>NZ_CBDIBS010000004.1:1675000-2509763 GCF_965276935.1 Rhodopila sp. | reverse complement strand
CGCAGGCGCGCCAAATCGTCGTGGAATACCACATCCAGCACCCAGTGCAGCCGGTTCTCAATGCCCCAGTGGCTCCGCACGACCCTGGCGAGGGTCTCGGCACTGAGTTTGGTTGAGCACAGGTAGTATCGGGTTTCTGTCTGGATAACGCCGCCCCGCTCGGTTTCGCTTTCGATCATGCCGATGGCGGTCAGGCCAGGGAATGCAAATTCGCCCGGATGACGCCGCTCGGCGAACAGCCAGTTGATGTCGTGGCAGATCGTATGGCGGCGGGTTTCGATCCGGCCATGGTCGCCATCGACGGTCTCGAAGCTTTGCAGCGTCAGCGTTGGTGGTGGATCGGCAAAGACGGTTTCCACTTCGGCATAGGTCGCTGGCCAGTTCTCCTTCAAGGCCAGCACGTAATCGCCACCACCCTCGATGATCGTCTGGGCAATCTCCTTCTGCGTGCCCATGGCATCGATGGTCACCAACGCGCCGGCCAGTTCCAGACGACGCAGCAGCACAGGAATGGCGGTGATCTCATTGGATTTCGCCGACACCGCCTCTTGTCCAAGGACCAATCGCTGACGCGTCGCCCAGGCGGACACCGTATGCAGCGGCAGACGCCCTTTGCCGCGGGCATGGCTGCGACGCGAGGTCTTGCCATCGATCGCGATAATCTCGGGCGTGTCAGTCCGCAACCCGTCTACCCAGGTCAGGAAACATGTCTTGAACAGCTCAGGATCAATCGCCGCGATCACGTCGCACGCTTGGCGCGGGTCCCGGAGGGCCGCGAAGTGGGACAAGAAGCAGGGCTGGCTTGGCATGGACATAGAGACCTCCTGATGAGAGGCTTCCTATGAATCCGATTCTAGCCCGTACGGGAATCCCTCAACCACTCAAGCGATCGCCCTGGGCCTCAATCAGGACCTACCGCTGCTGCTGTCGAGTGTCCTGGCCCATGCCGCCGCGACATTCGGCGATGTCAAGGTAATCGGCCGCTATGCCAATGAAAAAATCGACACCGACTACGCCAAGCTGGAGGCACGGGCGCGCCGGCTCGCATCCGCCTTGCGACACATCGGCTACGGACCGGACTGTTTCGTCGGCTCGCTGGCCTGGAACACCCACCGGCACCTGGAGCTGTTCTACGCCGCGACCGGCGTCGGCGCGGCGCTGCACACCGCCAATCCGCGGCTGCCGCCGGCGCAGATCGCCTACACGATCGATTTCACCGCTTACCACACGCTGTTCATCGATCCCGACACGCTGGCGCTGGCGGAACAGTTGGCGCCGCAACTGCAAACCGTGCGGCGCTACGTGATGATGGCGCCGGCGGGCGCGCTGCCGCCGACCTCGCTGCCGGCATTGCTGTCCTACGAGGACCTGCTGGCGGACGGCGACCCCAGCTTCGCCTGGCCGGTGCTGGACGAACGGTCAGCGTGCCTGCTGTGCTTCACCTCCGGCACCACGGGGCCGCCCAAGGGCGCGCTGTATACCCATCGCGGCACCGTGCTGAACGCGCTGTCGACCGGCGGCGGCAACGCCTGGGGCCTCAGCGCCGACGACGCCATCATCGCCATCCCCGGATTCTTCCACTGCAACGGCTGGGCGGTGCCGTTCTTCGGGCCGATGTATGGCGCCAGCCTCGTCCTGCCGGGACGCCGAGCGGACAGCGGCTTCCTGCACGGCTTGATCGTCGAGCACGGCATCACCGTGGCGCCCGGCGTGCCGACAATCTTCCTCGACCTGCTGCGCCATTGCCGAGACACCGGGGTGGGGCTGGGGCGGCTCAACCGGCTGTTCTCCGGCGGCACGGCGCCACCGCTGGCGATGATGGAGGCCTACCTGCGCGACTACGGCGTGCGCACCATCCACGGCTGGGGCATGACCGAAACCACTAGCGGCGCCACCATGTCCTTCGCGCCACGCCACCTGCCGCCGGATGCGGCAGTGGCGGCGATGCGCACCCAGGGCAAGCCGGTGTTCGGCGCTGCCATCCGCATCGTCGATGAGGACGGCACCACACTCCCCCGCGACGGCGTCACGCCGGGCCATCTGCAAGTGCGCGGGCACTGGTCGGCCGCGGGCTATTTCCGCCGGCCGGACGTCGACGCAATCAGCCAGGACGGCTGGCTGCGGACCGGCGACGTCGCCAGGATCGATGCCGACAACACCCTGCACCTGGTCGACCGCAGCAAGGACGTCATCAAGTCGGGCGGCGAATGGATCAGCAGCCAGGCGCTGGAAGACGCCGCCGCCCGCCATCCCGCGGTGCGGGAGGTGGCGGTGATCGCGATCCCGCACCCGCGCTGGCAGGAACGCCCACTGCTGATCGCCGTCCTGGCCGAACCGGTGACCGAACAGGCGCTACATATCCACCTGGCAAACATCGTGCCCAAGTGGTGGCTGCCGGACACGATGGTGTTCGTCGAGGAACTACCGCATGGCCCGACTGGAAAACTCGACAAGCAGGCGTTGCGACGGTGGCTGGCCGATGGGCTGCTCGGCATCGCCGCGGCCGCCACCGCGCCATAAGCCCAAGGTCGGATCATGCCCAGGGGTGTTGATTCCCGCTTGTTATCGCCACTACGGATTTTCTAACGACATCGGAATGTTATCCATGCGACAGGTGGCCACGCATCCCTCGCCACGCTTGACCAACTGCACCGTCAACGCTCTGCTGCATCCCGACAGCCGGGGAAACCAGCCATGCCTACCAAGCAGCCCGTCGCCATCGTCTTCGACACCTTCGGCACCGTCGTGGACTGGCGATCCAGCCTGATCGCCGACCTCACCGCCTACGGCACCAGCCGCGACATCGAAGCCGACTGGCCCGCCCTGGTGGATGCCTGGCGCGCCGCCTATCACCCCTCCATGGACCGGGTCCGCAAGGGCGAACGCCCCTGGACCAGACTGGACGACCTGCACCGAGCTTCGCTCGACCAGTTGATCGCCGACTTCGGCATCCAGGGCGTAACCGAGGCCGATCGTGTCCACATCAACCTGGGTTGGCACCGCCTGCACCCC
This sequence comes from Rhodopila sp., assembly GCF_965276935.1. Lineage (GTDB taxonomy): Bacteria > Pseudomonadota > Alphaproteobacteria > Acetobacterales > Acetobacteraceae > Rhodopila. The sequence continues at coordinate 2,506,751 of NZ_CBDIBS010000004.1, read as the reverse complement.
TGGCCGGACTCCATCCCTGGCCTGACCCGCCTGAAGTCTCGCTTTATCATCGGGCCGCTGTCCAACGGCAACGTCTCGCTGCTGCTCAACATGGCGAAATTCGCCGGCATCCCGTGGGACATGATTTTCGGCTCCGACCTGTTCCACCACTTCAAGCCCGACCCGGAGACCTATCTCGGTGTCGCCGCCCTGCTCGACCTTTCGCCCGGCCAGGTCATGCTTGGCGCCGCCCATAACGGCGACCTTGCCCATGCCCGGACCTGCGGGCTGATGACCGCCTTCTTCCCGCGTCCCACGGAATACGGCCCGCACCAGAAGCGCGACACCAAAGCCGAACAGGACTGGGACATCGTCGCCACCGACATCCAGGACATGGCAACCCAGCTTGGCATGTGATGCCGCCGAACGCGGACTGGCCGCCTGACCGTCGACGGCACGGTTCATGCAGCAGCCTCCGTCAGGCCGCGCCGCATGCAAGTCGCCGGTGCCATTGCCCTATCTAGATCCGCCAGGCATGGCGGTGCGCGAAGGCTGCCGCGAAAGGCGCCACCAGGCATATCCCCACCTTGCTTTCCGCCCCCCGCCTGCGCACATCCACCGGACGCGGCGGAAGCCCGCATGACGCGGATCGCACCGCAACAGGGGAGAACAGGCTATGGAGGACATCGTCATCGTCTCGGCCGCCAGAACGCCGGTTGGCAGCTTCAACGGCGCGCTTAGCACGATCCACGCGCACCACCTCGGCTCGATCGCCCTGCAGGCGGCGTTCACCCGCGCCGGCATCGAGCCATCCGACGTGGACGAGGTGATCTTCGGCCAGGTGCTTGCCGCCGGCGAAGGTCAGAACCCGACCCGTCAGGCCGCCCACGCCGCCGGCATTCCAGACTCCGCCACCGCGTTCGGCATCAACCAGGTCTGCGGCTCCGGCCTGCGCTCCGTCGCCCTCGCCGCCCAGCAGATCCGCACCGGCGAAAGCGCCATCGTCGCCGCCGGCGGAATGGAAAGCATGAGCCTGTCGCCGCACGCCGCGCATCTGCGCAACGGCGCCAAGATGGGCGGCCTGGAGTTCGTCGACACCATGCTGAAGGACGGGCTGTGGGACGCCTTCCACGGCTATCACATGGGCAACACGGCCGAGAACGTCGCCACCAAGTACCAGATCAGCCGCGAGCAGCAGGACGAGTTCGCCGTCGGCTCGCAGAACAAGGCTTCCGCCGCGCAGAAATCCGGCCGCTTCAAGGACGAGATCGTCCCCGTCACGGTAAAAGCCCGCAAGGGCGACATCCAGGTCGCCGATGACGAATATATCCGGCACGACTCGAACAAGGAGACCATGGGCAAGCTGCGTCCGGCCTTCAGCAAGGATGGCACGGTCACCGCCGGCAACGCCTCCGGCATCAACGACGGCGCCGCGGCACTGATCCTGATGACGGCTACCGAGGCCAGCAAGCGCGGCCTGACGCCGCTCGCCCGCATCGCCGGCTTCGCCACCGCCGGCGTCGATCCCGCGGTGATGGGCACCGGGCCGATCCCCTCCACCCGCAAGCTCCTCGGCCGCGTCGGCTGGAAGCCAGACGAGCTGGACCTGGTCGAAGCCAACGAGGCTTTCGCCGCCCAGGCCCTGGCCGTGAACAAGGACCTCGGCTGGGACACCAGCAAGGTGAACGTGAACGGCGGCGCGATCGCCATCGGCCATCCGATCGGCGCATCGGGCGCCCGTATTCTGGTGACCCTGCTGCATGAAATGCAGAAGCGCGACGCCAGGAAAGGCCTCGCCACCCTGTGCATCGGCGGCGGCATGGGTGTCGCGATGGCCCTGGAGCGGTAAGCAAGACGAGGAGCTCTGCCCCTCAACCCCGCCAAAGGCTGACGCTTTTGGAACCCATTTAGGGGTTTGTGAGAGAGGGGGCTACTCAGTTGTTGCAACCGTCCCGGTCGCCCCCTCTCCCCCAAGCCCCTGGACGGGGATCAAAGGGGCATCCGCCCCTTTGCGGGTCCAGGGCAGCGCCCTGGCCTTGCTTGACCGTTGCCCAGCCCGCGCCGACCCGCTACCGTCCGTCTATGGACATTAGTCTGCACGAGACGCTGACCAAGTGGCGGCGCCACCTGCACGCGCACCCCGAACTTACCCTGCACGAGCGAAACACCGCCGACTTCGTTCAGGCGCGCCTGAGGGAACTCGGCCTTCCGTTTACGGCGGGCGTCGGCGGTCACGGCGTGGTGGCGACGATCACTCGCGGCCAGTCCAACCGGTCGGTTGGCTTGCGCGCCTACATGGACGCCCTGCCGATCCAGGAAACCAGCGGCGTGCCTCACGCGTCCGGCACTCCCGGCGTCATGCACGCCTGCGGCCATGACGGCCACACCACCTCCTTGCTCGGCGCGGCGACGCTGCTGGCGGCGGACACAGGATGGTCCGGCACCGTCCAGCTTGTGTTCCAGCCGGCCGAGGAAGGCGGCGGCGGCGCCAAATCCATGATCGCCGACGGATTGTTCGAGCGATTCCCGATGGAGCGGATCTTCGGCTACCACAATTGGCCGGGGCTGGAAGCTGGAACGATCGCGCTGCACGACAGTGCCGTCATGGCCGCCGGCAACCGGCTGGAGTTCACCGTCACCGGCCATGCCGGACATGCCGCCCTGCCGCACCTGACGCGCGACCCGATGGTGGCATCCGCCCATCTGCTGCTGGCGCTGCAGTCCATTGTCTCTCGCTCGGTCGATCCGCTGGACAGCGCGGTGGTGACCATCGCCACCATGCAGGCCGGTTCGGCCGCCAACCAGATCCCCGACCGGGCGGTGATGCGCGGCACCATGCGCAGCCTGCGTAACGAGGTCCGGGACCAGGTGGAGCAGACGATCCGCCGGATGTCCCAGGGTATCGCACGCACCTTCGAGGTCGAAATCGACGTGCGGGTGCCCCCCGGCAACCCGGTGACCGCGAACACGCCGGCGGAGCGGGATCTGGCGGTCGAGGCGGTCAAGGCGGCTGGCCTGCCGCTGCGGCGCGACCTGCCTCCCGCCCTGACCGGCGAGGACTTCGCCTGGTTCCTGCAGCACCGGCCCGGCGCCTTCGCCTGGATCGGCAACGGTTCGGCCGAGGGTGGACACGGCCTGCACAACGCCAACTACGACTTCAACGATGCCATTCTGCCGGCAGCATCCGGCTATCTGGCCGCCATCGCGAAACGCGCCCTCGGGTAATCCGGCGCTTGCCGCCAGCCTGACGCATCCCACCTCGTAACAGCGAAATCATTCAAGGAGGTTGCCGATGACCGATATTCCCGCCGCTTTTCTCGATCTGCTGACCCAAAAGAAGGCCCTCGCCAATCTCGCGACAGTCCAGCCGGACGGTTCGCCACAGGTGACCCCGGTCTGGTTCGACTATACCAATGGGCACATTCGTGTGAACACGGCGAAGGGCCGGGTGAAGGCGCGCAACATGGAGCAAGGCACCAAGGTCGCCATGGCAATCGTGGATCCCGATAACGATTACCGATACATCCAGATCCGCGGGACGGTGGCCAAGGAAACCGTCGAAGGCGCCGACGCCCATATCAACAGCCTGACCATGAAATACCTCGGCAAGGATACCTATCCGTACCACAACGACAAGGACATCCGGGTGATTTATGAAATTGCCCCATTCGCCGTCGATACCATGGGGTAAAGGCCGGCCCCACAGGCGTTAAACTAGCGCTTTGAAGGCGGCTTCAGGCTCCGACGTTATCGCTGGCATTGTGCCCATGTGCGCTGACATAGCGGTCGGCCCATGTTGGTTAGGCCCGGCGTCATGGCTAGCGAAGGCCCACATGCGCTAACGTAACAGCGGCGCGTGTCGGTTGGACTTGGTGTCATGGCGGGCGAAGGCCCGCCATCCACAACTTGCAGTGCTGAGCCCGGAAAAGTCGCCGTTGGTCGGCCGTCGCCGATCACGACGCGGGGGCGAAAAGACCGCCTGGACATGGCCAGATTAGAGCGGTTTTCGATCAAGTTGCACCAACTCGTCATGGCCGGCCTTGTGCCGGCCATCCGCCCCCAGCCGTTGCTGCGAAGCTGGCCGGGACAAACCCCCAGTCTCGTGCTCGGGCGCCCGACCATGACGGGTCTCAATATGGAGCGACCTTCAGAACGCTCAAGTGCCATGGGCGGAGGCCGATCATAAGGTTCAAATCTGCTGTCGCTACTCGCACGCCATGCTCATGCCCAGCGGCGGATCATTCCGCTTCCCCGCCTAAATGACGCGCTGTCAAAATCGCGCCGGCGCGAATCCGTTGCACGATGCGGCCACGGCCATGAGCGAACGCGCATATCACGACCGTGCCTGACGTCATGCCGATCTCGTTCCTGATCCTCCAACGTCCGCCACCGTTGCGTCGATCCGGGCCACAACATCCGGCGGCGGCGGCCCAGCCTCGGCCGCCGCGACGCAGCCGGCCAGTTCCGCCCGGTTCTTGACGCCCAGCACCAGCGTGTCGATCGGCAGGCCAAGCGCATAGCGATGCGCGACGATGGCCGGGTCCTGGCCCATTTCAACGCACAGCGCACGGAAGCCCGAGGCACGGGCATAATCCCGCACCTCCGGGTGATCAGCCGGCAGGTCCCGATCGATCGCCGCCGTCAAGGCGCCCGCCTGCACCGCCCGAATGCCCATGACGCCGACCCCGTTCGCCCGCGCCGCCGCCATCACCGCGCGCGGCTTGGCCGGCCCTTCAAAAAATTTCAGGCCCCCGGGCGAGTCCAGCAGATTGGCGATGCACTGCACGGCCGCGGGTTTCGGGTCCTCCCCCAGCACCTGCATGACAGCATCCGGATGACCGATCCCGGTCACGCCCCAGGCGCCGGCAAGACCCTCCGCCACCAGCCGCTCGAACGCCGGCCGTACGTGGGAGCGAAACAGCGACAGCGAGGTGAACCGGCTGGCATCCGGCTGGTTCCACATCGGATGGCCGTCCGCCACCAGGTTGGAATGCAGGAAAAAGATATCCAGCCGGTCCCGCTGCAACAGCCGCAGGCTGGTTTCGATTGATTGGCGGACTATGCGCTCCACCTGCTCCGGCGCCGGGTTGCCAAGGTTGCACTTGCTGGTGATATGCAGGCCATGCGGCAGCCGCCCGCCGAATGCCTCCCCCACCACGCGTTCCGCCTTGCCGTCGCCGTAGCGCGGGGCCAGGTCCAGCAGGTTGATCCCGGCGGCCACCGCCGCATGAACCGTGGCAACGCATTCGTCGAAGTTTGTCTGGCCCCACAACATCCCCAGCCCACCGCCGCCCAGCGTCAGCGTGGAAACGGGAAACAGGTGGCCGAACGGGTGCGATTTCATCGTGTTTTCTCCGGTTCCATGGCCGCGTCACGCGCGGATTTCGTGTGGCCGGTCCAGGATCGCCGGATGCCGCCTATTGCGGGAGCACCCGGTCCCGCGGCACCGCCTGGCGGATCGGCAGTCATGCCGCATATGCATTGAAACCACGCTCGACGCGGATCGGTCACAGGTGCGGTGTCATGGCCGGCGCAGGCTCCTTGCGTCGGCCATGACGAATGCGCGCCACGCTGCCACAAACGACTCTGATCGTCGATCGTCGTGCCCTACCGCCCCAAGGTCGGCATCACGAACTCCGGGCCACGCCGCGTCCCGGCCGTCCAGCGCTGCGTGATCGCCTTGTAGCGCGTGTAGAACCGCACGCCCTCCGGCCCATAGATATGGTGGTCGCCGAACAGCGAGTGCTTCCAGCCGCCGAACGAGTGGAACGCCATCGGCACCGGGATCGGCACGTTGATGCCCACCATGCCGACCTGGATGGCGTTGGCGAAGTCGCGCGCCGCGCCGCCGTCGTTAGTGAACAGGGCAACGCCGTTGCCATACTCGTGCGCGTTGATCAGCCGGGTCGCCGTCGCCACGTCCGGCGCGCGAACCACCGAGAGCACCGGGCCAAAGATCTCCTCCTGATAGATGCGCATGTCGGACGTGACGTTGTCGAACAGGCAGCCGCCGAGGAAGAAGCCGTTCTCATACCCTTGCAGCTTCAGGTCGCGGCCGTCGACCACCAGATCGGCGCCTTCCTTGACGCCGAGGTCGACGTAGCCGAGCACCTTCTGCCGGTGCTCACGGGTGACCAGCGGGCCCATCTCGGCTTCGGGATCGACGCCCGGCGCGACCTTCAGCGATCGCACACGCGGCGCCAGCTTGGACATCAGCCGGTCGCCGGCCGATCCAACAGTGACGGCGACGGACACCGACATGCAGCGTTCGCCGGCCGCGCCGTACGCCGCGCCCATCAGCGCGTCCACCGCGTCATCGATGTCGGCATCCGGCATCACCACCATGTGGTTCTTGGCGCCACCCAGCGCCTGCACCCGCTTGCCGTGCGATGTGCCGCCGCGATAGATCGTCTCGGCGATGGCGGTCGATCCGACGAAGCTGATCGCCGCGATGTCGGGATGGGCCAGGATGCTCTCGACCGCTGTCCGGCCGCCTTGCACGACGCTGAACACGCCGTCCGGCAGGCCGGCTTCCTTCAACAGGTCGGCCAGCTTCAGCGACACCGAGGGGTCCTTCTCCGACGGCTTCAGGATGAAGCAGTTGCCGGTGGCCAGCGCGACCGGGATCATCCACAGCGGCACCATGATCGGGAAGTTGAACGGCGTAATGCCGGCGACCACGCCCAGCGGCTGGCGGATCGACCAGGCATCGATGCCGGTGCCGACCTGATCGGTGTACTCGCCCTTCAGCAGATGCGGGATACCGCAGGCGAACTCCACCACCTCCAGCCCACGCTGCACCTCGCCGTCCGAGTCCGACAGCACCTTGCCATGCTCGCTGGTGACGATGGCGGAGAGTTCCTTGCGGTCCCGTTCGAGCAGCTCCTTCAGCTTGAACATCACCCGTGCTCGGCGCAGCGGCGGGGTATTGGCCCAGGCCGGCCAGGCGGCCTTGGCAGCAGCCACCGCGGCATCGACTTCGCGCGCATCCGCCATGGCGACCTTGCCGGCGACCTCGCCGGAGGCCGGGTTGAACACGTCGCCAAAGCTGCCGCTGCTGCCGGCGACGTGCCTGCCGCCGATGAAATGGCCGATCTCGCGCATGGTGGATCCCTCCTGAGTGTTGAGTGGGAGGTAGGACGTACCAGGCCGCTGGTCCAGATGTGGGTGAACAGACGCGGTAGTCCGTCATCCTAGGGTCCGTCCGTGGGGTTAATGCGGCAGCGGTTTATCCGCGTGTCGGTCGGGATCGAACCGCTGCAGGTCGAGTGGTCGCGGGCTAAACCTATGTCCATTGCGATACCTCGGCTGATTCCCGCATTTAGCAGGTCAATCATGTCAGTACGCCGACGGCATCCTCGGGCGTTAATACGCGACCTGCTCCGAGCGCAATAAGCCGAGGCATGTTCACCCCGAGAAAATTTCTGTCGCTCGTAACAAAGACGTCTGCCTTACGATTAATGTGACTCCAGAGTGCCTGCACGTCGCACTTGGCATTACGCCACCTGTGGGCCTGACCACTAATGGCATTATTGGGATCTATTCCGTTTGACTGACAGTATTGCGTATAATTGGGGTCGATACTTGAAAATAACACTCTATGAATTTTGTTGTCTAATTCCGTAAGATTCACGTCGGATAGTAAGCAATGGTCCAAATAAGAAATATCAAGGTAGCATAGCGGCAATGCTAAATCAAGATGAGATAAGCCCAGCCGGGTCAGCCTATCCATGAAATCTGTAAAGCTTGCTAGATATCCGCCTGTTTTTTGCTTCTCCGACGCCATCATAGCAACAACTGCCACGTTGGCCCGTTGATCCGAATGAGCCTGCGCGAGCGCTGTGACGAACACGCTATTTGGCCGCCCTTCGTCAACGTCAATGACACAGTTCGTATCCAAGGTGAATCTGAGCACAGGTTATTCCAGACATAAAATTAGAGTCTACATTTACACTTAGTCTTTCCAGAAATCGAGGTCGAGGCGCGAGCGACAACCGAACACGGGTATAACGAGTTCAACGCCACCACCTTCACCTTTCGCTTGCCCGTCCGCTGCCAATAGCTTCTCATGCTCCTGCTAGAGCCTGTTATGGACCTGCGGCGGAGTAATCACCAAGTTTGCAGGCATGAGCACCGTCCGCAAGCCCTACCCGTCTGATGTAACTGATGAAGAATGGGTTTTGGTTGCGCCGTACCTGACCTTGCTGGCGGAGGATGCCGGACAACGGGCCCATCCGCTACGGGAAGTGTTCAACGGCCTGCGATACATCATCAAGACCGGCGCGCAATGGCGCTGGATGCCAAATGACCTGCCGCCCTGGGCAGCGGTCTACCAGCAGGCGCAGCGGTGGTTGGCAGCGGGCTGTTTCGAGGCGCTGGTTGACGATTTGCGGGCGGTGCTCCGCCACGCCTTGGGCCGCTCAGCAGAGCCAAGCGCCGTCATTCTCGACAGCCGTACCCTGCGGTCCTCGCCGGAAAGCGGGCAGCGTGCGGGCTATGACGGTGCCAAGCGCAAAAAGGGCTCGAAGCTGCATCTGGCGGTCGATACGCTGGGCAGTCTGCTGGCACTGCACGTCACTGCGGCTGATGTCGACGAGCGGGTTGAGGTCGGCCGACTGACCCGGACGGTGCAGGCCGTGAGTGACAACAACGTCGAGGTTGCGTTCGCCGATCAGGGCTACAATGGTCCCAACGCCGCCGCGGCCGCCGAAGCCAACGGTATCGAACTGGTTGTGGTCAAGTTGCCGGAAGCCAAAAAGGGTTTTGTCTTGCTACCGCGTCGCTGGGTGGTCGAGCGGTCGTTCGCTTGGATGACCCGCTTTCGGCGCCTGGTCAGGGATTATGAACGATATGCCAGTACTCTGGCAGGATTTCACCTCATTGCATTTGTATGCCTCATGCTCAAACGCGTCGCTTCACTGGCGGTAGGTTCATAACAGCCTCTAGCTGAGGACAACGTAGCCAAGACTAGCACCGCCTAGCTTGCCTGTAGCCGCCTTCACGTGTAGCAGCCTATGCAAGTGTGGCCTTCGTCGCGCGATGGTCACTTTAAGGTAACTTCCCCCGTTAGGATGGCAGCTTTAGGCATATCCAGCCAAGAAGCGCATTATGGTCAAGATTTACGGCTGGATACCATAATTACTGTCATCCCTATCTTTGCTCTCAGTGCAATGCCTTACAGGAAAACCTGGTAAAGTTTCGGTGTAGTGCCACCCTCTCGGGGTTCATTCCAGTGGAGCGTTCACCGTCGGGCGGTGACAGCCACCGGCATCCCTTCGGCGATATCCACCGGCCGCTGCACCACCAAAAGATAGATCAGCGCCGAACCGATGCCGACCACCGCCGCCAGGATCAGCGCCGGCACGAATGACTTCGTGACCTGGACGATGAAACCGGTGACCATCGGCGCCAGGGCGCCGCCGAGGAAGCCGCCAAAATTCTGCATCCCGCCCAACGAGCCGACCCCTTTCGCCGGCGCCGCCACCACCGCCAGCGCCCAGATCGTCGCGCCCGCCATGTTTCCCAGGAACATCGCCGCCGCGATGCATCCAACCGCGACAACATTGCTCGGCGTCAGCGCGGCAATCACGGTGAAGCTTGCCATGCCGATCATGCCGATGATGATCGGCAGCTTGCGGCTGTTGATGGGTGAGAAGCCCCTGGCCATCAGCCGGTCGCAGGCCCAGCCGCCGAACAGGCTGCCGATGAAGCCGAAGACGTAGGGCACCGACGCGACCAGACCGGTATGGGCGATCGTCATGTGCCGCTGGATTTCCAGGTAGCCGGGCAGCCAGGCGGCATACAGCCAGATCATGTAGCCCGAGCCAAAATTGCCGAAGATCATGCCCCATGTGGTGCGGAAGGCGAACAGATGCCGCCATTCGGCGAAGCTGACCGGCTGGCCGGCGGAGTGGTCCTCGCCTTCCAGCAGATAGGCCATCTCCTGCTGGTTCAGCCGGCGGGCCAGCGGATCGCGGTAGATGAAGAACCACACCACGCCAACCAGCAGTCCCGCCAGGCCAATGACGATGAACATCCAGCGCCAGCCCAGCCCGATCATCAGCCCGGTCAGCAGCGGCGGGGCGATGGCGGGCCCAAGGGTGGAGGCGGAATTGAAGATCCCGGTGGGAACGCCGCGGTCCCTGACGTTGTACCAGTTGCGCACGACGCGCGCCCCCAGCGGAAACTGCGGCGATTCGCCGACGCCAAGCAACACGCGGGTCCAGACGAACTGGCCCATGCTGTTGACGAAGCCGACCGCGACCTGTGCGAGCGACCACAGGATCACGCCGATGCCCAGCAGCCAGCGCGGCCCGAGGCGGTCGATCATCGCACCCACCGGCAACTGGCACAGCGCATAGGTCCACAGGAAAACCGACAGCAGCACGCCCATCTCGGCGATCGACAGATGCAGATCGGCCCGCACCAGCGGATTGGCGATCGAAAGCGCGACCCGGTCGATGTAGTTCACCGCCCCGGTGATCAGCAGCATCGCGACGGCGACCCGCTGGATCGCTTTGACCCGTTGCGACGCGACAAGGCTGGCCACGGCGTTTCCTTTTCATTGCGGCGGTAGTCCGCCGGCTTTTTCCGACAGGTGCGTCGTCGTTATCACGAACCCGCTGGCGGTGCCATCCCGGCGCCAGTTCCGGACGTCGGTCTGTCAGCGCCGCATCCATCGCCTATCGGATGAAACGTCATCCCACGATTAGACCGACAGCACGGAGACCGGGTTGATGCGGCCAGGCGTCGACGGCTGCCAGCCTTCCGCTGGCGATCTGGCTGGCGTCATGACACGGGCGGCGGAACAAATTCACCTTGCGTGGCGGCGTTGATATAGTACGAGTCGCGACGTTGACAGGAGCAAAGCGTGCCAAGCTGGGCCGAACGCCAGACGGAGATCGCGCGGCTGGCAGATCTGCAGTTGTTCTTCGTCGGTGGCGCGCCGCGCTCCGGCACGACATGGCTGCAGCGGCTTCTAGACTGCCATCCCGATGTCTCCTGCCGTGGCGAAGGGTTGTTCCAGAAGGAGCTCGCGGCGCCGCTGGAGCGTATGATGGCGGTGCGAACCCAGGCCCTGCACGCCAAGAACGAGCGCGTCTTTCGCGATATCGGCGGCTATCCATTACCCGCCGCGGACGACGTGGACTTCCTGCTGGCAACCGCCGTGCTGCTGGCGCTGGACCGCCAAAGAGACGGGCGGCGCTGCCATGCCATCGGGGAAAAGACACCGGAGAACGTGTTCTTCTTCGCCAAGCTGAAACACTTGTTTCCGGCCGCCAAGCTGATCTGCATCGCCCGTGACCCGCGCGATGTGCTGACTTCGGCGTGGCATTTCTTTCACACGGCAACGCCCGGCGAGGACACGGTTGCCGCCAAGACGGCGTTCATCCGCGGCGCCATTCCATCTCTGGCGGAAGGCGCGCGCACCATCCTGACCTTGGCGGAGCGTCATCCCAGCGACTGCATGATCATCACCTATGAGGCGTTGCGGCAGACCGAATTTTCAGTTGCAACGGAGCTTTTCCGGTTCCTGGGCGTGACGGACGGCAAAGCCGTCGTCGCGGATTGCCTGGCACGCACCTCGTTCACCGCATTGGCCGGCGTCCGCGCCGACGGCGAGCAGCGGAACGGGTCATTCTTCCGCAAGGGCGTCGTCGGCGACTGGACGTCGACCCTTACGCCCGAGATGAACACGTTGGTGCTGCGAGAGCTCGGCTGGACGTTCCCGCACTTCGGCTGGCGCCCATAGTCTAAAGGCCGCATCGGCCCGGCCGCGCTGCCACCATCGCCATCGCCGGCCGGTGCCGATCCGCCGGCCCTTCCGACGCTTGTTTGAAGGCGTTGCCAAGGCGGTGGCGGCACCCGCGCTCACGCCGGCACCGCGCAGCCGGCGCACTGGCATACCGGCGGACTGGCATATCGGCGGACGATCCCGCTGTCGTTGGATCAGCATCGTTCAACCACTTGCGCACCAGGCTCGGGGCGCAACGCCAGTTCCTGCTTTCGTGGTAACCAACAACATTTTAGCAAAGCAACTGTTTTGTTAAGGCCGCCCGGGAGCAAATTGTTGTTGCAAAATAATGCGGACCTTGGTCATAGTCCGGCGCGCTGAACGGACAATTGGGAACGTTGTGACGAAAATCCAGTTACCGGCTGTGAACGGCCAGGGCCAAAGTATTGTTTCCTTACAAACTACTTCCGCCCTGAACGCGATTCCCGGTGTTTGGCGACAGGGCCACGGGCAAGATCGGTCGGTCGCGGCGCGGTCGCTGTCGAGTTCGTTAAAGGCAAGTGTTGATGCTGCTCTGCGGACAGCAGAAGACCGGCGCACCGCGGCAACCGGCCGATAGACTGCGGAAGGACAATGAACGTGTCACGACCGGACTGGCGTTCCCCGCACGCAGCGTGTTCCTTTCGCTTGCCGACATCTTGCTTGACAGACGACGCCGGACCATTCCGGACCCGTGCCGGGACCCCCGCGCGGCTGTTGCCGGCTGATATGGGTCGCGGGCTCGCGCCGGTCCCTGGCGGCATGCGCCTGACCAGTCGCGGCGGCAGGCCGGGCGCTTGTCGCCGAAGCACGCCGGCTCGTGGAATCGCGCACCTGATCTGGCGGCGTCGCCGCGGTTTTCGCCCGATAAGCGGGAACCAGGCGCGATGACAGCTTTCCAGGGCGACGTGGTAAAGGCCGACATCGCCTCGGTCACCAGAGTCGACAGCGCCGTCGCGGCCGAGGCAGCGCCGAAATCCGCCTATCCGCCAGTTGCCCCGGTGCCGACACAGCAGGCATCTCGCGGCCTGCGCTTCGACTTTAACCTCGGCTGTCGCGTTCAGGTGCCGGCCGGCAATTTTCGGGTCCGCCTGCGCGATCTCGACACTGGCAACACCCTTTACGAGACCACCACCGGCTCCTCCACGATCAACAGTTCCAAGCGTTACTACATACGCTTCGGCGTGGAGGTCTGGGACGGTGAGACTCGCGTCTTCGCTCACGACTACGATGCCGCCGGGCAGGATGTGCTGATCCAGTTTCCGGTTGGCACCCTCGGTGACCTCGTCGGCTGGTTCCCCTATGCCGTGAAGTTCGCCCGGCAACACGGCTGCCGGCTGACCTGCGCCATGGGCGCGCTGATCATCCCCCTGTTCGAGGACGCCTATCCCGACATCACCTTTCTGCCGCACGAGGCGGTGGAGCCGGAACGCTACTACGCCTCCTACCGGATCGGGCTGTTCTTCGACGACACGGACTGCATCTGGCAGCCCTGCGACTTCCGCCTGGTCGGGCTGCACCGCACCGCCGGCCATATCCTTGGCGTCGATCCGGCCGAACAGCCGCCGCTGCTGGCGCTGCCGGACGAAACCCGGCCGATCGACGAACCCTATGTCTGCATCGCGGTGCAAAGCTCCTCGCGCGCCAAATACTGGAACAACCCGAACGGCTGGCGTGAGACGGTGGCGTTCCTGAAGGCCAGCGGCTACCGGGTGATCTGCATTGACCAGAAGCCGTCACATGGTTCCGGCATCGTCTGGACCGACATCCCACACGGGGTAGAGGACCAGACCGGCGACCGTCCCCTGACCGAGCGGGCTCGGTTGCTGCGGCACGCCGCGGCCTTCGTCGGCCTGTCGAGTGGCCTGGCCTGGCTGGCTTGGGCCGCCGGCTGCCCGGTCGTGATGATCAGCGGCTTTACACATCCCAGTAATGAGTTCGCTTCGCCCTATCGGGTGATCAACTACCACGCCTGCAACTCGTGCTGGAACGATCCGCATCATCGTTTCGATCACAAGGACTTCCTCTGGTGTCCGCGGCACGCCAACACGCCGCGGCAGTTCGAGTGCACCCGCCTGATCACCCCTCACCAGGTATGCGGCGTATTGCGCCGGCTGCCGGGCTTCCCGGCGGCCATTCCGCCGCCCGGCTGACACACCGCAATTCCGAACAGAGTTTGTAACGTTTTCAACGCGGGCAGCCGCACGCCGCAAAAGGATACAAAATGACAACAATTACAGCGACGACCTCGAACTACACCACAGGCAATCAGCAGAACGTCGTCAGCAGCGGCGGCATCGAGGTCCTGACCGGCACCGCGGTGGCCAGCAGCAGCATTGTCGACAACAGCGGCACGGAAGTCATCTATGCCGGCGGCTCCGCTTCCAGCACGCTGGTGAACGGCGGCGGCGCCCAGGTGGTTTCCAGCGGCGGCGTGGCCTACACGCCTTCGGTCGCCAACGGGGGCGCCGTCGTTATCTACACCAGCGGCGTCGTCAGTGGCGCCACGGTTGGCAACGGCGGCTTTGAAACCGTCTCCGCCGCCGGAACGGCTGTCGGCGGCACGATCCTGGCCGGTGGCACCCTGACCGAATCTACTGGCGGCACCGCCAGCGGCGTGACCGTCAACACGGGCGCCACGGAAAGCGTCGCCGGCGGCACGACCAGCAGCGGCACGGTCTATGGCTCTACCACCGTCCTGACCGGCGGCCAAGCGATCAGCACGACCGTGAACAACGGTGGCAACCTGTTCGTCTCCTCCGGCGGCGGAGCCGCCCTGATCGTGGTGAACAGCGGCGGCTTCGAAACTATTTACAGCAGCGGCCTGACCACCAGCACGACGTTGAACCACGGCAGTCAGTATGTTGCCAGCGGCGGCAACGCTGTCCTCACCCGCGTCGAGAACGGCGCCTTCGAGACAGTGGGCCCCGGCGGCACAACTCTCTATACGGTAGCAAGCAGCGGCGGCTTGGAAACCGTGTCCGCTGGCGGTGTAGCGAACAGCGGCGCGATCTATGCCAGCGGCGCCGTGACTGTTCTCACCGGCGGCACCACCAGCGGCACGAGGATCTTCAACGGCGGGCTGGAGACGATCTCGTCCGGCGGCGGCACCACCGGCACGACGATCAGCAGCGGCGGCTTCGAGCTCGTCTCCTCCGGCGGCACCGCGACCGGCAGCATCGTCCACAGCGGTGGCGTGCAGCAGGTCGGCAGCGGTGGCATCAGCAGTGGCGCGGCGACCTTCGACGGCGGCATCGCCCGCGGCACGGTGCTCAGCGGCGGCGCCGAAATCGTCGCGGTCGGAGGCCTGGCGCTGTCCGGCAGCGTGGACATCGGCGGCACCGAGGTGGTTTCCTCTGGCGGCCGAGCCAGCGGGTTGATGGTGAACAGCGGCGGCACCGAGACGGTGTCGGCCGGCGGCACCACGGTGCTCGCCACCATCAGCGGCGGCGGCATCGAGTATGTCTCCGCCGGCGGCACCGCCAGCAATGTCACCGTCGTCGGCGCCGGCAATCAGGTGGTGTCGTCAGGCGGCAACACGCTGTATACCGCGCTGCACAACGGCGGTGACGACGTCGGCACCTCCGCGACCGAAAGCGTCGAATATGGCGGCGCCGCCTTCAGCACGACCGTCGGCTCCGGCGGCGTGCTGGCGGTCTATGCCGGCGGCACCGCGCGCAATGCCATCGTCGATAGCGCCGGCAACGAATACGCCTACTCGGGCGCCACCCTGCTCAGTGCAACGGTGAACAGCGGCGGCGTCGAGACCGTCGCGCTCGACGGCACCGCGCGCAATACCGTGGTCAGCAGCGGCGGCATCCAGTACGTCTCCGGCGGCGCGTCCACCAGCGCGGTCATCGGCACCGGCGGCACCGAGTACGTCTCCGCCGGCGGCTTGGCGCGCGCCACCTTCGTCAACAGCGGCGGCACCGAGTATGTCTCCTCCGGCGGCGTGGCCTCCGCCGCAAGCGTCAACTTCAGCGGCCTGCTGCAGGTGTATGGTGGCGCCACGGCCGTTCGCGACGTGGTCAACAGCGGCGGCATCCAGCAGATCTACCAGGAAGGCGCGGCCAGCGGCAGCATCCTGAACAACGGTGGCACCGAGGACGTCTACGACTCCGCCGCCACCACCAGCACCTACGTCGGCAGCGGCGGCCTGGAGCAGGTGTTCGACGGCGGCGACGTGCTGGCTGCCACGGTCGGCAGCGGCGGCGTCACCGACGTGTTCTTCAGCGGCCTGACCGGCGCGCCTGCCGAGCACGACGGCCCGAACGACGGGATACTCGTCAGTGGCGGCACCGAGAACGTGTTCTCCGGCGGCGCCGCGGATTTCACCCGCACATCGGCCGGCGGCGTCGAGAACGTGTCGGGCGGCGGCTATGCCTTTTCATCCTATGTCGCCGGCAGCGGCTACCAGAACGTCTCCTCCGGCGGCATTGCCGACGACACCGCCATCGGCGGCGGCTACCAGAATGTCTCCTCCGGCGGCATTGCCCGCCATACGACCATAAGCGCTGGCTACCAGAACGTCTCCTCCGGCGGAACGGCGAGCAATACCGTCTTGAGCGGCGGCGTCGCGACGGTGTTTGCTGGCGGCGTTGCCAGTTCCACCACGGTGTCTGCTGGCACCCAATATGTCGATGGCGGAAGCGCTCTCAACACCACCGTCGATAACGGTGGCACCGAGGTCCTCTCCGCCGGCGGCTACGGCTTTGGTGTGATCGTGTACAGCGGCGGCACCGAGAACGTTGCCTCGGGGGGCTATAGCTACGTCGCCAACGTGCAAAGCGGCGGCGTCGAGAATGTCTTGTCTGGCGGCTCGGCCAATGACGCCTCGCTGTATGGCGGCACCCAGAACGTGTCCGGCGGCGTGACGACCGCCACCACCGTGCTCGCCGGCGGCATCCAGGACGTCATGGCCGGTGGCAGCAGTGTCGATGCCAACATTGGTTCCGGCGGCACCGAGCTGGTTTCCTCGGGCGGCATCGTCAGCAACCTGACCGTCAACAGCGGCGGCACCGAGATCGTGTCCGCTGGCGGCAGGACGATCGGCAGCGTGGTGAACAACAGCGCCAGCGAGCAAGTTCTCTCCGGCGGCACCACCACCGGCACCGTGGTCAGCGGCGGCGGCGTCGAGTTCGTGTCCTCCGGCGGCACGACGATCAGCACCACCGTCGACCCCAACGGCGCCGAGGTGGTCTTGTCCGGCGGCACCACCACCGGCACCGTGGTCAGCGGCAGCGGGGTAAGCAGCGGCACCGAGATTGTTGCCGGCGGCGCCACCACCGGCACGACGGTGACAAGCGGAGGGGTGGAAGCTGTCCTGTCCGGCGGCACCGACAGCGGCAGCACGGTCAGCACCGGCGGCCTGCTCTACGTCTACGCCAGCAGCACCGACAGCGGCACCGCGTTGGCCGGCGGCAAGGAGTACGTGTCCGGTGGCCAGACAGTGGGCACCATCGTGGGAACCGGCGGCGCGGTTTACGTTAGCAGCGGCGGCACAAGCATCAACGCCACCTTGAACGTCAACGGCTTCGAGAATGTCTACGCCAGCGGAACCGCCAGCGGCACGGTTGTGAATGCTGGTGGCGGAGAAACGATCAGCTCCGGCGGCACGGCAGTCGGCACGATCCTGCAAGCGAACGGCTATGAGTACGTCTCCTCCGGCGGCATCGCCAGCGGCGCCCTGGTGAGCAGCGGCGGCTATCTGGAGATCTACCGCGGCGGTAGCGACAGCGGCGGCATCGTCAGCGGCGAGGAAGACGTCCTCTCGGGCGGCAAGAGCGTCAACGCCTTCGTCAACAGCGGCGGCTTCCAGGCTGTCTCCAGCGGCGGCACGGCCAGCGGCATCACGGTCAACAGCGGCGGTAACGAATTCGTCTACAGCGGTGCCACGGGCAGCGGCATCACCGTCAACAGCGGCGGGTTCGACTACGTGTCGGGCGGCACGGCCACCGGCGCGATGGTGAACGGCGGCGTCGAATACGACTACATCGGCGGACCCTCGATCAGCAGCACGGTCGGCAGCAGCGGCATCCAATACGTCTACTCGGGCGGCATGAGCATCAGTGCCTCCGTCAATAGCGGTGGTTCCGAAGTCGTCTCCTCCGGCGGCGTCGCCAGCGGCACGACGATCAACAGCGGTGGTTTGGAAACCGTCTCCTCGGGTGGCCTGAGCACCGACACGATGATCAACAGCGGCGGCGGCGAAACCGTCTCCTCCGGCGGCATCGCAGATCCGACGACAATCGGCACCTCCGGCACGCTGACGGTGCTCGATGGCGGCATGCTTTCCAGCGGCGTGGTGTTCAACGGCACCGAAGCTGCGTTGATCATCGGCGGCACGGTGATGCCGACGGTGCCGATCAGCGGCCTGGCACCCACCGACACGATTACGCTGTCGAGCATCGCCTACGACAGCGCGGGTTCGGCGACGCTGGATCCGACCGACGACGTCCTGACGGTCACCGAGGGCGGCATCAGCTACATGCTGCAACTCGCCGGCGACCTGACCGGCGATGCGTTCAACCTGTCCGGCGTGGCGGGCGATGGCGGTTCCACCACGATCACCATCGGACCAGGCACCCCGCCCCCGCCCGTGATCACCACCGGCAACGAGATCGTCAACAATGAGCCGACCATCTCCGGCACCGCCGCGGCGAACAGCACGGTGACGCTGTACTCCGGCGGCACCGCGATCGGCAGCGGTACGACAGACGGCGGCGGCGCGTTCGCGGTGACAGCCACCACGCCTCTCGCGCTCGGCCCTAACACGATCACCGCCACCGCGAGCACTCTGGTTGGCAATGCACCGTATGTCTCCGCCGCGTCCGGCGCGGTCAACGTGTTCGACGTGCAGGCGCCGGTCAACGGCATCAGCACCACCGACTTCAGCTCCGACGACCTTGGCGCGGCGATCAGCCAGAGCGCGACGCTCGCGTTCATCAGCGGGACCGAGGCGGTGCGACTGGTCGATGGCACGTTGAGTGTCGGTCCGGATACCCAGGAGGCGACGCTCCAGCGCCTGTATGTCGGCCTGCTGGGACGCGCCGGCGATGCCGGGGGATTGAGCAACTACGACGCGCTGCTCGGCACCGGGTTCTCCAAGGAATCCGTCGCCAACAACATCCTCAACAGTCAGGAGTATCTCGCCGGCCATGGTGTGCAGAGCAGCACCCAGCTAATCACGACCCTCTATCAGGGCCTGCTCGGCCGCGCCCCGGACGCGAACGGGCTGACCAACTACACCAACGCCTTGGCGACGGGGACATCGCCGGGAGCGGTGGCCGTCGCCATCGCCGACTCGGGTGAGGCGAAGGCGCATCTCGCCGCCGACACCGCCCAGGTGTGGGTGCCCACTGAATCCGGGATGCTGACGCATGAGCTGTTCAAGACCGGGCTGGGACGCGAGGTCGACCTGCCGGGGCTGGCGAGTTACCAGGCGGCCTACCTGACACAGACGCCAGCGCAGCTCGCCAACGGCATCGCGTCCTCGCAGGAGTTCATGAACGATCATGCGGCGCAGTCCAGCACCGCCTACATCACCAGCCTTTACCAGAACGGCTTCGGCCGAGCGCCGGACGCGGGCGGTCTGGCGCACTGGACCGCGGCGCTGGACAGCGGGGCACTCAGCCGAGGCGCCGTGCTGCTGGATCTCGCCACGAGCACGGAGGCAACCGCCCATCTGACGTATAATCTCAGCGCGTAGGCGGCTTGCGGAAGACCCCGGCGCCGCACGGAGAACATCGTTCTCCCTGCGGTGCCGGAATGGGTCGGGGCGGCAATCTGGCGGATGAAGCAACGTCCTGCGTAATTTCCAACCGCCCCTATCGCCGCGTTTAACGCCCGCACCCCCGCCGCCGGCTCGTCCGGATGGGTCCACACGCACCGCACGACAGCCAGAAACGCACCTGAATTGGGATCTGATTGGGAGACTGTTTGGCGACAAAGGCTACGTTGGCGAAGAACTCGCACGGAGATTGTTTCGGCGCGGACTGGCCCTGATCACGCCGGCGCGCCGCAAGATGAAGCGGCTGCCGGTTTCGTTGGACGGCGCCGCGGCGGCGGCTTGCAAAGCCAGGTTTGCCTGGATGTTGTCCTCGATCGTCCGCTGCGGGTAGGCATTGGCCTCTACCGTCACTCGTTCGGTCCCGTAGACCGCCTCGTCCAGCAGCGGCTGGTCGACCTTGCTCAGCCACCGCATGTCGAGGTGGCCGTGTCGGTGACGAACGACGTCGCCTGCGTCTGCTGCGTAGTAAGCGGAAAGAGAAAGTTGCCCAGCTGAGCGCACCGGAGGTGAAACGGCTGTCCAGCACTCCGAACTACGGATTGCTCCCAATTTCTTCTACCTGAGTGCATTCAGAACTCGCTGCATTCTCATAAAGAATAAGTATAAGGATTCCCTCGTTAGAAAAATTCGTCATTATCCGGCTCGGCCCATAAGTTTTTCCCGTAAAAATGTATTCAATCCGACCGCATAAAAAATATCCACTTAGGCCGAGGTCCGCTCGTGGATTTGGCACATGAATTAATTTCTCGAACGTATAGGACTTGATCGTGGTGTCCCCGTTGTGCTTCAAGAACTCCGCCCGCGCGCAGCGTTCCGCCTCGTGTTGGGTCAACCGTCCGTCGGTTGAAAGCCGGTCGGAGTCAGCCGAAGCCCCCCCTTTGGAAGTGGTAGGATCGCATCTCGACGCAGGAGTCGGCGGCGGGTTGTTGATCTCAAACCGCCCTATGGAAGCGGTGCGATTGCAGCAAGACAAAAGGCATAGGCTTGTCGAAAGCACCAGAGCAGACAACCGCCCGCAGCCACAAAACGACATGTATCCCTTTATATCATCTGATGGCATTGAAACGCCTCCTCTAATGCACCTGCCACCCGGCAGACAGCGGCTTGATAATCCCGCCGCTTCCTGACGGTAAATTAAGAAGATCGTTGATGAGTGATGATGATGGCGGAACGAACAGATGCCAGTTGCCCGTCGCCGACAAATTCGGACCGGAGGCCTGGAGCTTAGTCTGTGATGAGTTGTAATCCAACGAAGGATCGTTCGCGGGGGCAATGACAAACGACCCATTGGGGTATACCCACCCGAAGGTTGATGGCGCAATCACTTCGGTGTTTAATATATTGGCAAGTTGTTGCGCGATATCCGGGCCTCCATTAAGTGTTGGAGCACCGGTAAAGCAGCCAAATAACTGTATAGGCTGCCCTGGCTGCCAACCCGCGCCCTGGATTAATGTGGCGAGTTGGTTGGCATCGAGTTGCGTTCCGTTCGGACCGATGATTGTCGTAGGGTTCCCATCTCCCGCGACGCCAAAGTAACCCGGATCGGCCGTTAAAAATTGAGCACCTGCGTGATAGAAATTCGGCAGCAGCAGATCATTGATCGGGACCGACATCGGCTCCACGCCGTCGCCATTGCTGAACCACAGGCCGGTGGGCGCCAGGAGTGTGGCGCTATCGACAGGCGCCGTGCCGGCGCCCGCACTGTTGGCTGCCGCGAGTTGCCCCGAGTTCAGCCCGCTGCCCGCTTGGTCATTATTCGCCCAACCGGGATCGCTGGTAGCTGCGTCAGCGGTATCCCAAGCGCCGTTGTCCAGGAAGGTAAGGGTGTCCTGATAGCTGGCATATGCCTGTGCCACCGCCGGCAGATACAGATTAAGGCTATCCACCAGCCCCTGTCCGAGATTGCCGCTGGCGAAGTCGCTCGCCACGGCGGTGGCGACCCCGGCCGTCCCCAACCCGACAGCGATCGCGTTCAGCGTCGTTTGCGTCTGGCCGCTCTCATACAGCCCGATCCCGGTCGCCCCGGCCGCCGCCGCCTCCAGTGCACCGGCGAGGATGCCGGCGGCATTGCCATTTTCGGCGGACGTCACCACGCCGTAGACCCCGCCGACACCTTGCGAGGCGGCCGCGATGATCTGCGCCGTTTGCGTGGCGCCAAACCCGTTGGCTCCCATGCCCACCGCCTGGGCCAGACTGAGTATCCCCTGAACGTCCTCGCCGTTGGAAAACGCCTGCCCCGCCTGCGCGGCATCGACCGCCGCCGCCAGGAACGGCAGCCCGGTCTCAGGAAACGCCACCGCCGCGACGTTGAGCACAATCGAGGCGGCGGCCTCCAGGTACCCGCCAATGCTCGGCGCGACATCATGGATGGTGCTGCCGTCGCCGTCGGCATACACCGTGATCTGCGTCGGGTTTCCGGTGGCGGCATTGTGGATCGTCACCGACATATCCTGCCGGCTTCCCGGCGCCTGCGCGGCGATTTGCAGCGCCATGCTGGCCTGGATGTTGTCCTCGATCGTCCGCTCCGGGTTGGCAGTGGCCTCCGCCGTCGCCCGTTCGCTCCAGTAGGCCGCCTCGTCCAGCAGCGGCTGATCGACCGTGTTCAGCCACTGCATGTCGAGGTTGTAGGTGTCGGTGACAAACGATGTCGCCTGCGTCTGCTGCGTGGTAAGCAGGAAGAGGAAGTTGGCTAGCCGAGCGGACCTGAGTCGAAACGGATGCCCAGCAGTCCGAACTATGGATTGCGATCGATTTCCTCCACCTGAGCGCAGAGAGAACTCGCGACGTGCGCCCCCGTTTCGGGATTGTCGTAAAGGATGAGGCCAAGGGTCCTGGAGTTTGTGAAACTCGCCATTATACGTAACGGCCCGTACGTTTTCCCTGCAAAAATATATTCAATCTGACCGCACAAGAAATATCCATTTGCAATCATATCCGGTCGTAGATTTGGAATGTAAATCAATTTTTCAAAGGTATAGGATTTGATCGTGCTGTTAGGGTTGTGCTTCAAGAACTCTGCTCGCGCGCAGCGTTCCCCCTCGTGTTGGGTCATCTGTCCATCGGGTGAAAGCCGGTTAGAGTCAGCCGAAGCTCCCTCTTCAGAAGTGGCAGGATCGCATCTCGACGGAGGGATCGGCGGCGGGTTGTTGATCTCGAACCGTCCTATGGCAGCGGTGCGATTGCAGCAAGACAAAAGCGATAGGCTTATCGAAAGCACCAGAGCAGACAACCGCCCGCAGCCACAAAACGACTTGTATCCCTTTATATCACATGATGGCATTGGAACGCCTCCTCTAATGCACCTGCCACCCGGCAGACGGCGGCTTGATAATCCCGCCGCTTCCTGACGGTAGCTTAAGAAGATCGTCTATCAATGATGATGATGATGGAACGAACAGATGCCAGTTGCCCTGCGCCGACAAATTCGGGCCCGAAGCCTGAAGGTCAGTCGATAACGAATTGTAATTAAATGAAGGATTGTTCGCGGGGGCAATGACAAACGACCCATTGGGGTATACCCATCCGAAGGTCGGTGGCGCAATCACTTCGGTGTTTAATATATTGGCCAGTTGTTGCGCGATATCCGGGCCCCCAAATGGGTTAGGCGCGCCGGTGAAGCAGGCAAACAACTGTATAGGCTGCCCCGGCTGCCAACCCGCGCCCTGGATTAATGCGGCGAGTTCATTGGCATTGAGTGGCGTTCCGTTCGGACCGATGACTGTCGTAGGGTTCCCATCTCCCGCGACGCCAAAGTAACCCGGATCGGCCGTTAAAAATTGAGCACCTGCGTGATAGAAATTCGGCAGCAGCAGATCATTGATCGGGACCGACATCGGCTCCACGCCGTCGCCATTGCTGAACCACAAGCCGGTGGGCGCCAGAAGTGTGGCGCTATCGACAGGCGCCGTGCCGGCGCCCGCACTGTTGGCTGCCGCGAGTTGCCCCGAGTTCAGCCCGCTGCCCGCTTGGTCATTATTCGCCCAACCGGGATCGCTGGTAGCTGCGTCAGCGGTATCCCAAGCGCCGTTGTCCAGGAAGGTAAGGGTGTCCTGATAGCTGGCATATGCCTGTGCCACCGCCGGCAGATACAGATTGAGGCTATCCACCAGCCCCTGTCCGAGATTGCCGCTGGCGAAGTCGCTCGCCACGGCGGTGGCGACCCCGGCCGTCCCCAACCCGGTGGCAATCGCGTTCAGCGTCGTTTGCGTCTGGCCGCCCTCATACAGCCCGATCCCGGTCGCCCCGGCCGCCGCCGCCTCCAGCGCACCGGCGAGGATGCCAGCCGCATTGCCATTTTCGGCGGACGTCACCACGCCGTAGACCCCGCCGACACCTTGCGAGGCGGCCGCGATGATCTGCGCCGTTTGCGTGGCGCCAAACCCGTTGGCTCCCATGCCCACCGCCTGGGCCAGACTGAGTATCCCCTGAACGTCCTCGCCGTTGGAAAACGCCTGCCCCGCCTGCGCGGCATCGACCGCCGCCGCCAGGAACGGCAGCCCAGTCTCGGGAAAGGCCACCGCCGCGACGTTAAGCACAATCGCGGCGGCGGCCTCCAGATAGCCGCCAAGGCTCGGCGCGACATCATGGATGGTGCTGCCGTCGCCGTCGGCATACACCGTGATCTGCGTCGGGTTGCCGGTGGCGGCATTGTGGATCGTCACCGACATATCCTGCCGGCTGCCCGGCGCCTCGGCGGCGATTTGCAGCGCCATGCTGGCCTGGGCGTTGTCCTCGATCGTCCGCTCCGGGTTGGCAGTGGCCTCCGCCGTCGCCCGTTCGCTCCAGTAGGCCGCCTCGTCCAGCAGCGGCTGATCGACCGAGTTCAGCCACTGCATGTCGAGATTATAGGTGTCGGTGACGAACGACGTCGCCTGCGTCTGCTGCACGGCGAGGGCATAGAGGAAGGTGGCCGTCCGCGCGGTGGAGGCGAACTGCACCTGCGTGCCATCCGCCAGTTGCAGGCCGAGGTTGGCGCCGTTCGCCAGCGTCTCCAGCACCGGCAGTTCGGCCAGCAGGTTGGTGCTGCTGGCGTCGGCAAGCTCGGTCTGCGCGCCGCTGTTCGGATCGACCGAGAACAGCTCGATCGGCGCGCCGTAGCTGGTGGACATCGCGTCGGCGAAGGCGTTGAACTCGGCCTGCGCCGGGGCACTGGCGGCCTGCGCCTGCACGTCATCGACGTTCAGCAGTTGCGACGTTGATTGCGGCTGCGCGGTCAGCAGCGCCTGTATCGCGCCGGAGCCACTCACCGCGGCGTAGGTGCTGGCCATGTCCGACTGCGCCTCGGCCGAATTGGCCACTTGCGCTTGCAGCGCGTTCAGCGATGTGCCGGTCGCCAGCAGCGCCTCGGCGGCGGTCAGCTCGGCCGGGGTCATGTCGCGGTCCAGCACCGCATTATAGATGGCGTCGATGTTGCTGACGGTCTAGCCCGTCAGGATTGGGGTGCTCTGGGTCGTGCCGTTGACGGTGGTCTCGCTGTCGCTTGATCCCTGGATTGTCAGGCTCCCGGCGGTGGTGTTGTTGGTATATATCTGCCCATTCGAGACATGCACGATGTCGTTGGACTCGGTGAAACCGACGGTGTTGCCCGAGGAGCTGCGATTGACGGTATCGGTGTTGCCCTCGACGGCGAAGCTTGTGCTGCCATTGCCGAGATAGATGTCTCCAGCACCGGCACTTCGGCCAGCAGGTTGCTGGCGGCCGTTTACCTCGCTGCGGCGGTGGTCTGACTCAATTGACGACACGCCCTAGCGGCGGACGGCTTGTATCGCATGCAGGATACAATGACATGTACCCACGGTAGTTTGTTAGGGCTCAACCGGCAAGCGCGTGTGCGGAGGGCCATGTAATGCCTTCTCGATTAAGCTTCGCGGCACTCGCACCTCATTCGATCGCCATACGTCGGCGTAGGTGCCGGACCCTGTCGTCAGGCAGATGTCACGACTATCATCCGTTATATCGTATTCCCACAACTCGGGCTTTGGTGGAACGAGTTTGAAAGTGATCGGAACGACAGCCAAATACCAGTGTTGGTCAGGCTCGTCTCGAGTGGACGGCCCAGAGTCTGCTTCGGCATTTGGATTAATTGCTTTATAAAGGAACGTGGGAATTTTCTTTCCTCCGCAAAAGCCCCAAACTAAATGTGCGCCCTGCGAGAAGGTCTCGGTCGTGCTAAGCTCGATGGTCAAGAAAAGGGGCGGGAGCAAACCTTTCGCAATCGTGGCCCCATAATAGGATGTCGCGGATAGGTCCGTAACGAACACCCGCTCAAGGCCAAGATCTCGTGGGCGTTCACGCATGCATGATGCGAGGAGCAGCGGAATAAGAACCCACGGGCGTCGGGTAGGTCTTCTCATCTCACGTCCTAATGCACCGGACCAAGGAGTTGGTTGTACATCGTCCCGTTCTCAATACCACCATGATCGGTGCTGACATTTGTCGTGCTTGTTGCGTAGCCCATGGTCGCACCGTTCCACGCGCCGCCTATACCGGCGATGGCATTAGGCAAGGTGAGTCCACCTCCAGCCGCGACGAAGTTCAGCCATTGTCCGGAGTTGGCTGCAACTTGGTGAAAATCGGGCTGGAGATAACTGACCGGATCGAGCGTCACGAGCGTTTGCACCTTGAGGCCGCTGGCGACAACCGATGCGGCGGTAGCGGCGCCATAGCTGTGTCCGATAAGCGTGATCTGGCCTCCATTGCCATCGACCTGATTCCCCCAGGCCGCTAAACCGGCGGCATTGTCCCAGGTAAAATACTGGACATCGACCCCAGGATGCGCAGCCGCGTATGAGAGATACTCGTTATATGTTGTCTGAGCATCCAACCCACTTAGAAGCGACTGCGTGTAGTCGAAGAACCCGCCGACAAACGCGAGATGCTGCGGGGTGCCGAGCATATCGGGGGTTGGGCTGATGTTATCCGGGCTGACTGTCCCCGGGGTGATAGTGGCCTGAGTCGCAACGTAGTCCTGGGCGATAATTGGCAGATACAGGTTCAGGCTATCCACCAGTCCCTGTCCGAGATTGCCGCTGGCAAAGTCGCTCGCGACAGTGGTGGCGAGCCCGGCCGTCGTTAGTACAGTCGATATCGATTGTAGCATCGCCTGCGTCTGGCCGCCATCATACAGTCCGATCCCGGTCGCGGCGGCGGCAGCATCCTCAAGCGCGCCGGCGAGGATGCCCGCCGCGTTGCCGTTTTCAGCCGACTGCACGATGCCATACACGCCGCCGACGTCTTGCGCGGCCGCGGTAATGATCTGCGCTGTCAGCGGCGGCGTGAGCGTACCAGCAGTGGTAAGCGTGCCCGCGGCCCCGGTGATCCCGGCGGCCACCGCCTGCGCCAGGCTGAGCACCGCTTGCAGGTCCTGGCCGTTGGAGAAATCCTGCCCCGCCTTGGCCGCATCGAGCGCCGCCGCCGCGAAATAAAGGTAAGCCTGGCCGCTTACCGCCGCGGCGACATTCAGCGCGATCGAAACAGCCGACTCCAGGTAGCCGCCAATGCTCGGCGCGACATCATGGATCGTGCTGCCGTCGCCGTCGGCATAGACCGTGATCTGCGTCGGGTGGCCGGTGGCGGCATTGTTGATCGTCACCGTCATGTCCTGCCGGCTTCCCGGCGCCTCGGCGGCGATTTGCAGCGCCATACTGGCCTGGGTGTTGTCCTCGATCGTCCGCTCCGGGTGGGCGGAGGCCTCCGCCGCAGCCCGTTCGCTCCAGTAGGCCGCCTCGTCCAGCAGTGGCTGATCGACCGTGTTCAGCCACTGCATGTCGAGGTTGTAGGTGTCGGTGACGAACTGCGTCCCCTGCGTCTGCTGCACGGCGAGGGCATAGAGGAAGGTGGCCGTCCGGGCGGTGGAGGCGAACTGCACCTGCGTGCCATCCGCCAGTTGCAGGCTGAGGTTGGCGCCGTTCGCCTGCGTCTCCAGCACCGGCAGCTCGGCCAGCAGGTTGATGCTGCTGGTGTCGGCCAACTCGGTCTGCGCGCCGCTGTTCGGATCAACCGAGAACAGCTCGATCGGCGCGCCGTAGCTGGTGGACATCGCGTCGGCGAAGGCGTTGAACTCGGCCTGCGCCGGGGCATTGGCACCCTGCGCCTGCACGTCATCGACGTTCAGCAGTTGCGACGTTGACTGCGGCTGCGCGTCCAGCAACGCCTGTATCGCGCCGGAGCCACTCACCGCGGCGTAGGTGCTGGCCATGTCCGACTGCGCCTCGGCCGAATTGGCCACTTGCGCTTGCAGCGCGTTCAGCGATGTGCCGGTCGCCAGCAGCGCCTCGGCGGCGGTCAGCTCGGCCGGGGTCATGTCGCGGTCCAGCACCGCATTATAGATGGCGTCGATGCCGTCTGCCCCGATCGATCCGCCGGACCCGTTGACCGTCGCGGTGACGGCGCCGGCCAGATCCACCTGGTCGCCCGTGTTGTCGTTGTTGACGACGTAGCCGCTGCCGCTCAGCAGGCCGAGGTCGTCGCCGGTTCCGCCCAGGTTGACGCTGTCGTTGCCGCCCGCCAGATTAAGGCTTGTGTTGGCGAGGGTGTTGATCGTGTCGCCGATGGCGGTGACCGCGTAGCCCGAGCCGCCGAGCAGGCCAAGGTGGTCGCCGGTTCCGCCCAGGCCAACGCTGTCGTTGCCGCCCGCCAGATTAAGGCTCGTGTTGGCGCTGGTGTTGATCGTGTCGCCTGTGGCGCCGACCACATAGCCCGAGCCGCCGAGCAGGCCAAGGTAGTCGCCGGTTCCGCCCAGGCCGACGCTGTCGTTGCCGCCCGCCAGATTGAGGCTCGTGTTGGCGCTGGTGTTGATCGTGTCGCCGATGGCGGTGACCGAGTAGCCGGTGCCGCCGAGCAGGCCAAGGTAGTCGCCGGTGCCACCCAGGCCGACGCTGTCGTTGCCACCCGCCAGATTAAGGCTCGTGTTGGCGCTGGTGTTGATCGTGTCGCCTGTGGCGGTGACCGAGTAGCCCGAGCCGCCGAGCAGGCCAAGGTAGTCGCCGGCGCTGCCCAGGTGAATGGTATCGGACCCGCCGGCGACGTTGAACGCGTTGTTGGCGGATTCGAAAATGGTGTCGCCGGTGCCTGTGACGCTTTCATTCCGGTCGTTGGCGGCCGTGCCGATTGTTTCGTTGCTGGTGGTCACGCTGTCGCCGCTGCCGCCCAGATAGACGCCACCCCCTGAACCGGTCACCGTGACCGCGGTGTTGGCGAGCATGGTGACAGTGTCGCCGGCATTGTCGTTGTAGACGATGTTGCCACTGCCGCCCAGCAGCCCCGCGTAATCGTTCGCGCCCGTCATGTCGACAGCATCGGACCCGCCGGAGACGTTGAACGCGTTGTTGGCGGATTCGAAAATGGTGTCGCCGGTGCCTGTGACGCTTTCGCCCTGATCGTTGGCGGTCGTGCCGATTGTTTCGTTGCTGGTGGTCACGCTGTCGCCGCTGCCTGACAGATAAACCCCGCCCCCTGAACCGGTCACCGTGGCCGCGATGTTGGCGGCCAGGCCAACCGTGTCGCCGGCGTTGTCGTTGTAGACGATGTCGCCACTGCCGCCCAGCAGCCCCGCGTAATCGTTCGCGCCTGTCATGTCGACAGCATCGGACCCGCCGGCGACGTTGAACGCGTTGTTGGCGGATTCGAAAATGGTGTCGCCGGTGCCCGTGACGCTTTCGGCCTGATCGTT
The DNA here is from genome assembly GCF_965276935.1 of Rhodopila sp. GTDB lineage: Bacteria > Pseudomonadota > Alphaproteobacteria > Acetobacterales > Acetobacteraceae > Rhodopila. The sequence continues at coordinate 2,477,540 of NZ_CBDIBS010000004.1, read as the reverse complement.
GGCGGTCGTGCCGATGGTTTCGTTGCTGGTGGTCACGCTGTCGCCGCTGCCCGACAGATAAACCCCGCCCCCTGAACCGGTCACCGTGACCGCGGTGTTGGCGAGCATGGCGACCATGTCGCCGGCACCATCATTCAAGACCGTGAAGTTGGCGCCGGCGAGCAGGCCGACATAGTCGTCCGTCCCATTGAGTCCGATGCGATCGGAAGCCGAGCCCGAATTGTTGATGCTCAGGACATCGCCGGCCCCGGCCTCGCTCACGACTTCGGCTGTGCCGTAGACCGTGGCTTGCACATAATCGCCGAAAATCAGCGTGTCGCTGCCGCCGACCAGCGTAAGGCTGCTGCCGGACTCGCAGTAGAACACGTCGTTTGAGCCGGTCAGGGCGTACGACTGGCCCGGATTGAGCCAAATCGTGGTGTTGCTGGCGTTGATGCTGATGGTGCCGGACATGGTCGGATCCCGTGGGTTCTGATGCGGACTGCGCTGGGGCGAATGAGAGACGCAACTGATCCAGTCAGCACGTCTGGTGCTGCCGTCAGTTCCGTGGTCGAAGGCAAAAACCGATTTTGGATTTTTCTATTTCGTTACTTTGTATTAAGTAAATACGACTGCATTCTTCTGCTCATCGCTTTGCGAATCGTAGTATTATCGCTCATCATCGGCGACAATGCCATTGTCATGAAGCCGCGGGCGGACCGCGGCATGGACTTAAGGGTCATCTCGTCAAAACTGGCGGCATGAGCCACGTTGGACGGGTCGGCGGCCAAGCCATGGAACCGCATCAGGATCGCCAGGCGAGTCAGCCCGGAGTCCACCGGCCTGGGATCATTGCTGACATGGTCTATAACAACGTCGTTGAGTGGCGGGGACATGGGGCTCCGTGCAATGATAAAGTTAAGGCAAATTCGGAGCCTTTTTGGCAGCCTAACCTACGCTAGTATGTGTAATTAGTTGCGTATTATCTAAATAATCGTTGCACGTGCGGGCTGTCAAGAATTCGTTTGCATATCGTAGTATTTTACTCCGCATGAAGGCTCGGAAGCGAGGAAGCGGTTCCGGGGTCGTCTCGACCATGACAAAGAGGCCCCAGGCTGATCGGGGTTGGGTTCTTTCAGCGCACGTGCCAGCAAGTATAGTTGGCTGGATGAAGTACGGGATCTTTCAGGCGATCTCCAACACACGCAAACCGTTGCGGTGCGGCGAAGGAAGTGGAACCTGCGGTCCCTAATCACGCCGGTGCACCGCAATATCACGCGGCTGCCGGTTCCGGTCCAGGATAAAGTCCTGCGCAACGGGCGTCACCCGGCAACAGCTTCATCAAGCCGTCAACCGGAGCAGCCGGGCGGCCGGCGTAATGGTCCATCCCTGCACCGCGACAGAGATGATCACGACCACGAACACGATATTGAACAATGTCTGCCCCATCCCGAGGCCCGCCAGCAGCGGGATGATCGTGAGATAGATCGGCACCGCCCCGCGCAGACCCACCCAGGAGACGAACAGCACCTCTTGCGGACTCCACCGGAATGGCAGCAGGCAGGCCGCGACGGCAAGCGGGCGCGCAACAAAGATCAGCGCCACCGCAACGGTCAGGGCGGACAGGACAAGCGGCGGAAGCTCATGCGGCGTGACCAGCAGGCCGAGCATGAGGAACAGGGCGATCTGCGCAAGCCAGCCAAGCGCGCCGAAGAAGCGTGTGACCGGCTCCCTGGCGGCGTGCTCATGCGTGCCAACGATCACGCCGGCCAGGTAGACCGCCAGAAACCCGCTTGCACCAAGAACCTGCGTGCCGCCGAAAATCGCCAGGGCACCGCCGACGGCGACCACCGGAAAGACGGATCGCTCTGTCCGCAGCCGGCGGAACAGCCCGAGCAGCGCGTAGCCGCTGGCCAGCCCGATAGCCGCCCCGCCAACCATCTCCTTCAGGAACAGCAGCGCGACGCTGCTGGCGTGCAGGCCGCCGGGCGCCGTCAGCAATTCGACCAGGCCCACTGTCAGGAACACGCTCATTGGGTCGTTCAGCCCGGATTCCACTTCGAGCGCCGCGGTTACGCGCGACGGCACGGCCGCCCGCGACAGGTGAAGCAGGACGGACACGGCCGCCGCATCGGTCGGCGCCGTGGCCGCGCCGAGCAGGAGTGCTTCCTGCCAGTGGAAGCCGAACAGCCAGCGGGCGGCGACACCGACGATCGCGGCGCTGATCGCGACACCGGCCGTCGCCAAGGCAATCGACGGCCACAGCGCCTGGCGGATCATCGCGCGCTCGGTGCTGAGGCCGCCTTGGAACAGGATGGCTGTCAGCGCCAGGCTGCCGACCAGATACGCGGCGTGGAAGTCGTTGAACTGGATGCCGCCTGGCCCATCCTCGCCAGCCAGCATCCCGACCGCGATGAAGACCAGAAGCAGCGGCGTGCCGACGCGTGCGGAAAGCAGCCCGGCGAATATGGCGAGCAGGCAAAGCACGCCGGCGACCAGGATGATCTCGTGACTCGCGGCCATGGGCTGGGCTCCTTGTTTCGCCACGCGGTTCGTATCGGACTTGCCCGGAATGGTGAATCCGCGATCGGTGGAATGCCTTGCCCGCCATGCATGGCCTGCTGTCCGTATCTAGGCGCGGCTACCCGGACCGTAGCTTCAAGATCAGGGCGCGATGCGGTCTCTACCGGCCGCTGCCGGTCTGCTATTCCTCAGCCGCCCCGATCGCCGCGTTCAACGCCCGCACCCCCGCCGCCGGCCCGTCCGGATGGTTCCATACGCACCCCACAACAGCCAGGAAATCCGCCCCGGCCCGCACCAGCGGGGCACAGTTCTCCGCCGTGATGCCGCCAATCGCGCAGCTTGGCAGTTGCATCATCTCCGACCACCACACCAGGATCTCGGGGTCCAGCATTCCCGTCACCGCCTTGGTCGAGGACGGGTAGAACGCGCCGAACGCGACGTAGTCGGCGCCATCCTCGCCGGCCTGCATCGCCAGGTCGCGGCTGCCCTTGCAGGTTACGCCCAGGGTCCGGTCCGGACCCATCAGCCGCCTGGCGTCACGCGCCGGCATGTCGTCCTGCCCGACATGCGCCCCGTCACATCCCGTCGCACGAACCAGATCGGCCCGGTCGTTCAGCAGGAACGCCACGCCGCGGGACTGGCAGACCGGCCGCAACGCATCGATCGCCCGCCGCCACGCGTCGTCGTCCACATCCTTCAGCCGAAGCTGCACCGCCGCCACATCGCCGGCATCCAGTGCCGCCGCCAGCAGGTCGGCGAATGCAAGCGGGTCCAGCGCCGGCGGCGTGATCAGGTAGACGCGGCAGCCGGCCGGCCCGCCGCCGTCCACCGCCGACATGGGACTCAGGCCTTGCCCAGATAGATGTCGATGACCTTGTTCAGCATCTCCAGCGCCTGCTCCTTCGGCCGCTGGAAGGTGTTGCGGCCGATGATGCTGCCGTTGCCGCCGCCATCACGGATGCCACGGACAATCTCGTACAGCCCGTCCAGGTCCGAGTGCTCACCGCCGGAGAACACCACCACGCGCTTGCCGGCGAAGGACGCCTGCATGACGTGCTCGATCCGCTTGGCCATGGTGGAGCCGTCGAACTTGGCGTAGCTTTTCTTCGCCGCCTCCAGGCTGACCACCGCGGTCGGCGGCTTCACCTTGATGATGTTGGCGCCCAGCAGCGCCGCCATCTGCGCGGCATAGGCGCAGATGTCGATCGCCGTCTCCGCCGCCTTGTCCAGGTTCGGACCGCGCGGATAACTCCAGGTCACCACCGCGAGGCCGGCATCCTTCGCCTCCAGCGTCAGTTCGCGCAGTTCCTCCATCTGGGCGAAGGCGAACTCGCTGCCTGGGTAGATGGTGAAGCCGATCGCCGAACAGCCAAGCCGCAGCGCGTCCTTCACCCCGGCGGTGACGGCCTGGTCCTTGTTGGTGGCCAGGCTGTTGGAGCTGTTGCACTTCAGGATCAGCGGAATCTGGCCGGCGTAGGTGTCGGCGCCCTGCGCGATCATGCCCAGCGGCGCGGCATAGGCGTTCAGGCCCGCCTCGATCGCCAACTGGAAATGGTAGTGCGGGTCATACGCCGCCGGGTTTGGCGCGAAACTGCGCGCCGGCCCGTGCTCGAACCCCTGATCGACCGGCAGGATGACGACCTTGCCGGTGCCACCCAGCTTGCCGGTGCACAGGATGCGCGCCAGGTTGGCCTTCACCCCGGGACTGTCGCCCTCGTACCAGTCGAGGATCTTCTTTACCTTCTGAGTCACGCGCATCGGAACATATCCTTTCCTGGAAAAGCCCTGCCAGCCACGGTTCGGTACTAACCCAGCACCGCGCGTCTGTCACCCGCTGTCAAGCGCCGTGCGGGCGGCGATCATGCAACCATTCGTGCAGCCGCCGCCTGGCATTCCGCGCCGCCATGTCAAGCGCGTCGGGCGCTTGCGGCAGCACGAAACCAGCCTCGCGCTCCGCGACCAGCCTGACCGCTTGCCAGCCCGGCGCACCGGGCCACAGCACCAGCCGGCACACCCCGCTGCGCACCGCGCCCATGGCCAGTCCGGATGCGTCGGCACAATCCAGGACGTCGGTCACCGGGGTCCGCGGGAACTCGGCCTCGGCGGCGCGCACCAGTTCCCGCCACCATAGGCAGCCCGCGAACAGCGCCGCCCCAGGGGCGGACAGCAGCGTCACCGGCGCCTCGGCCGCGAGCACATCCCGGGCGTCCGTCAGGCCATGAATGATTACCGCTGGATGAACGATCATGCTTGACGTTACAAGGCCGTTGAACGCAACCAGATCAAGCGGCACCACCGCAACGGTATGGCAACAGGGGTTGCCAAGCGGATTGACAGAGGCGGCGATGGCGGATGATTTCGAAAATCCGGACACGGCGGCGGATCGGCTGGAGGCCGCGTTGGAGCGGATCGCCCGCCTGGCCACGATCCCGCCATCTAACCATGCGTCCGTCCCATCCGACGCCGACTTGTCGGTCGTGGAAATCGCCGAGCGCCTGGACTTGCTGATCGCTCGGCTGCGCGCGGCCCTGGATGATGGCGCCAACCAGAGTGAACCCCCAAGGTGAACCCCTAAGGTGAACCCCACGAGATTGAACCCGTGACAGAAGGATCCAGCGATGGCGCAGGTGACGCTTCGCATCAACGGTTACGCTTACATGATCGGCTGCCAGGACGGCGAGGAACAGCATCTGGAAGCCATGGCGGCCGAGGTCAACCGGCGCATCGACGGCGTGCGGACCGCCTCCGGGCCCAGCGGGGAAGCCCGCATGCTGGTGATGGCCGCGCTGCTGATGGCGGATGACATGTTCGAGCTGAGCGCCAGGCTCGAAGCCGCCGAAGCCGCCGCCGAGGCGCCTCCGGTCGAGCCGAGACCCGATCCAAGGCTCGGCCGCAAGCTCGGCCGCATCGCAAAACGCGCCGAGGAGATTGCCGATGGGCTCGAGCATCCCTAAGTTACCGAAGCGGAGCTGCCCGGTGCGTCAGGTAACTCATCCCTTGGGCCAGTAAGCATCTCCCTAGGGAGCTGGCTCTGTCGGGATCCTGGTCTCGGTATCTGGCGCCCACCTGCACAAGCAGGCCCTGGGAGGATGATAGGCCAACGGCCACGGCGGCTCCGCACATGGTTTTGCTGAAGTGAACGACCTGCAGGCTGCCAAGCAGGCGCTTAGGCAGGTTGCGATCGCCCGACGCCAGGGCCTCGACCCCAGCGCCTGCGGGCAGGCCTTGGCGGGTCATGTGATGCGTGATTGCCCGTTGTCCCCTGGCGCTGTCGTCGCCGGCTTCTGGCCGCTGGAGCAGGAAATCGACCTGCGGCACCTGCTGCGCGAGCTGCACGGACGCGGCCATCCCGTGGTCCTGCCGGTGACCCCGCGGCGGGGCGAGGCACTGACCTTCCGGCGCTGGCGTCCGGGCGATGTCATGCTTGCCGAACGGTTTGGCACGATGCGCCCGGTCGGCGAGCCAATGGTGCCGGATGTCCTGCTGATCCCGCTGCTGGCCTTCGATGCGGCCGGCTGGCGGCTAGGCTACGGCGGCGGCTTCTACGACCGGACGTTGGCCGGATTGCCAGGCCGCTTCCGGCTGGGTTGCGGCTTCGCGGCGCAGCAGGTGGACGCGGTGCCGATTGGCCCCTACGACATGAAGCTGGATGCGGTCGCGACCGAGCAAGGGGTGATGCGATTTGAGACATAGGCCGTTACCGGCGGGGCGCGTTCGCGGCGTCGGCTGGCGCGCATGAGAATTCTGTTCCTGGGCGATGTCGTCGGCCGCACCGGCCGCGACGCCGTGGCGGCCCGACTGCCCGATCTGCGGCAGGCCCTGCAAGCCGACCTGGCGATCGTCAACGCCGAGAACGCCTCGCACGGCTTCGGCCTCGCGCCGGAGATGGCCCGGAACCTGTTCGCCGCCGGCGCGGATGTCATCACGCTGGGCAACCACGCCTGGGACCGCAAGGAGATCATCCCGTTCATCGCCGAGAACCCCAGGCTGATCCGCCCATTGAACTACCCGCCCGGCACGCCCGGCAACGGCCACGTCGTGGTGACGCTGCGGGATGGCCGCAGGGCGCTGGTGCTGCAGGCGATGGGCCGGCTGTTCATGGACGCGCTGGACTGCCCGTTTCGCGGCACCGCGGATGTCCTGGCGAACTATCGGCTGGGTGCTTCGGTGCAGGCGATCGTCGCCGACATCCATGCCGAGGCGAGCAGCGAGAAGATGGCCTACGCGCACACCTTCGACGGCCAGCTTTCGTTCGTCGTCGGCACCCACACGCATTGCCCGACGGCCGACGCGCAGATCCTGCCCGGCGGCACCGCGTTCCAGTCGGATGCCGGCATGTGCGGCGACTATGACAGCGTGATCGGCATGGTGAAGGACGGCGCCACCTTGCGCTTCTGGCGCAAGATGCCGGGCGAGAAGCTGGGTCCGGCCGAAGGCGCCACCACCATCTGCGGCGTGTTCGTGCGCACCGATGACGCGACCGGACGGGCGGTGCGGATCGAGCCGCTGCGGATCGGCGGCCGGCTGGCCCAGGTGATGCCGGCGGGTTAGCGATGCCGGGTGACAACAGCGTCATTCCCCCGGGTTGACCTGTCGGAACCACGACCGGACCCTGGCGATGAAGCAACCTTAACCGATCATGCTCTAGACGTAGCAGCGCAAACGCTGACCCGGCAGAATGTCATACGGCGCAACCCAGTCCGGCAGAGCGGCGATTCGCTGAAGCCAGGCGTTGATAGCCGGATGAGTATCTTTAAAGTAAAATCCGCTCTCGTTTAGCGCGTGATCGCCTGAGGCTGACCCAGTCAGAAGACGTGAATCACGCGATCAGACACTGAGTTAAAATGCGATTTACGATCCGTGGAGGCGCGGAAGTATTGAGCGCGGTCTGAATCAGGCTGACGCCATCTTCCACCAAACCCAGTATCTCGCCTATCGGGTTGACGTTTCGCCGCCACTCATCCGTCCACGTAATGCCGCTGCCAAAATTGGTCCAGATCGGCTCGAACCGTTGACCGCACAACGTCAGCATGAGCGCTGACTTGTAGCTGTTCTCCGACGCCGGAAAGTAATGAAGCTTGTAACTGGACATGTTTAACTCCGCATGTTGCCCATGGCGAGCCCGCATTGCTCGAAGGGTCAGGCTTGCAGCCTTTTTACCCATACCTTGATCCGGCCTCCAGCTCGCAGCGCGACAACTGAGAATAAGTCGCACCCCTATTGCGGATGAGAATGGTTCTCAGTTAAAGAGGACACCGCCATTCGCAAGGGAGTCGCTGGTTTGTCGTATCTGGATAGTGTGGCCGAGGGTCGGATGCGCCGCCGAGCCGCCCGTTGTGGCATCGCGGCTCTGCTTGGCGCATGGGCGGCGGCGCCTCGCCCGGCCCTCGCGGCGCCGCCGCCCCTGTCAGTGCCGATCACCTCCGAGGACACCACGACCGGCGCGCCGCAGGTCTCGACCGGCCTGCTCGGCAACCTGGAGCGAAGCAACTTCCTGCTCGGCGACCTGTTTGGCATGCGCAGTGCTCTCAGTCCCTACGGCATCTCGATCGCGTTGCAGGAAACCAGCGAGGTGCTGGGCAATGTCACCGGCGGCATCCGGCGCGGCGCGGACTATGATGGCCTGACGCAGGCGGTCGTGCAGTTGGACACACAGCGCGCTTTTGGCTGGTACGGCGGCCTGTTCAACATCAGCGCGTTGCAGATCCACGGTCGCAACCTCAGCGCCGACAACCTCGGCAGCCTGCAGACCGCAAGCGGCATCGAGGCCGACCGCGCCACCCGGCTATGGGAGCTGTGGTACGACCAGAAATTCCTGGCAGAGGACCGGCTGGACATCAGGATTGGCCAGCAGAGCGCGGACCAGGAGTTCATCGTCAATCCGAACGGCGCCTACTTCGTCAACACGATGTTTGGCTGGCCGGTCGTGCCTTCCTATGATCTGCCGGGCGGTGGCCCCGCCTATCCGCTTTCCGCGCCCGCCGTGCGGGTCCGTTACAAGCCCGACAACGCTATCTCCGTCCTGGTCGGCCTGTTCAGCGGCAGCCCAGCCAACAGCAATCAGGGCGACCCGCAGCAGGTCAACGCGTCCGGCACGAGCTTCCCGTTCCATCGCGGCGCGCTGGCCATCGCCGAGCTGCAATATACCTATCCGGCCCTTGGCAGCATGGTCGAACCAGGCGCGGGCGCACCGCTAGGCCATACCTATCGGATTGGCGCATGGTTTGACTCGGAATCGTTCGACGATCTGCGATACGACAACACCGGACTGTCGCTCGCCTCGCCGAACAGCGGCGGCGTGCCGCTGTCGCATCATGGCGACTACTCGTTCTATGTCGTCGCCGACCAGATGGTCTGGCGCCAGCAGGACAACCCCAACCGCTCCATCACCGTGTTCGGCCGCATCATGGGCACGCCGCAGGGCGACCGCAACCTGGTTGATTACAGCTTCAACGGCGGCATCGTGTATCACTATCCCTTTGCGGGCCGGCCCGATGATACCGCCGGCCTCGGCGTCGGCCATGCCCATGTGAGCCCTCGCGCCTCGGGCTACGACCGTGACGTCGCCGCCTACAACATGACCGTGAGCCCCGCCAATTACCTGCCGATTCGCAGCAGCGAAACGTTTGTCGAGGTTTCTTACCAGTACCAGGTCCGCCCCTGGTGGCAGCTACAGCCGGACCTGCAATATGTCTTCAACCCCGGCGGCGGCAGTGCGAATCCGGTCAATCCGAGCGAACGCGTAAAGAACGAGCTCGTGCTCGGCCTGCGCACCAACATCCTGTTCTGAAGGAGGACGTTCCATGCCAACCATCCGCCGTGCTCGCGTCGGCCTCGTCATCGCCGCCTTGTTTGTCTGGCCCGCCTGGGCCGACGAACCGCGTGGCTTTCTAGAAACCATTCATCGGCACACGACGCTGTCGTCGACCGTGACTGACAACGGCGACCTTAATCCTTACGCCGTCGTGGTAGCGCCGGTCTCCACCGGCAAGGTCGCGAAGGACGACGTGCTGGTCGACAACTTCAACAACATCTCGAACCTGCAGGGGACCGGCACGACGATCGTCGGCTACCGTCCATCGACCCAGCAGACCTACCTGTTCACACGCCTGCCGCAGTCGCTGCCGCAATGCCCCGGCGGCGTTGGCCTCACCACGGCCATGACCATGCTGAAGACCGGCTGGGTGATCGTCGGCAGCACGCCGAGCCGTGACGGGACGACCGCGACCAAGGGAGACGGCTGCGTGTTGGTGCTCGACCCGGCCGGTGCGCTGGTCGCCGCCTGGTCGGGACCGACCATCAATGATCCCTGGGGCAACATGGCGGTTGTCGACAATGGTGCCACGGCGACATTGTTCATCAGCATGGCCGGATTCAGCCTGCCGGGACCCGGCGTGGTGGACCCGCGGACGCACCTGCCCGTCGTCATGCGCAAGGCGACGGTGCTGCGGCTTCGGCTGTCTGTCCCCGCCGGCAAGCCGCCGGTGCTGACCGACCAGACGGTGGTGGCCAACGGCTTTGCCCAGCGCGCCGACCCCGACAACTTCCTGCTTGGCCCGACCGGCCTGGCGCTGGCGCCCGACGGCACGCTGTATGTCACCGATGGCCTGGACAACGTCATCACCGCGATCCCGAACGCCACCGCCCGCACCGACAGCGCCGGCACCGGCAAGCTGGTCACACAAGGCGGCCTGCTGTCCTGGCCGCTCGCCATGACCTGGTCGCCGGAGGGACATCTGCTGGTCTGCAACGGCAAGGACGGGCGCCTGGTCGAGGTCGACCCGGTTGCCGGCAAGCAGGTGTATGCGCAGTGGATCAACACCGACCAGGCGCAGTCCCCACCGGGCAACGGTGACCTGTTTGGCATTGCCCTGATGCCGGACAACAAGGGGTTCTACTACGTCATGGACGACACCAACACACTGATGCGAGGCGCCCGATGAAGGGCTTCGGTCGCCGCGGCGTCCTCGGCGCCGCGGTTGGGCTGGCTGGTGCCGTTCGTGCCACCGGCCTGGCGAATGCCGACGAAAAGCCGCCCAGCCAACCGCCGCTGATCAAGACGGCGTCGCTGCCGCCTGACCCGACGCTGCCGTTCCACGGCCCGAACCAGAACGGCATCGTGACGCCGATGCAGGCGCACACCAGCTTTGCCGCCTTCGACCTTCTGGCAGACAAGGCCGCTGACGTTGCCGCCCTCATGCGGGCATGGACGGATGCGGCGGCCCAGCTCACCCAAGGGCTGCCGCTCGCCGCCAGCGGCGACCCTGCCGCCATGCCGGGCGATTCCGGCGAGGCCGACGGCCTGCCACCGAACCGCCTCACCCTCACCTTTGGCTTTGGGCCGGGCCTGTTCAGCGCCGATGGCGTCGATCGCTACGGCCTTGCAAGATACCGCCCCGAGGCGTTCGTCGACCTGCCGAGATTTGTCGGCGACCAGTTGGTGCCCGAGCGCACCGGCGGCGACCTGTCCGTCCAGGTCTGCGGCGACGACAAGCAGGCCGTCTTCCACGCCCTGCGCGCCATCATGCGCGTCGCTGACGGGGTCGCGCGGGTGCGCTGGGTGCAATCGGGCTTCCTCCCCGGTAGCGCTCCGAAGACGACGCCGCGCAACCTGATGGGCTTCAAGGACGGCACCGCCAACCTTGATTTGAGCGATCCCGATGCGGTCACGCGGCACCTTTGGGTAGGGGAAGAGGGTGGCGCCTGGATGCGCGGCGGTAGCTACGCGGTCGTCCGTCCGATCCGCATCGCGCTTGAACACTGGGACCGCATGAAGCTCGCTTTCCAGGAGCAGACCGTGGGCCGCGAGAAGGCGTCCGGCGCCGCGATTGGCGCTAAGAAGGAGTTCGCCGCCGCCGACCTCGACGCGGTCGACGGTGACGGCAATCCGATGATCGCGGAGAACGCGCATATCCGCCTTGCCTCGCCCAAGACCAACGACGGCGCGCAGATCCTGCGGCGCGGCTACGGTTACGACAACGGTGTCAGCATGGTCGCCGAGCGCTGGCCGCCCTGGCGTCACCAGATGGAACTGGACGCCGGCCTGCTGTTCGTGTGCTACCAGCGGGACCCGCGCGCGGGCTTCATCCGCATCTTCGATCGGATGGCCAGGTTCGACATGATGAACCAGTTCGTCACGCCGGTCGGCGGCGGCCTGTTTGCCTGCCCGGGCGGCGTGGCCCCCGGCCGCTATCTCGGCCAGAACCTGTTCGAGGCGTAGCACGGCAAGCCAGCGCCGGCTGTTGTCGGATCAGTCAACTAGGCCACCGACCCCATGACCGACGCGGGTGGCGAACGCGTCTGCACCAAGCCCCGGCGGGCGATGCTGACGATCCCTGCCCGCGGTCGGCGTCTTCAGGACAGCGGCGAATACGGCTCCGGCAGGGCGATCGTCGACGTCGCTTCCAGGATCTGCTCGGGTCCGCCCTTGGGTGGCCAGATGCCGTCCGCATAGGACTTGGCACGAATGGCGAAGCGCTCATCGACCCCGGCATAGGGCCAGATATGGGTGATGCGCGGCGCGCCATCCAGCGCGTACATGTTGATGACCAGATGCGACATCGGTTCACGTGCCGGCATGGCCGCTTCCCAGCCCGCCAGCGTCGGCGGCAACCCACCGGGCTTCAGCTTGTAGGTGCGGAACTCGTAGACGCGGCCGTAGCTGCCGGGTTTGATGCGCGGCAGGAAGGGAAACGGCGCGTAGCTGTCCATCTCCAGCGTGGTCACGACGCTGCCGGCGTTGAACGGATTGGCGCTGAACAATGCGCGCCGACGCTCGGCCGTCAAATCCTCGGGGTTCGCGAAGCCACGCAGAATCAGCAGGCGGCCAAGCGTGCCGATGTCGGTCCGCCAGCAACCAAGCAGCTCACCCTTGGCCTCGGGCTCATTGATGAAGGCACGCGCGCCCTCCGACGCCTTGGAAACGAAAAGAAGCGGAAACGACAGGGTCGCAAGTTCATAGAACTCGTTCATGAGTTCATCCCTTCGGTAGGTAACCGTTATGGCGTGGTCGCCTCAGCGACTTTCTCAGCCGCCGCGCCGGCCTTGGACTTCTTAACCGCTGCTTCAACAAGCATCGCCCAGGGCGCCTAATGGTGACGCCATGGTCTGGATCTCCATAGTACAAGTCATTAATATAGTTTGGAATGATGAAAATCCGAAGAACCCAGGGTGTTTCCTTCAGATCGACCCGAATGAGATCCGGCGGCAAACGTGCGCAACCGCACCTCCGCGTGCGGATCATTGCTGGCCACAGCCTCGGCACCTGACAGCATGACCATCACGCGGCGAACGCTGATCCACCAGGTCGGTCGCGCCGGCGGCGTCGCGGCGGCCTATCGCACCATGGCCGCCATGGGATTGCTGGCGGTGCCGGCAGCCCATTCGGAACCGCCCTCCTTGCCCCCGAACTCCGACGGCGGCGGACCGATCGTCATCCTCGGCGCCGGGATCGCCGGCATGGTCGCCGCGCTGGAACTGCAACGTGCCGGCTACGACTGCAACATTCTGGAAGCCCGCGCTCGGCCGGGCGGCCGCAACTGGAGCCTGCGTGCCGGCGACACCGTCGCCGAGGCATCCACCATCCAGACAGTGGCCTGGGACGCCGAACCTCATTTGTATTTCAATCCTGGCCCGGCGCGCCTGCCATTCCACCATCAGGGGATCCTCGGCTACTGCCGTGAACTCGGTGTGCCGCTCGAGGTCATGTGCAACGACAACCGCGGCGCGCTGATGCAGGACGACCAGGCATTCGATGGCCGCCCGCAGCGCAATGCGGCGGTGGTCAACGACAGCCGCGGCTATGTTGCCGAACTGGCCGCCAAGGCGGTCGATCACGGACTGCTGGATGCGCCGGTTTCGGACCAGGACCGTGAGCGGCTGCACGGCTTCCTGCGCGCGTTTGGCGCGCTCGACCACGACATGGCATATCGGGGCTCCGCGCGCTCCGGCTACCTCGAACCATCCGGTGGCGGTCTGACGGCAGGAAAGATCGTGCCGCCGCTGGATCTGCGGCGCCTTGTGCAGGCGGATTTCTGGCAGGGGCCGAGCGAATTCGGCGAATTCTATTCGATGGCCGCGACGATGATGCAGCCGGTCGGCGGCATGGGCCGGATCGGCGAGGCGTTCGGCCGGCGCCTGGGCGACGTGATCACCTACAACGCCGAGGTCACCCAGTTGCGGCGACAGGGCGACGGCGCCCAGGTAGTGTGGCGCGACCGGCGAAGCAACCAGGTCAGCGTCGTCGAGGCGGCGCATGTCCTCTGCACCATCCCCTGCCCTGTCCTGCGCCGTCTCGACACCGATTTCTCTTCGGCCGTGCGGGCCGCGCTGGCCGCGGTCGACTATGTGCCCGCCGGCAAGATCGCGTTCCAGGCGGACCGGCGATTCTGGGAGCTTGATGCGCAGATCTATGGCGGCATCTCGTGGACCAGCCGAGACATCACGCAGATCTGGTATCCGTCCGCCGGCCTGCAGCAGGCGCGCGGCATCCTGGTCGGCGCCTATATCTGGTCGGACGATCTCGGACACGCCTTCGCGGCGAAGGCACCGGATGCCAGGATCGCCGATGCCCTGGCGGACGGCGAGCATCTGCATCCCGGCTACGGCAAGTCGCTGCGCCACGCGATCAGCGTCGCCTGGCCCAACATCCCGTTCAACGAAGGCGCCTGGGCGGAATGGACCTCTGAAGCCCGCGCGCAAGCCTACCCTGTTCTGCTGGATGGCGACGGCCCCTTCACCTTCGCCGGCGAGCATCTCAGCCACATCACCGGATGGCAGGAGGGCGCGGTGGTATCAGCGCACTATGCGATCGCGAGGATCACCGAAAGGATCAAGGCGGCGAACTAGCGCAGCCGGTCAACAGACGTCTGACGGACTGCTAAAAATCCCTTGCCATGACGCGGGCGGATCGACGTCGATGGGCTCTAGGATCGACAGGGACCCGCGCAGGGCGTCCAGCGGTCGTCGGCGCATGCCAGAAACCGGTCATCCGCTGACAAGGACATGTTGTTCCGCGCATGATCTGATCCGGCGGCCGGACGTTCGGTTCGTCACACCTGCCAGCATTCATCACCGCGGATACGCCGTCCGGCAAACCGACATCACGGTGTCGCGCAGCCAGCGATGCGCCGGATCGGCGTCCATGCGCGGATGCCACATCGCCGATATCATGAACCCTGGCGTCGGGACCGGGCATTCGAAGCTTTCAAGGCCCAACGTGGCGCCGTGGTCACTCCCAAGGCTGTTGCCAAGGCACGAACGTGGCACGGCCGCGACCAGATCCGATTGGCGCGCGATCCGCATCGCATCCGGATATCCGGGCACGACAACGAGTATTGTCCGTTTGAGGCCGAGTTTCTCCAAGGCGTCATCGACTGGCGAGATGACATTCCCTTCCCGTGACGCCACGACATGGTTGCAGGCCGCATATCGTTCGGGTGTCACTCCCGTGCCTGCCAGAAGGGGATGTCCGGCCCGGGCCACGCCGACAAGCCTGTCGTGGAACAGCAACCGGGTGCGTATTTCCGGGGCGGACGTTCCAAGCACGCCGATCTCCAGATCGATCAGTCCTTCCCGAAGCGGGCGTGCATCCTTGTCAGGTCTGGCTGCGAAGCGAAGGCGGATGCGCGGCGCCGCAAGGGTAATGGCGGCCACTACGCGCGCGGAGAGAAATTCCAG
Source organism: Rhodopila sp. (assembly GCF_965276935.1). Lineage (GTDB taxonomy): Bacteria > Pseudomonadota > Alphaproteobacteria > Acetobacterales > Acetobacteraceae > Rhodopila. Next base: position 2,462,360 of record NZ_CBDIBS010000004.1, on the reverse strand, counting down.
GAATGCCTCGCTGACCCGAACGGTGAACGTTCGTTCGAGCGAGGCGACGTCCACATGATTGGTTTGCGGCCGAAGCACCGCTCGCACGTCACGACTGAGATCATGAACGCGATCGCGCAGTTCAGCAGCCCGCGGTGTCGGCACAAGACCACGCCCAGCGCGCACCAGTAGCGGATCGCCTGTCGCCGACCGAAGTCGTGTCAGCGTCCGGCTCATGGCGGACGAACTCAAGCCAAGCCGACGGGCCGCGCCCGTCACGCTGCCCTCGGCAAGTAACGCATCCAGCGCTATGAGCAGGTTCAGGTCCACATTATTCATCACCTGACGGTATCTCATGTGCTTGGGATGACATAGCGCCGCGCGCAACCATAGTTTGCATTCGATGCGTCTAGCGCTGGTCGTGCGGGTTGCTCATATTCGCGGCCAGACTCATCACCGAAAGACATTGCGCCATGCCCCCAGCCGCTTCGAGCGATACCCGCAGCACAATCCTTCTCATCGGCGCATCTCGCGGTCTCGGCCACGCGATGGCCGCGGAGTTCTTGAAGAAAGGGTGGAACGTCGTCGGCACGGTCCGAGGCGGCGGAAACCGAACGTTGCTCCACGACCTGGCGGACAAGCACAAGGGCCGTGTCGAAATCGAGATCCTGGACATCTGCGAAGCGGACCAACTCGCGGCGCTGCATGACCGCTTGTCGGGCAGAATGTTCGATATGCTGTTCGTCAACGCCGGGACGACCAACAATGCAGAGGAAACGATTGGAGAGGTGACGACGGACGAGTTTATGCGCGTCATGATCACAAATGCATTGAGCCCCATGCGTGTTATCGAGAGTCTGGAATACTGCGTCCCCACGACGGGCACGATCGGCGTGATGTCATCCGGGCAAGGTAGCATCAGCAACAACGAGACCGGCCTGCGAGAGGTCTATCGCGGCAGCAAGGCGGCGCTGAACATGTTCATGCGAAGCTTCGCGGCCCGTCACGCCGGAACCTCGCGCGCGATGGTCGTGATGGCGCCCGGCTGGGTCCGCACCGACATGGGTGGCCCGGATGCGAGCTTGAGCATCGAGGAAAGCGTGCCGAACCTGGTGAACGTCCTTCTCGCGAAGCAGGGCAACCCCGGTCTGCAATATCTCGACTATCTCGGCCGCACCGTCCCGTGGTGATCGGTTCACTCGAAATTTCTTCAAGGCAAGGGAGGAACCGGTGCGGCATGTACGACACCGGCGACTGCTCGATCAGCGATCTGGCCGAGCTGTTCTCCATCTCGCGGCCAACCGTGTATCGCACCCTTGGTCGCCAGCCTCACGCGCTTGCGGCCAAGGCAGCTTGATCGGTCGCTTTCGCCCCATTCCACGCCTTTCCGAGGGTTGGGACTTCGCCCAAGAAACGGTCGTTCTGGCAGGCCGCCCATTCCCGTTTCTCCATGCGGAATGCGCCATTTCGGGAAAAGCCAATCGGGAACATATTTTGGGAAACGGCGTGATCATAGGCGTCGCATCAGTCATGCTGGCGCGGCTTTCCCGCTGCATGTTCCTTTATGGGAAGGCAGCGACCGTTGAATACGCCCGTCGCTCAGGCCCAGCGGATTTGATGATGCCTTCGAGGAGTCGCAGGACGAATTACCCTACCCGCCCCTGGTCCACGTGCAAGGCGAAGCCGGACACGCCAGAGTCGCCCAGCTCTGGCCGCAACTCCAAGCTGGGAACCTGGTAGTCGCCACCGTTCTGCATTCGATAGGGTATGGGCGCAGCGGTTTCGATGGTCCGCATCCTCTCCTTCAACTGCTCCGCCACCAGCCCAAAGCCGGCCTCGTCCATCCGGTCCACGCGGTAAGCCACGAAGGACGGCAGGACGGTGTAGCCGGGGTAATAGAGGATGCCATGATTGATCGGGAACAGGATGTCCTCGATCGGGCCGTTCACGCCGCGCGGGGCGTAGTGCGTCGCCCAGCCGCCCACGGTCACGATCAGCATCGCCCGCTTGCCGGCCAGTGTGCCCTCGCCAAAGCGGTCGCCCCAATGCGTGTCGCTCCGTTCGCCAACTCCGTAGGCGAAACCGAAGGCATACACGCGGTCCACCCATCCCTTGAGGATGGCCGGCATGGAGTACCACCACAGCGGAAACTGCAGGATCAGGGCATCGGCCCAGAGCAGGTTCTCCTGCTCGGCCTTCACGTCCTCCGTTAGTGCACCGGCAGCAAAGGCCTGGCCTGATGCACCAGCCACCCGCAGCCGCTCGTCCGGTGCCACGCCGGGAAAGTCCGATCGATCGACGGCCGCCTTCCATCCATTGGCGTAAAGGTCACTGACCCGGACCTCATGCCCCTGTGCCTGCAACTCGGCCACGGCAACGTCGCGCAGCGCGCCGTTCAAGGAGTGGCGTTCCGGGTGGGCGAAAACGAGAAAAACCTTCATGGTGGCCTGTTCCTGCTGGTCGGGGTTTGTCAGAATTCGACGACGATCTTGCCGAAATGGCCGCCAGACTCCTGGAGCCGGAAAGCGTCCACGATCTCGGCCAGAGGAAAGGAGCGGTCGATCACCGGGTGGCCATGGACGGCGTCGATGCCGCGGATCAGGTCCAATTGATGACGGCGGCTGCCGACGATCAGGCCCTGGAGCCGTTGCTGCCGCGCCATGAGCATGGCCGTCGGCACGGCGCCCGCCCGGCCGGTCAGCACGCCGATCAGCGAGATGTGGCCGCCCACGCGCGCGGCCCTGATCGATTGCGCCAGCGTGCCCGGGCCGCCCACCTCCACGACGTGATCGACGCCGGTGCCGCCGGTCAGGTCCCTCACCCGATCGCCCCAGTTCTCGTCCCGGCGGTAGTTGATGCCGTGCGCGGCGCCCATCGTGCGAAGCCGCTCCAGCTTCTCGTCGGAGGAGGAGGTCGCGATCACCGTGGCCCCCATGGCCCGCGCGATCTGCAACGCGAAGATCGACACGCCGCCCGTGCCGAGCACCAGCACGCTGTCCCCAACCTTCAGGCCGCCGTTGACCACCAGGGCGCGCCAGGCGGTCACACCGGCCGTGGTCAGGGTCGCCGCGGCGGCGTGGCTCCAGCCGGCCGGCGCACGCGTGAAGGACGTGGCCGGCGCCACCACGACCTCCCGGGCAAAGCCGTCGATCCCGTCGCCCGGCGTGGTGGCGAAATCGGCAAGGGTGGCCTCACCGTCCAGCCAGGTCGGGAAGAAGGTCGATACGACGTGGTCGCCGGGCTTGAACCCAGTGACCTCGGAACCGACCGCCTCCACCACCCCGGCGCCATCGGCCATGGGGATGCGCCCATCGGCGGCCGGCAACCGTCCCGTCACCACGCCCAGATCGTGGAAGTTCAGGGAGGTGGCATGCACGCGCACGCGGATGGCGTCCCGTCCGGGATCGCCGGGATCGGGGAGGTCCACCGACGTCAGGCCGTCGAGCCCTTGCTGCGGATGAGCCTGGATGGCCTTCATGCGGGTGCTCCTCGGCTGCGCGAGGGCAGCCATTGCAGGACGGTTGCCGTCGCCGACACGATCAGGACGGCGCCGAGATAGGCCTGGGTCGTGCCCAGGAAGCCGGTGAGCGGAACGGAGAAGCCGGCGGCGATGGGAGGAACGCTCAGGGACAGGTAGGTGACCAGGAAGATCGCCGCGAAGAGTTCCGCGCGCTCATGCACCGGGGTGAGCGGCACGAGCGACTGGATGAGGCCGCTGAAGGATGCACCCAGCCCGGCACCGGCCACCGCGCTGCCGACGAAGAACAGCGCCAGGGTGCCCGTGCCGATCGACACGAGAAGCAGGCCGACCCCGGCCGTCACCGCCGCCATGCCCAGCGCGGCCATGCGCCCGGGTGGCTGCCCACGCATCAGGAGCGGCGATACGGCGCCTGCTCCGCAGAGCACGGCCACGGTGGCACCGTTCAGCACCCCGCTGTTGACCGAGAAGACGGTGCGCAGCAGCGACGGCCCGAGCGCGATGACGAAGCCGCACAAGGCCCAGATGGACAGGAGCAGGGGCAGGGCACGCGTGAAGCCGCTCCGCGCCGCCCGGGTGACATGCACGCTCGGCACCATCGACCGGAGCAGCCCGGGCACCGGGCTCGCCGTTTCGGGGATCAGGGCCACCGACACCGCGCCCAGGCAGAACACTCCACCCAGGACGCCGAAGGCCCAGACTTCCGCCTGGTTCGTGACCCCGAGCAGGGCTCCGGTGACGAGCGCACCCGTCGCGAGCCCGGCCAGGGGCGAGATGCCGGTCAGCAGGCTGCCGAGCGCCTTTCGGGCCGGGGGCGCCGCCTCGATCACCGCGGCGGACAGCGCGCCGTTCACCACGCCCATGGACAGCCCCTGGACGATCCGGGCGGCGAGCAACCCGCCGATGCCGTCCGCCGTGAGGAACAGGGCCATGGCCACGACCTGGATGGCCAGTGCCGCGACGATCACCGGCTTGCGGCCGAGATGGTCGGAGAGCGAGCCGGCCACGAGCAACGTCACCAGCAGCACCAGCGAGTAGATGCTGAACGCGACCGTCAGCATGCCCGGGGAGAACCCCCACCGCCCCTGGAACACGACGAACAAGGGGGAGGGCACACTGGCCGACACGAAAAACAGGAACAGGGTGATCGCGAGCAATGGGAAGGCGATCGAGGAGTCGGGTGGCGATGCCGGGGAGGTTGCTTCGGGCAAGCTGCTATCCGTGTCGTCGATTGGAGTGTCACGGGCTCCAGCCCGCTCCTAAAGCATATGACCCAGCCACCTCGGGCATTGAAATCGAACCTCTTGCGTGCCGTTATCGACACAATGGATACCAGGAACCCCGATCTCGGATTGCTCGTGACGCTCGAAGCCTTGCTTGTGGAACGCAACGTCACACGCGCCGCGCGCCGGCTGAACCTTAGTCAGCCGGCCTTGTCGGCGCGGCTGGCGCGGCTCCGTGAGGCGCTCGGCGATCCGCTCCTGATCCCGGCCCAGCGCGGGATGGTGCTGACCCAGCGGGCACTCGAGCTGATGCAGCCACTGCACGAGGCGCTGGAGAGTGTCCGCCGCGTTATCGAGCAAGGAGCGCCAATCGATCCGGCGACCCTGCGGGCAACCCTGGTGATCGCGGCGAGCGACTACGTCCAGTATGCGCTGCTGGCGCGCTTCTCGGTTGCGTTGCGGGCCGAGGCGCCCATGGTCCGCATCGCGTGGCGGGCGCTCGACGTGATGGCACTCACGACGCAGCTGGAGCGTGGTGAGGTGGACCTGGCCTTGGCTGCGCCTGAACACGCGCCGGCGGCGATGCGCCAGCGTCGACTCTACGAGGAGGATTACGCGGTCATCGCGCGACAAGGACATCCAGGCGTGCAGGGCGATCTGGGGCTAGACGTGTTCTGCGCGCTGGACCACGTCGTCGTATCGCCTCAGGGTGGCGGCTTTACCGGGCCTACCGACGCAGCGCTTGAAGCAATCGGCCGTCGTCGCACCGTCGCCTTGTCCACATCGGGCTTCCTGATCGTGCCGGAGATCGTGTCACGATCCGACATGATCGCACTGATCCCGCGCCGGATCGCAGAAGGCTGGTCGGATCGGGTGCAGGTGCTGGAACCGCCGCTCACCATACCCGGCTTCGTCATCGCCAGTATCTGGCACGAACGGACGACTACCCACCCGGCACAGAGCTGGCTGCGCGACCGACTCGCCGCGTTGGCATGATGCTGTATCCCGATGTACCGTAGGTCCAAGCTTACTTTCCCAAAACACTATCCTTTTTGAGAAAACCGCCGCCTGCCAACGGCAGCTATCGCCACTTGCCTTCCCGAAACCCGCCTGTCCCTTGACCACCACTCCTCGCTGTCCGGCGATGCCACCTAGCGCTGGAGAACCGTGCCTATCAGCGCTGAAGGTCACGCCCCAGCCCGAAGCAGGCAAGTCGGCTCCTGGAAACTCATTCGCGGTTTAGGCTTCTCAAAACCTGTGATGTAAGCTTGGTTTGGCGAGAAAACGTGGCTCGTGAAGCCGTTGATGTCGCTGTGATTGTTCCGGATGCCAGTCGGACCTGACGCTCGCCCGAATTGGCAGGATCGGCCTGCTTGGAACCTTTTCGGTGCCGTTGAAGATCGTTGACCAGGTGCATTACGAGATAACCAAACCCGAGAACAATCCAAAAGGGAAAGTCGCGGCGGCCACTATACAGTTACGAAACTAGATCGAAATTGCGGCGGTGAGCAAGTGCTCAAACGCCTGATCCAGGATGGCAGCCAACCGACGACCGGGTCTTGGCGATACCCCGCTCAACCAGAGACTGGGCTGACAAGGATGACGGCGCGCACCGCGCCGCCAGGGTCATCACCAGGCGATGCCGGCGACCAGCCGACGACGGATGAGTTTCGCGCGCGTGACACGCGTCCATCTGATCTGCTCAACACCCCAGCCGCCGCCGTTGTTTCTCACCAGCTCCGCAATGCTGCACGGCTTTCCGGTAGGCTCGCAGGAACACCTCCGTACCGCGAACCGCCCGCCGCTCGATCTCTTCCAACACGACCGGTTGCTCAAGCCCATACGCAAGCCTCTCCGGCATGCTGCCCTGCCACAGGCAGACCAGGTCATCGGCCGCCCGGTCCGCATCGTCCACCATCAATTCGCCCTGTTCGGCCGCGGCGGCGATGATCTCGGCCAGCGCCGCCCGCACCCGCCCCGGTCCGGCGGCATAGAAGCGCTCCGCCAGCGACCGGTTGCCGCGCAACGTCATCGGCAGCGTGTGCGCCATGGCGCAGACCTCCGACCCAAGGATCACGTCCAGGAAGGCGATGCCGAATGCCGCCAGCCGGTCCCGCAGGCCGCCTTCGCCCTCCGGCGCCGACAACGCCGCGATCATCTCCTGGGCAGTCGCGCTGACGATGTTTTCGAACAGCGTTTCCTTGTCGCCAAAGTGGCTGTAGACGGTCATCTTCGAGACTTGTGCCTGCGCCGCCACCGCCTCCATCGTCACCAGCTCGAACGGCAGGCGCGCGAACAGGTGCTTCGCCGCCGCGATGATGGCCGCATGCTTCGCGTTGTCCTTCGGCCGCCCGGTTCGGCCAGCGGATAACGCAGCGGCGGGTCGTTTCGCCAGGTGACATCCTCCTCGATAAAAATTACTGGACTAACCGGTATAGAATGCCGCATATTAGACTCGTTGGTCCAGGAATTCCATCTTTCCATGCTTCTCGCTGACTTTTTCCCGCTCCATCGCCGACGCCGGCGCGTCGGCTCGGCTTTCGTTCTGGCGGTCCCCGTTCTGGCGGTCCCCGTTCTGGCGGTCCCCGTTCTGGCGATTCTGGCCGGCTGCGCGGTCGGGCCGAACTTCAAGACGCCGGCGGCACCCGGCAGCACCCGCTTTACCGAGGCCGCCTTGCCCGCCAGCACCGTCAAGGCCGCGACCCCTGGCGGTTCGCCGCAGCAACTCAGCGAAGGGCGGGATATTCCGGGCGAGTGGTGGGCGCTGTTCCACTCGCCGCAGATCACCACCCTGGTGACCCAGGCCTTGCGAGCCAATCCGGATGTCGCCGCCGCCCAGGCCACGCTGCGCGAGGCGCGGGAGAATACCCGCGCCGAACAGGGCGCGCTGTTCCCGCAGCTCAGTGCCGCCGTGCAGCCGGAACACGTGCGCTCATCCCTGGCCGGGTTCGGCTTCGGCAACGGCTCGTCCGTCTACACCGTCTACAGCGGCACGCTGAACGCGTCCTACACGCTGGACGCCTTCGGCGGCATCCGCCGGCAAATCGAGCAGCTCAACGCCGAAGCCGAGTATCAGCGCTTCGAGCTGGAAGCCACCGACCTGATCCTGGCCGCCAACGTCGTCAACGCGGCGATCACCGAGGCGTCCTATCAGGCGCAGATCGACACCACGCGCGACATCATCCGGATCGATATGGCGGGGCTGGCGCTGACCCGGCAGCGTTTCCAGCTTGGCGGCGTCAGCCAGGTGGATGTGCTGCAGCAGCAGTCGCTGGTGGACGCGCAGATCGCCACCCTGCCCGGCCTGCAGAAGCTGTTGCAGCAGGCGCGCAACCAGCTTGCCGTCTACCTGGGCGGCCATCCGGACCAGTACGCGATGCCGACATTGGACCTGAACCGGCTGACCCTGCCGAACGACCTGCCGGTGTCGCTGCCGTCGAACCTGGTGCAGCAGCGGCCGGACATCCGTGCCTATGCCGCGTTGCTGCATTCGGCCACCGCGTCGGTCGGCGTCGCCACCGCCAACATGCTGCCGCAGATCAGCCTGACCGGCAGCTACGGGCGCGAAGGCAGCAACCTGCCCAACCTGTTCACCCCCGCCGGCATCGTCTGGACCATCGCCGGCAGCCTGACCCAGCCGATCTTCGAGGGCGGCACCCTGCGCGCCCGCAAGCGCGCCGCGCAGGCCGCGCTGGAGGTCGCCGCCGCGCAATACAGCAGCACGGTGAACACCGCGTTCCAGAACGTCGCCAACGCGCTGGTGGCGATCGAGCGGGATGCCGAGACGCTGCGGGCCGCTCTGGCCGCGGAGCAGACGGCGGCGGCCAGCCTCGCGGTGGCGCAGACGCAGTATCGGGAAGGCGCCGGCACCTACCTGAACGTGCTGACGGCGGAACAGACCGACTTCTCGGCTCGGCTTAACCTGGTGACCGCCCGGGCCGCCCGCTTCACCGACACCGTGACCCTGTTCCAGGCGTTGGGCGGCGGCTGGTGGAACCGCACCGATGTCGACCCGAAAATCGCCCAGGCTGACGGCGTTTTTCCTGGCGGCGCTTTTTCCGGCGGAGTTTTCCCATGAACGACAGCACCGTGGTGCCTCGCACCGCCCCAGGCAGCATCCCAGGCGGCGCTGTCCCAAAAGGCCGCACCACACGGCCGCCCAGGACCTGGCTGCGAATGGGGCTGATGCTGCTGGTGATGGCGTTGCTCGCGGCGGGGCTGATCGGCTTCCAGCGGTTCAAGGCCGGCATCCTCAAGCAGGTGGTGGCGACCATAAAGTCCGAACTGCCGACGGTTGCCACCGCCACCGCCACGATGCGGACGTGGCAGCCCCGGCAGACCGCCGTGGGCTCCGCGCGTGCGTCCAATGGGGCGGACCTGGCGGCCGAGATCGCCGGCGTGGTCGACCAGATCGATTTCCAGTCCGGCCAGACGGTGCCGGCGGGAACCGTGCTGCTGCGGCTGCGGCTGAATGATGACCAGGCCAAGCTGCAGCAGCTTCAGGCCAGCGCGGCGCTGGCGGCGGTGACGCTCGGACGCGACCAGCGGCAGTTGGCGGCGCATGCCGTGGCGCAGGCCACCGTGGACAGCGACGCCGCCAGCCTCAAGGTCGCCCAGGCGCAGGTCGCGGCACAGCAGGCAATCATCAATGAGAAGACCGTCCGCGCACCGTTCGCCGGAAGGCTGGGTGTCCGCCAGGTCGACCTCGGCCAGTACCTGCCCGCGGGCACCACGATCGTGACGCTGCAGCAGCTCGATCCGATGTTCGTCGATTTCTACCTGCCCCAGCAGGCGCTAGGGCGGATCGCCGTCGGCCAGAAGGTCGAGGTGACCGCCGATGCCTATCCGGGGAAAACCTTCGACGGCCAGGTGCAGTCGTTCAATTCCAAGATCGATGCCACCAGCCGCATGCTCCAGGTGCGGGCGAGCATCCCTAATCCGGATGGGGCGCTGCTGCCGGGGATGTATCTCAGCGTCGCCGTCGACTCAGGCACCGTCCAGTCGCTGGTCACCATCCCGGCAACCGCGGTCGCCTATAACCCATATGGGTCGCTGGTCTACGTGGTGCACGACGAGAAGGATGCCCAGGGCAAGGACCAGCCCGTCGTGCTGCAGCAGTTCGTCACCACCGGCGATGCGCGCGGCGATCAGGTCAGCGTGCTGAAAGGCCTGAACGCGAACGACGTGGTTGTCACCGCCGGGCAGTTGAAGCTGCACAACAGGTCGGCGGTGAAAATCGACAACGCGGTGCAGCCAACCGACAACCCGGCGCCGGTGCCGGTGGATCAATAAAGCATGATCGCGCCGAACCGGCCCTCCGCAGTCGGTAAATCACGCGATCAGGCAAAAAGCCAAATGAGTCTGCTGCTTCCGCGCGGGAGCCGTTCCGCCATGACCGGACACGGCAGGCGCGTCATCTCCCGTGCGATGGCTGTCACCAATTGGACCCTGACATGAAGTTCACCGACATCTTCATCCGCCGGCCGGTGCTGGCCTGCGTGGTCAGCCTGATGCTGCTGGTGATCGGGCTGAAGTCATTCTATTCCCTGCCCATCCTCGAGTACCCGAGGACCGACAACGCCATCATTACCATCACCACGGTCTATTACGGTGCCGATCCGGACACTGTGGCCGGCTTCGTCACCACGCCGCTGGAAAACGCCATCGCGCAGGCCAACGGCATCGACTACATGACCTCGAACAGCATTTCCGGCACCAGCACGATTGTTACCAATCTAGTGCTGAACTACGATCCGGACAAGGCGGTTACCGAGATCACCGCCAAGATCAACTCCGTGCTCAACCAGTTGCCGGCCGGGGTGCAGCAGCCGACCCTGACAGTGGCGATCGGCCAGTCGCTGGACGCGCTGATCATCGGCTTCGCCAGCGACCAGCTCTCGCCCAACCAGATCACCGACTACCTGGTGCGCAACGTGCAGCCGCGGCTGCAGGCGGTGCCGGGCGTGCAGACGGCGGAACTGCTGGGCAAGCAGAGCTTCGCCCTGCGCGCCTGGCTCGACCCGCGCAAGCTGGCCGCCTACGGCCTGACCGCGTCCGACGTCAACGCGGCCCTGGCGGCCAACAACGTCATCGCCGGCATCGGCACCACCAAGGGCCAGATGGTGCAGTACAACCTGACCGCCTCGACCAACCTGCATTCGGTGGACCAGTTCCGCAACCTGGTGCTCAGGCAGGTGAACGGCGGGGTCATCCGACTGAGCGATGTCGCCAATGTCACGCTTGGCGCCGACGACTATGAAACAAGCGTGGAGTACAACGGCAGGAAGGGCGTCTACATCGGCATCCAGACCGTTCCAGGCTCCAGCCTTCTCAGCGTCATCGCCGGCGTCAAGGCAGTGCTGCCCTCCATCAAGCAGCAGCTTCCGGCCGGGCTGAACGGCGATGTCATCTACGACTCCACCACCTTCGTGAACAGCTCGATCAATGAGGTCGAACGGTCTCTTGGGGAAACCGTGCTGATCGTCACGCTGGTGGTGTTCGCCTTCCTGGGTTCGCCGCGCTCGGTGCTGATCCCGGTCATCACCATCCCGCTGTCGCTGATCGGCACCTTCGCGGCGATGCTGGTGTTCGGCTTCTCGATCAATCTGCTGACCCTGCTGGCGCTGGTGCTGTCAATCGGACTGGTGGTGGACGACGCCATCATCGTGGTGGAGAGCGTCAACCGCCATCTGGAGGAAGGCCTGCGGCCACGTGACGCCGCCATGAAGGCAGCGCGCGGCCTGGCCAACCCGATCATCGCCATGACCGCGGTGCTGATCGCTGTCTACGTGCCGATCGGCTTCCAGGGCGGCCTGACCGGGGCGCTGTTTACCGAGTTCGCCTTCACCGTCGTTGGCGCGGTGACAATGTCCGCCATCGTCGCGCTGACCCTGTCGCCAATGATGTGCGGCTATCTGCTTAAACCCCATGCCGAGGGATCGGCCCGTGGCTGGGGCGATCGCCTGACCGGCCTGATCGACCGTGTCTTCAGCCGGCTGCAACGCGGCTACGAGCGCTGGCTGCGCGGCAGCCTGCGGACCAAATCGGTGGCGCTGCTGTTCGCTGGCCTGGTCATCGGCAGCATCTATTTCCTGTATGGCAGCGCCGACAGCGAACTGGCCCCGCAGGAAGACCAGGGCGTCGTCATCCTGCTGCCCACCTCCGCCCCGGATGCGACCGTGGCGCAGAAGCAGATGTTCGCCGACCAGGTGCAAGGCATCATGTCGAAGCTGCCGGAGGCGGATCAGAGCTTCCAGGTGATCAGCCCGACCCAGTCGATCTCCGGCATTACCCTGAAGCCGTGGGACCAGCGCAAGCGTGACGCCACGACCATCCAGCGCCAGTTGCAGAACCAGCTCGGCAGCGTGGCCGGCCAGCGCGTCGTGGCATTCCAGCCGCCGGCGCTGCCCGGTGCGCAAGGACTGCCGATCCAGTTCGTGCTGAAGTCCACCCAGCCGCTGTCGACGCTGTATCCGACGGCGCAGACGTTCCTCGCCGACGCCGCGGCCAGCGGGATGTTCCTGTTCATCGACAGCGACCTGAAGATCGACGCGCCGCAGCAGGTGATCGAGGTCGACCGCGACAAGGCGGCGCAGCTCGGGCTATCCATGACCCAGGTGGGCAGCGCCCTCGGCGGCCTGCTCGGCGGCGCCTATACCAACTATTTCAGCCTGGGATCACGTTCCTATAAGGTGATCTCCCAGGTGCAGCAGCGGTCCCGGCTGACCATCGACCAGGTGATGCACTACCAGATCGCCACCCTGAACGGCGTGCCGATCCCGATCTCCGCCATCGCCCACGTGCGGCAGGAGACGGTGCCGGAGACGATCACGCATTTCCAGCAGGTGAACTCCGCGACCATCCAGGGTGTGCCCTCGCTCGGTGTCTCGCAGGCCGCGGCATTGCACACGCTGCAGGCCCTGGCGGCGAAGACCCTGCCGCCCGACGTGCTGATCGACTACGCCGGGCCGCTGCGGCAGTTCGTCCAGGAAAGCAGCGGCTTCGTCGCCACGTTCGCGCTGGCGCTGATCATCATCTTCCTGGTCTTGGCGGCGCTGTTCGAGAGTTTTCGCGATCCGCTGGTCATCCTGGTGTCGATCCCGATGTCGGTCGCCGGCGCGCTGGTGTTCATCAGCCTGGGTCTCGGCCAGGCCACCCTGAACATCTACACGGATGTCGGGCTGGTGACCTTGATGGGCCTGATCAGCAAGCATGGCATCCTGATCGTCGAGGTCGCCAATGAAGCGCAGCGCGCCGGCAAGACCAAGCTGGAGGCGATCATCTACGCCGCCGGCCTGCGGCTGCGGCCGATCCTGATGACCACGGCGGCAATGGTGCTGGGCGTGGTGCCGCTGATCACCGCCTCCGGCGCCGGCGCCGCCTCGCGCTTCAACATGGGGCTGGTGATCGCCAGCGGTCTGTCGATCGGCACGCTGTTCACGCTGTTCGTGCTGCCGGCGGTGTATCTGGTGATCGCGGCGCGGCATGCGACGGAACCGGTGGCGGCGGACGTGGACGTGCTTACGCCGGCCTGAGGCGCACTGGTCCCGACATCGTCGTTGCGTGGACAGGGCGCATGAACGATGACGGCGTTGAAGCGCACCGCAGATTCCTGGAATCTGTCGGGGCCGGCGGCGCACTTAGACCAAACCCGAGTGTGTTCCGCCGGCCACCCATGGCCTATGATGCTGACTCCCGCAAAGTCCTAGGTGGTCGTCCCGCGTCGGCCGTGGCAAAAGCGGAGGCCCCCTGCCGGCCTCCTCCGCGAAAAGGAATTGCCTTCCATGCCACTGCGCCTGCGCCTGCTGCTGCTGGCGCCCTTGCTTGCCGGTTGCACGCTCGGCCCGAACTTCCAGGCGTCCAAACCGGCTTCCCCGGATAGCTGGTTCAGCCCGCGTCAGAATCCCGCCCCGGCGCCAGCCCATGCCAGTTTCCCGGTGGCGACACCGATCCAGCCGAAGTGGTGGGATACGTTCAACGATCCGGTGCTGAGCGGCCTCGTGCTCCGGGTGGCGAACAGCAACCTGGATGTCCGCGCGGCCACCACCCGCATCGCGCAGAGCCGGTCGCAACTGCGGATCACCGGGGCGAGCGAGTATCCGACGTTGAACGGCAATACGGCCTACACGAGGGAGCGTGTCAGCCAGAACGGCGTCCTTAGTGCGCTCGGCAGTCCTGGGGGCACGCCAGCGACGCAATTCAACGGCGCGACCGGCACCAACGGCGGTATTCCAGTCAGTACCGGGAGAGGGCCCGTCGCCATCCCGCCGTTCGACCTGTATCAGTATGGCTTCGATGCCTCGTGGGAGGTCGATCTGTGGGGCCGGGTGCGCCGGACGGTGGAAAACGCGCGGGCGACACTGGATGCCTCGCGGGAGGCACGCAATGACACGGTGCTGTCCAGCATGGCGGAGGTGGCGAACGACTACATGCAGCTTCGCGGCACGCAGGAACGGCTGCGCATCGCGCGGCAGAATCTGGCCAGCGCCAACAACAGCGTGCAGCTCACCACCGATCGCTACAACCGCGGCCTGTCCACTGAACTGGATCTGGCCAATGCCCAGCAACAGGCGTCCGACACCGGCGCGATCATTCCGCAGCTTGAGCAGCAGGAGCAGCGGCTGATCAATGCGATCGGCCTGCTGCTTGGTGAATATCCCGGCGCGTTGCAGGCACAACTGGCGCTGCCGAAGGCGACGCCGCTGGTGCCGCCGCTGGTGCCCGTTGGTCTGCCGTCGGAACTGGCGCACCGCCGGCCGGACATCAGGGAAGCCGAGGCACAGCTTCATGCCGCAACCGCCAGCATTGGCGCGGCCGAGGCGGACTTCTTTCCGCAGGTGACGCTGTCAGGCAGCGTCTCGATTCAGGCGCTGCAGTTCCATCAGCTCGGCGACTGGGGTTCACGCCAGTACGGGATCGGGCCGAGCGTTTCGCTGCCGATTTTCGAAGGCGGGCGGCTGCGGGGGACGCTGGCGCTGCGGCAAGGGCAGCAGCAGGAGGCGGCGGCCAACTACCAGCGCACGGTGCTGGCGGCGTTTCGGGATGTGGACGACGCATTGACCGCCTATGCCGCGGAACAGCGGCGGCGGGCGCGTCTGATCATCAGCGTTGCGGCGGCACGGCGGGCGCTGGACCTGGCGACCATGTTGTATACCCAGGGGCTGGCCGATTTCCTCCAGGTGCTGACCGCGCAGCGCAGCCTTCTGAGTGAGCAGCAGCAGCTTGCGGATAGTACAGCGACGGTCTGCACCGACCTTGTCGCGCTGTATAAAGCCTTGGGAGGCGGCTGGGACGCGGCTGGGCCTTTGCCACCGCCCGCGCCGGCGGGCGGCGGCGCTTCGTAGACGGGGTGTGGGTACGCAACCGCCCGCCGGGGCCCATGCTGGCCGAGGATCAGATCGTCCGCGGCCTGGCGATGGCGTGGTAGATGACAAGGACGACGATCGCGCCGATCACCGCGACGATAAGGCTGTATATATTGAAGCCAGTGACCGGGGCCGCCCCGACCAACGAGAACAGGAAGCCGCCGACAACAGCACCGACGATACCCAGGACGATGTCGAGGAGCAGCCCCTCGCCGCTTTTGTTGACGACCTTGCTGGCAATAAAGCCGGCGACAAGTCCCAGAATGAGCCAGGCGATGATAGACATGACAGACGTCTCCTGTTGTGTACGAGGCACCGATACGAACTTCGTCCGGCCGGCCCAGCTTTGCCCGCCGCATCATCGCGGACATTACAATGGGTTGTGGCACGGATTACCCATAAGCAACGCGCTGTCCACCGGCTGGTTGCCTATGTTGACTGAATTGGCACTTGCCGCTTGCGTCTTGAGGGATCATTGACCGGCGATGAAAAGACATTCGCGTCGGTTGTCGCCTGCTGCTCCCGTGATGATGGTTCGGCTGATGGCTGCGTCATGGGAAACGATCTTGCATCGCTCGGTGCGGATGGCGCAGGGCACGTGCTCACCGGCCGAATATCGCCGCATGACGGCAGAAAAGGCGGCGGCGGTGCGGCAGTCGGCGATGAACCTGATGCTGGGTCGTGGTGACGCCGCGGTGGTGAAACCATTTTTGAGCCGTGCACAGGCGAATGCCAAACGGCTGCGGCGGAAGGTTTAGCGCATCCCGCGATCGCCTGGGCGTGATTTCGCCCGCTGGTGCGGCGGTCACCGGGTTGTATTGGCCATGGATCGATGCGGCTGATGCACGGTTGTCAGATCGCGCGACAGCGGGCGAGGTCGCATCGGCATCAAGATCGGGTGGGGCTGTCGGTTATCATGGCCTGACCGCTCGTACGCTGTGTTCCGGAGACGAACGGCGCCATCGCGGGCGGCGGGGTCGGCATTGCCGTGCTGGCCAGCAGGTCGGCGCGGCGCAGTGCGGGCATGGCGGGCAGGCCGCTGCCGAGGGTGAGGGCGGTGGTGGTCAGCGCCTCGATGCGCAGCAGTTCCAGGCGGCGTTGCGCCGGGGCGAGGCGGCAGAGGTTGGCGCGGCATTCCTCGGCCACGTCGGTCATCGCCTTGGCCCACAGCCGGTTGTGGGCGTGGCTGGCGGGCGGCGCCGCCGATCGGAGGATTGCGGCCGCGTGCGGCACGGGCGCCTTCGGGGCGGGCGTGGCAGGCGACTGGCCAGGGCCGCGGGGGTGGCTGGCCACGCGTTGCGGGACGGGTGGCGGCAAAGCCGTGGATCGCGGGCGACCGAGCACGCAAGGGAGGGCTCCGCCCGCCATGACGGGCGCGGGTGCCGGATGGGCGGCTGTCATCTGAGCGGCCGCCGTCATCGCGCCACGATGCCGGGACGGTGCCGGCGGCACCGCTGTGGTGGGTGACGGTTCGCCAGGGGTTGGCTCGCCAGGGGCTGGATCGGCAGGGGTTGGTGCGGCAGGGGTTGAGCGGTCCAACCCGGCATCGGCGGGCGCCGGATCGCGCGGCATCGCCTCGTTCGTCGCCCGTTCGCCTGGCCCTGGTTCGCTTGGCCCTGGTTCACTTGGTCTTGGTGCGTCTGGCCCTGGTTCGTCTGGCGCTGGTTCGCCGGGCGCCGGCGGAACGGCGATCGGTTCAGCCGGTGCCGCGGCGGCGCGTGCGGCGGCGGCTGGCGCATCAGACGGTGCGGCCGTGGCCTGGCGCAGCATCGCCTGGGCAGCGTCCAGCGCGGCCAGCACCGCCGCCTCGTCGACCGCCTCGCGCGGGTCGGCCGCCGCCGCCGCGTGGCGCCCCGCCGCCAGCGCCTCGGTCATCCGCTGGGCCGAGCGGTTCAGCGCGTTGGCGTTGCCACGCAGCTTCAGCTTCATCGTCAGCGAGACCGCCGCCGACAGCCGCAGCGCGTCCAGTTCGGCCAGCGCGTAGCCGACCATCCGGGTGAGCGTCAGCAGCGCCGCCGCGTCGGGACCGGGCGCGGCGGCGCCGGCGATGGCGGCGTGCGCGGCGGCGTGCGCCAGTGCGGTGTCGCCGCCGCCGGCCAGCAGCAGCGGCACCAGGAAGCCGGGCAGCAACGCCCGCAGCGGGTCGCCTGGCGGAGTGGGCGGCGGCGCGGACGGCGGCAGCGGCGGGCTTGCAACGGGATGGTGGCCAGCGGAAGGGCATCCAGGGGAAGCGCTCACAGACGGCGGGCGTCCAGCGGGCTGGCGTCCGGCGGAAGGGCTCCCTGGGGGGTGGCGGGCCGGGGAAGGGCGGGCCGAGGGATGGCGTGCCGGGGGAGGGCTCACAGGATCAGGTCGCCAGGGCGGATGTGGCGGATCGGCGGATACTGGCGCAGGCCGCGGCGCAGGTTCTCCTGGCACTCGCGGCGGTAGGCCAGGCCGAGGCGGCGGGCCATGTAGGCCTCCTGCTGCGGCGTCGGGTGCTCGGGCATGATCATGCCGCCGCCGGGCAGGATGCCGTCGGTGTGTTCGATGTCGAGGCCCTCGTTCTCGACGGCGATGCGGTCGGCCTCGCGCAGTTCGTTGGCGAGGGCGATGGCGCGCGGGCTCCAGACCACGGCGGGGGCGGGGTCGGCGGCGTGGGCAGCGGAGGGGTGGGGATCGGCGGCGTGGGTGGTGGCCTGAGCATCGGCCGCCTGCGTGGTGGTGCCCTGAGTGGTGGTGCCCTGAGTGGTGGTGCCCTGAGTGGTGGTGCCTTGGCGGATGCGCGCCTCCCACGCCTGCATCACCGCGCTGGCGTCCGCGGGCGGCCAGGCGCGGCTGGGCGGGCGGCCGGGCGGGATGGTGAGCGGCTTGGCCTGGCGGCGCTCCAGCGCGCGCAGCAGGCTGTCGAAGCTGCGCGCGGCGGTGGCGGCGGCGGCGGTGTGGCGGGTGCTGTCGCCGCACGGGCGGTGGTGGTTCATGCCGAGGCGCCAGCCGGCGGCGGCGGCGTGCCAGGCGGCGACGGCCTGCACGCCGAGCATCAGCTCGATCTCGTCGCGCGGGTGCAGTGCGGCGAGTGCGAGCAGGCCAGCGTGCATGCGCCGGTGCGCCCAGGCCTGCGGTTCGGCCGGATCGAGCGGCAGGGCGCGCATCAGCACGCGGACCGCTTCATTGACGAAGGCCGGGTTGATCGGGCCGTCGAGGGCGAAGATCGCCTGGGGGTCGTCGGCTGGCGGTGGCAGGGTGTCGGGTGATGCGGTGGGGTTGGAAGCGACGAGCGTGCTGGCGGCGGGGTTGGAAGCGACGAACGTGCTGGCGGCGAGGGTGCTGGCGGCGAGGGTGTGGGCGGCGGGCGTGTTGGCGGCTGGGATGGGGCGGGGCATATCCGGTTTATGTTCGTGCTTTGTTCTAAATGTTGCGGGAGGTGGGGCGCCGCCCGCGCGGGTGCAAGGGGTAGCGTCAGTTTTATGTCCGGTGAATAGCCATGCTGGGATCGCCTCCGCTGCACAGTCTTGTATTTCTACAGGTGACGGATGAAGACGCCCGTCGCCAAGTCGGAAACCCATTTTGTGCCGCAAGGACCGCCGCGCCGACGGCTGGCCGCCGCTGGCGTGGGCGCATGGCACAACGGGTGTCGCGGACACTTGCGCACCATCGTGGACGACGTGGTCAAAGTGCGACGCCAGCTACCTCAGTACCTGGCTCCAGCAAAGGACTGCAAGCGATGACAGAGCGGCCGCCTCCTAATTCCGGCGGGCAGGAAGCCGACCGCCACGCGCGAGGGTGGAGCACGATCCATCCATCCGCTCGCTTCCTGATCGCAGTGACCGCAGCCTGCCTGCTGACTGCCGCAGGCGGGATGCTGGATGTATGGGTTTATCTGACCCACGGCCACGTGTTCGCCAACGCGCAGACGGGAAACATCGTCTTGTTCGCGATCGGCTTGGCGGCAGGTCATACGGTTGAGGCGTTGCGGCACGTCCCATCCATGACGGCTTTTGTCGTCGGCCTTCTGCTGTCACGCACCACAGGAACGATGCTGAAACGGTCGGGCCGGAACTCGCGCGCGATCCGGCTGTCGGTGGAATGCGTCCTGCTGGTTGCCCTGGCGGGCGTCGCGGATCGTCTTTCAGACCACGTCGTTACCGCTTGCGTCGGATTCCTGGCCGCCGTGCAGATCACGACCCTGTCCCATATCGGCGACTGGTCTTTCAACACTGGCATGACAACGGGCAACTTGCTCGGCGCTGTCTCGGCGTTCTCCCAGGCGTGTTTCGATCCGCGATCGAAGCCACACTGGTTTCACACTCTCGCGCTCGGATGGATTTGCGTCGCCTTCGCGCTAGGCGCGATCCTGGGTGGATATCTTGCCCCGCGGTGGCACGGCGCGACACTTATCGCGGTTGCCGGTCTGGTCCTTGGTGCAAATGTAATCAGTTTTCGGGCACCGGACCCTTTATCGCTTGACGATGATGGCCGGTAGGCGAGTCCCGGCGTGTGAATGTCACTGGTCGCCGCCGAAGGCGCTGTCCCCGTACCCAACTCAGGCGTGGCGGCTGCACTTCACGGCCCCGCTCTCCAGCCGGAACACTCACCCGAAGTCGTGCGTGCGCCTTGTGGGTCGAGGCGTCACGATCATTCCCCGCCGTGAAACCGAGGCTTGGGTACTGCCTGACCCCGGCGCTGCCTGGATATCTCAGTCTGCCTGCCGCTATCAACCTGCCAGGGAACACGCATAGGCCGAGCAGTCCAGCGATCCGAGGGCGGCGCCGGTCGCCGCTGTTCGTCAGGTGCGAGGACAATGCCGGCCGTTCAAGGTCAAGCAGATGGCTTCAGCTATTGCCCGCGGCTATTGCTGGCCACCTTGCGAAGGCGCAGTCATTTGCAGCTAATCTTGTCGCCGGTCTTGCGGATTTTGGCTGCGTCCACGACCCGCTCACTCCGCGTAACTGATCCCCCACCGTCCGGTGCCGCCCGCCGGCGGCTCGCACCAGACCGGTATCGCGTTGCGGGTGCGGTAGTTCGGCTCGTGTCCCATGGCGCCGCGCAGCGCCCGGAACATCGCGCCATGTCCCACCACCAGCACGACCGGCGGCCGAGCGATGGCGCGGTTGACGGCGGCGATCGCGCGATGGGTGAGGGCGGCGAAACTTTCGGCGCCTTCCGGCGTCATTTCCCCCTGTATCCAATGGGGCAGCCAGCCGGCCATCGGCTCGCCTTCCTTGACGCCGAAGGAAACCTCCCGCAGGCCGTCCTCGACCTCCACCGGCAGCCCGAGTGTCGCGCCGGCGATATCGGCGGTGACTTTCGCGCGTGACAGCGGCGAGCAGACGATGCCGCGGATGCCCCGGTTGCGCAGCAGCAGGGAGGCGGAACGGGCCTGCGCCAGCCCGTTCTCGTTCAGCGGGATATCAACGTTTCCCTGGGACAGGTCCTTCGCGTTCCAGTCGGTCTCACCATGGCGCAGGAACCAGAATGCGACGGGCGTTACCTGATCAGGGGACAGGGCCATGGTTCAGGCCAGGCCTTCCTGCTGCATGACGCGCTGCACGGCCGGCCTGGCCAGCATGCGGTCCAGATGCGCGGCGCAGTTGGACGGCAGCGTCATGCCGGCGCGCTTTGACCAGAACTCCACGTAGAAGATCGCCGAGTCGGCGATGGAGAACGATCCCACCGCGTAGTCCTTGCCGGCCAGCGCCTTGTCCAGCAGGCCGAACCCCTTCTCGGCGATCTGCTTGCCCTGGGCCTTCACCTTGTCCTCGTCCGCCGGGTTCGGCGAGAAGGCCGAGGAGCGGAACTGCCTGGCGAACCCCTGCATGTGGATGGTGGAGACGGCATAATCAGTCATTTCCAGCGCGTGGGTCTGCTGGTCGAGATTGTCGGGCAACAGGCCGGCGGAGGGATTGTCGCGGGCGAGCCAGTAGGCGATCGCCGGATACTCGGTCAGGATGGTTTCGTCGTCGCGGGCCAGGGTGGGCACTTTGGACTTGGGGTTCACCGCGGTGAAGTCCGGCTTGTGCTGGGCGCCTTCGCGCAGGTTGACCGCTTCGGATTCGTACGGCTTGCCGATCTCTTCCAGCAGCACATGGATGCCGATCGAGCAGGCGCCGGGTGCGTAATAGAGTTTCATTGGGTGTTCTCCTTTGCTAAACGTCAGGCGTGCTATCGCCATGCGCCGACGGCAGGCCGGTCAAGGCCGAGATTATCGCGCAGTGTCGTCCCGGTATAGTCGGTATGGAACAGTCCGCGGCGTTGCAATTCGGGGACAACCAACCGGGAAAAGTCCTCATAGGCGCCCGGCACGTGCGAGGCGCCGACGACGAAGCCGTCGCAGGCGCGGGTGGCGAACCATTCCTCCAGCCCGTCGGCGACATCGTTTGGCGAGCCGACGAAGCGTGGATGGTCGTGGAAGGTGCCGCGGCGGGTGATGTTGATGAAGTCGCGCGGCGTCGGCAGTCGGTTGCCGAGTTCGCGGCGGATGCGGTCGCGCATGCCCTGCACGCCGGTCCAGCTATCGAGCTGTTCTTGGGTGAACGGCGTGTCGATGGGCTGGCTGGCGAAATCGAAGTTCAGCACCTCCGACAGTAGCGACAGGCTGTCGATCTCCTTGGGCAGGCGGTCGATCAGCGCGGCGTGGTCTTCCGCCTGCGCGCGGGTTTCCGCGACGATGGGATAGACGCCGGCGCAGACGAAGACTTTCTCTGGGTCGCGGCCGGCGGCTTCGACCTGGGTCTTGAAGGATGCATAGTCGCGCTGCGCCTGCGCCAGGCCGTGATAGGCGACGAACACGCATTCCGCCCAGCGTGCTGCGAAGCGCTGGCCACGGCCGGATTGACCGGCCTGGATCAGCACGGGATGGCCCTGGGCGGAGCGCGGCACGGTGAAGGGGCCGCGGGAGCGGAAGAATTCGCCTGCATGGTCCAGGCGATGCACCTTGTCGGGATGGGCGAACAGGCCGGTTTCCCGGTCGGCGACGATGGCGCCGTCGTCCCAGGCGTCCCAGTGGCCCATGACGACCTGCATGAACTCATCGGCGCGGTCGTAGCGGCGGTCGTGCTCGCCGTGCGAGGCGTGGCCCATGTTCAGCGCCTCCCCGTCGTTCATCGAGGTCACCACGTTCCAGGCGGCGCGGCCTTCGGTCAGCAGGTCCAGGGTGGCGAAGACGCGGGCGACGTGAAACGGCTCGAAATAGGTGGTGGAGAAGGTGGCGCCGAGACCCAGGCGCTCGGTCGCCATGCCCATGGCGGTCAGGACGGTGATTGGGTCCAGCTTGACGCAGCGGATGCCGTTGGCGACGGTGTGGGCGTGGTCGCCGCCGAACAGGTCGGGCATCGCCAGGCGGTCGTCGAAGAAGCCCAGATGGAATTTTCCGGCCTCCAACGCTCGGCCGATGCGGCGATAGTAGTCGGCGCTGGTGAAGGCCTGATCGGCGAGTGGATGGCGCCATGAGCCGACGAAGTTGGTGCAGTTCTGCGCCTGCAGGAACCCGACCATTGTCATTTGGCGCATGTTGCCTGTCCCCCCGGTGTTGTGGGATGTCTATAATGGGGACGGGTTAAGTGGGGAAGACGCGGGCGTGCTTCGGCGCTTGCATTGGCGGAGGAACCCGCCTAGAACGCGCGTCCTGTTCGGAGCGCGGGCGTAGCTCAGGGGTAGAGCACAACCTTGCCAAGGTTGGGGTCGAGGGTTCGAATCCCTTCGCCCGCTCCAGATTTTCTCAATGAAAACAGAGTGTTAAAACGGTCCTTCGGGGCCGTTTTTTGCTTCCCCGCCCAACGGGTCGGTGCCGGGGAAGCACTGGGGAAGCAGCCGGGATCATGCCGCGGGATATGCCCGGCGGCATTTGGCACGGGCGATACCGTCATTTCACGCGGCCCGGCGTGGCCGGCAGGCTTTGTCGGGGCTATGTCCAAGCCAAGCGGACACATGGCACTGAATGCCTTCGATCCTCCAGGGACTGAAGTTGACCCGCTCTGGTGGAGCCTTTCATGCTTTTGCAGGAGGTTCCTTTCATGCCGATTACCCGTCCCCCGTATTCGCCGGAGTTCCGGCAACAGGTCATCGACCTGGCCCGTGCTGGGCGCGATCCCGTCAGCTTGTCCAAGGAGTTCGAGCCGACTGCGGAGACGATCCGCAAGTGGGTTGCTGCCGCTGATCGCAAGGAGGGCAGCCGGGAAAGGGGTGACGCTCAGGCCGCGGCAGGGGATGGCTTGTCCGCGACCGCGCGCGACGAGTTGGCCCGTGCTGGGCGCGAGAACAAGCAGTTGCGGGTGGAGCGCGACATTCTCTCTCGAGCGGCGGCCTGGTTCGCACGCGAGACCGGGGCCGTGTCGTCCGGCTCTTCCGGTTCATGAGCGCGAACCAGGCCGTGTTCCCCATCGCCACCATGGCCCGGGTGCTGGGCGTGTCCGAGGCCGGCTACTACGCCTGGCTCAAGCGCCCTGCGTCCACCCACGCCCGGGCCGATGCGGCGCTGCTCAAGCGGGTCCGGACCATCCACGCCGGCTCGCGCGAGACATACGGATCGCCCCGTGTTGATGCCGAGCTGCGGGCAGGAGGGGAGAAGCATGGCCGCAAGCGGGTCGCACGCCTGATGCGCTCCACGGGCCTTGTGGGCGCGAGCCGCCGCCGGGCTGGCGTGACCACCACGAAGCGGGACAAGGAGGCCCGGCCGGCACCGGACCTGGTGGACCGGGACTTCACGGCGACAGCGCCAAACCGGTTGTGGGTGGCAGACACTACGTTTGTGCCAACAGCGACGGGGTTCCTGTACCTTGCCGTCGTCCTGGACGCCTGGAGCCGCAAGATCGTGGGCTGGTCCATGGCGAACCACCTGCGCGCCGAGCTGGTGCTGGACGCGATGGAGATGGCCATTGGCCAGCGCCGGCCGGGCAGTGTGATCCACCACTCGGATCAGGGGTCGCAATACACGTCTCTGGCGTTCGGCAGCCGCTGCAAGGAGGCCGGCGTGCGGCCATCCATGGGGTCGGTAGGCGACGCCTACGACAACGCCATGTGTGAGAGCTTCTTCGCTACCTTGGAATGCGAGCTGCTGGAGCGCCGCCGGTTCGCGTCTCAGGCCGAGGCCCGCATGGCCTGCTTCAGCTTTATCGAGGGCTGGTACAATCCCGTCCGCCTCCACTCGAGCCTGGGCTACCGCTCGCCCATGGTCTACGAAGCCGCCGCCGCAGCGACGGAGGTGGCCAAAGCCCAGGCCTAGCCACCGAAGTCCACCAACACTCCACAGGATCGGGTCAACTTCACCCGAGCGAAAGGCCAGATCAAAGACTGATACGCCGCTTGGACGGTCACGGTTTATCGGACGCCGCCTCCATCTGGCGCGGCGAAGCAGCCGGTCCTGGAACTATCTGATCAGCGCTTGTCTTGAACGTCTGCTGCTTGGTAAAGGCGTGCTGCTGGAACGCGTTGCGGGGACGCAGCGGATCCTCGGCGGCCTTGAGATGTTCGCGCGCGGTTTTCTGCGACGCGTGCCAGGCCCGGATGTCGTTCTCGGTCACATACCCTTTGCCGTCGACATCCACGTCGCCGAAGTGGCGGGCGATGGCGTGGTAACCGTGCTTGGCTTCCTCCAGCGTCAGGTGTCCGTCATGAGCAAGGTTGGCCTGGGTGAAACGTTCTTCCCAGGTCATTCTGGCATGGTGCGCGGCGGGCTTGTCCTGGGCTGGCGTATCGTCGGCAAAGGCCGGCAGGGTCATCGCCGACAGGAGGAAAACGGCAAGAAATCGGTGCATCACGGCTATCACCTGGGCTGTTCAAGTCAAGCCAAGTCTAACCAGCAAATCCTAACAGAAGATGAATCGCGGCGGCACGTTCCTGACCGGTGCCGCGTCAGCGTGAGCGAAAAGTGCTTTAACCGCGAATCGCGTGCGCGATGACCCGCACCGCAAGCTCGATGCCGGCGCCGTCCACGTCCATATGCGTGCAGGCACGCACTCGATGGGGTCCGACGGTGGACAGCATCACGCCGTCAAGGCGAACCTTGTCGGCCAGTTCGTCCGCGGTCAGACCGGTGGCGCGGGTGTCGAAGAACACCAGGTTGGTTTCCGGCTCCTCCACCGCGAGGCCAGGCAACTGTGCCAGGCCGCGGGCCAGCACGAGGGCATTGGCGTGATCCTCGGCCAGCCGATCGATGTTGTGGTCCAGCGCGTACAAGCAGGCCGCGGCGCAGATCCCGGCCTGCCGCAGCGATCCGCCCAGGCGCTGCTTCCAGCGCCATGCATCATCAATAAAGGCCGTCGAGCCGCACAGTACCGCGCCCAGCGGGGCGCCTAAGCCCTTGGTGAAATCCAGCCAGACGGAATCGCAGCCCACCACCATCTCCTGTGCGGTCACCCCGGCGGCGACCACCGCGTTCATCAGCCTGGCACCATCCATATGGGTCTTCAGGCCGTGCTCGTGCGCGGTATCGAATACCTGCGTCAGCAAACCCACAGGCCAGACCGAGCCGCCGCCGGCGTTGGCGGTCTGCTCCACCTCCAGCAGCGTCTGCGGCGGCGCATTGCGCCGCTTCTCCCGCAATGCCGCGGTCAGGGTGGCGCTGTCGAACATCCCGCGCGCGCCGCGCAGCCCCAGCACCACCGCGCCGGCCAGGGCGCCAGGGCCGCCACCTTCATTGGCGACGATATGGGAACTCTCGTGCGCCAGGATTTCATCGCCTGGACGGCAGTGGGTCAGGATGGCGATCTGGTTGCACATGGTGCCGGACGGCAGGAACATCGCCGTTTGCTGGCCGAGCAGCGCCGCCATCCGGTCGCACAGGGCATCGACCGTGGGATCGTCGCCGTGCTGCTCATCGCCGACCTCGGCCCGCATCATCGCCTGTTTCATGGCTTCGGACGGACGGGTCTGAGTGTCGGAATACAGGTTCACCCGCACCGGCGGGAGCGACCTGTCCTGCCGGATCGGCGCATAGACCATTGTCGGACTCCTAGGAGACGTTTGGCGGACCATAGACGTCACGGGCCCGCTTGAGGAAGGCCTTGACCATGCGGCGCACCGCCTCGTTGAAGACCGGGCCGATCGCCGCCCGCAGGATGCGGCTGCGAAACTCGAAATCGACGAAGAAGGCGACTTCGGTGCCCCTGGCGTGCGGGATGAAGTCCCACTGGTTGTTCAGGTAGCGGAAAGGTCCATTCTCGTACCGCACCTTGACCCGGTACGGCCGGCGCAAGGCAACGCGGCTGGTAAAGCTCTCGCGGAACGGGCCGAAGCCGATGGTCAGGTCGGAGACCAGCTCCTCGTCCGTCTGGTGACGAACGCGGGACGCCACGCACCAGGGCAGGAACTGAGGGTACTTGCCGACATCCGCCACCAGATCGAACAACTGTTCGGGCGTGTAAGGAAGGATCTGGCGCTCCGCATGAGTCGGCATCAGGCGGCGGGCTGCGCCAGCCTGGCGTCGCGCGCCAGGCGCAATGCGGCAAAATCGGCATCGGCATGGTAGGAACTGCGCGTCAGCGGCGTGGCGGATACCAGCAGAAACCCCTTCGACCGCGCAATCGAGGCGTATTCGGCGAACTCCTCCGGCGTGACGAAGCGGTCGACCGCGGCATGTTTCACGCTTGGCTGCAGGTACTGGCCAATGGTCAGAAAATCCACATCGGCGATCCGCAGATCATCCATCACCTGCATGATTTCCGCTCGGCTTTCCCCCAGCCCGACCATCAGACCGGATTTGGTGAAGATCGCGGGGTCGATCTGCTTGACCCGGTCCAGCAGTCGCAGCGACTGGTAGTAGCGCGCGCCGGGACGGATGGTGGGATACAGCCGCGGCACGGTTTCCAGGTTATGGTTGAACACATCCGGCGCGGCGGCGGCCACGGTTTCGGCGCCGCCGGGCTTGCGCAGGAAGTCTGGGGTCAGCACCTCGACCGTGGTGCCGGGTGCGGCGGCACGGATGGCGGCGATCACCGCGGCGAAATGCGCGGCGCCCCCATCCGGCAGGTCGTCGCGGTCCACCGAGGTGATCACCACGTGCCGCAACGCCAGCTTTGCCACGGCATCGGCGACCCTGGCCGGCTCGTCAGCCTCCAGTTCGGCGGGATGACCGGTGCGGACATTGCAGAAGCCGCAGGCGCGCGTGCAGGTGTCGCCCATGATCATCATGGTGGCGTGGCGCTGCGACCAGCACTCGCCAATGTTCGGACAGGCGGCTTCCTCGCACACGGTGACCAGCCGGTTGTCCCGGATCAGCGCACGGGTCTGATGATAGACCGGATGCGTCGGCGCCTTGACCCTGATCCAGGCCGGCTTGCGCTGGATCGGGTTGTCCGGCCGATGCGCCTTCTCCGGATGCCGCGGGATGGTGGCTCCAGCGGTTCCGGCAGCGTGGTCGGCCATGCGGTGGTCGATGATCAGGCGTGTTGTGGACATTGCAGGCGACATGTGGAGGGCGGTCGTAAAGCCGTCAAGCACGCTTCCATCTGGAACAGAGTCCCGATCAGCGGCACGATTGCGGCTTTACCGAAGCGGGATCAGCGTAATTGGGCAAAATCGAGGGCATCAAGTCATGGTTGATCAGTGAACCTCACCGGGCCTGGGAGTTGTCGCCGCCACCGGATCATGAGCAAGCCAGTAGCGCTTCGGTGCGCTTCCACAGACGCGCTTGAACGCATTGCCGAACGCGCTCTCCGACGCGTAGCCTAGCCTGTTGGCGAGATTTGCCACGGACCCGTCGCTGCGGCGCAGAGCCTGCCGAGCGAGCTGCATGCGCCATCGCAGCAAGTAGTCAAGCGGGGAAGCGCCGACCAGATCTTTGAAGCGGGCCGCGAAGGCGGAACGAGACATGCCAACCGCACGGGCAAGTTCATCGACGGTCCAGTGATGGCCGACGTCACCATGCATGAGATGCAGGGCGTTCCCGATCCTCCGGTCGGTCAATGCGCCGATCCACCCGGCGCTGTCTTTTCCACGGATGCCTACGTAAGCGCGGAGCGCCTGAACGAGCAGGATATCGGCCAGACGGTCGGTCATCAGAGATGCGCCGATCCGGGTGCTCCTGACTTCGCTGTCCAGCAGCTCAAGCGTGTTGCTCAGAATCGCCGCCGCGGGATCCTGAGCAGGGATGTGCATGAACACGGGCAGAGCATCGAGCAGCAGTTGCGCGTTGCCGGGCTGGAACACGAAGCTGCCCCCGATCAGCACGGTTTCATCGCCACCATGGTGGGCGGTGTCGGAATGGGTCCAATCGAACAGCGCGATCCCGTCCTCGGGGACTTTCCGCTGATCATTCGCCAACACGTAGGAGGGCGTTTTGCTAAGCAGAAAGGTGTCGCCCGTCCCGAGCCGGTGTGGCGGGTCCCCTGGAAGCAATATCCAGCACTGCCCACGCAGGACGGCGGCGAACTTGAGAGCGGGCTTGGCGGGGAACCGCAACGCCCAGGTGCCGCCTGCCTCGAGGCGGGTGCATCGGGCACTTCGGACCTCGAGCAATGAGAAGACCTCGGATAATGGGTCCATGGCGGTTCTAGACGATCACACCGGTATCATCCAGCATGACACGTAGATCGTCCAGCAAGGCCTCGCAATGGTCTCGCCATGCCCAGCCGTGGCACAAACACCGACAAGGCGCTTTCATGTCCGGACCCGAGGTCATCCGCGGCCTGAAGCCGCGAGGGACGGGTAGTGCGCGTCGAGCATGGGTTTGGACGATCGCGACAAGTTCCTGGAGGCGCGCGCATGGACCATCTTCCCAGAACGTCTAGCTTCCTTCCCGAAGGAGCAGCGATATGAGCGATACAGGTTTGGTGGTCGCGATCACGGGTGCGAGCAGCGGCATCGGGCAGGCGACCGCGCGGCTGCTTGCCGATCGTGGACATACAATGGTGCTCGGCGCACGGCGCGAGGGCATCCTCGCCGCGCTGGCGTCCGAGTTGAACAATGCTGGCGGCCGGGCGGAGTATCGCGTGACCGACGTCACGCGGCGCAGCGATCTCGAAGCGCTGGTCGCGCACGCGGTCGAACGCTTTGGGCGGCTCGACGCGATCGTCAACAATGCTGGGATCGGCCCGATCTCGCGCTTCGACGCGCTGCGTGTCGAGGATTGGGACGCGATGATCGACGTCAACCTGCGCGGCACCCTCTATGGCATCGCCGCTGCCTTGCCGGTATTCGCGCGACAGGGTCGTGGCCACGTTATCAACGTCATCTCCACCTCCGGTCTGAAGATCCTGCCGACCCAGGGCGTCTATGCCGCCACCAAGAACGCGGTGCGCACGGCGACGGAGGCGCTGCGACAGGAAGCCGGGCCGAACCTGCGCGTGACCGAGGTGTCGCCGGGCGTGATCGCCACGAACTTCGCGAATTCCATGACCGATGAGCGGGCGAGGGCGGCGGCCGAGGAACGCTTGAAGGGCATCGCGATCCCGCCGGACGCGATCGCGCGCGGCATCCTATTTGCGCTCGAACAACCGCCCGAAGTGGATGTCGGCAGCATCGTCATCCGGCCAACCGCGCAGGACTGAGCGATCACCAGCGCGACAGGAGGCTCCCATGCGAACCTGGACGTTCCCCGACGGTCAGAGCGTGAACCGGCTTGGCTTTGGCGCCATGCGTTTGACCGGGCCGGGCAACTGGGGACCATACCCGGACAAGCCGCGGGCTGAGCGCGTCTACCGCCGGGCGATCGAACTGGGGGTCAATTTCATCGACACGGCGATCAGCTATGGCGCCGGCCATTCGGAGATGCTGATCGCGGACATCCTCCATCCCTATCCGAAGGATCTGATGATCGCGACGAAGGGCGGCAATTTGAGATCGGCCCCAGGGAGACCCTACAGGGACGGCTCGCCGAGCAACCTGCGTTCTTCCTGCGAACGCTCGCTGTCGTACCTGAAGGTCGATTGCATCGACCTGTATCAATATCACGTCGTCGATCCGAATACGCCCTATGAGGACTCGATCGGCGCGCTCGCCGCGCTGCAGCAGGAAGGCAAGATCCGGCGCGTCGGGATCTGCAACGTCACGGTCGAACAGGTGAAGACGGCGCGCGCCATCACGCCGATCGTGTCGGTGCAGAACCCCTATAACGTCAGGGAGCGGGCCTGCAAGGATGTGCTGGACTATTGCAAGG
Source organism: Rhodopila sp. (assembly GCF_965276935.1). Lineage (GTDB taxonomy): Bacteria > Pseudomonadota > Alphaproteobacteria > Acetobacterales > Acetobacteraceae > Rhodopila. The sequence goes on along the minus strand of NZ_CBDIBS010000004.1, from coordinate 2,432,246 downwards.
CAGAAAGCATCGCCTTCATCCCCTATCGGCCGTTCGATAGGCGCGCCTATGTGCAGAGCGCGCCCCTGGCCGAGACCGGCAGCCTGCTCGAGCCGATCGCCAGGCGTCTCGGCGCCACCTCTGGCCAGGTCGCCTTGGCGTGGCTGCAGCAGCAGGGCCCGAACGTTATCCCGATCCCGGGCACCACCTCACCGGAACATCTGGAAGAGAACGTTGCCGCGCGCGATATCGCGCTTTCGCCGCAAGATCTCGCGGCGCTGGGCTGATGTGCTTCGGACAGAGCTTCACCGCCTGCTAGGAAAGACACCGAAGGTCATACTCCATACGCGCTAGACATAGCGATCTGACGGCGGCTCTCGGAACGGGCAGACGTCCTTGGCGTGATCAACCCACCAAAGTGGGACTGCACGCGTTAAGGTGGCAACAGTACCATTTTTGCAACTTTTAGTTGCGTTTTCACATGGTTCTCGCCCGGCAGGAGTGATACAGGGATTGTCATAGAAAGACCCCGCACGAGATCATCTCCTGGAAGGGCCTCATGGGAAGCGCATGGCAATCGAGTGTGACCTGACGATCAACTTCGGCACAGCCGGCAACAGTCTGGCTTACCTCGGCGGCGGATGGGCCCGGTCCGAACCCGACTTCACCTGGGGCATCGGCGCGGAAAGCCATATCGTCCTGCCAAAACTACAGGCGGCGGACGCGTATGTCCTGACGCTGGATGTGGTTCCTTTCGTGCATACGCCGGCGTTGCCAAGCCAGCGGTTGATCGTCTCGATGAATGATACCGTCATCGGGTCGTCCGACCTATCCCGCCCCACCTTGCTCGGCTATCGTTTTTCGCGCGGCATGATCGGACCAGGCGAGCGGGTGCTGATCACGCTGCGGCATCCGGACGCGGCAAGGCCGACGGATTTCGCGGCAAACGGTGATGATCGCTTTCTCGCGTTCGCGCTGTCCGAGGCCAAGCTGTATCGCATCGCCGGCCTGGACGGCGGTGTTCCGGATCGGCTTCCGCCGGGCCTGATGCTTGGACCAGCAAGGCAAGCCGGATGCGGCGCCCGCGGCGATACGGAGGTGACCGAATGGGCCAGGCGGCAAACCGGCATGAGCGTCCCACAGATCGCCCTTCGGTTCGAGTCGCTGGGCGAAAATTGCGAATTCGGCCTGTTTCAGCGGCGTTGTGACTCGGAACCGCTGGGGCTGCTCCGCTTCTCCAGCACGTTCGCGCGCAATCTGATCCGCGGCATCAACAACGGCTTTCAGGGGCTGGGCGCCGCGGAAGACATCGACCCGCGGCTGGAGGGTGACAAACCCAGGGAGTACATGATCCACGAGAAGAAATTCGGTCTGGTGTACCACACGTTCGTCTACGAAGGTCAGCGCAGCATCTGGCTGATGCGGGAGCAGGAGTCCGCCCGCCTCAAGTTCCTCTTGCGCAAGTTCATGGAGGAGCTGGCTGTCGCGGAAAAGATATTTGTCTACAAGCGCAACGCCGTGGTCGCCGAGGAGGAGATCCTGCCGTTGCACATGGCGCTCAATCAATACGGCGAGAACACCCTGCTGTGGGTGCAGCCGGCGGAGCCGAACCGGCCAGCCGGCACGGTGGAGGTCATCATGCCGGGCCTGCTGAAAGGCTATATCGACCGCTTCGCGCCCGACGACAACGCGCACGACTTCTCCTTCGACGGCTGGCTTCGCATCTGCGCCAATGCCTGCGTGCTCGATCGTCTGCGCAAACCAGAGCCGCCATGGAGTGGATCGTAATGACGCCGACGCGTCCCTCGGTCTTGCTGTATGACTGGGATAACACCCTGGTCGATGGCTGGGCCGGCATCGCCGCCGCCTTGAACGCGGTTTTCGCTGAATTCGGCCATCCGCTCTGGACGGTTGACGATACGCGTCATCGCCTGCGGGTTTCCCTGCGTGAAAGCTTTCCGGTGATGTTCGGCGACCGCTGGGAGCACGCCCGAGACCTGTTTTATGGTGTCCTCACGCAGGAGCACCTTCAGCACGTCAGTCCGATGCCGGGCGCCGAGGCGGTGCTGACGGCCGGGGCCGCTTGGCCACAGGGGGTGGTGTCGAACAAGGCCGGGCCATTCCTGCGGCGTGAAGTGACGCATCTGGGCTGGGACAGGTTCTTCGCATGCGTCATCGGCGCCGGGGATGCCGCGGCTGACAAGCCTGATCCCGCCCCGATCCATCTGGCGCTGCGGCAAATGGCGCGCGTCGCCGATCGATCGGTCTGGTATATGGGGGACACCGCGCTGGACATGCGGACCGCGCGTGCAGCCGGGGTTACCGCGGTCATGGTCGGTGATGCCTTGCATGATGGAGGCGTTGAAAGAGCCAGCCCCGATATCCATTTCTCGACCACCGACGCTCTTGTCACACGCCTTGCTGAACATAATTAAAAAGTTTGCAACAACTAGCTACCAAAAACAACTAGCGACCAGACTGGTGGCCGTGCCACGAACCGCCGGTCCAGCCTGTCAATCAATCTCGATGCATACGAGAGAAAAGAAGGATCGTGACCGTGGCCAACGAAAAGTCGCAGAATGTTCAGGATGTGTTCCTGAACCATGTGCGGAAGAGCAAAACACCGGTCACGGTCTTCCTTGTGAACGGCGTCAAGCTTCAGGGTATCATTACGTGGTTTGATAATTTCTCCGTTCTGCTTCGCCGGGATGGGCATACCCAGCTTGTTTACAAGCACGCCATCAGCACGGTCATGCCGGGTGCGCCGATTCAATTGTTTGATGCGACCAAGGCCGAAGGTGCCGCCGCCGCGCCGGCGCGGGAGCTGACGCCCGCGGCGGGGAATGACTGACATCACGCCGGATGCCGCCCCGTTATTGAACGGCCACGCGGGGCAGACCCAGACGACAACCTCCGGGTCAAGCACCCGTGCGGCTGTTATCCTGCCGTGGCAGCGTCATGGCCGGGCTAGCGGGTTGGGCCGGGATAGCGCATTGGATGGAACTGGGACCGATCAGACCCGCGCGGCCGAGGCGCGGCTGGCGGAGGCTGTCGGACTGACGGCGTCGATCGGGCTGGCCGTGGTTCATACCGCGATCCTGCCGCTGCGCACGCGCCGGCCCTCGATGCTGCTTGGGGAGGGACAGGTCGCCGATCAAGGCCGGTCGCTCACACAGAACGATGTCGAGGTCGTGATCATTGACGCCGCACTCAGCCCGGTGCAGCAGCGCAATCTGGAACGTGCCTGGAGCTGCAAGGTCATCGACCGCACCGGCCTGATCCTGGACATATTCGGGGAGCGGGCGGCAACCAAGGAAGGCTCGCTTCAGGTCGAACTCGCTCATTTGGAGTATCAGCGCTCACGGCTGGTGCGGTCCTGGACCCATCTGGAACGCCAGCGCGGTGGCTTCGGCTTTCTGGGCGGCCCTGGCGAGACGCAGATCGAGGCTGACCGACGGCTGATCGGTGAACGCCTGGTACGACTGCGCAAGGAGCTGGATCAGGTGCGGCGGACGCGCGGGCTGCATCGTTCTGCCCGCCAGCGCGTGCCGTTTCCGGTGATCGCACTGGTCGGCTACACCAACGCCGGCAAATCGACCCTGTTCAACACCCTGACCGGCGCCGCGGTGACCGCGCGGGACCAGTTGTTCGCGACCCTGGATCCGACGATGCGCGGATTGGCGCTGCCCTCCGGCCGGCGGGTGATCCTGTCCGACACGGTCGGGTTTATCAGTCAACTGCCGCATGAGCTGGTGGAAGCGTTTCGCGCCACGCTCGAGGAAGTCGCCGAGGCCGACGTGATCCTGCACGTCCGCGACGTGGCGCATCCAGAGAGCGCGGCGCAACGCGGCGACGTGGTCAGCGTGCTGGACTCCATGGTGACGGACGGAACGCTGGACGCGTCCTGGCCGGACCGGACGATCGAGGTGCTGAACAAGGCCGATCTCCTTGGTGGCATCGATCAGGTTCCGCTTCGCCCCGGCGCCGTCGCCGTGTCGGCGATCACCGGCGACGGATTGGAAAGCTTGAAGGCGGCGATCGATGCCCGCATCGCCGCGGGCATGGAATTGGCCGATTACGATATCCCGCCGCAGGACGGCGCTCGGCTGGCGTGGCTTTATCAGCATGGCGAGGTGGTCGAACGGCAGGACGCGGACAACGCCGTTCACATGAGGGTCCGGCTGCTGGCGGCCGATCGCGCGCGGTTCGAACGGCGGGACTAGAGCAATTTACAATCAAGCTGCACCAACCCGTCATGGCCGGGCTCATATGAGCCCGGCCATGACGGGTTGAAAGTGGAGCGATCTGATCGGAAACTGCTCTAGCGCTGCAACGCGGCCAGGTCCGGGCCGCTGCTCAGGAGGTGGTCGGCATGGATCTGCAAGGCAAGGTCGCGGTGGTGACCGGCGGCAGCGGCGCGATCGGGTCGGCGACCGCGCGGCGCCTGGCCCAAGCCGGGGCGCGCGTGGTGGTTGGCTACAACAGCAGGCCGCAGCAGGCCGAGGCGGTCGTGGCGGCGCTGCCGAACGCCGGGCACCGCGCGCTGCGGATGCCAATGCTGGAAACGCCGCTGATCCGGCAGGCAGCCGCTATCGTGGCGCACGAGCTGGGTCGTTGCGACGTGCTGGTGAACTCCGCCGGGTTCACCCGGATGATCCCGCATCACGATCTGGAGGCGTTGGACGACGACCTGATCGACGCGATCTTCGCTGCCAACGTGCGTGGGCCGTTCGCGACGATCCGCGCCTTCGTGCCGCTGATGAAGCAGTCGGGCGACGCGGTGATCGTCAACATCTCCTCGGTCGCGGCGATTGTCGGCACCGGCAGCAACATCGCCTATGGCGGTTCAAAGGCGGCGCTGGACACCATGGCGCTGTCGCTGGCGCGGATACTGGGGCCGGACATTCGGGTGCTGACCGTCTCCCCCGCCGCGGTGGATACCGCGTTCGTGCCTGGCCGCACGACGGCAATGGTAGAAAGGGTCGCCGCGACCACGCCGCTCAAGCGGGTGGTGCAGGCGGATGAGGTGGCGCAGGCGGTGATGGCGGCCGTGGTCAACCTGACCTCCACCACCGGATGGATCATTCCGGTCGATGGCGGAAAGCTGGTTGGCTGATGCGAATTCCGCTGTCATGGTGTCAAGAGCTGGCATGGTGTCAGGCGCTGGCATGTTGTCGGGACTGATCAGGGAGATGACCATGGGTGACTGGGTGCGGGTAGCGGCGAAGGGCGATGTGGCCGAGGGCGCGTGCCTAGGCGTGCGTGTCGGCGACAAGGAGGTCGCGCTGTTTCATCTGCCGAACGGCGAATTCCGTGCCACCGACAATGTCTGCTCGCACGAGTATGCACTGCTGTCGGACGGCTGGCTGGAGGACGGCTGCATCGAGTGCCCGCTACATGCCGCGCAGTTCGACGTGCGCACCGGCAAGGCGATGTCGGCACCGGCGGATGAGGATATCGCCGTCTATCCGCTCAAGGTCGAGGGCGACGACCTGCTGGTGCAGTTGCCTGGCTGACTAACGCCGGCGACCAGGCCACGGCGGCCGTCCCGGCACGTGCCGCCGCCAGATTGTTGTTGGCTGCCGCGAACATGCGGCGGGCGTTTTCGGCCGACGTCGGCCGGCTGAACAGGTAGCCCTGGATCTCGGTGCAGCCTTCCCGTCGCAGTTGCGCGAGCTGGTCCTCGGTTTCGACACCCTCCGCCGTTGTCACCATGCCCAGGCTGCGGCCCAGGCTGACAATGGCACGAATGATCGCGACCGAGTCATCCTTTTTCGACAGGTCCCGAATGAACGACTGATCGATCTTGATCTTGTCGAAGGGAAAGCTGCGCAGATAACTCAATGACGAGTAGCCGGTGCCGAAATCGTCCATGGCGATGCTGGCGCCCAGATCCCGCAGTTCGTGCAGCATGGCCAGGGTGTCATTGCTGTTCTTCAGCAGCATCGACTCGGTGATCTCCAGCTCCAGGCGCGTCGCCGGAAGATCCGATGCCGCCAGCGCCTGGCGCACGGTTTCAACCAGGGACCGGCTCTTGAACTGGACCACGGACAAGTTCACCGCCACCTTCACCGGCGACGGCCAGTTCTTGGCCTCCGCACAGGCCCGCCGCAGGACCCAGGCGCCGATCGGCACGATCAGTCCGGTTTCCTCGGCCAGCGGGATGAATTCCGCCGGCGAAATCATGCCCCGCGTCGGATGGCGCCAGCGCAGCAGCGCCTCGAACGAACAAATGGCGTTCGCGGCGAGATTGAGCACCGGCTGGAACGCCAGTTCGAACGCCTCGTCACGCACCGCCTGGCGCAGATCACGCTCCAGCGCCATGCGCGCCTGTAACCGCGCGTCCATCTCCGGCTCGAAGAAGCGATAGCTGCCGCGCTCGTCCTGCTTGGCCCGATGCAGAGCCGTATCGGCGTTCTTCAGCAGCTTGTCCGGCGTGTTGCCGTCCTGCGGGGCGATCGCGATGCCGACGCTGAGGCCGGCAACGATGCTGTGGCTGTCCAACTCGAAAGGCTCGCTCAGGCTGCGAGCGATCCGCTGCGCCAGTTCCCCAGCACTTTCAGGCCGGTCAAGGCCGACCAGCAGGACGGCGAACTCGTCGCCGCCGAGACGGGTGATGGTATCAACCTCGCGCACGCAGGCCGCCAGCCGCTCCGCCACCCCCTTCAGCAAGGCATCCCCGATGGAGTGACCATAGGTGTCGTTGACCGCCTTGAAATGGTCGAGGTCGAGGCAAAGCACGGCGCAACCCTGCCCACGGCCGGTCAGGGCGAGGGCCTGTTCCATCTTTTCATTGAACAAGACCCGGTTGGGCAGCCCGGTCAATGCGTCGTAGCGTGCCATGTAGACGATCTGTGCCTCGACGCGCTTGCGCTCGGTGACATCCTCATGTGTCGCGACCCATCCGAAATCCGGCATTGGACGGTGGTGGATGGCGATTACCCGTCCGTTGGTCAGTTCGACGACGGTGTCCGACGGTGTGTCAAAGTCACGCACCGTATCGCGCCAGTCGAGATAAGCCCCCGCCCGCATGCGCGGTCCCGAGCCAGCCGCGATACGTAGATCGACGATCTCCTGAAGCGAGGTTCCGGGACCGATGCTGGCCGGGGCAAGCCCATAGATCTCGCTGTAGCGGCGGTTCGCGACGATCAGCTTCTGGGCGCCATCGAAGAAGCACAGGCCCTGGGACATGTTGCTGAGTGCTATATCAAAGCGCTGGTTGGTCAGTTCCAACCGGCTCCAGACCCTGTGGTGTTCGATTGCCAGGGCACAGAGAGGCAGGCTGATCTCGACGATACGACGCTCCAGCGCGGTGGGCGGACGGCACCGGCGATAGTAGAAGGCGAAGGTGCCAATGACCTGCCCATCCCGCCGCTTGATCGGACTCGACCAGCATGCGCGGAGGCCGGCGGAAAGCGGCGATGCCTCGAAGAGCGTCCAGCTTGCATCGGCATTGATGTCGATACAGCGGTGGTGAACCGCGGCGGAACCGCGCGACCCGATCGCGGCACCGACCTGCGTCCCAGCCAACGCGTCCGCGTAGTCTTCGGGCAGGCTTGGGGCGGCGAGCGGGTATAGATGTCCCTGATCGTCCATCGCCAGAACCGAGCAGACAACCGCCGGTGCCAATTGTTCGACACGGCGGCACAACAGGTGCATGACGCGGTCGAGCGGGTGACCGGCTGCGACGGCCTCGAGAACATCGCATTGCAGGGCGTGCAGGGCCGACGGCGACACATCGTTCGCGCGCGGCGGCCGGATCCTGTCGGATTGATCCGAACCGGCTCGTGACAGGTCAACCAGGGAATGCCGCATTGACCAGGCCTCTGCGAATGGGCTGGCCGATAAGCCAGTCTTCGCATTTTGGCGAGCCAGGGTTACGGAGTGGTTAATTCAGATGATCCGATTTTGAAAATCGACGGGCCGGTGGTCCGGTGTCGGCAAAGCGGGACTGGATGTCCGCGCGGCCCGGTTGCTCCTCGGGTCCAGTGCCAACGCCAATTCATGACGTGTCGCCCTCGCGGACTTTGTTTCGTGATCTGGCGGTTGATTACGATGGCAACGCGGAGCGGTTCGGCCGCATCCGGCTTGGACGGCTGGAAACGCGGCTGATCACGCCCCCGACTGCGCCCATTGTATGGCGGCGCGGGCCAAGGCGTCGATGGTATCGACCACAGGCACACGCAGGGCGCTGGCCGGTCCCGCCAGGATGCCGAGGGGAATTTCCGTGCAGCCCAGTACGACGGCGGAGGCGCCGCGGGCACCCAGGCTGTTCACCACCTCCAGCAGCGGCAGATAAGCTTCAGCCACGCGGTTGGCCTTGACCAGCGCGGTGGCCGGCTCGACCAGGCGTTGCATCCGATCGGCGTCCGGCTGAATGCAGGTCCAGCCCTGTTCGCCCAGACGGTCCTGATACAGCCGCATGTCCAGCGTGGTCTGGGTGGCCATCACACCGATCGTGCCACTGGTCATGCCATTCCGGCGCAGGTCGGCGGCGGCGGCATCAACGATGTGCAGGATCGGCACGCCGGCCACGTTTGCCATCGCTTCGTACCAGCCATGCGCGGTGTTGCAGGGGATCGCGATGGCACCGCAGCCGGCCTGGCGCAGACCATCCACGCCGCGCAGCAGCCAGGGCAGAGGATCAGGACCCGTCCCTGCCCGCCCGGCGATGCGGTCCGGCACACGTGGATCGGACCACAGCACGGCGGGAATATGCTCCTGGTCGCGGTTGGCCTGGGTCAGCAGGGTCAGTCGCACCATGAACTGCGCGCTGGCCAGCGGGCCCATGCCGCCGAGGATACCGAGAACCTTGTCGTTCGTCTGATTCATGCGGATTTTTCCTGCCTTGCTGCCTGCACCACCGAATCCAGCGCGCTGAGGAAGCGTGAGCGATCCTGCTTGGTCAAGGGTGCCGGACCGCCGGTGGCTACGCCGATCTCCCGCAGATATTGACCGACCGCCCGTCCTGCCAAGGCATTGCCGATATTGTCCCGCGTCCAGATCTTGCCGGACGGAGCGACGCCGCGCGCGCCTTTGGCCAGGCAGCGCGCGGCGAGCGGGATATCCGTCGTGATACACACATCTGTATTCACAATTCGTTCGGCGATCCAGTTGTCGGCCACGTCGGCGCCGGCCTCGACCGTGATCATGGTCACGTTCGGCCGGTTCGGCGGTCGGATGGGCCGCGAGCCATTGGCCACCACGACAACCGGCAGGCCAAGCCTGTCGGCGACGCGATAGACTTCCTCGCGCACCGGGCAGGCATCGCCATCGACGAACAGCGTGGTCATTCAGCAGACGCCAGACCATGATCGTTCGAGGCGCATCTTCGCCGGTATCCGATCATGGTCTGGAGGGGTTTCCGATCAAGTTGCACCGGTTCGAGATGGCTGGGACGAGCCCGGCCATGACGGGTTGAAAACGGAGCAACCTGATCGGAACATGCTTCATGCGGCGGAGCGCATGCCTCCCTTCGGGCGGTTGTTGCCGAAGCGGCGGCGCTGGGCCTGGCCTGGGGCGCTGGGGCGCTTCGGCTGGGCGTGCCGGTGGTCCATCGGCGGCGGCGCGTCGCCGACCACGGTAATCGGCGTGCCCATCATCCGCTCGATCTGGCGCAGCGTCCCGCGCTCGGACGAGTCGCAGAAGGCAATCGCGGTTCCGGCGGCGCCGGCGCGCGCGGTGCGGCCGATGCGGTGGACGTAACTCTCCGCCTCCGCCGGCAGATCGAAGTTGATGACGTGGGAGATCCCCGTCACATCGATCCCGCGCGCGGCGATATCCGTCGCGACCAGCACCCTGGCGCGGCCGCTACGGAAGTCGCGCAGTGCTTTCTCCCGCTGCGGCTGGCTCTTGTTGCCGTGGATGGCGTTCACCTGGATGCCCTTTTCCTCCAGCACGCCGGCGACCTTGTTGGCGCCGTGCTTGGTGCGAGTGAACACGATCACCCGGCTGAACGCCGCGTCCTGCAGCATCGACAGCAGCAGGCTTTGCTTGCCGCTCTGCGGGATGTGGTGAACGAACTGCTCGATTTTCGGCGCGGTTTCCTCCTTGCGGGCAATCTCCACCCGGACCGGGTCGCGCAGCAGGCTGTTCGCCAGGCTGGCGACCTCGGCCGGCATGGTGGCGGACCACAGGCAGGACTGCCGCATGGCGGGCAGCGCCGCGACGATGCGGCGAATGTCCTTGATGAAGCCCAGGTCGAGCATCCGGTCGGCCTCATCCAGCACGAAGCGGGTGACGGCGCCGAGTTGCAGTTCGCGGGTCTGCATCAGGTCGCAGACCCGGCCGGGCGTGCCGATGACGATATCGGCGCCGCGGCGCATGCCTTCGACCTGCTTGTAGCGGCTGGCGCCACCGATGATCACGACAGTGCGCAGGCGGAGGTTGACGGACAGCGCGCGCACCGTCTCATCGATCTGCAAGGCGAGCTCGCGGGTGGGCGCCAGGATCAGCGCGCGCGCCACGAAGGGGGCCGGCCTGATCTGCTGGGCGGACAGGTGCTGCAGCATGGGCAGGGTGAAGGCGGCGGTCTTGCCGCTGCCGGTCTGGGCGATGCCCAGCAGGTCCTTGTTCACCAACAAGGAGGGGATGGAATCTGACTGGATCGGCGTCGGGATTTCGAATTTACGCGCACTCAAGGCGCGCAGCAGCGGCTCGGCCAGGCCGAGGGAGGCGAAAGTGGTATTTGTCACGAGGTAAGGTTTGCTCCAGCGCCGCCTGGGAATGAATGAATGGCCAGCGCCTGAAAGTTCGTCGCCCCGCGCGATGAATGGGGACGAACGCGTTTCGGATGAAAATTTCCGGAACTACGAGCGTAATGCCCGCCAATCACGCGATCACGGAAAACCAAGGCTCATATCGCACATGGACTTCCAATTTGCAAGGATTTTCTGTCAGCATCAATGGCCTATTGCCCCGACGGCCGCGGCGGCAACCTGGACCATGATCTACAAGGTCGTCCAAACTTCGATGATGATCGGCATCATCCCAGGCGACTGTCAGTGCTTTACCAAAACGAAACGGCCAACCAAAAGCCTGCCTGCAAGGACGGGTTTAGGCATTGTTGATGGTGAAGCGCCCTTGGCGCCTTGGCCAGACGTTCCGTATTGCGATGATCTCGATCGACCGGCCGCTCATCCCGCTGCAACACCTTGATTGCCGCGGCAGTGATCTATCCGCCGGCGAACTTCGCCAGCAACCGCGTGTGCGAACGGATGCCATGGTGGAAGCAGGCTTCCTCGAATTTCTCGTTTGGACTGTGCACCTGGTCGTCGTCCAGGCCGAATCCGATCAGCAGCGAATCCACCCCCAGGATCGAACGCAACGCTGTCACCACCGGGATCGATCCGCCGCTGCCCATCAGCACCGCCGGCTTGCCGTATTCCTCGGCCAGCGCGGCCTGGGCGGCGCGGACATGGGGGCTGTCCACATTCACCTCGATCCCCGGCGCCCGGGCGAAATCGGCGAAGCTGGCGGTCGCACCAGGTGGCAGCCGGTCGTTGATGAACCGCTTGAACTGCTCCAGCACTTCGTCCGGATCCTGGTTCGGCACCAGCCGGAAGGAGATCTTTGCCGACGCCTCCGACGCGATCACCGTCTTGCTGCCGGCGCCGGTGTAGCCACCCCAGATGCCGTTGAGGTCGGCGGTCGGGCGCGCCCACAGCCGCTCCAGCGCCGCATAGCCATGCTCTCCGGCCGGCGTGCTCAGGCCGATGCGGCCGAGGAACGCCGGCTCGTCGAAGCCTAGTGCATCCCATTGCGTGCGCTGCGCATTGGTGACGGGCGACACCTTGTCGTAGAAGCCGGGCAACTGGATGCGGCCGTTCGCGTCCTGCAGTTCGCCCAGGATCCGGGTCAGCGCGTTGATCGGGTTCAGCGCCGACCCGCCGTACAATCCCGAGTGCAGGTCGCGACTGGCCGCCTTCAGCGTCACCTCCGCATAGGTCATCCCGCGCAGACGCGTCGTGATGGCGGGTGTATCGACGTCCCACATCCCGGTGTCGCTGATCAGCGCCACATCCGCCGCCAGGTCATCCTTGTTGGCCCGCAGGAACGGCTCGAGGTTGGCCGAACCGACCTCCTCCTCGCCTTCGATCAGCACGGTGATGCGCGCCGGAATGCCGCCGCCGGCCGTGCTCCAGGCGCGCAGGGCTTCCAGGAACATCAGCGTCTGTCCCTTGTCGTCGACCGCGCCGCGGGCGGTGTAGCGCTTGCCGCGCGGGCCATCGACGACCCGCGGTTCGAACGGCGGGCTGTGCCACAGACTGACCGGATCGACCGGTTGCACGTCATAGTGGCCATAGAACAGGATGTGCGGACCTTTGTAATCAGCGGGCCCGGGATAATGCCCGACCACCACCGGATGGCCGGCGGTGGGCCGCACCGCCGCGGCAAAACCCAACGCGGCAAGCTGATCGTTCCACCACGCGGCGGCGCGCGCGCAGTCCGCCGCATGCGCCGGCTGCGCACTGACCGACGGTATCCGCAGCAGCGTGAACAGGTTCTCACGGGAGGCAACCAGGTTGGTGTCGACGTGATCCAGCACGGACGCGAGGATCGACTGGGTTGGAGCCGGCATGACATACTCCGCGATAGGGTTGCCCGCTGTGGGGTTGGCCGCTGTGGGGCTAGACTGTCATTAGGCGATCGGTTCGCCGTCGTCATCCCGGGTTGCCGTATGACATCGGCGTGGAGGCTGCTAAACCTGCGCCGATGCATGTCTCCTTGATTGTCCCTGCCGGTCTCTCCACGATTTCCGGCGCCGCCGCCTATGACCGTCACATGGCCGAGGGTCTGCGTGCACTGGGCCATGCGGTTCGGGTGGTGGAACTGGCGGGACACTTTCCCGACCCTGACAGCACGGCGATCAATGCCGCGCATGCCGCCTGGGCCGAGCTTGAGGCGGATAGCGTGGCGGTGATCGAGGGGCTGGCACTGCCGGCGTTCGCCGGGCTGGCGGCCGCGTTGGCGCCACGGCGCGCCATCGTGCTGGTGCATCATCCCGCGGCGCTGGAAACCGGTTGGCCGCAGGAGACCCATGAACGCCTGCGCACGCTGGAAACCGCACTGTTCCAGGCGGCACCGCGCCTTGTCGTGACAAGCGAGCAGACGGCGGATCGGCTGGTCGCCGAGTTCAGCGCCGACCGGGCGCGCATCGCCGTGATCGCCCCCGGCATCGAGAACCCGCCGCGCAGCAGCGGCAGCGCCGACGGCGACACCTGCATGATCCTGTCTGTCGGTCCGTTGATCCCGCGCAAGGGGCACGACGTGCTGCTGCGAGCGCTCAGTCGGCTGTTCGACCTGGACTGGCACCTGACGATCGTTGGTTCGGCTGACCGCGACCCGGTGCATGCGCAAGGGCTGCTCGCGCTGGCCGAGGAATGCCGCATCGCGCATCACGTTCATTTCACCGACGAGATCGAGGTGACGGCGATGGAGACCCTCTGGCAGAACGCCGACCTGTTCGCGCTGGCATCCTGGCTGGAGGGCTACGGCACGGCGATGGCGGAGGCGTTGCGCCGTGGTATTACCGTCGCCGTCACCGCCACAGGAGCGGCGCCAACCCTGGTCGGGCCGGAAGCCGGTGTGGTCTGTCCGCCAGGAGATGTGGGACAGTTATCGAAAGCCATGCGCCGGCTGATCTTCGACCGGACGTTGCGCCGGGAGATGGCGGACATGGCGTGGCAGTCCGGTCGATCTCTGCCATCGTGGCACGAGCAGGCAATGCGGCTCGCCGCTGTTCTGGCGGAATAAAAACAGGAGGACATCATGCTGCTTGGCGCGATCGCCGACGACTTCACCGGAGCAACCGATCTTTGCTCGATGCTGGTGCGCGGCGGGTTGCGCACGGTGCAGCTTATCGGCACGCCGGCGGCGGACCAGACGGTGCCGGAAGCGGACGCGGTGGTGGTGGCGCTCAAGTCGCGCACCGCGCCGGCGCGACAGGCGATCGACGCAAGCCTGGCCGCGCTGACATGGCTGCAAGCCGCGGGCGCTCGGCAGTTCTTCTTCAAATACTGCTCCACCTTCGACAGCACTGAACGCGGCAATATCGGCCCGGTGGCGGATGCGCTGGTGGCCGCGCTTGGCTGCGGCTTCGCGCTGGCCTGTCCGGCGTTTCCGACCAATGCCCGCACGGTCTACCAGGGGCATCTGTTCGTCGGCGGTACGCTGCTGAACGAAAGCGGCATGGAGAACCACCCGCTGACGCCGATGACCGATGCCAACCTGGTGCGCGTGCTGTCGCGGCAGACCGAGGGCACGGTCGGGCTGGTGCCGTTCATGACCGTCGATCAGGGCGTCGCGGCGATCCGTGACGCGATGACGCGCCTGAAGGAACAGGGCCGGCGCTACGCCATCATCGATGCCATCACCGATGCGCACCTGGTGTCGATCGGTGAAGCGGCGGCGGCGCATGCGCTGATCACCGGCGGATCGGGCGTCGCGCTGGGGCTGGGAGCGAATTTCCGGCGGGCCGGCCTGCTGGCGGCGGCGACCGATCCAGCCGCCCTGCCCATGCTGGAAGGTCCCTGCGCGGTGCTGGCCGGCTCGTGCTCGCGCGCCACGCTGGCGCAGATCGGCTTTGCCCGAGAGCACGTGCCGGTGCTGGACGTGGACGCGCTGGCAACACCCGACGCGGCGGCGCTGAGTTCGGCCGCGCTGGACTGGGCATCCGGGCGGCTGGGCGACAAACCCGTGGTGATCGCGGCGTCCACCGGGCCAGACAAGGTGGCGGCGCTGCAATCCAGGCTCGGCCGGGAACAGGCTGGCGCGCTGGTCGAGGACGCGGTCGCACGCATTGCCGAGGGTCTGGTGGCGCGAGGCGTGCGGCGGATCGTCGTGGCTGGCGGCGAGACCTCCGGCGCCGTGGTCGGACGGCTGAGGGTGCGATCCCTGCGCATCGGCGGCGAGATCGATCCAGGTGTGCCCTGGACCTATGCGGAGGGCAGCGGGCCCGACCTGATGCTGGCGCTGAAGTCGGGGAATTTCGGTGCGACCGACTTCTTCCTGAAGGCCTTTCGGACAGCACGGACATGAACGAGCGAGACACGCGGCAACTGCTCTGCGAACTGGCCTTCAGTCTGTTCGCGCGCGGGTTTTCGGTCGGCAGCGCCGGCAATATCAGCGCGCGGCTGACGGACGGCTACCTGATGACGCCGACCAATTCGAATCTTGGCAGACTCGAACCGTCCCGACTGTCGAAACTGGATGCCGACTTCCACCATGTCGGCGGCGACAAGCCGTCCAAGGAGGTGTTCATGCATCGCGCCTTCTATCGGGCACGCGCGGATGTGGGCGCGGTGGTGCATCTTCATTCCACCCAGGCGACGGCGGTGTCGTGCCTGCCTGATGTCGACCAGGGGAATCCAATCCCGCCGCTGACACCGTATTTCGTCATGCGTGTCGGCCGGCACATGCCGATCATTCGTTACTATCGTCCGGGCGACCCGGCGATGGAGCCGGCGATCCATGCCGCGGCGCATGATGCGCGTGCGGTGCTGCTGGCAAATCATGGTCCGGTGGTATCCGGCAAGACGCTGACTGATGCGGTCCATGCCGCCGAGGAACTGGAGGAAGCCGCGAAACTGTTCCTGATGCTGCGGAACCAGTCTCCTCGGTTGTTGGATTCCGACCAGGTGGACGACCTGCTGCGGACCTTCAGTTAGAGCATGATCGCGCTGGGCATGATCGCGCTGGGCAGAACGTCCAAAGGGCGTCGATCACGCGATCAGACATGGAGATAGACCATTTTCAGCCTGCGCAGTCAGGCTGAAAATGGTCCAGCAACAAAAAGGCGCCACGAGGGCGCCTTTTCGTCGTCAGGCACGAATACGATCAATCCTGCGCCTCACTCGCTGCGACAGGAGTGACCTCGGGCGCGGGGGTGGAGACGACGGGTGGTTTCGTCCTGCGCATGGCCTTCTTCGCGACGGGCTTCTTCGCGACGGCCTTCTTGACCGGAGTGGCTGACTTCTTTGCCGGCGCCGCGGATCTGGACGCAGGGGCAGCGGCCTTCTTCGCGGCGGTCTTCTTGGCCGGAGCAGCGGCTTTCTTGGCCGGCGCGGCGGCCTTCTTCGCGGCGGTCTTCTTGGCCGGAGCAGCGGCCTTCTTCGCCACGACAGCAGGCTTCTTCGCCGTGACCTTCTTGCTGGCCGATGTCTTCGCTGCGGCTTTCGCCGGGGTTTTCGTCGCCATCGGCTTGGCGGCGGCTTTCTTAGCCGGTGCCTTGACGGCCGTCTTCTTCGCGACGGGCTTCCTTGCCGGCGCCTTCTTCACTGCGGCGCGCATCGCCATGGCTTGCGCCCGCGGCGTCTCGATGGCTTGCGCCCGCGGCGTCTCGATGATTGAATCTTCAGTGCTCACCTGTAAAACTCCTTGTTGACCAGCTTTTCGTTGTGACTTTCTCCGGACCAAGCCGGGCCGCGAGTCGAGCAAAGCATCCGCGCTTCCTGCCACCGCGCGGCGAAATTTGTTTCATGGACAAAACCGTCGAGCTTCGGTGGCAATCGATCGGACGAACATCCGCCGGACTGATACGCGGCTGCCCGGCGCACATGTTTCGGTGCTTGATCGACTTTTCGTCGGCTTTCCAAGGTCGCGGCCCATCGACCGTCCTTCTGCTAGATGTCTGCGCGCATCGACAGCCGGAGCGAGGCAAGCGAATCGATTTGCAAACACAGTTTCCGCTATTCCGCGTCTACTCCATGGTTGTCAACGAAAAGCAACCTTTCAAGGGTTGATTGCCGCAAAAATCTCTGTGCATAGCGTTTCAGGCGCGTATGGAAAAAATAACCGCCGCGACATCGCTGCCGCGGCGGTTCCAACACGGAGCAAAAACACTGTTCAGCCGCGTTGGTCGATCGGCACGAATGTCTGATTCTCAAGGCCAGTATAGTTGGCGGTGGGACGGATCAGCTTGTTGTCGACACGCTGCTCCATGACATGCGCCGCCCACCCAGAGGTGCGGGAAATCACGAACAGCGGTGTGAACATCGCGGTGGGGACACCCAGCATGTGATAGCTGATGGCGCTGAACCAATCGAGGTTGGCGAACATCTTCTTGGCGTCCCACATCGTCGCCTCGATGCGGTCGGCGATGTCGAACAGTTTCATTGAACCGGCCGACCGCGACAATCCGCGCGCGACTTCCTTGATCACCTTGTTGCGCGGATCGCTGATCGTATAGACCGCATGACCGAAACCGATGATGACCTGGCGGGCTTCGATACGCTTGCGAATGTCGGCTTCGGCTTCGTCGGGCGAGGTGTAGCGGCTTTGTGTTTCGAACGACACTTCATTGGCGCCGCCGTGCTTCGGCCCGCGCAACGCGCCGATGCCGGCGGTGATCGCCGAGTACATGTCGGCACCGGTGCCGGCCACGACACGGCAGGTAAAGGTTGAAGCGTTGAACTCATGCTCCGCATACAGGATCAAGGAGGTATGCATGGCGCGCACGAATTCCGCGGATGGCGACTTGCCGTGCAGCAGATGCAGGAAGTGGCCGCCAATGGAATCGTCATCGGTTTCCACGTCGATGCGCTTGCCGTTATGGGCGTAGTGAAACCAGTAGAGCAGCATCGAGCCAAGCGAGGCCATCAGCCGGTCGGCGATGTCGCGTGCGGCGGCCGGGTTCTGGTCGTCTTTCTCCGGCAGCATGCAGCCCAGCGCGGACACGCCGGTACGCATGACATCCATCGGATGCGTCGCCGGCGGCAGGGCTTCGAGCACCGCCTTCAGCGATGCCGGCAGACCGCGCAACGCCTTCAGCTTGGCCTTGTAGCTGGCTAGTTCGGCACGCGTCGGCAGCAGGCCATGCACCAGCAGATAGGCGATCTCCTCGAATTCACTGCTGTCGGCGAATTCAAGGATGTCGTAGCCGCGATAGTGCAGATCGTTGCCGGAGCGGCCGACGGTGCACAAGGCGGTGTTGCCCGCGGTGATGCCGGACAGGCCGACGCCTTTCTTCGTGCGGTTGGGTAGCGGCGTGGTCTCGCTCATGTCTGGTTCCTCCTGCTAGAACAATCCTGGCTTGCCGATGGTCAACGCACCCGCGGGCAGCGCCACGTTCAGCCGGTGCAGCTCGCCGGCCGGCAGCCTCGGCAGGTCCTGCACCGCTTCCAGGAAACGGTTCGCTTCCCGTGCGGTGATGATCCCGTCGGTCAAGATCTCGAACTTGCGGATGTAGTCCTCGCGGCCGAACGGCTTTTCACCCAAGGGATGCGCGTTGGCCACCGCCATCTCGTCTTCCACCTTGCTGCCGTCACGCAGGAAGATCTCCACCCGGCCGCCGAAGGACAGCTCGTTCGGATCAGTGGCGCGGTAGCGGCGCGTCCACTCCGGGTCTTCCGTCGTTTCGATCTTGTGCCACAGCTTCACGGTATCGGCGCGCGCCGCCCGCTTCGGCGCGTAGCTGTCGACGTGATGCCAGGTGCCATCCTGAAGGGCGACGGCGAAGATGTACATGATCGAGTGATCCAATGTCTCCCGGCTCGCCTTCGGGTCCAGCTTCTGCGGATCATTGGCGCCGGTGCCGATCACGTAGTGCGTATGATGGCTGGTGTGGATCACGATCTTCTCGATCGTACCGAGGTCCTCGATCTTCTCGCGCATGCGGAACGCCAGATCGATCAGCGCCTGCGACTGGTATTCGGCGCTGTGCTCCTTGGTGTAGCTGTCCATAATGGCGCGCTTGGGCTCGCCTTGCGCCGGCAGCGGCACCTGGTAATGCGCCTCGGGACCGTTCAGCATCCAGGCAACGACGCTGTCCTCGCCTTCGTAGATCGGGCTTGGCGCGCCTTCGCCCCGCAGTACGCGATCGACCGCCTCGACCGCCAGCTTGCCCGCGTGCGCGGGCGCGTAGGCTTTCCAGGAGCTGATCTCGCCCTTGCGCGACTGGCGTGTGGTGAAGCTGACATGCACCGCCTGCTGCACCGCCTGGAAGATCATGTCCTGCTTGAGGCCGAGCAAGGTGCCGATGCCGGCGGCCTGCGCCGGACACAGATGGGCGATGTGGTCGATCTTGTGTTCGTGCAGGCAGATCGCGCGCACCAGGTCGATCTGGATCTCGTAGCCGGTGGCCAGCCCGCGGATCAGCTCGCGGCCGGATTTGTCCGTTGTCTGCGCCACCGCGAGGATCGGCGGGATGTTGTCGCCGGGATGCGAGTAGTCGGCGGCAAGAAACGTGTCGTGCATGTCGAGCTCGCGCACTGCGGTGCCGTTCGCCCAGGCGGCCCATTCCGGGCTGACGCGCTTGCCGGCGGCGACGCCGAACACCGTGGCGCCGTTCTTGTTCGGGCGTGCCAGCGCCATGTCGCGGGCCGAGACGACCGGGCGGCGATTGATCGCGGCGATAGCGACCGAGGCGTTGTCAATGATGCGGTTGACGATCATCGCCGCCACGTCCTTGGGGACCGCGACCCGGTCGGCGGCCACGCCGGCAATCTTCCAGGCAAGCTGGTTGTCGCGCTTCAGGTCCTGCTTCGACGGGTGAACCCGGACGTCATGTACAATCATTCAGTTTCCTCCTTGCCGCGCCACACTGTCAGGTTGCCGCGCGACGCAATCGGCCTGAAGGTCCAGGCCATCCGCCTGCTTCGTAGGATCGCATCGGCGGAACGGCAAGTCGCGCCGGTTGCACGGCGGCTGGTCTGTTATAAAGTGGCGTGATCCGCATCAGCACACGAGAGAAGCCTTGTCCCGCATTGTCACCGTCGCCGCCGCTCAGCTTGGTCCGATCCAAAAGGCCGAACCACGATCCGTTGCCGTCGAACGGATGATCCGGCTGATGCAGCGGGCGCACCGGCGTGGTGTCGAACTGGTGGTGTTCCCGGAGCTGGCGCTGACGACATTCTTCCCGCGCCACTATCATGCCGATATCGAACAGGCGGATCATTGGTTCGAATCCGAAATGCCGTCGAACGAGACGGCGCCGCTGTTCGAAGCCGCGGCACGGTATGGCATCGGCTTTCACCTGGGCTTCGCGGAGATCGCACATGAAGCGGATGATACCGGCCGCATCCGCAAGCGACGCTTCAACACCGCGATCCTGGTGAGCCCGGCGGGGGACGTACTGCTGAAATATCGCAAGGTGCATCTTCCGGGTCACGCGGAGCATGAGCCCGCGCGCCGTGTGCAACACCTGGAGAAGCGGTATTTCGAAGTCGGCAACCTGGGCTTCCCGGTCATCCGCGCGCCGATGGGCGGCCTGGACGCGGTGAACATGGGAATGCTGATCTGCAACGACCGCCGCTGGCCGGAGGCCTGGCGGGTGCTTGGCTTGCAGAGCGTCGAGCTGGTCGCGCTGGGCTACAACACGCCGAGCCTGAACATGGAGGCGCCCGTGAATGGCAGGATGGGGGATGGCAGGATGTTCGAGGCGCATCACCTGCGGGTATTCCATTCGCATCTGTCGATCCAGGCCGGCTGCTACCAGAATGCCTGTTTCGCGGTCGCCACGGCGAAGGCCGGTATTGAAGATGGCAACGAGCTGTTCGGCCACTCGATCATTGTCAACCCGCAAGGCGAGATCATCGCGATGGCGGCAAGCTGGGATGACGAGCTGATCGTGGCGGACTGCGATCTGGACATGTGCGCCCTGGGACGGACGACGATCTTTGCTTTCGAAAAGCATCGCCGGCCGGAAGCTTACATGCGGATCACCAACCAAGTGGGAGCGACGGAACCGCCGGTATGGAAGAAACCGTTGGGCGGCTAGAGCAGTTTTCGATCAGGTTGATCCGTTTTGAACCCGTCATGGCCGGGCTTGTCCCGGCCATGACGGACTTGTGCAACTTGATCGGAAACCGCTCTACAGAGGGGACCTGTCTGCTGCCGGGCTGACCGCAAGATGCCTGTCGCCATGAGCCACGGAATGTTTGCGGGAAGCAGCAGGCTCAGGGCCAATGCGGCGAAGCGGCCACGAGCGCCAACCCCACCGCCGCCTGCACCGGCTCGATCACCGGCAGTCCGATCGCCGCCTGCAGCGCCGCACGATGATGCGCCATGCCGGTGCAGCCCAGGATAATCGTTTCTGCCCCCATATCCGCCACCGCCTGCCCCGCCGCGATCAGCGCCTGCGCCGCGGTGAGCGGTTCCAGCAGGCTCTCCATCGTGATGTTCAGCGCGACCTCGCCCGCCAGCCGGCCTTCCAGCCCGATGGCTCGCAGTGCCGCGCGATGGCGGGCTTTCGACGCCTCCACGATGGCGATCACGCCGAACCGTTCCGCCCGAGCCACCGCCGCCGCGACAGCCGAACGGAAGATGCCGAAGACCGGTCGGGTGGTGACCGAACGAGCCGCTTCAAGGCCCGGATCGGAGGCACAGGCAATGATGAAGGCGTCCGCCGTCTCGCGCTCGATCCGCTGGCAGAGGGGGGCCACCGCCGCATGCCAGTCGCGCCACGTGTAGATCGCGGGCGGCCCGTCTTCCAGTGTAACGACATCAAGCGCGGGTCCGGCGGCGAAGCGGAACGGCTCGATCGCCGTCGAAATTCCCGCGGAACAGGCGGTTGAGCGGTTCGGGTTGATCACCAGGATGCGTGTCATGAAAACAGGGTGCCGCCCCTCGCATCGCGGAGCAAGACGCCGGATATGGTATTGCGGTGCAGCACGGCGTATCCTGATGCTGCGAACGGCAACTAATGTCCTGGGTCAGAATTTCGCCGTAGTGGGCGAACCCGAACCCCGGCCACTAATTCCTTGTTCGCAGTGGCCTGCTTATTCCCACCGTCCGTCACGAGATATGGCGAACTTCGGGGGCAGGCCACCAGTTGAATCGTGACGTTCGCCATGATGGCCTGAAGGACCCGCAGATGACCCCGACACGCTGGCCGGCCGAACTGCCCTCGACACCGCCGACCAAGACGCGATCCTGGCCGCATCCGCCAATGGCCACCGCCATTGGACGCGGCTTGCTGGGCCGCTGCCCGGCATGCGGCAAGGCGCACCTGTTCAACGGCTTTCTTCGCGTGGTTCCAGCCTGCGACAACTGTGGCGCGCCGCTCGGTTCGGCACGCGCCGACGATGCGCCGCCTTACATCACCATCCTGATCACGGGCCATGTCATCGTGCCGCTGCTGTATATGGTGGACCGCATGGACGAACCGCCGCTCTGGCTGATGTCGGTGATTTTCCTGCCGCTGACAGTCTTGCTGGCGCTAGGTTTGCTGCGGCCGGTCAAGGGCGGCACGGTGGGACTGATGCTGACGCTGAACATGCTGAAGACCGAGACCGACCCGGCATGACCGAGGCCACGACACGGGCCGCTCGCCTGGATCGTGTGATCCTGGATGGCGAGCAGCCCGCCAACCTGCCGCCGTTCATCGAAGCGGACCGGGAGCAGGCGGTCGCCGACCTTGCTGCCGCCAACCACTTCGCGCCGTTGATCGGCACTGACAAGCCAGGTCCGTATGCCCTGCATCTGTCGATTCTGGAAGGTCGGCTGATTTTCGACATCCGCGATGCCGCCGGTCAGCCGCTGACCGCCATAGGGCTGGCGCTGGGGCCGTTCCGGCGGCTGGTGAAGGACTACCAGTTGCTGGTGGACAGTCACATTAAGGCGGTCGAGGAAGGCCGTGAGGCCCGCATCCAGGCGATCGACATGGGTCGCCGCGGCCTGCATGACGAAGGTGCGGACCTGATGACGCAGCGGCTGGCCGGCAAGATCGACATAGATTTTGACACCGCCCGCCGCCTGTTTACCTTGGTATGCGTACTGGCGCAGCGGATCTCCGCCCGATGAGCATCAGGCCATGAAAATAAACGGCACCGCCTATCGCAGCGTCTGGGTTGACACCGAAGACAGCTGGTCGGTTCACATCCTCGACCAGACGAAGCTGCCCTGGTCGCTGGATGTCGTGCGGCTGGTGACGCGGGATCAGGCGGCCCACGCGATCAGTTCCATGCAGGCGCGCGGTGCGCCGCTGATCGGTGCCGTCGCCGCCTATGCGCTGTGCCTGGCGCTGCGGAATGATGCCTCGACCGAGGCGATGGAGCGGGACGCCGAGCTGATCGGCGCGACCCGGCCGACGGCGGTCAACCTGCGCTGGGCGCTGGAGCGGATGCTGACCCGCTTGCGCAACACCCTGCCATCCGAACGCGTCGCCGTCGCCTATGAAGAAGCCGCGCTGATCGCCGATGAGGATGTGGCGCGGAACGAGGCGATTGGCCGGCATGGGCTGCCGCTGATCCAGGCGGCGGCGCGGCAGCCGCGTTGCATGGGGCGTCCCCTGGGGCGTCCCCTGGGGCATGCGGTGAACGTGCTGACGCACTGCAATGCCGGCTGGCTTGCCACGGTGGACTGGGGCACCGCGCTGGCGCCGATCTACGCCGCGTTCAATGCCGGGATCGATCTGCACGTCTGGGTGGACGAGACGCGGCCGCGCAACCAGGGTGCGGCGCTGACCGCGTGGGAACTCGGCAAGCACGGTGTCCCGCATACCGTGGTGGCGGACAATGCCGGCGGCCACTTCATGCAGCACGGCATGGTCGATCTGGTCATTGTCGGCGCCGACCGGGTCACCCGCACCGGCGATGCGGCCAACAAGATCGGCACCTACCTGAAGGCCCTGGCGGCGCGGGACAACGATGTGCCGTTCTGGGTGGCGATGCCGTCCTCCACCATCGACTGGACCGTGTCCGACGGCGTGGCGGAAATCCCGATCGAGCAACGCGCCGCCGCCGAGGTCACCGACATGACCGGCCAGATGGCGGACGGAACGATCGCCACGATGCGCGTCGTCGCCACCGACAGCCGCGCCGCCAACCCCGCCTTCGACGTCACCCCGGCTCGGCTGGTGACCGGGCTGATCACCGAGCGAGGGTGCTGCGCGGCCTCCGCCGAAGGGCTGCTGGCGCTGTTTCCGGAACGGCGTTAGAGCGGTTTCCGATCAGGTTGCACCAGTTCGTCATGGCCAGGCGACCGAGCACGTAAGGGACACTGCACTAGCCGAGCCAGCCTCAGCCAGCCGATGTCCGGGCAGTGTAAGCCTGACGGCGGACTTCGGCCGCCGCGCTGTGAAAGAACGTCAGCAGCACGTAGCGGCAACCCCTGACGACCGGTGCTGCCTCGTGCAGGATTGCTGTGGAAAAGATCACGCCGCCACCGGTCGGTGGGCGGTAGTGATGATCATTGTATTCAGGAAACAACAGGTGGCCGCCGGCATAATCTTCGGTGTTGAGGTTGAGCGACAGTGCGAACTCCCGAAACGCGACGTTCTCGGCCACGTTGTCGCGGTGGCGGCGGAACCAGCCGCCCTTGTCGTCGTAGCGTGAGATCAGGATGCGGTCGGTATGTGAAACATGCACCTGGAAAGCCTTGGCGATCTCCGGGACGCAGCGGCGCAGCAAGGTATCCCGCAGCATCCCATGCAGTTCTTCGTCCGGCGCGATCATCATGTCACGCCGGTGCTTCTTCTTGTGATCGATCACGCTGCGCACGATGCCGTCGGCATCAATCCGCGCCACCTCGCCATCGATGGTGGGGCTGTTCTCGAACCGCTCGATCAGGGATCGGCAGACATCGCGCGGCAGAAGGTTCGGAAGCACGATGGTCGGCGCCGGCTGAGCTGCATGAGAGGACGAGTCGTGCGACATCTGGTCCAGGCTGTCGAGGCAGGTTTTGATGGCATCCGATTGCTGTGCCGGCAGCAGCAGACGCAATGCCACGCGCAGGTTGCGGTCCAGCGCCAGCACCAGGCCGTCGCGCGGGCCGACGCCACAGCGGTCGAGGAAGCCGCCGCAGTCCACTGTCCGAAGCGGGGGTCCATCGCCTTGAAACAGCCGCCGCGGATTGTCGTCCACCACCAGCAGCACGTCGGCGTTGCGGGCGGAAAACGTCGCCAGGGACGCAGCAAAGTCGCCGAAAAGCGCTGTCAGCTTCGGCACCGCATCGGCACCCGCTAGGATCAGGATCACAGGCCGGCCATACTGCTCTTCAAACGAGTAGAATTTCCCTTCGGTTGTCATGCCGTAGCAGCCAGGCGGCCGATCGCCCGGCAATACGTCATGCGCCGAGGTTGACCGGTGAAGTGTCGCACTCATGCAACTGGTTTCCTTTTCATGGGACCGCTGGCGCCATGTCCGGAACAAGTCTGTCGGCGATCTTGAACATTGTTTCGATTGAGTCGGTCAACTCCGGCAGCGACAGGGCCATCGCCCAGCAGCCTTGCCCACAATCGGTGAAGCCATTGTCCGCATAAAGATGCCGGACCGGGATGTTTCGGTCAGTCGCCAGGATGCGGCCGAGGAGTTCCGGCACCTGGCCTCTGGCGCTGTCGATTATCGCGGCCAGCAGCGCACGCTCGCCGTCGAGGCCGATGACACGGCAGCTCAGCACGAAGTTCAGGATCTCGCCGGCCACGACGACCGCGGCACCCACCAGGCCATGATCCGCCAGACGGTCGCGCATGCGCAGGATGAACACCTTGCCTTCGCCGCTGTCGATCAGCCGCCGCAGTTCCGCCAGCGCGAAAGCGCGGCCGGTCGCGTTGAACTGCGTCGTGCGGGCGATCAGTTCCCTGATGCGGTCCAGCACCACCGGCGTCGCCGTTTCAACGGCCAATTGTTCGACGGTCGAGACAACCGCGAGCGAGGCGACGAAGCTGCTCTCATCCACGAGGCTGGCCCGCAGCTTGGAACGATCGAGTTGCGCCTTGACCAGTTCGCTGCGCTGGGCGGCTTCCTCGGTCAGCCGCGACGGCTGAAGCCGCGGATCGGTCAGCAGGATTCGGCGCAGCGCGAACAGGTCCTCGCCCAGCACCGCGACATCCGGCAGGGTCTGGCGGATGCGCTCCCGCTCCCGCGCGCTGTCATCGACGAACAGGAAGTCGTCCAGCGGGAAGCCAAGTTCCTCGGCGATGGAGCGGATGTTTTCCGCCTTGTCCCGCCAGTTGATACGCGAACTGACGAAATGGTTGGGCCGCAACAGCCGGTGGCGCGGATCGTGCTGCTGATACTGCCAGAGCGCCCGCACCGTCGCCTCGTCATTCTTGCTGACGCAGGCCAGCAGGATGCCGCGACGGCGCAGCATGCGCAGGGCCTCATGGATGCCGAAGTACAGCCCGACGTAGGAATTCGGGCCGCCGATCTCCGGTGTCCAGGCAAACGGGCTGCCGGTTTCCGCCAGCACCCCGGGCCATAGCACGCCATCCAGATCGACGATGACGCATTTCTTTCGTTCCAGGGCGAGCGCGATCGACAGCGTGTCCATGTGGACGCGCGCCATGACCGCTTCCCGGCGATAGGGATCGCCGCCGACATGGTCCGCCAGCGGCTGCATGTCCGGGAACTGGTGGTGAACCGCGGCAAGCTCATTGGCGGGGCGTTGCAGCATCCAGCCGGCGGAACCGAAATGGGTGAATGACACCAGGCCATCGTCCAGCAGGGTTGCGCTGCCCGCGGCGCCGAGTGCCGCCGCGACATCGACCAGGTGGACATCGGGAAAGGTCTCGGCGCATTGCGCCAGTGCCAGGTTGGTGCGGCGGAAGCGGTTGCGGTGGCTGTGGATGCCGCGATCGGCGTAACCCAGCGGCTGAACCGTCGGCTCAGGCAGGCCGTCGATCAGGATTGGCGCGGCGGTGATCGCGCGCAGCTTCTTCAGTAGGGTCTCGACGGCCTCGACATAGACCCTGGCGGGATCGCCGTTGTGATGCTCCGGATCGCCCAGAACGATGGCGTGCCTGGCTTGCAGGGCGCCAATGATGATGGCGTCGTGCCGCCGTTCGCGGGCCAGTTCGATGTCGCTGGCGAAAGACGCGGCGGCACGAAGGTCGACGCCGCGACGTGCCGCCTCACGCCGCAGGAAGTCCGCTTCCATCTGCACATCGCAGTCGCCCAGCAGCAGCACGTCGAGCCGTCGCCGCAAGCCGGTCGCACCGGCGAGGGCATGCGGCGCCTCGACCGCCCAGTATGGATGCGCACCTTCCATGTGCGAGCGGCGATAGCGGTCGAGTTCCGCCGTCGGATCGCGGCCATGCACGCCGGTCATCACACGCGTGGTTGCCTGATGCTCCTGTTCGGCTGTCAGGTCGCTCAGGATGCCGCGTTCCAGCAGCATGAGAGCGCAGGCCCGGACCGTCGCTGGGTCGGAGCCCAGGGCCTCGGCGAGTTCGGACAGTGCGGTCTCCAGTTCAACCGGCTGATCGAACCAGCGGATCAGCCGAACCACATCGGACGTGACGGTGACCCGCATCTGTGTGACGGCATGAATTGCCAGCGTGCTGGCGCCAGCAAGATCGAGCAGGTGGACGAAGGCGGATCGGCGCATGATCATCAGCAGGAACTTTTTTCCGACGGCATGAAGACGGCAAGCCTGTGCCGGTTGTCGCATGCGTTTATTACTACTTCATTAACGGATTATGCGGCCGTTCAGGCGATCGTTCTGTCATAGACCGGCAATAACGGAGCATGACGAACCGGTTGATCTGATTCACGTCTCGTGGCGGGTCCGCGTTTGCCATGACGTGGAAATGAAGGTGCGCCATTGTCGACGATTTGATATCTCTTCACCGAAACATTCTTTTGGGCGGTTTGCAAGGCTTGATCCGCCAGCGGATAAAGGGAAGCTCTCAATGAGTCGGGTCAACGCCAAGGCAATACGCTGGCTGCTCATTCCGCTGCTGTTCGTGCTAACCGCCTGCATGGGAAGACCAATGCCTGACGCCCACGTGCCACCCTTCGCCAAGGTTCCGTTCGAGCCGTTTTCCCGGGACGCCGTGGTCGCCATCGCGCTGCGGGAGTGGCGGCTGTTCGGACAGAACCGGGCCGACCCGGACGTGGATGCCAGCCGAACGATCAAGCCGGAACGGCAGGAAGGCCTGTGGCAGCGGGTCGGCGAATACTGGTGGTTCGGCTTGAACGCCGAATCGGCCGAAAGCGGCTGGACCGGCAAGCATGATGGCCAGGGCATGGTGTTTCCACCGGATCAGGACGGCGACTACGCGTGGTCGGCGGCTTTCGTTTCTTATGTTATGCGCATTGCCGGGGCAGGGCGGCGTTTCCCCTATTCCGCCGACCATGCCGACTATATCAACGCGGCTCGGCGGGTTTCCCTGGGGCAGACGACGGAATGGCTGGTGGCGACCGAACGCGTGCAAGACTACGCGCCGCGGCCTGGTGATCTGATCTGTTTCGGCCGCGGTTCGGCTCGCGGCCTGCGCTATGAGGATCTGCCGACGCCCGGCCTGTTCACCTCGCACTGCGATATCGTGGTGGATACGATGGTTCCGGGGCAGATCGCGGTGATTGGCGGCAATGTGGAGGACTCGGTGACGATGAATAGCGTTCCGGTGACGAATGATGGAAAGCTGGCGACGCCGGAGGGGATTGTCCTGGATACGCGCTTCCCCTGGATGGCAGTGCTGCGGCTGACGGTTGATGCGCCCGTGGCATGAGTGGCCCAACGATGATCATCCCATCGCTGCGGGCCGGACTATCAGGTCGGGCAGGAGCCCGAATGCTACCGGATGAAGCCCGTAGTACCCATTCGCATTTTTGGGCGCGGCTTTGACGCTTCTCCGAAACGTCGGACCGAAAGGCATAACCCCCGCCCGGGCAGCTCATCGACATCCGTGGTCGAAGGCTACATTTGCTCTGTGCAGGGAAGGTCCGGAAGATCCATCGCGAATGGACCTTCCGGAGCCAACTGCGTCAGGAACGCCACTGCGCCGCTGTTTCCTTGGCGAAGGCACGATATGTGCGTAGCGGCCGCTCAAGCATCGCTGTCAGGCGTTCGATGGCTCCCGGCATCGGCAACACCCCAATCTTCTGCCAGCCGTCAAACATGAGCGTGACGTCAAGAGCCATCGCGGACGGCATATGCGCGCGGCTCTGCTGTTCGAAGACATCCAGGTCGCCGCCGCCATAGCCGATCGGCTTGCCAAGCACATCCGTCCAGATCGCGGTAATGCTGTTGGCGGTCAGGATCTCGGGACCCGATATGTCTATGAGGTCGCGCGGCAGCCTCTGCGTGGCGCGGTCACGCTTCAGCAGTTCAAGCGCCGCGACATCCGCGATGTCGCGGATGTCGACCATCGCGGCGCCGGTGTTGCCGATGGGCATCGCGTAGACGCCTTTGCCGAGAAGCGCCTCCTTGATCATCGCGTCGTTCTGGAAAAAGTAGTTCGGACGCAGGATGGTCGCAGGCAGATCCAATTTCTCGATCATCCGCTCGCCAGCATACTTCGCAGCCGCATGCGGCACGTCCACGAGTGCATCCGCGTTGGCCATCGAGAAATAGACGATGCCCTTCAATCCAGCATCCGACGCGAGCCGCAAAGTCAGCAGCGCTCGCGTCAGTTCATCGGCGACGACGGGGTTGAGGAGGAACAGCGTGTCGACGCCCCGCAACGCGGCTCTAATCGTCTCAGGGTCCAGCACATCGCCTTTGACCGCCCGCACCCCAGGTGGCAGTTGCGCCTTTTCCGGATGCTGAGTCAGCACGACGATTTCGGCGCCGTGCTCGGCCAGCTTGCTGACCACCAAGCTTCCGATTTGCCCGGTACCGCCGACAACGAGAATTGTCATCCAGCCTTCCTCCGTTTTGTGTGTAAAGTGTTACTTCGGTTTTCCGAAGTCCGGGCTTGGAACCCTCAGGCGATCGTGGTCGGCGTTCCGTCCATCAGGTCGGCAAAGAACTCATGCATCGAGCGGGGCTCGCGGCCGAGGATCGTTCGCAGCGTGAACGGGTTACCGAGCAGCCCGTGCTGGTCATAGTGGGCGTACATTGCGCCGAGCTGGCGCTTCTGCTCGGCGTTGTAGGGGAGATGGGCCTTTGCCACCCATTCCTCGAAGCTGGGTGCCGCGGCCTTGATCGTCCGCCCCGATACCTGGCTGGCGGTCGCAGCCACCTGCTCGCGGTTCTGTCCGCCGTCGGCACTCAGCTCAAACGTCCCGTTGAGCAGCAGGTCCTCTGTCAGGGCGATTGCCGCCACCTCGGCGACATCGCGGTAGTCGACCCGCGCGATCCGGGCGGTCGAGGAGAACGGTTCGGCCAATACGCCGCTCTTGATCACGGTCGGCCAGGCGGCGGCCAGGTTCTGATAAAGCACCGCCGGGCGGAGCAGGGTGCATTCCAGACCCGACCTGAACAGGGCATCCTCGATCGGCCTCTTCGATGAATGATTCCGCAGCTCAAGCGAGGGATGGATGATCGTGGAGAACACGATCCGGCTCACGCCCGCCCGTTTGGCCGCTTCCACGAAGCCGATGCCCATCGCTGCCTCGTCGTCCTGGAAGACGGGTGAGATATAGAACGCGCGTTCCACGCCTTTGAGTGCTTCCTCCACGCTTGCCCTGTCTCGTAGGTCGCCGAGGACGATCTCGCCGGCACCGTTGCCGCGCGCCGTGACGGCCTGTTCCGGCGTGCGAACAAGCCCGCGTGGCCGAACGCCCCGCCTGGCAAGCGCCGGCACGACCAGCCCGGCGAAGCGACCGGCTGCGCCAACAACGAAAGTGTTGATAGCTTCAGGCATATTGATCTCCGGTTTGCTGAGATTGATGTAAACCGGACCGCGACTGCTTAAAGTAGTGATTATTAATGACACTCGTGAATGGAGGTCTCGAATGGATCGCCTGATCGCGATGGAGAGCTACGTCCGGACTGTGGAGCGAGGCAGCTTTGCTGCCGCGGCCGCTGACCAAGGGCTGTCGCCCAGCATGATCGGCAACCATGTGCGCTACCTTGAGGCAAGGCTCGGCGCGCTGCTGCTCAACCGGACAACCAGGCAGCAGAGCGTCACCGAATTCGGCCGCGCCTACTACGAGCAGTGCCGGCGCATCCTGCTCGATATCGAGATCGCCGAAGGGGCCGCCGACCTGATGCAGTCCAAGCCGCGTGGCCTATTGCGCGTCACCACGTCAATGACGCTCGGCACGACCGTCATGCCTGGCATGATTGCCGCGTATTTGCGCCGCCATTCGGAAGTGCAGGTCGATCTCGTGCTACAGGACCAACGTCTTGACCTGCTTGCCGACGAACTCGACGTCGCGGTCCGGGCTGGCACGTTGCCAGACTCAGGCCTGATTGCCCGGGCCTTGCCGCCGCTGCGGCTGGTCGCATGTGCCTCGCCGTCGTATCTACGTTCGCATGGGCATCCGCGCACGCCGGCAGAGCTGCAAACCCACAATTGCCTTGATTTTACCTATGCCGGCGAGCCGCGGGTGTGGCGTTTCGCCGGTCCGGAGGGCGACGTCGCGATCCAGGTCGGCGGGAGCCTGCGCGTCAACAATGGACAGGCCCTTCGCGCCGCCGCGCTGGAGCATTTGGGCATCATCCTGCAGCCCGAAATCCTGGTTGCCGACGACATCGCGTCCGGGCGTCTGATCCACCTGCTGGCCGACCAAGCCACGCCATCCTTGCCACTTCATCTGCTGACCCTGCCGGATCGGCACCCATCCCCCAAGCTGCGCAACTTCATTGATCTCGTCCTGGAGATGTTCAGATCCGTCGGTTCAACCAAGGAAATCTGAGAATGGTGGAGCTGAACCGGGTCTCAAGCTCTCGCTGCAGCTGCGATAACTTGATGCCATACGATGAGTAGCCTGGCTTCATGACGGCTCGAAAAGTCGCCCTGGCCAAAGCCCCTGGCATGCTCGGAACCACCAACATGGTCCAACGCCAGGGGGCCGTTCATTTCAGCGCCACTCGATCCATTGACTTCTCTGGTCTGTTTCACTGTATCCGTTCCGGCCACCGCCACGTCCCGCCTACCGCTGCAACCAAGGCAACCCATCGGCCTTCCAGCCAGCGGTGCTGCCGCGATGGCTATCGGCGTCAACCGGACCCTCGAACCCGTCCGCCACGTTGAACACATGCGGGAAGCCGGCGGCCCGCGCGGCCTGGGCCGCGGCCATGCTGCGGGCGCCGCTGCGACAGATGAAGTAGATGTGGCTATCGGCGGTCAGGCCGGCCTGCTTCAGGTTGTCCTCGAACGAGGCGTTCCGCTGCATCGACGGATAAACCTGCCATGGGATCAGCCGCACCTGCTTCGCGGCCACCTCCAGGTCGGGGACGCCGACGAAGTTCCACTCCACATCGGTGCGGACGTCGACAAGCTGTGCCTCTGGATTTGCCTTCAGGGCTTCCCAGGTCTGGGTTGGGGGGACATTCTCGACCATACTGCACGCTCCGCTGGGGAAAGAGGGGATTAATGACCGCCTTATATCATCGTGCCAACTGGCAGGAAGACCTGGCTCAGGCGATTGGCAACACGCCGCTGATCAAGCTGAAACGCGCGTCGGAGGCAACCGGCTGCACCATCCTGGGCAAGGCGGAGTTCATGAACCCCGGCGGATCGGTCAAGGACCGCGCCGGCCTGGCGATCATTCGTGATGCCGAGGAACGTGGCACCTTGCGGGACGGCGGCACCATCGTGGAAGGCACCGCCGGCAACACCGGCATCGGCCTGACCCTGGTCGGCAACGCCCGCGGCTACCGCAGCGTGATCGTGATGCCGGAAACCCAGAGCCAGGAGAAGATCGACTTCCTGCGGATGATCGGCGCCGATCTGCGCCTGGTGCCAGCGAAGCCGTATCGCGACCCCGGCAACTACGTCCACCTGTCTCGCCGGCTGGCCGAGGAGATGGCGGAGCAGACCGGCAACGCGATCTGGGCCAACCAGTTCGACAACCTGGCGAACCGGGAAGGCCATCGCACCGGCACCGGCGCGGAAATCTGGGAACAGACCGGCGGCCAGATCAACGCCTTCACCTGCGCCTGTGGCACCGGCGGCACGCTGGCAGGAGTCTCCCTGGCGCTGAAGGCGCATAACCCTGGCATTCACATCGTGCTGGCGGACCCGCTCGGCAGCGGTCTGTACGGCTGGGTGAAGCACAACGACCTGACGATCGAGGGATCATCGATCACCGAGGGCATCGGCCAATCCCGCGTGCCCGATAATCTGGATGGCGTGCAGATCGATGACGCCGAACGCATTCCCGACGCCGAAGCGCTGGAGCAGATTTTCGAGGTGTTAATCCATGAAGGGCTGTCGGTCGGCACCTCCGCCGGGATCAATATCGCCGCGGCGATCCGGGTGGCGCGTTCGATGGGGCCGGGCCATACCGTGGTGACGATCCTGTGCGATGGCGGATCACGCTACCAGTCGAAGCTGTTCAACCCAGACTTCCTGCGGAGCAAGGGCCTGCCGGTGCCGGGGTGGATGGGGTAAGGCCAGGGCTCCGCCCTGGACCCGCAAAGGGGCTGATGCCCCTTTGATCCCCGTCCAGGGGTTTGGGGGGAGAGGGGGCGACCGAGGCGATTGCGACGACTGAGTAGCCCCCTCTCCCCCCAAACCCCTAAATGGGTTCCAAGGGCGTCAGCCCTTAGCGGGGTCGAGGGGCGGAGCCCTCGCCTTACTTACCCCACCATCGCCCGCCACAGGCGCTGCGCGGTGAACGGCATCGCCGGCAAATCCCGTCCGCCAAGCGCATCCGCCACGGCGTTCGTCACGGCGCATAACGCGCCCGTCGTCCCGGCCTCGCCGATGCCCTTCACACCCAGCGGATTGAACGGCGACGGCGTATTGCATTCCAGCACCCGGTAGTCGGGAAAGTCATTGGCGCGGGGCAGCGCGTAATCCATCAGGCTGGCGGCGAAGGGCTGGCCGGATGCCGGATCGATCACCGCCTCCTCCCCCAAGACCTCACCCACGCCTTGCGCGATGCCGCCCTGGATCTGCGCCTGCGCCGCCTGGGGGTCGATGGTCACGCCGGCATCGTCCACCGCCAGATAGCGGGTCAGCACCGCCACCCCGGTATCCCGATCGATGACGACCTCGGCGACATGACAGCCAGAGGCGAAGGCGTTTGACGGCGCCACCTTGCCGATCTCTGTCAACGGTTCGGTCAGCAGGTCGATCAGCCGGCAGACGGCGCTGCCATCGACACGCAGCACGCATTCATCCGCCAAGTGCAGATCGTCCGGCGCGCAATTGGCGCGCAGCCCGGCCATCGAGAGCAACCGGTCCGCGATCGCGTCGGCGGCTCGCGCGACCGCGCTGCCCGCGGCGATCGTGCTGCGCGAGGCATAAGACCCTGCCCCCGACAACGCGGTGCCCGGATCACTGGCGAGCAGTTCGACGGCTGCTTCCGGCAGCCCCAGCCGCGCCGAGGCGATGTTGGCAAAGGTCCGGGCATGCGACTGCCCGGTGCTCGCCGTCACGGTCTCGACCAGCAGCACGGCGCGATCATCGACGGCCGACAGCGTCAGGCTGGCCTCGTCCGGCGCGCCGCCACCGCCGGAGACTTCGATGAACAGCGCTGTCCCTCGCCCCAGCACCGCGCCTTGGGCCGCCGCCGCGGCCCGTCGGGTCTCGAAATTGTCCCAGTCCGAGGCCGCCCGAGCGGTCCGCATCAACCGGGGAAAGTCGCCACTGTCGTAGCGGGCGCCGCTGGGCAGGGTCCAGGGGAAGGCGCCGGGGGGGATGGCGTTGCGCTCGCGCAGCAGGAACGGGTCCAGCGCCAGCCGCTGACGGGCCTTGTCCACCAGGCGCTCGACCAGCAGGGCCATTTCGGGACGGCCGGCGCCGCGGTATGGGCCGGTTGGGACGGCATGCGTGAGCAGCATCCTGAATACGGCATGGGCGGCCGGGATGGCGTAGCAGCCGGTCAGCGATTGCAGCGGGTTGTTGACGGCGGCGAACGCCGCGACCGGCGAGATATAGGCGCCCAGGTCGGCATCATACGCCATCGACAGCGCGGTGAAGTTGCCGGCGGCATCCAGTGCCAACCGCCCGCGCACCCGCACGCCGCGACCCTGGATGTCGGTCAGGAACGACTCGCTGCGGGTGCCATGCCAAACTACGGGGCGATTGGTCAGCCGAGCGGCGAGGAGGATGGCGGCGTATTCGGGATAGGCGATGTTGCGGGGACCGAAGCCGCCGCCAACCTCGCCTGGCAGGATGCGGAAGCGGGTGCCAGGCAGGCCGAAGACGGCGGCGAAGTCGCGGCGCATCTCGTTGATGCCCTGGTGCGGGGCGCGGATGTCATAGGTGGCGGTGGCGGCGTCCCAGCGCGCGGCGGCGGCACGGGGCTCCAGCGTGACCGGGGCAAGCCGAGGGAACGTGATCTCGGTTTCGACCACCAGGGCGGCCGACCGCATCGCCGCCGCCACCGCATCGGCATTGCCGGACTGGTGGCGCAGCACGACGTTGCCGGGCGCGGCCGGATGAACCGTGGGCGCGCCATCCGCCAGGGCTTCGACGATCCCGACCACGGCGGGCAGTGCGGCATAGTCCACCCGCACGGCCTCCGCCGCGTCCATCGCCTGCGTCTGGGTCTCGGCGATGACGCAGGCCACGGCTTCGCCGGGATGGCGGACGATGTCGTGCGCCAGCACCGGACGGTGCGGGATGATCAGGTCTTTGCCGATACGGTCGATAACGGGGAAATTGCCGAGGTCGGCGTCCAGGCAATCCTGTCCGGTCAGCACCCGCACGACGCCGGCCATTCCCGCGGCTTCGGATGTGTCGATCGCCTCGATGCGGGCATGTGCGTGGGGACTTCGCACAAACACGGCATGCGCGGCACCGGCGAATTGCTCATCCGCCGTGTAGCGCCCCTGCCCGACCAACTTGCGGCGCCGTTCCGTCTCGGCCTGCGGCTGACGTTCGAAGGTGATGCTGTCCATTCGTGGTCCTATCGGGCGGCGGCGGAGGCGGGATCGGGCAGTTCATCCGGCTGGCTGGCCAGTTCTTCCAAGCTGCGTTGCCGCGGCTCGATGCCAAGTCCCAGCACCGTGACGATCAGCACGGCCAGCAGGCCGATCATCATCGCGAGTACGCCAACGATGCCGTAGTTGGTGAACAGGCTGACAACGATGAACGGGGTCAGGATGGTCGCGCCGCGGCCAAAGGTGTTGCAGATGCCGGCGGCGCGCAGGCGTACCTCGGTGGGGAACAGCTCGGGGATATAGATGCCGAACAGCAGCGCCACCAGGACGTAGATCGGAATGGTCAACGCCAGGCCGACGATCGGCAGCAGCGCGGGATCATGGATGAAGGGGTAGATCGCGCCGAAGATGATCGCCAGGGCGGCGGCGCCCACCAAGGTCGGCTTGCGGCCCCAGCGATCCGCCGTCAGCGCACCGATGGTGGCGCCGACCGGGGCACCAAGCGACATGATCAGGGTAAAATTGAAACTGGTGGCGATCGACAGCCCCTGCTTGACGAAGAACGCCGGCAGCCAGGTGATGAAGCCGTAGATCAGCGTGTTGATGACAATCAGCGCAATACACCCCAGCACCATGCGCGCCAGCAGCGGCGGCGCGAACAAGGTGCTCAACGCGCGCGAAGGCGGTGCGGCCGCGCTGGCCAGGACGGGCGATTCCGGCATGGGCGGTTTCGGCAGGGGCGGATTGAGGCCGGGCGCGGCCTCGGCTTCGATCCGTCGCAGCAGCGTCTCGGCTTCGGCGAACCGGCCGACCGACTCCAGCCAGCGCGGGCTTTCCGGCAATGACTTGCGGATATACCAGACGACCAGCGCCCCGATGCCCCCGAGGACGAACATGCTGCGCCAGCCGAATGCCGGGATCATCACCGTGCTGATCAGCACCGCGATCGGCAGGCCGGTGACCACGACCACCGCCAGGAAGCCCAGCCAGCGGCCGCGGTCGCGGGCGGGGGCGAATTCCGTCAGGGTGGCGTAGCCGACGACGTTCTCCGCCCCTAGGCCGATGCCCATCAGGAAGCGCAGCCCGATCAGCACGGTCATGTTGGGCGCGAACGCCGCCGCCAGGGAGGCCAGGCCGAACAGCGCCAGGTTCGCCTGATAGGTAAAGCGCCGGCCGAAGCGATCGCCCAGGAAGCCGGTGAAGAAACTGCCCAGCATCATGCCGACGAAGGTCATCGACACGAACGACGCGTTCTGACCCATGGTCGAGAAGCCGGTGTGCAGCGTTGTCCCCAGCACGGTGCCGGCGATGTAGATGTCGAAACCGTCAAAGAACATGCCGATCGCGACCAGGACGAACACCCGGCGGTGAAAGGCGGAGACCGGCAGCCGGTCCAGTCTGGGGCCTGCGTTCACGGCGGACATGGGGACTTCCTCTGGTTGGTCGGGTCGATCATCCGGCGCAGCCCGGCCAGGACGCGGGCAAGGGCGTCGGCGATGTGCTGACGGCACAGGGTCTCGGCTAGGGCAGCATTGCGTGCCTGGATCGCATCGACGATGGCGGCGTGTTCGGCGACCAGCCGACTGGCGTCCTCGTCGCGCAACAGGCGCAGGCTGGTGCGCACCAGCCGGTCCGACTGTTCCACCAGATCGCGCGCCACCGCCGCCATCCGCCGGTTGCCCGACAAGTCCGCGACGGCGGCGTGAAATGCCCGGTTGTGGCGGATGAACGCGCCCTGCGTGTTTGGGTCAAGGGTGAGAACACGGAATGGGTCCAAGACTTGCTGTTCGGCGGAACCGGCCAGCGCGGCGGCGGCGGCGCAGGCCGGCTCGATCACCAGCCGCAGGCCGAAGATGTCTTGCGCGTCCTGGATGGAGATCTGGTTTACGCGGTAGCCCTGCCGGGGCAGGACGGTCACCAGGTTCTCACCGGCCAACCGCAGCAGGGCATCGCGGACCGGGGAGCGGCTGACGGTGAAGCGGGCGGCGAGATCCTGTTCCCGCAGATCCTGTCCGGGCATCAGGTCGCAGGTCAGGATGGCGACGCGCAGCGCGTCATAGACATTTTCGCGTAGCAGCATGACCTGGTCGCCTCCTGTGACGGAAGATGCGGCTCGTGATATATCACGTCAAGACAGGTATGGGATGTATGCAATGGACCGGATGTTCGCGGACGGGACGATCGAGGCCCTGGTGGCCGGTGAGGGGCCGCCGCTGGTGCTGCTGCACTCGCTGCTGGCGGACCGGTCGAGTTTTGATCGGGTGGTCGCACCGTTGGCCGCGCGGTTCAGGGTCATGCTGCCGGCGCTGCCGGGATTTGGCCGGTCGGTCGCGGTGGCGGACGGGCTGGCTGCCGTCGCGGATCGGGTGGCGGCGGCGATACGCGACTTCTCCGGCGGGCGGGCGGTGCGGCTGCTGGGGAACGGCTACGGCGGGTTCGTCGCCTTGCAGGCGGTGATCCGCCATCCGGCGGTGGCGGAGCAACTGGTGCTGGCGGATGCCGGGGCGGCGTTTTCCGAGCCGGGACGAGAGGCGTTTCGCGGCATGGCGCGGGCGGCGGCGAACGGGCTGGGGACGATCGCCGATACCGCGATGCGCCGGCTGTTCGCGCCGGACTTCCATGCCGACAACCCGGTGCTGGTGGCGGAACGGCGGGCGCGCTTTCTGCAATCCAATCCGGCGGTGATCATCGCGGCTTGCGAGGCGCTTGCCACGATGGACCTGCGGCCGGCGCTGGCTGGGGTGCGGCTGCCAATGCTGGCACTGGTGGGATCACAGGACGAGGCAACACCGCCCGCCATGTCGCATGAGGTCGCGGCGGGATTGCCGGATGCCCGTCTGGCGGTGCTGGATGGATGCGCGCATGTGCCGCAGTTGCAGGCGCCCGAGCGGTTCCTGGCGGCGGTGGTGCCGTTTCTGCTGGAGCGGACGAACACGGCCTGATCTCACGCCAGCCGCGGCCCCTTCCCGTCGCAACAAGCCGCCCGCCGCACCCTGTGGAACCGACACCCGTAAAGATCGTTGTCTATCGGCATTCGGGAGGCGTCAGCGTGGGGAAGGTCATCTTTGTTGTCGAAGCGGATACCGGCACCGGCCGAGCAAGCATTGGTGATCCCGCTTGCGGCGGGCTTGATGTTGCTTTCCGCCAATGGTGCCACGGGTGAGCAAGCCGCTCGAGGATTATGGCCTGATCGGCGACGGTGAAACCGCCGCCCTCGTCGACCGGGAGGGCTCGATCGACTGGCTCTGCTGGCCCCGGTTCGATAGCGATGCGTGTTTCGCCGCCTTGCTGGGCAATCCGGAACATGGAAGCTGGCTGATCGGCTTGGCGGACGACACGGCGCCGGCCAGCGCCCACACCCGACGCTATCAGCCGAACACCATGGTCATGGAAACCGATCTCGTCACGGCGGAAGGCACGGTTCGCCTGATCGACTTCATGCCGATCCGTGAGGACGCCGCGGCACTGGTGCGTATCGTGCATGGTGTTCAAGGCACCTGCCGCCTGCGAATGGACCTGCGATTGCGCTTCGACTACGGCATGATGCTGCCGTGGATCGACCCGGTCGACGGCGGCTTTGTCGCGACGGTCGGGCCGGACAGGGTTGTCCTGCATGCGCCGGTTCCGATCCGTTCGGACGGCCACCGCGTGCAGGCGGAGTTCACTGTCAGCGCGGGCCAGCGGCTTGCCTTTGTCCTGCGCCATCACGCACCAAGCCAGCCGGTGCCTCCGCCGCTCGATGCCGAGGCCGCGCTGGCGCGGACACAAGCGTTCTGGCGGGATTGGATCGGCCGCTTTGACGACAGCAAGACGCGCTGGCCGGATGCGGTTCGCCGTTCACTGCTTACGCTCAAGGCGATGATCTACCGGCCGACCGGTGGCCTGGTGGCGGCGCCGACGACATCGCTGCCGGAAGCGCCAGGCGGCACCAAGAACTGGGATTACCGCTACTGCTGGCTGCGCGACTCGACGTTCACCCTCGGCGCCTTGGTCAATGCCGGGTACCACGAGGAAGCGCGGGCGTGGCGTGACTGGCTGCTACGCGCGATCGGCGGCTCGCCTGGGAAGATGCGCATCATGTACCGGATCGATGGCAGCCGACATCTCGACGAGTGGTCCGTGGCCGGTCTTCCCGGCTATCGGCATGCCGTTCCAGTGCGGATCGGCAATGCGGCTTCGACGCAGTTGCAGATCGATGTCTGGGGCGAGGTCCTCGACACGCTGCATCTTGCGGATCTGGCCGGGCTGCCGCAATCAAATCACGCCGATCGCGTGCGACGCGGGCTTGTCGAGCATCTGGCGGCGATCTGGGACCAGCCTGGGTCCGGCCTGTGGGAGTCGCGCAAGCAACCGCGGCATTACACCTATTCCCGGGTCATGGCATGGGTTGGGATCGACCGCTTCCTGCGTGCTCACGTCGCGGACGCCGGTGACGCGATGCTGCAACGGCTTGCCGCGCTTCGCAGCGAAATTCATCAGGAGGTCTGCCGCGAAGGCTGGAACGAGGGCCTGGGTAGTTTCACCCAATATTACGGTGGCCAGGAACTCGACGCCAGCCTGCTGCTGCTGCCGTTGGTCGGCTTTCTGCCGGCCAATGACCCCCGCGTGTCCAGCACCATTGCCATGATCGGGCAGGCGTTGACCGAGGACGGGCTTGTCCGGCGGACACCGCATAGTGGGGATGAAAGCCCGGAAGGCACTTTCCTGGCTTGCTCATGCTGGATGGCGGACTGCCTGAACCTGCAAGGGAAGACAAAGCAGGCGGTCGCGCAATACGAACGTGTTCTGGCGGTCCGCAACGGACTTGGACTTCTGTCGGAAGAATACAACGTCCCGGGACGCCACCTGGCAGGCAATTTTCCGCAAGCCCTGACGCATCTTGCCGTCGTGAACACCGGCCTTGGTCTTTCGGGGCCGATCCTGATCCGCGGCGGCGGATAGGGCCCAGGTTTTTCCGGCTAGAGCGGTTTTCCGATAAAGTTGCACCAGTTCGTCATGGACAGCGACCGAGCGCGCGAGGGAGGGTTGTCCCGGCCATCCGCTGCCAGCCGTTGGTGCGAAGATGGCTGGGACAAGCCCGGCCATGACGGATTCAAAACGGAGCAACCTGATTGGAAACTGCTCCAACATCATAACTAAAATATTATTAGTGTCTAACGATTGAATGTGGCCATCCGCCGATGCGGCGACATGGCACGCATCAGGGTGCCCCCAACGGCCCGCGTGTCGCGGCGTCAACTTTTTCTTAACCTTCGCGCTGCATGCTCAAGCATGATGCGCGTCATCCCGCACCACCCTGACAGGACCATCCTGGGCCTTGCGACCCTTCTGCTGGCCACCGCGCTGGCGGCTGGGCTGTATGCGGCGCCGCTGTTCTGGCTCGCCATGGCTGCCAGCGTTGCGGTCGGGACTGGCTTTCTGGCTTACCGTCAGCCCACGGCGTTCTGCGTTGCCTGGCTGCTGATCACGAGCGCGAGCCTGGAGATGACGCTGAACGACCTGGTCGGCACCGAGATGTACCAGCTCACGATTGCTCTGGTAAAAGGCATGGAGATCGCCCTCGCCGCCCTCTGCGCGCTGCGATACGGCCTGCGAGGCGACGCGTTCAGCCCGATC
Source organism: Rhodopila sp. (assembly GCF_965276935.1). Taxonomy (GTDB): domain Bacteria; phylum Pseudomonadota; class Alphaproteobacteria; order Acetobacterales; family Acetobacteraceae; genus Rhodopila. The sequence continues at coordinate 2,391,044 of NZ_CBDIBS010000004.1, read as the reverse complement.
TGGGCCTATCTGGCGATGCTGGCAACCGGCTTGGTGCATGGCCTGTATCCCGGTCTGACCACAGCCGACAGTCTCAGATCGCTGATCGGATCCGCCGCGCCATTCGCCTTCTGCTTCTGCCGCCTGCCACCATCCTGGCCGCGGGCGATGATCACCGCGACGAAGTGGTGTCCGGCGCTGGTCGTGCTGGCCTGTGTGCCGCTCGACCTGAGCGGCATCAGGCCGCTGTTCGTGGACAGCGGCGGCGCGCGTCTGGCCGGGCTGGGACATCCGGCCTTCCTGGCAGGCGTGTGCCTGCCGGCGATTTATGCCTGCCTGATCCAGCTTTACCGGCAGGGGCGCCGCGGCGATCTTTGGCTGCTGGCTGGCAACCTGCTGATCCTGGTACTGACCGGCGCCCGCGCACCCCTGGCCTACGCCGTCGCCGTCACCGGGATCAGCCTGGTCTCCATCCGTTCGGCTGTCTTTCCGCCAACCCAACGGCTGCTGCTGGTGCTGGCCGCCGGGGCCGCGTTACCGGTGCTGGTGCTGCTCGCCGGCAATTTTTCCGAAATCCGGCTGTTCAACGTCGTTGCCAATGAGGCCGCCAATCTGAGCGGCCGCGACCTGCTCTGGCCGGCGTTCGAGGCGGCCGCGGCGAAGTCCCCCTGGTTCGGCTGGGGCATCGGCGCTGGCAACCTGGTGATCCCGCCTAGCGGCCAGATCGCCCAGACACTGCACACCTGGGCCGCGCACAATGAATATCTGCGCATGCAGGTCGAGGGAGGGCAGCTCGGCAGGACACTGCTGATTGTGCTGTTCGCGAGCTGGATCCTGGTCCATACGCGGTATCTACCCGCCGCCGATCGGCGGATCATGCGGCTGGTGTTCGTGGCATTCGCCTGCCACGCGTTCACCGACAACGTGCTGATTTCTACGCCGGCCTGTGTGCTGTTCGCCTTCGCCATCGCGGTGTTCGCCCGTGGTGAGGCAGCATCGGACCGATTGACCTTGCCCGATTCCGCTCAGGTGGCGTAGGGAACGGCGCCATCCTGCCGGAGCATCCTGGCCATGCGGCGCATCGTTGTCCTGATTTCTCTTGTCGTCCTCGGCTTTGCGTCTCCGGCCTGGGCCGGCGGCATTGCTTTCGTGCTCAATTCCGGTGGCGCATCAATCAGCGTGATCAACATGGCGACGCAGCGGGAAGTGCGCCGCATCCCGACATTGCGGGAGCCGCATCACCTGAGCCTCAGCCCGGACGGCAAGAGCCTGCTGGTCGGCGACACGGCGGGCAACCAGATGATGTTCCTTGATCCGAACACCGGTGAGGTGCAGCGGCGGATGCTGGTGGCCGATCCGTATCAGCTAGGTTTCAGTCCAGACGGCAAGTTCCTGGTGGTGAACGGCCTGGCGCGCAATCAGGTGGATGTCTATGACGCCGGCAGCATGAAGCTGCTAAAGCGCTTTCCGGTTGTGGCAACGCCGAGCCATCTGGCGTTCGCGCCGGATTCCGCGACAGTGTTCGTGAGTTTGCAGGACAGCGACAAGCTGGCGGCGTTCGATTTGCGGACCCTGACGAGGAAGTGGACCGTGCCAGTTGGCCGGACGCCGGCCGGCGTGATGTGGCTGAATGGCCACGTGCTGGTGGCCGACATGGGCACCGATTACATCGCCGTTGTCGATCCGGCCAGCGGCCGTGTTCTGCAGCATGTCCCGACCGGCAAGGGTGCGCATAACCTGTTCCTCTCGCCTGACCGGAAGATCCTGTGGGTCAACAACCGGGCGGGCGGCACCACCGTGTCGCTGGATGCGGCGACGCTGAAACCGATCCGGGTCTATGCGATCCCCGGCGGCCCGGACGACATGGACTTCGCCCCCGGCGGGAAAATCTGGATTACCCGGCGCTGGGCAGAAAAGGTCGCGGTGCTGGATCCGGCGAGCGGGTCGTATGAAACGATCGAGGTCGGGCGCTCGCCGCACGGGATCTTCCTTAATCCGAAGGCACCGACGCCGACGGTGGTGTCCAGCCGCTGATGGGCGATCCCTTCGACCTTGCCGCGGGATGGCTGCAGGAGCACGCGCTGATCCCGGCGCTGTATCAGTTCGGACTGATGAACTGGGAGGATGTGTCGTACGGCTGGGTCCTGTTCGCGCTATATGGCGCGGCGCAGGTGATGGTGACCTTCGCGGTCTGCCTGCCGCTGGAGCGCTGGCGCCCGGTCGAGCACTGGCCCGACGGCAGCGCCGTCTGGGTCGACGTCGCCTATACCGTGCTGTCGCGCGTCGGCATCCTGCCGCTGGTGACGTATGTGCTGTTCTATCGCGCCCAGGTGGCGGTCGGCGGCTGGCTGGCCGATCGGGACCTGGTGTCGCCGACAATCGAGGGAATAGTTCCGTTCCTGCTGGGTCGGCCGGTGCTGACCTTCGTGCTGTATGCGATCATTCTGGATTTCGCCGACTACTGGCGGCACCGGCTGTCGCACCGGTTCCGCTGGTGGTGGGCGCTGCACGCGCTGCACCACGCGCAGCGGCAGATGACGTTCTGGTCGGATGACCGGAACCACCTGCTGGACGATTTGCTCTCGTTTGTCTGGTTTGGGTTCATCGCGCTGCTGATCGGTGTGCCGCCGCTGCAGTTCCCGCTGCTCGTGCTCGTCCTGCGGTTCCTTGAATCCCTGTCCCACGCCAATGTTCGGCTGTCCTTCGGCTGGCTGGGGGAGCGTCTGCTGATTTCGCCGCGGTTTCATCGGGCGCATCATGGGGTGCTGGCGGCCGGGCAGCGAAGCCGCAATTACGGCGCGGTGCTGCCGTGGTGGGACATGATATTCGGAACAGCGGATTTTTCCCGCGCCTACGTGCGCACCGGGGATCCATCGGGGGAGGAGGCGCTGGCAACCGGAAGCTACTGGCAGCAGCAATGGGCGGGACTGCGGCGGTTCGGACGGACGTTCGGGCGGCAGCGGGTGCGCCTTGGGACATAAACCTGCAACGCCAGTCCAGGGGGGTTCGGTCGAACCCTATTCAGCGGACGCCTGAACCCCTAACGCCGTTGCCATGGTCTCATTCCAGGCGGCAACGCAATCGTTGCCGCAACGCTTAATCCATTTTGGCAGAATCGTGTCTACCAGGAGCTGGCTGCGCAGTGCGTTGTCCCCCGGTGTTATCGGCACGAGGTTCATGTGGAAGATCTTTCCGCCAACGCATGTGTCGGCGCCGATGTCGCAGGCCAGGCCGCTCGCGGTTTCCCGATCCGCGGCACTCCAGATCGTGCGTTCCAGATCGTGAATGCCACGTCTCAGCGGGTCTCGGACGTCCTGGGGAAGCTGCTCCCAGGCCAACTTGTTGGCACCGAAAAAGGACAGTCCCCAACTGATCGCCATCGGATAGATGTACGACGTGACCGCGGGCAGTCCGATTTCATTGCCGCTCATGGTGCCGGTGATGGCGCAGTCGACAACATGGTTCTCGACTGCCTTCACGATGTCCGAGAACGGCAGGACGATCGGCATCGCCCCCAGAGCCGACATCATCTCCGACTGGCCCACCGAGGATGTCCGTATTTTCCGGCCCGCGAGATCCTTCAGCGTCGTGAACCGCCTGGTGCAAAACAAGACCTGCGCCGGGTAGGCATACACGCCAAGCAGTTCAACCCCATATCTTTGCAACAGGATTTCATGCAGGTGGTCGCGATAGAGGCTTACGGTTCTTTGCAGAGAGGCCATGTCCGGATTAAGCGTCGCCAGATCGACGGCATTAAGCTCCGGTTCGTCCCCCGACACCTGAGCCAGCAGCGCCGTGCCGAACGGCACAACGCCGAGACGCATCAGTTGCAGCATTTCCTGTCCGGGTAGTCCGCTTTGATCGAACGGATGGATTTCGGCCTGGACGCGTCCCTGAGTGAGTTGCGGGACCGTCTTGAGCCAGAATGGCGCCTCGAACCTTGTGTACTGACTGACCCCGGCCAACCCGCCAACGATCTTAAGCTGAATGGGTGCATCGGCCGCATGGCTGTTCGCAACGAAGATTGAAACGATCAGCATCACGACCAGGGACATGGTCCGCCTCAACCATGCTCCGCCATGCATAATGTTACTAATGTGCCACATGTCGTGTTCACGTCCTTCTTCATGCAGCGGTTTTGCTTAAATGGGCAGTTCGACCATCTTCGCTTGTTAGTGAATTTCCCGTTGCGAGGCAAGAAAATCAGGCGTTTTACCGAGCGCTTTAGAACGACTGCAACGACAGGCTTTCGGTTCTTCATACCATCGATGTTGATGCGGCGAGGCATGGCTGGCGGACGTCAGGTTGATTACCATGGGGCAAAGCATGCGTCCGCATATGAATTAAAAAGATCCAAAGGTCTTTTTATTCATTAATTGATCAGTCCGATTATTCGCGATATTATTACCGACCATAAGCCAGGCAGTGATAGACGGCTATGACGCACCGGGGAATTCATGGATCGCGTGCCATTACAATGGGCGACTTGGCTTGGTTCGGTAATAAGTTTCTCGGTTTCAGCCGGCACAAGATCACGGCTGATCGGCTTTGTCTGCGTCATCGTCACGGCGTTCGGATGGGGGCTTAACTGGCCCGCCACGAAGTTCCTTTTGTCCGAATGCCCGCCCTTGTCGGCGCGCGGCGTGTCCGGCGCGGTTGCTGGCGCGGTCCTGTTCGCGCTTGCCTGGTGCCGCGGAGAAACCCTTCATGTGCCTCGTTCATCATGGCGACGACTGGCCGCCGCGGCCTTGATGAACGTCAGCGTATGGATGGGTTTCACGACGGCTTCCATGATCTGGCTGCCGGCAGGCCAGGCGGCGACACTTGCCTATACGATGCCGGTATGGGCGACGCTGCTTGCCTGGCCGATGCTCCACGAGCGCCCCACCCGCCGCCAGGCCGCGGCAAGTCTGCTCGGCATACTCGGCGTTGTCATTCTGGTCGGACGCGCCAGCCTTGATCTTGATGCCGCGCGGGCGCCCGGTGTTGTCCTGGCGCTCTCGGCCGCTCTGTTGTTTGCGTTCGGCACGGTGTTGTCCAAGCGGCAGCCGATCCCGCTCTCGCCAATCGCGTTGACGGCGTGGCAGGTCAGCATCGGCTGCCTGCCTCTCCTGGCTGGTGGTTTCCTGCTGGAAGACGCTCATTTCGCCGCCGTGTCCGCCATCGGCTGGATCGCGCTGAGCTACACGGCCATTATCTCGATGGGACTGTGCTACGTGTTGTGGTTCGCGGCGGTCAGACGCCTCAGGGCCTCCAGCGCCGCGGTCGGGACGCTTTTGACGCCGGTGGTGGGCGTAGTGGCATCTTCGATGACGCTTGGCGACCCGTTGACCGCAAGTCAGGCGGCCGCGCTTGGCCTCGTCGGGACTGCGATCGTACTGACCAGTCGGAGATGAACGAGGCGCCAGCGCAGCATCGTCGCCTCATGCCACGGCATCGATGTCCTCCCGCGCCAGTCGATAATATGTCCGCGGGAGCACGCGTGCCCCGCATGATTCATACATTTGCCTCGCCGCCGTGTTGTTGGTCTCCGTGGTCCAGTCGAGTGCGGAAAACCCCTCCGCGTAGGTTAGTTGCGCCGCTGCCCGGACAAGCGCCTGACCAACACCATACCTTCTCATGGATGCGGCAACATAGAGGTCGCGGATATAGAGCGCACGGCTCAACTCGAACGCCGGAAAGGTCACGTTCAGGACGATCGAACCAACAATGGCGTGGTCCGCGACGGCCAGCAGCACCCGCGGGTCAAATAATGAGCCCATCGGCTTGCATGCCAGCGTAGCGGCTTCGATCGCCTGCTGGCTCGTGACGGGACGCCCGTAATGGCGTTGCATCTCCGCTAATAAATCCGCAAGGTGTGTGACATCAAGCTGCGTCGGGCTGCGGACGGCAATGTCCGGTCGGTCCAAGGCGTCGGGGAACGCCAAGCTATCCGTGATCGCAGTCGTCATTCTACAAAGCCGCTTTGCTACAGAAACACCGATTGGTCATTCGCGTCATTTCAATTCACAATCTCAATTGTTAACCTCTGCGGCAATCATTTCAATCTTCAGAAATCCTGCGGCGAAACCGCTAATACGTTTCATTATACGCCACATGATATTATATTAAAGCAATAAATAATCCTGGCGTCGGAAAAAAGCAAGTGGCCAGGCCGATCAGCCAGGGGAATCGCTTGAGTGTCTCATGCGATGCGCCGGATGACGTTTTCCAGATAATCCTGATTCCAGCCGGCCTTTTTACGGCGGTTCTTAAAGCTGGTGACGGGTTTCGCCTGGTTCAGTAAATTCATGGCAGTATGTTTCACGACCGCCATGTTGGCAGGGCCATGAGCGGTGCGCAGGCGCGCCAAATCGTCGTGGAATACCACATCCAGCACCCAGTGCAGCCGGTTCTCAATGCCCCAGTGGCTCCGCACGACCCTGGCGAGGGTCTCGGCACTGAGTTTGGTTGAGCACAGGTAGTATCGGGTTTCTGTCTGGATAACGCCGCCCCGCTCGGTTTCGCTTTCGATCATGCCGATGGCGGTCAGGCCAGGGAATGCAAATTCGCCCGGATGACGCCGCTCGGCGAACAGCCAGTCGATGTCGTGGCAGATCGTATGGCGGCGGGTTTCGATCCGGCCATGGTCGCCATCGACGGTCTCGAAGCTTTGCAGCGTCAGCGTTGGTGGTGGATCGGCAAAGACGGTTTCCACTTCGGCATAGGTCGCTGGCCAGTTCTCCTTCAAGGCCAGCACGTAATCGCCACCACCCTCGATGATCGTCTGGGCAATCTCCTTCTGCGTGCCCATGGCATCGATGGTCACCAACGCGCCGGCCAGTTCCAGACGACGCAGCAGCACAGGAATGGCGGTGATCTCATTGGATTTCGCCGACACCGCCTCTTGTCCAAGGACCAATCGCTGACGCGTCGCCCAGGCGGACACCGTATGCAGCGGCAGACGCCCTTTGCCGCGGGCATGGCTGCGACGCGAGGTCTTGCCATCGATCGCGATAATCTCGGGCGTGTCAGTCCGCAACCCGTCTACCCAGGTCAGGAAACATGTCTTGAACAGCTCAGGATCAATCGCCGCGATCACGTCGCACAATGTGTCGTGGCTCGGGATGCCGTGCTTGAACGGCAGAAAACGGCGGAGGAAGCCCTGGCGTTCGCTGCCCCACAGGCTGATTTCGACAAAGTCGTCCGCACCGGCGATGGTCCCGCAGAGCATCAGCAACAGGATTTCCGGTAGAGGATATAGCACCTTCGTCGCTTGGCGCGGGTCCCGGAGGGCCGCGAAGTGGGACAAGAAGCAGGGCTGGCTTGGCATGGACATAGAGACCTCCTGATGAGAGGCTTCCTATGAATCCGATTCTAGCCCGCACGGGAATCCCTCAACCACTCAAGCGATCGCCCTGCCGATCAGCAGGGTCACGTTGCCGGTGCACTCGCTGATGAGAACCTGCTGGCATCCAAATGCTCAATGACGGTATTTAATGACAAGATGTTGAAGATTGTACATAGTACGGATCGAAACAGATCGGCTGTTTCACGGAAACCGAGAATTTGACCAACCGACGTTCCCTCGGCAGGACAATCGCGTTCGGTATCGCTTTGGTTCTGGCCACCTTGATCGGAGGCTCCTGCCTCCTGCTCGAACGCACGCGGCAGACGGCCTTGCGTGCCGCGGACGCGAACCTCCAGAATGCAGCGGTTATCGTTGAACGTGTTGTCAATCGCCAGCTGCTGCAGGTTGACGCGGCGCTGGTCAGTCTGCCGGCGTTGATTGCCACAGTCGCCGCGAATGGGCAGGACGTGAACGCGCAGTCGGCAAGCCATCTACTTCGCGAGTTCAACTTCCAGACCTTTGCGTTTCGCGACATCATCCTGCTTCGCGCGGATGGCGGGATCTGGGCCTCCGCGCGTCCAAATCCGTGGAACCGCAGCTTTCCGGTCGACCTGCTCAAGATCAGCGGCGGCACCTCCGGCGGCGCCGCGTCGATTGCCGGGCCGCTGCGCAATCCGGTGACCGGCGACTGGGTGTTGCTCATGGTGCGGCAAGTGCCGGTAGCCCATGTCGGCCTGTTGTACGCATTAGCGGAAATCCCGCTGCCGCTGATCACCGAGTTGCTTTCGGCGGTTGGCGATACCCCTGGGATACAGGTCGCGTTGGAGCGGCGGGACGGCCAGCTTCTGGTCAGTCAACCCTATGATGGAATGCGGATCGGCAAGATCCAGCATATCCCGATCAGCCAGCTCCAGGCGAATGGCGTTGCCTTCCTGGTGCCGCGGAACTTGATGCACGCGCCGACGCTTGGCGTCGCCCGGGCAAGCCTTTATCCGGACGTCATGGTCGCGTTGACGCTCGACCTGAAAATCGCGATGGCGGACTGGGTCCGCGATCGGAACCGCCTGATTGCCCTGGTGACCGTCGCGATCGTGCTGTTGTCCGCGATGACAACGGTGCTTGCCGCCGCCCTTCGCCAACGGGAACGAGCCGACGCCGAACGCAGCCGAACCCGCGCGACGCTCGACAGCGCCATCGAGTCGATGTCGGATGCCTTCGTCATGTGGGACAGCCAGGACCGCCTGGTCGCCTGCAACGGGCAGTATCGACGGATGTATGATCGCAGCGCGCCATTCATCAAGCCCGGCGCCCGCTTCGAGGACATCATCCGCGGCGGCGCCCTGAACGGACAATATCCGGAGGCAACGGACGACATCGAACAGTTCGTTGCGGACACCGTAGCCTGGCATCGACATAACCAGGGGCCGATCGAACGCGAGCTGCCGGGATCGCGTTGGGCACTGGTCACCGAACAACGCATAGCCGACGGCGGCATCGTCGGCATTCGCACTGACATTACGGAGATGCGACGAACATTGGCCAATCTCGCGGCTGCGAATGAACGCGCGAAGCAGGCGGTGGCGGAGGTTCAACAGCAGAATGTCGCCCTGACCGAACGCGACCGGGCGCTGCACATCCAGAACGTGCTGTTTGATGCCGCGCTCAACAACATGTCGCAGGGGTTGCTGATGACCGACGGCGACGGGCGGCTGATCGTCTACAACAAGCGGTTTCTCGAGGTGTTCGCGATCGAGCCGGAGCTGATTTTTCCCGGTATTCCGGTCAGCGAGATTTTCGCCGGCATGAAGTCATCCGGCGGACTGCCCATCGAGGCGGTGGAAAACACCTACCTGAAACAGCGCAATCTCGCCGATGCCCGCCAATCCGGCAGCTTCGTCGTGACCGGTGAAGCGGGTCGGGCCGTATCCGTGTCACAGCGCCCAATCGCCGACGGCGGCTGGATCGCGACCTATGAAGACGTTTCGGAGCAGCGGCGCGCCGAGGAACATATTCGCTTCGCCGCGCATCACGACGCCCTGACGAAACTGCCCAACCGTATCCTGTTCCGCATTCACCTGGACGAGATGATTACCAATCTGGCGCATCGAAATGCCGGTCTTGCGCTGCTGTACCTTGATCTCGACAGGTTCAAGCATGTCAACGACACGCTTGGGCATTCCGTCGGAGATGCCCTGCTTGAAGCGGCCGGTCGCAGGCTGCGGGGCTGCCTTCGCGGCCGCGACGTCGTCGCTCGGCTTGGCGGTGACGAGTTCGCCATCGCGTATGTCTCGGCCGATCTGCCGAACGCGGCCGAACATCTTGCCCAACGGATCATCAGCGCCTTGAGCGCGCCATATACAATCGTGGGCCATACCGTTACCGTCGGAGCCAGCGTCGGTATCGCTCTGGCCGGCACCGAGAAAGTCGATGCCGACACGTTGCTCAAGCGCGGCGACATGGCTCTGTATCAGGCGAAAGCCAAGGGCCGCGGGGTTTGCAGCCTGTTTGAGGCGGATATGGAGCGGCAGTTGGTCACCCGACTGGCAATCGAGGAGGACCTGCACAGCGCGCTGGATGGGCAGCAGTTCGAGGTTCTGTATCAACCGCTGTACGATCTGAGCAGCGACCGGGTCGTCGGCTTTGAAGCGCTTGTTCGCTGGAACCATCCAGTCCGGGGAACCGTGCCGCCCAGCCAGTTCATTCAGATCGCCGAGGAAACCGGACTGATACATTCCATCGGCGCCTGGGTCCTGAACAAGGCTTGCATGGATGCGATGAAGCTGCCGGACGATATCAAAGTGGCGGTCAATCTGTCCGCGAGGCAGTTTGACAACGACGACATCGTCGAGATCGTCGCCGCCGCGCTCGAAATCTCCGGACTGCCAGCAAACCGGCTGGAACTGGAGATCACCGAGACAACATTACTGAAGAACGACGCCTTGACCCTTGCACTGCTGTTCCGGCTACGCGCGCTTGGCCTGCGGATCGCTCTGGACGACTTCGGCACCGGCTACTCGTCCCTTACCTATCTCCGTCTGTTTCCGTTCGACAAGATCAAGATCGATCAATCCTTTGTCCGTGAAATGGCGACGCGGGCCGATTGTGCCGCGATCGTCAGTTCGATCGTTTCGATGGCAAGCAAGCTCGGCATTACCACCACCGCGGAAGGGATCGAGACCATTGATCAGCTCAATCTCGTGCGCGAGACCGGCTGCACGGAGGCACAGGGCTACCTGTTCAGCGTACCTCGGACATGCCAGGACATCCTTGATTATTTTGGCAGCTCATCGGATCCGGTTGCGAGCATTCAGGAACACCCTGTCACGAGCATGGATTGAGACGATCCTTACAGCCAGGCACCGTCCTCGAACACCGGTCGAAACCGCCGTACGGACGTGTTCGCGAACAATCCGACGTCAACGTACGGGTCCGCGATGGCGAATGCGTCAGCCGCCGCCTTGTCCGCGACATCAATGATGAGCGCGGAGCCGATCTGTCGGCCGGTATCATCAAGCAGCGCGCCGCCATACACGATCCTGTCGAGAACCGTCTTCAGGTATTCAAGATGCTTCGGTCGCTCCGACAGCCTCAGGTTAAAGCTGTTCGGCTTGTCATTGCGGATCACGACGAATAGCATGACGGGTTTTCTTTCTTTCGAGCAACGTGCCTGCGGGTTTTCCAACCAGGCCTGATCCTAGAGCATGATCGCGCTGAGCGGAACGTTCAAAGCGCGTGAATCATGCGATCAAACAAAGCGCTAGGCCACTTTCACGCTGTACAGTCAGCCTGAAAATGGTCTAGCAGACTTGCCTTGGACGGGTGGAAAAATGCACAACCATCCATCAAGCATTGTTCGGCGGGTTTATCAGGCCGTTGGTACGTCGGACAGGAAACAGCGGCAGCCGCATCGGCCCGCAGATCGCGGCTAGGGCATTTTCACGGTGACTGGAGCCGCTTGATCCACCACCCGCCGTCATGGCCGGCCTTGTGCCGGTCATCTGCCCCCAGCGTTCGTGCGCGGATGGCCGGCACAAGGCCGGCCATGACGAAAAGGGAAGGCTTATGCCCTCTTCCGGTCACCGTGAAAGCGCGCTAGCTCGATCCAGCCGGCGTCGGCAGCTGCACCTCGGCCAGGCAGACAGGTTTGCGAGTTCGGTCCATCGAATCCTCGGGGATGGTCTCGGCGAACCGCGTGAGTAGCGCTAGTATGTTGGCGTCACTTCACTGAAGTTGCCATTGCAAAGGAAGCTAACCGCCATGCCCGAACCGCGTTTCCCCATACTGACTCCTGAGACGATGACCGATGAGCAACGTGCCGTTGCCGACGCGATCCAGTCCGGCCCGCGCGGTAGCGGCCTGCGCGGACCGTTCAACGCCCTGTTGCGCAGCCCGCAGCTTGCCGACGTGGTGCAGCGGGTTGGCGCATACGTGCGCTTCGGCAGTTCCATTCCCGCACCGCTGAACGAACTGGCGATCTGCATGGCCGGCCGTAAATGGGGCGCGCAGTATGAGTTCTACGCGCATCGCCGCCTCGCTATCGACGCCGGCCTGAACCCGTCCATCCTTGATGCGGTGGCGATCGGCCGCCGGCCGGCGGAACTCAGCGCCGAGGAGGGCCTGGTGTATGAATTCGTCACCGAACTGCTGTCCACCGGCGCCGTCTCCAATGGCGCATACCAACCGGTGGAGGAACGCTTCGGTGAGCGCGGCGTGATGGATCTGGTGGGTGCGGTTGGCTACTACAGCCTGGTGTCCATGGTGCTGAACGTCGCACAGGTGGCGCTTCCAGAAGGTGAGACACCGCCGCTGAAGCCATTATAGGGTTCACGTCCAGGCGCGGTATCCGGCCGCGACGGCTGCACGAACCGTGCGGGCGGCTGCAAGCGCGGCCGCCGTCAGCCGAACACCTGCTCGGAAAACTCCATCCACTCGCGCTTTGTCAGGCCGCTGGTTTCCTGCGTCACGGCCTCTCCGCCCAGCATGCGCCTGACCACGGCGAGCATCTGCGCCGACAGCGTGACCGCACCCAGCCGGTAGTCGCGGAATGCGGCGCTGGCGGCGGGAACCCAGGCGTCCACCACGGTCAGCATCGCCTCCGCATAGACGCGGATCTCGTACTGCGCGTGCGTGTCGGCGCGGAGCGAGAGGAAGTTGAACAGGTTGTGCAGATTGATCTTCCAGTACCACTGCGTATAGGTGTTCAAGGTCAGGTTCATCCGCGCCAGCTCCCGCGCCAGGCCCTGGCGGGACGGATCGGCGTTATCCCCCTCATTCAGCATGCTGGCATAGTCGGCGTAACAGCGGTCGGCGTCCGACCGCAGCAGATCCAGTACGGCGGTGGCTTCCTCGCCATGCAGCACGGCGCCGCGGCCTTGCCGGTTGGTGGTCGCTTGCGCCGCGAGGTGTTCGGGCGACGGAATGTAGAACTCCTTGTCCAGGATCGAGTAGCGCGCCGAATACTCGTTGACGCTGGCGGTGCGGTGCCTGATCCATTGGCGGGCAACGAAGATCGGCAGCTTGACGTGGAACTTGATCTCGCACATCTCGAACGGGGTGGCGTGGCGGTGCCGCATCAGGTAGCGGATCAGGCCGGCATCCTCCTGCACCCGCCGTGTGCCGCGGCCGTAGGAGACGCGGGCCGCCTGCACGATGGCGGCGTCATCCCCCATGTAGTCGATGACGCGGATGAAGCCGTGGTCCAGGATGGGGAGGACTTGGTACAGCATCGCCTCCAGCGCCGCGACGGTCGGGCGCAGAGTGGCGGCTGATGCAGCGCGCGCCTCGGCGATTTCCGCCGCCCGCGGCGATGCCAGTTCCGCCGCCCGCGGCGATGCCAGTTCCGCCGCCCGCGGCGATGCCAGTTCGATTTGCCTTGCGTCCGCCAATGACGTCTCCTGCGACTGATGCGCGGTGAATACAGCGGCGACAAGGTTCGACAAAGCACGTTTTGCGGCTGCTTGCCGAGCTGTGTCGTGTCAGCCGACAGCGGAGGAAGCCGTCATCGGCGGCGGGCGGCCCGTCATCGCGCGGTAAAAGTCCTTTCCAGGCCCCCGGTTTCGTTTATCATGCCGCACCGCAAAACGGAGACAGGAATGCAGGCGGCGGGTGCGGGCCAATCCCAGGGAAATCAGTCTCGAAGCGACGGCCATGCACAAATTCAAGGCCTGTTGCAGCCGAACAGCACGATGCATGGCTACGACCCAGGCGCGTTCTTCTGCGAGATGCTGCGCCCAGGATCGCCGCCGGATGCCACGCTGACCTTGCTGATGGCACGGCTGGCGGCCCTGCCGATCCAGTCGCTGCGCCAGCGCGCGACCGAGGCTGAACGTGATCTGCTGGAACGCGGCATCACTTTCACCGTCTATTCGGACGCCACCGCGATCGACCGCATCCTGCCGTTCGACCTGATCCCTCGGGTCCTAACGCCCACTGAATGGCAGCAGATCGACACCGGCGTCACCCAGCGCGTCCGTGCCCTGAACATGTTCCTGTATGACATCTACCACGAGCGGAAGATCCTCGCCGACAAGATCATTCCCGCCGAACTGGTGCTGAACAACCCTGGCTATTGCCAGGCCATGGTCGGCTTCGACGTGCCGTTCAACACCTATGTGCACGTCTGCGGCACCGATATCGTGCGTGACGAAACCGGCGCGTTCCGCGTGCTGGAAGACAACGTCCGCACCCCGTCCGGCGTCGCCTACGTCGTCGAGAACCGGCACATGAGCCTGCGCGTGCTGTCCGACGTGATGACCAGCCTGCGGGTGCGCAGCGTGGACGAGTACGGGCTGCGGCTGCACAACGCCATGGCCGAGATCGCCCCGCCGGGTGTCGCCGATCCGCAGGTGGTCGTGCTCTCCCCCGGCATCTTCAATGCCGCGTATTTCGAGCACGTCTTCCTGGCGCGCGAGATGGGTGTGCCGCTGGTCGAAGGCCGCGACCTGACGGTGGAGGCCGGCAAGGTCTGGATGCGGACCACGGCCGGCCTGGCGCCGGTGCACACGATCTATCGCCGCATCGGCGACGACTTCCTGGATCCCGATGCCTTCAACCCGGACAGCACGCTGGGCGTGCGCGGGCTGATCGAGGCCTGGCGCCGCGGCACCGTGGCGATCGCCAACGCCGTCGGCACCGGTGTGGCCGACGACAAGGCGATCTTCGCCTACATGCCGCGCATCATCCGCTACTACCTGTCGGAAGAGCCGATCCTGTCCAATGTCGACACCCGCATCTGCGCCGAAGCCGAGGCGCTGGCGTACACGCTGGACCACCTGCACGAGCTGGTGGTCAAGCCGGTGGCCGAATCCGGCGGCTACGGCCTGCTGGTCGGCCCGCACGCCAGCAAGCAGGAACTGGAAGACTTCCGCGCCCTGCTGAAGGCCGACCCGTGCAACTACATCAGCCAGCCGACGATGAAGCTCTCGGTTTCGCCGACCTTATGCGAGGACGGCGTGCGGCCGCGCCATATCGACCTGCGGCCCTTCGCGGTCACCGGCAAGGACACCTGGGTGCTGCCCGGCGGCCTGACCCGCGTTGCGCTCCGCGCCGGCACGCTGGTGGTGAATTCCTCGCAAGGCGGCGGTTCCAAGGACACCTGGGTGCTGGCCTGATGGATCTGATCCCCAGGCAGCACACCATCCACCTGATCGCCCGCCACGCCGAGGCGACGCTGTGGCTGGCCCGCTACATGGAGCGGATCGAGAGCCTGGGCCGTATTCTCGACGTGACCAACACCTTCGCCCGCGACGCCGACGATACCGCCAACTGGCTGTCGATCCCGCGCATCAACGGCGACCTGGAGGCGTTCCACGAGAAGCACGAGAAGGCGACGCAGGGCAGCGTCGGCGCGTTCTATCTGCTGGATGCCGGCAACCCGACCTCGGTGCAATGCTTCATCGGTTCGGCGCGCGAGAACGCACGCACCTTGCGGGCGATCATCTCGACCGAGATGTGGCTGCAGATCAACGTGTTCCATGGCACGATCCGATCGCTGGACGCCGGCACGATCACCGCCGACCACTTCACCGCGGTCTGCAACATGCTGAAACAAGGGGCGCAGGCGCACACCGGCATAACCGAGGGCACGCTGTACCGCGATCAGGCGTGGCACTTCTACATGATCGGCCGCTATCTGGAACGCGCCGACCAAAGCACACGCCTGCTCGACACCCGCTTCCATTCGCTGGCGCCGCGGCCTGACGACGGCGATGCCGATCTGGACGCCGGCAACTGGAACGCCCTGCTGCGCGCCGCCGCCGGCTACCATGCCTATCGGCGTGAGCATCCCAACGGCTACCGGCCGATGGAGGTCGCCTGCTTCCTGCTCGCCAACACCGCCTTCCCGCGTTCGGTCGGGCTGAACCTGGCGCAGACCGAGTGGCACCTGACGCAGCTTCGCAGCCGCTACGACCTGCGCCGCATGTCCCGCGCGCTGGAGCGGCTGGACCAGTTGAACGGCACCATGAGCTTCCAGAACGTCCTGGCGCTGGGGCCGCACCGGCTGTCGCCATTCCTTGATCGCGTGCAGGGGGAGATCGCCGAGCTGTACAGTGATATCGTCGGGACCTTCAGTGAGTGACCGCATGACAAGCCGTCTGGAAGCCTCCGTCTGCCCGCATGACTGCCCGTCCACCTGCGCCTTGTCGGTAGAGGTGCTGGACGACAGCCGCATCGGCGCGGTGCGGGGTGCCGCCGACAACAGCTACACCGCGGGGGTGATCTGCGCCAAGGTGTCGCGTTATGCCGAACGCATCCACCATCCGGACCGGCTGACGCAGCCGCTGCTGCGCACCGGGCCGAAGGGCGCCGGCCAGTTTCGCCCGATCTCCTGGCAGGAGGCACTCGACCGCATCGCCGACCGCTTCACCGCCGACGCCGCTCGGCATGGCTCCGAGGCAGTCTGGCCATTCTATTACGCCGGCACCATGGGCCTGGTGCAGCGCGACGGCATCAACCGGCTGCGCCATGTGATGGGTTATTCGCGGCAGAAGTTGACGATCTGCACGTCGCTGCCGGAGATGGGCTGGCGGGCCGGCATTGGCGCCACCCGCGGCGTCGACTCCCGCGAGATGGCGCGGTCCGACCTGATCGTGGTCTGGGGCGGCAACCCGGTCTCCACTCAGGTCAATGTCATGACGCATGTATCGCGCGCGCGCAAGGACCGCGGCGCCAGGCTGGTGGTCATCGACCCGTACAAGACGCCGACCGCGGCGGTGGCGGACTTGCATCTGGCGCCTCGGCCGGGCACCGATGCGGCGCTGGCCTGCGCGGTGATGCATGTGGCCTTCCGCGACGGCCATGCCGACTGGGAATACATGCGCGACTACGCCGACTGTCCCGACCGGCTGGAGGCGCACCTGCGGACGCGTGGTCCCGAATGGGCGTCCGGCGTCACCGGCATTCCGGTCGCCTCGATCGAGGCCTTCGCCACGCTGTATGGACAGACGAAACGTAGCTACATCCGCTGCGGCTACGGCTTTACCCGCAGCCGCAACGGTTCGGCGGCGATGCACGCCGTCACCTGCCTGCCCACGGTCACCGGCGCCTGGCAGCATGAGGGCGGCGGCGCGCTGTGGTCCAGCCGATCGATCTACGGCCTCGACAAGACGCTGATCGAGGGGCTGGACGCGCTGGACCCGTCCATCCGGGTGCTGGACATGAGCCGGGTCGGCAGCGTGCTGACCGGCGACCGGCGGGAGCTGCGGGACGGCCCGCAGGTCCATGCCATGCTGATCCAGAATCAGAATCCGCTGACGGTGTGCCCCGACAGCAACCGGGTGCGGCGCGGCTTCGGCCGCGACGACCTGTTCGTCGCCACGCACGAGCAGTTCATGACCGAGACGGCGCGCTGGTCCGACATCGTGCTGCCGGCGACGATGTTCCTGGAGCATGATGACCTGTACCAGGCCGGCGGCCACAGCCACCTGCAGATCGGCGCGAAGCTTATCGAGCCGCCGGGCGAATGCCGCTCCAACCACGAAGTGCTGCAAGGTTTGGCGAGCCGGTTGGGCGCGCGCCATCCAGGCTTCGAGATGACGGCGATGGAGATCGTCGACGCCACCTTGCGCAAGTCGGGCTATCCGGACGCGGCGACGCTGCGGGAACGGCGTTGGGTGGACGCGATGCCGCCGTTCCGGACCGGGCACTTCCTGGATGGGTTTCCCACGCCGGACAAGCGGTTCCATTTCGCGCCGGACTGGGCGGCGTTGGGCGACAACCATGCGGTAATGCCGGCGCTGCCCGATCAGATGGAGACGATCGAGACGGCCTCCGCCGATGCGCCGTTCCGGCTGGTGACGGCGCCGGCGCGCAGCTTCCTCAATACCACGTTTACCGAGATGGCGTCCGGCAAGCGGCGGGAGGGGCGGCCGACGGTGATGATGCATCCGGATGACGCGGCTCGGCTGGGGGTGGTCGAGGGGTCGAAAGTGCGGCTGGGCAACACGCGCGGCGAGGTGATGCTGCATGCCCGGATCGTCGAAGGCCAGCAGGCCGGCGTGCTGGTGGCCGAAAGCATCTGGCCGAGCGAGGCGTTCGAGGGTGGGATAGGGATCAATGCGCTGACGAGCGATGATCCGGGGCCGCCGTTTGGCGGTGCCGTGTTCCATGACACGGCGGTGTGGATGCGGGCGGAGGTTGCGGCGATCGCGCTGGCGGCGGAGTAGGGCGGGCTTGGTTGCTGGGCACCGCGCGGCGGCTCACCGGCATTCGCCACCCGCACGCGATGGCCGGCGGAATGCTATAGGGTAATACTGGCGAACATTGTGCGGCTTTGCTCACGGGGCATGCGCAATGAATTAACATAATTTCGCGTTATGCGGCTTTGCCGCTGCCCAACCCTGATGATGCCGGAGCGATTGAGGGTCAGTTAAAAAATGTTCGCTGAGGGCGATAGAGTAGAAGCCTTACGTCTACCTTGATAAGCAGGACATCCAATATGACCGTCATCGCCGCTCTACGCCTTGAAGGCATTCCTGCGCTTATCGGGGATTTTCTTCTCACTGACCAAAGGAAAGACTTACCACATTTCCCGCTTCCAACGCGGCCGGACATGAGCAACCCAGTGGGGAAGCCCCTTCCACACCGCATTCACGGGATGGAACGAAAGTGCCTGATTATAAATAGTCGTTTTGCTATAGGATTTACTGGCCATGTTCCTGCTGCCAAGCTGCTGTTTACAGAGTTAGAGAACAAATTCGGCAAAAAGTCAGAAGGGCCGTCCCTAATTCAGATAGATTTGGCACTAAAGAAATTTAAACCCGAGATAAATCGCAGGAAGCTTGATGCAACCATTGTTGGCTGGACAGTTCGATCAAGACCCCGGTGTTTTTCGTGGACTGCCGCATCAGATTCGAAAGCCTCACCAGTTAATGAGGCGATTGTAGGGTCTGGCGCGACGAAATTCAGAGCGTCTCTTTCAGATTCATCACACATCGGATTTAGTGAAACCGTCGCCAACGCCTACGAGAGAGCCACTCTAAGGGGTATAAATATTGTCGGGCGCGTGCTATCCGACGAATTGGTTTCTGGTCATAATCTGATAACGGGTTACGGATATGGAGCCGAGATTGCTTTGTTTACCGGCACGCGCTTCGCTTTTGTCCCAAAGATTGGCTACACTTTTTGGAATATCAGGCTCGACCAAAACGGCCTAATTTCTCTGCAATCCCCCAGTAAAATATGTATTTATGAGGATAAAGGTCGATACTCTCTTCTGGAGATTATAGACTCGGGTAATAGGTATTTAGCCGGGCTCACGCCACTACACGACAATATGGGTTTGATACTGACGGAAGATGACGAGCCGGATATGATATGCCCGTTTTACTTTATTGGCATTGCGGCCCAAGACACCAGAACAGGCCAAATGGCAATGTTAAGATTGGGATGTATGGCTCGGGACTTATCTTTGTTTAGGATAGAGCATTCTGGTTCTGGTAACAAATACTTTCTTCACTTGAACATGGAGGAAGTTGCAGGGTTCTTAAGAAGGGTATTCCCGGATGCCCGATGGCGGTAAACCGAGTAGGTGAGTCCCGCAAAGGGTAATTGACGGGACGCTGTATCAGCCCCATGGAAACAGGGGCTTGCGCGTCCCGAATGTCCGTTTCCCTCGACCTGAGCCACTTCACTTCAAAGTTTGAGTCTTGGGAGATCGAAGACAGCCCAAGCGGTCTGCAATGCAGCAAACACAAGCCCTAAAATCGTGACGATGAGTGGCCACAACAATTTCCCCGAGAGCCGACTAATCAAAGAAGGGTTATCTTCTAATTCTGTCAAATTTCCAGACTTAAAAAAGAACCATTGTTCGCTACGTGGTATCAGCGGCTCTCTACTAAATGTTTTACAAAAATATCCAAATAACATCATTAACGGCGAGCAAATAACTATAGTTGCAGTCAGCACTTGATTGTTCGCGAAGCCACCAGTTTCGATGAATTGCCAGATACTAACTCCGATCCACAAGCAATAAGCAATCAAGCCACCAGAAACGAAACCTAGCTCAAAACCCAAAGCTGCCCGTGGGGGCGATGTTATTAGCCCCATTAAGGTGAAAATTGCAAAAAGCGCAAAAAGGGCTCTTCGTGTGACATCGGTATATTCAATGTAGGGAGCAGCGTTTTTTGACGCCGCAATAAGCAGCGCAAGCGCAATACCGAGGATTACGATAGCGCTAACTCTCCCCATAATAGGATGCCAGAAAAGAAAGCCATACGTTCCCCAATTCGCGCCGTTTGCCTCAACGTCGCGATACATGCGAATTTCTTCCTGCCTGCGCTTGAGACGATCCTGATATTCCGGATTTTTGTGGTCACCCTCTGCCATTGTAGCGCTCTCCACCCGCTCAGTTATGTTATCTCCCATGATATCCATGTGCTGGGGGGCGGCAAGGAACGCCGATAAGGGGAAGACTACGCTATGACCTCCTAATCGTGCATAATTCAAAAATTTCGCAGCAAAAAACGAACATTGAAAAGATTGAGCTTTTCCGCTGCGTAAGTCGGCTGCATAGTGGTAGCTGCATTTGCCGCTTTTTGTACTATAAGAGAAATATGGATCGACAGGACATCATCGCGCGATTGCAGGAGAATGAGGCGACACTACGGGCGCGAGGTGTCGCCCATGCCGCGCTGTTCGGGTCGCGCGCGCGTGGCGACGCCCGATCAGACAGCGACACCGACATTATGATCGAGATCGACCCCGACGCGCATATTGGGGTGTGGGGTTACGCCGGGCTTAAAGAATACATCGCCAGCCTGTTCGACGGTTCGGTCGATGTGGTGGATCGTGAAGCCCTGAAACCTTACGTCGCCCCCGCCGCGACCGCGGATGCGATCCATGCCTTTTGATGCCGCCGCCGGGCGTCGCTGGCTCGACGACATTCACCATCCCATCATTCTTGCCGAGCGGCTCGCGGATGGCATGGCCTGTGACGCGCTACGTGACGATCTGCGCACATCCTATGCCGTCACTCGCGGTCTTGAGATTATTTCTGGGGCTTCGCGGCGATTGCCGGATGAATTGAAAGCGCGGCATCCGTCCATTCACTGGCGTGACATGGCAGCGGCAGGGAATGTCCATCGCCACGACTATGAAGATGTGGCGGTACGTGGGGTGTGGGATACGTTGAGGCATCATTTGCCGCCCTTGCGTATTGCGATTGAGCAGGAACTGGCGTCGTTGGGCGACCCGTGAATTACGGCTACGCACGAGTCTCGACAGACGGCCAGAGCGTTGACGCGCAGGTGCGACAACTGAAGGCGGCTGGCTGCAAGATCGTGTTCCTCGAAGTGGCGTCGGGTGCCAATGGTAGCCGCCCCCGGATCTGGAGGTGAATGCGGATAGCCCGGTCCTCCCGCGGCTTGCGAGGCGGCTCCTGATGATCAGCCGGCCATGGTTCCATGGCCGCCGCCTTGAAAGTGGCTTAATGGTCAGATCAGCAACGCCAGGAGCCATTCATGGCTCCTGGCTGATAAGGATGCTGCGTGGCATCCCATTAAGCGCCTTGCGCTGACCCAACTGCGATCAGAACCACCGGACGGCGAGGTGATTTTCCCGGCCCGCTCTGCTAGGTTGAAAGACATGGTCGGAGCGCGGGCATGAACGAGGTCTCGAAAGTTGAAATTCCGGTCGAGGAGGCCACGGCGTCCGCCCTGTCGGACGTGCGGCGTCGCGAGGCTGTCGGTCGCCTCGTTGACCGGCTGGTCCGGCCAGGTGCCGATGATCCCTTGATCGCACTATTCGAGCGGACGACCGCCGAGGCACGAGACACCGATCTGACGGAGGCCGAGATTGAGGCCGAATTGGCAGCCTACAATGCGGAGCGCCGGGCCTGAGCATCTACGTGATTGATGTGAACACGGTTGTCTCAGCCGCCTTGAACCCGAACGGATTGCCTCGGCGCGCTATCGCAGTCGCGCGATCGAAGGGCATCATAGCCTTGTCAGAGGCTGTGTATAGGGAAGTCGCTGAGGTTCTGGGAAGGCCGAAGTTCGCGCGAGTGCTCACCGAAGATCGGCAACGGGAAATCTTGGCGTTGTTGAGTGCGGCGGCAATTTGGGTTGAGCCGAAAGAGGCGGTGCGCGACTGCCGCGACAGCAAGGACAACCGCTATCTGGAACTGGCCTTGGCTGCCGGTGCGGCCAGTATCGTGTCAGGAGACGAGGACCTGCTGGTGCTTAATCCCTGGCGCGGGGTTCAGGTGCTGCGACCTGAGGCGTTCCTGATCGCCATGGACTGACAGACGGTTCGAGCCAGAAGGAGCGCGTTGCGCCCGTCAAAATCCTTGCGATGCCGCCGTTCCGAGCGGATCACTTTCGGCGGCGGTCGTCTTCGACTACGGCAAGAACCCCGTCGAAATCCACGGGATCGTCGCGACCAGGAGCAGCGCCATCACGTTCGGCTTAATGCCCGGGCGATCTGTCGCGGCACTGGCCATGGGGTAAAACCCTAGCGATCGGCCCTCTATACGTCTATAATACGTATAGAGGGCTGGCATGCAAAAGAAACTGACGATCACCGTGGATGCCGAGGTCTACGACGGTTTGCACAGCGTGGTAGGCCGCCGCCGCATCAGCCGCTTTCTGAATGACCTCGCTCGGCCGCATGTTGTCGGACATGACCTGTCGGCGGGATACGCGGCGATGGCGGCGGATGAGGCGCGTGAGGCGGACGCCAGCGCCTGGAGCGAGACGCTGGTGAACGACGTGGCCGACGAACCGAAGCGTGACCACTGATCCTGCCCCGCGTCGGGGCGAGGTCTGGCTGGTTTCATTCGATCCGTCCGTTGGCGGCGAAATCCAGAAGACGAGGCCGGCTGTAGTCATCAGCAACGATGCCGCCAATGCCGTGCTGAACCGGGTTCAGGTCGTGCCAATATCGAACCAGGTGGATCGGCTGTATCCAGCCGAAGCGTACGTATCGGTCGACGGCAACCGCCGGAAGGCGATGGCCGACCAGATAACAACCGCCAGCAAGCGCCGGCTGCGGCGGCGGGTGGGGGTTCTTGAGACGCAGGACCTGACCGCGGTTGCCCGGGTCGTACGGCTTCAGCTTGATCTGTAACCCGGCCGATAAAGTGGCGGAGGGACAACCCTCGCGCGCGTGCTTGCTCGCCCAGCCAGTGGATAACGTCCTCATACTGCGGGGCAATCTGGCAACATTGACCCGAAGCACGGTCTGCCGGACCAAAACAGATGCCGACCCGCCCTGCGCAACGGTCCCGCAAGTTCGCTGATCCTGGGGATGGTGGCCCGGCAGGTACCCGTCCTCTTCGACTACGGCAGGAACCCTGTCGAAATCCACGGGATCGTCGCGACCAGGATTAGCGCCACCACGAGCATCGCCATGTATGGCCAGATGCGCCCCAGCGCGTCGTCGCTCGATGACCTGGCGATCAGGCAGGTCTGGTAGAAGCCCACGCCAAACGGCGGAGAGAACAGCCCGATGCCCATCGCCAGGATGGCGACGATGCCGTACTGCACCTGATGGATGCCCTGCTGCTGCGCCAGCGGGAACAGCAGCGGGCCGAACAGCACCAGCGACGGCAGGCCCTCCAGCACGCTGCCCAGCACGATGAACAGCACGATCGAAACCGCCATGAACCCGGCGCGCCCGCCGGGCACGCTGCCCATGATGTCCGCCAGCGTCTGCGCGAAGCCGGCCTGCGTCAGCGACCAGGCCATCGCACTCGCCGCGCCGATGATCAGCAGGATCGCGCCCGACAAGGCCGCCGTCTCGACCAGGATCGGCATCACGCGCCGCCAGTCGAAGCAGCGGTACACCAGCAGCCCGACCAGCACCGCGTAGACCACGCCCACCGTCGCGACCTCGGTCGCCGTGGTGATGCCTTCCAGCACGGCGTAACGGATCAGCACCGGCAGGATCAGCGCCGGGATCGCCACAACCAGCAGCCGCGCGCCCTGGCGCGGGGCCACGCGCAGGCCGGTTGGCGTTTCGTGGCGGGTGCGGAAATAGATCAGGATGATCAGGCCCAGCGCCGCCACGCCGGCGGGCAGCAGGCCGCCGGTGAACAGCGCCGAGATCGACACGCCGGTCACCGCGCCCAGGATGATCAGCACCAGGCTGGGCGGAATGGTCTCCGACATCGCCGCCGCCGCCGCCAGCAGCGCCACCAGTTCGCCCGGATGCGCGCCGCGCCGCCTCATCTCGGGCAGCAGGATCGGCGCCACCGCCGCCTGGTCGGCGGCCTTGGAGCCGGAAATGCCGGCGATCAGATAGATCGCGCCGACCAGGACATAGGACAGCCCACCCCGCCGGTTGCCCACCAGCGCGATCAGCAGGTCCACCAGCGCGCGGGCGATGCCGGTCATCTCCAGTAGCAGGCCCAGCACGATGAACATCGGCACCGCCAGCAGTTCGATCGAGGCCATGCCCTGATCCATCTGGCTGACGACGACCGAAAGCGGGATGTCGCTGGTGTAGAAGATGTAGGCGACGGTCGAGATGCCGAAGCTGAACGCGATCGGCACACCGGCGAAAATGCAGATGCCGACCATGACGACGAAGAACACCACCAGGTCGCCGTTGCCGATAGCGTCCAGCAAGGGTTCGGCGAACCACAGCCCGACCCCGACGATCAGCCCAAACGCGGCGGTCACCAGCAACTCGGTCGGCGTGGCCCCGGCAAAAAGCTGGCGCAGCGCGGTGTAGAACAGCAGCGCCAGCGCCACCATCTGGCCGGCCACTTCCCAACTGCCGGGGATCTGCAAGGTCGGCGTCAGGATCGCCTGCTGCTGGATGGTGAAGCTGATGCCCGGCACCAGCACGCAGATGGTGAACAGCGCGACAATCATCGCCGAGGTGCGCGCGACATAGCGGCGCATGGCTGGACCCAGGCGGGAGACGAAGAACGTCATCCGCATGTGCTCGCCCCGGCGCAGCGCGATCACCGCCCCCAGGCTGACCAGCCACAGGAACAGGATGGCGGCCAGTTCGCCAGACCAGACCAGCGGCAGGTCCAGCACGTAGCGCCAGACCACGCCGGCGAACAGGATGACGACCTCGATGACAACCAGGGCCGCGGCGACGGCTTCGACGACCCGGTCGATCAGGTAGTCGAGCCGTTGCAGTATGCCGGCCGGTCGGGCGTCCTCCACGTGCGGTGCGTCAGCCGAGGGGGCCGGTGACCTTTTCCAGCGCGGCCCAAAGCGCGGGCCCGAACTTGGCCTTCCAACTTGTGTAGAAGTTCGATTTCGCGAGGGCCGCGCGGAACGCCGCCAGGTCGGGCTGGAAGAATTCCATGCCCTCCGCCTTCAGCTTGCCCTCCAGCGACGCGTCGAGTTCCTCGTTCGCCTTGCGCTGCACCAGCGCCTGTGCGTTGAACGCGTCCTCGACGATCTTCTGGTCGGCGGGTTCCAGCCCGTTCCAGACCGTGCCGTTCATCAGGATCCAGTAGCCGACCCACATGTGGTTGGTCAGCGAGCAGTATTTCTGCACCTGGTAGAATTTCTGCGTGTAGATGTTGCCCAGCGGGTTTTCCTGCCCGTCCACCACATGGGTTTGCAGCGCGGTGTACAGTTCCGCGATATTCAGCGTCACCGGCGCGGCACCCAGCGCGCGGAACAGATCCACCGAGATCGGGCTGGGCGGGACGCGGATCTTGAAGCCCGACAGATCCTGGGGCGTCTTGATCTGCTTGGTGCTTGATGTGACCTGGCGGAAGCCCTCGTCCCAGATCCGATGCATTGGGTGCAGGCCCACCTTAGTGATATCGGCGCGCACCGGGTCGCCCACGGCGCCGTCCAGCGCATCCCAGGCGGTCTGCGAGTCCTTGAACGCGAAGCCGATATTATCGATCGCGGCGGCCGGCACCAAGGCCGCCAGAATGTTGTCGCCGATCCCCATCATCTGCATGGCGCCGGAGCGCAGCTCGGACAGCATGTTGGTGTCGTTGCCCAACTGGCTGTTCGGGAACACCTGGAGCTTGACGCGGCCGTTTGTCGCGCTCTCGATCTGCTTGCCGGCGGCGATCGCGCCGACCGTGGTCGGATGGTCGCTGGCGAGGTCGACGCCGAACTTCAGCACGATGGGCCTTGCGGCGCGGGCTCGGCCCGGGGAAAGCGCTGGGACCAGGGCGGCAAGCCCCGCCGCGGCCGCGGCACCCGTGACGAACCGCTTGCGCGAAATCCCTGTCTGCACAATCCCCTCCCTTGGCGCGGATCACTGCGTCGCGCCACATTTTCACATCAGATGCGGATGCCCGCGGAACCGTTGGCCGGTTCGAGGCCAGCCTGCGATCAGGTTGCGCTCCCTTTATGGCGCTGCCCGAAAATCGTCAACGTCAGTACAGGCGGCGGGCATTCTCCCGGTCATCTGCCGCGGAGCGGCGATCCTGCCCGCCAAGGTGCGCCCGCTGGCGTTGCCGGCGTCCAGGGGCTGACAGAGCCTAATCCGGCCGGCTGGTGCCGACGCTAAGACCAAGACCGACGGGGACGGCTTTCATGTCAAGGACATCCAGCGTGTGCGGCAGGGCAATCGGTTGAACCAGATGACGCGAAGCGTTCCGCGCCATGGGTACCCGACTGGCGTCCTGGCCGGCGCTTGGCCCGCCCGCCCACGACTTGCGGTACCGAACCAAGCCAAGGTCGTGGGTCACCGGGCCAGGCCCGGTGATGACACAGCAGCGGATGCGCCATCCTGTGTCTTCAGTCTACTTCACTCGATTGCCCTGGCGTGTGCGGCGCTTGCACGAAGCAGCGCGGGCGACGGTCTGATCTCGCTGGTGGGCCGCACCCAGGCAACCGAATTCAATCCACCGCCTGTGTCTGTCCCCCGTCCAACCCCATATTCCCGGTTCGGCCCACCCAATGGCCGAAGCTCGACAAGAAGGAGACACAGGATGGCTCATATCAAGCGTCACGCCTCCGCCCAGTGGGCCGGCAGCGGCAAGGACGGAACCGGCAGCCTGACGACCCAGAGCGGTGTGCTGAAAGACACGCCCTATGGCTTCAATTCCCGCTTCGGCGACGGCAAAGGCACCAATCCCGAGGAGTTGATCGCGGTCGCCCATGCCGGCTGCTTCAGCATGGCGACGGCGTTCCAGCTCAGCGGGGCCGGTCATCCGCCGGAAAGCCTGCACTGCGACGCCATCCTGACAATGGAGCAGGTCCCCGGCGGCTTCAAGATTGCCGCCGTCCATCTGGTGCTGAAGGCAACCGTGCCTGGGCTGGACAACGAGAAGTTCCAGGCACTGGCGGCGGAGGCGAAGGCGAATTGCCCGGTATCGAAAGTGCTGAACGCCGAGATCACGCTGGATGCCAGCCTGGATGCCACGCCGCTGTAGCAGGCGAGCGTCTTTCGCGGACCCCGGCGCGGCGACCCGCCGGGGCTTCACGCCACGACTGGGATTCGCGACGCCCGCCAAGGCGCTCCATCGATCGCTCAGACGATGGCGATCCGTCACGACAAGCATCACGCGGCGCGCCGGCCGGACCACGACCCGCTGGCGATGGATGCCGCGACCGTCAGACCAAACACCGCCAGTGCCACGCCGATCATGACGAACACCGACGTCAATCCGCCCCCCAACCGCAGGGCGATCAGACTTCCCGCGCCAGCCACCATCAGCCGGAAGAACTGCGCCGCGACCGGCCAGCCCAGCCGTCCGGCACCCTGGGAGGCAAAGTAGAGCACCAGCCCCAGGCCAAAGAACCCATAGCACGGCCCGACGATCCGCAGGTATTGGCTGCCGGTCTGGATCATCGCCGGATCGCTATCGAACAGCGACAGCCACGCCCGCGGAAAGACGGCCGCGGCTATGCCCACCGCCTCGGTCAGCGCGAAGCCGATCGCGCCGCCGATCCAGGCGGCATGCAATGCCCGCGGCCCCTGTCCGGCGCCGATGTTGGTGCCGACGATGGCGACCAGCGGGCCGCCGACGCCGAACGCGATCGGCACCATTAGGTATTCCAGCCGCGACCCGGTGCCGAACCCGGCCAGCGCCGCCGGACCGAAGGCGCCGACCATGCCGGTGGTCAGCATGATGGTCAGGTTGGTCTGGATCGAGGTGGTGGAAGCCAGCGCGCCGATCCTCAGGATCGCCATGAACAGGCGGGTTCGCAGCCGCACCCGGAACCCGGGCCGGACCACGCCAAGGCCACCCCACAGATAGGCCGCCAGCACCACGATCCCGACCAGGTAGTAGCCGACCAGTGCCGTGGCGCCGCCCGAGACGCCCATGCGCGGGAACGGTCCCCAGCCGAAGATCAGCGCCGGCGAGATCGGGATCAGCAGCAGCGCGCCGCCGCAGATCACCGCCCCCGGCACCAGCATGTTGCCGGTGCCACGGATCACGCTGGCCAGCGCGTTCATCAGCCAAAGCAGGATCGCGCCGGCATAGATCACGTTGGAGTAGGCCAGCGCCGCATGCAGCGTTGCGTCGCTGCCGCCGAGGGCGCGATAGAGTTCCGGTCCGAAGGTCAGCACGGCGGCGGTGCAGACCAGGCCGAGCACGCCGTTGATGACCAAGGCGTGCCAGACGAGGGAGGCGGCGTCGTCCGCCCTGCCGCCGCCGAGCGCCCGGGCGACCGACGCGGAAATTCCGCCGCCCATCGAGCCGGCGGAAATCATCTGCATCAGCATGACGCCGGGGAACACGATCGACACGCCGGCCAGGGCATCGGTGCCGAGCTTGCCGACGAAATAGGTCTCGATCAGGCCGGTGGCGGACTGGGCGAGCATGAGCAGGATGTTGGGCGCCGCCAGCCGCAGCAGCAGCGGCACCAGCGGCGCGTCGAGCAGTGCCTGGGTGCGACGGTCCATCGCCGGTTTGCGCAACCTGACCGACCGGTCGGTCATTTCAGCGGCGGCGGCATCGGCTGGCACGACGGCGGTCATCTCGGTTGCCTCAGGTCAGGATCAGGCTGAAGACGATGCTCTCGAACCGCAGCAGGGCGGTGGCGTCGCGCTCGACCTTGGCGCGCAGCACGGCGCCCTCGAACGCGTCGATCAGGAAAGCGGCAATGGTGTCGGGTTGCAGGCTGGCGCGGATTTCCCCGGCGGCCTGGGCTTCCCGGATGCAGCGGCTGAGAAGGCTGGTCCAGGCGGCGAAGACGCTGCCCAGGCGGTCGCGCACCAGGCGGCTGTCGGTCGCCATTTCCGCCGAGAAATTGCCGATCAGGCAGCCGGTGTTGAACGGCCCGGCGGCGCGGTCACGGGTCTTGCTGGCGAAATAGGCTTTCAGCCGCTGCAGCGGGGACCGCGCTTCGTCGCTCAGGAGGGCGATGGCGTTGCTGGCGCGGTGTTCCCAGTAGCGGCCCAGGACCTCGGCGCCGAACTGCTCCTTGCTGTCGAAATGGGTGTAGAACGTGCCCTTGGGGACCTGCGCGGCCGCGGTGATGTCCTGCACACCCGAGGCATGGAAGCCACGGGCGTGCAGCACCCGCAGGCCGGTGGAGAGCAGGTGGTCGCGGGTGCCGGTCGGTTTCATCGTTCGTGATATGACCGATCGGTCAGGTTGTGGCAAGGGCACGCACTCGCCGTGCATGGTTTCAGCCGCCCGGTCCCGCGGATCGGGAGGTCCGCGTGATGGATGCAACGCGCCAGCTCAGCGGCAGATCGTGGCCATGGCGACCCAGGCCGGCCTTACGCCAACTCGTTCTCAAATCAAAATATTACGACTTGGACATCTTGCCGCCCGCAAACCGCATTCCAAGCTCGCGCAATCAGATTTCCTGTTTGCAGCGTGCCCCGTATTTCCTGAAACCAATCAGATTTTCTGATTGCGGTGCATCCGCGCTTCGAGCGATCATCCCGCAGCCAAACGGAGTCCGCCGAATCGATGCCCGTCCTGTCCGACCGCTGGATCCGCCGGATGGCGCGGGACCATGGCATGATCGACCCGTTCGTGGAGGCGCAGAAGCGCGACGGCGTGATCAGCTACGGCCTGTCCAGCTACGGCTACGACGCCCGCATCGCCGACGAGTTCAAGATCTTCACCAATATCGACTCCGCCGTCGTCGACCCGAAGGCGTTCTCCCCGGCCAGCTTCGTCGACCGCAAGACCGATGTCTGCATCATCCCCCCCAACAGCTTCGCGCTCGGCCATACCGTGGAGTATTTCCGCATTCCGCGCGACGTGCTGGTGATCTGCCTGGGCAAGTCCACCTACGCCCGCTGCGGCATTATCGTGAACGTCACCCCGCTGGAACCCGAATGGGAAGGCCAGGTGACGATCGAGATCAGCAACACCACGCCGCTGCCGGCGAAGATCCACGCGCACGAGGGCATCTGCCAGTTCCTGTTCCTGCAGGGGAACGAGGCCTGTGAGACCAGCTATGCCGACAAGGCTGGCAAGTACATGCGTCAGCGGGGCACCGCACTGCCAAGGATGTAGGGGTTTCATGGATCGCATAAGAATTCGCGGCGGACGCCCCTTGTCGGGCGAGATCAACGTCAGCGGTGCCAAGAACGCCGCGCTGCCACTGATGGCCGCCGGCCTGCTGACCGACCAGCGCCTGGTGCTGTCGAACGTGCCGCGGCTGGCGGATATCCAGACCATGAGCCTGCTGCTGGCACAGCATGGCATCGCGGTTGACCCGCTATCGGATGACGGCCGGCTGCTGTCCCTCGGCGGCGCCATTACCAATACCGAGGCGCCGTACGACATCGTCCGCAAGATGCGTGCGTCGGTCCTCGTGCTTGGTCCGCTGCTGGCCCGCGTTGGTGAAGCCCGCGTGTCGCTGCCCGGCGGCTGTGCCATCGGCACAAGGCCGGTGGATCTGCACCTGAAGGGACTGGAGCAGATGGGCGCGCGGTTCAACCTCGACAACGGCTATATCGATGGCCATGTCGACGGCAAGCTGCAGGGCGCGACTATCGTGTTTCCATCTACCTCGGTCGGCGCCACGGAGAACCTGCTGATGGCCGCTGCCCTGGCCGAGGGCCGGACGGTGCTGGCCAACGCGGCACGCGAACCCGAGGTCGGCGACCTGGCCGCCTGCCTGGTGGCGATGGGTGCCGGCATCGAGGGCATCGGCACCGACAAGCTGACCATACACGGCGTCAGCCGGCTGCATGGGGCCGAACACGGCATCATTCCCGACCGGATCGAGACCGGCAGCTATGCCTGCGCCGCCGCGATCTCCGGCGGGTCGGTGTTCCTGCGCAACGCCCGCCTCGACCACCTGGGCGCCACGGTCCGTATCCTGCGCGAGGCCGGCGTGGACATCCTGGAGCAACCGGACGGCCTGATTGTCAAACGGCTGAACGGGCTGCACGGCGCGGACGTGATGACCGAGCCCTATCCGGGCTTCCCGACCGACATGCAGGCGCAGTTCATGGCGCTGATGTCGGTGGCCGACGGCGCCTCCATGGTCACCGAGACGATCTTCGAAAACCGGTTCATGCATGTGCCGGAGCTGAACCGGATGGGCGCGCGGATCAATGTGCACGGCGCTTCGGCGATCGTGCGCGGCGTGGCGGCGCTGTCCGGCGCGCCGGTGATGGCAACCGATCTGCGGGCCTCGCTGTCGCTGATCCTGGCGGGCCTTGCCGCGCGGGGCGAGACCGTGGTGAACCGTGTCTACCACCTGGACCGCGGCTATGAGGCGGTCGAGCAGAAGCTGGCGGCGTGCGGCGCCGATATCGAACGGATTTCGTAGGAAAAGGGCCTGTCATGCGTGTTGACGCCATAGCGGTTGGGAAGAATCCGCCCGACGACGTGAATGTCGTCGTCGAGGTCGCGATCGGCGGCGAACCGATCAAGTACGAGATGGACAAGGAGGCTGGCACCCTGGTGGTCGACCGCTTCCTCTATACGCCGATGCGCTACCCGGGCAATTACGGCTTCGTGCCGCACACGCTGTCGGATGACGGCGACCCGATCGACGTGCTGGTGGCGAACACAAGGCCGATCGTGCCGGGCGCGGTGATCAATGTCCGTCCGGTCGGCGTGCTGAAGATGACCGACGAGAGCGGCGGCGACGAGAAGATCATTGCCGTGCCGTCGCCAAAGCTGACCCAGCGCTATGTGAACGTGCGTAACTACACCGACCTGCCCTCGATCACGCTGGAGCAGATCCAGCACTTCTTCGAGCACTACAAGGACCTGGAACCGGACAAATGGGTGAGGGTCGAGGGCTGGGGTGACGCGGCGGAGGCAAAGGCGCTGATTGTCGAGGCGATCGCGCGGGCGAGGCACGCGAAGCAATAAGCGTCGGCGCGCTTTTCTGCATAGAAGGCGCTTCCGTTCCACGGTCGCACCCCAAAACTGGTATAGTCAAGACGAAGTTGCTCGCCGGCAACGGCACAGATAAACCGGGACACAGAGAAACATCACTGTCCTGGGGACGCCAACCCATTTCTGCACATTCACTTGCGGATGTTGATGCCTGGGGTAGACCGACGGCTCATTCGACTGAGGCGTACCCCATGAGCAGCCTATCAAAAGAACTTTTGCCACCGCTGTTGATCGCAGTGGTGCTGGGCATCATTGGGGTGATCAGTATCTGGGTGCAGGCACCCCTGCTGATACCAAGCCTCGGATCAGCGATTTTCCTGCAGACCCTGACGCCGGAGGAGCCAAGCGCTCGGCCATGGAACACCGGCGTAGGGCAGTTGGTGGGTGCGGCCGCCGGCTTCATCGGAGTGTTCGTGGCCGCGGCAGCGTCGACGCCCCACTTCATGGCCGATGACCGGCTGACTTTCGCGCGGGTGGCGGCGGCCGTCATCGCGGTGCTCTTGAGCGCCGCAGGGCAACGCGTCCTGAAGGCCACCAGCGCCGCGGGTGGAGCGACCGCGCTGGTGGTTGCCCTAGGGGCCGAAACAGCCACCGAAGCCGGCGCCATCCGGCTTTTCTTTGGCATCCTGCTGGTTACCGCGATTGGCGAGGCGGCGCGCCAGTTGATTCTTCGGAGCCGATGACACCGGCGGACTTCAGCGGCGCAAGGGTCGGCCGAATGAGGCTTGTATAGGCAAACGCCAGGGCAGTCGCGACAATTCCACCGCAAAGGCCGCCCCAGAACACCTGGTAGACGGCAGTCTTTAGATTGACGCCCTCAAACGACCAGTTCTTGTACGTCGTCATCGTAAAGATCGCGAGCAAGCCACTACCGATGATGAAGGCGCCCAGGCCATACAGCAGCGGATGGCGCATCCGGATACGATAGATCCAGTTCGTGCCCAGGGCGACCGATGTATCCTCGACCTTCGAGGCTGTCTCACCAAGAGCCAACGGAATGGAGCCACCGCGCCCCTTGGCGGCCGACCCGGTTGTTTCGTTCATGTCCATTTGCCATCTCCTGCTTCTGCTTTTCCGCCGCGTGGCGCGGCTGTACACAGGGAAACAGAAGACGACGGGCGCGCGTGGCCGGCGTCGTGAAGACTTGATAATTCTTACGATCCTGTCAGTCTTCCTTGATGCCGAGTTCGGGAATGCCCTGCTCGCTGCCGTAGTATTTATACGGCAGGAACTTGCCCGACATGGTCAGCCTGACCCGGTCACCCTTCGGATTTGGTTCCCGATCAAGGGTCATGTCGAAGTCGATCGCGGACATGATGCCGTCGCCGAATTCCTCCTCGATCAGCGCCTTCCAGGCCGGGCCATTGACCATGACCAGCTCGTAGAACCGGTACAGCAGCGGGTCGGTTGGCGGCATGACGGTGCCGCGATGCGGCACCTCGTTCAGCATCCTCTGCTCCGTGGCACTCAGCCCGAACAGCGCGGCGGCTTTCGCGGCGAGCGGCTTGACCAGCTTCATCTGGCCGAGCAGGGCACCGACGATGAGGACCTCGGACATGCCGCCGATCTGTTCGCAGATGTGCTTCCAGCTCCAGTCCTTCTCGCGCTTGATGTCCAGCAGCTTCTCGGTCAGTTCCGTTCGCGTCATCAATTGCCTCCTGTGGATCTGCCTTGGCGCCGACGGCGCAAGCCCTTGGCCGTACCTGTTTCAGCGCCCAAGCCAGGACACCTCTTGGGCGCTGTAGCGATAGGCGCGGAAGACGCTGTTGTGGCTGCCGGCCGCGTAGCCGCGCGCGCCGGCCTCTGGATAGTCGCCGAAGAACGGGATGACGTATTCCCACACTACTTGGCCCGCCTGTGTCACCTCGAACAGTCGTCCGAAGGTGGATTCGACGACGAAGGTATTGCCGCCCGCCAGGCGCTGCGCGTTGCCCATGTAGGGCGCGAAGAACGCCGGCCGCATCGGGTCGGAGTACTCCCAGGTAACCGCGCCGCCGCGCGCCGGGTCGATCTCGATCACCCGGGTGTAGGGTGACGTCACGCCAGGACGCAGGTTGCCATTGTCGAAGATCAGGATGCCGCCGCTGTCGAGCTCGACCGGCGAGTGCTGCTGCGCCACGACGGGGTGCTTGACCGCCCAGGCCAGGCCGCCGTCGTTGCGGCGCACGGCAATCACGCCGGAGGTGGTGCGCAGGCTCATCAGCACAAGCCCGCCGCGCGCGGTGTGGACGCCGTTGATCAGCGGCCAGTGATAGCGGTCGAAGATGGGATGGACGGGGAAATCGGCCGGGTCCAGGTGCTCCCACGATCGCCACAGCCAGACCACCTCTCCGGCTCGGTTCACCTCCTTCACCACGTCGCCGAACACCGCGCCGTCGGGCAGGTCGTGATCAGTGCTGCCGCCCCGGATGCGCGCGGCCGCTTCCGCCGGCATGCGCTCGGCCGTCGTGTAGAGCAGGTTGCCGTTCGCCAGCCAGTGCGCGTCGTGATGATGGGCCAGATCGTTGTGTTCCCATACCACGTCGCCGCGCGGGGTGACCTCCATGAAGGCGCCGCCATGCCACAGCGGCCAGATCGGGTAGAGGTCTGGGGAGTCGGGATGGCTGCCGTTGTAGCCGAGGTTGCCGTTCGCCAGGATGACGGCATGCCGGCCAGGGCGGAACGGTAGCGTCCATTGATGGACGATGTCGCCCGCTGCATCGATCAGGTGGACACGCCCGCCGTCGGTCTGCGGCGCGAACAGCGTGAACCCCCCAGCCTCATGCGCCGGGTCGCGTCCGATCAGGCCGGTCTTGCGGCGGCGCACGGTGACTTGGTCGAGGGGCAACTTCGGCGTCGCGCTCATGTTGGGGACCTTTCTGGCTCAGCCGTTGCAGCCGATCGGGCCGCCGCTCCAGTGTGATTGAAGACGATGTTGAGCAGCACGGTCACCACCGTGCCGGCCGCAAGTCCATTGCCCAGGATCGCCTGCACGAGCGACGGGAACCGCACATAGGCGTTCGGAATCAGCACCGGCAGCAGCCCAACGGCGAGGCCGGCCGCCAGCGTGAACAGGTTGCCATGGGCCGTGACGTCCACCGTGCGCAGCATCTCGATGCCCATCACGGCGATGACGCAGAACACCACCAGTGCCGTGCCGCCGACGACCGGCGCCGGAATGGCGTTCACCAGCCGCCCGATCGGCGCCAGTAGCGCCAGCAGCACCAGGATCGCTCCGCCGGTGGCGGTCACGAAGCGGGACCGTATGCCAGTTGCGCGCACGACGCCGATGTTCTCGCCGCTGGTGATGATTAGCGGCGTGCCGAAGCAGGCGCCGAACAAGGAGGTAACCGCGTCGCCGCGGATCGTCCTCGGCACCTCGCGCGTCGGGACGATCGGCTTGCCCACCACCTCGGCAATGGCGACGGTCTGACCGGTCGCCTCGGTCATGGAGACGACGCTGAAGATCAGCATCGGCAGCGCTGCGACCACATCGAAGCTTGGTGCGCCGAACGGAAACGCGGCCGGCAGCGTCAGCCACGGCTGCGCGGCGATGCCGTCCAGGCTCACCATCCCCGCCAGTCCCGCGGCGACCGCGCCGGCCAGCAGGCCGAGCAACACCGAGAGTTGCCGCAGCAGGCCGGGCAGCAGGCGCGCGAAGGCGACGGTGAAGCCGATCGTGGCCAGCGCCAGCAGCAGGGAGGATGGCGCGCCGAACTGGGGTGAACCGGGCGCGCCGGTGATGACGCTGCCGTAGATGCGCACCAGGTTGATGCCGACCAGCAGCAGGATTGTCCCGATTACCAGGCGCGAGAAGTAGCGTAGGCACCGTGCATAGACCGGCAGCGCGATCAGATAGAATACCGCGGTCAGGATGACCGCGCCGGACGCTGTCGGAATGCCGGAGTGTTCGGCAATGCCGACGAAAATGAACACGGGTGCGCCGGCCGGCACCATGATGAAGGGCAAACGGGCGCCGATGCCCCACGGCCCGAAGCTCTGCAGCAGCGTGCCAAGACCGCAAGCAAGGAATGTCGCGCTGACGAGCCCCGCGGCCAGCGCCGGCGGCAGGTGCAGCGCCCTGCCGATCAGGAACACCGCCGTGATGGGCGAGGCCGCCATGACCAGCACATGCTGGATTGCGAACAGCAGCAGCCGGCCTGGGGGCGGTACTTGGTCAACGGGATGGACATCGGATGGCATGGACGCGCCTTGCTTCACTGGCGGTCCATGCGAAGCAAGTTTCGGGCCGAAGCGTTCTCGTTCTACGCCTTGCCGCTGATCGCGTCAGGCCGATTCAACGCCGTAGATCCGGCGTGCCTCCGCTGGAGTGACGTAACCATCCAGCAGGTCTTCCGAAAGGGCTGCCCGGTCCCGCCCCGACGGCGGCCCATAGCCACCTGATCCGGGCGCCTCCACCACCACCAGCGATCCTGCGGGCACCAGGAAGCCGCCCTTGCTGATCAGCCTTCGGGCGTTCGACCGAGGCGCGATCAGTTCCAGCTTCGCCGGCGCGCCGGCCAGGCCGCCATCCAGGCCGAAGGGCGGGGTGACAGTCCGCTCGCAGCACACCGCGGCGTGCGCCTGATTCTCCAGCACCCGCCAGACCCGCCGCACGCCCAGACCGCCACGCCAGGTGCCGGCGCCGCCGCTGTCCGGCACCAGGGCATATTCCTCGACGCGCAGCGGAAAGCTCATTTCCAGGATCTCGATGGGCGTGTTGCTCATGTTCGATACCGTGCTGGCCACGGCATTGATGCCGTCCTTCACCGGGCGGGCGCCGAAGCCGCCCTTGACCGACTCGTAGCTGACGAAGCGGTCGCCGGTGCGGTAGTCCAGGCCGCCGAAGGTGATCACTGCCGAGGTGCCCTGCGACCCCGCCATCACCGTTCGCGGCGCGATCGCGAACAGCGCCGCCATCACCATGTCGGCGACGCGGTGGGAGATCTCGTGGTTGGCGTAGACCACCGGCGACGGATGCCGCGCGTTGACCACGCAGCCAGGCGGCGCCGTCACCGTCACCGGACGCCAGCAGCCGGAGTTCGGCGGTATCAGGCTTTTCGGATCGGCGATCATCTTCAGCGCGCAGAACACGCCGGACGCGGTCACCGTCAGCGGCGCGTTCATCGGACCGGCCACGGCGGGGTCTGATCCGGTGAAGTCGGCAATGATCGTGTCGCCGCGCTTGCTGACCTTGATGTGGACCTTGAAGGTGGCGTCCTCGGTGTCCCCATTGGCGATGACGCCGTCCCCGTCGAAGATGTCGGTGAATTCCGCCTCGCCGTCCGGCAGGGCGCGCAGCGCCGCGCGCATCATCGTCTCGGAATAGTCCAGCACCTCCTGCATGATGGCCAGCAGCGTGTCGGTGCCGTATTTCGCCGCCAGTTCCGACAGCCGCAGCGCCCCCCGGTGATTGGCCGCGACCTGCGCCCGCAGATCGCCCAGGCGTTCCGTCGGCGTGCGGACATTGGCGAGGATGATGGCCTCCACCGACGGGTCGGGCCTGCCGTCGCGATACAGGCGGATCGGCGGCAGGCGCAGACCCTCCCCATAGATCTCGGTCACCGCGCCGTAGCTGCCGGGCGTGGCGCTGCCGATGTCCGGCCAGTGCGCGCGAACGCAGCCGAAGCCCAGCAGCCGGCCGTCGTGGAAGGCCGGGGCGACCACGTTCACATCCGGCAGATGGGAGCCGCCGTCGTAAGGATCGTTGTGGATGAAGACATCGCCCGGCAGCACCTGCGGAAACGCGCGCACCACCGCGCGCACCGCGTCCGGCATGGAACCGAGGTGGATCGGCAGGTCGGGCCCCTGCGCGACCATGTTGCCGCTGATGTCGAAAATGCCGCACGAATAGTCCCCGGCGACCTTGAGCAAGGGAGAATAGGCGGTCTTGGCGAGGACGATCTTCATCTCCTCGGCGGCCGAACAGAGCGCATTCTTGACCACCTCGAAGCGGGCGGGATCGGACTTCAGGGTGCTCATGGCTGCGTCCTTCACTGAAATGCCATGCTATCACGCGGGATGCGGCCGTCCAGGATGTCGAAGCGCTCGCGCCGCCAGGCCCTGCGCCCTGCCGGCACCGCGGCACCGCCTCATTCCGCGGGGTGGTGCTGCTTCCGGCTGCCGAACCATCCCTTCACCTTACGCCAGGAAGGCAGCCTGGCATCCGTCACCACCGGATAGAGCGACGGCAGGACGAGCAAGGTGAGCAGTGTCGCGGTGACTAGGCCGCCGATGACGACGGTGGCGAGCGGACGCTGGACCTCGGCGCCCGCGGTGGTGGAGACGGCCATGGGGATGAAGCCGAGGGAGGCGACGAGGGCGGTGGTGAGCACCGGGCGCAGGCGCTTCTCGGCGGCCTCGCGGGCCGCATCGCGCGCGTTCTTGCCCGCCGTGCGCTCCTGCTCGATGTAGCTGGCGAGCACCACGCCGTCGAGGATCGCGATGCCGAACGTCGCGATGAACCCGATGCCGGCCGAGACGCTGAACGGCATGCCGCGCAAGGTCAGCGCCGCGATGCCGCCGATCGCCGCCATCGGGACGTTGAGGAAGATCAGGCCGGCAAGGCGGAGCGTGCCGAAGTTGAGATAAAGCATCAGGAAAATGACCGCGAGCACCCCGGGCACCACGAGCGACAGGCGCTGCGTCGCGCTTTGCAGGTTCTGGAACATGCCGGTCCAATCGACGGAGTAGCCCTGGGGCAGCTTGATCTTGTCCTGGACGGTCTTCTCCGCCTCGGTCACGAAGCTCTGCACGTCGCGCCCGCGCACGTTGATCTGCACGGCGATCCGCCGCTGCAGCTTGTCGCGTATCACCTCGGCCGGCCCATCGGCGACGGTGATGTCCGCCACGGCGGAGAGCGGCACGGCCTGGCCATCCGCCAGGCCGACCGGCAGATCGCGCACCCGTTCGGCGCTGGCACGGGCGGCCGGCGGCAGCCGCACGACGATCGGTGTCTCCGTGTCGTTCTGGCCATACACGGTGCCGACCGTGCGCCCGCCGATCGCCTCGACGACGGCCAGCGCATCGGCTGCGTTGATCCCGTAGCGCGACAGCCGCTGGCGATCCACCCGCACCGTCAGCGCCGGCAGCCCACCTTGTTGTTCGGCCCGCACGTCGGCCGCACCCTTGATCCCCTTGACGATGTTGACAGCCTGGTCCGCGAGCGTTTTCAGCTTGCCGAGGTCCTCCCCAAAGATCGTCAGTGCGACGTCCGAGCGCACGCCTTGCAGCAGATCGTCCATGCGCATCTGGATTGGCTGGGAGAATTCGAACGAAACGCCGGGCACCGCCGCCTTCAGCCGCTTCTCGAACGCCGTAAGCAGGCCGCTCTGGGTATGCGCCGTCTTCCACTGGCCCGGCGGCTTGAGGATCACGTAGCTGTCCGTGCTCTGCACGCCCATCGGATCGGTCGGCACCGCGGCGCTGCCGGTCTGCGAGACAACCGTCTGCACGTCCGGAAAGCCACGTAGCACCTTCTCGATTTCGGTCACGACGCGGATCGAGGCGTCCAGGTTGATGCTGGGCAGCTTGGTCGATGTCACGACGATGCTGCCCTCGGCGAGCTGCGGGATGAACTCGCCGCCCAGGCGCGTCGCGAGGAAGACGGCGCCCGCGAACAGCACGACCGCGATGCCGGCGGTAATGTAGGGATGCCGCTCCGTGCGGCGCAGCACCGGCGTGTAACCCTTGCGGGCCCAACGGACGACGAAGGTGTCGTCGCTCGCCGCCCCGCCCTTGCCACCCGTCTTGCCGCCCCGTTCCTGCCGCCCGTTCTTGCCGATGGCCTTCGTGGGGCCCAGGAAAGTCGCGGCCAGCGCCGGCATGACCAGTATCGTCACCAGCAGCGCGCTCAGCAGCGCGAGCATCACCGTCAGCGCCATCGGCCGGAACATCTTGCCCTCGACGCTCTGCAGCGACAGCACGGGCAGGTAGACCAAGGTGATGATGAGCACCGAGAAGATCACCGGCCGCGCCACCTCGGCCGCGGCAGCGGGCACCACCTTCACGGGGTCGCCATCGCCTTCCCCGTTGGCTTGCCGGCGCAGCACATTCTCGACCAGCACCACGGCGCCATCCACGATCAAGCCAAAGTCGATGGCGCCGAGACTCATCAGGTTGCCCGAGATGCCGAACGCGCGCATTCCGGCGAAGGCCATCATCATGGCGAGCGGGATCACCGTCGCCACGATCAGCCCGGCGCGCAGGCTGCCCAGCATGAGCATGAGCACGGCGATGACCAGCAGCGCGCCCTCACCAAGGTTGTGCTCGACGGTGTGGATCGCGCGGTTCACCAGGGTTGACCGG
The DNA here is from genome assembly GCF_965276935.1 of Rhodopila sp. Lineage (GTDB taxonomy): Bacteria > Pseudomonadota > Alphaproteobacteria > Acetobacterales > Acetobacteraceae > Rhodopila. Next base: position 2,350,749 of record NZ_CBDIBS010000004.1, on the reverse strand, counting down.
TCGTAGAAGGTGTGGATTTCGACGCCGGCTGGCAGCTTCTTCTGTAGCTCGTTGATCTTGGCGCTCAGCGCGGGCAGCACCTCGCTCGCGTTCAGGCCGTATTGCATGTCCGCCACGCCCAGCACCGTCTCGCCCTTGCCGTCGTGGGTGACGGCACCCAGCCGCACCTTGGGGGCCAGCTTCACCTCGGCCACGTCGCCGACGGTGACCGGGACGCCACCGAGCGGGGCGGTCTTGAGCACGATGCCGGCGATGTCCGTCTGGCTCTGGGCCAGCGCCAGGCCACGCACGATCTCCTGGTCGTCGCCGCGCTCGATATAGGCGCCCCCGCGGGTCGTGTTGTTGCTCTCGATGGCGGCGAAGACCTGCGGCAGGGTGATCCCTTGCGCCCGCAGCCGCTCGGGCGACACCTGGACCTCATAGGTCTGCAGATCGCCGCCGTAGATGTCCACCCCCACGATGCCGGGCACCAGGCGGAGCTGGGGCACGATCCGCCACTGCAGCATCTGGTAGAGCTGCATGGGCGTATAGCCGGGACCGCGCAGCTCGAATTCCAGGATCTCGCCGAGGCCCGTCGAGAGCGGCCCTTCCTCGGGCGTGCCGACGCCGGGCGGCATCATCGCGCGTGCCTGCTGCAACCGCTCAAAGACTTCGGCGCGCGCGGTCTGCACGTCGGCGGCGTCCTCGAAGGTGACGTAGACGGCGGACAGGCCGAAGCGTGACTTGGAGCGCACGTCCTTGAGCAGGGGCAACCCCGCCATCTGCGTCTCGATGGGGAAGGTGACGAGGCGCTCGACTTCCAGCGGCCCGAGGCCCTGCGCCTTCGTCAGGATGAGAACCTGCTTGGGTGAGATATCGGGCACGGCGTCGATGGCGAGTTGGCGCAGGTTGAGCCAGCCTGCTCCAACAACGCCAAGCGCCAGGACCAGGATGAGCCAGCGCCGGGCGACGAGCGCCGCGAAGAACCGCTGCATTGCCTCTACCCTGCCCCGCCGAGCATGGCTTTCTGCAGCAGTGCCTTCAGTTCGAAGCTGCCCTGCGTCACCACCTCGTCCCCGACAGTCAGGCCGTTGCGCACCTCGTCCCAGTCCTGCTGCTCGACGCCCAGCGTGAGGTCGTGGCTCTGGAAGCGGCCGTCGCCGAGTGGCGTGAAGGCAACGCGCTTGTCGCCGACCCGCTGCACCGCGCCGGAGGGCACCACGATGTCGTCACGCCCGCGGTCACTGGTCAGCGTGACGTCCACGAACATGCCGACGCGCAGCGTGTCGCCAGGATTGGCGAGCCGGATGCGGGCGGGCAGCGTGCGCGCCTGCGGATCGAGGGCGGCGCTGAGTGCGATAATCCTGCCTTGCCACGTCGGCCCTTGGTGGGCGGCGAGATGAACCTCCGCCGGGTCGCCCGCCTTCACCAGGGCAGCACTGTTCTCAGGCACCTGGGCCTGAACCAGCACGACCGACAGATCCGCGACCGTGAACGCTTCGGTCGTGGGGCTGATCACCTCCCCTGGCGTGACGCCCACCGTGACGACAACCCCGTCGATCGGCGAAACGATCGCCGACACGCCTGGCGCCCCGGTGGGCGCGAGACGCGTGATCTCGGCTTGCAGCAGCGCCATGCGGGCACGGGAGGCCTCGGCGGTGGCCTTGGCCTGCGCCAGCACCAGACGCCGGCGCTCGGCCTCGGCGCGGGCGAGCGATCCGTCGCGGGCGAGGATCACGCCGCGCCGCAGGGCGTCCTGCGCGACGGCAACGGTCGCCTCCGCTTCGCTCATGGTCGCGCGCGCGCCCACCAGGCCCTCTTGCGCCGAAAGCAGGCCCGGCAGCACCAGCTCGGCGAGCGGCTGCCCGGCGTGCACCTGGTCGCCGGGTTGCGCCAGCAGACGCAGCACGGTGCCTTCGGCATAGGGGCGCAGCCGGGCGACATGCCCCTCGTCGAAGGCGACCGTACCTGGCACGCGCACCGGCTCGGTGATCGGGCGGCGCTCGGCGCGGGCGGTCTGCAGCTTGATGGTCTTCTGCTGCTCCTGGGTCATGCGCACCACTCCTGGCGGATCCTGCGGCGCCTGAGGCTTGTCCTTCTGGTCCTGCGGCGCCGCCGCGCAGAGCAGCAGCGCGGCGAGCGCCATCCAGCCGTGCCCAATCAAGCCGCGCCCAATCAAGCCGCGCCCTATCCAGCCACGCCCTATCCAGCCACGCCCTATCCAGCTACGTCTCGCGCGGCGCGTCATGGCAGCGCGCCCTCGGCCAGGCGCAGGCCCAGACGCGCGGCGTCCAGCTCGGTGGCCGCCTTGTCGCGGGCAAGTTCGGCATCGAACGCCAGCCCATCAGCGCGGACGACCTCGATAAAAGGCATCTCGCCCAGACGCCAGGCGCGCTCGATCTGGCCGCGCCGCCGGTCCAGCTCGCTTGCGGCGCGGGCTGCCGCGGGGATGCTGCGTTCGGCGGCGGCGAGCACGATGCCGGCCTGGCGGGTGCCGGCCAGAACTTCGCGTCGGGCCAGGTCGAGCTGGACCTGCGCCTGGGTCACCACCTCCTCCGCCGCTGCGCGAAGCGGGGCGTTGCGTGCCTCGGTCGCGAACGGAAATCGAAACATGACGCCGACGCGGGTGTCCCAGCGCGTGCCGGGCTGCTTCTCGTTGATGACCTGGACGCCGATGTCGGGACTGTCGCGGTTCTTGATGCGCACCAGGCGGGCTTTGGCCTGGGCCGCCGCGACGGCACGCTCGGCCGCGACGATCCGGGGATGGCCTGACAACGGGTCCGCGGCGGAGGCCGGCAGGGCGGCCGGGGTTGACCGACGTGCGGCGAACCGGGGCGGCGTGGCGAGCCTGGGCGGCGCATCCAGGCCGGTGATGGCGCTGAACGCCGATACGGCGGTGCCAACCCGTGCCTCGGCGGCGGCGAGCGCCATGCTCGCGCTGGCTGCCTCGGCACTTGCCGTGAGCGAATCGCTCTCCGGGGATTCGCCGACGCGGAAGCGCCGCGCGAGGTCGGCGGCCAGGCCTTGCGCCACGGCGAGGCGGCGTTGCGCCACGTCCCGATCATTGACGGCGAGCGCGGCCCGCGCCGCAAGGTCCAGCACCTGCACGGCGATCCCGAGGTGGGCGGCGGCGGCCTGCGCGTCAACGGCGGCGGCATCGGCTGTCGCCGCGCCCTGCGTCGCCGTGCCTTCGCCCGGTAGCCACACCGGTGTGCCAAGCTCGCCCTGGCTGGTGATGTAGCTCTGGTTGCTGCCGAGGATCTTGTCGTTGACGTAGGTGCCGGTGGCGTATGGCGCGTTCGGGAACAAGGCGCCGCCGGTGGCGAAGCGCGCCGCCGCCACGCCCTGCCGTGCGGCGAAGTCCTGGCGCTGCGGCAGCCGCGCCCAGGCCGCGGCGACGGCGTCGTGAAAACTTGGAGCAGCGTTGGGAACGGCAGGCGGTTGGCCGTGGGCCGTGAACGGCATCGCAAGGGCTAGTCCCAAGGCCCCGACGGTATCAATGATCCAGTGCCTTGTCATGCGTCCTTGTTCCAATGCATCCGCATTGTCGACCCAAAAAAGGAACTGCGGGCACGGCGTCAACGCACGTTATGGAGGATAAATCGCTTTTTAGGCGGATAGATCGCCGTGCCGAACCGGTCAGCTTCGGCGATGCGACCGATGCGGCGACTTGCGATGCGACAAGGAGAAGGACAGCCCCGAGCAGACGATCCCGGCCGAAGCCGGGATCAGCCACGCGGGTCGCACCAGCAGCGGCTGCACCACCGAGCCCCAGAGCCAGTTTCCCGAAACGTGGTTCGACCACGCCAGAAGCTTGTCCAGGGAAGTATCGTCCAGCAGGAAGAGCGCCTGCCCAAGAGACAGGCTCTGCGCCCCGAATGTCGCGATGGCGACAGCGGCGACGAGCAGCACGGCGGCGGCGACGGCCAGGGCGCGTTGGGCAATCACATGAACAGCTTTTCGTTCTTCCGGTCTGAATATAAGCCAGCAACCTGTGGCGCATAGCCATTAAAAAGTTGCGTAGGCACTCTTTCGTCACTGCCGAGCAGGCGTTCGGTCGCCTGACTCCAGCGGGGGTGGGATACAGCGGGATTTACATTGGCCCAAAACCCGTATTCGGAAGGCGCGATGGCTTCCCAGAACGTGTCGGGCTGCTTGTCGGTAAAGCTGATCTTGACGATCGCCTTGGCGGATTTGAAGCCGTATTTCCACGGCAGGGTCAGGCGGATCGGACCACCGTTCTGTGGCGGCATCGGCTTGCCGTACAGGCCGGTGGAAATGAACGCAAGATCGTTGGCGGCTTCGTCGATTGTCACCCCCTCGATATAGGGAAACGGATAGAACGGCGCACTCAGGCCGGACATCACTTTGTCCTGCGCGGTCTGGAACACAATGTATTTCGCCGATCCCAGGGGTTCGGCAATCTTCAGAAGCCGGGACAGCGGAAAACCGGTCCAGGGCACGGTCATCGCCCAGGCCTCGACGCAGCGGTGGCGGTAGATCCGCTCCTCCAGCGAGACCTGCTTCAGCAGGTCATCGATGTCGATGGTGCGGGGCTTCGCCATCATGCCGTCCAGCTTGATGCTCCAGGGCCGCTGCTTCAGCGCCTGAGCCTCCTGCCAGACCGACTTGCTGTCGTTGAACTCATAATAGTTGTTGTAGGTGGTGGCGTATTTTTCCTCGGTCAGCGGCCGACCGGGCTGGAACGCCTGGTTCACCGGGACGTCGGCCCGCGCTGCCCCGCCGGGCAGAAGCGAGGGCAGGATGGTCATCGCGGCGGCGCCGGCCAGCAGCGAGCGACGCTTTACCACCAGGTGCTCCGGGGTCACCAGCCGCTCCGGAATTTCCCAGGCACGCCGTCTGATCATATGCATTGCGCTGTCCTCAACATGCTGCGTCGTTTACGTGGCCGCCCGGCCCTGCGATCACCGCACCGCGACAGGAACTGGGTCCCCCTCGGCGGCGGTGCAACACCTGTCCGGTCCAGCCAGGCCCGGAACACCTCGAACCTGGCGCCCCGAACCTGGCACACATTGTCGGACGCGTCTGGATGTTGGACATTACGCGCCGCCCGGTACGGCGCGAAAAAATTCTTTGGAGGCTTCGTCCCATGCACCTCGCCCGCTTTCCCCGCGTCCGGCTGTTCCCGGCGCCGACGCCGCTGGAGCGGCTGGACAACCTGTCCCGTGCGCTGGGCGGGCCGACGATCTGGATCAAGCGGGACGACTGCACCGTGGTGGCGACCGGCGGCAACAAGGTGCGCAAGCTGGAATGGCTGATCGGCGAGGCAAAGGCACAGGGGGCGACGCATATCGTCACCCAGGGCGCGGTGCAGTCGAACCATGTGCGGCAGACCGCCGCGGTGGCGCGCCGCTTCGGCATGACCTGCACCGCGTTGCTGGAGCATCGCATCGACACCAATGACCGCGACTACCTGGGCAGCGGCAACGTGCTGCTGGACAAGCTATTCGACTGCCGGATCGAGTACCGTCCCGGCGGCACCGACATGAACGCCGCCGCCGAGGCCAAGGGCGCCGAACTGCGATCGGGCGGCGCGGCGGTCTACGTCATCCCCGGCGGCGGCTCGAACCCGGTGGGCGCGTTGGGATACGTCTCCTGCGCGCAGGAACTGATGCAGCAGGCCGATGAGATGGGGCTGCGGATCGACCTGATCGTCACCGCGACCGGCAGCGCCGGAACCCATGCCGGCCTGGTCGTCGGGCTGGAGGGAATGAACGCCCAGGTGCCCGTGCTGGGCATCGGCGTGCGCCTGCCGCGCGACAAGCAGGAGGAGAATGTTCACCGCCTGGCCTGCGCCACCGCCGACCTTGTCGGGATGCAAGGCGGGATCGGGCGCGACGTGGTAGTCGCCAACTGCGACTATGTTGGTGACGGCTACGGCGTTCCGACCAAGGGCATGGGCGAAGCGGTGCAGATGCTGGCACAGCAGGAGGGCATTCTGCTCGATCCGGTCTACTCGGGGAAGGCAATGGCCGGGCTGATCGACCTGATCCGCAAGGGCAGCATCGCCAAGGACCAGACGATCGTCTTCCTGCACACCGGCGGCGCGGTCGGGCTGTTCGGCTACACCGCCTTCCTCGAAGGCGCACTGGAGGCAGCATGCTGACCGATCCCGGCCGCATCCTGACGACCCATACCGGCAGCCTGCCCCGACCGGCGGCGCTGACGGAATTGTATGCCGCCCGCGTGGCCGGCGAGGCGGTGGACGAAGCCGCGATCGACGCCGCGGGCAAGGCCGCCACGCGCCACGTCGTCCGCCGGCAGATCGCCGCCGGGATCGACATCGGCAACAACGGCGAGCAGCAGCGCGAGGCGTTCTTCCTGTACGTGCGCCGCCGCATGAGCGGCTTTGGCGGAAGCTGGAACCGCCGGCCGATGGCGGACGTCGTCCGCTACCCCGGCTTCGGCGCCTGGGCCGCCGAACAGGAGGGCGTGCGCCGATCGGTCAGCAACCGCGGCGCGCTGCCGAAGGCGATCGGCCCGGTGGCCTATCTGGACCCGGCGCTGATCAAGGCGGAGTGCGACGAGTTCCGTGCAGCCTTGTCCGAGGTCGATGGCGGCTTCGCCGAACCGTTCATGACCGCGCCCTCCCCCGGCATCATCGCCGCCGCCTTGCTGAACGCGCATTACGATACCGAGGACGCCTATCTGCATGCCCTTGGGCAGGCGCTGCGAGTCGAGTATGAGGCCATCCACCAGGCCGGTCTCCTGCTGCAGATCGACGCGCCGGACCTGGCGCTGGAACGCCATGTCTCCTTCCAGGATCGTCCATTGGGCGATTTCATCGACTTTGCCGAACGCGTGGTGGCGACCATCAACGACGCGCTGGTCAACGTGCCGGCCGATCGGGTGCGCATCCATGCATGCTGGGGCAATTACGAGGCGCCGCACGACTGCGACGTGGACCTGCACGACATCCTGCCGACCATCGGCAGGGCCAAGGTCGGCGGCTGGGTGCTGCCGTTCGCCAACCCGCGGCACGCGCATGAGTACCGCTGCCTGAAGGACCTGCCGCTGGACGACGGCCAGGTGGTCGTCGCCGGCGTGATCGATCCGCTCACCAACTTTGTCGAGCACTCCGAGGTGGTGGCCGATCGGCTGGAACGGGTGGCCCAGGTGGTCGGCGATCCCACCCGGGTCCTCGCCGGCACCGATTGCGGCTTCGACACGTCCGCCGGCCGAGGCCGGGTGGCGGAGGACGTGGTGTGGGCCAAGCTGCGGGCGATGGCGGACGGCGCCCGCATCGCCTCGGTCCGGCTGGGGCTGCGCGGCTAGGCTCATCCATTCGAAGTTGCAAGACCTGATGGTTGCCGTGCCGCGGGATCTCCACCGGAACTGTCTGGCCCGCGGCCGCCGTGGATCAGGCTGATAGTTCCTGGGCAGCGGCGCCGCTGATCTTCAGGATCACATCGCCATTGCGGATGCCCGCTTTCGCCGCCGTACTGCCCACGGCAAGGCCAACGACGAGCATCCCCTGTGCGTGATCCAGACCCAGGCGAGCCGCGGACCCGGCTTATCGCGCCAATTCCGAACGAGCCGGATGGCGATAGCAAGCCAATCCTGTCCGCCGGAGCGACGATGGCGGGTGCCGGGACGGGCCGGCCGTCCGGTCGGCTGGTATTGCCCGACGCTCCGGCGCAGACTGCCGGCCGGGAGATGAACGACATGACTGAACGAACCCTGCGCGGCAAGATCGTGATCGCCGGTATCGGCGAGACGACCTACTACAAGCACGGCCAATCGCCGGACTCCGAGTTCAAGCTGGCGTTGCAGGCGATCCTGGCGGCGGCGCGGGATGCCGGCATCGATCCGAAGGACATCGACGGCTTTGCCTCCTACTCCAACGACCGCAACGATCCGTCCCGCCTCGCCGCCGCGCTTGGCTCCAAGGAACTGCGTTTTTCCAACATGCAGTGGGGCGGCGGCGGTGGTGGCGTCGCGGCGGCGGTGGGCAACGCGGCGGCGGCCGTGGCGACCGGGATGGCGAACTGCGTGGTGGCATTCCGCGCCCTCGCCCAGGGCCAGTTCGCCCGCTTCGGCCGCGGCACCGGAGCGCCGCTGGCCTCCGGCGACGACGCCTTCACCATTCCGTATGGCGTGATGTCGCCGGCCCAGAAGTTCGTCATGAAAGTCGTCCGCTTCATGCACGATCATGGGGTGAAGCAGGAGGCACTGCGGGCGATCTCGCTCGCGTCCTATCACCATGCGCAGAACAATCCCCGCGCGGTGATGCACGGCCGTCCGCTGACCGAGGCGAAATACGACGCGTCGCGCTGGATTGTCGAACCGTTCCATCTGTTCGACTGCTGCCTGGAGAATGACGGCGCCGCCGCGGTGATCGTGATGGCAGCAGACCGTTCGGCGGACCTGCCGCACAAGCCCAGCTACCTGCTGGGCGTCGCCGGCGGGTCGGACCATCGCTGCGCCGCGCCGGTGCATAACGGGCCGAACTACCCCAGCTCCCACTTCGCCACCGTCGCGCCGAACCTGTATGCCATGGCGGCGCTTGGGCCGAAGGACATCGGCGTGGTGCAGTGCTACGAGAACTTCACCGGCGGCGTGCTCATGAGCCTGGTCGAGCACGGCTTCTGCGCGCCGGAGGAAGCCAACGACCTGCTGCGGCTGGAGAACCTGATCGCGCCCACCGGCAAGCTGCCGCTGAACACCAGCGGCGGCAACCTGGCCGAGTGCTACATGCACGGGCTGGAACTGGTGAATGAGGCGGTGCGGCAGATCCGCGGCGTCTCGGTCAACCAGGCGCCGCGCAACGACGCGGTCATCGTCATCGGCGGACCGATGGTCACGCCCGTCAGTTCCCTGATCCTGGGTTCGGAGGCAACGCTCTGATGTCCTACCTGCCCGAAGGCCTGCCCGCCCCATCGCCCGGCGCCGATGAACTGTCCGCGCCGTACTGGGAGGGCACGCGACGTGAAAAGCTGCTGATCCAGTTCTGCCGTGGCTGCGGCCACTGGCAGTGGGGCCCGGAGTGGATCTGCCATCGCTGCAACAGCTTCGACCTAGACTGGCGGGAGGTTGCCGGACGCGGCGTCATCTACAGCTATCAGCGCATCTGGCATCCGGTGCACCCGGCGCTGAACGGGCACGGGCCGTATATTGCCGTGCTGGTGGAACTGCCGGACGCCGGCGGCGTGCGCATGGTGGGGAACCTGCTGGGCGATCCGCGACAGCAGGTGCCGATCGGCGGCGCGGTGGCGGCGGTATTCGAGCATCACGAGGCTGCGCATCCGCCGTTTTCGCTGGTGCAGTGGCGGCTGGGTTAAGGATGGAACGAGCCGATCGGAAGCCGCTTCAGTTGCTCGCCCGCGCCAGCGTCCTGCGCGCCTGGCTGACATCGCCGGTGCTGACCGCCGGTGCTGCGTTGCCCCAGGCGTTACGGACGTAGGTCGCCACCGCCGCGACCTCGTCGTCCTTGAGCAGCCATCGGAACGGCGGCATGGCGGCGGCGGTTGGTGCCCCCTGTGTTCCTACGCTGCGGGCGCCGACCAGCAGGACATGCAGCAACGAGGTCGGCTCCCGCGACTGGACCGAGGGTGAACCGGCCAGCGTGGGAAACAGGCCGGCGATGCCGCTGCCAGTCGGTGCATGGCAGGCGGCGCATTCATCGGTATAGATCGCGCTGCCGACCTTCATCGCCGGATCGCTGGCGGCCACCGGTGCCGGCTTGGCCGGACCACTGTCAGGCTGGTCCTTCAGGTAGGTGGCGGTGGCGCGCAGGTCGGCGTCGGTCATCTGCGAGCTCGACAGCGCCACCTCCTCCGCCATCGGTCCCGCTGCCGCGGCGGTGTCGTTGTGACCTGTCTTCAGGTAGGCGACGATCTGATCAATGCTCCAGCCGCCCAGGCCGCGGTAGGCGTCATTGGTAAGAGCCGGCGCGAACCAGCCTTGCAGTGAATAGCCCTGCAGGGCCTCGCTGGACTTGTCGGCGCCCAGCAGGTTCTTTGGCGTATGGCATGCGCCGCAGTGATCCGGTCCCTCGACCAGATAGGCGCCGCGGTTCCACTCCGCCGACTTGTCCTGGCGCGGCTGGAAGCGGCCCGGCTTGAAGAACAGCGCATTCCAGGCAATCAGGCTGGCCCGAATATCGAGCGGAAACGGCAACTGGTTGGAGACGACCCGGTTGCTGACCGCCGGCACGGTATTCAGGTAGGCGCGGATCGCCAGCGCGTCATCCCGCGTCATGCGGGTGAAATAGGGATAGGGCATCGCCGGATACAGATGCTCGCCGCCGCGGCCGGTTCCGTTCAGCAGCGAGCCGACGAAGGCGTCGTCGCTCCAGGCACCGATGCCGGTTTCACGGTCGGGCGTGATGTTGGGCGCCAGCAGCTTGCCGAACGGCGTTTCGATCGGCCGCCCGCCGGCCCATTGCTGGCCGCTGCCTGGCATCGTGTGGCACGCCGCGCAATCGGCGACGACCGCCATGTAGCGTCCCCGCTCGATGGTTGCGAAATTCTGCCGGTCGGTGGCGGCATGTCCGGCGGGGGGCGATGCCGAACAGCCGCACGCGGTGGCCAGCAGCGCCGCGCCGGCCAGCTTGGCCGAGCTACGCATGGACCAGCGGGCCAGGGTTTTTGAGGTATTGCGTGCGGATCGCCTCGGCTGAGCGGAACGCCAGCGCGGCGACCGTGTCGGTGGGGTTGTAGCCGGCGTTCTGCGGGAACGCGGTGGCGCCCTGCACGAAAAGGTTCGGCACGTCCCAGCTTTGCAGATAGGTGTTCAGCGCGCTGTTGCCTGGGTTCGTTCCCATGATCGCCCCGCCGCACAGATGCGAGGTCTGGTACTTCGTGACATCATACGGTCCGGTGCGCGGATGCTTGACGACCTGGCGGGCGCCCATCCTTCGCAGGATCTCGGCGTAGCGGTCGGTCAGGTAGGCGCTCATTTTCAGCTCGTTCTCGTGGAAGTCCATCGTCATCCGCAGCAGCGGGCGGCCAAAGCGATCCTTGTAGGTCGGGTCCAGATCAAGATAGTTGGTTTTGTAACTGTACATCGAGCCATGCACGCCTGATCCGGCGAACACGGTGCTAAGATAGTTGTCCTTGACGGCCTGCTTCCACCGCGCGCCCCAGGCCGGCGTGCCAGGCGGCACCGGCGTCGTCTCGATCGGCCGGCCATTGCTCTGGACCTGGCCCATGTATCCGCCGCCGACAAAGCCGAGCGGTCCGTGGTCAAAGTTGTCGCCGTTGAACTCGTCTATACACATGCCGATCGAGCCCGAGGCGATGAACGGGTTGAAGTTGAATTTCGTATGATCGAAAAACGCGATGGCGTTCGAGACGGTCTGGTGGGTGAAGTTGCGGCCGATCTGGCCTTGGCCGGTCCTTGGATCATACGGCGTGCCGATACCGGACAGCAGCAACAACTGCACGTTCCACAACTGGAAGGCGCACAGGATGACGATCTCCGCCGGTTGTTCGAAGGACTGGCCGGAACTGTCGACATAGGTCACGCCGGTGGCACGCTTGCCGCCGCGGTCGCGGTTGATGCTGACCACCTCGCACAAGGTGCGCGCCTCGAAGCTTGTCTTGCGCATCAGGGTCGGCAGGATCGTCGTCTGCGGGCTGGCCTTCGAATAGTTTCCGCAACCGAACCATTCGCAATAGTTGCAGTAGGTGCATTGGCCGATCCTGACACCGAGCGGGTTTGTATAGGCTTCGGACAGGTTGCCCGACGGCTGCGGAAACGGCTTGTACCCCATGTCGCTGGCGGCCTTGGCGAACAGGGTGTGGCTGAACGGTTGCGGCTGCGCCGGCGTCGGGTACGGGCGTGACCGGGGACCCTCGAACGGGTTACCGCCTGGCTGGATGGCGCCTTTCAGGTTGCCGGCGGTGCCCGAGGTGCCGCACAGGTACTCGAACCGGTCGTAATAGGGTTCCAACTGGTCATAGCTGATGCCCCAGTCCTGGATCGTCATGTCCGCCGGCAGGAAGCCGGCACCGTAGCGCCGCGTCAGATGCGAGCGCAGAACAAAGTCGGTCGGCAGGAAGCGCCAGGTCTCGGCGTTCCAGTGCACGCCGGCGCCACCGGCGCCGTTGCCCAGCATGAAGGCGCCCCAGTTGCGCACCGGCAGCGCCGCCTGATCCAGCTTGTTGCGAAACGTCAGCGTCGCCTGGGCGGGCTGCAGGAACAGCTCATGCCGTAGCCGGTAGCGCAGCTCATCCGGCGCGTAGGCAGGCGGGAAGTCCGCCGCAGTGTCCCGCCACGGGCCGCGCTCGATGGCGACGACATCGAGACCGGCATCGGTCAGTTCGTTGGCCAGGATCGAGCCGGTCCATCCCAGCCCGATGATGACGACATCCTTGGCGGGCAGCTTCTGCGTCATGCAATCTCACTTGAGTGGAGGAAGCGGTGCCTACAGCTTCCAGTTCGGATGGTCGCCGATGCCGATCGGCGGCAGCGGGTAACGCTCGTTATGGCGATGCACCCAGTCGCGGTAGTCGTAGCGGGCGCCGGGATAACCGATCATCTTCCACGCCGCCATGTCCTTGTTGCCGCCATAGATCGGATCGGCGAAGAAACCTTGCTGCGTATCGATTAGCAGCATGGAGAAGAACTGCTTGCCGTCGACACCCTGCAACGTCAGCGACCCATCTTCCAGCCCCTTGAGGACGGTGTCCTTCTGATCATCCGTCAGCTTTGCGAAAACCACGCCAGCAAAATCCGTTCGGCAGTGCGTGTCCAGCGCCGCCAGGGCCATGCGGTAATACCGCGTGGGCGTGAGCGGAGACTGGTCACCCTGCTCCTTGGTGCCTGTCCGGAATGGCCCTTTCATGTAATGGCTTTCAAAGCGCCCATATGGCCCGGCGAGCTGCCGGTCGATGAAGACGGCGCACCCGCTATCCTTGCCGCCCGGCGTTTCGGGATCGGGCGGGATTAGCCGGTCGACCGCTGCCTCCACCGCCGCCGCTTCATCCGGGGTAAAGAACTGCCACGGCCCGGGGGTCACCTGCGCCGGCGGGTCGGCCTGTCCGGCAGTCCACGGCAGTGCCCCCTTCACCACGGCGCCGAGTGAGACATTCGGCGCGGCAAGCAGGCTGATTGCCGTGCTGGCGAGAAGCTCTCGCCTTCTGGGTTGGGGCACGCCTGATCTCCCGGCCTGGTTGAACGTGACAAGCCGGCAACGCGAAGCGAAACGGTCTGGTTCCCGCCTTGCCGATCGGATGGCTGGCTTGTGACCCATGGGTTTGCGAACATAGCCGCTGCCAGTCAGGCACGGCCGCTCAAACCGGTCATGGCGGACCTGCCGCCCATAGGCGCCGACATGACGCTCGGGAGACGGTCTTGACGCTTCCACGTCATGGCGGACGCGGGCCGGCCACCCAGTTGCGGTCACTACTCGGCCCCTTATGGTCTGAGAGAGCGGACCGCAGTTTCCTGACTAGTCGCGGTTTAGATGAACACGCCGGCCATCCCGCCGGCCGGATACCGTGTCCCGGCGACGGCATCCGCCGGCACGGCGGCGCCGATCCGCGCCACCTCCTCCGGGGACAGGTCCACCCGCAGCGCGGCGACATCCTCATCCAGCCGCGCGGCGTAGCGGGTTCCGGGAATCGCCACGACATCCGGCCCCTGGGCGAGCAGCCAGGCCAGCGTGATCTGCGACGGCGTGCAGCCTTTTTCCTCGGCCAGGTCCTCGATCCGCGCCACCAGCGCGCGGTTGGTGGCGAAGTTCTGCTCCTGGAACCGCGGTTGCGCCGCCCGCCGGCCGTCGACATCGGCGAAGCTCTGGATGGCGCCGGTCAGGAAACCCCGCCCCAGCGGCGCATAGGCGACAAAACCAATGCCGAGTTCAACCGTGGTCCGCCGCGTCGCCTCGGCCTCCTGGCGATACAGCAGCGAGTATTCGGTCTGCACCGCGGCGATCGGATGCACCGCGTGGGCGCGCCTGATACGCTCGGGCGCCGCCTCGGACAGGCCGAGGAACCGCACCTTGCCCTGCGCCACCAGCCTGGCCATGGCGCCGACGGTGTCCTCCACCGGCACGTCGGAATCGACGCGGTGCTGATAATACAGGTCGATGACCTCGACATCCAGACGCTTGAGGCTGGCCTCGCAGGCCTCGATCACGTACTCGGGCCGGCCGTTGACGCCATTTGGCAGGCCGGGGCGCTGGATCTGGCCGAACTTCGTCGCCAGCACCACCTGGTCCCGCCGGCCCTTCAGCGCCTGACCCAGCACCTGCTCGTTGTGGCCCCAGCCGTACATGTCGGACGAATCGAAATGGTCCACGCCGGTGTCGATCGCATGGCGGATCAGGTCCGCCGACACCGCGTCGTCCGCCGCGCCATAGGCACCGGACAGCGACATGCAGCCCAGGCCGATGGCCGAGACGGAAAGACCGTTCCTGCCCAAGGCGCGGTGCGTGAGTTTGGGTGTGGCTGCCATGATGCGTTTCTCCTGATCGTGGTTTCGCCGATTATAGGACGGCGTTATGGTTTGGCGCCAGGGTGCGGGGCTGCTAGCTAGGTGCGATGCAGCATGATCCCTCGTCCGGCTTGACGTTCCCGTTCGACCAGCCGCCCGCCTTCGGCACCTTGACCGAGGTCGCCCCGGATATTCGATGGCTGCGGCTGCCGCTGCCGTACCGGCTGGACCACGTGAACATCTATCTGATCCGCAACGGCACCGGCTGGACCGCGGTCGACAGCGGCCTCGGCACCGACGACTGCAAGCACGCGTGGCAGGCGGCGCTGGACGGCCCGCTGAAGGGACAGGGCCTGGCCTCCCTGATCGTGACGCACTACCACCCCGACCATGTCGGTCTGGCCGGCTGGCTGACCGAGCGGTTCGGCCTGGACATGGCGATGCCGCGTCCGGAATACCTGCACAGCCTGCTGCTGCAATACGCCCCGGCCGACATGGGGGAGGCAACGTTCCGGCCGTTCTACCAGCGCCACGGCCTGTCCGCCGAGGCGACCGAGATCATCCTCAGCCGCGGCCATGAGTACCTGCGCCGCACCACCGGCGTGCCGGTGTCGTATCACCGCATCAAGCATGGCGACACGCTGACCGTTGGCGACCGCGACTTCCAGGTGCTGACCGGCGGCGGCCACTCGCTGGAGCAGGCCATGCTGTACCGGCCGGCGGAGAAGCTGTTCCTCGCCGCCGACCAGGTGATCGCGCGCATCTCCCCCAATGTCAGCGTGCATCCGATGGAACCGGACCTCAACGCGCTGGGGCTTTATCTGCGGTCGCTGCGGGATATCCGGGCGGCGGTCGCGGCGGACGTGCTGGTGTTGCCCGGCCACGGTCTGCCGTTCCACGGGCTGCACGCGCGGATCGACGCGCTGATCGCCCACCACGCCGCGCGCTGCGCCGAAATCGAGGCCGCCTGCCGGGATGCCGCGCTGACCGTCGCGCAGATCCTGCCGCACGTCTTTCCCAGGGTGATGGACGCGCATCAGACCGGCTTCGCGTTCGGCGAGGTGCTGGCGCACGTCAACCACATGCTGGCCGAGGGCACCCTGCGGCTGGAGACCCTGGCGCCGGAAGCGTCGGGCGGGACGCAGGTCGCGCGCTACCGGACGGCGTGACGAGGCAGCCACGAACGACAACTTCCGGATCAACCCAAGCACGGCCCAACAAGAGCTTCCACTGATCGCAGGCACAACCCCTCACCGAGCAAGCAAGCCACCCCGTGCTTACTCGCTGTTGTCGCCTTTCGAGCCACTGGCCGGGCCGGTCTTCGCCCCAAGCGTAGTAGGTCTGTCCTTGGAGACGCTGCTCTTGCTGCCCAGGACGACGGTGCGTCCGGTCGCGCCGCGAACACGTGGGTTCTTGTCCGGCGGAACGTTGGTCGTCTGGCTGATAGGCTTTTGCGACAACGCCGGATCATGAGCGTTGACGGCGCCGGAAGAATACGTCGGCTTGGCAACCAGACCGCCAGTGCCGGCGGTATTGTTCTGCGTACTTTGTGCCAAGACGCCCGGTGTGGAAACCGCGAACAGCGAGGCGGCCAGGAAAATCGCACGAGAGATCATTGTCACGACCGATATCCTCAGAAAATGTCCAAAGGCATTCACCCAGATTACGCTAACGTCATCACCTACAAGGCTTGTCAAGGTTATTTCGATACACGTTCCCGAGACATCACTGTGGGGTCGCATCGCGTGGCGCCCCAAGGACAGGAGCGGTTTGCCATCACGCCGCACCAGTCCACGTTGCACCAATTTGTCATGGTCAAGCGACCGAGCGCGCGAGGCAGCGTGTCCTGGCCGCCCGCCCCCAGCCTCGATGCGAAGATGGTACGGAACGAGCCGCACCATGGCGGGTTGAAGATGGAGCAACCTGACCGGAAAACGATCCCGCACCTGGAGAACCCTGCATGCGGCGCCTGATCGCGTTCCTGTTCGTCGCGCCGTGCCTGCTGGCGCCCGCGAGCGCGACGGAGCCCCACAACGTCCTGCTGTTCGTCGCCGACGGGCTGCGCGCCGGCATGGTCACCGAACAGAACGCCCCCACCATGGCGACGCTGCTGAAGCAGGGGGTGCGCTTCGCCAACAGCCATTCGGTGTTCCCGACGTCCACCATGCCGAACGCCGCGGCCATGGCGACAGGGCACATGCCGGGCGACACCGGCGCCTTCGGCAACACCATCCATGCCGGCTTCCCGGTGCCGAACGCGGGCGACAGCCCGACGCCGCTCCTGGCAAGCGGCCCGGTGCTGGGCGATCTCGACGCGCACTTCGCCGGCAACCACCTGAATGAGGCAACCATCCTGCGCGCGGCGGCGGAGGCCGGTATTTCCACCGCCTCGATCGGCAAGCCGGGGCCAAGCCTGATGTTCGATCACACCGAGCGAAGCGGCAAGCAGACGGTGATCGCGGACGACATGACCGGCCGAACCGGCGGCATTCCCATGTCGGCCGAGATGCTGGTCGCGCTGAAGCAAGCCGGTCTGGCGGCGCAGGCGCCGGCGCGGGGGGACAATGCCAAGGCCGGCGATTTCAGGACCCCCGGCACGCTGGTCGCCAATGTCGGGCAGCAGGCCTGGTTCGCCGACATCGCGACCAAGGCGGTGCTGCCAGTGTTCAAGGACCGGCACAAGCCGTTCGTCATGGTGTTCTGGTCGCGCGATCCGGGTGGGACGCAGCACAACCAGGGCGACTCGCTGCTGCGCCTGATCCCGGGGATCAACGGGCCGACGTCCTTGGCGGCGATCGGCAACGCCGACGATGATCTGGCCCGGCTGCTGACCGCGCTGAAGGCGCTGGGGCTGGATGCGACGACCGACGTGATCCTGGCGTCGGACCATGGGGGCTCGACGATCTCGAAGGAAAGCGCCACCAGCTTCGCCGCCACCCAGACCTACAAGGACGTGCCGCCGGCGCTGCTGCCGCCAGGCTTCGTGGCGATCGACCTGGCGCAGGGGCTGGCAATGAAGCTGTTCGATCCGGACGCGAAGCGCGAGGCGAAGGCGGTCCCATTGGCGCCGGCCAGCCATTCCGTACGGGCCAATGGCCTGATCGGCGACGATCCGGCGCATCCCCAGGTGGTGGTGGCGGCCAACGGCGGCTCCGACCTGATCTATCTGCCGGTGCCCGATCCGGCGCTTGCAGCACGCATCGTGCACATCCTGGCGGCGCAAGACTACACCAGCGGGCTGTTCGTCGATCAGCGGTTCGGCGCCATCCCTGGCACCCTGCCGCTGGCGGCGGTGGCGCTGGAGGGCACCGCGTTGACGCCGATGCCGGCCATCGCGGTAAACTTCCGCACGTTCTCGCTGGGTTGCGCGGACCCGACCACCTGTGGGGTGGAGGTCGCGGACACCGTCCTGCAGCAGGGCCAGGGCATACACGGCAGCTTCAGCCGAGCCGACACCAGGAACGTGATGGGAGCCATTGGTCCAGGGTTTCGGATGGCCTATGCCGACCCGATGCCAGCGAGCAACGCGGACATCGGCCGAACCATCGCCGCTCTGCTGGGCCTGACGATCAAGGCCAAGGGCGCCCTGCTCGGCCGGGCGCTGACCGAAGCCATGCCGAACGGCGCGATGGTCGGCTTCCGTCCGCTGACGCTGCGCTCGCCACCGGATGCGGCGGGGCGCATGACGGTGGTGAAGTACCAGGCGGTGGGGGCGACGCGATACTTCGACGCGGCCGGCTATCCGGGACGGACGCTCGGGCTACAGTGATCGCGCTGAATGCCGCGGCACCCTGGTTGCATAGATTGGCGGACGGCCTTTGTGCCGACTCGCGATAGATGGATCAGCTCGGCACTTCATATCGCGCAACGAAGGAAGTGACCCATCGACGGTGCCCCCTTGTCGTGGCAGGTGCATCGCAGCCGGTCAAGCTTCGGCATGCCGACGGGAACCGCGGCGCATGACAGGCGTCATTACCGGATGAACGCGGCCATGGCACCCGGCCAGTCGCCGTCCCGCCCAACCGCCGCCCGGAGAGATCATGGCAAGTGCCGACTTTTCCCCTCTGCTCGAGCCGTTTCAAGCCGGCGCCCTGGCGCTGGACAACCGCGTGGTGATGGCGCCGCTGACCCGCAGCCGGTCGAACCCGGAAGGCGTGCCGCCCAGCTTCGCGGCCGACTACTATGCCCAGCGTGCCTCCGCTGGTCTGGTTATCTCGGAGGCGACCAACATCTCCGCGCAAGCGCGCGGCTACGACTATACCCCCGGCATCTGGACGGACGCGCAGGTGGCATCCTGGCGGAGCGTTACGGACGCGGTGCATCGCGCCGGCGGCCTGATGCTGTTGCAGCTCTGGCATACCGGTCGACTGTCGCATCCGGACCTTCAGCCGGACAAGGCACTGCCAGTGTCCGCCTCCGCCATCAGGCCGCGCGGCCAGGCCTTCACAGCGGCGGGCATGAAGGACTACGTAACGCCGCGGGCGCTGGACGCCGACGAGATCGACGCCGTCGTCGAGGACTACCGCCACGCCACGCTGCAATCGCGCAAGGCCGGGTTTGACGGCGTCGAGATCCACTCGGCGAACAACTACCTGCTGGAACAGTTCGTGCGCGACAGCACCAACACCCGCACCGACCAGTACGGTGGATCGATCGCCAACCGGTTACGGTTTCCGCTAAAGGTGGTGCGGGCCGTGGTTTCGGCGTGGGAGCCAGGACGCGTTGGCATCCGGATATCGCCGGTCACGCCGCAGCCCGGCGGCGCGGCACTGGACAGCGACGTGATGGCGACCTACGGCGCCTATGTCTCGGCGTTGAGCGAGTTCGGCCTGGCGTATCTGCACCTGGTCGAGGGCACCACGATTGGGCCGCGCGACGTTCCC
The DNA here is from genome assembly GCF_965276935.1 of Rhodopila sp. Classification (GTDB taxonomy): domain Bacteria; phylum Pseudomonadota; class Alphaproteobacteria; order Acetobacterales; family Acetobacteraceae; genus Rhodopila. Next base: position 2,331,484 of record NZ_CBDIBS010000004.1, on the reverse strand, counting down.
CAGGGGATTGACCTGCGGGCGCTGCGCCGGCGGTTCCGCGGTCCCTACATGGCCAACAACGGCTATACGGTGCAGGCGGGCGCCGCGGCGATCCGGCAGGGCAACGCCGACCTGATCAGCTTCGGGCGGATGTATTTGGCAAATCCGGACCTGGTCGCGCGCATCCGCCAGGGCGGCCCGTTCGCGCCCGAGGCGCCGAAGGACACCTGGTATGGCGGCGGCCGGGAGGGCTATGCCGACTGGCCGGCGTTGCCGAAGGCAGCCTGAGCAAGTTTGGAGTACGACAACCAGCGCGCCGCAGGGGGCGTCCAATCGCTTCCTCCATGCCTTGCGGCCGATCCGGCTTGCGGAAAAGCCGCGACCGAACGTGCAGATCGATCAAGATGAACTGGATAGAGCTAGCTTGCCCGGCCGGCCTCTCGCCTCGCGAGACGCTGATGCACCCGGCCGGTGGCCGCGGGTCCGGGCACGACCTTGAACGCCGGTTCCACCAGCGGTTTTCCGGAATGACGGTCAACCAGCACCGGTTCGGCCGGCGCTCCTGAAGCCGCGTCGACCAGCATCACACTGGCTCCCTCCGGCGCGAAGTGGCGGTTGCCAAAAGCCATGAGCGCGAACAATACGCCACGAAAGTCTCGGCCTCGCTCGGTCAGCAGATACTCGTCGCGCGGCGGCCGCTCGCTGTAGCGCCGCTTCTCAAGCATCCCCGCCTGCACCAGCGCGGACAGCCGGCGGCTCAGCATATTTGGTGCGATGCCCAGGCTCTGTTCGAACTCATCGAACCGCGTCAGCCCGGCAGACGCGTCACGCAGGATCAGCATGCTCCACCACTCGCCCACATGCTCCAGGCTGCGGGCGATCGGGCAGGTCATCGTGTTGAAGCGCTTGCGTTGCATGCCACCAACTTAGGGTCGCCACTTGCATTATGCAATCTAGTTGCTATTATCTTGCAAGCGACTATCAAAGGCCGCACCCACAGGAGCTTTCCATGACCAACCCCACCCAAGGCACGGCCCTCATCACCGGCGCTTCGTCCGGCATCGGCGCCGTCTACGCGGACCGGCTGGCCCGGCGCGGCCACGATCTTATTCTCGTTGCCCGTGACGTCGCCCGCCTCGAGGCTCTTGCCGCGGCTCTGCGCGAGCAGACTGGCCGGACCATCGACGTGCTCCCGGCCGACTTGGCCGACACGACCGAGCTCGCCCGCGTGCAGGACCGTCTGACTTCAGATCCCGCCATCACAATGCTGGTGAACAACGCCGGCGTCTCCCTCAACGGGAGCCTGCTGGAGAACGGGCCGGACGCGCTGCAGCGGCTGATCGCCGTCAACATCACCGCGCCCACGCTTCTGGCGCACGCCGCCGGGGTCGCCTTCGTCGAGCGCGGAGCCGGCACCATCGTCAACATCGCTTCGGTTCTGGCCATGGCGCCGGAGCTGCTCGACGGCGTTTACAGTGGCTCCAAGGCTTACCTGCTCAACCTTTCGATCGATCTTGCCGGGCGCGTTGGTGCCACCGGCGTCCGCGTGCAGGCTGTCTTGCCCGGCGCCACCCGTACCGAAATCTGGCAGCGCTCCGGCAAGGACGCCGACACTCTCATGCCCGGCAAGGTCATGGCGGTGGACGATCTGGTTGACGCCGCGCTGCTCGGCCTCGACCACGGCGAGACCGTCACCATCCCATCCTTGCACGACGAGGCACTGTGGACCGCCTACGACGCCGCCCGCCTCGCGCTGGCGCCGAACCTGTCGCATCGGGATGTCGCCCGGCGCTACCGAGCCGCCACCGGCCGCTCCACCCTGGCCGCCTGAGCATTTCCGCGTTGTCGAGCGGCCGGGCGAACGTGCCCCGGCCGAAGGAGGCCGCCGTGTCCCCCACTCTCCTCGAACGGGATCTTCGCCTTCCCCCGACCAGGACCCGCCGTCGTTTCGGGCTCAAGCGCCTTGGCCTGCTGGCAGGCGCCATGGCCATGCTGGCCGCTGGTGTCTGGTTCGGCCTGCAATGGTGGACGGACGGCCGCTTCATCGAGAGCACCGACGACGCCTATGTCGGCGGCAACCTGACGTCCATCGCGCCTCACGTTCCAGGGTTCGTGGCGTCCATTCCGGTCAGCGACCATCAGCTCGTCCAGGCCGGCCAGCTCCTGGTTCGGCTGGACGCCAGGGACTACCGGGCCGTCGTCGCCCACGCGCGGGCCGTCGTCGCTGCCGCCGATGCGACGATCGACAGCCTTCGGGCGCAGCTCATGTTGCAGCAATCGACGATCCAGGAGCAGGCGGCGAACCTCATGGCAAGAACCGCCCAGGCCAACTACACCGGGGCGGACGCCGAACGGTATCGCAGCCTTGCCACGACAGCGGCTGGCTCCCGGCAAGACCAGCAGCGCACCACATCGCTCGACGTCCAGGCCCATGCGGCCGTGCTCTCCGCCGCGGCTGCACTGCAGGGCGCCCGTCAGCGCCTGCCAGTGTTGCAGGCTCAGATCACTACAGTGGAGGCCGAAGCCGCCCAGGCCCGCGCCGATCTGGAGACCGCCCAACTCAACCTCGGTTACACCGAGATCCGCTCGCCAATCGACGGCTACGTCGGCAACCGCGCGGCCCAGGTCGGAGCCTACGTCGCCCAGGGTGGCTACCTGCTCTCCATCATCCCCGCCCACGGCCTCTGGGTCGACGCGAACTTCAAGGAGGACCAGCTCGCCGGGATCGCCCCCGGCCGTATCGCGAGCCTTGTCGCGGACGTGTTGCCCGGACACGACTTCCGCGGCCATGTCGTCAGCGTCTCGCCCGGTACCGGCGCCGTCTTCAGCGTCATTCCCCCCGAGAACGCGACGGGCAACTTCACCAAGATCGTGCAACGCGTCCCGGTCCGCATCGCTCTTGACGGCGCCGATGAGGAACTCGCCCTGCTGCGTCCCGGCCTGTCAACAACCGTCCGCGTCGATACGCGGGCGGAGCGGACGACGGCGCCATGAGCGACGCCACCCGTCCACCCTCGATCCTGCCCTTCGCGGTGATGTGCTGCGGCATGTTCATCGCGCTGCTCGACATCCAGATCGTCGCCTCCTCGCTGCAGGACATCGGTGGCGGGCTGTCGGCCGCGCAGGACGAGATCAGTTGGGTGCAGACGGCCTACCTGATCGCGGAGATCGTCATGATCCCGCTGTCCGGCTGGCTCACCCGCGTATTCTCGACACGCTGGCTGTTCACCGCCTCGGCCGCCGGGTTCACCGTCGCCAGCATGCTCTGCGGCCTGGCCTGGAACATCCAGAGCATGATCGTCTTCCGTGGCCTTCAGGGCCTGCTCGGCGCCTCGATGATCCCGACCGTGTTCACCTCTTCCTTCCACTATTTCCAGGGCTCGCGCCGGGTCTATTCGGCTGCCGTTGTCGGCGGCATCGCGTCCATCGCGCCGACCTTGGGCCCGGTGATCGGCGGCTACATCACCGATAGCCTCGACTGGCACTGGCTGTTCTACGTGAACCTACTCCCCGGCGCCGCGATCGCCCTCGCGATCCCCTTCCTGGTCCGCATCGACGAGCCCGACATCAAGCTGCTGCGCGGGGCCGACTACCTCGGCATCGGGCTCATGGCGCTGGGCCTCGGCACGCTTGAATACGTGCTTGAGGAAGGCACGCGCTGGAACTGGTTCAGCGACGCCAAGATCAGGGACTCCGCCTGGGTCGCCGGCGCCGCGCTCGGGGCGTTCGTGGTGCGAAGCCTGATGGTCGCGAACCCCGTGGTCGACCTGCGCGCGCTGAGCAACCGCAACTTCGCCCTCGGCTGCCTGCTCTCCTTCATCACCGGTATCGGCATCTTCACGACGATCTATCTCACGCCGCTGTTCCTGGGATACGTCAGGGGCTACAGCGCCTGGCAGACCGGCGTCGCCGTGTTCTCGACCGGGGTTGCCACCCTGGTGGGGACGCCTTGCTACATCCTCCTGGCCCGCCGCTTCGACCCGCGCTGGCTTATGATGTTCGGCCTGGCCTGCTTCGGTGTCGCCATGTGGCGCTTCAGCTTCATCACCTCGAGCTGGAGCGGTGCCGAGCTGCTGGTCCCGCAACTCCTGCGCGGCTTCCCGCAGGTCTTCGCGGTGGCGCCGAGCGTCAATCTTGGTCTTGGCAGCCTGCCCCCCGAGCGGCTGAAATATGCCAGTGGCCTGTTCAACATGATGCGCAACCTAGGCGGCGCCGTCGGCATCGCCGTGAGCGCCGCGATCATCAACGACCAGACGAACGCGCATTTCCAGACGATCGCCGCCAACCTTACCCCTGCGAACGGTGCGATGACCCGCACGCTGCACGCGATCGCGGACCGGTACGCCGTCCTTCCGGCCGGGCCCGCGGCCGCCGACCAGGCGGCACTCCACCGCCTGTGGGGCCTGGCTTACCGCGAGGCGTCGACCTTGGCCTACGCCGACGCCTTCCGGGCCGTCATGGTGGCCTTCATCGTCGCAACATTGCTGGTGCCGCTTATGCGCAAGGTCATCGCGCCAAAGGCAGCCTCGGCGGCCGGCCACTGACCCCGATCGCCGTGCAGGCGTGCGGGCCTGTCGTTCATGTCGGAGCGGAGATTGGCTACGACACAGCGATGCTTGCGGAATCTGTCGATCCAGCAGGTCAGGTTATTGCCGTCGAGTATGACGTAGACCTGAATTACGACACTGGCGCAACGGCCTGTAGCACGGCGTCCGCCAGATCGTCCTGACCGTCGCGCCGCAGCCCGTCGACCACACCGGCCTGGTCGGCGGCGGGACGGTTCTGGCTCATTTTCACCTTGCCCTCCAGCCGAGTGATCGGCAGCGCGATCCCGACGATGCCGCGCAGCATGCCCTGGATGAAATCGCCGGGCGCGTCGGACACGGCCCACGGCTCGGTGCGTGGTGCTTCATGATTGACGGTCAGCCGCGTCACCACTTCCAGCAGACGGGCCGGATCGTCGAAGACTTCCAGCGTGCCGTAGGCGTGGATGGCGACGTAGTTCCAGGTCGGCACGACCTTTCCGTGTTCCTGCTTGGCCGCATAGTAGGATGGGGTGATGTAGCCGTCCGGCCCGTGGAAGATCACCAGCGTCTGCACGCTCGGGTTGGCGATGCGGACGTGCGGATTGGCGCGGGCGAGATGCCCGATCAGGGTGCCGTAGGGCGCCGGGTCCGGGTCCAGCATCAGCGGCGCATGGCTGGCGAATAGGCCGTCCGCTGTCATCGAGACCAGGGTGGCGGGGCCAGCGGAACGGATCGCGGCGTGCAGAACGTCGACGCGGTCTTCCTTGTGGTGGGCGGGAATGTACACGGCGGACGGCTCCTGTGGGTGAGGTAAGCAAGGTTGGGGCGCTGGCCCAAGCCCCGCCAAGGGGCGACGCCCCTTGGAACCACGACTTTTCTCGGGATGCTGGAGAGAGGGGGACGACGAAGTCGATACCGATATTATGCGGCACAAACACCAAGAACGCTTAAACCGCCGATAACCGTTGACGTGATAGATAAAGGGCAACCCGCAAACGAAGCCTTCGTGACCGATCTCGTTCTCGCTATCCTTCTCAAATGTCGTGCGGAGATAGTCGCCAAAGCGCAGTCTGCCAATCATCAACTCCATGCACCGATCGTCAGTCTGGCGCACCTAAACTCCCACCGCTGAACAGTTTAATCTAGCTCGGCGGTCTGGACTCTAGTCCCTCGGTAGGAAGCGTGGGAAACTGACAAAGTCGGTCCTAACCGTTTTGCGGGCTTTCCAAGGAGCCAACGTCACTTCGTGAGATTGTGGGCGATATGATGGCGGTTCACGACGAAGACCCTTTTGACAGCCGACATCCACGCGGATGGTGGAGCGAATGTGGGTTTTGATGATGCGGCAGCAGAAGCCTGAAATTGTTGTTAATGGTTAGATCAGATCCGCGGCAGTTTTGGCGGGTCGTCAGTTGCGTTCCTAATATGTTCTTGACAGAACTTCGTTATCAATTTATTGATAACCAAGTACTGCGATATCAGAGACGAACTGGATGGTGCGTGAGGTGGCGCTTGACGGTGCAGTTGGTTGGGAGATAAAATGATAAAAGAGATTCTATCAGGTTACTTGTGGTTACACGGAATGAGTCAGGGTGACGGAACTTGTTTTTGCCGTGCCCTCCACCATGTCCGAGGTTACCTGAAGGTAATTTTGCCTGCGAGGAGGGCTAGCGTGGCCTTAACATGAGCGGGACTCTAGAGGACCTATTTCCTGCGTCGCCTCGCGTATTTTACCGCAAGGCCCCCTTGCTCCAGGTCGTCTGTCAGGTTCGTTTCCCACCCCTACTCAGGGTTGAATCCGAACTTCCGGCCGCTTTCCAGGAAAAAATACGATCGGTCTTTCCGTTGTTTGAACGCCTGTCGACGCCGGTGTTGCCGTTTGGCGTTCCGCCGGAACTACTTCAATCGCTGGCTGTACCAGGGATAACCTCAAGGTACGTGTTCCTGACCGAGGATCGGTGTTCCACAGTTGGGTTGGCCAGCGACTCGCTCACAATCGACACAAAAACATATCGGACTTGGGAGGAGTTCCAAACGCATGTTCGGCTGGCTTACGAAGCGCTTACGTCAATCTATCAGCCAAACTTTCTATCACGCGTTGGTTTGAGGTATCAGGATTTTCTGGACAGAGAGAAAATTGGGATACCTAACAAGGCGTGGTCTAGCTTGCTTCGTACCGAAATATTGGGCGAGCTTGCAAATGAGAGCATCGAGAGGCACGTACAAGGCGTGAGCAGAACGGTACGCGTCGTCATGCCTAGAGCCTGTTATGGACCTGCGGCGGAGTAATCACCAAGTTTGCAGGCATGAGCACCGTCCGCAAGCCCTACCCGTCTGATGTAACTGATGAAGAATGGGTTTTGGTTGCGCCGTACCTGACCTTGCTGGCGGAGGATGCCGGACAACGGGCCCATCCGCTACGGGAAGTGTTCAACGGCCTGCGATACATCATCAAGACCGGCGCGCAATGGCGCTGGATGCCAAATGACCTGCCGCCCTGGGCAGCGGTCTACCAGCAGGCGCAGCGGTGGTTGGCAGCGGGCTGTTTCGAGGCGCTGGTTGACGATTTGCGGGCGGTGCTCCGCCACGCCTTGGGCCGCTCAGCAGAGCCAAGCGCCGTCATTCTCGACAGCCGTACCCTGCGGTCCTCGCCGGAAAGCGGGCAGCGTGCGGGCTATGACGGTGCCAAGCGCAAAAAGGGCTCGAAGCTGCATCTGGCGGTCGATACGCTGGGCAGTCTGCTGGCACTGCACGTCACTGCGGCTGATGTCGACGAGCGGGTTGAGGTCGGCCGACTGACCCGGACGGTGCAGGCCGTGAGTGACAACAACGTCGAGGTTGCGTTCGCCGATCAGGGCTACAATGGTCCCAACGCCGCCGCGGCCGCCGAAGCCAACGGTATCGAACTGGTTGTGGTCAAGTTGCCGGAAGCCAAAAAGGGTTTTGTCTTGCTACCGCGTCGCTGGGTGGTCGAGCGGTCGTTCGCTTGGATGACCCGCTTTCGGCGCCTGGTCAGGGATTATGAACGATATGCCAGTACTCTGGCAGGATTTCACCTCATTGCATTTGTATGCCTCATGCTCAAACGCGTCGCTTCACTGGCGGTAGGTTCATAACAGCCTCTAGTTCTGGGGAAGTGATGCTATTACAGCATGGGATCGGAAAGGCGCAGGGGTCTGCCCATGATGGTTACGTGATTGACTTCGACTTCGCTGCAGAAAGAAGGATGGAGATAGATGATGCCGAGTCCACTCTCAATCAACTTCACAGAGGAGCGGGCAAAGCCTTTCGATGGTGCATCACCAATGAGTTGCACAACGCCCTCGACCCTGTCAGTTTGGATGAAGATTTTTCCGGGGAACGAGACCGTAGGTAACTTTGGCCAGACTATTGGGGACCTCTCGGAGCCTGCGGTACTGCGAATATTTTCATGCTACGTCATTGGTCATCTGAATAATTCCTCTCTCAAAGAGGCTAGCGAGTGGCTTCTCGACCTATACAAATGGCAGAGGGACCAGGATAAGCGTGAGCTAATGATCAACCATGAAGTCGCTCCCAAACTGATCTCCATCTCTGGATATTCAAAGATAGAGAGCGAACCTTTCACATTCGAAGGCTAATTTAGGAGCCCCACGTGAGCGCTTCGGATAAGGCGGACGAAACGGGCACTTATTCAGCCGCCGGTATATCAAATGAGATACGGCAGGCTGAGATTATGTCTAATGTCGCTCGGCAAATATATACGTTTCGCGACGACAATAGCGCTGCAGTAATTGAAATTTACTATCCATACGTTATTGTATTGTCGCAGGATTGTGACCTTTTACGTGATTATGAAGAACGGGCCAATAGAAGATCTAGTGCAGTAAATGGCATTTTGCTTTATGAAGCCAGACCCGCCGCAGAGATGAAGCAGATTATTCCTCCTGGCCGCGATGTATGGAAGGCAGTGATCCAAAACAATCATGAACGATACCATTACTTGGAAGAAATACCGTCTCGTAGTGACCAGAGTGCGACAGGTATTCCAGACTTGATTGTTGATTTTCGTCGCTTTTTTACCTTGTCTCCACAGGAGATATACCGACAGATTGAAATGGCCTCAATGAAGCGACGTTGTATGCTACTTCCACCATACAAGGAACATCTTCAAACAAGAGCGGCATTCTATTTTCAACGCGTTACGCTTCCTTCACCCCACCAGACGCCAGGCTAGTTGGTTCAGACGTTCATCTCTGCGTATATGCCAATCCTGCGCCCGTCTAACCTTGTGCGCCAGCACCGCGCTTGTCGTCATTGTGTGGTGCGTCCCATCAGCCATACGCAAGTTATTTTCCTTCCAAGCCATCTCGTCCGCGTAGGCGCCAACTACCTGCCGCTGATGTAGCTGATGCTGCCTGATCTCAGTTTGGCAAAGGCGATAGTTCCAGGGGGCCTCACCCCGGGACTGAGTTTGGGGCAGCGCCCCAACCTTGCTACAACGCCCCACCGCGCCGGCCCGCCATGGCACCCAGCCGCAGCCGCAGTGCGTTCAGCTTGATGAACCCCTGGGCGTCGACCTGATCATAGGCGCCCTGGTCATCCTCGAACGTGACCACCTTCATCGAGTACAGGCTGTTCGGGCTTTCCCGCCCGATGCAGGTGACGTTGCCCTTGTACAGCTTCAGCCGTACTTGACCGGAGACGCTGTGCTGGCTGGTGTCGATCAGCGCCTGCAGCATGCGCCGCTCCGGGCTGAACCAGAAGCCGTTGTAGATCAGTTCCGCATAGCGCGGCATCAGGCTGTCCTTCAGGTGCGCCGCCTCCCGGTCGAGCGTGATGCTCTCGATCGCCCGGTGCGCCGCCAGTAGGATAGTGCCGCCCGGGGTTTCATACACGCCGCGCGACTTCATGCCGACGAAGCGGTTCTCCACCATATCCAGCCGGCCAATGCCATTGGCTCGGCCCAGCACGTTGAGCCGGGTCAACAGGGCAGCGGGCGAGAGGGTTTCGCCGTCGATCGCCACCGGGTCGCCGTTGGTGAAATCCATGCTGATGACGGTCGGCTGGTCCGGCGCGTCCTCCGGCCGGATGGTGCGCTGGTAGACGATCTCGTCGGCTTCCTGGGCCGGATCTTCCAGGATCTTGCCCTCGGAGGACGAGTGCAGCAGGTTGGCATCGACGCTGAACGGGGCGTCGCCGCGCTTGTCCTTGGCGATGGGGATCTGGTGCGCCTCGGCGAACTCCAGCAGCCGGGTGCGGCTGGTCAGGTCCCACTCGCGCCACGGGGCGATGATCTTGATGTCGGGCTTCAGCGCGTAATAGGATAGCTCGAACCGCACCTGGTCGTTGCCCTTGCCGGTCGCGCCATGCGCCACCGCGTCGGCGCCGACCTGTTCGGCGATCTCGATCTGCCGCTGCGCGATCAGCGGGCGGGCGATCGAGGTGCCGAGGAGGTATTGGCCCTCATACAGCGTGTTGGCGCGAAACATCGGGAAGACGAAGTCGCGCACGAAGGTTTCCCGCAGATCGTCGACGAAGATCTGCTTGACGCCGAACATCTCGGCCTTGCGGCGGGCGGGTTCGAGTTCCTCGCCCTGGCCAAGGTCGGCCGTGAAGGTGACGACCTCGCAGCCATAGGTGGTCTGCAGCCATTTCAGGATGACGCTGGTGTCCAGCCCGCCGGAATAGGCGAGAACGACCTTTTTCACATCCTTAACGGCCATGGCGCGGGCAACCCCTGGTGTTCAGCGGCGGATTAGCGCCGCGGGCAAGGATCGCGCAAGGGACGGCAGACCGGCGAAGCGGCGCGTGGTGGCGGACAGACCATGGGTTTGATCCTGCGCGAACCTTGCCGGCCAAGTCCGGCCGTTGCTACCTTGGACAGCACGGAGATGAAGCCGATGGGCGATCTTTACGAGCGCGACTTCCATGGCTGGGCCTACGAGCAGGCCGCCCTGCTGCGCAGCGGCAAGCTGTCGGACGCCGACATCGGCAACATCGCCGAAAGGCCCCCTTCGAGGTCCCGGCCAGGCGGTTAAGCAGTTCTTAACCACGGCCCGCGATCATGCGGGAGAATGCAGCCGCACCCCGCCCCGGCCAAATCCGGCCTGGCTGAAGCCAGCCCTCTGGGGCAGGCCATGCCGCACCGGCTCTGGCGCCGCCTGTCGCCCGTGCTGCGCCGGCGAACGCTGGCGCGGTCCGCGTTCTGGCTGGCGCGGCACCCGGTCGCCGACGCCGAACCGGTGGGCCAGGGTATCGCTGTCGCCGGCGAACTGACCCGCGTCTCGGGCCTGGGAGAAGGCGCGCGCCGGCTGGCCGAAGCGGCACGCGGGCTGGGGCTGCCGGTGTGGACCATCGACACGTCACCGCCCATGGATGCGCGGTCGGAGGTCACCGGCTGGCCCTCCAACCGGGCCGGACCGAAGCTGCCGCTGCCGCCGAACCTGCCGCTGGTGATCCATGTCAACACGCCGATGCCGCCGCCGGCGCTGTTGCTGGGAGGCCTTAGCAGGCAGGTGGCGTCTTGAAAGTGCTGGTCTGGCAATGGGGGCGCCGGGGGGCCGGCCCGCGCTTCGCCGCCTGTCTCGCCGAGGCGCTGCGGGATCGGCCTGGTCTGGCGGTGACCCTGTCGCTCTGCCGCGATGCCGAGATCATGACGGGCGCCGATCCGCCGCGGTGCGAGATGCCGGTTTCGACCTATCGCGACATGGGCTCGTTGCTGCTGCGGCTGGCCACGGCGCCGTTCGCGCTGCCGTTCCTGCTGGCCAGGCTGTGGCCGATCCGGCCTGATCTGGCGATCTGCGCCATGCCGGGACCGCTGGACCTGCTGATGGCGGCGGCGCTGCGCCTGCTGGGGGCCCGCCTCGTGGTGGTGGTGCACGAGGCGGAGGCTCATCCGGGCGACGGTTTTCCGATGCAGATGGCGCTGCAACGCGCGCTGTGCCGCCGCGTCGACGGGCTGGCGGCGCTGTCCAGCCATGTGGCGGCGCAACTGCGACGGCAGCGGCTGGTCAGCCGGCGGCGGCGGTTGATCCGTCTCGCGCATCCGCCCTTCGCCTTCACGCTGCCCGCCACCCCGGCCGGGCGGCCGGCTGGGCCGCCCCGGCTGCTGTTTTTCGGCCGGCTGCTGCCGTACAAGGGGCTGGACCTGCTGGCCGAGGCAATCGCCGCGCTGCCGCCGGAGACCGCCATCGCGGTGCGCGTCGTCGGCCATGGACCGGCCTGCCCGGCGCTGGCCGCGCTGGCCGCTTGCCGTGGGGTCACGGTGGAGAACCGCTGGGTGCCGGAGAGCGAAATCGGCAGCCTGCTCGAGTGGTCCAATGCAGTAATCCTGCCGTATCGGGAGGCAAGCCAAAGCGGCGTGGCGGCGGCGGCGATGGCGGCCGGACGGCCGATCATCGCCACCCGCGTCGGCGGCCTGCGGGAACAGCTATCAGGCGCAGGCCAGGCCGTGCTGTGTGATCCGGATCCGGCCAGCCTGGCGCGGGGGATCATGCTTTGGCTGGAGACGCCAACGCAGTGCCTGGCACGGGAGGATGCCGGTGAAGCGTGGCGGCAGGCCGCCGCGGCGCTGATGCTCGGGATCCGGGCGGCGCTGCCGGCACGGCCGGCCGCGGGTCGGATGATGCGGAAGCTGCCGGCGTTGCGGCTGCGCGGCGGACGGCATCGCGCGCCGTGATGACGGTCACAGACGCCACTGCGTCCCTGATAGTTTCTTGCAATGCAACGGCACCGTGCGCCTTGATGACGGTCATGGGCGTCAGTGAATACCAATACTTTCTTGCAGAGAAGGCGCCATTGGCGTATATAGGCGTGGATAAGATTCTTATTACCGTTGCGGAGACAACACCGTTTCTCCGTCAGGCGGCCGGCTTATGGCATGACGATGATCGTAATGAGTTTGTTGACTACTTCGCAGCCAATCCGGGTGCCGGCCATGTCATCCCGGACACCGGCGGCCTACGGAAGATCCGCTGGAGCCGGCCGGGCACCGGCAAGCGCGGCGGCGTGCGGATCATCTACTTCTACCATGATGATGCCATGCCGCTCTATCTGCTGCTGATGTGTGCCAAGGCGCAGCGGGAAGAATGGACCAGGGACGAAAAGCGGCGCGCCCAGGCGCTGACCGAACAGATCAAACAGGCTCACAGAAGGCACTAGAATAGCATGACCAAGATTGGAGAGGCGCTGATCGAGAGCCTGAGCGACGCGCTGGACCATGCGCGCGGCGAAGCCTCCGGCGTGCGGGTCCACGCCGCTGCAGTGACGGACGTGCGGGCGATCCGCCGCAAGCTGCACATGTCGCAGCAGGCGTTCGCGACGGCCTATCGGATTCCACTGCCGACGCTGAAGAACTGGGAACAGCGCCGCCGCCACCCGGATGCGCCGGCGGCGGCCTATCTGCTGGCGATTTCCCGCCGGCCGGCCGAGATCAGCGCGGCGCTGGCGCAGGAACCCTGACCGGCGGTTGCGGAACGTCCCTGAATGCCGGCCATTGCCAACACAAACGTCCGACAACATGATCGTTTCCGCCACCACGGGATCGATTGAGCCAGCATGCCCATCCGCGCCGTCTGCTTTGATGTCGGGGAAACCCTGATCGACGAAACCCGCCATTGGATCGAGTGGGCGGCGTTCCTCGAGGTTCCCGTCCTGACCCTGTTCACCGCCATCGGCGTGATCATGGAGCGCGGCCAGTCGCTGCGCCGCGTCTTCGAGATCTTCCGGCCTGGCCTGGACCCAGGCACCGCCCGCAAGCTGCGCTCGGAACATGGCTGGGTGTATGACTTCAGTCCGGCGGACCTGTATCCCGATGCCATCCCGTGCCTCGGCGCGTTGCGCGACCGCGGCTACAAGGTGCTGATTGCGGGAAACCAGCCGATCGAGTCGGAGGCCGCATTGGCGCGTCTCGGCTGTCCGGCTGACGTGATCGCCAGTTCCGCCGGCTGGGGCGTCGCCAAGCCCGACAAGCGGTTCTTCGACAAGGTGATCGAGGCTGCCGGGCTGCCGGCCGCGGAGATCGCCTATGTCGGCGACCGGCTGGACAACGACGTGCTGCCGAGCCTGGCCGCCGGCATGGTTGCCGTGTTCGTGCGGCGAGGGCCCTGGGGCTGGATGCATGCCGAACGACCGGAGATGGCGCGCGCGCAGCTCCGGCTGGACGACCTGCGCGCGCTGCCCGACCGGCTGGCGGCGCTCGACCGGCGGACGACGCAATGAGCAGCTATGATCCCGCCGCCGACGGTTGGCGCGCCTTACCGGGTGCGGCGCTGCCCGGCGGCCTGGGCATCCCCTGGGCCAGGAAGCAGGACGGCAACTGGCGCTATGGGCTGCGCACCACGGCGGAGCATGCCAACCCGAGCGGCGTCGTCCATGGCGGCGTGCTGATGGCGTTCGCCGATCACGGCCTGAGTTTCCTGGCCTGGGAAGCGGCGGAGCGTGCCCCCTGCACCACCATCCAGCTCAACACCCACTTCCTGGATGGCGTGCGGCCTGGCGACTTCCTGGAACTGCGCGGCGAGGTGACGCGGCGGACCCGTGGGCTGGTGTTCCTGCGCGGTGTCGCCGGCGTGCGCAATGCGGGTGGCACACGGGATGTTGTCGCGGTCGATGGCATATGGCGGGTGCTGCAGCCGCGCTGACCGGTCGCTGACAGCGAGGTTCCGCTAAAGCCACAGGGATGACGGATGGAGACCGAAGCCGATCCGGATCACGCTGCCGACCTGCTCGCGCCCATGGGACAGCGTCGGAAACGATGGTATAAAGCGGGTGTGGCGGCCAAGTTGACCGGTCGCTGACGGCGAGGTTCGGCTACAGGCACAGGGAGGACAGATGGATACCGAAGCCGACCCGGATCGTTCAACCGGTCCATTGACCCTGGCGATCGACATCGGCGGCACGCGGTTGAAGGCTGGACTGCTGGACCCGGCCGGACGCATCGTGCGGGGTCCCAGCCGCACCGACACACCGGTTCGTGCCACCCCGGACGCCATCGTGGACGCGCTGCTCGCCTTGGCCCGTCCGCTCGCGCCGTTCGACCGGATCTCCGTCGGGTTCCCCGGTGTGGTGCGGCGTGAGCAGGTGCTGACGGCGCCGAACCTGGGGACGGCGGAATGGCGGAATTTCCCGTTGGCCGCGGCGCTGGCGGACGCACTCGGCAAGCCGGTGCGCATGCTGAACGACGCCGAGGTGCAGGGCCTGGGGGTGGTTTCCGGCGAGGGCTTGGAATGCGTCATCACGCTGGGCACCGGCATGGGCTTCGCGCTGTTCCAGGACGGCCATCCGGCGCCGCACCTGGAGCTCAGTCAGCATCCGCTGCACAAGGACAAGACCTACGACCAGTTCATCGGCGTGGTCGCCTATCGCAAGATTGGCCGCAAGCGCTGGAACCTGCGCATGCGACGGGTGCTGGACGCGATCGAGACGTTGGTCGGCTTCGACACGCTGTACATCGGCGGCGGCAATGCTAAGCAGCTTGCGCTGGAACTGGCGCCGAATATGCGGGTGGTGGGGAACGAGGCGGGGATCACCGGCGGCGTCCGGTTGTGGAGTCCGCGGCTGGACTGGATGTTCGCCTCCGGGGCTGAGTCGCGGACGGCGTGAGGCAAATCCGCATCCGTCAGCCGCTTCCGGTTCAAGCTGGCCCCTAACGTTTCGCTGACGCCGTATCCTGAAACACCGCACCTTCCCGCCTGCAAGGCGTCGCGCTGCAAGGCAAGGTTCTGATCTTCCAGCGAGACGCGGGCACAACCGATCTTCATGCCCTGTCATCCTCCTGCAGACGGTGCAGCGCGTCGCGGCAGGCGGCTTTCAGCGGCGGCAGGTCGCGCTCGATCAACAGCCAGATGCGGACAACATCGATACTCTGGTAATCATGCCGCAGCCGGTTCCCCAGGCCTCGGATTTCCCGCCACGGGATAGCAGGGCAGAGATCGGCGGCACGGTCGCCCAGCTTCATTGCGGCCTCGCTGATGACCAGCAGGCTGTATTTGGTGGCGCGGATCGTCTGATCGGCCTTGGCAAAGCCGCGCAAATCCATCTCCGCCGTAAACCGCTCGATGGATTCAATGTTCTCCATTATGTCGCTGAAACGCTGAACCGGATCACTAGAACGCACGCACGGCCTCACGGCTTATGGTGTCCCGTGCAAGGGGCTTGAGCGTGCCTTCTTCGATCAAATCAACTGGTTGGCCCAGCAGGTCCGCCAGCCAATTTTCAATTCCAATCATGTCCAGCAGGGACAGGCTTTGCGCGTCATCGAACCCCGCCAGCAGATCGATATCGGACTCCGCCCGCGCCTCGTTGCGTGCCGTCGATCCGAACAGCGACAGCCGCACGACGCCGGCTGCCCTTAGCTCCGGTTCGTATGCGCGTAACCTGGCAATGACCTCAGCCTGTTTCATTGCAAGGATTTTAGCACGCCCTTTGTGGCGCAACCATACCTTATGCAGATCAACGGCTTATGGACCCGCAAAAACCGCCGGAAAGGGCTATCCTTCGAGCTGTGCCGATTTTCGTAAGCCGCCGAAGCCGGGCAATGGTGACAGTCGACGGCGCGATGGCGAAGGGATTGGCGAAAAACTACAATGTCAGCAAAGGCAAGTGATTTAGGCTAAGCCGCGCGGCGGGCCGCCAGGGCGGTTGGCAATCGCTGAATTGCATGATCCACCAGGGCCGCGTCGGCTGCCGCGGTCAGGCCCTCGGCGATGACCTGGCGCGCGGCGGCGGTGGCGACATCGGCGGCGGCGAGACGGACCTCGTCGACGGCGGCTTTCTCGGCCGCGGCGATGCGGTCCAGCGCCATCCGCTCCCGCCGGCGGGCTGAGGTTTCGGCTTCGGCGGCGGCTGTCCTGGCGACACGACCGGCCTCGGCGCGCGCACCTTCGATGAGTGCCTTGGCCTCGGCCGAGGCATCGGCACGCTGCTTCTCGGCGTCTCGCAGCATGGCCTCGGCTTCCCGCCGCAAGCGCGCTGCTTCCTCCAGTTCCGCCTTGACGCTGGTCGCGCGGGCATCGAGGATCCCGGCGAGCGGGGTCCATAACCTGCGGCCGAACACAACGAAGAACAGGATGAAGGCGAGCACCACCCAGTTGCGTGGTTCAGCGAAGAAGCCGGGCTCGTGGTTCATCTGGTCTGCTCCTGGGTCAGCCGGTTTCCGGTCAGGCCTGTCCTTGATCAAGGCCGCGCGCGGACAGCGCCGTGCCGATCGCGGTGTCAAGCCGGGCATTGTCCGGCGCCGCACCGGTCAACCGGGTGACGACACTGACCGCGGTGTCCGTCGCCACCTGGCGCAGCGCGCCGAGGGCCGCGGTGCGCGCCTGGGCGATCTGCGCTTCGGCTTCATGCAGGCGCACGTCCAGCCTGGCGTTCAGTGCCTCCGACTGGGCGGCGGCGGCTTGCTTCGCCTCGTTCAGGGCGGCATTGATAGCGGCCTGAGATTCGGCGCGGGCCTTGGCGGTGGCGGCGGTTGCCTCGCCGATGCCGGCATCGGCGCGGGTCCTGGCGGCGTGGGCACTTTCCAGATCGCTGCCGATATGCGCGGCCCGTTCCTCCAGCACCGATGCCACCAGCGGCAGGCCCTGGCGCGACAGCAGGAGATACAGCACCACGAAGATGATGGCGCCCCAGACCACCTGGCTGATGGTCAGCGGCGAGTTGAAGTCGAGCTGCGGCATGCCTTGCGCCATCGCGGCAGCGGGCAGCATCAGCAATCCACCTAGCAGTCCCGCGATCGTGGGTGGAATGCCGCGGCTGAGCCGGTTCAGCATGACCGCTTGATGGAGACTTGGCGGACGCGCTTCTGGTGTTTGCTCTCGTTGATCAACGGCATTGCTTGTTCCCATGCGCCATGCTCTCGCCGTCATGGCGGGTGAACGAGCACGCGTGGCAGCGGAAAGCCTGCTATCCATGGCTTGCAAGGCCGGTCCGGTAGTGCCCGCCTGGACAACGGCGTGGATGGCGGCCCTGCCCTGCCTCGCGGGCTCGGTCGCTTGCCATGACGGCATTGAGCGACCGTGCCTGACTCGCAGCCGTTGTTTGCCAACAATCCCGTTTCACACTCGGCAATCCCTTTTCGGACGATGCATCGGGCGCGTCCGCCTTCGGTCAGACAAACAGGATGATGAAGGCGATGACAAGGGCATACAGCGCGACGGCCTCGGTCAGCGCGAAGCCGAGGATGGCGAGGCCGAAGACGCGGTCGCGGGCGGCCGGGTTGCGGGCCACGCTGGTGACAAGTGAACCGAAGATCGTGCCCATGCCGATGCCGACTCCGGCGAGAGCGATCATGGCAATGCCGGCACCCAGCATCTTGGCGGAAGCGACGTCCATAGTCCGGTTTTCCTTTCGTTTATCCGGTCGCGCGGGCGGAGAGGTCTCGCCCGGTTGTTCAGGGCCGGTTGTTCAGGGGTTGAGGCGGAGGATCAGTGCAGGTGAACCGCGTCGTGCAGGTAGATGCAGGTCAGCACCGCAAAGACATAGGCCTGAAGCGTGGCCACCAGCAGCTCGAAGCCGATCAGCAGCGTGTTGACGCCGAGCGACAGGGCGGCGGGCAGCCAGCCGAGCAGGCCAAGGCCGCCCAGCATGACGATGAAGGCGCCAAACACCTCCAGCATCACATGGCCGGCCATCATGTTGGCGAACAGGCGCACCGATAGGGAGATGATGCGCGAGAGGTAGGAGATCACCTCGATGAAGACCATCAGCGGCGCCAGCGCCTTGGGGATGCCTTCGGGCACGAAGTAGCTGAAGAAGTGCAGGCCGTGTCGCAGGATCGCCACGGTTGTCACCAGGACGAAGACCAGGACCGCCAGCGCCAAGGTCACCATGATGTGGCTGGTGAAGGTGAAGAACAGCGGGAAAACGCCCAGCAGGTTGCCGAACAAGATGAAGAAGAACAGCGTGAAGACGAACGGGAAGTACCTGCGGCCCTCTGGCCCGATGTTCTCGACGCACATCGACATGATGGCTTCGTAGCCGAGTTCGGCCGCTGCCTGGAACCGGCCGGGCACCATGGCTCGCGGCTTCATGCCGAACCACAGGAAGGCCAGAACCGCCAGACCGGCGACCACCATCATCAGGTTGGACTGGGTGAAGTTCACCGAGCGGCCGACGAAGCCCAGCGCCGGGTGAAGCTGGAACTGCCCCAGCGCGTTGATACTGCTGCTACCTTCGGCCGCCACGCTGCCTGCTCCTGCCCGCTCTAACCCGTCTGCTCAATCCGGCGCCTGCTTCGGCGCGAACATGCGCCAGAGATTGACCACGCCCGCCGCCCCACCGATGGGCACGAACACCGCGGTCAGGATGGGCGTGGTGCCGAACAGGCGATCCAGCCCGTAGCCGATGGCGACCCCGACGACCAGGGCCGATACCAGCTCCACCCCCACGCGCAGGCCGATGCCCCATGGCGAACCGCCGAGACCGCCCGCAGGGTTTCCCTGGTCGGGCTGCGTCGGCGGGGCGTCGAGACCCTGCTTGCGCCGAGCGGCCTTGAGACGATCCTCGAAGGAGGGCTCTGGGCCGCCGGTTTCCTGACTCATGTCCGCTCCTGGCAACACCTGTGCCGGAAAGCGGGGGCTTGCTACCGACCGGGGGATAGGGTGTCAAGGACGCGTGGCCAATTTCAGATACGGAACGAAGCACGACGTGGCGCGATTGCCACCCGCGCGAGATATGAAAATCGCATGACGGCGAGACGCTCGGGCGGGTAAGCCGTTACGGTGGCATGTTCACGGCCATTGCCCCGTCGTCGCCGATCGCTTCCGCGGTTTTGGTGTTCTGCTTCCTGCTGGTGCTGGCGTTCGAGTTCTCGAACGGCTTCCATGACACGGCGAACGCGGTGGCGACGGTGATCTATACGCACAGCCTGAAGCCGGTGCCGGCGGTGCTGCTGTCCGGGATGATGAACTTCCTGGGCGTCGTGCTGGGCGGCGTGGCGGTGGCGTTCACCCTAGTGGAGCTGCTGCCGCCGGACGTGCTGACGCCGCCGAACGGCAATCCGGCGATCGCCATGCTGCTGGCGCTGTTCCTGGCGGCGCTGATCTGGAATGTCGCGACGTGGTGGCTGGGGATTCCGTGTTCGAGTTCGCACGCCATCATCGGCTCGCTGCTGGGGGTGGCGATCGTCAACTCGATCACCGCGTCGCGGGGACTGGGACAGGGGGTGGACTGGTCGCAGGTGTGGGCGGTGTTGCGGGCGCTGTTCATCTCGCCGCTGCTGGGGTTCTTTCTGGCCGGGCTGCTGTTCCGCATCCTGAACGCGGTGATCGCCGACCGCACGCTGTTCGAGCCGACCGCCGAGAGCCGGCCACCGCCGGGATGGGTGCGCGGGCTGCTGATCCTGACCTGCTCGGGCGTCAGCTTCGCGCATGGCTCGAACGATGGGCAAAAGAGCATCGGGCTAATCATGCTGACCATCATCGGCATCATGCCGGCGGCGTTTTCGTTGAACCCGGAGGTGTCAGCGGGACGTCTGCCGGGCATTGTGCAGGCGGCGGACCAGGCGGCGCCGCTGATGCAGTCATTCGGCGACGACGAGAAGGGCCTGGCGGTGACCGACGCGAAGCAGGTCAGCCAGCGGCTGCGCGGGATCAGGGCGATGACGGATGTGCCGGATGCCGAGCGCCCCGGGCTGCGCGACGCGGTCTATCACGTGAACGCGGAGCTGAAGACGGTGTCGGAGAGCAAGGCGGCTTCGGCTTCCGAGAAAGCCACTGCGAAGCGGCTGCATGACACGCTGCACGGCGCGGTGGAATACGCGCCGATCTGGGTGCGCATGCTGAGTGCCGTCTGCCTCGGGCTGGGCACGATGATCGGCTACAAGCGGATCGTCACGACGATTGGCGAGCGGATCGGCAAGAAGCACCTGACGCCGGCGCAGGGTGCCTCGGCGGAGCTGGTGGGCGGGGTGCTGATCGGCACGGCCGGGTTCTCCGGGCTGCCGGTGAGCACCACGCACATTATCTCCTCGGGCGTGGCGGGGACGATGGCGGGGTCTGGGGCGGGGGTGCAGAAGCGGGTGATCTGGCAGATCGTGATCGCCTGGGTGGCGACGCTGCCGGCGACGATGGTGCTGTCGGGCGGGTTGTTCTGGTTGTTTGCCGGGGGGTGAGGCGGCGGTGCATGGCGTCAGCTTCGCCACATTCCGCGTCACGAAGCCTGGTCGTCGCCGTGTTGTTGATGCAGGAATGGCAGGCGGAGTTCCAGCGCTTTATGATACTTGTATGCAATGATTTTGTGTACTGCTGGAATGCACTGTATCTATTGCCGGTAAAAGGCATTCCATAGTATTAAAATGTAACTAAACTCCATAACCGTTGCGAATCCGGCGATCTTCGCGGATTATGGGCCGCAGCCCAAGGTGTGCGGCAGGAGCGGTGACGTGCCGGAATTTGAAGTGACACCGCATCAACCGCCGTCTGCCTTGGGCGCCGCGCCCGCGTCCGGTGTCGCGGCTTGGGCTCAGGCACTCACCATGCTGTTGCGGTTCCACGAAAAGCCCGCCGACCAGGCCCAGATCGCGCACGCGCTGGGTGGCGAGGCCCCAGCCCTGACCGATGTCGTGCGCCATATCCGGTCCAGCGGCCTGCGCGCTCGTCTGGTCAGCATGGCCGCCGACCGCCTGCCGGGCGCGGCACTTCCGGCGATCGCCGTCTGCCGGGATAACGAAGGCTGTCTGCTGGTCGCCAAGGCGACGGCCGAGCGGGTGCTGGTGCTGGATGCCGGGAGCAATCGGCCGACGATCCTGCCGATGGCGGCGTTCGCCGAGCGGTGGACCGGACAGCTTGTCCTGGCGACCCGCCGCGCCGGACTGGCCGACCTGGGTCGCCGCTTCGACATCGGCTGGTTCCTCGGCGCGGTCCATAAATACTGCGCAATCCTGACGGAGGTGCTGGTCGCCAGCCTGTTCCTGCAGATCTTCGCGCTGCTGTCACCGCTGCTGTTCCAGGTGGTAATCGACAAGGTGCTGGTGCATCGCGGCCTGACCACGCTGGATGTCATCATCACCGGCCTTGTCACCATCGCCTGCTTCGAAGCCGCGCTCGGCTTTTTGCGTACCTATACATTTGCCCATACCACCAACCGCATCGATGTCGAGTTGGGAGCGCGGCTGTTCCGGCATCTGCTGGCGCTGCCGCTGCCGTATTTCCAGGCGCGCCGGGTGGGCGATTCGGTGGCGCGGGTGCGCGAGCTGGAGAACATCCGCAGCTTCCTGACCAGCTCCGCGCTGACGCTGGTGATCGACCTGCTGTTCACCACGGTCTTTCTGGGCGTGATGGCGGTGTACTCGCTGCCGCTGACCGGGATCGTGCTGGCGTCGCTGCCGATCTACGCGGTCCTCAGCCTGGCGGTCACGCCGCTGTTCCGCCGCCGGCTGGACGAGAAGTTCCGCCGCGGCGCGGAAAACCAGGCGTTCCTGGTGGAGGCGGTGGGCGGCATCGAGACGCTGAAGTCGATGGCCGTGGAGCCGCAGATGCAGCGGCGCTGGGAGGAGCAGCTTGCCGGCTACGTGGCATCCGCAATGAAGGTGGCGACGCTGGGCAACGGCGCCAGCCAGGCGATCCAGTTGATCAGCAAGCTGGTCACCGCGCTGCTGCTGTATTTCGGCGCCCGCGCGGTGATCGGCGGCGCGATGACGGTGGGCGAGCTGGTCGCGTTCAACATGCTGTCGCAGCGGGTCAGCCAGCCGGTGCTGCGGTTGGCGCAGCTCTGGCAGGATTTCCATCAGGCGCGCCTGTCGGTGGAGCGGCTGGGCGACATCCTGAACACGCCGCCGGAAGCCTCCGGCGCGACGCGCACCGCGCTGCCGGCGATCAGGGGATCGGTGCAATTCGAGCATGTGCGGTTCCGCCATCGGCTGGATGGGCCGGTTGTGCTGGAAGACGTCAGCCTGGATGTCCGGCCGGGCGAGGTGATCGGCATCGTCGGACCCTCCGGCTCCGGCAAGAGCACACTGACGAAACTGCTGCAGCGGCTGTATGTGCCGGAGGGCGGGCGGGTGCTGGTGGACGGGGTGGACACCGCCGCGATCGACCCGGCGTGGCTGCGGCGGCAGATCGGCGTGGTCTTGCAGGAGAACGTGCTGCTGAACGCCAGCGTGCGCGACAACATCGCGCTGGCGGAGCCGGGCATGAGCACCGAGCGGGTGATGCAGGCCGCCGCCACCGCCGGCGCGCACGACTTCATCCTGGCGCTGCCGGAGGGCTACGACACCATGGTGGGCGAACGCGGCAGTACGCTGTCCGGCGGGCAGCGCCAGCGGATCGCCATCGCCCGCGCGCTGGTGACCAACCCGCGCATCCTGATCCTGGACGAGGCGACCAGCGCGCTGGACTACGAAAGCGAGCGGATCGTGCAGCAGAACCTGCACAAGATCTGCCAGGGGCGGACGGTGTTCATCATCGCGCACCGCCTGAGTGCGGTGCGGCGGGCGAACCGGATCATCACGCTGGAGGCGGGGCGGCTGGTGGAACAGGGCACGCATGAGGAGTTGCTGCGCGTCGGCGGGCGCTACGCGACCTTGTTCAACATGCAGGCGGGGGCGGCATGAGCGGCGTGGAGGACATGGCGAAAGCGTGGCCTGTGGGCCGGGTGGCGGCGGCGCACCGGGACTTCCTGCCGGCGGCGCTGGAAATCCTGGAAACCCCGGCCAATCCGGCAGGCCGAGCGGTGATGGGCACGATTGGCGCGGCGCTGGTGGTGGCGGTGGTGTGGGCGAGCGTCGGGCAGGTGGACATCGTCGCCACCGCGCCGGGGTCGGTGATTCCGGCCGGCAGGTCGAAGGTGGTGCAGCCGCTGGAAGCCGGGGTGCTGCGGGCCATTCGGGTCGAGGACGGGGACCATGTCGCCGCCGGGCAGGTGCTGTTCGAACTCGACCAGACGGTTGCCGCCGCGGACCGGGACCGGATCGCCCGCGACTGGCGGCAGGCGCGGCTGGACGCGGCGGGATTGCGTGCGCTGTCGGCTGATCTTGCGGGCGACGGCTTCGATCGCGACCGGTTCGTGGCGCCGGACGGCATTCCGGCGGCCGAGATCGCCATCGCCCGTGCCGGGATCGAGGCGCGGGCGCGCGAGCAGCAGCAGAAGTGCCAGTCGCTGGAACAGCAGATCGCGCAAAAGGACGCCGAGACGGCGGAGAACGCGGCGATGGTCGGCAAGCTGGCGGCGTCACTGCCGATCCTGCAGCAGAAGCGGGACCTGTACCGGTCGCTGCTGAACGTGGCATTCACCAGCAAGGTGGCGTGGCTGGATAGCGAGCAGGCTTATACCGATCAGTTGCACCAGCTCGCGGTGCAGCAGTCGCATGGCGGGCAGCTTGTGGCGGCGCGGGCCGCGCTGGTGGCGCAGTTGGCGCAGACGGGGGCGGGGTATGCGCACGACGTGCTGAAGGATCTGGCGGAGGCCGAGCAGAAGGCGGGTGAGCTGGCGCAACAGTATGCGGCGGCGGCACACAAGGCGGGGGAGACGGTGCTGACGGCGCCGATCAGCGGGACGGTGCAGGCGCTGGCGGTGCATACGCTGGGAGGCGTGGTGACGCCGGCGCAGGCGCTGCTGACGGTGGTGCCGGATGATGGGCCGGTGCTGATCGAGGCCACGGTGGAGAATGCGGATATTGGGTTTGTCCATGCCGGCCAGGATGTCGAGGTGAAGGTCCGGACGTTCGAGTTCACGCGGTACGGACTGCTGCATGGGCATGTGGTGGATGTCAGCCGGGATGGGGTGGCGGAGGCTTCTGTGTCTCGCATGCCGGGGGATAAGGCGGCCGATCCAAAGGCGGAGGATGGCAAGGGCAATGCGCCTGGATATGTCGCCCATGTCGCATTGAATAGTGCGCGGATGATGGTCGATGGGCAGGAGGAGACTTTGTCGCCCGGGATGGCCGTAACGGCGGAGATTAAAACGGGAAGACGAAGCGTGATCAATTATCTGCTCTCGCCACTGCGGCGGTATGCACATGAGGGGCTACAAGAGAGATGATCAAAGCAATAGTAAGGCTAGCTGAAATTCTTGCAGTATGGGCGTGGATAGCCGTTGCTTTTCCGACTAATAGTGCAGCACAAATGGCGCCCACTCAAGTAGGATTATTCACGACTAACCCATCGAGCAGCGACAACTTGCCGGCACTCCGGATCGAGCACGAACTAACACGACCCATGCATACGTTCGGCGTGACCTGGAGCTCCGATAGCAAACAGATTGCTTCTTATAGCAACTGGGGCAACCTCATCACGGTGTGGAACGAGAACGGCAGTATCTTGAAGGAGATCCCTCGGGAGGGCGATCATTATACCGGGAACGCACTCGCTTTCGTTCGAGGAAATACCCAACTTGCCGCACGGCCCGTGTCGTACAGAAACGGTGGCGATGCGGTTAATGTTTATGATATTACAACCGGAAATGTAGTAGACAGACTGCCCGGGCCGGGGCGCCCAGACCAGTGGCAACCGGTCAACGCCGCACGGGTTCTCGCATCTTCACCGAATGAGTCTCTGCTGGCGGTAATATTTGGCCGCGCAGAATATCATCCTGTAGCATTATACAGCACAAGCGATTGGCATAAAGTAGCCGATATTGGCGCCCCGCTCGAGACGAAAGCGTATATCGCCGGCGCGCTGGCGTTCTCACAGGACGGTCGATTACTTGCCATAGCCTCGCCCAAGGATGTTCAGGTTTTTGATATAGAAGCCAAAACAACTATTCAAACAATAAAAGCCCTTAATTCAGCGGATGACGGTTGTTGCATAGAACATGTCGCTTTTAATAAGGATAGCAGTCAGATCGCAATCACAAATTCCTCTGGAGGTACAGTATGCTGTTGCACGCCTGGCTGTCTGGATAGTAAGCGTTGCTGTACTATAAAGCCTAATACAGGTCCGATTAGGGTCTTTCGAGTCGCAGACGGTGCCGGCATCGTGACCTACCCATTCCCGGTCTCAGACATTTTCGACATGCGGTGGAGCCCAGACGGCCGATTTATCGCTTTTATTACGCCTGGCACATTATATCTCTGGAGTCCATCACATCCGCAAGAGCAGAGTAAAATAAGCCTTAACCCCGACTCTATCTCACTGGCCTTCGCACCAGATGGCCGCCATCTTGCGGTCAATGACAGTCAGTATGTCACAATCTTTAAAGTGATCGACTAAGTAACATCCTATAGGAGAGTCAGTCATGACAACACCAACGAACAGTGTGTTCCTTAATTTGGTTAATGGCACGCCACCGGCGGGTTGGACCTCGCTCAACGTGCAGCCACAAGGTGGTCTTCCCGCCATTGCATACTACAACGCCATGACTAATCAAGTTGTCACTGTTTTCAACGGTGTCTCGACACCAGGAGGAAGTAGTGTCGCTAACACTGCGGACGCGACACTATTAGCGGGGCAGACTCCAACTGAATACAATGGGCTTGTGCTGAGCTACGCAACGCAGGTACAAGACGCGGTAAATGCGATGGGCCTCTCAACTGCCCCGAGCATGTTCGCGGCCGGAAATTCATTGGGTGGATATGCGGCGCAGGTAGTCGCCCAAGCGAACAACTGGGGCGGCGTTAGCTACGGCGGCCCTGGGATTCCCGGCCAAGCCGCCGGTGCGCCAAATCCGAACGGATTTGTCTCGGTTGTAAATACTGGTGATCCAATCGCGAATCAAGCCACCGATACTGGCGTTAATTGGAGCGGGGTCTATTCTGGTAGCGAAATCGGTGCTCACTTTGGTACCGTGAATTTTCAAGGATCGCAGACCGCGCAGACAATATTACAGACCAATGTAGCGGCGATTGCCTCCGCATTTGCTAATGGCGGCGATCCTGTCTCTGCTGCCAGTGCTCTGCTGCCTGAAATCGAAAGCTATCATTTTCTTCCGTCATATTCCTCTGATTTTGGCGTACAGCTTACTACACAGCCGCCGATCAATCTAACTGAAGCTGAATTAGTCCAGTCAAACCTGTTATTGTGGAGTCTCGACGGGGCACCCGCTCCCCTCGAACTCGGCGTCAATAGCAGTGGGGCGATGACGTTTAGCGGGCCAGCGAACAACGGAACCATATTCTCTGGAACAACGTTTGATAATGCGGCGAATGGCATTAACACCACTTTTGAGGAATCAACACCCCAGCAGCCGATTGCACAGACTGGCACATTAACTACCACATATACTGCCCTGGGAGAGGTCGCGGCGACTTATCTCGAAGCACCAGCCGGATCCAGTCAGCCTACAACTGACGGATTTTCTCAATCGTCTTCCGTGGGCGCTTCTGAAGGCGCCGCCCAAGTCACTGAAACCGCTGGCGCTAACCCGTTTGCGACGGTCACAGCCACGGATTCGGCCGGCGCTACCTCAAACTATACCCTCGCCGGCACCCCTATCGTCTATCTGGACACAAGCGGAACCGTTACGTCTTCACCGGCTAACGCAACTGCCATCCTAATCGGCGGCGACGATGCGTCCCTCACAGGCATGGCGGCTGGTGACATCTTTATCAACCTTGGCAGCGGCGGATCAGCCACCACCGGGGCAAACGCGCAGAGCTTTGTCGGCGGTGACAACACGACCGTCACGAACGACGGCACCGGCTGCACCGACGGCATCCACTGCGACGGTGTCACCGTCACCGGCACCAACGAGACCGTCTCCGACGACGGCGGCAGCGCGGTAACAATCAACGGCAACAACGACACGATAACAGGCGGCGCCGGCAGCTATGTCGGCCTGGCGACGGGGGACCAGGGGGACACGGTCACCGACAACTCTGGCGGCACGATCGCCGCCGGCAACGGCGTGACTGGCACCATCATCGGCACTGGTGACACCATCACCGCCGGCACCACCGACTACCTGAACGTCAGCGGCAACAACGACACGATAACCGAGGGCACCGGCGGCTTTCTCGGCCTGATACCGACGGACCAGGGGGACATCGTCACCGCCTCCTCCGATACCATCAGCGCCGGCAACGGCGTCACCGCCACCATCACCGGCTCCAACGACAGCATCGGCGGCGGCACCAGCGACTATCTGAACATCAGCGGCGGCAGCGACCAGGTGACCGAAGGCAGCGGCGGTTACCTCGGACTGCTGCAGGGGGATCTGGGCGACACGGTCACCGCCTCCGCGGACCACATCGTCTTCGGCAACGACGTGACCGGTACCGTCGTCGGTTCCTCCGACGCCATCAACGGCGCCTCGACCGACAACCTGACCGTCGACGGCGGCGGCGACACGATCGGCCTGGGCACGGGTGATGTCCTGGGTGCGGCCGGCGGCGGCAACACCATCACCTCAAGCGCCGACGACCTGGTCTATGTGACCCAGACGAACGGCGCCGCCGACATGGTGAACGCCGCGGGCGACCAGTTCGGCTACACCGAGGCGAACGGCCAGGCCAGCGGCATCTATATCGCCAGCAACGCCCAGGCCAACGTGTCCGGCAACAACGACGGCATCACCCTCGGCACGGGTGACATCCTGGGCGCCGCCGGCGGCGGCGACACGATCAACGCGGGCGTCGACGACCTGGTCTACGTGACCGGGACGTATGGCGCCTTCGACACCATCCACGCCACCGGCGACCAGACCGGCTACACCGAGGAAAGCGGCCAGGGTTCCGGCATCTACCTCGACAACAACGCCCAGGCCAACGTCTCCGGCGGCACTGACAGCGTCAACCTCGGGACCGGCGACAATGTCGGGCTGATCGGCGGCAACGGCTACGTGGTGAGCAACGACGTCGCCAGCGACGTGACCAACCTGACCGCCTACACGGGGGCCACCATCACCGGTTCCGGCGGCTACATCGGCGTGCTCGGCAGCGACGATGCCGTCAACGCCAGCAACGAGACGATCAGCGCGGTCGCCAACGACCAGGGCGAGGCGGTCAGCGGCACGGGCGACACGGTGTACGAGGCGGCCAACGACGCGTTCAATGTCTCCGGCGGGCATGACACGGTCGACCTGACCAGCACCGGCGACTATGTCGGCCTGCTGAATGGCTCCGGCAACATCGTCTACAACGACGACGCCGGCGACATCGTCAACCTGGCGGGCAGCACCGACGCCACGATCACCGGCGGCGGCGGCACCGTGGGCGTGCTCGGCAGCAACGACGCGATCGTCACAAGCAACGAGACGATCAACACGGTGGCCAATGACAAGAGCGAAAGCCTCAGCGGCACGGGCGATACGCTGGATGAGGCAGCCAACAACGGGTTCAACGTCGCCGGCGGATACGATACCATCGACCTGACAAGCGCGGGCGATTACGTCGGGCTGCTCGGCGGCGCGGGCTACGATGTCATTGGGTCCAAGGATGTTGTCGACACCACGTCCGGCACGAGTTTCACGCTCAATGGCAATAACGACGATATCGCCGGCAGCAACGACCACATCAACATCACGGGAAGCTACGACGACACGGCCGGATCGGGGGACACGATCAATCCGAACGGCGCCGATGATTATGCAAGCGGATCGGGCGACTCTGATCCCGACGGCAGTGGCAGCGGTGGCGGCGGGGGTTATGGCTACTATGGATTTACCCAAAGCCGAGCGGGTCAGCCGCCGGGAATTGATGTGATCGCGCAATATGATGTCGCGCATGGCTACACGCAAGCGGCGCAGGCCGCGCAGGCCGCGCAGGTCGGCCTGGACCAGGCGGCGGCTTCCGCGAACGGCGATCTCGCGACCTCCGCCGCCACATTGGCGCTTGATCCGACTGGGCCGGTGTGGGGCGCGTCGACCGTGACCTGGGGCTTCGCCACGGGCCCAACCGGCGGTGCCTCGCCGTTCAGCGGGGCGATTGATGCCGCGTATCAGGCCACCATCGTCCAGGCCCTGCAGACCTGGGCGGCGGCAACCGGACTGACCTTCACCCAGGCCAGCAGTCCGGGGAACGCCGACATCCAGATCGGCTGGGGCAGTTTCGACACGGCCGCCAGCGATGTCGTCGGCTACACCAGCCTGAACCGGTCGAACGGCGTGATCCAGCCCGGCGCGACGGTGCGGCTGGAGGACCCTGACCAGACGCCGCTGATCACCGGCGCCGACGGCCAGTTGTTTTACGCCGACAGCGGCGCCAGCCTGTACCAGGTGGCGCTGCACGAGATCGGCCATGCGCTGGGACTAAGCGAGGATTCCGATCCGAACTCCGTCATGTATGACTCGCTGGGGGCGAACAATCAGACGCTGGACAGCACCGACATGGCGGCCGCGCACCTGGCGTACGGCATGGGCGGCACCCAGGCAACGCTGATCCAGGCGATGGCGGCGTTCGGTGCCACCACCGCATCACCGCTGCTGACCGCCGCCAGCCAGACGGCAAGCCAAGCTCATACCCTGGCCGGCGCGAACCCGCACTGATCGGCCATGCTGCGGAACGTGCATTTCATTTCGGGGCTGCCGCGATCGGGATCGACCCTGCTCAGTGCGATCCTGCGGCAGAACCCGAGGTTCCAGGCCGGCGTCACCAGTCCCGTCGCGATGCTCTGCGGCACTCTGCTGCACGGCATGAGCGGCGCGACTGAATTCGCGTCGTTCTTCTCCGACCACCGGCGGCGGGCGATCATCCGCGGGGTCTTTCAGTCTTACTATGAAACAAACCCGGATGATGGGATCGTCTTTGATACCAACCGAAGCTGGACAGGGCGCCTGCCGCTGCTGGCCGAGCTGTTCCCGCGCAGCCGGATCATCTGCTGCGTGCGAGAGGTTGCGTGGATCATCGACAGCGTGGAGCGCCTGGTCCGCCGCAACGCGATGCAGCCGTCGAAACTGTTCAACTACAAGGCCGGCGGCTCGGTCTACTCGCGGGTGGAGACGTTGATGGACCCGCAGGCCGGGCTGGTCGGCCGGGCCTGGAACAACCTGCGCGAGGCCTGGTTCAGCGAGCACGCTCGGCAGTTGATCGTGTTGCCGTATGAGACGTTCGTGCGTGATCCGCGGCATAGTCTGACCCGGCTTTATCAGGCGCTGGAGGAGCCGGCGTTCGCGCATGACCTGGACCATGTGGCGCACGACGAGCCTGGCTACGATGCGGACCTTGGCATCCCGGGCTTGCACCGCGTGCGTCCGAAGGTTGCTCTGGAAGCACGATCCCCCTGCATTCCGCCCGACCTGTTCGCCAAGTACGCCGAGGTGAATTTCTGGACCAACCCGAAGCTGAACCAACGCAACGTGCTGGTGCTGTAGCGCCCTGCATGCGGCAACGAGGTTCATCCTTGGATTTCGCGCTTAAGGGAGAAATGACTGCCGTGAGCAAGGTTCGGCCGGCCACTTTATCGTGGCGGGTGCAGGGCCGCCGCAGCCGCTCTTTATGAGACCAGATGAGACCAGCACCCTAAGGCTTGGATGGCGGGGCTTCGCTCGCCATGACGGGGCGACACGTGCCGGTGCCGCCATGACGGGGCGGCGTGCCGCTCTACGGCAACCGAAGCGTTGACTGGTCAATAGACCCTGAAGCTCCCTGCCCGACAGGCCCGAAGGCTCCCTCACCGTCAATCCCGTCCCTGTGCGTCTCCTTCGCCGCCAGCACGGCAATGGCCGCCACCAGGCCGAGCACCACCAGGTAGAGCGACACCGGCCAGGTCGCGCCGGCCCAGCCCAGCAGCGCGGTGGCGATGATCGGGGCGAAGCCGCCGCTGATCGCCGCCGAAACCTGGCAGCCGAGGGAGGCGCCGGTGTAGCGCACGCGGGTGCCGAACAGCTCCGGCATCCAGGCGGCGCCGATACCGAAGCCGATGGCGTGCGTCAAGTTCATCACCAGCGCCAGGCCGGCCACGACGACCAGCGGATCGCGCGTGTCCAGCAGCCAGAACACCGGAAAGGCCGCGGCGATCGACAGCCCGACTCCGGCCAAATAGATCGGCTTGCGGCCGAAGCGGTCGGACAGCCAGCCGGCCAGCGGCAGGGTGATCAGTTCCAGCAGGGCGCCGGCGATGATCCCGTTCAGGATCAGCGGCCGCGGCAGGCCCAGCCGGGTGGTGGCGTAGACGATGGCGAAGACGGTCAGGACGTAGACCCAGGCAACCTCGGAAATCTTCATGCCGACGGCGATGAGGAAGACCCGCGGGGTTTGGGTGATCACCTCCCACGCCGGGCGGCGCGCCAGCGTGTCGGCCTGGCGGGCGCGCTGGAAGGCCGGGGTTTCGCTCAGCCGCATCCGCACGAACAGGCCGACCGCGACCAGCAGGATGCTGACCAGGAATGGAATGCGCCAGCCCCAGGACAGGAAAGCCTCCGCCGGCATGGCACTGAGCGGAATGAAGATGCCGGTGGAGGCGGCGACGCCGATCGGGAAGCCGATCTGCACCAGGCTGCCGTACAGGCCGCGCCGGTTGGCGGGTGCGTGCTCGACCACCATCAGCACCGCGCCGCCCCACTCGCCGCCCAGTCCGATGCCCTGGACAAACCGCAGCACGACCAGCAGCACGGGTGCGGCGAAACCGAGCTGGCCATAGGTTGGCAGGCAGCCGATCAGGACGGTGCCGCCGCCGGTGATCAGCAGGGTCAGCATCAGCATCGTCTTGCGGCCGAGACGATCGCCGAAATGGCCGAACAGGGTGCCGCCGAGGGGGCGCGCGATGAAGCCGACGGCGTAGGTGCCGAATGCCGCCAGGGTTCCGGTGGCCGGGTCGAAGCTGGGGAAGAACAGCTTGTTGAACACCAGCGCGGCGGCAGTGCCGTAGATGAGAAAGTCGTACCACTCGATCACCGTGCCGATCATGCTCGCCCACAGCACGTGGCGCATTGTCGAAGGGCGATCCAGCGCCCCTAGCCCAGCCGCCGTTTCGACCTGACCGCTCATGTGAAGCCTCCTTTGCCGGGGGTGCGTCCCGTGGCATGATCGGATCAGGGTGCAAACGATGTGCCGTGGGATCGACATGAAACAGCGTTCCGGCCCGTCCCTGTTCGGCGTGCTGATCTACGAGGACGTGGAGCCGATCGACATCGGCGGCACCCTCGGCGTGATATCCATGGCGCGCCATGTGCTGCCGGCGGTCCGGGCGGTGGTGATCGCGCGCCAAACCGGGCCGGTGCGACTGTCCGGCGGACTGACGGTGCTCGCGGAGCATGCAATCGATGCGGCACCGGACTGCGATGTGGCGATCGTCTGCGGCGGTCCAGGCTGGCCGGCGGCGGCGGACGTGGCGCTGCTGGCGTATCTGCGGCGGTTGCGGCCAGGGCGTGTTGCCTCGGTCTGCACCGGTGCCTTGATACTTGCCGCTTCGGGCGTGCTGGATGGCGGTTCGGCGACCACACGGCGGCACGCGGCCGGGCAGGAGGTGGAGGCGCCGCTCGACCTGCTGGGTCGCGGCGGCGCGATCAGGCCGCTTGTCGCCTCGGTGGTGGATGCGGGGGTGGTGACCGGCGGCGGTGTGTCCCTGGCGATTGATACGACGTTGTATCTGCTCGGCCGGATCTACGGAACAGCGGCGGCGGCGGAGGTGGCGCGGGTGATCGAGTATGATCGCGCGTATGCGGCGAACCGGGCAGCGCTGCCGCTGATTGTGTGATTGCTCGGTTCTACAGGCAAAGCGTGTGACGTGCAATGCGAGCGGTTTCATCCGACGTTCGAATGCGGGGATCCGCCCTTGACACAAGTCGCAAGCGCGCCTCGCATGATGTTTCGGGATCATGGATCGTCGGCGTGCCGCAGCTATCGCTTCATACACCGATCGGAGACATGGCCATCGCCGAGGCGGATGGCGCGATCGTCGCCCTCGATTGGGGCTGGGGCCGCGACCAGGACCAGACCACCCTGCTCCGCCGCGCGCAGGCGCAGCTCGAGGCCTATTTCGATGGCGACCTGCAAAGCTTCGACCTGCCGCTCGCCCCCGCCGGCACGGCCTATCGGCGAGCAGTCTGGCAGGCCCTGATGGAGGTTCCCTATGGCGCGGTGCGCAGCTACCGCGACATCGCGGCCACGGTCGGCGGCAGCGCGCGATCGGTGGGTCAGGCCAACAGCCGCAATCCCATCCCGCTGATCATCCCCTGCCACCGGGTCGTCGCCAAGGCGCATCTCGGCGGCTATTCGGGCGGCGAGGGGTTGGCGACCAAGCGCTGGCTGCTGGCCCTGGAAAATCCGGAACGTAGCCTGCTGTAACGTCCCCTGCTGTGACAACAGTCGCTCAATGGAGAATGACATGACCAAGGCGATTCGCATTCATGCCAACGGCGGCCCAGAGGTCTTGGTCTGGGAGGAGGTGCCGACCCCCGAGCCTGGGCCGACCGAGGCCTTGATCAAGCACCACGCGGTCGGCCTGAACTACATCGACGTGTATTTTCGCAATGGCCTGTACAAGGCGCCCGGCCTGCCGCTGATCATCGGGCAGGAGGGCGCCGGCACGGTCACCGCGGTGGGTTCGGCGGTGACCGATGTCGTGGTGGGGGACCGTGTCGCCTATGCCGGGCCGATCGGCGGCTATGCGACCGACCGGGTTATCGCCGCCGACCGTCTGGTCAAGCTGCCGGTGGCGATCAGCTTCGAGACCGGGGCGGCGATGATGCTGCAAGGCATGACCGCGCAGTACCTGATCCGCCGCACCTATCCGGTGAAAAGCGGCGACACGATCGTCGTGCATGCGGCGGCGGGGGGTGTCGGATTGATCCTGTGCCAGTGGGCGAAGGCGCTGGGCGCCACGGTGATCGGCGTTGTCTCCAGCGAGGCGAAGGCGGAACTCGCGCGCGCGCATGGCGCCGCGCACGCCGTGGTTGGCACCGCCAGGCTGGTGGCGGAGGTCAAGCGCATCACCGGCGGCGCGATGGTGCCGGTGGTCTACGACAGCGTCGGCCGCGACACCTTCACTGCCAGCTTGGATTGCCTCGCCCCGCTCGGCCTGATGGCGAGCTACGGCAATGCATCCGGTCCGGTGGCGCCGTTCGATCTGGGCGTGCTGGCGGCCAAGGGCAGCCTGTATCTGACCCGCCCGACGCTGGCGACGTATACCGCCAAGCGCGCCGACCTGGAGCGGGTGGCGGCCGATCTGTTCGATGCGGTGCGGTCGGGCGCGGTGAAGATCCAGGTCAACCAGACCTACGCGCTGAAGGATGCCGCGGCGGCGCATGTCGCGCTGGAGGGCCGGCAGACGACGGGGAGCACCGTGCTGGTGCCGTGATGCCAGGCGAGGGCGGATGACGATGAGGGGGAGGTTGGTCCGGTCCTTCGCTTCACCAGACCGCGACGTTGCCACCAGTCGTTACACGATCGCCTGACGCCAAGGATTGGGCCCGGAGACTGGGTCAGCCTTAAGGGCAATCACGCTTTAAGAACAGCGAGACGGCCGATATGCCAAGGTCTGCCATGGGATACGTCCCCGCACCGCTTGTCCGAAACCCCGCCACGCGCCGACCAGACGCCATCCCCAAGAGCCTGAAGCATCACCATGGCAGCTTTGACCACCTGTCGGGTCGAAACCGACGTCTGATGATCAAAAGCCAGTCAAGAATGCTGGAGAACGACGGATGACTTACTCGAGATTGGCGCCCGTCTCGTAGACTGGTTTGATCCAGCATCGCCGTTGATGACGAACGGCGGCAACCACGGTGGCGGCGAGACACCGGCGACAAGACTCTCATTGTCCACCTGTCGAGGACCGATTGAAGGGGTACGGTCATGGACGCGACAGACCATCTCCTCGGCGTTATCTATGAGGCGGCGCTTAATCCCGTGCAATGGCCCGCCGCACTTGCCCTGCTGGCGGACGCTGTGGGCGGGGTGGGTGCTCATGTGGTCGTGCTCGACAAGGCAGCCGGCGCGACCGGAGGTTTGCGACCACGTCTGAAGGTACACGGCACGCGGAGCATGGATCCTGAGGTCGCGGATCGATACATGCATGAGTGGCACGTGTTCGATCCCTTGCTGCCGGCGGCCGGGCATGCTGCCGGGCCACCCGGGACGATCATGCTTTGCCACGAGTTCCTTTCCGACGACTTCGTCGCACATGACATGTACTTCCAGGACTTCCTGATCCCATCTGGCGGTCGCTACCAGACCGGCGTAACGCTGGAGAACGATCAAGATCGCCTGGCGGTGCTGGATCTACACTCACGCGATGCTCCGTTAAAGCGAGACGAGGTTCTGTCCTGGACTTCGGTGATCGCGCATCTGCGTCGTGCCGTGCGTCTCAGCACGGTGTTCACCGAGCATCTGGAACGCGAAACCATGCTGCGCACGGCGATCGAGCGCGCAGGGATCGCCTGTGTACTGGTGAACAACGACGGGCGGATCGCCGATTACTCGCCGGCCGCCGAGGAGATGCTGGCGCGGGGCAGTGGCGTTCGCCTGGACATCGAGGGGAGGGTAAGGCTTGGCAACGAAACGGACACGCGGCGGCTTCGGGGGTTGATTACCGATGCCTGCCGTGGCGACGGTGGTGGCGAAATCGCGTTCAAGGCGCAAGGCTGCCTGACCGGGATGATTCAGGTCGTCCCTGCCGGAGTGACATGCGACAATCCGTTCAGTCTGCTGCGCTCCAGCAGCGCGCTTCTGTTTGTCGACTTTTCGCGCCCGCGGCATTCCCCGGCCCCCGACAGGATCCGTTTGGAGTTCGGGTGCAGCCCGGCGGAAGCCGACGTAGCAGCAGCGCTTGCCAGTGGCCGTGCGCCGAAAGAGATCGCTGTTGACCGCGCCACCAGCGTGCACACGGTGCGGGCGCAGATACATCGGCTCCTTGAAACGACCGGATCTCACCGGATTGCTGAACTCGTCGGCGTGATTCACGCGGACGTGAAGCCAAATCGGCGCTTCAGCCGCGGGGCATCGGACGATTCATTGCCGCCACAGTCAATTTTGACGATGTCAGGGGTTGCGCAGCGCTGGTAGCAAAAGCCTGCAATACCGACGGCGGCACTTTCGTCTCGTTTCAGACAATCGGATTTCCGCCGTTCCCACGTCGCATCCGGAAGGCTACCGATGTCAGGATCGGGCTTATTATCCGTCGTGCGCCTTGATGCGCTGATGCAACGCTCTGGCGGATGCGCGGAGGTTGCGGTGGCGTTGATCGACGGCCCGGTGGCGCAGGATCATCCGGCGCTGGCACAGACGCGGATTGAGCCGCTTGGGCCGCCGGTCGCGACCACGGTTCCCTGCACGAGTGCCGCCTGCGCGCATGGTACTTTCATCGCCGGCATTCTCGGCGCACAGCGTGGCGGCATGACTGCCGGGATCTGTCCGGATTGCACGCTGCTGCTGCGGCCGATCTTCGCGGGTGATGCGCCATGTGCGACAGCGGCCGAACTTGCAGATGCGATCATCGAGTGTACGAACGCGGGTGCGCGGGTGATCAACATCAGCGCGGCCCTTGGTCGCGCGGGAGCGGCCGAAACGGCACGGCTATCGGCCGTGCTGGATCATGCCATGCGGCGAGGCGCCGTCGTGGCGGCGGCGGCCGGCAATGACGGAGCGATCGGCGGATCGGCCTTAACGCGCCATCCCTGGGTGATCGCGGTTGCTGGCAGCGACCGCGCGGGGCGGCCGCTTGACGACTGCAACCTGGGTCATTCGATCGGACGCGGGCTCGCGGCACCTGGAGAGCGGATGCAAGGCCTGGGGCCCGCGGGTGCGACCATGTGGGCGGGCGGCAGCAGCACGGCGACGGCATTGGTGAGCGGGGCCGCCGCGCTGCTGGCGTCGTTGGCCAGGGGTATCAGCGCGGCTGCGCTGCGCGCGGCGCTGGTGCCGCAGCGGCGGCCCACCCTGGTGCCGCCGCTGCTCGATGCGGCGGCGGCATGGCAGACGCTGACCGGAGCGGAGATGGCATCGTGAGCCAGACGATATGCGAGCGCGCGACAGCGCTGCGCGCCGGACACCTGCGAGGGTTTGTGACGGGGCGGGCGATCGGTCTTGATGATCGTTTCAGCGGTGCTGCCGACGCTGTTAGGCCGCGAACCCGCAGCGGCCGCAGAGGGCGCGCGCTGGTGATGAAGGGGTGGCCGACCCTTGCGCCGCAGCGAACAAAGCGAGGGGAGCGATGAGCGACATCATGACGGATGCCGTCGCGTCGGCAGGCACGCCCTGCCAGGCGTGCGCGACGACGGCACAAGCCACCTATGTCTACGTCATCGGAAGGATCGAGCCGCGCATCCCGCGCGCGGCGGTCGAGAAGGAACTTGTACAGGCAACGACCCGGTCCGGGACAAATGGGCTGACCGATCGCGCCATCCTCCACGCCGTGCTCGACCGACGCGAGAACCGCTACCTTGCGCGCAAGCTCTGCTGGGTGCTGCGGGTGCAAGGGCTGGAGACCTATCTGCTGAAGCCTGCCGATGCCGCCGAGATCGATCTGTTGATTGACGCCGTGCGGCCGAGGCCAAGCCCGCTGGATGTCGACGTGGTCATGGGCGTGCGCGGCGGGCTGGCCGCGCCGGAGCTGTGCAACGGGTTGATGCTGCCGATGATAACATTTGATACGATCTACTCGTTCGACCGGCCGGCGCTGATCGGCACGATCCCGCTGCCCGAGGGCAGCACCGCGGAAGCGTTCGCGCCGATGGCCGAAGAGTTGCTGGAGCGCATCCTGCAGATCACCGACAATGCCGGGGCGAGCGACGAGGATCGCGCGATCAACTATCTCGCGGTGCGCTATCCCGCGATCTATGCACTGGTGGCCGCGCAGCATGCCGGCAATGCGTCACTGAGCGGAATAGAGGTGCGGCCGTCGTCACTCAGCGGCGCGCGGCGGATCGTTGAATGCATCTTCGCGTTCCGCAATCGGGCGACGGATGTCGGGGAGAAGTTCTTTACCCGGGTGGATGTGAGCGAGGAATTCCCGTTTCTCGTGACAAAGCTGCAGCCTTACTACGAGCGTGTTTGAAAAGTATTCCATCGCGAAAGGAGAGGAGCATGCGTATTCCTGGTTTCACCGCGGCCGCATCGTTGGAGGCCTCGGCGCAGAGCTATCTGACCATTGCCGACCGCGCGGACGGCGGCGGCGTACGGCCGGCGCTGAGCAGGCAGAATTGTTTCCGGTTGTGCGGCGGCGACGACGACTGCGTCGCTTGCTGTCTGTGCGTTCAACGCGGCGGCAACCCGACGCACTGTTGCATCTAGATCTTTGCTTGACCGCATGATTCACACACTTCGAACGTTCCGATCAGCGTGATCATGCTTCAGGACAGCGGAAGCGTGCCCTACATCGCGTTACAGTCGCAGCTTTCGTTTCCAAGCCGGGCGTCAAGCGGTGTGTTCCGGCACCGGTTTACGCGGTAGGGCCTACCGACCGCGAGACATACCGACTTCCCATCCCTTTCACGATCGCGGAGAAAGTCATGTCAGCAACGAATGTGGAACAAGCACCGCCCGAGAACAGGATTCCCACGGTTCGTCGAAGCCCTCCCGCCAACCAGGTCCTGGCGGATCTGGGTCTTCTGTCGGATCTGGCGGGGACCTGGATGGGGACGGGTTTCAATCTCGTGGCACGGCCCGACAAACAGGGAAATGCGATACTTTACCTGGAGCTCAATCAGACAGAGGAGCACCTAAAGTTCGATCCGATCATTTCGTCGATTCCCAATCGCGGCTTCGTACAGGACGACATCGAATTGTTCGGCCTGACATATCTGCAAAAGATCAGCGATGCCGTGACCGGCGGCGCCCTGCATATCGAACCTGGCATCTGGATCACGCAACCCAGCACGACCCAGCCGCCGGTCACGGCGCCGCCAGGACAGCAGATCATCGCGCGAATGGGTTCCATTCCGCATGGCAATGCAATTCTCGCGGAAGGTGTGGCCGCGCGCTTTACCGGACCGCCGACGCTCAAGGCCGGAGCGGTGGAATATCGTGGCTCGATCTTTCCTTCCTTCAACAGCACTCCATTTCCGGTGGGAGGCGCGATCTTCGCGGCCGATACGTCCGAGTTCAATCTGCCTCCACCGCCGCCGCCAGCGCCGGCCCACGGCTTCACGCAATATACCATCGCCAATGCCGCCAGCGCGCTCAATCCCAGGACGCCGTTCGGCAATACGCCGGCGGTCCCGCTTCCCCCGAATATCGACGGCGTTGCCATCCAGGATGTGGTCAACGACCCGATCAAGCTGCTGCAGCAAATTATCAACAAGCAGGTCGCGGAAGGCTTCACGTTTGAAGGGACCGTGCTGAACATCGCATCGCAGACGCCGATCCAGTTCGGCACGACAGCGAACGCGCCGTTGCCGGCTGCTCCGGTCGCCGTAGCGGACGGCGGAGGCGGCATTGAGAACATCCCGTTCCTGACGCCAAACGCGAATTCGGCACTGGTCTACGCGACGTTCTGGATCGAGAAGGTCAGTCACGCCAATATCAATGGCAGTTTTCTGCAACTTCAATACGCACAAATGGTGCTGCTGAACTTCCCGATACTCGGACCGCCTCCGGGACCCAACTTTAGCTGGCCGCACGTTTCGGTAGCGACGCTGCAGAAGGTTTTTGGCTGAAGCGACGGAACCGATGATTGCGCAACACATTGCAAATGCGACGGCCTGGTCCGCTTCCATCGGACAGCCTGGCGGTCCCGTTCCAGGCGTGGCCGCACATTGCCACCGACGGTCAGCGGTGCCGGGCTGGATACCACGAGCGATGGGAGCGGCCATCCTGGTGGCTGCGACAGCGAACTGTAGCGCGATGCCGGGCGCCGGCGGTTCGGCTGAATCCGCGGGCGCCGCCACCTCCGCACCGCGCCCAGCGCCCGCTTCGGGGCTGATAACAGGGGTCGTGACGGATGCCATTGGAGGCAAGCCGCTGCCACATGCCGTTGTGGAGTGGCAACGCGGCGTTCAGCGACTGCAGGGTGCGACGGACGCTGACGGCCGTTACAGCTTTGCGGTGCCTGTCCCGGTGGATGACGGTGCGGCAAGCACGGTCGTCTCCATCGTGGCGTGGTCGAACCTATACGACACCGTCCGCCGCGACGCCGAAGTTCGTTCGGGGCGTGCGGCCCATGTCGACCTTGCGCTTCGGCGGAAGCGTGCCGCGGACATTGGCAGGATCGAGGGACGTGTCACCAACACGACGACCGGGCAGGGCGTCGGCGGGGTCGCTGTCACGGTCGCTGGTGCGGGCCTCCCGATCGCGACGAAGACGCGCGCGGACGGAACGTATCTCCTCCCACAGATCGGATTAGGCCAAGTGCTGACAATCAACGCCACCACCGAGGTGCCGCCGTGCCTGGCCGGAGCGGAGCGCCCTTTCGCGATGACGCGGCCGGTGGTGATCCAGGATTTCGCGCTACCGGGCGTATATGTGACACAGCTCTTTTGCCCATCGAGCGTCCCGCGTCAGTTGCCATAACCATAACGCATCCTGGGGCGGCGGAAAGCAGGAGTGCATCTAGGCGGTCCGGCCAGCAGACCGGCGGTGAGTGAACAGCAGAGGTGGGAGCGTCATGACGTACGAGTCGGATCGATCGTTTCGTTCCAGTTTCAACAATCGCAAGCGAGATCCCGTCACCTGGTCGCAAGCTCTTACTCTGTCCGCTTGCCGATACAGGTTCGCGCCGTTGCTGCCGCGTGCCGTGGACGTCATCCGGACCGGCACGCGAGCGCTGATCCTCGTCATTGTCGGGCTCGCTGTTTCCGC
Organism: Rhodopila sp.; assembly: GCF_965276935.1. Lineage (GTDB taxonomy): Bacteria > Pseudomonadota > Alphaproteobacteria > Acetobacterales > Acetobacteraceae > Rhodopila. The sequence continues at coordinate 2,290,456 of NZ_CBDIBS010000004.1, read as the reverse complement.
CTGCCCACAATCTCCGGCCGGTCCGCCAACGCCGCCCCGATCGAGCTTGCCAGATGACACCAGCATTCAATGGTCGCAGGCGGACGTCTTGGCCATTCAAAGCCAGAACGACCCGAACTCCGATGCCTGGAACGCCGGGCACGTCAACGACATCATCAAGTTCCGCGATCCGCTTGGCGGGTTGGTGGTCGCGGCGGATACCGGCGGGGTGTGGGCGATCACCATCCGGCAGCAGGCTATTCCCCTGAGCGGTTCGTGGACCTCGGTCGAGATGACGTCGCTGGCCCTGGGTCCCGACGGCTCGCGACACGTCTACGCTGGCACTTACAACAATGCGGAATCGCCCGGTGGCGTGCTGTGGGAGACGGACACGTCGGCCAACGCCCCCTTGCTGAATTGGTACCAGGTCAACCCGAAGCCCCCATGCGGCAACATCAACAAGCTTCTTGTCGTCAACCGCCTTATTGTCCTGGCGTGCGACAATGGGGTCTGGTGGTCGGCGATTCCATCGGCACCGAGCGCACACGGCACATACCAGTGGGGTCAGGCTGTCGCCGGATCCGGCACCGGTCCGGCGTCGCTGTCCACGGGATTCTCAAGCCTGGCACTCGGTCCGACGACCGACAACGGTCAGCCGACGATTGTTGCTTCGACGAACGATACGACGCACGCGGCGCCTGGTCAGGTCATCTTCTGGGGCGGGTGGTCTGGAGGAAACCTGGTGCTGAACGCGGCGCGTGTCGATCAGGGCGCCGGAAACCTTTTCCTGTTCGTCGGAAGAACATCTGTCGCTGCCTGCCTGCAAGATCCGACTTCGATGTACGCGGTCGGCGCGGACGCGAACAACAGCCTGATCGCCGGTGTCTGGCACTCGGGTGATAGTGGGAAAACCTGGTCGCTCGTTACGACGCCAGCCAACTCCGACGGCCAGGGCTGGTGGAACAATTCGATTGCCGTGGCCAGCGACTGTCATGCCGTCGCCGTAGGTTGGTCAGGCAGTCAGACCGGCGGAACATTCGTTTCATACGATTCGGGAAATTCATGGACGAAGCTTGGTGACAACCTGGGCCTGTATAGCAATCTTCATGCGGATGTGCATGCGCTGACGTTCGACCCGACCGACCCGACGACGCTGTTCATCGGCAGCGATGGCGGCGTGGCGTCGGTCGGGGGATTGGTCCAAGGCGGGACACCCAAATTCACGAGCAACTGGAGCCGACATCTCTTCAACATGCAAATCTACCATGCCAGCGCCAGCTCACGGGTGAATGGACTGGTGGCGGCTGCCTTGCAGGACAACGGCACCCTGTTCGCCCAGTTGCCTGGAGCATGGGAGCATCTGACCGACTGCGGGTGCGACGGAGGCAACGTGCGGTTTGTTGGACCCTCTGGACTGCCGAATGCGACCGATCTGCTGTTGGAAGGCGAGTTTTCGGGAAGTCCCTTTCCGTGGTCTTCGGACCGATCCAACGCGAGCGGCGCCCCCACCTTTGGTTTTAACACGCAGCAGGGCGTCCCGATCGGCAGCAACGCCAAGAACCCGCTGACGAGCAATGCGCCGGTCAGCCCGGTGCGCGTCCCGCGCTATGCGAATTCCGCCGGGCAGACGATGTTGGCCGCGGCGGGGCTTGCGCAAACCGTGTATGGGCTTTTTGCCGACGCCGACGGCGACAACATGCATTGGGACCCGCTGGGCCTGATTGGATCGGGAAACGTATCGGCGGTGTCTTCACGCGACGGCACGGATGTCATTGCCGGCACGGACAACGGCAATCTTTACCAGCTTACGCAGCCATACGGCAGCAACGCGTCACAGCTCTTCATCAATCCGCCAGCCACGGGTTCCGCCAGCGTCAGCAGTGTCGTGGAGATCTTCTCCTCGATCGCGTTCGCGGCGTACAATGCCGGCGGCAATGGATACGTGATACGGTGGGACGGCCAAAGCTGGAACGCTGCCAGCGGCTCACTGCCAAACACGGTGCCCTTCACCTCAATCGAGGCGCCGGATCTCAATGCAGTATTCGTGGCCAGCAGGACGAACGTCTACTCAACCCACGATTCAGGCAACACCTGGATGATCGCCTCGGACGGTCTGCCGTATGTGGATCAGGGGATGGACCTCCAGGCCATGACGCAGCCTGACGGCACGCGCTACCTGTATCTTGCCACCTACGGCTGGTCGCTGTGGCGGGCAAAGCTGCCATAGAAGGCGTCCTGGACGTGTCTTGGCTTTCCGATTGTTCGGATCCCGACGAGAGGCTCGGCACCGCGCTGGCGCTTGCCGGCCGTTGCGAATTCGGCAGTCGGGTTCCGCGGTACGGCCGAACGCTGTTGCTTACTCCGCCGGCATCGCCTGAGCCCGCGGGAACGGCCGGGATGCATTGTCCCGCCGGAAGCGGGCGATCAGGTCGTCGAGGCGCGAGAAGAATATCTCGACCGCATAGCCGACGAGGAAGGCGACCGCCAATGGCGGCAAGGCGAGGTTCTTCGGCACCAGCGAGCCGAACAGCCCGATGACGATGCCCGAGATCAGCGCGATGAAGTAGCGCGCGCTGTGCGCGTCCGAGGGCAGGAAGGAGCGGTTACGGATCAGGCGCGCCGACAGCCGGAAGCCATAGAGCGTGGCGCCCAGCAGCGCGTAGACCGCCGGCAGGACATAGGTCGTGATGCCGCCATAGAACACCCAGTTTGTCTTGTATGCCGCCAGCGAGAAGTTGCGGATGAGCTGATAGGCGACAATTTGCGTCAGGCCGGCATTGACGATTTCCGACGTGGTGCTGATCTGGGGCGGGACATTGATGTCCGTGACGTGATGGGGATTGTCCTTGTCGAACTTCACCGGCGATGGGTCTATGCGCATTGGTGATGGGTTGAACCAGTAATTCAGCCGGCTCGCGGTCTCCAGCAGCCAGTTGCTGTTGCGCGAGAACTCGACGATTTCCCCGAACAGCTCGTCTGGCGTCAGGTGTGGCACAGCGGCCGATCGTGGCTGAGCCACACCCGCGAAGGCGCGCCGCTGCAACACGCTCTCCTGGTCAGCGGGCGCGTCCTCGATGCGGTAAAATTGCATGTCCGACCAGAGCTTGAGCGCTGCACTGTTCTGCTGGGTAATCAGCTCGATGACTTCCTCGGCAGTGGAGTTGTTCATAAAAAGCGCGATCGAGCCCAGGACCACCGCGCATACGAGTACCAGCACGCGCAGCTTCAGCCAGCGGATCGGGCTGGACCTCGAGGCGGCGAGCGAGACGGCGGTCACGTTTCCCGTGATACGCGACAGCTCGGACACCGCAATCCAGAATCGCCGCAGCACATCCTTGGTGACCGCGTGAGCCTCCATCGCAATGCGTGCGTCCAGTATGCCATCCACGATCGTGCCGCCCGAGGCCGTGCCAAGCGCAGCCTTCTCGGCGGCGAAGCCGAGCAGGATCTCGGCATCGCATAGCGAGTGCTCGAAGCCCGGAGGCGGCGAGCCGGTCCGGTTGGTTTCCTCCGGGTCTTTATATTTGGGTTCGGGCTCAGCCTGATCAGTGTTCATCGACGCCCTTATCTTGCTGCAGTGCGATTTATGCTTTTGTATTCGCGCTTCGAGCCTTGAGCGGGTGGTTAACCCTATCGCCGATTGTGCGATGTGCGCCAGGTCACATCCAGACCAGATCGTATAGTTTAAATCCTTCAATGATAATACGTGATGCGGTCGTAGCGTCGCAAAGCAACTGGTGCGGAGGTTTATCGTGGCAGGTCCGCACCTGGAAGTTTCTGGTGGACGGTCAGCCGGCGCTCGGGAACGATCAGGAGGTACACATGCCGCAGCCTGATCATCCGGCGGTGCGGACGGGCGGCAATCCGCATGGCCTGATCAATCCGCGTGGCCTGATCAATCTGTCCGATGAAGACATGATGCTGTTCATGTTTGGCGGCTACGGCTAGGGGAAAGGCGATGCAGACAAGCAGAACCGGCGTCGACGGCAGCACGCCGATGGGCGCGACAGTGGTGCCAGGCGGCGTCACATTCCGGCTTTGGGCACCGGCCGCGCGGCAGGTCTTCGTGCTGGATGGCGGTGAGGCGCAAGCCACTTCACAAGCGGGGTTCGTGCCGGCGCCCAACGCCGCGATGTTCTCGATAGGAAATGGTTTCTGGGCTGCTTTCGTGGCGGGTGCGGGCGATGGCGAGCCATACCGGTTCTGGGTGGTCGGTTCCGGCAGCACCGGCCTCAAGCGCGACCCGCGGGCCCGCGAGCTGAGTACTGCGCCCGCCTATCCGGTCTCCGATTGCCTGGTACGCGATCCAGCGTCCTATGCGTGGCACGACGGCGGTTTCCGGCTGCCCGACTTTCGCGACCTGATCCTGTACCAGCTCCACATCGGCGTTTATTATGCGGTGGATGCGCAAGGCCACGACAAGCGGCGCGCCATCGGCAAGTTCCTGGATCTGCTCGACCGTGTCGATTACCTGCGCGACCTGGGCATCAATGGCGTTCAACTGCTGCCGATCCAAGAGTTCCCTAGTGAGACCAGTGCGGGATACAATGGTCTTGATCTGTACTCACCGGACATGGACTACCAGGTCAACGATGCAGCCGAGCTTGCCCGCTATCTGCGAAAGGCCAACGCGTTGCTTGCCCGTCAGGGCCAGCCGCCAATCAGGATCGACGAATTACGTCCGGGACCCAACCAGCTTCGCTGCGTTGTCGATATCTTTCATCTGAACGGAATCGCGGTGCTGTTCGATCTGGTGTTCAACCATGCGGGGCCTGGCTTCAATGATCAATGCATCAAGTTTCTCGATCGGCAGCCATACGGCGACGACAATCGCAGCCTTTACTTCACCAATCAGGGTTGGGTCGGAGGCAGTGTCTTCGCCTACTGGAACCAGGATGTTCGCCAGTTCCTGATTGATAATGTCAAGCAATGCTTCGAGGAATTTCACATCGACGGGATCCGCTACGATGAAGTAACGGTGATCGATCGGAACGGCGGCGGCCGATTCTGCCAGGATTTGACTAGTACCGCCCGGGCGGTAAAGCCGCGGGCGATCCAGATCGCCGAATATTGGGCGGATGACAGAGCGGCGGCGGTGCGCGCTTCGCCAGCGGGCCTCGGCTTCGACGCTGCCTGGGGCGACAAGCTGCGCGACGGCGTGCGCCAGGTCATCGGGCAGGCCAGCGGCGGCTATCATGCGTTCGTCGATATCGAGGCCCTGGCACTAGCCTTCAATACGCCGGATGGGTTCGAGCGACCCTGGAGCGTGGTCAACTGCATCGAAAACCATGACATCGTGCCGCAAGGCGGCGGCCCGCGCATCCCGGCGTTGGCGGATTCCTCCGATGCGCGCTCCTGGTTCGCCCGTAGTCGGGCGCGGCTGGCGGCCGGACTTCTGTTCGCTGGGCGCGGCGTGCCGCAGCTCTTCATGGGGCAGGAGATCCTTGAGGACAAGCCATGGAGCGACGATATCAATTTCCATGCCTATCTGCTGATCTGGTGGGATGGCCTGCAATCGGACCCGGCGATGCGCGACTACCTGGCGTTCTGTCGCGACCTTGTCCACCTGCGCCGAACCATGCCGGCGCTGCGGAGTGACTCGCTGCATGCCTTCGTCGGCGATCCTCTGGATCGGGTTATCGCAATCCATCGCTGGATCGAGGGCAGCGGACAGGACGTGGTGGTGGTTGCCAACCTGCAGGAGACGAACAGAGCCGGCTATCGCGTCGGGCTCCCGTCGGGGGGCCGTTGGCGGGAAATCTTCAACAGCGATTTCTACGACGCGTTGCCAAACCCTCACGTGTTTGGGAATCAAGGGGTGGTGGTGGCTGATGCGGGCGTAGCCTGGAACGAGATGCCCAGCTCAGCCTTGATCAATCTGCCGGCGAACGGGTTTGTCGTCCTGGTGCGATAAGCGATGGAGTCACGGCACGAAAAATTTGAACGGAGCAGTCTGCCGGCGCGGGTCGCTATCCGGCATCATGCCTGACATCACGCCGCCTTTGGGGTGAAGAACGGCTCGCGGATGCCGCAGCTCATCACCGTGATGCTTGGCGTAAAAGGGGATACATGGCGCAGCGGTGTTGGCAGCGTCAACCTGGAGCGCGTTCAGGGTGACTGGAAAAGGGTGTAGGCCTTCCTCTCGTCATAGGCGAGCTTGTGCCGGCCATCCGCGCACAAACGCTGGGGGAAGATGGCCGGCACGAGGCCGGCCATGACGGCGGGTGGTAGATCGAGCGGTTCCAGTCACCGTGAAAATGCTCTAGACCAGTGCCTCGGCATCGATCCTGCGTTCATGGCGCTTGCGCTCGTGGGGGTCCAGGTAGCGTTTGCGCAGGCGCACCGCGGCGGGAGTCACCTCGACCAGTTCGTCGTCCTCGACGTAGGAGATCGCCTGCTCCAGGCTCATTTTCCGTGGCGGGATCAGCAGCATCGCGTCGTCCTTGCCGGCGGCGCGGACGTTGGTCAGCTTCTTCTCCTTGATCGGATTGACCTCCAGGTCGGATTCGCGGCTGTGCTCGCCCAGGATCATGCCCTGGTAGACCTTCTCGCCAGGATTGACGAACATCGTGCCGCGCTCCTGAATGTAGAACAGCGCGTAGTGGATCGCCTCGCCGGGCTCGGTGGAGATCAGCGATCCGTTGCGCCGGCCCTCGATCGGGCCTTTCCAGGGGCCGTAGCCGGCGAACAGCCGGTTCATGATGCCGGTGCCGCGGGTGTCGGTCAGGAACTCCCCATGGTAGCCAATCAGCCCGCGGCTGGGGATGTTGAAGGTCAGCCGCACCTTGCCGCCGCCGGACGGGCGCATGTCGGTCATCTCGCCCTTGCGGCGGCTGAGCTTTTCGACCACCACGCCGGTGTAGGGTTCGTCGACATCGACCAGCGCCTCCTCCATCGGCTCCTCGCGGTCGTTGGTATCCGGGTGGCGCCGGGTCAGCACGCGGGGGCGGCCGATCGTCAGTTCGAAGCCTTCGCGCCGCATCTGCTCGATCAGCACGCCCAACTGAAGCTCGCCGCGGCCGGCGACCTCGAATGCCTCGGTCTCGTTCGAATCGGTCACGCGGATCGCGACGTTGCCCTCGGCCTCGCGGAACAGCCGCTCGCGGATCTGGCGGGAGGTGACCTTCTTGCCCTCGCGGCCGGCCAGCGGGCTGTCGTTGATGCGGAAGGTCATCGCCAGGGTTGGCGGATCGACCGGGATGGCTTCCAGCGGTCCGGTCAGTTCCGGCGCGCCAATGGTGTCCGGGATGGTGCCCTCCGACAGGCCGGCCACGGCGATGATGTCGCCGGCCATGACAGTGTCGACCGGCACCCGGTCGAGGCCGCGGAACGACAGCAGCTTGGTCAGCCGGCCGGTCTCGACGACCGAGCCGTCGCGCCGCAGCACCTTGACCGGCATGTTGAGCCTGGCCATGCCTTGTTCAACGCGTCCGGTGAGCACCCGACCCAGGAAGTTGTCGTATTCCAGAATGCTGGCGACCATGGCGAAGGGTGCGTCCGGCTTCACCGTCGGCGCCGGCACGTGCGACACGACCAGATTGAACAGCGCCGACAGGTCCTTGCGCGGGCCGTCCAGGGTCGGATCGGCCCAGCCGTTGCGGCCGGAGGCATACAGCATGGGGAAATCGAGCTGGCTGTCGGAGGCGCCGAGGGCGGCGAACAGGTCGAAGATCTCGGTGTGGACCTCGTCCGGGCGGGCGTCGCCGCGATCGACCTTGTTGACGACGACGATCGGGTGGATGCCGCGCGCCAGCGCCTTGCCGACGACGAATTTCGTCTGTGGCAGGACGCCTTCGGCGGCGTCGACCAGCACGATGGCGCCGTCCACCATGTTGAGGATGCGCTCGACCTCGCCGCCGAAATCGGCGTGGCCGGGGGTGTCGACGATGTTGATGCGGGTGTCGTGCCACACCACCGAGGCGCACTTGGCCAGGATGGTGATGCCGCGCTCCTTCTCCAGGTCGTTGCGGTCCAGCGCGCGGTCGGTCACCACCTGATGTTCGCGGAACGCGCCCGACTGGCCGAGGAGCTTGTCCACGAGGGTGGTCTTCCCATGGTCGACATGGGCGATGATCGCGACGTTCCTGATCTGCATAAAAAAGCCTGGCTATGGGTATGTTGCGGTGCACACATATGATGGAAGTCCTCGGCTTACGAGCGAAAAACATGCCGGGCTGACGCCGCGCAGCCATGCTTCGCTGAATCTTCATGGGATTCGCGGCCTGGTTGCCGGCGGGCGGTGCTATTTCCAGTCGTGCAGGAAGGCCTCCAGCACCGACAGGAATCCGGCGGGATTGTCCGCATGCACCCAGTGGCCGGCGTGCTTCACCGCGACGAAGCGGGCGGCGGGGAACAGCGTGCGGATGATTGGACGATGCTCGGCTCGCACGTAGTCGGAGTTGCCGCCGGTGACGAACAGTGTGGGACCGGGGTAGCAGGATCCTTCTCCGGCCGTCATGGCCAGGCCTGGCGCGGCCATCTGGGCAGACTGGTTTGAGGGACGGACGGCCGGGTCAACCCTTTCTCGCGTGGCGGGGTCGGCAGCGCTGGCTGGCCATCCCTCCAGATCGGCGATCGAGGCGGCGATCTCCCGCAGGCCGATGCGCCAGTGCGGTTCGGCGCCGAAGCGCAGGTTCTGCAGCAGGAATGCGCGGATGTCGGGGCGCGGCACGGCCGGGGCCAGCGCCGCGTCGGCCTGCTGGCGGGTCAGCGTGGGCGTCAGGACGATCGACCGCATCGCCGCCGCCATCGCCGCGTTACCATGCTGGTAGACCACTGGCGCGATGTCCGACACCAGCAGGCGCCCGACCATCCGCGGCGACGCCAGTGCCAACGCCATCGCGGCCTTGCCGCCCATCGAATGGCCCACCACCGCCGCCTGACCGACGCCCAGCGCCCCCAGCGTCTGCTCCACATCCGTGGCCTGAGTCGCGTAGCGCATGTCAGCGCCGTGCGGGCTGTCGCCGTGGTTGCGCATATCCAGCGCGATGACCCGGAATTGTGGTGCCAGCGCGCGTTGTACCGCGCCAAAATTGCGGGCGGCGCCGAACAGGCCGTGCAGCAGGACCACCGGTGGACCGATGCCCGATTCGATGGTGTGCAGGATCATGCGTGCCGCCGCCTCGGCCAGGCGGCAATGCCAACGCCGGACATGATCAGCGCCGAACCCGCCAGCAGATCGGGGGTGAACGGTTCATGCAGGACGACGTTGGCCAGGATCAGGCTGACCGCCGGCGTGGTCAGGAATCCCAGGGAGGCGACCAGCGCCGGCAGGCTGGCGGTTGCCTGCATCACGCACCAGGTGCCGACAGGACCGGCGATCAGGCCGATATAGGCCAGCGCCCACCACGATACCGGCTGGGTGCCGAGGGTGCCGGTGGAGGCGTGCCACCACACCACCGGCGCCAGCACGAGGGAGCCGACCAGGAAGCACCACGGCAGCAGGGCCAACATCGACATGGCCGGCCTGGCGGCCCGCGTGACGATGATGGCGATGGACCAGGACAGGGCGGCGCCCAGCAGGAAGGCGTGGCCGACCAGGATCCTGGCGGATGACCAGTCGATCGCGACGGGATTGACCAGTACCGCGACGCCGGTCAGGCCGAGGCCTGTGGCGATCCAGCGGCGGGCCGGGATATGCTCGCGCAGGAACAGCAGCGACAGCGGCACCACCCAGATGGTGGTGGTGTTCGCCAGGATCGCCGTGCGGCCGGCGGGGACCCAGGCGACCGCCTCATGCGCCAGAGCGAAATAGGCGCCGAGCTGCAAGCCGCCGACGGCCAGCATGGCGGGAAAGTCCGGCCGCCTCGGCAGGCGCAGCCGCCGCATCGCCGCCAGCAGGACGAACGCCACCGCGCCGGACAGGACCGCTCGCGCTTCGGCGAACCACAGCGGGGTGGAGCCGGCCGCCAGGGCGATCTTGGTCAGCGGCCAGGCGCTGGACAGCAGGACCACGGAAGCCAGGAGCTGCAGCAGGCCGAGGACGGGCACGGTGTCCTGCGCCACCGTCGGCAGTGCAATACCGTCCGGGCGAGTCATTCGGATGGATCAGCCCGCCAGCGCGGCGATGCGTCCGTGCAGGTCGGCAGCCAAGCGCGCCCCGTAGTGGCTGATGACCTCGGCGGCGGCGATGCTGCCGATGCGGCCGCAGACCTGCAGCGGCTTGCCGGCGGTCAGGCCGGTGAGGAACCCGGCGGCATAGGCGTCGCCGGCCCCGGTGGTGTCCAGCACGTGAGTGGGTTCGGCAGCAACAGTCATGCTCTGGTCGCCGCGCAGGATCAGGCTGCCGGCCTCGCCGCGGGTCAGCACGGCCAGGCCGACATCGGCGCGCGCCGCCTCGGCCGCGGCTTCGAAGGTGTTCTGTTCATACAGGCTGGTGATCTCGGTCTCGTTGGCGAACAGGATGTCGACGTGGTGGGCGACGAGGTCGCGAAAGGCCGAGCGGTGGCGGTTGACGCAGAACGGGTCGGAGAGGGACAGGGCGACCTGGCGGCCGGCGGCGTGTGCCGCCGATGCCGCCTTATGGAAGGCGGCCTGTGCGGCCGGCGGGTCGAACAGGTAGCCTTCCAGGTAGGTGACGCTGGCGGCGGCGACCAGCGCCGGGTCCACGTCCGAGCCGTCCAGGGTGACGCAGGCGCCGAGGAAGGTGTTCATAGTGCGCTGGCCGTCCGGCGTGACCAGGATCAGGCAGCGCGCGGTGGGCGCGCCGCCAGTCAGCGGCGAAGTGGGGAAATGCACGCCCACCGCCTTGATGTCGTGACGGAACACCACGCCGAGGGGATCGACCGCCACCTTGCCGATATAGGCAACCCGCGCGCCGAGGGCGGCGGCGACGGCGCAGGTGTTGGCGGCCGAACCGCCGCTGCTCTCCTGGCCGGGCGGCATGGCGGCATACAGCGTGTCCGCCGCCGCCGCGTCCACCAGCATCATCGCGCCCTTGCGCATGTCGTGGCGGGACAGGAACTGGTCGTCGGCGGGGGAAACCACGTCGACGATGGCGTTGCCAATGCCCAGGATGTCGAAAGTCGCCGGGTTGGGGGTCGCTGGGTTAGGGGTCGCTTCGGTCATGGTTGTCCTTTCGGCGGGTGGGCCCTGACCGCCGCCTCGTTCACGTCTATCCCCCAGCCAGGGCGGTTGGGGATGATCAGCGCGCCGTTCTCTATCACCGGCGCGTCGATGAAAAGCTCATCCCGCCAGGCGACGCTGTCGATGTCGATCTCCATGACGCGGAAATTCGGCACCACGGCGCAGAAATGCGCGCTGATGGCGGAGCAGAGGTGGCCGTAGTAGTTGTGCGGCGCGACGTTGACTTCGTAAGCCTCGGCCATGGCGGCGATCTTGATGGATTCCAGGAAACCGTTCCAGATCACGTCGATGATGGCGACGTCGGCCGCATAGGCATCCAGGAACGGGCGGAAGGCGCGGCGGCCGGTGACCGATTCCAGCGACGCGACGGGGCATGGCGCGTGGCGGCGGATTAGCGCGAGGGATTGCGGGTCCCAGGTATCGATCTCCAGCCAGGTCAGGTCGAAGGGTTCCACCGCGCGGGCGATCTTCAGGTTGCCTTCGGTCTTGAAGTGGTAGTTGACGTCGAGGTGCAGGCCCATGTCGGGGCCGGCGCCGGCGCGGAAGGCACCCAGCAGGTCTTTCACCGATTGCAGCGTCTTGCGATCGGCATTCAGCTCCGGGAAGCCGGGGGTGCGGCCGAAGCCGGGGCCGAAATTGGTCAGTTTCTCGCCGTCGAACGGCAGGATGTTGGTCTTCAGGGCGTTGAAGCCGCGACGCTTGACCTCGGCGCCGAGGGCGGCGATGTCGTCGTAGGTTCTTAATGGCGGGGAGCCGACCAGTTGGTGATTGCGCACGCGGTAGGAGCCGCAGTGCGACCAGTAGACCGGAATGCGGGTGCGGACCGGACCACCGAACAGTTCATACACCGGCACGCCGAGGGCCTTGCCCTTGATGTCGAGCAGGGCGTTGCCGATGGCGGCGATGGCGCGCTGGTTGACGCCGTTGGGAGCCTGGACCTGCTTGACGTACAGCGTCGAGTCGATGGCCTGGACGGGGCGGGGGTCGGTGCCGATCAGCGCTTCGGCCATGCCATGGATGACGGCGGTGAGGCCGCGGCTGCCGTCGGCCTCGGTGTATTCCGACCAGCCGACCAGGCCGTCGTCGGTGGTGATTTTCAGGAAGGAGAAGGTGCGCCAGCCGGCGTCGGCGTGCAGATCCTCGATGCGGGCGATTTTCATGGTTGGGTTCCTCCGGTTGGTCTTGATTGGAGCAGGCTACAGGGATTGGCGGCGGTTGGCAGGGTCCCGGATCGGCTGTCTGAAAAGAGTGACCAGCGGACATTTGCCATGGACACAATGGGATGCTCCGGGCTGGACCATTTTTGGTGCGCTATGCAGAATGTCGTGGTACCAGCGCAGGGTGGAGCAGCAGCTCGATCCTTGCACAATCCGTCAGAAATCGTATGGGACTGGTTGTTTTAGAATTCGGCAGGATTGTCCATGCTAGATCAGTCCATAGCGCTTACTGACTACGATCCGGCGTGGCAGGATCGTTTCGCCGAACAGCAAGCGCGGCTGGCACATCTCCTGAGGCCGTGGCTTGCGGCAAAGATCGAGCACATCGGATCAACATCCGTGCCGGCATTGCGATCGAAGCCGATTGTCGATCTGTTGGCGCCGGTGCGATCGCTGGCTGCGTGCCACGCGGCAATTCCGGTCCTGGAAGCGGACGGCTGGCTATTTTGGCCGGAGGATCCAAATCATAACTATCGTCTTTGGTTCTTGCGACCGAACCCGACGCAACGAACCCACCATCTGCAAATCATCCAACACGACCATCCCGATGGTCTGGCACTGACTTCCTTCAGAGATTCATTGCGGCGCGATCCTGAGGTGCGAGGCGCTTATGCCCGCCTGAAGCAGGAGTTAGCGCAGAAACACCAGGATGACCGAAACGCCTACAGCAACGCAAAAACCGCGTTTGTGCAGTCCGTCCTCAAGACCACCGGCTCTGGTCAATCTTCCCGCAAACCTGTTTAGGCGGACTGCCGCAGTTTCCTCATATTAAAGCGCGATGGGTTTAGGTTGACCCACGGATCGCGTAAGAGGGGCAAAACTGTGGGCACCGTCGCATTTTCTCTTGCTCTGGCTCGACTTGGTCGGGTTCTTTACAGGTGTGCCGGCGCCACCGTCCCTTTCCGGGCTGAGTCGTGCAGAGCTTGAGGCTCTGCTGGTTGAGCTGTTTGGTAAAGTCGCCGCTCTGGAAAAGGTCATTGGTGAGCAACGCGAAGAGATCGCCCGTCTGAAAGGTTTGACGGGCCGTCCGACGATCAAACCGAGCGGCATGGACAAGGGGACAGAGCCGCCCAGGCCCGCCAAGAACGAGAAGCGGCGGTTCCGGGGCAAGGTGGCGCCCCGGGTCAGCATCGAAGACCAAGTGGTGAAGGTCGCCGTCCCGGAAGGCTCGTGCTTCCGGGGTCATGAGCCATTTCTGGTGCAGGATCTGGTGATTTCGGTATGTGCAACCCGGTACCAGCGCGAGCGCTGGGTCACGCCGGATGGACGCACGCTGCTGGCGCCGTTGCCGGCGGGGATCGATGGCCATTTTGGTCCCGAACTTCGCCGCTTCGTGCTGATGCACTACCATCAGGGGCAGTCCACGCTAGCCCGGCTGACGACACTCTTGCGCTCGGTCGGCGTGTCGATCTCGAAGCGCCAGCTACAACGCCTGTTGACTGACAAGCAGGCGGATTTCGTCGCCGAAGCCCAGGACGTTCTGCGCGCCGGGCTGGCGACGGCGCCCTACGTCTCGGTGGACGATACCGGGGCACGGCATAAGGCCAAGAACGGCTTTTGCACGCAGATCGGCAATGACTGGTTCACCTGGTTCGCCACCCGCACATCGAAAACCCGGCTGAACTTCCTCGACCTGCTGCGTGCCGGTCATAGCGACTATGTGCTCAACGACGCAGCCTATGGCTACATGCGAAAGCATTCTTTGGCCACGCCATTGATCGCCCGCCTTGCGGGTCAGCCGGAGACGCGCTTTGCCAATCACAAAGCATGGCTGGCGCATCTCGACCGCCTTGGCTTCACCGCACTGGAGGTGACGCCCGATCCGGTGCGGGTTGCCACAGAGGCCGCCGTGTGGGGCAGCGTTCAGGCGCACAAATTCCTCTGCGATGCCGTCGTGCTGAGCGATGACGCCGGCCAGTTCAACGTCGGACATCACGCGCTGTGCTGGGTCCATGCGGAACGGTTGGTGCATAAGCTGGACGCCTTCACCGACATGCATCGCGCGGCGCAGACCCGGGTGCGCAGCCTGATCTGGGACTTCTACACCAGTCTCAAGGCTTACCGGCTCAAGCCAAGCCCGCGCCGGGCTGTCGGATTGCGCGCGCGGTTCGACCGCATCTTCCTGCGCCGTACCGGCTTCGTCACGCTGGACCGCTTGCTCAAGCGGCTGCATGCCAACAAGGCCGAGTTGCTGATGGTGCTGCAGCGGCCAGAAATCCCGCTCCACACCAACGGGTCAGAGAACGACATCCGGTGCTACGTGACCCGGCGAAACGTCAGCGCCGGAACACGCAGCGACGGCGGCCGCGACTGCCGTGATGCGTTTCTGGGTCTCGCCAAGACCTGCGACAAACTTGGCATCGCGCTCTGGGACTATCTGGGCAGCAGACTCACGACGCCAGGGCACATCGTCGTTCAGCCGCTCGATCGGTATGTCAGAGGCCAGTTCCGCCCCGCCTGAACAGGCGCTGCCCACAGTTTTGCCCCTGTTACCGGATCGCGCTTTAACACATTGTTTGTTCGCGTGATTTACGCCTTCTGACTGGGTCAGCCTGAGCTCGACTTTCCGCAATTTATGCTGTGAGGCATAGTGTCTCCACGAAGCGTTGTAGCAATGGAGCGGGAATTTGCACGTGCTCGGTGTGCTGCCGGGACATGGAAAAACCCTCGGGCATCCAAAGCACGCGGCGAACGGCGGCGATCGCGTCGCTAAACGTTGGCTGGGATTTGTCGTACCAAACGGCGGTATGCGGCCGGACTGCGGTGTTCGCCGCTGGCATCAGCCCATGCGCCCAAACGGTGATCAGCGAGTACAACCCCAGCAGCGCCGGGGTGGTGCGCCGGATGGCCAGATCGGACCACTGCCGCTGGGTCTCGACGCCCAGATGTTGGCGGACCTCCTGGAAGGTGGTCTCGATCCGCCAGCGCAACACGAACCGACTGAGGATCGCCATGGGGTCAAGCGCGAGATCGGTGCACAGGAATGCCTGTGCGTCGCGCGCGCCGGTGGGATCGCGCACCAGCACCCAGCGGATCGGGGCGGGCGGCAGGCGGCAGCTGTACCAGACCGCGGTGCCGGAGATCGTGTCCAGCACGCGGGTTTGGCCGCCATACCATTCGGCCATCGTGACCCGTGTCCAGACGGTGGCGGGATCGGCCAGCACGGCGCTAAGTTTGGGCCGGCGTTGGCCTTTCAAGGCCGGCCGGCCGCGTTGGCCGGGTCGGCGCGCGGGGGCGGGTTCGAACAGGGCAGCATCCAGACGCAGCCGGGTGATCAGGCAGACATGGCGGCGCACCGCGGCGATCAGTTCCAGGGCGGCGAAGCTGCTGTCGGCGACCACCACCACACGCCGATCCGCCAGCCAGCGCTTGCTTTGCAGGATCGCCTGACGCGCCTGATCGGTCAGGGTCTTGTGCCGCCGGCCGTGCGCCTCGCTCCAGCGCACCGAGGGCGCCAGCACGGTCAGGAACGGCAGCGACCAGTGCCGGCCGGCGAAGGGCACCGCCAGCACGACGGCCAAGGACAACCAGCGCAGGCCGCTGGTCTTGACGAAGTGGCCACGCGACGAACGCACCGGGTCACGATAGATGCCGCGGGCCTCGATCTTGCGACCCCAGCGCCGCTCGATACTGTCGTCGATGGCAATGACCACCTCACCCTGCGGACCCAGCACCGCCAGCAGATGATGCAGCAGCCGGCGCGCCACGGCGCGGGCATCCCAGCGCGCCCGGTTGAGCGCCTCATGGTAGCGGCCGAAGCCAGGCTGCGCGGCCAGCCCCATGACGCGCAACGCCTGGCTGACGGTGCGTTTGCCGGGGGCCAGGACGGCGCCGGCAACCAGCACCAGGATGTGGTTCCAGACCGGGGCCGTGAAGCACGGGCGAAACGGGGCCAGCCATGTCAGCAGGATCGCGGGCACAGGGGAGACGACTGGGATGCGTTGGGTGCGCTTGGCGATCATCGCAGATATCCAAGCAAAACGCCCATGCCGCGCAAGAGCCCCGCGGCACAGATCGGACAATCCGCCAAGGGATCACGAAGGGATCACGACATCGCGCTGCGAAAGCGTCTATCGTGGGGCGCGATGGACGACGCAATCATTCAGCACATCGAGGCCTTCCGCTGCGCCAGAGGGACCTTATTGGCGGAACGACGCAACCGCGGCTACACACTCTACGATGCTAGATCCGGCGCACCGGTCGCGCGGCTGCGCGCAACGCCATCAAACAACAAGTTCGAAATTCTCTACTGGTCGCTCTGGAACGAGCGATGGACCGCCACAGGTCCGTTCGGCCGGACGATCCTGTCCCTCGATGAGGCGCTACCGTTTATCACTCACCAGGATATCTTCTGGGCCATGACATGATCGTCCAAACCTCCAAATTGCGGAAAGTCGAGCTGAGGCGATCACGCTCTAAAGCGAAAGCCGGATATCGGCGCGACAAAAGCAATCACCTGGTGTTTCTTCAACACATCGGTTTACTTTCGTATTGTGGACCTGCGCGTCGAGACGGCCATTTTCGCGCCGATCATGCCGGGGATTATGTCGGTTTCGAATTGCGCCCAGGCTGTAAAGTTTTCCGCCATGTGCGGCGCGATCGTGTGCCGTGCTGGACGACTCGGCTGTTCGAGGGGCACCGACGAGATCTCAAGATCAGGCGAATGATCGGCATCGTGGCGGCGGCCGAAGAGGTGCGGCGGCTGCAGGCCGATGAGGTGGACGAATGCCACTTCTACACGCTGAACCGAGAGGCTGCCCGGCATCCGAATGGATGGGCAGGCTTAAAGCGTGATTGGTTTAGGTTGACCTACGAATCGCACTTTAATTCATTGTTTGATCGTGTGATTCATGCCTTCTGACTGGGTCAGCCTCAGGCGATTACGCTCTAGTATCGCGCATCAGAGAAGCGTGATACGTCGCTATTGGCCTGAAGTATCTGATTCACGCGCCGAAACGTGGCCGCTACGCGTCTCACGCTTCTCTGCGATCAGATACTAGGTCATCCGCGATCGGCCAAAGGCGCCATCGGCCGGTGCCGCGGCCAGCCGGTCAGCCGGTCAGCGCCGATTGGGATTACTTGCGGGACCGGCGCAACACGCCAACGCCCAGCAGGCCGGCGCCGAGCAGGGCAATCGAGGCGGGCTCCGGCACCGGCGCCGGCGGCGGTACCGGCGGCGAGGTTTGGTCGTACGTGTAGTAGAGGGTCATCTTGCCGGTTGCGGCGGTGTTCTCAATGGCGCTGGTATTGCCCCCCGTGTTGGAGAGAACGGTCGCGGTCGCGGTATTGAACAGCACGTTGGCGGCGCCGCCGCCGGCTGCCTGAAAGGCTTGCAGGTCGGCCGCGGTATTGTCCGTCACTGAGGCGATGATCACCGTACTCGCATTGCTGCTCGCGGTTGTCGAGGCACCGGCAGCAAGGTTGTAGTTCGACTTGCCGCCAAGGATGTCGAACGCCGCTGGATTGAGCGTCGTTCCGCCGACCGTGCTTGATCCATTGGTGTCGAGCAAGTTCTGGATCACGCTGTTGATCGCGTTGTTGCCGGAGTTGAAGGCCGCCGCGGACTCGGTTCTCGCCGACCCGCTGGAGGCGTTGGCGGCACTGTTGGTAATCGTCATGGTGGAGGTGAAGCCGTAGCTGCCGCCGATGGTGACCGAGTCGAGCTTACCGAGGCCGCTGTTGAACAGCGCCAGGGGTTGCGACGCGTTGACGAACTCCGTCGGCCCCGGGCCGAAGGTGATGGTCTGTGTTGCCGTTGTTATCGTCGTGGCCTGCGCCGCCGCCGTGCCGAGCACCGCGCCCGTGGCGACGACAAGTGTTAACATCCGGTTCATCGCTTGCTCCACACAAATGCAGGGCTAAAGCCTTCGGCCCTGCGTCATACAATAGCGTGAGCAAGATTGGTGCCATAAGAAAACATCTTGGAATTTCAAAGGCGCTTGAGCGGCCTTGCCGACAATGTGTCGGGAAACTTTACGTTTGCAGGGCGAAGTACCGCGGCGGCATGCGGAGCAGGCACGGTCGTCGCCCGCTGCTTGAACATTGCTTTAGAGTGTTTTCACGGTGACTGGAACCGCTTCATCTACCACCCGCCGTCATGGCCGGGCCTATCCCTATCGGCCGCACACAAATTCGCAATGATCCCCTTGCGGCGGACGGCAAAGCCTGATTCGCTCGATTGTTTGAACAGAAGGTGATTTGCAAGGCCATCGTGCCCGACCGGTCAGGCCGCGACGCCGGCTGCCTGACCGGTGGCGAAAGCGGTTCCCATGACTCGGATCGCCGCACCCGCCTGTTGGTCACCGTCCGCCATGCGCCCCGCCGCGAACAGATTCGGCGTGTTCGCGCTCATGAGGCAGCCAGGCGGGATGCCGTAGGCGCGTTGCCGGCCAGCGGCTAAGACCTTGGGCGCCGCCACCGACCACCAGCACGTCATATGCGTCAACCGATGCCACCGTGCGTGATCGGCGCCCGCGTCGATCAGTCGAGTGATTTGGTCATGTAGACCCGCGGCAACCCCTTCTCCTCGCCACGATGCGTCTCGACGTAGCCGATGCGGGAATACAACGCGATGTTCTCCGTCATGGCCTGATGGGTATAGAGCCTGATGCACCGATAGCCGGCATCCCGGGCGGCCTGCTCCGCGAATTGCAGCATCTTCCGGCCCAGGCCCAATCCCTGTGCCGCCGGCGCGACCGCCACGTTGTCCAGCAGCAGCGCATCCTGCTCCGGGATCAGCACGAGGATGGCGCCGATCGCCCCGTTATGATCAACGACATGGACACGCCCCTGCCGGATCAGCGCGCCGTAGTCGTCGAGCATCGGCCCGGGTTCCCGACCAATACGCGGCACGTAATGAGAATAAGCCGATCGGACAACAGCTTCGACAGCGGGACGATCAGTGTCGACGGCAATACGAGGATCGTGGTTCATGATGGCAGGATAGGGCCACCAACCCGATCGCGGAAGCGCTGTTGTCGGTCAACGGCGAGCTGACGCATCATGATGGGGAATGTCCTGGGTCAGAAGTTCGCCATAGTGGGCGAACCCCTGCCCCGGCCACTCGCTCTTTGTTTTCAGTGGCCTGCCTATGCCCTCCGCCCATCATGAGGTATGACGAACTTCGGGGGCAGGACACTAATGCCGAACCATGCCCACACCCTGGGCGCGGTCGCGCCAGAACCGCCGCAGTCCTAGAACGCAGACCGGCAGCACCTGCTCCGCGTCCTGGATCAGACCCTCCAGCGCCTCGTCCGTCAGCGCCTGCTCGCCGCGCTCCGACTCCGGCACCCCCATCTCCGCTAGGCTGGCGATCGGGATCAGCAGCAGCGACGCGTCCTCGTCCGCCAGCGCCGGTTGCCATGCCTCGGGGCGCAGGCTCACGGCCTGCATGAACCCGACCGCCCAGTCGTCCGTCACGGTGGTGCCGGAGGCGTCCTGCCAGAGGATCGGCGCATAGACCAAAGGCGACGTATCAAGCGCCGTCTCGATCGTCGCGAAGTGGGCGAAGATCGCCTGCAGCACGGCGTCCGCCTCGGCCGGGTTCTGGTAGTCGGGCTGTTCGTTGTCCCAGACCTCCGCCAGCCACTCCCGCGGCGGCACCTCGACCGGGCCGGCGATCAGGCCGGCGAGAAATCCGTCAAGCTCCGAAAGGTCCATGCAGCCGGCAGGTGCGCTGGTGGAGATCAAAAAGTCCGCAAGTTCGTCGAGAGTCACTGGTTCACTCCCTGGACCGTGGTAGCGTCATGTCGCGCTGGATAGCCGATCGAACTGGTCCACAAGATCGCGTGCCAAGTGGTCCTTCCCGCCAGGCCATCCTTCGCGGTAGTTGATCCATCGATCCATCGCGGAGACACGCTGTGCCCATCATCCGGACCGTCTGCGCACATGACTGCCCAGATATGTGCTCGTTGCTGGCGCATGTCGAGGAGGGTCGGGTGATCCGCATCCAGGGCGATCCGGACCAGCCATTCACCGCCGGGTTCGCCTGCGCCAAGGTGAACCGCGACATGGACCTGGTGCACTCGCCGGAGCGTCTGACAACGCCGCTGCGGCGCATCGGTCCGAAGGGTGACGGCCGCTTCACGCCGATCACCTGGGACCAGGCGCTGGACGAGATCGTCGGCCGCTGGCGGGACCTGATCGCGGTGCACGGGCCGCTGGCGATCCTGGGCTACGCCTATAGCGCGCATCAGGGCCTGATGAACCGCGGCCTGACGAACGGGCTGTTCCACGCACTGGGCAGCAGCCGTCTGCTCGGCGGCACGGTCTGCGATTCCTGCGCCGAGGCCGCATGGGATGCCACCGTCGGCCCGATCGGCGGTGCCGATCCGGAGTCCGTTGTCGAATCCGACCTCGTCATCGGCTGGGGCTCCGACCTGCACGCGACCAACGTTCATCTCTGGGCGAAGATCGAGCAGGTCCGCAAGCGTGGCGTCCAGCTCGTCGTCATCGACCCGCGCCGCACCCGCGCAGCACAGGCCGCCGACTGGCACCTGCCGATCCGCATCGGCACCGACTCCGCCCTGGCGCTGGGGGTGATGCACGTGCTGGTGCGCGACGGCAAAGCCGACCGCGACTACCTCGCCGCACACACCATCGGCTTCGACCAGGTGGAGCGTGATGTGCTTCCCCGTTTCACCCCGGACCGCGTCGCCGCGATCACCGGCCTGACGTCCGCGGATGTGGCGCGTCTGGCCGCGCTGTACGGCGCCGCACGCACGCCATTCATCCGGATCGGCTTCGGCATGAGCCGCTTCACCCACGGCGGCCAGAACCTGCGGACCGTCGCGCTGCTGCCCGGCGTGACCGGCGCCTATGGCCGCTACGGCGGCGGCGCCAGCCTGGCCACCGCGGCGTCCTTCGAGCTGAACTACAACGCGGTGCGCAAGCCGTCCGGCCCGGCCGCGGCCCGCACCATCAACCACTTGCGGCTAGGCGAGGCGTTGCAGCAGGCGACCGATCCGCCTATCCTCGCGTTGTTCATCGCCGCCAACAACCCGGCGGTGACCAACCCGGATACCACCAGGATCCGCGCCGGCCTGGCGCGCGACGACCTGTTCACCGTGGTGCACGATCCCTTCATGACCGCGACCGCCCGCTTCGCCGATATCGTGCTGCCGGCGACGACCTATCTGGAGACCGAGGATTTCTACCGCAGCTACGGCAGCTACTACATGCAGTATGGTCACCGCGCGGTGGCGCCGCAGGGCGAAGCCTGGTCGAACCTGCGGCTGACGCAGACCCTGGCGGCGCGCCTGGGGCTGACCGATCCAGTCTTCAGCCTGGCGCCGCCGGACCTGCTGAGGGCGCTGCTCAACGGCGTGACCGGCGCCGCGGCGGTCGATCCGGACAGGCTGTTGACCGGCGAGCCGGTCTCGATCGCCGGGAAGGGTGGCCAGGCGTTTCGCACGCCGTCCGGCAAGCTGGAGTTCTTTTCAGCCACCCTCGCCGATCAGGGGCTGCCGCCGATGCCGGACTGGCACCCTGATCCGGCTGACCCGGTCGATGGGGGAGACCGGCTGCGTCTGTTGACGACCCCGGGCTACTTCCAGAGCCACACCGCCTTTTCCGGCGTGGCGTTCCTGCGCGAGCGAGAAGGGACGCCGTGTGCGGTGCTGCATCCGGCCGACGCTCTGTCCCGCGGCCTGACCGATGGCCAGATCGTGCGGCTAAGCAACGACCGCGGCGAGATCGCGTTGCGTCTGCGGGTGCGCGATGAGGTTCAGCCCGGCGTGGTCCTGGTTCCCGGCCAGCGCCCGGATGAGGAAGCCGAGGCCGGCACTGTAAACATGCTATGTGCCGACACCTATACCGACATGGGCGCCGGCGCCACCTATCAGAGCACATGGCTCGACGTGCGCGCCGCCTGACATGTCCCAACCATCAAGATGCGGGAAAACGGGGATCGGCGCGTGTCGGTTAGGCCTTGTGTCATGGCGGACGCGGGCCGGCCACTCACGCCTTGCGGTGCTGGACGCGGCCCGGCGGCTATTCTCGAAGCCAGACCCACGGGTCCGTTGCAATGCAATGCGGCAACCATGCCTGATGCCTGGCCGGGTTGCCCCGGCCGTTATTGATCTACCGTGACGACGCCAACCGCCCGTCCACGCCTTGAGGTAGCCGCGCCTTGAGGTAGCAGTATCCCACCACGGCCATGCCTCAACTCCCGACCGATTGAACCGAATTGAACGGCACCGTCAGGCCGCCCATCTGAAGCTGGACGGCTCCGTTGGTGTTTTGCACCGAGGTGACCGTGCCGGTCACGGTAAACGGTATCTGCGACGTGGCGCCGTTCGTGCCGACCGAGGTGACGGTGACGGTATAGGCCCCATCCGGCTGAGTGACGCCGTTGGCGTTGGCGCCGTTCCACTGCCAGGTGTTGGCGCCGGCGTTGCTGTTGAGCGTTCCGCTCTGAATCGCGACCCCGGCCTTGTTGTAGACCGCGATCGCCACCGGTTCCGCGGTACTCGTGTTGAAGTTGATCGCGCCGACGCCGTTCTGCAGCGAAAGCTGCGAACTAGTGACGGTCGCTGGCTTGCCGAGCAGGGAGGATGATTGCTCGACCTGGCTGGCCTGGGTGAGCGAGATCAACTGCGTCAGGTTGGTGTTTGTATTAATCTGCTGCTCGACGCTGGAGAATTGCACCAGCTCGCTGGTGAACTGGCTCGAGTCCAGCGGACTGGTCGGGTCCTGGTTCTGCAACTGCGTCATCAGCAGGGTCAGGAAGTCGTTGAAGTTGCTGCTGAGGCCGGCGATCGCGGCGGTGCCGGTCTGTGCGATGGCGGAACCGGAGGATGACGCGCCGGTGCCGCTGGTGGTGGCGCCGGTGCCGTTGGTGGCGTTGTTGGTGGCGGAAATGCTCATGGCTCAAAGGTCCTTTTGACGTTCAGGCGGTGATGTCGAGGCCGACTCGCAGCCATGTGGGGGTCGTCGTTTCGTCCTGCCGCTCGGCTTGCGAGGCCGGAAGGTTCGGCCGCCGGTTGCCGGCGTAGCCGCCGTTGTCCCGTGCCGCGTAGCCGCCCGATCCGCTGCCGTTGGCATTGCCGCCGGTGTGCCCTGGGGTGTTTCCCGATGAACCCCCGGATGAACCACCTGAGTTGCCGTTGGAGGACGTGTTGCCGCCCGACGACGCGGGCTGGCCTGCCGGTTCGACGTGAAAGCTGATGGTTCGGCCCTCGGCCGGCACGCCGGCCTGATCGAGCGTGCGATGTAGCTGCATTGTGTCCTGTCGCAGCATCTGCAGCGTATCGGAACGCTCCGCCGTGATCGCCACGCTCGCCGGACCGGTGGCGGCCCGATCGATCCGCACCTGCACCATGCCTAGTTCGGCCGGATTCAGCCGCAGCGTCATGTGCTGCGTGCCATCGTGGCTCTGCGTCATTGACAGCAACGCCGGGGCAACCTGCTGGGCGGGCGAGGCGAGGTTGCCGACCGCCGAACCGCTGGCCGGATGGACGGGTGTCGTCGCCCGCGGATCAGCCGATCCGGCGACGGCGGGAAGTGCCAGACCCGCCGTCAGGTCGGTGGTCCCGGCCGGATCGCCCAGGATCGTCAGTGTCTGAGCGTCCACCTTCGCCACCGCGGCCACCGACAGCGTCTCGGCCTTCGCCGGAGCCGCGGGCGTTTCACCTGGCCGCGACGGCTGTCCGGTGCCGCCGGCCTGTGGCGCGGCTTTGGCTATCTCGTTCCGCGAAGCCGGTGACGGACCTGCCGCGATCGCGCCCGCTGGAACCATGCCCGCTGGAACCACACCCGACGAGCCCAGGCCCATCGCATGAGGTATGGTCGCGGACGTTGTCCCGGAATCCGAGGCAGAGATTTGACCCGAAGACGTGTGACCTGCCGCGATCGCCTGCAGGGCAACATCGGTCGGGACAGGTTGCCAGGCGGCGGCCGTGGAAGGCGTTGTCGAGCGGCCAGTACGCTTGGCACTGCCAGGACCGTCCGCAATGCTGGCGGCGGTCGGGGCTGCCGTTGTCGCGGCGGACGCAGCCACGGCGGGCGCGGTCAAATCTTCTGTCGGCGCGACAGGCGTCTCCGGCGGGGGACTGGGTGATGGCTCATTTCCGTTGCCCGCTGGCGGCACCGCGTCCTGCGACGTCGGAGGCCACGAGGCCTGATTCACCGGCGTGGACGCAGGCGCATCTTGCGCTGTGGCGCCGGCCGCCTGACCACCATCCTCATCATTGATCGCAGGATCGGCCTTGGTCGGTCCCTTGCCGGTTCCCCCGCTGGCTGTCTTCTGCTCGGTCCGCGCAGGCCGAGCGGGTGCGCCCAAAAAGGCCGCGGCGGCCGGTTCAGGTTCGGCCGGCGCGGCGGCAGTCCCCGGCGGTTGTGTGACGGCGGTCCCAGCCGATTCCGGACCTGGCGGAGCACCGCTTGCAGGCAACGATGCGGCCGCCCGCAGGCCTGGCGGAGCACCGCCGGCGGGCAACGAGGCAGCCGTCGGTGTCGCGGCATCTTGCACGGCTTGCAGCGCAAGCTGAAATCCATGATCCGCCCCGCCCGAGGCCGAGGGCCCGGACGAAGTCGGTGCGGCCGATGCCGATAGGGACAGAGCGGACGCTGTTCCCCCTGGAAGCAGCGCGGTCGCAAGGGCGGCGTGCATGATGTCTCTCCTGGTCCGGGACTAGGCAATGTTCGGGCCAAGCCGCCTCATCCGCCGGCCAGGCCGAAAACCCACTCGGGCGTGCCATCATGTTCGGCCCACCAGGCAGATATTGCCGGGTCAATTCTGCCGCCAGGCTTGTTTCTGCCGCTCTGGCGAAGCCGAGAAGCCAGCAAAATCCGTTACTTCGGGATTGGCACGCTTTCTGCTCTCTTTCTGGCTATTCAGTTCTGGAGCTTCTTCCGATGTCCTTGTTCGGCGCCATCGATACCGCGATCAGTGGTCTGACCGCGCAATCAGACTCGTTCGGCAATATCAGCGACAACGTCGCCAACAGCCAGACCACCGGCTTCAAGCGTGTCGATACAAGTTTCCAGGATTATCTCACCACCAGCACGGCGACGCAGAACCAGCCGGGCGCGGTGGTGGCGACGCCTGACTATGTCAACAACGTGCAGGGCACCATCAGTCAGTCGGACAACCCGCTGGCCCTGGCGGTTTCCGGCCAGGGCTTCTTCGCGGTGTCGCAGGCGACTGGCGCCAGCACCAGCAGCGCCAGCACGCCGACCTTCAATCCGCAGCAGGACTACACGCGGGACGGCAACTTCACGATGAATTCGCAAGGTTATCTGGTGAACGATGCTGGGCAGTACCTGAACGGATGGTCAGTGAACCCAACCAGCGGCGTGGTCGATCAGAACGCGCTGGCGCCGATCCAGGTAACCCAGACCAGCTACAACCCGGTCTCGACGCAAAATGTGACGCTGTCGGCGAACCTTCCCGCAACCCCGGCCAGCGGTACCGCGACCACCGCCGCGCCGCTGTCCTCGCAGATCACCGTCTATGATTCGCTGGGGACGGCGCATACCGTCAACCTGAACTTTACGCAGAATGCGGCCAGCGACTGGACGGTTCAGGTCGCTGTGCCCGACGACACCAGCAACCCGGACGCCGGATCGGCGGCCATCCAGTTTGGTGCGACCAGCGGCAACGCGGTGCCGGAAGGCACCATTGGGCAGATCGCCACCTCGGCCACCGACCCTGGCACGGTAACCGCCACGGGCTTTACCGCCGGACAGCCGGCGACGCTGCAGTTCACCACGAACTTTGGGCAAGGCAACCAGACGATCTCGCTCAACCTTGGCACCTACGGATCGGCCCAGGGCGTCACGCAGTATGCCGGTACCAAATACAATCTTGAAGGTCTGACGCAGGATGGTGTCCCGCCAGGCAGTTTCTCGGGCGTGACGACGCAGGCCAACGGCGATGTCGTGGTCAACTACAACAATGGTCAGACCCGGACCGTCGCCCAGGTTCCGCTGGTGACGTTCAACGCCCCCGACTCGCTGCAGCGGCAGAATGGCCAGGCGTTCACCGGCACGTTGACCAGCGGCACGCCGCTGGCCGACGCGGCCGGAACGAACGGCGCCGGCAACCTGGTGACCGGCTCCATCGAGGGCTCGAACGTCGATATCGCGACCGAATTCTCCCATTTGATCGTCGCCCAGCAGGCTTATTCCGCGAACGCCAAGGTCGTCACCTCGGCAAACCAGATGCTGCAGACCACCATCAGCATGGTGGCTTGACCGCAACCGGATAGAGCATGGGTCTCGACAGCGCCCTCTCGATCGCCACCGGTGGCCTGGCGAACATCAGCGCCCAGTTCGCGCTGGTGTCGCAGAACGTCGCCAATGCCGGGACGCCTGCGTATGCGGTCGAGAGCAGCGCGCAGCAGGACATCACGGCGGATGGCCAAGGGCTGGGTGTCCGTACCGGACCGGCGACCATCCAGGTCGACCAGGCGCTGCAGGCATCATTGCAGCAGCAGAATGCAACTGTTACAGGCCTCACCACGACGCAGACCGCCTTGCAGTCGATCGACAGCGTCCTCGGCACCGTCGGCCAGGGCAACGATCTCGGCAGCCTGCTTGGCACCTTGCAGAACCAGTTCTCCACCCTGCTGACCGATCCCAGCAGCCAGACGCAACAGAGCACGGTGGTCGGCGCCGCCGCCACCCTGGCGAGCGGCATCAACAACCTGAGCCAAGCCTATTCGGCGCAGAGCCAGGCGGTGCAGAACGATCTGGTCTCGGCTGTCGGGACCCTGAACACCACGCTTTCAACCATCGGCCAGCTCAACACCCAGATCATTGCCGCCCAGCAGGCTGGGCGAAGCACGGCGGACCTGCAGAACCAGCAAAATGCGGCGGTGCAGACGCTGTCTGGCCTGACCAGCATCAAGACGATCCAGCAGCCGAACGGCGGCATCCTGCTTGTTACCACCGGCGGCCTGTCGCTGCCGACCAATGCCGGCACGACCCCCTTCTCCATCGCGGGCGGTTCGGCCAATCCCGGTGCGTACTATCCAGGCGGCGGCCTGCCCGGCGTCATGCTGGGGGGGACGGATGTGACCGGCAGCCTGACCGACGGCCGGATCGGCGCCGACCTGACCTTGCGCGACCAGACCTTGCCGACCGGCCAGGCGGAGCTGGACGAGTTCTCCGCCAACCTGTCGAGCCGGTTCGCCGGCCAGG
Source organism: Rhodopila sp. (assembly GCF_965276935.1). Lineage (GTDB taxonomy): Bacteria > Pseudomonadota > Alphaproteobacteria > Acetobacterales > Acetobacteraceae > Rhodopila. The sequence continues at coordinate 2,263,031 of NZ_CBDIBS010000004.1, read as the reverse complement.
GGCTGAGCCTGTTCACCGATCCCGCCGGCAACGTGCCCAGCGGCGGCGGAACGCCGGTCCAGGCAGGCTACGTCGGCTACGCCGCGACGATCCAGGTCAACCCGCAGATCACCGCAAATGCCGCCCTGGTGCGTGACGGCACCACCTCGATCACTGGTAGTCCGACGGGCGCGAGCGCCTTCACGCCAAACCCGGCTGGCGGACCGGCCGGCTTTACCACCCTGATCTCCCGCGTCATCAACAACACCTTCGGCAACGACGTGCAGACCGGCGTCGCGCAGCCCGTCTTCAACACCGCCGGTCTAGGCGCCGGCGGAACCCTGTCGGCGCCGTTCGGTTCGGCATCCTCGCTCGCCGACTATGCCACCGACATGATCGCCGCGCAGTCGCAGCAGAGCGCCGCGACGAGCGGCAGCCTGACCAATGAGCAGGCGGTGCAGACCGGCCTGGTCGCCCAGGTAACCGCCCAGAGCGGCGTGAACATCGATACCGAGCTGTCCAACATGATCAGCCTGCAGAACGCCTATCAGGCGAATGCCCATATCATCGCGGCAGTCCAGTCGATGTTCAGCCAGTTGCTGACAACCGTCGGAACCGGCGCATGAGCGGCGGGATCGGCGGCATAAGCCAGAGCGGCTACGGCATCATGGGGCAGTTGACCGCCAACAGCCAAAGCCTGCGCAATCAGGTGGATACCTTGACCGAGCAGGCCAGCACCGGGCTGGTGTCGCAAAGCTACGCCGGCCTCGGCGCCGGCGCATCCGTCGCGCTGAACCTGAACCCGCAGATCGCATCGTTGCAGACCTGGCAGACCAACATCAACCAGGCGACGTCGAGCATGACGGTCAGCCAGAGCGCGCTGACCCAGTTGCAGTCCATCGCCTCGACCTTCTACGCCGACATGAACAACCTGTCGGGAGCCAACGCGGCCTCTGGCGTTTCCAGCACGGCGGCGCAGGCGCGATCGGCCTTGCAACAGGTCGCCGGCCTGCTGGATACGCAGGATGGCAACGTCTACGTGTTTGGCGGCGCCGACAGCACCAGTCCGCCGGTGCCGGCGGCGGACAGCATCCTGACGTCCGGCTTCTACACCCAGATCAACAGTGCCGTCTCCAGCCTGTCGACCAACGGTTCCACCGCCACCATCGCCGCGACCCTGTCGATCGGGCAGTCCAACGCGGCCGGAACCTCGCCCTTCTCGGCCTACATGTCGCAGCCGACCGCCGGTCTCGCCGCGCCGGTGGTGCAGGTCGGCACCGACAGCACGGTGCAGATCGGTCTGCTGGCGAGCGCCAATTCCTTTGCCAACTCCAGCGACACCTCGACCTCCACCACCGGGTCCTACATGCGCGACCTGATGCGGTCGCTGGCGACGATCGGGTCGATGACCAGCGCGCAGGTGAGCGATCCCAATTTCAGCGCCCTGGTGCAGGATACAAGGACCAGCCTGAACGGCGTGGTCAGCGCGATGGGCACGGACATCGGCGCGCTGGGCAACAACCAGTCCAACCTGACCACGATCCAGACACAGCTTTCCGACACGCAGACGGCGCTGACCAGCCAGGTTTCCGACGTTCAGCAAGTCGACATGGCGCAGACCTTATCCGAGCTGACGCAGACCAACACGCAACTGCAGGCATCCTACCAGTTGATCGCCAGTGAAAACACGCTTTCGCTGGCGAAATTTCTTCCGGCGGCATGAAAAACCGGGTTTGATTCATTTTTCGTTAATTCTCACCGCGCATTATTCCGCTCAAGCCGCAAGATGCAGCACAGATGCAATTTGGACTAGAAGGGTAAGACACCATGTCCGTTGATTCCGTAAACACCAACATGGGCGCGATGATCGCGCTCCAGTCGCTTCAAACAACGCAGACGCAGCTCGGTGTTGTGCAGAAGCAGGTTTCCACTGGCTTCCGCGTCGCTGACTCGACCGACGATGGCGCGGCGTATGCGATCGCCCAATCGGTGCGCTCGACCGTCGGCGCGCTGACGGCCGCGAACCAGCAGCTTGGCGGCGTGCAAGGCCTGCTGTCCACGACACAGTCGGGCCTGAACGATATCTCGAACACCATGAACAGCATGCGTGACATCCTGGTGAACCTGTCATCCGGGAACGTTTCGGCGGACGAGCGTACGAACTACGAAAAGCAGTATGCTTCGAAGGTCACGCAAATCCAGACATTCATCCAGGACGCCGACTATAACGGAAAGACCCTGATCGGAAACGTCTCCGGCAGCAACGGCTCATTCTCCCGCGTTGCGGTCGCCCGTAACGAGTCCGGATCGTCCTACGGCATCGCCACATTCAGCGGCTCCGCGCTGTACAACTCGATCGCGTTCACCACGACACAACTTGGCAGCGCAACGACGGTCCAGGCGTTGATGACCGCGACCGGCACGTTCATCAACCAGCAGAACTCGGTCGGCCAGGGGCTCAATACCGTTGGCAGCGAGATCAACTATGTGAACAACCAGGTCAGCTACAACAACGACAAGATCGACGCGCTGAACAGCGGTCTTGGCGCCCTGGTCGATGCCGATCTGGCCAAGGAATCGGCCCAGCTCACGTCGCTGCAGATCCGCCAGCAGCTCGGCACCCAGTCGCTGTCGATGGCGAACTCGGCACCGCAAAGCCTGCTCAGCCTGTTCAGGTAATCCGCCGTCCGCGATCGCGCCACCGGTCATGCCGGCTGGCGCGGCGCGCGCGGAAGACTGAACGACCGACAACCAGCCGCAGGGCCTTGGCCATGAGGCATCGTATTCGCTTCGCGGAAGGCATATCATGTCCAATCTCGTGCTGGAGCTGCGCCAAGGCGAGGTCATGATCGTGAACGGCGCGCCGATTCGTTTCCGGACCCGGTCGCGTATCGAACTGACCGCGCGGGCACGCTTCCTGTTCGGCAAGCAGATCATGGCGCCGGACCAGGCCGACAGTCCCGCTCGGCGGATCTACTTCGCACTGCAAACCGCCTATATCGGTACCGAGCCGGAGCGCGAAGGCGGGCTGGACGCGGCTCGGCATTTTATCGCCGATTTCAGCGACGCGACCACCTCGGACCTGGTCCGCCTGATGCTGAACCAGGCGCTGATCGCGGCCGAGGAAGATGACTGCTACCAGGCTCTCAAGCTGATCCGCCGCATTATCCAGCACGAGGACGCGGTCGTCGGCAAAACGCCGGACCTCCCCCATCCAATAGGGAAAAATGATTGTCATGCAACGCTCGAATCAGGCCAGCCGAGCCTATGAATCCGCCTCCCGCAATCGCTCCCAACGCGATCAGGAGGCCGATGTCTTCCGCCATGCCACCGCCGTGCTGAAGTCGGCGCGGCAGGCCACCGGTATCCAGCGGGTCCGCGCCCTGGCGGACAACCGCCGGCTCTGGCTGACAGTCAACGACCTGATGCGCGATCCCGCCAACGCACTGCCGGAAGCCACACGGGCGGGGATCGTTTCGATTTCGATGTCCGTGCAACGGGAGATGGAGCAGGACGCGCCCGACTTCGGTTTCCTGATCTCGATCAACGAGAACTTCATCGCGGGCCTGTCCGGACAACCGTAAGGCGGACGCATGAGCATCTCATCGAGCTACCTGACCTCGCTGTTCGCGGCCATGCCGGGCGCACAGTCGTCGTTGCTCGACACGCTCTATGGCGGCGGTTCCAGCGCCCCGTCCGGACAGGCGGAGATCCAGGCCTACACGTCGGACCTGAAGAACCAGACGCAGGACGTCGCGGCGACCGCGCAGCAGCCGACGGTCAAGCAGGCGGTCAGTCAGTTCACCAAGGCCGTTCAGTCGGCGACCAGCGTCAACCAGCTTCTGTCCAACCCAGCCGTAATGAACGTGCTGCTGACCGCCAATGGTCTGGGCGATCAGGTCGCCTACACCGGGCTGGCGAAGGCGGCGCTGACATCCGACCTGACCAACACCAACTCGCTGGCCAACCAACTGACCGACACGCGCTGGAAAACCGCTGCCGCGAATTACAATTTCGCCACCAGTGGCCTGTCCGTCATCCAGAACCCGACCACCATCAACGCCATCGCTCAAGCCTATGCCCAGACCGTCTGGGAGCAGAACGAGGACAACGCCAACCCAGGGGTGGCGAACGCTCTGGCGTTTGGGCAACAGGCGTCGTCGATCACCTCGGTCGACCAGATCCTCGGCAACTCCACCCTGCGGACGGTGGTGACCACGGCGCTGGGGCTACCCGAGGCGATCGCCATCCAGCCGCTGGAGGCGCAGGAGAGGGCGATCAGCAGCCGGCTCAACATATCGCAGTTCCAGGACCCGAAATTCGTCCAGAACTTCATTCAACGCTACCTGGTCGCCAACGCGGCCAACGCGTCCACATCATCCCCCTCGGGCGGCATCCTGGTCTGACTGCAACCGGCCGGCTCAAAAGGAGCCTTTCCATGGACATGACTCCCGTCACCGCTGATGCCGGTGCGCTGCGCAACCGGGTCGCGCAACTGATCGATGCCGGCCGGACCGGCGCCGCCCGCCCATTGCTGGCCGCCGCCCGCACATTGTCGCCCGACGGCTGCCCGGACATCGCCCTGCTGATGGCGCGCCTTGACTGGCGGGACGGCAACCTCGACCGCGCCATGCGGACCCTGACCGACGCGATCATTGCCTCCCCCGCCCATGCCGGCCTGCGAAAATCCCGCTCCGAACTGTCGCGGACGCAGGGCGATCTGGATGGCGCGGCACGGGATGCGGCCGAGGCGGTGATCCTCGACCGTGTCGATCCCGCGGCCAAGGCCCTGCTGGGCAACGCATTGCTGGAACTCGGCCGCACCGGCGATGCCATCGCCTGCCTGACCGACGCCGTCGCCGCCGCGCCATCCGCGGCGACGTATCGCGAGGCCCTCGCCACCGCGCTGGAGAAAGCCGGACAAACCGAGGCGGCGCTGCGCCTGCTGCGAGAGGGAATGGCGATCAGTCCGGCCAACGTCGCGTTGAACAACGCCGCCACGCTGCTGTGCATGCGCCGGCGCGACTTCGACGGTGCGGTCCGCATGGCGGAACAGGCGCGCCTGCTCGGCATCGCCGATGCCTGCACCTTCGGGATGAAAGGCCACGCCCTCGCCAGCCTGGGCAACCACGAGGAAGCCGCCATCGCCTATCAGGATGCCCTCAAGCTTGGTCCCGAGGATCCCTATGTCCGCCATCTTGTCATGGCGGCCGGGGCAATGCCGAGCGGCAAGCGGGCGCCGGAGGAGTACATCAAGGCGGTGTTTGATGGCTATGCCGATCGGTTCGAGGCCCATCTGATCTCGCTGAGCTACACCGTGCCCGTCCGCATCCGCCTCGCGCTCGAAGCCCATCCAGTCATTGCCGCGGGACATCCGCTCGGCCCGGTGCTCGACCTCGGCTGCGGCACCGGCCTGGTGGCGCTGGCGGCCAGCGACCTGCCGCTGGGACCGATCACCGGCGTCGACCTGTCGCCGCGCATGCTGGATCAGGCGCGCGCCAAGGGCCTCTACGCCGATCTGCGGGAAGCCGACATCATGGCCGAACTGACCGCGGACAGCCCGCAACAGTGGCCGCTGATCATCGCCGCCGACGTGCTGGTCTATTTCGGCGCGCTGGAGGACGTCTTCGCCGCCGTGCATGCACGACTGAAACCCGGCGGCTGGTTTGTCTTCTCGATCGAGGATCTGCTGGCGGATCATGCCGGTGTCGTCCCCGGCAACGGATCATGGGCACTGCACCGGTTGGGCCGCTATGCCCACTCCGCGGACTACATCTTCGAGACTGCCTGCGCCGCCGGCTTTCGCATGGTCCGCATGGACCGCCAGCCGATGCGACAGGAAGCCGGACAGGGGGTCCCCGGAATGCTGATCGTGGTCGAGCGCCTGCGTCATGACGGGTGAAGCCCAGATCGCTGAACCGCTGGACCAGGATTCCGGCCAGCGGCAGGCGGCGGACGGTATGGCGCTGCTCGCCGGCGGCCGGTTCCAGGAGGCGTTGAGCGCGCTGCGGCGCGCGGTCGCGCTGGGAGACCGCAATCCATCAACCGTGCTCAATCTGGCGATCGCCAAGGACCGGACGGGCGAGCGGGAGGCAGCCCGATCGCTGATGCACAAGGTCGCGGCGCACCTGCCCGACTGGGATGAGCCGGTGCTGCGCATCGCCGAAAGCCTGCGCGCCGGCAACGATCTGGCGGGCGCCGAGGCAGCCTATCGCGAGGTCCTTGAACGCAATCCAATCCGGCCGGCGGCGCTGATCGCCCTCGGCGGGCTGCTGCTGTCCCGTGGCGAAGCCCTGGAAGCCCGCGACCTGCTGCTGCGCTGCTGCGGCGTGACGCCGGACAACGCCGAGATGTGGGACACGCTGGGTCTCGCGCTGCGGGCAACCGGCGCACCGGGCATCGCCCTGACGGCGTTCGTCAAGGCGCAATGCCTGCGGCCGGACGAGCTGTCCTACGTCCTGCACGGCGTCGAGGTCGCCATCGAGGCGAACCAGGCCGAGGCGGAGCTGAGCCGCCTGGAGGTGGCTTGCGACCGGCACCCGCTGAATGCCATGCCGCAGGCCGCACGGGGCATGTTGCTGGAACGCCTGGGCCGCCGCGCCGACGCCATCGACGCGCTGGAGGCAGCGACCGTGCTGGCCCCCGACGCGGTCGCGCCACTTGCCCTGCTCGGCGGCTTGCTGGCGCGGTCGACGCGGCTCAGGCAGGCCGAGGCGGTGCTGCGCCGTCTGCGTGCGCTGCAAGCCGACAATCCGCAGGCGCACAACGACCACGCCGCGGTGCTGATGCAGTTGCACCGGCACGCCGAAGCCAGGACGATCCTGCTGGCGGTGCTTGCTCGGTTCGGGCCGAACCCCTCCGTGCTCTGCAATCTGGCCAGCACCACGGTCTGCCTCGGCTTGCAGGATGAAGCCGTGGCGGCGGCCCGCCAGGCCATTGCGCTCGATCCGGTGGCCTCGCTGCCGCGACGGACCTTGTGCAACGTCCTGCCGTACCACGAAGCCACCACGCCACGGGATCTGCTGGCCGCCTTGCATGACTCCACCGCTGCCTTGCCGCGCACCGATCAACCGGCCTTCGGCAACTCCCCCGACCCGGATCGCAAGCTGGTGGTCGGTCTGCTGTCTGGATCATTCCGCTCCCATCCAGTGGGATGGCTGACCGTGGCCGGGATCGAGACCCTGGATCCCGAGCGGTTCGACCTTGTTTGCCTGACCCAGAACACCACGCTGGAGGACCCGATCACGTGCCGCTTCCGCGCCGTGGCGCGGGACTGGCTGCGCGTCGATACGATGAACGACGCCGCGCTGGTCGCCACCGCGCGGGAACGTGGCCTGGACATCCTAATCGACCTGGGCGGCTACGGCGACTCCGGCCGCATGCCCGCCTGCGCCCATCGCCTGGCGCCGGTGCAGATCAAGTGGGTCGGCATGCAGAACCACAGCACCGGCCTGCCGGAGATTGACTGGTTCATGACCGACCGGTGGGAAACCCCGCCGGGGTTCGAGCCGCTGTACACCGAGCGTCTGCTGCGCCTGGCGGACGGCTATGTCTGCTACAGCCCACCGCCCTATGCGCCGGACGTCGGGCCGTTGCCCGCCCTGGCGAACGGCTATGTCACCTTCGGCTGTTTCAACAACCTGGCGAAGATCACGCCGCGGGTGATCGAAACCTGGTCGGTCATCCTTCACCGGATACCGAGCGCGCGCCTGGTGCTGAAGACCCACCAGTTCGGCGACGAACCGACCGCCGATCGGGTGCTGGCGGCCTTCGCGGCACATGGGATCAATCCCGAGCGCATCGAACTGCGCGGCTCCTCCGGCCATCGTCGTTTCATGGGCGAGTATGGCGGCATCGACATGGTGCTGGACCCGTTCCCCTACTCCGGCGGCCTGACCACGTGCGAGGCGCTCTGGATGGGCGTGCCCACGATCACCCTGCCGACCGAGCTGTTCGCGGCGCGGCATTCGGCCAGCCACCTCAGCAATGCCGGCCTGGCGGATTGGCTGGCCGGGTCGGTGGCGGACTACATCGAGATGGCGGTGGCGCGTGCCGCCGACCTTCCGGCGCTGGCTGCGCTGCGGGCCGGCTTGCGGGAGCAGGTGCGGCGCAGTCCGCTATGCGATGCGCCGCGGTTCGGGCGCAGCCTCGGCACGGCTCTGCGGCATGCTTGGCGCGCGTGGTGTGAGGAGCGCAGATAGGACCTGCCCCCAGACCAAGGCAACCTGTTGAATTGCCTTACCCACAAAAAATGTCCGAAGCGCAACCCTTAAGCTGAACTTTACCGTCTTTTCGACGTAAGTCATTGATCCGACTCCGGACCCCACCTGCTTGCTGTCTACGCTGCCGTCAATTCGACCCCCAACAGACTGAGTGCGCGGCGCTGTATCGGCGTTGCGGTGGTCTGAACGGTAAGCATCTTCTGCCCTGCGAAGCAGACGGTGTTTCGGGCCAATGTTGCCAGATCGCCCAGCAGGGTGCGGAAGCTGTGCACCGGCTGGAGCTCGCCGCTAGCGTCCACCACGCGCTGCGTCGAGGCCTTGCGATAAGCCGCCTTGGAGACCTTGGCCTTGGCCACTGGCGACGTCCGCTCTGCTTCGGCCGACGCGCGGTCATGATCGTCGAACAACATCGGCGCCAGCGGCTGGCGCATATGCCACTCCAGGTAATACGCCAGCATGCACAGCAGGACATGCGCGCGTACCCGCGGCGCGGTCCAATGGAACACCGGCCGCAGGTCCAGATCGACGCTCTTGAGGCAGCGGAACGCGCGCTCTACCTGGGCCAAGGCTTTGTAGGCCCGCACGGTCCCGGCGGTATCGATCTGCTTGGCGGGGAGGTTGGTGCGCAGCACGTAAAAGCCATCGAACCTGGCTTCATCGGCGATCGCTTCGGCCTTGCGCGTGAAGTCAAATGCGGCGTCGGTGATGGTCAACGCGAAATGCTTGGCCATCTTGCGTTTGCCCAGGAGAGCGCCGACCGCGCGGCCGATGTCCCCAGCCCCGCGCAGAGGGTTCTTCGCGCGCGTCACCCGGGCCTGGATCTTGCTCAGGTCGGCCTCGGTCAGCGCCAGTAACGCGTCACGCTTGCGTTGGCGTTCCGCCGCCAGCAGCGGGTTCTGGCACACCACCAGCCGTTCGTCGGGATAATCCGGGCTGCTGATCTCAGCCATATCGCGGGTGTCGAACAGGGAGAATTGCAGCTGTCCGCCTTCCGCCAGTTGCCGGATCGCCGGGGCACGCAGCGCGGTGATCCAGTCTAGGCCGGCGGGGCGGAGGGCTTGTTCGATCCGTGCGGCGGTGAGCATGCCGCGGTCGCCGACCATCACCACGTGGCGCAGCCGCAAGCGCTGCTTCAGCTTGCTGATCTGCGCCGCGACGGTGGCCGGGTCGGCGGTGTTTCCCTCGAACACCTCGACCGCCACGGGGCAACCATCCGCGGCACACAGCAGGCCGATCACCAGTTGCGGCCGATCGCCACGGCTGTCGCGGCTGTAACCGTGGTGGGCCAGCGGACAGCAGCGGCCCTCGAGGTAGGTGGAGGTGACGTCGTAGAGCACCAGCGCGCCGTTCTTCAGATGGCGGCGGGCGAGTTGGTTTTCGATGAAGGCCTGCTCGCTGCCGAGCCAGTCGAGGGTGGTGTAGATTTCGCCGGCGGTAACGCAGCCAAGGCCGAGGCTTTCACCCAGCGAGTGGCTGGCGGTGGCGCTGTCGAGCATGCGCGCTGTCGCCAGCTTCGCCGCCGGGTCGAGCAGTCTGGCGACGATCAGCGCCAGCGCCAGGTCACGGCGGCGCGGCGGGGCGCGGCGCGGCAGCAGATCGTCGAGGCCGATGCGCCGTGCCACGCTCAGCGCCGCAAGCACGTGGCCATGCGGCAGCGAGCGGCGGATCTCGAAGCCGTTGTCACCAACCGGGGCGAGCGGGTCGCCACGCAGGGCAGCACGCAGAGTCTCGATGCGCTCGACCGGCAGCTTGGAGAGGTTGGCCAGCGTGCGGTTCTTGACCTTGCCGTCCTCGCGATAGGTTTGGCGCAGGAGGAAGGACGGTTTGGCGTTACGGTTTGGGACCTTGGCGATGTGCATGAGGCATGGAATCAAACCGGTTCGGCCTGTGTCAAGGAGAAATTCGCCAAATGCTTGACTACGTTCGTGGCACGTTTCCTTGGTAATCAACCGGATGGCTCAAAAACACAGCAAAGTTCGGGTTAAGGGACGGCCATAAGGACTATTGCCAATATGTCTCTAGTCCGGTGATGAAATATAGTAAAATCGTAAATTCCTATTTTGCGATTTTCGCATCCAAGAGATAGAAGCATGCCCGTGTTGCATTCGGGAGACCCGCCGATGTCGCTCGTCCGGCTACGCCGCGCCGCGCAGATCACACTGCCGCAAGACATCCGTGCGGCGGCACAACTGAAGGAAGGCGACTATCTGGAGGCGGAAGTAACCGCCGCCGGCACCATCATCCTCAAGCCGGTCAGCATCGCCGGCCGCGAACCGACGCCGGAGCAGGAAGCGGACATCCTCGCGGCGGTTGACGAAGCAAGAGCCTTCCATGCCGCCAAGCGCCGTCGTTGATGCGTCTGTCCTTGTCAGCGCCTTTCTGTTCCCGGCCTGGTCCTGACGCTGGCTAACCGGAGCACATTCACCCTGCATCTTTCGCCGATCCTGCTCGATGAAACATGGGACGCCCTGGTGTCGCCGCGCTTGAAATCCGCTTATGGCGTCGCGGAAGAGGCGGTCTTGACCTGGTGCGACGCGCTGCGGAAAACCGCCGCGGTGTTTCTTGATTCGCTGCCGGACATTGGCCAGGTTTGCCGCGATCCGAACGATGACCATGTTATCGCCACGGCCATCGCCGTGAAGGCCAGGGTTATCGTGACCAGCGACAAGGACCTGCTGGCGCTCGGCCAGTTTCAAATTGTCCGAATGATTACGGCGCGCGTTTTCCTAACGAAACTTGCGCCTGATCAGATGTGACCTTCCTGGGAAAATTGCGGAAGGGAGACGCGTCAGAACTTTAGTTCGTGGTCAAGAGCAGCGGTGTCCCTGGGGACTTCGGCAGTGCGGATCGCCTCGATATCCTGGTCGCTCAACTCTGCAACATGCAAAGCCTCGCGGTCGCGCTTGTTCAGCCGGCGATAGTCGTCTGCGGGAAGCAGCACCAGGTTGTCGCGGTCGTGATCGGTGATGGTAATGGTTTACCGGACGGCGGTTTCCCCGGTAGCAGCCGAAGTTTTTCTGAAATTCGGCCGGTGTGACGCTGGGCAAATCCTTCCCGCATAGCTGTTCCCACCATGTGTCGCACCGGGGCGTGACAGGAGAGCCCAGTCCCCCTGTCCGCGAAAAAGCCTCGGCGCCTGCGTCTGCGATAGCAGGGCGACTTTGGTCGGAAGAGTGCCAATGGTATTGCCGATCCGGCTGTCGGCGATGGCGAGATCGACCCGAGGCCGAGTTCCACAACCCGTGATCATGAAACTTCGCGAGGGTTCACGCGAACCTGCCCTCAACAAGAATTCACGCGCAAGTCCCAAACTCCCGCCATGGATCAAGGCTTATAGCCGCAGATTCCAAGCAGGAAGCAGCGCATGGACATTCCCTCTCAGCAACAAGGCAGTGACCCGCAGCCGATCCGCGGTGACAAGGGAGCGGACGATCCGGGGCCACGCGACGTGCTGCGCGACCGCGAGAACAAGGACGTTCTGGCGCCGCCGGAGACGGATCGCGGCACGATCCCCAACCTCAAGTTCTCCTTCGCCGATTCGCACAACCGGCTGGAACCGGGCGGCTGGGCGCGGCAGGTCACCGAACGTGAGCTGCCGGTCGCGACCACGCTGGCCGGCGTGGACATGCGACTCAAGGCGGGTGCCGTGCGCGAGCTGCACTGGCACAAGGAAGGCGAGTGGTCCTACATGCTCTATGGTTCCGCCCGCATCACCGCCGTCGACGAGGAGGGGCGGCAGTTCGTCGACGATGTCCAGCAGGGTGATCTCTGGTTCTTTCCGGCCGGCTATCCGCACTCGATCCAGGGCCTGGAGCCGGACGGCTGCGAGTTCCTTCTGGTCTTCGACAGCGGCGGGTTTTCCGAGGACAGCACGTTCCTGATTTCGGACTGGTTCGCGCATACGCCCAAAAGCGTGCTCGCCAAGAATTTCGGCTGGCCGGAAAGCGCCCTGGCTGCGATACCGAAGCAGGAACTCTACATCTTTCCAACCGAGGTGCCCGGACCGATCGACGGCAACCGCATCGGCCCACGGGCGCGGCAGAGCTTCAGCTACCGCCTGCTGGCACAGGCGCCGCAACGGACCAGCGGGGGCACCGTGCGGATCGTGGATTCGCGGAACTTTCCCGCATCCCGCACGGTTGCCGCCGCGTTCGTGGAGGTGGAACCGGGTGGCCTGCGGGAGCTGCACTGGCACCCGCAGGCCGATGAATGGCAGTACTACATCGACGGCGAGGCGCGGATGACGGTGTTCGCCTCCGAGGGCAAGGCGCGCACCTTCGACTACCGGGCCGGCGATGTCGGCTACGTGCCACACGCGATGGGCCACTACATCGAGAACACCGGCTCCACGACGCTGCGCTTTCTTGAAATGTTCAGGAGCGACCGCTTCGCCGACATCTCTCTCAAGCAATGGATGGCGCTGACGCCGCACGAACTGGTGCAGGCGCATCTGCATATCGACCGCCGCCTGCTCGACGCGCTGCCGCAGGAGAAGCTGCCGGTGATGCATGGAAACACAAAGGACGGGACATGAGCCAAACACCGCGAAATGGGCGGCTCGCCGGCAAGGTGGCCATCATCACCGGCGCGGCACGAGGCATTGGCAGGGCAACCTGCGTGGCCTTCGCGCGGGAAGGGTCGGAGGTGGTCGGTGTGGACCTCGCCGCGCGGGCGAGTGCCACCACCGACTTCGAGCAGCCGACCGAGCAGGAGCTTGAGGAGACCGGCCGCCTGGTCAAGCAGGCAGGTGGCCGCTGGCTCTCGATCCAGCTTGATCAGCGGGACCTCGGCGCGCTCCGGGAGGCGGCGCAGCAGACTGAGAAGGTGTTCGGCGGGATCGACATCCTGTTCGCCAATGCCGGCATCCAGGCGTTCAAGCCGCTGCTCGAGATGCAGGATGCGGACTGGCACGATCAGATCGATATCAACCTGACAGGCACGGCCAACGCGATCCGCGCCGTGGCTCCCTACCTCGTCAAGCGGGGTGGCGGCCGCATCATCGTGACGTCTTCCACCCAGGGGCAGCACGGCACGAAAACCGGCGCCGCCTATTCGGCCTCCAAATGGGGCATCATCGGGCTGATGAAGTCCGCCGCGCTGGAATTCGGCGCGCGAAAGATCACCGTGAATGCTCTCATACCAGGTCTCATTGACACGCCGCTGACGCGGCATGAATCGCGCTACGAGCAAGCCATCGGGACGGCTGGCAAGCAGCCGACCGGGGATGAGGCACAGGACGAGAAGACGGCGGCCGAGGCGCAGACCAAGAAGACACCCCTGGGTCTCCCCTGGATCGCGCCGGAGGATGTGGCGCCCGTCGTGGTGTTCCTCGCCTCGGATGAGGCGCGGATGGTCAGCGGCGCGACCTATGACGTCACCGGCGGTGACAGCGCGCATTACCCGACCTGACATCAGGAAAGGCGGCGCGGCCTGTCGTGATGTCGGGCAAGCCACGCCCCGCAAGCGGTGACCGTGCACGATAGGCGGACGAAGACAAAAGCGTCGCGAACACGCTGCACAGATACGGCCTGGCGTAGACCGCGATGCCGGCAAGAGGTGGACACATGGAGACCATCGCTGGAAAGCTCCGGCACGGGGCGGCTGAGGCGGCGGTACCTGCCAGGTGGCGCACTGTCCTTCGCCGTGGGACAGGCCGCGGATCAAAAGGCGTGCGAACCGCCCTGCAACGCGACGTGGTTCAACGCGACGTGGTTCAGGGCGGAAATAGAGTTTCCGGCCCTGCTGGCCTGGGTCGCACAGTGGCCGACATTGCGTCTCCCACCGCGGCCAAAGCAGCGGATGCGGTCGTAACGGTCGCCTACCAGGCCACGCCGGCGCGCCCCGGCAAGACCGCTGATCGAGCCACGTCGCTGAACGCGGCCCGCGGCCTGAACCGCGCGGCGGCCACGCTTGCCGCCTCGGTCCTGGCGGATAGCGCCATCGAGCATTACCGCGGCTCCTTCGAGAACAGGATGATGTTCGTGCCCTTGATTTCATCCGCATTGAACCTGGCGGTGAGTGCGCATGGCATCGTCGATCAGCGCGGCAGGAGCCATCCGGTGCGAAACGTGATCTACACCCTGGCCGCGGCGACCGGCGTGGCTGGAACCGGCTTTCACCTCTACAACATCGGCAAGCGGGAAGGTGGGCTTAGCTGGATAAACCTGTTTTTTGCGGCACCGGTCGGCGCGCCGGCGGCGCTCGCGCTGTCCGGCATGTTGGGCTTTCTGTCCGAGCGCCTGCGCGATATGCCGCTCGGCGTCGCCCCGCGCCTGCTCGGCCTGCCGGCTGGCCGCACCGTGGCCGCGATCACCGGCGCTGGGATTGCCGGGACCGTCGGCGAGGTCGGGCTGCTGCATTTCCGTGGCTCCTTCCATGATCCGTTCATGGTCCTGCCGGTGGCCGCGCCACCCGTCGCCGCGGCGCTGATCGCCGCCACGGCGTTGTTGCCCAAGACATCGCCTGCGCTTCGGCGCACCACCCGCTGGTGGCTGCGTTTTACCGCACTGCTCGGTTTCGCCGGCGCGGGTTTCCATGTCTACGGGGTGGGCCGCGGCATGAGAGGGTGGCGCAACTGGAGCCAGAACCTGCTGAACGGTCCGCCGATCCCGGCCCCGCCCAGCTTCACCGGCCTGGCGATTGCCGGCCTCGCCGCGTTGCGCCTGCTGGGAGGCGACACCGATGACTGACGCCCGCTATCCCGGCTATGACGTGCTCTCCAAGCGGGATACCCCATCCTGGAACGAGCAGACCCGGCGCGCCATTGACCGGCGGCTGAATGTGCCGGACGGGCCGCGCTTCTTCACCGCCGACGAGTGGCGGACGCTGGAGGCGCTTTGTCGCCGGATGATGCCCCAGCCGGCGGACCGGCCGGCGGTTCCGCTTCCCGCCTATGTCGACGAAAAGGTCTGGATCGGCCGAGAGGACGGGTACCGGCACGCCGGCATGCCGCTGCAGGGCGAGGCCTGGAAGCGAGGCCTTGCCGCGCTCGATGACGAGGCAAAACGGGCTCATGACGGCCGCCGCTTTCACGAGATCGGTTCGGCGGACCAGGATGCGCTGTTGAAAAGCATGCAGGAGGGCGCGCTGTCCGGGCCGGCCTGGGGCGGTATGCCGAGCAAGCTGTTTTTCAAGGAACGCGTCGTTCATGACGTGATCAACGCCTATTACGCCCATCCGATCGCCTGGAACGAGATCGGCTGGGGTGGCCCCGCAAGTCCGCGCGGCTATGTCCGGATGGGTTTCGACCGTCACGACCCCTGGGAGGCAGCCGAAGCCAAGCCCGGGGAGGAAGCCAAGGCACTGCGGGAGAACAGGCGTGTCGGCCAAGGATAATTGTTATGAAGGCTACGTTACCGCCGCGAGCGATCCGTTCGATCGGCCGCGTGCGACCGGCGGGCGTGCGCCCGACGTGTTTCGCCCCGGCGCGTGGACACCGATGCGCGAGTACTCGGATACCGAGGAAGTCGATTTCGCCATTGTCGGCACGGGCGCCGGCGGCGGCACGCTCGCTTGCCGGCTTGCCGAACACGGCTTTTCCGTCGTCGCGCTGGATGCCGGGCCGTTCTGGCGGCCGCTGGAGGATTTCGCCTCCGACGAAACCGAGCAGACCAAGCTGTTCTGGACCGACGACCGGATCATTGACGGTGAAAACCCGATCCAGATGGGCGTCAACAACAGCGGCAAGTCGGTCGGCGGCAGCACGGTGCATTTCCAGATGGTGTCGCTGCGCTTCCGGCCGGAGTGGTTCAAGTCGCGCAGCAAGCTTGGCTACGGCGTGGACTGGCCGCTCGATTGGCGTGAGATGTGGCACTACTACGACGAGGTCGAGGCGGCGCTGGCGATCTCGGGTCCGATCAACTACCCATGGGGACCGAAGCGCCGGCGCTATCCCTACCGCCCGCATGAGCTGAACGCCGCCGGACTGGTCCTGGCGCGCGGCGCGAATGCCATGGGCACGGCATGGGCCGCCTGCCCGCTCGCCACCGTTTCCGCCCCGCGCGGCCTGTCGCCGCCGTGCGTCTACCGCGGCTTCTGCCGGATCGGCTGCTCCACCAACGCCAAACAGAGTGCTCTGACCACATGGATCCCGCGGGCGATCGCGGCCGGCGCCGAAATACGCGACCTCGCGATGGTCGGGCGGATCGAGACGAACGACGCCGGACGGGCAACCGGGGTTCAGTACCACCGCGCCGGCGGCTGGCGCTTTCAGAAGGCCCGCAACGTCGTCGTCGCCGGCTATGCGGTGGAAACGCCGCGCCTGCTGCTGCTGTCGGAGAACAGCCGCTTTCCCGACGGACTTGCGAACAGCAGCGGCCTTGTCGGCAAATACCTGATGACCCAGTCCAACCAGTCCGTCTGGGGCGTGATGCAGGAAGAGATCCGCTGCTACAAGGGTCCGCCGTCACTCACCATCAACGAGCACTGGAACTACGTCGATCAGCATCCGACGAAGGACTTTGATGGCTCCTATCTGTTCTATAGCCAAGGTCCGCTGCCGCTCGAGTGGGTCGCGGTGCAGGCAGGCGCCCGCGGTCTGTGGGGCGAGAAGCTGCGCGCTGAAATGATGCAGTACAACCACCAGGCGGGGCTGCGGATGGTCGGCGAGTTGCTGCCCTATGAGCATAACCAGGTCACCTTGGCCGACGACAAGGACCAGTACGGCCTGCGGATCCCGCGGATCACCTATACATACAGCGAGAATGACAAACGTCTGATCCGGCACGGCATGGACCAGATGGAGCAGCATCTGCGCGCGGCCGGCGGCCGGGACATCTTTCGCCAGGAGGACGACACCAACCACCTGAACGGCACCGCGCGGATGGGCGACGATCCGAACGCCAGTGTGGTCAACGCGGACTGCCGGAGTTGGGACATCCCCAACCTGTGGATCTGCGACGGTTCGGTATTCCCGACGGTGGGCGGGGTGAACCCGTCCGAGACCATCCAGGCGATCGCCTGCCGCACGGCGGACCGGATCAAGCAGATGGCGGGACGAGGCGAACTATGATCGAAACTGGGATGTCGCTCGGGTTCGGCATCCGCCGGCGGTCCGGCCGGCGCCGACCGCATAGGCTTCAGCCCCTGTATGAGCTTTGAACCAGCTTGTACATTCATGATGTCCGCATGGTGCCGCGCCATTAACGGTTATCGCGCAGAGACCCTTATTCCGGCAGGCTGCTAAACCGTCATCTCCACGCACACCGGCACATGGTCCGACCCACGCGGCCAATCCCGCGCATCGCGCAGGATCGTTTGGCTTTTCAGCATGGACCGCAGATCCGGGGTGACCCAGACATGGTCCAGCCTTCGCCCGCGGTCCGCGATGCGCCAGTCCTTGTTGCGGTAGGACCACCAGGTGAACAGCTTCTGCTCGGCCGGCACGAAATGTCGCACGGCATCAATGAAGCCGGCGTTCATCCAGGCGTTCAGACCCGCGGTTTCGGCGGGCGTGTGGCTGACCACGTCGAGCAACTGCCGGTGGCTCCAGACATCGTTCTCCAGCGGCGCGATGTTCAGGTCGCCCACCAGCACGGTGCGCGGCAGACCGGGCTGGGCCGCGAACCAGGCGCGGGTTTCGGCAATGAACGCCAGCTTGTGGCCGTATTTCGGGTTCTCCATCCGATCCGGCACGTCGCCGCCAGCCGGCACATAGAAATTATGCAGTTCGATCGGCCCGCTGGGTGTCGAAATCCGCGCCGCCACGTGCCGGCAGTCGCCCTTGCCGCACCAGTCCGGCGCGGCATCGTGTACCTCCATCGGCAGGCGGGACAGGATGGCGACGCCGTTGTAGCCCTTCATGCCGCGGAACACGGTGTGCGGGTAGCCTAGCGGCTGCAACGCCTCGGCCGGGAACAGCGGGTCGGGCACCTTGGTCTCCTGCAGGCAGATTACGTCGGGGTTCAGTGCCTCGACCAGATGGTCCAGCAATCCGACCCTCAGGCGCAGCGAGTTGATGTTCCAGGTCGCGACCCGCAGACCAGGCATCAGACGATGCGGGTCCGCACCGTGCCGACACCCTCGACCACGCCTTCCAGCAGATCGCCGCGCTCCACACCCGCCACGTTCTCCGGCGTGCCGGTGTAGATCAGGTCGCCGGCCGCCAGCTTCACCAGCCCGGACAGGTAGGCGATCGTCTCCGCAACATTCCAAATCATCTTCGACAGGTCGGAGGTCTGGCGGACGCGGCCATTCACCTTCAGCTCGATCAGCCCGGACGCCGGATGCCCGACCTTGGACGCCGGCACCATCAGGCCGATCGGCGCGGAGTGGTCGAACCCCTTGCCCATGTCCCAGGGCTTGCCTTCCTTCTTGGCGGCGTTCTGCAGGTCGCGGCGGGTCATGTCCAGGCCGGCGGCATAGCCCCACACATGCGCCAGCGCGTCGGCCTCGGCGATGTTCGCGCCGCCCTCGCCGATCGCGACGACCAGCTCCATCTCGTGATGAAGCTGCGTGCTTTTCGGCGGATACGGCATGTCGGCATCGTTCAGCAGCAGCGCGTCGGCTGGCTTCATGAAGAAGAACGGCGGCTCCCGGTCGGGGTCGCTGCCCATCTCCCGCGAATGTTCCGCATAGTTGCGGCCGACGCAGAACACCCGGCGGACCGGAAACACACCGCCGCCGGCGACCGGCACGGCGGTGATCGCGGGAGGGGGAATGACAAAATCAGCCATCTCGTTACACCTTGCTGATGACATGGGTTCGGACGAAGCCGGTCGGCTGGAAATAGGGGAAACCGGCGGGGCAGGCAATGGCGGGCACAGGCGTAGGTCTGGCAAGGGAGATCGTATGGACCGAGCGACGTGGAAACATGGCGCGAGGGTGCCCCAATGACGACTCAAGGCTTCGTTGGGTCTCGTCGAAACCCATCGCGAAGCCAGGGAATGCGGATGCCGCCGCGGGTGGTCCTGTCGTGCATGAGACAGGGACATTCCGCCACCCATTCGCGCATCAGGCAATGGGGGATGCCGCCCGCTCGCCTCGGACCAGCTTCAGCAGCCATTCCCGCCGCCGCGTTTGGGATGCCCAGGCCACGCCTGATGTCAGCTTTGGTCGCGGCATCAAGCTGGGTGTCTTCCGCCTTGTCGGGTGGAGCATCGAAAACGGACTTGATGTCAGCACTGCATCGCAACCGTCCGGTCGGATGTCAGTCTAGCAGAAGCCAGAACGCCAACGTCCAGACTGCCGGCGCGTCAGCAAGAAGGCGCGTCTTGATCCGCTCCACGTCGCCACCGATGCGACGGGAGATGGCAGCATATCGTTCTTGGCTGGCCACAAGTTGCAGGCCAGGTATCGAGCTTTGGCCTGTTGGGCCCGTCATGTCCGCATAGGCCGACCGGCAGGCACCAATACCGGTTTTGAAACCGCCTCAAGCCGGCGTCGCCACGATGGCGAGCTCAAGTGCGTGGCTTCAAAAACCGGGCGAATGCCGCCAGCGTCGCGTCCGAGACATGGTGCTCGATGCCTTCGGCGTCCGACTCCGCCGCTTCCGACGGCACGCCGACGGCCAACAGCAAATCCACCACGACCCGATGACGCGCGCGCACACGGGCGGCCAGGGTCTCCCCTGCCTCGGTCAGGAACACGCCACGATACGGTTTGGCGACCGCGAGCCCCTCCCGCTTCAGTCGGCCGATCGTCTTGATCGTGGTGGCATGCGCCACACCCAGTCGGCGGGCGATATCGGTCGGCCGAGCTTCACCGCCGTTGGTGAGGAGGTCGGAGATGAGTTCGACGTAGTCTTCAAGCAGCGCGCCGGATTGCGCGGTACGGGCCTTGCCGAACCGGTTGGCCTGGGTGGGTTCGGCTGGCAGCGCCGTGTCGGCGGCCGGCCGAGCGGGGGATTGCGCCATGGCAAACATGATCAGTCAGGTGCTGGCGAACAGGTCTGGCGAAATGCCCAAGGTTTGCAACAATAAAATCACGTTAAGGCCGAGCACCGTCACGGTTGCGATCACCGCCAGCGTCTGAACAAAGCGGTTGATGGCGAACTGCGCCATCACCGCCGGGCGGCGGATCAGCACCAGCAGGGCGATCATCGGCACCGGCAAGAACAGGCTCAGGACCACCTGGCTGAGCACCAGGGCCTGGGTCGGCTGCACGCCGGCCCAAACCACCACCAGCGCCGGCAGCAGGGTTGCCACCCGCCGCACCCACAGCGGTATACGGAAGCCGACAAAATCCTGCATGATGGACTGGCCGGCCATGGTGCCGACCACTGAACTGGAGATCCCCGACGCGAGCAGGGAGGTCATGAACGCGGCCGCCGCCACGCCGCCCAGCAGCGGCAGCAGTGTATGGTAGGCGGTCTTGATCTCGCCCACGTCGGCATGACCACGATGGAACATCGTCGCCGCCATCGCCAGCATCGCCATGTTGATCAGCCCGGCGACCGTCAGCGCCGCCACCACCTCGATGTTGGAGAACAGCAGCAGCCGCCGGCGTTCCGCGTCGCCCTGCGCATGCACCCGCCCCGGCATCATGGCGGAGTGCAGGTAGATGGCGTGCGGCATGACGGTGGCGCCGATGATGCCGACCGAAAGCGCCACGCTATCGGCGTTGGTCAACCGCGGCACCACGCTGTGGAAGGCGAAGGCGCCCCAGTCCGGCGGGGCGATGATCATCTCGATCAGATATGACAGACCGATTATGCCGACGAAGCCGGTGATGATCAGTTCGATCGGGCGGAAGCCGCGGGATTGCACCATCAGCAGGCCCCAGGTGATGGCGAAGGTGATCAGCAGCCCGTTCATCAGCGACAGATGCAGCAGCAGGCTGATGCCGATCGCAGCACCCACGGACTCCGCCAGATCGGTGGCCATGGCGGCGACCTCGCTGCCGATCCACATGGCGATGACCAGGGGTCGAGGGAAATGCAGCCGGCACAGCGTCGCCAGGCTGTGGCCGGTAACGATGCCCAGGCGGGCGGAGAGCGCCTGGAACAGCATGGCGATGACGTTCGCCAGCAGCACGACCCACAGCAGCATATAGCCGTGGCGCGCGCCGGCCTGGATGTTGGTGGCGAAGTTGCCGGGATCCATATAGGCGATGGAGGCGACGACCGCCGGGCCGATAAAGGGCAGAAAGCCCCGCAGTCCGCCGCGCCGCCCGGACAGCGCGGTGCGCGCCGCGGTCGAGGTCCGATCGGACAGGGTTGCAACCGTTACCGCATCGTTCATCCTTGACGGTGCTCGATTTCCAGGAAAGATAAAGTATCGGCCATACCCTGCGCCCTTCACCACATAGTGTAGCCGAGGCTACATCCGAAGTCGAGACGTGGTTTGCCAGCCGTCCACGTCAAGACAGCGGCGCCTGCATTGGCGCGATCTTTCGGGCGATGTTCTTTGCAATCCTCGCCTGGACATTCTTTCGCTGGCCCGAAAATGTGCCAGAGCAGTTCCACCAAGCGTGGAACCGCTCTAGCTGTGTTTCACGAGCAATTTCATCAGCCTGAGATCGCTTCGCTATTCCAGTCAGGCTGATATTGCTCTAAACGGCGCGCCGCATGCGACATTTCCTCGATTTCGAAAGGCCGATCGCCGAACTTGAGGGCAAGATCGAGGAGCTTCGGCGGATGTCGGAGCCGGACGGCATCAACATCACCGATGAGATCGCCCGCCTGACGGCGGTGGCCGACAAGCAGCTTCGGACCACCTACGGCCGCCTGACTCCGTGGCAAAAGACCCAGGTCGCGCGTCACCCGGACCGGCCGAAGGCGCAGGATTACATTGATGGCCTGATCACCGAGTTCACGCCGCTGGCGGGCGATCGCGCCTTCGCCGACGACGCCGCCGTGCTGGGCGGCATGGGCCGGTTTCAGGGACGCTCGGTCATGGTTCTCGGCACCGAGAAAGGCACCGACACCGAATCTCGCGTCAAGCACAACTTCGGCATGGCGAGGCCGGAGGGCTACCGCAAGGCGCGGCGACTGATCGAGCTGGCCGGGCGCTTCGGGCTGCCCATCCTGACGTTCATCGACACCTCCGGCGCGTTTCCGGGGATCGATGCGGAAGCCCGCGGCCAGGCGGAGGCGATCGCCCGCTCGATCGAGGCCTGCCTGGAGGCGCCGGTGCCGATCGTCGCCACCATCATCGGCGAAGGCGGCTCCGGCGGCGCGGTCGCGCTGGCCACCGGCGACCGGGTGCTGATGCTGGAGTATGCGGTGTATTCGGTCATCTCGCCGGAGGGATGCGCCTCGATCCTGTGGCGCGATGCGGCGCAGGCGCCGGCGGCGGCGGAGGCGCTGAAGCTGACGGCCGAAGACCTGCTGCGGCTGAAGCTGGTGGACCAGGTGATCGCCGAACCGCTGGGCGGCGCGCAGCGGGACAAGCCGGCCACCCTGCAGGCGGTCGGACAAGCGGTGCAGGAGGCGCTGGCGGCTCTCGACGGCCTGGACGCGGCGACGTTGCGGAGCAGGCGACGGGAGAAGTTCCTGGCGATGGGACGGGAGGCGATCGCGTAGGGACGTGGTCAAGATGGGTCACAGGGTAGCCATCCAAACCTGTGTCAAGGCAAGGCCGGCACCGCGAGGCGTCCACGGCGGTTGCGCGGTCGCCGTGGCGTCGAGAGCATGGTGCGCCGCCAGCCGGCCAGGCCGAGCGGACGGACCGCGCGTTGATTTACACCGGGTGCAGGACGTGGACGATCATCGGTTGGGCCAGCTTGCCATCCAGCGCCTGCGTCAAGGCCTTGAAATGCGGCGTCTGCATGTGCTGATCAAGCGCCTGCTGGCTTTTCCAGTGCTCCATGAAGACGAACAGCAGGGGATCCTGGGCGTCGCGATGCAGCACATACATCTCGTTGCCGGCCTCCGCGCGGGTCGGCTCGACGCAGGCCAGGGCCGCATCTCGAACGGCGTGATCCTGGCTCGCCTTTGCGTGTAGAAAAGCGGCAACTCGCACATCCTCAGCCATTGAAATCTCCATTCTGGGTGACGCCCAATGGCAACCCCCGAGTTTGCCTCGGGTTCGCGCCGCACCGCGATGTGACGGACTAGACCGGCGACGGCCGTCGGTTCGTGAACGCAGATCACACTGATGTGGCGAACGGCACAACGCCAAACCAGACAGGGCGTCGACAGAGCTATGCGGCGGGCGTCTTGAGCAATGGCAGCCGTCCCTTGGCCGAGGGAAACCGATATGCCCGAAGCCAGCGAGTTAGGGGTCCGGTCGTAGCGGAGCCGAAAGTTCGGTTCAGATCGCCCGGCGACTTCCAGCGCCGGCTTGACCCAACACGTCCATATCGCAGTTCGCTGCCGCTTCCGGTAAGGAGTCGCTGCACGAAAGGAAGCAGGAAAGAGGCAGCGTGTTCATACCCGTCGAGGACGACGACATCCCGACCATCGTCGCGCTCATGAACCGAGCATATCGAGGCACCGGGCCGTCACTTGGCTGGAGTACGGAGGCCAGCTATCTCTCTGGCGATTGAACGACGGAGGCTCTTCTCCGCGCGGATTTGAACGCGAAACCCGGCGCATTGCTGCTGAAGTGGCAAGACGCGAGGACCGAGCCACTGCGAGGCTGCGTGTGGCTTGAGCCCTTGGGTGATGACGTATGGTATCTTGGGTCGTTGGCTGACATGTTGGAATGGCCGCGCCCGGTCTACCGCCCTGCCATGGATGGTATTTCGCTGGTCCCGCCCCTGGCCGGAGGCGTCAGGTCGCGCCCGGAAACATCGGCCAGCAGCGACCAGATCCGATCCGGCTGCATCGGCACCGCAGGGTCATTCAAAAGCTGATCCAGTTCGTCCAGTTTCTGACTGTACTCAGCGTCCGTCATGCTCCACCTCTCCAATCGCCAGCCGATCCGCGCATCCAGCCAAGAAGACAAGGCGGCAACACGCCGAAGCGTTGGATATGAGGTGGCGTCTCGCTTAAACCGATACCGGCGCCGATCACACCATCGCGCGATCAACCAGACGACAGCACCGCGGGCGCCAGCGCCGCGATTCCCGCGGCGGGGTGGCCTGGGTTGCGAAACCTGATCTCGCCTTCCGCCGCGGCATCGGGCTCGCCGAGGCCGAACAGCTCCAGCCGGGACGCAAAGGTCACGGCAACCACGGGTCGGGCTGCCTTGTTGGTCATGAATTGACGGGCCTCGCCCTCCAACTCCAGCCGTTCGCGCAGGCCGCGCCATTCCAGCCGGTCGGTGTCCTCGACAAACATCGACAGGATGCCGGGCCGCTCGCCGCTCAGGCGGACCGGCGCGAGCGCGGCCAGCCGGTGGCGGATGGCGATGGCGACCTCGTTTTCCCGACCGGCGCGGGCGGCCATCACGAAGACGCCACCGCCGGCGGTTGTGACCGACAGATGCGCTTCCGGCCCGAATTCCCGCCGCAGCGAGGACAGCAGTCCCATGTCCTCCGCCTGCGCGCCCGCCAGCAGCAGCGGATCGAGACGCAGCACGATCGCCGGGTCGTAATCCTGCCGGGTCCTAGTTTCCAGCATGGTGGTGATACGCTGGTGCAGATGCGCCAGCGGCTCGCTGTCCGGGCCGGAATCGTGCAGGCCGCCGCGCAGGCCCTGCGGCAGGGTCATCTTGAGCAGATACCGTCCAGGATGTGCCGCCAGCCATGTCTGCAGGTCCGGATCGATCCGGTCGGCCAAGCGGAACCAGGCGCCACGGTGCACGTCACGGCCTTCCTCGGCCGTCAGAACATCGCAGGCGACTTCCGCTTCGGTCGCATTCCGCGTCAGCAGCAGGTCGTGCGGGGTGTCGTTTTCCAGGCCGGTAAACACCACGGCGAAACCGCGGGCGCGTTGCAGCATGGCGGTGCGGATCAGATGAAACACCGGAATCAGGGTATTTTGATCGGTCAGCGCAAGCCAGAGCCGCTCGAGCAGGCGATCACGGCCGGCTGGCGACAGGCTGGCGGCGAGCAGCGGGATTTCCACCGCGAGACGCCCCAGCAGCGCCTCGGAAACCGAAAGCGGCGCGTTGCGCACCCGCCGCAACTTCTCGACGGTGAGTTCCAGAGCGTGCCGCTGGCGGATCGCTTGGCCGGCGCGGGGACCGGCCGCGGCCAGATCGCGGATCTCCGCAAGGCGTTGACGCCAGCGTTCGCCACCGATCAGGCGAACGAAAGGCTCCGTTGTTGCTGATGCGGCAAAGGTGAGGTGCGGGATCATGACGTCTTGCGTGTTGTTAAAAACACATCATACACGCGCGTTTATTTCGAACCGTCAAGGCGGGTTGATGATGCCTAGCGATCAGTTGCGCGGCAGGCGGGGCGCCATGGGCGCATCCGGGTTCTGTGCCCGATGCCGCAGCAGATGGTCAGCCAGGACGCAAGCCAGCATGGCCTCCCCCACCGGAACGGCGCGGATGCCGACGCACGGGTCGTGACGGCCCCTGGTGACGACATCGATGTCCTGGCCGAAGCGGTCCACCGAGGCACGCGATGCCAGGATGGAGCTGGTCGGCTTGACCGCGAAGCGCGCCACGATCGGCTGGCTAGTGGAGATGCCGCCGAGGATGCCGCCAGCATGGTTCGAGCCGAACACCACGCGGCCGTCCTGCATCCGCATCTCGTCGGCGTTCGCCTCACCCGACAGTGACGCCGCCGCGAAGCCGTCGCCGATTTCGACACCCTTGACAGCGTTGATCGACATCAGCGCGCCGGCGATGTCGGCGTCGAGCTTGCCGTAAATCGGCGCGCCCAGGCCGGGCGGCACGCCGTCGGCCATCACCTCGATTACCGCGCCGGCGGAGGAGCCGGCCTTGCGGACGTCGCCGAGGTAGGCTTCCCAGGTGCGCGCCATCACCGGGTCCGGGCAGAAGAACGGGTTCTGTTCAATTGCCGCCCAGTCCCAGCGGGCGCGGTCGATGGCGTGCGGGCCGATCTGGACGAGCGCGCCGCGGATGGTCGCGCCCAGACCCAGAACGTGGCGGGCGATGGCGCCGGCGGCAACGCGCATGGCGGTTTCCCGGGCCGAGGCGCGGCCGCCGCCGCGATAGTCGCGGATGCCGTATTTCAGGTCATAGGTCAGGTCGGCGTGCCCAGGCCGGAATTGTGCCGCGATGGCGGCGTAGTCACGCGACCGCTGGTCCTGGTTGTCGATCATCAGGCTGATCGGCGTGCCGGTGGTCAGGCCCTCGAACACGCCGGACAGGATGCGCACCTGGTCGGGTTCCTGACGCTGGGTGGTGAACCTGGACTGGCCGGGGCGGCGGCGGTCGAGCCAGGGCTGGATGTCCGCCTCGGTCAATGGCAGGCGTGGCGGGCAGCCGTCCACCACGGCGCCGATGGATGGGCCGTGGCTCTCGCCCCAGGTGGTGACGCGAAACAGGTGGCCGAAGCTGTTGTGCGACATGCCGCCGAGCTGTCAGCCCTCCACCACGGCGATGTCGGGCGCGTCCGGATGCTTCATGCCGACGATGTTGTAGCCGCAGTCGACGTGCTGCACCGCGCCGGTCACGCCGGCGGCGAGGTCGGACAGCAGATAGACGGCGGCGCCGCCGACCTCCTCGATGGTGACGTTGCGCCGCATCGGCGAATTGAGCTGGTTCCAGCGCAGGATGTAGCGGAAGTCGCCGATGCCCGAGGCGGCCAGTGTCTTGATCGGGCCGGCGCTGATGGCGTTGACGCGGATGCCGGCCGACCCCAGATCGGCGGCGAGATAGCGCACCGACGCTTCCAGCGCCGCCTTGGCCACGCCCATGACGTTGTAGTGCGGCACCCAGCGTTCGGCGCCGAGGTAGGTCAAGGTCAGCAGGCTGCCGCCCGGCTTCATCATCGGCACCGCCCGCTGGCAGACCGAGGTGAAGGAATAGCAGGAGATGTCCATCGCCTGCTGGAACGCCGCCCGCGGGGTATCCAGGTAGCGGCCGCGCAGGAAGTTCTTGTCGGCGAAACCGATGGCATGGACCAGGAAGTCCAGCCCGTCCCAGCGGTCCCGCAGGCTGGCGAAGGCGGCGTCGATGCTGGCCTCGTCGGCCACGTCGCAGGGGAAGAGCAGATTGGACCCGGCCTGTGCCGCCAGCGGGCGCACCCGCCGCTCCAGCGCCTCGCCCTGGAAGGTGAAGGCGAGGTCGGCGCCCTGCGCGGCGCAGGCGGCGGCGATGCCCCAGGCGAGCGACCGGTCGTTCGCCACGCCCATGATGAGGCCCCGCCGGCCTTGCATCAGGCTGCCTTGGAGGTGGGGGATTGGTGCGGGGGCGCTGTCGGCCATCTGTACCTCTTGCTCGCGATGTTCGGCGCGGTCCGCGACTGTATGTGTCGTCGCACAACCCGATGGGCCGGGGCAAGAGGCGCGGGCGGTTTCGCGGTTGAATTGGGCTGGCCGTTGCTGTTCGTGGGCCGACGGCCGGACACTTGGCATCCGAGTCATGCGACGGTCCGTACGGCATCCGGTGTATCACCATCCGCATGTCTTCTAGTCGTGGCGGCGGTGGTAGGAATTGCCATATGCCCGAGTCCGAGCGGCAAGTAATGGGTCGCCTGAACCTCCGATGCCTAGTGGCAGGTTCATGGGCGTGAAAAACAGCTCTCGCTGCAGCGCACTATTATCAGCGGCAAGTTTACCAAGTGACAGTGTCCCAAGCTCGATGATGGGGCGATTTGGCGGCCACGGCACCGAGGCATCTCGGACGTTATCTCCTGCTTCCGCAAGTTGAACAAGTAGACGGAATTCCACAGGTCCTGCTTTCAGCCGTCCTGAAAGCTCCTGTGCCAGAAAATTGCGGCCGCGGCCAGCAGCATCCATTGGCGTAAGGTGCGCCTCCCCCGCCAAAGGCCGAATAATGTAGCGCCCGTAGCGGCTCTGACCAGCAGCATTGGTAAACAGAAACGCATTCACTCCATAAAAGCTTTCCGTGCCATAGCTGAGCGGGACCGGCATGGGAGAATCTAAAAATTCGCGAGCGTGTGGATGTGCGGCGGCAAACTGGTCGAGTTCAGAACCTTTGGACGGGCCTCCATGGGTCGCTGCCGCGAGCGCCTTCAGGAAGGCAAGAAAGTCCTCAGGCGTGGAGACTGGGAAGCCATTGTAGGAATGCGCGACAATATCGGTGTCACTCCCGTCCGGAAGCATGAACTTGATAGACATGCCCCGCGGACCGGCGAAGGCGCCACTGTCAGAGATCGTGGGTATTCCAGAAAAGTCCGAAAACTGTACCGTAATAGGGACATCGCCGCCCTGTAAATGGGCAGCCTGGCTCAATGATGCTGCTCCTGGAGCCGGCATGAAGCTGCCCTCACAAACTATGCCCTTTGCATGCACAGGCCGAAAATGCTCATGCACACCGAATAAAGCCTGGAATGCATCAACAATCTGAATAGCCACATCGTTGCCAGCAATCGCGGGTCGGAACGTCAGAGCCGTCAGGGCCGCGGTAATCGCAAGGATCAAGAATATCAGACACCGCGTATTCAGAAACAAACGTCTGATGCGGCAAAATGTTTTTTGAAGCATTAACCTTCAATCCAAAAGGAGGTGCCGAGACTGACTTCGCGCACGGACTTTTTGGTCCAGACGTTTTACTACCATGACAATATGTTCTTCAGGGACAAAAAGTCCTGGATCCTCGAGGCCATCGGCTTGAACGATTGAAACATAATGAGCGTAATACAGATCAACGAACACATTCGGTGATAGGGTTGATCCGCTTTGACGAATTTCAACGCGGTTGCCGTTCCAGCATGCTCAAACTTTCACCCATCACATGGCGTTGTGCCAGAACTGCCTGACCGCTTGGACGTGATGTAGCTTCGCCCAATCGCAGATCTTGCACAGCGAGTTGCGAGAGAAGCGCGGGTCGATGTTCTCGCCGACTAGCCGAGCCAGGCGGCCGGAGGCAAGCATGTCGTAATAATCCTGCTCCAGCAAGTTGCCGATCCGGTGCTTGAGCGCGTAGTCCATTCAGCACAACACCACGGCACCGTTCGGCAGGCAGACATTCTGATCAAAGAACGGCGTATAGCTGCAACTGACGGCGCCATGCTGTTCAGCCATCCGGACGATCGGCTGCCCCGGCACATCGTCCGCGCCGGCCTTGCATCAGATTGCCTTGAAGGTGGATGGGCGCGGCGGCGCTATCGGCCATGAGGGTCCTTTTGCCCGCGATCGGCGGCATTGCGTCGCTTGTCGCGCCACAAGGCGCCGGGATGTAGTAAGAGGCGATCGATAATGGTCTGGACGTAGCGACCCGCGGGGTGCGCCGGTTCACGACGAGCAGCCGGGACGCGTCCGACGAGATCGACCGCCGAAAGTAGCCTGCGGCAACGTCAGGTGTTAACCTTTCCTTAACAAACGGCAGGGCAGAGTTGGGTTCCTTTCCGGAGCCTGAGATGCAGCAGATGATTCCGCTTCGTCCAACCGCCAACAGTTCATCGGGCTTCCGCTTTGAGCACGCCCCGAGTTGTCCCAATGCTGGGCAACTGGTTCGGCGCGAGGCTTTGCCGCCGCGGTAACCGCTGACTGGCGCGCAACTGTCACGGTGGGATAGGCGCTGACTGGTTGCCCTGATCGACAAATCGCCGAACCTAGTCCCACGCCGCCCGTGCCAAGCCAGGCCGACCAAGACATAGAGAATGACATGCCGCCATACACCGGGTCGCCGATCAGGACCGAAGTCGCGGCGCAGCCCCGCACGGCGCTGCTCATCGAGGGATGGCGAGGGCTTAATCATTCCTACGGGCTAATCAACCAATACCAGATCCTTGAGTTGCTGAAGATCGACGGCCTGCAGCTATTCCATCAGGATCTGCCATTCTTCAACAAGGCGTGGAGCCGGGAGACCAACGCGCCGAATTTTTCATCGATCGCACAGCAGCAGATCGACGCGCTCGCACCCGCGGGGGACGCCCACACTGACTGTGTCTATCGGATCTCCTACCCCTTCATCGCCGGAGCCGACAACGACCGGCGCAGAACCCTGACCTTCATGATCACCGAATTAGGGCTTGAGAGGAATAGCCTAGCGGTCGAACCGAGCCGCTATGGGTTTTTTTCGCGCGACGATAATTGCATCGTAACAACGACATCGTGGTCGCGCGACCGTATCGTTGAATTCGGATTCGCCGCCGACAAGGTCAAGATCGTTCCGCTTGGCGTTGATACCACTGTTTTCAGCCCGCTCACCGGCGAGGAACGCGCGATCAACCGGGCCACACTCAACATCCGCGACGATGAGATCGTCTTTGTCAATGTCGGCGGCTCGTTTTGGAACAAGGGCGTCGACCTGCTTCTGCGGGCTTTTGCCGTGCTGCGCCAGCAGGGCCGCAGGGCGCGCCTGATCGTCAAGGACCAGCGCGGCCTGTACGGCGTCACGACCGAGCAGACGGTCCAAAACGTCGGCAAGGATCACCCATCACTGCTGACCAGCGACACCTTGGCGGCAATCTCGGTGATCAGCGGCAATCTGAGCGGGGCGGAGTTGCGGGCGCTCTATGGCATCGCGGACTGCTACGTCTCGCCATATCGGGCCGAGGGTTTCAATTTGCCGGTGCTGGAGGCGATTGCCTGCGGCACATCGGTGATCGTTACGGACGGTGGGGCAACCGATGACTTCTGTCCTGACGGCGTGGCTTGCCGGATCGCTGGACAGTTCCGTGCGATCGAGCGGCCCGAGCAAGGGTCCGTCAGGCGATACATCGAGCCTGATCTCGAGGCACTGATCAGTGCGATGGACGGCTTCGCTGTCGGCAAGACCCTCGAAAGGACGCATTTCAACGCAGCGCGTGGGCGGGTTCTAGATGTATTCAATTGGCAGAACGCCGCGCGGCAACTAGCGAAACTGGCGGCGGGGGGAGCCCAAATCGCGGCCGTTCCGCCGGTGGCGAAGGCCGATGTCGGACCGGTCATGCCCGGTGCCCATGCAATCGTTCAGAAAGAGGTGCTGGACCTCATCAGGATGATCCGTCCCTGGTCGATGCTTCCAGCCGAGAAAGTTCGAGTCGGCAACGATTATGACGGCGGCTACGTGCTACCTGCGATCAGCCTTGGTTGCGATGTCGTCCTGTCGATCGGAGTGGGTTCCGATGTCAGCTTCGATCTGCGACTGGCGGAGGCCGGCGCGCGTATCCTGCAATTTGATCACACGATCGAACACGCCCCGACGTCGCATGACAACTTCACGTTCTACAAGGCTGGTTGGGGAACCAGCAGTGAAGGCAGCTACCTGGACTTCACCGATATCTGTTCGAAACTTGAACCGCTCGGCGGCAAACGTCCGCTGCTGAAGTTTGATATCGAAGGCGCCGAGTATGACGTGTTTTCGTCGGTTGATCCGCGAAGCCTTCAACGGTTTGAAGTCATCGTCTGTGAAATCCATGATCTTGACCGGCTCAACGAGCCGGCATTTTTCGGCAAGGTCATAACGCTAATGGAGAAACTCACGCTGCATCATTTGCCGGTGCATCTGCATGCGAACAATTATGGCGGGATGGCGTTTGTCCAAGGCATAGCCATTCCCAAAGTCCTGGAAATCAGCCTGTTGCGCCGGGACCTGGGCGATTTTCGCGGTTTCGCGGTAGAGCCCATACCAGGCACCCTCGATCGTCCCAATCATCCCTTCCAGCCTGACATCCATCTGAACCTCTTTTAGACCAACGGGCCCAAGTCCTGACCCGCGGCCTCGGCCAAAGGGCGCCAAGCAAGACCTTGTATGGCACGGCAGCGACGTCTTGTGGTGCTGATGGCAAAACATCCACCTCGGTCTTCAGCCCGAGCTCAACGCCGTGTCCGCGCCGTGGGCAATCGAGATACCTGAACAGATCCTGAATCGCGAATGGAACCACCTTGGGCGGCATGCCGCCCGACAATCAACGCGGCTTCTGGATGATCCATTTTGGCGTTTGAATGGATAGCGACACACCAACTTCGGCGGAAAATTCATCGGCGGCCTGCATCACCCCAGGCCAAACCGGGTGATAGTCATCGCCCACCAGATAACCGCCTGGCGCGAGAATATTCCAGTAGGCCCGGGCATCCTTCAGCACATCGTCATACTCATGCGAAGCATCGATGTGAATAAGGCCGGCCTGCACACCGATGCGCTGTAGCAGCTTGGCAGCGAGCGTTGATGTCTGGCGGAGCGGGACGACGCGGTCGCTCACGCCGCATCGAACCACGTTGGTAATAAACTGCTCGTACAACAGCGGCGTGCCATGGCGCCGGGGGATGAGATCGACCAGATCCGATGCCATGTCCGTATGCTCGAGACTGCCCAGGAACGTGTCGACGGCAATGACAGTTCCCTTGACGGCGTGCCTTTCGAGTGCTTCAGCGAGATAGATGGTTGATCCGCCCTTCCACACGCCGACGTCGATGATGACGCTCGGGCGGACTTCGGCGACGATGCAATCGAACGCCGGATGCTGGCTGTTCCAGCCTTGCCGATCCTCGGCGAAAGTGGGGACGAACCCGGCATAAATATCCGTGCCCTGGAGCCGCCGCATGAGATCCCGGCAGGTCGGGTTCGGATCGCGATGTGCGTCCGCAAGGGGTGTCTGTCGTTCAGTCACGAGTTGCACCGGCTCCCAGGCAAAGCGCAAGACGCCACTGGAGTTATGCAGTCCCGCCCGGACCTTGTTTTCCGCCAATGACAGGTTGTAGCCAAGATCGCGATCGAGGCCGGCCGTCCCGATGCCCACCTCGTTAAAGTATTCGTGATCGTTGTATAGAACGCGCTTGCCGCCTTGTTTGGCCCAAACATTGAGCATGTAGGTGTCATCGTAACCGTAATGACCGGAAAAATCTTCGTCGTACATGCCGTGAAGTTTGAACGCGGGCAGGTTGACTAGAAACGTATTAAGATGGAAACAGAGATCCGAGGCTGAATTAGGCCTGTCGGACCAATCCTGATCGCCCAGACGAGATTTCTTGCTGCGCAAGTTATACATCGTCATCGGGTCCATATGAGCCAGATTCTTTAAAATAGCGTCGAGAGGTTCGCTATAAAATCGCTGATCGATGTCGAAAAACAGCGCCCATTCCGCGCGCGCATGAAAGCTGCCCAGGTTCCTTGCACCAGGCTGGTTCCATGCAATTTGTGTAACGATACGGAATACCTTCAAGTCGATCCTGGTAGGACCGTATAGCAGGGGCTGCTCCGAGCAATCGTCGATCAGAATGAACTCGACCTGCGATAGAATGGCGTCCGGGAGCGTCTCCCAATAAGCGATTTGCTCCTGCACAAGGTGCGGCTGATTGTAAAAATGGGAGATGATCGAAAGATTTGGCATGGCCGACGTTGGTGTTTACTTTTAGGCAATTCCCGAGGACTGGTTGCTTCCTTATATCGCTCGTTTGTTAAGAAATCGTTAGCATCGGAGCCGCTGTAAACGGCATCGATCGCCGAGATGAAATGAGCGTCTGATGCCCAGTTGGAGCATGTTTCACTCAGCATGAATGACGATGATGCCGACCGCCATCGGCATGCCGGTTTCTGCTCAGGCGGCCTTGCGCCGCCTGAGGGTGGCGAAAGATGTCGGTAGGTTGGGCACCGCCACCACGGCGGCGGAGGCGGGATTCTCTCCGGTCAGCCGTCCGATCGTGGCGTCATAGGCGGCGAGATAATCCTCCATCGCCAGCCGCTGTTCGGCGTATCGGCGCGCATTGCCGCGCAGCTTGCGGGACAGCGCCTTGTCCTCCAGCAAATCAAGCACCGCCGTGGCGATGGCCGCCGGCTCGAGGAACGGAACCAGCAACCCGTTATCGCTATGGGTGATGAATTCGCGCACCGGCTCGGTGTCGCTGCCGAGCACCGGGCAGCCGACCGCCAGCGCTTCGCGCAGCGACCATGATGCGACAAAGGGGTAGGTCAGATAGACATGCGCGTCGGATCGCCGGAGGGTGGCGATGTAGGTCTCGTAGCTGACGCGGCCGGGAAACACGACACGGTCCAGGTCGATCTCGGCGCCGCGTTCCTTCAGCATCTGCTCCCGCCAGGTGCCGCCCTGCTGGGGCGCGCTGCCGTAGCTGACGCCATCGCCGCCGATCATGACGACCTTGATGTCCTGACGCGCCCGCAACAGGTGCGGCAGTGCGCGCATCATGATGTGGAAACCGCGATACGGCTCCAGGTCGCGGGCGACGTAGGTTACCAGCTTGTCGGTCGGGCGGATCGTCATGCCGCCGATCTTGAGCGGCTTTCTGTGGGCTCGCGGATCCGGGCTGCAGGCGTCCAGATTGACGCCTTCCCAGACCACGTCGATCCGCTTGCGCGCCCAGTCCGGATAGGTCGACAACTGCCATCGCGTTGGGGTCTGCCCCGCCCCGCCCAGGTTCAGCGCGATGTGGTTGATGGCGTTCTTCGCCCTGATCCGCGGGTAGTCGAGTGGATCGTGCGGGAATTCCGGATCGAAGCCCACGTCGGCGGCGTTGAACTGGTAGTAGAATTCCATGTAGCCTAGCATCGGCACGTCCGGCCAGACGTCGCGCAGGTTCAGCATCTCGCCCCAGCCATGGTGGCCGATGATGATGTCGGGCCTGAAGCCGAGATGCTTCAGGCCATAGGCTGCCTTGAAGACGGTCTCCGCCCGCCTGACACCGTCATCCAGTTCGCGCGCGGCGATATGGGTTTCCTTGTTGTTCAGTGCCGGACGCAGATAGGGAATTTTGCGTACCCCGGCGATCTCGTTCATGTTCGGCTCGGTGATGAACAGGATCTCGTGCCGCCGCATGGCGACCAGATGGCGGACGATGTGCAGGAACTGCCCGGGATAATTCTGATGGACAAACAGAAACTTCAAGCTGGGTTCCTCACGTGATCGATCCGCCGGCTAGCGCGGTTGCTTCCATCCGGACGTGGAGCGTACCGCGATGATCCTGGTAACCGAAGGCGCCTGGAATCCGCTTCAGGCGCTGTTCGCATTCGGCACTCGTCCCATCGGATGTGCTAGCGGCGCGCGGCCAGCTTCGTGGACGGCTTTGGCTTCGGCCTTGGGACTGGCTTCTTGTCGTCCGCCTTCTTCAGGTCCTTCACGAGCTTCACCGCGGCGTTATGCGGTTGCATGATGATCTGGAAGGCTTCCAGCGGCGCCAGGCTTTCCGCCTCGCAGGATTCGCCGGCATTGACCGGTCCAACGGCGGTGCCATCGACAAAGGTCGCCGCATAGGTGCAGGTGAACGCCGTCGCCGCCTCGCCTTTCAGCCGGACCTTGAGGCCGAGCAGCGGGAGTGCCATGCCGCGGCTGCCGCAGTATTTGCCACCCTCGACCCAGGGTGACAGCCAGTTGCGGCCAAGCACGGCCTGGTATTCGATGTCCTGCATCGAGATATGGCCCTGGGGTGCGAGGCCAAAGCCTTCCATCCATTGCTTGCTGCCCTTGACGCCGATCCAGTCGCCGATGGTGCCGCCGACGTCGCCCATGCGCTGTACGTGGGCCATGATTTCCGGATTGGCCGCCGGGTCGTTTTCCGGCGGCGCATGGTCGGCGGGCGGCGGAGGCCGGAGCGCCGCCGGCTGCGGTTCGGACGCGGCACCGTTTGGCTCCTTGCTCAGCCGCAGAACCTGCAGGCGCGGCGCCGCATCGGCACCCTGACGGATATTCTGATAGACCGACACGAGGATCTGTGCGGCGCCGTCGGTCACCCGCACCAGCGCGGCGGTGCCGTTGAGCCAGCCGTCTTCCCGGAAAGTGCTGACGCTGACAGCCTCCGGCCGGCCGGCTATGCCGGGTGCGGGCGTTACCCGGACACCGGGAAGCCCGGTGGCCGGATCCGGCTCGGGGCTTCCCGGTGTCGGGAACACACAGTAAAGGCCTGTCTCCAGCGTCATCAAATGCGCTGACACACGTAGTTCAGCGACGCGACCTGGGGACGCGGGCGCATCTTCCGCCTTCCGCTTGGGCCGTCCCGGCTTGGCGGCGGCCACCTCGGCGCTCATGACTTCGGACATGGAATTGTCTCGACCTCTTGGTGTTCTGGGCATTGTTCAGCTTATGCGACGGCTCAGGCAGGGTCGCGGGCGGGATGAAGCGCGTTCGCGGTGTTATGCATGATGAGGCGCCCCGGCCGCTACAACCAATGCGTTATTAATAGCACCCGCAGATAGACCTAATGGAAGCAGAAAACCTCTTCCGGTTGCACGAATGCGCTCAGCCGGCGCGCCGATATCGAATGCCGCGGCCGGCAGGCCGGCCCGCCAGATGTCGCCGAGACTGAGGCACCATGTTTCCGGCCAGATCGACGGCACGAAACCCAGGCGCGCATGCTGGGCGGTGATCAGGGCAACCGCCTCGTCCGGCTGATAATGACCGGTAACGAAGATGCGGCCAGTCGCCAGCAGGCGTTCATCGTCGATCGTGTGGCCGACAACAACGAATTCAAGGTTCAGGTCCCGCCGAACCGCATCGCGCGCGCAGGCGAGCAGGACGTCATAGCCCTTGTGCACGCCAATGCCGCCGACCACGCATATCAGCAGCCGGCCGTCGCGTTGCGTGCGCCGGCCAGCGCACGGGATGGCGGCATCGTCCTCATGCGGAATGGCCACCGGCGACAGGCCGGGGAAATGCCGCCGCATCCGGATGGCGGCATCGTTGGAAGGTGCAACGACAGCGCGTGCCGCGGCCAGGAAGCGTGCCGAACGGGTTCGCAGCGCGGCGACCGTGATGGTCTCCGACAAGAAATGGCCGAGGTCGGTGACACATGCCTCGCAGTCCGTCAGATCGGGTTCGCCGCAGTATCGATCATGCGCGCCCAGCAGCGACAGGCGCGGACAGAACCAGGCGTAGTCGTGGACATGCACGTCGTATGGCACACCGAGGCGGGTCACCAGATCATGGATCGCGGGTGAATGGCCGAGGACATGATGCACCTCCACACAGGCCGGCCTGGCAGCGCGCAGCAACCGGAGCAGGGCGGACAGTTCGCGTGGCATGGCATAGATCAGGTTCGGGAAACCGCGCGCGGTGCCGTCTTGAACAGCGATCGCGAGGCCGCCATCCGGCTGCGCCGCCGGGCGCAGCACGATCGGGCGCCGCCCGGCGGCGGCATGGTCGCGTCTGGCTTGTTCGATACGTCGCTCGACGCCGCCGCCGTCGTTGTGGGTGATCAGGATGACGGCGGGTTCCCTGCCCCGCCCGCCGGCGCTCCAGGCGGCCAGATCGATGCGTCGGCGGGCGGGCGCCAAGGGATCTTGCGCGATGAAGCGGGCGATTAGGGCGTCGTGCCCTGGATGCAGCCGTTCGATGATGCGGGCGTTGCGCGCGCGCAGATGGCTGGCGCTGGTGTCGAAGCTGGTGCCGCCATGGTGGCCGACGAACAGCCCGGCCAGCGCGACATTGCGCCAGCCCAGCCGGCGCGCGCGCAGGCAGAAGTCGTTCTCCTCGCCGTAGCCCTGGGCGAAGAGGTCGGCACGCAGGCGTCCCACCGCGTTCAGGCAGTCGCGGCGAAGGTATAGGCAGAATCCCACGCCGACGGGAATATCGACGACCTCGCCGCCGTTGGCGCGCCAAGCCAGGCGATCCAGCCGATCGGTTGTCGCCTGGTCGGGACGAGGATTGGTGCCGGTATTGCCGGGATAGCTGAGAATGGAGGCGTCGTTCGAGAGCGGCGTCACGGTGCCGATGTTGCGCGCGCTATAGGCCGCGTCGCGCAGGCGATCCAGCCAGCGTTGGGGCTTCGGCTGCGACACCGCCTGGTATGTTCCTTGCGGCACCAGCGTGTCGCTGTTCAGCAGCACCACGTCGCGACCGGCCGCCGCCAGGATCCCGGCGTTGGCGCTGGCTGGAAAGCCCAGCGCACGGGTGTGCCGGATCAGCCTGATCTCGCGGCGCCGCGCCAGGTTATCCAGCGTGGCGATCAGTGCCGCATCCGATGAGCCGTCATCCACCACGAGAACGCGTGTACCCGAAGCGGCAGCGGCGAGCACGCTGGCCAGGCACGCCGTGACGACCGCCGCGCCGTCGTGCACCGGGATCACCACGGTGACCTCACGCTTGCGACGATCCACGCCAACCGGTTCGGCGGGAACCGGCGCATTGGCGCGCAACATGGGACCTGACAGGGCGATGCGGCCGCGGGCCGCTGCCGTGCGCGGTTGGGCAGGATAGAGCCGCGCGAGCAGGCGAGCCGCGTCGCGCTGGGCTGCCGGTTCGGCGGCGGGATCAAGCGGACTGCCCAGCAGGTCCCAGCCGTCCGGGCCGCGGACATGGATCAGCGCGTTGGTATTCCCGCTGTCTTTCCCCTGGACGTTCCCCTTGGGGTTTCCTTGGGCCTGCATCAGGGCGTCGGCGGTCAAGCTGAAGAGCCGCGGCCGGGCGAGCGGTCCAGTATCCGGTATATCGACGGTCTCGGCGCTCGCGTGGACGGTCCGCTGATGCCGAACGGACGGGCCCGTCACGGTCAGCACCACGGGCGAGTCCGGGTCGCCAGGATGCCAGGCCCAGCCGCGGATGCCGCCCTGCCAGGCTTCCACACAACCGACGGTGCGGCGGATTCGGCTGATCTGAATTGGGCTGCCCAAGGCGGGTCGGCCGCCGATCGACACGTCGATGCGGCGGTTGCTTGTCCAGCCGGCAGGCAGGCGGGTGCCGCGAAGCGGTTTGCCGTCCAGACGGATCTCGATCCTGGCCGGGCTCGCGGGATGAATTTCCAGCGTGCCGCCGGAACTCAGGCCGCACCATCCCGGAGCGCCGGCAACGCAGGCAACCTGATCCGCGAGGGCCGCCAAATCCGGCCTGAAGGCATGTCCAGCCAGCACGCTGGCGAGCGGTTCGGCGGCCGCGGCGGCCGCACTGCTGCGCAGGGTTGCCGCGGCGACGCCGAACCAGGCATGGCGGTTATCGTGCTTTTCCGCGACGATGCGGAACAGGCTGGCGGCTCGGCTGGGATGCTGCGCCAGGCAGGCGCTCGCCAGCGACAACATCACATTCGGATCGTCCGGCACCAGCCGATGGGCGCGATCCAGCCAGCGCAGCGCGAGGCCGGTCTGCCCGGCGGCCAGTGCGGCATGGCCATGCGCCACTGCAGTGCGGGCGAGCGCGACGACGGATTGTTCACCGGTGCCGCTCGGCCGCACCGGTCAGTCGCCGGCGGCCTGAATCGCCGCTGTTTGAGTGGTCTCCGGCAGCGTCTCCCGCGCGGGCGGCAGCGCGGCGAGATCGGCCTTGGCGTCCTGCATCCCCTGGGCGAGGGCACGTTCCAGCCAGCGGCGGGCGGTCTCGGTATCCTGCACGCCGGCGAGGTTGCGGTACAGGTAGCGCCCCAGCATCATCTGGGCATAGGGATGGCCGCGTTCGGCGGCGGACTGGAACCAGCGCTGAGCGACGACGCGGTCCATCGCCACCTCGTGACCACCGCCATGCATCGCGCCGATGGCGAACATGGCGCCGACATGGCCCTGGTCGGCGGCTTTCTGAAACAGGACGAGGGCAGCCGGATGATCCTTGGACCCGCCGCGTCCGGACAGCATCATGTCGGCGAGCATCACCTGGGCGTCGATCATGCCGGCATCGGCGGCCTTGGTAATCCAGATGCGGCCTGCCTCGGGATTTGCTTCGACGCCGCGACCTTCCACCAGCATGCGGCCGTACCAGTATTGCGCGTTGACCACGCCATCGGCGGCGCGCAGCAGCCATTCGGCGGCCTTGCGGTCGTCACGCTCGATGCCGACGCCCTCGGCCAGGCAGACGCCGAAATTGAACGCCGCGATCAGGTCGCCGGAGGCCGCCGCCTGTTCGAACCATTCCCGCGTGCGGACCTGGTCCTGCTCGTCGCCATGGCCGCGCAGCAGCAGGTTGCCGAGATCGACATGGGCGTTGGTGTCACCCGCCTGGGCGGAGACGCGGAACAGCCTGGCGGCCTCCTGCTGATCGCGCGGCACGCCGGCGCCGGTCAGGTGCAGCATACCCAGGGCACGGGCGGCGCCGCGATGGTTGGCGTCCGCCGCCCGCTTGAACCACATGGCCGCCTCGGCGTAGTTCGGCGGCAGGCTACCGCCCTTGGCATAGATGTCGCCGACCAGCGCGGCGGCTTCCGCATCGCCGGCCAGCGCGGCGCGACGGAGCCAGGACTCGCCTTCCACGGGGTTCGCCTCGACGCCGTTGGCCTGCATGAGCGCGAAGCCCCACCGGGCCTGGGCGCCGCGATGGCCCTTGATCGCCGCCTGGCGGTAGCAATTCGCCGCGACGGCGCGATCCTGCGGCACGCCAAGGCCACGTTCATTGACCATGCCGAAGAGGTACAAGGCGGTTGCCAAGCCCTTGTCCGCCGCCTCTCGCAGGTGGCGCAGCAGTTCCGCCTGGTTCTCCGGGTTGTTGGCGTCCCGGGCCAGGACGAGGGCATAGCCAAGCTGGCCCTGCGGACACCCGCCGGCGGCGGATTTCTTGTACCAATCGTCGCCTTCTTGCAGGTTGCGCAAGTCTTCCGGGCCGCCGGTCAGGATATATCCAAGGACCGCCTGCCCCTCGACGGAGCCGCCCTCCGCCGCAAGACGCGCCCATCTGGCGGCGGCGGCGAAATCGGGTTCACCTAGACTCTGACCGCTGAACAGGCCACTGCCGACGGCGGGGCCGGCCTCGGACTCGCCGGCCGCCATGCCGTGCAGGCAGAGTGTCGCGAGCAGAGCCTGCGCCTCCACATAGCCCCTGGTCGCCGCACGCTCGACCCAGCGCACGCCTTCGGATCGGCTGGGCGGGACGCCGGCGCCTTCCAGGTAGCAGCGTCCGATGCGGAACTCGGCTTCCGGCAGAGCGGAGCGCGCCGCCTTCGACAGCAGCGGGAAGGCGGACTTGACGTCGCCGTCCTCCTGCAGCCGGATTGCCCGCCTCAAGGCAGCTTGCGGCGAGAACCCCGCGATGAGCCTGGTGAAAAGAGCCATGTCTGTTGCGTCCGGGGTCTGTTTCGGTCCGGTTACGGCTGGCGGGGAGCCTTCACGGCTCCCGCATGCCTTCGGTGGCCAGCGGCACGAGCTTGCCGAGGAGGTAGTGCATCACGGTCTGCTTGCCGATCCGGATGTCCGCCTCGATCGGCATGCCGGGAACCAGATGGAAGTTCTTCGGTGTGCCATGCAGGTTGATCTCATCGAGTGTAATCCTGGAGCGATACCAGACCGTGCCCATCGTCTGCTGCATC
This sequence comes from Rhodopila sp., assembly GCF_965276935.1. Taxonomy (GTDB): domain Bacteria; phylum Pseudomonadota; class Alphaproteobacteria; order Acetobacterales; family Acetobacteraceae; genus Rhodopila. The sequence goes on along the minus strand of NZ_CBDIBS010000004.1, from coordinate 2,221,814 downwards.
GGTGCGGCGCCGGTCGGGTTGCGCTGCTCGTCCTGCGCCGAGAAGCTGTCGGCGCTGACCAGGCGGACAACGCCGTGCGCCAGACCGTATTGCGAGTACTGGAACGTATCGAACTTGATATCGACGGGATCGCCGACATGGACATGTCCATCGTCCTTGCCGGCGATATTGGCCTCGACTTCCAGCGGCGCGTCGGACGGCACCAGGGTGATGAACTGCTGGCCCGCGGTCAGCACGGAGCCAACCGACACCTTGCCGACCGTCAGCACGGTGGCATCGCGTTCCGCGCGCAGCTCGACGAGCTGGCGGCGGAGCTGCGCCTTGTTCAGGTTTTCTCGGGCATCGGACAGCTTGGCGAGGGCATCGGTCAGCTTCTCCGCCACATCGGCATGCCAGCTCTGCACGTAGCCGTTGCGTTCGGCGATCAGCGCCGCGAGGTCTCGTTGGGCACCGGCCGAGGTCTCCCGCGCGGCATCCAGATTGCGTTGCATCTCGGCTCGGCTGTCCATCGCCGACAGGGTGTTCAGCTTTGAACCGACGTTCATATGCTCAAGGTCGCGCCGCATCTGCTCCAGCGTCTTGGCGTAGTTCAGCCGGTCGGCATAGCTGACCTCGTCGGCGCGGGAGCGGGCCAGGGTGGCGGCCAGGCTGTCCGCCTTCTGCCGGTAGTTCTCCATCTTGAAGTTGAATTCCGACTGGCGCTGGGCATAGACGGCGGCCTGGAACGCCAGGTTGGGTTCCAGGCCGGTGTAGGTAAACGGGCGGTTGGCCATCTCGGCCTGCATGCGGGAGACCTGAGCCTGAAGCGCGGCGACCTGCGCGACCAGCGCGCCGAGGTCGGCGGCGGCGAAGGTGGGATCGAGGCGGGCCAGCACCTGGCCGGCATGCACGACGTCGCCGACCGACACGTCGATCGAGCGAACGATCGATGTCTCCAGCGGCTGCACCACTACGGTGGGCGCGCGGGAGACAACCACGCCGCTGGCGGTGACGACCTGGTCGACCTTGATGACGGCGGCGAGGACGATCAGCGCCAGGATCATACTGGTGATGGTCATCGTGAAGCCGCGCGCGATCCGCGGCATCGGCATGTTGATGATCGCGCTGGAGGGCGACTGATACTCTAGGATGGCCGGCAAGGTCGGATCGTGCCGGTCAGCCGCCGCCGTACTAATCGCCTTGGAGGAGGGTCGGAGCAAGAGCTGCATGACCTGAACCTTCTTTGTTGAGATGGCGGTTTTGCTGGTTCCAGAGCGTGCGGTAGATGGCGCAACGCTCCAGCAGCGCGGCATGCGGGCCGATATCCATCAGCCGGCCCCGCTCGAGCACCAGGATCAGGTCGCAATCGACCAGGGAGGACAGCCGGTGCGAGACGATGAACATTGTCCGGCCGCGGGCGATACGCGCCAGGTTGGCGTTCACCAGCGCCTCCGATTCCGGATCGAGCGCGCTGGTCGCCTCATCCAATATCAGGATGCGCGGGTCGGTGATTAGCGCGCGGGCAATTGCCAGGCGCTGGCGCTGGCCGCCGGACAGGTTGGGCGAGCCTTCCTCGATATAGGTTTCATAGCCGTTCGGCATCCGCTCAATGAATTCCTCGGCGCCGGCGAGACGGGCGGCCCGGATCGCGTCATCGAGCGTGAGGCCCGGACGGCCGGCGAGGATATTGTCGCGGATCGAGCCGCGGAACAGGAAGTTCTCCTGCAGCACGACGCCGAAGCTGGACCGCAGGTGGCGCAGGTTGATTTCCCGCAGGTCGGCGCCGTCGATCTTGAGGAAGCCGGAATATTCCCGGTTGATGCCCTGCAACAGGCGGGTGACGGTGGATTTGCCGGAACCCGAGCGGCCGACCAGGCCGAGCATGGTGCCGGCTGGAACTGAGAAGCTGATGCGGTCGAGCGCGGGCAGCTTGGTGCCGGCATAGGTGAAGGTGACGTCGTCGAAGCTGACCGCGCCGGCGAATTTCGGTCGCAGCCCGCCGGACGCGGCATCGATCTCGAGCGGCCGGTTGAGCACCTCGCCGGCCTGCATCATCGAGCCGGCGACCTCCTCCCATTCCTCCACCAGGCGTGCCAGGCTGACCAGCGGCGTGCTGACGCGCTGGGCCAGCATCATGAACGCGATCATGCTGCCCATCTGATAGGTGCCGCTCTCGTCCGACAGCGCCAGGTAGGCGTTCACCAGGATGACGCCCATCCACATGAACCGTTCGATCGGCGTGACGAGGGTCTGCGGCCAGTTGGACAGCTTGCCGAGTTCCATGCGCCACTTGCCGACCTCGGCGACCTTCTCGTCCCACAGCGCCTTGCGCTGCGGCTCCAGCGCCAGCGACTTGACGGTCTTGATGCCGAAGATCGTCTCACCCAGCACGGCGGACTTCATCGTCTCGGCGGCGATCACCCTGCTGTAGATCAGTCGGAGCGGCCGCAGGAAGGCCAGGATGATCAGCATGATCGATGTGGCGCAGACCAGCACGATCCATGCCAGGGTGGCGTTGAGGTAGAACAGGAACGGCAGCAGGACCGCCAGCGTGATCATGTCCAGCAGGGTGGTCATCAGCTTGCCGGTGATGAACTGGCGCACCGCGTTGACCTGGGTCACGCGATACATCGTCTCGCCGGCCGGGTGGCGCTCGAAGTAGTCCAGCGGCAGACGGATCAAGCGGTTGAACACATGCAGGTTGAGCTTGGCGTCGGTACGCACGCCGACCACCAGGATGATCAGGCGGCGGGCGTAGCCCAGCAAGGTTTCATACAGCACCAGGACGAGGACGAAACTGGAGATCAGGAACAGCGTCGAGTAGCTGTGGTGGGACAGCACCCGGTCGACCACCTGCATGACGATCAGCGGCGGCACGATGGTCAGGATGCTGATGGAGAACGAGGCGATCAGCAGGTCGCGGAGGTGCTTGCCTTCCTGCATCACCAGGCTGGTCAGCCAGCGCAGGGTGAAGGGCGGGTCGGCCTCGGACTGGCTGCGGTCCGCCCGCAGCAGGACGGCATCACCGCTCCAGACCTCGGCGAGGCGCATCTCGTCGACCGGGATCGGCGGTTCGGCTTCCGGCGCGCGCGGATCACGGATGAAGACGATCCTGGTTTCGGCGTTGGAGCCGGTCAGCAGGCCGGCGGACCCGTCGTTGAACAGCAGGACGACGGGGCCGGCGCCGGTGACGGAGAACAGATGCCGCCAGCGCAGGCGAAGCGCGCGTGACCACATGCCGGTATCCTGGGCCCATTTCGACAGGGCCGCGGCGGTGGGCGCGGTTTCGTTCGGACCGGGCCGGAAATCGGCGGGATCGAGTTCCAGACCGTAATAGCGGGCCGCCATCATCAACGCGAGCAGCCGCGGATGGATCGGCCCGCTGCCGGGGGCAGCCGCGGCGGACGACATGCCAGCGCCGCTGCCGCCGCCACTCGCATTCGACCGGGCAACCGTTATCGGCGCGCGGTTGCCGCCGAGTGACCCCGGTGAGTGTCCGTCGGATATATCCACAAGCTAACCCTTTTAGCGGCGCAGCAGGCAACGGCGAACCATCCCGGCGATGATCCAGGTGGCCACGTTGCTTCGCCCGGTTGATAACACGGATGCAAGATCCCCGACATCCACCGAATAGCGGACCGGTGGGGCCGATTTCCGCGAACCACATCCCCAAATCGTCATTATCTCGGCGACTTGTCGATCACGGTCACGATTATGTCGAATTGAAGCCGGCGATCCAACAGAAATCTTTATTTCGACATCGCACTAGAACCGCCGCCGAACAAAGCTGGCGCCTTACGACGTTTCCGATACTGTCAGGCGAGGGTCAGCAGCGAAACCCCATTATTCGTGGCGTGCCGTGGAACGGCCAGTCGTCAAGGCGAAAATTTCCGCATAGTCTCGGGGCAGCGATCAGGAAGGAATGTGACGGATATGGATATTCGACATGCAACGGAAGCCGACATCGCTGACATCCAGACCATCTACGCGCATCACGTCCTGAACGGAACCGGAACCTTCGAGGAAGAGCCGCCGCCGGTGGAGGAGATGCTGGCACGCTTGCGCAAGGTCATGCGGCAGGACTGCGTCTGGCTGACGGCCTGTGATGCGACCGGCGTCCTCGGGTTTGGTTATTATACACCGTTTCGCGAACGCTCCGCGTACCGCTATACCGTTGAAGACAGCATCTACGTGCGCGAGGACGTGCGCGGCCAGGGCGTTGGCAAGGCGCTGGTGGCGAAGCTGATTGAACTCGCCACCGCCCAGGGGATGCGGCAAATGATCGCGGTGATCGGTGATTCGGAGAATGTCGGCTCGATCGGGGTGCATGCCAGCCTGGGCTTTCATATGATTGGCACGATGAAGTCCGCCGGTGTGAAGTTTGGCCGCTGGGTCGATGTCGTGACCATGCAGCGCGCGTTGGGCCGGGGGGATGCGAATATTCCGGCGTAGCGCGTGATGCCACGAGGTTCACCCGTCGGAAGGCGTGGATCGCGTGATCAGACCGGGAGTCAAGCCATGATCGGACGCTGGTGATGATGCATTCTGAACCGATCATGGCGTAAGTCCGGCGGATGCGCCTTGATCGGCAACTGGCGGTGATGGCGGCCTATGGCTTCGTCTCGGGGCTGCCGCTGCCGCTGTCCGGCTTCACGCTGCGTCTGTGGTTGTCCGATGGCGGGGTCTCGCTGGCGGTGGTCGGGCTGACGGCATGGATCGGCCTTGCCTATTCACTGAAATTCCTTTGGGCGCCGCTGCTGGACCAGCCGCCGCCGATGGCGGGCTTGCGCGTGCTGGGGCGACGACGCGGCTGGCTGATGCTGATCCAGCCGCTGCTGGCGGTTGCCGCGGTGCTGCTGGCGCTGGCCGATCCGGGGGTTCTGGTCCTGGGGGTTCCCATGCTGGCATTTGGTGCCGCGGCCGGCGTGGCGGTCCTGTCGGCGACTCAGGACATCGCCATCGATGCCTGGCGGATCGAGGTCTTTCCGGAGCGGCGGCAGGGGGTCGCACTGGCGGCTTATGTGTGGGGCTACCGGATCGCCTTGCTGGTTTCCACCACCGGCATCATCGCCGCGGCTGGATTGTTCGGCTGGCGCGCAGCATTGCTGGGGGGCGCCGCCCTGATGGCCTGCGGCTGTGGCATCACGCTGTTGGCGCCGGGCGAACCGCCCAGCCCTGGACGTCCGGCCGCCGGCTTGCGTCATGCGGTGGTCGAGCCGGTGCGATCGTTCCTGGCGCGGCCCTCGGCGCTGCTGATCGTCGCGTTCGTGGCGCTGTTCAAGCTGGGCGAGGCGATGGCCGGCCTGATGACCGCGCCGTTCTACCGGCATCTGAGGTTCGACAAGGCGGCGATCGCCGGAACCGGGCTGTTTTCGCTTGGCGCGACGCTGGCCGGGATCACCTTCGGCGGCTGGCTGGTGACGCGGATCGGTGTCGGGCGAACGCTGCTGATCACCGGCTGGGCGCAGACCGTGGCGATGGGGATGTACGTCGTGCTGGCGGGTGCGGCCGGCGATCAGCCGACCCTGTATGCAACCGTCACGCTGGAGGCATTTGCCCAGGGTCTGGCGGATGCGGCATTCCTCACGTTCCTGTCAGCCCTGTGCGCGCGGGAATTCGCGGCGACCCAATACGCCTTGCTGTCCTCGCTGCCGCAGCTTGCCATTCACACGCTTGGCGCGGTGTCCGGCGTGATGGCAGCGTCGCTGGGATGGCCGTTGTTCTATGGTGTGTGCATGGCCGGTGCGGTGCCGGGAATGCTGCTGATGCTGGTGCTGCTGCGCCGCGGAGCGGCGGCGTGAGAGGAAGCAAGATCGGGGCGCTGCCCCGAACCCCGCCAAGGGCTGACGCCCTTGGAACCCATTTAGGGATTTGGCGGAGAGGGGGCGACCGAGGCGGTTGCAACGACTGAGTAGCCCCCTCTCCGCCAAATCCCTGGACGGGGATCAAAGGGGCATCAGCCCCTTTGCGGGTCCAAGGCAGCGCCCTGGCCTACCTTCGCCCGCATCAGGCCGGAGCGCCGCCGCGCGGGATCACGCGCCAGGCGGCTGACAAGCGCGACGATCACCACGAGGTTGCCGAGGTTGAACAGCACCCCGACGCCGAAGGCGACCGTGTAGGACAAATACACATCATACAGCCAGCCGCCGAACCAACTGCCGGCCGCCATGCCGGACATCGCGGTGAACAACACCATCGGGATGCGCCAGGACGCCTGCTTCGCCGGGAACAGGTCACGGATGGCCACCGAATAGGATGGTATGATGCCGCTGAAGCCAAGTCCGAAGGCGCCAGCGATGGTAAACAGGCCAATCTCGTTCCGGGTCAGCATGAAGGCGCCGATTGCCAGCATCTGAAAGAATGATCCAGTCATTATGGTGCGCAGGCCGCCGAAGCGGTCGGCGAAGGCGCCCCAGAACTGGCGGGACAGAAAGGCGCAGGCCAGCATCACCGACAGCATCGCGGCGCCCTGGACGGCGGGAATTCCGACATCGCCGCAGAGCGCTACAAGGTGGGACGCCGGTAGCGCCATCGGCACGCAGCAGAGGAAACTGGCCAGGCAGATCAGTGCCATCGCGACATTGGGCGGCATGCCCAGGACGGCTTGGCCGGCGCCAGGCAAGCCGGCGGCAGGGCCGAGCGGCGAGGATTTGGCTTCCGGGGCGGCATGCAGCAGGGGCAGCAGCGGCAACAGTGCCAGCACCACCACGGCGTAGGCCAGCATCGTCGCCTGCCAGCCATAGCGATCGATCCCGGCCTGCATGACGGTGGGCCAGATGATGCCCGAGACATACTGGCCGGAGGATATCAATGCGATGGCGGTGCCACGGCGGCGATCGAACCAGCGGCTGACATGGACTATCAGCGGCGCATAGATGGCGCCATTGCCCAGGAAACCGATCAGCAGGCCATGGCCGACGAGCAGCGCCCAGATGGTCCCCAGGCTGGACAGGGCCAGACCGGCCGCCATCATGGTCACGCCCAGCATCACCGTCCGGCGCACGCCGATGCGGTCCGCCAGCCAGCCCATCAGGATACCGCCGAGACCGTTGCCGATCCACACCAGCGCCGCCACCACCGACAGCACGCCGCGATCGACATGCAGCGCCGCCTGCATCGGCTTCAGGCCAACAACAATGATCAGAGGCGAGCCAAACGAAATCGACAGAATCAGCAACGTCAGCAGAGCGGCGTGCCAGGATCGCGGTCCTTCAATCGAGTCCTGAGTCATTTTCCGTGTATCCCCGTCCCGGGCTGTTCGGCCATATCCCGCTCTCGGGATTGGTCGCTTGCCTCTTGGCGATCTAGACTGTTTACCGAGTTGTGCTGCGAAAGATCAACTACAACTGGAGGGCGATATGACAGAACCTGCGGGCGTACAAGCCACCGGTCCGCTCCGGGGCCTGCGCGTCTTCGATCTGACCCGTGTCCTGGCCGGTCCGACCTGTGCGCAGATGCTGGCGGACCTTGGCGCGGAGGTGATCAAGATCGAGCGGCCCGGTGCCGGCGACGACACCCGCGGCTTCGCCCCGCCAACCATGTCGGGCACCCGTGAAAGCGCCTATTTCGTCGGCGTGAACCGCAACAAGCAATCGGTCACCCTGGATATCGGCCGGCCGGAAGGGCAGGAGATCGCCTTGAAGCTGATCGCCGGCAGCGACATCCTGGTGGAGAACTTCAAGGTCGGCGCGCTGGCGAAATACGGTCTCGGCTACGAGCAGCTTCGCGCCCGGTTCCCGCGGCTGATCTACGGCTCGATCACCGGCTTCGGCCAGACCGGTCCCTATGCGCCGCGGCCGGGCTACGACAGCCTGATCCAGGCGATGGGCGGCGTCATGAGCCTGACCGGCGAGCCGGATGGCCTGCCGCAGAAGGTCGGCGTGCCGGTGGCCGACCTGTTCGCCGGCCTGTACGGCTGCATCGGCATCCTGGCGGCGTTGCGGCACCGCGACCTGACCGGGGAAGGCCAGCAGATCGACATCGGCATGCTGGACACTCATGTCGCCTGGCTGGCGAACCAGGGCATGAACTACCTGGCGACCGGGGAGAATCCGGTGCGCCTGGGCAACCAGCATCCCAACATCGTGCCCTATCAGGTGTTCCCCACCGCCGACGGCCACATGGTCCTGTCGATCGGCAACGACGCCACCTTCAAGCGCTTCTGCGAGGCCTTCAAGCTGACCCATCTGCTGGAGGATCCGCGCTTCGTCAGCAATGCCGCGCGGGTCGGCAACCGCCAGCTTGTCACCGACACCCTAAGCCCGATCATGCGGCAGCAGCCGACTGGCTGGTGGGTCGAGCGGCTGGAGACGCTGAAGATCGGCTGCGGCCCGATCAACAAGCTGTCCGAGGTATTCTCCGACCCGCACGTGCTGGCGCGCGACATGGTGCTGGAGATGGCGCACGGCTCCGGCCAGCCGGTGAAGATGATCGCCAATCCGGTGAAACTGTCGGCGACACCGGTGGATTACCGGCTTCCCCCGCCGCTGCTGGGGGAGCACACCGAGGCGGTGCTGGGTGACCGCCTGGGCCTGGACGCGGCTGCCGTCGCGGCGCTGCGGGAGAAGGGGGTGGTCTGATGGGCGCGCCGTTCCCCGGTTCGCTGCCTGCGGATGCCCGGTCCTGCGTGGCGCCCCCTTCCGTGGCATCCCCTTTTGCGGTGCGCCGTTCCGATGCGCCCATGGCCGGCTCGGTCCGCTACCTGCTCGCCGGCCAGTTTCACCGCATGGCATTCGAGGCGTGGGGCGATCCGGCGGCGCCGGTGGTGGTCTGCGTGCATGGCCTGACGCGCAACGGACGGGATTTCGATGCGCTGGCAGCCGGCCTGGCCGACCGGTTCCGGGTGATCTGCCCTGACCTGCCGGGGCGCGGAGAGTCGGACTGGCTCGCCGATCCGATGCTGTATCAGGCACAGCACTATGTCACCGCATTGACGCACCTGCTGGCCTGGATCGGGACGACGGTCGCCTGGGTCGGCACCTCCCTGGGCGGCGTCTGCGGCATGCTGATCGCTGCCGCCGAAGGCACGCCGATCACCCGGGTGGTGCTGAACGACATCGGTCCGTTCATCCCGGCCGGCGCGTTGGCACGGATCCGGGACTACATGGTGGCTTCCGGCGACTCGCCGCTGATGTCGCGGTTTCCGGATATTGAGTCGATCGAGCGGCATCTGCGCCTGATCCATGCGCCGTTCGGACCGCTGACCGACGAACAATGGGCGCAGTTGGCGCGCAACTCGGCGCGGGCGCTGCCGGATGGGCGGCTTACCATGCACTACGACCCCCGCATCGCCGAACCGCTGCGTGGGCATGATCCGGCTGATGTGGACATGTGGCCGCTGTGGGACCGCATTCGCATGCCGCGTCTGGTGATCCGCGGTGCGGCCAGCGATCTGCTGCTGGCGGAGACAGCCGCCCGAATGGCGGCGTCCGGCGCCGTGCTGTCCGAGGTGCCGGAGACCGGGCACGCGCCAGCGCTGCTCGACCCGGCGCAGATCATGCTCATCCGATCGTTCCTGAGCGGTTGAGACGATGCGGCCGCTGCCGGAGCAGGCGGTGCATCTGCCGTTCGAGGCTGCACCCTATCGCATGGCGATGGACCTGGTGACCGTGCCGGAGGCGGCGTGGTTTGAACTCGACCAGGCCTACAAGCCGGACATGGCGGAGCGCCGGCGTCTGCTGGAAACCGCGCATGATCAGGTATTCGCCGCCGGCGCTGCCTCTGGTCCGGCGCGGGCGGAGGCGCTGGCGCTGATCGCGGCGGCCCTGACGGCGCATCACCCGGACTGGTTCAGCCGCCAGGGCCAGAGGCTGCACAACCAGTTGAGCCATGAGACGTGGGATCTGGAACACCCGGCGCTGGACCCGCTGGAACTGGCGGGGAGGCTGGTGCAGGAGGATCTCTGCGTGATCCAGAACGGTGCCGAAGGGCCGGTGTTCACCGCCGCGGTGCTGTGCTTTCCCAGCCGGTGGCGGCTGATCGACAAGATCGGCAAACCGCTGGTCGGCGTTCACGGTCCGGTGCCGTTCTACGCCGACCGCCTGGCTCGCCCGGTGGACCGGTTCATGCGGCATCTGAAGGTGGGGCCGATCGCGTCCCGGCTGAACTGGTCGGTGCTGGACGATCCGGCGCTGTTCCAGCCGGAAGGGAAATGGCGGGTCGATGGGGGCAGCGACGTCACGCCGGAGAACGCGGGATCGCGGCTGTTCCTGCGGGTGGAGCGGCAGACGCTGCGGCGCCTGCCGGCGAGTGAGGCGGTGCTGTTCGGCATCCGCGTGCATGTCTACCCGTTGACCCAAGCCATCGACAGGCCCGCTCGGGCGGCGGCGCTGGCTGCCGCGGTGCGGGCGTTGCCAGTCGAAATCCTGCGTTACAAGAGTGTGCTGCCGTTCCGCAACGCGCTGCTGGGCTGGCTGGAGGATCGGTAGCGGCAGCCGCCTGCCGGTGACATTCCGCGCTTGAAGATTCGATACGTTTACTACACAAGGCTTTTATGATCTGTGCGGAAACCAATCGGAAACCTTCGATGATTCGGCCCGTTACGTCTGCATGACAGGTAGCCGCACCACACGACGTCTGCTCTGGGTCGGCATTCCGGTGGTGCTGATCGTTCTGCTGGTCGTGTTCTGGAACTGGGACTGGTTCATCCCAATCGTGCAGTCCCGCGCCTCCGCCGCGCTTGGCCGGCCGGTCACCATCGCCCACCTGCACGTCCGGCTGGGCCGCGTCACCGAGATCGCCGCGGACGACGTGGTGATCGCCAACCCGCCGGACTGGCGGAGCGGCGATCCGCCGCTGGCATCGGTCAAGCAGTTGACGGTGCAGGCCGATGTGTGGGCCTACATCCAGGGCCACGGCCTGGTCCTGCCGCTGATCGGGCTCGACCGGCCTGTCGTCTACGCGGCCGAAACGACGAACGGCTCCGCCAACTTCAAGTTCTCGACTGGAAGCGGCGGCGGCGGCGGCGCGTCGCCCAAGATCGGTGACCTGAAGATCACCGACGGTGATGCGCATGTCGTGCTGCCGCAGTTGAAGGCTGATTTCAAGGCGCGGATCGCCACGCGGGACGATGCGGGCAACGGCTCGTCCATCGTGGTGAGCGCTAACGGCACCTACGCCGCCCAGCCGATCGAGGCCCACCTGGTTGGCGGCGCGTTGCTGTCGCTGCGCGACAAGGAGCATCCCTGGCCGATCGACCTGACGGTGGCGAACGGTCCCACCCATGTTGGGCTGAAGGGTACGGTGCGGGATCCGCTGGCGCTGAAGGGGGCGGACCTGAACCTGCGTTTCAGCGGCCCGGACATGGGGCTGCTGGAGCCGCTGGTAGGCTTTCCAATTCCCAAGACACCCTCGTACGAAGTGGCGGGCAAGCTGGATTTCGCTGGTCTCAGCGACATCAAGTTCGAGGATTTTCGTGGCCGGCTGGGCCAGTCCGATGTCGAGGGCAGCATCGAGGAGAAACCGGACGCGGCCGAAACCGGCAAGAAGAAGATTCCAGATGTCACGATGGACCTGCGATCGAACCGGGTTGACCTGACCGACCTCAATGGCTTCATCGGCGGCCAGCCGGGCCAGTTGAACGGCAAGGATGAGACGCCGCGGCAGCGCAAGGAGGTCGCGGCGGCGAGAGCCAGCCCGGAGTTGCTGCCGAACACGCCGATCAGCGTGCCGCGGCTGACCTGGGCCAACATCCACCTGCGCTATAAAAGCGCGCACATCGAAGGCAAGGACGTCCCGTTCGACAACCTTACGGTCGTGCTGGACGTGGTGGACGGGCGCATCACCGTGCACCCGATCAGCCTTGGTGTCGGCAAGGGACAGTTGACCGGCGATGTCGACCTGACGCCTGAATCGACAAAGAACGTGCGGGCGAAGATCGATCTGCGCATGCAGAACCTGGATGTGTCGCGCCTGATGGCGGCGACGCACACCTTCAAGGGAGCTGGCACCGTCAGCGGCGTGGGCACGATCGACAGCACCGGCAACTCGATGGCATCGCTGATGGCGAACGGAGATGGCGGGGTGAAGATGGCGATGGCCGGCGGCAACCTGTCAGCCTTGCTGGTCGATCTGACCGGTCTTCAGTTCGGCAACGCCCTGCTCTCGGCACTCGGCATTCCGCAGAAGACGGACGTGCAGTGCTTTGTCGGCGACCTGCCGCTGAAGCGCGGAGTACTAGATTTCAAGGCGTTCCTGCTCGATACCGGTGAGGCGCTGACCAACGTTGGCGGCAATGTTGATCTGCGGGACGAGAAGGTCGACCTGCATCTAAAAACCGCCGCCAAACACTTCAGTGTCCTGTCGCTGCCGACCGACATCGATGTTGGCGGCACGTTCAGGGATCCGAGCATCCGCCCGGCGGCGGAGGTCGCGGCGCGGGCGGGCGCGGCGGTGGGGCTTGGCATCCTGTTCGCCCCGCTGGCGATCCTGCCGACGATCCAGTTCGGCACCTCGGACGCGCAGGACGCGCGGTGCGGCAACCTGCTGCGTCAGGCGCGGGCCGAGGCGGGCGGCAAGGCGCTGCCCGCCCAGCAACAGAACGCCGAAGGCGGGAAGACGCCGGCCACGGCGCGCTGAACCGGCCGCGAACGTTGCGTCCCGACGCGGATCGTGGCTTGCTGGCAAGCAGGCGGGGGCGTCCCGATCCTGACAGGAGGAACCGATGGCATTCTACGAACTGCGCCAATACAAGGTGCTGCCCGGCAAGATGGACGACTGGGTGACGATGATGGAACAGGAGATCATTCCCTTCCAGATGTCGAAGGGCATGGTGATCTGCGGCAGCTTCCAGGGCGAGACGGATGCGTCCGTGTACGTCTGGTTGCGCCGGTTCGAAAGCGAGACGCAGCGGGAAGCCCTGTACAAGGCGGTCTATGAGTCGGATCATTGGAAGACGCAGATCGCGCCGCGAACGCCGGAGTACCTGGATCGCTCCGCCATGGTGATTACGCGGATCGTGCCAACGCCGAAATCGACGGTGCAGTAGCAGACGACACGGCGGCAGGCAGGGCGTCGTCATGCAGCGCGCCCGGTTCTCCCGCGAGTGATGTCCCGTGGGAGCAATATCGGCCTGTTGTCTTTCACTAGAGCGTGATTGCCTGAGGCTGACCCAGTCAGAAAGCGTGAATCACGCGATCAAACAACGAGTTAAAGCGCGATTCGTGGGTCAACCTAAACCAATCGCGCTTTAACAGGTGATGCTGTCCGGGCGGACGGTTAAGGCGCCCCTACCATCCTGCCGCGAGACCGCCGTCGGATGAACGCGATTGGAGGAGATGGGGCATGTCAAGCCTGGAATGGATCAATCACGCTCGAAGCAGGCGTCATGTCCTGCAGGCGGCGGCGGCCATGCTCGCCGCGGCACCAGCCTGGGCCGATGACGTCGTCAAACTCGACCTTCCGGGCGGCCCAGATGAGCGGGCGCTGACGACGGCTTTTCCGGAAAAGGGCCAGATGATCCTGCAGCGGACCCGGCCGCCGCTGCTGGAGACCCCGTTTCCCGTGTTCGACCGCGATGTCTTCACCCCGAACGACCAGTTCTTCGTGCGTTGGCATTGGGGGGTGATACCCGAACAGATCGACGTGGCGGCCTTCCGGTTGACGGTGCGCGGTCAGGTGAACCAGCTGCTGACGCTGTCGATGGCGGATGTGCTGGCTCTGCCGCGGGTCGAGCTTGCCGCGGTCAACCAGTGTTCCGGCAATTCACGCGGCCTGTTCCAGCCACGCGTTTCCGGCGGCCAGTGGGCGAACGGCGCCATGGGCAACGCGAAATGGACCGGCGTGCGGCTGCGCGACGTGCTGGACCGCGCCGGCGTCAAGGCCGGCGCCGTCGCCGCACGCTTCAATGGCCTGGATGAGCCGGTGGTGGATGGCGCACCGGATTTCATGAAGTCGCTCGGCATCGATCATGCGCGCGACGGTGAGGTCATGCTGGCCTATCAGATGAACGGGGCGCAACTGCCGCTGCTGAACGGCTTTCCGCTGCGCCTGATCGTGCCCGGCTGGTACTCGACCTACTGGGTCAAGATGCTGAACGATATCGAGGTCCTGGACGCGCCGGACGAGAATTACTGGATGAAGGCGGCTTATCTCATTCCCGACACGCCGGGTGCCAGCGTCAAGCCCGGCGAGACCGGGTTCAACAACGTGCCGATCAACCGCATGGTGCCACGATCGTTTTTCACCAACCTGTCCGATGCAACCACCATCAGGCGTGATGCACCGGTGGCCGTGCGTGGGATTGCCTTCGGCGGCGACCGTGGCGTCGCGCGGGTGGACCTGTCCGCCGATGGCGGTAAGACCTGGCTGAATACAACACTAGGCCGCGACGAAGGGACCTATGGGTTTCGGCAGTGGACAGCCGAGGTCCGCGCGCCGGCATCGGGCGTCTTGACCCTGATGGCGCGGTGCACCAACACCGCGGGTGTGGTCCAGCCATCGCAGCCGAACTGGAACAGTGGCGGTTTCATGCGCAATGTCATCGAGAGCGTGCATCTGACCGTTCGCGAAGCCTGACCGAGGAGGTTCGCCATGGCCGTGTTCAGCAATTCCCAAGTCAACCGCATCGTTGTCGTGCTTGCGGTCGTCATGTGGGCCGCCGTCAGGGGGTCTGGCGCCGTGCGCGCGGACTCCTCCACTGTCACGGCCGCCGGTGTTACCCTGCACTCAGTGAGCGTTGACCTTCCTGGCAGCGACCGGTCCTTCCCGAATGCCGCTGGAGCGGAGGCGGTCAACAACAACTGCACCGGTTGCCATTCACCAGGCATGGTGCTGACCCAGCCGCCCTTGCCGGCGTCCGTTTGGCAAACGGAGGTAAACAAGATGCGGACCACCTACAAAGCGCCCATCGTGGCGGAGGACGTGCCGGCCATTGTTGCTTACCTGACGCAAATCGACGGAGCGAAATAGCGCCGGCGCGGGCTGATTCCGTGGGTCTTGCCCGCCATGCGCCTTCTTATGATCCCAGGCACGGTATGTCCGCCGCAGATCAATGATGCAGCAGCACCGGCAGATCGGCGTTCGCCAGAACGTCGCGGGTGGCGCCGCCGAGCATCATCTCGATGATCCGGCTGCGCGTGTAGGCACCCATCACCAGCAGGTCGGCCTCGACGAGGCGCGCCTCGGCCAGGATAGCCTCGCCAATGCTCCGGCCGCCGACCTGGAAGCGCTTCACCTCCACGGGCACATGGGCGTTCGTGAGCGCACGGAGCAAATTGGCTGGCTCCGCCTCATGGCCGGCTTCCTCCCGTCCGATCAGCACGGTCACCCGATCCGCCCGCAGCAGCAGCGGCCGCCCCGCTTCGATCACCTTGTCCACCGCCTCACTCGGCTTCCAGGCGACCGCGACGTGCTGCCCTAGCACGCCTGGCGCAACGTCCGGCACCAGCAACGTCAGCAGGCGAGCGTCGAACAGTGCGGCATGCAGGGCCTGACGCATGCCGCCAGGGTGGCTGGCGGGCGGCCGACCCATGACGATCAGGCCGGCATTGGCGGCTTCGGCGGTGACAATCTTCGCGGTCTCCCCCGTCACGTCCCGCCACGTCGCCGCGTCGTCGCGGGGCAGCCAGGCATCGAACAGGGCGTGCAGTTCCGCCGTGCGGCGGGCGGCGCGGCCATCGACTTCGCGCTGGCGATCCTCCGTCATGACGTCTTCGGTGGGCATGAAGTCTTCCATCGCGTCGTAACGGATGTGCAGCGCCTCGATGCGGCCGGAGCCGAACCGATCCGCCGCCAGCGCGGCCGCGGCAAGCACCGAACGAGCCGTCTCGGGCCGATCCAGCAACGCGAGTATCGTGGGTGACATGAAGCCTGCCTGCTTCCGCCCGGCGCCGATCCGTTCGGCGGACATCTGGCCGGCGGTGACGGCCAACAGGCACAGCACGATCGACAGCATGATGTTGCCCATCGCGCCGAACCAGTTGCCGTCCCGTGCGAGGGAGAATGTCTGCAGACTGAACGAGGAGAAGGTGGTGAACCCGCCGCAGACGCCCACCATCACGAAGGCTCGCAGGTTTGGACCGGCCGGCATGGCGCCGTCCGCCACGGTCAACGCGCCGACGAAGCCGATGACGAAGCTGCCCACGATGTTGATGGCGATCGTGCCCCAGGGAAACGCGTCGCCCCACACGCGGCTTGCCATCAGCCCAAAACCATACCGGCCGACGCTGCCCAGGGCGCCACCCAAGGCGACGTATAAGCAGGCGATCATGCGGGATGTCTTATTGCGATGGATGGTGGCGGAGCTGCCAGCGCTGCATCTGGGTGATTTCCCTTGTCTGGGCGGCCACGATCTTGTGGGACAGTCGCAGCAGCGTCGGGTCCTTGCCGTAGCGCAGCTCCACCCGCGCCATGTCGATGGCACCCTGATGGTGCGGGATCATCATCGCGGCGAAATCGCGGTCCGGGTCGCCGGTCATCGGCACATCTGTCATGTCCTGGGCCATTTTCTCCATGCTGGCCATCATGTCACGGTCCGCGGCGTCAGGGTTGCGCGACGGGCCTGCCTGAGGAGGACTCGCCTGAGGGGCTGTCGGCCCAGGCGGGGGCGGCGATGTCCCTGTATCGGGCCGCTGCGCGAGCGCCGGCGCGGCCAGCACGAACACAGCGAAAGCAAGGGCCAAGCGACGGCGGCATGGATGCATGATCAGGCGACTCCGTGCTGGTGGTGAGAACGGTCCCATGATGCATGACATTGCGCGGCGCGCGTAGGGCGGTCGGTCGCAACGCGACGGGAGCGCCCGACCTGACTGAAAGGCGGGGCTTCGGCGGCATCGCGGCCGAACGCCAGCGTGCGCCGGCCACGACGGATCTCACGCCAGCGCTGTTCAATCAGGCATTCATGGTCTGGTTGGCACGCCGCAACAGGTCCCTACTCGGGAACCGCGATCGCGATCCATGTGCGCTGCTTGTGGCGTTCCACCAAAAGCGCGGTGAAGGCGCGCTTGTTCGTGCGGGTCGCCTGAAGAACGCGCAGCGCCTGGTCGGGATCGGACACCGGCTGCTGCTGCACCTGCAGAATAACGTCGCCCTTCTGGATGCCGCTGTCGGCCGCTGAGCCGGTCGGATCAACGGCACTCACCAGCACGCCGTCTTTCGATGCCGGCGCCAGTTGCAGGCCAAAGCTGCTTGGCGAGGTTTCGCGGAGCACGGGCGGCCTGCCTTCAGGCCATCCCTGGATCGCCACGTGGACGACCTGCCGCGCACCGTCGCGAAAGATGTCAAGGAAGGCGTCGCCGCCGATCGGTGCCTGTGCCACCTTCCGTGCCAGGTCACGCGGATCCGAGATGGGCTGCCCGTCAAACGCGAGGATCACATCACCAGACCTGATCTGACCATTCATCATGTCGTCGCCCCCGGTATCGAGCGAGTCGACCAGAGCGCCATGCAGGCCGGGCGCGCCGATTGCCCGCGCGATCCTCCAGGTGAGCTGCTGCGTGCGGATCGGCAGCATGCCTGCCCTGATCTGACCATCCTTCATCAGACGCCGCATGACGAAATGCAATTCATTGGATGGGATGGCGAACCCGAGCCCGACCGAACCGGCGGAGGTTCTGGGCGCATACAGGACGCTGTTCATGCCGATGACCTCACCCAACAGGTTGAAGAGCGGGCCGCCCGAGTTGCCATGATTGATTGGTGCGTCGGTCTGAATGTAATCGTCGAACGGGCTTTCCATGATGTCGCGGTTGATGGCGCTGACGATGCCGGCGGTGACGGTCTCATCGAAGCCGAATGGACTGCCGATGGCGATGACCGTGTCGCCGACGCGCATCTTGTCGCTGTCGCCAAACCGAACGACAGGCAGCGGTCTGTCGGTATCGATCTTCAGCAGCGCCATGTCCGCTTTCGAGGTGATGCCGATGATGGACGCCCTGTGGCGGACACCATCGGCGGTTGCCACATAGACCGCGACCGCGTCTTCGATGACATGCTTGTTCGTGGTCACGAAGCCGGATGGATCAATCAGAAAGCCCGATCCTATTGCCATGGTGTTTTTCTCGCCCGAGGCGCTGGCGACATCCATTCCTGGCTTATCGGTTGCCGGTTTGGCCGGTTTCACGGTCACGATCCTGACAACCGCAGGCCCGACCTTCGCAACGACGTCGGCAATCGCGTCCGCTGACCCATTGGCCTGGGCAGATCGCGGCTGGATCAGGTTCAGGGACAGGAAAGCCATGAGAATGGCTAGGAATTGCGTCAGCATGCTGATTGGTCGACTCCGACACATGCTGCCTTCAAGATCATTAACCATTCCAAATATTTACCCGTTGAGAGACAGCCCCTATCGTCTGGCCTGAAGAAGTCCCGCTGTCTCGACGTTGTGTGGGAGAACGCGGGCGCGCAGAGGAAGTAGACCGGCGACATGGCGATGACATCTTTCCACCATACCGTAACACATTTCAAATTAATTTGACTGCACCAGGACGTTGCGTTCAAGCGGACCGTGGCGCTGCGCGGGAATGAGTGCCGGTTCCAGATCAAGGTCTGGATTCGCAGGTCTTTTTCACCGTATCCGCGGCGATAGCGAGATACGCAGGCTCATCCCATTTGTTCCTATTTAGGAACAAATTCGTCGTGTTGATTGGAACCTTCTGCTTTCGCATCCTATACCGAACAAAGAAGGAGACAAAGATAATGACAGCATGGCGTGCGCTTATGCTCGCTGGGTTGATCGGCAGTGTACCAGTTGCCGCAATCGCGGCCGAACTGTCGCCAGACTCGCCGCAAGCGAAGCAGGAGGCCGAGCGTCTGGACAAGATGCCGGATACGACGCCGCATGGCGGGGTGCATGTCGACCGCTCGGGCCGCAAGGAACGTGGACGCGCGTCGTTCTACGCCAGTCACTTCGCCAACCGAAAGATGGCGGACGGCCGCCGCATGAACCCGAATTCCAACATCGCGGCCAGCAAGACGCTGCCGCTGGGAAGCGTGGCGAAGGTGACAAACCTGGCGAACGGAAAAACCACCACGGTGAAGATCGAGGACCGCGGACCATACGTCGACGGGCGGGTCGTGGACCTCGCCCCAAAGGTCGCGACACAGTTGGACATCGGCAAACAGGGCGTCGCACCTGTGGAGGTCAAACCAATCACCGTGCCGCAGCCTGATGGCGGCGTGAAACTGGGCGCCGGCGCGGCGGCGGCGAGCCCGGTTGAAGTCAGGCAGGCAACCGAGGTGACGAAGTCCCTGACCGAGCCGAAAAAGACCGAGACCGCTGATCGGTAGACCAAAGGCGGCGGGCCCCTTTGACACCCGTGCTTTCAGGACGTCAGCACACGCCCCGCGACGGCATCCAGTTTCGCCGCAAGCGCCGGATCGCGGCGATCGGATGCAGTGATCACGGCATGGTCGAGCGCGCGGTCGCAGCCACAGGGACACAGCGACCGCTTCTGCCCGATCGCCGGCACAACGCTTTGCACGAGCGACCGCGCGTGATCCGCGTTGGCCAGAAGAACTCGGACCACGGCTTCAACCGTGACATGGTCGTGGCCCGGATGCCAACAATCGAAATCCGTCACCATCGCAACCGTCGCGTAGCAAAGCTCGGCTTCACGGGCGAGCTTGGCTTCCGGCATGTTGGTCATGCCGATGACGCTGCAGCCCCAGCTTCGATAAAGCTCACTTTCCGCTTTGGTGGAGAACTGCGGGCCCTCCATCACCAGATAGGTGCCGCCACGGGTAATTGGCAGCGCCAGGTTGGCGGCGGCGGCGTGCAAGGCGTCGCCGAGCCGTGTGCAGACCGGTTGCGCCATGGAGACATGTGCCACGATGCCGTCGCCAAAGAAGCTTTTCTCGCGCGCGAAGCTTCGATCGATGAACTGGTCCACGACGACGAAATGGCCGGGCGGCAACGCTTCCTTCAGGCTGCCGACCGCCGATAGCGAGATCACGTCGGTGACGCCGGAGCGCTTCAGCGCATCGATATTGGCGCGATAGTTCAGGTGGGTCGGCGATGTCGGATGGCCGCGTCCATGCCGGGGCAGAAAGACGCAGTCAATGCCGGCGAGGCGCCCGAACAGCAGCTCGTCGGACGGCGTGCCCCACGGGGTCTCGACCCGGCGCCAGGTCTTTGCCTCCAGGCCGTCGATATCATACAGGCCGGAGCCGCCGATGATCCCGATCACCGGCTGGGTTGGATCAGTGGACGTCGGACCAGACCTTGCGCTTCACGGCATAGGTGAGACCGGTCATGAACACCAGGAACAGGACGACACGCACACCAAGCTGCTTGCGTTCCACCATCTCGGGGTTTGCAGTCCAGCTTAGGAAGGTGACGACGTCGTGGGCTTCCTGTGCGAGGTTATCCTTTGTCCCGTCGGTGTAGCTGACGGTGCCGTCCTGCAGCGGCGGCGGCATGTGGATCAGATGTCCCGGATACTGCTTGTTGTAATACAGACCTTCCGGAACCTTGAAGCCGGCGGGTGGCGGGACGAAGCCGGTCAGAACGCCATAGACGTAGTTTGGTCCGCCCTCCCGCGCATTGACGATCATCGACAGGTCCGGCGGCACGGCGCCATTGTTGGCGGCCGACGCTGCCTTGGCGTTGGGGAACGGCGAGCGGAACTGGCTGGCTGGCGAGGCCGGCCCATCCTTTGGCTGGCCCTGATCATCAACGCCTTGCGGTACGGTCACGGCGGCGGCGACCGCCTGGATCTGCGCCGTATTCAGGCCAATGCCGGTGAGGTCCCGGTAATGCATCAGCGTCATCGAATGGCAGTTGGAGCAGACCTGGGAATAGATCTCGAATCCACGCTGAAGCGCGGCTTGGTCAAAGGTGCCAAACGGGCTTGCAAAGCTCCATTTCTGGTGCGGCAGGGGTTCGTCCTGCGCCACCGCCGGCGTGGCTAAGGAACCGGCAGCGGCCAGGCTGGCGACAAAAGTGCCGGCCAGCAGGAAACGCGGCGTGCGCATCAGGCTTTCTCCATCGGCTTCGCGGCGGCGCCGGATGGCAGCGGACCGCCGCCTCGCCTGCCGATGACGGGACGGCTGATGCTCTCCGGCAACGGCAGCGGCCGTTCCAGCTTGCCGAGGACCGGCAGGATCACCAGGAAGTGCAGGAAGTAGTAGACCGTGCAAACCCGGCTGAGGACAACCCAAATGCCCTCTGGCCTGTGGGCGCCACAAATGCCGAGCCCGACGAACGCCGCCACCCAGACAAAGATGAGCTGGCGGTAGATCGGGCGGAACCGCGCGCTGCGGACGCGGGAGGTGTCGAGCCACGGCAGCACGAACATCACCAGGATGGAGGCGAACATCATGCAGACGCCCAGCAGCTTGTTCGGCACCGAGCGCAGGATGGCATAGTACGGCAGGAAGTACCACTCCGGCACGATGTCAGCGGGGGTTTGCAGCGGATTGGCGGGAATGAAGTTGTTCGGGTCGCCCAGGAAGTTGGGCGCGAAGAACACCAGCAGGGCGAAGACCAGCAGAAAGACGCAGATGCCGACACTGTCCTTGATGGTGTAATACGGGTGGAACGGCAGCGTGTCCTGCGGCGATTTCACGTCGATGCCCAACGGGTTGTTGGAACCGGTGATGTGCAGCGCGGCAACGTGCAGGAAGATCACTGCCACCAGCACGAACGGCAGCAGGTAATGCAGGGCGAAGAACCGGTTCAGGGTCGGGTTGTCGACACTGAAGCCGCCCCAGAGCAGGGTGACGATCTTCGAGCCGACAATCGGGAAAGCCGAGAACAGGTTGGTGATGACGGTCGCACCCCAGTAGGACATCTGGCCCCAGGGCAGAACGTAGCCCATGAACGCGATCGCCATCATCAGCAGCAGGATTACCACCCCCAGCATCCACAGCAGTTCGCGCGGCGTCTTGTATGAGCCATAGTACAAGCCACGGAAGATATGGATGTAGGTGACGATGAAGAACATCGACGCGCCGTTCTGATGAATATAGCGGATCATCCATCCATAGTTGACGTCGCGCATGATGCGCTGGACGGAGTCGAAGGCGAGTGTCGTGTTCGGCTGGTAGTTCATCGCCAGGAAGATGCCGGTCACGATCATGATGACCAAAGTCACCAATGCCAGCGCACCAAAATTCCAGAAATAATTGAAGTTTTTGGGAGTCGGGAAAACTCCGTATTCCTTCTGGATCATCGAGAAGATAGGCAGACGGGTGTCGATCCAGTTGATCACTGGATTGGCGAAATCACTCTTGCTCATGCCGGCCATGGCTGGTTTCCTGTCGCGGGCGGAAGACTGACGGTGTCAGCCGACGCTGATTTTGGTATCGGATGCAATCACGTAAGCGGGAACGCCAGATCGTGGCGGACGAAGTTCGGCTTGCCCTGCCATGCAACTGTAGTGGCTTGAGCCTTGGTGACCGGCGTCAGACCAATGTGCATCAACGGCAGCGCCAGCACGTTGCTGGGTGGATGCGTTGCGCCACAAAGCGGGGCGTCACAAAGCGGCAAGGTCATGATCCTGGCGCCAGCAACCGCCGCGGCGCCGGCAATCGATTGCGGCGGTTCGCGTTTAGCGACCTTATTGAAGGGCGCGGTAGCGGCGTATCGATCAGCCATCTTTGCCTCAAATTGCCGCTTCAGCCAAGAAGACTGAGCGGCTGGTTGCTGTTAAATTGAACAATTGGCCTGAACAGGCGAATTGCCAAGGATCAGGTTGCCCCGTTCATCATAATTGTCGCATTCTTTCAACCGCTCCCGCTTTCTCGCAATACCGGCGACAAGGGGGTTAGCCTGACTGTTGTGCTGGAACAAGCCCTTTGATGAACGAAGCTCCATCGGTTTTGGCCTCGAACAGCGCCTATGAGGCGTTGAAGCCGGACGCCCGCGGCTGGTTCGAGTCCCTGCGCGACCGCGTCTGCGCCGCGTTCGAGGCGATCGAGGAAAACTTGCCGCGGGATGCGCCGCTGGCCGACGGGCCGGCAGGGCGGTTCGAACGCACCGCCTGGACTCGCCCGACCGAGGCGGGCGCGGAGTTTCCACTTGGCGCGGAGGCAGGGGGCGGCGGCGGCATCATGAGCGTGCTGCGCGGCCGGGTGTTCGAGAAGGTCGGGGTAAACGTCTCCACCGTCTGGGGGACGTTCAGCCCGGATTTCCGCGCCCAGATTCCGGGCGCGGCGGAGGACCCGCGGTTCTGGGCCAGCGGCATCAGCCTGGTCGCGCATATGCAAAGTCCGCTGGTGCCGGCGGTGCATTTCAACACCCGCATGCTGGTGACCACCAAGGGCTGGTTCGGCGGCGGCGGCGACCTGACGCCGATGCGGCTCGATACGCCCGAGGCGATCGAGGACGCGGCCGACTTCCATGCGAGGCTTCGGCTCGCCTGCGATCGGCACGGCCCGGGCTACTACGCGACGTTCAAGGCCTGGTGCGATCGCTACTTCTATCTGCCGCACCGGCAGGAACCGCGCGGTGCCGGCGGCATCTTCTTCGACCATCATACCACCGGCGATGCCGCGGCGGACTTCGCCTTCACCCGCGAGGTCGGGGAGGCGTTTCTTGATATCTATCCACGCATTGTCCGCCGGCGGATGACGCAGGCCTGGACCCAGGCAGAGCGCGACCACCAGCTTGTCCGCCGCGGCCGGTATGTGGAATTCAACCTGATCCACGACCGCGGCACGTTGTTTGGCCTGAAGACCGGCGGCAACGTGGAGGCGATCCTCATGAGCCTGCCGCCGGAGGTGCGCTGGCCTTGAGAGTGCAGACCTTCAAACAATGCCGCCGATCCATCCAAGGATGAGCGACCCGCGCCCGACGTTGGCCGATCCCGATGACGATCCGTTCCTCTGGCTCGAGGAGGTGGACGGCGCCGGTGCCACCGCCTGGGCGGATATGCAGAGCCGAACCACGATTGAACGATTGGGCGGCGCGCGCCTCACGGCCGATGGGGACATGTTGTGCGGCCTGCTGGACCGGCCCGACAACTTGCCGGTGCCAACGCGCCGCGGCGGCCTGCTGTACAATTTCTGGAAGGACGCCGATCACCGGCGAGGGGTTTGGCGGCGGACGACGCTAAACGCTTATCGGGCCGCGGCACCGGACTGGGATGTCCTGCTGGACCTTGACGCGCTGGCCGCCGCCGAGGCCGCGGACTGGATCTGGCAGGGCGCCGTGACGCTGCCGCCGGAGCACGCGCGAGCCATGCTCCGGTTGTCGCGGGGCGGCAGCGATGCGGTCGTGCTGCGGGAGTTCGATCTCGTCGCGCGCCGGTTCGTGACGGACGGCTTCGTGCTGCCGGAGGCAAAGAGCGGCGTCGAGTGGCTCGATCACGACACGCTGCTGCTGTCCACCGCGTTGGGCGGCGCCACCGCATCCGGCTATGCCAGCAGCGTCCGCCTCTGGCGCCGTGGTTCGGCGTGGGCCGACGGTCCGGTCCTGTTCCAGACCGACCCGGCGAACATGAGCGCCTGGGGCGGCCTCGACCGCGCTACCAAGCGGCTGATCTTCGCGGAGAGGACCGGATTTTTCGACAGCAAGGTCTGGTTCGGCGACCGCACCGGGCCGCAGCAGCTTGTAGACCTGCCGACCGACGCATGGTTCACCTGGGACGCCGACTGGCTGGCAGTGCGTGGCCGCTCGGCCTGGACGGCGGGGACCGAGACCTTCCAGCCGGACGTGGTGGCGGCAATCCGGCTGGACGACTTCCTGACCGGCGACCGACGTTTCACCAAGGTGTTCGAGCCGGCACCGCGTCTTGCCCTGCAAGGGTTTTTCTGGACCAGCGGGCGGCTGCTGCTGAGCGTGCTGGATGATCTGCGGCCGGTCTATCTGGTTCTTAGCCCGACGGACTGGCAGCCTGTGCCGCTAACCGGGCTGCCGCCGATCGGCACGGTGAACGCCTGGCGCCTGGACAACGAGGCGGAGGAAAGCGACGGCAGCCTGCTGGCCATCGCGCAGGATCCGGTGACGCCGCCTACCCTGCTGCTGACCGGCGCCGGCAGTGCCACGCCGGCGGTACTGAAGCGGCTGCCGCCGGCGTTCGACGCCACCGGGCTGGCGGTGACGCGCCATGAGGCCGTCTCCAGCGACGGCGAACGCATCCCGTATGTGATGTGCGGGCCACCGAAGCCGACCGGCGAGGCACCGGTGCACCTGACCGCCTATGGCGGCTTCGGCATCTCGTCCCTGCCCAGCTACCGCATTGCCACGGGCAAGCTTTGGCTGGAGCGGGGCGGCACGACGGTCCTGGCGAACATCCGCGGCGGCGGCGAGTTCGGCACGCGCTGGCACGAAGCCGGCCGGCTTGCCGGCAAGCGGTTCAGCCACGACGATTTCGCCGCGGTCGCCGCCGACCTGGTGCGGATCGGCGTGACAAGGCCGAAGCGGATCGCGGCGGAAGGCGGCTCGAATGGCGGCCTGCTGATCGCCAACATGCTGACCCGCTATCCCGAGCGGTTCGGCGCGCTGTTCTGCACCATCCCGCTGATCGACATGCGCCGCTACAGCCGATTGCTGGCCGGCGCGAGCTGGATCGCGGAATACGGCAACCCGGACAAGCCGGAGGACTGGACGTATTTGGGCAAGCTGTCCGCCTATCACACGGCCGAACCGGGACGGCCGTACCCGCCTGTCCTGCTTGCCACAACCCGTCGCGATGACCGGGTGCATCCCGGCCATGCCCGGAAGATGGCCGCCAAGCTGCAGGCCATGGGCTACGATGCGTTATTTTATGAACCGGCAGCGGGCGGCCACGGCTACGGCAAGGACAACGCGGAGATCGCGCGCTTCGCCGCCCTCGGCATGACATTCCTTCGGCGCGCGATCGGCTGGGAGGAAGATGCTGATGGAACGCGGTCGCATGGCGGCGGGTCATGACGACGGCTTGTCGAACACCATGACCTTGGACACAAAGGCTCTGACGTCGCGCCTGTAGGCCAGTCCAACATCCTGCGAGAGCTCGGGAAAATTTTCCTTGGTGTAGCTGGTGAAATACGGTTCGTGGAAGTTCTGCGGAAAGAGTTCGAGCGTGCCCTCGTAATCCGGATCATCGCCGGACTGCAGCGAATCCAGCACAATCAGCCGGCCGCCTGGCTTCAACACGCGTGCGAATTCCGCGAAGGCGTTACGGCGGGCCTTCGGCGGCAGCTCGTGAAACAGGAAGGTGCTGGTCACCGCGTCCAGGCTGGCGTCCGGCAGCGGAATCGCCTCCGTATTCGCGACCAACAGATCAGTGTGGGACCAGCGGCGCAGATGAGACTTCGCCTCGCGAATGTAGGCTTCCGACAGATCGAGGCCGGTGATGCGAAGCCGTGGCCAGGTCTGCTTGATCGAATCGAGAAAGCGCCCCGTGCCGCAGCCGACATCAAGAAGTCTCAAGCCGCGCTGGTCGCGCTCGGCGAAGGCCTCACGCAGCGCGGGCAAGGCTTGCCGGCGCATCGCGTTGGCGGTGCCGCTGAAGAACACCTCGACCTGGGTATCATAACGCTGGGCGGATTCATCCGTCATCCAGCCGCCTGACTGGAAATGAAAGTTCTGCAGATAGTAACGCGGCCGCTTGCCGAGGAACTGCGGGCTGAGCACTTCGCTGCTCATCCCATTCTCTCGGCGGCGATGGATTTCAGGCAAATCCGCGAAGAACAGGCGCGAGCGGTCGAGCCGGGTCCACAGTGATCCATCATGGTCGATTGGGAACGGGTAAAGTCCGGCGTTGATGTTGGCGACGTCCTGGCGGAGCAGGATGGCCATGTCGGCCAGCAGGCGGCGCCGATCCGGCACCGGCTTGCTGGTGCGGGCGCGAGGCCGCTTGCTCTCGTTCTGTTGGACGCGGGCCACCTGCGACAGCCGGCGCATGGCAACGCCATGCCCGACGTACCAGGCAAGGCGCGGCAGTTGGCTGGCGCCATACGCGGCATGGGTGGCGAGTCGGCTCAATGAATTGCTCATGCTGTCTTCGTCCAAGATATCCTAGGCAGCGCCATGATGTGCGGGCGGATGCGACATGGGGCCAGGGCCACGAAATTGCAGGGTATCGTTCCGGTGGCTTGCATGAATGACTTCGCTGGAAGCTGCGGGCCGATGTACCGGTCAACGATTGTCACCGGCCGCCACGCGGAGGTAGTGGCAGTGAACAGGGCCGATCAAGCGGCGATGCGGTCTGACCCAGCACCCAGCCTTCCCAGTTGCGGATCCATCCGTCGTCCGGCGCGGTATCGGGCCGATGACCGGCCAGCACATTCAGCACGCACAACACGCCCACGACACTGTCGAAGCGGTCCTCGCCGGCCGCGTCGGCGCCGAAGCCTGCCAGCGTCTGCCGCCGCATCGCATCATCGGGCGTGACTGACAGACGGTCCATGGCGCTGAGCAGGGGTCCGGCACAGGCGATACGATCCGCCTGACGCCGCTTGCTGCCGCGCAGCCGGATGTCGAGGTGGCGGAGCGCTTCGGCCGGATAGGTTTCCGCCAGCGCAACGTATCCCGGCGCGAGCAATGACCGGAACGATCCTTCGAAAGGCCATAGATGCAAGGATGCCTCGCGGTGCAGCGCCGGCAGGATGACGCCCAACCAGGCGGCGATGGCGGCCTTGCCGGACTGGTTCGCCCCCAAGGTCCAGAACAGCGGCGCACCGGCGGGGCGTTCCGCCGTGGCTCGGTCGCACTGGCGGGATAGGTCGGCGGCGTTCGACAGGCCGAGCGCCTGAGCGTGGGAGAGACGGGTCATGCCGGCAAGACCGCGAGCGGGGTAGAACGGGCGGTCATGACGAATGTCGGCCAGCGTGGCGCAGACCGAAAAAAAATCCGGCATGGTGGCAAGATTGCCCAGGAATGTCGGAAATCCGGCTTCCGGACGGGTTGCCGCGTAGGCGCGGGGCAGCCCGATCGGCAGGTCGACGCCCAAGGCCACCGCGCCGCCCGCGGCTTGCTGGATCAGGCGGGACAGGAAGCTGTCCATCGGCCCGACCAGGTTCGGCGCGACAAGGCCCCAGCCAATGCCGGTGCGGTAGGCGACAGTGACCCAGCGTTTACGCGGATCGACGCTCCAGTCAGCATGGGCAGCCAGGCTGGCGTGGGTATCAGGAGCCAAACGGGCGGTGCGCGCGTTCCAGCAGGCGAGCGAAAAAGCCCGGCGGCTTCGGTGGTTTCACGGCTATCTCGGCCTTCAGTCTGGCCTTGACCTCGGCTTCCTGCTGCCGCTGCTTGCTGGCGAGCCATTTGTCCAGGCTCATGCCCGCCTTGGCGGCGCGCTTGGCTTCGTAGGCACGTTGACCTTCGGTCAGTGTTCTGGTGGTGGGCGGCACTGCGGTTCCTTGGACGGTTGGTGGGGGTTGCCGGGCCTTTTTCGCAGCACGCGAGCCCGCGATCAAGCAGCTTGATCCGGCTCAGGCGACAGCTATCCCGCCACGCCACCGAAGGCGTTGAAGGTAATCAGCGTATAGGTGTCCTTGACCCCCGGCAGCGTCTGGATCTTTTCCGTCACGAACTGACCGATGTCCTGGTCTCCGTCGAGATAGAATTTCCCCAGAAGATCATATTGGCCGGAGGTCGAGAACAACTCCGACATCTCCGGGATCCGGTCGGCCGCCTCGCGCGCGACGCGATAGGCCTGTCCCATCTCGCATTTCACCTGCACGAAGATCGCCCGCATCATCGCCTCCCGCTCTGGTATCGGCCGGACCGATACAATCCGAGGAACGTAATCGACGCGGCTGGCTTGCGCTACCCGCCGCAGGTGGCGATGGAGCGTCGCTCGACCAGCGTTGACAGGTTGAAGGCAACCTCCGCCAACCTCCGCAGCATCTCGGGCAGGTTTGGTTCGGCTGGCAGTGCCGCGTCGTCAGCCAGGAAGTCAGTCCAGGCGGACCATTGCCCTGTGGTCAGGTTCAGGGCTCGGCGTTGATCATCACCGGTCAGGCTGATCGCATCGGCCAGCGCCTCCACCATGTGCAACTGCGCGCGGGTGAGCGTATCGGTCGCCTGCCAAGCCAGATTCCGCAGCATGAAACTCTCCGTTCCCGGTATTGATGCAACGCAAGATCGGCAGCGGTCGCGGCAACACAAGGTGCTGTTCGTGGTGGCTTTGTGGCAGCGCAGCACGGTGGCGTTATCAGCCTGGCCGACGCCGCCAGGAGCGTTATCGTCTGGCCGAGGCGGCCAGGGGCGTTATCGCCTGGCTAAGGCGACGGGGCGTGACGCCGCAACAGCGGGCGCCTATCGTCCTTCGGACAGGGGAGTAATGACGGATGGAACCGGCTCAGGCGCGCAAGTCGCGTAACACGCTGCGCCCAGGGGTTCGCCCAGCAATGCGCGGCGGGGTACGTCATGGCGGCCGCATACTGGCGGATGCGCTGGTCGCGCAGGGCATCGATCATGTTTTCGAGGTGCCGGGCGAGAGCTTTCTTGATACCCTGGATGGCCTTTACGATCAGCGGCAGAAGCTGAAGCTGGTGACCTGCCGGTTCGAAGCTGGCGCGGTGAACATGGCGGACGCTTACGGCAAGCTCACGGGGCGCCCGGCGGCGGCGATGGTGACGCGCGGGCCAGGCGCGTGCCATGGCGCGATTGGGGTCCACGTTGCCATGCAGGACAGCACGCCGCTGCTGTTGTTCGTCGGCCAGATCGCGCACGCAGACACCGGCCGGGACGCCTTCCAGGAGGTTGACTACCGCCAGATGTTCGCGCCGCTGGCCAAATGGGTCACTCAGATCGATGACGCCCAGCGCATTCCGGAGGTTGTCGCCCACGCGGTGGATGTCGCCACCAGCGGCCGCCCTGGTCCCGTGGTCATCGCCCTTTCCGAGGAGATGCAGAAGGACCTAGTGACTGTTGCCGACCTGCCGCGCGCTGTCGTCACCTCGGCTTTCCCCGATCCGGACGCGCTGCTGCGCATGCGCGCCATGCTGGCGAAGGCGAGAAAGCCGGTCGCGGTCGTCGGCGGCTCCTGCTGGACGGCGCAAGGCCGAGCGGCACTGCGAAGGTTCCTGCTGGCGAACCAGGTGCCGGTCACGGTGGGTTTCCGCCGCCAGGCGCATTACGACGGCACGCAGGCGAATTTCGCCGGCGACCTTGGTGTCGGTTCCGATCCGGGGCTTGTCACGAAGTTCAAGGAGGCGGACCTGATCCTGGCGATCGGCAGCCGCCTTGGCGACGCGGTCACCCAGGGCTACACCCTGCTGGACATGGCCGGCAGCGTGCCGATCATCCAGGTATTGCCGGATGGCGCCGAAATCGGCCGAGTCTTCCGTACCGCGCTCGGGATGGTATCCGACCTCAACAGCTTCGCCGTGGCGGCGGCGGCACTGGAGCCGATCAAGCCTACCTGGTCGAAATGGACGCAGGAGCTGCGGTCGCTGCGGGAGGCGCAACGTGCCGTTCCCAACTACCAGGGCACGCTTAATCTGGGTACTGTGATGCGGGACCTTGAGGGGCTGTTGACGCCCGATGCCATCGTCACCACGGATGCCGGCAATTTCGCCGGCTGGGCAACCCGGTTCCTGAATTTTTCCGACGGGCAACGCTATATCGGCCCGACCAACGGCGCGATGGGATACAGCGTGCCCGCCGCGGTCGGTGCCAAGATCGCCTTCCCGGAGCGCATGGTGGTCAGCATGGTCGGCGACGGCGGCTTTATGATGACCGGTCAAGAGATCGCCACCGCCTTCCACCACGGCGTCGCGCCGATCGTGCTGCTATTCAACAACCAGATGTATGGCACCATCCGCATGCATCAGGAACGGGCCTACCCGTGGCGTGTCTCCGGCACCGCCTTGACCAACCCCGACTTCGCCCGTCTGATCGACGCCTACGGCGGGCACGGTGAGGTGGTGACCGAAACCGATGCCTTTACCGCTGCCTTTCAGCGCGCCATCGAGAGTGGCAGGCCGGCCTTGATCGAATTGCGCATGAACCCGGACCAGATCACGACGCGGGCAACGATCGCGGATCTGCGCGCCGGCAAGGCACCGCCGAAAGCCGCGGCGAAAGTGAAACGCTCGGCCAGAGCCGCGTCGCCGACACCGTCGCGGATGGCCGGCGCAAGCAAGAAACGCGGGTAAATCCGCTCGCGCCGGCGATATTGGCCTGACAGCGCGACATTATGGTCACATGATTGCGATGATTGATGCGGGTCAACCGGTTCCTGGTGCCTGGGGATCGGTTGTCCAGGCGTTCATCCCCCGGCCGGGGTTCGATCAGCGTCCCTTGCGCGGCTTGCCGGCGCGCGGGTCCGGTTTCAGACCCAGCCCGCTTTGCAGCGCCAGGCTGGACCTGAGCTTGGCATAATCCGAAGCGACCATCGGATACTCGTCCGGCAGGTCCCACTTCGCGCGGTATTCCTCAGGCGTCATGCCATGAACCGCGAGAAGATGGCGCTTTAGCATCTTCATGCTCAGCCCGTCCTCCATGCAGATCAAGCGATCTTCAAACACTGTCTGCCCGTAGGCGGGATGCACATATGCACACAACGCAGAGCTGAGACCTTTTTCGTTCTGCTCTTGATGGTTGTGATGATGGCCATCAACACCATCCGATGCTGGTGCGGTCTTGCTCGCGCCGCGGGAAAACGTTTGGCCGATATCCGATAGTGTATTGTATACGCTATGAATTAGACTGGGTATCGCATCAGCCGCGACTGCGTTATGGCGGACTTGCGCTGCCACAATCTGCGTAACCAGTATCAAAATATGTCTGTGCGACTCAGTCATGTGGCCAGCATCCCTGAAGATAATGAGGTTTTGACGTTTTTTTCACGTTCTATTACAAAACAGGCTCTGGTCAACGCCATCAAACCGACATTCGCGTCACTGGGCGGGATGAGGAGACAACATTACATGAGCGATAAAATTGTCGAGGAAGCCTTTACCCGCGTGCGAGGCCGATACACCGATGATGTATGGTTCGCTCTGCCGCCGCGCGCGATCACCGATGCGATCTATCGTGAAATCCGCGAAATCGATGCCGAACGACTGAGGGCGGGACCGCCCACGGCGTCGACATCCCTGAAAAGCGCGGCGGCGTGACAGGCGACCGGGACTTCTGACACTGGTGTGAACCGGGTCTGGCGTTGCGTTAATCCGGGCGAAGCGGAACCTCGATGCGCGTGCGGGCGTTGTCCCCGCGTGATGAACTTGCTCCTCTACGGCCTCCTGCCGTCCCATTCGCCGGCCGGTCACGATGCTGTTGCAGGTCTGTTCCACTCCCCGTCCGGTATGAGCGGTTGATCGCATGCGACCTGGAATCTATCACCTGCATCCGCTTGTCGCCGGCCCGCTGAACACCTGGCCTGCGACGTTCGCCCGCGTCGCCGCGATGGGGTTCAGCCAGGTGTGCCTGGCGCCGCCCTTCGCGCCTGGCGCCAATGGCGATATCTTCCTGCATGCGACGTTTGATCGGCTGCACCCTGCCCTGCGCTTCGATGGCAGCGCCGAGGCGGGACTGGCATTGGCGGTACGGCAGGCGGATGCTCATGGTCTGAAGCTTCTGCTGGATATCGCGCCGGGGCAGATCGCCATCGATGCGCCGGTTCGCTCTCGCCAGCCGGAATGGTTTGCCACCGCCGATGGCGCCGCGCCTGATCCGCGACGGCCGCCTGGTCCGCCGGATGTCGCGGTTCCGCGGTTTGACCAAACCGCCTTGTCGGACGCAATTTCTGACTGGTGGATCCAGCAACTCGGGCGGTTGCTGACAACCGGCATCGCCGGGTTCCGCTGCCTGACCCTGGACCATGTGCCGGGATCGTTCTGGCGCCGCGTGATCGCCGCTGGCCGCGCCGCGTCCTCCAACGCCCTGGTGTATCTGGCCTGGACGCCCGGCGTGGCGTGGGAGATGCTTCCTGGCCTGGCTGGGGTGGGGTTTGATCTGACCTGCTCCTCCGCCGCCTGGTGGGACGGCCGAGCTGCCTGGCTGCTGGACGAACATGAGGCGCTGCGGCAGGTGGCGCCGTCCCTCGCTAGTGTGGAACCATCCTTCCGAGAGCGATTGGCCGCACGCCTGCCGCCCGATGCCGATCTTGCCACCGCGTATCGGCTGTCGCTTGGCGTCGCGGCCGCTACCGGGGACGGTCTGTTCATGCCGATGGGGTTTGAATACGCGACCGCCCGCCGCTTCGATGCGATACGCGCCGAACCGGCCGACATGACAGCGGCGCGCGATGAGGCGCCGGTTGATCTGTCGGCCGACATCAGCGCGGCAAACCGCATGGCCGGCGAATTGCCGCGCGCGGCCCTGATCCGGCCCATCACCGCCCCAGGTGCGTCCGTCACTGCCTGGATACGAACGTCGGCAGCCGATATTCGGGATGCGGTGGTCGCCAGCCTGGTGGTCATCAACCCGGACACCGTACGCCCCAGAGCCATGCCAATCGAGTTGGCGCCACTGCCGCCGTCCGCCGGCGCGGCGTTCTCGGTGCGGGAGACGGCGGCCGCCGATCAGGCCCTGCGGCCCGGTGAGGTGCGCGTTCTGGCATGCTGCCGCACCACCGACATCATTGGTGGATCAGGGCTTGAGCTGGACCGTTCCTGGGCCGAGTCATCCCGCCTGGCGATCGAGGCCGTGGAACCGGTGGTTCAGGGCGGCGACTTCCCGGCCAAGACGGTGGTCGGCCAGGAGCTTACCGTCCGCGCGGACATAATCGGCGATGGTCATGACATCCTGGCCGCCGCCGTGCTTTGGCGGGCGGCGGGCGAAACCACGTGGCAGCGCGTGCCGATGCGGCTGGTAGCGAATGACCGGTGGGCGGCGTCCGTGGTGCCTGATCGGATCGGGCTGTACCAGTTCGCGGTCGAAGCCTGGTGGGATCAGTGGGCGACGTTCACCCATGATCTGAATGCCAAGGTCGCCGCCGGTCAGGTTGTGGACCTGGAGATTCAGGAAGGCCGCCAGTTGGTCGAGCAGGCGTCGCGCCGGGAGGGCTGCACCATCATCGACCGCCTCGGCAGATCCACCGATCCTGCCGAGCAGGTGGCGGCTTTGCTGTCCGATGACATGACGGTGGCGATGCGGGCGGCGGATGATCGTCCCTTCGCCACCAGAAGCGCGGTCCGCACGGTTCGCGCCGACCGGCCGGCCGCGTGCTTCGCCAGTTGGTATGAGCTGTTTCCGCGATCTGTCACGCATGATCCCAAGGTGCACGGCACGTTCCGCGGCGTGATCGAGCGCCTGCCGGCGATCCGCGCGATGGGCTTCGACGTGCTGTACTTCCCACCGATCAACCCGATCGGCACGGTCAACCGCAAGGGCCGCAACAACAGCCTGCGGGCCGAGGCCGACGACGTCGGCAGTCCCTATGCCATCGGCGGCGTTGAAGGTGGTCATGATGCGGTGCATCCGGCGCTGGGAAGCCTGGACGATTTCCGCGCGATGCTGCTTGCGGCCCGGGCCAACGGGTTGGAGATCGCGCTCGATTTCGCCATCCAGTGCGCGCCCGACCATCCATGGGTCAGCCAGCACAAGGACTGGTTCCGCTGGCG
Organism: Rhodopila sp.; assembly: GCF_965276935.1. Taxonomy (GTDB): domain Bacteria; phylum Pseudomonadota; class Alphaproteobacteria; order Acetobacterales; family Acetobacteraceae; genus Rhodopila. Next base: position 2,187,455 of record NZ_CBDIBS010000004.1, on the reverse strand, counting down.
TCCCGATGGATCGATGCGCTACGCCGAGAACCCGCCGAAGAAATACGAGGATATCGTCAATCCGGACTTCTTTGGCGAGGCGTCCTTTCCCGCGGTCTGGCTGGCGTTGCGCGACGTCATCCAGTTCTGGATCGATCAGGGTGTCCGCATCTTTCGGGTGGACAACCCGCATACCAAACCGCTGCCGTTCTGGCACTGGATGATCGGCGATATCCAAGGCCGGCACCCCGACGTGCTGTTCCTGGCGGAGGCGTTCACCCGGCCCAAGCTGATGTACCGCCTGGCGAAGGTGGGCTTCTCGCAATCCTACACCTACTTCACCTGGCGCAACACGAAGCAGGAGTTGACGGAATACCTGACCGAGCTGACCACGCCGCCGGTGGCGGATTTCTTTCGGCCGAATTTCTTCGTCAACACGCCGGACATCAATCCGATCTTCCTGCAAACCGCCGGACGGCCCGGCTTCCTGATCCGGGCGGCCCTGGCGGCGACCTTGTCGGGCCTGTGGGGCGTCTACTCCGGCTTCGAGATCTGTGAGGCGGCGCCGCTGCCGGGGCGGGAAGAATATCTCGACTCGGAAAAGTATGAGATCAGGCCGCGTGACTATGCCGCCGCCGGAAACATCGTGCCGGAGATCACCGCGCTGAACCGTCTCCGCCGGCTGTATCCGGCGTTGCAGAGCCATCTGGGGCTGAGTTTTCAGACTGCTTATAACGAACAGATCCTGTTGTATCTTAAGGGCGATATCCTGATCGCGGTCAGTCTTGATCCGCATAATGTGCAGGCGGCCACGATCGAGATCCCACTTTGGGAATTCGGCCTGCCCGACGGTGCCGGCATCGCGGTCGAAGATCTGATGCGCGGCGATACATTCATCTGGTATGGAAAGACCCAACGCATCCAGCTCGATCCCGCGGAGCTACCGTTTCGCATATGGCGATTGACGCTGGTCTAAGGGTCCAGAGATGAATGTACTGCATCCGCATCCTCGTACCAGTCCGCGTACTGGGCAGATCGCTGATACCGATCCGCTCTGGTACAAGGACGCGATCATCTATCAGCTTCATGTCAAATCGTTCTTCGATTCCAACAACGATGGAATCGGCGACTTCGCTGGCCTGATCTCGCGGCTGGACTATATTGCCGAGCTGGGCGTCAACACGATTTGGCTGCTGCCATTCTATCCGTCACCGCTGCTGGATGACGGCTATGATATCGCGGATTATCGTGGCGTCCATCCGGACTATGGCACGCTGGCCGATGTCAAGCGGTTTATTGCCGCCGCGCACGATCGTGGCATCCGGGTGATCGCCGAACTGGTGGTCAATCATACCTCTGACCAGCACCCGTGGTTTCAGCGGGCGCGTCAGGCCAAACCCGGTTCGGTGCATCGCGACTTCTATGTGTGGTCCGACAACGATCGCAAATATGCCGGCACACGCATCATTTTCGTCGACTCGGAGCGTTCGAACTGGACCTGGGACCAGACCGCGGGCGCTTACTTCTGGCACCGCTTCTACTTTCATCAGCCCGATCTGAACTACGATAATCCCCGCGTGATGCGTGAGGTCCTGTCCGTGCTGCGCTACTGGGCCGAGATGGGGGTGGATGGGCTTCGCCTGGACGCGGTGCCATATCTGGTTGAACGCGAAGGCACCAACAACGAGAACCTGCCGGAGACCCACACGGCGCTGAAGCGCATCCGCGCGGAAATGGATGCGCACTACCCGGACAAGATGCTGCTGGCCGAAGCCAACCAGTGGCCGGAGGACACCAAAGATTATTTCGGCAACGGCGACGAATGCCACATGGCATTCAATTTCCCGCTGATGCCGCGCATGTACCTGGCGATCGCGCGGGAAGACCGCTTCCCGATCACCGACATCCTGCGCCAGACGCCGGACATCCCGGAGAATTGTCAGTGGGCCATTTTCCTGCGCAACCACGACGAACTGACGCTGGAGATGGTCACGCAGTCCGAGCGTGACTTCCTGTGGGAAACCTATGCCGCCGACCGGCGCGCCCGCCTGAACCTGGGTATCCGCCGCCGCCTGGCGCCGCTGCTGGAGCATGATCGCCGGCGGATAGAGCTGATGCATTATCTGCTGCTGTCGATGCCCGGAACGCCGGTGATCTACTACGGCGATGAAATCGGCATGGGCGACAATATCCACCTAGGTGACCGCAACGGTGTCCGTACGCCGATGCAATGGTCGCCGGATCGCAACGGCGGCTTCTCACGGGTCGCCGATCCGTCGCGGCTGGTGCTGCCGCTGGTGATGGATCCGCTTTATGCCTACCAGGCGGTGAACGTCGAATCGCAGGCTTCCGATCCACATTCATTGCTGATGTGGATGCGCCGCGCCATTGCCGTGCGTCGCCAGTACAAGGTGTTCGGACGCGGCACCTACCGGTTGCTGTATCCAAAGAACCGCAAGATCCTCGCCTATCTGCGCGAATACGAAGGCTGCACGATCCTGTGCGTCGCCAATCTTTCGCGGACGCCGCAGGCGGTGGAACTTGACCTGTCGGAATTCCAGGGCCGTCTGCCGATCGAACTGGACGGGCTTTCGGTATTCCCGCCGATCGGGCAGTTGACATATCTGCTGACGTTGCCTCCCTTCGGCTTCTATTGGTTCTTGCTGTCGGACGCCGACGACTGGCCATCCACCCACACACCCGCCCCGGAACCCATGCCCGAATATCAGACAATCGTCATGCGCCGCGATCTCGCCGAAGCGGTGCGCGCGGCGCGCCCTGTGCTGGAGAGGGAGGCACTTCCACCATACCTGGCGAAACGCCGCTGGTTCGCAATGAAGGACCAGGCATTGCGATCGGTGAAGATCGCACTGCTGACGCGCGTGCCGGAGGAGGACTTCCTGCTGATGGAGATCGAGACGGAGACGGCGTCCGGTTCGGCGCGCTGGCTTCTGCCGGTCGGCATCGCCTGGGACGACACCACTGCCCCACCGTTGCAGATCCAGCTCGGTCTGGCCCGCGTTCGCCGCGGCCCCAAGGTCGGCCTGCTGACCGATGCCTTCGCCTTTCGGCAGTTCCCCCTCGGCGTGCTGTCCGGCCTGGCGCAAAGCGAAATCATCAAGATCGAGCAAGGCACGATCCGCTTCGAACCAACGTCCCGCATGCCGGAGATCACGGTGCCGCCGGATGTGGAGATGAACTGGATCTCCGCCGAACAATCCAACTCCTCCGTCATCGTCGGCGACGTGGCAATCATCAAGATGTTCCGCCGGATCAGTGACGGACAGCATCCCGAAGCGGAGATGGGGCGCCACCTGACCGAGCAAGGCTACGCCAACATCCCGGCCTTGCTGGGTGAGGTGGTCCGGGTCGATGAAGACGGCACCCGGCACGCGCTGGCGATTGCTCAGGCGTTCGTCCGAAACCAGGGGGATGCCTGGACCTGGACGCTGGAACTGCTGATGCGCGGCCTGTCGGATCTGACCGGCGGCGACGAGGCCGCGGCCGCGGATGCCCTGAATCACAGCGACTATACCCAGTTTGCTACCCTTCTTGGCCGCCGGCTGGCGGAGATGCACCTGGTCCTCGCCCGGCCGTCGGATAATCCCGCTTTCGCCCCCGCGCCCGCGTCCGAGGACACCGAGGACATGCTGGCAGGGCGTGTCCGCCAGCAACTGGAAGCGGCGTATCGCGTTATTGAACCACGTAACGATCTGGAAGGTCCCGCGGCAGAGGATCGTGCTGGCTTGCTGTCGGCGCGGGAAGCACTGCTGGGGAAACTGCCGTCGCTGGCCAATGAGGTGGTTGATTCAGTGCTGACCCGCATTCACGGCGACCTGCATCTAGGGCAGGTGCTGGTGGTGAATGGCGACGTCACGCTGATTGATTTCGAAGGCGAACCCGCTCGGCCGGTGGCGATGCGGCGCGCGAAAGACAACCCGCCGCGAGATGTCGCCGGCATCATCCGGTCGTTTGACTATGCCGCGGCGGTGATCCGGCGCCGCAGCCCGGCCAGCCATGGTCATCTGACGGATGAGCGCGTCGGTACTTTCCTGGACAGCTTCGTTGAACGGGCGACCGAAGCTTTCCTGTCGGGTTATCAGGCGTCGATCGAAGTCAATCCGGCTCTGCTGACGCTGTTCCTGATCGAGAAGGCGGCCTACGAGGTGGTTTATGAGTCCGCCAACCGGCCGACCTGGATCGATGTGCCACTGCACGGATTGATGCGGCAAATCCGTCAGTTGCTGGATACCGAGGCGCTTGCATGAACGATTTCGTGGTCGTCCCTTCCTTGTCGCCCGAGCAGGCGTGGCAGATGCAGGAAGGTGCCCTGCACGATCCCTTTGCCGCCCTGGGACCGTTCGAGACGGAGGCGGGCCGCTTCGTACGGTCGTTTCAGCCGGGCGCCCATGGGATCGATGTCGTCTCCCGTAGCGACGGACGGCATCTGGGCACTCTTTCACCTGGCAAGCCTGACGGCCTGTTCATGGGCCGGGTCGACAGCGGCGAGCCTTACCGGCTTCGCATTCACTGGCCCGATGCCGACCAGGAGACCGAAGACCCATACGCCTTTGGCCTGCTGCTCAGCGACATGGATCTGCATCTGTTCAACGAGGGGCGGTTGTTTCGGCTTGCGTTCACCTTGGGCGCCAACCCGATGGTGATCGACGGTGTCCGAGGCACCCGCTTCGCGGTCTGGGCGCCGAACGCCCGTGCTGTCTCGGTCGTCGGCGACTTCGACACATGGGACCCGCGCCGCCACCCCATGCGCCTGCGTCATCCATCCGGCGTGTGGGAGCTGTTCGTGCCGCGTATCGGGCCTGGCGCGCGCTATAAATTCGCCATTATCGGCCCCGATGGCATCCGGCTGCCCGACAAGGCGGATCCCCTGGCGAAAGCGACCGAGTGCCCGCCCGCCACCGCTTCGGTGGTCAGCGATACCATCCCCTTCGTCTGGCACGACGCGTCCTGGATGCAGGACCGGGCTGGGCGGCAGACGGCCGAGGCAGCCATTTCAGTTTATGAAGTGCATGCCGCGTCTTGGTTCCGTCCGAACGGTGCCGGCACGCCGACCTGGGATCAGTTGACCGAACGGCTGGTTCCCTATGTGGTGGGCCTGGGCTTCACGCATGTGGAGCTGATGCCGGTCGCGGAACATCCGTTTGGCGGTTCCTGGGGATACCAGCCGCTGGGGCTGTTCGCGCCATCGGGCCGGTTTGGGCCCATCGACGGCTTTCGTCGGTTCGTCGATGCCTGCCATCAGGCCGGCATCGGCGTCATTGTCGACTGGGTCCCCGCGCATTTCCCCACCGATGCGCACGGCGTGGCGCGATTTGATGGCACGCCGCTGTATGAACATGCCGATCCGCGGGAAGGCTTCCATCAGGATTGGAACACCTACATCTACAACATGGGCCGTCGGGAAGTGCAGGGCTTTCTGATCGCCAGCGGCATTCACTGGCTGGAGGATTTTCATGTCGATGCCCTGCGCGTCGATGCCGTCGCCTCCATGCTGTATCGCGATTACAGCCGCAAGCAGGGTGAATGGGTTCCCAACATCCATGGCGGACGGGAAAACCTGGAGTCCATCGAGTTCCTGCGGCACTTCAATACCGTTGTGGGCGAGCGCTGCCCAGGTGCCATCACCTTAGCGGAGGAATCGACGGCGTGGCCTGGCGTTTCGCGCCCGGTGCAGGAAGGCGGCCTGGGATTTTCCTTCAAATGGAACATGGGGTGGATGCACGACACGCTTCACTACATGGAATGTGAGCCGATCTATCGGCAGTGGCACCATGACGAAATGACATTCGGGCTGATCTACGCGTTCTCGGAACACTTCGTGCTGCCGCTTTCGCATGACGAGGTGGTATACGGCAAAGGCTCACTGATCCGAAAAATGCCCGGGGATGACTGGCAGCGCTTTGCCAACCTGCGCGCCTATTTCGGTTTCATGTGGGGTCATCCCGGCAAGAAGCTGATCTTCATGGGCGGCGAGATCGCGCAATGGCGAGAATGGAATCACGATACGGCGATTGATTGGGACCTGCTCGATCAGCCTCGGCATCGCGGGATACAGACTTTGGTGCGTGACCTGAATGGTCTTTATGCCGACCAGATGGCCTTGCATCAAAGGGATTCGCTTTCGACCGGTTTTCGCTGGGTGATCGGGAACGATGCGGCGAATTCGGTCTTTGCGTTCCTGCGGCAAGGCGACGATGACGCGGGCGTTGTGCTGGTCGTCAGCAACATGACCCCGGTGCCGCGCACCGGCTATGGCATCGGCGTTCCCAGGCCTGGCTTTTGGCGGGAACTGTTGAACACCGACGCGGCGGTTTATGGCGGGTCAAATCTGGGTAACGCCGGCGGAATTGAAACAGTAGCGCATCAGATGCACGGGGAGGCACAGAGTCTTTACTTGACCCTGCCGCCACTTTCCACGGTGTTCCTTTCACCGGCAGCCTAAAAGCGCGTCAATCGGCGCCACGTGATTATGGCCGCATTGTGACTACATTCGAGATGAACCGTGGAACAAAGTGTTGGCCAGTCCGTTTTCGGTTGATTGACCGGTGTCGGATGGCATCGGACTGATCATACGCGCTGAAGGCGGACAATAAATGGTTGATGGCATAGTTTCCCTTCGCCGCTTTGGAGCGACGCGGTTGGACGACGGCAGCGTGATGTTCCGCCTATGGGCACCGGCCCAGGAAACCATTTCCATATCGATAGATTCCGGCGATCTGCTACCGATGGCGCGCACCCAGGACGGATGGTTTGAAGCGACCGCCACCGTTCCAGCCGGCACGCGATACCAGTTCCGCCTGTCCGACGGGTTGATGGTGCCTGATCCGGCGTCGAGACAGCAGGCGCCGGACGTGCATGATCCGAGCGTTGTGGTCGATGGTGCCTTTGCATGGCAACATCCGGCCTGGCGTGGCCGCGCGTGGAATGAAACGATCATCTATGAGTTACATCCTGGGACCGCCGGCGGTTTCAAGGGCATTCAAGCCGACCTGCCGCGCCTGAAGGATCTCGGCATAACGGCGGTGGAGCTGATGCCGATCGCCGATTTTCCCGGTCAGCGGAACTGGGGCTATGACGGCGTGCTGCCTTACGCGCCGGACAGCACTTACGGTTCGCCGGCGGCATTGAAGGAACTCATTGATACCGCTCATGGTCTTGGCCTGATGCTGTTCCTCGACGTGGTCTACAATCATTTTGGTCCCGATGGAAACTACCTTAGCCTCTACGCGCCGCAGTTCTTCCGTGACGATGTGAAGACGCCCTGGGGACCGGCGATCGATTTCCGCCGCCGTGAGGTGCGTGATTATTTCACCGGCAACGTTTTGATGTGGTTGCTGGATTATCGGTTTGACGGACTCCGGTTTGATGCCGTCCATGCGATTCAGGAGCAGGACTGGATCGAGGAAATGGCGGCCACCGTGCGTAGTTCCATCGAACCGGGACGCCACGTTCACCTGATCCTGGAGCATCACAACAATGCCGCCCACCTGCGCAAGGCGGTTGACGCGCAGTGGAACGACGATGCGCATAATGTCCTGCACGTGCTGCTGACCGATGAAACCGCTGGCTACTATGCGGACTATGCCGACGACGCCGCTGCCAAGCTGGCACGCTGCCTTGCCGAGGGCTGGGTTTATCAAGGACAGCAATCGAAATATCTCGGGGATGCTCGCGGTGAGCCGTCCGCCGATCTGCCACCTTATGCGCATGTGCTGTTTATCCAGAACCATGACCAGATCGGCAATCGCGCATTTGGGGAACGCCTGACGGTGCTGACCTCGCCGCGGGCACTGGAAGCCGCGATCGCCCTGCAGATGCTTTGTCCGCAGATTCCGCTGCTGTTCATGGGTGAAGAGACCGCCTCGGAGATGCCGTTTCTGTTTTTCACCGATCATCACGATGAACTTGCCGAGGCGGTGCGTGAAGGTCGCCGGCTGGAGTTCGCCGGGTTTGCCGCCTTTGCTGATCCGGAGAAGCGTCAGCACATACCGGATCCTAATGCCGTCACCACGTTTGCCGCGTCCATCCCGCAGCCGGGCCCGGCCGGCGCCGAGGCACGATTGGCGCTGTATAAGGTTCTGATCGGCTTGCGGATGACCGAGATCGCGCCACGTCTGGTTGGTACGGTCGCCACCTCGGCTACGGTGATCGGGCCGAAAGCGGTGCGGGCCGACTGGAAGCTGGGCGATGGCACTCGGCTGACGATCATTACCAATCTAGGCGGCGAGACGGTAACCTGTGCGCGGCCGCCGGGCCGTTTGCTGTTCCCGTCAAGCGAAACCGGCGGCGACCTGACGGGTCCAGCGACGCGCGCGTACCTGGAGGCTGCCGCATGAGCGATGATGTCCTTCGTGACCTGGCCCGCAGAGCCGGCATTGCCGTGGAGTGGCAGGATTATGCGGGAAAGCCGCATGTGGCTTCGCCTCCGGTGCTACGCCGGGTCCTCGCCGCGCTGGGGTTGCCGGCGGACACGGGCAGGGAATTGTCGTCCAGCCGTCGTTTGCTGACGAAGCGAAGCAGCCTGGCCGACCTGCCGCCGCTGCTGACCGCCGTTGCCGGCCGGCCAACGCGGCTGGATGTCGGCGGCAATGAGGCCCAGGCTGCTGAACTCTTGCTGGAACAGGGCGAGCTGCGATCGATCTCGTTGCTGCCGGCACGCGGCAGGCTGCGCGTTCCGGCCGTTGCCGAAGTCGGCTATCACCGGCTGCGGGTCGAGGATCGGGAGATCGTCCTTGCAGTTTCCCCCGCGCGGTGCCGCTCCATCGAGGACGTCGTGCCGGACGCTCGCCTATGGGGTCTGGCCGCACAGCTATACGGGCTACCTCATAATGGCGACATCGGTATCGGCGATCTGGGAGGTGCCGCGGATCTGGCCCGGTCGGCGGGGTCGAAGGGTGCCGACGCAATTGCCCTCAGTCCCATGCATGCGTTGTTTGCCGCTGATCCGGATCATTTCGGGCCTTACTCGCCATCAACCCGCCTGTTCATGAATCCGCTGCATGCCGCGCCCGAGTTGATTTTCGGCACGGCCATCTATGCCAACGCGGTGGAGCAATCCGGGGTAGGGAGTCCGCCCACGAACGGACTGATCGACTGGGTGACCGCATCCGGGGCGAAATACACCGTGCTGCGCAAGCTGTTCGAGATGTTCCTGGATGGGCCCGACTGGGACTCGGCCCTGGGGGCCGACTTCGCCCGGTTTCGCGCCGAACAGGGCGCGCTGCTGCTGGAACATGCCTGCTTTGAAGCGATGCAGGCGGCGCGCATGCCCGAAAGCCAGTGGCGGACCTGGCCGATGGACCTGCGCAATCCACGTGGCGCGGCGGTCACATCGTTTGCCGAGGCGCATGGCGAGGAAATCCTGTTTCATCAGTTCCTGCAGTGGCTGGCCGACCGCTCATTGGCGGCGGCGCAGCGCCAGGCGCGCGAGGCCGGCATGCGGATCGGGTTGATCGGTGACCTGGCGATCGGCATGGATCCGGCCGGAAGTCACGCATGGAGCCGCCAGAACGACATTCTTCTAGGTTTGACGATTGGTGCGCCGCCGGATCTGTTGAATCCGCGTGGACAGGATTGGGGCCTGACGGGTTTTTCGCCTCGGGCTCTTGAAGATCACGGGTTTGCCCCGTTCATCGCCACCTTGCGCGCCGGCATGCGCCACGTTGGCGGCATCCGCGTCGACCATGCGATGGGTCTGACCCGCTTGTGGCTAATCCCGGAAGGCGCATCGCCCGCCGATGGCGCGTACCTGAATTACCCGGTGGCCGACCTGCTGCGATTGCTGGCGCTTGAATCGGTGCGGCACAACGTCGTCGTCATCGGTGAGGACCTCGGAACGGTTCCGGAAGGTTTTCACGACATGCTGGAACAAGGCGGGGTACATGGAATGCGTGTCCTGTGGTTCGAGCGTGATGCCCAAGCCAGCTTCCTGCCGCCACGCGGATGGGGGAACAGCGCGGTTGCGATGACATCCACCCATGATCTGCCGACGGTTGCCGGCTGGTGGAAGGGCAGCGACATCGAAGTCCGCCATCAACACGGGCGGCTGGGCGAGGGCGTCAGCCCGGATACCATCCGCGAGGAGCGCGACAAGGACCGGCCCAAACTGTGGAACGCCTTCGTGCGGGAGCACGTGTCGGAGGGTCCTGTACCGTCTCCTGAGGAAACCGGCCGCGTGGTCGACGCGGCGGTGAAGTTCGTCGCGAAGACGGAAGTTCCGCTCTCGCTGATTCCGCTGGAGGATCTGCTGGGGCAGGAGGAGCAGCCGAACCTGCCAGGCACGGTGACGGAACATCCCAACTGGCGCCGCCGTCTGCCATTTTCCACCGGTTCGGTGCTGGAGGAAGAATCGGTGGCACGCCGCATCGAAGCCGTGGCGTCCGAGAGACCACGGCAATGAGCGCCGCCATATCATCCCGGCCGCGGGCGACGATGCGCCTGCAGTTGCACAAGGACTTCACGTTCTCTGATGCGGCCGAACTGGTTCCGTATCTTGTCGATCTGGGCGTCAGTCATGTCTACGCCTCCCCCATCCTGACGGCGCGGGCGGGATCGATGCATGGCTATGACGTTGTCGATCCAACGGCGGTCAATCCCGAGCTGGGCGGCGAGACGGGATTGCGGGACTTCGTCGCTGTCCTGCGATCAGCCGGGTTGGGGCTGATCATCGATATCGTTCCGAATCACATGGCTGTCGGCGGCTCCGACAATCCCTGGTGGAACGATCTGCTGCGTCACGGCCGAGCCAGCCGGTATGCAAAATTCTTTGACGTGAACTGGGACTGCGAGGATGCCGATCTGCGCGGCAAGGTCTTGGCGCCGTTCCTGGGCAAGACCTATGGCGAGGCGCTCGCGGACGGTGACATTCGACTGTCACAGACGCCATCCGGGGAACCAATCATCCAGTACTTTGACAACGTGTTCCCGATAGACCCGACGGATTATGCTCACGTCACGGAATGCGGCCTGGAGTCGTTTGATCCGGCGAACCCGAGCGGTCAAGCGCTGATTCATGCGCTGTTGGAGAGGCAGCATTTCCGCCTGGCATGGTGGGGAACCGCCGGCGACGAAATTAACTGGCGTCGCTTTTTCGACATCAATGGTCTCGCAGGCTTGCGTATCGAAGTGCCGGAGGTGTTCGAGGCAACCCATGTCACGCTGTTTCGGCTTTATGCCGAGGGGCTGATCGATGGGTTTCGCGTTGATCATGTCGATGGTCTGTCCGACCCGCCTGGCTACTGCCGGCGGCTGCGCCAGCGGCTGGATGAACTCGACCCACAACGGCCGTCCAACGTTCCGCATGGATCAGCGTATCTGGTGGTGGAAAAGATCCTTGGCGTTGGCGAGACGCTGCCCGCTGACTGGGGCGTGGACGGTACCAGCGGCTACGACTTCATGAACGAGATCAGTGCTCTGCAGCACGATCAGGACAGCGAGACCAGGCTCTCGAAGCTGTGGCACGAGGCCAGCGGGCGTGCAGCGGATTTCGAGCCCGAGGAAGACTTGGCACGGCAGGAGATCTTGCAACGGAGCTTCGATGCGCCGTTGCGGGCCGTGACAATGGCGCTGCATCGCGTTGCCCGCTCCGATCTCGCGACTCGCGACGTTTCGGCGCCAGCAATCCGACGCGGCCTGATTTCCCTGTTGTCCCACTTCCCGGTCTATCGTGGTTATAACGAAGGCGGCCAAAGATCGGCCGTTGACCAGGCGGCGTTTGCCAAGGCACTGGCCGCGGCGAAACGCTCGTCACCAAAATCCGCGCATGCTGTGCTGGATCATCTGGACCGCTGGCTGGGCGGTGAGGCGGCCGATCAACAGACACTTGCCGCGCGCAAGGTCGCCGCGACGCTGTTTCACCAGCTCAGCGCACCGGTCGCGGCCAAAGCCGTGGAAGACACCGCGTTCTATCGTTACGGACGCCTGCTGTCGCGAAACGATGTTGGCTTCGACGCGGCGCGCCTGGGCTGTTCTATCGCGGCGTTCCATCGGGCGTGCACGGAACGTCTGGCGATGTTTCCGGATGCAATGCTGGCCACCGCGACGCACGACCACAAACGCGGGGAAGACGTGCGGGCGCGACTGGCCGTGCTGAGCGAGATGCCCGACGCATGGGCCAGTTTCGTCACCGCTGCCCGTTCCCTGCCCGCCACCGCTCGGCCTGATCCCGGCGACGAGATCATGCTGTATCAGATGATCGTCGGGGCCTGGCCGCTGGCCTTGGACCCGACGAACCAGACAGATCGCCAGGCCTTTGCCGACAGGCTGTCTGGATGGCAGGAAAAGGCGCTGCGGGAAGCGAAGCTGAGGACCGACTGGACATCCCCGGACATGGCTTACGAAGACACTGCTCGCCGCTTCCTGCATGAATTGCTGTCTGGACAAGGCGACTTCCTGCCCCTGGTGCAGTCCTTTGTCGAACGCATCGCATCCGCCGGCGCCGTGAATGGATTGGCGCAAGCCGCCTTGAAGATGACTGTCCCTGGGATGCCCGATTTTTTCCAGGGAACCGAGTTCTGGGACTTCAGCCTTGTCGATCCCGACAATCGCCGCCCGGTGGATTATCGCAGCCGGAAAGCCGCACTGGATGATAGCGGCGACATTTGCCGGCTGCTCGCCACCTGGCGCGATGGACGTGTCAAACAATCGATGATCCAAAAGGTTCTGGCGTTTCGGCGAGACAGGCCATCGTTGTTTGCGCGGGGCGAATATCTTCCGCTATCGATCAATGGGGCATTGGCAAGCCGCATGGTAGCTTTCGCCCGGATCGACGGACACGACGCAATGATTGTCGTGGCGCCGCGCTGGACTCACGCTTTGTTGCAATTGTCGGATGAGGTACGGTTTGACCCTTCGCGGCTGGAGAATAATATCGTTGTTTTTCCAGAACAAATTCTCGGCTACCAATTGCGCTCAGTCCTGGTCGCGGGCGAGACCATGCAGGCACGGGCTGAGGTGTCTCTAAATGACCTGATCAACGATTTTCCAGTGGCGGTTCTGCAATCAGTTAAAACCGCGTAATATCGCACTGCGGCAAATAGAACCAAATCGGTAAGGCGGCGTTCGGGTAACGCAACCGCTCGGATCATCCGGCGGACTTTTGGCAAGGATGTTGATCATGACCATGACATCACGTTCAATCTTGTTGGCGGCTTCACTGCTTGCCGTTCCGGCCGCGGGCGCGTGGGCGCAAAACAGGACGCCCACTGGGAATTACGGCAGCAACCAGACGATGACGACGGCACCAACCAAACCTGGAGCGACGAACCCCACCAAGCCAGGGGCGACCGGCAGATCGGTTGTCCCCGGATCGAACAGCAGCGTGTCCAGCGACGCACCGAACACCTCCACAGCAAAGCAAAGTGGCAGCGGCACCGGCAACAACGGCCGCTGATCAACCGGGCCGCGTGGGTGGGCTATCCTGACTTCGGCAGTCTATCGACTTGTCCCGGCCATCCGCCACCAGCCCTTGGTGCGAAGATGGCTGGGACAAGCCCCGCCATGACGGGTCAAAGGTGAAGCGACCTGATCGTAGACGGCGCTAAAAGCGCGATTGGTTCAGGTTGATCTAGAAGCGCGCTTTGATTCATTGTTTGATCGCGTGATTCACGCCTTCTGACTAATTCAGCCTCAGGCGATTAGGCTCTAACGCGCTTTGACGGGCCGGTCGCCGTGGCTTGACTGCGGCACGCCCCGGTTCAGCGACAGGTGCGAGTGCACGCCCAGCCATACCCCATTCGTCTTGTGGAATATGATCGTGGCGCGACCAGGCCGGTCGAAGCGCGACCCGTCCGCATGAAAGCCCGTGCTGGTCCAGGGCGAAACAACCGCTGCCAGAGTGCCGTCATCCGATACCAGCACATGTGTCGCCGCCAAGTCGAAACGGAAGTCGTCCGTCTTCGGCCAGACGTTGTCCCATTGCGTATTCACCCACGCCTCAAGGCTCGGCAGCACGTCCTGATGGGTTCCGAAGGCAAGGATCTCGGGATGGAAGAAAGGTCGGGCGGAGGCGTAGTCCACGGCGCGGACGTGACTGGAAAATGCCTCCAGCCAGGCGATGAACCAGGCGCGGGTGTCGGCGTCGGCTTCCGGCAAGTCGGCCATGCGTGGCTCCTACGTTGATATCGCCAGCGCGGTTCGGCGCCGCGAATGCCGGTCGCCCGCCAATGCCATGATGGAGGTCAGGGCCATGAAGAGAACGGACGAATAGAACACCCAGCGCGGCAGATCGTGGTCCATGATCCAGCCGCCGATCAACGGACCGACGGTGCCGCCCATGTTGAAGCCTGTCGTCACGATCCCGAACACCCGGCCGAAAGCACCAGGCGGCGACGCCGCCCGCACCAGCATGTCGCGCGATGGCGAGATCATGCCGGACAGGAAGCCCGCCCCCGCCATCGCGCCAATCAGCAGCACCGGCCCAAGGTTCACCGTGCCCACCAGCAGGATCAGCAGGGCGGAGGCGCCAAAGCCGAACGCCGCGACATCGCCATGCCGCCTGGTGCGGTCGGCGATCACCCCGCCGGCCAGGACCCCGATGGCGGTGGCGAACAGGAAGGCGGACAGCGCCAGGTTCGCGGACGACAAGGTGACGCCGTATAACGTTACCAGGGCGACGGCGGAGTAGTTGGTCAATGCTCCGCTGCTCAGGCTGAGCAGCATGAAGAAGCCGACCAGACTGAGCACCGTCGGCGTCAGCAGCCGCCGCATCGGGATGTGCTGGGCGGCGTCCACGGGTGCATGCTCCGCCACCGCGCGATCCAGCCAGCCGGCGAGGAAAAGCGGCACGGCGACCGCCAAACCCAGGCCGCCGGCAGCGACAATCGCGGCCTGGAACCCCCAGGTCCGCGCACCCAGCAGCATCAGGATCGGCGCCACCGCGCTGCCCAGGAAGCCGGCGAAGGTGTGGATGGAGAAGGCGCGTCCCAGCCTGGCCGGCTCGATCACCGTCCCCAGAATCGAGTAGTCGGCGGGGTGATAGACCGCATTGGCCACGCCCAGCAAAACAGAGGCGCAGAGGATCCACGGATAGACCGGAAACAGCCCGATGGAGACATACGACGCGCCGCCCAGGATCAAGCCCGCCACCAGTACACGCCTGGCGCCGAAGCGGTCGACGGCGTAGCCCATCGGCGTTTGCGCGATGCCGCCCGCGATGTTGAACACGGTGATCGCCAATCCAAGTTCGACGAAGCCCAACCCAAGGTGGGTTTTCAGCATCGGAAACAAGGGGACGAGCACCAGGTAATACAGGTGGCTGACAAAATGCGCGGCGCAGATCAGGCTCAGTGCCTTGAACTCGCGGCGTGGCGCGCCTGTGGAGCCGGTCATGAGTCGCTCTGTGGGCGTCTGGGCTTGGGGACGGTGCCGATGACCTCGGCCTCGGCGAGCCGATCCAGGTCGCCGCGGCTCAGTCCCAGGCGGCCACCGAGAACCGCCTCGTTGTCCTGTCCCAGCGTCGGGGCGACGCGACGGACCGGATAGGCGTCCAGCCCTTCGCGAAAGGCCGCGGAGGACTGCCAGTGCGGGCCGATGAACGGCCGGTCCAGGCGGTGCCAGAAGCCGCGCGCGACCAGATGCGAGTCTTCGGTGAGTTCGAACGGCGCCCTTACCGCGCCGGCCGCGATGCCGCGTGATTGCAGAAGGATCATGGCCTCGTCCGGGTCCCGCGATGCGGTCCATTGTTCGATCAGGGCTTCCAGCATGGCTTCCTGTTCGCGCCGCCGCGGCGCGGTCAGGCCAGCCAGATCGGCGCGCCCAAGCAGATCGCAGACCGCACGCCATGACGCGTCGCCGGTAACGGAGATGGCGATCCAGCGGTCATCGCCGACACAGCGGAAGCAGCCTTGCGGGACATGCGCCGGATGACGGTTGCCGTTGCGTGGGGAGAGCTGACCGGTCGCGGATTGCTCGATGATCGCCGAGGCCACGAGGGGCAGCATGCACTCCACCTGCGACAGGTCGATGTTCTGTCCCTGGCCAGTGGCCTGGCGGTGCAGCAGCGCGACCATCAACGCGGCGGCGGCGTTGAAGCCGCCCACCGGATCGCCATACGCAGTCTGGTTCATCGTCGGCGGGTCATCGGGAAAGCCGGTCACGGTGGGCAGGCCCGACGCCTGCTCCAAGGTCGAGCCATAGCCGCGGCAGGCGCTCCAGGCATTATCCGACCCGAAGGCGGGCATCGACAGCATGACCAATCCTGGTCTGACGTCTTTCAGGACGGTGTAGTCGATGCCCAGCTTGCGCAGGACTTCGCTGGAATAGTTTTCGATAACGGCGTCGGCATCGGCCACCAGACGCTTGAGCAGCGCGACGCCTTCCGGATGAGTCAGGTCCAGGGTCACGTCCAGCTTGTTGCGGTTCATTAGCTGGAACCATGGGATCTTCTCATAGGTCTGCGCCGCGATGAAGGATGCGCGCAGATCGGTGCCGCGCCACCAGTCGGGATACTGGCAGGCTTCGACCTTGATGATCTCCGCGCCAAGATCGCCGAGGTGACGCGCGGCGGTAGGGCCGGCCCAGCCCATGGTCAGGTCGACGATGCGCAGGCCGCTCAGCGGCAGGATGCCGGCCGAGGGGGGGCCAGATGGGGCGGGACCGGCGGGGCGGTCGGAGGCGGGAACGTGCCAGGCAGGGTCATCCTCGCCAGCCAGCGGCGCGGTGCCGCCGGCCAGGGGCGGGGTCAGCGTCAGGTGCTGCGGCAGAACCGGCGCCTCGAATGCCGTGTCGCCAATGCGTATGGGAGCGAAGGCGCCTCGCTCGCGATGGACGTGTTGTTCGAGCAGTTCGGCCATGGTGGGAACGACGGCGAGCGGCAGTTTGTAGATCAATGCCAGTTCGAACCATTCCGTCGCGGTGCGGGTGTTCCAGACCGGCTGGAACAGGGCGTCGATCTCCCGCGCATGGGTCAGGCGGTCGAGGTTGATGGCGTAGCGCGGGTCCTTTCCTAGCTCCGGCAGGCCCAGCATGGTACAGATGCCGCGCCATTGTCCTGTAGTGACGATAGTGACGCCGATCAGGCCATGCTTCGTTGGGTAGATGCCGAGGGGATAGTTGCGGCCGAAACGATTGACGCCTTTGCGTGGGCGCCGGCCGCCGGCTTCCCAGGCAACGGCGGCCTCGTACTCCGCGACGTTGACGGCGGTTTCGTGGACGCTGACGGAGAAGTGGCGGCTGCCGGCCGCGCGGTTGTAAAGGCCGGCGGCGGTGGCGATGAAGGCGGCGAGGCCGGCCAGAATGCCCGACTGGCCGTCGGTCGCCAGGGTCGGGGGCCCTTCCGCGCGTCCGGTCAGGGCAACCAGGCCACCGAGGGCGCGGACCGTTGCCTCGGTGGCGGCGAAGCCAGAATAGGGGCCGTGTTCGCCGAACCAGGAGATCGTGGTGATGGACAGGTGGGGCTGAGCCGTGCGGAGAGCACCGAGCAGGTCGGCGTCGCCCGGATTTCGGCCCGCCATGACGGACTGGGCCGGTGCCGGGTTCGACAGAGGCATGGATGACGCGCCTTCGCTCGCGATGACAGTACCGCCCGGCCCTGACGCGGGCGGTGGAGTCAATGCCCGCCCATCCAGCAGGACATCCGACCCCGGCAGCAGCGCGGCCAGGGCCTCGGGCGTCTCGGTCACGCTCCGCTTATTGGTGTTCAACCAGGCGAACAGGCCGCTTTCGCCACCTTCCAGCACCGGCGGGAACCACCGCAGCGGATCGCCGTTCGGCGGCTCCAGCTTCACCACATCGGCGCCGAAGTCCGAGAACAGCTTGCCGCAGTAGTCCAGCGCGATGCCGGAGCCGGTCTGCAGCACCCGAAAACCAGACAGCGGCGAGGCCACATGGGGCATGGCTATGGCCGCATGGTGAACAGCGACTGGCCCGGCGTGCGCAGCGGCGCGGCCATGTTGGCGAACGCGCACAGCAACGGCCTGGTGTCGCGCGGATCAATGATTTCCTCGATCAGGAAAGCCTCGGCTGAACGGAACGGGGAGCGCATCTGTTCAAGCCGCTGCTCGATCTGCTTCAATTTCGCGTCAGGATCATCGGCGGCGGCGATTTCAGCACGATAGGCTGCCTCGACGCCGCCTTCCAGCGGCAGGGAACCCCAGTTGCCGGAGGGCCAGGCGTAACGGATCGGGGTCTGCGTGTGCGGCACGTGGGCGCCCCCGCCGACGCCGAAGACGTTGCGGATGATGACGGCGCACCAGGGAATGGTGGACTGGTGGATGGCGCTGATCGCCGTCACCGCATGGCGCATGGTCGCGCTGGACTCGGCTTGCAGTCCGACGGCGAAACCGAAACAATCCACCAGATGCACCATCGGCAGATGGAAGGTCTGCGCCAGATCGACAAAGCGGGTGATCTTGCGTGACGCCGCCGCCCCCCAGGCGCCGCCGCCGAACAGCGGATCGCCGGCCAGGATCGCCACCGGCCAGCCATCCAGGCGGGCAAACCCGGTGATGATGGCGCGGCCAAAATGCTTGCCCATTTCGAAGAAGCTGGCCTGGTCCACGACGGAGCCGATGATCCGCCGCATGCTATAGGCCTTTCGCCGGTCCTTCGGCACCAGCGAGATCAGATGTTCGTCGCGCCGGTCCGGATTGTCCCAGTTGCGTTGCCGCGGCGGCAGATCCCATACCGAGGATGGCAGATAGGACAGGAACCGGCGGGTGCGCTCGAACGCCTCCTGTTCTGTATCGACCGCGTCGTCGACGGTGCCGGCGGATACCTGCACCTGATGTCCGCCAAGTTCCTGCTTGGTCCGCGTCTCGCCGAGGCGTTCCACCACCGGCGGACCGGCGACGAAGACGGCCGAACGGTGTTTCACCATGATGGAGTAATGACTAGCGGCCAGGCGAGCGGCGCCGAGGCCGGCGACCGAGCCGAGGCCGAGGGCGACGACGGGAATCCGGCCCATGTTCTGGGCGCATAGCCATAGGCCGGAACTCTGGCCGATGCCGCCTGGCAGGTTGGCGTGGCCACGTGTCTCGATGGTCTTGACCGAACCGCCGCCGCCGGAGCCTTCGATCATGCGGATCAGCGGCAGGCGGTACTCGCCGGCCATCTGCTCCGGCATGAAGTATTTGCCCTTGATCGAGGCATCCGCCGATCCGCCGCGTACGGTGAAGTCGTCGCCGTAGATCACCACCGGACGTTGCTCGATCGCGCCGCGGCCGAACACGCCGTTGGCCGGCATGAAGTCGGTCATCACGCTGCCCGATGCGTCATAGGTCGGCTTGCCGGCGATCGACCCGATCTCCTGGAAGGACCCATCATCCAGAAGCTGCTCGATCCGCTCCCTGACGGTCAGCCGGCCGCCGGCGTGCTGGCGGGCGACACGTTCGGCGCCGCCCATTTGCCGAGCGATGCGCCTGCGTTCGGCGAGTTCATCCAGTTCCGCCTGCCAACTGGCGGACGGACCGGTGGTCAGCGTCTGATCCATCATTCAATGCTCTTGCGGCGGACGTTTCCTGCCGATGTTCCCACCGGGTGCGGCGCCGGTCAAACCGGCGGTTGATCGACAGTCACATCACCAGCGACGACCCGCTGGCGTCCGGCCGGCGTATCCAGCAGCAGCGCGCCATCCTGGTCAAGTCCGGCGAAGGCGCCCTGGATTGACTCGCCGTGCGCGTTCACACGGATAGCGGCCGCGATCGGATAGGAGCGGTCCAGCCAAAGCGCGCGGATCGGCGCAAACCCGTCGGCGCGCCAGACCGCCAGATGCCGTCCCAGGCTGGCGAGCAGAATGTCACGCGCGCTGTCGACCGAGGCGATGCCGCCGTTGGCGACGATGGTGGTCGTCTTGTAGCTGGCGTTCGCCGGTGCCTCCAGGACGTTCAGGCCGATGCCCAGGATGGTTGCATCGTCCTGTGTCTCCAGCAGGATGCCGGCGATCTTGGCGCCGTTCACCAGGACGTCGTTGGGCCATTTCAGCATTGGCCGGATCTTGCGGGGCAACAGTGCCTCCACCGTTTCGGCGACGCCGACCGCAGCCAGGAAGCTGAGCTCGCCGGCACGTTTGGGCGGCGTACCAGTGCGCAGCAGGACCGACAGATACAGGTTGCCGGGCGGACTGAACCAGTGCCGTGTCAGGCGTCCCCGCCCGGCGGTCTGCTCATCGGCATGGATCACCGTGCCGTGCGGCGCACCCTCGGACGCGAGGCGGCGTGCCTCATTATTGGTGGAGCCGATCGTCTCGTGGTGCCGCACCGTGAATATGTCGTCCATATGCCCCCGTTGCCGAACCCATGTCGGACCGGTGGTCCATAGCATGGCGGAGATTGCCGCTGAAGCGGTCGTGTGGCTAAGCTTGTGAAAGCGCGTCCGGCAGAGGCGCCGGGAGGGACTTGATGGGACAGACAGCACAGACTCAAGCCGCGGGACGGGGTTGGCTGCGCGAGGTGACGCGCTATCAGTGGATGGTGTTCCTGGTTGCCTGGTTTGGCTGGTCGCTGGACAGCACCGACTTCAACCTGTTCGCCCTGGTGCTGCGGCCGGCGGTGACCGAGTTGCTCGGCGGTCACCCGACGGTCGCCGACATTGGCCGAGTGGGCGGGCTGCTCAGCATGACGGGCCTTATCGGCTGGGCACTGGGCGGGTTCTGCTTCGGCATCATCGGCGACTATATCGGCCGGGTCCGCGCCCTAATGGCAAGCGTGGTCATCGTTGCCGTGTTCACCGCGCTGCAAGGCCTGACGCACAGCCCGCTGACCTTCGGCTTTTGCCGGTTCCTCACCGGCGTGGGCACCGGGGCGGAGCTGGTGGTCGGCATTCCCCTGGTGGCCGAGGCCTTCGCCGATGCGCATCGTGCCAAGGTGTTGGGCGTGATGATGACCGGCGGCGCCTTCGGCAGCCTGATCGGCGGCCAGCTCTACGCATTCATTGGACCCTATGGCTGGCGCTACGTCATGTTCGCCGGTGTGCTCCCGGCGGTCATCCTGCTGCTGCTGCGGCGCGGGCTGGAGGAGCCGGAGCGCTTTCAGGCGGTGAAGGCGCGACGCGATACGCTGCGCGCGCAGCGGGAGCGATCGGCGGCCGACGATGCTTTCCTGCGGTTCGTGCCGGCGCAGTTGTTCGCGCCGAAGCTGCGCTACAGCACCTTCATTGGAGTGCTGTTCTGCCTTGGGACGTTGCTGGCGATCTGGACGAGCCAGATCTGGCTGCCGACGATCCAGGGGCAGTTGCTGGCCCGCGCGGGCATCAGCGGGGCCGCGGCGGCGCCGTTCATCGGCCATGGCATGACGCTGTGGGGCCTGGGTGGGATCATCGGCTACGCCACATTCGGCTTCATCGCCGATGCGATCGGGCGGCGATCGACCATCATCTTCTACAACATCGGCACGATCGTCGTCGGGTTATACATGTTTCTCTGGGTCGATACCTATGACCTGTATCCATATCTGCTGCCGGTGTTCGGGTATTTTGTCTTCGGCGTTTTTTCTGGCCACGCGGTCTATCTGCCGGAGCTATTCCCCACCCATGTGCGTGCCACGGCGGTGTCGTTCTGCAACGGCACGGGCCGGGTGATCACCAGCTTTGGACCGCTGGTCGCCGGCTTGCTGGCGGGTGCGCTGAACGGTGCATTCAACCAGGCAACAGCCGTGATGACCTGTTTTGCCGGGTTGAGCATCCTCGCGGCGATTCTGGGGCGGGAGACGAAGGATGAGGTGCTGCCGGAATGATACTTTCAAGCTAGGGATACTTCAGCAGCCAGGCTATCAGAAGACGACGGTTTCCGGCGGTGCAGCGTCCGTTGCCGCTGGATTGTGGTTCCGTGCCGGTGCCGACGAAGATTTAGACAGTTATCGCGTTGCCAGTCGAAGGCGGTATGGCTGGCGTCTAATAATAACGGTTGATACCAAGAATTCTTCCAGTCGGACACTAAGATCTTATTAGTG
Source organism: Rhodopila sp. (assembly GCF_965276935.1). Classification (GTDB taxonomy): domain Bacteria; phylum Pseudomonadota; class Alphaproteobacteria; order Acetobacterales; family Acetobacteraceae; genus Rhodopila. The sequence goes on along the minus strand of NZ_CBDIBS010000004.1, from coordinate 2,165,574 downwards.
CTTCAAGATGGTTCGCTTCGGAGATGGATCAGTTTTCATTCGATTGCCGAATCGCCGAGTGGTATGTTGTCGATATGATCGACAATCCCGACCACGCGATCAGACGCTTTGGCTTTGGGCAACGAGGGGCGGATCCCGTCCCAACGGCTGTCCAGGACTGGCTGGTTTCCCAATTGGATGCGCCAGACCCACTGCTGGCGCGTGACGGTCCATCCTTTCTCAAGGTCACGCTGGTCGATCAACGCTACCAGGACGCAAGAAAAGCAGGCGCGACAACATATTTTGGTTTTGCCGACCTTTTTGCCCAAGACATGACGGCCCTGCTGCGGAATGCCACCACCACCGATCTTCCCTTCCGCGAAAGACTGGTCTGGTTCTGGAGTAACCACTTCACTGTCAGCGCCCGGGCCGGCAACTGGCCCTTTGGCCTGGTCGGCGCCTATGTTCAGGAGGCGATAAGGCCGCATGTCACCGGGCGATTCGCGGACCTGTTGAAGGCGGTGATGCGGCATCCCGCGATGCTCTACTACCTCGACAACGACAGCTCGACCGGTCCCGACAGCCTGACAGGACTCAAGCAGCATCTTGGCATAAATGAAAATCTGGCGCGAGAATGCCTGGAACTGCATACGCTGGGCGTAGAGTCGGGTTATACCCAGCATGACGTGATCGCGTTCGCCGCTATCCTGAGCGGCCGAGGCGTGAACCGTGACGGCAATCCGCCTGGCTTCGTATTTCATGCCGACCGGCACGAACCTGGGCCGAAGACCCTGATGGGCCGCACGTTTCCAGAGGGTTTCGCCGGCAGCGAGGCTGCGCTGGACTGGCTCGCCAACCACCCGGCCACCCACCGGCATCTCGCCACGCAGCTCGTCCAGCAGTTCGTCGCGGATATTCCTCCGCCGCAATGCGTCGCCAAGGTGGCAGCTACATTGCAGGATACCGGCGGCGACCTGAAGCAGGCGATGCTGACGATCATCGCCTTGAGGGAAGCCTGGCAGCCGCTGACAAAGTTCCGCGCGCCGGCGGAGTATGTCGTGGCCGTGCAGCGCGGGCTCGATCTGCCATTCGAACCTGGCCACCATCTGCTGGACGCCACGAAGGATCTGGGTCAGCCATTCATGGGACCGATGCTCCCGAACGGCTGGCCTGACACCGCACCGGACTGGCTCTCCGGTGAAGCGCTGCTGAAACGTGCCGACTGGGCGATGACCCAAGCCTGCCGCACGGGTTCCCCAACCGCGGATGCCGTCATGACTGCCACCCTTGGCGACCTCTGCTCCAGCGCCACCCGCTCGGCCGTCGCACGTTGCCCAACGCCGACCGAGGCACTTGCCACTGTCTTCGCCTCCCCGGAATTCGTTCGGAGATAGGCCATGCAACCCACCCGGCGCGGCTTTCTTCTGACTTCGGCGGCGGCGCTTTCCTTGGGGGGTGCCTTCCTGGGCGGCGCATCCCTGTCCGTTCGTGCGGCTGAGACCGACAACCGCTTCGTTCTGGTGTTCCTGCGCGGCGCCATGGATGGGCTGAACGTGGTCGTGCCGTATGGCGATGCGAACCTGAAGCTGTGGCGGCCGAGCCTGGTGCTGCCGGAACCGGGGGCGGAGAAGGGATTGGCCGATCTGGGTGGGTTCTGGGGCCTGCACCCGTCGCTGAAGGCGATGCATGCGCTGTATGCGGCGAACGACCTGCTGCCAATTCAATGCGTCGCTGGTCCCAACCGCAGCCGCAGCCATTTCGAAGCCCAGGACATGATGGAGATCGGCGCCGAGACGCGCATGACCAGCGGCTGGCTTAATCGCATCGCCGCCCTGCTGCCAGTGAACCCGCACTGCGACATGGCCTTCACCATGGGGTCTATGCCGCCGCTCATTCTGCACGGACCGACGCCGACGACGACATGGGATCCATTTCATACGCGTCCGCGGGTCTCCGCCGGGTTTTACGACAACATCGTTGCCATGCATGCGCAGGATGCGCGAACCGGGGCGGACGTTGCCGATGGACTGAGGGAACGCCGCCACATCGATGCGATCCTGGCGGGAACAACGTATGACGGCCTCTCGCCGGGCTTCCCGCGACTGGCGCGCGCCGCCGCGCGGATGCTGGCGGCACCGGACGGCCCCCGCCTGGCGGAGCTGGAATTGGATGGCTGGGACACCCATACCGGGCAGCCGCCCCGCTTGGCTGAGGCGCTGGGAAAGCTGGATGAAGGTATTGCCGTACTGCGTGCCGGGCTGGCGGAGGTCTGGACGAAGACAGCCATTCTGGTGGTGACTGAATTTGGACGGACTGTGCGGGTGAACGGCTCCGGTGGAACCGACCATGGCACTGGCACCGCCGCTATTCTGATGGGCGGCGCGGTCGCCGGCGGTCGCGTGCTCGCGGATTGGCCGGGCCTGGGTGCCCGCCAGTTGTTCGAGGATCGCGACCTTCAGCCGACCCTCGACATCCGGGCGGTCACAAAGGGGCTTCTCGGTCCGCTTCTTGGTTTATCCGCGGCTGGCTTGACGAAGGTTTTCCCGGACAGTGAAAGCGTTACGCCGAGGAGTGGGCTGCTGAAGGTCTAGCGCGCCATGGTTCCGCCAGGTCATGCGGCTGCTTGACGCACCTCAACCAACAGACGGCATCAACTGGAATTAACAGTTCACCGCGGCCGGCGCAGACGTTAAGCTGACAAAGCCACGATTAAAATCCTCGTGCTTCCGAGGTTGGTGTTGTACCTGCACCTCGAATGACGACTGTCCTGCCAGCCAATGTCTCCAGCGAAAAGGTCCGCAATGCCTGTCACGCGCAAACGCATTCTGATCACCGGGGGCGCCGGCTTCCTCGGCTCGCATCTTTCGGAACGCCTGCTTGCCGAGGGCAACGACATTCTGTGCGTCGATAACTATTTCACCGGTCGCAAGGACAACATCGCGCATCTTCTCGGCAACAATAATTTCGAGCCTTTTCGTCATGACATCACTTTTCCCCTGTATGTAGAGGTCGATGAGATCTACAACCTTGCCTGCCCCGCCTCACCGATACATTATCAGTTCGATCCGGTTCAAACAACGAAAACCAGCGTGATTGGCGCCATCAACATGCTTGGTCTCGCCAAGCGGGTCGGGGCGACAATCCTGCAATCCTCCACCAGTGAAGTTTACGGCGATCCCACAGTCCACCCGCAAACGGAAGATTACCGCGGCAACGTCAATCCGCTCGGCCCCCGCGCCTGCTATGACGAAGGCAAGCGCTGCGCCGAAACATTGTTCTTCGACTACAACCGGCAGCATAAGGTCGAGATCAAGGTCGCCCGTATCTTCAACACCTATGGCCCGCGGATGCATCCCAACGACGGACGGGTGGTCTCCAACTTTATTGTCCAGGCCTTGAAGGACGAGGACATCACGCTTTACGGCGACGGCATGCAGACACGTGCATTTTGTTATGTCGACGACCTGGTGGACGGTCTGATCCGCCTGATGAACTCCAGCCCCGGGATCACCGGCCCCATCAACATCGGCAACCCGCACGAAATCCCGGTCCGCGAACTGGCAGAACGGATCATCAAGCTGGTCAATGCCAAATCAAAGGTCGTGCACCAGCCACTGCCGCAGGACGATCCAATGCAGCGCTGCCCAGACATCACATACGCCAGACAAGTTCTTGGGTGGGAACCGAAAGTGCCACTGGAGGATGGGCTACGTCGCACCATCGCCTATTTTGACAAACTGCTGACCAAGGGCACGAGTGCGGTGGCATAGCCTAACATGCAGCACGATCAAGGCCGACCGTATTGTCGACTTGAATCACGCACCCGCGCCACGGCCAGAGTCAATCGCGTTGCTTAGCGATCTGATCGTTCAGCTTCGCCGGATCATGTTCCGACGACGCATCTTCCTCGAGGTCCTTATTGACGTCCTCGACGGCATTCTGATTGACGGCTTTCGCTTGCTTGATCAGCTTATCGCCTTGGCTGTCATCATCATTCACATAGGCCTCAAGAGCTTTCTCTGTTAAATCACGGGCTTTCTCATAAGGTTTCCCATCCGTATTCCCGTCGTTCGCCATCTTACTTATCTCCAGTTGCTGTCAGCCAAACGTCGTCCGTTCGCCAAGGTTGCCAATGGTCCTGAGAAACGCCTAACGACCGGCAATCAAATTTGGATCCGGCCGTATGATCGTGACGGATGACAGATGTTGGATACAACACCAGCGGGACGATGGGCGGGCTTATGCCAAGCCTAGAAATACCTTAGCCGGAACGAAATTCGTATGGTGTCCGCCGTCACCGTGAACGCCGCATCGACGAAACTCGGCGGTCCGAGCTTGAAGAGCGCATTGTTGGAGAAGCCCATTCCTTCCTGCGGAAAGCCAAGCCAGTTGCGATCAAGAATGCCGTTGTTGTTCGCATCCTGATAGGCCTGCGCCGCATAGAGGCCAGGCGGCACGTCATCGATCGTCACCACAACTGTACCGACGCGCGCCGGCGTCCGACCACTGTAAGGACAGGCCGGCTTGAGAAAATCGGTGCGCGGACAGATCGCCACGCGCACCGTTCCAAGGTCGTCGCGCACGCCTGTCACCGTCACCACGACCTGCGCGCCAAATGCGGCGGGCGCGGCTGCCATCCCCACCAAGAGCAGTGCCGCCCACCACATCAGGATTGCGCCGGATAGGCACGACCCCGCCAGGTTGCCGGCCGTCCACGTAGTGCTCGCGACAACGACGCCCATTGCACGATCAGCACGCCCGCCATTCCCAACGGGTGCAACAGGGCACTGAACACCGGCTGCCGGAAGCGTCGAGCCAGCACCAGTCTCATGCCAAGCCCGCACGCCAATGCGGCAGCCGGCAACACGCCTGGTGCCACGAGCAGCAGGACGACCGGCAGGATCTGGCCGCCGCCCAGGATCGCTGTCCAGATCGGCAGCGCCAGCGGCTTTGCCATGCCCTCCGTCGCATTCTTCGTCAGCCCCTCCCACACCTCGGCGGCGGAGTGATACATGCGGCAGGTCGCGAAACCGGTGGCGTCGAACAGGCCTGTCATCTGTCCGCTTCGGCGGAACGCCCGCGGCAGGGTGATCCCATCGTGCAGCGACGCCCGTATCGCGCCGTGGCCGCCAGCCCGTTGGTATGAGGTGCGGCGGGCAATGAACAACTGTCCACAGCCGGCCCCAAGCGCCGGCGCGCAGGAATGGTTCATCCGGGCGATCGGCAGATATCCCAGCAGGAGGAAATGGATCAACGGCAGCAGCAGTTGCTCCGACCACGACTCCACGATCTGGCGTGGAAAGCCGCTGGCCAGGCCAAGTTCCGGGTGGCGTTGCAGCACGCCGACCAGACGCGACACGGCATCCGGGGCCAGCCGCACATCGGCATCCACGAACACCATGACGTCGTGCCGCGCAAGGTGTGCGAGTACATTGCAGGCGTGCTGCTTGCCCGACCATCCCGCCGGCAGCCTGGGTGCGCTGGCCACATGCAGCCGCGGATCGTCAATGGCGCGCAGAATTTCGGCCGTTCCGTCGGTGGAACCGTCATCCAGCACGATCAGCTCCAGTTCCACACCCTCGCTCGCCAGCACGCATCGGGCGGCGGCGCCGATGTTATCCGCCTCGTTGCGTGCCGGGATCAGCACCGACACCGCCGGACGTCCCTCGGCCCGCGACGGCTGGCGATAAAGCGCGAGATTCCACAGCGCGAGCAGCAAGGGCGCCAGCGCAAGGACCAGTACCAGCACCGTCATCGGTGTTGGCCGCCAAGATGCGGCGCAAGGCGGGGGGTGGGCGGACTCGGCGCATAGGGTGTCACCTGCCCTGGCGGGGGAACCTGCGCCGAACCTGGCGCATGCGCCGCATCGAAGGTCTGGCCCGATGCCCAGGCCCGGATCCGCCGCCACATGTCGTAGATGCCGCCGACGCCGGCGACGCCGCGCACCAGCGGCTGGAACAGCGCCGGATCGCGCGTCATCGACTCGCGCGCCAACGCGTCCATCGTCGCACTGAGGCCCGCGCCGAGTACGGCCATGGTGTCCGTCACGTCCCGCCGAGGCGCGATCTCGATCGGCGAGCCAAAGCGGATCAAGGCTTCCGGCCGGCTCTCGTTCCAGAACGCATATTCGATCGCGAGCGGCAGGAACACGACATCCGGCACATGTCGGGCAAGATGCGCGATGCCTGGGCGCAGGATAACCGGCCGCTGCCTCGGGTCCACGAACTGTCCCTCGGCTGTAATCCATAACGCACGCCTGGGATCCTCCAGCACATGGCGGCCGACTTTCAGGAAGTCGGCGGCGCCGCGCGCGCTGGTTGGGTTGATCCCAAAGACGCCCATCCGCCGCAGCAAACCGTATCGCTGGAGCTGATGGGCCTCCATCGGTCCATAGCTGGCCCGCTCCGGCAGCAGCTTCGCCGCCACAAGGATGAACAGCGCCGGGTCCCACCAGGATGGATGATTGCTGTAGATGATCAGCTTCCTGTCGTTCGGCACTTGCGGCAGCCCGGCGCGTGAGACGCTGACGGCATGAAACCGGCGATGGAAATACCAGCGCAGATACCAGCCGAACAGCAACACCAGCACGGGAGACCGCTCCGTCAGCGGGTCGTGCTGACGCAATCGCATCACGCCAGCGCCTGCGTCCGCGCGGCCGCATGTATGACGTCCTGATCAAGCGTATCGGCCGCGATCCAGCCAGACATCAGCACCATGGGCATGCCAGGTCCCGGGTGAGCGGCGCCCCCCGCCAGATACAGGCCGGCCAAGTCGCGCGACCGATTGCCTGGCTTGAACGCACCGAAGAAGCGGCCGTGGCTGGCAAGGCCATAGATCGCCCCATCAAGCACACGGTAGCGTTCGTGAATATCCTGCGGCGTCAGCACCCGTTCAAAGCGGATGCGGCTCTCCAGATCCTTCAGCCCCGCGGTACGCACGAGCTTGTCGAGGATGACGCGGCGATAGTCCGGCAGCATCTTCGACCAGTCATGGTGCGGTCGCAGATAGGGGGTATGAACCAGCACATACAGTGCCTCGCCGCCTGGCGGCGCGACGCCGGGTTCGGTGCGCGCGGTCGCGGCGATATAGCAGGTTGGATCGGGTGCCGGCTCGCCGCGACGATAGATGAAATCGAATTCTTCCTCGGGATCCCGAGAGAATACGAAATCATGGTGCAACAGATGGTCGTAACCCCGATCCAGGCCGAGATACAGCACGACGCCCGAGCACGCGGCCTCGCGTTTCCAGCGCCGGGCAAACCGCGCGGCCGGTTCGCCCTGCACCAGTTCACGATAGGTCCGCACACTGTCCATGTTGGATACGACCGATGTCAGCGGGATGGTAGCGCCGTCATCGGTCTGCACGCCGGTGACATGGCCGCCGTTCGACAGGATGCGCGCGACGCCGGTGCCGAGCCGCATGTCCACGCCGAGTTCTTGCGCCAGGGCCTGCAAAGCAACCGGCACCGCGCGCGTACCACCCATCGGATACCATACTCCGCCGCCGGTCTGCATATGCGCGATGCTGCACAGCACCGCCGGCGAGCCGTAGGGCGATGAGCCGACATACTGGACAAAATGATCCAGCATCTGCGCGACGCGCTTGTCGCCGACCTTCTTGCGTATCTCGCGTGCGACGGACGATCCCATCTTGAGGTTCATCACGTCGCGCAAGGTGGCGAGGTCAAGGTTCTTCTTGAAGTCGAGCGTGTCGCCGATGTCCTCCACCGAGCGCCAGAAGAAGAAATTCTGGCTGATGCGATGCAGGTTCTCGCTCATGGCGATAAAGTCGCGATAGCCGCCCTCGGTGCCCGGTGCATAGTCACGCAGGGCCGCCTGCATCGTCGGCACGTCCTGGTGCAGGTCGAGCACCGAGCCGTCATCGAAAAAGCATCGCCACTGCGGGTCGATCCGCCGGAGATCGAGCTTGTCCTCCATGCGCTGGCCGGCCTCGGCGAAGATGCGCTCAAGGATGGCCGGCACGGTCAGGATTGTCGGTCCCATATCGAAACGGAATCCGTCTTCCTCCAGCGCCGCGGCCTTGCCGCCCAGCCAGTCATTCTTCTCGAACAGGATGACCCGATGGCCACGCGCCGCGAGCACGCAGGCCGCCGCCAGTCCGGCAAGGCCGCCGCCGATTATCCCGATGGATCCGTGGCTGAGGGAAACAGGCGAGATGCGGTTCATGATGCCTCCGCGATGACAGGCTCGGGCTCCCGCGCGGGCACCGGTAAATCCGTCCGCCAGTCCGCCTTCAGGCCAAGGTCCTCGGCCAGCAGCCGAGCGGTGATGCGCGCGCTCTCGAAGATCACCGGCAGCCCGCTGCCTGGATGGGTGCCGCCGCCGACCAGGTAGACGCGGTCCAGATCCTCAAACCGGTTGTGTGGGCGAAAGTAAAGCATCTGGCTCAAGGAATGCGACAGGTTGAATGTGGCGCCGCGAAATATCTGCATGTCATGCTCCCATCCGGTTGGGGTCAGCACTTTCTCGAAACGGATGCGCTTCTCGAGCCCGGTGATGCCGATGCGTTCCAGGCGTTGCAGGATCATGGCGCGGAAGCGCGCTCGTTCAGTCGTCCAGTCAATGCCCTGACCCACACGATGCGCCACGGGCACGAGCACATACAACGTGGAATGTCCAGGCGGAGCCAGCGCCGGATCGGTCACACAGGCATTCTGCACGTAGAAGGATGGATCGCCGGGCGGGGCTTTGCCTTGCTCGATCTCCTGGATATTCCGCCGGTAGTCTTTTGCCAGATAGATCGTGTGGTGCGATAACGCGTCGTAACGTCCTTCGATACCAAGGTAGAGCATGAAGGTGGAGCAGGAGAATTTCTTGCTCTCGATCCGGCGGTCGGTCCATCGCCGGCGCGCCTGGTCAGGCACCAGCGTCTTCATTGCCTGGGCGAAATCGGCGTTCACGACCACCGCATCGTAGCGCTGCTCGCCGTGCCGCGTGCGCACGCCGACTGCCTTGCGACCCTCAAGCAGCAGTTCGTCGACCGGGTCGTCGAGCTGTATGTGCACACCCATGCTTTCCGCGACCCGCGCCATCGCACTGATGACCGCGCCGGTGCCGCCGCGTGGATGGAAGACGCCGAATTCATATTCCAGGAACGCCAGGATGGTAAACAGGCTGGGACAGCGGAACGGCGACATTCCCAGATACTTGCTTTGAAAGCTGAACGCCAGCCGGACGCGAGGATCGCTGAAATAGCTGGCGAGGTCGCTGTCAACCGAGCGTTGCGGCCGCAGCAGCGGCAGCGAGCGTAGCATGTCCGGTCGCACGTAATGCCGCAGCTTGTCGAAAGCGTTCTCCAGGACCGGCTTGAATGCGGCGAGCTTGGCCCGGTTATCGGCCATGAAGCGCGGCAGGGCCGCCGCATCAGCCGGCGCGAGCCGGGCGACCTCCTGCATCAGCCGACCCAGATCCGGCGTCGCGTTAAGCTCACCGCCACCCTCGAACACAAGATGGTATTGCGGATCCAGCCGGATCAACTCGACCTGATCCTCCAGCCTGTGGCCGCAGGCGGCAAAGACCTCGGCCAGTACCTGTGGATAAAGGAAGAAGGTGGGGCCCATGTCGAAGCGGAAGCGACCCCTTGGCGTATCCGCGGCAATGGTGCCCGATCGACCGCCCAGCCGGTCCAGGCGTTCATGCACGGTTACCTTGGCACCAGCCTGCGCGAGCAGCATGGCTGCTGCCAGTCCGCCCGGACCCGCGCCGATAACGCCGACACTGCTTGTCATGACGTCCGCCCTGAGCTGCACCGGGCCATCGGTAAAAAGGCGAGGCAGACATATCCAGACCGCATGCTTTCTAGCCAGTTCTTCTATGGTTCGTGGAAGCGCGCTACACGTGGGGCCATGGACGGAATTGTCATCGGCACCGCGGCGGACGTTGCTTCTGCCCTGCGAACCGCGCGCGCGGCGGCCGCCGCATGGCGGGGTACGCAACTGCGGGATCGGCTGCTGGTCATCCGTCGCACCCGCCATCTGCTGGCAGCTCGGGCCGTGGCGATTGCCGCCACGCTGGACGGCTGCAGGCCGATCGCCGATACGCTGACCGCGGAAATTCTGCCGTTGCTCGCGGGCGCTCGGTTCCTTGAGCAGCGCGCAACGGCGATCCTGGCCCCTCATCGGTTACGGGCGCGCCGGCCACTCTGGCTGCTTGGCGTTGCGGCCGAGATACGCCGCGAGCCCTGCGGCGTGGTGCTTGTCCTCGCCCCATCAAATTATCCGTTGTTCCTGCCGGGTGCCCAGATCCTTCAGGCGCTGGTCGCGGGAAACGCGGTTTGCGCCAAGCCCGCGCCTGGCTGTGCAGAACCGTTGCGCGCGCTCTCCGGCCTGCTGACCGAGGCCGGTCTGCCGGACGGCTTGCTGCAGGTGCTGGATGAGAGCGCGGGGACGCCCGCGGCAGGCGCCGGCTTCGACCGCATCGTGCTGACCGGGTCGGCCGAGACGGGCCGCCGGGTTCTTGCCGCGGCATCGGAAACCCTGACGCCGACGACAATGGAACTGTCCGGAAATGACCCGGTGCTCGTGCTGCCGAACGCCGACCTCAAGGCCGTTGCCGACGCATTGTCCTATGGCTTGCGATTGAATGGCGGCGCCACCTGCATCGCGCCGCGCCGGATCTTCGTGTCGCATCCACAGGCCGCGGCGCTCGAACATGCACTGCAAGCTCGCATAATGATGATCAAGCCTGCGCGTATTCCGCACCGGGTCGCGGTTCGGCTTGACGCTCTGGTGGCGGAGGCCGTCGGCCAAGGTGCGAGGTTGCTGTCCGGCAAAGCGCGGGCGGGGCATGTCTCGCCGACGATCCTGGCCGATGCCACGCCGGCGATGCGCCTGCTGCAGCAGGATGTTTTCGCTCCCTGGCTCGCAATTGTGCCGGTCGCGGGCATGGCGCAGGCGCTGGATGCGCTGGCCGCGTGTCCCTATGCCCTGGGAGCCGCGGTGTTTGGTCCCGAGCGCGAGGCTCGGGCGCTAGCGGAACAAATTCCAGCGGGGTCGGTGTGCATCAATGACCTGATCGTGCCGACGGCGGACCCGCGGTTGCCGTTCGGCGGCCGTGGCCAAAGCGGGTTTGGCGTCACGCGCGGCGCCGAAGGTCTGCTGGAAATGACCGTGATCAAGACGATCAGCACAAGGCGTGGTCGCTTCCGTCCGCATCTGGCGGCGCCACAGGCCGGCGATGTCGCGCGCTATGCTGGCCTGATCGAGCTGCTTTACGGGAGGCCGGCGCATCTTCTGTCGGCACTGCGCCGGCTGGTTGGACGCAGCAGGCGGTAATCGCAAGTCCACTCTGGCAAGAGGTTGTTCCCAGCAGCCGCGCTGTCGCACCGCGTCATGGTGGTGACCCCGAACCAAGGATGAGCGGTCATGCCGTCCACGTTTATCTTCCCCTGAATTTCGCCAACGACCTGCTCCGTCCCGATGAGTTGCTGCGCCAGCATGTAAAGTTCTTTGACAGCAAGATATATAGCAAGAGAATACAAATATAGGTGATCCGCACATCATGGTATACCATTGCTCTGGATCAGTCATATTTTCAGGGCTAAACTATACAGTTGTGTCTTTAAGGCTCTATTAAAGTGGGCTCACGAAAATGTAAGATATTGCGACAGGCAAAAGAAGCGATTTCATAATACGGATGTACACCTGAACTGCCGTATTTCCTTCTATTATGCTCAAAAGAGAATACATTTATCCTAACCTGCATGCATTTGCATGTATTCGCATGTGGCATCATAGTTGCAATACTCTCTTGGCCTTCACATTAGTATCAGGAGATAAATACAATGCGTCTAAACATTCTCGTAGCCGCGCTTGCTGTCGCCACGGCAACAACGGCTCATGCCGGTACTTATGAAATCGATTATACGTCACAGAATCCGGCCATCTATGGTGATGTCATCGTGACCGCTTCGGATACACCGGCTGGTGGTCCGTTCACCGTAACGGGTATCACCGGATCGCGCGGCACTGACACGATCACCGCGCTGTCATCCTATGCCGGGTCAGATCAGCTGGTCTACGCGGCCGATCCCTATTTTGATCTGTCGGGTGTTTCGTTCTCGACGGCGTCGAGCGGTGACTTCAACCTCTATACCTCGAACGGCAGCTACTACGAGCTTTCAAGCAATCTTGACCCGGTCGGCTATCCTTCGAACGGGGTTCCGGTTTCGATCACGATCAGCGCCGTTCCTGAACCAGCTTCGATAGCGGTACTGGCTGTCGGAATTCTGGGCCTTGGCGTGATGTTGCGCAGCCGTCGCGGCATTGCCGCTACCTGCACCTGATGCTGTGAATGTCACCGAACCGGCGACCGTGGTCGGTTCGGTGACTTTCTCCGCCGGTTGGCATTATAGGTACACGCCAGAAAAATGGCTGGATCAATCAACCCGCTGCACCAATGCTTTCTGTTCATGCACAATAGACGCGCAAGACTTGCTATGTCACGTCGCCCTTCGGATTATGAGGCGCCGCCCGCATAGCCAGCGCCTGGAAGACGGGCACCGCCGCCGCCAGATGCGATAGCCGTACCGCTTCGCCTGGCTTATGCGCCACCGCGATATCACTCGGCCCCAGCACGACACAGGAGGCGATAACCTGAAGCTCCGAGGCATCCGTGCCGAACGGCACCGTGGTTGCCGACTGGCCGGTGACATCGACGCACAGACAGACCAGTGGATGGTCTGGCGGCAGTTCGGGCGGCCTGCCCTCCTCCGCCTCGGTGACCGTGATGTCGCATCGCGCGGCGGCCACGCGAACCGCATCGCGGACAAGGGCTGGATCGATCTTCGCCGAATAGCGGAACTTGATGCGTGCGGTCGCGATCGGAACGGTGACATTGAATGCCGCACCGTGGTTGTCGATGATTACGTTAAAGTCGCTGAACGGCGGCACGTAGTCCGCATCCTGCAGCGCGGTGTCGGTGCGCAGACGCTCGAACACCGTCTTCATTTCGGCCAGGAACGGGATCAGGTTCCAGTTCGCGTTGCGGCCCTCGCCGGAGGCACTGTGCGCCTGCACGCCGGTGGCCACGCAGGTAAACGCGATGCTGGCGCGATGCCCGCGCACCGGGCGCAGGCTGGTCGGCTCCACCACGACGATTCCCCATGGCGCGGCTAATCGGACGAGCGCGGATTGCCGAGCGATGATGCGGGCACCTTGCTTGGTGGATTCCTCGTCCGTGGTAAGCAGCAGCGAAACCGGGACAGCCGTCGGCAGGTCTTGCGCCGCGACGATGGCCGCGGCGACAGGGCCTTTCATGTCGGTGCTGCCCAGACCATGCAGCAGGCCGTCAGCATCGATCCGCCCGGACCAGGCGTCGTCGCGCCAGCCAGTGTCCGGAACCGTATCCATGTGGCCGGAGAACGCAATGCCGCCGGGGCCGCCGCGATGTGCGACGAGCACGCGTTTCGCTACGCCATGCGCGTCCAGGTAGTCCAGACGTTCCACCTCGAAGCCAAGCAGTTCGGATTCGATACGGGTTGCGATTGGAACGTTTGATACAAAGCTGCGGCTGTCCAATGCGACGAGGTCGCGGGTCAGCGTGGCGAGACGCTCGATCAGATCCGGCATCGCCTGGCATTACAGGCCACCTGCGATCTTCGCAATATCCGCCGCCCCGCAGGCTGTCCCCGCTTGAGTCTGTCTCCGCTTGAGCCAGGGCCTGATTTTGCGCACACTCCCCCCATGTCGACTGAATATCTCGATCCACGCACCGGTGCCACCTTTCCGATCGACCAGCCGCGCTGGCGCGGCCCCGACCATGCGCCGTTACTGCTCACCCAGATGACCGGCCTTACGCGGGACCAAATCGACACTCCGACCCGTAGCCTGTGGCGCTATGGGTCCGCCTTTCCCTTGCCTGTCGAGCAGCCGATCACGTTAAGCGAGGGCTGCACGCCGCTGATCCAGCGCGCCATTGCCGGCGTCGGCGTGCTGCTGAAATGCGAGTGGTTCAACCCGACGTGCAGCTTCAAGGACCGCGGCGCCAGCGTGATGCTGTCGCTGCTGCGCGCCCAAGGGGTCCGCCATGTTCTGGAGGACAGTTCCGGCAATGGCGGCGCGGCAGTATCGGCCTATGCCGCGGCTGGCGGCATGGCGGCGACGATCCTGGCGCCGGCTTCCACCAGCCCGGCCAAGACGGTGCAGATGCGGGCTCATGGCGCGACGGTGGAACTGATCCCCGGCACCCGCCAGGACACCGCGGATGCCGCCATCGCCCGATCCGACAGCATCTTCTACGCCAGCCACAACTGGCACCCGTTCTTCCTGCACGGCATCAAGACGCTGGCGTATGAAATCTGGGAGGACCTCGGCTTCCGGGCTCCCGACAACGTCATCACGCCATGTGGCGCCGGGTCGATCGTCCTTGGCTGCGAGATCGGCTTTTCCGAGCTTTTCCGAAGCGGCCAGATCGGTTGCATGCCGCGCATCTTCGCCGCGCAGCCGGCGAACTGCGGCCCGATCGCCGCCGCTTTCCTGGACGGATCGAACGAACCCGTGCCAATCGAAATCCTGCCGACCATGGCGGAAGGCACCGCCATCGCCCAGCCGATCCGCTTGCGCGAGGTGCTGGGAACGCTGCGCGAAACCCGCGGCGGGGCGGTGGCACTGACGGAAGCCGAGATTGGCAAGGCCACGCTCGACCTGGCCCGCATCGGCGTCTATGTTGAACCTACCTGCGCGCAGGCCGCCGCCGCATTTGCCAAGCTGCTGGAAACCGGCACGGTCACGGCGGAGCAGACCACGGTTCTGGTGATGACCGGAACAGGATTGAAGGCAACGCCGCGGATCGCCGAGTTGCTGGGGATCGTGCTGTGAAGCAGCATGAGCTGGCAGGGCGCAACACGGCCTTTCCCGCTCCGTCACCGTCATGGCCGGTTCGGCCATGACACCCAGACCCCCGCGCATCGGCTTGCTCGGCTTCTCCATCGAGTGCAACCGGTTCGCGCCCATCGCGACCGAGGTCGATTTCCAAGCCCGTACGCTGATCGGTGGTTACGCCATGGTGGCCGAAGCCCGCTCGCCGGCGCCCCGCATGCTGGGCGAGATGCCCGGCTTCATTGCCGCGATGGACGCCGTCGGCCCAAGCGACATATCTGGAGAAACAGGTTGGGAACCCGTCCCCAGCCTGCTGGCGATGGCCGAACCCAACGGTCCGGTGGAACAGGCGTTCTTCGACCGCCTGATGCAGCGGTGGGAAACCGATCTGTCCGCCGCCGGACAACTGGACGGCGTGTATGTCGTTCTGCATGGCGCCGGCCTGGCGACGCGGGACCATGATCCCGAAGGCACGCTACTTGGCGCCATCCACCGCATAGTCGGCGCTGCCGTCCCCGTGGTGGCGACTTATGACCTGCATGCCAACGTTTCCGAAGCGGACGTGGACCTGGTGGACGGCTTCATCGGCTACCGCACCAACCCGCACCTCGACATGCGCGAAAGGGGTGCCGAGGCAGCCGCCCTGCTCCGCCGCCTGATCGCCGGCACGCGCACCTGTCTTGCCCGCATCCGCCTGCCGATCGTGCCGCCAACCGTGACCCAACTGACTGGTCGGGATACGCCGAACCGGCCCTACGGCGAGTTGATCGACCTCGGCCAGCAGCGGATGGGTGAAGCGCCGTATGCCGGCCGGGTGCTGAACGTCTCGGTCATGGGCGGCTTCGCCTATGCCGACACGCCGTTCAACGGACTGACGGTCGTGGTCACCGCCACCGATCAGGATGCCGCCGACGCGCTGGCGCACGAGATCGCGGTGGCCGGCTGGGTTCGGCGGGACAGGTTCCGTCCGACCCTGACCAGCCTGGACGACGCGGTCCGCCTGGCCAAAGCGACCGAGGACGCCGCGGCGCCCCCACTCGCCTTCGCCGACGTTGCCGACAATCCCGGCGGTGGCGGGCGCGGCAACACCATGGCGATTCTGCAAGCGTTCCACGCATCCGGCGTCCGTGATGCGCTGGTCGGCATCATCCACGATCCCGCCCTGGCGGCCGAAGCACACCACAACGGCCTGGGGGCGACCTTTGAAGCCCGCTTCAACCGTGACGGCGGCGATGAATTCTCCAAACCATTCACCGCGTCCGCTGCCGTCTTCGCGCTGCGCGAAAAGCCGATCCGCGGACGGCGCGGCATCTACGCCAACAACACGCTGGACCTCGGCAAGGCCGCCGCATTGCGGCTGGACGGGCTGACCGTCATCGTCGTCACCCAGCGCTACCAGTGCGCCGACCCGGTGTTCTTCGAGGCCTTTGGCCTCGACATCGCCGCCGCGCGCGTTGTCGTGGTGAAGTCCCGCGGCCATTTCCGCGGCGGCTTCGACGAGTTCTTCCGCCACGACCAGATTATCGAGGTGGATGCACCTGGCCTGACCAGCCCCATCCTGTCCCGCTTTGCCTGGCGGCACATGCCTCGCCCCGTGCTGCCGATTGACGACGCCGCCGAATGGACGCCGCCCGCATGATGCTCGAGGACCTGCCGACCCCCTGCCTGGTGCTTGACCGTGGCATCCTGCGGCGCAACCTGCGCGGCATGGCGGCCAACCTGCGCCGGCTGAACGTCCCGTTGCGCCCGCACATGAAAACCGCCAAGTCGATTGATGTCGCACGTTTGGCGATCGAGGGCCAACCCGGTGGCATCACCGTCTCCACCTTGGCCGAGGCGGCGTATTTCGCCGGCCATGGCATCACCGACATTCTGTACGCTGTCGGCATCACGCCGCAGAAACTGGACCAGGTGGCCAAGCTCAATGCCGCCGGTGCACAGGTCATCCTCATCACCGACGACCCGGAGACAGCCAGCGCGATTGCCGCCTGCTCTCACCTTGCCCGCACGCTGATCGAGATCGACAGCGGCGAGGAGCGCGGCGGCGTGTCGCCGGACAGCGCGCTTCTGCTCGAACTTGCCGTTCGGCTGGGGCGGAACCTGGCGGGCGTGATGACTCACGCCGGACATTCGTATGAGGGGCGTGGCGTGCATGAGATGGCACGTATTGCCGAGGTGGAACGGACGACGGTGACGCGCGCGGCAGAGCGCCTGCGGGCGGCTGGGTTCCGGGCCGACACCGTCTCCGCCGGCAGCTCGCCCACGGTTCGGCATGCCGAACATTTTGATGGAGTGACAGAACTTCGCGCCGGCGTGTATATGTTCGGTGACCTGTTCCAGGCCGAAATCGAAACCCACGGTCTGGATGCCATCGCGGTGACGGTGCTGGCGAGCGTGATCGGGCGCCGTCCCGGCAGGATCCTGATCGATGCCGGCGGACTGGCGCTGTCGAAGGACCGCAGCACCCAGGCCGCACCGATCGACTATGGCTTTGGGCTGGCGCTGGATATCGCCGGCCGGCCGGTCTATGGCAAGGCGACCGTGCGGCGGGCCTATCAGGAACATGGCGTGATCGAATTCGATTCGGGATATCCGATCGATCTGCCCATCGGCGGCAAGCTGCGCATCGCACCTAACCACACCTGCATGACCGCGGCGGCCCATGACCGATATTTTGTCGTCGATGGTAATCAGCAGGTGGCCGCCGTCTGGCAGCGCGTTAATGGTTGGTAGACTCTGGCCTTCCGAAGTCGGAGAAAGGCCCTTAGTATTCTGCCAATCCTCCCGGCGTATGAGGCTCGGGAGCGGGACGCTCGATCAAGACTTGCCTTCCTGAAGCAGCGTGAAAGGGTCTGTGTCTTCCAGCAACCGGGTCCCAATGACTGGGGGTCTTACCCAGGGTCATCCGCGCCGGTCTCGCCAGTTCTCGCGCTGGTTGGATTCGTTGGACTGTGCCTGCTGGTCGGCGCCGTCGGCGGGTCGATGACAGCGCCGGCGCTGCGCCACTGGTATCCGGCCTTGGCCGCACCCGTTGGAACACCGGCGAACTGGCTGTTCGCGCCGATCTGGACGCTGCTTTACGTGATGATCGGTGTCGCTGCCTGGCTTGTATGGCGGCGGCGCGGGCCGTCTCGGCCCTTGCGCATGTGGGGCTGGCAACTTGCCGCCAATGCCCTTTGGGTGCCGGCGTTCTTCGGACTGCACAGCCCCCGCCTCGCCATGGGCGTCATGGTCATGATGCTGTCCCTGACCGTGCTGACGATCAGGGCGTTTCTTCCGGTCCAACGCTTGGCCGGCTGGCTCATGCTGCCTTACGCCACTTGGTGCGTTTATGCCGCCTACCTGAACGCCGGGTTCTGGCTGCTCAATAACACGTGATGCGCCAGCGTCGCCGCGCTGTTTGACGGCTGCCCCAGGAAATGCCGGGTTCGGCAGGCCTTGGCGGAGGAACCCATGTGACGCAGCGCATCGACGCTGCGTAGACTGCCTGCTCGCTTGGACGCTTTCGTTCAAGTGGACGCTTTCGTTCAAGTGGACGCTTTCGTTCAAGTGGACGGGGTTGGCCGGAGCTTTCTGAACTGACGCTATCGACGGACCACAGCCTCGACTGCTAGCATTTATCTTGTTCATGCAGTTCAACGACAGGGTTGCCCAATGAGGACTCCGGCTGGGATGTTTTCGGCTCGCCGCCGGTGGGTCGTGCTTGCCTGTGGCGTGCTGCTGAGCGGACTTGTATCGGCTAGTGCCTGGGCGCAGTTGGGTTCGCCTTCGATCATCAACGGTGGCGACATTGCCACGGGGCGGCGCAATGGTCAGAATCGAGGGTCGGAAAAGCCGCCGATTCCGCCGCCCGACGCCATCCCTGGGGCCAAGGCCAGGGTGACCGCCGCGCCAGCAACCCGCGCGTTGACCGACATGGCGCCGAATGATGCGCTGTTCGACGCGATCAATCGGGGCGACATCGCCGCGGCTCGGGATTCACTTAACCGTGGCGCCAATCTGGATGCGGTCAATATTCTGGGCATGACGCCAATGGAACTGTCGGTTGATCTCGGACGCAACGACATCTCGTTCCTGCTGCTGTCGATGCGAGGTGAGGACAGCGACCGTGGCTCGCGGTCGGTCGCGCGGCAGCCGCCGGCCGCGAAGCCGGTTACCGTCGAAAACGCGCCGGCAACCGCAAGAAGGGCGGCTTCCGCCAGGACGGTGGCGGTGGCGACAAGGAGCGTCGCGGCAAGGCCGGTGGCGGCGCCGAAGCTGTTCGCCAATGACGGCGGGACGCCCCTGCCAAGCGCCGGGTTCCTCGGCTTTGACGCGCGGTCGGCGGCCAACTGACCACGGTGGTTTCGGGTGCGGGAGGCAGCGGCCCGGATCGGGAAGATTGTCAGCGCAGGCGTTCGTCGGCGCTGGTGACGACGAATTGCCGCTTGCGGTAGGCGGTCCTGCCGACCGCGATCCCGGTCTTGTCAGCCTGCCTGGCTGGGGCGGGAGGGATCGAACCTCCGAATGACGGAATCAAAATCCGTTGCCTTACCGCTTGGCGACGCCCCATCTAGTCGGTGTGATAAGTCGGGCTGCGGTTCGCGTAAAGCGCGAACACCGCCGAGGCACCGCTTTCGGCTGAAGACGGTTGATCGGCCGCCTGGTTGGATCGTCTCACTCGCGCCTTCTGACGGGTCAGCCTCGGGTGCTCATGCTCTTGCGCAAGCAAGACAAGCGGCTAAAGCGCGACTGGTTTAGGTTGACCCAGGAGTCGCGCTTTAACCCTTTGTTTGATCGCGTGATTCACGCCTTCTGACTGGATCAGCCTCAAGCGATCACGCTTAATCCTCCCAATGAATGCTGTCGGCCATGATCTTCATTGGATCACCTAGCTGGGTTCCCTCGACCGTGACCACGCAGGGTTTTGATACGCCGGTACATTTTCGTAGCCGCTTTATGTCGGTTTCCGGCAGGGCTGACACGTTGATCCGGAGCCGCCGCTTCGGCTGCGTGCCGATCCCCAGTTCGCAGAAAGCGGCATTGCAGACGATCCGCCCTGGCCCCACCGTCCGGGCCTCACCGGTCGTTTGACCCAGCGCCACCGATGTGACCGCCAGCAGCGCCAAAGCGCAGGTTGACGGCTTCAGCATCGCCTCTTTAGCCGATTAGTTCGCGCCGAATGCAAGGCCGGCTTCGCGCGGATCGGCTGCCCAACCGCATTCGCTGTTCTCGCCCGGCAGATAGCGGCCGCAGGCGATCACGTTGGCACGGCCCGGATCAGGCACCGGCACGCTCATGGGCCGGTGTGTTCGCAGCGTGTTGATCAGCGCGGCCGCGACCGCCAAGGGTGCGCCGGCCTGGCCAGAGCCGCCGGCCTCCGCACGGAATGCCTTCAGGTTGTCGTTCCACACCATGCCGGCAGCCAGCAGCGGCGGCGGCACGGCCGCCGGCGAGGCGGCGGCCAGAAACCCCAGGCCCGGAATGATCCGCCCGGTGCCGAACAGGTTGTCCATGGTCACGGCACAGACCACGGCGTTGCCCGACCGGTCGAGCGTCGCGAAGGTGGTGGATGCGGGCAGCGCCGGCAGGCCAGCCGCAGGCAGGTCGGTGGCAGCCAGCGCGGCCTGCAGCGTCACGCCACCGGCACGCCAGCGGGCCGCGACCGCCAGGGCGCGGGCACCCGCAGTGGCGAGATCATTCGGATCCTCGGCCAGCACGCCGAAAGCGGCATCGGCGGCCAGCCCGCCATCCGCCGGCGGCGGCAGGAATGCCACCTTGTCGATACGATAGGGTCGAACAAGCGGTGCCGCGAGCTTTGGCAGCGCGGCACGCAGATCGTCAAGCGTGATCGGACCGCCGGCGAGAACCGACCCTTGCGCGATCCGGCGCGCCAGTCCGCCTTGATAGAGGTCGCCAACACCGGCCACACGCATCTGTGCCAGGGTTGACCCCAGGTCGGGCTGCTGCAGCGTCTGGCCTTCAATGAGCGGCACGCCATCATGGCTGAACACCGCCCGCGCGCCGGGATCGGCCAGCAACGGGCCGGAGACCAGCGACAGGTCCTTCACCAGCGCGCGAGACACCGGCACGCCAAAGCGGGCAAGCTGTTCGGCGCCGGACACCAGGCTCTCGAGCGGGCGCAGGCCATAACGGGCGTGCAGCAAAAACAGGCCTCGCGCCATCATTGGCACGGCGGCCGGACGATCGATCCCGCCGGGGCCGCTCCCGGCGGTGGCGCCGGCGCCATGCTGGGCGGCGGCGATGGGCGTGAACATCACCGCTTCCGGTACGCCGTGGTTGATGGATTTGGCACCGGAGGAGAATGCCAGGCACGCACCGCCGCCGCCTAATCCGGCACGCGATGGCAAGGTAACCGCCAGGGTCAGACCAACGGCCACCGCCGCATCAGCCGCGGTGCCGCCGGACGACAGCACCTCCCGCCCCGCCAGCACCGCGCGCGGCTCATCCGCCACGACTCCGCCCAGAAAACCGGCGATATAACCGGGCTGGCCCTGCGGGGGACCGTTGGTTCCCAGCACACCTTCAGTGACGTTGTTGACGGTGGAGCAGCTTGGCAGGAAGGCCAACAAGGCAAGTACGGCGCGGGCCCGCATCGGCCGCCGGGGGACGGATCGCGGCGCCCGCTGCCTGGAAAACCTGAGTAAGCCGCGACGCATCCCGTTGTCCTGTCCATCTCGCCAGTCCAAGAGACCGCGTCCTGTCGATGAAGCACCGTGCCATAAACGCCTTCGCCATCAGCGGCAACCGGCTGTTCGCAACACGCGGGCTTCTGTGGCGGCATGGTTCGGGACTATGCTCGCGGCGCAGGATAAAGGACCGCCCATGCAACGCCCACTCCGTCTCGTCGGCCTGATCGTTCTGGCCCTGTTATATAACGGCGCGGCCTGTAATTCAGCCGCCTGGGCCGACGCATTCACGCCAGCCCAGCGGACGGAGATCGTTGCCATCATACGGGATGCACTGAAGCAGGACCCGTCGATCCTGCGTGACGCGGTTGTCGCGTTGCAAGCGGAGGACGGTGAGAAATCACAGGCGGCGGCCCGCGCAGCGATCGCCGATTCGCGCAATACCCTGGTGACCCCGTCCGACCCGGTGGCCGGGGACCCGCACGGCGACGTCACGATCGTCGAATTCTTCGATACCCGCTGCCCCTATTGCCGCCGCATGGAGCCGACGATGACGCGACTGCTGGAGCAGGATCGCAAGGTGCGGCTGGTTTACAAGGACCTGCCGATCCTGGGGCCCGCCAGCGTGCTGGGCAGCAAGGCATTGATGGCGGCGCAGCAGCAGGGTGGCTACGACAAGATGCGGGCGGCGGTGATGAAGCTGCCACCTGACACCACCCTGCCCCAGCTTGAGGCAACCGCCCGCACGCTCGGCCTCGATTGGCCGAGGATGGCGCGCGACATGGAAGACCCGTCGGTGCAGGCGCGAATTGATGAGAACATCAAACTGGCCCACACGCTGGGCATCCAGGGAACGCCCGCGCTGGTGATCGGCAATGACCTGATCCCTGGCGCGGTCGACCTGGACGATCTGCAAAAGGCCGTGGCGGTGGCGCGGCGGTGACGGCATGAACCAGACGATTGTCGTCACCCGCCTGATGATCCAGATGCTTGCTGATCCGGTTCGTAAGCGCGGGCGGTGCGGTCATGAGCGCCCTGAATATTATTGGCGCTCATTGGCGGCGAGAATGAACTGAGCGGTGATCGCCTCGGCCAGGGCAACGGGATTGGACGCATCGATCCGACCCTCGACTAGCAAGGTCGCCAGTCCATGCACCATCGACCAGGCGGCAAGAGACGCGATCTCGACGCGCGAGTCGGCGACCAGCCGAGCAACCCGCCTGCGCAGGGTGGCGTAGGCGGCCTGCGCCTCGTCCAGCAGTGCCGTAGGATCCGGGGTATCGACAGTGGCTGATATCAATGGGCCGAACATCAGACGGAACAGCGCCGGTTCGGCAACCGCAAAGCCGACATAGGCCACACCCTGGGCACGCAACGCGGCGACGCCGAACGCAGTCTCGTCAGCGGCGCGCAAAGCGGCGTCCAGCCGCGCGAAGCCGGTCGCGGCTATCGCGGCAAGCAGCGCCTCCTTATCGGCGAAATGGCGATAGGGCGCGGTCGGCGACACACCTGCCTCCCGCGCGACGCCGCGCAGGCTGAGTGCGTCGATACCGTCGCGCCGGAGCAGGGCGAGGCCGGAGTCGATCAGCGCGGCATAAAGATTGCCGTGATGGTACTTTGATGTTGACATTGCTTACATTGGCACTAAAGTTTACACCGTAAACATTGGAGTATCCCGATGTCCTACAAAGGACAAGTGACCGCCGTCGATCTCACGCAATATCCTGATCTGACGGTCGTGTATCTCGGCATGAAGGTGACGCGGCTGCGCGGTATCCGTACTGTGTTGGGACTGGGTAGGCCACTCGCCGCGCTTGACCGCGATAAACTGGACGGACTGCTGCACCAGGAGCTGTTTCTCTGGCGGCTCGATCATGTCGGCATTCGGCAATACTGGCGGGATTTTGAGGCATTGGAGCAGTTCACCCGAAGCGCGCCGCATAACGGTTGGTGGGCGGCGTTCCTGCGCGACCCGAAGGGCACCGGCTTCTGGCACGAGACCTACCGGAAGTCAGGCGGAATGGAAGGAATTTATCTTGGTTTGCCTGATACGGTCGGGTTTGCCAGGTTCGCGCCGAACCGTCCGCGCGAGGGCGACTACGCCCGCGCACGCCAGCGGCTCGCGGCCTGAGGCGGATTGGCGGACGCTTGGCAGTCGGGCGCCCGGCTATAACGGATTGGCCGACATGTGGTCTGGCTGCCGCGCCGGCGCACCAAACCGGATCAGGCTGGTCCGCGGCATGGCAGGGCAGGCCCTGAGCTGTTCTTCCTTTCCTGCATCGGCTATCCCACGGGAAAACGGAGCCTGCACCGCATGACCTACCTTGTCGCCGATGACCTTCCCGCGAGTCTGGCCGGGGATCGCTTCCGCGCTCTGCTCGCCCGCCCCGGCATTGTCCAGCTTCCCGGCGCGCACAATGGTCAGGCAGGACTGCAGGCAAAGGCGGCCGGCTTCGAAGGGCTCTATCTTTCCGGCGCCGCGATGACCGCTTCCATGGGCATCCCTGACCTCGGCATGATCACGGTGGATGAGGTCTGCTTTTTCGTTCGCCAGATCGCCCGGGCTACGGGTCTGCCGCTGCTGGTGGACGGCGACACCGGCTATGGTGAAGCACTTAACGTCATGCACATGATCCGCAGTTTCGAGGATGCCGGCGCGGCTGCCGTACATATCGAGGATCAACTTCTGCCGAAGAAATGCGGCCACTTGAACGACAAGAAACTGGCCGACCCGCATGACATGGCGGCCAAGATCGCCGCCGCCCGCAAGGCGCGCCGGCATCTGTTCATCATCGCGCGCACTGATGCCGCCGCCAGCGAGGGTCTGGATGGCTCGGTTGGGCGGGCCAAACTGTTCATGGACGCCGGCGCCGATGCGATCTTTCCCGAGGCGCTGACCACGGCCGACATGTTCCGCGAAGTCGCTGTTCGCCTGCCGGGCGTGCCGCTGCTGGCCAACATGACGGAATTTGGCCGCACCCCATTCTTCACCGCCGGCGAGTTCGAGGCGATGGGCTACAAGATGGTGATCTGGCCGGTCAGCAGCCTGCGCGTCGCCAACAAGGCGCAGGCAAGGCTTTATGCCGCAATCCGCCGGGATGGCGGAGCGCAGAACATGGTTGATTTCATGCAGACCCGGGCCGAACTTTATGCAACGATCGGCTATCATGATTATGAGGCGCTGGACGCGTCCATTGTGGCAACGATCATCCCGACGGCGATGCCGCAAAGCGGGTAGAACGGGTAGAGATACCCGGCTCAGGCGCCATGACTCGAGCGCCTGATCAAGACCGACGGCGCAAGATGGTGTCCCACGAAAGCCGACGAATTTGCGCAATTCGATTCGGGATCGGACGTTTCTGTTGCAGGAATAACACGTTATTGCACATGAACCTGGATTCAACATTTGCGACGCTGGGATGAGGCGTTTTCCATTGCAGCGTGGTTAGGCGTTCAGGCAAAATACCGCAATGCAAATCACATTAGTGGGAACCACGGTGATTTGCGGCCAGACTTAAGTGATATTGTTCAACCCGGCGGCCCTACAGACAACCTTATTACGCACAAGGCCTCATCATGGCGAACCAAACCTCCCTCGCGGTCGAAGAGCACGTTCATGGCAAAACCGTTTGGGTGGCGCTTCGTGCCCGTGGCGCCGACTGGTCATGGCTGACCCCGGACGAAGCGGTCCGCCTTGGCCGTGAGTGGATCGAGAAATACAGCGCCGTGCCGCAAGCCGCCGAGTAGCCGATGCGACCGGGCGGGCAGAAGAGGCTGCTAGTCTAGGTTCGGATCCGTGCGGCCCTCACCGATCGGATGGCGATCTTTGGCCGACAGAAGGACATCGCGCTGTCGGCCGATACGGACGACTGATGTCTATAAGGATTGTGATCAGTCTCCTGCCGGAAACAGGCTTGCAATCGCTCGACGCCGAAGGCAAAGCCGGCGAATGGCTGCCGACGCTGATCCCGTATCGTCGCATTGGTGAAATGGATGACGTCGGCCGTGCCGCGGCTTGGCTGGCCTCGAACGGGGCGGATCACGTGGTGGCCACCATCCCCTTCGTCGACGGCGGCATGATGTCGTATCCGGACTTCCGCGCTGATGGGTAGATGTTTCCTGCCGTCGGTGGACGCCCATCGCCGCATCGAGCAGCACGGCGTCATCGGCAATCTCTCGACCATCGCCCTGGTCGCGATCGATGCGACGATCGACTACCTCTGCTGGCCAAAACTCGACAGCCCGAGTCTGTTCGCGGCGTTGCTTGACACCGTGCATGGTGGCGCCTTTCGCCTGGCACCGGACCTGACGGAGGCCGAAACGCGGCAGATCTATCTGCCGGACAGCAATGTGCTGTTGACGCGCTGGCTGGCGCCAGAGGCGAGCGTGGAGGTACTCGACCTGATGGTGGTGAGCGACGGGCTTGATCCCGATCCACCACGCCTTGTCCGCCGCATTCGTGCGACGCGCGGCACCGTACGCATGCGCCTCGCTTGCGCGCCACGCTATGGTTATGGCCTGCGAGAGGCCACGGTGACCAAAATGGAGAATGGCGTGCGCTTCTCCGGCAACGCCGGTGACCCGGCGCTGCGATTAATTGGTACCCATGCGCTGGACGCGGGCGCCGGCGAGGCAACGGCCGAATTCAGCCTCTCCACCGGCGAACAGGCGGATTTCCTGCTGGAAGCCGACGAGCCTGTAGCGGAGGGCGGCAATGCGCTGCCGCTTGCCGCCCTGGACCGGGCGATCGAGGCGACCATCGCCTACTGGCAACGCTGGGCCGCCCGTTCCGACTATCGCGGCCGCTGGCGCAACGAGATGAACCGCTCGGCATTGGTACTGAAGCTGCTGACCTCGCGTGAACATGGTTCAATCGCCGCGGCCGCCACATTCGGCCTGCCGGAACAGCCCGGCGGGACCCTGAACTGGGATTATCGGGCGACCTGGCTGCGTGACGCCTCGTTCAGCGTCTACGCCTTCATGCGGCTCGGCCACACCGCGGAAGCCATTCATTTCATGCGCTGGGTTGGTGCTCGTGCGAACGGATGCGACGACGACGGCAGCCTGCGCATCATGTACCGCCTCGACGGCGGCAGCGACCTGCAAGAGCGGGCATTGGACCATCTCGCCGGCTATCGCGGCGCGCGCCCGGTGCGCATCGGCAACCTGGCCGCCGAACAGATCCAGCTCGACATCTATGGCGAGCTGCTCGACAGCGTCTACCTCAATGCGAAATACGGCGAACCTCCCGGCTACGACGCCTGGCGGCGGATCTCACGATCAGTCGAGTATGTCTGCCAGCACTGGCGCGAGCCGGACGCCGGCATCTGGGAAGTGCGCGGCGAACCGCGGCATTTCCTGCATTCCCGTCTGATGTGCTGGGTTGCCGTCGATCGAGCCATACGAATGGCTTCAAAGCGCTCGCTGCCGGCGCCGTATGGCCGCTGGTCAGAAACCCGCAACGAAATTCACGACAGTATCTGGGCAAAATTCTGGAGCGAGTCCTGCGGCCATTTTGTCCAGACACCTGATTCGCGAGAGGTCGATGGGGCCCTGTTGCTGATGCCGCTGGTGCGCTTCGTGACGGGCAATGATCCACGCTGGTTGGCAACGCTGGACGCGATCACCAGGACACTGACCGCCGACGGGCTGGTTTTTCGCACGCCAGCCGGCCGCGCTGGCCGTGAGGGCGCCTTCGCAGCGTGCTCGTTCTGGTACGTCGAATGTCTGGCACGTGCTGGGCGCCTTACGGAGGCGCAGGCGACACTCGAACGCACGTTGAGTTACGCGAACCATGTTGGCCTATACGCCGAGGAGTTTGACGTTCAGGCACATCAACTCGGCAATTTTCCACAAGCGCTGACCCATTTGGCGTTGATCAGCGCGGTCTACTATGTGGATCGCGCGTGCTCACGGTGACCGGAAAGCGCCCGGACTTATGGTTGTGCCCGTCGCCGCGGCCGCCTTTTCAAACAATGTTGGCGCTGTTGCCGTGACTGCCGTTATCCGCCGAATTTCGGCGCCCGTGGAAACCCGTTTGGCGGCATACGTCCAGTCGAACCGCGTTCCGCCAGCCAGGCACGCAAATCTGTTTCCGTCCGAACCCTTTCCCCCAGCCGCCAACTCAGGCCGTCGGCCAGTCGGAAAACCTTTATGTCAGCCAGGCCACCGTCCTTGTAGCGCTGCAGCATCACGCCTGCCCCGCGCGCCATCTCCGGCACCTGGTCCAGCGGGAAGACCAGCAGGCGGCGATTCTCGCCGATCACCGCGACATGGTCGCCGTCGGCCGGCACGCACAGCACCGCCTCTTCCTTCGGCTTCAGATTGAGCACCTGCTTGCCGGTCCGCCGCTCCGCCGCCAGTTCGGCAGCCGGCACAATGAAGCCGCGGCCGGCGTTGGAGGCGACGAGGTACTTCATCCCCTCCTGCACCACGAGCAGCGTGATCACTGCGTCCTCGTTCGACAGTTCGGCCAGCAGCCGTACCGCCTGGCCATCACCCCGGCCGCGCGGCAGATCGGCGGCCTTCAAGGTAAAGGCCTTGCCGTTGGTCGCGAACAGAGTCAGGCGATCGGTCGTCTGGCACGGCAGCAGCAGCCGCAGCTTGTCGCCTTCCTTGAACTTCAGGTCCGCCGGATCGGCGACCGCTCCCCTGACCGCCCTGATCCAGCCCTTCTCCGTCAGGATGACAGTGATCGCCTCGCGTTCCACGAAGGCATCCATGGCAAAATCCACCACCGGCGGCGGCGTGCCCAGCCTGGTGCGGCGGTCGCCCAGCGGACCGGAGCCGAACTTCGTCCGCGTCTGCTCCACTTCCTCGGCGATGCGGGCCCACTGACGCTTCTTGTCCCCCAGCAGCGTCTGCAGGTCCTTGCGCTCCCTGGACAGGGCCTTGTGCTCCTTGCGGATCTCCATCTCCTCCAGCCGCCGCAGGCTGCGCAACCGCATGTTCAGGATGGCCTCGGCCTGGATGTCGGTCAGGCTGAACCGGTCCATCAGCCGCGGCTTGGGATGCTCCTGATCGCGGATGATGCGGACCACCTCGTCCAGGTTGAGATAGACGATCAGGTAGCCGTCCAGCACCTCGATCCGTCGTTCGATCGCCGCCAGCCGGTGGTTGGAGCGGCGGACCAGTACCTGCTGGCGGTGGTCCAGCCAGGCGCGCAAAACCTCCGGCAGCGCCATGACCCTGGGCGTTCTTGTCGCGTCCAGCACGTTCATGTTCAGCGGGAAGCGGGTTTCCAGCGCGGTGGCGCGGAATACCGTTTCCATCAGGACCTCGGGTTCCGCGCCACGTGTCTTCGGCTCCAGCACCAGGCGGACCACGTCGGTGCTCTCGTCGCGCACGTCGCCCAGGAGAAGCAGCTTCTTGTCCTCCATGAGCTGGGCAATCTGCTCGATCAGCTTGGCCTTCTGCACCTGATAGGGGATTTCGGTGACGACAACCTGCCAGGTGCCGTGCTTGCCCTTCTCGACCTCCCACTTGGCGCGCAGGCGGAAGCCGCCGCGGCCGGTCTCGTAGGCGGCGAGGATCGCGGCGGCGTCCTCGACCAGGACGCCGCCGGTGGGAAAATCCGGGCCGGGCATATGCCGCAGCAGATCGGCGGTTGTCGCGGCGGGATTATGGATCAGGTGGATGGCGGCGGCGCAGGTCTCGCCGGCGTTGTGCGGCGGGATCGATGTCGCCATGCCGACGGCGATGCCGGCCGCGCCGTTGGCGAGCAGGTTGGGAAAGGCGCCGGGCAGGACGACAGGTTCGGATTCCTCACCGTCATAGGTCGGGCGGAAATCCACGGTGTCTTCGTCGATGCCGGCCAGCATCGCCTGCGCGACCAGGGTCAGGCGAGCTTCGGTGTAGCGCATGGCCGCCGGGTTATCGCCGTCTATATTGCCGAAATTGCCCTGGCCCTCGACCAATGGGTAGCGGGCGGCGAACTCCTGCGCCATGCGCACCATGGCGTCATAGATCGAGGCGTCGCCATGCGGGTGATACTTGCCCATCACGTCGCCGACGACCCGGGCGCATTTCTTAAAGCCGGCGGTCGGGTCCAGCCGCAACTGGTGCATGGCGTAGATCAGCCGGCGGTGCACCGGCTTCAGCCCATCGCGCACATCCGGCAGGGAGCGCGACATGATGGTGGACAGCGCATAGGCCAAATAGCGCTCGGACAGCGCGTCCTTCAGATGGGTGTCCTGAATGGTGCCGATCAGATCATCCGGCATGGTCGGTCTCGTCTTCCTCTGGATGGTGTGCCGCCGTCGCGGCGGGTATCTGCGGTGCCGCCGTCGCGGCGGGGTCTTGTGCGGCCGCCATGACCGCGACCCGGTCGTATAGCATCTGTCGCGCCTGTGGCAGGGGACGATGCTGATGTCCAAAGGCATCGCGAGCCAGAAAGTGGCCGGTCAGCCGCAATCCGTCACGCCAACCAGCCGCTCCGCCATCGCCCGCGCCGAGCAGAAAGCCGGGCAAGGGCAGCAGCCGATTGGACCATATCCCCGCCGCTTCCCGCGTTACGGCGCGCCCGGTGCGCGGCGACACGAATGCCAATCCGTCGGTTTGGCGGGTCACCGCGCAGGCCGACAGATCAAGGCCGTAACCAAGATCGGACAGTACCACCATCTCCCAGCGCACGACATTCGTGAGTTGCGTCTCACCAAAGGGCAGATGCGGGATCAGGCGCAGCAACCCGTTGAAAATGCGCGGATGCGGCTGCCGCTCCGGCAGTGCGCCTTCGGCAACGGCGCAGATCGATGTCAGCATTACCAGCGCCAAAGCGTCATCCATGACATGCGCCGCGCCGGAATGGATCAGTTCACCGGTAAAGCTGCCAAGCTGCTCCGGCAGGCGCGCCGTCCACCGCGCCTGCACCAGGTTTCCCGCCTGCCAGGTGGCCGCCTTGCCGCGCGAGCCTCCGCCACGTGCCAAACCCCGGTGCAGGCCGTGCGCCTCGGTCATCACCGTCGCGATCACATCGCCTTCGCCGTGCAGGCGAGCATCCAGCACGATCGTTGGCGCTTCCCATTCCATCGCTGCCCCAGTTTGTCCATCGCGGCAAATGCCAGGCCCTTGTCCTGGGCGTTCAAGGGCGCCGACGGTCGCTTTGGAAAGCGTAGGCCCGCTGCTTCGACCAGCGCATCAATTGGCGCTGCCTCTAATGCCGCACTAATGCACCGAGATATGGAAGTGACCGAGTACACTTGCAAGCGATGACTACTCGCAAGCAAGTGTCGAATCTTCGAGATTCCCGTTAAATTCCATATTAGTCCGAACCTCGGTCCTAATACATTGATTTTACGAAACGCTCCAGCGACGTTAAGTTGGCTCGCGAACGCAGGAAATTGGTACCCGCAACAGGAAGCGATTCACGAATGCAGTACTAGTGTCGAAAGGGCTTGATCAGTTCGGGCACTATAGTTACTGCGTCCTGCGCATAAGCCGCGCTCCCCCCCAGGACAGTGGAGGGGGAGCTAGCTTTTGTCACAGGTGCTGTTGTTGGTCTGGCAAGCTGAGCGCCGTTATGTTGACAAGCCCAGCATTGCCATGATTGGCGGCGCGCCGTCACAAACCTGTAAGCATGCCATCATCTGACCCGGCCTGCCGTTACGTCAGGCTATGGCGGATCAAGGCGTCGCGAAGATCGGCATCGTCGACTTGTTCAACGGCGGCGAGGGCGCCGTCTGGGGACAGTTTGCCAATAATTTCTTGCCGCAACTCCGGGCTACTGGCGTATTTCAGCATCGTGACTGCACGATCCGGGGCCAAGTTCAGCTGCCGGCTGGACACTGAGCCATCCACCTGCTCAAACGCCCTGAACCGACGAGCCGCTTCCTCACGACTTAATTCGGCATCATTGGCGAACCGCCGCCTGTTCGCCTTCCACTCCTCAAACGTCTGGTGGGGCTCTGGCAAAGCCTTTGCTTCCGATAGCGCCTGTGACACAAGGCGTGACCGAATATTGACCGAAGCAGCGAGTAAGTCGGCTCTGACGCGCTGGCGATGCTCGGATTTGACTAATTTGTTGGTGGATTTCCCATAGTCGAAGACATCTGTTTCCCGAAATTCGAGTTTTGGCAGCGCCCGCCGTCGTCTGACGGCATTAACCTCGTCTACATATCGAAAAGCAACGCCATTACCATGGCGGTAGAAGTGGTTTTCGAATTCCTCAACCCAATTCTCATTAAATGGAATGTAAGGTTTTATTTCTTCATATCCAGCAATTAGAAGAAGTTCTTCACACTGCTCAAAGTTCCAAGCATACTGACTTTGAGTTATTTCCCACTTACGACCCATATTACTATCCTTTACTATACTATAACGCCGCTCCCAATTCGGAATTGCCGCGTAGGCATTAGCCCATAGTCACGTTAGAAGTGCCGTCACAGGACTGCAAGGACAAAATTTGCACCTTCGCCCGACAAAGTATGATCATGTATCACGATTTTGTATCGTCTTTAATCTTGAGACTTTAGGGGCTCCAGCTGGTTCCGACCCGAGCCGACCTCGATCATTGGCCTCCGCTGAAGCCTGACGCCGAGCACGATCCAAACGTCTCTACGACCCAAAGGTCCGCCGGTATGTCTTGGTCATAACCTCGTCAAGCCGAGCATCAGGCACGAAGTCGGCCATGTCATCCGGACGGGTTAGCCCTGGAAGCTGGCGCGGGCAGTCGGAGGGCATTCCCAGGATCTGGGTGATGGGGTAGAGCGCGGACCACGCCGGTACGGTCTCGTAGTCCTCCTCGTCGTCCGCCACGTGCTTGTCGCGGATCTTCCCCGATGCGGTCTCGATCACCATGCCCATCATCGACGTCGCCTTCAGTTCCTGCGCATTCGGCTGACGGATGAGTTTGGAGCGGCCCGGATAGACGCGGTCGATGAAGTTATCCATCAGCCGCAGCTTCTCGTCGGTGTCCTGGACGATGTGGGCGTGTCCGAAGGCCATGACGGCCCGATAGTTGACCGAGTGATGAAAGCCAGAGCGTGCCATGACCAGCGCATCCAGGTGGGTGACCGTGAGGCATACCTCGACGCCCGGGGCCTGCGTGCGGATCATCCGGCTTGCGGAAGAACCGTGCCAGTAGAGATGGTCGCCTTCCCGCCAGAAGCTGGTGGGCGTGCAGTACGGCCGGCCATCGATGACGTAAGCGATGTGACAGAGCAGCGCGGCGTCGAGGATCTGATAGATCGTCTTCTTGTCGTAGCGACCTCGGTCAGGCGTGCGCTTCACCCGGTTGACCGTGGTCATCGGAAATCTGGCAGCGTCGTTCTCGTTCGAGATGCTGGCGTGTGTCATGGTCCCTGGTGTCCTGAGAAAGCGATTGCGGGTCGCACAGTGACCGCAATGAGGTTCATGATAAAGAGCCAGTTCCAGGAAAGAGGAATGGACCAGTTATGGCGACACGAGCCCGCAAGGCGCCGCCTTTAAGGATCGTGCTGGACGCCAGCCAGTCGGCACCTCTGCACAAGCAGATCGGCGAACAAATCCGCCGCGCGATCCTGGAACGTCGGCTTGCCGCGGGTACGAAGCTGCCGTCATCACGCCTGATGGCGATGGAACTCAACTGCGCCCGGGGCACGGTCCTGACGGCGATCGATCACCTGATCGCGGAGGGCTACGTGGTTACCCGGGCCGGGTCTGGGATCTCGGTCGCGACGAACCTGGCCGACGAGATGCTCATACCGCCAGGCGTTGTCGGCCAGCCGGATGGCGTAGTGGCGGGAGAGCCAATCCTGCCGAAGCGAACCCGCGCCTTGCTCAGTCACAAGCCGGTCATGCAGAGTCCGGCTGGCGCCCCGTTGATCGCCTTTCCGATTGGACAGCCGGATCGCCTAGCCTTTCCATTTGCGCTTTGGGCGAAGCTACTGGCGCAAGAGTGGCGCAAGCCGGCCTGGCAAGTTGCCGGAGTGCCTCATCCATTCGGCCATCCTGGCCTGCGGGAGGCGATCGCGTCCTACCTGGCTGCAGCCCGCGGCTTTGCCTGTGAGCCAGAGGCCGTTGTCGTCACCTCCGGCGTTCGGCAGAGCGTTTCACTGTTCGCTCGTGTCGTTCTCGAGGCGGGAGACGCTGTATGGATCGAAGAACCCGGCTATCCCGGAATGGACGAGGCCTTGGCGGCGGCCGAGATACGCGCGGTGCCGGTGCCGATCGATGACGCCGGCTTCTCGCCCGAGGCGGCGCTGGCGCTGGCGCCAAACGCGCATCTGGCTGTCGTCGCGCCCTCGCACCAGTTTCCGCTCGGGACGGTGCTGACCTTGCAGCGCCGGCTGGCTTTGCTGAACTGGGCTAAACGGACCAAGAGCTGGATCATCGAGGATGATTTTGATGGCGAATATCGCTATTCGGGGCGCCCTCTCGCGCCGCTGAGGGCACTCGATCAAACTGGTCGGGTGGCTTACCTGGGAAGCTTCTCCAAGCTGTTGTTCCCGGCGCTGCGTTTAAGCTTCCTCGTTCTGCCTGCGTCACTCATTCAGATCACTGAAAGGATCATGGAGGCAATCTCGACCCCCGCCTCGCTGCTCGGTCAGGGTGCACTGGCTCGGTTCATCGCGGACGATCATCTGGCGGCCCACCTGCGACGGACGCGCCTGCTGTATGCCAGCCGTCAGCAAGCCCTGATTGCTTCGGCGGAGCGCCATCTCACAGGCTTGCTCGACATCGCTCCGGACCCGGGCGGAATGCACCTGATCGGCAGGCCTCACCGCGATCTCGAACCGGCTTTCAACGACCAGGCCACGACCGCCGCCGCGGCGGCAGCTTCTGTGCGGGTTTCGCCCCTATCGGGATGCTACCGTGGTTCGCCGCAGACACACGGCCTTCTGCTGGGCTATGCGGGAACTCCAGAAGAGGACATCGATCCTGCAATCATGAGGCTACAACACGTTCTTGGCGGGCACCGTCAGGAGAGCCAACCAGGACCAATGCAACGTTGCAGCGCCACTCAATCTCGATGATGGCTTAAAGCGCGATTGGTTTAGGTTGACCACGAATCGCGCTTTAACTTATTGTTTGATCGCGTGATTCACGCCTTCTGAGTGGATCAGCCTCAGGCGATCACGCATTAGGGCTGGCTACGATTACCGCCCCTTGAACATTGGCTTGCGTTTCTCGTTGAACGCCAGCACGCCTTCACGTCGGTCCTCGGTATCGACCAGCCGGTTGTAGGCCTCAATCTCGAACATCAGGCCGCGCCTGAGATCCATCTGCAGGCCCTGATGGATTGACTTCTTGGCCTGCCGCACCGACAGCGGCGCGTTGTCCGAAATCGTCCGCGCCGTTTCCAGTACCTCGTCCATCAGCGTGCCAGGCTCGCAGACCCGGTTCAGAATGCCCCAGTCCAGCGCCTGCCGAGCGCTGAACGGCTTGCCGGTCAGGATGATCTCCTTCGCCCGCCGTTCCCCCACGACCCGAGACAGGGTTTGCGTGCCGCCGCCACCCGGCATGATGCCGATGGTGACTTCGGTCAACGCGAAGCGGGCGGTGCTGACGGCATAGGCGAAGTCGCAGACCAACACGGTCTCCAGGCCGCCGGCGTAGGCGTGGCCATTGATCGCGGCGATCACCGGCACCGGGCATTCCAGCAGGGCATCGCGACCACGCTCGAAGAGCTCGTGCTGGTGCTGCCATTGCTTCGGCGTCAGATCCTTGCGCTGCTTCAGATCGCCGCCGGCGCAGAAGATCCTTTCGCCCGCACCAGTCAAGATAATGCAGCGTATGTCCCCTGGATCGTCGATCAGGCTGGTCCACAGCGCGAGCAGATCCTGCCCCATCCGCGTGTTCTTGGCGTTGCCGACCTCGGGCCGGTTAAGTGTGACCTTCAGCAGATGGTCGCCGATAATTTCGGTAAGCAGTGTCTCGTATGACGTCATGGATTAGATGATCGATCCAGCACCAGCCGACGTGGCGTATGACATACATCACGTATGACACGCTGACGGCCTATTACTGCTGGCATGGGCATGCTCAACCTACAGCCGCTGATACGGCAGGTCTGGACGCGGGCATATCCGGTTGGCGGAGGCCGGCGATCCGCCACTTGATTTGGACGCGTCAGCGTAAATCACGGTATTCCGCCTCCATCAATCATGATGCATTTCAAGGCGCGCAAGGGACAATCACTAACGCGATGACACGAACTCGGCAAGCCATACGCGGCCACTGATGGGGTTCGTGCTGCGAACTGCCTTGCTTGCCGCCTCGAGCAGACGGCGTCGGTTAATTGCACTGTATTGGCCCCATCAGGCCTCGATCAGCCTGGATCGCCGTCAGCACCGTGGCCAGCGTTAATCGCGCCATGCCGTCATGCACACCGACATCGGGCGCGGTGACCGGTACGATCTGGCTGGCGTGGTGAAACGGCCGGGTCGTCCCAAACAGCGCATAGGTGCGGAGGCCGACCGCGGCAGCCATGTTCATGACGCCAGTGTTGTTGCCGACATAGAATCCGGCCTCGGCCAGCAGTCCCGTCACCTCCGCCAAGTCCCAACCCAGGGCCAGCGCGATCCGTCCCGCCCTGCCTGGCACTGCCCCACGGATGGCGGCGGCGGTGTCGGCATCCTCCCCCCCGCCCAGCAGGACGACCAGTGGCCAGCCGGCATCCAGCAACGCGGCCACGAGCTTGGTGAAGCCCGCCGCACCCCACTGCCGCAGGGCTTCGCTGCTGCCAATGCCGATAGCGACGAACGGCAGGCCTGAATGTCCCAGGCGATGCCGGGCCGCGGCGCGGGCGGCGGCGGTGACGGCAAGAGACGGTTCAGCCGAGGGCAGCGGGATGCCGGCAGCCTCCAGATATTCTGTCGCTCGGCCATGTTGATGCAGTTGGGCCATGCTGTGCGGAAGGAAGGGACCGGTGTTGAGGAACAGGCGCTGTCCGCCCCAGCCATAGCCGCGCCGGTCCGGAATGCCGGCTAACCAGGCCGCGGCGGCGAGCGACCTGCTGTGATGCAGCAGCACGATCGAGCCAAAGCCGCCCCCGCGCATCAGCCTCGCTAGGCGGAAAAATCCGCCAATGCCGTCATGTGCGCCGCGTGCGCCGCTGGGATTGAGGTCCAGCCGAAGGATTGCGCCAACCGCCGGTTCGTTCGCCAGAAGCTGGTCCGCCAAGGCCCGCGGCTTGGCGAGCAGAGTCACCGGCATACCGGCGTAGGCCGCTATCGCGCGGATATGCGGCACATGCCAGACCATGTCGCCGATACCCGGCAACGGCTGAACCACCGCGACAGGCGGGCGCAGGGTCACGCGGATCGAGCGCCCTTCAAGATTGCAATCGCCGTCATGCCTGTGTCCGGATCACGGCGAACTCGGTATCGGCTCGCGACATCGACTGTCAATACCGACTGTCAATGGAACTGTGCAGGCAGGACAGCACGTTGATGCACCCAACACCTCACCGGAAAATGAAGCATACATTCACCGGCTCGCGTGTTGTGCTGTTGCAGCAGAATGTAGAGGCCAGAATTTGTGAGCGGGACAGCCGAGGGTGCCGACTCTGACGTGCGACCTGACAGTGCGGATCAGAACGAGGGCATGAAC
Source organism: Rhodopila sp. (assembly GCF_965276935.1). Classification (GTDB taxonomy): domain Bacteria; phylum Pseudomonadota; class Alphaproteobacteria; order Acetobacterales; family Acetobacteraceae; genus Rhodopila. The sequence goes on along the minus strand of NZ_CBDIBS010000004.1, from coordinate 2,128,602 downwards.
GCACGCGCGCGCGGCGAGAAGCCTGAGCGCGGGCCGGACAAATCACGCGACGACAGATCACCTGACGACAAGGAAAGCCGGCGCGACAAGCCAGAGGACGATTCTGACCGCGACAAGGACGACGACAACAAGCCTAGAAGCCGCTGGCCGCTGATCATCCTGGCAATTGTCGTTGTGATCGCGGCCATCGCCGGCGGGATTTACTGGTTCCTGACGCGCAACCTGGAAAGCACCGACGATGCCTATACCGATGGCAACGCCGTCTCTTACGCGGCCCAGGTGTCGGGATACGTGACCCAGCTCAACATCAACGACAACACCTTCGTTCATGCGGGCGACCACTTGCTGAAGATCGACCCGCGCATCTACATCGCGACCCGCGATCAGGACCGCGCCAGCCTCTCGCTGGCGCGGGCGCAACTCTCCAGCGCCCAGGTCGCGCTGGACATCGCGCGTGTCCAGGCTCCGGCGTCCCTGCAACAGGCGCAGGCCCAACTCGTGGAAGCGCAGGCGAACAAGTCCAACGCCGAACAGGGCTATATCCGCCAGCACGCGGTCGATCCGCGGGCGACCACGCAGACGAGCATCGATCAGGCCAACGCGCAGATGCGGTCCACCACCGCGTCGGTGGCAAATGCCCAGGCGCAGGTGAAAGTCGCGGATCTGGTGCAGCAGAACATCCAGTCGGCCGAGGACACGGTTCGCCAGCGCGAGGCCCAGGTCGCCCAGGCTGAAGCCAGTCTTTCGCAGGCGGAGGTCAATCTGTCCTACACCGACCTGATCGCGCCGCAGGACGGCTACATAACCCGCCGCAACGTCGATCTCGGCACCTATGTCCAGGCTGGTCAGCAAGTGTTCTACATCGTCACGCCGCAGGTCTGGATAACGGCGAATTTCAAGGAAGGACAGCTCGCCGACATGCATCCCGGCCAACATGTCTCGATTGATGTCGACGCCTATCCGAACCTGCACCTGCAAGGCCACATAGATAGCATCCAGCAAGGCAGCGGCGCCCGCTTCTCGACCTTTCCCGCCGAGAATGCGACCGGCAATTTCGTGAAAATCGTCCGCCGCGTGCCGGTCAAGGTCATCATCGACAGTGGCCTCGACAACAACCACGGCCTGCCACTGGGGATTTCCGTCGAGCCGACGGTCACGGTCCGGTGAGCGACACGCAGGACTGGAAGCCGAGCGCCAATCCATGGCTGGTCGCGATCGTGGTGACGCTGGGCGCGTTCATGGAGGTGCTGGACACCACCATCGTGAATGTCTCGCTGCCGCACATCGCCGGCTCCTTATCGGTCAGCAGCGACGATGCCACCTGGACCCTGACCACCTACCTGGTCGCCAACGGCATCGTGCTGACGATATCCGGCGCTCTCAGTCGCCGGATTGGCCGAAAAAGGTATTTTCTCATTTGCATCGCCGGCTTCACGGCGACCTCGTTCGCCTGCGGGATATCGACCAACTTCGAGGAAATCCTGCTGTTTCGCGCTCTGCAAGGCTTGTTTGGCGGCGGCCTGCAGCCGACGCAGCAGGCGATCGTCCTGGATTATTTTCCGCCGGAGAAGCGACAGCAGGCGTTCTCCATCACCGCCATCGCCATCATTATCGCTCCCGTCATCGGCCCGGTGCTTGGTGGCTATCTGACCGATCAGTACTCATGGCACTGGATCTTCCTGATCAACGTTCCGATCGGGATCGCGACGTTGTTCGGCGTGCTGGCACTCGTCGAGGATTCGCCGGCGATCGAGCAAGCGAAGCGGACCGCGCCGCGCTTCGACTACCTGGGGGTGATTTTTATCGCCCTGGCTCTTGGCTGCATGGAAGTCGGCGTCGATCGCGGCGAGGATTACGATTGGCTGGGTTCGACCTTCATACGGGTCATGTTCATCCTGTCGGCGGGCGGTTACGCGTTCGGCATCGCCTACCTGCTGTACGTGCGCAATCCGGTCGTCAATCTGCGGGTCTTCAAGGATCGCAATTTCGCTCTGGCTACCTTTGAGATCGGGATGATGGGGTTCGTGCTGTATGCCAGCGCCGTGCTGATCCCGCAATTCGCGCAACAGCAGCTTAATTACACCGCGACCTGGGCCGGCCTGGCGCTGGCACCGGGGGCGGTGGTGCTGACATTGCTGATCCCTGTCGCCGGCAGAATCCTGAATTTGGTGCCCACCAAATACGTGATCGCCGCAGGGGGCCTGTCGTTGGCAGTGGCGCTGGTCTACTCGATGAATCTTGTCCCAGAGCTGGATTTTTACCATCTGGTGCTGTTCCGGGCCGCGCAGACCGCGGCCTTGGCCTTGCTGTTCGTCCCGATCAGCACGATCGCCTACGCGACGGTGCCGCCGCAACTGAACGGCGATGCGGCGGCCTTGTTCACCATGTCGCGCAATGTGTTCGGCGGCATCGGGATATCGATTTCGACCGCATTGATCACCGACCATCAGCAAATCCGTCAGTCCTATCTCGTCCACAACCTGACACCGACCAATCAGCCCTACGACGTGCTGCTGCAGCAGGTTCAGCAGGGTCTGACCAATGTCGGTCAGGCCGCCGGGCAGGCGCAGGCGGAGATCAATCAAATGCTGCAAGGCCAGGTCGCCGTGCTGGCCTACAACGATGTTTTCCTTATCACCGCCGGCCTGGCCCTGTTTATAATTCCGGCCGCGCTGCTGATGTCCGGGATCAAGACCAAGTCCGGCGGCGGAGCGCACTGAGCCATGCGCCTGCTCTTTTGCGGATTGGCTGTTTGCCTCACCGCCTGTGCGGTCGGGCCCAATTATACGCCCCCGAAACCACCTGACATCGCGAACTTCAAGGACCCATCGGTGCGGACCGCCAACACCGTCACCGAGCAGACCAATCCTGACCCGCGCTGGTGGAACGGCTTCAACGATCCGGTGCTGACGAAATTGATGCAGCAGGCGATTGCCGGCAATCTTGATCTGCAGCAGGCGGTTCTGCGTGTCGTCGAAGCGCAGCAGAACGAGGTGACGGCCCGCGCCGGCCGCCTTCCCCAGGTAAACGGCACCGGCAGCTACACGCGCGAGCAGTTGGGGCTTCGTGGCCTGCTGCTCTCTCAAGGCACTTATGGACAGTTGAACACGCTGACCAACCAGGGCTCGACGGTCGATCAGTTGAGCCCCGGACTAGGCAACAGGACCAACACCGCGCTTAACGGCGCGCTGAACCGGTTCGAGCAGCCGATCAACCTGTTCAGCTATAGTCTGAGTTCCTCATGGGAGCTGGATCTGTTCGGCCGCGTGCGCCGTTCCCAGGAGCAGGCCGGCGCACAGACCCAGGCGCAGATCGAAGCCACGAACGACGCGCTCGTCATGCTCGAAGGCCAGGTCGGCCAGGCTTATGCGCAGCTTCGCGGTGGTCAGGTGCTGACCGCCAGTCAGCAGGAAAACGTGCGCACCAGCCAGTCGGCGCTCACTTTGACACAGCAGCAGCAAGTTCGGGGTCTGGCGACGGACCTCGACGTCGAGCAGGCCCGCACCCAGTTGGCGAGTGCCGAGTCGCAGTTGCCGGGCTACGAGAAACAAACCGAACAGGCGATGAACCGGCTCAGCGTGCTGACCGGCCAACCGCCTGGCGCGCTTGATGCGATGCTTGGTCCGTCCGCGCCGCTGCCGACAATTCCGGCGGTGGTCGGGATTGGTGTGCCGTCCACCCTGGCCCGCCGACGCCCAGACGTGCGCGAGGCGGAGGCGAACCTGCACGCCATGACCGCCAATGTCGGGATCGCGGTGGCCAGCTTCTATCCCGACGTCTCGCTGACCGGCAGCTTTGGGCTGCGGGCGCTCGACGCCGCCTACCTGACGAACTGGGCCAGCGCCTTTTACTCGTTCGGCCCGAGCGTCTCCTTGCCGATCTTCCAGGGTGGCCGCCTGACCGCCAATCTGCGCTTGGCGCGCGCCCAGCAAGCCGCGGCTGCGCTGTCCTATCGCGGCACGGTGCTGAACGCACTGCGCGAGGTAGAGGATGCGCTGGTGGCCTACCGGACTGATCGGGCCCAGCGGGACAAACTGGCCGAGACTGTTCGCTCGGGGCAAATGACGCTGTATCTGGCACGCAATGCCTACACCCACGGCCTGGAGAACTTCATCCAGGTGCTGGATGCCGAGCGGACGCTGATCGGCTCACGACAGCAATTGGCGCAGGCCGATGTGACACTGACCAACGATGTCATATCGTTGTACAACGCGCTCGGTGGCGGCTGGCAGGATGATGCGAATGGCAGCCCAGCACCGAGGATCAATCCGGCCCCGCCGCCTGTGCCGGCCGCGCTGGACAGCGTTGCCGCGCAGTAGGGCTTTATCCGGCGAGGCGAGCAACCCTATGGTTCAGGGGCGCCGCTGTGTCCCCGCCGTCAGTGCATCGCAGCGTTAACGCATCGCAGGGGAGCAGCCGACCCAGAAAAGCGACATTCGCTGAGTGGCACCGGAACTTCCGCGCAGTCTGGCCTTGCATGCGGTGAATAGCTTTGTTAATCGCCGCACATCGTGCGGCGAACAAAATACATTTACGAACGCGCTGATTGGCCTAGGTTTCGTTGGAGCAGCGAGGCGGTCTTGGATCAGCTCGCCGCAGTCCGTCACCACCAGGGTCGGTTGCTAGGACGGATTGAGGCGCTGGGCTTCAATCTCCGTGCTGAGACGACACTGCAAACGCTAACTCGGGATGCTCTCAAAACAAGCGAGATCGAGGGCGAGTTGCTCGACTACGATCAGGTCCGTTCATCGCTCGCGCGCCGGCTGGGCATGGAGAAGGGTGGATTGCGGCCCGTGGACAAAAAGGCGGACGCGATTGCCGCTGTCGTGCTCGACGCCACCCAGCGCTTCAACCAGGCTCTGACGACCGAGCGCCTATTCGGATGGCATGCGGCTCTGTTTCCAAACGAGAGCCGTGGCCGACATCCGATCAAGGTCGGCGGATGGCGGACCGACGAGCATGGCCGAATGATCGTTGCGTCGGGCCAGCTCGACAAGGAGACCGTCCACTTCGAGGCGCCGCATGCGCAGAACGTGCCGGCGGAGATGGACCGTTTCCTACACTGGCTTGAGGATCCGGCGGATAAGACGGACCTTGTCCTGAAAGCCGCTCTGGCTCACATCTGGTTCGTGACAATCCATCCGTTCGATGATGGGAACGGACGCATTGGCCGTGCCATCGCTGACATGATGCTCGCCCGGTCCGAAAGCACCGGACAGCGTTGCTACAGCATGTCGGCTCGGCTCCGTCTGGAGCGGCCAGCCTACTACGTGACGCTTGAAGCCACCCAGAAGGGCAACCTGGACATCACGGCCCGGTTGGCTTGGTTCCTGACCGTGCTGGACCAGGCCTTGTCCGATGCAGATGGCATTCTGGCCGCCACGATCCGAAAAGGGCAGTTTTGGAAGGAGATGGCTGAGTTGCCAATTAACCAGCGCCAGCGCGAGATGCTGAACCGCTTGCTGGACGGGTTCGAGGGCAAGCTGACCAGCTCGAAATGGGCGCAGATCACCAAATGCTCGCAGGATACCGCCCTGCGCGACATCGGCGATCTGACCGGCCGCGGCATATTGGTGCAGGATGCTGCTGGCGGGCGAAGCACCAGCTACAGGCTAAAAGGCGAGAGGTTCGGGTGAACTCGCTGATGGGCCTAGTCCGGAAGCGGGCGGGTCGCCTCAGACATGGGATAGGGAGAAGCAAACGCTAGCGTCATATCAAGGACGTCGGCACCTAACAACGAACGTGGGTCGATGAGAAAATATTATGTCACTCGAAAAGGGCGTTCTTACATAATTTTACTTGACAATGATCGGCAATGATGGGTTGGCAACGTACCCCCACGATAATGCTTCGATGAATGGCCAACTATACGTAGCGAGAGCCTCCAGTCCGCGCGTTCTAGTTGAACTTTTGCGGAAGGGGGATGTATTGCTCACCCTCCTTATGAAAAACACCGCGAATTTGCAACGGTGTGCTGCTTTTCTGCAGAAAGCGGATCCTTAGTTGGTTTTTGAGCTAACGCCTCCTCCCGTCATAGGTGCGTATGAGAATGCGTTGGTTTTGATGCCGTTGGTCAGGGTGACGTCTGGCTTGAAACCGCCCACAAAAGGTACAGGGTTAGGATCAAGTTCCGCGTCCTTATCCGTATTGTCGCTAAGGATTAACACGTGCGCTATTGGCTCAAACAAGTGCGATGCTGATACAATAACTTCGAGGCCCTGCGTATCCGTCAGCGGCTTGGTTTTCCAACTAATGTGTACGAAGTGGACACCGCTTACAGAGATGTCCGCTACTAGGATATCGGCAGAGGCAACCGCAAGTCCGAAATGGGCGCAAAGCTGCCGCGCCATTGCCATTGTTCTGGCTTGCGTCGGCCAGAAGCCCAAATTCAAACTGACCCACTATGCCCATCGCAGCGTTAATGCTTGCAAAACCAGCGCCGCTCCCTTAAATGGTCGGTTCCCCAATATTCAAACCCGGAGGATGAGCGCATGGCACGCGTCACCGTCGAAGATTGCGTCCAGAAGGTGCCCAACCGGTTCGAACTGGTCTTGCTCGCCGCTCAGCGCGCCCGCAACATCAGCCGTGGCGAGGAGCTTACCATCGACCGGGACAACGACAAGAACCCCGTCGTCGCCTTGCGTGAGATCGCTGACGAGACGATCGAGCTGCCCCGGATCGAGCAGGACCTGATCAAGTCGCTGTCCCGTTCGCCGGAGCCGGAACCCGCCGACGAGGAAGTGCTGGACCTGATCCCCACGGATCAGAATATCTTTGGTCTGCAGGATGTCAGTGCCGAGGAAGAAACCTCGGGCTTGCCGGTGGAAGGCGAGGATCTGTCGCCCGAGGATATGGAAGCGGCCATCGCAGCCGAACTTGGTAGCCGGTCAGCGCGGTAGCCCGAGATGACAGACGGGGGCTTCGGCGGTGACATGAAACGGTCCGCGCCGGCCCCCGCACGGTCCGGTTCGGGCGTCGACGTGCTTGAGCGCGACGTTGCGCCGGACGTCGAGGCAGCATATCAGTGTGAAATCGCCGCCAAGGTTCATGCCTGCGATCCCAAGGCCGATGTCGACCTGATCAACGTGGCGTTTCACCTCGCCGCACAGGCGCACGGCATCCAGCGCCGCGACAATGGCGACCCCTACATCACGCATCCGGTTGCGGTCGCCGGGATCCTGGCCGACTACCGGCTTGATGTCGCCTCGATCGTAACCGGCCTGTTACACGACGTGATCGAGGATACGCCGGTCAAGCTGGCGCAGATCGAGTCTCGGTTCGGCAAGGAGATTGCCGGCTTGGTCGACGGCGTCACCAAGCTGACGCGGCTGGAGCTGCAATCCGATCGCACCAAGCAGGCGGAGAATTTCCGCAAACTGGTACTGGCCATGAGCAAGGACATCCGCGTCCTGCTGGTCAAGCTGGCGGACCGGCTGCACAACATGCGTACCTTGCATTTCGTGCGCGACCCGGACCGGCGCAAGCGCATTTCCCGTGAGACCATGGAGATTTATGCGCCGCTCGCTGAACGCATCGGCATGGACGCGATCAAGACCGAGTTGCAGACGCTGGCCTTCACTCAGCTTGAACCCGAAGCCTATGCCACGATCCAGGCACGCCTGAACTTCCTGCGCGGCCAAGGGGCGGATGTCATCGATGAGGTGCGGCGTGAGCTGATCCGTGTCTGCAAGCAGGGCGGCGTTGATATCGTCGAACTGACCGGGCGCGAGAAGTCGCCGTTCTCGATCTGGGAGAAGATGCACCGCCGCAACGTCGCATTCGAGCAGTTGTCCGACATCATGGCGTTTCGCATCGTCGTGGCGACGCAATGTGACTGCTACGCCGCATTGGGCGCCGTGCATTCCGCCTATCCGGTGATCGCCGGACGGTTCAAGGACTACATTTCGACGGCGAAATCGAACGGCTACCAGTCGCTGCATACCGGCGTGACCCTGCGCGAGCCGCGCAACCAGAAGATCGAGGTGCAGATCCGCACCGCCGAGATGAACGATGTGGCGGAAAACGGCGTCGCCTCCCATTGGGTCTATAAGGCGCCGGAGAAGAAGCTGGACGGGACCGAGGTGCAGCGCTTCCGCTGGGTGCAGGACCTGCTGGAAATCCTCGATAATTCCGATGCGCCGGACGAGTTCCTGGATAACACGAAGATGGAACTCTATGCCGACCAGGTATTCTGTTTCACGCCGAAAGGCCAGTTGATCCAGTTGCCGCGCGGCGCGACGCCGGTCGATTTTGCCTACGCCGTGCACAGCCAGGTTGGTGACACCTGCGTCGGCGCCAAGATCAACGGGCGGCTGATGCCGCTGCGGCACCACCTGCAGAATGGCGACCAGGTGGAGGTGATGACCGCCCGCGGCGGCACGCCGTCGCCGCAATGGGAACGCTTCGTTGTCACCGGCAAGGCGCGTGCCCGGATCAGGCGGTTCATCCACCAGGAGCAGCGCCAGCAAAGCCGCGACGCCGGGCGGGCGGAACTGACCAAGGCGTTCCGTCAGGCCGGGGTTGATGGATCGGAAAAGGCGCTGGAGCCAGCACTAAAGGCGTTGAAGATCGGCGCCCTCGACGACCTATACATCAACATTGGAAACGGCAACCTGACCGCCAGGGATGTCGTCCATGCGGCTTACCCAGAGTTGCGCCAGGCGCCGCGTGCGCCGCGGATCATCCCGACGCTGCTGCCGCGTGGCCGCTCGCCCACCCGGCAGGACCATGACATGCCGGTTACTGGACTGGTGCCTGGCATGGCGTTCAGCTTCGCCGGCTGCTGTCATCCGGTTCCGGGCGACGAGATCGTCGGGATCGTGACGACCGGCAAGGGTGTCACGATTCACAACCGGGAATGTCAGACCCTGACCGTCTTCGCCGCGACGCCGGAGCGTTACATCGATGTGGACTGGAACTACGAGGCGGTCGGCAAGGGCGGTGTCAACGGTGTCGCATCCGGACAGACCGCGCGGATCAGCGTTATCGCGGCCAATGAACGGACCGCGTTGGCCGACATGGCCAACGCCATCGCCAAGCAGGACGGGGCGATTGCCAACCTGAAGATCGTCAACCGCCAGCGGGATTTCATGGAAGTGCTGGTCGATGTCGATGTGCGCGACATCGCCCATCTGTCGAAGGTCATCGTCGGGCTGCGCGGACTGAAGGAGATCAAAGGCGTGGAGCGAGCGACCGGTGGGTAAGCGGCGAGCGACCGGTGGATGAGAAGCGAGCGACCGGTGGATGAGGCGCGAGCGACCTATATGGATTGGCAACAGCCGGTGAGGGACCACCCATGATTCTGGGTCTAGGGTCCGATATCTGCGACATCAGACGCATTGAAGCCGCCATGGCTCGCCACGGCGGCCGCTTCCTGGAACGCATTTTCACCGAAATCGAACGGGCAAAGGCCCTGCGGCGAACCGAGAAGATCCAGGCCGCCACCTTCGCCAAGCGCTTTGCCGCCAAGGAAGCCGCCGCCAAGGCGCTTGGTACCGGCTTCCGCCGGGGGGTGTTCTTTGCCGATCTGGGCGTGGTCAATCTGGCGAGCGGCAAGCCCACCCTGGTAATGACCGGTGGATCGGCGGAACGGCTGCGCGAGATCACGCCGCCAGGGATGGTGGCTCAGGTTGATCTGACGATGACCGATGAATATCCCTATGCCTACGCTCAGGTGATCATCTCTGCCGTTCCAATGTCGTGATGCTTTCTGGGCAGCCACCCGTCCTCGAGGGTTTCCCATGCGTCCCAGTGGGTATTGCCCGAAAGCTGGCGGGCATCGGCTTGCCTATCTTGCGCCCGAGGGCCTACGACCAGGGCGGCGATGATCGTCGTCGGATAGTGCCGCTGCGAATGGCCGCGATGCGGCGTCAACGCCGCCAGCATAAACCCAAGCCGCCTGGCCGCGGACCTTTCCATACCCGCCAGACGGTCAGCGGCGGATTTTTGCCTGTATGCTTCACGGGCTATTGCTGATCCTGCGCCGAATCAACAGGCGCTCCGCCGCACGAACCGGAAACCTATCCTGAGGCAATCGGCGTGATCCTGTGGATGATTTCGTGTTGAAGCGCCTTGTTCCTCGAAACCCCCTATTCCTTGACAGGCCGGGCGCGCATGGGCTTGATCCGGGCACATTTCGCGACTCCCGCCGCTGAACGAGAATCTGAAAGTCCGTTGCTCCCATGGCGACCATCAAGGCCAAACCCAGACGGCAAGCGAGCGCCTGGGCCGAGAACATCAAGACCATCGTCTATGCCGGGCTGATCGCCGTCGGCGTGCGGACCGTTGCGTTCGAGCCATTCAACATCCCGTCCGGCAGCATGATCCCTACCTTGCTGGTTGGTGACTACCTGTTCGTGTCGAAATACAGCTACGGCTACTCTCGATACTCGCTTCCGTTCGCCCCGCCGCTGTTCTCTGGCCGCATTCTTGGATCGTTGCCCAAACGTGGTGATGTGGTCGTGTTCAAATATCCTCGCGATACCTCGGTTGATTACATCAAGCGGATCATCGGTCTGCCGGGCGACCACATCCAGGTGCGCCAGGGACAGCTATACATCAACGGTCAGATTTGTCCCCGCCAGTCGGAGGGCGACTACCTGGCGGACGACAACGGCATCAGGATCATGGCTGCCCTTTATCAGGAAACCCTGCCGAACGGCGTCAAGCACGACATCCTGAAGGAGCGTGATGACGGGTGGGTCAACAACACCCAGGACTATGTCGTTCCCGCCGACCGCCTCTTCGCGATGGGCGACAACCGGGACAACAGCGCGGACAGCCGGTTTATGGATGGCGTCGGCTTCGTCCCGGTCGAGAACCTGGTCGGGCGCGCGGACATCCTGTTCTTTTCGATCAACGCGGAGTACCCGTGGTGGGAAGTCTGGGAGTGGCCCGCCGAAATCCGCTGGAGCCGCCTGCTGCAAATCATTCACTGAATGAGCCAATCCTTTGAAGCCTTGTTGGGCCACACCTTCAAACGCCCGGTCCTGTTAAAGGAGGCGCTGACCCACCGCTCCGCCTTGACAGGTCACGGCCTGCCTGGTCATGGCCGCTCGCATGGGTCGAACGAGCGGCTGGAATTCATTGGCGACCGGGTGCTGGGGCTGATGATGGCAGAATGGCTGGCCGAACGGTTTCCGCGGGAACAGGAAGGCGACCTTGGCCGCCGGTTGGCATATCTGGTGTCGCAACCGGTGCTTGCCACCGTGGCTGAAACCATTGGCCTCGCCGCCGTCCTGTCTGTCGCACCCGGTGAAGCCAAGGCCGGCGTGACGAAACGTGCCACGGTGATGGCCGACGCACTAGAGGCCGCGCTGGGCGCGCTTTACCTGGATGGCGGCCTGGATGTCGCGCGGGATTTCGTGCGCAGGGCGTGGCACAACGCGATGACGGGTCAGGCGGAGCCGCCGAAGGATCCCAAGACAGCCTTGCAGGAATGGGCGCAAAAGCGCGGCCTGGAGCTTCCAGTCTATGAGGTCACCGGCCGCTCCGGGCCGCCTCATGCACCTGCGTTCACCGTCACCGTCTGCGTCGGCGATCTGACCGGTACCGGAACCGCCGGCAACAAACGCGCCGCCGAACAGCTGGCGGCCGAGGCGCTGACCGCCAGACTGCCATCATGACGTCCCGCGGCATGTCCCGCTGTGGCTTTGTCGCGATCGTCGGCGCGCCGAATGCCGGCAAGTCGACGCTGATGAACCGGATGACCGGCGCCAAGCTGTCGATCGTCTCGCCCAAGGCGCAGACGACACGCTTCCGCGTCCTCGGCATCCTGATGCGTGGCGAGTCTCAGGTCCTGCTGGTGGATACGCCCGGCATCTTCCGGCCGCGCCGCAAACTGGATCGTGCGATGGTCGCCGCCGCCTGGACCGGGGCGGCCGACGCCGACGTGGCCATCCTGCTGGTCGATTCGCGATCGGGCGCGACCGAGGCCGTACGCGGCATCGCCACCAAGCTGGCGGCATCCGGCCGGCGGTGCTGGCTGGTGTTGAACAAGAGTGACCTCGTCTCCCCGCCGTCGCTGCTGCCGCTCATCGCCACCATGGGCGCGCTGGCGACGTTCGAGGAGACCTTCATGGTCAGCGCCGTCACCGGCGACGGGATCGGCCCGCTGTCGGACGCCCTGGCCGCCGCGGTACCCGAAGGTCCGCATCTGTATCCGGGCGATGACCTGACAGACCTGCCGGATCGGCTGCTGGCCGCCGAAATCGTGCGCGAGCAGATCTTCATGCAGACGCACGAGGAAGTGCCATACGGCGCCACTGTTGAAACCGAGAGCTTCCAGGAGCGGAAGGACGGTTCAGTCCGCATCGATGCCACCGTCTATGTGTCACGGCCAGGCCACAAGGCGATCCTGATCGGCGAGAAGGGCAACAAGATCAAAGCTATCGGCGCCCGCGCACGCCTGGACCTGGCCTCGCTGCTGGAACGCCCGGTGCATCTGTTCCTCAACGTCAAGCAGCGCAGCGGCTGGGATGAGGAAGCCGCCAGGCTGCGTGCGATCGGGCTGGACGACCCGGGCCGAGCGTGAGGAGGTAGGCTAGTATCCTGGGTCAGAAGTTCGCCATAGTGGGTAAACCCCTAAATCCCCGGCCACTCGCTCTTTGTTTTCAGTGGTCTGCTTATCCCCTCCGTCCGTCACAAGATATGACGAACTTCGGGGGCAGGACACTAGGCCCGCATCAGTCCACGCACATGTACGGCGGCAGATGCGGCCAGCGAATCGAGATCATAACCGCCCTCCAGCACTGAAACCACCCGCCCGTCGCAATGCCGGTCGGCCAGCGCCACAAGCTGCTCGGTGATCCAGGCGAAATCCGCGGTTTCCAACCGAAGCTGAGCCAGCGGATCGGCAACATGCGCATCAAACCCGGCGGAGATGATCAGCAGCCGGGGCCGGAAGGCCTCGAGCAGCGGCAGGATCGTCTTCGACCAGGCGGCGCGGAATGCGGGACCGCCGTCGCGGGGATGCAGCGGAACGTTGATGACATTGCCAGATGTGCCGCGTTCGGACGGCGCGCCGGTGCCCGGATAGCAGGGGCTTTGATGCGATGAGGCATAAAACAGGTTTGGGTCAGACTCGAACATCGTCTGGGTGCCGTTACCATGATGCACGTCAAAATCAACGACCGCGACACGTTCCACGCCCCAGTGCACCCGTGCATGCAGTGCGGCGACCGCGGCATTGTTAAACAGACAAAACCCCATCGGCCGGCTCGGTTCCGCGTGGTGGCCGGGTGGGCGGACCGCGGCGAAGGCCGATCGGGCCCAACCATTCATCACCGCATCCACGGCTTTGACAGCGCCGCCAGCGGCGCGGGCCGCTGCTTCAGCGCTGCCAGCACTCATGACAGTGTCGCTGTCTAGCTGGATTGGCTGGCCAAGCTCCGGCTGGATCGCCAGGATTGCCTCGACGTAGGCGCGCGGATGTACCCTGGCAAGCTGATCGATGGTGGCCAGCGGTGCTTTCTCCCGCAGCAGCATGGAGAATTCCTCAGCCTCCAGCGCAGCAAGCACAGCGCGCAACCGTTCCGAATTTTCAGGGTGATAAGGACCGGTATCGTGCTCCAGGCACGCCGGATGAGTGATCAGAGCGGTCGTCACGTCAGCCATCCTTCCTGGGACACACAGCCTGGCCCATGTCATCCGGACGCCGGCGAATGACAAAGTGGAATATCCCGGCTTCCTCGCTCCATGCCAGCAGGGCATGTCCGGTTTCCTGGCAAAACGCCTGGAAGTCGCCCACCGCGGCACGATCGGTGGCGAGGACCCGCAGCCTGGCCCCTGGGATCATGGTGCGCAGTGCTCGGTTGGCCCGCAGCACCGGCAGCGGGCAGTTCATCCCTTTCACGTCAAGCAGTGTCTCGCTCATATCGAAAACATGCCACTGAATTCCCAAAGAACCAATTCCAGGACACCTCGGCGCCATCGGCGGGGCAACGCCGGGCAGTACAGGTAGGGGGTATTTACCTGAAGCCGTGTGTTGCGGCTTACCACAGTCTGGCGAACGCCAGCGTCGCCTCAATCGTCCAGGAAGCTGCGCAACTTCCGGCTTCGGCTTGGATGCTTGAGCTTGCGCAGCGCCTTGGCCTCGATCTGGCGGATGCGTTCACGGGTTACGTTGAACTGCTGGCCAACCTCTTCCAGGGTATGGTCGGTGTTCATGCCGATGCCGAAGCGCATGCGCAGCACCCGCTCCTCGCGCGGCGTCAGCGATGACAGCACCCGCGTGGTGGCTTCGCGAAGATTCGCCTGGATCGCGGCATCCAGCGGAATGACAGCCGCCTTGTCTTCAATGAAGTCGCCCAGATGCGAGTCTTCCTCGTCGCCGATCGGCGTTTCCAGGCTAATCGGCTCCTTGGCGATCTTCAGGACCTTGCGGACCTTCTCCAGCGGCATCCCCAGCTTGTCGGCGAGTTCCTCCGGTGCCGGCTCCCGTCCAATCTCGTGCAGCATCTGCCGGCTGGTGCGCACCAGCTTGTTGATCGTCTCGATCATATGCACCGGGATGCGAATGGTGCGTGCCTGATCGGCGATCGACCGGGTGATTGCCTGGCGAATCCACCAAGTCGCGTAGGTCGAGAACTTGTAGCCGCGGCGATACTCGAACTTGTCCACCGCCTTCATCAGGCCGATGTTGCCTTCCTGAATCAAGTCCAGGAACTGCAGACCGCGGTTGGTGTATTTCTTCGCGATCGAGATCACCAGTCGAAGGTTCGCCTCGATCATCTCCTTCTTGGCCCGCGCGCTGTCGCGTTCGCCACGTGACACTGTCATATAGACGCGGCGGAACTCGGCGATCGGCAGGCTGGCGTCAGTGGCCACGGCGGAGATCTGGGCGCGGATCTTGCCGATGTCGGTGGGATGCCTGGCGACGAACAACTTCCAGCCCTTGCCGGTCAGCTTGCCGACCTTCTCCAGCCAGTTCGGGTCGAGTTCCTGGCTCCGGTAATTCTTCAGGAACTCCTCGCGGTTGACCTTGCAGCCCTCGGCCATGCGCATTAGTTGGCCTTCCAGCGTTGTCAACCGCTGGTTCAGCAGCTTGAGCTGGCTGACCAGCTCCTCGATGCGGTTGTTGTGCAGCCGCACCTGGCCGACCTTCTCGACAAGCTCCTCACGGATCTTCTCGTAGCTTTTCTCCGAGCGCGAGGTCATCTCCTCGCCGCTGGTAATCGTCTCCAGCCGCCGGTGCTGCATCTTGTGCAGCTTCTTGTAGAGGTTCTCGATTTCCTCGAAGTGGGCCAGTACCTCAGGCTTCAGCTTCTCTTCCAGCGCGGACAGCGAGATGCTGGGGCCGCCATCCTCATCATCCGCATCCGCGTCATCACCGCCAGCGAAGCCATTGACGCCGGGCGCGTCGGCGGCGGCGGCGTCGGTGTGATCCGCCGCCTCGGGCGCTGGCGCCCCGGCGCCGTCGGTCGCTTCCAGATCGACAATATCACGCAGCAGCATCCGGCCGGCCTTGAGCTGGTCATGCCAGGTGATGATGGCGGCGAAGGTCAGCGGGCTTTCGCACAGCCCGTTGATCATCATGTCGCGGCCGGCTTCAATGCGTTTGGCGATGGCGATCTCGCCTTCGCGGGACAGCAACTCGACGCTGCCCATCTCGCGCAGATACATGCGCACCGGGTCGTCGGTGCGGCCCAGGCTCGCCTCATCGACGTTGCCTGACGGCTCCTCTTCCTCCGCCTCGTCGGCCTTCTCGGCCTTGGCGACGGGCGTCTCGCCCTCCTCGGACTCCTCGCTCTCGACGACCTGGATGCCCATTTCCGAGAAATTGGCCATCACGTCTTCAATCTGCTCGCTGCTGTTCTGGTCGGGCGGCAGGATCGCGTTCAGCTCGTCGAAGGTGATGTAGCCGCGCTCCTTGCCCTTGGCGATCAGCCGCTTCACCGCGACGGTCTGGACATCAACCAGGGTCGATTCGACATCCTGCTCCGCCGTCACGGTATCGCCGGCGACCATTGGCTTCGTAGCCATTGTTCAGGGCACTCCTTCGTCTATCGGGCGGCGGCCATCTCGGCGAACATACCCGTCATGATGCTTCCAGAGGTCCGCCACCGTCGGGCTCGCCACTTGTAATCCTGATCAACGCCTCGCGCAGGGCAATCTGCCGTCGCTGTGTCTCGGCGGTCAGGTTTCGCTGAGCTTCCATCTCGGCTAAAGCGACTTCCTCGCGTAAATGTTCCACGTTCAAGAACCCAAAAAAATGCCACCATCCTTGTTCGGCCTCGGCCGGCATGGCGGATGACATCGCGCATTCCGGCAGCGGCATCGACCGCGCCGACAAGATTTGCTCGATGTCCGACGTATATCCGGATTTCGTGAGGTGGTCCATGAGGCCTGCGAAGTCAAGTCTTTCAGCGGTTTCCGCCCAGGCAAACAGAGCGTCCCGCAATCGCGACAGCCGATCGTCAAGCAGCAGGGTGGCATAGGCAGTCTGCACATCATGCAGCAGGAACGGGTGGCGCAGCAAAATCACCGTCAGGATGCGCGACCATTCCGTGGTCGTCGTTGTTTTATCGATCCGAATGCGAACAAAACGTGGCGGAACCAGCGGCGGCCGGCGACCGCCGCCGAAGGATCGCGACGAGACCGCATGGGGTCGTGCTGACCGGCTGCCGCTGAAGAACCTGTCGAGCAGCACCCGGCGATATTCACTGGCAAGGGATTTGTCGGTGATCCGGTTCGCCGCCTCGATCAACCTTGATCGCAGCGACGCGCGCTGCTCCGGCGTCGCCTCGCCGGCGGATCCGCGCACGATGTCATACAGCGCTTCGGATGGCGTCCGCGCGGCATCCAGCACCGCCTGCAAGCTGCGTGGCCCGCTCTTGCGCAGCAGGCTGTCGGGATCCTCGCCGGCCGGCAATGTGGCGAATTTCAGCGACTGGTCTGGCGTCAGCAGCGGCAGCGCCAGATCCATCGCCCGGGCCGCGGCCCGGGCGCCGGCGCTATCACCGTCAAAGCACAGTACGGGGCACGCGGAGACCCGCCACAGTTCTTCCATCTGCTCGGTGGTCAGGGCGGTACCGAGTGGTGCGACTGAACCGGCAAAGTCGGCCTGCACGACGGCGATCACGTCGAGGTAACCTTCCACCACCAGCAGCACGCCGCCATTGCGGACCGCGGCGCGCGCCTGGTCGAGGCCATACAACGTGCGGCGCTTGGAAAACACCGCCGTTTCCGGCCCGTTGAGGTATTTAGGCTGACCACTGCCCAGCGTCCGGCCGCCAAAGCTGATGATCGCGCTCCGGCGGTCACGGATCGGAAACATTACCCGATTGGAGAACAGTTCGAACTGGCGACCCGTTTCGTCATCACGACGAAGCAGTCCGGCTTCTTGCAACTGCGCGGCGTCAATGCCTTGTCGCGCCATCGCCGCGGTTAGTCCGCCGCGCTCTCCAGCCCAGCCTAAGCCGAAACGGCCGATAGTTTCCTCTGACAGGCCGCGGCCGAGCAGATAATCCCACGCCGGCCGCCCGTCCGGCAGCTTCAGGCGTTGCTGATAGTGTAGCTGAACCGCCTCCAGCACGCCCACCACATCAAGCCGCCGGCGTTCCGCCTCCGCCGCCGCGGGTGAGGGTTTTGGCACCTCCAGCCCGGCTTCGGCGGCGAGCTGGCCAATTGCTTCCATGAAGCCGAGGCCCTGGCTCTGCATCACGAAGCTGATCAGATCGCCATGCGCGCCGCAGCCGAAACAATGATAACCATCTTCATAAACGTAGAAGCTGGGCGATTTCTCGCCGTGGAACGGACAGCAGCCCTTCCACTGCTTGCCGGAGCGCGCCAGACGCACCCGGCGTCCGATCAACGCGGACAGCGGAATGCGGGCGCGGAGTTCATCGGTGAAGCTGGCAGGAAGGGCCATGCGGTGATTTTGATCCGACGATCAGCCGGATAGCTTGGCTTTCACCAGCGGCCCGGCCTTCGCCATGTCGAGCGCGGCGGCATGCCGGGCGCGCAGACTGGCCATCACCTTGCCCATGTCCTTGATGCTGGTAGCGCCGGTTTCCACCACGGCGTCCGCGACAGCCTGCTCGGTGGCCGCCGTGTCCATCTGTTGTGGCAGGAAGGCCTCGATCACGGCGATCTCGGCCTCCTCCTTGGCGGCGAGTTCAGGGCGGTGGCCTTGTCGATACAGCGCCACCGATTCATGACGGGATTTCACCATGCCACGCAGCATCGACAGGATGTCCTCGTCGGCGACCTTGTCGATGCCCTTGGGCCGAGCCGCGATATCGGTGTCCTTCAGCTTCGCCATGATCATGCGCAAGGTCGACGTCCGCGCTGAATCGCCGGCTTTCATCGACAGCTTCATCTGCGCGGTGAATTGGTCCCTTAGGCTCATGGTGTTCTCCGTGCGACAGGTGATGATCATACTATGGAGCATGCGGGCGTGTCAGGCGCCCTGCTGCGCCGGAAAAAATTTCGCGACCGTGTATGCAGCCGTTGTCATGGGAAGTTTTTTCCCATAGATCATGCGCATGTCTCTTCCAATCGACGACATCATTGACCGCCTGGGCGGAACCGAGGCTGCGTCTCGCTTGACGGGCGTGGGCACCGAGGCGGTGCGGAAGTGGCGGCAAACCCGTGCCATTCCGTCGCGCCATTGGGCGGCGGTCACCGCGGCCACCGGGTTGACCATGACCGATCTGCTGACCAGTTCCGCGGAGGGCGTGTCGATCTCCGGTACGGCTGAAACCATGGCTGCCGGCAGCGTGCCTGCCGACGCGACCGCCGTGCTGGTTCTTGCCGATGGCACGGTGTTCTGGGGCCGTGGCTTCGGCGCGCACACATCTGGTCCGCCCGCGGTCGGGGAAGTCTGCTTCAACACTGGCCTGACCGGTTACCAGGAAACTCTCACGGATCCGTCGTACGCGGGCCAGATCATCACCTTTACCTTTCCGCACATCGGTAATGTCGGCACCAATTCACAGGATCTGGAGGCCGCGAATATCGCCGCCCGCGGCCTGATCGTGAAGCAGGACGTGACCGATCCGGCCAACTGGCGCTCCACCCAGGCGCTGGATGCCTGGCTGCGCTCGCGTGGCGTGACCGGGATTGCCGGGATCGATACGCGCGCCTTGACCATCCGCATTCGTGATGGCGGTGCGCCCCATGGGGTGCTGGCCTTTCCGGTGGATGGCCGCTTTGACCTGCCGGCGCTGGGTGCGCGGGCCGAGGCCTGGCCGGGGCTGGAGGGGATGGACCTGGCGAAGGCGGTCACCTGCCAGCAGTCCTATCACTGGGACGAGACGGTATGGGCTTGGCCGGGCACGCCGAGGCGGCAGGACGCGCCTTGCCACCATGTCGTCGCGGTGGATTATGGCGCGAAGCGGAACATCCTGCGGTGTCTGGCCTCGGCCGGGTGCCGCGTGACGGTGGTGCCGGCCACGGCGACGGCGGAGGATATTTTCCGACATTGCCCTGACGGCATTTTCCTGTCCAACGGTCCTGGTGATCCGGCCGCCACGGGCGCTTACGCCGTGCCGGTGTTGCGCGCCGTGCTGGAAAGCGGCGTGCCGTTGTTCGGCATCTGCCTCGGCCACCAGTTGCTGGCGCTGGCTCTTGGCGGCAAGACCTACAAGCTGGCGCGCGGCCATCGCGGCGCCAATCAGCCGGTGCAGGATCTGGCGACCGGGAAGGTGGAAATCACCAGCCAGAATCATGGGTTTGCGGTCGACGCGGAGTCGCTGCCGGCGAATGCCAAGGTGACGCATGTGTCGCTGTTCGATGGCTCGAACGAGGGAATTGCCTGCACGGACAAGCCAGCCTTTTCGGTTCAGTACCATCCGGAGGCGAGCCCAGGGCCAAGCGATAGTCATTACCTGTTCGGCCGGTTCGTGGCGATGATGGAGCGAAGGCAACGTGCGCCGGCCCCTGTTGCGTGAGGCTACGCGCACGGTCACTGTCTTGCATGCAATCCCGAAGCCGGAAACAGCGATACGAGCGCAAGCCTTTCCTGGCAGCCACGGCGCGCG
This sequence comes from Rhodopila sp., assembly GCF_965276935.1. Taxonomy (GTDB): domain Bacteria; phylum Pseudomonadota; class Alphaproteobacteria; order Acetobacterales; family Acetobacteraceae; genus Rhodopila. The sequence goes on along the minus strand of NZ_CBDIBS010000004.1, from coordinate 2,108,620 downwards.
CTGGCGTAGGGGAAAAGCCTTGAACTTCCGTGTGCGCCGCTGATCGGGATCCCCCTTCCAACAACAACGTAGGCCACATGCCCAAGCGCACCGACATAACCTCCATCCTGATCATCGGTGCCGGCCCGATCGTCATCGGCCAGGCCTGCGAGTTCGACTATTCCGGCGCGCAGGCCTGCAAGGCGCTGCGGGCCGAGGGCTATCGCGTGATCCTGGTCAATTCAAATCCCGCCACCATCATGACCGATCCCGAGCTGGCGGATGCGACCTATATCGAGCCGATCACGCCCGAGGTGGTGGAAAAGATCATCATCCGGGAGAGACCGGATGCCCTGCTGCCCACCATGGGCGGCCAGACCGCGCTGAACACCGCGATGAAGCTGGCTGCCAGCGGCGCGCTGGACCGCCACGGGGTTGAACTGATCGGTGCCCGCGCCGACGTCATCGACCGCGCGGAAGACCGGCTGAAATTCCGTGACGCGATGGCGGAGATCGGCATCGAATCACCGCGCTCCGCCATCGCCCATACGCTGGGCGAAGCCCGGGCGGCACTGGCGATGACCGGCCTGCCCGCGGTCATCCGCCCGAGCTTCACCCTGGGCGGCACCGGCGGCGGCATTGCCTACAACCGGGAGGAATTCGAGCAGATTGTCGCCGGCGGCCTGGAGGCCTCGCCTACCACCGAGGTGCTGATCGAGGAATCCGTCCTCGGTTGGAAGGAGTACGAGATGGAGGTGGTTCGCGACCGCGCGGACAACTGCATCATCGTCTGCTCGATCGAGAACGTCGATCCGATGGGGGTCCACACTGGCGACTCCGTTACCGTGGCGCCGGCGCTGACCCTGACGGACAAGGAATACCAGCGGATGCGCGACGCCTCGATCGCCTGCCTGCGCAAGATCGGCGTCGATACCGGCGGATCGAACGTGCAGTTCGGCCTTAATCCGGCCGATGGGCGGATGGTCGTCATCGAGATGAACCCGCGGGTGTCGCGGTCATCCGCGCTGGCCTCCAAGGCAACCGGGTTTCCCATCGCCAAGATCGCCGCCAAGCTGGCGGTCGGCTACACGCTGGACGAGCTGACCAACGACATCACCCGGGTCACGCCGGCGAGTTTCGAGCCGACCATCGACTACGTCGTGGTCAAGATCCCGCGCTTCACGTTCGAGAAATTCCCCGGCACGCCGGCGCTGCTGACCACGTCCATGAGATCGGTGGGCGAGGCCATGGCCATCGGTCGCAGCTTCGCCGAAGCCCTGCAGAAGGGCTTCCGCAGCACGGAGACCGGACTGTCCGGGCTTGATCCGGTCGAGCCGCCGGGTGACGGCGGCGCCGATGCCTTCCGCGCCGCCTTGTCGGCGCCACGGCCGGACCGGCTGCTGATGGCGGCACAGGCGCTGCGGGCCGGACTGACGGTCGAGGCCATCCACGCGGCGACGAAGTTCGACCCGTGGTTCCTGCGTGAGCTTGATCGGATCGTCACCGCCGAACATGAGCTGACCGCCGCCGGCCTGCCGAACGATGCGGGGCGCCTGCGGCGTTTGAAGGCGCTGGGCTTTTCCGACCAGCGCCTGGCGGTGTTGACCGGCAGCACAGCGACCAGGGTCATGGCTGCCCGCCTGGCCCTTGGCGTGACCCCGGTGTACAAGCGCATCGACACCTGCGCCGCCGAGTTCGCCTCCGACACACCCTATATGTATTCCACCTTCGAGGGCGGCTACGGCATACCGGTCTGCGAGGCGAACCCCACCGGCCGGACCAAGGTCATCATCCTGGGCGGCGGGCCCAACCGCATCGGCCAGGGCATCGAATTCGACTATTGCTGCGTCCACGCCGCCTACGCGCTGAAGGAGGCCGGGTTCGAGACCATCATGGTCAACTGCAATCCGGAAACCGTCAGCACCGACTACGACACCTCCGACCGTCTGTATTTCGAGCCGCTGACGGAAGAGGACGTCATTGCCCTGGTCCGCCGGGAGCAGCAGAACGGCACGCTGCTGGGCTGCATCGTCCAGTATGGGGGCCAGACCCCGCTGAAGCTGTCGCAGGCGCTGTCGCGCGAAGGCATTTCGATCCTGGGCACGTCCGCCGACGCGATCGACCTGGCCGAGGACCGCGAGCGGTTCCAGCAGTTGCTGCACCGCCTGGGCCTGTTGCAGCCGGATAACGGCATCGCCCGGTCGACCGAGGAAGCCGTCGCCGTCGCCGAACGCATTGGCTACCCGGTGGTCATCCGGCCGAGCTATGTGCTGGGCGGGCGCGCCATGGAAATCGTCTATGACCGTGCCGCTCTGCACCGCTACATGCGTGAAGCCGTGCGCGTGTCCGGGCAGGGCATGATCGAGTCGGGACCCTTGCTGATCGACCGCTACCTGAACGACGCGATCGAGGTCGACGTGGACTGCATCTGCGACGGCGAAAGCGTCTATGTCGCGGGCGTCATGGAGCATATTGAGGAAGCCGGCATCCATTCCGGCGACTCCGCCTGCTCCCTGCCACCGTATTCGCTGTCGCCGGCGATGATCACCGAGCTGAAGTCGGAAACCGAGGCGATGGCCAAGGCGCTGGGTGTCGTCGGCCTGATGAACGTGCAGTACGCCATCAAGGACGACACGATCTACGTCCTGGAGGTTAATCCCCGTGCCTCCCGCACCGTGCCGTTCGTCGCCAAGGCGACTGGCGTGCCGATCGCCAAGATCGGCGCCCGCGTGATGGCCGGTGCCAGCCTCGCGACCGACTTCACGCTGGACGATGATTCCATCGCGCCGCATGTCGCGGTGAAGGAAGCCGTTTTCCCGTTCGCCCGCTTCCCCGACGTGGACACCATCCTGGGGCCGGAGATGAAATCCACTGGCGAGGTCATGGGCCTCGATTCCAGCTTCGAGCGCGCCTTCGCCAAGGCCCAGCTCGGCGCCGGCGTCATCCTGCCGATGGCCGGCACGGTTTTCCTGTCGATCAAGGACGCGGACAAGAAGGGCTTGCCGTCGCTGGCTCGCCGCCTGAATGAGATGGGCTTCTCGATCATGGCCACACGCGGCACCGCCACCCGCATCCGCGAGGCCGGCTTTCCGGTCAGCGTGGTGAACAAGGTGCTGGAGGGCCGGCCGCATTGTGTCGACGCCATCCGCTCGGGCGACGTGCAGCTTGTGATCAATACCGCCTCGACCCCGCAGTCGGTTGCCGACAGTTTCGCGATCCGCCGCAGCGCCCTGACGCACATGGTGCCGCACTACACCACGCTCGCTGGTGCGCGGGCCGCCGTGCATGCCATTGCGGCGCTGAAAGCGGGAACGCTTGAAGTCGCGCCCCTACAGTCCTATTTTCGCGGTTCGTTTTGACCTATGTGCCGTGGTTGGGGACGACCCAGCCGCGGCGGCCGTACATGGCTTTGCGTGTTCACCGAGGATCAAAAGGACCAAGACGTGCAGAAGTTTCCGATGACCGCCCCCGGCCTTCAGCGGCTGGAAGACGAGCTCCGCCAGTTGCGGTCGGTGGAACGTCCTTCGGTCATTCGTGCCATCGCGGAAGCGCGTGAACACGGCGACCTGTCGGAAAACGCCGAATATCACGCGGCGCGCGAACGTCAATCCTTCATTGAAGGCCGCATCGCGGAGCTGGAGGAGATTACCTCGGGGGCCGAGGTGATCGATCCGGCGAGCTTGTCCGGCTCGCACGTGAAGTTTGGCGCGCACGTCAAGCTGGTCGATGAGGAGACGGAGAAGGAGGCGATGTATCAGATTGTCGGTGTGCACGAAGCCGACATCAAGGCAGCTCGCCTGTCGATCTCCTCGCCGCTGGCCAAGGCGCTGATTGGCAAGAAGGTGGGCGAGACGATCTCCGTGCCCGCGCCGGGTGGAGACAGGTCTTATGAGATTCTGGAAATCCAGTTCCGCTAGGCGGCTTTCGGATGGACAGACAGACACGCCGGTTCAAGGGTTGCGAGAACGCCTGTTTGCATCGACCATTCTGATGTCCTACCGTTATGTTCGGCCACAATTTCAAGCGCAATGTGACGACAGATAGCTTGGAAAGGCCACGCACCAGGGGCGGCGGAAACAATCTGCTCCCGCACTGTTAATATTCTGATATGATAGCGCCCAGGCGCAGCTATGGAGTCTGGCGCGAATTATGATCAGCCTGGCCGACATCGAGAGCGCCGCTGCCCGCATCGCCGGCAAGGTGATACGCACACCGATGTTGGCAAACCCTGGGCTCTCTCGTCTCACCGGCGCCGAGATCTGGCTGAAGCTCGATAACATGCAGGTGACCGGCGCCTTCAAGGAACGCGGTGCCGCCAACCGGCTGGCGTTGCTGACCGACGCCGAACGCGGCTGTGGCGTGATTGCCATGTCCGCCGGCAATCACGCCCAGGCGGTCGCCCGGCATGCCAGCCTGCTCGGCATTGCCGCCACCATCGTGATGCCGAAGTTCACCCCGTCGACCAAGGTGACCCGCACCGCCGCCTGGGGTGCCACCGTTGTCCTGCACGGTGAAACCTTGGCCGAGGCCGCCGCCCACGCCCAGGCGCTGGCGCATGCAAGGTCGCTGGTCTTCGTGCATCCGTATGACGATGTCGCCATTATCGCCGGGCAGGGTACCCTGGCGTTGGAGATGTTGCAGGATGCCCCCGACTTGGATGCACTGATCATTCCCACCGGCGGTGGTGGCCTGCTCGCCGGCTGCTTGGTCGCCGCGAGCGCGCTGAAACCGGGTATCGCCGTCTATGGTGCCGAGGTCGAAACCTATGCCGCAATGGCGCAGCGCCTGACCGGGGACACCGTCTCGGTCGGCGGTGCCACGGTCGCCGAGGGCATCGCCGTTCGCGACATCGGCGAAACCGCGTTCGAACTGCTCAATCGCCGCGTCGCCGGCGTCCTGCTGGCGCCGGAACGCGCTATCGAGGAAGCCATTGGCTTGCTGATCGAGGCCGCCAAGACCGTGGCGGAGGGCGCCGGCGCGGTCGGCTTAGCCGGCTTGCTGACGCATCCAGCGCGTTTCCGCGGCAGACGGGTCGGCATCGCCATCACCGGTGGGAATATCGATACCCGCATCCTGTCCAACGTGCTGCTGCGCGACCTATTGCGTGATGGCCGTCTGCTGCGCCTGCATCTGCAGATCCCCGACCGGCCCGGCGTGCTGGCCGACATCGCCGGCAAGATCGGCGGTTCCGGCGGCAACATCATCGAGGTCTCGCACCAGCGGCTGTTCGCCGCCTCCTCGGTCCAGGCGGCGGAACTGGAAGTGATGGTGGAGGCGCGGGACAAGCCGCATGCGAATGCGATCGTGGAAGCGCTGCAAGAAACTTATACCGTACGGCGTGTGTAAGAGCTATTGAGCCGCCACTCGTTGGCGTCAGGATTACCGACATTGATGGATTCGCGTCCGGCTCATTTGGCCACTCTGGAAGCCGAAAGCATCTACATATTGCGGGAAGTCGCGGCACAGGGCGTCCGTCCAGTGCTGCTGTACTCGATCGGCAAGGATTCCTCGGTTCTGCTGCATCTGGCGCGCAAGGCGTTCCATCCGGCCAAGCCGCCCTTCCCGCTGCTGCACATCGACACGACCTGGAAGTTTCGCGCGATGATCGCGTTTCGCGACGCGACGATTCGCCGCTTTGGGTTGGAGCTTAGATCGCACACCAATCCCGATGGGCTTCGCGAGGGGATCAATCCGTTCGACCATGGCGGCGCCTATACCCAGATCATGAAGACCGATGCGCTAAAGCAGGCGCTGACCCTGGGCCGGTACGATATTGCCATTGGCGGCGCCCGCCGCGACGAGGAACGCTCGCGGGCCAAGGAAAGGATCTTCTCGGTTCGAGCACCCGGTCATGCCTGGGACCCGAAGCGCCAGCGTCCGGAACTCTGGCACCTGTACAACGGCAACCTGGCGGCCGACGAGACCTTGCGCGTCTTCCCGCTGTCCAACTGGACCGAGCTTGATGTCTGGAGCTACATCGCGGCGGAACGCATCGACGTCGTGCCGCTGTATTTCGCCGCACTGCGTCCCACGGTCATGCGCGACGGGCAGATCATCGTGGTGGACGACGACCGGATGCGCTTCAAGCCGGGGGAGACGCCGGTCGAGCGCCTGGTGCGGTTTCGCTCCCTGGGCTGTTACCCATTGTCCGCCGCGGTGGAATCCGGCGCCACCGACCTGGACGCCCTGCTGACGGAGATGCGGGATACCCGGGTTTCCGAACGGGCTGGGCGGCTGATCGATCGCGATGAAGGCGCATCGATGGAGCGCAAGAAGCGCGAGGGATATTTCTGATGCCCGACACAGTGCTGCGCGTGCTGACCTGCGGCAGCGTCGACGACGGCAAATCCACCTTGATCGGCCGGCTGCTGTTCGAATGCGGCAGCATCGCCGACGACGTGCTGACCGTTCTGGAACGCGATTCGCGCCGCTTCGGCACGGTGGAAGGCGGGATCGACTACGCCCTGCTGGTCGATGGTCTGGAAGCCGAACGCGAGCAGGGAGTAACGATCGACGTTGCCTACCGCTTCTTCGAGACAGCGAAACGCCGCTTCATCCTGGCCGACACGCCAGGCCACCAGCAATATACCCGCAACATGGTCACGGGCGCCTCGACCGCCGACCTGGCGATCCTGCTGATCGATGCACGCAAGGGCATCCTGCCGCAGACCCGCCGGCATGCGGCCATCGCCTCGCTGCTCGGCGTGCGCCAAGTGGTGCTGGCGATCAACAAGATGGATCTGGTGGGCTTTCAGCAGGCGGTGTGCGCCACGATCGGGTCGGAGTTCGCCTACCTGCGGCCAAAGTTCGGCTTCAGCGCCATTACCGTCATTCCAGTCTGCGCGCGGGAGGGGGACAACGTTACTCAGGTCAGTCCGCGCATGCCCTGGTACACCGGTCCATCCCTGCTGGCGGCGCTGGAGAGCGCTGATCCGGCGGCCGGCGCGGCACCTGGTCCATTCCGCATGCCGGTGCAATATGTCAACCGCCCCGACCAGGGGTTCCGCGGCTACTGCGGCACCGTCACCGCCGGCCGGATCCGAGCCGGCGATACCCTGGTCAACGCCGCCGGCCGCACCAAGGCGACCGTGGCACGGATCGTCACGATGGACGGCGACCGACCCGAGGCGGCGGCGGGTGATCCCGTCACCCTGGTGCTGGACGGGGAGATCGATGTCTCGCGCGGTGACGTGCTGGCGGTCGATCCGGCGCCGGCAGCGGTGGACGGCGTGGAAAGCTGGGTGGTCTGGATGGACGAGACCCCGCTGTTCCGTGGGCGCGCCTACCTGCTGATGCTCGGTTGCCGCACGGTAATGGCGACGGTGACCGACATCACCGTGCGGCTGGACATGGAGACGCTGGAAGAGGTCGGCGTGCGGGAGCTTGGTCTGAACGAGATCGGCCGCGTCTCGATCTCCCTGACCCATCCCGTGGTTTGCGAACCATACCAGACCAGCCGAGACCTGGGTGGCTTCATCCTGATCGACCGGCTGACGCGGAATACGGTCGGCGCCGGCATGGTAACGGCGACACGGGTGCGCAACAGCGACATCGTGTGGCACCGACTGGACGTGGACAAGGCGGCACGATCGCTGTTGAAAAACCAGAAGCCGGCGGTGCTGTGGTTCACTGGGCTGTCCGGCGCCGGCAAATCCACCATCGCCAACTTGGTGGAAAAGCGGCTGCACGCGCTGGGTCATCATACCATGACCCTGGATGGCGACAATGTCCGTCATGGGCTGAACCGTGACCTGGGGTTCTCCGAGGCCGATCGTGTCGAAAATATTCGCCGCATCGCGGAGGTCTCCCGGCTGTTCGTCGAGGCCGGGCTGATCGTCATTGTCTCGTTCATTTCACCCTACCGGGCGGAGCGGATGCTGGCCCGCGACCGCGTGGGCGGCGATGCGTTCGTGGAGATCTTCGTCGACACACCGGTCGGCGAGTGCCGGCGTCGCGATCCGAAAGGACTGTATGAGAAGGCTGACAGCGGCCAGATCCGAAACTTTACCGGCGTGGACGCGCCGTACGAGGAACCGCTGGATCCGGACATCCAACTGCGCACTTTGTTAGCCGGTCCGGATGCGTTGGCCGATGAGGTGGTGGCGGCGCTGCGGGTGCGGGCGATTATCACGTGACGGGGTAAGCAAGACCAGGGCCCTGCCGCTCGGATCAACCGGCCTCACGTGCTCGATCGCTCGGGCGTGACGATGATAAGGCAGTGCTGACCAGACAATCCGTCTGCCGACTGATATTATTCATTCGTCCGCTTCGCCCGCAGCCCAGCCCAGTGCTCTAACCGGCGTGCGATTTCGCGCTCGAAGCCGCGATCGTGGGGTTGGTAGAAGTCGATGCGGTCCATGCCGTCCGGGAAGTAGTTTTGGCCGGAGAACGCGTCCTCCGCGCCATGGTCGTATGCGTAGCCGGCGCCGTAGCCGAGTTGCTTCATCAGTTTTGTCGGCGCGTTGAGGATATGGGCCGGCGGCATCAGGCTGCCGGTGTTCCTCGCCGCGGCCTTTGCCAGACCGAAGGCGGTGTAGACGGCATTCGATTTCGGCGCGGTACCGAGGTAGACGACCACCTGGGCGATGGCGAGTTCGCCTTCCGGTGAGCCCAGGCGCTCGTAGGTTTCCCAGCCGGACAAGGCAAGGGGCAAGGCGTTAGGATCGGCCATGCCGATGTCCTCGGCGGCGAAGCGGACAAGGCGGCGGGCAATGTAGCGCGGATCCTCGCCACCATTGAGCATGCGGGCGAACCAATACAGCGCGGCATCAGGATCGGAGCCGCGCAGCGATTTATGCAGCGCGGAGATCAGGTTGTAGTGTTCTTCGCGATCCTTGTCGTACAGCGCGGCACGCCGGGCCAGCAGGGTGGACAGGTCGGCTGCGTCCATGTCTGGCGTCGATGGTGGAAGGGCGGCGACCTGTTCCGCCATGTTCAGCAGATAACGGCCGTCGCCGTCAGCCATCGCCCGCAAGGTGCCCCTGGCTTCCACCGTCAGCGGCAGTGTCCGGCCGAGCTCGGCTTCCGCACGCGTGAGCAGAAGATCAAGCGCCGGATCGTCCAGGCGGCGCAGCACAAGAACCTGGCAGCGGGACAGCAACGCGCCATTCAACGCGAATGACGGGTTTTCCGTTGTCGCACCAACAAGCGTAATGGTGCCGTTCTCGACCACGGGCAGGAAACCATCTTGCTGGGCGCGGTTGAACCGGTGGATCTCGTCGATGAACAGCAGCGTTCCCTGCCCGGCCCTGCGACGCTTCACCGCGTCGTCGAAGGCCCGCTTGAGATCGGCGACGCCGGAGAAGACGGCGGAAAGCTGGACGAATCCCAGTTTCGCCTGCGCGGCCAACAAACGTGCGATGGTAGTCTTGCCGACACCAGGCGGTCCCCAGAGGATCAGCGAGGCCAGCGAGCCAAGCGCCAGCATGCGGGTCAGCGTGCCCTCGGGGCCGAGGAGATGGTCCTGGCCAACGACAGCGGCAAGAGTGGCCGGCCTCAACCGATCCGCGAGGGGACGGCTGCCAGCGGGTTGCGGCGGGGCGGCGGGTTCAGACGAGCCGAAGAGGTCTTCAGGGTCAGACACGAAGCAAGTCTAGAACAGATGGCGCGCTCTGGCGAAGGACCAGTCCGATTATGACCGATTGGCTAGCGGAACCAGATGTCTGGCCGGCTTGGCGATATTCTGCAGCGTGTCCAAGGCAACTTCGATCACGACGTTTCGGGCTGGGATCAAGCCGTGTCGTAGCATCCAGAATCAAGTCTTAAGCGAAGACCGCTATCAACGGGCCATCCCATTCGGGCTCATTCCTCCTCGGAATCGTCATCTTTCGCCTGAACCGGGCCACTATCCTTGCCCTTGGCTGACATATCGCGGTCAACCAGTTCAATCACCGCCATATCGGCTGCGTCACCGTAACGGACGCCAGCTTTAAGCACACGTGTATAGCCGCCGGCGCGAGTCTTGTATCGATCTGCTAAAGTGCTGAACAGCTTGCCAACAATGACGTCATCGCGCAGTTCGGCATAAGCCAGGCGCTTGTTGGCGAGACCACCTTTCTTGCCCAGAGTTATCAGCTTCTCCGCAACGGGACGAAGTTCCTTCGCCTTGGGCAGGGTCGTGGTGATCTGCTCGTGCTTAAGAAGCGCATGCGCCATGTTGCGGAACATGGCCAGCCGGTGACTTGAGGTAACGCCGAGCTTGCGGCCGGCAACTCCGTGACGCATGGGTTTATTCCTTGTACCGGCTCAGACCGCCCTCAAGAAGGCTGAACACGATCTGGGTTCATTGTTGATCGCATGATTGACGGACTTCCGACGCGCCGCCTGGCGCGATCATGCTCAGAACGGCTCTTCGAGCCGCTTGGCCAAGTCCTCGATGTTCTCCGGCGGCCATCCGGCGACGCTCATGCCCAAGCCGAGACCCATGGATGTCAGCACTTCCTTGATCTCGTTCAGCGACTTGCGGCCGAAGTTGGGAGTGCGCAGCATTTCCTGCTCGCTCTTCTGCACCAGGTCGCCGATGTAGACGATGTTGTCGTTCTTCAGGCAGTTGGCGCTGCGAACCGAGAGTTCCAATTCGTCCACCTTGCGCAGCAGGTTGCGGTTGAACGGCAGGTCGTCCTGCGGCTCTTCGGCGCGAATCTGCTGAGGCTCATCGAAGTTGATGAAGAGCTGCAACTGATCCTGCAGGATGCGTGCGGCGAGCGCCACCGAGTCTTCCGGGGTGACAGCGCCATTGGTTTCGACCGTCAGCAGCAGCTTGTCGTAGTCGGTGACCTGGCCCACGCGGGTCGGCGCCACGGTATAGGACACGCGGCGCACCGGGGAGTAGATCGAGTCGATCGGGATCAGGCCAATCGGTGCGTCTTCCGGCCGGTTCACGCTGGACGGCTGATAGCCTTTGCCTAGGTTGACGGTGAACTCCATGCCCAGCTTCACCCCATCGTCGAGGGTGCAGATGACCAGTTCGGGGTTCATGATGTCGATGTCGTGGCCGGATTGAATCTGCCCGGCGCGGACCTCGCCGGGACCAGTGGCGGTCAGCGTCATCCGCTTGGGACCCTCGCCGTGCATCCGCAGCGCGAGCTGCTTAATGTTCAGCACGATATCCGTCACGTCTTCCCGCACACCGGCGACGCTGCTGAATTCGTGCAGCACGCCGTCGATCTGCACCGCGGTGACTGCGGCGCCTTGCAGGGACGACAGTAGAATGCGACGAATGGCGTTGCCCAATGTCATGCCGAAGCCGCGTTCCAGCGGTTCGGCGACGACCGTGCCGACGCGGGATGGATCGGCACCTGGCTCGACTTCCAGTTTCTCAGGCTTGATCAGAGATTGCCAGTTTCTCTGAATGACTGCGCTTTGCCTCATGCTACACCTTTCGAACCGCACCGGAGGGCGGCTCATGTCCTATGGACAGTGTCACCCCCTGTTATTCAGCCGGCCGTCGTTCGGCCGGACTAAGTCCAGCCGCCGCGACAACAAGATCAGACACGCCGACGCTTGCGCGGCCGGCAGCCGTTATGGGGGATCGGCGTCATGTCGCGAATCGTGGAGACGGAAAAGCCGACCGCCTGCAGCGCCCGCAATGCGCTCTCGCGGCCCGAACCGGGGCCGCTGACCTCGATTTCCAGCGCTTCCATGCCGTGTTCCTTGGCCTTGCGGCCGGCATCCTCGGCGGCGACCTGAGCGGCATAAGGCGTGGACTTCCGGCTGCCCTTGAAGCCCTGGCTTCCGGCGGATGACCACGCGATGGCATTGCCCTGGGCATCGGTGATGGTAATCACCGTGTTATTGAACGTGGCGGCGACATGTGCCACGCCAGCGGTGATATTCTTGCGTTCCTTGCGGCGAGGCCGAGCGGCTGCGGCGGGTTTCGCCATGGTTTGTTGTCCTGCTTCAACTGGGGCCGCGCCGGAACCCGGCGCGGCGGTAACCTGATGAGATGTGGCCTGTTGGCCGATTACTTCGTAACTTTCTTCTTCCCGGCGATCGCGACTGCCTTGCCTTTGCGGGTGCGCGCATTGGTGTGGGTCCGTTGGCCGCGAACGGGCAGACCCCGACGGTGACGCAGACCGCGATAGCAGCCGAGGTCCATCAGCCGCTTGATGTTCATCGCGACTTCACGCCGCAGGTCGCCCTCGACGCGGTAGTCTCGATCGATCAGTTCGCGGATACGGAGTACTTCCTCATCCGAAAGCTGATTGACCCGCCGGTCGTCAGGGATGCTAAGCTTCTGGCAGATTTCGGCGGCCTTGGTCGGGCCAATGCCAAAGATATAGCGAAGCCCAATGGTCACGCGTTTATTCGTAGGGATATTTACGCCGGCAATACGCGCCACGCTTGACTCTCCTGTCGTCCGGAGTACCGAACCATAGACGGCCCATCAGGGCCAAAATATGCGCAAGCGGCGCCGAAACCCCGTAAGGGGGTTTGCGCCGGAGGCCGGGACTATAGTTTCCGCGCCGCAGGAGTCAACGCTACTTTATCAACTTTGCGTGATAGCTGCAACAATCAGTCCTTTGCCGGACGTGATTGATGTGCGTTTGCGTCCTGGCTGGCGGCGAGCACCGCATCGATCTGCCGAGAGACGTCATTGATGTCCGCCATCCCGTCCACCACCCGCAAAGCGCCAGTCTGGGCATAGTGTGGAATGATCGGCGCGGTCTGGCTATGATACACTTTCAAGCGCGCGTCCACGGTCTCCCGCTTGTCGTCGGGTCGACGCACAAGTTCGGCTCCGGCGCAGACATCGCAGACGCCGGCGACGGCGGTTGGCTTGAAGCTGTCGTGATAGCCGGCGCCGCATCTGGCGCAACTGAACCTGCCAGCGATGCGGTCCGTCAGGATGGCGTCATCCACCTTTAACTCGATCACCGCATCCAGCTTCAGGCCCTTGCGGGCGAGCATGTCATCCAGCGCCTGGGCCTGTGGCACGGTGCGAGGAAAGCCGTCCAGGATGAACCCACGCGCCGCATCCGGCTGGTCGAGGCGGGAAGCAAGCATACGGACCAGGATGTCATCGGATACCAGACCGCCGGCCTGCATCACGGCCTGGGCTTCCTGACCAATCGGTGTGCCGGCGGCGACCTCCGCCCGCAACATGTCGCCGGTGGCGATCTGCACAATTCCGTGGATGTCCTGCAACCGCTTGGCTTGTGTTCCCTTGCCCGCGCCGGGCGGGCCCAGAAGAATGATGTTCACCGACGCCCCTTTACCCTGTTCTTGCGCATCAGGCCCTCATACTGATGAGCCAGAAGATGCGATTGGATTTGCGTGACCGTATCCATGGTAACCGAGACGACGATCAATATCGAGGTTCCGCCAAAGTAGAACGGCAATCCGTAATCGCTGATCAGGATTTCCGGCAACAGGCAGATCAGCACGAGGTAGACACCGCCTACGGTGGTCAGGCGGGTCAGCACTCGGTCGAAGTAGTCTGCCGTGGCGCTGCCGGGACGTATGCCTGGGATAAAGCCGCCATATTTCTTCAGGTTGTCGGCGGTTTCCTCCGGATTGAAGACAACCGCGGTGTAGAAGTAGGCGAAGAAGATGATCATGAACGCATACAGCGCCATGTACAACGGCTGACCATGACCAAGCTGACTGGCAATCGTCTGCAGCCAGGGCGGCCCGTTGGTGGCGAAGCCGGCGATGGTCGCCGGGATCAGCAGGATGGAACTGGCGAAGATCGGCGGGATGACGCCGGACGTGTTGATCTTCAGCGGCATATGCGTTGAGTCGCCGCCGAACATGCGGTTGCCGACCTGCCGCTTCGGATACTGTACCGCGATGCGGCGCTGGGCCCGCTCGACAAAGACAATCACACCGACGGTCACCACCGCGATGACGACGAACAGCAGCAGGAAGAACGGCGACAATGCGCCGGTGCGGCCCAGTTCCAGCATGGAGGCCATGGCACCCGGCAGGTTGGCGACGATGCCGGACATGATGATCAGGCTGGTGCCGTTGCCGATGCCGCGGGCAGTGATCTGCTCCCCGATCCACATTAGGAACATGGTGCCGCCGACCAAGGTAATCATGCAGGAAACAATAAAGAACAGGCCGGGGTCGATCACCGCGGAGCCAAAGCTGCCATGCATCGATTCCAGGCCAATAGCGATGCCGTAGGACTGGAACATAGCAATCACCACCGTAAGGTAGCGGGTGTACTGGTTCAGCTTCTTTCGCCCGGCCTCACCCTCCTTCTTCAGCGTTTCCAGCGTGGGAATGGCCGCTGACATAAGCTGGATGATAATGCTGGCGCTGATGTATGGCATGATGTTCAGCGCGAAGACCGTCATGCGCCGCAGTGCGCCGCCGGTGAACATGTCGAACATGCCCAGGATGCCGCCGCCGTGCTGCGACAGCATTTCCGCCATCACCGAGGCATCGACGCCTGGAACCGGAATGTAGGTGCCCAGACGATAAACGATCAGCGCACCCAGGGTGAACCAGATGCGCTGCTTGAGTTCGGTCGCCTTGGCAAAGACGCCCATGTTCATGCTGGCTGCGAGCTGTTCAGCGGCGGATGCCATCGGGTGTCCCTCTATGATCGAGACTAGTGTCGGGCCGGGCGACGGAGGAAGCAAGGCGAGGGCTCCGCCCCTCGACCCCGCTAAGGGCAGACGCCCTTAGAACCCATTTAGGGGTTTGGGAGAGAGGGGGCTACTCAGCCGTTGCAACCGTCTCGGTCGCCCCCTCTCCCCCAAACCCCTGGACGGGGATCAAAGGGGCATCCGCCCCTTTGCGGGTCCCAGGGCGGAGCCCTGGCCTTGCCTTACTTCGCCTCCGGTTCGACTCTAGCCGCGACCGTGGTGGTGATCGAGCCGCCGGCTGCCTCGACCGCCGCTTTTGCCGTGGCGGATGCGCCGGAGACGGTGATGGTGATCGGGCGGCTCAGCTTGCCGTCCGCCAGCAGGCGCACGCCGTCCAAGTTGCCGGACGCGAGACCAGCGGCAATCAGAATCGCCTCGGTGATCGGCTGGCTGCCGTCGATCTTGCCGGCTTTGATGGCCGCACTCAACGTGCCCAGGTTGACCGGCGCATAGGACTTGCGGAACAGGTTGTGAAAGCCGCGCTTCGGCAAACGGCGATAGATCGGAAGCTGACCGCCTTCAAAGCCATTCAGTGCGACGCCCTCGCGCGCCTTCTGCCCTTTGACGCCCTTGCCGGAGGTCTTGCCCTTGCCAGAGCCAATGCCACGGCCCAGCCGCTTGGACTTTAGGCGCGCACCAGGATTATCGCGCAGTTCGTTCAGGTTCATGTCAGGACAGCTCCTCCACCTTGATCAGGTGGGCCACCTTGCGGATCATGCCGCGAACCGAGGCTGTATCCTGCAGTTCACGCGTCGCACGGATCTTGTTCAGACCAAGTCCGACCAGAGTTTCCTTCTGACCGGGCTTGCGCCCAAGGGCGGATGCGGTTTGCGTCACACGGACCTTAGGCATTGGCCGTCGCCTCCTGTGCCGGCGGCGATATGCCACCTGATGGTCCCGTTACCGCTCCACCTGAAGGCACGTCACGGCGGCCGAACAGTTCCGGCACCTTCTTGCCACGGCGCGTGGCGACGGACCGCGGGCTGGCGCATTTCTGCAATGCCGCGAACGCCGCCTTTACCATGTTGTGCGGATTGCGGCTGCCCAGGCTTTTTGCCACCACATCGCCTATCCCCAACGTTTCAAACACCGCGCGGAGCGGTCCGCCGGCGATGATGCCGGTGCCGGCGGTCGCCGACCGGAGAATGACGTTGCCGGCGCCGTAGTGACCGGCGACATCGTGGTGCAGGGTGCGGCCTTCCTTCATCGGTACACGAATCATCCCGCGCTTGGCTCGTTCGGTGGCTTTGCGAATGGCCTCCGGCACCTCACGCGCCTTGCCCGCGCCATAGCCGACACGGCCCTTCTGGTCGCCGACGACAACCAGGGCGGCAAAGGCAAAACGGCGGCCGCCCTTCACCACTTTGGCGACGCGGTTGATGGTGACCAGCTTGTCGATAATGCCGTCATCCGCATCACGATCGCCGCCGCGCTCGCGATCCCGGCCCCGGCCGCCTTCTCTCGCTTCACGTGCCATTTAAAACAGTTCCTTCAGAGCGCCAGCCCGCATTCGTGGCTGACTTGATCCCTTTAAAAATCCAGCCCGCCTTCGCGCGCCGCTTCAGCCAATGCCTTGACACGACCGTGATAGATGTACGCGCCACGGTCGAAGATTACCTGCTTGACACCGGCTGCCACCGCCCGTTCAGCAACCAGCTTGCCGACCGCGGCAGCCGCCGCCCTGTCGGCTCCGGTCTTCAACACGGCCTTCAGGTCCTTGTCCAAGGACGAAGCCGCGGCGAGAGTACGGCCGTGTGTGTCGTCGATGATCTGGGCGTGAATGTTCTTGCCCGAGCGGAACACCGACAGCCGCGGCCGGCCATAAGCCTTCTGCCGAAGCTGATAGCGCAGCCGCATGCGGCGGCGGGTGGCGAGGTCCTGCTTGGCGCTCATTTCTTCTTGCCTTCCTTGCGCCGAATAGTTTCATCCGTGTAACGCGCGCCCTTGCCCTTGTAAGGCTCCGGCGGCCGAAAGGCGCGAATTTCCGAGGCAACCTGACCGACCAGCCGTTTGTCCACACCCTCGACCTTAATCGAGGTCGGCCGTTCGCAGGTGATCTTAATCCCCTCTGGAACCGGATAGACCACCGGGTGCGAAAAGCCCAGATTGATCTCCAGGTTCTTGCCCTGCACCGCGGCACGATAACCGGTGCCGGTGATTTCCAACGACCGGGCGTAGCCTGTGGAAACTCCCTTCACCATCGTGGCAATCAGCGCACGTGTGGTGCCCCACATCATGCGAGCCCGCGGTGCGGTGCCGACTGGTTTTACCGAGAGATGGTTACCGTCGATCGACGCTTCCACTTGCTCAGTCAGCGGCAGGGTCAATTCCCCTAGCCTGCCCTTGGCGGTGACGATGCCACCAGCAATGGCAATCTGAACCCCCGCGGGTATCTCGACCGGGTATTTTCCGACGCGTGACATGACGCGTTTCTCCTTAGAACACGCGGCAGAGGATTTCGCCGCCAACATTGGCGGCGCGTGCCTCTGCATCGCTCATGACGCCGCGCGGCGTGGACAGGATGGATACACCCAGGCCGGCATAGACCCGGGGTAGCTCCTTGATCTTCGAGTACACCCGGCGGCCGGGCTTGGAGACGCGGTGGATCTCCTTGATCACAGGCTCGCCCTCGTTATACTTCAGCTCAATGCGCAAATGCGCGATGCCGGGACGAACTTCCTCGGCCGCATAGCCACGAATGAAGCCTTCCCGCTTCAGAACGCCCAGCACATTGGCCCGCAGCTTCGACGCCGGTGCCATGCAGATGGAGTGCCTCGCCCGCTGCGCGTTACGGATGCGGGTCAGCATGTCCCCCAGGGGATCAGACATTGACATGGCGGAATTCCCTTACCAGCTCGCCTTGACCATGCCGGGAATTTGTCCGGCACTGGCCAAGTCACGCAGGGCGATGCGGCTGAGCTTGAACTTGCGATAATTGCCACGTGACCGGCCGGTCAATTCACAACGCAGGCGAAATCGCACGGCGGCACCATTGCGCGGCAACTGCGCCAGCTTCAATGAAGCGTTGAACCGGTCCTCCACCGGCAACGTCCGATCCATCATCACGTCCTTCAAGGCTCGGCGCTTCGACTTGTCGCGCTTCGCCATCTTCTCACGCATCAGGTTGCGGTTGACCTGGGAAAGCTTGGCCATCCTATATACTTCCTCCGGAACCTGCCGACCCCGGATCAAGTCCGGGGGCAGGGGTTTTCCAAAAACTCAGTTGGCGAAAGGCAGATCGAAAGCCTTGAGCAAGGCTTTCGCTTCAGCATCGGTCTTGGCAGTGGTCACGAACTGGATGTCCATGCCGCGCACGTCGTCCACCCGGTCGTAATTGATCTCCGGGAAGATGATCTGCTCCTTCAGGCCCATGGCAAAGTTGCCACGCCCATCAAACCCTTTGCCGGTGATGCCGCGGAAATCGCGCACCCTCGGCATGGCAATGGTGACCAGCCGATCAAGGAATTCATACATCCGCGCCTTGCGCAACGTGACCTTGCAGCCGATCGGCAGGCCGGCGCGGATCTTGAAGCCGGCGATGGCCTTCTTCGCCACCGTCTTCACCGGCCGCTGGCCGGCGATCGCCGCCAGTTCGGCCACCGCGGAGTCCAACTTCTTCTGGTCGCCGGTGGCCTCACCCACGCCCATGTTGATGACGATCTTCTCCAGCTTTGGAACCTGCAGCTCGTTCTTGTAGCCGAACTCGGTACGCAGCTTGGGTTTTATCTCGGACTGGTAGCGCTGCTGGAAGCGCGGCATGTCCTGGGGCGAGGCGGTGGGATTATCGACGCCGACGATCTCCACGCGGCGCGCGGCGCGCTGGGCGTCCTTGCCAGCCGGAGGTCCGCCGGAGCCACGATTGCCAGCCGTCTTGGCGCCCGCCTTGCCGCCCCTGGGGGCATTTTTTGTACCGCTCATGGCTAACCCTCGATGACTTGACCGGTCGCCTTGGCGACGCGGACTTTTTGCCCGTCCTCCAGGATGCGGAAACCGACCCTGGTCGGCTTTTCGCTCTTGGGGTCGATCAGCTTGAGGTTCGACAGATGGATCGTCGCCTCCTTCTCGATGATGCCGCCCGCCTCGCCCATGCGGGTCGGCTTGGTGTGGCGCTTGGCGATGGCGCAACCGGCGACGATGGCGCGGTTGGAGTCGGTGAAGATGCGCAGCACCTCACCGGTCCGGCGCTTGCTCTTGCCGGTGGTCACCAGGACCGTGTCGCCCTTGCGGATCCGGGCGGCCATGTCACAGCACCTCCGGCGCGAGGGAGATGATCTTCATGAACTTGCGTCCGCGCAGTTCACGCACCACCGGACCAAAGATACGAGTGCCGATCGGCTCCTGCTGCTTGTTGATCAGCACGGCGGCGTTGCGGTCGAAGCGGATGGCACTGCCGTCGGTCCGCCGTACCGGAAAAGACGTGCGCACGATTACCGCCTGGTGGACATCGCCCTTCTTCACCTTGCCACGCGGAATTGCTTCCTTCACCGATACCACGATGACATCCCCTACGGAT
This sequence comes from Rhodopila sp., assembly GCF_965276935.1. GTDB lineage: Bacteria > Pseudomonadota > Alphaproteobacteria > Acetobacterales > Acetobacteraceae > Rhodopila. The sequence continues at coordinate 2,089,531 of NZ_CBDIBS010000004.1, read as the reverse complement.
GCGAACTTCCGCTTTGATCCGCCCAGCACCTTGATGCACTGTACGCGGCGGGCACCGGAGTTGTCGGCGACTTCCAGATTGGTTTCTGAATGGATCATGCGTCGTCCCCTTAACCCAACTGCGCGTCGGTCGGCGCGGGCGCCGGCGGCGCGGGATGCGATTCAACGATCGCGACGGCCTCTGCTTCGACCCCGCCGATAATCGCGCCGTTGCGCTCAATCAGCGTCCAGGTCTTGCGCTTGCTGATCGGCGGGCATTCGATGATCCGCACCGTGTCGCCGGTCTTGCAGATGTTCGACTCGTCATGCGCCGCGTACTTCTTCGACTTGCGAATGAATTTCTTGTACAATGGGTGCATCACGCGCCGATCGACAAGAACCGTGATGGTCTTGTCCATCTTGTCGCTGGTCACTCGTCCAGTCAGGACGCGCCTCGGCATCGCCCTCTCTCCTTACGACTTAACCAGGGCGGATTTGGTCTTTTCCGCCTGGATGGTTTTCACGCGCGCGATCTCGCGGCGTGCCTCGCGCACCCGGGCGGTGCCTTCCTGCTGACCGGTGGCGCGCTGGAAACGCAGGTTGAACTGCTCCTTGCGCAGATCCAGCAGCAGGGCGGACAGCTCATCCGGCGTCTTGGCGCGGATGTCGCCGGCCTTGTAAAGTGCCGCCTTGGCCATCAGCTATCTCCCCGCCGCACCATGAACTTGGTCTTGATCGGCAACTTCGCAGCACCCAAGGTCAGCGCCTCACGCGCCAGTTCCGGGGTCACACCGTCGATCTCGAACATGATGCGGCCAGGGGCCACGCGCGCCACCCAGAATTCCGGTGAACCCTTGCCCGACCCCATGCGAACTTCGGCCGGCTTGGTGGAGACCGGTACATCCGGAAAAATCCGGATCCACACCCGGCCGGCTCGCTTCATCGCGCGGGTGATCGCCCGCCGAGCCGATTCGATCTGCCGCGCGGTAATACGCTCCGGCTCCAGGGCCTTGAGGCCGAAGGTGCCAAAGTTCAGCGACGTGCCGCCCTTGGACAGGCCATGAATGCGGCCCTTGTGCTGCTTGCGGAATTTGGTGCGTTTGGGAGACAGCATCGTTGTTACCTTTGCGGCGCTTGCTCAGCGGCTCGCCGGTCCTGCGCCAGCGGGTCGTGCGCCAGAATTTCACCCTTGAAGACCCACACCTTCACGCCGCACGTGCCGTATGTCGTCTTGGCCGTGGCGATGCCGTAGTCGATGTCGGCGCGCAGCGTATGCAACGGCACGCGGCCTTCGCGGTACCACTCCACCCTGGCGATCTCGGCGCCGCCGAGACGGCCGCCGCAGTTGATCCGGATGCCCTGGGCGCCGAGCCGCATCGCCGACTGCACGGCACGCTTCATCGCACGACGGAACGCCACACGCCTTTCCAACTGCTGGGCGATGTTCTCGGCCACCAGCGTGGCGTCGATCTCCGGCTTGCGGATTTCGACGATGTTCAGTGCCACCTCGGACTTGGCCATCCGGCTTAGGTCCTTCTTCAGCACCTCGATGTCCTGACCCTTCTTGCCGATAACAACCCCCGGGCGCGCCGCGTAGATCGTGACGCGCGGCTTCTTTGCCGGACGCTCGATCACCACGCGGGACACCCCGGCGCCGCGCAGCTTGGTGCGCAGATGGGTGCGCAGCCTGATATCGTCGTGCAACAGCTTGGAGTAGTCGGTGCCGGCGAACCAGCGGCTATCCCAGGTACGGTTGATGCCGAGGCGCAGGCCGATCGGATTGACTTTGTGACCCATATTAACCGGCCCTCCCTTCGATGTCCTGCTCGCGTTCGGCGACGACGATCTTCAGATGGCTGAACCATTTCTCGACGCGCGCCGCGCGCCCGCGTCCGCGCGCATGAAAGCGGCGCATCACGATGGATCGCCCAACCTCGGCCCGGGTGACGACCAGCCGATCGACATCCAGATGATGATTGTTCTCGGCGTTCGAGATGGCGCTTTGCAGCGCCTTGCGCACCTGATCGGCGATCCGCCGCTTGCTGAAGGTCAACGTCGCGACGGCGCGCCCCGCCGGCAGATTGCGGATCATCGCCGCGACCAGGTTTAGCTTGCGCGGGCTGACGCGCAGGTTGCTGACGATCGCCTGGGCTTCGGTGTCCGCCAGGCGGCGCTGCGCTTGTGGCTTGCTCATGTCAGCCTCGCTTCGCCTTCTTGTCGGCGGAATGGCCGGTGAAGGTCCGGGTTGGCGAAAACTCGCCGAACTTGTGGCCGACCATGTTCTCGTTCACCTGCACCGGCAGGAACTTGTGGCCGTTGTAGACCCCGAAGGTCAGGCCGACGAACTGCGGCAGGATGGTCGAGCGGCGAGACCAGATCTTGATGATCTCGTTGCGGGACGATGCCCGCACCGCTTCGGCCTTGTTCAGCAGGTAACCGTCGACGAACGGACCCTTCCAGACGGAACGCGCCATCTTATTTGCCCCCCATCTTATTTGCCCTTGTTGCGGCGGCGGATGATCAGGCTATCCGTCCGCTTGTTGACGCGCGTCTTGTAGCCCTTGGTCGGAATGCCCCAGGGCGTCACCGGATGCCGGCCACCGGAGCTGCGGCCTTCACCACCGCCCAGCGGATGGTCGACCGGGTTCATGACGACGCCTCGGTTGTGCGGTCGAAAGCCAAGCCAGCGCGTGCGGCCGGCCTTGCCGATCTTCTGGTTCATGTTGTCAGGGTTGGATACGGCACCGATCGATGCCATGCACTCGGCCCGGACGACGCGCAGCTCCCCCGACATCAGCTTGACCTGCGCATAGCCCGCGTCCTTGCCGACAAGCTGGGCGTAGGTGCCGGCGGAACGCGCGATCTTGCCGCCCGCGCCACGCTTCATCTCCACGCTATGAATGATGGTCCCAACGGGAATGGCGGCCAGCGGCATCGCGTTGCCAGGCTTGATATCGACGCGCGCGCCGGCGATCACCGGGTCGCCGACCTTCAGCCGCTGCGGCGCCAGGATGTAGGCCAGTTCGCCGTCGGCATACTTTATCAGCGCGATGAACGCGGTGCGGTTAGGGTCGTATTCCAACCGCTGCACCACCGCCGCGACATCGAACTTGCGACGCTTGAAGTCGACCACGCGGTAGGCCTGCTTGTGTCCGCCGCCGCGAAACCGCGTGGTGATGCGGCCGTGGTTGTTGCGTCCGCCATGGCTGTGCTGGCCCTCCGTCAGGCCCTTGACGGGCTTGCCCTTCCACAGCTCGGACCGATTGATCAGCACGGTGCCGCGCAGGCTAGCCGTGACGGGATTGAATTGCCGGAGTGCCATGTTCTGCGTGCCTTATGCGAGGCCGGTGGTGAAATCGATCGACTGACCGGGCGCCAGCGTCACGATGGCTTTCTTGACGTCCGACCGCACGCCCGGCCGTCCCTTGAACCGCTTGGTCTTGCCCTTCTGCACCAAAGTGTTGACCGATTTGACCTTGACGTTGAACAGGGTTTCCACCGCGGCGGCGATTTCCGGCTTGGTCGCGTCGATCGCAACCTTGAAGCCGAACTGGCCATTTTCCGACAGGATCGTCATCTTCTCGGTGATCAACGGCGCCCGGATGATCTGGTACATCGCCTCCTTCGACATGGGCCTTTTTAACGCGGCGGTCATGCGGCCTCTCCCGTCGTCCCGGCTGGCGTCGTCCCGGGTGGCGGCGTATCCGACGCCCTGCCGTTCAACCGCGCCTTTAGCCCCTCCAGGCCAGCCGTGGTGATCGCCAGCACGTCATGATTAAGGATGTCATAGACATTCGCGCCAATTGTCGGCAGCACGTCCAGACGGTGGATGTTGCGGCTTGCGCGCAGGAAATTCTGATCGACCGCGTCATCAATGACCAGCGCCGACGACCAGCCCAGCGCCCTGATTTGCTTTGCCAATGCACCGGTCTTCGGTTCGGAGGTCGCCGCGGCCAACACCACCAGCTTGTTCTCCGCCAGCTTCTGCGACAGCGCGGAAATCAGACCGAGACGGCGGACCTTCTTGTTCAGGCTGTACTCATGCGAACGTACCACCGGGCCGTGCACCACGCCGCCGGTGCGAAACTGCGGTGAGCGCAGGCTACCTTGGCGCGCGTTACCAGTACCCTTCTGCTTGTACGGCTTCTTGGTGGTACCGGAGACCTCCGCCATGCCCTTGGTCTTGTGGTTGCCGGAGCGGCGCCTGGACAACTGCCAGTGGACTACCCGCGCCATGATATCCTTGCGCGGCGTGGCGCCGAAAATCGCCTCCGGCAACTCGGCGCTGCTTTGCGAAGCCGCCTGGTCCAGCGTGGTGATATCGACCTGCATCTGTTCGTCTTCTTTCCTCAACCCGCCGCCGGATTTGCCAGAGCGGGCGCTTCCATCAATGCCGCCGGGTAAGGCGCGTCGGCCGGCCGCGGATGCTTGATCGCGTCACGTACCAGCACGTAGCCATTCTTGGCGCCCGGCACGGCACCCTTGATCATCAGCAGACCCTTCTCCGCATCGACCGCCGCCACTTCCAGATTAAGCGTTGTGATGCGATCGCCACCCATATGGCCGGCCATCTTCTTGTTCTTGAAGGTCTTGCCGGGGTCCTGCCGGTTACCGGTGGAACCCAGGCTGCGATGGCTCACGGACACGCCGTGCGAGGCCTCGAGACCGGCGAAATTCCAACGCTTCATGCCGCCGGCGAAGCCCTTTCCCTTGGACGTGCCGCAGACGTCAACCTTTTGCCCCGCAGCGAAATGCGCCGCCGACAGCGTGGCGCCAGGTTGCAGCAGGGCGTCGGCATCGACGCGAAATTCCACCAGCTTCTGCTTCGGTTCCACCTTCGCCTTGGCAAAGTGGCCGCGGTTGGGCTGGGTGACGTTCTTCACCTTGGCCTTGCCCCAGCCGATCTGCACGGCGTTGTAGCCATCCTTCGCCTCGATCCGGGCGGCAACCACCTGGACCTGATCCAGGTGCAGGACCGTAACCGGTACATGCGTGCCGTCATCCTTGAAAATCCGGGTCATGCCAAGCTTTCGCGCCAGCAGACCGGTCCGGAGAGCCTGAGGGAATGAGGTCGCCATCGTGCTAGATCTTGATCTCGACATCCACGCCGGCGGCCAGGTCGAGCTTCATCAGCGCGTCCACCGTCTGCGGGGTCGGTTCCACGATATCAAGCAGCCGGCGATGCGTCCGGATCTCAAACTGCTCACGGCTTTTCTTGTCGACGTGCGGCGAGCGGTTTACCGTAAAACGTTCGATATGCGTCGGCAGCGGGATCGGTCCGCGAACCCGGGCACCCGTGCGCCTGGCCGTGTTCACGATCTCCTTCGTGCTGTTGTCCAGCACGCGATGATCGTAGGCCTTGAGCCTGATGCGGATATTCTGGTTGTCCATCGTTCGCTCTTCAAAGTTCCCGCCGAAACGGAAGCCGGCGCCCGTCCGCCCCGGAGGCGGAGCCTCTCGTGAGAGGGTCGGGCGCCGACGTCTGTTTCGCTATCAGGTCGTGATCTTGGCAACCACGCCGGCGCCGACGGTGCGGCCACCTTCACGAATCGCGAAGCGCAGTCCGTCGTCCATCGCGATCGGCGCAATCAATTCCACCGCCATCGACACGTTGTCGCCCGGCATCACCATCTCCGTACCTTCCGGCAAGGACACCACGCCGGTGACGTCGGTCGTGCGGAAGTAGAACTGTGGCCGGTAGTTGGTGAAGAACGGCGTGTGGCGGCCGCCTTCTTCCTTGGTGAGAATATACGCCTCAGCCTGGAACTTGGTGTGCGGCGTGATGGTGCCGGGCTTGGCCAGAACCTGGCCGCGCTCGACGTCCTCTCGCTTGGTGCCGCGCAGCAGCGCGCCGATATTGTCGCCGGCCTGGCCCTGGTCGAGTAGCTTGCGGAACATCTCGACACCGGTCACAACCGTCTTGACTGTCGGCTTGATGCCGACGATCTCGACTTCCTCGCCCACTCGTACGATGCCGCGTTCCACACGGCCGGTCACCACGGTGCCGCGGCCGGAGATCGAGAACACGTCTTCGATCGGCATCAGGAAGGGACGATCGGTCGCACGCTCCGGCTGCGGGATATAGGCATCGACGGCTTTCATCAGTTCCAGGACCGCATCGTGGCCAAGCTCCGGCGTCTTGCCTTCCAGCGCGGCAACGGCGGAACCCTTCACGATCGGAATGTCGTCGCCCGGAAATTGATAGGAGCTGAGCAGATCACGTACCTCAAGCTCCACGAGTTCGACCAGTTCGGGGTCGGCGATGTCCATCTTGTTGAGGAATACCACCAGCGCCGGCACGCCGACCTGACGGGCGAGCAGGATATGCTCCCGCGTCTGCGGCATCGGGCCGTCGGCGGCGGACACCACCAGAATGGCACCGTCCATCTGCGCCGCGCCGGTGATCATGTTCTTCACGTAGTCGGCGTGGCCAGGACAGTCGACGTGAGCATAATGCCGATTCGCGGTCTCATACTCCACATGAGCGGTGGAGATCGTGATGCCGCGTGCCTTCTCTTCCGGCGCCTTATCGATCTGATCGTAGGCCGTGAAGGTAGCGCCACCGGTTTCCGCCAGCACCTTAGTGATGGCCGCCGTCAGCGACGTCTTGCCATGGTCAACGTGGCCGATCGTGCCGATGTTGCAGTGTGGCTTGTTCCGCTCGAATTTCGCCTTACCCATCGTAATCTCCGTAGATCCAGCAGCAGATCTGTTGGGTTAAACCGTTACCAGGACCGTCTCAGCGCCCACGCTACCAATGCTCGTGCTACCAGCGGTAATGGCTGAAAGCCTTGTTGGCTTCGGCCATCCGATGGGTATCCTCACGCTTCTTCACCGCAGAGCCGCGATTGTTGACCGCGTCCAGCAGTTCGTTGGACAGCCGATCCTGCATCGTGTGCTCACCCCGCTTGCGAGCGGCGTCGATGATCCAGCGGATCGCCAGCGCCTGCCGCCGTTCGGTACGAACCTCGACCGGCACCTGATAGGTGGCACCGCCAACGCGCCGCGACCGGACCTCGACCGCCGGCTTCACATTATCCAGCGCCTCATGAAACATCCGCACCGGATCGGCGGCGCTGCCGCCACGGCGCTTCATTACGTCAAGGGCATTGTAGACGATACCTTCGGCAGCGGACTTCTTGCCGTCATACATCAACGCGTTCATGAACCGGCTGATGACGATGTCGCCAAACTTGGCGTCCGGCAGGATTTCGCGCTTGTCAGCGCGGTGACGACGAGACATTCGACAATCCTTACTTCGGCCGCTTCGCGCCGTACAGCGACCGGCGCTGACGACGCTTGGCGATGCCCTGGGTATCCAGCACGCCGCGCAGGATGTGGTAGCGCACGCCGGGAAGGTCCTTCACTCGGCCGCCGCGGATCAGCACCACGGAGTGTTCCTGCAAATTGTGACCTTCACCCGGTATGTAGCTGACCACTTCATAACCGTTGGTCAGCCGCACCTTTGCCACCTTGCGCAGCGCCGAGTTCGGCTTTTTCGGCGTCGTGGTGTAGACGCGGGTGCAGACGCCGCGCTTTTGCGGACAGCCCTGAAGGGCCGGAACCGAATTCCGTGCCTTCGGCCGCTCACGCCCGTGGGCAATCAACTGGTTGATGGTCGGCATGGACCTCTTTCTCTTCTCCGTTCGCGCCTCGTCGCGGGTTCTGGCAATGTCATCCGCTAACAGGCAAAACCCGCTGAAACGGGACAAGATCCCAGCCAGCGGGGCTACGGAGGCAGGCGGCCTAAGCCTTCCTGGCAGAAGACGGCGCCGCATACATCTTGAACCTGCAAACAGACGACCGCCCATCCAAAAACCGGATTCGGCCGAGGGCGCGATACCTAGAAGCCCCCTGTGTGCAAGTCAAGCGGGGAAAACGAGCGTTTAAAGGAAACAAAGGCGAGGGCTCCGCCCGCCACCTCCCCTTGGGACCCCGCCAAAGGCTGACGCCCTTGGAACCCTTGGACGGGGATCAAAGGGGCATCCGCCCCTTTTCGGGTCCAGGGCAGAGCCCTGGTCTTATTCTTTTTCTTTCCTCCCATCACCCCGCCTACTCCACGTTGGAGGCGACACGGACCGGGGACTTCGGCTATCGCTATGTGAGCCGGGATCTTGGAGAGCTTCTAACTTATGTGTGGCATCGCGGGCCTGATCCTGTCTTCCGGCGCGGCCCCGCCGGATCCGGCCGTCCTGTCCAAGCTGATCAACGCCATGCACCACCGCGGTCCGGACGGCTCCGGCCATGCTGTGATCGGGCGTGTCGCGCTGGTGCACAACCGCCTGTCGATCATCGACCTGGTCAGCGGCGACCAGCCGCTGTTCGCCGGCCCCGCTACCTTGGTGGCAAATGGCGAGGTCTATAACTATCGCGAACTTCGCCACGCGATGCAGGGCGTGAACTTCGCCACCAACAGCGACTGCGAGCCGCCGCTGCATCTATGGCTGCGTGACGGGCCCGACTATGCCCGGGACATGCGCGGCATGTACGCGATTGCCATCCACGAGCGGATCCGCCGCACCGTCACGCTCACCCGCGACGCCTTCGGCATCAAGCCGCTCTATATCGCCATGGTTGACGGCGGTCTCGCCTTCGCCTCCGAGCCGCAGGCGCTGCTCGAGGCCGGATTGGTAAAGCGCGCGGTCCGGCCAGCCGCGCTGGAGGAATTGCTGCAGCTTCAGTTCACTACCGGCGCCGATACGATTTTCGAAGGCATCCAGCGCCTGCTGCCCGGCGAGACGATCACCTGCGCCGACGGTCACATCCTGGACCGCCAGCGGATCAGCCCGGTGCCAGCGCTGCCGCCGGAGGAAATCGATGAAGCGGCCGCGATGCAGCGGCTGGACCAGGCGCTGATGGAAAGCGTCGATCTGCATCAGCGCAGCGACGTGCCATACGGGATGTTCCTGTCCGGCGGCATCGACAGCTCCGTCCTGATTACCCTGATGTCGCGGCTGAACAGCGACCCAGTGCTGGCTTTCACCGCCGGCTTCGACGCGCCAGGCGCGGTCGATGAGCGCGATCAGGCGGCGGCGATCGCCCGCGCGGTCGGCGCCAGGCACGAGTCGATCGAGATTACCGAGGCCATGGTCTGGCGACACCTGCCGGAGATCGTCGCGGCGATGGACGATCCGACCATGGACTACGCCATCATCCCGACCTGGTTCCTGGCGCGAAGGGCTCGTCAGGATGTGAAGGTGGTTTTATCCGGTGAGGGGGGTGACGAGATATTCGGTGGTTACAGACGCTATCGGCAGGCCACGCTGCCCTGGTGGCGCGGCGGGCGGACCATGTGGGCCGGCGGCAGCTTCGACAAGGTGCCCGTGCTACGCAGCCAGCCAACCGCCTGGCGCGACGGCATGGCCGCGGCCGAAATGCTGGCGACGGAAGGCGGCCGCTCCACCCTGGCGGCGGCGCAGGCATTGGACATGACCGACTGGCTGCCGCACGACCTGCTGCTGAAGCTGGACCGCTGCCTGATGGCGCACGCGGTGGAGGGGCGGACGCCGTTTCTCGATCCCGGTGTGGCGGCGGCCGCGTTTCGGCTGCCTGACCGGATGAAGCTGCGTGGCGCCATGGGCAAATGGATCTTGCGAAAATGGCTTGAAACCAACCTTCCCATTGCTCGCCCCTTCGCGCCGAAGACAGGGTTTACCGTTCCGGTCGGCGCCTGGATCAAGGCGAAAGGCGCGCGGCTGGGACCACTGGTCGCGGCCCAGCCGGGGGTGGCGGAGATTGCCCATCCCGACAAGGTGGAAGCGCTGTTCCGTGACATTCGGCGCTGGCGGCATGGCTTTGCCTGCTGGAAGCTGCTGTTCTACGCGCTGTGGCACCGCCGGCATATCCTGGGACTGCAATCCGCCGGCGACGTGTTTGAGACGCTGTCGTTACACTGACCACGGACGCCGACTTTCGCTGTTGACTTCGCGGGTCGGTCCCATCATTAGGGGCGCCGCGTGATCGGGGATGGGGCTGTAGCTCAGTTGGGAGAGCGCCTCGTTCGCAATGAGGAGGTCAGGGGTTCGATTCCCCTCAGCTCCACCACCATTCCCGGCTGCTGTTTGCCGCAAACGCTTCTGTCAGGACATCGGATCTCTTCGCTCGCCAATCCTGACACTGCCGCCGGTCTTCTGGTTGCGCTTTACCGACAGCAGGTTCCAGGCAACGAACGCGGCCGCCAGTGAAACCATGGGGCAGGCCGATAATGCGGCTATCTCCTTGCACCAGCCTGCATCCGCAACCGCCTCGTGCCGCAACGCCGAAGCCAGCAGATGAAAGGCGTGCCTGGCTCGCTACGGAATCCAGGTCGCAAGCGACCGGATGCCTGGAACGGATCACCCGTTACTGGAAGGGCAAGTAACGAAAGCTGAACAGAAAGAGATTCTCGTTCGCGTTTGGCGACAACGTGCTGCCCCTCGTCGCACCAAGGCCCTTGAAGGTATTGCGGTTCACATACGAATACTGAGCACCAAACTCCGCTGTGCCATATCTTGACTTGATGAACCGCCACCATCCGCCGACAGTGCCCTCCACAAGGGCGGAGGTCGCCGCGTTGCACGCCCCTAGCTCGGCCTCGCAACCGCTCAGATTGAGGTTTGGATTGCCGTAGCCTGCCGTGCCTGCGTAGGACTTCATTGCCACGCCCTCGGCGCCGCCATAGGCATAGAGATCGACCGCGGGGACGGGATTGCCAACAATGCCGCCCAGGATCGAGTATTCGGCCAGCGGTTCGAGTTTTCCGGCAGGGGAGAAGGTGGCGTCAGGAAGCTGTGATGTGCCATAGCGGCCGACGCCCTGACCAATCAGGCCGCTGAGCTGGAAGGTCAGCATCTTCGGCACCAGCGGCAACAGCATGCCGGCACCAATGCCCTCGCCCGTGGTATTATAGTTTTTGCCATTGCCCCTGCTGGCGAAGGACACGCGGCCGCCCAGGAAGCGCAGCAGCCCATACACCTCGTAATGGCCCCAGCCCGGATCCGCGGCGAGCTTGGCAATGATGTCCGGTGCATGATTGTCGCTGTAGTTCTGGATGGTGTTGACGTTCGAACCGCCACACTCGCCAAATTCAAGCGTGCCACCGCCAGTCGCGGTCGTTGCGTTGGCCCCGGTCAGGCAGTTCGGGCCGCCGGCGCTGCTGTATGTCGTCTGCGGCGACTCCAGCGAAAAACCCGCCCAATACTTGTGGTCACCAAAGTCCTTGGTCACCCGCAAGGTGGCCTGACGTGCCCAGTCGAATCCCACGTTGTATTGCGCATCGATGGTCAACGGCACGTTCTCCTGCCGCGGCACCAGGCCGGTCTTGTACAAGGTCGCGAGGCTCCAGGTCTGGCCGCCCAGGACGTGCAGGCCCAGGTCGCTGTTATCGTAGTTCCCCCAGAACTGGCGCAGCCGCAGGGTATAGCTGTTGCTCTCGGTCGAGTTGGACGAGGAGCCGGCGCTTAGGAAGTCCGTCTCTACATACCCTGTCAACTTCTGCGCGTCGTCAATCTGCCCCTCCGTCAGCAGCGAGATACGGCTCTGCTGCGCGGTCTCGCGGAACTCCGGAATGTGGTAGTTGGGACTGTTGGGGAGTGGAATGCCGCTGAAGCTGGTGGCAATGCTGGCGGCCTCGTTGCGGGAACGATAGACGCCTTCCGCCGCGGCGAATCCACCGAGCGTGACGGTCAGGCCGCCAACCTTGAATTGCCCAGGGGGCAGCGGCGGCGCCGGGGGCGGTGCTGCCGTGACAACCTGCACCGGCGGTGCCGCGGCAACATGCGCAGCCTGTGCCGAGGCCGCCGCAGCCTGATCCTGCGCCGCCTTGGCTTGCTGTTGCGCCGACTTCAGTGCGCGGTCTCGCGCCACGAGGTCGGCCTTGACCTGACCGAGCTGGCTCTGCAGCGCCCTGATCTGCCGTTCAATCGAGTCGATCCGCGTGTCGGTCTGCGCTACCGCCGGCTGAATTAGCCCAATACTACTAAATATAGTTGTACAGAACAAAGCATATCGGAAAGTACCTGACTTAATCATCCCGCCCCTCACTACAGATAGATCTCGAGGACTATGTCTCGTTGATCATTACTAGCGGGCGAATACTAAAACTCGCGAAGAACGCCGTCTTTGTCATTCCGATGACATTGCGGACGCGGACCGGTAAGAGATTTGTGACTACAAGTTAATGCGGTTGGACCGGGAGCCTGACGCCGGTCGTTAGGCAACCTTTTGTCGTCATCCGTGCGCAACGCCGCCCGGTTATCGAGCAGCCTTAAGCGGGCATTTGCTGGTAGCAGGTCGACCCTGACTGGGTTGTCGATGCCGACGAACCGTTTTTCTCACGGCTCAAGCCAATGCCGACACCACCGCCTGCCGCAACGCCGGCAGCAAGTCTTCTCCGAACCATGGATTCCGTCGCTCCCACACCGCGGTCCGCCAGGACGGATGCGGCAGCGGCATAACGGCTGGCCCGAGTTCCCGAAAACGCCGCACGCGGTCTGTCATCGTCCCCTTCCCCAGCACGTGACGCTGCGCATACGACCCCAGAAGGAGTGTCAGCCTTACCTGCGGCATCAGTCGGGTGAACCGATCCAGCCACAGCGGCGCGCACTCCGGCCTCGGCGGGGCATCGCCACCCTTGGGTAGCCGGCCAGGATAGCACAGCCCTAGCGGTACGATCGCGATGCTCGTTGCGTCGTAGAACAGCGTCCGATCCATCGCCAGCCATCCACGCAGCCGATCACCGGAGGCATCGTTCCACGGCACCCCGGTGAGATGCGCCTTGGTTCCAGGCGCCTGGCTCATGATCAGCACCCGCGCCGTGGCGGAGACACGAAAGATCGGCCGAGGCCCTAGCGGTAGCACAGCCTCGCACCGCCGGCAGACCAGCGCCTCGTTGATCGCGACGAGCAGCGGGTCGGTCAACGACTGCGTGGAGCTAGGCTGCGACATCAAGTCCATAGAAGGCATAGAGCGCCTGCGCAGCAGAAGCTGGGAAACCAGCCGAAAAGCCGAAAGCGTCCTGACGGCTCGGCCTGATAGACGTAATGAAAATCCATTGTGATTGCCATCTGGTGATTCCTGCTCTGTCGCCATAGCGCTCCCGGTCAAGTCGAGGAAAAGTCATTTGGGCTTGGGTGCCGGTTTTGACACCGGTTGTTATGATACGACAACCGTGAACATTCAGGAGCAGAGAGCGGGTCTGGTCACCCGCCGGACGGCGCCCGTACTTCCACGGTCACGTGCGAGAGAGCGGCGAAACGGCGTAGGCGGGAGCGGTAATCTTCCGGGCACCGGCCTGTGCGGGTCAGCACGGATAGGACCGCGCCTAGGTGGCCTGGACCCAGGCGCCAGACATGCAGGTCCGTCAGCCGATCGCCATCCGTCTCGATCTCCTGGCGCAGCATTTCCGTGAGTTGCCGATCCGGGTTCATGTCCAGCAGGACGCCGCCAGTATCGCGTATCAGCCCGTAGGCCCAGCTTGCGATCACCGCCGATCCGATCAGACCGGCGAGCGGATCCATCCACAACCAGCCGAAGCTGCGGGCCAGCAGCAACCCGACAATTACCAGCACGGAAACAGCCGCATCGGCCACGACATGGATGATGGCCGCGCGCATGTTGTTGTCCCGGTGCGCCGCCGCGTCGGCATGCGCGTGTTCCTCGAACCGCGTGGACCCGCTGGCGGAGCCGAGGCACAGACAGGCCGTAAAGGCATGTGGCTCGGGGATCTCCTCGATGCTCGCCAACGTCCCGTCGCGATTGGCGAAGTCGAAGACCTGTCGCGATCCATCGGGGCGGACCGTCTCGATGGACAGGTCCACGGCTTGAATGGTTCGTCCATCCTCCCGCCGGACATGGAAGCGGGGCGGAACTCCATCCTCATGGATTTCCACCAGCAGAACCGCGTCGCCGGCGACAACGCGTTGCATCGTTTCGGCATGCTCGTGAGCATGACCGTGACCATGCCCATGATGGTGGTGATGGCCGCCGCTCAGCAGCCAGGCGCTGACGACGTTGACTCCGAGGCCCAGGCAGGCGATCGGAATGGCCTCCTGGAAAGCGATCGGCACCGGCGCCAGCAGGCGGCCGAGCGCCTCCCAGGCGATCAGCAACGCGATCATTGCTAGAACGATGGCGCTGGTGAAGCCGGCCAGGTCGCCCAGCTTGCCAGTGCCGAAGGTAAAGCGCGGATCGGTCGCGTGCCGGCGGGCGTAGCGGTAGGCCAGGGCGGCAAGCAGCAGGGCGCCGGCATGCGTGCTCATGTGCAGTCCGTCGGCAACCAGCGCGATCGAGCCGAACAGCAGGCCGCCGGCGATCTCGGCGGCCATCATCGCCGCGCACAGCCAGATGACCGCCCAAGTCTGCCGTTCCGCGTGCTCATGGCCCTCGCCAAGAAAGACGTGCTCATGAAGTGAAGCGCTCAGATCGGACATGCTGGCCTCATTTGAGGTAGGTTCGCACGACATCGAGAAGCTGTTCGGCCGCCTCGGCATTTAGCGCGCCGGGATGCAGGGCGGGGTCAACCAGATGGGTGCGGACATGATCCTCGACGACCTCCGCCATCAGTCCGGCCATGGCGCCGCGCGCGCCGGCGATAAGGTGCATGACCTGCTCGCACCCGGCGTCGGTATCCAAGGCGCGTTCAATCGCCTCGATCTGGCCGCGCAGGCGGCGGACCCGCGCCAGCAGCTTGTGTTTTTCGCGAACCGTGTGGGTCATGTGTAATAAGTTACCATAGGCGCCCTCCCTATCTCAACTGGCACGCAGCGCTTTTGAAGGGTCGAATTGTAACTGCCTGTTTCCTGCTGCACCGCAGCACTTGCCGGTGCAAGCGAAACGCCCAATTAAACCAAATGGGTCTCGTCCTCTACGCGCTCAAGTTTCGCATCACATTTTACGTGATGTCGATCCTTATCATGCTCGCCGGGATTGGCGCCTATTTCGTCATGCCGAAGGACGTGCTGCCGGTGGTCAATATACCGGTCATCACGATTGTATGGACCTATACCGGCCTGGATACGCCGGAGATGCAGCAGCGGGTCACCACGTACACGGAGTTCGCGCTCAGCAATAACGTGAACGGCATCCGCGACATGCAGAGCACCACCCTGCAGGGCGTCACCATCACGCGGATCTATTTCCAGCCGAGTGTCAGCGTCGACCTGGCGCTGTCACAGGTGACGGCATCGACCAACTCGATCCGGGCGGTGCTGCCGCCCGGCATCCAGCCGCCGGTGGTCATGCAGTTCTCCGCCTCCACGGTTCCGGTGATCCAGTTGGCCATGAGTTCCAACAAGGAGAACGAGCGCCAGCTTTACGACTATGGCCAGTACCGGGTTCGCCAGGCACTGACGACGGTGCCGGGTTCAACGCTGCCTTCGCCCTATGGCGGGGCGCCGCGGCAGATCATGGTCGATCTCGACCTGCACGCCTTGCAGGCCTACGGGCTGACCCCGGCTGATGTCACCAGCGCGATGACGGCGCAGAACATCACGGTGCCTTCGGGGCTGGCGAAGATCGGCGTCAAGCAATACGTTGTCCGACTGAACTCGACACCCGAGGCGATCGCGACACTGAATGAGGTGCCGGTCAAGGTCGTCAATGGTTCGCCGATCCTGGTGCGGGATGTCGCCTATGTGCGCGACGGTGGCCCGCCGCAGCAGAACATCGTGCGTCAGGATGGCCAGCGCGGTGTGCTGCTGACGGTGCTGAAGAACGGTGCCGCGTCGACGCTTTCGGTCGTCAACACGGTAAAGTCGCTGCTGCCGGGTATCCGCGCCGCGGCGCCGAAGGACATGAAGATCACGCCGCTGTTCGACCAGTCGGTGTTCGTCTCCGGCGCGATCAGCGACGTGTTGCGCGAAGGTGCCATTGCCGCCGGCCTGACCGGGCTGATGATCCTGCTGTTCCTCGGCTCCTGGCGCTCGACGCTGATCGTGCTTGTTTCCATTCCACTGGCCATCCTGACCTCGATGGCGGTGCTCGGCGCGTTGGGGGAAACCGTCAATATCATGACGCTGGGCGGCATGGCGCTGGCTGTCGGCATCCTGGTGGACGACGCGACGGTGGCGATCGAGAACACCTATCGCCTGATGGAGGAGGGCCACGAATTCAGGGAGGCGGTGGTGCATGGAGCAGCCGGCATCGCCAAGCCGGCGCTGATCTCGACGCTGTCGATCTGCTGCGCGTTCGTCTCGGTTACCTTCCTGACCGACGCACCGAAATATCTGTTCACGCCGCAGGCATTGGCGGTGGTTTTCGCCATGCTGGCGTCCTACCTGCTGTCACGCACCCTGGTGCCGATCATGATCGACGTGCTGGTGAAAACCGAGCACGAGCAGCGTGAAGCGGCGAAGAATGGTGGCGACACGCAAAAGCAGTCCGGCATGGCCATGCGCTTCTTCGGCCGCATCCATAACGGCTTTGAGCACGGTTTCAGCAAATTTCATCGTGGCTATGTCGGCTTGTTGCACGTGGTGATCAAGCACCGCTGGATGACCCTGGGTGTCGCCGGCGTGGTGGTGGCCTGTGCCACCGTGATGTTCCCGTTCGTAGGCACTGACTATTTTCCGCAGGTCGATGCGGGCCAGATGACGCTGCATGTCCGCGCCGCGCCCGGCACCCGCATCGAACAGGCGGAAAAGCTGTTCCAGCAGGTTGAGGAGACGATCCATCAGGTGGTGCCGCGGAACGAGGTCGGCACCATCATCGACAACATCGGCCTGCCGGCCTCGAACTATAATTTCGCGTTCGGCAATGGTACTTTCCTTGCCTACAACGATGGCGAGGTGCTGGTGACGTTGAACCCGGGTCACGGCTCGACCTTCGGCTATCAGAAGCGGCTGCGCACCGTGCTGCATCAGCGGTTTCCGAATGCGATCTTCTATTTCGAGGCGGCCGACATGATCACCCAGATCCTGGATTTCGGTGTGCCGTCGCAGATCGACGTGCAGGTCAGCGGCCGGCATGCCGGCAAGGATCTGCAGGTCGCCCAGGAGATCGCCAACAAGCTGCGCCTGGTGCGCGGCGCGGTTGACGTGCACATCCAGCAGATCACCAACGCGCCGGAGTTCTTCGTCAAGATCGACCGTCAGCGCGCCGGTGAACTCGGCCTGACCGAGCAGCAGGTGGCAGCGGACCTGAACGTCTCGCTCAGCGGCAGCTTCCAGGTTAGCCCGAATTTCTGGGCTGATCCACAGACCGGCATCCCCTACCAGGTCTGGGTGCAGACGCCGGAATACCGCAACGACTCGCTTACCGCCTTGAACAATACCCCGCTGCTGATCTCGGCTGGCCCAGGCAGCGGTGCCGTCGGCCCCAGCGCATTGCAGTTGCTGTCCAACGTCGCGACCATGCAACGCGGCAGCGAGCAGACGGTGGCCAACCACGTCAACACCCAGCCGACCTATGACATCTACGCCGCGGTGCAGGATCGTGACCTGGGCGGGGTGGAGGGTGAAATCGGCCAGATCGTAACGGACATGCAGAAGCAGTTGCAGCCGCCGGACAAGATTTCGATTCGCGGCCAAATCCAGAGCAAGGACCAGGCATTCTTCCACATCGGTATCGGCCTGATCGTGGCGATGGTGGCGGTGTATCTGCTGATGGTGTTGAACTACCAGACATGGGGTGATCCATTCGTGGTGCTGGCAGCCTTGCCGTTGGCCTTCTGCGGCATCGTTGCCAGCCTGTTCATTACCCAGACCAGCTTCTCCATCCCGTCGCTGATGGGCGCCATCATGAGTGTGGGTGTCGCCTCGGCGAACTCTATTCTGCTGGTGACCTTCGCGCGGGAACATCGGGAGCAGACGGGTTGCGGTGCCGAGGAGGCCGCGATCACCGCCGGGGAAACCCGTCTGCGACCCGTGCTGATGACGGCCGGCGCGATGTTCGTGGGCCTGCTGCCGATGGCGATTGGCATTGGTGAAGGCAGTGAACAGAATGCCGCGCTGGCGCGGGCCGTGCTGGGCGGGATCAGCGTCGGCACCTGTTCGACCCTGCTGTTCGTGCCGTTCCTCTACGCGACCTTGCGTCGCGGGGAAGCCAAACCTCTGGAAGATTACGCATGAACGATTCAACCATCGACAGCGGCGAGAGGCATGGCCCGCAGCCGCGCGATCCGAGGCAGCATGGCTTGAACGATCCCGACCAGGAGAAGCCTGACCAGCCAGCGCGTGAAACATCACGCGACGAGCGGCAGCCGGATAAGACCACGCCGCCGCCGCCATCCAAGCGCATCCTGGTTTTCGTCCTTGCTCCGATCTTGGCGCTACTTGGGCTGGGCGGCTACCTGCACTGGCAGACTTACGCCGCCGCCACGGAAACCCAGCAACAGCAACGGGATTTTGTTCCACAGGTGCGTACCGCCACGGCGCAGAAGGTCGACACGCCGGTCGACGTGACGCTGCCGGGCCAGACCGAGGCCTTCAACGTGTCTAACCTTTATGCCCGCGCCACCGGCTATGTGGCGGAGCGGCGCGTCGACATTGGCAGCCGCGTGCATGCTGGCGATCTGTTGCTGCGTATCACCGCGCCTGATCTCGACCAACAGCTTGAACAGGCACAGGCCCAGCTTGGCCAGACTCGTGCCGCTGTGCTGCAGGCACAGGCGCAGGTGCAGTCCTCCCAGGCCAATGCAAAATTGGCCAACGTCACGAAATACCGTGAAACGACGCTGGCTGGCCAGGGTTGGGAAACCAAGCAGAACGCCGACAACGCGACGGCGAACTTTTCCGTGCAGACAGCGGGCATCGCCAATGCCGAGGCCGGCGTGGCCGTGGCAGTCGCCAATCTGAAGGCGCAACAGGCAACGGTTGACCGGCTGCAGGCACTGACCGCCTTTGAACGGGTGACAGCGCCGTTCGACGGTGTGATTACCGCCCGTAACGTGGAAACCGGTGATCTGCTGACCTCGGACACCAGCACCGGCACGCCGCTGTTCACCATTGCCCGCGACGACGTCCTGCGCATCGCCATCTATGTGCCGCAGAGCAGCGCCATTGGCATGAAGGATGGCGTGAAGGCCCAGGTGACAGTGCCGGAAATGCCTGGCCGGGTTTTCAAGGCGCGTGTCGCCCGCAGTGCGGTCGCGTTGCAGTCCGCCTCTCGCTCGATGCTGACTGAAGTCGACGTGGACAACCCGGATGGCGCGCTGAAGCCCGGCCTGTTCGTGGACGTGGCCTTCTCCATCCCGCGTCAGGCCCCGGGTGTCATCGTCCCGGACGAGGCGCTGGTGTTCAATGCCGAGGGCCTGCGGGTCGCGACGGTGCAGCCCGATGACACGATCAAGTTTGCAAAGGTTTCGATCTATCGTGACTTCGGCACGACCGCCGAATTGCGGGAGGGCTTGCAGGGCGGTGAATTGCTGGTGATGAGCCCGCCCACGGAACTCGCGGACGGCAGCAAGGTGCAGGTTTCAAGACCGCCGCCCGGGCAGCAGGACACGGCCAAGCAGACGGCGAGCCGCTGATCTACGCCGAGCCACGTGTTCAGAACATCGCATACTGATGAACCTTCAAGGTGGCGCAGGCTTACGTTTACATAGCTGAAATGGGAGCACCGTCATGCCGAGGCGTGAGTACGAGGTCGCCCGCCTGGATGATCTACCCGCCGGGGCGATGCAACCGATCGAGGTCGAAGGCGACAAGATCCTGCTCATACGAGATGGTGTCGACGTTCATGCCGTGGACGCCACCTGTCCCCATGCGGGTGCTCCGCTTGTCGAGGGCGTGCGGCACGGCAACCGTCTAGTCTGTCCGTGGCACAAGGCAACGTTCTGCATTCAGACCGGTACGGTTCTGGAGCCGCCTGCCTTGGACAGTCTTAACCGTTATGATGTCCGCGTTGACGGACAGCGCGTGCTGCTGACTTATCCGGCGGAGACGCCTGCTCATGCGGAACAGGCTCATGATTCCCGCTGCTTCGTAGTCGTTGGCGCGGGCGCCGCCGGCGCGGTCGCCGCGCAGACCCTACGTCAGGCAGGATTTGATGGGCGGCTGGTCATGCTCGACCAAGTAAACCGGGTGCCCTATGACCGCACGATTCTCAGCAAGTATGCCTTGTCTGGTGAGCAAGGCGCCGAAAAGTCGCCGTTGCAGACACAGTCATTCTACAGGCAACACCGCATCGAGCGGTGGACTGCCGAGGTGACCAACGTCGATGCCAATAGGCGGCAGATCACCTGTGCCGACGGCACCAGCCTGCACTATGATGCTGCCTTGCTGGCCACCGGTGGCGCGCCAAAACGGCCCGACCTGCCCGGCGCCAACCTTCAGAATGTGTTTCTGTTGCGTAGCCGAAACGACGCCGACGCTATTCTGGCGCAGGCGGAACGTAGCGAGCGCGTGGTGGTCCTGGGTGCCAGCTTCATTGGCATGGAAGTCGCGGCTAGCCTGCGGGAGCGTGGTCTGGATGTCACCGTGGTCGGCAAGGAGACAGCGCCGTTCGAGAAACAACTGGGTGCGCGGATTGGAACCGCCTTCACGTCCTTGCACGAGAAACGAGGCGTGACCTTCCGCCTCGGATGCGAGATCAAAGCCCTTGAAGGCGACCGCCACGTGCGCCGCGTCGTCCTGGCAGGTGGCGAGGCACTGGCCGCTGATCTCGTGGTCATTGGCTTTGGCGTGCGGCCAGCCACCAGCTACCTGGACGGCATCGTGCTGCATCAGGACGGCAGTATTCCGGTCGATGCCAACCTTCGCGTGACGGATGGGCTATATGCGGCTGGCGACATCGCGCATTTCCCGCTGCATGGCGACGGCGATCCGATCCGAGTTGAACACTGGCGTGTTGCACAGCAACAAGGCCGCGTCGCAGCACTCAACATGCTCGGCCAGACCACGCGCTATGAGGCGGTTCCGGTGTTCTGGACGATCCAGTACCTCAAGCGTCTCGACTATATTGGTCATGCCGTCGAATGGGACGATATCGTGGTGCATGGCGATCTGGAGAAGCCTGAGTTCCTCGCCTACTACGTCAAGAATGGCCTAATCCAGGCAGCGGCCGGACTGGATCGCGACAAGGATACCGCGGCGCTGATCGAACTGATGACGACGCGCCGGGACTGGACGCCGTCGGCGATGGGCGACAGCCCCGCCACTGTTCTTGCGGCGATGACCTGATGACGCTGCGGTGAACCGCTGGACGCGACGCAGCCGCCTGAAACGTGCAACTCTCGCTCTGTTCCGCCGTTCGGGCCGCATCGCCAGGACCGACGGAGTTCCCCATGCTTTCTGATCACAGCGCCACGCCCCACACATTAATAGATCCGGCACCCCCCGATCCGGACCGGCGAAACCTGTTGAAGTGGACGTCCATGCTGGCCGGCGCATCCGGTCTTGGCCTGGCTACAGCGCAGGCCCAGCCCGGGGCGCCGGGACGCCCCACACCGGCGCCGAACCACCACGGACAGGCGCAAGGTCCTGGTCCGCTGCGCAAGGGCATGTTCGCCTATACGCTGGCGCACGAGCAGTTTCCCGTCCCCGAGATCGTGCAGCTCGGTGGATTGGCCTCGCGATCCGGGTTCAATGCGCTTGCCACCAGCGATCACTTTCAGCCTTGGCAGTCGGACCAGGGCCATGCCGGAGAGGCCTGGGTCACCATGGGTGCGCTTGGTGCCCATGCACCGCATAGTTGGATGGGTACCGCCGTGACCTGCCCGACGCTGCGCTATCGGCCAGCCGTCGTGGCCGAGACATGGGCCACGCTCAGTCACCTGTATCCCGGCCGGGTTTTCCTGGGCGTCGGATCGGGCGAAGCGCTGAACGAGCAGGCCGCCACGGGTGAATGGCCAAAGTGGCAGGAGCGCTGGGACCGGCTGATCGAGGCCATGGCGATCATTCGCCAGCTCTGGACCGGACAGGAGGTTTCCCACAAAGGCACATATTACACGGTCAATGGTAAACTTTTTGATCCTCCGGCGAAGCCAATTCCGCTGCTGACGGCCGCCAACGGGAAAAAGTCCATGCGGCTGGCCGGGCAGTATGGCGACGGCCTGATTACCGATCCGATGTCGTGGCAGAAGTATAAGACAGAGTGGGAAGCCGGCGCGCAGGCCGCGGGCAAGAACACCGCCGACATGCCCGTCATGCTCGAACATTATGTCGTCGTTGGTGACGAGGCGGCTGCCAAGCAGGCCGCCCAACTTTGGCGCTTCGGTGTGAAGGCCTGGCACAACCTCTTTGATGTTCCCAGCCCGGAGCGAATTCAGCAGCGTGCTGACGCGGAGACGCCGCTGGATCAGGTGATGAAGACATGGGCGATTGGCACCGACCCCGCTGTACACATCGCCGCGGCGCAGAAGCTGTTCGAAAGCGGCGTCACCATCGTCAACATCCATTCTGGGCAGCCGGACCAGAAGCGGGTGATCGATTTCTACGCGGAGCATGTCCTGCCGCGGTTTCCGCAGCCGGTCTGACGGCCAGCCGGAAGGATCCTCCATACTTGCTTCCGTGATGGATGCAATGGCGGCAGCGTTCTGCTGCCATTGCCGCCCGTTCTGCAAAAGCTGACACCCTGACCATCATGGCTCGGCAAACTGGCCAATGATGGTTAGGGTGTTTCCGTCTGAACGCAGGTTCGGCAGGATATCCAGCCGGCAAGAGGAACCGCTCCATGACCGTCGAATTCATCGGCATGATCCATCATCGCGAGGCGTCAGAGACCATGGCGCCTCCGCCCGTCGTGCTGGACCGCGGCTACGTCCGGGATTTCGCCCAGGTCGCCGAGGCCGGTGGCTTCGACAAGGTGCTGGTCGGATACTTTTCCGATGGGCCGGATGGATTCCTGCTTGCCGCCGCCGCGGCCGCTCACACCGAACGGCTCGGCTTCCTTGTGGCGCACCGGCCTGGGTTTGTTGCTCCTACTGTGGCTGCGCGGAAATTCGCAACGCTGGATCAGATCACCGGCGGCCGAGCGGCGATCCATGTGATCAGCGGCGGCGATGACACCGACCAGTTCCGCGACGGTGACACGTTGCCAAAAGAAGATCGCTACGCCCGTACTGATGAGTACGTGGACATCCTCAAACGCATCTGGACCGAGCCTGGCGCAACGGTGAACCACGAAGGCCGGTTCTACCGCTTCGCCGGCGCCTCCACCGCAATCCGCTGCGTGCAAAAGCCTCGCATCCCGATCTACTTCGGCGGCGCGTCGGAAGCCGCCATTGCCGTCAGCGCCAAGCACGCCGACGTTTACGCCCTTTGGGGCGAGACCCACGACCAGGTGCGTGAAATCACCTCGCGCCTCCGTGTGCAGGCAGCGAGGCACGACCGTACCGTCCGCGTCAGCCTGTCGCTGCGGCCAATCCTGGCGCCGACCGAGGACGAAGCCTGGGCCCGTGCCGAGGCTATCAAGCAAACCATCATCGCGCGCAGGGCCGCTGCTGGACTCCCGCCGCGAAATCCGGTCAACGAAGGCTCCAAGCGTCTGCTGGCCGCCGCGGCACAGGGGGAGCGTCTGGACAAACGCCTGTGGATGGGTGCGGCACTGCTGACCGGCGCCAGCGGCAACTCCACCAGCCTTGTCGGCACGCCCCAGCAGGTGGCGGAGGCACTGTGCGACTACTACGACCTTGGCGTGACCACGTTCCTGATCCGTGGCTTCGATCCGCTGGCGGATAACATTGAGTATGGCCGGTCGCTGCTGCCGCTGACGAAGCAACTAATCGCCGAACGGACCGCCGCCCGCGCCGCAGCGGAATAGCAACGAAAATTACACCCTCTGGTTGTGATTTCATGCAATAAAGTGACCCTCCAACGGCTAAGGGTCGCTCGCGCATGCGTATTTCCGTCTTCGGCATCGGCTATGTCGGTGTTGTTTCCTGCGGCTGCCTGGCCGAACTGGGGCATGAGGTCGTCGGCGTCGATATCTCTCCCGACAAGATCGCCATGCTCGCCTCCGGCCGCTCCCCGATCGTGGAGGAAGCGATTGATACGCTCATTGCCGGCGCGGTGCGGCAGGGCCGGCTGACCGCAACGGACGATGTTGCGTCCGCGGTGGCGGGAACGGACGTGTCGTTCATTTCGGTCGGAACACCCAGCGCACGGGACGGCAGCGTGGCTCTGGGCGCGGTGGACAGCGTCATCAACGCGATCGGCGGCGCGCTACGCGACAAGGCTGGCCCGCATGCCGTCGTGATGCGTTCCACCGTCCCGCCCGGCACGGCCGAGGACCGCGTCATTCCGCTGCTGGAGCAGGCCAGCGGCCGGCGGCTAGGCGATCGTCTTTCCTACTACAGCAATCCGGAGTTCCTGCGCGAAGGCTCCTCGGTCCGCGATTTCCGGGCGCCCCCGTTCACCTTGATTGGCGCTTCACCGGGTGACGACGCCACGGTGCTGCGCGAACTCTACGCGCCACTGACCGCCCCGGTGCATGTCGCGCCGATCCGGGTGGCCGAAAGCGTCAAGCACATCTCCAACGTCTTCCACGCCATCAAGCTGGCGTTCGCGAACGAGGCCGGTGCCGTTCTCGCCGCCCACGGCGTCGATGCGCGGGAGGCTTTCCGCCTGGTGTGCGAGGACCGGGTGCTGAACATCTCGTCGGCCTATCTGCGTCCCGGCTTCGCCTTCGGCGGGTCCTGCCTGCCGAAGGACGTACGCAGCTTCCTGGCCCTGGCCGATCAACGCGGCCTGGGGACGCCATTGCTGAAGCAGTTGCTGCCGGCCAATCAGGCGATCATCGACCGTACTTTTGAAGCCGTTGCACGTCACGGGCGCCAGCCGGTGGCGCTGTTCGGCCTGTCGTTCAAGCAGGGCACCGACGACCTGCGTGAATCCCCGTTCGTGCTGCTGGCCGAGAAACTGCTCGGCAAGGGCTACGACCTGCGCATCTACGACCGGTTCGTCCAGGTCGCCCGCCTGATGGGCGCCAACCGCGCCTACATCGACCGGGAAATCCCGCATCTGGAGCGGCTGATGGTGATCAGCCCGGAAGCCGCCTTGTCCGGCACCAAGGTCGCCATCATCGGCCACATCGCGGCGGAGGACAGGCCGGCCTTGCGCGCCGCCCTGGGCGGGCGCGTGGTAATCGATCTTGCCGGCCTGGCGGACCTGCGTGGGCTTCCCGGCATAATGTATGAGGGCCTGTGCTGGTGAAGCGCCCGCGCCTGCTGTTCGTCAGCCCGCGCTTCCTGTTTCCGATGGACCAGGGCGGCAAGATCCGCACCGGCAACATCCTGCGCGGCCTGAAGGGCGGCGCGTTCCACATTACTCTGGCCTCTCCGGCGCCGAAGGACCTGATACCGTTTGACGCGGATATCGCCGCCGTCAGCGATCGTTTCGCGTCGTGGCAGGAGGCGCCGCCGTCGTCAGCTCGCCGGTTCCGCGCCCTGGCCAGCCGCTTGCCTATCGCCGTCGCGACCGATCGGTCCTTCGCCGGCAGCAGCGTGGTCGGTAATGCGCTGGCAGGCAAACCCGACGTCGTGGTGGTGGATTTCCCGCATGCCGACGTGCTGATGCCGGACCGGATCAGATCGGCCAGCATCCTGTTCACCCACAACGTCGAAACCGAGATCTTCGAACGCCATGCCAAGCGGGCTACAGGTCTGTGGAAATGGGTCTGGGCGGACCAGAGCCGGAAAATGCAGCGGTTCGAGCACGAAAGCCTGTCGCGCTACGATACAGTGATTGCCGTCTCCAGCCGCGACCGGGACGTCCTGACCACGCGCTACCACTTGTCTGCGGTGGAGGCGATCGACACCGGCGTCGACCTCGATTTTTTCGCCATGAACCCGCCCGAGGCCGCCGGAGATCCCGGCACGGATGGCGGCACGCTGATCTTCACCGCCACCATGAGCTGGGCCGCCAATGTCGAGGGCATCCATTTCCTGCTGGACGAGGTGCTTCCCCTGTTGCTCGCTGTCCGGCCGCGCATCCGGGCGGTGATCATTGGTCGCAATCCGCCCGCCTCCTTGTCCGAGAAAATCAAGCAGCGCGGCTTGGCCGTCACCCTGACCGGCTTTGTCGACGATATCCGCCCCCACGTCGCGCAGGCAAACGTCTACGTGATCCCGCTGTTCGTCGGCAGCGGCACGCGCATCAAGGCATTCGAGGCGATGGCGATGGGCCGGCCGGTTGTCTCGACGACGCTAGGCATCGAGGGGCTGGACGTCACCGACGGCGAAGACTTTCTGCGTGCCGATGATGGTCCATCTTTCGCACGGTCCATCCTGACGCTGCTGGACGACGCCGCGATGCGGAGCTGTCTTGCCACCGCGGCGCGGCGCTTGATGGAGGAGCGGTTCTCCTGGTCCCACGTGGCGCGTCAGTTCGAGGCGATCTGTCTGAGCAGCCTGCAACGGAAGGCTTAGAGTGATCGCCTGAGAATGAGTAAAGCGCGACTTCTGGGTCAACCTAAACCAATCGCGCTTCAGGCTGTCAGCCCATCAACCTGTCAGTGCCGGCGGGCGCCATCTCGATACCGGTGCCGGACCAGCGCGTGGTCGGCGTCCAGCCCAGGCGCAACCGAGCTTGAGCATGACTGACGGGCGAGGCTTGGGGAAAGTCCGTGTAAAGCGCCGGCTCGCGTAACGGAATCCACCGGCTATAGAGTGCCTCCAGGCGAGCAACGGTGGGGGCGTTCGCGAACGTGTCGGCGGCGGCGAGAAAGAACCGATCAAAGCCGGTGTAGTTCACCAGGTTGACGGCGGCGGCAAAGCCGCGCGCGCAGTCCTCGGGTCCGACATAGGCGCGCAGGTATGGCATCGGTTCATCACGATCCGCCGGTCTGGACTCGCCGCACATGAAACCGGCCAAGGTTGCGAATGCAATGAAACAGGGCCGCAGAACCAGCACCTCCAGCCCACGGCGAGCATAGGCTTCCGCGATCTGCTCACCGCAGAGCTTGCTGAGCCCATAGGCATCGGTGGGGCGTGACACGTGCGCCTCATCGATCGGCAGATAATCGGGTGGCATGGTCGGATTGGAATGGTCGATGCCGGTGACCGCGCTGCTCGAGCAATGGATCACCCGGCGAACGCCGGCCAGCCGGCTGGCCTCGAATACATTCCAGGTGCCCACGGAATTGACCTGCATGGTGACCGCGTCATCCGTCGCCACCGAGCGGTCGATGCCGCCTAGATGCACAACCACCTCAATCCCCTGCATGGCCGCGATCAGTACATCGAGCTCACGCAGGTCGGCACGCCGGAAATCCACGCCCTGATTGAAGGGAGCGACGAGGTCGAGCACGCGTAGCGCGTGGCCGCTCAATGCTCGCAGGACATGACGTCCGAGGCGGCCGGACCCGCCGGTTATTGCGATACGCAATCGATTTCACTCCACCACCGCGAGCAGGGAAGCACTACGCCGCCATACGAACAATGCCGCGGCACAGGGCGTGGCGAATGAGCGCTGCACCAAAACCATGCAGAAGTCAGCGTCACCTTCTCCCGCCGCATCCCAGGTGACACTCCGGTCCCGGCCGCTGGGGGGCTGGTACAGCGCTTGCTTGACCATTCCTCGAGATCGCCAGCCGACCTCCAACAAAAGGATACTGCATGATGGATGCGGTCGAGGCCCACGCGAGATCCGGCGCCACATCCATGCCGATCGTCCGGCTGGACCATATCTGGAAGTCCTTCGGCCGCCTCGGGGTGCTGACTGACGTGTCGCTGGCCGTCCAGAAGGGCGAGGTCGTCTGCATCATCGGCCCGTCGGGCGCGGGCAAATCGACCTTGCTCCGCTGCATCAATCATCTTGAAGGCATCGACGACGGCAGCATCCATTTCGAAGGCCGCCCGGTGTATCGCTACACGCAGGCCGGGAAGGTAATGATCGACCCGGACAAGCGCATCGAAGCGATCCGTGCGCAGATCGGCATGGTGTTCCAGTCCTTCAACCTGTTCCCGCACCTCACCGCGCTCGGCAACGTCATCGAGGCGCCGGTGCAGGTGCTGCATGAGCCGGCCGTGCAGGCGCGTGAGCGGGGCATGGCGGTGCTGCGCAAGGTTGGTTTGCAAGCCAAGGCGGATGCCTACCCGCATCAATTGAGCGGCGGACAGCAGCAGCGTGTGGCGATCGCCCGCGCCTTGGCGATGAACCCCAAGGTCATGCTGTTCGACGAGGCGACCTCGGCGCTTGATCCCGAACTGGTCGGCGAGGTGCTGCGCGTGATGCGTCGATTGGCCAGCGAAGGCATGACCATGGTGGTCGTCACCCACGAAATGGATTTCGCGCGTGATGTCGCCGACCGCGTGGTGTTCATGGACCAGGGCGCCATCGTCGAGGAGGGTCCGCCGAACGTGGTGTTCACCGCGCCGCGCAGCCCACGCACGCGGCAGTTCCTGCAGTCGATCCTGAACCGGAACGGCAATGACGATGAGCCGCCGCCGCCCGCACCCGCCAAAGCCAGCGATCACGCAACAGGAGGCAGCAAGCCATGACCGAGAAGCCAATCCCGGCCAGGATGGAACACCAACCGGTGGGACGGCGCGGCCTGATCCGGTCGGGCACCGTCGGCGGTGCCGCGGCGCTGCTGGCGGCAACCGGCGGACCAGCCCGCGCGGCACCCGCCACGCCCCCGCCGGTCGATACCAGCTTCGCCGATTTCACGCTGTTGAAGATCAACTCGGACGACGAGTCGCTCAGCAAGGTCCAGCAGAAGGGCCTGGTCGTCGGCACCTCCAACGACTGGCCGTATTCGTTCCTGGACCCGAAGACGGGCGAATGGACCGGACTGGACGGCGACATCATCAAATACATCGTCAAAATGCTGAAGATCCCCAAGATCAATGTGCAGACGGTGACGTTCGACGGGCTGATCCCGGGCCTGCTGGACGGCCGGTTCGACATCGTCGGCGACTCGATTCACTACACCAAGAACCGGTCCAAGGTGGTGAGCTTCTGCTTTCCGACGTACTACTACGCCGAGGCGCTGATCGTGCCGAAGGGCAATCCGAACAAGCTGCATTCCTTGACCGACCTGAAAGGCCATACCGTCGGCTCGCTGTTGGGCACCAACTACGCAGAGTGGATCCAGGCGATCCCCGGCGTCAACTTCCAGGGCTACAAGGACTGGGCGCAGATCATTCCCGAACTTGCCATCGGCCGCACCGATGCCGCGCTGTTCGACCAGCCGGTGGCCGCGGCGCAGATGAAGCAGCACCCGGAGTGGAAGATTGAGATCGTCGAGGACTACCAGCCGCGCACATTCAAAAATCCCGCCGGATACAGCAGCTACGCCTTCCGGCAGGGCGACATACAGTGGGTTACCGCGTTCTCCTCCGCGGTGCAGTGGATGGAGTACAACGACGAGATGAAGAAGATTCTCTCGAAGTGGGGCCTGAGCGGCTACAACAACTAGCCTTCCGCGTCAGACGTTCGCACAAGGTCTACAAGCCACAGCGGCGACGGGTCCGGCGCCGCGACAGGAGATTGGATGTTCTCGCTCGCCGACATGATCCAATTCCTGCCGTCGCTGCTGCACGGCGCGATGCTGACGATCGCGGTTTCGCTACTGGCGTTCTGTCTGGCGCTGCTGTGCGGGCTGATTACCGGCATCGCCCGCATGTCCCGGCCGTGGCCGGTGCGAATGCTGGCCGCGGTCTATATCCAGTTCATCCGCGGCACGCCCCTGCTGCTGCAACTGTTCTTCATCTACTACGTGCTGCCCTATGCCGGCATTGTCCTTACCCCGTTCGTGTCCGGCGTGCTGGGACTGACGCTGAACTATACGGCCTACATGGCGGAGGTGTTCCGCTCCGGCATCCAGGCCATTCCGAAAGGCCAATGGGAAGCCGGGGCCTCGGTCGGCATGTCGCGCCGCCTGATGCTCCGCCGCATCATCCTGCCGCAGGCGATCCGCATCATCGTTCCGTCAATCGGTAACTTCTTCGTGTCGATCTTCAAGGATTCCGCGCTGGTGTCGGTGATCACCATGCGCGACCTGATGTTCAGCGGCCAATTGCTGGCATCCGCCACCTATAAGCACTTCGAGATCTTCGCCATGGTCGCGGCGATCTATTTCCTGATCAGCTATCCCGCCGCGAAGTTCGTCGAATGGGTGGAGGTGCGGCTCGACATCACCCGCCGCCCCGTCGTGCTCGGGATGCGCACATAGCGCATGATGGCGCTAGAGCATGATCGTTTTAGGTTGACCCGTAGCCGGAGTTGACGAGGTAATTGGCGCATTCTTCGACGGTATACTCGTCGAGGAGCTTGGCGATCGCTTCGATCACTGCGTCGATGGTGCGGGCGTTGGCCTTGCGCAGCAGGGTTTTGAGTTTGGCGAACACCTGCTCGATCGGGTTGAGGTCGGGACTATAGGGTGGCAGGAAAATCAGCTTTGCACCCGCTGTCCGGATTGCCTTGCGGATGACAGGGCCCTTGTGACTGCTCAGATTATCCATGATCACAACGTCGCCCGGTCGTAACGTCGGCACCAGGAACTGCTCGACATAGGCGCGAAAACTGATCGCGTTCATCGGCTGATCGAGCAGGCATGGCGCATGAATGCCGTCGCATCGCAGGGCGGCAACGAAGGTTTGCGTCTGGCGATGACCATGCGGCACCTTGGCGAGCAGACGCTGGCCGACCGGGCACCGCCCCCGGATCGGGGTCATGTTCGTCTTCGTCCAGGTTTCGTCTACAAAAACAAGCCGTCTGGGATCAACTTTATCCTGCCGCTTTTGCCATTGCAGGCGCCGACGGGCAACATTGGGACGATCCTGCTCGCTGGCGTGCAGGCTTTTTTTTAAAGCTGAGACCAGCGCGGTCAACGATGTTCCAGACAGCAAAATAGCTCACCGTGATGCCACGGTCTTGCAACTCAGCGAGCAGTGCGCGCAACGGCAGATCCGGCTGTTGCGCAATCCGTTCGATAATCCTGTCGCGTTCGTTGGCCAGTGCGAAGGGCCGATGACCACCCAGCCCCTGCGCCGCCACGCTGCCCTTCTGTCGATCCAGCCGCGACCACCGCTGCACAGACGACTCACTGACCTGGAAGAGGGTCGCCGTCTCAAGCCGGCTCCTGCCTGAGCGGAATGCCGCGACAGCGCGTTCTCGCAAATCCAACGTGTAAGGAGCACCCATCCATGCTGGCCTCCGACCCAGCCCACAGCTTGGATCAGATTTTAGGCCGCGCCGGAACCCCTACTCACGCAGGAGTCAACTTAAAACGATCATGCTCTAAGTGAAACGTTCAAGGCGAATGAATCACAGGATCAGACTGTAGCAAGCAATCCTAGCGCACCACGCCGACGATGCCGGCCGCCGCGGCTTCCACTTCGGCACGAAGGCCGCCGTTCGCATAGCGCTTCGCCAGCGCGGCGCAGGCCATTAGCTGGATCTGGTGAAACAGCATCAGCGGCAGCACGATCAGCCCGACCGACTGCCCGGCCAGCAGCACGGTCGCCATCGACAGGCCACCCGCCAAGCCTTTCTTCGAGCCACAGAAGACGATGGTAATTTCATCGGCGCGGGCGAACCCCAGCAGCCGACTGCCGGAGGTGGTGATCGCCAGCACCGCCGCCAGCAGCACAACATTCACCGCCAGCAGCCGCCCAAGATCGCCCAGGCTGACCTGGTGCCAGATGCCCTGGGTGACGCCCTCGCTGAACGCGGTATAGACCACCAGCAGGATCGACCCCCGGTCCACCAGCCCCAGCAGCGTCCTGTGCCGCAACGCCCATTCGCCGATCCACGGCCTGACAAGCTGCCCCGCCGCGAACGGCAGCAGAAGCTGCACGATGATGTGGCCGGCACCACTGATGGAGAACCCGCCCTGCGTGCTGAGCAACAGCCCGGCGAGCAGAGGCGTCAGCCCCATGCCCAGCAAATTGGACGCGGTGGCGGCGCAAAGCGCGGCCGGCACATTGCCGCGGCCGATCGAGGTAAACGCGATCGACGACTGAACGGTTGAAGGCAACATGCACAGCAGGATCACGCCGGTCCAGAGTGGCGGCGTGAGCAGATGCGGAAACAGTGCCTTCGCCGCCAGCCCCAGCGCCGGGAACAGGACAAAGGTCGAAGCCAGCACCACAAGGTGCAGCCGCCAGTTCCTGGCGCCGGCCAAGGCTGCTTTCGGTGACAGGCGAGCACCGTGCAGGAAGAAGAGAAGGGCGATGGCGGCCTCGGTCGCATAGCCGGCGATCACCGCCCCATGGCCGTGCACCGGCAGCAGCGAGGCCACACAGACCATGCCGACAATCGCGGCGATGTAGGGATCGATCGGCAGCCGGGACAGCAGCGCCTTCGGGTGCATCGGCGATATTCTTCTGCGACAACACCACGCACAATGGACCGATGAATGCTTATTGTGAATTGCGCTGACCGCGCTTATTGTCATCACGTTTCACGATGACATGACACCCGATGTTCGAGCCGACACACCTGGAAAGCTTCCTCGCCGTCGCGCGCACTCGCAGCTTTACCGAGGCCGGCCAGCGCCTGCGCCTGCGGCAGTCGACGGTCAGCCAGCACATCCGCAAGCTGGAGGCCAGCACCGGCCGCCGCCTGTTCGTGCGCGACACCCATTCGGTCGAACTAACCGCGGATGGGGAAGCGATGACCGGTTTCGCCCAGTCCATTCTGGACATCAACAACCGTGCCCGCCGCCATTTTGCCGGCTCCAGGCTTCGCGGCCGGCTTCGCTTCGGCACATCGGAGGATTTCGTCAGCACCCGCCTGCCGGAACTGCTGCGTGACTTCGTGCGTGAACACGCGTTGGTGGACCTGGAACTGAAAGTTGGCGTCAGTGCCACGTTGCATGAACACCTGGATGCCGGTGAACTTGATCTGGTATTGGCGAAGCGGCCGGCGGGTGACGAACGCGGGCAGTTGGTCTGGCGCGACCGGCTGGCCTGGATCGGAGTCACCGCCACCCGTATTGAACCCGGCGAACCCATACCGCTGATCCTCTTCAATCCCCCCAGCATCACCCGGTCGGTGGCGCTTCAGGCGCTGGAACGGGCCGGCCTGACCTGGCGCATCGCCTGCACCAGCGGCAGCCTGAGCGGCTTGCGCGCCGCCGCGCTGGCTGGACTGGGTGTCACCGTGCATGCTCGCGGACTGATGCCCGAGGGACTGTCGGAGATGCCGGCATCATGCCGCCTGCCTGATCTTGCCGATGCGGAGTTTGTGGTCATGGGGGCCCGAACCGGTTTGCGTGGCGCAGCCGCGGCGCTTGCGCGGGTCATCCTGGCAAATGGCGATCGCTTGCAGCGAATGGGTCCATGAAACGAGGCGCTATTAGGCGGAACCGGCAAAGCCGCCGCCTTGCTGTTACCGTCGTCAGTGACGCCTGATGAAAGTCATCGAGATTACCAATGTCGATTTTTCCCTGCGGCATTTCCTGCTGCCGCTGATGCGCGCGATCCGCGCCGAGGGGCATGAGGTCGTGGGAGCCTGCGCCGAAGGCCCGCTGTTGGACGGCGTTCGCGCCGAAGGGTTCCGGGTGATCGCCGTTCCGTTCGTCCGCCGCTTGTCACCCATGGCGCACATCCGCGTCGTCCGGTCCCTGATTGCCATTCTGCGCGCCGAGAAGCCCGACATCGTCCACGCCCATATGCCGATCAGCGGCTTCCTGGCCAGGCTGGCGGCACGCGCCGCGGGGGTGCCGGTGGTCGCCTATACGTGCCACGGCTTCCTGTTCAACCACGCGTCCTCGTCGGCACCGCGCCGGGTGCTGTCGTTCATCATGGAGTGGCTGGCTGCGCGGGCGACCGATGTGTTCCTGACCGTTTCGGTGGCCGAGGCGCGTGACGCATGCCGCCTGCGGATTTGCAAACACGCTGTCGCGGTCGGCAACGGCCGTGATCCTTCGGTGTTTCGTCCAGATCCCGCCGCGCGGGCGCGGATCAGGGACGGGTTCGGCGTGACCGACGACCGGGTGGTGGTCATCGCCGTGTCCCGCCTGGTCTGGCACAAGGGTTATCCTGAACTGGCCGCGGCGATACGCTCGGTGCCCGACGCGGAACTGTGGGTCGTCGGGGAACGCCTGGCGAGCGACCGGGGGGCGGACATGATCGCGGTGCTGCATGCCGCCGGACTAGGGGAACGGCTGCGGCTGCTGGGTTATCGGGTTGACATCGCTGCCTTGCTGGCCGCCGCCGACATCTTCACCCTGCCTAGCCGGTTCGAGGGTCTGCCGATGTCGGTGATCGAGGCGATGCTGACGGGTCTGCCGGTCGTCGCCACCGATGTGCGTGGTCCCGCGGAGCAGGTGGAGGATGGTCTCACGGGCCTGAAGGTGCGTGCTGGCGATGCGGTGGCGCTGGCGTCGGCCTTGCGGGCACTGACCCGCGATCCCGGTCTGCGCGCGCGGATGGGACAGGCGGGCCGGCAGCGAGCGCTGGATCACTATGACGAGGCGAACGTGCTGGCCCGCACCCTGGACCTGCTGGGCTTGTCAGTTTATCCCGCCGCGCGTGCAGCAGGAGTGGATGCGCCGCCATGATCGACATCGTTCCCATCCGACGCGCGTTGCTCTCGGTTTCAAACAAGGCGGGCCTGGTTCCGTTCGCCCAGGCGCTGGCGGAGCGGGGCGTTGAGATCGTCTCCACCGGAGGGTCCGCCCAGGCCTTGCGGGAGGCTGGGGTGCCGGTCAGGGAAGTCTCCGAGCATACCGGCTTTCCGGAGATCATGGATGGACGGGTGAAGACCCTGGTGCCGCAGATCCATGGCGGCATTCTCGGCCGGCGTGATGTGGCGGAGCATATGGCGCAGATGGCGCGACATGGCATCGCGCCGATCGATCTGGTGGCGGTGAACCTGTATCCGTTCGAGACGAGCGTTGCGAACGGTGCCGCGTATGATGATTGCGTCGAGACCATCGACATCGGCGGGCCGGCGCTGATCCGCGCGGCGGCGAAGAACCACGACTTCGTGGTGGTGCTGACCGACCCGGATCAATACGCTGAAGTCTTGACGGAATTTTCTTTATCCGGCGGAACGCCGCTGCGGCTGCGCCGCCGGCTGGCGGGGGCAGCCTATGCCCGGACCGCCGCCTATGATTCAGCCATCTCGGCGTGGTTCGCCGAGCAGCGCGCGGAGGCATTTCCGAAGCGCCTGAGCGTGTCCGGCACGCTGCGGCAGACGCTGCGGTATGGCGAAAATCCGCATCAGGCAGCGGCCTTCTACGTCTCCGGCAATCGTCCCGGAATGGCGACCGCGGTCCAGGTGCAGGGCAAGGAACTGTCCTACAACAACCTGAACGACACCGACGCGGCGTTCGAATGCGTGGCCGAGTTCGACGCGCCGACGGTGGTGATCGTCAAGCACGCCAGTCCATGCGGGGTCGCGTCCGGCATGTCGCTGGCGGCGGCGTGGGATGCCGCGTTGCGCTGCGATCCCGTGTCGGCCTTCGGCGGCATCGTCGCGGTGAACCGGACCCTCGATGCGGCGGCGGCGGAGAAGTTCTCGGCGATCTTCACGGAAGTCATCGTGGCACCGGATGCCGATGAGGCAGCGAAGGCGGTCTTGGCGCGTAAGAAGAACATCCGTCTGTTGCTGACGGGCGGGATGCCCGATCCATCATCCGGCGGATTGGTATTCCGCAGCCTGGCGGGGGGATTCCTGGCGCAGACGCGCGATTCCGGGCGGATCGCCGCGGCCGAGTTGAAAGTGGTGACCCAACGGTCGCCGACAGAGGCGGAACTGGCTGACCTGCTGTTCGCTTTCCGCGTCTGCAAGCACGTGAGGTCGAACGCGATCGTCTATGCGAAAGCAGGTGCCACGGTTGGCATCGGCGCCGGCCAGCCAAATCGTGTGGATTCCACGCGCATCGCCGCCTGGAAAAGCGAGGAGGCCGCGAAGGCGGCCGGCTTGCCGGGGCAGTTGACCGAGGCCAGTGTTGTAGCGTCCGACGCGTTCTTCCCGTTTGCCGATGGCCTGGAGGCTGCCGTGGCGGCAGGTGCGACGGCGGTGATCCAGCCAGGCGGATCGATGCGGGACGCGGCGGTCATCGCAGCGGCGGACGCGGCGGGGGTGGCGATGGTGTTCACCGGGATGCGACACTTCCGGCATTGAATGATGGCCAATCGAGTAGGGGAAAAATCTTGCATTGCCATAAGATGCACCGCGTCAGATCACGGAAAGCGCGATAGCAGTCCAATACCGCCTGCTGATGCCCGCCGAACGCGCCATCCGCGGGCTTCAGCAGAAACATTGGCTTTCGTGCTTCCTGTGCCAAAGGCATAAGCGACCGGAAGTCCTTTAACAACGCGAGGCAATGCGGGTCTATGCCACCGCCCCAAGGCAGCGACGGTTGCGCAAGAACCGACTCGGCATAGACCGTCGGAATGCGCGCCATCCACTTGCCGAATGCGCTGGCAGGCCGATTCATGCGAACCGAATGGCGCATGATCACATAACCGGCGGGCGTCATCGATCCTGTTGGCAGATCGATCGTGGTCGGCGGCCGACGATCTAGGCGATCAGCCCAATCCCGTTGCCATTCCCGCAAGGCTGGGCCAACGTTGCGAAGCCCCTGCAGCGAAAAAAGGTCGGCACCGAGTGGGATCACCACGTGGTCGCAGGCGATCAAGGCAGCACGATTGATGGCGCCGAGATTGGGACCAACGTCGACCAGCGCCAGATCGGCACCGGTTTCCTTGCCAGCGAGTTGGACAAGGCGATGGAAGGCGCTGGTGACCCGGAAAGCGCCTACATCGCGTGAAAGGCAAGTCGGCCAGACCTGGGACAGCACATCCTCAAAGCGCGACAGCGCGAGGTCCCCGATGATCACCCCAATCTTATCATCAGCAACCCGTTCCACCGTGGGTGGGACAAGGTCGCCTGCACGCTCGATCAGCGGGCGAACTGCACCCGCCACGGTCAGTGCGGCGGGATCATTCCAGATCTCGTCCAGCCGGTCTTCAGGCAGGAAGGCGCTGGTAAGGTTAGCTTGCGGATCGAAATCGGCAGCGATGACCGAAACACCCATTTCCGCCAGCATCCAGGCAACATGGTAGACCAGCGTGGTTTTGCCGACGCCACCTTTGTTATTAAAAAAGCCGATGGTTTTCATGGCAGCGCCCGAAGTGTGACATGGACGAACGCCACCTCTGCCTGAAGTCCGGGGGCGGGTTTCCGTTACGCACCAGTGCAAGGCGGGCTCGTGGAATACCAGAACCAAACCGCTGCACAAAGCCAAGGTCCTTGGCGGCGGAGGCTAGGGCTGGATTGCGATAATCGGTTGCTTCCGGCCGGCCAAAGTTAGCAATCGATACAGCGCCAAACGGTCCGCCGGGACTGGTGATCTCCACCCGGTCATCAAACCAGGTCAGCCTGACCGGTGCATTAGTTCCGTCGTACGCGCGGTGGATGACCGCGTTCCGGGCTAATTCCTGCAGCGCCAGGATCGGATAATCTGGGCGCACCTGTGTCGAACCGCCCGAAAGGTCGGTTTTCCTTGCCACGTTAGCCTCCAGCACCTCATCAAGCCGGCGAAGCATTTCTGATAACGAACCGTCAATCTCCTTCTGGTCACGAATCGCGTCGGTGACCTCAACCCCAGCGTAGCGAACGAATTGTATGTAGGCGCCGGGAAGCCAGTTGCGTGGGTCGCCGCCGAGGACCAGAACGCCAGCGGTCGTCGGCACGCCATCCGGGCTGAGCAACTTCAGCGCGCGGAGCTGATCCACGACCTCCCGCCCGTTTGCTTCCAGCACATCCGGCGCAATCGCGGCGGGCAGATACTCGGTTTGAAAACTCAACAGATTGAGGTCCTTGAGTGTAGCGCCAGCCATTGGCTGCTGATCGAACGGGAGAATGGCGCGTCGTCGTCGTTCGATCAGCCGGCGTTCCTGCTCGGGGGTTGCGAGCGCCCGGGAAGGGCCAAAGCGCACCCAGATGCGCCCCTTGTATCGCACCGGCGGGCTGTCTGAAGGCGCCACCTCCGCCACCGCCACGGTGCAGCCGTTCAGTGTGACCCTGCGGACGTGGATATTGGGAAGCGGTGAAATCTGCCCATCACGGCCAAAGCCCATTAGAGTCTGCACGATCTGCTCAGTTATATCCAAGCCAGCGCAGTCTCCGTTGTCCTTCACGCCGACGAATAAGATCCCGCCCGTCCTGCTGTCCGGCAGATCATTGGCAAAGGCGCAGATGGCCTCGCCGAACTTGTCGGTGTTTCGGACCGACTCGGTACGTTCGACATTGAACGCTTCCAGGTCGCCAAGCCGGTGGCGGAGTTCGTCATCGGTCAGCATCGACAGGTTTTCCCAAGGTGCCGGATGGGGCCATTCATGTATGGTCGCTCACATACCACATTCAAAGGCCGGTGCCGACTTGCCTTTCCGCCGCTGCTTGGGCTTGTGTTCTATTAATGGGCTGGATCAAGATGCCTGACGGAAGGCGAGCCAGGCGTGCAGGAACCGCAAATCGAAGAATTAGCCTTTAATCGTGCGGCCCTGCACCTGACAAAGCGTCTTGACAACAGGATGTAACGGAATGTTAAGAATTCCCCTGTTCGCCATCATCTTGTTCGCTGTCGCGGCAACCGCCTATGCCGATCCTATTCCCGCGGTGCAGTCCGCCAGCAACATGGAGATCATTGGCCACAGCGACCTGAACGGCGCCGGAAAGGGCGGCGAGGGCCTTGCACTACGCCAGTATCCTGACGGCCGGCGCGTGCTGTTCCTGGCGCACGAGTCGGCGCCGATGTGCGTCAGCATCCTGGATGTAACCAAGCCGGGAGATCCGCGTGTGATCATGCAGATTCCCGTTTCGGCGCCACAGCTTCGCTGCAACAGCCTCGGCCTGTCCGGCACGACCCTGACGGTGGCGCAGCAGACCGATAAGTCGGGTCAGTCCGGTGCGGGTATGGATGTCTACGATGTGGCCGATCCGGCGCGTCCGCGGAAGCTGGCCTATTTCGATACCTCCGGCCCGCATTCGCGCGGCGTGCATTATGTCTGGTTCGCCGATGGTCATTACGCCTATCTGACGACCGGGGCACGCGACTTCATACCGAACAATCCGCTCGACGACCAGTTCTTCATGGTCGTCGACATGAGCGACCCAAGCCACCCGCACGAGGCCGGCCGCTGGTGGATGCCCGGCACGCGTGTCGGCGACAAGGAACCCGCTCCGCCTCGGGTGTCGATCGATTCCGGCATTCGCGAACACACGCCGATCGTGTCCGCTGACCGACCGGATCGGGCGTATGTCGGCTGGATCGACGGCGGCTTCTTCATCCTAAACATCTCCGACAAGGCGCATCCAAAAATGGTGGCGCACCGGTCCTGGCAGTCGCAGAACGTCGGTTTCGCGCACACGGTGCTCCCAATCCCGTCGCGCGGGTTGGCAATTCAGACCGAGGAAGCCGTTCTGGCCAACTGCAAGGATTGGCCGAAGCGCGACTGGGTGTGGGACATCTCCAACGAAACAGCGCCCGTTGCTCTGTCGGTAATTGCACCGCCGGCGGACTTCGCCGCATTGTGCAAGCAGGGTGGTCGTTTCGGCGCGCACAACATCCACCAGAACCGGCCTGATCCCACCGCGCGCAAGCTGAGCAAGACCGTGGTCGGCAGCTTCTTCAATGGCGGGGTGCGCGCCTACTCGATCGCCGATCCGCACGATCCGAAGGAAATCGGTTTTCTGATCGACGCGCCGCCCGCCGGCAACGCCACCCACAGTATCCAGATCAACGACGTCTACGTCGATGAGAACGGCCTGATCTATGCCAACGACAGGCTGAGCGGCGGGCTGGACATCATCCGCTACACCGGTTCTGTTCCGCTAGAGTAGTATCAGCCGATATAGCAACGTCGGCATGAACGCGTCGCGGGCCAGCCGTGACGCCCGACGTGGG
The DNA here is from genome assembly GCF_965276935.1 of Rhodopila sp. GTDB lineage: Bacteria > Pseudomonadota > Alphaproteobacteria > Acetobacterales > Acetobacteraceae > Rhodopila. The sequence goes on along the minus strand of NZ_CBDIBS010000004.1, from coordinate 2,049,830 downwards.
AGAAAAGTCATGAGCGACGAGCTGGCGATCTATCAGGCGCAGGGCTTTGCCCAGCCGATCGGACTAGGCGTGGCGCCGGCTCTTGTCATTGTCGATTTCGTCGTAGGATTTACCGATCCGGCGCATTTCGGTGGCGGCAATATCCAGGCGGCTATTCAGCGTACTCAACGGCTTCTCTCGCTCGCGCGGATGCTCGGCTGGCCTGTCGTCCATACACGTGTGGTCTACGCCGATGACGGCTCCGACTGCGGCGGGTTCACGCTGAAGGTGCCTGCCCTGCGCGGGCTGACGGAAACCAGCCCGCTATCGCAGATCGTTCCCGAATTGACGCCCCGCCCCGGTGAGATGGTGTTGCGCAAACGCAACGCCAGCGCCTTCTTCGGCACCGAGCTCGCAGGATGGCTGGTAGGCCAGCGCGTGGACACGCTGATCGTCAGCGGCTGCACGACCAGTGGTTGCGTGCGCGCCACGGTCGTCGATTCATGCAGTCACAACTTTCGCACCGTTGTCGTCGCGGACTGCGTTGGCGATCGAGCTATCGGCCCGCACCAGGCGAACCTGTTCGACATGGCGCAGAAATATGCCGACCTGCTCAGTCTGTCGGAGATCGAAGCCATGCTGACGCGGAACACGGGCGAGCGGTGAAGATATAGCGCGGAATTCGGATTGGATGCGCCGGGAAAGGGTTGTCCCGGACTTTGCGCTCAAGCGGCCCGCGCGTTCGATGACCGCTCGGCATCCCTGAGCATGGTTCACCGGAATGACCCGGATCCGGCTAGCCCAGGCGGAATCGCCCAACGCAGGGAAAGGCATCAACTCACATCCGTTCTGCTACCGCTGCCGCCGCATGGCGTTGAACGCTTGTCGTCAGGACGCGCCGAACCACGACCGAGGTGTCATGCCCCTTTCCCTGAGCAGGCTTCTGATCGGCCGGCCGGTCTCGAACAAGGAGGCCCAGGGCCACAAGCTGGGGATATTTTCAGGCTTGCCGGCGATGGGCCTGGATGGCCTCGGTTCTGCTTCCTATGGACCGGAGGCGGCGCTGACCATCTTGGCCGGCACCGGCACCGCCGGGCTGGCTTACATCGGGCCTATTACCTGGGTCATCCTGGCGTTGCTCGCGATCCTGTGGTTTTCCTACTGGCAGACCATCAAGGCCTACCCGAACAACGGCGGCTCCTACATCGTGGCCAAGGACAACCTTGGCATCAATGCCGGACTGTTGGCCGCGGCGGCGCTGATGGTCGACTACATGTTGAACGTCGCGGTCGGCATTTCCGCCGGGATCGGCGCGCTGACTTCGGCGATTCCCGAACTGCATGCCTATACGCTATACCTGTGTCCGACGGTTCTGGCCGTCCTCACCGTGCTGAACCTGCGCGGCACACGGGAAGCCGGCCTCGCCTGGTCGCTGCCGACCTACATCTTCATCCTGACACTCGGGTTCATCATCGCGTGGGGCGTCTTCAAGGCCATCACCACTGGCGGCCATCCGCACCCGGTGGTGTCGCCGCCAGAGACGCACCAGGCGGTCACCGCAGTGTCGCTGTGGCTCCTGCTGCGAGCTTTCGCTTCCGGCTGCTCTGCCATGACCGGGGTTGAGGCAGTCAGCAACGGGATCAGCGCCTTTCGCGATCCGCCCGTGAAACATGCGCGCGCCACGCTCTCGGCGATCGTGTTGATCCTGGGCCTGCTGCTGCTGGGGATTGCGCATCTGGCGGCAGCCTATGGCATCAGTGCCATGGATCAGTCGAAGGACGGCTACCAGAGCGTGCTGTCGCAGTTGGTCAAGGCGGTGTATGGGCGGGGGTGGTTCTACGACCTGACGATCACCAGCGTGCTCGCGGTGCTTTGCCTGTCGGCGAATACCTCCTTCGTCGATTTTCCCCGCATGTGCCGTCTGGTCGCGCGTGATGGGTTCCTGCCACGCGGCTTCGCCGTTCCGGGACGGCGACTGGTCTGCTCGGTTGGAATCCTGTTCCTGACCCTGGGCTCCGGCGGCTTGCTGGTCGCGTTCGATGGCATCACCGATCGGCTCATCCCGCTTTTCGCCATCGGTGCCTTTCTCTCGTTCACCATGTCTCAGTCTGGCATGGCTGCACATTGGTGGCGTGCCCAGCGCAAGACCAGCGGGACGGATGCCCGTCCGCTGTCTGCCACCCGCGGCAGAGCCAAGCTGGCCATCAACGGTGGCGGAGCCGTCGCCACCGGTATCGCGCTCGGCATCATCCTGATCGCGAAGTTCACGGACGGCGCGTGGCTGACGATCATCATCATTCCATGCACCGTGCTGCTGCTGAAGATCGTTCGCCATTACTATGATCAGGATGACCGCCAACTGCGGTGGGAGACACAGCGAAGCATTGACCTGCGCGATCACGGAAAGCCGGTCGCGCTGGTTCCCATCAAGCGCTGGGATCGCCTGTCACGAAACGCGGTCGAGTACGCATTGCGTCTGACGCCCGATCTGATAGCTCTTCATGCCACCACCCTGGACGGGCCGGAAGCGGAGCGTGAAGAGACGAGCCTGAAGCAGGAATGGCGAAAGTTCGTCGAGGAGCCCGCGTGCGAGGCCGGCCTGCCCGCCCCCCGGCTTCTGCTCATGCCGTCCCATTTCCGCAGCGTGACGGCGCCATTCCTGAAGGGGATCGAGCATATTCAAAAGCGTCTGCCGGGTCGCCCTGTAATGATTGTGCTGCCGGAACTGGTTGAGGGCCGCTGGTGGGGCTATATGATGCATACCCACCGAGAGCGGCGGCTTCGCGCTCAGTTGCTGCGCTATGGCGGCAAAAGAATTGCCGTCGTCTCCGTCCCTTGGCAACTGAAGCCCCAAACCCCGCGGCAAGGCCTGGCGCAGGAGGAACCGTCAGAACCTGTCGACAAGGCATGCCGGCATGGCATCAGATTGAACACGCAACCGTAGATGGCCAGTATCAAATCCGGTCATGGTCCACACACGTCTTGCCCCTGACGCGCCCCATTCGTTGCCATGTCATGCTCGTTTGAGGATCTCAGGCTTGACGCGGCTGGCCATTCGAGGCGCTCAAGCCGCCGTCGACGGGCAAGTTGACCCCATTGACAAACCTTGCATCGTCACTCGCCAGGAACGCGATAACCGCCGCGATGTCGTCCGGCTCCCCCGCTCGGCCCATCGGAATCCGTTCCTTGAACTTATCCATCAGTGCGCTGTCTTGTACCATATCGGTGGTCATGCCGGTCAGCGTCAGCGTGGGATTGACAGCATTCACCCGCACGCCCTGCTGTCCCAGATCGAGAGCCAGCGCGCGGGTCAGATTGGTCACGGCGCCTTTGGCGGCATTGTAGAAGCTCATGTTCCAGTCGCCGCCCAGACCGGATACCGATGAGACATTCACGATACAGCCCTTCGTCGCCAGCAAATGCGGCACCGACGCGCGCGTGCAATGGAATACGCCATCCAGATCGGTTGCCATGATGCGGCGCCAGTCATCGACTGATGCTTCCGTGATTGACCCGGTCGTGGCAATTCCCGCGTTGTTCACCAGAACATCGAGTTGCTTGAAGCGCTCGATCACCGCCTGGACCAGAGCCTCGACCGAAGCAAGGTCGGATACGTCGGCGACATGGGTCATGGTCCGGTCCTGATCCAGGTCTGCGGCGCTTCGAACGAGCTTGTCCTTTGCCTGGTCCGCCATGACGACCGAGGCGCCTTCCGCCGCGAAACGCCGCGCCGTCGCCGCGCCGATACCCGAACCCGCGCCTGTTACGAGCACGATCTTGCCTTTGAACCGCTGCATTGGAACCTCCACCACCCGTCGCTTCGGCAACTCGCGGTTCGGCTTTGAGGTGCACGGGACAGTCCAATCCGGCGAACACAACTTCGCGGTCGCGGCCAGAGAGGGGCAATGAAGCTTGCTCGATTAGCGGCGGCTGCAAACGAGGCCTCCTGGCTTGACATGCGAGTGCTGCGAACAAGAAGCCGTCGCGTTTGATCAGATGCCCACCTTGTTGATCGGCAGGGCATAGGTCACAGGCAACTGCCTGAACCGCCAACTCGTTCGCTGTGAAGAGTGTCGGAAGCAAAGCCTGAAACAGTATGGACAGAATCAGCCATGCGGCTGCGGTGAAGGCCCGAGACGTCGAGCCTCCATGGTCGGGGGTGGAATGTCGCCGCGGCTTGACGTGTGCGGCGGCGCGGCGCGCGGGCGCGACATAGATACAGCGCGCCGGCCTGAATTGCGGGCCACGAAGTCACCGCCGACGACATCGCAAAAGACATCAAGCGCTCAGCAGGAGCCTGTCATGGCATTACCCCTCTCCCACCACACCACCCAAGCCAACGGGATCAAGCAGCATTACGTAGAGGCGGGCAGCGGCCCGCCCGTTATTCTGCTGCACGGTTTCCCGGAGACCTGGTATGCCTGGCGCAAGCAGATACCCGTCCTGTCGGAACGGTATCGCCTGATCGTGCCGGACCTGCGGGGCTATGGCGAGACCGAGAAGCCCGCCTCGGGTTACGACAAGCGGACCATGGCAGCGGACATCCGCGCACTTATGGATCATCTAAAGATTGAACGGGCCGCCATCATTGGCCACGATCGGGGTGCCAGGGTCGCGACCCGCTTCGCCAAGGATCATCCGGACGCCATCAGCCGCCTGGGTGTATTTGACAACATTCCCACCAGGACGATCTTCGAGGCGATGGACGCGACCATCGCCCGCGGCCACTGGTTCTTTATCTTCAATCAGGTGCCCGATCTTCCCGAAGCGCTCATTGCCGGCCGCGAGGAAATCTGGCTGCGCTACATCCTGCAGGGCTGGACCTACGATCCCGAGGCCCTGACCCTCGAAGACCTTGGTGCCTATGTCCGTGCCTACCAAAAACCTGGCGCGGTACGCGGTGCGTTGAATGATTACCGGGCGGGGCGCGAGGACGTCGCACAGGACAAGGAGGACGCTGACACACGGATCACCTGCCCGACTCTGGCTCTGTGGGGTGAGGATTTCGAGCTTGGCGGCAGGATGTGGGACGTGGTGGAAATCTGGCGGCAGATGACGACGGACCTGCGTACCGTTTCAATTCCGCAATGCGGCCATCTGCCACACGAGGAGCAGCCCGATGTGGTCAACAATGCGCTTCTGGCGTTCCTTGATTCCTGGCGAGGATGACTGATGATCAAGCCATCAGCCAAGTGACGATCACTTTGTGTGACGCTCACCGCCGCCTGGTTTGCAGCAGGATAACATCCGTTCGTTGCCGAGGATGTCGACATCTCGCGCAAGAGGAATTCTGCGGCGGCGCGACCGTCGTCGGCCGAACCGTGATGTTGCCAACAAAGAAATCCATGTCTCAGGCCGCCGGCGAAGACTTTCCTCTTGCAAATGGCGAACGGTGATAATGCTTCAGCAAATCCGCGGGATCGGCGAAAATCTCGATACACCCAGCACGACGTAGAGCGCTCTCCGGAAAGCCGCCGGTCAGAATGCCGATCGTGGCGAGGCCGACCTTGGCCGCGGCTTCCGCATCATACGGTGTGTCGCCGACCACGACAGCCTCGGAAGGGTCAATGCCCGGCAGTCGCGCTAGCGCCGCCTCGAAGATATCCGGATGGGGCTTTGATTTCTCGGCATCGTCGGAAGACGTTTCCGCATCCACCAGATCGTCAATGTCAGCCAGCCGCTTGTAAATCTTTAGCTCGTCGGATTTGGCCGATGAGGCGAGCACGACCTGGACGCCATCGTCTCGCAGCCGCTGAAACAGCGCGCGGACATCAGGAAATGCTTTGATCGTGGCAAGGTATCGTTCCTTCATGATGCTGCTGCGTTGCTTGTCCAGTGCGTCGCCCGTGGCGTCAAGCTCCGCCGGCGTCAGGAAAACAGGCATGAGCTGGTCGCCGCCCTTGCCGATCTGGGACCGCACATCCGCGAAGGGAATGACATGGCCAAAGTCCCGGAAGGCTTCTTCCCAGGATTTGGCATGCTGATCGACCGAGTCGACCAACGTCCCGTCAACGTCGAAGATCGCTGCTTTGATCACCCCTTGCATCCCTTTTTGTCGGACCATGTCCCGGGTGCCAGCCAACCCGATCGCTGGCGACGCGAACGCCACAAGCAGCCTCTTGGTTGCAGCCGACGGTCGGACGCAGGTCAGGATCGTGCGCGCGTTTGTCAGCCACGGCCCCGCGCCGGCAGGCACCACAACGGATCACGCTGCGTCAATGCGACGCCTCTTGCAGCCGATTTTGATTCAAGCCGATCGCCGCCAGTTGCTGGGTGTCCGAAGGGTTCACGATAACGTAGACCTTCTGTGCCATGACTTCAGGATGACGTCGTTCCGGACCTTCATGCATCGATGGAATGCTTCAAGGCACGCCCTTGTGCCGCCCGGACGTCTTGATGATATGGCTTTGCCGGTGGCCCTTCCCGTAAGGACGGCCTGTGGTTTCGGATCGAGGAAAGGACGCCGGCCGGCAGATGGACCTGATTAGTGGATTGCAGAGTTTCATTCGTGTCGTCGAAACCGGCTCGTTTTCAGCCGTCGCGCGGGAATCCAACACCAGCCAATCGGCGGTGACCCGGCACATCGCGCAACTGGAGGAGCATTTCGGCGTCCGGCTGTTTCACCGGACGACTCGCAAGCTCAGCCTGACCGACGATGGACAGGATCTCGTGGGTCAAGCCAGGCACCTGCTGGAGGTTGCCACCGATCTCGAAGATACCGTTGGACGGGCGCGCGGCGCGCCCACCGGCTTGGTGCGGGTCGGCGTCACGGTGGGCGCCGCGATGCTGTTGGTGCCAGAGTTTGGCGCCCTGCTGCGGCGGCATCCAGGCCTGTCGGTCGAACTGGTCGTCGAGGACCGGATCGACGACCTGGTGACCGAGCGTCTGGATGTCGCGCTGCGGTTCGGGCAGTCGCCGGATACCTCGGTCGTGTCCCGCGCCATCGCCACGCTGGGATTCGCGCTGGTCGCGGCGCCCGCCTATCTGGAGCAATACGGCGCGCCGGCGCATCCGTCCGACTTGGCAAACCATACCTGTATTGTCAGCCAGAATGGGCAGGACGGCGGGCATTGGACATTCACCGGCCCATCCGGGCCAGTGAATGTCGAGGTCACCGGTCCGCTTCGATCCGATAACCTGCAGGTCGTACGGCAGGCCGCACTGACCGGCTACGGCATCGCCCTGCTGTCCGATCCGCTGATCATCAACGACATTCGCTCAAGCCGTCTCTACCGGTTGCTGCCGGACTACACGACCGCACGCCGGCAGGCCTTCGTGGTGTATCCGTCCCGCCGGCATCTGCCGCCACGCACCCGCATCGTGATCGATTTCCTCATCGACCGCTTCAGGGAACTCGAGGTTCGGCTGCGCGACGGACGCGAGTGGGGGGAAAACGAGGCGACTTGGCTGGTGTGAGTGTCTGTCTACTCCACCGGCACGAAGATCGAGTGCCGCATCTTGCCGCCAATGGACTGTGACAGATGGCCTTTGCCGCGGATGTCCTCCACCAGGATGATCTCGCCGGCGCCGATCTCGCGGGCTTGCCCGTCGCTGGCGGTGATCTTCACCCCGCCATCCAGGTTGATGATATATTGGCGCCGCGGCGCGGGATGCCAATCCAGGTCATAATCGCCGCCGGTCTCACGGAAGATGATGCCGGCCGCTGGCAAGCGGGCGGACAGCTTGCTGCCGTGGCGCTCCTCGACCCACTCGACCTCGATATCGCGCCAATGGGTTTCTCCGGCGTCGTCAACATAGATGTTATGAATTCGCATGTTTCCTCCATTACTCGTTTGGCACGAAGATCGCGTGCCGCATCCGGCTGTTCACCGGCCTCGACAGGTGACCCCTGCCCGGCGTGTCCGCCACCACATTGATTTCGCCGGCGCCGATTGCGCGGGCTTGCCCGTCGCTGGTGGTCAGTTCGACGTCCGCATCAAGATTGATGATGCATTGCCGGCGTTGCGCCGGGTGCCAGGGCGGGTCGGGCTCTGCCTGGGTCCGGCGAAAGATGATGGCAGTGGCGGGAAGGCGGGCGGAGGCATCATAGAGCCCTTCCTGCGTCCAGTCGATTTCCACCTCCCGCGAATGCAAGTCTTCGCGGCCGTCGCGATGCCGGTTACGGATACAAATGCTCATCAGCCGCGGCCGCGAACGTAGCCGTAGCGCAGGTTGCTGGGGTCGGCGCCATCGCGAAGATAGCCGTGCTTGATCGAGGCGAAGCGGTCGGGTGTGGCCAGTTCGGCGTGGCGGTCGTAGCCGAAGATGCGGAAGCCGTTGTTGGCGAAGATGCCGCGCTTGACCGCGCCGTCGGCGGCGCCGAGTGAAGCGAAGTTGTGCTTGCGCTGCATGTCGTCGGGGATTTCCAGGCGGCGCAGGCCCTCGATCTGCCACTGTGGCGCGCCGGTCCACACCGCGTCCGTGCCCCAGATCACATGGTCGCTGCCAAGACCCTTGATCAGCGTGCCCATTAGCGCGGCGGCCAGGCGTGGTTCCGCGATACTGGTATAGGCGAACAACTGACCAAGATCGCCGTAGACGTTGCTGACGCCATACTTCGCCGGAATGTCCGCCAGATCGCTAACCCAGGAACTGCGGCCGGTCCGATCCCACTCCGCCATCGCGTCCGCCGGCAATCCGCCGACATGCCGATAAGCGGAATGGTAGATGACGAAATTAAGCTGCGGCCAATCCTTCGCCGCCTTGCCGACATCGCTGACATCGGCATAGGCCCGCAGGTTCGGCACCTGCTTTTCCACCGACGGCGGAAACAGGCCCTTGTGGATGCAGACATTCCGGATGCCGGCGGCAGCGAACTTCGCATAGGCCGGGTACATCAGTTTTTCGTCGTCCAGCCGCCAGGGATAGCGGCTGGTGTCCTTGTGTGTGTTGTCGCCGACCGTGTACCCCTTCCAGCCGTCGGGCCGCAGCTCGGCGATCGCGTGGTCGATGCCATCTTGCCAGCCGGGTTGCCCTGGCACGATGGTGTAATGCGCCAGCAGCCGCCGCGATCCCGCCTGCCGGTTCACCCGGTCGCGGGTCTGGAATACCATCTGGTTGGTCAGGAACCAGTCTTCCGGAATATCGGACGGCGAGTTGGTCAGCAGCGCCACCTTGGTGTCGCTGTCGAGAAACACCTCCTTGAAGTAGTTGTCGAACTTCAGGTCGGCGATGGTCTGCGGCTTGCCGCCGAGTGCCGCGTTCCAGCCCGCCTTGCCGACCGCGGCGCGCATGGCGACGAAGTTGGTCAGCCTGGTATCGTCGCGCAGGAAATGCGTGTGGGCATCGAACACATCCTGGCCTTGCAGCGCGACCGCGCGTTGCCGCGCCAGTTCGGGCGTGTCGGCTTCGGCCTCGGTCACCGCGAACAGGTTGCCGTAGACCCGGTTCATCGCCAGGAAGGCCGCTGCCATGCCGGACGCGGTCTGGAAGAAGCGCCGCCGGCTGATGCCTTGCCGCTTCGCCAGATGGTCGCCCATCTCCGTCAGGCGGTCTTCGACCTGCTTTTGTTGCGGCGTCTGCCGTTCGGGAAAATACTCGTCGCTGGAGACGATCTGCGTCGGGATGGGAAAGCGGTGCGGCAGATCCTCGGCCGGCAGGAGCTGGGCGCGTTCTTCGTCACTGAGCAGACCCATGTTCGGTTCCTTAGCTACGCCTGGACGCTCTTCGGCATGGTGAGGAATTCGTGCATCACGTGCCACAGCCCGGCGCGGGCGAGGCTGAGGGTGACCGCGTGCGCGGCGCCCGGAATGACGGCGTATTGCTTATCCGGGGTGGGCAGCCGGGAAAAGAAGTCGAGCAGGTCCGCCTCGGTGGAGATGCCATCATACTCGCCGCGCACCACCAGTACGGCCGCCTGAAGCTTGGTGGGATCGACCAGCGGCAGGTTGGCGGTCATGTCGAGGTAGGTGCCGGTGGGCACGCTATCGCCGTTCGGCAGCTCCGCCTTCGCCATCGCCTCCGGCACGCGCGGGTCGGATGTGCCGGGCTTGTCGCGGGTGAAGATGCTCAGGATCATCGCCTTGTCGCGCGGCCGGCGGTTGTGGGTGCGGTAGAATTCCGTCTGCTCGCCGCGCTTGGCGAGGGTCGGGGAGCCCTTGCCGGTGTAGGTGAAGGCTTCCAGCACCAGGCGGTCGACGTGGGCGGGTTCGGCGACGGCGAAGGCGGCGGCGCGGATGGCGCCGCTGGATTCGCCCATGTAATGGAACTTCCTCTGTCCCGTCTCGCGCTCGATTATCGGCATCGCCGCCTTCAGGTCGGCGACGCCGGAGGCGATGTCAGAGTTGCCGGCGGTGACGGTGGATTTGCCGTAACCTTCGAAATCCATTGTCCAGACATCGAAGCCGTAGCGGGCGAAGACGTTCATCAGGGAATATTCGCCGGCGCCGGGGACGGTTAGGTCGAAGCTGGGCAGCGCGGAGACCGAGGAGCCGTGTACCAGGAACAGCACCGGCAGCCTGGGGTGACCAGGGCGAGGGGCGGTCAGGCGCTTGCGGTACATCGCCAGCGTGACGTCGCCTTTCCTGGCTTCGTATCGCGCGGTCCAGAAGGTTTCAGCCGCGGCGGCCGGCAGGGCGGCGGCGGCCGCGAGCGGTGCGCCGATCAGGACGCCTCGTCGGGAGGTGGTGGTGATCTGGTTGTTCCCCGCCATGGTTGGCCTTCTTGGTTTGGTTTCGTGCGGAGATATTGAGGACGGTTTTAGCGGGTTCGTCCAGGGCGGCCCGGACGGAGTCTGGCTTAACCCATTTGCCAAACCGTTTCCTCGGTCCAGCCAAGCCCGGCAAATTCCGCGGCGCGGCGTGGTGCCTCATCGGTTGAAAAGAACTCGTCAAGCTGGGGTGGTTGCACTGACGTGCCGCTCATCATGGCGTGCGCTTGCCCTCGGTGATTGATCTGATGTTGAAACAAATGGAGAAGCAGCCGATCCAGCCTCTCGTGCTGAATCCGAACGCTGCGATGGACGGCGGCGATGTGTGCCAGGGCGCCCGCATCCAGACGTTTGACGAAGGCGATCAGTCGTCCGTCGGCGTCCGCTTGCGCCGCTTGAAGCTCAGCTATGGTCTTGCAGGGTTCCGGGTCCGCCCATGCTGCCGGTCCGAGCGTACCACCCTCCATTGCGTCCATGTAGAAATGGTCAATGACCAGGATATGATTGAGTGTCGCCCGCAGACTTGGGAAAAAGCCGATACGCGGCGCTTCGAACTCGTTCTGCGACAACGGACGACAAGCAGTCAACAGACGGTGGTTTGCCCAAAAGTTGTTGTAGGCCATGGAACGATAGGGAAGCAGAGCACTCATTCACGACGCCTCACTTCACACTGTTGGCACGTTACTACACTTCGATGTCCGCGGCGATTTCAAAGGTTATCATTCTGCTCTGCTGGCGCTGACTTCCAGATGATCCGTTCAAAGGGCCACGCTCCTTAAAGGTCTTGGAACAGCGCAGGCCGAAGCTGACAATGCCGCGCAACCGACGCGCTGCTCAGCAATGGCGCTCAAAAACCAATCAAGCAAAAGGATCAACGACCCACGCATGCGCCGGCGCCGCCGTTCGTCAATCCAGCGTCTCCAGCAACCCCGCCAGCAGTGCCGCCCGCTGTGCCAGATGCCCCCACAGAATGTGCTCATGGCTCGCATGTGCCCCTGCGCCAGGACAGCCAAGCCCGTCCAGCGTCGGCACGCCCAGTGCGGCGGAGAAGTTGCCGTCCGAACCGCCGCCACGGTGCTGCTTCGGCAGTGCCAGCCCGACCTGCTGCGCGATCGCCTGTGCCTTGCCGTACAGCGCCGATATGGCGGGACTCTCGGTGTAGGGCGGCCGGTTCATCCCGCCCTCCACGATGACCCGGCACCCCGGCGTCTTCGCGGTTAGCCCTAGCAGGCGCTCCTCCATCAAGACCCCATCGGTGACCGAGTTGACGCGCAGGTCGATCTCGCATCCCGCATCCGGCGCAATGACGTTTGGCCGTGATCCGCCCCAGATCGGCGCGGCATTCAGGGTAATGCCACGCTCGACATTCACCATCCGGTGCAGGCCGATGATCTGGTGCGACAACTCCACGATCGCCGAGGCACCGTCCTGGAAGCTCGTGCCGGCGTGTGATCCGCGACCCTCCACCCGCAGCACGAACCGTCCCACTCCCTTCCGCGCGGTGACGCAGGCGCCGCCGCCGCCGGCGGGTTCCGGGATCAGCACGGTCGCGGCCTGCGCCGCTTCCTGCTCGATCAGCCAGCGGCTGGTCGGGCTGCCGACTTCCTCATCCGGCGTCAGCAGCAGCACGATCGGCCGGGGCGTCACGATGCCCTGTTGAAGAATAGAACGCACCGCGTGAAACGCCAGGAAGCTGCCGGCCTTCATGTCGTAGATGCCGGGGCCGTGCGCCTTCTTCCCCTGCACGAGGTATGGCATCGTCTCCAGCGTCGCGTGCGACCATACGGTGTCCAGATGGCCGGCGACCAGCACGGGCTTTCCCTCACCAGGCGTCCGTGCGATCAGATTGTCGCCGTAGCCATCCCGCCCGGGAATCCGCGTGATCGTTGCGCCGGCCCCAGCCAACCCGGCTTCCGCCACATCCATCAGGCGATTTACCGCCGCACCGTCCGTTGTTGGTGTTTCCAGCCTGACCCAGCCCGATAGCTCCGCCAAAAGGTCTTCCGAGGTTCCAACATTTGTTGCCGGCATATATAAATTCCTTTGTGCGGAGAATTCATGGCAGGACGTAACGAAACCAGGCGGCTTGGTCGCCGTATGCGCAGACTGGCAGAAAACCACGGTAATCCGGGACCTTCAGCATGACCACAGGCTATTTTTTCGAGGATCTTCACATCGGCCAGACCGCCGAGCTGTCGAAGACCATCAGTGAAGCCGATATCCAGATGTATTCGATGGTGACACTGGATACCAACCCGATCCATCTGGATGAGGCGGTTGCCCGCCAGTCCCGGTTCGGCGGACGCATCGCCCATGGCATGTTGTCCGCTGGCCTTATGTCCGCCGTGCTGGGCACGCAATTGCCGGGGCCAGGCAGCATCTACCTGCGCCAGTCGCTGACGTTCCGCGCGCCGGTGCGGATCGGCAGCACGGTCCGCGCCGTAGTGGAGGTCATCGATTTGAAACCTGGAGGCAAGCGCGTCACTCTGCGAACCACCTGCATGGTGAAGGAGGAGGTGGTGATCGACGGTGAAGCCTATGTCCTGGTGCCGTCACGCGGCTGATGCGGACGTTCAGCAATTGGCAGGGCCTGCCGCCCGATGCGCGCGGCGCGACCGTGGCACTCGGCAACTTCGACGGTGTTCACCTCGGCCACGCCAGCGTCATTCGTGCCGCGCACGCAGCAAGGCCCGACGCGCCGCTGGCGGTGCTGACGTTCGAGCCTCATCCGCGGGAAGTGTTTCGGCCGGATGACCCACCTTTCCGACTGACCCTGGCGGCGGAGCGGGCGGATGCGCTGGCCGCGCTGGGCGTCGATCTGCTGTACGAGCTGTCGTTCAACCCGGCCTTCAGCCTGATGACCGCGGACGACTTCGTAGCACGGGTTCTGCATGACGGATTGGGTGCCCGGCATCTGGTCTCCGGCCAGGACTTCGCCTTTGGTCATCGCCGCGGCGGCAACACGAGCTTCCTGGCCGGCCGAGCGGAAGCGCTAGGCATGGGGCTGACGTTGGTGCCGCCGGTGACGGATGCGCAAGGGCCGCTATCCTCTACCCGCATTCGCCGCGCGTTGCAGGACGGCTATCCGGAGCGTGCGACGGCGGAGCTTGGTCGCCCCTGGGCAATCCGCGGACTGGTGGGCCATGGCGACAAGCGTGGCCGCACGATTGGATTTCCGACCGCCAATGTGCCGCTGGGCCGTCATCTGGAACCAGCGCGGGGCGTCTACTCCGTGACCATCCGGCTGACCGATGGGACGATCCACAAAGGTGTCGCGAACATTGGCCGCCGCCCAACCGTGAACGCTGGGACCGAAAGCCGGCTGGAGGTGAATCTCTTTGACTTCGACAGGGACCTGTATGACCAGGAAATCACCGTGGCGTTGCACACGTACATTCGCGCCGAGGTCAAATTCTCCGGCCTGGACGCCCTGAAAGCCCAAATCGCCACCGATGCCGCCGAGGCTCGGATGCTGCTGGCGTGAAGCTCGCTCTGAACTGAACAACGACGCACTCGCTGCCTGCGGCCGCAACATGTGGGACCACCCGTTCGTCTTCTGCGTCGATCGCGCCTTCGTCCGCGACTGTCCAGTACCAACATTCCTGCTGCTCGGCACCAACATTCCGCACCCGGCCGCGACCAGTGCGGAACTGGCCGTGCTGCTGCCGGGGGTGGAAGTGCTGACCGATTGGCGCGGCATCAGCACTTCAGTCTTTGGACATTAGACCGTGATCGTTTGAGATTGCCTCATCGCCGGGATCTAATCATGGTCTGACTTCTTGTTTGAGAGCGTGATATACGCCTTCTGACGGGTCAACCTCGGGCGATCACGCTGTAACTCTCAGATGACTGTTGCCGCGCGCTCGCCAGCCGCCCGAACCCAGGCCGCCTCCATGTCCTCGTCGAACAATTCGGTCAGCTTCTTCATCATTGTGCCGCCGAGTTCCTCCGCATCGACGATCGTCACGGCTCGCCGGTAGTACCGCGTCACGTCATGGCCGATGCCGATCGCGATCAACTCCACCTGGTCACGATTCTCGATATCGCGGATCACCTCGCGCAGGTGCTTTTCCAAATAGTTCCCGGGATTGACCGACAGAGTCGAATCATCGACCGGCGCGCCATCGGAGATCACCATCAGGATACGTCGATGCTCCGGTCGTACCAGCAGTCGACGGTAGGCCCAGAGCAGCGCCTCGCCGTCGATGTTCTCCTTAAGCAGGCCTTCACGCAGCATCAGGCCCAGGTTCTTGCGCGCCCGTCGCCAGGGCGAGTCAGCCGCCTTGTAGATGATGTGCCGTAGATCATTCAGCCGCCCAGGGTTGCGCGGCTTGGCGTCCTGCACCCATTTCTCGCGGCTTTGCCCGCCCTTCCAGGCGCGCGTGGTAAAGCCCAGGACCTCCACCTTCACCGCGCAGCGTTCCAGCGTCCGGGCCAGGATATCGCCGCACATTGCCGCCACGGTAATCGGCCGGCCGCGCATCGAGCCGGAGTTGTCGATTAGCAGGCTGACCACCGTATCGCGGAACTCGGTATCCAGCTCGCGCTTGTAGGACAAGGCCTGCATCGGGTTGATCACTACGCGTGCCAGCCGCCCGGCATCCAGCAACCCGTCATCCAGATCGAACTCCCATGATCGCGTCTGCTGCGCCAGCAACCGCCGCTGCAGCCGGTTCGCCAGCTTGGAGATGACGCCCTGCAGATGCTGCAACTGCTGATCAAGCTGCTGCCGCAGCCGGGACAACTCGTCCGCGTCGCACAGATCCTCGGCCTCGATCTCCTCATCGAAGGTCCGCGTATAGGCGCGGTAGATCGCATCATTGTCAGGGTTCGGCCGCTCCCGCCGCGGCTGGGGGCCGCCCGGCCGGTCGTCACCCTCGGCGACCGCGGCCTCTTCCTCGGACTCCGAGCCGTCGTCGTCGGCGGCCTCGCCTTCCATCTCCTCGGGCTGGGCACCGAGCATCGAGTCCTGCTCGGACTCCGACTGGCCCTCACCATCCTGCGAATTGTCCTGCTGACCCGACTGTTCGCCGCCATCGTCGCCGTCGTCCGAGTTGTCGTCCGGTTCGGCGTCCACCTCGGCTTCCGCCAGGTCCATCGCCGCCAGTAGCTTGCGGGACGCGCGAGCGAAGGCCGTCTGGTTGTCCTGCGCGCCGAGCATTTCCGTCAGTGCCTGGTCGGCTGAGCTTCCCAGGGTGTCGCGCCAAAGGTTCAATACCCGCCGCGCCGCCTCCGGCACCACGTCGCCGGATAATCTTTCCCGCGCCAGCAGAGCCAGCGCCTTGTCGATCGGCAACTGGTCCTTACGGGTCATCCGGTCGTAACCTTCGGATTCGCATTCCTCCGATAGCTTGGCACGCAGGTTGGCGTTCACGCCATTCATATGACGAGAGCCGACGACCTCCACGCGGACCTGCTCCAAGGCGTCGTAGGCATCCTTCGCCTCCCGTCGTGTCGGCATGCGCTGAGCGTGCAACGCATCATCGTGGTGGCGCAGGCGCAGGGCGATGGCATCCGACTGGCCGCGCAACTTGGCCATCTCTGTTGCCGGCAGCGCACGTGTCGGCAGCGGCAGGCGGGCGCGCTTGCCGGACACGCCCGATGGGCCAGGCTGAAACGCCACCTGCACGTCCGGCTGATCGGCGATCGCGCGCAGCACGCCGGCCGTGGCACGCTTGAAGTCCTCGGCGCGTGCATTGTCCTTGGTCGAGCCGCTCATGAGCCGCTGCTCCGTCGTAAGGTCGTGGCACGGCGCCGCCGGTCAGCCGTAGTCGTCGGGCTCGTCTCGACTTTGTGTCCAAATCTCGTGCCGCGACAGGTGGCGCAGGCAGGCAGAACCGTAACGAAAAGCGACAGCGGCATGGTAGGCATGGACCCTCAGCCGAACTTCCGGGTGGTGAAACCACCGATCGGAATGTCCTCGTTGAAGCAGCGCTGATAATATTCGGCGACGGTCGACCGTTCCGCCTCGTCGCACTTGTTCATGAACGTCACCCGAAACGCGAAACCAACGTCGCCAAAGATGCGTGCGTTCTCCGCCCAGGTGATGACGGTTCGCGGTGACATGACGGTGGAAATGTCGCCGTTGATAAAGCCGGCGCGCGTCAGGTCGGCCAGTGCGACCATGCTTTCCACGCGCTTTTTCGTGCCGGCATCCTTGGCGACATCCACGCCCATCTTCGCCAGCACGATACCGGTTTCCGTCGCGTGCGGCAGGTAGTTCAGGGTGGCGACGATGTTCCAGCGGTCCATCTGGCCCTGATTGATCTGCTGTGTGCCGTGGTAAAGTCCGGTGGTGTCGCCCAAGCCCACGGTATTCGCGGTCGCGAACAGCCGGAATGAAGGATGCGGCCGGATGACGCGGTTCTGGTCCAGCAGAGTGAGCTTGCCCTCGACTTCCAGCACGCGCTGGATGACGAACATCACGTCCGGCCGGCCGGCATCATATTCGTCGAACACCAGCGTGCAGGCGTGCTGCAGCGCCCAGGGCAGGATCCCCTCACGAAATTCGGTGACCTGCTTGCCGTCCTTCAGCACGATTGCATCCTTGCCGATCAGGTCGATGCGGCTGATGTGGCTGTCCAGGTTGACGCGGATGCAAGGCCAGTTCAGGCACGCCGCGACCTGCTCGATGTGCGTCGACTTGCCAGTGCCATGATAGCCCTGGATCATCACGCGGCGGTTGTAGGTAAACCCCGCCAGGATCGCCAACGTCGTCTCCCGGTCAAACCGGTAAGCGGGGTCGATCTCCGGGACATGTTCCGTGCGGACCGAAAACGCCGGCACCTCCATGTCGATGTCTAGGCCGAACGCCTCCCGCGCGGATACCTTGGTGTCCGGCAGGTTGATCTCGGAGGTCGGGCGAGAAGAGGCGATGTCCACAGCCGTGTTCATAGTCCAAAGTTTCCTGATACAATTCCTGGAAGTCTAACCGCGGTGTGGAACGGCGCAAGAGCGCCGTGGAGGAAGCCTAACCGCCGGCGGCCACACGGGTTTCGGAACCAAGCTTCGAGCGGACCGCCGCATACGCGACGTTGATGGTTTTAAGGCGTTCCTCGGCGTCACGGCTGCCGCCGTTCGCGTCCGGATGATGCCGCTTCGCAAGTTCCTTGTAGCGCATTTTGACCACGTCCATCGTGGTCGGCCATGAAAGACCGAGCGTCGCCAGCGGCTCCCGCAATTCCGCAGGGGGGCGTTCCGTTTCAACATGCCTGGTACCGTTGGCACGCCCCGCAGCCAGGATGTGCAGCGGGTCACGCAGCATGTCCTCGTCCCAGGCAGCACCCGCGCCCAGATGGCCCAATGGCCAGCTCGGCCGCTGCCAGGACGTGTCGGCGCGAAGCTGGGCCTCGACCTCCGCGGCGGACATGCCTTTGTAGAAGTCCCAGGAACTGTTGTAGGCGCGTACATGCTCCAGACAGAACCAGAAGTACTCGCTGAGGTTCCGCCGCGACTTCGGAGCGCGGTATTCGCCGGCTTCCGGGCAGCCAGGCATGTCGCAGGTCCGGCCCGGTGCGTTCGGGTCGGGCGCGTAAGCCCGGTGGCGCTTTGGGCGTTGCATCATCACCATCGTTATGTGCTTCGCGGCGGGCTGTTTGGCAATGGTGGTCAACGCAATGGCTGGCGGAAACCGGGCAATCCGCAAAGGGCCAGCAGGATGCTTGCCATGGTAGGGTTGTTCGCCACGATATGGACCAGCGGCCGTTCAGCCTGTCGCCACGCTGTCCGGTCGCGGCATCGCGCATCAGAAGCGCCATGCCCAGAAAGCTGCCGCCCGCGCGCGCTATGCCATGCAGGCCCAGGAAGGCGATGTCCGGTTCGTGCACCGGCTGTCTATGCGGGTGACCAGCAGTACCCGGCTGCCGCCCGGCAGATGGATCGTATCCAGGATCGCGTCCGCTGTCGTTAGGGTCGGCCGCCCGATGTCGGCGGTGAAAGCCGGGTCAGTGGACGTCGATATCCTATTAATTTCACGCGCGTCCGCCTCATCAATCGCGTGTACACACCAATCAGCCGCGAAGCGCAGCCCCTCGCCGCTGGTAGTCCTCAAAATCCCTGGCGCGCGATGTCCATCGCAAAATAAGTCAGGATCAGGTCGGCACCTGCCCGCTTGATCGCGCCGAGACTTTCCCGCACGACCCGGTGCTCGTCGATCGCGCCGGCGGCGGCGGCGAACTTGATCATCGCATACTCGCCGCTGACCTGGTACGCCGCTAGCGGCAGCAGGCTGCGCTGCTTGATCCGCGTCAGCACGTCCAGATACGGCATTGCTGGCTTCACCATCAGGATATCGGCGCCCTCGGCCTCATCGGCGTCGGATTCCCGCAGTGCCTCGCGTTCGTTCATCGGGTTCATCTGATAGGCTTTGCGGTCACCGTCCAGATCACAGCCTGCCGCGGCGCGGAATGGGCCATAGAAGGCCGAGGCGAACTTCGACGAGTACGCCATGATCGGAACGGCACCGAACCCGTTACTGTCCAATGCCGAGCGGATGGCGGTGACCTGGCCGTCCATCATGGAGGATGGCGCGATCATGTCGGCGCCGGCTTCCGCCGCGACCACGGACTGCCGCCCCAGGTTCTCGATCGTGTGGTCGTTGTGCACGTCGTTGCCGTGGATCACGCCGCAATGACCGTGCGAGGTATACTCGCAGAAGCAGGTGTCGGAGATCACCATCAGCCCCGGCGCGGCGTCCTTGGCGCGCTTGATCATCCGCGCCAGCAGCCCGTCGCGGTTCCAGGCGTCGCTGCCGGTGTCGTCCTTGTGGTGGCTGACGCCAAAGGTCATCACCGCCTTGATACCGGCCGCCGCGATTTCCTTCACCGCCATGTCCAGCTTCCGCTCGGGAATCCGGTAAATGCCCGGCATGGAGTCCACGGGCGCGAAGTCGTCCAGCTCTTCCTCGACAAAAATCGGATAGATCAGGTCGTTCAACGAAACAGTATGCTCCTGCAGCAGGTCGCGCATTGCCTGGCTGGCGCGCAGGCGGCGCAGGCGCACAATCGGGAAGGTGTTGGAGGAGACGCGGTTGGCCATCTCTGTCATCCCTAAGCCAGGGACAACGGCCAGGGCCGCGTCCCGTCAGTGAACCTGCTGTAGCGGAAAGGCGGGGGATCGACCACCGCCATTTCGCCTGTCACCAGCTCCGCCATCATCCGCCCGCACTGGACGCGATGCCAAAGCCATGGCCAGTGAAACTGGCAGCAATAAAGAAGCCTGGCACGGAATCGACGGCGGAGATCACCGGAATGCCGTCAGGCGTGACGTCGATCATGCCGCCCCAACTCTCTGCGATGCGCATAGCATGAAATATCGGGACCACCCGCGTCAAATAGCGTCGCGCCTGGCGCAGGATCGCCGGATGGGGCTTGGGGTCCAGCACGCGAAGCTTTTCGAAAAACGAGGGCCGGTCCAGCCGCCACCGCCAGGGCTGCGCCAGTTCGGTCACGAACTGGGTGCCAAGCCCGGGCGCACATCGCCGCGGCGCATCAAGAACGCCGGCAGGAAATCCCGCATATATGGCAATTGCATGCGCGTGCTCGAAGCCTGCCTGGTATGACGACAGCCGAGCGCTGCTCGGATGGCTTTTGGGCTAGGCACTCGCTGCGCTTTCCGCTAAGCCGCGCCCATGAATGCTCCTAAATACGGCAACTTCAGCGACCGACTGAGCACCCAGGCCGACGCCAAGAAAGCCGCTCTGGCGAAGTTCCGCGCTCGGCCCGGACCCGACGATCCGGCGGTTCTGGAACGTCAGGCCGCCCAGGCCGCGATCGCGGCGGCGCGTGAGGCCCGCATCGCGGAGCGCAAGGCCGCTCGTGAAGCGGAGGCGGCCAGGGTGGCGGCGGAGCAGAAAGCCTTGGCGGCGGAGAAGGCGGCGCGTGACGCTGAAAACTCCAGCCGCGCCGCCGCGCTGGCAGCCGAACAGAAGGCAGCCCGCGACAAACGCTACGCCGCGCGGACCGCTCGGCGACGCTGATCGGCGGATGCCGATCACGCTGGATGGCAACCTGGTCTCCGGTATGGACACCGCAGCGTGTCGTCGCTGACGCAAGCGTAGCCTTGCGCGACCAGTCCGCTCGGCTCGTACAGCCGGAAGGAAAGAGGACACCTCAAGATTTGCGCCGCGGACAGCACTGGATCGCTTGCGGGATCCGCCTCGGGAGCGGCTGTGATGTTCCTGCCGACAGCTGATCCCGTGTGGCAGGTTCATGCCTCTGAAGCCGCGCTTCAAGGCTGTTTCAACACAGGACTTCGCGAAAAACACTCAGAGGTCAGAATTTCGCGGCGCCTGACATCCTGTCGAAGACCATACGGTCCCTGTTCTCCCGCATCAGCATGGTAAAGCCTGGAATGGTCTCGAGCCCAAGGCCAAGTGGGAGTGCCGTATCAGAGTCGGGATAAATCTTGCCGTAGCTTTGGCCGGAAACCTTGTCCCACTTCCCAGCGGGCTTCTTAACTTCCAGATTGACCAAGGTCGCCTTGAAGACCATTCGGACGATGGCTTCCTTGGGCGAGGACGGCTTTGTCAGGCTGGGGAAGCCACCGATCATCTGCCAGCCGTTATCCAGCGCCCACCGCGTCAGCTCTTCCTTGTTCATGCAAACTCCGTAACGTCTTCGCGCGCCTTTGTCCTGCCAATATGGTGGTCGGCGAAGCTGTCGTAGGCAAGCTGGTCTTCGGTGTATGGACGTCTTGGAGCGGGTGAAGGGAATCGAACCCTCGTATGCAGCTTGGGAAGCTGCCGTTCTACCATTGAACTACACCCGCACGAAGCTTCTTTTAGTATCCGATCCCTGAGCGGCGCAAGCCGCGGATCATCCACCGAGGACGGTGGCCAAGCCTAAGATGCAGCAGTAGCGATCCACACCCGCGCGCCTACGGCAACCTTTACGATCTGTTGAGCAAGCCTGCCGCTGATCAGCCAAAGCACGTGACTCTTGGGAGCAGAAGATTTTACATCATGTTCGGATCTGGTGATGATGCGAACTGCAACAATCATGGTCTAACGGCGGCAGATCGGGCACGGGTTGCCTGATCCGGTCATGGCGGCCCCGCGGCCGCCATGACGTTACGACCATCATGTCATGTACTGCTGCAAGCGATGCAGTGATTGATCGACAATAACCGGTATCGATTGATTAGCCGAACTCGCTGCTCTTGAGGCTGCTGATGCCGCTAAAGGTGATCTTTGTCGAGTCCGACAAGGTAATCGTGACCGATCCGCTGCCTGGCCTCTGCGAGTCAAGCGCATTTTCAATCGCCCCGGGGCCATAGCCCCGTAGCACCACCTTGTCGCTGCTGTTGAAATTCACGATCAGGTCGGTTCCGCCAGCCGAACCCTTGATAAAGTCGAAACTATCCGCGCCAAAGCCGCCCGTCATTGTTGCGTGTCCAGAACCACCGACGAACGTGTTCGGTTCAAACCCGCCAACCAGTTGATCGTTGCCGGAGCCGCCGTGCAAGGATACGGCGCCGAAGCTGGCCGCGGCTGAAAGCGTCTCGTTTCCGGTGCCCGCGATCAAGGATTGCGGATTGCCGCCACTTGCGTACAGTTGATCACCAGAGCCGCCGCCGAACAAGGTCGCTGCGCCCGCGCCGGCGATTAGCAGGTTGTTTCCGGCTGTTCCGCCATGCACGACGGCTCTGCCCTGACCACCGAAAAAGGTATCGCTGCCGGTACCGCCCAAAACCGTGACTGCCCCCGCACCACCCAGAAAGGTGATATTGGCGGACGCACCGTTGACCGAGGTGGATTTCGCCGCCGTAGCGTCGATCGTGTCATTGCCGGTGGAAGCGGTCACGGCATCATGACCGGTCAGCGTCAGTTGATCGGAGCCGCTGCCCAGCAGGACGGTATTGTGTCCCGCACCGGCCTGAATGGTATCGGCGCCGGCGCCCAGAGCCAGGATCTTGTTGTTTCCATTCCCCGGCGCGATGAACCAGGCGCCCGCATCGCTGGGCGAAACAAGAATGCTATTGCTTCCACCGCCACCGACCATGGTGCCTGATCCGCCGGTGGCAACGAATGTTAGGTTACCATTGCCCGACAGGACTGATTCATTGGTTCCGCCGGAACCGAAGATCGTGGCATCGGTTGCGGTATTCACAACCGCGCCATATGCAGACGGGAGGAACGTCAGACCATTGGTCTGCTGAAAGTAGACACCGTCTCCGCCCGCCGGCACCGTCGGTGGGGGGCCATTCAGGCTGCTTGAGGGCACCAGGTGGCCATCCGCGACGCCCTGACTGACCGCGGCTGCGATCTGACCGGCAACCAGCAGATTATCGACGGCATTGAAAGGCACAGTGAACTGATCGCCGGAACGCGTAGTTTGTACTGTTACACCAGCCATTTCGTTATCCTTAAGTAATTACTTTGCGTCGGGTCGCGGATAAGGTTCGCAAGCGCACTGTGTAGCCGCATGAACGCGGAATTACACCGGATTCAGGTAGCCTCACAATTTTGTGTGCAGACTTTTGAAACGTTTACTATCCATTCCGCCATAGCACATATGCCCTATGGCAAGTCGGCATAATATAGATTCTATCTACTTTTTAGCAATACATGCCGGCTATACAGTCCTCCATAGGAATGTATCGCAAGATCACGAGCATTATCCCTCGTATGTCTCATTTGCGCGCGTATGTTCGCCTAAGGGAGACGCTGGCTGACGCGACCCATTGACGCGGCCGCCAGCCCAGTTCTATCAGTCATCGTGTCGGGTGCTCCCGGCCCTCGCGATTTGTCCGGCCGGATTGCGGCGAGGTGAAACAAGCGCGCTAAAGAGGCCAGCGTCAGGTCCTGCAACGGGCCGAGGCTGCTCAACGGTCGGGCCATCGCGTGCAAGGGCCCTGACACATGACACTTGATCCCTCTCGTCTGCGTCCCGCGACCCGCCTCGTACAGGGCGGCGTGCAGCGAACCCATCATGGGGAAACCGCGGAAGCGCTGTTTCTGACCTCCGGCTACGTGTATGACAGCGCCGAACAGGCCGAGGCGACGTTCGCCGGTGCCGTCGATCACTATCAGTATTCTCGCTTCGCCAACCCGACGCTGACCATGCTGGAGGATCGGCTCTGCCTGCTGGAGGGCGCCGAGGCATGCCGGACCACCGCCACTGGCATGGCGGCGGTCAATGCCACGATGCTTTCGCATTTAAAAGGCGGTGATCGGGTGGTGGCATCGCGGGCGCTCTTCGGCTCGTGCCACTGGATCGTTTCCACGCTGCTGCCGAAATTCGGCATCCAGTGCGAATTTGTCGACGGCACCGACCTGAACCAGTGGCGCGCCGCCTTGTCGCGTTCGGCGCAGCTCGTGCTGCTGGAAACGCCGTCCAATCCGATGCTGGAGCTGGTGGATCTGCCCGCAGTGGCCAAGTTGGCACATGCCGCCGGCGCGATCGTCGTTGTCGACAACGTCTTTGCCACCCCCCTGCTCCAGCAACCGCTCCGGCTTGGCGCCGACGTCGTGGTGTATTCCTGCACCAAGCATATGGACGGCCAGGGGCGCGTGCTGGGCGGCGCAGTCCTCTCCAACAAGCAATGGATCAACGAGACTCTTCAGCCGTTCATCCGCAATACCGGCCCGGCGCTGTCGCCGTTCAACGCCTGGGTGCTGCTGAAGGGGATCGAGACCCTGGCGCTGCGGGTCGAAGCCGCCGGCCGATCCGCCGCTGCCATCGCCGACTTCCTGGCCGACCAGCCAGGCATCACCCGCGTCTGGTATCCGACCCGTGCCGATCATCCGCAACGCACGCTCGCCGCCGCCCAGATGACCGGCGGTGGAACGGTGGTGACGTTCGAGGTCGCGGGCGGCAAGCCCGGCGCGTTCCGCGTCATGAACGCCTTCGAACTGATCGTTGTCTCCAACAACCTGGGTGACTCGAAATCCCTCGCCACGCATCCCGCCACGACGACTCATCTGCGGATCGGCGAGGCCGAGCGGGCGCGCCTGGGGATCACCGATGGCGTGCTTCGCGTGTCGATCGGATTGGAAGACGCGGAGGATCTGATAGATGACTTTCGCCGCGCGCTGGCGGCACCCGCAGATCGAAGCGCCGTTCTGGCCGCCGATTAACTGTCGGGATCCGCGTATTGACATTGCCACCTGCCGATCCGTTAAGCCTCCGCTTGTCGGGACGAGCTGTCCCATCGCCAGCCGCGACAGGTGATCCAGACAGCGGGACCTTGAGTAAAAAGACGGACGGGCTGGACCCGCGTCCTGTCCCGCCCGCCTGGACAAGTCGCCCGGATTGGGTCTTGATCAAAGGCGCCTGCCAGGCAGGAAGGTGACGTGCCATGTCGAGTGAAGATCGCAAATCAGGCCGGGCAACCCGCCCCGCCGTGGAGTCCGCACCGCCCGGCCGCGGCGCGGGTTCTGGGCGCGCCGACTACTCACGAACCACACGGGATGTCCACGTCTCGGTGCGTTCGTTCTTTCTGGCGGACCAGTCGCAGCCGGAGGAGAGCCATTTCGTCTGGGCCTACCGGGTGAAGATCGACAACCAGGGCCAGGAGCCGGTCCAACTGCTGCGCCGCACGTGGCAGATCACCGATGCGCGCGGCCGGACCCAGCATGTGCATGGCCCCGGCGTGGTCGGCGAGCAGCCGCTGCTAGAGCCCGGCGAGAGTTTCGAATACACCTCCGGCACGCCACTCGACACGCCATCCGGCTTCATGGTGGGAACCTATCATATGATCGTTCCCTCGTCCGGTGAGAACTTCGACGTGGCGATCCCCGCCTTCAGCCTGGACAGTCCACATCAAACCGGTAGGGTTCATTGACCCGCCACGATGATGGGTTGCGGGGTCCCTGACCGGACCCATATCCGACCGATGGCGAAATCGTCGGCTCCATGAACAGCCCGGAGGACTTCTCGCGGTGAACATCGTTACGCCTGCCTCGTCTCGAGCCGAGACGGCGGCTTCCTTGAACCGGCCAACGCGGGAGCAAGCTGAAGACGCTGTTCGTACGCTGCTGCTGTGGGCCGGCGACGATCCGGACCGGGAGGGTCTGCGCGACACGCCGGCTCGTGTCGCCCGTGCCTACAAGGAATTCTTCGTCGGCTATGCTACTGATCCGCTGGCGATGCTGGCGCGTACGTTCGAGGAAACCGACGGATACGACGAAATTGTTCTGCTGCGCGACATCCGGTTGGAAAGCACCTGTGAACATCACATGGCGCCCATCATTGGTCGGGTGCATGTCGCCTATCTGCCGCATCGCCGTGTCGTTGGGATCAGCAAGCTGGCGCGTGTTGTGGATGCCTATGCCAAGCGCCTGCAGATCCAGGAAAAGCTGACGGCGCAGATCGCCAACACGATCCAGGACGTGCTGGAACCGCGCGGCGTCGCCGTGATCATTGAAGCCGCACATCAGTGCATGACCACACGCGGCGTCCACAAGCCGGGTGTCACCATGGTGACCAGCCGCATGTTGGGCGCGTTCCGCGACAATGCCGCGACGCGGCGGGAGTTGCTGGCGATGGTAGGCAACCGCGGCAGTATGATCCACAGCGAATAGACGAGACGCTAGGCGTCGATTAGTGCGGCGTCGGCTGTTCCAGTGGGGCCTGCTCCACCGGCGTATCCGGCACCGCCGTTGTGGTCAACCAATCGCGCAGGTGCTGACGGGCCTGAAATTCGAACTCCACGTTCATCTCGTCCATCATGGTCTTGGTGATGTCGTACAAGGTCTTGTGCAGGTTTTCGATCCGACCGGATTGGCGATGCTCGATACGCGCCTCGGCGAAACCGCCTTGGTTGCCGTCGGCGCCATAAACCGTGAGCGAGACGCTCATGACAGCGTTAATAACGTCTTCTTGCTTGGTGAACGAGGCGTCCAGGATCGCGAAGACTGCGCGTCCCGATGTGCCGAACGGCTTAAGCCGGCCGTTCGCCATGGCTTTCAGCGCATCGACCGGCGGCTCCGGGTCCTGCGCGGTGATGTCGGGTGGAACACCAGACGGGATGAAACGCTGCTCCACATCGATCGTGGCGACGTTCAATTGGATGGGCGGCAGGTAGTCGTAGTGCAGCGGCTCGAACACCGGCTCGACTTCATGACCGCCGCAGGCTGCCAGGACAAGCGGCATCAACAGTGCATAGCGGCGGGTGAGGTTTCTCGTCTCGATCAAGGCGAAGAAGTTCCTTTGACGACCTGGACTGCGCTCAGGCTGAGCGTACAGCTTGAAAGGCTGTCTAGCTCATTGTTGGATCGCATGATTCACCCATTCCGGCTGGTCCGCTCAACGCGATCAAGTTCTAATCGGCTCGCGGTTCAGTGGAAGCCTGGCCGTGCACACCGCCACGCGGGAACCGAAAGTCATGGTTGCAGAACTCGCACGTCATGACGATGTCTCCGTCGACCGTCATGTGATCCAGGTCGTCCGCCGGAAATCCCTCCAGGATGCTGGCCAGCCGAGCGCGAGAGCAGCGGCAGCCGAACGACAGGGCGCGGGCGCGGCTGGTGGCCACACCTTCCGTATGAAACAGGCGATAGAGCAGATCTTCCGGTGGCAGATTGTCGTCCAGCAGTTCGCGGTCCGTCAGGGTCGCGGCCAGTGTCGTGGCGGTGCGCCAGTTTTCCTCCTGCGCCTGATCGTCCAGCGCCGGATCAATGCCGCCGGCGCCGGCGATCTTCTCCAGAATCAGGGCGCCGGCCCGCCAGCCGGAAGCGGTCTTTTCGCAGGCCAGGTGGACGAAGCAGCGCAGTTGCTCACTCGTGTCGAAGTAGTGCAGCGCCATGGCGGCCAGCGAGCCGCCTTCGATCGAGACAATCCCCTGATGACGGTTCTCATCCGGTCCCTGGTCCACGGTGAACGCCAGATACCCTGTGCCCAGCAGCGCGTCGGCCGAGGGTGAAGGATTAGCGGCCACCAACGCTTCCAGCCGAACCGCATCCGCTCTTGGGTAGCCGCGCAGTTCACCGGCATCGGTGCAGTCGGCCAACAACATTGTCACCGGCCCGTCGCCCTTGGCCTGCAGGCTAAACGATCCGCGGAACTTCAGCGCGGTGGACAGTCCGGCCGCGAGCGCCAGCGCCTGTCCCGTGAGGCGGGTGATAACCGGGTGGTTCTGGTGCCGGCTTAGCAGGGCTTCGGCCAGCGGACCAAGCCGCACAAGACGGCCGCGGACCGGGCGGTTGGGCAGGAAGAACGGCAGGACGCCGCGCGGCACGACAAGGTCGGGCACCGGCGGGCGGCCGCTGTCCAGAAAGGCTGGCGTATCTGACATGCGTCTAAGATAGGCGTCGGTTGCGTCCGGTGCCACAGGCGATGGATCAGAACCGGCAGGAAATTGACACGCCTGTCAGAGTTGCGGCGCCGTGATCCACGCGGCTGGTCCGTCTCGACTGGCTCCCAACACACCAACCACGGGTGGGAAGCGTCGGTCATGGTGGTATCTCGCTCTTCAATGCGGACCTTCGCCGCCATCCAGATATGCGTCACCTCCGTCAGGATCGCCGGCTTGTCTCCAGACGAGCTGAGGGGCATGTCCTCACGCCGCGGCTCGGTCTATGGCCCGAGCTGATACAGGTTGTCGATGACGACAATCCGCGCGCCGACTTCCGCGCATGCCTCAATGACGTTGGTCATGGTGCTCGGCCAGGCTATGCGCCGAACCCGCGTGTCATAGGGGAAGCTGACCGCCAGCAGTACCTGCGTGGCGCCTTTGACAGCCTGTTGCACGACGCCCGGTTGAAGGACGTCGCATTGGGTGAAGGTAATGCGTTCCGGAAGATCTGCCGGACGACTGCGCTGCGCGAGACGGACGGCGTCTCCCCGCGCCAGCAAGCTCTGGGTGACCATGCGGGTTCGGTTCCGATGCACGCGACAAGTGACACCAAAATTCTCGCCCGCAACAAATTTTTTCGTATCACTTTCTCATTATATACGCTATAGTGACAAAATAATGAGAAACAGTCGAAGGAATGAGTAGAAATGTTCGACGCCCGGTTGCATGAATTGAAGATGCAGGAGGCCCTGGGGCCGCGACGCGTGATTGTCCGTCGTCCGACGCCGTCCGATGCGGCAAGCTTGGCAATGCTGTTTTCCGAAATGCAGACCCATTACGGCTGCCCGGTTCCGGATGAAAAAGCCTTGCAGGCCGGGCGGTTAGCCTGCAAGCCGGTGGCGACGGAATTTGATCCACGGGTCCTGATCGCTGTTCTGGACGACGTCATTATCGGGTCGATCGTGCTGAACGTGACCTTCCCGGCCTTTGAGCTGAGCCAATCCTTGTACATTCGCGATCTCTATGTGTCGCATCGCATACGTCGATCCGGAATCGGTCAGAAACTAGTACGCGCCGCGGCGCGACTGGCTTTCCAGGAAGGATTCTGTGCGCTTGACTGGACCACGGACACCGCCAATTCCGCGGCGCGCAAGATGTATGAGTCTTGCGGTGCCAACGCATTGACGCGGACCTACTACCGCCTGACGCCGCAAGACATCAGCAGCGAGCTATAACGTTCCCCGGCAGCGGTGAAAACCTGGACCAGCAGCCATGCTGGCATTGTGGCCGGTCCGGCAAACCCGGCTGCATCCAGAGCCGCAACTCGAATGTGCCCCGCCGGACCTGCTCCCGCTGACCTGCATCGCCGCACGCAGTCCGCGTGCTGGCGCGGCACCAGGCAATAAGGCTCCGATCAAGCTGCGCTGATCAGTCGGCGATCGCCTGATCCGACCGCAGCGCGTGGATGCGGCGTTCCGCCTCCAGGGCGTCCATCCGTAGCGCCTGTTGCGCCGTGTCCCGCGCAAACCCGGCGCGGGCGAGCATGCCTAGCTCCTTCCGCTGAGTGGCCGCCATGTCGGCCGGTTCGCCGGCCCGAAACGGACCGATGCGCCGCCGCCGCGTCAGGACCAACGCAGCCGCCAGTTCCGAACCCGCGTCATCGCCGGCCGCGTCACGGGCCAGATCAGGCGCGATACCTTTTGCGACAAGCCGAGCCTGGATGGCGCGGCGAGAACGGCCGGTGTGAAGCAGCGACCGGACCCGTCCCTGGGCAAAGCTCGCATCGCTGACCGCGCCGGCGTGGACCAGCTTGCCAATGACAGCATCAATGGCTTTGCGCGCGGCGGCGATTACTGGCGCGGCAGCGTCGCGGTCGGCCTGGGTCCGGGCCCAGCGATCCACCCGTTTGATCAGGACTCGGCGCAAGCCAGCCTCGGTGGCAGCATAGCGGGCGAGATACGAAAGCGCCGCCTGGTACAGGTTGGCAGCGTCAGGCGGCGGTGGGGTTTGCGCAGGCGGCATGTCGCAACGATGCTGACAAGATGGCCGGATGCAAGTCCCATTCGTGAATGCAACGGCTGTATGGCAACGGCTGCAAGGCAGTCCTGCGCCGCCGCGGCGAACGGCCGTTTGACATCGTCAGGGGCTTTGGCCAAAGATAAATGTTCCCCCGGACCCGCCCCGAAAGGTCGCGGGTGGGTGATCCGTTGGGAACTGTCGAAAAACCGAGGGTCGAACCCCGATGATTTCCGCTCTGCTGCCGAACTACGCACGTCTTGACCTCGCCTTCGAGCGGGGCGAGGGCGCTTGGCTGTGGACGGTGGATCAGCGACGATTCCTGGATTTCGGGTCGGGCATCGCCACGGCCTCGCTCGGGCACGGCAATCCGCATCTGGTTAAGGCCATCGCCGAACAGGCCGCGAAGGTGATGCATACGTCCAATCTGTACCGCATCCCGCAGGCGGAACGGCTGGCGCAGCGGCTGGTGGACGCCTCCTTCGCCGACAGCGTGTTCTTCTGCAACTCGGGCGCCGAGGCGAACGAGGGCATGATCAAGATGATGCGCCGAGCGATGTCGGACGCCGGCAAGCCGGAGCGGTTTCGCATCCTGTGCTTTGAAGGCGCCTTCCATGGCCGCACGCTGGCCACCCTCGCCGCCACCGGCAATGCGCACTACCTGGAAGGCTTCGGCCCGGTGGTGGAAGGTTTCGATCATGTGCCGTTCAACAACATGAACGCGGTGCGCGATGCGATCGGGCCGGGAACCTGCGGCATCATCGTCGAGCCGGTGCAGGGTGAGGGCGGCGTGCGTCCCGCCGACATGCAGTTCCTCCGCGACCTGCGCACCGTCTGCGACGAGTACGGCATCATCCTGGGCATGGACGAGGTGCAATCCGGCATGGGCCGAACCGGCAAGCTGTTCTCGCATGAATGGGCCGGCATCACCCCAGACGTGATGTCCGCGGCCAAGGGCATCGGCGGCGGCTTTCCGCTCGGCGCCGTGCTGGCGAAAGAATCGTCCGCCAAGGCGCTGAAGCCCGGCACGCATGGCACCACCTTCGGCGGCAATCCCCTGGCGTGCGCCGCCGGCAACGCGGTGCTGGACGTGATCCTGGCACCCGGTTTCCTGGAAGAAGTCGAGCGCAAGGGCCGCAAGCTGCGCGGCGAACTGGACCGCATCACGCGGGACTTTCCCTCGGTATTCGCCGACGCCCGTGGCCTCGGCCTGCTTCTCGGCCTGAAATGCGTCATCCCGCAGGGTCAGGTGCAGGCCGCCTGCGCCGCCGAGGGGCTGATGGCGATTACCGCCGGGGACAACGTGCTGCGTCTGGCGCCGCCGCTGGTGGTCACCGACGACGACATTGACCAGGCGATCGCGATGCTGCGCAAGGCCGCGGCGCATTGCGCATCGGCGGAAGCCGCCAAGGCCGCGGCACAATGAGCGGCGCTGTCAGGCGGCGCTCTGCCCAAGAAGGAGAGGCCGGCGCCAAGCCCCGGCACTTCCTCGATCTGCGCGACTTCGACACGGCAACGCTGCGGCAGATGCTGGATGTCGCCTCCGGCTTCAAGCGTGCCGGCGGCGTTACCTCGCGTCCGCTGGCGGGCAAGACGCTGGCGCTGATCTTCGAAAAGCCCTCGACCCGAACGCGCGTATCGTTCGAGGTCGGTATGCGTCAGCTCGGCGGCGAGGTGATCGTGCTGTCCGGCAAGGACATGCAGCTTGGCCGCGGCGAAAGCGTTGCTGACACCGCGCGGGTGCTGTCGCGCTATGTCGATGCGATCATGCTGCGCACCGATGGCGCGTCCAAGCTGCGGGAGCTGGCGGCCTATGCCACCGTGCCAGTGATTAACGGCCTGACGGAAGCCTCGCATCCCTGCCAGTTGATGGCCGATGTCCTGACGTTTGAGGAGCATCGCGGGCCGATCGCCGGCCAGGTCGTGGCTTGGTGCGGCGATGGCAACAACGTCGCGCGAAGCTGGATCGAGGCGGCGGTGCGCTTCGGCTTCACCCTGTGCCTGGCGACGCCGGATGGCTTGCAACCGCCAACGGATCTGATTGCCTGGGCCCGTGGGCAGGGCGCCCAAATCGAGCTGACAAGCGATCCGATGGAGGCCGTCAAGGACGCGCGCTGCGTCATCGCCGATACCTGGGTCTCGATGTCGGACGAGCCGAACCAGAGCCGTCACAATCTGCTGGCGCCATACCGCGTGACCAACCGCCTGATGGAGAAAGCTGCGCCGGATGCGATCTTCATGCACTGCCTGCCTGCCCACCGCGGGGAGGAAGTGGATGCGGACGTGATCGATGGCCCGCAATCGGTGGTATTTGATGAGGCGGAGAACCGGCTGCATGCGCAGAAGGGGATCCTGGCCTGGGTGATGGGCGCGGCGCGGTAGGCTGATTACGGGTGAAAGCGCCGTCCTGTTCCCAAAGTTCGTCGTATCTTGCGGCGAGCTTTGGGGATTTGCAGAAGACTAAAAACAACGAGCTAGAATTCTAGGAGTGCAGCCACTCGCTCCAATGCCGCCTCAGCCAATCCAGCGGGCGCGGCGGCAATATAACGGACATGTCGCGCAACATGATCGATGCTTTTGGTTTGGTCCGTCAGGACGACACCGGAGACTTGACCACCGGGTGGGATTGCCACTTCAAAAGGCCAGTCACGCCGTGTATTGGTGACCGGGGCAACAAAAACATATCCCGTCAGTTCGTTGAAGGCCCGTCCTGAAAGCACCAGCCCCGGCCGTTCGCCAGATTGCTCCCGCCCGATACGCGGGTCGAGCACGATACGGACGAAGTCGCCACGATCCGGCACATAACGGCCGTTCATTGCTAGATCACCTCACGTCCGGCCGGTGGGCCGAAGTCGATTGGGTCTGGACGGCTTTCGGGCCTACATGCCGCCAACAACTCCGCCAGCTTTAAGCGCTGGCGCCTGATAACCAGATGGTCTCCCTCTACCAGCACGTCCACGCGCGAACCTTCTCTAAGATCAACCTGCTGCAACATCGTTTTAGGCAGTCGAACCCCGATGCTGTTGCCCCATTTGTGCAATGTCACTGCCATGGTGATCTCCATTTTGGATATACATAGTATATCATGCAGGCTTGATCAAACAGATACCGCATTGGAGTGCCGGTCGTGAAGCTTCCTGGGTTGTGTCAGGAAAGCGGAGGTTCCGCCAACCAATCCTCGGCGCGCAGTTCGCCCCCCACGGGGCGGAATTCTGGCAGCTTGCTTGTCAGGACAACCAGACCGCGGCTGCGTGCGTGCCCTGCGATCAGCACATCATAACCGCCGATGGACTGTCCCTGGCGCTCCAGACTGGCCCTGATCTCCGCCGCATGGGCCGCTGCGGCATCATTGAGAGACAAGATCACGAGGCGAGCCGTCATACTTGGTTGGGTCCCATGCCCCGCAAACCAAGGCTCTTGAGCAAATGCCAGGACCGGCAGATGATTACGCCATACGTCCCAGGAGGATTGCCGGATGCCTGAAAGCCCCACCGACACGGCGATGTTCGCTGCCAGTCAGAGCCGCCTGCCGTTGAACGGCATCACCGTCCTCGACCTGACATTGGCGCGCGCCGGACCCACCGCGGTGCGTCACTTCGCCGACTGGGGGGCCAACGTCATTCGCATTGAACCGCCGGCCACCGAGGGCGAGGATGTCGCTGGCCGCCGCCACGGCTTCGACTTCCAGAACCTGCACCGCAACAAGCGGGCGGTGACCTTGAACCTGAAGTCGACGGAAGGCCACGAGGCGTTCATGCGCCTCGCGGCGAAAGCCGACGTGGTGCTGGAGAACATGCGGGCCAACGTGAAGCACCGCCTGAAGGTCGCCTACGACGACGTCAAGGCGGTCAATCCACGCATCGTCTATGGCAGCATCTCCGGCTTCGGCCAGGATGGGCCCTATGGGCCGCGCGCCGGCGTCGACCAGATCGCGCAGGGCATGGGCGGGCTGATGTCGATCACCGGTGAGCCTGGCCGCGGGCCGATGCGGGTAGGTATCCCGATCGACGACCTGACCGCCGGCAACCTGCTCGCGCTCGGCTGCATGATGGCGCTGTTCGACCGTGAGCGCACCGGTGTCGGCCGTTGGGTCACCACGTCGCTGCTGGAAGCGCAGGTCTTCATGCTCGACTTTCAGGCCAGCCGCTGGCTGATGGAAGGCGAAGTGGCGGGTCAGGCCGGCAACGACCACCCCACCGGCATCCCCACCGGCGTGTTCCCCACCAGCGACGGCCACATCAACATCGCCGCCAGTTCGTCGCGCGTGTTTTCCCGGTTCTGCGAGGCGATCGAGCGGCCGGATTGGCTGGAGCAGCCCGAGTGGAAAACCCAGGCTGGCCGCAGCAAGAACCGCAAGGCGATCAACGCGGCGATCTCCGAGATTACCGCGACAAAGCCGTCAAACCACTGGATCGAGC
Organism: Rhodopila sp.; assembly: GCF_965276935.1. GTDB lineage: Bacteria > Pseudomonadota > Alphaproteobacteria > Acetobacterales > Acetobacteraceae > Rhodopila. The sequence goes on along the minus strand of NZ_CBDIBS010000004.1, from coordinate 2,015,534 downwards.
TGTTCGAGGCCAACGGCATCCCCTGCGGCCCGATCTACACGATTGACCAGGTGTTCGCCGACCCGCAGGTCAGGCACCTCGGCATGGCGACGAAGATGCAAAGCCCTCATGTCGGGGACAAGGAAGTGGTGGCCTCGGCCATCAACATCTCCGGCTTCTCCAAAGCAATCCGCGGCCATACGCCAAATGCCAACGAGCATGGCGACGAGATCCTGAAAAGCGTCGGCTATACGGACGCCGAACTGCAAGACATGCGACAGAAGGGAGTGATCTGACATGCTGCCTGACCATGCCGAGACCCGCGCTTTCGCGGGCGGAAAAATGCTGGCCGCGAAGGATGACGGCGTTGGCCTGATCACCTTCAACCAGCCAGAAAAGCGCAACGCCATGTCCATGGAGATGTGGACCGGCCTGGGCGAGATCCTGGATGAATTCAGCGAGGACAGCGGTGTCAGCGTGGTGATCCTGACTGGCGCCGGCAACAAGGCGTTCGTCTCGGGCGCCGATATCAGCCAGTTCGAGAAGAACCGCAACAGCGCTGATTCGCAGGCGGAATATGATCGCGCGACCGGTGTTGGACGCGACAAGTTCCACGCGTTCAAGAAGCCGATCATCGCCCGCATTCGCGGCTTCTGCATGGGCGGCGGCCTGGCGATTGCGATGGCGACCGATCTGCGCATTGCCTCGCTTGACAGCCAGTTCGGCATTCCAGCGGCAAGGCTCTCCATCGCCTACGCGCCGGATTCGGTGAGACGGCTGATCGACCTTGTCGGTCCGGCGCATGCCCGCATGATCCTCTATACGGCCAAGCGCATCGACGGCACGGAAGCCGAACGGATCGGACTGATCAACAAGGTGACGACGGAGGAAGCGCTGAACGACGTGGTACTGGATGTCGCGCGCACCATCGCCGACAACGCGCCGTTGTCCGTCGCGGCGTCGAAACTGACGATCGACGAGATGCTGAAGGACGAGAGCCAGCGCGACATGCAGGCCATCAAGAAAATCAGTGAAACCTGCTTCAACAGCACCGACTACAAGGAAGGCCGCACGGCGTTCATGGAAAAGCGTCCGCCGCGGTTCATTGGTGCGTGATGGAGGCATCGCCGGGATCGTCATTGGCGTTGGTCATTTCGTTACCTGCTAAAAGAATGGCGTAAGGATCGGCTCTTTTGCGTCACGCCCGCCGCAGGCCGGTTCAGATGCGTCATGGCCGGCGCAGGCCGGCCGTCCACGACTTTGGTGGCACCGCCTTTGGTGGCATCGGCACCGCAAGTCTTCGGTGGCTGGGACAACACGCCTCCACGTGCTCAGACGCCCACGGCGACACAATGAGGCGGACTTGGCGCAACCCAGATGCCAACTCACTTCATAATTTAAGACTCAGGACACACCCAGATGTTCGAACTGCCTGAAGAACACCGGATGCTGCAGGAACTCGTGGCGAAATTCATCGACCGCGACGTGATCCCGCTGGAAAAAGGCGTCCTTGCGCGCGAGATGTCCGGCCAGAAATCTGGCCTGCCAGCCGAAGAAGAAGACCGCCTGCTGGCCACCTGCAAGGAACTCGGCCTGTGGGGGCTGGACGTGCCGGAAGAATACGGCGGCGCCAACCTGCCCTACTCGGCCCTGGTCGGCGTCTATGAGGAACAAGGCCGCACCTGCGTGCCCTTCACCTTCCCCCCGGACAGCCCGAACCTGCACATGCTGATCGCCGTGGCGAATGATGAACAGAAGAAAAAGTATCTTGAACCGTACGCCCGCGGGGAAGCCCATTCCGCCATCGCGATTTCCGAACCCGGCGCGGGCGGCGATCCGGCCGGCATGACCACGCGTGCGGTGAAGGACGGCGGCGACTGGGTCATCAACGGCCGCAAGATCTGGGTTAGCCGCGTGCCGCAAGCGGATTTCGTCATCGTCATGGCCCGCACCGGGGAGGGCAAGCGCGCCGAAGGCGTCACCGCCTTCATTGTCGAGCGTGGCACTCAAGGCTTCATCATCGAGCGTGAAATCCCGATGCTTGGTGGCGCGCGGACCTATGAACTGGTGTTCGAGGACTGCCGTATTCCCGCCCGCCAGATCCTTGGCGTCGAGGGCAAGGGCTACGCGCCGATGCAGCTTCGCCTGACCGTCCGTCGCCTGCAGATGGGTGCCTGGTGCATCGGCATGGCGCGCCGGGCACTGGACATGATGGTGGAACACACCAAGCAGCGGGTGACGTTCGGCCAGCGGCTGGCCGACCGGCAGGCCATCCAGTGGTGGATCACCGACGCCGCAATAAAAATCCACGCCTGCCGCCTGATGGTCTACGACGCCGCGACCAAGGCCGATGCCGGCCGCGATGTGCGCACCGAGGCGTCCATGGTAAAGCTCTACGGCACCGAAATGGCGACCGAGGTGGTCGATCACGCGATGCAGGCCTTTGGCGCCATGGGCGTGGCGAAGGAACTGCCGCTGCAGTTGATGGCGCAGAAGGTGCGGACGATGCGGGTTTACGAAGGCCCGTCGGAAGTCCACCGGATGGCGATCGCGCGGCGGATCATCGGCAAGTGACCCAGCCCCGCATCAAGGCGGGGATCTGGGTCAGGATGGCGTTGCGGATGGGCGATATCGACAACCGGCCCGGCGCCGTGCTGCGCAGGGGCGACGCCGACGCCGGCGGCGTGCTGGTCGTGCTGCGGGGCAGGGAGGGCCTGTCGGTCCTGTCCCAGTTGCGGTCGGCGGAAGGCGAACTGGCCTGGATGCGCGCGACTGGCGGCACGCCGGTGGATCAGGATGCCGTCGATGCCTACATCACGCGGCAGGTGAAGTTCGATCCCGATCTGTGGGTGCTGGAATTCGAGGCGCCCGACCTGCTGCCGCCGTTCGAAGCGAAACTCGTGTAACACCAGCCGGTGGCAGAATCAACACCTTGGCTGCGCCACCTCGTCATGGCACAGGGCCGCCATGACGACTGAGGCCGGTACCAGCCGTCAATACAACAGCCGCGTAAGCCTGTTGGCGGGCTCAACCGGCATGCTCGCCTACTACGATGGCGTCGGCGACAGCGCCAATCCTGTCGGCCACGCCTAGTGCCTGGTTCACGGATCAACGATTATCGCGGAAGCTGTGATGTCCGACGTCACCACGTTGCTGGTTGCATGCTGATCCGCGGACGTCTGGCGCGATGATAGAGATCATGCCTGGATGTGGAAGTACTTGCAAAATCGAATTATATCGTCCCGGCGCCTTTCCTCGCGCCAGATCCTGGCCCTGACCTTGCATTCGGTTTGTGTCTGACAGGAGGAACCAATGTGCCAAGGTGACGATCCAAATTGCGCCGACTTCGAACAGCACAGGCTCGATTTCCGTAATGGAATGGCGAAGGAACGGCGCGCCTTCCTGAAGTCCGGCTTCGCCGCGACCGGCGGTGCGGCGGCCCTCGCCACCACCGGCATCTCGCTAGTGTCGCCGGCTCTCGCGCAGATCTCCGCCGCCCGGGCGTCTGTCCAGTCCGGCTACCACCATCTGCCGGCTAACGCCGACACCGTCCACTGGGGCTATTTCAGCAAGACGCTCAAGCCGCGCATCGAGGTAAACTCAGGCGATTACGTCACCATCGAGACGCTGACGCATCAGGCCAGCGATGACCCTGAACGGATGATCAACGGTGATCCGGGAGCGGAGAGCGTCTACCTGTGGACGAAGGACAGCAAGGGCGTGATGCGCCGCGGCGCCGGCCCGGGTGATGGCGGTGGTCTCGGCGTGCATATCTGCACTGGACCGATAGCGGTGCGCGGCGCGGAACCGGGTGACGTGCTGGAAGTGCGCATCCTGGACGTGAAGCTCCGGCCATCCGCCAACCCGGAATACAAGGGCCTGGCCTTCGGCAGCAATGCCGCGGCGAACTGGGGTTTCCAGTACAAGGACCTGATCACCGGCGACAAACCGCGTGAGGTCGTCACGATCTACGAGGTGGACGCCACCGGCGAGCGCAACTGGGCCAAGGCGCTGTACAACTTCAGATGGATTCCGGTCACCGATCCGACCGGCAAGGTGCATCCGACCATCGACTATCCCGGACTGCTGGTCGACCACACGCGGACGCAGCGCAACTGGGGCGTGCTGAAGAACATCCGCGTGCCGATCCGGCCGCATTTCGGCACCATGGGGCTGGCGCCGAAGGAGGCCGACTTCGTCAACTCGATCCCGCCGAGCTACACCGGCGGCAACATCGACAACTGGCGCATCGGCAAGGGTGCCACGATGTATTATCCGGTCGCGGTGGAAGGCGCGTTGCTGTCGGCCGGCGATCCGCATGCCAGCCAGGGCGACTCCGAATTATGCGGCACCGCGATCGAGTGCTCGTTGACCGGAACGTTCCAGTTGATCCTGCACAAGCGGGCTGACCTTGGGGGCACCGCTCTGGAGTCGCTGAATTTTCCGATGATCGAGACGCAGGACGACTGGGTGATGTCGGGGTTCAGCTATCCAAACTATCTGGCTGATCTGGGCGCCAACGCGCAGAGCGATATCTTCGCGAAATCATCGATCGATCTGGCGATGCGGGATGCGTTCCGGAAGATGCGGGGCTTCCTGATGAACACCAAGGGACTGACGGAAGACGAGGCAATCTCCCTCATGTCGGTTGCGGTGGATTTCGGCATTACCCAGGTGGTGGACGGAAATTGGGGCGTGCATGCGATCATCAAGAAGAACGTGTTTGCAGGTTCGGTTGTGTAACACCAACAGCCAGAAGGATGGCTGTCAGCCCCGCCTTATCATCGCCATGGCCGAGCGACTAGAGCATGATCGTTTTAGGTTGACCCGTAGCCGGAGTTGACGAGGTAATTGGCGCATTCTTCGACGGTATACTCGTCGAGGAGCTTGGCGATCGCTTCGATCACTGCGTCGATGGTGCGGGCGTTGGCCTTGCGCAGCAGGGTTTTGAGTTTGGCGAACACCTGCTCGATCGGGTTGAGGTCGGGACTATAGGGTGGCAGGAAAATCAGCTTTGCACCCGCTGTCCGGATTGCCTTGCGGATGACAGGGCCCTTGTGACTGCTCAGATTATCCATGATCACAACGTCGCCCGGTCGTAACGTCGGCACCAGGAACTGCTCGACATAGGCGCGAAAACTGATCGCGTTCATCGGCTGATCGAGCAGGCATGGCGCATGAATGCCGTCGCATCGCAGGGCGGCAACGAAGGTTTGCGTCTGGCGATGACCATGCGGCACCTTGGCGAGCAGACGCTGGCCGACCGGGCACCGCCCCCGGATCGGGGTCATGTTCGTCTTCGTCCAGGTTTCGTCTACAAAAACAAGCCGTCTGGGATCAACTTTATCCTGCCGCTTTTGCCATTGCAGGCGCCGACGGGCAACATTGGGACGATCCTGCTCGCTGGCGTGCAGGCTTTTTTTTAAAGCTGAGACCAGCGCGGTCAACGATGTTCCAGACAGCAAAATAGCTCACCGTGATGCCACGGTCTTGCAACTCAGCGAGCAGTGCGCGCAACGGCAGATCCGGCTGTTGCGCAATCCGTTCGATAATCCTGTCGCGTTCGTTGGCCAGTGCGAAGGGCCGATGACCACCCAGCCCCTGCGCCGCCACGCTGCCCTTCTGTCGATCCAGCCGCGACCACCGCTGCACAGACGACTCACTGACCTGGAAGAGGGTCGCCGTCTCAAGCCGGCTCCTGCCTGAGCGGAATGCCGCGACAGCGCGTTCTCGCAAATCCAACGTGTAAGGAGCACCCATCCATGCTGGCCTCCGACCCAGCCCACAGCTTGGATCAGATTTTAGGCCGCGCCGGAACCCCTACTCACGCAGGAGTCAACTTAAAACGATCATGCTCTAAGCCGAACTTTGCTGTGTTTTTGAGCCATCCGGTTGATTACCAAGGAAACGTGCCACGAACGTAGTCAAGCATTTGGCGAATTTCTCCTTGACACAGGCCGAACCGGTTTGATTCCATGCCTCATGCACATCGCCAAGGTCCCAAACCGTAACGCCAAACCGTCCTTCCTCCTGCGCCAAACCTATCGCGAGGACGGCAAGGTCAAGAACCGCACGCTGGCCAACCTCTCCAAGCTGCCGGTCGAGCGCATCGAGACTCTGCGTGCTGCCCTGCGTGGCGACCCGCTCGCCCCGGTTGGTGACAACGGCTTCGAGATCCGCCGCTCGCTGCCGCATGGCCACGTGCTTGCGGCGCTGAGCGTGGCACGGCGCATCGGCCTCGACGATCTGCTGCCGCGCCGCGCCCCGCCGCGCCGCCGTGACCTGGCGCTGGCGCTGATCGTCGCCAGACTGCTCGACCCGGCGGCGAAGCTGGCGACAGCGCGCATGCTCGACAGCGCCACCGCCAGCCACTCGCTGGGTGAAAGCCTCGGCCTTGGCTGCGTTACCGCCGGCGAAATCTACACCACCCTCGACTGGCTCGGCAGCGAGCAGGCCTTCATCGAAAACCAACTCGCCCGCCGCCATCTGAAGAACGGCGCGCTGGTGCTCTACGACGTCACCTCCACCTACCTCGAGGGCCGCTGCTGTCCGCTGGCCCACCACGGTTACAGCCGCGACAGCCGTGGCGATCGGCCGCAACTGGTGATCGGCCTGCTGTGTGCCGCGGATGGTTGCCCCGTGGCGGTCGAGGTGTTCGAGGGAAACACCGCCGACCCGGCCACCGTCGCGGCGCAGATCAGCAAGCTGAAGCAGCGCTTGCGGCTGCGCCACGTGGTGATGGTCGGCGACCGCGGCATGCTCACCGCCGCACGGATCGAACAAGCCCTCCGCCCCGCCGGCCTAGACTGGATCACCGCGCTGCGTGCCCCGGCGATCCGGCAACTGGCGGAAGGCGGACAGCTGCAATTCTCCCTGTTCGACACCCGCGATATGGCTGAGATCAGCAGCCCGGATTATCCCGACGAACGGCTGGTGGTGTGCCAGAACCCGCTGCTGGCGGCGGAACGCCAACGCAAGCGTGACGCGTTACTGGCGCTGACCGAGGCCGACCTGAGCAAGATCCAGGCCCGGGTGACGCGCGCGAAGAACCCTCTGCGCGGGGCTGGGGACATCGGCCGCGCGGTCGGCGCTCTCCTGGGCAAACGCAAGATGGCCAAGCATTTCGCGTTGACCATCACCGACGCCGCATTTGACTTCACGCGCAAGGCCGAAGCGATCGCCGATGAAGCCAGGTTCGATGGCTTTTACGTGCTGCGCACCAACCTCCCCGCCAAGCAGATCGATACCGCCGGGACCGTGCGGGCCTACAAAGCCTTGGCCCAGGTAGAGCGCGCGTTCCGCTGCCTCAAGAGCGTCGATCTGGACCTGCGGCCGGTGTTCCATTGGACCGCGCCGCGGGTACGCGCGCATGTCCTGCTGTGCATGCTGGCGTATTACCTGGAGTGGCATATGCGCCAGCCGCTGGCGCCGATGTTGTTCGACGATCATGACCGCGCGTCGGCCGAAGCAGAGCGGACGTCGCCAGTGGCCAAGGCCAAGGTCTCCAAGGCGGCTTATCGCAAGGCCTCGACGCAGCGCGTGGTGGACGCTAGCGGCGAGCTCCAGCCGGTGCACAGCTTCCGCACCCTGCTGGGCGATCTGGCAACATTGGCCCGAAACACCGTCTGCTTCGCAGGGCAGAAGATGCTTACCGTTCAGACCACCGCAACGCCGATACAGCGCCGCGCACTCAGTCTGTTGGGGGTCGAATTGACGGCAGCGTAGACAGCAAGCAGGTGGGGTCCGGAGTCGGATCAATGACTTACGTCGAAAAGACGGTAAAGTTCAGTCTAAGGCATGCAAGGAAGGGGCATGGCTGCCATCCATTTGTTTGGAGTTGCGTGCAACGCTGTGAATATCAGCCTTCGTCGGCATGACAAACCAGCGGAGGCACCCGGTAACGGGTCATGCCTGCCGCGATTGATTACCCGCCTGCCTCCGCAATCCTGATCGCCGCTGGGGTTGTCGCGACGATGGCGTCGCGGCTGATCGGACGATGCGGGCGGATGAAGCCATAGGTCCGGTAGTCGCTGGTCCCCATTTGCCTGGACGGCGGCCACCAGACCCGGACCGCGCTCCAATCCCCGGCGGGTGAGACGTCGAGCACCGGCTGATCCTCGGTCACCCGGTGATGCACCCAGTTGGCCTGCGTCACCAGGATCTGCCGCCGCGCCGCCACCCGCGACACCACCGCCACATGCCCCGCCGGCAGGCGACCAGAGCGGCCGAAGACTAGTATACTGCCAACCTCCGGACCATGCGTCCGGACATAGCGGCCCGCCGCCTGCGACCACCAATCGGCTGCCGATCCCGACAGGTGCATGTCGGTCAAGGCGCGGGCGAACGGCGCGCATTCGATCGATATGCTGCGGCCGACGTAGTCGCCGGCACGCAGGCCTGTCTGGCTGGTGCCGCAGGCTGCGAGCGTCAGGCAGAGCAGGGGAAGAAGGCGTAAGCCGGCGCATGACGATGCGGCTTTGGCTGACAAGGTGAACTCGCAAGAAACGCAGGTCGTTGAAGCATGATCGCCTGAGGCTGACCAGTCAGAGGGCATAATCACACGACGATACAAGAATTCCAGCATCGCAATGAGGCAATCTCGGACAATCATGGTCTAGGGCGGTTTCCGATCAAGTTGCACCAATTCGTCATGGCCAAGACAACCCTCCCTCGCGCGCCCGGTTGCCCGGCCATGAAGGGTTCAAAACAGAGCGACCTGATCGGAAAATGCTCCAACGACCAGAAGACCATGAGCGGCTGTTTCAGCCGATTATGGTGAGATTTGCCAAAACCGTTGGGAAAGTCGCGATATCCATGTTAGATGGCCTCCGGTAACAAATATCGCGCATCCGATGTTGGACAGGGACATGCTAGCGTATATCGCAGATCTTTTCAATCTCAAGAACCTTTTGATTACGCTGCTGATCTTCCTGCCACTCGAGCGCCTTTTGCCGATGCACCCGGCGCAAAAGATTTTCCGCAAAAGCTGGAAAAACGATCTCGTCTACGCCGTTTTCAATGGCCTGATCATCCAGGCTGGTCTTGTTGTCGTCATTCTGGGCGCCCTGCTGGTCCGACAACGGGTGCCGCAATTGTTCCGTGCCGCTCTGTCCGGCCAGCCGCTATCGCTTCAGTTTGTCGAAGTGCTGGTCATTGCCGATCTTGGGTTCTATGCCGCACATCGCATGTTTCATCGAATACCTTTTCTGTGGCGTATTCATCAAATCCACCATAGCATCGAGCATCTGGATTGGCTGGCGGGAACCCGCGTGCATCCGGCCGACCAGATCATCACCAAGGGTGTCTCGCTGGCGCCAATCTTCATCCTGGGTTATTCACCGGAGGCAGTCGCCGCCTTCGGACTGTTGTATCAATGGCAGTCGATTTTCCTGCATTCCAACTTGCGCATCGGTTTCGGACCGCTCCGTTTATTGGTTGCCTCGCCGAAATTCCATCATTGGCATCACTGTAACGAGCATGCCGCGCACGACAAGAATTTCGCCGGCCAACTGCCTTTACTCGACGTGTTGTTTGGCACGCTTCATTTGCCAGCAGGAATGGTGCCGCAAAGCTATGGCATCGACCAGAAGATCCCGCAAAGCTTCATTCCGCAGCTTCTGCATCCCTTGATGCCGCAACAGCTTAAGTGGGCGCCCATGGCGATGTCACCGCCCATGCGGACGAGCGCCGCCATGATACCGGAAAGCCGGACGCGCCCGGACATGGCCTAAAATACTGCCAAAGCAACCTCTGCTCATCCCGCCAGCCGCGGCAGTCCCAGCAGCGTGTGCAGCACGTGCTCGGTGTGCGCTCCCACGGCGGGACCGGTCCAGCGGACCACATCCTCCGGCCGCTCGCCATCCAGACGGATCGCTGGACCCGGATGCAAGGTCTGGCCGATCAACGGATCGTCCACCGCCTGCACCGCCTTGCGTGCCAGGAAATGCGAATCGGCCGCGCAGTCGGCGATATCGAACAGCCGCGAGCACGGCACCTCGGCGCCCTCCAGCAGCGCCTCCGCCTGCTTCGCCGGCAACCTCCGTGTCCAGGCGCCGATCGCCGCGTCCAGCGCATCGCGATTTGCGCAGCGCAACCCGTTGGTGGCGAAGGCGGCGTTGGTGGCCAGTTCCGGCCGCCCAATCACTACCATGAGACGCGCGAAGATCAGATCGGAGTTGCCGGCGATGCAAAGCCACCTTCCGTCGGCGCAGGGATAGGTGTTGGTCGGCGCGGCGGTCGGCAGCGCGGCGCCAGCGGGCTGCCGGATCCGCTCGTCCATGGCGTATTCCGGCAGCATTCCCTCCATCAGGCTGAACACGCTGTCCACCAGGTTCACGTCGATCACCCGCCCCCGCCCGGTGCCCATCGCGTCCCGCTGCCACACCGCCGACAGCAGCCCGATGGCGGCATACAAGCCGGCCAGATCGTCGCTGATGGAGACCCCGCAGCGTGGCGGCGGCAGATCAGAGCTTCCGCTCGGATGTCCGGTCAGATGCCGCAGGCCACCCATCGCCTCGCCGATCGCGCCGAACGCCGGCTTGTCCCGATATGGACCATTCTGGCCGTAGCCGGAGATCCGCGCGATCACCAGCCGCGGGTTCGTCGCGTGCAGGACGTCCGGCCCGATCTTCAGCCGCTCCAACTGGCCGGCGCGCAGATTCTCTACCAGCACATCGGCGCGTGCCGCCAGCCGCAGCAGCACATCGCGGTCCCGCTTCAGATCGAGTTCGACCGACAGCTTGTTGCGCCCATGAATGCTGAACCAGACCGAGTGCCCGTCTTTCGCCGCACCCCAGCCGCGAAACGGATCTCCGCCGGGCGGTTCCAGCTTGATCACCTCGGCGCCGAGGTCCGCCAGGATGCGGGTGCAGAACGGCGCGGCGATATAGTGGCCGATCTCCAGCACCTTCAGGCCCACCAGCGGCAAGGTGCTCATGTCAGGTCACCTGCGATAATAGCGACAAGGGGCGCAATCCAGAGAAATGGTTCGGACACATTTTTATTAACCTTTGAGAAATATTTTGCTGCTATACACATCGACGGAGCCGCTTCGGCGGTGTCCTGTTTCGTCCCCGTTCGTTGCGTCTTTATGACGCGACAACCTTAGGCGGTACGGCCATCCCCCGGCCGTACCGCCTTTTTTTACGCCAAACCGCGCCGGTGTCGATGCCGGCTAGAACCCCACCCCTTTCGCCTTGCCCGCGGCCGCAGCATGATACCTTTGTGAACGACGGCGGAGTGATGTCATGGACTTGATCATCGTTGCCCTTGCAAAGGCGGCCGGCCTCGACCAGGCGCTCAAGGATTTTCCGGGTGATGTCCAGGCGGCGGCGGAGCAGGCGCTGAACAACACCGCTGGTGTGACGGTGCCGACCGATCCGGCCGCCGAACCCTGGCCGCCGATGCGGCCGGGGACCGGCCTGTGACCGCGCTGCCCTGGCTGTCGGCGGCGGACGCATCGCGCGCCTTCGCCGCCAGGACCCTGTCGCCGGTGGAACTGCTGACCGCGCTGCTGGCACGCATCGAGACGCTGGACCCAAAGCTGAACGCCTTCATCCGTCTGGACGCCGATGCCGCGATGGCGACGGCGCGGGCGGCCGAGGCGGAGATCACCGCCGGACGCATCCGCGGCCCGCTGCATGGCGTGCCGGTCGGGATCAAGGACATCATCGATGTCGCCGGACTGCCGACAACCTGTCATTCGAAAATCCTGCTCGACAACATTGCCCGCGCCGACGCCGTGGTAATCCAGAAGCTGCGCCAGGCCGGCGCAATCATCCTTGGCAAGCTGTCCACGCATGAATTTGCGATTGGCGGGCCGAGCTTTGATCTGCCGTTTCCGCCGGCGCGCAATCCATGGAACCGAGAGCATCATCCAGGCGGCTCGTCGTCCGGCTCCGGCGCTGGCGTCGCCGCCGCACTGTTCCCGCTGGCGCTCGGCACCGACACCGGCGGCTCGGTGCGCAACCCGGCCAGCGCCTGCGGCATCGTCGGGCTGAAGCCGACCTATGGCCTGGTGTCGCGGCGCGGCGTGTTCCCGTTGTCCTTCACCCTGGACCATGTCGGGCCGCTGACCCGCACGGTGGCGGACAACGCCCTGCTGCTCGACGCCATCGCCGGGCACGATCCAGCCGATCCAGGAAGTGCCGCGACCGATGCACGGTCGTTCGGATGGTTGCTGAACCGCGGTGTGCGCGACCTGCGTATCGGCTTCGTCCGTCATTTCCATGAGCGTGATCTGCCCGCCCACCCGGAGGTCGCCGCCGCCCTGGAAGACGCGGCGCGCGTGCTGCAGGCCGAGGGTGCCCAGGTGCGTACCGTGACCTTGCCCAGCCTGACCGAGTTCGCCGCGATCAACCGGGTGATCCTGTGCGGCGAGGCGTGGTCGATCCACGCGCCTTGGCTGCGCGAGCGTCCGGGCGACTACGGCCAGTTGGCCCGCCGCCGGCTGCTGCCCGGTGCCTTCATGACCGCCGGTGACTATGTCGGCGCTCAGCGCCGCAGAACACAGGTGATCGCCGCGGTGCAGGACCAGTTCCGCGACGTGGATGTGCTGCTGTGCGCCAGCTCCATGGATCCGGCGACAAGGCTCGACGACGCGGCGGAGACCGCCCGCAGCTACCCGCGTCAGGCCCGCACGCCGTTCAATGTGACTGGGCATCCGGCGGTGGCGATGATGTCGGGGCTGGCGCGCAACGGCCTGCCGCTGTCCGTCCAGTTCGCCGGCCGCTACTTCGACGATGCCACCGTACTGCGCGTGGCGGCGGCGTATGAGAGGGCGACGAAGTGGCACACCAAGATGCCCCCGATCGGGTAGCCGCATGATCTTTCCGGCGTCTGGCCCGACCTCACGGGTGTTCTTCTCGCAGCGGCTGCGGCTGCACTACGTGGACTGGGGCAATCTGGAGGCGCCGCCGCTGCTTCTGCTGCATGGCGGGCGCGATCACTGCCGCAACTGGGACTGGGTGGCGTCCGACCTGCGGCGGGATTACCACGTCATCGCGCCGGATCTGCGCGGCCATGGGGACTCGGCCTGGTCCGCCTCGGGGCATTACACCATGGCGAACTACATCTATGATCTGGCGCAGTTGATCCATCAGCAGAAGCTGGCACCGGTTACCATCATCGCCCACTCCCTGGGTGGCAACATCGCGCTGCGCTACAGCGGGATTTATCCGGAAACCGTGCATCGTTTGGTGGCGATCGAGGGACTTGGTCCGGGACCACGCACGCCCGGTGTCGAAAGTCAGCCGATCCAGGACCGCATGCGGTCCTGGATCGATGAGACGCGGGCGCTGTCCGGCCGCACGCCTCGGCGCTATCCGACGCTCGACGCCGCCTGTGCCCGCATGCAGGCGGCCAACGCGCACCTTACCCCCGACCAGGCTCGGCATCTCACCCAGCACGGCGTCAACCAGAACGAGGACGGCACCTATAGCTGGAAATTCGACCACTATGTTCGCCTCTGGCCGCCGTATGACATGACCAGGGCCGCGATCGCGACGTTGTGGGAGCGGATCGACTGTCCGACCCTGCTGGTCTGGGGACAGGAAAGCTGGGCTCGTAATCCGGCCGATGACGGGCGTCTGGACTTCTTCCGGGCCGCCCGGGTCCTGCCGGTGGAGAAAGCCGGTCATTGGGTCCATCATGACCAACTCGGCTTTTTTCTACGCGAGGTGCGGGCTTTTCTGAGCACGCCGTAACCGGCCTCTGGCGGAACTTCACCGCCGCGTACCGAAACGCCCTGTGTTCGCCTGTTGTTTGGAACAAGTACATGGGGAGAGATGGCGTGGTTATCATCTTTGGTTCGATCAACCTGGACCTAATTTTCGCGCTGCCCCGCATCCCTGGCGCCGGCGAAACAGTGCTGGGCCCATCGACGCTGATCGAGCCCGGCGGCAAGGGCGCGAACCAGGCGGTGGCGGCGGCGCGGGACGGGGCCTCGGTCCTGATGGCGGGCGCGATCGGCACGGACGCGCTGGCCGCCGGGGCGTTGCGGCTGCTGCGCCAGGCGGGGGTGGACTTGGCGCGGGTGATCGAGGTCCACGCCAGCACCGGCTGTGCCGCGATCGTCGTCGATCCGGCCGGCGAGAACGCGATCGCCGTCGGCTCCGGCGCCAACCTGCTGACCCGCGCCAGCCAGGTCGAGGACGCGGTCCTCGGGCCGCGGGCAACGCTGGTGCTGCAGATGGAAGTGGCGGCGCCGGAGAACGCCGCGCTGATCGAGCGGGCCAGCGCGGCCGGCGCGCGCATCGTGCTGAACCTGGCGCCAGCGGCGGCGCTGCCGGAGCCTATCCTGCGCCTGGTCGATGTGCTGGTGGTCAACCAGAACGAGGCCGCCTGGCTGGCGGCGCATCTGGACTGCGCGGCCTCGGCCGCCGCGCTGCACCAGCGGCTGGGCGGCGTCGCCATCGTGCTGACGCAAGGCGGCGCGGGGGCGGATGTCGCGTCTGCCGACGAAACCTGGCATGAACCGGCGCGGGCGATCGACGCAGTGGACACGACGGCGGCGGGCGACTGTTTTGTCGGCGTGCTGGCACACGGGCTGGATCGCGGCGAGACGCTGCGGGACGCCGTTGGGCGAGCGGGTACCGCCGCCGCGCTGTGCTGCACGCGGCGAGGCAGCCAGGGGAGCTTGCCTATGGCGGCGGAAACGGATGGGTTTGGCTAGGGCCGGGGATGCGGGTGTCGAGGGGCGATTTACGCCGTTCAAGCGGTGCTAACGCGAGGTGATGCCGGTTGTGCCGACCCGGCCACCTCGGCGGATCTCGAGCCGTGCAGAAGTTTTGCAGCCGTCCAGCGAAACAGGTTAGCACGCCGGCTGCACCTGCGCCCTGAAGCCAAGCAGGCTGTCAAGCATCGCGTGTTTACCGTCGATTCAACCCCGTTCCGCAGCACCAGCGATCATCCCGCACTGGTCATGTGCCATGGGACATTCTTGATGCTTTAAGTTAACGATTTTATCAACCACAAGAAGAACGACTGAACTTATGCCAGAATAGGCTCAAGGTTGCCTGTCAAAGGCCGGCGTTCTCACAGCCACTTCTCGAAATGGTATCGACGAATGCCACCCCCCACGGTTTTATGGCTGGTCTGTTCCGCAATGACCTCTCGCAGCATGTGATATCCGGCGCGCCGATACAGTTCAAGCGCCGCCGGCTGCAATTCGGACGTGCTCAATTCAAGCCTGCGCACCTTCCGCCGGCGGCATTCATCCTCCGCGAAACCGAGCATGGATCGCGCAACTCCGGCGCGCCGAGCGGACGGGGCAACATACATGCGCCGCAGTTCCAAGGCGTCCGGAGAGGTGGCTTCAAGGCCAAACATGCCGACCAGTTTCGCCTCTCTGACCGCAACCCAGAACCCGCCTCTCCGCCCGCTGTAGTAGGCGACGATCCGTCCCATTTCCTCAGTCAACGAATGAGCAATGTAAGCCTCGAATGCATTGCGCAAATGCGGTGGCGACAACAGGCGATTGATCATGACGAACAGCGCGCGGACGTCAGTTGCGTCTTTCTCCTTAAAAGGGCGAATAACTGCCTCTGTGTTCAAGCCGCGTTCTCCTTCAAGCAGCCCAGAACGTCCGAACCCTCGGGCCGCTCTCCGAGCGTCAAAATGCAATGTTCATACCCGGACCGCAAACGCCGCGGGCTGATTGATAACGCCGCCCCGTGCGGGACAGCTTCCAGGCTTTGGGTTCATGAGGTTGAATCCCGCGCCCGGATGATCGAAGATCAGGACGTTCCTTAAGACGAGGTCGGTGATGGCGGAGCACATCTCGGCGGTTCTTGAACTCGGCGCGCCTGAGCCAGATGAAATGGCTGCGATAATGCAAGACAAGCTGCGATTCCACACCGATGCATGGGATTTGTCTGTTGATCTTAAGGCCGCCGTTACCGATATCGTCGTGATGGATGCCCGTCCCCACGCTGCCTACATCGGGGGCCATATCCCCGGCGCTGTCAGCTTTCCACATCGCGAGATGAACACGGAAACCGTTGCAAGCCTCGACCGCGCCAAGGTTTATGTCGTCTATTGCGACGGGATCGGCTGCAATGCATCGACCAAGGGCGCCTACAAGCTCGCTCGGCTGGGATTTCGCGCCAAGGAACTGCTAGGTGGGCTTGATTGGTGGCGCCGCGACGGACATCCGGTGATCGCTTCGCGGGAAGCGGGCAGTTTGCATGCAGCCGCCGAATAGCGCGTGACGGCCGCACGGATTGATCGAAGATCCGGCGGGACAATCAACGAGGATCCTATGGCGGATGCCGCGATCAATCCTGCGCCGGAGCGTGCCATGTCCCGGACAGACTATCGCCGATGGGCGGAAGCGCAGCCGAACGAACGCTTTGAACGAATTGAGGGTCACCCCGTCGCGATGGCGCCAGAACGGGCAAGCCATGCCGATCGTAAGGCCCTGGTATGGCTGGCGCTGCATCGTGCCGTGGCGGCGGCTGCCGTGCCCTGCCATGTCTACCCCGATGGCATGACGGTCGAGGTGGACGACAACGACTTCGAGCCGGACGCCACCTTGCGCTGCGGCGATCCCTTGCCAGGCGATGCGATCACCGTGCCTGATCCATTGCTTGTGGTCGAGGTTCTGTCGCCAGCCACCCGACAAGGAGATCTGACCCGAAAACTTGTCAGCTATTTCCGGGTGCCCTCGATACGGCATTACCTGATATTCTGGGCGGATCGGCCGCAGGTCATTCATCACCGGCGGCGCGATGAAGACGATGGGATCGAGACCCGGGTGCTGACCGCCGGGCCGATCAAGCTTGATCCTCCAGGGATCGGGATCACGGTGGAAGAGGTTTACGCGGGATAGCGAGGAACGGCGGACGTCTGTCAAATGGCGCGTGGAATTCACTCATCGCACCGGTGAGACCTGACGGCGGATATCCATACGGCTGCTGGGGCCTGGGCTTCAATGCGTGCTGGCGTGGTAGTGACATCGTGCTTTCAAGCCGCCTTGCAGTGTCAGAGAGGGCTACCGCTCACCTCGTCACCTCTCGATATGAACATATTCGAAATTGCCCGGCTTGTTGTCGATGCCGTGGCGCGGCGGCGCGATCCAGCCGGCATAGGTGCCAGGCTCGCGCGCCGGCTGCATCAGGCTGGTGATGAACAGGTTGTCGCTGACCGACGGCAGCATGGTTTCCTTCCGCGCCTCCCACGCCTCGGTGGTCATCACCTGTCCTTCAGTGTCGGTGCGCATGCCACTGAACTCGCCGATGCGGCGGTTGAAGGCGACATGCGGCAGGGTCAGCCGAAATGCGATCTCCGCCCGCTCCAGCACACGGTTCCAGCGTGTCACGCCGGCGGCGGCGTCCTCCACGTAGTCGTCGCGCAGCCGCATGTTCAAAGCCGACAGCGCCGGCACGTCTTCCGCGATGATCAACCCGTCGCGCGGGCGCTGGACAGGATAAACCGAGGACAGAAGCTGATGATCGTCAGTCAGCTTGTCCTCCTTGTAGCGCCCCTTCAGGCCGGCGTTGAACGCATTCGCCGCGTTGGTGCTGATTTCGTTGCCAAACAGATCAAGCGTCAGCGAGAAATGCAGGTTGGCCTTCTTCTGCAATGTCGGCAGGTCGATCACGCCCAGCGCGCGGACCTTTTCGGTGTCATACGGATCGCTGATGCCGGCGGCTCGCATTGCCTCGCAGGTGCGCTGGATCACGCGCTGCACGCCGGTCTCGCCCACGAACATGTGGTGGGCTTCCTCGGTCAGCATGAAGCGGCAGGTGCGCGACAACGGATCGAAACCGGACTGCGCCAGCGCGGCCAACTGCATCTTGCCGTCGCGGTCGGTGAAGAAGGTAAACATGAAGAACGACAGCCAGTCCGGCGTCTGCTCGTTGAAGGCGCCGAGCATCCGGGGGGTGTCCTGGTCGCCGGAGCGACGACGCAGCAGGTCGTCAGCTTCCTCCCGCCCATCGCGGCCGAAATATTTCTGCAGCAGATAGACCATTGCCCAGAGGTGGCGGCCCTCCTCCACGTTCACCTGGAACAGGTTGCGCAGGTCATACAAGGACGGCGCGGTGGCACCGAGGTGGCGCTGCTGCTCGACGCTGGCGGGTTCGGTGTCGCCTTGGATCACCAGCAGGCGGCGCAGCATGGCGCGGTACTCACCGGGCACCTCCTGCCAGGCGGGTTCTCCCTTGTGCGCGCCGAACGGGATGGTGCGGCCTTCCACGGCCGGCGCGAGCAGGATGCCCCAGCGATACTCCGGCATCTTGACGAAGTCGAACTTCGCCCAGCCCTCGCTGCCGACGCCGACGGCGGTGCGCAGGAACACCGGGCTGTTCTGGAAGCCCTCCGGCCCCATCGACTTCCACCAGTCGATGTAGCCGGGGTGCCAGGTCTCCAGCGCCTTGCGGACGCGCAGGTCGTCGGCCAGTCCGACATTGTTCGGGATCAGGCCGTCATAGTCGATCAGGCTGCCATCGGGCATGGTGAAAAATCCTTTCAGACGCGTTCTGGATTGAAGTCCGGCCGCACGCCGGAGCCGTAACGTTTCAGCGATCCCGTCTCACCCACCGCATTGGGGCGCTGGAAGATCCAGTTCTGCCATGCGGTCAGGCGGCCGAAGATGCGGGTCTCCATCGTTTCAGGACCAGCGAAGCGGAGGTTGGCTTCCAGGCCGGTCAGCGCATCAGCGGAAAATGAGGCGCGTTCCTCCAGGATTAGCCGCACCTCATCGTCCCAGTCGGTCTCGTCGTAGGCAAAGGTGACCAGGCCGAGCTCTTCCGCCGTGTCCGCGTCAAGGCTTTCGCCGAGCCGCCTGCCGGCGGCGTCCAGCGAGTTTGGCTCGCCAAAGAAACGGTTTGCCAGCCGGGTCAGAGCGTTTCCCATCGGATACGCACCAAAGTTCAGCGGCGATAGATGCAGATTGGCGGGGCCGCGATTGTCGCCCGTCAGGGTGCCGGCGAACATCACCGCGCGGTCGGCGGCGAACACCAGTTCCGCCAGCGTGCCGGCGAAGCAGCTTCCAGGTTCGATCAGCGTAATCAGGCTGCGCGCCGTCATGTCCACCCGCTTGAGCACGCGCTTGAGCAGCAGGCGGATCTCGCGCACCAGCCAGTCATCCTGATACTGTTCCAGCAGCGTATCCGCTGCCAGCACCTGCGCCGGATCGCCGATGGAACGGAAGACGATGATGCCGATGGAGGGCTCGTTCAGCCGCAGGTGCAGCAGCGCGTCGTCCAGTTCGCGCGCCAGCAGCAGCGGCCAGAATCTGGCTCCAGTGTCGTGGATGCCACGCAGGTCACCCGGCAGCTCCGCCGGTCCGCGCAGCGTGATGTTGGCCGCCCGTCCCGCACGGTCAAGCCGGACGTCAACATGCGAATAAGTGATGGCGTCGTCGGCGAATACGCGTCGCAGCGGGGTCAGGACAATGCCGGTGGTGCCGGACCGGTCCGACCGGGCGGCGAGTTCCAGGGCACGTTCATGCACCTTGGCTTCCCAGGCGGAAGGCGGAACGACCTCATCCACCAGCCGCCATTGTTCGGCGCGCTTGCCGCGCACACCTTCCTCGGTGGTGCAGAACACGTCGGCGCGGTCGCGGCGGACGCGGCGCTTGTCGGTCAGCCGGGTCAGTCCGCCGGTGCCGGGCAGCACCGCCAGCAGCGGCAGTTCCGGCAGGGAAACGGTGGAGCGGCGGTCGTCGATCAGCATGATGTAATCGGTGGTCACCGCGAGTTCGTAGCCGCCGCCCGCCGCGGTGCCGCTGACCGCGGCCATCCACGCCTGGCCGGAGTTGGCGCTGGCGTCCTCGATCGCCAATCTCGTTTCATTGGTGAACTTGCAGAAATTCACCTTGTGGCCGTGCGACGCCTTCCCCAGCATCCGGATGTTGGCGCCGGCGCAGAACACGTTCGGCTGGGCCGAGCGCAGGACGACCGTCTTGACCTCGGGATGTTCGAAGCGCAGCCGCTGCACGGCGTCGGCGAGTTCGATGTCGACGCCGAGATCATAGGAATTGAGCTTCAGCTCATAGCCGTCCATCAGGCCGCCGGCGGGATCGACATCCATGCTCAGGGTCGCGATCGCGCCATCAAAGGACAGTTTCCAGTGCCGGTAGCGGCTGGGGTCGGTCTGGAAGTCGATCATGTCGGGTTCTCCCTTGCCAGGGCGGCGATAAAGCGGGTGATGGCGGATAGCGTTGCCTCGGGTGCCTCCAGATGCGGCGCGTGGCGGGCGCCACTGATCAGTTCGACATCGATCGGGACGTGGACCTGGGTTTGCATGACCCGCAATTGCTCATTGCTGCCGTACGGGTCGTCGGCGCCTTGCAGCGCCAGGATCGGGACGCGGATTTCGGGCAGGAAGGCGGTGATGTCGAAGGCACGGAAACGAGGGTCCAGCCAGGCATCGTTCCAGCCACGAAATGCCATGTCCACATCGCGATGGTAGCGGCCGAGGCGCGCGCGAAGGTCGCTGGTTTCATACGCTTGCTTGATGTGCTGGATACTGGTGATGTTGACGTCTTCAACAAAAAAGTGGGCGGCGATGGTGGCCAGGCCGAGCAGAACGGTTTCCCGCTCCCCCGCCGCTGCCACCGGGTCATGGCTGGGCGCCTGGGCACGCGATCGCGGATCGTGCCGGCCATTTAAGATTTGCGGGACACCGCCCGACACAGTCATGAATGGCCGAACCAAACCTTCCTGACGCGCTCGGTCACTCGACGATGACACGGATGCGGGTGACGCAAGAGCGGGTGATATGGGGGCGGCAGTCGCAGCGGCAGACCCATGCGGAAACGCTCCGGCATATACCGTCGCGATCGACCCGCCGTCGGAATGCCCGATCAGCACCGCCCGCCTGATTCCTGCCGCGCCCAATACCTTTGGCAGAACCGTCAGAGCTTCCTGCTGCATATAGGTCATCGGGCGCGGCAGGGCGGTTGGTTCGGATTGGCCATAGCCGAAGCGGGAATAGGCAAACACGCCCCAGCCAGTGGCGGCGGCCAGGCGTTCAGGTACGTCACGCCAAAGCTCGACGCAGCCAAGGCCTTCGTGCAGCAGGACGAGCGTTGGCGCATCGTCCGGCCCCGGTCCCCACCAACCGGTTTCCAACCTGCCTTCAGGCAACGTGACGGTGCCAGTGCGCATTAGACCTTCCCCCATCAGACCTCCCTCAGGCGGAAGCGCTGGATCTTGCCGGTGGTGGTTTTCGGCAGGCTGTCGACGTATTCGATCCATCGCGGGTATTTCCATACCCCCACCTGCGCCTTCACATGCGCCTGCAGCAGCGGCGTCAGCGCGTCCCGATCGTGCGCGCCGTCCATCAGGATCACGAACGCCTTTGGCTTGGTCAGGCCATCGCGGTCCTGCCGCCCGATCACCGCGGCTTCCAGCACGGCGGGGTGGGAAATCAGCGCCTCCTCGACGTCGAACGGCGATACCCAGACGCCGCTGACCTTCAGCATCTCGTCACTGCGGCCGCAGAAGCGGAAATAGCCATCGGCATCGCGGGTGTAGGTATCGCCGGTATAGGTCCATTCGCCCTGGAAGGTGCGCCGCGAGCGGGCACGCCGGTTCCAGTAACCCTCGGCCGAGCTGTCGCCGCGCACGACAAGCTCACCGGTTTCGCCATGCCGCGCCGGACGGTCGTGTTCATCGATGACGCGCGCCTCATAGCCAGGGACCGGCTTGCCGCTGGTGCCGTAGCGAACATCGTCGGGGCGGTTGCTGATGAAGATATGCAGCATCTCGGTCGAGCCGATGCCATCCAGGATGTCGACGCCGACCAGCGACCGCCAGCGCCGCCCGATCTCCGCCGGCAGCGCCTCGCCGGCCGAGATGCAGCGCCGCAGCCGGTCTGATCCGGCACCGGCCATCAAGTAGGGGTTGGCGAGCAACCCTGCGTACAACGTCGGGACGCCGCCGAACAGGGTGGGATTATAGGTCCGCATGACCGCCAGCACGGCATCGGGCGTCGGCCGATCCGGCAACAGCACGGCGGACGCGCCGACCGACAGCGGAAAGGTCAGGCTGTTGCCCAGGCCATAGGCGTGGAACGCCTTGGCGGCGGAATACATCACATCGTCCGGCCCGATCCCCAGCACCTTGGCGCCATACGTTTCCGCCGTGACGTGCAGGCTGCCGTGGACGTGCCGCACGCCCTTGGGCGCGCCGGTGGAGCCAGAGGAATACAGCCAGAAGGCAACCTCGTCAGACGATGCTTCAGCCGCCGGCGTATCCGGATCACCACTCGCCAGGAAGGCTTCAAACGCCATCGCGCGGCCATCCGTCAGCGCCGGGTCGGACCCGTCGGGCTGTGACACGATGATGGACCGGATCCCGGCCGCGTTCCGCAGCGCATCGCCCACCGCCTCCGCTACCGGCGCGGACGCCACCACCGCGTCGGCTCTGCAATCCGTCAGGATGAAGCCCACCGTCTCCGGCGTCAGCAGCGTGTTGATCGGCACCGGGATGACCCCGGCCCGGAGCGCACCCCAGAAGGCGATGGGGAAGTCGATGGTATCCTGCAGCAACAGTACAAGGCGGCGTTCCCGCTCGATCCCGGCGCGCCGCAAGGCGCCGGCGAAGCGGCTGCTTGCCAACTGAAGCTGCCGGTAGGTCAGCAACCGCCAGGGGTCCTGGAACGCCAGCCGCTCGCCGCCGCCATCCTGGGGATGCCGATCAACGAACCAGTCGACCGCGTTGCCGTTTTCCATCTGTTCCTCATACCATCAGCTTACGGGGCCTAAACGCAGGTTGGACCAGCGCGCGTCGAGGCCCGGCAGCCTGCGCCTGTTACCGGCGCACATGCACTATATTGCATGTTGCCGGCGTCCGAAAGAGCCTGTTGTCACCATTCCGGTCTTACAGGATCGCAGCTTGCCGGCGATAGAGTTCCTTGACCGCCTCGCGCCGGACCTTGCCGGTTTCCGTGCGTGGGAACGCCGGCAACACCACAAGCTGAAAATAGGTCACCTGCGCCCGGATGATCGGCGTCACAAGCCGTACGAGGTTCGCCCGGTCGGCATCCGCTGTCGTTTCGATGGCCACCAGCATGACCCGCGTCTCCAGGTGATCGTCGATACTGGTCACCAAGGCATCATGAATGCCGTCAATCGCCTTCAGGCGCTGCTCGATCGGGCCAGGCGCGATCTTCAGTCCACCGATATTCAGCATGTCGTCGGCTCGGCCGAGCACGACCAGCTTGCCCTTGGATGGCTGAAAACCGACATCGCTGGTGTGAAACCAGCCGTTGACGAACACCGACCGCGTCAGCTCCGGCGCGTCGAGGTAGCCGTCCGTCATCGTATCGGTCCTGACCCGTATCAGGCCCGGTTGGCCCATCGGCATCGGCTTGCCGTGTTCGTCCACGATCCTGACGCGGACATCCGGAAACAGGGTGCCGACATCGTCCGCATCCACGATCGATATGCGGTTCACCTCGTTGGAACTGTAGGTGACCACCATATGCTCGGTCAGTCTCGCCCGCGCCTCCTGCCGGAGCCGTGGCGGAACGGCGGCGCCGATGACGTCGAGGTAAAGCCTGAACGGGCCGCCATGCGGCGCCGCTCGCATGCAACGTTCCAGGTCTCCCGCCACGAACATCGCATAGTTGCCGACGCCGGCGGCGATCAGGTCGAACATGACGTCCGCTCCGGTCAGATGGATTGTTCCGCCGAGCTGCAAGGTTAACAGCGCCCGCGCGTGCGAGGCGCGGACCGCGAAGTTGTAGAGGCAGAGATAGTCAGGGTGTGACGTGACCCAGTCCGGCGCATGCAGCATGGCCTTCTGGATCACGCCTTGCTGAACGCGCTGTATCATGCCCATGACCTTGGGCACGCCCGTGGTGCCGGATGACTTGATGAGGCGCACCATGGCGTCCGGTTCCGGCGAATAATCGAGTTCATCGAGCCGATCTTCTTTCACCGGCCGATCCCTGACATCCGTCAGCCAATCGAGCGGCGCCGCGAGCCGCTTGTCCGCTGCCGACGCCGGTAGCGGATGCGAAACGATGATCCGGGCGCACAGCCGGTCCAGGTGGGCGGGCGGCCCGAGTTCCGACAGCGTCAGGGACAGGGTGGGGACGCCCAACGCCTCGGCCGCCAGCAGGATCAGCAGGTGCAGGAGACGGTCGCCCAGTTCCACGCCAAGGACCTGGCCACGCCTGACGCCGGCCGCGGTCAGGTCATCCATGACGGCCAGGACATGCGCCGCGAGATCCTGATAGGTCACGCGGACGCCGCGATGCTCGACCGCGATCGCCGCCGGCCGCCGGCGCGCGTACCGCCCGAGGCACCGGCAGGTGGAGTCTTGCCCGCCAGCCAAGCCTGGATCGAAATTCCGATATGCCATGCGCCATCCTCATCGCGGCCCTTGTGTCCGATGCCGCTAGGTGGAAGTTCCGGCGCCATCGCCGCTTTGATCAACGAAGATAGTTTCTTGCGCAATCGGTTTTTCCGTTGCCGGATCGTTCGCCCCTGGATCGACGACGGCAAGGCCCGAACCGGTCGCCGTCGGACTGGCGGATTCCGATGGACCGTGGCAGGCTCACCGCGTCCAGAAGAGCGGGGGAACGCCATGGTCACCTTGGGAAGCGGCGACTACATCTACGAACCGGTGGAAAACTGGGGCACAATGCCGCCAGGCTGGTCGTTCAAGGAGATCGGCGGCATTGGCGTGGACAGCCAGGACAACGTCTACGTCTTCAACCGCGGCGAGCACCCGGTGATCGTGTTCGACCGCGACGGCAACTTCCTCCGCGCCTGGGGCGAGGGCGTCTTTCCCCGCGCGCACGGCATCTTCGTCGCCCCCGATCAGACCCTGTGGCTGACCGACGACGGTGACCACACCGTGCGGCACTGCACCTTGGACGGAAAAATTCTGCTGACCCTCGGCATCTCCGGCAAGCCCGCCCCGTTCATGAGCGGCGAGCCGTTCCACCGCTGCACCCACACCGCCATGGCGCCGAACGGTGACATTTACGTCTCGGACGGTTACGGCAACGCCCGGGTCCACAAGTATGCGCCCGATGGACGGTTGCTGATGTCATGGGGCGGCCCAGGCACCGACCCTGGCGAGTTCAACCTGGTGCACAACATCACCTGCGACGCCGACGGCTGGGTCTACGTCGCCGACCGGGAGAACCACCGGGTGCAGGTGTTCGACGGCAACGGCCGGTATGAGACGCAATGGAACAACCTGCACCGGCCGTGCGGCCTGTTCATGCCGGCGGGGAAATGTCCGATCTGCTACATTGGCGAACTCGGTCCGGTTCAGCCAGTCAACCGCAACACGCCGAACCTCGGCCCGCGCGTCTCCATCGTCGACAACACCGGCAAGCGGCTAGCTCGGCTGGGTGGCCTTGGCCCTGGCCTTGGGCCGGACCAATTCCTATCGCCGCACGGCCTGTCGGTCGACAGCCGCGGCGATATCTATGTGGGCGAGGTGTCCTGGACCAACTGGCCGCAGACCTTTCCCAATGAACCTCGGCCGGACAATCTCCGGTCGCTGCGGAAGTTCCGGAAGCTGGGGTAGTAATACCAAACGACTCATGAGGTGACCGTTTTTGCCCAGTCCCGTGTGGCGATTGATCGGATACGCTCTGGTGCGGCGATGAGTTTGTTCCAAGCCACGCAGCATGCGTCGATGATCGCTTCAGAGGTTGCGTAGACGCGGTTGCTGAGGTCGTTCTGTCGCAGGAATTCCCAGACGTTCTCGACGGGGTTCAACTCCGGCGAGTAGGGCGGCAGGTGCAACAGCCCGATATTCTCGGGCACCTCCAAGCGGTCGCCCGTCTGGTGCCATCCGGCGCCGTCCAGCGTCAGCACGGCGAACGCACCTTCGGCGACCTGGGTGCTGATTTCCTGCAGGTGCAGGTTCATCGCGTGGACGTTGGCGTGCGGCAGCACGAGCCCAGCCCCGACGCCCCGCGCCGGGCAGACCGCGCCGAACAGGTAGGCCCAGTGGTAACGCTGATCCCGCGGTGCTGTGGGGCGGCTGCCGCGTTCCGCCCAGATGCGGGTCAGGCTGCCTTGTTGACCAACGCGGGCTTCGTCCTGCCACCAAAGCTCGATCGGCTTGCCGTGCGCGGCCGGCGGAATGGCAGCCGCGACCAGTTCGGCAAAGTTTTTTTATGCGCCTGCTGCGCTTCGGCATCCGCCTTGGGATGACGCGGCCGAACCGAGATGTGGCTGAACCCCAATGCCGACAGAATCCGCCCGACGCTGCGCTCATCCATCAGGACAAAGAAGCGCGCCAGGATCCGCTCCCGCAGGTCGCACAACCGCCAACGCACGACGCCATCTTCAGCAACAGTCGGCTTTTTGCCAACCCAGATCGCCAGTTGCGCCGTCTCCTCGACAGACAGTTTTGCCGCCGCCCCGCCGCCATGCGGACGGTCTGATAGACCCGCAATGCCGTGCTCGTTATAGCGGATTACCCAGTCGCGCAGCGTTTGCCGGTCCATCCCGCAGGTGTTCGCGGCATCCGTCCGGTTATGACCTTCCAGCACCAGCGCCAGCGCCAGAAGTCGCCGCGCCACCGGCGCCTCGGTTGTGCGGCCGGCCTGCCAGCGCAGTGCGCCGGCATCGTGCTCCCGTCGCGTGATCTGTATCGTCATGGCTGTTCCACCCGTCATCAAGCTGGACCAAACCACCACAACGCCCCGAGCCGGCGGAAATCACGTACGAGTCAGCTCATTTGTCGGTTGGTATAAGTTCACTTCACCATCCACAGTTTCAAGAACGCCAGTCGTCTTTGTGCCTGACCTCAAGAAGGAACTGAAATGGCATTAAGGTTTCGTAAGCGGATCATGTCGCTGAACCTTGTTCGGGACGATCCGCTGCTTGTTAAAGTGAGGTGAGGTTGGCGTTCCGCCAGCCCTGCACGCCGTCAACGACGATCCGCGGGCGGCCGTCATCGAGCGAGAAGATGGCCGGGCGCTCCAGCTCCAGCATCCATCCCGCCACCAGTAGCATGTGCATGATACGGCCTTCGATTTGCCGGGAATGGGTTCCCACCAGCAGGTAGGCAACCCGCTCCCGCAAGACCGGCAGACAGTTGGCAATAAGATCGGCCTCGCCGCCCTGGATGTCTACGTGCAGCAGATCGATTCGGGGGTGCGACGCCACTACGTCCGCCAGCGGGATCATCGGCAACTCGTCGTATTCTCCGGATTGCGCGGCCGAATGGCATTGTTCCGCTGTAGCGTTGAAGATCGGCTCCAGCCCCCACTGCACGCCGGCTTGTTGCTGGCGGGGAAACAACGCAATACCGTGGGCCGGCGCCGCGATCCCGCGACGCAAAGTCACCTGGCCTGGCGCAAAGCCGTTGGCTGCACAGGACTCGCGGGCAAAGCCGATATGTCCTTCGTCGCCCTCAATACCGATCAGATGGACATCCAGCCCGGCACGCCGCGCCGCAACCCCGGTATTGTTCATCCAGCAGCCCCAGCCGCAGCCGAGCTCCGCGACAGTGAAGCTGCCACGTGCCAGGTCAATTGATCGTAGTGCGGTTCCCCATTCCGCGATGTCGGCGTGCCAGTTCGCCGGGATGGGGATACCCTCGACCTTGCCAGCCTGCCCCTGGAGAACAGTCGGGAAGAATTTCGGATCAATGAGCACGCCAAGAAAGTTTGTGAGGTAGCCGGGCACGCCCTTCAATCCCGACGCTGCGTGGCGGCGTATGACTTCCTGTGGATCAAACATAGCGTTGTAATGGTAAAACGGGCTGTTCGGCTGCGTGACTGCGGCCAGACGCGCCGCCAGCTTGTCACGCTCCTCGCGCAGCGTTTCGCGCTGATCTCGAACCCGCCGCACCTGCGGGATTCTGAGCGCGACCTTGCGAAGCAAGTCCATGGCGGAGTTATGCCCGGTGCGGAAGTGCGGCGCAATGCCGCGCCGGTTGGTAGCGTCTGTTGATACCGAAGCGTCCCGAACCCGGGCCGGAAAGATTTTCGTTAAAGACAGCAAGTTGCTCTGGAGACCGAACGCGGGAGCGGTCCGGGCATGTGCGACTAATCCAAGGAACGACCTGTTCGGACACAAGTAAATTGGACAACCTGGTGTATTCGCCGTCGCGGCTCAACTCAGCCACGTGCTGAGCACGCGTCACCGCGTGCCATGCGCAGCTGAGAGGTCTGGCACGCAGCCCCGGTGCGGGCGCAGCCGGGGCCGCGGCAGATCTCATATAGCCCAGGTATTTATCAGCGCTCTTTTACGGTGAACCGCTTACCCGCTGCGGCAATCCTACTCCGCCGTCCATCCACCATCCACCATCAACGCCGTGCCTGTTATCATCGCCGCCGCGTCTCCCGCCAGCAACACCACCGCGCCCATCAGATCCTCCACGGTAGCAAGGCGGCCAAGCTTGATGCGGCGCAGGACGTCGTCGCGAAAGGCGGGGTTGGTGAAGAAGGGTCTGGTCAACGGCGTATCAACAAAGGTCGGCCCAATCGAATTCACCCTGATCCCATACGGCGCCAGGTCGATCGCCATGGCCTTGGTCAGTCCCTCAATCCCATGCTTCGTCATGCAGTACACGGTGCGATTCTGCCCTCCGACATGCCCCATCTGAGACGACACGTGGATGATTGATCCACCCCGCCCGGTGGCGGCCATGCGCCGCGCCACTGCTTGCGCCACGAAGTAGGCCGCCTTCTGGTTAAGGTTGGAGATCGTGTCATAGTCGTCCTCCGTCACCTCCAGGAATGTGCGGGGCCGATTGGTTCCGGCGTTATTGACCAGGATATCGAATGGATCGGTCACGTCCACAGCGGCGCGCACAGCGATCAGCTCGGTGACATCCAGCACCAGCGCCGAGGCTTGGCCGCCCTCGGCTCGGATGTCCGCGGCCGCCTGGGTTATCTCCGACCCAGTCCGCGCAACCAACGTGACATGCGCGCCGGCGGAGGCCAGCGCCGCCGCGGCAGCCAACCCAATCCCCCGGCCGGCGCCGGTCACCAATGCGCGGCGACCATCCAGCCGCATCGAGGGCATCCGCGGTAGCGTCATACGCTGCGGTGATCCAGGAACTTCCATCTTGTTACCGCGGCTCCCGCGGGCGCCTTGATCAACGTTGAATTGGCACCGCCCGTTTGGCATATATCACAGAGTCGTCTTCCAGCCGAGAGGCAGTTGCATGAAGGCCATCTTCGCAACGGCGCGTCTTCATTATGGGCCGACCCGCTGTTGATGACCGGACCTTCGGTCCACCGCGGGTCGCGAACGAGCCCGAAGATCGACTTCAAATCTCGACTCGCGACGCTAAACTGGTTGGGCTAACGGGAAGTGCATGATAAATATACAACCATGAGTACGGGTAATCTATCTATATCAGTGATCATTCCGCTCTATAATGGAGCGCGTTTCATCACTCACGCGCTTGATAGCGTTTTTGCCCAAAGCATCAAGCCGATTGAAGTCATCGTCATTGATGACGGCTCGACCGATGAGGGGCCGGCGATCGTCGCGCGCTATGCGGCGCAGCAGCCGCTGCGCCACCTGCACAAGCCGAATGGTGGGCAGTCGTCGGCGCGAAACTTCGGCATCCGCCACGCGCAAGGGACGCTGATCGCACTGCTGGATCAGGACGACGCCTGGTATCCGCACCACCTGCGGGAACTTTCGCGTCCGTTTCAGGAGGACAATACGGCGACGCTTGGTTGGACCTACAGCAATCTCGACGAGATCACCGAGGACAACAGATTAAGGATCAGGTCCCTTCTGTCTGGTGGGTCCGCCGAACATCCCAAGACAGACCTGGAGAAATGTCTCGGCGAGGACATGTTCATCCTGCCTTCCGCGTCAATGATTTCCCGCTCGGCCTTCGATGCGGTCGGCGGCTTCGACGAAAATCTGATCGGCTACGAGGATGACGACCTTTTCGTCAGGCTGTTCGTGGCTGGATACAAGAACGTCTACATCAATGAGCCGCTGGGGCGCTGGCGGATGAACTCCACGAGTTCGTCCTATACCCCCCGCATGGCCAAAAGCCGCATGCTCTACGCACGCAAGCTGCTACGCTGCTTTCCTGACCAACCCGTCTTCAACCGCTACTACGCCCGCGACCTGATCGCGCCACGCTTCTTGCGCCAGGTGGTGGAGGAAACCCGGAAAGCCCTGCGTGCTGGCGATGCGCAGGCGATAGAAGCCTGCCTTCAGGACATCGCGTTCCTTGAGGCGCATATCTCTCCCGAGCCGAAACCCTATCCGCTGCGGGAGGAATTGCTCATCACGGCGGTCATCCCGCTGTACAATGGCGCTCGGTTCATCCGGGAAGCTATTCAGAGCGTGATCGGCCAGACGTTGTTGCCAGATGAACTGATTGTCGTGGACGATGGCTCGACGGATGACGGGCCGGATATCGTGACCGAGATGGCGCGGCACCATCCAATACGCCTTGTCAGAAAGCCGAATGGCGGCCAGTCGTCGGCGCGGAACGTCGGGGTCGACCATGCCCATGGCGACCTGATCGCTTTTCTAGACCAGGACGACGCCTGGTATCCCAATCATCTGGCCACGCTGGTCAAGCCGTTCCATGAGACACGCGGCATCGAGCTTGGCTGGACCTACAGCGAACTCGACAAGATCAGCGAGACAGGAGAGATCATTACCCGCGGCTATCTCGGGACATTGGCTACCACGCATCCCAAGCGCGAGCTTCGTTTTTGCCTGAAGGAGGACATGTTCATTCTGCCATCCGCTTCACTGATCTCTCGCAAGGCATTCCTGAGCGTGGGCGGATTTGACGAGCGGCTGTCAGGTTATGAGGACGACGATCTGTTCCTGCGGCTGTTTCAGGCCGGTTTTGACAACACCTATATCCCCCAGGCGCTGTCCAAGTGGCGCATCTACAAGTCCAGCACTTCGTATTCGCCGCGGATGGCGGTCAGCCGCGCGATTTATGCCCGCACGCTGATCCAGCGGTTTTCAGACGATCATGACATGGAAAACTATTTCGTTCGCGATTTCATCGCGCCACGCTTCTTCCGGGACATGGTGTCAGAGCTTCGGAAGGCGGTGCTGAAAGGCAGAAAGGATCAGCAGAAGGCCGCGTTCGACAATCTGGCGTTCATCACCGGCCACTTGTCAACGATCCGGCGCGTGCCGCTTCAGTTCCTGTTTCTACCGGCTCTCCGCGTTCCGCCCTTTGCACGCTTCATCATGCGCTACCGAATTCTCCTGTTCGCCTCCCTGCGTGGGCTGTTTCGACATCGCGGATGATTGGGCTTGACGCTTCGCCACGCTGGGCAAGAACCGTCGCATAGCCGAAGCCGCGCTTGGGTTCACCACCGCCCCGATCCGCGGGACATCGGCTTGGCGGAGCCCATTGCGAGTCCTCCACAGCAGGATGATTGTCCGGAGAATCACGATGCCGCCAACATTGGTAACGCCGCGTGCTTCGGCATCAGCATGGAGATTTGCCACGTGAATAGAATGACGCGCCTGCTGCGAACCACGGACCGTTCGCACCTTATTATCGAGGTTGGAGCAGGCTACAATCCGGTCGCGCCGAAGTTCGATGGATGGCGGACCCATGTCGTTGATCACGACTCCAGGGACAATCTCCGCAGGAAGTATGCAACGGCTGCCGTTGACATCAACCAGATCGAGGAGGTTGACACAATATGGACCAGCGGGCCGCTGCATGAAGCGGTACCGGCGACGCTTCTCGGCAAGGTCGACACCATCATCGCGAGTCATGTCCTGGAACACTTTCCGGATCTGATCGGATTCCTGCAGTCAGCAAGCCGTCTGGTCCGGCCGGGAGGCTGCTTGTCCGTGGCTCTCCCCGATCGGCGCTATTGCTTTGACTGCTTCAAATCCTGGACGACCACGGGAGACCTGCTCGATGCGTGGCAGCGTGGCTTAAGCCGGCACAGTCTCAAGACAGTGTATAACCACATGGCCTATTCGGCCACGATGGATGGACAGATCGCGTGGGGGCCTCGTCCCATCGATGCTCCGGCGCTGCAGGAATCTTTCCAGGCCGCGGCCGACACGGTGGCGTCTTTCCAGAAATCCGGCGACGGACCGTACCAGGACTTCCATGCTTCGCAGTTCACCCCGGCTGGGTTCGAGTTGGTGATGCTGGAACTGCGGGCGATGGGTCTGACCGACTGGCGCGTCGAGACGCTCGAGGGACCGGAAAACTTCGAGTTCTTCGTGTCCCTGCGCCAAACAAAAGGTCTGGCAGACGCTTCGGCGGATCTACGGATGCGTCGCCAGGCATTGTTGCTTCGTCAGTTGACGGAAACCCGGGAGCAGATCGATTTCATACTGCCGCCTGTCGCCCGGTCCGAACCGACCGCTGGTCAGCCTGATACGACCTATCAAGATCTCCTGGACAAGTTGGCGGAGCAGGACAGCCGGATGCAGGAGATGGCGGAGACGCTTCGCTGGCTGCGGGCGATGCTGACGCCGGTTAGATCGATCTGGCGGAAAGTTCGCCGGCCGCCTGAATGAAGAAGGCCCCGGGTGTAACCCGAGGCCTTCCAGTTCCGCATTGAAGACTTAAGGCCTACTGGTTGCCGAAGAGATAGTGGCCGTTCAGCGCCGTGGTGTCGGTCAGGTTGGTGAAGGTGATCGTCGTCGAGTCTGACAGGGTGAGGGTGACATGCCCGCTCGCGTTCGTGCCAACCGCGGATTTTGTCGAGTCGTAGCCTAACAGAAAAAGTGAGTCACTGGCATTGAAGTCGGTGATGGCATCCTGGCCGCCGCTCGTGGCCGAGGCGAAGAAGGCAAACGTATCGGAACTTCCGCCACCGGTGAAGGTGTCGGAGCCGACGCCGGCAAACAGCACATTCGGGCCAGAACCACCGATCAGGTCGGCTTGGCTGCCGGGGATGTTTCCGCCAGACAAGGTTGCCGCGGTGGTGGAGCCCGCGGCATTCAACGTTTCGTTTCCACCAAATGCAACAAGTATGCCGCCACCAAGGCTAGAATTGAAGTTCGTGACGCTACCCGATCCGCCAAAGATGGTGGAGGTTCCCGAGCCGTTTGTAAACGTGCCGGTGTTGGATTGATCGGCCGAGAATAACACGCCGCCGGCACCACCCGTGATCTGCTCGGATCCGCCCGAGCCGCCGACCACTGTCGCGGTACCCGCTCCGCCGACGAAGGTGAGGGCGGCAGAACCGCCAAATACGAGAGCATTGCTGCTGGCAGTGATCGTCGAAGGCGCAGTTCCCGTGCTGATCGTGTCATTCGCACCGGAAACCGTTACGTTGAGGCCGCCGGACCCGCCAACGATCAGTTCGTTGCTGCCGGCTGCCACGACGCTGGCGGCTCCCGTGGCCGCCACAACCGTGGTGCCAGATCCGGTGTCGTCGACCAGCAACAGGCCGTTGCCACCGAACACGGCCCCATTGCTGCCGCTAATGGCAATTGCCGCATTGGTCTGTCCCGTGGAGACAATCGCACCGCTGCCGGAAACGTTGGAGAACAAGGCGCCGGCGCCGCCGAGGATCCTGACGCCGGACCCGGTTGCGTTCACGGTGTTGGTGCCGTAGGTCGCGGCAATGAAGTCGCCAGTGCCGTTGGACTCGATCAAGTTGGCCGAACCAGTCAGGTTCGAGGCCACGACCGTGCTGGTCCCGCTGTCCGTCGCGACGGTGCCGGCTCCGTCGGCTATCACCACGTTGTTGCCCGCGCTGAAGGACAGCACGTAGTTGCCGCTGGCGGCGACGGTGTTGTTGCCGCCGAGCGGCGCGACCGTGCTCGCCCCGGATACGTAGAACGTGCCGCCGATCGTGCCGGCAATGATGTCAACGTTGCTCCCGGTCAGCGTGTCGCCACCCGGCCCAATCGGCAGGACGTAGTTGTAGCCGGCCGGTATGACCGCGTTGATCGGGCTGGAAGACTGGATCAGCAATTCGGTCGTGGTGCCCGGAACAACCGGCGCCGCGGGAAGCGTGGTGCTGCTACCCGAGACCGATGACACGCTCAGGTTGCCGGTGCTTTGCTCGGTAGACAGAAGATTGCTGATCTGCTGCGCCAAATGTAGAACGTCGCCCGTTCCCATTGACAGCGTGACGTTTGGACTGCCGGTCGCGGGCGACCCAGGAACTGTTACTGGCATCTTGTTCTCCGTCTATACACTTGACCACGATGCAAACCGTCATCCGGCACCATTCCACACCTCGACGTGCAATGGTTATCAAGTCTGGATTGCAGCTTACGTCACGGTGCCGAGCTGATGGTGGTTGGCCTCTGAGCAGGCGCAACATATACAATCCGTCACTGTTGACAAGATCAAATGTTCCGTTAACGGACTATTAACGTAGTCTTGCGTATTTGCAAAAAGCCATAATTCAGCACGCATTTTCCGAATAGAAGCGCAATTGGACCCAACAACATGAGGTCACCAAACGCAACATTATTGAACTATAAGAACCGTTCGAAACGACAGTCCGACAGGGGACAAGGACCGTATCGTTGGCATTCGGCACCGCAAACAGTGATATCGAATTGTCCTAGCTCAATCCAATCGTCTTGCACAACGATCGATACGCTCCAGGACCACGCCAGACACCACATACCCTCGCCACGACTTCGCTACATGCCAGTCGTTGCGAAAGAAGTGCTGAATGCTCGCTGTGTCACGAGTCTGCTTGGTAATGGCCGCAGCGGTGACAGATCCTACGCCGGCGCGGTACTCGCCGCTGGTACGGAATTGCCAGCCACCTCAACGGCTGCTGAACATGGTCAGCCATGGCAGCATCACAAATCGCTTGCCGCATCATGCACGCTTTCAGGCTTCACGCTTCCGTCGGTTGGATGATCTCGCGCAACCGACGGTCAGGTCGATCGGCAAGCACCAAATGGCCGGACGACGGTCAAATCCCGCGGAACAGAGGCCGCCGCTTCTCCATGAACGCGCGCCGCCCCTCGATGTAGTCCTGACTGTCGAAGCACGCCTTCACCAGACGTTCGCAGGCCGCCATGTCCGCTTTCTCGCCGCGCACCAGTTCATCCACCGTCCGCTTCAGCGCGTGCATCGTCATCGGCGCATTCTCGCCGATCGTCGCGCAATAGTGCCGCGTAAGGTCTTCCAGTGCCGTATCAGCCACGATCCTGTTCACCAGCCCCATCGCCTCGGCCTCGGTCGCTGAGAAATGCCGAGCGGTGAAGAAGATCTCCTTGGTGAAGGCGGGTCCGACGAGGTCCATGAGCTTCTTTACCCCGGATGCACCGTAACCCAGCCCCAATCGGGCGGCGGGGATGCCAAATCTTGCCGTATCGGTGGCGATGCGCAGATCACATCCTACCGCGATGGCCAGTCCGCCACCAATGCACCAGCCGCGGATCATCGCGATCGTCGGCTTGCCGCAGGCGATCAGCCGCTCGCTGGCCAGCCCGCTCACCTGGTCATAGTGCGCGTTGCCCGCCTCGGACGAGCGGGCTTTCTCGAACTGAGAAATGTCAGCACCCGAAACGAACGCCTGGTCCCCAGCGCCTTTCAGCACGATCACCCGCACCGCCGGATCCTGCTCGAACCGGTCAAGGATGCTGGGAATGGACTGCCACATGTCCAGTGATACGGCATTGCGCCGGGACGGCTTGTTGAAGGTTATCCAACCGATCGCCCCGTCGATCTCGGCCAGCATATTCTCGGTCGCGACTGGGACGCTGATGCGCGCGTTCATGACGAGTCTCCTTGCAAGGATCGGGGCGACGCGGCGGGAGTCGGTCGCCAGCCAGCATTGCTCAAGCCATTGGCGGCGACAACCGGCCGAAATGCCGCCAGCACGACATCCCGCACAGCCGACGCGGCATGCCTGGAAAGCTTGTAAATCACTCGGCTGCCTGCGGCAGCTCCGGTTCAACCACCGGCTCCAGACCTAGCAGCAGAGCCAGCCGCCCAAGCCGGTGGATCACGCTCTCTCCGGCAAACACGCCGCTGTTCCCGCGCAGCAGCAGCGTCAGTTGGCCAGCTTGAATGCGCAGCCGCGTCGCCGTCAGCAGATCCCGCGTGCCAGCCGACAAGGTGTAAGCCAGCCGCAGCGCAACCCCGAGGATCTCGGCGCGAGCGGCCGTTGCGTCGCCCAGCAACAGGCGCGCTGGACGGAGGAAAGCGGCATCTGCCTCGGCCTCGTAACGGATTGCCACGGCCAATGCCAGAAACGCCCGAGTATGGTGATCCAGTCCGATGCCAGGTTGGCGGAAGACCCGCAGGAACGCCTGCTCCGATCGAAACTCTGGATGGTCATGGCTGCCAATGTCCGACATCCAGCACGTTGCCTCCCGCAGTCGGGACGCGTCGGGGGATTCCGCGGGAAACAGAGGCGCGATCCAGTCCAGCAGGGCCGGCGGCAGATCAGAGTCGCGACCGTGTCTGGCCGCCATATCGCGCGCCGCGGACAGCAACGGGTCCTGGTCACGAATTTCAGCCGGCATTCGGCGCATGAACCAGCCTTCCCGCAGGCCGCTGGCACTGAAGACGACCCGGCGCACCTTCGTCAGCCGCAACAGCCGCCGTAGTACCACGGCGGCAAACGGCAGATCATCCGCTCTTCGGCGCGGCACGGCCGGTAGCCGCTCGAGCACCTTGCGGCTGGCGGTGGAGATCAGGCTGGTCAGCTCCCGCGCTTCCTCCCAGCCGATCGTGTAGTGATGCACCATATTCAGCGGATAGGCGGTCTGCGCCATGTGAATGCGCGCCAGCGCGCGGAACGCACCGCCGACCAAATACAGGTCGCTGCCGGACGCTTCTCCCAACCAGGGAACCGCCCGCATCTCCGCATCGGTTACCGCCCGCGCTTGTATCGTGTCACCTCCAGATCGCTCCACCAGGCGGAGTATTCCCAGAGGCAGGGTCTGCGACAAGCCACGTACGCCATTGATCAGCCGCACGACCTCTAGGGAACCGCCGCCGATATCAGCCAGGACGCCGTCGGCGGACGGAATGCCGCACAGCATGCCGTCGGCCGAGAACGCAGCTTCCTCCAGCCCGGAAAGAACAGTGATCGGCACATCCGGCATTCGCTCCTGCAGCGCCGCGACGAAGGCTGGTCCGTTTTTCGCATCGCGTACGGCGGCAGTCGCCAGAACTTCAAATGGCTCCGCCCCCATTGCCCGTGCCACGGCATGATAACGTTGCATCACGGTCAGCGCCTGGAGCACGCCTTCCTCGTTCAGTCGCCCGGTCGTATCGAGGCCACGTCCCAGCCGCAGCACCGCCTTTTCGTTAAATATATGTATCGGATTACGGGTGTGGCCCTCGTAAACCACCAGCCGTACCGAGTTCGACCCAAGATCGACGACGCCGCAGCGAGGCAGATTGAAGGAAGGCATGAAGTGCATAGGTCAGTCCTGATTAAGTCGGTCCTGGCGTCGGTATCCACTGATCGGCGAGCCGACCGGGGCAGCGACGATTGGTCCGTGCAGCGCTGATCCGCGACCGGAGAGGGATGGATTGGTCATGAAGTAGTCATGCGCCGAAATCGGTTTGCGGCCAGGCGCCACGCGTTTCCAAGCGCCGTCTGCGTTGAGTTCCCACGATTGCAGTGAATCCTTCAGGTTGATGACCATGATCTGGTCCAGCACTTGGGCGTGGACGGTCGGATTGTGGATTGGCACCAGGGTTTCAACGCGCCAATCCATATTTCGCTCCATCCAGTCGGCGGAACTTATAAAAACAAGCGCATGGCGATTGGGCAAAAGATTGCCATTGCCAAAAACATAGATGCGGCCGTGTTCCAGAAATCGTCCCACGATCGATTTGACGCGGATGTTCGCCGATAGACCAGGCACGCCAGGCCGCAGGCAGCATATGCCGCGGATCACCGCCATGATCTTCACCCCAGCGTTGGAGGCTTCATAAAGCGCCTCGATCAGCGCCACATCCGTCAGGCTGTTCATCTTCAGCCAGATTCCAGCAGGTTTTCCCTCCTGTGCGAACGTGATCTCCTTGCGGATCAGCGCGAGAAGTTTCGGCCGTGTCGTCAAGGGGCTGAAACCAAGCTCCTCCATGGTTTCCGGACGGGCATAGCCGGTCATGAAGTTGAACAGGCGCGCGGAGTCACGGATCAGCGCCGGGTCGGTGGTGAAGAAACTCAGGTCGGTGTAAATGCGCGCGGTGATTGGATGGTAGTTGCCGGTGCCGAAATGCGCGTAGGAGCGGATCGCGCCAGCCTCCCGCCGGACCACGAGCGACAGCTTTGCGTGCGTCTTCAGTCCGGTAAAGCCATAGACAACCTGCACGCCGGCCGCCTCCATGCGTCGGGCGAGGCGGATGTTGGCTTCTTCGTCAAACCGAGCCCGCAGCTCGATCAGCGCGGTCACCGACTTGCCGGCCTCCGCCGCTTCAATTAACGCGTTGACAATCGTGCTGTCGCGGCTGGTGCGATACAGCGTCTGCTTTACCGCGATCACCGCCGGATCCTGCGCCGCCTGACGCAGGAACTGCACCACCACGTCGAAGCTTTCGTAGGGATGATGAACAATGATGTCCTTGGCGCGGATCGCGGCGAAGCAGTCGCCGCCAAAATCCCGGATACGCTCCGGGAAGCGCGGGGTATACGGCGCGAACAGCAGGTCATGTCGCTCCTCCACGATCAACTGCCGCAGGTCCACCAGCCCCAGCAGCCCTTCCTCGGCGTGAATCTCGTCCGCGGCGGCGTCCAGTTCGTCCACCACCAGTTCCCGCAATTCCTTCGGCATGGCGGCACTGACTTCAAGATGGATAGCGACGCCACGCCGGCGGCGCTTCAAGGCTGTTTCGTAAGAGCGCACCAGATCCTCGGCTTCTTCCTCAAACTCTACGTCCGTGTCGCGGATAAGGCGAAATAGCCCCTGCCCGGTCAGGCGAAAGCCCGGAAAGACCCGGTTCAGGAAAAGCACCACCAGATCTTCCAGCAGGATGAAGCGGATCGGCGCACCGGCCTCACCAATGGGCAGCGGGATGAAACGGTCGACCTGGCTGGGAAGCGGCAGCAGGCCGCGCATGCCCTGTCCATCTTCTTCCCGCACCAGCAGCAGGGCCTGCACCAGGCCCATGTTCGGAATGAATGGAAACGGATGGGCCGGATCGATTGCCAATGGCGTGACGACCGGAAATACCCGCTCCATGAACCAGTCGTCCAGCCAGGCCTTGTCCGCCTGGGTCAGGACCTCCGTACCACAGACGACCAGCCCTGCCTGGCCTAGCAGCGCGCGCAAATCCCGCCAGATGCGCTGCTGATCGGCCAGCAAGCTTTCAGCCCGCACCTTGATCTCGACAAGCTGCTGCGCCGCGGTGCGTCCGTCGGCGGATGTCACGGTACCACCCGCCTTGGCCTGACCGATCAAGGCGGCGACACGGACCGAGTAGAACTCGTCAAGGTTGGATGCGCTGATGGACAGGAAGCGGAGTCGCTCCAGCAGCGGGTGATGGATGGCCTCGGCCTCCTCAAGGACGCGGCGGTTGAAATCCAGCCAGGAAAGCTCTCGGTTGATAAAGCGCTCCGGACTGTCGATCCCCTGTCGAGGCTCCGGCAAGGAAGCTTGTTCAGCTCCATTCGCGTTTGTCAGAAGCGTCTGCGGAACTGATGCTGCGGGCGTGACGGCCCAAGGCATTGCCTCTGCCTGGCCAACCTTCTGCATGATCTTTCTGCCCCGCCGGCTGCTTACGGTTAACATCAGAGTAACCCAATCCATCAGTGGGAGGAGAGGTGATCGGCTAGCAAAGCTGATCGTTGTCGCAATCGTCCTCTGCCGCCAGCAAGCTCGCGGCGAGCGAACGGGTGATCGCTTTGCCGCACACCAAGCTAGCACGGTCGAGGCGAGCTACAGCCTCCCGCAACG
The DNA here is from genome assembly GCF_965276935.1 of Rhodopila sp. Classification (GTDB taxonomy): domain Bacteria; phylum Pseudomonadota; class Alphaproteobacteria; order Acetobacterales; family Acetobacteraceae; genus Rhodopila. Next base: position 1,975,807 of record NZ_CBDIBS010000004.1, on the reverse strand, counting down.
CGGCCGGCGCACGTGGGAGACGCCGCAGCAGCCAGTCCTGTACCGTTTGCGAGACCTGCAACTGCCGGTCCGCCAGCAGCCGGAGCAGCATGGTTCGCAGCAGATCATCGTCCGGCGCCTCAATCTCGGTCGATGTGATGGCCCGCAGCCGACTGGATAGATCAGGCAGGCGGACCGGCCAATGGGCGGGCGGCAATCGGCTGGTCATCAGCACAATCAGCCCCCGGTCGCGTGCCGTGTTCAGCACATGCAGCAACGTGGTGTCCAGCGCCACCGTGTCGGCGTCGTCCATCGCAACCGCCCCAGTGGCTGGCAGGTCTTGCAGACCGCCCAAGGTTTGACCTGCCAGGCGAACCGCGCCGACCCGCTCCGCCCAAAGATGCAGTAGATGAGACTTGCCGCAGCCGGCCTGTCCCCACAATGCCAGCCGCCGATCCGGCCAATCCACCACCCGCTCCAGCCACGCAAGTGCATTATGATTGGAGACGGCGGGTATGAAGTCCCGTGCATCGTAAGTGGGGTCATGCGGAAATGGCAGCGCAAGCTGCAAGCGCACGGCCTGCATCAGCCGGCCGGCGGGTCGAGGTATAACGGGCTAGCCAAATAACGGCGTAGCCAGAAGCGCGCCAACACGCCGATCGTCGCGGCCACTGGCACGGCCAGCATGACACCAACGAAGCCAAACGCGGCGCCTCCGGCCAGCAATGCAAAAATCACCCAGACCGCCGGCAGCTCCACCCGGTCGCCCAGGAAGCGGGGATATATCACATAGCCTTCCAGGATCTGTCCGATAACCAGCACACAGATTACCACCACGACGCCGCGCCAATGTGGAAATTGCGCCAGCGCCAGTCCGATCGCGGTGACACCGCCGGTGATGGAACCGACGTACGGGATGAATGACAGCAGTCCCGCCGTCAGCCCGACGATCAGCCCGAGATCCAGCCCCGCTACAGTCAGACCCGACGCGTAATACAGCGCCAGGAACAGACAGCATAATGCCTGGCCACGCACCCAGGCCGACAGGATGCGGTCCATCTCCCTCGCCTGGGCACGGATGACCGCCTGGTAGCGAAACGGCAGCCAGGAATCCACCATGCGAACCACGTTCGGCCAGTCGCGCAGCAGGTAGAATCCAACCACCGGCGTCACGACCGCGAGCGATAACAGGTTGAAGATGGCGAAGCCGCTGCCAATCACACCAATGACGGTCGACAGCAGAATACTCAACATTGATCCAGCCTGGCCGCTGACCAGATCCCGCAGCTTGTCGTTGACCACGTCGGGGCCGAAATTCTCCTGTAGCCGGGTCAGCATTTCCCGCGCCCAGCCCTGCAGGTGGGTCGCGTATTGCGGGATCCGGTTGACCAGCAGCCCGACCTGCACCACGACAAGCGGATACAGCAGCAGCGCGAACAGCAGCACCGCGGCGATCATCGCCATGATCATCGCGAAGGCCGCCGCGCCGCGAGATAGCCCCAACCGGTGCAGCCGGGTTGTCGCCGGGTCGAGCGCGTAGGCAATCACCGCGGCCGCTACGAATGGCGCCAGCACTGACCCAAAGAGTTGCAGCACCAGCCAGAATGCGACCAGCAGTCCGATGATAAGCGTGATTCTCTGGGTTCGCGTCGAATGCGTTGTCAGGGCCCGCGATGGAGCAGCGGTGTAGCCTTCGGCCATGGCGTCCGTTGCCTCGGTCGCGATGGGATTATTCTGATCGGCTGGCGGCACCTGTCTCTCCACGGGCTGTGTTCACGCCATAGGCCGAGGCCAACATCGTCGCTGTGACAACCCAGATAGCGCCACCTCGGCCCCAGGCGGCCCCAGGCCAAAGCCGCTGATCAGCAAGATAACGACCATCAAGACGATCTGCAGCACATATCCACTCCAACAACAAACAGCGGATAGATTTGGTGCCCGGATATCCGGTAACAGCAAGGGCGACAACGGCACCGACAGTCAGGGCACAGTGGAACATAAGGATAGCCAGCCACACCGGTAGCGCCGCCGCTGTCTGGTAATCGACGCGCGGGCGATCAGGCATTGCAAAGCGGTTCTCCTGACCAGTTGCCACATCCGGCGCATCGTCACTGGCGCAACATAATAATCAGGACGTTGATTTGCATCAAACCAGCGGTCCATGGTTCTTTCGAGCGACATCTGGTGCGGCGGGCTAGGCATAGAGGGAATGGCATGAGCCGTAAGGAACAGCAGGCCGCTGCATCGGACAAAGGCAGCCTCAGTTATCGTGACGCTGGCGTTGATATCGAGGCTGGGGATGCGCTTGTCGAGGCGATCAAGCCGCTGGCGAAAGCGACCGTCCGCCCTGGCGTGATCGGCGGCCTTGGCGGCTTCGGTGCGCTGTTCGACCTGAAGGCCGCGGGTTTTGCCGATCCGGTGCTGGTATCCACCACCGACGGGGTCGGCACCAAGTTGAAGATTGCTATCGAGACTGGGCTTCACGATACCGTTGGGATCGACCTGGTTGCGATGTGCGTCAACGACCTCGTTGTTCAGGGAGCCGAGCCGTTGTTTTTCCTGGACTATTTCGCAACTGGCAAGTTGTCGGTCGCGCAGGCGCGTGCAGTCATCGGCGGCATCGCCAATGGCTGCCGGCAGGCCGGCTGTGCATTGGTTGGTGGCGAGACGGCGGAGATGCCCGGCCTGTATGACACCGGCGATTACGATCTGGCCGGGTTCTCGGTGGGCGCGGCTGAGCGCGGTTTTCTGCTGCCGAGGGCGGTCGCCACGGGCGATCATGTGCTGGGTCTCGCAAGTCAGGGGCTGCACTCAAACGGCTTTTCGCTGGTGCGGCGCGTCATGACAATCAGCGCGCTGTCCTGGAATGATCCGGCGCCATTTGCGCCCGGACAAACCATGGGTCAGGCGTTCATGACGCCGACGCGGATTTATGTTCGGTCGGTGCTGGCGCTGCACCGCGCTGGATTGCTGAAGGCGGCCGCCCACATCACCGGTGGCGGCCTGTCGGGCAATCTGCCGCGCGTGTTGCCGGCCGGGACGGCGGCGGCTTTGACTCCAACCTGGCCAGTGCCTGCCATCTTTGGCTGGCTGGCGCACACCGGCAGCATCTCGGCCGAAGAGATGCTGCGTGTCTTCAACTGCGGCGTTGGCATGGCCTTGGTGGTGTCCGATCCGGATGCCGCCACGCGTCTGCTGGAGCAGCATGGGGAAAGCGTCAGCCGCATCGGCGTGATCACAGCGGCAGATGGCCAAGCCGGCGTGCAGATTGCTCTGCCAGTTGGCTGGCCCGCGCTTGGTCCGGTGACGTGAAAAGGCCAGTCGGTATCTTGATCAGCGGCCGCGGGTCCAACATGCAAGCGCTCATCACCGCCGCTCGGCATCCGGCCTACCCGGCGCGGATTGCGCTGGTGCTGTCCAACCGGCCTGACGCCGCCGGGCTGACAACCGCCCAGCACGCCGGGATCCAGACCGCGGTGATCGATCATCGGCAATTCGGAAATGACCGGGCGGCACATGAGGCGGCCCTCGATGCTCGGCTGCGCGAGGTCGCTGTCGAGATCGTTTGCCTCGCTGGCTATATGCGGCTGCTGACCCCGTTCCTGGTGAAGGCCTGGCAGGGCCGCATGCTGAATATCCATCCCAGTCTGCTTCCATCGTTTCCCGGCTTGCACACGCATGCCCGTGCGCTCCAGGCGGGGGTGAAATTGCACGGTTGTACGGTTCATCTGGTCACCGATCAGGTGGATGAGGGGCCCATTTTGGCGCAGGCGGCGGTCCCAGTACTGTCAGGCGATTCGCAGCACGACCTGGCGGCGCGGGTACTCCGGCAGGAGCATGTCATATATCCGGCAGCCCTGGCGGCGTTTGCCGCTGGAATAGCTGCGACCGATCCGCCCGCGGAGTCTTACCTCGCGAGCCCCTTGCCCTCGCTCGGGAACCTAGAATAAAACAAGGATGAATTTAACCAGCGAGGTGACGATCTCCATGGCTGAACCTAGTCCTGCGCGTTCCTCCGGACCAGATGGACTGGAAGCTTTGACCGCCGATCGAGAAAAAATGTGGAATGGATTCACCACGGCAACGACCGGAGCGGTGATCTTCATGGTGGTGCTGTTGGTCTTGATGGCGGTGTTCCTGTTGTAGCTGATTTACGTCAGGTAACCACATATATCATTACAATTTCGCCGCAGCGTTTTCCAATTAGCTTGCACTTTATACGGAATAGCGAGGCCGTGGGCGCCTTCTTTTGCCAACCTTGGGTCTGCCTCCAGGCTCACCAGCGCCAACAACTAGTCCTGATGTGCTCCTCGGCTGTCCATGAACGAAGATCGTCGCCGGTGGGCTTGGCGACAGACGTGCTGGTGTCCTGGAACCGCCGCTCCTCCGTCGCACGCGTGGTCGCCAAGCGGATCGCCGAACGAGTATCGGCTTTGACCACAAGGCTGCTGCGAGTCCTAAGGCGCCTTTGTTGACGGTTTTGACAATCCGCTCGCGCGGGTCGGTTGAGCAGGCTGCGGCCCTAAGGTCCCGCCGAATTGACCATGAAAGGGAAACTCGGCTCCTCAAAGGGTTTGAAAGTCCTGGCCAGAACGGCGCAACTCGAGACGGTGAAAAACCGCTCTGAAGCGTGATCGCCTGAGGCTGACCCGTCAGAAAGCGTGGATCACGCGATCAGGCAAAGCACTGGACCATGATCGGACACTAACGATCATGGTTTAATGTGCCTCCGCCCACGTCCGACCAAATCCCGTCTCCACCACCAGCGGCACCGACAGCACGGCCGCGCTCTCCATCACCTGGCGCGCCACCCCGGCCAGTATCGCCGCCTCACTCTCCGGTGCCTCGAACAGCAGTTCGTCATGAACCTGCAACAGTAGCCTTGAGCGCAGGTCTTTCAGCTTCAGTGCGGCGGGCAATCGGACCATCGCGCGCTTGATTATGTCCGCCGCGCCGCCCTGCAACGGCGCGTTGATCGCCTGCCGCTCCGCATAGGCACGCCGAGCGCCGTTCCTGTCGGCGATGCCGGGGACCCAGCAGCGGCGGCCGAAGGGAGACAGGACATAGCCTTTGATCCGCGCTTCCTCTTTTGTCCGTTCCATGTAGATACGGATGCCAGGATAGCGCTCGAAGTAACGATCAATAAGACCCCGCGCCTCCCCTGGCGTGATGCCAAGCTGACGCGCCAAGCCAAAGCCGGAGATGCCATAGATAATGCCAAAGTTGATCGCCTTGGCGCGCCGGCGGATCATTGGGTCCATGCCTTGCATGGGTACGCCGAACACCTCACTGGCGGTACGCGCGTGGATGTCCTCCCCGTTGGCGAAGCTTTGCTTCAGCACCGGCAGGTCGGCGACATGGGCCAGCAGCCGCAACTCGATCTGCGAGTAGTCAGCACTGACCAGCACATGCCCAGGTTCAGCGATGAAAGCGCCCCGAATGCGGCTGCCTTCCTCGGTCCGGATCGGGATGTTCTGCAAGTTTGGATCGGTCGATGACAGCCGCCCGGTCGAGGCAATTGCCATGGCGAAGCAAGTATGCACCCGTCCAGTTTCCGGATGGATTTCCTCCACCAGCGCATCGGCGTAGGTGGACTTGAGCTTCTGCAACTGCCGCCATTCCAGAATGCGCTCCGGCAGTTCATGCCCCTGGTCCGCCAGGGCCTGCAAGACGGAAGAGTCTGTCCCCCATGCTCCGGTCTTCATCCGCTTGCCGCCGGGCAGTTTCTGCTCGTCGAACAGTACCTCCCCCAGTTGCTTCGGGCTGCCGACGTTGAACGGGTGGCCGGCGAGGCGATGGCAGTCCTGCTCCATCACCGCCATGCGTGCCTCGAAATCCACCGACATGCGACGGAGGTCGGCGGCATCGACCTTGACGCCGGCACGCTCCATCTCCAGCAGGATCGGCATCAGGCGGCGTTCCATCTGCTCATACAGCGCCAAGCCACCGTTCAGCCGCAGCCGTGGGCGCAGCACATCCCACAGGCGCAGCGCGACGTCGGCATCCTCGGCGGCATAGGTGGTGGCGCGGTCGATCGGCACCTGGGCAAAGCTTATCCGGTTGCGGCCAGTGCCGGTAACCTCGTCGTAGCTGATCGGTGTGTGCCCCAGATGTAACCGAGCCAATTCGTCCAGTCCATGGCCATGCAGGCCCGCCTCCTGCGCGTAGGAGATCAGCATGGTGTCGTCCACCGGCGCCGGCATCGGAAAGCCGGAGCGAGCCAGCATCATCATGTCGAACTTGGCGTTCTGGAAGATTTTCAGCACCGAGCGGTCGGTCAGCAGCGGTCCCAGCACCTCGACTGCCGTATCAAGCGTCAGTTGATCGCCCAGGACTTCATGCGCCAGCGGAACATAGCAAGCCCGTCCTGGCGCGGTGGCAAGCGACAAGCCGATCAGGTGCGCGCGCATCGCGTCCAGCCCGCTCGTCTCGGTGTCCATGGCGACGCGACCGGCGGCGATGGCTTCGGCCGCCCAGCCACGCAAAGCATCGGCGGTGGTGACAGTCTCATAGGATCCGAAACCAGCTCCGGGATTCGGCGGGCTGCCAAGTCCCAGATCGGCCTGAACCGTAGGCCGCGGCGCTGCGACCGGTTCGGCCGCATCCAGTCCAAGGCGCGCGATCGTGCTGCGGAAGCCCTGTTGCGCCAGCCAGGCGGACAGCACCGTCTTGTCGGCGTCGCGCTGGCCCAGCGCCGCGACCGGCACGGGCAGCGGCGTGTCCAGCCGCAGCCGAACCAGTTCACGGGACATGCGAGCCTTGGCGGCGTGCTCGATCAGCATATCTCGCCGTTTCGATGGCTTCATGTCCTTGGTGGCCGCCAGCACGGCCTCGACATCACCATATTCATTGATGAGTTGGGCCGCACCCTTGGGGCCAATGCCGGGCACGCCTGGGATATTATCGGTCGCATCACCGATCAGCGCCTGCACCTCGACCATCTTATCGGGGGTGACGCCAAATTTCTCCATTACCTCGACCGGGCCGATCGGCTTCTGCTTGATCGGATCCAGCATCTCCACGCCGGGGCGGATCAGTTGCATCAGGTCCTTGTCGGACGACACGATGGTCACCTGGCCGCCGACGTCGGACGCGGCCTGGGCATAGGCAGCGATCAGGTCGTCGGCCTCCCAGTCCGCTAGCTCGATCGCCGGAACGCCGAAGGCTTCGGTCGCCTGACGCACCAGGGCGAATTGCGGGATCAATTCGTCCGGCGGCGGTGGGCGGTTCGCCTTATACAGGTCGTAAAGGCGGTTGCGGAATGTCAGGCGGCCGGCGTCGAAGATGACAGCGATATGGGTGCCGACATGCTCCTTCAGCAGCTTGGCGAGCATGTTGGTGAAGCCGAAAACGGCGTTGACCGGTGTTCCGTCCGGACGAGTCATTGGCGGCAAGGCATGAAAGGCGCGGAAGATAAACCCCGATCCGTCGATTAGGACCAGGTGCAGCGGCTTGGCCGCAACCTCGGCCGGGATGTCATCCCCGAGAGGATTATTCGCCGCTATTTCAATGTCCGCTGGCGTGGCCGGCTCCCGGGTTCAGGATGTAAAGCCGCGAGCAATACGGGCACATGACCTGCTCGCCGGCGATGCGGAGGAAGACCCTTGGGTGACCCAGCGCGCCATCGCCGCCGTCGCAGGCGATCGTGCGGGTGTCGACGTGGATGATCTCGGTCGGAGTCACCTGAGGGGTCAGCGGTGGGGCGGCGCCGTCCGGCATTTCGATCCTTTATCTGGTCGGGGAAGCAGCGTGATGATAGCGATACGGCGAATGCTTTCAACCATGATCCCGTGATCCGTCGCCTTGGCTGCATCCTGCTGGCTGCACTGCTGCTGACTGGGTGCGTCGGCCACATTGCGTTGCCGGGCCCTGGCGTAGAGAAACCGGCGGAAACCGCCGATCGGTTCATCATGCCCGATGGGACCGCACTGCCCTATCGCGTCTGGATGCCAAAAGCTGGGCCGAAAGCCGTGTTGCTGGCGCTGCACGGCATGAACGACAGCCGCGATGCGTGGGAGTATCCGGCGCCCACCCTCGCCGACGCGGGCATCGCGGTGTTCTCCCCCGACCAGCGCGGTTTCGGCGCCACTCGGACAAGGGGCCTGTGGCCCGGCACCAATGGCCTGACCACCGATGACCGCGTCATGGCTCGCCTGTTGCGCGCGCGCTATCCGCGGACAAGGCTGATCCTGATGGCCGAGAGCATGGGCGCCGCCGGGCTGATGGTGCTGGCGACGCAGCCTGACCCGCCACCGGTGGATGGGTATGTGCTGATCGCCCCGGCGGTATGGGGTCGATCGAACATGAACGTGGTCATGCGCGTGTCGCTGTGGCTTGCCGACCATACCGTGCCTGGCCTGACCGTGACTGGCGGCGGGCTGGTGAGGGTGACCGCGACCGACAACCGCAACGCCCTGGTCCGGCTGTCCACCGACCCGCTGACGATTCGCGAGACCCGAGTGGATGCGATCAAGGGGCTGGTGGACCTGATGGATCAGGCCGAGGCGGTCGCGCCGCGCTTCAGCGCACCGGCGCTGTTCCTGTACGGTGGGCATGATGAATTGGTTCCGGCCCGCGCCACGGCCGCAACCTGGCGGGCCCTGCCGCTCGGCGCCGTGCGGGCGTTCTATCCGGGCGGCTATCATCTGCTGCTGCGCGACAAGGACCGGGCGGTGCCAATCGGCGATATCCTGTCATGGATCAAGGATCCGGCCGCGCCGCTGCCGTCCGGGGCGGACAAGGCGGGGGTGGTTTGGTTGGCGCGGCAGGAATAGAGTTTTGCATGTGGACGGATTGATACGGCGCCGGCATCGCCGGCGGTTTGCGTCATGATTTAATGGGGGTGTGGGTACCGCCGGTGGTCTGCAGTCGCGCGGCCGCTGCCTACCGAAAATCCCGCGTCGGCACCTTGATCCCTTTCTCAGGACGCTGGTCTCGCACGTAGATATCGCGGCTGCCAGGCCGCTGCTTTTCCCGCGCGTCTGGCGTGCCACCATGCCGTGCTTCATCGCCGCGGCCATAGGGCACTGGAAACTCCTCGTCGCGTTCGCCTACGCCCTGCAGCAGGCCAGACAGGTCGGTCAGGTGTTCGGCGATGACGTGGATCACCTCACCCTCCCGCTGCAGCTTGCCGCGGCAGGCCAGCATGCTGGCGGACAGCACCAGACGGCGCTGCGCCTCGAAGATCGAGGGCCAGAGGATCAGGTTGGCGTGGCCGGTTTCGTCCTCGATAGTAATGAACAACACGCCCCGGGCGCTGCCCGGCCGCTGACGCACCAGGATGATGCCGGCGACCTCTAGCCGCTTGCCGTCCCGGATCGTTGCCAGGTCGGCGCAGCGGACGATGCGACGCGTGGACAGGTCCGGCCGCAGGAAGCTGACGGGATGGCGGCGCAGGGACAGGCCGGTGCTGCGGTAATCCTCCACCACCTGTCGCCCGGCGGTCATCGCCGCCAGCGCGACGGCGGGTTCCGGGTCCGGTTCGGTGGACATCGTGTCGAATAGCGGCAGGCGCATGTCGGACAGGCCGCGGATCGTCCACAATGCCTGCCGCCGGTCCAGCCCAAGCACCTGAAAGGCATCGGCTTCCGCCAGCCGTTCCAGCGTCGCGATCGGCACGTGCGCTCGGTGCCACAGATCCTCGATCGAACGGTAGCCGGCGCCGCGGCGTGTGATGATCTCGTCGGCATGGATGCCGGACAGACCCTTCGCCATCCGCAACCCCAGGCGTACGGCGGCGCCTTCCAACGTGCAGTCCCACGCCGATTGGTTCACCGAAACCGGCCGGACCGCCACGCCGTGAAGGCGAGCATCGCGGACGATCTGGGCGGTGGCGTAGAAGCCCATGGGCTGGGCGTTCAGCAAGGCACAGCAGAACACGTCCGGATGGTGGCATTTCATCCAGGACGAGGCATAGGCGATCAGCGCGAAGCTCGCGGCGTGGCTTTCCGGAAAGCCGTAGCTGCCAAATCCCTCGATCTGGGAAAACGTCTTGTCAGCGTAGTCAGCGGTGTAGCCGCGCTCGACCATGCCGGCGATCAGCTTGTCCTTGAAATGCGACACGCCACCGGTGAACTTGAACGTCGCCATGCTGCGGCGCAGCGCATCGGCCTCGGACGGAGTAAAGCCGGCGCAGACGATCGCCACCTGCATCGCCTGTTCCTGAAACAGCGGCACGCCGAGGGTTTTTTCCAGCACGCGCCGCAGCTCAGGTGTGGGGTATTCGACCTTTTCCAGCCCCTCGCGCCGACGCAGATAAGGATGCACCATGTCACCCTGGATCGGGCCGGGCCGGACGATCGCTACCTGAATGACGATATCATAGAACGTGGTGGGCTTCAGCCGCGGCAGCATCGACATCTGCGCGCGTGATTCGATCTGAAAGGTCCCCAAGGTGTCAGCCTTGCGGATCATCGCATAGGTGGCCGGGTCTTCCGGCGGAATGGTTGCCAGATCCAGCCTTTGCCCCTTGTGTTCCGCCAGCAGATCAAAAGCTCGCCGCATGCAGCCCAGCATGCCCAGGCCGAGGACATCCACCTTCATGAAGCGCAGCGCGTCGATGTCGTCCTTGTCCCACTCGATTACCTGACGGTTGACCATGCTGGCGGGCTCGATCGGCACCAGGTCGTCCAGCCGGTCCTGCGTCAGAACGAAACCGCCGGGGTGCTGCGACATGTGGCGAGGAAAGCCGATCAGCGCGCGGGCCAGATCCAGGGTCAGGCGCAGGCGGCGGTCCGCCAGGTTGAAGTTCAGCGCGGCGGCATGTTCCTCCGCCACGCCATCCTCGCTCCAGCTCCAGACCTGCGACGCCAGGGCGCCGGTCACGTCCTCGGTCAGGCCCATCGCCTTGCCGACATCGCGCACCGCGCCGCGGCCGCGGTAGCGGATGATGGTGGCGCACAGGGCGGCGCGGTCACGGCCATAGGTGTCGTAGACCCACTGGATGACTTCCTCCCGCCGCTCATGCTCGAAATCCACGTCGATGTCAGGCGGTTCGCGGCGTTCGGCGCTGACGAAGCGTTCAAACAGCAGGCCGCTGCGGGTGGGATCGATCGAGGTGATCCCCAGCACGAAGCAGACGGCGGAGTTGGCGGCGGAGCCACGGCCCTGGCAGAGGATGTGGCGGGATCGAGCAAAACGGACGATGCTGTCCACCGTCAGGAAATACGGCGCGTAGTCCAGGCCGGCGATCAGCGCCAGTTCGTGATGAAGCTGTTTCATCACGTCGTCGGGAATGCCATCGGGGTAGCGTCTGGCCGCGCCCTCCCACGTTCGTTTTTCCAGCGTCTGCTGGGCATTCAGGCCGGGGATGTGGACTTCGTGCGGGTATTGGTAACGCAGTTCGTCCAGATTGAAGCGGCAGCGGTCGGCGATTTCCTGCGTGCGGGCGATGGCATCGGGGTGGCGGGCGAACAGGCGGACCATTTCATCAGATGATTGCAGGTGGCGTACGACTGAACGCTCTCGGCGGCGGCCGAGGGTGTCGATGGTGCAGCCTTCGCGAATGCAGGTCAGCACGTCCTGCAGGATGCGCCGGGCGGGAGCATGATACAGCACGTCGTTGGTGGCGACCGTCGGCACATTCAGAGCGCTCGCCACGTCCTGAATGATTTGCAGCCGCACCGCGTCGTTGGGACGATGCATCAGGGTCAGGGCGACATAGGCGCGATCCTGGAAGTCAGCCTTCAGGCGGCGAATGTTTTCACCGGTTGGATTGGTGCAGAGGATGGCGATCAATCCTTCCGCCGCTTCCGCCAGATCCGACCAATGCAGTTCGCATTTGCCCTTGCCGGCGCGCTGCTTGCCCAGGGTCAGCAGGCGGGTCAGGCGTGACCAGGCCAGGCGATCGGTGGGATAGACCAGGACGGAGGGGCCATCCGTCAGATCCAGCCGACAACCAATGATCAGGCGAATCCCAGCCTCCCGCGCGCGTTCGTGCGCCCGGACGACGCTGGCCACGGTGTTGCGGTCGGTGATGCCGAGCGCGGGCATGCGGAGAACGGCGGCGCGGGCGACAAGCTCCTCGATATGCGAGGCGCCGCGCAGGAAGCTGTAGTTCGTGGTGACCTGAAGCTCGGTATACATTAAGGGAGTGTAACTGGATCGGCCTAATGTTGCCAGTTTGTTCTTGTGCTATCTCGCTTTGCCCGCCGGCTCGGCCGCCCATCTACCTGCCTTAGACGCGAGTGACATTGTGTTTCAGCAACCTGAAACAAACATGCTCGTTCACCCACAATGGCATGAAAAAAGGACGCTGGATTGCACTTCAACACGCCCGCCCTGGAAGCGACCTGACATGAGTTCATGGATCGCCGCTATCCTGGCGGTCGTCATACTCTTTGTCGTGCTGCAGGACGCGTTCGAGGTAATGCTGCTGCCACGGCGCGTTGATCGGCGTGTTCGCTTGACCCGCTATTACTTCAGCGCGGCCTGGACTGTCTGGCGTGGGTTGGCACGCTGCTTATCCGCCGGGGCGCTGCGAGAGCGCTTCCTCAGCGTCTTCGGCGCATTGTCCATGGTGGTTCTGTTCATCCTCTGGGCCGCCACCCTTGTTGCCGGATTCGGGCTGCTGGAATGGGCGCTGCAAGGCGATCTCCATGGGGCCCGATCGTCCCTGACGGAACAGATCTACATGAGCGGGGTGACCTTCTTCACCCTCGGCTATGGCGACGTGGTCCCATATTCAGGCGCGGCTCGCGCCATCAGCGTTATCGAAGCCGGCACCGGCATCGGCTTGATCGCGGTCGTGATCGGCTACCTGCCCGTGCTGTATCAACTGTTCTCCCGGCGGGAGGCGCATGTCATCCAACTCGATGCCCGCGCCGGCTCACCGCCGACCGCCACCACGATGTTAAGCCGGCACGCAGAGGCCGGCGGCCTGAACAAGCTGGATGACCTGCTGCGCGAATGGGAGATATGGAGTTCCGAACTACTCGAAAGCCATCTGTCCTATCCAATGCTGGTCTACTATCGTTCGCAGCACGACAACCAGTCCTGGCTGGCCGCCATTACGGCGATACTGGACAGTTGCGCCTTGATCCTGGTGGGCGTGGAGGAGTTGCAGCCGCTGCAAGCCCGCATGACCTTCGCCCTGGCGCGCCAGGTCGTTGTTGAGATGACGCGATCTTTCGGCGTAAGCCCATCACGGTATACTGGCGGCAACCGCCTGCCGCACACGGAATATCTTCGCATGGAAGCGATCTTCTCCAACGCTGGCCTGAAGTGGAATGGCGGCGGGGACGCCGAGGAAACATTGACTGCGCTGCGCGCCACATATGAGCCATTGCTCGACGGCCTGGGGTCCGCGCTGCTGTTGCCGTTACCGGAATGGATAGCCACGGAGGACGCCGCGGATCATTGGCAGCGCGGCCATCGTGGCCTGATCGCCGGCCGCCTGATAGAGCAGCTTTCAGCTCGCCCGACTGAACCCGTCACGCGCGACTCACCTCCCGGCAAACCTTCCCAGAAGCTGCGCGCTCGGCTGAAACGCAAGTGACGCGGCACCATTTTCACGTGCCCTTTCACCCGCTGCGCTTGCCGGATCGGCCGCAATGGGTGCATTCCCTTTCCCAGGAGGAAGCAACAATGGCGCAGCCAGCCCCTGTGAACATCGCATGAGCAAGGAAATCCGCCTGCTGTCCACCAGCGCGATCCTTGGGTATGGGTTCCCGGAAACCTCCCTGCGCGCCGGCATGGCGCGCGACCCGCACGTCATCGGAGTCGATGGCGGCAGTGTTGACCCTGGGCCGCACTACCTTGGTTCCGGCAAGCCATTCTGCTCCCCCATCGCCATCCGCCGTGACCTGCGGCTGATGCTGAACGCCGCGGTCCGCGCGGGCATTCCTCTGGTGATCGGCACGTGCGGGGGTGCGGGCGGAGCGCCGCATCTCGACCTGATCGCGGCGATGGTTCAGCGGATCGCCCGTGAGGACGGGCTGCACTTCAAGATGGCGCTGATTCAAGCCGAACAGGACAAGGAGTCGGTGAAACGCCGGGTCACGGCTGGCCGGGTGCGGCCGCTCGCCCATCAGCCACCCCTGACCAACGCCATCATCGACAGTTCGGCGCGCATCGTCGGCATGATGGGTGCCGAACCGTTCATTGAGGCGCTGGACGCCGGTGCCCAGGTTGTGCTGGCCGGGCGGGCCAGCGATCCCGCCGCCTGGGCCGCCGCCGCCACGCGTGCGCAGCTTCCGCCAGCGCCAGCCTGGTATGCCGGCAAGATGCTGGAATGCGGCGCGACCCCATCGATCCCGAAGGGCCATGATTGCCTGTTCGTCACGGTCCAGGAAGATTATGTCGAATGCGAGCCGACCAATCCGTCCCGGCGCTGCACGCCGCTGTCGATCGCCAATCATTCGCTGCATGAAAACAGCAGTCCAATCCATCATATCGAACCGGGCGGAACATTGGATACCTCCGACTGCCGGTTCGAGGCGGTCAGCGACCGGGCGGTGCGGATCTCCGGTATGCGCTGGAATCCCGCTGCCCAATACACCGTGAAGCTGGAAGGCGTGGAACTGGCTGGCTACCGGTCCGTCTGCGTCTGCGGCACCCGCGACCCGCTGCTGATTGGCCGCCTGGACGATTTCATCGCCAGCGTCCGCGGCGAAGTCGCGACCAAGGCGGCCGGATTTGGCGCCTCGCCCGACAGTTATCAGCTTGGCATTCGCATTTATGGCCGCGATGGCGTCATGGCGGCGCGCGAGCCGTTGCGGGACGCGATGCCGCATGAACTCGGCTTCGTGCTGGAAGTGGTGTCGCGGCAAAGCCAGGAGATGGCCAACGCCGTGCTGGGCATGGCGCGGACCAACATGCTGCACACCGACTTCCCCGGTCGCTTGTGCCGCGAAGGCAACATGGCCTTTCCGTTCTCGCCGTCGGACATCGAGGTTGGGCCGGTCTATCGCTTCAGCGTCTACCACATTGCGGAACTCGACGATCCGACCGAACCGTTCCCGATCCAGTACGAGATTTTGTGACATGGCGCTGATCAAGGACGTGGCGACAGTCTGCAAGAGCAAGAACGCCGGGCCATTTGAACTGACCATCGACGTGGTGTTCGACAACGCCAAAACTTTTGAACGCGTGAAAGCCACCGGCGTGCTTTGTCCCGCGCTGTTCGCCAGGCTTTACAACGTGCCCGAACAACACGTCCTGTTCACGCCATACGATGCCGCGTTTGCTTTCAAGGCAACGCTGCCCCGCCTGGTCCCCGCCGGTGACTTCGGCGACACCGACGTCTATGGCTGCCAGCAGCATGCGCCGCTGCTGGATGTTGATCTTCCAATCTGAAAGCGAGACGGTCTGATGAACCGCATGATGACCCTGGTTGCTTTCCTGCAAGCGCAGAACTGCTCCAATTTGCCAGGATCGTGGCGCCATCCGTCCACCATGCTGGATTTTACCACGCCGGAATACTACCAGCGCATCGCCCGTACCCTGGAGGACGGCAAGATCCAGCTCGCCTTTTTCGATGATCGGCTGGCGCTGCCGGACCTGTACACCGGGCACCACGCTGATGCGGTGGGCGCGGGTGTGCGCGCCGTCAAGATGGACCCGTCAACCATTCTTATGACGATGGGCATGGAGACGCAGAAGCTGGGATTGGGCACGACCTACTCCACCACCTACTACGAGCCGTATCATGTCGCTCGGGTCTTCGCGACGATGGACCTGATGTTGAAGGGCCGCGTCGCCTGGAACATCGTCACGTCGTTGAACAGCGCCGAGGCGCTGAACTTCGGCCATGCCGAACACATGGAACACGACGCTCGCTACGACCGCGCCGATGAATTCATGAACGTTGTCATGGGGCACTGGAACACTTGGGAGGATGACGCCCTTATCCTGGACAAGACGAACAACCGTTTCGCCGACCCGGCAAAAGTGCATCGGCTCGATCATGCCGGACGCTATTTCAAGTCGCGTGGGCCATTCAGCGTGCCGCGATCGACGCAGGGCCATCCGGTGCTGATCCAGGCCGGCCAGTCCGGCCGCGGCCAGGCCTTCGCCGCGCAATGGGCCGAGCTAATTTTCGTGATCTATCATGATCTGGCGGCGGGCAGGCAGCAATACGCGGCGTTCAAGCAGGCGGTCGCCGCGGCTGGCCGTGATCCCGCCCAGGTGCAGGTCGCGCCGGCCTGCTACGTGATCGTCGCGGAGTCGGAAGACGCTGCCCAGGCGAAGCGTGCGGTGATCGAGGCATCGGCCAAGCCGGTCGATGCACTGGTGCTGATTTCTGAAGTTCTCAACTACGACTTTGGCGCCAAGGGCTACGACGAACCGTTCAGCGACGAGGAACTGGCAGCCTTTTCCTGGCACGGGTTTCGTGAGCGCGTGGTGAAGCATTCCGGCAAGAAGAACCCGACAGTGCGCGACTTCGTTGAAGTCTCCGGCCGCGGCACCATCGCCGAACACAAGGTCTTCTGCGGCACGCCGAAGTCGGTGGCAGACCAGATGGAAGAATGGTTCATGGCACCCGCCTGCGATGGCTTCGTGTTGGCAGCGACCCACATGCCGGGCAGCTATGAAGACGTGGTCCGCCTGCTGGTGCCGGAGTTGCAACGGCGGGGCCTGTTCCAGACCGACTATCGCGGCACGACGTTACGAGAAAATCTCGGACTGCCAATCCCGCACGCCACGGACTGGCACACGGCGCGCAGGGCAGCCGAATGACCGCCTTGCGCAGCCTGCTGTTCGCCCCCGGCAACCATGCGCGCCGGGTGGAAAAAGCGCTGGGACTGGCCGCCGACGGCGTCATTCTGGATCTGGAAGATGCCGTGGCGGTCAGTGAAAAGGCAGCCACCCGACCGGTCGTGACCGAGGTATTCGGCAAACCCCGTGCCGGCAGACTGTATGTCCGGGTCAACGCACTGACGACGGAGTGGTGCCATGGCGACCTCTCAGCCGTTGTACGCGCCGGCCTCGACGGCATCATCCTGCCAAAGGTCGAGCATGGCCACGAGCTTCGCGCCGTCGACTGGCTGATCACCAACCTGGAACGCGAACGCGGACTTCCCGTCGGTGTCGTCGACCTGATCCCGATCATCGAAACCGCGCTGGGCATCCGCAACCTCACCGATATCTGTGGCGCGGAGACACGCATGCGGCGCATCGCTTTCGGCGCCGGCGACTTCACGCTGGATATGGGCATGGCGTGGACGCGGACCGAGGCTGAGCTGCTGCCGCATCGGGCCGCTTGCGTGCTGCATTCCCGCGCTGCCGGGCTGGAACCGCCGCTGGACACGGTCTGGGCCGATCTGCGCGATTCTGACGGTTTTGCCGCCTCCGCCAGACACGCCGCCGGCCTGGGCTTCCAAGGCAAGATGTGCATTCACCCGGATCAGGTCGCGGGCGCCAACGCCGCCTTCACGCCGGATGAAGCCACCGTCGCGCAGGCCGCGCGGGTGGTCGCCGCATTCGAAACGGCGGAGGCGCAAGGCATGGCCTCGATCCAGCTTGACGGTCAGTTCATCGATTATCCGATTGTTCAACGCGCCCGCCGCGTACTGGCACAAGGAACGGCGTGATGCTTGATGTGCAAGCCCTAGACGGTTGCCGGGTGCTGGATGTCTCGACATTCCTGGCCGGCCCGTTCTGCGCCACTCAGTTGGGCGAGTTCGGCGCCGATGTGATCAAGGTGGAACTGCCTGGAACCGGCGACGCCACTCGCCGCTTCGGCACCATGACGGACTGCGGCGACTCGCTGCCGTGGCTGTCGGAGTCACGCAACAAGCGCTGCATCACGCTGGACTTGCGCAAGCCGGATGGGGCGGCGCTGCTGAAGCGGCTGGTCGCGGACTCGGACGTTCTGGTGGAGAACTTCCAGCCTGGCACGCTGGAGAAGTGGGGACTTGGATACGACGTCCTGAGTGCCGTCAACCAGCGGCTGATCATGGTGCGGATCTCCGGCTATGGCCAGACCGGTCCCTACAAGGATCGGCCTGGCTTTGGACGCATCGGCAACGCGTTCGGCGGCCTGTCATTCCTGGCCGGCTATCCCGACCGCGCACCGGTCACGCCCGGATCGGCGACCATCCCCGATTATCTGGCCGGGGTGTACGGTGCGCTTGGTACCCTGCTGGCGCTACAGGCGCGGGAGAAGACCGGGCGAGGTCAGGTGGTCGATATCGGGCTTTACGAGCCGATCTTCCGCATCCTGGACGAACTCGCGCCCGCCTATGCGTACAAGGGCTATGTCCGCCAGCGGATGGGACCTGGCACTGTGAACGTGGTGCCGCACAGCCACTATCCGACGAAGGACGGCCGCTGGATCGCCATCGCCTGCACCAACGACAAGATCTTTGCCCGGCTCGCCGAGGCAATGGGCCGCGCGGACCTCGCCGCGACGGAAAGCTGGGGGACGCTGGCAGCACGGGAGCGTGACCGTTCCGCGGTGGACGAAACGGTGGGCGCCTGGACCGCGACGATGGATCGCGCCGACCTGATGGCGGTCTGTGAGCGCAGTCAGGTGCCGTGCGGGCCGGTCTATGCCGTTGACGAAATCTTCGAGGATCCGCACTACGCCGCCCGCGGCAACATCCTAAGGATGCTCGACCCCCGCATCGGTGAACTGGCGGTGCCCAACCTCGTCCCACGTCTCAGCGAGACTCCCGGCAAGATAAACTGGCTTGGCATGGAGCTTGGTGTGCACAACAAGGACGTTTACCAGGGCCGTCTCGGTCTGCTGGACGATGAACTAGATCGGCTGCGGACCATGGGTGTTATATGAACGAACAGCGGCCCTGCCCAAACCGAACGATTGGCAATACCACGGATACTATCAACCAGTTAGGGTAGTGACTTGTAAGCTCAATGCGGTGCCTGCGCACAGCCGACGCAGTCAATCGGTTGAACGGTCCGTGATGGCGGGACCAGCCGCCAACACGAACCCGTCCAATCTACCGCAAACCGAAGAAACTCAGTACCGCGATAACGACGACAACGAGCCCTACGATATAGATTATGTTATTCACCCGAATCTCCCTACGCCGGATAAATTCTCAATACTACGGAAACGAAACCTCGTCACCCTGCTTGATCGTTGCTTCACCTAACAGTGTTAGACGTGAAAGCTTTCACCGCAGCCGCAGCGGCCCTTCTCATTCGGGTTGGTAAAGGTAAAGCCGGCGGTCAGGTTTTTTACCTCGTAGTCCATCACAGTGCCGATCAGGAACAGCGAGGCCTTGCGGTCCACCAGGACAGTCAGATCCTTGTCCTTGACGATCTCATCAGTCGCGGCGGCCTCATTGGTCCAGGACATGTCATAGGACATGCCGGAGCAGCCCTTGGTTTTAACGCTGATGCGCAGCAGTTTGCCTTGCTCGCCCTTGGCGTAGAGATTGCGCAACCGCTCGGCGGCGGTCTCGGTCAGGCTCATCAATGGCGGCAGGGCGCGAGTCCTGCGGGGCGCGGTCGTTGTTGTGCTCATGGTGCAACCTATGTCGCGATCGATCAAAACATATTCAACTGCAGCCGAGCTTCCTCGGTCATGCGAGACGGATCCCAGGGCGGCTCCCAGACGGTCTCGACGTTACAAGAGGTGACGCCTGGAACAGTCAGCACAGCCTGCTGCACCTGCACGGGCAGTTCCTGCGCGCTGGGACAGGCGGGAGCGGTCAGGCTCATTTCCACCTTCACGGCACCATCATCAGCGATCTCGATCGTGTAGATCAGTCCTAGTTCATAGATGTTGACCGGAATTTCCGGGTCGTAGACGGTCGCGATGGCTTCGATCAAGGCCTCCTCGGACGGCGGACCAGAGGTCTCGACCGGTGTTTCGCCATCGGGAGTCCATATGGTGGGAGGAGTTATGTCATTCACTGCTTGCCTCCTTGGTGCCGTCCAATGCGGCAATTAGCGCATGCCAGGGTAGCGTCGCACATTTCACCCGCGATGGGTACTCATGGACCCCGGACAGCGGCGCCAACCGTTCCAGCGGTTCGGCGAGAGCCGGGCCGCAATCGGGGCAGGTGCCGGTTCGAGCCATGTCGCGAAAAGCGGCGAACAGGGTTTTTGTGTCGGTCTTGCCTCGACCCTGAACGGTTTCCGCCATCAGGTCGGCGGAAGCGACGCTGATCGCGCAGCCCCGTGCCTCGAAGCCAACCTGTTTCACGGTATCGGCGTCAAATGCGACCCACACCTGTACTCGATCGCCGCACATCGGGTTGTCGCCCTTGGCGGTGGCATCGAATGCCGCCAGCCGCTGGGCATGGCGCGGCCTCCGACCGTGATCCAGGATCACTTCCTGATACAGATCAGCGAAATCATCCACTTGGTTCATTGAAAGAAATCCCGGACGCGGGTTAACCCATCCGCCAATGCATCGATTTCACCGTGGGTGGTGTAGATGCCGAAGCTGGCGCGGGCAGTGCTGTCCAGGCCAAAACGGCGCATCAGTGGTTCGGCACAGTGATGACCGGCGCGAACGGCGACACCCTGGCGGTCCAGCAGGGTCGCGACGTCGTGCGCGTGGGCCTTGTCCAGGACAAAAGACACCACGCCGCCGCGGTCCTGCGCCTGACCCAGGATCTGCACGCCAGGCACGGCCGACAACCGTGCCAAGGCATGTTCGGTCAGCGATGCTTCATGCGCCGCCATGGCGTCGTAGCCAATCGCCTGAACGTAATCAATCGCTGCTTTCAAGCCGATGCCTTCCAGGATCGCCGGCGTGCCGGCCTCGAACTTGTGCGGCACGGCTGCCCAGTTGGTTTGCTCGTACGTGACGGACGAGATCATGTCGCCGCCTCCCAGGAACGGCGGCATCCGCTCCAGCAATTCGCGCCGGCCCCACAGCACGCCTATCCCGGTCGGGCCATACAGCTTGTGCCCGGTCCAGGCATAGAAATCGCAGTCCAGCGCCTGCACATCCACCTTGCGATGCACGATCGCCTGCGATCCGTCGAACATCACCTTGGCGCCATGCGCGTGAGCGATCTGGACAATCCGTTCCGCCGGCGTGACGGTACCGAGGACGTTGGACATATGCGTGATGGCGACCAGCCCGACCTTGCCGTCTTCCAGCAACGCCTCGAACGCCGCCATGTCCAGTTCGCCGGCGTCGGTGATCGGCGCCACGCGCAGCTCGATATCGTGTGCGTCGCGCAGCATCTGCCAGGGCACGATGTTGGAATGGTGCTCCATGTCGGAGATCAATACTGCCTGTCCGCGCTTCATCACGCCGCGGCCATAGCTGTGCGCCAGCAGGTTGATCGCCTCGGTGCTGTTGCGGACGAAAACGATTTCCGACCGATCGGCCGCGTTCATCAGCAATGCAGCGGCGTCTCGCGCGGCTTCGTATGCTTCCGTGATGCGCTCGCTCATCCAGTGC
Organism: Rhodopila sp.; assembly: GCF_965276935.1. Taxonomy (GTDB): domain Bacteria; phylum Pseudomonadota; class Alphaproteobacteria; order Acetobacterales; family Acetobacteraceae; genus Rhodopila. The sequence goes on along the minus strand of NZ_CBDIBS010000004.1, from coordinate 1,954,497 downwards.
AGGCCGCGATGGACGTTGGCGTACTCCGTCTCCATGGCGTGCACCATGGCGTCGATCACCACACGCGGTTTCTGAGCGGAAGCGGCACTATCCAGGAAGACCAGCTTCTTGCCGCGAATGGTCTGTGTCAGGATCGGGAAGTCAGCACGAATGCGCTCGACGTCCAGCCCAACAGATTCGACTATGGGGTTTGTCATCACGTTCATGTTGTCTGCCTCTGCCACCAGCCTTCGACGGCGGTTTCAAGTCGGCCGCGGATCGCATCATCCGCAACCGCGTTCAGGGCCTCCGCCAGAAAGGCGCGGACCAGGATGGACCGTGCCTCGGCATCCGGAATGCCGCGGCTGCGCAAATAGAACATCTGCTCGGCGTCCAGCTCACCCACCGTGGCGCCATGACTGCACTTCACGTCATCGGCGAAGATTTCCAACTCGGGCTTGGAGTCGACCTCAGCGGTCGGCGACAGCAGCAACGCCTGGTTCATCTGGTAGCCGTCGGTCTTCTGCGCATGGCGAGCGACCTCGATCTTGCCTTGGAAAACCCCGCGGGAGCGGCCGGCAAGCACATTCTTCACCGTCTGGCGTGACGTGCAGTTTGGCGCGGTATGACCGACAACGGTGGTGAAGTCGCCATGCTGCGATCCATTTAGAAGCTGTGCCGCATTCAAGTGTACAGTGGCACCCGCGCCGGTCAGGTCGGCGTGAACCTCGGTGCGGGACAGACGGGCACCCAGGTTCAGCGTAAAGCTGTCGTAGGTTCCACCGGCTTGCACGTCAGCATAGGTGGTGGAGACATGAAAGGCGGCACTGGCTTCGTCCTGCAGTCGTATATGCGTCAGGTGCGCGCCATCCGCGACATGGATTTCCGCCACCGTATTCAGCAGGTAGGTGCCTTGGCCGGCGGAAACTTCCACCAGTGTCAGCCGGGATCCGGGGGCCATGCGAATGCTGTGACGAGGGTGAAAATCAGCGTCGCTGACCGCAATGCTGACGAGTTGCAGCACGCCGGCATCCTGACCAGCGGACACATTCAATGTCACGCCATCCATCGCGAGCATGGTATTCAACGCCACCATGGGCTCCCGGTCCGGCCACGTCAGGGTGCCGAAATCCGGATGATCGGCGAAGCGGCTGACGCTCAAGTTCGTCATGTCGCGCAAAAGCGTTGATGGCGCCCCTTCGCCCGCCACAACGGCCGAAGAGGGCAAATGAGACAGGTCCATGCGAGGTTTGCCATCGACAAAGACGATGCGAGGCGCGTCTAGCAGTGGCAGGCCCGCAAGGATCGTTTCGGCCTCATGCCGCGGCGCCGTATCGGGCATGAAATTCGCCTCGGCGACCGGACGCAGGCTGGTATATTTCCAGGCTTCGATCCGGCGTTGCTGCGTCCCGCCGGGCAAGCCGGCAGCACGAAACGCAGCAGCGGCGGCGGCCCGAAGAGCGGAATCGCCCGGCAGGCGGCCGATCAGGTCTTCATACCGCTGCAGGAACGTGGCGGCGCTCATGCGGCCTCCGCGATCAAGCTGGCGTAGCCGCTCGTTTCCAGGTCCTTGGCCAGATCAGGGCCGCCGGTGCGAACGATACGGCCATGCAGCAGGACATGAACACGGTTCGGCACCAGATGGTCCAGCAGCCGTTGATGATGAGTGATCACCAGTGCGGAAAAATCCGGGCTGCGCAGCGTATTGACGCCATCGGCAACGATCTTCAGCGCATCGATATCGAGGCCGCTGTCGGTCTCATCCAGGATCGCCAGCTTCGGGCGCAGCAGCGCCATCTGCAGGACTTCGTTGCGCTTCTTCTCGCCGCCGGAGAAGCCCACATTGACGTTGCGCTTCAGCATGTCGTCCGGCATTGCCAGCCGCTTGGTTTCAGCCCGCGCCAATTTCAGGAACTGCACCGCATCCAGTTCATCCTCGCCGCGCGTGCGCCGAAGCGCGTTCAGCGCGGTGCGGAGGAAGTTGGCGTTGTTCACGCCAGGCAGTTCGATTGGCGCCTGAAATGCCAGAAACACGCCGGCGGCGGCGCGCTGTTCTGGTTCCATGCCAAACAGGTCAACGCCCCTGAACGTCGCCGTGCCGCCGGTCACGGTGTAGTCCTCACGTCCGGACAGCACGTAACCAAGAGTGGATTTGCCTGAACCGTTCGGACCCATCAGGGCATGCACTTCCCCGGGAGGCACCGTCAGGTCGATACCATTGAGGATCGGCTTGTCGCCGATCGACGCCGTCAGGCCGCGAATTTCCAACATCCGATTTATCCCACAGATCCTTCAAGAGACACAGCCAGGAGCTTTTGCGCCTCCACGGCGAACTCCATCGGCAGTTCCTTCAAGACATCCTTGCAGAAGCCGTTGACGATCAGGCTGACAGCATCCTCCTCCGACAACCCACGCTGACGGCAATAAAACAATTGATCGTCGGCGATCTTCGAGGTCGTTGCCTCGTGTTCTACCTTCGCCGTCAGATTGCGGCTTTCGATATACGGCACGGTATGCGCGCCGCACTGGTCACCAATCAGCAGGCTGTCGCACTGGGTAAAGTTGCGCGCGTGCGCCGCACTTGGCAGCATCCGCACCAGACCGCGATAGGTGTTGTCCGACCTGCCGGCGCTGATGCCCTTGGAAATGATCGTGCTGCGCGAGCCTTTGCCGATGTGGATCATCTTCGTTCCAGTATCGGCCTGCTGATGATTGTTGGTCACCGCGACCGAGTAGAACTCACCCACGCTATCCTCGCCATGCAGTACGCACGATGGGTACTTCCAGGTGATCGCCGACCCTGTTTCCACCTGCGTCCAGGAAATTTTCGAACGCGCGCCGCGGCAGGCGCCACGCTTGGTCACGAAGTTGTAGATGCCGCCCTTGCCGTTGGCATCGCCGGGATACCAGTTCTGCACGGTGGAATACTTGATTTGGGCGTCGTCCAGCGCGACCAGTTCGACCACCGCCGCGTGCAACTGATTTTCGTCGCGCTGTGGTGCGGTGCAGCCTTCCAGATAGCTGACATGGCTGCCGACGTCAGCAATGATCAGGGTCCGCTCGAACTGCCCGGTGTTGCGGGCATTGATGCGGAAGTAGGTCGACAACTCCATCGGGCAGCGCACGCCCTTGGGAATGTAGACGAAGCTGCCATCGGTGAAGACGGCGCTGTTCAACGCAGCAAAAAAGTTGTCGCCCGTGGGCACGACCGTGCCGAGGTACTGCTTCACCAGATCGGGGTGCTCGCGCACCGCCTCGCTGATCGGGCAGAAGATCACGCCGGCCTTGCGCAGGGTTTGCTGGAATGTCGTGGCGACGGACACGCTGTCGAACACGGCATCGACCGCGACCTGCCGGTCTTCCACGCTATCCGGATCGACGCCGGCCAGCAACGCTCGTTCCTTGAGCGGAATGCCGAGCTTTTCGTACATTTTCAGGAGTTCGGGATCGACTTCATCCAGGGTCTTCGGCCCGGCCTTCTTCTTCGGCGCGGCATAATAGTGCAGGTCCTGGTAGTCGATCGGCGGATGGTCGACGCGGGCCCAGTTCGGTTCTTCCATCTTCAGCCACGCGGCATAGGCCTTCAGCCGCCACTCCAGCATCCAGGCCGGCTCTTCCTTGCGGGCGGAGATCAGCCGGATGATGTCCTCGTTCAGCCCCTTGGGCGCGAAGTCCATCTCAATCGTGGTCTCGAAACCCCATTTGTAGCCGGACTGGGTGACGGACTGGAGGGTGTCAAGTGTTTCGGCAACAGCGGTCATTGGCATGGCGTCCTATTCGGCGGCCGGCAGGGAAACGGCGTTTGATGCGTGGGCAGCCTTGGCGGGCACCCGAAAGATCGACGGAATGGCTGAGACCTGCATATCGGCCAAGGTTATCAGGGACAACGCCGTCCGGATCGCATCGTTCACCGGATCCCACCGCCCACGCATGGGGCAGAGACCAAGTGACTCGCATTCGGTGGCGGAGCCATCAACGCAGGCAGTCAGCGCGATCGGTCCATCAATCGCGGCGATGACGTCGGCAACCGGGATGTTCGACAGGGTGCGGTTTAGCCGATAACCGCCGCGCGCGCCGCGCTGCGAGGTAACCAGGTTGCTGCCCGCAAGAATTTTTAGCACCTTGGCGACCGTCGGCTCCGGAATGCCGGTAGCCGCGGCAATACCAGGGGACGTCTGGACGCCGTCCAGGCGGGACAGGCGCACGAGCACCACGACGGCATAGTCAGTGAGCTTCGAAAGCCTGAGCATGGCGTGCGAACCCTCGCGAACGACCGGTTGGGGATAAAGGACCGATGTAGTCCTGATTGATGGGAAGTGGCGTACCCAACGAGCAGCGTCAAGGGGTTCGTCGCCTTTGGGTGGGTATTTTCCCAGCCGCCGTTGAAACAGGTAATCCTGCCGAACGGGGGCTGAGCGACGACCCAACCCACGCCTGTTTCGGTTGCCTGGCCAGCCGGCATGCCGGGTTCACAATCACCGCTGACTTGTCTAGCGTTAGCCGCTTCGCGTTCAGGAGAAAATCAATGCCAGGTATGATGGAAGGCAAGGTTGCGGTCGTCACCGGGGCCGGTGGAGGCATCGGACGAGAGATCGCGATCATGATGGCGGCCGCGGGCGCCCGCGTGATCGTGGCGGACATCGGCGCCTCCCTGACCGGAGAGGGCGGATCGGCCAGCCCGGCTGAACAGACCAAGCAGATCATCGCGCAGAAAGGCGGCGTCGCCGAAATCTGCACCGAGTCCGTCGCGGCCTGGGGATCAGCACAAAAGATCATCCAGGCGGCGCTGGATCATTTTGGCCGCATCGACGCCGTGGTCAACAACGCCGGCATCCTTCGCGACGTGATCTTCCACAAGATGACCGAGGATGACTGGCTGTCCGTCATCGCCGTGCACCTGAACGGGTCCTTCTTTGTCTCCCGCGCCGCGGCCGAACACTACCGCAAGCAGGAGAGCGGCACGTTCGTGCACATGAGCAGCACATCCGGCCTCATCGGCAATTTTGGCCAGGCCAACTATTCCGCCGCCAAGCTCGGCATGACCGCGCTATCAAAATCAATCGCGCTGGATATGCAACGCTACAACGTACGGTCAAACTGCATCGCGCCGTTCGCCTGGAGCCGGATGACCAGCTCGATCCCCGCGACGACGCCGGAACAGCAGGCGCGGGTAGCGAAAATCCAGCAGATGACACCCGACAAGAACGCACCAATGGCGGTCTACCTGTCTTCGAATGCATCCGAGGGCGTGACTGGTCAGGTGTTTGGTTGCCGGATGAACGAAATGATCTTGTTCAGCTCGCCCCGCCCAATTCGCATTGTGCACCGCGCCGATGGTTGGACGCCCGAGAGCATTGCCGATCATTGCATTCCAGCGATGAAAGCCGCGTTCATGCCGTTGGACCGCTCGGGCGAAGTGTTTGGTTGGGATCCGCTGTAACGAGTTGCCTGCGTAACAAGAACTGCCCCGTCATGGCCAGATCTGGCCATGACGGGAAAAAACGGCAGACGCTTTCGGAAGCGATGTCCTATAGCCCCGCCTGGCTGACGAACTTGGTGTTGAGATAGGCTTCGATCGCCTCGGATCCGCCCTCGGAGCCATAACCCGAATCCCGTACACCGCCGAACGGAACCTCCGGCAGCGCCAAGCCATGGTGGTTGATCGACATCATGCCAGCTTCCACCGCGGCGGCAATTGCATTCGCTGTCCTTGCCGACCGCGTATAGGCATATGACGCCAAGCCGTATGGCAAGCGGTTCGCCTCGGCCACCACATCATCAAAGCTGCGGAACGGCGTGATGATAGCCAAGGGGCCAAAAGGTTCCTCGTTCATGACGCGCGCTTCCAACGGTACGTCTGTCAGCACCGTTGGCTCGAAGAAGTTGCCCTTGTTGCCGATGCGGCTGCCACCGGTGCGTACCGTCGCACCCTTCTGCATGGCATCGCCAATCAGGCTCTCCATCGCGTTGATGCGACGCGCGTTCGCCAACGGGCCCATTGTGGTGCCGGCCTCCAAACCGTCGCCGACCTTCACTGTCTTGGTATGAGCAACGAACCCCTCGACAAACTGGTCATAGACCCTTTCCTGCACCAGCATCCGGGTCGGCGAGACGCAGACCTGGCCGGCATTGCGGTATTTCGCGCCGGCGAGCAGGCGGCTCGCGCTGTCGATATCCGCGTCATCAAATACAATCGCCGGTGCGTGGCCGCCGAGTTCCATCGTGATGCGCTTCATGTGCAGTCCAGCCAGCGCCGCCAACTGCTTGCCGATCGCGGTCGAGCCGGTGAACGACATCTTTCGGATGATCGGGTGCGGGATGAGATATTCCGAGATCTCCGCCGGGACACCATAGACCAGGTTGATCACGCCAGCCGGCACCCCGGCATCGGCGAAAGCGCGGACCAGTTCGGCGGGTGAGGCCGGCGTTTCCTCCGGCGCCTTGACAATGATCGAGCAGCCGGCTGCCAGTGCGGCGGAAAGTTTCCGCACCACCTGGTTGATCGGGAAATTCCATGGCGTGAAGGCCGCGACGGGACCAACTGGTTCCTTGATCACGAGCTGGTAGACGCCCTCCGCTCGCGCGGGAATAACGCGGCCATAGGCCCGCCGAGCTTCCTCGGCGAACCAGTCGATAACGTCGGCGCCGGCAAGCACCTCCAGCTTTGCCTCCGGCAGCGGCTTCCCCTGCTCCAGCGTCATCAATCCAGCGATCGCGTCCGCCCGTTCGCGCAGGATGTCGGCGGCCTTGCGCATGAGCTTGGAGCGTTCAAAGGCGGAGACTTTCCGCCACTGACGAAAGCCCCTGTCGGCAGCGTCCAATGCGCGGTCGAGGTCAGGCCGATCGGCATGGGCAACGCTGCCAATCGGTTCACCAGTGGCCGGATTGACGACTGGTATGGTGCGACCCGCGACGGCGTTGGTCCAGGTGCCGTCGATGAAAAGCGAAACGTCGGCGTACATGTTCATGCCCTTTGCTGGCGGACTACGGTGCCTCTTGTGACCCACTTGCTGTGACTCGACTGGCAGATAGGTCTACCGCAAAGGCGTTACCAGTCCATCGTCGCTAGCTGGGGCCGTCGTCACTCGGGTGCATCGTCAACCGAGTCAGATGACGCTGGCGGCAAATGGACGTCGGCAGCAAGATTCCCGCTAGCTCTTCATCGCGCGTTGCCACGCCGTGATGTGGTTCGGGATTTCAAGGCGTTCTTGATCAGGCGGGGTGCCTTGTAAAGGCGTCGTCGCTGCGAGGCTTTTTGCCGCTGCCCTTTGCTGAGATGAAGGCATGCTCGTCAACATCGGCGTCGAACGCCTTGGGCGAGCAGCATATCGGCCGATGTCGTCGGGATCGGCTGTTTGCCATTTCGACTTGGTCATCGGTCTGACCGCCGGGGCCGCGTTGCTTCTGAAAAACCAGGTTCGAAGCAAGAGTCTTATGACGACATGGTGCCGGGTGAGGGACTTGAACCCCCGACCTTCGGTTTACAAAACCGCTGCACTACCGCTGTGCTAACCCGGCATGGTGTGCCGCGACGGATACCACATGCAGCATCGCCTGATCCGTATATAACGTTTGCTGCGAGCTAGATGAAACTGCCTTGCTCAGCGAGCGTCGATACGACGAGCCCGTGCTTTCTGCAAGCCTGGAATGGAATGGCTGTCACTGGCTGTTGAAGCCCAAACAAGGCTGACTCCGGGCATCGGCATCCCCGGCCGGCTGGTCTTGCTACATCACTCTCACACCTCACCGGCCGGCCAAAATGCCGTCGCGGTTGTTTGCGGAAACCGCAACGCGATAAAATCTCGTGCCAGCTGTCCCGCGCGAGTCGCACCAAGCAGCTTCGAAGAGTCTTGGTCCAATCAGGCCTTACCCCCAGCCGGAGTGATCCCATGCCCGCCAACGTCGCCAGCAGCGTCCTTCACATGGTGCCGCCCAGGTGAGCGTGCCGCGCCCCGGTCTGCCGGTCGCCACGATCAATGCATCGCCGCCCCAACTCAAACCCGCTCGGCCGGAGGCCCGAGCCATTCATGCATCAGGCTTCGACCGCATCGGTCAGGACTTCTACGCCACTCCATCCTGGGTTACCGAAGCACTGCTTGGGCACGTTCGCTTGCGCGGCCCGGTATGGGAACCCTGCTGCGGCGATGGCGCGATGTCCGCCGTGCTCGGGGCGCACGGCCATGATGTGATATCCACTGACATCGTCAACCGCGGCTTCGGCACCGCCGGTGTCGACTTCCTCAGTTGCCGCGAGGTGCCAAGGGGCTGCCGAAGCCTGGTGACGAACCCGCCCTATGGCGATTCCGGCTCGCAGGCGGCACAGTCGCGATCACCCACCGCCATGCTGGGCTTTCTGCGCCACGCACTGATGCTGACCGCTTCCGTTCAAGGCCAACTCGCGCTGCTGGTGCGCCTGCAGTGGATTGCCGGTCGAAGAGCATCCGCCATGATGTCCGCCGCTCCGTTCGCCGCCACCGTGGTGCTGACGCAGCGCATCCGGTGGTTTGATCGGGGCGAGGACACTAAGGCGGCACAGCACCACCACGCCTGGGTTGTCTTCGACCATGCCCATCCGCCGGGGCAGCCTCCGGCGATGCTCTTCGCCTGACCCGCGCAGCAGCTTGATGCCATGGAACCCGCACCCTTGGCCCGCCGTTCGCTGGCCCGGATTGATCAACAGCCCAGCTTTCTTTGGCGCTGATTGCCAAGCTGGGCCAAGCGCACCACGTAGCTCGCGCCACTATGTTAGCCGGACATTCACCATGCGCGGCAGCAACCGCGCGGGCGGCCTGCCGTTAGCGGTTCATAGCAAGGAGCCGCCCATGCAGAACCCACCATCAGCTCCGTTCGACACCCTGTTGCTGGACCGGCTGATGGAAGCAGCCGGCGTGGACCTGCTGCTGGCGACATCAAAGCCGAATGTCCAGTACCTGCTCGGCGGACACCGCTCCGGCTTTTTCGAGCACGCCGACGCGATCGGCCTCAGCCGCTATCTGCCCATCGTGATCTACCCGAGGGGCAGGGCAGACCAGACCGCCTATATCGGCCACAAGATGGAGACATTCCAGCAGGAGGTCAGTCCACTTTGGGTTTCGGCGGTTCGTACTGCATCCTCGGGCTCCGGCGATGCGATGCGGCAGGCTGTCGAGTTCATCAAGACCGCCGGCCTGCCCGCCCGCCGCATCGCCGCCGAGCTGGGCTTCCTGCCGGCCGATGCGTTCCAGGTGTTGCGCGATGGCTTCCCTGGCAGTCAGACACTGGACGCGCTGCCGGCACTGGAACGTCTTCGGGCTCGAAAGCGCCCGCACGAGATCGACAAGCTGCGACTTGCCTCCGACCGCGTCATCGATGCCATGCTCGCGGTCATCGCAGGCCACGGCCCGGGGACGACGAAGCATCAGCTTGTGGAGGCACTGCGGCGCGAGCAGGTGATGCGCGGTCTGGACTTCGATTACTGCCTGATCACCGCCGGTTCCAGTCTCAACCGCGCGGCTTCGGATCAGCCTTGGCAGGCTGGCGAGATCCTGTCGCTCGATTCCGGCGGCAACTTCCAGGGCTATATTGGCGACGTTTGCCGCATGGGCATTCTGGGTGAGCCGGACACTGAACTTGTCGACCTGCTGGGCGAGGTGGACGCGATCCAGCAGGCAGCGTTCCAGGCGGTTCGAGGCGGCGTCCCCGGGCAGACGATCTATGATCTGGCGGAGGCGGTGCGGCGGCGTTCGCCGCACGCCGGCGACATTGCCTTCCTTGCCCATGGCATGGGGCTGGTCAGCCACGAGGTGCCGCACCTGACCGCTACCGGGCCGGTGCCCTATCCGGCCGAGGATGCCGACCGCCCGCTCGATTCCGGCATGGTGCTGTCGATCGAAACCACCCTGCGTCATCCGCGGCGCGGCTTTATCAAGCTGGAAGACACCGTCCTGGTCCGCGAACAGGGACACGAGATCCTGGGGGCCGCTGGACGCGGCTGGAACCGCGGCAATACCCGCAGTGCCGCGGCGGCTCGGTCAATCGCCGCGTGAAAAGGCACGACGGCTGACGGTCAGGCCTTCGTCGCGGCTGTCCGCGACCGCTGAACGCACGCCCGGCTGCGATAGGAATTTGGTCACAGCGGAACCGAGCATTCGATCAAGGTTGCCCGGCTGGCTTTTACAACCTGCGTCGATCCCATAACAAAGCTGCACGGGCAAACGACTATCAGCCGTTGCGGAATGTGTAGCTGTAACCGTTCAGCGCGGGCGCGCCGCCCAGGTGAGCGTAAAGGACTTTGGAGCCTTTCGGGAAGAAGCCCTTCCGCACCAAGTCGATCATGCCTTGCATCGACTTCCCCTCATATACCGGGTCGGTGATCATGCCTTCCAGCCGGGCGGATAGGCGAATTGCTTCCACCGTCTCCTTGGAAGGTACGCCGTAGGCCGGGTAGGCGTACTCCTCCTGCAGCACGATATCGTCCGCGGTGATCGGCTTGCCGCCGACTAACTCGGATGTCTTCCGCGCGATGTCGAGCACTTGCGCCTTGGTTTGCGCCGGGGTGCGGGAGGCATCGATGCCGATGACGTTGCGTTCCCGCCCGTCCGCGGCAAATCCGACAACCATGCCGGCATGGGTTGAGCCGGTGACCGTGCAGACGATCACATAGTCGAACCGAAGTCCGATCTCGCGTTCCTGCGCGCGCACCTCCTCGGCAAATCCGACATACCCCAGGCCGCCGAATTCGTGCACGGATGCACCGGCCGGAATGGCGTATGGCTTGCCGCCTCTGGCTTTCACTTCCGCCAGCGCGCGGGTCCAGCTCTCTCGGATGCCGATGTCGAAGCCCTCGTCAACCAGTTGCGTCTCGGCGCCCATGATCCGGGACAGCAGGATGTTGCCGACCCGGTCGTACACCGCATCCTCGTGCGGTACCCAGCTTTCCTGGATGAGCAGGCACTTCATCCCGATCTTGGCGGCGACGGCCGCGACCATGCGCGTGTGGTTGGATTGCACACCGCCAATCGAGACCAGCGTGTCCGCGTGGCGCGCGATTGCGTCTGGGACGATGTACTCCAGCTTGCGCAGCTTGTTGCCGCCGAATGCCAGTCCTGAGTTGCAGTCCTCTCGCTTGGCGTAGATTTCGACATCGCCGCCGAGATGCGCGGTGAGGCGAGACAGCTTTTCGATCGGGGTAGGTCCAAAGGTCAGCTTGTAGCGGGCAAACTTGGACAGCATCGCGGCCGGGATCCTCGTGGTGACGATGCACCGAAGCCTAGCAAAGTGGCCGCTTCCCACCAAACCCGGCGGTCGATGTGCGGAAAACCAGGGTTGATGCACCCGGGATGCCTGCGCTCGAATTAGGGCCGGAGGCGGCCATCGGATTGCAACAGCCGGTGCATCTGTTGATCCGCTGACAGCCCGCCCTGTCCGCGGTTACAGGAAAGTCGCTGAATCGAACGTTCGGGTCTGTCGCGACCGAATCGCGCGCGGCAGGGCGGCGGGTCCATCGTCAAGTCTTGCGCAGGGCTGCCATCGCGGGCAGGCGAAGCGCACCATGTGGCAACGTATGTAGGAACGGCGATAGGTTTACAATCAACGGACCTGACTGCGGCGCCTTTGACGGCTGGGACGCTCAGGCCGCCGCTGCTTCCGCCATCCCCATCCGCTGCTTGCGCAGCAGGTCGCGATACAGGCCCGGCCGAGCCGCCAGCATGGCGGGGGGACCGTCATCGACGATATGGCCCTTGTCCATGACGATGATGCGGTCGAAGCTTTGCAGCGTGGATAGCCGGTGAGCGATGGCAATCACGGTGCGTCCGACCATCAGCCGGTCCAGCGCCTGCTGGATCGCCTGCTCGGATGTAGTGTCCAGCGCGCTGGTCGCCTCGTCCAGCAGCAGGATCGGCGCGTTCTTCAGCAGCGCCCGCGCGATTGCCAGGCGCTGCCGCTGTCCGCCTGATAGTTTCACCCCGCGGTCGCCAACCATGGTTGTAAATCCGTCAGGCAGCGCCTCGATGAAGTCACGGCAGTGCGCTGTCTCGGCCGCGGCCAGCACCTCCTGCTCCGTCGCGTCGGGACGCGCGTAGCGAATGTTGTCCATTACCGTGCGATTGAACAGGGCGATGTCCTGCGGCACGATAGCCATCACGGTGCGCAGGCTTTCCTGTGTCACATCACGGATATCGTGTCCGTCGATGCGGATGCGGCCGTCGCCAATCTCGTAGAAGCGCTGCAGCAGCGCCATGACGGTGGACTTTCCGGCGCCCGAGTGGCCGACCAGTCCGACGCGTTGCCCCGGCGCGATCACCAGATCAAAGTCTTCCAGCACTGCCTCTCTGCCCGCGTAAGCAAAGCTGGTGTGCTCGAACGCGACCGCGCCGGGACCCAGAGGCAGCCGCTGGGCATTAGGCCGATCGGGCAGTTCGTGCGGGATCAGCACCGCATCGATGGCTTCCTCCAGCCGAGCGACATGCTGGGTTAGGTCGACCAGTGCGACGGCGAGGTCGCGGGTCCCGTGCAGAATGCCCAAGGCCAGCGTGGTGATCAGTACCAGATCGCCCACGCTGGCCTGACCATGCTGCCACAGCAGAATCCCCCAGGCGATCACGCCCGCGGTCAGCAGCGCGGTCAGCAGCGCATGCACCATGCGTATATGCTCAAGGTAGTACAGGCTGCGCCGGCGCGATGCCATCTCGATGGCCATGGTGGCGCCGATCCGCGCCTGCTCCCGCAGCGTTGCGCCAAACGCCCGAACGACGCCGAAGTTGCCGATGACATCGACCAGTTCGCCGTCCACCGCGGCGGCTTTTTCGGCATAATCAATGTGCAGGTCGGTGCCGCGGCGAGCAAGGCCGAAGACCAGCACCCCCAGGATCGCCGACACACCGGCCAGAACTGCGGCCAGCGTCAGGTTGACCCAGCCGATGAAGCCGATCGACAGGGCAACCCCGATGATCGGCGGCATTACGTTCCAGGCCCCCGTGGTTTCCAGCGTAAAGGCGGCGTTCGCGGTGGCGCTGATCCGGCTGGCCAATCCGCCGGGCAGGCGTTCAGAGAAGTAGCTCGGCGAATGGCCGGACAGATGTCGAAACAGGTCGCGGCGGATGTCGCCGGTTACCCTGATGAAGTTGCGGTGCGCCGCATATCCTCCCACACGCCATGCCAGGTTGTCCGCCCCAACCAGCCCGCAGAGCAGCGCGAAGGCGCCCCATACCCAATCCGGTCTCGTATCTCGGCCGGTTGAGACGATATCGATAAGGTGCTTCACGCCATATTGCGATGACACGCCGCTCGCCACCGCGATGATGACAGACAGGACCACCGTCAGATGCCCGCCGGGATGACGCCGCATATAAGAAAACAGAAACACCAGCGGCCGGCCGCGCAATGCCGGCAAGTCGAAATTGTGCGGAGCAAATGACCCTGGATCACCAAGGCCAGAGGGAGCGCCAGAGGGGCCGCCAGGGAGAGCGCCAGAACAAGGGTTGGAGGCAGGCGGCGCGGCGCAGGCTTCTAGGTCCGACTGAGTGTAGGCTTCTCGGCTATGCCCCATGATGGCGGCGTGCTCCTGTCTTCGGGAAAAGGATGCCGACCCGGACGCATGGATGTGGTTTCGCGGCGGGCTGGTTTCGGAGTGACTGAGTTTTATTTCGGGACAGGAAGTCAAGGGTGGCCAGCGAGCCGCCGATTTTTCGCCACATTCAAAATCTATAACTGACAGGTGATAAAAGCAACAAGTTCGTGAAGTCAAATACAGTTTTCCTGACAGCGATACAGCAATAGTTTAGATGTGCGACTAAACGTCAAGTCCAGTTTGAGGCCAGTTGTTCATGCGTATTGCACAAATATCACCTCTATTCGAGGCGGTTCCTCCCAAACTTTATGGTGGCACTGAGCGTGTGGTCTCTTTTCTGACCGAGGAACTGGTTGCGATGGGCCACGACGTCACCCTGTTTGCCAGCGGCGACTCACTGACCTCCGCCGACCTGGCGCCGATGTGCGACCAGGCCCTGCGGCTCGATCCGACCGCCAAGGACTGGGTCGCCATCTATCACCGCATGATGGAACTGATCTATCGCCACAAGGACGCGTTCGATGTGCTGCACTTCCACACCGACTATTTCCCGTTGTCGCTGTTCAGCCGCCAGAAGGTGCCATTCCTGACCACCCTGCACGGCCGCCTCGACCTGCCGGAGTTCCAGGAGACCTACAGTACCTTCGATACCGCGCCGTTCGTGTCCATTTCCGACAGCCAGCGCGGGCCCATTCCGAACCTCAACTGGATCCGCACGGTGCTGCACGGCATCCCGGCCGATCTGCTGGCGCCACAACCTGTGAAGCAGGATTATGCTGCCTTCCTCGGCCGTATCTCGCCTGAAAAAGGTGTGGACCGAGCGATCCGGATCGCCGGCAAGGCCGGGCTGAAGCTGAAGATCGCCGCCAAGGTCGATAACGCCGATAAGGACTACTACGATACGCTGATCAGGCCGCTGATCCTTGATAACCCGAACGTCGAGTTCATCGGTGAGATCAATGATGCGCAGAAACCTGCGTTCCTGTCCGGCGCGCACGCCCTGATCTTTCCGATCAACTGGCCCGAGCCGTTCGGCTTGGTCATGATCGAGGCCATGGCGTGCGGCACGCCGGTCATTGCCTTCAACGCCGGCTCGGTGTCCGAGGTGATCGACGACGGTTTGACCGGCTTCATCGTCAACGACATCGACCAAGCCGTTCGCGCCGTCGGCCGCGTTCATGCGCTGGATCGCAGCCGCGTCCGCGCCACCTTTGAGCGCCGTTTCACCGCCCGCCGCATGGCGGAGGACTATGTGGATGCCTATCGAAACCTGGCAAAGCCAGTGTCCCGGTTACGGGCAGTGACGGCCTGAGGTCGTGGGTGCGGTACGTGCGGTACGAGTGCCACGGCCGACGGTGTATCGGTAGAAAGCAAGGCACAAGCTCCGCCCCTTGACCGTGCCAAGGGCGGATGCCGTTGGAGCCCATTAGGTCTTGAGCTAGCTCCCTTTGCGAGTTCAGGACACAGCCCTGGCGCGTCGCCTTTTCACCAAGTACCTTGCGGCAATACGCTTGCTATGATCTCCATCGGTTTGGAGCGGTCCGCCGCCCGAGCCTTTTCATGGTGGGGAACGTGACGCGCGGCAGCCTGGCACTAAATGGCCTGAACTTTTTCACTGCGGGGGTGCAGACTGGCTTCGGCCCGTTCATTGCCGTCTGGCTAAGCCAGCAAGGCTGGGACTTCACCGCGATCGGCGTAGCTCTTAGCATCGGCACCGTCGCCGGCTTGGCCAGCCAACTCCCCGGCGGCATGCTGGTGGATCATATCCACGCCAAGCGCAACGTCGCCGCCGGCGGCCTGATCGCCCTGGGTCTGGGGGCCCTTCTGCTGTGCCTGCCGCCGTCACGGCTTGTGGTCTGGGCTTCACAGGTCGAGCATGCAACGGCCAGTAGCGTCATGACGCCTGTGATCGCGGCGCTGACCCTGTCGCTTTGCGGTCATGCTGCGTTCAGCGAACGGCTCGGCGTCAATACCCGCTACGCCGCGCTGGGGACCGCGGCGACGGCGGCCGTCCTCGGCGGCGTCGCCTCCTACACCTCTGAGCGGTCAGTCTTCATCCTCACCGCCGTTCTGGTCCTGCCGGCCCTGGGTTCCCTGCTGCTGATCCGGCCTTCGGACCACCTTGACCCCGAGGGCCGGCACAAGGCGCTCAGTCCGCCGCATCAACGTGAGCACCCGTTCTGGCGGATCTTCGCCGACCCGCCACTGCATATGTTCGCCATCGGCGTGGTGCTGTTCCAGTTGGCCAACGCGGCCCTGCTGCCCCTGGCCCTCAGCGGCCTGACGCATCGCGGCGGCACGCCGGGCTATGTTGTATCGGCGAGCATCGTGCTGCCCCAGCTGATCACCGCCGTACTGTCGCCTCGGGCGGGCGCGCTGGCGCAACGGATCGGTCGGCGGCCGGTGCTGCTGGCTGGTTTCGTCGCTGTGCCGGCCCGCGCGCTGCTCTTCGCCACGCTGCCATCCGCCTTGCCGCTGATCGCCATCGAGGCATTGGATGGGGTCAGCGCCACCATGCTGGGCCTGATGATCCCGCTAATCGCCGCCGACCTGACCGAGCGTACCGGCTACCTCAACCTTGCGATCGGCACGTTCGGCCTTGCCTCCGGCCTGGGGGCCACGTTCAGCACCACCATCGCTGGCTGGCTGGCCGACCGGATCGATACGCAGGCGGCGTTTCTCGCCCTCGCCGCGGTGGGCGCCGCCGGCACCGTCCTGCTGTGGTTGACAATGCCGGAAACCCGCCCCGCGCCCGCCGGCCGCTCTCGGCTGGACCAGCCCGCCGGTGCCTGATACGACTGACATCGACGGAGGGAACATCATGGATCAAGCCGAGGCCAAGCACCTGTTCGAACCCACCGGCGACTTCCAGTGCCTGCATGAATTCATTCCCGCTGCGCGCGCCAAGCTGTCCGACCACATCTGGGGCTACCTCGTCGGCGCGGCCGAAACGGAAACCACGCTTCGCCGCAACCGCCTGGCGATCGACAGCCTGGCGTTGCGGCCGCGCGTCTGCGTCGATGTCTCCAGAATCGACCTGAGCACCATGCTGTTCGGCCGCAAGCTGCGCATGCCGGTGATCCTGGCGCCGGTCGGCTCCCTGGAGTCGTTCCATCCGGGTGGCGCCGCGACCGCCGGGCGAGCCGCCTCAATCTTTGGCGTGCCGATCATGGTGAGTTCGGTGACGCATCCGGGCCTGGAGGAAGCCGCCGCCGCCGCGACCGGACCGAAGATCTTCCAGCTTTATGTCCGCGGCAATGATGCCTGGGTCGACGACGTCGCGAAGCGCGCGGTCGACGCCGGCTATGACGCCTTCGCCATCACCGTGGACACCGCCGCCTACTCCCGTCGCGAGCGCGACATCGCCGGACGCTTCGTCAAGCCCTGGCGCGCCGTCGCCACCGGACAGAACTACCAGGCCGGCTTCACCTGGGACAACGTCAGGCACTTCAAGGACAACCACCGCATCCCGCTGATCCTGAAGGGCATCGCCACCGCCGAGGACGCGGCGCTGTGCTGTGAGCATGGCGTGGACGGGATCTACGTCTCAAACCACGGCGGACGGCAGCTCGATCACGGCCGCGGCTCGATGGACGTGCTGCCGGAGGTAATGGCGGCGGTGCGCGGACGGGCGAAGGTCATCGTCGACGGCAGCATCTGCCGCGGCACGGACATCGTGAAGGCGATCGCGCTGGGGGCGGACGCGGTGGCGATGGGGCGGATGTATTGCTACGCACTCGCCGCCGATGGCGAGGCCGGGGTGCACAAGATGCTTGAACTGCTGGAGCACGAATTCGGCGTGGCCATGGCGCTGGCCGGCGCACGCAGGTTGGCGGAGCTGCATCCAGGCTACCTGTTTCGCGATGCGCCGGGGGTCACGTCGCCTCACGCGCACAGCGGCTTCCCGCTGCTGCAGACCACGCCCGAATATCACGGCTGACGTAGTGCAACGCCGCCCAACCGATCTCATTAGTATCGTGGCTTGATTGATAGGACTGAGAGGCTTTATGGCACGAAATCCACTAACCACCGATCCCGCCCATGAACAGCGCGTTCGCGAGCGGGCTTATCACCTATGGGAAGCTGACGGCAAACCGCACGGCCGCGATGTAGAGTACTGGGAGCGGGCGCGTGAGCTGATCGGTATGGAGAATAGCGCCGGCAGTGGTTTGTTGCCCAACCCGCAGACCACACCCGACTCACGGCGGGAAAGCGGCATCGAGGAAGCCGAGATTCAGGAAAACTTGGGTGAATTCCCAGGCCGATTTACCGACCAGGGTGAAGAGCAGCCGACCCCCGTGGTGAAACGCCGTGCACGTGCCAGGACCAAAAAAACGTGATTCCTTCGTTGTGACCAGTTTTTTATGAAATTGCCCATTTAATGCCACATGCGTCCCCCATCCTTGATTGTGAGCACAGACGGGAGGCACGTTGCCTTCCCACAGGGATGGGCAGATGCGTTTCTTTCGAGTGTATGGACGAGTACTTGGCCTGCTTGGCCGTGACATCCGGATAGCGGGCTTCCTCGCCGGCGCGAACCTGATGGTGGCGGGACTGCAGTTCCTCGACCCGGTGCTGTTTGGCCGCGTCGTCAATCTGCTTTCGCGGTCGGATCGTCTGCAGCCCGCGGAGCTGTGGCATCAGGCTGCACTTCTGCTCGGCATCTGGGCCGCGGTTGGCGTTGGCGGAATTATCAGCAACATCGCCGTCTCGCTGCAGACGGAGCGTTTGGCGCATCGCCACCGCATCCGGACGATGGGCACCTATTTTGGCCACGTTCTTGGGTTGCCGCTGTCGTTCCATGGCGACACCCACTCCGGTCGTTTGATCAAGGCGATGCTGACCGGCACCGATGGCCTGTTTGGCACTTGGCTAGTGTTCTTCCGCGATCAGCTTTCCACCATCCTGTCCGCCTTCGTGCTGCTGCCGATGACGCTGATCCTGAACTGGCGCCTCGGCCTTGTGCTGATTGTCTTGGTGGCGATCTTCCTGGTCATCACTGGCTTTGTCGTGAAGCAGACGGAAACCGCGCAGCAGCGGGTCGAGGGCTTGAACTCCTCGCTCGCCGGCACCGCGCAGGACGCGCTGTCCAACGTCATGGTGGTGCAGTCCTTCACCCGCCTGTCAGCCGAGGCTCGGCTGTTCGGCGACATCGCCCAGCAGGTGATTAAGCACCAGTTCCCGGTGCTCAATTGGTGGGCGCTGGTCAACGTCATGACCCGTGCCTCCAGCACACTGGCGGTGATCACCATCGTCGTGATTGGCACTTGGCTGCATGTGAACGGCCACGCAAGCGTCGGCGAAATCGTCAGCTTCATGGGCTTTGCCATGCTGCTGATCGGCCGGCTGGAAACCGCCGCGTCATTCGTTTCGTCGCTGTTCTTCAAGCTGCCGGCGCTGGAGGATTTCTTCAATATTCTTGATGCCCGCAGCAGTGTGCCGGAGAAATTGGACGCGCGCACGTTATGGGCGCCGCGTGGGGAAGTCCGCTTCGATGACGTGTCGTTTGCTTATCCAAACGGCGGCGGTCCGGTGCTCAGTCATATGTCATTCACCGCCAAGCCCGGCACTTGCGTGGCGTTGGTTGGCCACACCGGCGCTGGCAAGTCGACCGCGATGGCGATGCTGCAACGTCTGTGGGACCCGATCGACGGCCGCATCACGATCGACAGCCAGGACCTGAGGGAGGTCTCGCTGGACAGCCTGCGCGCCAACATTGGCGTGGTGTTTCAGGAAAGTCTGCTGTTCAATCGCAGCATCCGCGACAACCTGTTGGTCGGACACCCGGACGCGACGGACGAGGAGATCGAGCAGGCCTGCCGGATGGCCGACGCGCACGAGTTCATCATCCGCCAGGCGAATGGCTATGATACAATGATCGGGGAGCGGGGAACCAGCCTGTCCGGCGGCCAAAAGCAGCGCTTGGCGATCGCGCGCGCACTGTTGAAGAACCCGCCAATCCTGATCCTGGACGAGGCGACCAGTGCGCTGGACGCGGCGACCGAGGCGCGGGTCAGTCGAGCATTAAAGACTCTGATGGCCGGCCGCACGACGTTCATCATCGCGCATCGTTTGTCGACTGTTCGTGATGCCGACGAGATCCTGGTGTTCGATGGTGGCCAGATTGTCGAAAGCGGCAGCTTTGACGCGCTAATCGCACAGAACGGCCGTTTCGCGGAGCTTGTTCAGACCCAGCTTGCGCCGACTATTCCGCAGTTGGTGGCGGCGGAGTGAGTTCCAGAGCATGGTTGCGCTGAGCGGCACGCCCAACGCATGTGAATCATGCGATAAAACAGAAAGCTGGACCGCTTTTGGGGCTGTACAGTCAGACTGAAAGCAGTCTAGTCAACAACGTGTGACACGCGAAATGACCAGTGCTGACTATCCTGAGGAAGTCATGCCCTCCTTTTCTTGAAGTGGAACAACGTCATGCTGCGACTGGCTTTATTCTTTCTCGTGGTGTCAATCGTCGCTGCCATATTCGGTTTCGGCGGGGTTGCCGCGGCCTCGGCTGATATCGCACGCATCCTGTTCTTTATTGCCATCGTCATCTTCGTTGTGCTTCTGGTTGCCGGCTTGATGGCGGGCAGTACTCTCTGGTAGCGAATTTGCTGCACCGCACAGTCACAATTTGCATTTCTGCAACCGGAAGGCGCATCCTGTATTCCTCTAAAGGATACAGGGGCGCGATCCGGCCACGCAGACGTCCTTCGACAAGCGACCAAATACCGCCGGAGTCGTAGCTTCCTGAAATGGGAGGCAATAAAATGACAACGGTCGCCTTGATTCTAAAACACAAGGGTTATCAGGTTACGACAGTCACGCCGACCGCCTTGGTCTCCGAGATTGTCGCGCTGCTGTCGCACCGCCGCATTGGCGCCGTGCTGGTGATGGATCAGACGGAACAGTTGCTGGGTATCGTCAGTGAGCGGGACGTCGTGTGCAGTCTGGCGGCGAACGGGGAGAAGACCCTTGAAATGACTGCTGGGCAGTTGATGACCCGCGCGATTCTGGTTGCCCGGCCCGATACAACGGTCGCCGAGGCCATGCAGATGATGACCGTCGGCCGGTTCCGTCACCTGCCGGTAATGGATCACGATACGCTGGTCGGGCTGATCAGCATCGGCGACGTGGTTAAGGCCAGGATCATGCACCAGGACACGGTTGTTGAAAGTCTGACGGCCTATGTCGCGGGATCGGTCTGACGCAAGCGGCTGTCGGTATCAAGCCGGAGATGAAGCGAGCCGGCAGGGTAGCGTGATTGTCTGTGACGTTTTCTGCGCCTGATCGAACAGGATTTTGCACATCCTTATGACAGTGTGCCCTGCCGCTCAGACGCCGGAGCCGAAACCGTTCCTTGTGTGATCAGAATCGAAACAAGGAGTTTAGGCCATGATCAAACACGGGCGAAGGTGCAACCTCGAACGATCATGGTCTAACGTTTAACACCCCTGATGCGGTCAAATTCATGCCTATCAAGTTCAAGAAATTGACTTGACAGCTTTTTAGACGCGCATTTGAATGCCCTGACATAAAAGTTGTCCAGAAAAACGGACGACGCTGCCCGAACAGGGCGCAGGGAGAATGAACATGAGCCACTTGAGCAGACGCTCGGTGTTGCGCGGGTCCCTGTACCTGGCGTCAACCGTGCCGCTAGCCCGCCCCTTCATCGCTAACGCCGCAGCCAAGACTGCCGTCGTGTGGATGAACCAAGGTTTCATTCCGCAGGAAGATGCCGCCTTTAAAAAGGTGGCTGAAAACTACATGAAGGCCAGCGGCAATACACTTGACTACAGCATCATGCCGTTCATGGCGCAAAATCAAAAAACCATCTCCGCGCTGACCAGCGGAGACGTCCCTGACCTCGTGTTCATGGATGCGCCGGCAACGATCCTGCCGCAGAACGCCTGGGACGACAAGTTGGTCGACGTGTCCGACGTCGTGTCCGCCTACCAATCTCAGCTCACCAAAACCGCGGAGGCAGGCTCCACTTTCTTTAACAAGACCACGAACAAGCGCAGCTACTACCTTTGTCCGATTAAGCAGGGATGCGCTCCGTTCCATATTTGGGGAAGTCTGATCGAGAAAGCCGGCTTCAAGATGTCGGACGCCCCGAAGACCTGGGATGCGTTCTGGGATTTCTTTAAGCCGACACAGAAAGCGTTGCGTGCCAAGGGTATGCGGAAGATCTATGCGCTCGGCCTGCAGATTACCACTGTTGGGCCGAACGACGGCAACGGCCTGTTTCAGGCGTTCCTGATCGCCAACGGCGGTAAGGGGATCGTCACGCCCGACGGCAAGCTGCACACGGACGATCCAAAGATCCGCGAAGCGGCGATCAAGTCGGTCGAGTATCTGACAACCGCCTATAAGGATGGCTACATTCCGCCGGAGGCCCTGAGCTGGAACGATGCCGACGACAACAACGGCTTCCACGAGAAGCTGTTCGTGGTGGACTTTGACGGCACATTGTCGACCGAGCTGGCGATGATCAACGACAAGCAGGCGTTCTATCACGACATGGTGACGATGGGCCTTCCGCTCGGTAATGACGGCCAGCCGATTCCGGCCCAGGTCGGCACCGGCGGCGGATTCATCCCGAAGGGAGCAAAGAACGTCGAGGTTGCCAAGGACTTCATGAAGTACTGGATGCAGCCGAACGTCATGAACGAGAATCTGAAGGGCGGCCTGGGTCGGTGGGTTCCGGCGATCGGGCAGCTCGTCAAGGACGACCCGTTCTGGCTTAAATCCTCCGAGCCGTGCCTGGCGCCTTACGTGAAGGAAGCCGTGCTGGATCCAACCATCCCGGTGTTCGAAGGCTACACGCCAGCCTGGGGACAGCTCAACGCCGAGCAACTCTGGGGCCAGGCCCATGCCGATGTCATCAAGAACGCCATGACGCCAAGCGCGGCGATCGACAAGGCGTTCAAACGGGCCGAACAGATCTTCGCGCGCATCTCCGGGTAGCACTTGGGAGGTAAACATGAGCGTCACGCAGCCGGCACTCACGGTCGGATCGGCTCAGACTCCCACGCGGCTGGCGCGACAACGCACGTGGTTCGGTGGGCTGCGTGGCACCGAGCATATGTGGGCGGTGGCTTTTGCCCTGCCCTACGTGGCGGTGTTCTTCGCATTTGTCGTCTACCCGATCGGCTATGGGCTTTGGATGGGCAGCCAACCAGAACTCTACAGCCAGTTGTTCTCGGATCCCCGCTATTTCACCGCGGTAATCAACACGGTGATCTACGTCGGCGTCGGGGTGAACGTGAAGATGTTCCTGGCCCTGCTGCTGTCGGGTTTCTTCATGCGCAAGCGCTGGTGGATCAAGGCCTTGCTGGTGGTCTATATCCTGCCCTGGGCAACCCCTGCGCTGCCAGCCTACATGTCGATCCACTGGCTGCTGAATGGCCAATGGGGCATGCTCAACAACGTGTTGTGGATGCTGTTCGGTTTTGACGGACCCATCTATCTCAATTCGCACTGGCTTGGCCTCGCATCAAACATCGCAGCCTACATCTGGAAGAACCTGCCGTTCTGGACGGTGATCTTGCTGGCCGGCAGAATGGCGGTCCCGCAGGAGCTATACGAAGCCGCCGACGTCGATGGCGCGACCGGCCTGCGCCGGTTCACGCATATAACCTTTCCGCTGTTGGCGAACCTGTATCTCGTCTGTGTGCTGCTCGACACCGTGTTCGCCCTCGGTGATTTCAACGCAACATACTTCGTCTCCGGCGGCGGACCGGCGATGTCCACCGAGGTGCTGGCCACGCTCGGCATCCGCTATGCCTATACCGTCGCGCTGCCGCGCCTCGGCGTGGCGGAGGTCATGACCGCGCTGCCGGTGCTGGTTCCACTTGTCTACATACTGATGCGTAAGCTTCGCATGTCGGAGACGCAGCTATGACCGCAAGCTACGGCGGAACGGTCGGCGCGAGCGCCACCGTAGCGCGGGAGACAAGTGCCGGTGGCGCACGAGCGGTTCCTCGACGGAGATCGCGACAGCACTATCGGCTGCGACGCTACGGGGTGGAAGCGATAACGGTCGTGCTTGCCGTTCTGATCGCCATCTGGTCGATCGCGCCGATCTACAACATGTGGATCATCGCGCTCGACAGCCACGATGACGTGTTCAGTGGCGCGGTCTGGCCGGAACATCCCTCTCTGCACAGCTTTTTCATTGTGGTGACCCAGGGCTTCTGGTACCTCGCAAATTTCTGGCATCAGTTCGGCAACAGCTTCTATGTCGGCCTGACGACGATGTTCCTGACGTTGCTGATTGGCTCGCTGGCCAGCTTCACCGTCGGGCGGCTGCACCTTCGCAACGGATGGATGCTGACCAATGCGGCGCTGATGACCTATGTCATCCCAGCATCGTTTCTGGCGATACCTTTCTATCGGATCATGCAGATCTATGGGTTGACGAACAACCTCTGGTCAGTGATCGCGGCGCTGGTGACGTTCGCCACGCCTTATGCCATCTTCATCTTCTCGCAATACGGCAAATCGATCCCGATGGAGCTCGACGAATCGGCGCGGATCGATGGCGCCAACCCGTTGCAGATCTACCTCCGGATCTACCTGCCGCTGATGGCGCCGGCCCTGGTTGCCGTCGGCACTTATGCACTGTTGCTTGCGTGGAACGAGTATCTATACAATTTCTTGCTGCTATCCACACCTCAAAGCATGACGGTGGCGGTGGCGCTGGCGCAGTTCCTTAACAGCGATGAATCGCCATGGAACTACATGATGGCGACCGCCATCATCTACGCGCTTCCTCCGATCATCCTGTATTACGGGTTCCGACGTTACATGGCCGCGGGCCTGACCATGGGCGGCGTCAAGGGGTAGGCGCCACTGCCGCGGCCACGCGGGGATACGACGATGAGCAGCACGCAGCAGGCTCTCGGGCCCGGTCGGGCCATGGCGATCAGCCAGCCAAGGCACAAGTCCTGGCGCTTCCGGCTGCAAGGATCGGATACCGCCTGGGCGATTGCCTTCGTCATCCCCTATGTGGCGGTGTTTGCCGCCTTCGTCATCTATCCGGCTGTCTACGGGCTTTGGATGGGCAGCAATCCAGCGCTATATACGTTGCTGTTTTCCGATCCGCTCTATGTGACCACGGCGGTAAATACGCTGCTGTTCGTCGCCATCGGCGTGAACGTCAAGATGTTCCTGGCGTTCTTGCTGTCAGGCTACTTCATGAGCCGGAGTTGGTGGATCAGGTCACTGCTGGCCATCTACCTGATACCTTGGGCGCTACCGGCGCTGGTCGTCTTCACCTCAATTCATTTCATGCTCGTCACGCAATGGGGCCTGCTTGACAGCCTGTGGCGCGCGGTCACTGGCCACGACGGACCGCTATTTTTGACCTCGGAATGGATTGCCATGACCGCGAACATCGTTTCCTACATCTGGAAATGGATGCCATTCTGGACCTTGATCTTCCTTGCTGCCCGCATGGCGATCCCGCGGGATCTTTATGAGGCAGCCGAGATTGATGGTGCGACCGGCTACAGACGTCTGATCTACGTTACGTTTCCCTTGCTGGCGAATGTCTACCTCATCTGCACCTTGCTCTCCACCGTCTGGACGCTTGGAGACTTTCCGACGGTATATTTCGTGTCCAGTGGCGCCCCGGGAAAGCTGACTGATGTGCTGGCCACTTACGGTTTCCACGAAGCCTTCGATTTCGGCTACCCGAACCTCGGCGTGGCGGCGATGATGTCGGCGCTTCCCGTGCTGATCCCGCTGGTGATCGTGCTCATGCGACGCGTCCGGGCCACGGGAGTCCAATTGTGAACTTCGCACTGGCCTCCAGCCAAACAACATTCCGGCGGCGCCTCCGCCGACGGCGGCCATGGACGAAGACGGGGGGTACGATCCTTGGTATCGGGTTGCTGATCTGGACACTGCTGCCGGTCTACAACATGCTGCTGATGGCGCTCGATGCCGACGCTGACGAGTTCACTGGCAGCATCTGGCCGCCGCATCCTGATTTGGATAGTTTCCGCTCGGTCTGGACGGAAGACTACTGGCTGCTGGAGCATTTCTGGCACCAGTTCGCCAACAGCATCTATCTGGGCGTCGCGACAATGTTGCTGACCGTGCTGATCGGTTCGCTGGCCAGCTTTTCGTTGGGCCGAATGCGCCTGCGCAAGGGATGGATCATTACGGACCTCGCGCTGCTGACATACGTGCTCCCGACGGCGTTCCTGGTCATTCCGTTCGTGCACATCATGCACGAATACGGCATGTCCAACAGCCTTTGGGCAGTCGTGGCGGCGATGGTGACATTTGCCACGCCCTACGCCATTCTGATCTTGC
Organism: Rhodopila sp.; assembly: GCF_965276935.1. GTDB lineage: Bacteria > Pseudomonadota > Alphaproteobacteria > Acetobacterales > Acetobacteraceae > Rhodopila. Next base: position 1,928,645 of record NZ_CBDIBS010000004.1, on the reverse strand, counting down.
ATCAATATGGCAAATTGATCCCGATGGAGTTGGACGAGTCCGCGAAGATCGATGGCGCATCGCCACTTCAGGTCTATCTTCGAATCTACCTGCCGCTGATGTCACCCGCGCTGGTCGCCGTCGGCCTGTATGCGCTGCTGCTCTCGTGGAACGAATACATTTACCAATACCTGCTGCTGTCATCGACCTCGAACATGACAGTGGCCGTGGCGATCAACCAGTTCTTTGATAGCGACGAAGCGCCGTGGAACTACATGATGGCGATCGCGATCATCTACTCCGTGCCGCCGATCGCGATCTATTTCGCGCTCCGACGCTTCATGGTGGCGGGTCTGACGCTGGGCGGCGTCAAGGGATAGCCGGCGTGCGACCGGGATGGGTGATTCTTCAAGTCTCACCGCAGTCTGCCGCCGCTGCTCATTTCACTCTGATAGAATTGCTTGATGCGAAAAATACCAACGGTCGGGTGACAAGAGATCAGCCATTCATCGGCACGTAGATCCGCCCGTCGAACAGCCTTCGCGCCGTCCGGTAGAAAGCCCCGCTATGCGCCGTCCAGTGGGCCGAAGCATCGTGCGTCACGTCGGCATCAACCTTCAGGATACCGGATGGCATGCCGATCCGGATCGAGGCTGTCGCGGCAGGACCCATTGCCTGATTGGGCAACGTTCCGGCAATCCGTGCGGCCACGGCAGTGCATAACGAGCTGGTCACCGGCAGAGCTCGATGCGGCTGCCCATTGGAGATGAAGCGCATCGTCAGATCGACCTGTTCGGCGCGGATCGGTTCACCGGACAGGGTCGGCGCGTCCATCGGCGAACCAACGAAGCCAATCGCGGGAATGCCGATGCTCAGAGCGGCCTCCTGTTCATCCCGCGCCAATCCCATCGCGACAGCGCCGGCGCGGCGGATCGCCTGCAGACGCTCCAGCACGGCGTGGTTGGCGTCCAGCGCGTCCGGCAATTCGCATCCTGTCAGGCCGACATCGGTCGCGCGAACGAAGACGCAGGCGGCGCCGGCATCAACGATGGAAACCTCGACAGGGCCGAGATCGGCAACCGTCAGCCGGTCGACGACCCGGCCGGTCGGCAGCAGCCGCCCCGTGATGGCGCCCCCGGGCGACAGGAAGTCCAGCCGGATCGGTGCGCCGGTGCCGGCAACTCCCGGTATCGCCTGTGTCCCATCCACCGCCGATCGGCCGTCCCGTAGCGGGAACGTTGAGCGGATGATCTTCTGGGTGTTGGTATTAAAGATGCGGATCACCGCGGTATCGCCGTTCGGCCGCACCAGTCCCTCATCGACGGCGAACGGCCCGACGGCGGAGGACATGTTGCCGCAGTTGCCGCGATACCCGACCGCGGCCTGCTTGATCTGGACTTGGGCAAACGTATAGTCGATATCGGCATCGGACCGGTCGGACGGCGCGAGAATACAGACTTTTGACAGCGACGAGATGCCGCCGCCCATCCCGTTCAACTGCCGCCCGTTCGGATCGGGGCTACCCATGGCGGCCAGGAAGATCGGGTCCCACATCGCCCTCTCCGGCAGATCACGCGCGTGGAACATCACCGCTCGGCTGGTACCGCCGCGCATGAAGACAGCGGGAATGGGAAGAAGTTTCATGAATCTCCTCCGATATGGATACCTATCATGCTGCCACGCGCATGGGAAAACCACACTGGCTGGGCGCGGTGATATGAGCAACATGAACCGGTGGATCTGCGCTCGGCTTGCCCACGATGAGTGATGCGAAGGCGACCAGCCTGCCAATCGCGGACTAGCGGCTTGCGGTGTCCGCGATAGGGTCGCGGCATCGCGACGATGACGTGAGACAAGCGGATGCCGCGTGATCAGACGCCTTCACGCCTTGCTCCCAGTTCCGCAACACTTAGAGTAGAATCTGAAGCTGAGCCAGGACCTTTTTTGCCTTGGGCCGAAGCCATAAGCCGCCACTCAAGGGCCGGAGCAGGCTCACCCCAAGCGCCCGCGCGTTCACCACCATCGTGTAGGGGCAGACAATGAGCTGGCTGACCGTCCAGATCATCACCGCGTGCCATGGATCGGCTGGCCGCAGCACCATCGCACCGCTGCATCCCACCAGCAGCGCGGCGATGTTCCCGTATAGCGCGAACCGCGCCTTGCCCACCGCGATCAGCGCGACGCCAGAGGGAAACATCAGCGTGGAAAGCGCCATCAAGCCGACCAGAGGCCCCGCCGCCTGACCTGCGGCGGCCCATCTCGGACCCATCGCCAACGCGACCACCTGGATCAGCAGCAGTGCGAGGACAGCGCAAAGCGGAAACACCACGCAAACCGACCCGCGCAGCCAGCGGTCCACCTGGATCAGCATGCCGGCGCGGTCGTGCTGATGCTCGGACAGCACCGGCAGCATCAGACGCCACAGCGCGGTGAAAGTCAGCTCCCGCACCGTATCGACCAGACGGAAGGCGATGTGCACCTGTCCCAGCACGGCCGAACCGGCGGAGCCGCCGATCAGTATGGCGAACAACCGGTAGCGCGCGATCAGCACCAGGGTGGAAGCGGTCAGCGGCACGCCCAACTTGAGCAGTGACTGAACAGCGCCTGCGTCCAGGCACCACGCCGGCCGCCAGCCGCGGCCCAGCAGCAGGGTCAGGGCGCCGAACAGCGAGGTGACGGCTTGTTGCAACACCAGGGCCCAGCCACCCGCGCCGGCGAAAGCCAGCGCGATGCCGGTGGCGGTGCCCAGGCTCTGGCCGATCAGAGTGCGCAGAGCAAGGCCGCGATAGGCGCGCTCGCGGGTCAGCAGGCCCTGGATCACGCCAGCGCCTCCCACCAAGGGAAGCGGCGCCGCCAGCACCAGCGCCATCGGCACAAGGCGCCGGTCGTCCAGCAGCCAGGCCAAACCCCAGCCGGAGCCGGCCTGCAGCAACATCGCAAAGCAGCCGACGGCGGTCGATGCCCAGAAGGCGCTGGACAGCATGCGGTCGTTCACAGCCGGCCGCTGCACCAGCGCGTCGGCGAACAGCGCGTTGACCACCACCCACAGCAGGATGTGCACGGCGGTCGCCGCGGCGCCGATGCCCAATTCCGCCGGGCCGATGATGCGTGCGACGGCGAACGAAGCCAGCACCGACAGGACGGCTGATACGCCGGCTTCAAGGCCGGACCAGACCGCGTTGCGCTTCATGCCGGTTGCCCAAGACGATCTAAGACAGGCTGGCGGACTGTCCGACGACGGAGTGCGAAATTAACCAAGCGAAACAGCGCCGTGGTAGAGGTGGGCGGACTGTCCGCCGCAAAAAGAAGGCATGATTCCAATCAGCCAGGCGGTGATGGGGGCGAGCAACGGATCGGCGTCGGTCATTCAAGACGGTTTAAAAGCTTTGGGTAAACGCACCGTTAACGCGGTGCAGCCCAAAGCCAAGTCGCCGCGAGCGGCACTACCTGAATAGCGGAAACCGACCCACGCTCGACCGCATCCCAAGTCGGCCAAGCCCAGGCAGCTTCAACGCCGGCAGACGAATGTCGAAGCCGGCAACGGCACCCAGGATGTTGATTTCGATCCCCTCCGTCCAGGCCAGCGTCAGTCCGCCATAGCCCCCGAACGTCAGCCTGAACCCGGTGCCGGACGCTGTCGGGCGAAGCCATCGGTCATCATAGGGAAAATCCTTGCCAATGGCGGTCGGTGGCAGGACCGCGCTGATCTCCGGCACCGCATCCATGATGGCTGCGATGAACGTGTTGGAGTTCGGTCCCGGCCAAGCTCGGTAATCTCCCGGATTACACCAGGCGTAGCCGGCTATGGCCATCTGGATTTTCGGCAGCAGCGCCGCGGCGGCGTCTCCATCCGCCGTGAAGACAACGTCTGGCTTGCGACCGAACCAGCGTCCATCCGGCTCGAAGCCATTCAGCCGAATTGGTTGCTCGCCCCAGGCGGTGTAATCGTAGCGAGTATAGGATGCCGCGCTGTTCGGCTTGAAGACGATCCAGCAATGCGTCGCGAAAATGCCACGCCAACGGACGGTCTGGGCGGAGAAAATTCGCACGACCGCGGCTGGATTGCGCGCCGGCGGCGGCAACAGACCGATGCTGGAGCGGTCCGCTGTTCGCCAGCCGGTGCCGGTGCCGTCAACGCAGTAGCGAAACGCTGCGATCCCAAGCGGCAGCAGATAGAAAAGCACGAACAGAAACAGGCCAGTCTTGAAGAAAGACATCATCTCAATGAAGTATTATGCCACCCCTGAATCGCAACCTTCCTGCAACACCACCGAGGGTCATGGCCACCACGAAAAGGATGGCTTCAGCGGACAAAGCTGTCCACGCACACAATTGATGCTCTCTAGATGCCGACGGCCGGAGCATCTTGATCCTCGCCTCTAGCCGATCGGGAACGCCGGGCGGACAGCGCGGCGACCGCCGCGACGAACGGCGGCAGCCACATGATGCGGCTCTGGTAGCGATCGTGCGGGGCGGACAATCCCCCCGTGATGGCGGCGCTGACAGGCACGGCCAGCAGCACTGCGACCAGGAACCCGAGACAGGATGATCGGCGCCGTGCCGCCTGAGGCAGCAGAATGATGCAGCCGATCACGCCCAGCAGCGCGACCAGCTTATGGATCGCTGCAAGACTGAACGGTAGCAGCAAGATGCCCTGCTGCTGACGAGCGGCGGCGTAAGCGGCCTGCTCCCGTAGCGGAAAATCGCGCTCGATCCAGGGAGTGACGTTGGCGGGCCAGGGCTGCAGTCCGTCGCCGCTGTCGAAGCGGCGCGCCTGCTCCAGCGTATTCCTCAGCGCGGCCCAGGCAGTCCCGGCCGGATCGGCGCGCAAGGCGGCCAAAATGATCGCATCGGCCTCCCGCGACACCAGTTTCGGACCGCCGGCCAAGTTCAGCGGGCTGTCCTTCGTCCAAAGAAAACCGTCTGAGTCAGCCGGGAACTGGCGCAGGAATGGGCACAGCCGCCAACCCGCGGCCGGACAATCCCGCCGCAGCACCGCCATCCCCTCACCGTCGTAGATCACGCGTGCCAGCAGGAAGATATTGCCGAACGGCGAGATCGCGAAGCGTCCATGCGCCGCCAGGTTAACGGTGCAGAGGCTGACAACCGCGACGGCGGGCGGCAACAGCATCAGCAGTATCCGCTCCCTTGGCAGGATCGGTCGGCGCCTGCCGCGGCACCATGTCAGCAGCGTCAGGGCGGCGATCAGGATGCAGGACAGCGGCAGGCTGGATTGCTGGCTGGCGATCATGAAGGCGATTAGCGGAATCAGCAGCCGCCGCTCCACACAAGGAAGACGGTCCGGCGTCCAGGCCAGAACCGCGAGCAGCAGGATCAGCAGCGGCGTGAAAAGGTCGGGCATCAGCTCGCTGACCAGAAACGGCAGCCAGGTGACGCAGGACAGGATGGCGACGCCGGCGACGAACAGGCATGCCGGCGCAATGGGAACCAGTAGGCGGCAGACAAGGTGCAGCACATACGCCGCCATGAGTGCCTGGACGACGACCACCGGCCAGACCGTCACCGTGGCATGCAGGGGCAGCATGAACAGGCTGTAGAAGATCGGTCGGTCCCAGCCGGCGTAGTGGTTGATGGCCTGCGACAGATAGGTGCCGGTGTCGGCGAAGACGATTGGGTAGCCGTTCCAGATCGCCGGCCACAGCAGGAACGGTGCGGCCAGCAGAATCGTCAGGCTGCCGCGCCACGTCATGACGGCCGAAACAGGCTGACGACAAAGGCCGAGCGGCGCGTCATCCACGCCTTGCGACATTGGCTTGGTCAATGGCATGGATGGCATAGTGCTGCCCGCCAAGAAAATGGCGGTTACCTCGTCCGGCGACGCGACTTGGCCGTCGACCCCAGGCCGCTCAATCTCCATAGCCATTCGGATGGACCTTTCGCCAGGCAAAGGCGGTGCTGACGACGTCATCTAGATTGCCATGCACGGGTTGCCAGCCAGCCGCCTGTGCCCGCTCCGACGCCGCCACCAGTACCGCCGCGTCACCTGGACGCCGCGGGACAATTCGATACGGCACGGTCAAGCCAGAAATCCGCTCCACGGATGTGATCACTTGGCGGACTGAGTGGCCGGCGCCGTTACCCAGGTTCCAGGTAACCGACCCCTGATCAAGCCGCCGCACCGCCAGCAGATGCGCCGTGGCAAGATCCGACACATGCACGTAATCGCGTACGCAGGTGCCGTCAGCCGTCGGGTAGTCGTCGCCGAACACCTCCAGCGCCGGCCGCCGGCCGAGGGCGGCGTCGATCACCAGGGGAATAAGGTGGGACTCAGGGCGATGATCCTCCCCCAGGCGCCCCGCGGGATCAGCGCCGGCAGCATTGAAGTAACGTAGGCAGGCGGTGCGCAGCCCATGCACCTGGCCGCCCCAGCGCAGGGCTCGCTCAATCATCCATTTGCTGTCGCCATAGGCGGATTGCGGATCGATCGGCGCGGTTTCCGGAATGGGCGCGTCGCCGGCCTGGTTGAACAGCGCGGCGGTGGAGGACAGCACGAAGCGCCCAACCCCGTGCCGCACGCAGGCATCGATCAGGCGGATGCCGTTGGCGGCGTTGTCCAGCAGGTAGCGCATTGGCATGCGCATGCTCTCACCCACTTGCGACAGGGCGGCGAAATGAAATACCGCATCGTATGGGTTCGCCGCGAACACAGCCTCCACGGCGGCGCTGTCGGACAGGTCCGCTTGAACCAACTTGATACCGGCCGGGACGGCGTGCCGGTGGCCGGTGGACAGATTATCCAGCACCGTGACACGCGCGCCCCGTTCGGCCAACGCCGCCACCAGATGGCTGCCGACATAGCCGGCGCCGCCGGTAACCAGAAAGGTTTGCATCATCGTGCGCTATCCTCGGTAATAGGATTTGTAGCGGCGATGATATACCTCGGCGTCGGCATGACCGGAACGAAGATGTGCGCGCGGGTCAACCCGTGTCAGTACGGTGCCGATCACCTTGGCACGAGCGTCGTGCAGCATCTCCAGCGCGTTCAGCAGCGTTGCCCGCGGCGTGGAGCGCCAGCGGACGCACAGAAGCGTGGCGTCGGCGGCGGCGGCGGCGGCTCGCGCCTCGGTCATCGCCTGGATCGGTGGAGAATCCAGCAGCACCAAGTCGTAGCATTGCCGGACCTCGTTCAACAGCACACCCATCGCAGGCGACAGGAACAGCCCCAGCAGGTCACCGCCCGGCTTGCCCGACGCAATGAACTCCATGCCGGTGAGCGGATCCTCCTGCACCGCGTCCCGCCAGACCGCTTGGCCTTTCAGGATGTCCGCCAGGCCCGGCCCCTGATTGCCGCCGAACCGGCGGATGAAGGACGGCTGGCGCAGGTCGCACTCGATCGCCAGCACCCGATTGCCGCTGAGCTGGGCGGAGCGGCCCAGCGCCAGGGTCAGGACGGATTTTCCCTCGGACGGGCGAGCCGCGGTCACCGCGATGATGCGGGGCGGGGCGACGCCGGGTATGCCGGTGCCGGATATGCCGGTGCCCGGAGTGTTGGTGCCAAGTATTTCCACGCCGAACCACAGGCCGGCGCGCAGCGCGCGGACCTGTTCGGCGAACGCGGTCAGCGGCCGACGCGCGACATAGTCATGCACGCGTAGATGTCCAAGCGCGCGCTTGCCGACCTCGGGGATCAGCGCGAAGCAAGGCAGGGCGGTAACCGAACGGACCTCGTCACCACTGTGCAGCGTGTTGTCGGCGAGATGCAGCAGATAGACCAGCATCAGTCCCAGGAAGACCCCGCCGGCCGCCGCCGCCGCCATTGTCTGCACCGGCCGCGGTGAACTTGGCTGTCCCGGCGGAATGGCCTGAGAGATCTCATGCGCTTCGGAGGATTCGACCGCCGCCTGCTGCGCGGTCTGCTGCATACGGTCCAGCACCGCCTGCAACTGCGACCGGGCTGCCTCCAGGTCACGCGCCATCGCATCCAGCGGGATTTGCGCGCGGGCCGACTGGTCAGCGTCCTTCTCGGCGTCGCGCAGGTTCTGCTCCAGCGCCGCCACCCGGTCGGTCGCGGCGCGCTGTTCGGCCTCGGTCGCGGCGACCACACGGGCGACCTCCGCCGACAGGGCGCGCTGGCCCTCGGCGTATTGCCGGCTCAAGCTCAGTGCTTCTGGATGTGCGCTGCCCAGGCGACCTTGCTGCGACTGGATCTGCGCCGCCAACTGGTCCTGCTGGGCACGCAGCTGCACCACCGACGGCGCGACGGCAGCCTGGGCCGCCGCCCCGGTGCGTCCGCGGGCGGCATCCAGGCGAGCATCGGCGTTGGCGCGTTCGCCGCGCGCCTTGACCAGATCCTCGGTCAGATGGGTGATTTCTTCGCTGTCGGTGCTGGCGTGCATGCCGTGCGACAGGCCATGTGCCTCTCGATAGAATGACATCTTTTCTTCCGCTCGGCGGACCTGAAGGCGGAGTTCCCTGGCCTGCTTCTCCAGCAGTTCGTTCGCATGCTCCACCAGGTGGTGCTTCGCCGCGTACTGGTCCTTGATGTAGACGTCCATCGCGTTGTTGACGGCGGCGGCGGCGACTGACGGATCGGCGGCGGTGAAGGTGACCTCGACGACGTGGGAGAACCGAACCGGGCTGGCATGCAGTGCGTCCTGCACGGCCATCATGGTACGATCGCGGGCCGGGTCGGGCACCGGGCCGTAGACCGGATCCTCCTGGGGCACCGCGGTTTCCATGCCCAGAAGATCGCGGACGCCGAGCAGGACGCGGTGCAGCAGGCCGGGCGGCCGAAGCGCCGTGTTGAACTCCGGGTTGCTGAACAGATTGCCGCGCCGGGCGACGCTCTCCGCGATGTGCAGGCTGTGCAGCAGCTCCGCCTGGCTGGCCATCATGGCTTCGGTGGTGGGATCGGATCGCAGGATGCTTTGCAGTTCCCGCAGGGTGAATTCGCTGGGCTCATAGATCAGCGATCCGGTGGCGGTGTACAGCGGCGTGATCTGGCGCAGCGTCAGGAACGCGCAAAGCGGCACCAGGACGATCGTCGCGACCAGGGTCCACCGGCGCTGGCGCAGCGCCGCCAGGAAGACTGGCACGCTGGTCCGCCCCTGATCAGGGGAACCGCGGCGAGACCCCCAGTCCGGGGCCGGCGCCGAACCCGCGAGGTCCGTTGGATTGTCGAGCATCCGCGATGGTCGGCCTTTTTGGTCGTGACCAGACGATTTTCATCTGGCTTTTGGCAGAAGCGATCGGGTACTCCGAAAATGCTTAACACTTCGCTAATAGCCGCGCCGTCAGATTGATGACGGTGCGCCGCCGGATGGACCATCACGGAGCGGCGATGATGGTGCCGCGGCGTTAACCAAAAATTAAGAACCTTTTGGTACTTACGGGCGTCCGGGAAATCCGGTGTCGAGACAGTAACCCTAAAACAGGGTTTCCTTCCTGGTGCGCATCTTCATCGCTATATTCTGCTGCCTGTTGTCCACCGCCTGCGCGCCTGGACACGATTTGCCGGATCTTCCGGCAGCCAAACCCGCGGCTTATCGTCTCGGACCAGGCGACGTGGTGCGGCTGATCACCTTTGGCGAGGATACGCTGACCGGTGAATTCCGAGTTAGCGACAGCGGCACGATCGCGCTGCCTTTGGTCGGGGTGCTACAGGCCGCCGGGCTGTCGCCGGATGCATTGGGCGCCCAGGTGCAACAGGCTCTGGTCAAGGCCAACCTGCTGAAGGCACCATCCATTTCGGTGGAGGTCATCGCCTACCGGCCAATTTTCGTTCTCGGCGAGGTCAACAAGCCCGGCCAGTATCCCTATCAGCCAGGCATGACCATGGTGACGGCCGCGGCAGTGGCGGGCGGCTTCACATATCGCGCCGTTGACGACTATGCTGCCGTGGTGCGGACCCGGAACGGCGTGGCCGCCGAGGGAAAGGTTTACCGGCAGACCTTCGTTCAGCCGGGTGACGTCATCACGATCTTCGAGCGCAGGTTTTGATCCTTCGGATTGTCTGGTTCATCTTGTTCAGCATGTCGTCGTTGGCATGGGGCGCTTTGCAGGCCCACGGGCGGTCAAATGGACAGGCCGATCCGGTGCCTGGCCCGCTGCACATCATTGGCGGTCCCGCCACCGGTGGCTGCATCGCCGGCGCCATCAGCCTGCCGGCAAATGGACCAGGTTTCCAGACCATCCACATCAACCGCAGCGCCTTTTGGGGTGCGCCCGAGACTATCGCCGCCCTTGAGACGCTGGCGAGAGAGGCTGGTTCGGCGGGTCTGCCGCCGCTGTTGATCGAGGATATCTCGCGGCCGCGTGGCGGACCTCTGCCGGGTGGTCATGTCAGCCATCAGATTGGCCTGGATGCCGATATCGGGCTGGACGTGCGGCCTCGGGCGGATCTGGACACCGATCGGCGGGACACGATCACGCTGGTCAGCCTCGTGCAACCGGATGGCCGCGGCGTTGACCCCGCCGTCTGGTCGCCGCGCGTGATGACCTTGCTGCGGTTGACGGCGGCGCTGCCGGCGGTGGACCGAATACTCGTCAACCCGGCGATCAAGCAGCAGCTTTGCCGGGAGGTGACGGATGACCGGTCGTGGTTGCGGCTGATCCGACCGTGGTACGGCCACGCCGCGCATATGCACATCCGCTTCCGCTGTCCGGCGGGACAGGTGGATTGCGTACAGGCGGCACCACCTCCGGCGGGCGACGGTTGCGACGGAACGTTGCAGTGGTGGTTCGATCAGCTCGATGCGCCTGCCAAGCCCTCGGCACCCTATCATCCGCCGCCGCCGCTCGCGGCGTGCAAGGCGATCCTGGGCGACGTGGAGTAATGCCGGGGCTCGCCGCATACCTCATAGGCTTGATCTATCTAATATCCTGCCCCCAAAGTTCGTCGCATCTTGTGACGGATGAGGTGATGAGTAGACCACTGAAACGAAAAGCTAATAGCCAGGACCGGAGGTTCGCCCGCTATGGCGACCTTCTAGCTTAGTAAACTGGACTGTGTTCAGGCTGTACGGTCAGCCTGAACACGATTTAGACGCCTTCTGTCTGGCTCGCGTGCGCCTGCCTCGCCTCCAGCAGTCCGTCCACCAAACGATTTAGCCACCGCCGCCACCAATGCTTGGTGCGCTCAACGTAGGACCCAAGCATGGCAATGATAGCGACCGTCAGGCCCAACCCAAGCAGGCCCTGATCTCTTGGCAGAAAAGCAGCGAACACGTGGAGCAGCGGCATGTGGAACAAGTATGCGGCGAAGCTGATGCCGGCACACCAGCGAACAGGTCCGCCGATCCATTCCAGGGGAATTTGGTTCACCACGGTTCGCGCGCCCGCGAGGTGGACAGCCAGGCTCAGGCCTAGCAACCAATCGTAAGGAAAGGCACGCGCTTCGTCGAGCTGGCGCGCGAGCCACGGTCCTTCAACGCGTTCCATCGCATGTTGAATATCAGCATACATTCCGGACCCAAGGGTCCAGCAGAACAACACAAAGCCGCCGAAGAAGAGTGTAATTCCCGCCACGGCATGCAAACTGCGCAGCACCCTCGACTTCTGCAACGTCACGCCCATCAGCCAGATCGGCAGCAGCAGCAAACCCTTCTGCCCAGCGAAACACATGGCAACCCCGACCGTGATCACGCGAATACGCCCCGGCGGCGTGAATATCCAGGCCGCGAAGATCATGTAGCACCAGAACTCAATCGACAGCGACCACGTGGCGAAGTTCGAGAACGGCTGAATGCTCACCCAGCTCTCAGACAGGAAGCTAAGCGCCGCGGCGAGCCTGACCAGCGGATGGTCGATAGGAGACCAGACATAGGATTGCTGGTAGAGCCCGAATTTATGTCCGATCAGATCACAGATAACCGTCAGCACCATGGCAGGCACCAACACCGACCAGAGCCGGGCAAAGCGGGCGACAAGGAACATGCGCGGTGTCGCTTCGCGGGTTTCCGCCACGTTGGCGATCACGTAACCGGACAAAACAAGGAAAATCACGACGGCCTGGTGGCCGAGATCTGGTGCCCAAGGCAGATCAAACACGGCCAAAGTGTGGTCGAGCAAAACAGCAACCGATGCGAAGACACGCGCAAGATCCAGATATAGCGACTCCCGGCGCGCTATGAACGAGACGTGGGTTCCCCTTTCGCGCAGATCGCTCATGGCCCTCGCTCCATTAAAGAGCGGACCAATAATCAGATACGAAATAATTCTCTACAAAAAAATACTGCCGTCGGGTCTCTGCTTGCCATGGCCATTTCCGCCATTCAACAAGCTATAACGACGTCATTGTGGAAAATCTAGAACTGATACCGCCGCAGTCCACCGTCTACCGGAATAACTGTGCCGGTCACGTAACGCGCCAGCGGTGAGGCCAGCCACACCGCCATCACCGCTAAGTCCTCCGGATCACCCCAAAAACGAACCGGAATTTCCGTCTCGGCGAAGTGCTTGCGGTAGTCGTCCGGATAGTTGCGCCGGATCTGCTCGCTCATGATCCGGCCGGGCGGGATCGAGTTTACCGTGATGCCATACTTGCCGACCTCCCGCGACAGGCCCTTCGCCCAAGCATGGACCGCGGCCTTGGCGGAGAACGCGGCGTTCAGGTTCTCCGGCTCGCTCTTGCCGGTAATGTTGATGATCCGACCCCAGCGGTTCTCGATCATGCCTGGCAGCAGGGCATGGGCGAGCTGGCGCGGACGCGTGAAGTTCAATGTCATTGCCTCGGTCCAGCGTTCTTCCGGCGCATCGATCGGCACGACGCGGCTGCCGCCGGCGTTGTTCAGCAGGATGTCGATCCGGCCGACCGCATTCAGCGCGGCGCTGCTCAACTTTGCCGCGGCGTGTTCCTCCATCACATCCTGCTGGATCAACACAGGCCGCGGATGCCGTTCGGCTTCGACCTCATCGGCCATGGCCTGCATCAGCTCAAGCCGCCGAGCGGCGGCGACCACCTGAACGCCCTCGCTCGCTAGCGCTTTTGCAATCGCCCTGCCAATCCCCATGCTGGCGCCAGTAACCAGAGCGGTCTTGCCCTTGAGTTTTAAATCCATTTGCCGTTCCCCCGATGCGCCTGCCCGCGACCGGGTTTCATAGCCCGGATGGTTTCAGGTGCCCATAGGCGCACCAGACACTCCGCCGGCACGTGCGGATCAGCAGATGCATCAGATCGCCTTCAACACAATCTTCACCATTGTCATCGCTGGTGTTGAAGCATTTTCTGCCAATCAGGCTCGCCCACCGGCGGAGCTTGGCGGGGAGCGACGAGATCAGCGCCCCTTGAACACCGGCTTGCGCTTTTCCATGAACGCCAGACGCGCTTCCCTGGCGTCCTCGGTCTTCGACAGCATTACCGTGATCCCCTGCTCGAACCGATAGGCGTCGCGGGCCGGCATGTGCATCGTCGTGTTCATTGAGTGCTTCGCCGCGCGCATCCCGGTCGGGCTTTTTGAGGCGATGTCGCTGGCCATCTTCATCGCCTCCGGCAGCAACTGCTCCAGCGGCACGCAGCATTCGATGACGCCGGTGCGGTAAAGTTCCTCGGCCGGGACGCGCCAGCCAGTGAAGAACATGCGCCTGGCGCGGGAGTGGCCGAACAGGGTTTGCAGCATGGCGGCACCGCCGGCGAGGCCGACATCGATCTCCGGCATGCCGAATACGGCGTTGTCGGAGGCAAGGATGATGTCGCAATGTGCCGCCAGACCTAGACCGGCGCCCAGAGCGGGGCCGTTCACCGCGGCAATGACCGGTTTGGCGCATTCGTGGATGGCGTTGAACATCTCCCGCACTAGGCGGTTGAACTTCCAGTACTCGCCGGCATTCTCGCCGGTCGGTCGTTCCTTCATGTCGGCGCCGGCGGAAAACATCCGGCCAAAGCCGGTCAGGATCGCCACCCGCACGTCGTCACGATCGGTGAAGCTGTCGAAGGCAGCGATGAGCTCTTCGCGGAACCGGTTGCTCTGGGCATTCACCGGCGGGCGATCCATCACGACGGTGGCGATGAAATCTTGCACGGTGACGTTGATCAGTTCCGCCATGACGGTTCCCCCTGGATTGGCGTTCGTCCCGGCTGTGCCATAGCTTCCGCCCAGGGTCCAGCTTGCGGACCGGGAGGAAGCAGCATGTCCATCTTCGAGCAAAACCTCGATCGCCGGCCCGCGAACCATGTTCCGTTGTCGCCGGTGTCGTTCCTGTCGCGCGCCGCGCGCATCTATCCGCAGCGCGTGGCGGTCATCCACGGCACCCGCCGCATCACCTACGCGGCGTTCCTCGACCGTGCGCGGCGGCTGGCCTCGGCGCTGGCGTGGGCTGGCGTGGGGCAGGGGGACACCGTCGCGATCATGGCGCCCAACACCCCCGAGATGCTGGAGGCGCATTACGCCGTGCCGATGCTGGGGGCCGTCCTGTGCTGCATCAATATCCGGCTGGACGCGCCGGCGGTGGGCTTCATCCTACGACATTCCGACGCCAAGGTGGTGCTGACGGATACCGAGTTCACTGCGGTGATGGCGCCGGCGACAGCGGGTCTCGAACGGCTGGTGGTGGATATCCGCGATATAGAAGGACCTGGATGCGGCTCGATCGACTACGAAAGCTTCATTGCCGGTGGCGATCCGTCGCATCCCGTCCGACTGCCGGATGACGAGTGGCAGGCGATCGCGTTGAACTACACCTCCGGCACGACCGGCAACCCGAAGGGTGTGGTGGCGCATCATCGCGGCGCCTACCTGAACGCCTGCGCCAACGCGCTGACCTTCGGCCTGTCGCCGCGGAGCGTCTATCTGTGGACGCTGCCAATGTTCCACTGCAACGGCTGGACCTATACCTGGGCGGTGACCCTGGCCGGCGGCACGCATGTCTGCCTGCGGCGGATGGAACCCGCGCTAATCTTTTCCGCCATTGCCAAACACGGCGTCACTCACATGTGCGGTGCGCCGGTCGTGCTGTCAATGCTGATCCATGCGCCGGCCGCGGTTCGGCAGGTGTTCGACCAGACGGTGAAGATCGCCACGGGCGGCGCCGCGCCGCCCTCCACCGTGATCGCGCAGATGGAGGTGATGGGCTTCGCGGTCACCCATCTGTATGGCCTGACCGAAAGCTACGGCCCATCCACTGTCTGCCTATGGCAACCCGGTCTAGACGAGCTGCCGGTCGAGCAGAAATCCGCCTTCATGGCACGCCAGGGCGTCAACACGCCGATGCTGGAGGAAGCCGCGGTGCTGAACCCCGCGACCCTGGCGCCAATGCCGCCGGATGGCGCCACGATGGGCGAGCTGATGCTGCGCGGCAATACGATCATGAAGGGCTACCTGAAGAACCCGGCCGCCACCGAAGAGGCCTTCGCCGGCGGCTGGTTCCATACCGGTGACCTCGCGGTGATGCATCCGGATGGCTACGTCGAGGTCAAGGACCGGGCCAAGGACATCATCATCTCCGGCGGCGAGAATATCTCGTCATTGGAAGTCGAGGAGGTGCTGTACAAGCATCCAAATGTGATGGAAGCGGCGGTCGTCGCTCGGCCCGACGAGAAATGGGGTGAGACACCGCAGGCGTTCGTAACCCTGAAGCCAGGGACGGAAGCAGTCACCGAGACAGCGATCATCGCCTGGTGCCGTCAGCATCTGGCGCACTACAAATGTCCAAGGTTTGTGACGTTTGGGCCGCTGCCGAAGACCTCGACGGGCAAGATCCAGAAGTTCGATCTGCGCTCCCGGGCGCAGGCTGATGCCTGAATCCAAATTGGGTGGCGTTAATCTAAACTTGCTTTTCCCATCAATCGATGCCGGATCGTGCAGTATGACACCCGAAGAGCTTGCCGCTCGGCATCCGAGGCTTCACCATGTGACCACGCCAGGCGCCTGGACCTCGATCTCGAAGCTGGGTCTACTATCCACGTCAGCCCTGCTCGCCGTGTTCGAGGTGGAGGATGCGCGCCGCGTCGAGCTGACCACGAAGCGGCGTGCCGCCGAAGTTCGTCTCGAGCATTCGGTGCATGACATAGCGATCCTGAACGACAACCTTCCGCTGAGCGAACGCGCGCTTGCATGTTGCCTTGACGGTGGACTTCTACCCGGTGATTGGCTCCGGCTTCTCAACACGCGCGTTTTCTTCTGGCCCAGCATTGATAGCCTGGCACGTCTGCTGAGCGCCAAAATGAACCGCAAACGATCACGCGAAGTGTTAACCTTCGACACGCTTGGGTTGGTGCGTGCCCATGCCGAACGGGTCGAGATCAGTCCGATCAACTCCGGCTCGACCATTCGTAAATCGGCCCGCCGCGGCGCTGATACCCTGACGCCGCTACTGACGCAGAGTTATGCAGACTGGCGGCGAAAGCGTGGCGGGCGCGACCACGTCCTGGAGGTAATCGTTCGCGATGGAATCCCCGACATCAGCCAATACCTCGTTGGTATCCGCACGGTCGAACCGCCCGACTTTGACAGCTTTGGAGCTACGCCAGGTAAGCCGCCGGAGCGTTTTCAGCCTGATTACGCATGCTGAACAGCTCTATCTGATTACTGGATCGCATGGGTGACACGCTTTCAACGTTTGGCTCAGTGTAATCATGTTCTCAAAATATTTTCTCAAGCTTGTTCAGGTATTCATCGCGTCAAAGAAATCATTGTTGGTCTTGCTATATTTCAGCTTGTCCAACAGGAACTCCATCGCGTCCACAGTGCCCATCGGATTGAGAATGCGCCGCAGCACCCACATCTTCGACAGCTCGCTGCGCTCGACCAACAGTTCCTCTTTGCGCGTGCCGGACTTGGTAATGTCGATCGCCGGGAACGAGCGCTTGTCGGACAGCTTGCGATCAAGAATGATCTCGGATGAGCGGAATGCCTGCTCACCCGATATGGTCGCCAGCACATCATACAGATCCCGCTCGCTCTTCGAGGCATCCTATCGTCCCGCAGGCGGCCATTTCGCGCGACGAAGTCCTCCATCGGTTCTGCCTTCATGTGGCCGACGATCGCCAGCACTTTATCTGTGTCGCAGGCCTCAATGGCCTTCAGGTGATGCGACGGGGCCCGGTCGGGGCGCCAAAGCCGGAGGCCGGGCTTGCCCGTTACATGTCCTCCAGCTCCCGCCCGCGCGTTTCCTTCACTGCGCGCGCGACGAAGACGAAGGCGAGGAAGGCCACGGTGGCGTAAACGCCGTAGGCGAGGCCGAGGCCGGCCGAGGCTAGCATGGGGAAGGTCTGGGAGACGAGGAAGTTCGCGACCCATTGGGCGGCGGCGGCGACCGCAAGGGCGTAGGCGCGGATCTGGTTGTTGAACATCTCACCCAGCAGCACCCACACCACCGGTCCCCAGCTCATGCCGAAGAAGACGACATAGAGGTTGGCCGCGACGACCGCGACCGTGCCGCTGGCGTCGCTCAGCACCGGGACCACGCCGCCGGCGGCCGTGGCCTCGGTCGGGGCGGTGCCGAATATGTACGCCATCGTGCCGAGGGTCGCGGCCATGCCGAGGGAGCCGACCAGGAGCAGCGGCTTGCGACCGACACGGTCGATCAGGACGATTGCCACCACGGTCGTCAGGATGTTCGTCACCGACGTGATGACGGTGATCGCCAGCGAGTTGGCTTCGGTGAAGCCGACGGCCTGCCACAGCACCGAGGAGTAGTAGAAGATGACGTTGATGCCGACGAACTGCTGGAACACCGAGAGCAGGATGCCGGTCCAGACGATTGGCAGGAGCTCGAGGAACGGCCCGCGGAGGTCGCGGAGCGACTGCGCCGTCTCGTGCTGCATGGTCTGCTGGATCTCGGCGATCTTGACCTCGGGCGGTGGTGTGCGGCTGACGAAGCGGCCCAGGATGTCGGCGGCCTCTCCGGTGCGGTGCTTGGCGACGAGGTACCGTGGCGATTCCGGGATCATGCCCGCCAGCAAGCCGTAAACAAGTGCGGGCAACGACTCGGAGATGAACATCCACCGCCACGCCTCCAGCCCGAGCCACAACTTGCCGCCCGCTCCGCCCGCCGCCGCGGCGAGCGCGTAGTCGGTGAGCAGAGCTGCGAAGATGCCGACGACGATTGCCATCTGCTGCAGGGAGCCGAGCTGGCCGCGCAGGTGGGTGGGGGAGATCTCAGCGATGTAGGCCGGGGCGATGACGCTGGCGGCGCCGACGGCAAGGCCGCCCAACACGCGGAAGAAGGTCAGCGACCAGATGTCCCAGGGCAGGCCGGCGCCGATGCCGCTAATGAAGAAGAGGACCGCAGCGCCCTGCATGACCGCGATGCGGCCGTAGCGGTTTGCGAGCGGCCCGGCGAACCAGGCGCCGACGGCCGAGCCCAGGAGGGCGCTTGCCACGGAGAAGCCGAGCAGGGCGGCGCCAACGTGGGACCATTCGCGGATCGCGCCGACCGCTCCATTAATGATCGCGGTGTCGAAGCCGAACAGGAAGCCCCCGAGCGCCGCCGCGCCGGCGACCAGGATGATGCGCCCGACCGGGGGCGCGTCCGCGGGGGCGCTTTCGGCGCCGGCGGTGGAATCGAAATCGAGGCTTGATTTCCGGTTGGCCACTGCTTCCTCCCCTGCTTCCCTTTTCCTGCGCTTTGCGCCAAAATTCTTGCTTCCGACCTGGTTCTGGCGGCCGGTGGGCTCATTGCTTAGGTTACACGACTGTCCCAATGTCGAGCAATGACGGCAGCCTTGTCGGCCGGTTGCCGACGACATCATCGCGACGCCGAGGCTGGACATCAGGGCCGCGGAGGCGCCGAAGCCGACGTTGGAGAGGAAGGTCGGCGTGTAGTAGATCATCATCTCCAGCCCGCAGTATTATCTCGTCCATTGCCTGACCCTTATTGCGGTTTTTGGCAAAACCCGTGGCGGGGGTTCCCCTAATCTTTATGAACAAACACAAAGGTGACCCTGGTCAAACCAGCCTGCCGCGGCGGGGCGGTGCCTCCCGCATCCCTGGCATCCGGGTGCGCTCGCCACACGCAGCCTGGCGGCCTCGCTCGCAACCGTGGTCGCGGAGGTGCCGGACGCTGCCGCCGGCGAAAAAACGAGTGACCACGCCTGCCAACCCGGCGCCGCGCGGCGTGATGTCACTGAAGCGGTTGCATCCGGGTTTTCTGCGCGAAACGCCCATCGAGTGCCAGGGGCGGATCTAGGTGGGCGGACCTAGGCGGATGGGCCTGGGTGGGCTTGTGCGGCGCCCTGGACGCCCGCTGGCTCCGGATTTTCGTACGCGCGGCACCGGCAACTGAGAAGCAGGTGGCCGCTGGGCGCGACGCTGCCTTGTTGGTCAAGGGCGCGCCGGGGCCGGGCGGGTCGTTACCGTCCGTGCGGCAACCGGGCAATTATCTGGACAAGCGTCCAGACCGCCAGAATCACGTATTCATAGCGTCGAAGAAATCATTGTTGGTCTTGCTATACTTCAGCTTGTCCAACAGGAACTCCATTGCGTCCACAGTGCCCATCGGATTGAGAATGCGCCGCAGCACCCACATCTTCGACAGTACGCTGCGCTCGACCAGCAGTTCCTCCTTGCGCGTGCCGGACTTGGTGATGTCGATCGCCGGGAACGACCGTTTGTCGGACAGCTTGCGATCAAGAATGATCTCTGAATTGCCGGTGCCCTTGAATTCCTCGAAGATCACCTCGTCCATGCGGCTGCCGGTATCGATCAGCGCGGTGGCAATGATGGTCAACGACCCACCTTCCTCGATATTGCGCGCCGCACCGAAGAAGCGCTTCGGGCGCTGCAACGCGTTGGCATCGACACCGCCGGTAAGCACCTTGCCGGATGATGGCACCACGGTGTTGTAGGCGCGCGCCAAGCGGGTGATGCTGTCCAGCAGGATTACCACGTCGCGCTTGTGCTCGACTAGGCGCTTGGCTTTCTCCAGCACCATCTCGGTCACCTGCACATGGCGTGTGGCAGGTTCATCGAAGGTGGAGCTGATCACCTCGCCCTTCACACTGCGCGCCATGTCGGTGACTTCCTCCGGCCGCTCATCGATCAGCAGCACGATCAGGAAGACTTCCGGATGGTTGGCGGCGATGGCGGCGGCCATGTTCTGCAGCATGACCGTCTTGCCGGTGCGCGGCGGGGCGACGATCAGCGCACGCTGGCCCTTGCCAACAGGGGAGATAAGGTCGATCACGCGCGGCGTGAAGTCCTTCGTCGGGCCCTTGGCGACGGATTGGAAGATCTCCATCTCCATCTTCAGCCGTTCCTCCGGATACAGCGGCGTCAGGTTGTCGAAGTTGACGCGATGACGCACTGATTCCGGCGGCTCGAAATTGACCGTCTCGACTTTCAGCAAGGCGAAATACCGCTCGCCTTCCCGTGGTGCCCGGATCTGGCCGTCCACCGTATCGCCAGTTCGCAGGCCAAAGCGGCGAACCTGACTGGGGCTGACGTAGATGTCATCGGGTCCCGGCAGGTAGTTTGCCTCCGGGCTGCGCAGGAAGCCGAACCCGTCGGACAGGATTTCCAAGGTGCCTTCGCCTTGGATCACCTGATCATTATCGGCAAGGTTCTTCAGGATCGCGAACATGATGTCCTGCTTGCGCAGCGACGATGCGTTCTCGACCGCCAAGGATTCAGCGAAATTCACCAGTTCGGCTGGCGACTTTTTCTTCAGTTCGGCAAGATGCATGGGAGGAGCCTCGGACGTGCGGGTGCATGCGGGAACAGGATCAGGCGAGGGAGATTAGGGGCACGGAGGCCCTGCTGATCACAGCCGGTCGGAAAATTGAATTCCAGGCGCCACATGCGAAAGCGGGGCGGCCGTTTATTCAAGATTAGACTCATACAATAGGAAGACGAGGGGACTACGTCAATATTTCCCTTAAAGGCGTTCAAACCAGATGACGAAGCATGGGATTTCGGGATGAGGGGCAGCCGGCGAACGACGAGGACCAGCTTGATCGTCCTGGCGCTGGTGCAGCAGCGTAGCCGATGCCCTGGTCGACCACCCAGTCCTAGCGATGGGCGGACCTTTCCCCACAGGCATATTGAAATTGACTGCCGTTCCTCACTCCAACCGATCCAGCGCGGCCTGCAGCCGAACAACGTCGAACTCGAAGGTTATCAGACGGTCACGGTTTTCCGCTACCACCTCCTCCTTCGCGCGCGCGACGAAGTCGGGGTTCGCCAGCTTCTGGCGTGTCTTCTTCGCCTCTGCCACCACCTTGTCGCGCTCCTTAACCAGGCGTGTCCGTTCTGCCGCGATATCGATCAGTCCTTCCAGCGGCAGCACTACGGTGGTCTGATCCAGCATCGCCAACGCAGCGCCTTTCGGCACCTCGTCGTCCAGCCGCCGTACGTCCAACGTACGGGCGAGGCGGCGGATTGCTTCGATCCAGCGATCGACTCGCGCCAGGATTTCGCTCGATGCATCACGCAGCAGCACCGGCGAGGGCTTGGACGGCGGCACATTCATTTCCGTTCGGACCGAACGGATCAGCCCGATCAACCGCACCACCCAATCAAGCTCCGCTCGCGCCTGTTCGGCCCCTGGAATTATGGCGGGTTGCGGCCATGCGGCACGGATCAAGCCACACGGCTCGCCATAGCCGAAGCGGTCCCACAGCTCCTCCGTCATGAACGGCGTCACCGGATGCAGCAGGCGCAGGATCAGGCCCAGCACATGGGCGCCGACGGCACGAATTTCGGCGGCTTCCGCCGGGTGCGCACCCTCGGCCAGGAGCGGCTTGGCGAATTCCAGGAACCAGTCACAGAACGTATTCCAGACAAAGCGGTATCCAGCGGCTGCGTAGTCGTCGAGCCGATACGCCTCCAGCGCGTCTGTCGCCTCGCGGATCGCCATGTTCGCGCTGTCAAGCAGCCAGCGAGACAGCGGCAGCGTCACCCGTGACGGGTCGAACGACGGGTCCGGGCGCATGTCATTGATCTCGCAGAAGCGCGCCGCATTCCAGAGCTTGGTGATGAAGCCGCGATAATCCTGCACCCGCGCGGCGCCGAGCTTGACATCGCGTCCTGGGCCGGTCAGGGCGCAGATGGTGAAGCGTAGGGCGTCAGCGCCGAAGCTGTCGATCAGGTCCAGCGGGTCGATGACGTTGCCGGTCGTCTTCGACATCTTGCGGCCTTTCTCGTCACGCACCAGGCCGTGAATGTAGACGGTGCGGAACGGCACGTCGCCCATGATGTGCAGACCCATCATGATCATTCGTGCGACCCAGAAGAAGATAATGTCGAAGCCGGTGACTAGAACATCACCGGGATAGTAACGTTCGACCTCCCGCGTCGATTTCGGCCAGCCAAGAGTGGAGAACGGCCACAGCGCGGAACTGAACCAGGTATCCAGCACGTCCTCATCCTGCGCCAGCGGTTCGTCGCGCCCGTAATGATCCCGCGCCTGGGCCGCCGCGCCAGCTACATCCTTGGCAACGAACACGCTGCCGTCGGGACCATACCAGGCCGGAATACGATGGCCCCACCAAAGCTGGCGGGAAATGCACCAGGGCTGGATGTCGCGCATCCAGGCAAAGAAGGTGTTCTCCCATTGCTTCGGCACAAACGCAATCTTGCCGGTCTCCACCGCCTCGATCGCCGGCTTTGCCAGGATGCCGGCGTTGCAATACCACTGCGTGGTCAGCAGCGGCTCGACCGGCACCCCGCCGCGGTCGCCATGCGGCACCTGATGGGTGTGCGGCTCGATCCTGTCGAGCAGGCTCAGCTGTTCCAGTTCCGCTACGATTGCACTGCGCGCGGCGATGCGCGGCTGCCCGGCAAGCCCGCGCACGAAAGCCGGATCGGCGATGCCCGGCATCGTAACCAATACGTCCTCGATCTCCGCCAGCGTGATCATTGCGTCGCGGTCGAGCACAGACGGCATCGGCAGGTCGTGCCGCCGGCCGACTTCGAAATCGTTGAAGTCGTGCGCCGGGGTGATCTTCACCGCGCCGGTGCCTTTTTCCGGATCGGCGTAGCTGTCACCGACGATCGGGATCGCCCGTCCGACCAGCGGCAGGATTGCACGCCTGCCAATCAGCCGGCCCAGCACCGGATGCTCCGGATGCACCGCCACCGCCGTATCGCCCAGCATCGTCTCCGGCCGGGTCGTCGCAACGGTGATGAACTGATCCGGGGCGTCGGCGATCGGGTAGCGGATGTACCAGAGCGAACCCTTGACCTCGCGCGGCTCGACCTCGAGGTCGGAAATCGCCGTTCGCAGCTTGGGATCCCAGTTCACCAGACGCCGGTCGCGATAGATCAGACCTTCGGAATATAGCCGGACGAAGGTCTCCTTCACCGCGTCCGATAGGCCGTCATCCATGGTGAAGCGTTCGCGCTGCCAGTCGAGCGAGGCGCCCAGACGGCGCAACTGTCGGGTGATGGTGCCGCCAGAGTCCGCCTTCCACTGCCAGACGCGGTCGAGGAACGCGTCCCGGCCGATCTGCCGCCGGTCCTTGCCCTCCGCCGCCAGCAGACGCTCCACCATCATCTGCGTGGCGATACCGGCGTGGTCGGTGCCGGGCTGCCACAGCACGTCGCGTCCCTGCATGCGACGCCAGCGCACCAGCGTGTCCTGCACGGTGAAGGTCAGCGCGTGGCCCACATGCAGGCTGCCGGTCACGTTCGGCGGCGGAAGCATGATGGTGAACGGCTGCGCGTTCGACGAGGGATCGCAGGCGAAACTGCCGCCCGTCTCCCAACCCGCATACAGGCGGGACTCCACGTCGGCGGGGGCGAACCGGCTGTCCAGTGTCATCGGCGTCTCAACATGGGAAATCTCCCGGCAGCAAGGGGCGGATCACCCCGGACGGCGCCGCCGCAGGGCCGGTCATGCCTGCCATAGTGCTGGGTAAACCAGCGTTCGATTGATCAGGGAACAGCCCTGGCGACGAGCCTTTCGATCTCGGCACGCACCAGACGTTCGACAAGAGGTGGCAGGTTGGTGTCCAGCCAGCCCTTCAGCAACGGCCGCACTTCCTCCCGCACCACGTCCTCGATCGTCGGACCGCCGCGATAGACCTGCGCCGTCCGGCTTGCGGCCAGGCTGCGAAGCAGGCCGTCAACCGATAATGCCGCGGCAGCAGCCGTCTCCGGCGCCAACAGCGTATGACCCTCCGTCGGCGACGGCGCTACCGGGGCCGACGCGGGCGGAAGGGATGGCGTCGGCGGTTCAACAGGGGACACCGCCGATGGTGCCTCATGGATGATGGGATCGGCGTCGCTCGGCTCTGCGGGAGCGGCCAAAGCGGCCGGCAGGGACGCGACAATCTCCGGCTCGGGTGCCGCGACCAGCATGGAATGATCGAGCAGCAGGACGTCATCCTCCGCCGGTGTTTCCTCGGGCGCGGCCGCCTCCGACCCGGGCGGCGTCTCCTCCTCGTTAAGGATGCGACGGATGGAGGCGAGAATCTCCTCCATCGACGGATCGGCGCCTTCCGCACCGGCGGGATTGCCAGAAGAAGGGGGAGATGAAGGCTGTGTCATGCGAGACCGCGGTGCGACATGGTTCAGCGGCCCGGCTGGCTAGTCGCGTAGTCGCCCAGGCCAGCCCAGCGGTCCTTCACGGCGTTGTAGTAGGCGGTGTCGTCATACAGCGGCACGGCCAGATGCATGTCCCGCGCGGTCAGACGGCCGATCGCCGCGGCCACGGCATAGGAGGCGGTGATCACCTGCGACAGGTTCTGCACCAAGGTGGTGCGGGAGGTCAGCAGAAGCTGGGTCGCGTTCAGGACGTCCAGCGTCGTGCGGCTGCCGACAATTGCTTCCCGCTCCGTGCCCTCCAGTGCGATCTGGTTGGCGCGTATTTGCGACCGGGTGCTGTCCGCCGCCGCCTTGGCGGCGACCAGCGTGTCCCATGCATTCACCGCGTTCTGCACCGCCGTCCGCTTGGCGTCGTCGATCAGCCGCTGGGTCTGCTGCTGCGATTGCCGCGCCTGGCGCACCGCCGCGTATTCCGAGCCTCCCTGATAGAGCGGCACGGAAAGCTGCGCGGTAACCACGTAGCCGTTGGCGTTGGAACTGCGGCCACCAGAATTGTTCTGCTGGAAGGTCTGCCCCTGCAAGCTGATCTGCGGCAGCAGGGCCGAGAACGCGACATCGATCGCATCCTTGGCCGCGGCATTGTTGAACAGGGCGGTGATCACGTTGGGGTTGTTAATCACGGCGACCGCGGATGCCTCGGTGTCGCTATGGACCGGCAGATTGAGCGGTTGCGGCTCGATCAGGTCCCCCGGTGGCTCGAAGCCGACAATCTGCACGAACGTGCCGCGGGAGGTTTGCAATGTGCCCTCTGCGGTCTCCCGCGTTGCCCGGGCACCCTCTAGCGCGGCCTCCGCTTGGGCGACGTCGGTGCGGGTGATCTCACCTACCCGGAACCGGTCATTGGTCGCCTGAAGCTGCTTGGCCAGGACCTGTTCGTTGTTGACCTGCAGTCCGAGCAGCTCTTTCGCCTGGATGACCCCGACATAGGCGCTGACGACATTGGTGAAGCTGGTCTGTTCCTGGGCAAGCAGCGTGGCGCGCTCCGCGTAGACCTGGTTCTTCGCGCGGTTGACGTTTCCTTGGGTCCTGCCGCCGTTGTAAAGGTTTTGCGTCACCGTCGCCTGGGCGGTGCCAATCAGGCGATCAGTCTGGACGTTCACCACCCTGTCGAAGGCTGCGGTATAGGCGCGCGACACACCGTCGCCGTAGCCGGCGGTACCTGCCAGCACCACGGTCGGCCGCCATCCCGCCAGCGCCGTCGGTACGTTCTCATCCGTCGCCCGCAGCCTTGCCCGCTCAGCCTGTAGCGCCGGCTGGTTAGCATAGGTCGCGGCCAGTGCCTCGGCCAAGGTACGCGGCACGGCGGCCGGAGTGCCGGACACCGCCTGCCCGTTTGGAGGCATCGTGGCGGGCTTGTTGGCCGCCTGCGCAAGTTTGACTGGCGGGACGACCCGCTTCGGCGGCATCGTTGGCGCAGCGGCTGTATTAGCCATCGCCGCGGCTGAAGCGGAAATCAAGCCCAGGCTGATGAGCAGACCGTGACGCAGACTCATTCGGCACCTTTTCAGACCGCCGGCCATGCCAGGCCAGCTTGTAGAGAGTCGATAAACATCCGGTTAACGCGATGATCCGGATGGAACCACTACAATCGTGTGCGCAATGCAAATTTCCTCCTAACCGTATGGCTCTGTCCACCATTCCCTTCGTTGGAACCGCGAATTGGCGTCGATGTCCGGCCAGGCGTTTCAAAATTCAAAAACCGGCGCTCGGCGAAGCGATGGGATTGCCGGCGTTCCGCAGTCAAAGATCGGGCAGGTTCCAAGCCCGGCCGGCGAAACCTCGCCGATCACTGCTTGCGTGGTCCGGCCTTCACCGCAGATGACCGCCAGGATACGGCCGTTTTCCCCATGCAGCTGACCAATCAGGGCCGTGGGGATCTCCGGTACTGCGCCTTCAATCAGGATGACATCGTAGGGCGCATTGGCCGGCCATCCGCCTGCCAGCGGCCCGGTCACCAGCGTCACACCTGGCGCTTCCGCCGGTAGCACGGCCCGCGCCAGCGCGATCAGCGCCGGCTCTTCCTCCAGCGCCGTAACCCGGCAGCCACAGTGGGCCAGAACCGCGGCGCCGTAGCCAGGGCCAGCGCCGACGACGAGCACGCGTTCGTTTTCCTGCAGCAGTGCCGCCTGAAGTAGGCGGGCCAGCACCATTGGCTCCATCATGAAGCGCCCGTTGCCGAGGGGAATGTCCTCGTCCAGATAGGCCAGCGGGACAACGGGGACAGGAAGGAAAGCTTCACGCGGAATGCGCCGCATCGCCGTCAAAATGCGGCTGTCGTTGACCTTGTTCGGACGAATTTGGCTGTTCACCATGCACGCGCGGGACGCGGCGAACATCTCGGCCCCAGGATTACTCGTCTGCAGTGCTGTCGTTTGGATGGCCATCATCGAACCCGGCTGAAGCGATGGCGCACCTTATAGCGGTGTGCATGCCGCCGCGCCAAGCCGTTGTCGAACGGCCATTTCTCAGGCGGCATCTTCCTTCCGGTCACGCACCTTCACATACGCCAGACGAGCGTGGTCCTGGCAATACGGCTTGCCCGGAATGGAAGCGTCATCACAGAACCGAAAATCCTTTTTGCCGGGTTCGCCAATTGGCCAGCAGCAGGATGGCGTTGACCGGTGATGCTGGACCGCGTGCACCGGCAGCACGACACGAACCGACGCTGGAGTGGCCGGGCGAGCCGTCACAGACTCGGATGTTGGGCGAATGAGCGGGTCCGCTTCCACCACTGGCGGCGAACGCAGCGGTTGGACCCTGGCGGGCCAAGGCGCGGTTTGCACCCTCGCGCTGGCCAGCGGCGGCAACGTCGGACCCTCCATCCGAAGCGGCGCCGGAGACTGGTCACTCAACCGATCGGCTGCATCGCGTCGAATCGGCGAGGGACGCGCGGTGAGGTCAAGGCGATGCGCCTTGCCGACGATCGCGTTCTTTGAGACCGCCAGCCTGCGGCCAATTTCGGCCGTGGAATGTCCTTGCTCCCAAAGTTCCCTCAGGTGTTGGATAGTTTCGTCGCTCCATACCATATCCTGGCCCCCCAGAGACACTAACTACTAGATACAGTATCCATTGCGTATGCGCACGGCAACGTCCGAATCGCGTCAAGTCTGAGAAAGCTGTGGACAACCACCGTGCGAATGAATTCTTGTCCGCGACGACCATGAACTGGAATGCTTCAATCGGATCTAAAGGCGGCAGCCGTGTTGTCAGGCGTGGAGCGTTTCAATTCGATCAGCAGGCAATGAAGTTCAAACCGGTTTCGGCCTGGGCAAGCGGTTCACGAAGTCACTGGCATGACCCTGTTTGAGACGGCCCGCCGCGGAATTCTGCGTTCCTTCCAAATATCCGCATGATGCCCGCCGGATGCAATTGTTTTGATGGTTTTGCGGACCCTCATCGCTCTAATGTCCCTATTGCTTGCGGCAGGAGGTCAAACATCAAGCGTTCGCACCGACGTCAAGTGAAGTGTTTGCCGAACGCTAATGGGACAATCCGAAGCGGCGGCCGGGACGACGACCCGCGGGAGGAAGCGTGCCACGCTATCTGATTCATATCGGCCCGCACAAGACCGGCACGACCTACCTGCAGCGAGCCTTCTATGCACTGCGCGCCCTGTTGGCGTCGCGCGGCATCAACTATCCGGATCTCTGGGGCAGCTACGGCGGACATCACGATTTGGCCATGGCGCTTGCATCAGGCACCGATGGCGCTCTTTCAACGATGTTTAGCGAATTTAACCATGCCGGCGCGGAGACAATTCTGCTTTCGTCGGAAACGCTCTCCTATGCCAATGATGCGGAAATACGGCGATTGCATGGCCTGCTCTCGGGACAACCAACCACGATTGTGTTCTATTGCCGGCGCTGGTCCGAGTTGATCCCATCGTGCTGGCACGAGATGGTAAAGCAGGGCTCGTTCCGAACCCTGCCGGAATTTGCCCTGTCGTGCCTGCAGGATCCATGGACTTGCCCAACGCTTAATTTCGAGCTTGTGCTGGCCCGCTACGCTGCGGTGTTCGGACACGACTCTCTTCGGATCGTGTCCTACAACGGCGTGCTGGAAACAGACGATGACCTGCTGACCCATTTTTGCCGCCACTTCCTGAACTGGCCTGATCCGCCATCGCCCGGCCTCGGTCGGGTCAACGTCTCGAACGACATGATGGATACGGAGATCATCCGCGCCTTGAATGCCCTGGAATGGACCCGCGCACGAGACGGCAAATGTGTCTTGTACCCGTTTTACCTGGACGCGAAAGACAGCTTGCCGCTGTTCTGGCTGATCAAGCAGATGAAATGCGAAGTCGATGCGATCCCGCTTGATGATGCAGTGCCCGGTCTCGCGCAACTGCAGGCGCATATCGCCGGCCAATACCAGGCGGCCCTGGTACCACCATACCCGGACGGGAGATTGTTCACACCACGCGCTGCGAAAGTCTGGCACGTTCGGCCAGACTACCAGACATCCCCCTGGGTCATGGAAATGCTACGCGGCATGCACGCGAAGCTTCTGGCTATCGCGGCACGCGAGGCGGTTATCATACCGCGGAGTGATGGGACTCAGGCTGAAACATCACTTGTGCCTTTGCGGGGTTTGCGGTAGCAGCGGAGGCTTCTTAATCGGTTGCCGCTGCCGGTCCGCATGCCTCAACGACACACTCTCCACGCCTCCGATTGACGGTTTCCAGCCAGCATCAAGGACAATGCTGCCGAAGGCACGCGGGAATGTCCCGGTCGGTAGCTTCTTGCGCATCCTTTAACCAAACTTTCACCAGTCGAACCGTCTTCAGGCCGGTTTCGTCTGCGCCTGCCGCATCAACAACGGCAAGATCAGGCCAACCCCGATTCCCCAGAAGCCATTGATCAAAAATGACTTCACCAATGCCATCGCTGACCAGCCGCCCGCGACCGGCAGGCCTTTGATGAGCGGAACAATGAACAGGCCGACCAATGCCGCCAGAAGGCCAAGTCCAAGGCCGCCGACCCATAGTCCGGACGATAACGGGAGCCGGGATGAAACCAGCCCGAACGCAGCGCCCCATACACCACCCCAGAAGCAGAGGTCGATGATCCGAGGAACGCCAAGTGGTGGGACGCCATCGGTCGGATACGCCGCTGGCATCTGGCCGAAAACGTGAAGCAGTTCCCACATCGCCTGATGGAACACGAGGACAGAGATGACGGCAGCGATGAATCCGAGAAACGCACGATTCACTGGCATTTCAGCTTTCCCCAAATGGCGCTTGTCCAACCACTCTTCGAAGTCGCTGGTCCTCGCCTTTCGATCTCCCACGCTTAAGGAGCATGACGGCTCCTTTCACCGCTGTATTGGAGGTCCGGGCCGGAATCGAACCGGCATCCGCGGATTTGCAGTCCGATGCATCACCACTCTGCCACCGGACCTCCGTGCGCAGGAGGCGGTATATGGTTCGGCCGGACTGTGAGGGTCAAGAGCGGAGTAAACATCCATACGCCTGAACCTTCTCGCCGACCCGGGATCGGTCACGCCAAACACGGCTTGGCTTTGAATTCATCCTTCCCCTGGCCGCCTCGATCGCCGCGGGCCGTTGCTGAGCGTCTGAAGGTAGCTGCGTATCGCGGCATCCTGCTTGCGGCGGTCATGCTCCTGGTCGCCAGCGCATTCAGGTCCAGGCCATGATCGAGAGCGCCGCCCTGAAGGCGCGGCTGGTCTCCAGCTAATCCTCGCCCTTTCGAAAGGGCGATTCCTCCGCCAGCGCCGCCATCTCCCGCTCGATCCCCGCCCGCTCCTCCTGCAGAAAACTCGCCACCGCTCGGCGCAGTCCAGTATGCTGGATCCAGTGGGCGGAGTAGGTGTGCTTCGGCAGATAACCACGCTGGATCTTGTGGCGGCCCTGAGCGCCGGCCTCGACCCGCTTCAGGCCATGTGCGATCGCCCAGTCGATGGCGCGGTAGTAGCACAGCTCGAAGTGCAGGAATGGCCAGTCGCCGCGGCAACCCCAGTTACGGCCGTACAGCGCTTCGTCGCCCGCCAGGTTCAGCGCGCCGGCCACCGGTCTGCCGGCATTCTCCGCATACATCAACACGACCTTGTCTCCCAGCCGCTCCCCCAGCAGCGAGAAGAACGACCGGGTCAGGTAGGCCGATCCCCATTTGCGATCCACGGTCGAGTGGTAGAAGCGGTAGAACGCATCCCAGTGCGCTTCGGTGATATCGGCGCCGGACAAGGCGTGAAAGGTCAGTCCCGCGGCGTTGGCGTCGCGCCGCTCCCGCCGCAGCACCTTGCGCTTGCGTGACGACAGCGCGCCCAGGAAGCCATCAAAATCCGCGTAGTTATCGTTCTCCCAGTGGAACTGCATCCCGGTCCGGCGCAGCCAGCCGGCGTCCCCCAGACCATCCCATTCCTCCCGCGTGCAGAAGGTCACATTGACCGAGGACAGGCCGAGCGACTGGCACGCCTGCTCCAGCGCATTGGCAAGCGTGGCGATCGGCAAGCCGCTGCCGGGACGGCGCAGCAGCCTGGGTCCAGGGACGGGACTGAACGGTGCGGCAACCTGAAGTTTTGGATAGTAGCTCTGCCCGGTGCGCTCCAGCGCGTTGGCCCAGCCGTGGTCGAAGACATATTCGCCGTAGCTGTGCGATTTCGCGTACATTGGGACAATACCGACGACGCGCTGATCTTCCCGCCGAAGCACCGCGTGCTGTGGCAGCCAGCCGGTGCGGCTGTTGGCCGACCCGCTGTCCTCCATCGCGCTCAGGAAAGCATGGCTAACGAAGGGGTTTCCATCGCCGGCGCAGGCATCCCAATCGGCGGCATCGATCTCCGCGATCTTGGCATGAAGGGTCAGGGTCAGCGTGGCCGATCCGTCTGGCATGTGCGACAGCCTATTCGATTTCAAACATTCCCTCGACTTCGACCGCGGCATCCGCCGGCAGGGACGGCACGCCAATCGTAGTGCGGGCGTGGCGACCGGCCTCACCGAACACCGCGACAGCCAGATCCGAGGCGCCGTTCATCACCAGCGCCTGCTGGGTGAACTCGGACGGAGATGCGATGAAGCCGCCCAGGCGCACAACCCGCCTGACCCGATCCAGATCGCCGCCGCAGGCAGCCTTCAGATGCACCAGCACGTTGATGAAACACAGACGTGCGGCTTCCTTGCCCTGATCGACCGAGACGCTCCAGCTTACTTTTCCGGTTACCGCGATCTTGCCGTCGATCGCCGGTACTTGGCCGGACACGACGACCAGGTTGCCGGTCACGACATAAGGCACATAATTCGCGATTGGTTGCATCGGCCGGGGCAGACTGATGCCGAGCTCCGCCAGTTTTACGTCGACGCGGGCGGCCATGATGCTGCTCCTTCAGTGCGTGCGGTGCAGCATAACCTGCCTGTTAGCGCGACACCACCCGCAGTGTGCGCCGGCGTGCCCGCGGCGAAGCCTCCGCTGGCAGATCCAGCGGCAGCAATGGCGACTGGTCGCGTGCGCCGTGACCAACCGTGTCGGCTTCCTCGATCTCCGCCTCCGGAATGTCGTGCCGTACCAGGTAGTTGGATGCCAGATGCCGGAACGCGTAATCCAGCAGCGACGTGGCGGCCCGCACCGCAGGATCGCCCTCAACCGCGCCGGCGGGGCCGAAGCGGGTAAAAGTGAAGGCCTCGACGAAACGTTCCAGCGGCACGCCGTGCTGCAGGCCGAGGCTGACGGCGTGGGCGAAGTTGTCCATCAGGCCGCGGAAGGCGGCGCCTTCCTTGTGCAGGGCGATGACGATCTCCCCCAACGTGCCATCATCGTACTCGCCGGTGCGCACGAATAGCTTGTGGCCGCCGACCGACGCCTTCTGCGTATAGCCGGCGCGGCGTCCAGGCAGTTCGCGGCGGCGCGCGGTTCCGGCCGCGACAACCACCGGCACCGGACGCGGTGGCATCGCATGCATGAACGGCGCGATCGCGTCGTGCATCGCCGCATGTGCCGCGGCGCCGTGTATGGGAATTGGGCTGCCGCCGGCAAGCGCAATTGCCAGCGCTTCCTCGACTGTGATGCCGCAGGTGGCGAGCCAGGCGCGGGCGGATTGGGTCAGGACACCGGCCTGCGAGACCGGGGAAAACGCCGGGGCTATGCCGCCGCTCTCCACCCCCAGCAGCGCCTCGGTCAAATCGGGCCGATCGATTGCGGTGGTGGCGCGATGTCGGATTCCCCCACCGCCGCTCGCGCTGTCCCCCCCAATTGCGCCCACGACGGCCTGACGAGCCGCCTCGGCGGCCTTATGCAGGCCGCGGACCGGGAGCTTGTCCGGCGGGGTTGGCCATTCCAGGCTAGCGGACCGCGCGCCGCCCAGCAACCGAGCGGCCAATGCAGAGGCGGCGTCAGATCGGCCGCGCAGAATGCAGGCCACGGCTCGCCCGATGTCACGGGCGGTTTCTGATGTATAGTCGATCCCCAAGGCCGCCAGCAGCCCCGCCAGGTCCGCCATTCCCACGTCGATGTCGCGTACTGCGGGCGCTGCGAAGCTTAATGCCAGCACCGCGGTTTCCGCCGCTTCGGCGAGCCCCACAAGATCCAGTTGACCATCGCTGTCCAGAAATGCCGGCAGGTTCAGCACGAAACCCGGTCCCTCGGCGGCGTCCAGTTGCCACACCGCTTTCGTGGGCGCGCCACGGCGTAGCAGCAGCAGACGGTGGAGGCGATCCGCCAGCGCGGTATCCAGCCCCGCCTCCCGCGCGGCGGCGGTAATCGGGCTGATCCAGGCCTGAGCGGCGGCGGCCAGCGAAACCGGTCCGCTGCCGGGCGCCAATCCGGCCAGCGCGGCGGCGGCAGAGTCGTCCCAGGCTACAGGCAGAGTCACCGCGCGCGGGGCGGCCTCGGGATCGGCCGACGCCTCCGCACGCCGCATCCGCACGCCGTGCCAGGTCCGATGGAAGGTTGTCCGGTGCGATTTCATGACCGGGACGCTACGGGAGGATCAGCCGGCAGAACAATCTATTTTGTGGTGAGTAAACGTATCAGACCCAAAATGTTGGGGATAACTCGCCAGTTTGCGTGCCGCTGTAAACCCAGGTTCGATGTGGTGACGTGGGTGGACCAAACTGGACGGCATGCGTATATGTCGCGTCATGAATATCGGCACATGGCTCTTCACCAAGCTCAACGGCCGCCAGCTCGGCACCGACGGCGTGGGCAATATCTACTATGAGGAAAAGCGCCCGCGGCCCGGCGGCCTGCGAAGCCGTCGCTGGGTGATATACGCCGGCGCGCCGGAAGCCAGCACCGTCCCGCCGGAGTGGCATGCCTGGCTGCACCATACCACCGACGCCCCGATCACCGAGGCGCACCGCCGCGTCTGGCAGAAGCCGCATCTGGCGAATGCGACCGGCACGCCACTGGGTTACCGGCCGCCTGGCCATGACTACCAAGGTGGTCATCGTGCTCTGACGACAGGCGATTACGAACCCTGGACACCAGGTTAGCATCATATGGCTCGGCATGGCGTCGCGGAAACGCTGATCGGAGCGTGTGTACTGGTGGTCGCCCTGGGATTTCTCGCGTACGCCATAGCCCATTCCGGTCGTACCGCCGGCTCCGGTTATACCTTGTTGGCGCAGTTCGACCATATTGACGGGCTGGCCAACGGCGCGGATGTACGAATTGCCGGGGTAAAGGTGGGCACCGTCACCAATGAGAAGATCGATCCGAAGACCTTCATGGCGATCGTGTCCTTGACCGTGCAGGACAACATCCAGCTCCCCAAGGATAGCGGCGCGGCGATCACTAGCGAGAGCTTGCTGGGCGGCAAGTACATTTCGCTTTCGCCGGGCGGCGACAGCACAAACTTGAAGCCAGGACAGATGATCACCATTACGCAGTCCTCCATCAGTCTCGAGGAACTGCTGGGCAAGTTCATCTTCAGCGTTACCAGCCTGAATTCTCAGAAGGCAGGTCAGCCAGCCGGAAATGCAGGTCAGGGCGGCGCAGGCCAGCCAGCCCCCGGCGCGCCCGCGACACCCCAGCCAGCGAAGCCGAAATGATCCCGCCGGCGCCCACCGTGTGGCCAGGGCTGGACGGCAGCGCCGTCGGCTGCCGAGAGAAGCTGAAAATGCTGGCGGAAAATCATGCGGAGGTCGTTCAGGTGCTGCAGGACGCATTCGAGGATGCCGTTCTGATGGGTGTGAACGAGCAGGCGATGCGACAGGTGC
This sequence comes from Rhodopila sp., assembly GCF_965276935.1. Lineage (GTDB taxonomy): Bacteria > Pseudomonadota > Alphaproteobacteria > Acetobacterales > Acetobacteraceae > Rhodopila. The sequence goes on along the minus strand of NZ_CBDIBS010000004.1, from coordinate 1,894,049 downwards.
TGGCGGATATCGTCGCCGGCCTGGAATCGCCCAAGCGAGGCCGGTGATGCAAGTCCGATCAGAGCAAAAGACCCTGACGAAGTCGCACGCGTCGACTTTGTCGCAGGCTGTCAGGTGATGCGATGAAGCGGATGGCGGTCCTTGCCGTGACGGCGATGCTGCCGTGCGCCGCCGCCCGGGCGGAACGACCGCCGATCCAGGAGATGCAGGTGCCCCCGCTCTCGAATCAGGTGCAACAACAGTCGCTACCATCAGCGGGGCAGCCGGAACCGCTGCCGCTGGTGCAAACTCCCTCGACGCAGGCGCCTGCTGACCAGGCACCCGCACCGCAGGCGCCCGAGGGACAGGATCAGGGGCAGCCGGAACAACCGGCGCTGTCGACGGACACCTTGCAGCCGCAATGGCCGAACCAGTGGGTGCCGGCGGCAAGTGCCACGCTTCAGGCACTCGACAAGGTGAACGCGCAGACCGCTCGCCTCACCGTAAAGGTTGGCCAGCCAGCGGCGTTTGGCTCCCTGACCATTACGGTGAAAGCCTGTGTCGTCCGTCCGCCCGATCAGCCGGCCGATGCTGCCGCCTATCTGGACGTCACCGACAGCCACCCAGACTCGCCAGGCTTCGACGGCTGGCTGCTGGCGAATGAACCCTCGGTGTCGATGATGCAGAATCCGATCTACGACCTGCGCGTCTCCGGCTGCGGCTGACCGGCATGGACGCACTGCCTCCGTTCCACCGCACCGCGCTGATGCTGGACATGGACGGGACATTGATCGATTTCGCCGTGACGCCGGACGCGGTCGTGGTACCGCCGGGACTGGCCAATACGCTGATTTCCCTGCGGGATGCTCTCGGTGGTGCCTTGGCGATCGTCACCGGCCGGCCGATCGAAACGATTGACCGGCTGTTCGGTTCGGCGCTCGGCGCGGTCGCCGGCGAGCATGGCGGCGCGGTTCGCCACGCCCCCGGCGCAGCTGTGCAGCGGCCGGACCTGCCGGCGCCCCCCGCCCTCTGGCTGCAGGCGGCCGAGGCGCTTGTCGCGGCCTTCCCCGGTGCGCTGCTGGAGACCAAGGCGCGGGGCTTCGCGCTGCACTACCGGCTGGCGCCGGCAGCCGGCCCGGTGTTCAACGCGGTGTTGCGCGCGCTGGTCGCGGGTGCGCCCGGCTTTCAGCTGCTGCCAGCGCATATGCTTTGGGAGGTGCGTCCATCGGGCACGGACAAAGGGCTGGCCGTGTTAGCGCTGATGCAGCAGGCGCCGTTCGCTGGCCGGCTGCCGGTGTTCATCGGTGATGACGTGACCGATGAGGATGGCATGCGGGCGGCGCGCCAATTGGGCGGCGCCGGTTTTCGGGTCGATGTCGCCTTTGGCGATCCCGCCGCCGTCCGGGCGTGGCTGACCCATTCGGCGCTGGCCGGCGATTGGGCGCCGCTGCCGCGACACGGCCTTTGAAAACAGCGGATTTCAAAGTTCTGACATTCGACTGCTACGGCACGTTGATCGACTGGGAGAGCGGGTTGCTGACGGCGCTGGCGCCGCTGCGGGCCAAGCTCAGCACGCCGCTGACGGACGATGCGGTGCTGCAGGCATTTTCTCGGCAGGAATCGCGGCAGCAGGCTTTAACGCCGGCTATGGCTTATGCGGACCTGCTGGCCGCAGTGCATGGGCAACTGACGGCGAGTTGGGGCATCCCGTCGGATGCGGCGGCCAACGAGCGGTTCGGCGGCTCGGTCGGTGACTGGCCGGCGTTTCCCGATACGGCCGAAGCGCTGCGCTATTTAAAGCGGCATTTTTGCCTGGTCATTCTGTCCAATGTCGATCGTGCCAGTTTTCAGGCCAGCAACCGGCGGCTGAAGGTGGTGTTCGACGCAATCTACACCGCGCAGGATATCGGATCCTACAAGCCAAGCCCGCGGAACTTCGTCTATCTGCTGGATCGGCTGGCGGCGGATGGGTTTGCGCGCGAAACCGTGCTGCACGTCGCGCAGAGCCTGTTCCACGACCATGCGCCAGCGAATGCGGTGGGACTGGCCTCGGCCTGGATCGACCGGCGGCACGCGGTCGGCGGCTGGGGTGCCACGGCGCCGGTTGCGGGCAATGTACGATACGACTTCCGGTTTACCGGCCTGGGCGCTTTGGCGGCGGCGCACGCGGCGGGCGGCTAAATCGTTCGCCCGCCGCTCACGATGCCGCCGGACATTAGCTTCGTTCGGCTTCCGCCGCGGTGGCGTCGATCGCGGCGGCAACGCCGGCGACTCGGTCAGCGGCGATCGGGCCGGCGGCCAGGCGTAGGCGCGGGGCGGTCCTGAGGTTCTCGACCGCGCGCAGGATCGACGCCGGCGGACCAGCGTTGCGTTCCTTCGCTACTGCGTCGACACGCGCCTGGATCGCGTCCACCGTAGTCTGGTTGGCCCGCAGATAGGCTACCCCGTCCTCGGTTGCGCGATAGAGCTTCTTGCCCCCATAGGCGGTGACATCGGCGAAACCCTGTTCCTCCAACATCGTCAGGGTTGGGTAGGTCACGCCGGGGCTGGGGCTATAGCCGCCGCCCATGCGGTCCTCCAGCGTCTTGATCAGGTCATAGCCGTGCGCCGGCTTGTCGACGATCATGCGCAGCAGGATGAAGCGGAGGTCGCCGTGGTCAAACAGTTGGCGGCGGCGGCCGTGGCGGTGCAGGCCATAATGCTCCCCGCCGTCCGGCGGATCCCGGGCGAAGCGGCGGTCGCCACAATCGTCCTCGTGATGTCGTCCTCTGCGATCCGCCTTAGGTCGGCGATCATGCCGGCTAAGTTTATAATAAATCCGAGCTATGGATAAGGGTTGAGGGGATTCCCAAAGAACCAAGGCTTTGACAGCATCGATTTGCGAAGACTGAGCGTCAAACGCGGGTCCGAAGGATCCGCTTAACGGCCATCGATATCACGGCGCTGTATTGCTGTCTCGACGACTTCTGCAAGGTGTTTGAAGACTTGGAAGCGCACCGACTGATCCCCTCGGAGCAGACAAGACAGCGCTCAGGCAAGCTGTCGCGGTCCGAGATGCTGTTCATCATGGCGCTGTTTCATCTCGCGCCATTCAAGAATTTCAAGGCGTTCTACCACTATGGCGTCGGCCAGCAGCATCGCGCCTGCTTTGGCGATCTGCCGCAGTATGATCGCTTCGTCAGCCTGATGCCGCGGCTGTTCGCGCCGCTGATGGTCCTGCTGCACAGCTTGAGCGGTGAGCGGACCGGATCTACTTCGCCGACTCGACCAAGCTTGCCGTCTGTCACAATCGCCGCATTCACTGCCACAAGGTCTTCGAGGGTCTGGCAGCCCGCGGCAAGACCAGCATGGGGTGGTTTTATGGCCTCAAGCTGCACTTCGTCATCAACCACAACGGCCAGATCATGGCGGTGAAGATCACCCCCGGCAACACCGCCGACAGCGCCGTGCTGGATGAGATGACCAAGCACTTGGCGGGCAAGCTTTATGCCGACAAAGGCTATATCGGCCAAGCGCTGTTCAAGACCCTCTGGCAGCGCGGCCTGCACCTGATCACCGGCATCCGCAGGAACATGAAGAACTATCTGATGCCCATGGCCGACAAGATCCTGCTGCGCAAACGCTTCATCATCGAGACCGTCCTCGGCATCCTCAAGTCCGACATGCGCCTCGAGCATTCACGCCACAGGTCTCCCGTCAACGCCATGGTCCATGTTCTCTGTTGCCTTGTCGCTTACGCCTTCAGACCCGGCAAGCCTTCCATCTCGCTGAAAGCCAAACAGCTTCAGGCTTATCCATAGTTGGGGTTAGCTAATCAACTTGTCCGGTATATGTAGCACATCAGTTGTCCGCTTGTTGCTGTTCTGTTCGGGGATGCCCCGAACAGAACAGCGGTCGCTCTGGCGGCAGATCAGGCGGCCTGTTGGGTCTCGTCTTGCAGCACCCCGGCAGCATCATAGCGGGCCAAGCAATGCGACCCGTGGAAGATTGCATGGGTGCCGTTCTGGTAGCGCCGCACCCGGACTCTGGCCTTGATATAGTGCGGACGCGGCGGGCTGGGTGGGATCTGCAAGCGCACGCGGGCGAAAACTACGGTGTTGTTTTTGTCGACCTGGCGGAGCCTGTCTGTAAATCTGTGTGCGAGGCATAACCAACGCCAAGGAGCGTATTATGCCGAGCAAAGCGAAGAAAGTGGACCGTGAGATAGCCAAGCTGCCATCGATCCCGAAGGAACTGGTGGAGCTGTGTCTGAGCGGTCCGATGACCGGCGAGGCAATCAACGCGGCGGCTATCGCGTTGAAGAAGGCGCTGATCGAGGCCTCGCTGAACGCGGAGCTGAGCCACCATTTGGGCTACGCGTCAGGCGCGGAGAGGCCCGAGCAGGTCCGTAATCACCGCAACGGCAGCACCAGCAAGACGGTGCTGACCGCTGACGGCAAAGTCCTGATCGAGACGCCGCGTGACCGCGCGGGCAGCTTCGAGCCGCTGTTGCTGCCCAAGCACGCGCGGCGCTTCACCGGCTTAGACGACAGCATTGTGGCGCTGTATGCGCGTGGGCTGACGGTGCGCGAGATCCAGGGCTATCGGCTGGAAAGCGACGGCAGCGAAGTCAGTCCGCAATTGATCAGTACGGTGACCGACGCCGTGTTGGCGGAGGTGACGGCGTGGCAGAGCCGGCCGCTGGAGGCGGTCTACGCGGTCGTGTTCTTCGATGCGCTACGGGTGAAGATCCGCGAAGACAACGTGGTGCGCAACAAGGCGGTGTATCTGGCGCTGGGGGTGCGCCGGGATGGCACCCGCGAGATCCTGGGTCTGTGGATCGAGACCACCGAGGGCGCCAAGTTCTGGATGAAGGTGTTCAACGATTTGCGCAGCCGCGGCGTGCTCGACATGCTGATCGCAGTGACCGACGGGTTGACCGGTATGCCTCAGGCGCTGGACGTGGTGTTTCCCCAGACCACCCTGCAAATCTGCATCGTGCACACGATCCGAACGCAATTGCGCGTCGGCGATATGCGGGCCGTCGCCGCCAGGCTGGTTAGCAGACAGCGGAATGACATGGCGGATCTCCAAGCTGTCTTCGCCGACGATGATGCGCTCGATGACCAGCTGCAAGATCGCCTGCTTTTCGAAGAGTGTCGCTTCATCGAGGCGGGTAGATATGCGCGAGCAGAACGCCGTCAGGTTGGTCCGCACGACTTCAGCCTGTACGCGCTGCTGGCGTAGCCGATCTCGCTCCTGCTGCTGTCGCTCCAGGCCACGCCGCTGCTCAGCAAGGTGGTGTCGGCGCTGGGACAGCTCCGCCAAGTTGATAGCGTCGGCTTCGTAGGCGTCCAGCAGGCGCTTGTCAGCCCGGGCAATGCGGTCCAGCGTAAGCGTCGCGTTCGGCCCACCTGGCGCTGACGGCTGAAAATGTGATGGGTTTGTCTCATGGAGACGAACGCGAACCCAGCCGCGATGCCTGCGGCGCCAAAGAGCGCTCATACGAGCAGTCATAAGAGCGCTCGCACGCCGCCGGTCGAGTTGATTACCCGCGGTGAGCGGCGCCGACGCTGGACGGTTGAGCAGAAGCAGACGATCGCGGCGCAGAGCCTGGCGCCTGGTGCGTCACCGACCGAGGTGGCGCGTCAGCACGGCATCGGCACCGGTCAACTTTATAGCTGGCGACAGGCCTTGCTGGCGGCGCAGCCGAGTGTCGCGGCGCCGATGCTTGGACGCTTTGCCCGGGTTGAAGTGGCGGCTGGCAGGACAATGCCGCACGTCGAAGGCAGCATGATCCCGGCGCCGACGCCACCCCCTACATCGGCCCAACCGGCCGGTCTGATCGAGATCGTTCTGCCGAACGGCACGACGTTGCGTGTGGACGCGCAAGTCGATCCCCGTGCCTTGCGACGCGTGCTGTCGGCGCTGCGCGGATGATCAGCTTGCCATTGGGTGCGCGGGTGTGGCTGGCCTGCGGGCACACCGATATGCGCAAAGGGATGGATGGCTTGGCGATGCTGGCCCAGCAGGTGCTGGCGGAGGACCCGTTCAGCGGCGCCTTGTTCGCCTTCCGCGGCAAGCGCGGTAGTCTGGTCAAGCTGCTTTGGTATGATGGTCAGGGCCTGTGCCTGTTCAGCAAACGGCTGGAGAAGGGCCACTTCGTGTGGCCGGTGACGACCACTGGGCGGGTGTCGCTGACGGCTGCACAGGTGTCGATGCTGCTGGAAGGGATTGACTGGCGGATGCCGCAGCGGGTGCGCCGCCCGGAACTGGCAGGCTGAGCGCGGCGGCTCACGCAGGATTCATTGGCGCCGCTTTGCGCCGATACTCCAGCCTCCGAGCGTGTTCACCGCTCCCACCGCTCTACCCGGCGATCCGGCGACGTTGCAGCTGATCCTGCGCGCCGCGCTGGCCGAGATCGAGCGGCTGCAACTGCTAATCGCCGGCCTGCAACGCAATCGGTTTGGCCGCCGGTCCGAGCAGTTGGACGACGAGACATTGCAGCATGGACTGGAAGACCTGGAGCAATCCCTGGCCGAGCAGGCAGCCGGGTTGGAAGCGGCGATACCGCCGCCAGCGGTGGCGGCGTCGGATGCCGAACCAGTGGCGCGTCCGATAAAGCCGCCGCAGCGCAACCGCGGCGCGTTGCCGGCACATCTGCCGCGGGTTGAGGTCGTTATCGATGTCGAAGACAAGGCGTGTCCCTGCTGCGGCGGCACGCTGCATCCGATCGGTGAGGATCGGGCGGAGATGCTGGATTACGTTCCTGCCCAATTGCGGGTGCGGGTGATCCGCCGTCCGCGCTATGGCTGCCGGGCCTGCGAGCAAGCCGTCGTGCAGGCGCCCGCCCCGGAGCGGCCGATCGATGGTGGCATGGCCACCGAGGCGCTGCTGGCGCATGTGCTGGTCAACAAATATGCCGATCATCTGCCGCTGTATCGCCAGTCGCAGATCTTCGCCCGTCAGGGTGTGACGCTGGATCGTTCGACGTTATGCAACTGGGTGGGCCGGGCCTGCTGGTGGCTGGCCCCGCTGCACGAACTGATGCTGAGCACGGTACTGTCGTCGCCCAAAGTGTTTGCCGATGATACCACTTTGCCGGTGCTCGACCCCGGCCGGGGACGCACCAAGACCGGACGGTTATGGTGCTATGCCGTCGACAATCGCTCCTGGCAGGGGCCGGGCCATTCCGCCGCGGCTTACGTCTACAGCGAAGACCGCAAGGCGGATCATCCGGCGGTGCATCTAAAGGGATTCCGCGGTCTGCTCCAGGTCGATGGCTATGCCGGGTTCGGCCGTCTAGTCGCCGCGACCGCGGACGGCGCAACCCAACTGGCTTTCTGTTGGGCACACACCATCCGAACACAGTCCAACTTTGGCAGGCGATGCATTCCCTGGCGTATGCCCTTGCAGAGGGATGACATGCTGGATCTCCAAGCTACCGTCATGAACGATGATGCGCTCGATCACCAATTGCAGGATAGCTTGGCGTTCGGTGATGCTGGCGGTCTGCAGCCTGGAGCCGACGCGGTGCGTGAAAGCTGTCAAGCTGGCCAGTATCTCCTGAGCCTGAAGCTTTTGCGCACGCAGACGAAGGCGTTGCTCATGTTGTTGCTCTGCCCGCTGACGCTGCTCGGCAAGGGCTTTGCGCTGGCCGGACAGCTCGTCCAGACTGATAACTTCGGCCTGGTAAGCGTCGAGCAGTCGCTGGTCCGCACGGTTTAGCCGCTCGATACGTGCACGCAGTTGGCTGGCGCTGCTGTCTTCTCCATCGCCGGCAGCCTGAGTCACGAAGCGCTCGAACTGAGCCAGCACCTGACTGGGGTCTTCGAGCAGGCCAACCACATGGTTCCAGATCGCCTGCTCCAACCCGTTCGCCTCGATGCGCGCTTGCGGACATTTTGCTTCACGACCCGTTGTCAGCGGGTCCGTTCCCGCACAGCGGTAGTAGCGCCGACCAGGCCGACCGCCCTGTGCAGGGAAGTAACAGCCGTGAATACCCAATCCGCATCGACCGCATTTGAGCAGACAACGCAGGAGGTAGTCGTGCTTCTTGTTGCGACGAAATGACAAGGTCGCGTTGCGTGTCAGCGCAGCCTTCACGCAATCCCACACCTGCTGTTCCACCAGCGGTGGGGCGGGAATAGCGATCCATTGTTCCGATGGCCGGGGACGCCGGCAGGTGCGCTCCGTGCTGCGGCGTGACCGCCGTCGCGGTTTTTTGGGAACAACATAGTCGAAGCGATTGGCATAGGCGGTTCCGATATAGACGGGATCAGTCAGAATGTGGTGCACGACGGAAGATGACCACTGCCTACGGCCTGATCGGGTGACCCATGGGCCGTCATTCAGGCGCTTGATACACTGTCGGATGGTGAGCCCCTCATCGGCCACCCAAGCGTAAAGTTGGCGGATCATGGATGCCTCTGCATCGTCAACGACGAGACGGGCTGGCACGGCGCCACAACGGGTCTTGTATCGATAGCCATATGGAACCTTGGCGCTGATGATGTTGCCGTCACGCGCCTTCTGCAGTTTGCCGCGCCTAAATCGCTCGGCCAGCACGGCACGCTCGTATTCTGCAATCGCACCCTGGATCTGCAGCAGCAACTGGTCATTGGGGTCATCCGAGATTGGATGATGCAGAAATACGACCTCGCAGTCGGCCCGACGAAACTCCTCCATCAGCAGCACCTGATAGGCATATTTCCGCGCCAGACGGTCCGGGTTGAACACGACCACCACGTCCACAACGCTGTCGCGGATCGCATCCCTCAGCGCATCCAAAGCGGGCCGATCCAAACGTGAGCCGCTGAAGCCTTCGTCGCGAAAAACATGGGCATCAGCCAGAACGTGACCTTGAGCACTTACCCAGCCTCGTAAGGCTGAGAGTTGGCTGTCGATGGTCTGCTGTCGTTCTTGGCGTTCGGTCGAGACGCGGGCATAGATCGCGGCGCGCATGTGTCATCTCCTGAGTTTGGGGACAATATCGGGCTTGCCACGCTCGACTGGGCATGCGGAGCAAGCTTTGGCTGATCACACGGAGTGTCAGCGATAAGACGGCGATAAACCTGGTCGAGCCGTTCAGCACCGTCGCGGGTGCGCACCGTGACGGAGCGGATTGCCCAGGTCGGCGCCACCATGGAGCGCGAACCAGAAGGCATCGGGGGATCCTCCATTGGAACCACCCCAACAACCCCTGAGTGTCGATCTCAGCCGGCCGGCCGCACCTTCCGTTGCCGGTATGACATGAGAGCGGCAGAGAAGGAGAGCGAGACAGCAAAACGCAGACCATCGATTGTGTTCGGATGGTCCATACACGCCGAAAGTTTTACGACATCCATATCGCTACCAAATCACCGCTCGCCGAAGAGGCACTGCGGCAGATTGCGGCTCTTTATGCGATCGAGGCCAACATTCGCGGCCAGTCCGCCGACGAACGCCGCCAGGCACGGCAACAGCACAGCCGCCCGCTTGTTGCGGCCATGTACATCTGGCTGAACGAGCAACTTGGCCGCATATCGGGTCGCTCCGCCCTGGCACAGGCGATCCGTTATGCGCTCAACCATTGGGGCGGGTTAATTCTGTTCCTCGACGACGGCCGCATCGAGTTGGATACCAACACGGTCGAGCGCGCCATGCGTCCGGTTGCCCTCGGACGCAAGAATGCGTTGTTCGCCGGAGCCGATAGCGGTGGGCGGCATTGGGCCATCGTCGCCACGTTGATCCAGACGGCGAAGCTGAATGACGTCGATCCCATGGCGTGGTTGACCGATGTGCTCGAACGCATCGTGTCAGGCCGCACCAAGCAGAACCAACTACGCAGCCTGCTGCCGTGGATTTGGAAGAATCCTGATCCAGTTGGTGTCAACACGGGATAGCATCAAAACACCAGTGGAGTTGGCACGACGCTTACGGTCCAGCCGCGTGCGGAGTTGCTGATCGGCAGCACGATCGCGGGTGGTGCCGGCTTCCGCCGTCGCGGCGAGATGCTCGAATTGCGCCACCAGTCGGTCTGGATTGGACAGCAGGCCGGCGACGTGATCCCACACGGCCGTCTCGATCTCTTCAGCTTTGACGTTGCGGCTTGGGCAAGCCGTTGGACGAGCCGTCATGATGCAGTCCTTACCATGGCACTGATAGTAACGCCGTTCCGGTTGATCTGCTCGCGCCGGGTAAGTGCGTCCGAACATGGCCAAGCCGCAGATCTTGCAAGTGAGTAGGCAACGCAGCAGATAGCTGTACTTGCTGTTGTTACGAAACGACAGTGAAGCGTTGCGCGCAAGCTGCGCCTTTGCCCGATCCCAAAGGTCGGGATCGACGAGCGCCGGCACAGAAATGGCAATCCACTGCTCACGCGGCTTGAGTTGGCGGCACGATGCCTCATGACTGTGCGGGCCGCGGTTGCGACGTGGCTTCTTTGGCGGCACAAAATTGTAGCGGTTGGCGTAGGCGATACCGGCATAGACCGGGTCCGCGAGGATGTGGTGCACGACCGTGGGCGACCAGGGATGGCGGCCGGAGCGCGGGTAGTGCGGCCCATGGTTCAGCTGTTTGAGGATCTGCCGGATGGTCATCTGCTCGTCGACGAGCCAGCCGTAGAGCAGGCGCACCAATTCGGCCTCCGCGTCATCGATTACGAGATGCCCAGGCACCGCCTCATGTCGTGGAACGTAGCGGTAGCCATACGGGGCACGACCGCCCAAGTAGTGTCCATCGCGCGCCTTCTGCAGCTTGCCGCGGCGGAACCGTTCGCCAAGAACGGCGCGTTCGTATTCGGCGATGGCGCCTTGGATCTGCAACAGCAACTGGTCGTTCGGATCGTCCGAGATCGGGTGCTGCAGGAACGTCACCTGGCAGCCGGCGCGGCGGAACTCTTCAAGCAGCAGAACCTGGTAAGCGTAGCGGCGCGCCAGGCGATCAGGGCTCAGCACGACGATGTGCTCGACGGCGCCGTCTCGGACAGCGTCACGCAGGCCGTCGAGACCAGGTCGGTCGAGCCGTGCCCCGCTGTATCCTTCGTCACGGAAGATATGCGCCTCGGCGAGGTGGTGATCCCCGGCTGCGACCCAGGCGCGCAGCGTGGTGAATTGGCTGTCAATGGTCTGCTGACGTTCCTGGCGCTCGGTTGAGACGCGGGCGTAGAGGGCGATGCGCATGGCGGACTGACCTCTGTATTAGGGATGGGATAAAGGGAGGTGGACGTGTCATCCAGAAGACGGCGGTAGACCTGATCCAGCCGCTCGGGCCCATCCCGTGTGCGGATGGGCACCGAGTGGATCGTCCAGGTCGCCCCCGCCCTGGCGCATGATGGACGCGGCATTGGGCTGGACCTTTGCAGGGACTGGACCCAACCGAATGCACCACATTCTGCTCAGGGAAACCGCGCGTCCCGCCGTCGGCGCCGCAGAGTCGGACCAGCACCGACGAAGGGAACCGAAACAGCACAGCGAACCGCGTCGATTGTGTACGGATCGTGCACCTGCTGCGCAACGCGCTGACCTACGTCGCCTGGCAGGACCGCCGCCAGGTTGTCGCGGCGCTGAAGCCGATCTACCAGGCGCCCATGGCGGATGCCGCGCTGCCGGCGCTGGATGCCTTCGAGGCCGGCCCCTGGGGCGAGAAATACGCCGCCATTGCCCCGCTCTGGCGGCGGCAGTGGGACCAAGTGATCCCGTTCTTCGCCTTTCCGCCCGAGGTGCGGCGGATCATCTACACCACCAACGCGATCGAAAGCCTCAACAGCACCCTGCGCACCGCCGTGCGCAGCCGCGGCCACTTCCCCACCGACGAAGCGGCGATCAAACTGCTGTATCTGGTCTTGCGCCGTGTGAGCAACGATTGGAAGAATGCCTAACGCGAATGGACTGCGGCCATGACGCAGTTCGCCATCATGTTCGGCGACCGGTTCAGCGTCGCGTAGAGGGATCAGTTGAAACCGACCCCTCACACAAGATTTCTGATAGGCGCGAAGGTGGATTAGTTCGAAGCATGCCTCACCATCAATCCCGAGTCAGAAGCGCCATTTCCTCCTAAAGCGAAATCCACCGCTGCCTGCACATGTAGCTCGGTGGTGTCGAATACCGGAAAGCTCGGTAGATCTTCCTGCGCTATCAGCAGGAAGATCTCGGTGCAGCCGAGAATAACCCCTTCCGCGCCGCGCTCGCGCAGTTCACTCACGATGCGCAGATACTCGCGTTTCGAGTCCACCCGCAGCTCGCCGCGCACCAGCTCATTGAAGATGACCCGATCGACGATCTCCATGTCCGCCTGCGTCGGTGCGACGACCTCCACCCCAAATCCTTCTTGATATCGGCCGCGCAACTCCGGTGATTTCATCACGGGCATCGTGCCGAGCAGGCCCACGCGGCTGATCCCGGCCTTGCGGATCGCGTTGCCGGTTGGGTCGGCGATGTGGATAAATGGCGTCTTCCGTTCCGCCATGATCGGCTCCACGACGCGGTGCATGGTGTTTGATACGCAGATCACAAGATCGGCGCCGGCGCGTTCGAGCCGGTCAGCCTTGTTGGTCAGATAGGCGTGCGCCTCGTCCCAGCGGTCGTTGCGAACGAAATACTCGATGTTGCCAAAATTTACCGAGACGATGATGATCTCACCGTTATCCCATCCATCAAGCCGATCATTGAGCTTCTTATTGAGCAAGCGGTAGTACTCGCCGGTAGCCTGGTTGCTCATGCCGCCGAGGACGCCGATTGTCTTTTGCGGCAGCGGGCGGGGCTTTTCAGATTGCATGAATAGACCTCCGAAGTTTGTATGCACACGTGGAAGCGCGACTACCAAGCAGCCGCAAACGCATCTATCGCCAATGAACCGTTTATCAGCACACCGAATACGCTGCGGGCAAGACGCTTGCACGCGTAGCAACGACAGGCGGCGGCTACGGTGTCGACCAGCTTTCCCATTTCCCGATCCTTTTTGAGAAAACCGCCGCCTGCCAACGGCAGCTATCGCCACTTGCCTCCCCGAAACCCGCCTGTCCGTTGACCACCACTCCTCGCCGTCCGGGGATGCCACCTAGCGCTGGTGAACCGTGCCTGTCAGCGCTGAAGGTCACAGGCTCCAGACGGCAATGCGGACACGGTGATTGGCGGACGGGTAAGCGGACAGGCTTATGACTAACCCCATTTTTCGATCGGAGCTTTTTTAGAAGAATCAGGCGTCCGCGTGAGGATGAAAGCGACTGTGCCATGCCGCGCCTCGAACTGACTGGCCGATCGTCTCGACCGAGGAATCTTGCCTTGCAACCTGGCAAAATTTCTGTGTTGAGGTACTACTCGGCGCCGGCAGCACTGGAACCTGGTCGGCGCCGGACGCTGAAGGACGCCCTGAACCGGACATGACATGCCGCGGCTGATCGAGATCGTGCTGTTCCTGACGCCGTTCATCGGCTTCACGGTATGGCGGCTTGTCGTGCCGTCGGACCGCGTGCCGGCCTGGCTGGTCGCCTGCGCGGCCGGCGCGGTCATGCTGATCCTGTTGTTGCTTCTGACGCTGTGGCACTTCGATGCCTCCGACGGTGGCCGCGCCTATATCCCGGCACGGGTGCAGGATGGCCGGGTCATTCCAGGCCACGCGGCAGCCCCATGACCGATACGCCCGCCCTTCGGCTGCAGCCGCCGCCGTTCGCCACGGATGCGGCGCTGACCGCTGTGTGGGATGCCCTGCCACAGGCGCGGGTGGTCGGCGGCGCGGTGCGCGACGCGGTCGCCGGCCGCCCGGTCGCCGATATCGACCTGGCAACCCCGCTGCCGCCGGATGCCGCCACCGCCGCCCTGGTCGCGGCCGGGCTGCGCGTGGTGCCGACCGGGCTGGCGCACGGCACCATTACCGCCGTCGCCGAGGCACGCGGCTTCGAGATCACCACGCTGCGGCACGATGTCGAGACCGACGGGCGGCATGCGGTCGTGGCCTTCACCTCGGACTGGCGGGCGGATGCGTTGCGGCGTGATTTCACCATCAACGCGCTGTCGATGGCACGCGATGGCGCGATATTCGACTATTTCGGCGGTGTCGCCGACCTGCATGATGGCCGCGTGCGCTTCGTCGGCGATGCCGATGCGCGTATCCGGGAAGATTACCTGCGCATCCTGCGCTTCTTCCGCTTCCAGGCGCGTTATGGGCTGGGGTCCCCCGATCCCGGCACAATCGCCGCGCTGCGCGCCGGCGTTCCGGGTCTGGCGCGCCTGTCGGTCGAGCGGATCTGGGGCGAGTTGTCCCGCATCCTCGCGGCGCCGGACCCGGTGGCGGCGATCAGGTTGATGCATGATCTGGGCATCCTGCGAGCGGTGGCGCCGGAGCTGTCCGCGCCTGAACGCCTGGCGGGGCTGCGGGCGGCCGGTGCGCCGCACGATCCGATCCTCCGGCTGGCCGCGATGCTGACCGGCGATGCGCTGTCCTTTGCGGAACGGCTGAAGCTGTCGAATCAGGAGCGTGATCGGCTGGTGCGGCTGGGAAGCGTCCCGTCTCCGGACCCTTCGGCTGATAACGCCGCACTGCGGCGGCTGCTGGCGGATTTCAGCCGGACCGACCTGATCGACCGCACATGGTTGAACGGTGATCCGGCTGGACCTGGCCTGCGGCGGCGGCTGGCGGCGCTGCCAATACCGGTGTTCCCGCTTGAAGGCCGCGACGTGCTGGCGCTCGGCATCGCGCCCGGTCTCCGCGTTGGCGCATTGCTGCGCGACGTGCGCCAATGGTGGCTGGCGGGCGGCTGCGTCGCTGACCATCCGGCGGCGAACGCCGAGCTCGCTCGCCGGGCTTGCACGCCCGGCTGAACCGTCCAACATGAACCTCAACGAGGTGATCTGATGCCAGACGTCGTGATTTATACCCAACCGTGGTGCCCGTTCTGTGAGCGCGCCATTTATACCCTGACCAGGAAGGGCGTCGCCTTCCAGGAGATCAATGCGCCAAGTGGATCGGCGGAACGGGCGGAGTCGAAACGACGCTCCGGACAGACCAGCGTGCCGCAGATCTTCATCGCGGATGAGCACATCGGCGGATGTGACGACATGCTGGCCCTGGATCGGGCCGGAAAGCTCGATCGGTTGCTGGGGTTGGCTTGAAAAGTGTTGGCACTCGGTTACGTTGAGTGCCAGACTTGTGGGTGAAAGATTTGGCACCTGTTGATAGCCAACGGCCTGAGTGGGACCACGAATGATTCATTACCAGTTGCGGTGTAGCCAGGCGCATGGGTTCGACGGTTGGTTTAGCAACAGTGCCGCGTTCGAAACGCAGGCGCTGCGGCGGCTGATTGAATGTCCCGAATGTGGTGACACGGCAATCGACCGCGCGCTGATGGCGCCGGCTGTGGCAAAGCGGCCGGCACTGCCGGCACCGGCCGCACCGCTATCGGCTCCGGTCGCGTCGGACCCGGCACCGCCGGTGGCCGTGCCGGCGACGCCGCCGGAACCGATGGCCGCCGCGCGTCTGCCGGCCCAGATGATGGCCACGCTGCAGCGGATGCGGGCGGCGGTGGAGCAGCACTGCGACTATGTCGGCCCCCGGTTTGCCGACGAAGCACGCAAGATCCACCACGGTGAGGGAGAGCATCGGGCGATCTACGGCGAGACCACCGAGGAACAGGCGGAAAGCCTGGCGGAGGAGGGCATCAGTGTCGCGCGGATCCCTTGGGTGCCACGCGCCGACGGCTAGCAGGTCTGCCAGCGGATTCCGCCCAACGGTGGCTCAAGCCGCACGGTCCATGCGGCTGGTTCCGCAGCGTGATGGCGCGCCCTGTCGGAAAGCGCGCTATCCCCGCCTTTATGCCACCCGCCAGGAACTTTAATCCCCGCAGCAGCGCGGGGGGCGCCAGATCGTCATGCCGATGCAGGTCGGCATCAAGTCTTTTCCATGCTGCCGCAAAGGCTTTGGCGACGCTGCTAACCCGATCTTAAACATTCCAGGCCATCGTGCCGCTTTTCGTGGGAAGGGCGTGGCTATGGCGACGGAACAACTGGCGGCGGCGTGGCGGCTGCTCGGATCAGGCTCCTGGCTGGAAGCGGAGACACAGGCGCGGGCGGCCGTTGCTCTGCAGCCGGACGATCCGCATGTACGGCTGCTCCTCGGCCTCGCCATCGCCGCCATGGGGGAAGCCGAACGCGCCGCGCCCGTGCTGCGGCAGGTCGCCCTCCAGCGCCCGGACACGCCGCACCCTTGTCAGGACCTGGCAGCCCTGAGCCCGGCGCTGCCACGTTCCCTGATCCGCCGCCAATTCCGCGCCTGCCTGCGTCTGTCCCCGGATCATGCTCCCCTCCGGCTGGCCTTCGCTGAATTACTGCTGGAGCACGACTGCCCGGCGGAAGCCGAAGCGGTCTTGGCCGAGGCTTCGGACGGCGCCCGCAAGCACCATCTGATCGGCCTGGCGCAAGCGGAACAGGGGCACTTCCAGTCCGCGATCGCCGGTTTCAGTCGAGCCCTCGAGCATGATCCAGCGGCGGCAAGCTGGTCCAACCTCGGCATGATGCTGAAAATCGAAGGCCGCTTCAACCAGGCGATCGCAGCGCATGACCAGGCGGTCTCGCTGGTTCCCGACAACCCGCAATACAGGGTCAACCGCGCGGTGGCGCTGCTTCAGGCCGGCCGGTGGACGGCTGCGTGGCAGGACTACGAATGGCGGCTGCGACTGGCCGGTGGAGCGTCGGTTGCCCCGGACAAGCTGCTGCCGTCGCTGTCGGAACTTGGCGACCTGACCGGGCTGACGATCATCGCCCTGCATGAGGAAGGCTTTGGCGACACGCTGCAGTTCCTGCGCTATCTGCCGCTGCTGGCCGATCGTGGCGCCCGCGTCGTGGTCCACGTGCCGCCTCCCCTGGCCCGCTTGATGAGCACGGTGCCAGGCGTTGCCGAGGTGGTCACCGATGCCAGCCGGTTGCCGGCGCATGACTTCGTCTGTCCGTTCTTCAGCCTGCCCCGCGCGTTCGGCACGACGGTTCATAGCATCCCGCCGGTGCCACGGCTGGCGCCTGACCCGGCGCTTGCCGCCGCGTGGCTGCCGCGCCTGCCACAAGGTGGCATGCTGGTGGGTCTGGTATGGGCCGGACAGTCGCGCCCCTGGCTGCCGGGATTTGGCACGCTGGATCGGCGGCGCAGCGCTGGCCTGGCGGCGTTCGAGCCACTCGCGGCCGTGCCGGGCGCGCGCTTCATCAGCCTGCAGATGGGTCCGGCCTCTCGGCAGACTCCGCCGCCGGGAATGACGCTGTTCGATCCGATGCCGCAGGTGGCTGATTTCGCCGAGACGGCGGCGATCGTCGCCGCGCTGGATGTCGTGGTCAGTGTCGATACCAGCGTGGTGCATCTGGCCGGGCTGCTGGGCAAGCGGGTCTTCCTGCTGGACCGCTACGACGGGTGCTGGCGGTGGCTGAGCGGGCGGAGCGACAGTCCCTGGTATCCCAACCTGACGATCTTTCGTCAGGAGCAGCCGAACGACTGGTCGGCACCGATCGCGCGCATGGCCGCCTCGTTGGGCGCCATGGCGCTGTTCCACGGCGCGAGCCACGCCGGCACGACAGAGCGTGATCGCCTGAGGCTGACCAGTCAAAAGGCGTGAATCACGCGATCAGACGAAGCGCTAAACTATGATCGGGCGCCGGCGATGATGCAACCTTGAACGATCATGGTCTGGGCGCCGATCTTCCCGCGGTCGCCTTCCGGGCCTGATCCACAATCCGCCGCTTGACGGTCCACGCCATAACTTTCAGACAGGCTGAACAGCCCTATTTCGGGTGGATGGATCACGGCATGAAGCGTTTGCTGCGGGCTTTGGGCGGGGAAGCGGTGTGGCCGCCGCCGGTGTGGCTGATGCGTCAGGCAGGCCGTTATCTGCCGGAGTATCGTGCGGTGCGCGCCGGGGCGCCGGATTTCATCGCCTTGTGCACCACGCCGGAACTGGCGGCCGAGGTCACCTTGCAGCCGATCCGCCGCTATGGCTTCGACGCGGCGATCCTGTTCAGCGATATCCTGATGCTGCCCTGGGCGCTGGGTCATGGCCTTGAATTCAAGGAAGGCGAGGGGCCAGTGCTGCCCAGGCTGCGCGATGCCGCCGCCGTCGCCGCACTGGACCCGGCTCGGGTGGCCCAGCGCGTGGCGCCGATCATGCAAACCGTCCGCCGCGTTCGCGCCGGTCTGCTCAATGAGGGCTTCGCCGACACCACCTTGATCGGTTTCGCCGGCGCGCCCTTCACGGTCGCCTGTTACATGGTGGAAGGCGGCGGATCGAAGGATTTCGCCGCCGTGCGCGGCATGGCGTACAGCCAGCCGGCGCTGTTCCAGCGGCTGATGGATGTGCTGACGGAAGCCTCGATCGAATACCTGTCGGCGCAGGTCCAGGCCGGCGCCGAGGTCCTGATGCTGTTCGATAGTTGGGCCGGCGTGCTGTCGCCGCTGCAGTTCCGCGCGCATGTGATCGGGCCGGTGACCCGCATCGTGGCGGCGTTGAAGCGGCGCCATCCGGCGGTACCGTTGATCGGCTTCCCGCGGCTCGCCGGCGTGATGGTGCGCGACTATGCCGCCACCGGCGTGGATGCGATCGGCATCGACACCGGCAGCGACATCGGCGCCGTGTCAGCAATGCTGCCGGCCCATATGGCGGTGCAGGGCAACCTGGACCCGCTGGCGGTGGTGGCCGGCGGTTCGGCCATGACGCGGGAGGCGGCGTCGGTGCTGGATGCCATGCGGGGCCGGCCGTTCATCTTCAACCTCGGTCACGGGATCGTGCCGCAGACACCGCCCGAGCATGTCGCGGCCCTGCTGGAGTACGTGCGTGCCCAATGAGGCCAGGTCCGAGGCCAGGCGTCACGAGGTTCGGCGCAAGGTTGCGGTCGTCCTGTTCAACCTGGGTGGTCCGGATCGGCCGGAAGCCATCAAGCCGTTCCTGTTGAACCTGTTCAGCGATCCGGCGATCCTGCGGGTGCCGTTCTTCGTGCGCCCGTTGCTGGCGCGGATCATCGCTCGCGCGCGCCTGAAGCCGGCAACCGCGAACTACGACATCCTGGGCGGCCGCTCGCCACTGCTGGAATTGACCCGGCAGCAGGCGGCGGCGCTGGAGGCGGCGCTGCCGGAAATTGACGCCCGATGTTTCATCGCCATGCGCTACTGGCATCCGTTCAGTCTGGAAGCCGCGCGGGCGGTCAAGGCATGGGGCGCGGATGAGGTGGTGCTGCTGCCGCTATATCCGCAATTCTCCACCACCACGACGGGCAGTTCATTGATCGCCTGGCGGCAATCGGCGGCACGCGCCGGGCTGGCGGCGAAGACCACCACGCTGTGCTGCTATCCGGTGGATGGCGCCTATGCGCGGGCGACGGCGGCGCTGGTGCGGGCGGCCTACGACAAGGCGCGACAGGCGCTTGATCCAACGGTCAAGCTGCGGGTGCTGTTCTCGGCGCATGGCCTGCCGGAGGTGATCGTGAAGGGCGGCGATCCATACCAGTGGCAGGTGGAGCAGACGGTGGCTTGCGTCATGGCGGCCTGGGGCGAGCCGGCGGATCATGCGATCTGCTACCAGTCCCGCGCTACGCCGCAGAAATGGATCGATCCAAGCACGGAAACCGAGATCGAGCGGGCGGCGAAGGACAGGACGGCGATACTGGTGGTGCCGATCGCGTTTGTCTCGGAACACAGCGAGACACTGGTTGAGCTGGATGTGGAGTATCGCGACCTGGCAAAGGCACTGGGCGTGCCGGGTTACTTCCGCGTGCCGACGCAGAACAGCGATCCGGACTTCGTCGCCGCCCTGGCCGGGCTGGTGCGGCGGGCGCTGGAGTGTGGGGTCGGATTGTGCAGCGGCGTCGGTGGACGGCTGTGCGCCGCCGGGTTTGGCGGCTGTCCGTTCGGCGCGATCAGCGAGGATTCTCGAACTACCGTCCGGTCAGCAACCGTTCCATCAACTGCTTCACCGTCGGGATGAAACCGTTCGAGTAGAACGGGTCCTTGCCAAAACGGTAGGCATTGTGCCCGCTGAACATCAGGTTCTGCTCCATCGCCTCCGGCTGGTCGCTTTCATGCGCGATGTTCTGCAGCGTCTTCTGAATGCAGAAGCTGCGCGGATCGGCCTTCTTGCCGTTGCTGTAGTCCGGCTCGTGCTGCGCCCAGTTGGAGAAGCGGCAGGAACTCAGGCATCCCATGCAGGCGGTCTGGTCTTCCAGGATCTCCCGCGCCTTGTCCGGTGTCACGAAGATCAGCGTCGCGTCCGGGGTGCGCAATGGCTCGGTAAAGCCTTCCCGCTCCCATCTCAAGGCGCGCTTGCGGTCGGCCTGGGTCAGGTAGACGATGCGCTTGCGCGGGCCGACGCCAAATTCGGCGACGTGCTCGCCAACCGCCTCGGTGGCAAAGGCAACCTGGCGCTCGCTGCGCTCGCGCAGCTCCTGGATGAAGCCGTTGTTCACCGCGCTGCTGTAGAAACCCGTCGGACTGAAGCGATTGAGAAAGACATCGCCCTCCTTCAACGTAAGCAGACGCTGCTTCCAGGCGTCACCGATGGGGCTTTCCTGGGTCAGCAGCGGGCGAGTGCCGAACTGGAAGGCGACCGGACCAAGATCGGGGTTGTCGATCCAACCCTCCCACTCCTCCAGGCACCAGACGCCGCCGGCCATGATGATCGGGGTGTCGTGCAGCCCGAAGTCGCGCATCGTCTTGCGCAGCGCCAGCACACGGGGGAACGGATCCTCCGGCTTGTTGGGATCTTCGCCATTGGACAGGCCGTTATGGCCGCCGGCGAGCCAGGGATCTTCGTAGACCACGCCCCCCAGCAGGCTGGCGGTCTTCGAATAGGCGCGCTTCCACAGCGCGCTGAAGGCGCGTGCCGACGATATGATCGGGTAATAATGGACGTTGAAACGGGCGGCGATGTCGGACAGCCGATACGGCATGCCGGCGCCGCAGGTGATCCCGTTGATCAGGCCCTTCGCCTGCTCCAGCACCTCGGTGATAATGCGTTCGGCGCCGCCCATTTCCCACAGGATGTTCGCATGAATACGGCCCTTGCCGCCGGTCAGGTCCCACGCGCGCCGCGCCTGGGTCAACGCACCTCGTACCGCATAAGCGACCAGCTCCTCATGCCGCTCACGCCGCGTGCGACCGTGGTAGAGTTGCGCGATGACGCGTCCGTTCTCATCGAAGCTGTCGGCGTTGACGGCGCTGAAGGTGCCGACGCCGCCCGCCAGCGCCCAGTTGCCGGCGGAGATCCCGTTCGAGATCGCAACGCCCTTGCCACCTTCCACCAGCGGAAGAACATCACCTCCGCCCATCCGTATCGCGTTGATCGCTCGCATCGCCGCGTATCCCTTGAAAGGCCATCCCCTGTCGGCCCAATTTGCTGGAGTGTCAGGCGGGTCGCCGTGACCCGCCACTTCTGACATCGTGAGGCACCACTCATATGGCGCGGTCTCACGAATGCAAAAGCGTCCACTGCTTTACGAGTAAGCCGAACCACTGGACCAGCGGCCCGGCTTATCCCGCGCCGGTCAGTCGCCCAAGGCAGGCTGCTCCGCCCCCTCGGCACCCTGGGACCGATCGAAGCCCTGACGCTCCCGCCCACGCTCCGGGCGGTCGCCGCGTTCCGGACGGTCGCCGCGCTGCGGCCTGGCACCGACCTGCTCGGTGATGTCGGCACCGGTTGCCTGATCGACAACCCGCATCGACAGTTTCACCTTGCCGCGCTCGTCGAAGCCGATGACCTTGACCTTCACCGCATCACCGTTGTTGACCACATCCGTGGTCTTGGCGACACGGCCGGGCGCCAGCTCGCTGATGTGCACCAGCCCGTCCTTCGACCCCAGGAAGTTCACGAAGGCGCCGAAATCGGCGGTCTTCACCACCTTGCCATTATAGATCACGCCGATCTCGGGCTCCGCGACGATGCCGCGGATCCAGTCGATTGCCTTTTGCGCCTGCTCGGTATCGGTCGCGGCGATCTTGATCGTGCCGTCGTCGTCGATGTCGATCTTGCACTTGGTCTGCTCGACAATCTCGCGGATCACCTTGCCGCCGGTGCCGATGATCTCGCGGATCTTCTCCTTCGGCACGCTGATCATGGTAATGCGCGGCGCGGTGGTCGCCACGTCGCCGCGGGCGTTGGTCAGCGCCTTGGCCATCTCGTTCAGGATATGCAGCCGGCCGTCCTTCGCCTGCTCCAGCGCGATCTTCATGATGTCGGGCGTGATGGAGGTGATCTTGATGTCCATCTGCAGGCTGGTCACGCCGGCCTCGGTTCCCGCTACCTTGAAGTCCATGTCGCCCAGGTGGTCTTCGTCACCCAGGATGTCGGACAGCACGGCGAAGGCATGGTCCTCCTTGATCAGCCCCATGGCGATACCGGCCACCGGGCGCTTCAGCGGCACGCCGGCATCCATCAGCGCCAGCGACGTCCCGCACACCGTCGCCATTGAGGACGATCCGTTGGACTCGGTGATCTCCGACACCACGCGCATGGTGTACGGGAACTTTTCTTTTAATGGCAGCAGCGGGTGGATTGCCCGCCAGGCGAGCTTGCCATGGCCGACTTCCCGCCGGCCTGGGGAGCCCATCCGTCCCGCCTCGCCCACCGAATACGGGGGGAAATTGTAGTGCAGCATGAAATTCTCGCGGTACTCGCCCATCAGGGCGTCCACCACCTGTTCGTCCTGGCCGGTGCCCAGGGTGGCGACGCAGAAGGCCTGGGTCTCGCCGCGGGTGAACAGGGCGGAGCCATGCGCGCGCGGCAGGATGCCGACCTCGGCGATGATCGGGCGCACCGTGCGGGTGTCGCGGCCATCGATGCGCAGGCCGGTGTTCAGGACGGCATTGCGGACGACATCGGCCTCCAGGTCCTTCAGCAGGCCCTTGGCCTTCTCCGGGTCCAGCCCTTCGGCGGCCAGCGCGATGGCGGCGGCCTTCTTGGCAATCCCTACCTTCTCATACCGCGCCTGCTTCACCTTCTCCTGATACGCCTCGGTGATCGCCTCCCGGCCCAGCGCGTCGACACGGGCTTTCAGCGCGAGGTCATCGACGCTGGGCTCGGTTAGCGGCCAGGGTTCCTTGGCGGCGTGTTCGGCCAGTTCGATGATCGCGTTGATTACCGGCTGGAACGCGGTATGCCCAAAGGTCACCGCGCCGAGCATGATCTCCTCGGACAGTTCCTGGGCTTCGGATTCTACCATCAGCACGCCTTCGGCGGTGCCGGCGAGCACCAGTTCAAGCTGGCTGGTCTTCATCTGGTCGGCGGTCGGGTTCAGGATGTACTGGCCATCCTGGTAGCCGACGCGGGCGGCGGCGATCGGGCCGAAGAACGGGATACCGGACAGGGTCAGCGCGGCGGAGCAGCCGACCATGGAGACGATGTCGGGATCGTTCTCGTTGTCGTAGCTGAGCACCGTCGCGACGATCTGCACCTCATTGCGGAAACCGTCCGGGAACAGCGGGCGGATCGGGCGGTCGATCAGGCGACTTTTCAGCACCTCGGCCTCGCTCGGCCGGCCTTCGCGCTTGAAGAAGCCGCCCGGGATCTTGCCGGCGGCGAAGGCTTTTTCCTGGTAGTTGACGGTCAGCGGGAAAAAATCCTGGCCCGGCTTGGCGGTCTTCACGCCAACAACGGTGCATAGCACGATGGTCTCACCGTACGAGACCATGACGGCGCCGTCGGCCTGACGGGCGATCTTGCCGGTTTCCAGGATCAGCTTGCGGCCGCCCCAGTCGAGTTCCTTGCGGAAGTAATTGAACATTCAGTCGTCCTTCGAATGCGTGGCACCGGCGGACAATAAGACAGCTCTCTTCTGCATTCCCTGCCGTGACGGGTGGCGGCGTCTCGGGTAACACGGAGCGCGTGCTGCTGGCCGTTGAAAGGGTCGCAGCCGCGGCCATGTGGCCGGAAACGCCGTCGCTTGTCCCGCGCCGTTTCAGGGCGTGCCGGAGAGGCGATCCGATGTCCACCGCCTGACGCGGTGTTGCGGGGGTGCAACCTGCCCCCGCTCAGGCCGTCCTAAGCTGATAGACCGGCTGGAGATAGCGATCAAACCGGCGCATGACTACCTTTATCTGTCACTTCGTGCGAGACGATGAAAGGGGTCCGGTTGCTCCGCATGTCGAAGGCGATCCCTAGCAGCCGCTACCAGGCCGGCGAACATGCTGCAAGACTGCCTGGATCGGGCAACATCCGGCCTGTTCACGCCAGCAAGGCGCAGCCGTGGTGGATGGCCACGTTGGACCCAGGCGTGGACGTCCACTTCGGACCCTGTCCGGCCGGGACGTGCTCCCGCGGCACCGGCCACTGCCGACCAGGCAAAGCGAGCTGCGCACCGTCGCGCGCCCACGCCGCTGCAACGCCGGGCAGGCATCCGGTGCAGGCGGCCGGTGCAGGCGGCCGTGATGACAAACATGGTTCGTTGGAGTGGTCTCCGATCACGTTGCGCCACTTCGTCATGGCCTGCGCTTTTCCATCGGACGAGCCGGACCATGACGGGTTGAAGGTGAAGCGATCTGATGAAAAATCGTTCTAATGGCCTATGTAGGAAATATTTCTTGCAGTGTCCTACAACTTCCGGTAGAACCCAAACGACCTATCCGGAACCAGCCGCCATGACCGAGACCACCAGCCGCACCCAACCCGCGACCGGAACCACACCGCCGGTTCGCCCGATGGACATCCTGCTGAACCTCGTCGTCACCCTGCTGACGCCGATGTTCCTGATCGACAGCGGCGGCGACCTCACCTTCGCCCGCATGGCGGCGCTGGAGACGGTGAACAGCTATAGCGCGCGCGACCCGATGGAACTGATCACCATCGCGCGGATCATCGGCTTCGGCCTCGCCGCGCTGGGCTCACTTGCCCTGTCCATGGCCGATGACACGCCGCCGCTGATGATGCTGCGCTGGCGCTGCAACGCCAACGCGCTGAACCGCTCCGCCGAACAGAGCCGCCGCGCCCTGCAAGCCAGCCGCTTGGCCGCCACGGAATGTGCTGGCACGGAATATGCCCATACGGCCGGAGGCAATGCGGCACACCCAGGCGCGACTTGGGCCGAAGTTGCGCCGGACGCCGATCAGGCGCGCTATGAGGCGCAGGTGCTGGCCGATCTGGCACAGACCCAGCAGCGCGTCGCCGAAGCCAAGGCCCGGCAGGCGGCTTCAGACCAGGCCGCGCAAGCCGTCGCCGCCGCGCCGCCGGTCCCAGTGGCGGCGCCGGCCCTAGTGGCAGCGCCGGATCAGGCAACGCCGTCCTCGCTACCGGCCGCCGCGCCGGTTGCTGCCACGCTGCCCCTGCCAACCCCGGCGCCGGCGCCCGCCATGACCGCCCCCGCCATGACCGCCCCCGCCATGACCGCCCCCGCCATGACCGCCGAGGAACGCTACCGCGCCGTCTTCGCTACGGCGATGGCGGAGGTGGCGGCGGAATTCACCGCCGAACTCGATGATCTGTCGCCGCACCAGCGCAAGGAGGCCATGGTGCAGGCCGCGGCGCTCAGCAGCAGCGCCAATGAACTGCTGTCAGGGCCATCCATGCCGTGGCCGCCTTGCGCCACACCACCGTCGAACCCGGTGGAGTAGTCCATCGGACAGACCCTCAAGCCGCCGCCTTTCGCGGTTTCGGCCATCGCGCCGCCACCAGCGGCAGCACCTCCTCGACCAGCCGCCTGGTCTGCGTCAGCATGTCCGCGTCCCCCTGCGCCACCGGCCGCAGGATGAACTTGGACGCGCCGGCGTCGACATAGGCGCTCAGCCGTCGCGCGATCACCTCGGCGTCGCCCATCGCGAACAGGTCGCCGGCGTCGCGCCCGGTGCGCGCCCGGTAGCGCTCCATCACCTTCTCCACGCCCGGATCGTCCGGTCCGCCGAAGCGGAAGGCGAAGGCCGCGCCGTAATGGTCCTCGTCGATGCTCCGTCCGGTTTCTGTCAGCGCCGCCTTGATCCCGGTGATCACCGCGCCCACCGCCTCCGGCGTCTCCGCCCCGGCCTGCCAGCCGCTGCCCAGCCTGGCGGTCCGCCGGATCGCGGCCTCGGACGCTCCGCCGATCCACATCGGCAGATCCGGCTGCACCGGCAGCGGTGCGATCGACGCGCCGGTCAGCCGGAAATGCCTGCCCGCGTAATCCAGCGCCTCGCCGGCCCACAGCCGGCTGATGATCTCCAGCGCCTCGTCGGTCTTGCGTCCGCGGGTAGTGCTGTCCAGGTGCATCGCCGTCCACTCCGCGCCGCGCGGGCTGCCGATGCCGAAGCCGGGCAGCAGCCGCCCGCCCGACAGCACATCGATGGTGGCGCACTGCTTGGCCAGCAGCACCGGCTCGCGCATCGCGACGGAAACGACGTTGACCCCGAACTTGACCCGCCTTGTCCGTCCCGCCACGGCGGCCAGCATCGTCATGCTTTCCAGGAACGGCGTGCGACTGACCAGCCGGTCGGTCTGCCAGATCGAGTCGATGCCGCCCTGCTCGCACAGGTCGACCCAGCGCCAGAACCCGTCCACGCTGTCGAACGGGTATTCCATGATCCCGACCCCGACCGCGATGTTGCGCGCCATCTCCGTCGCCTCCGGCTGTTCAGGCGGATGGTCTATCGAATCACGACCGCAGGCAATGCGGTTCGCTAAGGCTGGGCCGTTCGCTCAGGCTGGGCGGTTGGCTCAGGCTGCCCGAGACCCGGCGTTCCACGCCTCCAGCCAGATCGGCACGGCCGCCAGCGGCAGCGGGCGCGCCGCCAGGAAACCCTGCGCCTCATCCGCGCCCAGGGCGAGCATCCGTGCCCAGGTCTCCTCGGTTTCCACACCCTCGGCGACCACTGTTAGCCCGTGCTGCTTCGCCTGCGCGATCGTCGTCGCCACGAACCGCTCGGTCTCGGGCGAGACGATCGCCCGCATCACCAGGTCCTTGTCCAGCTTCAGGCTGGTGAACGGCAGTTCCAGCAGTGGCGCCAGCCGCGGCACCGCTGGTCCGACGTCATCGATTGCGATGCCGTAGCCCAGGCCGCGCAGATGCTCCAGCGAACGCCGCAAGGTCACGACATTCGCGACCGGCTTGCTCTCGGTCAGCTCGACGATGATCCGGCTGGCCGGGATGCCGGCAGCGACCCGCTGTGCTTCCAGCCGGTCCAGCGCGGCCGGCCGCAGCAGCACATCCAGCGGAAAGTTCACCGAGATGCGCAGCCCGCTGCCGGCCAAGTCAGGACCGAGCAGGTCGGCGAGCACGCGGCCCGAGACCAGCTCGGTCAACTGGCCAGCGAGCCCGGCATCCTCGATCTGCGGCACGAACTGGCTCGGCAGCAGCACGCCCGCCACCGGGTGACTGAGCCGAACCAGCGCTTCCAGGCCGATCGGGTGGCGATCGGACATGCGGATGATGGGTTGATAGCGGGGCTCGATCATCGTGCCGTCAAGTGCGGCCCGCAGTTCCGACAGGCCGAGGTCGGATCGGATCCTCGGCGGCGTGGTCATCAAGGCTTCCCGCACCGCCCGTGTCTCCGCCGCCGGGATCACCCGGACATGCGGTTGCTCGTTCATCATGGTGCCAAGCATCAGCATGTCCGTCTCGGGGCCGGCGATTTCGCTCGCCAGGTCGGCCAGCGCCTTCAGCAGGCCATCCGCGGCATCGCCGTCCACCAGAACATGCGAGTAATGCGGCGATTGGCGAGCCAGGCGAGCCAGGGCATCCCGCGCGCCGCAGGTGGCGACGTTGCCGCCACCAATCTCCCGCGTCGCGGAGCGCACGGCATGGTCCCAACTGGCACTTCGGCTGACCAGCAACAAGTTCAGGTCCGGCGGGGAGAACCGGTCCGATCCCGCCAACCCGCCGCCCTGCGGCACCACACCTCTGCAAGCTTCTCCGGTCATGACCTCTTCCATACCAGGAAGGCGCGTCCGTCCGATAAAACTGTGCGAGAGGAATCCCGGGAATTGGATGAAGACTGCAACCCCATGTTGCAGATTTCCAAGGGAACCATACCATTGCAGGCCGCCTCCACGCAGCAGGTCAGCGGGAAGACGGCTGGCGTTCAGCCGAACTGGAACGTCGCCTTGCGCTTTTCCACGAACGCGGCCATGCCTTCCTTCTGGTCCGGCGTGCCGAACAGCGACAGGAACAGGGCTCGCTCGTGCCGCACGCCTTCCGCCAAGGTGGTCTCGAAGGCCCGGTTGACCGCCTGCTTGGCGAACTGCACCGCGACCGGCGACAGATTGGCGATGCGCTCCGCGATCTTCATCACCTCCGGCAACAACTGGTCCGCCGGAAACACGCGGGAGACCAGGTTGGCCCGCTCGGCTTCCGCCGCGTCCATCATGCGGGCGGTCAGCACCATGTCCATCGCCTTGGACTTGCCGACCGCGCGGGTCAGCCGCTGGGTGCCGCCGGCGCCGGGAATGACGCCCAGGTTGATCTCCGGCTGGCCAAATTTGGCGGTATCGGCGGCGAAGATCATGTCGCACATCATCGCCAGCTCGCAGCCGCCGCCCAGCGCGAAGCCGGCCACCGCGGCGATCACCGGCTTCTTGACGCGCAGCACCGACTCCCAGCCGGCGCCGATGAAATCCTCCACCATGGCGGCGGGATTGCTGCGCTCGCGCATCTCCTTGATGTCGGCGCCGGCGGCGAAGGCGCGGTCGCTGCCGGTGAGGACGATGGCGCCGATCGCGCGGTCGGCGTCGAATTCCTGCAACTGCTGGCCGATTTCGCGCACCAGCGCGTCGCACAGCGCGTTCAGCGCGGCGGGGCGGTTCAGCCGGATCAGGCCGACCCGGCCCTGGGTTTCGACAATAATGTTTTCATACGTGGCCATGCTGCGGTCCTTCTGGCGGCGGCGGTTTCGCCGCCTGTGGCGCGACCATACCAGACGCGTCCCGGCACGGAAGGGTGCCGCCCGCCGGACCACCGTTCGCCGCAATCCTTCACTGCGACCCATCGCTGGGCTCTACCGCTGCGTGCGGGGACAATAGAATGTGCTGCGGCCGGACTGCACGATACGCCGGACGCCGTCGCAGGCGGGCGCGCCGGGACAGCCGGGGCATGGTTCGCCCTCGCGGCCATAGACTTTCCAGGCGTGCTGGAAATATCCCAGTGCCCCATCCGGCTGGACGTAATCCCGCAAGGACGACCCACCGGCGGCGATCGCATCTTGCAGCGTCTGCTTGATCGCCGGCACCAGCCGCTTCGCCCGCGCGCCGGGCACGCTGCGGGCCAGCCGCTGCGGCGAGATGCCGGCGCGGAACAGCGCCTCGGACACATAGATGTTGCCCAGGCCCGCCACCACTTTCTGGTCCAGCAGCGCCGCCTTGATCGGCGCGTGCTTGCCCGCCAACGCCGCCGTCAGCACCGCGATGGAAAACGCCTCGTCAAGCGGTTCGGGGCCAAGTCCGGCCAGCAGCCGGTGCGCGTCCTCCCGCGTCGTCTCCACCAGGTCGACCGAGCCGAACCGGCGTGGATCGACAAAGCCGACCCGCCAGCCGTCGTCGGTTTCCAGTTCTAGGTGCTCGTGCAGCGTGACGCTGTTGACGCCGCCGGCCGCGGTGACAGGCGTCAGCACCATCCGCCCGGACATGCCCAGGTGCAGCAGCACCGACCAGCCGCTGTCCAGCCGCATCAGGATATACTTGCCGCGCCGCCGGAACCCCGCCACCCGCGCGCCGACCAGACGCTCTGCCAAACCCGCCGGCAGCGGCCAGCGCAGGTCGGGCCGGCGCGCCACCGCGCGCCGCAGCACGCGACCTTCCAGCCGCACCTGCAGGCCGCGCATCACGGTCTCGACTTCGGGGAGTTCCGGCATATATCGTATTCAGGCTATAGATTCGGTGCATGAGCGACAATCCCGCGACAGCCCCCAGCGGCACAGCCCCCAGTGGCACAACCCCCAGTGGCACCGTCGACTTCGGCTTCCGGTCGGTCGACCGGGCAGAGAAAGCCGGTCTGGTGCACGCCGTGTTCGACAGCGTGGCACCGAATTACGATCGCATGAACGACCTGATGTCGCTGGGCATCCACCGCGTCTGGAAACGGATCCTCGTCAACGACCTGCGGCCCAGGCCGCGCGACACGCTGCTGGACCTTGCCGGCGGCACCGGCGACATCAGCTTTGGCTGGCTGAAACGCGGCGGCGGTCCGGTGCTGCTGACCGACATCAACAACGCCATGCTGTCGGTGGGGCGGGACCGCGCGCTGCAACGCGGCTTCGCCGATCAGGTCAGCCTGGTCGTGGCGGACGCCGAGAAGCTGCCGCTGCCGGACCGCTGCGTCGACCGCGTCTCCATCGCCTTCGGCCTGCGCAACTGCACCGACAAGCCCGCCGTGCTGCGCGAGGCGCGCCGGGTGCTGAAACCTGGCGGCCGGTTCCTGTGCCTGGAGTTCTCCCAGGTCACCGTCGTCGCGCTGGGACCGCTGTATGACGCCTGGTCCTTCAAGGTGCTGCCCCGGATCGGCCGCATCGTCGCCAAGGACGCGGACAGCTACCGCTATCTGGCCGAAAGCATCCGGACCTTTCCCAACCAGGAAACACTGGCGGCGATGTTGCGGCAGGCTGGCTTGGCGCGTGTCGCCGTCCGCAACCTTTCGGGCGGCATCGCCGCGATCCACGGCGGCTGGCGGCTGTGAGCATCGCCACCTCCCCGGACAGCCCCGCTTCGGACGCTGCTCCCCTGGACGTCGCCTCCCTGGACGTCGCCTCCCTGAGGGGCGCCGCACTGCACGGCAAGCGCGTCCTGCTGATCATCGCCGGCGGGATCGCGGCCTTCAAGGCGCTGGAACTGATCCGGCTGCTGCGGCGCCAGGGCTGCGGGGTCACCTGCGTGCTGACTGACAACGGCGGCCGCTTCGTCACCCCGCTGTCGCTGCAGGCGCTGAGCGAGTCGAAGGTCTATGCCGACCTGTTCTCGCTGACCGACGAGTCGGAGATGGGGCACATCCAGCTTTCCCGCGCCGCCGACCTGCTGGTGGTGGCGCCGGCCAGCGCCAACATCCTGGCGAAGATGGCGGCCGGCCTGTGCGACGACCTGGCCTCCACCGTCCTGCTGGCGACCGACAAGCCGGTGCTGGTGGCGCCGGCGATGAACGTGCGGATGTGGCTGCATCCGGCGAGCCTGGCCAACATGGCGACCCTGACCGGCCGCGGCGTCCACGTCGTCGGGCCGGACGAAGGGGCGATGGCCTGCAATGAATTCGGCCCCGGACGCCTCGCCGAACCGCCGGTCATTCTGCAGGCGATCGAGGCGCTGCTGGCCCCCGAGCCGCGTCCGGCGGCGCATTCCGTGGCTCGCCCCCATTCCGTGGCTCGCCCCCATTCTGTGGCCCGCCCCTTGGCTGGGCGGCACGCCCTGGTCACCAGCGGCCCGACGCACGAGCCGATTGATCCGGTGCGCTACATCGCCAACCGCTCCTCCGGCCGGCAGGGCCATGCGATCGCCGCCGCCCTGGCGGAGCTGGGCGCGCGGGTGACGCTGGTCAGCGGCCCGGTCAGCGTGCCCGACCCGCCGGGTGTTACGGTCCGCCGGGTGGAGACCGCGCGGGAGATGCTGGACGCCTGCCAGTCCGCCCTGCCAGCCGATATCGCCTTGTTCGCCGCCGCCGTCGCCGACTGGCGCGTCGAGCAGGCCGCTTCCGGCAAGATCAAGAAGCAGCCCGGCGCCGCCGCGCCGGCGCTGACCCTGGTGCCCAATCCGGACATCCTGGCTACCATCGCCGCCCCGGGCCCACGTCGCCCCCGACTGGTGATCGGCTTCGCGGCCGAGACCGACGACGTGATGCGTAATGCTCAGGCCAAGCTGGGACGCAAGAACGCCGACTGGATTGTCGCCAACGACGTCTCACCCGCCACCGGCATCATGGGCGGCGAGGAAAACCGCGTTCACATCGTCGCCGCCGGCGGGATCGAGGACTGGCCGCGTCTGGCCAAGCACGATGTCGCCCGCCGGCTGGCCGCCCGCATCGCGGAGGCGCTGCGCTGACGGATACGTCCCCTTCCGGCCAGCCCGTTTCCAGCCGCCCGCCTGCCGGCCGGTCCGCCTGCGGTCAGGCCGCTGTCGGTCGGCCATCCTGGCTGATCCGCCGCCTGGTACGCAGCGACTTGGCGGACCTCCGGCCGCTGCGGCTGCAGGCGTTGCGGGCGCATCCTGAAGCGTTCGGTATTTCGTTCGAGGAAGAGCAAGCGGAAGATACCGGACGCCTGATCGCCGAACCGCCCGGGATGATGCTTGGCGGCTTCGTGGCGGGCCGGCTTGTCGGTTGCGCCGCCGTGCTGGTCCCCAGCCGGATCAAGCAGCGCCACAAGGGGCATGTGGTCAGCGTCTATGTCGCCTCCGATAGCCGCCGGACCGGCCTTGCACGGGCGCTGATGGAGGCACTGATCAGGCACGCCCGGTGCATCGGCCTGCTGAGCCTGACCTTGTCCGTGACGGTCGGCAACGAGTCGGCCCGCCAGCTTTACCTGCGTGCCGGTTTTCGATCCTGTGGCGTGGAGCCGGCAAGCCTGCGGATCGGCGCGGACCTGTTTGATGAGGAACTGATGGTGCTGACGCTGTCCAACCCAGCGGCTGATGCGGATGCCCCCCGCGATCATCCTTATTGATGAAGTGACCCAGGATTAGACCATGATCGATTGCGATTGCATCAGCGCCGGTGTCCGATCATGGTTAACGCCTTGTCAGGTCGCGTGATTGACGCCTTCTGACTGGGTCAGCCTCAGGCGATCACGCTTCTGTAACGGGCCTTCGTGTGTCAATCCCTTTCAAGTGTGGTTTCCTCAAGTTCTCTGCCTTTTTGCCAGTTTTCTGGTTCGGCTGATGCGCCGTTTTCCCGTCCCGGCCTACAGCGTCCCTCGGCGTCGTGTGGCGCCGCGGTTAAGGATGGCCGCAAGCCACCGGCGCAGCCGGCGCGCCGCGTCCTTAAGGGCGGCGCCACACGACGCCAGCCTCGGGTCAGCCGGGCGACGTCGGCCGGCCCTGCGTCTTCGCGCTTGGAGCCTTATCCCCTCGCCGGTGTCGCGCTTCTGTCCGGGGTCGGCGCCTGGCCGCCGCCTGATGGCGTCTGATGAGGAGCGGCCGGCCAATCCAACAGATGCGCGGTGAGCCTTGCGGCGCCGCTCGGCGTGATGCGGTCTGACCTGATCCCTCGTCCCGGCGACGCGACCTTGCTCCGGAAGGCTGGTTGTCCCGCCCCCCGAACCCGTGTTCTCTCCTTTTGTTATGCCGCCGCTGCAGCCTTTTCCGCCACGAACGCGGCGCCATCCACCAGCATCCGATGCATCACCACCGCCAGCTTGCGCGCCAGCGCCACCTTGGCCTTGCGCATCCCCGTCCGCTTGGCCACGCTCATCCCCTCATCTGGCCATTCCCTCGGCTTGCGCCGACGGAACCTTGGGTCAGCTTCGCCCGCCGCTTCAGCGCAGACCCCTTCACCGGATGTTCCAGGATGACATTGGCGACCGCATGGAGCGCCGTGCGTACGCCGGCGTCACCGATCTTCGAGATCCGCCCGGTCACATCCGTCTCGCCGGACTGCTGGCGCTTCGGTGTCAGGCCAAACAGCGCGCCGACTGTCCTGGAGGACTTGAACCGTCCGGAATCGTCGATCGCCGCGACATAGCTCAGCGCGATGATTGATGATCCCACGCCTGGGATCGTCGTCAACAGCCGCGCCCGCATGTCAGCGCACGCCGCGCCGTGGACCTTCTTGTCCAGCTTGAGGAACTGTTCCAGCACCACCGCACGCGCCCGCAGCAGCGCCTCGGCCATCAGCAGCAGCGTCGGATGATCGGCCACCAGAGTGTGGACCGGCTCTCGAAGCCAGACGGAACGCCGCCACCTTGCCATACTCGGCATCCGCCACGATGCCGCCAAACCGCACGCCCTGGCCGATCACGCGCTGGATCTCGTCCAATGCGATGTGCCATTTCGGCTGCAATACCACCGCCTCCGGCACGCCCGCCCGGCGGCGTTCGGCATCACAGGCCCAGTCTTTTGGCAACAACAGCCGCAACCCCATACCCACCGGCACCTCGGCGCGCGCCAGAATGAGCGAGACCAGGCTTTGGCAGTTCGCCTGCTTGCCCAACTGCCCGCAATACGGGTGCGCCACCCCAACCGAGTGGCGTCCCTTCTTGACCAGCGCGGTATCATCCACCGCCAGCACCGCATCCGTGCCGCCCACCAGCCGATCGGCGGCCTTGGCCAGTTCGGCTTCCACCGGCACGGTGGGCCAACGAGAGGTGGAAATGACATGGTGCAACTGCTGCACCGCCCCTGGCGCCACCCGCTGCGCCAGCGGCTCGATGCTATTGCGCTCACCCGGCAGGGTCAGCCCTTGCAGATACACCACCGCCGAATGTTGCCGGGCCGCAGGCTTCAAGCGCGCCAGGAAGGGTGCCAGCCATGCCTCAAGCGCCTCGGTCCAGTGAGCATGGGCGTTCGCCGCCATGCTGCCGCTCCAGGCTGATGAACGCCTCAATAATGCCGGATGCCGCCAAAGGTGGCAGAGTAGTGCTAAGGCATTGTTTGATCGCGTGATTCACGCCTTCTAACTGGATCAGCCTCAGGCGATCACGCTCTATGCAGCGATGCTTTCGCCGAAGCGGGTGCTGGCGAACGCGGACAAGATATCCGGCAAGGTTCCGGCCAGGATCGCCGGCGCCAGCGCCAATGCATGCGCGCCCGCCAAGGTCACGCCGCTGTGGCAGGTGGCGGCGAACGCGCCGGGATAGCGGACGGACTGCTGGTAGACCGGGAAGCCGTCCGGTGACATCACCCGCAAGGCCGCCCACATGCGGATGACCGATGCCTGTTTCAGTGCCGGGAAAATCTGGGTGTTGCGGTCGGCGATCTTTTGCAGCACCGCCACGCGGGTGCTGAGGTCGAAGCCCACGTCCTCCTGGCTGTCGCCGAGCATGACGGTGCCTTCGTCCGTCTGGCGCAGCAGGTGGGTGGGATAGTCGAGCAGTTTGCGTATCCGCTCGGTCACGATGATCTGGCCCTGCAACGGGGCCACCGGCATGTGCAGTCCGACCAGCGGAGCAAGGTCGCGGCTGCCGAGGCCGGCGGCGATGACGATCCTTGGAGCGATGTATCTGGTTGTGCCGCAGTGTACGGTGAAGCTGTCTGGGGTGGCGTCGATGCGGTCGGTTCGCTGGTGCGGGCGATAGGCCGGGCCGAGCGCCTGATGCAGCGCGCGCAGCAGATGCAGCGGGCTGGCGTGGCCGTCGATCGGACAGAAGCTGGCGCCGGTGACCTTGTCCCCCAAGCCGGGCACCATGGCGCGGACGTCCTGGCGGCTGAGCATGCGGGTGCCGATGTCGCCGCTTTCGTTATGCATGCGGCGGAGCATGTTTTCGCGCTGTTCGTATTCGTCATCCGACAGGCAGAAGGCCAGG
Source organism: Rhodopila sp. (assembly GCF_965276935.1). Taxonomy (GTDB): domain Bacteria; phylum Pseudomonadota; class Alphaproteobacteria; order Acetobacterales; family Acetobacteraceae; genus Rhodopila. The sequence continues at coordinate 1,858,763 of NZ_CBDIBS010000004.1, read as the reverse complement.
CCGCCGGGCTGGTGCAGCGCGGTGTCCACGCCGGTGGTGGCCCGCAGGCTGGCGGCGAGATCGGGCCACAGCGCCGCCGACTGGCGGGTCCAGTGCGCATAGGGCGGCATGCCGGCGCCTTTGCTCTGCACCCAGACCAGGCCGAAATTGCCGCGGGCGGCGCGAAAGGCGATGTCGCCTTCATCGAGCAGGACAACGGACGCGCCCTTGGCCTGCGCACCCCAGGCGATGGCACCGCCGACCAGGCCGCCGCCGATGACGATGAGGTCGTGGATGTGGGACATGGGTGAACCTTTATGCGCAGTCGGGCGAAGGAACCTTAACGTGGATTCCGATCGGGATGAACATGCGGCGTTTGCAAGCTGGCAGGTCCTTGAGGCCGTGCTGCCGGACAAGGAGCAGGTGGGTGATGTTTCGGGTCGACGACGTCTGCCGGGGCTGCAATCTTGTCCTATTGCTTGCGTGGCAGCGTCAGCGAGTCGAATGGACCCGATTTGCCCTGGACGATGTTAACCTTCGCCCTGTCGCAATCTGGTTGGAGACGGGTTGAGGTGGATAGCATTGGCGCCTTTGAGACGAAGACCCAACTGTCCGCCTTGCTGGAGCGCGTGGCAAAGGGCGAGAGCTTCACCATCACCCGGCGCGGAACACTGGTGGCCCAACTTGTATCCGTCGTCCGGCGGAACATGGCGCTGATCAAGGCAACATTGAAGCGCATGGAAGAACTGGCAGCAGGTCAGACGCTCCATGGCGACTGGAGAATGTTCCGAGACGCCGACGGTAAATGCTAGAGCGGTTCCACCAAGCGTGGAACCGCTCTAGCTGTATTTCACGAGCAATTTCATCAGCCTGAGATCGCTTCGCTATTCCAGTCAGGCTGATATTGCTCTAGTGCCTCCGCACAGTGATTTTGACCGGTTGGATCAAGCGCGGCCGAAGGAGCAGATGTCCGTGCCTCCGATTCCGACGGCTCGGGTCGATTCTGCGTAACGATCGATGTCAGTGGGCGAGGCTGTCAGCCGGCGGGCCGATGCGCCCGAAGAAAGCTTCGAACCCGGTTGATCGTCCTGGCCTTCAGCTCCGGCGGCTCACGCCAAGGAAACACCGTTATCTCGGCGTTCGGACAGAGCGAGGCGACATCGATGGAGGACACAAGCGGATGGGCAGGCGTTTCGTCCGGCAGGACCAGAATGGGTGTTTGGCAGGAACGCGCGAAGTCCGGCGACACGCTGTAAACGAACTCGGGCCGTACGCGGTAAAGGTCATGCAGATAACGCTCGACCTGCGCCATGTCGAGATCGGGCCGCCGGGGTAGCAACTCCGGCGCCCAGACGTCCCGTCCTGCATTGAACATGTAATCCGGGTGCTCAGGGTGATGCCCGACCGTCTGGACCAGCACGCCGGCCATCACGCGTTCTGGCGCCCGCTGCATCAGCTTGAGCGCGAAGCAGCCGCCAATACAGTAGCCCATGAAAAGGAATCGCTTGATCCCGAGATGGTCCATCAGCCCGAGCTGGTCATCGGCGAAGGCGTCCCACGGGTCAGCGGCGGGGATTGGGCCGCTGGACTCGCCGCCGTTCGCATTGCGCTGATCCATCGTAATGCAACGAAACTCGTCCTTGAATATCTCCATCGAGTTAAAAACCGCATTGGGCCAGTTGCTCACGCGCGAGTTCAGGCCGCCGCCGGGGACGAGGAGCAGCGGAAAACCGTTCCCAGCTTCCTCGTAACGGATCAGGACATCACCTTTCTCGTAAAACGGCATCGCACTCCCTCCGGCAACACGTTGGCAGACCAGTCTGCCCAGTCTGCCCGGTTTTGTGAAGGCTGGCTGCTGCGTAAAGTGGGTCGCCGGACCCTTCGGTCCCGCTTGCTCCAGCCGGTCAAAATCACTGTGCCGAGATACTAGACCCGGTTGTCATTGATGCCTTCGTCACAGCCGCCTGGTGTTTTCATGATGAAGCCACGGACGCGAGCCGAACGCTGCATCGCAGCTTGCCGGATCGGGCCGTGGCATCGCATTGGCGACACGCGACAGGATGTTGCATCGCGCCGCGGCGGCGATGAATGTCGGGTTGATCGAGATGTCACCGGCGGCCTTCTTCGACACTGACAACAGGGCGCGTCGGTATCGGTGGCTAGCGGCTTTCGGGCGCATGGCCCTCGGCCGGTTGTCGTGCTCGGCTAAAGTCCGTGATAATTACCGGGGATGCGCCAGGAAAAACCGCATTATCTCCTGCGTCGCATCGGGACCTTTGGGATCAGTGTAAGACCCAGCCGGGCTGCCGCCGAACCAGGCGTGGCCGGCGCCTTGGACCATCCATTTCTCCACCACGACCGCTCCGGCCGCATTGAAATACAGTATCCGGCTGTAGCCATGACCGTGCGGAACCTGCCCATCCTCCTGCCGCTTTGTATATACGGTGCTATCAACCACCTGGGCGACGACCGCGTCACCGTTTCGCGGATTGACCGTGGTATCCCGCTGTCCATGGAACACGATCGCCGGCACCACCCGCTGTTCGGCGAGCCGCGCGGGTCCGCCGCCACCCGTCCGCATCACGGCGAGCGCCGACTGCATGTCTCGCGCCGCGCCGCATGCCAGCCCGGAGTGCACGCCGACGGCGGCATACAGCTCGGGATAGGCATGTCCCATGATCGCCGCCGCCGCACCCCCGGCCGATAATCCGGCGACATAGACCCTGGCTGGATCGACGGCATAATCCCGCATGATCTGTCGGGTGATGCCGGCGATCAGCGATGGCTCCCCGCCGTCACGCCGCTGATCGCCGGCGTTGAACCAGTTCCAGCACTTTTGCGCGTTGGCGGCGCTGGTTTGCCCTGGATAAGCCACCAGGCAGGTTTGCGCCTCGGCTGCCAGGTTCATGCGGGTTCCGGCGGCGAAATCGTCGGGGGACTGGGTGCAGCCATGCAGCATGACGATCAATAGAACCGGCTGTCCGTGATAACCACTTGGGATGTAAAGCTTGTAGGGCCGGCTGCCCGCCTGGTTGCCGAATGTCCTCGACAGGAATTGCCCGGCATCCCGGCCAGTGGACGATGCCGTCCCAGGGGCACGCACCGTCTCGCTGGCCCGCAGTCGCACGCCATCGAGGAGGCGTTGCAGCGACGCGGACGCCTCGGTCAATCGGTTCGGCTGGATCAGCCGCGACTGGCTTAGGCGCGTTGCCGCGTTCATTGCGTCGGACAGCGAAATCTTCATGATCATGTCTTTCAGGACGGAGAACGGGCTAGGGTCGTGATGTTCAGTTGGTGCGATCCGCCAGCGCCGCCCGCACCGCCGAACTGGCATGCAGAGCACCCAGAACGGTGACCGACGCGATCACCGCCCGCGCCAGATCCGGCGTCACATCCTGGGCGATGCTGGCCAGACCCAGCACGTTGATGCGAACCATCTCGCCGCGATCGCGGAACGCCTGCAGAGCTTCCCGGCTGTAGTGCCGCAACCCTAGATCCAGCGTCTGCCGAACCACGGACTGACGCACCACCTCGGCATGGCGGTCGATCTGGTTGCGGATGGCGGTACGGATCAGATCGGTGCGGTTGGAATAGAAACCGTCCCGTACCAGTAGGTCGATGTGGCCGAGGTCGACGAAACCCAGGTTGATCGTGATCTTCTCGCTTTCGGAAATTCTGCTTTCGACCATCTTCATACCATCCACATGGATGGTAGATGGGGAGGCAGACCGAGCTTTCAAGGGTTAGCGCGGTTTCTGATCAGGTTGCACCAGTTCGTCATGCCCGAGCTCGTCCCGGCCGTCCGCCCCCAGCCGGCGGTGCGCAGATGGCCGGCACAAGGCCGGCCATGACGGATTCAAAACGCAGCGACCTGATGAAAAATGCGTCTGGCGCAATTTCCGATCAGCTCGCCCGGCCATGGCGGGTTCAAAACGCAGCGACCGGATCGGAAATGCGTCTGGCGCGGTTGCTGATCAGGTTGCCCGGCCATGACGGATTCGAAATGGAGCGACCTGATCGGAACCCGCGCTAATCAAAGCCCAGAAAGCCTTGCATCCCGCTGATCGGCGCGGCGGTCCGCAACCTTCATATCCGGCACGGGCCTTGCCGTACGGATGTCGCCGGCCAGCAGCGCCTCCAGTTCCGCGGCGACCCGCAGGACCAGCGCATCCCCGCCACGCGGTCCGACGATCTGCAAGCCGAACGGCATGCCGTTGCGGTCCAGCCCAACCGGCAGCGAGACCGCGGGATGTCCCACCACCGTCACCGCGTAGGCCATCGCCAGCCAGTGGAAATACGTCCGCGTCGGCACGCCGTCGATGTCGGCCGGATACAGCTCCCGCCACGACCGGGGGCTGACCGTGATCGCCGGGGTCAGGATGATGTCATGGCTCTGGAAGAACGATTGCCAGCGCCGATAGATCGCGGTCTGCGCCGTCATCGCCCGTGCCACATCCGCCGCCGAATAGCGCAGCCCTTCCTCGACATTTGCCCGCACGTTGGGCCCTACCAGTTCGGGCGTCTGGCGCACCTTTTCCAAATGCGCCGCCAGGAATCCCAGTGAGCGCAGGATCTCGAACACCCCGTCGGTGCCGGCGCAATCCGGCGATGCCGTTTCGGCCCGCGCGAACACATGCCGGAACAGGCCAAGCTTCTCGGCAAATGTGGCCCGCACCAGACGTTCGGTCGGTGCAAAGCCGAAATCCGGCGTTACGGCGACGCGCAGCCCGGACAGGTCGATGCGCGCCGGCGGGTAGAAGCCAGCCGCCCGCCGCACCGTCATGCCATGGACGGTTGTCGCCAATGGATCGGAGGCATCATCGGACGCCATCGCGGCCAGCAGCAGAGCGGTATCGGCGACGGTGCGCGCCATCGGCCCGACCACCGGCAGCCCGCTCCACCCATGCAGGCGTCTATCATTCGGCACCAACCCCGGTGTTGGCCGGAATCCGACGATGCCGCAGAATGCCGCCGGGTTGCGCAGCGATCCGCCGGTGTCGGAACCGGAGCATATCGGCGCCATGCCGGTCGCCAAAGCCACCGCCGAACCGCCGGAAGACCCGGCACAGGATTTTGCAGGATCGAACGGATTTCCGGTCGCGCCATGGACGGCATTGCGGGTGTTCGCGCCGGCGCCGAATTCGGGCGTGTTGGTCTTGCCGATGACGATCGCGCCCGCGCGCCGCAGGGACGCGACGATACGGTCATCCGCCACCGGAATGTGATCCGCGAACAACGGACTGCCGAAGGTGGTGCGCAGGCCCTCGGTGGGTTGCAGGTCCTTGATGCCGATCGGCAAGCCGTGCAGCGCCGGCAAGGCGTCGCCGCGTGCCACCGCCGCATCCGCCGCCTTCGCCGCCGCGCGCGCCCGCTCGAAATCCCGCGTGACCATCGCGTTCACGGCGGGATCGACCGCCTCGATCCGGGCGATGCAGCTTTGCAGGAGTTCGGCCGCGGAAAGCCCGCGGACGCCGATCAGCCGACGGGCTTCGACAGCCGTCAGATCACATGCCTCCGTCATGCTCAATACCCCAGTGCCAGGCCGTCCTTGCGCGGTTCCGATCCGGCCACGAGGCAGCCGCGCGTGTGGTCGATCCAGATCGCCTGGCCGCCGCCATGCGGCCGTTCGGCTTCCTCCGGTTGGTGCCCCATCGCCGCCAGCCGGCGCACCAGATCGGTGGAGATGCCGCGTTCGACCTGCAGCTTGCCTTCATACGGGAACAGCCGGGGCAGATCGATTGCCTGCTGGATGTCCAATCCGTACTCGAGGAAATTGGTCAGGAACCAGGACTGCCCCATCGGCTGGAAGTGGCCGCCCATCACGCCGAACGGCATCACCGCCCGGCCATCCCGCATCAGCATGCCCGGAATGATCGTGTGCATCGGGCGCTTGCCGGGCGCGATGCAGTTGGGATGGCCACGTTCCACCCGGAAGCCGAAGCCGCGGTTCTGCAGCATCACGCCGGACTGGTGCGACAGGATGCCGGTGCCGAACGCCTGGAACAGCGAGTTGATGAAACTGCACGCATTGCCGTCCTTGTCGACGACGCACAGATAAACCGTGTCCTTGTGCGGCGGCAGCAGCGCCTCGCCGGCCGCCGGCAGGTCGCGCATTGCGGTGTCATCGCGGATCAACGCCCGCTGCGACGCCAGATATTCGGCGCTGAGAAGTTTCTTGACGGGAACGTCCGCCATGCCCGGATCGGCCAGGAAGGCATCCCGGTCGCGGTAGGCCAGCCGAGCCGCTTCGATATGGCGCTGCGCGCGGATCAGGCCGGTCGGCCCATCCGGTGCCGACGGCAGCCCGCCCAGCATGCCCATGATCATCAGCATGATCATGCCGGAGCCGTTCGGCGGACACTGATAGATGTCGTAGCCCTTCCAGTTCAGCGTGATCGGCTCGACGAACTCGGCATTGTGCAGGCCGGCGGCGAAATCCTCCTGCGTGTGCAGGCCGCCGCGGGCGCGCAAGGTGGCGACCATGTCGGCGGCGACCGGACCCTCATAGAAGGTCTTGGCGCCATGCCTGGCGATCAGGCGCAGTGTCTCCGCGAGCGCCGGCTGGGCGAACAGGTCGCCGACCGCGGGTGCCTTGCCGCCGGGCAGGAATGGTGTCGAACCGCCCTTGCGCAGCTTGTCCTCGTTGCGCTTCCAGTCCCAGGACACCTTGGGATGCACCGGCCAGCCCTCCTCGGCATAGCGGATCGCCGGTTGCAGCAGTTCGTCCAGTCCCTTGCGGCCATGCGCCTTCAGCAGGGTTTCCCAGGCGTTCACCGCGCCCGGTATGGTGACGGCGTGCGGCGAGGTGTTCTCGATGGCGCGGATCTGATGGCTCTCGAACCAGTCGATGGAGGCCGCCGCGGGGGCGCAGCCGGACCCGTTCAGCGCATAGACCTTGCCGGTCCCGGCCGGTGCGTAGAGGCAGAAGCAGTCGCCGCCGATGCCGGTGGACTGCGGCTCGATCACGCACTGCACCGCCACCGCGGCGACCGCGGCATCCAATGCGTTGCCGCCGGCGCGCAGCACGTCCAGCGCCGTCAGGGTGGCCGCCGGCATCGACGTTGCCGCCATCCCATGAGTGGCATAAACCGGACTGCGGCCGGTGAACTGGAAATCGCGCATGGACTACCTCGACATCAACTGAACCGTCACATTATCCCAGGCCGCCGTGGTGGCAACGTACCGGAGGGGAACGCATGATCCGCCTTGAAGACTTCGACGCCGTGGACATCCGGGTCGGCACCGTCATCGACGCTCGGCCGTTCCCCGAGGCGCGCAAGCCCGCGGTCAAGCTGACGATCGATTTCGGCCCGGAGGTCGGGGTGAAGAACTCCAGCGCGCAGATCACCACGCATTACCGGTGCGACCAGCTTATCGGCCGTCAGGTCTGCGCCGTGGTGAACTTTCCGCCGCGCCAGATCGGCCCGTTCATCAGCGAGGTTCTTACTCTCGGCATGCCTGATACGGACGGCGCGGTGGTTCTGGTCAGGCCCGACTTCATCGTTCCGAACGGCGGCAGACTGTTCTAAAGCGTGATCGCCTGAGGCCGACCCAGTCAGAAGGCGTGAATCACGCGATCGAACAACCAGTCAAAGCGCGATGCGTGGGTCAACCTAAACCAATCGCGCTTTAGAGCAGTTTCCGATCAGGTGGCTCCGCTTTGAATCCGTCATGCCCGGGCGAGCGAGCAAGCGCGCGGACCAGTCGGCCCTTGTAAGTTGCCGTTGCTGGTGCCAGTGGCCATCGTCACCAGTCGCGGCGGTGTTCTCCCTTGGCCCTCGGACCGTGTGAATGGTCACCGCCCCCATACTGCTGGCCGAAGTGCCGAACATCGATGGTTTCACCCCGAAGGGGCTTGCCGCCTTTGCCGGTTTGTTCCCCCAGACGTGTAGCTCTGGTAGCACGGTACGCCGCCCCGGCCGTATCAGTAGGATGGGATCAGAGCGCCGGCGCCATGCGCTGTACATGTGCGCGCTCAGTAGCAGGCGCCGTAATCCTGCCTTGGCCGGCTTCGTGCAACGTACGAGGGCGGCGGATAAGCCGCCGAAGGTCATTCTGCTGGCCATCGCTCGGAAGATCCTGGTCTTCGCGCATGCGATCGTTCGAACACAGAAGCCTTTCACTTTAAGAGTCTAGAATCACAAAAGCCATCCGCTTCCAAGTGCCGGGTAGGGTGGTGAGCAGGTGTAGTCCTGATGCGGCCCGGGGGACCGTTCCAGCACCTAAGCGAATCCCTTTCCGCCATGTGGATCGAGCAGTTTCGGGAAAGGCGATCCGGGAACAGGTTTTAGGAAGGCGGCATCCAACAACGCCGCTTCACCACGCTGCGGAACCGTCTTCCCGTTGAACGTTCGGTTTCGGGATCTCCGCCAGGACCTCCCTGCAAGGAAAAAGCCCTGCCCTGCCCGCCGGACGTTCCTTGTCGAGAAGACGGTGCCCTGCCCTGATGGGCAATCTGCATCGGAGTCTCGGAAACCGGCGGATCAGGTTGCCCCAAGTTCCTAAACAAGAAGGGCCTCGCTCACCGTCCATAATCTGCGCGCCGCTTCCGGATTGATGGAGTGCGATGCGGCGTCGGCCGGGATGGCATTGTTGGTGAGGGAAGGTTGTTCATCGACCAGAGGGGCGATGTCGTTGTCCTTGAGGTACACGCCGCCCTTGCCGTTCAGCAGCGGACTGGTCGCGGCAAACACGATTGTACTGGCCGCCTGGGCCGGCGTCTTCTTCCCCGCGGCAGGGTCGATGATCGGCTCGCCGGCCTCATCGATCAGCCCCATTCGCTTCAACGCGGCGTCACCGGCCGCGCTGGTCAGCTTGGTGCCCGCAACGACACCGGGATGAACCGCATAGCCGCGAACGCTGTCCGCCGCCCAGCGCCGGTCCAGTTCGACCGCGAACAGGACGTTGGCGACCTTGGACTGAGCGTAGGCGGCAAGGGAGTTATACTCCTGCGTGAACTGGAGGTCGTCCCAACGCATCGAACCGAACCGCTGGGCACCGGACGAAACGTTGACGACCCTTGCACCCGAAGCGGCCCGCAGCGCGGGCAGCAGCGCCAGCGTAAGCTGGAAGTGCCCCAGGTGATTGGTCGCGAACTGTGTCTCGTACCCGCGAGGGTCGCGCTCCGGGCCGCCGGACGCCACGGCGCAGTTCACGAGCACATGTAGCGGACGTTCGCTTCGGAGCCGACGCTTTGCGAAGCCGTCGATCGACGCCGAATCGAGCAGATCGAGACGATCAACCTCGACCGGATCGATCCCCGCTAACGCTCGGGCGGCACACTCCGGGTCGCGGGCGCCCACGACCACATACGCTCCTGCTTTCGCGAGCGCGCGCGTGACCTCCAAGCCGATGCCGGCGTGGCCTCCGGTAATGATGGCGTTCCGGCCGGATAAGTTGAGGCCGGCAAGCACATCGTCCGCGGTCGAAGCGGCGGTGAACCCGGTGCCGATGGGGTGCTGTCCATGCGTCATCGCGCTGCGACTTTCGATTGGTATGTTGAAGACTGAGCAGGGCGCAAGGCGGTGTGCCCTGCCGCCCGGACGCGCATCGGCACGACCAGGCTGGCCAATACGGTCAGCGCGTGACCCTCAGCGCTGGCGCGAGGAGCATGCTGTCGTTAGGCCAACATGCCCCCATCAACGAGGATTTGCGCGCCCGTGATGTAGCTCGCCGCCGGCAAGGCCAGGAAGGCCACAAGCTCGGCAACCTCGCGGGGCTGTCCGTAGCGACCAAGCGGGACCATCATCTTGATCATCGCTGCCCGCTCACCCTCGTTGGGATTGGCCTCGGTCTCGATCGATCCGGGCTCGACCGTGTTGACCGTAATTTGCCGGGCCGCAAGATCGCGCGCCCATCCCTTGGTCAACCCCGCCACGGCGTGCTTGGTCATGCCATAGGCGCTCGTGCCGGGCGCCGACACGCGCTCGCCCAGGAAGCTGCCGATGTTGATGACGCGTCCACCATCGCGCATCGCCGCTACGGCGGCCGATGTCGTGTACCAGACGCCGCGCACATTGATGTCCATCTGCCGCTCGAACGTGTCGTCGCTCAGCAGTCCGATCGGACCATGCTCGGCGATCCCAGCGTTGTTGACCAGGATGTCGAGGTGTCCGCCAAGCCGATCGATGGCCTGAGCCACGCCTGCCTTGGCGGCGTCCACTTCGCCCGCGTCGGCCGCGATCGCGAACGCCAATCCGCCTGCGGCTGTGATTTCACTCACGAGGGCTTCGGCCCGCTCCGCGCTGCGCGAATAAGTGATCGCAACCGAGGCGCCGCGCTCGGCCAGCAGCTTGGCGCAGGCCGCGCCGATGCCGCGACTGCCCCCCGTGACGAGGGCGGTCTTGCTGGCGAGATTGAAAACGTCAGTGTTCATGGGCCGATCTCCAGGGTCGCTATTCGCGGTGGTCAAAAGCCGTTCGAGCCGTTACAGAGAAGCGGAACGACGTTCACTATCTATACGGAACTACGTTCCGTCTGTAAAGAGGCCAGCGTGCAATCAGGGTTGAACAGTGAGGCGGAGGGGGGCGCGTCCAAGCCTATGCGGGCGGATGCGCAGCGCAGTCTGGATGCGCTGCTTCAGGCGGCGAAGGAGATTTTCGCCGTCACCGGGGTGGATGCTCCCATCCGCGACATAGCCGGCAAGGCGGGCCTAGGCGTGGGCACCGTGTACCGGCATTTCCCGCAGCGATCAGATTTGATCGCCGCCGTCTTTCGTCGCGAAATTGATGACTGTGCAGAGGCCGCCGTCGAGTTGGCGGCCGAGCATGAACCGTTCGAAGCGCTCAGGCGGTGGATGCAGCGCTTCTCCGCCTTCTTCGCGACCAAGCGCGGGCTCGCCGGCGCGCTCCACTCGGGCGAGCCCGCCTATGCGGCCTTGCCGGAGCACTTCGACGCACACCTTCGCCCTGCGCTTGAGAGGCTTCTTGCTTCAGCGATCACCGCCGGGCGCATCCGGTCGGACATTGCTGCAGGTGAATTGCTCGGCGCGATCGCCCGCTTGTCCATGTCGGAGGTTGACGAGCCCGCGCAGGCGCAGCGAATGGTGGCGTTGTTGGCGGATGGCCTTCGCTGTAGCGATGCTCGCTAAGGCGACGTCCTCGAAGCTGCTTTCTCGAAGCAACACGCGGCATTCCCAAACACCATCGTTTTCGGGAAAGCCAGAAGCGCCGTAACCAAGGCGGCGACGGTCTGAACAGGGTCGGGAGCACGTATAGGTTTCCTTCCCGCTTGCCCTTTTAACACGGTATCTTCGGGTCGCTGGTATCAGACCGACGCCACACGATGAAAGCCGGGTTCGGTCGGCGGATCGGCTATTTCCTCATTGATGCTGCTGACCTCGGCCATCCTGGGTCCGCGCCGGCACATGCGCGACAGTTCCTCCATGGCCGCTATATCGCCGGCGATCAAAGCCTCCACCGTGCCGTCCGCCCGGTTGCGAACCCAGCCGGAGACGCCCAGTTCGCGCGCCTTCACCACCATCCAATCGCGGTAGCCAAGGCCCTGGACCTTTCCCGCGATGACCAGTCGCTTCGCATTCACGCCGTATCCTCCCGCGTCAGGGCAATGTATCGGGCGGCCAGGGCAACCTCCGCCGCGATCGCTGCCCGCCGAACCATCGCCTCGTTATCCTCGCCCCATTGCTCCGCCTGGAACACCTCGTCCAGTGCGCCCAGGGCCGCGGCGGTTGCGGCGTCCAGTTCGCCCGCGGCCAGCGCAAGACCCAGCACAAGACTGCCCAGCGCCGGGACAGCGATGCCAAGAGCGGCGAGAGCGTGGACATCCATTCGCGCCACCGCCCGTTTCAGCGCGGCGATGCTGTCGTGGTGCTGCCTGATATAGCCGACGCCAGTAGTGACCCGCAGCGGCGCATCGTGCGTCAGCGCCGCCCAGTCCAGCCAGGGCTGCCACAGCCTGGTCTGGCGCTCGACCAGCGCGCGAGGCGTCGCGGCCCGATAGCACAGCAGATCGGACTCGCCGTAGCGGGCGATGGCGTCGATGGTCGGTGCGGGATCAGGGGCGATGCGCGCCTGGGCGGTGCCGGCGAGGCGCGTCAGCGGGGTGTCCGAAAAGCTCATCTCGCTGCCCTTGCCGCCGCCGGCAAGCTGCCATTCCTCGGCGATCGCCATTGCCAGCCTGGGGGGGCCGACAACCAGGGCGGCGCTGCCCGGCAACCGCATGAGGCTTCCATCCAGCAGGATGGCGTGGCCGTCGGCCATGTGCTTGACCGTCGCGGTGTCCCAGAAGCGCTTCACTTGAACAGCTTTCGCAATTCGGCAGCGGGGTTGGACAGGGTGGGGTTGGACTGGGCGGGGTTGGACTGGGGTGGCGCCGGCTTCGGCGGGGCCTGAGCCGGCACCGCCTGCCCGCGCGCCGCCGCCATTGCGGGCGTGCAGATGTCGCCGCCCCCCAGCAGCTTGTTGGCGCCCAGCAGGCCGCCAACGATACCCAGCGGCGTGGCGTCCCCGACCACCGCGCCGGCGACCGAGCCGACATTCGATTCGGCGGCATTGATCTTGTTGACCGACGTAGCGGGCTTCTGGATCGGGCCGGCCAACTGGATCGGCACCACGACGCTGGTGCCGGCGATCCGCACCTCGGGCCGCAGCGTCACGGCCAGCGTCTCATCCCCCAGATTGATGGTCCCGCTGCCGGTCATGGTCAGCAGCGAGGAACTCAGCGCCAGGGCACGAATGGTTGCAATGCCATGATGTGCGTCCAACCGGGCGCCGAAACAGCGGAGGTCACTGGCGCCGCCGCGCCCGACCAGATTGAGTGCATTCAACTCGTTCATGACCTGGCCAAAGATACTTCCCAACAAGCGGTTGTCGATCATGCCGTCAGCCATGGCGAGCCCGAGACTGCCGTCCAGCGAGGCGGCAAGGGCATGCGGTGTGGCGCCGGCACCACTCAGATCGGCCTGGACCTCCAGCTTGCCGTTGGCGAAGGATGGCTGATGCACGGCGGTCAGTATCGACTTCAGCGCCAGGCCGGGGGCACGGACGGACACATGCACCGGCGGAGCGGCTTGATCAGCGTCCGCCGACAGCTTCGCATCCATATGACCCTGCGGCAGGTCCGCGGTGAACGGATCGATCGCGAGCTTGCCGTTGTTCAGAACGGCGCGGGCGTGGATCGCCTTGTAGTCGGCTTCGCCGCTGCGCAGCGTGCCGATCGTCAGCTTCAGGTCGGCATCGGCGGCGCGGAGCCGGCCGAACGGGATCGGCTGATCAGAAAACAGGCGGCCGCCGTGCTGCCTGGGCGGTGGTCCAGCGGCTGGCTGACCCGCCGGTTGCGGCGTTGCCTGGGGCGCCGGTTGGCCTTCAGCGTGATCCATAGCCGCTTGCAGGGCATCGAGGTCGATGCGGTTCGATGACAGCGTCGCGGTCAGCGACGGTCTTGGCCGCAAACCCAGCGTGGCGTCGCCCGACAGGTCGCCGTCCGGACTGCTTAGGTTAAGGCCGCGCAGGGCGGCGCCATCGCCGAAGCCTCCGGCCGCGGCGATCAGCGTGGCTTTCGCGGTGGTCGAGGTGCCGGCCGCCTGGAGTGTCATCGTCAACGGGATGGGTTGCGAGGCGGCGCCGAGGCTCAAGCCAGGGGTAGGGCCGAGCATGGCGGACAGGGTGAAGGGCGTGTTGCCGAGGTTGCCGGCGGCGTCGGCCTTGACCCCTTGAGCCAGGGACGCGGTCGACAGGTCCAGCCTGGCCAGGCTCAGGCCGTGCATCTGGGCGCCAAGATCAGTGGCGCCGACGTGCAGCGTCAGGGCCGAGACCGCCGGCCAGTCACTGCCCCGGTCGGCGACCTTGGCGGCGAACGTCACGTCATGCAGCGGCGGCGGTGCCGGCGGCGGCAGCAGCGGAGCCAGGGCGGACAGGTCGGGAACGCTGCCATTCACCGAAAGGTCATAGCCCTTGCCTTGCAGCGGGTGGGTCAGCGTTCCGTCCGCCGCCAGCTTTGCCCCGGCGACAGTGAGTGCCAGATTGACCGGCCACGGCGTCGTCGCCTCGCTGTCCTGCAGCCTGGTCAGGCTGCCAGTATCGCCGGCGAGGGTGAAAGCGGCACCGTTATAGGTCGCACTCATGTGGATACGCATCGACGAGTCGGGCGAGGCGGCCTTGGCATCAAGCCCCAGCGAACCAAGGCTGCGAGCCGTGCCGGTACGGTCATCGCGGTAGGCCAGCGTGCCGTCCTGGATCTGGATCGACCGCACGCTGACGGCGGCGCCATGCTTGGCGGCGGCGGACGGTTGCGCGGCGGCGGGGGCGGACGGTGAAACCTCTGGTTTGATCTCCCAGTTATGCTTCCCCACCGGGTTGGTTTCCAACAGGATGTCGGGGTGGATCAGTACCAGACGGTCGATCTCGACCTTGCTGGACAGCAGCGGCAGCAGTCCGAGCTGAAGCTCAAGGGACTGGAGCGTGGCCATCTGCGGGCGGGAGAAGCCCGGCGGGTTGGCGAAGCTGACGTCCCGCACCTCGATGGTTGGCCACAAGGAAGCCTTGAGGCCGATTTGACCGTTCAGCGCCAGATCGCGGCCGGTCGCGCGCTTCACGGCGTCGATGATGCGCGGCTTCAGGCTGTTGGGATCGAAACTGGCGAGAAAGATGCCAGCCGCGATGACCACCAGGGCAATGACAGACGCAACAGCGATCAAGGCGATGCGGACAGGCGATCTCATCGGCGTCTCGCGGGTGGTTGGGCCGGGGGTGCATGGAAACCCAGCGTCTGGAACGTTGCTCTCATGTGGGAGGGCAGCTCGGCCTCGACCAGCAGCGTGCCGCCGGCGGGATGCGGCAGTTCCAGCCGCCTGGCGTGCAAATGAAGATCGCTGGACAGGCCCTGCACCAGGGCGGCGAAGGCGTTGTTCTGGTCGGGCTCCTCGTATTTCTCGTCGCCCAGGATCGGGGCGCGGATGGCGACGCAGTGCACCCGAAGCTGATGCGTGCGGCCGGTCAGCGGCTTCAGTTCCAGCCAGGCCAGCTTGCGGGCGGCATGATCCAGGGTGCGGTAGTCGGTGACGGCACGCGCGCCGTCCGGATCGTCGCGGTCGGTTGGGGCGGTGCGTTCCCCGCGGGCGCCGCCGACGCGCTTCAGCGGCATGTCGATGCGGCCCTCGACCGGAACGGGGCGGCCGGCAACGACCGCCCAATAGGTTTTCTCCATGTCCCGGCCGCGGAAGGCGGCGGCGAGCTTGCCGGCGGTGCCCGGCGTGCGCGCCAGCAGCAGCACGCCCGTGGTGTCGCGGTCCAGCCGATGCACCAGGCGGGGGCGATGTTCGGAGCCAAGGCGGAGAACGTCCAACATGCCATCAAGATGGCGGGCGATGCCGGGACCGCCCTGAACCGGCAGGCCGTAGGGCTTGTTCAGCACCAGGATGTGATCATCCAGATAGATGATCGCATCCTGAAGATCCTTCGCATCATGCGGATCAATCCGGCTGAGCGGTTTCGGTTCGGCCGGCTCGGTCAGCGGAGGGACCTGGATGGACTGCCCCGCCAGCAGCCGCGTCGCCGTCGCCGCACGGCTGCCGTCCACCTTGATCTTGCCGGTGCGACACAGCTTCTGAATGGCGCTTTGCGGCACGCCGGGAAAATGCCGGCGCACCCATCGGTCCAGACGGATGTCCGCCTCATCCTCGGTCACAACTTGCGCTTGAGTGGTCATCCGCGCGGTGTGGCGCCGGGCCGCGGGCGGGTCAAGCGTGCGCGTGAGCTAGGAAGGCCAGGGCGCTGCCCTGGACCGGCAAAGGGGCGGATGCCCCTTTGATCCCCGTTCAGGGGTTTCGATAAGCCACGATCAATCCAGCGGTGCGAGCGCCTCGGGACGCATGATCAGTAGCCGCCCGTTCTCCTTGCCTATGACCCCGTCCGCCTCCCACTGCCGCAATTGCCGATTGACTTTCTCCCGCGACGCGCCAGCCAGGTTGCTGAGGTCTTTCTGCGACAGCTTGACCTCGATCCGGCTGCCCCGCGATCCAGCGACGCCGTAATTGCCGGAGAGACGCAGCAGCAGCCGGCCGAGACGTGTCGGCAGGTCCAGCAGCGCCATATCCTCCAGCGCCGCATTGGTATGCCGCAGACGTTCGAACAGCACCGACAGCAGATGCAGGCACAGATCGTTATTGGATCGCAGAAGCCGCAGGAACTGCGTCCGCTCGATTATCAGCAGGACGCAATCTTCCTGTGCGGTCGCGTCGGCGCTGCATTCGCCGCCATCCAGCAGGGTCATTTCGCCCAACGCTTCACCCGGTCCCAGCATCGTCAGCGTGACTTCCCGTCCGTCCGCCGAGATCAGACCGATGCGCACCCGGCCGCTGACGATGATGACCATGCCGGTGCCGGCATCCCCCCGGCGGCGGATGACATCATTGCGTGCGATCCGTCGCACGCTGGCGCGGGCCAGCACGGCGTCGATCAAGGCCGGATCCAAGGACCTGAAGATCTGCGTTCGGGTCAGCGCCTGGCGTCGAGCGGCGGCATCCATCGTTGGTATCCTTTGGGGGGTCCGATGCGCTGGAATTGACACGGTGTCGCCGCAACAGCCGTGTTCGCCTGGGCCAGGCGTCGCAAAATCATCACAAATGTGACCTGCGACACCGTCGCCAGGACGACAGCGACCAATAGTCACGCCCAACCGCCCGTCGGCTTCTCCTCAAGGGGCGGCGGGCGCGACGGTTCTGATCGAGCGACGGGAAGACAATGCAGGTGTACGGCACGATCGACGGTATGCACGACCAGGGCGGCCTCACGGCCTCGCAGGGTCACTTCGCGCTCGATATCCGCCGCGAGGCGCCTCCCGCTGAGCGCCACGACCGGCTGCGCTATGACCGCTTCGCAACTGAAGTCCTTGCACATTGCTTCCAGACGGGTCGCGACGTTCACGGCATCGCCCAGCGTGGTAAAGAGACGCTTTTCCGCGAAGTCGATCTCACCGACCACGGCAGGGCCTCCGTGTACGCCGATGCCGAAACGGATCGGCTCGGTCAGGTCGGGCAGCAGCAGCTTGTTCAGGGCTGCGATGTTACGGCCGATCAGACCGACGGCATCGATGGCCTGACGGCATGCCTGGCTGGGCGCGCAAGCCAACCCAAACGTTGCCATCAGGCCATCGCCGGTAAAGTGGTTGGGCAGACCGCCGGCCTCGGTCACCGCGGTGCCGATGGCGTTGACAAAGCGGCCGATGATGAACACGGCGTCGAACGGCAGCCGAAATTCCGCCAGTCGGCTGGACTCCCGCATGTCGGCCACCAGCACGACGATGAAGCGTTCCTCGCCCGGCTGCGGAAATGTCCTCGTGCGCAGCGCCGCCGCGTTCCAATATGGCGGCAGCAATGGCACCACGGCGATGTCGCGCGCGGGCCGCAACTGGCATGCCAGGCGCACCAGCGGTTCGGCGCCGACACGATCAAGCACCGCCTGTTCCAGCTCCGAGGGCGCCGACACGCACTCACCGCCGGCAATGACGCGTATCCGGCAGGTCGAGCAGCGCGCACGGCCGCCGCATACACTGGCGTGTGGGATGCGTGCCGATCGGCTGGCGTCCAACACGCTGAAGCCGCGGGGAATTCGCGCGACGCGGCCGTCCGGATAGCGGACCTGAACGATCCCCCCAAGTCGTTCACGCCATGCCCGGAGGAAGCGGGCCAGCAGCACCAGCCCGACCAGGCCCAGCGCCACCAGCAGGCTGATATCACGCTGCCGCAGGAGCCGGCCGTTTTCGGCCGGCCGGCCCACCTGCCAGGACGCCAGGTTCGCCGCTCGCCAGGCCGGATCGTGCGCCAGTGCCAGCACGGTTCGGCCGCCCTGGTAAAAGCCCAGCAACGCGAGCATCGGCAGAACGACCGCACCGCACAGCAGGATCGGCTTTGCCCGTTCGAAAGCCGGTTTCAGCCGCAGCCACAGATAAACCCCGATGCAACCATGGATCCAGGCGACGACCAGGACCGAGACCTGCAGGACGCCCAACCTGGGCGCGGCGACCCAGAAGGAATAAAGCTCCTGCGCATAGCCCTTCTGCATGCCGAACTGCGTCAGGGCGATCCGCGTGACGAACAGATGGTTCATCAGCAGGAACGGGATGCACAGCCCCAGGCCGACCTGGGCGATCTCGGCGCGGATCCAGCCAAAGTGCCGCCGCTCGTAGAACGCCCAGAGACCAAGGGAAAAATGTGTCAGCAACGCCAGATACAGCGCCGCCGTGCCGATCATGCCCTGCCAGATCCATTTCTGCACCAGCAGGCCGGCTTCCATCATCGGAACGGACATGTTGCCCAACGAATGGTTCAGCAAATGGCTGCCGACATAGGTGAAAAGGGTCAAGCCGGTCGCCAGCCGCAAGCCGCGGATCGAGAACCAGCGATGCCGTGTGACTTCGCGATGCCGCGGCGCGCGAACGAGCGCCACCGAGGCCGCTGTCGCCGTGCCGGGTACCGGCCTGTACATCTCGTAGAACCTCGTATCGATGCAGCCAGTGTTCGCATTATGATCGTCAGGAAGGCGCAGGTATAGCCATGGGACTGAGAACGAAATTCAATCTGGCGGTGCTGGCCGCGTTCCTGATCGGGTTCGCCGGCGCCGGCTTCTTCCGGCAGCGCCTGTTCATCGGCACTGCACGGGAACAGGTGCTGCAAAATGCACGCATCATGATGAGTTCGGCTGATGCGATCCGGCATTTCACCGATACCTTCGTCGAACCGCTCGCGGAACCGCAGAACAACAGCGGCGCGAAGTTCGTGGCTGCCTCGGTTCCGTCCTTCGCGGCGCAAACCACGTTCAAGGACGTCCAGGCGCATTTTCCTGGTTTCACCTAGTATCGCGCATCAGAGAAGCGCGATACGTCGCTATTGGCCTGAAATATCTGATTCACGCGCCGAAACGTGGCCGCTACGCGTCTCACGCTTCTCTGCGATCAGATACTAGCGTTGTCGCGTGTCGCCCAATGCCGTCAGCCTCGGCGACATGGGCGTGGAGGATTATGAGCGGAAGGGCCACGACGAGATCGCCGTGCTGTCGAACGCCTTCAACCGGATGCGGCGCAGTCTTGATATTGCCATGAGGATGCTGGAACCATGAACCGACGGTGGGAATGACGGAACCGGGCCGGCCGACTGAAATCGGACGCGAGCAGATTGTGGATGTCGTTGGCAGCGGCGCGATGGGCATCGTCTACAAGGCACACGACCCGGCAATCGGCCGCGACGTGGCGATCAAGGTGGTGCGGATCGAGGCGGACGGCGCCGAGGCCCGCGCCGCGGCGGTCAATCGCTTCCGTCAGGACGTGCAGGCGGCCGGGCGGTGCAGCCATGCCTCGATCGTCGGCGTCTTCGATTTTCTCGACCAGGGCGGCGACCCCGCGATCGTCATGGAACTGGTGGAGGGCAGTAGCCTGCTGTTCCATCTGCGCGCGCCGGAGCGGCGTGCGGCGCTGATGATCTCGCGTATCATCCTGCGGGTCCTGGACGCCCTGGGCTATGCGCATGGCCAGGGCATCATCCACTGCAACATCAAGCCGGCGAATATTCTGCTGACCTCGTCCGGACAGGTGAAGATCGCTGGATTTCGGCATTGCGAGTGTCGCCGGCAGTTCCACCACGCTGTCCGGCGCCGTGGTGGGCACCCCCAGCTACATGGCGCCCGAGCAACTGGCAGGCGATACGGTCGATCGTCGGACCGATCTGTTCGCGGTTGGCGCCATTCTGCATGAAATGCTGTCCGGGCGGCCGCCATTCGCAGGCCGCACCGTCGCCGAAACGCTGATGCGCGTGTCTGCGCCGGATGCCGCCGATCTCGGACCGGTCATGGCAGCCGGGGGTCAGGCTTATCTCGGAGTCCTGCGGCGGGCCCTTGCCAAGGATCGGATGCATCGCTTCCAGTCAGCCGACGAATTCGCCGCCGCGGTGCAAGCCGTGTCGTCCCGTCATGCGGCAGTGGATGCTCAGGCAACGATCGTCATGCCGTCGCACGTGTTGGCACCGGCGTTGCCGGCACCGGCCTGGGATCAGGCTCTGCTGCAGCGGGTGGAGCAGCACCTGGTGAAGTTCGTTGGCCCGATGGGCCGGCTGATGGTGATGCGAACCGCGCAGGAGACCACCAGCCCGGAGGCGCTTTACGCCAGACTGGCGCGCAGCCTGCCAAACGCGGCGGACCGCAGCCTGTTCCTGCGAGCCATCGGCGGCGGCCGGGTCGAGCCGACGCTGGGCGGCCGGGATGTGTCGCGGACGATGGGAACGGCTACCATGGCACCGAAGGAGCCGGGGAGCATGGCACCGCAGACAGTGTCGCCTGCCGCCATGACGCTTGGCGGCGCGGTCAAGATATCAGCGGAAGCGGCGGCAGCCGCGCAGGCCGCGCTGGTTCGGTCTATCCGCCCGATCGCCTGCGTGCTGGTGCGTGACGCGGCGGCGAAGGCGACCTCCGGCCGGGACTTTATTGATCTGCTCTGCACGCATGTGACAACGCCGGATGAACTGGCCGCCCTGCGCCGTCGCCTGCGCGCCGAGGTCGAGTCCAAGCTGGTTTGATACAGGACGTCTGGTCCAGGAGCAGTAGAATGGAGATCACGGCGGACGGCGCCGTAGACCGGAAAGTCGTGGGCGTAGATGTTGGTTGATGCGGCCCCCGGGCGGATCGAGCGTTACCAGGTCGCCCGACGCCGCCACGTACAAGGTGGTTTTCCCCACACTGTGGATGCTGCTGGGAAGATCATTGAGGCAAAGCGGAGAAAGATTCCCACTGCTCTGACTTCAGAGACCAGCGTCAACTCCTGTGGTTGTGGGATTTCCGGGGTTTCCCTTATTGTTAGTGTTTTGTATTGAGTGCGCAACCGGTGGCGCCGCTGCAGCACTGGCACGAGCGGTTCTACAACTTTCCTGATGCCACCACGAAGATGGATAGAATGACGTTAACGCCATCCGCTGGGTGCGCATCCATCGCATCGCGATCTGTGCCGCGTTGCTGATGACTGATCAATGTTTTGCCCAAACGAAAGAGTGAAATCAAGCTGACGTTTGGTCATGTCCTCACGCCGCTGGGTTTCGAGAAGGGGATTTGCGTTTTGCTGAGCAGTTCCGGATCGGCCGGCCTGGGCACCGGGCGATTGATCGGATGGAAGGCGACATCGCCGAGCGGCCCGTAGACATGCGTTCGTTTGATTAGCGGGTGAAGTGCCGGCGCTTTCGGTTCAGCTCGTTTATCTTGTCTGTCTAGTAGAACAGTCCAAACGACTTGTCGTGGAAGAAGGTCTGTCATACCAGGCATTCCGCGAGCCTCCACCACCGCCTGAATTCAGCCGCATGGCCGTGGCGCGTCGTCGTTCCGAGGAGGCTCTGGGTTGAAGTTCCCTGCCTGCGCCTTCGGCCACGACGGCACCACGTTCCATCGGCCGCGGCTGCCACGGTGCAATGCGGCACACCTGGGGGCGGCGCACCTGGGGGCGGCACACTTGGGGGCGATGTGCCACGGCTCGTTGCCGGTGATGGACACAGCCACGCGATTCGTCACGCCGCCGGGGCGCCGTCGTGGGCGAGGAACATTATGTCGAATAGTTCACGTTCGGCGGCGCGGGCGATATGAATGAAGTAGCTGATGTCATCCTGCTGCCGTCTGGCATATTGGAATGCCGCCATCCGCCGGCATGACCGCCAGGCTGACGCGTTGACAAATCCGGTGCGATCATGGGGTGGCATTTTACAGTGTTGGCTCCCGCACGGGAATTTCAAATAGCGCGGACTACTTAGCGTAGCGACATCAGACCGTTCTTCGCGCGCCCGGTCTTAGACGGGTCCTCGAACCTGCCAGCTCAATCCGAGCAGTTCGATTTTTCCCGGACAGGGCCTGCAAATGCGCCCTCGCTTCAATTATGCCTTGTGAACGACACAATAATGAGGCACATCGGTCAAATCGTTGCGGTGAAGCTGCAATTTGATTGACGAACCGGCTCAGGGCATAGCACAAGACTTGGATTCTCGGCCTGCTGTATCGATCAAACACCAAAGTGAGAGTGAGGAGCCTGAATGTCCAAAGCGTTTATCTCCAAGGTCATCCAGCAATCCGCTGAGTTGACTGGCGCGGCAGCCAACCGCGCCACGGGGGAATTGATGGAAGCAATCGTCAAGGAGCTCAAGAAGGCTGGCAAGTTCACACTTCCCGGATTTGGGACATTCACCGTTCGCAAGACGAAGGCGCGGAAGGGCTTGAACCCGCGGACCGGCGCTTCGATCAAGGTGAAGGCCGGCAAGACCGTTCGGTTCAAGGCATCTCCAGTGCTGAAGAAGTCGGTTTAGAGGTCACTGTCGCATTGTATTGCCCGCGGTGAAGACTGAAACACGCGACTGGCCTGGCTAGCCGACGGCGCCTCGTTTGCGGGGAGCTTTGCAAGAGCGGCATCAGGCACTAAACCATCAGGTCGCAGGTTTCTGGTAGCGGCAATGCGGAACGAGATACTGGCTTACAAGCGCGAACGGATTCTGGAAGAGGCCGTGAAGCTCTTCTATGAGCGAGGGTTTAGCGGCACGACCCTGGATGATGTCGCGACTGAACTGGGCGTCACCAAGCCGTTCATCTATACTCATTTCCGTAGTAAAGTGGAATTGCTGGAGTCGATTTGCCGCCCGACGATCGAAATGTCGCTGGAAGCCATCGCAGAGGCGGCGAGTGGTGGTGGCAGCGCCACGTGCCGACTGCGGGCCGGCGTGGTCGCCTTCACCAAGGTGGTGTTGCAGCGACAAGGCAACATCGCGGTTTATTTTCGGGAGGAGAAGAATTTCTCCAAAGCTGGCCTTGACGAAATCAATGGGCTTCGCAGGCGCTTCGACAAGGTATTAAGCCAGTTGCTGCAGGAAGGCGCTGCATCAGGGGAATTCAACATTCCAGACGTCAACGTTGCCGCCTTGGCGATCGGCGGCATGGTAAGCTGGGCGTATACGTGGCACCGGGACGACGGGCGCCTGACTGTGGACGAAATGGGCGCGAAAATGGCTGCCTTGGCTTTGCAGATGGTTGGTGCGGGCGTGGCATGACAGGATCATGTCCTCACGCTGTTTCACTCCGGCTGCCGGCAACATCTCGAGGTAGCTGACATCGGATTGTTCGTCGCGTGGGAACCGCGGTTGTTTTGCCAGACACAGGTTAGCATTCTGTTCGGACCGGCGAAAAGTACCCCGTTTTGGGGCACTTGCCGAAGCTGTCGAGCAGGTCAGGCAGCGGTGCTGCTCTCGCTACGACGACGCCGGCGGATCATGCTCAGGCCGAGCAGGCCACCGCCCAGCAGCGCCACCGTGGCCGGCTCCGGAATGGGCTCTTTTGTCAACGTATAGTTGGCGGAAACAACCTGCGCGTCGCTGGTTCCGTTAAGGTTGGCAAAAAGTGAGGAGCCGAGGCCGATATCCAGCACGGAGCCGTCCGAGAAGGGAACGTAGAGGGCGTCGGACGTCCATACCAGGGAGCCGGACGATGAGAAGTGGCCGAACAAGTTCGCCGTGATTTCCGTCACGGTGCCCTTGACAGTGTTGGACTCGTTCACTGGCGCCGTAAAGTTAAAGATGCCTTCGATGGAATCGGAGGCGTAGCTGGCAAAGGACCGAGTGTTGTCGGTGGTGTGAAACGTTGCCAACGTGATGTTTTCTACTTCTTGGCCGAGGGTCAGGGGGACGGAGAAATCAGCCGTGTTCGAGGTGACCGTCAAGGCGCCGGAGTTGGTCGTGTCAATGATGGTGAATGTTCCGGCATAGGTGATCGGATCAGCCAGAGCGGCCGTCGTCACCATGGTCAGCGCGGCGGAGGCAAGAAGAAAGGATTTAAAGTTGCGAGACATTTTGGTTGGCTCCTGAGGCGTTAAGTGCCAACAACCAAGTGCAATCAGCGTGCCAATAGTATAACGCATACAATTATATGCGGTTTTCGGATAATATACTATATGATGTGCTGCTGTTCGCGTTCCTGGCATATACCAACAGACATTTGTACTCGTTGTTCACGCCTGCGTCGTGCATCAACATTTTACATGTGACTTCATTTGAATAGTGATGCTTGGCGATACTGAGACACGGTGAGTGTATGCGTAGGTGTGCATTTCTTGGTTGAATATATGCAGTCGTATGACTCTGCTATGCTATGGTATGCTTGCCAGACATAATACTGATCCTTGACCCAAAGTGGTCGTGTCGAAGGACTTTACATGTTGGCCGCGTTGAGCACTGTCGCCAGCGACCAATCGCCCTGCAGGCACCCCGGCGGCACGGACCGCACGTTCGGATTCGAAACTGTTAGGCCAGGGCTCTGCCCTGGACCCGCAAAGGGGGCTAGCCCCCTTTGATCCCGCTCTTGAGGGGATTGCGGGGCAGGGAGCGACCGAGGCACTTGCCGTCCGGAGTAGCCCGCTCTCCCGCAAACCCTTAAATGGGTTCCAAGGGCGTCAGCCCTTGGCGGGGTCGAGGGACGGAGTCCTCGCCTGGCTTGTCTTGCCGCGACCCGGAACAAGATCGGAGGACTAATCCATGAGCGCCATCACGATGAACTTCGCCTCGCCGCGCCTGTTGCTGATCGAAGCCGGCGCGGTGCGGCGGATCGCCGAGGTGCTGGGCAAGTTCGGGTTGTCCCGGCCGCTGGTGGTGACGGATCCGTTCATGGTCAGCTCGGGCCACGTGCGGCATTGCCTGGATCCGCTGGCGGCCGCCGGCCTGGTTGTCTCGGTGTTCAGCGATACCGTGCCCGACCCGACCGATACGGTGGTCGAGGCCGGTGTCGCGTTGTTGCTCCAGGGCGACTACGACTGCCTGATCGGATTCGGCGGCGGCTCGCCGATCGATACCGCCAAGGCGATGGCGATCCTGGCGGCGGCCGGCAACGGCCCTGGCGGAAAGATGCGCGACTACAAGGCGCCGTTCGCGGCCGACCAGGGGAAACTGCCGGTGATCGCCATTCCGACCACCGCCGGCACCGGCAGCGAATGCACCCGCTTCACCGTCATCACCGACACCGAGCGCGACGAGAAGATGCTGATCGCCGGCCTGGGCGCCCTGCCGCTGGCGGCGCTGGTGGATTACGAGCTGACCTACTCGGTGCCGCCGCGCACCACCGCCGATACCGGCGTGGACAGCCTGACGCACGCGCTGGAGGCCTATGTGTCCAAACGCGCCAACCCGCTATCCGACGCGCTGGCGCTATCGGCGATGGCGCTGATCGGCGCGAACATCCGGGCGGCCTTCGCGGAGCCCAGGAATGCCGCGGCGCGGGAGGCGATGATGCTAGGGGCCAGCGAGGCCGGCCTGGCGTTCTCCAACAGCTCGGTGGCATTGGTGCACGGCATGTCGCGGCCGATCGGGGCGCATTTCCACGTGCCGCACGGACTGTCGAACGCCATGCTGCTGCCGGCGATCACGCGGTTCTCGGTGGCTGGGGCGGAGGCGCGGTATGCCGAGGCGGCGCGGCGGATCGGCTTCGCCTTGCCGGCGGATCAGAATGCGGCGGCGGCGGCGAAGCTGGTAACGGGGCTGGAGGCGCTGAACCGCGACCTGGCGGTGCCGACGCCGGCGGCCTATGGGATCGATGAGGCGGCGTGGACCGCGAAGCTGGCGCTGATGGCGGAGCAAGCGCTGGCCTCAGGCAGTCCGGGGAACAATCCACTTGTGCCGACGGCGGCGGAGATCGTCGGGTTGTACCGAGAGGTCTGGATTGGGGCGATGGGGAATGGGTAGCGCGCCGCGCGCCGGACACGCCGCCGTTTCGCCTCATCGGAAGACGCATAAAACTATTGCGAAAATGCTGTATTATTGTGGACGAGGCATAAGCCCACCTGGTGATCCATCAAGCCGGACATTCCGCCCGACTGAAGTGGAGAATTCCGATGAAGAACTTGTTTCTTGCGGCCTTGGCAGCTCTTAGTCTGACTGCCGCGATTGTTCCCGTGGCCAACGCCGCCAGCTTCGGTGGCTCGCAAACGACCCATCAGGGTCCCTATGACAACACCGGCAGCGCGCCGAGCGGGAACTGGCTTGAAGGTGGCGGCGGCTAATCAGCAGCGTTGATCGACCGCATCGAGGCCGGGTTCGTTCCCGGCCTTTTTGCTGTTCGGGGGGCGGCTTTTGCCGTTCGTTGAAATTACCGTCAACTTCAGAGCTGCGGCCGGCCTCCGCCGGGCATGACGTGGGGGCAAGGCCGCTTCCAAACCGAAGCCACACCAAGCCGTTGCTGCCTGACGCAAACGTGGTTAGGTGGAACGGTTCGATGGTCGATATGCACAATGTGCGACATACCAACGAAATGCCGGAGCAGCGGGTGCAGGCGCGGACAGCGGAACTGGAGGCCGCCAACCGGCGGCTGACCGCCGAGATCGCGCAGCGCCGACGGACCGAGGACGCGTTGCGAGCGCGCGAAACGCACTACCGCATGCTCTATAATCATGCACCGATCGCCCTGCACTCGGTCAACGCGGATGCCCTGCTGCTTGAGGTGAACGACACCTGGGTTGCGATGTTCGGCTACCCGCGGGAGGCCGTGATCGGCCGATCACCGGCGGATTTCATGACGGCGGAATCGGCTGAACGATACCAGGGGCGGGCCTGGCCGGAGATGCTGGCCAGCCGCGGCCAGGTGTGCGTGATGGACTATCAGTTCGTGACCCGCGACGGCCAGGTATTCGATGGCCGCCTCGCCGCACGCGGCGACTTCGACGCGGCGGGCCGCTTCAATCGCAGTTCGGCCGCCATCGCCGACATCACCGCCGAAAAACGCGCCGAACGGGACTTGCGGCGGGCGCACCGCCTGGAAGCGGTCGGCCAGCTTACCGCCGGCGTCGCGCATGACTTCAACAATTTGCTGACCGCGATCCTTGGCAACCTTGAGCTGCTGATGAAACGTCCAGCAACCGATCGGCTCCGCACGGCTCGTTTGGTCGCGGGCGCGCGGGCAGCCGCGGAGCGAGGCGCGAAGCTGACGGCGCAGCTTCTGGCGTTTTCCCGTCAGCAACGCATCACCGCCGGACCGGTCGATCTCAATCAGGTGATCCGGGGCATGCTGCCGCTGCTGCGACGCAAGCTCGGCGGCGCGGTCGGGATCAAGCTTGCGCCAGCACCCGACCTGTGGGCCGCGTTGGCCGATCGGACGCAGATGGAGCTGGCGGTGCTCAACCTTGCCATCAACGCGCGGGATGCCATGCCATGCGGCGGCACGATCACGATTGCGACGGCGCATGTCGCACGCGGCGAACCGGCGTGGCCGGAGGAGCCAGCCGCCGGCCACTATGTCTCGCTGTCGGTGTCCGATACCGGCTCCGGCATGGCGGAGGCCGTGCGGGACCGGATGTTCGAGCCGTTCTTCACGACCAAGGCGGTCGGCATGGGAGCCGGCCTCGGTCTGTCGCAGGTCCTGGGTGTCGTGAAGCAACTGCACGGGGGCTTGACGGTGCGTTCGGTCCTCGATCAGGGAACCTGCATCTCGATTTTTCTGCCACGCGCGGACGCTGCGGCGAAGATTGCATAGGTGATGCCGCCAATGACGGGGATGGCCAAGACGGCGGGGACATGGCGTGCGAAGGTTCGATTAGCGGACGACGATGCCGGCGCGCATGATCGGCATGCCGCCAAGGCGGCACGGCCATAACGACGACCGGCGGGCACCAGGGCCTGTCGCGTCGCGGGCTGGCGCGGGCCGCTTTTATCAGGGTGAAAGCGACGCGCTATGTTCCCTGATGCGAGTCCAACAGATCCTGCATGTCCGTCGCATGTTCCTCCTCGACCGACAGAATCCCCTCCAGCATCACCCGCGTCGACGGATCCTTGTCGCCGAAGTACCGGATCAGCTCCCGGTAATGATCCACCGCGATCTGCTCGGCGATCAGGTTTTCCTTGATCATGCCAACGAGATTCCCGCCCTCGGCGTATTGGGAGGCCGAGCGGGTCGCCAGTCCTTCCGGATTGAAGTTCGGCGTGCCGCCAAGCTGATCGATCCGTTCGGCCACCGCCGTCATATGTTCCTGCTCTTCCTTGGCATGTTCGGCGAATTCGGCCTTGACCGCCTCGCTGGAGATCCCGGTCGCGGTGATGGCATGCATCGTGTAGCGCAGCACGCAGACAATTTCGGTTGCCAGAACGGTCTGAAGAATCTCGATGGCGCGGTTCACGTCCCCGCCGTAGCTCTTGGTGACCGCGCCGTCGGACATGTTCTGCCTGGCACGGTCGCGCAATGTCTGAACGTCGGTGAGAAACGGCTGGCTGCTTTCGCTCGGGGTTTTCATTGCGATACCTTTTTCATTACTGGACTCGATACGAAGTGGTGCGCCGATTCGGCCTTGGCCAGACACGACGCACCGTGAACGCGATCCTGTGTATGCGGCAGCCGCCGGTGTCCTGACAATGCCTCGCGCCTGAAGCATCGTTTCCTCAGGCCAGCTTCAGCGCGTCCAGCCGGACGGTGCCGTTCTGGCTAGTGAACACCAGCGTCTGGCCGCCGCTCTGCTGCTGGGAAAAGCCGCTGATCCGCTGATCGCCGGTGTCGTAGACCTTGGTATCGCCGTCCCGCATTACCGCCAGCCGCCGCCGATCCGGGAAGCAGGCGTAGCGCATCTCGTTCTGCGCGCCGGTGGCCGAAGGATGCCCAAGATCCGACGGCCACCAATCGGATGGTTTCCTTACGGATGCCCCGTAGGGTGCCGCGTGAGCCACTGCTGGCGGCTGCGAACCGACGATGCCTGACAGGTCGTTGCACAAGGCCTGGACGCGGCCTTTCAGCGAATGGTTGAACATGTCGCCGATCATGATCATGCCGCCCGCCGACCACTGGCCCATGCCGCCGAGTTCAGGGTGGCTGAACTGCGCCATGCGTCCGCCGCCGTGACGGATTGCCTCCGCCGCCACGCGCGTCGCTTCGTCGCTTAAGCCGTGCCGGCGGCCGATGTCGTCGATGCTGTCTGCCATGTAAGCTCCTTACGCGTCCTGGGTGCGGACCGCCTGCGTCGTCGCCGGCGGTGCGTCCGTGGGGCCGTTGATGCTGACCTCCGGCTTATCGAAGGCCATGACCCCGAACTGGGTGCAGAATGCCACTTCGGCGGCGTCGCGGCCAATGCCGATGCGCACCACCCCCTCGGGCGCGGCCATCCGGGTGGGGTCGAACAGGTACCAGCCGGGGCCGGCGGGGCCGGTCAGGAAGGCCTCGAACACGGCGTGGAAATCCGCCGGCTGCAACCGCCAAGCGTAGGCGCTGACATAGCGTGCCGGAACGCCCAGCGCACGGGTCAGCGCGATGCCCAGATGGGCGAAGTCGCGGCAGACGCCGGCGCGCTGGCTGACAGTGTCGAAGGCCGAGGTCAGCGCGTCCGAGGCGCCGCTTTCATAGTCCACGTTGTCGTGGATCCAGTTGCAAACCGCCGCCACCCGCTGATAGCCGGGCGGCAGCGCGCCAAAGCCGCGGCGCGCGAACCGCTCCAGGCGGTCCGACTGGCAGTATCGGCTGGGATACAGGTAGGTCAGCACGTTCAACGGCAACTCGCCTGGCGGCACTTCGCGCACCAGCGCGGGGTTCTCGAGCGGGTGGGCGATCCGCACGGTGGCCTGGTAGGAGATCGTGAAGCCGCCAGGCGGCGCGATCAGGCGAAAATAGCGGTTGCCGCTTTCCGGCATGGTCCAGCTTTCGATAGGTATCTCGGGCTGAATGGACAGGCTCTCGGTGCTGACGGTCTGCCCGCGGAATCGCGTCGCCTGCACGTTGAAGACGAAGGGTGTGGGGGCTTGCACGCGATACCCCAGCTTGCTGGACACTGAAAATTGCATTATCGCGCTACCTCGGCGAACGGTCATGTCGCGGCGCTAACTGGTACGCCGAACTTGAGGGTCCGACGAGAATCATGGCCTTTCGCCGGACCTCGCGCCATCGTGTGAGCACACGGGTTTACTGTATGACACGTGTGCGGACATACGATGCAACGTGTGTGGAGTCACGCATGCGTGACAAGAGCCCTTGTCCCGCCAGAGCCCTTGTCCCGCCCTGGCGTTCGCGCCAGCCTTGAGTGTCTTTGAAGGAACCCAATCCGTGCAGATCCGTGCCGGCTATGACATCACCTATGAATGCGCGCAGCCCACGCCGATGCTGCTTTCGCTCAGCGTCCATCCGTCGCGCATGGATGATGTGGCCGGCCCGCACCGGATCGTCTTCGACCCGCCGATCGGTGCCAGCGAGTATCGCGACGGGTTCGACAACATCTGCCATCGCATTGTCGCACCGGCTGGTCGGCTGCGCATCTCCGCGGCGTTCACGGTGCGCGATTCCGGCGCGCCGGATGCGTTTGTTCCGGACGCCGTACAGCATCCGGTGGAGGAATTGCCGGACGACGTGCTGGTGTTTCTGCTGGGCAGCCGGTATTGCGAGACGGATCGTCTGAGCGATCTCGCGTGGTCGCTGTTCGGCAATGGCCCGACGGGATGGGGGCGGGTGCAGGCGATCTGCGACTATGTGCACAACCGGATCGAGTTCGGCTACCATCACGCAGATGCCACGCGCGGTGCCGCGTCCGGCAACATCGAGCAGCGGGGGGTGTGCCGCGATTTCGCCCATCTGGCGGTGACGCTGTGCCGCTGCATGAATATTCCGGCCCGCTACTGCACCGGCTACCTCGGCGACATCGGCGTGCCGCCGGCGGATGCGCCGATGGACTTCAGCGCGTGGTTCGAGGCCTACCTCGGCGGCCGCTGGTACACCTTCGATGCTCGGCATAATTTTCCGCGCATCGGCCGCATCCTGATGGCCCGCGGGCGTGACGCCACCGACGTGGCGCTGTCGACGATCTTCGGGCCGAGCATCCTGGCGGGATTTGATGTCGTGACGGAGGAGGTTAGATAGGTTTGGGTTGCCTGCGCCCCGGTAGCGGGCTGCTCCCGCCATGATGGGATTGGATGATGGTGGCTAACTCGCGCTAGTTCCTCGTTCGCAAATCCAGGTGGACAGGTTCCGGCGGCCATGACACGAAGAATGCCGAACGACGCGGATTGAAGACATCCACCTGACACGATCGCCCCGCAGCCCGCTGCCCCACAGGCCGCCGCCCCAGTCCGATCTGCCGCCGGCATGGCAGCTCCTTCACGCCAGCGGCAGCAGTGTCCTTGCCCTGTCCGGCGACTGGATCGCGCAGTCCGGCCGCATTCCGGTGTTTCCCACGAAGCCCCTGGCGGAGGTGGCGGCCAGCCGGACGCTGACGTTCGACATCACCGGGATCGGCCGTTGGGACTCCGGGCTGATCGCGTTCCTGTGGGACGCCAAGCGTTCGGCCATGACGGCGGGCGTGGCGGTCGACGGCAGCACGCTGCCGGCGTCTGCCCGGACGCTGCTGGAGCTGCTGCCGGACACGCTTCCACCGGTTCGGCCCGACGTTCGGCGGGGTTTTCGGCCACTGGCCCGGATCGGCGGCGGGACGCTTGGACTGCTGAGCGAACTTGGCGTCCAGACGACTTTGCTGGCCACCACCGCGAAAGGCGGCGTGCTGGCGCTGGCCGGCCGGGCGCGCATGCGGCGGGTCGATCTGCTTGGCAATGTCCGCGACGCGGGACCGTCCGCGCTGATCATCGTCAGCGTGGTCAATTTCCTGATCGGCGCCATCCTCGCGTTTGTCGGCGCCGTGCAGCTTCGCAAGTTCGCCGCCGACATATACGTCGCCAACCTGGTCGGCCTGGCCGTGGTGCGCGAGATGGCCGCGGTGATGACCGCGATCATCATGGCCGGACGCACCGGCGGCGCCTATGCCGCGCGCATCGCCACCATGCAGGGCAACGAGGAGATCGATGCGCTGACGGTGATCGGCATCCCGGTCGCCGACTACATCCTGTTGCCGTCGATCCTGGCGCTGGTCTTCACCATGCCGTTCCTGTACCTGTATGGCTGCCTGGTCGGCATGGTGGGCGGCTTCGTGGTGGCCCTGGGCATGCTGAACATCACCGGTGCCGGCTACCTGAACCAGACGCTTGGCTCGGTGCCGCTGGACCAGTTCGCCTTCGGCTTCGTCAAGAGCATTGCCTTTGCCATCCTGATCGGCGTGACGAGCTGCCGCATTGGCCTGAAGGCCGGCCGCAGTGCCGCCGATGTCGGCGTGGCGGCGACGCGGGCGGTCGTCATGGGCATCGTCGGCGTCATCGCGCTGGACGCGGTGTTCGCGGTTCTGGCGGACGTGGTGGGGCTATGACCAATCCTCGGCTGGCCACCGCTGGCGATAATGCGCTGTTGTCGGTGCGCGGCGTGACCTTGGCGTTCGGCCCGAAGGTGATCCAGCACGACCTGTCCTTCGATGTGCGGCGCGGCAGCATCTTCGCGGTGATGGGCGGCAGCGGCTGCGGCAAGAGCACGGTGCTGAAGTGCATGATCGGTCTGCTGCGCCCGCGCGTCGGCGGCATCCTGGTGCAGAACGAGGACTACTGGGGGGGCACCGAGGCCCGCCGCACCGCGATCGGCCGCCGTTTCGGCGTGCTGTTTCAAAGCGCGGCCCTCTGGAGCGCGCTGACGGTTGGGGAGAACGTGGCGCTGCCGATGCAGATGTTCACCCGCCTGGACCCGGCCACCATCCGCCGGATGGTGCGGCTCAAGCTTGGCCTGGTCGGCATGGAGGCGGCGATCGACCAGCTTCCGTCCGAACTGAGCGGCGGCATGCGCAAACGCGCCGGGCTGGCGCGGGCACTGGCGCTCGACCCGGATGTGCTGTTTTTTGACGAGCCGTCGGCCGGGCTGGACCCGATCACCTCCAGCCGGCTGGATGACCTGATCCTCAATCTGCGCGATGGTCTGGGTGCGACGATCGTCATTGTCAGCCACGAGCTGCCAAGCCTGTTCGCCATCGCGGATGATGGGGTGTTTCTGGATGCGGGGACGAAGACGGTGATTGCGCATGGATCGCCGTCGGCGTTGCGCGATCGCTGCCGCGATCCGCAGGTGGCGGCGTTCATGCGGCGCGAGCGGCGCGAGGTTTCGGCTGTCGGTTCGGCGGCCGGACGGGACCTGCTGGCATGACCGTCGAGCGCAACACCGCGGTCGGGGCCTTCGTGCTGGGCGGAACCGTGCTGGTGCTGGCGGCGATCGTGCTGTTCGGCAATTTCAACCTGTTCAAGCCGAGCATCCGGGCGGCGGTGGTATTCCAGGATTCGATCAACGGCTTGTCGGTGGGCTCGCCGGTAACGTTTCGCGGCGTTCCGGTCGGCGCGGTGGAGCGCATCGCCATCCAGTTCGATCCGGAGTCCCACATCGCGTATATCCCGGTCACGGTGCGGATCGAGCCGGGGCGGGCGGTGGTCGAGCGGCATAGCAATGCAGCGCCGATCGACCTGTCGCAACTGATCACGCTGGGGTTGCGGGCGCAACTGAACACCCAGAGCTTCGTCACCGGTCAGGCGGAGATCGACCTGGACTTCGATCCGGAGTCGGCGCCGGTGCTGCACGCGAACATCACCAGCCTGCCGGAAATTCCGACCCGTCAGTCCACGCTGCAGAGAGCCAGGGAACAACTCAGCCAACTGCCGTTGCGCGAACTGGCGGACAACACCGACGCGACCTTGCAGAGCCTGCGCGGCCTGACGGAGAAGCTGGACCAGGACCTGCCGCCGCTGGTCGAGAGCCTGCGGACCACCGCGGACCGGTCGGCGCAGGCGGTGGCGGCGGCGAGCCAGGCGGTCGGCGCGTTGCAGTCGCGGCTGGACGTCACCCTCGGCGCGATCAACCGGGTGGCGATGACCAGCGACCGGCAACTGACCCAGCGCGGCGCGGAATTGCACACGCTGCTGGCGTCGTCCAACCAGTCGATGCGGCAGGTGCGCGATCTGCTGGGTGAGCTGAAGGGCCTGGCCGCCAGCCGCGGGACGGCGCGCACCAACATCGAGTCGACGCTGACTGATCTGGCGGCCGCCACGGCCTCGTTGCGCGGCTTCGCCAACGACATCGAGCATAATCCGCAGCTTCTGTTGACCGGCCGCCGGCCGTGAGGGTATTGCGGCCGGATCACTCTCGATCGACAGATGCGTCGTCCGCGGCGGTGCCTCGCGCTTTTAATGGCAGCCGCGTCACACCGCGCGCCTCAGGCCGATCATACGCCGCCGTTGCCGGCCTCGTGATGCTCGGCTGCGCCGCGCTGCTGCCCGCCGGGTGCGCCGCGCCGCCGCTCACGCTTTATACGCTGGGCGCCCCGGCGCAGGCTGCAGACGCGTCTCCACTCGGCGCCAGGCCGGTGGTGATCGAGGTCGCACGGGTGGCCGTTCCGGATGAACTCGATACCGAGGACATCAACGTCCGCGACGGCAGCATCCTGCGCCGAAGCCAGACCGGGCGCTGGGCGAGCCGGCTTTCGGTCGGCATCACCGACCGCCTGACGAGCCGGCTGGCCGCACGCCGGCCGGATGCCTTGGTCACCGACCGGCCGCAGACCGAAGCGCCGACCGACCGGGTGCTGGTCAGCATCAGCCGCCTGGACGTGACCCCCAAGGGCGTCGCGACGCTGGCGGCGAACTGGCTGATCGTGCCACGCGACCCCGCGCGGCCCACGCGACGGGACCGCGGCTTGTTCAGCGTCACCGGGCCGGTGGCGGCCGACCAGGATGTCGTGACGCTGGAGGGGATGCTGGTGGACCGGCTAGCCGATGCGATCGACCTGAGCCGGCCGGGTCAAGGGACGTGAACCGCGCCCAGACCAGTCCGCGCAATGGACAGGCCCCACAAGCAGGGCATGGACGACTGGGGAGGCGGCGGCCCGGGATCTTCATGACAAAGCCGGCATGAACGGGCCGCTCCTCGGCGGGTCGCGATCGCACCGACTACTCGGGGCGGATTGCGTGCCGGATCGGCCGGCCTGGGCATTTGCCCTGGTGCCGGGCAGGTCCGGACGTGACGTCGTGCCAGGCGGCCCCTATCGCGTCCGCGGGATAACGAGCTGACGGCGGGTATGAACGACAATGCGCCCGCGGCGGGTCTGCCGCCCATTCTCGGCAACAAGCACCACGCCGCACCGGCGGTGTTCCGGCCGGAGAACCTGATGCGGGAGGTTCGGCGGCAGCGTCGGCTGCCCGACCAGCCGGTGCCCGAGGTCTGCATTCTTGATCCGGACGGCGACATCGTCCGGGCGCTGCGGGCCGACGGACGCGGCCAGGCATTTCCGGGCTGGGCCTGCTACCATACCGACATGCTGACCTTCGATCTGGCGGGTGAGCGGGTGGGAATAGTCGGATGCGCGGTCGGCGGGGCGTTCGCGGTGCTGGCGGCCGAACAGATGTTCGCGTCCGGCTGCCGGCTGCTGCTGAGTGTTACCTCGGCCGGTCGTATTGGCGCGGACCTGCCGGAGGCCGCGTTTTTCGTGCTGATCGACCGGGCGCTGCGGGATGAAGGCACCAGCTACCACTATCTGCCGGCCGCGGACCCGTTCGCGCATGTCCGTCCGGAGCTTGCCGAACAGGCCGCACGGAGCCTTGTCGCCGCCGGTGTGCCGATCCTGCGCGGCGCGGTGTGGACAACGGATGCGCCCTATCGCGAAACCGCCGAAGCCATCGCTTCGGCGGCCCGGCAAGGTGTGCTGGCGGTGGAAATGGAGGCCGCGGCGCTGTATGCGTTCGCGCAGGCGCGGGATGTCGCGGTGCTCTGCCTTGCCCATGTCACCAACCGGATGGCGCAGTTCGAGGGCGATTTCGAGAAGGGCGAGGCCGACGGCAGCACGGCCGCCCTGGACGCGTTGGCAATCGTCCTGCGGTCGTGGCGAGACCGGCCGGCGGTGGCGGGCTCCTGAGGCGCTGATCGTTCGGCGGCCATCTCGACCGGCGGACCTGAGGTGTTTCATTTCGTCAGGCCTGCCTCCCGCTGGCGCACCGGACAAGGCGCCTGAAACTTGGTGACCGGCCCGGAGTGGGATATCCAACGGTGGAACCCGGAAAGACAGGCAACCGCGTGAACGCTTTCCCGAAAAAATTGCTGCTGCGCGCGCTCGCCGGCGAACGGACGGAACGTCCGCCGATCTGGCTGATGCGGCAGGCTGGACGATACCTGCCGGAATACCACGTCACGCGGGAAGCCGCTGGCGGGATGCTCGGGCTGTGCAACTCACCAGAGCATGCCGCCGAGGTCACCCTTCAACCGATCCGTCGCTTCCGGCTCGACGCCGCGATCCTGTTTGCCGACCTTCCCCAACTGGCCGCCGCATTGGGGCAGGCGCTTGCGTACCGGGAAGGTGACGGACCGGTGCTCAGCCCGCCGATCCGGTCATTGCAGGACATCCGGCAACACCTCAGCCTGTCCCGTCTGCACGACGAACTGGCGCCGATCTACGAGACCGTCCGGCGTCTCTCGGCTGCCCTGCCGTCGGACGTCACGCTCATTGGTTATGCGGGCGCGCCCTGGACGGTTGCGACCTACATGGTCGAGGGCCGTGGCGGCGGCGCGTCCGAACATGCCGTTATCAAGCAATGGGCGCTGAGCGACCCGGACGGGTTCCAACCGCTTATCGACCTGCTGACGACAGCCGCGATCGAGTTCCTGGAGCGGCAGATCGCGGCGGGCGCCGAAGCCGTGCAGCTTTTCGAGAGCTGGGCGGGAATCCTGCCGGAGCCGTTGTTCCGGCGATGGTGCATCCAGCCGGTCGCCAGCATCATCCAGGCACTTCGGGTGAAGCATCCCACGATCCCGGTCATTGCCTTCCCCAGGGCGGCGGGGCTGCTCTATGACGGCTACCTGCAGGCGACGCAGGCCGACTGCCTCGGCCTGGACAGCACCGTGCCGTTGGGCTGGGCGGCGGAGAAGATTCAGCGTGACCTGGGACGCTGCATCCAGGGCAACCTCGATCCTCAGATGCTGGTGGCTGGTGGCGAGCCGATGACAGCCGAGGTTGAACGCATTCTTCAGGCAGCGTGCCACGGTCCGTTCGTCTTCAATCTTGGGCACGGCATCCTGAAAACGACCCCGCCGGAGCACGTGGACGCGCTGGTGAGGCAGGTGCGGGCGTGGCGTTCGTAGAGTATGGTCGCACTGCGAACCGTGGGACGCGCTGTTCGCAAAGGTGTAAATCATGTGATCAAGTAAGAAGCTATTATCCTGTCCCCGAAGTTTGTTCCATCGTGTGACGGACGTAGCGGATGACAGGCTGTCGCCCGGCCTGTGCAACTCGCCAGAGCATGCCGAGGAGGTCACCCTACAACCGATGCGTTTTGTGGACAGTCAAGCTGGCGACCGTTGCTTGCAAAGCCAGGCAGAAGGACAGCTCCCGACCGGCTAATTGCGGACATTCGCCGGGTGTCCGCTGACTGTAACAAGCCGTCGGAAGGCGACAGATCATGCCGCGCCGTCCAGTGAATGCTACGTCAGTCTATCACTGATGCCCGCCTCGCGGCCATGAGAAACTGTGAACACGTGGCCATCCGTTCCGTTCTAGTTTCTGCCAGCAGCCGAAAGATGCTCGACCATCCATCGCCCCGCCGGGCCTAGCGGGCGGTCGGCGAGGTAAGCGCCGCCCATCACGATCTGGGCGGCCTGGGCGTCGAACTCTGTTGGCCGAATCACCTTCAGTCGCCCGCGCGCGATGTCATCGTCGACAAGGTGCGCGGGCATATTGCCCCACCCAAGCCCGGCCAGGAGCATCGACTGTTTGGCGCCGAGGTCCGCCAAGCGCCAGGTTCGTCGAGATAGCACGCCATGGTCGCGCCCAACGGTTAGAGCCGAGCGATCGGTCAACACGAGTTGGACGTGCTGTTGCAGAACGTGGGTTTCGATCGGCCCTTCAATCGTCCCGAGCGGATGGCCCGGCGCCACAACCGGGATCAGGTTGATGGTCAGTAAAGGGAAGCTCCTGAAAGCCGCGATATCGCTGAAGATGAGGGGGAGCAAGCCGATCACGCCGGTTCCGTCAAGCAGCAGTTCCGCAGCCGCGCCGAGAGGCTGAACGTAGATGCGCGGAGGGACGGTTAGAAACCTTTCGGAGAAGGCTCTCAACGCGTCGACGACCGGCGGCATTGGAAACATCGGGTCCAGCACGATGGCCAGCGCGGCCTCGAGGCCGCTTGCCAAACTCCGCGCGACGTTGCGAAAGGCGCTGGTCTCTTCGGCAACACGCCGCGCCCGGATCAGGAGCGTGCGCCCAGCCTCCGTCAAGGTCGGCCGATAGGCGGTACGGTCGAACAGCGGCGTGTCGGTCTGCGCTTCGAGTTTCTGGACCCCATAGGTCACCGCCGACTGCGCGCGGTTCAGTTTTTTCGCCGCCTTGGAGAAGCTGCCTTCGTCGACGACAGCTAGGAAGATTCGAATTTGGTCGAGCGTAAAGCCATCCATATCTACTTTCTAGATGGACATTGACCAACTTTCACCAGTTTTTTTGCCGAGGCGGCAGCTCCATTCTGTGCCGGGCCGCTATTTGCCGTCTGACCAAATCGCGTGTCGCCGCCGTGAGATCCCTGTTTCATCATCAAAGGAGAACCAAAGTGCCAACGCTTCTCGCCATCACCGTAAGTCCCCGCTACGAACATTCGACGTCCCGCAAACTCACGGAATTGTTCGTCGAGAAATGGCGATCGGGGCATCCCGACGGTCAGATCAGTGATCGGGACCTGATTAAAACTCACCTGCCGTTCGTGGACGCTCACTGGATCGGTGGCGCCTTCACGCCGCCCGAACAGCATTCGCCGGAAAGCGCCGCCGCGATCAAGGTCTCCGATGATTTCGTCGCCGAGTTGAAATCCGCCGATCACATCGTCATTGGCACGCCGATGTACAACTTCTCGCTTCCGGCTGTGCTGAAGGCCTATATCGACCATATCGTCCGGGTCGGCGTCACCGTGTCCTCCGACAACGTCGGACTGCTCACGGGCAAGAAAGCCACCATCATCCTGGCCAGCGGCGGCAACTTCAGTCCGGGCTCGCCGGTCGAACGCTTCAATCGGGCCAGCGACTATCTTCGCCAGGTGTTGGCATGGATCGGGATCACGGACGTCGAAATCATCCTCGCCGACCGCGCGCGTGCCGGAATGACGGGAGAGACGGCAGTCGAGTCGTTTGGTGAAGTGGTCAGCTTAGCCGCAGCGGCTTGATTAGCTATGTCCAGAGAAGTTTGCATGAAGATCGGATTCATCGGCGCTGGTAAGGTGGCGGCGACGTTTGGCCGTCATTTGATCAATGCGGGCCATAGGATCGTCATCTCCAATTCGAGGGGGCCGGAGACGCTGGCCGGACTCGTGGCCGATCTCGGCCCCGGCGCCAGTGCGGGCACTAAGCAGCAGGCGGTGGAATGCGATGTCGTGATCCTCGCGACCAATTGGACAAGCGTGCCCGAAGCTCTGAAGGGCGTCGATTGGCGTGGGCGGATACTTGTGGACGGGACCAACGCTCACATGGACGACAAACCCGATATCAGCCTTGAAGGCGTGGCGAAATCGGCCGCCGCCTTGAAGCGGCGAACTTCCAGCGAGATGGTTGCCGAAATGGCGCCCGGCGCCCGTCTGGTGAAGTCGATCAGCAACATTCCCATGGCATGGATACAAGACTTTTCACCAAACAAGCCAAGAACCGTCGTTTTTACGTCAGGAGATGATGGTGAGGCTAAGAAGATCGTGGTCGATCTGATCGACAGCGCTAGTTTCGCAGCAATCGACCTCGGGACGCTTGCCAAGGGCGGGGCGTTCCATCAGGTCGGCGCGCCATTGTCCGGCCTCGATCTAAACCTCGTTCAGCGACTCCGTTGAGCCGCGTCTTTCTAACATGGATCGACAGCGGGCGTGGCAGAAACTCAAACAACAGCTTGGTCAACTTCCCCCCTCGCCACAGGGCCTGAATCGGCCTATCTAGCGCCGACCAGATCGTGTCCGAGCCAGCCGTTGGCTGAGCGGCTGCGACCAACGAACAGAGCGAATCTTGAGCGACATACCAGACCTGCCTCTGGACCCGACCGGTCCGCACGGCGACATGCAGCCGGTCACCCTGGAAGAGGAAATGCGCCGCTCGTACCTCGATTACGCCATGAGCGTGATCGTGTCGCGCGCGCTGCCGGACGCTCGTGACGGGCTGAAGCCGGTGCATCGGCGCATCCTGTATGGCATGCATGAAGCCGGCTACACGCCGGACAAGCCTTACCGCAAGTCGGCCCGCGTGGTCGGCGACGTGATGGGCAAGTACCACCCGCACGGCGACGCCTCGATCTATGACGCCATGGTGCGGATGGCGCAAAGCTTCTCCATGCGGCTGCCGCTGATCGACGGGCAGGGCAATTTCGGCTCGGTCGACGGCGACAACCCGGCGGCGATGCGCTACACCGAGGTGCGGCTGGCCAAGTCGGCGGCACTGCTGCTGGAGGACATCGACAAGGACACCGTCAACTTCCAGCCAAACTACGACGAGTCGGAGCGTGAGCCGCTGGTTCTGCCGGCGAAGTTCCCCAACCTGCTGATCAACGGGGCGAACGGCATCGCGGTGGGCATGGCGACCAACATCCCGCCGCACAATCCGACGGAGATCGTCGACGCTACGCTGGCGCTGATCGCCGATCCCGATACGTCCCTGGACGAGCTGATGAAGATCGTCCCAGGACCGGATTTTCCGACCGGCGGCATCATCATCGGCCGCTCCGGCATCCGCCAGGCGTTCGAGACCGGACGGGACAGCATCACCATCCGCGCGCGCACCGAATTCGAGGAGATCCGCCGCGACCGCATCGCGATCATCGTCACCGAAATCCCCTATCAGGTGAACAAGAAGACGCTGATCGAGAAGATCGCCGAACTGGTGCGCGGCAAGGTGATCGAGGGCATCGGCGAGATGCGCGACGAGAGCGATCGCTCCGGCATGCGCATCGTCATGGAGCTGAAGCGCGACGCGACGCCGGAAGTGGTGCTGAACCAGTTGTTCCGCTTCACCCAGTTGCAGACCAGCTTCGGCATCAATGTGCTGGCGCTGGACGACGGCCAGCCCAGGCAGATGGGGCTGCGCGAGGCGCTGCTGGCGTTCATCCGGTTTCGCGAGGAGGTCATCCTCCGGCGCTCGCGGTTCGACCTGAACAAGGCGCGCGACCGGGCGCACAACCTGGTTGGCCTGGCGATCGCGGTGGCCAACATCGACGAGGTGATCCGGCTGATCCGTGCCAGTCCCGATGCCGCTTCGGCGCGGGTGGCGCTGATGGATCGCGATTGGCCGGCCGAGGACATCGGCGCGCTGCTGGCGCTGATCGACGAACCCGGCAACGTCATCGCGCCTGACGGCACGGTGCGGCTGACCGAGGAGCAGGCGCGCGGCATCCTGGACCTGCGGCTGCAACGCCTGACCGGGCTGGAACGCGAGAAGATCCAGGCGGAGATGACCGAGGTCGCCGGCAAGATCCGCGAATTGCTGGACATCCTTGGCTCGCGCATCCGCCGCATGGAGGTGATGACCGAGGAACTGACCGAGGCACGCCAGCAGATCGCCACGCCGCGGATGACCGACATCGCCGATGCGCTGGCCGACCAGGCCGACGAAAGCCTGATCGAGCCGGGCCAGATGGTGGTGACCATCACCCGCGACGGCTTCATCAAGCGCACATCACTGGAAACCTACCGGGCGCAGAACCGGGGCGGACGCGGGCGGTCGGGCGCCTCCACGCGGGGCGACGACATCGTGACGCGCAGCTTCAACGGGCATACCCATCAATGGGTGCTGTTCTTCTCATCGGGCGGCAAGGCATTTCGGGAGAAGGTCTGGAAGCTGCCGGAGGCCGCGCCGACGGCGAAGGGCCGGGCGCTGGTCAACCTGCTGCCGGAGCTGGGCGCGGATACCATCACCACGGTGCTGCCGCTGCCGCAGGACGAGACGTTATGGGAGAGCCTGCACCTGGTGTTCGCCACGGCGTCCGGCAACGTGCGCCGTAACCGGCTGTCGGACTTCCGCAATGTGCGGGCCTCCGGCCTGATCGCGATGAAGCTGGACGAGGGCGACCACCTGATCGGCGTCGCCACCTGCCGGGAGGGTGACGACGTGCTGCTGGCGACCCGCAAGGGCCGCTGCATCCGCTTCCAGTTGTCCGACGACACGGTGCGGGTGTTCGCCGGCCGTGACAGCTCCGGCGTGCGCGGCATCAAGCTGCTGAACGGCGACGAGGTGATCAACCTGTCGGTGCTGCGCCATGTGGAAGCGACGATGGCGGAGCGGGCGGCGTATATCCGGGCGGCGAACGCCAGGCGCCGCGGTAACGGCGAGGACGAGGCGGAGGCCGCGCCGGCGCTGGAATCGGACGAACCGATCGCCGAGGTCACGCTGTCGGCCGACCGCTTCGCCGAACTGGAAGCGGCGGAGGAGATGCTGCTGGCGGTGACCGACATGGGGTTTGGCAAGCGCTCGTCCGCGTATGAATACCGGGTGACCGGACGCGGCGGGCAAGGCATCGGCAACATCACGCTGGCGCCGCGGAACGGAAAGGCGGTGGCGGCGACGTTCCCGGTGCGGCAGGGCGACGATGTGATGATGGTCACCGACATCGGGCGGCTGATCCGGGTGCCGGCCGACCAGGTCCGCATTACCGGCCGGCAGGCGATGGGCGTCACGCTGTTCCGAGTCGACGCG
The DNA here is from genome assembly GCF_965276935.1 of Rhodopila sp. Classification (GTDB taxonomy): domain Bacteria; phylum Pseudomonadota; class Alphaproteobacteria; order Acetobacterales; family Acetobacteraceae; genus Rhodopila. Next base: position 1,816,278 of record NZ_CBDIBS010000004.1, on the reverse strand, counting down.
GGCGAGCACGTCACCAGCGTGTTTCCGGTGCTGGAGGACGAGGTCGAGGAAGCTGATCCCCCGGCCGACTCCCCTGGTGGCGTGCCTGATGCAGGCCTGCCGGATGACGCTGAAGCGCCGCCCCCGCCCGAGGACGAACATCATGGCTGAACAGGCGTCCCAGCACCCGGCCCAACGCTCCACGCGCATCGGGCTGTATCCAGGCACCTTTGATCCTGTCACCAACGGTCATCTCGATGTGATCGGCCGAGCGGCGCGTCTGCTGGACAAGCTGGTGGTCGGGGTGGCGATCAGTACCGGCAAGGATCCGCTGTTCACGCTGGACGAGCGGGTCGAGCTGGTGACCGCGGAGATCGCGGCGATCGCCAGCCGCAACGGCATGGTCATCGAGGTGATCCCGTTCGACACCTTGCTGGTCGACTTCGCCCGCAAGGTCGGCGCATCAATGATCGTGCGCGGGCTGCGCGCGGTGTCGGACTTCGATTACGAAATTCAGATGGCCGGCATGAACTATCGCATGGCGCCGGATGTCGAGACGGTGTTCCTGATGGCGAGCGAGACGCACCAGTTCATCGCGTCGCGCCTGGTCAAGGAGGTGGCCAGGCTGGGCGGCGACATCTCGTCCTTCGTGCCGCCGCTGACCCACCGGCGGGTCATCCAGCGCATCAAGGGCTGAACCGGCCAACTAATTTTCCGTGTCCACCTGAAGGAGGGCGTATGCAACGCCGCAGCCTGATTGTTTCTTGCGCCGCAGTTGCCGTTGCGGGCTCTGGCCTGGCTCGCGTGCCAGGTGGGATGTCTGCCTGGGCGCAGACCAGCGACCCGGACAATACCATTTACATGGACCTGAAGCAGGGCCGGGTGGTGATCCAGCTTCTGCCGGATGTCGCGCCGAAGACCGTCGAGCGGATCAAGACGCTGTGCCGCCAGGGTTTCTACGACGGCACGCCGTTCCATCGGGTCATTGAAGGCTTCATGGCACAGGGCGGCGATCCGACCGGCACCGGCACCGGCGGCAGCAAGCTGCCGGACCTGCCGCTGGAGGCCAGCCAGCGGCACTTCGTGCGCGGCGTCTGCGGCATGGCGCGGGCCGCTTCGCCGGACAGCGGCAACAGCCAGTTCTTCATCATGTTCGCGCCGGCGCCATCGCTGGATGGAAAGTACACGATCTGGGGCCAAGTGGTGCGCGGGATGGATTACGTGGATGAAATCAAGCGCGGCACCGGTCCGAACGGACAGGTGGTGGGCGAGCCGGATCGCATCATCCATATGCGCGTCGCGGCGGACGTCAAATAATTGTTGCAAGGAGAGATCAGCATGAGCGAGTCGAAGTCGACACCTGACCCGGAGAACACGCTTTACCTGGACCTGAAGCAGGGCCGGGTGGTGATCCAGCTTCGGCCGGACATCGCGCCAATGCACGTGGCGCAGATCAAGACGCTGGTGCGGAAGGGCTTTTATGACGGCACGCCGTTCCACCGCGTGATCGAGGGTTTCATGGCGCAGGGCGGCGATCCGACCGGCACCGGCACCGGCGGCAGCGAGATGGACAACATCCGCGCCGAGTTCAGCGACAAGGCGAAGTTCGTGCGCGGCACCTGCGGCATGGCGCGCTCGCAAAGCCCGCACAGCGCCAACAGCCAGTTCTTCATCATGTTCGAGCCGGCGTCGCACCTGAACGGCCAGTACACGATCTGGGGCCAGGTGGAGGAGGGGATGGATCTGGTCGATCAGATCAAGCGCGGCAGCGGCGGCGGTGGGACGGTGGCTGACCCGGACCGGATCGAGAAGATGTCAATCGCCGCCGACGCGGCGTGATTAAAGCGCGATTGGTTTAGGTTGACCCACGAATCGCGCTTTAACTCATTGTTTGATCGCGTGATTCACGCCTTCTGACTGGGTCAGCCTCAGGCGATCACGCTCTAAAGGACCCGCGCGTGATGCTTGACCCGCGGACCCGCTTGGCGTTCAAAGCGCGCGTCACTTCTGCTTTCGGGCAGAGCCTGTAGCTCAGTTGGTAGAGCACGAGACTTTTAATCTTGGGGTCGTGGGTTCGAATCCCACCGGGCTCACCAAGCTTGCATGCCATTGCGGAAGCGGCCTTACCGGATCAAGGGCGTTGCTTGGCTGAAGCCGTGTGGTTCATCGTGTCGTATCGGACGGTGACCGGATGTCCTATCTAGAGCGGTTCCACCAAGCGTGGAACCGCTCTAGCTGTATTTCACGAGCAATTTCATCAGCCTGAGATCGCTTCGCTATTCCAGTCAGGCTGATATTGCTCTAGCGGTCATCGGATACCCCACACCTTGTGTGCCTGGATGGTCAGCCGCCATTCCGTATGCGCCAGGCAGTAGGCCGCCGCCTTGCGGATGTTGTCCTCGATCGCCGGGCCATCCATCGGAGACAGCCAGCGATGGAGCGACCGCATCGCCGGGAGAGCATCCGGCATCAGGCCGGCCTGGGGGAATACCAGCTTGACCTCTTCCGCCACGGTGACCCGAAGCGGCGCGCCGGCCTTGGGGCTGACGCAGGTCCAGTCTATTCCCATTGGAGGCAGATCGATTGAGCCGTTGGTCTCGATCGCCACCCGGAAGCCGCGGCGCTTCAGTTCATGCACCAGCGGCCTGTCGACCTGAAGCGCGGGCTCCCCGCCGGTCAGCACGACAAGCCGGTTCTTGTCGCCAGGCCATAGCGCCGCCGCGGCATCCGCCAGTTCCTCAGCGGCATATCGCTTGCCGCCAATAAAGTCGGTGTCACAGAACTGGCACGTGGCCGTCGCCCTGTCATGCTCCCGGCCCGACCAGAGATTGCACCCGGCAAAGCGGATGAACACGGCAGGCGATCCGATGTTTCCGCCCTCGCCCTGAAGGGTATGGAAGATTTCCTTCACAGTATAGGTCAAGTGATGAACTCCATTGCTAGGGCGTTATGGACCAGCCATTTCGGCGGAACCTTGCCTGGCATCCTGGCCCACCATGACGCAGGGCGAAAATGCCGCCTTCAGAGCGCTATCCGAACCGGTATGGGGCCTGCGCCCGGCATGACGGTTGCGGCCGTCTCGCCGATTGGTCAACCTGTATGGCGCTTGGTATCATATCAGCGGTGGCGGACGCAGGATGCTATCCACGGCTTGCGGTGTCACGCTGCACAAGCCGATCAAGGCGGACCGAGGCCCGCTATGACGCGCCCTGCCTGCGCGCGAGAAGCCCGTGTCGTTCGAGATCAGATTTCGCCGTGGCAAGGGCGCTGGCGCTATTTTTTCAGTGCCCTGGGCAGTTCCTGCCGCAAGGGGACCTGGAGTCTTGGAGCGTTGGGTGGCGCGGGATCGAAGACCGGCGTCATCACCGCCGAACCACCCGGACCCACCACGGTCACGCCGGCGCTGGTGATGGAGGTCACCTCGAAAGCGTTGATGTGCGAACCTTCTTCCACGACGATCGGTTGTTCGCCCGAGGGTGCGGCGAAGATGGCGATCTTGCGCGATCCCGTCACGACAATCCCGGTCAGCCGGGACAGGCCGGCGACGCTGTGTGTGCCGGAGTCGACCGGCCTGCGATCAGGGCTGAAGACCGGGCGTGCCAGGATCTCGCTGAGCCGACGATCAATCTCCGTGCGCGACGGCGTCACCTGGGTTCGCGTCGCGGCATTCGGCGCATGCGTGGGTGCCGCGGGCGCATCCACCGGCCTGGTGTCGCGGTGCGCGAGTTCGAATGCGATGGTGCCGCTCAGTGCCAGGGCGAGCAGGCTCAATCCCGCTGTCGCACCCCCGATCATGTACCGGCACCGGGAGTCGCGGGCCGGAACCCATACAGCACCATGGAGGCCTGGATCGGCAACACCAGGGGATGGGCCACGATGGTCGGGCTGCGGAAGCGGACGTCGTCGATCAGGATGCGCGTGGGGGATTGCTCGATCGCGCGGAGCAGCGTCATCAACACCGGCCAGGATGCGCTGAGGCTGATGCGCAGGGTGACCTTGTGCCAGCTTGTCGCGGCCGGGGCTGGCGGCAGCGTTTCCACCGCCGTCAGGCTGGCACCGGCGTCCGCCGCCATTTTCTGCACGCGCTCTTGCAGGTCCGCCGCCGCGACGGCGTCCGAGTCGCCCGGCAGCATGGTGGTCGCCGCCATGCCGCTGCCATCGTGCCTGTCGGCCGCCGCCGCCGTCCGCAGCGACGGCAGGGTCGCGGCGAGATCGCGCATATGCAGCAGCAGTTCCTGGCGTTGCTGCAGCAGCGCCTGGCGGCCGCTGAACCACGACAGCGCGGGATCGATGATGCCGAACCAGACCACCGTCAGGGCGACGAGGCCGATGCCAACCGCGAGTGCCTGTCCACGCCGACCGCTCAGCCAGGCATTCGGGATCATGGCGCGATGCCCGCCTGGATCGAGAACACATCGGAGGTGGCGCCCTCGATACGGGTAACCGGCGCCGAGAAAGCGGCGTCGCGGATCGTCGGATCCGCTGACAGGCCGGTGATCAACCGGGCCGCCGCCGCCGATCGTCCGCTGAGCACCATCTGCCGGTCACGCAAGGAAAACTCGGTCAGGTAGGTGTCGTCCGGAAGAATGCGGGTGACCGTGGCGAGCACCTGGAGCACGTCGCCGGTGCGTTGCATCTCCCGCGCCAGCACCTCGCGCCCGGCGCCCCCGGCGTTGATGTTGCGGCGCAGTGTCTCGACCTGCGTGATCGTGGGCTGGAGGTTATCGATGGCGCTTTCGGTCGAATGCAGGGCCAGTTCCTGCAGCAGGACCGGCAGGAACAGGGCGACGACCGCGAGGCCCACGCAGCTCCAGGCCAGGCCGCGTATGAGCAGATAGCTGGCGGAGCGTTCGACGCCATCCTTGATGGCCAGCAGGCGGGGTCGTTCCAGCGGACCGACCTCGATGAAACGCGGCTGGATGCCAAGGTTCGCGAGCGCTTCCAGGGCCGGCACCATGGCGGCTTTCGGAACCATCGTCAGGGTGACGACGGTGCGGCTTCTGTCGCCGGCCTTGGGACGGCCATCCCAGTTCCAGAACACGGCGTCCGCGGTGAACGGCGTGACGCGCTCAAGTTCGTGCCGGAGCAATTGCGTCAGCTCCCGCCGTGGGGCGGTCGGCACGACGTGCTGCTTCTCGAGCACGGCTTCCGGCGGAGGGCGCAGCAACACCGGCCTGCGGCTCGCGAGCCGAGCCGCGATGCCCAGCGTCAGCGCATCGTGCCGTCCCTTGCGGCGCATGGTTGCCACAAGGTCATGGTTCGGTTGCATGGCAACAACAATGCCGTCCGATGCACCAGCGGCGGCGTTGGTCCAGGAACCTGGCAGCAACTCAGTGATACGAGCGAGCCACCAGGAGAAGAAGCTGGCCAGCATTGGCTCCAGACCATGACCGTTTGAGGTCGCATTATCGCCGATGTCCGCTCATGGTCTAGCTTTTTGTTTGAACGCTCGATTAACGCCTGCTGACTGAGCAGCCTGTAGGTGATCACGCTCCTTGCTTGATCGCGTGATTCACGCCCTCTGACTGAGCAGCCTCGGGCCATCACGCTTTTTGTTCGATTGCGTGATCACGCCTTCTGACTGGACAGCCTCAGGCGATCACGCGCCCGTCGTCGCGCGACAGCATCGCCGGAGCGATCAGGAAACACCAGTCGCGAATGCGAGAGGCTAACCTCGCCCGGCCGGCGGCGTGCCGGCCGGGTGCGGTCGAAGCGACGGCAGCGCTTAGGCGATCGCCCCGTTCAAGCCCTGCGGGAAGAACCCATAACCGCCGCTGGCGCCACCGAGATAGACGATGTTCAACACCTGCGTCGTGGTCCGGCTGAAGGCCAGCGCGTTGACGTCGGTCGGGGTGATGTTGGCGACACCACTCCACACCACGCCCTGGTCGTCCGCCACACCGGATGCCGTGGCGCGTACCTTGGAAATCGCGTTTGTGGCGGGACCCTGCTGCGCCTCGAACAGCAGCGTGCGGATGCTGCCGGCGTGATAGGCTTCGACGGCCAGAATGCTGGCCGCGGCGCCGAGGTAGGTCTTGGACGTGATCAACGGTGCCGCGCCGTTGTATGCGGTCACGCCGACATCCTCGAAGACGTAGGCGCCCAGCAGCCAGTTCAGTTCATTCGCGAACGGGTCGAACGTCTGGCCGGGACCAATCAGGCCCGCCGCCTGCCAAAGCGTGTTGAAGCTGTTGACCAGGTCGATGGTCGGGCGGGCGACAGCCGCGGGGCCCAGGGCGGCACGCAAAAACCGGACGTGTGCCTGTTCGTCATTGGCGATCTTCTCGGCGATCTGCTGCAGCGCCGGGGTCTTGAACGGCACGGCGCTGCCGCCGAGGACGTTGCCGGTGGCGCCCACGCCATTGATGTCGGCGGCGGACAGGCCAACGCCAAACGACGAGAACAGGTAGTATTCCGCTTCCAGATACTCCAGGTTCAACGCGAAGTTAAGGATATCGGCATCCGTCGGCGCCGTGGCGGCCTTAGCACCCGTTGAACTGAACAGGCCTAGTCCCGAGGCCGCGGCGAAGGCTGTCCCCAGGCCGGCATTACGAAGAAGCTTGCGGCGATCGGACACGAGCGAGCGTGTGGCCGCCTCATCATGGTCTTGCATTGCTTTGTTGTTCCCGCACTTGGCTTTATGAAGCTTTTGTTGCTGCCCGGTTGTAAGGTTACTCAGCCGATCAGCCACGACAGCGATACGGGGGTAAGCGGCCATTGGATTATCGGCCACCGGAGGAAAATAGTCACGAAAACGTACAGTAAAGCCTGGCCATCGCACAGAGAAAAACAGAATTCGAAACTATTTTACTTAATGTCCAGTTCCCGGGTGAGCACGCGTCCGTTCAACCAGTTCACGGCGATGGCGATCCGCCGCGGTCCGGCGGCGAGCACGATCGTCGTGCCGGAGGACCCGCCGTCCGGCATGAAGATCACCTGCGACGCGCTGAGCGCCTCACCGGACGGTAGTACCCAAGGCGGCCCGCTATCGAGGGTAAAGAACTGGCTATTTGTTGCAACCGAGACATCGCGATCCTGAGCAATCGCGCGGGATCTCGCCAGCCGCAGCGCCGAGGTCAGCGCCCGGACCGTGGCGTCGGCATTCAGGCCGGCGCTGTGCCAGGGTTGGCGGACAAGCACCAGGCCCGCGACCAGACCCAAGATGATGATGACCACGATCATCTCGAGCAAGGTAAAGCCCGTCTGGCTTGTCCGGCCGCCGCGCACCCGCACCACTAGACCATGATCGTCTTGTTGCATTATCGTCAGTGTCCGATCATGGTCTAGTAACTTATTTGATCGCTTGATTCACGCCTTCTGACTGATCAGCCTCAGGCGATCACGCTCCAGGCCTCACTTCAGGTTGTGGACGACAAACCCGCTCGGCAGAATTTGAATATCGAACCCATGCGGCACGCATTGTCGGATCGGCTGATCGCCGAAGCGCGTCGTGTTGTAGGGCGCCGACTGGACACAAACCTGGCATCGCACGACATTCGGATCGGCTGTGGGTGTCTCGGTGACGAGCTTGGGATCGATCCTGTCGTAATAGTTGCCATCGCGAATCTCGCGATTCATCTCATCAACGACCGACCCTTGCCGGCAAACCGAGCCGCCCTCTCCGGCGGAGGCGGGTCCCGCCGCACCGAATGCGACCAGCACGGCAACCGGCGCCAACCATCGTTTCATCTATGGCCTCCCGAGTAACTGGTCCAGCAGGCCGCCATGCAGCCACGCGAGCCAGAAGGCCACCGCGATGCATGGGCCGAAAGGGATACGTGTCCTGGATGTCACCGGCCGGCCGGTCAGCGCCAGTCCCAAAGCCGCGAGCAAGCCGGCGACCGCGCTGCCCAGGATCACGAATGGCAGCAGCGCCAGCCCACACCAGGCGCCCGCGGCGGCGAGCAGCTTAGCGTCGCCGCCGCCCAGGCCGTGCCGGCCGCGCAGCCGACGGTAGGCGAACGCCAGTCCCTGGAACGACAGGTAGCCGAACATGGCGGCGAGGCAGCGGTCGGTCAGTGCCTCCGGCTGCATGTCGAGCGTCAGCGCCAGTCCCGCCAGCAGCAGCGGCAAGGTCAGCACATCCGGCAGCAGGAAGCTGGTGCAGTCGATCCAGGCCAGGGTCAGCAAGCTCCACCCAAGGCCGCAATCCGCCCATAGCCGGAGCGGATCAGGATCGGCCAGAGCCGCCCAGGCCGCGACCACGACCGCGGCGAGTTCCACCGCTGGATGAAACCGCCCGATTGGCTGCCGGCAGTGGCGGCAGCGGCCGCGCAGCGTCACGAAGCTGGCCAGCGGAACCAGCTCCCACCCATTCAGGCGGGTGCCGCAGTGGGGGCAAGCCGAGCGGCTGAAGACGACTGGCGCGCCGGCGGGCAGGCGGATGATCAGCACCCCCATGAAGCTGCCGACAAACGGGGCCGCCAGGAGCGGCCAGAGCCAGGCGGGCGCCTCGATGCCGATCACTTGACAGCCTTCGCCGAGTTGGTGGATCGCTGACGTGTCACTTGCCCGCGGCCCGGCCGACGGCCTATTCGAAGTCGCGGGGACAGGAAGGCGACTTGAATGGGGACCACCGTCACCGATCAGCAGCTTGACGCATTGGGCGACATCTTAGTGCGGCAGGGCAATTGTGACCATAGGACACTCGATCGCGCCCGGCGGGTTGCCGCGGACTCCGATCAGCGGCTGGACGCGGTCCTGATCCAGCTTGGCCTGGTGTCGGAACGCGGCCTGGCGGACGCCTATGCCAGCCTGCTGTCGGTGCCGATCACCGCCAGCGACCGCTATCCTTCGGCCGAACCGGTGCTGCCCGACCGGCTAGGCGCGGCCTTCCTGCGCCATGCCCGCGCGGTGCCGCTCGCGGCGGATGAGCATACATTGACCCTGGCCGCGGCCGACCCGCTGGACCGGTTTACCCAGGCCGCCGTCGCGGCCGCCACCGGACGCCGCGTGCGGCTGGAGGTGGCGGTGCCGATCGAACTGGAAACCGCGCTCAACCGGCTGTATCCGGAAGCCGATCAGGCGACCCAGGGCGCCGATGGCGACGCGCCGCTGGAGGACGATGCGGAACGGCTGAAGGACCTCGCCAGCGAGGCGCCGGTGATCCGGCTGGTCAACCTGCTGATCACACGGGCGGTGGAAACGCAGGCCTCCGACATCCATATCGAGCCGTTCGAGGACCGGCTGCGGGTGCGGTATCGCTATGATGGCGTGCTGCACGAGGCGGAATCGCCGGCGCGCAACCTGGCCCCGGCGATCACCTCCCGCATCAAGATCATGGCGCGGTTGGACATCGCGGAACGCCGCATGCCGCAGGACGGCCGCATCAAGATGGCGGTGCGCGGCCAGGACGTGGATTTCCGCGTCTCCACGATCCCGTCGCTGCATGGCGAGACGGTGGTGCTGCGCATCCTGGATCGGACGGCGGTGGTGTTCGACTACGCGCGCCTGGGGCTGTCGCCGCCGGTCATCCGCAAGCTGGGGGCGTCGCTGGAGCTGCCGAACGGCATCGTGCTGGTCACCGGACCGACCGGCAGCGGCAAGACCACCACGCTGTACACCGGGCTGCTGGCGCTGAACGCGGTCACCCGCAAGATCGTCACGGTCGAGGACCCGATCGAGTACCAGCTTCAGGGCATCAACCAGATCCAGGTGCGCTCGCAGATCGGGCTGAACTTCGCCAACCTGCTGCGCTCCATCCTGCGGCAGGATCCGGACGTGATCATGGTCGGCGAGATCCGCGATGGCGAGACCGCGCAGATCGCCGTGCAGGCGGCGCTGACCGGGCATCTGGTGCTGTCCACGCTGCATACCAACTCGGCCGCCGCGGCGGTGACCCGGTTGCGCGACATGGGGGTGGAGGACTACCTGCTGACCGCCGTGCTGCGCGGCATCATGGCGCAGCGGCTGATCCGCCGGCTGTGCCCGGACTGCCGGCAGCCCGAGCCGGCGGCGCCCGAACTGGTCGAGCGGTTCAAGCTGGATCGCCGCACCACGGCCAGGCCCATCATCTTGTATCACGCCGTCGGCTGCCCGGCCTGCCGGCAGACCGGCTATCGCGGCCGAGCGGCGATCGCGGAGTTTCTGGAGATGGCACCGGAGATCGAGCGGCTGGTGTTCGCCCGCGCCGACCACGCCAGCATCGAGCGGGCGGCCGTCGCCAGCGGGATGGAGGTGATGTTCGACGCCGGCCTGTTTGCCGCGCTGGCGGGTGAGACGACGATCGAGGAGCTGACCCGCAGCCTGCGGGCGGACGCATGACGACGTTCCGCTATACCGCCATCGGCGCCAACGGCGAACGGCTTGCCGGCGTGATGGACGCCGCGACCGAGGGCGAGGTGATCACCCGGCTGCAGCGTCAGGGCACCATGCCGTTGCGCGCCGAACCGGCCGACAGCGCTGGTTTCCTTGGGGCCGCGCGCCGGACCGGGCTGCTGCACATCGACCTGGGTGGCCGGCGAAATCTGCGCAAGCAGGATGTCGCCGACCTGATCCGGGAGCTGGCGACGATGCTGTCCGCCGGCCAGGACCTCGACCGCGCGTTGCGCTACATGCAGGAAACCGCGCCCACACGGGTTCGACCGACGGTCAACGGGCTGCGCGACGCGGTGCGCGATGGCAGCCCGCTGTCCACGGCGATGGCGCGGTATCCCGGCAGTTTTCCGGCGATGCACGTGGGACTGGTCCGCGCCGGGGAAGCCGGCGGCAACCTGGGGCCGACCTTGACGCGGATCGCCGACCTGCTGGACCGGCAGCGCGCGCTGGCGTCCACGGTGACCTCGGCGATGATCTATCCCGCCGTCCTGCTGGTCGCGATGATCGGCGCGGTGACCTTGCTGCTGACCGAGGTGCTGCCGCAGTTCGTGCCGATGTTCGAGCAGAGCGGCGCGGCGCTGCCGGCCTCCACCGAGTTCCTGATCGCGGCGGGGGCCTTCGTTCAGGCGAATGGCCTGCTGATGCTGCTGGCGATCATCGCGGCGGTTATGTTCAGCCGCGCGGCGCTGCGGCAGAACGCCGTCGGACTGGTGGTGGATCGCATTCTGCTGCGCCTGCCGGTGATCGGCGGACTGACCAAGGAGATGCTGGCGGCGCGGTTCACCCGCGTGCTGGGCACGCTGCTGCTGAACGGCGTTTCATTAATCCCGGCGCTGGGGATCGTGCGCGATGCGATGGGCAACCGGGCGGCGCGGGCGGCGGTGGAGCGAGCGACCCTGACCGCGCGCGGCGGCGGATCGCTGACACCGGAACTGGAAGCCGCCAGGGTCTTCCCGGCCCGGACGGTGCATCTGCTGCGCCTGGGTGAGGAAACCGCGCAGCTTGCCGCCACCGCGCTGCGTGCCGCGGACATCCACGAGGAGAAGACAAGGCTGGCGACGCAGCGGCTGACCTCCCTGCTGGTGCCGGCGATGACGATCCTGATGGGTGTCGCGGTCGGCGGGATCGTCGCGTCGCTGATGAATGCCATGCTCAGCCTGAACAATCTCGCGTCCGGATGAGGCGCATCCGCATGAGGCGCGTCCACATGCGGGGTTTTACCCTGCTGGAGGTGATGGTCGCGCTGATCATCGCCGGCATGGCGGCGGTGGCGCTGTTCGAGGCAGTGGGAACCGGTCTGCACGCGACACAGACGGCCAGCCTGTATGATCAGGCCATTGTGCGAGCGAGATCGCGCCTCGCCGCCGCGACGCATGGCACCAGGCTTGCTGCGGTCGACCAGCGCGGCGATGACGGCGGCGGCTTCCAGTGGCGCCTGCGGGTGGCGCCGGAAGCCAGCGCGGCACTCCGTCCGGTGGGTCTGATCGGGCCGCGCGCAAACACGTCCTTGCGGGTGGTGCTGTACGGGGTGACCGTCTGGATCGGCTGGAAGGATGGCGGGACGGAGCGGCAGGTGCGGCTTGAAACCGAGCAGGTCGGCGGATGAGGGCGCGGCGGTCCGCCGGCTTTACCTTGCTGGAGATCATCGTGGCCTTGGCGGTCTTCGGCCTTCTGCTGGTCGGCCTGAGCCAGACCGTACGCTTTGGGCTGACGGCCTGGCGGCAGGATGCCAAATTGTCCGACGGCAAGACCGACCTGGAGGCGGTCGACCGCAGTCTTCGCTCGATCATCGAGAATTTCGCGCCGAGTGAGGATGAGGCGCGGCCGTCCATCACGGGGACAGCGAACACGCTGACCGGGCTGACGCAGTTGCGCGTGCCGGATGCGGGGCCGATGCCGGTGCGGATCGAGGCGGCGCTGGCGGTGTCCGGCAGACGGCTCGTGCTGCGCTGGCGCCCGTATCACCACTGGGACCGGTTCGGGGTTTCGCCGCCAGTGCGGGAAACCGATCTGATGAGCGGAGTCGGACGCATCGGGATCGAATACTGGCAAACCTCGGGAACCTGGACATCGAGCTGGCACGAACCGGATCTTCCGCTGCTGATCCGGCTGCGTGTGACGCTGGCCGGAAAGAACGCACCGCGCTGGCCGGATATCGTCGCGGCGCCGCTTTTGTCGCGGCCATGATCAGGGATCGAACGCGCGGTGGCCGAACGCGGGGTGGCCAAAGTGTGGGCGGCCAAAGCAGCGGCCGCCAGGGGGGATTCGCCTTGCTGATCGTGCTGTGGACGGTCGGGTTTCTCGCGCTGCTGGGAACCCAGATCGTCGCCGCGGGGCGGTCGGATACGCAGTTGGCGGATAACCTGAAGCAGGAAGCCGTGCTGCAGGCGGCGGCTGATGGCGCGGTCGCGCATGTGATGTTCTCGATGCTGGCGGCGCGGGATCCGCAGTTTCAGCTTGATGGCGTTGTCCGGGAGATCCGGGTTGGCCCGACGCCGGTCCTGGTGCGGGTCGAGAACGAGGCTGACCGGATCAACCTGAACACGGCGTCGACGGCGTTGCTGCGAGCCCTGATCATCGACGTGGGAAGTGCGCCGGCGGTGGCCGACCGGCTCGCCATCGCCATCGTCGACTGGCACAACCAGACCAACGACACCCGGCAGAATGCAGCCCAGGCACCGCAGTACCGGGCGGCCGGCCGTTCCTATGGGCCGCCGGGGACGCCGTTCGAAAGCGTCGGCGAACTGGCGGATGTGCTGGGCATGACGCCCGCGTTGTTCGAGCGGCTGGCCCCGCATCTGACGGTGCTGACCGATGACGATCCCGACATGACGACGCATGATCCGGTCGTCGCCCGCGCGCTGACCGACAGTGCCGGCGTGGCCGACGTCACCGAAGGATCGCAACGGATCAATGGTGACGCGGTCCTGCGGATCATCGCGACGGCGGTGGGAACCGGCAACGCGCGCTACGTGCTGCTAGCCGTGGCGTCGGCGGACTTTCAAAACGCGACGCCGCGCATAAACATCTTGTTGCATGAACGTGTCAATCGAGCTGCCGGCGAGGCTGTCGTCGCGGCCGGATTCTGAAGCCTGCCGCGGCAAGATCAAGGATTCCAGCGTCGGATCATGAGCGTTTGGAATTTCGAGAGCACGACGCTGTGGGTCTTCGTCATGGAGTACCGACATCGAAAATGATGACCTATCCCATCATGCCGGGCTATAGACCTCAGCGGGGGGCGGACACCGAAAAGTCATGGGTGATTTGCTCACAAGGTCAATAATTTCCAACCGATGAACGCAGGTCACTTCTTACCGATGGTCAACCTTTATCGTATGAACGCGCCCCTTGGTCACAAGGGAATGCGTCGCTGCCGGCCGTCGCTTCGGTCCATCGGTGAGACTGAATACGGACGGCGCGGAGTATAATGACGAAATGCGGGCAGACATCGTTCGCAAGAAGCGATCAAGCCGGTCGCTGACGTTGCTCCTTGGCCTTGCCCAGATCGCGGGCTGCAGCCATCCGTCGCCGCCCGCCATCCCGGCGTTGTCCGCACTGCCGCAGGGTGGTGCCGCGGCACCACCGCGCGTCAACGGCGCAATTGGCTCGCCGGAGGCCGTGCCGCCGGCCCAGACCTCCTATGGCGCCGGTGGCGGCACGGGTACGGGAGCGTCGGCCCAGCCGCTGCCGTCAGGGCAAGGCCCCGGCGACATCAGCCTTGATTTCGCGGATACCGATATCAGGGCGGTCGTTGCTCAAATTCTGGGAACGATCCTGAAGGTGAACTATACCATCGATCCCGCCGTCCATGGCACCGCGACGTTGCACACGGTTCGGCCGCTCAACCGCTCCGAACTTGTGCCGACGCTGGAGTCGTTGCTGGCGCAGAATGGTGCGGCGCTGGTGACCAATGGCGCGTTATATCGCATCGAACCGATCGCGCAGGCGATCTCGACAGCGGCGACCAGCGGCGGGGCGGCGGGCGCGGTCGTGGTTCCGCTGCAATATGCGTCGGCCGAGGAACTCGTTAAGGTGTTGCAGCCCTATGTGGGGGACGGCGGCAAGATCGCCGCCGATCCAGGCCGGAACGCCTTGCTGGTTGCCGGCGAGCCGGCGGCGCGTGAAGGCCTGATCGGGCTGATCAAGGCGTTCGACGTCGACATCCTCGCCAGGCAGTCCTATGCCGTGCTGCCGGTCACCAACGGCGACGTCAAGGATTTCGCCTCGGCCTTGCAGGATGCGTTCAGAAGCCAGAATGGCGGTGCCCTGTCCGGACTGGTGCGGGTCATTCCGCTGTCACGCATTGACGCCGTCCTGATTGTCTCACCCCAGCAGCATTATGTCGACGAGGCGCGGCGGGTCTACGCGCTAATCGATCGTGCCCGGCGGCAGAGCCTGCGGAGCTGGCATGTCTACTACCTGCAGAACAGCCACTCCGAGGATGTCGCCTACGTCCTGCAGCAGGCATTCACGCCGAACAATGTCACGGCCCAGCCGACGGCCAAAAGCCAGGCGCAGGCGGGGCCGCAGAGCGGCGGTCAGGGCGGCAGTGTGTTCGGGGCAAGCGGTGGCGGGGGGCTGACGGGCGCGGGTGGTGGCGGGGGCTTGACCGGCGGCGGCGGCGGCGGCCTTGGGCAGTCCGGTCTGTCAGGTGGCGGCGGCGGCTCGCTGGGCGGCGGGTCGCTGACAGGTCAGTCCAATGCGGCACCGTCGACCGGGGGCGCCGCGCCGCGGGCAGCGCAGCCGGCGGCCGGCGGCGCGAATCCGTTGCTCGGAGGTCTCGGCGGATCAGGCGGCAGCGAGACTGAAACCGACATGTTGAGAATCATCCCGGACGACCAGAACAACTCCATCCTGGCCTATGGCACGGACCGCGAGCTTGGCACGATCGAGGCGATGCTGCGCAAGATCGACATCCTGCCGCTGCAGGTCAGGATCGATGCGGTGATCGCCGAAGTGACGCTGAACGATAATCTACAATATGGCACGCAGTTTTTCTTCAAATCCGGCGGCATCAACGGCATTCTGAATACCGGCACGGCCACGACGGCACCGGCCACACCCGCGGCGGCCAGCCTCAACCTCAGCTTTCCCGGATTCTTCCTCGGCGGCAGCGGCGCCGGCGGCATACCATTCGCCATCCAGGCCTTGCAGCAGGTGACGACGGTGCATGTGCTGTCCTCGCCAGAGCTTCTGGTGCTGGACAATCAGCCGGCTCGGCTGCAGGTGGGCAGCGTGGTTCCCTTCCTCAGCCAGACGTCGCAGAGCACTATCTCATCCAACGCGCCGGTTGTCAGTTCGATCAACTACCAGCAGACCGGCGTGATCCTGACGGTCACGCCGCGCGTCAACAGCGGCGGATTGGTCACCATGGATGTCATGCAGGACGTCAGCGATGTTTCGACAATTATCACGACGCCCGGCATCAACTCGCCAACGTTCGATGACCGCAACGTGACATCTCGGGTCGTCGTGCAGGACGGGCAGACGATCGGGCTGGCTGGCTTGATCACCGACCGCGCGTCCATCGGCAACCAGGGCATTCCCTGGCTGAAGGACGTTCCCATCCTGGGTCTGCTGGCGGGCAACCAGAACAACACGCGGCAGCGGACGGAACTGCTGATCCTGATCACGCCGCATGTCATCCATGATCAACGCGATGCGCGGGCGTTGACGGACGACTTGCGCGATCAACTGATCAATGCGGCGGCGGTGCCGAACCTGCTGAATAACCTGCGGCCGTCTGGGCAATCGGACCCGAGTTCCCGGCTTCGGCAGCAATTGCGGCTGCAGCCGTGATCCTGGATTGATACCACGCGGTGAAGGTTTCGACGCGAAAGCGGTGCGTGTCCGTCATGCCGCCGGAGGGTCGGCCTGCCATGACGGCTGAGGGCGTCGCGCCGACCGATCAATATACATGGCGCCCCGGTGTTTACTGATTGCAAATCTCTTCATTGCCACCGGTCCCGGAGGGGCCTTCCGAACATAGATCGAAATCGTGTCCGGGGCGGTTTGAAGGATCCCGGTAGGCATATTGATGATTCCATGGATCGACCGGCACGGCACCTTTCACATACGGCCCGTTCCAGGTCGTCACGCCGGTGGGCTGCTCCACCAGCGCGCGTAGCCCCTGATCGGTTGTCGGATAGCTGCCGACGTCCAGCTTGTACATGTCGAGGATCGAATCGATGCGTTCGATCGACTGCTTGGCGACGGAGACGCGCGCATTGCCGAGCTGACGCAGGACGGCTGGGGCGACGAGGCCGATCAGCAGGCCGAGGATGGCGATGACGACGAGCAGCTCAAGCAGGGTGAACCCAGTTTCGTCACGGCGGGGGCGGGTGCTCATGCGTTGGCTTTCTAGTCGTTTTGTGGTGTTCAGGCATAGCAGCCGACGCCGATGGGGAAAGTCACGGTCGGATGAGAGGACGTGGCTTTCTTGTAACCGTCATTATTGTGTGCCTTGACGGGCGAACAAGGCGGTCGCGGCGGCAAGGACCTTGTCCTGGTAGACGGCGCTCAGACCTGGCGTGTGGGAATGGTAGTAACCGATCGCCGCCATCAGGTTGCCATTGGCCTCGATCAGATAGAGCCGCATGATCGCCGCCGATGCGGCGATGTTAAAGCAGGGATCGCGCAACAGGCGGTCTACCACGATGCCCGGGTTCAGGTGTGTAAAGCTGGCGAGTGGTTGTATCCAGAGGGTGTTGATTTGCATCAGGCCCAGGTCCGCCGAACCATTCGCATTGATCCGTGCCAGACCAGGCTTGCCGCCTTCCACGATCTGGATCGATGGCAGAACGCGCGGTGGCAAGTGGTAGAACGCGGCGGCGGCGGCCATGCAGGCGAGGAATGGAATGCTCATGCGCCGGCTTGGGATCTGCCGCGACGGATCATCATTGCCCTGTGGCCGAACGCGTTGATTGCTGCATCGAGACTACAGGCACGAAGCGATGATCGTTTGAGGTTACGTCTTCCCGTCCGGTCATGACTAACTCTTCGTTTGATCGCGAAATTCTAGCGTTTACCAATAAAACCGATCGTCGGGCGAGATCGTGGCCAGCGTGCTTGAGCGAGGCAGCGGCGCGGTCCAGACGCCGTGGCAGGACGCTTGTTCGCAGCCGGTGTGATCTTTCAGGGCTTGATGGGCAACTTGTCAAGCGAAGTTCGAATTGGACCGTGTGGTCAGGCGCTGGTGTTCATCCCGATGCCCGCAATGGACAGCCTGCAATTTTCAATCACGGACGTGGTCGATCCGTATAACTGCACGAGTAATCCAGCAACCGGATTGACCAGCCCAACCACGGGCATCGTCTCGGAATATCGGCGCCCGCAACCGTTGGCGAACTTGCCGTTTCTTACAAGCATCATGTGGGACGGACGTGAACCAAGTCTTGCATCCCAGGCCAGCGATGCCGTGCTGATCCATGCCCAGAGCGCCGCACCGCCCGTCGCTGATCAGATTGATCAGATCATCCAGTTCGAGAGTGCGCTGTTTGCCGCGCAGACCTACGACAATGCCGCGGGTGACCTTACCGCGGACGGCGCGCAGGGTGGGTCGGTGGCGCTCTCGGCCATTCCGTTCGTGTCGAACATCAACCCGCCTGGCCCGAGCTTCAATCCATCCACAATGACCATGTTCTTTAACTGGAACAATAGTCCGGATGCAAACAAGGCGTCCATCGCGCGCGGCCAGAACATCTTCAACGAGAAGTCGTTCGCGATTACCGGGGTCGCCGGGCTGAACGACGTCACTGGAAAATCCAGCATACCGGGCACATGCTCGGCCTGTCACAATACGCCGCAGGTTGGCAATCACAGCAGCAGCGAGTTTCTCGATCTTGGGATCGCGACAGCGCCCGCGGCCATGGCTGGTGGAACCAGCCTTAGTCTCGCTGATCTGCCGGTGTTCACCGTCCATTGCGAATCAGGCCCGTTCGCCGGAACGGATCGGCAGGTGACCGACCTGAGACGAGCACTGATCACCGGACAATGTGCTGACATTGGCAAGGTAAAGACGGCGTTGCTGCGCAACCTCGCCGCGCGTCCACCGTACTTCCACAATGGTTCGGCGCCCGATCTGGCGACTGTTGTCGCGTTCTACGACGATCGGTTCCAGATTGGATTGACGGACCAGGAGAAGGCCGATCTTGTCGCTTTCCTGGCAACACTATAGACACTGAGGCGTAGACTGCCGCTTGTGTGGTTCGATTGGGCGGCAAACGGAACGAGTCGTAACCTTTTTGAACCGGTTGTCGAGCTATGCAAGGCATTTTCTAACCGGTCACGCCTCATTCCGATGCGAATGCCGGAGAACGGCCTGATGCACTTCGTCCTGGGTGGCCTTCAAGTTGATTATGGCCTGAAGGCCGTCCAGCGCTTTTTTAGCCACATCATTCGTGTGCTTCAAACGTTTCGCTCAGCCAAATTAAGCGCTATTGGGATCTGTCCGCTCATTGCCCGACACGGCCCGTCACCTGGTAGCCATGTGGTTGCTATAAGGCAGCTAAACCATCGAAGGATTTGGCGGACCCGACACGATTCGAACGTGCGACCTTCGCCTTCGGAGGGCGACGCTCTATCCAGCTGAGCTACGGGTCCATCCGGACCCTGACGAGCCCGATAGCCGTTCTATACCGGCATTCCGCGCAAAGCTCAATCACCGCTTGTCACGGCCAGCGCCGCAGCCGGTAAGCCTCCTGCTCCGGCGTCAGAAAACTGGGTCCGTCGGCCACCGGCATCGGATGATCCGGCAGCGTGGCCGGGTCCGACCAGCAGTTAACCGTCCCCAGGCTACGGGTGCAGAACGCCGGGCTTTCCGGCGGCGGGTCGATCGGCCGGCAGTAGCTTTTCCCCTGGTCCAGCCGCACGACCGAGCAATCCCGTCCGGTCGCCAGCGAATAGACCGCATCGAATGGACTCCGCCCGATCACCGGCACGGTGCCGACGGTGGCAACCACCCCCACGGTCGCCGCCAGATTGTCCGACACGCCGCAGCCTGTCAGCGCGCCAGCCACAACGCCCGCAAGCCATACCGCCTGAAATATCCGCATCCGGCGATGCTACCCCGGAAAGGTAAATGAACCCTTTCCATACGGGCGGTTTGCGGGCACGCATCGCCGCCGCTATGGTCCGCCGCCGCCGCGAACCCGGCGGCATTCGACAAACGAGAGAACCGCGTGGTTGATATTTTCGACGAGGTCGAGGAAGACCTTCGCGCCGAACGGGCTGCAAGGCTGCTCAAGAAGTACGCCTGGGTCATCATCGCCGTCGCTTTGGCGATTATCGGGGCCGCCGTCGGCTGGCAGCTCTGGGAGCGGTGGCAAAGCAGGCAGGACATGGCCGCCGCGCAGCGTTATATCGCCGCCCAGACGGCCGCCGAATCCGTGCCGGCGTCGGGCAAGGCCGCTGCGATCGCCATGCTCGATCGGCAGGCCGCCACCGCGCCGGAAGGCTACCGCACGCTCAGCCGCCTGCGCGCCGCCGAACTGAAAGCCGATGGCGGCGACCTGGCCGGCGCCGTGGCGCTGTGGAATCAGGTGGCGGCCGATCCGTCGGCCGATCGGCTGCTGCGCGACCTCGCCAGCCTGATGGTGGCGCAGCGCCAGCTCGATCATGGCGATCCGGCGGAGCTTGAAGCGCGCCTGAAGCCGCTCGCCACGTCCGACAATCCCTGGTTTGCCCTGGCGCGCGAGCAACTCGCCCTGCTCGATCTGCGGCAGGGCAAGAAGGCCGAGGCGAAAGCCGCCTTCAAGTCGCTGTCGATCGATATCGCGGCGCCGACCGGCCTGCGCCAGCGCGCGGCGGCGATGCTCACGGGAATGGGCGACGAATGACCGACCGACGGAGGATACCGCCTGGCGTCTGTGCGATACCGTCTTCCACAACCGCCCTTTCCCGGCGGGCAGCGCTTCTCGCCCCGCTTGTGCTTCCCTTGGCGTTGACCGGCTGCGACCTGTTCAGCAACACGAAGCCGCCTATTCCGGGCACGCGGGAAGCCGTCCTGGCGCCTGGCCGCGGCCTGAGCGTGGACAAGGATGCCCCGAAGGTCGTCCTGCCGCCGGCGGTGCGCAACGCGGCGTGGCCGCAGGCGGGCGGCAACCCGGCGCACCTGATGGGCCATCTCGCCGCCAACGATCGCCTTGCGGAGGTGTGGAAGGCGAGAATCGGCGAAGGCGGCGGCTATCGGCAGGTCATCCTGGCGCAGCCGGTGGTCTCCGGCGGCATGGTGTTCACCATGGACTCCGACGCCGTGGTCCGCGCCTTCCGCCTGGCCGACGGATCGCGGATCTGGCGGGTTGACAGCAAACCCAAGCATACGGACAGCACCAATGTGGGCGGCGGTCTGGGCCTGGATCAGTCGATCTTGTATGCTGTCAACGGATTGTCGCAACTGGTCGCCCTGGACATGACGGACGGGAAACAGAGATGGCGGCGCGACATCGGCGTGCCAGCCCGCTCCGCGCCCACCATCGCCGACGGACGCATTTTCCTTACGACCATCGACGACCATCTGTTGGCCTTCGCCGCCGAGGACGGCCGCCAGCTTTGGACCTATCAGGCAGCCGAACCGGTGACCGCCCTGCTGGGGCATCCTGCCCCCGCCTATTATCAAGGCCTGGTCATCGCCGGCTTCGGATCGGGCGAACTGGCCGCCCTGCGCGCGGAAAGCGGCAGCGTGGTCTGGACCGATGGCCTGGGCGCGCAGCGCGGCCGCAGCAGCGTGGCCGACTTCCTGTCGATCAGAGGCGCCCCGGTGATCGACAGTGGCCAGGTTTTCGCCATCAGCATGGGCGGCCTGCTGGTTTCCAACGACGTGCCCACCGGCCGCCGGCTGTGGGAACGCCAGGTGGCCGGGGAGGAAACACCCTTTGTCGCCGGCGACTGGCTGTTCGTGATCTCGGTCCAGCAGGAGCTTGCCGCGGTGCATCTGGCCGACGGCAAGATCGCCTGGATCACCGACCTGCCGCGCTGGAAGAACCCGCCGGACAAAAGCAACACCCTGACCTGGTACGGCCCGCTGCTGGTCGAGGACCGCCTGATCGTGACCGGCACCAGTGACGACTCGCTGTCGGTCAGCCCCTATACCGGCGAAATCCTCGGCCACCAGAAGCTGTCCGCCGCCGCCGCGCCGCTGGTTCCGGTTATCGCCGACGGCACCGTACTGATCATCATCAACAACGGCCAGTTGCTGGCGCTGCGATAAGATAAAGCAACCCCACGTCGGAGGACGCCCATGCCGCCCATCGTCGTGATCGCCGGACGCCCGAACGTCGGAAAATCCACGCTGTTCAACCGCCTCGCGGGCCGGCGGATCGCGCTGGTCGCCGACACCCCCGGCGTCACCCGCGATCGCAAGCAGGCCGAGGCTCGGCTGCGCGGCCGCGACGTCACGCTGATCGACACCGCCGGGCTGGAGGAAGCCGCGCCGGAGACCCTGGCCGGCCGGCTGCGCGCCGGGTCGGCCAGCGCGGTGGAACAGGCGGATCTGGTGCTGTTCGTGCTGGATGCCCGCACTGGCGTCACGCCGGCCGACCGGCATTTCGCCCAGTGGCTGCGCCGCCAGGGCAAGCCGGTGCTGCTGGTCGCGAACAAGGCGGAAGGTCGCGCGGCGACCTCGGCCATTCTGGAGGCTTATGCGCTGGGACTGGGCGATCCGGTGGGCGTGTCGGCGGAGCATGGCGAGGGTATCGCCGACCTGATGTCGGAGATCGCCGACCGGCTTCCCGCTGAACCGCCGGCCGCCGACCCGGACGCTGACCGGCCGCTGAAGCTGGCGATCGTCGGCCGCCCCAATGCCGGCAAATCCACGTTGCTGAACCGGCTGCTGGGCGAGGACCGGATGATCACGGGTCCCGAACCCGGGCTGACCCGCGACGCGATCGCGGTGATCCTGACCGACGCCGACGGCCGCCCAATTGAACTGGTGGATACCGCCGGCCTGCGCCGCCGTGCGCGGATCGAGGCGCCATTGGAGAAAATGTCGGTCAGCTCCGCGATCGAGGCACTCAAGATGGCCGAGATCGTCGTGCTGACGCTGGATGCCGTCGAGGGCATCCACGACCAGGACCTGCAGATCGCCCGCCTGATCGAGCGCGAAGGCAGGGGCTGCGTCGTCGCGCTGAACAAATGGGACGCGGTGCCCGACCGCAACGCCGCACGCCGCGCGATCACGGAACGGCTGGAGGACAGCCTGGCACAGATGAAGGGCATCCCGGTGGTCACCCTGTCGGCGCTGACCGGCGCCGGGGTGGACCGCCTGCTGCCGGCGGTGCGCAAGGCAAGCGATGTATGGAACAAGCGCGTGCCCACCGGCGAACTGAACCGCTGGTTCGAAGGCGCGCTGGCGCGTCACCAGCCGCCCCTGGTGCAAGGCCGCCGCCTCAAGCTGCGCTACCTCACCCAGGCCAAGGCTCGACCGCCGACCTTCGTGGCGTTCGGCACGCGTGCCGAACAGACGCCGGAGGACTACCAGCGCTATCTGGTGAACAGTCTACGGGCGGAGTTCGATCTGCCGGGAACGCCGATCCGGTTGCAGTTCCGGGGAACGAAGAATCCGTTCGCGGAGGCGTAGCGGACGAGTTCTTCAGGCGGCTGGCGTTTCGTGCCACGGCGGTCCGGATGAAATATGGCCCTTCGCATTGGGCGAAGCATGGCCCCGGCGATCTAGACACTGCGAACGGTGCGCTTTATGACCAGAACAATTTCCGATCACGTTGCGCCAACTCGTCATGGCCGGCGACCAGGCATGCGAGGGAGGGTTGTCTCGCCCCTGGCCGTTGGTGAGAAGATCGCCCGGACCAGCCGAACCATGATGGATTATAGCGTGATCGCCGGAGGCTGACCCAGTCAGAAGGCGTGAATCACGCGATCAAACAATGAGTTAGACCATGATCCGACACCGGCAATGATGCAACGTTAAACGATCATGGTCTAAGGTGGAGCCACCTGATTGGAACCGCCCTGGCAGGCGCCGAGGGCTGCAACCTGAAAGGAGATCACCATGGCTGACCCCGAGCGGTTCGACGCCCTGATCCTTGGCAGCGGAGAAGGCGGTAAATATCTGGCCTGGCACCTCGCACGATCCGGCCGGCGAACCGCCGTCATCGAACGGCGACTGGTTGGCGGCGCCTGCCCCAACACCAATTGCCTGCCCAGCAAGAACGAGATCTGGAGCGCCAAGGTTGCTGACCTGGCGCGTCATGCGAGACAATTCGGCACGACGACAGGCCCGGTCGCCGTCGACATGGTGCAAGTGCGGCAGCGCAAGCGCGACATGGTCGCGGGCCTCGTCGACCTGCATCTGCAGCTCTACAAGGCAAGCGGCGCCGAACTGGTCATGGGACAAGGCTGCTTCGTCGCGCCAAAGACGCTCGAGGTGCGCTTGAACGATGGCGGCAGCCGCGTCATGGCAGGCGATCAGGTGTTCATCAATGTCGGCACCCACCCGGCGATTCCGGGCATTCCCGGCCTGGAGGCCGCGCTGCCGCTCACGAATATCGAGGCGCTGGAACTTGACGAACTGCCCGACCACCTGCTTGTGCTCGGCGGCGGCTATGTTGGCCTGGAATTCGCGCAGGCCTATCGCCGCTTCGGCAGCCGGGTCACGATCATCGAGCATGGGCCGCGGCTTGCTGGGCGGGAGGACCCGGATGTCGCCGATGAGGTGCGGCGTGTCCTGAGCGACGAGGGTGTCGACATCGTTGTTTCGGCGACGGTGCATCGCGTGCAGGGGCGGTCCGGGCAAGCTGTCGGCGTTGTCGTGGAGACGTCGCAAGGGACGCGGACCATTGAAGGCAGCCACATCCTGGTCGCCACCGGGCGAATTCCCAACACCGCCGGCGCGGGATTAGACGTGGCTGGGGTCGCGTTGAACGACCATGGCTTTATCCAGGTCAACGAGCGGTTGGAGACGAGCGCGCCCGATGTCTGGGCGATCGGCGAATGCGCCGGCAGCCCCCAGTTCACGCATGTGTCTTTCGATGATTTCCGGGTCATCCGGGACAATCTGGCCGGCATGAACCGGTCCACGCGCGACCGCCTGGTGCCCTATTGCATGTTCACCGATCCGCCGCTCGGACGGGTGGGATTGAGCGAGGCGGAAGCGCAGCGCCAGGGCATCGCGTTCCGCATTGCAAAGCTGCCGATGGCGTTCGTTCTGCGCACCCGGACATTGGACGAGACGAAGGGCTTCATGAAAATGCTGATCGCCGCTGACAGCGATCGCATCCTTGGTTTCGCCATGGTGGGTCCAGAGGCTGGCGAGGTCATGGCCGTGGTGCAGACCGCCATGCTGGCCGGGCTGCCTTTCACCGCTTTGCGCGACGCCATTATCGCGCATCCGACCATGGCGGAGGGATTGGGCCCGCTGCTGTCGAGCGTGGCGCCTCGGCCTGGGAACGCGAGATAATGGAATGATAGTCGTCCGCTAGAGGGATTTGATCTGTTGGGAGAGATCAGGCGGCGGCTCCGCGGGACGGA
Organism: Rhodopila sp.; assembly: GCF_965276935.1. Classification (GTDB taxonomy): domain Bacteria; phylum Pseudomonadota; class Alphaproteobacteria; order Acetobacterales; family Acetobacteraceae; genus Rhodopila. The sequence goes on along the minus strand of NZ_CBDIBS010000004.1, from coordinate 1,791,501 downwards.
GCATCCGTTCACGGAAACGCGGGCTTCGATGCGCGAGGCTGGCTGATACAACCCTGTAGGGCTGAACGCGCGTGGCCTATGGTGAAGGTATCGGATCAGGATCGTGAGCAATGGGCTCATTGCCGTACGCGGCCAGCGCTGAACACCTTACCACGGCTCTGCAACGATGCGGTCTGCTCGGTGATACGTGCGTGCGCGATGTGCTTGTCGCCAGCGAGCGGGATCTGATCCTCTCCAGGATCATCCGGTTGCGCCTGACCTACAGCGGCATCGCACCCGTCGCTCCGGCCTCGGTCATCCTGAAAACCGCGGTTCCCGCGCGGATCGACGGTGCCTGGCAGGGCGGCCGGCAGGAGGTGGCCTTCTACACCCGCATTGCGCCGTCTCTGCCGGCGCGCCTCGTGCCAGGTTGTTTTGAGGCACACTATGACGAAGCCAAGCACGGCTGGCACTTGCTGCTTGAAGACCTTACGGACTCGCACATCCTCCCGACCCAGTGGCCGCTGCCACCGACGCGGACACAGTGCGAGGCCATCCTGACGGCGCTGGCGCGGTTTCATGCCACATGGTGGGACGACCCGCGATTGGGAACCTCGGTCGGAAGCTGGTTTGATGTCGCGGCGATGGACCGACGCACGAAATGGTCCGCTGAACAATTCACCCGCTTTGCTGATCGATTAGGTGATGACCTGCCACCGGCGCGGCGTGATCTGTACCAGCGGCTGTTTCGCGCCGCGCCTCGGCTGCACCGGCGCTATCACAGCCACAGGAACATGACGATCGGTCACGGCGATGCGCATGTCTGGAACTGCTTGCTGCCACGCGACGGTGGCGACGATGTCCGCTTGCTTGACTGGGACGGTTGGCGCGTCAATGTTCCGACCAATGACCTCGCCTACATGATGGCGGTTCACTGGTATCCTGACCGGCGGCATCGGCTGGAACGAACGCTGCTGGATCATTACCATGCGGTGCTGCTGGCGCACGGCGTCAGCGGCTACGATCGCCATGACCTGGACGAGGATTACCGCCTGTCCGTGCTGTGGCAGATGATTACGCCGGTGTGGCAGGCGGCAAACAATATCCCGCCAATGATCTGGTGGAGCCACCTCCAGCGTATTCTGCTGGCTGTTGACGATCTTCACTGCCGGGATTTGCTGGAATGAGCCTGCTTGCGGCCGCATGCGGGCCTGGCGTCCGGCGCACCGCCATGCGGACAGCTCGGCTGTCCGCGTTCAGCCGAGACGCAACCGATCGGCTCGCCGCCGAAGCAGATGCGCCCACAATAGCGGCGCCACCGTCAGCACGATGGTTAAGGTCGACACGGCGGCGATGGTCGGGTCCAGCGCGTAGCGAAGATCCTCCCACATTCGTCGTGGCAAGGTGACCGCGTTGGCGCCGGACAGGAACAGCGCCACGACCAGTTCGTCGAATGACGTGATGAAGGCGAACAGCGCGCCGACCAGCACGCCGGGGAAGATCAGCGGCAAGGTCACCTGCCGGAAGGTGCCGAACGGCGTCGCCCCCAGGCTAAGTGCCGCCTGTTCCAGCCGCCGGTCAAAGCCCGCCAGGCTGGCGCCGACGCTGGTCACCACGAATGGCACCGCCAGACAGGTATGCGCCAGCACCAGCCCGGCCGGCGTGCCGACCAGCCCATATTTGGCGAACGCGTAGTAGACGCCGATCGCCACGATGATCACCGGCATGATCAGCGGCGACAGGATCACGCCGGTCGCCAGCATGCGCGCCAGCGGCGGAAGCCGGGTAAGGCCGATTGTCGCGAGGGTGCCCAGGATGGTGGACAGGACGACGACGGCACCGGCGACCTCGAAACTCAGCCAGGTCGCGTCCAGCCAGTCGCGGCTGCCCAGATATTCCCGGTACCAACGAAGGCCGAACGCCGGTGGCGGAAAGGTCAGGTAGCTGGCCGAGGAGAACGACAGCAGCACCACCACGACGATGGGCGCGATCATGACCAGCAGAATCAGCGCGACGACCACCCGCATCAGGCGCTGGCCGCCGGTCATTCGGTCTGGGTCCCGTTGTGGCGGAGGGAGGACCGGCTTCCAGGCCCTACAGGGATTGGCTGGGCGAAGGCGTGGATGGCGGGCGACCGAGCGCGCGAGGGAGGGCCTCGCCCGCCATGACGTAGCGGGGTGGCCGGCGCGCCGTGACGTAGAGCGGTGGCCGTGCCGTCATGACACGGAGCGGTGGCCATGGCATGACGTGGCGCGGTGGCCGTGCCGTTACCAAGAAGAGTGGCCGCCGCGCCGTACGGTGAGGCGGTGACCACGCCGTCATGACACGGAGCGGTGGTGGCCATGCCCTGATGTGGAACCGGGGCCCCGGGCGATATGGGAAGCCCGCTCATCGCCCGGTCAGCCGAAACGCGTTGCCCACCCTGAACAGCCGCTGGAACACCGCCATGATTGCCAGGGTCGTTGCCAGCAGCGTCGCGGAAAGGCACGCGGCATAGGGCCAGTTCAACTGATCCACCTGCTGCGCGATCAGCATGGAGATCGTCATGTCGCGCGGCCCGCCGACCAAGGCCGGCGTGATGTAGAACCCCAGCGACAGCACGAACACCAGCAGCACACCCGCCGCCACGCCCGGCATCGACAGCGGCAGGATCACATCGCGGAATGTCCGGAACGGCGACGCGCCCAGGCCCAGCGCCGCCTTCGCCAGGGATGGATCGATCTGCCGCAGCGCGTTGGCGATCGGCAGGATCATGTAGGGCAGCAGGATGTGGATCATCGCGATATGCACCGCGATCGAGGTGTTCAGCATGCGCAGCGGGTGGTCGATGAGGCCGCCGGCCGTAAGGGCCTCGTTCACCAGGCCGTGCCGGCCCAGCAGCACCATCCAGGCGTAGCTGCGCACCAGGATGCTGGTCCAGAACGGCAGCAGCACGATGACCAGCGTGACGGTCGCCGCGCGTCCCGGTCGCACCAGGGCGAGCGCCACCGGGTAGCCCAGCAGCAGCGTGCCGGCGGTGACCGCCAGCGCGGTGCGCAAGGTGGTCCAGAAGACGTGCAGGAACACCGTGTCGCCGGCCAGTTGCGTGTAGTTGGACAGCGTCCAGTGCGGTTCCGCCACGCTGCGCAGCAGCATCGCCAGCACCGGCTCGATGTAGAAGACCAGCATGAAGACCAGCAGTGGGGCGACCATCAGCACCGGGACGGTGAGCCGCCAGCGCAACCGAATGCGCGACAGCGGGGCCAGGGCTGGGAAGGCGAGTGCCTCAGACAACGACGGTATCCGCGGCGGACCAGGCGATGTCCGTCATTTCCCCCACCATGCGGCGGCGGATGGCCGCGCCGGACGGTTCCTTCAGCACCATCGGCGTGCCATCCGGCGCTTGCAGCAGATAGCGGCATCGTTCGCCGGCGAACACCGCCTCGGTCACGGTCGCCGCCAGACGGTTCAGCCCCTGACACGGCGCGCTGTCGGCGAACCGCATCCGCTCCGGCCGCATCGTCAGCAGCACCTTGTCTCCTTGCGCCGGTCGGCCGGGTGCCACCGCGCGCACCATGGTTCCGCCGCAGGCGGCGACGACGATGTCCTCCCCCTGAAAGCCGTGCACGATCCCGGGCAGAAAATTCGACTCACCCAGGAACGATGCCACGAACCGGCTGGCCGGCCGGTCATACAGCGCCTCCGGCCGGTCGAGTTGCGCGATACGGCCTTCGTTCATCACCGCGATGCGGTCGGACATCGTCAGCGCTTCTTCCTGGTCATGCGTGACGTAGACGAAGGTGATGCCAAGTTCGGCATGCAGCCGCCGCATCTCGAGCTGCATGCTTTCGCGCAGTTGCTTGTCCAGCGCACCGAGCGGTTCGTCCATCAGCAGCAGTCGCGGCTGGAAGACGATGGCCCGGGCCAGCGCCACCCGCTGCTGCTGGCCGCCGGACAGTTGCCGCGGATACCGGCTGCCATAGCTCGGCAGGTGCACCAGTTCCAGCGCCTGCCCCACCATGCGCCCGCGCTCGGTCTTGCCGATGCCACGTTGTTTTAGCGGAAAGCCGATATTGTCCGCCACCGTCAGGTGCGGGAACAGCGCGTAGTTCTGGAACACCATGCCGATGTTCCGCCGGTGCGGCGAGACCCCGACCACCGAGCGTCCATCAATGGTGATATCGCCTTCGGTCGGCGTCTCGAAGCCGGCAATCATCATAAGCGTGGTGGTCTTGCCGGAGCCGCTGGGGCCGAGCAGGGTGAGGAACTCACCGGCGCCGACTTCCAGGGAAACGCCGCACACGGCGCCGACACCGCCATAGGCTTTTTGCAGTCCGGTCAGCGTGACGACCGCGCCGTTCATCCCAGCAACCACTTGTTGAAGCGGTTGATCACGGTGTCCCGGTTGTCCACCCACCACTGGTAATCGTACGGGATCAACTGCGAGCGGATCGCCGGCGCGCTGGGCAGTTGCGCCATCTGTTCGGCGGTCATGTACTCAGGCGACTTGTCGTTGACGAAGCCATACGGGATCAGCGAGGACAGCCGGGCCTGCGGGATCGCCATGGTGGAGAAGGCGATGAACTTCATGGCGTTGCTGGCATTCTTCGCACCTTTCGGCACCGCCCAGCAGTCGCGCTTCATCAGCCCCTGCGGCCAGCTTACCGCCGCCGGCACGCCGGCCTTCTGGATCGCCGCCATACGGCCGTTCCAGACGCTGGCCAGCACCACTTCCCGATCGGTCAGCATCTGCGGCGGCACCGCGCCGGTTTCCCACCACTTCACCACATCGGACTTGATCCTGTCGTAGCTGGCGAACGCCATGTCCAGATCGAGTGGATACAGCTTGTCGGCCGGCACGCCGGCGGCCAGCAGAGCGAATTCCAGCTCCGGATTGTTGCCGCTGCCGGCGCCGATCAGGGTGCGGTCGCCGGGGAATTTCTTGGTGTCCCAGAAGTCGGCCCAACCGCTGGGCTTGGCGCCCTTGAAGGCATCGGTGCGGAAGGCCAATACCTGCGCCCAGACCAGCATCTCCAGCCCACGATCGAAGCGGAAATCCTCGCCCACGCCGGGATCGACCAGGTTGTAGTCGATCGGCTCGAAGTAATCGCCCTTCTTCTGCAGGTTCAGCACCGCGCCGCGGCCGGTCTGCGCCAGGTCCCACTCGACCGTTCCGGTGTCGACCATCGCCTTGATCTTGGTGAAGTCGGAGCCGGCGAAGTCGTTGACCTTGATGCCGCTGAGTTTCTCGAACGGCTCGAAATAGGCTTTCTTCTGTGACTGCTGCATGAAGCCGCCAAAGGTGGCGATGCGCAGTTCGCCGGTGCCTTTCAGCTTTTCCGGAATGCTGGTCAGTTCCGGCAGATCGGCCTTGGCCCGGGTATTGATGAAGGGCAACGCCAGTCCGGCCGCGATGACCGCGCGCCGGCCGAGTGTGTGTTTCGTCATTCGACTAAAACTCCAGCAGGTTGTCGCGGAACTGTTGGTGGCTGTAGCTCTGGCGGACCAGGCCGCGGTCCTGCAGGGCAGGCACCAGGCCGTCCTCGATTTCCGCCAGCAGCTTGCGGCTGACGTTAGGCATGGAGAACAGGAAGCCGTCGCCGCCGGCTTCCTCCATGATCTCGCCCATGCGGGCGGCGACGCTGTCCGGCGTGCCGATCAGTTCCACCGACAGCGCGGTGACGTTGTGGTCGGCCATGGTCTGCCGCAGCGTCCGGCCGGCGGCGAGCTTCTTCAACTGGTCCAGCGTCTGCTGGTGGCCGTTGGTGGACAGTTCCGGCAGCGGCGCGTCCAGGTCCATCCTGCCGAAGTCGATGTTCATCAGCTTGCCTAGATGCGCCAGCCGTTGCGGCAGCGCCGCCGCCGCGCGGGCTTCCCGCAGCCGCTTGCGTTCCTGGGCGTCGGCCTCGGTCTCGCCGATGATCGGCGCGATCATGAACAGCACCTTGCAGTCGTCCGGATTGCGTCCGTGCGCCACCATCCGCCGGCGGACGTCGTCGCGGTACGCCTTCATGCCGTCGATACCCTTGGGGTGGGCGACGATGGTGTCGGCGTGACGGGCGGCGAATTCGCGCCCGCGCGGCGAGCCGCCGGCCTGGGCGATCACCGGCTGGCCCTGCGGCGCGGGACCTGAGTTCAGCGGGCCGCGGGTCTGGTAGAATTTACCCTCGTAGTTCACCGCGTGGACCTTGGTGTGGTCCACCAGAATGCCGCTTTTGCGGTCGGCGATAATCGCGTCCGGCTGCCACGATGCCCAAAGTTGCTTGACCACATCAATATATTCGTCGGCCATGTCGTAGCGCAGATCGTGCTCCGGCATGCCGTTCAGGCCAAAATTCATCGCCGCGAAGTCGGAGCTTCCGGTAACCATGTTCCAGCCGGTCCGGCCGGCGCAAACCTGATCGAGCGTCGCCATCAGCCGCGCCAGCAGATACGGCGGATAGGCATAGGTGCCGAAGGTCGGAACGATGCCGATGCGCGAGGTCACCTGCGTCATCAGCGCGGCGACCACGGACGGGTCCTGCCGCGGCACGGCGATGGCGTGCTTCAGGTAGACCTCGGTCGAGCCGGCGTAGCTTTCGCCGACATAGGAGCTATCTTCCAGCAGGATGTAGTCGAAGCAGGCGCGTTCCAGGCAGCGCGCCATGTCCAGGAACAGCTCCGGCTGCATCCAGGTCTGGCCGATATGGCCGGTCCACGGCTCACCCCAGGCCTGCGCGCTGGAGCCTTGCAAGAACCAGGCGAGATGGAATGGCTTTCGCGACATCAGGAAACTCCACCAGTTATTCGACCGCTCAGGCCGGGTTTAGCCAAGCAAATTCCGTGCCCGCCTACAGTCCGAGCGAGTCGCGAATGCGGCCGTAAGCGACGCGGGCGGCGACAGCGGAGCGCCACAGCGCATGGAACGGCATCTCCTTGATGCCGGTGATCGGCATGGCGATCTCCGCCGCCCGTCCACCCAGGGCTCGGCGTGCCAGTTCAGGTCCCATGGCCGAACTCATGGCCACGCCGCGGCCGTTGTAGCCGAGACAGGCCAGCACGGTGTCGGCCGGTTCGTGGATATGCGGGTAATGGTCAGGCGTGATGGCGAGCTGGCCGTTCCAGCCATGCGTCCACTTCACCCCGCGCAAGGCTGGCCAAAGGCGGATGGCGTAGTCGATGAGGTACTGGATCTGGCCGGGTGTGGCGATGTCGCGCTGCATGCCGCGGCCGCCCATCAGCAGCCGGTTATCCGGGTCGAGGCGATAATACACCGTGACGTTGCCGATCTCATACAGCACGGATCGCGTCGGCATGATGCGCCGCGCCAGCGAGTCGGGCAGCGGCCCGGTGGCGGCGATGGCGCTGTAGACCGGCACGATGCTGCGCCGCAGCCCCGGCCAGAGATCGCCGGTGTAGCCGTTGGTCGCCAGGATCAGCTTGTCGGCACGCAGGATGCCGGTTGGGGTTTTTACCTGCCAAAGCCCGCCGTCGCGGTGGAGGCGTTGCACCCGGGTGCCGCCATGCACGGTGGCGCCCTGCTGCATCGCCGCCTGTGCCAGACCACGGGCGTAGCCGAGGGGGTTCACTTGGCCACCGCGGCGATCGAGCATGGCGGAATGGTAGCGATCCGTCCCGGTAGCGTGGCTGACGGCGGCTCGGTCGAGCAGCGTCACCGGCATGCCGCGGCGCATCCCTTGTTCAGCCGAGATGCGAATGTTCTTGCCGGCTCGCGGATGCATGGCGGCGCGCAGAGTGCCTGATTGCAAGGCGGCGCAGGCGATCTGATGCCGCTGGATCAGGTCGAAGACGACATTCGGGGCATTGCCGGACAGTGCCACCATCCGGCTGCCGAGGTCGCGGCCGAAGTCGGCTTCCACCCGGTCCGGATCGTGCTTCAGGCCGGGGTTGACCTGCCCGCCGTTGCGGCCGGAGGCGCCCCAGCCTGGCTCATTCGCCTCCAGCACGACCACGTCGGTGCCGTGTTCGGCCAGATGCAGTGCGGCGGACAGGCCGGTGAAGCCGCCACCCACGATGGCGACGGAGGCACGCCGGTCGCCATCGAGCGGCGGCGTTTCGGGCGGCGGACGGGCTGTGTCGGCATAGAGGCTGGGGGGCAGCGGCTGGCGCATGGCTGATCAACGGTGTCCCTTCCTTCGCGCCATGGCCGGGGCGCGAGGCCACGTGAAATCCAGCCTTACCGTCATGACAGGGCGCGGCCATAACGAGAGGCGAACTTTGTCACAGCGCCATCAGGCACGCGACATCATGGTTTGGCCCACTTGGCCGCAGTGCCGGGTCCTGTTCGGTGCAGACCGATTGGGCCAGCGCGCAACGGGCGCGAAAGTGGCAGCCGCCTTGGGTAGCGCCGGCTTCCACCGGCAGCACGCCGCGTTTGCGCCCGCGCCGTTCCAGGCCGCGCGGCACCGCGTCCAGCAGCGCCTGCGTGTACGGATGCCGGGGTGTGGTCAAAACTTGGTCCGGAATGCCGCTTTCCACCACACGCCCGGCGTACATCACCGCGATGCTGTCACAGACCCGGGCGACCACCGCCAGATCGTGGCTGATCAGCACGATGGTCAGCCCGAGGTCCTCGTTCAACTGGCGCAACAGGTTGATGATCTGTCCCTGTAATGAGACATCCAAGGATGACACCGGCTCGTCCGCCACCAGCAGCGCCGGCTCCATCGCCAGCGCGCGGGCGATGCCGACCCGCTGGCGCTGGCCGCCGGACAATTCATGCGGAAAGCGATCCAGAAGCTGCGCGTCCAGGCCGACCTGCCGCAGCAGGGTGGCGACGCGCGGGGCACGGTCCGGCTTATGCAGGCCGCGGGCGGCCAGTGCCTCGGTCAGGATGGTGCGGATGCGCTTGCGCGGGTTCAGCGACGAATGGGTGTCCTGGAACACCATCTGCACGCCGCGGCGGTACTCCAGACGGGCGCTGCCGGCCAATGTCTTCAGATTGGCGCCGTCCCACAGGATCTTGCCGCCGGTGGGTTCCAGCAAGCCGACGATCAGTTGCGCCAGGGTGGACTTGCCGCAGCCGCTTTCGCCAACCAGGCCCAGGATGCCGCCGCGCTGGATCGACAGCGAAACGCCGTCCACCGCGGTCACGCCGCGGTTGATGCCGCGCAGCCGGTCGGTCAGGCCGCGGCGAAGGCGATAGGATTTGCGCAGGTCGTCCAGCCGCATCAGCGGTGGCGCACCAGCCTTCATGCCAGTGCCTTCTCGCCGGCGTGGAAGCACACCGCCATCTGCCGGCCACGCCAGCTTATCGGCGGTTCGTCGGCCCGACAGCGCGCGTCGGCCCGGTCGCAGCGCGGCGCGAAGGGGCATCCCGGCGGCAGCGCGCCAATCCGCGGCGGCAGGCCGGGGATGGTGGGCATCGCGCCGCGGCTGCCATCCAGTCGGGGAATGCAACGGATAAGCTGGCGCGTGTAGGGATGCCGGGGTGCCGCGAACAGGTCCCGGACATCGCCGGTTTCCACCACGCGGCCGGCGTACATCACTGTCACCCGAGTGGAGATCTCGGCGACCAGTTCCAGATTGTGGCTGATGAACAGGATGGCGATGCCGAACTCGGCGCGGATACGGTCCAGCAGGTCCATCACCTGCGCCTGCACCGTCACATCCAGCGCGGTGGTCGGCTCATCGGCGATCAGCAGGCTAGGATTGCAGGACACCGCCAGCGCGATCATCACCCGCTGGCGCATGCCGCCTGACAATTCATGTGGATAGGCCAGCAGGCGCTGGCGCGGATAGGGAATGCCGACCAGGGCGAGCAACTCCTCCGCCCGGGTCATCGCGGCCCTGCGGCTGATCGCCTGGTGCGCGCGGATGGCGTCCAGCAACTGCCGGCCAACCGACATGGCGGGATTGAGCGCGGTCAGCGGGTCCTGGAAAATCATGCCGATCTGGCTGCCACGCAGCGCGTTGATCTGGCGTATGCCCTGAGTTGCAAGATCGTTGCCGCGGAACAGGATGCGGCCGCTGGTGATGCCGCCGCCGGTCGGCAGCAGCCGCATGATCGCCAGCGCGGTCATGCTCTTGCCGGAGCCGGATTCGCCGACCAGCCCGACAACCTCACCCGGCGCCACCCGCAGATCGACGCCGCGCACCACGTCGCGCATCGTATCGCCGGAGCGGAAGCCGACGTGCAGTCCGTCGATACGCAGCAGGTCCACCACCCTGCCATCAGCGGTCATGTCGCCACGGGGCATTCCATCAGCGGGCATTGCATCCGCTGTCATGCAGTCAGCGCCTGGGCGGTGTGGCGGGGGTCCAGCACGTCACGCAGGCCGTCACCCAGCAGGTTGAAGGCGATGACGCTGAGCGAGATCGCCGCGCCGGGAAACACCGACAGCCACCACTCGCCGCTGAACAGGTAGTCGCGGGCGTCGGCCAACATGTTGCCCCAGCTTGGCTGCGGCGGCTGCACGCCGAGGCCGACGAAGCTGACCGAGGCCTCGATGATGATGCCAATCGCCAGCAGCAGGGTCGCCTGCACGATGACCGGCGACAGGCAGTTGGGCAGCACGTCCGACAGCATGATCCGCAGGCCGCCGACGCCTTGCAGCCGGCGGGCGGCGACGTAGTTGCCGCGGACCTCGCCCAACGCCGTGGCGTGGACGATGCGGGCCAGCGTCGGGATGTATAGCAGGCCCAGCAGGGCGAGCAGCTTGACCTCGTTGCCGAAGGGGATGCCGGCGATGGTGAAGGGGCCGACGCCCAGGATGCCGACCAGGGCGATGGCCCAGATCAGCAGCGGGATCGCCGCCATCGCGTCGAGCACGCGCATCAGCAACTGCTCCAGCCAGCCGCCGTTGAAGAACCCGGCCAGCAGGCCCAGCGTGATGCCGCCAAACGTGCCGATCACCACCGCCAGCGCCGATACCTCCAGCGACGCTCGGCCGCCCCAGATGACGCGGCTGAGCACGTCGCGGCCGGACTGGTCGGTGCCGAACGGGTGCGCCGCGCTGGGATCTTCCAGCACCGCGGTCATGTCGACCTGCAACGGATCGTAGGGTGCCACCAGCGGCGCGGCGAGGCCGCCGGCGACGATCAGCAGCACCAGGCACGCACCGATCAGCCCGGCGGGGCCGCCGCACAGCGCGGCCAGGCGCCGGATCATGGGCGCACCGCGGCGAGGCGGGGATTGAGCCACGCATTGGTCAGGTCGGCGATCAGGTTGGCCAGGATGAAGATGAAGGTGAACACCATGACGACGCCCTGGACCAGCACGAAATCGCGCTGCTGGATCGCCGTCAGCAGGGCGCGCGACAGGCCGTCGATGTTGAACACCGCCTCGATCACCAAGGCCCAGCCGAACATGTAGCCGAACGACATGCCGGCGATGGTGACGACCGGAACCAGGGCGTTGCGCAGCGCGTAGACCAGCACCCGCCAGGGTGCCAATCCGGTGGCGCGCGCGGTGCGCATGTAGTCCTGGTCGAGGACATCCAGCATGCTGGACCGGGTCATGCGGCTGAGCACCGCCATGTAGAAGATGGCTAGACAGAACGTTGGCAGAACGATCGAATCAAGGTGCGTGGCGATGCCGGCCGACCAGGGCTGGACGCCGCCGGGCGGGAACCAGTCGCGGTCCACCGCGAAGCCCATGATCAGCACCAGCGCCAGCCAGAAGCCGGGCACCGAGACGCCGACAACGGCGACCAGCCGCACGCCGTAGTCCAGCGGCGTGTCGCGCAGCAGGGCCGACAAGGTGCCGGCCAGGATCGACAGGCCGCAGGAAAACAGGAAGGCGACGACAACGAATTCCAAGGTGACCGGCAGCGTGGCGCGGATCTGCGGTCCTGTTGGCAGCCCGGTGATGAAAGACGTTCCAAGGTCGCCATGCACCACCAGCCTGTCCACCCAGGCGGCATACTGCGCAAGGACCGGGCGGTCGAGACCATGGTCGTGCTCGAACTGCGTCAGTTGCGCCTGGGTGGCGTCCTGGCCCAGGACGATGCGGGCCGGGCTGTCCGGAATGGCGCGGGTCAGCACGAACAGCGCAGAGGTGACGATCACCAGCGACAGCAATGAAAAGCCGGCACGACGGAGCAGCAGGCCGAGCATCAGGACAGCGCCACGTCGTGCACGTTGATGGTCAGTCCGCGGCTCGGCTTGAAGTTCCTGACCCGGTCGCGCCACAGGTTGGCGGCGGCGAAATAGCCGATCCAGGTGTAGTACGATGTTTCCGCCATGTGCTTCATCAGTTTCGCATAGACCGGCTTGAGCTTTGCCTGATCGGTTTCGGCGAAGGCGATCTTCAGCGCGGCCTCGACCTCCGGGTCCGCAATGCCGCCAGAGGTTTTCGCCATGAAGCTGTTGCCGGTGAAGTTGGCCATCAGGAAGTAGGTCGGCTCCCCGGGCGACATGATGTTGGCGAGACTGGCGGTGTAGTCGCCGCCAAGCATGCGGGCGGAGACCGTGGGAAACGGCGCCATGTTGAGGTTGGCCTTTATGTTCAGCTTGGCCAGCTCGGCCTGGATGAAGACGGCGGCATCCTTGGCGTCCAGCAGGTAGGGCTCCGCCGGCAGGTCCATGTCGAACGCGGCGCCGTTGGGGTATTTCGACTTCGCCAGATGTTGCCTGGCCAGATCGAGGTTATAGGCCGACATGGCGTCGGCCTCCTTGTCCCACCACCAGCTTGAGGCGGGCGCGGGGATGGTGGTCGGTTCCACCAAGCCGTAATAGATCTTCTCGGCAATGGTCTTGCGGTCGATGGCGTGGGCGACGGCGCGGCGGAACTCGACGTCATCGAAGGGCGGACGGGTCGGATTCTGCAGCAGGACGGTCCAGCCGCCGAGGGTGGGGATGGCCTCGCCGTGGATGCCCTTGCGGGACTTTAGCCGGCTGAACTCGCGCGGCGGCGGCGCACCGATGATGTCGGCCTGACCGGTCAGCAGGAAGGCGATGCGGGTGGCGTCCTCCGGCACGATCTTGACCACAAGGCGATCCCAGTGCGGCAGGCCCTTTTGCCAATAATGCGGATTGCGGGTGAAGCTGACATGGTCGTTCGGCTTCCATTCCTCAAAGATGCCCAGGCCGGTGCCGACGTTTTTAGGGCTGAGGCGGAAGTAGTCGGGGCCGTATTTCTCACGCGAGCCGGCGGGCCAGACGCCCATGAACTTGGTCAGGAAGTACGTCCAGGGTGCGAAGGGTTCCTTCAGGTACACGTGCAGACGGTGCGGCCCGTCCGTTTCAACATGCGACAGGCGATTGAAGATCGGGCCGCGTGTCGCCTTGTTGGCCGGATTGATGGTGTATTCGATGCTATACTTCACATCGTCCGACGTCACCGGCTTGCCGTCCTGGAACAACACGTCGTCGCGCAGGTCGAATGTATAGACAAGGCTGTCGGTTGATATGGCGGGAAGCGTCTTGGCGAGCTGCGGCTTCAGGTTGCCCTCGATGTCGACCTCGACAAGGTTTTCGAAGATGTTCTGGCTGAGGATTTCGGTATCGTGGCTGGCCATGTTGATCGGATCGCAGGTGATCGGATTGTTCGACAGCGCGACCGTCAGGGTGCCGGTTTCATCACCCCGCGCGGTGCGGACCCAGGCCGAGGACAACACGGCGGCCGCCCCCGCGTACAGCGTCGAGCGGCGGGTCGGTTGATGCGGCATCACGTGGTTTTCCTGCTGGCGTTGATGATGGTCGGGCCGGCATTCGCGCGCGGATGCGGATAGCGCGTGGGAACACGAACGCTCATGCAGCCGCATCTTGCTGATGGCGGTAGTTCATCTTGACGAACCACCCGTAGTAGTCGGCGAAGGTCCGCGGCGGATAGCGCGGCGGGTTGTCCGGCCCGCTGCAGCCTGGCAGGCACTCGATCATCACGTCGGTGTTCGGATCATAGAAATATGGGATCGCATAACGATCGTGGGCGGAGCGGTTGACCGCGCGGTGCGGGGTGGAGCGAAAGCGCCGGTTGGTCCACTGGTGCAGGATGTCGCCGGTGTTGACCAGATAGGTGCCGGGCGCCGGCGGCACGGCGATCCACTGCTTCGCTACCGTCAGGATTTCCAGGCCCGGTACCGCCGACTGCGGCAGGAACGTGATGAACCCGCTGTCGGTGTGCGGGGCGATGCCGAACTGGTTGTCCTCGGCGGCGAGGTCGGGCGGATAGTGCGACAGCCGCAGGTTGATGTGCGCGCCCTCGAACCGCGCACGGAAAAAGCCGGGTGGCATATCCAGCGCCAAGTCGTACAGCGGCAGCATGGACTGGCCGAGACGCTCCATGCGGTTCCAGTAGCTCAGCACCGTGTCGCGGAAGCCAGGCAGGGTGTCTGGCCATTGGTTAAGGCCGCGCCAGGGCTTGCCGGCGATCACGTCCGGGTCGTCCGAGGTGCGTTCACGGCGGATGAACAGTGCCTCGTTCAGGTCGTGCCGGGTGTTGCGGTTGACCTCGGAGCTGCGCATTTTCGCGCCACCCATCGGCAGGTAGCCGATCTGGTGCCGGTTGATCAGCAGCTTTTGCTTCTGCTCCATCGGCAACGCGTGGAACCGCGCCGCTTGATGGAATGTCGCGTCGATCAGCGCCTGGTCAACGCCGTGATTCTGGATGAAATAAAAGCCGATCGTCTCGCTGGCCCAACGCAGTTGATCGGCCAGCTTGCGATCGGCGTTCTTCTCGCCGGCCAGATAAGGGCCGAGGTCGAGGATCGGGATGGTCTCTTCCGGCGGCTTGCGGTCGACGACCCGTTGCATGGATGGAGTCCTTGCGGAGGCCGGCCGCGGAGTGGCCGGCTATCCGGGACCAGCAAGCGGTGTGCCAACCATCAGCAAAGCGTCCAGGGTTGGCGGGTATTCTTTTGGCACCGGCAGCGGCGGCTGGTCGTCGATGCTTTCAGGCAGGCGGTCCAACGCCTCCCTATACAGCTCCGCGAGAACAATCCGCTGGCGCATGGATGGTGAAAATTGCCGTCGAGCCTGACGTCAAAACCCACGGGCCTGTGCACGCTAGTGAGGTAGTTCCCGCGACAGCGGCCAGGCATCGGCCTTGAGGTCATGGACAAGCGACTGAACCAGCAGCGACTTGACGGCATGCAGTTCACCGCGGCCCACGCTCTCGATCTCCTCGATGATGTTGGGCCAATCAGGCGCCTCTTGATTCCCCTGCATGCCGTCAGCCGCGTGTCGCAGAAGGTCCGCCTGACGCTCGCTCCACAGCAGGATGTCCTCGTCGTAGAGGTCAGCCTTGGTCATTACCCGCAACTCCTGTCAGCAACGCGTCCAGCGTTATCTTGCATTCGTGTGGCACCGGCAGCGGCGGCTGGTCATCAAGGCTTTCAGGCAACCGATCCAGCGCCCGCCGATAAAGCGCAGCCATATCGATCCGCTGTCGCATGGACGGCGTGAAGGCTGCAGCCGCGTCCCCGCGGAATCCACGGGCCTCGGCCCGCCAATGCGGCACCTCCCGCGATGATGGCCACGCCTGAACCTTTAGGTCATGCAGCAATGCCTGCACCAGAAGCGACCGTACGGCATGCAGTTCACCGCGGCCCACGCTCTCGATCTCCTCGATGATGTTGGACCAGTCGGGTGCTTCCTGATTTCCGTGCGCACCGGCAGCCGTGCGTCGCAGAAGGTCCGCCTGGCGCTCGCTCCACAGCAGGATATCTTCGTCATAGAGGTCGGCGTTGGGCATCAGATGGTTCCCGCATTGATAACCATCTTCATCATAACCGATCGGGACCTACGCAACCAGCAACCGGATAAGCGACCGCAGGTCCGCCACGTCCTCCAGCCGGTCGACCATGCGGATCAGCGCTTCGGCACGATCCTCCGGCAGCGGATCGGCGGCGAACTGCCAGCAACGGCGAAACTTCGCCAGATGCGCGTCGCGCGACCAGGGCCGGCTGGAATTGGCGAGCATCGCGTCGCAATGCCAGTCGAGCACCCGGCCATCGCGTAGACTAATGCGGACATCCTGCGGCACCATGGCGTTCGGGTCCGGATTGCCGTCGCCATGCACCTGGACCAGCGCCGCCAGCCGATGCGTGTCCGGGTCGTTCAGCGCATCGCCGCGCAGGTGCGCAAGGTCGAGGGTGCCATGTCGCAGCACCTTCGCCACGACGAACGCCGTGCACAGGCGGGCATAGTTCGGCACCGGGTTCGGCATGTCGGGCCGCGCGATCAGGCGCGCGGTCAGCGGCGGCACGGTGATGTCGATGGCCGCCACCTCCTCCGGCGTGAAGCCGTGCGCCTGGCGCAGCACCTGCACGCCCTCGATCGCGCCATGCGTCGCTCTGCCGGACGGAAACGGCTTGTGACTGAGCTGCATGACCCGCCAGTCCCGGCCGAGGCCATCCAGGACGGGTTGCAGGTCGTAGCCGCCCTCCATCAGCGGCAGGTAGCCGTAGGGTCCGTCAATGCTGCCGCGCGGCGCGGTCAGGCCGGTGCGGGCGATGTCGCAGGACTGCAGCGCGGCGCGGGCATTGAAGCCGACCTGCATCGGCAGGACGGTGGAGGCTTCCACATGCGCCTGCATCGTGCCGCTGGTCTGGGCGTACTGGATACCGAGGACGTTGACGATCGTCTCCGCATCCATCCTGGCCAGGCGCGCGACGGCGGCGGCGGCGCCGAAACCGCCGGCGGTGGCGGGACGGAAGAAGCGAAGCCCCTGGGTGGAGGCGATCCCCAGGCCGGCGGACACATCGACGCCCAGGATCACCGCCGCCAGCAGGTCATTGCCGCTGACACCGCCCTGGCGTTCGGCGAAGGCCAGGGCGGCGGGCAGCAAGGTCGCCATTGGGTGCAGCACGGCGGGTTCGCAGACGCAGTCATATTCCTGGCAATGCACCTGAAAGGCATTCAGCAGCGCGGCGGCGGGGGCAGGCACGCGATCCCTGCGGCCCCATACGCTGGCTTCGGTGCCATCACCCCATAGCCGATTGGCCCGCAACAACGCGGCGGCGCCATAAGCGCTGGACCCGGCGATGCCGACGCCAAGCGTGTCGAGGATGAAGATTTTCGCACGATCGATGGCCTCGGCGGGGATGTCCGCCAGCTCGGTGCCGGTGACGTGCGTGGCGAAGACTTCAGCGGCGTTGGGCACGTCTGTGGTCCGCTTCCAGGGTGTCTCCGCCGATCATCGTGGTGCGATCCCTTGTGGTTAGGTGGCATAGAGCGTGCATCATGTGCGCTTGGTATTCGCAAGAGGATAATGGCACATGGACGTCGGCGTCTTCATCCCCATCGCCAACAACGGCTGGCTAATTTCCAAGACCTCGCCGCAGTACAACACCAGCTTCGCGCTGAACCGGGACGTCACGTTGCTGGCGGAGAAGTACGGGTTCGAATTCGCCTTGTCGATGATCAAGCTGCGTGGCTTCGGTGGAGAGAGCGAGTTCTGGGACCACGCGCTGGAGAGTTTCACCCTGATGGCGGGCATCGCCGCGGTGACGCAGCGGATCAAGTTGTATGCTTCCACCGCCGTATTGACCTTGCCGCCGGCGATCGTGGCGCGCATGGCGTCCACCATCGACAGCATCGCGCCGGGGCGTTTCGGGATCAACATCGTCTCCGGCTGGGCCGAGGCGGAATATGCCCAGATGGGACTGTGGCCGGGTAAGACACACTACGAGAAGCGCTATGACTACAGCACCGAATACGTAACCGTCATGAAGGAGCTGTGGGCAACCGGGACATCGGACTTCAAGGGCAGCTACTTCCAGATGACGGATTGCAAGCTGAGCCCAAGGCCGTCGGTGATGCCGACGATCGTTTCAGCCGGGCAGAGCGATGTGGGCATGGAATTCTCCGCCAAGTACGCCGATTTCAATTTTTGCCTGGGTGAGGGTGTCAATACGCCGACGAAATGCGCGGGCACCATCGGCCGGCTGATGAAGGCGGTGGCGAAGACCGGGCGGAAGGTTGGCGCCTATGCGCTGTTCATGGTGATCGCGGACGAAACCGATACAGCGGCGCAGGCGAAGTGGGAATGCTACAAGGCCGGCAAGGATCTGGATGCGCTGAGCTGGCTGGGCGCCCAGGCCGGCGCGGACGACAAGGCGGATGCCGGCGGCACGGCGGCGAGCATGATCAATCCGGTGTCGGCGGTGAATTTCAACATGGGGACCGTGGTCGGATCCTACGCGACGGTGGCCAGGATGCTGGACGAACTGGCAACGGTCGAGGGGATCGCCGGCGCCATGCTGACGTTCGATGATTTCATTGTGGGAATGCAGAATTTCGGCCAGCGGATTCAGCCGCTGATGGCCTGTCGGCAAAAGGTGATGACGGTGGCGTAAGGCCTGCGGACCCGTCCCTTGGAGCAGAGCCGGACGCCCGCCAGCCGGCACCTTGCGCCACGACCTTGACCCATCTCGTCAGGTTCGCCCGACATCAGGCCTGGGTAGGCGTCGCGCGAGGGGGCGGCTGAGCAGCGGGACGGCGAGAACCGCCAACCAGACATAGAGCGCGAGACCAGGTCGCGCGATGCCGACCGCCAGCGCCACGAGCAACAGGGCCAGCGCGAGAAAAGACCGTACGATCTGCAGATGGGTAGCGTCACGGCTAGGAACTCCGATCCAGAGCAGCAGATTCACCAATGCGAGCAACGTGAGATGCACGCCATAGATCATGACGGCGCCTTCCGTCGCGCCCGCACCTGCCAGGCCATTCAGGCTGGTGGAGATCGGCACCAGCACGATCAGGAACAGGAACACGAGATGAAGCCTCGTCTGGTTCGGCGTGACCGAGTCGGTCATCGCCAGCCGTTGTTGCTGCGACACCCAGTATCTGGCGGCGATCGCGAAGCTTAGCACGACAGCGACGAGGTTGCCGTTCATGTCGCGCAGCATGTCGACGACCGATCCTTTATGCGTCTGGACAGACGGCAGCAGCGTTGTCGCGACCAAGGTCATCGCGACGCCGAACATCGTGTCGCTGAGGCTGGCCAATCGATCGGAGGTCAGAAAGATCCTAGGAATTTCACCCCCAAACAAGTTTTTTAATGGACGCCAGGCCGCAGTCCATGCCCAGCCCTCTATTTTGGCTCCACGACCCGGATCGGTTTACCGTCCAGAAAGGCTTGGGCGTTCTCGATGCTAGATGAATACCACGCATGCCAGGTCTCGGCGACACCGTAGCCAAGATGCGGCGTCAGCACGGTATGGCTCGCCCCGCGCAGCGGGTGATCATCTGGCAGCGGCTCGGTGTCATATACATCGAGTGCCGCAATGATGTGGCCGGATTGCACCGCGGCGATCAGGGCGGCTTCTTCAACCAGCGGGCCGCGGGAGGTATTGATCAGGATGGCACCCTGCTTCATGCGGGCGATGTCCTCGGCGTCGATGATCCCCTTGCTGCTTGGCGAAAGGACCATGTGCAAGGTGATGGCGTCCGACGTGGCCAGCAGATCCGCCTTGCTGACCAGCCGCGCGCCGCGCTCCTGTGCCGTGGCTTCGGTCAGGTTCGGGTTCCAGGCGACGACCTTCATGTCAAGCGCGGCGGCATAGCGTGCCACCCGGGCACCAAGGCGGCCGAGGCCAATAATGCCGAGCGTCTTGCCGGCGAGTCCCATGCCAACCGGCACGCCATGCTGGAAGCGACCGGCACGCATGTTCGCGTCCGCGGCCGGGATCGCGCGCGCGGCGGCGAGCAGCAGGGCCAGCGCCAGTTCGGCGGGGGCATAGGGCGCGCCGTTGGCGCTACCCGTATCGCAGACCGTGATGCCTTGACGCGTGCAAGCCTCGACATCCAGCGTGGGGTTGTTACCGCCCGTGATGCCGATCATGCGCAACTTGGGTAGGCGCTGAACAAGGGATGCCGGAAACGGCGTGCGTTCGCGCATGGTCAGGATGATGTCGAAATCGGCCAGGGCGGCGGCGGCATCCTCTGCGCTGAGAGCCTCGGCAAAGAAGACCAGCTCGGCACGCTCGGCCAGGGCGGACCAGTCAGCGCTCTCGCGCGCTACATCCTGCCAGTCGTCGAGAATCGCAATTCTGGTCATGCTGCAACTCCATGGAACGAAAGCGGCGGCTTACGTCATGATGACTGAAGATCCACCATACAGGTCTTTGCCGAGGCTGGCATCGCCCCGCGTAATTGACCCGATGTTCGGCCTTCGCCAAACGCAGGCTCATCTATCGTCAGGCTGGCGGCCGAGCCCCAGGGGCACGCGATGAGGAGGGTGCGGCCGGTTGCTACTCTGCCGCGACCGACCGAGTAGCCTCGCTCGCGCCACTGCCCTTGGGCAGGTCGAACTCGCCGGACGGAATGGTATCGAAGTAGGCCAGAACCTCCGCCACCTTCATCACGTCGGCATATTTGGCGTGCATGTCGCACAGGCTGATGGCATGGCTGGCTTCGCTGCGGTCGAAGCAGCCTTCCTCGGCCAGCACCACGCGGTAGTTCAGGCTGAACGCATCCACCGCGGTGGCGCGGACGCAGCCCGATGTGGTGGTGCCGACGATCACCACGCTGTCACAGCCGAGCAGGGTCAGGTACGATGCCAGGTTGGTGCCAAAGAAGCCTGACGGCTTCTGCTTGTAGACGACGATGTCGCGTGGACCGGGGGCGATCGGCGTGACGATCGCGTTGCCGTCCAGCGCGGTCTTTGGGCGGTCCACGTCTTCATCCCGGCGGCGGTTCTTCCAGCGCCAGCTTCCGGCGTCCCAGTTGTCGTCACGGTATTCGCCGGTGGTGTAGATCACCGGCAGGCCGCGCCCATGCGCGCGGTCGATCAGCGCCTTGATGTGATCGACCGCCACCCAGCTTTCCGCGCCGCAGGAGCTGCGCCAGCGCTTGATGCTGTCCAGGATCGGTTCTGGCTTGTCGCCGCAGAACGCCCAGCTCACGTCGATCACCAGCAGCGCCGGCCGCTTGCCACGATCAGCGGTGGCGCCGAAGCCGCCGGCGGCGAAGACCGCGCGGTCACGCTCGGTCAGGAACTTGTCCCATACGTATTCGGTCATGATGATCCTCCTTCAGTGCCAGAGTTCGCGCAGCGGCGCTTGCGGGTCGGTATCGATCACCGGGGCAAGGGCGCGGGCAATGCCCAGCAGCCGGGTGTCCGACATCCGGGGACCGACGATCTGGATGCCGACCGGCAGACCCTTCGGGCCGCGGCCGACCGGGATCGCCACGCAGGGCACGTGCAGCAGGGTCCACATCGACTGGAAGATCGCGCTGCCGGTGGTGTGCAGGCCTTCCGGCGCCTCTCCCGGCGCGCTGGGCGTCAGGATCACGTCCAGCCCGCGGCCGAACAACCGGTCGAAGACGGGACGGCAGGAATCCGCCAGCGTATAGCTCGCCAGCAGCTTTTCAGGCGTCACGCCGCGCAGGTTCTCCACCTTGTCGCGCAGGTCAGGGGCGAGGATGCCGTACGACGAGAGGTATTCCGGCAGGAACGACCAGCCGCCCTCGGTCTGCACGATGTCGGCGTGCGCGTCGTGCAGATGGTTGAATGGATCAGGCAGGATGAACTCTTCAACAATCGCGCCGGCGTCGCCTAGTCGTTTCGCCGCCAGAGCAAGCGCGTCGGCGCCGGCGGGCTCGATGGCTGACCAGACCGGGCTGCGGCAGACGCCGACCCGCAGGCTTTCGGGTCCGGCGTTGAAGGGTTCGGTGGTCTTCGGCAGGCGGAAGGCTTCGGCCGCCATCATCAGGTCGTCGACGCAGCGGGCGTACCAGCCGACGGTGTCCAGGGTCATTGACGACATCCGCACGCCTTCGCGGGAGACGACGCCCCAGGTCGGCTTGATGGCGTAGATGCCGTTGAAGGCGGCCGGCCGGATATGCGATCCGCCGGTCTGCGTGCCGAAGGCGAACGGCACATGGAAATCCCCCACCGCCGCGCCTGAGCCGGACGATGAACCGCCCGGGGTATGCGCCGGGTTGTATGGATTGCGCGACAGCGCCTTGCGCCCGCCGGAGGCGAACTCGACAGTATCCGTCTTGCCCAGGATCACGCCGCCAGACGCGCGCACGACGCCGATGCAGGCGGCGTCACGGTTGGTGCGCACGCCGGGGTAGATCGGCGAGTTGTGCGTCGTCGGCATATCGGCGGTGTCGATGATGTCCTTGGCACCCCACGGGATGCCATGCAGCGGCGTCTTCGGGTTCACGCCTGGCGGGGCCAGCTTGTCCAGTTCACGGGCGTTGCGGATCACCATGGCCGGATCGACATGCAGCCAGGCCCGCACGGTCGGGTCGCGCGCCTCGATGCGGGCGAGGCAGGAGCGGACCAACTCCTCCGCCGACAGTTTACGTTGTTGGATAAGGGACGCGGCTTGGGTGGCGCTCAGTTGGCAGGGTTCCATTCGGGTGCTCTCCTCACCAGTTGCCCTGGCGGTGCAACGCATGTGCCAAGGGTTTCGCCATGTGCGCTGTCCCTGACATGCTGATCGTGATGACAAACTACGCGACGTCCGTGCCAGGTCATGTCCGTCGGGGTCTGTGCAGAGCAGCGGCTGTTGCCAGCATCATGCCCCGGACATCGAGGGACTGCCCAAAAATTCGCCGTGGATGGTTGATATCCAGGCTATTTGTCGCGTGGATGCGAAGCTGGTCACGACATTTGCATCCACAGCATCCTTGCTGACGGTCCGCGAAGGTGAGGTGACTGGCGTCTGCCACGGCTG
Source organism: Rhodopila sp. (assembly GCF_965276935.1). Classification (GTDB taxonomy): domain Bacteria; phylum Pseudomonadota; class Alphaproteobacteria; order Acetobacterales; family Acetobacteraceae; genus Rhodopila. The sequence goes on along the minus strand of NZ_CBDIBS010000004.1, from coordinate 1,768,969 downwards.
GAAACGGCATCAGGCCGCTACACAACCCGTATGACAAGATGGTCAAAGTGAAACTATCCAGCTCGACAACCGGCACGACTTCATGGTGCGATAAAGAAACATAAAGCCTCATTTTTTTTCGAGGGTTGTGGCGCATCGCGACACCCTCAGATGCCGCGATCATGGGCGTTCCGGTATGAAACAAGATCCGCGACGCCTGCGGTTATGATGCTTTCCATGGACGCTCGCGACTTCAAGCCGCGCTGCACGACGGCATGACTCGGCACGGCCTTTACAAGTTCCCGTGCTTAAACATTCCGTGCCGTCCTGCTATTTTGCGATCTGGTTCATCCGGTGTTGTCCTCCCCGGCGTCAGGCACGCTTCTTGCGTACGCTGAACCACGCGCGCAGCTACATCCTTCGTTCATTCCGTGATCAATCCATCCGGTGATGTCTCCGGTGCTTGTTCAAGCCTGTCTCCGACAACGGCCAAAGGAAATGACAATGCCAGTCGCGACGAAGCCCAGCGGGAACCCGACCGGACTGCCGCCAAATGGGCAGCCGCATGCGGAAGCCGAGCTTGAAGAAAAGATACGACATCATTACCATCAACCGAAGGGCGTGGAGCAGTTCGGCATCGAGCCGATCCCGACCGAGAAGCGCACCGTGCGCTGGTTCGACATTTTCGCCATCATCTTCGGCTTCGCGCTCAATCCCGGCTCGATCATGACCGGCGGCATGGCGGTGGTGGCCGGCCTGTCATTCCAGGGTGCGGTGGTCGGCATCACCGGCGGCACCATGCTGGCAATGGTGTTCTACGTGATCATGGCGACGATCGGCGCAGATTATGGCATCCCTGGCCAGGTCGCCACGCGCATGACCTATGGCCTGCGCGGCGCGAAATATATTCCGTCGCTGCTGCGCACGATTGCCTCGACCTACTGGTTCGCCTACCAGACCGTCGCCGGATCGATCGCCGTGGTCGCGGTGCTGGAGCACTGGACCGGAACACGGTTTTCGCTGGTGACGGTCAGCCTGATCTTTGGCGTGCTGCAGGCCGTGGTGGCGATTGTCGGCTATGACAGCCTGAAATTTCTGTCGCGCGCGGCGCTGCCGTTCAAGATCATTGTCCTGAGCTACATCATGTACCTGCTAATGACGCACACCGACCCAAATTTCGCGCCGGCCCACGTCCTGGCCTATGCCGGATTGCCGACGTCGAACTGGGTGCTGTTCGTCACCTGGGGCAACGCGGTCGCCGCGGGCTCCATCACCATGGTTACCGATGCGGCGGATTTCTGCCGCTACACACGGTCTCGCACAGACATGTGGTGGGGCACGTTGTGCGGCAAGTTCCTTGGTGCCGCCTTCGCCTGCATCCTCGGCGCCTATGGAGCCGCGGCGACACTGGGCAAGGTGGCGAACGTGTTCGACGTGGTGTCGGGGCTGACCAGTGCCTGGCCGGCCTACCTGGCGTTCCTGCTCGTCATCGGCCTGGACAACTGGACGATCAACGTGCTGAACCTGTACACTGGGGGATTGTCGCTTTCCAACATGCTGGAGCGGGTGGGCCGGTTCTGGACCACGCTGATCATCAGCGTGCTGGGTGTGGCGCTGTCGGCGGTGCCGGATGTGGTGAGCAGCTACACCAGCTACGCCGGCATGTTGGGCAATGTGTTCTCACCCATCACCGGCGTGCTGATGGCGGATTACCTGTTCGTCAAGAAAACCCGGATCGACCTGCCGGCACTGTTTCAGCCTGGCGGAAACTACTGGTATTGGCGCGGCTTCAACCCGATCGCGGCCGTCTGGACCGTGCTAGGCTTCGGGATCTACATGTATGTCATCCCGGTCGGCATGATGAAGACGGTTTCCACTGTCCTGCTCTGCGGATTTGGCTATTGGATCACCACCTGGCTGATGTCCGCCTCCTGGTCCGCCCTGACCCGCGCCGCTCGGCCCGTGGAGCAGGTGCAGACGGTGGAGGAACTGGCCTGGCAACTGGCGGAACGCTAGCGGCTGTTGATCAATAAACGCAGCGGTGGCGGCAGGGCGCCGCGCTGCTGACATGATGGGGAACGCCGACCCGCAGCCTTGCCTGGCGGGGCTGGTTTCGATCAAGGTGTGGATGGCGGCCCCGCGCCCGTCATGAAGAAATCGAGCGGCCATGTCTGGCTCACGGCGGATATTTGTTTACAGATACATCAGGCCGCCAGCCTCGGTGCCCCGCCCGCCACGGTCGTGCGGTACATCAGCCGCTGATACTTCATGTGGTCGAACAGGCTGGCGGTGTGCAGCACGGCGCGATTGTCCCACATCACCAGGTCGCCCTGCTGCCAGCGATGCGTGTAGACAAAGCGCGGCTGCGTCGCGTGCCGGATGAGTTGTTCGATTAGTGCGGTGCCCTCGGCCGCGTCCATTCCCTCGATATGACTGATCACCGCCGGGCATAGGTAGAGCGACTTGGCCCCAGTCGCCGGATGGATACGAACGAGAGGCTGCGCCACCGGCGGAAACTTCGCCACCTGATCCGAAGTGTCAGGTGCGCGGTCAGGGTTCTGCTGCTGGCCCCACTGGCGCAGCGTCTCCAGTGAGTGGACCGCGCGCAGTCCCTCGACCTTCTGCCGCAGCGCCGGATCCAGTGACCGCCAGGCCGCGGTGACATCGGCGAACAGCGTCTCGCCACCTTCGGGCGGAACGATCTCGCCATAGAACAACGACGCATCGGACGGAACTTCGCGGTAGGAACTATCGGCGTGCCATTGCTCCACCCCACGGGAGAACGAGGCCGTCATGCCGTCGCGCTCGACGTTGCCGACGCAGAACACCTCCCGGTGCGCGGGCAGGGTGTTGTCGAAGCGGCTGTGGATCTCCAACGGGCCGAAGCGGCGGCTGAACGCGACGAGGTCGGCCGGCGTGACATGCGCTTTCGGAACCACCAGCACGCGGTAGCGATGCAGATAAGAAACAAATTGCGTCAGCGCCTCCGGGCTGACATTGCCGTGGATCGGCATGCCGCGAACCTCGGCGCCAAAAGTGGTTCCGATCTGGCGCGCGCCAGGGCCGGCATTGCCAACATCAGAGATCGTTGCAACGTCCATCAATCTTTCTCCAGGATCAGTATTCGTCAAAGATGCGGCGCAGGTCATCGCGGTCGCTGGTGACGGTCAATGCCAGCATCAGCAGGATGCGCGCCTTCTGCGCGGTCAGGCTGTCGGCGGCAACGAATCCCGCATCGCGCAGCGCCACCTTGTCGTCGATCACACGGCCGCTGCCAGAGCGTGAGGACTGCACCACCGCAACGCCTGATTCCGCTGCCTGCACCAGCGCTTTCTTCTGCGCCGGGGAAGGCGAGCCGGACGGGAACCCGGCGGAAATGATGCCCTTGGCGCCCGCCTTCACCACGGCTTCCACCAGCGTGGCGTCGGCACCGGCATAGGCGGGGATGATGTCCACGCGGGGCAGCGCCTTCAGGCCGGATACATCGAATTCGGTATCCGGCGCGGCGCGGCGCAGCGGCTTGCGGTAGAACTGCACACGGTCGGCGTCGGCATAGCCGAGCAGGCCGAAGTCGCGGGAGATGAAGGTGTGGACACGATAGTTGGAGGTCTTGGCGACATCGCGCGCGGCGTTGATCTCGTCGTTCAGCACCACCATCACGCCCATGCCGCGGGCCTGCGGACAGCCGGCGACGCGGCAGGCGTTCAGCAGGTTCAGGCCACCGTCGGCACCCAAGGCGGAGGATGGCCGCATCGCGCCGACCACCACCACGGGAGACGGAACCTTCACGGCTAGATTGAGGAAATACGCGGTTTCCTCCAACGTGGCGGTGCCGTGGGTGATGACGAAGCCGGCGATCGTCGGGTCGGCTGCCGCGGTTTCGTGAATGATACCGACGAGCGCCAGCCAGTCGGCCGGGCCAATCTCAGTACTGCCGACGTTCTTGTAGGGGATTGAAACGATCTCTGCCACGCGCGGCAGTTCCGGCACGCCGGCAATCAGTTCGTCCACCTTCATGAAACGGCCTGAGGTGCCGTATTCGTAGAAGTCGAGACGATCGCGGCCGACGCCGGAGATCGTGCCGCCGGTGCCGATGATGGCAATCTTGGGAAGAGCCACGGAGCAACAGCCTCCTTTTCACGCAAGGGCAATCCGGACCAGGTGCCCGCGGGAGCCCAGCGGCCATAGTTTGTGCATTGCAGCATGTTTTCCGCGCAGCGTGAAGCCCTGCCTGGAACAGGGCGTCATGACGATGGCACACGGCTTGCTGGCAACCCACTCATAATTAAACTGATCGGAGATGCCGCATGCCCAGCGCCCCCACACGAGATGAGGTTGCCGCGCTTGCCCGGCAGGCTGGCCTCGATTTGCCGGACGCCTATCTTGAACAGCTTGTCGGCGCGTACGGCAACGTCCGCCGAATGATCGACGCGATCCCGCACAACCGGCCGCGCGGCGATGAGCCGGCGCATGTCTTCGTGCCGGAGACATTCCTGCCGGAGGGCAGATAGGCCATGGCCGCCACAGACCTGCATTTCCTGACGCTGGCCGAAGCATCGCGGCTGATCGCCGATCGGAAACTATCCCCGGTCGAACTGACCGAGGCCTATCTCGACCGCATCGCCGCGCTGGACAGCCAGCTTGACAGTTTCGTCACGCTGACGCCGGAACGAGCCCGGGCGGACGCGCGGACGGCGGAGGCGGAGATCGCCTCGCATGGGCCGCGCGGGCCGATGCACGGCATTCCGTATTGCCTGAAGGACATCTTCGACACGGCGGGCATCCGCACCACGGCGATGTCGAAGCTGCTGGCGGACAACGTGCCGGCGCGGGATTCGGCGTGCGGCGAGAAGCTGACCACGGCCGGCGGCGTGCTCCTCGGCAAGAACGCGACGTGGGAGTTCGCGCATGGCGGGCCGTCGTGGGACGTGCTGTTTCCGCCCGCGCGCAATGCGTGGAACCGCGATCATTCGCCGGCCGGTTCGTCATCCGGGTCGGGGGCGGCGGTGGCGGCCGGGTTCTCGCCGGCCACCTTGGGCAGCGATACCGGCGGGTCGATCCGCGGGCCGGCGGCGGCCAACGGCATCGCCGGGCTGAAGCCGACCTACGGGCTGGTCAGCCGGCGCGGCGTGATTCCCAACTGCTTCAGCCACGATCATGCCGGCCCGCTGGCCTGGACGGTGGAGGACGTGGCGATCCTGATGTCGATCATCGCCGGCCACGATCCGGAAGACCCGGCCTCGGCGAATGTGCCGGTAGCCGATTTCCGCGCGGCGCTGACCGGCGACGTGAAGGGCCTGGTGATCGGCGTGCCCTGGGGCTGGTTCGAGGAACTGCCGCTGTCGCCCGCCACGATGGCGGCGTTCGAGGCGACCCTGGACGTCTACAAGCATCTGGGTGCCGAGGTCCGTCCGGTGACCCTGCCGCCGCTGCACGACTTCGACCACGCCAAGAAGGTCATCGCGGTGGCGGAACTGTTCACCATCCACGCGCAGGACCTGCGCACCCGGCCGGCGCTGTTCGGCGACAGCCTGCGCTACCGGATCATTGCCGGCGGCCTGGTGCGGGCCGAGGAATACATCCTGGCGATGCGCCAGCGCACCGATCTGGCGCGGGCGATGCAGGCGGTGATGGCGACGGTGGACGTGCTGATGATGCCGACGCAGGAACCGGCCGGCAAGCTGGAGCCGGTGGCGCCGGAGACGCTGTTCACCAAGACCTCCTTCACCACCCCGTTCAATGTCGGCGGCAATCCGGCACTGGCGATGTGCAACGGCTACGCGGAAAACGGATTGCCGTTCTCCTTGCAGATCACGGGCAAGCTGTTCGACGACGCCACGGTGCTGCGCGTCGGCGATGCCTATGAGCGGGTGACGCCGTGGCGGCAGCCGCGGCCCGAACTGGTCGCCGCCTGATGCTGTCGCGACGCGAGGCGCTCGCGGCGGGCGCGGCCTCCACGCTGCTGCCGAAGCTGGCGGGCGCGCAGCCCGAGTCGGTGCTGCGCGTGGCGATGACCCTGGGCGACATTCCGCTGACCACCGGCCAGCCGAGCCAGGGCGGCGAGGGGCAACGGTTCATCGGCTACACGCTGTACGACTGCCTGATCAACTGGGACCTGTCGCGCGCCGATGTCCCCGCTCCGCTACGTCCCGGCCTGGCGCTGAGCTGGGACGTCGACCCGGCGACCCACATGATCTGGACCTTCAAGCTGCGTCCGGGAGTGAAGTTCCACGATGGCAGCACGTTTGATGCCGCCGCGGTGGTGTGGAACCTCGACAAGCTGATGAACCGCTCGGCGCCGCAATACGACCAGGCACAGGCGACGCAGGCCGGCACCTATTTCGCCTCGATCGCGTCATACCGCGTGGTCGATCCGCTGACCGTGCAGATCACCACCAAGGCGCCCGACGCGGTGTTCCCGTATCAGGTGGTCAACATCTACATGTCCAGCCCGGCGCGCTGGAAGGAGCTGGGCGGCGACTGGCAGAAGGTTGCCGACAAGCCGTCCGGCACCGGGCCGTGGGTGCTGGAGAAGGTGGTGCCGCGCGACCGTGCCGAACTGCGGCGGCACGCGGCCTACTGGGATCCGGAACGCGTGCCGAAATCCGACCGGATGATCCTGCGCGCCATCCCTGACGCCAGCACGCGCATCGCCGCGCTGATGTCGGGGCAGGTGGACTGGGTGGAGGCGCCGCCACCCGACGCGGTGCCGCAACTGAAGTCCGTCGGGATGCAGGTGGTGACCAACATCTATCCGCATATCTGGCCGTATCAGCTCAGTTTCGCGCCCGACTCGCCGTTCCGTGACCTGCGTTTGCGCAAGGCGGCGAACCTGGCGATCGACCGCGACGGGCTGGTCAAGCTGCTGGGCGGCCTGGCGCTGCCGGCTAAGGGGATGGTGACGCCGAAGCATCCGTGGTTCGGCAACCCGACGTTCGACATCACCTACGATCCGGATCAGGCAAGGGCCTTGCTGAAGGCCGCTGGCTTTGGCCCCGACAAGCCGGTGCGGGTGAAGTTCCTGATCTCGACCGCGGGATCGGGCCAGATGCAGCCGCTGCCGATGAACGAGTTTGTCCAGGAGACCATGAAGGATGTCGGCTTCGACGTCAGCTTCGACACAATGGACTGGGAAGCCCTGCGCGCCCGCCGGCGTGGCGGGGTGGAGATGCCGGAGAACAAGGGCGCCGACGGCCTGAACAACTCCTGGGCCTTCACCGATCCCGACATCGGCCTGATCGGCGTCGCCTGGAGCAAGATGCGGCCGCCCGGCGGCTACAACTGGGGCGGCTACGCGGACCCTCAGGCCGACGTGCTGGCGGCCAAGGCCAAGGTCGAGTTCGACAAGGCCAGGCAGGACGCGCTGCTGGCCCAGTTGCACACCCGGATCGTCGACCAGGCGATGTGGATCTGGGTGGTGCACGACCTCAATCCCCGCGCGCTGGGTCCCAAGGTCAACGGCTATGTGGAGGCGCAAAGCTGGTTCCAGGACCTGACGCCGGTGCGGGTGGTTTGAGCCGGCGCCATGCTGTCCTACATCCTGCGCCGGCTGGCCTATACGCTGCCCATCCTACTGGGCGTGTCGCTGGTATGTTTCTCTTTCATTCATTTGGCACCGGGCGACCCGATCAGCGCGGTGCTGCCGGAGAACGCATCGGCCGCGGTGATGGCGCAGATCAAGGCGGCCTACGGCTTCGACAAGCCGCTGCCGATCCAGTACCTGATCTGGCTGCGCCATGTTCTGTCGGGCGACTTCGGCACCTCCATCATGACGCAACGGCCGGTGGTGCGGGAGGTTCTGCCGGCCGCCGGCAATACCGCGCTGCTGGCGGTCGCCGGCATTGGCCTGAGCTTTATCGTCGGCATCGGGCTTGGGCTGCTCGCTGGCTTTTCCGACCGCCGCTTGACCGACCGCTCGGTGACCGGTTTCGCCGTGTTCGGCATCTCGGTGCCGCACTATTGGCTCGGCATGGTGATGGTGGTGATCTTCGCCGTGACGCTGCATGCGCTGCCGGCGACCGGGATCGGTCCCGATGGCACCAACCTGGTGCGGTTTGGCGTGGAGGATTTCAAGCACCTGCTGCTGCCGGCGGTCACCCTGGCGCTGATCCCGGCCGGCATCATCGCACGATCCGTCCGCGCCACCGTCATCGAGGTGCGGCGGCAAGACTTCGTCCAGACGCTGAAAGGCAAGGGGTTGAAACGCCGCCGCATCTTTCTGCACGTTGTCAAGAACGCGGCACCACCGGTGCTGGCGATCATGGGATTGCAGTTCGCGCAGTTGCTCGGCGGCTCGATCCTGGTGGAGACGGTGTTCGCCTGGCCCGGCACAGGGTTCCTGCTGAATGCCGCCATCACCACCCGCGACCTGCCGCTGCTGCAGGGGACGGTGATCGTGCTGGCGTTCTTCTTCGTTATCACCAACCTGCTGGTGGACGTGATGCAGAGCCTGATCGACCCGCGGGTACGCCGTATATGAGCGGGCTGACCGCGATCAGGCCGGCGGTGGCGGAAGCGGCGGTCGCGGTGGCGCGGCCGACGTCGCGAGGCTATTGGGGCAAGGTGATCCGGCGGGTGTTGCGCGACCCGACGGCGGTGGTATGCCTGGTGCTGCTGATCGGCATCATCCTGGCGGCGGTCCTGGCGCCCTGGGTCTCGCCCGACGATCCGTACAAGACCAGCATGCTGCGCCGCCTGAAGCCGCCGTTGTCCCCAGGCCATCTGCTGGGCACCGACGAACTCGGACGGGACATGCTGTCTCGGCTGATCTACGGTGGGCGGGTGTCGCTGTCGATGGGGCTGGTACCGGTGGCGCTAGCTACGCTGATGGGCGGCATGTTGGGCGTCTGCGCCGGATATTTCGGCCGGCACGTCAACGCGGTGATCATGCGGATCGTCGATGTGTTCTACGCGTTTCCTTCGGTGCTGCTGGCGGTCGCCATGGCCGGCGCGCTGGGTGCCGGAATCGTCAACAGCCTGATCTCGCTGACGCTGGTGTTCATCCCGCCAATCGCGCGAGTGGCGGAGAGCGTCACTACGCAGGTGCGCAACCAGGACTTCGTGGAGGCAGCGCGGGCGACCGGCGCGTCATCCATGCGGATCATCGTGCAGCACGTGCTGGCGAACGTGGCGGGTCCGATCCTGACCTATGCCGCCAGCCTGGTCAGCGTGGCGATCATCATTGCCTCCGGCCTATCGTTCCTCGGGCTGGGTGCCTCGCCGCCGATCGCCGACTGGGGGCTGATGCTGAACACGCTGCGGCAGGCGATCTATGTCGCGCCGATCAATGCCGTGCTGCCGGGGGTGATGATCTTCATTGCCTCGGTCAGCTTCAATCTGCTCAGCGACAGTTTCCGCGGCGCCATGGATACACGGGCATGACCGCGCCGAGCAGGCGCGAGGCCGTGACCGCGCTAGATCCGGGCGAACCGGATCCGCGCGACCGGGGTGGGCCGCGGCAGCCGCTGCTGACGGTCGAGGGACTGAAGAAGTATTTTCCGCTGCGGGGCGGATCGATCCGCCGCGCCGCCGTGCAGGCGGTTGACGGCGTCAGCTTCAGCGTCATGAAACACGCGACGCTGGGCGTCGTCGGCGAGTCCGGCTGCGGCAAGTCCACCACCGGGCGGCTGCTGATGCGACTGATCGAGCCGGATGCCGGCAGCGTGGTGCTGGACGGCGATCCAGTCGGCCGCGGGGGTCGGTTTGGCGATGGCTTGTCCGTGCGTGACCTGCGGCGACAGGTGCAGATGGTGTTCCAGGACAGCTACGCGGCGCTCAATCCGCGTCACACCGCGATCGAGGAAATCGCCTTCGGCCTGCGTGTCCGCGGCCTGCCGGTATCCAGGGCGCGCGACGTGCTGCGTCTGGTCGGCCTGGAGCCAGCGCAGTTCGGCGGCCGTTATCCGCATGAGATGTCGGGCGGTCAGCGCCAGCGGGTCAATATCGCCCGCGGCATCGCCCTGGAGCCGCGGCTGCTGATCCTAGACGAGTCCGTCTCCGCGCTGGACAAGTCGGTGCAGGCGCAGGTGCTGAACCTGCTGGCGACGCTGAAGGCCGAGCTGAACCTGACCTACATCTTTATCTCACACGACCTGAACGTGGTGCACTACGTCGCCGACCGGGTGCTGGTGATGTATCTGGGCAAGGTGGTCGAGATCGGCCCGGTCGACCGGATCTACCAGGCCGCCGCGCATCCCTACACGCGTGCCTTGTTCGCCGCCCGGCTGTCGATGGACCCGGCTGTGCGGCTCAGCGTGCCGCCACTGAGCGGCGATCCGCCGTCACCGGTGCGACCGCCCTCCGGCTGCCGCTTCCGCACCCGCTGCACCTTGGCGGAGCCGGTCTGCGCCGCCGTCGAACCCATGCTGGCGGCGGTGATCGAGGGGCACGATGCTGCCTGCCACGCCGTCCAGGCCGGCAGCGGACACAGCCGGGCGGTCGCGCGTGCCGCCTGAACCGATTGTCCCCGAACCAGTTGTCGAGGTCACCGACCTGTCGGTGCGCTTCGTCCGGCGTGATCTGGATGTGCGGGTCGTCGATGGCGTGTCGTTCAGCTTGCGGGCGGGGGAAGTGCTGTGTCTGCTGGGCGAATCCGGTTCCGGCAAGACCGTCACGCTGCGGGCGCTGCTGCGGCTGCTGCCGCCCTACGCGCGCATCGCCGGCGGCATCCGGCTGGCCGGGCGGGACGTCACGTCGATGTCCGAACGCCAGCTTGAGGCGATCCGCGGCCCGGTCGCGGCGATGGTGTTCCAGGAGCCGATGACGGCGCTGGACCCGGTGTTCACCATCGGCACGCAGATCGCCGAGACCGTTGTTTCGCACGAGGGTGTTTCCTTCCGGGATGGCCGCCGGCGCGCCCTCGAGCTGCTGGAACTGGTGCAGGTTCCCTCCGCCGCCGCGCGCCTGGATGCCTATCCGCATGAACTGTCTGGCGGCCTGCGGCAGCGGGCGATGATCGCCCTGGCGCTGTGCTGCCGCCCGGCGCTGCTGCTGGCGGATGAGCCGACCACGGCGCTGGATGCCACCGTGCAGATCCAGATCCTGCTGCTGTTGCGCCAGTTGCAGAAAGAACTTGGCATGGCGACGCTGTTCGTGACGCACGACATCGGCGTGGCGTGTGAGGTCGCGGATCGTGTCGCGGTGATGTACGCGGGCCGCTTCATCGAGACCGGGCCGATCGAGACGATCATCGGCCGTCCGGCCCATCCGTTCACCGCCGGCCTGCTGCGCTCCACGGTGCATGAGACCTCACGCGGCGCGCCGCTGGTGCCGATCCCGGGCGGTCCGCCGGACCTCGGCAATCTGCCGGCCGGCTGCAGCTTCCGGCCACGCTGTGCGCGGCAGATCGGACCATGCGGGGCGGAGCGGCCGGCGCTGCGGCCGTCCAGCGATGGCGGCGGCGTGCGGTGCTTTAATCCGTTGCCGGCAAGCGAGGGCGTGCGGGTCGGGCGGGAGCAGGCGACTCGCCGTACGCAACTTCCAATACGATAATGCGTTTCATGAACACCGCTTCATGCGTGCCGATCCAATCGAAAAGCAACAGGTAATATGATGTCGATTGTCCGATGGCTGGCCGTGCTGCCGTTCGTTGGCATCCTGGGTGGCGTGCCCCTGCTCAACCGGGTAACGCCGATGATCCTGGGCATGCCGCTGCTGCTGGCCTGGATCGTGCTGTGGATCGTTTTGACGTCGGTGATCATGACCGTCGTCTATCTGTGCGATCCCGCCAACCGGGATGCCTCGTAATGAACGCCGCGCTGATCATCATCTTCGCCACTGTCGCCGGCGTGTTGGCATTGGGCATCCGTGCCCGCCGGGGCAAGGACATGGACCTGGAGCAATGGACGGTGGGCGGCCGCGGCTTCGGCACCATCCTGGTCTTCGTCCTGATGGCGGGCGAGATCTACACGACCTTCACCTTCCTCGGCGGCAGCGGCTTTTCCTACGGGCATGGCGCGCCGGCTTACTACATCCTGTCCTACGGCTGCCTGGCGTATGTGCTGTCCTACTGGGTGCTGCCGCCGGTCTGGCGCTACGCCAAGCAGCACCGGCTGATCGCGCAGCCGGATTTCTTCGCCCGCAAATACGACAGCCCGGCGCTGGGCATCCTGGTCGCGCTGGTCGGCATCGTCGCGCTGATCCCGTATCTGGTGCTGCAACTCAAGGGGCTGGGGATCATCGTCGATGCCGCGGCCTATGGCGCGATCTCGCCCGCGCTCTCGATCTGGATCGGCGCCGCCGTCGTCACGATCTATGTGATGGTGTCCGGCGTCCATGGATCGGCCTGGACGGCGGTGGCCAAGGACACGTCGATCCTGGTGCTGGTGATTTTCCTCGGGATCTACCTGCCGCTGCACTATTATGGCGGCATCGGCGCGATGTTCCAGGCGGTGCAGGTGGCGAAACCCGGCTTCCTGGCATTGCCGGCGCAAGGCGAAAGTGTCGCCTGGTTCGATTCCACCGTGCTGCTGACGGCGCTGGGCTTCTATATGTGGCCGCACACCTTCGGCTCGGTGTTCACCGCGAAGGAGGAGCGGGCGTTCCGTCGCAACGCGGCGCTGCTGCCGCTTTACCAGCTTATCCTGCTGTTCGTGTTCTTCGTCGGCTTCGCGGCGATCCTGCAGGTGCCCGGCCTGAAGGGGCCGGAGATCGACCTGTCGCTGCTGCGGCTGTCGATCAAGAGTTTTGATCCGTGGTTCGTCGGTGTGATCGGCGCGGCTGGCGTGCTGACGGCACTGGTGCCGGGATCGATGATCCTGATGGCATCGGCGACGCTGCTCGCCAACAACATCTTCCGCGCGTTCCGGCCGGCGGCGGCAGACGCGGCGATTTCGCGCGCGGCCAAGCTGATGGTGCCGGTGGTGGCGCTGGTGTCGGTGGTGTTCACGCTGCGCGGCGGCACCACGATCGTGGCGCTGCTGCTGATGGGGTACAGCTTCGTGACGCAGCTTTTTCCGTCGCTGGTGTGCAGCCTGCTGGACCGCAACCCGGTGACGAAGGAGGGCGCCTTCGCCGGGATCTGCGTGGGCGTCGCAACGGTGGCGGCGACGACGCTGAGCCACACCACCTTCGCGACGCTGTTCCCGGCCCTGCCGGAGGTCATCCGCGACCTGAACATCGGCGTCGTGGCGCTGGTGCTGAACCTGGTGGTAACGGCTGGCGTGAGCGCTGTGACCCGGCAAAGGACGGCCTTTGCGTGACGTCATTCGTCTTGCATGAAGACGCTGCTGATCGTGTTCCACTCGATGACCGGCGGCACGCGGCAGATGGCGCAAGCAGCCGAACAGGGCGCGTCCGATGAGGCAGCGGTAGCGGTGCGGCTGGTGGGTGCCACGGAGGCTGGCGCAGCCGATGTTCTCGCCGCCGATGGCTATATCTTCGCGACGCCGGAGAACCTGGCATCGATGGCGGGCCGAATGAAAGACTTCTTCGACCGGACCTACTACCCGGTGCTGGACCGCATCAATGGCCGCCCCTACGCCACCCTGATCTGCGCCGGCAGCGACGGCGAAAATACCGCTCGGCAGATCGCCCGCATCGCGACCGGCTGGCGCCTGCGGGCCGTGGCAGATCCTGTGATCGTATGTACCCGGGCGCAGACGGCGGAGGCTATCCTGGCGCCGAAGGTTCTTGATGAGGCTGATCTGGCACGGTGTCTTGAACTGGGCGCCGCCATGGCCGGCGGACTGGCGGCTGGGATATTTTGATTCCAGCGAAACCAAGGAACGTTACTCGATCGGTTTCCGGAATAGATAGGACGTCGCCTCCCGCCGATAACCAATGGCTTCATAAAAGGCATGCGCATCGGATCGTGACACATGCGAGGCGAGGGCAATGGATGTGAACCCGTGGTCCGCGGCCCAGGACTCGACCGTTTCCATCATGATCTTGCCCACCCCATTGCCCCGAGAGGCCTGGTCGACGACCAGCGCCTGGACGACTGCCTCCGGTGGTTTATCCAGCGCTGGGCGCGCAAACATGTGGCAGAGCGCAATGATGAACCCGCCTTGTTCGGCGACCACAAGGACATGGTCGCTGGACTGGTTCACCGCGCCGTAGCGCCGCCTGACTTCCCCAACGTCGATCGAATAGCCAAGTTGCGAGAGCAGCCGTTGTGCGGAAGGGACGTCCTCGGTCGTCATTTGCCTGATCGAGATCGAATTCGTCCCGATCACGCCCGTGCCGACACCAGCCAGATCGAGCCTTGGAGGGTGATGCCATCAACGCCATCGTGCGGGCTCAGCGCCGTCGCGACCGCTTGGCAGGCGGCGGCACGCAAGTCGGGGTCCGCCTCCGCCAGCAGCCGAGCCAGCGGACCGACGCGCGTTGCGAACTCCGTGGCCTTGTCACGTTCGCCAGGCCCGGACAGGCGCATCGGGACGTCATGGCGAACCGCGTCGGGGTCTCGCCAGCCGGCCGTGGTCAGGATGCCGCGTACGCGTTCGGCATCGGCGAAGGCGTAAGGGCCGGGCGCATGTGGATCGAACGGCGGTTGGGGCGGCAATAATGCGAGCGCCGCGTCCAGCGGCAGGCTGAACCAGGCATTGTCCGCCAATGGCCGCCAGCAGGCGAACAACAGCCGCCCGCCGGGTCGCATCGCGCGCCGCAGGTTGGCGAAGGCCGCCGTGGGATCGGTAAAGAACATCACGCCAAAGCGAGAGAACAGCAGATCGGCGCCCCCCGGCGGGAAGTCATGCGTCGCGGCGTCGGACACAAGAACGTGCGCATTGGCCAGGTTCTCGCTCGCGATCCGCTCCCGGGCGCGGGCTGCCATCGGCTCGGACACGTCCACGCCCAACACATCGCCGGACGGCCCGACGCGGCGTGCCAGTTCCAGCACCGTGGCGCCGCAGCCGCAGCCGATGTCGATCACATGCTCATTCGGAGCGGGCGCGGCGGCCTTCACCGCGATGGCGGTCAGCGGCGCGAACACCGCATCGAGGTGCGTCTGGAAGGCGGTCCAGGTCACCGCGGCCCTGTCGTTCCAATAGGCGATCTGGGCGGCGTTGCCGTCCTGGCTGGCAGCATCGGTCATTGTGTGCCTCTCTTGGCTGAGCGTCGTCACCATCTTCAAAGCGGCAGTGCGAGCGCTATCTGTAGCATGTTTGCCCTGAAGGACGGATGATGGCGAAAATTCACTACCGGATTGTCCAGCACGATGGCGGCTGGGCCTATAAGCTTGAAGACGTCTTCTCGGAGCCGTTCACTAGCAAGGCGGCGGCGCTGGCCGCGGCCAAGCGTGTTGCCCTCGAACAGCAGCTCGGCGGTGAGACGACACAGATCGAGTACCAGGATGAGGCCGGCCAGTGGCATTCGGAGAGGTCCGACGGTGGCGATCGTCCGGAGGCCGACGTGGTTGCATGACGGCCTGACAGCAAAGGACCGGCTGTCGAGTCCGGGTCCGATCGCCACCACTGTTCCTCTGGTCACGGCGGACGCGGGCCAAGATGTGTGGCTGCCGCTTGCGGTTTCGTGA
This sequence comes from Rhodopila sp., assembly GCF_965276935.1. Lineage (GTDB taxonomy): Bacteria > Pseudomonadota > Alphaproteobacteria > Acetobacterales > Acetobacteraceae > Rhodopila. The sequence continues at coordinate 1,753,515 of NZ_CBDIBS010000004.1, read as the reverse complement.
TTGTACAGAAGCCGCGTCCAGCGACGTCCATCAGCAGGTCGCAGTCATTCCGCGGCCTTCACGCCTGATGTGAAATAGGGGTTTTTCGGTGTTGGCAGGCCCATCCGTTCGCGCAGCGTGTGGCCGTGATATTCGGTGCGGAACAGGCCGCGCCGTTGCAGTTCCGGGATCACCAGTGTAACGAAGTCGTTCAGGCAGCGCGGCAGCACCGGCATGGTGACATTGAACCCGTCGCAGGCCTTGCCGTTGTACCAATCCTCCATCTGATCCGCGATATCGCTGGCGTTGCCCTTGAAGGTGACGTGGCCCATCGACGGCAGCACCCGCTCATAGGTCTGCCGAATGGTCAGCCTGTCGCGCGCGGCCATCTCGGCGATGGTCTTGCGGAAGCTGGCAATGCCAAGCGTTTCACCGGACAGGTCGGGCAGCGGGTCGTCCAGGGGAATGCCGGACAGGTCCATCTCCACCAGTTTCGACAGGTACGGCACGCCGAGGGAGGGCGCGATCAGCGATTGCAGTTCCTCGAACAGCTCATCCGCCTCGGCCCGCGTGCGGCCGACATAGACTGCCGCGCCCGGCAGGATTCGCAAAGAATTCGCGGCACGTGCGTAACGATCCAGCCGCCCTTTGACGTCGGCATAGAACGCCTGGCCGGCTGGCTTGGTGTTGGCGACAGCAAAGACGCAGTCGGCGTGCTGGGCGGCGAGTTCGCGTCCATCCTCCGACTGGCCGGCCAGGAACAGCACCGGATAGCCCTGCGGCATGCGGGCGACGTTCAGCGGGCCCTTGACCGAGAAATGCTTGCCGACGTGGTTCAGCACGCGCACCCGTGTCGGGTCGAGGAACTGGCCGGTCGCCTTGTCCTGCACGAAGGCGTCCTCCGCCCAACTGTCCCACAAACCTTTGGCTATCGTGACGAATTCCCGGGCGCGTTCGTAACGGATGTCCTTGGCGACGTGCTCGGTGCGGCTGTAGTTCAGCGAGTCATCCGGATACGATGACGTCACGATGTTCCAGCACGCGCGGCCCTTGCTCAGATGATCCAATGAGGCGAAGCGGCGGGCGAGGGAGTAGGGCTCGTCATAGGTGGTGGTGGCGGTGGCAAGCAGGCCGATGCAGCTTGTGTGCTGCGACACCGCCGTGAGCAGGGTCAGCGGCTCGAACACCGCAGGCCGGTCGGACGGACTGTTGGCGGCGAACAGCGCCGGCTTGTCCATCTGCCGCACCGCGTTGCCATCGGCCAGGAACAGCAGGTCGAACTTGCCGCGCTCCGCCGTCCGCGCCAGCGTGATGGCGTGGTCGAGGTTCATGACCTGATCGGACCAGGCATCCGGATGGCGCCAGCCGCCGAGGTGGCCGCCCAGGCCAAGCAGCCCGGTCATCAGATTCATCATGCGGAGCAGGCCCTTTGCACTGTCAGACTCGGAAAAGCCAAGGCTCAGACGGCGAGGAAGCGCCGCGCGGCATTGTCCAGCACCTGAATGCCGAGGGCGAGATCCGCATCGCTGGTGTCCTCGGCCCAGTGATGGCTGATCCCGCCGATGGATGGCACGAACAACATAGCGGCCGGCATGTGGCGGGCGATGTTCTGCGCATCGTGGCCGGCGCCGGAAGGCATCATCTGCCACCCATCGGAAACGAGCTGTTCCGCCGCCGCCGACAGCGCCTGCATCATCGCCGGGTCGCAGAGCGCCGGGATCGCCTTGGAGACGGCTACCAGGCTGACGGTGCAGCGTTCCCGACGGTTGGCTTCCCGCACCAGCGCCCGCAGGGTTGCCTCCATCCGTTCCAGTGCGGGCATGGATACGTCGCGGAACTGGAACAGGATTTCGGCGGTGCCGGGGATGATGTTGGGCGCGCCGGGGTCCAGGGTGATGCGGCCGGTGGTCCATGTGCTGCGCTCGCCGGCGATACGGGGAAACTCGGCGTCGATGGCGGCGAGCAGGCGCACCGCGGTCAGGCCGGCGTCCTTGCGTTCCTGCATCGTGGTGCCACCGGCGTGGTCCTGCTGGCCCTGGACCTTCAGGCGCCACTGCCAGATGGCGACGATGCCGGTGACGACGCCGATGCGCAGGTTGCCCTGTTCCAGTTGCGTGCCCTGCTCGATGTGCATCTCGAAGAAGCCCTTGTGGCGGCCGGCTTCGAGGCGCATGCGCGGCCTGCCGTCCAGCCCGGCGGTGCGCAGCGCGTCGCGCAGGGGCGTGCCGTCGGTGCGGTTGCGGCTGCGGTCGATCTCGTCCTCGGACAACTCGCCGATGATGGAGCGGCTGCCGAGGAAGCCGCCGTCGAAGTGACCTTCCTCATCGGCGAAGGCGCAGACATCGACGGGCAGGCCGGCGCGTGCCAGGGCGACGGCGGCGAGGACGCCGAGCGCGCCGTCGAGCCAGCCGGCTTCGTTCTGCGATTCAATGTGGCTGCCGCACAGCAAGTGCGGGCCGGAACCCTTGTGCCGGCCATAGACGTTGCCGATGCCGTCAATGGAAGCCTGCAGCCCGCAGGCGGTCAGGCGATCGATCAGCCAGTGGCGGGATTCCATGTCCTGTGGCGAGAAGGTGGGGCGATGCACGCCGGTGCGGAACTGGCCGATCTTGCGCAGCTCGTGCAGGTCACGCAGGAAGGCTTCGGTGTCGATCATGGACATGGGGTTCATCCGGCGGTGGTGGCGGCGGAGTTTGCGGTGGTGTTACGTGATGCACAATCCGGTTCATGCGCCAGCCACCTTGAGCATCGTCACCGCGACGATCAAGCGAACAGGTTTGCCGTGCGGGTCCGGCGATTGACACTCCGCATCACGGCTGCTGCCGGAGGTTCTTGACCTGAGCAGCCGGCGGGATCTCCAGGCGGGACTGCTGTCCGGCGGCGAGCAGCAAATGCTGACGATGTGCCGCACCCTGATGGTGATCCCAACCTGATCCTGATCGATAAGACCACCGAGGGATTGGCGCCGCTGCTGGTGGAACAGCGGCGTGCTGCTGGCGGAAATCGCCAGCCAGGGCATGGCGATCCTGCTGGTAGAGCAGAAACCGACGATCGCGCTGAAGATCTTCCGCCGGCTGTATGTGAGGGGCATGGGCAGATCGTCTTCGAGGGCACGCCGGACGATCTGGCGTTGAACGGCACTATCAGGCGAGAATGGCTGGAGGTCTAGCAGCAGGGAGCACGGCCGATGGTTCAGATACGTCGCATGGGTCCGCAAATCGGGGTCGAGGTTTCCGGGGTCGATCTACGCAGCTTGGACGATGCCGGGTTCGCGCCGATCTATCACGCCTGGCTCGATCACGGCGTCATGGTCGTCACCGGGCAGGAACTGTCGATCGAGGCGTTCCTGGCCTACAGCCGGCGTTTTGGGGCGGTTTCCCCGCACCCGTCAAAGAGCACGCGCCATCCTGATCAGCCAGAAATCACGGTGCTCGGTGTCGGGAAATTCCAGCCGGATGGGACGCTGAACCAGGCGATCTATCGCCGCGGGGCGGAAGGCTGGCATACCGACGGAGCCTACGACGTAGTGCCGTTCAAGGCGACGCAGTTGTACAGCCTGGCGGTGCCGGATACCGGTGGGGACACGTTGTTCGCCAGTGGCCATGCCGCGTATGACGCGATGCCGGATCGGTTGAAACACCGGCTGGAAGGTGTGGCCGGGGCGTTCACCTACGGCGGCCGACGGCAGAGTCAGGCGCTGCTGAACCCGGAGGATCGCGACCGGCCGCCGGCGATGCACCCGATCATCCCCAGGCATGTGGAGACGGGGCGAAAGTCGCTGTATTTCGATCCCGGCAAGATCCTGTTCATACACGGCGCGGAGAAGGCGGAAAGCGACGACCTGATCGATGAACTGACAACACTGATGATTCAGCCGGACGGGGAATACCGGCACAAGTGGCGGGTCGGCGATGTGGTGATCTGGGACAACCGGTGCTGCTACCACAAGGCAGCGGGCGATTATCCGCCGGATCAGGATCGCATTCATTGGCGGACATCGATCAAGGACTGGCCGGAGAGCAGGGTTGAACATTGATGCGCCGGAGTTAGGGTTCCGGCAGCAACGAAACCGAAAGTTCGATTCAGCAAAACCGCAAACGGTAGTATTTGCTGATCGTAACCGAATGCACGGGTTGATGCACGCAGGAGATGGTCAGCGTCCAGATCAGACGAAACGTCGCTCCGTCTCGCGGCACCTGCCTCGGCAAAGGCTTTCGCCGTCGCCTGTCCCATGCCGGAACTGGCACCTGTGACAAGGGTGACCTGGCCCCGAAAATCATAAGTCGGGTTCATCGCTTTCACTCCTGCCTACCGGCCCGACAGCGCTTCCACCGCCTGGGGATACCGGTCGCCCTGAACGGTGATCCGTTCGGCGGCGTCCTCGATGTGGCGGAGATCGTCGGGCGTGAGTTCGATGGAGGCCGCGCCGATGTTCTCCTCCAGGCGGTTCAGCTTCGTGGTGCCTGGGATCGGGACGACCCACGGCCTTCGCGCCAGCAGCCAGGCAAGCGCGATCTGCGCCGCTGTGGCATCCTTCCGGTGTCCGACATCCTCCAGCAGGGTAACCAGCGGCCGGTTTGCCTTGCGGGCCTCCGGCGCAAACCGCGGCAGGGAGCCTCGGTTGTCGCTGCCGATGAATTGGGTGGTCTCGTCGATGCTCCCGGTGAGGAAGCCTCGGCCAAGCGGGCTGTAGGGGACAAAGCCGATCCCGAGTTCCTCGCAGGCCGGCAGCACCTGCTCTTCGGGCTGGCGCCACCAGAGAGAGTATTCGCTTTGGATCGCCGTGACGGGCTGGACCGCGTGCGCACGCCGGATGGTCTGGGCGCCCGCTTCCGACAGGCCAAAACGCCTGACCTTGCCCACCGCGATCAAGTCTTTCACTGCGCCTGCCACGTCCTCGATCGGCACGCTGGGATCGACGCGGTGCTGGTAGAACAGGTCGATGGCCTCGATCCGCAGCCGCTTCAGCGACTCCTCGGCGACCTGGCGGATGCGTTTGGGGCGGCTGTCGAGCCCGTTGGATGATTTAAGGCCGCCTAGATCGTGGCCGAACTTCGTGGCAATGACAACGTGCCCCTTGAAGGGTTCGAGAGCCTCGCCAACCAGGCTCTCGTTGGTGAAGGGGCCGTAGGATTCGGCCGTGTCGAAGAATGTGACGCCGCGCTCGACCGCCTTGCGGATCAGCGTGATCATCTCGTTTCGATCCGGCGCAACGCCGCGGTGATAGTTCAATCCCATGCAGCCGAGGCCGATGGCCGAGACCTCCAGGCCGCTGCTGCCAAGTTCGCGTTTGCGCATGTCGGTCTCCTAAACGGAGTTTTGCAAGATCAGCGCCGGTATTGCGCGTCGCTGACCTGCTCCATCCAGTCAACCGGCGAGCCGTTCAGCTTTTCCTGGATGGCGATGTGGCTCATGGCCGTGGTGGCGGAGGCGCCGTGCCAGTGCTTCTCGCCCGGGGCGAACCAGACCACGTCGCCGGGCCGGATTTCCTCAACCGGCCCGCCCTCCCGCTGCACCCAGCCGCACCCGGCGGTCACGACTAGGGTCTGGCCGAGCGGATGCGTGTGCCAGGCAGTGCGGGCGCCGGGCTCGAACGTGACCAGCGCGCTGGCCACCCGCGCCGGATCGGGCGCGCTGAACAGCGGATCAACGCGGACTGTCCCGGTGAACCACTCCGCCTGCCCCTTGCCGGATGGCTGACTGCCCGCTCGTTTGATTTCCATCGCCCGTCTCCTTCGGTGACGCTTGAACGACGATGTAGGGGGTGCGGTTACCGCCGATTAGGCGCTAAAATCCAAATGGACCTAGAAGCTGGTCTTCTGAATGCCCCGCACGGACCTGAATGACATCGTGGCCTTCCTCGCCGTGGCGCGGGAGCGGAGCTTTACCCGTGCCGCCGCCCAGCTTGGTGTCTCGCAATCCGCACTGAGCCAGACCATCCGCGGGCTTGAGGCAAGGCTGGGCCTCCGGCTGCTCACCCGGACCACACGGAGCGTCTCACCAACCGAGGCGGGGGAGCGCCTGCTTCAGGCCGCTGGTCCGCGGCTTGAGGAAATCGATGTGGAGCTGACCGCCCTGAGCGCGCTGCGCGACAAGCCCTCCGGCACGATCCGTATCACCGCGCACGACCACGCCGTCCGCGCCGTTCTGTGGCCTGCCCTGGAGAGGCTGCTGCCGGACAACCCGAACATCAAGGTGGAGGTCGTCATCGACTACGGCCTGACGAACATCGTCGCGGAGCGTTTCGACGCCGGCATCCGCACCGGCGAGATGGTGGCGAATGACATGGTTGCGGTTCGGATCGGGCCGGACCTGCGCTCCGCGGTTGTCGGTGCGCCCGCCTACCTCGCCAAATGGGGGAGGCCGGAAACGCCGCAAGACCTGACGTCGCACGCCTGCATCAACCTTCGCCTGCCAACCCTTGGCGGCCTCTACGCGTGGGAGTTCGAGAAGGGAGGACGCGCGTTGCGCATAAGGGTCGAGGGCCAACTCACATTCAACGCAACCGCCCCGATGCTCGACGCGGCACTGGCGGGGTTCGGCCTGGCCTACCTGCCAGAGGACAGCGTGCAGGCACACCTCGCCAACGGGCAACTTGTCCGAGTGCTCGCCGATTGGTGCCCGCCCTACCCCGGCTATCATCTCTACTATCCAAGCCGCCGCCAGCCCACACCGGCATTCGCTCTGCTGGTCGATGCACTGCGCCACCGCGGATGAAAATTTGCTCCGGGTAGAACCGACGCTAGCGGCTGGTCGAGAACGCTGAACCGGACTTTTGGCTGCGCTGCTACCGGACCCCGGCGTTCGGCGATGCCAAATCCCGCGTGGCCCACGCGCCTATCTTAGCGGTAGCGCCTTGCTCGGAACCAGGGTTGGCAATGTGATGCGTCAGGGAAACCAGTCATCAAGCACCTGTTCCTGGGTGAACGTCAGACTGTCAGTGTCGAGACCAGGCTGCTCGCCATAGCGGTTCAGCAACTTGACAACCAGTGTGCGAACATCCGGCGTCTCGTCCGCGATCAGACCGGCAACCGCGGGACGCAGGCTGGGGTTGTCCTTCAAGACCTTGAAAATACCGTTCCTGGCCCGGTCGATCGATGCCTTCCATCCGCTGCGCGGTTCCGTCGCCGGCGAGGCTTGCAGCTTGATAAGGTGCTCCAGCACCACGGCGATGTGGCTTCGGAGAGCCGCGCGTTCGGATCGGCCCACCGTTTCCACCTCATCGATGATGTTCGGCCAATCGACTTGATCGTTGATGGTCTCGCCAGCCGCGACGCGCCGCAGCAATTCAGCTTGCCGTTCCGACCATGCCACGACATCGGTCTCATACAAGTTGCTCATCCAGCCGCCTTGCGTTGCGAATGGGTTACAAGACGATGGAGGAAGTGACACAACGGAGGCGACACCTTGTCATGCCGACGGAGGTCGGCACCCACGCCTTCTCTCGACATATACAAAGCAATAGGGCCTGCACCCGCCCCATGACTGGTCCGTTCAAACGCGCCTCGGCTTCTGGCGGTCGCCGCTAGTACCCCTTGATCGCTTCAACCTCGGTCTCGCTCGCATCGAAGTTGCACTCCACCGAAATCCCATCCGGGTCGAGGTAGAACAGTTGCGTCATGTTGAGCCGCGGTAGTACGCGTTCGTCGTATTTGATATCCCGCTTCCGCAGGTTCTCCCGCATTTGCTGCAAGCCGTCGCAGGAGAACGCGATGTGATCCAGCCGTCCGGTCGGCGCCGGGTCGGAAAGGTTGTCGGAGATGACCGGATCCTCGGCGCGGTGGCCGATCAGGTGCACGGTTGGGACCTCGCCGCAGTACAGCCAGTAGCCGGGAAACGGCAGCGGCGGGCGATCGCCAGTCTTCAGCCCGACGACGTCCTGATAGAAATCCTTCGTCCGCTCCAGGTCGCGGACCTTGATCGTATAGTGGTTCAACGACTGTGCCGGCATTGGAAACTCCTTTCAGAACTGGTTCTCGGCGGACATGCCGAACATGATCTGGCCCACGGATTCATAATGAAGCTGGCGTCCTTGGGCTTGCTGGGACACCGTGTGGATGTCGCGCAGCCGGCGTTCGAACGGCTGATCCTCGAACACCGCGGCGGAACCCGCGGCATGGAACAGGGTGTTCACCGCCTCCCGCGACTGGTTGATCGCCCAGGTGGAGGCCAGGCGGATCATCGCCGCCTGCTGTTCGGTCATCTCGCCGTGGCGGACGACATGCGCATGGACCTCGTGCAGCGTTGTGTGCAGGAAGGCGCGGGCGGAGAGCCAGCGTGCCTCGGACTGGGCGAGCTGCGACTGGATGACGTTATTCTCCCGCAACGGACGGCCGGCGCCGCGCGACACCTTGTTGGCCGGCAGCGCTAGGAACGCGTCGATCAGGCCACGGGCGATACCCAACCCGACGCCGGCGAACCCCGCCGAGTAGAGCTGGCCGCTAGTGAAACGATACAATGGCCCAGCTTCCCGCCGGTCCACCGCCTGATCGCGCTGCATCGCCCGCTCGTTCGGCACGAACAGGTCCTTGACGGTGTATTCGTTGCTGGCGGTTCCCCGCAGGCCCAGTGTGTGCCAGATGTCGGTCATCCTGGCGCTAGATTTGGGAAACAGCAGGGTGCGGGCATCCTTGGTGCCGGCGATCTTCACATGGGCGCCGAGCCAGGTGGCATTCTGCGAGCCGGAGGCAAAGCGCCAAGTGCCGGAGAGGCAGTAGCCGCCATCGACCCGTTCCGCCTCGAACGGACCACCCGGCGGACCCCAGGCCAGGATGCCGTCGATCGGGCCAAACATCGCCTTGGCAACCCTGGGATCGAGATAGGCCGCCGACATCGCGCAGCCGTTGCCCTGGCAGACGACCCACGCGGTGGAGCCGTCCGCGGCGGAGATTGCCTCGGTGACCTGCGCGAACTCGGACGGCGTCAGCTCCATGCCGCCGATCGAGCGGGGTTGCAGCATGCGGAAGAAGCCGCCTTCCTTCAGCGCCGCGACGATCGCGGGGGTCAAAGCGCGGATGCGGTTTACTTCGTCACCCTCCCGCGTGATCAGCGGATGCAGCGCGCGGGCCTTCGCGACCTGTGGGTGAGGTTCAGTCATCCAAGTGCCTCCAGATGATGCGCCGCAACGGTGCTACAGGCTGAACGATGACGCATTTTCCGGCGAATGAAAAGCAAGCCGGTCATTCATTTTGCGCGGGCATCTTTCGCGGGCCATTTTCCACGGCCACCGGCCCGCTCCAGGGCGTTGTCAACCAGCTGGTCATCGATGGCGCCGATGGATTGCCGGCCGGTTTCGAAGCCGAAGAACAGGAAGGCGCAGCCGCACAGCGCCATGCAGGCGGTGAAGTAGGCGAAGGCCGGCCCGATCGCGTCCAGCGTGGCCTTGGGGGTGATGATGTCCGATGTGCCGACGATCATTGCCAGGCCCAGCGGGCCGATGATCTTGCCGATGCCGCCGAAGCCATAGGCGGCACCCATGCCGGTGGTGCGCAGGCGGATGGGCCAGACCTCGGCCAGATAGGGGCCGATCACCGCGAAGCCGCCGTCATAGAAGAAGTCGGCGATGACGATGCCCAGCCAGAACAGCGAAACGCCGCCGATGAACTCGTTGTGCAGCAGGCCGGCAGCAGCGATGGTGACCGCACCGCCGAAGCCGACCAGCATCCCGGCGCGGCGCCGGCCCAGCGCATCCGATAGCCAGGCGAAGGTGATGCGGCCGGCGATGCCGGACAACTGCACCCAAAGGAACAGGTAGGCGGCATAGGCCGGGGTTACGCCCAGTTGCAGCACGAACAAGGTGGGCGCCCACAGGGTGATGCCGTAGGACGCAGTCTGCGCGCCGATGCTGGACAGAAACGCCACGGCGACGCTTCTGGGATAGCGGAACAGCTCGCGCCAGCGCGGGTTCGGCTGCCTGGGCGTCGCATCGGGCAGAGGCAGCGTATCCGGGGCGATCCGCAATGCCCAGGCGAGCGATTCGCGGGCTTCCTCTCGCCGGCCCTGGCTGGCGAGCCAGTGGGGTGACTCCGGCACCCAGGCGCGCACCAGCAGGGTGAAGACGGCGGGGACGACACCTACCAGGAACAGGCCGCGCCAGCCGATCGCTTGCGTGGTGAAGGCAGCGAAGGCTGACGCGATCATGACGCCCAGCGGGATGAACACGGTGACCAGGCCGCCGATGAAGCCGCGCATGCGGGCCGGGACGAATTCCTGCACCAGCGGCAGGTCGACGCAATACAATCCGCCGACGCCGAAGCCGACGAAGAAGCGGAACACCGACAGGAAGACCCAGCCGTTCTCCGGCGTGAAGGCCAGCACGAAGCTGGCGAGGGAGAAGTTGAGAATGGTGCCGATGAAGACTTTCCGCCGGCCATGGACATCGGCGATGCGGCCCCAGATCGCAGCACCCAGGATCGCGCCGATGCCGGAGGACAGCAGGATGATGGCGGACTGCCCGAAGGTCAGGTGCCAGGGCTTGATGATGAAGGCCAGCACGAAGCCGATCAGGAAGTAGTCGAAGAACTCCAGCATGTCGCCGACGATCGCCGCGACGATGATCTTGATCTGGTTGCCGGTCAGCGATTTCGCCTGGTCCAGGCGGTTGAACATCATGGCGCATTCCTCCCGTTCCGGCTGCGCCGGCTTGTTGTCCGGAAGGGTGCCCGAAGTCGCGGTTACGTCAAGCAGGGCCAGTCGGCCGCGGCGGTGGTCGGCGCGGCTTTAGTCGTTCCAAGCGCGTCAGGCGGCATGGTGGCCGGCACGCGACACGGATCTGCCAGCGCCGGACGCGAGGCAGAATGCTGATTTTGAAAACGCCGGCTGAGGCTTTTCAACATGCCAAGGCGCCAGGATTTTCGCCGGTGGCAAGGCGTGGGCATTAGGTCAGATCGAAACGCACGCGGCGCGTTTCCATGCCAGCAGCCATATGCTCAGCGTGGGGAGCCGGCCCGGCCAAGCCGCAACAGAATGCCCAACATTCGGCAGATGTGTTTTAGAAGCCCTCACGCTCCAGCCGCTTGCGCTCCAGCTTCCTGGCGCGGCGCACGGCTTCGGCGGCTTCGCGGGCGCGCCGCTCGGACGGCTTCTCGTAGTGCCGCCGCAGCTTCATCTCGCGGAAAATCCCCTCCCGCTGCATCTTCTTCTTGAGCGCCTTCAGCGCCTGGTCGACGTTGTTGTCACGCACGAGGACTTGCACTTGGCCGCATACTCCTTTCCAGTGCGCCCCTTCGATCGGGTGCGCGGATGCTCCGCCGCCGGAAGGCCGGCGCGGAGATGCTGGTCATAACATGGCGTTGCAGAGTTACAAGCCTATTTCGAGTTGCAGGTAACACGGAGCGAACATGGCCATTCTGAAAATCGCCCGCATGGGACACCCGGTGCTGCTGCGTGTCGCCGACCCGGTGCCTGACCCCGGCGCGCCCGAGATCCGCCGGCTGGTGGCCGACATGTTGGAGACGATGGAGGATGCGTCTGGTGTCGGACTGGCCGCACCGCAGGTCTACCAGCCCTTGCGTCTGTTCGTCTTTCGCCTGCCCAGCGGACGGATAACGGAAGACCCTGACGATGTGCCGGCCGGCAACAGCGTGCTGATCAACCCGACGCTCGAATTGCTCGGCGAGGAACGCGGTCTGGCCTGGGAAGGCTGCCTGTCCATCCCCGGCCTGCGCGCGGCGGTGCCCAGGGCGAACCGGATTCGCTACCGGGGAGTCGACTGTGACGGGAACGTGATCGCACGCGAGGTCAGCGGCCTTCACGCCCGCATCATTCAGCATGAATACGATCATCTTGATGGCATCCTGTATACCATGCGGATGACCGAGTTTCGCCATTTCGGCTTTACCGAAGAACTCAGCCGCGCCGCTACCGCGCTAGGGGATCCCGTATGATCGAGCCGCCCGAACGACTGCCGGAGCGTGATGCGGCGATCGACGCCATGCTGCCGAACGTGCCGTTTGACGGCTGGAGCAAGCGGGCGCTGCGGGCTGGCATCGCTGCCGCCGGGATGCCGGCCGACGAAGCCGATCTGCTGTTCCCGCTGGGCACCGTGGACATGATCGAGACGTTCTGCGACCTCGCCGACCGGCGCATGGAGGCAGCGGCGGCGGCGCTGCCGGCGATGCGGGTCTCCGCCAAGGTCCGCGCGGTCATCGCGCTGCGGCTGACGCAGAACCGCCCACACAAGGAGGCGATCCGGCGGGCAATCGCCGTGCTGTCGCTGCCGCGCAATGCCCGTGCGGCGGCGGGATGCACGGCGCGCACGGTCGACGCGATCTGGCACGCGGCCGGCGACCGCTCAGCCGATTTCAGTTGGTATACCAAGCGCGCCATCCTGACGGCGGTCTATAGCTCGACCGTGCTGTTCTGGCTGCGCGACATGTCGGAGGACGATGCGGCGACAATGGCCTTCCTCGACCGGCGGCTGGCCGGCGTCGGCCGCATCGGCGGGCTCCGCCGCAGGGCGGAACGGCTGGCGGCCAGGCTGCCGCGCCCGCGGATGCCTTGGATGCCCCTGGGCAATACCCCGGCGGAATGAATGCCGCTTGAGGAATCGCTCTTGCGGAATGGGTGACACGGGGTAGCGGACACTCTATCTGTGCGCCAGCACCGTGCCGTTCCGGCAGCCGGTCGATAGCGCAGGCCCATGACCGACACCCCGATCGAGCGTATCCGCAACTTCTCCATTATCGCGCATATCGACCATGGGAAATCCACCCTGGCCGACCGGCTCATCCAGGTCACCGGCGGCCTGACGGCGCGGGAGATGACCAACCAGGTCCTCGACAACATGGAGCTGGAGCGTGAACGCGGCATTACCATCAAGGCGCAGACGGTTCGGCTGGCCTACAAGGCCAGGGATGGGCTGGTCTACGAGCTCAATCTGATGGATACGCCCGGCCACGTCGATTTCGCCTATGAGGTCAGCCGTAGCCTGGCCGCGTGCGAGGGCAGCCTGCTGGTGGTCGATGCCAGCCAGGGGGTCGAGGCGCAGACCCTGGCGAACGTCTACCAGGCGATTGACGCCAACCATGAGATCGTGCCGATCCTCAACAAGATCGACTTGCCGGCCGCCGAACCCGAGCGGGTGAAGCAGCAGATCGAGGACGTGATCGGCCTGGATACCTCCGACGCGGTGGAGATCAGCGCCAAGACCGGGCTGAACATCGAAGGTGTGCTGGAGGCATTGGTCACCCGCCTGCCGGCGCCGAAGGGTGATGGCAAGGCGCCGCTGAAGGCGCTGCTGGTGGATAGCTGGTACGACCCGTATCTGGGCGTGGTGATCCTGGTGCGGATCAAGGACGGGCGGATGAAGCGCGGACAGAAGATCCGCATGATGTCGTCCGGCGCGGTGCACGCGGTCGAGCAGGTCGGCGTGTTCACGCCGAAGATGGTGCCGATGGACGATCTGGGTCCGGGCGAGATCGGCTTCATCACCGCCGCGATCAAGACGGTGGCGGACTGCAACGTGGGCGACACGATCACCGATGACCGCATGCCGACGGCGGAAGCGCTGCCGGGCTTCAAGCCGTCGATCCCGGTGGTGTGGTGCGGACTGTATCCGATCGATGCCGACGACTTCGAGAAGCTGCGCGACAGCCTGGGCAAGCTGCGGCTGAACGACGCCAGCTTCCACTATGAGCCGGAGACGTCCGCGGCGCTCGGCTTCGGCTTCCGCTGCGGCTTTCTGGGCCTGTTGCACCTGGAGATCATCCAGGAGCGTCTGACCCGGGAATTCGCGCTGGAGCTGATCGCCACGGCGCCGTCGGTGGTCTACCACGTCTACAGGACCAACGGGCAGATGCAGGAGCTGCACAACCCGGTGGACATGCCGGACGGCTCGGTCGTCGAGCGGATCGAGGAACCCTGGATCAAGGCCACCATCATGGTGCCGGACGAGTACCTGGGCAGCGTCCTTGGTTTGTGCACTGAGCGGCGGGGCCAGCAGGTGGACCTGACCTATGTCGGCAACCGGGCGATGGCGGTGTACCGCATTCCGCTGAACGAGGTGGTGTTCGACTTCTATGACCGGCTGAAGTCGGTGTCGCGCGGCTATGCCAGCTTCGACTATGCGATGGATGGCTATGCGGAAAGCGACCTGGTGCGGATCTCCATCCTGGTGAACGGCGATCTGGTGGATGCGCTGTCGTTCATCGCGCATCGGGCGGCGGCGGAAAACCGCGGGCGGGCGATCTGTTCGCGGCTGAAGGACCTGATCCCCAAGCAGTTGTTCAAGATCGCCATCCAGGCGGCGATCGGCAGCCGGGTGGTGGCGCGGGAGACGATCAGCGCGCTGTCGAAGGACGTGACGGCGAAATGCTACGGCGGCGACATCTCCCGTAAACGCAAGCTGCTGGAGAAGCAGAAGGAAGGCAAGAAGCGGATGCGCCAGTTCGGCAAGGTGGAAATCCCGCAATCGGCGTTCCTGGCGGCGCTGAAGATGGATGCGTGATCAGGGTTTGCGGCGGGCCGCCGTGATGCTATGGACCGGCCGCCCGTGGTGGCAAACCGGACGCGGGAGAGATGGCCGAGCGGCTTAAGGCGCACGCTTGGAAAGCGTGTGTGCGTGAAAGCGTACCGTGGGTTCGAATCCCACTCTCTCCGCCAGTGCAATGAATTTTGTTAGAATTAACGGCATGGCACATTAACGCAGAGGGTAATTTGACCTTGGTTTAACCATCACAGGGCGACGATCGCGCGGGAAGAACACCATTCCAGGACGAGTTGCTCGGCGATATTTAGTCCGAGACGCAACTAAAGAAACGCCAACCGCGAAGCCAGAGATCACACCCGTTGAGGCGGAAATAACATACCAAGCCTATCACGAAAATTGAGCCATACACCAAGACGACGCTGGGTCTAAACGCTTCACGAACTACGGCAAAGACTTGCTTTTTCCGCCGCTTCTTGATGTAGGACGTAAAACCTACTGGCGACTCAAATTGTTGGAAGGTGTCGCTTGCAATATCCCATCGAAAAGCCTCGGACTGGAAGTATCTCTCTATTTCGATCACTCGTCCCAGGAAGCGTCTCTGGATTGTCCTATTAAGAGCGTCTATTAGCCAAAACATGAAGACTGGAAACACAGCGAGTAGAACTAATACCGGCATCGGTTTTGAGAATGCCACACCAAGGATAGCGGAAACTGCCGTGATCGCCCAACCTCGGATACCGAAAATGATGGTATCAAACCTACCGATGTGGGTCTGGCAGTAGTCCCATTCCTTCATCAGCACCGACAGCTTTGTTTCAAAGTAGTCTACTGCCACGATAGCACCCCTGAACGCCCCTGCGACACATCGTGCTACCACAGGTAATCGCCTACCAAAGCATCGCGGGCCAAGCGATCGTCGCCTTGACCAGCGGGATGCCCTCCGGGTGGCCAAAGGCGGCCGTGGCAAGCCACCTGTGACCCCACGGCGACAAATCCTCCTTCAAATGCGCGTCGATCCGGGGCGTCACAGGCAGCCCACCGAATCAATCTTCTCGACCGCCAAACCCGGTGCTGCTAACCTCACGACCGCGTGAAGTTTGGGAGGTTCCATGTCCCCGAGTGTCCTGCCTTTGATTTCAGAGCACGACTACCCTGGCTTCCAGAAGATCGTTGTGGAGCTGCGGCACACCTCCTACGAGGAATGGCTTCGAGACCATGAGGCATCGAAGACCTACAGGAAATCCCGGAACGGCTCGCAGGAGATCCCGATCTCGCCGCAGGCCTTTCAAGAGTGGCTGAAGGCGCGCAACGAGCCGGCCCATCTGGAGTTGCTCTGGGTGTTCGCTGAAGACGAGGCGGCCAGGAACACCAGAGTTCGGGCATAGAAAACATCCCGTGCCATGATGGACAGAGGCATGTTCCGCGTGAAGCATACCGGAAACATGTCGTGCGAAGACCTCCGGAACCCTTGAACTGGCGAAGGAATGACCAAGGATCACCTACAATATCAAATTATTTTGCCATGAGGCTGTGGCATCCACATCGATCAGAAGACAGATTTACTTTCCCGCTGGCAGGCGCGACCTCGGATAGCTTTTCATCCGGCCACGCTCGACAGCCTCTCGATCAGCAGCAAAGCCGAGCGATAAATCCCGGCTTTGCTGATCAGGTCGCCTAGGTGGGATTAGACATTCACTCGCGATGACGGAGCTCGTCGGCATGCGCCCTTTCAAAGATGGTGCGCGCGTTGGGTGTCGCTTCCGCATGGTCGGATGCGCGTTGATAGGCCGTGACGGTATCTTCTTCATTGCTGCGCATGGCGGTAAGGATGGCGCTGTCGCCCATAATGCTGGCCCTAGCAACCTTGCCTGTGGTCAGCATCTGCTTGGCATCGCCTTTCTGATGTGGCGTGGCCCCCACGGCGGAAGCAAGCTGCGTCAGTTCCTGGACATGGCGATCATGATCGGATTTGAAGGCGGCAACTCTTTGCTTGTAGTCCGGGTTCCCCAGCCGCGCGATTGTCTGGTCGTACGCGGCAATCGCATCATGCTCGAGCAGAAGAAGATTCTCCACGAGATCGGGTAAAGTCCGTTCTGTTCCGACTGTTGTTACCATTGTTTTTCCCATACCCCTGGATGTATCGTTGCTTTCTTCATGTCTATTTTTGTCGACACAAGTCGGTCCCAGGACGGACAACTGAAACGTGCTTGTGGCGGCGCGACACGAACTACCGCATTGCCGTCCGATGGTCGGCGGAAGTAGAGGCATGACGGATGCGGCTGGATTGCGTTGCCCGGCCGCTTTGGTCACGAACGCGTGGAACGGACGTCCTGCCGGCAACCGGCCGCAAGTGTCGGGGCTTTTTGATACGTGCATCGAGAAGCAGGCAATCATCCTTATCATTCCGGCCGCATTCATGCAGCCTCGACAACATGGTGATTGGATCATGGACAGCCTGCTTGTCGGAAAACTGGCCGAGCTGCCGCAACAAATTCAGAGGATTTTGATCAATGACCGAAACGAACCCGGAGCGTGAGGCACGCGAGGCCCACATCAAGAAAATCGAAGCAGATACGCGCGCCGAACGTGAAAAGGCAACCGAGCGGAGCGGTGTTGATCATGAGGTGGAACAGGAGTTGCAAACCGTGCGGCCAGGCAGCGATGCGCCTTCACGTGCCGGCATCACCCCGGATGGAAGCGGAGCAGACCGGCAGCGCGGGTAGCGCCGCGGTTTAGAGAATCCGTCGTTGGTCAGGTACATCATCAGATAGGCCATCCGAATCGGAAGGAAGCCGATCATTCGCCGGATCAGTAGCGCCGGACGCGGGGAACAGCATAACAGTGCCCGCGCTTCCCTGTGCCCGTCCACGGACGGCGCCACGACTGGATGTCAACGACACTTTTGACAGCAGCACGGCTTGCCTGCAAAGTTGCCGGCGGGGATCTTCAGGAAATAGCCATGAGCTCGATCAGCCGAATTTGGCCGAACGACGTTGCGGGGCGCGTGCCGTACTGGGTTTATACCGATCCGGAGGTCTACGCCGCCGAGCTGGAACGCATCTGGTACGGCCCGCACTGGCTGTATTGCGGGCTGGAAGCGGAAATTCCCGAAGTCGGTGACTTCAAGACGACAACACTCGGCGAACGCCCGGTCATCGTCGTGCGCAGCGGACCGGATGAGGTCAGCGTCGTGGAAAACCGCTGCGCCCATCGTGGGGTCAAGTTCTGCCAGGCCCGCAAGGGCCACACGAAGGACCTGCTGTGCCCCTACCACCAGTGGAATTACAGCCTGCGCGGCGACTTGCAGGGCGCGCCCTTCCGCCGCGGGGTCCGCGGCCAAGGCGGCATGCCGTCAGACTTCAACCCAAAGGACCACGGCCTGCGCAAGCTGCGGGTAGAGGTCGTCAATGGCCTGGTATGGGCTACATTCTCTGACGCCGCGCCGTCTTTCCGGGAGTATCTGGGGGACCGGTTCTGGCAGCACTACACCCGCGTCTACGACGGGCGAAAGCTGCAGGTCCTCGGCTACAACCGCCAGCACATTCCTGGCAACTGGAAGCTGATGCAGGAGAACATCAAGGACCCGTACCATGCCTCCCTGCTGCACGTCTTCTTTGTCACCTTCGGCCTGTTCCGCGCCGACCAGCAATCCGCCACCGAGATCGACCCGACCGGCCGCCATGGCATCCTGATCAGCCGAACCGGCAAGCAGGAACTCAATGATGTCACCGCGGACATGCGCAGCTTCCGAAACGACATCCGTCTTGCCGACCCGCGCATCATGGACGCGGTGCGCGAATTTCCCGGTGACGATACCGTCGGCATGATCACCGTGTTTCCCAGCGTGGTGTTGCAGCAGAACAGCAATTCGGTCAGCGTCCGGCAGATCGTGCCGACCGGGCCCGACGGGTTCGACTTTCACTGGACGCACTGGTGCTACGCCGATGATACGCCCGAAATGCGACTGCGGCGCACCCGCCAGGCCAATCTGTTTGGTCCCGCCGGCTTCGTCTCCGCCGATGACAGCGAGATCATCGAAATGAACCAGCAAGGGTTCGCGCACTCGCCCGACAAGGACGCGCTGGTGCTGATGGGCGGCCGCGACATCGCAAGCGTCGATCACATGGTCACCGAGGTCGGCATTCGCGGCATGTATCGTTACTGGCGTCAGGCGATGGGCTTGTGACCATGATCGACCGCGATACGCTGCGCGACTTCTACGACGATTACTACAACGCGCTGGACGACGTGCGGCTGGACGACTGGCCGGCGTTCTTTTGCGAGGACTGCATCTATCGCATCATCCCGCGTGAGAATTATGAAGCCGGCTACACACTGTCCACCATATATGCCGAAAGCCGCGGCATGTTGATCGATCGCGTGATGGGGCTGACGCGGACCCAGATGTACGCGCCTCGCACCTATCGTCGCTTTCCCGGCCCGCTGCGCATCATCGATGGCGACGCGCAAGGCGTGCGCACCCGCCACAACCTGCTGGTGGTGCAGACGCTGATCGACAAGCAGACCGAAATCATGCTGTCCGCCGTCTGCCACGACATCGTGGTGCTCGGCAACGAACGGCTACAGTTGCGAGAACGTATCGTCGTCTCCGACTCCGAGATGATTCCGAACAGCCTGATCTATCCCGCCTGAACGACAGGAACACCCGCGATGTCCGCAGCCCTCGGCAACGACGCCGCCAGCCAATTGCAGGCGCTGTACGCGGAAATGCAGCCGCGCAGCCTGTATCCGTTGTGGGAGGTTCTGGGCGCGCTGGTCACGCCGGAACCCCGTTCGCCGGCGCGGGTCCATCGCTGGACCTATGCTGACGCACGCGACTATCTGCTGCGCGCCGGCGATCTGATCAGCGCCGCGCAAGCCGAACGCCGGGTGCTGATCATGGAGAACCCGGGGCTGCCAGGCACGTCCTCGGTCACCCCCAGCCTCTATGCCGGCCTGCAGCTTATCCTGCCGAATGAGGTCGCCCCCTGCCACCGTCACGCGCAATGCGCGCTGCGCTTCGTCATGCAGGGTGAAGGCGCCTTCACCGCCGTCGATGGGGAAAAAGCCATGATGCGCCCGTTCGACCTGGTGCTGACGCCCGGCTGGCAGTGGCACGACCACGGCAATACCTCCAACGAGCCGATGATCTGGCTGGACGGGCTCGACATCCCGACGGTGCTGCATTTCGACGCCAGCTTCGCCGAACATCTGTCGGCGGCAGCGCATCCGGAAACCGTGCCCGCGGGCGATACGCTGCGGCGCTACGGACGCAACATGCGACCGATGCGCGGCACGGTCAGCGACCGGCGTCAGGGCCGCCAGCCGCTGTTCCACTATCCCTACGTCGAGTGGCGGGAAAGCCTGCTCGGCCTGGCCCGCTCCGGCGAACCTGATCCGCACTTCGGTCATGCTCTGGAATTCAGCAATCCCGCTGATGGCGGCGCGGTGATGCCGACAATCTCCGCACATGTCCGGCTGCTGCCCGCCGGCTTCGCCACCCGCCCACGCGCCGCCACGGACGGCACGGTGTTCGTCGTCGTCGAGGGCAATGGCGCGGCGCTGGTCGAAGGCCGGACCATCCCCTTATCGCCACGCGATGTGCTGGTGGTGCCGTCCTGGCGCGAGCTTGTGCTGCAGGCGGACGAAGACCTCGTGCTGTTCGGCTACTCCGACCGTGTCGCGCAGGAAAAGCTTGGCCTTTTTCGCGAATATCGGGCCTGAATTCGGCTCCCAGCCGACCGGATTGGCGTTGTTGCATTCCTTTGCGCCATCAGGCTTGACTGGCGCGATTAATGGAATGATCAGGACGATGGCCGCCAAAAGACCGAAGTCGGCAAGAGTCATGGCGGCTGCTTTAAAACACGCTTAGCATCAAAGCGTCTGTTCCATGAACCCGACCGACAGGACAAGCCGATGACGCTGCGCTGCGACCTGATCATCCGAGACGCCACGATCCTCGACGGCCTCGGCGGCCCGCGCTTCACCGCCGACGTCGGCGTGACCGGCGACCGCATCACCGCGGTTGGCGACTTGGGCGGTCGCGCCGCGGACCGGGAAGTCGACGCGGACGGCCTGGCGCTGGCGCCCGGATTCATTGATGCGCACACGCACGATGACCGCGCGGTGCTATGCGGGCCAGCCTGCATGCTGTGCAAGATGTCGCAGGGCGTCACCACCGTTGTCGTCGGCAATTGCGGCATCTCGCTGGCGCCGGTGCGGATGAAATCGCGGCCGGTGCCGCCGCTGGACCTGCTGGGTGACGAAAGCTGGTTCGCCTTCGACAGCTTCGGCGACTATGCCGGCCGGCTGGCGCGCGATCCCGCGCCGGTGAACACCTATGCCCTGATCGGCCACATGTCGCTGCGGGTCGAGGCGATGCAGGGCGATACCCAGCGCGCCGCCACCGATCGTGAAGCCGCCCACATGCAGGCACGCCTGAAGGACGCGCTGGCGCAGGGCGCCTCCGGCTTCTCCACCGGCCTGTATTATCCGCCCAACATGATGGCGCCGACCGACGAGGTCATTGCCGTCGCCGAGGCGCTGCGCTCCGTCGGGGGGCTTTATGTGACCCATATGCGCGACGAGGCCAACGACGTGCTGCTGTCGATCGAGGAGACGCTGAGGATCGGCCGAGCGGTCGATGTGCCGGTGGTGATCAGCCACCATAAGTGCTCGATGCCGGAGAATTTCGGCCGCAGCACGGAGACGTTGCCGCTGATCGACAAGGGGGCAGCGGGTCAGAAGGTCGATTTCGACATCTATCCCTATGCCGCCGGCTCCACCGTGCTGATGCCGCACCGGCTGCGCCGCGATGTGCCGGTGCGGATCACCTGGTCGGTGCCGCATCCGGAACTGGCCGGCCGCATGCTGGCCGACATTGCCGCGGAGTGGGGCCTTGAGCTTCGGGCGGTGGCGGAAAAACTGGTTCCCGCCGGCGCCATCTTCTTTCAGATGGATGAGCCTGATGTGCAGCGGATCATGGCGCACCGCCTGGCGATGATCGGCAGCGACGGATTGCCGCACGATTCCTATCCGCATCCTCGGCTTTGGGGCACGTTCCCCCGCGTGCTCGGTCACTACGCGCGCGATCTGAAGCTGTTCAGCCTGGAGGAAGCCGTGCGCAAGATGACCGGCCATACCGCGTCGGTCTTCGGCATGGTCGATCGCGGTGTGATCCGAGAAGGCGCCTATGCCGATCTGGTGCTGTTCGATCCGGCGACGGTGCGCGATGCCTCGACCTATGACGCGCCGACGCGCCCGGCGGAGGGCATCCTGGAGACCTGGATCAATGGCCAGTCCGCCTACGTTTTCGGCGCCGGTGCGACCGACGCATGCGCCGGCCGGCTGGTGACGCGGAACCAGGGGTAACGGCATGATGTGTGGTTGCCACAAGGTTTGTGGCACAAGCGATGCCAAACCGCCGAGGCGTTGGCATGGCCTGTTCTAGCGATTCCTGCTGTTCCGCCGCTTCAGGCGCCGGCTTGCTGAGCAGCCCGGCATGGCGACGCGCGCTGTGGATCGCGCTGGTCATCAACGCCGGTTTCTGCGTCGCCGAGATCGTCGCCGGTGCCGCGGCTGGTTCGGCGTCCTTGCAAGCCGATGCGCTCGACTTCCTTGGCGATGCTGTCAACTATGCGATCAGTCTCGGCGTCGCCGGTTTGGCGTTGCGATGGCGCGCCCGCGCCGCGGTCGGCAAGGGTGCTACCCTGATCGTCTTCGCCTTGTGGGTGCTGGCTGGCACGGCATGGCACGTCTTTTACGGGACCGTGCCACGGGCCGAGGTCATGGGCATGGTGGGTATTGCCGCCTTGATCGCCAATGGCGGCGTGGCGCTGATGCTTTACCGCTTCCGCACCGGCGACGCGAACATGCGCTCGGTCTGGATTTGCTCGCGTGATGATGCTGTCGGGAATGCCGCGGTGCTGCTCGCGGCCATGGGCGTGTTCGGCACAGAAACCGCTTGGCCGGACGTTATCGTCGCCGCGATCATGGCGGCGCTCGGCCTATGGGGTGGATGGCAGATCATCGCCCATGCGCGCGGCGAAATTCGCTCTGAACGCGCGGCGCCAGTCGGCATGATGGCGGAGTAAAAGCATGGCCGAGCACGACCACCATCACGATCATGGTCACGAGCCTCATCATGGCGCCGCTGGCCATCACCACGTCCCGGCCAGTTTCGGCAAAGCCTTCGCCATCGGCATCGCGCTGAACCTTGCCTATGTGGTGGGAGAAGCCTTCTACGGGATCATCGCGCATTCGCTCGCCCTGCTGGCCGATGCCGGCCACAATCTGGGCGATGTGCTGGGCCTCGCCGGCGCCTGGCTGGCTTCGGTTCTTGGTCAACGCCGGCCCAGCGGACGCTACACTTATGGCTTGCGGCGGTCCTCGATCCTGGCTGCCCTCGGCAACGCCATCGTGCTGCTTGTCGTCACCGGCGGCATCGCGTGGGAGGGGATTCGACGCCTGATCAACCCCGAGCCTGTCGGCGGCTTGATCATAATGGTTGTGGCGGCGGTCGGCATCCTGGTCAACGGCTTGACCGCCTTGCTGTTCATGTCCGGCCGGAAGGGCGATCTGAACATCAAGGGCGCTTTCCTCCACATGGCGTCGGACGCCCTCGTGGCGCTTGGCGTCGTGCTTGCGGGTGCCGTCATGATGTGGCGGGGCTGGCCATGGCTCGACCCGGCGATCAGTCTCGTCATCAGCGTGGTGATCGTGGCCGGCACGTGGTCGCTGCTGCGGGACTCGGTCAATCTCGCGCTTGACGCGGTGCCGCCCGGCATCAAGCCGGGCGATGTCACGGCTTTCCTGAAGCAACAGCGGGGTGTAGCGGCCATTCACGACCTGCATATCTGGCCAATGAGCACAACCGAGACCGCCCTGACCTGCCATTGCCTGATGCCGGGCGGCCATCCTGGCGACGAGTTCCTGGTGCACCTCGCGCATGACCTGCAAGAGCGCTTCAATATCGGGCACGCAACGATCCAGGTCGAGGTGAATGAGCAGATTGCCTGCAAGCTTGAACCGGATCATGTGGTCTGACCTGGGACCAGTGGCGGACGCTGCCGCGCTTTCCTGGCTGTGCGGTCATGCGGACAATGATCAAGCCGTGAACTGGTCATCCGGCCAGAAGGCGTAATATGAAAGCTATGATTGCCGGTGAACCGATGACTTGGCCTCGGAAGCGGGTGGGGAGCACCACGGCTTCTTGAGCATTCCTCGACTGGTCGAAATCGCGGCCGGAGTGCTCATGGTCAGCGTGATCATGTCCGACGTGTTCCGTGGTGTGGTCATGCCACGTGCAAGCGCTCGCACACTGCGGCTCGCGCCCTTGGTAGCCGATGCAATGCTTCGCCTGGTGCTGTTGCTGGCGAGTCGGCATTCACCTGACAGGCGGCACGACCTGCTTGGCGCGCTGGGTCCGATCCTTCTTGTGCTTAATGCAACGATCTGGTTCTTCTCGCTCATCCTGGGTTTCGCACTGGCCATGCACGCGCTGCCGCACGGGTTCGATCCGCCTGTCGGGCTGCTCGACGCCCTTTACGCCTCGGCCAGTTCGTTCCTGACGCTAGGGGTGAGCGGGCATGAGGCGCACGGCGTTTGGGCGCGCGCATTGGTAATCGGGTCCGCGCTGTGCGGCTTCGGCCTTGTGCCGCTTGTCGTCACCTTCCTGCTGAACATCCAGGGCGCGCT
Organism: Rhodopila sp.; assembly: GCF_965276935.1. Taxonomy (GTDB): domain Bacteria; phylum Pseudomonadota; class Alphaproteobacteria; order Acetobacterales; family Acetobacteraceae; genus Rhodopila. Next base: position 1,729,412 of record NZ_CBDIBS010000004.1, on the reverse strand, counting down.
GATGCAGCGTGAGCAACTGGTGCTGCGCATCGGCGAGCGGAACCGCAAGCCGCCGACCGGCCCAGCGATATTGGAGCAGTATGCACGCCTTGGCCGAGACAGGGAGGCGGCACTCGCGCGGTTCTTCGAAGACTGGGACCGCTGGTCCGCTCATGTGCTTCTGACGCACCGCGCTTATCCGGCATTAGCCTATTTCCGCTCCACGGACCATGAGTGCGACTGGCTGGCGGCGCTTAGCGCGGTCATGGATGCCGCCGCGCTGCTATCGAACCTTGAAGGTGATACCGCGGCCGGGCCTGCCATCTTGTGCCACCGGATGGGCAGCCGCTTGGCGCAGGACCTTGCCAACACCTTTCGCTGCAGGATTGACGAGATTCCCGATCTTGAGCGGACCCACTTCGACCGCGTGCAGGCGAGGCTGCGCCGCGCCGGCTTCGACAATGCGGGCAGCGGAGCGGCGGCGTTCGAGGCGTTCAATCGGATGCGTGCCGAGCACGAGCCGGCGATCTCCGGCCTCTGCCGGCGTTTCGGAGTGGAGCGTGCATGGATATTGTCCACACCTGACGACATGATATTTCCGTCCGGCCCAGGGCATGTCAGCATGCGCGCAGGAGGAAACCAGCCATGAACGACATCCCCACAACGCAGGAAGCCGCGGTCCTGGATGGCAAGACCATTGCCGAGCTTGCGGAACAACTGAACCAGTTGCTGCGGCTGCGCACCTTCCCGATCGGCATGAAGCTGTTCGAGGACGTGGCCGAGATGGAGGCGGTCCCCGGATTGCGCCGGCCGGCAAAGGGAAAAACCTTTTCGACGTGCCAGCTTGTGACCCAGTCCCGCATGGCCGGCTTTACGCTCGGCATCACGACGGCGAACGTGCCGGCGTTCTCGAGCTGCAGCAGCGTGATTGGGCTGGATGCGCCGGGCGACGTCTATATGTCCGGCCGCAAGATGGAAGGCGTTTGGTTTGAGAACCGCGACGCCGCCGCCGCGCATCAGGCGCAGATGCCGCGGGTGACGCCGGGAACCTATCATGGCCTGGCGATCTCCCCGCTGCGGACCGCGCGGCTGAGCCCGCCGGACGTGTGCCTGTTCTACGGCAACCCAGCGCAGATGATGCTGTTCATCAACGGCTTGCAGTGGCGCAACTACCAGCGTTACGACTTCAGCATTACCGGTGAAAGCGCCTGTGCCGATAGCTGGGGCAGCGCGTTGAAACACCGCAAGGTCAGCCTGTCGATCCCGTGCTACGCCGAACGCCGCTACGGCGGTGTGGCGGATGACGAGATGCTGATGGCTTGCCCGCCGGAGGACCTGCTGCGTGCGGTAACCGGCTTGCAGGGCCTGTCAAAGGCTGGCCTGCGTTATCCGATCATGCCGTTTGGCCCACAGGCTGAACCTGGCGAAGGGATGGCGAAGAGCTACGCCGGGAAGAGCTGAGGCGGCCCGTTCCGGAACATGCGCGCAGCCTGGACCGAAGGCGGCAATGACGCATGCGGCCAGCCTGGGGATGATGCAAGACTCGCTCGACAGTCGGTTGCCGCGATTGTGCATCCGCCTTCTGCTTGTATGACCGTGATGTAAGCTGGCGGACATACACCCGGTCAAAACTGTCACGATATTACCATGCGGTCCGCTGCTGTTCGGCGGCCGCATTGTCTTCGGTCTGAATGCTCAGCGAGGCGTCTCGATGAAAGTCACGCGAACCGGGGTCGCACTGCTGGTAGGGACCGGCTTCATGGCCGGCTTTGCTGCAAGGACCGGCAATGACCTGCTTTCTCGGGCGTTTGGCGTTCCATGGGCCGCCGCCCAGGGAATTGCTACGCCGGGGGTTGCTGCTCAAGGACCCGGTGGGCAGGACACCAACCACCTGTTGACGCTGTTCAACACGGTTCTCGAGCGGGTTCGCGCCGACTATGTCGAGCCGGTGTCGAGCACCACGCTGGTCGACAGCGCCCTCAACGGGATGCTGACCGGGCTTGACCCGCACAGTTCTTATCTGACCGAACCGCAGTGGCATGCGCTGCAAAACGAGACCACTGGCAAGTTTGGCGGAATTGGTCTTCAGGTGACCGACAACGGTGGGTTGCTCGAAGTGGTTAGCCCGATCGATGGCACGCCGGCCGCCGAGGCGGGGTTGATGCCGGGCGACCTGATTACCGCGGTCGACGGCAAAAGCGTCGAGGGGCTGAGCCTGACGGACGCGGTTGCCGAGATGCGCGGGCCGCCCGATACCATGCTGCGCATGACGGTCAAGCGACAGGGTCAGACCAAGCCGCTGGAGTTCACGCTGACCCGGCGGATCGTTCACGTGCAGACGGTGACGAGCCGGCTGATCGGCGATCTTGGCGTCATCCGCATCAGTGAATTCACTGAACAGACCAATCCCGGCGTACATGCGGCTTTGCGGAGGCTGCGCACTGAGTCCGGCGGAAAATTGCGCGGCCTGATACTTGATCTGCGCAATGATCCAGGTGGTCTGCTTGATCAGGCGATCGATGTGTCCAACGACTTCCTCGCCAGTGGCGGCATTGTCTCGACGCATGGCCGGCACGCCGCCGACGATGCGAGTTGGCCCGCCAAACCCGGTGCCGACATAGCAGGCAACCTGCCGGTGGTGGTGCTGACCAACAACGGCACCGCATCCGCCGCTGAGATCGTCGCCGGCGCGCTGCAGGACGACCGGCGGGCCTTGGTGCTGGGCACCCGGACATTCGGCAAGGGTTCAGTGCAGACCTTGATCCCGCTTGGTGACGACGGGGCATTGCGGCTGACCACCGCGCGCTACTATCTGCCTTCCGGCCGCTCGATCCAGGGGCTCGGCATCACGCCGAACGTGGTGGTGCAGGAGACCCGTACGCCGGCGCCACACTTCGGGCCGCAGCATGAAGCTGATCTTCTGCATATCCTGTCCACGCCGGAGAATAGCCAGGGCAACGACAAGGCTATGTCGCCGCCGTCCGCCGATCTGCCCGCGGCGGCGCAACAGATCCCGAAGTTGCCGCCGCCGGATTGGCCTGCCATCGACGCGGCCAGGCCGGAGACGGATTTCCAGTTGCAGCAAGGCCTTGTGCTGGTGCGGGCAATGGCCGCGGGATTGCAATCAGTGTCGCGCTGACAGCGAACCGGGTCGGCTGATGTGCGGAGCCATGCTTCCAGCTCGGCATGGGGGGATCAGGCCGCCTGCGCTTCTGGCGGTCGAGAACGATCAGGCGCGCCGCGGCGACTTCGGGAGATACGGTCCGGGTGCCGCCGCTTCAGCGGTCAATCGCCGTCGGGTTTCCCTGGTCGTCGCTCTCGGTGCCCTGAGTGGCGAAACGGATGAACAGTGCGACTGTCTCGCCGCCGGTGAAGCGGATGAACAGCGCGCCGTCGCCGTGCGTCGTGTTGTCGCGCTCGAAACTGCCGGCGTTGCCCTGCATCATGTGGATGTCGTGCAGTCCCTGCTCCGGCGTGAAGCCAAACGTCTGATCGCGCGACTGCGTCCCGCCGTCGCGAAATTCGTTGCCAAACACGATCGCGACCGCCCTGTTGTCCGCCTTGGCTCGCTCGATCTGCGCGTCGAGAAGGTTGCCGAGACTGACATTGCCGCCGAGGTCGGGCACCGGCTGCATGGTGGTGATGTCGAAAAGATTGGCTCGAAGGTAATCGATGCCGTTGCCATCCGGCCCGGTCTCGCGCTGGCTGAAGCCCGGCGGTCCTCCTGCCAGCGCCGCGATGTCGAGCGCCGGCGAACTTGTCACGTATTTCGGATCGAAATGTGCAAGGACCTCGCTGCCGTCGACCGATTGCACGTTGACCGCGACGCGGAAATTCTGTTCGCCTGCGGCGACCCAGATTTCGTAGTGCGGCGACTTTCCACCCTGCAGAACTCCATCCTTGACGGTCCCAACCAGCACGCCGTATCGCGCCTGGACGGATCCCGGGAAATTCGGACGCTCCCGCTCGAAGTGCCGTGCATGCGACATGAAGTCCTCCGTCGTTCGCGTATCGATGTCGAGCCTCGACCCTGGCCGCGTCGCCAGGATCTGCCATCTTGAGCGTGATCGCCTGAGGCTGACCCAGTCAGAAGGCGTGAATCACGCGATCAGACAATGAGTTAAAGCGCGATTCGTGGGTCAACCTAAACCAATCGCGCTTTAAGTTTACAAGCGGCTGCGATGCTTTTCGCGTGCGGGTGTTGCATGGTTCGGGTCGCGGCGGATCACGTGGTTTGGCATGGACTGGCCGGATGGCTTGCGGCCCAAGGTCTATCACGATATCGTCGGTCCGCTTGCCGCGAAAGTGGTGGATCAATGGCGTTCCACAGGCACGGTTTCATAATCCTCAATCAGCCAGTCGGCTGGCTCAGCCGCCGCTTCGTCATACCAGTCCGCAACCAGCGGATGCCATCGCAGCGCGGCACAATAGGCTTTGGTTTCATCTGAAACCTCTGGCTCTCAGGTCAGCAACCGCGCCACGACCGGAGCGAACATTGCATCGGCCGCGCCGAACTCAGGGCCAAACAGGAATGGGCCTCCATCACCAAAGCGGACCCGCGTCTCCTGCCACAGTGCCTCGATGCGGGCGATGTCCGCCAACGCTCCCGGCGTTCGTCCCAGACCGGCGAACGACCGCCCCAGATTCATCCACATCGCCGTCCGCAACTCATGAAACCCGGCATGCATTTCCGCCGCGATCGACCGCGCATGCGCCCGCGCCACCCGGTCCGCTGGCCACAGCGACGGCTGAAACTCGGCGCAGTAGTCGCAGATCGCCAGCGACTCCCAGACCCGCGCGCCGTTGTGCTCCAGAAACGGCACCAGCCCGTTCGGCGACAGTTCGGCGATCGCCTTCGTCGGTCCGGGCCGGGTGAAGCGCAGCACCCGGACCTCCACATCCAGCGCCGCCAGTTTCACCGCGAGCCAACCGCGCATCGACCAGGAGGAGTAACGTTTGTGGCCGATATAAAGAACGCCGTCAGACATCACGCTCTCCCCATATCGGCGCCGGCTCATGCCGCGAATACCCGATCGCGCAAAACGCGCCGCCCATGTAGCGTTCCTGCACCGGATCGCCGCTGACGGCACCGGCCAGTTGTCCGGCGAACGGATCGGCGCTGTCGATGGCGGTCCAGCCGAGTGCCGATCGCGCGTCGTCCCGCCACCAGGTCATCCGCGTGTTGGCCGAGGTGCCCCAGATCGCGACGCAGCCGACGAACGGGGTCAGCACGCAACGCTGCATCAGTCGCGACAGATCGCCATAGGACATCCATGACGCCAGCATGCGCGCGTCGATCGGCTCCTCGCGCGCCGACCCAATGCGCACGTTGACATTCTCCACGCCGTGCTTGAACCAGTACATCCGGCCCATCAACTCGCCATAGGCTTTCGACAGGCCATAATAGCCGTCAGGTAGAAACTGCGTGTCCGCCGGCAGGCTCTCGGTCCGTTCATGGAACCCCACCGCGTGGTTCGACGACGCGAAGATGACCCGCGCCTTCTCCAGGCGAGCAGCTTCGTAGATATGGAAAAGGCCGCGAATGTTGGGGCCGATGACCTCCTCGAACGGCCGCTCCACCGACACCCCGCCCAGATGGATGATCGTCCCGCATCCTTCCGCCAGCCGCGGGATGGTCACCCCATCGGACAGGTCCGCCTGGGTGAAGGCGCAGCCCGCCGGTACCGGATCAGGAAACGGCGCGATGTCGGTCAGCACCAGCCGCCAGCCCAGCGCGCTGAGCGACTTCGTCAACACCCGGCCCAGGGCACCGGTGGCACCGGTCAGAAGAACCGGTTTGGCAGGCGTGTCAGTCATGGCATGCTCCTCCTCGAATTGCATTGGAAGCATCATGCGCACGATCGACGAACTCGCCCAGGCCCTGGCGAAGGGCCGCACGACAAGCCGGTCACTGATTGAGGAGAGCCTGGCGAAGATCGCCGACCCGGCCGGAGAGGGTGCGCGGACGTTCATCAAGGTCCACCCAGAGGCGGCCCGCGCCATGGCCGATGCCGCTGACCTGCTGCGCCGCGCAAACCGCCTGCCCGGACCCTACGCCGGTATTCCAATCGCGCTGAAGGACCTGTTCGATATCGCCGGTGAAACCACACCCGCGGGATCGATGATCCTGGCCGACGCCCCGCCGGCGGCGGCCAACGCTCCGGTGGTTGCCCGCATGCTGGCGGCTGGCTTCATTCCCATGGGGCGGGTCAACATGACCGAGTTCGCCTTCTCCGGCCTTGGCATAAACCCCCACTACGGCACGCCAGCCAGTCCGTGGGACCGGGAGTCGAAGCGCATTCCCGGCGGCAGTTCCTCCGGCACCGCGGTGGCGGTGGCGGACGGGATGGCGGCGGCTGGCCTGGGTACCGATACCGGCGGCTCCTGCCGCATTCCGGCGGCTTTTTGTGGCGTCGTCGGCTACAAGCCGACCGCGCGGCGCGTTCCCATTGCGGGGGTGCTGCCGCTGGCCCCGTCGCTTGACTCGGTTGGACCGCTGGCACCCAGCGTCGCCTGCTGCGCCGCAATCGATGCGATGCTGGCCGGTGAGATGCCGCCCGCCGCCGCGCCGATCGGATTGACCGGCCTACGCCTGGCGATGCCAGACACCATGGTCCTGGACGGCATGGACGCCACCGTCGCCGCCGCGTTCGATCGCGCCTTGTCGACGCTGACCGCCGCCGGTGCCCGGATCGAGACGGTCCGCTTCGCCGAGCTTGCCGAACTGCCCGCCGTCAATGCCGCGGGCGGCCTTGCCGCGGCGGAGGGCTATGCCTGGCATCGCCAACTGCTCGCGGCGAAAGGCGCCGGCTACGACCCGCGCATTCGCATCCGCATCAGCCGCGGCGAACGCATCAGTGCCGCCGACTACCTGGACGTGGTCACCGCACGCGCCAGGCTGATCACCAGCTTCGACCGCGCCACCGCGCCCTATGACTGCGTGCTGATGCCCACCGTGCCGATCGTCGCTCCGCGTATCGCCGAGCTTGACGACGAGCGCGCCTACAACAGCGTCAACATGCTCGTCTTGCGCAACACCGCCCTCGGCAATTTCCTCGACCGTTGCGCGATCTCGGTGCCTTGCCACAGAACGGGCGATGCGCCCGTCGGCCTGATGCTGATGGGCGAGACCATGGGCGACACACGCCTGTTCAGCATTGCCGCCGCGGTCGAGGCCGTGCTCTTGGGCTGATCAGACGGCACGGCATCAGGCTGGCATGGTATCAGGCTGGCACGACCTCGGTTAGCGCGACAGGGGCTTGGCCGAGGTAGGCGGCCAGCACCTGCTCCGCCGGCCCGTCGGCGCGGATCTGGCCCTGGTCCATCCACAGCACCCGCGTGCACCAGTCCTTGATGATGTCCGCCTGGTGGCTGGACAGCACGAGGATATCGGCGCCGCGGACCATCTCCTCCAGCCGATGTCGGGCTTTCTCCAGGAATACCGCGTCGCCCGCCAGGAACCACTCATCCATCAGCAGGATCTGCGGCTTGATCGCCGTGGCGAGCGCAAAACCCAGCCGAACCACCATGCCGGCGGAGTAGATCCGCATCGGCAGATCCATGAAGTCGGCCAGTTCCGCGAACTGGGCGACGTCTTCCTCCAGCCGTGGCAGCATCGACCGAGGCAGCCCGTTGTACAGCCCGCGCAGCAGGATGTTCTCCCGCCCGGTCAGCTCCATGTTCATGCCCAGGCTTGGGTCCAGCAGCGCATTCAGACTGCCTTGCACCCGCACCCGGCCGATCACCGGTTCATAGATACCGGCCAGCACCCGCAGCAGCGTGGTCTTTCCGGCACCATTGGAACCGACCAGGCCAAGACGGTCGCCGCTGTTCAGGCGAAGGTCGATATCGCGCAGGGCGCGGACCACGATGCGCTGCTGCTGGTCATGCGCCAGTCGGCCGGATGCGGCGGCGGCGACGGTCTTTTTCAGGCTGCGAGCACTGCCATGATACAGCGGAAACCAGACCGAGACATTTTCAACAGTGATCCGCGCCTTGGTCGGCATGTTTCAGATCCAGAACGTGACGCGGCCGCGGGCTCGGACGAAGAACGCCCACGACACGCCGCACAGCACAGCGCTGTAGCCAATGGCACCGAGCCAGGTCATCCGCGACACCCCATCCCCCAGCAGCGGTCCCCTGACGATCTCCAGCAGATCAAAGAACGGATTCAACGGCAGCTTCGCCGCCGACGCACCCAACTGCTCAGGCTTCCAGATCACCGGCGTGACGAAGAACATGATCTGCATCACGCTGTTGACGATCGGCTGGATGTCACGGAAGCGGGCACAGAACGAGCCCAGCAGCAGGGTCAGCGCCAGCGCGTCGAGCACCCAGAGCAGCAGCGCCGGAAGTGCCAGCAACGCATTCCAGCCCGGCCAGAGCGAGAACACCGCAAAGACGACGACGATCACCACGATGTTGTGCGCCAGCGCGATCAGGTTGCGGATCAGCGTTCGTGTCGAGAACACGAAGAACGGCATGCGTACCGATCGGATGATGCCCTCGGCATCGGTAAAGGTCGTGCAGGCCTCCGACACCAGAGCGGCGAGAAATCCCCACAGCACCTGCGACAGCGCCAGGAACGGCAGGTAGTTCCTCAGGTCCATCTTGAACAAGGTGGAGTACAGCATCCCGAGGGCGGCGACCATGACACCCGTGGAGATCGTCAGCCAGAACGGCCCCAGCATGGAGCCGCGGTAGCGCAGCCGGATGTCGAGCCAGCCCAGCGCCCAGGCCAGCCGCCAAAGCCGCAGGCCCCGCATCAGATCGCCCAGCGCAAGCCGGTTGCGTGAGGCCACCGACATATCCGCATTCAGATCCAGGACCGCAGTGGGGGCGGTCGTCGAAACAGCGGGCATCGTGACGGCACTACTCATGGCGTCGCGCCGGATACTCCATTCGGCCATGCGGCACAACAAAAGGCTGCCGCACAGGATCGTGGTGGCAGCCTCGGAACACGGCTGGTCAGAGGTTGGATGCCCACCAGAACATGGTCACGTTTCCGTCTCAATTGCCTTCGGCTGAAAACATGTCGAGATGACTTGCTTGAAACATCGCTTTCGTTTAAGGACTTACGAGAGCTTCCTGATTCTCTGCTTCAGCGGTAAAAATACCGATACCGAAACAGAGACCGGCTACGCGACCATGGGCCTCCAGAATGGAGATTGATACCGCATGACTGCACCAGATCGCGAAACCATCAGCAGCAGCCTCCGCGCCGCCTGCGCTATCGCTATCCTGGCCGCACTCGCGGCCTGCAGTCAGCCGCCGCAGCAGACCGCCATGCGGGAAACCGCCCGCTACATTGCCGCCGCCCATCGCGACTATACCCCGCCCGGCCCCGCCGACGATCCTTGGGGGCCCTATGTCCGTGAAGCCGCGATCCGATTCGATATACCGGAAACCTGGGTTCGCTCGGTCATGCGGGTCGAGTCCGGCGGCAAGGAGTACGTTGATGGCAACCTGGTTACCTCGGGCGCCGGCGCGATGGGGCTGATGCAGGTGATGCCAGCCACCTATGACGGACTGAAGGAGCGCTACAATCTGGGCGATGACCCGTTCGATCCGCATGACAACATCCTGGCCGGCGTGGCCTATATGCGCGAGATGTACGAGATCTACGGCACGCCGGGCTTCCTGGCCGCCTACAATGCCGGACCGGTCCGCCTGGACGACTACCTGGGCAATCGCCGGTCGCTGCCGGATGAAACCCGCCACTATGTCGCGATGATCGGCCCGAACCTGCGCGGCATCTACCCGAACAACCGCTCCGCCGCGGATGAGTTCGCCATGAACAACCTGCCGATGAACATCCCGGCGGGCAAGCGGTATGGCCGCCCGATCATGTTGGCACGTGCCACCGGCGGCAGCGGCGGCCGCGTGCCAAAACGGGCTCCGGTGGAGGTTGCCCAGCTTCCGGAACCGCCTCGCTACGGCGGCGGCCAATCGCAGCAGCTCACCCTGGCGACGCCGCCGGTTCGGCCAATGCGTGGTGGCTTCCGGCTGATCGCCGCCGCCAACGCGGCTGACGCGATCCCGCTGCACCATGGTTCGGCGGCACCAGGGCAGTGGGCGATCCAGGTAGGCGCTTATGCCCACCAGGGGATGGCGCATGGTGCGCTGGTCAGCGCATTGGATCACGCTCATGTGGAACTTGCCATCGCGCATCCTTTCGTGGCGAGCATCCATCAGGGTCGAGCCATCCTTTGGCGGGCGCGAATGACGGGGATGTCGCGAGATACCGCGGTCCAGGCGTGCGATAAACTGATGCATGGACGATCCGCCTGCATCGTGCTCTCGCCCAACGCACAGTACTGAAGCGTGATCGCCCCGAAGCCGACCCGAAGGCGTCCATCACGCGATCAAACAAAGCATTGGACGCTGGTCGGACACCGGTGAGGATGCAACCTCAAACGATTATGGTTTTACCGTGACCCGCAACTGCCTTGCGATCTCCTGCCGCAGCCCATCGGAAATGGCCAGAGCCGCGGCCTTCGTCGCGGAATAGACGGTCTGGTCGGGCACGACCTTGCGTGCGCTGGCCGCTCGACCAGCTCATCCTGGAAGTGAGTGATGCGCGACCTGGTTCAGTGCTGGCGTCGGAGGAACTCGCTCAGTTGCTGTTCGTGCCGATGATCCGAGCCTATGGAGCGAGCGCCGGACCACTGGCGATAGGCCGGATCAACGCGCTCGCCGGCAAACGGATCGGGTCCGCGCCGCGCCTGATGCATGAGCGACCCGCCAAGCCATGCCGCGCCGACAATCTCGCCGCGTTCGTCGGCATGTCGCGCGCCAGCCTTGCGATGCGGTTCTCGGCGGCTATGGGTATCGACCTGTCGCCTATCCGATTAGTTGGCGGCGTACGACGCGAGAGACCGGCTGTCCGGCCGTCCACAACCTCAGGAAGTGCGGTGGCGCCTAACCAGAACCACCCAACGCCGCACCCATACGATCATCCCCGGCACCACCACCAGAACCACCAGCAGCGAGACCGCCACCGCCGATGCCGTCGGCCAATCGCGGTTGGAGAAAAACTCGTCCCACAGCACCTGACCGATCAACTGCGCCTGGGGACCGCCCAGCAGCGCCGGGATGACATACTCCCCGATCGCCGGAACGAACACCAAAGCCACGCCGGCCGCGATGCCTGGCAGGGACAACGGCAGGACGACCCGCAGGAACACTCGATACGGCGGAGCGCCTAGGTCAGCCGCCGCCTCCACCAGCGTTCGGTCCAGTCGCGACAACCGCGCATACAATGGCAACACCATGAATGGCAGGTACGTGTAGACCATGCCGATGTACATTGCGGTGTCGGTATACAGCAGCCGAGGCGCGCCAAGCCGCAAAACATGAAGCACGCGAACCAGCACCCCATCATCCGCCAGCAATCCGATCCAGGCGTTGATCCGCATCAGGAACCCGGTCCAGAACGGCAGCATCACCGCCAGCAGCAGCGGATTCTGCCACCGCGGTTCGGCGCGGGCGATCGCCAGGGCCATCGGCAGCCCGGCCAGCAGGCAGACGATGGTGGATACGCCCGCCATCAGCAGGCTGCGCAGCAGCGCGTCCCGGTACAGCGGATCGGTCGCCACCAGCAGCAGGTTATCCAGCGTGAAACCCGGGCTGTACGGCGGCACGCCCTCCGCCGGTTGCGCCAGCGCGATGAGCAGGATGATCGCCAGCGGCGCTCCCAGCAGCAGCGCCAGCCACACCGCCGGACCGGCCAGCACCAACCAGCGCGCTTTCATGCCGGCAACAGGATGCAGGCATCGGGCGGCCAACCCACGGTGACCGCGGCACCCGGCTCGGTCAGCGCCGCCGCCAGGCCGTCGGCCAGACCGCGCACCACGCGCAGCAGGGTTCCGTCGCGCAGCCTGACCTGGATCGCCAGGCTCTCCCCGGCATAGGCGCAACCTGTCACCACGCCGGCAACCTCGTTTACGTGGTGTAACGCACCGATCCGCAGCCGTTCGGCGCGCAACGCCAGCAGCCCTGGCCCCGGCGGCCCGGGCACGGCAGCCCGCGCGGTCACCCCCTGCGCCGGCAGATGCACCGAGACGCCGTCCGCCCCGACGATACACGGTAGGATGTTCGCCGCGCCGACGAACTCCGCCACGAACCGGTCGATTGGGCGTTCGTAAAGCGCCGACGGCGTGCCGACCTGCGCCATCCGCCCATCCCGCATCACGCCGATGCGATCGGCCATGGTCAGCGCCTCGGTCTGATCGTGCGTGACCAGCACGAAACTGATCCCCAGCGATCGCCGCAGCCGCACCAGTTCCGCCCTGGTCTCCAGCCGCAGCCCCTGGTCCAGCGCCGACAGCGGCTCGTCCAGCAGCAGCAGGCGCGGGCTGGGGGCCAGGCTGCGCGCCAGCGCGACCCTCTGCTGCTGGCCACCGGACAGGTCCGTCGGGCGGCGCCCGCCATAGCCTTCCAGCCGTACCAACGCGAGCATTGCCGCGACCCGCGCCCGCGTATCGGCACGCGACACACCCTGCTGGCGCAGTCCAAAGCCAATGTTCGCCGCCACGCTCATGTGCGGGAACAGCGCGTAGGACTGGAACATCGTGTTCACCGGCCGGCGATGCGGCGGCAGCGTGGACAGGTCGATGCCATCCAGGATGATCCGCCCGGTCTCCGGCCGCACGAACCCGGCGATCGCCCGCAGCAGCGTAGTCTTGCCGGAGCCCGATCCACCCAGCAGCACGAACAGTTCGTTGCGCCGCACCGCCAGGTCCAGCCCGTCCAGCGCCAGCGTCGCGCCATAGCGGACCCGCACGCCGGCGATGGTCAGTCCGCCATGCGGCGGCGCCGCATCTTCCGGCGCCTCCCGCGTTGACCTGCCGGTTGTCACCGACGTGTCAGGTGCCGGCCTTGAAGCGCGACCACATGCGGGTCCGCGCACGGTCGGCGGTGGGCGTGGAGGCGCCGATGGTAAAGAACGTCTTCACCTCGGCGTCGGTCGGAAACACGTTCGGATCGTTCAGCAGCGCCGGACGCACCAGTGCCCGCGTCGCAGGGATGGCGTTCGGGTAGTGCGTCGCATCGGTGATCCGCGCCATGATGTCGGGCCGCAGCACGAAGTTGATGAACGCCAGCGCGGCGTCCTTGTGCGGCGCATCGGCTGGGATCGCCAGCATGTCGAAGCCGATCTCGGCACCTTCCTTCGGCGCCACATAACGCACGTCCACGCCGTTCCCGGCCTCCCGCGCGCGGGCCGACGCCTGCGACACGTCGCCGGAGTAATCCATCGCCAGGCAGGCCTCGCCGGTCGCCAAGGCTTCCAGCGCGCCGCCGCTGGCGAAGGTGCGGATGAACGGACGGATTGCCATCAGCGCCTTCGACACCGCCGCCAGATCCGCCGCGTCGGCGCTGTCCGGGCTGCGGCCAAGATAGCGCAGCACGGATGGCACCACGTCGATCGCCGAATCCATCATGATGATGCCGCACGGCGCGATCCGCTTCGCCCAGGCCGGATCCAGCAGAAGCGCCCAGCTATCCATCGGCGCGGCGGGCGCCAGCGCCTTGATCCTCGCCGGATTGATCCCCAGCCCGGTCGATCCCCAAAGATAGATCGCGCCATGCTGGTTGCCTGGGTCGGAGGACAGCACGCGCCGCATCAGCGTCGGGTCCAGGTTCTTCCAGTTGGGCAGCCGGTCGCGGTCGAGCACCGCCAGCGCCCCTGCCCTAATCAGCCGCGACATCGTCGGCTCGTTGCTTGGCACGACGATGTCGTAGCCGGAATGGCCGGCGAACAGCTTTGCTTCCAAGGTCTCCAGACTGTCGAACACGTCGTAGCGGGTCTTGATGCCGGTCTCGCGGGTGAAGTCGGCCAGCACGCCGGGATCGATGTAGTCGGTCCAGTTGTAGATGTTGACGATAGGTTCCTGCGCCCGAGCGGGCAGGGCGCAAACGGGTAATGCGATGACGACGAAAGCCAGCAGCCAACGCGGCATCAGCGTGAGCCGGGCGGGACGAAGGCCGCCTGGGTGCCCCCGTCGACTGGTATGGTGGTGCCGGTGACGTAGCGCGCCGCGTCGGACAGCAGGAACATCATCACGTCCACCACATCGTCCGGCCGCGCGATCCGCCCGATCGGTGATACGCCGGATGGCCGGTAGCCCTTGGTGTCCGATGCCACCGCATGGATCATCGGCGTGTCCACGGTTCCCGGTGCGAGCGCGTTCACCAACACGCCCGACGGCGCCCACTCCGCCGCCATCACCCGGCACAACTGGCTGACCGCGGCCTTTGACGCCGCATAGGCGCCGCTGACGATCTTCGGCCGCAGTGCCGCGATTGACGATAACAGCACAACCCGGGCCGGATCGTCCGGCGTCGCCGCCGCGCGCAGCCGCGGCAACGCCTGCTGGGCGCACAGGAAGGTGCCGCGCAGGTTGGTGTTCAGGACCAGGTCGAAGTCCTCGATCGGCATGCTCTCCAGCAGGCCGGTGCGCAGCACGCCGGCGCAGCAGACCAAAGCGTTCAAGCTGGCTCCGACTTGCGCGAAGGCTCCGGCGACGGCGGCGGCATCGGCAACGTCGCAGGCGACCGGCCGGAAACGCATTTGCCAGGCGCCGAACCCGTTCGCTGTCTCGGCTAGCCGGCCGAGCGCCAGGTCCAGGCCGAATACCGTCCAGCCGGCCTGAAGCAGCCGCAGGCTGGCGGCTTGGCCGATGCCGGATGCGGCGCCGGTGATCACCACGGTCTTGCCGGTGCCTTCAGTCATGCGAATCCGCCTCCTTGCCGATGGACAAATAATCGCTGTGCGTCAGGCACGGTCGGCCGCCACAACATTCGGCCATGATTGTTCGAGGTTGCCTCTTCGCCAGTGTCCGATCATGGGCTAATGCCTTGTTTGATCGAGCGATTCACGCTCTTTGGCTGGCCAGCTTCACGCGATCACGCTAAGCGCGCACCGGGGTAGACGCCGCCTTCCGCGAAGCAACCCTTATCCCAGGTCATGCATGACGGCCGGCATCCAGTTCGCCGCGCGCCGCGCCAGCCGCCTGTCGGTCGTTTCCCCGTCGTAGTCGGGCCGTACGGCCTCCTGGGTAAATGCCGCACGATCGTGCAGACAGAGCGTGTTGACGACGGCGCGAGGACCCGCGGCGGTTTCGCAGACCGCGCCGATGTAAACCCCGCACCGGCGGCAAAGCAGATAATCCGCGGTGCGCGAACCGAACCGATAGCGCTCCACCAGAGTCCAGTCGACGGCCTGGACAACCACCTGCCCATCGGGATCCGACACCGTTCGCGTCGCATGCGTTCGGCAGAACGAGCAGGCGCACGAGCGCAGGAGGTTCTCCACCGGCGGCTTCGTCAGCCGCACATGGACTCGAAGATTTTCGCAATGACAGCCACCCTGATGCTCCATGAACTCGCTCTTTCACCTCATCGGCGACATCCACCGGCCGAAGTCTTAATTGATGCGGATGCTACAGCAGGGCGTCCGGCCGGGCTAGCTGGCTCCGCCCGAGGGCCCTGCTGGAACGGGGTCCTGCCGGAACACAGGAGGTTTTTTCCGATGTGCGGACGCTATGCCACCTTTCTCCCAGCCGAGGCGATCGTCGCCCTGTTTCAAACCAAGGGTGCCACGCCGAACTGGGCGCCCACCTGGAACATGGCGCCGACGCGTGATGCCCCGGTGATCCGGCTGCATCGGGACAGCGGCGAGCGGCGGCTGGACCTGCTGCACTGGGGCCTGGTGCCGCATTGGGCGAAGAGCCCGAAGGCGATCCGCATGACGATCAACGCGCGGGCGGAGACCCTGGCGACCACGCCGATGTTCCGCGACGCCTTCGCAGCCGGCCGGCGCTGCCTGATCCCGGCCGACGCCTTCTATGAATGGCAGGCGACCCAGGACGGCAAGATCCCCCACGCCATCGCCCGCGCGGACGGTCAGCCCATGGCTTTCGCCGGCCTGTGGGAAGGCTGGCGCGGCGTCGACGGAACCTTGATCCGCAGCTTCGTCATCATTACCACGACAGCGAACGACATGCTGCGACCGCTGCACGAGCGGATGCCCGTCGTGCTGGAACCCGCATCCTGGCCAGCCTGGTTGGGCGAGGACGCGGGGGATGTCGTCCGTGCGGACGCGGGGGATGTCGTCCGTGCGGACGCGGGGGATGTCGTCCGTGCGGACGCGGGGGATGTCGTCCGTGCGGACGCGGGGGATGTCGTCCGTGCGGACGCGGGGGATGTCGTCCGTGCGGACGCGGGGGATGTCGTCCGTGCGGACGCGGGGGATGTCGTCCGTGCGGACGCGGGGGATGTCGTCCGTGCGGACGCGGGGGATGTCAGCACCTTGCTGCGTCCGTCCGCGGCCGCGTTCCGCATCTGGCGGATCGGAACAGCGGTCAACCATGTGCGGAATGATACGGCCGAGCTGCTAAATTCCAGTTAATATGATGGCAAATGTTCGTTTGACGTGATGATGCCATGATCAGGTCTTGGTTCCGGCGAAATCGGATGCCACTGTAACGGCGCGTAAGACAGGAGATTCATTATGCGCAAGTTGCTGCTCGCATCTGCCGCCTTGACTGGCATGTTCACATTGACGGCGCTGAACGCCTCGGCCGCGCCGGCCACGGCTCTGATCGGTGTACAGGCGGAGCCGTCGCACGCTTTGGTCACCAATGTCGATTACTACTACAACCATCACCACTACCATCATCGTCGGCGTGACGAGCGTGGTCACTGGCACTACTGGGACTAACGCATTCGGCTCCTTGAGCCCCAGCGTCTAGAGGCGCGCGAGGATATGCTCCGGCGGGATGCCCGCATCTCGCATGGCGCGCAGTGTCGCCGCCTTGTCGCGCTTGGCCAGCCGTCTGCCATCCTGATCCAGCAACAGCGGGTGATGCGCGTAAGCCGGAGTTGGCCAGCCCATCAGTGCCTGAATTACCCGCTGCGGATCGGTGGCGGACTTCAGGTCCGCGCCACGGGTTACCAGGGTGACACCCTGCACCGCGTCATCATGCGTTACGCACAGGTGATAGCTGGCGGGCGCATCCTTGCGGGCGAGCACCACGTCGCCGAACCGCCCGGGATGGCAGGTGATCCAACCCTCGGCTTCCTCATGATAGATCAGTGGATGGCTGACCCGTTGCAAAGCCGCCGGCATGTCCAGGCGCAGCGCGAAGCGATGCCCCGCCGCGATGCGGTCGGCGCGCTCGGACACCGACAGGCCACGGCAGATCCCGGGATACAGCGGGCTGCCGTCAGGCGCATGCGGCGCGGCGGTGGAGGCGGCGACCTCGCGCATGATGTCGGCACGGGTGCAGAAGCAGGGATACAGCAGGCCTCGTCCCGCCAGATCGTCCAGCACCGCCTGATAATCCCCCAGATGCGCCGACTGAACCCTGATCGGGCCATCCCAGTCGAGGCCGAACCACGCCAGATCTTCGGCTATCGCCGCCGCGTATTCGGGGCGGCAGCGGCCGGGGTCGATATCCTCCAGGCGCAGCAGGAACCGGCCACAAGGCGCTCGCGCGCGTCGCCATGCATTCACCGCGGCGGCGGCGTGACCCAGATGCAGATACCCGGTAGGGCTAGGAGCGAAGCGTGTGACGATAAACATGACGACCAGCCGCAGACTACTTCAATCGCATGGAAACGGGAGACAGCACGATGCCGACATTGGACGCGATCCATTGGGGACCAGCCTCCAAGGCCACGCCGAAGCAGCTTGTCGTGCTGTGTCACGGCTTGGGCGCCGATGCCTACGACGTGATCGACATCGCCCCGGCCTGGGCGCACGTCTGTCCGGACGCGCTGTTCGCATCGGTCCACGCGCCGTTCCGGCACGACTCTGGCTTCGGCCGGCAGTGGTGGAGCGTCGCCGATCGCTCGCCCGCGGTTGTCGAGGCCGGCGTGCGCGCCGCGGCGCCGTATCTGCACGGGTTCATCGACGCCGAACTGGCGCGGCTGGGGCTGCCGGCGGGCGCCTACGCGATGATGGGGTTCAGCCAGGGGGCTATGATCTCGCTGTTCACCGGCTTGCGCCGGCGTGTCGCGCCGCGGGCGATCCTGGCGTTCTCGGGCGCATTGATCGCGCCGCAAACGCTGGCGACGGAGCTTGTCAACCGCCCGCCCGTGCTGCTGGTGCATGGCGAGGCGGACGATGTCGTCCCGGTCGCCCGCTCCCGCGACGCCGAAACTTCACTCCTAGCCGCCGGCATCCCGGTCGACCTGCACACCATCGCGCGGCTCGGCCACGGCATCGACGACACCGGCCTGTCGTTCGGTGCGCTGGCCCTGCAACGCGGTTTCGCATGACGGAACAATGAATGCCGGATGCGCGCCCGCGATGCAGGTTGCAGCGCCTGTGGCCGTCTGTCATAGACCGTATGATTTTCGGCGGCGCGTGCGCGGGTGATTCGATGACGACGGATCGCTCAGGCGGTGCACGCTGATTAAAGGGAGCGGCTTGTGCCTGACGGCGGACTGCATTTCCCGGCGCTGGTGCTGAACGCGGATTTTCGTCCGCTGTCGTATTTTCCATTATCCCTGTGGTCGTGGCAGGACGCGGTTAAGGCCGTGTTCATGGACCGGGTATCCGTGCTCAGCGAGTACGAAACCGAGGTCCACTCGCCCAGCATGAAGATGCGCCTGCCCAGCGTCATCGCGCTCAAGGATTATATCCCGTCGGCTCGGAAGCCGGCGTTCACGCGGTTTAACGTGTTCCTGCGTGATGCGTTTCACTGCCAATATTGCGGCAGCCGGTTCCCGACGCCCGACCTGACGTTCGACCACGTGGTTCCCCGCTGCCGCGGCGGCCGGACGACATGGGGCAACGTCGTGACCGCCTGCGGCGGCTGCAACCTGCGGAAAGGCTCGCATCTGCCGCGGGAGATCCGGATGTTCCCGCGGTCGACGCCCCGGCAGCCGACGACCTGGGAACTGCAGGATAATGGACGGGCCTTCCCGCCGAACTATCTGCACGAGAGCTGGCGGGATTATCTTTACTGGGATACCGAGCTGGATAGCTGAGCCACGATAGGTCCACCGCCTTCCGCGCGATATGCCCCGCTGCGTCCCGTCCCGCCGGCAGCCCTGGCCGCACCCCCTGGCCGCACCGGGCAATCGGTCGTTGAACGTGCCGAAACGGCGCCGTTAAATGCGATCCCGCCGTTCCCGCTGCCGATCGCCGGAGGCGGGACGCGACGGCGAGGATTCAGAACGCCAGCAGATTGTCCCGGAAATGCGCATGGGAATAGGCTGAGCGCGTCAGCCCGCGGCGCTTCAACGCGGGCACCACGCCATCGGTAATCTCGACAATCGTCTTCCGCGTCAGCGGGTCCTGGATCAGGATGCCGTCGCCGCCGATCTCCTGCATCACCGTTCCCATGTCCGCGGCGATGCTGTCGGCGGTGCCGACGAAATCCAGACCGCCGCCGCCGGGGTCCAGCAGCATCTCCCGCAGCGTGCGGCTGCCGTCGCCCGAGAGATACGCCTCGAACGAGGCGCGCGAGGCATTCGTCGTGAGCTTGGGCAGCGGCGCATCCAGATCGAATTTGGAAAAGTCGATCATGCTGAGGTACGACATGCCGGCGAGCCTTGTGTCGATCTGATCCGCCAGTGCCGCCGTGATGCGCGCCCGCCGGTCGTCGGCATCCTGCATGGTGTCGCCCATGACCACCGATGTGGCGAACAGCACCTTCAGGTCAGCCGGCCGGCGTCCGTGCGCGATCATCTGCTCCGACATGCGCTGACGGAAGCGTTTCGCCGCTTCGACGCCGCGGACCTTGGCGATCACTGTGTCGGCATGCTTGGCGGCGAAGGCGATGCCGGCGGGGGAGCCGCCGGCCTGGGCGATCACCGGGCGGCGCTGCGGCCCGGGCGCGGTGTTGAGCGGGCCGCGCGACTTGTAGAAGCGGCCCTCGAAATGAATGGGGTGAACCTTGGCGGGATCGGCGAACACACCGGTCGCGGCATCGGCGACGATCGCATCCGGCTCCCACGACGCCCACAGGCGGTTGACGACCTGCATCCACTCGTCGGCCATCTCGTAGCGCAGATCGTGTTCATAATGCTTCTCCAGGCCGAAGTTCTGCGCCGCCCGGTCGTTGTGCGCGGTGACGATGTTCAGCCCGACGCGGCCATGCGTCAGGTGATCCAGGGTTGCCGCCAGACGGGCGGCGAGGAACGGCGGATAGAAGCTTGTGGTGACGGTGGCGACGATGCCCAGGCTTTTTGTTGCGTGACCGAGCAACGGAACCAGCGGCAGCGGGTCGCTTTTCGGCACGGCGTAGGCGTTGCGCAGATACCAGTCCGGCGCGCCACCGAACGCATCGGCGACGAACGACCCGTCCTCGATCAACATGTAGTCGAAACAGGCGCGTTCGAGGGCGCGGGCGAGATCAATGTACAGGTCCGGTTCCATCCAGTCCGACCCGATGGTCCCGGACCACGGCTGATTCCATTCGTGCACCGAGTAGCCTTTTCCGACGAACCATCCGAGGTGGAACATGATGCGGCCCTGCTGTGCTGATCCGGTCCAAGACGCTTTATCCGAAGCGTGAATGCGCGAGTTTAGAGCAATAATCATGCCGGCATGATCGCGGGCGGCGTGGCGGGTAGTGTCTCAGCTTGAATAAAGTCTTATCGGGCATTTCTCGCCCAATGAGCGCAACGGTGGTATCATAGCGGCATGGCTTACGAAGCCAAAGGGAACCGCTTATGACCGACACGGCATACGAGATTCTTCAGGACGGTGACGTTTATAAAATCCGGATAACTCGTCTTGGAAGCTTCATTCAGGCGGCAGGCGGCTTCTCGTCCCGTGCTGATGCTGAATCGTGGATTGCGCAGGATCGGCGCATTGCGGTCATAGCCGAGAAGAAGGAGCCGATGGCTTCTGCGCATCTGCGGGCTGTTTAGGCCGTGCCAAAGACTCCTAAGCGCCCGCGCGACCCAAACCAATTAGCCAAGCAGATCGTGGATATTGCCAGTGGCGAAGTGACGGAGGATAGACCCGAGGCCCCCACGCCAGCGCAAGAGTTTGCACGAAGCGGCGGGTTGAAGGGCGGGAAGGCGCGCGCCAACGCGTTGACGCCAGAGCGACGTGCTTCGATTGCCCGGAAGGCTGCTGAACGGAGGTGGGAAAAACCCTAAAATATATATGAACCTCGCCAATCGCATCTAGAGGAAGGACCTTTAGCTCTCCATCGGAGGCCTAGCGACGCTATAGAGCGCACCCTCTGTAATCTTTCCGATGTTATCTTGTTTTGTGTCGAAATCGTAAAGGGAATAAAGAAGCCACACCCGTCTCCAAAGCGTCGAATCGGGTTCCATCCATTTAACCGATAACTCCAAATTCAGGGCTTCGTCATGATCTATAACCGCTCCGTGAGAGCCATATCCTGTCGCCGATGATAGTTTTTCGACTGCGGTGGTGATAATGGCGCCAGCCCTTCCCTTGAGAAGGCCAGTAGGTAGATACCGGTTCGCAAGATGCTTCGCTCTTGCCATATCAGCTTTTGCTATACTTCTAAGTATTGCTGGTTGCGAATCATCAGTCGCAACAAATTCGGCTGATACCGATCCATAATCCGGCAAGTTAATTTGTGGGTCTATTGGCCCTAGCTCTGAACTCACGCCGAGCAATAACTCCTGCGCAGATAGCGCAATTAAGGTGCCCCCGCTTTTAGCCCAGCTAGGGACAATAACGCGATAATTGACGTGCATTTGTCGCAGTACACCAACAAACTTTTCTACTGAGTCAATGAGACCGCCTGATGTATGAAGCAGCAAATCGATGTCACTGGTTTCTACGCCCTCCAACACCTCTGCTAAATCGTCGGCGTCAGTCTCCGAAATATACTGGTCAAGCCGCGAAAAATAGACCACCAGCTCTCTTTTTGTCTCATCTTCGATATCGTTAATTAAAAGCTGTCGAAGGTAGCGATCCTTCTCCTTTGCCCAATATTTTGACGATTGAGCTGGGAGATCAGGAGTCCGTGGGAATTGCCTTTTTGCCTTTCTTTCCCTCATAACTACGAAAACCTACTTGCCTTTCTGCTGGATACAACGTTGCGCTTTTTAAGTTAGGCTCCATTTTTGGTGAAGGAAATAGCGGGCGCCTAGTCTCTAAAGGCTTGGTAGGAGCCACTTTCCCCCGTTCCGGGCGTGTTGTTATCTTGCGCATGATCTATCCCTCGCGACTTGTAACACCTCTGGCAGAGGGGGCTCCTCACCCCTACGTTCCAATCTCCGACTGACAGATTTCCGCTTTTTGCGTCAGTCACTATGCTGCCCAACAGCACTGCATCGTCCCATTGATCTTGGGTTCGCGTTAAATCAAAAATCTGTCATTACGGCATTAAATGGTTGACACAAGGTTCTTGTCTAAGAAGCACTTTACCGCGAGTCGTCAGATTTCGGGCACCACCTAAACGCATGTATGAACAAGCTCCCCCGCGAGACCCGCATTCAGATCATCGCCCTTCTCACTGAGGGCATGAGCCTGCGTGCCATTACCCGCACAACGGGCGTGAGCATCAACACGGTGACGAAGCTTCTGATCGACGCCGGCAAGGCGTGCTCCGAGTTCCAGAGCCTCGCGTTTCGCAACCTGACCTGCCGCCGCATCCAGGTCGATGAGAGTTGGGCTTTCTGCTACGCCAAGCAACGCGACGTCGAGACAGCCAAGGCCGCTCCTGAAGGCGCTGGCGACGTTTGGACCTGGACGGCGATCGACGCGGACACGAAGCTGATCCCATCCTGGCTCGTCGGAGATCGCAGCGGCGAAACTGCCAAAGCGTTCATCTCTGACCTTGCCAGCCGCTTGATCACGCGGGTTCAACTGACCAGCCACGGACACAAGACCTACTTACAAGCCGGCGAGCAGGCCTTCGGCGGCGACATTGATTACGCCATGCTGGTGAAGCACTATGGCGAAGTAGCGGAGCCGGCTGGCCGCTACAGCCCCGGCATTTGCACAAGCATCGACAAGGAAGCCATCACCGGCAGTCCTGACCCCAAGCATGTCAGCACAAGCTATTCCGAGCGCAGCAACCTGACCATGCGGATGCACATGCGCCGGTTCACGCGGTTGACCAACGCTTCCAGCAAGAAGATCGAGAACCACGCCTATTCTGTGTCGCTGCACTTCATGGCTTACAACTTCGTCCGCATCCACGGGTCTCTGAAATGTACTCCGGCTATGGCGGCTGGTGTTTCTAAGCGTCTTTTGGGGTATCAGCGATATTGCGACGGTAATCGAGGAATGGGAAGACCGGCAGGCGACGCGTGAGGAAAGGTGACCGGATTACTCAGCTGCATCAGTCAACAATGGAGCATCATACCTTTGAGCGGCTGTCGCTCTACGCCGAAAGATGGTCACAACGCGAAACCGATGGTTGGTGGACTTCACCATTCCTATTACGGCTTCCACATCAAATGTATCTTTACGATACATTGGCAAAACCTGATCCAGCCAGACAATATGCGCGCCAGGAGAAAGGCCACGCAAGGCGGCCAAGACGGTGTTCCGTTTGACCATCGTTGTCTGATATCGTTCGGCGTCTTCCACACTATAGGGCGGATCGGCAAGAACGAGATCATACATTGCCAGCGGAACACGCTCTAGCCTCTGCGCATCATCCACATAGGTTGGCGATAGGTCGGGATTGATGTCCACCGTGTCGCCGGGAAGCGTTGCTAGATCAACTTTTCCGCTAAATAGATGCAAGACGCGGTACTTGTCAGGAAAAAGAGAATGAATGCGCTTAAGATATCCAGCTGGATATCCGCCGTAATATTCTGACTTCACCCGGTAGTCGTTGCCCATGATCCACGTGCCAACCACGCGGCCGTCTCCCGCCACGAACAGGCTGCGAGGGAACTTTGTCGCTCGCACATAATTTGTGATTCTGTCTTCCCACTTCATAAGCGCCTCCCCCATAACCAGAATCATAGTGTGGAAACATCAATGGCATAGTACCAGAGCGGTTGGTACAATGCTGGTATGCGTGCGGTACATGGCTTCTAGAGAAAAAGAGGTTGGTTATGGACGTGACGCTGACCGCTTCTGAAGTGGCGGAAATAGATAAGCAGCACCCGGCAACAGCGTCGGATGGAGGATTTCAAGGCCTGATGGTCAGCTTGCAAAAGAGGATTGATCGAGCATCTGGCCAATTGCAGCTAACCGCTGATGATCTCCGACGCATTTCGATGTACGCATTCGATTACAAGAATGGTGGATGGGAGAATCGGCTCAAAGCCGCGTTTAGCCGGACACTTGGCTCAAAGCTTGGACGATAAGGCGGTATACTCCATTGCTGTTCGTGGTCGTCCGCGAGGTTGAAGGGTTACGGAACGAATTTGCCGTCTTCGCCAACTTCGAGGCTGCAACCGAGTGCTACGAGGACGCGGCTTACGTCGTTCGCAACGCTCCTGGCGAGGGAGTGGCTGATGATCTGACTATTATCACCGCATGCGTTCTTTATGCGGCGGATACCCTGGACCCCGACCTTGCAGAAGCTTTGGCAGCAAGGGACGAAGCTATAATGATAGAGTCAGAAGAATGGAACAATAGGATTAACCTCCGCACCCCAAACTCAAACTGAGACACTACCGCCTGGCGGCGTTGACCCTCGCCGGCGGTTCAGACCAGCAGCAAGCTCGGCGTGCACGGCTGGCGGCTTTGTCGCAAGCGGACATCGCCAAACGAGGTCGGGCCTGAAAGCAGGCAGCCATGAACCTGAGTGCCAGGAACCGCACGGACGAACCGGGCCGCGTTCCGCCATCAGCCGCGGCTTTCCAGTGCCGTGAGCAGCACCGAAACCTGCAACGCGATAAGCCGGCGCGCGTCGGCTGCATCGACGGCGGTTTCCCGAAAGCCGCGCATGGCGAAGATGAGGACACGCGCCAGCTGTTCCGGCGTGGCGTGCAACGACGACGCGGCCGCCGGTTCGATGAGCAACTCGGCGATCAGCGCCTGGAACTTGGCATACATCTGCTGGACCGGGATGAACGCCAGATTGAACAGGTCCTTGGCGTCGGGATGGGCGGCCATGAGCTCCATGCCATGCGCGCCCCAGGTTTTACAGGCAAACAGAACCTTCTCCCGGGATGTCGGCAGCTTCGGCAGGACTGCGCGGATGCCGGCGAGCTGATCATCGTTCATGCGCTGGATGACGGCGGCGAACACCTCTTCCTTCCCAGCGAACACCAAATAGAGCGCTGGCCGGGAGATGCCGACCCGTTCCGCGATGTCGCCCATCGTGGTGCGCGCGAAGCCATACCGCAGGAACACCTCGGTCGCCGCTTCAAGCACGCGTTCCTCTCGCGAGACCGGCGCTTTTGATGGCTGTCGCATGCCCGCTACTTGACAGTTTGACGGGAGATGTCAAATGGAGGGCTTGACTGACGGACTGTCGTGAAATGTCAGTTCGTCCATTATCATTCTGTGGAGATCTCTCCAATGCGAACGGTCAAGATGACAGCGGGCGCCGTCCAGGCCGCGGCCGGTGTAATCCCCGAAGATGTTCCGATCGTCATGCTCAACATGCTGCGCTATCGAGAACATGCGGATTACGGTGATCGCACGGATGTTGCGCCGTGCTCTGGACGGGAGGCGTTCCTGCAGCGTTATTCTCCACTCGTACGCCAGATCATGGGCGAGGGCTCGCGGCTCGTTTGGCTCGGTCATGTGCTCGCCCCCGTGGTCGCACCGGCTGATGAGCCATGGGACGACATAGCGCTGGTGGAATATCCCAGCTTCGCGGCGTTCCGGCGTCTGACGGAACATCCAAGATACCTGGCGGAAGCGGCTTTCCATCGGACCGCCGCGCTCGAGGACTCGCGGCTAATTGCGATGGTCAAGGCGATGCCATGAATGACGCACCCCTCGCCGAACGATGCATTGACACAGTTCGGCAGCGGACCGCCTGGATCGAGGCGGGCCCAGCTGACGGCCCGCTGATGATCTTCGTTCACGGCTGGCCCGAACTCGGCATCGTCTGGCGTACGCAGCTCGATCATTTCGCCACGGCCGGCTGGCGCTGCGTCGCGCCGGACATGCGCGGCTATGGCGGCTCATCGGTGCCAACCGCGACGAACGCATACACCGTCCGCGAGCTGGCTGCCGACATGATCGAGCTGCACGATGCCCTCGGCGGCGCGCCGGCGGTGTGGGTCGGGCACGATTGGGGCAGTCCAGTGGTCTGGGCGCTCGCCTCGCATCACGCTGACCGCTGCCGCGCCGTCGCCAACATCTGCGTGCCCTACTTCGCCCGCGGCCTTGCATTGCCCAATCTTTTGCCGCTGATCGACCGTGCGCTTTACCCGGCCGATGAATATCCGGTCGGTCAATGGGACTACTTCCTGTTCTACCGGGAGAATTTCGCCCACGCCGCACAGGAGCTAGAGGCCGACATCGCGGCGACCGTGGCCGCGCTTTACCGGGCTGGATCCCCCGACGCGGTCGGCAGGCCCGCAAGAAGCGCCAGCATCCGCGCCAATGGCGGCCGGTTCGGACCGGCTCGCCGAGCGCCTGTCATGCCGCGCGACATGGCGATGTTGTCGCAGGCCGATTACGACAGGTTCGTCGCGGCGTTCAGCGCGACCGGCTTCAGCGGCGCCAATGCGTGGTACATGAATGATGCGGCAAATCTCGCCTATGCCGCCGAGGCGCCGAACTTCGGCGGGCTGACCCTGCCGGTGCTGTTCCTCCATGCGGCATGGGATCCGACCTGCGAAACCGCGCATGGCCGACTTGCCGATCCGATGCGCGCCGACTGTGCCGACTTGAGCGAGGCAATGATTGACGGCGGCCATGCGCTGATGCTGGAACAGCCCGCCGCGGTCAATGGTGCCATGACCCAATGGCTTGCCGCGAAACGGCTGGATTGATTATTGGCGTTGGTCGCGGTGATGGTTCCGCTGCATTAGAAAGATCAAGAGGTCGCTTCACGACCCGTGGTTTCTGCGTCAAGGCCATCATCCGCGATGATGCAATTATCCCGAGCGGCTTCTGTGTTGATCAGTCGGTGCGACCGTCTCCATCGCCATGGTGGGTGAAGGCCCATTGTCGCTAACATAGTGCTCGGGAGGGCGGTCTTGACGCACCCAGTCATGGCCGGCGAAGGTCGGCCATCCGCAGCTGCGATATTGGAGGCGCTAAAGGCGTGGATGGCCGGCCTCCGCCGGCCATAACGAAGGGCGTAGAGGCCGCTTCCGAAGCGCTAGTTCCACGCCGCTGGCCGGTCGCCGGAGTAGCCGAACCTCAACCAGCCTTCCGTGCCTTCAACCGGTGAATTGCCTCATTCACCATCCGCGTCGGCTCGTCGGACTGATACGCCTGATACATGCAGCGGATACCGGCCTCGATCGCGTCGCTGACCGGCATCGCCTCCCACTCGCGTATCAGGTCCTTTTGCAAGCGGATTGCCTTTGGCCCGGCTTCGACGATAGAGGACACCCATGACCGCAGCGCCACATCAAGCTCCGCTGCCGGAACGACCTTCTCCACCAGGCCCCAGTCCAGCGCGGTGCGCGCGTCGATGTTGTCGCCAGTGTAGACCAGCAGTTTGGTGCGGCCCCAGCCGATCAGGCGTGGCAGCAGCGCGGCCTCGACCACCGATGGCAGCCCGATCTTCACCTCCGGCATGCCGAACACGGCGTTGTCGCCGGCGATGTGCATGTCGCAGGCGGCCATCACCTCCAGCCCGGCGCCCAGGCAGAAGCCGTTGACCCGCGCGATCACCGGTACCGGCAGGTCGCGCAGCACCTGGCACATGCGGTGGATCAAGGTCAGGAAATCGCGTGCCCGCGGTGGGTTCAGCGCGCCGAGTTCCAGCAGGTTGGCGCCCCCCATGAAGGCCCGATCGCCTTCCCCCGCGACGATCAGCACGCGCAGGCCGGCATCGTCCGCCAGCGCCGTCACCGCATCGATGAACGCAGTGATCTGCGCGGTCCCGAGGCAGTTCAACCGCGCCGCGTTGTTGATGGAAACGGTGGCGACGGCGCCATCGTCGGAGCGATGCACCAATACCGCGTCTGTCATGGCGATGTCCTCTGGTTCCAGCCAATCGGGCCGCGGAACGGCCGCATGTCGGGGTAGCCGCTGACCGCCCAGGCACCATCGACCAGCAGGCTGGCGCCGTTGACGTAGCCGGCGTCGTCGCTGGCGAGGTACAGCGCCGGGCCGGCGATTTCCTCGGGCTGCGCCGGCCGGCCCATCGGGATACGGGCCTCGAACGCCGCCAGCGCGTCAGGGTTGTCGAAGTGCCGGCGGGTCAGCGGGGTTCGCACCAGTCCCGGCAGGATGGCGTTCACCCGGATGCCGAATTCGGCGAACTCCAGCGCGCCGTTGCGCGACAGCATCTCGACGCCGGCCTTGGCGGCGACATAGGCGGACCCGGCGTGCATCGGCACGTGCGCGTTCAGTGAGGCAATGTTGACGATGGCGCCGGTGCCTTGCCGCATCATCTGCCTGGCCTGGTGCTTCATGCCGAGGAAGACGCCCTTCAGGCACAGGTCGACGGTGAAGTCCCAGTCCGCCTCGGCCAGATCGACGATGTAGCCGGCGCGGGCGCCGCCGGCGACGTTGAACGCGGCATGCACGGCGCCAAAGCGGTCGACGGCGGTCGCCACCAGCGTCTCGGCCGAGGTTTCCTGGGTCACGTCGCCCTCGATCGCCACAAAATCCGGCGCGACAAAGTCCGGGCCAAGATCGCCGGTCGCCCGCAGATCGGCGCCGACGACCTTGGCTCCCTCCGCCAGCAGTCGTCGGGTGATGGCTAGGCCGATGCCGGAGGCGGCGCCGGTCACCACCGCGACCTTGCCGGCAAACCGGTTCTGCAATGCGATCATAGGCATCCTCCCCGCCCGCGTTAAGGGTTTGGCAACCTGATCATGGTTCCGTGCCGGCGTTCAACCTGGAACGTGCATGGAAATCTCGGTCGGGATCAAGGTGGCGGCGCGCGGCCTGGAATGGGACGTCATGGAGGTCGAGCCGCTGGGCTCGCGGCAGCGCCTGCGTCTGGCCTGTGCGGCCGGGGACCTGCAAGGCCTGGAATGGGACGTGCTGCACCCGCCCGAGACGGTGACCGTGCTGCGCACCGACCCGCGGCCGGAGGATGCCGGCCCGCTGGATGCCTGGCGGCGCTACCATATCGCCTGCCTGCTGGAGCAGATACCGGGCGCCCCGGCGCCTCCGGGCCGGGTGGCGATCGAGGCCTACCAGCGCGTCCCGTTGCTT
Organism: Rhodopila sp.; assembly: GCF_965276935.1. Taxonomy (GTDB): domain Bacteria; phylum Pseudomonadota; class Alphaproteobacteria; order Acetobacterales; family Acetobacteraceae; genus Rhodopila. Next base: position 1,700,218 of record NZ_CBDIBS010000004.1, on the reverse strand, counting down.
CGCGCGCTGGACATGGTGCGGCCACGGCTGCTGCTGGCCGACGGCGTCGGCCTGGGCAAGACGATCCAGGCCGGGCTGATCGCCGCCGAACTGATCGTCCGCCGGCGCGGCCATCGCATCCTGGTGGTCTGCCCACCCGGCCCGCTGCTGCGCCAGTGGGAACAGGAGATGCGCATCCGCTTCGGCCTGCGCTTCACCCCGATCACCGACAGCGCCAGCCTGCGGGACGCCCGCCGCGGCCTGGAACTCGGCGGCAACCCCTTTGATGCGGTGGCGCTGTGCCTGACCTCGATGGATTTCGCCAAGCAGGACCGCGTGCTGGCGGAACTGGAGCGCGTCGCCTGGGACCTGGTGATCATCGATGAGGCGCATCATTGCGCCGGCGGCAGCGGTGCGGCCAGTGGGGAGGCCAGTGGGGAGGCAAGCCAGCGCCGGCGGCTGGCCGAGGTGCTGGCGCGCCGCGGCGACGGATTGCTGCTGCTGACGGCCACCCCGCACGATGGCCACGATCCGCACTTCGCCTCGTTGATCGCGCTGCTCGACCCCAGCCTGGTCGATGGCGCGGGGCGCCTGGTCGGCAATCTGTATCGGCGGCATGTGGTGCGCCGGCTGAAGTCGCATATCCGCGATCCCAGGACCGGCACGCCGATGTTCCGGGAAAGGGTCATCATTCCGGTGCGCGTCGACATGACGGACGCGGCGCCGGCGCGCGACTTTCATCAAGCCTTGTCGGCACTGGTGGCACCACGGCTGCGCCAATCCGGCGGCCGGGGCGGCGCACCGGACGCGCTGGCCTTCGTCAGCTTGCTGAAACGATCGATGTCGAGCATCGCCGCCTGCGTCGCGACGCTGCGCGTGGTGGCGGCGCGCTATGCCGATCCGGTGGGACCGCGGCGGGGGCGGCAGCGCGCGTTGCGTGCCTGGCGCCGGCGCCTAGCGCGGTTCGGCGTGCTGGAGCCGTCCGCCGAGGAAGAATTCGCACGATTGGAGGCCGAGGAGATGGCCGCCAGCCTGACCGGTGGCGAAACCCGGGCTGCCCTGGCGGCGCTGATCCGGCTGGGCGAGGCCGCCGCCCCGGCTGATCCGAAACTCGCCGCGCTGGTGCTGGAAATACGGCTGATCCGCCTGGCCCATCCAGCCGCCAATATCCTTGTCTACACCGAATACGCCGACAGCCAGCGTGCCGCCGTCGCGGCGCTGGCCGCAATCGGCGGCACCGTGCTGACGATCAGCGGCGCCGACTCCGAAGCCGATCGCACGCAGGCGGCGGAGCGCTGCGCCGCGGAGGAATGCGTGATCTTGGTCAGCACCGATTCGTTGGCGGAGGGGCTGAACCTGCAGCAGCGCTGCCATCACCTGATCCACCTCGATCTGCCCTACAACCCGAACCGGCTGGAGCAGCGCAACGGCCGCATCGACCGCTATGGGCAGCGCAACGATCCGGAGATCCGCTACCTGTATCTCACCGGCACCTTCGAGGAACGCCTGCTGCTGCACCTGATCGCGAAATACGAGAAAGCACGGGCGTGCCTGTTCTTCATGCCCAATACGCTGGCGGTGACAGCCGATCCGGCTGCCTTGCGCGAACCCTTGCTCGCCGGTTTCGCCGAACGGCCGGACAATCTGTTCAGCGGTGCGTCACGGCTGGTCCATTCGCTGGACCTGGCGGCGGAGGACGAGGCCAGCGACTCTTACCGCGACCTGCTGCGGGAGATTGACCGCGCGTTTCAGAGCTTTGACCGCATGGCTGTCCGGCATGGCTGGATGGCTGGCGGCGGGGCGGCTGATCCGCCGGCGGAACCGCTTGATGCGGGGATCGATGTGCCGGGTTTCATCGCCTCGGTTCTGACGCCGGACGGGGCTGCCTTTCGCGTGCCGGCCGAATGGTGGCGGGACCTCGACGGACTGCCGGGGTTCGACCGCACGAACGGCATGGTGCGGCTGACGGCTGATCCCAGGTTGGTGCGCGACGCCGACGGACGCGGACTGATGTATCCCGGTCGGTCTCACCCGCTGACGCGGCGCGCGATCGCCTTGGCACGAAGCGGCCGGACCGGGCGGGTCAGCGCGGCGCGCGCCGACACGGTATCGCTGCTGATGACCTATGCGGCCGAGGTCGGCAGCCAGTTCCGCACGGTCTTCGCGCTGCGCCTGTTCCCGGACGGCACCTGCCAGGAACAGGCGGATTTCCTGTCGCTTGCCGCGCCTGGCAAGATGTCGCTCGAGCCCTGGGCCGACCACTTCGCCAACTGGGCGCCGCGGCGGATCACCGCCGCTGCCCGGCGGGCCGCCGCGGTGGCGGACAGGCTCGCGACGGCATTCGACCGGGCGCATCAGGACCGGGTTGAACGTGCGGCGGCCACCGCGCGGGCATGGCTGGAGCGCCGCGCCATCGAACTCTGCGGCCCGGTTGTTCGCGTGACCGGCGACCTGTTCGAGGCTGGGCCTGTCCTTGGCGATTGGCGCGCCTGGCCGGTAGCCGAACAGCGCCTGGCCGGGTTCATCGGCGATGGAACCGTGCCTGCCGCGCAACGTCGCGATGCCACCGAAAGCTTGTCCCGGTATCGCGCGATCATCGCCGACCAGACGCCACTGCCGCAGCCGACGGTCCGCACCCTGGGAATGCTGATGCTGTGCCCGTGAGCCTTGATCTGGGTGATGTCGAACTGTCCGGATCGGCGATGACCGCCTCGTTCGTGCGGGATGGGCTAACCCAGGTGCTGGACCGCCATGGCCTGCTGCCGCAAGCACCTGAGCCGGCCTGGGACAGTGTTCACCAGGCGCTGCGCCGCGGCAACACGCCGCACTTCTTGACAAAACTGAGCAAGGCTCTTGGCTACCAGCGCCGTCTGCGTCAGGACCCGATCGCGACGCGGGAGGGGCGGGAGGACGGCGGCTGGCTGCTTCAGGCCGCAAACGGCACATGCCTGCGAGTCTGGGCGGTGTCCGGCGGCGGCGGCCTGGACGCGCCCGCGCGGGCCAGTCCCACGCGGATCGCACAACGCGTCCTGTTGTCCTGCAATGAACGGGCCGGCCTGCTGACCGATGGCGAGGCGCTTCGCCTGCTGCTGAGCGAGCCGGAGCGCGCCGACAGTTTTCTTGCGATTTCCCTCGACGCCTGGCGCGACAGTCCGCTGCCGCCGGATTCATACCGCCTGCTGCTGGCGCTGGCGGGCGCATCGGCACTGCCGCATCTGCCGCCGATCCTGCAAGCGGCCCGCCTGCATCAGGCCCGCGTCACCACGACGCTGCGCCGCCAGGCGCGGGAGGCGATCACCGGCTTCATCAATGCACTGCCGCGCATCACCGATCTTGATCCGATGGCGCTTTGGCGGGAAGCGCTGGTGCTGGTCTACCGGCTGCTGTTCATCCTGAAGCTGGAAAGTCCATCCGAACCGGGCGGCGGGTTCAGCTTCGCCTCGACCCGGCTGTGGCGGACGGCGCTGTCGCCGAACCACGCCCTAGGCCCGCTGGTGCGGCGGCATCTGGACCTTGGCGTCGACACCGGACGAATGCTGGAAGCCGGCTTGCGCATGCTGTTCGGCATTTTTCGCGACGGGCTGAGCTGTTCCGAGCTGCGGATCGTGCCGTTGGGCGGCGCACTGTTCGGTGCGGACACGACGCCGCTGCTCGACCGGCTGGACTGGGGCGACCGGGCCGTGGCGTTGCTGCTGGACCGGCTGATCTGGCTGTCCGCCAGTGGCGGCGAACGGGTGCGGGTGCATTACGGCGCGCTGGACGTCGAGGACCTGGGCAGCATCTATGAGGGGCTGCTGGAGCAGGAACCTGGCATCGCAACCGAGCCGCTGATCCGTCTGCGCCACGGCAAGCGGCACGTGGTGATTCCCGCCGGCGGCGCGCCCGCCGACATCGCCGTCGGCGACTTCTTCCTGCGCGGCGGCCTGGGCCGCAAGGCGAGCGGATCATTCTACACGCCGCATGGGTTCGTCCACTTCCTTGTGCGCGAGACGCTGGCGCCGAAAATCGCCGAACTCAGCCCGCCGGATGATCCGCATCCGGCCGCCCTGCTGCGCTTGAAGATCGTCGATCCGGCCACCGGCAGCGGGCATTTCCTGGTGGAGACCTGCCGCTACCTGGGCGAGGCGCTGCTGACCGCCTGTCGGCGCTGCGACGAGCGAGGCTTGCATGACCGCATCGCGGCGCTGCCCGATCCGGACAACACGATTGCGCCCTATCTGCCCAGCCGGGGCTTTTGCGAAATCCGCGCGCGGGCGATCTGCCGACGGCTGGTCGCGGTGCATTGCCTTTATGGCTGTGATCGCAACGGATTGGCGGTTGAACTGGCGAAGCTGTCGCTGTGGCTGGAATCCTACGCCGAGGGCCTGCCGCTGACCTTCCTCGACCACCGTCTGGTAAAGGGCGATGCGCTGACCGGGCCGTTCTTCGCGGCGCTGGCCATCTTGCCGGTGACGGGCGGGGTGCTCGATCCGCTGCTGGCGCTCGGCATCGGCGAGCGATTGAATGCTGGCCTGGGCCTGGCGCGGTCCCTGGTGACGGCGCTGGATGCGTCGATCGGCCGGGACGTGGCCGATCTGGCGGCGAAACAGGCGGTGAAGAACCGGCTGGACGCGGTGCTGCATCCGCTCCGCCATCTGGCGCGGGCCTGGGCCGGGGCGGCGATGCTGCGGGCGCGGGACTGCGACGATGCCTGGCTGGGGCTGGCGCGCCATGTGGCCGGAACGGGCACGTGGCCGGAGACGCTGACGCCGAACCAGCAAGCCCTGATGAACGCCGGGGCGGAGGCGGTGGCCTGGGACCTGGTCTTCCCGGAAATCTTCCCGACGGGATTCTCCGCTGTGCTGGGCAATCCGCCCTGGGATGTGGTGCTGCCCAACACGACGGATTTCCTGTCGGACTACGATCCGTCCGTACTGGACGCGGCAAGCCGAACCGAGCGGGTGACGATCGAACGGGCGCTGCTGTCGCGGCCCGATGTCGCGGCCGCCTTCGCGGCGTATCGCTCCGGCTTCGAGCGGATCAAGAACGTCGTTCGGCGTCTGTACCAGCACCAGCGCGTCAGCGTCGGCAGCGATTCTACCGCCGGAAGCCTGGACCTGTACCGCCTGTTCGCGGAACGCAACCTGCAACTGGCGGCTGACGACGGGGCGATCGGCATGCTGCTGCCCTCCGCCTTCCATGCCAACGAGGGCAGCACCGGGATACGCCGGCTGTATCTGCGGGATGCCGAACTGGCCTGGTGCCTGTCGTTCGAGAACCGCCGCCGGGTGTTCGACATCGACAGCCGGTTCAAGTTCGACCTTGTCGTTGCCCAGCGCCCGGGTCCGACGCGGTCGATCCGATGCGGGTTCTATCTCGACAGGATCGAGGATGCCGAAGACCGTACGAAGATCATGACCTACAGCCGCGAATTCCTGGAACGCACCGGAGGTCCCAGCCTGACACCGCTTGAATTGCGCGGTGCGGCCGACCTGGCCATCGCCGAACGGCTGTTCACCGTTCCTGAACGCCTGAAGACCTGGTGCGAACGGCACCGCTTGCATCTGGGCCGCGACCTGCACATGACCGACGATGCCGGCTGCTTCAGGACGATCGGTGCCGGCAATCTGATCGTGCACGAAGGAAAGACGTTTCATCAATATACTGATACCTGGACTGCAAAGCCGCGCTATGCCGTGCTCTCCGATACCGTGCAACCCGCTGTCGCCGCAGCCGCTGGCTACTACCGGCTGGTGTTCCGCGACATCGCCCGATCCAACGACGAACGCACGATGATTGCCTGCCTGGCGCCACCCGGGACGGTGTTCGGCCATACCGCGACGGTGGAGAAAGTCCCTTGGGCCCGCGCCAACGCCGATGCGCTGGTGTTGTGCGCTCTGTTCAACGCATTTCCGTTCGACTGGCTGGTGCGGCAGAAGGCGGCGACGCATCTCAGCCTGTATATTCTGGACGCGCTGCCGGTTCCCCACCTGGACGAAACCCAGCGCCGTTTCCTGGCCCACGCCGCGCTGCGGCTGTCCTGCATTCATGACGGCTACGACGCGTTATGGCGGGAACAGGTTGGTGGTCCACGAGATGAACCGCGAGCGTGCCCGACCGTGCGGGCGGCGATCGACGCCGTGGTGGCGCATGCCTACGGGCTGGATCGGAAACAGTATGATCATGTGCTGTCCAGCTTTAGTCACCGGTCGCATCCGGCGGCCGTCAGGCTCTGCCGGGCCGCCTTCGAATCGTTGCTCGTCGTAGGCATGGAGGCGTTCTGTCGGCGGCACGATCCGCACTGGCACGTGCCGCTGGTGATGGCGTCAGCACAGCTTGTCGGCCTTGCCGGTCAGCGCCTGCATGCCTCGCCGGCGTTAGTCATTGGTTAACCTCTCCCTTGTTACGTGATCGGGTCGCTTGCTCGAGGCCAGAAATGGACCAGCTGCCCACGCCGCCGATATCCAATCTCCCGCCGTTCGTTCCGGAGCCGCTGCCCCGTCGCCCGCGTCTCGCCTTCCTGCTGCTGCCAGGCCTGGATCATTTCGCGCAGGCGCTGCTCGACGGCTTGCCTGGCATGACCAATCACGACGTGCAGGCCTTCCAGGTGACCAGCCTGGCGGCATTCGAGGCAGCGCTGGCGTGGACCGACCGGCCCGACATCGACGCACTCTGGTTCGAGTTCTGCTGGCCACCGTTCCCGCGTCTGATCGGCCAGACCGATTTCGGCGGCCGCCGGGTGATCGTGCGGGTGCACCGGATCGAGGCGATGGAGACCAGCCACGTCGCGGACACGCCGTGGCACAAGGTCAGCGACGTCATTGTCGTCAGCCGCGACATGGCGGCCCGCGTCGCCAAGGCGGCGCCGAAGCTGGAGCGGACGACGCGGCTGCATCTGGTGCACAACGGCCTCGATCCGACGCTGTTTGTTCCGTTGGCGAGCTGGGACCGCTACCGCGTCGGCTGGTGCGGCCTGATGACGTTGCGCAAGAACCCGTCGCTGGCGTTGCAGATCCTGTTCGGCCTGCGTGTCCTGGACGAGCGCTACCACCTGCATATCTGCAGCAACGGCGGTGAGCCGCTGGCGACCGAGTCGTTCTTCCATCTGGCAGGGCGCCTCGATCTGCTGGATGCGGTTCATATCGACGGGCGGCTGCCGCCCTCCGCCATGCCGGCCTGGCACGCGCGCAACGGCACCCTGCTGCACACCAGCCTGCATGAAAGCTTTGGCTATGGCATTGCCGAGGCTGCTTCGGTCGGCTGCGACCTGGCCGTGCTCGACCATCCCGGGTCGGCCGAGTTCTGGCCTTCGGCCACGCGCTTCGGCACGGTGGAGGAGGCCGTCTGGCTGATCCGCGACGCCGCACCGCATCGCTGGCGCGACCACGTCGCGCGGCACTTCTCGCTGAGCCGGCAACTCGCCGCCACGGCGGAGCTGTTGCGGGCGCCGGCGCTGGCGATGGCATCATGATGGTGGGGACCGGCAGGCTGGTGCCTGAAGCCGAGGCCTCGGACCCCGTGGCCTGGCGTGGTCAATGCTTCCGGGTGATCCGGCATGCCGCCGTGGCGGCGGCGCTGGACGAGTTCCGCTCGCCGTTCGAAGCCGGCACCCTGGAGTTCTTCGATGCCGTGCTGCCGTCATGCGACAAGATGATCGATGTCGGTGCCTATGTCGGACTGATGAGCCTATATGCCGCCGGCCGCGTGGCGGAGGTCTGCGCCTTCGAGGCCAGCCCGACGAACTTCGGCCTGCTGAACCGCAACGTCGCGGAGAACGATGCGCTGCGGCATCGCATCAGGCTGTTCGGGCATGGGCTGGGCGACCGCGACGAGCAGGTTCCGCTGTATGGCAAGGGCGCCGCGGACTCGGGTTCCAGCATCTTTCGGACGATCGAGCGCGGGCGCATCCTGGATGGCGCGCCCGAGGCGATGGTCGGCTTACGCGATGCGGACGCCGTGCTGCGCGCGGTGGGTGTGACCGGGCGGACGCTGCTGAAGATCGACATCGAAGGCGCGGAGTATCTGGTGGTGCCGGCGATCGCCGCCCTGCTGGCCGAAACCAGGCCGTTCCTGCATCTGTCGTTCCACCCGTTCAATCTCGTCGCGGGCGAGGACGCATACTTGAATGCGGTGATGCGGATCCGGCGCGCGTTGCAGGTCGCCGAGGCGGTGGCGCCGTACCGCACCATGTATTTTCACGAGCAGGGTCGCTGGCACTGCATCGAAGGCGGTGACCGGATGGCCTTCCTGCGCCAGTATCTGCTGCAGCCCAAGCCGGTGCCGCGTATCGTGACGCCGCAGTATGGCTTCATCGATGCGGTTGGTTTCAGTGATGTAGCATTGCCGGCGCTGGATGGGACGGATGTTCACGGGGGCAGTTGACCCGGCGGATGCTTGCCATGACGGATTGGCGCGACGTGATCGGGAATCGCTTTAACGTACCAAAGCCGCTGCTATTCGCTCCCGGGTCAGCGGCATGTCCCTGATCCGCACACCCAGTGCATGTGCCACCGCGTTGCCGATGGCGGCGGCGGTCGGACCGAACGTGCATTCGCCCATGCCCAAGGTCGGCTGGTGCGGATTGTCGATGATCACCGTGTCGATCTCCGGCACCTCGGAGAACCGCATGATCGGATAGCTGCGCCAATCCAGCGACGTGATACCGTCTCCATCCAGCGTTACTTTTTCCTTTAGTGTCATGCTGGCGGCATGCACGATCCCGCCTTCCATCTGGTTGCGCGCGCCGTCCGGGTTGATCACCAGGCCGGCGTCGGCCGCGCACCAGACGTGGCGCAAGGCGATGTCGTGATCGACCTCCAACGCGACCGCTACGCAGGCATAGGCCGCCTTGTTCTTGTAGCGGCTCCAGGCCAGGCCCAGCCCTTGGCCGGTGCCGGCCGGCCCACGCGCCGCCCAGCCGCAGCGCGCCGCCACGTTTTCGATCAGCCGGCGCGCGCGCGGATCGGACAGCAGCGACAAACGATACACGACAGGATCGACGTCGGCTCGCTCCGCTAATTCGTCCATGAAACATTCCAATGCATACACATTGGGCAGCGCGCCCAGGCCGCGCAGCGAGGAGGTTCGCACCGGCGTCTCCAGCGCCAGATGGTGGATCACCCGCTTGGCGGGAAAATCATACAGCGGAAACGCGTTGCGGGTGCCGCCGCCGCCGTTCGCCTCGGTCGGGTCGTTTGCCTTGGCGGGCGGCGGCGGGGTCGGCAGCGCCTCATGCGCCAGCATGGTGCCGCCGAACACCGGGCGTTGGACGTGCGAGCCGGCCCAGATTTCGGCGGTCCAGTCCACCGGCCGTCCGGCCTCGTCTAGAGCGGCGCGGATGCGGGTCATCTGCGCGGTGCTGACCGGCTCGAAGCCGAATTCCTCTTCCCGCCGCCACTGCACGCGGATGCAATGATCAGGCATCCGCAGGGCGATGACCGCCGCGTCCAGCGCGGCATCGTCAGCGCCGTTGTGGCCATAGCACCCGGCGCCATGCGCGTGGCGGACCGTCACCTGGTCATGCCGTAAGCCAAGGATGCAAGCCAGGCTGTTGCGCAGCGGATAGACGCCTTGGGTATGCGACCAGACCGACAGATGGCCGGCGCGGTACTCCGCCAGCGCGCAGGATGGCGCCAGCGCGGCATGGGCGACGAACGGACGGGAATAGGTCTCACTGACGATTACGCCGGTGTCGGCTGGCGGGATAGCATCGCCGTAATGCCGATCGTCCGACGGCTGAGTCTGGTACCACGCGGCTTCCTGCTGTGCGGGATCGAGCTGTCGCACGCCACTCCAGACCGCATGCGAAGCCGCGGCCACGGCGGCGCGCTGCACCGTGGTTTCGTCTGCGTCGACAAAGCCGACGAAGTCACCCCTCCTTACGATCCGGATGTCAGCCCCGGCGGCGCGTCGGATCGCCACCTCGTTCAGCGCCGCCAGCCGTGCGTCACGCGACGGCTGGCGCAGCACGCGGGCATGCAGCATGTCCGGCCGGACGATGTCATGAATGAACGCCGCGCCAGACACCTTGGCGATCAGGTCGATGCGCGGAACCGGCTGGCCGACCACCTTGTAGTCAGCGGGGGATTTCGGCTGAGCCGAACCTTCAATTTCGGCGGCGAAGTCCTCGGTGCCGGAGAAGCTCCAGTAGTCATGGCCGGTGGCGTTGCCGTTTTGCAGGAAGACGCCGTCGTCCACCGACAGGTCGTCCGGCGCGCAGTTCAGCCGCTGCGCCAGCCGGCCGAGGATGCGCGCGCGCAACTCGGCGCTGACAAGGCGCACGGACCGGCCGGACATCTCGATCGATTGGCTGGAACTGGTGGATCCCTCGTCTGGCGCGTCAGCGGTGTCGCCGGACAGGATGTTGATCCGCCCGATCGCCACATCGAGCTCCTCGGCGGCGATTTGCGACAGCGCGATCAGCACGCCCTGGCCGATCTCGACCTTTCCCACGGCCAGCCTGACGGTGCGGTCCGGCTGGAAGCGCAGCCACGTCTCCATCCGCCGGTTGTTCTGGATGCTGAGGGGCAGGCTCTCGCTCATGTCGCCGCTCGCGTAACCGCCACGGCCATGCCGGCGGCCTTCTGGACAGCACCGATGATCCGCGTGTGCGTCCCGCAGCGGCAGAGGTGCTTATCCAGGGCCGCGACGATATCCGCCCGGGTCGGCGCGGGATTGCGGTCCAGCAGCGCCTTGGCGCTGATGATGATCCCGGACAGGCAGTAGCCACACTGCCCGGCCTGCTCCTGCAGGAACGCGCGCTGCAACGGGTGCGGATCGTCCGCTGTTCCCAGTCCCTCGATCGTCGTCACCGATCGGCCCGCCAGCGAGCCCACCTCGCGCGCGCAGGCATAGGCCGGCTCGCCGTCGATCAGCACCATGCAGGTGCCGCACTGCTCCAGTCCGCAGCCATAGCGGGAGCCTTTAAGATCCAGATGATTGCGCAGTACATCCAGCAGCGGCGTGGTGGCCGCTGCATGAATGCTGGCGCTGCGCCCGTTGACGGTCAGCTCGATGGTCATCGTCGCTTCCTCTTTCACCGCCGGCGCCTGTTCGTCATCGCCGGTTTATCGGGGCCTTTCCCGGTCCGGTCAGCCCAGGGCGATGACAAGCGTGGCGTGCTGGCGCTAATCCGTGACATTCTCCGAGGTCCACGGCAAATCCCATAGCGCCGGATTGCACAGCTTCTCCCCCAGCGCGGTGGAAATTGCGTCGAGCAATGCTTCCCCCTTCCCTGGCGTCGCTGCCTCCGGGTTGCCGATCACGCCGGAGCTCGACCGGCTGCCGATGCTGCGCCAGCGATAGACCCCGCCGCCGACGACATCGGACAGGTCCGGCGTGGGGTTGGACTTTGCCAAGGGGATGCGATCGATCGCGACCAGATCAGGCCGGATGGCCAGCATCATCGCGGTTTCCGCCTCGCAGGCGTGCTGCAGCCCACCCTGGGTCTCCAGGATTTTAGCGATCGCGACCGCCGCGGCATACCAGTATGTGAACTGCACGATCGGCACGCCCAGCTTCGGCGTCAGGTCGTCGGTGATGGTGCGCAGGGCGTTTTCATTCCCGCCATGCGCGTTGAGCAGCACGATCCGCTTGAACCCGTGCCGCAGGACGGACCGCGCCACGCCTTCGATCAGGGCAGCGAACGCGGCGTTGTCCAGCGTCACCGTACCGCCGAAGCTCATGTGATGCTCCGACAGGCCGGTCCACAGCACCGGCAGCACCAGCACCGGCTGGCGCTTCGCCAGCAGCTTCTCGGCGGTTCGCGCGGCGACCGTCTCGCCCAGCAGGGAGTCGACCTCGACCGGCAAATGCGGGCCGTGCTGTTCCAGCGACGCGACCGGCAGGATGACGATCGCGTCGAGACGCGCCTGCTCCCGCAACTGGTCCGCCCGCAATTTCCGCCATTCGTATTGCATGAACGTGGCCTCCTGGCCGGAGATCAATCCGTGAGCACCGCAATGTTCGGCCTGATCCGCCTGCGCAGCGCGTTCCAGCCGAGGGTGCGAACCTCTCCGACGTCCAGAACGATGGCGCTTACCAGATAGATCGCGCTGCCGAGCAAAACCGCCGCGAGCAGTCCGAACCAGTTCAGCGGAAAGCGGATCAAGCTAAGCCCGATGATCATCGGCACCACGGCGGCCACGCAGCGGACCACCTGCCAGACCGGCAGCCAGACGGGAAACACCGAGGTGCCGACAAACCAGCCGGCCACGACGATGCCGCACTGGCAGGCGAACGCCGTCCAGGCGGCGCCCAGCATGCCGTAGCGGGGGATGACATACAGGTTCAGGCCGATGTTCAGCAGCGTGGCCGGCGCATAGGTCCAGAGCATCATCAGCGGCCGTCCGGACAGATGGAAGGCGTGGTCGATGAAATGTGCCCGCAGCCCGCGTGCCAGGGCAGTCAGGCTCATGATCGGGATCAGCGTCGCCACGCCATCGCGGAATGCCGGCCCGACCAGGGATGACGCCACATAATCGGCGGTGAACGCCAGCCCGACGCAGGCCGGCAGGGTGACCGCCAGCAGCGCGATCCCGTTGCGCCCGGCCTGCAGGCGCGCCGCCTCCTTGCCCTGGTGCTCCAGCACCTGAACCACCAGCGGGAAGGTCGCGGTGGAAATCGAGGAGCATATCACCGTGGTCGGCCGCTCCACCAGATTGTAGGCGACGGCGAAGATCCCCAGCATCTCGGTGCCGGCGAGCGAGCCGAGGAGGAACCGGTCGCTGTTCTGCATGATCATGGCGGTGGCCGCGACCGCGACCATCGGCCATGAATACTCCACCAGCCTGACCAGTTCGGCTCGATCCAGGACCTTCGCGGCGCGGCGGAACGGCACCGCCAGCAGCCGCAGGTCGATGCTGGCGCAGAGGATCGCGGCGATCAGCAGGCCTGTGAGGATCGCATCCGCGCCGCGTCCGAGGACGAACAGCGCCGAGAACCCGAGGCCGAAGCCTAGCACGGCATGGAGACACTCAATCGTGTTGAAGCGCCTCATGTTGTTGCCGGAGCGGTTGATCGCCTGGTTCAACTGGACCAGCGAGCGGAACAACAGCAGGGGCAGGGCCAGCCAGATCGGGGCACGATACTGCGCCGGCAGATTGACCAGCAGACCGGCGCCAACCCATAGCAGGCAGACCGCGCCACAAAGGGCGTAAAAGACGACGTATGCCTCTTTCAGCAGGTCGTCGCGTCGGCCGGAAATGGTCGCCGCCGGATAGAAGCGCATGACCGCGATTGGCAGCGCGTAGAACAGCGAGGTCTGCAAGATCAAGATGGCCGAAAAGACGTAGGTGTAGCTGCCGAATGCCGCCGGCGACAGAAGCCGCGTATAGGCATAGATCATAACCATCGAAACGACGGCTGGAACAATGTTGGATGGAATATAGCCGATGATCTGCCGATACACGGACGCGTTGCCTCTAGCCTCAAAGTGGCGGCCCCGGTGTGATAGCTGGTTCCGGCAGTGCCAACGGTTAAAACGACCCGTCATGCCTGTCATGCACGACGGGTGGCTGATAGGCAACGATTAACCCGTAGTTGGATTAACCGTTGTGCTGGAACAAGTCACGTTGGCATGAAACCAAGTTGTTTCAATTTAAATCCGATCAGCCGCTATTGCGTGATGGCCGGGTCGTTCACGTCCGCCGCCAGATCCGACCAATACCGCGTGAGCGGCGAGGTGCGTACGATGGCGCGAACCGCGTCCTGGTCCGGCCGGCTCATGCTCTGGCGCCAGCGGTCCGCGACCACGGCGGTGACCCTGATCACGTCATAGTAGCCCAAGGACTGGCCGCCGCGCGTGCTGGCGGCCAGGAACGCGGCAGTCTGCTGCTGCCACTCAAGGCCGGCGAAGGCGAAGAGGTCCTTTGACAGGGACTCGGTCTGGCGGCAGAGGTCTTCGTAAATCACGATACGTGCGTTCGGCTGATGCTGAAGTCTTTCGACCGCTGGCTCGTTGAAGGCCAGCCAGCCCCAGGCAAGCTTGCCGGCGTCGGAAAGCGCATCGAATTCCCGCTTGCCGACCCCCTTCGTCGCGGCGAACGACACGGCTTCGGCCAGATCGACCGGTTCGCCGGAACCGGTTCCGCTTGCCGCAAAGCGCCCGTCAGCCCAGCCCGCCATGATGGATGCCACCTGGCCACAAGGATGCCGCAGAATAAAGCAGCAGCGGCAGTCCGGCATGGTCTCGACGGCCAGGCTGCCATCCCAGTTTACCAGCTTGACCGCGGCACGCACCTTATGACGGCGATGTAAGGCAACCAGATCGGGCAGCGCCAACCGGCTGGCGGGAGCGGCCGTCATCGGGATGCGTTGTGCCGCCGCCAGCGCCAGGGACAGACTTTTGCGGGTGAACTCAAGCGGCACGGGACGCCATGACTTCGCGAAGAAGGGACGCTTGGCGGCCGACCGGAGCCCGCGCTGACGGATCCAGGCGCTGATTTGATCCACCGGCGCCGCCCGCTGGTCTGGACCCGCCAGCTCATCAGGCTCGTGCCGATAGAGAACATCGGGATGGCTGTCGATGATCTTCGCCAGCCACGTTGTGCCGGACCTTGGGGAACCCAGGACGAGGATGGCGGACGCGGCAAGCTTTTCGTAATGATTGGAAACGGGCATGAAGCGGACCAGAGGCGCTGCCTTGTTTACACCAAAAAGCATTGACATTTACGAAGGTTGCATCAAAATTCTCTGGCGGATCATGGCGTGAGTTGGAGGCAGAAAATGCTTCTGCCATCGTTTTACCGATACGGCTATGCGACGATTGGATCTTCGCGTACTTGTGTTGGCAGACGTCCGACATCGCGAGCGCCGCTCGCGTTCAAGCCGGCCGGAACGGCCTGCCGTTCAGTCGGGCAAAGAATAACGACGTCAGCGGTCCCTTCGATGTGCGGCACGAGGGGCGCGTGGTATAGGTCCACGATGATGATGCCGCTGCTGTTGCTGTTATCGCTGTTGGCTTGGTGCGTGCCTCATCCCGCCCATGCCCAACGGTCCGATCCGCCGACGCGAGAGCCCGAGGCGGTCCATCTGCCGGCCGATCTGACCACCCATCAGGCGCTTGACCTGCCAGGGCGGGTCCTGCGCTTTACCGCGACCGCCGGCAGCATTCGCCTGCGCGACGGCAAGGATGCGCCGGTCGCCGACATAGCGTTCATCGCCTACCAGATGGAGAGTGCCGAAGCTATCCTCCGACCGGTCACCTTCGTCTTCAATGGCGGCCCCGGCATGGCGTCCGCCTGGTTGCAGATGGGGGCGCTGGGACCGTGGCGGGTCCGTCTTGATACGCATGTCGACGGCCCCTCCGCCTCCCCGGTACCGGTGCCGAACGCGGAGACCTGGCTGGATTTCACCGATCTGGTGTTCATCGACCCGCCGGGCACCGGCTATTCCTCGGTCGTAGCGACGGATGCCGATACCCGCCGGCGCCTGTGGTCGGTTGGCGGCGACATCGACGCGCTGGCGGTGACGATCCGCCGCTGGCTGGACCGGAACGGCCGCATGGCATCACCGAAATACATCGTCGGCGAGAGCTATGGCGGGTTCCGCGGGCCACGCCTGGTGCGCAAGCTGCAATCGGATGAAGGGATCGGTGTCAGCGGGCTGGTGCTGCTGTCGCCGTTGCTGGATGTGCATCAGGAAAGCGGCTTCGCCGATCCGCTGAGCTGGGTCGATCTGCTGCCCTCCGAGGTCGCGGTCGTGCGGGCGGAACACGGCCCGGTGGAACGCTCGGATCTGGCCGATGTGGAAGCCTATGCGCACGGCGCTTATATCACCGACATCCTGCGCGGCGAGCACGACGCCGCGGCGACGGACCGGCTGACCACCCAGGTGGCGGCATTGACCGGCCTGGACACCGCGCTGGTGCGGCGGATGCATGGGCGGCTGGACGCTTCGGTGTTCCAACAGGCAGTGGCTCCCGGTCAGGTCGCCAGCGTCTACGACGGCACCGCGACCCGACCCGATCCAACGCCGCGCCAGCTCGACGGTCAGTTTCCCGACCCTGTTCTCGGCGGCTTCGAGGCACCGGTGACCAGCGCCATGATGGCAATCTATACCGGCAAGCTGAACTGGCGCCCGGATATGGTGTATCACTTGTCGAGCGATGCCGTGTTCGGGTCCTGGGACTGGGGACATGGCCTGGGCCGGCCAGAGTCGCTGACCGCGCTGCAGGCGGCCCGCTCGGTCGATCCGCATCTGCGGGTGCTGGTTGCGCAGGGCCTGTTCGACCTCCGTACCCCCTACGCCGGCACCGCTCGGCTGCTGGACATGCTGCCGGAGATGACAGGTGCGGCACCGGTCGTGCTGAAGGTCTATCCGGGTGGGCACATGTTCTATTTCACTGATGCCTCCCGCGCCGCATTGCGCGAGGACGCCAAAGCGGTGTTCGATCCGCCGGAATAGGGGAAGGATCGCGATGAACATCGATTTCACCGGCCGCAAGGCCGTTGTCTGCGGCGGCAGCCGCGGCATTGGCCGCGCCATCGCGCTGGAACTGGCGGCGAGCGGGGCGGATGTCTCTATCTGCGCTCGTGGCGCGGAGACGCTGGAGAAGACCCGCGGGGAGGTCGCCGCCCTTGGCCACACGGCACATGCCGCGTCGGTCGATCTGGGCGATGCGGCCGCGATCAAGGCCTATGTCGCCGAGGCGGCGGCGGAACTGGGCGGGATCGACGTGCTGGTCAACAATGCCTCGGCCTTTGGGTCAGCGGATGACGAGGCGGCCTGGGTGTCCAGCCTGGCGATCGACATGCTGGCGATCGTGCATGCGACACAGGCCGCACTGCCGTTCCTGACCGCGGCGAAGGGCAGCGTGGTCAATACATCCTCGATTTCCGCGCTGCGGCCAGCGGCGCGGCAGCCGCCGTATGGCGCGATCAAGGCGGCGGTCATCCACTACACGAATACCCAGGCGGCGATGTACGCGCGCGCCGGGGTGCGGGTGAACGGGATCGCACCGGGATCCATCGAGTTTCCTGGCGGGGTGTGGGACCGGCGCAAGACGGACAACCCGAAGCTTTATGGCGCGGTATTGAATGCGATCCCGTTCGGGCGACTGGGCACGCCGGAGGAGGTGGCGAACGTGGTGCTGTTCCTGGCCTCGCCGCTGGCGTCGTGGGTGACCGGGCAGACGATCGTAGTGGATGGCGGGCAGTTGCTGTAGGGAACGTCAGACTTCGGCGTCACCTGGCTTCCGTCGGTCCTATATCAAGCATACTGCCCTATTGTTAAACATTGGCTGCTGGCTTTGGCCTCACTGCGACAGATCTGCCTGTTGCGGAAGTTTTTCCGTGGCCGAGGAGAGGCCAGCGATGCCGCTTTCAGTATCCGTCCACAAAGGCCGCCATACAACAGTCTGACGCTGGCACGCGGATTGCTAGTTCGCCACCGGATCTATCAGCCCGAAGTACACGCCAACGCAGCAGTCGAAGCATCCATCAAGCGTTGTGATCAACAGACCGCCTCGCCACCTCTGTCTTGAGGAATCCGTGCCATGATCACGCAGCCAGCAGCATGGCTTTCCAGCGCCTTGTGCGGCTTCATGCTGTTCTTGTCGATGGGATCGGCATGCGCTGCCGACGTGAAGCCTTGCCAGCCGGACAAGCTTGCCGTGCGTTATCCCGGCCTGGTTGGCAAGACCATCCAGGTTGGTCAGGACGGCGTGTCGCTGCCCTATAGCTATCATGATCCGTCAAATCCCGACCGCCTGCTGGGCGCGGACACGGACTACGCGCGGGTGGTATTCGCTTGCATCGGTGTTCCGGTGACCTTCCAGGTCGGCGCCTGGTCGGGCTTGCTTCCCGCCGTCGCGTCCGGCCGTATCGACGTCATGTGGGACGACCTCTACTACACGCCGGAGCGTGCCCAAAAAGTCGATTATGTCCTGTACGGTACAGCGTCCGACAGTGCGATACTGCGGAAGGGCAATCCGAAGAACATCCAATCGCTGGCTGACCTGTGCGGTGTTCGCGCCGTCGCCGGTCTCGGCACGGTTGAAGCGTTGCTGCTCGTCAGCCTCAACCAGAAGTGCACCCAGGCCGGGAAGCCGCCCATCGATATCATTACGTATCAAGACAGACCTAGTGCATGGCAGATGATCGAAACGAATCGGGCCGACATCGTTCTGTCGTCCTCGGCGATGGCCGTCGCGGCAACGGCTGAAAGGCCGAACATGGAGACCGGGTTCAATTTCCTGCCCGACGTCAAGGTTGGTGTCGCCATCGCGAAGGGACGTACGGAGCTTGAGCAGGCAATAGCCGACGGCATGGGGGCTACCTTGGCCACCGGCCAGGTCGCGAAGATCTACACGTCATACAAGCTTGATCCGAAGCTGCTGCTTCCTCCTGAAATCCTGACCAAGTGAGTGCGATTCGGTTGATGAGGGCGTCGTGACGTGGACTGCTTGTCGCTTGAGAGCAGGGCTGCCGGCCTGGGCGCCTGCGTCGCACCGATATGTCGCGCGTTAAAAGGATGCAGCCTCTCGGCCGGCGCAGGACGTCTATACTTTAGAAGCGTCATCTTCTGCCATGGGGTCGGTACTGGATGCTTGCTTTCAATGGCCTGCCCAGACCGACGGGCCGCAGCGAAATACGATAAACTTCAGGGGCAGGACGCCCGCTCCATGCTTCTGGAGCCGTCCGTTGGCATGTTTGCTGGGTAGTCATCGTCATGCCGAACAATTTTGTTACTTACCTGACCTCATCGTTCATGCTGCAGGGCGCCCTGCTGGCGCTCGAGATCGCCGGACTGGCGATGGCGGCAGGGCTTATCCTTGGCCTGGGGCTGGCGCTGTTGCGATTGTCCCGCAGTTCAGTGCTAAGCGGCATTGCCTGGTTCTACATCTGGTTCATGCGCGGCACGCCGCTGTTGCTGCAACTCGTGTTCATTTTCGATGTGCTGCCCGCGGTGGGCCTGACGTTCGGCACGTTCACCACGGCGGTGGTCGGCTTCTCGCTGAACGAGGCTGCCTTCACCGCCGAGATCATCCGCGGCGGCATTCTGTCGGTGAACCGCAGCCAGAGCACCGCCGCAACGGCGCTAGGCATGCCGCCCTTGCTCACGCTCCGACGTATCATCCTGCCGCAGGCGATGCGGGCGATCCTGCCGGCTCTCGCCAACCAGACGATCAGCCTGATCAAGGGAACGTCGATCGCGTCGGTGATCTTCGTTAACGAACTGACGCTCCGGGCGGAGCAGATCGTCGCGCAGAACTTCCGCTTCTTCCAGGTGTTCACCGCGGCTGGGCTGATCTATTTGACCATGACAAGTGCGGTTGCGGTCGCACAGCTCGCCGCCGAACGCCGCTTCGACTTCATGCGGGACGATCGCACGGGGATCAGTGGGCGTCTGCTGTCGATTTTCGGACGCAGCAAGCCTGCGGAGCCAGCGGCCGAGCCGCGCCCGGAACCGCCGCGCGAACGCCTGCCCACGCTGATCGCCGGCATCTGTCGCGATCTTGCAAGCACGAACGCCGAGCCGTGCGTGGTCTGCCGGAACGTCCAAAAATCCTATGGCACGCGGGAGGTCCTGAAAAGCATCGACATGACTGTGCATACCGGCGAGGTCGTGGTGATCATGGGGCCCAGCGGTTCCGGCAAGAGCACGTTGCTGCGGCTGATCAATCACCTGGAGCCGCTGGGCTGGGGTGAGATCACCGTGCACGGCATCCATGTCGGATACGAAAAGATACCCGGCGGCGGTCTACGGCCCACGCGCCGGCTGGCGCAGGCCCGCGCCAAGGCCCGTATCGGCATGGTGTTCCAGCACTTCAACTTGTTCGAGCACCTGACCACGCTGGAGAACGTGATCGAGGCCCCCGTAACGGTTTATCACGAACCGCCCGATGATGCGCGCGCCATCGGCCTGCGGCTGCTTGCCGCTGTCGGCCTTGCCAGGCACGCCGAACATTTTCCGCATCAGTTGTCGGGGGGGCAACAGCAGCGGGTGGCAATCGCCCGTGCCCTGGCCGTCTCGCCGCGGGTGATGCTGTTCGATGAACCAACCTCCGCGCTGGATCCGGAACTGGTGGGGGAGGTTCTGGCGGTGATTCGTGGCCTTGCTGAAGCAGGCATGACCATGATTATCGTCACCCACGAGGTTCGTTTCGCCCGCGATGTCGCCGATCGAATCCTGTTCATGGACGATGGCTTGATCGTGGAACAGGGTGCCGCCGAACAGGTTCTTGACCGGCCGGTTCAGGAGCGCACCCGGCGCTTTCTGCGAATGGTGAACAAGATCGAGGAGGAGATCGTTTAGACCATGATTGATTGAGGCTGCATCTTCGCCAGTGTCCGACCAGGGTCTAGCTTTTTGTTTGCTCGAGTGCTTCACGCGCCGTAAAGGTTCCGCTCAGCGCAATCATGCGCTATCTCTTTGTTTTCAGTGGTATGCCCACCCCCTCCCTTGGTCTGAAACGTAATTGTCTCCGGCACACCGGCCTCGGCGCGCCGCGCGCTGTCATCTGGCCAGGCCTGCGGCAGATAAAGCTGCTCGCCAGCCGGCAGACTAGCCTGATCGTTGGCCACCGACAGGCTGATCGCCACCTGGCGGTTGTCCCGCTTGCCACGCCGCCGGCAGTCTTGCCGCGCCAAATCGATCGAGTGCTGACCCTTCTTCGGGAAGCCGCTGTCATCGCCAATCCAGTAGCCAATCGGCCCATGCCGCGCGATCGCCGGCAGCACCTGCTGGCGCACCGCCGCGTCATCCCACGCGGCCTGGGCCACGACATGGTGCATCGACTGGTGCACCGCCTGCACCTGATCCGGTTCAATCCGCGCGGCCATCGGCTCGATGCTTTTGCGTTCGCCGGGCAGCAACAATCCGCTGCAGTTGGCCTGTGCCGGTGCGACTCGGCTGGCATGGCCCAACACCTGGGTTATCCCAGCCAGATAGGCCGCGAACCAATCCTCGTCAGACTGCGTTTGCTTTGCATCAGGTTTTGTCATCCCTTCCATGTAGGAAGAAAGTGACACAGTAGAATTAGGAGGAAAACCAAGCGTGTCGGACAGCCTGCGAGACGACGTCATCCTGCTATCGTTCGAGGACGCCTTGGCGGAACTTGACCAGCTCGTGCATCGCCTGGAGGGCGGCACGCTTAAACTGGATGCCGCGATCCAGGCGTTCGAGCGGGGCGTGACCTTGCGCCGCCATTGCGAGGCAAAGCTTGCCGAGGTGGAAGCGCGCGTCGAGGCATTGGTGCAGCGCGCCGACGGATCTCTGGCGACGCGGCCGCTTGAGTAAGGCGTGTGAAGCTCCGCGCGGACCAATGGCTGGTCAAGCTTGGGTTGGTTGAAGACAATGCCAAGGCTCAGGCGCTCATCCTGGCCGGAAGAGTATTTTCCGGTCATAAGCGCATCGCGAAAGCGGGCGATCTGCTGGCCGAGGGCACGCTGTTGGCGGTACGCGGGCAGGAGCATCCCTGGGTTTCCCGCGGCGGATTGAAATTGGCGCATGGATTGGCGCATTTCGGCTTTTCTCCGGCCGGCCGGGTTTGTCTGGATCTGGGTGCCTCGACCGGCGGATTTACCGACGTACTGCTGACGAACGGCGCGAGGAAGGTTCACGCCGTGGATGTCGGCTATGGGCAACTTGCCTGGAAACTGCGTTGTGATGATCGGGTCAAGGTGCACGAGAAGACCAACGCACGCTACCTGGATGCGACAATGGCTATTGAGCCGATCGGGGCGCTGGTCTGTGACGTCAGCTTTATTGGACTGTCCACCTTGCTGCCGGCGCCGCTCTCTCTATGTGGTCCCGGC
Source organism: Rhodopila sp. (assembly GCF_965276935.1). Taxonomy (GTDB): domain Bacteria; phylum Pseudomonadota; class Alphaproteobacteria; order Acetobacterales; family Acetobacteraceae; genus Rhodopila. Next base: position 1,678,502 of record NZ_CBDIBS010000004.1, on the reverse strand, counting down.
GCCTGGGCTATTGCGCTGATAAAACCTCAGTTCGAGGCTGATGTCGCGGCAGTTGGAAACAAGGGCGTGGTGCGCGATTCAACTGTGCATGACGCTGTTTGCGAGCGGGTTGAGGCATGGTGGCGAGGTCTACCTGGCTGGACTGTGTCAGGCGTGCTCGAAAGTCCCGTAACAGGGCCGCAGGGAAACAAGGAGTTTCTAATCGGTGCAAGTCGGATTGTATGACCTGCCCCCTTGTTCTCCTGTCGCCACAGGAAGGCGCGGCCTCTGCGGTGGTGGGGGATGGTGATGGGGGGGGTTGCGGGGACAGGATTTGAACCTGTGACCTTCAGGTTATGAGCCTGACGAGCTACCGGGCTGCTCCACCCCGCGGTGGTGGTAACGTTGCGCCGTTCACGTGGCGGTTTGCGCGCTGGAGGGGTTTCGCTTTCGTCTGAGGATCGACGTCTGAACCCTGACGACTGGCAACGGCGTTCCAGGGTGGATGGGAGGACCTGGCGGCGACCTACTCTCCCGTGCCTTGAGGCACAGTACCATGGGCGCTGGGGGTTTTCACGGCCGAGTTCGGGATGGGATCGGGTGCGGGCTCCCCGCCATGGCCACCAGGTCGTCCAATCCACCCTGTCGAGGGTGATTGGGCGAGGGGGGATCGTGGTTCTGGTGTTGTGTGACTGTGTTGGCGGCCCGCAGCGTTCACCCCCGCGGCTTGCAGGCCCGCGCCGTTGCCAACCGACCCCGGCGCTGTTGGGGGGGAAGGCTGTCACGGCGGAGGCTGTGGCGGGGGATGATTTCCATGCATGGTGTTGGCCTGTAGGGGGCTGTTGGGGGATCGAGCCGCTTGGGCGATTAGGACCAGTTGGCTGCACGCGTTGCCGCGCTTGCACGTCTGGCCTATCGACGTGATGGTCTATCACGGCCCTACAGGGTGTGACCCCAGGGAGACCTGGTTTTGAGGTAAGTTTCCCGCTTAGATGCTTTCAGCGGTTATCTTGTCCAGACATAGCTACCCGGCGGTGCCACTGGCGTGACAACCGGTGCACCAGAGGTCTGTCCATCCCGGTCCTCTCGTACTAGGGACAGATCCTCGCAAGTCTCCAACACCCACGGCAGATAGGGACCGAACTGTCTCACGACGTTCTAAACCCAGCTCACGTACCACTTTAATCGGCGAACAGCCGAACCCTTGGGACCTGCTCCAGCCCCAGGATGTGATGAGCCGACATCGAGGTGCCAAACCTCCCCGTCGATGTGGACTCTTGGGGGAGATCAGCCTGTTATCCCTAGAGTACCTTTTATCCGTTGAGCGATGGCCCTTCCACGCGGGACCACCGGATCACTATGGCCGACTTTCGTCTCTGCTCGAGCTGTCACTCTCGCAGTCAGGCGGGCTTGTGCCATTGCACTCAGCAGCCGATGTCCGACCGGCCTGAGCCCACCATCGCGCGCCTCCGTTACACTTTAGGAGGCGACCGCCCCAGTCAAACTGCCCACCATGCAGGGTCCCGGACCGGGCTGACCGGTCGCGGTTAGACATCAGAAGAGGTCAGGGTGGTATTTCAAGGTTGGCTCCACCCGAGCTAGCGCCCTGGCTTCGATGCCTCCCACCTATCCTACACAGCCCCCTCCTAATGCCACTGCAAAGCTGCAGTAAAGGTTCATAGGGTCTTTCCGTCTGACCGCGGGTACCCCGCATCTTCACGGGGAATTCAATTTCGCTGAGCCGATGCTGGAGACAGTGGGGAAGTCGTTACGCCATTCGTGCAGGTCGGAACTTACCCGACAAGGAATTTCGCTACCTTAGGACCGTTATAGTTACGGCCGCCGTTTACCGGGGCTTCAATTCAGTGCTTGCACACCTCCTCTTAACCTTCCGGCACCGGGCAGGCGTCAGGCCGTATACGTCGTCTCTCGACTTCGCACAGCCCTGTGTTTTTACTAAACAGTCGCTACCCCCTGCTCTGTGCCACCCAAGCGTGGTTGCCCACCCTTGGGTCTCGCTTATCCCGAAGTTACGCGAGCAATTTGCCTAGTTCCTTCAGCATCGTTCTCTCAAGCGCCTTGGTATGCTCTACCAGTCCACCTGTGTCGGTTTCGGGTACGGTCTATACGCTGGAGCTGTTTCCCGGAACGGCGTGACGGCACGGGCAATCCGATAAGCCCGCACAATTTCGGCCATTCGTCACTTCCAGCAGGCTGGGGAGTGTTAACCCCATTCCCATCGACTACGGCTTTCGCCCTCGCCTTAGGGGCCGGCTCACCCTGCGCGGATTAACCTTGCGCAGGAACCCTTGGACTTTCGGCGACAGCGTTTCTCACGCTGTTTGTCGCTACTCATGTCAGCATTCGCACTTCCGATACCTCCACCACCCCTCACGGGTATGGCTTCGCAGGCGTACGGAACGCTCCGCTACCGCGCACTTACGTGCGCCCACAGCTTCGGTACGTGGCTTGAGCCCCGTTACATCTTCGGCGCGGGATTTCTTGACTAGACCAGTGAGCTATTACGCTTTCTTTAAAGGATGGCTGCTTCTAAGCCAACCTCCTGGTTGTTTTGGAATTCCCACATCCTTTCCCACTTAGCCACGATTTGGGGACCTTAGCTGGTGGTCTGGGCTGTTTCCCTCTCGACGACGGACCTTAGCACCCGCCGTCTGTCTGCCACGCAAGACACCTCGGTATTCGGAGTTTGGTTAGGTTTGGTAAGGCTTTGGACCCCCCTAGCCCATCCAGTGCTCTACCCCCGAGGGCATAGACGTGACGATCTACCTCAATAGATTTCGCGGAGAACCAGCTATTTCCGAGTTTGATTGGCCTTTCACCCCTAGCCACAGCTCATCCCCGACTTTTTCAACAGGCGTGGGTTCGGCCCTCCAGTGCGTGTTACCGCACCTTCAGCCTGGCCATGGCTAGATCACTCGGTTTCGGGTCTTCCGCCCGCGACTGAACGGGACCCCATCGTGCAAGCACGATGGGAACCCCTACGCCCTGTTCAGACTCGCTTTCGCTGCGCCTACGCCTACCGGCTTAAGCTCGCCGCGAACGGAAACTCGCTGACCCATTATACAAAAGGTACGCCGTCACGGCACCAAACCCTCGCGGGCCGGCCGCTCCGACTGCTTGTAGGCATTCGGTTTCAGGTCTCTTTCACTCCCCTTTAGGGGTGCTTTTCACCTTTCCCTCACGGTACTTGTTCGCTATCGGTCACCAGGGAGTATTTAGGCTTGGAGGGTGGTCCCCCCATGTTCAGACAGGATTTCACGTGTCCCGCCCTACTCAAGGATTTTCAAACATTTACGCATACGGGGCTATCACCCGCTTTGGCCGCACTTTCCAGAGCGTTCTGCTTAGCTTTCGAAAACCACTGGCCTGTTCCGCTTTCGCTCGCCACTACTCGCGGAATCTCTGTTGATGTCTGTTCCTCCAGGTACTGAGATGTTTCAGTTCCCCGGGTTCGCCTCGTCACACTATGGATTCATGTGACGATACCCTTTCGGGTGGGTTG
>NZ_CBDIBS010000004.1:0-1670000 GCF_965276935.1 Rhodopila sp. | reverse complement strand
GCATCAACCACCTTGTGCAGCCCGGCCCGCGCCGCTTTCCAGGCCGCATCGGAATAACCGATGATGTTCTGCACCGCCTGGTTGTCACGCATCTGATCCGTTGACCAAGCCTGGCTTTTGGTTTTTGCCAAATCAACGAAGGCGTCCAGCATCGCCCGTGACACACCCAGCGCCACACTGGCGAAACCAGTGGCATAGAGTTGCATGGCCTGGAATGTGTACAGCGGCCCGAATGCCCGACGTTCTGGCTCGTATTCGCGCGTCATCGCGTGCGCATCATCCACGAACAGGTTTTCGATGATGTAGGTATCGCTGCCGGTGCCGCGCAGACCCATTACCTGCCACACGTCCTCGATGCGCGCCTGCTCACGGCGGAACAGGAAGGTCCGCTCCCACGCCTTGCCGTCCGGATGGCGGATCGGCGTGCCGTCGCCCTCAAAGCTAGGGCACATCGCGCCGAGCCACGTGGCGTGGCGCGAGCCGCTGGCGAAGGTCCAGGTACCGGTCACTCGCCAACCGCCGTCCGTCCGGATCGCTTTCGCGCCTGGTCCCTGGCCCCACGCCAGCACGTCGCGCTTGCCGCCCCAGACTTCCCGCGCCACCGCCGGCGCCACGTAGGCCGAAGCCATGGAGCAGCCGGACCCCTGGTTCATGCACCAGGCGGCCGAGGCATCGCCCTCGGCAACCGCTTCCACGCACTGAATAAAATCCACCGGTCTCAGCTCGAAGCCGCCATAGGCTATCGGCAGCAGCAGCCTGAACAGCCCCGCCTCGTGCATCGCGTCCAGCACATCCGGCGGCAGTTCGTTGTTCGCGTCGATCCGGTCGGCGGCTGAACGCAGCAGCGGAATCAGGCTTCGGGCACGGGTCAGACAGGCCGCGGGCGAACCGTCCAGCGCGGATGTCGAGATTGTGCCAGCAAGGTCGTTCATCTCACTGATCCTTTGATTATCAACGTTCTAACACACTAGGCCTTTTGCGCACCCAGCCAATTTGACATGCCGAAAACCCAGCCGCAATACTGACCAGTAGCTCTTGCCGAGGAAGACCGTTCATGAAGCTGATGTGGTTCCATCTCATGCCATATACGGAACTGCCGGCCGATTTTCGGGAAGCCAATCCGTCGGTTTGGGTCGACATCCATTCCTCGCTGTTTGAGCTCAAGCGCGCGCACCTGATGTACAACGACTTCATGGATGAGCGGGAGTATGCCGCTGCGTGCGGCTTTGATGCCATCTGCGTGAACGAGCACCACTCCAAAATCGCCGCCTTCATGCCCAAGCTGGCGGCGGAGTAGCCCATGTCCCAGATCTCCGCCCCCGAGACCATGACCATTGAGGTCAACGGCTACCCGACCCGCGTCTGGCGCAAGGGCAGCGGCCCGAGATTGGGTTTCCTCGCCGGCTTTGGCGGCCTGCCGCGCTGGGTGCCGTTCCTCGATGAACTGGCTGCCTCCCACACTGTGATCGTGCCGTCGCTGCCAGGCTTTCCCGGCGGCGACCGAGGTCATTCGGTTCTGGACTCTCACTTGGACTGGCTGCTGGCGGTGCGGGAAATTCTCGACAAATCGGGTCTGGCGGGAGCTGATCTGGCAGGCAGTTCGGTCGGCGCCTCGCTGGCCGCCGAGGTTGCGGCGCTATGGCCGGACATGGTGCGCAGGCTGGCGCTGATCGCGCCGTTCGGTCTGTTTGATGAAACCAATCCGCCAACGGATCCCTGGGCGCAGCGCGCAGTCGACGTTGCAGGCCTAATGTGTGCCGATCCCGAGGTATGGAAAGCGCTGAAGGCGCCCCCTGAAGGCGCCAACTCCATCGAATGGCCGATCGAGCAGGTCCGTGCCAGCGAAGCTGCGGCCCGCATCTTCTGGCCGCTTGGCAATACCAGGATCGAGAAGCGGCTGCGGCTGATCAAGGCCCCAACCCTGCTGCTTTGGGGGGAACAGGACCGGATCATGCCGCGCGCCTACGCGGATGTTTTCGCCCAGGGCATTTCAGCGGAAACCACGATACGCACCATCGTCGGCGCGGGCCATCTAGCCGAATTGGACAAGCCAATCGAGGTTGCGGCGGAGATCCTCAAGTTTATCGGTTAAATCAGCGTTGCCCATTGCATCACACGCCGGGTGGCAACGGCGTCACCGCAATCCACATCCAGCACCGCCGACGATATTGCTCACGCGCTCCGGATTATTGGCAGATTTGTATGCCGACAGCCCGCGGTCATTAACCTTCGGTTTACTCATTCGCCCCTAGGGTCCCCGTCAGCAGGCAAGCAGAGCGGTGGGATGTCCAGTCCGAAGATCAGCGCGTTCGTGATCTGCTATAATCGCGCCGACCTGCTGGCCACCTGCCTGCGGGCGCTGGCGTTCGCGGATGAATTGATCGTTGTGGACAAATCCTCGACCGATCACTCCCGGCTGATCGCGGAAACCCTTGCCACCCGGGTCGTGACGGTTCCCTGGACGCCGACGGTAGAAGAAACCCGCACCCTCGCACTGTCGCTCTGTCGGCATGAGTGGGTCCTGTTCATGGATGACGATGAGTGCCTCAGTCCCGAGGCCGCACGGCTGATCCAGGCGGAAGTCTTAAATCCGAGCGCGGATATCTATGCCTTCCCGCAGCGTCACTACATCCTGGGTGTGCACGACGAGCGCGCGTATTATTGGCCGGAGCATCAGATCAGGCTGTTTCGTCGCGGCGCAGTGACATTCTCCCGCACGGTGCATGCCGGCATCGTCCGTCACTCAGATCGAATGCTTGAGCTTGCCACCAAGGATGGGGTTTGCATTCATCATCTGTCGCATCCCGACGTGTCGAGCTGGATTGAAAAGACCAACCGGTACACCTCCCGCCCCGATCGGGTGGGATGTCCAGCCGCATCTGACGGTCTGGCGGCCTTTGCGCATCAGCGAATTGATCATTGGATGGGATGCACGCGGGACGATGATCCCAACGGCTATCCAGCAGCGGTGGCGCTGCTGCGTGCTGTTTACGACATGGTGGATGCGCTGAAGACGTGGGAGACCGAGCGCGGCCTGGCCGGCGCCGCTCTGTTCAAACAGGTGTGCAACGCCTTTGACGCCGCGAGGGAACAAAAAGCAGATTCGGCCGCGGCACGCCGCCAGAGCTGTGCGAACGATCTGATCTCCGGGTGTTCATGTGTTGATGACCAACCCAAGTCTGTCCCGCGATCGTGGTCGACCATCCTTGATGAGCCGACTGGAAAAAAACCGGTCGAGGACTTGCTGTCACTCGTAACGGATATGATTTGAGTCAGGTCTGTCGGACATCATAATCATCCATGATGGCCTTTCAGTGAAGCAGCCGATCATTCGACAGTCGGCAGGAAACGATCGACCAACTGCCTGAAGACATCGCCGGCAAGCTGCCTGCGTGACAATCAGCAGATTGTCCGAAAAGCAAAAAGGCCGGGGTTGTCCCGGCCTCAAAGGCTTTCTGTTTCCGAAGGAGCCGCGGAAGAACGCTTGCCCGACGGGCACTTCCGCGTCCAACCCTCCGCCGCGCCGCCTTAGCGACCGTAGTTGTCGATCTGCTGCGTCCGTGTCGCAAATGTGTCGCCGGCGATCGTGCTGCCGTTATGGAACGTCGCGGCATTCGCGACCGGCGCAATGGCAGCGGTCAAGCTGAGAGCTGCTACAGCGGCGAGAATAAGGTTCTTCATCGGATTTCTCCATCCTGATCAGTCGGGCGGGATGTCCGGCTTTGATGGATGAATAAATGGGCCTGCGCACGGCCGCGGATAACGCCGTAATGCAGCATTGGATTTATGCAATAGTCGTGGACATGGGTGCTATGCGGTCGCGCGGTCGCCGGATCGCGGTGCCATCATCCTCCCAGATAAAACTGCCGGATCAGTTCGTTATTGTTCAATTCATCCGCCGATCGGCCCTCGAATGCAATATGCCCATGCACGATCACGTAGCCTCGGTCGGCGATCCGAATCGCCTGGGTGAAATTCTGCTCCGCCATCAGCACGGCCAACTGGAAGCTGTCCTTCAGCTCCTTGATCTTGTCGATCGTCCGAGCCACCAGCAGCGGCGCCAACCCCACCGAGGGTTCGTCGATCAGCAGCAACCGCGGCGCCGACATCAACGCTCGCCCCAGCGCCAGCATCTGCTGCTCGCCGCCACTCATGGAGCCGGCCAGTTGCTTGCGCCGTTCCGCCAGTCTGGGAAACACCTCGAAGCAGAAGGCCAGGTTCTTCTGGATGTCCGGGCGGGCGGTTTTCCGAAATGCACCCATCAGCAGGTTTTCCGTGACTGAAAGGCGGGGAAACAGCCGCCGTCCCTCCGGCACGAAGGCGATCCCCAGGTCCACGATTGCTTCCGTCGACAGACCCACCAGCTCATGCCGGCGGCCATCGATTTCCGCGACCACGGAGCCAGCCGTCGGCCGCAGCATTCCCATGATGCTTTTCATCAACGTCGATTTGCCGTTGCCATTGGTGCCGAGCAGCGCCACGGTCTGACCCTCGCCGACGGACAAGGAGACATGGTGCAGGACCCGCACCGCGCCATAGCCGGCATCCAGACCCGTGATGGAAAGACTAGCTGCCAAGATAGGCCGCCACGACATCGGCCTGACGGATGACATCCCGCGGCAGGCCGTCGGCGATCTTGCGGCCGGCGACGAGCACCACAAGCCGCTCGGAAAATGCCAGCACAGCCCGCATGATGTGCTCGATCATGATGATCGTGATGCCCTGGGCGTTCAGCCGCATCAGCAGTTCCAGGATGTCGTCGACCTCCTGATGCGACAGGCCGGCCATCGCCTCATCCGCGATCAGCAGACGCGGCTCGCTGGCCATCGCGCGGGCGAGTTCTAGCTTGCGCATCTCGATCTGCGTCAGGTCCGCCGGCCGGTGGTCGGCCTTCTGCACCAGTCCAACCGTATCGAGCAGTTCGTGGCAGCGCGCACGGATATCCGTTACCGCGCCGCTGCCGCGCACCTGCGCCGCATACAGGATCGGCACCCGCACGTTCTCCGCCAACGTCAGCGTCGGAAACGGCCGCGGCAACTGGAAGCTGCGCGCCATGCCCAGGCGGGTACGCCGATGCGCCGGCAGTCCGTTCAGCGAATGGCCTGCGAATTGCACCTGCCCCCGATCGTTGCGCAAGGTGCCGCAAAGGCAATTCACCAGCGTGCTCTTGCCCGAGCCATTCGGGCCGATCAGCCCCAGACGCTCGCCTTCCGCGACCTGAAGGTTCACATCGGCCAGTGCCACGAAGCCGCCGAAACGTTTGCCGAGGCCGGTGACCAGCAGCAGCGGAATGCTCATCGCCTGAACCAGCCGACAATGCCGCGTGGTGCGGCGATCACGAACCCCACCAGCAACAGACCCACGATAAGCAATGACAGCGCCGACGAGATTGTCACCGTCGCAACCTGCTGCAAGGTCCCCAGCAGCACCGCGCCAATGACCGGGCCCAACCAGGTGGAGGTCCCACCAATCAGCGGCATGGCGATCGTATTGACAGCATAGCTCAGGCTGAAACCCGAAGCCGGATCAAGATACGTCACATAGTATGGTAGCGGCGCCCCGGCCATGCCCATGAAGCCGCCAGACAGAGCCGTAGCGATCAGCTTCAACCGCAAGGTCGGTACACCGGACGCCTCGGCGGCCGATTCGTCATCGCGGATGGCGGAAAAACCGTAGCCCAGCCGGGAGTGCTGGATGGCCCGCGCCACCGCGACGCAAATGACCGACAGGGTGAGCATGATGAAAAACAGGTACTGGATGTAGTCGCCGGGAAAGATCGGCGAATCAGCCGGGCGAATGACGTAGGCGCCACGCGATCCGCCAACGAAGTCCCAGTTGGTGATCAGCGTCTGAGCGACCACCGCCATGGCCAGCGTCGCGATCGAGAAGAACGTGCCGCGCAGCCGCAACGTCAGGTAGCCCATGCCCAGGCCGACGACCCCGGAGATCACGCCGCCCACCAGCATCATGACCGGCAATGGCAATGGAACCGTCTTGTGCAGCGCGACGGTCGTGTAGGCGCCCAGCGCGAAGAACGCCGCCGTGCCGAAATTCACATAGCCCGTATATCCGCCGAGGATATTCCATGCGGTCGCAAGCACGACGTATTGCAGCACGACGTAGCCGGCGAAGAACACATACGCATTGCCCACCAGGCGGGCGGCGGCGAACACCACGACCGCCACCATCAGGGCCAACAGAATGAAACGGATGTCGCGCATCAGATGCGTCCGAACAAGCCGGCGGGCCGCACCGCGAGGGTAATCAGAAGAAACCCGAACGCCACCGCGGGCGACCAGGATGGTCCATAGAACGTCGAGGTCAGGCTTTCCACAATGCCGAGGATCATCGCCGCCACCACGGTGCCGCCAAAACTGCCCAGCCCGCCCATGACGCAGATCGCGAACACGCGGCCGATGTAGTCGCGCGCGATGGAAGGCTCCACCGGCTGGATGATGATCAGGATCGCTCCGGCGACCGAGGCCGTGGCGATGGATAACCCGAAGGCAATGCGCTTGATCCGGCTGGGACTGGCCGCCATCAGCCGCAGCGCCATCGGGTCCTGTGCCACGGCCTGAATCGCTCGGCCGATGAACGTGCGCGACATGAACACCTGCAGCACGCCGATCAAGGCCATCGACACGAGAAACGGAACCAGCAGCCGCAACGGCAGATCCACCACACCGAGATGCAGGCTCGGCCCGATATAGGGCGCCTCCACCAGGCGGTAATCGACGCCGAACACCAGAATCAGCGTCACTTCGGTAATAAACAGAATGCCGAAAAAGAAGGCGAGGCCGCGGATCGATGCGTCGCCTCGTCGTTCAAACGACACGTCGTAGACATGGTAGATCGCCACGCCCAGCAGATAGAATGCTGGCAGCAACACGATACTAGACAGGATCGGATCGAAGCCGAACACGCTGTTGGCGATGTAGGCGGTGTAGGATCCCAGGATGATGAAAGCCGGATGCGCGATGTTGACGATGTCCAGCATGCCGAACGAAATCGACACGCCGATTGTCACCGCGGCGTAGAAGCCGCCCAGCAACAGCCCCGATATCAGGGCGTTACCCAGCAGATCGAAAGACAGGTCCATTGATTCTCTTTTGACGTTCCTGACCCAGGCCTAATCTGACGAACCGTTCGCTGCTTGGCTAGAGCATGATCGCGTCGAGAGGCACGTTCGTCGTCCGCAGGACGCGCTGTTCGCGCGAGGCGCGTGAATCATGCGATCAAAAAACGGGCCAGACGGCATTCAGGCTGAACAGTCAGCCTGAATGCCGTCTGGTAGCGGAAGCGCCAGGAAAGCGGCCGGGGCTTGCCCTGCCTTCGCACAGCCCACAAGAATACCCAACGCAACAAGGGGGAAAGCGACATGACCCGACTGGCGGGCAAGATTGCCTGGGTAACCGGCGCCGGCACCGGTATAGGCGAGGCCGCTGCGCTGGCGCTGGCCGAGGAAGGCGCCACCCTCATCCTGACCGGGCGCCGTTCCGCACCACTCGAAGCCGTCGCCCAACGCATCAACCAGACCGGTCACGCCCATGTGCAATCGGCCGACCTGACGGATGCGGCGCAGGTGCAAAAGCTTGGCAATCATATTCGCGCCACCTTCAACCGCCTGGACATCCTGGTAAACAACGCCGGCGTCAACATCGTCGAGCGCCACTGGGACAAGCTGACTCCGCAAAGCATCGACACGCTGCTGCAAGGCAACCTGAACAGCGCGCTGTACTGCGTCACCGAGGCACTTCCCTTCATGCGGGCGCAGCAGGACGGGTTGCTGATCCACACCGCCTCCATGGCCGGCCGCTTCATCGGCGGGGTCGCCGGACCAATTTACACGGTCGCCAAGCACGGCATCGTGGCGATGAGCCACGGGTTGAACATGCAGGAATGCGTCAACGGCATCCGCTCCACGGTCTTTCTGCCGGGTGAGGTCGCCACGCCGATCCTGGATGCCCGCCCCAACCCGGTCGGACCGGAGGTTCGGGCCCGCATGGTGCAGCCCGCCGACTGTGGAGAGCTAATCCGCACCATCGCCTGCCTGCCGAAGCACGTGGTGATGAACGAGGTTCATCTGTCGCCAACCTGGAACCGCGGCTACGTCGCCGCTCTGCAACGCCAACTCTAGGATCGCGTCCATGCCAACGAACAAGCGGAAGGTCATGCTGCCGCACACGATGGGGCAGCAGGGAATGGCGCTGATACAGGCGCGCGACGACATCGAGACGATCATCTATCCGGCCGGCATCGCCCAGGCCGACCTGCTGCCCAGGCTGGCTGACATCACCGGCATCGCGCTGTCCGGCACGCCCTTCAGGCAAGCCGAGATGGATGCCTCGCTCATCATGCAGGTCGTCGCGCGCATCGGCGTCGGCTATGACGCGGTAGAGGTTCCGGCGCTGACCGCTCGCCGTGTGCCACTGATGACCGCCGGCATCGCCAACTCCACCTCGGTCGCCGAACAGGCGTTCCACCTGATGATCGCCTTGGCGAAAAAGAACAAGCCGATGGATGCCATCGTGCGTGGCGACACGTGGCACCAGCGGCACGGCATGCAGCCGATGGAGCTGGCGGGAAAGACCATCCTGATTGTCGGCTTCGGCCGCATCGGCACCCGCACCGCACGGCGTTGTGCCGCCTTCGATATGACCGTACTTATCCACGACCCCTACATCAATGAACAACAGATCCGCTCCGCGGGTTATCAGCCTGTGGCCGATCTGAATGCCGCCTTGCCGCAAGCCGACATCGTTTGCATCCATTGCCCGAAGAACCCGGAGACCGTGGGCCTGTTCAATGCCGGCCGCCTCGGGCTGATGAAAAAGGGTGCCTTCATCGTCAACACCGCCCGCGGCGGCATTATTGATGAGCCTGCTCTGCATGCGGCGTTGACGACCGGACACCTCGCCGGCGCTGGCCTGGACGTCTTCGAGGAGGAGCCTACCCCGCCTGACAACCCACTTTTGACCTTGGACTCAGTGATTTCCTCACCGCACATGGCCGGCGTTACCGTCGAGGCCGTCGCCGCCATGGCAGTGGCGACCTCGCTGAACATTCTCAGCGTGCTCGACGGCTCACCAAACCGCGAAAACACCATCAACCCGGAAGTCTATATCTGATGCCCCAGCCCGACCACATCTCCAAGCTCGGCGTTCCCGCTCCATCCGAGGTCGATGAGGACCTTCGGCAGGTCTTTGTGAAATGCGTGGATAAGTTGGGTTACGTGCCTAACGTGCTGAGCTCCTACAGTCTGCGGCCTCAGCGTCTGCGTAACTTCATGGCTATCTACAATGAGATCATGCTGTCCTCATCCGGCCTGTCGAAGCTGGAGCGGGAGATGGTGGCAGTCGTCGTGTCCTCCGCCAACCGCTGCTATTATTGCCTTGTGGCACATGGTGCCGCGGTCCGGCAGCTTTCCGGCGATCCGGAACTGGGCGAAATGCTGGCGTTCAACTACCGCGTTGCGACGCTGGACCCGCGCCAGCGCGCCATGATGGATTTCGCCTGGAAGCTCACCACGACGCCGCACCTGATCGAGGATGCCGACCGCGACGTGCTGTCCCAGCAGGGGCTGAGCCAGGAGGACATCTTTGATCTGGCCGAAACGGTGGGCCTGTTCAACCTGTCGAACCGGATGGCATCCGCGACCGACATGATCCCGAATCGAGAGTATCATCGGACGGCACGCTGATGCGGCTACGCTTCTCGTTGTGGCGGCCAAAGGTCCCACCTGTTGAGAGAACGCATCGACGCCATCAGTCACTCCACCCGCGCCGCCTACCCTCCGGTCACAGGCGGGAAGAACGCTACTTCGTCGCCAGGACGAACCGGGGCTGACGGATCAGCGAATTCCTGGTTCACCGCGCAGCGGATACTCCGACGGTTTTGAAATGCCGCCGCGTGACCCGGCCCACGCGCTGACAAATAGTCCACGAGTTCAGTCACTGTCGTCACCGCATCGGGCAATGACAGTTCTTCCTGAGATGTGCCGGTGCGCTCCCGCAGCCAGGCGAAATACAGGATCGTCAGGGGTTTGCTCATTGGCTCCATATAGGATGCGATCACTTGGCTGTCGGGACTGTCTCGATACGGCCGTCAGGATGAATGACGGTGCTGGTCCCATTGCCGTTGGGCACCACGATCGACTGCGCGCCGCCCGGCCCGATCGTTGTCTGGTATCCTGGTCCACCACCGGTCACGACATTGGGTGCGCCTGGAACCTGCAGGACTTGGCCGCTTGGTCCGTTCCGCGGCGGCGCGACCGGGGGTGCCGCATAGCTGGTCAGCGGCGGCGCCGGCTGCGGCGTCGCTAGACCCGGTGGCGGTTGCAGATTGGCTGGGGGCGTCGAGCTTCCCGTGCTGGGATTGGGAGATACCATCGGCGGAGCACTGCCTCGGCTCAGCGGCGAACCCGGAACCGCCTGTTCCGGCTGGGTGGTTAGTCCTCCGGTTGTCTCCAGGTCCTTCAATGTGGGCGCCGGCGGCAGCGGTCCAGGCCAGATATCACCTGGTTCCGTCGTGATTGGTTCCATCGTTGATACGCCACCCATCACCCGCTGCATGTTTTCGCTGTCGCTGACCGGTCTGTTCGGATTGGAGCCGCCGGTGAACGGCGGGTTCCACCACGTCTTGTAGCCACAGCCACTCAGGGACAGCCCAAGGCCAAGCAAAACGATCCACCGCATCAACAAGCTCCGGTAGGGATAGGGCAGGGAAGGCGCGGCGGACTGTGCCGCCAGACCGCTTGCTACTCAAGGATGGATGTCAACACCACGTGAAATCGACTCAGCGACCCAGGTGACGACATGATCAGGCCGATTCAACGGCAACAGGATGCGGGCGTCGACATCGAGCTCGGCGTCGCTGGCAACCGCTACCACATCGGTGGTATCCGGCCAGATCGGCGGCTTGCGCAAGGCCGGGCGATAGACCTCCAGCTTGGGGAAAGGATGACTTTTAAAGCCCTCAACCAGCACCAGATCGACCGGAGCGAGTTTTGCCAGCAGTTCCTCCAGGCTCGGTTCGGCGCCATTCAGCTCATGCAGCAGCGCCCAGCGGCTCCCGGAGGCGATCAAAACTTCATGCGCGCCGGCTTCCCGATGGCGATAGCTGTCCTTGCCAGGCCGGTCCAGATCGAACCCCTGATGGGTGTGCTTCACCGTCGACACCGTAAGTCCGGCTGCGCGCAGTAGCGGAAGCATCGCCGTCAGCAGGGTTGTCTTGCCGCTGCCGGACCAACCGATGATGCCCAGCACCTTCATTCGACAAAGCGCGACCCGCTATCAGGTGGGACCGAGGCAGCATTTGCGGCGTGGTGCCACCCCGTGTTCAGGTAGTCCCAGCCTGTGATCAAGGTCAGCGCGGCGGCGACCCATAGCATCGCCTCACCAATGGCTGACACCGGCAGCCAGGATATGTGCAGCAGCGCCGCCGATGTATCGCCAGCCAGTAATGTGCCAAGCGCGCCCATTTGGAACCCGGTCTTCCACTTCGCCAGCCTGGTCACCGGCAAGCCAACGCGAATCTCCGCAAGGTGTTCCCGCAGTCCACTGACCAGGATCTCCCGCAGCAGGATGACGATCGCCGGATACAGTCCCAGCCCAGGCAACCGGTCCTGCCCGGCCAGCATCATGAGTGAGGCGCCGACCAGCAGCTTGTCGGCAATGGAATCCAGCATGCGACCGAGGTTGGATTGCTGGAGGCGCGAACGCGCCAGCCTGCCGTCGAAGAAGTCGGTGATCGCCGCCGCGCTGAACAGGATGCAGGCACACAGATCAGCCGTTGGCGTACGCAGCGCCACCAGCACCACCAGCAGGGGAATCGCCGCGATGCGCGAAAGCGTGAGGAGATTTGGCAGATCGGTCAGCATGCCGTCCTACGCTAGGCTTTCTCTGTGGGTTAGGAAACGCTTTCCATTCGTACGCCGGGATGGAAATGCGCGTAGACCCGTCGAGCGGTTTCCCGGCTGATGCCGGGGGCGGCCTCCAGATCCGTCAGACCGGCCATCTTTACGCCCCGAGCCGATCCAAAATGATTGAGCAGCGCACGCTTGCGTGCTGCCCCGATCCCCTGAATCTCGTCGAGTTCGCTTTGCCGGATTGCCTTTGATCGGCCGGCACGATGCGTGGTGATGGCGAAGCGATGCGCCTCATCCCGCAGACGCTGCAGGAAATACAGCACCGGATCGCGCGGCGGAAGCTGGAACGGCACCATTCCGTCGGTATGCAGCCACTCGCGTCCCGCGTCGCGGTCCGGACCTTTAGCGATCGCGATCAGCTTGACATCCTGCACACCAAGATCGGCCAGGACATCGCGCGCGGCCGACAGTTGGCCAGCCCCGCCGTCGATGAGCAGCAAGTCGGGCCAGTCGGCGGCCGTTGCGCCCTCGGCCTGCTCCTTCATGGCGCGGGTAAAGCGGCGCTGCAGGACTTCGCGCATCATCGCGAAATCGTCACCAGGGGCGATGGGTCCGCGAATGCCGAACTTCCGATACGCCGCCTTGATGAACCCTTCAGGGCCTGACACGACCATCACGCCGTAGGGATTGGTGCCCATGATGTGGGAGTTGTCGTAAACCTCGATCCGCTCCGGTGTGCCTGGCAGGCAGAACAGCTTCGCCACGCCTTCCAGCAGTTTCGCCTGCCCGGCGGTTTCGGCCAACCGACGCTCCAGCGCTTCCCGGGCGTTGGTCTCGGCGTGCAGCACGACAGCACGTTTCTCTCCCCGCTGCGGCAGGCTGATCTCCACCTTGCGGCTGGCCTTCAGGCTCAACGCCTCGGCGATCAGGTCCTGTTCGGGCAGGTCCTGGTTCACCAGCAGCAGCGGCGGCGGCGGCTTGTCGTCGTAGAATTGAGCAATGAAGGCGCTGAGCACCTCCGGCGCTTCCTCGGGCTTGGCATGCGTCGGGAAGAAGGCGCGGTTGCCGTTGTTGCGTCCGCCGCGAACAAAGAACACCTGTACGCAGGTTTGCCCAGCGGTCTGCCAGCCGGCAATGACGTCGGCGTCGGTCAGGCTGGCCGGATTGACCACACCGCTGCCCTGCACGAAGGTCAGCCCGCGGATGCGGTCGCGCACCGCCGCGGCCCGCTCGAACTCCAGCGCTTCGGCGGCCTGCTCCATCTCGGCCGCGAGTTCCTTCTGCACCGTTCCGGACTTGCCGGCGAGGAAGGCCTTCGCCTGTCCGACAAGCCTGGAATAGTCCTCCGTGTTGATGCGGCCAACGCAGGGTGCGGAGCAGCGCTTGATCTGGAACAGCAGGCATGGCCGGGTGCGGGCGGAAAACACCGTGTCGGCGCAGGATCGCAGCAGGAAGACGCGCTGCATGGCGGTGACCGTCTGGTTGACCGCCCAGGCTGAGGCGAATGGCCCCCAGTAGCTGCCTTTACGGCCCTGCGCGCCGCGGTGCTTGGTGATCTGCGGATAGGGATGGTCCTCCGTCATCATCAGCCAGGGATAAGACTTGTCATCGCGCAGGATGATGTTGAAGCGCGGCTTCAGGCGCTTGATCAGGTTGGCTTCCAGCAGCAGCGCCTCGGCTTCGGTATGGGTGGTGACGATTTCCATCGCCACAGTTTCCGAGACCATGCGGCGCAGGCGCTCCGGCAGTCGGCCAATCTGGGTGTAGGACGTGACACGGCGCTTCAGGCTGCGCGCCTTGCCGACGTAAAGCGCCTCCCCCTTTTCATCCAGCATGCGATAGACGCCGGGATTGGCCGGCATTGTCTCCAGAGCCGTCTCGATGACCGCGACGCCCTTCTCGGCTGAGGTGTTCATGTCAGCAATTTCGGTTTGCCTAGTGCAAGTTGGACAACAACGCCAAGCAGTTGATGAGCGCTGTGCAAATCGCCAATCAATCTGTGGATAACTCTGTGGACGTAGATTCTCTGAAAGCCGTGAAAGCAGTTGGTGAATTCAATTAACAAGCGCTTAGCGCATCATTCAAAAAAACTACACCATTGATTATACGGCATTCTTCGGAAGTATATGTCACTTAAAGGAAACATTGGAGCAGCCCGCGCGGTTTCGTTATGCACCCGCGCCGGAGGTGGATGAATGTTTTCGAGATCGTTCTATTTCCGTACCGGCGGAGATGGAATCCGGGAAAACATCCAGCTTTTCGACCCGAATGCGGGCGGTTCTTACGCGCGGGTCCAGGAGGCACGACTGGGCGATCCGTTCGGCCAGGGTTTCCACCAGGCGAACATGTCCCGCGCTGACAAGGACGCGCACGGCGGATGCGATCTTTTCGTAATCGACCACCCGGGCAAGCTCATCCGGTCCAACCGCCAAGCCTGCGATCACGGCTTCATCATCAACGCCAAGATCGATGTTGATGCGAATTCGCTGCGCGGCCACATGTTCGTGCGGATAAATCCCGATACTGGCTGGAAGCACCATATCCCGCAGGAAGACATGACGCAGCGCCAGATCAAAACTGGCAATCGACGGCGTGCTCATTCTTCAGGTCCTGCCTTGGCGTGTCCTGTGTCCCATTGCAGATGCTGCCCACCATCCAGCGCGATCATCTGCCCGGTCATGGCTGGCAGGCACAGGATCGACCGTACGGCGTATGCGACCTCGGCCGGACTGGTGCCGTGGCCGAGGGGAACGGACGCGGACTGGCGGGCGAATTGTGCCTCGGTCTGCCGCAGGCTAGGCAAGGCGGGGCCAGGGCCGATGGCGTTGACCCGGATACGCGGCGCCAGCGCCAGGGCCATGGTCTGCGTCAACGCCCAAAGCGCGGCTTTTGATACGGTATAGGAGACAAAATGCGGGGTCAGCGACCAGACGCGCTGGTCGATCATGTTGATCACGACCCCTTCGTCAGTGCTGGAGAGGGCCCGAGCGAAGGCCTGGATCAGCACGAAAGGCGCTCGCAAATTTGGCCCAAGGTGCGCGTCCCAGGACTGCCGGGTGACGTCGTGCCATTCGTCGCGGTCAAACCGGCTGGCATTGTTCACCAGAACGCCAATGGCACCGAAGTGCTCAATCGCCTGAGGAATCAGGCTTTCGACATCATCCTCGTTCATGAGATCGGCCTGCAGGACGATTGCGCGCCGGCCGAGGGCGTGAATAAGCGAGCGGGTTTCCTCGGCCGCCGCGACGCTGGTATGGCAATGCAGCGCGATATCAAATCCGGCATGCGCCAGTTCAAGCGCGATCGCTCGGCCGAGACGCTGCCCGCCGCCGGTGACAAGAGCTACCCTGGGGATGGCTTCCGGAATGCTATTGAGCATGCGGAGGTGGTAGTCCGCCGAGCGCGAGGCGTAAAGGCGTCAGGCCGTGGGGTTTTGCCTTACCGCCTGGATCAGGAATGTCTCCAGCGCCCGGATTGGCGCCGTGTCGGCGATGATCCTGTGCCGACCCGCCGCCATTCGTGCACGCAGCGACGTGCGCTCCGACGGATCGCGGGCGAGGCGGACAGCGATTTCAACATAGTCATCAAGCGTCGTGGCGATTGTCTCGGTCACGCCGATACCGGTCAGGATCGCCGTCGTGTGCCGTCCGCGCATCAGCGTGCCCGCGTGGGTGACAATTACTGGTGCTTCGGCCAGTGCGTCCAGCGTGGACTTGCCGCCGGACCAGCCGATGCTATCCAGCACGATGTCGGCCAGCCGGACCGTGCCAAGGAAGCGCGCCTGCGACATCGGATCGAGGAACACGCAATACCGGTCGCTATTCAGTCCGCGCCCCGCGAAGGCCTTTCGCAACCGCAGGCCAAACCGCTCCGTCACCGCCCGGCTTTTCGCGAAGCCGATGAACAGGAACTGGCAGTCACCCACCGCGGCGGCGATACGCGCCAAGACGTCATCGTACTGCGGCAGATATTTGTAAAGCGCCTGGCCGCACCAGAAGATTACCGCGTCCTGGCGCAAGCCCAGTTCGGCGCGCGAGCAGGCTTCGGCCACATGATCGTCCGGCGTATAGTGGATACCCAGGTTCGGCAGCGTCACCAGACGCTCGCTGTAGTGCGCCGCGGCGGCGTCCGACTCCATCAGGGCACTGGAGAGAAAGAAGTCCATGGTCGGCAATCCGCTGGTTTCAGGCTGTCCCCAGGCGACGCATTGCACCGGCGCCAACCGCTCGCCCGCCAGCCGGATGGCGACGCGGTCCATGCCAAGCTCGGGATACAGCAGCACATGCGGCTGGTCGGCGCGGATCGCGGCACGGATATTGATGCCCCGGCCACCGGTGAACCGGGCACATAGCCGGCGGGCGACGTCGGTCTGTTCGTCCTCCGCCGAACTGGTGTGGTAGGCATGAACGTTGAAACCGTCGGGATCGAGTTGGCTCAGCCAGCCCTTCAGCATCAGCCGCCAAATGGTGTGCTCCCGAAAGAAGCCGCTGACGATGCCGATGCGGATTGGTTCTCCGGGCGCCGGCGAAGCCGCTAGCGACGGCGTTTCGGTCCGCAGCAGGCGTGCCACCAGCGTTCCGTAGGAAGTCTGCAGGTCTCGGTCGCAGGCGCCTTGGTATGGCAGGAAGAACGGCTGGCTGTCCCCGATCGTCGCGGCGAGCACTCGGGCAACGGCCGGATCGTCCGCACGGTCCACAAGCGCCATCAGGCGCTCGGCATAGCGCGCCCGTTGCAGCGAGATCTGTTCCGTTGCCTCATAAAGAATAGGCAGTTCCACCATGCAGCGTGCCCAAAGTGCTCCGCCATGCAGCGCGTCGGCCTTGATCGCCCGCTCATAACAGTCGCGCGCCTCATCGGTTCGGCCATTGAGCAGCAGCAGGCAACCCAGGTTGTAATGCGCGTCCGCGCAATGTTGATTGTGGTGCAGAGCGTGCTGAAAGCATCGCGTCGCGGCGTCGGGGTCGCCTTGCTCCTGGAGAACGAGGCCAAGATTGTTGTGACTAGCGGCATGCTCCGGCCGCAGCCGGATTGCCGCACGGTAGCTGTTGGCGGCTTCCCCGAGTTGTCCCAGCGCAACCAGCAGTTGGCCGAACTTGTAGCGGATGTCGGCGGAGTGCGGACTCAGCGTCATCGCTTGGCGGAACATAATAAGGCTCGCATCCGACGCGCCCTTCGCGGCAAGCGCGTCGGCGAGGTTGCAAGCGATTTCCGCCGAAGTGCCGGCCAGTCTGTTGGCTCGGCCCAGCCATTCCACAGCGCCATCAATGTCGCCGCGATCCCGCAGCAGGCAGCCGAGGTTGTTGGCGATTTCCGGGGTATCAGGCCGCAGCGACCAGCCAGTGCGATAGGCGGTTTCCGCCTCCGTGAACAAGCCAAGCGCGATGAGCGCGCGGGCACGCGTGTTATGGAAAGCGGCCCGCGTTGGGTCCTGGCGAATGGCGGCATCCGTCAGCTGTCGCGCGGTCTGTGCATCGCCGCGGTCGCAGGCGAGCAGGCCGAGCAGGTGCAGCGCGTCGGACTGGTTCGGGTCGTGGTCGAGGATACGGCGATAGGTGGCTTCCGCTACCGCTAATCGTCCGGCCTGATGGTCCTGTATGGCCTGATCCAGCGCAATCGTCTGATCCGGCATGCTGCATACGAGTGAGCTGTCCATCGGCGCTCCGATACGGAAGCTTTTCCAGTATGCGAAATCGGTTAAGAAATCGTTGATGATTAAGACATGGGTCTGGTCGCTGGCGCATTTTCGTTCGCACTGGTCGACGGTCCTCCATCTCCGGCAGGTTCACCTCATCGGCGCCTGGTTTCCCTGCTGACCGGCGTGAGCAATTTCCGGCCATGTCGCGGGTAAAGTTAGGATGTCAGATAAACGTCAGCAACCGGCGCGGATTACCCACCATGATCGCCTCGACCTCGGCTGAGGTGAAGCCTCGGCGCAGCATCATAGGCAGGACATTGGCAAAGATGTGGGCGTAGCCATGGCCGCCCCAGCGCGTCAGGCGCGTGCGGTGACAGATGTCATGGCTGATCACGACGCGATCAAGGTGCCCACGCATGATCAATGCCCGGATCATCCGCAGGCGGACGGCGTCATTCGGCATGTCGATGTCGGACGCGCCATAGTAGGACTGCTCCCGCCCGAACAGGTCGAACTCGATAACCACGCCGGCATCGGCAAGGCGCAGCAGCCGAGCTTCGTCAAAGATGGTGCGATCGATGTGGCTGATGATCACTCGGCCTGGATTGGCGCCATGCGCCCGGACAAAATCGGCGACCTGTTGTGGCTGATCCGGATCACGGCCGGGATGGACGTTCACCGCTGCCCCGGTTTGCTCCATCGCTAGCAAGGCGCCGGCCATGACGCATTGCTCCAGCTTGGTCCAGGGTGCCTGACAACCAATCTCGCCAATGATCCCGGCGCGCACGTCGCTGTTCCAGGCGCCAATCTGGATCTGATCCACCATCTCCGTCGCGAAGTTCTCGCTGGTACGCAGACGGTTGGCGGCGGGCTGGTATTCATCCACGTAGTGGCCGCAACCCATGACGACATGAACCCCGGCATCACGCGCGATCGCTGCCAGCCCGTTCGGCCGCGGGTCGAGGCCGCCGGACGAAAGTTCCACGATCGTGCGTCCGCCTGCCGCCGCCATCAGCCGAACCTCGTCAGCCGCCGTAGCCTCGCAACTCAAACGAAAGTTCCGCGGCGCCCGCTTTCGTCCGTAACTTATTTCGTAACAATTACATAATGTGATTTCCGGGCCTTGGTCTTGTTCCGCGCGCATCGCCGGTGTGCGAATGTCCCACAACAGATGTTCATGCATCAAAGTAGAACCGAGTTGCGCCGGATCCACCAGGCCCAGCACCGTCTGGGCCTTGCCGTGGAGGGCATCACGTGTCAGCCGCATTATCGCCTCCGCCCGTTCGAACTGTTATAGCGTGCGGTCTGAGGATGTGCACGTCCAGCGCGTTGGTGAAGCGCGTCCGGACAGCGGTTTGCATCGACAGCGTTGACGCTCAACCATGGAGGAAACTCAACGGCATGATCGGAATTCCACGCCGCTCCGTGATCAAGCTGGCGACCACCGCCGGTGCCGTGGCTGCTTCAAGGCTTGCCACCGCGCAACCCGCCCCCGCGATCGGCAAGGGCACCACGCTGACCCTGTCCACCTGGGGCGGCGTCACCTCGGACGGTATCCGCGACTATGTCGGCCCGGAGTTCGAGAAGCAGACCGGCGCCAAACTCGCGTTCGACATTGGCGGCCAGGGCGCGCGCTACAACAAACTGCTGGCGCAGAAGGGCAACCAGGGCACCGACGTGTTCTTTGGTACGGATGAGGCGCTTGTCGGCGGATTGCGTGCCGGCGTGCTGCAGACCGCGGATCTCAAGGCGCTCCCGAACTATGCGGATCTTCACGACTGGTCCAGGACGGTCCAGCCGCCCGATCGGGCGACCCAGGTGGCGGGCGTGCCATATACGCTGATCTCCTACGTGCTGGCCTTCAATCCGGACACGGTGAAAACCAGGCCGATAAGCTGGGGCGACCTCTGGCGGCCGGAGTTTCAGGGCAAGCTCGCCTTCGCCGCGCCGGGACATAGCCAGATGCCTGGCCTGGTGATCATCGCGGCCGAGTTGGCGGGCGGCGACAAGACGAATGTCGATCCAGGCTTTGCAAAGCTTGCGAAACTGCGCCCGGACAAGCTGACCTTCTTCTGGACGGACTGGGCGCCAATGCTGAAGACCGGCGACACCAATTCGGCGACCGAGTTCGACTACTATCCGGAAACCATGAAGGCGCAGGGCTATCCGATTGACTACGTCTTCCCGTCGGAAGGTGCCATCGGCGCGGCGGAATGCGCGGCCCTGGTCGCCGGCACAAGGAACCGGGAGGTTGCGCACGTTTTCCTGAACCTGATGATTGATCCAGCGATCCAGGAAACCTTCGCCACCAGGACGTTTCAGGGACCAACCAACAAGAAAGTCCAGCTCACCGCGGATATCGCGGCAAGGATGTCCTATGGCGAAAAGCTGAAACACATCCGCTTCTTTGATCCAGCTTTTTGGCATGAGAACCGGCCGGCTTGGACGGAACGGCTGAATACGGAAGTGGTGCCGGAGTGGGGGGTTCGATAGTGCGATTGAACAACCCCTGTGCAATGGATCGGCTGTCTGCTCAAACCTTCATCTCGACCTCGTCAAAGTCCGTTTCGCATCAATGACGACCAAAACGACTGGGCCCGCACGCATATTTGGCGGCCCTACGAATGCATCCACAAACTCCGCAATACGGCGGCAACCGCTCCACCGCAAATGGCAATGGGGACTGACGCCACTTCTGCTCGTACCAGCGGCACTGTTGTTGATCGCCTTCCTCGCCGTTCCTCTCGCCGCGACGCTATGGTTGAGCCTTTCATCCAACACGCTCGTTCGTTTTCCTGGTCGCGGTCTAGGCAACTACACCTACATGGTCAGCAAACCCTATTACGTCGGTGTCGCTCGGCGCAGCTTTTGGCTTGCTCTTGAAACAACCGTAATAGCTTTGCTGCTGGGCTATCCGGCGGCCCTCGTCCTGCGAGATCTCCCGGCCAGGCTGGCGGCGGCGCTAACCCTGGCGATGACATTGCCCATCCTGGCCAGCCCGCTGGTGGTGGTGCTGGGCTGGATGATCCTGCTGTCTGACGGCGGACCTCTGCTGCATCCGCTGACGCAGTGGGGCCTGATTGGCCGGCTGCGCATCCTGGGGTCCGAGACCGGCATCGTGATCGGTGTCGTGCATTTTGTCCTGCCATTTGTCGTGCTGTCGCTGGCCAGCGTGCTGCGCGCCATTCCCGCTTCGCTGATCGAGGCGGCGCGCGACCTGGGCGCGAACTGCTGGCAACGGTTTGGCAGCGTGATCCTGCCCCTCAGCCTGCCGGGATTGCTGTCCGCCACCATCATTACCCTGTCCCTCTCCATGAGCAGCTTCATCGCACCGCATTATCTTGGCGGACCAAGCGACATGACGCTGACGACGCTGGTGGCTCAGTTCGTGCTTGCGACCTACAACGGACAACTTGCGGCGGCGGTCTCCGTCGTGCTGCTGCTGGCCATGGCGGGGCTGATCCTGCTGCTGACCGTCGGCGCGTCCCGCTGGGTGCGCGCATGACCGCCGTGCTGCGCTATGCCGGGCGGGTTTATCTGCTGCTGTTGATGGTGCTCATCATGGCGCCGGCCGTGGTCGTGCTGGTCGACTCGTTCAACGCCGCTACCAGTTTCCCCAGCCCGTTCGAGGCTGCGACGCTGCACTGGTACGCCGCCCTGCGCGATCATGTTGAATTTCTCGACGCGGCCTGGACCAGTATCAAGGTCGCTGTGATCGCCGCCTCGGTTGCCTTGGTTGCCGGCTTCCTGGCGGCATACGCGCTGGCGCGTGGCCGAATGCGCGGCCGGAATGCCATCACCACAGCGCTGATGGGGCCGCTGCTGGTACCGGAACTGGTCGTTGGCCTGGCGATTCTGCAACTGGTCGGGCTGGCACACCTGCCGCTTGGATTGTTTGTTCTGGTGGCGGCGCACTCGGTCTTCGTGTTGCCGCTGTCGGTGCGCCTGTCGCTGGGCGGACTGAGCCGCTTCGACTTCGATCTGGAGGAAGCTGCCCGAAGCCTGGGCGCCACCCGGCCGCGGGTGCTGTGGCTGGTCACGCTGCCGCTGCTGAAGCCGAACCTGATCGCCGGATTTGTCTTGTCGGTGGTGCTGTCATTTGTAAACCTGCCGCTGTCGATGTTCCTGACCACGGCACAGACAGCGACCTTGCCGGTGATCGCGTTTGCCTACATGGAAAGTCGCATTGATCCGATGATCGCCGCGGTGGCGACGCTGATCATGCTGGCCGCCACTGCTGTCGCGATTGCTGTCGATCGCGTGCTACGAGTCCGGCTGGTAGAGGAAAGCAGATGAACGCACCGCGCACCGACAAGATGAAACTGGGCGCCTTCTTCCATCCTACCGGAAACCATGTGGCGTCCTGGCTCCACCCGCAATCGCAGATCGACGCCGGCACCAATTTTCGCCATTACGCGCAATTGGCACAGACAGCGGAACGGGCCAAATTCGATCTGGTGTTCCTGGCCGACTCCGCCGCGACGCGGGCCGGGAAACTCGATACGCTCCGCCACTGGCCACAATACATGGTATTCTTTGATCCGCTCACGCTGCTCGCCGGGTTGGCGGCGGTCACCAGCCATATCGGCCTCGTCGCCACCGCAACGACCAGCTATAACGAGCCATACAATATCGCGCGCCGATTGGCCGCATTGGACCACATGAGCGGCGGCCGCGCCGGCTGGAACGTCGTCACGTCATCCAACATCTCGGAAGCCTATAATTTCAACCGGGACGCGCCGCTGCCGCACGGTGAGCGTTACGAGCGCGCGATGGAGTTCACTGACGTGGTCAAGGGATTGCTGGATAGTTGGGACGATGACGCATTCATCCGCGACCGTGACAGTGCGATCTACTTCGACCCTGACAAGCTGCATGCGCTGAACCATTGCGGCAAGCATTTCCAGGTCCGCGGTCCGCTGAACGCCGCGCGGCCGCCGCAAGGCTATCCCGTCTTCGCCCAGGCCGGCGTCTCCGACACCGCCCAGGACATGGCCGCTCGGCAGGCAGAGATTGTCTTCACACCTCTCCATACACTTGAAGGGGCACAGGCCCTCTATCGGGACCTCAAGGCACGTGCCGTCGCCTATGGCCGGGAGCCTGACCACATCAAGCTGATGCCCGGCCTGAACCCCGTGGTGGGCCGCACCGAGGCGGAGGCGGAAGAAAAGCACCAATATCTGCAATCGCTCATTCATCCCGATGTCGGCCGCGCGCTGCTGTCCACCGCGATCGGCGAGGTGGACCTGTCCGCCTGCAAGGAGAATGAGACGTTGCCGCCGCCGATCCGCGCTGCTGCGCTGGCCACCGGCAAGACCGATGCGCGCCATGTGGTGGACATGTGGGAACGCGACGGCCTGACCTTGCGGCAGATGTATCAGCGCTTTGCCGGCGCGCGTGGCCAGCGCACCGTGAAAGGCACGCCCGCACGGATCGCCGACGAAATGGAAACCTGGTTTCGCGGCAGGGGCGTCGATGGGTTTCTGGTGCAGCCGCCGGTGTTGCCCGCCGGACTTGATGATTTTGTCGAACTGGTCGTCCCGGAGTTGCAGAAGCGCGGCCTGTTTCGGGAAGACTACGAGGGCACCACGCTGCGCGAAAATCTTGGCCTGCCACGTCCGGCAAGCCAGTACCAAAGGAGCAGTCCATGACAATCGTCATCGCGGGCGGACTGGTGCTGGCAAATGGCGAGGCTACTGCCATGCCAGCGGACATCGTGCTGAACGGCGACACCATTGCCGCCATCGTGCCGCCAGGCACCGCCGAAGCGGGCGAAACGGTCGATGCATCCGGCCGCTTGATTATTCCCGGCCTGATCAACGCGCACACACATGGCCACGGCGGCCTTTCGAAGGGCATTGGCGACCTGTGGTCACTGGAGTTGCTGCTCAATGCCGGCCCCTGGATCGGCGGTCAACGTACGAATGAGGACCGCTACCTTTCCACCCTGCTCGCGGCGGTGGAGATGCTGCGCAAGGGCTGCACATCGTGTTACGACCTCGCACTCATGCTGCCCGTCCCGACGCCGGAGGGACTGCACGAGACGGCGCGCGCCTACAACGACCTTGGCATGCGGGCGGTAATCTCGCCCATGGTCGCCGATCGCACCTTTTATCAGGCAATTCCTGGTCTGCTCGATGCGTTTCCGCCGGAATTGCGCGATGTCGCGAATTCGATGCGCATGGCGGCGCCCGAAGCAATCCTGGCGCCGATGTATGAAGCGGCGAGGCACTGGCCGTACCCACGTGACCGCATCCGTATCGGTATCGCACCAACCATCCCGCTGCACTGCTCGGACGAATTCATGATCGGCTGCCGTGACCTTGCATCGGAGTTCGGCATGCCGGTGCAGTCGCATCTGGCCGAATCGCCGGTCCAGCGCACCGCCGCCCTTCAGCGATACGGCATGACGATGACCGCGCTTCTGGACAAGCTCGGCCTGCTCGGCTCTGGCTTCAGCGGTGCACACGCGATCTGGATCGACGATGCTGAGATGGCCTTGATCGCCCGCCGTGGCGGCACCCTCGCGCACAATCCAGGCTCCAACCTCCGCCTCGGCAACGGCATCGCCGACATGCGGCGGGCAATCTCGGCCGGCATCACCGTTGGCGTCGGAACGGATGGATCCGCCTCCGCCGACAACCAGAACATGTTCGAGGCTATGCGCCTCGCCGCCTACGTCTCCCGCGTTTTCGATCGCCCGCCCCAGGACTGGATCAGTGCCGCCGAGGCGCTACGGCTGGCGACCGAGGGAAGTGCCGCAGTGCTGGGGATGGCTGAGCTGATTGGCAAGATCGCACCGGGCTACAAGGCGGACATGGCATTCCTCGATCTGGACCACGTCAACCTGGTGCCGCTTAACAACGCAGTGAACCAGTTGGTCAACACCGAGGATGGGGCGGCCGTTCGGGATGTCATGATCGGCGGCCGCTTCGTGCTGCGTGATGGAGCGATACCTGGCCTGGATTGGCCAGGCGTTGTCGCCCGCGCCCGCGCCTCCGCGGCACGGCTGGCTGAAGCGAACTCACCCGGCCGTCTAGCGGCGGAACGTCTCGCGCCTGTGATCAACCACTTCTGCGTCGGCCTCGGCCGCTGCGCCCACGACCTGCCGCGCAAGCTGCGAGCGGAGGCGGTTGGGGCGTAGCCGGAGGCCGATCCAGCCATGCCGTGTTCGAGCATCCGAGGCACCCACATGCAACAGGCGCTGCCGCACGTGATCCCGCATTCAAGCGGCATGCCTGGAGCCTGGCCGCTGCCAAATGAGGCTGTTGCAATGCTGACCGTCCGGGCGCGGGATGATCTTGCTCGCATCGCCCACCCTCGCACGCCGTGGCTGGAGCCGCGGATCGGGCCGGACGGGCAGCCAGCGCTGGATGTGCTGATCGTCGGCGGCGGCCAGTCGGGCATCGCCATCGCTTCCGGCCTGCTACGAGCCATGGTCACCAATATTCTTGTGGTGGATCGGGCGCCATCTGGGCAGGAAGGTCCGTGGCTGACGTTCGCTCGCATGCACACGCTTCGCTCGCCGAAGGACTACACTGGACCAGACCTTGATCTGCCGAGTCTGGGATATCAGGCTTGGCATGAGGCGCGGTATGGAGTGGCGCATTGGCAGGCGCTGGAGCAGATCTCTCGCCATGATTGGGCGGTGTACTTAGGCTGGGTGCGCGACACCGTCGGCGTGCCGCTACGCAACGAAACCGCGGTCGTGGACATCGTTCCGGCGTCCAATGGACTGCTGGCCGTCACGCTGAGCAATGGCGCCATGAAATATGCCCGCAAGGTGGTGCTGGCGACCGGCCAGGACGGTGCCGGCGTCTGGTGGATGCCAGATTTCGTTGCCGCATTGCCGGTAGGGTTCCGCGCCCACGCCGCCGACCCGATCGATTTCGCGGCGTTGCGGGGCCGGCGCGTTGCGGTTCTTGGTGCCGGCGCCTCGGCTTTTGACAACGCCGCGTTGGCGCTGGAGGCGGGCGCCGTCGAGGTCGTGCTGTTCTGCCGACGGCCGGAGCCGCAAGTCGTGCAGCCCTACCGCTGGCTGACCTTCGCCGGCTTCCTGCGGCATGTCTCCGAACTCGACGATGCCTGGCGCTGGCGCTTCATGAGTCACATCATGCGCATGCGTGAGGGATTTCCTCAAGCGACCTATGATCGCTGCGCCCGCCATCCCACGTTCCGCCTGCGCACCGGCACGTCGTGGACATCAGCACGCCGGGTGGGTGACGCGGTAGAGATCCAGACTTCAAAGGGACCGTTTAAAGCGGACTTTCTGATCTGTGGCACCGGTGTCGAAATGGATTTCAGCCAGCGTCCGGAGCTGTCCCGGTTGGCTGGCAATATTGCGCGGTGGTCCGACAGGTATCAGCCGCCGCCGGAGGAGCGTGATGAGCGCCTGGCCCGGTTTCCCTATCTGGCTGCGGATTTCTCTCTGCTGCCACGGCAGCCTGGTTTGACCGACTGGATGGCGGATATTCACATGTTCAACATCGCCTCGACCATGAGCTTCGGTCCGTCAGGTTCGTCAATCAATGCGATGACGACATCGGTGCCGAAGCTGGTGTCGGGGCTGACGCGCGGGTTATTCAAAGGCGACCTGGAGCGGTATTGGCAATCGCTGAAGCAATATGATGTGCCGCAGGCGGTACTCCATCGATAATCCAGCGAGCTGTGCCTGCCACGAGACAGCCGACGTCTTCTCCGCGAGGTCGGAAGCAGCCAACCTTGCGCTTATCTCCCTGATCAAGACCAAGGAGTGGTCGACAGTCTCGTACCCCTTTTGAAGGTATGGCCGATTGCGGTGTAGACGCTGGTGTCGTCGGTCATGAACCGGCTATCCGCATGGGTGTGGCGAGCAACGATCAGATAAAGGTTGTTGGCCGTCACGTTCAGAACGTGAAAGCTACGGCCCCTCTCAGCGATGATCTATCTCAGCAGTGCCATCCTGGCTGTGTGATAAATGTAAACAGACCCTAATGTTCGTACATCGTTATTCTGCGTCCTTTACATGACCTGGTTCATGCGGATCGAGCATCTCATCCGGCAGCATTGCCACCCGCGCCACCTGCGTCCAGATCAAGGCGCAGCGTATCGGCCGATCGGGAAACACGCCGCGCAGCACAGCGCGGTAGGAGGCCATCTGGCGCAAATACATTACGGGGGTAGCTGCCACCTCGTTCGGCGGCCGACGGTTTGTCTTGAACTCAGCCACCAGAACCCGGTCTGGCAAAATCACCAGCCGATCCACCAACCCGCTAATGACCGACCCCGCGACCACACCGGTTAGAGGCACCTCTGCCCGACTGCCTGACCCGAACAACGGTCGCAGGTCGGGGTGTGCCATCACCGCTAAGACCTCTACCGCCATCTGACGCGCCTCATTATCCGGCAGGCCATGCCCGGGACGCTGCAGGAAGCGCAGCGCGGCCTCCAGTCGGCCGGTCTCCTGCACCGCTGGCAGATGCTGAAAAAGCGTATGGATCAAGCGGCCCCGTCGGAACCGGTTATCCGCCAGGGCGCGGTCACCCAGCGGCGAGTCGGCGGCTGGTAACGAGCCCATCTCCACGCCCTCTGGCCGGCTCGGCGCGAGTGCCGTCGGTCGAGGCGGTTCCGCTGGCAAAACCGCCGGCACCCAATCAGGCGCGACGCCAATCCAGTCCGGTCTAGGACCCGAGAGCGCCGCCGGCGTTAATGCTCGAGTCGATTCAGCCTCAATCCGCTGCGGCGAGCCCAGCCGCATCATGTCGCCATCCCACAGGCCGAATGGTTCCCGCTCCGCGCCAAGCGCCTCGAAGCCCCGGGCAACCATGTTGTACCAGCACATGTCCTTTGAAGCAGTCTTGGCCTGCCAGCCGCAGATCAGCAGACGGTCCTCCGCGCGGGTAAGCGCGACGTAGAGCAGTCGATTGTATTCCTCGATCTCTTGTTGCCGATCAGCCTGCCGCAGCTTGTCCAATGCCACGCAGCGAAAGGCCGCGCGTGGCGACCAAAGTGGTACGGCGTGTCCCGTGGCGGGATCGTCCGCCCAGACAATCGCGCCATCATCCTTCGGCAGCGCCGTGGTATCCGGAATGACGACCAACGGCGCCTGCAGGCCCTTGGCGCCATGCACCGTCATGATCCGCACGAGGTTTCCAGCCGCCTCGGCCTGCCGCTGCACCTCTGCACCGGAGCGGCGCAACCAATGCAAGAACCCTTGCAGCGATGGTGGATGCAGACTGACGTAGGTCAGCGCCGCGTTAAGCAGTTCGTCCACGGGTTCAGCCGCCTCCGGTCCTAGACGGGAGAACAGGCGCGCTCTGCCACCTAGCGGCCCAAGCGTTTCGGCCAGCAGTACGAACGGAGTGACGTAGTCGACCCGGGCTAACAAACGGGCGAAAAAATTCGCGGCCTGGCGCCAGGATGGCCGTTCATCGGCACGGTCGCGCAACGTGTCCCACAATGATCTAGTGCGCCCGATCGCCAGCTCGGTCAGCTCGTCATCGGTCAGGCCGCCGAGCGGGCTGGTCAGCATACAGGCGAAGGTGAGGTCATCGCCGGGCAGCAGTAGCGCATCCGCCAGCGCCATCAGGTCACGCACTGCCGGCTGCTCGGTCAGCACCATCCGGTCCAGGCCCGCCACCGGCACGCCGCGCGCCTTCAGCGCCCGCACCAGCGCCCGGGCAAATTCATCTCGGCGGCGCACCAACACCAGCACATCGCCGGCGGCCAGCGGACGCCCCTTGCTTTCCAGCAATTCCGATCCGTTTGTCATCGCACCAATCCAGCCGGCTAGGGTGTCGGCCAACAACTGACGGGCTGACGTCTGCGACTGGTTCTGCTCCGGCACCGTCCATGGCGCGTGCGGTGGCACGTCCGGCAAAGGCGCCAGCGGCCAAAGTTCCACCAGCCCGGCATGGCTGGCGCGGTCGGCGTAGTGCGTCAGACGCTCCCCTCGCGCGACCACGCCGGGTGCCGCCAGCGGATCGGCGAACACCGCATCCACCAGCGCCAGCACCGGGGCGGTCGAGCGAAACGATACATCCAGCGCGCCATCCACCCAGATCTCACCGGCGTTGCGCACACGCCGCTCGAGCAGATTCCGGGACCGGTCGAACTCCGCCGTGTCGGCACCCTGAAACGAGTAGATGGACTGTTTCCGATCGCCGACGGCGAACACCGTGCGGACGCCGTCGCGGGATCCGCTACCGGCAAAGAATTCTTCACTCAGCGCGTGCGCAATGCGCCATTGCTGCGGAGCGGTGTCCTGCACCTCGTCGAGCAACAGATGATCCAGGCCGCCATCGAGCTTGTACAGCACCCAGGCTGCGCCGGGATCGAACAGCAATGTCCCGGTCCGATCGATTAGATCGTTGTAGTCCAGCAGCCCGGCGTCATCTTTACGTTGCGCGTAGCCGCCCGCCACTGGCCCAGCCAGGGCCGCCAACGCCGCAGACACCGCGGCCAGCCGCAGCGCCTTCCTTTCATGCTCCACCGCAATGATCCGATCTGCCTCTTCGCGATAGCGGTGCAGCAACTCCGGATGGGCCTCAAGCAGCTTTGGGCTGACCAACGCTGTGTCACCGCGCGATTCGCCGTCAGGCTTAAGGAAAATGTCGCACCAGGCAGGCCATTGTGCCTGCCGCCGATCCGCCGGCAAGCCAAGCCAGTCAAGCAGCGCCGCGGCCTTTGCGGCAACCTTTGCGGCGCCGCCACCGAGCACCACTCTGGCGGCTTCCCGCAGCGCGCCCTCACCCAGCCACGCTACGCCATTGGCCACCACTTCCACGTCGGTTGCCGACGTTACCCCCAGCGCACGCCGCTGCGCCCGTTCCAGGTCCCCGCCAAGTTGCAACGCGCCGCGCAGCCGCTCCCGGTCGGTCTGCAGCGTCTTCACATGGCCGCCGAAATCTTCGGCCGAGGCCAGGCCAGCCAAGGTCGCAAGGGCGGCCAGCATTGCCGGCGTGCTGGCTTCAGCGAGGACATCCTCCCGCGCCTCGGTCAGCGCCGCGTCGGCGTCCCGATCCTCCACAAGCTGGAAATGCGGGGAAATCGCCGCCTCCAGCGGAAAGCGCCGGAGCAGGGACTGGCTGAAGGCATGGATGGTGCCGATGCGCATGCCGCCGGGCAGATCCAGCACCCGGGCGAACAGCGCCCGCGCGGCGTGGCAGGCATCCTCGGTTGGCTCCACGTCCAGCGCCCGCAGCGCCTGGGCCAATGTCGCCGGAGTCATCGTCACCCAGCGGCCCAGGGTCTTCTGCAGCCGCAGGGACATTTCCGCCGCCGCCGCCTTGGTGAAGGTCAGGCACTGAATGCGATCCGGCCTTGCGCCGGCCAGCATCAGGCGCAGCAGCCGGTCAGTGAGCAGCTTGGTCTTGCCCGATCCGGCCGACGCCGCCACGAAGGCTGAAGTCGCTGGGTCGGAGGCTGCCAGTTGTGCGCGGTTGGCACGATCGCGGGCCGACTCACTCATCGGCGTCTCCGACCGCCGACCATTCGGCGACCCGGGCAAGCTGTTCGTAATCCGAGAATCTTGGCGCCACGCCAGGGTTGGGCCGGGACAGATAGGCTCGCGCCGGCACGTCGAATTCGTCGATCAGCCGGCACAGATTGTCGCGTGCCGCCGCCGCGGCGCCGGAGATCTCCGTCGGCCGCTTGTCGAACAGCAGCCGGGCTTCGCCGGATTTGAAGCCCCCGGACAGGTGCCAATAGATAAGTTCGGCGGTGGTGCCGGTCAGCGCGTCGCCAAAACCGCCCTCTGCCGCCATGGCCGCTTCCAGCAGAAGCTGCGGCGCGAGACCCTGGTCAACCTCCTTCTGGCTGGGGGGGGTGCCGGTCTTGTAGTCCAGGATCGACAGGCTGCCGTCGCCGTAGCGCTCGATCCGGTCTGCCCGCCCGGTCAGCCGGAACCGGCCGCCAGGCCGTTGCAGGTCGATTGCCCCGGCCGCCTCGGCGACAATAGTCAACGGCTGGCGCAGCACCCGCCGCGATGCTTCCATCGCCGCCACCCAGTCGGCAATTCGTTCCAGCCTCGGCGCCCACCAGGCCTGAAGCGCTGGCCGAAGCTCCGCGGCGGCCAGCGCCTGCCGCATGGCCCGGCGCAGTGCCTGATCCATATCAGGCGGACCATTCGGGCCAAATTCCCGTAAAAAGCGATGCAGACCGTCATGCACCAGAGAGCCATAGTCGGCTGCGTCCGTCGCCTCATCCAACGGCCGCAACGCGATCAGCTTGAGGATGTGTCTGGCGTGAATCGCGTAGGGATCGCGCAGCCAAGTCTCGATTTCGGTGACGCTCAGCCTGCGTGGACGGAGATGGACGGGCGGCCGCGGGCGCGGCGGCTTAACTGGCACCGCCTCCCCGGCAGGCAGGTCAAGCGCTCTCACCCAGGCGGATGCAGGATGTTCGGGAAGGGATTGGGTCTCGGGAGACCTTCCCTCCCATGCTCGTTCGTCCGGTCGTGACACATCATTCGACGACACCAAATCAACTGGGACCGCCGTTGACTCCCGTCCTTCCAAAAACATTTCCAGCCGCGTCAGCCAGCGTGCCGGCACGGCCGGAGCGCCGTCGCGACGAACGGAGCAGGATAGCACCACGTGGGGTGCCGAACAGCACGCGGCGATGAAGTCGTGTGCCGCCTGGCCAACGGCTTCCTCCGGTGCCGGCAAGCCGACACGGGCGCGCATCGGGCGCGACAGCCATGGCCCGGGTTCGGCCACCGGCGGCCACACAGTCTCCGCCAGACCGCCCAGAACCAGAAGGTCAGCAGTCTGTAAACGCGCCTCGAGCAGGCCCCAGATGAAGACCCTAGGATGCTCAGTCCCTGTCCGTCCGCGTAGCGCGCGCCGGGTGCGCACCACCGCGCCTTGCAGCACGGCATCCAGCAGGCCCGGCAGCACGCGCCGCCGCAGATCGGGCAGCAGCCTGAATGCGTCCTGAACCGCCGCCAGGCGGCTGGCGAGCGCGTCGCCTTCCTCGCCCGCCCAAAGCTTGGCAGGTCCGGACGCAGTGGCAGTCGCGGCCAAGCGTTCAGCCGTCTGGATCAACGCGCCCATCGCCGTCCGCGGCTCGATCTCCATCGCTGAATCCATCCGCAATGCCGGTTCCAGGCAGGCCTCCACCCGCGCCGCAAACGCCGCACTGGCGGACTCTGGTCCGCCGGCCTTTGCAATCGCTCTGCGCAGATTGCCCAGACCGGGCGGAAGACGCGGACCGCGCAGGCATAAGGTTTCCAGCTCTCGAGCGGACGCGCGACAGGCAGCTTGCGACAGGCCGGCAGCGGTCAGCGGGTGCTTCAGCAGAGCCAGCAGCGGCACTGGCGCCAGATCCTCGGCCACCGCGCGGATCAGCAGCCGCAGGAAAACCGCCGGCGGCGTATTGGCCAAAGGCTCCCCGGCACTGTCATCGGCGACCACGCCGAAGCGCAGCAGAGTCGCGGCGACGCGTTCAGCCAAGGTCCGATCCGGCGTCACCAATGCCGCCCGCGCGCCCGGCGTTTCCAGCGCGTCGCGGAGCGCCAGCGCGATGGCGTCGGCCTCCTGCTGCTGGTCCGCCGTCGTCAACCGCGTGAGCCCTTCCAGCGGCACCGGCGTCCGGTCCATCCATGCATGCAGCGCGGAAGCCGGAAGCAACGCCCTTGACAGAAGCGGAAAGCGTGTCGGCGGAATGTTTGTCACCGCCTCGACCGGCCATGGATGCACATCGCCGCGGCTCGCGCCCAGGTCGGCCAGCAATCGGAACAGTCCCGCCTGCGCGTGCGAGGCCTCCAGATCCTGCCACGCGGCTTCCGCCATGCCTATATCCAATTGCGGCAGCACCACCTGACCCTGCGGCAGACGGGCGACCACCCGCAGCAGGCGGGCAACGGCGGGAATGCCGGCGGTGGTGCCGGCGATTAGCACTGCGTGGTCCGGCGGGTTTGCCTCCCACGCCGCAGCCTGCGCGTCCAGCAGGGCGACCTGACGCTCCGCTGGGTTCATCAGGCCGTTGTCGGCCAGCCAGGCGGGCCAAGCGGTGGTGACAATGTGCAGAAACTTCAGTGTCTTTGACCAGTGCGCCGCGTATTCCGCGTCGGCCGCGTCGGGCAACCGCTGGTCAAGGTTGATGCCGGCCCACTCTGCGTCATCCATCAGCGACGCCAGTTCCTCGGCCAGCAGCCAGGCACGATCCGCGCTGCGCGGCGCGCCGCCGTCTCCGTTCATCGCCAGGATCAGCGCGGCCAGCGCGGCCAGACGCTGCATCGGCTCGACCGGCGGCGGCACGTCCAGCGCCCCGGCCAGCGCCAGCGGCGCCTCATCCAGCGCCCCAATCGC
This sequence comes from Rhodopila sp., assembly GCF_965276935.1. GTDB lineage: Bacteria > Pseudomonadota > Alphaproteobacteria > Acetobacterales > Acetobacteraceae > Rhodopila. Next base: position 1,637,209 of record NZ_CBDIBS010000004.1, on the reverse strand, counting down.
GGTAATGCGCGGCAACAGCAGCGGGCGGCCGTTGGTGGCACGGAGGAACGCTTCGACAAGCGCGCGGGCGGAGCGGCGGGTGGGAAGCAGGATCAACCCATGGCTGACCGATAGCGGGTCGGTTGCGCGCGCCAGCCAGCCGTTCGCGAGCGCGTCGAGGAACGGCACATGCGGCGGGATGGAAAAGAGGTTCAGCGCCACGGCCACCGCGCATCGCCGGTTACCCGTGCTTCCAAAATCTGCTCGGCTTCCGCCAGGTCGGGCGGGGTGGAGAGATGGAACCAGATGCCATCATGCACGACCGCCCGCAGTCGGCCAGTGGCGAGCGCACGGTCCCACAGCCGATTCATGCTGAAGGCGCCTTTCGGCGCGCTAGCCAACAGGCGTGGATGGATCAACTGCACGCCGGCGTAAATATAGGGCACCACCTCGGCCTGTACCCTGCGGCGCGGCGCACCCCACTTGTCCAGCGCGAAGTCGCCAAATCCGACCTCGGCGCGGACGTGGGACGTACGGTGCACCAGCAGCACACCGTCCACATCATTGCTGAACGCCAGAGTTAGCCGGTGCAGGGCGGTCATTGGTCCGTTCAGCCAGAACGCGTCGCCGTTGATAACGAAGAATGGATCGAAGCCAAGCAACGACAAAGCGGCGCGGACACCACCACCGGTTTCCAGCAGGTCGCTTTCCCGCAGCAGCACGGTGCGTGGTGGTTCCGTTCGACGCGCCAGATGATCGGCAACAGCGTCCGCGTGCCAATGCGCATTCACCGCAACGACCCGCACGTCGTCGGCAGCCAGATGATCCAGCGCGTGATCCAGCAGAGTACGCCCACCGAGTTTCAGCAGCGGCTTGGCGGTGGTATTGGTCAACGGCCGCATACGGGTGCCGAGACCCGCCGCCAGAACCATGGCTGAGTGGGGGGAAAGGGTCATGCTGCAAGTCCTGGCGGATTGCCCCGTTGGTCGGGTGGTATCCAATGGTTCAGGGCGGCCGCGAGCGGCGTGGCGGCGGGCTGGCGCAGAGCGTCATCCAGCAAGCGCCAGGTCCGTGGCCCATGGGCGAGGTATTGCGGCCGCTCATCTCGTTGCGCAAGCCTTACCCATTGGCAGGCGACACGCAGATGGCGCTGTGCGGCGCAGGCAGTGAAGGCGGCGAGGAAGCTGCCGGGGTCTAGCTCGGGGCGGGCGGCCAGATAGTGCTGGACCGCGTGATCTCGTGAAGCGGGCGGAATGTCGCGGCGGGCGTCTTGGATGAGCGAGACCAGGTCGTACGCCGGATGTCCAATCGCGGCGCCTTGAAAGTCAATGATCCCGACACGTTGCGCCCCGCTTCGATGCGGCAGCCAGAGCAGGTTGCCGGCAAAGAAGTCCCGGTGAACAAAGCAGCCCGGGCCGGATGCGACCGGTTCCAGCGTCGCTTCAAGTGCCGCCGCGATATCACGACGCGCCGCGATCGGGGCGGGGGCGCCGTGGCGAGCTGGCCACCACCAGTCGAACAACGTGCTCATCGCGGTCTGCGCCATCGTCGGCGCGTTCCAGGCAGGCAGGTCCGCCGACGGCGTGGCGCGCTGCATCACAACCAGCGCGTCCACTGCGGCACCCAGAATCCTTTCGGCCGGAATAGTGGCGTTATCCAGCAGGACGGACAGCAGGTCATCGCCAAGGTCTTCCTCCAGAACCAGTCCATTGTCTGCATCGGCGGCGATCACCGAGGGCACTGACAGGCCGACGTCGCGCAGATGGGCGGCGATGCGCAGGAAGCCGCGGACATCCTCGGGCGGTGGAGCATCCATCAGCACGGCGGGCCGTGTCCCTCGCAGCCGGAGGTAGCGGCGGAAGCTGGCATCCTGAACAAGCGGTTCGGCGTCGGCGGGATCGTAACCAGCGTTGGCAAGGAACAGCACGATCCGATCGTCGCGGGTCATGCAATGCGGCCGATCCGGTCGGGCCACCCGGTCATGGTTGCCACCCGTGCATCGCCCACAGCCAGGGTGATCGCGATCGTCAGGGCGCTGTCGGGCCGAAGTGAACCGAGGCGATCCGGCCATTCGACCAGCACGATGCCGTCGCGTGCGTCCTCCCAGCCTAGTTCAGTGAGCGAAGTGGGCCGATCCAGACGCCATAGATCGTAATGGTAGATCGGACCGATTGGCGTGTCATAGGCCTGCACCAGGGTGAAGGAGGGACTAGGTACCTCCAGCGCGGGATCGTCCGCGGCCGAACGGAGAAAGGCGCGAGCGAGAGCGGTCTTTCCGGCGCCGAGTGGGCCTTCCAGCAGCAGGCTATCGCCCGGGCGGACGAGGGACGCGATGCGCCGGGCTAGTGCTTCCGTCGCCGGAAGGTCAGGCAGCGCGAGGATGAGGGGCGAAGCCGGCGGCATGACGGCATTTTGCCCTGCCAACGGAGTCGGACACAATGGATTACAGCAGCGCGCTGAGACTCCCGTTTCTACCCCCTCAACCTCATGCTACACGGTTGCTACACACCGATACCGCGGGAAGCCCATGAACGAGCATATGCTCGCTGCAAGCACGCAGCGTTTCTTCTCCGCCCCGCTGGCGGATACCGATCCGCAACTCGCGGCGGCGATCCAGGCGGAGTTCGACCGTCAGCAGCACGGCATCGAGCTGATCGCCTCGGAAAACATCGTCTCCGCCGCCGTGCTGGAAGCGCAAGGCTCCGTCCTGACCAACAAGTACGCCGAGGGCTATCCAGGCCGCCGCTACTATGGCGGTTGCATCTATGCGGACGTGGCGGAAACGCTGGCGATCGAGCGGGCGAATACGCTGTTCGGCTGCGCCTTCGCCAATGTGCAGCCGCATTCCGGCGCCCAGGCAAACCAGGCGGTATTCCTGGCGCTGCTGCAGCCGGGGGACACCGTGTTGGGCATGAGTCTGGCGGCTGGCGGCCATCTGACGCACGGCGCGGCGCCCAACCTGTCCGGCAAATGGTTCCGCGCGGTGCAGTACGGGGTGCGCCGAGAAGACGGACTGCTGGATTATGAGGCGCTTGAACATCTGGCCCGCACGGAAAGGCCGAAACTGATCATCGCCGGCGGCTCCGCCTATCCGCGCTTCATTGATTTTCCTCGTGTTCGCAAGGTGGCGGACGAGGTCGGCGCCTACTTCATGGTCGATATGGCGCATTTCGCCGGCCTTGTGGCGGCTGAGCTGTTCCCAAGCCCGCTGCCGCATGCGCATGTGGTGACCACGACCACGCACAAGACCCTGCGCGGCCCACGCGGCGGCATGATCCTGTCGAACGACCCGGACCTTGGAAAGAAGATCAATTCGGCCGTCTTCCCTGGCCTGCAGGGTGGCCCGCTGATGCACGTCATCGCCGGCAAGGCAGCGGCGTTCGGAGAGGCATTGCGGCCGGAGTTCCGGTTGTACCAGAAATCGGTGCAGGACAACGCCCGGATGCTGGCGGAAACCTTGAAGCAGCAGGGGCTGGATATCGTCAGCGGCGGCACCGACAGCCACCTTACGCTGGTGGATCTTCGCCCCAAGCGAGTGACCGGCAAGGCAGCCGAGGCCAGCCTGGAACGCGCCCACATGACCACCAACAAGAACGCCATCCCGTTCGACCCGGAGAAGCCAGCGATCACCTCCGGCATCCGCTTAGGCTCCCCCGCCGGAACCACGCGCGGCTTTGGGATTGACGAGTTCCAGCAGATTGGCCTGATGATCAACAGGGTTCTGGAGGGTCTTGGTGGGTCTAATGACGGCGGCAATGCCGCTGTGGAAACCGCCGTCGGTGCGCAAGTCAAGGCGCTCTGCGCCCGTTTTCCACTATATCCGGGCCATTAGTCGGCATGCGTTGTCCATTCTGCGGCTCTGACGACACCCAGGTGAAGGACAGCCGCCCGACCGAGGATAACGGTGCAATTCGCCGGCGCCGCTCCTGCGGCAACTGCGGCCAGCGTTTCACCACGATCGAACGGGTGCAGTTGCGCGAACTGACCGTGCTGAAGAGCGATGGCCGACGGGTGCCGTTCGACCGCGACAAATTGGCCCGCTCGATCCGGATATCCATGCGCAAGCGGCCGATCCAGGAAGAGCGGATTGAACGCATCGTCAATTCCGTAGTGCGCCAGTTGGAAGCTTCAGGCGACAGCGATATCCCGAGCAAGCAGATCGGCGAGCTGGTGATGGACACCTTGAAGGAGCTGGACCAGGTTGCCTATGTACGATTCGCCAGTGTCTACCGTAATTTTCGGGAGGCGAAGGATTTCGAGGATTTTGTCGGCGGCCTGGCGGACGGAGTACAGGAGTAGTGTTAGGGCGCATATCTCTTTTCTTTGACGGCGTGGTCGGACGGGAACCCCACGGCCTTTGCCTGGTGTCACGGCGGGCGCAGGCCGGGGGAGAACATGCTTGGGTACGCGCTTGGTGACCCATCCATTATCCGCCGCCGACAATAGTCCACCCGCCCCCAGTCCGGCTCGCGCCACCGCCGCCGACATGGTTCACATGCGTGCTGCTCTCGCATTGGCGCGGCGGGGTCTGGGTACCACGTGGCCCAATCCGTCCGTCGGCTGCGTCATCGTCCGCGATGGACGCGTAGTCGGCCGTGGTGCCACCGCGCCCGGTGGACGGCCGCATGCCGAACCAATTGCGTTGGTGATGGCCGAAGAGCACTCACGTGGAGCCACCGCCTATGTCACGTTGGAACCCTGCTGCCACTGGGGCCAATCACCCCCCTGTACCAATGCGTTGATCGCAGCCGGCATTTCCCGCGTCGTCGTCGGCAGTGGCGATCCCGATACGCGGGTCAATGGTCAGGGGCTGGCGAAACTCCGTGCCGCCGGTATCGCGGTGGAAGCCGGTCTGCTGGAGACCGAGGCGCGAAACGTTACGTGTGGCTTCATTCAGCGCGTTACCCTGGGCCGGCCGATGGTGACGTTGAAGCTCGCTGCCACGCTGGACGGGCGCATCGCCACCCGTGCCGGCGAGAGCCAATGGATCACCGGCCCATCCGCCCGCCGTCTGGGCCACGCGCTGCGTGGCCAGCACGATGCGGTCATGATCGGAGTGGGCACTGTGCTGGCGGACAATCCCGATCTAACCTGTCGCATTTCTGGCTTTCGGCCATTTCCAAATACCCGCATCGTTGCCGACAGTCATCTGCGCACACCGCTGACCACTCGGCTGGCCGCCACCGCAGCGGAAATTCCCACCTGGTTTCTGATCCGAGAGGGCACCGATCTCGCCCGTCGCACCGCCTTCGCCGATCTCGGTGCAACATTGATCACTGTGCCAGCCGCCGCCGCTGGGATTGATCTGGCGGCGGGCCTTCAGGCATTGGGGGCAGCGGGTCTGACCCGCCTGCTGGTCGAAGGGGGTGGGCAGATTGCCGCCGCACTGCTGCGCGCGGATCTGGTGGATCGCATCGCCTGGTTCCACGCCCCGGCCATTATGGGCGGCGATGGCTGGCCAGCCGTGCAGGCGTTCGGCGTGGAAGCCCTTGACCTAATGCCTCGTTTCAAGCGGGATTGCGTCACCGCGATCGGCGATGACATGATTTCCGTATACACGAGGCAGACCCCATGTTCACCGGCATTATAACCGCCCTCGGGCACGTCCGCGCCATAGAACCAACTGGTGCCAGCCGCGACATGCGCCTGGTCATCGACACGCCCGCCGCCTTCCTGGCCGATCCGCCGGTTGCACTCGGCGTTTCTATCGCCTGTTCCGGCTGCTGTCTGACGGCTGTCGAATTCGATCCGGCGCCTCAACCGACTTGGTTCGCCGTCGATGCGTCGGCGGAAACCCTGGCGTACACTAAGCTGGGCACCTGGACCGTCGGCTCTCGGGTCAACCTGGAACGATCGCTGCGCCTGGGCGATGAACTGGGTGGGCATCTCGTCTCCGGCCACGCCGACGGCGTCGGCAAAGCCATTTCCGTCATGCCGGAGAATGGATCGATGCGCTGGGTTTTCCAGGTTCCACCCAATCTTGCCCGCTTCATTGCCACCAAGGGCAGCGTCGCGATTGACGGCATATCGTTGACGGTCAACGAGGTGCGGGGCGATACCTTTGGGGTGAACATCATTCCGCACACCGCCTCGGTCACCGGCTTCGACACAATGAAGCCCGGTGACCCGGTGAATATCGAGATCGACATGCTGGCCCGCTACGTCGCGCGCCTGACCGAGTGCCTTAAAACCGAATCCCTTGGAACGGAGACCGCGTGATGGAGAACCTGCAGCAGAGCTTCGCCACGGTGGAACTGTCAAAATTTCTATCCTCGGCCGAGGAACTGATCGAGGAAGCCCGCAACGGCCGCATGTTCATCCTGGTTGACGACGAGGACCGGGAAAACGAGGGCGACCTGGTGATCCCGGCCCAGTTCGCCACGCCGGACGCGATCAACTTCATGGCCCGCCACGCCCGCGGCCTGATCTGCCTGGCGATGACCCGCCAACGCGTCGAAACGCTCGGCCTGCCGCTAATGAGCCGGCAGAACGGCACGCGGCACCAGACCGCCTTCACCGTGTCGATCGAGGCGCGAGAGGGTGTAACCACCGGCATCTCGGCGGCCGACCGGGCGCGCACCATCGCGGTAGCGATTAGCCCCGACAGCACGCGCGACAACATTACCACGCCAGGCCACATCTTCCCGGTGGTAGCGCGGGAGGGCGGAACCCTGGTACGCGCCGGCCATACCGAGGCATCCGTCGATATAGCCCGCAAGGCCGGCCTGAACCCGTCCAGCGTGATCTGTGAGATCATGCATGACGATGGCACCATGGCTCGTCTGCCGGATCTAGTGACTTTTGCACAGAAACACAACCTGAAGCTGGGCACCATTGCCGACCTGATCGCCCACCGCCGCCTAACCGAGCGGCTAGTGAAACGTGTTGAGGAAGGCGATTACGAGCATCCCGCTGGCGGCGGTTGGCGCGCCATTGTCTATGCCAACACGGTCGAGTATCAGGAGCATCTGGCGCTGATCAAGGGCGACGTCAGCGGTCCCGAGCCCGTGCTGGTGCGCATGCATGCGGTCGATCTGCTGGATGACATGACCGGATCGCCGCATTGGGTGTCGGTGCACAACTCCATGCACCTGATCGCCAAGGCCGGCCGCGGCGTGGTGGTGTTTATCCGCGAACACCGGCCCACCGCACTAGCCGAACGCGTCCGCGTGCTGGCTGCGGGGGCCAAACGACCGGTTCGGGAGTTGCGAGATTATGGCATCGGCGCTCAGATCCTTCTGGATCTGGGCGTGGAGAACATGGTGCTGCTGACCAACTACCAGCGGAACATAATTGGCCTGGAAGGCTATGGGCTGAACATCGTCGAGCGCCGGCCAATCCCGAACATCGTCGGCCTGGACTACGAGGGATGAGCACGCAGGACGCCACACTGCCCAGCGCGCCGCGCGTGCAGGGGCCGCCGCCGCATCTGCTGATCGCGCGTGCGCCCTACTACCGCGGCGTGGTGGATGGACTGACCATCGGCGCGCGGCGTATTCTGCATGAGATCGGCGCCACGGCGGAGGTCCTGGACGTTGCCGGAGCCTATGAGTTGCCGCAGGTCATCCGGATCGCCATGCGCGGCAGCAAGCGGTTCGACGGATTTATCGCGCTTGGCTGCATCGTTCGTGGCGAGACCGACCACTATGACTTTATTTGCAGAACGACGATGGACGGGATCATGAACGTCGCATTGCAATTCGGCATTGCACTGGGAACTGGATTGCTGACCTGCGATACGATCGTCCAGGCTGAATCCCGGTCAGGTCAGGATGGCCACAACAAAGGTGCCGAAGCCGCCGCAGCGGCACTGTTGCAGATCGACGCGGCCCGTCACCTCGGCGCCGCCTGATGGCGCGTCCGCCGAAGACTCGGACGCGAACGGCGTCGCGGGTTGCCGCCGTGCAGGCGTTGTTCCAGAGCGAACAGGCTGGTGATAACGCGGAAACCGTGATCGACCAGTTCGTCAAGCACCGCCTGGGAGAACTACCGGCCCTCAATGGTCAGCAGGCTGGCGGATTTGAAGATGGCCGTGTGCCGGATGCAGAAGTGCCGCTGTTTGCCCGCGTGGTGCGTAACGCAGTATTGCAACAGGCCGCCATCGACACGATGGTATCCGAAGCCTTGCCGGCGGAATGGCCGCTTAATCGGATCGACCCGGTGCTGCGGGCATTGTTACGAGCCGGTGCCGCGGAATTAAAAATGGCCGATGGGCCGCCAATCAAGGTGGTGATCAGCGAATACCTGGACGTGGCGCGAGGGTTCTTTACCGGCCCGGAGCCGGGGATTGCCAATGCCGTGCTGGACCGGTTGGCTCGTCTGCTACGGCCGGCAAATTTTTAAGCGAACTCACTGGACCATGATCCAGAAATTCTAAATGCCCCTGTCCGTCATGGTCTCACATCGCGATCTGGGCGGCGATGTCGGGGGGCGGTTTGGAGTCGGTCAGGGTTTGCGTGAGGGTCTGCCAGTCGGGGAAGACGAGGTAGGCGGTGATGGTCCTGATGTGCTCGAAGAAGCGCTGGCGCGCCCGCTTGGCGGTCCTGGCGTCGATCCAGAGCTGTTCGAGGCAATCGCAGACGGTATGGATAGCAAAGGCCAGCAGGTTCATGGCGGCGAACACCATGGCCAGGTTCTGCTTGCCGTGGCCGAAGTTGTGTTCGAGGTGGTAGCCGTTGGACTTGAGCACGTTGAAGCTCTCGTTCTCGATCTTCCACCTGGCCCTGGCGCAGGCGACGAGTTCGGCAACGGTGTCGCGGGTGACCGGCAGCGAGGTCACGAAGGCATTGTCATAGGTGACCTTGCTCTTGGCGTCGGCAATGGTGACGCCGATCCAGTTGACCAGCAGAGCGTCCTTGCCCGCGCGCAGCGGCGCCTGCTTGAACCAGCGGTAGCGATAGGTCAGGGGCTTGCCGGCCACCTTTTGCTTCACGGTATGCGCCGCGCGCGTCGCCCCTTGCATAAAGTCATAGAGCGCCTTGTGCGACGCCGGCTTGGCGGTCAGCAGGAAATCACCGCCCGCCGCCGTGATGGCCGCGGCGATCGGCTGGCAGGCGAACAGGTCGTCGCCGAGATAGATCAGTTGCAGGTCCTTGACGCGGTTCGCATGCGTGGCGAGCCAGCGCTTGGCGGCGTTGCGTTCGCAGTCCTGCTTCTCAGCGCCATCCTGCGGCGCGATGAACTCTGGCATGTAAGACCCACCCCTTTCAGGGTGGTCATTTCATTCCCAGCCTTGGTGGATGAGCGGTGCATCGGACGGGACTGGGTTGGTATGGTCTGTTGTTCTGGATCGGTTTGAGCGGCGCGCGCCATCACACTTGCCGGCACGCGCCGCTCAAACCGATCCAGAACAACAGACCATACCAACCCAGTCCCGTCCGATGCACCGCTCATCCACCAAGGCTGGGAATGAAATGACCACCCTGAAAGGGGTGGCCGTTAATACCTGTGATCCAATCAGGTCGCGCCGTTGTTTGGCGCCCGCTTGCGGATCCCATCTTGGCCAGCGATCATAGGGCCGCACCAACAGGCCGGACACATGAATGCATTCAACCCACAGCCAATCTCTCGCTCAACCCCTTGAACCCCAGGGGCCATTCGCATATGGTGCAAGGATGCACCAGCTATAATTGGCGGTCGCTTCAGATGTTCCCGGCAATCCAGTCCTTCAGCTTGCTCTTAGGCAGAGCGCCAACCTGAGTCGCCACTGGCTTGCCATCCTTGAAAAGGATTAACGTCGGAATGCCGCGGACTACAAACTGGTTTGGCAACATTGGATTGTTGTCGATATCCACCTTCGCCACCTTTAGCTTTCCGGCGAATTCGCCCGCAAGTTCCTCCAGCGCTGGTCCAATTATCTTGCACGGGCCGCACCATTCCGCCCAGAAATCCACCAATACGGGGCTAGTTTTACTTGCTTCCACAACATCGGTTGCAAAGCTTTTATCGGTTACTGGGATGGTGTTCGCGTTCATATTGGACCTTCCTGAAATCAGTTACCTGTAAGATTGGACCGTCCGCCAAACCGTTCAAGCGTCCCGGAACAGCCTGCTGCAAGTGTGAGCGGTGATGCCTTGTGATGTCAACGTTCAAAGCTATGGCAGCTTGAGACCATCCAGTCGCCTATCGCATCAGCGCGGCATCGGCGGCCGGCTGAGCCACAACATGCGAACCTCACGTCGACTAGCCACGCAGGTCCGCGGAAGGGTGCTGCAACATTATTAACCGAGGGGCAGGGCAATCGCATTCCGAATAGTGCCAGTAGCTTGGCAAGGTAACGGTCATCCCAGCCTGCGTGCATGAACTTGCCCTTTAGAACTCCTTTGCTAGTGGCCTTTTGCATAGGCTCTTATCGCGTTAATTGTTGATATCGGCTATAATGACGACGCCGACGAAGGGGATTGCCATGGAGTTGACGGCGTTTGAGAGGTGACTTTGTGGGATCACGGCTTTGACCGCGTCACAGCGGCGACAAGCGTTGCAGGCGCTGGCGTTATCCGAAACTGCGGACGGCGGTGACATTGAGATGCACAGCCGACTGGCCCCCGACGCCTCACGGCTGGTGCAGTCGGCAGCGGACGAAGGTCTGTCTGCAAGCCCGCCGCCGAGAGCGCGGCCAGCGAACCAGGTTGAAGCGGCCGGTATCACGCAGCTTGGGCAACGCCGGGTGGACAGCGTTGGTTGCCCACACTGCAACAACCACGACGTCGTGCGCTGGGGCGAGGCGAGCAATCTGGCCCGTTATCGCTGCAAAGCCTGTCAGCGCACGTTCAACGCGCTGACCAAAACCCCCTTGGCGAAGCTGCGCATGAAGGACAAATGGACGGCGCAGACCGAGGCCATGATCGAGGGCGTCAGCATCGCGAAAGCCGCCCATCGATGCGGCGTGCACTACACCACGGCGTTTCGCTGGCGTCACCGGTTTTTGGACTCTCTGGCCGGCGACAAACCCAAGGCACTGGCTGGCATTGTCGAAGGCGACGAGACCTTCATTCTGGAATCGTTCAAGGGCAAGCGATCGGGCCTGCCGCGCAAGTCGCGCAAGCGAGGTGGCAAATCGGCCAAGCGCGGCCTATCCACCGAACAGATCCCGGTCATTGTTGCGCGCGACCGTCAGGGTGCGACCACGGACGCGGTGTTGCCGAAATTGAACCGTGTCTCCATTCCCGCGGCGCTGGGCGACGTCGTCACCCCGGCCAACGAATTCTGCTGCGATGGCGGCACGGCCATTGTCGCCTTTGCGCGCCGCGCTGGAACCGCGGCCCACGTCCTGCCGATGCCTGGCAAACCAAACCCGCAAGCACCGGATTTTCACCTCAACAAGGTCAATGCCTACCATGGCCGGCTGAAGGAATGGCTGCGCCGCTTCCATGGCGTCGCCACCAAAAACCTGACGAACTATCTCGGATGGCGCCGAACTCTCGAGGCGCTGGGACAGAACGCCACATCAACCGCCATGATTCTCGGCGCTATCGGACTTGGACCTTATCAACAATCAACACGATAAGAGCCATTGAGTTTGTCACGCCGCTGCCTGAAGGTTCTTTGTGCACAGCAGACCGACGATGCGAGCCAGCACAGCTTGCATGTCAGTGCGTTTGACAACCAAATCTATGATGCCATGTTCAAGCAGGTATTCCGCGCGCTGAAAGCCTTCGGGTAGTTTTTCGCGAACAGTCTGTTCAATGACGCGGACGCCGGCGAAGCCGATCAGAGCGCCAGGTTCGGCGATCTGGATGTCGCCGAGCATCGCAAAGCTGGCAGTCACACCGCCGGTAGTAGGGTCGGAGAGCACCACAATGAATGGCAGGCCAGCGTCCTTAACCAAGCGGGTGGCGATGACTGTTCGGGGCATCTGCATTAGGCTGATTGCGCCTTCCATCATGCGGGCGCCGCCGGAGGCGGTGAAAACAATTAGCGGGACCTGTTGCAAGACTGTCAACCGAGCAGCAGCGACGATGGCGTCGCCTACTGCTGCGCCCATGGAGCCGCCAATAAAGGAGAAGTCCATGATAGCGACGACAGCCTTATGACCAGCGATAGTTCCATGAGCAACGGTGATGGCGTCGTCTGAGTGGGTTTTCTCCCGAGCTTCCTTAAGGCGGTCGGCGTAGCGCTTAGTGTCGCGGAATTTCAGCGGATCGGCGACAGGTTTGGGAAGTTCAATACGCGTGAAGGCGTTTTCGTCAAACGTCCAATTTAAGCGTTCGGTCGAGGTAGCACGCATATGGTGGCCGCAATGCGTACACACCTTGCGATTAGTCATGAGGTCTCGATGAAAAATCATCTGCAGGCAGGAAGGACACTGATGCCAGAGATTTTCCGGGACCTCCGACCGGTTAAACAGAGTTCGAATTCTCGGGCGAACGTATTCAGAGAGCCAGCTCATCGCTGCTGGATAGCGAGGGATTAGGACGGGAGCAAGCTAGGGCGTGTCGTCAATTGAGCCAGATTGCGGTGGAAGCCAGGTAAACGCCAGCAAGGAAGTTGCGAGCGGTCTTGTCATAGCGCGTGGCAATGGCGCGGAACTGCTTGAGCTTGGTGAAGAAGTTCTCGATCAGGTGGCGCGCCTTGTAGAGATCGCGGTCATAGTCCCGCGCGACGCGGCGGTTGGCTTTGGGCGGGATCGCCACCGTCTTGCCGGCTTCGGCCAGCGGCTCAATCACCCGCTCGTTGGCATCGAACGCGTTGTCGGCGATCAGCATGTCAGCCGCTATGTCGGGCAGCAGGTGGTCGGCGCCGACCAGATCGTGGGCCTGTCCGCCGGTCAGGCAGAACGCAACAGGGTTGCCCAGCGCATCGACCAGGGCGTGGATCTTGGTGCTCAACCCGCCGCGTGAGCGGCCGATGGCCTGCTCTTCGCCGGCTTTTTTGGGCGCCGGCGCTGTGCTGATGGGTGCGCACGATGGTGCTGTCGATCATCGCATACTCATTATCCGCGTCTGCCGCCAAGTGGCTAAAACAGTCTCTCCCACACGCCCGCTTTCGCCCATCGGCTAAAGCGGCGGTGGACCTTCACGCCATCGCCGAACCGCTCGGGCAGCTCACGCTAGGGAACGCCGGCGTGAAAGCGGAACAGCACCGCCTCGACGAACAAGCGGTTGTTCGCCGCGGTGACCCCAACCGAGCCCTCGCGGCCTGGCAAAAGGTCACAGATACGCTCCCATTAATCGTCTCGCTAGCGCGTTTGGCCGGATGGAACCAGGCAGCACTTCACTGCCTTGAGAAATAAGATCAAGGCGCCCTGCTACTACGGCGGCCGTGGCGACTACGAACCTGCAATAAACTTTCAACGGGTTCTCCGCCATGCCAGGCATGGCACACGGTCACGCCGCCATTAGGAAAATCATTCCTTGCCAGCCGCTACACCGGCTTGAATGCCATCGCCACGCCATTCATGCAGTAGCGTTGCCCAGTTGGCCGTGGCCCGTCGGAAAACACATGCCCTAGATGACCACCGCACGCCGCGCAATGTACTTCCGTGCGCGTCATGAACAGGCTTCGATCCTCCGTCGTCTCCACTGCGCCCTCAAGCGGCTCATAGAAGCTCGGCCATCCGGTACCGCTTTCAAACTTGGTGTCCGAGGCAAACAACGCCTTGCCGCAGCCGGCACATACGAATGTACCGCCACGCTTCTCCGAATTCAGTGAACTGGTGCCGGCGCGCTCTGTCGCGTGCTTGCGCAGCACGTTGTACTGTGACGGGTCGAGTCTGTGACGCCAGTCCTCGTCGCTAAACTGCACCGGGAAGGCTTCCACAGTGTCGTGGCCGCCACCAAACAAACGTTTCATGTCGTCGTCCTCCTTCTGGTCAACGATGATTTAAAGATAATAAGCCGCCGGCGGCGGCGCGGAAACCCACGGAAAATAAAGTGTCGATAGCACACGATATATCCGGTTTAGGTAGCGCACGATCTGTCCGGTGATACTAGGCCCTTTGGAGGGCCAAAGATGCGCTGGTCGGAAGCCCTTCAGGGTGTGCGTATGATCAAGTTCCAGAGCGTTTTGGGCCGTTATGAGTCGAGTGAGCTCAACCAGAGAGGTGGTCGGCTAAATTCGGACAGTCTGCTAAGTGGAACTTCTGCCTGAGAGCGGCGAGGATGCCGCGGATCAGGAGCGAATATGACGAAGCGAACACGCCGGACCCACGCTGCGGCCTTCAAGGCCAAGGTGGCGCTGGCCGCGATCAAGGGCGAGAAGACGCTGGCCGAGTTGGCGCAACAGTTTGAGGTGCATCCGAACCAGATCACTGCCTGGAAGGGACACCTGCTGGAGGCAGCCTCGGGCCTGTTTGGTTCGGGCGGCGGAGCATCCGAACCGGCACCTGTCATCGACGTCAAGACACTCCACGCCAAGATCGGAGAGCTGACGCTGGAGAACGATTTTTTGTCCGGTGCGCTCAGCAAGGCCGGCCTGCGGAGCGCAAAGCGATGATTGACCGGACGCACGAGTTGCCGCTGGGGCGGCAGGCGGCGTTGCTGCGATTGAGCCGCAGCAGCCTGTACTACGACCCGCAGCCGGTGCCCGAGGGCGAGCTTGTCATCATGCGGCGGATTGATGCGCTGCACCTGGACTACCCGTTCGCGGGCAGCCGGATGCTGCGCGATCTGCTACGCGGGGAGGGGGTGATCATTGGCCGCGAGATGGTGCGGACGATGATGCGCCGAATGTGTATTGAGGCGATCTACCGTCGGCCGAACACGTCAAAGCCGTGTCCAGGACACAAGATTTACCCATATCTTTTGCGCGGCCTGCCGGTTGACCGGCCCAACCAGGTGTGGTCGATGGACATCACCTACATTCCGATGGCGAAAGGCTTTGTCTATCTGGCGGCGGTGGTTGACTGGTTTAGCCGGCGGGTTCTGGCGTGGCGGGTGTCGGTCACCATGGAGGTTGATTTCTGCCTCGAGACCGTCGAGGAAGCGCTGGCGCGGCAGGGAAAACCGGACATTTTCAACACCGATCAAGGCAGCCAGTTCACCAGTGCCGCGTTCACCGGGCTGCTGCTGGAGAACGGGATCGCCATCAGCATGGACGGTCGTGGTGCGTGGCGAGACAACGTATTTGTCGAGCGGCTGTGGCGGTCGGTGAAGTACGAGGAGGTCTATCTGCGGGCCTATGAAACCGTCGCCGAAGCGCGGCGCCTGATCGGGGTATATCTGGATTTCTTCAACTGCAAACGACCGCACTCGAGCCTTGACGCCCGGACGCCGGACCAAGCCTACTTCACCCACCTGCCGCCACACGTGGCAGCCGCATGAATTTTGCCGCTGCTGTCGGGTCGCCTCTCCGATCAGGCTACGCCCTCCCTGCGAGGCGACCTGACAGCAGTACCTTACGTAACCAACAGGCAGGAGATCCACTTAACGGAGGCGAAATGCTGTAGCGACGAAGCCGACCATCTCTCAGATCGAGGCGGCGGATTTGCTTGGCATCACCGAGCGGACCTTCCGCCGCTGGTGCCATCGCTACGAAGAGGGCGGCGAGGCTGGTTTGTTGGACCGCCGGCTGGGCCGAGCCTCGGGCAAGCGTGTGCCGGTCGATCAAGGAGAACAGGTAGAGGCCTTGTATCGCAACCGCTACAGCGGCTTCACGGCGAAGCATTTCCACAAACACCTGGTGCGGGATCACAACTTCAACTGGAGCTACACATGGATCAAGGCATTTCTGCAATCCAAGGGTTTGCTGGCGCAGGCCAAGCGGCGCGGCGCGCACCGGCGCAAGCGGCCACGGCGGCCGTTGCCGGGGATGATGCTGCATCAGGATAGCTCACGGCATGCGTGGATTGCCGGGCTCGACGCGCTGGACCTGATCGTGACGATGGACGATGACACCAACACGATCTACTCGGCCTTCCTGGTGCCCGAGGAAGGCACGGCGTCGACGTTCCAGGCCTTGCTGGAGGTGTTTGGCCAGCATGGCCTGCCGCCGAGCCTCTACACCGACCGCGGCAGCCATTATTTCCACACCCCCGAGGCTGGCGGCCCGGTCGATCGCCAGCGTCCGACGCAGGTTGGCCGGGCGCTGGCGCATTTGGGCGTCGAGCACATCGCGGCTTACTCCCCACAGGCGAGAGGCCGCTCGGAGCGGCTGTTTCAGACCTTGCACGACCGGCTGGTGAAGGAGTTGGCGCTGGCCGCGATCAGCACTGTCGAGGCCGCCGCCCGTTTTATCTGCGAGGTCTATATTCCCGCATACAACAAGCAGTTTAGCATCAAGGCAGAGCAGGAGGGCTCGGCCTTTGTCGCCATTCCCGGAGTTGACCTGACCGAGATCCTGTGTGTGCAGGAAGACCGCCAGGTGGGAGTGTCAGATTTTCTGTGTGTGAGGCGTTTTCAGTCGTACCCACCATTGGGTGGATAGCTTTATCGAACCGAGCGCCCGACTCGGCAAGCTGCCATGACGTTGCTGATCGATGTTCCTTGGTTCGATCAAAGCGCCTGTTCCTCCGTCCCGACCTGCCATTCCACCGGCGTCGCGCGCAGGCTTGGTCAAATTCGCCGCTTGCGGCGGGACCTGAGCCACGCGCAGCCCCCGCTTGGGGGCGAGCATGGCAAGGACCCACAATTTGACCGGGGCTGAGCACGGCGCCAAGCTCGGCAAAGCAGGGGCTGTTTTGTCGCCATCAAACCGACAGTCGCATCAGGCCTCCCGGGTGAAGCGCTCGGCGTAGAGCATCGCGAACTGGTTCATCGCCTGCTTCCAATGATGCGCCGCTTTACCCCAGGCGGCGGTGATGTTGCGCAAGGCCAGCCAGATCAGCTTGCTGGCTGCGTCGTCCGTCGGAAAATGACCGCGCGTCTTGATGATTTTTCGCAGTCTGGCATTCACGCTTTCGATCGCGTTGGTGGTGTAGATGATCCGCCGCACCTCGGGCGGAAAGGCGAAGAACGGGATCACTTGGTCCCACTGCCGCCGCCAGAGCGGGGCAATGGCGGCGTATTTCTCGCCCCAGGGGCCGGCCTCGAAGGCATCCAGCGCCGGCAGCGCGGCATCCGCCATGGGCGCCTGGTAGATCGGCTTCAGCGCCGCGACAACCTGGCGGCGGTCCTGCCAGGCGACGTAGGTCAGCGCGTTGCGCAGCAGGTGCACGATCCGTACACAATCGACGCGGTTCGCTGTGCTGTTTCGGTTCCCTTCGTCGGTGCTGGTCCGACTCTGCGGCGCCGACGGCGGGACGCGCGGTTTCCCTGAGCAGAATGTGGTGCATTCGGTTGGGTCCAGTCCCTGCAAAGGTCCAGCCCAATGCCGCGTCCATCATGCGCCAGGGCGGGGGCGACCTGGACGATCCACTCGGTGCCCATCCGCACACGGGATGGGCCCGAGCGGCTGGATCAGGTCTACCGCCGTCTTCTGGATGACACGTCCACCTCCCTTTATCCCATCCCTAATACAGAGGTCAGTCCGCCATGCGCATCGCCCTCTACGCCCGCGTCTCAACCGAGCGCCAGGAACGTCAGCAGACCATTGACAGCCAATTCACCACGCTGCGCGCCTGGGTCGCAGCCGGGGATCACCACCTCGCCGAGGCGCATATCTTCCGTGACGAAGGATACAGCGGGGCACGGCTCGACCGACCTGGTCTCGACGGCCTGCGTGACGCTGTCCGAGACGGCGCCGTCGAGCACATCGTCGTGCTGAGCCCTGATCGCCTGGCGCGCCGCTACGCTTACCAGGTTCTGCTGCTTGAAGAGTTCCGCCGCGCCGGCTGCCAGGTGACGTTCCTGCAGCACCCGATCTCGGACGATCCGAACGACCAGTTGCTGTTGCAGATCCAAGGCGCCATCGCCGAATACGAACGCGCCGTTCTTGGCGAACGGTTCCGCCGCGGCAAGCTGCAGAAGGCGCGCGATGGACACTACTTGGGCGGTCGTGCCCCGTATGGCTACCGCTACGTTCCACGACATGAGGCGGTGCCTGGGCATCTCGTAATCGATGACGCGGAGGCCGAATTGGTGCGCCTGCTCTACGGCTGGCTCGTCGACGAGCAGATGACCATCCGGCAGATCCTCAAACAGCTGAACCATGGGCCGCACTACCCGCGCTCCGGCCGCCATCCCTGGTCGCCCACGGTCGTGCACCACATCCTCGCGGACCCGGTCTATGCCGGTATCGCCTACGCCAACCGCTACAATTTTGTGCCGCCAAAGAAGCCACGTCGCAACCGCGGCCCGCACAGTCATGAGGCATCGTGCCGCCAACTCAAGCCGCGTGAGCAGTGGATTGCCATTTCTGTGCCGGCGCTCGTCGATCCCGACCTTTGGGATCGGGCAAAGGCGCAGCTTGCGCGCAACGCTTCACTGTCGTTTCGTAACAACAGCAAGTACAGCTATCTGCTGCGTTGCCTACTCACTTGCAAGATCTGCGGCTTGGCCATGTTCGGACGCACTTATCCGGCGCGAGCAGATCAACCGGAACGGCGTTACTATCAGTGCCATGGTAAGGACTGCATCATGACGGCTCGTCCAACGGCTTGCCCAAGCCGCAACGTCAAAGCTGAAGAGATCGAGACGGCCGTGTGGGATCACGTCGCCGGCCTGCTGTCCAATCCAGACCGACTGGTGGCGCAATTCGAGCATCTCGCCGCGACGGCGGAAGCCGGCACCACCCGCGATCGTGCTGCCGATCAGCAACTCCGCACGCGGCTGGACCGCATTGCCCGGGCTGACAAGCGCCTGCTGGACGCCTACGAAGCCGACGCTATCAACTTGGCGGAGCTGTCCCAGCGCCGACACCACCTTGCTGAGCAGCGGCGTGGCCTGGAGCGACAGCAGCAGGAGCGAGATCGGCTACGCCAGCAGCGCGTACAGGCTGAAGTCGTGCGGACCAACCTGACGGCGTTCTGCTCGCGCATATCTACCCGCCTCGATGAAGCGACACTCTTCGAAAAGCAGGCGATCTTGCAGCTGGTCATCGAGCGCATCATCGTCGGCGAAGACAGCTTGGAGATCCGCCATGTCATTCCGCTGTCTGCTAACCAGCCTGGCGGCGACGGCCCGCATATCGCCGACGCGCAATTGCGTTCGGATCGTGTGCACGATGCAGATTTGCACCAGGGCGGAGCCGGCTCAAGGTTCCGTCGGCGAAGCCGATGGAATAGTCGGCGGAGGGTTGCGGGAACGCAGCGTTGATTGCCGCGGGGAACCCCTTCAGCCCGTCGACCACGGCGATCAGGATGTCGCGGACCCCGCGGTTGCGCAGCTCGTTGACGATGCGCAGCCAGAACTTCGCATCCTCGTTCGGGTCGATCCACAGCCCCAGGATATGCTTGCGGCCGTCCGGGGTGATGCCGAGGGCAAGGTAAACCGCCTTGTTGCTGACCGTGCCCTGGTCGCGCACCTTCACCCGCAGGGCATCGAAGAACATCACCGGATACAGCGGCTCCAGCGGCCGCGATTGCCACGCGGCGACCTCGGCGCTGACCGCATCGGTCACCGTGCTGATCAGTTGCGGCGAAACCTCGGCCCCGTAGATCTCTTCCAGGTGGCCCTGGATCTCGCGGGTGCTCATGCCGCGGGTGTAGAGCGAGATCACCTTGTCATCGAAACCCGGCAGCCGGCGCTGGTATTTGCCGACCAGTACTGGATCGAAGCGCGCCTCACGGTCGCGCGGGATGGTCACCCTCGACATGGCTGTCGTCGGTCAGCACGCGCTTGCGGGTGGCGCCGTTGCGATGGTTCTTGCCCTCGCCGAAAGCGCGGTCCTGGATCAGGTGGGGCTCAAACTCGGCGGCCATCAGCCGGTTCAGCAGGGCTTTCTTGAATTCGCCCAATAGGCCGTCCTGGCGCATGACAGAGGATGGGTCCTGGCCGGCGAGCAGCTCGTCGATTAGCTCGTTGCGAATTGTCATAGATACCTCCGCCCGTCCTCGGGCTTCACTATGACCCCTCACACAAGATTCCTGATAGGCTCGAAGCGGGCGGAGCCCTCGAAGCGTGCGGAACAATCACAGAAGCTTGAATCGCACGTATGTCGCCTGGACAGCCATGCTGTAACCAGATCATGTGGCTTTTGATCCGTCATGTCCCGATCGCCCGGCCACGCGTGCCCAGTCGACGGTGGCCAATAGCGTGAAGGCCGCACCGATTCCCACCGCCAAAATGGCATCGGTTATTTCGGCCGTATGATCCGGCAGGTAGGTTTCCGCGTAGCTTGTCAGGAAAAGCATCCCCGCTGTCAGCCCCGTGCCGCCCGGCAGCGGTGTTCCGGTGCGGCCAAGTAACCATATCATACCGCCATACTGAACGAATTTCTCGCAGAACGCCTGCATCGCGACATTCTCCGACCCATGCATAAGGCTCCAGAACGGTATCCAGCCGAAGCCGCGCAAGGCAACCGGGCTGAACTGGAACGGCTGCAGACGCAGCGCGATCACCAGCCCGCCGAATGCCACGGTAAGGATGACAGCGCGCGACGGCATCCGGCCCAGCAGCCCGGCCCACAGGACCAAGGCGATCGCGGCGCCCGCCACATCGGGCCAAGTCAGGACAGCATTAACGATCAGGATCCTGCCGGCGAATTCTCCCAGCACGAACAGCGGGAACAGCCGGCACCACGACCGGAACCCGTAGACCGAATGTACCAGCATGGCAACGAGCAGCCACGTGATGGCGTAGCGCGCCACCTCCTCCGGCGGCAGGACCGGATGCTGGATCATTCCCCGGACCGCATGCCAGTACTTGTGCATGTCGATCATCGGAACATACGGGTAAAGCCGATCACCCAGGAACATGACCAGCAACAGCGCCGCGTTCGGGCATTCCGCCAAAGCCGCTACCAGAGGCCACCGCAGGCCGGCGCCCAGCGCCGCCGAAGTCAGCGCGCCGAACGCCGAACCGATGGCGTTGGCGTAGACGTCCCCCATCGAGGTGACCCGGCCGGCATCATGGAACTGCGACATCTCCATGCAGATCGACAATGTGGTACAAGCCAGAATCGTGAGCATCCCGCATATGGGCGCGCCAAGCCGGTCGGGCAGCACCCGGATGACGAAGAAGCCGAGCGGAGAATAGAGAAGAATGTTCGAGAGAAGGTCGCCGCGCGCATCCCAGTCCCGCCAGGTGCCGATCAGATAGCTGACCGGACCGCCGGCGGCCGGATGCGCGATGAAGACGAATGGGTAGAGCGAGCCGTAGATGATGAACAGGATCAGCAGCGCGACGACGCAGAGCAGCGGTATGCGGGAGACCGCCTGTTGTCCCGGCATCGCCGGGTCCGGCGAGCGGTCGTACCCCAGTCGTGGCGGCACCGCCGGAACCGGCGTCAGCAACCGGCGATCCTGACCCTGTGCCGCTGCAACCAGCCGCTGTCGGCGCGTCGGCAACACGAACGTCCTTTAAGCATTCGCTTCATCGCTCGATCCGCCAAGGCCGTCTTCTGTGCTGGAGCCGCGAATGCCCCGGTGCCGCCCGCGAAAGGTCCAGGCAAACCATGCACCGCCGCCACGTCAGCCGCACCTGCCGCCGATCCTTCAATGCACCACGCCGTCGCCGCGCAGCGCCTTCGCGTTGCCTTGCAGCGTGTTGCCCTTCAACTGCGCCTCGGTTGCCGTCATGTTGTTCACAAGATACGAGTTGTAGTCACCATCCACCAGGAAGGTGTTGTGCTCGACAACAATCTCCGGCGTGGGCTGGCTTACGCCGTCCTCGCCGATGATCAGCGCCGAGCTGTGATTTTCCGATTTGGGACCCTTCTCGATGTGGTTGTCACGCAGCAGCACGCCGCCGCCGTGCGGCACATCGACCACATAGCTCGACGAACCGTTCGGGCCGTCGGCAAGGTCGCAGCCGATTACCTCCGTCTGATGCGCCAGCGACTTGATATGATGGCCCGACCGTGTCTCGAAGAACCGCGTGTGTTCGAGGCGCAGCAAGCCGATCTCGTTGACATAGATATCGTGCGCGCAGCCGCCGCCGCCCTCGCACGTGCCGTTGTGGAGGAACAGGCTGTCGCGGATGATGATCGACTTGCCGGGCGCGGGGGCGGCGAGCAGGCCGTCCTGGTCGTTGACGAACCGCACACGCTCAAGGGTCAGGTTGCCGCCTTCGGCACGCAGTCCGGCCCCGTTGAAGTCGGCGACGCGGGCGCGGGTCAGGGTCAGGTCGCTGATCTTGATGTTGTTGCCATAGGTAATGAACAGCCCCTTGCCCTGGCATGTCTTGTCGGTGATCACCGTGGTGTCGGCCGCGGCGCCCCGGATCGTCAGGTCGTTGGCGCGCCAGACCGCGCAGTCGAAATATGAGCCGGCGGCGATGTTGATGTGGTCGCCGTCGTGTGCCGCGGCGGCGGCGGCGGACGGCATCGGGTATGGCTTGCCGGCCCCAACCTCGAGCGTCGCCGCCAGTCCGGGGCGCGGCAGCCCGGCGGTCAGCAGGGCGAACACCGCGAGCCAGACGGCGATCAATCCGACAGGTCTGACCGGCGGCTGCGGTCGTTGCTTGGCGAGCATATCGAAACCTTCCTGATGCAGGCATCTTATAGCAGCCCACCTTCAAGATGGAACATTAACGATTCCATTGCTGCGCCAGTTCATCCTGTCCGCGGCCGAAGACGGCTGAAACCCGCTGATCAACCGCCTCGACCGCTGCGGCACAACGGGCATATCCGAAGGAAAATTACGACCGTCGCGCCGACCAATGAACATGGAAGACACTGGTATTCATTCCAGCCGGCGGCAGAGGTGACGCATCGGCGGCGGCACCTCGTCATGCCGACGAAGGTCGGCATCCGCGGCTTTTCTCAACACATGTAAAGGCGTGGATGGCGGCCCGCGCCCGCCATGACGGTTGAGGCCATCTCCGATGGGTCAACATATGTGGCACTTGGTATTTATCAGAAACAACGTCGGGATAACGCATTCAGGGCACACAAGCGGTCCGGAAAGATGCAAAATACCAGAACGAGTTCCTGTCCAGGAAAACCACCGACGCAAGGTCCGGATTAACATTCGCTTAAGTTTCATTTGCTAGGCCTCATCACCCAACTGCTTCGGAACGCTCGGCTAATTGGCCGCCGCACCAAGATGCAGGATCGATCAGAGGCTTCATGCCGCTCGCCGCCGTCTCGTCCCAGCCATCACGGCAGCTTCCCGCCAGTCCGGCGCCCCGTCCCGTGCCACGCGGCGGGGCGCCGCAACGTAGGACTCAATGACGCACGCCAATGACATGCCATCCGAGTCCGCCGCCAGCGCGGTGCAAGACGATGCCGTCGCCATGCCGGAAATCGACCTGCGCCAGCTTCGCCATCATACCAAGAACACGTTACAGCGCATCATCGGACTGATCGGGGAAACATCCGGCCTGCACGATACGCCGGACGGCGAGCGGATCGCGCGGGAACTGGAGCACCGGATCTGCCTGTCCGCCACCATCTCCAACGCATTGTTCGGGTTGACCAACGCACCCGCCTCGATGGCGGAGCGGCTGCGGCTGCTGGGCGGCGCCATGGTCGAGATGATGCGCGCGGCGGATCAGACGATCCGCGTCGGCGTCTCCGTCCGCGGCGCCTGCCCCATTCATCTGCGGGAGGCGGTGATGCGCACCGCGAACGAACTGATCGGCAACGCGGTCAAGCACGGCATGAAGGGCCGGCCCAGCGGCCGCATCGCCGTCCGGCTGGCCACCGAGACCGCTTTCACCACGCTGACGATCATCGACAACGGCTGGGGATTCACTGGCCGCCCGCGAGAGGGTGAAGGCCTAACGCTCGCCCGCCGCTTCGCCGAACGTCACGGTGGCTCGCTGACCCTGGAAGCAACCGATGGCACGGCCGCCACGCTGGAACTGCCCAACTGGCGTTAAAAGCGTGATCGCCTGCGGCTGACCCAGTCAGAAGGCGTGAATCACGCGATCAAACAACGTGTTGAAGCGCAATTCCATGGGTCAACCTAAACCAATCGTGCTTTAAGAACCGTTGCGCCACCACGGCGTTACACAATCATGTTGAAAACCCTCTGGATTGTCGCCAGACGCAGCGCCGAGGCGTTCATTGACGACGGCGCTCTCAGCCGGGGCGCGGCGATCGCGTTCTATGCCGTCACCTCGGTCGGTCCATTGATGCTGATCGTCGTCGCCGTCGCCGGCCTGGTGTTCGGGGACGACGCGGCGCGCGGCGCACTGATGACCAAGCTTGGCAACGCCATGGGGCCGCAGAGTGCCGAATTCCTGCAATCCGCGATCGGCAGCGCATCCAACCACCGCTCCGGCGTTGCCGCCACGCTGATCGGCGTGGTGTCGCTGATCATCACCGCCAGCGGCGTGTTCGGCGAGATGCAGACGGCGCTGAACGCGATCTGGCGGGCCAATCCGGAAGGCACCACGGTCACCCGCCTGATCAAGGCCAGGCTGACCAGCCTGACCCTGGTGGTGACGCTGGGCTTCCTGCTGCTGCTGTCGCTGGTGCTCGGGGCGGCGATCGCCGCGGTCGGGCAGTTGCTGAACAATGCCATGCCGTTCACCGCGCTATTGCTGCATCTGCTGAATTTCGTCGTCTCGCTGGTGCTGCTGGGGGCGATCTTCGCGGCGATCTACAAGATCCTGCCGGACACCCGTCTGCGCTGGCGCGACGTTGTCGTGGGCGCCATGGTGACCGCGCTGCTGATCACCATCGGCAAGCTGGCGATCGGCATCTATATCGGCACCAGCGGCATCGCCTCCAGCTACGGCGCCGCCGGTTCGGTGCTGGCGGCGCTGCTGTGGGTCTACTACTCGGCACAGATCTTCCTCTACGGCGCCGAATTTACCCGCGCCTACGCGGAGCTTCGCCAGCCCGGCCGCTCAGTTGAGCCGGCGCAGTCCGGCTAGCGCGGCGAACGGGTGCGGTTCGGCCGCTGTCTCGGCTTCCGGCACGTCCGCACCCGGCATCCGCGGATAGGGATCAAGCGCCAGGCCAAGCTGTTCGGCCGCTGCTTCACCCAGGTCGATGACATTGCCTTCAACCGGGATTTCATCGTCGGCTTGCGGATCGATGTCGTCCGACACCTGGTCGGCTGGAACGAAGCGAACCTGAAACACCTCCTCGACCGAATGCTGAAAATCCTCCAGCGACAGGATGCAGGTTTGCGTCACAACAGCACGCAGATGTCCGCGAGCGGCAACCGCATCATGGCGCTCGCGGGTCAGGTGGAAGACGCAGGACACCGCATGCACGCCCGGAATCCCCATGCGTTCAGCCAAGGCAGCGCATTCGGCCGCCGTGGCGTCAACCGTCACGTCCAGGCCGTGCGCCCCGACGCGGTCGAAAGCCACCGGCCGGTGAAACTCCGATGTCATCGAGCGGCCTCCTCCGCCGGCAGGAACGTGACGATCCCTTGTTGCAGCGCGGCCAGAGGCTGCTCGTCCAGCGCACGATCCTGCGCGCGGGCAACACGCCGCAAGGCCGCGGCCGATCCCGCTGGCGGGTCGGCACCGCGCCAGACGTTGCGGGCGAATGCCTTCTCCAGCGCCTCGTCGTCCTCCCAGGCCGCGGCATAAGCCGCCGCCCTGCCGTGAAAAGCTTCCCACATCGCCCGGTTGCGCTTGCCGACGGACATGTCGCCAACGCCCATCTCCCGCAGGTTGATGTCCATGTCCAAGAACATGGCGTCGAATACCGCCTGAGCGAGCGCGGGCCCCGGTTCCAGGTCACGCTTCAGCCGCTGTATCAGCAGGAAGACGTGCAGGCCGATTACATCGAACCGGCCGTCCAGCGTGTCCGGCGCACCGAGATCGACATAGAGGAAGGGATTACGCGCCGCGGCGACGGCGGCGCCATATAGATGAAAGCCCACACGCTCATGCTGGGGCTTGCGCCCGAGAGTCAGGAAACCCGCCAAGACCGCCTCGATCACTATGGAATCAACCGCCGATTGACACGGCATGGACGACCGTGACACCCACAACATAGAGTGTCACGGCGGCAGTCCAATCCGCCGCCAATCAGAATTCATGGGATACCGACTTGATCATGCCCATCCGGTTCACGCCATCCACCACTCGGCGCCTGTTGGTCGTGTCCTGCCTGGCGCTGTCCTCCTGCGGCTGGCTGATGCCACCGCCGCAGTTGCGTGGCAACAAGGTGGATGCGGAGAACTTCAAGGAACTTGTACCCGGTACTTCGACCAAGGCGGACGTGACGGCGGTGATTGGCTCGCCGACCGCGCACGACTCGTTCGACGACAATGTCTGGCTCTACATCAGTGAGGTAACCCGGCAGCGCATTGGCCGGACGCTTGGCGAACTGAACCAGAACGTCGTGGTCCTGACGTTTGATGACAAGGGCGTGCTGCGAAACGTTGGAAAGCTGGATAAGGCGGACGCGCTGCCCGTCAGCGTGGTGGCGCGGACCACACCCTCACCGGGAACCGAGGCATCGTTCCTGCAACAGCTTCTCGGCAACATTGGCCGATTCAACCCCGGCGGCCTGGCGGCACCCACCGCGGGTGGTGGAGCGCCCACGCCTGCGCCGTGATGCCCCACGCCTGCGCCGAGATGCCCTTGCCGCGGAACGATGGGTCAGGCAATTTCCCGATACTTCTGGCACCCGTCCGACTTCCGCCTGATTGCGGAACAGTTGGCTGCGGCTACTCAAACCTAGGTTTCCCTCATGGATATCGCACAGCCTCACGCCCTGCCCGCCGCCGAGGCCCTGGCGCTGCGCTACGGCGCTGATCAGGTGCCCCCAGCCGGTCCGTGGAACGCGCACATCGCGCTGCTGCTGTCGCACCGGTCGGTGCGCGGCTATCAGCCTGACGCGCTGCCGGCCGACACCCTGCGGACGCTGATCGCCGCCGCCCAATCGGCCGCCACCAGCTCCAACCTGCAGACCTGGTCGGTGATCGCCGTGACCGACCCGGACAAGAAGGCCAGGTTGGCAACGCTGGCAAACCACCAGAACCATATCGAGCAGTGCCCATTGTTCCTGGTTTGGCTGGCTGACATATCCCGCAACCGGCGATTGGGCGAGCAGGAAGGCGTGACACTGGAGACGCTGCCATATCAGGAGACGTTTCTGGTCGCCGCGATCGATGCCGCGCTGGCGGCGCAGAACGCGGTGGTGGCGGCAGAGTCGCTTGGCCTGTCCACGGTCTATATCGGCGCGCTGCGCAACAATCCGACCGAGGTGGCCAAGCTTGTCGGCCTGCCGCCCGGCGCCTTCGCCGTATTCGGTCTATGCGTGGGATACGCCTCGGCCGCGGGTGCCGCCGAGGTGAAGCCACGGCTGGCGCAGGACGCGGTGGTGCATCACGATGTCTACGACGCGTCGCGGGAGCCGGTACTGCGCGCCGCCTACGACGCACGCATGGCGGCGTTTTCCTTGCGGCACGGCATGGCGTTCGACACCTGGACCAGGCGGGTGATCGGCCGGATGGGCAAGATCACCGCCATGAGCGGCCGCGACAAGCTGGTCGCCACGCTGCACGCGATGGGCTTCTCGCTGCGATAGGACATCGCCATCCGCCTCGTGCCCGCCCCAGGAAACGCTGTTCCGCTTGACCAAACGAGCCGTGGCGCTTCACGCGTGTCCTGGCCTGCTTGGTCCGCTCCAACCGGCGATCAGGCAAGCCAACATGCTTGGCCACCGCCCAGGCGCAGGTACAGCCTATTGCCAATGCTCATGGTCTCTTCATCAAATGACTTGTCAGGGCGATTATCACGTGGTGCCGGTCCGGGAGACGGCGATTTATCAGGCTCGGATCCGGCCGCGCCGCCGCCTTCTGGCCGGCATGGTCATTGGAAGTCCGGAATGACTGCGGAAACCAGCCATTATCCCGCCAACGTCATGGCAGGCGAGGATCAGCGAGAAAAGTCGCGCCGGACTTTTCGAATTATTCTGTCAAGGCATACTTTTCTTTTCCTCGGCCTGGCGATATCAGCTACATTATCGTCGTCACGATCTCGGCGCCGCTGTCCCAGTCTGGACGCCGCCAGATCCTACCTCATCGAGAAGACCATTTGATGCAGACCGCCATGCATACACGGCTGAACAGACGAGCACTCGCAGCCAAGCTGGACGCTTTCCAAGTGCCGTCGGTCGGCCGCAGCATTGCGCAGCTTGCCAGCACCGCCGCGCTGTATGCTGTCGGCCTCGCCGCGATGTATTACGTCGGCATCCACCTGTCTCCATGGCTCGCCCTTGTGCTGACCATTCCAACGGCTGGCTTCGTCGTCCGCCTGTTCATCATTCAGCATGATTGCGGCCATGGCTCCTTTTTCCGTTCCAGCAGAGCCAACCAGATCGTCGGCTGGTTCTGCGGTCTGCTGACGTTCACGCCGTATGAGAGTTGGCGCCGCCAGCATGCCGGGCATCATGCCATCTGGAACAACCTGGACAAGCGCCACGGCGGCACGGACCTGTATTCCACCTGCCTGACGGTGGAGGAGTATCAGGCGCTGTCTCCGTTCCGCCGCTGGTTCTATCGGCTTGTTCGGCATCCGGTGGTGTCCCAGCTTCTGCTGCCGCCGCTGCTGTTCGTTGTATGGTATCGTCTGCCGTTCGACACGCCGAAGGCCTGGCGCAAGGAACGCCGCAGCGTCTACCTGACCAATCTTGGTCTTGTCGCGGTCCTCGCCACGATGGTAACGTTCCTTGGATGGAAGCCGGTGCTGTTCGTGCAAGGTCCGATCATGGTGATCGCGTCCATCGTCGGCGTCTGGCTGTTCTCGGTACAGCACCGGTTCGAGGACTCGGAATGGTTCCGCGGCGGTAAATGGTCTCCGGCCGAGGCGGCGCTGCATGGTTGTTCCCTGCTGAGGTTGCCGCGTCTGCTGCAGTGGTTCACCGGGAATATTGGCTTCCATCACGTGCATCACATGCTGCCACGCGTGCCAAATTACCGCTTGCAGGCCTGCCATGATGCCGAACCCATCTTCGTTAATGGTGTAACGACATTGACGCTCCGCCAGGCCCTTCGCGCGCCCAGCTTCGCGCTGTGGGATGAAGCACGTGGCGTCATGGTCCGGTTCCCCTCATGGCGCCAATCCCAGGCGACGTTTCATGGGTCGCCCAGCCAGGACAGGCGTGCTCCTGACGAGGCCTTTGCGGATTTTCTCGTCAACCCGGCAAGCGGCGTTGCCGGCGGACACATCCAGTAGTCGGCGTCCTTCGGCAGGTTGACCGGTCGCCGCGATGGCCTCAACCACCATGGCGGGCGCAGGCGCCATAGCCGTTGAATTAGAGCAATATCAGCCTGACTGGTATAGCGAAGCGATCTCAGGCTGATGAAATTGCTCGTGAAATACAATTAGAGCAATATCAGCCTGACTGGTATAGTGAAGCGATCTCAGACTGATGAAATTGCTTGTGCAAAACAGCTAGAGGGGTTCCCCGCTTGGTGGAACCGCTCTAGCCATCGGCGCAGCCAATCAAGCCGCCGCCGGCCACGCGGCGCGTAACGGTCGCCTCCAGCGCGCGGTGCGCGGAAGAACCGCCAGCACGGGTCCCCTGGCGGGCCGGCCGGCGACCTTCCCGCCGTTGATCGAGGCGGCGTCCGCAATGTGTCACTTCCTGCGCCGGTTGCTATAAATCCCTACCGTGGTCCGATTCGCGGACACGGCCCAGGACATCGTCAGTATGATCGCCCAGCTCACCGGACGGGTGGATGCGCTCTCCGACGGCACCTGCATCATCGATGTCGGCGGCGTCGGTTATCTGGTGCAGGCGTCGTCACGCACCTTGTCCGCCCTGCCGCAGGCGCCCACGCCGACAAGACTGCTGATCGAGACGCATGTGCGGGAAGATGCCATCCTGCTGTATGGCTTCTCCGACGCCGCCGAACGCGACTGGTTCCGTCTGCTGACGACCGTGCAGGGAGTCGGCGGAAAGGTCGCCTTGGGTATCCTCTCGGCGCTGGCGCCGAAGGACCTCATCGGTGCCATTGCCGCCGGCGACAAGGCCAGTCTGACGCGCGCGCCCGGTGTCGGCCCGCGGCTGGCGGTGCGGCTGTTGACCGAACTGCGCGACAAGGCCGGCGCCATGCCGTCCTCCGCCGGCGTGTCCTATACGCCCACCGCCTCCACCGGCGTGGCCGACGACGCGCTTTCGGCCTTGATCAATCTGGGCTACCGCAGGCCAGAGGCGCAGCCCGTCGTGGCGCGCATCGCCGGCCGCCTGGGCGACGGCGTCACGCTGGACGCGCTGATCCGTGATAGCCTGAAGGAACTGGCGCCCAGGGGTACGGCGTGAACGGGGACGGCGTGAGCCACACCGCATGAGGAGGATGGCATGAGCGACGCCGACCGGACGATCTCGGCGGAACGTCAGCCGGACGACGCAGCCGAGACATCGCTGCGCCCGCAGACCTTGGCGGACTTCACCGGCCAGAAGGCATCGCGTGAGAACCTCGCGGTCTTCATCCAGGCGGCCAAGGCCCGCGGCGAGGCGCTTGACCACGTGCTGCTGCACGGCCCGCCCGGCCTGGGCAAGACGACACTCGCCCAGATCGTCGCCCGCGAGCTCGGTGTCGGCTTCCGCGCCACCTCCGGCCCGGTGATCGACAAGGCCGGCTCGCTCGCCGCGATCCTGACCAACCTGCAGCCGCGCGATGTCCTGTTCATCGACGAGATCCATCGCCTGCAACCGGCGATCGAGGAGATCCTCTATCCGGCGATGGAGGATTTCCAGCTCGACCTGATCATCGGCGACGGTCCGGCGGCGCGCAGCGTGCGCATCGACCTGCCGCCGTTCACCCTGGTCGGCGCCACCACCCGCGCCGGTCTGCTGGCGACGCCGTTGCGTGACCGCTTCGGCATCCCGCTGCGCCTGGTGTTCTATACGCCGGAGGAGCTTCAGCTCATCATCGCCCGTGGCGCGCGCCTGCTGGGCTTCAGCCTCACCGCCGACGGCGCGACGGAAATCGCCCGCCGCTCCCGCGGCACGCCCCGCATCGCCGGCCGCCTGCTGCGCCGGGTGCGCGACTTCGCCGCGGTGCAGGGCGACACCCCGGTGGATCGCGCCATCGCCGACGCCGCGCTGACCCGGCTGGAGGTCGATCGTCTCGGCCTGGACGCGATGGACCGCCGCTATCTGTGCCGCATCGCCGATCATCACGCTGGTGGCCCGGTTGGGGTCGAGACCCTGGCCGCCGCCCTAGCCGAGGCGCGCGATACCCTGGAAGACGTGGTCGAACCCTATCTGATCCAGGAAGGTCTCATTCTGCGCACCAGCCGCGGCCGCATGCTGGGCGAGCCGGGATGGCGCCATCTGGACAGGCGCCGGCCGCGCTCCGCCATGCCGCTGCTGGATGTGCTGGGGCCGGAGGAATGAGCCGGCGGCTGGCGTCATGCCGATCCCGTCGCCCACCGGCCTGGTCCGGAACTCCATGCGGTCACCGGGGTTTGCCGCCACCGGGGGTTGCCTGGCTCCGCCCGATCAAGCCGGGGACCAGTGCAGGTCTGTTGCGCGATCTGTCAGGTTGGCATGAATGAACCTTGAGGCGCCCTCCATCCACCGTTGTTGCTTCCGGGTCTATTATGAGGACACCGATGCCGGCGGTGTTGTCTATCACGCCAACTACCTCCGTTTCGCCGAACGCGCCCGGACGGAAGCGTTGCGGCAAGCCGGCATTCCGCATGCCGAACTGGTAAAAGATTTTCATCTGATGTTCGTGGTGAATCGGGCCGAAATAGATTACACGCGCCCGGCTCGCCTCGATGATACCATCGTCGTTGAGACCGAGACGCTGGACGTGCGCGCCGCGACGGTCGCGTTACGCCAGACGGTGCGGGGTCCAAACGGGGTCTGCGCCATCGCGCGCATCAGGCTCGCCTGCGTGCGGATCGGGGAACACCGGCCGGCCCGCATCCCGACCCGGTGGCGGCAGGCGATGGTCGCCTTGCGGCACGGCGTCGGGACGGACACTTGAAGGGGAGCCAGGCAATGGATCGGGCAGTGGATGCGGTAAACCTGGGGGCGGCCGGCGGCGACCTGTCGCTCTGGGGCCTGTTCATGCAAGCCGACATCGTCGTCAAGCTCGTCATGCTCGGCCTGCTGGCCGCCAGCGTATGGGTCTGGGCGGTGGTGTTCGAGAAATGGACCACCCTGCGGAAGACCAACCGGGAGGCCGATGGGTTCGAGGACCGCTTCTGGTCCGGCGGCAGCCTGGACGAACTGTTCGACCGCGAGGGCGCCAACCCCAACAATCCGATGGCCTCGGTCTTCGCCGCGGCGATGGGTGAGTGGCGGC
Organism: Rhodopila sp.; assembly: GCF_965276935.1. Taxonomy (GTDB): domain Bacteria; phylum Pseudomonadota; class Alphaproteobacteria; order Acetobacterales; family Acetobacteraceae; genus Rhodopila. The sequence goes on along the minus strand of NZ_CBDIBS010000004.1, from coordinate 1,605,072 downwards.
GTTCGCTGAAGGTCGCCGGCGCCGACATCTCCCATACCAGCGTGCGGGAGCGCATCGACCGCGCCATCACCGTGACGGTGCAGCGGGAAATGGACCGCATGGAGCGCTGGATGGTGTTTCTCGCCAGCGTCGGCGCCACCGCGCCGTTCATCGGCCTGTTCGGCACCGTCTGGGGCATCATGCACAGCTTCTCCGCCATCGCCGCCATGCACAACACCAACCTGGCGGTTGTCGCCCCTGGCATCGCCGAGGCGCTGTTCGCCACCGCCATCGGCCTGGTCGCCGCTATCCCCGCGGTGCTCGCCTACAACCAGATCAGCACCAGCCTGGCGCGCTTCGCCGGCCGCCTGGAGAATTTCGGCAGCGAGTTCAGCGCCATCCTGTCCCGCCAGAGCGAGGAGCGAGGCTGAATGGCATTTTCCAGCGAGGAGCGAGGCTGAATGGCATTTTCCAGCGAGGAGCGGGGCTGAATGGCATTTTCGATGAACGCCGGCGGCCGCGGTCGCCGGGGCCGCTACAAGCCGCTGGCGGAAATCAACGTCACCCCGCTGGTGGACGTCATGCTGGTGCTGCTGATCATCTTCATGGTGACCGCGCCGCTGATGACATCCGGGGTCTCGGTCGATCTGCCCAAGACCACCGCGCAGCCGCTGAACAGCGACAGCGAACCCCTGACTGTGTCGATCAAGGCCGACGGCACGATCTTCCTGCAGGATCAGGCGGTCGATGTCGGTGATCTCGTCGGCAAGCTGCAGGCGATCGCCAGGAACAATCCTGACCGGCGGATTTTCGTGCGCGGCGACAAGGACCTGGCCTACGGCCGCATCATGCAGGTGATGGGCACGATCACCCAGGGCGGCTTCACCAAGGTGGCGCTGCTGGCGGAACAGACCGCCGCCGCTTCCGCCACTCCACCTTCGGCTGGCCCAGCTTCCTCCGGGCCGCCTTCAACCGGCCCAGCCGCCGGTTTCGCGCCAGCCCCCGCAACCGCCAGCGGTCAGCACAAGTAGGAGCCATCACCGCGTGCTCCAGCGGGTATTCCGAGGCGCCGATCGGTTGGACCAGAACGGCGGGCGCATGAGCCCACGGCTGCGCGTCGCCCTGCTCGCCTCGGCCGCGCTGCATCTCGGGGTGATGCTGTTCCTGCTGTTGGGTCTGCCATCCTTCATGCCCAAGGACGACGAGACGCCGCCGGAGACCACCGTGGCCATGGTGTTCGAGGGCACCGCCAAGACATCGATGAAGGCGATCAAGCCGGCCGACGTGCCGGCGCCCGCCGCGAATGAGGCACCCCCGGCGCCGCCGGTGACCGAGCCGCCAAAGCCGCAGCCGACCGCACCGCCACCGCCGCCCCCGCCGCCGCCGCCACCACCCACTCCGGCCGAGGCGGCACCCGCGCCGCCGGTGCCACTGCCGCCGGTGCCGCCACCGCAGTTGCAGCCGGAGCCCGCGCCGGTGCTGCCGCCGCCGCCGCCCGCACCGCCGGCGCCGCCCACACCAACGCCGCCGAAGGAACCGCCGCCGCTGCCGCTGCCGCCGCCGCCAGCGCCGCCGCCCCCGGCACCGCCCAGCACCACATCACAGCCGAACGCGACGCGGAATCCGGCACCGGGCAGCAATTCCGTCGAGAACACGCTGGACCGGCTGAAGCAGCAGCTTGCCCAGTCACAGCCGCCGAAAGCGCGTCCGGATCCACGGTCCGGCGGCAAGCCGAACAGCGGCGGCAATCCGCTGGGCAATGACACGGCGGCGCTGAGTGCCAGCGAGCGTGGCGCCATTGGCGATCACGTGCGGGAGTGCTGGACCAAGGATGCCGGTGCACTGGACATCGACAAGCAGCGGGTGCTGCTGACGGTGACCACCGATGCGTCCGGCATTGTCCACCGCGCGGATGTCGCGGGGGACGATGTTGCCCGGGAGAACAGTGACCCGCGGTTCCGTGCTTTCGCCGAACGCGCCCAAAGAGCCGTCATGGATCCCCGCTGCGCCAACCTGCCGCTGCCGCCAACCGCGTTGGGCAAGGTCAACCACCTGACGTTCCGGTTCAGCCCATGAGGCTCCCGCGAAGCATGCGCTGCGCGCCGTGGCTTCATCGTCGGCATCGGAACAGGCCGCCCCGGCGTGCTCATGAGGCCTGGTACGACGGCGTTGCAACGGTGCGCCGCCGCACGATCGGGCAACGGCATGCCGCCGCCGCCACTCTAAAATCCGCCTTACGCATTACCGCGACGCACCCGCCGCTCGCGTCGTGTGCCAACCGCCAGACGTGGAAGACACCGCCATGACCGACCTTTCGAAACGACCTGGTCTTGATCCGTTTTTCGGCCGGCGCGGCCTGATCGCCGGTGCCGCCGGACTGCTCGCCGCCGCGCCGGTGCCGGTGCTCGCGCAAGCTGTCGCGCCAGCCGGTTCGGACGACGGCCAGTCGGCGGTGATCGACGTCAACCGCGCGCGCACCGCGCCGATCCCCATCGCGGTGCCGGACCTGGGTGGTCCGGACGGCGCCTCCGCCCAGCTTGGCCAGGACATCGCCGGCGTCATCAGCAACGACCTGGCACGCAGCGGACTGTTCCGGCTGATCGAACGCGCCGCCTTCATCCAGGCCAGCAGCAACGCGGGTGGTGCCGCTGCGGCCATACCGAACTTCCAGAACTGGAAGGTCACCGGGGCGCAGGCGCTGGTGACTGGCAACGTGCAGATCCTCGGCGGCGGTCAGATCCGGGTGGAATTCCGTCTCTGGGACATCCTGCCGGGGACGCAGATCCAGGGCACCGCCTACACCACCACCCAGGCCAACTGGCGGCGCATCGCCCACATCATGGCCGACGTCATCTACCAGCGGCTGCTCGGCGAGAAAGGCTATTTCGATACCCGCATCGTCTATATCTCGGCCACTGGTCCGCGCGACCGGCGCACCAAGCGGCTGGCGATCATGGACCAGGACAGCGAGAACAACCGGCTGCTGACCGACGGCTCCTGGCTGGTGCTGACGCCGCGCTTTCATCCCACACGGGACGAGATCGCCTTCATGAGCTACGCCAACAACCATCCCCGCGTGTACCTGTTCGATCTGACCTCGGGCCGGCAGACGTCCCTGGGCGACTTCGCCGGCATGACCTTCGCGCCGCGCTTCGCGCCGGACGGCGGCAACGTGATCATGGCGGTCTCGGACGGTGGCGGATCGGATATCATCACCGTTGACCTCGCCAGCCACGCATCGCGGCGGCTGACCCAGTCCGGCTCGATCGACGTCAGCCCATGCTACAGCCCGGACGGCTCGCAGATCGCCTTCGCCTCCGACCGCGGCGGCGATCAGCAGATCTATGTCATGGGCGCAGGCGGCGGCGGGGCGAAGCGGATCAGCTTCGGCAATGGCCGCTATGCGACACCGGTGTGGTCGCCACGCGGCGACCTGATCGCCTTCACCCGCTATGCCGGCGAGACCGCCAACTTCGCCATCGGCGTGATGCACCCGGACGGTTCGGGTGAACGCATCCTGTCCGAAGGCTGGCTGGTCGAGGGCCCGGCCTTCGCGCCGAACGGCCGGGTGCTGATGTTCTTCCGCGAAACCCGGGCACGGGATGCGCGTGGAACCGGATTCTCCTCCCGGCTGGTCTCGGTGGATATCACCGGCTTCAATGAGCAGCCGGTGCAGACGCCGACGGATGCCTCCGATCCGGCATGGTCGCCTTTGGGGACATGATCGTCCGGACCTGCCAGGCCGCGCCGAATTAGGCCGATTGACCGATCGACGACGTGTTTTTCGCAACACGCCGATGTGATTTTATGGCAACAGGACCGCTCAGTGTCACGAAGCCGTGCGCTGGAACTTGACCAGGCGCCGACGGACGGGCTAATCGCTTCCTTGGGCGCAACGGATTACCGTTTGCCCGCATAGGCATTGCTTGCGGTTTAGTTTGCAACCCATCCAGGGACCAAGACAAGATGAACATCAAGATCCTCGGCGCTTTCGCCGCTGTCGCCCTGATGACGGCGTGCAGCAGCAAACCGGATACGACAACCTCTGGCGGCGGTGCCACCTCCACCAGCGGCATCGTTCCCGGCAGCCAGGAAGACCTGGTTGCCAATGTCGGCGACCGCGTCTTCTTTGGTTTCAACACATCGACGCTGCAACCCGACGCCGAGGGAACCTTGGACAAGCAGGCCGATTGGCTCGCCAAGTATGGCAGCGTCAACGTCCAGGTTGCCGGCAACTGCGACGAGCGCGGGACCGAGGAGTATAACCTCGCGCTGGGCGAGCGGCGTGCTCGTAGCGCGGCCGCCTATCTGACCGCGAAAGGCGTCGCCGGAGGGCGCATTTCGACGATCAGCTACGGCAAGGATCGTCCGACAGCCCAAGGCTCCACCGAGCAGGCCTGGGCGCAGAATCGCAACGCCATTACCTCTGTTAAGTAAACCGTTCCTCACGTGCTCGGTCGGCCGCCATCCACGCCTTGCGGTGCTGGTTTCGACAAAGGCGTGGATAGCCGGCCTGCGCCGGCCATGAGAGCCGCCGTCAGAGCGGTATGTTAAAGCGATTTCTGATCACGTTGCGCCAATTCGTCATGGCCGGGCGCGCGAGGGAGGGTCGCCCCGGCCATCCGCCCCCAGCCGTTGGTGATCGGAAACTGCTTTAGCGTGTATTGGGTGCAGGTTCGCCATCCACGTCTATGTATCGGACAGAGAAGCCGGCGCTCGCCATGGTAGGATACCGGGTCGGGTGCGAACGGTCTGGCATTTCAGGCCGACTCCCCATCATTGCTGAGCGCGCGAAGGTACTGCGCGACCGAATTCGCCATCACCTGCTTGGCGTCCGCTGGGATCACGCGTTCCCACCAGCCGCCGTAGATGCTCTCGTAGGCAACCGGCGCCAGCGTCTCGGCAAGTTTCCGAACCGTCGCGGCGTTCAGCGGGATCAGGTTCGGGTAGCTGCGCATGAACGTCAGACCCTTGTCGGGGCGCACCTGCAGCGTGTCGCCAGTGAGGATAACCCCGCGCCCGCCGGCGCCCTGCGCCCAGTGCAGCACGGCGCTGCCAGGAAAATGGCCGCCGCAGCGGATCAGGGCCATCCCCTCCGCCAGCTCAAGCCGGTCTTCGTCCCACAGCTTGATCGCCGCGTTAGGCCGAGGGATGTACTGGCGGTCGCGGGCATGGACATGCACCGGCACGCCGTTGAACGCCTGGCTCCACGCGACGGCCGAGGTGATGAAGTGCGGGTGCGAGCAGGCGATGGCCCGCAGGCCGCCAAGGGCGGTAATGATCGTGACAGTCGCCTCATCAAGGAAGCTGATGCAATCCCACATGATATTGCCGCCGGGCGTGTGCAGCAGCAGGGCGCGCTGGCCGATGGCGAAGGACGGAAAGGTGCCGACACCCATCAGGCCCGGCTCCAGTTGGCGGAACGCGTTGTAGTAGGTCTTCCGCATCGCCGTCAGGGTGGTCCAGGCCTGCCCCGCCGGATTGACATATTGGCGGTCGTCCCGACAGATCAGGCAGTTATCCGGGGGTGCCTCGGTGTCCGGATACTGGGCGCCGCAGGTGGTGCAGATGAAAGCCGGCATGGCATTGCTCTCCGCTTCAGGTTTCCGGCCCGCGGGACACTGCGGACGCATCAGGCTGCCACGTCCGGGACGCCCTGGCACAGGGGGCAACGCACCCGCAAAGCGCTAGACGATGATCGGACGCCCCAAGGGATGCAACCTCAAACGATCATGCTCTAGCCAGGGACGATAGCCGCGATCACCGCCGGATCGACATTCTCCATCCGCGCCGGCTGCCAGGCCGGGTTGCGGTCCTTGTCCACCAGCATGGCCCGTACGCCCTCAGCGAAGTCGGGATGCGCCGTGGTGGTGCGGGTCATCCGGAACTCGACGTCGAGTGCCTGCGGCAAGGTCAGATCGCGGCCCCGGCGCAAGGCCAGCAGCGTCCAGTGCAGCGCCGAGGGCGACATCGCGCGCAGCGTCGTCAACGCCGCCTCGGCCCAGGCGCCGTGTCCCGCCTCCAGCCGAGCAAAGATGTCGCCGACGGTTTCGGCGCTGAAGCAATGGTCGATTTCCGCCAGGTCCGGCGCCAGCGAGAAGGCCGGCAGCGGTTCGGCGAACCCGGCGATCGCCGCGGCACCCTGCCGCGCCAGTGCCGCCGAAAGCTCGGCCAGACGGGCGCGCGGAACGAAGTGCGTCGCCAGCCCGGCATGCACCGCGTCCGCACCGCTCATCCGCTGACCCGTCAGCGCCAGGAAGGTGCCAAGCTCCCCCGGCAGCCGGGGCAGCACATAGGTGGCGCCGATATCCGGGAAGAAGCCGATGGCGGTCTCCGGCATGGCGAACACCGCATGCTCGGTCGCCACGCGCCACGTGCCGTGCACCGACACACCGACGCCGCCGCCCATGCATATGCCGTCCACCAGCGCGATGTAGGGCTTCGGATAGGTGGCGATGGCCAGGTTCAGCGCGTATTCCTCCTTGAAGAACCGGTCCACTGCGGCGCGGTCGCCGGACACTACGCCGTCGCGCATCGCACGGATGTCGCCGCCGGCGCAGAACGCCCGGTCGCCGGCGCCTTCGATCACCACCGCATGAACGTGCGGATCGTCCCGCCAGGTGGATAGAATGTCGGCGCAGGCCCGGATCATCGCCAGATCAAGCGCATTGAGCGCCTTGGGGCGGTTGAGCAGGATGCGTCCCACGCGTCCGTCGCGGCGGCTGACTACGGTGTCTTCTGCGGGCATACGGTTCAGTCTCCTCGGTTGTCACTCGTCTAGCCCGGGACTTCGGGCGCTGCCAAGGCGGCCGGAGGGGAAAGCCGGCTTTCGGCCGCCGATCATGACGGAACTTGGGGTGCGCCTGGCGCGGGCCGGGATCATCGCGGCGCTGCTGTCCGGCGGTCGTGATCAGACCTGGCGCACCGGTCCCGGATACTGGCCTACCAAAGGGCCCGTGGTCAGCAACGTGATCCCCTCGACGACCGACTGTGCGACAAGAAGGCGGTCGAACGGGTCCCTGTGGAGCGCGGGGTGGAGCGCCGGCAGGTCCTGCACAGCGACCGCGTGCGCGCTGGTGATGGTCAGATCCTGGTACCCGGCATCCAGCAGGCCGCGGCGGAGCAACCTCGGGTCGACGCGAAAGTCGGCGCGGCCAGGCGTGTGCTTGATCGTGACCTCCCACAGGCTGGCGGCGCTGAAGACGATCTCGCTGTCGGGGTCCAGGATCACGCCGCGGACCGCGTTTGGCAGCCGCTCGTGCCGGCCCGCCGCCCATAGCAGCAGATGCGTGTCCAGCAGGAATTTCATGCCGGATTCCGGCTCAGGACGGCTCCGCGCAAAACAGACGTTCGATTTCAGCGTCCTGCATCCGGTCGAAGTCATTGGGCACCTCGATCTGACCAGCCAGGAAGCCGAGGCGCCGGCCGGGTCCCGGCGCGGGTGCGTCAAGCCGGGTAACCTTGACCAGCGGCTTGCCTGCCCTGGCGGTCACGAAAGCGTCCCCCTTTGGCGGCCTGTTCGACCAACCGGGACAGATGTGTCTTCGCCTCATGCATGTTCACCGTCCGCACCACCTGATCCTCCGAGGTCGGTCCGGTTGGCTTAGTCTGGCTATGGCAAATTGCAAGGAAGTATCCTGCCCTCGAACTTCGTCGCATCTTGTGACGGACGTAGCGGACAAGCAGGCCACTGAAACCAAGCAGCCGGTGGCTGGGGTCAGCGGCTCGCCCACCATGGCGAACCTCTGATCCAGGACACCAGCCGGCATCAAGCGGCGACGGACCGCATGGCGAGCATGGCAGTCTCGTTGCAGAAATGATCTGGCGGCTCTTGCAAGACAACGGATATCAGCACGCGGTTGTTTCCGCAGGGTCGTTGCCGCCAACGCCATTGGCCTGTAGCTTTATTCCGACATCAGGAAGCCGGATACCAGTCTGTTCATGCCCGCCCGATCGCTCCTGGCCGCTGTGGCGCTTCTGGCCGCCGTCTTTCTGGCCGCACCCGCGGCTATTGCCAGCCCAAACGATCTGACGATCGTCTCCCGCGACGAGTCCTTGCAGCGGGCGATGCAGTCCGCCTACGTGCAGCCGTTTACCGCGGTCACCGAGCTGCCGGTTCAGCAGCAGGTGTGGGAGGGCGGGATTGATGCCCTGCGGACCCAGGCGAAGTCGCCAAGCAACGACTGGACGCTGCTGCTGGTGGATCCGGACGAGCTTGCCACCGGCTGCGGCGAAGGATTGTTCGAGAAGCTCGACTGGTCGACGATTGGCGGCAAGGACCACTACATGCCCCAGGCCGTCAGCGACTGCGGTCTGGGTGCGGTGATCGCCAACCTCGTTCTGGCCTGGGACCGCGACAAGTTTCCGGTCACGCCGAGCTGGTCCGATTTTTGGGATGTGGCGAAGTATCCCGGCAAGCGCGGCCTGCGCAAAGGCGTCCGTGGCAACCTGGAGATCGCGCTGCTGGCCGACGGCGTGGCGCCCGGCGATGTCTACAAGACGCTCGCCAGCAGTGACGGCGTCGACCGGGCATTCCGCAAGCTCGACCAGCTCAAGCCGTACATCGTCTGGTGGGGATTGGATGCCGAGGCGGCGCATATCCTCGCCTCGGGCGACGTTCTGATGACCAGTGCGCCGAGCGGGCAGATTGCCACAAGTGGGCTGGCGGAGCATCGGAACTTCGGCCTGCAATTCGCCGGCAGCCTGTATGAGGTGCAAAGCTGGGCGATCATGAAGGGCAGCCCGGCGCTGCGTTCCGCCCAGCAATTCCTGTATTTCACCGGCCTGCCGGCGATCGAGGTGCGGCTGCTGCATGCCAGTGGCGACTCCGGGTTGGCCAAGGGCGTGAACGATGGCTTGGCGCCGGAGCTGCTGGCAATGGCACCTGGCAACCCGGCGAACCTGAGCGGCGCGTTGCGCAGCGATGCCGGCTTCTGGCACGACAATCTGGGGAAACTGCGCCAGCGCTTCGACGGCTGGCTGCAGCATTAGCGCAATCGCCTGAGGCTGACCCGTCAGAAGGCGTCAACCACGCGGTCCAGCAAGGTGCTGGCCGCTGATCGGACACTGGCGATGATGTAATCGCGAACGATCATGGTCCGGGGCATCCCGTGCTTCCTCACGAAACGATCTTCGTCTCGCGCAAGTGCGCCCCTGCAGTCACTCCGGCTGCAAACGCCCTCACTTCCTGCTTGGCTTGGCGCGGGATGCGGTGCGATACAGCGCGCGATGCGTATCCTTTATCACCTGCCGCAGTCGCCGTACGCCCGCAAGGTCCGCCTCGTGCTGTCCGAAAAACGCCTGCCTTGTGAACTGCGGCCGGAAAAGATGTGGGAACGCCGGTCGGAGTACCTCGAAATGAACCCGGCTGGCACCGTGCCGACACTGGTCGAGGACAACGGCCTGGTTATCCCGGACTCCACGGTGATCTGTGAATATCTCGACGAGGCCTATCCGGACAACAGCCTGATGGGCCGCACGTTGTCGGAACGGATCGAGGTGCGGCGGCTCACCGCCTGGTTCGACGGCAAGTTCGCCAGCGAGGTGACCGACAACCTCTACGGCCAGAAGCATCTGCGTCGGCTGACCGGACGGGGCAATCCTGATCCCGCCGCGATCCGCACCGGCTATGCCGCGCTGCGGTATCACCTGGATTACCTCGGCTGGCTGGCGGAGACGCGGAAATGGCTGGCCGGCAGCCTGCTTTCGCAAGCAGACTTCGCCGCCGCCGCGCATCTGTCGACGCTCGATTTCCTCGGCGAGCTGGATTGGTCGATCGCGCCGCCGGTCAAGGAGTGGTACGCGCGGATGAAGTCGCGACCAAGCTTTCGCGGCGTACTGGCGGACCGGGTTCCCGGTCTGGTGCCGCCGGCGCATTACGCAGACCTCGATTTCTGAAGCGCGGTCTGGTCGGCGTTCGGCGCGGCCCGAGCAAGGCTTACGGCGGCCAGCCCGCCGCCCGAAGCTCCGTCAGGTGACCTTGTTGCGGGTGTCAGCGGCCGTCAGCATGCCGCGGCTTCAAGTCAGATCGTCAAGGCCGGCAACTGGCCGGCGCCGGCGGGCCCAGCCGCGAAGTTGCCATGGTCCGAACGCGTCGTCAGCGCAAGGCGGACGCCGATCTGCATATCGGCATCGGCGAACACGATCCGCGCGGGCGGGCTAGGCTGACAGCTCCTCCAGGCTGCGCCCCTTGGTTTCCGGCAGCATGGTAACGGTGACGATGATGCCCAGCACGCTGACCACCGCGGCAACCATTTCAGCCCTGGTCAGGCCACCGGAGGCCATCAGGATGGGGAACAGGAACACGCCGATGAAGCCGCCGATCTTGCCGGCGGCGGCGGCGATGCCGTGCCCGGTGGTGCGGCCCTCCACCGGAAAGATCTCGGCAGGATAGACGAAGGTGGTAGCGTTCGGGCCGAACTCGGTGAAGAAGTAGCTGATGCCGTAGATCAGCAGGAACGGCAGGATCAGCTTCTCGATGCCGGGGATCAGCGCGATCGCGCCGAAGCTGATCGCCATCATCGCGAAGCCGAGGATCTGGATCGGCTTGCGGCCAAGCCGGTCCATCATGGCCGCCGCGACCAGATACCCCGGTACGGCGGCTACGGCGAACACCGCAAGCTGGGTCAGCGTCGTCGTCAGCAGGCTGTCGCCAGGTGCGATCGCATGCAGTACCAGCGGGCTGCTGACGGTGTTGCCATAATAGGCGAAATCCATCACGAACCAGGCAACGCTGGCACCGATCAGGCGGGTGGCCATGTGGCGTTGCGCCATCAGCGTGCGGAACCCGTCGACGAACGACACCTTCGGTGCGCGTCCGTCAGCGGCAACGCCGGCGCCGGCGTTGCCCAGCGTATGGCCCGCGGCGGCATGAAACGCTTCGTGCTGCCCGGTCGCCAGCAGATAACGTGGGCTTTCAGCCATGTGCCGGCGCATCTGGAACACCGCCAAGGCCGGGATCGCGCCAAACGCCAGAAGCAGCCGCCAGGTCAGGTCGTGCGACAGGCCGCTCGCCAGCAGTCCGGCCGCCAGCAGCGGCCCGACGATCAACCCGGCCGCCTGCATGGCGAAGACCAGCGAGACCATCATGCCGCGCGACTTCTTGCCGGAGAATTCGCTCATCAAGGTCGCGCTGACCGGATAGTCGCCGCCGATGCCGATGCCAAGAATGACGCGAAAGCCGATCAGCCACCAGATGTCGGGGGAGAACGCCGAGGCGATCGCGCCGACCGCCAGCACCAGTACCTCATAGCCGTAGATGCGCTTGCGCCCCAGCATGTCGGCGATCCGCCCGAACAGGATGGCGCCCACGGCGGAGGCCAGCAGCGCGGTCGAGGTGACCAGCCCGATCGCCGCCGGCGAGGGATGCCACTCACCCTTCAGGATCGAGATGACCACGCCGATGATGAAAAGGTCATATGCGTCAGTGAAGAAGCCCATGCCGGAGATGAACATGATCTTCCAGTGCTGACGGGTGATGTGCGAGTCGTCCATCCGCGTCAGCACGTCCGGTCCGCTCGCTGCAACGTCGCTCATGTGAAGGCCCCTGTAGTGCCAATTGCATGATGCGGATTCGAGCAGATGGGTTCCCCCGCTTGCGTGAAGCTATTGTGGCGTTTCCCGGCCGGATTGGCCCGGGTTGCGCTGCCACGCCGCGTCGATGTTCGCCTGGTCCGCCTCGGCGCGATCCTTGCATTCCTTTTGCCGCCGTGACGTCGCGCTGGCCTTCCTGTCGTTGGTACATGTCGGCGGCGCGCCAACCAGCCGTTGCGGAAGTAAATCCAGCTACCGAGGAGCATAGGATGACCCATCGCCCGACCCGACGCGCACTCGCCGCCGGCGCCGCCGCTCTGCCCGCCACGTTTTTCATTGGCAGCGCGCAAGCACAGTCCACCGCCCAGAGCACGTTGGAGCGGGTCAGCCAAGGCAACCAGCTCCGCATCGCCGTGGTATCCGGCAGTCCACCTTATTTCAGGCGGGATGTGGCCACCGGCGAATGGACAGGTGCTGCGATCGAGATGGCAAGGGGCATCGCTTCGGTCTGGTCCGCGAAGGTCGTCTTTGTTGAGTCGACCTTTGGCAATTCCGTCCTCGACCTGCAATCGAACAAGATCGACATCGCCTTCGCGCTGAACCCGACGCCGCAGCGCGCGCTGGCCATCGGTTTCACCCGTCCCTATATCGTCGCCCCGTTCGGCTGCCTCGCCAAGGCAGGATTCGCACCAAAGACCTGGGGCGACCTCAACAAGTCCGATGTCCGCATCGCCTTCGATCTGGGTTCGTTGCACGAAACCTGCGCCCGCCGCTTTGCCCCGAAGGCGCGGCTGACCGGGTTCAAGAGCATCGACGATTGCGTCCTGGCACTGCAATCCGGCCGTGTCGATGCACAGGTCATCGCCGCCACCATCGGCTTGAGCACGGTCGGCCGTAACCCCAGCCTTGGTCCCTTTCATCTGCTCAATACGCCGATCGTCTCGCTGCCAAGCTGCTATGGCATTCAGCGGGAGCCGGATACGCGCTTTGTCGAGGTCGTCAATGCCTGGATCGACTTCAACCGCGGCATCGGCACGATCCGCGAGCAGATGATCGCCGGTCTGGCGCTGAACGGAGTGACGCCGGAGCAGGTGCCGGCGGAGCTGAGCTTCTAGAGCAATATCAGCCTGACTGGAATAGCGAAGCGATCTCAGGCTGATGAAATTGCTCGTGAAATGCAGCTAGAGCGGTTCCGCGCTTGGTGGCACCGCTCTAGCTGCCTCGTGTTATCGCGTGATGCATACCACCCGATCAAACCGGCCGGATCGCGAGCACGATGCGCTGATGACGGCGCAACAGCAGGACTGACAGGTCGAGGATCTGCTTCCACGGACGGTATTTGCGGTCGATCAGGCGCATGCCGCGGGCAAACTCCGCGTCGACGACGATTTCGGCATGTGCCTCAATCCAGCAACCGGTCACCCTGCCTCGCGCGTCGCAGGGGGCGATCCTGACCGCGCCGGATTGCCGGATCCGCTTCGCCTTGCCGGAATTCGAGAGCGTATAGGCATACAGCGTCGGCGCGCCACCATCAGCCGATGCGGCCGCAAACCAGACAGGGGTTCGGACGCCCTTGCCGTTCTTGCGAAAGGTTTCAAGGTTCAGGTACCTTTGACCATCAAGCACGGCAAATCCCGCGGTCGCATTTGTCATCTTCTTGCCGATCGTCCTTTTCAAGCCTCGACGGCCTACTCCTGCGTCATCAGACATTCGGCGCAGCGTACCACGTTAGAGCAATATCAGCCTGACTGGAATAGCGAAGCGATCTCAGGCTGATGAAATTGCTCGTGAAATACAGCTAGAGCGGTTCCACACTTGGTGGAACCACTCTAGCACCGGCCACTAGGCCGCACCGGGTCAGGCCATACGGGACACCCGTTGTCAGCCCGATGGATCGCCTCGACTGATGGTTAAACACGTCGCATCGCAAGGGCCGCGCCAAGTCCGGTTCGTCCGCTGTCGCGGCAACGCCATCGCTCAGCGCGCTCTTCCAAGGTTCAAGTTACACTTTGAATTACATCGCACCCGTTGCGTTTCGTTTTTTCGCACCATATGACGCTTACACTCTTTCCGGGAGGTCCCGACCATGTCGCGTAGAAATCCACTGATCCGTAAGGCCATCGCCCTGGGTGCCGCTCTTGGAATGGGCATCCTGCTGTCCGGCTGCGTCATCGTGCCGGCCGGTCCGTATTACCATCCGCATCACTATTGGGGTTATTGACCCGCATGAGCAGCGCCGTCGCGCCGCGATCAGGCGGTCGCCCGACAGCGGCGGCGGCGGCCTTGCTGGAAACCACCATTCTGGATCACGCCACCGTCGCCTTCCTGCGCGACGGCTACGCCGCCACCAGCATCGAGGCCATCGCACGCGATGCCCATGTCGCCAAGCGAACCATTTACACGCGTTGGGAGGGCAAGCCCGCGCTATTTCTCGCCGTGGCGCGGCGCCTCATGACGGCGTGGCTTTCGCTGACCGATACCTGGCCGGAAACCGATGATCTGCAAGCCGCGCTGCATGTCGCCGCGCGCAGCATCCTGGATGTGGGCCTGACGCCGGAGGCGATCGCGCTGCACCGCATGATGATCGCCGAGGGCGACCGCTTCCCGGAACTCCAGGTGATCATGGATCAGGCCGGTGCGCAGGAAGGCATGCGCCGCATCGCGCGCATTCTGGCGCGTGGCGTGGCCGCCGGCCAGCTTCGTCCGCTGGATACCGCGTTTGCCGCCGAACAATTCCTTCACCTCATTCTCGCCGGTCCACAACGCCGAGCGCTTGGCCTGCGTACGCCATTGGATGCGCAGGCCCGCGACACGTGGCGTGAAGCGGCGGTGCGGTTGTTCCTGTCTGGCTGTCTGCCTCGGGACGCGGCGGTGCCCGGCATCGATGCGCCGCCGTAGCCGGTCCAGTGACGCCGCCGCGGTCGCCATCGGCACCGAGAAAACCGTCGCGGCTAGCGCGACAAGCGGTTCCATCCCGGCCCATCGCTTGATCATGCGGCGGCACGGCAGGCGCCCCCTTCAAGGTCCGGGATTGTTGCAAGCCGATGCAGCTTACGATTGCTGCGCCGACCAAATTGATGTTACGGCAGGCACCACAAGAAATCGCGAGGGTGTTCCGGATCATGAAGCTTTTGCTGACCGGGGGATGCGGATTCATCGGCTCCGCCGTGGTGCGCCACCTGCTCCGGCACACCGAACATACGGTCATCAACGTCGACAAGATGACCTACGCCGCGTCGGAGGATGCGCTGGAGGAAGGCGTCGGCCACAACCGCCACAAGCTGATCCGGGCGGACATCATCGACGCGGGGGCGATGCGGGCGGTGTTCGAAGCGCACGACCCCGACGCGGTGATGCACCTGGCGGCGGAAAGCCACGTGGACCGCTCGATCGACGATCCGGGTGACTTCGTCCACACCAATGTCGTTGGCACCTTTACCCTGCTGGAAGCCGCCCGCCGCCACCACGCCGGCCTGGACACAGCTCGGCAAGCCGCCTTCCGCTTTCATCATGTCTCGACCGATGAGGTCTTCGGCGCGTTGCAATCCGGCGACCCATCATTCACCGAATCGACACCGTACGATCCGCGCAGCCCCTATTCCGCCAGCAAGGCGGCATCCGACCATCTGGTCCGCGCCTGGGGCCATACCTACGGCCTGCCGACAATTGTCTCCAACACCTGCAACAACTACGGTCCCTGGCAGTTTCCGGAAAAGCTGATCCCGCTGGTCACGCTGAATGCGTTGGCGGGTTGCGAACTGCCGGTCTACGGCGATGGCTCGAACCTGCGCGACTGGCTTTTCGTCGAGGATCATGCCGAAGCCCTGGTCCGGATCGTGCAACAGGGGGTGCCGAACGAGACCTATGCGATCGGCGCCCGCCAGCCCCGCAGCAACCTGCAGGTCGTCCAGGCCATCTGCGCCCATCTTGATCGGCGGCTCCCGGATCACGCCGGCTCAAGGGAGCGTCTGATCCGCTACGTGAGCGACCGGCCTGGCCATGATTTCCGCTACGAGATCGACCCGTCCCGCACCGAAGCCGCGCTGGCCTGGAAGGCGCCGCATGATTTCGAAACGGGATTGGCCCGCACGATTGACTGGTACCTGGATAATCGCACCTGGTGGCAGGATATCCGCGCCGCCCGCTATGCCGGCCAAAGGCTAGGAATGGCGGCCCCAGGGAAAGCGGCCGAAGGGAAGGCAGTCCCAGGGAAAGCAGCTCAAGCGAAAGCCGCCCAAGGGAAGGCAGCATGAAGGGGATTCTGCTCGCGGGCGGCTCCGGCACGCGGCTGCATCCGATGACATTAGCGGCGTCCAAGCAGCTTCTGCCGGTCTACGACAAGCCGATGGTCTACTACCCGCTGTCCACGCTGATGCTGGCGGGGATCCGCGACATCATGCTGATCTCGACCCCGGACGACCTGCCGCAGTTCCGCCGGCTGTTGGGCGACGGCAGCCGCTTTGGCGTCCGCTTCGAGTATGCCGTGCAGCCGAAACCCGATGGCATCGCCCAGGCCTTCCTGATCGGCCGCGACTGGCTTGCGGGCGAGGCCTGCGCGCTGGCGCTGGGCGACAACCTGATCCACGCCGACCATCTGTCCGCGCTGCTGCGCGCCGCCGCCGGCCGGTCGATGGGCGCCAGCGTTTTCGCCTATCAGGTCCGCGACCCCGAGCGCTATGGCGTGGTCGTCTTCGATGCGACGGGGCGAGCCGTGGAGTTGGTGGAGAAGCCGGCGGCACCGACCAGCAACTGGGCGATCACCGGGCTGTATTTCTACGACAGGCACGTCAGCGATATCGCTCGCCAGATCAGGCCCTCGGCGCGCGGCGAGCTGGAAATCACCGACCTCAATCGGGTGTACCTCGACCTGGGCACGTTGCACGTCGAAAAGCTTTCGCGCGGCTGCGCCTGGCTGGATGCCGGCACGCCGGACAGCCTGCTGCAGGCGGCCACCTTCGTGCAGACCATCCAGTCGCGCACCGGAATGCTGGTCGGCTGCCCGGAGGAGGTGGCGTTCCGCATGGGCTTCATCGACGCCGACCGGCTGCGCGATCACGCGACCCACCTGGGCAAGACCGAGCTGGGCCACGTGCTGATGGAACTGGCGGTGGGAGAAATGGAGTGAAGGTCGAGCCGCTCGCGATCCCCGATGTGAAGCTGGTCACGCCGGCCCGGTTCCAGGACCCGCGCGGTTTCTTTTCGGAGACCTGGAGCAACCGTCGATTTGCCGAGGCTGGCATCCCCGGTCCGTTTGTCCAGGACAACCACGCCGTGTCGACCGCGGCGGGCGTGCTGCGCGGCCTGCACTGCCAGATCGGCGCGAACGCGCAAGGCAAGCTGCTGCGCGTGGTCAAGGGGGCGATCTACGACGTGGCGGTGGATGCGCGCCATGGTTCACCGACGTTCGGGCGGCATGTCGGCGTGATCCTGAGCGCGGAGAACTGGTCGCAGCTTTGGGTCCCGGTCGGCTTCCTGCACGGCTACTGCACGCTGACCGAGGCAACCGAGGTGATCTACAAGGTGACCGCCGACTATGACAGATCGGCGGAACGCGGGGTGATCTGGAACGATGCCGATATCGGCATCGAATGGCCGGTGTCGGCTGACACCGTCATCCTGTCGGACAAGGACAAGCTGCTGCCGAGGCTGGCGGACTGCGCGGACTGGTTCCATGTCTAGTCGGGATACGACATCTGATCGTCGCATCCTCGTCACCGGCGGCACCGGTCAACTGGCGACCGCTCTGGCGGGCCGCGCCGATGTCCGACGCGTGGGACGCCCGGCGTTCGACTTCGACCGGCCGGAGACGATCGAGGCCAGCTTTCGTGCCGCCGCCCCTCGGCTGGTGGTGAATGCCGCCGCCTACACCGCAGTGGACGCCGCGGAGCGGGATGTCGCGGCCGCCTGGCGCGCCAACCGCGACGGTCCGGCCATCCTGGCGCGGCTGTGCGCCGACGCCGGCATCCCGCTGATCCATGTCTCCACCGACTATGTCTTCGATGGCACCAAGCTGGAGCCATACGTGGAAACCGATCCGGTTGCGCCGCAGGGGGTGTATGGCGCCAGCAAGCTGGCCGGCGAGCAGGCGGTGCTGGCGGCCGGCGCCAACGCGATCATCCTGCGCACCGCCTGGGTCTATGCCACGACCGGCAGGAATTTTGTTCGCACCATGCTGACCGCTGGCAAGAGCCGCGACCGGCTGACCGTGGTCGCCGACCAGCACGGTTGTCCGACCACCGCCGACGATCTGGCCGATGCCATCCTGGTCATCGCCCGCCGCCTGGATCGCACCGGATGGCAGCCGAATTACCACGGCGTGTTCCACGCAGCCGGCACCGGTGCGACCACCTGGTATGGCTTGGCGGTCGCGACATTCGAGGACGCCGCCAGCCATGGCACCCGAATTCCCCAGGTCGCCTCGATCGCCACCGCCGATTGGCCGACGCCGGCGAAGCGGCCGGCCAACTCGAGGCTGGATTGCACCCGGCTGCGGGATGTGTTCGATGTCAGCCTGCCGCACTGGCGGCAGAGCCTGACCCGAACAATCGACGCGATCTACGCCACCGCGCCGCCGTAAGGCGTCATTGGCGCGGGCGCCGTGGCGCCTAGCAGGCTGCGCGACCGGACGCCAACCTTGCAGCATAGCTGTCCGCCAAACGAACCGTGACCGGACAGCCTGCCCGTTCTGTCCGGCAAATCAACCTTGACGGACAACCCGCCTCCCGTTTCATGCCTTGAGCGCTGCGCCCACGATGTCCGGGTACGACCCGGATGCTGCCGGTGGGCCAGGTAGCCGGCTGGTGACAGACCTCCGCCGACGCTAGCCGCTTTTGGTCAAAAGCGCTTTCAGCTCGCTAAGGGCGAGATCGATACGCTCGCCAAACCGCGGTCGGGTCGTTCAGCCAAGAGAGCGTAGCATGCACGAACGCGGCCATGCCGGTTCGGGCCGCGAGAACAGCGCGAAGGTCCGCAACACCTCGCGCCTTCAAGGCAGCGGTGAGCGCATCGGTCAACGCAGCGATCTTCGCCGGCTCGCGCTCATGGAGCGCGGGCGTGGCAGAGATGACCTTGTGGCGTGGCTTTGCATATGACCAGTTGTCTTCAAGCGCTGGCTGGAAGGACCGGAACGCTCCGAACAGCGTGTCGAGCGGTCCGAGCCCGGCCGGCGCGTCGGCGATCGAGGCGGTCAGCGCCGCCCGCACCATGGCCTCGCCGTCGAACAGCACCTCCCGTTTGTCCGGGAAGTGGCGGAAGAAGGTCCGTTCCGTCACGCCGGCCCGTGCGACGATCTCAGCGGCCGTGGTCCGTTCATAGCCGCGCTCGCGGGACAACTCCAACGCCGCGCCTTGCAGGCGAGTGCGCACGTCATCCTCTTTCTTCGCCATCGGCAACCTCTCTACCTTGTCAGTGAATGACAGACTATGTATGTCAGTTACTGTCAGCGCCCGCGAAGTCATCGATGCGGGCCACCCGGTCGTGGGTCTGGTGCGCTCGAAGGAGAGCGGTGAGGCGCTCGCCGCCGGCATCACGCCGCTGCTCGGCTCTCTCACCGACTTGGACGTGCTTCGACAAGGCGCCGCCGATGCCGATGGGGTGATCCATACGGCGTTCGGCCTCAACTTTTCAGATTACGAGAAGTTTAGTCAGAAAGATCGCACAGCAATCGAGACGTTCGGAGAGGTGTTCGCCGGATCGGGCCGGCCAATCGTGGTGACGAGCGGCCTTGGGACGTTGCCTGCCGGAGAGACGTTCACCGAGGACGCGAGGCCGGCCGTCATTCCCGAATACCCACGCGCGTCGGAGCAGACGGCGTTTGCGCTCGCGGAGCGCACAATCCGTGCATCCACGGTTCGCCCCGCGTGCTCGGTCCACGGAGTGGGAGAGCGTCATGGCTTCGTTCCACAGCTTGCCGAGATCGCCCGCAAGAAGGGCATTTCCGCCTATGTCGGGGACGGACAGAACCCCTGGCCGGCCGTGCACCGGCTGGATGCGGCGTGTGTCTTCCGCCTCGCTCTTGAGCGGGGTGCGGGGAATGAGGCGTATCATGCCGTTGCCGAAGGCGTGCCGTTCAGGTTGATGGCCGAGGCGATTGGTCGGCAAGTCGGCGTGCCCGCGAAGGCCATAACGCGCGAAGAAGCAGAGGAGCACTTCGGCGGCCTGGCGATCTGGGTGACGGGCAGTGGACCCGTTTCGAGTGAGAAGACCAGAGAGGTTCTCGGGTGGGAGCCGAGGGAGATCGGCCTCATCACGGATATCAACCGACCAGAATATTACGGATGAGACGGCATATCGGGGGCCGAGATTGCGACGGGCCCCCCGTTTCCGGACCACGCGTTCGCGTGAGATCATGTTGCTGTCCGGCTGTATCCGTGCGGTGACGACCGCTTTGTGGGCCGAGCATTGCGTCTGACACCTGCCTGCTGTTGCGCGCGCTGTGCGACCGTTGAATAGTGGTGGCACGACGACCTCGGGCAGCACCGCGCGTTCACCCCGACGGTGCGGCGCTCCGATGGCCAGATGAAGGCCCAACACCCAGTCCCATGGAGGAAGATCAATGTCATTCTACCGAGGCATGACCTGCGAGAATGTAACCATCAACGGCGACCAAGGAACGCCGATAACGGCTTACGTGGCCAGGCCATCTGGTGCTGGCCCGTTTCCGGGCGTCGTGCTTATCCACCATCTTCCGGGCTGGAGCGAGCTCTACATCGAGACGACGCGTCGGTTCGCGCATCACGGCTATCTGGCGATCTGCGCCAACCTTTACGAGCGCGAGGGTGGCGGCAGCGACGGCAACCCTGACGACGTCGCCGCCAAGGTGCGCGCCGAGGGCGGCATCGCCGACTCGCAGATGGTCGGCGATACCGCAGCCGCCGTGAAGTGGATGCGCGCGCAGCCCGATTGCAACGGCAAGGTCGGTCTCATTGGCTCCTGCTCGGGCGGCCGGCACGCCTTCATCTATGCCTGCCAGCGGAAGGACGTCGATGCCTGCGTCGAACAATGGGGTGGCCGCGTGGTGATGGGCCCGGAGGAGCTCAACGCGAAGACGCCAGTCGCACCGATCGACATGACGAAGGACCTGAGTTGCCCGCTGCTTGGGCTGTTCGGCAACGACGACCGCGCACCGAGCCCCGAGCAAGTGAACCAACACGAGGCCGAGCTCAAGAAGCTCGGCAAGACGTATGAGTTCCACCGCTACGATGGTGCCGGCCACGGCTTCTTCTATTGGCACCGGCCGCTGTATCGGCCCGAGCAGGCGATGGATGGCTGGAGCAAGATATTCGCCTTCTTCGGCAAGTATCTGGCGAAGTAGGAGGGCCGGACATGTGCACCTCCATCATCGAGATCGCGCGTGCGGAGGGCATGGCGAAGCGCGGGGACGCATGGTTCCCGCTATCGCGGGCGGTGGTTGCTTATGACCACGCGCGCCATGCGCCGCTGGGCGACGTCATCACGCTCGACTTCATCAACGCGGACCTTGATCCCGGTGCGCGGGCGGGGGTCGAGCTGACGCTGGAGACGGCGAAGGAGCTGCGCGCCGCGCTCGACCGGGCGATTAGCGCCGCCGACTTCGAGGAGGCGGAGGTGCGGGGCAAGGGCGTGGTGCTCCGCGTCGTTCCGGCGGCGTGAAGAGCGAGCCGCGCTAGAGCGGCTTTCGATCAGGTCACTCCGTTTTGAACCCGTCATGGCCGGGACGACCCTCTCGCGCGCTCGGTCGCCCGGCCATGACGAAGTGGTGCAACTTGATTGGAAAGCGCTTCAGCTTCGGGCGTGTCTGGCGCCTCTGGCCCGCGGACCCAGGATCTGTCCACGCCCGCGACTGAGGCGGTCGCGCCGCGATGCAGTGAGTGACACACTACCTCGGACCGGATGGCGAGGGACTAGCAAGTGTTGGCGGCAGGCGACGTCTTGCGTAACTGCAACGACGCCAGGGACAAGAACACAGTGGACCTGCCCAAGCCAAAGGACGAGTTCGTGCTAAAGCCGGTGAAGCCTTGACCTGGACCCGTTCATTGGGATCGTTGCACAGGGGGTTTGGCGGATTGTCGAGCCATCTGCCTGGCTCGCCGCCGGCTGACTGTCTGATGCGGGTGACGATCAACCTTCTTCGGATAGACCGGTTTGACTTGAGCGCTGCTGTGTGACCCTTCGGACGTGAACGTTTCCTCCGGCGTGCAAATCGCCCAAGGCCGTCAGTCCGGTATCGGCCACACCCGGCGAGCCGGGATCAACACCACGAACCTCCGCTGTCAGTCTGTTTCGGCGGCAGCCGGTCAAGGTGCCGGCACCGCTCGATTACCCGTTTGCTCCTTCGGCTACATGGTATCCTTGGACTGCTGGTATTAGAAGCCGGTGGGGCCTACCGCTCCAACCCAGCGGATGACCTTGGATGGATCGGTTTTGTCCATGTAGAAGAAATGGGCCATGGAAGGCTGCGCGGGCTCCATGCCGGGGTCATCGAATTTCATTGCCACGGTGCCATGAAAGATCTTGAGCGATGGGCTATCCCAGTATTCAACCACGTCGTGATGCGCGGTAAACCCGGTGTCGATGAAGTCGCGCAGATTTTGACGGATCGCCTCGCGTCCATGCCAATCCGCAACGCCGAGGTTGCAGACCGCATGTTCCGCGAAACAATCGAATCCCTTGCCGAAGGTCTTGTCGTCGATTTCCTTCCACATCGCGAGCAGCCATTCCGGTGGGGCGGTTTTCGTGAAGGTGATCGTGGTCATGCCATGCTCCTGGCTCAAGTGGATTAATGCAGCGACCGCGCGGCGGCAGCGGGTCGAGGCGATCGTCGCCGCTGTTGGTCATGGGACGAATGCCGCCGAACCGATCGAGGTTGAAGAAGGTCAGCGATCGCTGACCTTCGTGCGGAGAGCCCGCTGTCCAGCATCAGCAGAACCCGATTTGGGCAAGCAGGCGCTGGCGAAAGTGCCAATTCTCCCTCGTTTCCCGCCAAACCTCCTTGGTGCGCAACGTGTTCATGGAACTTGATCAGCCGGGGCTGCGGGAGCGGCGATGCCTAGGCTGGCAGCGACACGCCGGGCGGTGGCTTCCCGCCGCGCCGTGATGCTCCGCAAGGATTGCCGCGCCCGTTCCAGGATCGCGGCGGGGGCGGTCTCGGGTGTGCCGCTGTTGAAGGGCGGCTCCGGCGCGTACACCATGTCGAGCTGAATGGCCCGCGCGGCGTCGTCGCCACGTAACGCCGCGGCAAGGCGCAGGGCGCCATCGATTCCGGCCGTGACGCCGGCGGCAAAGATCCAGTTTCCGTCCACCACCACGCGTTCGTTCACCGGAATCGCACCGAAGAACGGCAGCAGGTGGAACGAGGCCCAATGCGTTGTCGCTCGACGTCCCATGAGCAGGCCGGCGGCGCCGCACAGCAGGGCACCCGTGCACACCGAGAAGACGCTTTGCGCGCCTGCCGCCTGCTGCCGGATCCAGTCGAGCACCTCGGTGTCCTGCATCAGGGCTTCCTGACCAAAGCCGCCCGGCACGTGGAGCACATCGAGCCGCGGGGCGTCGGCCAGGGCCGCATCCGGCGTCAGCCGCAACCCCTTCACATCGCGAACAGGTCCGGCCGTCTTGCCGTAGATGCGATAGGTCGCGTTCGGAATGCGCGACAGCACCTCGAACGGTCCGGTCAGGTCGATCTGGTCCAATTCCTCGAACAGCAGGGAGCCGATTTGCAGGTGGGTGTCATGCGGGATCATGGGAATTTCCGGGTTGAAGGGCAGGGGTGGACAGCGCGAAGCTATCCCGGCACGGTCTGGCGGAAATGCCAAAAACCCCTCCTTCCGCGCCAAACATGGCCCGCGCGATCGAAATGCTTGCCTACCCGTCCGTGCAGTTGCTCGACGTCACGGGGCCGCTTCAGGTCTTCGCGTCGGCCAACGATCACGTCGCCGCGGCGGGGGGAACGCCGCCCTATGCGCTGCGGATCGTGGCGCAAGGCGGCCGGGGCGTGACCGCCACGGCCGGGCTGGCACTGGTGGCGGAGCCGCTGCCGCCGATCGGGACGGCCGTGGATACGCTGATGATCGCCGGCGGCGAGGGCGTCGAAGCGGCCGCCGTGGACCCGGTGCTGGTCGATTGGGTGCGGCAACGGGCGAGGCAGGCCCGTCGCGTCGCCTCGATCTGCACCGGAGCGTTCCTGCTGGCGGCCTCGGGCGCGCTGGATGGGCGGCGCGCCGCGACCCACTGGCGGTACTGCGCCGAACTTGCGCGACGCTTCCCCGCGGTGCGGGTGGAGCCTGATCCGATCTTCGTGCGGGACGGCCCGGTCTGGTCCTCGGCGGGGGTGACGGCCGGCATCGATCTGGCACTGGCGCTTGTGGAGGAGGATCTGGGCCGTAACGTGGCACTGGCGGTGGCGCGCTACCTAGTGGTGTTCCTGAAGCGCCCGGGCGGGCAGGCGCAGTTCAGCGCGACGCTGTCGCTGCAAACGGCGGAGGACAAATTTGGCGCGCTGCACGAGTGGATCAACCGGCATCTGGCCGATGACATTTCGCTTCCGGTGCTGGCCGGTCAGGCGGGAATGAGCGAGCGTAGTTTCAACCGACACTATGTCGCGGCGACCGGGCTGACGCCGGGCCGAGCGGTGGAACGGCTGCGGGTGGAAGCGGCGCGGCGACTGCTGTCGGAGTCGCGGCTGCCGGTGAAGCGGATCTCGCAGCGTTGCGGCTTCGGGTCGGAGGAGACCATGCGCCGCAGCTTCCTGCGCCTGCTGGCGGCGACGCCGCAGGCGTATCGTGCCCGGTTCAGCTCTTGAGTGGCGCGCGGGCGGGTTGGCTGCCGCCACGGTGGGCGGAGCGTGATACCGCGTGTCTGTCGGATACCATGGAGGCGAGCTTGTGTTATCAGCGATCAACCACGTAGCGACTGGAGCGATTTTCGATCAAGTTGCACCAATTCGTCATGGCCGGGCTCGTCCCACGGCTGTCCGCCCCCGTCGTTGATACGAAGATGGCCGGGACAACCCTCCCTCGCGCGCTCGGTCGCCCGGCCATGACGGGTTCAAAACGGAGCGACCCGATCGGAAACCACTCTAACCGACACGAGAGTCACCGCCACCACGTTCCGAAAGGGTAGCGCTTGATGCAACCTATCGACCAGCTTGAAATCACCGTCCTGATCGACAACACGACCGATAGCCTGTCCTCGACCCCTGCCTTTGTCGAAACCGAGTTCGCTGGCAACTGGCGTCGCGGCATGAAATGGCTCTCCGGCAAGTGCCTCTGCTGCGCCGCCCACGGCCTGTCCTGCCTGCTGACGGCGCGCACCGGCGGCGCCGCCCACACGCTGCTGTTCGACACCGGTCCCGAGGAATGGGTATTCGAGCGCAACGTCGTTCGCCTCGGCGCCGATCTCGGCGCGGTGGAGGCGGTGGTGCTTTCGCATGGCCATTGGGACCATGCCGGCGCCATGCCGCGTGCCCTGCAAATGATCACGCAGCACAACGGCGGCAAACCCGTCCCTACCTACATGCATCCCGAGATGTTCGCCTTGCGCGGTATCAAGTTCCCCGACGGCGGCGTCCGCCCCATGGAGCTGGTTCCCGGCGTCGACATCCTGACCGGGAGCGGCGCCGAGGTTGTCGTCACGACGGAGGCGCGGTCGATCCTTGAAGGCGCGTTCTACGTCAGCGGCGAGATCCCTCGTCTCAGCGGCTTCGAGCACGGGCTTCCCGGCCAGCACCGGCAGACCGCAGAGGGCGTCTGGGAGCCCGATGAACTGCTGATGGACGAGCGTTTCGTCGCCGTTCACGTCGCCGGCAAGGGCCTGGTGGTCTTTACCGCCTGCTCGCACGCCGGCTTGATCAACGTGCTTACCGAGGCCCGCGCCCGATTTCCCGATATCCCCATCCATGGCGTGCTTGGCGGCTTTCACCTTTCCGGCGAAACCGAGGCGATCATTCCGCAGACCGTGGAGGCCCTCGCCCCGTTCAACCTGGCGCTGATTGCGGCTGGCCATTGCACGGGCTGGCGGGCACTCGGTGCGCTCGCGGCCGCATACGGTGACAAGCTCGTTCCCACCGCGGTCGGCAAGCGGTTCAGGCTTTGACAGCGCAAACTTCTTGGGTCACACGACAACAAGCTCAGGCGATGGCCGCCGACGGGAAACGCATAGGCTTGGCGCGGAGCGCGCGGAAAGTCAGGCACGAGCAAAATCGCTTCACAGCCACCAAGGTATTCAGTCCATGCTTGTCGAAGTGAACGGTGCCAAACTTTACGTCGATGTGGAGAACGCCGGCCTGATCCCCGACGGCGATCGAATGCGCGAAAAGCCGACCCTTGTCTTGCTGCATGGTGGTCCCGGCTTCGACCACACCGGCTTCAAACCCGCGTTTTCCGCCTTAAGCGATGTCGCGCAAATCGTCTACTACGATCACCGCGGCAACGGCCGCAGCACGGGAATTGATCCGGCAACCTGGACTCTCGCCCAATGGGGCGACGACGTGAAAGGGCTTTGCGACGCGCTCGGGATTGTCAAACCGATCGTCTGCGGTCTGTCATTCGGCGGTTTCGTGGCCCAGGCCTACGCAACGCGGTATCCCGAACATCCCGGCAAGCTTATCCTGTTGAGCACTGTCGCGAAGATGGATTTCCGCCTTGTCTTCGAGACGTTCACACGCCTTGGCGGCGCCGAAATCGGCGCCCTGGCCGAAAGTTATTGGACCAATCCCACCGCCGAGGGGGGAGCCAACTACATTGCCAAATGCATGCCGTTCTACAATCAGCGCCGTGATGCATCATCGAATGGAAGGCTGGCTCGGGCCATCATAAAGACGGAGGTCGCGGCTTATTTCAACGGTCCGGGCAACGAGCAGGGTCGCATGGACTTTCGCCACGAGCTGGCCAGGATTGCGTGTCCCGTGCTGATGATGGGTGGAGAGAAGGACCCGATCACGCCGATCTCGCTCAGCGAAATGACGGCGCAATGCATTTCGCCTCATTTGGTCCGCTTCGAGCGCCTGGAAAACTGCGGCCACGACGTCATTGCCGATAATCCCGGCCGTGTCCTTGGCGCGATTCGAGAGTTCATTCTCGCTGAATGACGACCGCCGCTGAACCTGATCAGGCGACAGAATGATGCGCGATACTAGACCACTTTCAGGCTGACTGTACAGCGTGAAAGTGGTCTAGCGCTTTGTTTGATCGCATGATGCACGCGCTTTGAACGTTCCGCTCAGCGCGATCATGCTCTAGCCGGCCAGGAACTCCGCCGCCAGTGCGTCCCATTCCCGCGCCAGGCTGTCGGTCGCCGGCGGACGCCCGGCACGGTTGTACCAGTAGCGGGCGTTCGCCAGGTCAGGCTCCTTGCGGTGCAGATAGGCGTGCACGGCATCGCCTGTGGGTCCCGGGCCGGCCTGGGCGCATTCATGGGCTTTCGCCCAGTCGCCCTTCGCGTCCCACCACAATGCTTGCAGGGGCAGCGAGACGGGCGGCGGTTCAGCCGCTTCGATCGAGGCGCGAAATGCGGTCAGGTCCATGGATCAAGCCTTCGGCAAGGGTTGAGGTTCGCGCACCGCGTTGTCCGGCGGGGTCGGCACAGCCGGTGGTGCCAAGTGCTGCGCCAGCATGATCCTCCCGCGGATGACCGCCGTGGGTCAACTCGGGCGGTTGATTGGCAGCGCGTGGCGGGACAGGCTGCCGCGTCTAGGCCACTTTCAGGCTGCACCGCGTGAAAGTGGCCTAGCTCCTTTGTTGATCGCATGATTCACGCGCTTTGTAACGTCCCGCTCAGCGCGATCATGCTCTAAACGTTCAGGGTATCAACATGCCAGGGTATCGATATGCAGGTGCGTTACCTAGACCATGTCCAACTCGCCATGCCTGCTGGCCGGGAGGATGACGTGAGAGCATTCTATCAAGACATGTTGGACATAGGTGAAGTCGCCAAGCCGCCGCATCTCGCCGCACGCGGCGGATGCTGGTTCGAGCGGGGTTTCCTCAAGGTCCATCTGGGGGTGGAGAAGGATTTCAGGCCGGCGCGGAAGGCACATCCGGCCTTCGTCGTGCATGATCTGCGAACGCTTGCCGCGAAGCTGCGAGGCGCCGGCCATGACGTCGTGGCGGATCAGCCGCTCGCGGGCTATGACAGCGTGTATGTCGATGACCCTTTTGGCAACCGGATTGAACTGATGGAGCCACGGACCACGCCCGCAACGGATGTTCGAATCGGCAACCAAACGTCATGACCGAGCAGAACATCTACGACAATGCCGATTTCTTCGCCGGCTACGCTCGGCTTCCCCGGTCGGTCGAGGGGCTTGGGGCGGCGCTGGAGTGGCCGGCGTTCCAGCGGCTGCTGCCGCCGCTGGCGGGACGGCGGATATTGGACCTGGGCTGCGGCCTGGGCCACTTCGCGCGGGAAGCGCGGGTCCGGGGCGCGCGTTCAGTCATCGGCGTGGACCTGTCCGGGAACATGTTGGCCGCGGCGCGGGCGCGCGGCGACGATCCCGGCATCACCTATCGGCAGGCGTCGCTGGAGGCGTTCGAACCGGACCAGGCCGGCTTCGATCTGGTGGTGTCGATGCTGGCGCTGCACTACATCGCGGATTACCGGTCGATCGTCCGCCGCTTCGCCGGCTGGCTGGCGCCGGGTGGGCGGCTGGCGTTCTCCGTCGAGCATCCGATCTACACCGCGCGCGGGACGTCTGAGTGGCATTCGGGGGCCGATGGCGCGCCGGCACACTGGCCGGTGGACCGCTATCGCGACGAGGGCGAACGGCGCGTGCAGTGGTTCGTCGACGGCGTGGTGAAATACCACCGCACCATCGAGACCTATGTGAACGCGCTGCTGGATGCTGGCCTGCTGCTGGTCCGGCTGGAAGAGCCGGAGGCGGAGAGTGCCGCGCTGCTGGCGGCGCGCCCGGCGCTGCACGAGGAACGCCGCCGTCCGGCGTTCCTGCTGCTGGCGGCGGACCGTCCACGATAATCAAAACCAGGAGACAGCATCACATGAGCCAGGCCTTGAACGGTATCCGCGTCATCGACATGACGCACAACCAGGCCGGTCCGGCCTGCGCGCAGATCCTGGCTTTCCTGGGGGCCGACGTGATCAAGCTGGAGGAACCCAAGGGCGGCGACGTGGCGCGGACCAACATGCGCGACAGGCCCGACAGCGACAGTCTGTTCTTTCTGATGCTGAATGCCAACAAGCGCAGCCTGACGCTCGATCTGAAGACCGGGGACGGCAAGGCGCTGTTTCGCCGGCTGATGGCGTCTTCCGACGTGCTGCTGGAGAATTTCGGGCCGGGCGCGCTCGATCGGCTGGGGCTGGGATATGAAGACCTGGCGCAGCTCGCGCCACGGCTGATTTACGCAACGATCAAGGGGTTCGGCACCTACGGCCCGTACAGCGGCTACAAGAGCTTCGAGCCGATCGCCCAGGCGATGGGCGGGGCGATGGCGGTGACCGGCTTCCCGGAGAACCCGCCGACCTATGTGTTTCCGGCGATTGGCGACTCCGGCACCGGAATGCACATGGCGATCGGCATCCTGGCGGCGTTGCAGCAGCGGCACGCGACCGGGAAGGGGCAGCATGTGGAGGTGTCCATGCAGGATGCCGTGGTCAACCTGATCCGCGTCAGCCTGCGCGACCACCAGCGGTTCGGCCACCCGCCGCCGCGCGTCGGCAACCAGCTTGGCCGTACTGTGCCCGGAACAACCTATCCCTGCGCGCCCGGCGGACCGAATGACCACGTTTATATTTTCGCCCAGCCGCAGATGTGGCGGCCGCTGCTGGGTGTCCTCGGCTGTCCCGAACTGGCGGACGACCCGCGGTTCGGCTCGCCGGAGGCGCGGTGGGAGAACCGGGAGGCGCTGGATGCGATCGTCGGCGCCTGGACCCGGCAGCGCGACAAGCACGAGGTGATGCGGCGACTGGGGGAGGCGGGGGTGCCGAGCGGCGCGTGCCAGGATACCGGGGAGGTGCTGGCCGACCCGCATCTGCGGGCGCGCGAGATGATCGTGGACGTCGACTTCCCGACGCGCGGCACGTTCCAGACAGTTGGCTGCCCGATCAAGCTGTCGGACTCACCGGCGCAGGTCACGCGGCCGCCGCTGCTGGGCGAGCACACGGAAGACCTGTTGGCATCGTTGTGCGGCGTCGGACCGGAGGAACTGAAGCGGCTGCGGGAGAGCGGCGTGATCTGAGCGCGGCTGGTCCGCCTGGCAAGGCGGCCGGGGCGGAGCAAGCGCCCGCACATCGACGGGTTGCAGGCCCACGCCACCGTCTTGATGTCGTGGCTGGTGCAGGCGTACGACCATGATGCGGGCGTGTGGTCTGCGATGGATGGCCTGACCGGCACTCTAGGATCACGTCATCGTGTAATTTTATATATTAAATCAGAATAATTGCTGTTGCGGCACGTGCAAGTTCATGTGAATATCCGTGTCACGTCGCTGCGGCCTGTTTTCCCGGACTAGCCGGTGCTTGCTCGCCGCGAGCGTGTGTCAAAACGACGCTGATCCTGTCCGTCTGATCGCTTTCCCGCGTCGGCTGCCGGCGCGTCGTTTTGCTTGTTACTGTTTACAAATGAGGCACCTTCATGACGACCACGGTCGTAAGCGGCGGTCAGACGAGCAGCGGCATTACCGTCGGCGCCGGTGATACCTTCGAGGTTCTGTCCGGCGGCTCCGCCACCGCGATCACCGTCGATGCAGGCGGGACGATGACCGTGTCGAACGGCGGTGTCGCCAGCAACACGATGGTGAACGCCAGCAGCAGCGGGACCGCGCAATTCGAGGTCGATGCGGGCGGCATTGCCGCCAATACGGTGATATCCGCCGGCAGCGGTGATGCGGCGCAGTTCCTGGTTGCCTCGGGCGGCGTCGCCAGCGGCACGGTGCTTGACGCCACCAGCGGCGGGTTCCTGGAACTCACGGTTGCTTCCGGTGGTGCGGCGACGGGTACGACGATCGGGAGCGGCGGGCTTGTGACGGTCAACGCGGGTGGCACCGCCACCGACGTGGTGAACAGCGGCGGCACCGAACAGCTTACCATTGGCGCCGGGCAGGTTCTCGGGCTTGCCGTGATCAGCGCCGGCACCACGGTCACGCTGGATGCCGGCGCCATCGTACCCGCCAACACGCAGGTCGATGGTGGCACGCTGACCGGCGGCGCGACCAGCGGCGTGGTAGTCAACAATGGCTACATCGACCTGACGTCGGGCGCCAGCGCCAGCGGCGCGGTGCTGAACGGCGGTTTCATCCAGGTGGAGCATGGTGGAGCAGCCGGCGCCACGGCGGTGATCTCGGGTTATCTTCTGGTGGATGGCGGCATCGCGAGCGGCACGGTCCTGAGTGGCGCGCCCGGTGGAGCGGGTTCGGCCGGCGTGCCGCAAAGCGGCACCGTCTTCAGCAGCACGTCAGGCGGACCGGCCTATGACGAGGTTTTCCTCGGCGGCACCACCATCGACACCTTGGTGAGCACATCGGGTATCGAGACGGTATCCTCCGGCAGCACGGTGATCGGCAGCACCGTGCTGAACGGCGGGCAGGAAATCCTGTTCGCCGCCGCCACCGCCAGCGGCACGGTGCTGGACAGCGGCGGCAGCCAGTCAGTCGGCTCCGGCGCCACCGCCATCGGCACCACGGTGAACGGCGGCGGGATCGAGTTTGTGCAGGCCGGCGGCGTCGCCACGGGGACGGTATTGAACCCTTACGGCACGGTCGACCTGAAAGCCGTCGGCTTTGCCGGCGCGACGGCGACGCTGGACCCGTTGAACGACATCCTGACGATCACCAACGACAGCGGCGTCACGACGCAGCAACTGGCGGGAAACTATCTCGGCGATGTGTTCCAGTTGGCCTCGGACGGCAACGGCGGCACGAATGTCACGGTGACACCGGGAACACCCGGTCTGACTGTTCAGGATACCACGACGAACCAGCAATTGCCCAGCGCGGGGCAGACCTATAGCGGCCCCGTCAGCGGCCTGCAGGAGCAGTATGTCAACACCACCAGCGACAGCCTGAATGTCACGGCGAGCACGGACAACTGGTTCATTCATACCGGCGCCGGCACGGATGCCATCGCCGTCACCGGCGGCACGAATGTGCTGGACGGCGGCACCGGCTCCAACTTCCTGACCGGCGGCAGCGGGACGGACACATTCTTCGTCGATGACCGCGCCGCCCCGGCGGACATCTGGAGCACGGTCAGCAACTTCCACGCCGGCGATGCCGCGACGGTGTTTGGCGTCACGCCGCAGGACTTCGCGCTGAACTGGGTGGATGGGCAAGGGGCTGTCGGCTACACCGGGCTGACGCTGCACGCCACGGCGCCCGGCGTGCCGACCGCGTCGCTGACGCTGGTCGGCTACAGCCAGGGCGACCTGAGCAGCGGCCGTCTGTCGGTTTCCTTCGGCAGCGTAGATGGCAGCAGCTATATGTATATACGCGCAAACAGTTGAGGCGCGGGGCGAAGCGGTGTCTTTCCACTGCGGCCGGTCGGCAGCCTGTGTCCGGGTTGACCAGGCGCCGACGATTGGCACCGCCATGTTGACCCGAGCCATCCCGCTGCACGGCTTGCAGTATTTGTCTGCTGACAGGCCAGCATCAGGCCCCGCCGCAGTGCTTCAGCCGGGCGGCGGCGCCTGATGCTGGAGCACCGGCAGCAGGACGTGGATGACCACCAGCAGCAGGATCAGGATGACGGCGACCCGGATCAGGCCGCCGAACAGCCGCAGCGCCGCCACGATCAGCAGGACGGCGAGCGCGATCAGCAGCACTGTCTGGATCGGCGGGGACACGCCTAGCTGACTGAGCTGGGCACGCAGCCACAGCTCGATGGCGAGGATGCCGGCGAGCACAAGCTCACCGAGCTGGGCGAGGAGGTGGAGCAGCGCTTCGAGCGCGCGGGTGAAGGCAGCCACTTTGTTCTATTCCCAAGCTTTTTACCGCATTATGCAGAGCAGGCCGATTTTGAAGCTGGCGTCGCCGGAGGGTGACGCTGTCGTTGTATCATAACAACGGCACGTGGTGTTGAGCCATAATAGCCGGGTCAACGGCCGTGGGCATCTGATTGATTTCTCGCGCGGCCGCACCACCAACCCGGCGCGCAGGCCGGTTAGAGCAATTTCCGATCAGGTTGCGCCAACTCGTCAGGGCCGGGCGACCGAGCACGCGAGGAAAGGTCGCCCCGGTCACACGGGTTCAAGGTGGAGCAACCCGATCGGAAACCGCTCTAGCCGGTCGAGCCGCTGGTATCGGACGGCCGACCCAATGCCAGTGGCTCGCGCGCCGCAGAGCCGGAACAGTGGTCAATCAGTCCAGAAGCCGGGCGGCCCAGAAGCCGGGCGGCCCAGAAGCCCGGCGGCCCAGAGGTTCGGCGGCCAGAGGTTCGGCGGTCCTGCTACTGATTTGTCACCGCTATCATGGCCCGCACCTTGGGATAAACCTCCCGCGCCCAGCGCGAGCCGCTGAACACGCCATAATGCCCCACGCCGGTTTGCAGGTGATGCCGCTTCTGGCTGATGCGCAGGCCGGTGCACAAGTCCAGCGCCGCCATGGTCTGGCCGATGGCACAGATATCGTCACGCTCTCCCTCGACCGTCAGCAGCGCAGTGCGACGGATCCGCTCCGGACGCACCGGCTGGCCATGCCAGGTCAGACGGCCCAATGGCAGGTCGTGGTCCTGAAACACCCGCTTGACGGTTTCCAGGTAGAACTCCGCCGGCAGGTCCATGACCGCGCCGTATTCCGCATAGAACTTGCGATGTGCCTCGGAAGCCACCACGTCGCCGCAGGCAAGCGCCCGGAACTGGGCCATGTGGGCGTTGATGTGGCGGTCCAGGTTCATGCTGACGAACGCGCTCAATTGCAGGAAACCCGGATAGACCCGGCGGAAGGCACCTGGATAGCGCCAGGGAACCTTTGCGATCAGGTTCTTCTCGAACCACTCGATCGGACGCGACTTGGCGAGTTCGTTTACCTTGGTCGGATTGGACCGCGTGTCGATCGGGCCGGCCATCAAGGTCAGGCTGCGCGGCTGCGCCCGGTTGCCGGCTTCCGCCATCACCGCAGTCGCGGCGAGGCCCGCGACCGCCGGCTGGCAAACGGCGATCATGTGACTGCCTTCGCCCATCACCTCGAGGAATTGAATCAGGTGATCGACATACTCATCAAAGCCGAAGATGCCTTCGGACAGCGGTATGTCGCGCGCGTTCTTCCAATCGGTGATGTAGACATCGTGGTCCGGCAGCAACACGGACACCGTACCACGCAGCAAGGTGGCGAAATGGCCGGACATCGGCGCCACGACCAACACCCGCGGCTGCACGGTATCGGTATCTTTCTTGAACCTGAGCAAGCTGCCGAACGGGGTGTCGAAGGCGACTTCCTCGGTCACACCCACAATGCCGTTGCCCAGCCGGCTGTTGCTGAAGCCATAATCCGGTCGGTGATGCGTCAAGGCGCTTTCAGCCAGCAGGCTGCAGGCGGCGCCAAATTGCCGCAGCAGTCTCGGGGTGTAGTCCCCGATGTCCATCGCCCTGGCCAGGCCAGCACCCAACCGGGCCATCTGACGCGCAGGATACAGCAGGTCAGCCTGCGCCTGATAGAATTTATAGAGCATTGCCTGCTGCGTGCCGCAGCTCCCGTCAACCGTTCGTCGTAGCCCTAACACAAACCCTCGCCATTGCGGCACTACCGTCATTATATTGATAGGTAGAATGCCATCGGGGGATTGTCACTATGGCCGGCGCGACACTGCTCATCAGCAGCAAGAATTATTCCTCCTGGTCGCTCAGAGGTTATCTGCTGGCGCGCCTCGCCGGCCTGCGGTTCGAGGAGAAGGTGGTCGATCCCAACGATCCGGCCAACCGCCGTGAATTGCTGATGCAGTCATCGTCGATCCGCGTTCCCGCGCTGATGCACGACGATGTGGCGATCTGGGATACGCTGGCGATCGCCGAATACCTGAATGAGGCTTTTCCGGCTGCCAACATGCTGCCGGCCGATCGCCTGGCGCGGGCCCGGTGCCGGTCGATCTCGGGGGAGATGCATTCCGGCTTCGCCGCGCTGCGAGAAGCCCTGCCGATGAACCTGCGCCTGTTCCGGCCGGACTTCGCTGTCTGGTCGGCGGTCCAGGCGGACATCGATCGCATTACCGAGATATGGCGCGAGTGCATCACCACCTGGAAAGGGCCGTGGCTGTTCGGCAAGGCGCCCTCCATCGCCGACGCGATGTATGCGCCGGTCGTCACCCGCTTCCGCAGCTACGATGTCAAGATGGAGGCCGTTTGTGAACGCTATTGCCAGCAAATTTTGGCTTGGCCGGACATGCGGGAATGGTTCGCCGCGGCGCAGCATGAGCCGGAACAGATCGATGAACTGGATATCGAATTCTGAACCGCTGGGAATTCTAAATCGCTGGCTGCCGCCGGCTGGCACGGGGCCGCTACCAGCGCCTGGCTTCCAGCACCGGCCGGCGGTTTTGACGGCGCCGATGTCAGCCGATTGCCTTTAGCCAGGAAAGCCCGCGCGAAGGCTTTACCAGGATGTCGGTGGTGAGCGACCGCAACGCATTGGAAAAGCGGCAGGCCAGGCACCGGCGACCTTCAGCGAAAACCGGGCATCACCTCCTGGCACAACAGGCGCAGCGCCTGCAACTGCTGGACATGCGACACCTTGCCGCCGCAATTCATCTCGATCATCACCCCATCCAGGCCCAGATCATCCCGCAGTGCGCTAATCCGCTGCGTAACCGAATCCGGGGTGCCGATCAGCACACTGCCTCGCAGTGCGTCGTCATAGGTGATCGCGTGCAGCCGTTCCGCCGCGGCAATGCGCTTTTCCGCGCCATCCACACCCGGTCTGCGGGCGGAGTCGAGGGCCAACGCGGCCTGGTCATGATAATAGTGCATAAGGCTGGCTTCGGCCTCCGCGCGGGCGGCTGCGTGTGTCGCGGCCAGATAGCCGGGGGCGCGTAGATAGACCGCGCCGGCGCCGGGATGGCCGGCGGAGCGCCATGCCTCGCGATAGGCTTGGATCAGCGGGCCGAGTTGTCTTGCATCCTCATGCTTGATGCCAAGGAAGATCGGCTTGCCCTGGCGGCCAATGGTCACGAACGTATCCGGACTGGTCGCCGCGATGCGGATCGGCGGCCCGCCAGGCCGGTACGGCCGCGGCGTGACTGCGACATCGCGAAAGCTGAAATGCGGGCCGGTATGGGACAGGCTGGGGTTGGCCCAGGCCGCCTGGATGATATCCAGCGCCTCGGCGAACCGTTCACGGCTTTCCGCATAGGCGATGTTGTAGGACTCGTAGGTCTTTGCGACGCCGCTGCGGCCGACACCAAAGATCAGCCGGCCGCGGCTGATCTGATCCACCGTGGCGGCTTCCTCGGCGATGCGCAGCGGATTGCACAGCGGCAGCACCTGCACGCCAATGCCGATGTTCATCCGCGTGGTGCGGGCGGCGATGGCACTGGCGACACATAGCGGCGCCGACAGTACCGAACGGGCCGGATCGAAATGCAGCTCCGCCAGCCACATGACGTCCAGGCCCCAGTCTTCCGCCGCATCCGTCAGGGCGAAGGCGTTGTGGAAAGCATCGGCATCCGGACGGCCATCCAGGGCTGGGAACTCATGGTAGATGCCGAACTCCATCGTGCGCTCCTGCTGCCCTGCCGCCGGCGTCTATACGGCTGCCGGCCGATCATGCTGGGGTCCGGGCGCTATCGTCAATTGCGTGGCAGAATGGTCAGCGGACCACCGCGGCCTCGACCAGGCCGCCGATCCGCCATCTGGGGTCACGGCGAGATCCAGAACCGTCCCTGGCGGCGGATGTCGAGTGGTTACCAGCGCTGATCCTGGATGCGCTGGCGAGCCATCTACTCGCCCGATAGCTCCCGCCGCCGCTTGTCCAGTTCGTCACTGTAGCGCCGGAGCGCGTACTGTTCCGTCAGCAAGCCGATGACATGCCGGTTGTCGGCATTGTCCACCACCACCAGCGCATCGCTTTCGGCATTCTCGAACATCGCGACCGCCTCCTTGATCGTCATCTGCGGCAGCAACACGGTATCGGCATAATGCACGGTGTCGCGCACCGTGTGATCGTCGTCGCCATCGGCATGAGCCTCCGGCAGCAGCACGATGCCGGCGTAGCGGTCCTCCTCATCCAGCGCGATGACCCGTTGCGTGGTGCCCAGGGGAAAGTCGCGCTTGAACGCCGGCAGTGGCGTTTCGGCGCGCACCGTCCGCATTTCCCGCCGCATCATGCGTCCCACGGTCAGGTTGCGCATCCAGCCGATATCGACGGCGCTGCGGATCGCCTCGCCGCGCAGATGGAACCGCCAGGTGGCGAAGGAATAGCCGAAGGTCCGCCGCACGGTCAGCGAGGACACCACGCAGGCGGCCAGCACCGCGACCGTCATCGGCAGGCTGCCGGTCGCCTCCAGGGCCAGGAATCCCATGGTCAACGGGCCGCCGATGATGGCGACCGCCAGGCCGCTCATGCCGACCAGGGCGCAGACGACCGGGGAAACCGCATGTGCCGTGCTGACCAGAGCCAGCGCGCCGGCGAAGGCTTTGCCGAGCAGCGCGCCGAGGAAAAGGGAGGCGAAGAACAGCCCGCCGCGAAACCCCGAGCCAATGGAGATCGCCGAGGCTGTCGCCTTCAGTGCGACCATCAGGACGACCCATTTCAGCGGCGTCACCGTTTCGAACGAAGCGCCCAGCGCGCCGTGGCCGGACGACAGCACCGCCGGCGTGACCAGCGCCAGCAGGCCGATGGCGACACCACCGATGGCTGGCCGCAACCAGGCCGGCACGCCGCTGCGGCGGAACGCTTCCTCGGTCAGCGTGACGCCACGCATGATGGAGATGCCCAGCAGCGCGCACAGCATGCCAAGGGCGAGGATCGGGATGTAGTCCAGCGGGTCGATGACCGACGGCACCGTCGCGACGACGTCGAAGATGTTGCCGCCGAGTGCACGGACGACCGCCTGGGCCACCAGGGCGGCGACCGCGACCGGGGCGAAGGTGCCGAGCGTGTAGGTGCCGATGACAAGCTCAAACGCATAGAAGGCGCCGGTTAGGGGGGCATTGAACGCACCGGCGATGGCCGCCGCCGTGCCGCATCCCACCAGCAGGCGCAGGTCCGAGCGCCGGACCCGGAACGCATGGCCAAAGCGGGAGGCGATCGCGGAGCCGATTTGGGTATAGCCGGCCTCCAGCCCGACCGAGGCGCCGACGCCATTCGATATGACGGTCTGCAGCACCACGATCAGGCTGCCGTTCAACGACATGCGGCCGCCGAACAGCGCGTTGGCCTCGATCGGGTCCACGGTCCGGCGCGGCCGGAAGCGGTGGATGCCGAGCGAAAGCACGCCGAGGACCAGGCCGCCGACGGCGGGAACCACGACAGTGCGCAGCGGATCGACATAGCTCATCGCGCTGAGGCGCTGTGTGGGCCCGATGTCGAACAGCAGTTGGTGGATCAGTTGCGTGGTGGCGGCCATCAGCCACACCATGATACCGGTGGCGCAACCCAGGACGGCGGCCAGAACAACAAGCCAGATCTCGTCGGCCCGCACCAGCGCCCGCAGCACCTGCGGCGCATGCAGGACGGCCGAACCGAATGGCCGGCGCGGACGGCGGGTGGCAATGCGTCGGGTGCTGGCTTCAGGATTGTCCGTGGACGCGGCTTTCCCGGCAAGGCGGATGCGATCCGCGTCCGCGATGGCAGACTCGCCTTGCAATGTCGGCATTCGCGGCGTCCAGCGGAGCGAGGAACAACAAAAAATGTTTTCGGACGATGGTGCGTCTCAGGCAACACCTGATCCCTCGATTGGGGCGGTAGTATGGTAAAAACATCGTTCATGGATCGAAAGATCAGGCGGCAGGTCCCCGCACCGCTGGCAGCCGTCGCTTTGCCCCGCGCGCCATAGACCATTTTCAGCCTGATTGTGCAGGCTGAAAATGGTCAATCTCTATATTTGATCGCATGATTCACGCGCTTTGGAGGTTCCGCCCAGTGCAATCATGCTCTAGTATCGCGCATCAGAGAAGCGCGATACGTCGCTATTGGCCTGAAGTATCTGATTCACGCGGCGAAACGTGGCCGCTACGCGTCTCACGCTTCTCTGCGATCAGATACTGGTGAAAACAGTCAGTCCACCGCGCCTGCCCGGCATGGCCTGAACAGCAGGGAGGCGAACCCGTGGCGTGATCCATTGGCACTGCCGTTGCGGACCCAATCCGCCGTGCTGTGTGGCGCCGCCATCGGACTGCCTATACGCCATGTCATGCGCCCGACGCTGATCAGGATGCCTTGGCGCGATCCGCCTTGGTTGCCTCCAGGTCGTCCTCGATAAAGGCACGCACCACCTCCAGGATCGGCTCGTGTGCGGAAAATCCCAGTGTGCGGGCGTGCAGCGCCTCGAACGCCGGCGGCCAGGTGGAGACGATGGCGGCGATCGTCTTGTCCTCCACCCGCTTCACCAGCCTGGAGGCACCGGGCGCGACCTGGTCCAGCGCCTGCAGCAGATGCGCCACCGTCGTGCTGATGCCTGGCGGATCGACGCTGCGGTCCAGCCCCATGCGGCTGGTGTCCATCGCCGCGGCGTGCAGCAGCCACTCCACCGCGCGCCTTAGGCTGCAAACCCAGACGGCGAAATCGTCGGGCACCGGCAGTTCCGTCTCCAGCCCCAGCAACGGCTCCCGCACGATGCCGGAGAAGAACGAACTGGCCGCCTTGTTCGGCCGACCCGGCCGGACAATCACCGTCGGCAGGCGAAGCGTCACCGCGTCCAGAAAGCCGCGGCGGGAGGCATCCGCCAGAATCAGCTCCGCCGCCGCCTTCTGCGCTCCATAGCTGTTACCTGGCACCTGCCGCGTGTTGTCGGGCAGGACCGAGTTCTGGGTGCCGCTGAAGCTGGCGACCGAGCTGGTGAACACCACCCGCGGCGACGTTCCCAACGCTCGGCAGCGATCAACAACCGCATCGGTGCCGCGCAGATTGACCCGTCGGCCCAGCGCGTAATCCGCCTCGGCCGCGGCGCTGACCACCGCCGCCAGATGCAATACGACGTCGGTGCCGGCGGGAATCGCTTCGTCAGGCAGGTCCACGATGTCACCGGCCAGGGCGGTGACGGGAAAAGCGGCGTCGGGCTTCGGCGGTGCGGCGATGTCGAACAGGGTCAGTCCGGTCACCGGCTGACCGCCCAGCGTACCGTCCTGTGCCAGCCTGGCCGCCACCTTGCGGCCAAGGAAGCCACCAGCGCCGAGGATGGAAATGAGCATGTGCGTTCTCCCTATCTTGCGAGATAGATCGCACCCCCTTGTGGAGCGGTCCACCGCCGATCGTTGATCGGCTGCCATCCGGTTTGCTGCGTGATCGCTTGCCGCCTGACACAGGCCGGCGTCGCGGGCGCCGCGGCGGTGGCGGGTTCATGCGGATACGGGGGCGGTCCGGCCAGCAGCCGGGCTGTAATCCTGGTCAGGCCGGAATATGCCGCTGGCCGGTGCCGAGCAGGGCGGCCTCGCGGTGGTGACAGGTGGGTTGATACGATCTTGGTCTATCTTGCTTGCAGCAAGCCCGGTTTGCTGGCGTAACCGGAACTGGAGCGGGCGGCGGGAAATTTCGTGACGGTCGCGGCATAAGGCGGCCATCGATTTTTCGCGGCCGCTGGCGAAACGATAGCTAAACTTAGGTGAATCAGGTGTGGCGCAGATCGCGGACCTTCTGTTAGCATTCCGTGGTTGCGGATGCGTGGGGCCGTCCCGGTCCTGGAAAAAAGTTAGGTATTGCGGTTCGGTAGCGAGGATGCCATGAGCATCGGCGTATGCAGGCCCATGGTGTACTCACGCCGGAGTTAGCGGGATATCAACTGGTTTTGGCCTAGTGTCCTGCCCCCAAAGTTCGTCATATTTTGTGACGGGCGGAGGGACAAGCAGGCCACTGAAAACAAAGAGCTAGTGGCGGGGGCAGGGGGCGCCCACTATGGCGAACTTCCGACCCAGGCCGCTAGGTTAACCGCCGGGCTGACGAAAATCCGCCGCGATCATTCGGCGGTGTTAATGCTAATCCGAGGAAGCGAGCTCATGCGCGTCAAGTGGCCACTTCTTGCGACAGTTCTAACGGTCGGCGTCGCCTATGTCGCCTATCCCTATGTGACATTATATCGCCTCGGCGTGGCCATGCGTGGCGCCGATGCCAGCACACTGGAAGCCCTGGTGGACTGGCCGTCGGTGCGTGAAGGGATCAAGGAGGACATCTGCGATCTGGTCGTG
Organism: Rhodopila sp.; assembly: GCF_965276935.1. Lineage (GTDB taxonomy): Bacteria > Pseudomonadota > Alphaproteobacteria > Acetobacterales > Acetobacteraceae > Rhodopila. The sequence goes on along the minus strand of NZ_CBDIBS010000004.1, from coordinate 1,564,313 downwards.
GACGAACCGAACACCACGGGTGAGACGCATCTGCCGCCATTTGGCGCGTCGTTCATGCGCGGTATCGCGTCCAGCAAAATCGATCAGAAAGTGACGCCTCAGGCGATAGTGGCGGCAGCCAGCGCACTGCCGGACGGCAAGCATGACGAACCTCAACAGGGGGCGGACGTGCATCTGGCCTGGGCGTTCTTCGATAGCCCCACGGTGTTCTCCGTTAGTCTCCGAGCGCCGGGTCTAGCGGAGCCGATTCGGCTGGAGATGAAATTGCGCCATGGCGAATGGCAGGTTCACCGTGTGTGGCTGCCGGATGCATTGCTCGGGAACGCGCCGTCACGGACCTGAGGTCACGGTTTCGGCCTGAGTGACTTGAGCGAACCTCCGGCCCGAGATGTCACGCACCGACCTGGCGCCGACCGGATAAGGTCGCGCGCTTTCGCATCCGGATCGCGGCGCATGATTGCGCTCAAGATCGATAGAGCAGCCCGATTTGAGCCAGACTGAAATTGCGCTAACACCCTTCCGATGTCTGTTTTGGTAATCTCTGGCGCCGTCATCCGCATGGGCGGCCGGACCCTGCTGAACGGTGCGGACCTGACCATCGACCCCGGCCGGCACATCGGGCTGGTCGGCCGCAACGGCGCCGGCAAATCCACCCTGCTGCGCGCCATCGCCGGCGAACTTGCCGTCGACGGCGGGGAGATCCGCCTGTCCGCCCGCGCCCGCATGGCAACCGTCCGGCAGGAGGCACCGGAAGGTCCGGCCTCGCTGCTGGAAACCGTTCTGCAAGGTGATCCGGAACGGCTGGCACTGCTGGAAGAGGCTGAAACCGCCAATCCGCATCGTCTGGCGGAGGTCCATGAACGCTTGCGCGGCATCGGCGCGGACTCCGCACCTGCCCGGGCCGCGACAATTCTCGCCGGCCTCGGGTTCAACGAGGCCGCGCAATCCCGTCCCGTGGCGACGTTCTCCGGCGGTTGGCGGATGCGGGTTGCCCTGGCCACGGCGCTGTTCGCCAACCCGGACCTGCTGCTGCTGGATGAGCCGACGAACCATCTCGATCTGGAAGCGACCCTCTGGCTGGAAAGCTGGCTTGCGCGCTTTCCCGGCGCGGCGCTCGTCGTCTCGCACGATCGCGGGCTGCTCGACCGAGCGGTGACGGCCATCGCGCATCTGGACAAGGGCAGGATCTCGGTCACACCGGGTGGGTTCGATGAATTCGTCCGCATCCGGACCGAGCGCGCCATGCAGCAGACCCGCATGGCAGAGCGGGTGACGGCGGAACGTGCCCACATCCAGTCGTTCATCGACAGGTTCCGCTACAAGGCGTCCAAGGCACGTCAGGCGCAAGCACGGATCAAGGCGTTGGAACGCCTGCCGCGGATCGAATTTGTCATCGAAGACGCCCCCACCCGTTTCGCCTTCCCTGAACCCGCTCGGCTTGCGCCACCGATTCTGACGCTGGATCGGGTGGACATCGGCTACGCATCCGTGCCGGTGCTGCGCAATATTTCTGTTGGCGTCGACATGGATGACCGGATCGCGTTGCTGGGTGCCAATGGCAACGGCAAGTCGACGCTGGCGAAGTTGCTGGCCGGCCGGCTGGCACCGTTGGCTGGCCAAGTGCGATGTGATCCGCGCCTGAAGGTCGGGTACTTCGCGCAGCATCAATCCGACGAACTGGTTGCGTCGGAGCACCCGATCGAACACATGGCGCGTGCCTTGCCCCGTGCGACGCAAACGCAAGTTCGTGCGCAGCTCGCCCGCTTCGGGCTGGATGCCGACCGCGCCGATACGCCGACGGCGCAGTTGTCCGGCGGCGAAAAGGCGCGCCTGCTGCTGGCCCTGGCCACACGAGAGGCGCCGCAGCTGCTGATCCTGGACGAGCCGACAAATCATCTCGATATCGATGCGCGGGATGCATTGGTGAAGGCATTGGCGGATTTTCAGGGCGCGGTGCTGCTGATCACCCACGATCCGCATCTGATGGAGCTGGTGGCGGACCGCCTGTGGCTGGTGGCGGATGCGACTGTCCGGCCGTTCGACGGCGACGTGGAGGACTATCGCTGCCTGTTGGCGGAACGCGGTCGCCCGGCGGCCAAGTCCGACGGCGCGACGCGCAAGGACGACCGCCGCGAGCGGGCGGAAGCCCGTACCGCCCTCGGCCCGCTGCGCAAGCAAGCCAGGGACGCCGAGGTCGAACTGGCAAAACTTGAAGTGGAGCGGGGTCGGATAGAGGCGAGACTGGCTGATCCGGCGATCTACGCGGCAGGCCGAGCGCACGAGATCGCCGCGGCCAATACGCGCCTGGCGGCGATCAGAAAGGCAGCGGCGGTGGCCGAGGAAGCATGGCTCATGGCTGAACAGGCGCTTGAAGGCGCGCTTTCCACCGCGCCGTAATTCTGGCATGCGGTAGGTTGGAAGTGCCTTCCTCGGGATGTTTCAGCGCCTGTGGGGCATGGTCCACGATGGCGGCCTGAGCGCACTGTCCTGCCGGAACGAACTAACCGCTTGCAACGTCTTTTGACCGGTGCGAGAGACTATTCATTGATATTGCAGATTCGTGCTGTGGGAGCGTCCTGCGATTGATCGTGGTTATTCGGGACAGATCCTAATATCGATGGCCGCGCAGGTCGCGACGCGCTGGTTATCCGACTGAAACCGAAATGAATCGCAATAGTTCATGGTGTGACATTGGCTTCTCCAATACGGTCATCACGCCCAATGCGGAGGCTCGACGCTCTACTTCCGGATCGTGCACACCTGTGATCAATAATGCTGGAATATTAACGCCGCGTTCGGATAACCGGGCGATCATGTCAAGACCGGTCATTTTCGGCATATTCTGGTCGACGATCAAGCAGGCGAGGCGCTCCATCTGCGTATCAGAGAGAAAATCGGTCGCCGACTGGTACGTCGCCACTTGGTATCCCATGGTTTCGAGCAGGCCCCCCAGGACGTCGCCCACGTCATTGTCATCGTCGATGACGGCAACGATACCCACGTTTTCCTTATTCATGGCGGAAGTGTCCTTCAAAGCGCGAACCTCTAATACGATGCGCATGTACACAAAAACTACCGTGCCGGGAACCGGCGGCAAAGCCTAAAGCGCCGCATCACTTGCTATTGTTGCGAACACTCCATACATTGAGTATGTCAGCCATCATGAAGCGGCCGTCAACCAGGGTGGCAGTCATTCCCTGCCGCCAAACGCTCCTACCACCGAACCAAGTCGTTTTCCCGTTCGCCATCTGGCATGCGGCAACGAAAGCTGAAACCGAGTGCTGATGATTGCAAACGAAACTTCTTGTTGGCGGCCCTGCAAGGCTTGCCATTGCCTCTGCTTCATCAGGTCTCTTGTTTCTAATCTCCCGGGTGATTGCATTGTCTGAAAACTCCAAGCTTCGCTTTGACCGTCCATCCGGCCAGGCCCCTCAGAGCGCGCCGGATCCACTACATAGTACGCCGGCCGAGGGCGATGACACCGGTCAGGCTGATGAAGCCGAGTCCCAGATGCGCAAAGCGCTGGGATTATTGGGGGAATCGCCAAGACATCGTCCGGAGTCGGAGCGGTCGGAGCAGCCGAACCGCGGCTCCGACCGCTTCAACGGCGGCTTGCACAGGCGCCGCTTCGTGCAGGACGGAGACGTTCCGGTCACCGTGCTGCGGCGGGAGCCTGGACAGGAAGCCCCAGCGCATCGTTCGGTCGCGGCCATTGCCACGCCCACCAGCAGCCGTTTGCAGCGAACCGAGGCGGCGCTGGCCGTTGAAACCGCCGGGCGGGAAAAGGCGGAACGACTGTTGGCGGAAGCGCAGGCGGTCGCACGCGACCTGCAAACCAAGATCGGCCACGCCGAACTGACGAAAAACGAGGCGATCGGGGCGCTTCGCCAGGAGCGGGAGGTGTCGGCTGCCTTGCGCGCCGAGGTAGAAGCCCTGACGGCGCGAGTTGACGAAACGCGCGCGCGCGCTGAGGCCGCCGACCAGGCAATACAGGAGCATCAGTCCGTGCTGGCGGATGAGCGTCATGCCAGGAAGGTCCTGGAGAAAGCTCTTCATGCCGCGGAGGTGGGTCGTGATGCGGCCGAACGGCTTGCCCGGACGTTGTCCGAGGATCTACCGGATCGAGCCGACAACGCCGTGCCCACCCGCCGTTCGGCAGGGGCTGAACCCGAAGTCATCGCTGCCAAGGTCAAGCGCGGCCGGCCGTCGACCAGCGCCGTGCAGGACGCCGAACCTGAACCGGTCAAGTGGTGGCTTGCGCCGTCAAAGTCGATGGCCAAACGCAAGTAAAGCAGGCCCGTCCGACAGGCGCCATTACACTGCCTGACGCTGCTACCGCTTCCTTTGCCAGCTTCGTTCGGTTTGCTGCCAGTATGTGACTGCGTATTCGCCATCGGTTACTGCTTTCCAACGCAGCCGGGCTGCCAGCAGGGCGTCTTCCTTGGTGCCGTCAAACAGGTCGAACACACGGTCGAAGCCGGACAGGCGGTCTGTTCCGGCGCCATCCACCAGAAACAGATAACGCGCGCCGTTCAGCGGCTCCGGCGTGGTGCTGAGCCAGATCGGCTGAAGATCAGGATCTCCGTCGGCGACGGTTCCGTGCGGCAGCCAGGCCGGTTGCTCCCATAGCGCGGTGCTGAGCGCGTTCAGGCCGATCGAGCTGGTGCCGAGGACCAGCGCGCGCTGACCGGCGGCCAGGGTGCGCATCAGCAGCGGCGGCAGGACCTGCGGCAGCGTCGATCGGCTGAGATGATAGAATCCGATCTCAGCCATCAGACCATGATCGTTTGAGGTTGCATCATCGTCGGTGTCCGATCATGGCCTGACGTCTTGCCTGACCGCGGCCGCTAACTGTTTGTCTTCAGTGGCCTGCTTGTTGCCTCCGTCCGTCATAGGATAGGACGAACTTCGCGGGCAGGGCACTAGCTTTCGTAGTGCGTCGCGACCAGCCGGTCCAGCAGACGAACGCCGAATGCCGTCGACCCCTTTGGCGTGACCGCCGTGTCCTTGCTGCTCCAGGCCACGCCGGCGATATCCAGATGGACCCAGGGCTTGCCGTTGACGAAACGCTGGATGAACTGGGCGGCGGTGATCGAGCCGCCCGGACGGCCGCCGACGTTCTTCATGTCGGCGATCTCCGAGCGGATCTGCTTGTCGTAGGCTTCATCCAGCGGCATGCGCCACACCCGCTCCCCGGTTTCCTGGCCGGCCGCCGCCAGCCGCTGCGCCAGCATGTCGTCGTTGCTGAACATGCCGGCATACTCATGGCCGAGACCAATGATGATCGCGCCGGTCAAGGTTGCCAGATCGACCATGAACTTGGGGTCGTATTTCTGCTGCGCGTACCAGATCACGTCGGCCAGCACGAGGCGGCCTTCGGCATCGGTGTTGATCACTTCGATCGTCTGGCCGGAGTAGCTGGTGACGACGTCGCCCGGCCGTTGCGCGGTGCCTGACGGCATGTTCTCAACCAGCCCGACCAGCCCGACGGCATCCACCTTGGCTTTCCGGCCGGCCAGAGCGGCCATCAGCCCGATCACGGTACCGGCGCCGGCCATGTCCCACTTCATGTCCTCCATGCCGCCGGCCGGCTTGATGCTGATGCCGCCGGTATCGAAGGTCACGCCCTTGCCGATGAAGGCAACCGGCTTGTCCCTTGGCCGTTTCGAGGTGCCGGACAGGCCGTTCCACGTCATGACGACCATCCGAGGCTCCTGGACACTGCCCTGAGATACGCCGAGCAGCGCGCCGAAGCCTAGTTTGCCCATCTCCTTCGGGCCCAGGATCTCCACCTTCAGGCCGATTTCCGTAAGCCTGCGGCAGCGGTCGGCCATTTCCGCGGGATTGAGGACATTGGGCGGCTCGCTGACGAGGTCACGGGTCAGGAAAACGCCGTTGGCGGTGGCGGCCAAAGGCTCCCAGGCCGATTTTGCCTTGGCAAGCTCGTTGGTCAGGATGGTGATCCTGGTCAGCCTTGGTTTGTCCTCCGGTTTCTCCTTGGTGCGATAGCGATCGAAGCGATAGGCGCGCAGGACGGCGCCCAGAGCGACCTCGGCCGCCTGCGCGCTGGTCAGCGCACCGACGGCGATGGCAACGGCGGTTTCCCGTGCCAATCCAGCCGATACCGCGCCGCCGGCTTCCTCCAGGATCTTCTGCGTCGCATCCGCCGGCTTGCCGAGGCCGACCGCCAGGACCCGGGTCAGGCCGTCGGTTGGGGCCAGGATGGAGCAGGTCTTGCCCTTGCCACCCTTGAACTCGGCGACCGCGAAGGCGCGCGCGATGGCGCCGCCGGTTGCCTCATCCAACTGCGCCCACAGGCCCGACGGCTGCTCGCCCTCATGCACCATCAGCGCGAGCGCGCCGGACTTCGGCAGGGTCGGCTTGGCGAAGGCGATGTCGAGCATGTCGGTGGTTTCCTTGGTCTATCCAGCGGGCCGATAGGTTTAGCGCCGCACCGCGGGCTTTGCCATGCCTTCCCGGAATGGATATTGCTCCCGCCATGACAAAGGATGTGCCATGACGAAGAATGCGGCATGACGAAGAATGCGCCATGATGGGGAACGCCACGACCGAGCTGCTGCAAGCGGACGAGACGGGCATGACGCGGGCGGCACAACTGCTGCGGCAAGGCACACTTGTGGCGTTCGGCACGGAGACGGTCTACGGCCTGGGTGCCGATGCGACGAACGCCGAGGCCGTGGCGGCCATATTCGCCGCCAAGGGCCGGCCGCGGTTCAATCCGCTGATCTGCCATTATCCGACGGTTGAGGAAGCCGTCGCGCATGTCGTTGCCGACGAGCGCGCGCGGATGGTCGCGCGGACGTTCTGGCCCGGTCCGCTGACACTGGTGCTGCGACGGAACAGCCATTGTCCGGTGGCGCTGCTTGCCGGGGCCGGGCTCGACACGCTGGCGGTGCGGGTGCCGCGGCATCCGGTGGCGTTGGCGCTGCTGCGGCTGGCGGGGATGCCGATCGCGGCGCCCTCGGCGAACCGCTCCGGCCGGGTCAGCCCGACATCGGCGGCGCATGTGCTGGACGGGCTGGAAGGCCGGATCGCCGCGGTGCTGGACAGCGGGCCTTGCCCGATCGGGGTGGAATCGACCGTGCTGGACTTGTCCGGGCCGGAGCCTGTCCTGCTGCGGCCAGGCGGGGTGACGCTCGAGGCGCTGCAAGCCTGCCTTGGCCCGGTGCAGCCGGCGGCATCGTCCGCGGTCGTGCAAGGCTTGCGTTCTCCTGGGATGTTGGACTCGCACTACGCGCCGACCCTGCCGGTGCGGCTGGGCGCCAGTTCGGTGGCGCCGGAGGAGGCGCTGCTGGCGTTTGGGCCGCCGCTGTCCGGCGCCGGCCGCGTCTTTCAGTTGAGTGCGGCCGGCGATGCGACCGAGGCGGCGGTGAAGCTGTTTGAAGGGCTGCGTCGGCTGGATCGGGAGCCGGGGGCGATCGGCATCGCGGTGATGCCGATACCGGATGTGGGCCTGGGGCGGGCGGTCAACGACCGGCTGCGGCGGGCCGCGGCGCCGCGTGGCGTGCAAGGTTAAAAGCACAGCCGCACGTTCGCGCGCGCCCTCGGCGGCAGGCATTGCAACGCTTGGCGTGTCGTTCATGCTGGCTGGTTGTCACATGCATCGGTATGAATATCAAAATTATTTCAATATGGCGGGACTCTCGCTTATAACCTGGTCTCCTGACCTGAGGCACGCACCATGTCACGCTCGGTTGATGAGGTGAAAAACTGGATGAACATGTTTCGCTGGATCGTGAAACTGATTCGCGATGAGTATGGCGTTGACGAGACGGCGCTGGTGCGTTCGGCTGTGCTCGAGAAAGATTGTGGTCTGGTGATTGATCAGGTGGAAGATCTTCTGGGCATCATCGGCGAAAGCTTCGAAGTTCGTTTTCCGCCCGGCACGCTGGATGAAGTGATGCAGCTTGACGAACTCTGCATGGTGGCGAGCTGGTTAAAAGGTCTATACAAGTGTCCCGAGTTCATCTCTTCAGCGTATCAGGAACGCTGTCGAGCGGCAAATGCGGGCTGTCTATAAGATTAGAGTTGTTTCCGATCACATTGCACTATTTGTAATGGCCGGACTAGCCATGTCGCACTGGTTGAAGAGCGGCATATCGATGTTGAAACCTTCATCGATGCTCGCTATACGATACTTGCAAGCATTGACTGGGGAACAGATGATCGCTCGGATGGCGTTGCTGGCCTGCGCGTTATTTTTGCCGGTTGTCGCGCAGGCGCAGCCGCTCAATGGCTTCTATGTTGGCGGCGAAACCGGCGTGAACTTCGCGGGTTCCCTGTCATCCTCCGACCAAACCACCAAAGTCTACACCGACCCCGGTCCGCTCGGCCTGGTCGATCTGGGGTGGGGATATGGCAATGGCCTTCGTACCGAAGTCGAGGGAAGCTATCGGTCCAATCATGTCGCGGGCATCTCGACACGCCGTGGCGATGGAAGCCTGGAGCCACTCGGCGGTGTCAGCGCCAGCGCGATGACCTACGCCGTCATGGCCAACATCCTGTATGACATTCCACTGCGATTTCCGGTGCAGCCTTATATCGGTGCCGGCCTGGGTTACGGATGGCTTGATTTCGGCAACGGCGGCGGCGCCGGCTTTGGTCGGCTTGGACTGGCGCAAGGCAACACCTATACGGGTCCGACCACTGTCAGCTTTGGATCCGCCGGAGCGTTCGCATACCAGGCCATCGTCGGCCTATCGACGCCACTGCGGCTACTTAGCGGACTTCAAATGACCCTGGAATACCGGTTCTTCGGCATGTCCCGCGCCGATATCCTGGTAAACCGGACTGCGACCAATACCACGAACCTGATCAATGGCGCTACTCCATCGCTGCAAACCCGCAACGGATTTTCGGTGGAGGACAATGCGATACTGATCGGACTGCGATACACGTTTGGCGGACTGTAGAGTCGATTAAGTATTAGCCGAGCTTTGCGCGTGATAGTGGCAGGGTTCGGCGTATTGAATGCACATGTTGGTTTACGGCGGCAACGCCGTTATAGAGCATTTTCACGGTGACTGGAACCGCTCGATCTACCACCCGCCGTCATGGCCGGCCTTGTGCCGGCCATCTGCCCCCCAACATTTGTGCGCGGATAGCCGGCACAAGGCCGGCCATGACGAATAGGAAAGGCCTATGCCCTTGTCCAGTCACCGCGAAAGCGCACTAGAAGCAACCCGCAACAGCCTGATGCCACCGGCCGGATTCACGAGAGCATCGCCAGCACGCTCCTACTTGCCCGTACCACCGCCTCCGTCGTGATATCGAACCTTTTATACACATCGCCGATTTTTCCGGATGCGCCAAATTCATGCATCCCGACGAAGGCGCCCTTGAAACCGATATAGCGATCCCATCCCAATTCGACCGCGGCCTCGACCGCGACCCTGGCACCCGTTTCGGCGCCGAGTACAGCCTGCTTGTAGGCGACGTCCTGCTGCTCGAACAGCAGGCGGCATGGCATGGACACCACGGCGGTGGGGACGCCGTCCTTCTGCATGATCTCCCGCGCCTGAACCGCGAGATGCAGTTCCGATCCTGTGCTGATCAAAGTCAGTGCCCGAGGTCCACCTTCCGCCTCCTGCAGCACATAAGCGCCGCGCATGGACTTGTTTTCGCTGCCGGCTTCGCGTCGCAGCAGCGGCATTGGCTGGCGGGACAGCGCGATTAGCGCGGCCTGGCGCGGCGCTTCCAGGATGCATTCCCAGCACTCCGCGGTTTCGACCGGATCGCCCGGACGATACACCGCAAGATGCGGGATGGCCCGCAGCGAGGCCAGTTGCTCGATCGGCTGATGCGTGGGCCCGTCCTCACCCAGGCCAATCGAGTCATGCGTCATGACAAAAATTGTGCGGACCTCCATCATCGATGCCAGCCGGATCGCCGGCCTGCAATAGTCGGAGAAGCACAGGAAAGTACCGCCATAGGGGATCAGGCCGCCGTGCAGCGCGATGCCGTTCATCGCCGCGGCCATGCCGTGTTCCCGCACGCCATAATGGACGTAGGAACCGTCATACTCGCCCGGCCGGATTTCGACCTGGTTCTTGGCGCGGGTGTTGTTGGAGGGCGTCAGGTCAGCCGAACCGCCCAGCAGTTCCGGGATGGCGGCGAACAGATGGTCCAGCACCGCGCCGCTGGCCGCCCGGGTGGCGATGTCTTTTCCGCTCTCGATGAACTGCGCGCGGGCGGCGGCGATCGCTTGCTTCCAGTCCGGTGGAAGCTCACCGCGATTGCGCCGCTCGAAGTCAGTGCGCGCCGTATCTGGCGCCTTCGCCACCCGATCCGCCCACCGGCCCCGCGCCGCTCGACCGTTCGCGCCGATTTCGCGCCATTGCCGCAGCAGCGGCTCGGGGATCACGAAGGGTGGCGAATCCCACCCCAGCAGCTTTCGCGCGCCGGCGATTTCGTCCACGCCCGGTGCGTCACTGTGCGCCTTCTGCGTGCCGGCCTTGGTCGGCAGGCCGAAGCCGATCACCGTCTTGCACGAAATCATCGACGGCTTGTCGGTGACCGCATGCGCTTCCTTGATCGCGGTGCGGATGGCATCGGTGTCGTGGCCGTCAATCTCGATCACGTGCCAGCTCGAGGCGTGGAACCGCTCGGTTTCGTTGTCGGAGACGGACAGGCCGGTGGAGCCGTCGATCGAGATCGCGTTGTTGTCGAAGAACAAGATCAGCTTGCCGAGCTTCAGGTGGCCGGCGAGCGAGATGGCTTCGTGGCTGATGCCCTCCATCAGGCAGCCGTCGCCACAGAAGACGTAGGTGAAGTGATTCACCAGGTCATCACCGAACTTGGCGTTCATGATCCGCTCCGCCAGCGCCAAGCCGACGGAATTCGCCAGACCCTGACCGAGCGGGCCGGTGGTGGTCTCGATGCCGTCGGCGTGACGGTACTCCGGGTGGCCGGGGGTCCTGTAGCCGACCTGGCGGAAGTGCTTGAGCTGGTCGATGGTCATGTCCTGATAGCCGGTCAGGTACAGCAAGCTGTATAGCAGCATCGAGCCATGGCCGTTGGAGATTAGGAAGCGGTCCCGATCCAGCCAATGCGGGTCGGCGGCATCAAACTGCATGAAATCCTTGAACAGGACCGTTGCGATGTCCGCCATGCCCATCGGCATGCCGGGATGCCCACTGTTGGCGGCTTGCACGGCGTCCATTGCCAGGGCGCGGATACAGTCCGCGAGGTCGCGGAGGTTCTGGTCGCGTGGCGCGGGCAGAGGCTTCGGCGCGGATGCGGTTGTTGGCTCGGGCATGGCTGGCGGTGCTCGCTGACAAGTTGGGGCGGATACTGGGGATGATCGAATAGCGCGTCAGGCGTGAACCGTCCAACCGCCCGCCGCGGACACGGCGCCAGAAAGGCTGGATAAAGCTTCCGGGTCAGCCGGATTTGGTCGCGTGGTCTGGCTTTCCCTTCCGCTTGGTGGACGCGAGATCATCCAGCTGTTTTTCATTCATGGACTTGTACATCGATTGAGAGGCGCCCTGAAGATCGCTGACTTTTTGCCCGCCCCGTTTGGCGGACAGGGCAGCGCCGGCGGCTTTCTGTTGGGCTTTCGATTTGGCGGGCATCGACTGATCTCCTGTTGCACGACTGGCATACAAACCTTCGGCTGCACTGATCTGTTTTCCCGACAGGTGTGCACGAATGTTTGAAGGCGTGTCGCGGTTTCCTCTGGTAGCGACAGATTTCCATTATAAACTATTCGAACCGATGCTAGGGTGCCGATAGCAGCCTTGGAGGTAGGTCAGCACCTGATGACCGCCCGAATTTTGATTGTTGATGACGTGCCGGCGAATACCCGCCTGCTGGAAGCGAAACTTCGGGCCGAGTACTACCAGGTCGCTTCGGCCCGGGACGGGTTTGAAGCCTTGACGGCGGCTCGAGCCGAACAGCCGGATCTGATCCTGCTGGACGTCATGATGCCGGACATGGACGGCTACGAATGTTGTCGTCTACTCAAGACCGACCTGAAGACCCTGCATATTCCAATCATGATGGTCACCGCGTTGGGCGCGCCTGATGAGCGCTTGCGTGGCTTGGAAGCGGGTGCCGACGATTTTCTGACAAAGCCGGTCGAGTACGACACACTGATGGCGCGCGTGCGCAGTCTGGTTCGGTTGAAGCGCTTGCTGGATGAGTGGCGTGTGCGGGGCGAGACCGCCCGGGCATTGGGCCTGAGCACCGAACGAACCGCCATACCGCCGGTGTCTGGAGCGCGGGCCCTGGTGGTGGACGACTGGTCTCAAAGTGGCAAAAGCATCCAGAATTCGCTGGAGGAAGAAGGCATCATCTCCGGCCATGCACGCAGCGAACGCGATGCGGTGGCGATGACCGCATCGGTCAACTTCGATCTGATCATCGTCAACCTGTCTCTGGTCGAGGATGATCCGCTGCATCTGATTTCCGTGTTGCGCGCATCGGATGCGACGCACGAGACACCGCTTCTGCTGATTGCGGAACCAGACCAGAAAAACCTGGTGCTTCGAGGCTTCGAACTGGGGGCAAGCGATTGGCTGGTCCAGCCGATCGATAGCCATGAATTGCGGGCACGAGCACGCAATCAGGTGCGCCGGAAATTTTATCAGGAGCGGCTGCGCTCGGACCTGGGGACAGCGCTGGAAATGGCGCTGACCGATCCGCTTACCGGGCTATACAACCAGCGTTATCTGCGTCGGCACCTCAGCAGCCTGATGGACGGCGGTCAGGGCCGCCAGTTGGCCATCCTGATGCTGGATGTCGATCACTTCAAGATGCTGAACGACCGGTATGGGCATGCATGCGGCGATTGTGCCCTGCGGCTGATCGCCGACACGCTGAGAATGAACATCCGCCTGTTCGATTCACTGGCGCGCTACGGCGGCGAGGAATTTGTCGTCGTGATGCCTGGGGCAGGCGTCATGGAGGCGGCGGCGGCTGCCGAACGCCTGCGCTCAGCCATCGAACTGCTGAAATTCAAAACAGCCACCACTGTCTGGGTGACCATCACCATCAGTGTTGGCGTCGCTTGCACGTCGGAGCACGCCGTCAATTCCGAGACGCTGCTGCAAGCCGCCGATGCGGCGCTTGATGACGCCAAGCGCAAGGGGCGGAACCGGGTTGAAGTGGCGCGAACCTGATCGGCTATTTGATTTTCGCTTCCTTGAACGGAACGTGCTTACGGACAACCGGATCATACTTGTTGAGCTCGAGCTTGGTGGTCTGCGCCCGCGCGTTCTTCTTGGTCACATAGAAAAACCCGGTGTCCGCGGTGGACACCAGCTTGATCTGAACGGTGTTCGACTTCGCCATGAGCGTAATCCTTCAGCATGGTCCGCCGGCTGCCGGCAGACCGAATTGGAGATGGAAAATGGTCAACAACGGCTCTGCGGTCAAGCTTTCGGTGGGTAGGCGACCGCCTGGCGCTTTAGCCCATCGAGATGGCGGCTTGCCCTTGCGTCCATCATCCGGCGCATCGTCCGAGAACGGCGCCGCCGGCGAAGCGGGCCTTGCCACCCAGGGCTTCCTCGATGCGCAGAACCTCGTTCCACTTCGCCATGCGCTCGCCGCGGCTGAAGCTGCCGACCTTGAGCTGTCCGGCCCCCCAGCCGACGGCAAGATGCGCGATCGTGATATCCTCAGTCTCGCCTGATCGAGCCGAGACGATCGGGGCGTAGCCGATGTCGCGTGCCACCCGGCTGGCGTCCAGGGTTTCCGTCAACGTGCCGCGCTGGTTGGGTTTCAGCAGCACGCTGTTGCCCGCGCCAAGGGTTGCGGCATCGCGCAGCCGGTCCGCATCGGTCACGAACAGATCATCGCCGACGATCTGCACCTTGTGGCCGACCGCACGGGTCAAGGCGACGAGGCCATCGAGGTCATCGTCGGCCAGCGGGTCCTCGATCGACAGGATCGGATAGCGGCCGATCCAACCGGTCAGCAGCTCGACCATGCCGGCACTATCGAGTTCCACCTGGTCCAGCGCGATCTTGTAAAGCCCGTCCCGGCCGAACTGCGATGCCGCGATGTCGAGCGCGATGCCGATCTGCTCGCCTGGACGAAAGCCGGCGCGCTCAATCGCACGCACCAGCATATCGAGGGCTTGCTCGTTCGTCGCGAAGACCGGCCACCATCCCCCTTCGTCGGCCACGCCAGCGAGGTTCCCGGCCTCCGCCATCAAGCTGCCGGCCGCGCGATAGACCTCGGCGGTCCAGTCGAGCGCCTGGGCGAAGGAACTGGCGGCCGGGCACATCACCATGAAGTCCTGGATGTCGACGCGCCGGCCGGCATGCGCGCCGCCGCCGAAGATCTGGATCTGCGGCAGCGGGATCAGGGCCGCATCGGGGCCACCCAGATAGTGGTACAGCGGCTGACCCGCCGCCGCGGCGGCGGCATGCGCCGCGGCCATGGAGACCGAGAGCAACGCATTGGCGCCCAGGCGGGTCTTGTTCCGGGTGCCGTCAAGCTCCATCAGGCGCTCGTCCAATGCCTCCTGATCGGCGGCGTTCAGGCCGATCACCGCATTGGCGATCACGCCGTTGACGTGCGCCAGCGCCCTGGTGACATCATAGCCGCCGAACGCCGAACCGCCATCGCGCAGGTCCAGCGCCTCATGCGTTCCGGTCGAGGCGCCGGCGGGTGCGATTGCCCGCCCCACCGCGCCGCCTTCCAGCAGGACGTCCGCCTCGATGGTGGGCCGCCCGCGGCTGTCCCAGATGCGGCGGGCGTGAATGAAGGCAATGCTGGTGTCGGTCATCGGTCTGTTTCTCGCTCCCAGGCGCGGGCAATGTCGGTTAGACGGTCAGGCGGCTGTTGCAGCAGGCGTCGAGCGAAGCGGCGGACCGCGTCCTTGGCTTGCCGCGTGGTGATGTACTCGACCGGCGACTTGCCATCCACCCTTGCCAGCAAAAGCGCCGGCAGCAGGTGCGCGGCCCTGGCTTGCAATGCCGCCGCCGGCTCCCAGTCGACCGCCGCGAGATAGGCCGATGCCATGGCCGCGAAACAGCCGAGGAATCCCGCCGTGGCGGCGGGAACCCAGATGCACTTGAGCAGCAGGTGGTTCAGGCAGAAGGCCAGATCAAAGGCTGGGTCGCCCCACCAGGCGCATTCGGCATCGAGAAACACCGGCCCGTCCGGACCCGAAAGGATATTTTTCGGACTGATGTCACCGTGCACCAGCGCGATCCTGGTGGCGGCCGTCGCGGCAGCCAGCCGGTCCAGCCGGTCCGCCAGATCGGGATGCGCGCGGCCTGTTGCGATCAGGTAAGGCTCCAGCCTGATGGCACGAAATATCGCTTCGGTCGCGAAGGCCTTGGCCAAGGTGGGATCGCGGGCGGTGGCGCCATGGATACGCACCATCGTCGCCGCGACCGACGCGGCGAAGTCGGTGTCCGCCATCCCCGCCTGAAGCATGGTCTTCCAAAGGCGGTAGCGGTCCGGCGGCAAGTATGACATTGCCAGCAGGCCGGCTTCCTCGTCCTGGCCGAGCAGGGTGGGAACGGCATGCGGTGCGGCCTGGCGGGCAACGCGCATCCAGCGCGCCTCATAGATGTTGCGCTCGACCGGCGCGCGCCAATCGGCCTCCACCCGGAGCCTGTCCAACGCGCGCTTGATGCAGATTGGGCCGGTGGGGAGATCGATGCGCCATATGTCGGACGAAACCCCGCCGGTCAGGCGCTCGCCAGTGGGCTGAGCGTCATCCAGCAGCCGCATGCGCCGCAGGGCCCGCAAGATTTCGTCTGGTGGCCTGGTGACCATGCGGACATGATAGCCTGCGTGTTCGCGCGATGTCGAAAGCAAGATCAGACCGGACGCCGTTGGCTTCTGGCATGAAACCCCGTTTTCCATTATCCTGAGCCTCGATGGACTGGCTTCGCGCACCACCAGCCCGATCGCGCTGGTGGTATCACGCGCGATTGCAATGACGGATGGAACTTTGAGGCGTCCCGGGTTTTTGACATGGCGTTTATCGGGGCGTTCATCGGGGCCATGACAGGACGGCGGCGAAGCTTCGTATCGATGGCGGAGCGCCGGTCATGGTGGATCGCCGGCCTGTTGTCCATTGGCGCGCATCTGCTGTTCGCGGGTTTTCTTTTGTTCATGGTGCGATCGCGGCCAGCCAGCCCAGCGGCGAACCCGGTCGGCACCGTTGAACTGCTGATGGTTGAAAAGAAGGGCAGCGGCAAGCCTTCTGCGGGCGGCCGACCACAGACCCAGACGCCGCCATCCCCGCGGCCGCCATTGCCGCAGCCAAAACCGGCGGTGGCCGAAAAGACAGCGGCCGCCGCCCCGGCGCCTCCTTTGCCATCGCCCCCTCTGCCGCCGCCCCTTCTGCCGCCGCCCCCGCCGCCTGAACTGTCTGGAGAGCCGATGCCACCGGCCGCGGCGGCGGCACCAACGGCGGCGGCGGCAGCAAAACCCAATGCCGAGGCGACCGCGCAACCAAAGGCTGCCGCGCCACAAAAACCGGAGGCGCTGGTGTTCAACCTGGATGGCACGGACAGCGAAAGTAATGCCATTGTCCTGGGCGGACATGTCATTCCGGCTTCTCCGGATGACAGGTTCCGCAACCGGCCGCCGATCTATCCCTATGATGCGGCCATACGGGGCGACCACGGGGCGGTGGTCTTGATCATTCATGTCAACGAAGAGGGCGCTGCGACCGGGGCTGATATCGCGAAGACGTCGGGGGTTGCATCACTGGACCAGGCCGCCTTGGATGCGGTGCTCAAGTGGCGATTCCGGCCGGCGCTGAAGGATGGACGGGCGGTTCCCTTCGACATGCCGATGCGGTTCATTTTTGACTCGGGATAAGGACATCCAGATGGTACGGATCGATCGGGTGGTGACACGGGGCGGTGACGGCGGTGAGACCTCCCTGGGTAATGGTCAGCGGGTGCCGAAGGACAGCCTGAGGGTCGAGGCAATGGGCGTGGTGGACGAGGCCAATGCCGTGCTTGGCCTGCTGCGCACCCGGACCCGTGATCAGCCGGCGGCGGATGCCATGCTGGCGCGCATCCAGAACGACCTGTTCGACCTTGGCGCGGACCTATGTGTCCCAAGGGGGGGCGTCCCAGGGGAGGGCGTCCCAGGGGAGGGCGTCCCAGGGGGGGGCGGCGATCGGCTCCGCCTGAACGCCACGCCGATCACGCGGCTGGAAGCTGAAATCGAGGCGATGAACGCGGATGTGCGGCCATTGACCAGCTTTGTGCTGCCTGGCGGCTCGGATGGCGCCGCTTTCGCCCATCTGGCGCGGGTGACGGTGCGCCACGCGGAGCGTGCGGTCGTGCGCGTGGACGATCTCAATCCCTTCGTCCGGCAGTATCTGAATCGGCTGTCTGACCATCTGTTCGTGCTGGCGCGCGTGCTGAACGACAACGGCGCTTCCGACGTGCTCTGGGTGCCGGGGGCGAACCGATAGATCTGGCCGACCCCGAGCGCGGGTGGCCGCCGGCCGTTCAAAGTTTTGGACGCAACGGAGCTGTTTCTTGAATGTTGCCGTGGTGGGCCATTTCAGTCTTATACTTTAGCGAATCAAGATTAAGACAAGATGCCAACAAATGCCGCTTTGCCATGCCTCGGCAAAGCCTGGCAGCATTTAATGCCGGATTAACATTTCGTTAATGATCAGCATCTTTAAACCAGTCAGTGTCAAGGACGAACAGAAGCGGCCGGTCAACAGCAGCCTCCCATCAAGAAAACCGAGGCTCGTTCACGACAATGATGGAAAGGCCGTACCCGAAGTAGGGACTTGACAACAGTCCGATACCAGCCTGCGTTGGGTGAAGCCGAGAGGTCGCCGACGCCCTATCGCGGTGGTCGATCGCCCGGCGATGATGGCTACCACAGGGTCCTGGCCTGTCATACTTGATGCCAACTGGTATAATGCATCAACGGCCGATCCCCGAGCCGGCGAACATAATGTATTTGGAACCCAAGATGCGTGGCAAACTTCTGGTGATCGATGATCAGGCTAGCATTACCAAAGTCGTTGGACTCGTGGCGTCCACAATCGGCTTGGAAGTCGAGACCGTGAATGATCCGCTTCAGGCGCTGGACGCGTTTATCAAATTTCGACCCGACATTGTTATTCTTGATATGATCATGCCCGAGAAAGATGGCGTGGACGTGCTGAACGAGGTCCTGCTAACGGGCATTCATACGCAGATCATCCTGACCTCCGGTTTCAGCGAAGCCTATCTGCGGCTGGCCGAAGGCGTGGCTCGCTTTCACGACAACGATGCGATCCACGTCCTGAAGAAGCCATTCCGGCGGGACGAGCTGGTCAGCAAGCTGGAAGAACTGCTGCCGCCGGAATAGGATCGGCCTTGCTTCCGCTACGGGTTTTTCTCGCAGAACGCGTCCAGCGCGGCGCATTCGGCACGTGGCCCGTCGAAGTCGTCGGCAATACGGGCGTATAGCCGAGCGGCGGCACGGTAGAAGTCAGCACCGTCGGGGTCCTGGTGAAGAAATGCCGCGATCTCTTCCATCTCCGCCACCCAACGGTAGGCCTTGGAATGCATCTTCGGCATCTGCGTCGTCAGCCAGTCCAGCAGCGCCGGCTGACTGACCTGCATCTCGGCGATCAGCGCGTCCGCCGTTCCCGCGCGCGTGGCGGCCAACATCATGGCCGCACCCAGTGCGGTAAAGCCCTTCGTGATGCCGGCATAGGACATCTTCATGGCGGAGGCCGCGCCCACCGGCCCCGGTTGCACCGGCGTCGACAGGCCGTGCCGCTGTAGCACCGTGACCAACTGGGCATCGGGTCCCGAGAGATAAAGCCGGGTCTTCCGCGCGTCTAGCTCGGGCGGCGGGCCGATGATGCCACCATCCACGAAGCGAGCGCCGGCTTCACGCACCACGCTATCGATGCGCAGCACGGTGTCCGGACAGACAGCGTTGCAGTCGACATAGATCGGCTTGCGGCTCGCCGCGCGCATGGCCGGAGCCAGCCGCTCCGCCAGCGCCAGCGCCTCGCCGGGCGGCACGATCGACAGGATGATGTCGGCTTCCGCGATCTGTGCATCGCCCGCGTCGAGCATCCCAGCGGCCGCGGCCCGCGCGTGGCTCGCCGGCGATCGGCCGGCCAGGGATGTGCGAATTGTCACGCCGGTTTCCGACAAGCGTTTACCGACGGCGCTTCCCATCATGCCTGGCGCGATGACCGCCACTGTCAGTGCCATGTCTTCCTCCTTATCGGATGATCGGCTATCACCCTGCGCATGCAGCGATCGGCGGGAGCAACCTGCTCCAGGCCGCCTTCCCCCGTCGCCTACGCCACTATAGCCAGCGCACGCCAAAGGGCCAAAGGAAGGGGCATGAGCTTGGACCCGCTTATCTTGTCGCGATTGCAATTTGTCTGGGTGGTCGCCTGGCACATCATCCTGCCGGCGCTGACCGTCGGCCTCGCCTCCTTCATCGCCTTCATGGAAGGTCTCAGCTTCTTTACCGGCCGCGGGATTTATCTGCGGATCTCCACCTTCTGGATCCGGGTGTTCTCGGTGACCTTCGGCATGGGGGTGGTGTCCGGTATCGTGATGCCGTTCCAGATCGGCATGAACTGGAGCCGCTACGCGGACGCGACCGCGAATATCATCTCGCCGATGCTGGCTTATGAAGGCTTGACCGCGTTTTTTCTGGAAGCGGCGTTTCTAGGCGTGCTGCTGTTCGGCCGCAAGCTGGTGCCACCCTGGGCGCACTTCATCGCGGCCATGATGGTCGCCCTTGGCACCTTGCTCTCGACATTCTGGATTCTGTCGGTGAACAGCTGGATGCAGACGCCAGCAGGCTACAAGATCGTTGACGGCCGCTTCATGCCGCGGGACTGGTGGGCGATCGTCTTCAATCCCTCCTTCCCCACGCGGCTTGGCCATACCGTCGTCGGCTTCTACATCACCACCGGTTTCGTCGTGCTAAGCGTCGCCGGCTTCTACCTGCGCAGAAACCGCTTCATTCCCGAAGCCAGGCTCATGCTGTCCATCACCCTGTGGCTGCTGCTGGCCCTGGTGCCGATCCAGATCGTGCTGGGCGACGCATCCGGCCTGGTGGCATTGCACTATCAGCCGACGAAACTGGCCGGGATCGAAGCCCGTTGGGACACCGGCTCGCGCATTCCGCTGACCTTGTTCGCGATTCCGGACGAGAAGCACGCGACGAACCACGACGCTATTGAAGTGCCGGTTCTGGGTAGCCTGATCCTGACCCACAACGCCAACGGCACGGTCCGCGGCCTGAAGGATTTTCCACGCAAGGACTGGCCGATGGTCATTCTGCCGTTCTTCGCCTTCCGCATCATGGTGGGGGTCGGCCTGCTGATGCTAGGCATCGTGGTGGCGGGAAATGTCTTGCGCCGGCATGGCAGCGTCTTCATCAACCCATTGTTCCTGCTGGTCTGCCAATGGGGCGCCCCGCTTGGCTTTATCGCCGTATTGGCAGGCTGGACAACCACGGAAACCGGTCGTCAGCCCTGGACGGTGTATGGTCTGCTGCGCACCGCCGATTCCGTGTCGCCCTCGCTGACCGGCTGGAACGTGGCGGTTTCACTTGCCGGCTACTTCCTAGTCTATACGGTCATCTATCCCGGCGGCTGGCTGGTCGTTTCGCGCATCATCAGAAGCGGGCCGAGCGTCGACGAGACGCCGCGGGAGGCTGTTCAGAGTGGCCGGCCGTCGTCGCCGGTTCGCCCAGTGCCGGCGGAATAGACATCATGGTCGACTTCGTTCCCATCTGGACCTTCATCCTTGGCCTGGGCATCTTCCTTTATGTTCTGCTGGATGGCTTCGACCTGGGCGTCGGCATCCTGTATGGCTTCGCGCGGGAGTCCGTCGACCGCAACCTTCTGATGGGGTCGATCGCGCCGATCTGGGATGGCAACGAAACCTGGCTGATCCTGGGTTCCGTCGGACTATTCGCGGCTTTCCCGCTGGCTTTCGCGATCATCATCCCAGCGCTGTATTTCCCCATCCTGATCATGCTGCTGGCGCTGATCTTCCGCGGCGTGGCGTTCGAGTTCCGGTTCCGCGACCGGCCTAACCGTGGCTTCTGGGATTATGGCTTCGCCTATGGCTCCTTGATTGCCAGCTTCGCACAGGGCGTGGCGCTGGGCGCTTTCATCCAAGGTTTTCAGGTAACCGGCCGCGTCTTCAGCGGCGGCAGCCTGGACTGCTTCACGCCCTTCTCCTTGTTGACCGGCGTAAGCCTGGTGTTCGGCTACGCCTTGCTGGGTGCCGGCTGGCTGATCCTGAAGACCGAGGGCGCGCTACAGGTGAAAGCCCGCCATTGGGCACGCGTGGCACTGACCGGTGTCGCCGCCGCTGTGCTGGTGGTCAGCATCTGGACGCCGTTGATGAACAGCGGCATCAGCAACCGATGGTTCGGATGGCCCAATATCGCGATCCTGGCACCGATCCCGATCATCACATGTCTTGTTGGCGTGGCGACGTGGCGGTCAATCTCGACCAATCATGCCAGCCATGGGCCATTTTTGGGCGCCGTCGCACTGTTCGCCATGTCGTATCTTGGTATCGCCATCAGTCTATGGCCGATGATCGTTCCGCATCGTTTCACCCTTTGGGAGGCGGCTTCGGACCCGTCTACCCAGGCGTTCCTGCTCGTTGGCACACTGATCCTGCTACCGATCATTCTGATCTACACGAGTTGGTCGTACTGGGTGTTTCGCGGCAAGGTCCGGGCCGATATCGGGTATCACTAGAGCGGTTCCACCAAGCGTGGAACCGCTCTAGCTGTATTTCACGAGCAATTTCATCAGCCTGAGATCGCTTCGCTATTCCAGTCAGGCTGATATTGCTCTAGGCGGCGGCGGGCCGGATCAGCGGGCAGGCCGAATCCGGTCGTGGCATAAAGCGCGATTGGTTTAGGTTGACCCACGAATCGCGCTTTAACTCATTGTTTGATCGCGTGATTCACGTCTTCTGACTGGGGCAGCCTCAGACGATCACGCTCAAGAGGAACGCCCGGTTGCGGCTACTTGACCGAGGTGATCGCATTGCGGTTCTGCGCCCACGCCTCGGGTGTCGAGGCTGGATCAATTGGCCGTGACTTGCCATAGCTGATCGTCTCGATCCGCCCTTGGTTGATGCCGTGCGCGACCAGGTAGTCGCGATCCGCGCTAGCCCGGCGCTGGCCTAGCGCCAGGTTGTATTCCTCGGTGCCTCGTTCATCGCAGTTGCCGGCGACCCAGACGTTCACCTGGGCGTATTGCTGCAGCCAGGAAGCCTGGCGGTCGAGCGTCGCCTGTGCCTGCGCGCTGACGGTGCTGCGGTCGGTGTCGAAGAAAATTCGATCGCCCGCGGATTGGACCAGATCTTCCTCGCTGCCGGGTGTGCCGTGACCCGCGCCGCCCGCGCCATAGCCACTGGCGTTGGTGGTGGTGGTGCCGCCAGCACCGTTGGCGCTGCCCGAGGTGTTATCCGACGAACAGGCGCCGAGGAAAGCAGCGCCAGCGAGACACATGAGAGTCCAAGGCTTCATCAAGCGGCTCCTGATCACGAATGCGGGTGCTGTGACGGACCCGGCTTATAGGCAGAGCGTATTCACGTCTGTCTGGCCGAACCGCTCAAGGCGGACGAATCGGACTAGGGCCAGGCGGAGACTGTAGCCTTGCTACCGCGCTTCCCTCGGAAGATGCAACGCTCGGGTTGAAGCCTGAAGGCATCGCGCATCGACATAGCGACAAGAGCGATGCTGCACTGCAAAAAAAGACTTGCGTTTGGTCTGGGCCGCGCCTAACTTGTGCATCGCAGCAATGCGGTCCCTGACCGCGCTGTCTGCTTTCTTGGACGTTTCCTCCCTAAACTTGGCGGAGCCAAAAGCTCCGCCACTTTTTTTGGCCTCAGCCAAGCGGACGGGGGAAGCCATGCCTTGCGAGGGTGTCATTCGATCAGCAGGCGGCTTTGGCCCTGGGATAATGCGATTGCCAGCGCAGATCTGGCCTGACCAACTCAGCCAATCAGGTCATAGACCTCGTGCGTCAAAGCCTCGATCAGTTCGGTGATCTGCCGCTGAATGACAGGGAACCCCGGTTGCCGCTCGATGCGGGCTTCATCCATATAAAGCCCGCGTGCGATCTCGATCTGCAGCACATGAATATCATCGGCGGGCCGGCCGTAATGCGCGGTGATGAAACCACCGGCATAGGGGTCATTTCGGCGTACCAGAAACCCCTGACCGGATAGAAAGGTGTCGACGAACTGCGTCGCGCGGGAAGCGCAGGATACGCCGTGCAGGTCGCCCAGCACGAAATCCACCAGCCGGCCGCCTGACCGCCGGAGTTGGCTGTTGGACGGCATCGAATGGCAGTCGATCAGCCAGCAGTATCCAAAGCGCGCTTTCGTTGCATGAACCAAATGAGTCAGCGTGTCATGGAACGGCCGCCAATAGGTTTGAATCCGCCGCTCGGCTTCCGCGAAGGTCAGTTTGGCACGGTAGATCGGCTCCCCCGAGGCGACGACCCTGGCGATAGTACCCAGGCCGGCCACCACCCGCGTACTGGTTGTGTTCACCCATGTCGGCAGCGGATCAGTAAACATCGCCGGGTCAAGCTCCCATGGCTCCCGGTTCGCGTCGCAAAAGGCGCGCGGAAAGTTTGCCGCCAGCAGCGGCGCGCCGTGTTCGGGCGCGGCACTGAACAAATCATCGACAAAACTGTCCTCACTGCGACGCAGATCGAGCGGACACAGGCGGACACTTGAAAGAAACTCCGCCTGGTAGACCCGACCTGAATGAGACGAGGTGAACAGAACCGGCGAGAAATGTCGCTTCGGCATCAGCAAGCGAAACGGCGCGGTCTCGTCCGCGTCGAGTTGGGATGTCAGATTGGATGAGGGTATGGGACCGTCCATCAATGTATCAAAGGCGCGAATGGTTGAAATGTCACCAGAGAAGATAAGCTTTGGTCACGCACCTGAAACGCTAGCGGCGAATAAACCTGTGATCAAGGCGGAGCATGGCGATCGCGGCGGGCGCGAGCAGCTCCCGACCGTCCAAATACTGTTATCCTGTCCCGCTCAGTCAGCGCCAGATCCTCTGCTAGGGACTTAAAGCGCGATTGATTTAGGTTGACCCACGAATCGCGATTTAACGCGTTGTTCGATCGCGTGATTCACGCCTTCTGACTGGGTCAGCCCCAGGCGAGCACGCTCTCTGAAGTTCTCCGCCGCCTGAAACCGTCTCCGCCAAATGCATCAGATGCCGAACGCAGCGGGCAGCCGGATTACAGGACCAGTGCGGACAGCAGCGCATCCAGCCGCAGCCGTCCTTCCGGTGTCGCGATCAGCCGGTCGGCGGTCTGCCGGATGTAGCCTTCCTCGATGACCGCGGCGAGCATGACCTGGTTGACGGATGCTTGCACGCTCTGCCCGGTGCGTGCGTGGAAGCGTGCCAGATCGATGCCTTCCGTCAGGCGCAGTCCCATCAGCAGGGCCTCACGCGCCCGTTCCGCCGTCGGCACCGGGTCATCGGTCGTCAGTCCGTGGCCAAGCCGCTCGACACGCTCCGCCCAGGCTTCCGGCGCGCGATGCCGGCGGGTGGCGTGCAGCGTCCCATTCAGCATGATCCGTCCATGCGCGCCGGGACCAATGCCGGCGTAATCCTGATACCGCCAGTAGGTCAGGTTATGGCGGCTTTCGCCCCCGGATACGGCGTAGTTCGAGATTTCATAGGCAAGCAGGCCGGCCTCGGCACACGCCGCCTCGGTGGTGCGGTAAAGCTCCGCGGCGAGGTCCTCGTCCGGCAGGATCACACGGCCCTGCCGATGCAGTGCCTCGAACCGGGTGCCTGGCTCGATCGTGAGCTGATACAGCGACAGATGATCGGCGGCGATCGCCAGGGCGGCTTGCAGCTCTGCCCGCCACGCGTCGCGTGACTGACCTGGACGCGCGTAGATCAGGTCGAAGGAGACACGCGGGAACAGCGCGCGCGCCAGGGTCAGGGCGGCGATGGCCTCGGTGACCGAATGTTCGCGGCCCAGCATCCGCAGCGCATCCGCATCCAGGCTCTGGATGCCGACCGAGATCCGGTTGACGCCGGCGGCGCGGAAACCGGCCAGACGGCTGGCCTCGACGCTGGTCGGGTTCGCCTCCAAGGTGATTTCAAGATTGTCTTCCGGATCGAACAGGCGGGCCGCGTCATCCAGCAGCGCGGCGACCGTCGCGGGCCGCATCAGGCTTGGCGTGCCGCCGCCGAAAAACACCGAGGTCAGGCGCCGGCGCCCGAGACGATCCGCCTCTGTCGCCAGCTCCCGCCGCAGCGCGGCGGCGAAGCGGTCTTGATCGATCCGATCGCGGACATGCGAATTGAAGTCGCAGTACGGGCACTTCGCCAGACAGAACGGCCAGTGAATGTAGAGGGCGAGCGGGTTCGCCGACGCAGGCAAGGTTTCAGGAGTCAAAGCTTCAAGCGGGCCGGGATGCGCAGACCCAGGCTGGTCGGAACGTTCCAGATTTCCCGCACCTGCCGGACGATCTGGAAGTTGGCGCGCAGGTAGGTGGGCAGGGCACGCGGATGATCGGCGGTGCAGGTATTCACGGTCATGCCGCGGGCGCCCCGCCGCCAGACCTCGTCGACGGCGCAGCGCAGGAAGGCATAGCCGGAACCGGTGCCGATGGAGCGCGGCATCAGGCCGAAATAGCTCAGGTTGACGTCCGGCCAGGTGCGCGCATCGAGTTCAAAGAAGCCGGCCGGTTCGCCATCCGCGTACAGCGTGTGGATGCTGATCGCCGGGTCCCGGAGCAGCGCCGCCAAATCGCTGTCCGACGTCGTCCGGCGCAGCCACCAGACGTAATCGGCACCCACCGTGTTGTACAGGTAGCGGTAGAAGGGAACCGACGGAGCCTGCGCGCGCACAACCTGGAATTTTGCCGGCAATGTCAGGGATGCGTCGCTCGCTGATGCCCGGCCATGGAAGAGTTGCCTCGGCGCATGGTCCATCCGCAGGAACGTGACGGTGACACCGACCCGTGTGACCGGACCCATCTGCTGACCCCTGGCTGACCCGAATCCAACGAATGTCATCCAACTATCTTGCCATAATGTGACATGCATGGACAGGCAAGGCGCGACGCGACGTGCCGCGTGACCAGATATTCACCCTGGCGCACTCGCCTGATTTGAATAATAATCCAATTTTCAGGACGGCTGAAAACGAAAAAAAGAAAATCGTGATTGGTCACCTGACCGTCATATGCTTTGTGGCGGCTTTTTCATGGTAACACCATGGAGAGCTTCCTGGGATATGGGACAACCGTCATGATTGATCAGGGCCGGCGCGGCTTGCAGGCTAAACTGGCTTTGTTCGGTGGGCTGTTGTTGGCGGCGGTCACCGCGACCCCTGCCTGCGCTCAACCGTCCGCGGTTCCAGTCAGTGTGGCAAAAGCGGTCCAGCAGGACGTGCCGATCTGGTTGCGCGGCCTCGGCACCGTTCAACCGAATTACGGCGTACAACTGCGTCCCAGGGTTGACGGCACGCTGACCCAGGTACCAATCGCCGAGGGCCAGGATGTCAAGAAGGGGGACCTGCTTGCGGTCATCGACCCTCGCCCATATCAGGCCATGCTGGACACCGCGATGGCCAAGAAGCAGCAGGACCAGGCGCAACTGGCGAACGCCCAGGCCGACTTCGCGCGGTATGCGTCCTTGGTCAAGCAGGACTTCGCGTCGCACCAGCAGCTCGATACGCAGCAGGCAATGGTGAAACAGTTCACCGCCTCGATCCTGGGCGATGAGGCGCAGATCGAGTCCGCGCAACTGAACCTGAGTTTCTGCTACATCACCGCGCCATTCGCCGGCCGCATCGGTCTGCGTAATGTTGATCCGGGCAGCGTTGTCCATTCCGGCGAAATGACCCCGCTCATTTCCGTGATGCAGGTGCAGCCGATCGCGCTGACTTTCACGCTGCCGCAGGACACCCTGCCGGCGATCACCAAGGCCATGGGCAAGCATCCGCTGGAGGTTGTGGCCTACGCCTCCGACGACAAGACGGAGCTGGATCGCGGCACGCTGCTCACGATCGATAACATGATTGATGTCAGCACCGGCACAATCAAGGTGAAGGCGACCTTCCCGAATGCCAGCCACAGCCTCTGGCCGGGTCAGTTCGTTCGCGCAAGGCTGCTGATCGGCACCGACGCCCAGGTGGTAACGGTACCGTCGGTGGCGGTTCAGCATGGTCCGGATGGGCTCTACGTCTACCAAATCGGGCCGGACAAGACGGTATCGGTGCAGCCGGTCACGGTGACGCGGGAGGAAGATGACGTGTCGGTCATCTCCCGCGGTCTGGCCGCCGGTGCGGTCGTGGTGGTTGCCGGCCAATCCAGATTACAGGCCGGAAGCAAGGTAGCGATCCGGGAGGATGCGTCGTCACCGGTGAAATCCGGCAGTTGATCGTCCGGGGAAGGCCAGGCACATGAGCATCTCGACGCCGTTCATTCGACGCCCGATCGCCACGTCGCTGCTGACCGCGGCCATGGTACTGGTCGGTCTCGCGGCTTACCCGTTCCTGCCGGTCGCGCCGCTGCCGCGCATCGACTTCCCCACCATTAATGTCACTGGCAAGTTTCCCGGCGCCAGTCCCGAGACGATGGCATCCACCGTGGCGCAGCCGCTGGAGCGGCAGTTCGCGCAGATCCCCGGCGTGGCGCAGATGACGTCCGTCAGCGTGCTCGGCCAGTCGCAGATCACCCTGCAATTCGACCTGGACCGCAACATCGATGGCGCCGCCGGCGATGTGCAGGCCATGATCAATGCCGCCAACGGCCAATTGCCGAAAAACATGCCGTCGGCGCCGACCTACTACAAGGTGAACCCGTCCGACTCGCCGATCATGATCATTTCGGTGCAGTCCGACGAGTTGCCGCTGATCAACGTCGATGATTATGCCGATGTCGTGCTGGCGCAGCAGATGTCGCAGATCGCCGGGGTGTCCCAGGTGCTGATCGGCGGCGAGCAGAAGCGTGCCGTGCGCATCCAGGTCGATCCCGCCAAGCTGGCGAACATGGGCATGACGCTGGAGGACGTGCGTGGCGTCCTGGTCAACGCCACGGTGGACAGCCCGAAGGGCGTCATCGACACGCCGAACCGGTCCTTCGCATTGTTCGACAATGATCAGTTGACCAAGGCGGCGGAGTACAACGACGTGATCCTGGCCTGGCGCAATGGCGCGCCGGTGCGGGTGCGCGATGTCGGGCGGGCGGTTGACGGGCCGGAGAATCAGCTTCTCAGCAGTTGGCAGAACGGCAAGCGCGGCATCCTGCTGATCGTGTTCAAGCAGCCGGGCGCCAATGTCATTGATACGGTCGAACGCATCAAGGCTGGGCTGCCGCATCTTGAAGCGTCGATTCCGCCTTCGGTCCATGTCAACATCATCATGGACCGCACGTTGACGATCCGTGCGTCGCTGGCCGATGTGCAGTTCACCCTGATGCTGTCCGTCGCCCTGGTGGTGATGGTGATCTTCCTGTTCCTGCGCAGCCTCTGGGCCACCATCATTCCATCCATCACCGTGCCGGTGGCGCTGATCTGCACCTGCGCGGTGATGTACATCGCGGGCTACAGCCTGGATAACCTGTCGCTGATGGCGCTGACCATCGCCGTCGGCTTCGTCGTGGACGATGCGATCGTGATGCTGGAAAACATTTTCCGCCATATCGAGGATGGCATGGATCCGATGCAGGCAGCGCTGAAGGGCGCCGGAGAGATCGGCTTCACCATTGTCTCCATCAGCTTTTCCCTGGTCGCGGTGTTCATCCCGCTGCTGCTGATGGGCGGCATCGTCGGACGCATGTTCCGAGAATTCGCCATGACCGTCACGATCGCGGTGCTGGTCTCGGCCTTCGTCTCGCTGACGTTGACGCCGATGATGTGCTCGCGATTTCTGCGGCATCATGCAGGCGGCCATAACTGGGCCTATCGCATGGTCGAGAGGTTCTTGGAAGGCTTGATTGGCGGCTATCGGCGCACCCTGGATGTGGCGCTGCGCTTTCAGTTCATCACGCTGATGGTGTTCCTGGCCACCGCCAGCCTGACCGTCTACCTGTTCATGATCATTCCGAAAGGGTTCTTCCCCGCCCAGGACACCGGCGTGATCTTCGGCGCGAGCGAGGGTGCGCAGGACATCTCCTTCACGCGGATGGCGGAGCTACAGCAGAAGCTGAACGCCATTGTCGCGGCCGACCCGGATACCGCGTCCTACGGCGCGTTGGTGGGCGCCGGCGTTGGCGGCCAGACCGGCAACAACGGCCGGATGTACATCGCCTTGAAGCCCTGGGACGAGCGAACCGGCGGCAACGCGCAGCAGTTCATCGACCGCAACCGGCCGAAGTTCAACGCCGTCATGGGCGGCCGAGCGTTTCTGCAGGCGATCCCGGATATCAAGCTGGGCGGACGTATTTCGAAAACCGAGTACCAGTACACGCTGCAGGACGCCAGTCTGAATGAGCTGTTCGAGTGGGCGCCCAAGGTGCTCGGGAAGCTGCAGACCTTGCCGATGCTGCGTGATGTGACATCCGATCAGCAGGTCGGCGGCACGACAGCGACCTTGGTGATCGACCGCGATCGGGCGGCGCGATTCGGCATCCAGCCGCAGGTTATCGACGATACCTTGTATGACGCCTTCGGACAGCGCCAGATCGCCCAATACTTCACCCAAGTGAACAGCTATCACCTGATCCTGGAGGTGCCGCCAAACCAGTTGGCAACCGTGGACACATTGAGGAGCCTATACGTCCACTCCAGCACCGGCCAGTCCGTGCCGTTATCCACCTTCGCGACATGGAGCACACGGCCGGTCCAGCCGCTGTCAATCAGCCACCAGAGCCAGTTTCCCGCCGTCACGATATCGTTCAACCTGGCACGGGGCGCGGCGCTCGGCGATGCGGTCAGCGCGATCGACGCCGCGATGCGGGATCTAAATACGCCGGTCACCATGGAAGCGTCGTTCCAGGGGAACGCGCAGGCCTTCCAGTCATCGCTGAAAAGCACCCCCTATCTGATCATCGCCGCCGTCATCACGGTGTACATCATCCTGGGCATCCTGTATGAAAGCTACATCCTGCCATTGACCATTCTGTCGACGCTGCCGTCCGCCGGCCTGGGTGCGCTGCTGATGCTGCTGCTGTTCCACTATGATCTGTCGATGATCGCGGTGATCGGGATCATCCTGCTGATCGGCATCGTCAAGAAGAACGGCATCATGATGGTTGATTTCGCCATCACCGCTGAACGCCGCGACGGCCAGACTCCGTTCAATGCCATTCGCCAAGCCTGTCTGCTGCGCTTTCGGCCCATCCTAATGACGACGCTGGCGGCCCTGCTCACCGGATTGCCCCTCATGCTGGGCACCGGCGCAGGATCAGAGCTGCGGCGTCCGCTCGGTTTCGCGATGGTCGGCGGCCTGGCGGTCAGTCAGATCCTGACCCTGTACACAACGCCGGTGATCTACCTTTATCTCGGCCGGCTGCAACTTTGGCTGTCGCCACGGCGCAGCCGTATGCCGGCGCTCGCGGCGAAGATGGGGGCCGAGGCGGACTGAGGCCCTGCTGAGCGATGGGCCGGTGGTTTACTCAGGTGCACCGCGCTTCTGATGTTAGGATCAACCGACGCACCGGCATGACGGCATCCTGACAGGTCCGGGACAGCGCCCTGACCTTCGCCAGAAATGGTGGGCGCGACAGGGATTGAACCTGTGACCCCTACCGTGTCAAGGTAGTGCTCTACCGCTGAGCTACGCGCCCCCGGTTCGGGAGCAGGTGTTTAGCCCGCACGTCCATCCCTTCGCAAGGGTGGAACTTTTGCTCCGCCAGATGGATCAACGATGAATTCGGACCCATGCACCTGATCACCATCGGGCGTCTTCGGGCGGGACCGGAGGCCGAGCTGTTTCACCGCTACAACACCAGGCTGCAGCCCAAACTCGCCGTCATTGAACTGCCCGAGGCGCGCGGCGGTCCCGCCGAAGTCAGACGTCGCGAGGCTTCGGCCCTGGTTGCCGCGGTGCCGCGGCAGGGCTTCGCGGTAGCGCTCGATCAGGGGGGCATTGCGCTGAATAGTCAAGAGCTTGCGACACATCTCGAGCGATGGCTGGCGCGTGGACAATTGATCTGCTTCCTGATTGGCGGCACCGAGGGCCTGGATGCACCCGTCCTCGCCAGAGCTGATTTCGTGCTGTCGCTCGGCGCGATGACCTGGCCGCATCTTCTCGTCCGCGCCATGCTGGCGGAACAGCTCTATCGTGCCCGGTCGATCGCGGCGGGGCATCCCTATCATCGGAGCAGCCGGCCTGGCGCGTAACCTTGTGCGGCCCCGGACGGCAGTCTTTACTTGCATCGTGCTTCAACTCGCGCCATGTCCGCTAGTGGGCGATGAGCTGGCCGACGCGAGCCAGACGATGTGAGCTTTATCGGCGGAAACTCATCATCGCGCGGATTTTTGGAGGATCCATGGGTAGCTTCAGCATCTGGCACTGGTTGGTCGTTCTGGCCGTGATCCTTTTGCTCTTTGGCGGCGGGAACAAGATCAGCGGCGTCATGGGTGACTTTGCTAAGGGCATCAAGTCGTTCAAGAAGAACATGGCGGAGCCGGACGACGAATCGATGGAAGAGGCCAACGCCAAGCCGAGCGGTACGATCGCAGCACCTGGTACTCGCACGACGACAACGACGACACGCGAGCCGTCCACGACGTCTTGAGCCTGGCTGACGGCTATCGTTCGATCACACCGGCTTGTGGCCCGCTTGCGCCATGGTGCGTCGTCATCTAAGGCGTAAGTTTCACGAGCCGGGGGTGCCTCGAGCCGGCAAATCGCCGTCGAGCTTCGGGCGATCGTCGGAAGGATTGCAGTCAGCTTATGAGCAGAACGATGGGAAAGCGGGACGTAACCGCTCCGACGGCACCGTTCGGTCCGGCTGCGGCGCTGGACACAGCCTCGATCCTGGAAGCTTACCGGCGATGGGCTGGTATTTACGACACCGTGTTCGGCGGCGTGTCTTCCAAAGGTCGACTGCGCGCGGTTGATCTCGCGAACACGCTGCCAGGCAGGGATGTTCTGGAAGTCGGGGTTGGCACTGGCCTGGCGCTGCCCCAATACAATCATGACAAGCGCATCACCGGCATCGACCTGTCTCTCGAGATGCTGCGCAAGGCACGCGAGCGGACACGGCGCGACGGTCTGGCGCACGTCGAGGCCTTGCATGAAATGGACGCCGAGGCGACCAGCTTCGCCGACGCTTCATTCGACATTGCGGTCGCGATGTTCGTGGCGTCCGTCGTGCCTAATCCTCGGCGGCTGCTGGCCGAAATGCGCCGGCTGGTGCGGACGGGCGGCAATATCCTGCTGATCAATCATTTTGCTGCCTCCAAGGGACCGCGCTGGTGGCTGGAACGGGCGATGGCGCCGGCATCACGGGCCCTTGGCTGGCATCCGGATTTTTCCATGGATGCGATCTTCTCAGCCGAGGACCTGGCGCAGATCGAGGTGGAGCCGGTTCCGCCGGTTGGGATATTCACGCTTGTCAGGCTTCGCGTCTGACGCTTTCACCCTACATCGCATCTTGTCCGCGATGATCGCGGCAGACAGCTTCCCGGCATCTTGATCTTCGCTGGTTCGTCCGCTAGGCGGACGGCGAAGAGGCCGGACTTCGGGGTTTGCGCCTTGCGAGCGAGTGGGATGATTGTTTTATGCCAATAATCAAGCGGTTTTTGGGAGTCTTGTGGGGGCTGGCCTTCCTGATGTCGGCAGCGCCTGTCGCGTGGGCGCAATCGGTGGTCGGCGCGCCACGCGCCTGGGAAATGGGCATGCAGCGGGCGTTCAGCCCAATCAAAAGCAAGGAAATAGCGCTGCATGATCTGGTGCTGGTGATCATCACCCTGATCACCTTGTTCGTCGGCGGGCTGCTGCTCTGGGTCATGTTTCGCTACAACGCGCGCCGCAATCCGGTGCCAAGCCAGACCAGCCACAACACGATCATCGAAGTGGCGTGGACTGTCATCCCGGTGCTGATCCTGGTGATCATCGCGATCCCGTCGTTCCGTCTGATTTACTATCAGGACCGCACCCCGAACCCGGACATGACCATCAAGGTCACCGGGCATCAGTGGTATTGGGAATACAGCTACCCGGATCAGGACAATCTCGACATCCAGAGCCACTATATCATGGATGAGGATCTGAAGCCGGGTCAGCGTCGCCTGCTGGATGTTGATGAGCAGATGGTCATTCCGGTCGGCAAGAAGATCCGCATCCTGACAACCAGCGGGGACGTGATCCACAGCTTCTTCATTCCGGCGTTGGGCGTGCAGCGCTATGCGATCCCCGGCCGGACCATCGAGACCTGGATCGAGGCATCGCAGGTCGGCACCTTCTATGGCGAGTGCAACCAGATTTGCGGGGAAAACCATAGCCGCATGCCAATTTCCGTAAAGGCGGTCACGCCGCAAGAGTTCACCGCCTGGGTCGCCGAGGCGAAGAAGGCGGCGTCCATGGCGCCACTTCCAGAGATCGCCTCGAAGTGACTATCGGGATGGAGGCTTCCGCGTGGTGGTAGGCGACATCAACTCCCCGGCCTTAAGCCAGCAGGCGGGTCCTCATGGATTGGTCGCGCAAGTAGCCGAGGAGGCGGATTACCGGGACTGGATCGCGCTGCTGAAGCCAAGAGTCCTGTCGCTGGTGGTTTTTACCGGCCTGATCGGATTGCTTGTTGCGCCCGGACACCTCAATCCGGTCCTGGCTCTGACGGCGATCCTGTGCATTACCGTTGCCGCCGGCGCGTGCGGGGCGATCAACATGTGGTATGACCGGGATATCGACGCAATCATGCGGCGGACCCGGAACCGGCCGATTCCCGCCGGCCGGATCGAACCAGGCAGCGCATTGGCGTTCGGCATCACGTTGGCGGTTGGCTCGGTCATCGTGATGGGCCTGGCGGTCAATGTCCCAGCCGCACTGGTGCTGGCACTGTCGATCTGCTTCTACGTGTTCATCTACACGGTATGGTTGAAGCGCCGTACGCCGCAGAACATCGTGATCGGCGGTGCGGCCGGGGCGTTTCCGCCGGTCATCGGCTGGGCAGCCGTGACCGGGTCGGTCGATCTGGTTCCGCTGATCATGTTCGCCATTGTGTTCATCTGGACGCCGCCACATTTTTGGTCGCTGGCCCTGTGGGCGAACGATGACTACAAGCGGGCGAACGTGCCGATGCTGCCTGTAACCGCTGGCGCGCGGGAGACCAGGCGGCAGATTTTTATCTATTCGATCGTGCTGGTTCCTTTAAGCCTGGTACCCGTCATGGTTGGCTTCAGCGGCATTGCCTACGGCATCGCCGCGACCCTGCTGGGCCTGATTTTCCTGCAGCGCACCTATGCCACGCTGAGCGATTGTCAGGACAAGAAAGGCAACAGCTTGACCAATGATGCGCCGGCAAAGCGCGCCTTCAAATACTCGATTATCTATCTGTTCGCGTTGTTTGGGACGCTGGCAGTCGACCGTCTTGTGGGATGATGTCCGGATGGTTGAAGATCCATCGCTGTCGGACCGGGAGCGAGGGCCACTGGCCGAGATCACGCGACGCAGACGTGGCCGAAGCTGGGCCATCCTGGTGGTGCTATTAGGGTTATGCGCGTTGTTCTACGCGATCACGATCGTCAAGATGGCGCATCCTTGAATGACTCGAAACAGCCGTAATCTTCTTGTTGGCTGGTCGGTGGCGACAATCATCTGCCTGATGGTGGGCATGTCGTTTGCCGCGGTGCCGCTATACCGCCTGTTCTGCTCGGCAACCGGTTACGGCGGAACGCCGAGCATCGGCCTGGCGGCCGCGCCGGGCGGCAATGGAGCGACCATTCGCGTCCGCTTCAATGCCGACACCAACTCAAACCTTCCGTGGAAATTCGCTCCCGACCAGACCGAGGTCGACCTGAAGCTCGGCGATGAGCAGGTGGCTTTCTATCATGCCGGCAATGAGACCGATCACGCCGTCACAGGCATGGCGCTGTACAATGTCACGCCCGAGAAAGTTGGAAAATACTTCCACAAGACCGCCTGCTTCTGCTTCAACCAGCAAACCTTGGCGGGCGGCCAAAGCATGGAATTCCCGGTCAGCTTCTGGGTCGACCCCGCTATCCGGAGCGATCCAAACACCAGCGACGTGAAGGTGATCACCCTGTCCTACACGTTCTTCCGCTCCCTGGACGATGCCGCGAAAGCGGGCGGCTTGGCGAAAGCCGGACCCCATGTCGGACCGATGTCGGCCGCGGATGCTAAGTCCCGGGCGAACTGATCCCAGTCTGTCATAACGGCCGCGGATGCCTCGATCATCGGGCAGTCACCGGACTGCCCTTTCCTGCCGTGTCCGGCACTTCCTCGAGGCGACGATCGTGGCCGAGTGCTACGAGCACAATGGTTGAGACCAACGCGCCCATGGCTATGGCCAAAAGGCCGAGGCTGAAGCTGCCGGTGCCATCCTTGATGACACCCATCAGGTAAGGTCCCAAGAACCCGCCAAGGTTGCCTACGGCGTTGATCAGCGCAATGCCGCCGGCCGCGGCCGTGCCGGAAAGCATCGCGGTCGGCAGCGTCCAGAAGGTTGGGGCAATGGCTGAGTTGCCCATCTGCCCCAGGATCAGCGCAATCATCATCAGCGTCGGGTCCTGCAGGAAGACGCAGACCGCCAGCCCGGCAAAATTCAGGAAGCATGCTGCGGCGGCGTGCAGATTGCGTTCTCCGGTACGATCCGAGTGGCGGCCCCACACAACCATGGCAATGGCCGCGGCCGCGAAGGGCAATGCACTGATCACCCCGTTCATGCCGACGCCGACGCCGAAACGGCTGACGATCTGCGGCAGAAAAAGAACCAGTCCGTAACCGCTCACGTTCTGGCCGAAATACACCAGGGTGAGCAGCCAGACCCGTGTGTTTCGCAGCGTCTCGCCAAGGCTGTAGTGCCGGATGGCCTCACGCTGCGCGCGCTCGGCTGCCAGGCGCCTGACGAGCCAGTCGCGCTGCTCTGGCTCTAGCCAGCTCGCCTGTTCGGGCCCATCGGTCAGGTAGATCAAGACGACGAAACCGAGTATGACCGCGGGCACGGCTTCCAGGATGAACAGCCACTGCCATCCTTCCAGGCCGCCCCAAGCACCCAGCCTGATGATCTGGCTCGACACCAGCGAACCGGTGACGATGGAGATCGGAATCGCCGTCATGAAGATGCCGATGATCCGCGACCGGTAGGATGATGGAAACCACCATGTCAGGTAGAGAATGATCCCGGGATAGAAGCCGGCTTCGGCAAGGCCGAGCAGGAAGCGGATGCCGAGGAAAGACCAGGTGCCGGTTACAAAAGCGGTTATGCCCGAGATCACGCCCCAGGTGATCAGGATCCGCGCGATCCAACGCCTGGCGCCCACCTTTGACAGGATCAGGTTGCTTGGGATCTCGAACAGGAAGTAGCCGAAAAAGAAAATGCCGCCGCCGATGCCGAAGATGGCGGACGAAAAGCCAAGCGACTTGTTCATGGTCAGCGCAGCGAAGCCGACATTCACCCGATCGAGATAGGCGGCGAAGTAGCACACCATCAGAAGCGGGATCAGGCGACGGGCAACGCGCCGCATGGTTTCCCGCTCGATCTTGTCGATGAAAGGCGGAGCGGCAGGGCTGGCGTGGGCAAGCGCGGAATCCATGGATGTTCTCCCAGATCGTCATTCTTGTCGAAGATCACCCGTTGGGAGGCGATCGAGCCATGTTTCTGCCGGGAATTCTGGAAGTTAGAAATCCCCGCTTTCCGGCAGGCCGATCACAAAGACCACAACTGGACGAGACGCTCGAGCCGGAAGTGCCTGCGTGGTATGCCGCCGACCGCTGTCGACCGGTTGCGCAGCCTATCCGGCGTTCAGCCTTTGCGTCAGATGGTCTGTCAGCCGCAGCGCCAGGGCGACGATCGTGAAGGTTGGGAACGCCCAGCCGCCGGCGGGAAATACCGATCCGCCCACGACATAGAGATTGTCGATGCCGTGGATCCGGCAGTCGGGATCAACGACACCTTTCCGCGGGTCGTCCGACATACGCGTGGTGCCGAGATGATGAGCGACACCCTGGATCTCCGGGTTTCCGTCGACACCCCCATCCGCGCCCGGCCGCAGCCATGGATCAAGCTGCACCCTGCCCAGGCCTAGCCTGGCGAGTTCGCTGCCAAAGATGTCGGCCGCGGCCCGGTAGGTTCGCCTATCCAGCTCGGTGAGCCGCCAATCCAGCCGAACCCGTTGCTGCCCGAGCGCGTCGATGGTATCGGCCAGGCTGACACGGCTGTCCGGATTGGGCGCCTGCTCGAAAAATCCCTCGAAGTCGATGCGATGGAGTGGCACCACGGGTCGGCCCAGGAGCCTGCGATAGATGCCCGGCACGATGTCGCCGAGATCCGCGGCCATCCGCCAGACCTCATTTGCCAATCCGCCGGAAAAATGACCGTCCCGCAGGCCTGCATCGAACTGGCGGACCGCAAGAACGCCATCCGGTGGAGATTCCTCGTAATCCTGCGGCCGCAGACGTCCATTGAGCAGGCGCGCCCTTTCCTGAATGGTCCGGGAAAGGCTGATCTCCCCAGGGTGTGGGACTCCAGGCACCTCCAGTTGCCGGTTGTAGGGATCGGCGAGGCGAGCGGGCGCGTCCGAGGTGATCGTGCCCAACTTTCCGCTGGGGTGATCCATGAAGAAGCGGCCAACCAGGTCGTGGCTGTTGCCGAGCCCTTGCGGGTTGACGGCATTGGAGAGCAGCAGGAGGCGAGCGTTTTCGATCCCCCCGCAGGCCAGGACGAAATAGCGCGCGCGCACCAATCCGCTCTTGCCTTCCAATGTTCGTATGCGGGCTTCGGAAACGGCGTTCGCGGCATTGTTCGTGGCGAACGCGATCAGGTTGGCGTGCAGCAGCACGCGGACGTTGGCTGCCCGTTCAAGCCTGGCGCGATAGACCGGGCCCAACCGCGGCTGTTGGCTTGGCAAATCGTATCGATGGACAAGCTTATCGGGATCAAACTGGAACGGGGGAGCAGTGCGGGCGAGCACCGCCGCGTTGTCGAACGGGATGTCCGGTATATGGAGGACCGGACGGGCCCGGTCGTACCAGGGGTCGAGGTCCGACCGCGAGATTGGCCAGCCGCTGTGGGGAACCCACGGTCGTTGCCGAAAGTCCATTTCGTCGAGCGGGATGCAGC
Source organism: Rhodopila sp. (assembly GCF_965276935.1). GTDB lineage: Bacteria > Pseudomonadota > Alphaproteobacteria > Acetobacterales > Acetobacteraceae > Rhodopila. The sequence continues at coordinate 1,526,109 of NZ_CBDIBS010000004.1, read as the reverse complement.
CACCGCCCCAGTGATTGGTCGTCCCGCCAAAAAAGCGAAGCCGCGAGGTTGCCAGGTCGGTACCCCAAGGCACGCCGACAGCTTCGCCCTCATACAGGGCCTGCGTCTCCGCCTCGAAATCAAGACCGCCGCTTTCAAGGACGCACACCTGGTGATGGGTTTCGATCAGCGACGTCGCGATCGCGATGCCGGCGGCCCCGGCACCGACGATGCAGACATCGACCTCAAGCGCCGCGCCAATATCGGCCGAGCGAAAATCGATCAGCATGGCGTCAGGTCAGTGCAACGAGCGCGCAGGCGCGTGCCTCGGTCTGTGCCAGGAGCCAGCCATCAAGATGGGTGATCCGGCCGGCGGTGAAATCCGCAGCTCGGCGTTCGGCGACGTTCCGCCGAACCGCCGCGGGGCCATCCGGCCAACACCGATCAGCTCCGGCACAGAGCGAGGCGGCCAGCAGTCCGATGTCGGCTTCCTCAGGATGAATGTTCAGGTACTGCCGCCCCAGCCGGCGGCAACCTTCCAGATCACTTAAAAGCGCACGCAGATAGCTCGCGCCACCGGCCGGCGACACCTTGCCGTGTCGCCGTGCGTTCAAAACAAACCCCATCGCGGCACCGATCAGGGCCTGCCTCGTCATGGCAGAGCGTCGCGTGACGGGATTGCCGGTCGTGGCGGAACCGGAAGCAGGCAAAAGTAGCTGATCGGTCTGTTGTTTTGTCAAAATGGTAGCATTTTCGTCTTTTAGCGGAAACATATTGAATTATATCCGACTTTAAATTCCAAAGTGTGTTAATATCGATATTACATGAATAGCATCGTGACGAAAGCTTATTATGTCTCATTGCCGCCGCCCGAGGCTCTCGGATGTCATAGCCGGATCAAGGCCCATGCACCGCGCCGTAAAACCGGGCATCGGGCTGTCGGTCCGTGGCAAGGCTGACCGATGCAGGCCCTGCACCCTGAAAACCGCCTGCCTGCGCCGACCAGGGCCCGTTAGAGCAAGTCCGACCTGACTGGAATCGCAGCCATGCGCCTGGACGAAGACCAACATGAGCCGCCTTCATGGCCGCTCACCATGCGGCCAGCGTCTGGTTGATGCCGTCCCGCATGGTTACTGGAAGACCTCCACCCTCAGCGCCGCCCTGCGCTGCGATGGCCTGACAGCGCCAGCCGTATTCGACGATGCGATGTTCGTGGCTTACGTCAAACAGGTCCTCGTCCTCATCCTGCGCAAAGATGATGCCGTCATCATGGACAACCCTACTTGCACAAAGTCGCCGGCGTGCGCGGGGCAACCGGTGCCAGCTTGCCGTTCATCCCACCCTAGAGCCCAGACCTGAACCCGATCGAGATGGCTTTCGCCAAGCTGAAGGCCTTGCCGCGGCCAAGAAGCTGCTAACCGTCCAAGCGTTGTGGAACGCTCCAGGAGAACTTGTCACCTGCTTCACACGACAGGAATGCGCCAACTTTCTCCGCCATGAAGGCTATTTCCGGTCAGCCCAGAAATGATCTGGCGCTTCGCAACTGGTTCGAGCAACACAGTCAAGTGATTGGGCGAAGGCTTCATCCCGACCTCGCCTTGTCGACCGCCTTGAAGCGCGTTAGAGAAATATATCTAAGGGGCAGGTGGCGCAACAACCTGAGGGGGATTGAACGTGGACCGTAGAGACTTCCTCAAGTCGGCAGGCAGCGCAGCAGTCGGCGCGGCTTTTCCAACGCAGCAGAGTTTCGCGCAGACAACGGCGCCGGTGCCGGGACCGCAACCAAACATCCTGTTCATCCTGGTTGATGAACTCAGGTTTCCCTCCGTCTTCCCGGCTGGCGTGACCAGCGTAGACGAGTTCCTGGCCCGCTTCATGCCGAACGTGTATTCGCTCTGGCAGAGGGGCGTGAAGTTCGGGAGCCATTACACCGCTGCCTCGGCCTGCTCGCCGTCGCGCGGCGTGTTGATCTCGGGCCTCTACAGCCAGCAGAGTTGGCTGCTGCAGACGATCAAGAACGGTCTCGGGCTTGCACACAGGTCGCCAACGCCGTCACTGAACCCGGCTTACCCGACCTATGGGAAACTCCTCCGGCAAGCCGGGTATCAGACGCCCTACATCGGCAAGTGGCACGCATCCCTGCCCAGCAAGAACGCCGCCTTGCGGCTCCAGATCTACGGCTTTGAAGGTCTTACCTATCCAGACCCCGACGGCGCCAACCTGCAGGCCACGGTTGGCAACGAGTCCGAGGGGTACCTGAACGACCAATACATCACGAACCAGGCGGTGCAGTATCTGAGCGCGCGCCAAGCCAGCGACCAGCCCTGGTGCCTCACCGTCGGGCTCGTCAACCCCCATGACCAGCAATTCTTCTGGGCCGGCACCGAGTTCCAGACCTACAACGACATGTTCCCGCCGAGCTCGACCTTGCAGCCCCTCCTGAGCTACTCTACGACGAAGAATCCGCCGATCGTGTCCTGGGACGACGATCCGCTCAAGGCGCCACCGCCGCTCGGCTATCCCACGCTGCCGCCGAACTGGGAGTCGGCGGCGAGCATCCAGGCGAACAAGCCTTCGACTCAGTTCTTCGCCCGTACGTTCTCGGACGCGGTGTGGGGCGGCATTGCCAACGACCCGAGCCAGACCGATTTCACGATCCAGCAGTATCCAGGCGAGGCGCCGAATGTCGGCGTCGGGATCGCCCCTTACAGCTACTGGCAGCGCAACCTCGACTCCTACACGAACGTCATGAGCATCGTGGACCAGCGGATCGGGGAGGTTCTTGGCGCCTTGTCGGAGGACGTGGCGCAGAACACGGTCATCATCTTCGGCTCGGATCACGGTGAGTATAATGGTGCGCACGGCTTCGTCGCCGGCAAGGTCGGCAGCGTCTATGAGGAGCCGTTCCACATCCCGCTGATTGTCGTGGACCCGAGCGGCCGGTTCACGGGGGATAACGACACGGTCCGGACGGAACTGACCTCTTCGGTGGATATGATGGCGTTTCTGGTCAGCCTCGGTCATAACGGCAGCCGCGCCTGGATGAGGGGCCACCTCGCCGAGATCTACGGCGGACGCCACGACATGGTGCCAATGCTGCGGTCCGCTTCGGCGTCGGGCCGGCCCTACGTGCTTCTCGCGACGGACGAACTTGTCCCTGGCTTCTACAACTTCAACGACTCGCCGCTGCACATCGTTGGCCTGCGGACGCAGACGACGAAGCTGGGAACCTACTCGAAGTGGAATCCCGTGACTGGGCAGATCGAGGCGGGAACCACGCAATCGGAGTTCTATGACTACAGCACGGCGCAAGGGGCGGCGGAACTGGTGAGCACGCCGGGCGATCCACGTGCCCAGCCGATGCTGAACGCGCTTCTCGATGATCTTATTCCCAATGAGCTGCGGGCGGCTTTGCCCGGCGCATACGGCGCCGCGCAGACACTTTCCCGGGACACCTATCTGCTGTTCCAGGCGGCGATCAATAACGCCACCCCAGATGGCTTCACAGGGCAGGACCTGCGCAGCCTGCTTGGCTTCGGGGCGGAGTTCTGAGCAGCGGGGGCAGCATCACGTTACCGCCGGACCGGCCGGCTCGGCGCTGCTGCTGTCATTGGGGAAAACCGGGCAGGTTCCGGTCACGGTCCACAGAGCCGAGCCGGCCAGGATCAGCACGCCCAGCGCGGACATAACGCCATCAGACAGCGTCAACGTCCCGTGCAGCGTATAGTCAAAGCCGCTCCAGCCGCGACATCCCGCTCGATCCAGGCTTGCGCCGCTGCTGGGGGCCCGACATCGGCCCCCAGCACGGCAAGGCGAAGCGGAACGTTCAAAGCAAGTGAATCATGCGATCAGATAAATGATAGAGCGCGCTGACTGTTTACAGTCAGCCCGGAAGCGCGCCAATGCCGGCGCGTCCAGCCTCGACGGCGGCTGCAACAAGCCATCTTCAACCGTCGCCCCTTGAACTCGGTCGGGTTTTAGCGTTTATGCGCCTGCCGAAGCCGAGGGTCTCCTTGGGGCGGTTTACCTGGCAGTTGATATGGACATGGCATGAGCAGTGACGCGCACGGTGCACCGGTTCCGGTGATCTCCGGTATAAAGCAACCGTATTATCTGCCTGACCCCAGCCCATGGCCGATCATTGGGGCGATTGGCGGTTTTCTGACCGTCCTTGGCATCATCCTGGCGGCGCATTTCGGCAACTACGTCGTGCTGGTGCTGGGGGCGTTGACCATCCTGTCCACCATGTTCTTCTGGTGGCGCGATGTTCTGCGGGAAGGCCGTGTTGCGGGCGCCCACAGCGCCATCGTGCGGCTTGGCCTGCGCTACGGCATGACCCTGTTCATCGCCAGCGAGGTGATGTTCTTCGTCGGCTTCTTCTGGGCCTATTTCAATTTTCTCATCTTCCCGGATACCCAGGGGAACGGCCAAACGGTCTGGCCGCCAACGAACGTGCATACGTTTGATCCGTTCCACCTGCCGATCCTGAACACGATGATCCTGCTGTTGTCGGGCACCACCGTGACCTGGGCGCACCATTGTCTGCTGGACGGCAACCGCAAGGGCTTGATCCAGGGCCTGGGTTTGACCATTCTACTTGGCCTTAGTTTCACCCTGTGCCAGGTGGTCGAGTATTCGCACGCCCCCTTCAAGTTCAGCGGCGGCGGTGTCTACTCGTCCACCTTCTTCCTCGCCACTGGCTTCCATGGCTTCCACGTGATTGTCGGCACCTGCTTCCTGATCGTCTGCTGGTTCCGCGCCCGCGCCGGCCAACTGACGCCGGAGCGGCATTTCGGGCTGGAGGCGGCTGCCTGGTATTGGCATTTCGTCGATGTCGTCTGGTTGTTCCTTTTCGTCTGCATCTACTGGTACGGCGCCGGCCAGATTGCCGTCGAATAATCCCGGACCGGCGCCCGACAGCAAGGCGTCCTTCCTTCTGACCACCCTGCGCTGCCGATGCCCGCGATGCGGCATCGGTCGCCTGTACAAGAACTTGCTGGAGATCCGGCCGGCCTGCGGATCATGCGGACTGGACTTTCGGCAGGTCGATACCGGTGACGGCGCCGCCGCCGGCGTGATCATGGTGCTGGGCGCCTTCATTGTCGCGCTGGCATTCTGGGTGGAGTTTCGCTTCAATCCGCCGCTTTGGGTTCACGCCATTCTCTGGCCCGTTGTGACGATCCCGCTGGCGATCTGGCTGATCCGGCTGGCAAAAGCAGCGCTGATCGCGCAGCAGTATCGTTATCGTTCATCCGAGATGGGCCTGTGAAGCCGGCCAGACGACGGTTCCTGATCCCCGGCGTCACCGTCGTGGTCATGCTGGCGATGCTGATCGGCCTGGGCACCTGGCAGGTCTATCGATTGCACTGGAAGGAAAGGATCATGGCGCGGATCGCCGTGGCCGAAGCCGCGCCGCCCATCCCGTTGCAACCCGATCCCCAGCCCTACACCAAGATCGCCGTGACCGGCCGCTTTCGCTATGACCTCGCCGCCCAGTTCGGCGCCGAGGTGCGCGACACAAGCGCCGGACCCACGATGGGCAACTATCAGATCGTGCCGCTGGAGCGCGCCGACGCGCCGCCGATCCTGGTCGATCGCGGCTGGGTGCCGCAGATGCGGCAGGCGCCGCTGGATGATCCGCCCGGACAGGTTACCGTCGCCGGCTATGTTCGTCCGACTGAAAAGCCGCATTGGTTCAGTCCGGTGGACGACCTGGCGACACGGCAGTTCTATACGCTCGACACCGCTACCATCGCCATGGCACTGAGGTTGCCGGCGCCGCTGCCATTCACGCTCATCGCCCTGGGACCGGCGTCCTCGATCGAGTACCCGGTCCCTGCGCAGACACTGCCGCGACCGCCGAACAATCACCTGACCTACGCGATCACGTGGTATGGGCTGGCGGTCGCGCTGATTGTCATCTTCATTGTCTGGGCACGAAAGCCTTCCCGCACATGACCCCTTACGATCGCCTGGCCGAACGCTTCCGCCGGATCGCCCTAATCGGCGAATGCGCCTCCCTGCTCGGCTGGGATGCCTCCGCTGTCATGCCGCTTGGCGGCGGTCCGGCGCGTGGCGACCAGCTTGCCCTGCTCGCCGGCCTCGGCCACCAGCACCTGACCGCACCCGAGATCGAACAGGATCTGGCGGCAGCGGAGACGGCCGACCCGGGGGGCGACCCGGGGGGCGACCCGTGGGACAACGCCAATCTGCGGCTGATGCGACACGCCTATGTCCGCGCCAAGGCCGTGCCGGAGGACCTGGTGGTCGCCCAGGCGAAGGCCAATGCCACCTGCGAGAAGGTCTGGCGGATCGCACGCCAAAGCGCCGACTTCGCTCAGGTGGCGCCCTATCTGGCCGAGGTCGTGCACCTGACCCGCGAGACCGCCGCGAACCTGGCGCCGGCGCTGGGGCTGTCGCCTTATGACGCGCTGATGGACGGCTATCAGCCTGGCATCAGGGCCGAGGATGTGGCGCCCGTCTTCGCCGCCTATGAAGCCTTCCTGGCAACCGCCTTGCCGGAAGCGGAAGCGCGTCAGGCGCGCCAAGCCGAACCGGTACGGCCAGCCGGCCGGTTTCCGGTCGCGGCGCAGGAGAGCTTGTGCCGGTCGATCGCGGAACGGCTTGGCCTCAACTTCAACCATGCCCGACTGGATCAGTCGGCGCATCCGTTTTCCGGCGGCACGCCGACGGATGTCCGGATCACCACCCGATATGACGAAGCGGACTTCGCCGGCGCGCTGATGGGCGTGATCCACGAAACCGGCCATGCCTTGTATGAGCAGGGCCTGCCGACGCGGTATGCAAGGCTGCCGGTGGGCGAGGCGGCGGGCATGGCGATGCATGAAAGCCAGTCGTTGATCTTCGAGATGCAGGCCTGCCGGTCGGATGTCTTCCTCGGCTGGATGGGCGGCCGGCTGCGCGATGCGTTCGGTGGCGATCCGGCGCCTTACCGGCCGGAAAACCTGGGGCGTGCCCTGCGCCGGGTGCGGCGCAGCTTCATCCGTGTCGATGCGGATGAGATGACCTATCCGGCCCATGTGATCCTGCGCTTCCGGCTGGAGCGCGCGCTGATCGACGGCCAACTGAGTGTCCGCGACCTGCCCGGTGCCTGGAATGAGGCGCTTCAGGCCTTGTTGGGAATCACGCCGCCCGACGACGCGCAGGGCTGCCTGCAGGACATCCACTGGTATGACGGCGCGTTCGGCTACTTCCCCAGCTATACGCTGGGCGCGATGGCCGCGGCGCAGTTGATGATGGCGGCGCGGGCGCAGGTGGACGCGCTGGATGACGCGCTTGGCCAGGGTAATCTGTCACCGTTACTGGGTTGGCTGCGCCAGCACGTGCACAGCGTCGGCAGCCGGCTGACATTCAATGAGATTCTACAACAGTCGACGGGGCGGGTGCTGGATCCATCGGCGTTTCAGGCGCATTTGCGAAAGCGATATCTGGAATAGCGGGCGTGTCGGCCGCGCGTGCTTGGACAAACGAGCCTTTTCGCCATTGCCATGGGCGCTGCGTAGCCGGTTGTTCCTCAACAGGCCTGCGTACCTGACCAAGCCGTAACCTGCATGACTCGAGTTTAATTGCTCCGCCTAGAGAACAGTCACCTCCGCATCCGTATCTGATGATCGTCTTTCGTGCGGTCCAATCGGACCACCCTGCACCGAATTCATACACCAATCCAGTGACAAGCGACGGAGATGCGAACATGGACACAAAAACCGAACTCCCTTCAACACGACGTTCCGCGGTGCGGCCGTGGCGCCGCGCTGCCTTGGCGGCGACCTTGCTAGGTGGCACCAGCCTGGGCGGCCTGGCCCTCGGCCACACCGCCTGGGCCGATGATGTCACGCCGGTCAACCCGCCCGGCACGCAGGTTCAGCCGCACACGCTGCCTGATTTCACCAGCCTGGTCACGCAGGTGAAGCCCGCGGTTGTCTCCATCACCACGAAGTTCCGTGCGACGCCGGCGGCGCTGGAAGAGGACCAGGATGGGCAGGGCCAGGGGCAGGGGATGCCGCAGTTGCCCTTTCCGTTCAGCCAGATGATCCCGCACGGCCAGCAACAGACTCCCCACGCTGTCGAGGCACGTGGTTCCGGATTCATTATCAACGCCAACGGCACGATCGTTACCAACAACCACGTGGTGAAGGACGCGAAGAGCGTCAGTGTTACTTTGGATGATGGCACCGAATTGCCGGCCAAGATTATTGGCCGTGACCCGAGGACCGACATCGCCGTCCTCAAGGTCAATGCAAGCAAGCCGCTGCCATACATCCAGCTCGGCAATTCGCGTGACGTCAAGCCGGGTGAGTGGGTGGTCGCGATGGGCAACCCGTTTGGCCTGGGCGGCACCGTGACCGCCGGCATCGTCTCGGCCGTCAGCCGCGACATTGGCGACGGCCCGTATGACCAGTTCATCCAGGTGGACGCGCCGATCAACCAGGGCAACTCCGGCGGACCGCTGTTCACCCAGGACGGCAAGGTCATCGGCATGAACACGGCGATCCTGTCGCCGACGGGCGGCTCGGTCGGTATCGGGTTCGCCATTCCGTCCGACATGATCCGCACCGTGTCGGCCGAACTGCAGGAGGACGGCAAGGTTGTGCGTGGCTATGTCGGGGTCGAGGCGCAGCAGATCACGGCTCCCACCGCGAAGGCGCTGCACCTGGCCAACACGTCCGGCGCGCTGCTGGCCGGCGTGCAGCCCGACAGTCCCGCCGCCGCGGCTGGCCTGCAGCCGGGCGACGTGATCGAGTCGGTGAATGGCACCAAGATCGCCAATCCGCGCGAGCTCGCGGTGAACGTCGCCAGCATTCAGCCGGGTGATCAGGCGCATCTGTCCGTCCTGCACGACGGCCAGAGCAAGGACATGACGGTCAAGGTCGGCACGATGCCGAACGAGCAGACCGCCAGCAACGACGCCCAGGCCAATCCGCATCATGCTGAACTGGGTCTGGCGCTGGCGCCGCTGTCACCAGACATGCGCAACCAGCTTGATGTGCCGGATGGCACGAATGGCGCGGTGGTGCAGCGTGTGCGTCCTGGCTCACCGGCGGACGCAGCCGGTCTGCAGCCTGGGGATGTCATCGTTGGCGTTGGCATGCACGCGGTGAAGTCCCCGGCCGAGGCGGCAACGGCGATGCGCGGCGCCCTGTCCGGCAGCGATCACGCGTTGGCCCTGCGGGTGATCCGCAATGGTCAGCCGGTGTTCGTGGGTGTGACGGTGGATCCAAACAGCCAGGGCTGATCTGGATTGGCGGACAAAACTGCTGTGCTTAATGGTGCGGCTGCCTCATTTGCTGATCGCACTTCGAAAGAACTAGCTATTATGTCGGGGCGTGGAGGCGAAAGCCTCCACGCGTCGGCTGTTAACGATCGCGAACAACCTTGCTCATGTTAATGAATGGCACCAGCCTGGGTGAAGGCAGGATCCGCACTGGGATAGATCTACGGCGTAGTGGGCGCCTAGCCCGCGGCGCCAATAATCAGCAATGGGCGGACTTGGGGTCCGGTAGCAACAGACCCGAGCGTTTGATTCAGATACACCCACAGTGTCGCATTCTGTTGGACCGCCGCCCGCCGCCAGCAGATATGCCTTCACCATGGTAATTTCGAGAGCCGGACGAAGCGGTCCGTTTGCTATTCCACGTAGGGCGAAAGCACATCTTCGATCCATTTCATGAATGCGCGGACTCGGCGCGACAGGTTGCGCCGATGCGCCACTACCAGGGAGACGACGAGCGGCTTGTGCTGAAAATCGGGTAGGATCTCTATCAACGCTCCACTCTCCAAGTAACGGCCGATCGCCAACAGTGGTGCCTGAATCAAGCCAATACCGGCGACACCAGCGGCTTCGTAGGTCTGTACGCTGTTAACGTGCAGCGCACCTCGCAACTGAAGCGTCGCATAGCTGTCACCGTGCGGATACTCCCATCCATAGGGTTTTGCGCCGAGCGTCCTCGCGAAATGAATTGCCCGATGTTCCTGATGCTGCAGATCTTCTAGCGATCGAGGGACGCCATAGCGCGCCAGGTAGGCAGGACTGGCAGCGTTGACCATGCGCAACTTGCCCAGCGGGCGGGCGATCAGCGTCTCGTCCCCAATAGGTCCAAGTCGCAATACGCAGTCAAACCCCTCTTGAACCAGATCAACTTGCCGATCCGTACTCGACACCTCCAGCTCCAACTCGGGATAAGTCGCCATGAAAGCCGGCAAGGCCGGCACGATAGTCGTGCGCGCCAGCTCGCTCGGCAGGTCAACCCGCAAGCGCCCGCGAAGTGCCACTCGATCGCCTGCGAACATTGAGTGCAGGTCATCAACGTCAGCAAGCAGATCGCGGGCACGTGCATGAAACACCCGTCCGTCTTCCGTCAACTGCACGCTGCGCGTGGTCCGGTGCAGGAGTCTGACGCCGACATCTTCTTCCAGCTTCCGGACTGCCATTGAGGCCCTTCCCTTTTGAAGGCCCAGGCTATCGGCTGCGCGGGTGAAGCTCCCCATTTCCGCTACCGTTATGAAAATGCGGATGGGTTCGAGATTTTGCATTTTCGTACTTCGGTATTGTTCACCGCAGAGAGAACAGTGAGTTCGGTTTCCCGGTGTTTATCATACCTAAGAGGCACAGTAAGTCTTGAGAATGAGAACCCCTATAGGAGAACGACAAGTGTCCGAAACCATGAGCCTACATCAGGTGCCTGAAACCATGAAGCTGCATCGCGCCCTGTGGGCCGGCCGGATGATGAGCGCGTTCGTCGTTGTCGCTCTGGTGGCAGATGGAACTATTCAGCTTCTCGCGCCGGCACGGATCGCGAGCATGTTGCAGGAAACCGGGTTCACGATGGACCTGACCCGCATCGTGGGTCCGATAATACTCGCCTGCGCCATCCTTTATGCCATTCCGGCCACCTCCGCCCTAGGCGCGATCCTGGTGACTGGTTTTCTGGGAGGCGCGATCTGCGCCCATGTCCGCATCGGTGAGTTGGGATCGCAGCCGGAACTTGTTTCGCTGCTTCTGGGCGCGATGACATGGGGCGGCCTCTATCTGCGCGATCCCCGTATCCGGGCCGTTCTGCCAGTTCTGCCACTCGTCCATTGAACCAACAGGGCATTGTTAGGTCCCTAAAGCTCAGGAGAAGACGCATGTTTTTGGTAACGGGAATCACGGGGAAGGTGGGCGGCGCAACTGCGAAACACCTATTGGCGCACGGCACGAAAGTGCGCGCGCTGGTCCGCAACCGCGAGAAGGCGGCGAACTGGGCAAGCCAGGGCGTGGAACTGGTAGACGGTGATTGGAATGACTCAGCGGCCATCGAGCGGGCGCTCAAAGACGTTGAAGGTGCGTTTGTCATGTTGCCTTCTGTATGGGCACCCTCGCCTGACTACAAAGAAGCAAAGGGCGTGATTGCAAACTATATGGAGGCGCTGACCAAGGCAGCGCCGCCGCGGGTAGTCGCACTCTCGTCAATGGGAGCGAACAGGATCAGCGGGCTCGGGATGATCACGGCCTTGGCGCTTCTGGAGCAAGGTTTTTGCAGCCTGACAACCCCAATCGCACTTGTGCGCGCAGGCGGCTTCTTCGAAAACTTCCTTTACGGCTTGCAGGTCGCCCAGGGCGGAACGCTGCCGGTCTACTACAATCCGACAAACCGGAAATCGACCATGGTCGCGACGAACGACATCGGCGCGGAGGTCGCAACCCTTCTGACCAGACCAGCCTGGTCAGGGCAGCGCGTCATCGAGCTTGGTTCGATGGTCAGCGCGGATGAAGTCGCGGAGCAATTGGGTGAAGTCCTGAAGCTCGACGTGAAAGCCTTTGCAGTCCCGCGTGCAGGGTGGGCTGAAGCGTTCGAGCAGTTCGGCATCCCGAAGGGCCACACCGAGCCCGCCGAAGAAATGTTCGAGGCCGTGAACGCAGGATGGATGGACCTCGGAGTCGGGGGCACTGAGCACGTCGCGGGGACGACGCGCGCACGCGAGATCTTCGCGGCGGCCCAGCAGGTCGTCACGGCGTGATCCTGCACCCTTGGCATCAGGCCTGAAAGCGGGAGAACTTGTCCGCTTCCCACAAATGAGGGCGATTACCGCCATGGACCAGGTGCAGAAAACCAACGTTTGATGCACGAGCCGGAGAACGGTCGTCTCTTGCGACAGCATAGGGCTTCGGCGCGTATCAACTCGTGCATCTATCTGCCGCCAGCAAACTTACCTAGCATCGAGTTTATGCTGAAGCGAACTTTCGGGTCCGTTGCTAGCCTGAACTTTACCGTCTTTTCGACGTAAGTCATTGATCCGACTCCGGACCCCACCTGCTTGCTGTCTACGCTGCCGTCAATTCGACCCCCAACAGACTGAGTGCGCGGCGCTGTATCGGCGTTGCGGTGGTCTGAACGGTAAGCATCTTCTGCCCTGCGAAGCAGACGGTGTTTCGGGCCAATGTTGCCAGATCGCCCAGCAGGGTGCGGAAGCTGTGCACCGGCTGGAGCTCGCCGCTAGCGTCCACCACGCGCTGCGTCGAGGCCTTGCGATAAGCCGCCTTGGAGACCTTGGCCTTGGCCACTGGCGACGTCCGCTCTGCTTCGGCCGACGCGCGGTCATGATCGTCGAACAACATCGGCGCCAGCGGCTGGCGCATATGCCACTCCAGGTAATACGCCAGCATGCACAGCAGGACATGCGCGCGTACCCGCGGCGCGGTCCAATGGAACACCGGCCGCAGGTCCAGATCGACGCTCTTGAGGCAGCGGAACGCGCGCTCTACCTGGGCCAAGGCTTTGTAGGCCCGCACGGTCCCGGCGGTATCGATCTGCTTGGCGGGGAGGTTGGTGCGCAGCACGTAAAAGCCATCGAACCTGGCTTCATCGGCGATCGCTTCGGCCTTGCGCGTGAAGTCAAATGCGGCGTCGGTGATGGTCAACGCGAAATGCTTGGCCATCTTGCGTTTGCCCAGGAGAGCGCCGACCGCGCGGCCGATGTCCCCAGCCCCGCGCAGAGGGTTCTTCGCGCGCGTCACCCGGGCCTGGATCTTGCTCAGGTCGGCCTCGGTCAGCGCCAGTAACGCGTCACGCTTGCGTTGGCGTTCCGCCGCCAGCAGCGGGTTCTGGCACACCACCAGCCGTTCGTCGGGATAATCCGGGCTGCTGATCTCAGCCATATCGCGGGTGTCGAACAGGGAGAATTGCAGCTGTCCGCCTTCCGCCAGTTGCCGGATCGCCGGGGCACGCAGCGCGGTGATCCAGTCTAGGCCGGCGGGGCGGAGGGCTTGTTCGATCCGTGCGGCGGTGAGCATGCCGCGGTCGCCGACCATCACCACGTGGCGCAGCCGCAAGCGCTGCTTCAGCTTGCTGATCTGCGCCGCGACGGTGGCCGGGTCGGCGGTGTTTCCCTCGAACACCTCGACCGCCACGGGGCAACCATCCGCGGCACACAGCAGGCCGATCACCAGTTGCGGCCGATCGCCACGGCTGTCGCGGCTGTAACCGTGGTGGGCCAGCGGACAGCAGCGGCCCTCGAGGTAGGTGGAGGTGACGTCGTAGAGCACCAGCGCGCCGTTCTTCAGATGGCGGCGGGCGAGTTGGTTTTCGATGAAGGCCTGCTCGCTGCCGAGCCAGTCGAGGGTGGTGTAGATTTCGCCGGCGGTAACGCAGCCAAGGCCGAGGCTTTCACCCAGCGAGTGGCTGGCGGTGGCGCTGTCGAGCATGCGCGCTGTCGCCAGCTTCGCCGCCGGGTCGAGCAGTCTGGCGACGATCAGCGCCAGCGCCAGGTCACGGCGGCGCGGCGGGGCGCGGCGCGGCAGCAGATCGTCGAGGCCGATGCGCCGTGCCACGCTCAGCGCCGCAAGCACGTGGCCATGCGGCAGCGAGCGGCGGATCTCGAAGCCGTTGTCACCAACCGGGGCGAGCGGGTCGCCACGCAGGGCAGCACGCAGAGTCTCGATGCGCTCGACCGGCAGCTTGGAGAGGTTGGCCAGCGTGCGGTTCTTGACCTTGCCGTCCTCGCGATAGGTTTGGCGCAGGAGGAAGGACGGTTTGGCGTTACGGTTTGGGACCTTGGCGATGTGCATGAGGCATAGAATCAAACCGGTTCGGCCTGTGTCAAGGAGAAATTCGCCAAATGCTTGACTACGTTCGTGGCACGTTTCCTTGGTAATCAACCGGATGGCTCAAAAACACAGCAAAGTTCGGGCTAGCGGACCCCCGACTTGCGCAGCACGATCGTGGTCCAGGTTCCCTGCGGGATCAGCCGCTCCAGGCGCAGGCCCTGGCGACGATGCGCGGCCAGCACCCAGCGTACCTGGTTGGCGAGCAACCCGGCCAGGATCGCCGTCCCGCCGAAGGCCAGGTTCGACGCCAGATCCTTCGCCATGGCGCAGAGCGGCCGAGCGAGAATGTTGGCGAAGATCAGGTCATACGGACCGCGGACGGATGGGTCGTGCCAGCCATTCGCCAGGAGCGGCCGCACCAGATGGGAAAGCCCATTCTGAGCCGCGTTCTCCCGCGCGACCCGGATCGACCATGGCTCGATATCGGTTGCGAGCACCGGACGGTGCAGCAGCGCGGCGGCGGCCATTGCCAGGATGCCGGACCCAGTCCCCAGATCCAGGATGCGGCGCGGACGCCGGCGAGCGACCGCTTCCAGCGCCAGCAGGCAGCCGCGGGTCGAGCCATGCTCCCCGGAGCCGAAGGCGACGCCGGCATCCAGAACAAGGCTGATCCGAGCGGGCTTTGGTGGTCCGGCCAGATGAGTGCCACGCACGGCGAAGCGGCGGCCGATCAGTTGTTCGGGAAATGACGCGTAGCTATGGGCCAGCCAGCCATCCGCCGGTGTCGGAACATGTGCCACTTCAGCCGATATTCCGGTGACCGCGGCGGCCAAGGCAATGGATGCAGCCAGTTCGGCATCCTTGACGCCAATTCGCTTGACACCCTCTAGCCGCCAGTCGCCGGTTTCGTCGTCACGGAAGAAGCCGACGGTTTCGCAGGCACTGATCAGCGCCGCCTCGAACGTTTCCAGAGCTGCCTCCGGCACGGTGACGGCAACAGTCTCCAGCGGCATCGTGTGGCGCGGCATCAGGGCCGTCCTGTAACAAATCGCTGATAAGTGGCCCCGCCAAGCGGCCCTTCGCCGATGTTCCGAGCTCTGCGGCCGCAAAGCGCGGCATCAGACGCGTTCAACGAACCGATCCAGCACGCGCTTGTCGCCGGACGTCTCGAAACGCACGTCGAGCTTGTCATCGTCCGCCGCGGTGACAGTGCCGTAGCCGAACTTGGTGTGGAACACCCGGGCGCCGATCGGGATCTGGTCGGCACGGGCGGGGCGGGACGGCTGCTCCCACACGTCGATCACGCGCGGGCGGCGGGCGACCAGCGGGAATTGGCCGGTGAACGACGTGGCGGCGGCAATCCGGTTGTCGCGGGCCAGGGCGGCGGAGCCGGTATGCTCGATGTGTTCCGTCGGCAGTTCGTCCAGGAAGCGACTGGGAACGCTGGCCTGCCAGTTGGCGTAGATGCGGCGGTTGGAGGCGTGGCTGACGATCGCCCGCCGGCGCGCCCGCGTCAGGCCTACATAGGCCAGGCGGCGTTCCTCCTCCAAGCCCTTGTTGCCGCTTTCATCCATCGATCGCTGATTGGGGAAGATGCCTTCCTCCCAGCCCGGCAGGAAAACCGTATCGAATTCCAGGCCCTTGGCGCCGTGCAGGGTCATCAGGCTGACCCGGTCGGTCTCCGCGCGCTCCTCATTTTCCATCACCAGGGAGACGTGATCGAGGAAGCCGCTCAGGGTTTCGAAGTCGGCCAGGGCGCGGACCAGTTCCTTCAGGTTCTCCAGCCGACCGGGGGCTTCGGCGGATTTGTCCTGCTTCCACATCTCGGTGTAGCCGCTTTCATCCAGCAGGGTGGCGACGGTGACGACGTGACCGTCCACGTCAAGCATCTGCCGCCAGCGGGCGAAGCCGCGCAGTAGGGTGCCGATGGCCTCCTTCACCCTGCCCTTGAGGCCGCCATTTTCCAACAGGTGCCCGGCCGCGGCGGCGAGCGGAACGCCCAACGAGCGGGACGCCTCGTGCATCGCGCGCAAGGCCGCATCGCCGACGCCGCGGCGTGGCACGTTGACGATGCGCTCGAACGCCAGATCGTCGGCTGGCTGCACCGTGGCGCGCATATAGGCGATGGCGTCACGGATCTCCGCCCGTTCATAGAAGCGCAGACCGCCGACGACGCGATAGGGCACGCCGAGGGTGATCAACCGCTCCTCGAAGCTGCGGGTCTGGTAGCCGGCGCGGACCAGGATGGCGATCTCCGCCAACGGGTGGCCGTCGTGCCGCAACCGCTCGATCCGGTCGCCGACCATGCGGCCTTCCTCGTCGGAGTCCCACAGGCCGACGACGGTGACCTTCTCGCCGGTCTGCGCGTCCTGCCGGCCAGGACGCAGCGTTTTGCCCAGGCGCCCCTCGTTGTGCGCGATCAGGCCGGAGGCGGCGGCCAGGATCGGCGCGGTGGACCGGTAATTCGATTCCAGCCGGACGATGCGGGCATTCTCGAAGTCCTTCTCGAAGCGCAGGATGTTCTCCACCTCCGCGCCGCGCCAGGAGTAGATCGACTGGTCGTCGTCGCCGACGCAACAGATGTTGCGGTGACCCTGGGCGAGAAGCCGCAGCCAGAGATACTGCACCAGATTGGTGTCCTGATACTCGTCCACCAGAATGTAGCGGAAGCGGCGGTGATAGTCGGCGAGGATGTCCGGCTGGCTGCGCAGGATTTCGGTCATATGCAGCAGCAGGTCGCCGAAATCGGCAGCGTTCAGGGTGCGCAGGCGGGCCTGGTAGGCTTCGTACAGCGCGCGGGCGCGGCCGTTGGCGAAATCGGTATCCTCATTCGCGCTGACGCGTTCCGGCGTCAGGCCGCGGTCCTTCCAGCGCTGGATCACCGACATCAGCGCCGGCGGCACCCAGCGCTTGATATCCACCCGCGCGGCCTCCATCACCTGCTTGAGCAGGCGAAGCTGGTCGTCGCTGTCCAGGATGGTGAAGTTCGATGCCAGCCCGACATGCTCGGCATGGCGGCGCAGCATACGGGCGCACAAGGCGTGGAAGGTGCCGAGCCAGAGGCCTTCCGCAGGGGAGCCGAGGATGGCGGCGACCCGGTCGCGCATTTCGCGCGCCGCCTTGTTGGTGAAGGTGACGGCCAGCACCTGATTGGGAAACGCCCGCTGGGTCAGCAGGATGTGGGCGAAGCGCGTCGTCAGGACGCGGGTCTTGCCGGTGCCGGCGCCGGCCAGCACCAGCAGCGGGCCATCAACGGTTTCGACGGCGGCGCGCTGCTCCGGGTTGAGGCGGGTCAGGTAGTCGGGGGCTGCGGTGATGGACACGCGATGAACATAGGCTAGATCCAGGGCGGCTGAAACCTCATGATCGTCGAGCCCGCATCGCCGCGCCTGATTTTCCTGTCAGCAAAGTCATCTGTGTTCGGTCGTCGGGGTTCATCAAGGGCGGGACTTGCTCGCAGTCTTGTGGGGTAGCCAAGCTTGACGCCATCCGCGCCACGCCGGCATCCAGGCGTGCCGCTTCATGGCGCGCCCGGCGTGCCGGTCACGCCCAATCCCGGCTCCTGGGTTTCGGAACCGCCCGGCACCCGCCCCTGCACCTTGCCCTGCCTGCCCTCTTGCACGAGGGCAGCGCGTCGTTGCGCGCTGATGCTGCGAAGTGTCGCATAGTAGTCCAGCGAGTTCTTTTCAAGCGAGTCCGTTGTGCCCAGCAGCCGACTCCGCGTGTCCAGAGCCCCGCCGCCGGCCCCGGCGATGGTGACTGTCGAGACTGCTCCGCCTGGAACATAACTTAGCGGATTGGCGACAAAGCCCAGTACGCCGCCCACGGAGTCGCGGACGTTGGATGGTCCGAGCAGCGGCAACTGCACGGCGGGTCCTGGGCCGATGCCCCACACCCCAAAGGTCTGACCAAAGTCGGCCTCGTGATGGGGCAGTCCCCAGCCGCCCGCCACATCGAAAATCCCGATGCCTCCGGCAGTGGTATTCACCACGAACCTCCGCGTGGTGTTCCAGGCGCGGCTTACATTCCCCTGCAGCAGGTCGTTTACGAGTACCACGGGTTCCCCAAGGTTTGTTACGAAATTATGGACGCCATGCTGCACCCTGTTTGGCACGTTGTTCTTGTAAGCCGTGGCAACGGGTTTGATGACATTATGGTCAACTGCTTGATTGGCGCTGAACACGGCGCGATTGGTTGGTTCGGCCGGATCATTGATGCGCTGATAATCGGCGCGGGCCGCCGGATCGGATGGAACTTGAGCACACCCAGCGATCGCGATTAGTACCGTTACTGCACCGACATGGCGAAGTGGGTTCATGGTTCAAGCCTCCAGGGACAGCATTGGGCAAGGGGAAAGTTAAGGCAGGATCGGGCGAGATGAAATCCTCATGCCATCGTCGCTGAGTGCCTTTGATTCCAAGCCGCGCTGCTTGGTTTGGACGACTGGAATGCCAGTCACGCGTCAAGTCGTCCGCTTCAATGTAGGTTATGGATAGTGCGACCGTTCGCTCTAATTATATCTGCGCCGGATCCTGCGTCAAGCCTCGTTAGACCGATCAATCTATCTTTTATTGGGCTCGGTCGGATAAGTTGCAATCCATCGGAGTGCAGTACTTAAACGACGTCAAATCTTGGCGGGCCTGACCCTCACACGCCGCCGCCGAAGATCGCTCCGCGGACGTCGAGCACCGCCGCATCGTCGGCCGCCGCGGCGGTTTTGGTCGGGCCGGAGGCCTGGCGCACGCTGAACGGAGTGTCGCGGACCTCCCAGAACAAGCCCTGCCCCCAGATCGCGACACCGCCACCGTGGTCGTCGGGATACCAGCCATCGTGCACTGGCACGGTCGGCCAGCCGGCGGCGCGGGCGGCATCCAGATCGCCTGCGCAGAAGCAATCGATCCGGCCAGCACTGTCAGTCACGATCGCCGGCGTGCGGCGAACCATTCGGACATCCAGGTCCGGCACCTGCCCTTGCTCGGTTCTGACAATGAACATCATGCGTCGAGAAACCGTTCTGTCCTGTCCATGAAAGCCTCAGGCTGTTCCAGTTCCGGGTGATGGCCGGTGTGCGGGATGGTGTCGAACACCGCGCCGGGGATCAGGCTGGCGTAGCGCCTGCCATAATCCGGCGTGACGATCCCGTCGTTGTCGCCCCACAGCACGAGCGTGCGCGCCCGGATGCGATGCAGCCAGTGTTTCAGTTGCGGGTTGAACATGTGCGGCCGCCACGCGTACAGACACAGCGCGTCCCAGTTGCGCGCAAGGGCGACCATGTCGGCATCGCTCATCGCGTCGTCGATCGTGGCTTGCCAGCCCAGGCCGTAGATCCCGGGCGGTCGGCGCGCCGGGTCGTGCCAGGCCAGCCGGTTCAGTTCGGCGGGCGGCGTGTTGAAGATGTGTACGATGTCACGGTCCTCCCGCCCACCCAGCTTGATGCCGACGGGATCGACCAGGATCAGGCGGTCTAGCCTGGGATGGCCGGTGACGGCGAGTTCCGCTGCGATCCAGCCGCCAAAGCCGAACCCGATGACAACGACTTTCTCGTCCGGCAGGCTGTCCAGCAGGTCCAGGTACAGGTTCACCAGGTCGTACATCGTGTCGAAGTCGGAGGGCCGCGGCGATGTAGCGAACCCCGGGTGCGACGGCGCGATGACCCGCCGGTGCTCCGCCAGCCTGGCCAGGAACGGTGCCTTGGCGCTGATCGGGTTGATGCCGTGGATCAGCAGGACAGGCGTCGTGCCGGCATCCACGGGACCGGCCTCGAGCACCTCCAGCGTATGCGGACCAAACCGCCTCATTCCGCGGCTGTGGAAAAATCTTGCTGATCCACCGGCGGCAAATCCTGCAGTTGCGGCAGCACCTCGTTCGCCGCGAGCCTGAAGCTTTTCATCGCTTCCGCGTGAGTGACCAGCCCCTGACGCGTCATCATGATGATGCGTCCGACGCCGCCGACGCGCTGGCGGAACGCCTTGATCTGTTTCACCACGGTGTCGGGGTTGCCGGCGAACATCTGGCCCTGGGCGACCAGGCTCTCGACCGTCAGGTTCGTCGGCCGCTTTGATGCGCCAGTACGCCAGGCGGCCGGCGCCATTTCCGGCGCGATCTGGCCTGGCTGGAATTTTGACATCTGTGGCGGGCTTTTCATGCTGACGGTCAGGAACCAGGGAATTTTCTGGCCGATCCGGTATGCCTCCTCATCGGTGTCACCGACGAAGCAGAATGCCATGTAGGAGAAGCGGTCCTCCCCCGGCGCCGCCAGGCCGGCGGTGCGGCGCGCCTGCTTGTAGGTGTCGAACGCCTGCTTCGTGCGGTCGTAGCCGCCGAACAGCAGGGTGTTGACGAAGCCCCTTCGTCCGAGTTCCGCACAGGTCGGCATGTCGCTGGTGGCGGCCCAAAACTCCGGCCGAGGCTGCTGATACGGCCGCGGCCAGACGTTGACGTGGGGATGGGTGAAGAACTTGCCCTCCCAACTGAACGGGCCGTCGTGGCTGGTCAGCGATTTCTCGATCAGGTCGATCGCTTCCCACTCGCGCTCGCGGATGCGCATCGGATTGGCATCGCCGGACACCATTTCCGTCGCACCCGACTTGACGAAGCCGATATCGAGCCGCCCGCGCGATATCACGTCGATCGTCGCATACTCGGTGGCGACGCGCACCGGATCGGGGCGCACGGTGATCAGCGTGCCCAGCGACAGGATACGAACCTTCCGGGTCAGGCGGGCAACGATGCCGGTGATCACCGGGCTGGCCGCCCAAAGATTGTTGATGCCGGAATGATGCTCGTTGGTGACGATGTTCAGGCCGATGTCGTCGCAGAGCTGGTATTCCTCGAACACCTCGTCATACAGGCGGGCGGCGATCTCTGGGTCGCAATAGCGGCTGGGCAGGCTGGCGCGTACGGAGGGGGCGGCGTCGAGCACCTCGGCCGGGACGAACGGGTAGGGGTTCTCGCAGTGGTTCCACAATTCCATGGCGGTTATCCTAAACAGCGGCGATACAGCGCGATCAGGCGTTCCCAGTGGCGTTCCGCGGCTGGCCTGTCGTAGCACCAGCGCTGCGGGAAGGCGAAGCCGTGATGAACCCCTTGATACATTTCCAGTTCACCGCGGTTGCCCGACTTTTCCAACAGCGCCTTCAGTTCGGCCACCATCGGCAGCGGCGCCAGTTCGTCATGTTCGGCGCAGGCAATATAGAGTTCGCCCTTGGCTTTCGCCAGGTTCAGGTGCGGGCTTTCCGCGTTTTCGCTGACCAGCCAGGTGCCATAGAACGACGCCGCGGCGGCGATGCGGTCGGGATAGCGGGCGGCGGCGGCAAGGCAATACGGGCCGCTCATGCAGTAGCCATGCGTACCGACGGGACCGGCCTTCGCGCCGGGCTGGGACTCCAGGAACGCCAGCATGTCGGCGATGTCCTCCATCACCGGCGGGATCGTCATCCTGGTTCGGACCGCGCGCATCCGTGCCTGCTCGGTGCTGCCCTTGGTCGTGACCTCTGGGCCGAATTTCGTATCGCGGCCGGCGCGGTAGTACAGGTTCGGCAGCACCACATAGTAGCCGACCGTGGCGAGGCGGCGGGCCATGTCATACAGTTCCTCACGGATACCGGGCGCATCCATCAGCATCAGCACGGCGGGATGCGCGCCGTTGCGCTCGGGGTGGCAGATGAAGGTCTCCATCGTCCCGGCGCGGGTCGTGATGTCGCGGATGTCCTCGATCATGGTGCGGTTTCTCCCCGGCGTTGATGGAATGGTTTCATGCCAGGCGGCGACAGGCAAGATACGCCAGGTCAACCGGACCGCCGACCGGCGGATTGCGCCCCGCCATTGGTCCGCCCAAACTCAGCACGAGATACCGAAGGGAGATCACGACATGTGGCCCATCCGATCCGCGTTGTTCGTACCCGCCCATCGCCGCGACTGGGTGGCGAAGGCGATCCGTGTGTCTCCCGGCGCCGTCGTGCTGGACATCGAGGATTCGGTACCGCCGCAGTTCAAGCCGCAGGCGATGGACCACTTGAAAAGCGAGATCGCCGAACTGCGCGAGGCCGGCGTCGGCGCCTTCGTCCGCATCCAGCCGCTGCATGATGGCACGGTGGCGGAAATCGCCGCCGCGGTCACCGATGGCTTGACCGCGATCGTCCCGCCGAAGGTCGCCAGCCCGGACGAAATCCGCCGCCTGCACGATCTGTTAAGCTACGCGGAGGGACGCGCCAGCGTCGCCCACGGCAGCGTCGGGATTCTGCCGCTGCCGGAAACGGCGCAGGGAATGTATGACGCATACGGGCTCGCCAGGGCGAGCACGCGGGTGCGCGGGATTCACGGCGCGCTCAGCGGTCCGGTATCCGGCGACTTCGCCCGCGCCTTCGGCTTCCGGGCAACGGCGGGCGGCGAGGAACAACTGTATCTCGCATCCAAGATGGTGCTGGACAGCCGAGCCGGCGGGGCGATGTATCCGATCGCGGGGATTTTCGGCACGCCGCAGGACGATCTGCCGGCGGTGGAAAAGCTGATCCGACGAGCGCGCGACATCGGCTATACCGGCGTGGCGGTGATGCATCCAACCCATGTGCCGATCGCCAACGCGGTGTTCCGTCCCACGCCGGAGGAGGTCGCCTACTTCACCGGCCTGCTGGCGGCCTTCGAAGCCGCGGAGAAAGCTGGCCTAGGCGCGGTCAGCTACCAGGGGGCCATGGTGGATTACGCCATGCTGCCCCTGGCGCGGGAGGTACTCGCGGAAGCCGCGCGAAATCGATAGCGTTCGACCCAGCAGCCGTATTCACATTTGTATGCCGGAGAAACCATGCCAGCCGACGCCATCAGCACCGACGCCACGCCGCGGGAAATCAGGCTGGCGGACTACACGCCGCCGGCGTTCCTGATCGATACGGTCGATCTGACGTTTGAACTCGACGCGGCCGCGACGCGGGTTGTCTCGCGGATGTCCGTCCGCCGCAATCCCGCGGCGCCGGCCGATGCGCCGCTGCACCTGGATGGGGAGGCGCTGACGCTTGTCGGGCTGCGACGCGACGGGATGGCCTTGCCACAGGACCATTATAGCCAGATTGCCGGCGGCCTGGTGATCCCTGACATGCCCGCGACCTGCGTGCTGGAGGTCGTGACCCGCATCGCGCCGAAGGACAACACGGAATTCACCGGACTTTATCTCTCCGGCGGCAACTACTTTACCCAGTGCGAGGCGCAGGGCTTTCGTCGCATCACGTTTTTCGCCGACCGGCCGGATGTGATGTCGCGCTACACGACGACCATCGTTGCCGACAAGATGACGTGCCCGGTGATGTTGTCGAACGGCAACCCTGGCCCGGTGAAAGACCTCGGCAACGGACAGCAGACTGTCACGTGGACCGATCCGCATCCGAAGCCGTGCTATCTGTTCGCGCTGGTGGCGGGCGATCTGGTCTCGGTGAAGGATGGCTTCACCACGCGATCCGGCCGGCATGTCGATCTGGGCATCTATGTCCGCCGCGGCGACGAGGGCCGCTGCTTGCATGCCATGCAGGCGTTGAAGACCTCGATGACCTGGGACGAAGACGTCTTCGGCCTGGAATACGACCTGGACGTGTTCAACATCGCCGCCGTGTCCGACTTCAACATGGGCGCCATGGAGAACAAGGGCCTCAACGTCTTCAACACCAAATACGTTCTGGCTCGGCCGGAAACCGCGACGGATGGCGATTACGAGGGCATAGAATCCGTCATCGCGCACGAATACTTCCATAACTGGACCGGCAACCGTGTCACCTGCCGGGACTGGTTTCAGCTATCGCTGAAGGAAGGGCTGACGGTCTATCGCGATCAGGAGTTCTCCGCCGACCAGGGCAGCCGCGCGGTCAAGCGGATCGGCGATGTCCGCGCCCTGCGCGCCGCGCAGTTCCGCGAGGATAATGGTCCGCTGGCACATCCGGTGCAGCCGGCCAGCTACCTGGCGATCGACAATTTCTACACGGCGACCGTCTACAACAAGGGTGCCGAGGTCATCCGCATGATGGCCACCATCGTCGGCCGCGAGGCGTTCCGTCGTGGCATGGATCTATATTTCGTCCGGCACGACAACAGCGCCGTCACGATCGACGATTTCGTGCAGGCGATGCAGGACGCGTCCGGCATCGACCTCGGCGACTTCAAGCTGTGGTACCATCAGGCCGGCACGCCGGACGTCAGCATCGAGGACACCTACGATGCGGCGGCGAAGCGCTATTCGCTGACGATCCGGCAGACCACGCCGCCGACGCCGGGCCAGCCGGACAAGCAGCCGCTGGTCATCCCGGTGGCGATGGGACTGCTCGACGGCAACGGGCAGGACCTGTCCACCCGCCTGGATGGCGAACCGGCGGCCACAGCCGGCCCGCGGGTGCTGCTGGCGAAGGCCGCGGAAACCCGGTTCGAGTTCGTTGATGTCGCCAGCCCCCCGGTGCCGTCGCTGCTGCGCGGGTTCTCGGCGCCGGTGAAGCTGTCCGGCATCGCCCCGGAGCGTCTGCGCTTCCTGGCGGCGCACGATAGCGATCCGTTCGTGCGCTGGGATTCGGCGCAGCAATACGCCGCATCCGTGCTGCTGAACATGGTGGCGGAGATCCAGCAGGGCCATACTCCGGCGGTCGATCCCGCGCTGATCGAGGCGGCGGCCTCGACCCTGGACCAGGCGCCGGCTTTCGCGGCCGAGGCGCTGGTGCTGCCGGGGGAGGCGACGCTCGCCGACAGGATGACGGTGGTCGATGTCGATGCCATCCATGCCGCCCGCGACATGGCGCGCGCCGCCATCGGGCAGGCGCTGGCCGATCGGTTGCGGGCGACCTACGACCGGCTGACGGATAGCGGGGCATACCGGATCGACGGTGCCTCGATCGGGGCGCGCTCGCTGCGTAACACCTGCCTGGCGTATCTGGTGGCGGGCGACGCCGCCGCGGTCGGCCTGGCCAAGGCACAGTTCGACGCCGGACAGAACATGACGGACGTGCTGGCCGCGCTGGCGGTGCTGTCGGCGGTGGAGTCGGTGGAACGCTCCGATGCGCTGGCAGCGTTCTACGCCGCCTGGCGTGGCGATCCGCTGGTGCTGGACAAGTGGTTTGCCATCCAGGCGCTGTCGCCGCTGGCGGGAACCGTCGCGGCGGTCGCGGCATTGAAGGCGCATGCCGACTTCGATATGCGCAATCCCAACCGAGTGCGTGCGTTGATCAGCAGCTTTGCCGGCAATCAGGTGCGGTTTCATGACGCATCCGGTGCCGGCTATCGGCTGTACGCCGATACGATCATTGAACTCGACCCGACGAACGGACAGGTCGCGGCGCGGATGGTGTCGCCGCTTGGGCAATGGAGACGGTTCGACCCCAGCCGGCAGTCGCGCATGAAGGCGGAACTGCGGCGCATTCTGGACAGGCCGAACCTGTCACCGAACACGTTCGAGATGGCATCAAAGAGCCTTGGGTGAAAGCAGGGGACATGACCGGATTTTGCGATCAGGCCTGGCAGCGCACGACCGCATTGCGCTCTGCCATCCACGCCTTGCCCTTCAACCGCGAGCTGGCTGCCGGAACGCTCTGCCAGGACCGGTTCCGGTTCTACATCGCGCAGGACGCGTTGTACCTGGAGCAATATGCGCGCATCCTGGCCCTGGCCGGCGCGCGAGGTCCGGATGGCGCAACGCTGCAACTATTCGCCCGATCAGCCTTGGAAGCGGTGACGGTGGAGCAGGCGCTGCATGGCGATTACTTTGCCCACTTCACGATTGATCCAACCAGGATCGAACCGACGCCGGACTGTCTGGCCTACACCAGCTTCCTGTTGGCCACCGCCTATCAGGAACCGTGGGAGGTGCTGCTGGCGGCGCTGCTGCCGTGCTTCTGGATCTACTGGGATGTCGGAAACACCATCTCGCGTGAGGCCGCGGCAGACAATCCATACCGTGCCTGGATCGATACCTATTCCGACGAGGCGTTCGGCAAAGCAGTCGGTGCGGTGATCGCAGCAACTGACAGGGCGGCGGAGACTGCAACACCGAATGTGCAGGACAAGATGATACAAGCGTTCATCCGCTCGAGCCAGTTCGAATGGCTGTTCTGGGACGGCGCCTATCGGATGCGGGAATGGCCGTTCAGCTCGTAGCCGCCTGGCGCATCATGTGATTGCCGGTTCATGGTCAGGCTTCAGATCAGGGGGCGCTCCGTCCACTCGACGTCACTGCCGTCCGCGGCAATGCGTGAGTGGACGGATCAGCCTTTACTCGAGTCACCCGGCCGTGACAGGGAAATTAAGTGGCGTCTGATCAGGTCGTGCGAATGGACGCCGCTTCCGGGCCCTTGGCACCTTGAACCACATCCATCCAGATCGTCTGGCCTTCCGCGAGCTGCATAACGCCGGCCCGCTGCAGGGCGGAGGCATGAACGAAAACATCCTTCCCGCCTTCAGCCGGAGCCACAAAGCCGAAGCCCTTGGTCGCGTTATACCACTTTACCGTGCCCTGCATCTCGACGGCGGGTCCGGTTGGTGCGCCGCGTCGCGGCGCACCGGCGCCACCAGCAAATCCGCCGCCGCCGAAGCCGCCGGCGGGACCGCGAGGGGCACCCACGCCTGCACCGGCGCCACGGCTGGCTGACGGTGTGGCTGTGCTTTCGTCGACCGAAAGCACCTCCGACACCTGGCGACCTTTCTGGCCTTGGCCGATACGCACGCGCAGCGTCGCACCTGGGCTGACCGCGCTGTGGCCTGATTGGTTCAAGGTATTGGCGTGCAGGAACGCATCACCGGATCCATCGGACAATGCCACGAAGCCAAAGCCTTTTTCCGGGTTGAACCACTTGACGGTGGCATCATGTTCTGGCCCGAAACCGGCCGAGGAGGGCCATGATGGTGCGGGCCGCGGCATATCGCCAGGCGGGGCACGATCAAAGGCGAAATCGTCGTCGAAGCCGCGGCGCCGGCTCGGGCGTCCGCGGCCGCGGTTGGTCATGTTCAAGAGAGGGTCGTCCCTATTATTATACGCGTTATGTATGGCGTTCAATGTCCCACAAGACATCGGCGCCGGTTTGCCTCCGTCCGGCGATGGCAGGTACCCGTAGCGTAGCGGTTGATCCCGCGCTGCATACTGCCACGTTGCACATCCACCGGCAGTCATCACGACTGATCCTTGACTATATCGCGCGCAACTGGTTTCGCCCATACCCAATGCAGCGGAAATCGACTCCGGGCGATGAAATTCCAGTCGCCTGTCAAGAAGATGTTCAGTGTGCAGGATCGAATCTTTGGCTTTCCGCTGGGTTCTCCCATGTTCTTTGGACGCCAGATCCTGGTCACGCTGTCCGGTTCCAGCAGGTTCCCGGCCAAGCCACCTCCATCCGCTCAACACCGCGTCGCTTGACGCCTTAAAACGAGCGTCGACACGGATCCTGGCTCAGGACTCCGCGACCGCTGGCGAACCCCTGACTTCGGCTGTTAGCTCTTTGTTTTCAGTCGTGTGCTTATGCCTCTACATTCGTCACGAGAGGCGACGAGCTTCGCGGGCAAGGCACGCGGTCTCGCTCCAGCCGTCGCAGGATTGCGCGCTGCCGGACCGGCGCTTGATGTTTCCAACCTGCACGGTGGGCCACCTGCACGGTGCCCGGTATGTTCTGGAGCGCCGCAAAGGGCTGGATGAGTTGATTGAACTCTGGCTTTCTTGCTTGCCGCCGCGGCATGATCTATCTATTCACAATGCTGTGAATTTAGACTGGCGTCGTCCGCTAATCTTCATGCTGTTGTCTCAGTCTGACCTCCAGCACCCATTCGATTAATTCAAGGGCCGGGCTGCCGCACCGTCAGGCCGAGATTGCCACGCCGGCACGTGTCGCGGTCATCGCCGCCATGGCGTGGGCCAGCCGGGGCAGCACTGGCAGCAGGATGTCCAGATCGCGCTCCGCGACACACACCAGGTATTGGTCGGCCACAGGCGCATCACCAAAAGACTCCGGCATCGGCAGACCATCCATACCCAGCGGCAAGGCCGTCAAGCCCAGGTCACCATAAACTTTCAGCAGGTCGGGCCCGGCTCGCCATACCGCGGCGTCAAGCCCTTCCTGCTGTGCCAGATCGCGCAGCCGCCAGATGGCCGAAACCCGGTCTGCCTGCTCCCCGGACGGGTCACCAAGCCCGAGCAGCACACGGCCGCAGCGGCGGAACGGAATCGCCGCCCGCGCGGCCTCTCCCATCACCAGGCCGTCCGCCTCCACCGAGGCGGCATAACCGGGGCCAGCACCCAGCCCCAGCAAAAGCCGCCTGGTGTCATTGTCCCACGGCAGATAGCGTACCCGGCCAGGCCGCAGCAGCAGCCAGATCGCGGTCAGCCCGAACAGCATGGCGATACCCACCGAAAGACGCACCGAATTCGGTAGTTCGCGCGATATGATCACTGCCCAGAAGGCGTTGTTCTGCAGCAGGTGTGTATGCGACCGGGTCGCCGCCAGTGACAGCAGGCAGACCACCAGCACCACCAGCGACAGCGCACTGCCCGGCCGCAGCGGTCCACTGAGCAGATGTGCGTGCCGATAGAAGCAGGCGCGGAACGGCGCCAGCAGCAGGGTCGTCAGCACTAGGATACCTACTACCCAAAGCCGATTGGTCTGCGTGGCAGCGAAGGCGGCGCCCAGGACCAGCAGCAGGATGGTCAGTCCCCAGGCGAGGTTCACCCGGTGCGACAGGCCGATCGCCATCATGACCAGGCCAGCGCCGATCAAGGATGGCACGAACTGGCCGGCCTGGCTGGCCACCGCGCCGTAATCCGGGTCGAGCCAGGAGAAGTCGGCCTGCGGCGCCAGCACGCCAAGACACAGCATCAACATGCCACAGAGGCCGACGGCGCCGGTGGCGGCGGTGACCGCGAAATCAGGCTCGCTCCAATGGCCGATCGCCTGGACCGGCGGCAGGCGCCGGAGGTGACGCAGCAGGCCGCCGCCGCGCAGGATGATCTCGTTGCCAGCAAACAGTGATCCCGCCAGGAACAGCGGGATCACGTAGTAGTAGACCCGGAACACCAGGATGGCGCCGACGATGTGCGGCGGGCTGAGATACGGCGCCAGACCGAACAGCATGGCGGTGTCGAACACGCCGATGCCGCCCGGCAGGTTGGCGGCCAGGCCGGCTGTGTAGGAGGCAACATAGATACCCAGGAAGATCAGCCAGGTCAGTCCCGGCGCGTGCGGCAACAGCGCGTAGAAGATCGTCGCCGTCGTGGCGACGTCCACCGTGGCCAGCAACACCTGCACGATCGCCATGCGCCAGCCGGGCAGCTCGATCGTATGTCCAAACAGGCGGAGCGTCTTGAAGACGCGGGACAAGGTCACGTACGCGAGCACGATCGCCCACATCAGGACACCGACGCCATACAGCGCCGCATGCGGTAGATGCTGTCCGAAGAATGGGATCGCGCGCGGCTCGACAAACAGGATGGCGCCGCCGAGGACAAGGCCGCCCAATCCGAAGGTCAGGCTGCAGAATGCCACGGTCTTGCCGATCTGCAGCGGCGTGAGGCCCCAATGCGCATACAGGCGGTAGCGCACCGCCGCGCCGGACACCGCCGCGAATCCCAGATTGTGCGACAGCGCATAGGCGCAGAACGACGCGAAGGCCACCCGTCCGTAGGAAACCTTGTGGCCGGCATAGATCGTGCCGAGCCGGTCGTAGAAGGTCAGGATGAAGTAGGACAGGATTGTCCAGACGAAGGCGAACACCAGCGCGCTGACGGGGATCGCGGCCAGCGCCGCGCCGATGTCCTTCAGGCGCAGATGGCGGAATTCCCGCTGCACCACGTAGATGGCGCCGATCAGCAGCGCCACGCCCAGCACCGCCGGCAGATGCCGTAACCAGCCTTTGCCTTGCAAGAGCCTGGCGCCCATGGCTCAGGCCGCGTCCGCATCCGGCTTGCGCGCCAGGGCCGCGTGGATCAGCGCAATGGTCTCCGGAATGCCATACAGGGCAACGAAGCCGCCGAAACGCGGACCTTCCGGCTGGCCGAGAAGAACTTGGTACAGGCAGCCGAACCAGGCGCGCAGTTCCGGGAAAGCATGGCGCTTGCCGACCTCGAACACGATGTTCTGGATTGTTTCGGGTGCGCCGTCGGAAAGCGTGGCGAGCGCCGCGGCAAGGTCTTCCAGCGCGGCGCGCTCGTTCGCATCGGGATCGCGGTAGCGTTTGTCCGGACGGACGAAGTCGCGATAGTAGGCGATGGCGTGGTCCACCAGCCGCCCCAGCAACGGCTGGGTTTCCGGGCTGGCGCCAGGGACGTAGCGACGAATGAAACCCCAGAGGATGTCGGGCTGCTCGGCGTTGACCACGCTAGCCAGGTTCAACAGCATGGCGAAGGAGATCGGACTGCCGCCGTGGTTGGGCAGGCGGCCGGCATGGATGTGCCAGACCGGGTTGGCGCGTTGCATCTCGGGTGCCTGGGCACGAGCCTTGTCCAGGTTGCCGACATATTCGTCCACCGCCCGCGGAATGACGTCAAAATACAACCGCTTGGCGCGCTGCGGCTGGTTGTACATGAACTGCGAAAGGGCAACGTCAGGCGCATAGGTGAGAAATTCGTCAACCGTCAGGCCGTTGCCCTTGGACTTGCTGATCTTCTGCCCCTCCTGGTCCAGGAACAGTTCATAGGTCATGCCTTCCGGCGGCTGGGCACCCAGAATACGGCAGATCCGGCCGGAGAGTTTCACCGAATCGATCAGGTCCTTTCCCGACATCTCGTAGTCCACGTCCAGCGCATACCAACGCATCGCCCAGTCGGCCTTCCACTGCAGCTTGCAGGCACCGCCCTTGACCGAGCTTTCGAGACTATCGCCGGTCATCGGGTCCTTCCAGGTGACGGTGCCGGCGGCCGCATCGATGCGCTCCATCGGCACCTGCATGACGATACCGGTGCGCGGATGGATCGGCAGGATAGGCGAATAGGTCGCGCGCCGCTCCGGTCCCAGGGTCGGCAGGATGACCGCCATGACGGCATCATAGCATTCCAGGATACGGAGCAGCGCCGCATCGAAACGGCCAGCGGCATAATAGGCGGTGGAGGAGGCGAATTCATACTCGAAGCCGAAGCTATCAAGGAAGGCGCGAAGCCGGGCGTTGTTGTGCGCGCCGAAGCTGTCATGGGTGCCGAATGGATCGGGAATGCGGGTCAGCGGCTTGCCGAGGTGATGAGTCAACAGATCCCGGTTCGGCACGTTGTCCGGCACCTTGCGCAGCCCGTCCATGTCATCGCTGAACGCCAACAGCCGCGACGGCAGGCCGGTGAGTTCGGTGAAAGCATGGCGGACCCATGACGTGCGGGCGACTTCCCCGAAGGTGCCGATATGTGGCAGGCCGGACGGGCCGTAGCCGGTTTCGAACAGCGCGGCGCTTTTGCCGGCTGCGGCCAGTCGCTTGGCAACCTTGTGCGCTTCCTCGAATGGCCAGGCTTTTGGAATGCCGGCCTGGTTGTTGCGGACTGTATCGGGCATGGCGCGAAGCTATGGACCGGCCTCGCGCAGGTCAATCGGAACCGTCTAAATCGGGGTGAAACCCCCAACGATGGACATATTTTCATTCATGCGTGATAGTTTCGTCAAAGCCAATACACCATGAACCCAACTGCATGCTAATCCCGTTGCTCGTGGTTCGGCAGCAATGATCTGACCCAGTCGCACGCCTCGTCGATCGCGATGCTGGCGCGTTCCACCACGCCTGGAACATTGAAGAACCCGTGGTTCATGCCGTCCCAGCGCTTCATCCGCGTCGCCACGCCAGCCTGGCGCAAGCGGTCCGCGTAAGCTTCGCCTTCGTCCCGGAGCGGATCGTACTCGGCCGTCACCACTAGGGCCGGCGGCAAGCCAGCCAGGGTCGCGGCCCGCAGCGGGCTGGCGTGCGGGTGCGCGGCGTGGACCGGATCGGCCAGATAATGACCCCAGAACCAGTGCATGCCTTTCCGGGTCAGGCCGTAGCCGTCGGCATTCTCCGTCATCGAGGGCATGCCGGCGTCGTGGTAGTCGGTCACCGGATAGATCAGCAACTGGCCGAGCAGCGCTGGGCCGCCCTCGTCGCGGATGCGCAGCGCGGTGACGGCGGCCAGGTTGCCGCCCGCGCTGTCGCCGGCAACGAACACCTGGCCGGGATCGGCGCCCAGCGCGGCGGCATTCGCCACGGCCCAGCGGGTGGCCGCCAGGCAGTCATCCGTCGCGGCGGGAAATTTGTGTTCCGGCGCAAGGCGGTAATCCACCGACACGACCACGCAGCCGGTGCCGGCGCACAAATTGCGGCACATGCCGTCGTGCGTGTCCAGGTTGCAAACGACAAAGCCGCTGCCGTGGAAAAAGACGATTAGCGGAAACCGGCCTTCGCCGATCGGCGTATAGACGCGCAACGCCAGCGATCCAGCCGGTGCCTGCATGTCGCGGTTGGTCACCCTGGCAACTTTTGGGATGCGCAGGCCGGGGATCGCCCGGGCAGCGAATTGTTCCCGCGCTTCCGGCACCGTCAGGGTATGCAGCGGCGGCAGGGCCGCGCGCAGGTCGAGCAGCGTCTGGATTTGCGGATCGACCGGCATGTCAGGCTGCCTCGAACAGGCGGGGGGTGTGCATCCGAATGTCTCCTGCAGATTTCCGCCGCGATGTTGGCGCCGAAGCAGGCGGGCGTCCAGGCGATGATGGCGGTGAACCGGCATTGGTCCGGCACCTTGATCGGACAGGTCGCCTGAAGCCTCCCTGGTTTGCCACGTCCAGCCGAAACGGCAAAATTCCCTGGGATAGCGCGTCGGCCATTCCACATCTTCTGGCCTGAACAGTGGCGGCGCGTCAGTGTTGTTGCGGGCCGACAGGACCATCGCTAGGGTCCGCCGCTTATCAGGAGTGTAGCCTGCATGATCACGACGCTGTTCTGGCTCGTAAAACAGTTGCTGTGGCTGTACTGGTGGGCTGTCATACTGGCAGCCATTTTTAGCACGTTGGCGTCGTTCGGAATCCTCGATACCCGCAATCGGGTGGTCTGGTCGATCGGCGACTTCCTGTATCGTGTGACCGAGCCGGCGCTGCGGCCGATCCGAAATTTCCTGCCGAGTTTCGGCAGCATCGATATAAGCCCGATCATCCTGCTCCTGCTGATTCAAGCGGTTTTGATCCTGCTCAGCAATATCGAAGCCGCGATCGTGACCGGCGCGATGCAGTATCTGCTTTGACACGACCTGCTTTGACACGGGCCCGGCGGCTGTTTCCGGCGGCGGGGACAGCCGAACAGAGCACGCGGCACAAGACGTCGCGGATGGTCAGGCCGACCGCGACCTTGGCTGAACGTCGGGCGCGGCCATGACCGCCCGGTTGATCGACGGCAGATCAATCGCTGCCGCGCTGCGGGCTTCGGTGGCGCGGCGGATCACCTCGGCCGGCTTCCGGCCAGGCCTGGCGGTCGTCGTGCTGGGCGAGGACCCGGCCAGCGCCGTCTATGTCCGAACCAAGGATCGTGCGGCGCGGGAGGCCGGCATCGACGCGCGCTCCATCCGTCTGCCGGCCGACACCACCCAGGCGAACCTGCTGGCGACGATCGAGCAGCTCAACGGCGATCCGGCGATCGACGGCATCCTGGTGCAGTTGCCGCTGCCGCGCGGCATCGACCAGCATGCGGTGATCGAGGCCATCGATCCGGCGAAGGATGTCGATGGATTCCATCCCCTGAACGTCGGTCGCCTGGCGGATGGGCGGCCGACGCTGACGCCCTGCACGCCGCTGGGGGTGATGAAGCTGCTGCTGGCGGCTGATGTGGCGATGAGCGGTGCGCGGGCTGTCGTGCTTGGCCGCTCCTCCATCGTCGGACGGCCCATGGCGTCGCTGCTGCTGGCGGCCGACGCCACGGTCACGATCGTCCATTCGCGCAGCCGGGACTTGGCGGGCGAGTGCCGCCGGGCGGACATCCTGATCGCCGCCGTCGGCAAGCCGGAGATGGTTCAGCCCGGTTGGGTCCGGCCGGGCGCGACGGTGATCGACATCGGCATCAATCGGCGGCCGAACGGGCGTCTGGTGGGCGATGTCGCGTTCGAAACATGCGCCTTGGTTGCCGGCGCCATCACACCCGTGCCGGGCGGGGTTGGGCCGATGACCGTGGCTTGCCTGCTGGAGAACACGCTGAACGCGGCGCTGCGGCGACGGTTGGAGTGAGGCCGATGGGCAGGGTGAGGCAGACGGTCAGTCTTCCAGCCAGGCGACCGCGCGGATCGGACTCCCTGTGCCGCCCTTTATCTTCAGCGGAAACCCGATAAAGCGGAAACGGCCGCGGCCGACCAGCTTTTCAAGGTTGACCAGCCCCTCCATGTGGGTGAAGCCCATGTCGCGGCAGACGTGGTGAACCTCGAAGTTGCCGCGGCCCGGGCGTCCGGGGCTGGCCGCCTCGACACCGAACATCTTGATGCCCTTCTGGCCAAGCCACGTCGCGGAGTCCTTCGTCAGCCCTGGGAAATCCGTG
Source organism: Rhodopila sp. (assembly GCF_965276935.1). GTDB lineage: Bacteria > Pseudomonadota > Alphaproteobacteria > Acetobacterales > Acetobacteraceae > Rhodopila. The sequence continues at coordinate 1,491,626 of NZ_CBDIBS010000004.1, read as the reverse complement.
ATGTAAGCCTCGGTGCCGTAGGTCCGACGATAGAAGTCCATGTGCAGAAGCACGGTGTCCCCACGCCTGATCTCGACCCCGGCGGCGGCTTCCGCCTGCCGCAGGTCGCTGATGCTGATGTCGCTCTTCAGCGGTTTGTGCGACAGGTCGAGGCACACCGCCTCGGTGAAGAAATCCTCCAGCGGCATCTGGTCGATCGAGCGTGCCCCCGGCTTCTCATCGAAATGAACCGGCGCATCGACATGGGTTCCGGAATGATCGCCCATGTTCAGCGACGTCACCGCCGAGGAGAAAGTATAGCCGTCGGCGACCCGCTTTTCCTCATGCGTCGTGAACGGCGCGATGATGACCATCGGGTGATTGGGCAGCCGCGCCATCTTGTGATGAATATCCCGGCTGAGATCGATCAATTGCATGACGAATGGCTCCTTTCCGATGGCCTGGACCGATTGATTATGACCTCGGGTCGTGGTGTGGACCATAGCGCTGCAAGTCAGCCAGAAAATGTCGCAAAAGCCGCGGCACATCGAACGGGAGGTCGTATGGACGAGTTGGCGGCTAACACCAGACATTCTTCCGTCACCACGGATGGCATGACCAATGTCAGATGGCGGATGTTTTTTCTGATCCTGCTGACGGTTGCGGTGAATTATATCGATCGCGCGTCGCTGTCGGTCGCGATGCCGTTGATAAGCCGAACGTTCACCATCCCACCGGCGGTGCAGGGGCTACTGCTGAGCGGCTTCTTCTGGACCTATTGCTTCATGCAGATCCCCGCCGGCCTGCTGGCGGACCGCTTCCTGCCGCGCGTCGTGATCACCTATGCCACGATCGGCTGGGGCGCCTTCGCCGCGCTGGCCGCGGCCTCCACCGGATGGATCATGTTGCTGGCGACCCGCTTCGGCCTGGGTGCGACGGAGGCGCCGATCTATCCAGCCGGCGCCAAGCTGGTGGGGCTTTGGATGACTCCGACCGAGCGTGGCCGCGCGGCGGCGCTGCTGGATGGCGGAGCACCGCTTGGGTCCGCGGTGGGATCATTGATCATCGCCGGCCTGATCGCGCTGCTAAACTCCTGGCGCCTGGCGTTTCTGATCGCCGGCCTCGGCACCATCGCCTGCGGCGTGTTCGCCTGGTTCTACATCCGCAACCATCCACAGGAGCATGGATCGGTGAACGCGGCCGAGAGGCAGCATATCGAAGCGGGCCTGCGGGAAGCCAGCGATGCCAGCCGGCGGGCAGGCAGCGGAGCGATCCACACGCGCCAGATGTTCTCCAGCCCGTCGATCTGGCTGCTGTTCGTCGGCTGGTTCTGTTTCAATTCGTTATGGTATGGCTTTCTCACCTGGATCCCCAGTTTCCTTGCCAAGACACAAGGCCTGAACATCGCCGCGCTCGGCTGGCTGACGTTCCTGGTGTTCTTCGCCGGCTTTGTCGGGGAAATGGTCGGCGGCCAGTTGCTGGATTACTGGATGCGCACCGATGGCCGGCCGGCGGTGGTGTTCCGCCGCCTGTTCGGGATTTCATCCGTGCTGGCGACCGTCGCGGTGTTCCTGGTCGGCTATGTGCATGAGGAAGCGGCGGTGGTTGCCTTGCTGGCTGCGACGATGTTCTTCCTGCGCTGGTGCGGCATGTACTGGACGCTGCCGGCGTTGCTGATCGGCGGCGAGCGGGCCGGCTTCCTGGCCGGATGCATGAACTTCGCCGGCAATCTGTCCGGCATCGTGATCCCGGTGGTTGTCGGCTTTATTGTCGGCATGACCGGCTCCTATTACCTGGCGCTGATGGTCTTTGCCGGCGTCGGTGCGGGCTTGTTCATCTGCTCGATGAGCATACGCTACCGGCCGATCGTTGCCGCACCGGGGATGGCATCCGCTAGCATATGAGAGATCCAACTTGATGCCGGAGACCCAGATAGCCCTCGTCACCGGCGCCTCACGCGGGATCGGGCGGGAGACTGCCTATGCGCTGGCGGCCAAGGGCTTTGGCATCTTCCTTGCCGCGGAAGGCACCTCCGCGGAACTGGAGGAAGCCGCGGCGGCCTGCCTGACCCATGGCGCACCAGCGGCCTGCCATCATATCGCCGACCTGGCGGTGCCAGAAGCGGCGGAGGCGATGGTGGAAGCGGCAGTAGGCCGCTTCGGCCGGGTCGATGTGCTGGTGAACAACGCCGGCATCCGCTGCCGCAAGGCATTTGGAAGCTTTACCCGAAGCGACTTCGCCAGCCTGATCGAGGTCAATCTGGCGGCGGCGTTCTTCGCCAGCCAGGCGGTTCTGCCAGTCATGCGGCGCCAGGGCGGCGGACGCATCATCCATGTCGCCAGTCAGATGGGTTCAGTCGCGGCAGAGGAAAACGCCCTGTATGGGACGACCAAGGCTGCGCTGATCCATCTGGCGCGGAACATGGCGTTCGAACTGGCGCGGGATGGCATCCAGGTAAACACGGTTAGCCCCGGTCCGATCGCGACGCAATTCAACATCGATACCTGGGGCAGGCTGCCGGGCAAGCTGGAAACCATGGTGTCGCGCGTGCCGGCCGGCCGAATGGGACGCCCGCAGGAAATCGCCGAGGCGATCGCCTTCCTGGCGAGCACGCAAGGCAGCTTCATACACGGCCATGATCTGGTGGTCGACGGCGGCTACATCATTCACTGACGCGCCTGTCCACGATCAGAGGCCGGTCGGCCGCGGTTTCCGACACAATGGCCATTGCCTCGATCTCGACGCGGGCCTCGCGCTCCACCAACGCGACGACCTGCACCAGCGTCATGGCCGGATACCACTGGCCAAGCGCGCCCCGATAAGCCAAACCCACGGCGGGCAGAGACAATCGATATTCCTCGATATCCACCACATACCAGGTCAGGCGGGCGATGTGCTCCGGCTTGCCACCAGCTTCTCGCAGCACCGTCACCACGTTGTGCAGCGCCTGTGCCGTCTGCGCGACGAAGCCGTTGGCGAACCGGCCCTGTGCATCCCAGCCGATCTGGCCGGCGATCATCACCATTCGGCCGATCCCTGCGATTCCGTTGCTGTAGCCGCGCGGCACCGGCCAGCCAGTGGGTTGTAGGATGGTCAGGTCCGTCACGCCGCGGTGTCTCCCGTGATTCCCATGCAATTCAGTTGCCCGCAAACACGGGCTTCCGCTTGGCGATGAACGCGTCATACGCGCGACGGAAATCGCCGGTCGTCATGCACAGCGCCTGAGCCACCGCCTCGGCCTCGATCGCCTGATCGACCGACATTGCCCATTCCATCTGCAGCATCCGCTTGGTCATGCCGTTGGCGAAGGCAGGTCCGTCCGCCAGTTCCCGCGCCAACATGGCGGCATCACCCGCCAGTGTCTCCCGCGGCACGATGCGGTTGAAAAAGCCCCACGCCAGTCCCTCCTCCGCGCTCATTGCCCGTCCGGTGTAGAGCAGTTCCGACGCGCGTCCCTGGCCGATGATGCGGGGCAGGATGGCGCAGGCGCCCATGTCGCAGCCCGCCAGGCCCACGCGATTGAACAGGAATGCGACCCGCGCCGCCGACGTGCCGAGGCGCAGGTCGCTGGCCATCGCGATGATCGCGCCGGCCCCCGCCGCCACACCGTCCACCGCCGCGATGATCGGCTGCGGGCACGCTCGCATGGCTTTCACCAGTGCCCCGGTCAATGTGGTAAACGCCAGCAATCCTTTCGTGTCACGATCCAGCAGCGGACCAATGATCTCGTGCACGTCGCCGCCCGAGCAGAAATTGCCGCCGGCGCCTGTGATGACGAAAGCCCGCACCGAGTCATCGCCGATGGCGGCCTGGAAGATCGCCGCCATTTCCCGGTAGCTGTCGAAGGTGATGGGATTTTTTCGTTCCGGCCGGTCCAGGGTCAGCGTTGCCACCGAAGCGTCGATGGTGAACGACAGGCTGCTGGCGCGATATGAGGCCAAGGGAGCCATTACGCCATGTCTTCCGCCAATCCCAGCCGAGCACTGGCCTTCACCGATCCCAGCAGCCCGTGCAGGCTGGCGCGATCGGCGGGGGGCACCTGGGTGAACAGTTCGGCGATCCAGCTTTCGTGCGCGGCGGACTGACGCTCGAAGTCTGCCCGTCCCTCCGGCGTCAGGCGCAGCCGCTGGGCCCGCCGGTCGCTTTCATGCGCCCGCCGCTCGACCAGTCCGTCCGCCACCAGGCTGGCGGCGAGGGCGGTGATATTGCCATTGGACACCATCATGCGCCGGGAGATCTCGCCCAGGGTCAGGCCGTTCGGCGCTCGCTCAAGCTGCGCCAGCAGATCGAAACGCGGCAGCGTGGTGCTGAACTGCTCGCGCAACCGGCGCCTGATCTGCGCCTCCATCAGGTTCACGCAGGACAGCATCCGCAGCCACAGCCGCAGATTCGATTTGTGTTCGGCCGGGGTGCCAGCAAGCACCGTCTCCCGGTCAACCGCCGCGTGTCCATTATGCAGGCTCATGTCTCACCTCCATCCACTGCCAGCGCCTGGCCGTTCACCGCGTCCGAGCCAGGCATGCAGAGATACAGCACGCTGGCGGCGACTTCCTCGGGCCGTATCAGCCGGCCGAGCGGGTTGTTGCGCGCGAGGTCGGCGCGCGCTTCGTCGGGCGTGCGGCCGGTGCGGGAGACGATACGCGCCACGCTGTCGGCCACCAGATCGGTATCGGTAAAGCCGGGACAAACTGCGTTCACTGTCACGCCGCTGCCGGCAACCTCCTGCGCCAGGGCGCGGGTAAATCCCAGCAGCCCGTGCTTGGCGGCGACATAGGCACTGACGTAGCGATAACCCTTCAGCGATGCGGTGGAGGCGATGTTCACCACCCGACCGAAGCCGGCGTGCAGCATGCCCGGCAGCGCGGCGCGCGTGGTCGCGACCGAGGCCGCCACGTTCACCCGCCACATCCGCTCGAACATCGCGGCGTCGGTCTTCTGGAATGGCGCGCTTTCGGCGGCGCCCGCGGCGTTGACCAGCAGCAGAACCGGACCCAGCGCCGCCGCCGCCGCCGCCAGTGCGGCCACGGCCGCCGCTTCGTCGGCCAGGTCGACGATGGCGTGGAACGCGGCATCGCCAGCCTTCAGAGCAGCCCTTAAAGGGGCAATCCGCCGGCCAAGCACGGTGACGCGCGCGCCGGCTGCCGTCAGAGATGACGCTGATGCGCGGCCGATGCCGGTGCCGCCGCCCGTCACCAGCGCATGCCGTCCGGTGAGCGGCAGTGCGCGAGTCTTTTGCCCCGGCAAGCTGATCGCCGCCATGTCCTGCACTCCCTCACGACCATATAGACCTTGCGTCCAAAAATGTTCAAGCTTAAAGCAATTTCCAGGTATCGCGGAGGACGCATGCGCGTTGCGGTGATCGGCGGCGGTCCGGCGGGCCTCTACTTTGCCATCCTGCTGAAGCGGGATCGGCCCGACGCGCAAATCACGGTAACCGAACGCAACAGTCTCGACGACCCGTTCGGCTTTGGCGTGGTGTTCAGCGATCAGACGCTGGATGCGTTCGCCACCGCCGATCCGGTCAGCTACCGCGCGATCACGGACAACTTCGCCTATTGGGACGACATCGAGATCCACGTCCGCGGCAGCGTCCACCGCGTCGGCGGAAACGGGTTCTGCGGCTGCTCCCGCCGATCGCTGCTAATGCTGCTGCATGACCGGGCACGGAGCTTGGGCGTCGAGCTGCTGTTCAATCGCGACGCGATGCCGGAGGATTTTCCGGATGCCGACCTGATCGTCGCCGCCGACGGCATCAACAGCGCGATCCGAGAGCGGGCGGCGGCGCGGTTCCAGCCGCGGATCGATCTGCGGCCGAACCGCTTCGCCTGGATGGGCAGCACCCGCCCGTTCGACGCCTTCACCTTCTTTTTCAAGGAATGTGCCGAGGGCATCTTCATCGCCCATTGTTACCAGTATGAACCCGGCGCCAGCACCTGGGTGCTGGAAATGGAACCCGAGACCTTCCGCCGAAGCGGCCTGGATCAGGCGACCGAGGCGGAGTCCGCCCGGTTCATGGAGCATGTTTTCGCCGAGGAGCTTTGCGGCCACAAGCTGATCACCAACCGCAGCCTGTGGCGGCAATTCCCGATGATCCGCTGCGCCCGCTGGACAGATGGAAATGTCGTGTTGCTGGGCGATGCCAAGGCCACCGCACATTTCTCCATCGGCTCCGGCACCAAGCTGGCGATGGAGGATGCGATCGCGCTGCACCGCGCGGTCATCGGCGGCGGGACGGTGACGGAAAGCCTGGCGCGATTCGAGCATGGACGGCGGGAAGCCGTGGAGAAGATCCAGCACGCGGCGGATGTGTCGCTGGTATGGTTCGAGCGCGTGCGGCGTTTCTGGCCGATGCACCCGACCCGCTTCGCCTTCGGGGTGATGACCCGGTCGAAAGCCATCAGCTATGACGGCCTGGCGATGCGGGCGCCTGACTTCGTAAAGCAGGTGGACGCGTTGTTCGCGCGAGAGGCCGCCGGCAATGGCCTGCCCGGCGATACAAGGCGGCCGCCGATGTTCCAGCCTTTCAGGCTGCGCGGGATGGACCTGGCGAACCGCGTGGTGGTTTCGCCGATGTGCCAGTACAGCGCGGTGGACGGGCTGCCGACGGACTGGCACCTGGTGCATTATGGCGCGCGCGCCACCGGCGGGGCGGGGCTGGTCTATACCGAGATGACCTGTCCTTCGGCCGATGCCCGCATCACGCCGGGCTGCGCCGGACTTTGGACCGACGCGCAGGAAGCCGCCTGGACGCGTATCGTCGGCTTCACCCACATGCACGGGTCGGCCAAGATGTGCCTTCAGCTCGGCCATGCCGGGCGCAAGGGCAGCACGCGGCTGATGTGGGACGGCATGGACCAGCCGCTGCCTGATCGGAACTGGCCGGTCATGTCCGCCTCGGCGATTCCATATCACCCCGACAGCCAGCGTCCGCGCGCCATGGACCGCGCCGACATGGATCGTGCGGTGGCGGAGTTCCGGCAAGCGACGCTGCGCGGTGAGCGTTGCGGCTTCGACATGCTGGAACTGCACTGCGCCCACGGCTACCTGCTCGCCAGCTTCCTGTCGCCGCTGACCAACATCCGGACCGACGCGTATGGCGGCCCGGTCGAGAACCGGCTGCGCTTTCCGCTGGAGGTGTTCGACGCGATGCGCGCCGTCTGGCCGATCGACAAGCCGATGGCGGTGCGTCTGTCCGCCACCGACTGGGCGGATGGCGGGATTTCCGAAACCGATGTCGCCGCGATCGCACGCGCCTTCGCCGACCATGGGTGCGACCTGATCGATGTCTCCAGCGGGCAGACCGTGGCCGATGCTGCACCGGTCTATGGGCGCATGTTCCAGGTGCCGTTTTCCGACATGATCCGCAATGAGACGGGTCTGGCGACGATGTGCGTCGGCTCGATTACCTCGGCGGATCAGATCAACACCATCCTGGCCGCCGGCCGCGCTGACCTGGTCGCCCTCGCTCGGCCGCATCTGGTGGATGCCGGCTTTGCGATGCGCGCGGCGGCGGATTATGGCGTGACGGACATGGCCTGTCCGATCCAATACGAATACGGACGCGACGCGCTGATGCGCAGCGCCGGGCGGGAACGAGCCGACCTGCTGGAACTTCGCCGGCGCGTTCGGCCGAAAAGCCACGCTGCCACTGGCGGCGACCATGTGCGCTAGTTCCTTGTTAGCAGTGGCCTGCTTATCCCCTACGTCCGTCATTAAGACATGACGAACTTCGGGGGCATGACAGCAGGGGACGTGCATGCCGCCGAGGGACGTGGCATGACGCGAAGGCGTGTTGCCGCGCTGATTGTCGGGTCCACGCCTTTACGGTCGAGGCTGCCGGCGACCATCGCTCCAATCCTACGAACTGAACCATGACAAGTCGGGGACTGACATGCGGATAGCCAGGATACTCGGGACGGCGGCGCTGCTGATAAGCCTCGCGACAGCGGCATCGGCGCAGATCAAGATCGGCGCGATCATATCGATCACCGGACCCACGGCGGCCCTTGGCGTCGGCTACAAGAACGCCTTCGCGACCTTTCCGGCGGAGATCGACGGCAAGAGCGTCACCTACATCATCCGTGACGACGCCTCCGACGCCAGCGCCGCTGTCTCCATCGCACAACGGATGATCGAGGATGACCACATCGACGCGATGATCGGGCCGACGCTGACATCCTCCGCCCTGGCCGTGCAGCCGTTGATGAACGCGGCGAAGGTGCCGATGATCGCCACGGCACCGCTCGACTATGATGCGGTGAAGTATCCCTACACGTTCTCCGCCGTGCAGCCGGTTGGGCTGATGGTGAATGCCGTGGTCGCCGACATGAAGAAGCACGGCGTCAAAAGGCTGGCGTATATCGGCTTTGCCGACGGCTTCGGCGATCAGGTGTATGAGGCGACCAAGACCGCCGCCGCCAAGGCCGGCATCGAGTTGGTGGCGGACGAGCGCTATTCCCGCACCGATACCTCGACTGAAGCGCAGGTGTTGAAGGCGATGTCGAAGAAGCCGGATGCGGTGATGATCGGTGGCTCCGGCACGCCCGGTGCCTTGCCGGATGTCGGGCTGCACCGGCGTGGCTACAAAGGCCTGATCTACGGCAACCACGGCATGGTCAGCCCGGCCTTCCTGCGCGTCGGCGGCGCCCAGGTGGACGGCACCATCGCGGTCACTGGCCCGGTCGTGGTCTATGATCAGTTGCCCGCAAGCGTGCCGTCCCGGGCGCCGGCCACGACATTCATGAAGGCCCTGATCGCGAAATTCGGCCCCGACTCCGTCAGCCCCTTCGCCGGCTATAGCGAGGACGGGCTGCTGCTGCTTCAGGCCGCCATCCCGGCCGCGCTGAAAGCCGCCCAGCCCGGCACCGAGGCATTCCGCGTCGGGCTGCGTGACGCGCTGGAAAAGACCCACGACCTGATCGGCGTGCATGGCGTCTATTCGATGTCGCCGACCAACCATAACGGCATGGACGACCGCGCCCGCGTGTTGGTGCAGGCGGTGGACGGACAATGGCGGCTGGTCCACTAGCCGGCTGCGGTGAATGGACGGCCCGATTGTCCTGGCGCTGTTGCAGGATGGACTGACGACCGGGGCGATCTATCTGCTGCTGGCGGTCGGGCTGCTGATTGCCTTCAGCGTGACGCGGGTGATTTTCATTCCGCAGGGCGACCTGGTTTCCTATGCCGCGCTTTCGCTGGCCGGCATGATCGGCCATCGGGTGCCTGGGACGATCTGGCTGCTGGATGGGCTATGCGTGCTGGCGCTCGTGCTGGATCTGGGGCGCGGACGGATACGCGCACTGCTGCCATATGGCCTGGCACCCGCCGCGCTGACCCTCGCCTGCTGGGCCGCCGCGCGCTATGGCGCGCCTGCCCCGGTGATGATGGTACTGACACTCGCCATCGTCACCGCCCTCGGCCCGTTGCTGTATCGCTTCGCCTATGAACCGCTGGGCGAGTCATCCATGCTGGCGCTGCTGATCGTCTCGATGGCGCTGCATTTCGTGCTGATCGGCGTCTCGCTCTATGCCTTCGGCGCCGAGGGCGTCTCCACGCCGGCGCTGACGGATGCGAGCTTCGAGATCGGATCGGCGGAGGTATCCGGCCAGTCGCTCTGCGTCGGGCTGGTGTGCCTGGTCATGGTCGGCGCGCTGCGCTGGTTCTTCGTCCGGACACTGTACGGCAAGGCGCTGCGCGCGGCGGCGTCGGACCGGCTGGGCGCGCGGCTGATCGGCGTCGACCATGCCTTGAGCGGACGCACGGCCTTCGCGCTGGCCAGCTTCGCGGCGGCGATCAGCGGCATCCTGATCGCGCCGATCACGCCGCTGTCCTATGACACCGGGTTCGAGATCGGCCTGAAAGGCTTTGTCGCCGCGGTGATCGGCGGCCTCGCCTCCTACCCCGTGGCGGCGGCGGGGGCGCTGCTGGTAGGGGTGCTGGAATCGTTCTCCAGCTTCTGGGCGAGCGAATACCGCAACGTCATCGTCTTCGCATTGCTGATCCCGGTGCTGGTCTGGCTGTCGCTGGCGCGCGGCACGCCGGAGGACCAGGCGTGACGGCCATCCGGCGGTCGGAACACCGTCATGGCGAAGCCTGTCCTGATCGAAATCAGGCGATCATGCCGGGCAGGCTGCCGCCTTCTTCATGAATCGTGCCCTTGTTCCGCTGGCAGCGTTGCTTGCCTGCGCCCTGCTTCCCTCGGTCCTGACCGAATACCAGGCGACCATGGCCGGTTTTGTCGGTATCGCGGCGATCGTTGCCCTCGGCCTGGTCATGCTGACCGGCGTCAGTGGGCAGACGTCCTTCGGGCAGGCAACGTTTGTCGGACTCGCCGCCTACACCACCGCCTGGCTGACCCGGTTCGCCGGATGGCCGCCGCTGGCCGGCCTGGCCGCCGGGTTGGCGATAACCGGGGGCACCGCCTACCTGCTTGGCCTGATCACCTCCCGCATCTCCGGCCATTATCTGCCGCTGGCCACGATCGCGTGGTGCGCCAGCTTCTTCTACCTGTTCGGCGTCATCCCCGGTCTGGGCGGCTTCAACGGCTTTGGTGAAATTCCGCCGCTGTTCCCCGGCATTACCCGTGGCGTCGCGGCGGCGCTGATCGGCGGTGTCCTGGTTTGCGTCTATGTCCTGTGCGGCAACCTGTTGCGCAGCCGCACCGGCAGAGCGATGCGGGCGCTGGCGCGAAGCCGCGTCATGGCGGAGAGTGTGGGCATCGACACCGCCCGCCAGGCGCGCGCCGCCTTCGTGCTGGCAGCACTGCTGGCCGGCGTGGCGGGATGGCTGTTCGCGCATGTGCAGCGCTACGTCAGCCCGGCTCCGTTTGGCCTGGACGCCAGCATCGAATATGTCTTCATGGTCGTCATCGGCGGCGTCTCGCAACTGGGCGGCGCGGTCATCGGTGCCGCCGTGGTCGTGGTGCTGCGGGACCAGTTGACCGAGCTGCTGCCGCGCCTGCTGGGCTCATCCGGCAATTTCGAGACGGTCGTGTTCAGCCTCGGTGTCATCCTGCTGCTGCAATACGCCCCGCGCGGGATCGCGCCGCTGCTGACGCGCCGGGTTCGGCCGGTGCCGCTGCCCGCGGGCGCGAGGCTGGCGCATCGGGACATGCCGGCGCGCGGCGCACTGGTCCTGGAGGCGACCGCGCTGGAAAAGCGCTTTGGCGGCTTGCTTGCCGCCCATGCCATCGACCTGTCGGTGCATGCGGGGGAGATCGTGGCGCTGATCGGCCCGAACGGCGCGGGAAAGAGTACCACCTTCAACCTGATCAGCGGTGCGATGACGCCGAACGCCGGGTCGATCAGCCTGTTGGGCCACGACATCCAGGGTCAGGGCGCGCGTGCGACCGCTCGTCGCGGTTTGGCACGCACGTTCCAGCATGTGAAGCTGCTGCCGGAGGCGAGCGTGCTCGACAACGTCGCCCTCGGCGCGCACCTGCGCGGGCGGGGCGGCATGATCCGCTCCATGCTGCGGCTGGACCGGCCGCAGGAGGCGGCGCTGCTGCATGCCGCGCGGATACAGGCGAACCGCGTCGGACTTGGCGACGCGCTGCACCTGCCGGCTGGCAACCTGCCGCTGGGGCGGCAGCGCCTGGTGGAGATCGCCCGCGGCCTGTGCCTCGATCCCGTGGTGTTTCTGCTGGACGAACCCGCGGCGGGATTGCGATTGCGGGAGAAGCAGGCGCTGGCCACCCTGCTGGAGGCGCTGCGTGACGAGGGCCTGGCGATCCTGCTGGTGGAGCATGACATGGATTTCGTCATGGGCCTCGCTGATCGGGTCGTGGTGATGGATTTCGGCGAGAAGATCGCCGACGGCCGGCCGGAGCAGGTGCAGGACGATCGCGCGGTGCAGGAAGCTTACCTCGGTGGCATCGCATGACCTTGCTGGAGGTCGACGGCTTGTCCGCCGGTTATGGCCGAGCGGAGGTGCTGCATGGCGTGACGCTATCGGTCGCGGCGAAGCAGATCGTCGCCATCGTCGGGCCAAATGGCGCCGGCAAGACGACGTTGATGCACGCGGTGATGGGGCTTCTGCCGCGCCAGGGCAGCGTCATGTTCATGGGCCAGAAGGCAGGCGATGCCGGCTGGCTGGTGCGGCACGGCGTGGTCCTGGTGCCGGAAACCCGCGCGCTGTTCACCGACATGAGCGTGGAGGACAATCTGGAACTCGGCGCCTTCGCTCGCTGGCGGCAGGGTGCGCGCGACCTGCGGTCCTCGATGGCGGACGTGTTTGCTGTGTTTCCCCGGCTGGCGGAGCGGCGGCGGCAGTTGGCGGGCACGCTGTCGGGCGGCGAGCGGCAGATGCTGGCGTTGGGGCGGGCGCTAATGGCTCAGCCCAGGTTGCTGCTGCTGGATGAGCCGAGTCTGGGGCTGGCGCCGAAGGTCGTGGGGGATATTTTCCGGGTGATCGCGGGACTGCGCGATCGGGGCATCGCCATTTTGATAGTGGAGCAGAATGCTCGGGCCGCCTTGCAGTTGGCGGATTATGGGTATGTGCTGGAGATGGGCCGCGTCGCACTGCATGGACCGTGTGTGGCATTGGCCGAGGATGCACGGGTGGTCGAAACGTATCTGGGGCGGCGGCGGGAGACCGGCTAACGCGGGTGGACCATGGGCGTTACGGTCCGTGGAGGGCAACAAAAAGTATCAGGCTATCGACTTAGAGGCTGTTATGAACCTACCGCCAGTGAAGCGACGCGTTTGAGCATGAGGCATACAAATGCAATGAGGTGAAATCCTGCCAGAGTACTGGCATATCGTTCATAATCCCTGACCAGGCGCCGAAAGCGGGTCATCCAAGCGAACGACCGCTCGACCACCCAGCGACGCGGTAGCAAGACAAAACCCTTTTTGGCTTCCGGCAACTTGACCACAACCAGTTCGATACCGTTGGCTTCGGCGGCCGCGGCGGCGTTGGGACCATTGTAGCCCTGATCGGCGAACGCAACCTCGACGTTGTTGTCACTCACGGCCTGCACCGTCCGGGTCAGTCGGCCGACCTCAACCCGCTCGTCGACATCAGCCGCAGTGACGTGCAGTGCCAGCAGACTGCCCAGCGTATCGACCGCCAGATGCAGCTTCGAGCCCTTTTTGCGCTTGGCACCGTCATAGCCCGCACGCTGCCCGCTTTCCGGCGAGGACCGCAGGGTACGGCTGTCGAGAATGACGGCGCTTGGCTCTGCTGAGCGGCCCAAGGCGTGGCGGAGCACCGCCCGCAAATCGTCAACCAGCGCCTCGAAACAGCCCGCTGCCAACCACCGCTGCGCCTGCTGGTAGACCGCTGCCCAGGGCGGCAGGTCATTTGGCATCCAGCGCCATTGCGCGCCGGTCTTGATGATGTATCGCAGGCCGTTGAACACTTCCCGTAGCGGATGGGCCCGTTGTCCGGCATCCTCCGCCAGCAAGGTCAGGTACGGCGCAACCAAAACCCATTCTTCATCAGTTACATCAGACGGGTAGGGCTTGCGGACGGTGCTCATGCCTGCAAACTTGGTGATTACTCCGCCGCAGGTCCATAACAGGCTCTAGCCAAAATGCTTAGAGGTCATCAGGAGAGCTAAACAGGGAAGTCGGTTGGCATCTGAAATATGCCTTCAGAAACATATTTCCCTAAACTAATAGTGACATATGGCTTGGGTCGTTGTTTTCCATGAGGCGTTCGACGCTGAATTTCTCGAACTGCCCCGCGACGTGCAAACGGCACTGGCGGCCAAAGCGCGGTTACTGGAAAGCATCGGGCCAATGCTGGGGCGGCCTCATGTGGATACATTCAAGAACTCGCGGCACGGCAACATGAAGGAACTTTGGTTCAACGCGGCGGATGGTGCGTGGCGTGCAGCCTTTGCTTTCGACATTTCGCGGCAGGCCATCGTTCTGGTCGCCGGCGACAAGTCGGGCGGAAGTGAGGCACGGTTCTACCGCAGCCTTAGCGCCACAGCGGACAAGCGGTTTGACGACCACCTGGCGCGGCAGAAAAAGGGCGACTGACATGGCAAGGACGTTGGATGACGTGATCGGCGGCCTGCCGCCAGACCAGCAACAGGACATCACGGTGGCTTCGGCGCGTCTCATCGAGGACGAGATGACGTTGCGCGACTTACGCAAGGCGCATGAACTGACGCAGACGAGGATGGCGGAGGCCCTGCGTATCTCGCAGGATGGTGTGTCGCGCATTGAAAAGCGCAGCGATTTCCTGCTTTCGACGCTCCGCTCGTATGTCGAGGCGATGGGCGGGCAGTTGCGGCTGACTGCGGAGTTCCCCGACCGGAAACCCGTCACCATTTCCGGGCTTGATAGCCTTGGGACAGAGGTGAAGCGACACCGTCCCAGGCGTAAGGAAGTGGATACGCGTCAGCCCTGACCGGGTAATTTCAAAGAAGGCGGGTTATCAGCAGCGGCGGGGTTTGAGAGATCGCAAGTGGCTTGCCGGGTGAGAGCTTGTGACGACGAATAAGATGGTGGATGGGGCAGCGTAGGTTGACGCACGAGCCTGTCAGGAATCTTTTGTAAGGGACCACTCCAAGCCCGTCACGCAAGATTCCTGACAGGCTCAAGTTGTGTCTAATGGTTAACATAATCCGTTATTATGCGGTTGTACGGCTGATTGTCCTCCACTATCGCTATCCGCTAAATTGCATCAACGATCCCAAGAAGAATTTCTTGTAAGATTTCCGGAGTAATACTGCCTGGAGGTCCCCCAGATTTAATTTTTTCCCTAATCTTTTCCTTAATCCTTAATCTGAGTATTATACGATGGTCGAAATTCTCGCAGGCTTGCTCGATGGTCTTTGAAATCGAAGGTTCAACACTTTGATCACGTTCATAGCCTGCTATGGCACTGGCGGGAAAGCCGAGTTCGGTGGCAGCTTGAAACTGGGTAAAACCATGCTTTTCGCGCCAAGCCTTGAATTCCTGGGATGTCATGATCTGGAGTTCCGTCCAGCCTAAGCGAAAACTCGGTCAAAATCGGATGTAACCATTCTGCGCGGTCGCGTAACCCAGAGCGCCAGCCAGCCGACGCCGCACAGGCCGATGCCGATCGCGGGGACGAGCGCCCAATACAGTTCAAAAGTCATGGAAGCCTCCCAAGCAGGCCGTAGGCCAAAGAAATAAAACTGATGCCACAGCCAATCCATAACATAATATGGACAGGATCGCCGACTGTGCCAGCCACGGTTGGCGCTATGATCCCGGCGAGAATGGAACCGACGCCGACATTGTTAAGCGCTGTTGCCAGAATTTTGATCTGTTCAGTGTTCATGTCGCGCGCGCCTCGCAACGTAGCCCTGAGCCACGCCCGCCGGCCACGCTGGATTGGCGCCGATTAGGGTCGAACCGTGTCCCGACCGGCGCACAGCCAGAGCTGGCAATATGTTCCATGAGCAGGTCGCCTCCGCGGTTCATGGCATTGTGCGACACGAAAGTCTGCCACAAATCACCAGCTCTACGAGACCGCCTAATCGATGTTATGCGGCGGCTAATGCGCACTCCTGTTTCGAAACTCAAGACATTCGGTCATTTCCATTAATTCTGTTGTCTCAACAGGTTACAGCTTCCGCGAGTAAGAGGGGCAAAACCCCGGGCACGCAGGTGCAGCATGATGCAGCGTCGAAGGACCAAATGACGGCAATCCGCCATTGTTGTGATGATGAGAATCGCAACAATGCTCGAGTTTACATAACTTGCCCGGGATTTTGCCCCTCTTACTTCCGCGAGATATGATTGAAATAGATGGCGCGTGCAAAGCGATCCGATGCACATGCCGGCGCAATCTGGCGCACTTCTTCTCAGCGACACCTGAGGTCACGGGTTCAGAGCACCCTCGGCTAGCCGCGCTTGCCGATCACCGCACGTCTGTGATCACCACGCCTCACGGACAAAACCTGCTTGCAGCCCAACCCGTATCTGCATTATGGACTAAGCTTAGTCCGGTTGGATACTAATCATGTCTCTCATCAACATTCATGCCGCTAAAACCCAGCTTTCGCGCCTTGTCGATGCCGCCAGCGCGGGGGAGGACATCGTCATCGCCCGCGCTGGCAAGCCGGTCGCCCGTCTCGTGCCGTTCATGGCCCCTGCCAAATCCGAGCGCCGCCAGTTGGGCATACTCGCCGGGCAGCTCAAGGTGCCAGCCGATTTCGACGCCGCACTGCCCGAGGAGGAACTCGACCGCTTCGAAGCATCCTGATGCGCCTGCTGCTCGACACCCACGTCCTGCTTTGGGCGCTCGATGAACCGGTTCGGCTGGACCGGGAGACAAGAGACCTGTTGGAGGACCCGAGCAACGAAGTCCTGTTCAGCGCCGCCTCGATATGGGAGATCGCCATCAAGGTGCGGCTCGGCCGAACCGATTTTCCGGTTCGACCCGAAGCGATCGCGGATGCCGCGCGTTCGACCGGTTTTACCGAGCTTCCGGTGTTTGCCGCGACCGCCGCCAAGGTCGCGGATTTGCCGCCGCATCACCGCGACCCGTTCGACCGCCTGCTGGTGGCACAGGCGATCGCCGAACCGGCGCGGCTTTATACCGCGGATGCGAAGCTGACGCCCTATTCCGAACTGGTGACCTTGATCCATTGAGCGCGCTCGGCTTTTATCTGGTTGAAGGTGGCTTAAATCCAGAAATCCCCGACCCCGATAGCTTCTTATGAATGCTCGCCCCGACGCCGCGCTGCCGCACGCTGGATCAAAGCCCCGCTCTGGTGCATGATCCACTGACACCATAGGATCAACATGGCAGAACGCTCCTTTGCCCGTGAAGTGCAGCAGCTCCGCCTCGGCGCCGGGCAGGAATTCCGCGGTGAGGGCATCCTGGCGATCACCAAGGCGCTGCTGGAATGCGGCGTCGGCTACGTCGCCGGCTATCAGGGCGCGCCGATCTCCCACCTGATGGACGTGCTGGCGGATGCGTCCGACATCCTGGCCGAGCTTGGCGTGCATTTTGAATCCAGCGCCAATGAAGCCGCCGCCGCCGCCACCTTGGCGACCTCGGTGATGTATCCGATCCGCGGCGCGGTGACGTTCAAGAGCACCGCCGGGACCAACGTCGCGTCCGACGCGCTGTCGAACCTGTCGTCCGGCGGGGTGACCGGCGGCGCGATGATCATCCTGGGCGAGGACTACGGCGAAGGCTCTTCCATCATGCAGGAGCGCAGCCATGCCTTTGCCATGAAATCGCAGCTCTGGCTGCTCGATCCGCGGCCGAATCTTCCTTCTATTGTGCGGGCGGTGGAACAGGGGTTCGAACTGTCGGAAGCGTCGAACACTCCGGTGATGCTGGAGGTGCGCATCCGTGCCTGCCACGTGCACGGCAGCTTCGTTACCAAGGACAACAAGAAGCCGCCGTTCAGCCTGACCCAGGCGCGCAACGCGCCGCGGCGCGACACCAGCCGCATCGTGCTGCCGCCCGCCAGCTTCGCGCATGAGCGGGACAAGATCGCCCGCCGCTGGCCCGAAGCGGTGAACGCCATCCGCAACCTGCGCATGAACGAGTTCCTCGACGGCGATCTGTCCGACATCGGCATCATCCTGCAGGGCGGGATGTACAACGGCGTGATGCGCGCGCTGATGCGCAGCGGCCTCGCCGACATCTGGGGCAACACCCGCGTGCCGCTGTATGTGCTGAACGTCACCTATCCGCTGGTGGACGAGGAAGTCGTCGACTTCTGCCGCGACAAGCGCGCCGTACTGGTGGTCGAGGAAGGCCAGCCCGACTTCATCGAGCAGGCGCTGTCCCGCATCCTGCGTGAAGCCGACCTGCCCACCCGCCTGATCGGCAAGCGTGTCCTGCCGATGGCAGGCGAATACACCGTCGCGGTGCTGGAGGACGGCGTGCGCGGCTTCCTCGCCACGGCCGCCCCCGATCTGGCCGCGGAACTCCTGCCGCGTGCCAACGCCGCCGCCGTGCTGGACGAGGAACCGGTTCGCGCCCTGGCCGCCGTGGTGCCGGCGCGGCCGCCCGGCTTCTGCACCGGCTGTCCGGAGCGGCCGATCTTCTCCGCCATGAAGCTGGTCGAGAAGGAACTCGGCTCGCATCACATCGCGGCGGATATCGGCTGCCACCTGTTCTCCATCCTGCCGCCGTTCAACATCGGTGCCACGACGATGGGCTATGGGCTGGGCCCGGCCTCGGCCTCGGCGCTGAATGGCGGCGAGGGCAAGCGGGTGATCTCGGTCATGGGCGACGGCGGGTTCTGGCACAACGGCCTGACGTCGGGGATCGGCAACGCGGTCTACAACAAGAGCGACAACGTCACGATCATTGTCGACAATCATTACTCGGCGGCGACGGGCGGGCAGGACCTGCTGTCGTCCCGCGCACCCGGCCGGCGGCGATCCACCGGCCACGCCATCGCGCAGGCGGTGCGCGGCGTTGGTGGACGCTGGGTGCGGCAGGTCGATCGGACGTATGACGTGGCGAGGATGCGCGACGTGCTGCGGGACGCGCTGACGACGGTCACGCGCGGGCCGAAGGTGATCGTCGCGTCATCCGAATGCATGCTGAACCGCCAGCGGCGGGAAAAACCGCTGGCACAGGCGGCGATCAAGGCGGGCAAGCGGGTGGTACGGCCCCGTTTCGGCGTCGACCAGGATGTCTGCACCGGCGATCACGCCTGCATGCGCCTGTCCGGCTGCCCGTCGCTGTCGCTGAAGCACACCGGCGAGAAATTGCGCGACGACCCGGTGGCGGCGATCGATAATTCCTGCGTCGGCTGCGGCCACTGCGGAGAAGTCGCGACGGCCGCGGTGCTGTGTCCGTCGTTCTACCGCGCCGACATCATCGAGAACCCGCGCTGGGCGGACCGCATGCTGGCGCGCCTCCGCGCCACCGTCATCACCGCCCTGCAACGCCGCCGCGCCGCTCGCCATTGGATGCCGGCCTGAGATGGATGGCACCCTTACACACGCCAGCACCCTGACGCGCCCGATCACCGTCGCCGTGCTGGCGATCGGTGGCCAGGGCGGCGGCGTGCTGGTCGACTGGATCGTGGCACTGGTGGAGCGGGAGGGCTGGCAGGCGCAATCCACCAGCGTGCCCGGCGTGGCGCAGCGTACCGGCGCGACGGTCTACTACGTGGAAGCGATCGCCGCGCTGCCCGGCCAGGTGCCGGTGTTCTCCGCCATGGCGGCGCCGGGCGACGTGGACGTGGTGATCGCGGCCGAGTGGATGGAGGCTGGACGCGCCATGCAGCGCGGCCTGGTCACACCGGACCGGACCACCCTGATCGCCTCCACGCATCGCGCCTTCGCGGTGTCGGAGAAGGAAATGCCGGGCGACGGCACGGCCGACCCAGGCGCGGTAACGCGGGCGGCACAGGCTGCATCCAGGCGGTTCGTGGCGTTCGACATGGCGGCGCTGGCGGAGCAGGCCGGCAGCGTGATCTCGTCAGTGCTGTTCGGCGCGCTGTGCGGCGCGGCTGTGCTGCCGTTCGGCCGCGACGCGTTCGAGGCGACGATCAGCGAAGCCGGCATCGGCGTGCAAGCCAGCCTGCGGGGTTTTGCGCTGGGTTTCGATGCAGCGCGCACGCCGCCGCAAGCAGCTCCGACGGCCGCGCCGCCGGACCTGCCGTCCATGTTGAAGCCGGTGGGACATGCGCCGTACGACGCGTTGCTGGCCCGTGCCGCCATGCTGCCGCCGGCAGCCCATGAGATGCTGGCCGAGGGGCTGCGGCATGTCGTGGGATACCAAGACGTCGCCTATGGCGCGGCGTATCTGGACGCGGTGGAGTCGGTTGCTTCCGCTGTCATGACGGGCGACCTGGCCCAAACCGCTGCCAAGTACATCGCCCGCGCCATGGTCTACGACGATGTCATCCGCGTCGCCACGCTGAAAACCCAGCCGTCCCGCACCGCCCGCGTCCGCCACGAAATGGCGGCCAAATCCGGTCAGCTCATCGCCACCACCGAATTCATGCATCCGCGCATGGAAGAACTCCTTGGCCTGCTGCCACCTGGTCTGGGTGAGGCCGTCGAACGGCGCCCCCGGCTGGTTGCCTCGCTGGACCGCGTGATCTGCGGTCCGCGGCGCATCAGGACCGACACCGTGACCGGCTTCCTGATGCTCTACGCCGCTGCCGGCCTGCGCGGCTGGCGGCGGCGGACGTTGCGGCACGCGCGGGAGTCGGCGCGCATCGAGGCCTGGCTGTCCACCGTGCGCGCCGTCGCCCCGCACGACCCGGCGCTAGCGGCGGAACTGCTGACCAACCAGCGGCTGATCAAGGGCTACAGCGAAACTCATGCACGCGGGCTAGACAAGTACGCCCGCGTGATGGCGGCGGCGGAACGCTTGCGCGGCCGGTCCGACGCTGCTGTCTGGGTCCGCCGCCTGCGGGAGGCCGCGTTGAAAGACGAGCAGGGTGCGGCGCTGGAGGAAGCGCTGCGGACCGTGGATTCGTTCCTTGACGAAAGGACGGCGGCATGACCAGCCGGTATCACGACAACCCTGATGCCCTGGCCGCCCTGGTGCGCGACGCCGAGGTGCATCGCGACGTCTACACCAGCCCGGACATCTTCACGCTGGAGATGCAGCGGCTGTTCGCCAACACCTGGATCTATGTCGGCCACGACAGCCAGGTGCCCAAGGCGGGCGACTATTATGGCACGACGATCGGCGCGCAGCCCGTGCTGATGGTGCGGCATGAGGACGGCGTGGTCCACGTCTTCTACAACCGTTGCCCGCACAAGGGCACCCGGATTACTACCGAAACCCACGGCAACACCGGCAAGTTCTTCCGCTGCCCCTACCACGCCTGGAGCTTTCGGACGGACGGCACCCCGGCCGCGCTGCCGCTGCCCACGGGCTATGAAAATGCGGCTTTCGCGCAAAGCCAGGCGGCGCAGGGCCTTACGCCGGTACGTCATGTCCACAACTACCGCGGCTTCGTCTTCGCCCGGATGACGGACAGCGGCCCCAGCTTCGAAGCCTATTTCGGAGACTCCCTGTCCAGCATCGACAACATGGTGGACCGCTCGCCAGCCGGCCGGCTGGAGGTCGCCGGCGGCGTGCTGCGCTATATGCACAACTGCAACTGGAAGATGCTGGTCGAGAACCAGACCGACACCTGCCATCCGATGGTCGCGCACATGTCCTCGGCCGGCGCCGCGATCGAGCTGTGGAAGCGGGCTGGTGAGCAGACGCCGAAGCCGATTGCGGTGGAGATCTACGCGCCCTTCATGGCGCCGTACGAGTTCTACGAGACGATGGGTATCCGCACCTGGAACAACGGTCATGGCCATACCGGGGTCAGCCATTCGATCCACTCGAACTATGCGGCGGTGCCTGGCTATTTCGAGCAGATGGTCAACGCCTATGGCGAGACGCGGGCCAAGGCGATCCTGGATGAGAGCCGCCACAACACGATCTATTTTCCCAACCTGATGGTGAAGGGGCCGATCCAGTTGCTGCGGCTGTTCAAGCCGCTCGCCGCCGACCGCACGCTGGTGGAAAGCTGGACGTTCCGCCTGGTGGACGCGCCGGACTTCCTGCTGGAGCGCACGCTGGTCTACAACCGGCTGATCAACGCCCCGACCTCGGTTGTCGGCCATGACGACCTTGAGATGTACGAGCGCGCGCAGGAGGGGCTGCAAGCCAACGGCAATCCCTGGGTCAGCCTGCACCGGCTTTACACGCCGAACGAAGCGCCGCTGGCGGTCGACAACGGCACCACCGAGCGGCAGATGCGCAACCAGTTCCGCGCCTGGGCCCGCTACATGACCGCGGCGGCATGACCCAGGCTGCATCATGATCACCAAGGACCACCTGATCACCTTTGTCTACCATGAGGCTCGGCTGATCGATGAACAGCGCTTCGACGAATGGCTGGCGCTGTTCGCCGAGGATGGCCGCTACTGGATGCCGCTCGAATACGGCCAGACCGACCGGCGGCTGACCACGTCGCTGATGGACGAGGACCTGTTCCTGCTGCGTCTGCGCGTCGAACGGCTGAAGGGCAACCGCACCTACAGTCAGAAGCCGCGCAGCCGGTGCCATCACGTGCTGCAGCAGCCGCAGGTGGATGTGTTCGATCCCGAGGCGAACCGATATGTCGTGTGGACGGCAATGCATTATGTGGAGACACGGCAGGACCGGCAGGACCTTTATGCCGCCTGGGCGACGCATGATCTGACGCTGATCGGCGGTGCCTTGCGCATCCAGCTCAAGCGGGTCGATCTGGTCAACTGCGATGCGGCCTTCGGCAGCCTTCAGCTTTTCCCATGAATGTTGCCCGAGCCGGACGCGGCGATGACACGAGGCGGAAGGCTTCCCTAGTGACGTCCGCCGCATCCACCGTCTTCGAGACCTTCGCCCGCGCCGCCCGCACCCACGCCACGCGCCCCTGGCTGTGCGTAACGCGGGACACCGCCGCCGCCTACGGCATCTCCGCCGGAGACATCACCTATGCACGGGCACTGGAGGACGTCCTCCGCCTACGGACACTCTATGACGAAGCTGGCTATGGCCCCGGCCATCGGGTCGGTCTGCTGCTGGAAAATCGTCCCGCCTTCTTGCTTCACTGGTTCGCGCTGAATGCTCTTGGCGTATCCATCGTCCCGCTGAACCCGGACCTGCGCATCACCGAGTTCTCCTATGTCATTCCACACTCAGAACTTGTCGCCATTGTCGCCGTCCCGTCCCGGCAGTCCGCGCTGCGGCAAGCCGTCGGAGATCGGAACGTGCCGATCAGCGCGCCCGACGCTCCGCCCGCGCCTGTGACACCGGGTGGTCCCGCACGTGAAGAGGCGGCGCTGCTCTATACCTCCGGCACCACGGGACAGCCCAAGGGCTGCGTTCTGCCGAATGGCTATTTCCTGCAAGCTGGCCAATGGTACGCCGGCCTCGGCGGCCTGGGCGCGATGCATACGGCGCAGGAGCGGATGCTGACCCCGCTGCCGCTGTTCCACATGAACGCGCTGGCCTATTCCGCCATGGCGATGCTGGAAACCGGCGGCTGCCTGATCCCGCTCGACCGATTCCATCCGCGCGGCTGGTGGGCGACGGTGCGGGAATCTCGCGCCACCGTCATCCACTACCTTGGTGTCATACCGCCAATCCTGATGGCTGATCCGCCCGGTTCGGCCGACCATGACCATGCTGTGCGTTTCGGCTTCGGCGCCGGGGTGGATGGCAAGCTGCATGCGCCGTTCGAGCAGCGTTTCGGCTTTCCCTTGATTGAAGCCTGGGCGATGACGGAAACCGGCGCCGGCGCGGTCATCGCCGCGCATGAAGAACCCCGCCACATCGGCACCTGCTGCTTCGGCCGCCCCGCGCCAGAGATTGAATGTCGACTCGTCCGCGAGGACGGCAGCGACATCGTCCGCGAGGACGGCAGCGACATCGTCCGCGAGGACGGCAGCGACATCGTCCGCGAGGACGGCAGCGACATCATCCGCGAGGCCGGCAGCGAACCTGGGGAGTTGCTGGTCCGTCACGCTGGTCCGGATCCGCGCCTCGGCTTCTTCCGCGAATACTTGAAGGACCCTCTCGCCACGGCCGAGGCCTGGAAGGACGGCTGGTTCCATACCGGCGACGTGGTGCGGCGCGGGCCGGACGGCTCGCTGCATTTTGTCGACCGCCGCAAGAACGTCATTCGCCGCTCCGGCGAGAACATCGCGGCGGTGGAGGTCGAAAGCGCGCTTCGCCAGCACCCCGCCGTCGCCGGTGTCGCCGTCGCGCCAATCGCCAATCCGGTGCGCGGCGAGGAAGTCTTCGCCTGTATCGTCACTCATGCCGAACCGAACCAGGCGCTGGCACACGAGATCGCGTCCTGGTGCGTTGATCGGCTGGCCTACTACAAGGCCCCTGGCTTCATTGCGTTCGTTCCGGAACTGCCGCTGACATCGACGCAAAAAATCCAGCGTGGCGAATTGAAGCGGCTGGTCGCCTCGCTGGCCGGCACCGCGTACGACACAAGAAGCTTGAAGCGGCGGCAACCATGAAACGCCGCGGCTACGATGGGGTGGCGGTGTGCGCACCGATCAGCATCCCGTATCGCCGCTACTCGGTGAACAGCGCGCACTGGTGGATCGGCCGAGCGCTCTGTGAACTGACGCGACGGGCGGGGCTGAAGCCGGGGGATCTTGATGGGTTGTCGGTGTCCAGTTTCACCTTGGCGCCGGATACAGCGGTAGGGCTGACCCAGCATCTTGGACTTTCGCCACGCTGGCTGGATCACGTGCCGATGGGCGGGGCGAGCGGCGGCGTGGCGCTGCGGCGGGCCGCGCGAGCCGTCCAGGCGGGGGATGCGGATTTCGTTGCCTGCGTCGCCGCCGATACCAACCACGTGGACAGTTTTCGCAAGACGCTGACGACGTTTTCCCGCTTCGCCCAGGACGCGGTCTATCCGTATGGCTCGGGCGGCCCGAACGCCAGCTTCGCGCTGATCACCCGTCACTACATGAACCGCACTGGTGCCACGCGGGAAGATTTCGGCCGCATCTGCGTCGCCCAACGCGCCAACGCGCAGCGCTACGATGGTGCGCTGATGCGCAAGACGCTGACGCTGGACGATTACCTCGGCGCCCGGGCGATTGCCGATCCAATTCATCTGTTCGACTGCGTGATGCCGTGTGCCGGCGCCGAAGCCTTCCTGGTCTGCCGGGACGATGACGCCTATGCACTCGGCCTGCCATTCGTCCGTGTTTTGTCAACAATCGAGCGGCACAACGCCTTTCCCGACGACCCGATCCAGTTCCGCGGCGGCTGGGCGGTGGACCGGGAGGAGTTCTGGGGCATGGCCGGTGTTACCCCGGATGCGGTGGACTTCCTGCAGACCTACGACGACTATCCGGTGATCGTGATGATGCAGATCGAGGACCTGGGTTTCTGCGCCAAGAACGGGGCACCTGAGTTCGTCCGCGCCCACAGCCTGACCGGCGACGGCGATTTCCCGCACAACACCAGCGGTGGGCAGCTCTCGGTCGGTCAGGCCGGCGCCGGCGGCGGCTACCTGGGGCTGGTGGAGGCGGTGCGGCAGTTGACCGATACAGCGGGTGCCACGACGGTTCCCGATGCACGGATCGGCCTGGTCTCCGGCTTCGGAATGATCAACTACGACCGCGGCCTGGCCAGTTCCGCCGTGCTGCTGGCTCGCGCATGACCCAGAAGCTGATCCGCCCTCGCCGGAAGGACCCGTTGAAGAAAACGCGGGAGCCGTTGCTGCCGCAGCCTACGCGCAGCCGCACCGCGCATGGCCTGACCGCCGCGGCGGCGGAGGGACGCTTCGCCCTGCAGGTCTGCGCCGATTGCGGTTCTTGCCTGTATCCCCCGTGCGACGCCTGCCCGCACTGCCTTTCGGTTCGTGTGCCGTTCCAGGACGTCTCGCCGAGGGGCGTGCTGCTGGCGGAGACGACGATCCGCACCAGCACCGATGTCTATTTCCGCGAGCGCATGCCCTGGCGCATCGGCACGGTGGCCTTGGAGTGCGGCCCGTCCTTCGTCGCACATCTGCACGGCGATGTGGTGGAAGGAGCACAGGTTCGCATGACCCTGCGGCTGGACAAAAGCGGCAACGCGGTTGCCATGGCCATGCCGGAAGCCCCGACCGCGCATCAGGAGGACGACGTGCAGCTTCGCGAGCTGACCTGCGATCCCAAGTTCCGCCGCGTGCTGGTCACCGACGGCCGCAACGCCACCGGCCAGGCGATGGCACGGGCAATGGCGGCGGCGGGTGCGTCCCTCATTTTCGTCGGCATTGCCGATCCATGGAAGCCGTTCCCTGACGAGGCGGCGTTGCTGTCGATTGCCGGCGTGGAGATCGTGCCGCTGGACGTCACCGACAGCCAGGCCGTCGCCGACGTTGCAGGCGAGATCAGTCACCGCGTCGATATCCTGGTCAACACCACGGAGCATGTCCGGTTCGGCGGCATCATGCATCGTCACGGCCTGACCATTGCGCGCGAGGAAATGGACGTCCGCTACTTCGGCATGTTGCGGCTGGCGCAACAGTTTGGTCCGACCATGCGCGCGCGTGGCGCCGACGGGGTGAACGCGGCGGCGGCGTTCGTCAACCTGCTGTCGGTCCATGCGCTGATGAACTGGCCGCCTTATGGCGCGTTCTCGGCAGCCGAGGCAGCGTGCCTGTCCGCGGCCCAGGCGTTACGAGCGGAGTTGCGCGGCGGCGGCGTAAAGGTGCTGAACATGTTCACGGGTCCGCTGGAAACCGAATGGTTCCAGTCGGTGCCGCCGCCCAAGGTGGCGCCCGCCGCCCTGGCCTCGGCGACCGTCGACGCACTGCGGCGCGGCGTCGAGGACGCCTATGTCGGCGACATCGCGCAGGACATCCGTGCCCGCCTGGATGTGCAGCCGAAGGCGCTGGAGCGGGAGCTTGGCCTGTGAGCGTCCTGGCGACCCTCGCCGCCGCCCTGGCCAGCGGCACCATTCGCGTCATCGACCTGACCCACACCCTGGCACCCGACTTCCCGACCATCGTCATGCCGCCCGAGCTCGGCCAGTGCGCCCCGTTCCGCATGGAGGAAGTGTCGCGCTACGATGAGCGCGGACCTGCCTGGTACTGGAACAACGTCTCCATGGGCGAGCACACCGGGACGCATTTCGACGCGCCGATCCACTGGGTAACCGGCAAGGAACTGCCCGATAATGCGGTGGACACGATACCGCCGGAACATTTCCTCGCCCCTGCCTGCGTTATCGACTGTTCAACCGAATGCGCCGCCGACGCCGACTTCGTCCTGACCATCCCCTTCGTCGAGGCCTGGGAGGCGCGTCATGGCCGCATCCCGCCGCGCGCCTGGGTGCTGCTGCGCACTGACTGGCACAAGCGGCCGCCGCGCGATTACGTCAACCTGTCGGATGACGGTCCGCATTCGCCCGGCCCGGCGCCGGCGGTGGTGAAGTGGCTGGTGGAGGAACGCGACGTGCATGGCCTAGGCACGGAAACAATTGGCACCGACGCCGGGCAAGCCGCGCATTTCACCCCGCCCTATCCGGCGCACCATTACATGCACGGGCGCGGGCGCTACGGCTTGCAGTGCCTGGCGAACCTCGACCTGTTGCCGCCAGTGGGCGCGCTGCTGCTGACCGCGCCGCTGAAGATCCGCCAGGGTTCCGGCAGTCCGCTGCGCGTGCTGGCGCTGGTGGAGACAACGCCGTGACGGTCGCTGTGGTCACCGGCGGCAGCACCGGCATCGGTGCGGCGATCTGCGCGCGGATGCTTGCCGCCGGCCATCACGTCGTTTCTCTATCGCGCCGCCCGTCCCTGGACGCCCGCTGTGAGCATGTTGAAGTCGATCTTTACGATGCGGTGGCGACCGCGCAGGCCGCACAATCGATCGCGCAGCGCCATGCAATCTCTCACGTCGTGCACAATGCTGGCGCGATCCGGGCGCGGCCGCTGCCCGATGTCGGCACCGAGGACATCGCCGCCCTCGCGCAACTGCACCTGAACGCGGCCCTGGCGCTGGTGCAGGCCGCACTGCCGGCGATGCGCGCCGCTGGCTTCGGCCGCATCATTCTGGTTTCCTCCCGCGCGGCGCTCGGCCTTGCCACCCGCACCGCCTATTCCGCAACGAAGGCGGGGATGATCGGCATGGCCCGTACCTGGGCGCTGGAACTGGCCCACGACCAGATTACCGTGAATGTCGTCGCACCCGGCCCGATCCGGGAGACCGAGATGTTCTACGCCGTGGTGCCGGCGGACAGTGAACGGGAAGCCGCCCTCGCCGCCGCGATCCCGGTGAAGCGCCTCGGTATACCGGCGGACGTGGCCGAGGCGGTGATGTTCTTCGCCGGCCCGGGCAGCGGGTTCATCACCGGGCAGACCCTGTTCGTCTGCGGCGGCTCCAGCGTAGGCTCGCTGACGATCTGAAGGGAATTCCGGCATGCGCATCTGGTACCAGAGCTACGTCGACTACGAGAATGGCGCGCTGTATTGGGACATGCTGCGCGCGCATCTGCAGGATATCGTCGATCCTGGGACCGACATCGAGGTGCACGGCATCACGCCACACGATTCCTATGCGCATCCGATCATGGAATTCCGCTGCGCGCGCGAAGTCATCTGCAACGCCATCCGCGCCGAACAGGAAGGCTACGACGCGTTCATCATCGGCCACTTCCAGGACGCCGGGCTGTACGAATGTCGATCCGTCGTTGATATCCCGGTCGTCGCGTTGGGCGAAGCTTCCATGCTGCACGCCTGCCAACTGGGACAACGAACCGGCATCGTGACGATCAACCCGCGCTACATCTCCTGGTTCCACCATCAGATTCGCAAGTACGGCCTGGAACATCGGGTGACCGGCGTGCATGCCATGACCTTCGAGCCTGGCGAGATCCTGCGCGCCTACCAGGACAATGCACTGGCGGTCGACGTGGAGCGGAAATACGCCGAACAGGCGAAGCCGCTGGTGGCGCAGGGCGTCGATGTGCTGATCCCCGGTGGCGGCATCCCGATGCTGCTGTTCGCCCGCATCCGTTCCCATGCGGTTGATGGCGCCCCGGTGATCAACGGCATCCCGATCGTGGTGAAGGCCGCCGAGACCGCGGTAAAACTGCGCCGCCTGACCGGGCTGGGCGTCAGCCGCACCTCCGACTACGTCAAGGCGCCGCCGCACGTGATCGAGGAGTTCCTGACCTATCCAAAAGGATTGTGATCGGCATGGACACCCCGGAGAAATACGCCCGCATCCGCCTCAGCCTGCAAGACATCACCCCCGAAATCTGGCGTCGGGTCGAGGTTCCGCTCGGCATGAACCTAAAGGGTCTGCACGACGTGATCCAGGCGGTGATCGGCTGGTCTGACTACCATCTGTTCGAGTTTAGGATTGGGGAGAAATCCTACGGCGTTCCCGCCCCTGATGAGGATTACGGGCGCAAGGTCCACCACGCGAAGTCAATGAAACTCCAGGCGCTCGTCAACAAGGGCATCGAGCGCTTCGATTACGCCTACGACTTTGGCGACGACTGGCATCTGACCGTGGTCATCGAAGCAGTGGGAGAAACCGATCCGACACTGTTTTACCCTCGCTTCGTCGACGGCGCCAGACGCGGGCCGCCCGAGGATGTCGGTGGCCCATTCGGTTACCCGGACTTCCTGAAGGCGGTCACCAACCGGCGCAACCGCGAGCATCGCCGGCTGATCGAGTGGTATGGTGGTCCTTACGATCCGGACGACCTCGATTTATCCAACATGCGCGAGCGGCTTGCCTGGATCGTGCAACGCCGCCAGGCCGGCAAGGCCGCCTATGCTTCCGCAAGCGCTCGGCGGACGTGATCTTCCGGCTATCACGGATGATGCACCCGACCTGCTCGCGGACTTGTCCCCGCGGCCGTCTGTCGCATGTAGATGCGACAGGGAACGGACACGCACATGGGCACGATCTTCTACTATTTGATGACCTTCGCGGAAGCCAGCCTGGGCGTGGTCGGCATTCGCGGCCTGTACGAGCAGCCGCATTACACGGTCGTTGAGCGGCTTCCGGGCAGTGTGGAAATCCGCGACTATCCCAAGCGCGTCGCGGCGGAGACCGATGACGACAGCGGCGGCAGCGTCGCCTTCCCGCGGTTGTTCCGCTACATCACCGGCAACAACACCACCGGCGAGAAGATCGAGATGACCGCCCCGGTGTCGCAGCGCGGCGAGAAGATCGCCATGACGGTGCCGGTGCAAAGCAGCAAGGCTGGCGGCGTGATGCGCTTTTTCCTGCCCAACGACGTCGTGGCGAAGGGGGCGCCAAAGCCGCTGGACCCGAATGTGCGGATCGTCACTGTCCCGGCCGAACAACTGGCTGTGTTGCGCTTCACTGGATGGCCGGACCGCGCCAGCGTCGAGGCCCATGACCGCCTGCTGCTGCAGGCGCTGGCCAAGGCGGGGAAGACCGCGGACGGCAAGCCCTTCCTGCTGACCTATGATGCGCCGTTCACGATCCCTTTCCTGCGGCGCAACGAGGTCGCGGTGGACATCAGCTCGCCCAGCGCGTCTGGTCTTGAACGTTCCCAAGGTCGGGTTCCAGCAGGCTGATCCGGGACAGGTCGGCGGTGGCCTGGCCATCGTTCCCCAGCGTAACGGAGTCAGCATAGCGCATGCCGAAGCGAATATGCGTGGCGTCGTAGTATTTCATGTCGTTCACGACGGTGGCGAGCGCCTGGTCGCGCGCCTCCAGCGTCAGGAACAGCCTGACTTCCCCCTGCTCCAACCAATCGGCACTGATGCCGCGCAACGGGCTGGCATCGTCGATCGGGTGCATCAGCGTCCAGGGCATGACGAACAGCGGCAGATGCGACTGCATCAGCGGCAGATCGTGAATGCGCCGAAAGAAACCGCCTTCCGCGGTACGCTCGCCCAGCAGGACGAACAGGCGGGCCTGCGCGCTGGTCATCATCGTCACGCGGGCGTTGGCGAAGCGCACCATCAGCGTGTGCTGGCCGTTGTTCGCGGTAATGACGGCCTGCTCCGCATAGACGATCTTCGCCTTTGGCCTGGAGAAGCGGACAAACAGCAGACCGGTCACGATGGCGGTGAACATCATGCCGCTGACAATCTCTATCGCCGAGACAATGTGGCCATAGGTCGTCGCCGGCGCCATCACGCCGTAGCCAACAGTTGCCAACGTCTCGATGCTGAAAAAGAACGAATCGCTGAGCGATCCAGGCCGGGCGTTGGCGATGTCGCCGGGACTGAGCCCATAGAGCAACGCGAAGAGAAGATTGATAGCCAGCCAGCCGACCAGCAGGACCGCGACGAAGGCGGGCCAGGACAGGCTGACGGCCAGATGATAGGGATCATGAATGTCGAACCGCGACGCGCCCAGCTTCAGCAGGCTGAGATCGCCTTGCAAGATCGGAATCGGCCGGTTCGGGCGGCGCGGCTTGTTCCCGTTCATTACCAGCGGCACACGCTGTCCGGGCAGCCTGCGTCGGCGCCGCCTTGCATCATTCCAAGTCCCATGTCCTGCATGATGGCACAGACCGAACCGGCCTTCCATGCCTGGTTCCGCCAGCAATCCACGCCGTGACCCGTCTGGCCGTGCACGATCATGGTTCCGTTATCAGAATGCGGCGTTATGGCCAGGTGGCCAGGCGTGTCGGCATGCGGGCTGTAGAAACCCGGAAATCTGCTGGAGAAGGAGCGTGGCTGCTCGATCGCCGCCGGTGGCGTCATGCCGAAGTCCAGCCAGTTGAGCAACACCTGCGGCATCGCCCGCGACGATACGGCGTTGGCTGGACCGCCAGACGGCGTGATCCAACCCAGGAGGCCGTGGCCATGGATGAGGGAATGATCAAGAGATTCGCATAAGGCTTTGCTGAACCAGGCAAGTCTCGTTACGATCCATACAACAGCGGTACGGATAAACCATTGCATGACAGTTGCGGCGAAATTGACCAGCGAACCATACCACGTTGTCGTCGCCGGCGGCGGCGCGGGCGGCCTTGAACTCGTCACCAAGCTTGGCGATACATTTGGCAAGCGCGGCCAGGCACGGATTACCCTGGTTGAACGTTCCCGCACCCATCTCTGGAAGCCGCTGCTGCACTCGGTGGCCGCCGGCAGCCTGCGACGGTCGCAGCATGAGCTGAACTATCTGGCCCAGGCGCACTGGCACCATTTCAATTACCGACTTGGCGAAGTGATCGGCCTGGATCGCGCGGCCAAGCAACTGCATCTGGCCGCGATGCACGATGAGGACGGACGGCAGATCACGCCACCGTCGTCGCTGGCCTACGACATGCTGGTCGTGGCCATCGGCAGCGTCACCAACGACTTCGGCACGCCCGGCGCGGCGCAATTCGCGGTGCCGCTGGAAAATCCGGAGCAGGCCAGCCGGTTCAACCGCCGGCTGGTCAACGCCTGCCTGCGGGCCAATGCCCAGGCCGAACCGGTACGGCCCGGCCAGTTGCACGTGGCGATCATCGGCGCCGGCGCCACCGGCACCGAACTGGCCGCCGAGTTGCACCGTACCGTGCGCGCCGTGCTGGCCTACGGCATGGACCACGTCGACCCGCTGCGCGACGTGCATATCGTGCTGATCGAGGCGGCCGAGCGCATCCTGCCCGCCCTGCCGGAACGGATCTCGATCGCTACGCTGGCGCTGCTGCGCTCGATCGGCGTCGAGGTGCGGACCGCTGCCCGCGTGGCCGAGGTTCGCGCGGATGGCGTCGTGCTGTCCACCGGAGAGGTCGTTCCGTCGGAACTCGTGGTCTGGTCGGCCGGGGTCAAGGCACCGGATTTCCTGCAGGACCTCGACGGGCTGGAGACCAGCCGGACCAACCAGTTGATGGTGTCGCCGACGCTGCAGACGACGCGCGATCCGGATGTCTTCGCGATCGGCGACTGTGCGTCGTGCCCGCAGCGGGGATCCACCACGCCGGTGCCGCCGCGGGCGCAGGCGGCGCATCAGATGGCTTCCCACATGCTGCGGCAGATCGAATTGCGGCTGGCGGGCAAGCCGCTGCAGCCTTGGCGCTACAAGGACTTCGGCTCCCTGGTGTCGCTGGGCAGGCACAGCACCGTCGGCAGCCTGATGGGCGGCCTGATGGGCCGCAGCATGTTCGTCGAGGGATTCTTCGCCCGCGTCATGTATCGTTCGTTGTACAAGATGCATGAGACGGCGTTGCATGGCGGCGCCTCGGTGTTCTGGCGAACCGTGGTCAGCACGATTTCCCAGCGGCCGACGCCGATCGTGAAGCTGCATTAAAGCGCGAGTGGTTCAGGTTGACTCACGGGTCGCGCTTAAACTCATTGTTTGGCATGCTTTACGCGAGTCAACCGGCCACCCGCGAAGATGCAAGTTCGGACGATCATGGTCCAACGGTCTTCCGGCAGGCGGTTGGCGGGACTATTCGCCGGCGCGCGGCGCCGGTGCGGGCAATGGCGCCGCGGCTTCGGCCGCATGCCGCCCGGTCAGATCGTCGCCGGCGCCGATCGGCATCAGCACCGCGATCGGCGCGGCTGCCAGGGTCATCAAGCCCACCACCACGAACGCCGCGCTGAAGTCCGATGTTTCCGGGGCCGCGTGGCCAGCCGTCAGCCGCGCGACCTCCAGCGCCAGCGCGCCGACCGAGACGCCGATCGTCGCGGCGAGCTGTTGTCCGGCGGTGTACAGGCTGGTCGCAGCACTCATTTGCGCCCGCGGCACGTCGCCATAGGCCAGCGTGTTATAGGCGGTGAACTGCAGGGACCGCAGGAAGCCGCCGACCAGCAGCACCAGGTAGATCGCCGCCGCCGGCCAGGTCGGGCGGAACGCGGCGCAGGCCAGCAGCATGATCCCGGACAGCACGCCATTCCAGATCAGCGTGTCGCGGAAGCCGAACAGCCGCAGCGCGTACTGCGCGCCCGGCTTCATCACCAGCGCGCCGGCGGAACTGGCGAAGGTGATCAGCCCGCTGGCGACCGCGGTCCGGCCGAAGCCGACCTGCAGCATCATCGGCAGCAGGAAGGGGATCGCGCCGATGCCGGTGCGGAACAGCATCATCGCGCTGAACGACAACCCAAAGCAAGGCAGCCGCATCAGCGTGAAATCCAGCAGCGGCGCGGGATGCCGCCGGGCATGGAGGTAATACAGCAAGGCGAACGCGATGCCGGCGGCGATCATGGCTTCCGTCAGCGCCGCGGAGACGACGCCGCGCCCGGCCGTCTCCAGCCCGAACATGATGCCGATCAGTGCCAGCCCGGTGAGCAGTAGTCCTCGCAGATCGAAGCCGCCGCGCGGTGTTTCGCGAAAGTCCTTGATGAACAGGCTTACTGCCACAAGACCGATCAGGCCGACCGGGATGTTGATGAAGAACGTCCAGCGCCAATTGAAGTAGGTGACGATGAAGCCGCCCACCGGCGGTCCCACCACGGGACCCAACAAGGCCGGCATGGTCAGCCAGGCCATCGCGGCCACCAGCTCGGACTTCGCCGCGGTGCGCAGCAGCAGCAGCCGCCCGACCGGCACCATCATCGCCCCGCCGGCGCCCTGCAGCACCCGCGCGGCCACCAGTTCCACCAGGCCGTTCGACAGGCCGCAAAGGATCGAGCCCACGGTGAA
Source organism: Rhodopila sp. (assembly GCF_965276935.1). GTDB lineage: Bacteria > Pseudomonadota > Alphaproteobacteria > Acetobacterales > Acetobacteraceae > Rhodopila. Next base: position 1,457,664 of record NZ_CBDIBS010000004.1, on the reverse strand, counting down.
CACGACGATCGCCGCCCGGAACACGTTGCGCGTGCCGAAGCGGTCGGCCACCCAGCCGCTGGCCGGAATGAACACCGTCAGGCTGAGCAGATACGATGTCAGCGCCACGTTCATCCGCACCGGGTCGTAGCCGAAAGCGCGCGCCATCGTCGGCAAGGCCGTGGCGATGACCGTCGAGTCGAGGTTCTGCATGAACAGCGCGCAAGCAACGATAACGGCGGTCAGGCGAGTCTGGCGGGAGACCCGGTTGGAACGGGGAACTGGCTGATCCGGCATGCCGCCAGTGTCGCGCCGGACGTGGCCAGAGGGAAGCCCATTCCGTCGGAAACCGCCTGCATCGCCCGCGTCTTGCCGCTAAGGTTCGGCGACCATGGCCGGCACGGGCGATGGCGCCGGCCATGCAACCGAATGATGTCGGGTCGCAAGACCGCTTCTGCCGGCGCATGACGGTGGACCGGCGCACGATCCATTGGCCGGCGCCGGCGCGCGGCAGCGGCTTTTCCAGGCCTATGACCGCTGGCACTGCACCCGCTGGACGGCTCGCGCACGTAGCGCTACGCCCCGACCATGAGCAGGCGGTCGCAACAGATCGAGGCGCTGTTCCAGCAGGGCCAGCGCCTGCACGGGACCGGGCGGCTGAGCGAGGCGGAGCCGATCTACCGGCAGGTCCTCGCCGCCGCTCCACGCCATGCGGAGGCGCTGCATGCCCTCGGCGCGCTGGCGCTGCAGGCCGGCCGAGCGGACGCGGCCGAGGCGCTGGTAAAGCAGGCCATCGCGCTAAAACCCGCGGCGATGTTTCACCTGACACGGGCGCACGTGCTGCTCGCCTTGCGCCGGCCGACCTTGGCCGAACGGGCCTGCCGCCTGGTGCTGCGCGCTCGGCCGGACAGTGCCGAGGCGCACCAGGCGCTGGGCCATGCCTTGAGCGACGGCGGCGATGCGCAAGCCGCGATCGAAGCCTACCGCCAGGCGTTGCGCCTGAACCCCGACCTGCCCGATATCCGCAACAACCTGGGTTCGGCCTTGCGCCAGGCCAATCGGCTGGAGGCGGCGGAGCAGGAACTGCGCGCCGCACCGCCCGAGGCCGGCACGCTGGTCAATCTGTCCAGCGTGCAGAAGGAACGCGGTGCGTTCGACCGGGCGGAGGCGACGTTGCGCCAGGCCCTCGCGCTCGCCCCTGGCGACCCGATCCTGCACTACAACTGGTCGCTGCTGATGCTGCTGCTGGACCGGCCCGAGCAGGCCTGGGCCGGCTGGGAGCAACGCTTCCGCGCCGGCGCGGTGCCAGCGCGGCACGTCCCGCGGCCGGAATGGAACGGCGACAGCCTGGGCGACCGGACCCTGCTGGTGCACCCGGAGCAAGGGCTGGGCGACACGATCCAGTTCTGCCGCTACCTGCCCGCGATCACCGGCCGCGTGGTGTTCGACGCGCCGCCGAAGCTGACCCGCCTGCTGTCGAGCAACCCGGCGATGCCGCCGATGGGCACCGCCGGCACCACACGGTTCGACGTGGTCGCGCCGCTGCTCAGCCTGCCAGCCCGCATGACGGAAAAATCCGCCGGACCGCCTTATCTGGCCGCCGAACCGGAGCGCGAAAGCGCCTGGCGCGACCGCATCGGCGCGACCGGGTTTCGCGTCGGCATCGCCTGGCAGGGCTTTTCCGGCCGGCACGAGGACAAGGGGCGGTCCATTCCGCTGACCGCCTTCCGGTCGCTGGCATTGCTAGGCGTGCGCCTGATCAGCCTGCAGAAAGGCGAGGGGGAGGCGCAGATCGCCGGCGCCGGCTTCCCGGTGGAGACGCTGGCGGGACTTGACGCGGGTCCGGATGCCTTCCTGGATACCGCCGCGGTGATGCGGACACTGGATCTGGTGGTGACCTCGGACACCGCCATTCCACACCTGGCCGGTGCGCTCGGCTGTCCGGTCTGGGTTGCGCTGCGCCTGGTGCCTGACTGGCGCTGGATGGTGCATCGCAGCGACAGTCCGTGGTACCCGACGATGCGGCTGTTCCGGCAAAGCCGCGATGGCGACTGGTCCACGGTGTTCGCGGAGATCGCCGCGGCGCTGGCCGATCGCCTGCCGTGACCGCGCCGATCATCCCGGTATCTTGGGGCGAACTGCTCGACAAGATCGCCATCCTGCAGATCAAGACGCACCGCCTGCGCGGACCGGATGCCGTGGCCAACGCGGCGCGGGAACTGGCGCTGCTGCGGCAGGCCATCGCCGTGCCGTCCGAGATCGCCGAACTTCGCAGCGCCTTGCTGGCGGTGAACACGCGGCTGTGGCGGATCGAGGAGCTGATCCGCGAGAAGGAACGCGATGGCGATTTCGGCGCCGGCTTCGTCGCCCTGGCCCGCACGGTCTACCACGAGAACGACGAGCGGGGCCGGATCAAGCAGGCGCTCAACCGGGCGCTGCGGTCACCCCTGGTGGAAGAGAAGCAGTATCCGGGTTATTAAGCCCGTCATGTCCGATACCAGTCCCATCGCCGATAATCTGCGCCGCATCCGCGAGCGCATCGCCGCCGCCGCGATCGCCGCCGGGCGCAAGCCGGAGGATGTCACCCTGGTCGCCGTCTCCAAGACCAAGCCGGCCGAGGCGGTCATCGCGGCGCTGCAAGCCGGTCAGACGGTGTTCGGCGAGAACCGGGTGCAGGAAGCCGCCGACAAATTCGCCGCGCTGCGCGCCCGGCATCGCCTGAGCCTGCACATCATCGGCGGATTGCAGACCAACAAGGCGCGCGACGCGGTGCGGATCGCCGACGTGATCGAGTCGCTGGACCGCCGCAGGCTGGCCGACGCGCTGGCCGCGGCGATCGACACGGCAGGCCGCGCGCCCAACCTGCTGATCGAGGTCAACACCGGGGCCGAACCGCAGAAGTCCGGCATCGCACGGGATGACGCGGACAGCTTCATCGGTGACTGCCGGGACCGTTTTGGCGCCGCGCTGGTGGGGCTGATGTGCGTCCCACCGCAAGACGAGGACCCACGGCCGCACTTCACCTGGCTGGCCGATCGGGCGGCGCGGCATGGGCTGCGGACCGTCTCGATGGGCATGTCGGCGGATTTCGAGACCGCCATCGCCTGTGGCGCCACCTGGGTGCGGGTGGGCAGCGCGATCTTCGGCGGGCGGTAAAGCCGGGGCCATGATCGAACGCTGGCGCGGATGCAACCTCAAATGATCATGGTCTAGCGCCGGCCGAACATCTTCTCGATGTCCGCCTTGGACAGCTTCAGCACGGTCGGCCGTCCATGGCTGCACGTCGCGGCGCGGGGCGTGGCTTCCATCCGCCGCAACAGCGCGCCCATTTCCGCCGGGGCGAGCTTGCGTCCCGCCCGGATGCTGCCGTGGCACGCCAGGCGGGCGATGATCGCGTCCAGCCGCGACGACAGCACGGTCTGCTCGCCGATTTCGGCAAGCTCGTCGGCGAGGTCGCGCAGCAGCGGCGCCGGTTCCGGCGCGCCAAGCGCCGCCGGCATGGCGCGAACCAGGATCGCACCGGGTCCAAACGCCTCCAGTTCCAGCCCTAGGCCGGCCAGCTCCGCCGCGCGCGCGATCAGCCGAACGACGTCGGACGGCGGCAGGTCGACCACCGCCGGCATCAGCAGCGGCTGGCCGCGGACGCCGCCCTCCAGCATCTGCGCGCTGATTGCCTCGTGGGTCAGCCGTTCATGCGCGGCGTGCTGGTCCACCAGCACCAGCGCGCCATCGGCGGCGACGGCGATGATGTAGGTGTCGAGCACCTGCGCCACCGGCGCGCCTAGCGGATGATCCGGCAACGGTGCCAGAGCGGCGATCTGCCGCGCGGCGGGCGCCCCGGCGAGAAACCCAAGCTGCGCCTCGGCCAGATGGCCAGGCGGCACGGACGCTGCGGCAAGCGACAGGAATGGCCGCGTTGGCGACGGCTGAACTGGGCTCCCCATCGGGCTCTCCAGCGGGCTTCCGATCAGGCTTCCCGCTGGATCTCCCGCTGGATCTCCCGTTAGACCAGTGCTGGGACGGGGCGACCAGGCGAGGCGGTTCCAGGATGGTGCCGGGTGCGGCATCGGTACCACCTGCCCGGTGCCAACGCCCAGGGCGCGCCGCACCGCGCCGATCACCAGCGACCGCACCGCCGCCGGATCGCGAAAGCGCAGCTCGGTCTTGGCTGGGTGCACGTTCACGTCCAGCTCATCCGGCGGCAGATCGAGATACAATGCGACCACGGGATGCCGTCCCGCGGCGATCACGTCGCGATAAGCGACCCGCAGGGCGGTTCGCAGCACCGGGTCGGCCACCGGCCGATGGTTTACCACGAAGGCTTGCGCCGCGGCGGTGGCACGGCTTACCGATGGCGTGCAGACATAGCCGCTGATGCGTAGCCCGCCGCGGTCCTGGTTGACCGGCAGCAGGACGGCCGCGGCATCGGCGCCGAACAGGCCAGCGACCCGTTCGACGCGGGGCTGCGCCGGGGCATCGAACACAATGTGGCCGTCGATCTCCAGGCGAAACGCGACCGCCGCCGCCGCCAGCGCCAGACGCCGCACCACCGCTTCGGCATGGTCGGCTTCGATGCGTGCGTTCTTGAGGAATTTTCGCCGAGCCGGGGTGGCGAAGAACAGGTCGCGCACCAGGACGCGGGTGCCGGCGGGTCCGGCGCTGGGGGTGACGGCGGAGACCACGCCGCCCTCCACGGCGATGCAGTTGGCATGATCCGCGCCATGCCGGCGGGCGGTGATGTGCAGCCGGGCCGCGGCGCCGATGGAGGGCAGCGCCTCGCCGCGAAAGCCCAGGGTGGTGATGCGGATCAGAGTCTCGTCGGACAGCTTGGAGGTGGCGTGGCGCAGCACCGCGAGCGCCAGTTCCTCGGCGGTCATGCCGCTGCCGTTGTCGGTGACCTCCAGACGGTCGATGCCGCCGCCGTCCAGGCAGACGGTGATGCGGCTGGCGCCGGCGTCCAGCGCGTTCTCCACCAGCTCCTTGGCGGCGGCGGCCGGCCGCTCGATCACCTCGCCGGCGGCGATGCGGTTGACGGTGGTCTCCGACAGCAGGCGAATACATGACATGGCGGGGTCAGGGCGCGCCGCGCCGGCATGGCACGGCGGCGGTCGGCGCCGTGGTGGCGGAGCCATGGCCGCGGCGGCCAGCGGCCAGCGCCGCATCCGCCTCGCTGGCGCGAACGCGCAACGCCGATCTGGCGGCCGCGAGAGTTGCGGCCCGGAGAGGCGAGGCCCGGAGAGGCGAGGCCCGGAGAGCCGAGGCCCGGAGAGGCGAGGACTTAATCATGCGGCGATCATAGCTGCGCCGGCATGACGATGACCAGCGCGAAGCGGCTTTGCCAGGCCAGTCCCGGCCATGATCGCGGCCTGCATGCAGCGGGTTCGATCGGACGGCGGTGCAGGATTTGTCCGGCATGCCGGCTGATCTTGCCGCCAAAGCTGACAGGCGCCCCGCAGCCGCACCGCCACGGCCGGACATTGTGCACGGCTGCCTGCCGGTGTGCCGAGGCAAGCGGTGGTCGCGCCATGAGCGTCGGTTCCAATATTGCGTGCCGCGACACGTTCGTGGCAACAACCAGATCTGTCTCGGTCGCCGGCCTTGCCGGGTCGGCTGGCACTCGCAAAGGCCTTGCCGACTCGGCTGCAGCGGCGATCGCCTTGCCGGCGCACCTCTTTGCCGGTGGTCGATCACGCACTATAGATGGCGTAACTGGCATGAGGGCGCGGATGGACGATGATCAGAAGCAGCGGCCGGATAGTCTGCTGCCTTATGAGCGATGGATTGAACAGGCGCTGCGGCATGTCGTGTCGCAGGCGATCGAACACGTGGCGCGGGAAGGCTTGCCGGGCGGCCATCACTTCTACATCACCTTCCGCACCGGCGATCCGGGCGTCGAAATTCCCCAGCGGGTGCGCGCGCAATATCCCAAGGACATGACCATCGTGCTGCAGCACCAATTCTGGGATCTGGGCTTCGACCCGGATCGCCAGAGCATGCACGTCGGCCTGTCATTCGGTGGCGTGCCGGCCAAGCTGGTGATCCCGCTGGACGCGGTGGTCGAATTCGCCGATCCGCATGTCCGCTATGGTCTGCGGTTTCAACCGCGCGAGGAAACCGCGGCGGCGCCCGTTTCGGCATCGACCCCTGGCCCGGCATCGACCCCTGGTCCGGCATCGACCCCTGGCCCGGCATCCACCCCTGGCCCGGCATCGACCCCTGGCCCGACAGACACCCCCGCAGCCGAGACCCAGGCACCGGCCGCGCCTGCCGAACCAGGTCAGGTGGTCAGCCTGGACGCGTTTCGCCGCCGTTCACCGCAGGAGTAGCACTGCTCGCTTCTGGTTGGCGCGATCCTGGTCTAGGATCGTGCCCATGCATGTGAGCCATCGCCGGGCCACACGTCTTTCGAGAGGACAGTTCCGTGGAATCTCCCGCCCACCGGCCCGCCGAGTTCACCTATTCGCCGATGTTCCCGCTGGGGCCGGACACCACCGTCTGGCGGAAGCTGCCGATCCCAGGTGTCCGCAGCATCACGGTCGAGGGAAAGACGGTGCTGCGCATCGCGCCCAGCGCGCTGAGCGATCTCGCCTTGCACGCGTTCCATGATGTCTCGCACCTGCTGCGCCCGGCCCACCTGGCGCAGTTGCGGACCATCCTCGACGATCCCGAGGCCAGCTCGAACGACCGCTTCGTGGCGCTGGACCTGCTGAAGAACGCCAACATCGCCGCCGGCGGCGTGCTGCCGATGTGCCAGGACACCGGCACCGCCATCGTCTTCGGCAAGAAGGGCCAGCGCGTCTGGGTCGATGGCGACGAGGAGGCGGCGCTGTCCTGGGGGGTGCACCGCACGTACACCGAAACCAACCTGCGCTACTCGCAGATGGCGCCGCTGTCGATGTTCGAGGAGGTCAACACCGGCAACAACCTGCCGGTGCAGTTCGATATCATGGCCGCGCCCGGCGACGATGACCTGCATGGGCACGCCGCTGAGTTCCACCTGATGTTCGTCGCCAAGGGCGGCGGCAGCGCCAACAAGACCTTCCTGTTCCAGGAGACCCGCGCCATCCTGTCGCCGGAGCGGCTGGCGAAGTTCCTGGAAACCAAGATGAAGACGCTGGGAACTTCGGCCTGCCCGCCGTATCATCTGGCGATCGTGATCGGCGGCACGTCGGCCGAGGCGACGCTGAAGACGGTCAAGCTGGCCTCGACCAAGTGGCTGGATGGGCTGCCCAGCAGCGGCAGCAAGGCCGGGCATGCGTTCCGCGATCTGGCACTGGAGCAGCAGGTGCTGCAAATCGCCCGCGACAGCGGGATCGGCGCGCAGTTCGGCGGCAAATACTTCTGCCACGATGTCCGCGTCGTTCGGCTGCCGCGGCATGGCGCGTCCCTGCCCGTCGGCATCGGCGTGTCGTGCAGCGCCGACCGGCAGATCAAGGCCAAGATCACGCCCGAGGGGATCTTTCTCGAACAGCTTGAGACCGACCCGGCGAAGTATCTGCCGGAGACAACCGACCAGCATCTGGGCGCCGACGCGGTGGCGCTGGACCTGAACCGGCCGATGGCCGCGATCACCGCGGAGCTGTCCCGCCATCCGGTGAAGACCCGGCTGTCGCTGACCGGCACCCTGGTGGTGGCGCGCGACATCGCCCATGCCAAGCTGAAGCAGCGGCTGGACAACGGCCTGCCGCTGCCTGACTACATCAAGCGCCATCCGGTGTATTACGCCGGCCCGGCCAAGACCCCCGCCGGCCTGGCGACCGGCAGCTTCGGCCCGACCACGGCCGGGCGCATGGACAGCTACGTCGCCGAATTTCAGGCCGCCGGCGGCTCGCTGGTGATGCTGGCGAAGGGCAACCGGTCGAAGGCGGTGAAGGACGCCTGCCGCACCCATGGCGGCTTCTACCTTGGCAGTGTCGGCGGCGCCGCGGCCAATCTGGCGCAGAACTGTATCCGCCGCGTCGAGGTGCTGGAGTTCGCCGAACTCGGCATGGAGGCGGTCTGGCGGATCGAGGTCGAGAACTTCCCGGCCTTCATCGTCATCGACGACAAGGGCAACGACTTCTACGACGGGCTCGGCTGATGCGCTTCACCGTCGACCGCATCGACCACATCGTCATCAACGTCAAGGACGTGGAGGTCGCCGCCGCCTGGTATCAGCGCGTGCTGGGCATGGAGCGGGAGGATTTCGGCACGCAAAGCCGCACCGCGCTGAAGTTCGGCGGCCAGAAGATCAACCTTCGCCCGATGGACGCGGACGAGCGATCCTGGCCCACCGGGGCGATTACCGATCCCGGAGCGGCCGATGTCTGCTTCATCACCGCCGCCCCGCCGGATGAGGTCGTCGCCCACCTGCACGACTACGGCGTGCAGATCCTGCAAGGACCCGTCGAGAAGGCCGGGGCGCTGGGGCCGATCCGCTCGGTGTATTGCCGCGATCCGGACGGCAACCTGATCGAGCTGTCATCCTATCAGCGGGACTGAGGCGCGGCGTGCTTCTCCGGCTGATGTCAGCAGCCATGGCGGCGGGAGATCGCTGGTGCCGGACCTGCCCTCCTCATTGCTGAGCCTGGCTGACTTCGACTACCACCTGCCCGCCGATCGCATCGCGCAGCAACCCGTTCGGCCGCGCGATTCGGCGCGGATGCTGCATGTGCGGGCGGACGCACTGTGCGACCTGTCCATCGGCGACCTGCCGTCGCTGCTGCGGCCCGGCGATATCCTGGTCGTCAACGACACGCGGGTCTTCCCGGCGCAGTTGACCGCGCGACGCGGCGCGGCGCGGATCGGGCTGACACTGGATCGGCCGCGCTCGGACGGCGGCTGGCAGGCAATCGCCCGCAATGGCCGACGGCTGCGGTCCGGTGATGTGCTGTCGATTGACAGGGCCGCCGCTGAAGGGGCCGCCGCTGAAGGGGCCGCCGCTGAAGGGGCCGCCGCGCTGACGGCCACGGTGACCGACAAGGACACCGACGGCAGCCTCGGGCTGCGCTTCAGCCTAGAGGGCGAGGCGCTGACGGCGGCGCTGCGGGCGGTCGGGGCGCTGGCGTTGCCGCCGTATATCGACCGGCCGCACGGGCCGAGACCCAGTGACGCCGTGGATTACCAGACGATGTTCGCGCGACGGGACGGTGCGGTGGCGGCACCCACCGCCGGACTGCATTTCACGCCGGCTCTGCTGGCGGCGCTGCGGGCGGCCGGCGTACGATGCGTCACGCTGACCTTGCATGTCGGCTTGGGAACCTTCCTTCCGGTGCGGGTCGACCATGTGACGGAGCACCGGATGCACGCCGAATACGGGCGGATCTCGCCCGAGGCGGCGGCGGCAATCAATACGGCGCGTCACGCCGGAGGGCGGGTGATCGCGGTGGGCACCACCAGCCTGCGGCTGCTGGAAAGCGCGGCTTTGGCGGATGGAACGGTGGCGGCATTCGATGGCATGACGACGCTGTTCATCCTGCCGGGCTACCGGTTCAAGGTGGTAGACCGGCTGGTCACGAACTTTCATCTGCCGCGATCGACATTGCTGATGCTGGTGTCGGCGTTCTCGGGCCGGCAGCGGATGCTGGCGGCCTACGCGCATGCGGTCGCGGCGAACTACCGGTTTTACTCCTACGGCGACGCTTGCTTCCTGGAATGCCGAAACAAGGCCCTGCCGGTGCCGTAGCGGGCGGGCTGGCACCTACCTGATTCGGTATGCGCAGGAGAGCGCTTGGCGGGAGGATCACGCCCGGATGGCTAACGGAGTTCAAGTGCGGGGCGTGGCGACGGTGGCAATGGCCGCGCCTACGTCTGTTGACTGGTGCGGGTATTGGCAGCGGACGCAGAAAGCGGCTTAGCGCGGCTCCTGATATCTGATAAGGGATGGGCAGACGGCGGGAGGGCAATTCCAGCGCGTCGAAGATATCCGCCACACCTGACGCTTATGGCACCATAAGCGTCAGGTGTGGCTGTCTATGAGTTTGGTTCGGATGATTACTAAACTGTCTGCTCGTGGATGTCCGTTCCAAGTATGGGAGCACCCTATGCCACGTATCCCTGACGATATGCTGGATTGCGTGGTCTATCTGTATCGTAACCGACAGGACGCAATTGCTGGAGAAGGCGCAGGCGGATGCGGCTTTTTAATAACTCTCCCAAACAATAAAAGTGCCCAAAGGCCATTTGTCTACGTCGTCACGAATAAACATATAGCTTTAGAATTTGGATCCATGCGGCTTAATACCCACGATGGCAAAGTAGATGTGGTTGACCTTGACGCATTCTACTGGACGCATCACGACGATCATGATGATGTATCAATCTGTCCCATAGGATTAAATACTGGCTTGTATCGCTTTATACACCTTAGCCGGGAGTTTCTTGTTACAAGAGAGCTAATTAGGCAACTGGATATTGGAATTGGCGATGACACTTTTACAGTAGGGCGCGTTGTTGGAAGCGAGGGTAAGCAACGTAACTTACCAGCCGCGAGATTTGGCAACATAGCACAAATGCCTGGAGAAAAATTTCTCCTATCCAATGGCCATTTACAAGAAAGTTTTCTTGTAAAAGCCCGATCAATCAGTGGTTTTAGCGGATCTCCTGTGTTCATCCAATTGCTTCCGTCGCCGCGATTTTCTCATGTGACAATATCTCGCGAAAACGGCGGTGCATACCTCCTGGGTATAAATTGGGGGCATCTTACAGATTGGGAAAAAGTCCGAGATAAATCCGGGGAACTACTGTCCGAGGAGACAAAAGTAAAATCTAATGTTGGCATGATGCTAGTCGTCCCCGCTTGGAAACTTGCTGAATTAATCGATTCAGAAAAATCTATAATAATACGCAATGAAATTGAAGCTAAGTTGTTGAATAAATTAGAAAAAAAGCCACCATCAATCGTTCAAGACTAACTGCTTGCGCTCTATCTATTCAACTCGCTCTACCCAGCCAACCCCCACGCCATCACCTTCCCCTCTTCCTTCCGCCCTTTTCCGCCTCGGATGCGAAGGTTACGCAGGTAAGCCAATACCCACTTCTGCATTGGCTTCGAACAGCCGGGTATCGGCAACGGGCATGCCGCGTGCAGCCATGACGGCCAGGATCACATCACGGGTTGAGAGCGCACCGACGCCTCCCTGAGCGCAGTCAACACAATCCGGCTGATCTCTTCGGACTGTGCCGCGCCGGGTGCTGGCGGCCTCTTGCGATTGATCTCGTCCAATTCAGCGTGCGGCGCGAACATGCGGATCGTCGCGTCGAGCCTGGCTAGGTCCACCGCTAAGCGCGCAATCTCCGCGTGCGCGACCTCTAGCCTGCTCGCGATCTCCGCACGCTTCCGTTGTAGGCCGTAGATGACATGCTCATGTTCCATGCCACATATTGTAGGTGCAGCACGGCCTCTGCGCCGCTATCCTGTGGTGGCAGCTGCTACCTAATACTACCAAACAAGGAGCTAGACCATGACCGGGCATCGGCGATGATGCAACCTCAAACGATCATGATCTAGCTGTCGTCTCCCGCCCCTCGCGCGATGATCCCCGACGCGATCATCCGGTCGCGTGACGCCTGCATCGCCTCGGCCACGGCCAGCGCCGCCGCCAGGGCGCGCCGGCCGACGGCGGCATCGACCAGCACCGGCGCGCCATCCAGGATGGACGCCACGAACGCGGCATGTTCGGCGGCCAGGGAATCATGATCCTCCCACGCGACCTCTTCGATGCCGAAACCGGCGACACCCGCGACCGACGTCGACTCCGCGGCTTGCGCGTCCGTGGACGTTCGGCTGATCACCGTCAGCTTGCGTGCGGCGAAGTCGGCGGCCAGATAGCGGTTCTGGGCAAAAATCCGCATCCGACGCTCGGTGCGTGGTGAAATCCGGCTGGCGGTGATGGTCGCCACCGCACCATTGCGGAACCGCAGCCGAGCGTTGGCGATGTCTTCGTGCGGGCTTGCCACGGCGCCGCCGATCGCGTCGACGCTCTCGATCTCGCTGTTCACCAGCGCCAGCACAAGGTCGAGGTCGTGGATCATCAGGTCCAGAATGACGGAAACATCGGTGCCGCGCGGCTTGAACGGAGCGATCCGCGTCGCCTCGATATACAGCGGCACGCCGATCTTGCCTGCCATCGCCTGATAGGCGGCCGAGAACCGCTCCAGGTGGCCGACCTGCAGCACAAGCTGTCGCGCGCCGGCCAGCTCACCAAGTTCCTCGGCCTCGGCCAGGGTGGCGGCGATCGGCTTTTCGACCAGCACATGCTTGCCGGCGCGCAGGGCCGTCGCGGCCAGAGCGTAATGCGCATCCGCGGGCGCGGCGATGATGACCGCATCACTCAGCGCCAGCAGCGACTCCAGCCCCATCTCCGGTCCGCCGGCTTCCCATCCGACCGTCTTCGCCCGCTCCAGGTCGGGATCGAAAACCCCGGTCAGGTCGGCGCGAGCCGATGCCGCGACCTTCAGCGCGTGATAGCGGCCAAAATGGCCAGCGCCGACGACGCCGACCTGAACGCGGGATTGCGGCATGACACTCCAACCGAACGGGACCAAAGCGATGAAGCAAGCTGCCGCGCCACACATCCCGTCGGGTCGTGCCGTGTCAAGACCGAAAATCCAACCGGACGATCGTTTGCCAAGCCGATCGGGCCACTTGCGTCGCAAATTACTGGAAAGCCGCGCCACCTTGTGCTTCTTCACGCGAATATCGACTGAAGGATTTTACCGTGCGCATTACGATGATTGGTGGCGGCTATGTCGGTCTCGTCTCCGGCGCCTGTTTCGCCGAGTTTGGCTCCGAGGTCACGGTGGTCGAAGCCGACCCCTGCAAGCTTGCGGCGCTGCGCGATGGGCGGATGCCGATCTATGAGCCTGGCCTGGAAAAACTGGTGCAGGAGAATGCCGCCGCCGGTCGTCTGGCGTTCTCTGGCGACCTGAAAGCCGCTGTGGATGGGACCGAGGCGGTGTTCATCGCCGTCGGCACGCCGACCCGACGCGGCGACGGCCATGCTGATCTGACCTATGTCTATGCGGCAGCCGAGCAGGTGGCGCGGGCGCTGACCGGATATGCGGTGATCATCACGAAGTCCACCGTCCCGGTCGGCACCGGGCGCCGCATCAAGGATATTGTCCAGTCGGTCCGTCCTGACGTGGATTTCGACGTCGCCTCCAATCCGGAATTCCTGCGCGAGGGCAATGCCATCGGCGATTTCATGCGTCCCGACCGGGTGGTGATCGGCGCCGAGACCGAGCGGGCGCGCGAGGTGCTGCGGCGGCTGTATCGCCCGCTGTACCTGATCGAAGCGCCGATCGTCTTCACCGCCATCGAAACCGCGGAACTGACCAAATACGCCGCCAACGCCTTCCTGGCGATGAAGGTCACCTTCATCAACGAAATGGCCGATTTGTGCGAGAAGGTCGGCGCCGACGTGCACGACGTCGCCCGCGGCATTGGCCTGGATGGCCGGATCGGCCGGAAATTCCTGCATCCGGGGCCGGGCTACGGCGGCTCCTGCTTTCCCAAGGACACCCTGGCGCTGGTGCGCACGGCACAGGATCACGGCGCGCCATCCCGCCTGGTGGAGGCGACCGTCGCGGTCAACGATGCGCGCAAATCCAGCATGGCGATGCGTGTCATCGCCGCCTGCAGCGGGTCCGTGCGCGGCAAGACCATCGCCATTCTGGGTCTGACGTTCAAGCCGGAGACCGACGATATGCGGGATTCGCCAGCGGTCTCCATCGTCGGCCGCCTCGCCGGCGATGGTGCCGTCATCCGCGCCTTCGATCCGGAGGGCATGGCGCAGGCCAGGTCGATGCTTCCGGAATCCGTCACCTACTGCAAGGACGCGCTGGATGCCGCCGCCGGAGCGGACGCTTTGGTGCTGATTACCGAATGGAATGAATTTCGCGCTTTGGCGCCAACCCGCCTGGCCGACACGATGCGCGGCCGCGTGCTGGTCGACCTGCGCAATGTCTACGATCCTGTCGCCATGCGCCAGGCCGGCTTCGACTACCATGGTGTTGGTCGTCCGCTTGTCGCGTGATGCCACGCGCGGGCAGGGGGTCCGTGATGCCACGCGCGGGCAGGGGGTCCGTGATGCCACGCGCGGGCAGGGGGTCCGTGATGCCACGCGCGGACAAGGGGTCCGTGATGCCACGCGCGGACAAGGCGTGCGTGATGCCGCGCGCGGGCAGGGCGTGCGTGATCCGACCCGCGAATCGGCCTTTGACCTGCTGACCGCGGTCCTGGAAGGCCACCGTCCGCTGGAGGCGGCGCTGGACGGCTTGCCGCCACAAGCCGCGCGGGACCGCGCCGCCGCGCATCGCCTGGCCGCCAGCGTGCTGCGCCGCATGGGGACGCTGGACGCGGTGCTGGAGCCGCATTTGCGAAAGCAGCCACCGGAACCGGTGCGCACGGTACTGCGGATCGGCGCCGCCGGCCTGCTGCTTCTGGCCACCCCCGGCCATGCCGCCGTCGCCACCGCCGTGGCCCTGGCCAAGGCACGCGGCCTGACTCCCTTCTCCGGCCTGGTGAACGCTGTCCTGCGCAAGGTCGCCGCCGCCGGTCCTGCCGCGCTGGAGGAACTCGATCAGCCTCGCCTCGATACACCCGCCTGGCTTTGGGCGTCCTGGGGTCCCGCGGCCCGGGTGATTGCGACCGCGCACCAGACCGAAGCGCCGCTGGATGTCACCGTGAAACCTGGTCATCTTGCGCCGGAGGGCGGGCGGCCGCTGCCGACCGGGTCGGTACGCTATCCCGCCGGCACCCCAGTCGCCTCGATCCCGGGTTTCGACGACGGCGTGCTCTGGGTGCAGGACGCCGCCGCCGCGCTGCCTGCCCGGCTGCTGGCCGCCAAACCGGGGGAGCGTGTGGCCGATCTTTGTGCCGCACCAGGCGGCAAGACCGCGCAGCTTGCCGCAACGGGTGCTTCGGTCACCGCGCTGGAGCGCGATCCTTCCCGGCTGGAACGGCTGTCCGGCAACCTGAGGAGCTGGGGCTTGCAAGCCGAGGTGATCACGGCTGACGCGACGGCATGGGTACCATCCAAGACGTTTGACGCCGTCCTGCTGGACGCGCCATGCAGCGCCACGGGCACCATCCGCCGCCATCCCGATGTCGCCCGCCTAAAGCGGCCGCGCGATGTGCAGACACTGACCGAGACGCAGGACCTGCTGCTGGCCGCGGCGGTCGCCATGCTGCGTTCCGGCGGCAGGCTTGTCTATGCCGTCTGTTCGCTTCAGGCCGAGGAAGGCGCACCTCGAATTCTTGCTGCCCTCAGGCGGGGCGGCGTGCGGCATGACCCGTTCAAGCCGGAGGAACTGGCCGACCTGCCGGAGGCGCTGACGCCAGACGGTTTTCTGCGCACGCATCCCGGTCTGTGGGCCGACCGCGGTGGCATGGACGGATTTTTTGCCGCCAGGCTGATCCGGACGTGAGTCTGGGCGCTGCATATGCCGCTTCGATGGCAACGCTTGATCGCCGATGCCTCGCGCCGGCCATGCGCTTTGAAAAGCGTCGCTTTTCCCATGTTCGCCTGATGCCGGGACAGCAGCCATGCTAAACCGGCGTTCGTCGGTTGCTCCGGAAGGAGCAAACACGCAACCAATTGGTGCCGATGCCGCCTTGTGCGGCATCGGCACCAATGTCTAGAAACGCCCGCATGTCTTCCAGTTCCCGCTATATTGTCATGGTGCCTGGCCTGGTGGCCGCTGGGTTTCGCTGGTGGCTCGACAGACTTGTCGCGATCTCGGCCGTCGCGCCCTCCCGATCCATTAACGGCCTGCGGAATAGCAAATGAGTCCAGCCAGTTCCGGCAAGTGGCTGCGCGGTGCCCGCAGAACCATGGCTCGGCTGCCCAGCCTGCGGATGGGTCGCGTGCCCGATGCCCCGGCCCTGTCGGTGCGCGATCCTTGGCCAGGTGATGGCGATCGTGGTGCCAAACTCATCAAGGGCGAGCTTGAGATTAACGGCGCTATTCAGGTGCTGCGGCTGGGCGGCTGGGCGGCGGTCGATGGCTCACCCGATCTGCGGGCCGGCACACACGGTTTCACCTGGCTCCGCGACCTCCGTGCATTGGGGACTGACGCCGCCCGCTTGCGTGCCCGCGGCCTGGTGTCTGATTGGATCAACAATTCGCCCTCTGACAGCATCGCGCACCGTCCCGACGTCCTTGGTGCCCGCATCACCGCCTGGCTCGCACATTACGACTTCTTCGCCGCGACCGCCGATGATGCGTTCCGCCAGCGTCTGATGGCGCGCCTGGTATCCGATGCGCGCAGCCTGTCCGCCGCGCTGCCGGCCGAGGAACTTGACGCGCGTGCGCTGACCGCGCTGAAAGGCCTGGTCGCCGCCGCCGTGGCGCTGCGTGAACATACCGGCTTTCTCGCCCGCGCGCTGCGCTTCCTGCCGCAGGAGATCACCCGCCAGATCCTGCCGGATGGCTGCCACGCCGAACGCAGCCCGGCGGCGCAACTGTCCGCCTTGCAGGATCTGACCGAGATTCGCGCGCTGTTGCAAACCTCGCAAACCTCCCCGCCGCCAGCGCTGGCCAACGCGATCGACCGCATGGCGCCGGCGTTGCGGCTGATGCGCCACGGCGACGGCGGCCTCGCCTTGTTCAACGGCAGCAAGGAGGAAAGCGACGCCCTGGTCAACCTGGTGCTGAACCAGGCCGGACGCGGCGGACGCAGCCCGCCAGCGTTGAACGAGGGCGGCTTTCACCGCATGCAGGCCGGACGCAGCGTGCTGATCGTGGATTGCGGCGCGCCGCCGCCGCCTGGCGTGGACCGTCACGCCCATGCCGGAACCCTGTCGATGGAGCTGTCCGTCGGCCGCGATCGGCTGATCGTGAACTGCGGCGCCTTCCCGGCCGGCTCGCCGCAGTGGCGGGATGCCTCCCGCGCCACCGCCGCGCACTCCACCATGGTTCTCGGCGACATCAACAGCAGTGAGCTGCGGCCTGAAGGTCTGGGACGGCGGCCGGTGGTGGTGGAGGCACAGCGGCAGGAGGGCGCTGGGGCGCATTGGCTTGATGCCTCCCACGACGGCTGGCGCAAGCCGTTCAACGCGATCTATCGCCGCCGGCTTTACATGGCGGAAAGCGGTGAGGACGTGCGCGGCGAGGACCTGATCGAATCACCCGACCCGCAGCCGTTCACGCTGCGCTTCCATTTGCATCCGCATGTCCAGGCCAGCCTGCAGCAGGACGGCGCAACCGCCCTGTTGCGGCTGCGGTCCGGCAGCTTCTGGCGGCTGCGCGCCGACGGGGCTCGGCTGACCCTGGAGGAAAGCATCTACCTGGGCGGCACGGAACCGCGGCGCAGCGAGCAGATCGTGCTGACCGGCTTCGCCGACGGCCCGCAGATGGTCAAGTGGGCGCTGAGCAAGGTCGAGCGCGCCGGGTAACGAGCGCGGTCGCGGTCAGCGTCGCAGTTTCAGGCGGCCAATGAGCGTCTCATACCGCCGCTGATCCTTGCCCTTCAGATAGTCCAGCAGCCGCCGCCGGCGTCCCACCAGCATCAGCAGACCGCGGCGCGAATGGAAATCCTTCGCATGCGTCTTCAGATGTTCAGTCAGGTTCACGATGCGCTCGGACAGCAGGGCCACCTGCACCTCCGGGCTGCCGGTGTCGCTGGCACCGGTCGCATAGTCGCCAATGAGCGTCGTGCGACGCTCCGCCGTGATCGACATCAGGGATCTCCTGAAAAAGAGGTTGGTTGGGACGCATGCGGATCAGAGGATCCGTTCGGACTTCAGCAGGCCATCTTCCAGCCGGCACAGCCCGATCATGCGGCCCCCCGCCATGGCGCGGGCCAATCCGCCATTCGGATCGGCCGCGGCCGGAATCCGGCCCATCAGCGCGACCAGGCTGATTACCTGGCCATGCCGAAGGTCGGCGGCCTCCTGCTCCGTCAGGGCCAGCGCCGGGATGTCGGCCAGCGCGGTCGCGACCGGAAGCAGCAGGTCCGGGGAAGCCGGCGCGGTATCGTCCGGTTCACGCAGTTTGTCCAGCGGTATCGCATGGTGCTCCAGGAACGGCCCGACCCGCAGACGGCGCAGCGTGGCGATGTGTCCCACCGTGCCGCAGGCCCGCGCCAGGTCCCGTGCCAGGCTGCGCATGTACACACCCTTGCCGGAGGCAACCTCGAACACCGCCGTGTCGGCGTCCGGTTGCTCGACCAGCGTGAAGCGGTCGACACGGGCGGGACGGGGTTCGAGCACCGGGGCACGCCCCTCTCGCGCCATGTCGTAGGCGCGCTCGCCCGCTATCTTGATGGCGGAGAACGCCGGCGGAACCTGCATGATAGCGCCGCGGAAGGCCGGCAAGGCGGCCTCGATCGCCGCGTCGTTGGGGCGAACATCGCTGGTGGCGGTGATCTGGCCGTCGGCGTCGTCGGTGTCGCGCGCTTCACCGAAACGCAGGGTGAAGCGATACAGCTTGGTGCCGTCCATGACATAAGGCACGGTCTTCGTGGCGGCACCGAATGCCACCGGCAGCAGGCCGGTCGCCAGCGGGTCCAGCGTGCCGCCGTGGCCGGCCTTTTGTGCATCGAAAATGCGCCGCACGCGGTTGACCACATCGGTGCTGGTCAATCCGGCCGGCTTGTCGATGATCAGCCACCCGTCGAGTGGGCGGCCGCGAGGCTTGCGGCGGGACATTGACAGCGGACTCGGTGCAGGGGAGGCGGCGGGGTAGTGACTGGATCGCCGCTTGTCAATCGTATTGGCTGGAAGTTCCCTAAATAGCTTGTTAAATAGACCAAACTTTTTCAGTAGACATCGCAACGTTCAGCTTGGTTGGTTGGCCGGTTGTCGGTATCTGCATAGAGTTAATCTCGAGCGGTTGAACGTGCACTTTCACTCGGAGGAAATTGAACTGACGCGGCGACCAACTACAACGCGGCGGCGGGCCAGGATTATGCGGTGCCCTAGCAGCGCTATTAGCACCAGAGCCGCCCATAACCACGGATTCGACAGAACGCGCTCCACGGCTATCCAAACGGTGCTGGTATTTGCTGCGACCGCGTCCGGCATAATCGAACCGATTAATACAAATGTTTGGACGAATACCCAAGCGATCGACCTGAACACGACTTGCACGATCAGGAACTTGACAAACCAAATCATTGTCCGGCCAGAGGTTGCGACGTCGTGCTGGCGACTGATTCTGAATTATTGATCAATACCTTGGGTAGCTCACGGCGAACGCTGCTTGTTGCCGCGGTAACAATGGGACCCGTCCGCCTCGATTTCCAAATCATGCTCGTCGACACCAATGCAACAACGCTGAAAAACACAGGGGCGGAAGAAAGACGATCATATGAATTATCGCCAAACACCCTCTCCAAGTAGTCAGCAATCATAGACGTTCCGGCTGCTATCAGAGAGTTCTAACTTGAGATATCTGCCAGCTTTGCTAGACTGACGGTTTTTGGGCTGGAGGCTGTAATGTCTGCGGATGGTTTGAACTGCAAGCAGTGCGGAGGATTGGACTACGTCAAGAGCGGCACGGTGCGCGGCCACCAGCGCTACCGGTGTCATCGCTGTGGCTGCAACTTCACCGATACCCCGTTGCGGGGCAAGCCGCCTGCGATGAAGGCGCTGGCTATGCTGCTGTATGGCATGGGCAACATGAGCTTTAGCATGATCGGACGCCTGCTGGGTGTCAGCGACGTGGCGGTGCTGAAGTGGGTGCGAGCCGAAGCCTCCGCCTTGCCGGAGCCTGAGGTAGCGGCGCAGGTGATCACGGTCGAGGCGGACGAGATGTGGCACTTCATCAAAAAAAGTCTGCCAAGCTGTGGGTCTGGCGCGCCTATGACGTTGATACACGCCGCGTTGTGGCCTGGGTTCTGGGTGGGCGTGATGATGCAACCTGCCGCCGCCTGCTCGACAAGGTCGGCCTGAGCGGCAAGACCTTCGTCACCGATGATTGGGAGGGTTACCACCGGCTGATCCCGGAGGATCAACTGTTCACCGGCAAGGACTTGACCTTCCCCATTGAGCAGGACAACAGCAACGTCAGGCATTATCTCGCTCGCTTTCGACGCAAGACCAAGGTCGTGTCCAAGTGTCCCACCATGGTCGATCTGTCACTGCGCCTGCTCCACCACCTGCAAGATCCGGAAAACTATGCCACTTATGCCAAGACGTTCTTGGCTATCTTTGGTTAGAACTCTCTGCTATCAATAGGACCACTACAGTTGGCCGCCAATTTCGGGCTATAAAATCTCGCGATGCGATCCTCGTTCAGGTGCGTTCGTGAAATCCGTGTGACACAGGGCGAGCTACACTCACAGACATTTTATCTCACAAATGAAAGTGTTTTGAAAGGGGAAATTTTCTGATTGTTACAACTAGCTGATCGCCTGATAGACAACGGTTTCGAACGCCGCCAGCGCATCCAGGACCGCCGCGTCGCCAAACGGCAGGATCTGGGTCATCAACACGCCGGCCACCTTCCGGGACAGGTCCAGCCAATAATAGGTGTTGTTCAGCCCAGCCCATGCGAGGCTGCCAGCGCTGCGTCCGCCGGGCACGTCCTGGGTGTTGATCAGGAAGCTCAGGCCCCACGTCTTCGGCATACCGGGGAACAGCTCGACGTCGTTCGACAGGTGGGGAACAAAGCTTTTCATCGGCAGCACGTTCAGCGCGCCCATGTGATTTTCGCTCATGCTTGCGACCGTCTCCGGCCGCAGGATGCGGCTGCCGTCCAGTTCGCCACCATGCATCAGCGCGCGCAGGAAGCGCAGATAGTCCGGCACGGTGGAGAACAACCCGCCACCGCCGGTGAAGAATTCCCGTTCCTCGGTCGCTGTCACCGGCGCGTCGATTGGCTTCAGCGTGCTGTCTGCCTGCCGAGCGTGGAGAGTGGTCATTCGGCTATCCCACTCCGGCCGCGAGATGAAGCTGGTATCCACCATGGCCAGCGGCGCGAAGATATGGCGTTGCATGTAGGTTTCCAGGTCGAGTCCGCTGGTGACCTCGACCATCCTCCCGGCGATGTCGATGTTGATGCCATATTCCCAGCGCTCACCAGGATCAAAACCAAGCGGGGCGGTGAGAGCAGCGAGCTTGCCGGTTCGCGTGGCGGGAAGGTTGGTGAGGCGCGCGTACCGGTTCAGGTTCTCGTTCCAGGTGTCGTAGACGAAGCCGGCGGTGTGGGTCAGCAGCTTGCGCAGCGTGATCTCGCCGCGCGGCGCGCGCAGCCGTGGTGTGCCATTGTCATCGAACCCGTCCAGCACCTTGGTTTCGGCCAGGAACGGCAGGATCTCGCGCGCCGGCTGGTCAAGCGAGAGCTTCCCCTGCTCGACCATCTGCATCGCGGCGGCACCCGTGATGGCCTTGGTCATGGAGGCAATGCGGAACACGCAATCAACCGTCATGGGCTGCGGCCGGCTGGCGTCGCGACGACCCAACGCTGAGTGATACAGCGTGCCGGTCTGGTCCGCCGCGGCGGCGACCAGTCCAGGGATCTTGCCACTGGTGATGGCGTTCGCCAGCACGCCGTCGATGAAAGCTGTGTGGTTCATGACTTCAGTTGTGCGCGAGGCCGGCGAGCAAGTCCAGGCGCTGGAGACCGACGGTGGCGGATTTGCGTCCTCGCGGCATACGCAGGACAATGCACGACGAGCGGCGGGGGGCAAATAAGATGTTGGAACAGGATGTAGCGATTACCACGAAGCACGGCCGCATGCCGGCCTTCGCGGTCTGTCCCGATGGGGCGGGGCCGTTCCCGCCGGTCATCTTCTACATGGACGCACCCGGCACACGGGAAGAATTGCGCAACATGGCACGTCGGATTGCCAAGGCCGGCTACTTCTGTCTGCTGCCGGACATGTACTACAGGTTGGGAACGATCCGGTTCGACATCCCGCGGCGTGACGATGCCATGTCGGGCGTGATCCGCGCGGCCATGAACAGTCTGACCAACGCCCTGGTGACGGACGATACCGCCGCGATGATCGGCTGGCTGGATGCGCAGGACAAGGCGAAGCCCGGCGCGATCGGCTGTGTCGGTCATTGCATGAGCGGATGCTACATCACGACGGTCGCAGCCCGCTTTCCTCACCGGATCAAGGCGGCTGCGTCGCTGTATGGAGTCAACATCGTGACCGACAAGGCAGACTCCTCGCATCAGCTTGTCGGCCAGGTTGAAGGTGAACTCTATTATGCGTTTGCCGAACACGACCAATCGGTGCCCGCGCATGTCATACCGGCCCTGCGCACCGCGCTGGCGGCAACGGACGTTGCCAACACAGTGAAGGTATTTCCTGGTACCAACCATGGTTTCTGCTTCGCCGAACGGGCGGTGTATGACGCGGCGGCCGCTGAACAGACCTGGTCGGATATATTCGACATGTGGAAGCGCCGCATCGGTTGATGCGGCATCAAGGCGTTCGCTGCGTCCCTTTGGGCCGCGGGACTTTGGCTTGGGTCCTGTTCCGTCAGCGGCCTAGCGGGGTCAGTGCCGTCTCCAGACCAGCCGTTTCGACAAGCTCCGCCACCGCCATGGGCGCTTCGATGCCGTGGCGGTCGATCTGGTTCGCGAGCATCGGACGGCCAAGCAGAAAACCTTGAATGAATGCGCACCGCTCGGCGCGCAACAGGGCAAGCTGGCGCGGTGTCTCGACGCCTTCCGCGGTCACCTCCAAACGCAGGCTGCGGGACAGTGCGATGATGGCCGCCACGATCGGTTCGCCGTTGGCGTTATCGTCAAGGTCGCGAACGAAGCTGCGGTCGATCTTGAGCTTGTCGAACGGGAATTTCTTCAGGTAGCTCAGGCTTGAATAACCGGTGCCGAAATCATCCATCGCCAGGGTGACGCCGCGTTCCTTCAACGCCATCAGGGTTGTCAGTGCCTGCTCGGTGTCGTCCATCAGCACGCCCTCGGTAATCTCCAGTTCCAGCAGCGATGGATCCAGCCCGCTATCGTGCAGCACCGCATCGACCGTTGCCACGATCCGCCCCTGCGCAAGCTGAGCGGGTGACAGGTTTACCGCGATGACCAGCGGGCGGCTCCAGCTTGCGGCCTCGGCGCAAGCGGTTTCCAGCACGAACTGGCCAATCGGCACAATCAGCCCGCTTTCCTCGGCAATCGGAATGAACTCGGCGGGTGAGACGTTGCCCCTGAGCGGATGGTTCCATCGCAGCAAAGCCTCGTAGCCGGCGACCCGCAGCGTCAAGGCGTCGTAGAATGGCTGGTAGGCCAGATAGAGCTGGCGCTTGGCCACGGCGACGCGCAGATCGCGCTCCAGCGCCCGTCGATCGCGTAGCCTGGAGTCCATGCCAGGCTCGCAGTAGCGCCAGGTGTTGCGGCCCTCCCGCTTTGCCCGATTGAGGGCGAGCATGGCTTTCGTCATCAGGTCCAGGGTGGTTGTGCCATCCGCGGGATACAGCGCAACCCCAACGCTGCCGCCGATCATGATCGTTTGGCCATCGATCTCGTACGGCAGCCCGAGTTCCGCCACGATCCGCTCCGCCAGTGCGGCGGCATTCGCGGGCTGTCCGGCCAATGGCTGGACGACCGCGAATTCATCGCTGCCGATGCGCGCCACCGTGTCGGTATCCCGCACCACGCCCGACAGCCGGCGCGCCGTCAGGACCAGGACCTGGTCGCCGACGCTCGGACCCAGCGCATCGTTGATTGCCTTGAAGCGGTCCAGATCAATACAAAGAAGGGCGATGCCGACAGTCGCCCGGTCCGACAGCGCAAGCGCCTTCTGCAGCGTCTTCTCCAGCAACTGGCGATTGGCGACTCCGGTCAGTTGATCGAA
The DNA here is from genome assembly GCF_965276935.1 of Rhodopila sp. Taxonomy (GTDB): domain Bacteria; phylum Pseudomonadota; class Alphaproteobacteria; order Acetobacterales; family Acetobacteraceae; genus Rhodopila. Next base: position 1,433,940 of record NZ_CBDIBS010000004.1, on the reverse strand, counting down.
ATGCGCCATCCGCTGGATCTGAAGCTGTGCGGCTTTTTCCCGAGAGATGTCTCGCACCGCAAGCACATGCCCGTGCGGATCGGGACCGTTTCGCCAGAGCACCTCCACGGATCGGCTGCCACCGTCCGGCAGCATTAGTTCGTGTTCCATCGCGCGGTCAAAGCTGGATGGATGCAGCGATACGCCGCCGCTGATCACCGTCGCAACCGCCTTTCCAACCAGTTTATCGGCCTCAACCCCCATCAGGCGGCACATTGCCCGATTGATATCGATGATCAGGCCAGCGCGCTCGACGATCAGCCCCTCGACTGTCGCGTCAGCCAGGGCTCGGAAGCGGCGCGCCTCGGCTGCCAGACGGGTGGACATCAGGCGGTCAAGCCGAAAGCCTGCCAGCGCCACTGCCAGGATCAGCAGACAACCCCCGACAGTCAGAATTGCTAGTGTCGATTTCGCGATCGACATGGGTATGACATCCGTGCCGGCGACGGGCTCCAGCTTCACCGCTCCCATGGCGATGAAATGCACCGAACTTACGGCCAAAGTCAGCAACAGCGCGGCGGGGACGGTGTGCGTCCGGTCCAGCATCCGGATCGCCGCGATGCAGAGCAAGGCACCAAGAATGAGGGACACGACGATCGGGACCAGGTCGTAGTGGATCACGGCCGGCAGGCGCAGCGAACGCATGCCGGCGAAGTGCGTCATGACAATCCCGGCGTTGATCGACAGGCCGGCGATGATCGCCATCGACCAGGACCTTGGCCTGTCGATCCATAGACCGAAGGCGATTCGCGATGGTAGCGCGATGAATGCCAGGGACAAGGCACAAAGCGAGAGGCTGAAGGTGAACGGCAGACCGGGGACGAAAGCCAGCATGCCAAGGAAATGGGTCGTCCATACCCCGCAACTGAACGTCACCGCCGCTGCGGCAACCCAAGCTGTGGGAAGCCCGGTCTGACTGCTCGCCCCACGCGCCAGCAGCCGGACGCTGGTCAGCGCCGCGAGGATACAAACCAGCAGGGCCGTCGCCACCAACCCAAGGTCATGTTTCTGCACGACGCAGCCGATGACCCTCAACATTGCAAATCCTTCATCGATCCCGTGGATCATCGGGGCGCAGGGTTAGCAACTGGTTAACGGAAGCCGGATTCGGGGCGGTTTTTCCGCGGCAATGGTCTTGCGCCAGTCAGCAGAACTCCCGACGCGCCGCATGGCGCGGCCGCGTCATCCCGATCTTTGGATGCATCGTGTCAGTCGGTTACCGCCGCATAGACCAGATCGCGAAACAGGACCCGATAATGCTCCCGCTGCACCGGGGCCTGGATCATCAGGACGGCAAACAGCCGCTCGGCCGGATCAACCCAGAAGGTCGTGCCGGCCGCGCCACCCCAGTAGTAATTGCCGACCGATCCAGGGAATGGCGCAAGCCCCGGGCTGGTGCGCACCGCGAAGCCCAGGCCAAAGCCATGCCCCGGCGGCAGCAGATCAGACGCGCCGGTGATGCTTCCCAGATGGTCCGACGTCATCAGTTCGACCGTCTTGCGGCCGAGAAGACGACTGTCGCCCAGGCGGCCGTTGCCGATCAGCATGGCAAGGAAGCGGGCGTAGTCCATCGTGGTGGCGACCATGCCGCCGCCGCCGGATTCGAACACCGCCGGCCGGCGGATGTCCAGCAGGCTGACCTCGGTGCCGTTCTCCGGGTCCGTGGCGAAGGCTTCGGCGATGCGGGACTGATCAGCCTGGGGCACCGAGAAGCCGCTGTCCGACATGCCCAACGGGCCCAGGATGCGTTCGGACAGAAAGGCTCCCAGGGTCTGACCGGAGACGACCTCGACCAGCCTGCCGAGCACGTCGGTGGAGCGGCTGTATTCCCAGACCGTGCCGGGCTGGTGCAGCAGCGGCAGTTTCGCCAAGGCGTCCACCTGTTCGGCGTTGGTCTGCTTGAGACGCGCGATCCGGGCCTCGCCATACGCCTTGTGGACCAGAGTATCGCCGCGGAATTCATAGGTCAGGCCGGAGGTGTGGCGCAGCAGGTCCTGGATCGTGATCGGGCGGTGGACAGCGGTCCGGTCAAGGTGACCGTCGGAGAGGACGCCAACCGTTGTGTCGGCAAATGCGGGAATGTACTTGCTGATCGGGTCGCCCAGCAGCAGGCGTCCTTCCTCCCACAGCATCATCACGCCAACGGAAACAATCGCCTTGGTCATGGAATAGATGCGGAATATGGCGTCCGTGCCCATCGGTGCGCCGGACGCCGGATCAAGCCTGCCAAAGCTGTTGAAATACGCCACCTTGCCGTGGCGCGCGATCAGCGCGACCGCGCCTGGGATGTGGCCACTCGCGATGCGGTCTTGCAGTGCGGCGGACAGGCGGTCGAGGGCCCTGCCGTGGAGGCCGACTTCCTCGGGCCGGGCGATAGGAAGCGGTGTGATCATCCGGACAGTCCTTCTGGCGGGCGGTTGCACCGCGCAATCTTAGTCAGGGTTGTTGCGCGGAGCAAAATCCGCCGGGCCGACCAAAGCTGCGATAAAGGAAAATCAGCCCGAACGACGATGGACAGTTGTTCAGGCAGACATCCCGTGTCCTCAAGCCAGGCCGAGCTCGGTGTGCACAAGCTGGACCCAGTAAGCCGCGCCAAGCGTCAGGATGGCGTCGTTGAAGTCGTATCCTGGCGTGTGGACGTGGTGGATCGTGCCATGCTCGGCCGTGCCGTTGCCGATCATGACAAAGCTGCCTGGCCGGGCCTCAAGCATGAAGGAGAAATCCTCCGAGCCGGTGGAAGGCAGGCAATCCGGATCAACCTTGTCGGCACCTACCAGCGCCGTCGCCGCCGCCACCGAGACGGCGGTCTGTTCGGCATGAGTGATCAAGGGCGGGTAGCGCCGGCTGTAGCTTACCTCGGCGGAACAGCCGAACGCCGCCGCCTGGGCATGCGCCAACGCCGTCAGCCGGGTCTCCATCAGGTCACGGACCTTCGGTTCGTATGAGCGTGCGGTGCCCGATACCGTCACCTGGGACGGGATGATGTTGGGCGACCCGGCATCGCCGCCGGCAATGGAGCCAATGCTGATGACAGCGGTTTCACTGGCCTTGACATTGCGGCTGACGATCGTCTGGACAGCCAGGATGAAGTGCGCCAGCGGCAAGGTGGCGTCTGTCGCCAGATGCGCGCCGGCACCGCCATGACCGCCCGTGCCGCGAAAAATGACCGTCCAGGTGTCGCTGGCAGCCAGGAACGCGCCGGTGCGGGTGCGGAACTCGCCAACCGGAATGCCAGGCATGTTGTGCATGCCGTAGACCGCGTCCACCGGAAACCGATCGAACAGCCCCTCCTCCACCATCACCCGCCCGCCACCGAGGCCCTCCTCGGCCGGCTGAAAGATAAAGGCGACGGTGCCGCCAAAGTCCGCCGGATGCTCCACCAGGTAACGTGCGGCTCCCAGCAGCATGGCGGTGTGTCCGTCGTGCCCGCAGGCGTGCATCTTCCCCGGCACTGTCGAGCCATGATCCCGTCCGGGCACTTCCTGGATGTGCAGCGCATCCAGGTCGGCGCGAAGGCCGATCGCACGCTGTCCAGGAAGCCGTCCCTTCAGCGTCGCGACCACGCCAGTGCCGGCAATACCCTCGGTGACATCCAGACCCCATCGACGAAGGCGGTCGGCGACCAACGCGGCGGTGCGTGTTTCCTCGAAGCCGACTTCAGGGTGGCGGTGGATATCACGGCGGATTTGCACCAGTTCGGGTTCGTACGATTTCAGTTCGGCAATCAGACTGTTCTGTGGCATTGCAACATCCTCAAAAGGGTTATCCAGCCACGCTGATCTGACACTCGCGGCGACGATCAGCGGCAACGCAGGCGAGTGCATCGCCCATCATCGCGGCGAAAACGCGGGCCACCTGAAACATGCTGGCCTGTCCGACATTCCCTGCTCACACCGTGAACTGCTCGGCGATGATCCGCTCCGACAACCCCTGATCCGGGTCGAACAGCACCGTCACCGTGACCGACCGATCCTCGCTGACGGCAACCGAGACGACGTCGCGCACTTCGGTGAAATCCGCCACCGCGGCGGTTGGCCGCTTATCCGCCTCCAGCACCTCGAACAGCACGTCGGCGCTGCTCGGCAGCAACGCTCCGCGCCAGCGCCGCGGGCGGAACGCGCTGATCGGCGTAAGCGGCAGCAGGTTGGCGGACAGCGGTACGATCGGCCCATGCGCCGACAGGTTATAGGCTGTCGATCCGGCCGGCGTGGAGATCAGCACGCCGTCGCACGACAACTCCTCCAGCCGCACACGGCCATCGACCAGAATGCGCACCTTCGAGGCCTGGCGAAGCTGGCGCAGCAGGCTGACCTCGTTGAATGCCAGGGCCTCCTCGACCGCGCCGGTGGCGGTGACGGCGCGCATCCGCAGCGGATGCAGCTCCGCCGCCTGGGAGCGGGACAGCCGGCCGGGCAGGTCGTCCTCATTGTAAGCGTTCATCAGGAAGCCAACCGAGCCGCGGTTCATGCCATAGACCGGCACGTTCAGCGCCAGTGCCTGATGAATGGTTTCCAGCATGGAGCCATCGCCACCTAGCGCCACCACCACGGCGGCCTGTTCCGGGGCACAGGCGCCGTAGCGTACGATCAGTCGATCGCGTGCTTCATTGGCAATCGCGGTCGGAGCGGCGACGAAAGCGATCTGGCCCGCCAGGAAACCCCGGTCCTCAGGGATCGGAGGGCCAGGCGGAGCGTCGCTCACACACGCTTCCTGTGCTCAAGCACCGGCATGTCACGACGGACCCGAGCGGTCAGCGCCTGGTCGATCCGCGCCGTGGTCCAGCCAATGCCGTCGGAAACCTGCGCGACGAGGTGACCCCACGGGTTGACGACCATCGAATGACCATAGGTGAAGCGCGGATCGCCCTTGCCTTCCAGATGTCTGCCCCAGGTCGCCGGGGCGGCGAACCAGCACTGAGTCTCAATGGCTCGGCCGCGGATCAGCGCCTCCCAGTGGTCCTTGCCGGTGGCCAGGGTGAAGGCGCTGGGCAGGAAGATCAGCTCCGCGCCCTGCTGGCGCAGGGTCCAGAACAGGTCAGGGAAGCGGATGTCGTAGCAGATGGCGCAGCCAACCTTTACCCCAGCGGCTTCATAGGTCACCACCGCGTCGCCGGCCCCGTAGCTGTTGCTTTCACGATAGCCGGTGCCGTCTGGCGCGGTGATGTCGAACAGGTGGATCTTGCGATAGCGTGCCAGCTCGGTCCCGTCCGGGTTGAACACAACCGTGGTGTTGAACAATTTCTCTGGTCCCTGCTCGATGATCGAGCCGCCGTGCACGTGAATGCGCGCTGAACGGGCGGTGTCACGCAGGAACTCGTAGGCTTCGCCGCCGGGTTCATTGGACCCCCTGGGCGGCAGCACTTCGGCATTGGCGGCGCGGGTGGCGCGGTCGCCGCCAAGCGAATCCCAGACCTCCGGCAGGCTGACGATGTCGGGCCGGTCCTGCGCCACGGCGCTTTCAATCAGCCGGCGGGCCTGGGCGATGTTGTCCAATTTGTTCGCGCCGGGGTTCATCTGCATCACGCTGACGCGCATCATCTGCCTCCGGATGGGATAATGGCAGGAAAGCGTATCCGTCGGCCGGACGCAACGGGGGTGCCGACTGGGGGTGCTGATCAGCCTGGCGGGGATGGCAGCCGACAGAACGTGTCTACATGCTGCCGCGTGTCAACAAGGGGACAAGTGTATGCGGCCAATCAAGGTGTGGGATCTGCCGGTTCGTCTGTTCCACTGGGTCATCGTACTGCTGATCTTGGTGGCATGGTTGACGCAGGAATATAACTGGATGGAATGGCACGTCTGGACCGGTTGCACGATCCTGACGCTGCTGCTGTTTCGCCTCGTATGGGGCTTCATTGGCAGCGATACCGCTCGGTTCACGCGATTCCTGAAAGGTCCCGTGGCAGCGCTGCGGCACCTGTCCCACATCGGCCGGCGCGAAGCCGACCGGGAAATTGGCCACAACGCCGCCGGCGGCTGGATGGTATTGCTGATGTTGGCGCTAATCGGTGTTCAGGCCGGCACTGGGCTGTTCAGCAACGACGATGCCGCGACCGAAGGGCCGCTGATGCACTTCGTCAGCAAGGACCAGAGCGACTGGCTGAGCCATATTCATTCAATCAACTTCAAGCTGATCGAGGCGGCGATCGTCCTGCACGTGCTGGCAATCGCGATATATGCGACGCTGAAGCGTCAGGACCTGGTGCGGCCGATGATCACCGGACGGAAGATGCTGCCTGACGGGACGGTGGCGCCGCGTCTGGTCAGTTCGCTGCTGGCGGCGGTAACCCTGATGGTGGCGGCAGGCGTGGTAGTATGGATCGTATGGTTGTAGCGTCATGACGCGGAAGCGATCCAACAATCGGCAGTCTCGATCCTGCCACGTTACTCAATCCGCTTGAGTACCCTGTCATGGTGAAGCCGCGGCGGCCGGAGCGGCCGAGACCAACCTTCTGTTTAACTTCACGACAGCCCGTTAAAGCGCGACTGGTTTAGGTTGACCCACGGGATCGCGCTTTAACGCATTGTTTGATTGCGTGATTCACGCCTTCTGACTAAGCCAGCCTCAGGCGATCACGCGAAGGCCGCCACGGCGGCTTGGCCAGAGGCGAGCATGAACTCGAACAGGACTCGCCGGGCAGCGTGATTCTTGCACCCTATCACGCCGCAGGCCAAGGTGCTGCCAGATGCACCACGGCCTGCGCTGTCTCGGCTACGATCATCTCCGCCACCAGCCGGCGGTGGCATATCGCATGGTCTCGCTCGAAGCACAGCAAGCAGGCCGGCCGTTCCCGCGCCAAGCCCTTCGCCTGCGCCAGATCCGCCTGCGCCCGATCGGACGTCATGTGTTCCCGAAAGATCACCTCCATGCGTTCCGGATGCCCGGCCCGCACCGCGTCGCGGCCGGGCTTCGGTGTGCCCAGCCCTTGGAGGTGCACATAGGCGACACCCGCCTGATCCAGCGCCGCGGCAAGCTGCCGCTTGGAAAAGCCCGGTTTGCGGGATTGCGGCACGGCGCGGACGTCGATCAGAAGGGCTGCTCCGGCGCTTTGAAGCGTGTTGATCACGGCGTTGATCGTGCAGCCCTCGTAGCCAATCGTCAGCAGGTCAGGGGACAGCAGGTGCGGCATCAGCCAGCGGCCAGCCAGTCCTCGATCAGCCGGCGGGCGATGCTGTCCGCTCGCGGCAAGTCGAAACCGTGCTGCTTGTGGTCCCGCATCTCATGCCGGGTGAACCAGCGGGCATCCTTCAGCTCCTCAGGGTCAATCGTGATGTCCTCGGTCAGGGCCTCGGCGTAAAATCCCAGCATGATGTTGCCGGGGAAAGGCCAGGGCTGGCTGGAGTGGTAATGCACCGCACCGATCTGGATACCGGACTCCTCCAGGACTTCGCGCCGCACCGCTTCCTCCAACGTTTCGCCGGGTTCGACAAAGCCGGCCAACGTGGAATACATCGTCGCCCGCGGAAACCGGGTGGAGTGGCCCAGCAGCCCGCGGTCGCCGCGATGCACCAGCATGATGACGGCCGGGTCAGTGCGCGGAAAGTGCTGCATGTCGCACACCGTACATCGCATCACATGGCCGGCGCTTTTCACCTCGCACGGATTGCCACACACGCCACAGAACCTGTGCCGCTGGCGCCAGTGCAGCAATCCGCGCGCATGCGCCAGTACGGAAGCCTCCGGCCGCGGCACGCCCCAGCCGACCGAGCGCAGGTCGACGAAGCGGCCGAATTCTTCTGGCAGCAGCGGCGCCGGATCGTCGGTCGCGCTGATATCGATGGCGAACACGGCGCGGCCATCCTGGATGCCCAGAAAGGCCCAGGGCGCGCCATGAGGTGCGTCCTGCATTCGCAGCGTCGCCGCCACGGCGCCGGAAACATAGACGGCTTCCGGATCTCCCTCGCGGGACGTGCGAACCAGGTTCCGCGTTCGCCAGACCGGCACGAACAGCGTTTCGGGGTCGGCCAGTTGGGCAGCGATCCAATCTGGGTCCTCCCGCCTTGCCGCGATGCGATCAAGCGGGCTGGAGGAATAGACGTTCGGGCGGCTGGCAAGGATCAAGGTCACCGTGGCGGTTCCGTATGCGTGTGCGATCACGGTGCCACGCCGGTGGGCACGCGGCAACGCTGGCCGCGATACCTTCCAGGGCAATCAGGTGAACCGGATGACGCGAAGAATTCCGCGCCACGGGCACCCGACTGGCGTCCTGGCCGCGCCGCATTGCCTTGTGTCATGGCCGGGGCTTGGCCCGGCTACCCACGACTTGCGGTGCCAAACCAAGCCAAAGTCGTGGGTTACCGGGCCAAGCCTGGTGATGACACAGCGGCAGATGCGCCATCCCGTGTCTTCAGTCTACTTCACCCGAGTGCCCTGCGATACCTTCGCCAGTCTTGCCCGCGGAGCAGCGTTACGGCTGATCGGGAAGATGGCTTGAAGAATGAGCAACACTGAAGCCGTTGTTTTGGTCGTTCGCGCGGAGCGCTGATCAGCCAAAGTTACTCTCGACGCGGACCCGTTTTAGTTGCGAGAAGTATTATCGCCAGCAGCGCGCATACACCTGGCGACTGGAAGCTTGAAGCAGCAGCCGACGGCGGCGAAGACGGACCCAGGGGATTTTCCAGCAGCCGCCGACAAATCGCGCACCTCATTTTGTTAACGCTGAGCGATGACGCGCACCCGGCTTGCTGCGTTGCAGAGGCATGACAGACGGCGTTTCCAGGGCACGCGCCCACCGAACACACCTTCAGCAGATCATCGCCGAGCTCCCTGAGGGCGTCATCATCATCAATCCGGATCAGACGATCGCCTGGGCGAACGGGGCGGCTCTCGCGATGCATGGGGTCAAGTCGCTCAGGGAGCTTGGCGACACGGTGGCGGGATACCGGGCGCGCTTTGAACTGCGGTATCGCAACAAGCATAAATTGCCGCCGGATGAATACCCGATGGATCGGGCCGTTGCCGGAGAGGCTTTCAGTGAGGTGGTGGTTGAAGTCGTTCGGCCTGGAGAGGACAAGCGCCGGGTGCAACAGATCCGCAGCCTGGTCCTGACCGACCCTGAAGGCCGGCCCGACTGCCTGGTCCTGGTGCTGGAAGACGAGACCGAGCGCTTCGATGCGGAGGAACGCTTTGAACGGGCGTTTGGCGCCAATCCGGCACCCGCCATCATCGCCCGGCTATCCGACATGCGCTACGTCAAGGTGAACCAGGGATTTCTGGAATTGACTGGTTATCTTCGGGAAGCCCTGATTGGAAAATCCATGCATGAGATCGATGTGCTTGAAGGCGCGGCAAAGCGAGACCTTGCTGTCGAGCGTCTCCATGCTGGTACGACCATTCCGCAGATGGAAGCCCGCCTTCGCGGATCGGACGGTGACGCCAAGACGGTCATTGTCGCCGGTCAGCCCATCGAGATCGGCGATGAAAGTTGCATGCTGTTCACGTTCGCGGACCTGCATCCGCGCAAGCAGGCCGAGGATGCCTTGCGGCAGAGCGAGCAGCGATTCGCCGTGGCGTTCCGCATGGCGCCTGGCCCGATGGCGATCATCGCGCTTGATGGCATGCGCCTGCTCGACGTGAACGACGCCTTCACCGCGGCGACAGGCTGGCGGCGAGAGGAGGTGATCGGCCGGACCGAAGCCGAACTCGGGCTTTGGGGGAAAGGCGCCGCGCGAGAAGATCTTGCCCGACTGGTGAAGCAGACAGGCCATCTTCGCAGCGTCGACATCCAGATCGAAATGAAAGACCGCCGCGTCTGCGATTACCTGCTGTCAGCGGAAACCGTTACCATCCACCGGGAGCATTGCGTCCTTACCGTCATGCTGGACATCACCGAGCGCAAGCAGACCGAAGCCGAACTACTAACCGCGATCGAGGCGGTGATGCAGGATACGTCCTGGTTCGGCCAGAAGATTGTTGAAAAACTGGCCAATCTCACGCGACAGGGCACATCCAGCAAGCCTGACCCGAAGGTCAGCGACCTGACACCCAGGGCCCGCGAAGTGCTTACCTTCATAGCTCAGGGGCTGTCGGACGATGACATTGCTGCTCGGTTGCGCGTTAGCCGGAACACCATTCGCAATCACGTCTCTGCGATCTACAAGACGCTAGATGTGCATCGACGAAGCGCGCTGGTCGTGTGGGCGCGGGAACATGGTCTTGGTGCTCCCAAAAAAACTCAAACGAAACAACGCCGCACCAAACGGCAATAATCATCCATGGTTTAGAACTCACGGGTGTCTAGTGCAAATGGTTTAGTAGCACTGGCGGATTACGTTGCCTGGAAGTTCGTGCGACTCAACCTTATTATTCGTCCTGCGCCGTGTTAAGCGGGCACTAATGCTGTCCGGCAAGCGCGCTGCCAGAGAAAAGAAGGAGTTGTTATGGACAAGGATCGTTTAAAGGGCGCGGGCAGGCAGGTGTCAGGCTCGATCAAGGAAGCCGTGGGCAAGGTGACCGGCAACACCGAGACGCAGGCCGAAGGCACCGAGGAGAAGCTCGCCGGCAAGGCGCAAAACGCGGTTGGCGGCGCTAAGGACACCGTGCGCGATACGTTCAAGAATTGATCTCGCAACCGACGGATCAGCCCATGCAACCGCATGAAGACGGTGCCATGGCAGCGGTGGGCGATCGGCGTCCATTGAGCGGAGAGGAGCAGGTCGTTCCGCTCTATGCCGAAGATATTGCTGTTACAAAACGCAAGCGTGAAAAGTCCGTCGTCCGCGTCGCCACGGTCACGCATAGTCGCGACCAACTCATCGACGAAGAACTCGCCCACGAGCACGTCGAGGTCCAACGCGTGCCAGTCAACCGGTATGTCGAAACCATGCCAGTGGTTCGTGAAGAAGGCGACCTGACGATCATGCCCGTCATCGAGGAAATTGTTGTTGTCGAACGCAGGCTTCTGCTTCGCGAGGAGGTGCATATCCGGCGTGTCCGCACGACGGAACGGCACAAGGAGACAGTGCAGGTTCGCGAGCAGGAAGCCGTGATCACGCGGCTTCCGGCAGGTGAGCAAACCGCACCGGTTCCACTAGTTCAAATTGCCACCCCAACCCTGGAGACTGAATGATGACCGACGAGACGATTGTTGCCGTCTACGACACCGCCGCCCATGCCGATGCCGCCGTGCGCGACCTGCAGGCCGCGAATGTCCCCGCCGACGCGATCAGCCGCCAACCTTCCACGACCGGTACTGCGACCGGATCGGCACCGCCTCGGGAAAAGGGCTTCTGGAGCAATCTGTTCGGTGGCGAGCCGGACCACGACACGTCGGTCTATGATCGCAGCGTCGAGGGCGGCTCCCATGTGGTGACGGTCAAGGCTCCGGAAAGCTATGTTGCGAGCGTGACCAGCATCCTGGAACGGCACAACCCGGTCGACATCGACGAGCGGGCGACGGGCTATGGGGTGGGCACTGCCGGCGCGACAACGACAACGACGACACGCGAAATGCCAGGCACGATGGCTGCTGCAAGTACGCCCGCCACGGCGCTGCGTGGTGGCGAAGAGAAGCTTCAGTTGTCCGAGGAGCAGATCAGCGTCGGCAAGCGCCTCGTCAATCGCGGTACCACCCGCATCCGCCGCTTCGTGGTGGAGACGCCGGTCGAAGAGAACGTCGCCTTGCACTCCGAGCGCGTCTCGGTCGAGCGGCGTCCCGTCTCGGGGGACGCCCGCGTGACCAATGCGGACTTCACCGACAAGACGATCGAAATGACCGAGACGGACGAGGAAGCCGTTGTCGGCAAGACCGCGCGCGTGAAGGAGGAGGTGGTCGTTCGCAAGGATGCGGCCGATCGCGTCGAGACGGTCCACGACACCGTGCGCCGCGAGGACGTCGAGATCACCAAGGACGCAGCCGTCGAGACCGGCACCACCCGCGCGACCGGTGCGGTTCCGCCCGTCCGTCGCTGATCGCCACCTGTCTTTCATGACCCCGGGGTGCATAGCACTCCGGGCTTTCGCATGGAGATTATCATGCCCACAACTGCTTATGGCGATCCCTCCGCGCCAGGCGTCGTTGAAACCACGACCACAATGGTCGGCGCCGGCTCGCACATTCATCGGCGAATTTCCTGGGCAGCCATCTTTGGCGGCGTCATCATGATCATTGTCGTCCAGTTGCTGCTCAGCATGCTTGGCGCCGGGATTGGGCTTGGCACTGTCAACGTCAATGCCGGCAGCACCCCCGATGCCAGCAGCTTCGGCATTGGTGCCGGTGTATGGTGGGTTGTCAGCAGTTGCATCGCGCTGCTCTTTGGCGGCTACGTGGCTGCCTGGTTCGCGGGTATCGAGGTCCGTTTCGACGGTATGCTGCACGGGCTGGTGGCCTGGGGCATCGCGACAATGCTGACCATCTATCTTTTAACCTCCGCGGTCGGCGGCATCATTGGTGGCGGATTCTCCGCGCTTGGTGGCGTGGCGTCCGCCGCGGGAAGCGGCGTCAAGGACGCTGCACAGCCACTCGCTCAGGCAACGGGCGTGTCACCTGAGATGATCCAGCAGCAGGCCCAAGGCTATCTTCAACCCGCTAACACCGACCCGGCGACCATGAGCCCGCAGGAGGCACAGAAGCAGGTTGCCAGCAATCTCGTGACCTATGCCAAGGGCGGTCCTGACGCGCCCGCCGCAAAGCAGCAGATCATCGCGATCATGGCGGCGCAGCAGCACATCAGCCAGGACGATGCCACGAAACGGTTTGATGACGCGCAGGCAAAGCTGAAGCAGCAGCGCGACCAGGCTGTGCAGACGGCAAAGAATGCAGCCGACGAAAGTGCCGCAACGGCGTCAAGAACGTCATTCGCCGCCTTCGGTGACCTGCTTCTCGGCGCGATCGCGGCTGCGATCGGCGGTTCACTCGCCGTCCAGCGTCGGTTGCAGGTCGCGCAACGCGTGGTTCGCTAGAGCATGATCGCCTGAGGCTGACCCAGTCAGAAGGCGTGAGTCAGGCGATCAAACCATGCGTTAAAGGGCGACTCGTGGGTCAACCTAAACCCATCGCGCTTTGAACGCCGACTTGTCCAAGAAGCACGGCTCCTCGGTCGAGGCGGCAAAGGGCCGGCGCATATCTCGCGCCGATCCAAGCCCGCGACCACGCTGCCGCGCTTCCTCTCGTGCGGCGGAATTTGTCAGCTTGGCACCTACCTTGATAGGCGCCGGGCTGACATTGCCCGCCGGCTCCCAGTTCGGTATCTGACTTGCCAACCGGAGGAGCCAAACAAATGGACGCCGAAACCGCTGCCCTGTCCGACACCGACACCCAGGCTCGACTTGACTTGGCCGCCGTCTACCGCCTGCTGGCTCTGCACGGCTGGGGGGACGTGATCTTTAATCACGCTGCCATGCGTTGCCCGTCGAACCCGCGGCACTTCCTGATCAAGCGGCACGAGCTGCAGTATGCCGAGGTCACTGCCTCCAACCTGGTGGAAGTCAGCATGGACGACGACCTGGACGAGCGGTCCGGCGTCAACCGTCCGGGCTTCACCTTGCATAGCGGCGTTCTCCGCGCTCGACCCGATGTGCATTGCTCGGTCCATGTCCATCCGGAGGAAGCCATTGCCCTGTCCGGCCTGGCGCATGGGCTGCGGCCGCTGTCGCAGAACGCAATGCGCTTCTACAACCGGATGGGCTATCACGACTATGAAGGCCTGACCGATAGCTTTGACGAACGCGACCGTATCGCCGCCGCGCTGGGCCGGAATCGGGCCCTGCTGATGCGCCACCACGGCATCACCACCGTTGGCGCAACCGCGCGGGAAGCGTTCTCGCTGATGAAGGAATTCGTCCGCGCGGCTCGCATCCAGCTTCAGATGGAAGCCACCGGCGCCAAGTTGCTGGAGATCCCGGCCCACGTATGCGAACGAGTCGCCGCGCAATACGAGCAGCATGACCGGGGGCGCGCGTCGGCCGAGTGGCCGGCGTATCTTCGACAACTTGACGGTATCGATCCCAGCTACCGCACCTGACATCGCGCGGGCCAACCGCGATCTGCCATGAGTTCCGCCTGGACCTTGCGGACCGGGCGCCTGTTACTCACGCCGGTGGGCGGTGCCGACCTGCGCGACCTGTGCGCGATCACCGGCGATGCCCGCGTCTTCGCGGTCATGCTGAGCGGCGTGCGGAATCATGCGCAGACCGGCGACAACCTGGCGCGCCAGGTCGTCGCCTGGGGGCAATACGGCTTCGGCATCTGGGCGATCCGCGAGCCGGCGGACCGCAACCGCTTCGTCGGCATTACCGGACTTGAACACCGGCCGGATCAGCGCGGGATCGGATTGCGCTTCGCCCTTTGGCCGGAAGCACAAGGCCGCGGCCTGGCCAGAGAGGCCGCATGGGCGGCGCTGCGGTTTGGCCATGAACGCGTCCGGCTTTCCCGCATCGTCGCTGTCGCCCGGGAGAACAACTTTGGTTCCCGCACCATCCTGGGCAGCATTGGCATGCGTGAGGCCGAGGCGTTCGAACAGCGCGGCTATCGCATGATCCTGTACGAGAGCCTGGGCTCAGCCTGAGGCGTTCTGTTCGACCTGCCGATGCATGGCGGTGATCAACGCATTGATGTTGTTGTTGTTGTGCGCCAGGTAGGACGCATAGTCGCTGCGCTGCGTCAGCCGCAGCGAGGTTCCCTCGGCGACCACATCGATGATCTTCGGCGCGCTGTCAGGATTGGAGATGATCCAGTCCACCGCCGTCGGGGGGTTGTTCGGCCGGTCCACCGTGGTGGAAACCGCGACCTCCTCGTCCTGCGGACGGCTGCGGCCGAGGGTGAACTTCACGCCCTTATAATCGCCAAGCTTGGAGGTAATGTTGGTTATCAGCACTTCATGAAATAGGTCCAGGTAGCGCTTCTTCTGCTCCTCGGACGCCTGGCGCCAGTAGCGGCCCAGGCAGAAGCGGCCGACACTGTCCACATCGACCGAGGCATTGATGATCTGGGTCATCTCGCCGCGCTTTTGGGCGGCTGAGCCCGGGCCATTGACGACCGCGACCAGCTTGTCGCCGGTGGCCTTGACGAAGCTACTCGCGCGGTCGGTGCTTTGGGCACGGGCCGCCAGCGGCATCGATCCGGTGGCGCACAAGGCCACAAGCCAGGTCAGGAAGGTCCGACGTTGAATCATATGTATCCTAACTCCGATGGCGGACCCGTTTATTGCGCGGGCTTGTCTTTCGGCTGGGCAAACCATACCGGAACGGTCGCACGGTTGTCATTGCGCACGTCTTCGATCTGACCTCGGCGGTGCTGGCGGTACAGACTGCGGAAGGTGGCGTAGGGATCGAGCGCCGTCTTCTTGATCTGCGCAATTGGATCAAGCAGTCGCTCCCGCGTGTCAACCGCGTTCAAGCCATATCGCGACCATTGGAAGGCGGTCAGGCCGGTGGCGTTCGAACCACCAATCCAGGTAAATGGGTCGAAGGCGATATCGACTCCGAATCCGCTGGCATCGCGCGGATCGGTGGGACCGAGTACCGGAAGGTAGAGGAAGGGGCCTTCGGGCACGCCCCACAGCGCGAGAGTCAGTCCAAAATCCGAGTCGTGGTTGGGATAGCCAAATCTGGTGGCAACGTCGAAGATGCCCAGCACACCAACCGTGGTGTTGATCAGAAATCGCATGGCGGTGTCGCCGGCTCGTCTCGGCTTACCCTCCAGCACGTCGTTGGTAAGCTGGACAGGCGTGCCGATGTTGGACAACACGTTGTGTACGCCGTCCCGGACGGCGGTCGGCACGGCATAGCGGTAGGCTTGGGCGGCGGGCCGCAGAATCACCGTGTCGAGTCCATTGTTGATGGCGTAAAACACACGATTAGTGGGTTCCAGCGGATCATCCGTCTGCTTGTATTCAGCTACCGCATCCGGATCGCTCGCCGGGGGCCGTGTCGCGCAACCGGCGAGGCCGGCGATCAGCGCCCCGGACAAGGCCCAAATCCTTATTGCCCCGACGGATGAGCGAAGCGAGCGTGGGACAGATGGCATTAGCTACCTCGGGCAAGCGGCCGCATGGGCCAGGCATCACGCTGGTCCAACGACCATTGGTTTGGCACGTTTGACCGGAATTGGAACATCCGGACATTGACCTTTTCGTGAACGACACGTCGCGACGGAGTTACCATGGGCGCCACGCTTGGGAAACCCCAAAAATCCCTGACGACGATCCAATTCAGATAGTGTACTCCGAGACCCTTGCGTTACGGACGGAAACCAGGAAATCAATCCGTATGAATGATACCTTCGCCCCAACCCTGCAACGCTGGCTCACCGGCCCTCGGTTCAGTGGATTACCAATGCTGGCGATGGACCGCCCACCGCCCGCCCTGTCGTTCGAGTTCTTCCCGCCGCGGACCGAGGCGCTGGAGCAGCAGCTTTGGGCCTGCATTCAGCGGCTGGCGCCGCTGGCGCCGCGTTTCGTCTCGGTCACCTATGGCGCTGGCGGCAGCACGCAGGCGCGCACCCATGCGACCGTGGCGCGGCTGGCGGCGGAAACCGACCTGGTGCCAGCCGCCCACCTGACCTGCGTCGGCGCGACTCGGGATGAGGTTGATGAGGTCGCTCGTCAATACTGGTCGGCGGGCGTGAGGCACATCGTGGCGCTGCGCGGCGATCCATCCCCGGGTTCGGAATATGAGCCGCACCCGGGCGGGTATCGGTTCGCGGCAGACCTTGTCGCCGGGTTGCGTCGGGTGGCGGACTTCGAGATTTCAATCGGAGCCTATCCTGAAGTGCATCCGGGTGCGTCCAACCCGGTCGCGGATCTGGAGAATCTGAAGCGCAAGCTGGATGCCGGGGCTACGCGGGCAATCACGCAGTACTTTTTTGATACTTCGGTCTATCTGCGGTTCATCGACCTTTGCCTAGCGGCGGGAATCACGGCACCGATCGTCCCGGGCATCATGCCGGTCTCGAATTTCGCGCAGGCGGCGCGGTTCTCCGCAATGTGCGGCGCCAGCGTGCCGGGCTGGATGGGGCGGCTTTTCGAGGGAACCGACAACGACCCGGAAACCCGTCGACTGGTGGGCATGATGATCGCCGCGGAGCAGGTGCGTTTGCTGCAGGCGAATGGCGTGGATGAGTTCCATTTCTACACGCTCAATCGGCCGGACCTGACATACGCGATCGCTCATGTGCTGGGGGTGCGCGCAATCAGGTAGATCAAGGCGTAGACTGGTTGCCGCGACATCGCGGTCGGGCAACACCCGACGCTGACCGATCCAAGCCTTTTATTAATGGGTAACGCCGGCGAAACGTTGAGTGAGGCCTGTTCATCCTTGGCTCGGATATCGAACGGCATCCTGACCTTTGGTTATCCGACTCAACCCGCGACATGAATTCGTGCATCGACACGGAATGAGGGGTGACGACGAAAGGTCCGGGTTGCATCTGACCGGAGCCTGCCGCAGAAAGCGACATGCGCTCCGGCAAGCTGATAACCCGACTTGATATCTATATTTTCCGGCAGGTGCTGATGGCGCTGGTAGCGGCGACCGGCGGGCTGACCGCTCTGATCTGGCTCACCCAGTCGCTTCGCTTCGTTGATCTCGTGGTCAATCGCGGCCTGTCGTTCCTGGTCTTCCTGCACCTGACCGCACTGCTGATCCCCAGCTTTATCGCCGTGATCCTGCCAATCACCACCTTTGTCGTGATTCAGTTCATCTATCAACGCCTGGCCACTGACCGTGAGCTGACGGTGATGCGCGCCACTGGCCTCTCACCCTGGGCGCTCGCCCGTCCCGCCCTGATGGTCGCGCTGCTCACCACCATGCTCGGCTACGGCCTGAGCCTGTGGGGAGTTCCGGCCACCCTGGCCGATTTCCGCCAGGATCAGTGGGAGATCAGGAATCGTCTGGCCGCCTTCCTGCTGCAGG
The DNA here is from genome assembly GCF_965276935.1 of Rhodopila sp. Taxonomy (GTDB): domain Bacteria; phylum Pseudomonadota; class Alphaproteobacteria; order Acetobacterales; family Acetobacteraceae; genus Rhodopila. Next base: position 1,416,051 of record NZ_CBDIBS010000004.1, on the reverse strand, counting down.
ATGGTGTGTTCACCCCGCTATCCGACAAGCTGACCGTCTACGTCCGCGCGCGTGACCCGGATGGCACGCTGCGCGGCATCCTGGTGGACGATGCCCGCGATCCCAGCGCGCACGCGACCATCCTGGCGGAGCGCGGGCGGCTGGTCGATGGCCCCAACGGGCCCAGGGTCATCCTGCTGGATGGCAGCCGGCAGCAGATCGACCATCAGACAGGCCGGCTGAACATGCTGACCTTCGCGCAGAACGACATTGATCTTGCCGACGCCACCAAGGACGATGCGGAACGGCCGGCCGATATGTCGGAAGTCTCCCTCGGCGCGCTGCTTCATCCGCATCCATTTTTAGAACGAGACCGATCCAAATGGATCGCCGAAGCTTATAAGCGGCTCACCACGCCGCTGACGACATTATCCTATGCCATGGTCGGCCTGCTATCGACATTGGGCGGAATGTTCAGGCGGCATGGCGGCGTCCTGCGGCCGCTGGTGACGGTCAGCATCATGGTGGGCCTGCTGGCTGTAGGGCTGGCGGTCGGCACCTTGGCCGCGCGCGACAACAATCTGGTGATTCTAATGTGGCTGCACGCGGTGGTGCCAGGCGTGGTCTGCGCCATCCTGCTGTTGGCGCCATCCATGCGGTCATTCGGCACTCGGCTGCGGCCCAGCCCGGCATAGCCAAATGACCGCCATCGTTACCCTTTCGCTCTACATCGTCCGCCAGTTCGCCGTTGCGGTGGTCAGTATGCTGCTCGCCTTGTCCGGCCTGGTGTCGATGTTCGACTTCATCGAGCTGCTGCGCCGCTCCGCCAGTCTGCCGAATGCTACCTTCGGCGTGGTCAGCCAGATCGCCGCCCTGCGCCTGCCCTATGTCGCAATGCAGATTCTGCCCTTCGCCGTCCTGCTGGGCGGCATCCTGTGCTTCTGGCGGCTGACACGATCCTCCGAGCTGATTGTCGCCCGCGCCTCCGGCATTTCGGCGTGGGAGTTTCTGGCGGCGCCGACGCTTTGCGCCATGCTGTTCGGCGTCATCGCCACCGCCCTGATCAGTCCGGTGTCCTCCGTCATGCTGGCGCGCGCCGAAACCATGGAGAACGCCTACCTGCGCAGCGGCGGCGGCCCGTTGGCGCTGAACGGCGGCCAGCTCTGGCTGCGCCAGTCGGACCGGATGCTGACGCCGCGGGGTGTCGCGATCATCCATGCCCATGGGGTGGAGCTGCATGGCAGGCAACTCACCGCCCAGGACGTCAGCGTGTTTCGGCTGGATGGGGCCGACAAGTTGCTGACGCGCATTGAAGCCGCGCATGTCACGCTCGACGCGGGACACTGGCAGCTCGAGGACGCGCGCACCATCCGGCCGGACCAGTTGCCGGAGCCGCCGCGAACCATGAACCTGCCGACCGACCTGACGGTCAACCGGGTGCAGGAGAGCTTTGCTTCGCCCGATACGCTGTCGGTCTGGGCGCTGCCGGACTTCATCGCGCTGCTCGACCGGTCGGGATTCTCCTCCATCCGGCACCGGCTGCATTTCCAGGCGCTGTTGGCGCTGCCGCTGCTGGCGGCGACCATGGCGCTGGTGTCCGCCGGGTTCTCCATGCGGCCGGCGCGCCGCGGTGGGGTTGCCAGGATGATCGGCAGCGGCGTGGCGGCCGGCTTCGCGCTGTTCGTGGTCTCCAAGATCGCCGAGGAGATTGGCCAGTCCGGCGCCTTGCCGGTGGTGCTGGCGGCCTGGGCGCCGGCGGCGTCCGGCCTGATGCTGGCGATCGCCCTGCTGCTGCACACGGAAGATGGCTGAAAATGATGGCTTTGCCTCGGTTGCGCCCCGGCCGGATGCTGCTTCATGTGGTGGGCGTTGCAGCCTGTATGGCTTTGTTTTGCCTGATCCTCTGGCCGCCAGCCGCCCGGGCGCAGCTTGGCAGCCTGCTTTCCCCTCAGACGGGTCCGCAGCCGAACAAGGATCAGCCGGTGACGTTCTCGGCGGATGAAGTGGACTACGACAAGGACAAGAACCTGGTGACCGCCACCGGTCATGTGGAGGCCTGGCAGAACGGCCACGTGATGCGCGCCGACAAGATAACCTTCGACCGCAACACCGGGGTGGCGGCGGCAACCGGACATGTCGTGCTGCTGGAACCGGATGGGGAGGTGCTGTTCGCCGACTACGCCGAGCTGCAGAACAACATGAACGACGGCATCCTGAAGGATATGCGTGCGCTGCTGCAGCAGAATGGTCGCTTGGCGGCCAACGGCGCGCAGCGCACCGCTGGCAAGATCAACGAACTGTCCAAGGTGGTCTATTCAACCTGTAACCTGTGCGCCAAGGACCCGAACCACCCACCGCTCTGGCAGATCCGCGCCGCCTCGGCCGTTCAGGACCTGGAGCACAAGAAGGTCGAGTTCCAGAATGCGACGCTGGAGATGTACGGCATCCCGGTCGCGTACTTCCCTTACTTCTGGACCGCCGATCCCTCGGTCAAACGCGAATCCGGTATTTTACCGCCGCTGATCGGCAACTCGTCCAATATTGGTGCTTTCTATGCGCAGCCCTATTACTGGGTCATCGACGATCAATCGGACGCCACCTTCATACCGCTGATCACGACCAATGCGGGTCCACAGCTTGATGTGGAGTATCGCCGACGCTTCAACGATGGCGTGATGCTGCTGAATGGCTCCGGCGGGTATCTGAACGGCGCATTGCAGGGCTCATTCGCCGGCAATGGGCAATTCAGCATCAACGACACCTGGCGCTGGGGATTTAATGTCAACACGGCCTCTTCCTCCGCTTACGTGCGTGATTTCCATCTGACGGCGGGACTGACCGGCGATCCGAACATCCTGACCAGCCAGCTCTACCTGGAGGGCTTTGGCGAGGGTTCCTATGCGCGTCTCGATTCGAAGTTCTACCAGAGCGAGACGACGGTCATCACCAACAGCGAACTGCCGATCGTGCTGCCGCGCTACGAATACAGCTATTTCGGCACACCCGATCAGCTTGGCGGCCGGCTGTCGCTGAACACCACCGACTTCAATGTGATACGGACGGTCGGGACCAACACGCGGCGTGCCGCGCTTGCGGTCAACTGGGAGCGGCCCTTCGCCGGGCCGCTCGGGGATCAGTGGAAACTCACCCTGCATGGCGACGCCGCGGCTTACGACGCGTCCCAGTTCAACCAGATTCCCAATTTCGGCCCGTTGCGCAATGTCGGAACGGCGCGGGCGCTGCCGCAGATGGCGGTGGATTTCCGCTGGCCGTTTGCCCGCGACGGCGGCGTCTGGGGCACCCAGTTGATCGAGCCGATCGCCCAGGTGATCGTCGCACCGCAGGCCGGCGACAGCCAGATCCGCCGCTATCCGAACGAGGACAGCCTGGATTTCGACTTCACCGACGCCAACCTGTTCGGCTTCAACCGCTTCACCGGTGTGGACCGGCTGGACGGCGGGGTTCGGGCCAATGTCGCGCTGCACGGCGCCTGGTACCTGGGCGGCACGACATTCGACGGGCTGGTCGGCCAGTCCTACCGCACCACCAAGGATAACCTGTTTCCCGAGGCCTCTGGCCTGCACGACCAGGTATCCGACATCGTCGCGAGCGCTACGCTGACGCCGACCAGATGGCTCGACGTGACCTATCGCGCACGATTGAACAAGAACTCGCTGGCAATCCACGAGTCGGACGCCGTCGCGTCGGTCGGCGCGCCGCTGTTGCGCGTCTCGGGCGGCTATATCTACACCAATTTTGATCCATACACCTTCTATGACCAGCCTGCCCCACCGCCGGCGGGCAACCCTTACTATTTTCCGCGCAACGAGATCACCTTGGCTGCGTCCTCCCGCTGGGGAAACTACCGATTCGGCGCCAACGCGCGCCGCGACGTGGCGACCAACAGGATGGTTTCGGCCGGCGCCGACGCGGTTTACGAGGATGAGTGCTTCATCTTTGATCTGCGGTTCTTTCGCCGCTATACCAGCATCGATGGTGACAGCGGGTCGACCAGCGTGTTGTTTCTCTTGACCTTCAAGACGATCGGCCAGTTCGGCTACCGCGCCATATGATCGTGGGCGCGCCATAATGCTCCCGGGAGTACCTGTCATGTTGGCCGCGGTTCGCAGTCCTGGCTTCACGTTTCGCTCGGCCTCCCGCCGCGTATATCCCATCCAGGTCAGTCGCGCGCATTGGGCGAAGCCGAGGCTGGCGGTGCTTTTGCTGCTGCTGGGGGCTTGTCCGGCCTTTGGCCGTACGATGCCCGGGCAGGCGTCTCCCGCCAAGGCAGCGCCCGCGCAGACGGAACAGAAACTGCTGGACGCGACCCGAATCGCCGCCGTCGTGAACGGCGACGTGATCACGAACAACGACATCGACAACCGCGGCCGCCTGTTCGCGATGTCCACCGGGATGGCCATGGCGCCCGACGTGCTGGATCGGCTCAAGCCGCAGATCCTGCGCCAGCTCGTGGATGAGCGTCTGCGCATTCAGGAAGCGCAACGGCGCAAGGTGGTCATCCAGGACAAGCAGATCGCCGATGCGATCCACGACATCGAGCAGCGTAACAACATGCCGGCCGGGGCTTTGCGGCAGAAGCTGGCGGCGGACGGAGTCAGCCAGCGCACCCTGATCGACCAGATCCGCGCCCAGCTTGCCTGGGGCCAGGTGTTGCGTGACCTGGTGGCGGAGAAGGTCAATATTACCGATGCCGATGTGCTGGAGCAGCAGAAGCTGGAAACCCAGATGATCGGCCAGCCGGAATACCGGCTGGGAGAAATCTTTATTCCGGTGGACGACCCGGCCAACACCGCCGACGCCCAGCGCTTTGCTGAAACCGTGATAAACGAGTTACATGCCGGCGCCGCGTTCCCGCTGGTCGCCGCGCAGTTCAGCCAGACCCAGACCGCGCTGGAGGGTGGCGAGATCGGCTGGGTGCAGACCAACCAGCTCGACCCGCAGATCGCCAGGCTGGTTACCCAGATGCCCATAGGCGCAGTCAGCAATCCGGTGAAGGTGCCGGGCGGCTTCACCATCGTCGCGCTTCAAGGCAGGCGCGAAGTCGGCCGCGACATCGCAACGGTGGTGACGATGCGCCAGGCCTTCGTTTCATTCACCTCGGCGCTCGATCCGCAGGCGCCCACCGATCAGCAACGCCAGGCACTGGCCAAGGCACGGAACATCAGCAGCACCGTGCATAGCTGTGAGCAGATGGAGCAGGTCGCCAAAGCCACGAATCAGAGCAACCGGCCGATCAATCCTGGCGAAGTCCGCGTCGAGGGAGTCAATCCACCAGCATTTCGTCAATTGCTGGCGACGATTCCGATTGGCAAAGCTACCGAACCGCTGATTTCTCGCGATGGGATCGCGGTCATCTCGGTGTGCACGCGGGAGGAGAAGAACACCGCCGAAATCACGACGGAGGAGGTCCGCCGCAGGCTGATCAATGAGCACGTGGAATTGCTGTCTCGGCAGACGATGCGGGACCTGCACCGCCAGGCCAACATCGACTTGCGCGGCGGCGGGGTGTGAGGCCGGATCAGGCAAGCCGGGAGGAGCGCCCTTCGACCCTGTTGCGGACTGATGTCCTCAGAACCCGCGAAGTTCGTTGCAGGCAAGGGAGCGACCAGGGGGTTGCAATACCTGCGTCGTCACCCCCCTAATTAATGTGGATCAAAGAGGCATCCGCACCTTTGCGGGTCCCAGGGCGGAGCCCTGGTCTTGCATTGTTGACTAAACTTCCTCCGTTACGCGACGTCATCGCGCGGCATGGCTTGGCCGCTCGGCATTCGCTAGGGCAACATTTCCTGCTGGACGGCAACCTGACCGATCGTATCGTGCGGGAAGCTGGTGATCTGGCCGGCCGGCATGTTATCGAGGTTGGGCCAGGGCCTGGTGGCTTGACGCGGTCCATCCTGGCCTCGGCCGCCGCCAACGTTACCGGAATCGAACTCGACTGGCGCGCGGTGGCTGCGATGGAGGAACTGGCGGCGGAGGCAGCGGGACGCTTGCGGGTCATCGAAGCCGATGCGCTGGCGATCGATCTGTCGGACTTGGTGCCAGCGCCGCGCCAGATCATCGCCAATCTGCCCTACAACATTGCTTCGCCGCTGCTGGTCCGCTGGCTGCGGCAAGCCGCGTTGTTCGAGCGGCTAACCTTGATGTTGCAGCAGGAGGTGGCGCAGCGGATCTGCGCGGGTACGAATACCGCCGGCTATGGCCGGCTGTCGGTGCTGACGCAGTGGACGTGCGACGCGCGGATGGTCATGCGCATTCCCCCCGCCGCTTTCACGCCGCCGCCGAAGGTGTGGTCCGCCGTCGTCAGCCTGACACCGCATGACGTGCAGCCGGATCCGACCCGATTTAGCCGGATGGAGGCGCTCACCGCGGCCGCCTTTGGGCAACGCCGGAAGATGCTGCGCGGATCGCTGCGCGCCCTGGGCGGGGAAGCGCTGCTGGCGGAAGCCGAAATCGCACCCGAACGGCGAGCGGAGACGCTTTCGGTGGCGGAGTTTGATAGGCTGCTTGGAATTCAGGCAGGTTTCTCGATGTGCCGCGGCAGCTAATTCTCTTTCAGCGCCGCACTGCGGCCGCTAATTCTCGTACTTGGTCCAGCACCTTCTCCACCGTCCCGGCGCCCGCCTTTCCATCCGCATCCAGACTCGCTGAAAGCGTGTTGATCAGCGCGGAGGCCACCACTGCCGCATCGGCTATGCGCGATGCGGCCCGAGCCTGCTCCGGCATACGGATGCCGAAGCCGATGGCAATGGGCAAGTCGGTAGCCTTGCGAATGCGGGGGATCGCTGCCTCTAGATGCTCCACAGTCGCGCTGCGCGTGCCGGTAATTCCTGTGATGCTCACATAATAGACGAAACCAGAGCTGCCGTTGAGCACATGCGGCAGGCGTTCATCGTCTGTCGTAGGAGCAATTAGCCTGATGAAGTCCAACTCGTTGGCTGCGCTATAAGGCAGCAGCAGATCGGCTTCTTCAGTCGGCAGGTCAACAATGATCAGGCCGTCCACTCCCGCTACGGCGGCATCGGCGCAGAACCGCTGTGGCCCATAGGACAGGATGGGATTCAAGTAGCCCATCAGGACTATCGGCGTCTTATTGTCGCACCGGCGAAAGTCTTGCACCATCGTGAGCACGTCGGCCACCTTCACGCCGGCAGCAAGGCCGCGTTTGCCAGCCGCCTGAATAATTGGGCCGTCGGCCATCGGGTCGGTGAACGGCATGCCGATCTCGATGAGATCCGCGCCAGCCGCCGGCATTCCGCGAAGCAGGGCCATTGAGGTTGGCCCATCCGGGTCCCAAGCCTCCAGAAACGGAATCAGCGCACCGCGGCCCTGACTTTTCAGCTCGGCGAACCGGGTGGCAATGCGGCTCATGCTACGGACATGAAGTGGTGCAGCGCCCGGCGGGTCGAAACGGCTACCGGCGCGCACGACGTGGCTGGCAAAGCCAAGCAGGCTAATTCAGGATTCACAGCTTAACCCCAAGATGCTCGGCAACCGCGAAAATGTCCTTATCTCCTCGCCCGCACAGATTCATCAGAATGATTTCATCCCGGGACATCGTAGGTGCCAACTTGGTCACATAGGCCAGCGCATGAGCCGGTTCCAGCGCAGGAATGATGCCCTCGGTTTGCGTGCAAAGCTGGAATGCAGCCAGGGCTTCCTGATCGGTGGCAGAAACGTATTCCACCCTGCCAATATCGTGCAGCCAGGAATGCTCCGGCCCAATGCCGGGGTAGTCCAAGCCGGCACTAATGCTATGCGCTTCAGTTATTTGACCGTCATCGTCCTGCAGCAAATAGGTACGGTTGCCATGCAGTACACCAGGGCGGCCGCCGGTCAGACTGGCGGCGTGCTGGCCTGTCGCGACACCGTGTCCACCGGCCTCGACACCAATCAGGCGCACCGTTCTGTCGTCCAGAAACGGGTGAAACAGCCCGATGGCGTTGGAGCCACCGCCAATGCAGGCCACTGCCGCGTCGGGTAGGCGACCCTCGGCTTGATGAAGCTGGACTTTCGCCTCCTCACCAATCACTGACTGGAAGTCGCGCACCATCATTGGGTACGGGTGTGGGCCGGCGGCCGTGCCAATAAGATAGTAGGTGTCGGCGACGTTCGCGACCCAGTCGCGCATCGCTTCGTTCATGGCATCCTTCAAGGTGCCGGCGCCTGAGGTCACCGCTTTCACCTCGGCACCCAGCAGCTTCATTCGGAACACGTTCGGCGCTTGACGCTCAACATCAGTGGCGCCCATGTAAATGGTGCAAGGCAGCTCGAACAGCGCGCACATTGTGGCAGTCGCCACACCGTGCTGCCCAGCGCCGGTTTCAGCGATGATGCGGGTCTTGCCCATGCGGCGAGCCAGCAAGATTTGGCCCATGCAGTTGTTCGCCTTGTGGCTGCCGGTGTGATTCAGCTCGTCGCGCTTAAAGTAAACTTTCGCGCCCCCAAGCCGATTGGTTAGACGTTGAGCAAACCACAGGGGGCTCGGACGGCCGACATAATGCGTCAGGTGATGCTTGAGATCGACATCGAAGGTCGGATCGACCTTTGCCTGATTGTAGGCGCGCTCGACCTCCAGGATGAGTGGCATCAGCGTCTCCGCGACAAAACGGCCGCCGAATTCGCCAAAACGACCTTGTGAGCTTGGGCCGGCGCGTAAGCTGTTGGCTCCGGGGGGAAGTTCTGCAAGAGAGTCGGTGTAAGGGTTCAAATTCGCATTCTCCCCAAGAAGTAAAAATGTCTAGCAGCCTGTCAAGGTGGTGTTGGAAGCCATCCAGCATGCCAGTTGAAACTGAATTTCAGAATGTGCTGGGGCAGCGTTCGACAGTCAACGTCTTGATCTGAGGCCAAGGCGATCGGACTACAGATCTCAGAACAAGCATGACAGCGTTCGAGATAAAGGTCAGTCTGGGCGACGCGCGTCTCTCTTTGGGCAGGAAACCTCTGGCTGCTCTGATCGGCGTTGAAGATCCCTGGCACGGCAAGCCGTCCGATCGCTACGACAGCACCTTGCGGGCAGCAAGTTCCTCCCGCAGCGAGATAAAGCCGCGCCGCATCGGAATGTAGACGATGTCCGACCTGAGCCATCCGATCGATCGTCAAATTGCGCAAAAGTTGGAAATTGTCGTGTGTTTCGGATGTGGTGTCCTGGTGCGTGGCGTCTGGTACAACGCCTCGAACACCATCCGGCGCATCAACCGGTGCATTCGATAACGTTCAGCGCCTTGGTCGTGCGCTGTAAAACGGCGTCTCCAGAAACCGCTTGTTTATCAGCCGCATCAACAACAGGGTGATTTCACTCGGCTCAAGCGGATCTGAGGAAGACCACGACCGGCTGATCGAGAGTAGTTCGCAGGACCAATCAATCGACAGATCGGCGTGATCACACGGAACCGTTTCGCACCTGCGAACCATGTTCGTTAGCCGCACGCTTTCGCTAAACAGTTTCACGATTCCGCTCGCCAATCTTGGCTTGTGGATTGAAAAATTGCGTAGGTCTCGCGTCTGCCCTCGAAGTTGCGGCCTTCGAGGTGACCGTTCCTGTCATCCCATCGGCTACAGCCTTTTTTCCATTTGCCACAAGTGTCAGTTAAACACCGTGATTGGCATGGATTCCAGCTTGCGTCAGCTTATCCGTGATCGCTTCCAACGTCATCTCGCCTTGAACTCAGGCGGTGATGTTCGCGAGAGATCCTGGCCATCTCCCGTTCTAATCCAGTCGAGATTGGCTCATTCCACCTGTCCGAATGCGGAGATCAGCATTCTCGACCCGCGTTTACCCCATCTGAACACAGAGCCCAAACGCCTAGAGAACGCAAAGCCTAGCTCTAATTTGGCTGTACTCCGTCCTAAACCAACTTTTTTCAAGCCGGGTTATCAATCGGAGGCGGTGCAGCTTTGAAAAGGTCGGAATCTACCGGGCCACGCGCTGGCCCGGTTTTCAATGAGCCGCCCGTGCCGTTTCGCTGCCAGAGCGCTGACGACCCTGTACCGGTTCGGCAGTAATCCGCAGCGTAGATGCCGCATCTCGCAGTATCGTCCGCATTTCACGTAAAAAGGCCATTCCTGTCGCGGTACGTTGTACTAGGACACTACGCCGATCCAGCGGATCCGTCTTGCGTCGCACCAAGTCAAATTCCGACAGCCGGTCCAAAGCTCTCGTTATCGCCGGTTTTGAAACGCCAAGTTTCGCGGCAAGGCCCCGCACCGTTTGTGCCTCGGTTTCCAGATAACATGTCAGAAATACGCCGAGCTGGCGCGCTGACAGATCCGGACCGTCACGACGGACGAGCTCCACGATAGCGGTTCGCAGGATGCCGGCCAGACCATCACTGACTTCGTTGGTGATCATTCTCCTGTACCTTTCCTGTAAGAAGTCCCAGCTGCACCCGACCGAAGTGTCAGCCACACGACGATAGGTGTCATGCCTCTGAATTCGTGTCTCGTAACGAAGCAGTGTACCAAGCGTATTTGTTCCGGTAATCAAATTTCGAATTCAGAATTATATTTGATAGATACTTATTAGGGTTTGCTTTTCGGCCCGCGGTTACGTTGAGCATTACTAAGTGAATCCGCCGTCCTGCCGGTCGCAGGATCGCTTAACATTAATGTAACAGCCACTCACGCGAAATCTCCTTTCAAACTGCGCGAAACCCGGCAGGACGTCGCTGAAACACAAGTTTTGCGTCACAATCCGTGACAAGGGACGACGCTTCCCTGGCATTGAATGCTTGACAAGGAAGTTTGAACGCCCTGCGCGCCGCATTAATACGAACGGACGACACTTAGCGATACAATTCCGACTTCGCACGATTAGGATGACTTCGATTTTATGAATGAAGATAGTGCTGATGGCGTTGTTAGCTATTGCGACGTAGTGACGTGTAATTCCGCTGCCCGGACGTGTTGACCCTCGGTAGAGTCCCAGGTGGGGCCTGAAACCTCGCCTTGTTCGCCACGCAGACCTGGACACAGGTCAAGACTTACGCCCGGTGGTATAAGTTCGACTTTGGCTCTTTTGCGGGAGATCATGGATGCCCGTATTAGGTGGCGCAGCGGTTGCCGGGGACAGAATTAATCATCCTTGCCAGGAGACGCCGCCATGCTGCGCCTGCCGTCTCGCTTTGCCAAAGCCTTTGTGTCGTCTGTCACAATAGCCGCATGCACCATCAGGGACACCATCGCGGAGCTGGCCGCGCGCGACAAGAGCGGCGCGGCGGAGGCTGCCTGAAGGTGCTGCCGGCGCAGCCGCTGGAATGGCCAGAGAACGGCGGTTTAGGGGCCCGATCGAAGGATTTTCGAACGAATTGAAGACTTACTAAATCGCCTCGTCCAGATCCTCGCCCCACATCTTCTCCAGCGCATACATTGTACGAGCCTCCGGTTTGAACAGATGCACCAGGATATCCCCCGCGTCGATCAGCACCCAATCCGACCCGCCGGCCCCTTCCACTTGCACGCGCTTCAGGCCAACATCCTTCAGCTTTTCGCTCAGGTGCGTCGCCATCGCGCTGATCTGCCGGTCGGCCAGACCGGAAGCAATCACCATCCGATCGCAGAACATCGCTTTCCCCGCCAGATCCATGGTGACGATGTTCTCCGCCTTGTCGTCTTCCAGGCTGCCGATGATCACGGCCTGCAGCCGATCAAGCTCCGTCGGCTCTGCCTCCACGCGCTTCACAGACCTCACCTTCGGACCAGCCGCGATTGTCTTCTTGCGGGGACTTCCCGGTGCCATGGCCTCCGGCAACGCAGTCTTCACCGCCTTCTTGCGCGGTGTCGGCTTATGCCGAGCGGGGGAGGCGGACATCTTCGACGTCTTGGTTATGACACTGTCCCTTCAGCGGCTTGACGAAGCATGGTCGCGGACACGGCGGTCTGCCGGCCCGGCAGGAAGACCCATCCCGGGAATGCCCGCCCTGGGTTGGCATCCGGCAGCAACGACGCTTCACGCGCTGGTCGGCGCCTCGCCCGTAGCCGATGCGCGGCCTCTCCCGCAAGCGCCCGATGCGTATAACCCGGCCGCGGCAGCACCGCGAACCCCAGTCGCTGCGTGATATCCTGCCACCGGTGCCATCGAGGAAGCTCCTCCAGGATATCGGCGCCCATGATCCAGACGAACCGAGCACGCGGGAACCGCCGCATCAGCAGCCGCAGCGTGTCCACCGTGTAGCGGGTGTGCAACTTCGACTCGATGGCGCTTGCCACCACCCGCCGCCCATCGGCGATCCGCGCCGCGCCCGCCAGCCGCTCGGCCAGCGGCGCCATGCCGTCCCGCGGCTTTAACGGATTGCCCGGTGAGACCAGCAGCCAGACCTGATCCAGCCGCAGTCGCCGGCGCGCCATCAGGGCAATATGACGGTGGCCGTCATGCGCCGGATTGAACGATCCCCCCAGCAGCCCGATACGCATCCGCCGCCGGTCGCCGAAGCGAGGAAGGCGATCCAGCGTGGTCAGGAACGCACCTGACCAGCGCCAAATACAATGGTGCGATAGGTTGTCAATTGCTCCAGTCCAACCGGCCCGCGCGCATGGATGCGGCCGGTAGAGATCCCGATTTCAGCACCAAAACCGAATTCCGCGCCGTCACAGAATTGCGTAGAGGCGTTCCACAAGGCCACGGCGCTGTCCACGCCGCGCAGGAAGTAGTCTGCCACCGCCGCATCTTCCGTCACGATTGCGTCTGTATGCTCGCTGCCATGCGCGGCAATATGCGCCAGCGCCGAATCCACTCCGTCCACCACCGCGACGGACAAAACCGCATCAAGCCATTCCGTATCGAAGTCCCCGTCCGCGGCCGCTGGCAGCCAAGGCACCACCGCGCGCGCCGCCGCGTCCGCCCGAAATGTGCATCCCAGCGCACGTAGATCATCCGTGAGCAGCGGCAGCAGCGAGTCGGCCACAAGCCGGTCAATCAGCAAGGTCTCCGTCGCGCCGCACACGCCGGTGCGCCGCATCTTAGCATTCGCGATGATCGCCCGGGCCATCGCGGGGTCTGCGGCTGCATGCACATAAGTGTGGTTCAGCCCTTGAGCGTGCGCCAGCACCGCTACACGCGCTTCCCGCCGCACCCGCTCCACCAGCGAGGCCCCCCCGCGTGGGATGATCAGGTCCAGCAGGTCGGCGCCTGCCAGCATGGCGGCAACGTAGGCACGGTCGGCATTGGGCGCAATCTGGACGCCGCCTTCCGGCAGCCCCGCCGCCGCAAGCCCGCGTCGCAGCGCGAGCGCGATTGCCGCAGCGCTTAGCGTGCTGTCGGACCCGCCGCGCAGGATCACCGCGTTGCCGGATTTAAGGCACAATGCGGCGGCATCCGCCGCGACATTCGGCCGGCTTTCATAAATCATGCCAATCACGCCGATCGGCGTGGCGATTCGCTGGAAGCGCAATCCGTTCGGCTGTGTCCAGTCGTCTAAAACCCGGTTCAACGGATCCGGCAGCGCCGCGACCGCCTCCAGGCCGCACGCCATGGCTTCGACCCGAGCCTCAGTCAGTACCAGCCTGTCCAGAAACGACGCCGTCCCATGATAAGCCGCCACATCCGCCGCGTTCGCGGTCAGGATGTCGCGCATGGCGTCACGCAGCGCATCCGCCATCGCCCGCAGCGCGGAATCCCGGACAGTTCGGCTGCTGCGTGCCAGCACATGCGCGGCCGCCCGCGCCCGTTGGGCCGCCGCCTTCAGGTGTTCGTTCGCGTTCATGTCGCCAATGTGCCCAGGAAAGGATCCGGTTTCCAGTGCCAATCCGTGCATTTCGCTTGACCTGACCCTACCGATCCGCGTCCGCCAATCAAGCCCAAAACTTGACTTCACTTTGGGTGACGGCATGGTCGGTCTCACCACTGTCCCCTGTCCACTGCCTCAGCCAGCAAGGATCCGTCCGTCCATGCCCACCACGTCTCTTCTCGACGCAATCCGCGCTATTGTTGGCGATCGCGGTCTGCTGACAGACAGCACCGATACCGCTCCCTACAGCGAGGACTGGCGCCGTCTGTATCAAGGCCGCACCAGCGCCGTCATTCGCCCGGCCACCGCTCAGGAACTTGCCGAGGTTATCAGGCTTTGTGCCGAAACAGGCACGCCTGTGGTACCACAAGGCGGCAACACCTCGATGGTCGGCGGTGCCGTGCCAAACGAGGATGGCTCGGAACTCGTTGTGAGTACTGCCCGCCTCAACCGCATCCGCGACCTGGACCCGACGGACATGACTCTGACGATCGAATCCGGCGTCACGTTGAAAGCAGCGCAGACCGCCGCCGCGGAAGCCGGCTGCTTGCTGCCTTTGTCGATCTCCTCGGAAGGATCGGCACAGATCGGTGGCGTGCTGGCGGTGAACGCCGGCGGCAACAACACCGTTCGTTACGGAAATGCCCGCGACCTGGTGCTGGGGCTGGAAGTCGTCCTGCCCGACGGTACCATCTGGAACGGCCTGCGCCGGCTGCGCAAGGACAACACCGGCTACTGCCTGCGCCAACTCTTCGTCGGCTCCGAGGGCACACTCGGCGTCATCACCGCCGCCGTGCTGAAACTGGCATCGCAGCCGCGCGAGGTTGCCGTCGCGTTGTGCGGCGTCGCCTCGCCCGAGGCCGCGTTATCGCTATTTACCCGCTTCCAGGCGCACGATCCGAACGCCATCAACGCCTTCGAACTGATGTCGGGTCTTGGCATGTCGTTTGTGCTGCGACACATCCCCGGCGCGGTGCTGCCGCTGGAAACATCGGCACCGTTCTACGTGCTGGTCGAGCTCGCCAGTCCGCGCCCGAACGCCGGTCTGCACGCCATGCTGGAACAGGTGCTGGAGCAGGCGCTGAACACGGCGATCGTGCAGGACGCCGTCATCGCCGCTTCGGACGCGCAACGGGCGGCGATCTGGCGGCTGCGGGAGGAACACTCGGAAGCGCAGAAACGCGAGGGCGCCAGCGTCAAGAACGACGTCTCGGTGCCGGTGTCGAAGGTCCCAGCGTTCATCCGTCAGGCCACCGCAACGTGCGAGGCGCTGATCCCCGGCATCCGTGTCGTGCCGTTCGGCCACATGGGCGACGGCAATATTCATTTCAATCTTGAACAGCCGGCCGGATCGGACGCGGCATGGTTCCTAGCGCGGGATCACGCGATTATGGATGCGGTGAACGAGGTGGTTCAGGCGTTCGACGGCAGCTTCTCCGCCGAACACGGGATCGGCAGGCTGAAGCCTTACATGATGCCGGATTGGCGCGGCGGCGCGGAGCTGGCTCTGATGCAGCGAATCAAGGCGGCGATCGATCCAGGCAGAATTATGAATCCTGGAAAGGTGCTGCCGTAGCGTCAGGGAAAGCGTTCGGGAGGAACTATTCCGGACCATGACGGGCATGGCAAACCGCGTAATGTCAACCGGCCTGACGCACGTCCACCAACACGTGTACCACGCGCTGCCCGCCGCAACAGGCCCGGAAGCCACCTTGCACCATGGATCGTGACGGCTTGCAGCGGGGCACTCAGCGCCACTTTGTGCAGCAAATGGGCGAGGCGCATCTGATTGCCGAGGTCGTGGGCAAGCTGGCGGTGGTAAGCCAGCGCATTGGCGCCCATATGCCAGGAGTTGGCCGCTAGTACGCCACTGTGCAAGGCAATGGCAACACCGTCCCCGGTCAGCGAGGGGATGACCGCAGCTTGATCCCCTAGCCGGAACAGGTCGGGATCCCCAGTTGGGTGCCGCCGATGTAGAAAACCGTATGGCACACCGGCTACGGCAAGTGGACGCTGCAGCAGGGGTGTCGCGGCTTCCAGCCTTTGTTTGATCCACGGATTCGCAGCCTGGATCATGCCCAGGAGCGCGGGCCATGTGCCGCCAAGGGCATGGAACCTGGTGCGTCGGAGCGCGATGCACAGGACAGCTTTTCCGGCCTCCACGCATTGCAGTCCGGCGTAGCCACCGGAAAACAGGAAAAGCTCGATTGTGCCTGCCAGGGCAGCGGCCTGTGCCGTTGACAAATCGTAATACATCTTCATTCCGATTGCGCCGCCCACGACGCCAGGGCGCGGCCGATCGCGCAGGTCGTGCTTGCCGGTGGCAAGGAACAGATCGACGGCGTTGATCGGCTCGACTCCGTTGACATGGGCCTGCCAGCCGGCGCCATCCCGGCTGAGACGGCGGACGGTCTCACCCAGACGTAGAGTGGCTCCTGCCGCCTCCGCCCGGTGCAGCAAGGCGTCGTCGAGGATTCGGCGCGACAACCCCAATGCCCGGAACGGCAGCGTGGCTTCCGTCACGTGGTTATGACTAATCAAGCGCAGGCGGTGGATCGTGATGGCTCCTAAACGGATCGGGTCGACACCGAGGGACTGTAGCCGCTCGATCGCATCAACACCCAAGAAGTCCCCACAAACCTTATCGGTTGGTCTGCTAAAGCGCTCGATCAGCGTCGACGGGTGGCCAGCCTGCCCAAGGCGGATCGCGGCGGCGGTACCGGCCGGACCGGCGCCAATGATCAGTGGCCCGTTGTTCAAACGCTGCCAACACATAGTCGAAATGGAAAGTACCACGCGACCGTTGCCTCAGTTTCAGAAATGTTAGCCTGACGGAGCAACGTTTCCCATTCGGAGCGGACGAAAGCGCGAGAGACGGAAATCTGTCCATCCTCGCGGACGATGTGGTGCCAGAAAGCGATCCGGGCAAGCAGCGGAAAGCCGTAGTACGGTATCACATGCCGGTGGATGTCGCTGATAAACCATCCCGCTCCAGCACTTTTCTTTTGCCAAATCAGAAAGTTGACAACCTCCTGGTCGGTCAGGTGGTGGGTAAACTGGGAGCTGATGATGAAGTCGAATGGCTGCGTCGGGATATAGGTGAAAGCATTGTCGTTAATGAAGGCGATGCCGGCGGCGGGGTCGGTGGCCTCTGTCGCCGCTTTGGTAGCCCAGGGGTTGAGGTCAATGCCGGTCAGGCTGGCTTTCGGGTAGTGCCCGCGAATCTTCCGCAATGCATCACCGTGACCGCAGGCGATATCCAGCAGGGAGAACTCAGGCCGGTCCTTTGCCTGCTTCGCCAGCCAATAGAGCATTGGCCGATGTGTCAGGGTAACTACGTTGACCCGCGAGAGGTCGCGCAGGCATCGACTATACTCGTCGAAATCGACGCAGTCGGTGTCCATCTGCTCCGATTCCATGCTGCGCCTGGAGAGGTTCATGAACCTATGACCAAGCCTTAATCATGGACGGTCGAAGGAAAATGTTTCTACCGTTACTCCCGGGCCGAACGCCATCGCCATGCCGGGGCCTCGCGCATCGGGATCGCACAGGATTTTCGCCAGCACGAACATCAGGGTCGCGGAGGACATGTTGCCGTGGTTGCGCAGGATGTCGCGCGAATAGCGCAGCGCCTCAGGGGGCAGATGCAGGCCGTGCTGAACGGCGTCAAGAATTGACCGGCCCCCAGCGTGGACCGCCCACAGAGCAGGCGTCTCGGCCGGCAGCAAAGCGGGACCATGTTCCGGCAGCCAACGGCGAATACGCCCGGGGACCTGACCAGACAAATGCATCTGGAAGCCAGCGTCGCCGATATGCCAGGTAATCAGGTCGTGACTGCGCGGGATCACGGTGGCACGGAAGCAAGCCAACCCAATTCCATACGGATCAGCGGTGACCAGCGCTGCAGCGGCGCCGTCGGCGAACAGCAGGAAACTGAGCATTTTCGGCAGGTCCTGGAAGTCCTCCTGCAAATGCAGGCTGCTGAGTTCCAGGTTGACCACCAGCACACGAGCGGCGGTGTTGGCGCGAACAATGTGATCGGCCAGCTTGATGGCATTGACTGCGGCGAAACAACCCATGAAACCGACGATGGTGCGCTGCGTGCTATCGCGCAAGCCGGCCTCCCGCATGATCTGGAAATCCAGACCAGGGGCAGTGAAGCCGGTGCAGCTTGCGACAACCAAATGCGTAATACTGCTCGGGTCGGCGTCCAGCGCACGAATGGCCTTCAGTGCGAGGTGCAGAGCATGAGGTTCGTATTGCGCCATGCGGGCGGCCGTGGTGGGAAAGGCGCCTCGGCGATAGAAGCCATCAGTGTCGAGGACGACGTCGCGCGGCCTTGGGGCGGCTTCAATGATGGCGTAACGATGCTCGATGTCGGCCATGGCAGCCATGCGGTCGAACAAGGCACGCTTGTGCGGATCCACGATGGTATCACGGCCGAACTCCATGAATGCGGCATGGATATCGTGTGGAGGGACAGCGGTGCCGATCCGGTTCAGCCAGGCCTGCGTCAAGCGGTTTCCCTTTGTGTTGCATACGAGGCGTTATGTCGTGTTTAAGCGGATGTGGGATCATGATGGCGGTTCACCAGGGTAGGGTGGACACGGTGACGGTAGCGCTATTTGCCGACAACCGCCACGGGTCAATCCAATCCCATGAGCAACCGCAACGAGTCGGTTGATGAACCGCTTTCCGGCCAGGACCCGTCGTCGGCGATGCGCCAGGATGGCTTGCGGGGTGCGATGAAAACGCCCTGCTGAACCGGCTGATGGCGGCCGAGTTCAACCCCCATCCGACCGAGGAGCGGGCCTTAACCACTGCCGTTTTCGTAGACAAGGTAATCTCGCTTCACACGCGCGGCATGAGCACGCGTGAGATCTAGGGGCGCGCGGGGTGCAGACCGTCTCGATCGATGAGATGACCGGGATCCAGGCGCTGGAACGTGCCGCCAAGCGTCTGCCAATGAAATCTGGCCACATCGAACGGCCGGCGTTCGAATACATCCGGCATGCTCAAGCAGATCGAGATCGGGTTCTCGATCCTGGTCCGCGAACGGCTCCGCCGTGGCAACTTCATAACCAAGGCGCATCTCCAGCAGAGGATCTGGAGCTTGATCGGCTACTTCAATGCCACAATGGCAAAGCCGTTCTGATGGATAATGAAAAACAAGCCGCTGGCGGCGTGACATGCTCAAGCGGGTTCTGATTTCCAGCAAGACGCACTAGCTGCCAACAATTGCCCCGATCTCCACCTCCGAAAAGCCCGCCTCTTGCAGAATTTCCCGCGTGTGCTCCCCTAGCCTCGGCCAGGGCCGATGCACGTTCGGGGGTGACTTCGAGAACCGGGCTGGGATTGCCGGGATCACGACCTTGCCTTCGTCGGGATGATCGTGCGGTTCGAAAAATCCTGTTTCGGTCAAATAATCATCCTTGAACAAATCATCCAGCGTGTTGGCCTTGCCGCAGGGGATGTCGGCGGGACGCAGTTCCGCCAGCCACTCGGCGGTGGTGCGCTGCTGCATCCCTTCAGCGAGCGTCGCGTAGACCGCGTCGATGTTGGCTGATCGCGCCTGGACCGAGCTGAAGCGCGGGTCATCGATCAGCGCGGGGACGCCCATCGCGTCGAACAATTTCCCCCATTGCGCGTTGCTGTGGGCGATGACGCTGATGAACCCATCCTTGGTCTGGTAGGGACGGCGGTGCGGCGTCAGCATCCGTGGGTAGCCCAGGCCCTTTTCTGGTTCGCCCAGCGTGCCGTGCCAGAGATGTTCGACCAACATGAACGACAGGATCGTCTCCATCATCGGAAGATGGATTTCCTGGCCCTGTCCGGTGCGTTCGCGGTGGAACAGCGCCATGCCGATCATGGATGCCAGATAGGTTCCGGTCAGCTTGTCCACCAGCACGGTCGGGACATAGCGTGGCGCTCCATCTGGCCCGGCGTTCAAGGTGGCGACGCCGGACATGCCCTGGATCAGGTCGTCGTAGGCCGGAGACTCCTGCATCGAGCTGCCCTGCCGGAACCCACTAGCCGCCGCGTAAATCAGCTTCGGGTTGCGCGCGGACAGGGTCGGGTAATCCAGGCCAAGCCGCTTCGCCGCGCCGATCCGCATGTTGTGGACAAAGACGTCCGCGCTTTCCACCAGGCGCAGCAGAGCCTGCCTGGCAGCCGGCTTCTTCAGGTCGATCGCCAGGCTGCGCTTGTTGCGGTTGAGATTGGCGAAGTAGCTGCCCATGCCGGGGCCGCGGGATGGACCGATCAGCCGGGTGGTGTCCCCGTCGGTCGTCTCGACCTTGATGACATCGGCACCCATGTCACCCAGCATCTGCGACGCGAAGGGGCCGAGCACAACGGTGGTGACATCGATGACCCGGATGCCGGAGAGCGGGCCGGTGGGTTGCTGCACGTGGTTCCTCCTTGCGGGCGCCGCCGCAAGCTTTGCCGCGGCCAAACCGGTTGGCAATGGCGGCAGGTGTGGCTACGTTTTGCCGATGGTGCGCGGGGGTGAGTGGATGGAGCCGGTGGCGGCGGAGACGAAGGCCGCACGACCGCCGGTCAACCCGCATACCGTGCTGCTGATTGTCGCCAGCGCCATGTTCATGGAGCAGTTGGACGGCACCGTGCTGGCCACCGCCTTGCCGACCATGGCGCGCAGCTTCGGTGCCGATCCGCTGCATATGAACATCGCGCTGACGTCGTATCTGCTGACGCTGGCGATGTTCATTCCCGCGAGCGGACGGATTGCCGATCGCTTCGGATCGCGCTCCGTCTTCCGCTTCGCCATCGGGCTGTTCACGCTGGGGTCGATCCTGTGCGCGCAGGCGCCGACGCTGTGGGCGCTGGTGGCGGCGCGGATGCTGCAGGGCGCGGGCGGCGCGATGATGTCGCCGGTCGGCCGGCTGGTGATGCTGCGGGTGGTGTCGAAGGCGGAGCTGGTCCGATCGATGGCGTGGCTGATGGTGCCGGCGACGATCGGGCCGATCGTCGGGCCTCCGCTGGGTGGGTTCATCGTGACATACCTGTCCTGGCACTGGATCTTCTACATCAACGTGCCGATCGGCATTGCCGGCATCGTCCTGGTGACGGTGTTCATCGACGAGATGAAGGAGCCGACGCGAACGAAGTTCGACCTGCGGGGTCTGATCCTGGCCGGCACCGCGCTGTCATGCCTGATGTTTGGCATCGAGGTCGCCAGCCGCGGGCTTGGGACGCACTGGGGCGTGGTGGCTCTTGTGGGCGTGGGCGCCCTGTCGGCTGGTCTGTATGTCCTGCATGCTCGGCGCACACCTCGCCCGATGCTGGATTTCCGGCTGCTGCGGGTGATGACGTTCCGCATGTCGCTGCTATGCGGTTCGCTGTCGCGCATCGCGGTCGGGGCAATGCCGTTCCTGCTGCCGATGATGTTCCAGCTTGGCTTTGGCATGTCCGCGGTGCAGAGCGGGCTGATCACGTTCGTCAGCTCAATCGGCTCGCTGGCGATGCGGACCTGCGCGCCGTGGTTCCTGAAGCGGCTGGGCTTCAAGCCGGTGCTGACCTGGGTGGGGGCGCTGGCGACGTTCTTGCTGGCGTTGAGTGCTGCGTTCCGGCCGGCGTGGCCGCTGCCGCTGATCTACGCCGTGCTGGTGGCGAACGGGTTTTTCCAGTCGCTGCAGTTCATGGCGTACAACACGATCGCCTATGCCGACGTCCCGCGCGAGGACATGAGCGCGGCCACCAGTTTCTACACGACGTTCCAGCAGATGTCGCTGACGCTGGGCATCGCGTTGTCGGCGGCGGCGCTGGCGGCGTCGATCGCGGTGAACGGGCATGCGGAGCCGCGGCTGGCGGATTTCTCCGCGGCCTTCCTGTTCGTGGCGGCATTGTCGTTCATGGCGCCGCTGCTGGCGACCTGGCTGGATGCCGACGCGGGGGCAGAGTTGTCAGGGCATCGAAATCGGCCGAGCCGGTGAAAAGGGGCTTGAACGAACGGCAGTCGTTCGCGCTGACGGTTGTCAATGTAGAAAGCCGAGACCAAGCCTGAACCGGTACGCCATTTGGATCATGCAATGTATAAAGATCGGCGAAAATGCTCGATATTATGTAGCAGCTACACCAAAATTGTTGATCTTGGTGGAAAGGTATACACAATACCGAGCTATTCTAGTATCGAAGTATTGGTTTAGTTGCTAACCCAGAAGATCACCTTGCCACCAAGCAGGTAGTAGATGGCGGGGAGGAACAGGAAAGCCAACCTGTTCCCACATCCATATCCCTGCCGCCGGGTTGATTGTTATACGTGCCGTATTAACCGTCGAAAGATTGACGCGCCTCTCCTCAAGAGACCATTCAGCAAAGGGTTTCTTGGCCCATATACCGCTGTGCGTGAAGTAACTTCCGGGCTGGCGAATTTTGGGGAAGACTTCTGAGGTAACCCACCTCCGGAACCGTTTAGCTTCGACCTTTTGACTTTTACCAATAAGAGCGAAAAGGCCAGACACGGAGATAATGATAACTTCCTGACGTCCGCCAAGAGCATCGGTAGTGCTGATGCCCTTTTCATCATTATCTAAAGCTTTCATCGTCTCGGCCGTGTTGGTCAGACCAAGAGCCCGACACACGTCCACAGCAACAAACCAATAAAGGCCGTCGATATCTTTTACCCTTACAATGGTATCGCCTTCAAAGATGAAGGGTGTTAAACAATCGGGTGTCATGTTTCGTTAGACCTTTCGAGACGTGATTAAGCTTCCCCGGTGCAAGCGGGGATTGCGTGCACGGCGGCGAAACAAGGCTCTAGCCAGCCTGTTCCGTCGCCGTAGTCTCGACAGCCTCTAGTCCCTTCGAGATCAGGACTTGGAAAGCCGCCGTCCTGCTAGGCATGCCCGCAGCAATAACTCATGCATCAAGGCGCTCGACTTCGTGCCTCGGAAATGCCGCGATCAGTCGGCTTGTTATCTCCGTGCTAGCTTTGCGGGCATAACCAGCAGTCCAACTATTTACTGACGACTCCTATGCTACAGCAGACATGCAACGCTAGGTGTGTGATCTGACCCTTGTCAATGACTTTAATTTAGGGAATTTAGGACTTGATGATGTCACGTCTAAGGTTACATGCTCGTGTGCATGTGAGTTAACAAAGAGGCTGCATGGCTGATAAGGACGGCGTTGAACGGAAAGTCTGGCTTCTGCCGACCGAACTAAGCGAGCGCATAAAAGCGTTCCAGGCATCTCAGGGCATAGCTTCCGAGGTGGAGGCGGCAAGGCGCTTGTTGGACTCGGCCCTTCAGATGCGTGACGCGGTGCCCGACATCTTACGGAAACTGCGTGATCGATATGAAGAGGAGAAAGACTTGAGGGTGTTGGCGAGGGACGTGCTTGTTAACCACGCACTGGTAAGAAGTGTGACTTTTGATGACGACAGTGTCTGGTTTCAATTTCGAGACGAGACCCTTGGAAGGATCGAAAAAGACGGCAAAACATATACGGGATACCGAGACGACCGCACTGATCTTAACTGGGCGTCATATCCCAAACCTACGGACGTTCCCGCACGGCGCTCACGGCAAGGAGGCGGCCCTTCCTGGGACGCTCCCAAGGGTGGCGATCTAGATGATGAGATTCCGTTTTAGAGCTTTCTGATTTCCTGCGGCGGAATAACCTAAATCCGAAGCGGCGCGCCCATTGCCCGCACTGCTGAGCCGGCCTGAACCTAATCTTGCCGAACCCTCAACGTCAGGGTAAGGACGGCTTCATCCACCATCGGTTCCAGTTTCTCGCGAGGTCGTCCATTTGAGCCAGGATCATGCGTCCGGCCCGGTCTCCCGACCCAGTTTTGCCGTGCTGATGGCAGTTCTCGGCATCGTCTATGGCGATATCGGCACCAGCCCGCTGTATGCCTTCAAGGCCAGCCTGCAGCTTTTTGATCCCGCGCATACAACGCCGATCGAGATCATGGGCGTGCTGTCGCTGATCTTCTGGTCACTCATCATTATCGTGACCGTGAAATACGTCTTCCTGGTGATGCGCGCCGACAACCGAGGCGAGGGCGGCATCCTCGCGCTGATGGCGCTGGCGCAGCGCGTTTCCGTCGGCCGGAGCGTGAAGAGCACCATCGCCCTGGTTGGCATCGCCGGTGCCTGCCTGTTCTTCGGCGATGGTGTCATCACCCCGGCGATTTCCGTGCTGTCGGCGGTGGAGGGACTCGAGGTGTCCGCTCCCAGCTTGCAATTCTACGTGCTGCCGATCAGCATCGTCGTCATCGTTCTGCTGTTCGCCATGCAATACCTGGGCACCGGACGGGTCGGGCGGGTGTTCGGACCGATCATGGCGGCGTGGTTTCTTATCATTGGCCTAACCGGGCTGATCGAGATCGTGCCGCACCCGTTCGTGCTGCTGGCGATATCGCCATCCTATGCCGTAACACTTTGCATCATCTACAAGAAGCTGGCCTTCTTCGTGTTGGGCGCGGTGGTGCTGTGCGTGACAGGGGCCGAGGCGCTGTACGCCGACATGGGCCATTTCGGCGCTCGGCCGATCCGCATCACCTGGCTGGTGTTCGTGCTGCCTTGCCTGATTCTGAACTATTTCGGCCAGGGCGCACTGATGATCCGGACGCCGGCGGCGATCACAAATCCTTTCTTCCTGCTGGGCCCGACCTGGCTGCGGCTGCCGATGGTGCTGCTGGCGACGGTGGCAACCGTGATCGCCAGCCAGGCGGTTATCTCCGGCGCGTTTTCCATGGCGCGCCAGTGCATGCAACTTGGCTTCCTGCCGCGCATGACGGTGTGCCATACCTCTACCACCGAGGAAGGGCAGATTTACGTGCCGCAGGTGAACAACGCCCTGGCGGTCGGTGTCGTGCTGCTGGTGCTGGCGTTCAAGACCTCGGATAATCTGGCGTCGGCCTATGGCATTGCCGTGACCGGCACGTTCCTGTGCACGGCGGTGCTGGCGCTAGTGGTATTCCGCCGTCAGTTCCATTGGTCGCGTGCCGCGGCGGTGTCCGTGTTCGGCGCGCTGTTCCTGATAGATACCGTGTTCTTCGCGGCCAACACGCTGAAGATTGTCGAGGGCGGCTGGGTGCCGCTGGCGCTGGGCATCGGGTTGATCGGAATGATGACGTCCTGGAAGCAAGGCCGCGACCTGCTGCTGTCGCGCTGGAAGCAGTCCAGCATGCCGCTGGCTCCATTCCTGGCGCGTCTGCCGCAGTCGCGCATCATTCGCGTGCCTGGCCTGGCGGTGTTCATGACCGGCAACCGCGATTATGTGCCAACCTCATTGCTGCACAACCTGAAGCACAACAAGGTGCTGCACGACAACGTCCTGTTCGTGACGGTCGAGAACGAGTACGTGCCAGAGATATCGCCGTCGCGGCGGGCCGAGGTCTCGGAGTTGGCGCCCGGCATCCACCGGGTGATCCTTCGCTATGGCTTCATGGAAAGTCCGAACATCCCGCGCGAACTGGAAGAGCAGACCGAGAAGCTTGGCGTCCGCGTCTCCCAGGCCAGCTACTTCCTGGGCCGCGAGGTGCTGGTTCCAGGCATGGCGCCGAAATTGCCCTGGTGGCGGCGTGTGCTGTTCCTGTTCATGGCGCGCAACGCCGTACCGGCGACAGAGTTCTTCCGCATTCCCAGCGACCGCGTGGTGGAGCTTGGGGTACGGATCACGATCTGACCGTCGGGCCTCGGGCAAGCCTGGTCGATAGCGGACATCAGGAAAGATGTAGAGCATCAATCAGCGAATTTAATGCGGCGGCCAGGCGTTGTCCGCGTTGCAGCAATATGACACACCACCAGTCAAGGCGATCCCTGGGGCGATCCCTGGCGGAGGCCATCCGAAACAAGCCGGCGCGTGAAGTCGAGCTGAAGTTCACAATTCCCGAGAAGGCGGTCAACGCCATCGGGCACAAGCTCGGGTCCCGCATGGCCGAAGGCGGGCCGCGCCATCGGCATGAGGTCACTACCTACTTCGACACCGACGACCAGGCCCTGTCCCGAATCGGCATCAGCCTGCGCGTGCGCTGCAGCGACGGCGGCTACGTCCAGACACTGAAGGCAAACCGCAAGTATGGCGTCGCGGCCAACCGGGCGGAGTGGGAATGGCCCGTGGACGAAAACAAACCCGACCTGAACCTGGTGGCACAGACACCGCTCGCCGAAAAGCTTCCGTCTGGGCTTGATCTGGTGCCGGTCGTCTCGACGGACATCGACCGGTCGGTCCGCGTCCTGGAACTTGATGATGGCACGCGTGTCGAAGCAGCGCTGGACGAGGGTACCATCGCCGCGGGCGAGGCGCGGCGGCCGGTTCATGAACTGGAACTGGAATTGCGGCAGGGCGATCCTGGACCGCTGTTCCGCTGGGCTCTGGAACTGCATGCGGCCGTTGCGCTGACGATCGAAAGCGAAAGCAAGGCCGAACGTGGGTATCCGCTAAGGAACGACGCCAAGCCGGCGGTACAAAAGGCCAAGGATGTCGCGCTTGAGCCCGCCGTCAGTGCCGCGGTGGCGTTTCGGGACATTGTGACAGCCGCGCTTGGCCACCTGCTGGCCAACCAGCCGGCCGCTCTGTCTGGTGATGCCGAAGGTGTGCATCAGATGCGCGTTGCCATCCGGCGTCTGCGGGCGGCGCTGACGTTGTTTGAGCCGCACCTGGAGCCGCACACCGCGTCCCGCTTCCAGACCGAGCTGCGCCGGATCGGGCGGGTTTTCGGGCAGGCGCGCGACTGGGACGTGTTCAGCCTGCAGGTGCTGCCGGATGCGCTTGATGCCGCCGGTGCGGCGCGCTGGCATGAACTGCTGCGGGCTCCGGCGATGGCGGAACAGGCGGCCGCGCATTGGCGCTTCGCGGAGGAAGTGCGGGCGCCTGGATTTACCGCATTGGCGCTTGGCCTGGCAGCGTGGGTGGAAGAAGGCTTCACGCAACGTGGTCTGTTGGGAGACGCAGCGCTCAATCGGCCGATCGAGGATCTGGCGCCGATCCTGCTCGATCGGCTGATGCGCAAGGTACGCCGGCGGGGCCGTCACATCGGCCGCCATTCCGATGCGGAACGGCATGCGCTGCGTAAATCCGTTAAGAAGTTGCGTTATGGGATTGACTATCTGCGCTGCGTCTACCGGAATGAATCAGTGGATCGGTATCTGCACGCTTGCAAGAAGCTGCAGAAGACGTTGGGCGACTTGAACGACGCGGTGACAGCGACCGCGCTGGCGGACGGTCTCGGCAGGGGCAACCGACCTGATCTTGTGCCGGCGCTCGGCGCGTTGGGCAAACAGCTCGACCAGCAAAGGCAGGACGGAAGACGGAAACTCGCGAAACGATGGAGGATGTTTCGGAACAGGCGCAAATTCTGGAAGTGATGGCCGCGTTCCTGTTGTCATGTATAGCGACAATGACCGTTTAGAGCGGTTTCCGACCAGGTCGCTCCACCTTCAATTCGTCATGGCCGGGCTTGTCCCGGCCATCTTCGCACCAACGGCTGGAGGCGGATGACCGGGACAAGTCCGGCCAAGACGAGTTGGTGCAACGTGATTGCAACCCGCTCTAGAATCGTGCGGCGGCGAGATGTCGTATCAGTTCTTCAGCCCGCTGTCGTCCGGTATGATTTCGTAATGTCCTGGCTCGACCGGCTGATCCGATCGCGACACGCCGATCATCTGGGAATGCCAAAGCCTCGATTACCTCCGCGGTATCGTTCACCACCAGAAGGTCGTGAGCCGGCGTCAGAACATCCTCGATGCCAGGCCATTGATCCGAAAGCACAGGCACGCCGCAGGCGGTTGCCTCAAACAGCCGGACGCTGGGACTGTAGCCGCTACTGATCATGTCGCGTCGCGTAACGTTCAATGTCCAATTCGAGCTTGAGTAGAAGGCGGCATGCTCGGAAGGCGACAGGTGCTCGATCCGCTCGACGTTGTCCGGCCAGGCAATGTCGGCAGGGTATTGCGGTCCGGCAACGACAAACCGCCGTTCCGGCAGCCGGCGGGCCGGTTCGAGCAGAAGCCGATCCAGCGCATCCTGCCGGTCCGGGCTGTAGGTGCCCAGATAACCCAGGTCCCAGCGCTTCGCCGCGCCGGTCGGATGATACAAGGCCGGATCAACCGAGCAATACAGCGGAACGGCCCGACGGGCGTGATACACGTCGCGCAATATTCGCAAGGTCGGGCCGCCGGTGAATGACAGATACAGATCGAACCACGGGATCAGCCGAGGCGTCAGATACGCGACACTGTCGCCGGCCAGACCTTGCACGGTGATCGGCGTGTCGATGTCGTAGAAGCACAGCAGGCCGCGCCGATGCTTGTCCACCCACTCGATGACGGCCAAACCGTCCGGTACGTAGGAGCCGATGATGACCGCATCGGCCAGCGTCACCGCCTCATGATAACGGTCCAGCTCGGCACACGACTGATAGACTTGAAAGTCGCAAAAACCGGGCACCGGCAGATCGCGGTTCGACGCATACCACGGCTGCTCCCGTTCCAGGAACAGCACATCATGGCCGGATTCGTGAAGACCCTTCAGCAGCGACCGGTAGGTGCTCGCATGTCCATTGCCCCACGATGAACTCAGGCTGAGTCCCAGGAAGACAATCCGCATCGACCTTTCACTCCGCGCGCTTGCGCATTAGGCAGTCGCGAAACACTGCATCGGCGAGCGCGGCGCGATGGGCATATGTATGCTCCGCCAGCACACGAAGGCGGGCGGCTTTTCCGATAGCGCGCGCCGCCTCGGCTGACAGCGTGGACATGTAATCCACCACGTCATGCCCGTCACGCGCGACCAGAACCTCCTGACCCGGCGCCAGAAACATTTCGATCCCCTCCCATGCGTCGGTAATCAGGCAGCCGCCGGCGCCAGCGGCTTCGAAGACCCGCGTCGCGGGACAGAACCCGGTGCTTGCCATGTTGTCACGCGCCACGTTCAGCACGGCACGAGCCGACACATTGAATGCGTTGTGGCTGTGCGTCCCGACATGACCGAGCCGGCGGACGTTGGGCGGCACCGAAGCATCGTGCCAGCCGGACCCACCCAGCAGGAACGTCTTGTGCGTCAGGCGAGAGGCTGGTTGCAAAAAGAAGTCCGCGGCGCGCGCCTCGCGATCCGGCATGCGGTTGGCAAGCAAGGACAGGTCCGACGTGAAGGCGGGATCATGCGACACCGGGTAATGCGTTTCGGGATCAAGCGCATTGTAGATCGGCGCGCAGCGGCGGGCGCCGAAACCGGTATAGGCGTCGACCACCGGCACACCGCCGCCATAGGTCAGAACGAGATCCAACGCAGCCAACGACTGCCGGACGAGGTTTGCCGGGTCCGCACGCATCTCCGCCAGGGTCGCCGGCGCATCGACATCCCAGAACACGCGCAAGGCGTCCGGTCGGGCGGATGCGATCGCGCCGGTCAGCAAGGCGTCGTCAAATACGCCGACACCGCTGGCCTTGACAACGATGTCGGCTTTCGCCGCCTCGGCCAGCACGCCACGGACCGCATCGGCTGTCGCGGGATAAACCCGGACAGACGCCCAGGACGGGGGACCGATGTCCCGGTGCGACTGCCGGTCGAACGCGTCAGGTTCATAAAACGTGATTTCGTAGCCAAGCCGAGCAAGGGCCGCGAGGATGCCACGGTAGTATGTTGCGGCGCCATTCCAGTAGGACGACAGCAGGCTGGAGCCGTAGAACGCAATGCGCATCAGGCCGCGCCTTGCACGTTCAGGTGCGCGACGGTGGCGAGCAGTTCATCGACCCGATGCGCACAGGTGTGGCGCGCGCGGATCGTCTCCAGCCCATGCGCGGTCATGGAGTGGCGCAGCCCCGCGTCCGCCGCGACAGACGCCATGTGCGCGCGCATTTCGTCGGGCGTCGCGGCCTGCAGGTAGTCGATGCCTGGGCGGAACAGATATTCCATGTCGTTCCACGGCGCGCAGATCAGCGGGATGCCGCAGGCGAGGGCCTCGAACACGCGGATGGTCGGAATTCCGGCCAACTGGGTGGCATAGGCACGCCGAGGAATATGCGCGGTCATCAGGTAGCGGGCGAAGACATCCGGCACCCGCGCATTGGGCAGCCAGCCACGGTAATGGGCACCGGCTTGCGCCAGCCTCGCCTGAGCGTCCTGCGGATAACGCACACCGTAGACGTCTAGCTTAAGGCGCAGATCCTGAACTGGGTGAAGCAGAAAATCCGATAGTTCCTGGCTGCGTTCCTCATCGCCCCAATTGCCGACCCATACCACGTCCCGGCGGTCTTCAACCTCTGTTGCCGGCGGATGGAACAGCCGCGTATCCGCTGCTTCATGCCATACGAAGCAGCGGGCGCCCCAGCCGGCCTCGCGATAGACCCGCGCCAAGGTTTCACCGAACGCCAGGACGCCGTCAAACGCCGAGAGATCCAGGCGACCGATAGCCTCAGGGTCGGTTACCGCCCGGTGGTGCGTGTCGTGGAACAACAGCACGAACCGGCCGCCCCGTGCCCTGCGGCGGCCGATGGCTTCTATCAGCGCCGGATCATTCCATTCATGCACCAGAACCACATCCGCGCTGTCCAGCATGGCATCGAGGTCCGGCGTCAGGAAGTCGGCATGCGCAAGCAATTCAGCATCGACCTGGTCGGCGTTCTCTCCGGCTTCGCGCAGCAGGTTCATCCGGCTCCAGCCGTCCACGGGTTCGTAGCTATGGACATCATGACCACGATGCAGCAGTTCGCGTAGCACGCCGCGCAGGAAATGCGCGTTGCCGTTGTTCCAGCAGGACATCAGCGAGTGGGTGAAGTAGACAAACCGCATGCTCAGGCCGCGGTCCTGACGCGGGCGGTCAACCGGTCATGGATTGCCCATGTGGTGTCAGCCATCCGCATGGAATCGTAGCAAGCGGCACGTGCAAACGCGCGCTTGCCATACTGGATATACGCGGCTGGATCTCGAAGCAGGCAATCGAGTTCCGCGGCGATACGCTGTGGCTGGTCCGGCGGGACGAATATCGCGGCGTCATCCCACAGTTCGTGGAACGTGGGAATATCCGAGAGCAGCAATGCGCAGCCGGCCTGCGCCGCTTCCAGCACGGCCAGGCCGAAGGGTTCATAAGACGAAACCGAAACAAAAACGGCGGCGCGGGCAAACTCGTCAGCCAGGCAAGCGTCATCCAGCGGTCCCAGCGTTCGCAAATGGCGGAACGTCACGCGCGCGCCGGATGGGCCGGTGTCTGGTCCAGCCGCCAGTACCGGCCAGGCGAGTGCCGCGGCCGCTGCGTCCAGAGCGGCGATATTCTTCCCCTCGTCCCAGAGCCGGCCAGCACATAGTGCCTGGCTCCGCCGCTGACCCGTTCCGCTCATCGGCGTCCGCCCATTCAAGACGACCTCAATCGGTCGTGCGGTACGGTAGCACGCGCGTAGCGCCTCGGCGAAACTGGCGCTGGGTGTCACGACGACATCGGCGCGGGCGAGGCCGACCCGCGTCGCCTCGCTTCGCCAGGCCAGATCGGACGGCAATGGACCGTCCCGCACCGCTTGCCACCATGTTCCGACGCAGGAATGCACGACCGCGACCACGGGCACCGGCCATGACGCATCGCCGACCAATGCCGGCGCATGAAGCTGGACCGTATCGGCATCGACTTGGCGCGCCATCGCGGCAAGCACGTTGGCGGCGAAGTCAATTTCGTCAGGCGTTTCAGCAAGCCAGTCCAGCGGAAGCCCGGTTTCAAACAGCCGCAGACCTGGAATGGCAGCGGCTTCCCGACGTTGCGCGGGTCCAGGTGGCGGGCCCAGCACCGCCAACACGATCTCGATGTCCCGCGCCGCGAAACCCCGCGCGACTTCCATCGAATAGCGCCAGACACCACCCACCGCATCGGTCGTCAGCAGGATGCGCTTCAGCAAACCATGTCCTCCAGCACCGCCAAAGGCAGCGGACCGGATCCCTGGATGTCGCTGAAGACCTCGAAGTTGCCGAGGTAATGCGCATGCGCGCGCTCCCAGGCCTGATCGTCCGGATTGCCCCACAGGCGACGGTAATCCGGCGAACTCGGATAAGGGTACATCGGCACCGGATCGTTGGCCCAGACACCGCGCGCGCGCAACTGATCACGCCAGGCGGCGATCATGTCCATGTCGTCGCCCGGTGACCGGATCAGATTTGCCTGGACGAAGGGAATGGCCTGGCGCGCCAGCACCAGCCGTTCCGTCAGTTCCTCGGTCGTCATGCGGCAGTTCTTGTCGAGGGCGGCCCTGCCTTCCGGCGTCAGGCTTTCAATGCCCGCCTCGATCGAGACGCAGCCGGCCGAACCCAGCAGCGCGATCATGTCGGGTTTCCACAGGTCGATCCGCGTCTGCACGCCGAACTGGATGTTCCTCTCGCGCAACGCCTGCAGCAGTGGGCGTTGCGGCAGGAAGATCTCATCGATGAAATACAGGTATCCTACGCCCTGGCTGATCAGCCCGTCGATCTCCGCCAGCAGCAAGGGAAGGTCGCGACGGCGGTAGCTGTCGCGGAAATCGATCTTGGCGCAGAAGCTGCAGGCATAGGGACAGCCACGTGATGCCTCGACCTCGGCGCCGGGTACATCGGATGATGTATCGAAGCGGTGATGGTGATGCCGATGGCGTTGCACCCAGGCGTCTGGCCAGACCAGCGGCGGCGCATCGGTGAAGCGGGCGGCCACGGGTGGACCGTTCACCTGGATCTCGCCGTCGGCGGCACGCCAGGCGGCACCGGCGACCGCGCGCGGCGAACCAGCATCCGCCAGGGCGACGATCGCCTGCTCGCATTCGCCGCGCAGCACCACGTCCACGTCGAGTTTGCGCAGCGTCGCTTCAGGGGTGGAAGATCCGTGTGGGCCGACCGCCACGGTCAGCGTGTCAAGCGCGGCCAGGCGGCGAACCATGTCGCGCGGGACCCGCAGTTCCGGCGGTGCACAGCGCCAGAACAAATAGGTGGGTGCTGTCGTGACCACCGTCATGTCAGGCTGAAACGCCTGCACGGAAACCGCGAGCGCCGCCGCATCCAGGGCGTCGAGCATTCCGTCCAGCAGCAGAACGTCGTGTCCATTGTTCTCAAGCAACGTTTTCGCGTAGCCGAGTTCCAGCGGAAGGTGCGGCTCCTGACAGCCGAAATAGATGCTGTGATCGAAGCGCCAGGCGGGATTGATCAGCGCGACCTTCATGCGACGACCCGGCTGGCGGAGCGGGAAATCTTGGCCCGACTGGTGAAAGACCGGACCAGCGTGGTCAGGCCAGCGCGCCACTCACGCGGCCGGGGCAGGTCGATCGCGCGCCTGATCTTGCGTGTATCGGATACATAATAGCGTTGATCGTTCGGGCGCCATGGCGCGAACCGCAGGTCGATCGGCTGACCCGTCAAATCCCCGATGTGCTTGATCAGTTGCAGCAGGCTGACGGCGTTGTCCGGGCCGCCACCGAGGTTGAAGGCCTGACCCGACACGCGGCCGATGTTGCGCCAGGCCGCGACATAGGCGTTGACCGCGTCATCAACGAACAGGATGTCGCGCACCTGCCGCCCGTCGCCGTAGATGCTGATCGGCTGGTTGGCCAGGGCGCGCAACACGAAGTGGGCGACCCAGCCCTGGTCCTCGGTGCCGAGCTGTCGCGGGCCGTAGATACAGCTCATGCGCATCACCGAGGTCGGGACACCAAAGCTGCGGGTGAAATCCAGCACGTATTGATCGGCCGCGCCCTTGGAGCAGCCGTAGGGCGTGCGAAAGTCCAGGCTTTGGCTTTCGTCGCAGCCGTGCGCGTACATCGCGGCATCCGCCGGGCGCCAGGCACCGGCGGGACAGACCAGGTCCAGGTCCTCCATCGCGCCATAGACCTTGTTGGTGCTGGCGAAGATGCAGGGCTGCTTGTCGCGGCGCAGGGCATCCAGCAGATTGAAGGTGCCTTGCAGGTTGACCTGCATGTCGTCCGCCGGGTTGGCCATGCTGGTGGTCACGGCGACCTGCGCGGCGAAGTGGAACACCGCGGCGGTTTCACGGACAACCTCGGCAAGCGCCGCCTTGTCGCGGATATCGCCGATGACGCAAGCGATACGGCGCGGGTGACGCTCCCGCAGCCAGGCGGCATTCTCTTCGACGCCGGGACGGGCGAAGGAGTCGTAGACCAGAACGTTTTCACCTTCGCTCGCCAGGCGGTCGGCCAACGCGCTGCCGATGAAGCCGGCGCCCCCGGTGATCAGGACGGGCGACTTGCGGCCCACCACCGCGACACTGCGGTTGAGGCTTGCCAGGCCGCGCACCGCGGGCAGCCCTTGTTGCAGCAGCCGGCCCAGGAGCTTGGCCCGACCGTCCGCATGGTGAAGACCAAAATGGTAGTGCCGGACATCGAAGTTCAGGCCCTGCTGCACCGGGATATCGGCCGGCAGATCGCGCAACCCATACCAGTAGATGCGGTCGGCCGGCGCATCCATCGCCTTCAGAAAGGCGCCCACCTGCTGCGCCGGATCGTCACGCCAGGTCGAATAGCCGGTTTCCGTGATCCAGATTTCCAGGCTTGGGTTGAAGGCGTGAACGGTAGCCCGGACATCGGCCAGCACATCTTTCCATTCGCCGGGCCAGGTGCCGCCTTCGCGCGAATCCCAGGTGCCGGGAAAGCCATGGATGCCAACGGCATCAACCACGTTCAATATGCCGCGCCGCCCCATCAGCCGCAGCCAGTTCGTATCTGTTGGGCAAGGACCGCCCAAGACCACGCACTTGTGCCGCTGCCGCGCCCAGAACGCCGCCGCTCCGATCATGGTGCAGAACTTCATCCAGTCGGGGTCGAGCCGCCAGTCCCAGTCCAGCAGGTTGTTCGGTTCGTTCCACAGCTCGATGGTGTCGAAATGATCGCCGTGTGCAGTGATGATGGCGTCGACAAAGTCGGCAAACGCACGGAGGTTCCGGGGAGGACCGGAGGTGCGGCCGCTTTCGGACAGGAAAGGCGGCGTGTAGTGGACACACGGCAGCAATTCAAACTGGCTACCAAGACGTTTCAACAACCAGTCGTACCAGGCCTTGCCGCTTTCGCCATGATAGTCCGCCCAGGACAGGTGCGTTCGCAGCCGATTGACCCCCAGGGCCTGCAGCGCGATGACGCATTCTTCCACCAGGTCATGATCGCCTGGGCGAAACCACTGGACAACGCCGAGCGTGCTTGGGTCTGAAGGAGCGGTGCCGGGCATCCCGGGCTTGAGGCTCATGCGACCAGTCCCCGCACCTCAAGCTCGCGTCGGGCTTCATCGACGCGATGGACGGTTTGCTGGCGGCGCACCCAGTCCGCCAGTTGCGGTATGCTGTCGGCGAAGGTGCGGCGGGGGACGTAGCCAAGTTCGCGGCGGGCCAGGCTGATGTCGCCAAAGCAATGACGGATGTCGCCGGCACGCGCCTTGTTCAGCAACGCCGGGCGCAAGTCGCTGCGTCCCATGGCCGCGGCAATTTCGGTCGCGACCTCATTGATGGTGACGGGCCGCCCGCTGCCGATGTTGAAGGCATCGCTGACGAGCTCTGGCGTTTCCAGCGCCAGCACGAACGCATTGGCGACGTCCTGCACATGAACGAAGTCACGCCGTTGCAGGCCGTCTTCAAACACCTGAGGGGCGTGGCGGTTCAGCAGGGCGGACGCGAAGATGGCCAACACGCCCGTATAGGGATTGGACAATGCCTGGCCCGGCCCATAGGCGTTGAACAGCCGCAACGCCACCGCCCGCATGCCGTAGGCCGCGCCGACGGTCAGGATCAGGCGTTCCTGCACGAACTTGGAAATGGCGTAGACCGACGCCAGCGCCTGACGCTTCGTCTCCGGTGTCGGCAGCGGCACCAGCGGGCGGCCTTGCCGGTCGACCGGATCCCAGCTTCCCGTCTCCCGCCGCGGGCGGCGAATGACGTCCTCGATCAGGTTGCCGTCGGCGTCGCGATACAAGCCTTCGCCGTATATGCTCATGGAGGAGGCGACTACCAGACGGGGAACCGGATGCGCCAGCAGGGCCTGCAGCAGGACAGCGGTGCCAAGATCATTGGTGGCGACGTAGCGGTCGACCGCATACATGCTTTGCCCGACACCAACCTCGGCTGCCAGATGCACGACCGCATCGGCGCCGTGAACCGCTTTGGCAACGGCATCTGGATCGCGCACGTCGCCGATCATCAACTCGACATCATTCAGCACCGGGTCCAGCGGCTGGCCGTCATGCACTTGCGGCAGCAGGCAATCCAGCACCCGGACCCGATAACCGCGCGACAGCAAGGCAGCGGAAAGATGGCAGCCGATGAATCCGGCGCCTCCCGTAACAAGAATACAAGACATAGCGGCGGCCCCCGGCGAATTTTCATCCGCCGCCAAAATGTTGAGAGACGGGTCGGGAACATAAACGAGGTGAAAGGCAAGTCTCGTTCATTAACGCTGCCTAATCCGCCGCGTTCCCGTCACAATGGGTTGATGAAGAAGAACCCTTGCAGGTCGCGCAGGGGCGAGCGCATGACCTGCGTCTACAACTGTCTAGCGGCAGCCGTCCAGCGGCAGCCGATCAGTCGGAGCGCTTAACAAACTTGAAGAACCGGCTCTCGCTTCCGTCGGCTGTCTTGTCCTGATGCAGAAACGCCAGCTTGCGATCCTCGAACGTGTCAAAGAACTCGGTCCAGTCTACATCCTCCAGCTTGTCGGCGTGACGGAACTCGATGCGCAAGATGCCCTCGCCATCCTCGCCCTCGGTTCCCTTGACAACCGCCGGACGGCCCTTCCGGCTTTCCACCCAGTTCCGGATCGTCTTGTGATCGGTGGTGGTGGCTGATGAACTCATTGTATCCTCCGCGAAAGAAGCCGTCTGGAGCAAGCCCGGCCTGAACGCACGCCGCTGATGCTTTGCTTCGCTGTCTCGATTTGTTGATGAAGCCGCGGCACGGAAAAGTTTTTTTGCCGCGTGAAACGCCGTGCGGAATCCGCTGTTGAGCACGACAGCGACAGCGCCGGGAACGGCCATCGCCTGCACGTGACAGTCTGTCGCGTGCAACGCCAGTTGCTTGCGAACAACGGAGAGAAACCCCGATGGGTCTGTTTACCACGCCGATCAAGACGCTTGACGACCTGTTCGTTCATACGCTGCAGGACATTTACTACGCCGAGAACCAGATCGTCAAAAACCTGCCGACGATGATCGGCAAGGCCAGCAATCCGGAACTCAAGGCCGCGTTCCAGAGCCACCTGACGGAGACCGAGGGGCATGTCAGGCGGTTGGAGCAGGTGTTCCAGATGCATGGCCAGCCGGTGAAGGGCGTTGACTGCGCCGCGATGGACGGCATTCTGGAAGAGGCGAAGGAGATCATCAGTGACTGCGGCAGTGCTGATGTCTGCGATGCCGCGATGCTGGCAGCCGCCCAGGCGGTCGAGCACTACGAGATGACCCGTTACGGCACGCTTGTCGCCTTCGCTCGACAGCTCGGCCGCGCCGATTGCGCCGCTGTCCTGCAGCAGACGCTGGAAGAGGAAAAAGCGGCGGACAAGAAGCTGACCACGATCGCCGACAGCCGCGTCAACCAGATGGCGGCCTGAGCTGTCCGCCATGGTGCCGGCTCGCCGGCACCATGGCATTACCTGGAGCTTGTCATGAAAGCAGTTGTTTGGCACGCCATCGGCGATATTCGTCTGGATGAGGTGCCGGAGCCCAAAATTGAACAGCCGACGGACGCAGTCGTCCGTCTGACCGCATCAGCCATCTGCGGCACCGATCTGCATTTCGTTCGCGGTACATTCAGCGGCATGAAGCCAGGCACGATCCTGGGCCACGAAGGTGTCGGCGTTGTCGAGCAAGTCGGCGCCGACGTGCGCAATTTTGACGTCGGGGACCGGGTGGTGATCTGCTCCACCATCGCCTGCGGCACATGCAGCTATTGCCGCGCGGGGTACTACGCGCAGTGCGACAACGCCAACCCGAACGGACCTTCGGCGGGAACCAGTTTCTTTGGCGGGCCGGCGGCGACCGGCCCGGTCAATGGACTGCAGGCCGAGCGGGCGCGGATTCCCTTCGCGGCGGCGACGATGGTGAAACTGCCGGAGCAGGTCAGCGACGATCAGGCGATCCTGATCTCCGATATCTTCCCGACCGGCTGGTATGGCGCGGTGCTGGCCGAGGTCAGCAACGGCGATACGGTCGCGGTGTTCGGTTGCGGGCCAGTCGGCCAGTTCGCCATCGCCAGCGCGATCCTGCAGGGCGCCGGGCGGGTGATCGCGGTGGACAAGCATGCGGACCGTCTGGCGATGGCGCGCCGCCAGGGCGCGTTCACCGTCAACTTCGAGGCTGAAGATCCTGTCGAGACCATCAAGAAGCTGACCGGCGGCGTGGGCGTGGATCGGGTCATCGATGCGGTCGGCGTGGATGCCATGCACGCGCATCACGGGCCGGCGGGTGAGGCAGCCGCGCAGCAGGCTGAAACCTTCAAGCAGGAGGTTGAACAGGTTGCGCCGGATAGAAATCCACGTGACGGCAACTGGGTTCCCGGCGACGCGCCAGGGCAGGCGTTGCGCTGGGCGGTCGAATGTATCGCCAAGGCCGGGACTTTGGGCATCATCGGCGTCTATCCAACAAACGATGAATCGTTTCCAATCGGTCAGGTCATGAACAAGAACCTGTCGGTCAACGCGGGCAACTGCAATCACCGCGCCTATATTCCGCAGCTTATCGAAATGGTCAGGATGGGACGCATCGACCCGTTGCAGGTGCTGACCAAGGTCCAGCCGCTGACCAACGTGATCGACGCCTATGAACATTTCGATCGCCGGGAAAGCGGCTGGATCAAGACCGAATTGAAACTGGCGCAGGCAGCGGAATAGTCCGCCGGCCTTCAACCACGAGAGCTGACAGGTGTCGCATGCCCAACGATCCAACGAAGGTGCATCCCCAGCCGCCACAGCCGGCGCAGTCACAGACGCCGCCCGGCACCACGGAAGCGATGACTCCGGCGCCCGATCATGGCGAACACTCATACAAGGGATCGGGTCGGCTGGCCGGCCAGGCCGCCATCATCACGGGCGCCGATTCGGGTATCGGCAGAGCGGTGGCCATTGCCTTCGCGCGGGAAGGCGCGGATGTGCTGGTCGCCTATCTGGACGAGCATAAGGATGCCGAGGAAACCGCGCGTTGGGTGGAGCAAGCCGGGCGTCGCGTGGTGCTGCTGCCAGGCGACATCTCGGAGGAGGCACACTGCAAGTCGGTGATCGCGCGGGCGGTGAAGGAGTTCGGGCGGCTGGATATCCTGGTGAACAACGCGGCCATGCAGCGAACCCACGAGGACATCGAGGAGATCAGCGCGGAGGAATGGGACCAGACGTTCCGCACGAACATTCATGCCCA
The DNA here is from genome assembly GCF_965276935.1 of Rhodopila sp. Lineage (GTDB taxonomy): Bacteria > Pseudomonadota > Alphaproteobacteria > Acetobacterales > Acetobacteraceae > Rhodopila. Next base: position 1,377,022 of record NZ_CBDIBS010000004.1, on the reverse strand, counting down.
GTTCTATCTGTGCAAGGCGGCGGTGCCGCACATGAAGCCGGGTGCGGCGATCGTCAACACGTCATCGGTGAATGCGAAGACGCCTTCGCCGACCTTGCTGGCCTATGCGACGACGAAAGGGGCGATCGCGAACTTTACCGCCGGGCTGGCGCAGATGCTGGCCAAAAAGGGCATCCGGGTGAACTGCGTGGCGCCCGGACCGATCTGGACGCCGCTGGTAGCGTCAACCATGCCGGAGGCGCAAATCAAGAGCTTCGGGACCGCCACGCCGCTCGGTCGCGCCGGACAGCCGGCTGAACTGGCGCCGGCTTATGTGCTGCTGGCATCCGGCGAAGCGAGTTACATTTCGGGCGCAATGCTGCCGGTGACGGGCGGCCGCCCGATGCTTTAGGAATGAGGATGGCTGAAACTGGAGGCGGACCAACGTCACTGTATAGGGCGCCAAAGCCCGGCCGTAGCTGGCAACGATTGATCCGGTGCCTGCCCCCAAGGTCCAGCGCATCCTGTGATGAACGTAGGGGATAAGCAGGACGTCAGCTTGGTCGCAGCCAATCGCCAGCCGAACCGGTCACGAATGAAATGGGCCGGCTCGTCATGCCTACTTCGGTCGCGGACCCTGCGATTCCAGTCTTGGGTTGCGATCGCCGCTTTTGACCGTCTGCTCCACCGCCGCGTCGCCGGTCTTGGGTGCGGTTTTATCCCGTTGCCCGGGATGAGTGCTGCGGGTTCCACCGGGATCAACGCCCTCGACCGGGTCGTTGCCAGATGTCTTGCTGGAGGTGTTATGGAAGATCGGATCTTTGGTCATGAGCCCTGGATCGCATGAGGCAAGCCATTGGTTTCAGCCGTGCGCTGCAATTGATCGTGTATCCAGCGAGAATAGGCTCGCCATCGCGGAACCGTGTGGTGCCTCGGGCGCGGCACCGCAAAAAACTTTTGCCGACCAGCCGCCGTTGTGGATCAGCGAGAAACGACGGATGAGCCATCATGGCTGAGATGAACGACACCGGGGTCAGGCGGTATCCCGCCTGCGCGCTGGCCGAACAGTCGTTACGGGCGGAGCAGGAAGCCGACGCGGAAAGTGCGGAAACGCTTCTCGCGCAGGCTGACAGGATCAATCCGGGCGAAACGATCGAGGTGCTGCGACAATGCGGCTTCCCGTGATGCCCCCTTCGGACCTTATCGGTGAGCAGCGGCTGAACGCGTTCGACGTTCCGGTTCCCGAGTCCGATGCCTGATACCACACCCACCCGCGTTGTTGTCATCGGGGCGGGCTTCGGCGGCCTTTCGGCCGTGCGGGCGCTGCGGCGAGCCGACGCCAGCATCACCCTGATCGATCGCGAGAACCACCATACGTTTCAGCCGCTGCTGTACCAGGCGGCGACGGCGGCGCTTTCGTCCTCCGACGTGGCCTGGCCGATCCGAAGCCTGGTCCGCCGGCAGCGCAACGTCCGCGTGGTCATGGCCGAGGTACGCGGGATCGATGTCGGCGCCCGTCAGGTGCGGACCGACGGGCCGAATTTTCAATATGATCATGTGGTGCTGGCAACCGGCTCGACGCACTCCTACTTCGGCCATGACGAATGGGCGGCGTTCGCGCCGGGGCTGAAGCGCATCGCCGACGCCGCCGCGATCCGCCAGCGCATCCTGCTGGCGTTCGAGCGCGCGGAACTGGCCGATGATCGCGCCGAACGCAGCCGCCTGCTGACCTTCGTCATCATCGGCGGCGGCGCGACAGGGGTCGAGATGGCCGGCGCGATCGCCGAGATCGCGCGCGACACGCTGCGTCATGACTTCCGGTCGATCGATCCGGCGAACACGCGCGTGGTGCTGATCGAGGCCGGGCCCCGCCTGCTGGCGACGCTGCCAGAGACGCTGTCGCATTACGCCGAGACGGCGCTGCGCCGCATGGATGTCGATGTGCGCCTTGGGGTGCAGGTCACCGGGTGCGACGCTGGCGGTGTGGACACGCAGGCGGGCCGGGTGGACGCGTCCACACTGATCTGGGCGGCGGGGGTGCGCGCCTCGGCCGCGGCATCATGGATCGGGGTGACGCCTGACCGGCACGGGCGCATTCCGGTGACGGCCGACCTGAGCGTGCCGGGCCATCCGGAAATCCATGTCATTGGCGATACCGCGGCGGCGCAGCAGCCGGATGGCGGTCCAGTTCCCGGCGTGGCGCCCGCCGCCAAGCAGATGGGCCACTTCGTGGGCCGCCGGATCGCGGCGCTGCTGGCCGGCAGGTCGGTTCCGGCGCGGTTTCAGTATCGGGACCAGGGGGAACTGGCGACCATCGGACGCAAGTCGGCGGTTGTCCGGATCGGCCGGGTGAAGCTCACCGGCTTGATCGCGTGGCTGTTCTGGAGCGTCGCGCATATCTTCTTCCTGGTCACATTTCGCGACAGGGTGGTGGTTTCGCTGACCTGGGCATGGAACTACGTGACGTTCCAGCGCAGCGCACGGGTGGTGACCCGGCCGGATGATTAGGCGGACGGTCCGTTCCGGCATCATGGTTCAACGCCTCTGGTCGATCTCATCGCCTGGCGCGATGGCATGAACACCCCCCTGGCGCGATGGCATGAACAATGGACTGTGACGGATACAGGTGGAAATCGACGCTGCACCGGCGCTTAAGCCGGCACGTGGGGTGGTTCACCGACATGAATCATGCAAGGCACTTCGGAACCCGTCGCGGAGCCTACCGTTATCGGCTGGCCCACCCGCAGACCACTCCGTCAACAGGGACACCATGAGTCAGACACCGCGCGGCACGTTCGGCACATTGCACGCGATCCTTCGGGAAGTGGAGCCGGGGCTGTTCAGCGCGGAATACCGCGGCGAAATGAACCAGGATCAGGCCGGCGTCGAAGCATTCCCGGACTCGCATATTGGAACGGATGCCTCCGGCGTGAAGCAATGGGTCGAGGAGATGGCGATCAGGCTGGGCTACGACCGCGTCGAGTGGGACGCAATCGACACGCCCTGAGCGGCGGCTCTCGATCTTGCCAAGCAGCGCCGGACGACGCGTTGGACCATGTTCGTCCAAGGTTGCCTCGTCACCGGTGTTCTATCACGGTCCAACGCCTTGCATGATCGCGTGATTCCCGCCTTCTGACGGGTCAGCCTCAGCCGATCACGCGCTACCGCGCCTGGGTGTACCACAGGCTGATATCGGGCCGTTTGGCGGAGGCCTCGCCGCTGCCGATCATCGCGATGCGCATCATCAGGCTGCCGCCCAGCACGGCACAGGCGGCGCTACCCGACAAGGTGCGGGACCGGCTGCCTGTCAGCAGAGCCACGCTCAGCAGGCCAAGCGGCAGCAGCGTTCCGATACCCACCGCGCCGATCCGATCCATTGCCCCGTCCACGCCGTCCTGCGCCCGGTCCACACCGGTCCGCCGATTGACCTCCTCGGCCGCCAGCGTCGCCGCCAGCTCCACCGCCAGGGCGCCGGCACAGACCATGTCCAGGTCCTGCCGCACATCCCGCCGATCGGCACACAGGCTCAATGCGGCAGCGGCCGAAGCGATCGACGAGGCGGCGAAACGCACCGCCAGCGCGCGTGTCGCGGCGGCCCAGAACGGCGTGCTGGTGGCCGAGAACAACCCGGCTGTATAGGTTCCCAATCCGGCACCCGCCGCCGCCGCCGGCACCTGCGCCAGCTTGGCGATCCGGCCGAACCCACCGACCCGGTCCATCAGCACCTGGGCCGCGGCGGTCGCCCCGCTGAACAGGCTGAACGCCGTCAGGATCCAGGTTCCGATCGACATCGGCGAGGTGTGCTTGAACACGCGCAGCATGTTGTAGAAGCGTTTCGGTGTGTGCAGGTCGGCGATCAGCAGCGGGCTGCCGATCACCGGCGCCAGCAAGGCCAGCATCCGCCCACGCCGTACGACCCCCCGCACCGCGTCTCCGCGCGTCAGGTCCAGCAGGGTCGCCAGAAGCTGGGCGCCGCCCGACACACCGGCCAGGAAGACGTAGCCGCCCACCAGGGATTTCTTGAACGGCGCCGGCTTGAGCTGCGGCCGGCCGTAATAGGTCGGTCCATTCCACTGATCCATGCTTCAGCGCCTCCGGCTAAAGATCGCTACCGCCGCCAGCGCCAGCCCCGCGACCATCGAAAGCCCGCTGACCAGGCTTGGCACCACCCGATTGGAGGCACGTGTCGGCGCCGCTGGCAGGTTGTAGACTTCCGGTCGATCGGTCAGCAGGAAGAACGCGTTGAGGTGCCGCAGGTCCCCGGTCGCACCCGGTGCCCCAGGCGTGCCATAAAGATATGCGGATTTGACATCCAGTTCGTGCAGGTTCGCGACACGCCGTTCGGCGCGCTCCTGCAGCTCCCCAAGCTCGCCGAACTGGATGGAATCGGTGGGGCAGGCCTTGGAGCAGGCTGGCTCCAGACCGCCCTTCAGCCGGTCGTAGCACAACGTGCACTTGTGCGCCTTGCCGTCGACCGGGCTGAGGTCCACCACGCCGAACGGACAGGCCGGAATGCAATAGCCGCAGCCGTTGCAGATATCCTGTTGCACGACCACGGTGTCGAACTCGGTCTTGAACAGGGCGGCGGTCGGGCAGGCTTCCAGACAGGGGGCGTTGTGGCAATGCTTGCAGACGTCGCTCATCATCAGCCAGCCGCTTTGGAACGCCGGCTGGTTGTCGCTACGGACAGTCTGCTCGATGAAGTTCACGTGACGCCAGGTGTTGGCCGATAGCGCGCCGGTATTGTCGTAGCTGTTGCCGGTCAGGCCGATGTGGTCGGCGGGCAGGTTGTTCCACTCCTTGCACGCCACCTCGCAGGCCTTGCAGCCGATGCACAGTGTCGTGTCGGTAAAGAAACCATAGGACCGGCCAGGCACGATCCGTACGCCGGCGGTCAGTTCCGACTCGTCGGGAATGACGGTGTCGAGGTCCGATTGCGAGTGCTGCGATGCGCGTGGATGCATGTCCTCCACGGGCTCAGCCCTCAAGCAAGGTGATGCGTGACACGGTATGCGCCAGCAGGTCCGGGGCGCTGTGGTAATGCACCTTGATGCGGGCCTGGCGGCTTTGCAGCGGCGGCAACTGTTCGGGTTCGGCGGCGCAGTCGTGGCCGAGGATAAAGTGATGGCCGACGCCGTTGCGGTCCAGCAACTGGAACCGACTCTCCTGGGTGAAGATCAGCAACCCTTCCATCGTGTCCATGTGCGCCTCGTTTGGGTCGAACAGTCAATGCAACAGGCGCTGCCTGGTTCCCCCTTCTGACGGAACCGTGCCGCGTTTCCGGCGTTTGCGCCATGTGGTTGGGAAAAATTCCGTATGAAGAAACTGCGCCGCAGCATCAGCGACCGGGTGACAGGTTTCGTTGAGGATTGGTCGCTTCCGCGGCAATTAGCCGGACAAAGCGTAATGGCGAAGGCGGCCGAGAGCGCCCAGTCGCGGTCGCTGCGTCCGCGGCTGGAACAGGCCGACCGCGTCGGCACCAGCATCTGTCCCTTCTGCGCCGTCGGCTGCGCCCAGCTCGTCTATGCGAAGAACGGCAAACCCATCCATATCGAGGGCGACCCGCGCAGTCCTGTCAACCAGGGCACGCTCTGTCCGAAAGGCGCCGGCACGCTGGGGATGCTGCTGTCGGATAAGCGTATCAACCAGGTTCTCTATCGCGCGCCCTATGCGGAAAATTGGGAAGTGCGGCCGCTGGACTGGGCAATGGAGCGCATCGCACAGCGGGTCAAGCAGACACGCGACGAGACATTTACCGAAACCCTGCCGGATGGTAGCAACGTCAACCACACTTTGGGTATCGGCTCCCTCGGCGGCGCCACGCTGGACAATGAAGAGAACTACCTGATCAAGAAGTTGTTCGGCGGCGGCCTTGGCATGGTGAACATCGAGAACCAGGCGCGCATCTGACACTCCTCGTCGGTACCCAGTCTGGGGACGACATTCGGCCGTGGCGCGGCGACGATGGCCTTGTGGGATCTGGCCCACTCGGACTGCATCGTGATCATGGGCTCCAACATGGCGGAGAACCATCCGATCGCCTTCCGCTTTGTCATGCAGGCGCGGGCGCGCGGCGCGACGGTGATTCACGTGGACCCGCGCTTCACCCGCACCTCGGCGCTGGCGGACATCCATGCGCCGATCCGCTCCGGCTCCGACATCGCGTTCCTCGGCGGCATCATCCGCTATATCCTGGCGAACGATCTGTGGTTCCGCGATTTCGCCCTGGCCTATACAAATATTGCCGCGATCATAAACGACGCGTATGGCGATCCCGAGGACCATGATGGCGTGTTCTCGGGCTTCAACGTGAAGGGCGGCGACTATGAAGGGGAAACCTGGCAATACGCCAACCGCACGGTTTCGCCGGCAATCGCCGAACACCACGTCCCTGGCAAGGACAGCAATCCCGACCAGTCCCCGGCCGCCGATCCCACCCTGCAGCATCGCAATTGCGTCTACCAGATCATGCGGCGGCACTACGAGCGCTACACTCCGGATATGGTTGCCCGGGCGACCGGCTGCTCCGAAGTCACCTTCCTGCGTGTCTGCGAGTCGCTGACCCGCAACACCGGCCGCGAGCGGACCGGTGCATTTTGTTATGCGGTGGGCTGGACCCACCACGCCTTCGGCGTCCAGATCATCCGCGCCGCCGCCATCATCCAGGGTCTGCTCGGCAACATTGGGCGCCCAGGCGGCGGCATCATGGCTTTGCGCGGCCACGCCAGCATTCAGGGCAGCACCGACATTCCGACGTTGTACAACATGCTCCCTACCTACCTGCCGCAGCCGAATGCCATGCAGCCGCACCACAATCTGGCGGAATTCCTGAAGGTCGAAACGCCGGCGACCGGCTGGTGGCACAATTTCCCGAAATACATGATCAGCCTGCTCAAGGCCTGGTACGGGCCGGCCGCTCAGCCGGATAACGATTTCTGTTTCAACATGATCCCGAAGCTGACCGGCGACCATTCGCAGTTGCCGATGACCCTGGCAATGGCCGACGGGGTGGTGAAGGGGCAGTTCATCCTCGGCCAGAACCCGGTGGTCGGCGCCGTCAACTCCGACCTGGTGGAGCGCGGGCTGTCAAAACTCGAATGGCTGGTGGTGCGCGACTTCGCGATGATCGAGACGGCGAACTTCTGGCAGAAGGGACGGCTTGTCCAGCGTGGCGAACTGGCGCCCGATCAGATCGGCACCGAGGTGTTCTTCCTGCCGTCGGCGATGTCGGCGGAAAAGGAAGGCACCGTCACCAACACCTCGCGTCTGGTGCAGTGGCACGACAAGGTGCTCGACGCGCCGGGTGATTCGCGCTCGGACCTCTGGTTCATCTACCACCTGGGCCGCCGCCTGAAGCAGCTTTACGCCGACAGCACAGAGCCCGCCGATGCGCCGATCCAGGCGCTGGCATGGGAGTATCCGGTCAGCGGTCCGGTGGCGGAGCCGCACGCGGCCTCGGTGCTGCAGGAGATCAACGGCTACACCGTGGCCGACCGCAAACTGCTGGGAAGTTACCAGGAGATCAAGGACGACGGCAGCACTGCCTGCGGCGGCTGGATGTACAGCGGGATCTTTCCCGCCGATGCCCATAATCGCGCCCGGTCACGCACGCCGGATGGTCCGGACGGACCAGGCAGCCACCAAGGCTGGGCGTTCGCCTGGCCGGACAACCGCCGCACGCTGTACAACCGCGCCTCGGCCGACATGGACGGCAAGCCGTGGTCGGACCGCAAGCGAATGGTCTGGTGGGACGCGGAGCAGGGAAAGTGGGTCGGCACCGACACGCCGGATTTCATTCCGACCAAAGCGCCCTCGATGCGGCCGGACTGGGCGCAACACCCTAAGGGCATGGACGCGCTGGGCGGCAATGATCCGTTCATCATGGAGGCGGACGGCAAATGCATGCTGTTCGTGCCTTCGGGATTGAAGGACGGCCCATTGCCGACGCACTACGAGCCGGTGGAAAGTCCCATGCTCAATCCGTTGTATCCACAGCAGATCAGTCCGGCCACGAAGCTTTGGCCGCGACCGGGCAATGAATATCACGAAGCGGCGGACCCCCGGTATCCGTACATTTTTACCACCTATCGCCTGACCGAACTGCACTGCGGCGGGATCTCCACCCGCGTGATGCCGCATACCGCCGAACTGCAACCGGAGGCCTTCATCGAGATTTCCCCTGAGCTGGCCACGGAACTTGGCATCCGGAACCTGGACTGGGCGGTGCTGTCCACCAAGCGCGGGCGGATTGAGGCCAAGACGCTGGTGACCGCCCGCATCAGGCCCTTCACCCTGAATGGCAAGACCGTGCACCAGGTCGGCATGCCGTGGGTGTTCGGCTGGGAGGGTTATGCGCGCGGCGACATCGCCAATGTGCTGCTGGCGATCCATGGCGACCCGAACACCAGCATCCACACCACCAAGGCGCTGACCTGCGATCTGCGCCGCGGCCGCCTGTCTTCGCCGAACATGCAATGACCGCGCCAATGGAGGCCGCTCTGCGGATGGTCGACAAGCTGCTGTCGGAACGGCCGGACAAGGTGGGACATGATTTTTCCGAGGCCACGCGCTGCGTCACGGCCGTCCGCGATGAGCTGATCGCGGCGTGGCGCCATAGCGGCAGTATGACCGACCGGCGGCGGCTGGCGCGGATCAACGCGGTGCTTAGCGTAATGGTGGGAGGCCACTTTCCGCTCGGTGACATTCCCTGGGAGAAGATCGAAACGGCGCGACGGCAACTCGCCGAACTGGCATCGGAGGCCACGCCGCCTGCGGGTCAGCAACCGTCATCGGGGGCGTAGGCACATAGAGCGTGATCGCCTGAGGCTGACCCAGTCAGAAGGCGTTAATCACGCGATCAGACAATGAGTTAAAGCGCGATTCGTGGGTCAACCTAAACCACTCGCGCATAGACCCTAACAGGGCGCTCAGGGTCTTATTTCCTGATCAACGGGCAACGGGACTGCGACAGCGGCTGGAACGCCTCATCGCCCGGGATGGTGGCGACGCGTTTGTATAGGTCCCATGGTCCCTTCGACTCGGCCTTTGTCTTTACCTGAAACAGATACATGTCGTGCACCATCAGTCCGTCGGCACGGATATGGCCGTCGCGGGCGAAGAAATCGTGGATCGGCGCATCCCGCATCGCCCGCATGACCGGTGCGCTGTCAGTCGTGCCGGCGGCCTGCACCGCCTGCAGATAATGCATGGTGGCGGAGTAGACCCCGGCCTGCAGCATGTTCGGCATCTTCTTCAGCTTGTCGAAGAACCGTTTCGAAAATGCGCGGGTATCGTCGTCCATGTCCCAGTAGAACGCGTCGCTCACCATCATGCCTTGCGTTGCGTCCAGGCCAATGCCGTGAATATCGTTGATGTTGGCGCCCAGGCTCGCAAGCTTCGCGCCGCTGGCGGTGAGGCCGAACTCCGCCGCCTGCTTCACCGTATTGATCAGATCGCTGCCGGCGTTGGCCAGGCCGATGACCTGCGCCTTCGACTGCTGCGCCTGCAGCAGGAATGACGAGAAGTCGGCTGTATTCATCGGCGCTTCGGCGTCGCCCAGAACCGTGCCGCCATTGGCCTTGATCACCGCGGCGCTGTCACTCTCCAGTTGATGTCCGAACGTGTAGTCGGCCGTCACGAAGAACCAGCTCTTGCCGCCCTGGTCCATCACCGCCTTGGTCACCGCGTGCGACGTCGCATAGGTGTCGTAGGTGTAGTGCACCGCGGTTGCGATGCAGGCTTCGTTGGTGATCGAAGCGGCGCCTGGTCCGTTCAGCAGCACGATCTTGTGGCGCGGGTTTGCCACGTTCATCACTGCCAGCGCCGGCGATGAAGCCGCGACATCCAGCAGTGCCACGACATTCTCGGTGTCGAACCACTCCGTCGCGATGGCGGCGGCAATGTCCGCCTTGGTCTGATGATCGGCCACCAGCACCTCGATCGGCCGGCCCAGCACCTTGCCGCCAAAATCGGCCACCGCCATCCGCGCCGCCAGTTCACTGCCTGGTCCGGTGACATCCGCGTAAAGGCTGCCCATGTCCAGGATCATGCCAAGCTTGACCGGATTGGCTGGCGCCGGTTGCGCCTGAGCATTCGGCAAGCCGGCCAGCAGCAGGCAAGCCGCGACAATGAGTTGCGGGCATCTCATGAGCGTTCCTCTTTTCGCGCCGGCCTGCTGCCAGGCGTCTCTCACCGAACGCCTGCCAACCTGCAAAAATCAAGGCTCTTGTATCGTGGATAAGACGTTCGCCATGGCAGGCGAACATCTGACTCCACGGCTGCTAATGCTTTGGTTTCAGCGGCCTTGTCCCCTAGGTCCGTCACAAGATGCGGCCAACTTTGGGGCCAGACATCAGGTTGCGTGGATATTCAGGATCGGGGTGCCCGTCGGCGTCCCGGTTGTTGTTCCAAACGTCGCGGTTATGCGGCCGCTGGTGATATCGGCGAAGCTGTGTCCGGCAAGGGTCAGCGTCGCCGTCGGTTGGCTGGCGGTCGAGACGGAATACTGCAGTTCGCTGACGTTCCCGGCACCCAGGACAGTCTGCGCCTGCACGCTGAAGCCGCCTGGATAGACGCCAAAGATCGTCGCGTAGTCGCCGGAATGGAAATTCTCCACCAGGTCGGAGATGCTGGCGGCCGGCGCGACATCGTTGACGTAGAACGAGTCGATGCCCGTGCCACCGATCAACGTGTTCGAACCAGTGCCGGCATCGAGCACGTTGTTGCCGTTGGCCTTGCTCACGTCGATGGTGTCATTGCCGCCGCCGGTCTGAATGAAGGAACTCGGCACCGCCGAGGTGATATACAGACTATCAGGCGTGATGTTCGCATATTCATACTGTGGACCTGACGGCCCGCCGGCATAGGCGGAGCCGGTCGACGTGATGATGCTGTCCGTCGTCGCGTCCTCGATCTTGAAGTTGGGCGCCGGGCCGGTCACTGTCAGCGTGGTTCCGGCCGCCACCGGCGTGACCTTGAAACTGTCCCCGGCGTAGCTGCCGGATAGCCGCAGCGCGTCCACCACCTGCGTGCCATTGCTCAGGGTCAGTGTGCCGTTGGTCAGCACGGCGCTGGTCGCGGAGACGCCGCCAAGCAGGATCTGATCCCCGACGTTGGCCGAGATTGCGCCGGCGAAAGTGCTGGGCGTATCGATTTTCAAGATGTCGTCGCCGTTCATGAAGACGGTCTGCCCGGCGGCGACCGCATGCACTTCCAGCACCGATCCTGTCGCACTGAGCGTGCCGGCCTTGTGGTCGAAGTCGAACACCATCGCCCCGATGCCGGTGACGGCGCCAACGATGTCCAGGGCGCCACCCTCGGCCGCCAGGATGCCGGTGTTGACGACGCCGTTGCCGATCGTGCCGCTGCCTTGAACCAGCCCACCGTTGATGTCCAGCGCCGCCGCGTTGAACGCGCTGGCCTGAAGGTTCAACAAGCCGCCGGCAGCGACAGTCAGCGTATTCGCCGTCGCGTAGGCTCGGCCGCCCAGCACGTCAACCGTGCCGCGTGCGCCGATGTCGGCCAATGTCGTTTCAAGACTGACATAGGCTGCCCCGTTCCACTCCCTGACGTCGGCATTCGGGTTGTCCAGGAAGATCTCGGTCCAGCCATTCGGGATCAACGGCGGCCCCTCGATCGTCGCTATATTGACGACCAGGTGCTGCAGCGGACCGCCCATGTTGATGAACGCGTTGACGCCCTGCGTCTCGAAGATGCCGTCGAACAGCGTGTTCCCGGTCATTTCCGCGATCGATGCGGTATCGATGGTCACGTTGCCCGACAGGGACTGCAGCCAGTTGGTGATGTAGAACCCGTTGGTGCCGGTGAACAGGACGTTCCCCCGGCCCTGGATAAAGGCGTTGACCGTGCCGGGATTGACGATGGTGCCGCCGTTCATCAGCATGATGTTCTGCAGCGGGCCGGCGAGGGTGCCGGTCGATCCCGGCGCAAAAACCAGCGTGCCATCGATCGAAAGCTGCGCCGCGCTGAATGGGGCGACATTGGTGTTCAAGTAGTTGTTCGTCGGGTTCAGGCTGAGTGACCGGACGGTTTCCGTCGTGCCCGCGGCGATCAACACGTCATAGGGACCGGCCACCACCGGCGGCGCATCAATCGTTACGTCCGCGGCTATGTCGTTCGGCACCGCCGCGGGTAACCAACTGACCGGCGCGTTCCAGATGCCGCTTACGCCCCTTGCCCAGGTATAACTTACCACGTCAGCCTCCCCCTATGCAGTGCATATATTGCACGTCCGCAACGGCTGACCGTCTGTCCGCCAGCTCGTGCAAGACCAGTCGGAACAGGCCGTGTTCTCCGCTGGTTTGTCCATTCACGAAGCCGTCGGATGCGGCGAAATCAAGCCTGGGCAAGGGTTTTGAGCGCCGAAATCGTTCTTATACCGGATTAAAATGGCCAGGTCCGATGATGCCAGATCGTTGGCCTACGCCGCCGATCGCGGGACAGATCCTATTAATATGGGGAAACCGCCCAAATTCTAATACGCACTGTGGTGCAGCCAAGCGTCACGGAGCCTGATCGCGGCATCTAGCGCAAGGCCCGTTCGCATCTCGTGATATGGGTCTCGCGAAGGGCTCCGCCATTGCCGATCACAGATGGGTCGGACCGCTTTACAGGCTTTCCACATGCAGCCGATCCAAGCGGCTAGCGGAACGAATACACGTCCAGTGCATTGTCGCGATACAGCATGCGCTTCTCCGACTCGGTCATCTGGAACCGGAACGCAAGATGCGGATCGTCGAAATCCCAATGCGGATAGTCGCTGGAGTAGACCATCCGGTCCCAACCGATCCAGTCGAACACCTGGCGCAGATCGTCGGGATGCTCCGGTTCCTCCACCGGCTGCGTCGCATACCACAGGTTGGTCTTCATGTACTCCGACGGGCGGCGCTTCAGCGGCGCCTCGTCGCGCATCTTTGCCCAGTGCGCGTCCAGCCGCCACGCGAGTTGCGGCGCCCAGGCGAAGCCACCCTCGATCAGCACGACCTTGAGGTTCGGGAACGCGTCGAACACGCCCTCCAGGATCAGGCTGGCCGCCTGGTTCTGCATGGAGTGGACCAGGACGTGGTGATCCTCCAGGTAGAACTGCGGCCAGCCGCCGGCGGACGGGGCGCTGCTCTGTGTCCCGCCGATGTGCAGCCCGATCGACAGGTTGTTGGCCTGGGCGGCGGCGAAGATCGGCCAGTAGCGGCGGCGCCCCAGCGGCTCGCTGGTCTTTGATCCTAGCTGGATCTGCGCGAACCGCCAGTCGCCGGCGCGCTTCTCGATCTCCTTGACCGAAGCCTCCGGATCGTCCTGCGGCACCAGGATCGATGCGCGCAGCCGGGGCTCCGGCTCGACGAACTCCTGCGCCTGCCAGTCGTTCATCGCGCCGCACAAGGCGGCGGCTTCGTCCAGGTTGCGCGACGTGTTGCCGCCCAGCAGCGGCTCCAGCACGCCATAGGCGATGTTGTAGGGGTCCAGCAACTGCGCCCGGATGAAGCCGACATCGGATCCCGGCGCGCCACCCGCCGGCGGCCACGCGTCGCGCCGCGAGGTGTTCGGCGAGAACCGCGGATAGGTGCCGCGGTCGGCATACGGCCCGCAGTTGAATTTGCCGTATTCGAGGACGTGCCTGCGCCAACGCTCCGACAGGTACTGGTTCAGCGCGCCGGCCTTGGGGTAGGGATGGATGTCGCAATCAATGATCCCCAGCCTGCCGGAGACGTCCGGGATTTTCGTCGCGAGGTCGACAGGCGCGTTCATTGCGAGGCCTCCTTCAAACCAGAATAGGTCGGCAGCGGATCATCAACGCAAACGTGGCGCCGCCGGCAATCCAAGAGTCACGGAGTGTAATCGCATCGCCCTCGAACTGCCAGTGCGGGTCGCTTGCCAGTGCGGGTCGCCGGAGGCTACCGGCACCGGAGCGTGTATTGGCCTGCCGCGGTCCGTCCGGTAATCTCCACCGCGTTTACGATTTGCTAAGACTATAGAGGCAGATTGGCGTCATGCCCAGGGCCTGCCTCATCGCCCTTCTGCTCGTCGCGACGTTCCTGTCCACCCGTGTGGCGGCGACCGAGCCGGCGTCCGCGTGCCTCGATGCCGCGGACATCGCGGAGCGCAACTGGACGCTGCCGCCCAACCTTATCCATGCCATCGGCCGAGCGGAAAGCGGCCGCTTTGATCCGACCACAGGCCGCGTGGCGCCTTGGCCATGGACGGTCAATGCCGATGGTCGCGGTTTCTATTTCACGGCCCGCGCCGAGGCGGTTGCGTTCGTGCGAGCGTTGCAGTCGCGTGGTGTCCGTCTGATCGACGTCGGCTGCTTCCAGGTGGACCTGTTTTATCATCCGGCTGCCTTCTCCAGCCTGGAACAGGCGTTTGATCCAATTTCCAACGCCGATTACGCCGCGCGCTTCCTGACCACCCTGCACGGCCAGACCGGTAGCTGGGCGGCCGCGATCGCCGGCTACCATTCAAGCCAAGCAATCGAGGGTGAGACTTATCGGCAGAAGGTCATGGCGCAATGGGGGGCGGGCGGTGTCCTTCTCGGAGCCGCCGCCACGCCCGCCGCCCGGCACGTGGTCGGCCGGCCGCTGGCCCAGGACCAGTTCGTCGTCCTCATGTCCGCCACGGCGCGCGCGATCCCGGTCATCCGGCCTTGACCCATGCGTGGCATGATGCCGACGGTCGAGCAACCGTAACCAATTCATTTGGAATCTGAGGGAACTACGTGAACACCAATGCAGCTTCGAGCAGTCGCCCGGCCGCATCTGTCCGCTTGCCCTGGAGGAAATGGCCCTGCCGCCTTCGAACAGTCCAGGGGTGGGACATGACGCTGCAAGTTCTCGGCAGCAGCTGGTTCTTGATCTTGACGATTGCAGGGTTCCTGAAGGTCCTGATCGTCGCCGGTGGCATGAGTATTACCAATTTCGGTCCAACCGGATGGCCAGCGTTGCTATCAAGCCTGTGCCTATTTCTGTTCTATCTGGCGCTCTGTTGGTTGATCCTTCATCGGCCTGCTCCGGCAGCACGGAGCGCCGGCATTCTACCGTCGCTGACCGCATTCACCGGCACCTATCTTCCGTGGACCTTTGGACTGCTTGCGCCCGGCGCGGCTTCCGCCAAACTGGAAATCGTCTCAGCCGGGCTTCTCTTGATCGGTGCCGTAGCGATGGTCGTTGTCATCCTTCACCTAGGTCGTTGCTTCAGCATTGTTCCCCAGGCGCGCAGCTTGGTGCGGACGGGACCATACGCGGTTGTTCGGCATCCATTGTATCTTGCCGAGGAAGTCGCACTGCTGGGCATTCTGCTGCAGTGTTATTCGCCGATAATGCTGCTGCTCTTCCTGTGCCATTGGACATTGCAGGTTAGGCGGATTTTCTATGAGGAGGATCTTTTGCGGCGAACCTTGCCAGACTATGACGGCTACGCAAGATCCACAGCGCGATTGATCCCGAAAGTTTGGTAGGCTCGCCGGCGGGGCGCGCTACCGCTTCCGCATTGACATCTTACAATGATGTATCAGTCGGCGCCGCGGCAGGGCGTTCCGCAGGTGCAGCTATGTATTTCACAAACCGTGACGGCCCGTTTGCGAAACAGGCGTGGTTCGGTTGATGCGCGATGTCATGCATCCAGACCATGAGCTAGTTCAGCACGAGGCCTGCCATAAAAAAATCGGGGCTGTAAAGAATTCATTAACTTTGACCCATCATTTTGCGCGGTGCCGGGCCTTGGGCCGCTTTCGACACCATCCGGGTGAACGTTGCACGGATGGAACTGACTTCCCTCATAGGAGAGGCTGGGAGAGATGTCCTTCTACGTCGAACTCGTGTCATTCCGCGAGGTGAGTACCCTTCGGCTAAAGGCGCAACCCACGCAACAGAAGGATACTATTGATGTACGCTTTCCTGCACCTCTGGCTTCGCTTGAAGACCGACAGCCGTGCCGTGACTGCCCTGGAATATGGTCTGATCGCCGCCCTCATAGCCGGCGTAATCATTGCAGCCGTGGCCGGGTTGGGCACTTCTATCCGAGGCACATTCACCGGCATGTCCGGGGCAATGAACGGGCTACCTACCCCAACCGCTCCGTAAACACGGTAGGGGCTGTGTCACATCACGGCACAGCCTCTTTCACCGCCCATGGTCCCAGCCAATGACGTTCGGCGGTCCTAGCCTTCTGATCTCGCTCGCGGCGGTCGCCTTGGTATTCGCGGCACTGCACGACATCGCGTTCCGCACCGTCCCCAACTGGGTATCGGCGGTGCTTGCAGCCGATGGACTCATGCTGGGCAGCTTGAATGAGCATCTATGGGCTGATCTTGCCTGCGGTTTCGCCGTCTTCGCGCTCGCCACGATCTGCTGGTGGCGCGGCTGGCTGGGCGGCGGCGACGTCAAACTGCTAGGGGCAACCACGATCCTTGTCCCGCCGACCCTGGTTCCGGGCTACATCGCTGCCGTCGCTTTGGCCGGCGGCGGTCTTGCCGTGATCTATCTCTTGCTGGAACGGGTCATCCCGAACCCCCGTCGACACCATCCCGCGCCCCTGCTCTGGCGCGTCTTCGTCGTCGAGTGCCGCCGAATCCATCGCCGCGCTTCGCTTCCCTATGCAACGGCAATCAGTGCCGCGGCACTCCTGATGCTGGCCAAGGGCTGATCATATGCTGCTTCGGATTGCCCTTTTCGCGTTGATGGCCGCCGGCCTTGCCGGATTCGGCGCGGTCGCCTGGATCAGCACCCGCTCGCCTCCGCCACCCAGCGTGGCCGCGGCAGCCGTCGCGCCGCCAGTGAAGGTCTCCGTGCTGGCCGCGGCTCATACGTTGCGCCCCGGCGTACTGCTGAAGCCCGACGACCTGACGGCCGCCGTCGTGGCCCAGTCGGCGGTTCCCGAGGGTGCCCGCCTCGATACGCCCGCGAACCGGGCCGATCTGCTGGGTGCGATGCTCCGCCGCAATGTCCTGGCGGGTGAGGTGCTGCTGCCCATCCACGTGATGCGGGCCGGCGACCGCGGCTTCCTTGCCGCTGTCCTCGGCCCCGGCATGCGCGCGACAACCGTCGGGGTGGATGCGGTCACCGGCAGCGCCGGGCTGATCTGGCCAGGCGACCATGTC
The DNA here is from genome assembly GCF_965276935.1 of Rhodopila sp. Lineage (GTDB taxonomy): Bacteria > Pseudomonadota > Alphaproteobacteria > Acetobacterales > Acetobacteraceae > Rhodopila. The sequence continues at coordinate 1,359,936 of NZ_CBDIBS010000004.1, read as the reverse complement.
GACCTGATCTTGACAGAAACGATCGACAATCCCGCCGCGCCGCTCGGCCGTCGCGTCGCCGGGGAAACCGTGCTGCACAACGTCCGCGTCATCGCGATCGACCAGGAGCTGATGCAGGGCGCAACCGCGCCGACTCCGGGGTCGACGTTCAACGCCTCGCAAGGCCGCACGGTCACGCTGGAAGTATCGCCGGAGGATGCCGAACGCGTCGCCGTCGCCACCAGGCTCGGCCACCTGTCGCTGTCGGTGATTTCCGCCGACACGCCAAGCGTTCCGGTGAAACCCGCAAGCGTAATCCAGGCCGCCGCGCCAGCCCCTGTCACCTGGGGTGGCGACGTCTCCACCGCTTTACGGGCGGGGCCAAAAGGCGACGCCACCAACGCAATGCTGCACGTCTACGAGGGCAGCGCAGAGGGCAAGGAGTTCCATTTCCAATGATGCACCCAAAATGGGCGCTTCGTCTGCTTGCAGCCGTACTTGTTAGCATTCCGGCGCTGGCCGCGAAGGCGCCGGCAAAAGCCGCGCCGGCAGGCCCGCCCAGCGTGACGGTCGAAGCCGGATCCGGACGCGTGATCCAGCTTGCCGGACCGGCGGCGAACCTGTTTGTCGCCGATCCGAAAGTCGCCGAGGCGCGCCCGGCAAGCCCTACAAGCGTCTTCGTCTTCGGCATCGCCATCGGTCATACGACGGTTGCCGCCATGGACAACGCCGGGCATCCGGTGGGTGTCTACCAGGTGACGGTATTGCCCTCGTCGGCCGCGGCGCAACAGGCTGGGGCGACGATCGGCCGAGCGCTGCCGGGTGAGACAATTCAAACCCATGCGGTACCGGACGGCGTCGAAATCAGCGGCCACGTTGCCACGCCGGCCGATGCCGAACACGCCGCCGCCATGGCAAGGTCCTTCGTCGGCGACAAGCAATTCGTCGCCAACCGGCTTCAGGTCAGCGAACCGATCCAGGTGCTGTTGCGCGTCCGCATCGTGGAGATGTCACGCACGCTGACCCGCGATCTCGGCCTCAATTGGCAGAATCTTGCCGGCAGGATCGGCAACTTCGCGACAATCGGCCTGGCGACGCAGTTCCCCTTGGCGGACCTGACCAGCGGAGCAGCCGCGCCGGTCGTGGCCAGCGCGGCATTCAGGAAAACCAGCGTCGAGGCGATCGTCGACGCCCTGGCGCAGGATCAGCTCGTCCACATCCTAGCGGAGCCCAACCTCACGACCATGAGCGGGGAACCCGCGAGCTTTCTGGTCGGCGGCGAGTTTCCTGTCCCGGTGGCGCAGGAGCAGAACACCATTTCCGTCAGTTTCAAGCAGTACGGCATCTCGCTGGCGTTCGTGCCGACAGTGGTCGGCGGCGATCGGATCAACATGCATATCAGGCCGGAGATCAGCCAATTGACCAACCAAGGCGCCGTGCAACTGACGGCGGGCAACAACAGCATCGTCATCCCGGCGCTGACCGTGCGCCGCGCCGACACGACGGTGGAACTCGGCAGCGGGCAGAGCTTCGCGATTGCCGGCCTGCTGTCCGACAACGTCACCCACAGCGGCAACGGCGTGCCCTTTCTTGGCGACATGCCTGGCGTTGGCGCGCTGTTCCGCTCGGACAGCTTTCAGCGGCAGGAAACCGAACTCGTGATCCTGGTGACACCCTACATCGTGCGCCCGGTCAGCGACCCGACGGCGCTGCATACCCCGGCCGACGGATGGAGCCCGCCAAACGACCTGGAACGCATCCTGCTGCTGCGGCAGAACGGGCAATCGCCGGCGGTACCCGTTGCCCACATCACCGGCGATGCCGGGTTCATCGTCCAATGATGCCGCCCATGCACCGGACCGTCGCGACCAGGACGGCCGGCTTCATGCTGCTCGGCATGCTTGCGAGCTGCGCCGCCACCGATCCGCTGCTGAACGGCAGAAGCTGGAATCCCAATGGCGCCAACGAAGCCAACATCGCGGCGGAAGTCGTCAATCCCATGGACCTGCAGCGTGGGCGGAAGCCGGCTGGCGGCACGGATGGGGAATTGGCGGCAGCCGCCATCCTGCGGCTTCGCACCGGCCATGTGAAGGCGTTGCCCGACAGCGCCATCAGTGATCTGCGCGTTCAATCATCGCCATCCTCGTCAGGCAGCCCCTGATGTCGGACGATATCGCCGTAAAGACCGCGCCGGCCGCCGCGACGCCGGCCGCCGGCCGCAGTGGCCGCACCCAGGTGCTCGCCTTCGTCACTGATGCGGATACCGAGGCGGTGCTGCGCCTCGGCCTGGTTGCCACCGCCGAGGACGTTGTCGTGCAACGCGGCGACAGCCGCAGCGCGATCAATGCCATGAGCAGGATGCCAAGCCCGCGCGTCCTGGTGGTGGACATCAGCGGTGAGGAACAGCCGATGTCGGCATTGGCCGCGCTGTCCGAAGTGGTCGAGCCGGACGTGAAGGTGCTGGTTGTCGGCGACCGGCAGAACGTCGATCTCTACCGCCAGCTCACCCGCACGCTGGGTGTCGGCGAATATCTCTACAAGCCGCTGAATGCCGATGTGGTGGCGCAGCATTTCGGACCCTTTATCGCCCCGGCCAGCGTCGCCGCGACGCAGGTTCACGGCGGCCGCATCCTCGCCATCACCGGCGTCTGCGGCGGTGCCGGGGTGACCACGCTGGCCGCTAACCTCGCCTGGCATCTGTCGACCGAGGCCAAGCGGCATACCGTGCTGCTCGACGCGAACCTGTACACCGGTTCGGCGGCCATGCTGCTGGGCGCCAAGACCGGAGGCGGCTTGCGGCTGGCCCTGGAAACGCCGGATCGGGTGGACGAGCTGTTCATGGAACGCATCGCGCAACCGGCGGCCGATCGCCTCGCCGTGGTCGCGGGAGAGGAGAAGCTGACCGAGCGAATGACCATCGCCAGCGGTGCCGTGCAACCACTGCTGCGCGGACTGCGGCAGCGCTACAACTATATCGTGGCCGACGTACCCCTGGGTCCGGTCGGCTGGCACAACGAGCTGCTCGACCAGGCACGCCAGCGGGTGCTGGTAATGGAGCCGACCTTGCAGGCGTTGCGCGATGCCCTGCGTATCATGGCGCTGCCGACGGGCGCGCAACAGGTCCGCCAATCGGTGATCGTGCTCAACAAGGTCGGCGCGCCGGGAACCATGACGCGGCGGCAGGTCGAGGCAGCCTTGCAGCACAAGGTCGATGTCGTCATTCCCTACCTGCCGCGGGTGGTCAATCAGGCGGCAACCATGGGCACCCCCGCCGCGGCGTCGCACGGCGGCTTTCGCACCGGCATCGGCGATCTGGCGCAGCAGGTCGCGGCGTCGGGCGCGGTCGGCAAGGCACCGTGGCGGTTCGGCAAGCTGTTCGGCCGGCGGAGCAAGGGGTAATGGCCAGCTTCGGCCGCCGCCGGCCAGAGAATACCGAGATGGAGACGCAACCGGCGATCGCGGCCGCGGTTCCGCTGGTGGTTCGGCCAACCGTATCGCAGCCAATTACCGAATTGCGGAATTTGTGCCTGCTGCGGATCGATCCGGCGGCGGTCGCCGCCTTGCCGCCGGATCGCCTCGGTCCGGAAGTCGAGCGTCTGGTCTCCGAGATCGCCACCGAACGGCGCATCCAGCTTAATGGCCGTGAGCAGCGTCAGGTCGCCAGCGACCTGGTGCACGACATGCTCGGACTCGGACCGTTGCAGTTGCTGCTCGACGACGAGGCCGTCGCCGATATCATGGTTAACGGACCAGACCGGGTGTTCGTCGAGCGCGCCGGCAAGGTCTCGCTCTCCGACGTTAGGTTTCGCGACGCCGCGCATGTCGGCAACATCTGCCAGCGCATCGCCTCCTCGGTCGGGCGGCGGGTCGACGAAAGCAGCCCGATGTGCGACGCCCGGCTGGCCGACGGGTCCCGCGTCAACATCGTGTTCACGCCGTTGGCGCTCGATGGCCCGTATATCTCAATCCGTAAATTCGCCAAGCGTCGGCTGACCTTCGCTCGCATGGTGGCGGGCGGTTCCTGCACGCCGCAGTTGGCGCGGGTGCTGGAGATCGCCGGCCGAGCGCGGCTGAACATCATCATCTCGGGCGGCACCGGTTCCGGCAAGACCACGCTGATGAATGCGATCAGCACCACCATCGATCCCGGCGAGCGCATCGTGACGATCGAGGACGCGGCCGAGTTGCAGTTGCAACAGCCGCATGTCGTGCGCATGGAGACCCGGCCGCCAAGCCTGGAGGGCAAGGGCGAAGTGACGCAGCGCGACCTTGTTCGAAATGCGCTGCGAATGCGGCCCGACCGGGTGATCATCGGCGAGGTGCGCTCCGCGGAAGCCTTCGACATGCTCCAGGCGATGAACACCGGCCATGACGGCAGCATGTCCACCGTGCACGCCAACACCACCCGCGATGCCATCAGCCGGATCGAGAACATGGTGCAGATGGGCAACATGGGATTGCCGTTGCGCGCGATCCGCACCCAGATCATCGGCGCCGTCGACCTGATCGTGCAGGTCGAACGTCAGCGCGACGGAAAACGCCGCATCACGCAGGTCACCGATGTGATCGGCATGGAAGGCGAGGTCGTGACGCTGAACGACATCTTCCGGCTGGAAATCGACGGCGAAACGCAGAACGGCGAGCTTATCGCCCGTTACAAGGTCAATCGCGCACGCCCGAGCTTCTATGAACGGCTAAGCTACTTCCAGATCGACCGTGCGTGGTCGGCGGCGCTCGAAGAGGCGTCCCCAGGATGAAGCCGGAGCTGGCCCATCTGCTGCTGTTATCCTGCGCCTGCCTGCTCGGCCTGATAGCCAGTGGCGTGCTGCTGTACCGCGACCAGCGGCGCAGCCGGCAATGGGCCGCGCGCATCAAGGATGTCGCAAGCGCCCATGGCGCATCGCGCTCCGACCTTGCATTGGGAAGCCGCGTCTTCAGTCTCTCGCGGCAGACCGCCGACCAGGTAGGCCTGGTTGCCCGACTGCTGCGCTATGATCCGCTTCATCGGGACATTTATCCGGCACGGCCGCTTGTGGTGCTGACGCTGGCGCTGGTGCCGGCGGTGGTCTTCGCGCATGTCGTCGCCGGCTTTGTCGGGCTGGCGGGATGGATCACGATGCCGGGCATGTGCGTGCTGGTCTGCCGGTCGTTCTTTGGCTGGTTTGATAACCGCCTGTCGGGAACGCTGTATCGGCAGTTTCCGGATGCGCTCGCGATGATCGTTCGCGCGGTACGCGTCGGGTTGCCGATGGTGGAGGCGATCCGCGTTGTCGCGAACGAAAGCTCGCAGCCGACGGCACGGGAATTCGCGGCGCTGGTGGCGCAGACCACGATCGGCGTGCCGCTGGAGGATGCGCTGCGGGAGATGGCCGAACGCAACCGGCTGCCGGAATATCGTTTCTTCGCGACAGCCTTGTCGCTGCAGAGCCAGACTGGTGGCGGCCTTACGGAAACCCTGGAGAATCTGGCCGACACCGTTCGCAAGCGGGTCGCCGCGAAGATGCGTGGACATGCGATCGCGGCCGAGGCGCGAATGAGTTCCTACATCCTCGGCGCGCTGCCGCTGGTCACCGGTGCCCTGCTGTCGCTGCTCAACCCCGACTACATGGGGGTCATGTTCACCGATCCGTCGGGGCGTAATCTGTTGCTGCTCGCCGTCGTCCTGCTTGGCATCGGCGCCTTCAGCATGCGGACCTTGATCCGCAAGAGCCTGTCATGATGCATCCAGGGCTGCTCAGCCTGCTTGGCGGCTTGAGCCTGACCATGATGGGCGCCGGGTTCGGGTTGCTCCGCGCCGTGGCACGGCAGGACCTGCGCGAACGTCGCGTCATGGCGGTGCGGCAGGGGGCCGCGACCTCGGCGCTGGAGACACGGTCGGACGCAAGTCTACCGATCAGGCTGGTCACCGGCCTCGGCGCCCTGATGTCCAAAAGCGGTCTGTTGCCCGCGGCCACCGTGGCGGAACTGGAACAGACCCTGGTTTCGGCGGGGCTGCGGCAGGGCAGTGCGCTCGGGCTGTTCATTGGTGGCAAGCTTATCTTCTGTCTGCTGCTTCCGCTGCTTGTGTATGGGCTGCTGCACGGCACCGCGATCTCGCCGATGATCCGGCTGATCTGCATCGCGATGGGCGCGGTCGTCGGCTTGCTGCTGCCCGACTTCATCGTGCGCAAACGTCGCGCCGCCTACCTCGCCGCGGTTGGCCGTGGCCTGCCGGATGCGCTCGACATGCTGGTGATCTGCAGCGAGGCGGGGCTTGGCCTCGAGCTTGGCCTGGAGCGCGTCGCAAACGAGATCGAACCGGCGCACCCGGCGATCGCCGCGGAGCTGAAACTTACCTCGGGCGAGCTGCGCATCCTGGCCGATCGGCGCACGGCGCTGACCAACATGGGCACGCGGACCGGGCTTGAGACACTGAAGCGGCTGGGCGCCACGCTGATCCAGACACTGCAATACGGCACGCCGCTGAGTCAGGCCTTGCGCACGCTGTCGACCGAGATGCGGTACGAGATGCTGATGCGCTTCGAGGCGCAGGCCGCGCGGCTGCCGGTGCTGCTGACCGTGCCGATGATCCTGTTCATTCTACCCTGTATTTTCATTGTCGTTGGAGGACCGGCGGGTCTCACGGTCGCTCGAACCTTCCTTCACCACTAGAAAGGCACGCAAAATGCGTTCCATCCTGCTGCTCTCGCTGCTGCTGCTCGCGTCCTGCGCCAATCATCCCGACAATCTGCTTTCAACGCAGCCGCCTGGCCTCGATGTGGCCGATGTCGCGTTGGCCAACGGTTCGCCCGAAACCGCGCTGCACATAGCCGAACATGCGCTTGCCACCAATCCGCGCGATGTGCCGGCGCTGGTGCGGCTGGGGGAGGCGCAAACCCTGCTTGGCCAGCGCGATCAGGCGGCGCGCAGCTTCAACCAGGCGCTGGCCATCGCACCGGACAACACCGGGGCGGCGCTCGGGCTGGGGCGACTCGAGCTGGCAACCAATCCGGCCGCGGCCGCGGGCGTATTGTTCCGGCTCACCACCCGCGACCCGCGAAACGTCGCCGCGCTGATCGACCTCGGCATTGCGAAAGACCTGCTTGGCCAGCACATTGAAGCACAACGCGCCTATCACTCCGCCCTTACGGTTGATCCGGACAACGTCGGCGGGCAGGTCAATCTCGGGCTGTCGCTGGCGCTTTCCGGCGATCCGCGGCAGGCGCTGAGTATTCTGCGCCCGCTCGCGCGCAGCCCCGGCGCGTCACCGCGGATGCGCCAGGATCTGGCGGTGGCGCTGGCGCTGGCCGGCGATGATGACGAGGCCGCCTCGGTGCTGCGGGCCGATATACCACAGCCGCAGGTGCTGGCCGCGCTTTCCGGCTACCACCTGCTGCGGCAGGCACCGTAACGTCTCGCGGCGCCTGCCGCGGATCGAAAGTGGCGTGCCATCCATCTGCTATCAACCGGTGACGCGCTGCCTCCACGGTCATACGCGGCCATGACGATGACAGGCGGTGCCGACCGGTCCAATCGCTCGACCGACTGGTATCACGTCCTATCGGGCGCACGTAAGCAACGGCCGGATCTGCGCGACCCGCTGTTCAATGACAAACGCCCGGTGGCGTATATGCGGGTCAGGCGAAACCGCCGACCATGCAAGCGGGAGCGGCAGCACGCTCGCGAGCAGTGCCGCCTCATGCGGCGAGAGGTCCGCCGCCCGCTTCCGGAAGAACGATTGTGCCGCGGCCTCGGCACCATAGATGCCGGGCCCGAATTCCACGATGTTCAGATACATCTCGAGGATCCGGCGCTTTGGCCAGAGCAGAGCGAGTTGCGGCGTAAGCCACGCTTCAACAAGCTTGCGGACCGGATCGCGGCCCGGCCATAGCAGCAGGTTTTTCACGGTCTGCGTGGTGATCGTGCTGGCGCCACGCGGGCGATCCCCGTCCGACCACGCCTCGATCTGGCCGCGCAACGCCTTGAAGTCGAAACCCAGGGTCTCTTCGCAAAACAGGTTGTCCTCGGACGCGATGACCGCGTCCGCCAGCGCTGGAGACATCCGCCCGTAGGCGACCCAATGCCGGTGCATTGCGTGGCCCTCAGCGAGGCGGATCAACATCAATGGTGTCACCGGCGGCGGCACGAACCGGAACGCGACGATGATGGCCAAGGGGCCCGCGAGCAGGATCAGCGCCGCAAGCCTGATCCATGGCAAAAGCCGGCCGGAACGAGGCGGTCGCGAGCGGCTCGACATCACAATGGCATTGATCGCGCGTCGGTCGTGGATGGCGGCATCGCCGCTTCCACCCGTTGCCGCTGGTCAAACTGAAACTGGCTGAAACGATGCAGTCCCTGCTCGACACAAGCCTTGTGTGATCGAGCCGAACCGCGTCCGACCCAGGTCCATTGCTGGACCAGGAGCTTTTGCTTCTCCCGATCCGCCTTGAGATCAATGGCGGCGATGATCTCGTCGCCGACCAGCACGGGCAGGGCGAAATAGCCGAGCAGCCGCTTCTCTTTTGGCACATAGGCCTCGAAGCGATGTCCATAGTCAAAGAACAGCCGCAGCCGCTTCCGTTGAATGATCAACGGATCGAAAGGCGATAGCAGATGGACCATCGCCTGGGCAGAGGGTGGCGGGATATCGAGCACCTCGGGTTGCACCCAGTGTTCCAGCTTCCCGGCGCCCGCTATCGCGACAGGCAATAGCGCCTTGCGGCGGACTCTTGCTTCGATCAATCGCCGGATGTGGGCCTTTCGGCCGGCATCAAGATGACAGATCGAATCGAGGCTGACCAGACCTTGCGACCGCAACGCGCGATCGAGCAGGTAGACCAGGACCTGCCGTTCGGACGCGGCCCTTGGCCGTTCGTCCCAGCCGAAATGGCGGTCCATGAGCTCATAGGTCTTGACCATGCCACGGCGTGCGCTGACGGTCAGTTCCCCGGTGAAGAACGCCAGTTGCAAGGCCCGCTTTGATGGCTTCCGGCTGGCCCAGGCATGCTCCTTGTCGATCAGCACCTCGTCGTCGATGTCGCGGATGGACAGGGCGCCATCGTTTCGAACAAGCGCAAGAACCCTTCGCAGATCTGCCTGCTTTACCGAGCTGAACCAGTTCCTCGGCGATTGCCGGTAGCGCTTCATGGCGGCCAGAAAGAAGCGGATGTCCATGGCTGGAACATAGGAAAGGGCGTGCGTCCAGTACTCGAAGACGGTCTTGTCGACGGTCAGCGCCTGATGCAGATGCTCGCGCAGATATGCGGGAATGCGGGTCCAGAGAATGTGGTGGTGGCAGCGCTCTATCACGTTGATCGTGTCGATCTGCACATAGCCTAGATGGTCCACCGCCCTGGACACCGCTTCGGGTCCGGTTCCGAATGGCGCGACTGCATCGAGCCGCTGAGCCCGGAGCCAGATGCGTCTGGCCTCCGACGTGGTGAGCGTGAGGCGGATACGGGACTCGGAGGACATGGTTCAGGCTAGCAGACCGATGTGCGCGGCGGCAGACTGACGCATCCGGTCCAGTTGGGAACAAGGCCCTTGTCGCGCATCAACGCCATGTTTCGGCTAGATATTAGGCAGCTCCGACGCGTGCAGCCCAGCCAGCCGACGAATTCGGCGGCGACCTGACGCGGCTGCTATCTGCTGGCATGGCGCTTGCTGGACCTGCATGCTCGTAAGCCACCGTATTCACCTGAATGGACCGATCGCACATGAGCCTGCTCCGCCGGGTCACGCTGGCTAGTGCCGCGCGATGACCCGCCCCAAACTGCACTTCGGCGCCTTCCTCTACACCCCCGGCAATCACAGCGCCGGCTGGCGCCACCCGGACGCGGTGCCACAGACCGACATGCACTTTCCCTGGTACGTCGAGATGGCTCGCACGGCGGAGCGTGGCAAGCTGGACACCATTTTTCTGCAGGATACCGCCGCGGTGGGCGGCAGCGGCGCGTTGGACGGCACCAGTCCATACCGGCCATCGCAGGGCCGGCAGGTGCATCTGGAACCGGTCAGCCTGATCGCCGCCCTGGCCGCCGTCACCACCCGGATCGGCCTGATCTCCACCGCCACGACAACATACAACGAGCCATACAACCTTGCCCGTCGCTTCGCCACCATCGACCATATCAGCGGCGGCCGTGCCGGATGGAACCTTGTTACCTCGCAGGTCGAGGACGAGGCCGGCAATTTCGGCTTTGACCGGCATGTCGATCATGCCAACCGTTACGAACGGGCGTCGGAATTCTACGATGTCGTTGCTGGCCTGTGGGATAGCTGGGAGGACGATGCCTTCCTGCACGACAAGCAATCAGGGCTTTATTACGATGTGGACAAGCTGCATTTCCTGCGTCACCGGGGCGCGCATTTCTCTGTCCGCGGCCCGCTGAACGTTTCGCGTACGCCGCAAGGCCGTCCGGTCGTGGCGCAGGCGGGCTCCTTCGACGTCGGGCGGGAATTGGCGGCACGCACCGCGGATCTGGTGTTCACCGCGCAGACCGTGATCGGCGACGGCCGGGCGTTCCGCACGGACCTGAGAAGCCGGGCGGAACGTCATGGCCGCGCCCCGGAGGACATCAAGATCCTGCCCGGCCTGATGCCGATCACCGGCCGCACGGATGCGGAGGCGCAAGACAAGTTCGAGCAGTTGCAGGAACTGATCGACGACCGTCTGGCGATGACCTCGCTGGCGCGCCTGACCGGCGATCTGGATATCTATCAATACGACCCGAACGGCCCGCTGCCGCCGTTGCCGCCCAGCAATGCCGCGAAGGCGCGCCAGGCGCTGATCATGGAACTGGCGCGCGAGAAGAACCTGACCATCAGACAGATCGCGCGCTACCTCGGCACCTCCCAGGGGCACCGGGTGGTGCATGGTTCCGCCAGAAGCATTGCCGACACGATGGAGGAATGGCTGCTGGCCGGCGCGGCGGACGGCTTCAACCTGCTGTTTCCGTTCTTCCCGGGGCCACTGAATGATTTCGTCGATCTGGTGGTGCCGGAACTGCAACGCCGCGGCATCTTCCGCACCGAGTATGAAGGCCGCACGCTGCGGGAAAACCTTGGTGTTCCAGTGCCGCCGAACCGCTACGCGGCATCCAGACAAGGGATCAGGTCATGAAGCATGGCAAGCCAACCCGCAGGACGCTGTTAAGCGGCGCCTCCGCCGCACTCGCGCTGGGTGCCGAACCGTTGCACGCCGAGACACCGGGCGATCCGATCCGCCCGCTGGTGCTGATCAGCAAGCCGCAGGCAAACGATCCGGCGCAGTATCAGGCGGCGCAGCTCGCGATGCAGGAATGGCGCAAGCTGGGCCTGAAGGTGACCTTGCAGGTGCTGCCGCCCACGCAGCAAAGCTCCGCCGTATGGATGAACCGCACCAAGTGGGACATGACGACGTGGGAGATGGTGGGACGGCCGGAACGTAGCGATCCGGACGAACTCACCTACAGCCTGTTCTATTCCGGCCTGGCCGACACCGGTTACGACTTCGTCGGCTACAAGAACTCGGAATACGACCGACTGGCGAAGGCGCAGCGGGCCGAGGAGGACCGCGACAAGCGCGTTGCGCTGGTGAAGCAGACCCAGATGTTGATCAAGCGGGATCAGCCTTATGTGTATCTGGTGTATCCGCGCCGCTCGATGGCCTTCAACACTGAAATCTGGGATCCCGCCACCATCGTTGAGGAAGCCGGCATCGGCATCCGCAACTTCTGGAGCTTTCTGCAAGCCAAACCGCTTGGCGCGCAGAAGGACATGATCCTGAACGCGCCGCAACCGACGTCGACGCTCAACCCGGTGCACATGGACCCGATCGGAAGCTGGGTCACCGACATGATCTGGGACCACCTGATGCGGGTGGACATTCATGGCAACCCGGTGCCCTGGGCCGCGGAGCAGGTCCGCTTGACCGATCCGACGACGGTGGAGGCGGTGCTGCGAGACGGCATGAAATTCCATGACGGCCAGCCGGTCACGGCCGAGGACGTGCAATACTCTTTCCAAATGCCAGCGGTGAAGGCCAAGGCGCCGCAGTTCTATCCCAACGTCGCCAATATCGACTCGGTGACCGTCACCGGGCCACGTACCGTGCAATTCAAGCTCAAGGCGCCGCAAGCCGCGTTCTTCACCGCCACGCTGTCGAAGATCGCGATCATTCCGAAGCACGTCTGGAAGCCCATCATGGACGGCCTGGAAGGCACGTCGCAGACGGTGGAAGACTACCGGGAGCAAAAGTGCATTGGCTCCGGCCCGTTCCGCTTCGTGCACTGGCGCGACCCGGAGGAGATCATGCTGGAGCGTAACCCTGACCATTGGTCGCCGCCGAAGCTGGACCGCTGGATCCTGCGCACGGTGTCCAACCAGGAGGCAACGCTGGGGATGCTGCGCAACGGCGAGATCAACTTCCTGGCGATCTTCACCGGCGACCCGCAGAACGTCGCCGAACTGGCGAAGCAGGAGCCGAAGATCAAGGTCGTCACCACCACCGATCTAGGCTTCCAGTATATTGCGTTGAACCTGCGCCGCCCGCCGTTCGACGACACCGCGTTCCGCGTCGCACTGTCCACCGCGATCAGCCGTCGCATCATGGCGGCGGCGGCGTGGAACGGATACGCGGAACCGGCCGGGTCCTGCGTCTCCACGGCGCTGCCGTTCTGGCACGCCGAGGACAGCCTGCTGGCCGGCGGCGACCTGGCGAAGTCGAAGCAGTTGCTGGCGGCGGCGGGCTACACGCTGGCGGGCGGCCAGTTGCACTATCCGGCGGGACGCAAAGAGGAGATCACCAGCGGGTGAACGGCAGGGCGCTTCTGCAGCGGCTTGGCCAGACCGTGTTCATCCTGTGGGTGGTCACCACGCTGTTGTTCTTCATGTTCCGGCTGATGCCGGGATCGCCGTTGGCAGCCTACATCGACACCTCCATGACGCCGGAGCAGCAGGCCATCCTGCTGCACCAGTTCGGGCTCGACCAGCCACTCTGGAAGCAATACCTGCTGTATCTGTTCAACCTGGCGCAGGGCAACCTCGGGGTCTCCTTCATTTACAAGGAACCCGTACGGACGCTGCTGCTGGCGGCGCTGCCGAACACGCTGCTGCTGACGCTGACCTCGCTGCTGATCGCCTACGCGTTTGGCACGCTGGCGGGTGCATTCCTGGCGGCGCGCCGCGGCACGTGGATCGAAACGATATCACTGCCGGCGGTGCTGGCCAGCCGAGCCTTGCCGGAATTCTGGCTGGGGATGGTGCTGCTGGCGGTGTTCAGCTTTTCATTCGGCCTGTTCCCGGCGGGCGGCGCCACCAGTCCCGGTGCGAGTTTCCCCAATGCCCTTGCGCGCTATGCGTCGCTGGATTTTCTCCGCCATCTGGTGTTGCCGGCGCTGACCTTGGCGATCTTCCTGCAAGGCCTGCCGACCCTGTTGATGCGATCGAACATGCTGGAGGTGATGCAGGAGGAATTCGTCGTGATGTCCCGCATCAAGGGTCTGTCGGAGTGGTCGATCATCATCCGCCATGCCGCGCGCAACGCCTTGCTGCCGGTCGCCACGGCGCTGGCGCTGGGTATCGGTTCGTCGCTCGGCGGCAACGTGGTGGTGGAAAGCGTGTTCAGTTGGCCTGGCCTCGGGAAGCGGTTGGTGGAGGCGGTGTCGGCCAGTGATTATCCCCTGGCCCAGGGCGCGTTCATGATGATCGCCGCCGCGCAGGTGGTGATGAACTGCGTGGCGGATGTGGTCTATTCCGCACTCGACCCGAGAGTGGGACAGCGTTGATGTCGACCACCAGCATCATGACGGTGTCGCTGCGCCGGCAGGGCCGCGATCCCTATTTCGTCGCGGGCATGGCAATCTACCTGCTGTTCATCGTGGTCGCGCTGTTCGCCGACAGCATTGCGCCCAATGCACCAAGGGATATCCTGTTCCGGCCCGATGGCACCCTCGCGGCGGCGCTGCCGCCCAGCCCCGCGTTTCCGCTCGGCACGACGACATCCGGCAACGACATCTTCTCGCAGCTTGTGCACGGCGCCCAGGGCGCGCTGATCGTCGGCACCAGCGCCGCCGTCGTCGTCGTCAGCGTCGGCACCCTGGTCGGGCTGCTGACCGGCTACTTCGGCGGCCTGGTCGATGCCGTGCTGATGCGCGTGGCCGACATCGCGCTGGGCATTCCGCTGCTGCCCTTCGTCATCGTGCTGGCGGCGTTCCTCGGCCCGACCACCTGGAACGTGGTGCTGGCCATGTCGCTGCTGCTGTGGCCGAATGCCGCGCGCATCATCCGCGCTCAGGTGCTCAGCCTGCGGGAACGTGCGTATATCGAGGCCGCGCGCACCGCCGGATCAGGCCATTGGCGCATTCTGTTCCACCACATCGCGCCGAACGTGCTGCCGTTGGCGCTGCTGTTCGGCTCCATCGCCATCGGCTGGGCGATCCTGACCGAGGCCAGCGTCAGCTTCCTGGGCTTCGCCGATCCGGATACCACGACCTGGGGCTTCATGCTGCAGGACGCCTACGTGTCGCAGGCGCTGTCGCGTGGGCTGTACAACTGGTTCGTGCCGCCGGGGATCTGCATCGTGCTGCTGGTTTCCGCCGGCTTCTTCATCAGCCGCAGCTACGAGCAGTTCCTTTTCCCGCGGCTGCGGGACTAGCTGCTCATGCCCGACCTGCTGGCACCGGAAAATGCCCACACGCCGCTGCGTCATGCCGTTCCCGCCTTGCTGTCGGTACGCGACCTGCGCGTCTCCTACCGCACCGGACGGGGCATCGCCCATGCGGTGGACGGCGCCAGCTTTGACGTCGGTCAGGCGGAGATGGTCGGGCTGGTAGGCGAATCCGGTTGCGGCAAGACCACGGCCGCCCGCTCGCTGACTGGCGTGATGGCCGGCAATGCAAGCGTCACCGGCGGCAATGTCACATTCACCGGCCAGAACCTGCTGGCGCTGGACAAGCAGGCGATGCGCGCGGTCCGCTGGAAGCAGATCGCCTTCGTGCCGCAATCGGCGATGAACTCGCTGGACCCTGTCTACCGGGTGGAACGGCAGATCAAGGAGGTGCTGATCCGCAACGGCCTGCGTGGACGGCCGGCGCGGGCGCGTGCCCTGGCGTTGCTCGACATGGTAGGGCTTGAGCCAAGCGTGCTGGCCGCCTTCCCGCACCAGCTCAGCGGCGGGATGCGCCAACGGGTGGCAATCGCCCTGGCCCTGGCGCTGGACCCGCTGCTGGTCATTGCCGACGAGCCGGTCACCGCCCTGGACGTCATCGTCCAGCGCGAGGTGCTGGACACCCTGCGCGACCTGCAGAAGCGGCTGCACCTGTCGGTGATCATGATCACGCACGACATCAGCGTGGTGGCGTATTGCTGCGACAGCATCGTGGTGATGTATGCCGGCCAGGTCGTGGAATCCGGTCCCAGCAGCGCGCTATTGGGTGCGGCGGCGCATCCCTACACCATGGGCCTGTGCAATGCCTTTCCGGACCTGGAGCGGGCGGCGGACCTGCTGGTGCCGATCCAGGGCAGCCCGCCCGACCTGCACGAGCCGCCGGCCGGCTGCCGCTTCGCCCCACGCTGTCCCTTCGCCGTCACGCGCTGCACTGTTCAGGTACCGCCGCTGGTCGAGATCGAACCTGGCCACAAGGCCGCCTGCTGGCGCAGCGCTGAAGCCGGCATATTGCGGCAACGCGCCATGGAGGCGACGACGTGGATGCGATGACCGACACGGCCTTGGTCGAGGTGCGTGGACTGACCAAGCATTTCACCACAAGCGGCGGCGTCACCAGAGCGGTCGATGGATTGGACTTTCGGATCAGCCGCGGCGAGACCGTCGGGTTGCTGGGCGAGTCGGGCAGCGGCAAGACCACCACCGGCCGGCTGCTGCTGCGGCTGACGCCACCCAGCGGCGGCGAGATCAGGTTCAACGGCGCCGATGTCGCGTCGCTGCGTGGCGCGGCGCTGAAGACATTTCGCACCCAGGCGCAACTGGTTTTTCAGAACCCGTTCGATGCGCTGAACCCAAGGTTCACCATGCGCCAGTCGTTGGCCGAACCGCTGATCAATGCCGGCGTGGCAAAAGCCGAGCGGGAGGATCGGATGCAGGCGGTCCTCCGGCAGGTGCACCTGCCTGATGCCGCGTCGGTCCTCGCAACATTTCCGCACCAGATGTCCGGCGGGCAGCTTCAGCGCGTGGTACTGGCACGGGCGTTGATCCTCGAGCCTGACTTCATCGTGGCAGACGAGCCGGTGTCGATGCTGGATGTCAGCGTCCGCGCCGGCATCCTGAACCTGATGCGGGATGTGCGCGATGCGATGGGTCTCGCCGCGATCTACATCTCCCATGACGTCACGTTGGTACGTTATGTCTGCGCCCGCACGCTGGTGATGTATCGCGGCCGCATTATCGAGGACGGTCCCACCGCCGATGTGGTGCGCCGGCCGCGACACCCCTATACGCAAGCGCTGATCAGCGCGGTTCCGGTGCCGCGCGCGCAGCAGAACCGCGCACCCATCCTGCTGCGGCACAACCGCGGCGGATCGCTGGATCTTGCCGTCGGCTGCGGCTTCCGCGACCGTTGTCCGCACGCTTTCGACCGCTGCGTCGTGGAAAAGCCCGCGCTGCGGCCGGTCGCGTCGGCCCACCTGACCGCCTGCCATCTCGATCTGTAAGCCTGGAGCGCCTGTCATGCCGAAACGCCAGCTCAAGCTCACCGCCTTCTGCCATCCGCCCGGCCACTGGCGCATGCCGGGCGCGAAACCCACCGACATGGACTTCGAGGAATGCGTCTACCTGGCGCAGGTGGCGGAGCGCGGCAAGTTCGACATGCTGTTCTTCCAGGACAGCGCCGCCGTGGCACCGGCGTTCTATCTGTCCGGCGGCAATGCCGAAACATTGGCGGAAGCCGCGCGCTGCGTGCGGCTGGAACCGCTGACCCTGCTTGCGGCCCTGGCAGCCGTGACGAAGCACCTCGGCCTGGTCGCCACCGCGACCACGACCTACAACGACCCGTTCAACATCGCCCGCAAGTTCGCGACGATCGACCATATCAGCAAGGGGCGCGCCGGCTGGAACCTGGTGACCTCGCAGAACGTCGACGAGGCGCAGAATTTCAGCCAGGACAAGCACATGGACCACGCGCTGCGCTACGAGCGGGCGCAGGAATTCTATGATGTGGTCACCGGTCTCTGGGATAGCTGGGAAGACGACGCGATCATCCGCGACCACAAGACCGGCCGATACATCGAGGCGAGCAAGCTGCATGTGCTCAACCACAAGGGCAAGCATTTCTCTGTCCGCGGGCCGCTGAACGTCGCCCGACCGCCGCAGGGCTATCCGATTGTCGCGCAGGCGGGATCGTCCGATCCTGGGCGGGAACTGGCAGCCCGCACCGCGGATGTGGTGTTCACCGCCCAGGTTTCGCTGGACGAAGCGCAGGCGTTCTACGCCGATGTCAAGGGCCGCATGGCGCGCTACGGCCGATCGACGGACGACATCGTCATCATGCCGGGCATCCGCTACGTGCTCGGTGCGACCGAGAGCGAGGCACAGGAACGGTACGAAATGATGCTGTCGGAAGCCTCCGACGACGGCGCCCTGGCAAGTGTGCAACGTTTGTGTGGCAATCTGGATATACGTGACTTCCCGCTGGATGGTCCGCTACCCGATCTGCCGCCCAGCAACGCCGCCAAGGCTCGGCAGAAGATGATGATCGACCTGGCGCGCCGGGAGAACCTGAGCATCCGCGAATTGGCCCGGCGCTTCACCTTCAGCCTGGGCCACTTGGTCTATGTCGGCACCGCCATGCGGCTGGCGGATATGATGGAGGAATGGCTGACCCAGGATGCGGCGGACGGCTTCACCATGCTGTCGCCGTATTTCCCGCAGCCGCTTGAGCTGTTCGTCGAAACGGTGATACCCGAACTGCGGCGGCGGGGGATCTTCCGCACCGAGTATGAGGGCACCACGTTGCGGGAAAACCTGGGGCTCCGGTTCCGGACAAATCGATACGTCGGAATCAAGCAGGCGGTCGGAGCATAGGACTTTGTCAAGCAGGTGGACATCCCACCCCTCCCAGAGAGTCCAGAGCTGATTGCGGATCGCATGCGGTTTGATCAGCGCGCGGTTAACTACTTTCCAGAAACTCATCTCTCTATCGCGACGTGGCAGGTGCGATGGATGAGGTTCTGATGGGCTTCAGAGCTACAGCACGGCAGTCTCGGCGGGGACCGTGACCATCGATGCCCGGGTGCTCGGCAGGATAAAGTGGATGATCACGGTTGCAATCACATAGACGCTGGCGCAGGCGAAGAAAACAACGGTGTAGTTGTTGCCGGTCGCGTCAAGCACACGACCGATGACCGCAGCGGAGAAAGCACCCGCGATGGAGCTTATGGCACCGCCGAGCCCGACCGCGGAGGCGATCGCCCCGCGCGGCATGGTATCGGATACCAGCGTGAACAGATTGGCGGAGAAGCCTTGATGCGCGGCCATGGCGATGCCGATCAGCAGAACCGCGGTCCACACGCTATCAAGCCGAGGCGCTAGGAATACCGGTACCGTGCAGACAGCGCAGATAAGCAGCGTAATCTTGCGGGCGGGGAATACGTCCATGCCACGCTTGATCAGTGCCGAGGATACCCACCCACCGGCGATCGAGCCAACATCGGTGAGCAGATAGATGAGTATCAGCGGCAATCCCACAGCGAACAGCGACACATGGAACTTGGAGTTGAGAAAGCTCGGCACCCAGTTGTTGTAGAACCACCAGGCTGGATTGGTGAGCACACCGCCAGCGATGTAGACCCATGTGCCGGGATAGGCCAGCAGCTTGCCCCAGGGAACCTTCTGCACAGAGACTTCCGGATCCTGGTTGATGTAGGCGCGTTCGCTCGGCGCGACGCGCGGGTGCTCGGCGGGGCTGCGATAGCTGATCAGCCAGAAGACAACCCAGATCAGCCCGATCGCGCCGGTGACGTAGAATGCGGCCTGCCAGCCTGAGAAGGCGACGACCAGGGCGCCGATCAACGGCGCGAGCATCGCGCCAATGTTGCTGCCGGAATTGAAAATGCCGGTGGCGAACGCGCGGTCGCGAACCGGGAACCATATGGCGATCGTCTTGATGCAGGTCGGGAAATTGCCGCCTTCGCCGAGGCCGAGGACGATGCGGGCGAGGATGAACCCGGCAACGGAACTAACTATGCCATGCGCGGTGGACGCCAGGCACCATAGGATCGCGGCGGCGGCAAGGCCAAGGCGGATGCCGATCTTGTCGGTGAGCCACCCCATCCCCGCATAACCGATGGCATAGGCGATCGAAAAGCAGAAGATGATATTGCCGAAATCGGTTTCGGTGAAGTGCAGATTGCCCTGGATCGTCGGCTTGAGCACGCCAAGGATGTTGCGGTCCATGTAGTTGACGGTGGTTATGACGAACAGCAGACCACAAATGACCCAGCGGTAACTGCTGGCAGGCCTGGCGCTGGCTGGCATACCGGATATGGTCATCCGGATTCTCCCCGGTGTTGGTTCTTGGACGATGTTTATCTACACTTTACTGGCTTCATTGGCGAGGGCGGCCGATCGGCTCCGGACCGGCGGGTCAACCGCAGGCCAGCTCACTCGGCCGCCCGTCGGCTATCGTACCGATGGTTGCGATCAACGCATGGCCTGAGCCCGAGGTTCTCGCGCAGTGTCTGGAATCAGTACTTATGCAGAAACATTATACGCCACTGCAACTTGGGAATGACCATGCCGACGAAATCCTCGCACCCGGCGGGCAGATGGGTCGGCGTGATGTTAATGCCATCGTAGGCCTGGCTCTCGAACCTCGCCTGCATCTCGTCGGCAATCCGCGCCGGCGTGCCGATCAGGCAGAGGTTGAACAACGCTTTCCAGGACCCCGGGCAGCGCAGCTTATTCGGCCGCCTGGGAAGATGATGCCAGGGTTTGATGACGATTGACGTAAGGCGTCAATCCAAGATTCTCCCGCAACGTGAAACCCTCGTATTCCGTTCGAAACAACCCTCGCCGCTGCAGTTCGGGCACCACCAGTTCAACGAAATCCTGTAAGCCGCCCGGCAGATGCGATGGACAGATATTGAACCCATCCGCGCCGCCTGCCTCGAACCAAACCTGCATATCGTCGGCGATCTGGCCGGGCGTGTCGACCAGCACGCGTCCGCCATTCCCTGCCATCATGAATTCATACAGGCTGCGAATACTCATCTTGTCCCGCTGAGACATCTCGAACAAGCCTTTGCCTATACTGCGGATCCGCACGTTCCCATCGGGCTCCGGCACCGGTCCATCGATCGGGTAATCGGACAGATCACCCAGGTAGTTGTACAGCACCGCCAGCCCGACCTTCGGATGGATCAGCCGCCGCATCTCGTCATACTTGGCCCGTGCCTCCGCCTCAGTGCGGCCGACATAGGGCGTGAAGCCGGGCAGGACCTTCACCGCATCCGGCGAGCGTCCATGTCGCGCGGCCTTTTCCTTGACCGAAGCATAATATTTTTGCGCCGAGACCAGGTCGAACGCCATCGAATAGACCACGTCGGCATACGCGCCGGCGATCGCCTGGCCCTGCTCCGCCGCGCCGGCCTGCACCAGAATCGGCCGGCCCTGCGGCGTCGGCCCTGAACTCAATGGACCGCGTACCGAGAAGTGCTTGCCCCTGTGGTTCAGCACATGCAGCTTCGCCGGATCGAAGTACAGACCGGTTTCCTTGTCTCGCACCAGCGCGCCGTCTTCAAAGCTGTCCCACAGCCCCGTCACGACCTGGACGAACTCCGCGGCGCGCTCATAGCGAGTTTCGTAATCGAGATGTTTTTCCCGACCAAAATTCCGCGCCTCCTCATCCGACCACGATGTCACGATGTTCCACCCTGCTCGGCCGCCGCTGATGTGATCAAGCGAGGCGTATTTGCGGGCAACGTGAAATGGCTCGTTGTAGGTGGTCGATGCGGTTGCGACCAGCCCGATGTGATGCGTGTTCGCCGCGATGGCGGACAGCAGGGTCAGCGGTTCCAGGTCGATGGTCTGGGCGGAGCGGCACAGCGAACCCTCGGGTTCGTCGCGGACACGCATTCCGATGCCATCCGCCAGGAATACCATGTCGAATTTGGCGCGCTCCGCCATTTGGGCAGTATCGAGGAAATATCGATAATCCAGCGTGCCCGCCGCCGGCACATCAGGATGCCGCCAACCGGCCAAATGATACCCGTGATAGCGCATCGACAGGCCCAACCGCATTTGTCCAAGGCGGGTCATCTTAGTCTCTCCGGTTGCTCCGCAGCGCCAAGACAGATGCAATCTGCATACCGCGCTCGGCGCTTTCATCGCTGCCGCAGGCTCGCTATCTACGTCTTTGCGAACATCATGGCCGCAAGGCGTGCACGACGAACCTGCGCCCGCCATAACGACGATCTAAGGCGGTTGAGTTGCTGCAAACCATCTGATGATGTCCAGACGTGCCTTATCCTGGAACCCGGCGTGCCGCCCCACGCCGGACAGCCTGGGATAATGCCGGCTGTTACGCCGCCAATACTGTCTGTGGGCCGCGCACCAGTTTGCCCGGCAGGGCGCCGGTCGGCTGGCCGTCGCGGAACGTCACATTGCCGGAGACGATCGTCGCATCGTAGCCATGCACCGTCTGCAGCAGCCGCTTGCCGCCGGCCGGCAGATCACTGACCACGTAGGGCGCGTCGGCGCCGAGCCGGTCCCAGTCGATGATGTTGACGTCGGCCTTCTTGCCGGCGGCCAGGATGCCGCGGTCGTGCAGCCCGGCCGCCGTCGCGGTGTCCGAGGTCATGCGGCGGATCAGTTCGGCGACATCCCACCGCTTGCGGTCGCGGCCCCAGTGGGTCAGCAGCCAGGTCTGGTAGCCGGCGTCCAGGATGAAGGCGACATGCGCGCCGCCGTCGCCCAGACCCATGATGCAGTTGCGGTTGTCCAGCGTGGTTTCGGAAACCGTCAGGTCGCCCCCAGCGTAATTGCCCAGCGGCATGTAGATGAAGTTGGCGCCGTCGTCCTCGATCAGGATGTCGTAGGCGACCTCCGGCGGCGTGCGGCCTTCGCGGGCGGCGATGGCGGCGATGCTGTCCTGCTTGGCCGGCAGGTAGTTGGCCGGGTTGCCGAAGCGGAACATGAAGTCGAACGACAGGCGGTGGAACAACGGGAAGGTGCTGCCTTTCTTCGGATCCTCGCTCAGGATCTGGCGGCGGACGTCAGGATCGGCCATGCGGCGGGCGCGTTCCGCCACCGGCAGTTCCGCAATCGACCTGTAGGTCGGCGTGCCGGAGAACGGGTTCTGGCTGCCGGCCAGGCCGAGCATCACGCCGATCGCGCGGGGCGCGACGACGGGGCGGATGGACAGGCCGTCACGGGCCGCCTGGTCGGCATGCGCCAGCAAGTCACGCCAGACGTCGGGGCGGGAATGGCGCTGGGTCAGGGTGAAGACGGCGGGACGACCACTGGCCTCGATGATCCGGCGCAGCATGGCGAATTCTTCGTTATGGTCCGGTATCCATTCGGAGACCATCTCCAGCATGCCCGACCCGGCGTCCTTCATGCCGAGCGCGATGCCGCGCAGCTCCTCCTCCTGCGCGCGCAGGGTCGGGGTCGGATCGCCGCGCAAGGTCTTGTGCGACAGGCTGCGGGAGGTGGAGAAGCCAAAGGCGCCGACCTGCATCGCTTCGCGGGCGATCTGGCGCATATGGGCAATGTCGGACTGGTTGGCATTCTCCAGGTTGATCGCCCGGTCGCCCATGACGAACACGCGCACCGCGGCGTGCGGCAGCAGGGCGCAGATGTCGATGTCGCGCCGGCGCCGTTCCAGGGCCGTCAGGTATTCGCCGAAGCTTTCCCATTCCCAATTCAAGCCTTCATGCATGACCGCGCCGGGGATGTCCTCCACCCCTTCCATCAGCTCGATCAGGCGTTCGCGGTCGGTCGGCTTGCAGGGGGCGAAGCCGACGCCGCAGTTGCCCATCACGACGGTGGTGACGCCGTGGCTGGAGGAGGGCGACATGTGGCTGTCCCAGACCGCCTGGGCATCGTAGTGGGTGTGAATGTCGACAAAACCCGGGGTGACGAGCTTGCCCTTGGCGTTGATCTCCTCGGAACCGCTGCCGCTCACCGCGCCGACCGTGGCAATACGGTTGCCGATGATACCGACATCAGCCTCAAGCGGAGCGCTGTCGGTGCCGTCGACGACGGTGCCTCCGCGGATGACCAGATCATATTCTGGCATAGGATTCTCCTTCTTCCATGATCGCGTTTGATCCTGACGCAGCCCGTGCCGACCGGCAAGTTTTGGCGTCCTGCTGGGGCGGATCAGTCGCGAGGACCGGGTGCGGATGGAGTGGGCGCCTATGCTTGCCGGCCCGGTAGCGTCACGCCGCGGTCATCGACGGCTGGTTGCGGCGGTCTTCTGGCGGCGGGTTATCAAGAATCAACGCGGTGTCGACGATCGACTGCCCTGGATCTGATCCTGGCGCGGCGGTGATGGAGATCGAAACATTGTCGCGCTGTCGGCGTGCCCGCCAAATTCCACATGTTTCGCGAAACGTCTTCGCCGGAACCGGTTGAGCTGTTGCAAAACCCTGGAAGCCGCGCCCAAGGCGGGCCACCGCCTTGGGCTAATGATCGGATCGATCAGACCGCCGGTTTGGTGGTCCCCGGCGCAGCGGTAGCCGGCGTCTCGTTGACCGGTGTCCCAGTGACTGGGGTCGCGGTGGCGGTTCCAGGTTCCTTGGTGATCTCGACATCCTCCCGCCGCACCGTATCGCGTACGGTCTCGGTGCGGTCGGCGGCCTCCTTCTGGATCACCACTTCCTCGGTGACTCGGGCTGTCTTGCCGACGACAGCCTCCTCGCCGCTTTCGGTGACTTCGATGACCTTGTCGGTGAAGTCCGCTGTCGTCGCCGGGCGTGCGTCGGTAACCGGACGTCGCTCGACCGATACCGTTTCGTCGCGCAGCGTAACCTGCTCCTCCACAGGGGTTTCCACGACGTAACGACGAACCCGGGTCGTGCCGCGATTGACGGCACGCTTGGCGATCACCAATTCTTCTTCGGATAACTGGATCGCCTCTCCGTCGCCAGCACGCGCACCGGCCGCCATGGTCCCGGCGGTGGTAGTTCCAGCAGGTGTGGTCCCGGCAGTCGTAGTTCCAACAGGCATAGTTCCGGCAGCCATAGTCCCCGCAGTCGTGCTGTCGGTCAGCGGCGTGGCGGTAGTGGTGGTTGTCGTCGTCGAGCTTGCACCATAGCCGGCGGCTTGTTCATCGATATCGATCGGGTTGTGCCGCTCAAGGATATCCATCACCTGGGTGATGTGCTGCTCCGGCGCTTTCACCGTCAAGACAACCGACCCGCCCGCCAGGCTGCGATCAAAGACGGTGGTGTCATGTTCACGCTCCGGCGCGCCGCCGAAGAGGTTTGCCCAAAAACCTTGCTCGCGGTTGACGGCAGGCTTGGTGCTCGTGTCCGCGGGAAGCCCGCCCTCCGCATGCCGGGTGATGGCGTCCGACGGAACGCCCGCTGCTTCAAGATCGCGAACAGCGGCTGCAGCGTGTTCAGCCGTATCGAATACGGCAACGATGGTTTCATCCGTCATGTGTCAATCTTCCTTAACTGCCTGGGGTTGGGGAATCGGCGCAAGTTCAGGGCGGAGACCACTCCCGGGCTCCTCTGAACCCGGCCGCTCTATGACGACCTGCTGCTCGCGCAGCGTGACCGTCTCGCGGTGCCGCTCCGTCGTCCGCACACGTCGCAGCCGGATCTCCTCCTTGAGAACCAGCCGGCGCTCGACAACGAGTACTTCCTCGACAACGGAAATCACCGTTGTGTCGCCTTCCTCGCGAACCGGTGGAACGGCATCAACTGGCCGGCCAATCGGAGTCCGCTCGATCTCGACTTTCTCGTGCGTAACAGCTTCATCAACCAGATGGTCGTGATTGACGGTCCGGATATTTATCCGGAGTTTCCGCTCGACTGTCCGCCGCTCAACCGACAGGTCTTCGGCGTGCAGTGGAACAACAAGGTCGCCGGGGTCTGACGATGACACGACCGACATGAGATGAGGGGAATCCATTCACTGCGAGACCAAGAGGACACACTGCCCCTTCTGCGAGGCTGGACAATGCGTTCCATGGTCGAAAGTAAACGCACGGCGGCGCGTGGCGTTCCGTCACGGAGGCATCCTCTTGCCTCTGTGATGTTGCTGCGGCCAATGATCATCTATGTTCCGTTCTATTATCATTTGCCGTGTTTGGCGATCCGGCCCGCGTTGCGGCAAACCAGGATTATGTCGGCCTCGGTTGAGGCCTGCGCCAGCAGGTGAGATGGACGCAGCGACCCAGATCCGGCGGCAGCCATCCGCAAGCCCATACGTCCTTGGTCATCCGTGTCTACGGTTCATGAACGTGGCGACGTCCGGCTTGTCAAACAGTGTGGCGGTCGCTTCCCCAGGCCCGCATATGCCACTACGCTGCCGGCGAACCGGACAGGATCGCCCGCCGTGACCAATGCCCTTCGCCTGCTGCTGTGGACCGATGCCGCCGCCGCCTATGTCGATGCGATCGGCGAGGCAGGCCTGTCCGACCGCATCGTGATCGAGACGCTGGGGCGCAAGGCTTCCCCGTCGGATACGCAACTCGCACAGACGAACATGCTGCTTGTTGCCAATGTTCCGCCTGGTCTGCTGCCGCGGATGCCAAAGCTGCAATGGGCGCAGGCGCTGACGGCGGGGGTGGAGGCGTGGCTGGCCCTGCCAGATCTGCCGAAGGACCTGATGCTGACCTGCGCCCGCGGCACACACGGGGAATCAATGCCGGAGAACATCCTCGCCGCGTTGTTCCATATCGCCAAGCCCCTCGCCGCGATCGCCGAGGACCAGAAGCACAGCCGATGGACCAACCGCGTCGCGGAGCCGCTGAACGGCAAGACGCTCGGCATTCTAGGCCTGGGCGTAATCGGGCAGGAGGTCGCGCGCCTTGCCGCTGCGCTGGGCATGCAGGTGATCGGCACCCGCCGACGTCCGCAACCGATGTCCGGTCCGGTCGAAGTACTGCCGCCGGAACGAACCCAGGATCTGCTGGCGCGATCCGATTATGTGCTGCTGCTGCTGCCGGCAACGGCGGAAACCGAGAATTTCATCAACGCCGAACGCCTGGGACAAATGAGGTCCAACGCCTGGCTGCTGAATTTTGGCCGCGGGCACCTGATCAACGATGCTGACCTTATCGCCGCGATCACAGCGAAGCGGATCGCCGGTGCGGTGCTGGACGTGTTTCGCCAGGAACCGCTGCCCGCGGAGCATCCGTTCTGGACCACCGACGGTATTCTGGTGCTGCCGCACATTGGTGGCCCGCATCCGCGCCGTGACGAGATCGTTGCGCGCCTGTTTGTCGATAACCTGCGCCGCTTCCTCGATGGCCGACCGCTGAGGGAAGTCGTCGATCGCGTCGCTGGATATTAGGGCGCCTTTCAATCAAGCTGCATCAACTCGTCATGGCTGCCCTTGTGCCGGCCATCCACCCCCAGCCGTTGGTGCGAAGATGGCCGGGACAATCCCCTCTCGTGCTTGGGCGCCCGACCATGGCGAATTCAAAACGGAGCCACCTGATCGTTCAAGGCTGCCTCGTTGCCGATGTCCAATCGTGGTCTAACGGCTTGCTTGAGCGCGTGATTCACCCTTCCGACGGTCAGCCTCAGGCGATCACGCTCCCTAGACCTAAAAGAACACCAGGGTCCGCAGTTCGATGCTCTCGCGCGGAAGCCCGTCCAGCGGCGCGTTTGGGTCCTGAAATGACGTGTGCGGCATGAACCGCGCGCGCCCGTCATGCGCGGAGTCGTAGCATTTCAGCAGCAACGCCTCCTCGGCACGCATGTCCGGGGCGTAGTACCAACGATGCGCCGGATTGTAGGTCAAACCGTAAATCTCGCCGGTGCGGTCGCGGTAGATCAGGTCCTGCGGCACCAGGTCACCGTTAGCCAGGCTTCCGGCATCGCATACCGCCAGCGGCGCATCCGTCAAAGGACCGCGAATCGGCCGCCAGACGTTGACAATGGCGAACCGGCGAGTGAGCAGGGTCTCGGCCTCCGCGCCCATCAGGTCGCGGACGCGCTGCGGGCCGGACAGCTCCGTATAGTCTCCATAAATGCGGGTCACCGGCTGGCGCGCGGTTCCTGGCGTGCGGTCTTCCACGCCATGTTCGCGGCGGCGGATCGTGTGGTCGAACACCATCACGCGGCTTGCGCCGGTTGCCTGCTTCACCAGCGCCTCGGCCTCCGCGTAGTAGGTGTCGCGGAGTTCGGCCTCGTTATAAAAGTCTCGCACGGCAGTGGGCGCGTTGGTCAGAAGGAAACCTTGCGTGTCCAGCGCCAGGCCATCGGCGAGCGGCCGCATGTCATGGATGGGCACCACGTGTTGTTCGCTGATGATGTTGGACTTCGCCACGCCTTCAGGCGGATCGTAGGTATAGGTATGCGGTTTGTCCTTGGTCTTCGCCAGGTAAACGACCGCGCCTTCGACGCACGGCAGGTGGATGGCGACGTCCATGATATCTACTCCTTGTCTACAGCAAGCGGCACACCGATCTGTGTGTCGGGCACTTGGGGTGCATCAGGGCGGTTGACAAGTTAATTCCAGCGGGCAGGCAGAAGGTTTATTGCAGTGGCGGACAAGATATCCATGACGGAGCGGATCCTGGCGACGGCCGACCGGCTGTTCTACCAGCAGGGCATTCGCGCTGTCGGGGTGGATACCATCGCCGCCGAAGCCGGCATCAGCAAACGGTCGCTCTATGACACTTTCCCGTCCAAGGACCTGCTTGTTGCCGCCTACCTGCGCGGCCGCATTCTTCCATTTCCCGATTCAGCGGAAAATCCGATGGCGCAGGTGCTGGCGCTGTTCGACCAGCTACAGGCTCGCCTGGCCGCCGGCGGCTTCCGCGGCTGCCCCTTTGTCAACGCGGTGACGGAACTGGCGCGGGATTGCGAAGCCGCTCGCGCCATTGCGTTGCGATACAAGGAGGACCGGCGCCTCCACATCCGCGCGCTGCTGGCACAAGCCGGCGCATCCGAGCCAGATCGGCTCGCCAGCCAGATCGCGCTGCTGCTGGAAGGCGCGATCGCATCGATGTTGGTTCGCGAGGATCCGTCTGTTGCCGTGCAGGCCCGTGACGCCGCCGTCGTATTGATGCGGGCCGCGAACGTCGGGTGATGTGCCTTCGTATCGTGACTGATCTTGCCCAAGCAGGCGCCTCAGGCCTGGTTGGCTCAGACAGATAACCCGATGTGGCTCATGAGCGGCCGAGACCTGGGCCGGCCATGACTCGCGTGCAGCGGCGGCAAGCCGATCCCCCACATTATCCCAGGTGTTTATTAACTTCCTTGAGCACCTCGTCGACATGGCCGGTGACGCTGACCTTCCGCCATGCCTTCAGCACCTTCCCGTCTTCGTTGATCAGAAAGGTGCTTCGCTCGATCCCATTGTATTTGCGGCCGTACATCGACTTCTCGACCCAAGTGCCGAAGCGTTCCGACACCGCATGCGCCTCGTCCGATGCCAGCGGAAAGGTCAACCCATACTTGGCGGCGAATGTCTCGATCGGCTTCATCTTGTCCGGCGAGACGCCGATGACATCCAGGCCTATCTTGCCGAGGGTGGCGCCGGCTTCCTCGAACGAGCAGGCCTGTTTCGTGCAGCCTGGCGTGTCCGCCTTCGGATAGAAATAGAGAATAAACGTCTTGCCCTTCATTCTGGATAGACTGACTGTTCGTCCGCCCGAGGCGGGCAGTTCGAAATCAGGTGCCGGATCACCTTCCGCAATGCTCATTCGCCGCAATCTCCCACGTGCCTGATGAAGATGGTTCGTACCTGTCGCGCAATATCATCGAGCTTAAACAGCAGTTCGGGAATTTCAACCGCCTGAATGCCAGCCTGGGCGACCGCCCGCAGCAGCAGGTCCGCCGCTGTCGGCGGCAGTCCACGCGGGCCAACCTGCCCCACCGTCAGACGCAGGATGCCCTGAATCGTCCGCCACACATGATCGGCGTTGATCAGCAGGTCGGCATCATCGCCAGGCAGCAAGCTGGCATCCCGCAGTCGCCGAAGCGCGCTGGCTGTTGTCGAACTCAGGATATCGGGATGATCCGGCGCATGAACCAACTGCAGCACCTGCGTCACGAACTCCACATCGATCTGTCCGCCTGGGCGAAGCTTGACGTCCCATGGCCCATGGTGCGGATGATCACGTCTCATCCTGGCCCGCATCGCGGTCGCATCGATCCTGATCCGGGCTGGATCACCAGGCTGGTGAAGGACATCCTGAATGGCCTGATATACACGTTCCCACAGCGCTGGCGGGCCGGCCACGACCCTGGCCCGCGTCAGCGCCATGCGTTCCCAGGTCCACGCATCCTGGGCGTGATAGCGGACGAAGCTTTCCAGCGAAACCGCGACCGGCCCTTTGTTGCCGGACGGTCGCAGCCGCATATCAACGGCGTACATCTGTCCTTCGGATCCCTGTGTGGTCAGCGCGGCGATACAGGCATGGGTCGCCCGCACGAACCATTGGCTGGCTGGCAAGCTGCGTGCGCCGCGGCTTTCGGTCACGTCAGGCGGGTGGTCGTAGATCAGTATCAGGTCGAGGTCTGATCCGGCCATCATCTCCTGGCCGCCCGCCTTGCCCATGGCGACCACCGCCAGTGCGCCACCCTCGACCTCACCGAAGCGTAAGGCGAAATCAGCCAGCACCCGCGGGATCAGTATCGACAGGGTCGCATCCGCGAGGCCGGTTCGCTGACGTCCCGCGGCATTCGCATCCAGGCGGCCTTCCAGCGTGGCCACCGAAATAAGAAAATCCTTCTCCTTCACCGCGCTGCGGATGATCTGAATGGTATCTTCCAGTTGGCGACTGTCGGCGATGCGGGTTTGCAGCATATGAGCCGATGACATGTCGTCTTCCGGCACGATCAGTCCCTCCAGCGCGCTGGGATAGCGCGCCAGATGTTCCGCCAGAAGCGGCGCGCCGCCGAGAACGACGGCGATCCGCTCCAGCAGCGCCGGATTGTGCTGAAACAGGGACATTGGCTGCACCCCCGATGGCAGGGCGGTGATGAAACGATCAAACCGCCTGAAGGCTTCATCTGGATCGGACTGACGGCTGAGCGACGTCAGGATCGCCGGCACCATGGTGGTCATCAACTCGCGTGCGCGGCTTGATCGCAAAGCACGAACATGCCCGGCCAGCCAGCCGCGCACGG
This sequence comes from Rhodopila sp., assembly GCF_965276935.1. Classification (GTDB taxonomy): domain Bacteria; phylum Pseudomonadota; class Alphaproteobacteria; order Acetobacterales; family Acetobacteraceae; genus Rhodopila. The sequence goes on along the minus strand of NZ_CBDIBS010000004.1, from coordinate 1,329,726 downwards.
TGGTCAGGATATGCCAGGATGCATGGTATCCCATGGCTTCCAAGGCCGCGATGGTGCCGGCTTGTTCCCGGTCATCATGACCGAAGTCGAGATCGGGCCTGATCGCCACGACACCGGGGGGATCGGGAACATGTCGGAAGACAGCTTGATAGTTTTGCCGAACCGTATCGGCGACGCGCAAGAATCGCGTGGCGAGATCATGGGAACTGTCAAAGCGCAGGAACCGGGCGATGCGATCCAGTTCGGCTCCCGCCCTTGGAAAACTGTGGGTCTGGCGATCATTGACCATCTGCAGCCGATGCTCAACCTGTCGAAGGAACCGATAGGCTGCCTTGAGTTCAGCGGATGCTGTCGCCTTGAGATGCCCGGCCGCTACCAACGCATCGAGCGCCGGCAAGGTTGGCGATACCCGCACCGCCGGATCGCGTCCGCCCCAGACAAGCTGCAGCGTCTGAACCAGAAATTCGATCTCCCTGATGCCGCCCTCACCGAGTTTGACATCGCGTTCGGCGACTTGCGCGACGAGGTCCCGCGCCGTGTTCGCGACCAAGGTTTTCCTGGCGTTGACGCGGCGCTTCATTGCGTGGATGTCCGCCATGGCGGCAAAGTCCAGCCCGCGACGCCAGACAAACGGACGGATCGCCGCCAGAAACCGGTGGCCGAGAGCCAGATCGCCGGCGACCGGCCGAGCCTTGATCATTGCCGCGCGTTCCCAGTTCTGGGCGAGACTTTCGTAGTAGATGACAGCGGAATCGTAAGCGACCGCGAGTGGTGTCGCGGCGGGATCAGGACGCAGCCGCATATCTGTTCTGAATACGTATCCATTAATGTCGCGGTCCTGCATCAGGCCGACAAGGTCGCGTGCCAGGCGGGATGTGAATGGGCCGGCCGTCTCTTCAGACACACTACCACTGTAGATCGATGAAGTCCGGTCATAGATCAGTATCAGGTCGATGTCAGAAGAGTAGTTCAATTCCCGTGCGCCTAATTTGCCCATGCCGAGCACGACAAAGCCGGTGTTCTGTTCCGGCCGGTGCAGGTCAGTCAGGTGAATCTTTCCAGCATCGTGCGCAATTCGGAACAAATGGCTGATGGCCAGGCGCAGCCCTGCCTCGGCCAGATCGGACAGCACCGCGGTGACGTTTCCAAGCGACCAGATCGCGCCGATATCCGCTATTCCCGTGATCAATGCAGTGACCCGCTTCGCCTGCCGAAGCACGGCCGATATGGTTTGGCGCGAACTCCCCGGCGGCGTGTTTTTTAGCTGCATCAAATGGTCGGCGACGATTGCATCCGGACCATCCCGGACAAGCCGTCGGAGCGCACGGGATTCGCGGATTGCAAGGTCAGCCAGGTACGGACTATTCCCACCCAGGCAGCGGAGCATGGTTAGAAAGTGGGGCTCGCCAATCAGTTGTGCTTCGGCTCGACCAAGCTCGCGGAAGCGTTCCACCAGCCGATCCGCCGCTGTTTGATCATAAGGAGTCGGCCACTGGTCCGGCAAGGAGCAGGATTGCATTACGCAATAGTCTCGCAATGATTCGAGTGTCCGGTCAAGTCTTGCAAAGCGCTGCTCGGATGTTGCATTTTATCATGATTATCGCCATGGGTCTGCTGCTCGCCGCAAGCCTGTTGCTGGCCGGCATCGCATTTCGGCTGTCCACCGGGCCGATCAACGCAAGCAGCCTGTTCCGTGGCGCACCGTTCACCGTCAGCGTCGGCCCAGGCACCCTGTCGTTCGACGGGTTCACCCTGGCCTGGGAGGGGTTCCACCGTGGGGTGGGATTTCCTGTTGATCTGCGACTGGTGAACATTGCCGTCAACGATGCGGCGGGCCGTCATCGGGTCGTGGCACGCCAGGCGCTTCTGTCGCTATCCCTCAGCGGCTTGCTGCGCGGACAACTCGTGCCGCGTGATGTGGAACTGGACGATGGGCTCGTCACGATCACGCGGGATCATGAAGGCGCCTTCAACCTCGCCCTGACACCCGGAACCGAACGCGGTGCGGACACGGATCAAATCGACCGGTCGCCCGATCTTCGGTCTATTCTTGGCGGGTTCGCCCGAGGTTCCGATGGATTGGGGCGACTCCGCCGCGTCCGACTGGACAATTTCGGCGTGACCGTTCACGACGAACAGCGTGGGCTGAACTGGCAGGCATCAGGCGCCGAACTCGATTTTCAGCGGCAGGCGACCGGCGCCATCGTGGGTTCGGCGCATGTGCCTTTCGTTCTGGCCAATCAGCATGTGGACCTTGCAGTGACCGTGGCCCTGCCGTTTCACGCCAACGGCCAGATCGAGGCAAGCTTGAGTCCGATCCAGCCGCCGGCAATCGGTCAGATCGTGCCTTCGCTCGGTTTTCTCGCAGCGCTGGAAGCGCCAGCGTCGATCAAAGCCACTCTGGCGCTCGACCCTGGTTTCATGCCTCTCAGCGGCCACGCCGAGGTGAAGCTTGATGCGGGCAGGATCGACATGGGAGAGGGCAGCCTGCCAATCCGCGGGGGCAGTGTCGTGTTGTCCGGGTCGATGGATCGGGTGATGATCGAGGACGCTCGACTGAGCCTGCCATCGTCCAAGGCTGGACCATCCGCGGATGTGCGGTTCAGCGGCGAGATCCGACGGCAGGCCGAACGCCTGACAATCGCTGTCGCATTGACGCTTGATCACCTGGACCTGGCTGACCTTGCAAGGAATTGGCCGATCGGCGTCGGCGGCGGCGCGCGCCTCTGGATTGTGCAAAACGTCACCACGGGCACGATTTCGCATGCCGCGGTTTCGCTTGTCATGGAAGCGGGCAAGAATTTCAACCATGTCGTCCTGACGAAAGCGACTGGCGATCTGGACGGAGACGACGTCTCGATAGCCTGGTTGGAGCCGCTGCCACCAATCGAACAGGCACAGGTCCATCTGCATCTGATCGACCCGGACAGGATGGTCATATCCATGCCGTCCGGGCATCAGCGCATCAGCAAGGGCGGCGCCGACCTGCTGATCCAGGATGGCCAGATGCTGATCACCGGCCTGGCCGGACGTGACCAAGTCACACGGATCAGCCTGCGGGTCAATGGACCGGTCGCCAGTGCGATCACGCTGTTGAAGGAGCCGCGACTTCATCTTCTGAGCGAGCAGCCGTTCGACCTGAAAGACCCATCGGGCGACACATCGGCCACCGTCAGCCTGGACTTTCCGTTGGACGAAAACCTGCGGGCCGATGAAATCGTGTTTCATGTCGGTGCGCACCTCCATCGCCTTCATCTGGCGGACGTTGTCGCGGGTCGTGATCTGAGCGACGGACAGTTTGATCTGCTTGCCGACAAGGCGGGCCTGAGCGCGAACGGGCAGGGGTCGCTGGCCATGGTTCCGATTACCGCGACGGGAACAATGGATTTTTCCGCCGGACCGCCGACCCAGGTGCTGCAACGGATCAGCATCAGCGGCCGGCCGGACGCCGGTCAGCTTGCCGACGCGGGCATCGATGTCAAAAGGGTTCTAGTATCGGGACAAGTCCCGCTGACCGCCACGCTGTTGGAACGTCGCAATGGCGATGGATCCATTGCACTGAATGCCAACCTCGCGGCCGCGGTGCTTCAGGTCAAGCCAGTTGGCTGGAGCAAGGCGGCCGGCACGCCATCCAAGGCGTCGGCAACAATCCTGCTGTCGCACGACAGGCTGGTTTCGATCGTGCATATCGTTGCCGTGTCGACCGATGCCTTGGTGGCCGCATCGGTTGAATGTCCCGACGGCGTGCTACAGTCCATTTCGATCAACCGCGCCAACTTGGGCAAGACCGACATGCATGGCGCCATTCGGATTCCGGCCAATCAACCGATCAATGTCAGCTTGTCCGGAGCACAGATAGATTTGTCGTCACCGCTGGAAAGCCTGTCGGACCACGCCGGGTCAGTGGCAGCCGAGGTGCCGGATTGGACTCTGGATGCGCGGTTCGACCGGGTTTTGCTGGCGAACGGCGAAACCGCCGTGCCGCTGTCTGTTCGGGCAAGTTCCAGCGGCGGGTTGCTACATTACCTTGATCTGAATGGATCGCTATCACCTGCTTCGGTGTTCTTTGTCCGGATCAACATGGCGGGGGGCGAGCGCCATCTGGCTGTTGCCGCGGCGGATGCCGGTGCCTTTCTGGCGGGCACGGGCCTGACCCCTACCGTCAGATCCGGTCGGCTGACGGTCAACGGTGATTTCAACGACCGGGTTCCCGATCACCCTTTCGATGGAATTGCCCGTATCGAAGACGCTCGTCTGGTTAACGTTCCGATCCTCGGCAAGGTGCTGCAGGCGGTAACGTTGTACGGATTGGCAGACTTGCTGAGGGGACCAGGAATTGGGATTTCTCGCATGATCGTTCCGCTCGGCTATCAGCAGAACCATCTGCGGATCAGCGACGGCCGCATATTCAGCCCGTCGCTCGGCCTGACAGTCAGAGGGATGATCGATCTGTCGACGAACCGGTTGGCGCTTAACGGAACCATTGTGCCAGTCTATGCAATCAATTCGATGCTGGGCCACATCCCGTTGATCGGCAAGCTGTTCAGCCCGGAGGTCGGTGGCGGCGTATTCGCCGCTCGGTACAAGGTCGATGGACCGTTTGGCGATACGACGGTTTCGGTGAATCCCCTTAGTATCCTGACGCCAGGGTTCTTACGCGATCTTTTTGATACCGGGCGGAGAGCGCAGTAGGCACCTTTGGACGAACGCGTGGACTGGTCATCCCCTTCTGCCAGCACGTGTTGAAACAGAAACATTCAATTGGTCATGGACATGCTCAGCCTGGCCGGCAGTCCCCAGCGCGTGCCGCGACAGGTGCCCTGGCGCGGTTCCACCAAGCGTGGAACCGCTCTCGCTGTATTTCACGAGCACTTTCATCAACCTGAGATCGCTTCGCTATTCCAGTCAGGCTGATATTGCTCTAATGCGTCGGCCACGACGATAAAAGGCAGGCTTGTGATAGCCGATCTTTCGGCTTCACCAGCGTCGACCTGATAAGACCATCACACCAGGGCGGGATCCGGCAACAAGCTTGAGCGACCGGCGGTGGGGCCGTGATACTTCCTGTTTGCTTGACCGACTGACCGGCGAAGTGTGCGATCCCGCCGGTGCCATTGAAGCGCGATTGGTTTAGATTGACCCACCAATCGCGCTTTTATTCATTGCTTGATTGCGTGACTCACGCCTTCCGACTGGGTCAGCCTCAGGCGATCTAGTTGGCAGCCTCACCGCCAGCTTTCCGGGTGGCTGCCACTGCCTCCCGCGCCGCCCGTGCCATCAGACCGCTGTCGTTGGCGATGGTGGTGAACTGAAAACCCATCTGGATCATGCGTGCCGCATAGGCCGCGGTTCCGTTGTGCAATCCGGCGAACTTGCCGTGCTTTTTGCAGGACGCCAGCAGCTTCTTGTAGATCTCCAGGATAATCGGCTCCTCGCGGTCGAGGATCGGGATCATGCCGAGCGAGAGGCCCATGTCGGAGGGGCCGATGTAGATGCCGCTGATGCCGGGAACGCTCAGGATTTCGTCGATGTTGTCGATGCCCTGCTGGGTCTCGATCATTGGAATGACCAGGATCTCGTTGTTGGCGGTCGCCTGGTAGCTGCTGGCTTCGCCATACATGGCCGCGCGAATTGGACCGTTGCTGCGCTTGCCCATGGGCGGGTACAGGCTGGCATCCGCCAGTGCCTTCGCCTCCGCCGCATTGTTTACCATCGGGCAGATAATGCCCATGGCACCGCCGTCGAGACACTTGCCGATGATCCCTGGCTCATTCCACGGCACCCGGACAAGCGGCGTGATCGGATGCGCCTGCATTGCCTGGAAGCATTGCACCATGGACTGGTAATCCTGCACGCCGTGCTGCATATCGACGGTGACGCTGTCCCAGCCGCACTGCGCCATGACCTCGGCGGCGAAGCCGGACGGAATAGCAAGCCATCCGTTGACCGCGGCCTTGCCGGCGCCGATGCGGGCTTTGAGTTTGTTGGACATTCGAGCAATTCCCCCAGACGAACCAAAACACCAAGTTAGGCGCGAGGCAGACGACCGTCAACGCGCTCCTGAGCAGTCCGGAGAATGGCTATGAAAGCGGGGGATCCCGGGCGCCATGCTGTCGCGCATCAAGCTATCGCTCGCGGAACGGGAACCATACGTCGGCCTGGCGCCGGAGGACGGCCATGATCCTGCCGAGATGGTGCCTCAACCCGAGCGGTTCAGCCGGGTCATTGTAATCCCCCGGCCTATCCGGCCAAGTCCAGTACGGCGTCAAGCATCACCTGCGCGCCCCGCGCCACCTGTTCTTTCGTCGAATACTCCGCCGGATTGTGCGTGATGCCGGCGACGCTGGGCACGAACAGCATTGCCGAAGGACATAGCGGCGCCACGAATACCGAGTCATGCCCCGCCGCCGCCGTCATATCCCGTGTCGTCAACTGCCGATCGTTGGCCTTTCGCCGCAGCAGCGCGCCCAGTCCCGCATCGAACAGGATCGGTCCAAACGTTGCATAGGGATCGATGTCGATGTGGACTTGCCTGCGTGCGGTGATTTCGCTCAGCGCCTGCCGCAGGGAAGCCTCCATTGCGACCGACCGCGCCGCCTCATTGTGGCGGACGTCGCAGTGCAGCCGGGTGATGTGGGCAACGTTGCCGCGCGCGTTGGGCGTATTCTCGATCCAGGTCGCGGAGGCGCGGCCGTCCGGTTCCGCCGTCAGCGCGATCTGCTCCACCGCCAGGATGACCGCGGCCGCGGCCGCCAGGCTGTCCCTTCGCCGCCCGATCGCCGTGGTGCCGACATGACTTGGTTCGCCGACAATGGTCAGGTTGAAATACCGCGCATGCATGGTGCCGGTGACGATGCCGATATCGGTACTGGTCTCCTCCATCACTGGCCCCTGCTCGATATGCAGTTCCAGCCACGCGGTCCAGTCACGCGGCATGGGTGACAGCGGGCCGGCCTGTCCGCTTTCGGCCAACGCATGGGCGACGGAGATACCGGCGTTATCCGTGACGGCCAGGGCGGCGTCGAGCGAAAGCGCTCCGGCGGCGACGCGACTGCCCATCATGGCGGGATGGAAGCGGCTGCCTTCCTCGTTCATCCAGTTGACAAGTTCCAGCGGCGCTTTCGTCCGCAGACCAGCGTCCTCAAGCGCACGCAGCACTTCCAATCCCGCCAGCACGCCGGCGGTTCCGTCAAAGCGGCCGCCGGTCGGCACCGTATCCAGATGGCTGCCGAACGCGACGGCAGGAACAGCGGCATCCGTGCCCGCTCGGCGGAGGAACATGTTGCCGATCGCATCCTGCTCATGGCGCAGGCCGAGCGGCTGGCACCAGCGCAGGAAAAGCGCTCGGGCGGCGGTGTCTTCGGGCGTCAAGGCCATGCGGCAATTGCCGTTGCCTGGGATCGGGCCGATCTCGGCCATGTCGATGATCGATTGCCACAGGCGATCGGCGTTCACATCTGGGATCATCTGGCGGTGGCGTCCTTCATCACGGGGACCGGGATCGTCTAGGCATCGTCCAGGCGGCGGATCTTTTGCCATCCAGGTATTCACTCCGGCCAGATGGCGACCTACCCTGATGCATGGCCACATCAATCAACGCCGCAGCACGGCCTGGCAAGGTTCTAACCTTTGCTGCGATCATCATCATTACCGGCGTGCTGGCCACGACCCTGGCGCAGCCACAGGTTCTGGCGCGCCTGCCACTGCAGAATCTGCTCAAGAACGCGTTGCACATGGACCGCACAAGCAGCGCCGCATTCTTCTTCTGGGCGGGGCTGGCCTGGTACCTGAAGCCCATCGCCGGGATCATCACCGATGCCTTCCCGCTGTTTGGCAACCGCCGCAAGAGCTACATTCTGATCAGCGCGACGTTGGCGGCGCTGTCGTGGCTCGCTTTGACCGTTACGCCGCACGACTACCGCGACCTGCTGTTGGTCGTGATCGTGATCAACACGTTCATGGTCGTGAGCAGCACGGTCGTCGGCGGCTACATGGTGGAGACAGCGCAAGCGATGTCAGGCTCGGGCCGCTTGACCGCCATCCGGCAGTTCGTCCAGCAAGGGTGTTCGATCGTCAACGGTCCGATTGCGGGATATCTCGCCAGCATTGCCTTTGGATGGACCGCCGCGGCGTGTGGCGGCGTCATGTTCCTTCTGGTGCCGATCACTGTCCTGTTCCTGCATGAGCCACAGAAGCGCGTGGACTCCCACGAGGTTTTGCATAACGCCCGCGGGCAACTCATCAACATCGCGACGGCCCGGACGATGTGGGGCGCGGCGGGCTTGATGGCACTGTTCTACCTCGCGCCGGGCTTCGCGACCGCGGTGTTCTACAAGCAGCAGAACGACCTGCACCTCGATACCCAGGCACAAGGATTCCTGCAGTTGATCGCGGGGGTCTTCGGCGTGCTGGCCGCAGTGGGATACGGGATTATGTGCCGGCGCCTGAAACTCCGCACGCTGCTGGTCGGCTGCATGGTTTTGGGCACCATGGCGAACCTGGGGTACCTGTTCTACTCGTCCGTGGGACAGGCCCAGGCGATCGAGGGGCTGAACGGCTTCGGCTATACGCTGGCCGAACTTGCGCTGATGGATCTTGCCGTGCGTGCCACGCCCGTCGGAAGCGAGGGACTCGGCTTCTCGCTGATGGTGAGCGTACGAAATCTGGCACTGTTCGGAACCGACTGGTTCGGCTCGAAATTGCTGGATCAATACGGGTTTTCATTTGATTCGCTAGTGATCGCCAATTCGGCCACCACGGCGCTCACAATTCCGCTGGTCTTTCTGCTTCCCCGGATGATCGTCGGTCGGCGGGACGCGGAAATTTAGCAGGACGATACCGCGGCCAAGACCGCAATGGGATGAGGTTGTTCGGTGGATATCCAGGCGGAGAATGAGGCCTCGGTCGCTCGCCATCTCGGCAATAGCTTATGATTTGCGAGGCGGCTCTGGGGAAAGCGTAAGAAATTTGCATTCAGTGATATCAATTGTCAAACAGGCGAGAGAACCCGCCGCTACCAACTGCGTAATTAAACAAGCCGCCGAGAACCTTGTCTGACGCGGGCAGCATCTCAGCCGGCCATGGCCGAGCGCCGATGACTTAAGTGACGGGCGTTGGACCGCCTGAATCCGATAACGACATGGGGGAGAATCTTCCCTCATTTTCACGGGTTGGCCTACCCGATGAGGCAACCATGAGGGCTTGACAACCGGTTCGGCCAAATATGCTTGCCAGGACAGGGGCAGTGGTCCAATCCTCCTCGCTGACCCAGCGCAGGACCCGTCCATGCCGATCGGAAACTCAGCCGTGGAATCCGTTATTGTTGCCGCCCGCGACTTCCTCGGCGACCGCATCACCACCAACGCGACCTTGCGCGACCATCACTCGCACGGCCAGGACACGCAAACCCCTGTCCTGCCCGACGCCGTTGCGTTCATCGAAACATCCGATGAAGCCGCCCGCCTGCTCGGACTGTGCCACGGCGCACACGTGCCGGTGGTGCCCTGGGGTGCCGGCACCTCGCTGGAGGGTCACGTCACCCCTGTCCGCGGCGGCATCACCCTGGACCTGTCCCATATGACCGCCATCCTCGACGTCAGCCAGCCGGACATGGACTGCCGCGTGCAGGCCGGCGTGACGCGGGAGCAGTTGAACAGGCACCTGCGCGACATGGGGCTGTTTTTTCCGGTCGATCCCGGCACCGCGGCCTGCACGATCGGCGGCATGTCCGCCACCCGCGCCTCCGGCACCAATGCGGTGCGCTACGGCACGATGCGGGAGAGTGTGATGGGCCTGACCGTCGCGTTGGCCGATGGGCGGCTGATCCGCACCGGTGGACGCGTCCGCAAGTCATCCGCCGGTTACGACCTGACCCGGCTGTTCGTAGGGTCAGAGGGCACGCTGGGCGTGATCACCGAAATTCAGTTGCGCCTGCAAGGCATCCCGGAAGCGATCTCCTCCGCCACCTGCCAGTTCCCGACGCTGCGTGACGCGGTGGAAACCGTGATCGCCATCATGCAGATGGGCATCCCGGTCGCCCGCATGGAACTGCTGGACGATGTGCAGATGGCCGGCTGCATCGCCTATTCAAAGCTGGTGGGGCTGGAAACCCTGCCGACCCTGTTCTTCGAGTTCCACGGCACCCAAGCGGGCGTCGCGGAACAAGCCAGCCAAGCCGAGGAGATTGCCGCGGGCAACGACGGCAGCGGCTTTCACTGGGCCATTGATCCCGCCGAACGCGCCAAGCTCTGGCAGGCCAGACATGACGCCTACTGGGCCGGCCTGGCGCTGAAGCCAGGTCATCAGGGCATCGCGACGGACGCGATCGTGCCGATCTCGCGCCTGAACGAGGCGATTCTGGGGGCCAAGGCGGATATCGCCGCCTCCGGCCTGACCGCGCCGATCGTCGGACATGTCGGCGACGGAAATTTTCACACGGTGATCCTGGTGCCGCCAGAACCGGATGGGCTGGCGCGCGCGTGGGAGCTGGACAAGAAGATCGTCGCCCGCGCGCTGGCTTTGGGTGGGTCGTGCAGCGGCGAACATGGCGTTGGCATCGGCAAGCGTGAGTTTCTGGAGCAGGAGCACGGCGCCGAGGCGCTGGCGGTCATGCGGTCGGTGAAACAGGCGCTCGACCCACACGGTGTCATGAACCCCGGGAAAATCTTCTTGAATTAAAAAGTTGTTGCCTGACCGGCGTGGGAAAATCGATCGCCCTTCAAAAAATTCCATCCCAGACGTGCGTCAGTTGCGCCGGGGCACTGCGGCGACGGAGAGGGACCGCACACCCTGCGCTCCATGGATCAGCACGCCCTCGATGTCGGCCGTCGCCGACGGGCCTGTCTGGAAGACGGCATAATGGCTGTCCCGCCACTCCGGGCGGCGGTAGGCGTGGTGGATGTTGGGCATGATATCCGCCGGATCGAGCAGGATGATCAGGTGCTGCGGCAGGTAGCCAAGCGTGTTGACGCCGAGCTGTCTGCCAGTGAGGCAGATGGACCCGGTCTCGGCGACGGCGAAGACGGCGCGGACCACGCCGTAATCGACATCCGCCAGGTCCGTCGGCCTGGTGCCGGCATCAAGCGCCTTGTTGCCCGTGATCTCCGGGACGTTCGAGCAGACCACCTTGGCCTGGGCGAGCTTGGCGTGCACGGGGGCCAGCGGATCGGTCCCGCTGGGCCGCAGCCACTCGCCGCCCATCAGCTCCAGCATCTTTACGAACGCCGCCGTCAGATCGGCGGGCGGGGCCGTGTCGAACAGCGGCACGTCCGGCAGCGGGCGCTCGGTCTTCGGCGCGTGGGCGCGGACGGCGGCGAGGATGTCGTCGCGGCTGCTCATGATTTGGGCGCTCGGTTGGCGGCGTGCCATTGGTGGAACGTCTGCTTCGGCGCATGCGGCACGTCGCGGCCGCGGCCCCAGGTGTTCAGCCGGTTGTAGACGACGAAGCGCGGCAGATGACGCAACGCGCTGTCCGCCATCGGCAGCGCCGCGCGGTACAGCTTGGGGCTGGCCAGCAGGGCGCCGGCCGCCTTCATCATCGCCTTCTTCAGCAGCGGCAACTCGTGCGTCTCGGCCATGACCTGGCGCCAGGCGGCGATCTGCTCGTGGATGTTGATCTTGACCGGGCAGACGTTGGTGCAACTGCCGTTCAGCGTCGAGGAGAACGGCAGCTTGCTGTATTTGTGGGCGTTGAACGTCGGGTCGATGATCAGGCCGATCGGCCCGGCATAGGTCGCGCCGTAACTCAGGCCGCCGGAGCGGCGGAACACCGGGCAGGTGTTCATGCAGGCGCCGCAACGGATGCATTTCAGCGACGTCCAGAACTGCTCCATGCCCAGCCGCTCGGAGCGGCCATTGTCCACCAGCACGACGTGCATCTCGCCCCCCGCGCGGGGGCCGCGGAAGTGCGAGGTGTACTGCGTCATCGGCGAACCCAGCGCGGATCGCGACAGCAGGCGGACGAAGACAGCCAGGTCGTCCAGGCGCGGCACCAGCTTCTCGATCCCGGCAGAAACGATGTGCAGCGGCGGCGTGTTGGCCGAAAGGTCGGCGTTGCCCTCGTTGGTGCACACCACGACCGTGCCCGTTTCGGCGACGGCGAAGTTGCACCCGGTCATCCCGGCGTCGGCGGACAGGATCAGCGGCCGGGTCGCGTCCCGCTGCTTGCCGGCCAGGTATCTGGGGTCGTCGTTCGCCGGGTCGGACCCAAGCTTGTCGGCGAACACCTGCGCCACGTCGGTCCGCAGCTTGTGGACCGCGGGGACGACGACGTGACTCGGCGCCTCGCCATCAAGCTGCTGGATGCGCTCGCCGAGGTCGGTTTCGATGATCTCGATGCCGTGCTGGCCCATGAACGCGCGGAAGTTGCACTCCTCCGTCAGCATGGACTTGCTTTTGATCAGCCGCTTGGCGCCGTGCTCGTTGAGAATTCGCAGCACGGTTTCGTTGTGTTCGGCGGCGTCACGCGCCCAGTGTACGTGGATGCCGTTGGCCCGCGCGTTGGCCTCGAACTGTTCGAGATACTGCGCCAGGTTGACAAGCGTGTGCTCCTTGATGGCGGAGGCCAGCTCGCGCAGCTCCTCCCATTCGGGAATGCCGTGCATCTCGCGGTCGCGCTTCTGCCGCAGGTCCCAAAGCCGCTCGTCGTGCATCTTCTCGTGCTCGGTCGCGGCGATGAAGCGGTTGGCGGCCTCCGACTGGTCCACGGGGCGGTTGCCACGGATGACCGCGCCGCGCGGCTGCGGCTCCGGCGTCCTGGGCGCCTGCCGCTCGCCGGTCTTGGAGCGCATCGGCTTGGAGGTGCCCTCGGCATGGTCCAGCCGGGCGCCATGCCGCGTGGCGCCCTCGGTGGGTCCATCATCCGCCAGTTCCGGATGCAGCATCGGTTCAGCCTCGCTCATTGCCGCGCTCCGTTCAGGATCTGCGCGATGTGGATGTAGCGCTGTGGCAGGCCGAGCCGTTCCGCGCAGCCTTGCTGGTGCAGCATGCAGGAGCTGTCGGACGAGGTGACATACTCCGCCCCGGCCTGGTGCTGGTCGCGCACCTTGTCGTGCCCCATCTTCGCCGACACGCCTTCCTCGAACACCGAGAACGTGCCGCCAAAGCCGCAGCATTCGTCTGGCCGCGTGAGTTCCACGAACTCGATGCCGCGGACCTTGCTCAGCAGGTCGATCGGCTTGGAGAAGTACGCGCGCCGCTGCTCCGAGGTGCTGGCGATGCCAAGCCCCCGCAGCGTTTGGCAGTTGTTGTGCAGCGCCACCTTGTGCGGGAACTCCGCCCAGGGAAAGGCCTCCACTTTCAGGATGTCGTGCAGGAACTCGACCAGTTCGAATGTCTTCGCGCGCACCGCCTTGACCTCGTCGGTCTGCTCGATGGCGTCGAATGCGAAGCGGACCTGGTGTACACAACTGCCGGACGGGCCGACGATGTAGTCGTATTTGGCGAAGTTGCGGACGAACAAGGTTTCCGTCGCGGCGGATTCCTCGTGGCAGCCGGTGTTGGTCATCGGCTGGCCGCAGCAGGTCTGGTCCGTGGGATACTCGACCTCACAGCCCAGCCGCTCCAGCAATTCGAGGGTGGCGATGCCGACCTCCGGATGGAATGCGTCGACGTAGCAGGGGATGAACAGTCCGACACGCATGGGCGGAACTCCTGCCGGTCAGTGGATAAGGTTGGTCCGCGCGACATCGATGATCTCGGTGCCGCGGCCGTTGATGACCGCCCGCGCCAGCCATAGACCGAAGCCGGCCGCCTGCGCCATGCCGACCTTCGGCGGCATCGCCAGCTCCATCCGGGCGGAAACGACATCGAGCAACGCCGGGCCGTCATGGGCCAGCATTTCGGCCATGGCGGCCTTGAGGTCCGCCGGGTCCTCGACCCGGCGTGCGAATATGCCGGCGCCGCGCGCCATGGCGGCGAAATCGGGGTTGGTCAGCTTAACCCCGGTATCGAGGTAGCCGGCGGCCATCATCTCCATCTCGACAAAGCCGAGCGTGCCGTTGTTGAGCACGACCACTTTCACCGGCAGCCTCTGCTGCACCAGCGTCAGCAGGTCGCCCATCAGCATGGTAAAGCCGCCGTCGCCGGAGAAAGAGATCACCTGCCGGCCGGGATACGCCGCCTGCGCGCCGATCGCCTGCGGCATCGCGTTGGCCATGGAACCGTGGTTGAGCGAGCCGATCAGCCGGCGCTTGCCGTTCATGTGCACGTAGCGGGCGACCCAGATGGCGGGCGTGCCCACGTCGTAGGTGATGACCGCATCCTCGCTGGCGGCCTCGCTGAGCGTGCGGGCGACGAACTGGGGATGCATGATGCCGCCGGCCTTGCCGACCGCCAGCTCGTCCAGGCCCCCGCGCGCCCTCTTGTAGCTGGCCAGGCTGCCGTCGAGGTGCGCGCGGTCGGTCTTGACGGCCAGCCGCGGCAGCAGCGCCTCGATCGTGGCGCCGACGTCGCCGACGAGGCCGAGGTCCAGCCTGCAACGGCGGCCCAGGTTCTCGGCGCGGAGGTCGACCTGCGCCACCTTGGCGTCCGTGGGATAGAATTGGCGGTAGGGGAAGTCCGTCCCTAGCATCAGCAACGTCTCGCAATCCATCATCGCGTGGTAGCCGGAGCTGAAGCCGATCAGCCCGGTCATGCCGACGTCGTACGGGTTGTCCCACTCGACGCCTTCCTTGCCGCCGAACGCATGGACGATCGGCGACTTCAGCGCCTCGGCCAGTCGCATCAGCGGCGCATGGGCGCCAAAGCAGCCGCGCCCGCACAGCAGCGTCACGCGGGCGGAGCCATCGAGCAGCCTGGCCAGCGCATCCAGTTGGGCATCGTGCGGCCGGACCAGCGAGGCGACGGGCAGGAGCGAGGCGGAGAGTTCGGGCAGCTTTGGCAACGCCATGTTGGCGACGTCGCCGGGCAGCACGATCACCGAGACGCCGCTCTTGGCCACGGCCGTCCGGATCGCGGTCTCGAACACGCCGGGAAGCTGCTCGGGGCTGGTGACCAGTTCGCAGTAGTGGCTGCATTCGCCGAACAGGTTCCGCGGGTGGGTTTCCTGGAAGTAGTTGCGGCCGATCTCGGCGCTGGGTATCTGCGCCGCGATTGCGAGCACGGGCACGCGCGAGCGGTGGCAGTCATAAAGCCCGTTGATGAGGTGCAGATTGCCTGGCCCGCAACTTCCGGCGCAGACCGCGAGCGAGCCCGTCAGATGCGCCTCGGCGCCGGCGGCAAAGGCCGCGACCTCCTCGTGCCGGGTGTGGATCCACTCGATCCCGCCGTCGCGGCGCAAGGACTCGGTCACGGCATTAAGGCTGTCCCCGGCAATGCCGTAGACGCGTTTCACCCCGGCCCGCTTCAAGGCATCGGTGAGGAGGTCGGCGACTTTGGTTTTGCTCATTGTTCAGGCTCCTGCCAACCCGCTGCCCACCAATTTGCGCGCATCGACCATCTCCTCGAACTGCTGCTCGCTCACCTCGCCGGACTGCACCGCGGCCTGCTTGAGCGTCAGGTCGTCATTCATCGCCTTGTGGGCGACCATCGCCTCGACGATCATGTTGGCGATGCCGATGCCCGCCGACCCGGCGCCCAGAAAGAAGATACGTTGGTCTTTCAGCTTCATGTCGCTGATCTGCAGCGCCGTCGTCAGGCCAGCGATGCTTACTGATGGCGTGCCGTGGATGTCATCATTGTAGCGGAGCACCTTTCCGAGTACCGGCTCAGCAGCCGGATGGCGTCCGTTCCCTTACAGTCCTCGAAATGGACACAAACGCCGGGAGATACCTTGTTGGCAGCAACGACGAATTCGTCGACCAGCGCATCCAACCCGTCCTCGGACGCAGGCGGCGGCCAGGCGCTTGGGCTACTCGCCGGCGGCGGTCACACGGGCGATCGCGTCGCTGGAGAATCGGCTCGGCGCGCAGCTCCTGCATCGCACAACGCGCGCGCTGCGCCTCACGTCGCTTGGCGAAAGCTATCTCACCACCTGCCGCCACGTCCTGGACGAACTGCAACGGGCCGAGCGCGGGGCGGCCGCGGACCAGGATACGCCACGCGGCCTGTTGACCCTGACGGCGCCAGTCTTGTTCGGCCGCCTGCGGGTCCGCCCGGTGCTGGACCGGTTTTTGGATACGAACACGGCCGTCCAGGCGCGGCTGGTCCTGCTCGATCGTGTGGTCAACCTGCTCGACGAAGGCATCGACGTGGCGGTCCGGCTTGCGCATCTCCCGGATTCCTCGCAGGTCGCAACGCAGCTTGGCGAGGTTCGCCGTGTCCTGTGTGCCTCCCCCGCCTACCTTGAGCGCCACGGCATGCCGCACACGCCGTCAGAGCTGTCGAGCCATGCCTGCATCATGTCCAACGAAGCGGCCGCCGAACCGTGGAGCTTCGCGCATGAAGCGGCGGGCCGGCGGCGGGCGCTTCAGATGGCCGTCATACACCCTCGTCTGATCGTCAATGCCGCGTCAGCCGCGATCGACTCCGTCCTGGACGGGCACGGAATCACCCGTGTCATGTCGTATCAGATCGCCTCGGACGTCGTGGCGGGACGGCTCGTCCTGCTGTTGAAGGCCTACGAGCCGCCGCCGATTCCCGTCCACTTCGTCATGCAGGCTGATCGGTCGATGACGGCAAAGCTGCGGTCCTTCATCGACTTCGCCGCGCCATTGCTGCGGACCGATCTCACGCAAATTTCGCAGCTCATTGCCCGGTGAATGTCATCTTCGGGAAGGGCTGCCCGCATCGGGGACCACCTCAGTTGGTATTACTTGTTTTCCGACTTCAGCTCATCCGCCAATTCACCGGCCACGGGAGCGTGGTTGAACAGCGCCGCCAGGATCGTGCCGCCCACCGAATTGCCGAGCAGCGTGGGGACGAGAAAGCCCAGCAGGTAGCCGGCGAACGTGGCGTGGCCCGACAGGACACCGAAGGCGGCCTCCACCGACCCGGCGATGACGTGCGGGAACTGGCAGACCGCCACGACATAGGTCAGCAGGATGATGATCAGCGGGCGGCTTGGCCCGGCGCCCGGCAGCAGCCAGACCATTAGTCCGATCAGCCAGCCGGCTGATCCGGCGGTCAACACGGTGTGCCAGAACGAGTGCTCCATCGTATGGGCTGACAACATATTCATCGCCGTGACCGTCGCCGCCGGAAACACGTCGAACCAGGCGGCCAGGGCGGCGAACATCCATGTCGCGGCGATATTGGCAATCAGCACGATGGCCCAGACCCGCAACGTCTGCAGCAGGGTCGAGACATTGCGGCGCGTCAGGGCGGGTATCACCGCCGTCAATGTTGTCTCGGTGAACAACTGCTGGCGGCCCAGGATGACGATCAGGAAGCCGATGCAATAGCCAAAGCCGGAGACCAGACGGCTCCAAGGCGTATCCGGCAGGGCGCCTTGCAGCGTCGCCTGCACAACGAACGAAAAGCCGATCGACGCGCCGGCGGCGAAGCCAGACCAGGCCAAGCCACCGAACGAGCGTTCAAGCTCCTCCTCGCCCTGGGCGCGGACGATCTCGTGGATCACCAGTGGTCCCATCGGTGCCGCCGCGGCAGCCTGCCGTTGTTCTCGCCGATCCAGATGAGGGGACGCTTCGCCTGCCTCGCTCATGCATTCTCCTGTGTTGCCCGACCATAACCCAAACGTTGTTAGGTGGATCGCGTCAATTTCCGCCATACAGCGGAAAGCAAGCGGCAACGGGCCGCGCAAGTTGTCGCGGAGCGTCTTGTCAGAGGGCGTGCTTCGTGCTTTGCGAAACAGCCAGGCGCGCCGAAGCGTCTCTTCGGGAGGATACAATGATCGATTATCCGGCCGACACGGTGTTCCACCTGTTGACGAAGGGTGCCGACGAGGCGCCGGCGATCGGCGCACCCACGACGGGGCCATCAGGACGGCGCTGGCTGAGCCATGGCGAATTGCGCGGCCTGGCCGGCCGCACGGTGGCGGACCTGAACGCCATGGGGATCGGCCGCGGCGACCGGGTCGCGCTGGTGCTGCCGAACGGACCTGAAGCGGCTTCGTCGTTCCTGGCCATCGCCTGCGGGGCCACCACCGCGCCGTTGAATCCCGGCTACAAGGCGGACGAATTCGCGTTCTACCTCGGCGACCTGGGGGCGAGTGCGCTGGTGATCCAGGCCGGGATGGACAGTCCGGCGCGACAGGTCGCCGCGACACAGGGCATTCCGGTGGTGGACCTGCTGCCGGATGCGGACGGGCCGGCCGGGGGCTTCGTCCTGCTGCCGCCGTCCGGAATGGCCGGACCGGCGAAGCGGCCGGGGGAGGCGGAGCCAGACGATGTGGCGCTGGTGCTGCATACCTCCGGCACGACGTCACGGCCCAAGATCGTGCCATTGCGGCATGTCAATGTGACGGCTTCGGCCTATCATATCGGCGCGACGCTGGCACTCAGTGCGGATGACGTCTGCCTGAACATCATGCCGTTGTTCCATATCCATGGGCTGATCGCGGCGACCCTGTCCAGCCTGGCCGCGGGCGGCGCGGTCGCCTGCTCCCCCGGCTTCAACGCGTTCCGCTTCTTCCCATGGTTCACCGAGCTGCGGCCGACCTGGTACACCGCGGTGCCGACCATGCACCAGACGATCCTGGAGCTGGCGCCGCGCCACCGTGAAGCGATCGCCAACGGGCGGCTGCGGTTCATCCGCTCGTCCTCGTCGTCCTTGCCAGGGCCGGTGATGACGGCGATGGAGGCGACGTTCGGCGTGCCGGTGATCGAGGCCTACGGCATGACCGAGGCGGCGCATCAGATGGCATCCAACCCGCTGCCGCCGCGAACGCGCTTCCCTGGCTGCGTCGGCATCGCCGCCGGGCCGGACATCGCGATCATGGACGAAACCGGCAGTCTGCTGCCCTCGGGTGGCCTCGGCGAGGTGGTGATCCGAGGCCGCAACGTGACCGCTGGCTACGAGAACAATCCGGCCGCCAACACGGCGGCGTTCACCAATGGCTGGTTCCGCACCGGCGACCAGGGCACCATCGATACCGAGGGCTATCTGCGGCTGACCGGGCGGCTGAAGGAACTGATCAACCGCGGCGGCGAAAAGATCAGCCCGCTGGAGGTGGACGAAATCCTGATGGAGCATCCCGCCGTCGCGCAATGCCTGACCTTCGGCATGCCGCACGCCAAGCTGGGGGAGGAAGTCGCCGCCGCGGTGGTGTTGCGGGACGGCGCATCGGTCAAGGACACCGAGCTGCGAGATTTCTGCGCGGAGCGGCTCGCGGCGTTCAAGGTGCCGCGGCGGATCGTCTTCCTGGTCGAAATTCCCAAGGGCGCCACCGGCAAGCTGCAACGCATCGGGCTGGCGGAGAAGCTGGGGCTGTCGGCTTGAAGGTCGCGATCTTCGGGGCAGGGGCGATCGGCGGGTTCCTCGGCGTTCGGTTGGCGCAGGCCGATATCGATGTGACGTTCATCGCGCGCGGCCCGCATCTGGCGGCGATGCAGGCGAATGGCGTGACGTTGCGCTCGGTCAGCGGTGACAGTGTGACGGTGCGCCCCCGGTGCGTCGCCACCGCCGCCGAGGCCGGCGTGCAGGACTATGTGGTGGTGACGCTGAAGGCGCACGGGCTGCCTGCCGCCGCGGCGCAGATCGCCGCCATGATGGGGCCGGACAGCGCGCTGGTCACCGGCATCAATGGCGTGCCGTACTGGTATTTCCATGGCGTCGATGGTCCGTATCGGGACCGGGTCGTCGAGAGCGTCGATCCCGGCGGGCGGCTGTGGGATGTGCTGCCGCCGCGCCAGGCGATCGGCTGTGTGGTCTACCCGGCGGCCGAGGTCATCGAGCCGGGCGTGATCGAGCACACCTACGGCGACCGGTTCACCTTGGGCGAGCCGGACGGGTCGCGCAGCCCCAGGGTCGAGGCACTGTCGAAAGCGATGATCGCCGCCGGGCTGAAGGCGCCCGTACGGCCGAAGATCCGCGACGAGCTATGGGTGAAGCTGTGGGGCAACCTGGCGTTCAATCCGATCTCCGCGCTGACTGCGACGACGCTGGACCGGATTACCGGCGATGACGACCTGCGCACGCTGTGCCGGGGCATGATGCTGGAGGCGAAGCTGGTGGCGGAGGCGCTGGGTGTCCGCTTCGCCATCGACGTCGACAAGCGGATCGCCGGCGGGGCGGAGGTCGGGATGCACAAGACCTCCATGCTGCAGGACCTGGAGCGAGGCCGGCCGATGGAAATCGACGCGCTGCTGGGCGCGGTGGTGGAACTGGGCGGGATGGTCGGGACGCCAATGCCGCTGTGCCAATCAGTTCTGGCCCTGGTGCGGGAGCGGGCTCGCCAGGCTGGTTGTTATTGAAACGGGATTGCCGCGGTGCGGATCAACGCGAGGCCGTCAGCGGCCCGCCGGTGATGCGTCGCCGGCCGTGCATAATGCGCAGCACGATCACGGCTCATCGGTTCGGCTATGCCGATAGATGATGATATACGGTGAAACGATCCCGATCCGGATCTGCTGACCAGGTTTCGGACGAGGCGCGCCACTGTCAGGGTGTTCGGAAAGGCGTTGGTAGAGGCTTCCGAACAGACCTTCGTATCAGGCGGCTGTGCGCCATCCAGCTTTGTTGGCGAGGTCCGTTAGAATACCGTCGGTGTCCATGATGGCGGCCTGTGCGATGATGACGGCCGCCATCAGTCCTTGAAAGACGCCAGAAGGGCGGCGCTGCGGGCGCGATGCTCCTCCAACGTCAAGAACTCGCCTCGGGCGACGTCCGCCAGGGCTTCATCCACATAGGGTTTCGCCCACGCCAGGTCGTCTTCCGCTTCAGCCGAACGCTCCGCGATGCGCTCGTCCAGGAGTTGACGGACGCCGTCTTCGACTGAATCAAAGTCGCCGCACGCAACGTGGGCCTTGATCCAGGCCTGCTGTTCGGGTGTCAGAGCGATCAACATGATCCGATTGGCTAACACAGGACAGAGAAAGCTTCAAAACCTTTGAGGCGGTGATCGTCCCGCTGTTCACAAGGTTAGAGAGCGCAATATCTTGCGTAGTGGAATCATGTTGGAACACCTCAAAGACGGACGCGACGGCACATGTTAGCCCGTTTCTGAGACCGGAAAGGTCATATCCAGCGAGACAGATTCAACGTCATACAGATGTTCATGCCGGCTTTGGACGGAAGTGTCGAGGTTCGCACAATCGTTGGTCGAGGTTGTGCCTTAAGTGGCGCCCGGAGTTACCCGAGTAAATCCGAACAGATGGCTGGTCTGTCTCCAGCTATTGATACCAAGGCCACATCGAGCGGCATTCTGGCGCCTTGTCTGCCACAGTGACGATCGGGTTTCCATCAGGATTTGGCGCCGTGAGATAGGCAGTGGCAGTCAATACAACCCAGTCCGGCGGTACCTTCCCAACATAGGCTGGCATGTTCTTGGGGGCGGAGTAGGCTGGGTTGCTCAGCGAAAGGCTGCGCGCGTTCCGCTTCTCGGCGAACCACACCGCCTTGCAGACAGCCAACTCCCGCACTGCGGCGGGCGGGGCAATTGCCCGCACGCTGAACTTGCTATCGGACATGTCGTAGAATTCGGTGACGAGGTTGGACGGTCGCTGTTGTGCACAGCCGATGAGGAGCGCGGTACCAGAGAGCACGAGGAGAAAACGAGAGCGCATCCGAAAAGTCCCTTGTTCAAGAGCAGACCGTTTCCATTCAGACGGCATCCGGCATAGGCCGCTTCGTAGCAGATGTGCCGTGTAACGGTGGGTGAGGTTATGACTCGGTTTAGCTACACGTGCCGTTACGAACCGCGATTTATCAATGAAAAACAGTTGGTTTAGATGCATTTTGGTGGCGGTTGCTACCGAATAGCAGGATAAGCCCCACTCAACCCCACCCCTCAGTGCCTGGTCTGCCCCGCCATCCGGGCAAGCTCGTCGAGCGCCGAAGCCCACGACGGATCAGGGTTCTTGCGGCGCGCCGGCACCTGCGGCGTCATCTGTTCGGCAAGCAGCGGAGGCAAGGCGATCGCGTCCGCGGCAGGCGGTGGGGCGGACCGGGCCGGTGCCACGACGGCCGCCACGGTCCTGGCATGACCGTCACGATGCGCCTCCAGCTTCGCTCGCGCAAACGTCACCATATCGCGCGCCTTGCCGATCGCGGCGTTGAACTCCGCCTCATCAAATTGCGTGGCCTCAAGGCCCAGCGCCTGACCCCGCGCCCGTTCGCGCTGCCGAGCCTCCAGGGCCTTGGTGCTTTTCGCCGACATGGTGTCCAACTTCACGGCGTCGTTCCGCATGCGTAGGATAACCTGCACCGGCATTCCGCGCTGGCTCATCGAGCACCGTAGACAGTCCAGCACAGCCATGCTGAAGGCCGCGATCTGGGCGGCAAGCTGCAATTCCTTTCCGGTGGCGGCATTATAGCCGTTCAATAATTCGCGGGCGGCTTCCCGCGCGGTTGCCTCATGGAAGCTGGGGTCGGGGTCGAAGAATGGGGCAATGCGAGCGACCACCCGATCCACCAGCCGGTCTGTCAGTTCAATGTTCGGCTGACCGCTGTGGGCGGGAAGGCTGCGCTTGGATAGGCTGCTCATAGGTGGGTCCTGTGTCTTGTTCATCGTCTGTTCCGGAATTACTACGCCAGGTTGTGCTGCCAAGGCAAGGGGAAAAGTTCGCCGGCCCTACCCAGGACCGCACTGCCCAACACCCGCGGGAAGCCGCATACTGACCTGAAAACCCGAATGGAGACGGAGGGATCATGACCTGGCCCATGCAGCAAGGCGTCCTCGAGCTCGGCGACATCACCCTGCAATCCGGCGTCCGGCTTGCCGCCGCTCGGCTGTCCTGGAAAGCGCACGGCACGCTGTCCGTCGCGCGGGACAACGTGATCGTCTATCCCACCAGCTACGGCGCGCAACATCCGGACCTGGAGTGGCTGATCGGACTGGACAAGGTGCTGGATCCGGCGCGGTGGTTCATCGTCATTGCGGACATGTTCGGCAACGGCCTGTCGTCCTCCCCGTCCGATACCGAGGAGTATCCCACCCTGGTGACCGTGCACGACAACGTGCAGGCGCAGCGGCACGCGTTGCGGGCGCTGTTCGGCATCGAGCGGGTGGCCTGCGTCTACGGCTGGTCGATGGGTGCGCTGCAGGCCTATCACTGGGCCGCCCTGTTCCCGGATGCGGTGCAGCGGATCGTGGTGAACTGCGGCGTCGCCCGCACCGCGGTGCATAACCAGGTCTTCCTGCGCTCGCTGATGGCGACGCTGGAGGCCGCGCCGCAGCATATCGGCAATGGCCGGTTTTCCGCCGAACCGCGCGCCGCGAAACGCGCCTTCGGGCGGATCTACGCCGGCTGGGGGCTCAGCCAGGACTTCTATCGCGCCGGCCTGCATCTGGCGGACGGCCCGCGGCCGAACCTCGGCGCCGCCGACCTGGAGACGTTCCTGAAGACCGATTGGGAGGATCGTTTCGGTGCGCGCCCCGCCGCCAACTTGTACGCTCAGCTTCGCACCTGGGACGCCGCCGACATCAGCGCCAACGACCAGTACGATGGCGACCTGCCGGCGGCGTTGCGTGCCGTTCAGGCCCAGGTTCTGCTGATGCCCGGCGCCACCGACCTGTATTTCCGTACCGCCGACAACGAGGCCGAGCTGCCGTACCTGCGCCACGCCCTGCTGCGGCCGATCCGCAGCATCTGGGGCCACCGCGCCGGCAACCCGATTGTCAATCCAGCCGATTTCGAGTTTATCAAGCGGGAAGTGCGAGCCTGGCTCGCGCATTAGACCTTCCTCAGCCTGACGATGCAGGCCGAGGATGGCCTGACTTCATGTTTCATCGCATGATCAACGCGCCGCGCGCGAACAGCGCGTCCTTCGGACGACGGGCGTTCCGCCGGCGCAATCATGCTCCAGAGGGAGGTTCACCCATGCCAGCCGAAGTCACCCGGAACAATCCGCCCACCGTGAGCAAGCCGACCGGCTACACCCATGCGATCCAGATCACCGGAGAGGTTCGACGGCTGATCATCTCCGGCCAGATTGGCATGGCGCAGGACGGCACCGTGGCGAGTTCGGCCGAGGGTCAGGTCGCCCAGGCCTTCGCCAATCTGCGCGCGGTCCTGACCGCCAACGGCATGGCCATCGGCAACATTGTCAAGACCACGGTCTTCCTGACCGACCGCGAGTTGCTGCCGGTGTTCCGCTCCGCCCGCAACGCGGTGTTCGGCGAACATGCGCCGGCCTCCACCTTGCTGTTCGTGGCAGGTCTCGCGGACCCGCGCTTCGTGGTGGAGATCGAAGCCGAAGCGGTGGCGTGACGTGAACCCGCTGCGTCGCAATACCGTCGGCGACGCGGTGCGGCGCGCGGCGCGGGTGTTTCGGGATCGGTCGGCGCTGGTATTCGGGCAGCGGGACTGGTCGTTCATCGCGCTGGATCGCGCGGCGGACCGGGTCGCGGCGCATTTCGCCGGCCTGGGATTGGCGGCCGGCGATCGGATCGCCGCCTATGGCCGGAACTCCGACGCGTACTTTATCGCCTGGCTGGCTTGCTTGCGCGGCGGCTTCGTCCATGTCCCGGTGAACTACGCGCTGACCGGGCAGGAGCTTTCGTACATCGTCCGCCAGTCCGGCGCCAAGCTGGTCCTGGTGGGCGCCGGGCTGGAGGAAAACCTCTCCGGCATCGACGTGGCGTACCGGCCGCTGGCCGATCTGCCGGCGGTGGCGCTGCACCAAGCGGCGCCGGCGGAGCTGCCCGACCCCGACTCCGACCCCGACCTCGACCTCGACGACGACAGCCTGGCGCAGATCGTCTATACATCCGGCACCACAGCAGCGCCCAAGGGCGCGATGATGACGCACAAATCGATGCTGTCGCAGTATTACTCGGTGATCCACGACATGGACTACGCGGCGTCCGACCGCGCGCTGGCCGCCCTGCCGCTGTACCACACCGCGCAGACGCACGCCTTCACCATGCCGCAGCTTCTGGTCGGCGCGCGCACCATCCTGATCGAGGCGCCGGTGCCGGACCTGGTGCTGCGCCTGATCGAGCAGGAGCGGATCACGTCGTTCTTCGCGCCGCCGACAGTGTGGATCAGCCTGCTGCGCCATCCCGACTTCGCCACGCGCGATCTGTCATCGCTGGAGAAGGTCTACTACGGCGCTTCCATCATGCCGGTCCCGGTGCTGCACGAACTGCGTGAACGGCTGCCGCGGGCGCGTCCATACAACTGCTATGGCCAGACCGAGATCGCACCGGCGGCCACCGTGCTTCGGCCGGAGGAGCATGATGCGCGTCCGGCGTCCTGTGGGCGCCCGGTGCTGAACGTCGAGACGCGGGTGGTCGACCCCGACATGAACGACGTGCCACCTGGCTCGCATGGCGAGATCGTGCACCGCTCGCCGCACCTGCTGGTCGGCTACTGGGACAAGCCGGCGGAAACCGCCGAGGCCTTCGCCGGCGGATGGTTTCATTCCGGCGACGTCGGATACTTCGACACGGAAGGCTACCTGTACATCGTCGACCGCATCCGCGACGTGATCAACACCGGCGGCGTGCTGGTGGCAAGCCGGGAAGTGGAGGAGGTGCTGTTCACCCATCCCGCCGTGTCAGAAGTCGCCGTCGTGGGACTGCCCGATGAGAAATGGATCGAGGCGGTGACGGCGTTCGTCGTGCTGCGGCCGGGCCATGCGGCGGATGCGGCGGCATTGCTCGGCCACGCGCGGGCGCATCTGGCGGCCTACAAGCTGCCGAAGAAAATTCTGTTCGTCGACAATCTACCGCGTAACACGGCGGGAAAGCTGCTGAAGCGGGAACTGCGTCGCCAATATTCATAGATTCAAAATGCTAAACAACACAGCGAGGTTCGTCTGCTTAAACGGTTTCCGATCACGTTGCACAAATTCGTCATGGCCGGGCGACCGACCACGCGGATTGTCCCGGCCATCCGCCCTCAGCCGTTGTTGCGAAGATGGCCCGGACCAGCCGCGGCATGGCAAATCGAAGATGGAGCGACCTGATCGGAAACCGCTCCAGGCAGCTATGCTTCCAATAGGGCTTGAACAGTGAGGCTGACATGACCCCCGACATCAAAACCATCGAAAGCCGCACTGTTTACGAGAACCGCTGGATGCGTGTGCGTGAGGATACCGTTGCACGTCGTGACGGCTCAGAAGGCATTTACGGAGTCATCGAAAAACCTGATTTTGTGACAATCGCAGCGGTTGATGCTGGACGTATCCACTTGGTGCAGCAATACCGCTACCCCGTTCACGGGCGCTACTGGGAGCTTCCCCAAGGCTCATGGGAACAGGCACCCGGCACCAACCCGCTGGATGTTGCCCGCGCTGAGCTACGGGAAGAAACCGGCATTGAAGCCGACGAGATGAAGTATGGCGGCCACCTGTTCCTGGCTTACGGCTACTCAACGCAAGGCTATCATATCTTCCTGGCCAAGGGTTTGCGGCAAGGCCACGCGGACCGGGAGCACGAGGAGCAGGATCTTATCACGCGACCGTTCGACATAGCCGCGATTGAAGCAATGACATGCGACGGCAGCATAAAAGATGCGACCACCATTGCCGCACTTGGGCTGCTGAAGCTCAAGGGAATGATCTGAACCAAGTCCTACTCGCTTGCATGGGTCGAGAGGGAAGAAAGCAGGTTAAGCGGCCGGCTCCTTTTGCGTCATGGCCGATCGGACGGCCATGCCATGATCTGCGATATTGCTCGCCGCGACCTCTACCTCGGCTTGCTGGCCGCATCGATCTTCTCGATCGACTCCGCATCAAGCGCGATGTCCGCCGCTGCCACCAGTTCCGCCAACTGCTCCAGGTTCGTCGCACTGGCGATCGGCGCGGTGACGCTGGGGCGGGCAATCAGCCAGGCGATGGCGATCTGACCGGGCTTGGCCTCATAGCGTTTCGCCACCTCATCCAGCGCCGCCAACACGCCGAAGCCGTCATCGTTCAGGTACTTCTCCGCCCGAGACCCACGCGCGCGGCCCTCGGTGTCGGCACGCGACCGATACTTCCCGGTCAGGAACCCGCTCGCCAGCGAGTAGTAGCCGATCACGCCGACCTTCCGCGCCAGGCACAGCTCTTCCAGCTTCCCCTCGAACTCCGTCCGTTCCACCAGGCTGTAGTGCGGCTGCAGGCTCTGATACCGCGGCAAGCCCTTCTCCTCGCTGATCTTCAAAGCCTCCGCCAGACGTTCGGCGGAGAAGTTGGACGCGCCAATTTCCCGCACCGTGCCGGCCTTGATCAGATCGCCATAGCTGGACAGGGTTTCCTCGATCGGCGTTTCCGGGTCATCCCGATGCGACTGGTACAGGTCGATGTAATCCGTCTGCAGCCGGCGCAACGAAGCCTCCACCGCCTGCCGCATATAGGCACGCGACAGGCCCTTCTTCCCCGGCGCCATCTCGATCCCCAGCTTGGTGGCCAGGATCACCTTGTCACGGTTGCCGCGCGTCTTCAGCCACTTGCCGATGATCATTTCGGAGTCGCCGCCGCTGTTGCCCGGATGCCAGCGCGAGTAGACATCGGCCGTGTCGAGGAAGTTGAAGCCGGCGTCCAGCCACGCATCCAGCAAGGCGAAGGACGTCTTCTCATCCGTTGTCCAGCCGAACACGTTGCAGCCGAAGGTGATCGGCGATACCTGCAAGGATGATTGTCCCAGTCTGCGCTTTTCCATCTTTTTTCCTCTGGTCGAACAACAAGAAGAAGGGCGGCGCCGGTGCATCGCCCTTTCCGCCGGATCAGCCGAACTTAGCGCGCGGAGGCACGCACCAGCCGGCCCGGCGTGGCGCCCGTATAGACGCCATTCTCGAACGTCGCGATACCCGACATGAACGTGTTGCGGTAGCCATCCACCCGCTGCACCAGCCGGCGGCCGTTCATCGGCAGATCGTACCGCACCTCCGGGATATGCAGGCGCAGGGCTTCATAGTCGATCACGTTGACGTCCGCCTTCTTGCCGACCGCCAGCCGGCCGCGGTCACGGAAGCCGAAGAAATCTGCTGTCTCACTGGTCTGCCGCTTTACCATCATCTCCAGCGGCAACCGGGGACCCCGAGACCGGTCCCGCGCCCAGTGGATCAGCATCCAGCTCGGCACGCTGGCATCGACGATCGACGAACAGTGCGCGCCGCCATCGGAAAGACCCAGGATGGTCGCGTCATCCGTCAGCATGGTGTGGATGATGTCCAGATTGTCTTCGTTGTAGCCGACGATCGGAAAGAACAGGAACCGTTCCGGCCCGCCGGCGAGGTAATCATACGCGACCTCATCCGGCGTATGGTTGGTCCGGGTCGCCATCGCCGCGATACTGTCCTTCTCCTCCGGCTCATAATTCGGCGGATCGCCCATCGGGAACATGCGGTTCCAGCTTGTGGTGATGTGCTGGCGGAATTGCGACAGCCGGTTCAGCAGCGCGGGTGATGGCGCCTCCGACAACACCTGGGCGCGGAACGCCGGGTCCTGCATCCGGCTGATCCGTTCCGCCACCGGAAGCTGCAACAACGCCTGGTAGCTCGGCCGGATGGAGAACGGGTTCAGCGCCGTATCGATCCCCAGCATCACGCCCACCGGCCGGCCGGCGATCTGCGCGGTGACCATGGCACCGTCCGCACGCGCCTTGTGCACGCCGTCCATCAGCCGCTGCCAGCGAACCTTGTCGGTCGGGCGGTCGGTCAGCAGGAACCAGACCGGCCGGCCGGTGTCCCAGCCAAACCGGGTCATCCATTTCAGTTCTTCACGTTCATCGTCAAAGTCGCTGTTCACGCCGAAGGCGCCGAAGCCCATGCCCTTGAACGCGGCACCAATGCCCAGCAGTTCATCGACCTCGGAATACCGGCCTGGCACCATTTCCCCGCTCGGCGTCTTGTGCGAGTTGGTGCGGGACGTGGTGAAGCCGAAGGCGCCAGCCTTCAGGCCCTGCGTCACCGCATCGCGCATCGCCGTGATGTCGTCGGCGGTGGCCGGCTCCCGGTTGATCGCCCGATCGCCCATGACATAGACGCGCAACGGATGATGCGGGATTTGCGCGGCGATATCGATCGCGCGCGGCATCTGGTCCAGCGCATCAAGGTACTGCGGAAAGGTTTCCCAGTTCCACTTCAGGCCGTCGGCGAGCGCGATACCCGGAATTTCCTCGATCGACTCCATCATGCCGATCAGCGCGCTATGGTCCTCGTTGCGCACCGGCGCGAAGCCGACCCCGCAGTTGCCGAACAGGATGGTGGTGACGCCATGCCAGGACGAGGGCGCCAGCACCGGGTCCCAGGTGGCCTGACCGTCGTAATGCGTATGAACATCGACCCAGCCGGGCGTGACCAGCAGGCCGTTCGCGTCGATCTCGCGCTTGCCAGGACCGGCCTTGCCGCCGACCTGGGCGATCTTGTCGCCATCCAGGGCAAGGTCGCCCGTGTAAGCCGCTTGTCCGGTTCCATCGACGATGGTACCGCCTCGGATCACCGTGTCATGCATGGTTGTGTCCCGTCGCAGTTGTTGCTGGCAAGGATGGGAAACCCATTGGCGCCCATGGTCAAGATTGCGGGCCGTGCCGGCGCCTTCCGAGTAAACCGTTTCGACAACTTTCGCTGGTGGTCGATGGCAAGGTCATTGACATCGTTGCCGTCACTACGGGGTTCATGCCGAATGTCGCGATCGCGAAGGCTAGCTTGAACGTGCTGGTTTGATGCAGCCGATCTTGGTCAAAGCACCGCGCTAAAGTTGCTCTGGACCACGCACCAGCCTGTCCATGCTGCCTACCAGTCACCAAATCTGTCTCGGGCAATCGACCGTGTCCAGAAACTGATTAAATCGGATCAGGCAGATGGCTTGTCGGAGGCCTCCGGTCAGCGCTACCCAGGATCATGGCGCAGTGTCAGGTAAAGGAATTCCAAGCATGACAAGTAGACCGGTGATGCTGGTGATCCTGGACGGCTTTGGCTGGCGGGAGGAAACGTCGGATAATGCCGTCCGCCTGGCGAAGACGCCGAGCTTTTCCGGCCTGTGGCAGGCGTGCCCGCACGCCTTCCTGCATACCTCCGGCGGGGATGTCGGCCTGCCGGAGGGACAGATGGGCAATTCCGAGGTCGGGCACCTGAACATTGGTGCCGGGCGGGTGGTGAAACAGGAACTGGCGCGGATCGGCGACGCCGTGGCGGATGGCAGTATCGCCCAGGCCCCGGCCTTCACCGCCCTGGTTTCGGCACTCTGGCAATCCGGCGGAACCTGCCATTTGATGGGACTGGTGTCGCCCGGCGGGGTCCACGCGCATCAGGAACACGCGGCGGCATTGGCGCGATACCTGCGCGATGCCGGCATCAAGACGGTGGTGCATGCTTTTACCGACGGTCGCGACACGCCGCCGCGATCCGCCGGCGAGGACCTCAGCCGCCTGCAAGCCGCACTTCCCGCCGGCGTGCCGATCGGCACCGTGATTGGCCGCTACTTCGCCATGGATCGCGACAAGCGGTGGGACCGCGTCGCGCAGGCCTACAACGCGATCGCGGACGCCGAAGGCGCGAACTTCCCCACCGCGGACGCCGCGCTGCAGGCCGCCTACGCCGCGGACAGATCCGACGAGTTCATTCCGGCCTCGGTCATCGGCGACTACGCCGGGATGCAGGACGGCGATGCCCTGCTGTGCTTCAACTTCCGCGCCGACCGCGTCCGGGAGATCCTGGCGGCGCTGCTGGACCCGGCGTTCGACGACTTTCCTCGCAAGCGCATGCTAAACCTGGCCGCGGCGGTCGGCATGACCCACTACTCCGACGCGCTCGCGCCCTTCCTGGGCGTGCTGTTCGCCCCTGAAACGCTGCACAACATCCTGGGCGAGGTGGTTGCCAACGCGGGAAAGACCCAGCTCCGCCTGGCGGAGACGGAGAAGTACCCGCACGTCACCTACTTCCTGAACGGCGGTCTGGAAACGCCGTATGCCGGGGAGGATCGAACCATGGTTCCGTCACCCAAGGTGGCGACCTACGATTTGCAGCCGGAGATGTCGGCAGCGGAACTGACCGACAAGGCAGTGGCGGCGATTGACGACGGAAAATACGATCTGATCGTGCTGAACTTCGCCAACCCCGACATGGTCGGCCATACCGGTGTCCTGTCCGCCGCGATCAAGGCGGTGGAAACGGTGGACACTGGCCTTGGCCGCATCGCCGACGCCATCACGCGCCAGGGCGGCGCATTGCTGGTCACCGCCGACCACGGCAATTGCGAGATGATGAAGGACCCGGAAACCGGCGGCCCGCATACGGCGCACACCACCAATCCGGTTCCCGTCGTGCTGCTGGGCGGCGGCGCGACCTCCCTTCAGGACGGACGCCTGGCGGACCTGGCACCCACGCTGCTGGACCTCATGGACATCGCGCAGCCGACTGAGATGACGGGGCGGTCGATCATCCGCCATCAGGATGCGCCCGCTTCTGGCTGAGCCGCGGCTGGGCCAGCGCTGTCGCGACAATGTCCAAGGCTGCCGGCTAACGTGATGGAACAATCACAACGTGCATGATACGGTTGCTCAACCAACCTTGAGTTCCATCATGTCGCTGCATGCCGATGATCTCGAAGCCGCCGCGCTGCTGTTCATGCGCGAGATCGAGGCGCTCAAGCAAGCAATCGATCCGACGTTTCCCTGGTATCCCTATGGCATCCTGAACAACTTCATTCATCTCAAGCCGATCTTCCACGGCTTTCCCCTCGGCACGCTCATCAGCGGCAGGGCCGTTCTGGATATCGGCGCCGCAGATGGCGATCTTGCCTTCTTCCTGGAGAAACTTGGTTATGCGGCGGAAATCATTGATCATGCCCCGACCAACTTCAACGGCCTGCGCGGCGCGCGCCTGCTGTCCCGCCACCTCGCCTCGTCCATCCCGATCAACGACATCGACCTCGACAGTTACTTCCTGCTGCCTGATACACGCTACGACCTGGTGTTTTTTCTCGGCATTCTCTACCATCTTAAGAATCCGTTCCTGGTGATGGAAAGCCTGTCGAAGGTCACGCGACACCTGCTGGTCAGCACACGGGTCGCGCGATTCGCCCCGCAAGGGCAGCCGATCCATGAAATCCCCGTGGCCTATTTGCTGCACCCGACCGAGTCGAATAACGATTCCACCAATTACTGGACGTTCAGCGAAGCCGGTCTGCTGCGGTTGTTCGAGCGGACCGGTTGGGATGTTTTGACCTGCCGCACGATCGGCGACACAATACGATCCGATCCCGCCAGCCTGGATCACGACGAGCGGGCCTTCACCCTGCTACGCAGCCGCTCCGTCTCAGCCGCCTGAACCAGAGATCCGCGTGTCCACCGACCGCCCGCCGCTACCGCCGTTCACCCAGCAAACCGCTATCCAGAAGGTGCGCGCCGCCGAGGACGGTTGGAACACCTGCGATCCCGGGCAAGTCTCGCTTGCCTACACGCAAGACAGCGTCTGGCGAAATCGCGCCGAGTTCATCCACGGCCGCTCGGCGATCGTCGCGTTCCTGACGCGGAAGTGGAACCAGGAACTGGAGTACCGCCTGATCAAGGAACTCTGGGCCTTCACCGAGGACCGCATCGCCGTCCGCTTCGCCTATGAGTACCACGACGATTCCGCCAACTGGTTCCGCGCCTATGGCAACGAGAACTGGGAATTCGAAGCCAACGGCCTGATGCGCGTCCGATATGCCAGCATCAATGATCTGCCGATCACCGCCGATAAGCGGCTGTTTCGGTGGGACCGCAATGCGCCGCGGCCGGCGGACCACCCCGGATTAACCGAACTGCGATTATGAGCACGGCCGGGGTGGTTGCCGACAAGCACCCGTCTATTCCGGCATGAGCTGGTACATCTTGCCGTCGAAACGGGCCAGCCGCATGCTTTTCATCGGCCGGTAGTCGGTCGGTGTCGTGCTGATGGTAATGCCCGGCAGAACCATCGGCAGCGTCGTTGTATCAGGCAGAGTGGTCGCGGCATGTAGAATATTCTCCCGCGACAGGTCATTGCCGGCCCGCTGCAGCACGACGACCAGCGCCTGCGCCATGGTGTAGCCATACGCCCAGACCGGGTTCGCCGGATCGCTCTCGGGCGCGTATTTCGCCCGCCACGCCTGGAACTGCTTCATTCCGGCGTCATTGGCCCAGCCTGGATCGGTCGGGTCCTTCAGATACTGCGCGGTGACCACGCCCACCGACTTGTCAAGGCCCGCCGACTCCAGCGCCGGTTTTACCAGTGCGCCGTTGGAATCGATGATGTGCAGCGGATGCCAATCGATATCGCCCACCTTGCGGATCGACATGGCGGAGAATTTGGGCGTGCTCGCATCGAACAGCACATCCGCGCCGGAGGCCTGCAGTTGCAGGATCTGTGAATCGATCGTCGGGTCGCTGACCTCATAGGACAGCGTCTTGACCACCATCTTGTCGAACTTGTCGCCCAGCCCGTCCTTCAGGCCGGCCACGTAGTCTCGCCCAAGATCGTCATTCTGGTACAGGATGCCGATCCGGGCATCTGGCTTGCTCTCCAGAATGAACTTCGCATACATCTGCCCTTCCAACCGATAGCTCGGCTGGAAGGGGATGCTCCACTTGAACGCCTGCGTGTCGGTAACGAACATCGACGCGCCGGAACCCAGCCAGATGTCCGGGACCTTCTTCTGGTTGACGTATCTGCGGATGGCGGCGTTGGGGGCGGTGCCGATGGTCTGGAACAGGATCGCCACCTGGTCCTCCTCGATCAGGCGGCGCACCACCTCGATTGTCTTGGGCGGGCTGTAGCCGTCATCCAGCGCGATCAGGTTGATCTTGCGTCCGTTGATGCCACCCTGGTCGTTGATCATCTTGAAGTAGTCGGATTCGGCGGTGGAGATCTGGCCATACACGCTGGCCGGGCCGCTGAATGGAGCACTTTGGCCGATCTTGATCTCGGTATTGGTCACGCCGGGCGTCGCGGCATGCGCCCAGGCCGGCAACGCCACCACGCCACCCAGCAATGCGCCGGCCATCCATTTCTTGGTCATCGTGTTCCTCAATGTTCTGTTCTTGAGCCTCGGCCTGATCTTGAGCCTCGGCCTGATCTTGAGCCTCGGCCTGACCAGCACTACCGGCGAACCGGCACCAGCCTTGCACCGGACATGGCACTTCGCGGCATCCATAACGCACAGCCCAAAGCAGTCAACGTCGAGACGAACGCGGCGGCGGCCAGGACATAGAGCCCGGCCTGAAACGTGCCGGTCGATTCTTTCGTCCAGCCCACCGCGATCGGCCCCAGATAGCCGGCGAAATTGCCCAGCGAGTTGATCAGCGCCAGGCCGGCCGCCAGCGCGGAGCCCGTCAGGAACGTCGATGGCAGCGGCCAGAACGGCGACTTCATGCCGTAGAAGCCAATGGTGGCCAGCGAAAACGCCGCCAGCACCCACAGGCTGTCGTGCAGCATCGCCGCCAACAGCATGCCGATCGTGGCGCAGCCGCAGGTGACGACCAACGTCCAGTAACGATCCGCCAGCTTGTCCGACAGATGCCCGCAGCCGACGATCGCGATGGTGCCGAACAGGTAGGGCACCGCGGTCAGCAATCCGGCCTGCGTGTTGGACACGCCGATCGCCTTTAATATCTGCGGCAGGAACAGCACCGTCCCCACCCCCGCCATGCCGATGCCGGCGAAGATCACCGTCAGGATCAGCAAGCGAGGATTGGTCATCGCCGACAGGATGGAATGGCTCCGCACCTGCTCGATCGCCTGCGTCTCGCCGCGCAGGGCATGATCCAGCCAGGTTCTCTGCGCCTCGGTCAGCCACTTCGCCTCGGACGGCCGCTCGGTCAGGAAGAACAGCACCGTCACGCCGATCAGCGCGGTGGGCAGGCCCTCGCCAATGAACATCCATTGCCAGCCATGCAGGCCGCCGATCCCCTCCATCCGCAGGAACGCGGTGGAAATCGGCGCGCCGATGGCGGTGGCCAGCGGCAGTCCGGTCAGGAACCAGCCGGTCACCCGCCCGCGATGCGCCTGCGGGAACCAGCGATGGAAGTACAGCAGCAGGCCGGGAAACAAGCCGGCCTCGGCCACGCCGATCAGCACGCGTATGATGAAGAAACTGGTCGGCCCGGTCACCAGCGCCGTTGCCGCCGACAGCAGGCCCCAGGAAATCATGATGCGCGCGATCCACAGGCGAGCGCCAACCTTCTGCAGGATGATGTTGGAGGGAACCTCCAACAGGCAGTAGCCCCAGAAGAAGGCGCCGGCGGCAAGCCCATAGACATAGGCGCTGAGACCGAGGTCGCGGTTCATCGTCAGCGCCGCAAAGCTGACATTGATCCGGTCGACATAGCAAAGGATGTAAAGCAGAAAGCAAAACGGCACCAGGCGCAGATACACCTTGCGCAGGGTAGCCTGTTCCACAGCCGAGGCCGTGGATGCGTCCACCATCGTTGTCCTCCCGCTTGATTACTTATTGTTCAGCCGGACGTTGGCACTCGCGAGCCGCCAGCGCAAGAACGGACTGGGTACGGTCTAAGTGTGGCGGCGCGCAATAATGAACGCTTCGCGCACGATCATTGGTCTTTTTCGACGCAAGCTGGCTAAGACGGATGGGCGTGCCCAACGCATGCTATTGGAGAACGGACGCACGCTCATTGAGACGGACGCGAGATCGTGCCGTTCGGCGCTGACTGCGCTGCAGGCTTCTGGTCATATTCTTCGGAACTTGTAAGCTGCTGAAATTGTAAGCATTAGCGAGGTATCCGAAAATCTTGAGTTTCGTGCCAGTGGCCTGACGTGCATCTGGCACTCGGCTGGGTCACATACGAAATTTAATGGTTGGCAAGAGTGGTCGTCATCGGCCACTCCGCCTTAACCGCAATCCCCCAATCCTCGGCAATACGTTCGCCCTCGAAGCGGTAGGTCGCTACCGCCGACAAATATACGGGCCTGCCGTCCTTCTTACCAGAGAAAAGCCACCGCACCGCGACGCGGTCGCCTTCTTCCAGCATGTCGAGGGCATCAATTCGAGCGCTTGGCACATGCTCGGCAAGCGACCGCAACATGTCTCGCGCACCATTATGACCCGATCGAAAGCCGCCGATCGAAGGATCATGCAACTTGAAGTCTTCCGTGAACCATTCGGGGACGTGGTCAATGTCTCCCGTGGACATCGCTTCCACGATCCGTAGGAGAACGGTCTTCCTTGATGACATAGAGGAATGCCCCCCAAAGTGAGATTTAAGTAAGTCACTTTTAATCGGAGGCGTCGATGTCAAACAAAGAGATTCTCCAACGATTGGCCGCTACAGCGAATGCTGGGGATGTGGACGTTGCTGAATGGTATACTGAAGATTTCAAGCTGTATGAGCCCGGTGTTCCACTTGAACGCGTCACTGGTCACGAGGGTGCTCGGCGAATGCTGGCTCATTTGCGGACGGCTCTAATACCCGAAACACGGTTTGAGATACTAGACATGGTTGAAGAAGACGACCGCGTCGCAGTGCGGTGGCTTTTCTCTGGCAAAAAGGAGGGTCATCCGGTCGTGATGCCCTGTATCGCAATCTATCGCTTTGTCGATGGGCGGATTGCCGAGGACTGGGGTATCGCATGTTACGAAGGACATCCCTGGCCGTAGGCTCGGGCGCTCCGGCGGTGCCGCATAATGTTGAGTTTCGGATTTGGGTCGCGCTAAGCTTCCCCGGTAATTGAAGGCAAAAGGCCCGGCATGTCGAGCACGATCAAGAAAATTGTGGAATGCACACGGGACGGGAAACTGCTCGCCGCCGTCCCGCTGGCTTATGGACATTCCATGGGATCGTCAGTCCCGCCCGACTTGATCAAGGAGGCCAAAGAGGCCCTTACCACAATGGGTCTTGTCACGCCGCCATTTGATTTTACCGGGATAAGCTATTGCATCCGGGATGCGTAAAGTCCATCCGGCGGCAAGGTGGGCTATGATCAGCGCCCCTCTTTATTAGCCCGCTCTACCTCTGTGCTAATCACGCAGTTTCGGAGTCCATAGAGCCATGCCTCTTGAGGCGTCAGCGTCTCCCGAGATTGGCTCATTGTCTCCAATTTCTCTCCCGCCTTGCTGCCTCGGAGCTCTAGCCGCGCCGCATCGTTGGCGTCATCGTGAGCCAAGCCCTGAGTTCTCCACTTGAGGTAGGTGTGCCGCGCTGTCTGTGCGTCGTCTGCCTCCTGCTCACACAGCGCCGGAATTGGCGTTTCGCTCGCGTGGCCCGGCCACGAGAACAGAGGTGGTCGGCTAAATTCGGACAGTCTGCTAAGTGGAACTTCTGCCTGAGAGCGGCGAGGATGCCGCGGATCAGGAGCGAATATGACGAAGCGAACACGCCGGACCCACGCTGCGGCCTTCAAGGCCAAGGTGGCGCTGGCCGCGATCAAGGGCGAGAAGACGCTGGCCGAGTTGGCGCAACAGTTTGAGGTGCATCCGAACCAGATCACTGCCTGGAAGGGACACCTGCTGGAGGCAGCCTCGGGCCTGTTTGGTTCGGGCGGCGGAGCATCCGAACCGGCACCTGTCATCGACGTCAAGACACTCCACGCCAAGATCGGAGAGCTGACGCTGGAGAACGATTTTTTGTCCGGTGCGCTCAGCAAGGCCGGCCTGCGGAGCGCAAAGCGATGATTGACCGGACGCACGAGTTGCCGCTGGGGCGGCAGGCGGCGTTGCTGCGATTGAGCCGCAGCAGCCTGTACTACGACCCGCAGCCGGTGCCCGAGGGCGAGCTTGTCATCATGCGGCGGATTGATGCGCTGCACCTGGACTACCCGTTCGCGGGCAGCCGGATGCTGCGCGATCTGCTACGCGGGGAGGGGGTGATCATTGGCCGCGAGATGGTGCGGACGATGATGCGCCGAATGTGTATTGAGGCGATCTACCGTCGGCCGAACACGTCAAAGCCGTGTCCAGGACACAAGATTTACCCATATCTTTTGCGCGGCCTGCCGGTTGACCGGCCCAACCAGGTGTGGTCGATGGACATCACCTACATTCCGATGGCGAAAGGCTTTGTCTATCTGGCGGCGGTGGTTGACTGGTTTAGCCGGCGGGTTCTGGCGTGGCGGGTGTCGGTCACCATGGAGGTTGATTTCTGCCTCGAGACCGTCGAGGAAGCGCTGGCGCGGCAGGGAAAACCGGACATTTTCAACACCGATCAAGGCAGCCAGTTCACCAGTGCCGCGTTCACCGGGCTGCTGCTGGAGAACGGGATCGCCATCAGCATGGACGGTCGTGGTGCGTGGCGAGACAACGTATTTGTCGAGCGGCTGTGGCGGTCGGTGAAGTACGAGGAGGTCTATCTGCGGGCCTATGAAACCGTCGCCGAAGCGCGGCGCCTGATCGGGGTATATCTGGATTTCTTCAACTGCAAACGACCGCACTCGAGCCTTGACGCCCGGACGCCGGACCAAGCCTACTTCACCCACCTGCCGCCACACGTGGCAGCCGCATGAATTTTGCCGCTGCTGTCGGGTCGCCTCTCCGATCAGGCTACGCCCTCCCTGCGAGGCGACCTGACAGCAGTACCTTACGTAACCAACAGGCAGGAGATCCACTTAACGGAGGCGAAATGCTGTAGCGACGAAGCCGACCATCTCTAACGTCGGCATGTGATAACTGTCAACGGTGTAGGTTCCATACGGGAACGAGGAGTTTGTAGAGGACATCACGCTTGGGAGCGTGGTCTTTGCTGTGCGCGGTTGTGCGCACTGCGCCAATAGGCACGCTGCGGCGAGGGTCAGTCTTCCCATCCGTCGGGTGCCAAACATGGTTTCACATACGCCCGATCCGGTAGGCTGAAAACGGGTCGGCACACGTTATTGCCGTGCAGGGATTGGCTTAAAGCTGATGCACAGGCGCGTTCCGGTAGCCTTGGCAAATCGCTCAAGGGTGCGGGTGGAAGGCATGGTTTTCCCGCTTTCGAGTCGGGCGACAACGGTTTGCGTCGTCCCCATTGCCTCGGCAACCTGCTCCTGCGTCATATCCGCGTCGGCGCGGGCGCGGATCAGGGCGGCGGCAAGGGCGAACTCGTCCTCCAGGGCGTCGTAAGCGGCCTTGAAAGCCGGGTCTTTCAGCTTTTCGTCGGCCCACTGATCAACCGGAATGGTCTTGGTCATCGTAAAAACTCCTTCGCCCTTTTGCGGGCCAGTTCGAGGTTGCGGCGCGGTGTCTTGTGCGTCTTCTTCGGGAAGACATGCACGACGATGACGCGGCGGCCCGTGGCGGTGATTTAGGCGGCGCGGGCGATGCCGTCCTTGCCCTTCATCCGCATTTCCCACAGCGGCCCCTCAAGGTGTTTGACATAGGGTTCGCGCACCTTTTGCAGCCCTTCGCTCTGGATCAACCGAGCAATCCGCAAAAACGCAGCCCCGATGTCATCAGGGAGGGCGTCAAGTTCCGCCCTTACGTCGTCATCCAGAAATTCCACCGTCCAAGTCATAGAAAATTATAGCATTTTTGCTATGATTGTCAAATATTTTCTTGCTAAATCAACACTAGAAACTTATCGGTTATCCCGGCTGCTCCGTGCATCCCTCTATGCCGTCTTCATCGAAAACGTGCTCCGCGACGGCGTAAGGTGGGCCACTAAACCAACCTTCCGCCTCTGCTGCGGCCCGGTCGAGCGTCCGGCACAATTCGGCGGTGGTGCTCTGCACGTCAACGCTGTCGATGCGTATGGCGATGATGGTGCGGGTGCCAAGATCCGTGCAGCGCCATTGCCGCCCGCCGCACCGGAATATCCCGCCAAGGGTAAAATCCGAGTGCTTCACAGCAACCCCTTGTCGGTCATGCGGCTGGTCATGCGTTCCGCCCCGTCATCAAAAAAACCTCGGCGGCTCGGTGTGCGGCGGCAAGGTGGCCTTGGTCGGCAGATGGCGAATGGCATTGCCGGTCTGGCGGTCGGCGATGGCAAGATCGAACTGCGCCTGGAGGTTAAGCCAGAACTGCGGGTCGGTGCCGAACCAGTGCCCAAAGCGGAGCGCCGTGTCGCCGGTGATCGCGCGCTTGCCGCCGATGATCTGGCTGACGCGATTGGCAGGCACGTCGATCTGGCGCGCAAATTCAGTGGGCGTGATGCCCAACCCTTCCAGCTCGTCTTTCAGGATTTCGCCGGGATGAACAGCGCGCTTGAACATGACGGTCTCCTTTCCTTCAATGATAATCCACGATTTCAACATTATCCGGTCCCGGCTGCCCGTCCGGCCACTCAAAGCAGATGCGCCACTGATGATTGATCCGGATGGAACACTGGCCGGCGCGGTCTCCCCTAAGGACTTCAAGCCGGTTGCTCGGTAATGCCCGCAGCGTATCGAGCGACAACGCGGCGTTTAGGATGGCAAGCCGCCGTTCAGCCTGCTGCTCGAAACCCTGGAACGCCCTGACGAATTCACCTTGACTGAACCGCTCGGTCTGTTTGTCCCTGTAGCTGAGAATCATTTATTACTTGGATACAGCATATATACGCTATACGTCAAGCGTCAATTTAAACTTCCCTTGCCAAGCCTTTTTCTTCCTTGCTTTCTAGCCCCGTTCCTTGTTCGGCCTGAAAAGCCCGTTCCTCGTCCCCGCCCTGCAATTCAGAATCACCTGCAATTCAGAATCATCGGAGCGCCCGCAGTCCGTCAAAAGCGGCGCAGCCGGGACCGGACCCACGCGCAGCCCTGCTTTGGGCGAGCATGGGGGAGGACCCGCCTTTTGACGGGCTAGGACGCGGAGATAGGTGGTGCGGCGCACTATGATGAACGCTTCAACGCACAATCATCGGTTTTTTCGACGCAAATTAGCTGAGACGAATGGGCGTGCCCAACCCATGCTATTGGAGAACGGCCGCACGCTTATTGATACGAACGCGAGATCGTGCCATTCGGCGCTGACTGTGCTGCAGGCTTCCGGTCGTATTTCGGAACTTGTAAGCTGCTGAAACTATAAGCAGTAAGAGGGGCAAAACTGTGGGCACCGTCGCATTTTCTCTTGCTCTGGCTCGACTTGGTCGGGTTCTTTACAGGTGTGCCGGCGCCACCGTCCCTTTCCGGGCTGAGTCGTGCAGAGCTTGAGGCGCTGCTGGTTGAGCTGTTTGGTAAAGTCGCCGCTCTGGAAAAGGTCATTGGTGAGCAACGCGAAGAGATCGCCCGTCTGAAAGGTTTGACGGGCCGTCCGACGATCAAACCGAGCGGCATGGACAAGGGGACAGAGCCGCCCAGGCCCGCCAAGAACGAGAAGCGGCGGTTCCGGGGCAAGGTGGCGCCCCGGGTCAGCATCGAAGACCAAGTGGTGAAGGTCGCCGTCCCGGAAGGCTCGTGCTTCCGGGGTCATGAGCCATTTCTGGTGCAGGATCTGGTGATTTCGGTATGTGCAACCCGGTACCAGCGCGAGCGCTGGGTCACGCCGGATGGACGCACGCTGCTGGCGCCGTTGCCGGCGGGGATCGATGGCCATTTTGGTCCCGAACTTCGCCGCTTCGTGCTGATGCACTACCATCAGGGGCAGTCCACGCTAGCCCGGCTGACGACACTCTTGCGCTCGGTCGGCGTGTCGATCTCGAAGCGCCAGCTACAACGCCTGTTGACTGACAAGCAGGCGGATTTCGTCGCCGAAGCCCAGGACGTTCTGCGCGCCGGGCTGGCGACGGCGCCCTACGTCTCGGTGGACGATACCGGGGCACGGCATAAGGCCAAGAACGGCTTTTGCACGCAGATCGGCAATGACTGGTTCACCTGGTTCGCCACCCGCACATCGAAAACCCGGCTGAACTTCCTTGACCTGCTGCGTGCCGGTCATAGCGACTATGTGCTCAACGACGCAGCCTATGGCTACATGCGAAAGCATTCTTTGGCCACGCCATTGATCGCCCGCCTTGCGGGTCAGCCGGAGACGCGCTTTGCCAATCACAAAGCATGGCTGGCGCATCTCGACCGCCTAGGCTTCACCGCACTGGAGGTGACGCCCGATCCGGTGCGGGTTGCCACAGAGGCCGCCGTGTGGGGCAGCGTTCAGGCGCACAAATTCCTCTGCGATGCCGTCGTGCTGAGCGATGACGCCGGCCAGTTCAACGTCGGACATCACGCGCTGTGCTGGGTCCATGCGGAACGGTTGGTGCATAAGCTGGACGCCTTCACCGACATGCATCGCGCGGCGCAGACCCGGGTGCGCAGCCTGATCTGGGACTTCTACACCAGTCTTAAGGCTTACCGGCTCAAGCCAAGCCCGCGCCGGGCTGTCGGATTGCGCGCGCGGTTCGACCGCATCTTCCTGCGCCGTACCGGCTTCGTCACGCTGGACCGCTTGCTCAAGCGGCTGCATGCCAACAAGGCCGAGTTGCTGATGGTGCTGCAGCGGCCAGAAATCCCGCTCCACACCAACGGGTCAGAGAACGACATCCGGTGCTACGTGACCCGGCGAAACGTCAGCGCCGGAACACGCAGCGACGGCGGCCGCGACTGCCGTGATGCGTTTCTGGGTCTCGCCAAGACCTGCGACAAACTTGGCATCGCGCTCTGGGACTATCTGGGCAGCAGACTCACGACGCCAGGGCACATCGTCGTTCAGCCGCTCGATCGGTATGTCAGAGGCCAGTTCCGCCCCGCCTGAACAGGCGCTGCCCACAGTTTTGCCCCTGTTACTTTCGGAACTTGTAAGCTGCTGAAACTATAAGCATCAGCTAGGTATCCGAAAGTCTTGCATTTTGATCATCGCGTTGCCGTTACCCTAGCGCGCCGGTAGTAGGTCCATGCGTCTGAGCGGTACGGTGTACTGTCACAGGCAACCATACGGAACTTGAAACATTCATAAAGCAAATTCTGCTGAATTTAATCCAAATATTTCAATATGATGCCGGATGATAAAAGGCTTGCGCGGAAGTCCAGGCTTCTGCGACATGGTTTGTCCGATCCCCTAGTATCTACGCGATATCGAATCTATAATCTTCCAATTAACTGATTTATTGTGCAAAAGTTCACTATGATAGTGTACCGTTCCATCTAGACGCACGGTCCGTGCGCCAGAATTCATGAACCTCGTGCATTGTGAGTCGAAGGAAGATCATTCCGATGTCAGAATCATGGCGCGTGTTCCAGCTTATGGGCTCAATCGTGACATGACGGGCCACGCTGATCGGCATGCTGTCTCTCGCGAGCTGCGGGACAGCGCCGATCGTGTTCGATCATGCGAACCTGGCCAGCGTGCGGCGTATGGACGTTCTCACGCCGGGTTTCCCGGAGCAGCCGACCGTTGCGGTATTGCCGCCCACGAATGGCGCTTTGTTCCTGCTCGTCAACGCGGTGCAGGAGGGCAACCGCAGCCGCGAGTTCGCGAAATCCCTCGTTCACGCCAAATCCGACCCCGAAGCCGCGTTCTCGAAGGCACTGGTCGCGTGCCTGCGTGACGCCGGCGTGCAGCCGTCCGCGCTCCCGGCGGACGTGCGGAGAACAAGTCTCCTGAAGCAGTATGGCTCGGTCGGCGCCCAAGGCGCGGACGCCGTTCTTGATGTTGTGGTCACGCGCTACGGCTATTACGCCGTCACCAACGCCGCGCCGTTCAAGCCTGACATCGTCATGCAGGCGCGCCTCGTGGACATACGAAGCCACAGGGTCCTCATGCAGGACACGATCAACATGGTAAATGTGATTTCGGCCGATCCCACGGTGACCGCTGCTTCCTTTCAGGACTACTCGGACATCGCCGCCAACTCGGATGGGGCCGCGCGCACGCTTCAGTCAGCAATGGGCTCAGCGGCGTCCGCTGTCTGCAAGCGGCTCACGTGATGAAAACCAGCGCGATTCCGGCTTTGTCGCTGATGCTCCTGGCTGGCTGCAGTCAGCCGCCGCTCCTCTCGCTCGCGGACCGCGTGTGTGATACGGCGCCCCGGCTCATGCCGGGCAACGAGGTCTCGCTTGGACGCGGGGGCAGCAGCACCGTGATCATGGACGCCGCCTCGCCGTGCGTCGAGACGCCCGCGGGCCGAGCAAGCTACATCGTTTTCGCACTACCGGCCGATAACAGCCCCTATCAGATCACCGTTCGCAGCCACCCGCGTGGGGGCGCCCTTATCTCGCCTGAAGCAACGATCTATGGCGCGGATGACCGTCCGCGTCGAGAGATCGGCGGGTTCAGGGGCGCGGCCGGCACCCTGGTGGCCTCCACGACAGGAGAGCCCGGCGACCGCTACGTCGTCGTCACCTCAACGCCTGACACGATCGGCGTTCCGCGAAACGTCCCGACCGCGGGCAACCCGCCTCCGATCCGCTTGGCCGCGACCATAGTCGTGCCGATCATCATGCCTGCATCACCGGCTGGCCCAACGACCGACATAATCAGTGCCATTCTCGCTCACTCCGGAGCAATTACGGTTTCGGCAAACCCATTCATCACCCTCCCGTAGCAAACACGCCAGCCATAAGGATCAGCAGACGGCTCAGGATACGCACGTATGGCACTTGGCACGAAAGGCAGGGTAAACCAGGAACAGAGGGCGCGACCGCATTTGCCGGAAACCCCGGGTTAGTAAATTCGGGTTACTACGGGGCTGAGCGGCCACTCCGATTCCATGCACCA
Organism: Rhodopila sp.; assembly: GCF_965276935.1. Taxonomy (GTDB): domain Bacteria; phylum Pseudomonadota; class Alphaproteobacteria; order Acetobacterales; family Acetobacteraceae; genus Rhodopila. Next base: position 1,285,230 of record NZ_CBDIBS010000004.1, on the reverse strand, counting down.
ACCCCTCTGATCCCAAGCTTTTCTTCGTTCGTTTGGCGGCGCAGCCCGGTGCCTCATTTTTTGTGATTCGTGTGCCGATACCGCCATCGTCCCGTGGCTGCATCAGACATCATGGGCGTCCATGGTTGCCGGCACCCTGAACCCGTATACATTAAGACCATGGATCATGCTTCCGTCGCCGATCGGATGACCACGACAGCGCTGCTGGAGCGTCTGGTGGCGTTCGACACCACCAGTCGGAACAGCAATCTCGCGCTGATCGAGTTTATCCGCGATTACCTGGACCGCCATGGCGTGGCATATCGCGTCAGCACCGACACCACCGGGCAGAAAGCCAATCTGCATGCCATCATCGGCCCGAACACGGCGGGCGGCCTGGCGCTCAGCGGCCATGTCGACACGGTGCCGGTGGATGGCCAAGCCTGGACTGGCGATCCCTTCACCCTGCGCCGGCGTGACGGCAAACTGTTCGCCCGCGGCGCCTGCGACATGAAAGGTTTTGTTGCCGCCTGCCTGGCGGCGGTACCGGATTTCCAGGCCCGTGAACTGGTCCGTCCGCTGCATTTGTTCATCAGCTATGACGAGGAAGTCGGCTGCTTTGGCGCACGCCGGCTGATCGAGGACATGGCTGACTCCGGCCTCAAGCCAGACATGTGCGTGGTCGGTGAACCTTCGGGCATGCAGCCGATCCTGGCGCACAAGGGCAAACTGGATCTGACTGTCACGGTGCGCGGGCTGACCGGCCATTCCAGTGATCCCGCGCGTGGCGTGAACGCAGTCCAGGCGGCCGGAGAGGCGATTGCCTGGGTCGCCCGCGAAGCCCGCCGGTTGGCGATGGAAGGCCCGTTCGAGCCGGGCTTTGATCCACCCCACACCACCATTCATGTCGGCACCGTGTACGGCGGCACGATCCTCAACATCATTCCGGAACACGCCACGTTCAGCATGGAATGGCGTGGCATCCCAGGCGACCCGCCGGAGCGGCACATGCAGCGGATGCGGGCCTGGATCGGCGAAACCATCGAGCCTGCGATGAAGGCGGTGCACGCCACTTGCGGCTTTGAATATGAAGTCGGCTTGGAAATGCCGGGCATGGCGCTGCCGCCGGATCACGCGCTGACCGCGATGGTCAAGCAGGTCACCGGGTCGAACAGTGTCGGGAAGGTCAGCTACGGCACCGAGGGCGGCTTCTATCAGCAGGCTGGCATCCCGACGATCGTCTGCGGCCCCGGTCATATCGTGCAGGCCCACCAGCCCGACGAGTGGATCGCCCAGTCCGAGCTGGATGCCTGCGACCGGTTCGTCCGGCGGCTCGCGGACCGGCTGCTGGCCTGATCCAGGTGCCCGATGGGTCCGTTCATTCCCCACCCCCCGCTGCCTGACTTCGAGGTCCGTCTGGTTCCGCCCGATCTTTCGGCCTGGATCGCCGGCAACACCGGTATCCAGGGCATAACGATGCGCGATTCCGGGCGGCGAGGTCCGCATGTCGCGTTGTTCAGCCTGATGCACGGGAATGAATTCGCCGGCGCGATCGTCCTGGATCTGTTGCTGCGCACCGGTCTTGTGCCAACCGTCGGCCGGCTGTCACTCGGCTTTATCAACCTGTCCGCCTTTGACCGTTTTGATGCTCGGCGGCCCACCGCTTCGCGCTTTATTGACGAGGACTTGAACCGGGTCTGGGACGAGGCGATCCTGGACGGACCACGGCATTCGATCGAACTGGATCGGGCGCGGGAGATCCGCGCCTTCATCGGCACCGTTGACGTCCTGCTCGACTTGCATTCCATGCTGTGGCCGTCGGAGGCGTTGATCCTGAGCGGCACCCCGGCCAAGGGCCAGGCGCTGGCGGTCGGCATCGGCACGCCGCCTCTGGTCATCGCCGACGAAGGCCATGTGAACGGCCGGCGGCTGATCGACTACACGCGATTTTGCAGCGCTGCCACGCCTTATGTCGCCTGTCTGGTGGAGGCCGGGCAGCATTGGGAACAATCTACCGTGGACACCTTGCTGGGCAGCGTCGCGGGACTGCTGCGGCACCTGGGGATTGTCGCGCCGGATGCGCCGTTGCCGCCGCCCCTGGCGCAGCAGAGCCGGATCGCCAAGGTCACCACGGCGGTGACCGCGATGACCTCCAACTTCGCCTTCGTGCAGGCCTATCGGGGCGGCGACATCATCGCACGCCGCAACACCTTGATCGCGATGGACGGCGAGACGGAAATTCGCACGCCGCATGACGATTGCCTGCTGGTCATGCCCAGCCTGCGGCCAAGCCGGGGGCATACCGCGGTCAGGCTGGCGAAATTCGAGACTAGAGCGTGATCCGAGTAGGTGGCATCACCGGAACGGTGAATCACGCGATCAAACCAAGGGCTAGAGTATGCGTCTTGGTCAAGCGACGTCTGGCGTCCATCTGCGATGATCCCGCAGCAGCGCGTTGGCGATGATGACGAGTTTGCGCATGATGGCGACGATGGCGAGCTTGGCGGGTTTGCCGGCCTGGCGCAGCGCCTGGTATTTGGCCTTCAGCGGCGGATTGAAGCGGATGGCGACCAGGGCGGGCATGTCGATCGCCTGCCGGAGGTTGGCCCTGCCGCCCTGGATGAAGCTTTTGCCTTGCCAGGTGCCGGATTGTCGGGTGACCGGCGCCAGGCCAGCGAGGCTGGCGGCCTGCTTGGCGTCCATCGAGCCGAGTTCTGGCATGTCGATAAGCAAGGCGAGGCCGGTGGCGGCGCCCAGGCCAGGGATGCTGACAAGGATGTCGAAGCGGGCCTTGAGCCTGTCATGGGCGGCCAGAATGGTTGTCCGCTGGCGATCGATGGCCTGGATCTGGGTGTCGATTTGCTTGAGGTGTTGCTGGCTTTGGCGCTTGAGCAGGGCAGCGTGAGGGTCTTGGCGCGGTTGAGTGCTGCGGTGCGGTCCTTCACCAAGGCCCGCCGTGCGGCCAGCAGTTCGGCCAGCTGATCAACGGTTGGATCCCGGGCGGGGGGGATGTCGGGCTGCAGGAGGGCGCCGAAGCGGGCCAGCATGGCGGCATCGACGGGATCGGTCTTGACCCGTTTGCCGGTGGCCTCGGCGAAGCGGCGGGCCTGCAGCGGGTTGACTTTGACGGCGGGCAGCGCGGCGCGGCCCAGCGCCATTTCGAGGGCGCGGTGGTAGGCGCCGGTGGCCTCGAAGACGATGCGGGTTGGCTGGTAGGGGGTGATCCAGGCGATCAGCCTGGCGTGGCCTTGGCGATCATTGGTGAACCGCTGGGCGAGGCCCTGCGGGTGGAGGTGGACCTCGAGGGTGTCTTTGGCGACGTCGATGCCGAGGGTGACGTGATCCGCGGTTGGTGCTATGGCGTGGCTCATCTTTTCCTGTCCCATGCTTGTCATCCGGGGCGTGCAACACCCAGGTATCCGTTCGGGCCTTGAGGAAAAGAAGCGGGCGATCCCACTCTAACTCGGTCCTACCCGACCGGCGTGATCTCGATCCATCCCGCTTCACCAGCGGCGGGTTGCAACCCGCCGCTGGTGAACCATTGTTCCGCAAAACCTGGGGCAAGTCATAAGACAAGCGTGATCCGAGCAGGTGGCATCACCGAAACGGTGTATCACGCGATCAAGCAAAGGGCTAGAGGGGGGTCCGTGAGCCAAGGCAAACGGAAACGGAAAACGCTCTAGGTGACGGGGCTGCGTGTTCGGCAATCTACGCGGCCGGCCGCCGCCGCGGCAGTGTAATGCCGCGGGCAATCGGTAACGCGAGCGCGCACATCGCCGCCATGGCCCAGAACGCTTCGGCGCCAAATGTCCCGTACAGCGGGCCGGAGACCAATGTCACCGCCGCCGCCATCGCGCCCATCGCGATGGTCGCGTAAAAGGTCTGTGCGGTGGCCGCCAGGTTGGCCGGCACAACGGTCTCGATCATGTCCATGCACGCAAGGTGCAACAGGGCGAACGTCAGGCCGTGCAGGGGCTCGACCAGCGCCATGGCGGGGAACCAGGCGGTCTGGGCCGCCGTGCCCCAGCGGACGATCCCCGCCGTGGCCGACAGCATCATCGCCTTTCCCGGACCGAGGCGGTCCAGGAGGCGGCGGCCGAAAAACAGGAAGACGGCGACCTCGGCGGCCACCGACATGGCCCACAGCACGCTGGACTGGCTCGCCGACAGGCCGGCGGCGCGCCATCGGATGACCTCGAAGCCGTCATGCAGCGCATGGCTGCCGCCGATCAGCGCGGCGACGATCATCAGCCGGCGGAACATCGGGATTCGCAGCAATGTCCGGATCGGGCTGCTGGCCGCCGCCGCCCGCTCCGTCGCCTTGGCGCCGGCGACGCGGTTCGGGACCAGCCAGGCCAGACAGGCGGCGACCGCCAGCAGACCAGCATTGAGCCAGACGATGACGCCAAGCCCGGTTCGGCTCACACATTGCCCGGCAACGAGCGTGCCGACGATGAAGGCGGCCGAGCCGGCGGCGCGCACCCAGCCATATTCGAAGCCTGGCTTGTCTTGCGCCGAACCCAGTGCCAGCGCATCGGCGATCGGCGTCAAGGGCGCCAGGACCGAGGCATGGGCAACGCTGATCAGAAGCAGGACCGGCAGGCCGCGCGCCGGGGCGTAGGCCAGGGCGATGACGGCAGCCGCGGCGGTGAAGCCCCCAAGGACGCCTGAAGGCCAGCCGGTGCGGTCGGCCAGGCGACCACCCATCGGGCCTGCCAACAGCCTGATCGCCGTGCCGCCAGCCAGCACAACCCCGATCGCGTCAGCCTGCAGACCGTCCTGTGCGAGCAAGCCAGGCATGAACGGCGCCGTGGCACCAAACGCGGCGAACATCGCCGCGTAGAGCACCAGAAACCGCGGCAAGGGCGATCCAGACAGCACAACTTTACAGTATTGCCGGTTGGCCGAGGTTGCGATCGCACGTTCCCGTGCGAGGTGTTCAGCCGCTTTGTTCCCCCAACATCTGGTCCATCATGTCACAGCAACGCCGCGCTTCCGTTGCCTTTGTGTTGGTGACGCTCGGTCTGGACGCGATCGGCGTCGGCATCATCGCGCCCATCGTGCCGGGACTGGTCCGGCAACTGACGCATCTGCCGCCGGAACGGGCCGCGCCTTGGGTTGGCGCGCTGATCGCCGCTTACGCCGGCGTGCAGTTCCTCGCGGCGCCGATCCTCGGTGAACTGAGCGACCGCTTCGGCCGCCGCCCGATTATCCTGACGTCAGTGTTCGGTCTCGGCTGCGACTACGTCTTCCTGACGTTCGCGCCCAACCTCTGGTGGCTGTTCGCCGGGCGGCTAATCGCCGGCGCGACATCAGCCAACGTGCCTGCCGCGACGGCCTATATCGCGGATGTGTCGCGGCCCGAAGACCGCTCCCGCCTGTTCGGGCTGATCGGCGCGACCTTTGGCGCGGGCTTTGTCATCGGCCCCGCGCTCGGCGGTTTCCTCGGCGGATTTGACCTGCGGCTGCCGTTCACCGTTGCCGCCGGGCTATCATTCATCAACCTGTGCTTCGGGTTCTTCGTGCTGCCGGAGAGCCTGGCGGAGGAGCGTCGGCGACCGATCACCTGGGCGCGAGCCAATCCATTCGGTTTCCTGCTCGGCGTGGTGCGCGATCGGGCGCTTGTGCGGCTGGCTGTGGCGTGGTCGTGCACCTGGATCGGGCTAGGCGCGGTGCAAAGCAGCCTGGTGCTGTTCACCGGCTACCGCTTTGGCTGGGGTTCGCTGCTGAGCGGGTTCGTGCTCGCCGGCGTGGGTCTTTCACAGGCGGTCGTGGAAGGCTTTCTGCTGCGCCATGTCACCGGCCGGATTGGTGACCGAAGCACCGCCATCGTGGGATATCTGTGCGGCGCGCTTGGCTACGGTGTCCTCGCCATCGCGTTCGCCGGCTGGACTATGATACCGGCCGTGGCGTTGATCGCGCTGGGCGGGCTGGCCACGCCGTCGGTTCGCGCCATGGTGTCGAGCCGCGGCGCGGTCAACAGCCAGGGCGAGATGCAAGGCGTGCTGTCGGCGGTTGAAGGCCTGACAGCGATCGTCGCGCCGATGCTGACCGCCGATCTGTTCTACGCCTTCACCACCCATCTTGTCCCAGTGGTGTTCCCGGGTGCGCCGTTCTTGTTCGCCGCGGGATCGGCGTTGCTGGCCGGCGTTCTGATGCGCCAGTTGTAGGGAAGTCGCATGGTACGCCGGTGTTGGCACGGCTGCCGGTCTGGCAACGTACGCATCCTTCGACTGTCAGGGCGCTGGACAATTTGCGGCTGTTCGGACCTCGGCCGTCGCGCGCGGGGTTGGAATAGTGGAGCGATCTTATACCATGTGTGGACGGCCCCTTGGGTTCAAGACGGCTATGCACAGGATGAGCTGAGGGTCGCATGCGGTCATGTGTCCGGCCTGTTGGCGCGGTCGCATGACCGCTGGCCCAGATGGGATCCGCAAGCGAGTGCCAAACAACCGCGCGGCCTGGTTCGGCCACAGGTATAAACGGCATTTCTCGCTTGTCGGTGCGACCGTTGGTCATCTTGCTGTTGGCCTTGAACCCCGGCAGCCGCTGCGGCTAGGCGGTAGCCGGCTGATGCCGGTAGGCCTCGCCGCGCGACATCATCGCCCACACGATGCGGGCTGTCTTGTTGGCCAGCGCCACCGCAGCCAGCTTCTTTGGCTTGCGCGCGAGCAACGCCAGCAGCCAGGTGGAGGTGTTTGGCCTGCCTGGCCTGACATGCTGGATCACCGCGGTGGCGCCCACCACGAACAAGCTGCGCAACCGTTCATTGCCGGCTTTGCTGATGCGGCCCATGCGCTGCTTGCCGCCCGTCGAGTGCTCCTTCGGCGTGAGGCCAAGCCAGGCCGCGAAGTGGCGCGCGGAGGCGAAGTCCTGGCTATCAATGGCGAGTGCCAGGGTGATGGCGGTGACCGGGCCAATGCCGGGCACCTCAGCCAGCATGCGGCTGACCGGGTTGGCCTTGTGCTGGGCGAGCAACTCGGCATCGAGTTCGCCAATCTGGCGGTCAAGCTCTGCGATCTGCTCGCCGATGCGCACAAACATCGTCCGTGCCGCCGCTGGGATCGCCGTCTCGGCACCCAGCCTGTCCAGCAACGGTTGGACATGCGCCGTGCCTTTGCCGGCAATGACGCCGAACTCGGTGGCATGCCCGCGCAGGGCGTTTATTAATTGAGTGCGTTGGCCGACCAGCATCTCACGGTGGCGCAGAATGACCAGCGCGGCTTGCCGCTCGGCGCTCTTGACCGGCACCGAGGCCATGCCAGGGCGCGACGCCGCGTCATTGATCGCTTCGGCATCGGCGCGATCGTTTTTGGCGCGCTTGACGAACGGCTTGACGTACTGAGCCGGTATCAGGCGCACCGTATGGCCCAGCCGGGCCAGCAAGCGCCCCCAATGATGCGCGCCGCCGCACGCCTCCATGATCACCTCGGTGCTGGGAAGCTTGCCAAAGAAGGTTTCCATTTCTGCGCGCCTGAGATTCCTGCGCACAACAGGATGTTCCTGCTCATCGACGCCGTGCAGCGTGAAAACATGCTTGGAGGTATCAATGGCAATGCGCTTAAGCTTCATCTGGACGGTCCTCTTGTTGGAGCTATGACAACCCAACTTTGGCACGCGATGCCGTGGGGCCGTCCACCCCAACAGCCGTCGCGGGACTTGACACATCGGCGACGCGACGTCGTCCTGCCGACGCGGGTCAGCATCCACGCCTTTTCCAAGTCCATGCAGGCGCGGATGGCGGCCCTTCGCCCGCCATGACGGTCAACGTCGCCACGCCGACCGGTCAACATCCAAGGTCGTTGGTATCAGGTTGGAATCGCGCGTGAAATACAGTTGGAGCGGTTCCACTCCTGGTGCGACCGCTCCAGCGACCCTTCGTCAGACGCCGCAAGCGAGCAGTGCCTGCTGCCACGGTTCAGCGGCAGCTCAGGAAGGCGCCGCGGCGGGCAGGGCGCCGCCCGCGATCAGACTAGCCCAGCCCCCGAAAGTCCGCCGAACACACCCAGCGCGCAGGTGACCGCCGCCACGATGACCACCGTCCACAGATACCATCCGCGCAACCGGTGCGCCTGCGGCAGCGCCTGCACCGCCAGGGCAATCAGGAAGCCGAGCACGATCGGCAGCATCAGCGCGTTCATCACCTGAACGCCCACGTTCAGGGACACTAGATCCGGCCATACGCCCACCACCGCGGCCCCCACGACCACGCACAGCGCGTAAACCCCATAGAACCAATGTGCCTCCAGCGGGTGCAGCTCCAGGGAGCGGCGATAGCCGGTCACCTCCCCCAGGCCCCAGGCGAAGGCGAGCGACGCGACGATGGCCGCGACCATGCCGGCGCCCAGCACGCCCAGGCCGAAGACCATGTTGCCGACGGTGTTGCCCAGGAACGGCGTCAGCGCCTGGCTCATCTGACCAACCGAGGAAAGGCTCGCCCCCGGATTGGTTCGGCCGATCGTGGCGGCGCAGGCGATTAGCACCGCGGCCATGATGAGCTGTGTGAGCAGCGCGCCGATGGCGGTGTCCCAGCGGGCCACGGTCAGATGGTCGGGCCGCAGCCGCTTATCGGCAACGGCGGACTGCTGGTAAAACACCATCCAGGGCATCACCACCGCGCCGATGTTGGCCGCCGCGAGATACAGATAATCTGGATTGCGATAAGGAATGCTGATGCTGCCGACGAGCATTTCCGATAGGTTCGGGTGGGCGGCCCAGGCGACGAAGAAGAACGCCAGTTCGAACAGACCAACCGCGATGGCGACACGTTCGACACGGCGATACGAACCGGTGATTACCACGACAAGCAACGTGATCGCCGCGATCGGCAGGGAGATATAGCGGGGCAGGCCGTATAGCTCCCCCACCCCGGCGACGCCGGAAAACTCGGTCAGCAGCGCGCCGAGGGTGGCGACGCCCAGGCCAACCGCCGAGATCCAGGCCCAGCCTTTGCCAAAGGTGTCCCTGATCAGCTCGCCATGGCCCCGGCCGGTGAAGATCGCCAGACGAACCGTCAGCTCCTGCACCATATAGAGGATCGGCACCAGAACGAACTGCAGCGCCAGAAGCTTGTAGCCCCACTGTACCCCGCTCTGCCCGGCGGTGATGACGCTGCCGACATCCGTGTCGGCCAGCATGACCACCAGTCCGGGACCGAACACGGCCAGTAGTCGCGGCAGCCGGCGGCCGGCCCGCGAGCTCGTGTGCGAAGTCGCCACTTCATCCAGCATTGCGAATGGTTCTCAATCAGGAAAGCCGTGCCTACCGCCGCCGCCGCCGCTTTGTCAAATCGCATTGCTTTGCCAGCGGCTTTCGCGGACAACGCAGGGCCGAGGAATGGACCGCGCGCGATGCCCGAACTTTACCTGCACAACAGCCTGACCCGCCGCAAGGAGCGGTTCGAACCAGTCGATCCGAGCCATGTCCGGATGTATGTCTGCGGCCCGACGGTCTATGACCTCGCCCATGTCGGCAACGCCCGGCCGGTGGTCGTCTACGATGTGCTCGCCCGGCTGCTGCGCCGGCTGTATGCATCGGTGACCTATGTCCGCAACATCACCGACGTGGACGACAAGATCAACGCCCGCGCCGGTGAAACCGGCGAAGCGATCGGCGTGATAACCGCCCGCACCACCGCCGACTTCCACGCCGACATGGCCGCACTGGGTGGATTGCCGCCGGATCAGGAGCCGCGCGCAACGGCGCACATCGCCGAGATGATCATGATCATTGAGCGGTTGATCGGGTCCGGCCATGCTTATGAAGTCGAGGGGCACGTGCTGTTCGCGGTTGCCTCCGATCCCAGCTACGGCACGCTGTCCGGGCGCAGCCAGGACGAACTGCTGGCCGGGGCACGGATCGATGTCGCGCCATACAAGCGGGATGCTGGCGACTTTGTACTCTGGAAGCCATCCTCGGACGAGCTGCCGGGCTGGGACAGCCCCTGGGGCCGCGGCCGGCCCGGCTGGCATATCGAGTGCTCCGCGATGTCCTGGCGCTACCTGGGCGAGACCTTCGACATCCACGGTGGCGGCAGCGACCTGATCTTCCCGCATCATGAAAACGAGATGGCGCAGAGCCTGTGCGCCTTTCCGGGTAGCCGCTTCGCCCGCATGTGGATGCACAACGGCATGTTGCAGGTGAACGGCGAGAAGATGTCCAAGAGCCTGGGCAACTTCTTCACGGTGCGCGACGTGCTGGCGAAAGTCCCCGGGGAGGTGATCCGGCTGCTGCTGCTGCGCACCCATTACCGGTCTGAACTGGATTTCTCCGATCAAGGCCTGGCTGACGCGCGGCGGGAACTGGACCGCTTTTACCGCGCATTGGAACGGTTCCCGCAGATGGCGGCCGGCGAGATGCCGGCAGCCGTGCTGGCGGCGCTGTGCGACGACCTGAACTCGCCTTTGGCGATCTCCGCCATGCACGGCTTGGCGGATGCGGCACTGGCCGGCGACCGCGCCGCCGCCGCCGGCCTGCGCGCCGCCGGGGACATGCTGGGTGTGCTGCAACAGGCGCCGGACGTCTGGTTTCGGGGCGCGGCGGATGACGCGCCGGAAATCGAGGCAGCCATTGCCGAACGCCTTGCGGCGCGTCAGGCGCGGAACTTCGCGCGGGCGGATGCAATTCGCTCGGAACTGGCTGCGAAAGGTATCCTGCTGGAGGATGGGCCGAAAGGCACCACTTGGCGACATTCCGCGAGCGTGGACCTCAAGGGCGCCGGCAAGATCACGGTTGATGCCGAAACAAAGCCCGGCACGTGACCGGACGGGACGGCGGCGCTGACCTGCACCCGATCGGCAATGCACCCGTCGTGATTCTGGTGCGGCCGCAGTTGGCCGACAATATCGGCGCCTGCGCCCGGGCAATGGCGAATGGCGGCCTGTTCCACCTGCGGCTGGTGGCACCACGGGATGGCTGGCCGCAGGAGAAGGCCTGGCGCACCGCATCAGGCGCCGATCGGCTGCTGGATGTGGCGACCGTGCATCCCACGGTGGCCGACGCGGTGGCCGACCTGCATCATGTTTTCGCCACCTGTCCGCGGCCACGTCACATCGTCAAGCCGGTGCTGACCGCCCGCGGCGCCGCGGTCGAGTTGCGGGCGGTTAGCACCCGCGGCCTGCGCGCCGGGCTGCTGTTCGGGCCGGAGCGGGCCGGGCTGGACAACGACGACATGGCGCAGGCCGACGCCCTGGTGCGCTTCCCGCTCAATCCGGACTTCATGTCGCTGAACCTGGCGCAGGCCGTGCTGGTAATGGCCTACGAATGGTGGACGGCGGATGACGGCACGCCGCCGCGCACGCTGATGACCAACGAGACAGCGGTCGCGACAAAGCGGTCGCTGGAGAACTTCCTGACGCACCTTGTCGATCAGCTCGACGCCTGCGGCTTCCTGCGCAACCTGCCGAAGCGGCCAGGCATGGTGCGCAACATCCGGCACCTGTTCCAGCGCGGCGAGATCACCGAGCAGGAGCTTCGCACCTTGCACGGCATGGTGACGGAACTGGCGATCGGCCGCCGGCGGCGCGGCCGGATGGAGGGCGAATTCGAGGCATGATTTGCATGTCGCGCCACGATCACGCCGCCGGACCGGCTGGCTGTCGCGCCGATGACCGAGATCGTCCGGAAGACCCGCCCGACCACGCGCGTCAGCGTGATCCGACGCCATTTCGATCGGCAAGACCCGCGACGTGCCGATCAGCCTGACCCGGTCCGCCGACAATCGCGCCATATCGGCCTCGCGCCATTGCGACCAGTGGTGGCTTGACCCCGTGCCAGGCGATGACCAGCATCGCGATGTGTTCGGCGGAGGCATCACGCCGCCGGCCGCACGCGCCAGCGACAGGAGCCAGCATGGCGGCGACGGGTGACCATTACGATGTGATCGTGATCGGCAGCGGGCCAGGGGGTGCCACATTGGCGCAAAGCCTGGCCGCCACCGGCAAACGCATCCTGATGCTGGAGCGGGGCGATTACCTGCCACGCTCCCGCACCAACTGGGATTCCAAGGCGGTCTTCGTCGACGCCATCTATCAGACGAAGGAGACCTGGTTTGGCGGCGATGGCAGCACGTTCCATCCGGGATTGCACTACTTCGTCGGCGGCAATTCCAAGGTCTATGGCGCCGCCCTGTTCCGATTGCGCGAACGTGACTTCCAGGAATTGCAGCACACGGACGGCATCTCGCCGGCCTGGCCGCTCGGCTACGACGTGTTCGAGCCGTACTACACCCAGGCCGAGGCGCTGTATCACGTGCACGGACAGCGCGGCGAGGACCCCAACGAACCGTGGTCCAGCGCGCCCTATGCCTATCCGCCGGTGCAGCACGAACCGCGCATCGAGGGCCTTAGTGACATCCTGAAGCAAGAGGGACTGCATCCCTTCCACCTGCCGCTGGGCATCAAGCTGGAGCAGAACCCCGACGGCAGCGCGACCACCTACAGCCCCTGCATCCGCTGCGACGCGTTCGATGGTTTCCCCTGCGCCATCAACGCCAAGGCCGACGCCCAGGTGATCTGCGTCGATCCCACCCGCGCCGCCCACCCCAATTTCACGCTGCTGACCAACGCCTATGTCACCCGGCTGGAGACCGATGCCGCCGGCCGCAGCGTCAGCCGCGTGCACGTGATCCGCGACAACAATTTCGAGCAATATTCGGCCGACATCGTGGTGGCCGCGTGCGGCGCGCTGAGCTCCGCCCTGCTGCTGCTGCGATCCTTGAGCGACGCGCACCCGAACGGGCTGGCCAACGGGTCCGATCAGGTCGGACGCAACTACATGCGTCACAACATGTCCATCGTGATGGCGTTGCTGAAGGAGCCGAACCACACGGTGTTCCAGAAGACGCTGGCGTTGAGCGACTTCTACTTCGGCAGCGACGAGTGGCCTTACCCGATGGGCCTGATCCAGATGTGCGCGACCACGCATGGCGAGCAGATCCGCGGCGAGGCGCTGCCCGCCATGCTGTCCTGGCTGCCGGAAATGCCGTTCGAGAAGATGGCGGAGCATTCCATCGACTTCTGGATGCAAAGCGAGGACCTGCCACGGCCGGAGAACCGCATCCGTTACGATGGCGACCGTGTCATGCTGGATATCCACGAAGGCAACGAGGAAGCTGCCAAGCGGCTGCGGGCCAAGTTGCAGTCGTTGCTGGGGCCGCTGGGCGGCTGGCCGCATCTGATCGACCGCCGCCTGTATCTGGGCCAAAACATCCCGATCGGCGGAACCGCGCATCAGGCTGGCACCTGCCGTTTCGGCACCGATCCGGCAACCTCGGTGCTGGACCTTGATTGCAAGGCGCATGAGCTAGACAACCTCTATGTTACGGACGCGAGCTTCTTTCCGTCGATCGGCGCGGTGAACCCGACATTGACGATCATCGCCAACGCGCTTCGGGTGGCCGACCACATCAAGCAGCGGCTGGGTGCATGATGATGCGTCCAGCGGTTGCAACTGCTGGCGATGCAAACGCCGAGCATTTCCAGGTGCGGCGGATTCGGCAGATTTGCCGGGTGGTGTCGGACCTGCCGCGGGCGGAAGCATTCTACCGCGACGCACTGGGGTTCCAGACAGTCTCTCACGGACCCGTCGACCCCCTGATCCTGGCAGCGCTCGGCCTTGCCAACGCTAAAGCCGAGGAGGTCGTGCTGCGGCTGGGCACGCAGGTCGTCGCCCTGGTGCGAATGATGCCGCCGGGCAGCCCATACCCGGCCGATAGTCAAAGCAACGATCTTTGGTTTCAGCATCTCGCGATCGTGGTGACCGACATGGCGGCGGCCTATGATCACCTGGGCCGGCAATCGGGGTGGCAGCCAATCAGCCAGGGCGGCCCGCAACACCTGCCGCCGGCGAACGGCGGCGTGCGGGCTTTCAAGTTCCGCGACCCGGATGGTCACCCGCTGGAGCTGATCTGGTTTCCACCCGGTCAAGGACGGGCAATCTGGCACGAGAACGTGGCTGGCGGGCTGTTCCAGGGTATCGACCACAGCGCGCTGTCCGTCGCCTCGACCACGGAAAGCCTGGGCTTCTATCAGGCACTCGGGTTTCACGTGAGCGACCGGTCGCTGAACCAAGGTCCCGCGCAGGATCGGCTGGACGGCTTGCCGGACGCGCAGGCGCGGATCACCGCACTGCGTCCCGCGTCGGACACCAGCCCCGGCCTGGAATTGCTCGGCTACATGCCACCAGGGCGCACCGCGACGGCCATTCAGTCGAACGATGTGGCTGCCGACTGGGTCACGATCGAGGTCAGCCCTTCGCCGAGCGACCAGCCTTGCGGCAGGCGTGATCCCGACGGACATCGGCTGATCCTGGTCGGTGAGGGCGCTGGCGCCACCGGACTGCCGGGGACGGCCTTGTGACGGAACGCCGCGTGCGTTGGGAAGTTCAGGCTGACTGACGACCGGTATCAAAGGAAGCAGCCAATGAGCGAGACCAGCGGACCCCGGCCGGACGTGCCGTACTGGCATCTGTGGCGCGACGAACAGGGGATCAGCCACCAGACCCGCTGCACCCTGACGGGGTTTGAACTGAAGGGCGTCGGCGGCGCCGCGCCGCAGTGGAACAACAAGCAGGACCGCTCCGAGGCGACGGTCGTCTACACGGTGCAGCCGGTTGGCTGGGTTGGCGAGTGGCACGAAAACCCGGCGCCGCAATGGATCGTCGTGCTGTCCGGACGTTGGTGGATCGAGTCGATGGACGGTACGCGCATCGAGCAAGGGGCCGGCGAATTCTCGCTCGGTGAGGATCAGGGCTGCAGCCTGACTGACGGGCGCAAAGGCCACCGGTCGGGCACCATCGGCGATGTGCCGGCGGTGCTGATGACCGTGCAGTTGCACGTGCCGCCCGTCCCCAAGCCGTGCCATCTCAGCTAGATGAACGAACTGGAAATCCTGGACCCGCGCTTCCGGGCCTATGTCTTGCCGAATGCGCCGCTGGTGAAACTCGGCGAGGGGTTCGCCTGGCTGGAAGGCCCGGTGTGGTTCGCCGACCTGAACTGCCTGCTGGTCAGCGATCTTCCCAACGACCGGATCATGCGCTGGACCGAGGACGGTGGCCTGTCGATATTTCGAAAACCCTCCGGCTTCGCCAATGGCCACACCCGTGACCGGCAGGGCCGGTTGATCGGCTGCTCGCATCGGCATCGCTGCATTACTCGGACGGAGCTGGACGGCAGCATCACCGTGCTGGCGGACCATTACGACGGCAAGCGATTGAATTCGCCGAACGATATCGTGTGCCGGTCGGACGGGACCATCTGGTTCAGCGATCCGCATTACGGCATCAACACGGATTATGAGGGCGGCAAGCAGACGGCGGAACTGCCATCGGCGCTGTATCGCCTCGATCCTAGCGATGGCGGGTTGCGGGTGATGGCGGATGACTTCGTCGGGCCGAACGGCCTGGCGTTCTCGCCCAACGAGCGGCTGCTGTACGTGGCCGAGAGCGGACCGCAGTTCGCCGCCGATCCGGAGCGTCATATCAGGGTGTTCGACGTGCTGGATGATGGCGAGCGGCTGGCCGGGGGACGGGTGTTCCATACCGTCACGCCGGGCTTCGCCGACGGGTTTCGGGTGGATCAGGACGGCAATGTCTGGAGCAGCGCGGGCGACGGCGTGCATTGCATCGCGGCGGACGGCACGAAGCTGGGCCGGATCAAGGTGCCGTTCACCGTGTCGAACCTGACGTTCGGCGGCCGCAACCGCTCACGCCTGTTCATCTGCGCGTCGCACACGCTGTTCGCGATCTACACCAACCAGCGCGGCGCGCAGCAGCCATAGGTTATCGTCGGGCCGACCATGGTACCGGCGGGCGAGACCTTGACCCGTTGGGCGATACGCATTGGTCATGCTGATCCTGGGGTCGCGCCCGTTCCAATCAAGTCGCTCCGTTTTGAACCCGTCATGGCCGGGCTTGTCCCGGCCATCTTTGCACCAACGGCTGGGGGCGGATGGCCGGGACGAGCCCGGCCATGACGAAGTGGTGCAACGTGATCGGCAACCGCTCTAAAGCGCGATTGGTTTAGGTTGACCCACGAATCGCGCTTTAAGGCATTGTTTGATCGCGTGATTCACGCCTTCTGACTGGGTCAGCCGCAGGCGATCACGCTCTTACGCCTATGGTGCCTTCGCCCCATGACGGTTGCCGCAGCCGCGCCAACCGATCAACACATGTGCGGATCGATGTCACTCCGCGTTCGGCGGCCTGACCATATCGCGCAGGCTGAAGGTGAACGGTGGCGGTTCACTGCCGGCCAGCAGCGCGCTGGCGCTGCTTCTCAACGCCTCGGCGCGGATCGAGGCCTCCCGGCGCTGCGCCGGCGGCTGGTTGCTCAGATCCGTGACGTACTCGCCGGCAACCTCGGTCATCGCGGCGGCAAACATTGTCCGATACGTCCGTTCGCTTGCGGTCAGGATCGGATCAGCCGAACCCGCGATGGCCGCCGTGCCAGTCTTGCCGCGTGCGTCGGCTGCCGCTGGAACAGGCATGCGCGGTGAAGCAAGCGGGGACGCCGGGGCGAAACCGGCCACCTGAGCCGGGTTGGCCGATGCGGCGGGATTCGCCGGCAGGACCGGTTTGGCGGCTGTGGCAACCGATCCGGCAACCGGTGCATCAGCAACCGCTACCGCGGCCGCCTGGGCCGCCAACTCAGCCCGCGCCTGTGCGACCATGATCTCGGTCTGCCGCAGCGACTCGAGCACCTCGTTCTCATAGGCTTCGTCATATGGCTCTGTCGCCGGCGCTTCTGTCGCCGGGGGGGCCGCCTGGCTGCGCTCCAGCGCGCGACGGTTCTGCTCCGCCGCACGGTTCAACGAGGCCGCGTTGCCGCGCAGCCGCAGCATCATCGGCAGCCCGATCCCATCCGCCATCGACAGGCTGAGCGAGCCCAGCGCGGCGAGACCGAAGGCGACGATCTGCGCGACCGCCAGCAGGTCCATCCGGCTGCTGACCCGGTAAGCCTCCACCGTCTCACGCGCCGCGAGGCGGGCAAACTCGACATTGCCGCCGCTGCCGCACAGAAACATCGGTGCCAGCAGGTTGATCAGCAGGCTTATCAGCACGTCACTCGGCCGGATCGGCAGGGCGTCGTGCGTTGCTGGCTCGCCGCGGGTGGTGGTTTCGCTCATGGTTCGTCCCGAAAAATGCTGGCGGACTTCTACCCTAAGTTGTAACAAGAATCAAGCATTGTTTCCTATATGAACTTTGACGAAGCGAACATCAGTGGCGTGTCTAGTGGCCAAAACCTGACACGTCGTACGGTCCGCCATGTGGGTAGCAGCGCAGGTGCACCTGCTTCATCCGGCGGCCGCACGGTCCAGCGCGGCAATGTCCAGCTTTACCATCTCCGTCATAGCGGCGAAGACACGGGCCGAGACGGTCGGGTCTGGGTCGGCGAGGAGACGCGGCAGTATCTCGGGTACGATTTGCCAAGGCACGCCCCATCTATCGCGTAGCCAGCCGCACTGGATTTCCGATCCGCCATCGGCGGTGAGCGCGGCCCACAGCCGATCTACCTCCGCCTGGTCGGCGCACGTCACTGAGATCGAAGCGGCGGTTCCGTAGCTGGCCGGCGCGCCGCCGTTCAACGCTTGGAAGCTCTGACCGCCGAGGGTGAAGGTCACCAGGATCACGTCGCCCGCTTCCCCGCCGGGCCACATTCCTGGGGAGCGCTGGATGTTCTCGATGCTGGAGCCGGGCACGACAGAGACATAGAAGCGGACGGCCATCTCCGCATCTTTCCCAAACCAGAGGCAGGTGCTGACTTTCGGCATTGGCGACTGTTTCCTCTCCGAGGTACATCTTCGCATCGGGTACCAACTGTCAAATTTCAACCACTAGACCACTTTCAGGCTGACTGTACAGCCTGAAAGTGGTCTGGCTCCGTGTTTGCTCACATGATAGACGCGCGCTGAACGTTCCGCTCAGCGCGATCATGCTCCGGGTCACCGAGCTTACGGGCGAGCCTGTCAGGCGATCCTTCAGATCTTCAGGCGCTTCGCCAGCAGGTGCGCGCCGGTCACCGCGCTGATAAGGATCGCGCCCCACATCGCGTTGCGGTGACGGCTGGTAAACATCTCCCAGCTTCCGCTGCGGGCCTGGCCGTCGAAGCGACCATGCGCGCCATAGGCGCCCGGCACCGGATCGAACAGGTTGCCCGGCGCATCCGGGTCCGACCGCTGGTCGGTGATCTGGCCGGTATAGCCAGACTTGGCGAGGTAGCGGTCGATCAGCCCCGGCGCGATCCGGTTGGCCAGGATCGCCTGCACCGTGGGAAAGCCGACCCAGATCTGCCGCCGCGGGTTGAAGGCGCCAAAGTAGATGGCGCGCGCGGGCACCTCCGGCTGATAGATCGGCGGCACGGGCTGCGCCTTGTATCCCATCTTGTTGCGCGCCCAGTCGAATTGCGGCGTGTTGACCGCGGGCAGGTCCACCGCGGTCAGGGTGATGTTGATCTTGTCGTGCAGCAGCTCGGATCGCAGCGCGTCCAGGAAGCCACGGATGGCGAACTTGGCGCCGCAGTAGATCGACTGCAGCGGCACGGAGCGGTAGGCCAGCGCGGAGCCGACGCTGACGATGGAGCCGCGGTTGCGCGGCCGCATGTGCTTCAACGCCGCCATCGTGCCGTGCACCTGACCCAGGTACGTGACCGCTGTGCCGCGTTGGAATTCCTCGGCGGTCAGTTTGTGGACCGGCGCGAACACCGTCGCCATCGCCACGTTCACCCAGACATCAATGGGGCCGAGTTCCTGCTCCACCCGGTCGGCGGCGGCTTCCACGGCCTTGGCGTCGGCGACGTCGGTGGGGATCGGCAGGACGCGGACGCCGAACCGCCGCAACTCGGCGGCCGCGTGCTCCAGCCGGTCGGGATCGCGCGACAGCAGCGCCAAATCGCAGCCGTTGCGCGCGAACTCGGTCGCCGTTGCTCGGCCGACGCCCGCGCCGGCGCCGGTAATCACTACGATCTTATGCATGTCCAATCCCCCTTGTGCGGCGCGTCAACGCGGCAACGGGCTGATCGTTGATCGAGCGTCCGATCAGGTCTTGGGGATGAACCTGCGGACCGGTGCGGTAGGCGGCGGGGAAACACGCTGATAACGTGCGGCTGATACCGCCGCCGGTGCGGTGGCGGAACGGAGGGAACCGACCATGGATCTGGGACTGCAAGGCAAGAAAGCCATCGTCTGCGCCGCCAGCAAGGGGTTGGGGCGCGCCTGCGCGATCTCCCTGGCGAGAGAGGGGGTCGAGGTCGTGATCACCGCCCGCACGGCGTCCGAGCTTGAGGCGACGGCGGCGGAGATCCGGCGGATGACGGGGGTGACGGTCACCGCGGTGCCTGGTGACATCACCAGCGAAGCCGGCCGAGCGGCGGCGCTGGCGGCGTGTCCGGCGCCGGATATCCTGGTGAACAACAATGGCGGGCCGCCGCGCGGCGATTTCCGCGACTGGGACCGTGAGGCGTGGATCAAGGCGGTGGACGCCAACATGCTGGCGCCGATCTTCCTGATCAAGGCGGTGGTGGACGGCATGATCGAGCGTCGGTTTGGCCGCATCGTCAACATCACCTCGGGCTCGGTGAAGTCGCCGATCCCGGAGCTGGGCATGAGCAACGGCGCCCGCGCCGGCCTGACTGGTTTTGTCGCCGGCCTGGCGAGGCAGGTGGCGAAGCACGACGTGGTCATCAACAATATTCTGCCTGGGCCGTTCCTGACCGACCGGTTGCGTGGCGGGTTCCAGGAGGCCGCGCGGTCCAGCAACCGGCCGGTGGATGAGCTGGTGAAGGAGCGGCTGTCGACCAATCCATCCGGGAGGCCCGGCGACCCTGCCGAGTTCGGCGACGCCTGCGCGTTCCTGTGTTCAGCGAAGATCAGCTACATCGTCGGGCAGAACCTGCTGCTGGATGGTGGGGCGTTTAATGCTTCGATTGGGTAGGGTGGTGACAGTGTCGCTGGAACGGTGAGGCGATGCCAGGGTGATGAAACGGCTTGCTGATGTATAGATGGCGCCTGTTTCCGCGCTTCGTGGAAACAGGCTCGTCACGCTGCACAGGGTTTTTTACGAGTTACCTGGAGGTTATTCCCGGCTTTCCGACACTCCACCGTCTTGTTGCGGCGATGATCTGCCTGCCTTGATAGTCTGCATGTGGTGGAAACCGAACATTCAGGTATCAGGGTAATGCACTGATTGGAGCTCCCGAAAATAGCCGATATCGGGAAACGTCGACTTACCATATCCTCGTTATGCGGCTTTGACATACGGGGAAAGGCTCTCGCCAGCATCCTTTTCCAGCTCCTTAGCAAAATGCAAGAGCCGACAGACGGAGACGCGTGTGGCAAAGCAATTCATCATCGGTATTGATTGGTATGGCCCGTATGGCCGCAGTGAAGCGATAGAAAAGATCCCGGATTTCGGTGCGGGATTATATTTCGCTATCGGCTCCCCTAAAGGAAAGGGCAACCACAAGCGGCGACCGCAATATATCGGCATTAGCAACTATAATGTTGCTCGCCGCAGCACAAACCTACAACATCATGTAATGAACAATCTAAATTACGCTCAAGGCTTATGGTTGGGAGAAGTCTCCACAGCGGAACCGTCAGGAAGAAGATTAACCGCTACGCCTAATACACTTCGATATGCCGAGTGGCTTCATGTGTATTTTATGGGGCTACCGATGAATACTAAATTAAACAGACCTCCGCCCAAACCGGCGACACTCTTGAATCGATGGTGGAGAACAGATTACGAGACGCCTCGATACCAACGCCCCCATCCAACTTGGCCCGATCTGATCGATTTCGCGGGACGCGACTTCCGGGCGCGCTCGGTTTGGTTCGGTGGACGCCAAATCGTCCACCACCCATCCGAATTTTCGCTGTGACTGGTGGTATCATATCACATATGGAGACTTGCACCATTTTCCGAAGTATCCGATGCGTTATTAACCCCTGATGCGCGTTATCGTTCCGCGAGGGCGAGGAGCATCTTCATAGTCTAACAACTGTTCGGGGGTCAGGATCAGCCCACGGCAGCGCGAATTGATGTTATCCGGACTTTTGCCGAATCCGCATCTGGCGCAAGCTTCGATCATTTCACATCCTGGATAGTCGGAAAATGGATGAAACCAATGGTGGGCAAATTTCTGCTGCGCTGCCGCTGCATCTTTAGCGCGCCGAAATTCCGTGCGTTCTATTTGCTCTACTTTCTTCCCTCGATTGGCTTTTTCCCAGTGAAATTTATCCACCACGGTTCTCAACCTCCATTAGCGCGGCCATAGGCGTCGCCTAGCCGGCGCTGGTCGATCCTATGTGTTGAACGGCACGACCTTTTCGGCGCGTTTCTGGAGATCGTGCGCGTAAGCCGAAAGTTTGTTGGCTTGGAAAACGCAAGTTTCCTGCAGCCTGCTTAGGTCACCTTGCAGCTTCGAGACCGAGCCTTTTAGCTCTTGGACTTCATCCCTGAGCGCTTTCACCTCCTTGTTTCCGCGACTTACGACTTCGACGATGGCGGCAAAAGCCTTCAGCTTCTCCTCAGGCAGCGTCTGTGTAATTCCAGTAATCCGGGCTTTCGTCGACATTCGCGCAACCTTCTCGATGAGCGCCCATGCCGTGCCAGGTATTCTGCGTTCACCAAGAGCCCAGGATTGCACAGTTCGAAGCGGGACCTGAGCCAATGCTGCGAACGAGGACTGGTTCAGGCTCAGGCCCTTGACTTCTGCTCGAAACTCGCTGGCGCTCATGCTTTGCGACTTCATCGGGAACAACTCTGATTGACTGTGTGCGCAGTTTATACGCACAAAGTGCGTAAGGAGTCAATGCTCGGGTCGAGGCGTATGAAGCAACCGGCTGCCCCTGCAAGGTTAATCCCGCCATATGCCCTCGGCTTAGAGCGACAACCCGTAAGCCTGAACCGCCGTTTCCGCATCGATCCGCCGCTCCGCCAGGTCCCGCGCCACGGCATCCCGCGGGCGAGCCGCCGGCGGCCCATAGCCGCCCGAGCCACCAGTGACAACCTCGATCCAGTCGCCCTGGCGTAACATCCCTGATCCATGATCCAACAGCGCGGACGCCTGGATCGTCGCCTTGCCTCCGTCCAGCCCACCGTCCAGCCCCCAGGGCGTCAACAGCAACCGCGCCCCATCCACCCGCACATGGCAATCATGATCCGC
This sequence comes from Rhodopila sp., assembly GCF_965276935.1. Classification (GTDB taxonomy): domain Bacteria; phylum Pseudomonadota; class Alphaproteobacteria; order Acetobacterales; family Acetobacteraceae; genus Rhodopila. The sequence continues at coordinate 1,263,089 of NZ_CBDIBS010000004.1, read as the reverse complement.
CCGGTACACCCGCCGTATCGCCATCCCGCCGCGGTATTGTCCGGCCCCACCGGACCCGTCCACCAGTTCGTAACGCAGCAAGATCAGCGGGTATTCCAGCTCCAGCGCCTCCACCGGCAGGTTGGAGGTGTTAGTCATGTGCACATGCACCCCATCCAGGCCGTCCTTGTTGAACCGCGCGCCGGAGCCGCCACCGATGGTTTCCAGATACACCCACAGCGCGCCGTCCGCCGGCTGGTGACCGGCGAACGTAATGGAAAAGCAGGCGCCGTTGGAGGCGGCCGTGACCTGCTCCGGCACCGCTTGCGCCAGCGCGCCGAAGATCAGGTCCACCACCCGCTGGCACAGCGACAGCCGCCCGTTCACCGCGGCGGGATGCACGCAGTTGACGATGCTGCCGGCGGGGGCGGTGACGCTTAGCGGTCGCGCCAGACCGGCATTCGGCAGGATCGTCGGATCAACGATCGCCTTGACCGCGTAATAGACCGTCGAGAGCAGCGCCGTCATCGTCATGTTCAGCCCCGCGCGGACCTGCGGCGGCGCCTCGAACGCCAAATGCATCTGCCCGCCGGTTACGGTGATCGCGCAGGACAAATCGAGTTCGCCATCGATCTCCGGACAGTCGTAGCGATCGGCGAAGCGGTAAACGCCATCGGGGATCAGCGCGATCCCCGCGCGCATCTTGCGTTCGGCGTAATCCTGCAGCGCCGCGCCGGCTTGCATGACCGTCTCGCGGCCGTACTTGGCGCACAGGCCTTGCAGCCGCTGCACGCCGAGCCGGTTGGCTGCCATCTGGGCGCGGAAGTCGGACAGTCGTTCTCGGGGGACCTGGCAGTTCAGCAGGATCAGCGCCTGCACATCCTGTTGCAGCACACCGGCGCTATACAGCCGGATCGGCGGAATGCGCAGCCCCTCCTGATAGATATGCGCGTGACCGCGGTCGGCGAAATCCGCGTGGTGCGCCAGGTTCACCGCCCAGGCGAGCATCGCGCCATCGACGAACACCGGCTCCGCCAGCACGATGTCGGGCAGGTGCGTGCCGCCGCCCTGATAGGCGTCATTGCCGCAGAACACGTCGCCCGGCCGCATCTGCTCGATCGGGTGGCGCCGCATGATGTGCGGGATCAGGTCGAGGAAACTGCCCAGGTGCATCGGGATATGTTCAGCCTGGCACAGGGTGCGTCCCTCCAGGTCGAACAGCGCGGTGGAACAGTCCCGCCGCTCCTTGATGTTCGTCGAGTAGGACGCGCGGACCAGCGCCTCGCCCATCTCCTCGGCGATGGAGGACAGCGCGCTGCCGATCACCTCGACCGTGATGGGATCGATCATGCCGCCTTCGACAATGCCTGATCAACGCTGATACGCCATGCCATGCGCGCACACCCTCCGAGGACGTGTTATGGCAGAAGCAAGATCGGGGCGCTGCCCCAAACCCCGCCAAGGGCTGACGCCCTTGGAACCCGTCTATTGATGGGATCAAAGGGGGCTGGCCCCCTTTGCGGGTCCAGGGCAGCGCCCTGGCCTTACCTCTTTGACCCAATGCACTATGATGCGCCTATGTCGCCCCCTGTCGAGCCCGTTGCGTCCGATCCCACGCTGCCCGACCATACGGATGTCGTGATCATCGGCGGCGGCATCATCGGCGTCACCACGGCCCTGTTCCTGGCGGAGAAAGGGACTGCCGTCACTTTGTGCGAAAAAGGCTGCATCGGCGGCGAGCAGTCGTCCCGCAACTGGGGCTGGTGCCGTACCATGGGCCGCGACAAGGGCGAAATCCCGCTGGCGATGGACAGTCTGCGCCTGTGGCGCGACATGAACCGCCGCACCAGCCGCGAAACCGGCTTCCGCCAAGCCGGCGTGATGTATCTATGCGAGACCGAACGGGAGATCGCCGCGCAGGAGGCCTGGCTTTCCGAGGCCAGCCAATATCAGGTCGATGCCCGCCTGCTGCGCGGTTCGGCTCTGGACAAAGCCCTGCCCGGCGCCAGCCACGCCTTCACCGCCGGCATGCACACACCGTCCGACGGGCGAGCCGAACCCGCCATCGCCGCCCCGGCGATCGCCGAGGCTGCCCGCGACCACGGCGCGCTGATCTTTACAAATACCGCGGTCCGCGGCATCGAGCGTAGCGCCGGCCGCATCAGCGGCGTTGTCACCGAACGCGGCCGCATCGCCTGCGGCGCCGTGGTGCTGGCCGGCGGCGCCTGGTCGCGCCTGTTCGCCGGCAACGCGGGGCTTGATCTGCCGCAACTGAAAGTCCTCGGTTCGGTGTTTCGAACCACGCCGTTGCGCGGGGCACCCGAGATGACGGCCGCCGGATCAGTCTTCGCGTTTCGCAAACGGCTGGACGGCGGCTACTCGATCGCCCGTCGCAACGCCAACACGGCGGAGATCACGCCCGACCATTTTCGCCTGCTGTCCGACTTCCTGCCGCGTATCATCAACAACCGCAACGAGATCCGCCTGCGCATCGGCCGGCGATCCTGGGACGAACTTCGTATCGCGCGCCGTTGGAACCTGGATGAAGCCACCCCGTTCGAGGCGGTCCGGATGCTGGATCCCAAACCCAAACAGGGCGTGCTGGACGAGGCGCGCAAGGTCCTGTCCCGCGCCTTCCCGGCGTTTGCCGGCATGAAAATCGCCGAGTCCTGGGCCGGCCTGATCGATGTCACGCCCGATGCCGTGCCGGTGATCGACCAGGTCAGCCACACACCGGGCTTTTTCATTGCCACCGGCTTCTCCGGTCACGGGTTCGGCATTGGGCCGGGCGCCGGCCGGCTGATGGCGGACCTTGTGGCCGGCGACCGGCCGGCGGTCGATCCGACGCCTTTCCGTCTCGCCCGGTTCGCGCGAACGACAGCGGCCTGACCACCGGCCGTGACGCGGCGTACGGCTCTCATCAGGCAAACGCGTTCGTCTGGCGATTATCGTGAGGCCGGCGCGTCCGTCTGATGCATAGCGGCCTTTCCGCTTCGGCGCGGCAACTATTGGCTTGGATAGGCTACTGGGGGGCAACCAGATGAACCAGTCTGGTTGAAGGGCGTCCGCGTTGCCGATGATAATCACCTCGACCGCATCGCAGCGTGCGATGTTCGTCTTCATCTGCTTTGTCTGGGGCACCACCTGGCTGGCGATGAAAATCGGCATCGCCACGGTGTCGCCTGGCGTCTTCGCCGGCCTGCGCTGGAGCATCGCGGGCGCCATCCTGCTGGCGTTCCGCCGCTTCCGCGGCCAGCGGGTGATGCCGCCGCCCCGGCTGATCGCGCGCCTGCTGTTCGTCTCGATACTGCTGATCACCCTGAACCAGGTGATCCAGCTTTATGCCTTGAAGCACATCACCGCCGGCCTCGCCGCGGTGATCAGTTCCGCGCTGACCCCGATCGCCCTGCTGGTGTTCGCTGTTGGCTGTGGGCAGGAACGGTTCAACATCCGTCAGCTTGGCGCGATCGGTGTCGGCATCATCGGCGTACTGGTGTTGTTCGGCCCGGCTGCCCTGGCTGGCAGGCTGGACGTGTGGGAGATGATCGGCGCCGCCGGCGTCATCATAAGCTGCCTCTGCTATAGCGCCGGTTCGGTGATGACCCGGCCAATCATGCGCACCCTGGAACCGGTCCAGTTGGCCGGCCTGACCGACCTGACCGGTGGCCTGATATTGCTGCTTGCCTCGCTGGCCGTCGAACCAGGAGCGTGGCGGTCGATGCAATTCCACTGGGGATGGCCGGCGTTGCTGGCCTGGCTGTACCTGCTGGTTCCTGGTGCGCTGCTTTCCACCACGATGTATCTCATGCTGGTGCGCGACTGGGGCGCCAGCCGATCGGGAACCTATGCGTTCATCTCCCCGGTCATCGCGGTGGTGATCGGCTGCGGGTTTTTTGGCGAAAAGCTGGATTGGGGCGACGCCGCGGGCATGACGCTGATGCTGGGCGCCTCCGGCCTGGCGCTGCGGCCGGCTCGCCTGCGCCCTGTGCCATCGACCGCCAGGGCGGTGTCGTCCTCAACCGCTTGAGAGACCATGCCGTCCGCAAGCAAAACCGAGAATCGAGCTAGCAGACGCTTGCCAGGACGTATGTTAGTCCTTTCGACTCTTATCGTGTTGCAACGGGGAAACGGGTTCAGATGGCCTCATCGTCGCTTAGCATCACGCAGTTCGGCAGTTATTTTGCCGGCGGCAAGCGCATTGATGTCGCGGGTCAGGCGACGCGCTCCATCCATTTCTCCGCCCAGGCCGCGATCGAGCATGACCCCAACGGGACCTACTGGATCGAGCAGGCCTATGTGCAATTCATCGTTCCGGCGAATGCTGGCGGGCGACCGCCCGTCGTGCTCGTGCATGGCGGCTGCCTGACGGGCGCGATGTGGGAAACGACGCCTGACGGCCGCCCCGGATGGCTTGACCGCTTTCTGCGGGCAGGCTTCCCCGTTCACCTGGTGGACGGGGTGGAGCGCGGCCGAGCGGGCTGGTGCGCCTTGCCGGGGGTCTGGCCGGAGACGCCGGTCGCGCGCAGTGCGCAGGAGATGTGGACGTTGTATCGGTTCGGCCCGCCCGAGGGCTATCCGCACCGGCAAGCCTTCAAGGGGCAGCGGCATCCAGTGGCGGCGCTGGACACACTGCTTTGCCAGCACGTGCCACGCTGGTTCTCCACCATCCCGGCTGCCGCGGAGGCGCTGGTGGCGATACTCGATCGCATCGGGCCCGCGGTCCTGGTGTCGCACAGCAATGGCGGCTTGATCGCGTTGGAGGCGGCGTGGCGTCGCCCTGACCTGATCGCTGGCGCGGTCCTGGTGGAGCCATCGGGTTTTCCGCAAGGTGAACCCGCCGCGAAGCTGAGCGGCATTCCCTTTCTGTTCATGATGGGTGACTATCTTGACGCGACACCACTCTGGCAAGGACTAGCGGCGGCGATGACGGGATTGGCCGTTCGGCTGATCCAGCAGGGCGCACGGGTGACCGACTGGCGTCTGGCCGAGATGGGCGTGCACGGAAACTCCCATATGCTCATGATGGACGACAACAGTGATGATCTCGCGGCACGTGTTGTGGGATGGATTGAAACCGAAGTGCTTTCCTGAGCAAGCGCGCCGGCACTGATGGGTTTGAAGCGGTGGTTAGCAACCCCGGCCAATCTGCGATAGCGTCACCTAACGCTATCACTCACGCGGCGAACCGATAGTCCTGGTGGCGCAGGCTTTCTACGCGGCTGATCGAAGCGATCGACGCCGGCAGGCTCCTTGGCATGCATCAAGGCGCTGCCCTGTCCCCCGGTTGTCTGAGGGGCAAAATCCGTGCACTGTAGGTTAACCTAGTTATACCGATCATTATAAAGTCGATCGGTGACCGAGGTCATTTTGATGGCTGGGGCGCGTCGGCATTCCTGTCGCGTGTTCATCGTAGGATACGGCGCCTTGAAATCGGGCTTTGTTGGCCGATGGATCAAGCGGATTTGCATCCTTGTACAAATGGAGGGCCGCGACCATAGCCGACATCGTCCTGATCAATCCTCGGTTCAGCCCATCCTATTGGGGAATGAACTACGCGTTACCCTTTCTCGATGCCAAGGCGGTGCTGCCGGTGATCAACCTGCCGCTGCTGGCGGCGCTGACCCCGGCGGATCATACCGTCACGCTGATTGACGAAAATGTCGAAGCGATCGATTTCGAGCGCTGCGCCCGCGCCGATATCGTCGGCGTCACCGGCATGAATGTTCAACGTGCGCGCATGCATGAAATCCTCGGCGAACTGAAGAAGCGGCAAATCTTCACGGTCGTCGGCGGTCCCTGGGTCACCGTCTTTCCGGAAGATTTTGGCGACGTTCCAGACGTGGTGTTCGTCGGCGAGGCGGAGGAGACCTGGCCGCGCTTCCTGGTGGAATGGCGCGAAGGCCGCCATGGTCGGCATTATGAGCAGGCCGAAAAGACCGACATGGCGACAGTGCCGCCACCACGCCTTGATCTGTTGCGAATGAGCAAGTATGTCTATGGCAGCGTGCAGTTGTCGCGGGGCTGTCCGTTTACCTGTGAGTTCTGCGACATCATTGTGGTGTTCGGCCGCCGCCCGCGAGTCAAAGGCGTGTCACAGGTCATCGCCGAACTCGAAGGCTGCCTTGCCGTCGGCAAGACCAATCTTTTCATTGTCGATGATAATCTGATTGGCAACAAGAAAGTCATAAAAGGCATCCTGCGTGAGATCATCGCCTGGCAGGAGGCGCGTGGCTACCCGCTCAGCTTCGCTACGGAGGCTTCGATCGACCTCGCGGAAGACGAGGAACTTCTGCGGCTGATGTTCGATGCCAATATCACCGAAGTGTTTGTTGGCATCGAATCGCCCAACGAGGAGGCGTTGCGGGAAACCAAGAAAAGCCAGAACCTGACCGACAGGCACGGCAGCTTGCTCGACAAGGTCCATCGCATCCAACGGGCTGGCATCGAGGTGTGGTGCGGGATGATCGTCGGCTTCGACACCGACGATGAGAGCGTGTTCGACCTGCAACGGCGCTTTCTGCGGGACGCGCGGATTCCGCTCGCCATGGTCAATGTTTTGGTGGCAATTCCGCGGACCCCGCTTTTCGCCCGGTTGCAGAAGGAAGGACGGCTCGACAACAGCGGAGAGCTGTCGAGTTTTGGCACTGTCAGCACCAATGTGATTCCAAAACGGATCAGCCGGCGCGCGCTATGCGACGGCTACCTGGCCTTGATCCGCGACCTGTACACGCCCGAGGCCTATTTCGGCCGCCTGGATGCGCTCTATCTCGAGGGCGAGCTGCCACCGGCCTCGGCGCGGACGCGCTATCTGCGCCGGCATCCCTGGCGCCGCCTGAAGGCCTGGTCGTGGTCGCTTGCCGAGACAGTTTTCATTGTCATGCAACTGATGCGCGGCGTTCCCGACGCGACGCTGCGCCGCGAGTACCGCTGGCGGCTGTGGAATGTCGTCAAGCGGCCGAAAAGACTCCACTTGCTTCGCATCTATGCGATCCGGTGTGCGCTACACTTTCATTTCGACCGGTTGATCGCCCAGATGCTCGCCGAGCGTGCGCAACTGAAAGACGAAGGCGATGAGGGGGATGTTGAGTTAGTGCCGGCCAAGATCGCGGTCGGCGCCGGAAGGTAGGCCTTGGGCTGGTGCATGGACTGGTTGCCTGAGCCAGTTGGATCCTGCCGCGACGTTGAGAAACGTGTGACTCGAAGGTGGCTCAGCGCCGCTCTCTCGTTCCGGCCATGCTTGCGATAACCTAGGCAACAACCGGCAGGCGAGCGTTCCCATGCGCGGCCTATCTCTCGCTGGCACAAGGAGAGACGCCATGCATCAGGTTACCCACCCCGCCATCCTGTACTTCGGCACCCCTGTCGTGCTGATCAGCACCGTCAACGAGGACGGTTCAGCCAATCTCGCTCCGATGTCCTCCGCCTGGTGGCTCGGCCAGCGCTGTATCCTGGGCCTCGCGGCGATGTCCAAGACCACGCAAAACCTGCTGCGCACCGGCGAGTGTGTGCTGAACCTTCCCTCGGACAGCATGGCCGCTCAAGTGGACCGCATCGCCCGAACCACCGGCAGCGATCCGGTGCCCGAAGGTAAAGCCCGTCGAGGCTATCGCCATGTCGGCGGGAAATTCGAGGTCGCCGGTCTGACCCCAACCGCTTCGCTGATTGTCAAGGCGCTCCGCGTGATGGAATGCCCGGTCCAGCTTGAAGCCGAATTGGAGGCGGTCCACCCGATCGCGGAAAAGGACCCCATCTGGCGCGGCCGCAGCCTGGCGCTGCACGTCGTGGTGCGGAACGTCCACGCCGCGACCGATGTTCTGACCGAGGGCGAACCCGACCGCATCGATCCCGACAAATGGCGCCCGCTGATCATAAGTTTCCAGCACTTCTATGGCCTGGCGTCGGGAAAGCTGTGCAGCTCCGAACTTGCGAAAATTCCGGAGGCCGCCTATCGCGCCTGATCGACAAAGAGGGCGAGCGCATGATCCGGACATTGAAGCAAGGTGCGACCGAAGCTGAAAAAAATCAGGCTGACCGTCGCGTCCGCCAGACGGTGGAAGCCATCCTGGAGGATATCGGCGCTCGCGGCGACGCCGCGGTGCGGGAATTGTCGGCAAGGTTCGACAAGTGGCAACCGGCATCCTTCCGGCTGACGCCAGACGAAATCCAGTCGCTGATCGACAGCCTGCCCACCCAGGTCATCGACGACATCAAATTCGCCCAGGCGCAGATCCGCCGCTTCGCGCAGGCGCAGAAGGAGGCGCTGCGCGATATCGAGGTGGAAACCCTGCCCGGCATCCGCCTGGGCCACAAGAACATCCCGGTGGCCAGCGTCGGCTGCTATGTGCCGGGTGGGCGGTATCCGATGGTTGCCTCGGCCCATATGTCGGTGCTGACGGCGAAGGTCGCCGGGGTGAAACGGATCGCCGCCTGCACGCCGCCGCTGAACGGGGTGCCCCCGGCTGCCACCGTTGCCGCCATGGCGCTGGGCGGCGCCGATGAGATCTACCTGCTGGGCGGCATCCAGGCGATCGGCGCGATGGGGCTGGGCACCGAGACGATCGCGGCGGTGGACATGCTGGTCGGCCCAGGCAACGCCTTCGTGGCGGAGGCGAAGCGGCAACTGTTCGGCCGCGTCGGCATCGACCTGCTGGCCGGCCCCACCGAGACCTTGATCATTGCCGACGACTCCGCCGATGTGGAGATGTGCGCCACCGACCTGCTGGGCCAGGCCGAACACGGGCCGACCTCGCCGGCGGTGCTGCTGACGACCTGCCGACGTATTGCCGAGGGCATCGAGGCGGAGATCGAGCGCCAGTTGGCGGTGTTGCCGACCGCTGACATCGCCAGCGTCGCCTGGCGCGACCATGGCCAGGTGATCCTGTGCGACACCGATGAGGAACTTGTGGCGGAGGCCGACCGGATCGCCAGCGAGCATGTGCAGGTGCTGACCCGCGAGCCGCGCTGGTTCCTCGATCGCATGACCAACTACGGCGCGCTGTTCCTGGGGAAGGAAACCAATGTCGCCTATGGTGACAAGGTGATCGGCACCAACCATACGCTGCCGACAAAGAAGGCCGCGCGCTACACCGGCGGCCTGTGGGTGGGAAAATTCCTCAAGACGGTGACGTATCAGCAGGTCAGCCCGGAGGCGACGGCAATGATCGGGGAATATTGTTCGCGGCTGTGCGCGATCGAGAATTTCTCCGGGCACCAGGAGCAGGCGGATCTTCGGGTGCGCCGGTATGGGGGTAAGAATGCGGCAACATAAAAATGTGCAACGGTTGGCACAGCAGGCTGTATGAACGCCATGCCGTAACGACAACAAGGCGTTAATGACTGTGGATCAGTTCAATTCGCACGACTTGTTCGTGCAAAGTTTTCAAGACAAGTATCGGATCGCGAGAGACTTTCGCTTTCAAGCGTCCGCTCGGTCCGGAAGATCACCTATACACGACCCTGATAGCATTATTATTGTTTGGATAAGCAGGTTCGTCGGCCCAGCGTTTCCACTCGTATCCGCGTGGCGCAGGTTCCATATTCGCTCTAAAGGAGTTGCCGATGCTGACAATCGAGGTTGAGCAAGAAGAAGACGGACGCTGGATCGCTGAAGTCCTGGCAGTACCCGGTGCGCTGGCATATGGCGCAACCGCGGCCGAGGCGCGCTCCCGCGTTGCCGCTCTCGCATGTCGTGTGATTGCTGACCTGATCGAGCACGGCGATCCGGTGCCGGACGAGGCGCGCGACCTCTTCGCCCCCGCGTGAGCAACTGGCCCGCCGTCAACGCGGGCTTGGTGTTACGGGCGCTTAATCGCATTGGCTGGACGCTCAAGCGGCAGTCTGGCTCGCATCGCCTTTTGTCACGGCCCGACTGGCCGGATTACATCTTCGCTTTCCACGATGGAGAGGAAATCGGACCACGTATGCTGGCACGGATTTCGAAGCGTACGGGCCTTCGCCCCGACGACCTATAGTCCGTAGCGTGTTTCCTCACGCCGGCAAGGGATCCGACAAAGCGTCCACGGTACCTGTCATCCCGGCGCGCAGCACGTCCAGCGGCAGCAGCGTTCCGTTTCGCTCGAAGTGCCAGAACATCCAGCCGTTGCAGCTCGGCGCGTTCTGCAGCAGCGCGCCGACCTTGTGGATCGAGCCGCGGATGTCCCCGGCGCTGAGCGACCCGTCCGGGCCGACCATCGCGGTAACCCGCCGCTGCTTGTCGAAGACCTGGGTGCCGGGCGCGATCAGCCCCTGCTCGACCAGGCTGCCGAACGGGATGCGCGGCGCCTCCCGCCGGGTTGGCGCCGCTGTCGCGCCCTCCACCGAGACCGCGCGCGTCCGCCGCACCCGCCCAATGGCCGCCTCGGCATAGGCTGGATGGCGCTCGATGCCGATGAAGCGCCGCCGCAGCCGTTTGGCAACCGCGGGCGTGGTGCCGGTGCCGGTGAACGGGTCCAGCACGATATCGTCCTGGTTGGTGCTGGCCAGCAGGACACGATGCAGCAGCGCCTCCGGCTTCTGCGTCGGATGCAGCTTCAGGCCATGCGCGTTGCGCAGCCGCTCCGGGCCGGTGCACAGCGGGATGAACCAGTCGCTGCGCATCTGGATGTCGTCGTTCAGGGACTTCATCGCCTGGTAGTTGAAGCGATATCGAGAATCCTTGCCGCGCGCCGCCCAGATCAGCGTTTCATGCGCGTTGGTGAAGCGTCGGCCGCGGAAGTTGGGCATCGGGTTGGACTTGCGCCAGATCACGTCGTTCAGGATCCAGAAGCCCAGGTCCTGCAGGATGGCGCCGATGCGGAAGATATTGTGGTAGGCGCCGATGACCCAGATCGTGCCGTCCTTGCGCAACAGGCGGCGGCACTCGGTCAGCCAGTCGCGGGTAAAGGCGTCGTAGGAGGGAAAATCGGTGAAGCGGTCCCAGTCGTCATCGACACCGTCCACCAGACTTTCGTCGGGACGCCGCAGTTCACCGCGTAGTTGCAGATTGTAGGGCGGATCGGCGAAGACGCAGTCCACCGAGGCCTCGGGCAGCATGCGCATGATCTGCACACACTCGCCCCGCAGAATCTGGTCCAGCGGCAACTCGTGATAGAGGTCCAAGACCTGATTCCAACCTTATGCCCATTCCTGGCTTATCGTGACGGGCCGCTCGAAGTCACGTCAATCGGCAAACGACGCGAGTTCCAGCCGCAGGCGAGCCACCGTGCCGAAGCCTGACCGATGGTGCCTGGTCGGCCCCAGCCGCCGCAGCGCCGCCCGGTGCGGCGGCGTCGCGTAGCCGGCGTTGACCTCCCACCCGTAGCCCGGCCAGCGCCCGGCCAGCCGAACCATCGCCCGGTCGCGCACCACTTTCGCCACGATGGAGGCCGCGGCGATCGACAGGCACAGCGCGTCGCCGCCGACCACGCAGCGCACCACGCAGTCCATTTTCGGTGGATAATTGCCGTCGATCAGCGCCAGATCGGGCGGGATGCCAAGGCGAGCGACGGCTCGGCGCATCGCCAGCATGGAGGCATGCAGGATGTTCAGCCGGTGGATCTCGGCGACCGACGCGGCGCCGACGCCGATCTCGGCGGTCGACGCCCGCAGTGCCAGATACGCGGCCAGCCGCTGGTTCGGCGTCAGTTTCTTCGAATCATCGAGCAATTCGGCCAGTTCGGGTGATGTCGCCACGCCCAGCACCACGGCGGCCGCGACCACCGGGCCGGCGAGCGGGCCACGTCCGGCTTCGTCCACCCCCGCGACTCGGCCGCCGGCGGCCAGTTCCATGTCCAGACTGGGCATCCGCGTTGCCTAGCAGGCCCTTGCCGAGTCGTCGAAGCAATCGCTTCGCTTCCGCCCGCGGCGCTGGTATGAAACCATCCCATGCGAATCGCGATTGCCTCCATGACCGGCTTTGCCCGCACCGAGGGCAACACCAGCGGCATCGCCTGGGCATGGGAGGTCCGCAGCGTCAACGGCCGCTCGCTCGACCTGCGGTTCCGCCTGCCGAACGGCTGGGACAGCCAGGAGGCTGGATGGCGCGAGCTTGCGGGCAAGGCGCTGAAGCGTGGCAATGTTACCGCCAACCTGACGCTCAAGCGCCAGTCGGAGACCCGGCTGGAACTGGACCCGGCGGCGCTGGAGCAGGTGCTGACGATCGCGATTGACCTGCACCGGCGGCTTCCCGGCAGCCCGCCCGTGTCGGCGGCGGCATTGTTGTCGCTGCCCGGCGTGCTGCGCCAGGCGCAGGCGGACCAGCAGGAGGAACGGACGCTGGCCGGCGCGGACGTCCACACCGGCTTTATCGCCGCCCTGGCCGGCCTGGTGGACTTCCGCCGGTCCGAGGGCGAACGCCTCGCGAGCCTGCTGACCAGCCAGTTGCAGGAGATCACGCGGCTGCGCGATCAGGCCGCCGAACAGGCGGCCGGACAGCCGGCGGCGCAGCGCGCGCGCATGCTGGACAATCTGCGAACCCTGCTGCGCGAAACACCTGATCTGTCGGAAGAGCGGATCGCGCAGGAGGTTGCGATCCTCGCCAGCCGGTCCGATGTGCGGGAGGAGCTTGACCGGCTGTCCAGCCACATCGCCGCCGCGCATGATCTGCTGGCGGAGGCAGAGCTGATCGGCCGCAAGCTGGATTTCCTGACGCAGGAGTTCAACCGGGAGGTGAACACGTTGTGCAGCAAATCCGCCTCCACCGCGCTGACCGCCACCGGTCTGAAGCTGAAGGCGGCGATCGAGCAGGTGCGCGAGCAGGTGCAGAACATCGAATGATCGAGATCGCGCGCCGCGGCGTCTGCCTGGTTCTGTCGGCGCCATCCGGGGCCGGCAAGACTGCGATCACCGATGCGCTGCTGGCCACCGAGCCGGCGCTGGAACGCTCGGTGAGCGTCACCACCCGGCAGCCGCGCGCCGGTGAGATCGACGGCGTGCACTACCACTTCATCAGCGAGACCTTGTTCCAGGCGGCGATCACCGACGGCGCCCTGCTGGAATGGGCGCGGGTGCTGCGTGGCACACATGCCTATGGCACACCGCGCGCGCCGGTGGAGGCGGCGCTGGAGGCTGGCCGCGACGTGGTGTTCGACATCGATTGGCAGGGGCATTGCGCATTACGGCAGAAACTTCCGGGTGATGTCGTCAGCGTGTTCATTCTGCCGCCTGACCTTGCCACCCTCGAGCTTCGGCTGCGCCGCAGGGCGGGCGATGTCGCGGCGGAAATCGAACGCCGGATGCGGGTCGCCCGGGATGAGATCAGCCACTGGGCGGAGTTCGATCATGTGGTGGTGAACGATAATCTTCCCGCCGCCACGGAGGCGGTTCGCGCGGTCTTGCACGCCGCCAGGCTGGCGACCGTGCGCCAGGCGGAGTTGCCGCGGTTTGTTGCTGGACTTGCATAACTGGGCCGTGGCTCGTCATCGAGCTGGCATCGCACTGCCGCCGGACGGCGACGCGCCACGACCGTAAGGACGTTTCCGTCCAGCGCTGTACATTCGTCTTGAGGATGATCTGGCCTGGAGGTATGCGTCGTGAGCACGAGTATTGCGGATTCTGAGCGGGTAACGCTGGAACGTCTACGTGACGATTTTCGATCCAAGGGCTATGATTTCATAATCCAACCACCTATCGATCAGGTGCCCGACTTTCTGGGTAATCGTAGACCCGATGCGCTGGCGATCGAACCGCATGACAAAGTCATCATAGAGGTGAAGCAGCAGGGTTCGCCCGACCCTAAGCTCTTACTAGCCCAGCTTAGCCAGACTGCTTCGTCGCGAAGCAGATGGAGGTATTTGCTCGTTTATGCTGGCGAAGATCCCAGCGAAATCATTGAGCTCTCTCGCCCGCGAAAGTCTCAGGTTGATCAAGCGATCCAAGAGACGCGCAGCTTAGAGCAATTAGGCCATATGCGAGCCGCAATGGTTGAAGGCTGGTCGCTACTCGAAGCGCTTGCTCAACGCCTTTACCCTGAAGATATCAGAATGTCCTTGAAGCCTCTCACTTCCATGCAAGTCATCGAACGGCTCGCCATGGACGGGCAGATCAGTCACCAGGAGGCCAAACGTCTACGCGGTCTAAGCTCAATTCGTAATTCACTGGTCCATGGAGACCTCAACGTCAGCACCTCGAAGAATGACGTCAATTACGTATTCAAAATAGTAGAGGCGATAAATTCTCGGCTTGACTTGTAATCTTGCGGCGATCGATGAAACGGCGGCATGTGTCGGTCTATGTCAAGTCAGTGGGCGACAAGGCGGCCACTGGTGTAGCTACGCCGGTTCGTCCAGGAACCGATCGACCAGACGGTTCGCCTCTGTCCGGTCGGCGCGCATCTGGGCGCCCTGACGGTTGCGGGCGCCGGAGGTGAGGTAGAACCGCTCGTACTGCTCATTCCGGCTGGCCAGCGCGCTGCCGGCGAAATCCCAGCCGAGACGGAAGATCCTCGCGCGGTCTTGCGCCGAGACATCGCCGGCACCGCGCAGGTATTTGTCGATCAGCGGGCGTAGCTGCGGATCGGCGAACTGGGCGGCGGTGGGCGTCGCCAGCACGTTGTGCGAGCCGATCAGCCGGATGATCTCGTTCACCCTGGGAAACCAGTACGGCAGCACGGCCCGCAACGCGTCCATCGGCCGCCGGTCGAGAAACCAGGCGCCGTTGCCGTATTCATATGCACTTTCCTCGCCGGAGTGGACCGCCGCGCGGGTGAGTTCCGCATAGGACCAGATCTCACCGAGCATCTGCTGCGTGACCGGATCGTTGGCGCCGATCGCGTCGGCCATGCGGTTGGCGATGCCCCAGGCGAATTCGAGTTTCGTCCAGGCCCGGATCATTGTCTGCTGCATGGCGTTGCCACGCCAGCTTGCCGACATGACGGTATTGTAGACCGGCAGGTTGCCGTCGATGAAGACGCGGTCGCGCGGGACCTCGACGTTGTCGAAGATGACGAAGGCGTCCTGCTCATCGAAGCGGGCTGACAGCGGGTGGTCGAAGCGGTTGTCAGGCATGGCGACGCTGTCGCGACAGATGAATTTCAGGCCTGGGGTGTCCATGCGGATGCAGAACGACAGCGCATGGCGAGCGGAGGCGTCGGGCATCGGCTGGCTTGGATAGACCGCCAGTTCGTCCGCAAAGGGAGCGAGGGTGGCCAGCACGCGCGCGCCTTTCACCAGGATGCCGTGTTCGGTGTCCTCGATCTTGTGCAACTGGGTGTCGTCCAGTCCGGTCGGGACATGGCCCCTGGATTTGTCGATCGTGGCATGGATCAGGGTGTGCGTCAGACTGAGGTCGTCGCGGGCAAGTTGCTTCTGGAACCTGACAAGATTGGCGGCGCCTTGCTCGTTGCCATTGATGCCCCATTCGTCCGATCGGCCGGCGAAACCCGCGTAAGTAACGTTCATGTAGTCAGGCGTGCGGCCCATCAGGCCGACGGAGAACTCGGCGACGCGGCGCAGCGCGGTATGGCGGCGCCGCAGATCGTCCTTCGAGCGCGGGATGATGTGACTGACGGCGATCGGCTCGTTGGTTTGCGGATCGGGCATCAGGCAGTCTTCGGGATATTGGTGATGCAGGTCGAAGACCGCCGCGATGGCTTGTGCCGCACCACGCAGGGCCGGGTGATCGAGCGGATCGGTCACGCGTTCAGCGCCAAGCCAAAGCGCGCGCTTGTCTCGCAGGGCGTTGAGGAACTGGACGCCGGTGCGGGCTGGCATGGACGGGAACTCCTTGACGTGGAGCGGGTTGTGGTCCGCGCTGGTGTAAAGCGATGCGACGTAACGCCGGCTCGCCACCTGTCAATGCAGCGCCAATCGATCCCGCATCCGGCTTGTGGCGCTATGCCACGATCGGTCCCGGTGGAGAATTCGGCGGTGTCGGCATCGGCTCCCCCGGAATTCCTGGCGGCACACCTGGTGGCATGTCCGGCGGCGGGATCGGGTTCTCGATCGGACCACCGGGCGCCTGATCCGGCGCGGGGTCCGGCGGGGGTGCGTCCGGCGGCGAGATCGGCGGTAGCGGCATGGCATTCTCCTCCGTATCCATCTGAAACGCGAGATCTCGGCTACGGATGCAGCATTCCTGCTAACCACGAACGCGAAGGGCGGGCACTTCATCGGAGGCAGCCGTGACGAACGACATGGAGTGCCGGATTTTCGGCCTTCCCGCATAACCGCGCTTGGCGATCAAGCCATCGTGAAAGGCATCAAGCGGGATGTCGCCGTCGCGGTCCACGTCCTGCTCCGACAGCGCCGCATTCGATCCGAAGGAGGACCCGGCGCCATACCCCCGTTGCGGTATTCACCGGCCATCCTGGTGCTGCATGGCAAAGCCTGGGCTCGGGCCAACGGTGATTGATGGTCAGTACGAAGCCGATCGTGGCGAACCCGCATGCTCGTGCCACGGCATCCTTTTCGACGGCCCGCTTCTTGCTGTGTATCGCCGGACCATCCGGACCATCAGGAGTACAAACCATGCCACCTGCTTTGAACGACTCCGCGCTGTCATATCTGCTTGCAGCATCGGGCATCGAACTGACCGATGCGCAGAAGGCCGACCTGACATCCATCCATGACCTGCTGGCTGAGATGAAGGCTCGGGTACGCCAGCCGCGCGGCCGCATGGCGGAACCGGCGCACACGTTCGGCTTCACGGCGGAGGACCTGGGATGAGCATTCCCACCATCGCCGAGGCCGCCAGGCTGATCGCGGCCAGGAAGCTGTCGCCGGTCGAACTGACGAAAGCCTGCCTGGACCGCATCCGCGCGCTGAACGACACGCTGCATGCTTTCGTCCTGCCGACGGAAGAACGCGCCTTGGCCGACGCGAAGGCGGCGGAAGCGGCGATCATGAAGTCCGGGCCGTCCGGCCCAATGCACGGCATCCCAATCGGCCTGAAGGACATCGTCGATACCGCCGGCATACCGACCACCTGCCAATCGGCCATCCTGCAGGACAACGTTCCCACCACCGATGCGACCTGCGCGGCGAAACTGGCCGCCGCCGGTACGGTGCTGATGGGCAAGCTGACGACGCACGAGTTCGCCGACGGCGGCCCTTCATTCGATCTGCCAAAGCCGCCCGCCGTCAATCCGTGGAATCCGGCCCACTTCACCGCCGGGTCATCCAGCGGCACCGGTTCGGCGGTGGCCGCCGGGATGATCCTGTGCGGCATTGGCACCGACACCGGCGGGTCGATTCGTGGGCCGGCGGCCTTGTGCGGCATCGCCGGGATCAAGCCGACCTACGGCGTTGTCTCCCGCGCCGGCGTCGCACCCGCCGCGTTCAGCCTGGATCATATCGGCCCGATGGCCTGGACCGCCGAGGACTGCGCCCTGATGCTGCAGGTGCTCGCTGGTCACGATCCGGCCGATCCGGCCAGCGCCACCCGGCCGATCCCGAATTACAGCGCGCTGATCGGTGTTCCGCTTGCCGGCGTGAAGGTCGGCGTGATCCGGCATTTCCACGAGCAGGACTACAAGGTCGCCGCCGCCACCCAGCGCGGCATCGACGAGGCGGTGACGCTGTTGCGGGACCTCGGCGCATTGGTCACCGATGTCAGGTTGTCGCCGCTGCAGGACTGGCACGCGTGCGGTTCACTGATCTCGATCACGGAACGCGCCGCCGCCTATGAGGAATGGGCGCGCACCAGGCTGGGCGACTTCAGTGAGCGGGTGCGGCGGCGGCTGATGATGGGCGCGCTGGTGTCCGGCGTGGATTACGTGCAGGCAGTGCGGCGGCGGCGAGAGTTGCGGGCCGAGCTGCGGGCGGCGATGGCCGGGCTGGATGTGGTGATCACCGCCGGTGCGGCGGGTGAGGCACCCAAGCTGGACGCGATCCCGCCCTGGGACCTGTTCGCAAAGCCGAGCCTGACGATGCCGTTCAATGTGTCGGGGTATCCGGCGATTGCGGTGTGCTCGGGCTTTGGACCGGCCGGTTTGCCGGTGTCGATGCAGATCGCCGGGAAGCCGTTCCAGGAGGCAAAGGTGTTCCAGGTCGCGGATGCGTTCGAGAAGGCGACTGATTACCGCTCGCAGCGGCCGGCGCTGGTGGCTTGAGCGGTCGCGTGGAAAGAAGCGCCTGGCTTGCCGTTACCGTGCGTTCGCTTCACGTCATGCCAGCGGTATCGCGTGGGAGGCTTGATGGATCTTGCGCCGCCGCCGCTTAAACCTTCGTATTGCATCAAACCGCTTGGCATCCACCCTGTTAAGGAGGCATGTTGCGTTCGTCCCAGGCACCCGCCGCGGGAGAGTGCGGGAGCCGATCCCGCCGCCGAAGGCGCAACCGACCCCCGGAAACGCTCAGGCATCCAGGACCGCGACGGGTTAGGGATCTCTGGAAAGCCGAACCGTCGCGCAAGCGTCGGTTCGCACCGACGGAGTAAGGGGTCAGGCCCCCGAATCTCTCAGGTTCCGCGACAGAGGGGGGTCAATTCCGCCGGCATTCCGCCGGTGGATGACCCTGTTGGCGGAGACCATGCGTGGCGCAGATTGTACAGCCAGACGACCCCCTGCCGTTGCGACTGACCCCGCTGGATGGATGGCACCGTCGCCATGGTGCGCGGATGGTGCCGTTCGCCGGCTACGCAATGCCGGTGCAATACGATTTTTCCAGCGATCTCGCGTCGCGTTGCCGCGGCGGCGTGATGGCGGAGCACTTGCACACCCGCGTATCCGCGGGGATGTTCGATGTCTCGCACATGGGGCAGGCGACACTGACCGGAACCGATGTCGCGGCGGCGCTGGAGCGGCTGGTGCCCGGCGACATCATTGGCCTGAAGCCAGGGCGGCAGCGCTATACGCTGCTGACGAACCCGGCAGGCGGCATCATCGACGACCTGATGGTCGCCAAACTCGACGCGAACCGGCTGTTCGTGGTGGTCAATGCCAGCCGCAAGGATGTTGATTTCACCCATCTGGCCGCCAATCTGCCGGACGGTGCTACACTCGAGATCCAGGAAGACCGCGCGCTGCTTGCCCTGCAAGGTCCGCAAGCGGCCGCCGTGATCGGCCGCCTGTCGCCCCAGGCCGCCGCGCTGGCGTTCATGGGCATTGCCTGGGTCTCGCTGAATGGCATCGACTGCCAAGTCTCCCGCTCGGGCTACACCGGCGAGGACGGTTTCGAGATCTCGGTTCCCGCCGCCCAGGCGGAGCTGTTGGCCGACCGGCTTCTGGCGCAGCCGGAGGTCGTGCCGATCGGACTGGGCGCCCGGGATTCGCTTCGCCTCGAAGCCGGACTGTGCCTGTATGGCAACGATATTGACGAACTGACCAGCCCGATCGAGGCCGGCCTGACCTGGGTGATCGGCAAACGGCGCAAGCTTGACTGGGACTTCCCCGGTGGGCTGCTGATGCGCGATCAGCTCGATCATGGCGTCCCTAGGCGCCGCGTCGGCATCCGCCCGGACGGGCGCACGCCGGCCCGTGCGCTGACCACCATCATGGCCGACGATGGCACCGAGGCCGGCACGATTACCTCCGGCGGCTTCGGCCCGTCGGTAAACGGCCCGATCGCCATGGGCTATGTCCGCAAGGACCTTGCCGCCGATGGCACGAGCCTGAACCTGATCGTCCGCGGCAAGGCGGTGCCGGCGACAGTCGTTCCACTGCCGTTCACACCGCATCAGTACATCCGCTGAAAGGAGCGCTTCCATGGCCAGCAAGAGTGCAGACAAGCGTTATACGAAAGAACACGAGTGGGCGGTGCTGGATGGCGACATCGCCACCGTCGGCATCACCGATCATGCGCAGGAGCAACTCGGCGATCTGGTGCACGTCGAGCTGCCGGAACTGGAACGCAACGTCGTGGAAGGCGAGACCTGTGCCGTGGTCGAAAGCGTCAAGGCTGCCTCCGACATTTTTGCTCCACTTGCCGGCAAGGTCGTTGAGGTCAATGAAACGATCGTCGAGGATCCGTCCATCGTCAACAGCGATGCCGAGGGCGAGGGCTGGTTCTTCCGCATCGAGCTGGATGATCCGGCAGCCTTCGAGCAGTTGCTGGATCTGGACGGCTACGACGAATATCTGGAGACCTTGTAAGCATGGATGTTCTGGCCGAACTGGCGGAGCTTGAGGAAGCGGACGGCTTCGCGCGCCGTCATATCGGGCCGTCCGAGATTGAACTGACGGCAATGCTGCGCGTCGTCGCCGCTGCGACACGGAACGATGGCGTCGCTGCCGCAACGCTGGATGCTTTGGCCGGCAAGGCAGTACCGCAGTCGATCCGATCAAACGTGGCGATGGATCTGCCCGCACCGGTGGACGAAGCTGGCACGATCGCCGAACTGCGCGGCCTCGCGGCGCGGAACGTCGTGAAAAAATCCCTGATCGGGATGGGTTACCACGGCACCGTCACGCCGCCGGTCATTCTCCGCAACGTGCTGGAAAATCCCGGCTGGTACACCGCCTACACGCCTTATCAGGCGGAGATCGCGCAGGGCCGGCTGGAGGCGCTGCTGAATTTCCAGACACTGATCTGCGAATTGACCGGCTTGCCGATCGCCAATGCCTCGCTGCTGGACGAGGCGACCGCCGCGGCCGAGGCAATGGCCATGGCGCATGCCGTCAGCAAGACGAAATCCGACGTGCTGGCGGTGGCAACGGACCTGCATCCGCAGACGCTGGCAGTGCTGGCGACACGCGCCAAGCCGCTGGGCATCACGTTTGTTCCCGTCGCTCCTGGCGATCTTGCCGCGATCGGTGCCGCCAACGCCTTCGCGCTGCTGCTGCAATACCCGGGCACCACGGGCGCGCTGCGCGACCTGTCGACGGAAATCAGCGCCGCGCATGAGGTTGGCGCGCTGGCGCTGGTCGCCGCCGATCCGCTGGCGCTGACGTTGCTGACGCCGCCGGGCGAGATGGGCGCGGATGTCGTTGTCGGGTCGGCGCAGCGCTTCGGCGTGCCGATGGGCTTCGGCGGCCCGCATGCCGGCTTCTTCGCCACACGCGACAGCTTCAAGCGCGCTATGCCGGGTCGCCTGGTCGGCGTATCGCTGGATGCGGCAGGACAGCCGGCGATGCGGCTCGCATTGCAGACGCGCGAGCAGCACATCCGGCGGGAGAAGGCGACCTCCAACATCTGCACCGCGCAGGTCCTGCTGGCGGTCATCGCCGGGTTCTATGCCGTGTGGCACGGGCCGGACGGGCTGCGTCGGATCGCCCGCCGGGTTTCCTTGCAGGCGCGGATGCTGGCGGACTGCGCGCTGCGGGCGGGGTTGACGGTGCGCCACGATGCGTTCTTCGACACCATCGTTGTCGAAGGCGCCGCCGACCTGATCCAACGAGCGGCCGATGCCGGCTTCAACTTTCGGCAGGTGGATGCGACCGGTGTCGGGATCGCGCTGGACGAGACCGTCACCCGCGACGACATGGCCGCCTTGGCGTTGCTGCTGGGGGCGGAGCTGGATGGCGCGGTCGCCAGCATTCCGGCCGGTCTGCTGCGGGGCGCCGGCTTCCTGAAGCAGCCGGTCTTCAACCAGCACCACGCCGAACACGAGATGCTGCGCTACCTCAAGCGGCTGGAGGACAAGGACATCGCGCTCACCCGCAGCATGATCCCGCTCGGCTCCTGCACGATGAAGCTGAACGCCACGGCGGAGATGGTCGCGGTCACCCTGCCGGGTTTCGCCGACATCCATCCGTTCGCGCCAGCCGACCAGACCGCCGGGTACCTGACCCTGATCCGCCGGCTGGAAACATGGCTGTGCGCGGTGACCGGCTTCGACGCCATATCGCTGCAGCCGAACGCGGGATCGCAGGGCGAGTATGCCGGCCTGCTGGTGATCCGCGCCTGGCACTCATCGCGGGATGAGGCGCACCGCGATGTGTGCCTGATCCCGTCCTCCGCGCACGGCACCAATCCGGCGAGCGCGGCGATGGCGGGGCTGAAGGTTGTTGTCGTCGGCTGTGACCGCGATGGCAATGTCGATCTGGCCGATCTGCGTGCCAAGGCGGCGAAGCACGGGCCTCGGCTGGCGGCGCTGATGATTACCTACCCATCCACGCATGGCGTCTTCGAAGCCGACATCCGCGACATCTGCGGCGCGGTGCATGAGCATGGCGGTCAGGTCTATATGGATGGCGCCAACATGAACGCGCAGGTGGGGCTGACCTGCCCGGCCTCGATCGGGGCGGACGTCTGTCATCTGAACCTGCACAAGACCTTCTGCATCCCGCACGGCGGCGGCGGGCCGGGGGTCGGGCCGATCGGGGTGGCGGCGCATCTGGCGGCCTTCCTGCCGAACCATCCGCTGCGCGCGGATGCGGGTCCGGCGACAGGCATCGGACCGGTGTCCGCGGCACCCTTCGGCAGCGCGCTGATCCTGCCGGTCTCCTACGCCTATATCCGCATGATGGGTCCGGCCGGGTTGAAACGCGCCACCGAGGTCGCGATCCTGTCGGCCAACTACATCGCGGTTCGGCTGCATGGCGCCTATCCGGTGCTGTATTCCGGTCCGGGCGGCATCGTCGCGCATGAGTGCATTGTCGACTGCCGCGGCTTCGCGGCCGAGGCTGGCGTGCAGGTGGAAGACATCGCCAAGCGGCTGCAGGATTTCGGCTACCACGCGCCGACGATGTCCTGGCCGGTCGCCGGCACGCTGATGATCGAGCCGACGGAAAGTGAAACGATGGCCGAGCTAGATCGGTTCTGTGAAGCAATGATTGCGATCCGGGCGGAGATCGCCGCGATCGCCGCCGGCACGCTTGACCGGGTGGACAACCCGTTGAAGAACGCGCCGCATACCGGCCGGGAGGTCGCGGCGGATGTGTGGACACATGCCTATACACGTGAGCAGGCGGTGTTTCCGTTGCCGTGGGTCGCGGCGGGAAAATACTGGCCGCCGGTGAAGCGGGTCGACAATGTGCATGGCGACCGGAACCTGGTTTGCACGTGTCCGCCGCTGGAAGCGTACGCGGAGGCGGCGGAGTAGTGGCGAGGGGCGCCTTCCGCCACGCTGACGAGAGGCGGCATTCACGCTATCGAATTTGGAAACAGAAGGGGGCTACCAACCGGTTCCAGTGCCAGCCTTCAGGCCATGGATGCGAAAGCCGTGAACGGCAGCTTCCTTAGGATCGAGAACGACTTGCCTGGTCACAACACCTCATGCCTTCTGACGGGTCAGCCTCAGGCGGTCGGGCTCTAAACCGTCAACACAGGCAAGCCGCGCCATCGGAACAGTGATTTCAGAAGGTGCTGGACTGACCCAATGCACGGTCACGCCAGTCACGGAAACCAGTCACCCAGCACCTGATCGTCGGTGTACGTCAGACTGTCGATTTCGACGCAGGGTTCCTCGCTGTAATCGCGCATTGATGCTGCGGCGTCATCCCGCGCACCCGGTGTTTCATCCTGAATAATCGCGCCAATCTGGTGGCGCAGGCTAGGGCTGCGCTTCACGCATCGCATGATACCGCGCCGAGCGTTTCGGATAGAACGCTTCCAGCCATTGCGCGGCCCTGTCGCGGGCGAGGCTTGCAACTTGATGAGATGTTCGACCACCGTTCCGATGTGGCTCTCCAAGCGGGATCGTTCAGACTCGCCCACCGTCTCCACCTCATCAATGATGTTGTCCCAGTCGACCGCCGCGTTAACTGCCTCACCAGCCGCGAGCCGCCGCAGCAGTTCCGCTTGCTGTTCGGACCACACCACGATATCGGTATCGTACAAGTTGCTCATGCGGTCATCCCCTGGCGCTCGTGTGAGACACACCCTGATAGACTACTATATTTGCGTCGCCGTTGGTATGATTGCTTCTTGATGTCACGGCGCCCTGCCAGGATGACCGGTCTCATGTTTTCCGAAGCGATGGTGCTCTCCGCCGATGCGAACTCGTACGGCCTGCGGATGGTCTTCGCATCAGGGCAATCGCCCGCTTGGGCCGGTGCGTGTTCTTCCGCATGGTTCGGCTGATGGCGTAATGGACGGTCGCTCTGCGTCCGTCATGACGTTGCTGTGCCGTCTTCAACGGGTTGGGATCAACGCTTTCGAAAATGATTCAGATCGTGCCAACGACCTTGATGCGGGCCCGCCGGTGGATTTCCGTCTGCGCCAGAACCGGGGTGTTGCTGCGAATCCGGTCCACCACGGCGTGGACGTGGTAGCGGATGCCGGCGCTGGTCAGCAGGACCGGGGTATCGCCGTCCTGCACCGCCGCGTCGATTACCGAGCGAACCCGATCGATGAACTCGTGCAGCCTGCTCTGCGACAGGGCTAGCTGGCGGTCCTCCGGCGGTCCGACCAATGACTCGGCGAAGGCTTCCTCCCAGCGGGCCGACAGGCTGACGATCGGGATATAGCCCGCGGCGCCCACGTGGCTGTCGCTGATCTGCCGGGAAAGGCGGGAGCGGACGTGGGCGACAATCGAGACCATGACCTTCGAGGACATTCCGGATGCCTCCTGCACCGCTTCCAGGATCGTCGGCAGGTCGCGGATCGAGACATGTTCCGTCAGCAGGACCTGCAGGATCCGTTGCAGCCCGCCGACGCTGATGGCCGTCGGGATCAGGTCGGCGACAAGCTTCTGCTGCTCCGCCGGAAGCTGGCTCAGCAGCTTCTGCGTCTCCGCATAGCTCAGAAGTTCGGCCACATTCTCCTTTAGAAGCTCGGTCAGATGCGTCGTCAGGACGCTGGAGGGATCGACCACGGTGCAGTTCTTCGCAAGCGCTTCGTCCGCCAGCGCGGGATCGATCCAGCATGCCGGCAGACCGAAGGCCGGTTCGGTGGTCGGCTCGCCGGCCAGCGCGGGCAACTCACCCCTCGTGTTGATCGCCAGCATCATCAGCGGGCGCAGCTCGCCTTTGCCGGCCGATATGTCCTTTACGTAGATCAGATAGCTGTACGGACCCAGATCGACATTGTCCTGGATACGGATTGCCGGCAGAACGAACCCCATGTCGGATGCCATGGTGCGGCGCAGGCTCTTGATCTGCTCTGGCAGCTTCGGGCCGTCGCCGCCTGCCAGCGACAGCAGCCCATAGCCCAGTTCAACGCGGATCATGTCGATGCTGGCAACGCCGCGGCTGGCGGCGTCCTCCGCCGCCGGCTGCAGCGACGGCTCCGGGTCCACGGCCTGGCCTTGCCTGGCACGCAGCCAGGCGCCGCCGGCCGCCAGCCCCGAAACCGCCAGGAATGGAATCGCCGGCAGACCCGGCAGCAGCGCCAGCAAGGCGGCGGCGCCGGCGGTGATCGCCAATGGTTTCGGCTTGATGCCGACCTGCGCGAACAGCGCGCCGGACATCCCCCCTTCGGTGGAACCCTTGGCCACCACAATACCCGCGGCGGTCGACACCAGCAGCGAGGGAATTTGCGAGGCCAAGCCGTCGCCAATGGTCAGAGTGGTGAACGCCGAAATGGAGTCCGCGATCGACAGGTGCGACCTGACCAGGCCGATGACCAGCCCGCCAAAGATGTTGATCATCGTAATGATCAGCGCGGCGATCGCATCGCCGCGGACGAACTTGGCGGCGCCGTCCATGGCCCCGTAGAAACTGCTTTCCGCCTCCAGATCGGAACGCCGGCGACGCGCCGTCTTGTCGTCGATCGCGCCGGACGAAAGGTCGGCGTCGATCGCCATCTGCTTGCCGGGCATCGAATCCAGGTAGAAGCGCGCGGAAACCTCGGCGATGCGGCTGGAGCCCTTGGTGATGACGATAAAGTTCACGATCAGCAACATGATGAACACGACCACGCCGATGGCGACGTCGCCGCCCATCAGGAAGCCGCCGAATGCGGCGACGACACGGCCGGCCGCATAGGGGCCTTCGCTGCCATGCGACAGGATCAGGCGGGCCGTGGCGACGTTCAACGACAGGCGCAGGATCGTCGTCAGAAGCAACAGGGTGGGAAAGCTGGAGAAATCGAGCGGCCGCTGCAGGAACATCGAGACCATCAGGATCAGGACGGCGGTCATGAAGGAGAACGCCAGCCCCAGATCCAGCAGCAGGGTCGGCATCGGCAGGATCAGGATCGACAGCAATGCAAGCACGCCGCAAGCCAGCCCGACATCGCCGCCGGGCGCGAGCTTACGCAGCCATTCCAGGCGGGTGGCGCTGCTATTCATGGCTTGCCGACGAAGCAGCCGATTTAGACCATGATCGTTGAAGGTTGCTTCGATCCAGGCGGTCGATCATGGTCTAATACCATCGGCCCTTAATGTTGACCGATAGCCGGTCAACGGCCGTCGGTATCCTGTTGATTTCGCGCGCGGCCGCCCCACCAACCCCGCGCGCATACCAGTCAGCCCTTCGGGCCGCTGGTCTAACTCTGTGTTTGATCGCGTGATTCACGCCTTCTGACTGGTCAGCCTCAGGCGATCACGCTCTAACCCGCGCCAGGCATCATCGGCGCCGGCACGTCGATCCCCCGCGCGGCATAATCATGCAGCTTGTTGCGCAATGCCCGGATTGAAATTCCCAGAATGGTTGCCGCATGCGTGCGGTTGCCCCTGGTAAACGCCAAGGTGTGCAGGATCAGGTCCTGCTCCATCTGGGTCAGCGACCGCGCCACGAAGCCGCCGGACGCATTGTCATGTTCGTCCGATGGCAGCAGGCGCGGCACGCCGCCACGGCGGCGAAGATCCAGCACATCCGGCGTGATGACACCGCCGGCGGTCATGACCACGGCGCGATGGATGATGTTCTCCAGTTCCCGCACATTGCCGGGCCAGGCATAGGCGCGCAGCAGCGCGCGCGCCGGTGCCGCGAAGGGCGCCGCCGGCAGACCATTCTGGTCGGCGTATTTCCTGGCGAAATAATCCGACAAGGCATCGATATCGGCGGGCCGCTCGCGCAGCGGCGGGATATGCAGCGGTGCGACGTTCAGCCGGAAGAACAGATCCTGCCGGAACGCCTTGCCGGCAACCTCCGCCCACAGGTCCTTGTTGGTTGTCGCGATCACGCGCACATCGAGCCTGATCGGAAATTTTCCACCGACACGGTCGACCTCGCGCTCTTGCAGGGCGCGCAGCAGCTTGGCCTGCAGGCGGCTGTCCATTTCGCTGATCTCGTCCAGCAGGATGGTGCCGCCGGCGGCTGCCTCGAACTTGCCGATGCGCCGGCCGATCGCGCCGGAGAAGGCGCCTTTTTCGTGACCGAACAATTCCGATTCCAGCAGATGTTCGGGGATCGCGGCGCAGTTCAACGCGACGAAGGGGCCATTCACGCGTCGCGAGTGCCGGTGGATGTGGCGCGCCAGAACCTCCTTGCCGGTGCCGGATTCTCCCTGGATCAGCACCGAAGCCTCCGACCAGGCGATCTGCTGCGACCGTTGCAGGACCGCCGTCATGGCGGGATCATGCGAGATCAATGCATGGGCGCCAAACCGCGCGGCGAACCGATCATCCGGAACAAGCTTGCGCAGGTTGGGCTTTCGCAGGTTGGGCTTGTGCCAATGCTCGGTTGCCAGAAACCCGTCTTGCGGTAACCTGTCTGGCAGTCCGGGCGCGACGCATACCGGGTCGCCGTGCCTGGCCAGCGCCGACGCGGCTATCAGATTTGCCACACTTACGCCCGTTCCGATTTGACGATTTCCGTCATGGTGACGCCAAGCCGGCTGTCATCGACCATCACCACCTCGCCGCGCGCGACCAGCCGGTTGTTGACATAGATGTCGATCGCCTCACCCAGCTTGCGATCGAGTTCAACCACCGCGCCGCGTCCCAGCTTCAGCAACTGGCAGACCTGCATGGTGGCCTTGCCCAGGACCGCGCTGACCGTGACGGGGATGTCGTAAACCGCCTCCAGCTCGTTCAGCCCGCCGCTATCGAGCCCGCCGCTGACCTGATTCTCGTCGTTATCGGACATGTCCCGTGAACTCCGTTCGCTTGATGGTGAAATGAACTGGCGGATCGTCGGCGGCATCGGTCGCCAGCGGCATGATCGCGGCGCGGATGTCGTCCCAGATCTGTGTCGAACTGATCCGCGCCTCCCCCTGTGGCCATGCGACGATGATGTCGCCCGCGGTCGGATCCTCGGTCTGCCGCGTCTCGATCTGCCGCCAGACGTCATGCATGGACTCGCAGAAGGTCGATGATCCGGTCCGGTCGCGGAGTTCGATCCTGGACTGTGACCGCAATACCGGCTGAAGCAGATCGGCGACGACCTGGATGCGTCCATCCGGACCGGCGGCCGCGAGGACGGGAAATGCCGCCACGAACGTGCCGACAAGCCAGCGCGCCACCGAGGCGGCACTTTGCTCTGCTATCGCACCGAGCTTGCGGTCCATGTCCTCGGACCGGGCAAGCAGGTCGGCGAACACCTGCCTGCATTCCTGCCCCAGATCGCGGGCGTGCGCCACGGACGCGGCCAGATAGCCGTCGTTCCAGGCCTCCTGCCGCGCGGCCGACAGCGCGGACGCGCTGAAGGTCGGCTCTGCTGGCGCGGTGTCGGCGGCATCCGCCACCGCTTCGGGTAGGTTGAAGTTTTCGAACAGGTGCACGGTCATCGAATGCTTGTCCCGACCGCTGTTGGGAACGACATGCCGGCGTGTCCGCCGTGACCTTCATGCTCCGCCGGGTTCGGGCCGGTCATCGCGGCGTGCGGTCTGGACAGGTGCATCGGGCAAGCCGGACCACGAGGCGCTGGCGACAACAGCCGGTCTCGACAGCGGCTGGTTTCACTCAATGACTTTGTCATCGCTGCTCCCGCCGATCTCGATTTCACCCAGCGCCGCCAGTTCCTTCGCCGTGGTGGTGATGGAGGTCTGCGCTTCCTCCACGTCCTTCATCTTCACCGGCCCCAGCGCCGCCATGTCGTCGCGCAGCATCTTTGCCGCGCGCTCCGAGAGCTGCGAGATGAACAGGTTCTTGATGGTTTCGGACGTACCTTTCAGGGCAATCGGCAGCTTGTCTTTTTCGATTGAACGCAGCAGTACCTGCAACGCCGGAGGCGACAGGCGCTGGAGGTCGTTGAAGGTGAACATCAGCGACTTCACCTTTTCGGCCGACTCGCGATTGCGCTCCTCCAGGCCGGCCAGGAAGCGGGTTTCGGCCTTGCGGTCGAAGTTGTTGAAGATCTCCGCGATCATCTCGTGCGCATCGTGCTTGGAGGCGCGCGCGAGGTTGGACATGAATTCGGCGCGCAGGATGCGTTCGACCCCATCCAGCACATCCTTCTGGATCGACTCCATGCGCAACATCCGCATGACCACTTCCATGGCGAAGGAGTCGGGCAGGATGGACAGCACGCGGGCGGAATGGTCGGGCTTGATCATCGACAGCACGACCGAGACGGTCTGCGGGTATTCGTTCTTGAGGTAGCTCGCCAGGATCTCCTCGTTCACATTGCCCAGCTTGTCCCACATGGTGCGGCCGGCCGGACCGCGGATTTCCTCCATGATCTGGGTGACGCGGTCTTTCGGCAGCGCCTTCATCAGCATCAACTCGGTATTCTCGAAGCTGCCGAGGATGCCGCCGCTGGAGCCGAAGGTCTGGACGAAGTCGCCGCAAAGCTGCTCGACCGTTTCGGCTGGGACGACGCCGAGCTGGGCCATCGCGCCTGATAGCTGGCGGATCTCGTCCTCGTGCATCATGGTGAACAGCCGCCCGGCGTGTTCGGCGCCGAGGGTCAGCATCAGGATGGCGGCCTTCTGCAGGCCTGGGAGGTTCGGCCCTGTCATGCGCGGTGCCACGGGTCAGCCATGTTCACTTGCCATCCAACCGCGAATGATGGTCAGGGTGGTATCCGGGTGACGGTTTGAGAGATCGATCAACTGCCGGATCGACGCGGCCCTGATCTGACCCTCGACCTGATGCAGGCTGATCGTCGACTCGTCCGCCAGGGCAGCCTGCTCACCATGCGGCGGAGCCGCCGCCGGACCGGCGGAGCCAGGTGGCAGGATGACGCCAGTGCCGGGTTCGCCTTGATGCACGCCGTCCAGCAGCTGGCCGCCAATGGACAGGGTTGCCTGCGGCGGGTTCAGGCCCTTGATGATCGAGCGGGTCATCAGCAGGATGATGACAAAGGCGGTCACCCCAAGCGCCACCGCCGCTACCAGGCTGATCAGATCATGCCTGGCGTTGCCGGGACGTGCGGCGACCTCGGGTTCAGCCGGATCGACCGGGTTGATAAAGGGCATGCTGACGACCTCGACATGGTCGCCGCGCTTCTCGTCGAAACCGATGGCACTTTTCGCCAGCCGTTCGATCTGATCCAGATCCGCCTGCGGGCGGGCCTGCCAGGTGTGCTTGCCGTCCGGACCGACCGCATCGATGCCATCGACCATCACCGCCAGCGTGATCCGGTCCACCTTCGGCTGGTCTCGCGTCGTGCTGTGAACGGTCTTGCTGATTTCGTAGTTCGTCGTCTCTTCCTGGCGGCCTTCCTGGCTGCCGGTGGCCTGTGCGGTGGCGGCGGCGTTGGGCAGGTTGTTCTGCAGCGAAACCGGCGCGGCACGGTCCGTCGTCTTGTTGTTCGACGTGACGTTCTGCGTGCTGCGGACCACGGGACTGTCCGGATCGAAATGCTCCTGCGTGTCACTGGTCTTGTCGAAGTTGATCCGGACAGAGGCTTCGGCGTGCACATGGCCGGCGCCGAGGCTGCGTTCCAGCATCTCCTCCACCGAATGTTCCAGCCGCAGGCCCAGAGTGCGGCTGAGATCGTCCGCCACCATGGAGCGTGTCCGAGGGTCGTCGGGATCGCCGGCGCGCGCCAGCAGATGCAGGTGGGAGTCGACCAGGCTGATGTTCTCCGGCCGCAGTTCCGGCACGGCGCCGGCGGCCAGGTTGATGATCGACTGGATGCCTTCCTGCGACAGCGTCTGATTGCCGACCACGGTCAGCATGATGCTCGCCTGGGCATCGCTGTGGCGGTGCGCGAAAGGTTCCTTGCGCGGCAGCACGAGGTGTACGCGGGCGTGCGAGATGCCGTGCATCGCCTCGATCGTGCGGGCCAGTTCGCCTTCCAGGGCCCGTGTCCGCTTCACGTCCTGATCAAACTCGGTCAGGGTCAGGTCGTTGCCGCGATCGAAAATCTCATCGCCGATCGTGCCGGAGGCCGGCAGACCGTCCTTCGCCAGCAGTGCCCGCGCGGTGAAGACATCGTCGGCCGGCACCATGATGCGCTTGCCGTCGGCCTCGACCCGGTAGGGGATCTGGCGATGCTCCAACTGATCGACGATCTGGCCGGAATCATGCAGATCGAGATCGCCGTACAGCAACGACATCCGCGAGGTGCTGACGCCGCCCAGTTCCAGGTAGGCGACGATGCCGACCATGCCGATGACCACGCCGGCCAGCGCCAGGATCGGCGCCATGCCGAGTTTGCGCAGGCTGTCGAGAAGGCCCTTCATGCATTTTGCTCAGGTATCGGCATGGTTCTACCAATGTCGCTCACCGACAAGCCGCGCTCGCGATGTCGTGAGGATGAGCTACAGGATAATGGTTGCCAGTTCGTTAACGGCGGATCGGGGTCAAGGCGTGACCCAACACCCCCTGGCAACACCCTCTGGCAACATCCCTTGGCAGCTCGGCCATGGCGGGCGATGGGTCTGATTTCCGTGTCCATGCGTGGCGCCGGCATTCGGACGGCCGAACCCCGCATGGCCTCCGGCCGGGACGATCCTGGTTGCCTGGACGCCATCAACGACGCTGTCGGCCCGGGCGCTGACCAATGGTCCGGTTCGACACTCCCCGGCGATCCACTGGCTCGACACTCTTCGGCGATCCACTGGCTCGACGCTCTTCGGCGATCCACTGGCTCGACGCTCTCCGGCGATCCAAATGTTTGCTTCCCTCGACCACACCCCATATGGAAGGCTGATGCAGTCGCCAAGGAAAACCGACCCAGTGTCTCAAGCAAGTATGTCTCAAGCAAGCATGTCTCGAGCGAGTATGTCCGACGCAATCCAGATGACCCGCTTGCCATCCGGCCTGACCGTTGTAACCGAACGCATGGAGCGCGTGGAAACGGTTTCCTTCGGCGCCTATGTCGGCACCGGATCGCGCAGCGAGACGGCGGCGGAGAACGGCGTCTCCCACTTCCTGGAGCACATGGCATTCAAAGGTACCACCTCCCGCAGCGCGGCGGCGATCGCCGAGGAGGTCGAGGCCGTGGGTGGGCACATCAATGCCTACACCGCACGGGAACAGACGGCTTACTATATCAAGGTGCTGAAGGAAGATGCGGCCCTGGCCACCGACATCATCGGCGACATCCTGACCCACTCGACCTTCGAAGGGCAGGAGCTGGAGCGGGAGCGTGGCGTGATCCTGCAGGAGATCGGGCAGGCGAACGACACGCCGGACGACATCATCTTCGACCACTTCCAGGAGGTTGCCTACCCGTCACAGCCGATCGGCCGGCCGATCCTGGGGTCGGAGGAGGGGATCCGCCAGATGCCCCGCGCCACCCTGACCGGCTACATGAAGCAGCATTACGGGGCCGGCAACGTCGTGGTCGCCGCGGCCGGCAATCTGGAACATCAGCAAATTCTTGACCTGGTTGGCCAGCATTTCGCCGATCTGCCCGTCAGCGTGCCGGCGGCGATGGCGAACGCGGTGTACAGCGGTGGCGAATTTCGCGAAGAGCGGGATCTTGATCAGGTCCACATCGTGCTGGGCTTCCCCTCGGTCGGCTATGGCGATCCGGATTACTACTCGACCTTGCTGCTGTCGTCCCTGCTGGGCGGCGGCATGTCGTCCCGCCTGTTCCAGGAAATCCGGGAGAAGCGGGGACTGGTCTACTCCATCTATTCCTTCAGTGCGCCTTATGCCGACGGCGGGTTGTTCGGCATCTATGCCGGCACCGGGGAAAAGGAAGCCGAGGAACTTGTCCCCGTCGCGCTGGAGGAACTGCGCAAGGTCCAGTCCGAGGTGACCGAGCAGGAACTGTCCCGCGCCCGATCCCAGGTCAAGGCCAGCCTGCTGATGTCGCTGGAAAGCACCGGCAGCCGCTGTGAGCAACTGGCGCGCCAGCTTCAGGTTTTCGGCCGGATCATCCCGACGCAGGAGACGATCGCCAAGATCAACGCGGTCACCCGTGACGATATCCAGCGCAGCGCCATCCGGCAGTTCCACCAGGCCCCAACACTCGCGGCCCTGGGCCCGGTTGGGCTTGTGCCCCGGCTGGGAACGGTGGTGGACAGGCTGAGCAGCTAGGCGATGATTGCAGGTTGCGTCATGCCAGCAGGCGGATCCTGGTATCGCCGGTTGATCGGCCGGGTCATTCGCATGTTGTGACGATGCTGCCTCGGACGATCACGCTGTAACCGATTTAGAAGCGGAAATCCGTCATGACCGATCCTCTGTCGCTGCTCGCCGACCTCATCAGCCAGGCTCGCAAGGCCGGTGCCGATGCGGCGGATGCCGTGCTGATCTCCGGCACCTCTCTGTCGGTTGCCCGCCGCCTGGGCAAGACCGAGCATGTCGAGCGATCGGAGGGACAGGACCTGGGCCTGCGCGTCTTCGTCGGGCGGCACGCCGCCATCGTGTCGTCGACAACGGCCGATCCCAACGCCTTCGCCGGATTGGCGGAGCGCGCCGTCGCCATGGCGAAAGTGGTGCCGGAGGACCCGTATGCCGGACTGGCGGAGACCGCGGCGCCGCCGCAGGCTGTTGATCTGGATATGGAAGACCCGACGGTTCCTTCAGCCGAGACACTGGTCGAGCGCGCCGCGATCGCCGAGGAGGCCGCCATGGCGGTGGCCGGGATCACCAACTCCGAGGGCGCCGAAGCCGGATTTAGCCGTTCGGAGCTGGCCCTGGTGACGTCGGCCGGGTTCGCCGGGCGGCGTTTCGGCACGAACCATTCAATTTCGGCCACCGCGATCGCCGGCGCCGGCACCGCGATGCAGCGGGACTATGATTATCACAGCACGGTCTATCTTGCTGACCTGGACGATCCCGCCGGCATCGGCCACCGCGCCGGCGAACGTGCCATCGCTCGCCTGAACCCGATACGGCCAAAGACCGCGAAGCTACCCGTGGTGTATGATCCGCGCGTGGCCGGCGGGATCGTCGGGCATCTGTCTGGTGCGATCAACGGGGCCGGTGTCGCGCGCGGCACCAGCTTCCTGAAAGACAAGCTGCACAAGCGGATCTTCGCACCGGGCATCGACATCCATGATGACCCGCGGCGGGTGCGTGGCGGCCGGTCGCGTGCCTTCGATGCCGAGGGGACCCCGACAGCGCCGCGCCTGCTGGTTCAGGACGGGATATTGACGACGTGGCTGCTGGATTCCCGCACCGCGCGCCAGCTTGGCATGGCGTCGACGGGGCACGCGGCGCGGGGCGTGGGGGGTCCGCCGTCGCCAAGTGCCACGAATTTGTATCTGGCGGCGGGGACGGTGACGCCGGTTGAGCTGATGGCCGACATCAAGCTGGGCCTCTATATCACCGAGCTGATCGGGATGGGCGTGAATGGCGTGACAGGGGATTACAGCCGCGGCGCCGCGGGGTTCATGATTCGCGACGGGGCCTTGGCCGAACCGGTGGCGGAGATCACCGTGGCCGGCAATCTCGTGGAGATGTTCGCCAGCCTGCGTCCGGCGAACGACCTGACATTCCGGCGCGGAACCGACTCGCCAACGCTGCGGATCGAGGGAATGACAATGGCGGGCGGATAAGGGGCGGGCGGATAAGGATTCTCGTGCTCGACGGCTCTGTATCGATCCGCAGGTAAATCAGGGGCGCGTCCGAGGCCGAAGCAACCTCGGACGATCGCGCTCTACGCCGTAGCGGTACCCGGAATGGCCGCTTCCTCGGCCGATACCCGCGCCACCGGCTCGTGCATGTCCACATCCCGCGTTTCAGGACCGAGCAGCGCGCCCGCGATCATGAGCACCCCAGCGATGACCAGCAGCACCAACGGTCCGAACACGTAAGGCATCACCGACGACAGACCAAGCAGGTAGATCCCGGTGAAGGCCGGAATGACCACGGCCGCGCTATAGCCGATGCCGTAGCCGCTGGCCCGGATGTGCGTCGGAAAGCGTTCCGAGATATACGTCGAGACGATGCCCCATGGCGAGACGATGAGGATATAAAACGCCATTGTTATGACCGCCGTTCCCAGTTGAGAACCTCCGCCCAGGGCGTGGGCGACCAGCAGGTAATACAGCCCGGTCCCGCCAAACAGCACCGCCATCCCGCACAGCACGATCGTTTTGCGGCGGCCGATCATCTGGCTGAGCATGCCACAACCGACGAACCCAAAGAACAGAACGACACTGCCGCCCAGGAAAATGTCGGAGGTGATCGACGCGGGAAGATGCAGGTGCTGGATCAGGATGCCGGGCAGGATGCTCGACACCTGCGAGGCGAACCAGAACCCGACCATCATGACGAAGACCTGGAACAGGTTGCGCCGGTGAACACCGGAAAACACCTCTTTCAATGGTGCCACGCTTTTCTTGCTCGCCATCCAGACCGGCGATTCCGGGACCGTGCGGTAGAACATCAGAAAAGCGAAGGCGAGCACGCCGCCGAACAGGAAGGCGACCCGCCAGCCCCACTGGAGGTATTGCTGCCGCGTGGTGATGGCCAGCAGCAGGCTGGTAACCGCTGACACCAAGGCGAAGCCGATGGGAAACGCGCCCTGCAGAATGCCGCCGACAAAGCCGCGGCGCTGCTTTGGCACCATCTCCAGGGCCAGCGTGTTGTTGGAGGTATATTCGCCGCCCATGAAGACGCCGTCGATGAAACGCAGTCCGATCAGCAGGACCAGCGACCCTATGCCGAGCGTGGCGTAGCCTGGCAGGCAGGCGATGAGCGCGGTGAAAACGCCGAAACCGGCGATGCTGATCATCGTCGTCCGGCGCCGGCCGATCTTGTCCGCCCAGTGGCCAAAGATGACCGCCCCGCAAGGGCGGCCGAACAAGGTGGCGGCGAAGGTGAAGAAGTAGATCGTCGTGCTGGCCGCGGCACTCAATCCGGGCGGTTCGAAGTAGCCGATGACCGGTGCCAATGCGAGCACCGGCAAATAGATGTCAAAGAAATCGACCGCGAAACCGATGCAGCCGGCGAGAACCGTCCGCTTGACGATCGGTGACAGTCGATCGGCGCTGTAGAGTCCCGACTCCATTTTCAAATCCCCCCGGTTTGGCCTTTTCTATGCAGACGAAGATCATTTCGCCGATCTTAAGCGAGTGCTCCATGCAGGCAGCGTACGCACCAGAGGCAACCCTTAGCGGATTGCCAAGTCAAGCGCCTTCCCCTTGCCGATGGGCCGGCGAAGCCTAATGCCAGCGGAGCATGACCGTTGCACGCACGCGGGCCCATCGGCTAGGCTCCTCGGATACGGGAAATCCTGGCTCTGTTGCCGCGGCTCCCACCGAAATTTGCAGCCGCGGGCGCGTGACCTCTACGCGTGGTGCCGCCGACGCACCATATCGTATCCGTTCAACCGAGAAGCGAAATCAGATGCGTCGCAAGCAGTTCCTCTTCGCCGCCGTTGCGGCCCTGGCTCTGGCGCTGACGCCAGGGCTGGCGGAAGCTCGGGCCGGGGGTGGAAGTTCCATGGGTAGCCGTGGGGGCATGACTTTTTCAGCGCCGCGATCCACTAACACCGCACCTTACGCGGCTCCCATGCAGCGGAGCATGACGCAGCCATCGCCTGGCTATCAGTCGCCGGGATACGCATCACGAGGCTTTGGGCGGTCCAGCTTTGGGTCCGGGCTGATGGGTGGCCTGATCGGCGCCGGCATTGGCGGCTTGCTGTTTGGCCACGGATTTTTTGGTGGTGGGCTGGGATTTGGCGGGTTCCTGGGCTTCCTGCTGCAGATTTTCCTGCTGGTCATGCTGGCCCGGTTTGTTTTCCGTCTGTTTCCCGGGGCACGGCGTCCGGCCATGGCCGGCGGCCCCAACATCTTTGCCAGAACCAGCCCGCCGGCTTCGGGTCCCTTGCCAGGCGCAGGCGGTAGCGGCGGAGCTCCGCCGATCGCGATCAACCCGGCCGACTACCAGCAGTTCGAGCAGCTTCTGGCTGGCGTCCAGGCGGCCTGGAGCGCCCATGACCTGAACGGCCTGCAAGCCATGGCCACGCCGGAAATGGTCAGCTACTTCGCCGAACAGCTTGCCGACCAGGTCAGCCGTGGGGTGCGAAACACGGTGACCGACGTTCATTTGGCCTCAGGTGACCTGGCACAGGCCTGGGCGGAGCAGGGACGCGAATACGCGACTGTCGCGATGCGGTTCTCGATGATCGACGTTACCCGGGATTCCGCTGGACGCGTGGTTGACGGCAGTCCGACCGAGCACGTGACGGAGACCGAGGTCTGGACGTTCGTCCGCTCACGCGGCGGTCGTTGGCTGCTGTCGGCGATCCAGCAGACGCGTTAGGCCTGCCGCCTCGTCATGCCCCGGCCTGTCCATGCGGAGCAGGCTTGTCCATGGAGAGGAGGCAACCCAGGACTGAACGAAGCGGCGAAGTTCATCCGACGGCATGACCTGGCTTGTATTATTTCCCCGGTCCTCGTTTCGTCGCCGCCGGCATGGGTCGTGGCCGCGCCGGAAGGTCTTCCTCCAGCACCGTCATGTGGATGGAGTAGGATGTTTCGCCTTCCTCGGTGTCCTGATGAATTGTGCCGACCGTCTCGTCATTGACCGCCAGTTCGACCGACAGGCCCTTGCGAAGCGGCGGCACGATTTTAATCCGCTCGCTGCCAAACAGCTTGCGGAGATAGATTTGCAGACGTTCGATGTCCGTCGGGGTCATGCAGGAACGCTCATGAGGTAATTGAGCAAGCCGTTTACCCCTGATTGCGGGACGTGGTCCAGAGCGCCGATGACGGCGTGATCAATCCAGCATATGGCCGAACCGTCCGGCCTTGGTCGCCAGATACTCATCGTTGACGCCGTTGGGCTCGAACGAATGCGGTTCCCGCCCGACCACGTCAATGCCGCATGCCACCATCGCCGCCATCTTGTCCGGGTTATTGGTCAGCAGCCTGATCCGGCTGATCCCCATGGTCCGCAGCATCGTGGCGCCGACCAGAAAGTTGCGTTCGTCCGCGCCCCAGCCCAGGGCGCGGTTGGCGTCCATGGTATCAAGGCCACGATCCTGCAGGCCATAGGCGCGCAACTTGTTAACCAGGCCGATGCCGCGGCCTTCCTGCGCCAGGTACAACAGTATGCCGGCACCATCCTCCGCGATGCGCCGGATCGCGCCGCGCAACTGTTCGCCGCAGTCGCACCGCATGCTTCCCAGCAGATCGCCGGTGAAACATTCCGAGTGAATCCGAACCAGTGGCGCGTCTGCTTCCGCCGGATGTCCGATCACGATCGCGAGATGCTCGAGCGCCGAACCGGCGCTGCGAAAGGCCACGACCTCGCTGTTTGGCGCGTCGTTCAACGGCACCTTGGCGGCGGCGACCTGTCGCAGGCTGGCGACCTCGTCCTCGGCATAGTGCAGCACATCCGTGGCCACGACCGCGACCAAATCATGCAAGGTGCGCCTGGCTTCGAGATCGGCTGGTGGCGGACCGGCAAGCACCGCCGGAAGCAGTCGGCCGATCTTTGCCAGGCGCAGCGCGGCCGCGGCACTGGCGGGAGCGGCGCCTGGTTCGAGCCGATGGCGAAGCTTCTTCTGCGGCAAAGTCGGGTCGGAAAGGCTCTGATAGACCTCGATGTCCATAAGAGGTTTCGGAATGATGATGGCGGCTGCCTCGGCCTCCCGCGGCATGGGTACACGCAGGATCGCAGCCGCTCGCGGCGGCGCCAGAAGCAGCAGCGGCGGTCCTCCGGTCAGTGCCTCCAGTTCAGCCAAGGCCGCTGTATCGGCGGTCTCGGCGGCAAGCAGGACCAGGGGTGAAGCGCCGCCCAGGATAACCGGAACGCCACGCCGAAGTTCCGATGCCGCACGGTGAACCTGCCGGATCCGCAACCGGCTTACGGCATCCGTCCCAGGGGGATCCACGAGGGGATCCACGGGGGGATCAGGCTGCATCCATCACCTGCCGACACACCAAATCACGCAACCTCAATAAAACGTGTTGTAAACTTTTGGAACATTTCCGACGAACTTTCGTCATTATTAGAGGTCAAGGTCGAAATTCTCCGTTCACGCGATGACCTCCATCTCTGCTAAGCCTTATATAAGCGACATTGGAGCAATCCAGAGGGGATGAACACCACGGGACTGGCCTATCCACGCGCTGTCTGGTGATTGTATGCCTGACCAGCACCGATTTCGTCCGGCAAAGAGAACGTCTATGTAGGTGCGTCGTCGTTGAGCGAAGCAGCGTAGCGGCGGTGACACCAGCCGCATCTAAACACTGGCAGAAGAGGAACCTGAGTATGTCTGCAGAACGCCCAGTCCTGATCGTTGACGACGACGACGACCTGCGTGAAACCCTGGTTGACCAGCTTGCCATTGACGGTGAATTTGTCGCCACCGAGGCCGCTTCGATTCAAGACGCAGAGGCTCGGCTTGCCGCCAAGGACGCTCGGTTCGATGCGATTATCCTGGATGTGGGGCTGCCGGACGGGGACGGCCGTGATCTGTGCGCGCGACTGCGCAAGCAGGGACAGCGGATGCCGATCATCATGCTGACGGGCTCGGACGGCGAGACGGATGTGGTACGTGGCCTCGACTCGGGCGCCAACGATTACATCGCGAAGCCATTCAAGCTAGCCGTGCTACTGGCGCGTCTGCGCGCGCAGCTTCGGATCTTCGAGAACAGCGAGGATGCGGTTTTCACCATTGGGCCGTATACATTCCGTCCCGCCGCAAAACTGTTGCAGGAACCGGCGAAGAACCGTCGCATCCGGTTGACCGAAAAGGAAGCGGCGATTCTGAAGTTCCTCTACCGCGCCGGCAGCCGATCGGTTGCTCGGCAGGTGCTTCTGAACGAGGTGTGGGGCTATAACGCCGCCGTGACGACCCATACGCTTGAGACCCACATCTACCGCCTGCGCCAGAAGATCGAGCCTGATCCGGCGAATGCCCGTCTTCTGGTGACCGAGGGTGGTGGTTACCGGTTGGACCCCGAGGGCATTCCGGCGCTTCGCATGCCGACACCGGTGCATGCCTGATACCAACGGCCCTTGACGTTGACCCACAGCGGGTCAACGGGCCATCGGTATCTTATTGATTTCGCGCGCGGCCGCCCCACCAACCCCACGCGCATACCAGTCGGCCCTTCAGGCACTGGTATGACAAGGCTTGCGGCGGTCAGTGATGAAGTGGCCCTTTATCCAGGCTGAGCCAGCTACACTGTTCACCTAGCACGCCGGGACGAAGTTCTTCGTATGTGTCATGACCAACCGCCGCAGGCCATGACACGAAAAGGATCGATCCGCGCTCCAGGTTGGCCGCCAGCCACCAACGAGGCTTAAGTCGCCGACCGGCTCTCAGGCCGTCATAGCTTCTCGACCTGGGAGTACTCCAGCTCCACCGGCGTCGAGCGGCCAAAAATTGAAACGCTGACCTTCACGCGGCCCTTTTCCTCATCCACTTCCTCGACCGTGCCGTTGAAGCTGGTGAACGGCCCGTCGGCAACCCGTACCTGTTCGCCGATTTCATAAAGCACCGCCGGCCGCGGACGGTCCACACCTTCCTGGCTTTGCTTCAGGATGCGGTCCGCCTCGGCGTCGCTGATCGGCGTTGGCCGGGTCTTGCTGCCAAGGAAGCCGGTCACCTTTGGCGTGTTCTTCACCAGGTGCCAGGCGTCGTCCGTCAGGTCCATCTTCACCAGCACGTAGCCTGGGAAGAACTTGTGCTCGCTGTTGATCTTGCGGCCGCGCTTGACTTCCATGACGTTCTCAGAGGGCACCAGCACTTCCTCGAACTGCTCGCCCAGTCCCTTTTGTGCCGCCTGCTCCTTGATCTGCTGGGCGATCTTCTTCTCGAAACCGGAGTAGACGTGCACGACGTACCAGTTCTTGGCCATTTATCCAGGATCCCTCAGATGCCCACATTGAACAAGGCGCGCACCCCAAGGCCGATCACCTGATCGACCACAAAGAAGAAGATCGCCGCGATCGTGGCCATGGCAAATACCAGACCCGTCGTCACCAACGTCTCCTTTCGGGTCGGCCAAGTGACCTTGGCCATCTCCGTTCGGACTTCACGCACGAATTTCGCCGGTTGAAACGCCACGTTTCGTCCAATCCCCATGCTGATCGCCAGGCGGTATCCCATACCCGAAGGAAGCCGACCCTTCGTCCGGTGTCGCCGGCGAAGCTGGCAGGGGTGGAGGGTCTCGAACCCCCAGCCTCCGGTTTTGGAGACCGGCGCTCTAGCCAATTGAGCTACACCCCTTCAGCGGGCCGACGCAAACCATGGGATCACGCGCGACAAGCCGCGTAGAAAGAATGCGCGCGTTCCATTGTCAAGGGTTAAGCGGAGTGTCGTCAGGGCGATCGCTTGAGTGGTTGAGGGATTCCCGTGCGGGCTAGAATCGGATTCATAGGAAGCCTCTCATCAGGAGGTCTCTATGTCCATGCCAAGCCAGCCCTGCTTCTTGTCCCACTTCGCGGCCCTCCGGGACCCGCGCCAAGCGACGAAGGTGCTATATCCTCTACCGGAAATCCTGTTGCTGATGCTCTGCGGGACCATCGCCGGTGCGGACGACTTTGTCGAAATCAGCCTGTGGGGCAGCGAACGCCAGGGCTTCCTCCGCCGTTTTCTGCCGTTCAAGCACGGCATCCCGAGCCACGACACATTGTGCGACGTGATCGCGGCGATTGATCCTGAGCTGTTCAAGACATGTTTCCTGACCTGGGTAGACGGGTTGCGGACTGACACGCCCGAGATTATCGCGATCGATGGCAAGACCTCGCGTCGCAGCCATGCCCGCGGCAAAGGGCGTCTGCCGCTGCATACGGTGTCCGCCTGGGCGACGCGTCAGCGATTGGTCCTTGGACAAGAGGCGGTGTCGGCGAAATCCAATGAGATCACCGCCATTCCTGTGCTGCTGCGTCGTCTGGAACTGGCCGGCGCGTTGGTGACCATCGATGCCATGGGCACGCAGAAGGAGATTGCCCAGACGATCATCGAGGGTGGTGGCGATTACGTGCTGGCCTTGAAGGAGAACTGGCCAGCGACCTATGCCGAAGTGGAAACCGTCTTTGCCGATCCACCACCAACGCTGACGCTGCAAAGCTTCGAGACCGTCGATGGCGACCATGGCCGGATCGAAACCCGCCGCCATACGATCTGCCACGACATCAACTGGCTGTTCGCCGAGCGGCGTCATCCGGGCGAATTTGCATTCCCTGGCCTGACCGCCATCGGCATGATCGAAAGCGAAACCGAGCGGGGCGGCGTTATCCAGACAGAAACCCGATACTACCTGTGCTCAACCAAACTCAGTGCCGAGACCCTCGCCAGGGTCGTGCGGAGCCACTGGGGCATTGAGAACCGGCTGCACTGGGTGCTGGATGTGGTATTCCACGACGATTTGGCGCGCCTGCGCACCGCTCATGGCCCTGCCAACATGGCGGTCGTGAAACATACTGCCATGAATTTACTGAACCAGGCGAAACCCGTCACCAGCTTTAAGAACCGCCGTAAAAAGGCCGGCTGGAATCAGGATTATCTGGAAAACGTCATCCGGCGCATCGCATGAGACACTCAAGCGATTCCCCTGGGAGTGTCGTGCCATGTAGCAGCGCAGACTGGCAGCTTGGCAGCTTGGCAGCCTGGCAGCCCAAACTGACAGCCGGCCTGGCAGCTAGACCGGCAGCCTAGCCTGGCAGCCGGCCTGGCAGCCGGACCCGCAGCCCAGGCTGGTAGCCCAGAGTGGCAGCCCACAACACCAGCCTGACCGGCGTCGATCCCTATTTGTTCTTGACATCGTTCGCGCCCTGTGAGACGGACAGGTGAGATGGCCCATTAGATGAAGAGGGTCGAACGGACAGAGAACAATCATGCTTGAGCGCGCGGATGTGGTGATCGACCATGATGCCATCAAATATGATGCCATTGACCAAGATGCGGCAGATCACGCTGCCATCGTGGCGCTGGAAAACGTCGGCCTGCCGGACCCTGAAGCGGATCAGCGCCTGCCCGGCCGCCGCGCCGCTGGGCGAGGCGCGGTGAGCAATCCGCAGGTTCGCTTTGATATGCACGCCAGCTCCGCCTTTGATGACGGATGGGACACGCTGACCCAGGATGTTGGCGACCTGCCGCGCCTGGACACCAGCCTGATGCGTGACGCCACGCGCTCCGCGATAAGCTGGAACACCTCCCCGGACATTGGCTTTGATCGAGCCGTCAATCCCTACCGCGGCTGCGAGCATGGCTGCATCTACTGCTATGCCCGCCCAACCCATGCCTATCTGGGCTACTCACCCGGGCTCGACTTCGAAACCAAGCTGATCTTCAAACCGCAGGTGGCGGAGTTGCTGGAGAAGGAGCTGCGCCGGCCTGGCTATGTCGCCCGGACCCTCGCGCTTGGCTCCAATACCGATCCATACCAGCCGGTGGAGCGCACGCTGAAGCTGACGCGGTCGGTGCTGGAGGTACTGGATCGGTTCAACCATCCGGTCGGCATTGTCACCAAGTCCACCGGCGTGCTGCGCGACCTCGATATCCTGTCCTCAATGGCCAGCCGCAATCTCGTCCGCGTCTATTTGTCCGTCACCACATTGGATCCACGCCTGGCCCGCGTGATGGAGCCACGCGCCGCGACGCCCGCGCGTCGCCTGCAGGCGATTGCCGAACTCGCCCGGGCCGGGGTGCCCACCGGCGTGCTGGTGGCACCGATGATCCCCGCGCTGAACGACAGCGAAATGGAAAAGATCGTTGAAGCCTCGGCTCGCGCCGGGGCCACGCATGCGGGCTATGTACTGCTGCGCCTGCCGTTGGAACTGCGGCAAATGTTCGAGGCATGGCTGCAGACGCATTTCCCTGACCGAGCCCGTCACGTGCTCAGCCTGATCCGCGAAACCCGCAGCGGAAGCCTGAACGACCCGCGCTTCCATCATCGCTTCTCCGGCCAAGGCGTCCACGCCGACCTGCTGATGCGTCGCTACGCCCGCATTTCCCGCCAGCTTGGACTGGGCGACCACGATGCCCAACTCGCTTGTGATCGCTTCGCCGTCCCTGGCGATGCTGCCGCCGCCACTTCGGGTCAGATGTCGCTGTTCTGAGGACGGGAAAAGGCCAGGGCGCTGCCCTGGACCCGCAAAGGGGCGGATGCCCCTTTGATCCCCGTCCAGGGGTTTGGGGGAGAGGGGGCGACACAGTTGTTACAAGCGCCTCGGTCGCCCCCTCTCTCCCAAACCCCTAAATGGGTTCCACGGGCGTCAGCCCTTGGCGGGGTCGAGGGGCGGAGCCCCCGCCTTCCTCCCCGCCGCAGGCCCGAGATTGACGCGCGGGCGGGCGGCAATCTATCTTCCGAGCGAATAATATAAGAGACGATCCTGGTCTCAGTCAGGGAGGCTATCCGCGGTGGAAGATGCTGCGCGTGTATTGCAGCTTGTCGTCAACGGTGCAGCGGCAGGCTGTATCTACGGGCTGATCGCCCTTGGCTTCGTGCTGATCTACAAAGCCACCGAGATGGTGAACTTCGCCCAGGGCGACATCATGATGCTGGGCGGCTTCGTCGCGTACAGCCTGATCGTCCATTTCGGCCTGCCGTATTGGGTCGGTGCTTTCCTGGCGATCGTGATTACCGCGGCATTCGGCTATGTGCTGGATGCGTTCGTGATACGAAGAGTCATTGGACAGCCGCAGTTCGCCGTGGTCATGCTGACCTTGGGGCTGGGATTCATATTCCGTGCCGCCGCGGGCATTACCTGGGGCTATGACTCGGTCGGCTTCAATACGCCGTTCACCAACAAGACGGTCAACGTCGGCGGCCTGATCCTCGGCCAGGATAATCTGTCGATCATCGTCGGCACGGTCCTGCTGTGCGCTGTGCTGTACCTGTTTTTCAGCAAGACCCGAGTCGGGGTGGCGATGCAGGCGGCGTCGCAGAATCAGCTTGCCGCCTATTACATGGGTATTCCGGTGCGCCGGATCTTCTCGCTGATCTGGGCGATCAGTGCCGGCGTCGC
Organism: Rhodopila sp.; assembly: GCF_965276935.1. Taxonomy (GTDB): domain Bacteria; phylum Pseudomonadota; class Alphaproteobacteria; order Acetobacterales; family Acetobacteraceae; genus Rhodopila. The sequence goes on along the minus strand of NZ_CBDIBS010000004.1, from coordinate 1,218,209 downwards.
CTGCCTGGCGGGCGTGTTGCTGTCGCCGGTCTCGATGATCGACGTGAACATGGGGTCACTCGGCATCAAGGCGTTCGCCGCGGCGGTGATCGGCGGCTTTGGCAGCATACCGGGCTGCCTGATCGGCGGCGTCATCGTCGGCATTGTCGAGCAGTTCGCCGGCTACAAGCTGCCCGCCGGCTTCCAGGAGGTCACGTCGAACGTCGTTCTGCTGCTGATGCTGATGATCCGGCCGCAGGGCCTGTTCGCCGAACGCATGGGAAAGCGGGTCTGATGCGCCATCTGTTTCGCACCCAGTATCGGCAGGATATCGCGTTGTTTCGCCACAACGGCGACCGCTTCTGGTATGGCCTGCTGGTGGTCCTTGTGCTGATCGCGCCGCAGGTATTGGGCGAATTCTACATTGGCGAACTGGGCGCGGTGTTCATCTTCGCCATCGCCGGCGTCGGCCTGATGCTGCTGGTCGGCTACACCGGCCTGATCAGCCTGGGCCATGCCGCGTTCCTGGGCATCGGTGCCTATTTCAACGCCGTGCTGCTGGCGCAGGGGGTGCCGTTCCTGGTGACGCTGCCGCTCGCAGGCCTTTTCACCGCATTGTGCGGCGCCGCGATCGGCCGGCCAACCTTGCGCATGAGCGGGCTGTACCTCGCCATTGCCACCCTGGCTTTCGGCAGCATCGTCGGCACTGTCTTCCAGAAATGGACCGCGGTGACCGGCGGGTTCGACGGTTTCGCCGTGCCGACGCCGTATGTCTTCGGCATCCCGGTCGACGGCGCCACCGGCATCTACTACGTCTCCCTTGTCGTGCTGCTGTTCGTGCTGTGGATTTCCGCCAACCTGCTGCGCTCCCCGGTCGGCCGAGCCATGGTCGCCATCCGCGACAGCGAGGTGTCGGCGCAGAGCATGGGCATCAACCTGGCCTGGTACAAAACGCTGGCGTTTGCCATCAGCGCCGGCATGACCGGCCTGGCGGGTGCCTTGTTCGCGCATTACGTCCGCTACCTGGCGCCGGATGCCTTCGACGTCCTGCTGTCGGTGCAGTTCGTCACCATTGTCTTCATCGGCGGCCTGGGGTCGCTGCGCGGCGCCATCCTGGGGGCGATGTTCGTCCGCCTGCTACCGCAGTTGATCGCCATCGTGCGCGATGACCTGCCCTTCGGCATCGGCCGCCTGCCAGGGCTGGAGCCTTCGCTGTTCGGTCTGGTCCTGGTCCTGGTGATCCTGTTCCAGCCAGGCGGCCTGAACGGGATGTGGCTGAAGGTGAAGAGCTGGTTCCAGGAATTTCCGTTCAAGCGGCAGGCTGGCTTCCGCCGGCAGAAATCCTATGCGAAGTCGGAGCGGCTGCGATGATCCTGTTCCAGGCCGACGACATCTCGGTGCGTTTCGGCGGCATCCGCGCGGTCGATTCGGTCAGTTTCGATGTGCATCACGGCGAGGTCTTCGCGATCATCGGCCCGAACGGCGCCGGCAAGACGACGATTTTCAACCTGATCAGCCGCATCTATACCCCGACCTCTGGCCGGCTGCTGTTCGAAGGGCAGGAGTTCACCCGCACGCCGGCCAACCGCATCGCCGGACTTGGCATCGCGCGGACCTTCCAGAACATCGAGCTGTTTGCCAACGCGACGTTGCTGCAGAACCTGCTGATCGGGCGGCATTGCCACTCCAGCGTCGGCTTCCTGCCGCAGATGGCGTTCCTGCCCTCGGTCCGGCGGACGGAACTGAAGCACCGGGAGAAGGTGGAGGACGTCATCGCCTTCCTCGGCTTGCAAAGGTATCGTGAGTCGCTGATCGCCAACCTGCCTTACGGTGTCCGCAAGGTGGTTGAACTCGGACGGGCGCTCTGCATGGAACCGAAGCTGCTGCTGCTGGATGAGCCGTCTTCCGGCCTGAACGTCGAGGAAACCGAAGGCATGGGATTCTGGATCGACGACATCAAGCAGGACCTCGGCATCACCGTTATCATGGTGGAGCACGACATGGCGCTGGTGAACCAGGTGTCCGACCGTGTGATGGCGCTGAACTATGGCAAGGTCCTGGCGATGGGGACGCCGCAGCAGGTGCAGACTCATCCGGAAGTGATTCGCGCCTACCTCGGCGGCGATCTGGAGGCGGCGGCATGACCGAGCCTCTGCTGCGGGTGAATTCCGTCGAGACCTTCTATGGTCCGATCCAGGCGATCCGTGGTGTCACGATTGATGTCGATGCCGGGCAGATCGTTACCGTGCTGGGAGCGAACGGCGCCGGCAAGACGACGGTGCTGCGCACCATCTCCGGCGTGCTGGATCCCGAGCGTGGTCAGGTGGTATTTGACGGACAGGACATTGCCCGCCTGCCGCCCGATCAGGTGATGCGCCGCGGCATTTGCCATGTGCCGGAAGGACGCGAGACCTTTCCGTTCCTGACGGTACGGGAAAACCTGATGATGGGCGCCTATACGCGCCGCGATACGGCCGGCATCGCCCAGGATATCGAGCTTTGCTTCAGCTATTTCCCGCGGCTGCAGGAGCGCCAGCATCAGCGCGCCGGTCTGCTGTCGGGCGGCGAGCAGCAGATGATGGCAATCGGGCGGGCGCTAATGGGCAAACCGAAGCTGTTGCTGCTGGACGAGCCGTCGCTGGGCCTGTCGCCGCTGCTGGTGCAGCAGATCTTCGGCATCATCCGCCGCATCAACCAGGAGCAGAACGTCGCCATCCTGCTGGTCGAGCAGAATGCCCACCTGGCGCTGCAGACCGCCGATTTCGGCTATGTGCTGGAGGTCGGACGCATTGTCGCCGCGGATGACTGCAAGACCCTGATGCAACGGGCCGACATCAGGGAATTCTACCTGGGCCAGAAGGAAGCAGGCGTTCGCGGCCAGCGACGCTGGAAGAAGAAACGATTGTGGAATTAGCCAGCAACGGCACGCCCGATTTCGCCGCGAGCATTCCCGCGCTGATCGCTCAGCGCGCCTCGATGCACGCCGCCAAGACCATTCTGCGCCGCAAGGACCGCGGCATCTGGAAGGCGGTAAGCTGGTCGCAACTGGCGGACCAGGTAAAGGCGATCGGCGAGGCGTTGCTCGCCTGCGATCTTGGCCGCGGCGGTTCGGCGGCGATCATGTCTGAAACCAAGCCAGAGGCTGTCTATGCCGATCTGGCGATCCAAGGCACCGGCGCCGCCAGTATCATGATCCACCCGGAGGAGGATGCCGACCGGATCGGACATATCCTGCAATCCACCGGCTGCCGCTTGGTGTTCGTGGAGAGCGAGGAACAGCTCGACAGGATCCTGACGGTCCGCGACCGGTGTCCGGCGCTGGTCCGCATTGTCATCTTCGACATGAAGGGGCTGCGGGAATTCTCGGATCAAGCATGTGTCAGTCTGGCCAGCTTCGTCACCCCCAGTGGCGCGGCCGGCCGGAGCAGCGCGGCCGACTGGAGTGCCGCGGTCAACGCCGTCATGCCGGACCAGCCGGCGGTCATGCTGTTCCCGCGCGACGAGCCTCGGCCGCAAGGACGCGTCCTGACTCACCGCGAGGTGCTGCAAATGGTCGCCGGCGCCCGCGCCAGGCTGCCGCTTCGGCCGAACGACGAGCGGCTGGCGGTGTTGCGGCTGGCTGATCTGGAGGAGCGCGTGTGGGGCCTGTATGTTGCGCTGGATGCTGGTTGCATCAGCAACTACCTGGAGAGTCCGGACACCGCGGCGGAGAACCTGCAGGAGTTGCAGCCGACGGTCCTGGGTGCGGACGCCGAGGCCTGGGCGCACCTGCATGGCCGTGCCTCGCGCTTCGCGAAGGCTGCCACGGCGACGCAGCGGATGGCCTATGAGTGGGCGTTGCGCGCCGGAAGACATGGCAGTCCCAGGGGCAGTCCCAGGGGCAGTCCCAGCGGCAGCCCCAGGGGCGGCCTCGGTTCGGCGCTGGCCAATTTGCTTGTGCTTCGTGCGGTGCGGCGCGAACTGGGGCTGAACAAGCTGCGGCTGGCCTATGTCGGCGGCGGACCGGTCAGCGCGGCGACACAGGATTGGGCAAATTGTCTGGGCATCACGATCCACCGCATTGACGAACCCGTTCCGACCGGCCACCAGCCGGATGCACGCCATCATAGCTTGATGCAGGGTGCTCCCGCCTGAAGCGCCGACAGGATGGCCACTGGGAGCCGGCGCGGGAAACCGCGATGGGGTATTGATCCGGTCGATCCCGCGGCCAGGGGGGAGGCGAAATCATGCCGCTGGTGACCGTGCTGGATCATCCGCTACTGCGTCACAAGCTGACGTTGCTGCGCGACAGAGGCACCACAACCGGAAAGTTCCGCCAAGTCGCGCGAGAGATCAGCCTGCTGATGGCCTATGAGGTCACGCGTGATCTGCCGCTGGAGCCGGTCGAGATTGAAACTCCGCTGGAGACGATGCGGGCGGAGCACCTCGCGGGAAAGAAGCTGTGCATCGTCTCCATCCTGCGTGCCGGCAATGGGATTCTAGACGGAATGCTGGACCTGGTTCCCTCGGCCCGGGTTGGGCATATCGGCCTGTATCGTGATCCCGTCACGCTGCAACCGGTGGAGTATTACCTGAAGCTGCCGAACGACATCGCGGAGCGGCTGGTTATCCTGGTGGACCCGATGCTGGCGACCGGCCATTCCGCCACGGCCGCCGCGTTCCGCCTGAAGCAGGCCGGCGTGGCTACGATGAAGTTCGTCTGCCTGCTGGCTGCGCCGGAGGGGATTGCCGGGTTTACCCAGGCGCATCCGGACGTACCGGTGTTCACCGGGGCGATCGATCGGGAGCTGGACAGCCATGGCTACATCAGGCCTGGGCTGGGCGACGCGGGCGACCGGTTTTACGGAACGCGGTGAGCAGGCTCGCAAGGAATTTTCCACCCCGACGGAGCCAACCATGTAGAGTTCCTTCGAAACAAAAAAGGGGAAACCGATGTCCAGACGCATGTTCCTGGCTGGCCTTGCCGCGACCTGTCTGCCTGTCACCGTCCGTGGCGCGCGCGCCGACACGCCGGGCGTCACGGCGACCGAGCTCAAGATCGGCAATACCGCCGCCTACAGCGGCCCTGCCTCAGCCTACGGGATCATTGCCCGTACCGAGGCCGCCGTGTTCAAGATGATCAACGACCAAGGCGGTGTCGGCGGGCGGATGATCACTTATGATTCGCTGGATGATGGCTACAGTCCGCCCAAGACGGTGGACCAGGTGCGCCGCCTGGTGGAGCAGGATCGGGTCGCCTTTATCTTCGCCACCATCGGCACGCCGACCAACACCGCGATTTCCCGCTACACCAATGGCAAGGGCGTGCCACTGCTGTTCCTGGGCAGCGGCGCCAGCAAGTGGGGCGAGCCGAAAACCGCACCGTGGGTGATGGGCTGGCAGCCGAGCTACCGGACCGAGGCTCAGATCTATACGCGTTACATTCTGCGGGAGAAGCCGGACGCGAAGATCGGCATCCTTTATCAGAACGACGATTTCGGCAAAGACTATCCGGCCGGTGTGCGCGACGTTCTGGGTGCCGACTTCGACAGCAAGGTGGTCAAGGTCGTCTCTTATGAAACGACCGATGCGACGATCGATTCGCAGGCGGTCGCGTTGCAGGGTGCCGGCGCCAATGTCCTGATTACCGCCGCAACGCCAAAATTCGCCGCGCAGACCATCCGCAAGATTGCCGGCCTCGGCTGGAAACCGCTGCACTTCTTGACCAACGTGTCTATCTCGGTGGGTTCCGTCATCACCCCGGCTGGGCCGGAGAACGCGGTTGGTCTGATCAGCGCGGCCTATCTGAAGGACCCGACGGACCCAAGCTGGAAGAACGATGGAGGGATGAACCAGTGGCGCGGCTTCATGGCAAAGTACATGCCGGATGCGGACCTGACTGATGGCGGAACAGTATTCGGTTATGGCGTGACGATGTGCCTGTGGCAGGTGCTGAAGCAGTGCGGCACAGACTTTTCTCGCAGCAACATCATGAAGCAGGCCGCCAGCCTGCACGATGTGGAGGTTCCCGTGCTGCTGCCCGGAATCAAGGTCAATACCAGCGCGACCAACTTTCACCCGATCCAGCAGATGCAACTGACGCGCTGGACCGGCCAGCACTTCGAGTTGTTCGGCAAGGTGCTGGAGGGGACGACAGCGTAAGCCACGCCAGTGACGGCGGCCGAATACTTAGCAAGGGCGGGTTCTGGCTGGCGCGCAACGGGCGCCGAACCGCAGTGCGCTCGACCGTGAATGTGATATGACACAGGTACGAGCATCGCACAGCGCAAGCCGATGACGGTCGATGAGTTCCTGGAGTGGGAACGCCGGCAGGAATTGCGCTACGAGTTCGACGGGTTCGCGCCTTCCGCCATGACGGGTGGGACGCTTAATCATTCGGCGATTGCGACAAGGCTGGCGAACTTGCTCGAGAACAGGCTTTCGAACCAATGCCGTGTCTATCGCGGCGATGTAAAAATCCTGGTCGCCGGTCGGGTGCGCTACCCTGACGCCGCGGTCACCTGTTCCCCGATTGACGGGCAATCCGACATTCTTCCAAGTCCGGTCGTCGTGTTCGAAGTCCTGTCAGCCAGTACAGCCGCCATGGACCGGGTGACCAAGAACGCGGAATACGCCGCGACCGCCTCGATCCAGCGTTATGTGATGCTGGAACAGGTCCGCGTCGGCGCCACGGTCTTCGCTCGCGACGGCAGCAACTGGGTTGGCACAGTGCTGCTCGATGACGCTGTTCTGGCGATGCCGGAGATTGGCGTCGAACTGCGGCTGAAGGACCTGTATGCCAACATAGAGTTGCCGTCGCCTGAAACCGACGATTGATCCCGCCAGCATCGGCCGGCACTCCCGATGCCCCAAGGCTTCATCCGTCAGCGCCAGTAGTGCGGCGCCACGGATCAGTCTGGCGAATTCCTTCGTATGGTGGGGAGGCTCAGGTCAACCGTGATTGGTTTTGGCGGAGCCACTCGCGACAAAGGCGAGCTACGGCCTTGGGCCATGGAAGATCAGCGTGGTCCTCCGATACCTGCCAAGCATGTGCTGGTGACTGGCTGAAAGGGGATCATGGCGCGCCCACGATAGCGTCCATTTCCCGGAAATCCGGCAGCGTCGCATCCAGCACCGCACCGCCGCGCAGGATCACCCGGTCGGATTGCGGGCGAGCGAGAAGCTCGGTCATGGAGCGGGCGCGGAACAGGACGAGGTCGGCGGGTGCGCCGACACCGATTCGCCCGCGATCGGGGAAACCGCAGGAGGCGGCTGGGATTGCAGCCACTGAAGCCGCCCAGTCGCCGAACGGGTGGTCGAGCTGCGCGATGCGCACGGCTTCCCGGTACACCTCCATCATGTCGTAGTCGCCGTAGGCGTAGAACGGATCGCGGCAGTTGTCGGAGGCGAAGGCGACCGGCACGCCGGCGGCGCGGAATTCATGCACCATGGTGATGCCCCGCCAACGCGGGGTACGGCCGGCTTCGCGTCCCTGCAGATACATGTTGCACATCGGCAGGTTGATTACCCGCAGCCCGGCCTGCGCACACAGTCCGATCGTGGCCATCGCATCGTCTTCCGACTGCATCGACAGGGAGCAGACATGGCCGACCTGGATCGGCGCCTTGAACCCCCGGCGCAGCGCGGTGCGCGCCACTGCGTTCAGGGTGCGCGACGAAGCATCGCCGGTTTCGTCCAGATGCAGGTCCAGCGCCAGCCCGCGCTCCTCCGCCAGATCAAAGAACCGGTCCAGCAGCGCCTGAAATGCGGGGGAGGTGGCCTGGCCGGCTTCACCGGTGGTTGTCATGCCCAGGATGCCGCCGGACGCGGCGACCTCGTTGGCCAGCGCTGTGCCGTCATCGCCGGCGAAGCGTTGCAGCGGGCAGAGGCAGACAGCCTGCAAATCGATCCGTCCGGCCCAGGCGTCGCGCAGCCGGCGGAACACCGCCCAATGCGCGCGGGCGTTCGGCCAGTCGCTATCCAGATGGGTGCGGATCGCGGCGGTGCCGTGGGCGTGGGCGCAGCGTAATCCGAAGTCGAAGCGCGGCTCGATATCGGCTTCTGAATAGAAGCGGCCGCGGTCGGCGATGACGGCGTTCCTGGCACCGGAATGCGTGCCGTCCGGGTTGGGCTGCCGCGGCCAGGTTTGCGTCTTGTCCAGATGCACGTGCCCGTCGACGAAGCAGGGCCAGAGCTGGCCACGATCAAGGTCGATGCCAGCCTCCGCCGTCCCGGCTGGCGCCACGACGGCGATGCGTCCGGCGGTGATGCGCAGGTCCAGCAATGCCAGCCCCTCGGCGTCTACGGGTGCCGTCATGTTGTCCAGCAGCGCGTGCGGCACCCGTACCCGTCGAAGCCATGTGTCGGAGGGCAGGGAAGTGGGAAACCAGAAAGCGATCATGGTGGCATCCGATGTGCGTGAACCTGATGAACCATACCTCGCAGCGGCATGATGAACGAGCCTGCAATAGACCGATGACCGGATGCGGGCAGGGCCGGCGGCTCAGCTCACCAGCGGAACCAGCGCCGCATAAGTGCCGATCAGTCCCAGAATGATCGCAATCGCTCGAATGTAGGCGCGCATGATCTGTCCCCTTTGATGTGACACGACAATGCCGCGACTGAGGTGCCGAAGATGTGCCCTGGGGCACAGGGGCTATGTAATATTGGTTCATGTCCGGCGTTGGGAGGTTCAGGGGCAATAGTGTGGCACCACCGGGAGAGATCGCGATATCGGTAGCAGAGCCGCCCTGCTCGCCGCATGACAAATCGGCGGATCGCCTGTAGCGTTCATCTGTCATGGCGCACATCAAGGTACAGACCGAGGATTTCGACGTTGGCGCGGAGATCGCCGCGCTGACGGCCGGTCGCACCGATATTGGCGGGATCGGCTGCTTCGTCGGCACCGTGCGGGACAACGTGAAGGGCGCGGCGCAGGCCGTCGCGGGCATGACGCTGGAACACTATCCCGGCATGACCGAGCGTGCCATCGCCCGCATTACCGATGAAGCGATGCACCGCTGGCCGCTTCTCGGTTGCACCGTGATCCACCGCATTGGCGCGCTGCGCCCGGGCGAGAACATCGTGCTGGTGCTCACCGCCTCGGCGCACCGGCAGGCGGCGCTGGACGCAACCGGCTTCCTGATCGACTGGCTGAAGACCAAGGCGCCGTTTTGGAAGCGCGAGGATTTCACCACTGGCGACGGCGCCTGGGTGGACGCGCGCGAGGAAGATGACGCCGCCGCGTCACGCTGGATGACGACATGACCTGACGGTTCAAGTGTAGCAGGGGAGAGGCGGAATGACGACAACACTGCCGATCGATGACATGATCGACACCGATCGCGGCACCATCAGCCGCGAGATCTTTGTCTCGCCCGACTTCCATCGAGAGGAACTGGAGAAGCTGTTTACCCGCGCCTGGTTGTTCGTCGGCCACGAAAGCCAGATCCCCGATCCCGGCGACTTCTTCGTCTCCCGCATGGGCGGGGAATCCGTCATCCTGTGCCGCGACACCCACGGTGCGGTACATGTCTTCCTGAACTCCTGCCGCCATCGCGGCATGAAGGTGTGCCGTTACGAATCCGGCAACACCTCATTGTTCGTCTGCCCCTACCATTCCTGGAGCTATACCACGGACGGCAAGCTGCAAGGCGTGCCGTTGTATCGGGTGTTGTACGAAGGCCAATTGGACCGCGCCGACTGGTCGCTGATCGAGGTGCCGAAGCTGCATCGCTACAAGGGCACGGTCTGGGCATCGTGGGATCCCGAGGCACCGGACTTCATGACCTATCTGGGCGACGCGGTGGACCATCTGGACCAGGTATTGGATTGCCGCGACGGACGGCCTGGCGGATCGGAGGTCATCGGCATCCACAAATGGATCCTGCCCGCGAACTGGAAGTTCGCCGCCGAGAATTTCCTCGGCGACACCTACCATAATCCGTCGCATCGATCAGTGGACATGATCGGCATCGGCCCCAGCGCCCGAACTGGTCATAACGGGGCTGGCCAATCCGGACGGCGCGACAATGAGTACAACAAGGGCCAGCACGTCTGGGTCAGCTTCCCGCAAGGGCATGGCGTGCACAGCGTCTGGATGCCGGAGGACCACGCGTATCAACCATCCTACGTGCAGTACCCGATCGTCGACGAATACTTTCGGCACTGCTTCGAGGAGCGCAAGCGCCGGCAGGGCGACAAGGCGCGGATCATGCCGTTCACCGGCAACCTGTTCCCAAACACATCCTATCACGGACGCCAGCCCCGCGGCCTTTGTGTCTGGCATCCGCACAGCCCGACCGAAACCGAAGCCTGGCGCTTCTTTTTGGTCGATGCCGATGCGCCAGCCGAGGTCAAGGACGTGCTGCGTCGCTTCTACATGCGCTATTCCGGTCCCGCCGGCATGACCGAGCAGGACGACATGGAGAACTGGCTGTATGCGACATCCGCGAGCACCGGCACCATCGCCCGCCGCTATCCATTCAACTACCAGCAGTCGATGGGCGCCTATAGGCGCAATGATCCGATCCGCGGCGATGTCAGCATGCAGATCACCGAGCAGAACGCCCGCAACTATTATCAGGTCTATGCCCGTTACCTCAAAGGCAAAGTCTGGGAGTCCCTGCTCGGCCGGTCCGATGCCCTGCGGCAAGCCGCGGAATGACGGTGCAGCATGGGCTGTCCTGGTTCGCCCTGAAGCAGGAGATCGAGGATTTCCTGTACAGGGAAGCGGACCTGCTGGATCAGCGGCAATTCCATGACTGGCTTGATCTGCTGGCCGAGGATCTGGTCTACTTCATGCCGATCCGTCGCAACGTGAAGTTTGGTCAGCACGCCGAGAAGGAAAACACCCGCCAAGGCGAGGGCATCTCCTGGTTCGACGAAGACAAGTGGACGCTGGGCAAACGCGTCGAGCAGATCCTGACGGGGGTTCATTATGCCGAGGAACCGCTGTCCCGCGTCACCCACATGGTCAGCAACGTGCGATTGCTCGACGTCAGGCCATCGGTGGACGACCCGGCCGAAGTTACGGTCGGCTGCCGCTTTCTGGTGCACCAGAACCGTGTCGAGTACGAGACCCAGACCTTCATCGGCCGCCGCACCGACATCCTGCGGCGGCACGATGGCGGCTGGCTGATCGTTCGGCGCGAACTGATCCTGGAGCAAAACGTCCTGCTGGCGAAAAACCTGAGCATCCTGTTCTGACGGAGGACCCATCATGCTGGCGGTCACCGATATCCCAGTCGGCACGAAGCTGCTCATCGCCGGCGGCCTGACCGCCGAGGTGACGGAAAACATCGGCGACGGCGAATGGCTTCGGGTCAGGCTTCTGTCCGGCGAGGCCGTCGGCAGCGAGGAACTATGCCACGCGACCGACGTGGTGGAGACCGCATGATGCGCATCGGCTTCCTGCCCAGCGACTTCAACCCGATGATCCTGATGCTCGCCGAAGCCGAGGATATCCGTGCACTCGGCGGCGTGTTGCGGCGGTTCGCGCGGGAGGGCAGGGACCTTGCGTTTCGCGACCTGGGGTTCTGCCGGACTGCTGGAATCGACTTGCTGCTGACCGGTTCGGCTGGTTCGGCGGGCGTTCAGCGCCGCGACAAAAGCGCGTTCGTCTGGCGCGTTCCGGCTGACCTCGCGGCTGGCTTTGCTGATCGGCTGGATGATCTGGCCGAACCGGGCCGCATCGCCGGGTCCGAGGCGCTGGATTGCGGCACGGTGGACGGCATTACGGTGAAGGTGTCGCGCGGTGAATATACCGACGACTTCCTGGGCGTCGACTTCACGGCCGTGACCGTCTAAAGCGCGATTGGGTTAGGTTGATCCAGAAGTCGCGCTTTAACTCGTTGTCTGATCGCGTGATTCACGCCTTCTGACTGGTTCAGCCTCGGGCGATCACGCTCTAACCGATCTCACATCCCTCCAGCGTGATCCGGTGCATCAGCCGCCGCTCACCCTGGTAGTCGTTCAGCGCGTAATGCCAGGTTGACCGGTTGTCCCAGAACGCCATCGACCCGGTGCGCCAGGCAAACCGGCAGGTGAATTCAGGCCGAGCGGCGTGGCGGTAGAGAAGATCGAGGAGGGGGCGCGATTCCTCGTCGGTCCAGCCGTCGAAGCGCAAGGTGAAGCCGGGGTTCACATACAGCGCCTTGCGGCCGCTGTCCGGGTGCGTGATCACCACCGGGTGCACCGCATCCTGCGTCGCCAGTTCCGCATTGCCGATACGGCCCTTCATGTCGTCGCGCGCCACACCGAACACGTGCCGGCTTGAATGCACCGCGCGCAGGCCCAGCAGCGTCTGCTTCAACCCGTCGGACAGCGCGTCATAGGCGGCATACATGCTGGCGAACAGCGTATCCCCGCCGGTCGGCGGCACCTCCCGCGCATACAGCATTGACCCCATCGCCGGGATCTGGTCGTAGCTGTGGTCGGTATGCCAGCCGCCGCCGATGTTCCGGGTCTGCCGCGGCTCTTTCACCACCAGCGCGATTTCCGGATAGTTCTCAACGTGGGCGAAGAAGCGGTTGATGTTGATGGCGCCGAACTGGCGCGCCAGCGCGATGTGCTGGTCCTGCCTCAGCGTCTGGTCGCGGAAAAACACCACACCGCGGTCGGCAAGCGTGAGTCTGATCGTGGCCACCGCTTGATCGATTAAGGGTTCGGCGAGGTTTACGCCGGCAATCTCGGCGCCGACGGTTGCACCGACTGGCGAGACCCTGATCGTGTTGCTTTGCATGCATCCTCCCGCGCGCGGCAGTCGGCGTCTCCGCCACCGTGCCCGGAGACAATCGAATTACCGTAATCCTCTTGCCGCGTTCCAGCAATCCAGGCATCACGGAACCGATGAAGCCAACCGCCGCTGTATGAACCCGCTTGCTTGGCTCCTGGGCCTCGTTCTCCCCGCCTGTGGCTTTCCAGGGGCGCAGGGTTTGCCGACTCCGCCATTGATGGACGTGGCGCACATTATCCGCAATGCCAGCGCCAATACCGCCCTCGCCGCACCGAGCGGCTTCAGCCCGAAGCCTGACATCATCACACCACACTACAAGCTATCGGCGGATCGATTTTTCGCCCTGGTCCAGGCGGTTGCCATGCGCCAGCCCCGCACATACCAGGCCGCGGTCTACACGGACCAGCGTCAGGTCCACTACGTCGTCCGCAGCGCATTGTTCAATTTCCCGGACCTGGTCATGGTTCAGGTGCGGCCGGAGGCGCAAGACACCAGCGACCTGATCCTGTATTCTCGAAGTGTGTATGGCAGGGGCGACCTCGGCGTGAACCGCCAGCGCGTCGAAACCTGGCTTGGCGCGATCGACAAGAAACTCCCCCCATCTAGCGAGAGATGACCCGTTCATGCGTGGTATCGGTCCTTTCCTGAAAGACGCCTGGCGGCTGACCCGCCCCTACTTCGTCACGTCGGAGGAACGCTGGTCCGCCCGCGGCCTGCTGTTGGCGATCATCGCCATGGACCTGACACTGGTGGGCCTGAGCGTCGTCCTGAGCTTCTGGCGGCGGGAGTTCTACAACTCGTTGCAGAACAAGGACTGGCGAGCCTTCCTGGAGCTGCTGTTCCTCTATCGCAATACCCCGATCGGCCTGCTGCCGGGATTCTGTGAGGTCGCCGCCATCCACATCATCCTGGCGGTGTATGAGGTCTATCTGAACCAGTTGCTGCAGATCCGCTGGCGACGCTGGCTGACCCGCCAGTTCCTGCACGAATGGCTCGCCGACCGCGCTTACTATCGTATTGGCCTGACCACCGACCGGGCCGCGGTGGGCACCGACAATCCCGACCAGCGGGTGGCGGAGGATTTGCGTGACTTCACCGACAACACCCTGACTTTAAGCCTGGGGCTGCTGTCCAACATCGTGTCGCTGTGCAGCTTCGTTGGCATCCTATGGGGTCTGTCAGGCGCGATTGAGGTATTGGGCATTCCGATCCCGGGCTACATGGTCTGGGTCGCCCTGGCCTATGCCGTCATTGGCACCTGGCTGACGCACCTCGTCGGGCGACCGCTGGCGCTTCTAAGCTTCAAGCAGCAGCGCGTGGAGGCGGACTTCCGCTACGCCCTGGTTCGCATTCGCGAGAACATGGAAAGCATTGCGCTGTATCGCGGCGAGCAGGAGGAAACCGTTTCGCTGCGTGAGCGCTTCGCCGCCGTTGTCGTCAACTGGCGGCAGATCATGACGCGAACGAAGCTGCTGAACTCGCTGGTCGTGGGCTATGACCAGGTTGCCGTCATCTTCCCGATCGTCGTCGCCGCGCCCCGCTATTTCTCCGGTGCCATGCAGTTGGGTGGTCTGATGCAGACCGTCGGCTCCTTCGCCTCCGTGCAAGGCTCGATGTCGTGGTTTGTCTCGGCCTATGCCCAGCTTGCCACCTGGCGCGCCATCGTCGAGCGTCTGTCGACCTTCCATCGGGCGATCGTCAAGGCGCGTGCCGCCGCCGCCGAAGGCTTCGTGTCCGCCGTGGCGTCGGATGGAAACGTGCGGCTGCATGACGTGACCATGAGCCTGCCGGACGGGACCAAGCTGCTAGAAGGCGCGGATCTGATGCTGACCCCAGGCCATTCCGTGGTCATTACCGGCCGCTCGGGATCTGGCAAGACCACCCTGTTCCGCGCCTTCGCCGGCATTTGGCCGTTCGGAACCGGGCGGGTTCAGATTCCGCCAAACTCGTTCTTCCTGCCGCAGCGTCCTTATGTGCCGCTGGGCACCTTGCGCCACGTGATCACCTATCCGAATGCGGTGGATGCCTTCAGCAACGAGGACATGGCTCAGGTGCTGCGTGACTGTGGAATGCCACAGCTTTGCGACCGGCTGGACAGCGACGACAACTGGCCGATGCGCCTGTCGATGGGCGAGCAGCAACGTCTGGCCTTCGCCCGGGCACTGCTGGCGAAGCCGGATTGGATCTTCATGGACGAGGCCACCGCCAGCCTGGATCCGGAAGCCGAGGAGGAGCTTTATCGCGTTCTGAAGAAACGGCTGCCAAACGCCACGCTGGTATCCATCGCGCACCGCCCGTCGGTGGCGGCTTTTCACGAACAGCGGCTGACGTTCAGACGAGACCTGGACACGCCCGGCACGATGATACCGTCGTCTGTCATGCCCGAAGCGGCGGGAGAATAGAAGATGACCACGGCGCTGCGTTTCGAGGCTATCAGTGAACCGACACCGTCCCAGGCGGAACTGGGCGATCGCTATGCCGCGATCGGTGCAACGTTGGACAGCGGGGACCGTGCTGGCGCGCTGGACGAATGGGACCGGCTGCGACGGGGCTATGACACATGGTCGGCGCTGGTGCATCTGCATTTCGCGCAGGATACCGCCGATGCGGCGGCGCGCGCTGCCCGGGACTATGCCGATACCCTGGCACCGGAGGCCGCCGACCTGGAAACCGGCCTCAAGCGCCGCCTTCTGTCCGATCCCGATCGGATAGGCCTTGCCGCCCTGGTGGGCGAGCACGCGCTGCGGCTTTGGGAGACCGATGTCACCACCTTTGATCCCGCCATCAAGCCGGAACTGGAAGAAGAATCCCGGCTTACCGCCCGCTACACCGAACTGCTCGCCTCCGCGAAGCTGGAGATTGACGGTCAGACGGTAAACCTGGCTGGACTGGGGCCTTATGCCGAGGATCCGGACCGGGCGGTCCGCCATCGGGCGGAGCAGGTGCGCTGGGGCTTCTTCGCAGCCAACGGCGCCGAATTGGATGAGTTGTACGATCAACTGGTCAGACTGCGCCACGGCATGGCGTGCAAGCTGGGCTTCGCCACCTATACGCCGCTGGGCTATCGCCGGCTGCGACGGGTCGATTACGGACCCGATGACGTGGCGCGCTATCGTGAGCAGGTGGTCACCCATGTGGTGCCGCTGGTCGCCCGGTTGCTGGAAGCGCGGCGGGCCGAACATGGTTGGGACCGGCTGCGCTTCTGGGATGAGGCGCTGATCGATCCCGCCGGCAACCCCAGGCCGGTTGGCGACCATGATACGCTGGTGGCGCGGGCGCAGGACATGTTCGCAGGCATGGACCCGCGGCTGGACGCGTTCTACGGCCTGATGAACCAGGGCGGGTTTCTCGACCTGAAGAACCGGCCAGGGAAGGCGGGCGGCGGCTTCTGCACCTCGTTCCCCACCGTCGGCGTGCCGTTCATCTTCGCCAATTTCAACGGCACGCATCACGACATTGGCGTGTTCACGCACGAAATGGGCCACGCCTTCCAGAACTGGCAAAGCCGCGAGCAGCCCGGCGTGGATTATCTGTGGCCAACGATGGAGGCAGCGGAAATCCATTCGATGGGCCTGGAGTTCCTGGCCTATCCCGGGATCGGCAAGCTGGTGGGTGAGGCCGCCGCCGATCGCTTCCGCCGCATGCACCTGATCGGCGCGCTGGCGTTCCTGCCCTACGGTGTCTGCGTCGATCATTTCCAGCATGAGGTTTACGCCAACCCTGATGCCTCTCCGGCGGACCGTCACGCGATGTGGCGCCGGCTGGAGCGTATCTACATGCCGTGGACCGATTACGGCGACCTGGAATTCCTGAACAAGGGCGGCCGCTGGCAGGCGAAGCCGCATATCTATGGCTCGCCATTCTACTACATCGACTACACCCTGGCGCAGTGCTGCGCGATGCAGTTCTGGGTCCGCTCACGGCGGGACTATCAGGCGGCGCTGGAGGCCTATGTTGCGCTATGCGGACGCGGTGGTTCGGCGCCATTTCAGGATCTGGTCAGTTCCGCCGGTTTGGTCTCGCCGTTCGCCGACGAGGCTTTGTCGGATGTGGTGCGGGAGGCGGCAGTGGTTCTCGGGGTGTAACCAACCATGATCCTGGCGCACTTTCCTCTAGCCATCGTGGCTCATGGCTACCGCCGTCTGCCGCATGAGCGGCAACCCAAGGCTTGTTTCATCGTCGCATCACGTCGTGGGGCCTGGGGAGCAATGGGCCGTAAAACCCATGTAAACGTCTTAAACTCAAGCTTGGCCGGATAGGGACAGCACCTCCGCGCCGACAATCTTGCTTGCGGTGAGCCGGACTACACCGCCAATGCTGTCGGGTCCTACGGTTGCCGCGCAGGGCATGGTCCCGGCGGAAGCCTTTATCGCTCCCGCATGGATCATCACGCGTTAAAGCGCGAATGGTTTAGGTTGACCCACGAATCGCGCTTTAACTTATTGTTTGATCGCTTGATTCACGCCTTCTGACTGGGTCAGCCTCAGGCGATCACGCTCTAGGCAAGGTCTGTCGGCAGCAGCCGGGTCGTTGATCGAGTGAAAAGTGGACCACCGAACTGATCCTCCCACACAGCAGTCGATGCTCGCCGCCAGAAATAACGAGGCGGCTCTCATCAGCCATCAACAAGCCGCAAGCATCGAGCGGGCCAATGAAGCGGTTTCAGCGCGCCTTACTGATGCAGCGGCTTCTGAAAGTTAGCCATGCGCTTGAGCAATGAAGGACAGCAACTTAGGCGCAACCCTCTCCGGCATCTCGGTGTGTGGATAGTGCACCGCCCCGTCTACAATCAGGCTGTCGGCGTGAAGCTGCGTGGCGAGCCAACGAGCTTCGGCTATTGCATCAGGGAAGTCCGGATCGCGGGTACCCATCACGATGAGGGCCGGCACCCGACTCGCGGGTAAGATGGCTGCAGTGTCGGCCTTGGAGAGGCCGATCATCGCTTGAAGCGCAGCCATCCGTCCTGGCTCGTTCAGATTTCTTGTGATTGCAGCTTTGACCTGGTCCTGGTCCGCGGGCTTGTGCGTCGGGAACAGACTGTTCCAGTAAGTGCTCCAGAACCACACGCGCCACGGTCCCGCAAGGCCGGCTTTCAGAGCGAGCATTGCCCACCACGGCGCCTTCAGGTCACGCACAATGGGACCCAGCAGCACCACGGCGCTGACACGCGCCGGCACGTCGTGCGCTGCCCACAGCGCCGACCCTGCAGCGAACGAATTGCCGAGGATCACTGCCGGACCCGCATTGAGATGTCCGATCAAGGCGAGCGCATCGCCGCCCACCGCGTGCGCCGAGTAATCATCCCACCGCGCCGACGTCTCACCAAAGCCACGCACATCCATCGTAACGACCCGGTAGCCTGCTCCCTGTAGCTCCGGGCGCAACAGCCGATACTCAGACCGCAGATCCCCCATGCCTGGAATCGCGAGGATCAGCGGGCCATTTCCGCCGGTGTCGTCATACGCGATTTGGCCGCCATCGACGGCCAGGAAGCGGGTCTCCGAGGCTGTTGAGCCTACGGCCTGCATGTGAGGGATAGGGGTAATGGCGGGAACCGGGGCAGTGCCGACCAGGGCGGGGGACGTGAGTTTCATGGCCATGGAGTTCTCCAGGTCTGGTTGATCGTCCGCATCCTAAGCCGCCGTTTTATAAACATTAATCGCCTAACAATGCACATTGCGTATACAGTAACGCATGGCTACGCAAATTCCAGATTGGCACTTATTCCGGGCGTTTCTCGCGGTTGTGCGCGCGGGAAGCCTGTCCAGCGCCGCCCGCGCGCTTGGAACCACACAGCCCACCATGGGTCGCCAAGTGGCCGCCCTTGAGGCGTCGCTCGGTGTCAAGCTTTTCACTCGCTCGCTTGATGGCCTGTCACCGACAGAAGCGGGCTTGCGATTGATCCCGTCGGCAGAGGCTATGGCCGCCGCCGCTGAGGCAGCACAGCGCTCTGCATCCGGTGAGGTCGATGAGGAGCGAGGAACCATACGCATCACCGCCAGCGAAGTCATTGGAGGCGAAGTTCTCCCCACGATCCTCGCGGACTTTCATGCTCTTCACCCTCAAATCTCGGTGGAGCTCGCACTGTCGAACCGCAATGAGGATTTGTTGCGCGGCGATGCGGATATCGCCGTCCGGATGGTCCGGCCCACCCAGGGCGCGCTGGTTGCCAAACGAATCGGGCGGATCGACGCCGGACTCTACGGCCACCGGCGTTACCTGCAAGCGCATGCAATGCCACGGAGCATCCAGGATCTGCGTCAACACGCGTTGATTGGATATGATCGTGACCAAGCGTACGCGCGGATGATTGAGACGATGGAAGCGTCGTTCACCCGCGATATGTTCGGGTTTCGCTCGGATAGCGATCTTGCGCAGCTCGCGGCATTACGTGCAGGTTTCGGCATCGGCGCAAGCCAACTTGGAATCGCAAGGAGAGACAGCAATCTCGTTCCCGTGCTTCATGCCGAGCTGATATTTTCTATGGAGGTGTGGGTTGCGATGCATCCCGACTTGCGCGGCAATCGTCGGATCCGGCTAATGTTCGATTACCTGGCGTTGGAACTGACACGCTATGCAGAAAGCAGTTGCCGGGAAGCATGAGAATTGTGTTGATCGCGCAAGCGGTATCAACCGGGTCGGATTGAGGGAATGTGCGGGTATCTCCGAGTAGGGGTTTTCCGTCAGCTCACCCGGCTCCCTTACATACATTCCCTTCCGTTACTTCCCAAATCCCCTCGTCGGCAGCCGTGACGGTCGCCGATTAGTGCATTTCCGCCAGCCGGGCCAGCAGGAAGTCGCGGAATACCGCAACGCGCTTTGAATTCCGCAACTCCTCCGGATAGACAAAAAACACGTCCACCTTGGGGCCTTTCAGATCGGTCAGCACCTGTACAAGGTCCGGATTGTCCGTCATCGCGAAATCCGGCAGGACGCCGATGCCCATGCCGGAGCGGATGGCCAGCAGGATCGCCTGGGTTGAGTTGACCTCCAGCACCGCCCGCCGCGGATTGCCGGGCCGGCGTCCCGCCTCGGCCAGCCAGTTGATCTCCTGCACCGGCGGATGGTGCTGTCCGAACATGATCAGGCGATGCGCGTCCAGGTCTTCGGCGCGTTGCGGCACGCCATGCTTCTTCAGGTATTCCGGCGACGCGCAGATATGCCATTGCAGCGTCATCAGATGACGTTGCACCAGATCGGGCTGCTTCGGCGGATGCATGCGAATTGCCACATCAGCCTCTCGCATCGCCAGATCAAGCTCCGCGTCGTCCAGCAGCAGCGACACCGATACGTCCGGGTAGGCTTCCAGAAAGCCATGTAGCCGCGGCGCGAGCCAGGATGCGCCGAAGCCAACGGTGGTGGTCACCTTCAGGCGGCCGGCCGGCTTTTCCTTGCTCTCGGTCAGCAGCGCCTCGGTGATCGCGAGCTTGGCGAACACTTCGCGCACCGTACGATTAAGCGACTCGCCCTGCTCGGTCAGGATCAGGCCGCGCGCATGGCGATGGAACAAGGGAACCTGAAGCGCTTCCTCCAAGGCCGAGATCTGGCGGGATACCGCGGACTGGCTGAGGCTAAGGGTATCGCCGGCATGCGTGAAGCTGCCAGCCTCCGCCACCGCGTGGAAAACGCGCAGCTTGTCCCAGTCCATTACAAAGCCTCTCCCTGAGGGCGGGGCCTGACCTGTGGGTTAGACCATGATCGTCTGAGGTTGCATCCTCGCCGGCGTCCGATCATGGTCTACCCCTTGTTGATCGCGTGATTCACGCCTTCTGACTGGTCAGCCTCAGGCGATCACGCGCTAGATCACAGCCGCATCATGCGTATGTAAGATGACATGAGACTAAACACTCTTTCACGATTCCCGGGGCAGAAATTGGTGATTTGGGATGATTTTGCCTATTCCGCCGCAAGCGCGGGCCGAATTGTCTGCTCCGCGAGGAATTTTTCAGCTTCCAGAGCCGCCATGCAGCCAGTTCCGGCGGCAGTAACCGCCTGACGGAACACCTTGTCCTGGACATCGCCCGCGGCGAACACACCAGGGACGGAGGTACGCGTGCTGCCAGGCGCGGTGGTGATGTAGCCCTCCTCATCCATCTCGACATGACCGCTGAAAACCAAGGTCGTTGGGCTATGGCCGATGGCGATGAAGGCGCCGTCCACCGGCAAGACCGATTCGGTGTCGGCGACCGTGTCATGCAACCGGACTCCGACCACGGCCTCCGGCATGCCGCCGCCAATGATCTCCTGCACCGTGCTGTTCCAGATAACGTTGATCTTTGGATGCGCGAACAATCTGGCTTGCAGGATTTTCTCGGCCCGCAGCTCGTTCCGACGATGGATCAGCGTGACCTTGTCGGCATGGTGGGTCAGGTACAGCGCCTCCTCGACCGCCGTGTTGCCGCCGCCGACGACGGCAACTGTCTTGCCGCGATAGAAGAACCCGTCGCAGGTGGCGCAGGCGGAGACGCCGCGGCCTTGCAGGCTCTGCTCGGAGTCAAGGCCGAGCCAACGGGCTTGGGCGCCGGTGGCGATGATGATGGAGTCGGCGATGTAGGTGTCGCCGCCGTCGCCGCGGCAGCGGAAGGGCTGACGGCTGAAATCGACCTCGGTAATGATGTCGTGGATGATGCGCGTGCCGACATGGGTGGCTTGCGCTTCCATCTGCTCCATCAGCCACGGGCCCTGGATGACGTCGGAGAAGCCGGGATAGTTTTCCACGTCGGTGGTGATCATGAGCTGCCCCCCCGGCTGCAGGCCGGCGACCAGGATGGGTGACAGGTTGGCGCGCGCGGCGTAGATCGCCGCAGTGTAGCCGGCGGGTCCGGCGCCAATGATCAGGACCTTGGTGTGGTGTGTCTCGCTCATGCGAGAATATATCGGCGCGCCAGACGAGCGAACAAGCAAGTGTCGGTCGCGGCATGCGGTTTTGACGCGACAACCGCGGTGTACCGCCGCATTGTCGGGACATGCGCCGTCATCGCCGAATGGTCTTGTTGCTGCTGGTCATCGGCGCTGCGGTCGCTCTGGCGTTCGTGGCTGGCCGCCGGATCAGTTGGGCAACGCTGGCGCACAACCAGGATGCGATGACGCGATGGGTCGCGGCGCACCCGGTGGCCGCGGTTCTGCTGTTCGTGCTGGCGTATATCCTGACCGCGGCACTGTCGTTGCCGAATGCGACGGTGCTGACGGTGGCCGGCGGATTGCTGTTCGGCACGGTTCTCGGCTGCGTGCTGACGGTTGTCGGCGCGACGACTGGTGCCTCTCTGCTGCTTGTCGCGGCGCGTTCGGCGCTTGGGGACACGCTGGTACAACGGGGTGGAGGACTCGTGACATCGGTCCGTGACCGCCTGCAACGGGATGGATTCAACTATCTGCTGGCGTTGCGGCTGGTGCCTTTGGTGCCGTTCTGGGTTGTCAATCTGGCCGCGGCGGTTTGCGGCATGCGGTTGCGCGTGTTCGTGCCGGCCACCGTGTTGGGTATCATTCCGGACAGTCTCGTGCTGTGCTCGATCGGGTCCGGCGTCGGCGGCATCCTGGCGGAAGGCCGCACGCCAGACCTTTCGGTGTTGTTCGCGCCGTGGATCATCCTGCCGCTGCTGGGGCTGGCCGCGCTGTCGCTGTTGCCCGTGCTGCTACGCAGCCGTTGGGGGACACATGCCTGACTTCGATCTGGCGGTTATCGGCGCCGGGTCGGCCGGCCTGTCCGTCGCCGCGGGGGCGGCCCAGCTCGGTGCGCGCGTCGTGCTGATCGAGCGCGGGCGCATGGGCGGCGATTGCCTCAACACAGGTTGTGTTCCCAGCAAGGCGCTGTTGGCGGCGTCGCGTGCGGCTCGCGCGGTGCGGGACGTGAGTCGGTTCGGGATCACCGTGGATGGCTCGGTGATCATCTGGGATCAGGTGAGGGATTACGTCCACTCGGTCATCAAGGACATCGCACCGGCCGATTCCGCGGAACGCTACCGGGCGCTTGGCGCCGTGGTGATGCAAGGCGAAGCCCGCTTTCTCGATCCCGCCACGATCTCGGTCGCAGGGAAGGCCATCACCGCGCGGCGCTTTGTCGTGGCAGCCGGCAGTCGAGCGACCGTGCCCGCGGTCGAGGGACTCGACCGGGTTGCCTATTGGACCAATGAAAGCCTGTTCGATCTGGCTGAAAAGCCGGACCATCTGCTGATCCTGGGCGGCGGGCCGATTGGTCTGGAAATGGCGGACGCGTTCGCCGGCCTGGGGTGTCGGGTCACTGTCGTGGAGGGTAAGCAGATCGCCGCGAAGGAGGATGCCGAACTTGCCGCCGGCCTGCGGATTGCCCTGACCGCGCGCGGCATAACGATCCGGGAAGATGCGTCGGTATCCAGCGTGGCGGCAGGTCCGGTGCTCATTCTGGCCGACGGTAGCCAGATCAGCGGCTCGCACCTGCTGGTGGCGGCCGGGCGCACGCCGAATTTGGCGGCGCTGGACCTGCCAGCGGGTAACATCCAGGCCGGTTCGGCCGGAATTGCAACCGATCGCGGCCTGCGCAGCCTGACCAACCGGCGGGTCTACGCGGTGGGCGACATCGCCGATCCCGCCGGGGTTGGACCGCGGGCGTTCACCCATGTCGCATCCTATCACGCCGGCATCGTCATCCGACGCATTCTGTTCCGGCTGCCGGCGCGGGTTGATTACGCGGCTCTGCCGAGAGTCACCTACACCGATCCGGAACTGGCTCAGACCGGTCTGACGGAAGCCGAAGCAACCGCGGCGGGACTGTCCCCGCGACTGTTGCGCTGGTCGCTGGCGGACAACGACCGCGCCGTGGCCGAGGACGACACAGCCGGGTTGGTAAAGCTGGTGGTCAGCCGGAACCGGATCGTTGGGGCGGGAATCCTTGCGCCTCACGCCGGGGAGATGATCAGCCAGTGGAGTCTGGCGATCGCTCGGCGCACACCATTGTCTGCTTTGGCCGGGATGATCGTGCCTTATCCTACCCGCTCGGAGGCGGCGAAGCGGGCGGTTGGCACATTCTTCGCGTCGCGGCTGTTTTCAGACCGGACCAAGACCTTGGTGCGGTTACTGAGCCGAATATGTTAACAACAACGAGACTGGCGCGCCATAGCACCCGATCGAAACGGCTTCAGGCCGCGGCAGAGCCTGCGCGCTTGGCCTGTGCCCGCGTAATCCGGCGCTTCAGGACCAAGCCTTCGGGCGTCAGCTTGGTGTTGGCGGTGCCAAGCAGGAACGCATCAATGCCGCCGTTATGCTCGACGGTGCGGATGGCGCGGGTCGACAGGCGAAGCCGCACCGAATGTCCTAGAACGTCGGAAAGCAGCGACGTGACCTGCAGGTTCGGCAGGAACCGGCGCCGGGTCTTGTTGTTGGCATGACTGACGTTGTTGCCGCTTAAAACAGCCTTGCCGGTAATCTCACAGCGGCGCGCCATCGCACTTAATCCCTTGGTCCAGATCGTAAGGCGCGGGTTATGGCGGCCGAGGCGGTCAGCGTCAAGCGATGGGGCAAGTTGATAGTGGGCTAGGTTGAATTTCCGGAGCTAGCCAAATCCGGGAGAGTTCTAACTTGAGATATCTGCCAGCTTTGCTAGACTGACGGTTTTTGGGCTGGAGGCTGTAATGTCTGCGGATGGTTTGAACTGCAAGCAGTGCGGAGGATTGGACTACGTCAAGAGCGGCACGGTGCGCGGCCACCAGCGCTACCGGTGTCATCGCTGTGGCTGCAACTTCACCGATACCCCGTTGCGGGGCAAGCCGCCTGCGATGAAGGCGCTGGCTATGCTGCTGTATGGCATGGGCAACATGAGCTTTAGCATGATCGGACGCCTGCTGGGTGTCAGCGACGTGGCGGTGCTGAAGTGGGTGCGAGCCGAAGCCTCCGCCTTGCCGGAGCCTGAGGTAGCGGCGCAGGTGATCACGGTCGAGGCGGACGAGATGTGGCACTTCATCAAAAAAAGTCTGCCAAGCTGTGGGTCTGGCGCGCCTATGACGTTGATACACGCCGCGTTGTGGCCTGGGTTCTGGGTGGGCGTGATGATGCAACCTGCCGCCGCCTGCTCGACAAGGTCGGCCTGAGCGGCAAGACCTTCGTCACCGATGATTGGGAGGGTTACCACCGGCTGATCCCGGAGGATCAACTGTTCACCGGCAAGGACTTGACCTTCCCCATTGAGCAGGACAACAGCAACGTCAGGCATTATCTCGCTCGCTTTCGACGCAAGACCAAGGTCGTGTCCAAGTGTCCCACCATGGTCGATCTGTCACTGCGCCTGCTCCACCACCTGCAAGATCCGGAAAACTATGCCACTTATGCCAAGACGTTCTTGGCTATCTTTGGTTAGAACTCTCAAATCCGGAACGGCCGCTTTTAATTTTCAGGCATAAGAAACAGACGTTAAATTATGGTGCATTGCACGGCTCACGACCTTCCACCCGCAGGTACGCTCAACTCCGGTTCACCCGGCTATTATGCTGTTCTTGCCCCTTTGCTTTCCGAGGTTTCACGGTCGGATGCCCGAAAGGTATCAAGCCATGGATCGTAGCGGATGATGCGCCGCAGCTCACTTCGGATAGCCGTAGCCGAACCGCCAAGGTCTATGGTCGCGAACGCAATTGAATGGCCTTGGATTGTGGCGTGCTCGTAAAGTTGTAAGCCGACTGCCGGATGCAAAAATAAACCTGCCGACATGTCACACCGCTGATCGTAGCCCTCCTGAGATCGAAGGTAGGCGTACATCTGGTAAAGATATCCGCTTTTCAGACTTGCATCGCCGAACCGGCCGAACCCTAAAATGGACGTGAATTTGGTGTCGATCACGAGTCTTCGGACAGCGTCTGGCGCGTCGATAACTATGTCGGTCACCATACGTGGTAGGATTGTCCCAAGTTGCGCCGATGCGGATGACAACTGCCATTCGAGGGGAATGCTACCACGGACGGACCACCCAAGCGGCGCCAGATCGACGCGGGCAAAGCCGAGTATTGCCTTCTCAAACAACCGACGCACCCATGCCTCCTCGCGATCAGGGGCCACAAGCGGCGTTGCGCCCGCATCTTCAGTAGGAAGGGCCAAATCGAAGGCTAAACGAGCAAGGGCAACCATAAATCGGTCGGTAGCATCGTTCCTTCCGATTTGGTCGGCTGCAAGATTGGCGCGAGACGGACGCGTTCCCCCGACGCCCGCCCGGCCGAGTGTCGCTGACAAGGCTCGGCATTGGTGAATTAGGTCGTTGTCCCGGACAAGCCGAGCCATCAACTCCAGCGCCGCCCGGACAAGTCTATTGCGCGCCGTGTCAATGGTGAGTTCTTCAAAGCGACAAGAGACCTCTCCTTTGGAAAGGAGCTGTCGCGATTCAGTAATCAGAATATTGATCCGACCGCGGACGCGCGTGAGCGTTTTTTCGCGATGACAATAGCCTCGGGTGAGGTTTCGACGTAGGCGACGCTCAACGGCGTCAATCAGAAGTCGCGCGATCAATTCGGGAATATCTGTGATGTCTTTTTCAACAATCGCGTCGAAAGCACCTCTGACGCGAGTCAGGTCCGAAGCGTAGAGCATTAATAGCCAGAGATTCCGAACCGGAATACGACCGATCTTTCTGTCGCCGGGAGATGAGCTTTTGTCGTCTGAAGGCGATATCAACTCAGCCCCGTGACCAGCTTCGCTCGCGCCGCTTTAGCTGTCTCGGGCGCGTCATACCAATACTCATCCAACAATGGGCCAATTTCTGTCTCAACCCTGGCTCGGAACCACGCGCGAGCGTCGATAATTGGAGCGTCGGTGTCCGGGGTCACGTAAGAATGCCCGATTCGGAACTGAGGACCGAGCGAGATCGCCGCCGAAATCTCGGTATTAAGTACACCAATTCGGTTTTCAATTTCAGTAAGCAGCGTGCTTTCAATGCCCCGGTGTGCGCACCATGCCCGCCAAGGGTTCCCAAATCTGGGCTCGAGATCGATGAAGGCGAAGCGACGCCTCAGCGCTAGGTCGACAATTGCGAGGGAGCGGTCAGCGACGTTCATCGTCCCGATGACATATAAGTTCGCTGGCACATGGACTCGCTCGCCCGGCTCCTTACGGTAGGCCAGCTCGATTGCTTCCGAGCGTCGGCGTTTCGATACCTCCAACAGCGTGAGCATCTCACCAAAAATCTGAGCTGGATTTCCGCGGTTGATTTCTTCAATGACCAGCACAAATGGCCGATCTGGCTCGCTCTCGGCGGCTTGGATAGCCTGCATCAATATGCCATCGACGAGTTCGAGGCGCCCGTCGCCGGCAGGCCGCCATCCACGCACAAAGTCCTCGTAGGCAAGCGACGGGTGAAATTGCACGACGCGGAGTCTCGATCGAGCTGTCTCGCGGTCGTTGGAGCCGGCGAGCGCGAATCCGAGGCGTTTCGCCAGCCAAGTCTTTCCTGTGCCGGGCGGCCCCTGGAGAATAAGGTTCATCTTGGAACGCCATCGGTCGAGGATTTCCGCGAGCTCTAAATTTGTTAAAAAGCATCCATCGGCAACAATGTCTTCAATCGTGTAAGGAGATTCTTCCTCAGCGATTTCTTCGTCTTCAATGGTTATCGGGGTTACCGTAGTGTCATCCAAAATGGTCTCTGGTTTGACGCCATATTTCTCCAGCCAATAAGGCTGTCCCAGAAACCACGCGTAATCCTGCGGCGCCCCTCGAAACGTAAAGTCGATCAATCGGCGACCGTCTTCGGCCTCCGGGTCGGCTTCAACGATGGTGGTTCGGTAGGTGTAGAAGTACCAGTCGCGCGGTTCCGTTGGTGGGTCCCAGGCAACTTTCACAGTCTGCCCGTCACCGGCATTGTCGAGGACCGTGCCAGTAGCCTTGATCCTCATGACTGATACCGCCTTGCCGCCGGCTTCAAACGGCACCCGCTTTTTGACAAAGCTTGCCTTTATCGCGATCTGGTCTCCAGGCCGTATCCGGCGAACAAGGTCCAAAAATTGATCTTCGTCCCCGTTCTCCCAAATGCCTTGTTCTAGAAAACGAGGAAGCTGATCGTCGTTCCCATTCCAAACCGCGCCCGCGAACCAGTACGATCTTCCCTCCTCCTCGCTATCTCCTGCGGCACCGGGGGCGGGCGCGTCTTCCTCAGCCGAAAGACTGCTGGGCCGGGTGGCGTCGCGAATCCGAACGTAGAGGTCCCAGGTTTCTTCCGGCGAGAGCCTCGCTTCACGTCCCCCGGGGGTAAGGCTCCACAATCCGCGCCGTGCATTGCCGAGAAGGCCAGCTTTTACCAGGTAAAAGCGCGCCCAGTGGACATCGTTTTCGAATATGGACTGTGTGCCGTTTTGGACCAACCTAGAGAGATGGTCGGCTTCGTCGCTACAGCATTTCGCCTCCGTTAAGTGGATCTCCTGCCTGTTGGTTACGTAAGGTACTGCTGTCAGGTCGCCTCGCAGGGAGGGCGTAGCCTGATCGGAGAGGCGACCCGACAGCAGCGGCAAAATTCATGCGGCTGCCACGTGTGGCGGCAGGTGGGTGAAGTAGGCTTGGTCCGGCGTCCGGGCGTCAAGGCTCGAGTGCGGTCGTTTGCAGTTGAAGAAATCCAGATATACCCCGATCAGGCGCCGCGCTTCGGCGACGGTTTCATAGGCCCGCAGATAGACCTCCTCGTACTTCACCGACCGCCACAGCCGCTCGACAAATACGTTGTCTCGCCACGCACCACGACCGTCCATGCTGATGGCGATCCCGTTCTCCAGCAGCAGCCCGGTGAACGCGGCACTGGTGAACTGGCTGCCTTGATCGGTGTTGAAAATGTCCGGTTTTCCCTGCCGCGCCAGCGCTTCCTCGACGGTCTCGAGGCAGAAATCAACCTCCATGGTGACCGACACCCGCCACGCCAGAACCCGCCGGCTAAACCAGTCAACCACCGCCGCCAGATAGACAAAGCCTTTCGCCATCGGAATGTAGGTGATGTCCATCGACCACACCTGGTTGGGCCGGTCAACCGGCAGGCCGCGCAAAAGATATGGGTAAATCTTGTGTCCTGGACACGGCTTTGACGTGTTCGGCCGACGGTAGATCGCCTCAATACACATTCGGCGCATCATCGTCCGCACCATCTCGCGGCCAATGATCACCCCCTCCCCGCGTAGCAGATCGCGCAGCATCCGGCTGCCCGCGAACGGGTAGTCCAGGTGCAGCGCATCAATCCGCCGCATGATGACAAGCTCGCCCTCGGGCACCGGCTGCGGGTCGTAGTACAGGCTGCTGCGGCTCAATCGCAGCAACGCCGCCTGCCGCCCCAGCGGCAACTCGTGCGTCCGGTCAATCATCGCTTTGCGCTCCGCAGGCCGGCCTTGCTGAGCGCACCGGACAAAAAATCGTTCTCCAGCGTCAGCTCTCCGATCTTGGCGTGGAGTGTCTTGACGTCGATGACAGGTGCCGGTTCGGATGCTCCGCCGCCCGAACCAAACAGGCCCGAGGCTGCCTCCAGCAGGTGTCCCTTCCAGGCAGTGATCTGGTTCGGATGCACCTCAAACTGTTGCGCCAACTCGGCCAGCGTCTTCTCGCCCTTGATCGCGGCCAGCGCCACCTTGGCCTTGAAGGCCGCAGCGTGGGTCCGGCGTGTTCGCTTCGTCATATTCGCTCCTGATCCGCGGCATCCTCGCCGCTCTCAGGCAGAAGTTCCACTTAGCAGACTGTCCGAATTTAGCCGACCACCTCTCTAGTTAGGTCATCAACTGGAACCTCCGCCTTCGATCGGATCCAGGCCATGGCTTCGGCAGGGCGCATTGGGTTGGGATCGGCCGAACGAAGTGCATCCAGGAGCAGCGGGAAGTATCTCGTAAATCGGTTGCTCTTCACGTTGGCCATGCCTCACCACCTTCGGAACAAAGCGAGGTACGCCACCCACCGCTGATTTCACACGACCAGTGGCGACCAAGGTGGGGAGCACATTGCTCCATGTATCTCCACGCCCACCCGCAGTTACTTGCAGAAGCGATATTAAACGGATCAATCACGGTCAATCGTCTGTTTGGGAGGCGATAGGTTCAAACTCGCAATGCCCAAATTGCGCGCAGAAAAGGTAACTCAAAGTGACCTGCCACCGGCAACTTAGTTCAGTTGGCGCGCGGCCAGCCCGTATACATACCGATCAGTCCTCTGGGCCGCTAATATCAATCCGCCCGCTTCTGCAACTCGCCCGACCGCACGGAGGCGATCGCGTTGTTCAGGATGGCGACGATCGCGTCATCCGACATGCCGCGGGACAGCAGGGCCATGGCGCCACCAAGCAACGCCGACGCAATCGCCAGCGAGCCGATATTCTGCCCTGTCATGTATTCGATCGCCTTGTCCACCACCGCACCGGCATGACTGAGGTCGGCCGGAGCGTTCGCATTCTCTGACATTTCAAGACATCCTTCAGTTGGCGTGAGCCGGTTCCGGCTCCAGGTCCCGTTCGGTCGCCTGCAAGGCCCACATGCGGGCGTACAATCCACCCTCGGCCAGCAAGGTGTTGTGCCGACCGCGTTCGGCAATCGCTCCATCGCGCAGGACGATGATCTCATCGGCATCGGTGACCGTGGATAATCGATGCGCGATCACCAGACTGGTACGATGGCTAGCGACCGCGCGCAGGGCCGCTTGAATGTCCTGCTCGGTGCGGCTGTCCAGCGCGCTTGTCGCCTCATCCAGGATCAGGATGCGCGGGTCTTTCAGGATGGTGCGGGCGATGGCCACGCGCTGCTTTTCGCCGCCGGACAATTTCAGGCCGCGTTCACCGACCTGCGTATCGTAGCCATCCGGCAGCTTCAGGACGAAATCATGCACCTGCGCCAGCCGCGCCGCCTGCTCGATGTCCGCCTGTGATGCGCCGGGTCGGCCGTAACCAATGTTATAGCGTATGGTGTCGTTGAACAGCACGGTGTCCTGCGGCACCACGCCGATGGCGGCGCGCAGGCTGTCCTGGGTGATGTCGCGAATATCCTGGCCGTCGATCAGGATGCGGCCGCCGGTCACGTCGTAGAAGCGGAACAGCAGGCGGCTGATGGTCGACTTTCCGGCGCCGGTCGGGCCGACGATGGCCAGCTTGCGGCCGGCCGGGATGGTCAGGTCGATGCCTTTCAGGATAGTCCGGTCGGGCTGGTAGCCGAAGCGGACGTTCTCGAAGCAGACCTCTCCGGCCGCACCTTCCGCCAGATGCGCCACCAGCGCGACGGCGCCGGGCTTGTCACGTACATCCTGTTGGACACGCAGCAAGGTGAACATCTGCTCCATGTCCACCAGACCCTGCTTGATCGTCATGTAGACCACGCCGAGGAACGTCAGCGGCTGGTAGAGCTGGATCAGATAGGTGTTCACCAGCACGAATTTGCCGATTGTCATGCTGCCATCGCGCATGCCGGTGGCGGCCAGCAGCATGATTAGGGTCAGGCCAACCGCAATGATCGCCGCCTGGCCCAGGTTCAGCATGTTCAACGAGACCTGCACGCGCACCGCGGCGTGCTCATAGCGAGTCAAGGCGAGGTCATAGCGCTCCGCCTCATACGCTTCGTTGCCGAAATACTTGACGGTTTCATAGTTGAGGAGACTGTCAAGCGCCTTGATAGAGGCGTCATTGTCGGTGTCGTTCATCGTGCGGCGGTAGCGGACGCGCTGTCCGGCGAAGAAGGTGGTGAAGGCGACATACAGGACGACCGCGAAGCAAGTGACGACAGCGTAACGCCAGTCGAACAGGCGCCAGATAATGGTGGTGACCATCACCAGCTCCAGCGCGGTGGGCACGATGTTGAAGACCGCCAGACGCAGTACTGACTGCATGCCCAGCACGCCGCGATCGATCACGCGCGACAGGCCGCCGGTTTGGCGGTCCATGTGGAAGCGCATGCTCAGGTCGTGAAGATGCCGGAACGTACGTAACGCCAGCAGGCGGACCGTCCGCTGCTGCACCGGCGCGAACAGCGCGTCGCGCAATTCACCAAAGCCGGCGCCGGCGATGCGCGCGGCGCCATAGGCCAGGATCAGCGCCAGCGGGATGGTAAGAGCAATATGGCTGGGATCCTTGGGTGCCAGCGCGTCCACGAGGCGGGCATAGATCAGCGGCACGTAGACGCTGGCGACCTTGGCCAGCAGCATGAACAGAATCGCCGTGACCACCCTGATCCGGGCGCCGACGCTCCCGGCCGGCCAAAGATAAGGCAGCAGCGAGATCACGGTCTGCAGGCTGGATCGCCCCACCTGCAGCGAGGCGGGCAGAGCCGCCGGCGCAGGTGTAGCATAACGGCTTCGTCTCATGGTTCGCATGTGGCATCATCAGGCGGTTTTTGAAAGGCGAGCCTTTGGATCAGGACCTGACCGAGACCGGTTTCGAGCGTCATGTGCGCGCCTGCAACAATGCGCGCCTGCCAGGCGACAAGTGCGCAATTCGCATCGGCCAGGCACAGGTTGGTTGGGCCTCGCCGGCCATTGCCTCGGCGTTGCGCGGGTTCGATGTGATCCGCCCTTCGGTCGATGGGTTGACGGTCGTCGACCCCGATGCCCTGCCACGAATTGCCCGGACCTTGTCCGAGCGGGGCATGTTCGGTAACAGAAACGAGATGTTCGACGTAAGGGCCGATCCGCTGGGACCGGCGCTTGCCCAGATCGATCGTGGAGCCCTGCCGTCCTTCGGCATCCAGGCGCTGGGCGTTCACGTCAATGGATTGGTGCAGCGACCTGAAGGGCTGCATGTATGGATCGCCCGGCGAGCGAAGACCAAGGCACTAGACCCTGGCAAGCTGGATCATGTCGTTGCTGGTGGCGTGCCCGCTGGCCTTGGTCGTTTGGAGACCTTGATCAAGGAAGCCGGCGAGGAAGCCTCGATCCCGCCGGCGCTCGCGGCCAGGGCGACCGAGGCTTCCGTTCTGGATTACACCATGGAGCGAGCGGAAGGGCTGCGACGTGACTTTTTGTACTGCTACGACCTGAATTTGCCGTCCGATTTTACGCCTGTCGCGGCAGATGGCGAGGTGGAGGCATTCGAGCTATGGCCGGTCGAACGTGTAATGGACACCGTACGGACAACCAACGCGTTCAAATTCAACGTGAATCTAGTGCTGATCGATCTGTTCATCCGCCAGGGACTGATCGCCGGTGCGGAAGCGAAGTCGCTGAGTGCGGCTTTGGCGCCCGCGTGACGACGTCATGCGGCCTGCCGTTCCCATGACGACGAGGAAGCGGAGGACCGCGCGGTTGTCTCCGCACCCCTGAACGACCTTCGCAGGCTTTATCGCCGCCCGGTGCTTGACAGAGAAGTCCTGTCAACGCCCGCACGGCGAGCCGAGCTACACGTTAGAGCGGACGCTTACGGACACTTTGTCTTGAGCGCGCAGGAATGGTTTTTCATCCGTGGCACCAACCTTCTGGGGCATCAACCTTCTGGCGGCGCCGCCGCGATTGGAATGTCCCGGGCATCCGGCTGGTCCCCCATGCCAGGGGCACGTGGATCGGAATCCTCGGTGTCCTGACCGGCCGAGCTATCGTCATTGCCCTGATAGCTGTCGCTTTGCTGGTAGTTCCGGCGGTTACCGCCCTGATTCTGGCCTTGACCATTCGGCTGGCCCTGCTGGGCGGCCTGGTTCATCGCGTTCAGGATACGAAAATAATGCTCGGCGTGCTGAAAGAAGCCTTCCGCTGTTACCCTGTCGCCGCTGCTGGTGGCGTCGCGGCCAAGCTGAAGATATTTTTCAAAGAGCTGCTGGGCGGTGCCGCGGATGCGAACTTCCGGGCCATTACTGTCAAAGACATGGTTGCGATTGAGCGGTGTTCCGCCGCCCGGATGATGGCGCACGGCGCCACCACCTCCGCCGCCCCCGCCGCCTGGGCGATGGTTGCGGCCACGCATACGTTTGATGTTCATTCTGTTGCCGTCATGCTTTCCCATTGTCGGCGGACCGGTGGAACCGGCCGGACACGTCGCCAAGCGTATCCCCTTGAACGACCACGATCCATCGGCGTTGAAGATGGCAGGCGAAGGATCTGTTTGCTTAGCCCTTCACGCGAAGGGACAGCCGACCTGCGGCATCCCCAACCATCGTCAACACTGTATACCCTTGATGGCACGCTGCCAAACGTTTTTTCAGGCCGGGCCCAGAGTCAGGACGCACGCACGAACAATT
The DNA here is from genome assembly GCF_965276935.1 of Rhodopila sp. Lineage (GTDB taxonomy): Bacteria > Pseudomonadota > Alphaproteobacteria > Acetobacterales > Acetobacteraceae > Rhodopila. Next base: position 1,184,402 of record NZ_CBDIBS010000004.1, on the reverse strand, counting down.
CCCCCGAGGTCCGTCCAAAATTCGACACGAAATCCATGGCTCCGCGCCAGGACGCGCATCACATCGGCCTGCCCGACGCCCAATTCAAGGATGGCGGCCCCACCGCTCGCCAAAGCCTGACGCAAACGCGGCATCAGGGTACGGTAGGCGTCGTATCCATCCGCGCCACCCTCCAGCGCAAGCCGCGGCTCGTACAGCGCCACTTCCGGCATCAGCTCCGCCACCTGCTTGCGTGCGATATAGGGCGGGTTCGAGACAATCAGGTCAAATCTCCCATCGATGGCACTGGTCCAGTTGCCGCAGACGAAAGCGGACCGGCCGGCCAGTCCGAGACGGTTTGCGTTGCGCTTCGCCAGGGCGGCGGCTTTCGGGGCGATATCCACGCCGATGCCGAAAGCACCGGGATATTCCCGCAGCAACGCGAGCAGCAGGCAACCTGTGCCGGTTCCAAGGTCGAGGATGACTTGTGGCGGCGTTCGGTGGGCGAAAACCTTCAGCGCCGCCGTGATCAGCGTCTCGGTGTCAGCGCGCGGGATCAGCGTGGCGGGGGACACCTGGAAGTCCATGCTCCAGAACTCCCGGTGTCCCAGGATCAGGGCGATGGGCTCCCGCGCTTCCCGGCGAGCAAGAAGCCGATCGTAGCTGTTCGTCTCAACCACCTTGCGCGGATCACGGATGAGGTCGTTCCGCGCGAGGCCCAGCGCGTGTGCGAGCAAGAGGCGAGCCTCGAGGCGGGGGTTGTCGGCGATGGGTGCGAGACGGGCGGCGCCGTGCTGAACGGCTTCGGCGATGGTCGACAGCATCATTCCTCGGTGGCAAGCCGTGCAGCCTGGTCTTCAGCCGTCAGAGCATCGACGAATTCATCCAGATCGCCTTGCATGACCCGGTCGATCTTATACAGCGTCAGGTTGATGCGATGATCGGACACGCGGCCCTGGGGAAAATTATAGGTGCGGATGCGCTCGCTGCGGTCGCCGGTGCCGACCTGGGATTTGCGGTCGGCGGCGCGCGTGGCGTGCAAACTGGCGCGCTGCTGCTCATACATGCGGGCGCGGAGGATCTTCATCGCCTTGGCGCGGTTCTTGTGCTGGCTGCGCTCCTCCTGCATCGCCACCACGATGCCGGTGGGAAGGTGGGTGATCCGCACCGCGCTATCGGTCTTGTTGACGTGCTGCCCGCCGGCCCCCGAGGCGCGATAGATGTCGATCCGCAGGTCGCCTTCGTTGATCTGGACGTCAACTTCCTCGGCTTCCGGCAGCACCGCGACGGTGACGGTGGAGGTGTGGATGCGACCCTGATTTTCCGTCGCCGGGACACGTTGCACGCGGTGCACGCCGGATTCATATTTCAGTCGCGCGAAGACGTTGCGGCCGGTGATCTCGGCGGTGGCTTCCTTGATGGCACCGAGACCGGTGTCGGCGTAATCCAGGATCTCGAAGCGCCAGCCTTTGGCTTCGGCGTATTTCTGATACATCGCGAACAGTTCCGCGGCGAACAAGCCAGCTTCGTCGCCGCCGGCGGCGGGACGAATTTCCAGGATGGCGGAGCGCGCATCGGCCTCGTCCCGCGGCAGCAGGGCCAGGCGGATTTCATGTTCCAGCGCCGGGATCTGGTCCTTCAGGGTAAACAGCTCAGCTTGCGCCAAATCCTTCATCTCCGGATCGGCAAGCAGAGATTCCGCTTCGGAGCGGGATTGTTCGGCGGCGCGCAGGTCGCCGATGCGCGCGACGACGGGTTCGATGTCCGACAGTTCCTTCGACGCCTTGACGTAGGCTTCGCCGGAGATGCCCTCGGACAGCAGTGCACGCAGTTCCTCGGCGCGGGCGGTAATGCGGTCGAGCTTGAAAGCAAGGTTCATCGCAGGCGGTCGGCGATTTGGTTGATCGGCACGGCTTCCTGGGTGCCGGTGAGCAGATTCTTGACCTGGGCTACGCCCGAGGCGATGTCGTCGTTCCCCAGGATGATCGCGGCGCGGGCGCCGGTGCGGTTGGCGCGTTCCAGGCGACGCTTCAGGTTGCCGCGATAGGCCATCTCGGCGCGGATGCCGCCGGCGCGCAGGGCTTGCAGGATCGGGATCGCGGCGGCCTCGGCCGCTTCGCCGATGGGCACGACCGCGACAGGAGCGGGTGAGGCAGGTGCTGCGTCCAACAGCATGGCCAGCCGCTCGATTCCCGCGGCCCAGCCGACGGCGGGGGTAGGCGGCCCCCCCATCTCCGCCACCAGCCCGTCATAGCGGCCCCCTGCCATGACGGTGCCCTGCGCACCAAGCCTGGCAGTAACAAATTCAAAAGCGGTGTGCCCGTAATAGTCCAGACCCCGGACAATGCGAGGGTTTTCACGGAACGGAACGCCGAACATAGTCAAGAGGTCTTGCAGCTTCGCATAGAAGGTCGAGGCCGCTTCGGTCAGGTAGGGGCCAATGGTGGGCGCGCCCGCGACGATGTGGCGATCGGCTTCATCCTTGCTGTCCAGGATGCGCATCGGATTGCGATCGAGACGCGCAAGACTGTCCTGCGACAGGGCGCCCTGGTGCTCGGTGAAATAAACCAGGAGTGCGTCGCGGTAGGCTTGGCGGCTTTCCCTGTCGCCCAGGGTGTTGAGTTCCAGCACCGTGTCATTGGCAACGTTCAGTGTTTTCAGGATGTCCCAGCCGCAGGCGATGACCTCGGCATCGGCGAGCGGTTCAGCGGGGCCGATCAGTTCCATGCCGAGCTGATGGAACTGGCGATAGCGGCCTTTCTGTGGCCGTTCATAACGAAACATCGGGCCGGCATAGAAGACTTTCTGCGGCAGCGACTGAGTCAGACCGTTGGACACCAGCGCTCGGCAGACGCCGGCGGTGCCCTCGGGACGCAGGGTGATGGATTCGCCGCCTCGGTCGTTGAAGCTGTACATCTCCTTCGTTACTACATCAGAAGTTTCTCCCAACGTGCGGGCGAAGACGCGGGTGTCCTCGAAGATCGGCGTCATCCACTCATCGAAGCCATAGGTGGCGACGACGCGGCGTGCGGTTTCCACGACATAATGGAAACGACGCTGCTCCTCGCCGATCAGATCATGGGTGCCGCGGGCGGGTTGCAGATTGGTCACGGTTGGTCCTTCAGGCGGTCTTGACGGCTGTTGCAGCGCGCTACCACAGGATATGCGCGGAGCGGCACATCCATCCAGGTGCGGATTGAAAGCAAGAGGTCGCGAACTCCCGGTCCGACCGCCGGTATCCCGCGCCTCACCCGGTGCATAAGTCTTGTCCGTCAACAGGACTTGATTCGCCGCATCCACGGTCAGAGCGTTCATAGCCCGAGGCTTGGCGCAAGGCCACTCAACCCAAGGCTTGTTGTCTCGGCATTTGCCTTGACCGCGACATCTGGCTCCCATTGCAGTGGATAACCATGCGCTTTCATACCCACGCTGTCCTGCTCATCATCCTGTTGCTACCGGGCATAGCACGTGCCGAGATCCCAGAGAACAAGATCAAGCTGGGCTTCCTGGACGATGCTTCCGCGCTGTATGAGCATCGCACACCCCGCAGTGCCGAGGTCGCCATGGAGATGGCGATCGAGGATTTTGGCGCCAGGCACGCTTATCTGGATGTTGAGTCACACAAGGACAATACCGCAAGGCCCGACAATGAGCCTGGGATGGTACGGGATTGGCTGGACAAGGAGCACATCGACGCGGTGATCGATGTGGCGGCGAGTGCTGCCGCGCTGCCGATCAGCGACATGCTTCGGCAGCACAACCGGATCTTCGTCGTGGTCAATCTCGTCGGTCTCGGTTTCAGCGGCAGCCACTGCTCGCCGACGACGCTGCGATGGGGCGCCAGCCCGGCGGCATTGAGCAGCAGCCTTGTAAGCGTACTGCATCAGGACGGGGCGCGACGATGGTTCTTCATCTCCGCGGATCAACCGCTTGATCAGGCAGTCGAAAGAACCGCTCGCGCGGCGATAACCGGACTTGGTGGCGAAGTGGTCGGATCAATCAACCCGCCGCTTGGAACCGGCGACTTCTCGCACGATCTGATGCAGGCGATGTCGCAAAAGCCCGACGTGGTCGCGATCGGCGAAACCGGAAAAGACCTGCAAACCCTGCTGCGGCAAGCCATGCGAAGCGGTGTCGCGTCCGGGCCAAAGATGGCGGGGCTTTATGTCCAGCAGCAGGATGTCGCGGGGATGTTGCGGGATGCACAAGGGCTCTACCTCGCGACACCGTTCTACGCGAACCGCAACGACGCATCCCGCGACTTCGCCCGGCGCTTCACCCACCGAATGGTCGCGGCAGGGCCGACCGAGATCGACGCGGAGGTGTATTCCGCTACGCTCGCATTGCTGAATGCCATGGACGCGGTGCGGAGCGTTGATGGCGACAAGATCATGTCGGCGTTACGAAAAGCCGCGATCCCGGATCCACTGCTGGGCACCGTGACGGTGCGCGCCGACGGTGTCGCAGCGCATAGTATCTATGTGGTCCGCGTCAAGCGGCCGGACCAGTCGCTTAAGCCAAACGACGATTATGAGCCAGTTTCGACAGTTGCCGCTGCGCAGGCGTTCACCGGCCCTGGGCAGCCAGGCTGCCCGGCAGGACCGTCACGGTAAGCCACGTCGGACGCCGGATGCTGGCCGCGAAGTCCCTAGCCAAAGCCGTGCTTCTAACCGATGTCAGAACGGCAGGGTGATCATGTCCGGCTCGATGACAGCCTGAAATCCCGCCTCAGTTACGCGGAGATCCAGCACGTCAACCTTGAACGGCAGATCCGACACTGACAGCGCCTCGGTGATCTGGCCCAGCACGGCATGGCCCAGAGGATTGTTACCCTCAAGCGCAACGTCCAGATCGGAGTATCGCCGAACGGTCCCGGTCGCACGGGAGCCAAGGATCCACGCACGCGGGCCGGCGGGTGCGCAAGATGTCCCTGACAACAGCCTGTTCGGCGTCCGAAAGATCAATGACCCGGGTCACGCCAGCCGCCGTATCAACCTGTCACGCAGATGGCTGGCTTCAGCCAGAAATGCCGGGATGGACGTCGCGATCTGATCCGCCGTTTCGGCATGATAGGCGAGGCTGGTTTTCGCACGCAGATCACGATAGCAATGCCAGACCGGCCAGTCACCGAGAAGCAGGTCCTGTTGGTTGGCGGTATGGATAAGGTCCTGGAAGGTCATCCGGTCCACCTCCCCAGGGGAGGCGGCGGCTTGCCGGATAAAGCGCTTCAACATGCCATGGCACGGCTCATAGGTAAACGCGAACCTCTGGATCAGGCCGTCTCGCAGTTGGTCATCCGCCGGCTCGTTTTGATAACGGGCCAGCCCCTCGCGCAAGCGATCAATCGCCTTGATCAAGGGCGTTATGTCCAGAGACACCGTGTTGTTTCCGGTTACGCGCCGATGGGAGACTACTCCGCCGCGATCTTCTCACGCTCCTGCGCCGCCCGCAGCGCGGCGGCTTTCGCCTCCACCAGATCGACGATGTGATCCACCATCGACCCGCCATCGATCGTGTGGTCGGTCTTGCCGGCACTGTAGATCATGTGCCGACCGTTTCCACCGCCGGTGACCCCCAGGTCGGTCATCAGCGCCTCACCTGGGCCGTTTACCACACAGCCAATGATCGACAAGGTGATCGGCGTCTCGATATGGCCGAGCCGGTCCTCCAGCGTTCGCACTGTCTCGATCACGTTGTAGCCCTGGCGTGCGCAGGACGGGCAGGAGATCACCTTCACCCCGCGATGGCGGATGCCCAGCGTCTTCAGCATGTCCCAGCCGACCCGCACCTCTTCCTCCGGCTCGTCCGACAGCGACACCCGCAGCGTGTCGCCGATGCCGGCCCAGAGCAGCGACCCGAGGCCGATCGAGGACTTCACCGTTCCCATCCGGCGGCCGCCTGCCTCGGTGATGCCGATATGCAGCGGGTGGTCGCAGACCTCGGCCAGTTGTTGATAGGCGGCGACGGCGAGGAACACGTCGGACGCCTTCACGCTGATCTTGAAATCGTGAAAATCGTGCTGCTGCAGGATGTTGGCGTGGTACAGCGCGCTTTCCACCAGCGCTTCCGGGTTGGGCTCGCCGTATTTCTCCAGCAGGTGCTTTTCCAGCGAGCCGGCGTTCACGCCGATCCGCATCGAGCAGCCATGGTCGCGGGCGGACTTCACGACCTCCTTCACCCGCTCATCGCTGCCGATGTTGCCGGGATTGATGCGCAGGCAGGCCGCGCCGCTGTCGGCGGCTTCCAGCGCACGCCTGTAGTGAAAATGGATGTCGGCGACGATCGGCACCTCAACCTGGCGAACGATGTCCTTCAGCGCCAGCGCACTTTCCTGATCGGGGCAGGAGACCCGGACGATATCCACGCCTGCCGCTTCGGCGCGCCTGATCTGCGCCACGGTGCCGGCGACATCGGTGGTCAAGGTGTTCGTCATCGTTTGCACGGTGATGGGTGCGCCGTCGCCGACCGGAACTTTTCCGACATAGACCCGGCGGGACTTCCGACGGACGATTTCCTGGTAGGGACGATAGCTCATGCAAGTCTCCTTTGCCGGCAACGGACGGATCCGTCGCGGCCACTGGAACAGGCGACCGGTCTTCGGCAACCCTGGATGCGGCAATCACCATTATGGTGTCTTCCACCACGATCCGCTACTGGCGGGGGCGGTTTGAGGCAAGCTGTGGCGCCAGGGCGGCGGCGAGTTTACCATCCCTGATCTGGTCCGGGTCCAGCGGCATGTCGCGCCGGACGGTGCCGGAGGCACCGAGGCTGGGCGTGGCGACGCCATCCACCAGGATGTCGGTGCCGCCGGCATTGCCGGTAGTCAGCAGCAGGTTATCCTGCCGCGGCACCGGCCAGGTTTCGCCAGCCTTGATCGTCCGGTTCAGCAGAATGACGCCATTGCGATCCTTGACCTGAAGCCAGGCGTCGGCGCTCGCCCGCAGCACGATCCGACCGGGGTCCACCGTCGGCGGCGCGGCGGCGGCAGCAGGCGGCGCCATGACCTGATCCGGGACCTGATCCGGTATTGGCTCGCGGACCAGCGCGGCGGCGGCCGAGGTCGGTGAAACCAGCGAAACAGCCGGGGCCGGATCGGCTGGCGCAACCTGCGACGGTGGTTGCGGTTGTATTGCGGCAGCGATGACGGACCTTGCCGGCGCGGGCAGTGCCTGTTCGGCCACCGGCGCGGGCAGCGCCTGTTCGGCCAAGGGTGCCAACCGCTCCGGGATCGCGGTGACGGTCTCGGCCGGCAGGCGGCCTTCGCCGGACAATCGATACCAGCCGACATAGGCGCCGATCGACAGCACCAGGCCAAGCAGCATGACAGCGCCCGCCGGCAGGCCGCGATCCGGCATCGGAACCGGAAATACCAGGTCTGTCCGGCTGTCCACCGCCGCGGCTTCCGCCTTGAAGCGCTTGACCATCTCCTCCGCGTCCAGCCCCAATGCCCTCGCGTAGGATCGCACAAAACCAACCGCATAGGCATTGCCGGGAAGCAGCGCGATATCTCCCGCTTCCAGTGCTTCAAGGTGGCATTGGCGAATGTGCAGGCTGGCGGCGATGTCCGGCAAGGCCAGGACCAGACGCTCCCGCGCGATGCGCAGGGCTGACCCGACCCTTCCGGCCGTCAGCGTTTCCGTCCGTGGCACGATCGTCGACATCATGGCTGACGGTCAACTGGCCTGGACCAGTGTTCGTGTCGCACCGCGGGCCCGTTGATCTCGATCATCTGCGGGAAACTCACAACCATTCCGTGTTGCACGGTGAAGTATGGTTGTAGGCTTGTAGACCACACGAAAAGTTTTTTCCAGCGATCGATACGAGCTTCTTGAGGCGTTTGGCGAAATGTTTCGCGGCAGGCGGGCGACGGCCTACGTCAACACGCCGCGCTCCCGCGCCCAGGTCGTGATGGAATCACGCATTCTGGCGCCACCGCTGCGGCGTATGGTCGCCAGGACGGAGCGAAACGACGATAGATCGACGCCGGCGAACATTGCCTTCATTGGCAGGATCCCGCTTGCCGGCATCGACAGTGTCGTTACCCCCAGCGCCGTCAGCACAAGGGCTTCCAGCGGTCTGGAGGCCGCTTCGCCGCAGACCGAGATGGGAACCGAGGCGGCACCGGCCGCGCCGATCAATTGCTCCAGCATATCAAGGACAGGCTGGGACAGGAAGTCATATCGATCATATAAGGATGGCGTGGCGCGGTCGGCGGCGAACAGGAACTGCAACAGGTCATTTGATCCGACCGAGACAAAATCGGTTTCCTTCAGCAGTTCGGGAAGTTGCCATAGCAACGCGGGTATCTCGATCATGGTGCCGACCTTCAGGCACCCTGGTGACGGGTGGAGCCGTTTCGTCTCGGCCACCAGCAGCGCCTTGGCGGCGCGAAACTCGCCGACCGTGGCGACCATCGGGAACATCACCGACAGGTCGCGGCCGCCGGCGGCGAGCAGCAGGCCGCGCAACTGGCGCCGCAACAGCGCCGGCCGGTCCAGGCCCACGCGCAAGGATCGCCAGCCCATGGCCGGATTTTCCTCCTCGCTGACGGTGCCCGGCAGCAATTTGTCCGCGCCAAGGTCCAGGGTGCGGAACAAGACCGGCTTGTCGCCAGCCTCATCCAGCACGCGAGCATAGAGCGCCGCCTGTTCGGCGACATCCGTCATCGAGCCGCGGGCCAGGATGGCGATCTCGGTGCGGAACAGGCCAATGCCGTCGGCGCCGGTCCGCTCAAGCTGCGGCAGTTCCAGGCTCAGCCCGATATTCAGCATCAGCTTCAGGCTGATGCCATCGGCGGTGACGGCGGGACGATGGCGCAGGGGCGCCAGGCCGGCGAATTTCGCACTGCGGGCTTCGCGCGCCCGGGCATAACCCTCCTGGACCTCCAGTTGCGGACGCAAGATGAACTGTCCTTCGTCCGCGTCCACCACGGCGTCATCGCCAGGCTCCGCGCTTTCCAGCATCCCCCTCAGGCCGCCCAGCGCCGGGATGCCCAGGGCGCGGGCCAGGATGGCGGCATGGCCGGCGGGGCTGGCCTCCTCGATCGCGAGTCCGGCAATGCCGCGGGCGTGCCAGTCCAGCAACTCCGCGGGACCAAGGCGGCGGGCCAGCAGGATGGCGCCTTCGGGAATGGCGGCGACGTGGCCATCGCCCGTCAGGGTGGCCTGCAGCCGGTTGGCCAGGTCTTCCATGTCGGCCAGCCGCTCACGCAGATAAACGTCGCTGATCCGCCGCATGCGGTCGTGCAGTTCGGTGGCGACCCGCTGCACCGCGGCCTCGGCTGTCATTCCGCCGCGGATCACGTCGGCGACGCGTCGCAGCCACCCGGCATCGGAGGCGACCAGGCGGTAGGCGTCCAGGACCTCCCGTGATGCCGTCACATCGGCCGTTCGGCCATTCTGCGGCAGATCGGAGAACAGGTCGTCCAGGCCGCGCTGCATACGATCCACGGCCTGGCCCAGACGGGTCTGTTCGGCTTGTGGATCGTCGGCGAGCAATTTGATTGGTGACCGCGTCGAACGCAGCAGCACCACGGGACCGACCGCGAGGCCGTGCATCAGGGCCGTGCCGGTAAACAATCGCGGCACCGTCGCGCCGACACCTTCCGGCGACGCATCCTTGGCACCGCTGTTCGGCAGCAGGTCCGCCAGCAGCATGGCCACGGTTTCCAGATCATCCACCTCCTCATCCGTGAAGCGGCGCGGCGCACGGTTCTGCACCGCCAGTACCCCAAGCATCCGCCCGGAGCGGCGAACCGGCACCGCAAGCATCGAGGCGAAAGGCTCTTCCCCGGTTTCCGGGCGATAGGCAAAGCCGGGATGATTCTGCGCGTCCGGCAGGTTCATGACAGTGCCGGTCGCGGCACAGAGGCCGATGATGCCCTCGCCAACCCTCAGTTTGGTATAGCCGATCGCATTCGGGTTCAGCCCTTCCGTCGCGGCAAGTTCCAGAATGTCGCCAGGACGCTGGACGTAGACGGAACACACCTCGCTGACCAACTCGGAGCCAACAAGGCGGACCAGTGCGGACAAAGGGGCTGCCCCATGCGCCCGGAGGTCCCGCAGCCGGGACAGGAGGCGCCTAGGCTCCGTCATCCCCGGCTGACGACGCCTATCGGCTGATTTGGTTGCATCGTCCTGGTTCCTTGAAAAGGCCCGCCAGCGGGATCGGCCGGGCGCAGCCAGACTGTGCCATTGCCGTTTCTGGCGGGTCTGCAACAGCTTGGAAAGTGATCTCGTGGCAAGATTCCGACCAAGTCCGTCAATTCAGTAACACGCGAGCAGCCGGCGTTGAGTGTGCGTGACGATCTGCCCGATGTCACCCCAAGGCTTGACCCGGCGGCAGCCCGGATGGTGCCTCGGTCGAGCATGATGCCCGGCCGAGGACAAACGCCGGTCCGAGCGCGTAACGCGACGGTTTCCGAAGCTACTCGGCGGCCTGCCTGAACCGCTGCGCGTAGCGGGTCAGCGCAGCCTCATCCGTCGCCACGATCGGTGTGAAGTCGGTGTGGGCGATCCACTCTGGGCGGGTCGGCTTCCGGATCGCGTTGGACACCGCGTTGAGCGTCAGATAGACGATCTTGCGCGGGTATGGCGTGATGTTGCCGGCCGATCCGTGCACCAGGTTGCCATGAAACAGCAGCAATCCGCCTGGCGCGCCGGTCGGCGCGACGATGCCACCCTGCTCCACCAGTTTGGTAACCATATCCTCATCGAGGGTCCACAGCGGATAGGACGTGGTGCTGATGTCGTGTTCGGCCGTGAGCACGCCCTGCGTGTGGCTGCGCGGCACCAGCATGAGCGGGCCGTTGATCGGCATCACCTCGTCGAGGAAGACGGCGATGTTCATCGCCCGCGGCTCCGGCATACCGTCGTCGCGTGCCCAGGTGCCGTAATCCTGATGCCACTGCCAGACATCGCCGGTGAACGAGGCCTTCGCATTGATCTTGTACTGGTGCATGTAGACCTGCTCGCCGAACAACTGCTCGATGGGGCGGATCATGCGGGGATGGTGGGCCAGAAGCGCGTGCGCCTCGTTATAAGTGTGCGCGGCGAAGGCGGTACGCGGCGCGCCTGACTTCTCCCGCCACACTTCCGGACGCTGCTGACGATAGATAGCCTCGGCCTCGGATCGCAGGACAGCGACTTCTTCCGCGGTAAAGGTCTCCGGCAGGAACAAATAGCCTTCCTCATGGTATTGTCGAACCTGGTGTTCTGCGAGCATGGATCGCTTCTCCTGGTTATGTCAGGCGGCGGTACCGGCCACCCGAATGGCTGCTGCCTGAACATCCAATTCTGTCCGAATTCAGCATCCGCCGATAGGCTTGGTCAAGCCGCCCGTAAGCGCTGATGCGCGGAGGAAGCAGGGGATTTCCCGTGCGCATGCGCACGATCAGCGTGCGGCTGGAGATGCATGAATTCCGGCTAATGCCATCCCAGTATCGCGAGGCAGGACGGCAAAACTGGCATGTTTCTTGCTAGTCTACCAGTATAATGACTTTTGGCTCGCGCGTCCGCTTATCCCGGAGATCCTCTCATGCATCCCACGCGCCGCACCTTGACAGCCTTGCTCGCCACCACCGCGGCCGCTTCGCTGTTGCGGCCGAAACCCGTGCGGGCCGAGGACCGCAGTGTCACCATCGGCATTACCCTGCCATTGACCGGGGCGGGTGCCGAGGATGCCGTCAACGTCCTGCATGGTGCCGTGCTCGCGATCGAGGAGGCGAATGCGGCGGGCGGTCCTGGAGGCTACCATGTCAGGATCGAGACGCTGGATAACGCCACCACCACCGCCGGCCAGTATGATCCGGTGCAGGCGGCGGTCAACGCCCGCAAGCTGGTCATCGACAAGACAGTGGTGGGCGCGATCGGCCCGATGAACAGCGGCAGCGGCAAGGCGATGGCGGCGATCCTGAGCCAGGCCGATCTGGCGACGGTGACTCCCAGTTCGACGAATCCCGATCTGACCGATCCGAAGTTCGCCGCGCTCTACCGTCCTGGCGGACTGCCGATCTACTTTCGCACCGTGACCACGGATTCCTACCAGGGGCCGAACATGGCCAACTTCATGGCCGAGGAACTCAAGATCAAATCGGTTTTCGTGCTGGATGACAGTGGGGCCTACGGGGTCGGCATCGCGGACACCTTCCAGGCGCGCGCGAGCAAGATCGGCATGACCGTGCTCGGCCGCGACCGGGTGGATCCCATGGCGTCCGACTATTCCGCGCTGCTGACCAAGGTGCGCAGCCTGAATGCACAGGCGCTGTATTGTGGCTCCAGCGCGTTGGCCGGGATCAAGCTGGTCAAGCAATCATACGACATCCTGCCCAATGTGGTGAAAGCTGGCGGCGACGGCCTGCACCAGGCTTCCATCCTCGGTGGCGCTGGGTTTCCAGCGGCGGAAGGCTGGTACAGCACCATTGCCGCGCCACACATGCTGGATGACAAGGTCATGCAGCCCTGGATCGACCGATACGTCAAGCGCTGGGGCACACCGCCGGCCGACTACTCGATTACCGCCTATGACGCGGCACAGGTGGTGCTGGCAGCGATCGCGGCGGTGGCGAAGTCGGGCAAGCCGGTTGCTCGCGCGGCGGTTCGCGACGCCATACAGGTTGGTCGGGTGAAGACGCTACAGGGCGAGCTTGCGTTCGATCCGAACGGCGATCTGGAGTCGCACGTGGTCAGTGTCTTTCAGGTTCGCTACGATCCGAAATACCCGCCAACCGACATTGTCCACCAGTTCAAGTTTGTCGGTGTTGCTCCGGCCGATAACAGTTGACGCGCGAAGTCGGAGCGATACGCTTTATTGGCGCTGACACAGGAGACCAGGCGCGATCATTCATGATGTCGTGTCAGGCGGAAGCCAGTGCCGCGGCCTTTTGTAAGGCTTGCCTCAACCAATCAAGCGTTGCCGTGGACAAAGTGTCCTACTCGGCTGCGATTTCCGCTTCCATCAACGCGTGCGTATCCTGCGCCGACCACACCAACGTCGCCTGCTGCCCCGGTTCGGTCGGTTGCTGGTAGAATAACCGGTCCGGTACCAGCGCGGACACCTCATCCCCGGAATCCGTCATCACTGCAACCCGCACCATCGCCCCCTGATATTCCACCGCGACGACGTGGCCGGTCACATGCGGCCCGTCCTGCGCCGAACCCAGCCAGCACCGATCCGCCCGGACCGCGATCGAGCCCGCATGGTTCCGCAGCACGTTGTGGCTGCCGATGAAGCGGGCGATGAACGGACTGACCGGCCGCTCGAAGACATCGCGCGGATGCGCCGACTGGCGGATGTGGCCGTCTTCCATCACCACCATCAGGTCGGCCAGCGCCATTGCCTCATCCTGGCTGTGGGTGACGTGGATAAAGGTGATGCCAAGCTCGCGCTGAAGGCGCTTCAGTTCCTCCCGGACCTTGATGCGGAGGAATGGGTCCAGCGCCGACAAAGGCTCGTCCAGCAGCAGGACCCGAGGCTTGGTGATCAGCGCGCGCGCCAAGGCGATCCGTTGCTGCTGACCGCCGGAAAGCTGCGTGGGCAGGCGGGCCGCGAAGCCCTCCATGTGAACCAGGGCCAAGAATTCCTTGGCCTTGCGATGGCGTTCGGCCTTGCCGACGCCGCGCATCTTCAGGCTGAAGGCAACGTTGTCCAGGCAGGTCAGGTGCGGGAACAGCGCGTAGCTCTGGAACATCATCGCCGTGCCACGCCGGATCGGCGGCAGGTCGGACACGTTTTCGCCGTGGATCAGGATATCGCCATCGGTCACCGCCTCATGCCCCGCGATCATCCGCAGGGTCGTGGTTTTGCCGCAGCCGCTGGGGCCGAGCAGACAGCAGTAGGTGGCGCGGGGGATGCGGAGGGAGATGGAGTCGACAGCCAAGGTCGTGCCGTAGCGCTTGGTGGCGGATACCAGCTCGACATCGAAACGTGTGTCCATCATTCAACCTTCACGAGTGCTCTGCCGCGTCGGCGCTGCATGCGCAGCACGACCAGCAGGCCGATGGTGATCGCCAGGAACGAAACCCCCGTGGTGACCGTGCCGATCGCGAACAGCGTGGGGGAGGTGGCCGAGGAGATCAACGCGTAGATTTCCAGCGGCAAGGTGTTCTTCGGGCCAATCGTCAGGGTGGTACGGGCATATTCGTCATAGGATAATGTGAACGCGCCCATTGCCACGCCGATGATCCCCGGCAGCAGGATCGGTATGGTGATATGGCGCAGCCGCTGCCAGGCGCTGGCACCAAGGTCGGTCGCGGCTTCTTCCCACGCCCGGTTGAAGCGGTTCACCACGGCGAACATCGCGAACAACCCGAAGGGCAGCGTCCAGGTCAATTGCGCGCCCAACGCCGAGGTGAACAGGCTGGGCTGCCATCCCAGAAACTGGAAACCAAGGCCGATGCCGAAGCCAACGAGCAGGCTTGGCATCACCAGGCTGGCGATCGCCAGATAGAACAATGCGCCCGACCCAGGAAAATTGCGGCGGAAGCCCAGGCCCGCCGCGACCGAGATGACAACTGTCAGGCTACTGACGACGGCCGCCAGGGCAATGGAGCGGCCGAAGGCGACTGGGATGTTCGCCATCTGGCCCGGCTGCATGATTTCCTTGAACCAGACGGTCGAAAATCCCACCATCGGGAAGGTGACGCCGCCGTTTGGTCCCTGGAACGACAGCACATAGATCACCAGCATCGGACCATACAAGAACAGCAGGAACAGGCCGAACAGGGTTGCCAGTGCGTAGAAGGTCCAGGGCCGCTTGTCGGTGATCGCGGTGTAGGCCATGCGATTGCCTCCTACTTCACCAGTTCCTTGCGGACATCGACGACCCGCATCATCATGGCGACCAGACAGGCGACGAAGACCACCAGCACCATCGCGTTGGCCGACGCCGGCGGATACTGCATGGCCTGGATCTCGGTGGACAGCATCGACACGATCGAGGCGCTTTGTCCGCCGCTCATTTGCCGCACCACGAAGTAGTCCCCCATTACCTGGGTGAAGACCAGGATGGAGCCCAGCGTGATGCCGGTCTTCGACAGCGGGATCACGACATTGGTCATGGTCCGCCAGCGGCTGGCGCCGGCGTCCCGGGCCGCCTCCATCAACGCCGGATCAATCTTCGACAGCGAGTTGGCGATCGGGCCTATCATCAGCAGGGTGAACAGATGCACATAGGTGATGATCACCGCGAAGTCGGAAAACAGCAGGAAGGTCAATGGCTGCGAGGTCAGTCCCAGGTCCATCAGAATCTGGTTGAAGGCGCCGTTTCGACCAAGAAAAGGAATCCAGGCGATGGTGCGAATGATGCCCGACGTCCAGAAGGGGATCGCGCACAGCAGGAAGAAAACCGTGCGAGTGATCGGGTTTCGCACATGAAAGATCAGAAAGTAGGAAATGTTGAAGCCCAGGAAGAGGGTGATTGCCCAGACGATGAAAGCGAACCGGAGCGAGCTGACATAGACCCGCCACGTTGCTGGCGTCGTCAGCAGTTCACGATAATTGTCGAAGATGAATGCTGGATAGATGCCGGTCCGGTCATAATCGTAGAAGCTGACGATCAGGAACAGAATGGTGGGCAGCGCGAACAGCAGCACCAGGATCAGGGCAAGCGGGCTGACCTGGATCCACGACACCAGCCAGGGTGGCATCCGGGTCGATCGCCGCGTTCGCGATACGGCGATCGACCGGTCATTCAAGCTGGACGAGACAAGCGAACTTTCCCCGGCACTGCTCATGCGGCTTGCTTGATCGCGTTCTTGCACCGCATCAGCGGCATGATGCGGGTGCCGAACTGCTCCATGCCGATGATGAAATCGTCGAACGTCATCATCACCCCGCGCACCCCGGGCACTTCGGACAATTCGTCGAGCATGCGCGCGACGGTGGCGTAGGAGCCGACCAGCACGCCCTGGTTCGTCGGCAGCTTGTCGGTGCCCATGATACGGCGCCGGTTGGGCTGGGCGTAGATGTCGGTGCTCGGGTCGTCCTGCGCCTGCTCATCGCGGTAGGCCAGCGCTTCCAGGTCGGTGCCGGCCTTGTAGTGCTCCCACTTGGCCTCGGCGGCTGCATCGGTTTCGTCGGCGATGATCATGATCAGGATCAGCGCACCGCAATCGCGGCCGGTCTGTTGCGTCGCCGTCACCAGGCGGGCGACGCTGGGTGCCACCGAGGTCGGTGCGTTGTAGCCGAAGGCGGCGCAGAAATTGTAATCCGCGTACTGGGCGGCGAACTTCGTGCCAGCGTCACTCTGGGCGGCGCAGATGATGGGGATCTTCGCCGCCGTCGGCGTCGGCAGGCAGCGGCAGTCGTCCATCTGGAAGAAATCGCCCTTGAAGTCCGAACGGCCGGTCGCCCACAGTTCGTTCATTACGGTCACATACTCGGCGCAGTATTCGTAGCGGCGCTTGTAGTGCTCCGCGCCCGGCCAGATGCCCATCTGGGTGTATTCACGCCGCTGCCAGCCAGAGATGATGTTCACTCCGAACCGGCCGTGCGAGATGCTGTCGATGGTCACCGCCATCCGCGCCGCGATCGGCGGCGGCATGGTCAGGACCGCGCAGGTGGCGAACAGCTTGATCTTCGTTGTCGTCGCGGCGAGGCCAGCCATCAACGTGAAGGATTCCAGGTTGTAGTCCCAGAACCCGGACGGACCGCCGAAGCCGTGCAGCTTGATCATCGACAAGGCAAAATCGAAGCCGAACTGCTCGGCCTTGTCGACAATCGCCTTGTTCAGGTCGTAGCTGGGCTTGTATTGCGGCGACGTGGTCGAAATCAGCCAGCCGTTGTTCCCGATCGGAATGAAGACACCAAGCTGCATCACAAACGCTCCAGTTCAGGAAGTGATAAAGTCGTATCAGCGACGAGTCGGATCGCGATCCTCCGCGACAGGCTCTTTCATTCCGGCGGATGGTCGCGTGGCGTCATGCGGCTGCGTCCTTGATTTGGTTCCGGAACTGAACTCGTCAGGCCGAACATAGCCTTGAGCCGGATACGCTGCAATGCAGCACGCGCCGCCTGCTTCTCAAATTGCCGCTAAAATCAGCAACTAGCTGAAAGAACCATCAAATGTTCAATTTATCACCCTGTAAAGCCTATATTATCATCGAAAATTTCCGCATCCACCGTGCCAGGCATTTGAACGCCTTGCTCGGAAACGCAGCCAAGGTGACCAGCTGTGAGGATTGCGCACGCGCAGCCATGACGACGGATGCGACATCCATGACTGGTTGTTGAGCGGCTTGGCGTGGCGCGGCCCGGTGGCGTGACACGGATCACGCTCTGTCGCATGCTGCGTCGACCCTGCACGAAGGAGGAAACGCAATGGGTATGTTGGACGGAAAGGTCGCTGTCGTCACCGGCGCCGGCAATGGCATCGGCCGCGCGACCGCGCTGGCGCTGGCGGCGAATGGCGCCAAGGTGGTGGTGAACGACATCGGCGCCACGGTGACGGGGGAGGGCCAGGATGCCGGCCCGGCACAGCGCGTGGTGGCGGAGATCACCCAGGCGAATGGTTC
This sequence comes from Rhodopila sp., assembly GCF_965276935.1. Lineage (GTDB taxonomy): Bacteria > Pseudomonadota > Alphaproteobacteria > Acetobacterales > Acetobacteraceae > Rhodopila. The sequence continues at coordinate 1,166,913 of NZ_CBDIBS010000004.1, read as the reverse complement.
CGGACGCGCCGTCGCCAACGGCGGCAGCGTCGCGAGCTGGGAAGATGCCCAGAAAATGGTGCAGGATGCGATCGACAACTTCGGCCGCATCGACATGGTGGTGAACAACGCCGGCATCCTGCGGGACCGCATGTTCCACTACATGTCGATCGAGGAATTCGACGCGGTGATGAAGGTGCATCTCTATGGCGCCTTCTACGTGTCACGCGCTGCCGTGCCGCACTTCCGCAAGCAGGAGAGCGGGTGCTACGTGCACATGACCTCGACGTCCGGCCTGATCGGCAGCGTCGGACAGGTGAATTACGGTGCCGCGAAGCTGGGAATCGCCGGGCTGTCCCGCTGCATTGCCATGGATATGCAACGGTACAACATCCGATCCAACTGCATCGGGCCGCACGCGTTCAGCCGCATGATCGAGACAGTGCCGGGCCAGACCGAGGAGCAGCTTCAGGCGCGCGCGTCGAAGACTCGTCCGGACCACATCGCGCAGTTGATCGCATTCCTTGGCACCGACGCGGCGGCCGGGGTTTCCGGCCAGATCTTCGGTGTGCGCGGCAACGAGGTTTATTTATACAACCAGCCGCGCCCGATCCGGATCATGGCCCGTCCGGACGGCTGGACGCCGGAGAAGCTGGCCGAACATTGGCTGCCGGCGGTCAAGAACAACTTCACGCCGCTGGAGCGCACGCGCGACGTTTACGCGTGGGATCCGGTCTGATCTTTTAGCCGCTACCGTCATGGTGCGCGAAGGCACACCATCCATGCCCATGGTGCCATCAGCGCCGCGAGGTGTGAATGGTGGATCTTCTCCTGCCATGAGGAACCGGGCTTGCCCGAAGCCAAAAAGGCACCTTCATCGCAAACTTGTTTTCAGTGGCCTGCTGATCCCCTACGTCCGTCATAAGATATGACGAACTTTGGGGGCAGGACACCAGTGCCCGAGGACCAGCATCCCATGCCATCGACACTCCGCGGCGCCGACATCGTGGTGCGCACCTTGGAACGCGCCGGCCTGACGGACATTTTCACACTGTCCGGCAACCACATCATGTCGCTGTTCGATGCCGCGATCGAGACGTCTCTCAACCTGATGCACGTGCGGCATGAAGCCGCGACCGTTCATATGGCGGATGCCTACGGACGGCTGACCGGGCGGCCTGGCATTGCCTGGGTTACCGGCGGGCCCGGCCATGCCAATGCAGTGGGCGCCCTGTTCACTGCGCTGGGCCAGGAAACCCCGTTGGTCCTGCTGTCCGGCCATACCGAGACTGACCAGTTGGGACGCGGTGGCTTCCAGGAACTGCGACAGGTTGAGATGGCCGCGCCGGTCACCAAGGCATCGTGGATGGCGACCGATACCGCTCGTGTCGGGTTGGATGTTGCTCATGCGATCCGCACCGCCACCGCCGGCCGACCTGGGCCGGTGCACCTCAGCCTGCCTTCCGACGTGCTGGACGCGACGGTTGCCGCGGACGCTGTCCTCTGGCCGATGGATGCGGATTTCACCGCGCCGCCCGTGCCATTGCACGACGCGGTGGTTGATACCGTCCTCAATCTGCTGGCAGGCGCGAAGCGGCCGCTGATTATTGGTGCGCCGGTCCTGGCGACTCGCGCCGGCCGTAATCTGCTGCGCCGGATCGAGGCAACACTCGGCATTCCGGCCTGCCTGAGCGAAGGCCCGCGTGGCTTCAATGATGCCAGCCTTGGCGCCTATGCCGAGGTGGCACGGCGGACCGACATGGTGCTGCTGCTGGGCAAGGCGCTGGATTTCACCCTGAAGTTTGGTGACGCGCCCTTCGCGTCCGATTGCCGCTTCATCGCGATCGACCCCGACGGCGCGATCCTGGATCGTGCCGCGCGCTTCAAGGGCCGGTTGCTGAGCCTTGGCTGCATTGCCGATACCTACCCGGCTGGCGAGGCGCTGCTGGGTCGTGGTGCCGACCGGTTCATGGGCGATCGCGCCTGGCTGGCCGACGCCCGCGCCTGCTTCGATGACCGACCCTCGACATGGTTGGAGCTGGTTTCCCGCACGCCCGGAAGACTCCATCCGGCGGAGGTCTTCCGGACCCTGCAACCGTTCATCGAACGCGAGCCGGACAGTGTCCTGATCTGTGATGGCGGCGAATTCGCGCAGTGGGGCCAGAGCCTGCTGCGCAACGACCGCCGCATGATCAATGGTGTGGCGGGGTCCATCGGCTCGTCGCTGCCGATGGCCGGCGGCGCGCGGGTTGTCGAAAGGACCGCGCCCGTGTTCGCGGTGCTGGGCGATGGGACGTTCGGTTTTCACATGTCGGAAATCGAAACGGCGGTGCGGCTGGAGCTGCCCTATGTGGCGATCGTCGGCACCGACTCGCGCTGGAACGCCGAATATAATCTGCAAGTGCGCGACTATGGCCCGAACCGCGCCCATGGCTGCGAGCTGAACCCGACACGGTATGATCTTGTCGCCACTGCCCTCGGCGGCCATGGTGAACTGGTGGAAGCCGCGGCGGACCTGCGCGGCGCGATCGAACGGTCCCTGGCCAGCGGCAAGCCGTCGGTGGTGAACGTCATAATCGAGAGCATTCCATCGCCAGTCGTGCGGCGTTAGGCCATGATCGTTTGAGACTGCTTCGGGTCGAGCGCTCGATCATAGGTGACGCCATGTTCGATCGCGTGCTCAACGTCGCCTTACCGGACAGCTTCAGGTAATCACGCGCTCGCTCACCAAGTGAAGAACCGACAAGCCATTGCGGCGTTACGCCAGGACCGAGCTTCGTAGTGTTCGTGAACGGAGGGCCAGGTGTCGTTGCAAGCAAATATGAAACCGCCGCTCGATCCCCGGAAACAACCCGTGCGAGCCGCTGAAAGGGACGAACCGTTTGACGATCCGGTTGCGTACGGCAACGGACCGCACGATTCAGTTACAGACGCAACTGAAAACGCCGCGACCACGCATCATTCGATCGAGCTTGGCGGCACGCTCATTCAATTCACTGCCAAGGCAGGCCACCTTGTCACGGTAGACCCTAGCAGCTCGAAGCCAGACGCGAAGATCTTCTATGTCGCGTTCACCAAGGACGGGGCTGAGCCCACAACGCGCCCGGTGACATTCTTCTATAACGGTGGCCCAGGATCATCCTCGGTTTATGTTCTACTGGGATCGTTTGCGCCGATGCGGCTGAAGACATCGCTGCCCAGCTTCACGCCGCCCGCACCGTATGAAATCGAGACCAATACCGACAGCCTGATGGATCGCAGCGACCTTGTTTTCATCAATCCTGTCGGCACCGGGTATTCGGCGGCAATCGCCCCGAAAGTCAACAAGGACTTCTGGGGTACCGACCAGGATGCGACGTCGCTCAAGCAGTTCATCAAGCGCTATCTGACGGCGAACGACCGCTGGAACTCCCCCAAGTTCCTATTTGGAGAATCCTATGGAACGGCGCGCACGGCCGTGCTGTCCTATATGTTGCACGAGGACGGCGTCGACCTAAATGGCGTGACCATCCAATCGTCCATTCTCGACTATGCCCAGGCGGGCAATCCGGTTGGACTGCTTCCGACCTGCGCCGCCGATGCCTGGTATCACGGCAAGGTCACGGTCCAGCCAATGCCCGCGGATCTAGCTTCGTTCGCGGATCAGGTCATGCGTTTCGCTGATACGGATTACGCCGCTGCGCTGCGGCAGATGCCGCACCCAAACGCCGACACGGTGCGCCAGATCAGCGATCGGATCGGCATTGATCCGCAGACGCTGCTGACGTGGAACCTCAACGTCGCAGCGGCAAACGATCTTGGCACGTCGCTTTTTCTCGTGACGCTGCTGAAGGAGAAGGGACTCGCTCTAGGCTCCTATGATGGTCGTGCCACGGCTGTGGACACCGGAATTGCCGAACAAATCGATCCGAAATCGGGCGGCAACGATCCGACCATGACGGCGGTGAACGGTGCCTATACCGTCATGTGGAATACCTACCTCAATGAGGATCTGCGGTTTACCTCGACCTCGTCCTTCACTGATCTGAATGACCAGGCATTCGCGAACTGGGACTTCCACCATGTTGACCCGACCGGTGCGCAGAAGGGGATTGATGATAAAGGCAACGTCATTCTCTACACCGCGGGTGATCTAGCGGCGACGATGAGCTTGAATATCGATCTGAAGGTACTGTCGGCGAATGGTTACTACGACTCCGTGACGCCGTTCCACCAGACCATCCTGGACCTGCAGGCAATGCCGCTCGTCAACCAGACCATTCGCCAAAACCTGACGATCAGATGTTATCCTTCCGGGCACATGATCTACCTGGACGGTGCCTCACGGACCGCGCTGAAAGCGGATCTCGTGCATCTTTATGACGTCACGACCGCGGATCACGCCGCCATGGCGCGCGTCCGTTCATTGCAGCGGTCAACACAGGAAGCAAAAGATTCGGCCGCTTCACCCACTGGAAGCTGATTTACGGCATCGGCCTGCGGGGTCGCCGCTTGTTTGCTTGGCGGTCAGACCTGCCGTCGCCGTTAAGTGCCAAACATGAAAAAAATACAGAGGAGCACGCCCTCGTGGTAAACCATCATCTGCAGAAATTTGCCCGCAGCTTCCAGGCCGAACTCACTGCCGACCGGGTCGGCGATGTCCCCGGCGGAACGCCGATCCAGTTGACCATCGTCTTGAAGCCGCATGCGTCGATCGACACGATGCGCCCGATCATGAGCCGTGAGGATTACGGCAGGCGTCACGGAACGCGTCAGGCGGTGGTCGACGATCTTGTCGAGTACGTCCGAAGCCACGGATTGCAGGTGGAGCACGCCGATGCGGCAACGCATCTGGTCAGGCTCTCCGGCACCTACGCCCAGGCGCAGAGCGCATTCGAACCGGAGGGAGTGGGTGTCTACCGCGTCAACGCACAGGATTTCATCGCGCGCAGCGGCTACCTGGCCGTGCCGGCGCACCTGGCCGAGAATGTGGTTGCCGTGATGGGGTTCGACCAGCGCCCAATCGCCTGGCCGCATTTCCGCATTCGCCCGCTTACCACACCTGCCAAGGTGTCCTACAATCCGGCCGATATCGCCACGCGTTACGGCTTTCCGGCCGATCTGACCGGCGCCAACCAGACAATCGCGCTGATCGAGCTTGGCGGCGGCTATGATCCCGCGCGGATGTCAGACTACTTCACGGCAAAGAACATCAAGCGGCTCGGCACATTGGAAGCCGTGCCCGTCGGCGGCGTACAGAACCAGCCGCCGAGTGATCCCGGCGGGCCGGATGGCGAGGTGCAACTGGACATCGAGGTGGCAGGTTCGATCGCGCCATCGGCCAACATAGCCGTCTACTTCGGCAGCAATGCCGGCAGCGGGTTTCTGGATGCCATTGCGGCAGCGGTGCACGATACGCAGCGCACGCCCTCGGTGATCTCGATTAGCTGGGGTGGCCCGGAAACTGGCTGGGCGGGGCAGGACGTAGACGCCATGGACCAGCTCTTTCAGACCGCCGCCAGCCTTGGTATCACGATCTGTGCTGCATCCGGGGATAGCGGCGCCTCGGACGGTGGTCCGCAAGGTACGCTGACGGTGGATTTCCCCGCGTCCAGTCCGCATGTTCTTGGCTGCGGCGGCACGCGGTTGCCGCGCCAGGGGGCCGAAACCGCGTGGAATGACGGCACGCAAGGCGGCGCCACCGGCGGCGGCTACAGCACGCACTTCAACCGGCCAGACTGGCAGAGCGGCAACAGCCAGCCTGGCCGTGGCGTGCCGGACGTGGCGGGCGATGCCGACCCGGTGACCGGATACAACGTTACCATCAATGGGCAGGACACGGTCGTCGGGGGCACCAGTGCGGTGGCGCCGCTATGGGCCGGGCTGATCGCTTTGATCAACCAGTCGCTCAAGACGAACGTGGGCTTCGTCAATCCCGCGTTGTATGCGCGCCCCGACGCAATGACCGACATCATCACCGGCAACAACAATGGTTTTCGTTGCAGCGTCGGATGGGACCCGGTCACTGGCCTGGGATCGCCGAAAGGCGACGCGATCCTGGCGGTTCTGAAGGCCGGCAGTCAGGCCGTCGCGTGAGGCCCAGGATGCAGGGTGTGTGCTTTGTAGTAATGAACCCGGCGAAACCGGACGAATGCGTATCTTGCCCCAAGTTCGCTGTCCCATGCAGCGGAGGTAAGGGATTAGCCGAACACCCACTCGTGTTGACGCCATCCAGCCAACGACGCACCCTGCCAATCGACAAACGCAGGAGGACACGATGGCCCGCCCCTTCGAAGGCATTCGCATCATCGACATCACCCATGTCCTCGCCGGCCCCTTCGCCGCCTATCAGCTCGGCCTGATGGGTGCCGATGTCATCAAGGTGGAGCACCCGGACGATCCCGATCAGAGCCGGGACTCCGGCACGGACAATGACCTGAACCACGCGCTGATGGGCACCGGCTTTCTGACCCAGGGGTCCAACAAGCGCGCCATCACCCTGAACCTGAAAACTGAAACCGGTCGGGCCATCCTGAAGAAACTTGTCGCCACCGCCGACGTGCTGGTGGAAAACTACCGCCCTGGCGCGTTCGAGGCGCTCGGCCTTGGCTACGAGGACCTGCGCAAGATCAACCCCAGACTGATCTATGCCTCGTTCTCGGCTTTCGGACAGGGCGGACCCAAACGTCAGCGCACGGCCTACGATCACGTCATCCAGTCCACCTCCGGCATCATGGCCATGACCGGCACGCCGGAGGTCAACCCGGTCAAGATCGGCGCGCCGGCCATTGATTACGCGACCGGCACGATGGGCGCCTATGCCCTGTCCGCCGCGCTGTTTCAGCGAGAGCGCACCGGCGCAGGCCAACGCATCGACATGGCGATGCTCGACGTTGCGATGATCCTGATGGCTAGCCACGTCACCGGCTATCTTCGCAATGGCAAGCACCCGAAACCGTCGGGCAACCGCACTGGCCACGCCACCTCCATGGCCTACCGGACCGCGGACGGCATCGTCATGCTGGGTGCGTCGAACCTGCGGCAGCAGCACCGGCTGTGGACCGTGCTGGAACGGGCGGACATGATCAAGCGCAGCAACGACGAACGCGACGCCGATCACGACCGTGAGGAGAAAATCCTGACCGAGATCATGCTGACCCGCGGTGCCGCGGAGTGGGAAATCTTCTTGCAGGAGCGTCACGTACCGGCCTCACGCGTGCGCCCGATGCATGAGGCGCTGGACGACCCCCAGATCGCCTCTCGCAACGTGCTGCACCGGCATGAGAATTCCCCCGGCGTCAGTGGGTCCTTCACAGTGCCCGTCACGGCGTTCAAGTTCGAGCATGACGGACCGGCCGTCGACCGGCCACCGCCGACGTTCGGGCAGCACAATGAGGAAGTGCTGACGGAACTGGGCTACAACGAAGCCGAGATCGCCGGTTTCCGCGCCGACAACATCATCTGAGCAGGAGAGTACCATGCAACTCGGTCGCCTGGGCATCTGGTACGCCGCCGACAAAGTAGGTGGTGCCGGTGCCATCGCCGATTTCGTCAAGACCGTGGAGGGCCTCGGCTACGACACGCTGTGGTATCCGGAAAGCCGCGGCTACGAGTCGTTCACGGTCGGCGGCTACATGCTGTCGCAGGCGAAAACGTTGAAACTTGGCAGTTCCATTACCTCGATCTATGCCCGCGACGCGTTCACCGCCCGTCGCGGCATGATCAGCCTGAACACGCTGTACGGCGATCGTTTCATTCTTGGCCTGGGCGTGAGCCATGTGCCGATGGTGGAGGGCCTGCGCGGCCATACCTACGAAAAGCCCATCCCCGCCATGCGGTCCTACCTGAACGGCATCATGAAGGGCGAGACCGGCGCCGAAAGCTGGCCCATCGCCCTTGCCGCCCTGCGCCCGCTGATGCTGAAGCTGTCAGCCGAGATGACGCGCGGGGCGCTGCCCTACAACACCACGCCGAAACACACGGCGAAGGCGGCGAAGGCCCTTGGGCCGGATAAATGGCTGGCGGTCGAGCAGAAGGTCACCATTGAAACCGATCCCGCACGTGCCCGCGCGCTCGGCCGAGCGGAACTGTCTCGGTATATGGGATTGGATAATTATCGGAATTCCTGGCTTGAGATCGGATTTACCGAAGCCGATCTGGCCGACGGCGGATCCGATGGGTTCATCGATGCGATGGTGCTGTGGGGCAGCGCGGAGAAGGTGAAAGACGGCCTGCGGGCCCATTTTGACGCTGGTGCCACCCATGTCGCAATTCAGCCGGTGCATGCCGAGGGCGACCGGGCGGCGCGGGACGCAATCATGAAGGCGCTGGCGGATACCTGAGTCACGAGGCGAGTGAACCGGAGGACAAACAAGATTTCGTGACATGATCGCCTGAGAGGCTGTATAGCGAGCCATCGTTTCGCATGGCGCTGTCGTCATCATTCAGGGGATTTGAATGCTTGATATAGCTGGAATTCTTTTCAGTTCAGGGATGATGCTGTTCGTCATTCTTCGTGCCGTGCAACTCGATCGCGTTCAACCGTGGTTCGAGACCATTGCCAGCAAGGACGGCGCCAAGAGACAAGCCGATCGAGTCTGGAGCCGGCGCGTCTAATTTCGGCAGGACCGCCGTTACATGCTTCGTAGCCTCTGGCTGCTGTTCCTCTACACGTCTTTCCTGGGATTGGGCGTCAACGCGCCGTTCGTCGCCACACTTGGATATGTGTGGGTGGATACGTTCCAGCCTCAGGCCATATCCTACATCATACTGAATCAATTGCCTGTCGCAATGATCATGGGCGCGGCCGCATTTGGGCTTTACCTCCTGCTCGACCGACGTTCGCCGCCACGCCTAAGCCTTGAGACGATACTTCAGGTGGCGATGGGCATCTGGGTTACCCTGACCATTATATGGGCGGCGGTGCCTGATGCAGCCTGGGAGAAGTGGGACTGGGCTTTCAAGACCGTGATGTTCGCTGCCTTTCTGCCCTACGTCATCCGGTCCCGCGTGCAGATCGAGGCATTCGCCCAAACCTATGTTTTCTCCCTCGCCGCCAACTTCGTACCGTTCGGTTTGAAGACGCTGATTTCGGGCGGCGGCTACGGCAGTAACCTTGGACTGCAGGCGGGCAACAGCGGTCTGGCGGAAGGTGGCCTGCTGTCAACCGTCGGCCTCATGGCCGTGCCACTGGCGATCTACCTCGGCAGCCACAGTCAGCTCATGCCCCGCCTGAAGCTGATGCCGTTGGCGTACTGGGCGATCGCCGGGCTGGCGGTTGTCACGGCCATCGGTACTTTTGAACGTAGCGCGCTGATCGGACTTGTTGTCCTGTTCGCGTACATGTGGATGCGGTCCCGGCACAAACTTCGCTTAGGCGTCGTCGGCTGCCTAGGGGCATGCCTGCTCGTCTATTCCACATCCAGTGCCTGGGATGCGCGAATTGAAACAATCGGACATTTCGAAAACGAAAATTCCGCGTATGTCCGGATCCTGGTCTGGAAATGGACGCTGGGCTATGTCGCGGAGCATCCTTTCGGTGGCGGCTTCCAGGCCTATCTAACCGATCACATCGAAGTCCCCGGCGTTGATAACGAACCGGGATTTACCGAGTTCGGAAGAGCCTTCCATAGTATCTATTTCGAGGTCCTGGGCGAGCAGGGCTATCCTGGTCTGCTGATGTTCCTGGCACTCGCTGGCGTAACATTCGTTCGGCTTCATCGCGCGGCGAAAAGAGCACGTGAAGATCCGGAACTGCGATGGGTCGTGGCACTTTCGGATGCGCTGCAGGCCGGACTGGCTGTATTCCTGACCAGCGGGGCGTTCGTCGGCATCGCGTTTCAACCGATGTTTTGGTACTTCATCTCGATGGGAATTAGTCTCAACGCGTACATGTGGCGCGTGGAGCATAGCCCGAGTTCGCCTGTAGTGGGCTGGCGTGCGACGGCAACCAGCCCATCCACGGAGGCAATATCGCCGCCGTCAGCCGGCGGGTGGCGCAGCAGGCCGGCCATCCCATTTGTGAAAGTCGCTGCGCCAAAGCGATAACGTGCCCCCTATCAGAGGTACAGGGGCGACCAGATCGCCAGATCCGGCTATCCCAGGTTCTTGGCGAAGAAATCGACCGTCCGCTGCTGTGCCAGTTCGTAATCCGGCGCACTGTAGCTGCCCCGCTCGTCGCAGCCGAAACCGTGCTGCGCGCCTTCGTAGACAAACACCTCGGCCTTCGGCTGCGCGGCGCGCACCGCATCCACGTCGGTCATCGGAATCGACGCATCCTTCTCACCGAAGTGCATCTGTACGGGGCAGTTTGCCTGCTCGTCTTTCGTGCCGGGAATGCCGCCGCCATACCAGCAGGAGGATGCCGCGAACTTCGTGGTCCGCGTTGCTCCCCACCAGGCGACCGTGCCACCGAAGCAGTAGCCAACGATACCCAGCGTCTTGCCGGATAAATGGTTCGCGGCCGCCTCGATGTCCTTCATTACGTCGGCATCCGATAGCTTCATCCGCAGTTCCCGGCCCTGGTCGACATCCGCCTGCGTGTAGCCAAGTTCCACGCCCGGCGATGCCCGGTCGAACAATCCCGGCGCGACGACCGCGTAACCCAGTGCGGCGAAGCGGTCGGCCACTTCGCGGATGTGGTGGTTGACACCGAAAATCTCCTGCACCACGACCACACCCTTGGTCGCGCTCGCCGGACCGGCGACATATGCCGAGAATGTGAAGCCGTCGGCGGCCTTCAACTGAATCATCTCACCCATCTGGCATCCCCTCTTGTTCAAGCGATGCCGCAGCATGGCGAAGTTGTCCGATCCGTCAACCGCGTGGAGACGACACGAACGGTGCAAAAGACCGCGCCAGCTCCTGATAGATCGACCGCTTGAACGGCACCGCCAGCGCTGGCAATTCGGCCAAGGTCACCCAGCGCCAGGCATCAAATTCTGGATGCGGGTCCAGGTCCAGTCGGATGTCGCTATCCTGTCCGGTGAACCGCATGGCGAACCAACGCTGCCGCTGGCCGCGATACCGGCCGCGCCAAGCTATGCCAAGCAGGTCCGGCGGCAGGTCATAGGTCAGCCATTCCGGATGCTCGCCAATCACCTCCGCCTTGCGGGTGCCGATCTCTTCCTCCAGTTCACGCAGTACTGCCGTTCTGGGATCCTCGCCTTCGTCGATACCACCCTGCGGTAGCTGCCATCCGCCGGCCGGCCCCTCCGCGTTCGGCATGTTGGCGCGTCTGGCGACGAAGACGAGACCAGCCGGGTTGAACAGCACCGCGCCGACATTCGGCCGATAAGGAAGCTCGCTCATTGGCTCGGTTCGGACTCGGCCGGCGGCCGGACCAGCGCGCTGACAGGCGCCAGCACCAGTCCCTTGTCGGCCAGTGTGTTGCTCCAGGCGACGACACGCGCCATGGTCATCGGCCGGGGCAGCGAAACCAGCCCCAGTGCCGAACCATTGTCTTTTGCCATCTTGCTCAATGTCTCCAATCGACTATCCAAGGTAGCTTGATCCAACGGTTGGTCATCAATGACCAGATCGACCGAGCGGTTCCAGGCCAGTCTTCCGCCAGGCTGCCCTGGCCTGGCGTCTACGAACAGCAGGCCGCGCGCGGCCACATCCTTCAGCATCGCGCCGAACTGATCCGCCATGTCGGCCAGCCGCTCTCCGCGCATTGGTCCCAGGGCATTGGTCACGCCGACATATCCGGCAATGCGCGACAAGGCCCAGTGCAGACGCGTCAGGTTCTCCGCCAATGGCAGGGAACTCATCAGCGCGCGGCGGTCATCCGGGTCGTTGACCGGATAACCCTGTGGCTCCATGGCAATCGACAACAGGTATTCATGCTCCGCCAGGCGCGCCATGGCCAGCAGCCGATCCGTGTTCGTCGCATAGGGAGAGATCGCCAGCGTTACCGGTCCCGGCAGAAGATGCACGGCGCTCAGGCTGTCCGCCTGGCTCATGCCAATGCCGGCAACCAGGATACCGACGCGCGGCCGCCGGCTGGTGGGATCGAAACCGGCCGCGTATTCGTGCATCGGTGTTCTGCCGTCCGCGGCGATCCGCGGCAAGAACGTCTTTTCCTCCGCATTGTCAGGCTGCATCAGCGCCGGATCAGGGTCGGCGACGGGGCCGGGTACACTGCGGCCTGGCGCTTCCGCCTGATGTCTCGTCGCTGCTTGCGGTGCCCGATCCGCGGTCACCAGGGCCGGCTTTTCCGCCGGCACTGGAACGACAGGCATGATGCCCGACGGCGGCTGTGGCGGATTTGATGCCGTCTGCCGCGCCGTCACCGGGGGACCGATCGTCTGCAATACCCCGGCGCTGATCCCCGCGACAGCCAGAACCAAGAGCCAGAAGCGTCCGATCCCGGCCCACCCGGACAGAAGGTCGCGCCTGGGCCACAAACGCGCGCCACCTGCCAGGAGCTTGATCAGTCGGCGGATGCGCTTTTCGGCGCCGCCATGGCTTTAACCAGCATGACCCCCTGCTGCAGTTGGAAATCGGTCTCGTCGGGCTTCGACGCGTCGAACTTGGGGAAATTCTCTGGCGGCTTGTCGGGGATCTGCTTGGCGACCAGCGGCAGATCGGTTCGCGGCGGCAGCGCCTGGGCTCCCGTGCCGCCCTGGTTGTTCAGCACGTGGTTCAGGTCGGACTCCCGGTCGCCGCCAAAACTGGCGGGCTCGTCGCGGGTTTCCTGTACCCGTACGTCCGGCGTGATACCCAGTCCCTGGATGGAACGTCCGGACGGCGTGTAGTAGCGCGCGGTGGTCAGCCGCATCGCCCCGTTGCCAGGCAGCGGGATCACGGTCTGCACCGAACCCTTGCCAAAGCTGCGGGTTCCCAGAAGGATTGCGCGCCGATGATCCTGCAGAGCGCCCGATACGATCTCGGACGCCGACGCGGAACCGCCGTTGATCAGCACCACCATCGGCGCACCGTCCAGAATATCGGTGCCCTTGGCATCCCACCGCTGGCTGTCATCGGGATGCCGAGCACGAGTGGAGACGATTTCACCCTGCCCAACAAAGTCGGAAGAGACCGACACGGCCTGATCCAGCAGGCCGCCCGGGTCATTACGCAGATCCAGGATCAACCCGCGCAGCTTGCCGCCATTTTGCTGTTTCAGCGCCTTCACGGCCTGCTTGATGCCGGCATCGGCCTGTTCGGTGAACTGCGACAGCCGCACGTAGCCAATATCATCCGGCTCCATCCGCGACTTGACGACCTGAAGATGGATTATTTCCCGGACCAGCGAAATCTCGATCGGCTTGTCAACCTTGTCCCGCTTGATCGTCAGCACGATCTTGGAATTCGGCGGCCCGCGCATCTTGTCGACCGCATCGTTCAGCGACAGGCCAATCAGCGTCTTGCCATCCAGTGCGGTGATGATGTCGCCCGGCTTAATGCCGCCTTTGGCTGCTGGCGTATCATCGATAGGGGAGACGACCTTGATCAGGCCCTTATCCTCGTTGACCTCAATTCCCAGGCCGCCGAACTCGCCCTTGGTCTGGACCTGCATGTCCCTAAACGCTTTCGCGTTCATATAGGAGCTATGAGGGTCGAGTCCTGTTAGCATGCCGTTGATCGCATTCTCGATCAACTCCTTATCATCGACAGGATCGACATACTCGGCGCGCACGCGCTGCACGACGTCGCTAAAAACATTCAGCAACTGGTACATGTCGGTATGGGAGCTGTCCTGGGCGAACGCCTCATGCAAGACGCCCAAACCTGAGCCCGCCGCCACGCCGGCCATGAACGCGGTTCCAAGCAAAAGACCATAGCGCAAATGCCGCGCGCGGAATTTCATGCGTTATTCCCCTCGACGCAGCGGGACCAATCCCGCCGCGTGACCAGCCTACATACAACAGATAATGGCGTATCCGATCGCGCAAATGGCCAGCATCATCTTTTCGCGCGGCTGCCCCGTCCCCGTCCAGTGTTGTTTTGGTAAGCCATGTTGCGGCAGCGTGGAGATGCATCGGCGTCGTGCGGATTGACCGCCAATGAATGCGGTTATCCCATGACTGGCCGTGCGCTAGACCATGATTGTTTGAGGTTGCATCATTACCAGTGTCCGATCATGGTCCAGGTCTGGTTTGATCGCGTGATCAACGCCTTCTGACTGGTCAGCCTCAGGCGATCACACTCTAGCTCGCTGCCCTCAGCCAAAGTGCCGGATTTACCGGCTGTCCATTGTGCCGCAGTTCGACATACAGCGCCGGGCGCGGCGCGGTTGAACCTGGCTCCCATGATGGCATCACGCCGACGGGTTCCCCTGTCACGATGCTCTGGCCGAGCTTCACGTCCAGTCGGTCAAGACCGGACAGCACCACATGGTAGCCGCCGCCGCAGTCGACGATCAGCAACAGACCATAGCTGCGGAAGCTATCCGCGAAGACCACGTGGCCACCGCAGGGGGAGATGACTCGCGCATGGGGTGGCGCATCATAGGAGATCCCGATGGCAGGCCCACTATCCGTCTGATCACCCCATCTTTTCACAACCACGCCAATGACCGGCGGCTGAAGCTGACCAATTGGTGCCGCGCCGACCATGGATGGCGCACCCGCGATCCGGGCCAGCATTGCTTCCCGCCGCTGCGCAGCCTGTGGCACTTCGGGCCGCTTTTGCCGTTCGGCACGCTCTGCCTCCGCCTGAGCGTTCGCCGCTTCAACGCGCTGCTGCTCCTCCAATACGGTCAGCGCGGCGCGCAGCGTATCCGTCCGTGCGGCCGCCAGAGCAGCCCGGTTCGCCGCAAGGCTCGCCTCGGCTTCGGCTTTCGCACGAGAGGCGTGCGCCATCGCGATCTGCTGGTCCAGCGCCTCCGCCTCATGCGCCTGCGCCGCCCGAGCTTGCGCCAGCCTGGGGGCCTCCGCCCGCAGCGCATCCGTCGCGGCGTCGAGATCGGCCTGATCTCGTCGCAGGGTCTCCGTCTCAAGCTCGATCTGTCGCGACAGGCCCTTCAGGACCAGCAGGCCGCGCAGCGTCGATTCGGGCGAGCCTGGCACCGCGAGGAGGGTTTCCGCCGGATAAAGCGAAAGGCGCTCGACCAGCGGCAACAAGGGCTGTATCGCGGCGGCGTTTGCCTTCACCCGCTGCTCGGCCTCCCGCTGCCGAACCGCCAGCGCATCGATCCGGCTGGTGACCCCCTGCATCACGGCGTCCGCCTGTTGCAGCTTCGCCGCTGCCTGCACCCGCTCCTGCGACAGCCGCAATGCGTCCGCGGCGGCGCGGTCCGCCCGTGCGGCGGCATCCTTGCCAGCCGCGACCTGCTCGCGTCTCAGGCGTTCCGAATCGCGCAGGTCCCGACGGGCCGCGTCTTGCTTCGGGGATGCCGCGACCGCCGGCGATGGCACCAGGGTGATCAGAACCAGCAGGAATGCGACAGCCCGTGCCGCGCCATCAACAATGCCTCGACCCTGCCTGATCGCCGACCTTCTGGCCACGCCGGGATCCGATGCTACTGAGTTACAATCAGCTTCTCATTCATCACCAACATGTCCGGGACCGGTCCCTTCACGACCATGCCGTTCGCCAGAACGATCTCGAGGTGGAGCAGGCATCGATTGTCCTTCGGATGCAGGCCGTCGAACAGCAGGTTGGTATCCAGGCCGCAGCACAGTGCATTCAGCGGATGATATAGGCCCTTGGCGTTCAGGACCTCGTGCACGTCCGGACGAGGTCGCCAAACCGGGACTTCACGCGTGACGTCATCCAGCCCGAGGCGAACCCAGACGACATCAATGTTCATCAGGCACCAGCCGCCCATCGCGACCGCAACGCCATCGACCGTATCGCGCGCCGCCAGTTCGATCGACCAGCGCGGTGGCGCACCACCCAACGCGGCTTCCGGCCCTGCGAAAGCGACGGTTGGGGCGACCGGCAAGGCGCTGAAGGTCGACGGGCGCGGCCCGACACCTTTGGTCAGCCACACCAGCATCTCTGCGGATGCATCCTGGCGCGACAGCAGGCTGAAATAGGGTGCGCCGGCGGAGACGACCAGCGCAGCCAATTCGGTTGCCACCGCGTCTGGTACCGCGGCGTGATGGCAAAGACGCTTGGTTGTTTCGCCCCCAAGTGGGTCCGGGTCCACTGGAATGACGCTTACGTCGGCAAAACCGACTTCCCGTGCCAGATCCTCCAGCCCGTCGCTGTCGAACAGATGCTTATCCCGCAGCGCGGCTAGAAAGGTCAGGTCGCCCTGGTGGACCAGTTGCCGCCGCAGGCGTGCCAGCATGTGCATGACACCTTCGCCCTGCCCCGACCATGCGCCGTGATGCGCATACTGATGGACAAGGGCATTCGCCACGGCATGACACAGCGCCTGGTGATAGCGGCGGTTGGGCACCACGAAGAAAGCCCTCCCGCCCGGTTTGAGTACGCGATGCACCGTCGTCAGAAAACCCCGCACATCGCCGATGCGCGGCAGGACCGCCGTGCCGGCCACCGTGTCGGCCACCGTGTCGCGGATCGAATCCTCCTGGCCGCTAAGGCGGACGAACATCACCGGCGCGTCCGCCCCCAGGCCCAACCCGACAAGGCGATCGCGGCAGGTACGCACCTTGTCCAATTCGGTGTCGGCCACGATCAGCCCGCGCACCCCATTGTTCAGCGTAAGGAAAAAGGCGCGGGTCAACTGCCCGCTGCCGCAACCAAGCTCCAGCACCTCGCCCAGGCTTGCCGGCCAGCGATCGCCGGCGGCTAGACGAATTCGTTCGATCAGCTCAGCCGCGGCGACATCATCATGAGATGCATCACCGCTGAATTGATGCGGATCGGTGTCGGATACGGCGCTCTCACCGACGAAATCAGCGATGCCATCCCTGACCTGGCCGACCCAATCGCAGCCGGTGCAGCGAAGCGAGCCGCCTGGGAAACCGTTTGCGGACGGTGCCGCGATAGCCGTGAGCCGACTCTTGCAACACGGACAGTGCAGCCGGTCCGGCTGCATCATTGCCGGTTCCGCCGATTGGCGAGGCACCCGAACCGCGGACAGCGCAATGAACGTTCAAGATCACGGCGATCCTGTTCGGACCTGCTAGACATTTCGCCGCCGCCAATCACCGACCCTTGAAGCTGGGCTTGCGTCGTTCCTTATAGGCACGAATACCCTCCTGCAGATCCTCCGACTGCCGCACCTGGGCGATCGTCTGGCTGACCGCCACCATACGCTCAATCGGACCCACGGGCATGATTTCATTAACCAGTCGCTTCAGCGTGCTGATTACCAGTGGCGCCGACTCGAGCAGTTGTTCGGCCATCGCCAGAGCTTCGGTCTCATGCTGGCCGTTTGGCACGACCCGGTTCACGAAGCCGACCTCGTAGGCTCTTTTGGCTGGCACCTTGGTGCCGAGCAGCATGATCTCCATGGCCAGCTTGTGCGGCATCCGCGCGACGAGCGAGCTGATGCCGCCGGCGGTCGTGCCCAGCTTCGCCTCGGGATAGTAGAACTGGGTGTCCTCGGTGGAGACCATCAGGTCGCACATCATGACCATGACGATCCCGCCGCCCACTACCCAGCCGGAGGTCGCGGCGATGATCGGCTTGTCGGTGCGGAAGCCGACATTGGGGATCGCGCGCCACAGTTCCGGCAGGTCGTTGACGTCGGCGCCGGAGGAAAATGCCCGTTCCCCCGCGGCGCTCAGGATTGCCACCCGCTTGCCGGGATCGGCGTCGAAAGCCAGGAAAGCTTGCTGCATTTCCACCGCCACTGCCTGGCTGATCGCGTTCAGCCGCTCCGGCCGGTTGATACGGATAATAGAGATCGCGCCGCGATCCTCAATACTGACGGCAGACATGACCATGGTTCCCTGGTTCGACCTGTTTCGGCGCGTCAAGCCGGTTGGTTGCCGCCGGCCGCGCCGCGCAGGTTGTAGACCTATTCGGGCCGGGGCTGAACTGCCGGTTTGCCAGCCGCTGCCGGCATCTCCTGGATCAGGCATCCCCTGGATCAGGCGTCCCCTGGATCAGGCGTCCCTTGGATCAGGCACGGGCCGACAATGCCATCGCTGATGCTTTGCGCGGCTGGTTCTTGTAGCCGTTGGCGGCGTAGCGCCCTGCCGGGGCTGGCGGAGCCGCGGCCCGGACGATGATGCCAACGATACGGGTCTGCACCGTGATCGCGCGTTCAAGCAGCGCGCGGTTCTCCGCCGCCAGGCTGTTCAGGCGCCGGCCAAGTGCGGCAAGGACCGGGTTGCGATCGGTCGCCGGGGCAGGGGAGCGTCCCTTGGTGATGCTCAGGAGTGCCGCTTCCTTGGCCGGCACCAGCGCGATCGCGGTGCGAAAGTCGAGACGCTTCAAGGCATCATTTTCCCGCGCCAGCACGTCCGCCAACGTCTGCGCGGCCTGCATCAGATCTGCTGTCACTTCGACTTTGCCTCCTGCATGCGCAGCATCGCCTCATAGACCGGCTGGGCCAGTCCCAGTCCGCCGTTGGCCGCGATCTGCTTGGCGATTTCCTGCACCAGCATCGGCTTCCATGCCGCTTCGCCATCGCCTCCACCAAACGCGGAATGGGCGGTGTCCACGGTGTCGAACATCGGCTGCAGCAACTGGCCGATCGCCATCGCCTCGAAGTCCTTCGCGGCCTTGGCGATCTTCGCCGGATCGGGCGGCTCGGCCAGCCGTGAAGGGGCAACCGCCGGTCGAGGCATGAGCGGAGCCGAGGGCGGAATTGGCGGCGGCGTGATCTTCGTCATCAACGTACCTCCAGGTCCGCCTGCAGCGCGCCGGCGGCCTTGATCGATTGCAGGATGCTGATCATGTCGCGCGGCCCCACGCCAAGCGCGTTCAGGCTGGCGACCAGATCGCGCAAGGTGACACCCCCGTTCAGGATCCCCAGCTTCTTGTCGTGGCCGTCGTCCACCTGGATCGATGTCCGCGGCACCACCGTCGTTCTTCCTCTTGACAGGGCATCCGGCTGGCTGACTTCCGGTGTCTCCGTCACCCGGATGGTCAGGTTGCCCTGGGCGATCGCCACGGTGCTGACCCGCACGTTAGCCCCCATCACGATGGTGCCGCTGGCTTCGTCGATCACCACGACCGCCGAATCGTCGGGTTCCACACGCAGGTCCTCAAGCAGGCCCAGCGTCTCGATCGGGTCGCGATTGGCAAGATTGAGTTGCACGGTTCGTGGGTCAGTGGCCTTGGCGATGGGACCAATTGCCCTGTTGATCGCCGTGGCGATGCGCATGGCCGTGGTAAGGTCTGGATTGCGGAGCCCCAGGCGCAGTGTGGATTCCTTGCTCAACTGAAAGGGCACTTCGCGCTCCACCGTAGCGCCATTTGCGATGCGTCCAGCGGTTGGCACGCCGCGGGTGACAGAACTGGCCGCCCCGCGCACGGCGACCGCACCTGTGGAAATCGCGCCCTGCCCGACGGCATAGACCTCGCCGTCAGCCGCCAGCAGGGGCGTCACCAGCAAGGTGCCGCCGGTCAAGTTGGTCGCGTCGCCCAGGGCGGAGACCGCGATGTCGATTCGGCTGCCGCTGCGCGCGAAGGGCGGCAACTCCGCCGTGACCATGACGGCGGCGAGGTTCTTGGTGGACAGGGCGGTGACCTGGTCGCGCGTGTTCACGCCAAGCCGCTCCAGCATGCCGATCAGCGATTCGCGGGTGAAGACATTGTTGTTGAGCTTGTCGCCGGTGCCGTTCAGGCCGACCACGAGGCCGTAGCCGATAAGCTGATTCTCCCGAACGCCCTCCACATCGACGATGTCCTTGATCCGCACCTCGGCCAGCGCTGGCAGCAAGTGGATGGACCAAAGGACGGCAACGAGGGCAGCGGTCAGGCGCGTCTTGCGCACGGGTTCATCCTGAAGACAAAAGTATAGAACGTACAGCAACCGTCGTGCCAGATCGGAGCGGGCCGGTTCGCCGGGAAAACCAGGTGACTGAGCTCGGCAGAAATGGCCGGTCGGCAAAATCTGCCGGCAGATCGTGCCGAGGTAGCAAATGTTTCATTACAACCGCCTGACACTTTCGTGGATGGTCTTGGCGCGGCGCAGACACATGGATATAAGCCAGCGCGTTCCCTACCCGGAATGGGCCGGGCGCCTGCCCTCGGTGTCCCCGGCCTGGGTAGGCGGAAGGATAACCAGGATCGTACGCATGATGGTCAGTCTGCCCCCTGATTATCGACCCACCGAGGATGAGGATTTCATGAATCCCATCCAGGTCGAGTATTTCCGCCAGAAGCTGCTGCGTTGGCGCGGCGATCTGTTGCGGGATGCCGACGGAACGCTGGCCAGCCTGTCGGAGGGCGGCATCCACGAAGCCGACATCACCGACCGCGCCAGTGTGGAGACAGACCGGGCTCTGGAACTGCGAACCCGGGACCGCGCCCGCAAGCTGATCTCCAAGATCGATCAGGCACTGGTTCGGATTGAACTTGGCACCTATGGCTACTGCGAGGAAACCGACGAGCCCATCGGCATCAAGCGCCTCGAGGCTCGGCCGATCGCCACGATGTCGATCGAGGCGCAGGAACGGCATGAGCGGATGGAGCGGGTGCACCGCGACGATTGACCAGCCGGCATCCGCCCGCTCATCATTAAGCCAATGCCGCCGATGGCCTGACGGTCCGAACCCCAGTTGTTGCATGCTCCCATCCGCCAAGGTCCAGGAGGATGAGCTCGCGCCTTTGCTTTGGATCTAGGACCCATACGGACGCAACCTTCTCGTCTGGTTCGCGCTTTGGGCTGTGCAAGGAGGGACGAATGTTGAACCCGCTTCATGTCGATCCGGACCTGATCATCCGTTCACGCGACCCGTTCAATGCCGAGCCTGGGCTGGTGCGGCTGCGTGCTGCTTTTCGCACGGCGCAGGCGGATTTCTACGTCCGCAGCCATGGCGACATCCCGGCGCTGGACGCGGCGTCGTACCGGCTGCGTGTGGCCGGGCGCGTCACGACACCGATGGTGCTGTCGCTGGACGCACTGCGCGAGCGGTTTCCCATCCGGACGGTGTCCGCCGTCATGCAGTGCGCGGGCAACCGGCGGGCGGACCTGAACGCCGTGAGACCGGTGACCGGTGACCCCTGGGCGCCAGGCGCGATCGGCAACGCCGACTGGACCGGCGTGGCGCTGGCCGACGTTCTGCGAGCGGCCGGCGTGGCAGAACAGGATCCATCTCTGCACGTCGCCTTCTCCGCCGGGGACGAGATCGAGATGGACGGTGAGGGCCGCTTCACCTATGGGGTTTCGATCCCAATCGGCAAAGCCTTGTCGCCCGAGGTGTTGCTGGCGTTCGAGATGAACGGCGAACCCTTGATGCCACAGCACGGCTTTCCCTTGCGAGCCGTGGTGCCAGGTTTCGCGGGCGTGCGTAGCGCGAAATGGCTGACCGACGTCATCGTGCAGGATCGGCCATCCGACAACCACATGCAGCGGCGCGACTACAAGATGCTGCCAGCCGACATGACGCGCGAGACCGTCGACTGGGAGCGCGGCATCATGATCTACGACATGCCGCTGAATGCCGCGATCTGCGAGCCGGCGCCTTTTGCGGACCTCGAGGCTGGTTTTGTGACGCTGCGCGGCTACGCGATTGCCACCGCGCGGAAGATCGTGCGCGTCGAGGTGTCGGTCAACGGAGGCGGTACGTGGATGCAGGCGGCGCTTGAGCCGCGCGCTGACGCGCCCTGGAGTTGGACCTTCTGGGAGGTGGGTTGCACGCTGCCCAAGGGCGAGCACGAGTTGGTCGTCCGTGCCTGGGACTCCGCCGGGCAGGCGCAGCCGGCACGGCCCGAAGACATCTGGAACTTCAAAGGCTACCTGAGCGCCGCCTGGCACAGGGTGCCAATCCGGGCGCATTGAGTTTGGAAAGCATCCGGTTTGATCGACCAATGCCTCGCCGGCGGCGTCGCTACCGGCAATATCTTGACTTCGGTTGGAAAGGCTTCGGCATGACCAAAGGATCGGTTGGAGAAGCTTCGGCATGACCAAAGAGCAAGTCTGATCGCGGAGATCCCCCCATCATGAGCAGCGAATTCGTATCCATCTGCGAGGTCGGTCCACGCGACGGCCTGCAAATCGCCAAGAGTCGCATGACCGCCGACGACAAGGTGGCCTGGATCGCCTCCATCGCCGCGGCCGGCATAAAGGAGATCGAGGTCGGCAGCTTTGTTCCACCGCGGGTGATCCCGCAGCTCGCCGACACGCCTGAGATTGTCGCGAAGGTGCTGGCGACGATCGCTGGCCTGACCGTCCAGGCGCTGGCGCCCAACCTGCGCGGCGTGCAGAACGCCTATCATGCCGGGGTGCACAAGATCAGCATTCCGGTGTCCGTCAGTGACGGCCACAGCCAGGCGAACCTGAACCGCACGCCGGCCCAGTCGGTCGAGATGATGCGGGAAATCATGGCTTGGCTGAAGGCGCAGCCGCGGAAGGTGCCGGTGGTTGCCGGCGCGTCCACCGCGTTTGGCTGCTCGATCGACGGCGTGGTGCCGACGGCGAAGACGGTAGCGCTGTGCCGGGGTCTGGCGGACGCGGGCGTGGACCAGATCATGCTGGCGGACACCGTCGGATATGCCCATCCGGCGCAGGTCCGGGAGGTGGTATCGGCGACGCGGGAGGCGATTGGCCCTGTGCTGTATGGCCTGCATCTGCACGATACCTGCGGGCTTGGCATTGCCAATGCGCTGGCCGGGCTGGAGGTCGGCATCCGCGCTTTCGACTCGTGCCTTGCCGGTCTCGGCGGCTGCCCCTATGCACCGGGCGCCTCGGGCAATGTGGTGACGGAAGATTTGGTCTTCATGCTGGAAAGCATGGGGGTCACGACGGGCATCGACATTCCGCTGCTGCTGGAATCACGCAGGATCTTGCACGCCGGGCTGCCGGCGGAGCCGATGCACGGCCAAATGCCAAAAGCCGGCTTGCCGCCGACGTTTCGCAAGGCAGCCTGATGAACGACCAGATGCCGTTGGGTCATAACGAAACCGGTTTTATCACTTATCCAGCGAACCTGGGCGACTGACTTGCTATGGAGCGCGAAACGCCAGGCGGACGGGCGTCATCCGGTACGACTGCAGGCTTCGCCCGAGGCCGCTCCCGCCTAGGCCGATCCCTGCTTGGCCGCTCGCCTGCAGGCCTGTTCCTCGTGGGCCAATTCCGCCTGGGCCAATTCCTCCTGGGCCAATCCCCGGTTGCGCCGTCGCTGGCAACAGGATCACCCGCGCCGGACTGGCCCGGAACCCGCCGAAGGGTGATCGGGGGATCGTCGCGGACCAGGCGGCGGCGAGATTGTCAAACGGGCTCAGCCCGGCCAGGCGCTGCTCATCCGGCAGTGCCGCATAAACTTTTCGGCCGTAGTCCTGCCCGAGTTCCGGGGTGGCGGAATGATAGAACTCCACCGCTTTCGGCCAGGAATTTGTCTTGTCATGCAATTCATTGAGGAATTGTGCGCCATAATTGGCGTTGGCGGTGGGATCGAATGCCTGCTCCAAGCCGGGGAACGCGTCCGGATGGTGGAGCAGGCTGATCTGCATGCAGCCCACGTCGATCGAGCGTATGCCCTGCCGGCGCATTGTTGCCACGGCGGCGACAGCCTGCGCCTTGCTGTCATAGAAGTAGCCTTGCCCTTCCGCGTTCACCGTCCATGGCCAGGGGTTGAAGGCGCCGGATGCAGGATCCTTACGACCGCTCTCGACGTGAGCGATCGCCGCCAGCAGATGCGATGGGATGGCATGTGATCGTTCCGCCGAACTGATCGCCGGGCGACAAAGTCGTCCCGAACCGTCGCTTCCCATCAACGGGACGTCCGCTCTGCCTGGAACCGCCGTCAGCAGCAGTATGAGGAGAGTGATCGCGCGCCACATCATGCGGCGACGCTTAGAAGCTAATCATGAACGAAAGGTTTATGAATCCGGGGCTGGCGCGGATTGTTCCGCAGCGCCCTCCGCTGCGCCAGATTTCAGGATCAGGGTGAGCGACTCCGGAACGAAGCGCAGGGATGGTTGACCAGCCGAACATATCTGATTGGCCGAGGGATTTTGACACCACGTCATGGGCACGGCCTGATCAGGCTGGCCAAACCGTTCAAGGACCGACGCTTCAATGATCTTGGCTTCCCCCGCCGCATGCCCTCGCAGAACATAGGCGATCCGACCAACCGTGGGGTCTGCTTCGATATTAATCTTGTTCAGGCTGATCGTCAGCGTTCCATCCTTGGTGGACGCCGTGATCATCACGTCGCAGGCCTGCGAACTTCGGCAACGTTCAACCGAGCGGTTAATCCGGCTTATGGGGATCCCCTGGCGCAAGAGTAGGGCGTCGACCTGCGGCTCCGCCATGCCGAGACGCAGCCCGACAATATCAAGATTTGCCGGATTCAATGCGTGGCAGGTCGTCGCGGCGGCAACGATTAGCACGGCCGCGCATGACGTGACAGCTCTCCGCATCCTTGGCCCTCTTTCGGGAAGCCACCATCATGCAATGATTTGGTTAATGTTGGATTAACGTCACGAGATCACCCGGCTTGGCGACCCGCCCGGTGGCGCTATAACGGGTGCGACGGCTGCATGTATCGGATACGCCAGCCGCATGCAGACAATGCCGGAAAGGAACGACGATGCCGCAGAGACGCTGGGACAAGAGCAAGATGCCGTCGCGCCACGTAACGGTTGGACCGGGACGTGCGCCGCATCGCAGCTACTACTATGCGATGGGCCTGACAGAGGATGAGATCAACCAGCCCTTCGTCGGCGTCGCCACCTGCTGGAACGAGGCCGCTCCATGCAACATCGCGCTCAGCCGGCAGGCTCAGTCGGTCAAGCAGGGCGTGTCGGAGGCCGGTGGAACGCCGCGGGAATTCACCACGATCACGGTGACCGACGGCATCGCCATGGGGCATCAGGGCATGAAGTCGTCGCTGGTTTCCCGCGACCTGATTGCCGACAGCGTGGAGCTGACGGTGCGCGGCCACTGCTACGATGCGCTGGTCGGGCTGGCTGGCTGCGACAAGTCGCTGCCGGGCATGATGATGGCGATGCTGCGGCTGAACATTCCCAGCGTGTTCATGTATGGCGGGTCGATTCTGCCCGGCCGGTTCCAAGGCCGCGACGTCACCGTGGTGGATGTGTTCGAGGCGGTGGGTCAGCATGCCGCCGGCGCCATGTCGGACGCGGACCTGCATGCGCTGGAGTGCGCCGCCTGCCCGTCCGCCGGCGCCTGCGGCGGCCAGTTTACCGCCAACACCATGGCGACGGTGTCCGAGGCGATCGGTCTGGCGCTGCCCGGATCGGCCGGCTCTCCGGCGCCGTATGAGGAGCGTGACCGTTTCGCGGCAGAGTCCGGGCGGGCGGTGATGGATCTGATCGAGCAGCGCATCCGGCCGCGCGATATCGTCACGTTGAAGGCGCTGCAGAACGCCGCCGTGGTGGTGGGCGCGACGGGTGGGTCCACCAACGCCGGCCTGCATCTGCCGGCGCTGGCGCATGAGGTGGGTATCCCGTTCACCATGGACGACGTGGTGGAGATCATGCGGCGCACGCCGTACATCGCCGACCTGAAGCCGGGCGGAAAATATGTCGCCTTCGATGTGCACAATGTCGGCGGCATTCCGGTGATCATCAAGGCGCTGCTCGATGGCGGCCTGCTGCATGGCGACTGTCTGACCGTCACCGGCAAGACCCTGGCGGAGAACCACAAGGACGTCGTGTTCCCGACGGATCAGGACGTGATCTACCCGGTGTCCAACCCGATCTCCGCCACCGGCGGCGTTGTTGGCCTTAAAGGCAGTCTGGCGCCGGATGGGGCAATCGTGAAGGTCGCCGGATTACACAAGCTGCGGTTCGAGGGCACCGCGCTGTGTTTCGATTCGGAAGAGGAATGTTTCGCCGCTGTCCAGGCGCGGGCTTACAAGGCCGGCGACGTGATCGTCATTCGCTACGAGGGTCCGAAGGGCGGTCCCGGCATGCGGGAGATGCTGTCGACCACCGGCGCCATCTATGGCCAGGGGATGGGCGAGCAGGTGGCGCTGATCACCGATGGCCGGTTCTCAGGCGGCACGCGCGGCTTCTGCATTGGCCATGTGGGACCGGAGGCGGCGGTGGGCGGCCCTATCGCCCTGCTGAAGAATGGCGACAGGATCGTGATCGACGCCGAGATGGGCACCATCGATCTGGCGGTGCCGGCCGGCGAGCTGGCGGCGCGCAGGGCGGCGTGGGTACCGCGGCGGACCGACTACAACGCGGGGGCGATCTGGAAATATGCGCAGCTTGTCGGGCCGGCCTATCTGGGCGCCACGACGCATCCGGGGACCGCGGCGGAGACACATTGCTACGCCGATATCTGACGCAACCGCCCCCTGCACGATCGGTTACTTTTTGCGGTCCGGCGATACCCGGAGCGGTGGTACGGCGAAGGGTGCTTTCGAGGAGTGTGACGATGAGATGGCTTTTGGCCGGCTGGGTGGTGTTGCTGGTCGGGCTCGGCATCGCCAATGCGCAGCCGCCGCCGCCCGGCTATACCCGAATACCACCGCCGCGCGCCGAGGTGGTGCCGCCGCCGCCGAACCCACGGCTGGTTTGGGAACCTGGCCATTGGCAGTGGAACAGTGTTCGCTATGTCTGGTTCGGCGGTCGTTACGTCGACCGGCGGCCGCAGTACGGGCGGTATGCCTCAGGTCGCTGGGTCTGGGGCCCGCGCCAGGGGCGATGGATCTGGCGTCCAGCGCACTGGCAATAGCCGTTATCCCAGCCGGATGACGACCGGCACATGGTCCGATGGCTGCGGCAGGCCGCGCTCGTCCTTGTCGGGGTCGGCCGACACAAGCTGTTCCGCCAAACTGGGCGACAGCAGGGCGTGGTCGATGCGCAACCCGATGTCACGCTGCCAGGCACCCGCTTGATAGTCCCAGAAGGTATAGATCGATCTGTGCGGGTGGATCGCGCGGATCGCATCGGTCAGGCCCATCCACAGCAGCCGGCGAAAGCGCTGACGGGTTTCCGGGCGCACCAGGGCATCCGTGGGAGACAGCGAGCCAGGCGCGAAATCATCATCGGTCGGGCAGACATTGAAATCGCCGATGATAACAAAGGGGATATCGGCATCGAGCAGTGCTTGCGCGCGGTTCACCAAGTGGTCCATCCAGGCCAACTTGTAGGCAAAGCCGTCGTCACCGCGGGAGTTGCCGTTCGGCAGATAGATGCCGATCAGGGTGATGCCATTGACTTCGACCTCGATGTAGCGGGCTTGAGCATCGTCGGGCGGCAGCCCCGGCAAGGCCTGATGGACCACCCGGAATGGCACGCGAGCCAGAACCGCGACGCCGTTATAGGCTTTTTGGCCCACCACCTCCGCCTTGTAGCCTGCGGCGTGGAACCCGAGGGCGGGAAAGCCGGACGCCTCGCACTTGATTTCCTGCAGGAACAGGACGTCAGGCTGGGTCTGGCCGATCCACCGCAGCACGTGGGCCTCGCGCTGGCGGATGGAGTTGACGTTCCAGGTCGCGATCTTCATGCGGATTGCTCCATTTGGCGGCTGAGTCTCCTTGTCGCGGGCCGCAGTTGTGTTCAGTCTGCGGATTAGAGCTGTGTGAAGGGCGGAACCATGCCAATCGAACTCCATACCTGGAATACTCCGAACGGCCGCAAGATCAGTGTGGCGCTGGAGGAAATGGGGCTGCCTTATTCCGTGCACACGGTCAACATCTCGAAGAACGAGCAGTTCGCGCCGGATTTCCTGAAGATCAGTCCGAATAACCGCATCCCGGCGATCATCGATCCTGAAGGTCCTGGCGGGACGTCGCTCAGTGTCTTTGAATCCGGTGCGATCCTGATTTATCTGGGCCAGAAGACGGGCAAGTTCTATCCGACAGATCCGCGCAGGCAGGTGCCGGTGCTGGAATGGCTAATGTGGCAGATGGGCGGATTTGGCCCGATGCCGGGGCAGGTGCATCACTTCCTTGGCGTGACCGATCCGCAGGACCAGCGCTACGGGCTGGAGCGGTATTCGAAGGAGACGCGTCGGCTGTATGGCGTGCTGGACCGGCGTCTCGAGGGGCGGGATTACGTGGCCGATGAGATCTCCATCGCCGACTTCGCCATCCTGGGTTGGGCCTGGCGCCATGAACGGCATCAGATTGACCTTGCCGACTTTCCGAACGTGAAGCGGTGGTACTCGACGATCATGGCGCGTCCAGCAGTCGCCCGCGGATTTGAGGTTGCGCTGAGCTGATACGGTGGGTCGGGAAGTCCCGCCGTTGCGTTGGCTTGGTTGATTGGTGTTTGACGCCTTCGCGACGGGTCCCTACAAAGAGGCGTGCAAACGTCGTGTCCAGGTTGCTTTTGCAGGTGGCTTGGGGATTTGCCCTCCGGCGGAGGGGTGGCCGAGTGGCTGAAGGCGGCGGTTTGCTAAACCGTTGTACGGTGTCAAGCCGTACCGTGAGTTCGAATCTCATCCCCTCCGCCAGTCTTGCTGCTTATAGTGCCAGATCATGGACTATTGGTTGGCGGCGGCTGGCGAAATGCCAGGGTGGGTGACGGGTTATGCCGCAAGCCGCGATACAAATACACCGTCCAACTTCTGCAAAGATGCATCAGCCGTCGGAATATTGAACTCTACCCTTGGTCGCTTAGACCGCACACGGGGTTAATCGCCAGGAACGCATCGGACGTCGGAAGGGTGCCGGCCAGGATGCTGCTCATCTGTCGCCCGCGCCGCTGAGCAGGCCGGTGAGTTCCTTGGTGCTCTCAAGGTGCTCGAACATGGCGACCAGCGCCATCACACGTTCGGCCTGGCTGTCTGCCAGGCAATGGCGGACGTTGTTACGGAACTTGGTTTCCAGTGTGGGCTGGTCCACCGGATTCTCCGGGCTGCCGCGGCGGTCGTATATATCCTTGCGCAGCCGCTCGCCGCGACGGGTCGTGACGGTCATGCGGCAGGCATGCCTGGCTTGGCGTCCCCCTGCATTGATCTCAGGATCCTCAAATACGGTAATACGGTGCAAGAACGCCAGCAGCGCCGGGTCGGCCAAGCGGCCCTCCGCATAGTCGTCGGGGGACACGCCGCAACCGCGGGCCAGGGTGGCCAGCCCAAAGAAGATGTTCATCTGGGCGGCGGTGGTTCCAGCCGGTTTGTACGGCCAAGCCGTGTGAACGTAGGTCATGTGGCCAACGCCGGCCTCAATCGCTTTGATGTCCTCCGGTTGTAGTCCATTAGCGCGCATCAATTCCTGAAGTGCGTCCAATGCCGCATGAATGCTGGTGACGCACGGGTACATCTTGAATCCAACCTGCAACGTCTCCCATTCATCGCCCAGCCGGCTGGTGAGCCTGCTCATGTCGGGCTCGCGCGATAGTGAACTCAGGAAACCTCCGTATGGCGCCTCCAGCACATCGGAAATCCCGGTGAAGCCACGCCGCGCGAGCAAGGCAGCATAAACCCCACCCTGGGCTGCGCGCCCGGCGTGAAGGCGCTTGACCATGGCGCCCTCCTGCGCCGCCATCAGGCCGGATGCCATCGATCCCGCCGAACCAAGCGCCTGATGCATCGCCGTCGTGTCGAGGCCGAGCAGCTTGCCGGCCACGACACTTGCGGCAAAGGTTCCCGTGGTGCCTTGTGGATGGAAGCCGTTCAGGAAAAGCTGCGTCGTTGCCGCGTTTCCCACCCGCGTTCCGATCTCGTATCCCGCAATGATCGCGGTGAGCACATCCGTTCCGGACAGTCCGCCTTGCATCTCGGCATATCCGAGAGCGATCGGCACTGTGATCGAGTTTGGATGCAGCACGGACTCCTTGTGCATGTCATCCATTTCGAAGGCGTGCCCAGCGGTGCTGTTCGCCAGCACGGCGTGCGACCATGAGCTCCGCTGCCGCCGGCCCCAGATGGACACTGTGGCATTGCCGCCCTCGGCGATGACCATGTCCTGGACCATGCGCGTCCACGGCAGCGCGGCGCCATGCAGGCAGACACCGATGCCGTCCAGCAGGCACTGCTTGGCACGCTGCACGACCTCGGGCGGAATGTCTTCAAAGGTCAGGCCCGACGCGAAGGCCGCGAGATCGCCGGTCGCGTGCGCCAGCAAGGTCGACGCTGATGTGGTCATGCTTTTCTCGTCGCTTCCGCACTGGCCGTGATGGCGCGACCGGGTTTGTCATCAATCGCCAGACGCGGTCAACCTGCCCCATCTCACCGGCATGTTAAGCCGGATAACCGATCAAGACGTCGGCGGCCTGGTCCCCGTCGGAAATGAAACGTCATATTCCCTGTCGTGGGCTAGTGAACCCTGTTGTCCACCAGATCGGTCACCACGCCTGGGTCGGCCAGTGTCGATATGTCACCCAGCCCGTCGGTCTCGTTCGCCGCGATCTTACGCAGGATGCGTCGCATGATCTTGCCGCTGCGCGTCTTCGGCAGTCCCGGCGCCCACTGGATCGCGTCGGGCGAGGCGATCGGGCCAATTTCCTTGCGAACCCAAGCGACCAGTTCCTTGCGCAACGCCTCGGTCGGTTCCTCATCGGCGTTCAAGGTCACGTAGGCGTAGATGCCTTGACCCTTGAGATCGTGCGGAAAACCCACCACCGCTGCCTCGGCCACTTTCGGATGCGCCACCAGCGCGCTTTCCACCTCCGCCGTGCCCATGCGATGGCCGGAGACGTTGATCACGTCGTCGACCCGCCCGGTGATCCAGTAATACCCGTCGGCATCCCGGCGCGCGCCGTCGCCGGTAAAGTACCGGCCCTTGAAGGTGGAAAAGTAGGTCTGTACGAACCGCGCATGGTCGCCGTAGACAGTGCGCATCTGGCCAGGCCAGGAGTCGGCGATACATAGGTTGCCCTCGGTTGCGCCGGTCAGTTCAACCCCTTCGGCATCGACCAGCAGCGGCTGCACGCCGGGCAGCGGCAGGGTTGCCGATCCAGGCTTCAGCGCCGTGGCGCCGGGCAGGGGGCTGATCAGGATCCCGCCGGTTTCCGTCTGCCACCAGGTATCAAGGATCGGGCAGCGCGCGTCTCCGACAACCCGGTGATACCATAGCCAGGCTTCGGGATTAATCGGCTCGCCGACGCTGCCCAGCACCCGCAGCGAAGCACGGGAGGTGCGCTTGACCGGCGCCTCGCCCTCGCGCATCAGCGCGCGGATCGCGGTTGGCGCAGTGTAAAAGATATTTACCCGATGCTTGTCCACCACCTGCCAGAAGCGGGCGCTGTCCGGGTAGTTGGGAATCCCCTCGAACATCAGCGTGGTGGCGCCGTTGGCGAGCGGGCCATAGACGATATAGGTGTGGCCGGTCACCCATCCGACATCGGCGGTGCACCAGTAGATCTCGCCCGGGCGGTAATCGAAGACCGTTTCATGCGTGTAGCTGGCCCAGACCAGGTAGCCGCCGGTGGTGTGCAGCACGCCCTTCGGCTTGCCGGTGCTGCCGGAGGTATACAGAATGAACAGCGGATCTTCCGCCCCCATCGGTTCGGCTGGGCAATCCGGCGAGGCGGCTTCCAGCAACGCCGCGTACTCGTGGTCGCGGCCGGGTCGTTGGGTGACAGCGCCCCCTGTGACAGTCACCATGATCACCGAGGTGACGCTTGGACAGGAGGCCAGAGCCGCGTCGGCGCTGGTCTTCAGCGGCACCTTGCGGCCACCGCGGCGGCCCTCATCAGCGGTGATCAGCAGCTTGGAGCCGCAATCCTGGATGCGGTTGGCCAGGCTGTCGGTAGAAAACCCGCCGAACACCACGGAATGAATCGCGCCGATCCGCGCACAGGCCAGCATCGCCACCGCGGCTTCCGGCACCATCGGCAGGTAGATCGTCACCACGTCGCCGCGCCTGACGCCAAGCGACTTCATCGCGTTGGCCAGCCGGCTGACCTTGTCGTGCAGCTCGCGATAGGTCACGTGCCGGCTGACCGCGGGATCGTCGCTCTCCCAGATGATCGCCGTCTGGTCGGCCTTTGTCGCGAGGTGCCGATCGATGCATGATACTGACGCGTTCAGGATGCCGTCCTCGAACCATTTGATGGACACATCGCCGGAAAACGAGGTGTTCTTGATCTTGGTCGGCGGCTTGATCCAGGTGATGCGTTTTGCCTCTTCCGTCCAGTAGCCGTCGGGATCGCTGGCGGCGCGGTCATACCGCGCGCGGTACTGTTCAGCGGTGACGTGCGCCTGCTCGACAAATTCCGGGCGCACCGGAAAAAGCCGAGTATCGGTGGGCTGGATGGCGGACATGGTTGAGATCCCTGATGGTTTCTTGTTTGCTCGATCCGGTATACGTGATCCGGCTGGACCGACATGACGACGGACGCAGCCATACCTCATTTAGGCCCGGTTCAAGCGCGGCGAAAGTGGTTTGGCCGGACCCCGTCGGTTCAGGTCGCTTCGGGGCGACGTCCGGACATTTCAGTGCGGGTCCGTCTTGTCCGCGACGGCGCTCAAAACCGCTCCGCGCGAAGCCCGCCGTGGAGCATCAGGCGGTTCACGATGAAAGCCGGGTTTAGCCCGCGGTGCGCCGAGGCTGCGCCGTTGCCGGCGGGGAGGCGTTCCGCCGTGAGCCTGACATGCAGCCAGTCGACATGCCGGATGCGGGAAATCCGCACGTCCGGTTCGCTGAGCGGGACCGGGAACCGGTCGCCAGAGCGATACCGCGCGCTTCCTCGAATCTATCGTTGAACGGCGGTTTTTGCCAAAGGTCAGGTGTCCGGCGCGACCCGTGGCGGCCCCGGTGGCCGCGGTCGGTTCATTGCCAGCGCGTGGCGGCATGCGACATGCTCATCGCAAGGCATACCTCGGGCAAGGCGACCTGCCGTAGTCTCGTGGGGGTCTCGTTGACAAGCTATACCCCGGCCGTTGTTGACACGTAGATTACGCCGTCATTGACCTGGACCTGGACGGCATCGAGCACGTCACCGCGGCACGGGCCGCGCAAGCACAGCCCGTCGGCGATGCGGAATTCCGCGCCGTGCGTGGCGCAGATGATGCGGCTGCGGTCGGCCGACAGGAAACGGCCGGGCACCCAGTCCAACGGTGTGCCAATATGTGGGCAGGCATTGGCATAGACGTGCACCTGGTCCCCCTGGCGCACCGCGAACAGCCCGACAAAGCTTCCCGCCGCCCCTTCAAATCCTTTGGATTCACCGTCCGCCAGATCATCCAGCCGGCAGAGGACACGCAACGCGTCGGGGACACGCAATTCGTTTGGAACATACAATTCGTCGGGAAGACGCAATTCCTCGGCGGGGGGCGGTTCCTCGGCGGGGGGCGGTTCGTCGGCGGCAGGCGGTGTGTCGGCGGCGTGCAACTTGTCGGTCATGCCTTCCATCCTCCCATCCGGCATAGCCGGTCCCAGTGCGTCTTCGAAATTGGCATCACCGACAGCCGCGGCTGACGCACCAGAGCGAGATCGGTGAATTCGACATCGGCTCTGATCTCGGTCAGGCGGACCGGCTTCGGCAGTGGACGGACGGCCTTCATGTCAACGCACACCCAGTCGCCAGTTTCCGCCGTGGGATCCGGATAGGCTTCCCGCGCCACTTGCACGATACCGACGATCTGCTTGCCGATGTTCGAGTGATAGAAGAACGCCAGATCGCCTTTGCGCATCGCCTTCAGGTTGTTCTTCGCCATGTGATTGCGCACGCCGGTCCAGGATTCGACATGGTTGGCGACCTGCTGATCCCACGAGAAAGCGTCCGGCTCCGATTTCACCAGCCAAAAGCCGCCCAAATCGCCCTCCTGGTTTGACCGCCGGCGAACCGCACAATATGTCGATACGTCAATAGAGGGACGCTTTCAACCAAGCGGATGATCAGCTATGTCAATGCCTGTGGACACACCCTTGCCCGCGACGCCGCTTCGTTCGGCACGCTCGCTGCACCGTTTCGCCAACCCGGGCCGGTTCCTGCGGCTGTCCCGACAGGTGTTCCCCTGGCTCATGTCAACAGGCTGGCTGTTGACGGTGATTGGCCTGGTCTGGGGCCTGCTGTTCGCGCCGGCGGATTGGCAGCAGGGCGATGCCTCGCGGATCATGTATATCCATGTGCCGTCGGCGTGGCTCGCCTCGGCTGGCTATTTTTCCCTCGCCGTCGCCAGCTTCGTGTCGCTGGTCTGGCGGCATCCGCTGGCCGATATCGCGGCGGTGGAAATTGCCCCGGTCGGCGCCGGCTTCACCGCGTTGTGCCTCGCCACCGGCAGCCTGTGGGGCAAGCCGATGTGGGGCGCCTGGTGGGTCTGGGATGCGCGGCTGACCTCGGTGCTGGTGCTGTTCTTCCTCTATCTCGGCCACATCACGCTGGTGCGCGCGTTCGACGACCCGACCCGAGGCTATCGTGCCGGTGCCATCCTGGCCCTGGTGGGCGTGATCAACCTGCCGATCATCAAGTTCAGCGTGGACTGGTGGAACACCCTGCATCAGCCGGCCTCGATCGGGCTGACCGGCTCGCCGACAATCGCATCCAGCATGTTGTGGCCCCTTCTGGTTTGCACGATCGGCTACACATTGCTGTTCGCGGCGCTGTCAGTTGGGCGCATGCGGGCCGCTGTCATGGAGCGTCGCATCCGCGCCTTGCTGATGGCCCGCGCCACGTCCGACATGGAAGCCTTCTCGTGACCCATCTGCCGTTTGTCGTCGCATCCTATGGCCTTGGGGCCGGGCTGCCGATTTTGTTCACCATGCAGGCGCTGCTGCGGCTTCGCACCGCTCGCCGCCGCCTCGACGCGATCGATCCGCGGCGGAAGCGGGGCGAGTCATGACCCGCAAGCGCCGGCGCCTGATCCTTCTGCTGGTGTGCGGCGTCGGGCTAGGTGGGGCGACCGCGCTGACCTTGTCCGCTTTCAGCGACAATCTGGTCTTCTTCGTCTCGCCCTCGGATCTGGCAAGGGAAAACCACGGCTCGCACTCCGTCCGTCTTGGTGGCCTGGTGGCGCAAGGCAGCGTCGAACGCTCCAGCAACGGCCAGCCCACGGCGCGGTTCAAGGTGACGGATGGTTCGGCCAGCGTGGAGGTGACCTACAGAGGCATCCTGCCTGACCTGTTCCGTGAGGGACAGGGCGTGGTGGCGCTGGGCAACATGCAGCCGAACGGGGTGTTCCGCGCCTCCGAGGTGCTGGCCAAGCACGACGAATCCTACATGCCGAAGGAGGTCGCGGATGCGCTGAAGAAGTCGGGCCGCTGGAACCCGGCGTCGGGTCCGCCACCGCCGGCTTCGACATGGACGACCAGTGGGAATGCTGCTGGCAACGCGCCGGTGACCCGATCGGCCCAGACCGGAAGCTGACATGCCGGAAGCTGACATGCCGGAAGCTGACATGACTGGAACGCTTTCTGTTCAGGTCTGCGTCGTCGGTGCCGGTCCGGTCGGCGGTACCCTGGCCTGCCGCCTGGCGAGCGCCGGGGTCAGCGTCGCCCTGATCGACCAGGCGGCACTGCCGCCGATGGAGCATCCCGCGTTCGACGGCAGGGCCTACGCGATTGCCGCCGGGTCGCGCGTCTTGCTGCAGCAGGCGCGATTGTGGAATGCCCTGCCAGTGCTGCCCAACCCGATCCGCGACATTCGCGTCAGCGATGGCCGCATTGGCCGTCGCGCCTCCCGCCTGCATCTGCATTTCGATCATCAACGCGCCGATCATGCGGAGGTCGGGGAGAGCGCCACGCCGTTCGGCTGGATGGTCGAGGCCCGCGCGCTGCGGCGGGCACTGAATGCGACCTTGCCCGATCGGGCAAACCTGCATGTCTTCGCCCCGGCCCGGGCGATGGTGGAACGGTCGGCGGACGCCGTGCTGGTGCGGCTGGCCGACGGCGCGACGATCCGCGGCCAGCTTGTGGTCGCCGCCGAGGGCCGAAACTCTCCGCTGCGCGAACAGGCCGGCATCCCGGTCACCCGTGTGCCCTATGACCAGACCGGGATTGTCTGCGCCGTCGCGCATGAGCGGCCGCATCACGACACCGCGCTGGAGCATTTTCTGCCGGCCGGTCCGTTCGCCGCGCTGCCGATGGCTCCCAGTCCGGACGCCGAACCGGGTGGCTGCGCCCATGTTTCCGCGATCGTCTGGACCGAGGAGAGCCAGGGCGCGAAGACCATCCTCGCACTCGACGACACAAGGTTCACGCGGGAGGTCGGGCGCCGCCTGGGCGACCATCTGGGGGCGATCCATGGCATCGGCCGGCGCTGGAGCTATCCGTTGGCCGCGATGGTCGCGCACCGCTATATCGATACGCGGCTGGCGCTGGCGGGTGACTCGGCCCACGGCATTCATCCCATCGCCGGGCAGGGGCTCAACCTGGGCTTTCGCGACGCCATCGTCTTGTCCGAGATGATCATCGAAGCCGACCGTGCTGGCCAGGATGTCGGTGGAGCGGCGCTGCTGGCGCGCTACCAGCGCGAACGCCAGTCAGACAACCTGCTGATGCTGGCGATGACCGATCGGCTGGATCGACTGTTCAGCACGGACAACAGGCTGCTGCGGCAGGCGCGCGATGTCGGCATTGCCGCGGTAGACCGCTCCGGACCCTTGAAGCGAATGTTCATGCGTCAGGCGATGGGCGTGAGCAGGGGTAGCCGGGGCTGACGGAAGCGGCAACAGCCGAGGTCGTTCTTCTTCAATCAGGCGGTGCGCGTTGGTCATGCCGACGGAGGGTCGGCACCAACAGCTTTCTTATGCGGATACAAATGCATGAATGGCGGACCCCGCGCCCGTCACGGGGGAGGGAATATCGGCGGCTAAAGCGCGATTGGTTTAGGTTGACCTACGAATCGCGCTTTACCTCATTGTTAGATTGCGTAATTCACGCCTTCTGACTGGGTCAGCCTCAGGCGATCACGCTCTAATTCCGCCGCCTCAGTCGGTGCCTGTCGCGGTATCCCGACTGGTATCCCGGCGGGCCAGCCGCCTTGCGGTGCGCAGCAGCATCTGACGATCTTCCGGGTCGCATTCCCGATAGAGGCGGAGCATGGCGAGTTCATCGCCCTGACGAACCTCGGCTGGCGCGCGCTTGTCGTCGCCGTACATCAGGTATTCCACATTCACCTCCAGCGCCGCGGCAATGCGGGAGAGGTTGCCGGTCACTTGACCCGTGCGGCCGGTTTCCCATTGCGCCACCGCGCTGCGTGAGACGCCGACCTGATCGGCAAGCTGGTCCTGGGTCAAGCCGCGATCAATGCGCATCGCGCGGACGCGGGTCCCGATATCATGCGGCGTGCTCATGACCGTTAGTATAACTATCTTGCGCTAACAGCGCCAGAAAAATTCGCGGGTGCTTTCCAATGTCGGGTCGCGGCCGGTTGTCCGCGTCCTTCGAGTGGGCTCCGGCAGCAGGTCCGGTAGAGTACGCGGGCTTCCGAGGTTACGGACCTGACGCCGTGAATGGATGAACGTCGCAAGTAGTCAAGCGATCGGACGGTCGCCGCTGTCAGGCACGGTCACCCTGCTCACGACGACGATGAAGCAGCGCCGATTCAGCCAACTTCTGGCCAACTGCATGATCCGCTACTGGCGGACCCGGCGAGGGTTCTGATCGAGCCAACCCTGCCAAAGAAACTTTTCCTCTGCATGGGTGTTATTTCCATTGACGTCTCCCGTTAGTTTCTCTAACTAATGCTTCGTTCGCTAATTGTTCTCTGTTGGAGGCGCCGATGCCTAGGAAGATCGTCTGGACCGAAGGACAGGATACGCAGATCAGGCGGCTGCGGACCGAAGGCGCGTCCTGGGACGTCATCGCTCAGGTGCTGGGGCTGGCCCGCTGTACGTTGATCGAGCGCGCCCGCATCCTGGGCGTCGAACAGCCGCCGGCGCATGCCGCCGCCGCACTCGACGAGTCCGATCGCGCGCCGCTGCCGGCCGGCCACGCCGAAAGCTGGGCGGCGATCAATCGCGGCACGTCGCTGGAAGACGCGCGATTTCAGACGCCCGACGCCATCCGCTGACGTCCACCCCGGCCACGCCTCATTTGGCTCGTTACGACCGATAAAGGACACCATCATGACGATCTCGCGCGCCACCACGGCCTCGGCTGGCTCTGCCATCCAATCCAACTCCGCCATCGGGAGCCATACGGGAACCACTATCGGGACTGCCGCAAGGAGCCGGCGGGCGGTTCGCCCGGTGATGACGAACGGCTACGACATCGACGCCGATTTCGTCATCTATCGTCTGGAAGAAGCCGGTGCGACGCTGCTGGCCCTGCCGGGCACGGGCTACTCGACCAGGCTGCGCACCTCGTCACTGGAGATCGTGCGAACCGCGCTGGAAGCCTACGGCTGGTCCGACGCGCGCATCCGGCCGGCGGTTCCCTCGGCCGAGAAGATCACCCGCATGGATGAGGCCATGAGCTGGATTCCGCTGATCCCGCTGGACCGCTACGTGCTGCGCCGCGTGGTCGGCGCACGGAGCCTGGTGCATCCGATCACCGACCGCCATCTGTTTCCGTGGCGCCGGCTGGGAAAGGCGCTGGGCGCCGACCACAAGGCGATCCAGCGCTGGCATGGCCAGGGCGTCGCGGCCATCGTCAAGGCGTTGAAGGCGGCGGCCTAAAGCCTGCTGCATAAACCCCTGGCGCCTGAAGCCCTGTTGCCGGAGGCGCCGGCGGTGTGAATGCTGCTCAGGGCTGCTTGTGGATGGCATCGACCCAATAGACCGCCTCGGGCTTCTCGACCGGTTCGATGTCTAGGTTGACCACGACGGCTTCGTTGTCGCTGCGGACGAGCACGCATTCCAGCGTCTCGTTCGTGCTGGCATTGATCTCCTGGTGCGGGACATAAGGCGGCACAAAGATGAAGTCGCCGGGTTCGGCCTCGGCGACGAATTCCAGCTTTTCGCCCCAGCGCATCCGCGCCTTGCCGCGCACCACGTAGATCACGCTTTCCAGCGCGCCATGATGATGCACCCCGGTCTTGGCGTTGGCATGGATGTTGACCGTGCCGGCCCAGATCTTCCGCGCCCCGACCCGGGCGGCATTGATCGCCGCGGCGCGGTTCATGCCGGGGGTCTGCGCAGTGTTGCTGTCGAGCTGATCGCTCTTGATGACCCGCACCCCGTTGAGCCGCCAGTCGACGGTTCCCGCGGCGGGTGCTTCATCGTGAAAAGGGTGATCATGGCTGTGGCTCATGGGAATGGTCTCCGCGGAAAAGACGGCTTAGTTGCCGGCGACGAACTGTTCCAACCAGTGGATCGTATAGTCTCCCGCCTGGAACGCCTTGTCGTCGACGATCCGGCGATGCAGCGGGATGGTCGTCTGGATACCCAGCACCGCGAACTCGTCCAGGGCCCGCCGCAGCCGGTTGATCGCGTCCGGCCGGGTGGGCGCGTGGACGATCAGCTTCGCCACCATGCTGTCGTAGTAGGGTGGCACGAAATACCCGGCATACAGCGCCGAATCCACCCGCACGCCCAACCCGCCCGGTGCGTGGAACGCGGTCACCCGGCCCGGCGTCGGCATGAATGTCGTGGGGTCCTCCGCCGTGATCCGGCACTCGATCGCGTGGCCGGTGAAACTGATGTCGCGCTGCTCGTAACCCAGGCGCGCCCCCTCGGCGATACGGATCTGCTCGCGGACCAGGTCGATGCCGCACAGCATTTCCGTTACCGGATGCTCGACCTGCAGGCGCGTGTTCATCTCGATGAAGGCGAACTGGCCGTCCTGATACAGGAACTCCAGCGTGCCGGCGTTGCGGTAGCCCAGCTTGCGCAGCGCGGCCGTCGCCGTTTCACCCAACGTATCGCGCTGGGCCGGCGTGATGGCCGGCGATCCGGCTTCCTCCAGCAGCTTCTGGTGCCGGCGTTGCAGGCTGCAGTCACGCTCGCCGAAATGCACCACCTGACCGTAATTGTCGGCGAGAACCTGCAACTCGATGTGCCGGGGCCGATCGAGATATTTCTCCATGTAGACGGCATCGTTGCCGAACGCGGCGCGCGCTTCGGTGCGTGCCAGGCGGAATGCGTCCTCCAGTTCGGCTGGCTCGCGGGCGACCTTCATGCCCCGGCCGCCGCCGCCGGCCGCGGCCTTGATCAGGACCGGATAGCCGATGCGGGCGGCAATTGGGCGCGCGGCCGCCAGATCCATGACCGCGCCCGGCGACCCGGGCACCAGCGGCACGCCCAGCGAGGCCATGGCCGCCTTCGCCGCGATCTTGTCGCCCATCATGCCGATATGCGACGGCGAAGGTCCGATGAAGGCCATGCCATGCGCCTCCACCATCTCGGCGAAGCCGGCGTTCTCCGACAGGAACCCGTAACCGGGATGGATCGCCTCCGCCCCGGTGATCGCCGCCGCCGACAGGATCGCCGGAATGTTCAGGTAGCTGTCCTTGGCGGCCGGCGGCCCGATGCAGACGCTTTCGTCGGACAGCCGCACATGCATGGCTTCGGCGTCCGCCGTGGAGTGCACCGCGACCGTGGCAATGCCAAGGTCGCGGCAGGCGCGCTGGATGCGAAGTGCGATCTCGCCACGATTGGCAATCAGGATTTTGCGGAACAACGGCTTATTCCAGGATGATCAGCACTTCGCCATATTCCACCGGCGCACTGTTCTGCACCAGGATGGCGGCGACCGTCCCGGCCTTCGGCGCCTTGATCTGGTTGAAGGTCTTCATCGCCTCGATCAGCAGCAGGGTCTGGCCGGCCACGACGGCCTGGCCCAGCGTCACGAAAGGCGGCGCGCCAGGCTCGGGCATCAGATAGGCGACGCCGACCATCGGACTGGTCACCGCGCCGGGATGCGATGCCACATCCGGCACGGGCACAGCGGAAACCAGCGAGGACTGCCCAGGGGAGATGCCAGGGGAGATCCCAGGCGACGTTGTGGGCGGCGTGGCGGTGGCCATCATCGGGGCAGCGGCCAGGACCCCACCCCGCACCAGGCGAATACGGCTGTCCTTTTCGGCGATCTCAATCTCGCTCAGGCCGGTTTCGACCAGTACCGCGGCCAGTGCCCGGATCGCGTCGGGGTCGATGGGAATACGAGTCAACGATTTTCCTCCAGAATGTCGGCCATCGCCTGCAGAGCCATGGCATAGCCGCGGACACCAAGCCCGCAGATCACGCCGACCGCGACCATCGAGACATAGGATTGCTGCCGAAACGCCTCTCGCCGATGGATATTGCTGATATGCACCTCGATGACCGGCAGTTCGGTTGCCAGCAAGGCATCCAGTAGCGCGATTGACGTTGTTGTATACCCGGCCGGGTTGATCACAATCCCCGCTGCTTTGCCGCGGCATTCCTGCACCCAGGTAATCAATTCCCCTTCACTGTTGGTCTGGCGGAAATCAATGGCGAGACTGGCCTGCTCCGCCGCCTCGGCGCACAGCGTCTCGACGTCATCCAACGTCGCATGCCCATAGATATGCGGCTGACGCAGGCCTAGCATGTTGATGTTTGGACCGTTCAGAACCGCGATCAATGGCGTGGGAGCGGAATGCGGCATGATCTGCGCCCGTAGCACAGCGGGTGCGCCCACGTCCAATCCCCCCTTGGGGGCGATGCGCGGCGCGATCTGGAGCAGTCCCCTGGGGCAATCCTTCAGCTCCGACATTGCCGCCAGCCGTCGGCCGCACCATAGTGACGGCATGCACAGCTCCGTAACCCTGACATTGAACGGTGAGAGCCGCGTGTTTGAAGGGGCCGCCGACGGTCCGCTGTCGGTGACCGCCCTGCTGGTGGCGCTCGGCCTTGACACAAGCAAGGTTGCGGTCGAGCGCAACGAGGAGATCGTGCCGCGGTCGCGCTACACCGAAACGTGGCTCGCCAGCGGTGATGCGCTGGAGATCGTGCATTTCATCGGTGGAGGCTGAGATATGGACGGATCATACCCTGCCCAGGACATCTGGGCCGAAGACACCTGGACAGTGGCGGGCCGAACCTTCCGGTCGCGGCTGATCGTCGGTACCGGCCGCTACAAGGATCTGGAGGAGACCGGGCGAGCGATCGAGGCCAGCGGCGCTGAGATCGTCACCGTGGCACTGCGGCGCGTGAACCTGTCGGATTCCAAGGTGCCGATGCTGCAGGATTACGTTGATCCAAAAAAGTACACCTACCTGCCGAACACCGCCGGCTGCTTCACCGCCAACGAGGCTGTCCGCACCTTGCGCCTGGCGCGCGAGGCGGGCGGCTGGAACCTGGTGAAGCTGGAGGTGCTTGGGCCGCCGCCGCTGCTGTATCCGGATATGCAGGGCACCTTCCAGGCGGCCGAGGCGCTGATCAAGGACGGCTTCGAGGTCATGGTCTACTGCGCCGACGATCCGCTGGCGGCGAAGCGGCTGCAGGACATGGGATGCGTCGCGATCATGCCGCTGGGGGCGCCGATCGGCTCTGGGCTCGGCATTCAGAACCCGGCGATGCTCAGCATGATGATGGAACAGGTCACCGTGCCGTTCCTGGTTGATGCCGGCGTCGGCACCGCGTCCGACGCGGCGATCGCCATGGAACTGGGCTGTCACGCGGTGCTGCTGAATTCCGCGATCGCCCACGCGCGAGACCCGGTGCGCATGGCGAGGGCGATGAAGCTGGCGGTGGAGGCCGGGCGACTGGCGCATCTGGCCGGACGCATGCCGCGGCGGATGGGCGCCGATCCGTCGAGTCCGCTGACCGGACTGATCAGGTAACGGTGTCCTAACCCTATCTGATACCCGCCATCATGTAGTTGACCTTCATATCGTGCCCGGTCCGCCACTGTCCGGTCAGCGGATCAGCCAGCAATCCCGTGGTCCGCGCCACCCGCAGCCCTGCCGTCCGCATCATGCGCGCCAGTTCAGCCGGCGTGATGAACGCCTTCCAGTCGTGCGTCCCCACCGGCAGCATCCGCAGCAGGTATTCAGCGCCGATCTTCGCCGTGATCCAGGATCGCGGCGTCCGGTTCAAGGTGGACATGATCAGCACGCCGCCTGGTTCAAGCAACCCCGCCAGGACACGCACGAAGGCGGCAGGGTCAGGCACGTGTTCGATCACCTCCAGGGCGGTGATGGCAGGAAAGCGCAGGCCCTCGGCGATCAGGTCCTCGGCCGTGCAGGCACGATAGGTCAGCCGTAGCGCCGGCCCCTCGGGTTGCTGGCCTTTGGCCTGCTCTCCCTTGGCCAGCGCCGCGTCCGCGTGCGCCGCCTTGGAATGCGCCTTGGCTGCTTCGATGGCCTCGCCGGCGGCATCGATGCCAAGGACGTCGTAGCCATGTTCGGCCAACGCCTCAGCCGCCAGACCGGCGCCGCAGCCGACATCTAGCACGCGGGTCGGGCCGCCGATGACCGACCGGATCCAGCCGATCCGCGCCGGGTTCATCTGGTGCAGCGGCTTCATCGGCCCGCGCGGATCCCACCAGCGCGACGCCAGTCGGTCGAACTTGGCAATCTCCGCCGCCGAGACCGTCCCATTCGTCATGGTTGCTCCTGTCGCCGCCGATCCAGTATGTGTGCGCCCGCACTGCAATCTGGCAACCGTTCATGGCCCGCATCGTGATGAAATTTGGCGGCACCTCCGTCGCCGACCTCGACCGTATCCGCAACGTCGCTAGACGCGTGCAGCGGGAGGTCGCGCATGGCAACCAGGTCGCCGTCGTCGTCTCCGCCATGTCCGGCGTCACTAACCAGCTTGTCAGATGGTGCACCGAGCTGTCGCCGATGCACGATGCGCGCGAGTACGACGCCGTGGTCGCCACCGGTGAACAGGTCACGTCGGGCCTGCTCGCCATCGCGCTGCAGGACCTCGGCGTGGAGGCGAGGTCCTGGCAGGGTTGGCAGATCCCGCTGCGCACCGACACCGCGCACGGCAAGGCGCGCATCCAGAATATCGAGGGCGGCGAACTGATCCGCCGCATGCGGGCCGGTCAGGTGGCCGTGGTCGCCGGCTTCCAGGGGCTCGCCGTCGACAACCGGATCACAACGCTCGGCCGTGGCGGTTCCGATACCTCGGCGGTCGCGCTGGCTGCCGCC
The DNA here is from genome assembly GCF_965276935.1 of Rhodopila sp. Lineage (GTDB taxonomy): Bacteria > Pseudomonadota > Alphaproteobacteria > Acetobacterales > Acetobacteraceae > Rhodopila. The sequence continues at coordinate 1,123,104 of NZ_CBDIBS010000004.1, read as the reverse complement.
CTCAAAGCGGATCGCTGCGATATCTACACCGACGTCGACGGCGTCTACACCACCGATCCGCGCATCGTGCCAAGGGCGAAGAAACTCGCGAAGATCGCCTACGAGGAGATGCTGGAACTCGCGTCGGTCGGGACCAAGGTGCTGCAGACCCGTAGCGTGGAACTGGCGATGAACGAAAGCGTCCGGGTGCGGGTGCTATCCAGTTTTCAGGATACCCCGATCGACGAGAACACCGGAACCCTGGTGGTGGATGAGGACGAGATCGTGGAAAAAGAGACTGTCTCCGGTATCGCCTATTCGCGCGACGAGGCGAAGATCACCGTACGCCGCGTGCCGGACCGGCCGGGCATCGCCGCCTCGATCTTCGGCGCGCTGTCGGAGCAGAACGTCAACGTGGACATGATCGTGCAGAACATCTCCGCCGATGGCACCACGGACATGACGTTCACCGTGGGCAAGGCGGATCTGCCGCGTGCCCGCACCGCTTTGGCCGGCCTGCGCACGTTGATCAACTACGGCGAGATGCTGGAAGATCCGGATGTCGCCAAGGTCAGCGTCGTCGGCGTCGGCATGCGCAGCCACGCCGGCGTCGCCAGCACGATGTTCAGCGCGCTGGCCGACAAGGCGATCAACATCCAGGTGATCTCCACCAGCGAGATCAAGGTCAGCGTGCTGATCGCGGCCGAGTATACCGAGCTTGCTGTCCGTGCACTGCATACGGCGTATGGTCTCGATGCCGTCTGACACCACAACGGCCAGCGTGGGAGACACCGCCCGCGCCGGCCTCGATCGCCTGTGGTCGCGCGGGACGGCGTTCCTGGGGTGCCCGATCGCCATCATGGGCGGCGCCATGAGCTGGGTGAGCGAGAAGCATCTGGTTGCCGCGATTTCCAACGCTGGCGGCTTTGGCGTCATCGCCTGTGGCGCCATGACGCCGGATCTGCTGGCCGAGCAGATCGCCGGCGCGCAGGCGCTGACCGACAAGCCGTTCGGTGTCAATCTGATTACCATGCATCCGCAGCTTGACGACCTGATCCGGGTGACGCTGGCGGCACAGGTGGGTCACATCGTGCTGGCCGGCGGCATCCCGCCAGGCACTGCCGTGCGGGCGGTGAAGGATGGCGGTGCGAAGCTGATCGCCTTCACGCCGGCGTTGTCGCTGGCCCGGCGCCTCGTCCGCTCCGGCGCCGACGCCATCGTCATCGAGGGGTCCGAGGCCGGCGGCCATATCGGGCCGGTCTCGCTGACCGTTCTGGCGCAGGAGATCCTGCCGCATCTGAAGGAGGTGCCGGTGTTTGTCGCCGGCGGCCTTGGCCGGGGCGAGGCGATCCTGTCGTACCTGGAGATGGGCGCCTCTGGCGTTCAGCTTGGCACGATGTTCGCCGCCGCGGTGGAATCCATCGCCCACGCCAATTTCAAGAAGGCGTTCATCCGGGCCAGCGCGCGCGATGCGATGCCATCGGTCGAACTGGACCCGCGCCTGCCGGTGATCCCGGTGCGCGGCCTGGTCAACCAGGGCACCAGAAAGTTCCTGGAGCATCAGGCGGAGACGCGGGACAGGCTGGTTGCCGGCGAACTGACGAAGGATGCAGCCCAGCTTGTCGTCGAGCGCTTCTGGGCCGGGGCGCTGCGGCGTGCGGTGATCGAGGGTGACGTCGAAACCGGATCGGTCATGGCCGGCCAGTCGGTTGGCATGGTCACCGAGGAGAAGCCGGTCGCGGCGATCATCCAGATGCTTGTCGACCAGGCGGTCGGTGCTCTGTCAGCCCGCGCCGGCTGAAAAGCGGCATACGACGACGCAAGGGCCGCCGATAGCGTGGTCATCAGACCCCCTGTATAGCCGGGCGCCATGTCGTCAGTCATTCCTAGTGTCGCCGTCGTACTGCCGCCGCGTGAAGGATTTGGCCCCGGCCGCGCCGGCGCGATCGGCCTGCTGGTACGCCGGCTGGTACAGACCCCCGGTTTCGACACCGTCGTCTTCGGCGGCCGGCAGGACGGGCCGGTCTTCCCCGGCATCAGGTTCCAATCGATTGGCCCATCCGTCTGGACGCTGGGCAACACCAACATCCGCTACGCCGCCGCCGTCGGCGACGCGCTAAAGGCGTTGAAACCCGCACTGGTCGAGGTGCACAACCGTCCCGAGATTGCCCTAGCGCTGGCATCCCGCCTCAACAGCATCCCGGTGACGGCGGTCATCCACAACGATCCTCAAGCCATGCGCGAAGCCAACAGCCCGCTTCAGCGCACCGTCCTGCTCGGCCGACTTGCCCGGGTGGTCACCAACTCGGAGTACCTTCGCCGGCGCCTGATGGATGGCGTCAACGCCCCAACCCGGCTGCCCGTCGTGCTGCCCAACTGCCTGGATTTCACGGAGCTTCCACCCCAGGGAAATCGAGAAAAGCTGATCCTGTTCGCGGGTCGCGTTGTTGCCGACAAGGCGCCCGATGTCTTCGTCACCGCCTGCGCCGCGGCCTTGCCTGACCTTCCCGGTTGGCGGGCGGAGATCATCGGCGCCGATCGCTTCAGCCGCGGCAGTCCCGACACGGCTTTTATTAAAATGGTTCGTGCTCTGGCTGAAAGCGCCGGTGTCCGCATGCTGGGGTATCGCGACCATCCCGAGGTGCTGGCTGCCATGGCGCGCGCCGCCATCGTCGTGGTGCCGAGCCGCTGGGCGGAGCCGTTTGGGCTGGTTGCGCTGGAGGCCTTGGCGAGTGGCGCGGCGTTGATCTGCTCCCGCCGCGGCGCCCTGCCGGAGGTCGCCGGAGACGCCGCTGTCTACGCCGATCCGGACCATTCGGCGGAGATCGCCGCTGCCATCGGCATGCTTGCCCACGACGAGAGCCGTCGCACTGCCATGGCCGCGGCCGGCCGGCAGCGCGCGCGCCAGTTTGACGTCGCCGTTGTTGTCCAAAAGCTCGCAGCCTTACGCCGCGATGTCCTGAATGTTGCTGCCAGACGAGATTAACGCAGCGGGAGTGCCAGCGGGAGTGGTAGCCGCGGCAGTAGTGGCAATGCTAGTACGGTGTAGCCGAACCCGACAAGGGCAGTATCATTCGGGTATTCCTCATGATGTTCTAGCCTGTTTGCCTGATGCTTGCGAATAGTCCCAAATTGGCTTCCGCCTCCGCACCGGACAGAAGCAGGTAAGCCCGATGTTCTTGACCACGCAGCCCTTGTGGCTATCCGGTGTTCTTCTGGTTGGTCTTACAACGTCCATTGCAATGCTTGGACCCATTATCGTCCGACGCCGCGTGAGCTTGCAGAAGTTGAGCACGAACAATGAGGTTGCAGGTTTTAAGTTTGCAACTGTCGGCGTGCTTTACGCCGTGCTACTCGCCTTTGTGGTTATCGTCGTATGGGAAAAATTCAGCGATGCTGAGACGGGCGTCGCGCGGGAGGCCGGCGCGGCGACGACGATATACCGGCTGGCGAACGGGATTGCAGCCGAACCAGGGGATGCGCTGAGGACAGGCGTGACGCGCTATCTGGAAGCGGCGATCGCCAAAGATTGGCCAGCAATGGAGCAGGGCAAGGGAAGCCTGGTGGTGACCCAGGCGCTGAACGACCTCTATTCCGAGCTTTTGTCATACAACCCTTCTGATCGTCGCGGCGCGGCCATTTTTACCGAGATTCTTCATCAGCTTGATCTCGTCACTGAAGCGCGGCGGGCACGGCTTGTCATGGCCGCGGGTATTGTGCCGGGAATCGTTTGGATGGTCCTTTTTGGCGGGGCGTTCGTCACCATAGGCTTCACGTTCTTCTTTGGAACAGTAAACCTCCGTGCTCAGTCCATGATGACTGGAGCACTGTCATTGCTGATTTTCTCCGGCCTGCTGATTATCATCGCTATCGACCATCCGTTCGCGGGGTCGGTGAAGGTGGGGTCAGAAGCTCTCTCCGCCGTGGTGGAGGACTTTGACCAAGGGCCGCATCATTGATCGGCACGTCCGGAGGACAGCCGTTGGGGTAGCGGATGCCGGCGGCGAAGGGGGCGCTGGTTAACCGCGCGCGCCACACCTATATTGCTGGCCCGAAGACAGCTAGTGGCGGCCCAGGCGGGCACCTCTGGCCCGACGACCAAGCCCTGTGGGAGCATATCATCATGGCTGACACCACCAACGCGGCGCCCAGCATCCAAGTGCCGGTGACGGTGCTGACCGGCTATCTGGGGGCCGGCAAGACGACGCTGCTAAACCGCATCCTCACTGAACAACACGGCCGCAAATACGCTGTCGTCATAAACGAATTCGGCGAGCTTGGAGTCGACAACGACCTTGTCGTGGACACCGACGAGGAAGTCTTCGAGATGAACAACGGCTGCATCTGCTGCACCGTGCGCGGCGACCTGATCCGCATCGTCGGCGGGCTGATGAAGCGGCGTGACAAGTTCGACGGCATCATCATCGAGACCACTGGCCTGGCGAACCCCGCCCCGGTGGCGCAGACCTTCTTCGTCGACGACACGGTGAAGGCGAAAACCCGGCTGGATGCGATCGTCACCGTGGTGGACGCCAAGTATCTGCCGGCGCGCCTGGCCGACAGTCACGAGGCGGCCGATCAGATCGCCTTCGCCGATGTCATCGTGCTGAACAAGACGGATCTGGTCACACCGGCGGAACTGGCGGCGGTGGAAGCGACGATCCGCTCGATCAATCGCTTCGCCGTCATTCATCGGACCGAGCGTGCCGCCCTGCCGATCGAGCAGGTGCTGAACCGTGGCGCCTTCGACCTGGAACGCATCCTGGCGCTGCACCCGGATTTCCTCAGCGGCGATGATGAGCACGAGCATAACGAGGACGTCGCCTCCATGAGCTTTGAGGTGGAGAAGCCGATCGATCCGGAGAAGTTCAACGCCTGGATCGGCGTGCTGCTGCAGGACAAGGGCCAGGATCTGCTGCGGACCAAGGGCATTCTAAGCTATGCCAGTGAGGATCGCCGCTTCGCCTTCCAGGCGGTGCACATGATTGCCGATGGTGATTTCATCGGGCCATGGAAGGACGGCGATCCGCGCGTTAGCCGTCTGGTGTTCATCGGCCGCAACCTGAACCGGCCGCAGTTGCGGCGCGGGTTCGAGAGTTGCGTGATGGATTGAACCGGCGATGAGTCAAGCTGCCAGGGCCAGCTTTCTTCTGGAAACCCGTGGCGTGTCGCGGCATTTGGGCGCCTTCGTCGTTGCGGCGCGCGTCGCGCGTGACGGACGCGTCGCGGCGTTCGCGCTGGGTGATGGAACCGTGCGAATCGTCCGTCTGTCCGACCTTTCGGACTGGTCCGGCGCTGCTATGCATGACGGCGCGATCCTGGATTTCGCGGCTGATGCGGTCGGCGATGGGTTTGTCTCCGGTGGCGATGACGGCGCGCTGCGTCGGGTTGCCGCGGATGGCGTGGTGTCGGACATCGGCAGTTTCGGCATGAAGTGGGTGGAGCATGTCGCGGTCTGGCCGCTGGACAAGACGCGCGGCCTGATTGCCGCCAGCGCCGGAAAACTGGTGAAGCTGTTCGACCAGTCGGGCCAGGTGCTAAAGGAACTGACGCATCCGTCTTCCGTCACCGGGCTGATGTTCGACGGCAAGGGCAAGCGGATCGGCGCATCGCACTATAACGGCGCCTCGCTCTGGTTCGTCGCGGCGAAAACCGACACGCCCCGCAAGCTGGAGTGGAAGGGTAGCCACACCGGCATCATCCTTCATCCGGAAGGCGAGGCCGTGGTCACCGCCATGCAGGAAAATGCCTTGCACGGCTGGAAGCTGCCAGACGGCCAGCACATGCGCATGAGCGGCTATCCCGCGAAGACCGCCAGCCTGTCGTTTACCCGCAATGGCCGATGGCTGGCCAGCAGCGGGGCCGACGCGATGGTGCTGTGGCCGTTCTTCGGCGGCGGCCCAATGGGCAAGGCACCGGTCGAACTGGCCGGCGGTGACGGGATCATCTGCCAGCAGGTCGCCTGCCACCCGAAGGATGAAATCGTCGCCGGCGGCTTCGCCGATGGGCTTGTCGTGGTGGCTGATATCGCGTCCTCGCGTATTCTGCCGGTGGTGCCGCCAGATCATGGGCCGATCTCGACGCTGGCCTGGAGTGCGGACGGCATCACGCTGTTGATTGGCACGGAAACCGGGTTTGCCGCGATAGTGGACTTTTCCAAGCGTTAAGGTTCAATTCATTATTGCACAGAAATTGTCCAGTCCCGGCAAATCAGGTGCTTGGTTGTTTTGCTACGGAAATATGTAGACTTCGTCTGACCCTGGCCTTATCTTCGCTGCTTTGGCGAGGGACTCATTTGATGCAACGGATTCTGACTTTGTTCACCCTGACGCGGCGGCTGTATGTTCTTATTGGCCTGTTCGCCATCGGATTGGCGACCGTAGGGGGACTCGCACTACGGGCGCAATGGCAGGGGATGCGGGCCGAACGGCTCGCCGAACTTGGATCGTTGACCGAAATCGCGGTCGACACTGTTGAACGTATTCGCCATGTCGCTTCCGACGACCATATGACCGAGGCAGATGCGAAAGTCCGCGCGCTGGCGGCACTTGCCGCATTGCGCTACGGCGAGAGTGGTTATTTTAGCGTTACGAATGACCAGTCGATCGTGCAGATGCATCCAAACCCCGCGATCGTTGGCACGAATAGCGCGAAAACGCCTGATGCCAATGGCTTCAGCTTTGTTCAGGATGTCATGCCGCGCGCCGCGCGGGACGGGCATGCGACTGTCGAATACGTGTATCCACGCCCAGGACAGACGGCGCCGCTGGCAAAGATCGCCGACTATCGCTTCTACAAGCCGTGGGGCTGGTTCATCCAGACCGGTGTCTACCTTGATGACCTTGATGCCGCGTTCTGGGCATCCGCGCGGCAGGAATGTGCAATCGCGCTATGCATCCTGGGTGTATTGCTGGCTGCGTCCTGGGGCGCCATCCGTTCCATCGTGCGTCCACTGGGCGGTTTGCGGCGGACCATGGAAAGCCTTGCCGGCGGCGACATCCAGGTCGCGGTTCCGCAGATCGTTTCAAACGACGAGATTGGCGCGATGGCCCGCACGGTCGCGGTGTTCCGGGACACCATGCAGGAAGTGCATCGCCTGCGTGGCGAACAGGAGGAGATGAAGACCTCGTCTGAGCGCAGCCGTAAGGACACGCTGAACCGTCTCGCCGGTGAGTTCGAGACGCGGCTGGGCTCCTTGGCCGAGGCGCTCCGCACCGCTTCCGGCGAACTCGAGGCAACCGCGAAGACGATGACGACGACGGCCGAACGGGCCACCGGTCAGGCGCGGGTCGTGGCGGGCGCGTCGGGTGAGGCGAGTTCCGGCGTGCAGACCATGGCGGCGGCGGCCGAGGAGCTTGCGGCCAGCATTGGCGCGATCAATCAGCAGGTCACGGAGAGTGCTCGGATGACCAACGAAACCGCCGAGGAGGCGCAGCGGACGAACGGCATCGTGCAGGTTCTGGCCCAGTCCGCGCAACGGATTGGCGATGTGGTCGGGCTGATCACCGGGATTGCCGGCCAGACTAACCTGCTCGCGCTGAACGCGACGATCGAGGCCGCGCGCGCCGGCGACGCGGGCAAGGGCTTCGCGGTGGTGGCGTCCGAGGTCAAGAACCTGGCCAGCCAGACCGCCAAGGCGACCGAGGAAATCGGCACCCAGATCACGCAGATCCAGGAGGCGACTCACCAGGTGGTGCTTGCGATCGAGGGGATTGTCAGCCGCGTCGACCGCGCCAACCGGATTTCCGGGTCAATTGCCTTGGCGATCGAGGAGCAGGGCGGCGCGACGGCGGAGATTGCCCGTCATGTCCAGCAGACCGCGGCCAGCACGCAGGAGGTAACGTCGACGATCGCCGACGTCAGCCGCGCGACGACTGAAACCGGGACGGCTGCCGCCCAGGTGCTGGGCGCTGCCGGCGGACTATCGCGGCAGGCGGAACTGATCTCGTCCGAAGTGCACAGCTTTGCCCGCAGTGTTCGTGCGGCCTGATCGCAGCGGCACAATGCGGCGTTGGACTTCATCGAATGATCAGGCGCGCGGTCATAGGTATCGGCCGCGCTCCATGATTTCGAGCGTGTATTCGCGGTAGGTCATCCCAAGCGCTTCCGCCCTGGCGAGTCGGCGAAGCGCGATCTCGCGCGGCGGCGTCTTCCACGCGGCGCGGTGGGATTTGCGCCAGCAGAAGGCGCGCCATCCGGCGGTGGCCGGATCAGGCTCATCCGACTCGAGCGGCGGCCCTTGGTTGTGTCCGAGAAGAGGTGCTTTCATGAGCCATGCTGGACTGTCTGGTGGCAAGCGTCGGCCGATTTCGGTCGCGATTCTAAACATCACACTGAACCTGCCAGAGACTGGCGGGTTCGAACAGACCTGGCATTGAAGTCAGCGCGACAAGAACGGGTTCAGGATCTCCACCTGGAACGGCTTGAAGTCCTTGACATTTCGCGTCACGACAATCAGCCGGTGGACGACCGCGACAGCGGCTACCATGCCATCCTCCAGCAGATAATCGGATTTGCCGACCATCAGCCGAGCCCAGGCGCGCATGACGCGGGCATCCAGGGAAAGAACGTTCCATATGCCGGCCACCTGATCGATCCAGGACTCAATCTCCGCCGCCTTCTCGTGGTCTTGCGCGCGGGTCGCTTCCACACCGGCCTGCAGTTCCCCAAGCGTCATCGCGGACAGGTACAGGGTGTCGGCCGGCACGCCCCGCAACCAGTCAACGACGGCTGGATGCGGCCGGCGCTTGCGCAGTTCGGAGATGACGTTGGTGTCGAGCAGATACACAAGTTCAGCTAAATGCTTCCGGCACGCGGCGGCGGCGGCGGCCACGGGCGGGAATGTCCAGATCGCCGCGCGCCGTATCTGACAGCAGCAGATCCTTCAGCGTGGGCTGACTGGCGGCCTGCAGCTTGCGCCACTGGCCGATCGGCACCAGAACCGCGGCCTCGGTGCCGCGGCGGGAGACGATCTGTGGACCATCTTCCAGGCAGGTATCAAGGAATTCACTGAAGCGCGATTTCGCTTCCTGCACTGGCCAAGTCTGCATATGAGCCTCCTGCTCATTGGTTAGACTAGTCAGATAACTGGTCAGACAGAAGATTGCAAGAGGTTTCAGCCACCGCCATCGATGGTCAGCACGGTGCCGGTGGTGTAGCCCGACGCCGGACTGGCCAGGAACGCCACAGCATTGCCAATCTCTCGCGGACTTGCCGCTCGGCCGAACGGCATGCTGGTGGTCAGTTCCCGCCACTTTTCCGCGTCGCCGAACTTCTGCTGTGCTTCGGCCTTGCGGAGCATGACCAGCCGGTCGGTTTCCACCGGGCCAGGGTTGATCGCCACCACCCGCAGCCCGTCGGCCGGCGCGCCTTTGCCCAGCGCACGCGAGAACGCCATCAAGGAGGCATTACCCGCCGCGCCGGCAATGTAGTTGGTGGGGAATTTCTCTCCGGCGGCGCCGACGACGTTGATGATCACACCCGTGCGGCGGGCCTTCATCCGCGCGTAGATCACGCGGCAGAACGAGATATAGCCGAATACCTTGAGGTCCCAGGCCTGACGCCATCTGGCATCGTCGATCGACAGCACATCGCCCGGCGGGATCGCCCCGGCGTTGTTTACCAGGATGTCCAGCTCTCCGGCTTCCTGCGCGACGCGCCGCACCGATGCGTCGCTGGACAGGTCGGCGGCGATGGTACGGACGTTCACCTGTCGCTTGGCGCGGATCGCCGCCGCGGCTTCATCCAGCAGCGCCGCGTCGCGGGCCACCAGAATGAGGTTGCAGCCTTCCTCGGCGAGAACCTCGGCGGACGCCCGTCCGATGCCCTTGGAGCCGCCGGTGATCAGTACCGTCTTGCCTGCGAGTTGAAGGTCCATTGTTGTCCCGCCTTGTCTGATGGACGTTTGTACCGCCTGAAAGCATACTTCACCCGCCGTGGCGATTCAGCCCGTGCGGTCACGATCTTGATCCGCAGGCATCACCGAAGGCGCGAAAAATCGCAAGGCTGTCGTGGTTGTCGGCAAACCGCCACTCCGGATGCCATTGCAGGCCGAGCAGGAAACCGCGTGCCGCCGGCATCGAGACGGCCTCGATCGTGCCATCGGGTGCGATGGCTTCCACCACCAGCCCCTGTGCCAGACGGTCGATCGCCTGGCCGTGCAGCGAGTTCACGGTAATGCTGTCATTGCCCAGGATCCGCGCGAGCTGGCCGGTGACCGCGATCTCGTGCTTGGGGCCGTAGCGGCGCTCAAGCGAGCCGTCACCACCACGATGGTCCATTCTGCCGGGCCGCGCATGAACGCGCTGGATCAAGCTGCCGCCCAGCGCGACGTTTAGCTCCTGGATCCCTCGGCAGATCGCCAAAACGGGGATGCCGCGGGCGATCGCGGCGCGAATAAGCGGCAGGGTGGTGTGGTCGCGCTCCATGTCATGGAAGTCGGGCGTTTCGCTGTCGCCGCCGGCGTAGTGGCTGGGATGAACGTTGCTCGGGCTGCCGGGAACCAGCAGGCCATGGATATGGTCGAGCAGGCCGAGCTGGATCTCGCCCAGGGGTGGGATGAGGACCGGCAGGGCGCCGATGCCGCCCATGACGGCTTCGGCGTAGCGCGCCGGCGTGTGGTGGAACGGCATGTCGTTGATGCGCTTGGCGCAGGCGGGAATGCCGACGATCATGGATGGAGGCTCCCGCCGCGCGGCCGGAACCGGTCGGCGACGACCGCGCCGAGCATGCCGCAGAACATCATCGCCGCCATGCCGCGGGGCGTGCCATCGGTCAGGAACCCGACCAGCAGGCCGGAGCTGGCGCCGAGGCTGAACTGAAACGTTCCCATCAGGGCGGCGGCGCTGCCGGCATGACCGCCCTGATGCGACAGTGCCCCTGCGTTGGTGTTGGCGTTGGCGAACCCCTGGCAGCCGACCACGACCACCAGCGGTGCCACGATCAGCGGCAGAACATGGACTCCGCTGAACGCTAGCACCAGCAGCACGATTGTCCCGCCCAGCGAGATCCATGCCACCGCCGTCAGCATGGCGGACAGCCCGAACCGCGGCAGCAGCCTCGCATTCAACTGCGAGCAGATCACCAGGCTGATCGCGCACAGGCCGAAGACCAGCGCGAAGCCATTAGGGCTGAGGCCGAAACCATCCTCGAACACTGGGGAGCAGCCGGATAGGTAGGCGAACATGCAGAACGTGCTGCAGCCGCCCATGATGGCATGGGTGAGAAACGTCCTCTCGCGCAGGATGATGGCATAGCGCTGGAGCTGGGCGGCGGGGCCGAGGCGGGTCCGCCGCTCCGGCGGCAAGGTCTCCGGCAGGACGCGCCAGCCGGTGACGACGCAGGCGGTGCCGTAGACCGCCAGTATCCAGAAGATGACCCGCCAGTGGGCGAAGATCAGGATGGCGCCGCCGATGCTGGGGGCGAGGATGGGGGAGATGCCCATGACCAGGATCAAGCGGGACATCATGATGGCGGCGTCCTGTCCGGCGGCGAGATCGCGCACCACGGCGCGGGCGATGACCATGCCGGCGGAGGCGCCGAATGCGCCGGCGGCCCGGAAGATGGCCAGCCAAGTCAGCGTTGGGGCAAGCGCGCAGCCGATGGAACACAGGGTGAAGATCGCGAATCCTGCCATCAGGGGTCGTCTTCGACCGAAGCGGTCGGACAGGCTGCCCTGGGTGATCTGGCCAACGGCAAGGCCGGCGAACCAGGTGGCGAGGGTGAGTTGCGCGGTGCCGGGCGCGGTGCCGAAGGAAGCCTCCACCGCCGGGAAGGCCGGTAGGTACATGTCGGTGGCGGCGGGGCCGACGGCGATGAACAGGCCGAGGAGGGAGGGCAGCCAGGTGGGGTGTCGGGTAGCGACGAGGGTGCTCATCCGGGTGGGGCTTGCAGTTGGGTGTGGATGGGCGTCGTCCCCGGCGGTTGGTTTTGTCGCAGGTGGCGGGAAAAGGCGGTCTGGGTCAAGTGCGTTGACAGGGACAGGGGTTTGGCTTTAGTGCGCGCTTCCCGGTTCCGGAGGGGTGCCCGAGTGGCTAAAGGGGGCGGACTGTAAATCCGCTGGCGTGCGCCTACGTTGGTTCGAATCCAACCCCCTCCACCAGAAAGCCTTGGACCTCCGCCGATTACAGCGCCAAAATCCGCAGAAAACGGCCATCCCTGTCGCTCCGATTGTGCTTGACTATGCGCCCGTGTGCGCCCATATCCCACTATGTTTTGTGGGATAGATTGTGGGATAGATCGTGGGTCAGGGAGTTGGGCGGATGGCGCGGAAGATCGGCAAATTGTCATCGGCGGCGGTCAAGAATGCGAACAAGCCCGGCCTCTATGGGGACGGTGTCGGGCTCTATTTGAACGTCGGCCCTACCGGCGGAAAGAGTTGGCTGTTCCGGTTCATGCTGAACGGCGCGGCGCGGGAGATGGGACTCGGCCCGCTGCACACCATTGGGCTGGCGGAAGCCAGGGAGCGGGCCGCCGCCGCCCGCAAGCTCCGGCTGGACGGGATCGACCCGCTGGACGCCAGGCGGGCGGAGAAGGTGCGCAAGGCCGCCGAGGCGGCAGCCGAGGCCGCCGCGCTGGTGACCTTCAGAAAGGCCGCGGAAAGCTACATTGAAGCCAACAAGGCCGCATGGCGGAATGAAAAGCACGCCTGGCAATGGGGCGCGACCTTGGCGGCGCATGTCTACCCGGTGATCGGAGATGTCGCAGTATCAGCGGTCAACACCGGGCATGTCACCCGCATTCTGACGCCGATCTGGAACACCAAGGCGGAGACGGCAGCACGGGTTCGGGGCCGCATCGAAACCGTGCTCGACTTCGCCAAGGTGCATGGTTGGCGCGCCGGAGAGAACCCGGCCCGGTGGAAGGGGCACCTGGATAACGTTCTGCCCGCCCGCGCGAAGGTATCCAAGGTCGAACACCATGCGGCCTTGCCGTGGACAGAGATCGGCGCGTTCATGGCGGAACTGGAAAAGCTGGAAGGTGTCGCCGGCTTAGCCTTACGATTCGCGATCCTGACAGCCGCCCGGACAGGCGAGGTGATCGGCGCGACCTGGGCGGAGATCGACCTGAAGGCCGCCGTCTGGACGGTGCCAGGCGCCCGCATGAAGGCCGGTGCTGAACATCGCGTGCCCTTATCCGATGCCGCCCTGGCCGTGCTGCGGCAGGCCGCGAAGCTACGCCAGACCGAAACGGCTGATGCGCCAGTCTTTGCCGGCGGCAAGGGCGGCAAGGCGTCCACCGGGCTTTCCAACATGGCCATGCTGGCGGTGCTGCGGCGGATGGGGCGCGATGATCTGACCGTGCATGGGTTCCGGTCCAGCTTTCGCGATTGGGCGGCCGAGGCGACCAGGCACGAGCATGCGGTTGTCGAGAAGGCGTTGGCGCACACGATCGATTCGAAGGTGGAGGCCGCCTACCGCCGCGGCGACCTGTTCGAGAAGCGCCAAAGGTTGATGAACGATTGGGCAGCGTTCTGCGGTCGCACCGGATCAGACACGAACACGGTTCTGCCGATCCGGGCGATGGGGTAGGGGCGATGGATCAAGCAGCATACACCGCCATGTGGATCGACCAATCTGAAACCTGGTGGAGGGAGACCGGTAATTCACTGCATGTCTGGCGTGCTCTTGCATACTGCTTGAATGCTGATCCACCCCTTCCGATTCCCGCATGGTGCCTGCCGTATCTTGCACAAACTACCCGCAATATTGAGCGCTTGGCGTCAGGTTGGGACTTTCAAGGTGACGCGCCCGTTGACCCGGACAAGGCGCTCGCTCGTGTCCCCCACGCCATGGGTCTGAGCCGCCAAGGAAAGAAAAACGCCTTTATCCAAATGGCTGATCACGGACACGATGACCGGCATGGACTAGATGCCGATCGTGGGCACAACGCAGTTGAGGCGATCACGAAAGAGCGCAACATATCTCCCGAGCGGGCGAGACGACGCCTTGCTCAGACCAAACGAATCGCACGTCAAGGGTAAAACTTCGGGGGAAGTTGAGAGGCCAGGTCGAAACCTCTGCCAAACTTCTGACGTGGCTTCAGAAACGAACCCCGCATATTTGGTTCCCCGCACAAACATGCATGCGGAGCCATTATGGAAAACCCAACCCCGAAATTCACGACGATCGACAACTGGATTGTCATGTCCGGCATGGGCAGGCGCAGTGTCTATGAGTATCTTGGCAGCGGCGAACTGAAAGCCGTCAAGGTTGGCTCGCGCACCTTGATCGACGTTGAAGCCGGCTTAGCGTGGCTGCGGTCCCGGCCGCCGGCTGTCATCCGCGCGCCCCGGCCACGTCAGCCGGTTGCAGCATAAGAAAACCCCACACGCGGCGGCGTGCGGGGCTTCTGGATAGGCAATCAGTGACACCGATTATTTAGCCGAGCCGGACCGATCGTGCAAGCCGCGTCCATATTCAGGACGCAAAAATGCTCCCCTTCATTCAGATCAGCAAACCATCGGATATAGACAAACTCATTGCCGAAATGGCGCGACTTGAAAAGCCACACCGCGTGGAACTGCTGCGCTCCGTGCGTCAGCACGAAACGAACCTGGTGGAGTTGGGGCGCACCGCGGACGCGCCTACGCGAGAACTGGAGCGGTCCCTGCGGCCGACCATCGTGCTCTTGGGCGATGACGATTATTCCACCACCGGCCCCATCGGCTGGACCGCTTTTCGCCGCCTAGGCTACTGGGCGCGCGGCGCGATGGTCCACGCAACTGGCGGCGACGTTGCCTCATACCGGCTCGCTATCGAATTGGCACTTACGAAGCAGCGGTTCCTGCTGATCGAAACTAGTTCGGCACATGCTCATGAATGGGGCGCGGCACTGCACAAGCGCAACATTCCCGCCATCGGTTTGCTGCCGCCAGCCGGCGTGCATCCGCTACCGATGGCTCGGAGCGAGATGCAGTGACCGACACTCTCACCGTGATTCGTTCCCGCTATCTGCGACTGGCCAAGACTATCCACGCGGACGGCCGCACCGAAGCCTACGGCAACGCCAAGACAATCGACCTATTCGAAATGCCCGCGCATAACCTGGACGCCATAGGGTATTGGCTGGCGCGCCTGCTTCCGCAACCAAGTTGCGCGGTGGTATTTGGTGCCATCGCCGATCCCGCCCGCATCCGGAACGTTCGGCGCCTGGCCTATCCGGACCCCGCAACCGGCGATCCGCCGACCTTGCGAGCGGTGCCACATCAATGGGTCGCGCTTGATATGGACGGGGTAGCGCGGCCCGACAGCATCCGGGCCGATGATCTGGCCGCCTGTGCTGCCGAGGCCGTCCAGTGCCTTCCTGGCGCATTTCACGGCGTGCGCTGCATTGTCCAGGCCACCACGTCGCATGGGATCAAGCTAGGTTGCCGGCTGCGGTTGTGGTTCTGGCTGTCACGACCGGCAACGGGCGACGAGCTAGGCTTCTGGCTGAAGCAATATCCGGTTGATCCCTGCACCTTTCGCCCCGCGCAACCGATTTACACCGCAGCTCCGGTGTTCGTCGGCAGGCCGGATCACCTGCCTTGCCGGATCGTAGACACCCCCGGCGCGGCTTGCGTGATGGTGCCACACCCGGACACCCTGAAACCCCCATCAAGACCGCCAGAACTGGGACGCAGACTCGATCGCGAAACCACGTCGGACAGCGACGTCGTATCGTTCGTTGACGACATAATCAGCCGCGTCCGTGCCGCACCGGATACCGCGAAACACTATACCCTCCGCAACATGGCGCGGTTGCTGGGGGGCATTCAGCACCAGGCCCGTTTCAGCGACGCCGAGGCGGTGCGGTGGCTGGTGGATGCGTTGCCGAGCACGGCGCTTGATCTGGATGCAGCACAGAAGACGGCTCAATGGGGGCTGGACGCGGGGCGCCACGCACCGATCCCGGTGCCGAGGCGCAAGTCTGATCGGCCGCATGTGCCCGATTCCCGCCGGCAAACCACTGCCCGCACCGCATTCCGGTTGCTGCGCATGGGCGTCTCGGAAGACCAACTGCTGGCAACGCTGCACGCGATGAACGGCTGCCGGGATCAACCGCTTCCACCGCACGTCATTGCCGAGACAGCCTCATGGGCAGCACAGCAATCCGCAGGTTACGCCCATGCCGGATGATGGCGGTTACGCGCGTACCCTCCATCGCAGCAAGCTTGAGCCGATCGGCGCAGACAGGATTCCGCCCCGGCCATGGGCATACGGAAGCTTCCTGTTGTTCGGCAGTGCCGCCGTCATCGGTGCGGTGGATGGCGGTGGCAAGGGCGCGATCAGTGTTGTCATGATGTTGGCCACGATCACCGGACGCCCACTGCTCGGGGAACGGATATGGCGAACCGGACCCGTGGCGATTGTCTCTTACGAAGATGACGAAACCGAATGGCATCGTCGAATCGCTGCCGCCTGCATCCATTACCAACTGGATTATGATGCAGTCCTGCGGAGCGTCCACTTCATTCACAACCCGAGCGGTCGGGTGTCCTTTGCCGCATCGGTTGATGGCTTCGTTACCTACCCGGATGGCGCTGCAATCATCGAACAACTGAAGGCCATCGGCGCCGCGATGATGCTAATCGACCCCTTCAACCATGCCCACAACCTCGACGACGGCAACAACAACGCCATGATTGCCAAGGTCGCAGGCGAAATGTCCCGTATCGCCCGCGAAAGCGATGCTGCGGTTCTGGTCTTGCATCACCTGCGGAAAGGTTCGGCCGGAAACCCTGACGACCTGATGGGCGCCACCAGCTTGCGAGCTACGTTTCGAAGTTGCCGCATCCTGGCACGGATGACGCCAGAGGTGGCGGAGAAGATGAACATTCCAGATCCATGGCGCTACATCCGGATCGCGGGATCGAAAGAGAACTACGCACCGCCGCCGGAAAAGGCATCGTGGTTCAAGTTGATCGGCGTGCCGCTGAACAACGCCACCGCAGAGTATCCGGATGGCGACGAGATCGGCGTGGCGACGGTCTGGCAGGCACGTCCCATGTTTGAAGGCATGGACGCCGCTGCACTGGCATCCGTCTTCTCGGTTCTGCGCCGCTCAGACCACAGCCCAAATAAGCAGGCCAAGCACACGCCATGGGCTGGCAAGCCGCTGATGGACATCGGTGGCCGCGCCGAGCGTGAGGCCAGTCGGATCATCGCCGCATGGATAGAGTCCGGAGTCCTGGTGAAGAGCAAATATTACCATGACGCGAGTAAGCATTCAGTCGAGCGGGTGACGGTAGACGACGCCAAGGCGGCAGAAATCTTGGCAGAGATCGGCGTCGTCAATGCGCTCACGGATTGAGGCGAGACATGCGGGTAGACATGCGGGAGACATGCGGCCGCATGTGTGGTTTTTCCCTAGGCCAAAGGCATAGACATGCGGGTGCGGGAGACATGCGGGTAACCTGCGGAATTTTGGGCTTGGCCGCGCGGGTGGTGGGGGTGCGCGCCGCAGCGCGCCCTCCCCACACCGCACGCAACCGGCGATGTCAACGGTCCGATTGCGGGGAAAAGGGCCACGAATTCCGCTACCTCTCGCATCGAATGCTTTCGCTCGGCCGTCCCGGACTTCTTGCGTCACCCCACCGAAACATAGGCGGACGTATCTTCCACCACACTTGGCGCTGTCATCGGCCTGCTACAACACAACTCCGCACAACGGCGCACTCATCCCACAAATTAACCCACGAAACTACTTGCGGTGCGTTCATGTGCTGATGCAGAGATGACAACCATGCCAACCATGCCAACCAACACCGCATCTATCCCGCCGATCGGACCCTACTCTCGTCCCGCTGCACTGGCGAAACGGGACGGACGCACCCGCGAAGCTCGGCTGATGCGTGACACTCGTGCGGCATTGATTGCACATGTCGGCGGCAACCCATCAACCACGCAAGCCATGCTGATCAATCAGGCGGTGCAGTTGACGGTTCGCATCGCATCGATGGATCGCAAGTTTACCGAGACCGAGCAGCAAACCGAACACGACTCCCGGACGTACCTCGCCTGGGCAAACAGCCTATCGCGTCTACTGCGCCAGCTTGGCCTCAAGGTCGCCCCGCCTCCTCTGCCACGTGTCAGGACGCCACGGCAGATCACGGGCCTTGATCCACTGACCCCATGATGAGCAGGACGTGCGGGACCTGAGATGCACGATGGCGCGGCTATCTCGGACGCCTTGACTGACCCTGAGATGTTCGGTCCGCACTTCAGGGGCACATCCTGGAACGCCTGGCGGGCTTTCGTGGCCGCCCTGTTCGCCGCGCCGATGACAACCGAACAGGTCGCGCTGTTCCGGCTCTACACCGGCCGGACCACGGCACCGGCCACGCCATTCACGGAGGCTGCGTTGATCGTCGGCCGCCGTGGCGGAAAATCGCGCGTGCTGGCGTTTGTCGCGGTCGCGCTGGCGGTGCTGCGGTCTTATGACGAACACCTGGCGGCCGGCGAGGTGGCGACGATTGGTGTGCTGGCGCAGACCCAGAAGCAAGGGCGGAGCATCTTCCGCTTCGTCCAGGGCCTGCTACGCGAGATACCGAGCCTGCGCCCGATGATCCTGGACGAGACCCAGGACACGATCCTGCTGTCCAACCGCGTGCAGATCGAGATTGCGGCCGCAAGCTTCCGCAGCACGCGCGGCTACAGCTACGCGGCGGTGCTGGCCGATGAGGTGGCATTCTGGCGATCCGAGGAAAGCCTCAACCCCGATACCGAAATCCTACGCGCGCTTCGTCCCGGCATGGCGTCGATACCCGGATCGGTCTTGATGCTGGCGTCTAGCCCCTACGGCAAGAAGGGGGCGCTGTATAACTCATTCCGTCGTCACTATGGGAAGGACGATGCCAGAGTCCTGGTATGGAAAGCCCCAACGGAGGCGATGAACCCGCGCATTGATCCGGCGATCATTGCTGAGGCATACGAAGAAGACCCGGAGGCAGCACGCGCCGAATACGGCGCAGAATTTCGCGACGACCTGGCCGACTTCATCACGCGCGAGGCGATCGACGCCATTACCATGTGGGGACGGCATGAACTGCCCCCCGAACCGGGTGCTGAGCATCAGGCGTTTGTTGATCCGTCCGGGGGAGCTAGCGATTCGTTCACCTTGGCGATTGGCCATCAGGCCGGCGACATTGGCATTCTGGATGCGCTGCTGGAGATCCGGCCGCCGTTTGATCCGGACGTGGCGGTTGCCGAATGTGCCGCGCTGTTAAAGCGCTACGGCATAACCCGGATCGTTGGGGACCACTATGCCGGTCTGTGGCCGGTTGCCCGATTTGCCGCGCATGGCATCACGTTCGAGCAGTCGGCCAGAGGGAAATCCGACATCTATGCCGACTTCCTGCCGCTGGCGAACGCTGGCCGCGTGGAGTTGCTGGACCACAAGCGGTTGGCGTCACAGTTCGTCGGGCTGGAGCGGCGCACGGGCCGATCGGGTAAGGACAGTATCGCGGAACCCAAGGGCGCACATGATGATTGTGCCAATGCCGCGGCCGGTGTGCTGGTCGGTCTGGATCTGGATCGCCGGCCGGCGATGGTGCGGTCTGGCGATCTCCTAACCGGGCATGCGGCATTGCCGTTGCCGACGGTGTGCAAGGGCATCTTCGCGACGCTCGCTGTCAGTCGGCAAGGCATTGTGGCTGTCATTTTTTGCGCCATGACGTTTGACGATACGATGGTGGTGCTGGATTACGATGCCGGACCACTGACCGGCGGCTTGTTCAGTGGCATTGCCACGCGCCTGGCCGAGCTGGCGACGGCGATACGGGCACAGCGTGGGGGAGTGTTGTTCGTGCAGCCGGATTTGGTACGCCCGGCTCAGGTCGCGGGATATTTCGTGCACGAGATTCCGGAGCATCTCCAGCTTTCCGATCTGCTGCTGTTGCCGGCCGCGGCGCACATCGCGGCGGGCCGGGTGAAGTTATGCCTGCCGGCTCATCTGAAGGCGCAGACATCGGCTTTCGGTGGCGCGCTGGACTTTCGTGGCGGCGACGATGGCGACGATCCGCTGCGGCGGGCGGCGTTGTGGGCAATTACACTGGCGCTCGATCCACCGCCATAGGGCGTCTTACTCTCTACTCCGTAGTAAAGGCGCACACACACGCACAAGATGTGAGAGAAAATCCGCATTTTACTTGAACATGGCGGCCCAATGCCTTATATTGTGTTGCATGGCGACCATAACCGTTTCTATGACGCTCCCCTCTGACCTCCGCGATCGTCTTGACGCCGTAGCCTCGCACGCGAGGGTGACGCGTTCGTGGCTAGCGACAACGGTCCTGACGGGCTGGCTGGACCGCCTGGACGCCGTTGCCGTTGCCCGAGGCGGTGCTCAGGCGGAAGCCGTCAGTGCGGCCATCGCACAGGCGCTGGACGCGCGACCATGACCGAGACCGAGCGACGGGCGCGCATGGAAATTGCGGAAATTCGCGACGAGATGGCTGTCATCATCGAGCGAAATTTGTTGTCACGGTTTGCGCGAGCTGCACCCAAGGACCGGATTGCGATCGAGGTAACGGCGCGTCTGGCTGAGCATGTCAGCTACTCGACGCGGCAAATCCGTGGGCGGGGCTGCAATGAGTTGGATGCGGAGCAACACATAAGCGGCACGCAGACGCTTCTAAACGGACTGCACGGCCTCGGAACGGATCGGATTGCCGGCACGATGGCTGAAACAATTGCCATCGATGCACTCCAAGTCTCCGCGGCTATTCGAGCGTGCGCGCAGCCGATCGGCACCGCATGATCTTCATTCCCGTACGGCGGCCTAGTCACCCGCCGGACCCGGCCGCCGCTGCGTTTGTTGGCCCTTGCACGGCGGCGGCCACCTCTTGAACGAACTTGAAACCGCACGACTGATCGCGACGGGGTTGATGACCAGCCCCACTCCGTGTGCCGATCACATGCTATGGGCTATCCGGATCACATCGACCGGAACGGCCGAAAGAGTTGCGCTCAATGAAACGGTATTTCGTGATCCAAACATCTGGTTAGACCCGGAAATGCTATCGCGAGTTGCCGGCCTGCCAGTTTTAGTTGAGCACCCGGCCGGTGGCCGCCTCACCTCTTCTGAGTTTTCTGACAGGAACGTTGGCAGTATTTTGTTGCCATACATCGCTGATGCAGATGGATTTCAGAACGACACTGATCCTGCGAATTTCGGGCCGGACGTATGGGCCGTGGCCAGGATTTATGACGACGCAACAAACAATCTGTTGCAGGAGCGGACGATTTCGACCAGCCCTTCGGTCAATTTTAGTCCGAGCGATGGCAATGTGACGATCCCGCTAGGCGACGGCAGTCATGTTTTGCTCGAAAAATCTCCGCAACACCTCTGCCACGTCAGCTTGGTGGAAAACGGCGTGTGGGATCGCGAGAACGGCCCGTCCGGTATTAGGAACGACTTATTGAAAGGTAGTGACATGAGCGACGAGATCGAAAAAACCCCCGAGGAAAAAGAAGCTGAGGCGCCCAATGATGCCGCAGCCGATATGGAAGCGAAGATCGACCAGATACTTGCGCACATGGGGACCATAGGTGCGAGGATGGATGCCATGGAGGCAGCCGACAAGGCGCGTCGGGATACTAGGCGCAAAGATGCGGATGGCCTCGATCTGAACGACGATGGTTCGCTTCCAGGCCGCGGGGAGACGCGGCGAACGGCCGCCGATACGGCGAAGGACGAACGCGCCGATGCTGCTGCCAAGGCGCTTGTCCAGGCTCGTGCGGATGCCGCGTATCTGGGACTTGGTTCGCGCGCGCCGTCGCCGATGATGGGCGAAACGTTGCAGGGCTACCGGTCCCGGATGGCGCGTGGTTTGCAGCGGCATTCGGCGGGCTTTGACAAGATCGATCTGGCCACGCTGTCAGGCCCGGCCTTCGACGCGATCGAGGACCGGATTTATGGCGATGCGGTCGTTGCGGCGCGCACGCCTGAAACCATTCCAGGCGTGATCCGAGAGGTTGTCAAAGTCGATCCCGCCACCGGCCAGCGCACGATCAATTTTTTTGGTGATCATACGTTCATCCACGAGATGAAACGTCCATCGCGCCGCTTGATCGGCATCAACACGCGACCGGCAGGCTGAGATGAGCGGGTCCTATTCACAATATTGGGGTGCGACGCCGGTCGATCCGGTCCAAGCCTTTAATACGTCCGGGGCGTTGATACTAAGAAACATTACCGTCCCGACTGTCATCAAGCCCGTTCCCGGTCACATCGCCCGTGTCACCGTCATCACGCAAGGCAGCCCTGGCTCGTTCATTTTTAATGACTGCGCAAGATTGGCTGACGCCAGCCTCGGAAATCAGATGCTGAAAATCACCGCGACGATGGCGGCGGCTATGCCGAATCAGAGTATGGATTTGTATTTTTCGGTTGGCATTGTCTTGTCAGGTGTGCCGGGTGGCGGAGCGATCGAGGTTGCCTTCAACGCATGGAGGTAGACTCCGCCTCCGGCTTGATGACCTCGGTCGATCGCGACGCGGCTATGATGCAGTTTCGCCAGCGCGTGGAGGCGATGATCGTTCAATATCGCACGCTGCATCCCGGCGCGGTCTTCGAGAAAGAGGATAATTATGCCTCTGATCTGCTGCAACTGCATCTGCACGCGGATGCGCTGATGCGTCGTCTGCGGGCGCGGTGTCCCGACAGACAATGGGTGGAATACGACTGCGCCACGGTGCTGATGCTGCTGCTTCGAAACGAGGAAGCCGGACAGATCCTCATGGCGGCGCTCGCACGGTTCGGGCCAAATGCCTGGGTGTTATACATGCTGGCGATCGCTGCCATGCTCGTCGGCCTACAGGACGGAGCCGTGGCGTTTGTGCGCCAAGCCATAGCGTCCGATCCCGCGGCATTGCTGCCGCGACAGGCGCTCTTCGACTTTTTGCTATACCATGAACGCACGACGCCGGAAGATTTGCTGGCAGCGGCGCGTGACAGCGCCGCGCTGTTGCCACGCAGCGTGCAACCGCTGTTCAATAACACCCGCGCACCCGACCGAAAGCTGACGATTGGCCTGCTGGGTGGGCATTTCCGCGCCGATGCACCGGGATGGGTAACCGTCCGCGGCATTGAAAACCTTGATCGGGCGCAGTTTGACGTGATTTGCCTGTCGAATATTCCACTGCGGGATGATCCCGTCACGCATCGCTTTCGTTTTCGGTCGCAATGGCTGGAGGTGTGCGCGATGGACAATCTCGCGCTGGTTGCCACCGCGCGCGAACGCGGGATCGATATCCTACTCGATATAGGCGGACAGGGGACAAGTGGCCGACTGTCCGCCTGCGCCCATCGCTTGGCACCGGTGCAGATCACGTGGGCCGGCGGCAAAGAAGGCACCGCCGGCATGCCGGAGATGGATTGGTTCATCACCGATTGGTGGCATACGCCGCCTGAGTTTGAGGCGCATTTTACCGAGCGCCTACTATACTTGCCAGGCAGCTATGTCTGCTACAGCCCGCCGCCGTATGCGCCGGATGTCGTGCCGTTGCCCACTCTGGCGAACGGCCATGTGACATTCGGCTGTTTCCATGAATTGGTAAAGATCAACGCTGGCGTGATCGACACCTGGTCGGTGATCCTTCGCCGGGTGCCGACAGCACGGCTGATTTTGAAGGCTAACGGGCTTCACGATAGGCAGACCATCGACCGGATGCGGGCGGTCTTCGTGGCGAACGGGATCGACCCTGGACGGCTTGAGTTGCGGAGCTCGTCTAGCCATCGACGCTACATGGCCGAGTGGTGTGAAATCGACGTGGCCCTGGCCCCATTCCCCCATTCCGGTGGCGTGACCACCTGCGAGGCGCTCTGGATGGGCGTGCCCTCAATTGCCCTAGCGGGCGATTTCTTCGCCGGACGGCATTCGTCCGGACACATGCGTAACGTCGGCCTGGCGGATTGGATCGCCGGTTCCGTGCCGGACTACATCGAAATGGCTGTGGCGCGGGCCGCCGATGTTCCGGCGCTGGCCGCATTGCGCGCTGGCCTGCGGGAGCGGATGCGGCACAGCCCGTTGTGCGATGGTCCGCGGTTTGGCCGGAACCTGGGGGCGGCACTGCGGCATGCCTGGCGCGTCTGGTGTGACGAGGAAAGGTTGGCTGCATGACAGAAGCTGATCACGCGGCGGTGGCGTCGATCATGCGCCAGGCTGATGGTCTGGCGGATCAGATCCTGGCCGCCGAGGTGCCTGGGATCGGCGTCTACCGTGCGCTTTATGGCCTGGTCAATTTCGCCGGCGGCTCCGGCCTATTCACTGCCACCAATCGCCACCAGAGAGCGCTACAGCGGTTGCCGGCGGAAACCGACATGGCAGCATGGGCCGCCAGTGAGGCGCGTCTGGCCGCCATCCGGGATGTCGCGTAAGTGCGTTTCTACAGCATCGACATCACGTCACCCACGACTGGAGCGTCTTTGCTGCCGTCATCTCTCGGCGGCATGGGGATTACGAGCTTGTTGCCGACCGGCGGGTTCAATCCGGCCGCGCTGAATGTGGAACTGGATATACCCTTGGCGCCATTTCATGTGCCGGCAGGATCGGCGTACGTGCGGATCTGGGGGCTTGGGCTTCGCGACATCGGCAACGCCTACGACCTGAACGGCGCCGACATTTCAGTGTATGGCGGCATGTCGAAAGGACTGCCATTGGCTGATCCGAGCCAAGCGCGACTTTTGGTCAAGGGGCAAATATTGCAGGCATTCGGGAACTGGATTGGCACCGATCAAAGTATTGATCTGGTCTTCTATCCAGCCACTGGCACCGCGACCACGCCGATGAACTTCGTGCTGGACTGGCAGGCGGGAACAACGCTTGCGAGCGCTCTGTCCAACACGTTCGCAACCGCATTGCCGACGGCCAAGCAAACCATCAACCTCAGCCCGCGCCTGGTGCTCTCTCATGTCGAAACGGGCTATTGGGGCACGCTTGAGTCCATGGCGGCTGTGCTGAATCCGTTGAGCAAATCCATTATCACTGATGCAGGTTATCCAGGCGTCATCATCTCCTACGATGGTGCGACAGTGATTGCCTCCGATCTGTATGGGCCGGCAAACCCTGCCACGGCTATTTCGTTTCAAGATTTGGTCGGACAGCCGACTTGGCGGGAAGCGAACGTGGTTCAAATCAAGACCGTCATGCGCGGGGATATCGATCTGCTTGATTTGGTGACGTTACCTCAGACATTGATCACGAACAACGCGGCGGCGTTTACATCATTCCAAGGGCAGGACAAGAACAAGCTGACGTTCTCAGGAAATTTCAATGTCATTGCAATCCACCACTACGGCAATTTCCGGCAACCAGATGCCAATTCCTGGGCAACCGTGCTCGACATGACGCCACAACTCAAGGTGGCCTGAGCCGTGGCCGTGAAAAGTATTATCGACATAGAAATAAATGATGGCGCCTTCGTCAGGTTCCAATCCCTGTTTAATAAGTATAGCGAACAACTCAAACAGACGCCTGAGATGTGGCGCACAACGGGAACCGAAGCCGTTGCCGCGATGGAAGGCGTGATTGGCGGGGCGGAGGCCGTAGAAGCAGCAACGCATGGCACGGCGAAGGCAGCAACCGATGTTTCCGCGGCTCATGCCAAAGGCGCCACGGCTCTTGCGGGTCAAGCAGGTTCTCTTCAGAAAGCCGTTGGCTCACAATCGGCGGCCAGCCGCATTGCGGCCTCTCAGGCAGCGGCTTGGCGCGACATGGCTCGGAATGCAAAGACGTTCGTCGGCCATATTACCGATGCGACGAAAACCCTCCTGCGCTGGGGTGAACTCACCGGCCTGATCGGCGGTCTACTTGGCGGCGGCGGCTTGTTCGGTATTGATCGCCTTGCCATCGGCGCCGGTAATTCCCGACGTTCCGCCATGGGCCTCGGCGTCACGCCCGGCGAGGAAAAAGCGTTTGATGTCAATTACGGACGGCTCGTGGACCCTAACCGTTTCCTGGAAAATATAAACACGGCGAAGACCGACGTTCGGAGCAACCAGTTTCTTGCACTCAATGCATCTGGAATATCGTCTGCTGATATCCAGAATAAAAATAACGCCGATTTAGCCATCGAATCAGTTCAAGCATTGAAGAGACTGGTCGATAAGACGCCGCTTGGTCCGATGTTTGCTCCGACAATGTCCGCTTACAGAGCCGACTCTGTCATGAGCTTAAGCGAACTTCAACGCCTAAAAGCCACGCCAGCCAACGAGGTCGCGGGCTATGGCAAACAATATCAGACCGATGTCAAAGCCCTCGACCTGACCACACAACAGCAGAAAGCTTGGCAAGACCTCCAGGTGCAAATGCACCGAGCTGGCGAGGAAATCGAGACGACGTTCATCCGAGGATTGACGCCACTTGCGCCTCAATTGGAGAAGCTGTCCAGCGCCTTCACCGGCCTCGTCAGCTCGTTCCTGCAAAGCCCCCAAGTTAAGGCATGGATTGATGACCTGGCGGAAGGGCTGGGGGCGTTCGCCAAGTTCATTGGCACGCCGCAATTCGCCGCGGACGTGGAGTCCTTCACGTCGAAGGTTGGGGCCTTGGCGCGATCAATCGGCTCGGCTTTTGAGTATGCGGCCAGTTGGGTTATTCCTGACGACAAGTCCAAGCAGGCCGCCGCGACGCCGGGGACATCGTTGAACAAGTCCGAGACGGCACCCGGCGAATCGGGATGGGGCTTTACCCCAGGGTTGGGGTTCCACTGGACGCCGCTCACGGAACCTCGTGGTGTCCGAAACAACAACCCACTGAATCTGAGCTATGCGCCTGGTCAGGGAGCGGTTGGGTCAGATGGGCGCTTCGGCGTCTATGACACGCCGGAGGCAGGCTTTGCCGCATCCGAGCGACAGCTTCTGCGATACCAAGCCGGTGGGGTTGGCACGCTCAGCGGGGTGATCAACAAATGGGCACCCGCCAGCGACGGAAACGACACGAACAGCTACATAGCCAGCGTTTCGCGCGGCACCGGGCTGGCGCCTGATGCCCCGCTTGATTTCCGCAATCGCGAGACGGCCGCGGCTGTAGTCGCCGAAATGGCCCGTCATGAAACCGGGCGGCGCTTTGACCCGGAGGTTGTTCAGCGTGGCGTCGATCAGGGCCTGAGCGGGCAGCAACTGGCCCGTGCCGCGACCGCGCTTGAAGCGCTTGCCAGAGCGCAGAAGCCGGGCGGCGCTTCTGTCACCGTCATGAACCAAACCGGCGGCAACGCTGTCGTATCCGCCAGCCAGTTGGCACATTGAGGATTCCGATGCACGATCCCGACATCATCATCGTCCACGGCGGACTTCCGGGCGGCGAAGCGATGCAGGCGCGGGTCGGTGGTAAATCGATTGCGCGCGAGCCGGGTGAAACCCTGGACGCGTTTCAGGCGCGGGCGGTGGATGCCGCGTGGTATGGAGAGCACCCGTTCGTCGTCATTGGCGGACTGCCGGCATGACCGTTGGGGCCGTCCCTCTCGGAACGGCCCCTGTATCGGTAAGCGGCTGATCAGGCTGCAGGTGGGTCATTCTGCGGCAGCAGCATCGGTTTCGGCTTGCGGCGCGGCGGACTGTTCGCCGGGGGCTTGTAAGGAAAGTTCGGCGGCTTGGCCGGAGGCGCATCGCCAGTGGCACGGAAGGTGCGGGTCATGCTGCATCGCCTTCATTCGTCGCCCAAAGGGTTTGCCGCAATTCCTCGCAGGCGATCAAGTCATCGGCCATGGACGTCGCCAAATAGGCGGCGCCGGTCTTGGACGAGCGAACGGCGATGGCCTTGGCGTAGATCCCGGCCGCCGTCGTCGCCTTCAGCTTCGCGGCTGCTCGCAGCAGGTGCGCGTATTTCTGGCCGGTTGCGGTGTAGTCCTTGTCACATGCGTCCTTCGTCGTTCGGTCCGCTTCGGTTTTGCGGAACCGTGCCGCGCGATCGGCCTCCCGCCAACGCTGAGCGGCGGCATCGGCAACCCGCCGCTGGTGCCCGATCTCGGCGCAGATATCGAGCAAGGCCGCGTCGGGGTGCGGCGGTCCGTCGCCAAGCAACAGGTGATCGGCCGACTGCGTGGCGATGGCCCGCATCCGGCCGATCGCGGCGGTGAAATCGGTGGAGGATGTGGTAGGGTCTGATTTAGCCGTGGGCATGGGTGTCTCCCGTGTTTGTTTCCTTGTGCATCTGGCGCAAGGTTGCTACACGGTAGCGACAAATCAGCGGTTGGCAAGCCCAAATCGCTACCCTGTAGCGAGGTTTCATGACACCAGAGCAGTGTCGGATGGCGCGGGCCGCGCTCAATCTTGGCGTCAGGGAACTGGCGACGGCCGCGAACGTCTCGACCAATACGATAACTCGGTTGGAACGCGGTGAAACGCTCTATCCCCGGACCGTTGACGCCATCCGCGCCGCCCTCGAAGCGGCCGGCGTCGAGTTCATCCAGGAAAACGGTGGAGGGGCGGGGGTGCGGCTGCGGAAGGGCGCCGGAAGCTGATCCGATGGGACGAGCTGCGACCGATCAATTTGAGCTTGACCAAAAGCCCCAAAAAGGAATATTATCCCTACCACACTGGCCGCCCACCTTAACGCATGTGCAATGCTGGATTATTCGCAGCGGCCATTAACCATTCAGCAACCATTGCGCGATATGGTGATGTAGCCGGCGATGTCGCCTGCGGCCATCATTCTCTGGTAACCAAACAGTGCTTGCATCGCTGCACCGTAATGTCTAATTGCGCTTGTGATTATGGCAGAACTTCCATATTAGGACATTGCGGTGACATCTGGAACGAGCATCGATATCAAAGAGGTGATCTTTATCAACCAACGATGTGAGAAGGACTACCTTCTCCTGCCAAGAGAGGTGGGAGAAACGGCAGATGGTGCTCTTGATGCACTGCAAAATGGTAGAACTCCATCGGGCAACATGTACGGGCCTATGACGAACGACCGCAGGCTCACTGGCATATGGGAAATCAAACTCCCATACGACGGTGATGCTTTTCGTGTTTACGTTTGGTTAGGATGTCAGCAAGTGGTTTTTGTTCTGGACGCTGGCGATAAGAAGTCTCCGTCCGGCAAGGAAGTGCCGGAGTGGCAGAAGGACAGGTTGGCTGAGCGGTTGGCAAATGCAAAACGCGACAGCGAAAGTCTCGCAGCCGAATTGTGGGATGCATTCAACGCCCGCGCCAAGCGACGTGCGCGTTTACAAAGGAGTGGGGTACATGGCTGATCAAGGACATAACTTTGATGGCCCGAACTGGCGCGATGATCCCCTTGAAAATACGCCTATCGTTCGGCGTTCTGAGGGGTTCTTAAAATCCAGAGGGCATCAAAATCCGGAGCTTTTCCGCATCAAAATCGGCTTAGTCGAAAAAATTCGGGAGACAATAGAAAATAAAAACTGGAGGCAAAGCGATGTGGTGCGGCATGTCAACGCCTATGACAGGGCTGATTGCATTGATCAGCCGGACGTGTCGCGCATTCTAAATGGAAATGTTGAACGCTTCTCTTTGGATAGATTAATTGTCATTCTAGCTGCTCTCGACAATCGAGTATCAGTGAGAAGCGACCCGGTAGCTAAGGGGCATGGGTGTATTGTCATGGCTGGTGCGGATTAGCACCAGCCCGGCCAGCGTCGGGAAATGCACCCCGCACACATCATGCGTTTGTCCTGCGGCCATCCGGGCACAGTCAGCCGCGACGATCTGCCGCAGTGCTGGCATGGGCAGTGCTGGACCATGCTCCGCCATCAGGCGGTCGGTGCGCAGCCTGCCGCGCCGTGGGCAGCGGTTGCAGGCCACGTCGAGCACCGGAAGGTGGGGGACGATTTGGCCGAGGGTGACGACGCCGGACCTAATTCGAATGCAATCGCTGATCGGGTCTCTTAACTGCCATCAGGCATTCAGCATAGGTATCAAGGATGTACTTTCGATCTACTGACGAGGGGGCGGCTCCGCCACCCAGGCTCTTCTTGTCTGCTACGACTACATGCCTGAATAGCTGATATGCCACATACTCGGGCGAATTTTCTGCTATGCGGACAACTGGTGCATCTGCCACTGGCAACCCCTTAATTTAGCTCAAACCAAACGGCACCACGATCTGAAAACGACTCCAGCCATGTCAAGCGTTATGCGCCAGTGTGCGCCGACATGCTGCACAGGCTCATGGGCTAGTTTGTGGGATAGCGCGACGCTATTTTGCAAGTCACTGATTTAACTACATAAATTGGCCTTAACGGCGGAAACCCCCTCCACCAAGCGCCTATTAAGGTCCTGTTTTAGCGGATTAGTTTAGGATATCAGATGGTTAGAGGTGCCCTGGTGATACAAAAGGGCGGTTCAATGCTGGGGCTGCGTCCCACGCTTTCAACTTCCTCAATGATGTTCGGCCAGTCGGGCGCTTCGTTCACCGGCTCGCCGGCCGCAACACGGCGCAACAGATCGCGCTGCCGCTCCGACCATAGTAGGATGTCTTCATCGTAAAGGCTGGTCATCGGTCAGCTCCTTTCCTGAAAGAACGTGCTGGTGCCGATCCCGTGGCCCTGAGATCGCCCACATCCGCAGTGTGGCAAGCGACTGGCGTCGCCTCCTAACCTGTATAAACCGCCTCAACCGTGATCTCCAGCCCCGGCGGGTCCAGCCTGATCGCGCCCGCGGTCAGCACACGGGTCTCGATCGCCCCGTCCTCATCCCGCCGCCGGTTCAGGCGCTCCCCAGGCGCATCAGCCCCGGACGCAAAATCTTTCCCGGCACGGCCGTTGCACGCCAACCCGCGAACCAAAGCGGAGGATGACATGCTGGCAGGACGCGTAGGGCTGGTCACCGGACCCGCCAAGGGCATGGGTGCCACGATCACCCGCGCGCTGGCCGCCGCCGGCGCCGATCTGCTGCTGGTCGCCCGCGACGCCGACGCGATTGCGCCGCTTGCCGCCGAACTCATCGCCACTGGCCGGCGCATCGTTGTCGCCGCCTGCGACGTCACGCGGGAAGCCGACGTCGCCGCCGCGATGACACTTGTTGATACCGCGTTCGACGGCCGCATCGACTTCCTGGTCAATATCGCCGGCGGCTCCGGCCCGCTGGGTCGTCCGTTCTGGGAGAACAGCCTGACCGAATTCGAGCAGATCATGACCCTGAACGTCACCGGCTGCTTCCTGACGATGCGCGCCGTGATGCCCGGCATGATCGCTCGCGGCTACGGCCGCATTGTCAATGTCGGCGGCACCTTTGGCCTGCGCGGGCGTGCCGGACGGGCCGCCTACAGCGCCTCGAAATGGGGCCTGCGCGGGCTGACCAAGTCAGCCGCGCTGGAGGCCGGCCCATTCGGCGTGACTGTCAACTGCGTCTGCCCCGGCATGGTGGAAGGCGAACGCTTTGACCGCGTGCGCGGCGACATGGCAGAGCGGTTGGGAATCACCGCGGACGCGGCACGCGACCGGATGGCCGCGGAATATGCCTTGCGCCGGATCTCCACTGCGGACGATGTCGCCGGCGCGGTGCTGTTCCTAGTCGGCGAGCACGCCCGTCAGATCACCGGGCAGGATATCGCCGTGGATGGCGGCTGGGTAATCTGACGACACCAGCTACCTCGCGCGATAGGCTTTGTGACAGGCGCCGCAGGTGCCACCGAGGACCTTGTAATCAGCCGCTACCGCCTCGGTGTCGCCGGCCTTCGCCGCATCGGCCAGCTTGGTCGCCGCGGCGCCCATCGCCGCCGCATCCTTCTGGAATCCGGCCGAATCAGACCAGATTTCTGGCAATGCTTTGGTGTCGTGACCGGTTTCCGTGCCCTTGGGGAACATCGACGGGATCACCGCAGCCCACTTTGCTATTCCCCTGGCTGGCTGTTCCAACGGCTTGACATCGCCTTTGGTCGTCACGGTCTGCTTGATCAAGGCGAACGTGCCGGCGTTCAGATCATAGGCGGCCTGGCGGACGGCGATCAGGTCCGGCCCTTCGGCCCGCGCCGCGCCCATCGCCGCGAGCATGGCGGCGGCACCTAAAGCGATCCTGTATTTCATTGATGAAAGCCTTCTCCACTTCGTATTGGTCAAACATCGCAAGCCGCTGTAGCACCAGCGGATTACAATGCTGCACCGCCATAATGATCCGCTAGCAGAGTTGGCGGCGGCGGAACAGACTGAAAGCTTAGCTAGAAGGATAATCATGTCGGCCATTCACTCACTCGCCGTGTTCTGCGGCTCCCGCGTTGGCTTCAACCCGGCGTACGCCCAGGCGGGGCGTGCGCTCGGCCACGGTCTGGCCAACGCCGGCATTCGCCTGGTCTACGGCGGTGGCCGCATTGGCATCATGGGTGTCATCGCGGACGCCGTGCTGGAAGCCGGCGGCACGGTGCTGGGCGTGATCCCGGACTTCCTCAAGCAGCTCGAGGTTGCCCATCAAGGCGCGCAGGACATGGTCGTCACCGACAGCATGCACATTCGCAAGTTCCGCCTGTACCAGGAATCGGACGCGTTCCTGACCATGCCCGGTGGCCTCGGCACCTTTGACGAGACCTTCGAGATCATCACCTGGCGGCAGCTTCGCCTGCACAACAAGCCGATCCTGCTGTGCGATATAGCCGGATGGGCGGCACCTCTGGTCGCCACCATCGACCAAGCCATCGTCCAAGGCTTCGCTGATCCCGCCTGCCGCGATCTGTTCGAGGTGCTGGACGACGTACCCGCCGTGCTGGAACGCCTGCGGACGCTGCCAGCCGGCAAGGGCAGCTCGGAGGACCGCTTCTGATCAAAGCATATCTGGACATAAGGATGTCTTTATGTCATTGAGCACCGATCATGGATATGCTCCTCGCCGGGCTGCGCGCCGCCGCCGAACCGACCCGCCTGCGTCTGCTCGCCCTCGCCGCGCGCGGGGCGTTCTGCGTCATGGACTTCACCGAGATCCTCGGCCAGTCGCAGCCACGCTTGTCGCGCCACCTGAAGCTGCTGTGCGACTGCGGGCTGCTGGACCGGGTGCGGGAAGGGGCGAATGTCTGGTTCACTCAGCCTGCTGGCGACAGTGGCGCGCATAATGGCCTTTTGGGTCGCGCCCTGATTGCCCAATTGCCCTCGGACGACCCGGTGCTGGAGGCTGATTGCCGTCAGGCCGCGCGGGTGCTGGCCGAACGCGCCCGCATTGCCTCGGAGAGTTTCCGGCGTCAGGGTGCCGACTGGGACGAGATGCGGGCGCTGGACCTACCAGCCCAGGCGGTGGAAGCGGCCCTGCTGTCGCTGGTGCAACCGCACGATGGCAGCGGCCTGGGCGGCGGTCGCCTGCTGGACATCGGCACCGGCACCGGCCGAGTACTGGAACTGCTCGCCCCACACGTCAGGCAGGCGCTCGGCGTGGATGCGTCCAAAGCCATGCTCGCCCTGGCCCGCGTCAGACTTGCCGGCCCCGACTTCACGCATTGCGCGGTTCGCCTGGCGGATATGTATCGCCTGCCGCTGCCCGACCGGTCCTATGACATCGTCGTGCTGCAGATGGTCCTGCACCATGCCGAGGATCCTGCCCTCGTGCTGGCCGAAGCGGCCCGCGTGCTGCGCCCAGGAGGCCGGCTGCTGCTGATCGATCTCGCCGCTCACGACCGCCAGGAACTCACCGCTCGTCTCGCCCATCGCTGGTCCGGCTTTTCCGATGAAACCGTCAACCGCCTGTTCGCCTCTCTCGGCTTGAATCCGACAGCCTCTCTTACGATTCTGGGTCCGCTTGCCGTGCGGATTTGGCCTGCAACCGGAGCGGCCCCGGTTGCCGTCACCACCGACGCCCTCGAAAGCGCCTTCTGAAAGCAGTCCCAGCATGACTCGTCCCCATTTGCTCGATGCCCTGCGCGATCGCGTGCTGCTGTGCGACGGCGGCATGGGCAGCCGCGTCCAGGCACTGACCCTGGATGTGGAGAAAGACTATTGGGGACGGGAGAACTGCACTGATGTCTTGGTGCTGTCCCGCCCCGACTTGGTGCGAGAGATCCACCGCGGCTATTTCGCCGCCGGCGCCGACATGGTGGAAACCAACACCTTCGGCGGCTCGCCGGTCACGCTGGGCGAGTTCGACTTGGCCGACCGTGCCTTCGAGATCAACAAGATCGCCGGCGAACTGGCCCGCGAAGCCGCTGAGTCTTTCGCCGACGATCGTCCGCGCTGGGTCATTGGCAGCGTCGGGCCCGGCACGAAACTGCCCAGCCTGGGCAACATCGCCTACGATCCTCTGGAAGCCGCATTGGCCGAGCAATGCCGCGGCCTGATCGCCGGCGGCGTCGATGCGATCCTGATCGAGACCTGCCAGGACACGCTGCAGATCAAGGCCGCGGTCAATGGCGCCAAGATTGCCCGTCGGGCGGCCGGCACCGACACGCCGGTCTTCGTCCAGGTCACTGTGGAAACCACCGGCACGCTGCTGGTCGGGCCCGACATTGCCGCCGCCGCGGCGGTGATCGGCGCGCTGGATGTCCCGCTCATGGGCCTGAACTGCGCCACCGGCCCGCAGGAGATGGCCGAACACGTCGGCTGGCTGGCGGCGAACTGGCCCGGGCTGATCTCGGTGCAGCCCAACGCCGGCCTGCCCGAGCTGGTGGATGGGCACACGCATTATCCGCTGGGCGCCGCCGACCTCGCCACGTGGCTTGAACGATTTATCGCGGAAGATGGCGTCAACTTGATCGGCGGCTGCTGCGGCACCACCATCGGCCATATCGAGGCGCTGGATGCGATGTTGCGCAACCGAGGAAACTTCCGGCCGGCGCCGATCCCCCGCAAGCCGGTGTGGGTACCCGGGGTCGCCAGCCTGTACCAGGCCGTCCCGCTGCGGCAGGAGAACGCGATCTTCGCCATCGGCGAGCGTTGCAACGCCAACGGATCGAAGAAGTGGCGCGAACTGCAGGAGACGCAGGACTGGGACGGCTGCGTCGCCATGGGCCGCGAGCAGATCAATGAAGGTTCGCACGCGCTGGACATCTGCACCGCCTTTGTCGGCCGCGACGAGATGTCCGAAATGAATGAGGTGATTCGCCGCTTCACCGCCTCGGTGAACAGTCCGCTGGTCATCGACAGTACTGAAACTCCGGTGCTGGAGGCCGCGCTGAAGCTGCACGGCGGCAAGCCGATTATCAACTCGATCAACTTCGAGGACGGCGAGAAGGCCGCCGCTGACCGGCTGGTGCTGGCCAAACGCTTCGGCGCCGCGGTGATCGCGCTGACCATCGATGAGGTCGGCATGGCGAAGACGGTGGATGAAAAATTGCGTATCGCCCGCCGGCTGGTCGATTTCGCCTGCAACCAGCACGGCCTGGCGCAGTCCGACCTGCTGATCGACCCGCTGACCTTTACCATCGCCACCGGCAACGAGGATGACCGGAAGCTCGCGCAGTGGACGCTGGAAGGCATCGCCGCGATCCGGGCGGCATTTCCCGACATCCAGATCATCCTGGGCCTGTCGAACGTCAGCTTCGGCCTTAACCCGGC
Source organism: Rhodopila sp. (assembly GCF_965276935.1). GTDB lineage: Bacteria > Pseudomonadota > Alphaproteobacteria > Acetobacterales > Acetobacteraceae > Rhodopila. The sequence goes on along the minus strand of NZ_CBDIBS010000004.1, from coordinate 1,087,714 downwards.
GGCCCGCGCCGTGCTGAACTCGGTGTTCCTGGACCACGCCATGCGCGCCGGCATGAGCGGCGCCATCGTGCATGTCTCGAAGATCCGCTCGCTGCACCTGATCGCGGCGGAGGAAAGGCAGGTCGCCGAGGACCTAATCTTCGACCGCCGCCGCGAAGGCTATGACCCGCTGCAGAAACTGCTGGAACTGTTCGCCGGCCGCAAGGCCGCCGACGCGGTCAAGAAGGAACGCGCCGAAACCGCCGAGGGCCGTCTGAAGGACCGCATCGTTGATGGTGACCGCAAGGGTCTTACCGACGATCTGGACGAGGCGCTGCTGACCCTCGCACCCTTGGACATCATCAACAACGTGCTGCTCGACGGCATGAAGGTGGTCGGCGACCTGTTCGGCGCCGGCAAGATGCAGTTGCCGTTCGTGCTGCAAAGCGCCGAAACGATGAAGAGCGCCGTCGCCTACCTGGAGCCGATGATGGAGCGCGTCGAGGGTCAGGAGAAAGGCACCATCGTCCTGGCCACGGTGAAGGGCGACGTGCACGACATTGGCAAGAACCTGGTCGATATCATTCTCACCAACAACGGCTATCGTGTTGTGAACCTTGGCATCAAGGTGCCATTGGCGGACATGCTGCAAGCGGTGCAGGACAACCACGCCCATGCCATCGGCATGTCCGGCCTGCTGGTGAAGTCCACCGTCGTGATGCGGGAGAACTTGCAGGAGATGTCGCGCCAGGGCGTGGAGATCCCGGTCCTGTTGGGCGGCGCCGCGCTGACCCGGAATTACGTGGAGGATGCCTGCGTCCAGGCGTATGCCTCCGGCCGAGTCGCCTATGCCCGCGACGCGTTCGATGGGCTGCATCTGATGGACAAGGTCACCGGCAACGGCTTCGACGACTACCTGGCGGCAATCCAGTCGAAGCGCAGCGGCAAGGCCCGCAATACCGCGCGCACCCTTGGTCAGGCCGACACACGGGCCTTCCGTCCCGTTGATGTCGCGGCGGTACGAAGCAGGCGCCATCGCATGACCTGCGACCTGCCGGTGATCGAGCCGCCGTTCTGGGGCGCCCGCATAGTTGAATCGGCCCCCAAGGCGATCGTGCCTTTCGTCAATGAGCGGAGCCTGTACCAGTTCCAGTGGGGATTCCGGAAACAGGGCCGTTCATTGGACGACTTCCTCGGCTGGGCAAAGCAGGAACTGCGGCCCATCATGCGCCGCATGCTGACCTTGTGCGACACGCAGGACATCCTGAAGCCGCAGGCCGCCTACGGCTACTGGAAGGCCGCCGGCCAGGGCAACGACCTGATCATCTTCGCACAGGACGGCACCACCGAGCTGGCTCGATTCTTGTTGCCACGCCAGCCGAAAGATGATGGTGAATGCATCGCCGACTTCTTCCGCGACATCGACGACGCCGAACGCGACGTGATCGCGCTGCAGGTGGTGACGGTCGGCCAGAAAGCCTCCGACACCGCCCGCATCTGGTTCGAGGATAACCGCTACCAGGATTATCTGTACCTGCACGGCCTGTCGGTGGAGATGGCGGAGGCAATGGCCGAGTACGTCCACAAGCGCATCCGCGCTGAACTCGGTTTCGCCGGCGAGGACGACCGTGACATGGAGAAGATGCTGGCACAGGGCTATCGCGGCAGCCGCTACTCCTTCGGCTATCCGGCCTGCCCGCGCGTGGAGGACCAAATTCCGATCCTGGACCTGCTGGGGGCGGAACGGATCGGCATCTCGTTGTCCGATGAGTTTCAGCTTCACCCGGAGCAATCGACCAGCGCGATCGTCGTGCTGAACCCGCGGGCAAAGTATTTTTCCGTTTAATGGCGCTCCCTGATCGGTCGACACGGTCGGTTTGGCAAACGACTGGGTCAAGCCGTCGGAGTCCTCATCCGTCCTGCCACGCCTGACGATCATGACGCCCTGGTGGCGCAATTCCTCTGACTGAATGTGCATGAAGATTCGATAACCGGAGATCGGGTTACGGATCATCAGGCGGCGAGGGAATTTCTCGCCGTGGCTTGGCAGCTTGTTGGGGAGACCAGCGGAGGCGCGCTTGTTGCTGATCTAGACGGGCAGGTGGTCGGTCACCTCTTCCTGCTGTTCAAGCAAGCCGCTCGATCCTCCGGCATAAGGCCGCGCACCATTGAACCATGCCCATATCGGCGCCACATACCATATGCTAAACGAATCCGTCTTAACCCGCCGGGGATGACCCACTGACCGACCCGCGAGGGGATACCAAAGGGGGCATACATGACGAACGAAGAACGCGATATCATCAGCCAGTTCATCACCCGGGTCAGTGGTTCGGCCGCGCCATCGGGTTTTGCCGGCGGTTCGGTTCCAGCGACGCAACCTGCGCTGCCCCCGGTTGATCGGGATGCCGATGGGCTGATCGGGCAGCTTTTCCAGCAATACCCCGAGGCACGCTACCGCATCACACAACTCGCCTTCGTGCAGGAACACGCTCTGGTGGAGGCGCAGAACCGCATCAAGCGGCTGGAATGGGAGCAGCAGCAGACCCAGCAGGCTTTGCAGCAGGCGCAACAGGCCGCGCCGCCACCCGGAGCCGGGTCAGGCAGCGGCGGCGGGTTCTTTAGCGGCCTATTCGGCGGCGGCAACCGCCAACAGCCGGCGCCACCGCAAGGAGGTGGCGCCTGGAACCAGGGCGGCCAACCGCAGCGGCCGTCTTATCAGGCATCGGCACCGAAACCCCCGCCGCAGTACCCGCCGAACTACCAGCAGGGCATGTTGCCGCGCCAGGGTTCCGGGTTTCTTGGATCGGCGTTGACCACCGCGGCCGGCGTCGCGGGTGGCATGGTTGCCGGCAATGCGCTCATGGGCTTGTTCTCACCCCGTCAAGGCGGCGAGTTCGGCGGCGGCTTTGGTGGAGCGCAAGGCGGCAGCCCCTGGGCAGATCCGACTGGTGGCCAGAATGCTGTTGATACCGGAAGCTGGGATAGCGGCGCTTCGGCGGGCTCACCCGCTGGTAATCAGGATTATGTCGACAATGGTTCCTGGGATCAGTCGGGTGGCGGAAATGATCCGGCGCCACCGGACAACAGCGGAAGCTGGGACTCCAGCGGTGGCGATAGTGGTAGCTGGGATAGCGGCGGCGGATCGGATGATAGTACTTTCTGATCGGGTAAGCTGATCAGGCTCCGGGACCCGGATCATTCTGGACGGTCCTGGCCACGGCGACCACCGACCCAAGGCTGATCGCCATGTCTGTCGGAATCAGCACCGTGGTGCCCCGATCCTTGTTCATCTCATAGAGCAGGTTCATTTGACGCAGCTTGAGCGCGTTCGGGTCGCTGCCATATAGCTTTGCCGCTTCCAGGATCTGTTCCGCGATCGCCCGTTCAGCCGATGCCAAGGTTACCCGCGCGTCTTTCTCCCGCTCCGCCTGCGCCTGCATGCTCATGGCGTCCTGCAACTCCCGCGGGATCGCGACATCCTTGATCTCCACGCTGCGCGCGGTCACTCCCCAGTTCGTCGTCTTGGCAGTGATCGTCTGGCGGAGTTGCTCGTCCGCGGTACGCCGGTCCGACAGCAGCCTGGACAGGTCCGTGGCGCCGATCATCTCCCGAAGGCTTGTCTGCGCCACCCGCTCGATCGCCTCCCGATAATTGGCGATGCGGATTGCCGCGGTTTCGGCGTTTTCCACCTGCCAGAACACGATCGCATCGACGCCCACCGCCACGGTATCGCGGGTCAACGCCTGTTCGGCTGTGATGGTGGTTGTCTGGATGCGCAGGTCGATGACCTGGGCGACTGAGTCGACGAACGGAAGCACCAGGTAGATCCCAGGCCCCTTCACCTTGTGGAAACGGCCGAGCCGCAGGATGACGGCTCGTTGCCACTCGAAGGCAATGCGGACAGATCGTGCCAGTATCACAAGAACAACGACCGCGATGACGGCCAGAACAATCAGCATTCCGCGGCTCCTTCATGTCCTCGATGAGGGCAGTTGGGGAACCTACCATTTCCGGAAGGATTGAACTGCTAAGGTTTTTCAATCAAGCGAATGGAACGACTCCATCATGTGCCGACTCGCGCCGCGTGGCGAGATCTGACGTCGTGCTCGGGTATGCCTTATTGGTCCGGTCTTTAAAGCGCGATTGGATCAGGTTGACCCAGGAGGCGCGCTTTAAGTCATTGTTTGATCGCGTGATTCACGCCTTCTGACTGGGTCAGCCTCAGGCGATCATGCTCTAAGAGGTAAAACATCTTGGCGCGGCTTACCTGGGCCATCACCGCGCCGCCTGCCGCCGCTTCGCGCGGCGGCGGCTTGAGCGAAACCGCGTGAAATTACCGCGTCGGCCGCGGCGGCGTGTGGGTGTAGTCGTAAAACCCGCGTCCGGTTTTCCGGCCCAGCCAGCCGGCTTCGACATACTTCACCAGCAGCGGGCACGGGCGGTACTTGCTGTCCGACAGGCCTTCGTAGAGCACCTGCATGATTGACAGACAGGTATCCAGGCCAATGAAATCCGCAAGTTCCAGCGGTCCCATTGGATGGTTGGCACCGAGCTTCATGGAGGTATCGATGGCGGCGACCGATCCGACGCCTTCATACAGTGCGTACACCGCCTCGTTGATCATCGGCACCAGGATCCGGTTGACGATGAAGGCCGGAAAATCCTCGGCCACCGCGCTGATCTTGCCTAGCTTTTGTGCCAGCGCCAGCACTGCCTGGAAGGTCGGCTCATCGGTGGCGATGCCGCGGATGACTTCCACCAGCTTCATGACCGGGACCGGGTTCATGAAGTGCATGCCGATGAATTTCTCCGGCCGGTCGGTCGCCGCGCCCAACCGGGTAATGGAGATCGAGGACGTGTTCGACGCAACAATACAGGACGGTTTCAAGTTCGGAATCAATGACTTGAAGACCAGGCGCTTGATGTCCTCCTTCTCGGTCGCGGCTTCGATCACGAAATCCGCTGCAGCCAGCGCGGCATAGTCAGTGGCGGTCTTCACCCGCACCAGCGCCTCATCCCGCTCATCCGCGGTGATCAGCGATCGATTGACCTGGCGGTCCATGTTGCGGGCCATGGTGGCCATAGCCTTGCTCAGGGCGTCCGGCTTGATATCGACTATGGTCACATCCAGGCCCGCCAGGGTGCAGACATGCGCAATGCCATTGCCCATCTGACCCGCGCCGACAACGCCCACCGAGCGGATATCGGACCCGGCGGCGCTGTCGGTATCAAAGCCGGCGGATGTGACGTCGATGTTCATTCAGGCGCGCTCCAGTTCCGCCGCCAGTTCCGGCAGCGCGTTGAACAGATCAGCCACCAGGCCATAATCGGCGACCTGGAAAATGGGCGCTTCCTCATCCTTGTTGATCGCCACGATGACCTTGCTGTCCTTCATGCCGGCCAGGTGCTGGATGGCACCGGAGATCCCAACAGCGACATAAAGCTCAGGCGCGACGATCTTCCCGGTCTGACCGACCTGGTACTCATTAGGCACGAAGCCGGCATCGACGGCGGCGCGCGAGGCGCCAACCGCGGCACCAAGCTTATCAGCAATCGGTTCAATAAGCTTGAAGTTTTCGCCGTTTTGCATGCCGCGGCCGCCAGAGATCACCACGCGGGCTGCGGTCAACTCGGGCCGCTCGCTCTTGGACAATTCGGCGGAGACGAACCGGGACAGGCCCGGCATGTCACCAACGGTGACAGCCTCAATCGGTGCGCTGCCACCATCGGCGGCGACCGGATCGAAGCTGGCGGCCCGCACGGTGATGACCTTCTTCGCGTCAGAGGATTTCACCGTCGCCATTCCGTTGCCGGCATAGATCGGCCGGACAAACGTATCGGCATCCACCACCTCGGCGACATCGCTGATCGGCTGCAGGTCCAGCAGCGCCGCGACGCGCGGCAGGACGTTCTTGCCGACAGCCGTGGTAGCCGCGAGCACATGCGTATAGTCCGGCGCCAGAGCGAGCAACAAAGCCGCTGTCGGCTCCGCCAGCAAATGATCCAGCGCCGGCGCATCGGCGACCAGGACCTTGGCCACACCGGGCAGCTTCGCGGCGGTCGCGGCGGCATCGGATAGACCACTGCCGGCTACCAGCACATGCACCTCACCCAGGGTCTGCGCCGCGGCCAGCGCACTGCGCGACGGCTGCTTGATGCCGGACTCGTCGAATTCGAGAAGAACCAGACTCGTCATTGTCAGATTACCTTCGCTTCGGTCTTCAGCTTGCTTACCAGTTCCGCAACTGAGCCCACTTTCTGCCCGGCTTTGCGCTTCGGCGGTTCCGACACCTTCAGCACGGTCAGCCGCGGCGTCGTGTCAACCCCCAGGTCAGCCGGCTTCATGTTGGCGATCGGCTTCTTGCGCGCCTTCATGATGTTCGGCAGCGACGCGTAGCGCGGCTCATTCAGCCGCAGGTCGGTGGTGACGATGGAGGGCAGGGTCAGCGCCACCGTCTCCAGCCCGCCATCGATCTCGCGCGTCACGGTCAGCGTTTCGCCCTCAATCGCCAGCTTGCTGGCGAAGGTGCCCTGCGACCAGCCCAGCAAAGCGGCCAGCATCTGGCCGGTCGCGCTCATGTCGTCGTCGATCGCCTGCTTGCCCAGGATAATCAGCGTCGGCTTTTCCTGGTCGGCGATCGCCTTCAGCAGCTTGGCCACCGCCAGCGGCTGCAGGTCGGCGTCGGTCTCGACCAGGATGCCACGGTCGGCGCCCATCGCCAGCGCGGTGCGAATCGTTTCCGCGCATTGCGGCACGCCCAGGGAGACAGCGATGATTTCGGTTGCGACGCCCTTTTCCTTCAGGCGCACCGCTTCCTCGACGGCGATCTCGTCGAACGGGTTCATCGACATCTTCACGCCTGCGGTCTCGATGCCGGAGCCGTCGGACTTCACCCGCACCTTGACGTTGTAATCCACAACCCGCTTGACGGGGACAAGTATTTTCATGGGGAACCGCGCGGCCTCCTGGGACGTGGTGAACTGCAACCTTTACGCTTCAGCAGGCCGTATGGTTCGACAGGGCGGCCGCCTCGGTTCCAGGCCCCCCTCTGTCCACACCGGCGCCGGTCTTGTTCGCAGGTGCGAAACAGGAAGCGGACCATATTGACGCCATTTCCGTGTGTCAAACCAGCTTCAACACCGGCGCGAGGGCACCGTCGGGGCAGAGGATCAGGACCGCAAGAGGCTCATCATAATGATAAACAGCAGGATCGCGGCACCCTGCAGGATAACCCGCCACTGCATCAGCCGGTTTGACCGTCTGGGGTCGCCTTCCCGCACCATGCCCACCATTCCGGCGATCAGCACACCGAGGACGGCCAGCAGCAGGACACCCATCAAGACCGTGAAAAACATGTGCATGAGGCTGATCTGGGGTGCCAGCGTTGATTGTGCAGTGGGCCTTGCTCCATGAGCAGGGAATAGGCGTTGACCTTCCGCCGGCTTCCGTGTTCGTACCGCTGCATGATGCGCCGCCTCCTGTTGATATGCGGGTTCTTGGTGTTTGGCCTGACCAGCCATATCGGGATTGCCGCGCCGACCGCGCCGAATGCCAGCCTGCCGCCGATCTCCGCCGAACAGGCCCGTGCCGCGCTGGACGTTCTGAACGACCCGGCCAAGCGGGCGTCGTTCGCCGCGACCCTGGGTGCGATCGTCAAGGTCCAATCCGCCAATACCCAATCCGGTGGCGCCGCCGCTGCAACGGCAACCACCGCATCGGGAACCGCGCATCCCGCAACCGCCCCGCCGATCCAGACAACGGTCGAGGGACTGACCCTGCCTCTCGCGCCCGACAGTCTGGGCGCGCAGGTTCTGGTCTCCGCCTCCACCTTCGTCAATCAGCTTGGCACCGAGGCGAAGGATGCGCTGGACGCGGTGCAAAGCCTGCCGCTGCTCTACGGCTGGGCCGAGATGATGGCGACAAATCCGATGGCGCAGCACATCCTGGTGGACGTCTCGTGGCGGCTCGCCATCGCCTTGGCCTGTGCCGCGGCGGTCGAATTTGGACTCAGACGGGCCATGCGGCGGCCGATCCGGGCGCTTGAAGCCACCGCGCCGGCGACGCGCCAGACCGAGCATGAAGCCAATCCGGACGATGCCCTAACGGAGGACATGCCGGAGGACATGCCGGATGACGATACGCCGGATGAGGGCGTCGCCGCCGCGGAGGCGGGCGAGGTCGAACCGCCGCCCGTCACCCGGCCGCGGCCCTCCGCCTGGATCCTGCTGCGGCGGGTGCCGGTGGTGCTCGCCCGCCTGTTGCTCGAACTCATCCCCGTGCTGGGACTTTTGCTCGTTGGTCATCTGGTCGCCGGATCAAGCATCGGCGGCAATTCTGTTATCCGGATGGGCATCCTGGCGGTAATCGATTCCTATGCGATCAGCATGGCGATCCTTTGTGTCGTGCGCATGCTGCTCTCTCCCGGTGAGGCTCGCCTGCGGCTGTTTCACCTATCCGACGGCACGGCATCCTATCTCATGCGCTGGACCCGCTGGCTGGTCCTGATCGCGGTGCTGGGTTACGCGGTTGGTGAGCTGGGGCTGCTGCTGGGCCTGTCCCAGGTCGCGCACGATCTGCTGGAAAAGACGGTGGGCCTGGTCCTGCACATCTGCCTTGCGGTCATCGTCGTGCAGAAGCGTCTCGCCGTGCGGCAGGCACTACGCGCGCCGGAGGGCCAGACTGGCCTGATCGCCACCGCGCGCAATCGCCTGGCAGCGGTCTGGCACTGGATCGCGTTGTTCTTCCTGGTTGCCATCTGGCTGGTGTGGGCCGTGGAGATCCCGCATGGCTTCACCGCGCTGCTGCATTATTTCGCGATAACCGCCCTGGTGCTGATCGGCGCCAGACTGACCCTGCTGGTGCTGTTAGGTATCGTCGATCGCGCGATGCGGCCCGCGCCGGGCAAAACAACGATCTCCCCCATGATCGACGGGCGCCTGCGCATCTATCATCCGGTCGTGGCGGCGGCACTGCGGTTTACCATCTACCTGCTGTGTGTGCTGGGCCTGCTTCAGCTTTATGGCATGAACACCTTCATCTGGCTCACCAGCAGCATTCTTGGGCTGCGCATCGTGTCCGCGGCCTGCACGATCCTGCTGACGATCGTGCTGGCATTTTCCGCATGGGAAGCGGTGAATGCCTCGATCCACAACCACCTCGACCGCCTTCAGCGTGAAGCCCAGTTGGCCCGTTCCGCTCGACTGCGCACCTTGCTGCCGCTGCTGCGCACCGGCCTGCTCATTGGCATCGCCGTCCTCGCCGGCCTGGCGGTGCTGAGCGAGATCGGCATCAATATCGCCCCGCTGCTCGCCGGCGCCGGCATCATCGGCGTGGCAATCGGCTTTGGCTCGCAAAAGCTGGTGCAGGATCTGATCACCGGGATTTTCCTGTTGCTGGAAAACGCCATGCAGGTCGGCGACATGGTTACCGTGTCAGGGCTGACCGGCACGGTGGAGGCGCTCTCGGTCCGCACCATCCGGCTGCGCGCCGGTGACGGATCGGTTCACCTGATCCCGTTCAGCTCCGTCACCAGCGTGACCAACGTCAACCGCGGTCTGGGCAACGCATCGGTGAATGTCGTGGTAGCCTATCAGGAGGACACCGACCGCGTCTCGGCCGAACTGCTGGCGATCGGCGCCGACATGCGCAACGATGCTGTCTTGTCGGCGATGATGCTGAGCGACCTGCAGCTCTGGGGAGTCGACAAGGTGGATGGCGCCGGTGTCACGATTGCCGGGCAGATCGTCTGCACAGACACCGGCCGATGGACCGTGCAAAGGGAGTTCAATCGGCGCATGAAGCGACGGTTCCAGGAGCTTGGGATCGGGATCTACAATCCCATACAGAAAATCGAGTTTTCCGCCCCGGTTCCCTTTGATGCTTCCTCGGAAAAGGGTGCGGAACAGCGGGGTGATCATGAACACGCTCAGGCAGCTAACTGACCAGATCCGAGCCGATGGCTACACCTTCGTGCAGGCACCGGCCATGCACGGCCTGCTGGAACAGGCCGGATCGCTCGTGGACTGGCAGGCATTCGCCGATAGTTGGAACGACCTTGGGCGGGACACCTACATGGCCGACGGCGGGCGCTACCGCAAGCGCCGCCACGCCGTGTTCAATGCCAACGCGGACGGCATCGTACGGCAACCGGCACAGCCGCACTACCAGAGCCGCGACTACAACACGCTGAACGGCGGCATCGAGCGCTGGTTCGAGCCGGTGGTCGAGGCGATCGGCTCCGGCGCCTCCATGGCCGCCGTCCTGGGCTTCTGCCGCGGCCTGTTCGACCGGCTGACACCGGGCCACTCGTGGCACGTGGAAATACATCAGTTTCGGATTGAAGCACGGCATGGCGAGGCCGGCCGCCCGACGCCGGAGGGCCTGCATCGCGATGGTGTGGATCACGTGCTGGTGCTGCTGGTCAACCGCCGCAACATCGCCAGCGGCGTGACCTCGGTGCACGATCTGGCTGGTTCCCCATTGGGCCATTTTACTCTCACCGAACCGCTTGATGCGGCCCTGGTGGACGACTTGCGGGTGATGCATGGTGTCACGCCGGTGGAACCGGTCGATCCCGCGCAACCGGCGTTCCGCGACGTGTTGGTGGTAACGTTTCGACGGGCATAGGGGGTCTTCAACGCGTTCGCGGGCGTCTAACAATCACCGTGGGACTTGACCCATTCGCCATTGATGCCAGCCGGAACGACCAGCAGGTGATCCTCCACCTCTAGCGGCATTCGCGCGACCATCTTCAGGTCACAGTCGATGACAACCTTTGGCGCGCAACCGGCCAGGAGGACAAGTAAAGCACATCCGAACGTCCGACGAAACGATAATGGCGACGACATGCCAAGAGGGCCTCGATCACGGAAACGAGACTGAACATGGCACAGCGCGCAGGGCGTTGCCACGAAAGCGCATCGGTGGTCGGATACAGGTGTCACGACGGATGAAGCAGCAGCATGGCAGATCCCATCACCGAAGAATTGTTCCGCAATGCGATCTCGGCGATCGGCGACGAAATGGTCCTCACGATCTACCGCACCGCCTATTCCGGCGTGCTGAAAAACATCATGGATTACAGCGCGGCGATCTGCGACGCGGAAGGCCGGCTGGTGGCGCAGGGTCTGTCGCTGCCGGGGCATTTGTGCTCGATTCCGGTGGCGCTGCAGGCGGTGTTGAGGCATTTTGGCGATGATGTCGAACCGGGCGACATCTTCATCAACAACGACCCGTACGACGGCGGCATGCATCTGCCGGACATCTTCATCTTCAAGCCGCTGTTCACAAATCCGCCGTCCTCTGGCGGCAAGCCAATCGCGTATGCCGCGACGATTTGTCACCATACGGATGTGGGCGGCCGCGTGCCGGGCTCGAACGCCTCCGACAGCACGGAAATCTACGCCGAGGGCCTGCGCATCCCGCCGCTGAAGCTATACGAGCGCGGCCAGCCCAACGCCACGCTGTTCCGCATGATCGAGCGCAATGTCCGCCTGCCGGGCCGCGTCTTCGGCGACATTCGTTCGCAATTGGCGGCGTGCGAGATCGCCGCGCGCGGCATGACCGACCTTGTGGCGCGCTACGGCGGGAACGGCGTCCGCGACCTGATGGTGGCGATGATGGACTACTCCGAGCGGCTGACCCGGCAATGCCTGCTGGAACTGCCGGATGGGGAAGCCAGCTTCACCGACTGGATCGACGACGACCAGATCGACCTGGGCAAGCCGATCAAGCTGGTCTGTACCGTTCGCAAGCATGGCGACACCATGGAGGTCGACTGGACCGGCAGCGCGCCGCAGGTAAAAGGGGCCATCAACAATACGCTTAGCTATACGGCTGCCATGAGCTTCACTGCGGTGAAGTCGGTGTTGTCGGTGAACATGCCAAACAACGACGGGGTGTTCCGGCCAATCAAGATCATCGCGCCGCTGGGCACCATCACGCACGGCCAGCTGCCCGCCGCCTGCGCCGCGCGCGGCTTGACCGGCTTTCGCGGCGCCGATTGCTGTTTCGGCGCGCTGGCGCAACTCTATCCGAATCGGGTGTTCGCCGCGTCCGACGGCGGCAACACCGGCCTGACGGTCGGCGGCTACGACAAGGATCTGAACCCCTTCATCTACGTCGACTTCATTTCGGGCGCCTGGGGCGGGCGGCCCTGGGCGGACGGACTGGATGGCAACACCTGCATGTTCGCCAACATGGCCAGCTTTTCGGTGGAGGTGATCGAGGCGGAAAACCCGCTGGAGGTGCTGGATTATGAATTCGTCCCGGATACCGGCGGCGCGGGCCGGTTCCGTGGCGGCATGTCGCAGCGCAAGACTTGGCGCATGCTGGCCGATGAAGGCGTGCTGCAGGTCCGCGCCGATCGTCAGACTCATCGTCCTTACGGCCTGTGGGGCGGCGGCCCGGGCACGCCTGGCCTGAACGTGATGAATCCTGGACCAGGCGAGACGAAACTGCACTCGAAGATCACCATGAATTTGATGCGCGGCGACATCTTCCGGCATGAACTGCCGGGTGCCGGCGGTTGGGGCGCGGCGCTGGATCGCGACCTGGCGTTGGTGGCACGAGACCTTCGTGATGGCCTGGTATCTGTCGAGGCAGCGGCGCATGACTACGGTGTTGTTGCCGACGGCGACCCGCCGGTGATCAACATGGCTGCCACCGAAACCTTGCGCGCTCGGCTGCGGCGTGACCGCAAGCCGCTGCCTGACGTGGCCTGGGAGCCCACGGCATGAGCCTGCGAATTGGCGTCGATATCGGCGGAACCTTCACCGATCTGGTCGCGATCAGCGCCGATGGAATTGTCACAACGCAGAAGATCGCCTCCACGCCGCATGACTATGGCGAGGGGATCGTCGCCGGCCTGCAGGCGCTGCTGGCCGATGGGCCCGCGCGGGTAACGGACGTGCTGCACGCCACCACGGTCGGCTCGAACACCGTGCTGGAGGGCAAGGGCGCCCGCACCGCGCTAATCGCCACGAAGGGTTTTCGCGACATCCTGGAAATCCGCGACCTGCGCATGCCGGTGCTGTACGACATCGGCTGGACCAAGCCGCGGGCTCTGGTGGAGCGTCGGCTGCGGCTGGAGGTTAGCGAGAAGATGCGCCCGGACGGTTCCGTCGCGGTGCCACTGGATATGGACAGTCTTGCGCCGGTCGTCGCGATGCTGCGCGACGAAGGCGTCGTCAGCGTCGCGATCTGCCTGCTGCACAGCTATGCCAATCCGGCGCACGAACAGGCGGTGGCGCGGGCCGTCCAGGCTGCTCTGCCAAAGATCGCGATCTCCGTCAGCAGCGAAATTCTGCCGGAGATCAAGGAGTATCCGCGTACCAGCACCACCGTCATCAATGCCTACGTTCAGCCTGTCGTGCGGGCCTACATCACCGCGCTGGATGCCCGGCTGCGGAGCCTGGGGATCGAGGCGCCGCTGCAACTGATGCAGTCCAACGGCGGGTTGGCGTCCGCCGAATTCGCCGCGCATGCGCCGGCGCACATCATTGAAAGCGGCCCGGCCGCCGGCGTGGTCGGCGGCGCCGCCCTGGCTCGCCGATTGGACGAGGCCCGGATCGTGACCTTCGACATGGGCGGCACCACCGCCAAGGCCGGGCTGGTGGAAAATGGCGAAGTGCTGCGCACCGAGGCGATCGAGGTCGGCGGCGGCGTGATGGCCGGCTCGCGGCTGCTGGTGGGCGCCGGCTACATGCTGAAGCTGCCGGCGGTCGACCTGGCGGAAGTCGGCGCCGGCGGCGGCTCGATCTGCCGACTGGATAGTGCCGGGGCGCCGAAAGTCGGGCCGGAAAGTGCCGGCGCCGATCCGGGGCCGGCCTGTTACGGACGCGGCGGGACAGCGCTGACGATCACCGACTGCAACCTGGTGCTGGGCTATCTCGATCCAGGCGGTCTGGCCGGGGGCGCCATGCGGCTGGACCTGGAGGCGGCGCGCGACGCGGTTACCCGGGATCTGACGGGACCGTTGAAGTGCTCGATCGAGGAGGCGGCGCATGGCATGCTGCGGCTGGCTTCCGCCACCATGATGCGGGCAATCCGCGCGGTTTCGGTGGAGCGTGGGCGCGACCCGCGGCAGTTCGCCATGCTGGCGTTTGGCGGCAATGGGCCGTTGTTCGCCGCCGGCATCGCGGCGGAACTGGGAATTTCCCGCATCATCATTCCGCCGCTGCCGGGCGTGTTCAGCGCCTTTGGACTGCTGGTCGCGGACGCCGAACATCATGCTCGCCTGAGCATCCGGGTGCGGCTGGACCAAGCCGATCCGGCGCGGATCAGCCGCAGCATCGCCGAGCTGACGGAAGCGGGTATGCAGCGCCTGAAACGCGATGGTTTCGCGGTTGAACGGCAGGTGTTTCAGCGCGCCGCGGCCGCGCGCTACGCTGGACAGTCAAGCGAGATCGAGGTGGCGCTGCCCGATGACGATATTTCTCCGTTCTTGATCGCGGACCTGTTTGCCGCGGAACATGAGAGGACATATGGCTTTCGCGCACCGGCGGGGGAGCCGGTCGAGCTGATGGGTCTGTCGGTGATGGCGCGCGGACTACCCGAGCAGCCTCGGTTGCCCAGCAAAATTTCACCGTTCGCTCAGACCGTGCCAGCCAGCCGGCGGGCGTGGTTTCCGGGTGATGGATGGGTAGAGACGCCAGTCACCGACCGGGCGCGCCTGAGTGGGACGGTCTCCGGCCCACTGATCGTGCAGGAATATGACGCGACCTGCCTTGTGCCGAAGGGAATGACGGCACGGCTTGATACGTTTGGGAATATCCGGATGGAAGCGCGTTAGCCTGTCTGCTCGGCGGTCTGTTCGACGAGGTCGATGCCGGTGTAGAATTCCGCCATTGGCACCTGCACGTCGATCTCCGGCATGCGGAGCGTGTCTTCCATGGTCAGCGTCTCCACCACCCACTCCCCGTCCTTGCGCACAAAGACCATAGCTGCGATTGCGTCCTGTTCCAGGATCACATACCGCTGGATTGATGGCGCGGCACGATATTCCCGCAGCTTCTCAATACGGTCCGTGCGCGACGTGCTGTCGCTGAGAACTTCAAACACGATGACCGGATCGCGCACGACAGTCGCCCGGGCCGGAACAGGCGTGCAGATAACGAAACCATCCGGGTAGCGGATATGGCCTGCAACCTCGATCTTCAGGGTGGGACCGTGGACGCGACAAGGACCGCCGCCAAGATGGCTTCGCAGGATAAATCGGATGTTGTCGCCAATGATCTCGTGCGCGACCGTGCCCCCGTTCATCGCAACCGGCTCAAACCCATCAAATTCCCAACGCAATTCCTGCCGTTCCTCCCACGCAAGGAATTCAGCGACCGTCATCGGTTTGCGAAGGGCGATGCTCATCCGAGTATCCGTAGCAGAAGCGGCGTCGGTTGTCGCCTGTCCGCCGCGGATGCTAACTTCCTGGCGCAATCAGGAGGGACCCCATGGCCAAGACATACTGGATCGGCACCTACCGCGCCGTCACCAACCCCGACAAGCTCGCCGCCTACGCGCAGCTTGCCGGCCCCGCGATCACTGGCGGCGGCGGCCGGTTCTTGGTCCGCGGCATGCCGGCCAAGACCTACGAAGCGGGCCTCAACCAGCGTACCGTCGTTGTCGAGTTCGACAGCCTGGAGCAGGCCACTGCCACCCACGACAGCCCGGCCTACAAGGCCGCCCTGGACGCGCTTGGCGACGGCGCCGAACGCGACATCAGGCTGGTCGAGGGTGTCTGATCAGCCGTTGATATACTCGCACTTGAAGCCGTCGCCCCACCGCTTGATCAAGCCGCGGGACGGCGACGGAAAATGCGCGAAACAGCATTGCGTGTTGGTGTCGCAATAGGTCTCCAGGAACTTCCAGCGGGTGGCCGAGCTCTGTAGCGGATCGTAGTCGATCCGCATCGCTAGGTCGGGCCACTTCGCCTGCAGCGGCGTATGGATCAGGTCGCCGGTGATCACGCCGTCATGGCCGCCCTTGCCAAGCGTGACCGCGTAATGATCGATTGTGTGGCCCGGCGTCGGGATCAGTGACACCAGATCGTTCAAGGAATGGTCGCTGCGAATGATGTCGGCACGCTTGGCTTCCAGGATCGGAATGACGCTGTCGACGATCGGCGGAAGGTTGCTCTTGTCGTTCTCCGCCAGCCAGAAATCCAGCTCGGTCTTGGAGAACAGATACCGCGCGTTCGGGAACGTCGGCACCCAGCGGCCATTTTCCAGCCGCGTGTTCCAGCCGACATGATCGGCATGAAGATGTGTGCAAAGAACGAAATCGATGTCGTTCACCGTCAGCCCGACATCGGCCAGGCCTTGCATGAAGACGTTATCCTTCTTCATGTGCCAGAGCGGGCGTGTCAGCCGATCCTTGTCGTTGCCGATGCAACCGTCGACCAGGATGACGTGCCGGTCGGTGCGCACGATATAGGACTGGAAGCACAGCACCAGCTTGTCCTCATCGTCTAGCGCCATCGGCGTCTTCATCCAGGACCGGTTTTCCGCCAGCATCTCGGGCGTCAGTTTCGGCAGGAACTCCAGCGCCGGCGTGAAGCCGTGCTCCATCTCGATGATCCGGTGGACGGTCATGTCGCCGACCTTGAATGTCATGGTCATTCGGCTCGCTCCCCTGGCTCTGTTCGCTGGGATGATGTTAGCTGGGGCCGGGTGGGCCGACAAATACGATGAGGAAAGACCGGCATGAACGATGCGGCGACGGTGGCGCTAAGCCCCGAGACAGTGATGCGGCAGATGCGGCAGAACGGTGTCACCGACGTTGTCTGGCTGCCGGACAGCGAGACCAACTGGCTGTTTCTGTTGATGCGGGCCGAACCCGCGCTGCGGCTGGTGGGCGTGACGCGGGAGGGGCATGCCTGCTCGATCACCGCCGGCCTGTATGCGGGTGGCCGCAAGCCGATGATGCTGATCCAGAATACCGGCATGCTGGAATCAGGTGATTCGATCCGCGGCTGGCTGATGGGACTGAGCGTGCCGGTGGTGTTGATGGTGGGTTACCGTGGATACACGCGTCATGGCGTGGTTAACGATACGGTGGCGATCTACACCGAACGGTTCCTGATGGCGTTCAACATTCCTTTCTATCTGGTGGAAAACGACGCCGATGCTGAGCGGATAACACTCGCGTTCCAATTAGCCGAACGAACCCGTCAGCCCGTCGTGGTTCTGGTCGGCGACGAGTACCACGGCTTTAACCGCTAGCAAGGGTGTACAGCATGATGCACACAGCGGACTTGCTGAAGGTGTTTGCCGAACACCGGGGCGACGCGATCGTCATCTCCGGTCGCGGTGGCCGCCACTGGATAGATATCAGCGATACCATGCTGGACATCCCGTTGGGTGATCCGGCGATGGGCGGTCACTCCGGCTTCGGGCTAGGACTTGCGCTGGCGCGGCCGGACCGCCGGGTGGTGCTGTTCGACTCCGAAGGTGACCTTCTTATGAGTCTTGGGCAACTACCGACGATTGCGGAGCAGGCACCCGCGAATTTCTACCATTTCGTTCTGGACAACGAGGTCTATGCGACGACCGGCGGCCAACCGGTACCGAACGCCAAGCAGGTTGATTACGCCGGGATCGCTCGGGCCAGCGGCTATCCACGCGCGATCGGCTTTTCCGTGCTTGGGGACTTCAGCCGGGAGTTGCCGAATATCCTGGCCGCGCCGGGGCCTGTCCTTGTCGCGCTGAAAGTCTGGCCAGAGGTAGAGAACACGCCGATCGGGCAGCGGGTACGCTGGCGAAAGCGAACCGCGGACAAGGTGGTCAGCGATCTGCGGGCCGCGCTAGGGACTGGCGGCTAAAGCCAGTTTTGGCAATGACCGTATGACAGATGCGGCATACCCGCCTCGTTGAGTCGTGGTGGGCAGAGGCCTTCATGCGGGTCGCATGACGCCTGCCGCCGCGGCTAGCGCGGCAAGCAGGATAAGCCCGCGTGGCAACGCCAGTTTCGTGTCGCCGTGACTGATCTCGCTGGCCAGAACGGCGGCCGAGCTTGCAGCTAGCAGCGCCCCGCCGATTCGGCGGGTGGAATGCGGCATCATTAACAGGCCGCCAGCCATCTCGGCCGCGGCCGCCGCCTGCATTTCGCCGCGCGACCAGCCAAGATGGCGGAACATGCCTTCGTAGGCACGCATGCCAACAAGCTTGTCGCCCGCGGCCAATGTCACCGCGGCACCTAGAGCCGAAAACAGGTATGACATGATTGCATCCTCCTGGCGTTGCCAACGCCTTGGGGGTCAGCGCGTTGCACCTGGTTACCCGGCCTCTGGAGCGTGATCGCTTTAGGCTGACCAGCGAGAAGGCGTGAATCAAGCGATCAAACAAGGCGTTAGACCATGATCGGGCACCGGCGAAGATGCAATCTTAAACGATCATGGTCTAAATTTCGCGGACGATGCCGGACGTCGGACCATCAGCAGACGACTTTCGGGATCACCCATCTGCGCGGCCAAGTCGTTCACCCGCCAATCGTGATCGCAATCCTGGATGACAGCCAACCTACCGCAGCATCGCTCCTGTTGCTTTCGCCACCGCGGCGACGACCTTCTGGCTCACGGTGTCGATTTCCGCGTCCGTCAGCGTACGTTCGCGTGGTTGAAAAATCACTTCGACGCCGAGGGATTTTTTTCCGTCCGCCATCTTGTCGCCCTCGTAGACATCGAACAGCGACACCGCCGTGATCAAGGTCCGGTCGGCGCCTCGGGCGGCGCGGATCACGCTGTCGGCTGCGACCGTGCTGTCGACGACAAAGGCGAAGTCGCGGCGTACTGGCTGGAATGCCGGCAAATCGGGCGCGGCCTTGCGCCGCCGCTTCGGCTCCGTCACCGCATCCATGTTAAACTCGAACGCGACCATCGGGCCGGGCAACCCGAGCGCCGTGAGCAGACGCGGATGGATTTCGCCAAAGTAGCCCAGGATGATTTTCGGTCCCTGTCGCACCAGGCCAGACCGTCCTGGATGCAGAAAAGCAGGCGCCTCGGCGGTCACCTGCAGCGCCTCCAGCGGCACGCCGATGGCAGTGAACGCCGCCCAAAGATCGGCCTTCGCGTCCATTGCATCCGCCGGCCGCTGCGGCACCAGCCAGCTTCGCGGCGTCGAACCGGCGCGCAATCCCGCCGCGACCAGCTTCTGCCCATCCGGCGCATCCACGGCGAAGGCGGGTCCAATCTCGAACAGGCCGAGCTCGGCATACCCGCGGGCGGCATTGCGCTTCGCTGCCAGCGCGAGCGTGGCAATCGCCGTCGGCCGCAACTGATCCAGGTCGGCCGCGATTGGATTGCTCAGCCGCAACGCGTCTGGCGTGGCGCCGAAGCGCGCCGCTTCGGACTGAGCCATGAAGCTGAAGGTCACACACTCCATCAGGCCAGCCGCCGCCAGGGTGCGGCGGACGACGGCGGTCCGCTGCTGCCGTGGCGTCAGGGTCGCCGGCGGCACCGGACCGGCGCGCGGCAACGATACCGGGGGCACGGCGTCCAATCCACGCAGGCGCAGCACCTCCTCGATCAGGTCGTTCTCGGCCTCGATCTCCCGGCAACCCTCCGCCGCACGTTCGGCCTTGGCCGGATCGAGCGTCGACGACTGATCCAGCAGG
Organism: Rhodopila sp.; assembly: GCF_965276935.1. Lineage (GTDB taxonomy): Bacteria > Pseudomonadota > Alphaproteobacteria > Acetobacterales > Acetobacteraceae > Rhodopila. The sequence goes on along the minus strand of NZ_CBDIBS010000004.1, from coordinate 1,068,126 downwards.
ATGGGTGCCGCGATGTCGTTCCGCCAGGATGGCACGGCGACTGTCACCGCCTGCGCGTCCCGCTGCCGCACCACGAAGCCGAGGTGTTCCAGCGATGCCGTCACCTCGGCCGGCGGGATGTCGGATCCGCCGACACTGGCCACGCGGGCGAACCGCAGGGTTGCATCACGCCGCCAGGCCGGCTCGCCACCGGCCGCTGTCACGGTGCCCGCCTCGCCGCCACAGAGCTCCAGGATCAACGCCGTGGCAGCCTCGGTCGCTGCCGGCATCAGCGCCGGGTCGAGCCCACGCTCGAACCGCTGGCGCGCGTCGGAGACGATCTGGTGCCGCCGTCCGGTCAGGGCGATGCGGATCGGATCGAACAGCGCGCATTCCAGGAAGACGGCGGTGGTGGCTTCGTCGCACCCGGTGGCCTCGCCGCCGATCACGCCGGCCATCGACTGCACGCCGGCGGCATCGCAGATCGCGCAGTCCTCCGGATCCAGCACGTAGTCCTTGCCGTTCAGCGCGCGCATCGTCTCCCCCGCGCCGCGGCGCAGGGTAAGCACGTTGCCAGACAGCTTCGCGACATCATAGACGTGCAGCGGGCGGCCAAGGTCAAAGGTGAAAAAGTTGGTAATGTCCACCAGGGCGTTGATCGGCCGCAGACCGATCGAGGTCAGTCGGGCCTGCAGCCATTTCGGACTTGGCGAGTTCTTCAAGCCGCGGATCGTGCGGCCGAGCACCCAGGGACACGCCTCCGGAAAAGCGATGTTCCAAGCTGGGCCGCCGTCAAAGACAGGTGGGACCACCGGCGGCGCGAACGGTTTCAGCGTGCCGATCCCGGCGGCGGCCAGGTCGCGCGCCACACCCCGGACCGAGAAGCAGTCGCCGCGGTTAGGGGTGACGCCGATCTCGATCACCGGGTCGTCCAAACCGGCCCAATGGGCATAAGGCAGTCCCACAGGGGCGGAGGCGGGCAGATCGACAATGCCGCTGTGGTCGTCGCCAAGACCCATCTCCTTCGCCGACAACAGCATGCCGGCGCTCTGCACGCCGCGGATCTCGCCGACTTTCAGGGTCATGTCGGTGCCGGGGATATAGGCGCCGGGCGAGGCGAATACCGCCTTCATGCCGGTTCGGGCATTAGGCGCACCGCAGACGACGGAGACGATGCCGTCACCAGTGTCTACCGTGCAGACCCGCAGCCGGTCGGCGTTCGGGTGCGGTAACGCCACGATCACATGGGCAACGCGGAACGCGGCCAGGGCGGCGCCGCGATCCTCCACGCCTTCCAGCTCCAGTCCGATCTGGGTCAGGGTGTCGGTGATGCGGTCCAGTGGCGCGTCCGTCTCCAGATGCGTTTTCAGCCAGGAGAGGGTGAACTTCATTGCCTACAACCCCTCGTGCAGCATGGTCGGGGCGAGCGGGCTGGACCCGTAGTGTCGCAGCCAGCGGAGGTCGGATTCGTAGAACGGGCGCAGGTCGGCCATGCCGTGCTTCAGCATGGTGATGCGCTCCACGCCCATGCCCCAGGCGAAGCCCTGCCATTCCCGCGGGTCAATGCCGCAATTGGCCAGCACACGCGCATGCACCATGCCGCTGCCAAGGATTTCAAGCCAGTCGCCGCCGCGGCCCAGCTCACCGGTCCGGCGGTTCCAGCCGATATCCACCTCCATCGACGGTTCGGTGAAGGGGAAATAGGACGCCCGAAAGCGCACCGGCAGATCGGAGATCGCGAAGAACGCGCGCAGGAAGTCGATCAGGCAGCCTTTCAAATGCCCCAAGGTCAGGTTCCGGTCGATGACCAGGCCCTCGCACTGGTGGAACATGGGCGAATGCGTGGCGTCATGATCGGCGCGATAGGTTCGGCCGGTAACGATGACGCGGATCGGCGGTTCCTGCGCCAGCATGGTGCGGATCTGGCCGGGCGAGGTGTGGGTGCGCAGCACCACCGGCGTATTACTGTCGCGCGGCGGCAGATAGAAGGTATCGTGGTCCGCACGGGCGGGATGATGCGCCGGAATATTCAGCGCGCCAAAGTTGAACCAGTCGCTTTCGACATCCGGTCCGTCCACCACCGTGCAACCCATGGCGCCGAAGATCGCGGCGATTTCTTCCATGGTACGGGCGATCGGGTGGATCAGGCCAGCATCGGACGGGCGCGGCGGCAAGGTTGGGTCGATCCGCTCGGAAGCCAGACGAGCGTCGAGGGCGGCGTCCTCAAGCTGGATCTTCCGCGCTTCGATCGCCGAGGTCAGTATGTCCTTGAGCCGGTTCAACGCAGCACCGCGGTCCTTGCGCTGCTCGGGTGGCGTCTTGCCCAGGTCGCGCAGCTTGCCGGTCAAGCTGCCGCTACGGCCGAGGACCGCAATGCGGATGGCATCCCAGGCGCGCAGATCAACGGCGGTCGCCAGGGACGCGTCAGTGTCGGTCTTCAGCGCTTCAAGGTCGTCGATCATAGGTGTGTCCCGAACGTGCAAAGGGCCGCCCTCGTGAGGCGGCCCTCATTAGCCTATCATGGCCGCACTTGAACCTGCGATCGTCTGATTGGTGGTGCGCAGACAGCACGGACAAGCACGACCATGATGTTAAAGGGCGGCCTGAACCTTCTGCACGATCGCCGCGAACGTGGCGGCGTCATCATAGGCGATGGCGGCCAGAACCTTGCGGTCCATCTCGATGCCGGCCTTCTTCAGCCCGGCGATGAACTGCGAGTAGGTAATCCCATGCTCCCGCACCGCCGCGTTGATGCGCTGGATCCACAGGCCGCGGAACTCGCGCTTTTTCACCCGCCGGTCGCGGTAGGCGTATTGCAGCGACTTCTCCAGCCGCTCCCGCGCAATGCGGTAATTCGTCGATGATCGGCCGACGAAGCCTTTGGACTGCTCCAGGACCTTCTTGTGCCGAGCGTGAGTTGTGGTGCCCCGTTTGACGCGCGCCATGCTGTGCTACTCCGGTCAGGCGATGCCGTAGGGGGTCCACTGCTTGACGGTAATCCCGTCCGCATGGGTCAACACCTGGCTACCGCGATTGGTGCGCTTGGCTTTTTGGCTGCGCGCGCTGAGGCAATGGCGCTTTCTGCCGGGCCCAGCAAGGACCTTGCCGGTCGCGGTGATCTTGAACCGCTTCTTGACCGACGATTTAGTCTTCATCTTGGGCATTTTAATCTCCTTTTCCGGTGCGGCTCGCACAATCCATCAAGCCAACGGACGGCAAGCGGTCGCGGCCGGGCATGCCCTTCCAGGCCCGGGCTCGCTGACAGGCGCGGGGATATACCGGCGATGGCTGACTGAAGCAAGCGGCGAAAGTGCCCGCGGCAACAAGCGTCAACGGAGCCACGCATGTCAGCATTCAACGCAAAGCAGTAAGCCGGGCCACCGGCCCTCGTGCCTATCACGGCGGCACTTTAGGTCCGGCTCGAGGACAGGCTGCTGCCTGCCATGACGATGCCGGGTGGCCATCCGACTTCTGAGCGACCGCCCTGACGGAGGGCAGGGGCAGGGCGACGATTGCGCCGGCCAAGGGTCGCGCCGATTGCGTCGGATCAGATCGGTAGCGCTGGTGTGACGACGCCGCGGCATTCACCAAATCCGATCGTCACATGATTTGGCTTTCGGCATGAAGCGGTGAAAATCACCTCGTCTCCATCTTGTAGATATGTGCGCGTTTCGCCGTTTGGCAGGGAAATGGATTTCTGCCCGCCGCGGGTCATTTCCAGCAGGCAACCCTCGGTGCCTGGTTCAGTGCCTGATATTGTGCCGCTACCAAACAGATCTCCCGGCAGAAGATTACAGCCGTTCGATGTATGGTGGGCGACCATCTGCGCCACCGTCCAATACAGCATGGATGCATTCGACACCGACATTCGGTGCGGCGCCTGATGCGCCGCTTGCATCGCCGGTGTCAGCAGCAGGACCTGGAACTCGATATCGAAGCAGCCCATCGCCTGATCCATCGGATCAAGCAGATGCGGCAGCGGCGCCGGATCGCTTATGGGGCGCGGCGGCTGGGGGATGCGGAACGGTTCCAGCGCTTCGGCCGTGACGATCCAGGGGGAGACCGAGGTGGACAAGCTCTTGGACAGGAACGGGCCAAGCGGCAGGGATTCCCAGGCCTGAATGTCGCGCGCCGACCAGTCGTTGAGCAGGCACAGCCCTACGACATGGCGTCCCGCATCAGCGATCGGGATGGGGTTGCCGATTTCATTGCCCTGCCCAATCCAGACGCCAAGTTCCATCTCGTAGTCAAGGTTTCGGCATGGGCCGAAATCCGGTTCGACCTGACCCGGCGGCTTCCGCTGGCCGTTCGGACGGCGCACCACCATCCCCGACGGGCGCACCGTTGATGCTCGGCTGTGATAGGCGACCGGCATATATTTGTAGTTCGGCGACAACGGATTGTCCGGGCGATTAATCATTCCGCCCGTGGTGGCATGATGAATGCCGGCAAAAAAATCACTGAAATCGCCGACCTGCGCGGGCAGGTGCATCATACAAGCGACGGCATCATGCAGCAGCCTGGGGCCGAGCGGCCGAAACACGGGATCAGACAGCACGTCCGACAAGCGCTGGCGCAGCGCCTGGCGTGCCAGAGGACTGGCGGCCAGCAGCTTGTTCAGGGTCGTGCCAGAAGCGGCCTCGGCGGAGTCGCGTACCGCTCCCTTGAACAGTTCGGCCTCCAGCGCTGCCGTTATATCCAGGATTTGATCGCCGATCGCGACACCGCCACGAGCGCTGCCACCAGGTGGGCTGAATATCCCGATGGGCAGGTTCTGGATTGGAAAATTGGTATGTCCATTGGCTGTTTCGACCCAGCTTGTCCGGCCTGGATCGTGGGTGGCATCGATCATCGCCCGATTTTCAACCTCCTGCGCAAGCCGCCGCAACGTGATTGGACGCGACGGCAGGCAACAGTGTCGGCCGTGCGGCGTTTCCGGTCCAGGTTATATTCCAGCGCAATTGCGTTGCAAATCTTCTGACAGCGTATTCAATTCGGATTGAAACGTTATCGGCGAACACGTTGAAAAGCTTCTTTCGTCATCACGGAAATCTTAAGTGTAGCGATACGCTTCAAGCGAAGAAATGAAATTTGATTCCTCCTGCAGTTGCATGAACACTCTTTGGCGAGGGCTGACGAGCATATTAATCTCGATTTCGTATTCTGACTGGGGCCTGAGGCAACGACACGGTATCTTGAGGCTGATAACGTTTCGATCTAAATGATAATTCCCGTTGTTAAAACAAAATGGCTATGGCATGGTGAACAAAAGGTTTAGGATGGCTTCAAGTGAAAGATCCTGTACAAGGCGCCGGAGCAGACCCGGCGGAAGCGTTTAGGCTTGAGGATTTCCTGCCGTATCGGCTCTCAGTTGCATCCGATAATGTGTCGCGCCTGATCACGCGCCAGCATTTCGGGCGCTCTGGGCTAGCGATGCCGGAATGGCGCTTGCTCGCCACGGTGGGACGCTACGGTGTGCTGTCGCCAACCACGGCGGGTGAGCATACCTCCATGGACAAGGTGAAGGTGAGCCGTGCTGCGGCGAACCTTGTGGGGCGGGGTCTGCTGCGGCAGACGCAGGATCCCAATGATGGTCGCGGACGACTGCTGCGCCTGACCCGGAGGGGCATTACGGCGTATGCTGGTATCGCCCCGACGGCACGACAAATAGAACAAAGCATCTCGGTCGGCTTGACCCGTTCTGAGTGGACGGTCCTTCACAGAGCGCTCGGCAAGCTCATTGACCACACACGCTTGCTTCTGAATGATACGTCCGCCGATCACAGTGAAGGGGTTCGTGGAGATTAGACAGTGATCGTCTGAGCTCGACTTTCCGCAATTTATGCTGTGAGGCATAGTGTCTCCACGAAGCGTTGTAGCAATGGAGCGGGAATTTGCACGTGCTCGGTGTGCTGCCGGGACATGGAAAAACCCTCGGGCATCCAAAGCACGCGGCGAACGGCGGCGATCGCGTCGCTAAACGTTGGCTGGGATTTGTCGTACCAAACGGCGGTATGCGGCCGGACTGCGGTGTTCGCCGCTGGCATCAGCCCATGCGCCCAAACGGTGATCAGCGAGTACAACCCCAGCAGCGCCGGGGTGGTGCGCCGGATGGCCAGATCGGACCACTGCCGCTGGGTCTCGACGCCCAGATGTTGGCGGACCTCCTGGAAGGTGGTCTCGATCCGCCAGCGCAACACGAACCGACTGAGGATCGCCATGGGGTCAAGCGCGAGATCGGTGCACAGGAATGCCTGTGCGTCGCGCGCGCCGGTGGGATCGCGCACCAGCACCCAGCGGATCGGGGCGGGCGGCAGGCGGCAGCTGTACCAGACCGCGGTGCCGGAGATCGTGTCCAGCACGCGGGTTTGGCCGCCATACCATTCGGCCATCGTGACCCGTGTCCAGACGGTGGCGGGATCGGCCAGCACGGCGCTAAGTTTGGGCCGGCGTTGGCCTTTCAAGGCCGGCCGGCCGCGTTGGCCGGGTCGGCGCGCGGGGGCGGGTTCGAACAGGGCAGCATCCAGACGCAGCCGGGTGATCAGGCAGACATGGCGGCGCACCGCGGCGATCAGTTCCAGGGCGGCGAAGCTGCTGTCGGCGACCACCACCACACGCCGATCCGCCAGCCAGCGCTTGCTTTGCAGGATCGCCTGACGCGCCTGATCGGTCAGGGTCTTGTGCCGCCGGCCGTGCGCCTCGCTCCAGCGCACCGAGGGCGCCAGCACGGTCAGGAACGGCAGCGACCAGTGCCGGCCGGCGAAGGGCACCGCCAGCACGACGGCCAAGGACAACCAGCGCAGGCCGCTGGTCTTGACGAAGTGGCCACGCGACGAACGCACCGGGTCACGATAGATGCCGCGGGCCTCGATCTTGCGACCCCAGCGCCGCTCGATACTGTCGTCGATGGCAATGACCACCTCACCCTGCGGACCCAGCACCGCCAGCAGATGATGCAGCAGCCGGCGCGCCACGGCGCGGGCATCCCAGCGCGCCCGGTTGAGCGCCTCATGGTAGCGGCCGAAGCCAGGCTGCGCGGCCAGCCCCATGACGCGCAACGCCTGGCTGACGGTGCGTTTGCCGGGGGCCAGGACGGCGCCGGCAACCAGCACCAGGATGTGGTTCCAGACCGGGGCCGTGAAGCACGGGCGAAACGGGGCCAGCCATGTCAGCAGGATCGCGGGCACAGGGGAGACGACTGGGATGCGTTGGGTGCGCTTGGCGATCATCGCAGATATCCAAGCAAAACGCCCATGCCGCGCAAGAGCCCCGCGGCACAGATCGGACAATCCGCCAAGGGATCACGAAGGGATCACGACATCGCGCTGCGAAAGCGTCTATCGTGGGGCGCGATGGACGACGCAATCATTCAGCACATCGAGGCCTTCCGCTGCGCCAGAGGGACCTTATTGGCGGAACGACGCAACCGCGGCTACACACTCTACGATGCTAGATCCGGCGCACCGGTCGCGCGGCTGCGCGCAACGCCATCAAACAACAAGTTCGAAATTCTCTACTGGTCGCTCTGGAACGAGCGATGGACCGCCACAGGTCCGTTCGGCCGGACGATCCTGTCCCTCGATGAGGCGCTACCGTTTATCACTCACCAGGATATCTTCTGGGCCATGACATGATCGTCCAAACCTCCAAATTGCGGAAAGTCGAGCTGAGGTGGCATGTCGATCAGTGGCCGATTCGGGCATTTTACTTTCCTGGGTTGCAAGGTTCACGCTTGTTGGTCAGCCTCGGACCATTACTCTACGAACATGCACACGGCGCGAGGCGACCATTCGAATCGTCACGGTCTGGCGCTGTCTTAACCGGTAACGGCGTAAACCGGCGCTCCCCGAAAAACCCAACGTGCGGGGTCCAGGGAATTGGTCGGGGTCGAGGTATGCAAACCTCGCATCAATCCACTGCCACCCATAGCGTCTCGACACCGTTGAACACCGGCACCGACTTTCGCAGCGACGGCCGGCACGGATCGCGGCGCAGGTTCGGGAAGCGCTCGAGCAGTACGCCGATGGCGATTTCCGCCTCGGCCCGCGCCAGCGGCGCCCCCAGGCAGAAATGCACGCCGCCGCCGAAGGCGAGATGACTGGTGTCGGCGCGCTCAATGTCAAAGCTGTGCGGGTTCTGGTGCACTGCCGGATCATGGCCCGCCGCCATCAGACTAGGGGTGATCCACTCCTCGCTCTCCAGCGACTTGTCACCGATCTGCTTCGGCGCCTGGGTGATACGACCTGTCTGCACGACGGGCGGGTCGTAGCGCAGCATCTCCTCGACGGCGTTCTTCATCAGCGCCGGGCGGCTGCGGAGCTTGGCCAACTGGTCGGGATTCTCTAGTAGCGCGAGCACGCCATTGCCGATCAGGTCGGTCGTCGTCATGTTGCCCGCGACCAACAGCAGGTTGCAGGTGCTGATGATCTCGCGTGTGGACAGCCGCTCGCCCGCTTCCTCGGCGTCGACGAGAGCGCTGATCAGGTCATCGGTGCGCGCCGCGCGGCGCTGCTCGACGATGCGCGCGAGATAGCCGCGCAGGCTGCTTCTGCCATGTTCGAGTGCCGCCTCCTGCTCCGGCGTACGCCGCGGATTGAAACCTTGGATCAGCCCGTCAGACCAGCGTTTGAAGTCGGCCTGATCGCCCGGATCGACACCGAGCATCTCGGCGATGACAATGGTCGGCAGAGGCGAGGCCAGGACGTCGACCAGATCAAAGGCCGATGCATCGCCGATGCCATCAAGCAGCCGCTCTGTCACGACGCGGATACGCGGCCGTGCCGACTCGATCGCGCGCGCGTTGAAAGCCTGTGTGACCAGGCCGCGGAGGCGCTTATGGTCAGGATCGTCGAGCACAAGCATTGACGGCTCGTAATCTTCCATCTCGCGGAAGTTCGGCCGGTTCGGTGCTGGGCGACCCTTGCGCGGATCGACCGACAGCGTGCGGTCGTTGACCGTCGCGCGCACGTCTTCATAACGTGTGAGAAAAATTCGATCGAACTCGGCGTCCCGGTGCACCGGACAGGCGGTCCGGAGCGCGTCGAGAATTTGATTTGGCTGCTCGCGGAACCCCTGATCCAGTGCGGTCAATGCAATCCCTGTCGGCAGATTCTGCGTCTGGTTTGCGTCGGTTTTGGCAGTTGGAGTCGCATCGTTCATGTCGCAACTTCCTCATTGTTCGCGATAATAACGGATAATGTGAAACGACGAGATCCGACCGCGTGCAGGATCATGTCGCGCATATCCCGCAGCAGTTCATCATCCGCGCGGCCGTGCCGCAGGCCGTAATCACTGGCCTGTCGGATTATTCCAACAATGGCACTTCCGGCGAAACCGACATCGAGGTCTCGCCGCACCTCACCAGTCGCTTGACCAACAGCAAGAATGCCGCCCCAAAACTCGGCCCAGTGATCCGCCATGAGATCGACCGACTCGCGTCCGGCGGCGAGCACACGCGGATCGTGCAGAATGGTCGAGATAACGTTCGGGTTGACCTTGGCGTAGCGGTGGATCGCACCGAGAGCCGCGACCAGCATCTCCTCAAATCCCTCGACGCCATCGAGCGTCGTGTGAACGGCACGACCAAGTTCGGCGGACGATTCCTCGGTAAAGGCCAGAAAGCAGGCGAGCTTGTCCGGAAAATGCACGTAGAAGGTGCCGTGGCCGAGCCCGGCGTGTTGCGCGATGTCCTGCGGCCGGGTCGCATGATAGCCGCGAGTAACGAACAGCAGGCGTGCCGCGGCAAGTAACTGCGCACGGGTGCGGGCAGCGCGGCCGACAAAACCCGCATCGTCCAGCACGGCGCCGGGTTCTTTTGTTGATGCGGCTTTTCGGGTTGCGGCCTTCGGCATTGCGCAGCGTATCCCCTTGACAATCGATGAGGCCGATCGTCGTATATCGGTGACAATTTGTCAATTCGTGCTTTGCGCGCCATTGCGGTTGGTTTCGGAAGCACGGCGAGGGAAGGAATGCTCGCATGGGTCAACAAGACGAGCCCGCTCAGGCCACACACGCGTCAGTGGGTAACAGGCTGCACGGCAAGATCGCGCTGGTAACCGGTGCGAGTTCCGGCATCGGCCGCGCGACCGTGGAACTGTTCGTCGCCGAGGGTGCCTCGGTGGTCGCCGCGGACATCAACGACAGTGACGGCACGGCGCTGGCGCGGCAGTATCAGGGTCGCGTACGGTTCGTGCATTGCGACGTGACGGAAGAGGCCGATATCATCGGCGCGATCGAGGCGGCCACCACGCAATTCGGCGGCCTCGACATCCTGTTCAACAATGCAGGCGCCGGCGGCATGCCGGGCACGATCGAGCAGATTACCGCCGCTGGCTGGGACCGCACGATGGCGCTGCTGCTGCGCTCGGTGGCACTCGGCATCCATCACGGGGCAAAAGCAATGCAGGCGCGCGGCGGCGGCGCGATCGTCAATACAGCGTCGGTCGCCGGGCTGACCGTCGGCGCCGGCCCGACCGCATATTCAGTCGCCAAGGCGGCGGTGATCCACCTGACGCGGGTGACCGCGGCCGAATTGTCGCGCTATCGAATCCGGGTGAACGCGATCTGCCCCGGCCTGATCGTGACCAACATCTTTGGAGCATCACAGGACGTCGACGACGCGGCCCGGGTACGGATCGCCGAGGCGATGCGGCAGACGGCGCCGCATGCGCAGCCGCTGCGCCAGGTCGGCGAGGCCCGGCACATTGCCGAGGCTTGTCTTTATCTCGCGTCCGACGCTTCGGCCTTCGTCACCGGCACGCATCTCGTGGTCGATGGCGGCATGACGCTCGGCCCCCGCAGCGCCTGGGATCCGGACGCACCTTCGCCAACGCGTCAGGCAGTGCAGTCGGCTCTCATGCCGCGCTGACGAATGACATCATCAGCCGGCAACAAGTGTGATCAGATCCGATAGGAGCACCGCGTGAAATTTGGCGTTTTCTACGAGCATCAGCTACCACGTCCCTGGGCCGACGGCGACGAGCTGCGGCTCTTCCAGCAGGCGCTCGATCAGGTGGAGCTGGCGGACCGGCTCGGCATCGACCATGCATGGGAGGTCGAGCATCATTTCCTCGAGGAGTACTCGCATTCCTCGGCGCCGGAAGTGTTTCTTGCCGCCTGCTCGCAACGCACGAAACGAATCCGGCTCGGCCACGGCATCTGCCTGATGCCGCCGAACTACAATCATCCGGCGCGGGTGGCGGAACGGATCGCGACGCTCGACCTGGTGTCGAACGGCCGCGTCGAATGGGGCACCGGCGAGAGCGCGGCATTGCTTGAACTGGGCGGCTACAACGTGCCGGTCGGCGAGAAACGCTCGCAGTGGCGGGAGGCCGTCGAGCAATGCGCGAACATGATGGCGATGTCGCCTTATCCGGGATTCGAGGGCCAGTATTTCTCGATGCCTTGCCGCAACGTCGTGCCAAAGCCGGCGCAGCGGCCGCATCCGCCGCTGTGGGTCGCCTGCTCCAACCGCGAGACGATCAAGCTCGCCGCTCGGTTCGGCGTCGGCGCTCTCACCTTTGCCTTCGTCGATCCGGCTGAAGCGAAGCAGTGGGTCGACGATTACTACCGGATTCTTCGCGAGGAGTGCGTGCCGATCGGGCATGCGGTGAACGCGAACGTCGCGATGGTGACCGGCTTTTCCGTGCATCGAGACGCGGAAGAGGCCAAGCGGCGCGGCATGGATGGCTTTCGCTTCTTCAGCTATGCACTGGCGCATCACTATCGCACCGGGCTGCACGTCCCGGGACGCACCGACATCTGGGCGCAGTTCGAGAAAGCGCGGGACACGATGCCGGAGGAAGGCGCACGGCGCGGCATCGGGACGCCGGAGCAGATGCGCGCGCATCTGCGTGGCTTTCAGGAGGCGGGTGTGGACCAGGTGGTGTTCCTGCAGCAAGGCGGCCGCAATCGGCACGAGCATATCTGCGAGGCGATGGAGCTGTTCGCGGCCGAAGTGATGCCGGAGTTCCGGGAAAAGGAAGCTGCACGTCAGGCGGCGAAGGACGCCAAGCTGGCGCCGTGCATCGAGGCGGCGATGCGACGGAAGCAGTGGATGCAGCCGCTCGGGGAAACGGCGATTCCGACTGTGGTGGCGCTCGGCCGCGCCATTACCGATCAGGGTCGAGCGCGCGCGAACAATCTTGGCGCGCTGGCGGAATCCGATCTAGGTCGCACAGCGGCCGAGTAAGGGTGCCTGTTAAGGGCCTGGTCGCTCGATGCATTGGCGTTAGCGTTGTGTTATGTCGGCAGGAAGCGAAAGATGCCGCAAGGCGGACGGATTATCCGGTCGCGGCTCGCGATCATCTTCGGTGATCGGCTCAGCGGGACGTAGAGGGATCAGGTGAAATCAACAAACCCCAAGTTGGCCGCATCCCCGCTCGCTCCCGTGCCGTCTGCCGGCCCCCATTTGGCGGTCAGCACCAAGCTCTTCTACGGCTTCGGAAGCGTTGCTTTCGGCGTGAAGGACAGCGGCTTTTCCTATATGCTGCTGATTTTCTACAATCAGGTCCTTGGCCTGCCTGCCCCAGTCGTCGGACTGGCGATCATGATCGCCCTGATCTTCGATGCTTTCCTCGACCCGATCGTGGGACAGATCTCGGATCACTGGCGCTCGCGCTGGGGGCGCCGCCATCCATTCATGTACGCGGCGGCCCTGCCGGTGGCGCTTTCCTATCTGGCGTTATGGAATCCGCCGCATTGGTCCAGCGAACATCTGTTCTTCTACCTGCTTGGCATGGCGATCATCATTCGCACCTTCATTACCTTCTACGAGGTGCCTAGTTCCGCCCTCGCCGCGGAACTCACCCAGGGCTACGACGAGCGCACGATCATTTTGAGCTATCGCTATTTCTTCGGCTGGATTGGCGGCCTGGTCATCTACATCGTCGCCCTGAGATTCCTTCTGACGCCGGACGAACGCCACCCGGTGGGCCAGCTCAATCCCGCGGGCTATGCCCATTATGGAGTTCTGGCATCGGCCATCATGTTCTTTGCCATCATCGTGTCGGCCCTCGGGACCCACCGCCACATTCCTCATTTCCGTGTGCCGCTGAAGCGGAACTGGGGGTTTATGAGCATGGCCACGGAAATGGTCGCCACCTGGTCGCACCGATCCTTCCTCAGCCTTACACTCGCTGGTCTCGCCACTTCGATGGCCACGGGCCTGGCCGCGGCGATGAACATCTATTTCAACACCTTCTTCTGGGAGTTTTCGGCGCGCCAGATTTCGACCTTTGCCATCGGCATCTTCGGCTCCGCCTTCGTTGCCCTTTTCGCCGCGCCTCGCCTGTCGCGGCGGTTTGGCAAGCGGAGCTCGGCCATGGTGATGATCATGCTCTCGGTGAGCATCGGGATTACGCCCCTGCTCCTGCGCCTGGTGGGCCTGATGCCGCCGAATCACTCAAATGCGCTGATGATCATCATATTTTTTCAGACGCTCGTCTCGACGGCGCTCGGCATCGTCGCCAGTACGCTGGTCTCGGCAATGATCGCCGACGTGGTCGAGGATAGCGAATTGAGGACCGGTCGGCGGTCCGAAGGGCTTTTCTTCTCTGCCTCCAGCCTTATCGCCAAGGCCGTGTCCGGCATCGGCATCTTTGCCGCCAGCATGATCCTGGGACTGATTCACTTCCCGGCTGGCGCGAGACCCGGCCGGGTTCCGTCCGAGGTGATCCGTCATCTTGCTCTGGTCTATGTGCCGATCATTGTTGGGCTCTATGTCGTCGCCCTCATTCTGATGACCGGCTACAAGATCACCCGCGAGACGCACAGAGTGACGCTCGAGCGGCTCGCGGCGAAAGCGGACGAACTGGCCCACGGGGCGTAGCGGACGGTTGGGATGCCGATTCTGGAGGCGGCATAACGCCAACATTGTTGCGGCGTTGCTGTAGACGCGGGCCATGGGCCGCCATTGTGATGAGCTGACTTGCCCAGGTCCGGGACGTCCTCGCCCGGGCGTTTCTCGTCACGGCGCAGCGTGATATAATTTGGTGGTTTGAAGGACGGAACCGCGATGATCATCGAACCAGCGATGCGAGACACGTTATTCGGCGTTTCCACGGCCACGATTACGACTGTGCTGCTGAAAAAGGGCCTGCGGAACGTATGGATGCGCGGCACAAAGCCAGTCCGGCCTGGCCAGCCCCGCCTGCTCGGCCGGGCTTTTACCCTGCGCTTCATCCCGGCGCGAGAGGATCTGGCGACGCCTGAGTCCTGGTCGTCGCCGATTTCGACCCGCGCCGCGATTGAAGCGATGCCGGAAGGCTGCATCACGGTTGTCGATGCAATGGGCGTGACCGATGCAGGGATCTTCGGCGACATCCTGTGCGCGCGCATGGCGAAGAAGGGCGTTGCTGGACTGGTGACCGATGGGGTGGTCCGAGACCTGGCAGGCGTGCTTGGCACTGGGTTGCCGGTCTGGTGCCAGGGTGCCGCCGCCCCTGCCTCGGTTGCCGGGTTGACCTTCGTGAACTGGCAGGAACCAATTGGCTGTGGCGGCGTCGCGGTGTTTCCGGATGACGTCATCATGGTGGATGACGATGGCGCCGTCGTCATTCCACAAAAGCTGCTCGCCGAAGTCGCGGCGGCCGCGGCCGACCAGGAACGGATGGAGGAGTGGATCATGACGCAGGTGAACGCCGGTGCGTCGCTACCTGGATTATATCCACCGAATGCCGACAACATCGCGCGCTACAAGGAATGGACAAAGGCGCGTTAACCGGAGCCCCCTCCGGTTTGGCGTCACGCTACCAGGAACGGAGCGTAGTCGTATATCGATGTTCCGGATTAACGCATGGTCGTCCCGGCCATGACGGGTTCAAAACGAATCAGCCGATCGGTGCGCATGCGGCTGTCAGCCAGCCGCGTTCCATGGCGGAAAGTCGCGGCCCCACCACGTCAACGACGCGGGCATGATAGGCATTGAGCCAGTCCAGCTCCTCCGTGTTCATCAATACCGGGTCCAACAGCCGCCGGTCGAACGGGGCAAGGGTAAGCGTCTCGAAGCCGAGGAACGGCTTGTTTGCGGCGGCAAGATCGACCGGACGCACCAAAAGAAGATTTTCTAGCCGGATGCCGTAGTGGTCGGGCAGGTAAAATCCTGGCTCGTTCGACAGTATCATGCCGGCGGCGATTGACACGGGCCGAGCGAGGCGGGAGATACTGACCGGCCCTTCATGGACGGACAGGTAGCTGCCGACACCATGGCCGGTGCCGTGGTCGTAATCCAGCCCAACTTGCCATAGTGCGCGTCTGGCCATGGCGTCGAGGTGGGCGCCTCCCACGCCCTGCGGGAAAACCGCCGTCGCGATCGCGATGTGACCGCGCATCACGCGAGTGACACGCGCACGCAGTTCCGCGGGTGGATCCGCTTGTCCGGTCCAGACGGTGCGGGTGATGTCGGTCGTGCCGTCCGGATACTGGGCGCCGGAATCGATCAGATAGACTTCGTTGGGCTTGATCGCCCGGTTAGAGGCTTCCGTGACGCGATAATGGATGATCGCGCCATGCTCGCCGGCGCCGGAGATCGCCGGGAAACTCTCGCCGCGGAAGCCATCGACCTGGGCGCGAAAGGACAGCAGGGCGGCGGCGGCGGACATCTCGGTTTCCTGGCCGGTGGGCGTGGCGGTGGACAACCAGTGCAGAAAGCGGCAAACCGCGACCGCATCCCGGGCATGGGCATCGCGGGCTCCTTGCTGCTCGATTTCGTTCTTGCAGGCTTTCGGCAGCAGGCACGGATCGGTGGCGGCGACGACCGTGGCGCCCGCGGCGCGCAGGCGTTGCATGAACCAGACGGGGGAACCGGCCGCGTCCACCCGCACGGTCTTGCCCGCCAGCCGATCCAGCGCCGGCGCCAGGGCGGCACGATCCGCCACCGAGACGGCATTGCTCAACCAGGCACGGGTTTCAGGCGGCAGCTTCGCCGGATTGATGAACAATTCGGTCGCGCCATCGGCATGCAAAAGCGCGAAACCGAGCGCAAACGGCGTGAACGGCACATCGCCACCGCGAATGTTCAACAGCCAAGCAATCGACGCTGGATCGGTCAAGACGGCGGCGTCCTGTTTGGTCGCGCTCAGCGCCCCCGCCATGTCGTTTCTCTTGTCCTCGGCGGAGCGGCCTGCGTAGTTCAGAGGGTGGGGGATTACCGTGGCAGCAGGCGCCGCGGGGCGATCGGACCAAACGGCATCGACTGGATTTGTCTCGACCGGCACCATGGTCAGGCCGACCTCGGTATAGCGGGCCAGACCTTCCTCGCTGAGCAGCAGCGGATCATAGCCGATACGGCCGCCCGCTGGCGCCTGTTCAGCCAGCCAAGCTGGCGGTGGTTGCTCGATGATGTGCAGGCGCTGCCATAGATCAGCGTCAGTTTGTTCCATCAGTTGCAGGACATAACGCCCGTCGGTGAACACGGCGGCCGAACCAGGCAGCACCGCGGCGAGGCCGGCGCTGCCGGTGAAGCCGGTAAGCCAAGCCAGACGTTCCGCTGACGCAGGGACGTATTCGCCCAGATGCTCGTCACTACGGGGAACGATAAATCCGTTCAGATTCCGGCGGATGAGTTCCTGCCGCAGGGCTGTGAGGCGAGAAATGATCATTTCAGGGCCTTTATTGTCATCTTGTGATCACGATTCGCGGTTATCTTCTTTGTATGCACAAAACGCATAACAGTTTGACGGATTCCGCTCTTAACTCAGCCGTAATGCGTCCCATGTTGCAGTGCATCATGACCTGGGGGACGTGTCGTCACCCTGACTTCGCGCTGGTCCCAGGTTCAGTTTGGACATTTCACATGAACGCGCAGACCGCCAACTCCCAGTTCAAGTTCGAACTCCCTAACCTGAGCTATGTTGACGCCAGTTGGGAAGAGCCGAACCTTCGAGCCGCCGTAAACAGGGAGTACCCGACCCGGAAGATGGGTTTGGCAGGCTGGCTAACTGGTTGGATAGCCGCGTTTCGTGCTTGGCAGCGGGACCAACAGGCGGTGTCGGAACTTGGTATGATGTCAGATCATGAGTTGATGGATATCGGCATCAGTCGCTCCGACCTTAACCGCGTCTTCATGCCGGCGTTCAATGAAGATCTGCGGCAACGTGGTAATCATGCCTGATTAACCCGTCCACAATTCTGACCAGGACCGGTGACCCCCAGATGAAGCGCGCTTCCAGTGGGCGCCGGTGCAAGATTGACGCATAACGGACGGGTCGGGCGTAGGTCTGCAATTGCAGCACCCGATCCGTTTTCGGGTGAAATGGGCTCAGGAGGTGGTCGAAAAAGGTTAATGGCTTGGTTTGGAAAGGTCGGCGCAGGGGCTGGCATGGCTGATTATTTATGATGCCGCGCATTCGACCCATGTGCTGGCAGGCGAAAGCCTGATGGAACTGCGAGGATCTTGACCTTATTTGCCATGGATAATTCTTACCTAATCGGTAACGAGGTCAGGCTGTCTTTCGAAACATCACACGCAGGCTTGGGATTTAGCTTTCTGCTGCTGCTTAGGTCAGGCCGGCCAGTGAAATCCAGTCTTGAACGAGGCTAGCAGCTTCGACAGGTCAGGCCAATCCGCCAACAACCAGTAGCAGGCTATCAGCAGAATTACCCAAAGCAGCGGCACTGCATAGGCTCTGGTGCCAGATGTTTCCTTGCGCGGCGGCATCATTGAATCCTCCAGCCATCGAAAGGCGATTTGATGATCAGTACCGATGCTACAATGCGACCTTGATCGCCAAATAAGGCATAATTAAACCGTCGTCCTGAAACGATAATGAGAAGCAAGATGGCTGTTCCACGCTGTTTGCATAGGTTGGTGTGTGCAGACTCAGTCATAGTTGTTAAAGCCGTTATGGATTGCATCAGGGGATCACATCTGTGAACGGGAACGTTGCCAGCCGGCCAATTGTTGCCGGCATCACTGCCCCTTCCGAATCAAAAATTGCCTGCCGATGGAAAGCGACACTGCAACGACCGTCGCGATCCTGCTCTCGGTCAGCGTCGGTCATCTGTTGAATGACATGAATCAGCCTTTCGTTCCGACCATTTATCCGATTCTGAAGCAATCCTGTAGGCTGCTCACCATGCATCGCGATGGCATACAGCTTGCCGCTGCTGTCGGTCGGCTGCCAGGTGCCAAGGAGTGGCCTTGAGGAAGGCGAGGGCTCCGCTCCTCGACCCCAGCAAGGGCGAATGCCCTTGGAACCCGCTTATGGAGGGATTGGGGAGGAGGGGCAACGCGATCGTTTCAACCGTCGAGCCGCCCCCTCTTCCCCACTCCCTCCAGTTAGATGGTTTTAAGGAGTGTTGCCCGTTCGCGGGTCCAGGCAGGATCCCAGCCTTTCTCAAGCCTTTCCCGGCAGCAGAGAGCAGTCAGATGGAGCACGTTGATCTGGCGATGGTGCTGGCGGTCGATGGTTCGGCCAGCGTGACTTATGACGAATTTGGCCTGATTGCTGGCGGAATGGCGGCGGCCCTGCGCGACCCGGCGGTGGTGGCCGGGCTGAGCGGCAGCAGCATCCTGTCGCTGCTTTTGTGGTCCGGCGCTGGTCAGCAGGATGTCATCACCGGCTGGACGCGGATTGCCTCGGCCGATGATTTGCGCACCTTCGCCGACGGCGTGGACAACATGCCGCGCACCGTGATGGCTGGCGCGACCGCGATCGGCGAGGCTCTGCTGACAGCGCTTAGCTTGCTGACGCAGGTGCCGGCGGTGCCTACACATAGCATCGTGAATGTGATCGGCGACGGGCGATCCAACGCCGGCATCGCGCCGGGACCGATCCGCGACCGGATGGCAAGCGCCGGTATCACCATCAACGGCCTTTGTATCCTACATGAGGAGCCTGACCTGCTGAAATCCTATACCGAAGAGGTGATCGGTGGACCGGGCGCGTTCGCTATAATCTGCCGGGTCTATGCAGATTTCGCCGACGCAATGCGCCAGAAGCTGACCCGTGAAATTAAGGCGCCAACGGTCTGACGGCTATCGCGTCGGAACACTGGCTGGAAGTACGTTGATCATGGTCAAGGAACCAAAGCCGTCAATGGACGACCGTCTGGTGGCGGCGGAGTCTCGGAGCGACTTCGTGTCGAGCACCGAGACCGAGGGCGATGTGGTTCGTGGCCAGACCGTCGGATCGGTGACGCATAAGCAGGTCTTCAAGACGGCGCAGGATGCGGATGAAGACATGCCGCTGCCTACCAACCCACACACGATCTTTCTGGGCGGCCTGTTTACGCTTGCCATGATGGCGGTGCTGTATGTCACCGCAGACATTCTGCTGCCGGTCATTCTGGCAATTGTTTTGAAACTGCTGCTGCAACCGCTGGTGCGCCTGCTGGAGCGGTTCTATATCCCGCGCGGCTTGAGCGCCGCACTTTCGGTGCTGCTGGTTCTAACCATTTTTGGCGGCGGAATCAGTGCGCTTGCCGGCCCGGCGGTGGCCTGGGCCACCAAGCTGCCAGATGCCATACCGCAGTTGCGGGACCAGTTGGTATTCCTGAAGCACCCGATCGAGATGGTGCAAAGCATGTCCCGCCAGCTGGAAACCTTGGCCGGCGGCGGCGTGGCATCGGAAGGCGCCTCGCCCAGGCCGGCGAACCTGATGCGGGCACTGTTCAGCGGCACCGCGACCGTCACGTCCGGCCTGTTCACCACGCTGCTGGTGCTGTTCTACATGCTGATCTCGGGCGAGACCTTTCTGCGGCGGCTGGTCGAGATCCTGCCGCGCTTCCGCGACAAGCGCGCTGCCGTCGAACTATCGCAGCATATCGAGCGCGATGTCTCCGCCTACCTGCTGACGGTCACCTTCATCAACGCCCTGGTCGGCCTCGCTACCGGCGGCACGATGTGGCTGTGCGGTGTTGACAGCCCGGCGCTTTGGGGCGCGGTCGCCTTCGCGCTGAACTTCGTGCCAATCCTGGGACCGATGGTCGGGATCGTCATATTCCTGATGGCCAGCATCCTCTCGTTCGGCGTGACCTGGTGGGCGGTGGTGCCGGTCGGCTTGTACTTAGGCATCCATATTATTGAAGGTGAATTCGCCACGCCCATGCTGCTGGCACGGCGGTTCACCATCAATCCTGTTGCCGTGATCCTGGCGCTGGTTTTCTGGTACTGGATGTGGGGGGTCATCGGCGCCATCCTGGCGGTGCCTTTGCTGGCCATCACCAAGATCGTCTGCGACGACCTTCGCCCGCTGCGCGCGATCGGACATCTGCTGGAAGCATGAGGCCGTGGTCAGGCCGTCTTTGTCGCCACCATACCCGCCAGATCGCCGACGCAGCGTAAACTGTCCAGCTCGCGAGTATTGAACTTGATGCCCCACTTCTCCTCGCTGGCCATGATGATCTCGATCTGCTTGAAGCTGTCCCAGCCCTGCACCTGCTTGGCGGTGAGGTCGGCAGACAGCACGATGTCGTCGCGCATGAAGACATCATGGAAGATCTCGGTCAACGCGGGGTAGATTTCGGCTTCCGTCGCCATCAGTTCAGCTTTCGGTTACATGGATGAAGGTATCAGCAGGGGTAAAGGTCGCCAGATCCAGAACATTGCGGTTGCCGCCGGCCGGGTCGGTTGCCATGACGGTAAATCCAAGCCGGACGTAGTGGTCCTTGACCATGGCGTTCTTTTTGGTGGGGAGGTATTCCCCAACGACACGCTTGGCACCCAGATTCGCGGCTTGCTGGACGATCAGATTCAAGGTGGTCGGCTCCACCTGGCGGCCCAGTACACGGCAGCTCATGAGCCAGGTATCGATGTACAGGTCCCTGTTGGCCTGCAGGCGGCCGATAATGATGGCGATGATGCCGTTGTCGCCAAACCGGTCCGTCAGGCGGAGTTGCAGCCCGACTGCGTCAGGGTCGGCCATGACCGCGATCACGTCTTCTTCGGTGTAGCGGCGGGTGGTCAGGTTGAACTGGTTGGACTTGTTGATAAGCTGAACGATGCGCTGCAGGCCGATCTTGTCAAAACGCTTCCAGATAAGCTGCATCTCCAGACTGCGAAGATAGGATGGCAGGTCGGTGACGGCAGCCTTCATCGCATCGCGGGCCTTGTTGCCCTGGTATTGAGAGGTACGTTCGCGATCCTCATCGGTGACCGACAGGCCTTCGAAGTAGCCGGCATCGGCCAGGGCGACCGGGTAGCCGGTCGGGTCGTCTGACACCTCTGGCACCGCCACCATCGGCAGTTCCTGGCGCACCAGGTTCCGCTCGAACGGGTTGTCGTCGATGAACACCAGCGAATCCAGGCCGATGTTCAGTTCCTGCGCGATGGCGCGGATATTGTCGGCCTTGTTTGACCAGTTGGCGACGAAGCTGGCGATGTCGCCGCGCTTCAGCACCATGTCCGGGTGCTTGTCGAATGGCTCCATCGCGTTGGCTTCGTCGTTCTTCGAGCAGACCGCCAGGATGATGCCGCGTCGGCCGAGTTCGCGGGCGTAGTCCTGGAAGGCGGTATAGGCTTCGCCGAGTGGACTGCCCTGGCCGAGGACGATGCCTTCCATCCCGTCATCGCCAATCACGCCGCCCCAGACCGTGTTGTCCAGATCAAGTACTAGGCCTTTGAAGGAGCGGCCCTGCTTCGCCGCCAGCAAGCGGCCAACCAGGTCGCCATATAGCGGGCCGGCAGTGGGGGAGACTTCCTGCTTCGAGCGATGCCACAGCGCGGGGTCGTGCCATCTGCCGATGCCATCACGGGCGGCGCGGTCGTCCACCGCCAGGACATCAACGCCGTCTTCCTCGGCCATGAGGCGGATAGCCTGGTTGAGACGGGCAACGACGTTCACGCGGGATCCTGGCAGCCGGTGTTCGTTGTTGCCGAGTACATTCAGATGCACCGGCAGCACCGCCTGCTGGATGATCGGGCAGCGAAACGCGTCGCGTGCCAGGCGCAAGTTTTCATGGATACGGTCCTCGATTTCCGCCAGCGCGGCATCGGCGCCTTCCTGATCCAGGCTGGCGGTGACGCCTGCGGTCAGATGATAGGCGTCGAGCGCGATCAGAATGGTGTTGGGCTTGAATTCATGCAGCGGTGATTCAGGGTCGGACAGTTCCTGCAGGTATTGACCGTAGTCGTTCTCATAGGTGTCGATCCAGATACCGCGGCGCATGCCGGCGACACGGATCGCAGGGAGGAGATGGGCGAGCGTGGACGAGCCCAGAACCGCCAGGCGAACCTTCCTGGTGGCAAGCGTCGCCGGGCCCTCCGGCAGGACGCGGCGAATGGTTTCGTCCAGTGCATTGGTCAGGACAAAGTTCAGCCGCGCATTGGCCAAGCCGACTGCGTTATCCCAAGCACCGGCTGGATCGGCCGGAAGAGCCTTCAGACGTGGGCGCCAGTCGGCGATGATGGGAAGCCAATGAAGATCGGTCACGGATCCTCCGTTATGCGCCGCGAAAGCTTTTTGCTGCGGCGCGGCATCCGACTATCACCGACGCGGCGCCGCGTTCAACGGAAAACACCCGGACTGCGACGATCCTGGCGGTTTTGCAGGTAACCGTTTGTTGCTGATACCGGCGGCCCGAGAGGCTGACTGGTATGCGCGCGGGATTGGTGGGGCGGCCGAGCACACGCGGGAGGGGGTCGCGCGCGAAGTCAATCAGATACCGGCGGGCGTTGACCGGCTGTCGGTCAACATCGAGGGCCGCTGATATGAGAAGGGTCAGGCCACCAAGCGAAGCTTCGCATCATAAATGGGATATTCATCGACCGGCGTGCAGCGAACCGTCAGGATGGCTGAGCTGATGGCCTTGTTCCAGGGGATCAATGCATTCCCGTCGGTCCACCGCCACATCGACCCTGGATCATTCTCCACAGTGTTCCAGCCTGCCTGAAGCGCGGGATGGTCGGCCGCGAAGATCGTTTCACTATCGTGTGATCGAATCGACAGCCAATTAACACGGACGCCGAGCCGCCGCGTATCGCGTTGATCGGAGATCATCTTATCGGATGGTATGCAGAACCGGGACACCAGAGAGACGGATCTCACGCCAGCCGGAACAAGAAATACGTAACGGTCCTCGCTGTCAGGAATTGGTTGTATCGCGCGACCGTCGGCCGCGACGTGAAGATTTGCGTCGCTCGTCGTCCGCACCGTCGAAACCGGAAAGCCGAGTTCCACGGATCGTTCGGCCAAGCGGCTCCAGATCAGGCCGACTTCATTTGGTATTTTCGCCAGCGGCACGCATGCATCGGTTGCCCATCGCGACGGTGCGGCGTTTATCCTGCGTGCCGGGTGCAGGTGCCTGGGCTCGCCGGCGTTGTCGAACAAGAACCGGTTGCCTGTGTCCAGGTAGCTTTCCGATGGCGTGTTCTCCGCCAGCAGGATGCCATGCCGGTCCAGTTCAAGGTGGTGATAGATAAACGGCGGGTGGTCCCGCTCACTGATGATGGATCCCCCGTTCACCAGCAACTTCGCGGGAACACATCGACCATCAAGAATCAGGCAATGCTCCGGAGAAAGCAGCAGATCACGCGCTGGCTGATTGACCGCGATAGCGCCCTGGCGGATCCGCACCGGCGCGGCATCCTCGACATGCGCATGGCGCGAGAGATCGACTGCGGAATGGCCGATCCACAATACCGGTTCGAGGACTTGCTGCCCGTCACGCAGGACAACCACCGGTTCACCAAGTTCAATCGCCTCGATTGCAACATCACCACGAGCTGTGCGGATATTCACGCCGGTCATGTAGCATGTTGCCGGATTACCATGGCTCATGACTTACCTCATATGTTACGGGCGCATAAATAGATCAGCATGGCCGGGTTGCGCAACTTTCCGCGGCGGCTGAGCAAAAATTCCACTTTATATTGGCTAGTGTCAACGGAAATGAGTTCCGTGTCCCGCTAAATCACAGGTTATCGAGCCATATGTTGCTTAGGCGGATCGCAACATGTTGGTATCGTTTCGCATCACCTGACTCGCGCCGCGGAGCCGCATGACGGCCGTTCAATCGAGTTTGATACCTTCGCGACCGGCCCCCCCACCCGAACGGATGAAGCCATCAACCAGGCGCACGCATACGTCGGTATTCTTTACATTTCACCCCACCACGGATGCACGAACCAATTCCAAACACTGAAAACGCTGTAATTTATTGAGTGGCATGTTGATTGCGTATCAATCCGGATTAAGAACTTGTGGTAAAAGGCCGCCCTATGAAGATCCGTGTCCTAGCACTCAGCACTCTGGCAACGTTTGCGTCGAATGCGGCCAGTGCCACAGTCTTTTTCGATACACTCAACGTTCCGTCCGCCAACACGGCTGGGTTTTACGACGGTCCGGCTTCTGATTCGGCACTTTTCATGGCGCAGTCCTTCCATGCACCGTCTTCAAGTTTCTCAGAAGTAACACTGTCCTTGTCGGCCGACACGCCGGCTGACGGCGGGTCTTCCGCGATCTATCTTGTTCCCGATACAGGTTCGTCAGGAACTAATGCTGTGGCCGGATCTCCGGTAATTGCCGTCGCCGGAAGCCCACCGCAATTCAGTGGTGTAAAGATCGGCAATATCAGTGACTCGAAGCTTTCAGCGAGTGCGTCTGGCGCGCCTACCGCGCTGCGAGTTACACTTCCCGCCGGAAGCGCCGCAACAGTGGCGTCCGAGACGCGGAACACCGAATACTGGCTTGCTCTGGTGCCGAATTCAGGTTCATCCGTTGATTGGTGGTATACCGGGGCCCTGCAAGGAAGTGGAATCAGCGGTCAGAGCTACTTCAACGATCTCAGTCCGCAGCCCGTGGACGGAGGCACCACACAGCTCGGCGCCACGGCTACGGATACCGCCTATCAATTGGTCGTGGATACGCCTGAGCCTGCTTCATGGGCGTTGTTGGGCAGCGGACTTCTAGGTCTTGGCTATGTTCGGCGCGGCGCCTTGAAACGAGTCAAGGCAGCCTGACGCGGAACCACGTTATCAGTCACCGGAGGCGCCGCCGGGCGCGGCGGGAAGGTGGATGACAACCGGCTTTGGTGCTGTTCACATCCGTCGGAAAGATGTACAGCTAAATGATGCCCAACCGGACCATTATCGGTATCCGATGCTCCAGCAGCGCTGTCACCGACGCTTGCACAAACGCCCGCCCCTGAGACAAACCCTCCGCGGGTCTTCCATCGCGCCACACCAAACGCCCGGTTTGATCAAAGACCGCGAGCAACCGTTCGGTCAGCCCATCCGTATCCATCGGGCGTCCGCTGGCCTTCTCTCGAACCATCAAGGTTTCCAGCAGGTCCGATCGCACCGCTGACCCGATGACCGGCGAGACAAGCTGACCAACCTCGCCGCCGGACGCGCCCACCTCGCCAATCGCAGCATTAAGTCGATCGGTGCCAGCACGGGCCGCCATCTGAACAACCTTGGGCATGGCCGGATGCACATATCCATTTACGATCATTAACGCGCAAGCCTGTAGCAAATCGGCCAGCGGACAATCGGTAAACGTGGCGTGGCTACGTATTGCTCCAATGGTGCATGAACCTGCCTTGAACATTTCAACCAAGGGTCCGTACAACTCCGCGAGGCCGGTCACTGTACCTGTCGGCGTTGTCAGCCTGATCGGTTCGTCTACCGCCTGGCCGAGCCATTCCAGCCCAAGCGTGTCGACCAATATGGCATGTTCAGCAGCTGCCAAAGGTAGAGTGCCGCGGCGAAAGATGTCGCGCCGAAACTCCTTGGCAGCCGCGAAGTCCCGCAAGGTTTCCCGTAAAACCACGTCCGGAGCACCTTTGATCAGGTCCGTCATGGTTTGCGGCACCGATACCACGTCGATGTTTTCCGTCAATGTCGCGCTGCCGATGTAGACACACTTCACACACGCCATCGACTTCGCCATGTCGGCGAACATGAGCGGGTGCCAGTCCTGATTGAGGAACTCGTGCGCGATGTAGCGCGGATCCTGCTTGCGGATTTCCGCCAGGCGCTGCTCCAATTCGGGATTGGCGGTAAAGAACTGGGCATCCGCCTGCTTCATGCGGTCGAGGTAATCCAGCACGCCCGATGCAGCCTGATCGGTCCGGAGCTGTCCCGACAGCATCAGCAACCGCATCAGTGTCCGCAGCGGCGGCATTGCCCCCCAGCCGGTCGCGACGTTATAGCTCAGGTAGACCAGCCCTCCGGGCCGCAGCCGTTGACCGATCGTCGCCACCAGATGACGTTGATTCTCAGGTGACACCCAACTCAGAACGCCATGCGAAACCATGAAATCAAAATCAGGCAACGCGTCGACGGGTAGCGCCGCCAAGTCGGCGAACGAGATTTCCCGAAACCGCACATTGGTCAAGCCGGCGCGAGCGGCGAGTTCGCGTGCGCTCTCGATATGGGCGGGATTGAAGTCAAAGCCCCATACCTCCGCCTGCGGACAACTGGCCGCCACCACGATTGCTGTCAGGCCGTGTCCGCAGCCGAGGTCCGCATAACGGAACGGCCGGGTTAGATCGGGCGGCCGATGCCCCGTCAGCAGCGCCGTCATGGCCAGCCAAGCCGGTGTCGTCTCGCGAAAGAAGTTGCTGGTGTAGGTTACATCGGTCACGTAGCCATCGTCCCAAGCGGCCATTGATCGCACCTTACCCGTCTGCCTGGGGTTCTGGCGTTACCAGCCGAACGGTCTGAATGCCAGTTGCCTGGTTTGCGTGGGCTTCCTCCAGGCGAGCATTCAACTCGGCGCCCAGCAGCACGGCGTAGGCGGAGACGTAAAACCACAGCATCACCCCGACCACGGCGCCCAGGGAGCCATAGGTCGCGCCGAAACTGCCAATCCGCGCGATGTACAATGACAGCAGTTCAGAGGCGACCAGCCAAAGCACGGTGGCAAGTCCCGCACCCGGCTTGATGCGGGGATGCGGCGGCGCCGGTCGGGAGGGCCCAAACCGGTATAGCAGGGCGATCGCCACAAAAAAGAAGGCGATTAGCATCGCCATCCCAGCGACGTGGATCAAGAACGCACTGTGCTGCGACAGGCCGAGGGCATCGATCGCCGGCGGCAGCAGCAGCAGCACGGCGATTGCCAGAGTGGCACACAGCACCGCGACCATCGTCATTGACAGACCAATGATCTGAAACCGGAGAAAAGGCCTTTGCTCGGTGACGTCATAGGCGACATTGACCGCGGACAGCACCGATTTGCTGCCGCTCGAGGTGCTCCAGAACGTCAGCAGAAAGCTGATCAGCAACCTCATGCTCAGGGTGTTGCCGGGCTGACTGATGAGCTGATGGACCCGGTCAGCAATCAACGCATAGGCAGGCGCCGGCAACAGGCCGGACACGACCGACAGTTGCTGTTCTGCCGTCGTCGGATCCAGCAGCAGGCCGTAGACCGATATCATCATGCTGATGGCCGGGAACAAGGCCAGCGTCGCGTAGAAGGCGCAGCCGGCCGCCGCAAGAGATGCTCGGTCGGTGGTGCTCTCCCGCAGCGTTCGCCTTATGAGCCGTCGCCACTCCGGCCGATGCTGGATCATGTCCGCGCGCGATGCTTCTGCTCCGACGTCCAAATCACTGACCTCCGGCTGGAGAGGTCATTTAGCGTGCCGGTTGGCAAATTTGACCCCTGCCGGCGATTTCCCTATTGCGCGTTGGCGACGGCGGTCCTATCTGCGCAGTCACGCAGCAACGCACGTGCCTCTGGCCCTCTGTGGTTACGCAACGACGTCAAGCGTTCTGGCAATCGTTTGGTCGCTGGTTCGTTCGACCGTTTCGTTAACTACGCTCATCGCCTTGACAGGTGAGCGTTCAATTGAGGGAGGCCGGACGCGATGACTCCGAAAATCGCCCGATTCCTTGCGCACCACCAGCCGGCAACGCCGTGTCTGGTGCTCGACATCGACCGTGTGGAACAAAACTTCCGCGCGCTTCAGTATGCGTTGCCACTCGCGCGGATCTATTATGCCGTGAAAGCCAACCCGGCACCCCAGGTGCTGGAGCGGCTTGTCGGCCTGTCGAGCTACTTTGATGCCGCAAGCATTGAAGAAGTTACCGCGTGCCTTGACGCTGGTGCTGCCCCGGCGGTGATCAGCTTTGGCAACACCATCAAGAAAGCGTCCTCGATCCGCAAGGCCCACCAGCGCGGCGTCGCCATGTTCGCCTTCGACTCGCGGGAAGAGCTGGAGAAACTGGCGCGTTACGCTCCCGGCGCGCGAGTCTATTGTCGCATCCTGGTGGAAAACGAAGGCGCGGACTGGCCGCTTTCCCGAAAATTTGGTACGACCATCGACAATGCTCGCGACTTGATGGTTCAGGCCGGTGACCTTGGACTGGATCCATACGGCCTGTCGTTCCATGTCGGCAGCCAGCAGACAACGACGCACGCCTATCAGGTTGCGATCGGCAAGGTCGCGACACTGTTCACCGACCTGACCGAGGCCGGCATCGACCTTCGCATGATGAACCTAGGTGGCGGTTTTCCAACACGCTATCGTGACGACGTGCCGGAGATCGACCAGTTCAGCCACGCGATCATGACAGCGATGACCGACCATTTCGGCAACGCACTGCCCGAGATGGTGGTCGAGCCTGGCCGCTTCATTGTCGGTGACGCCGGTCTGGTTTCGGCCGAAGTCGTCTTGGTTAGCCAGCGCGACCGGAACGATCCGGTGCGCTGGGTGTATCTGGACATCGGCCGGTTTGGCGGTCTCGCCGAGACCGAAGGCGAGTCGATCAAGTATAGGATCACCACGCCGCATGACGGTTCATCCATGGGTCCTGTTGCGATCGCGGGACCGACCTGCGACGGCGCTGACATTCTGTATGAGAAGTCGAATTACCGGCTGCCGCTGTCGTTGACCTCCGGTGATCGGGTGGAACTGCTGTCCACCGGCGCTTATGTGACGACCTACGCCAGCACGAAGTTCAATGGTTTTGCGCCGCTGGCGGAGTATTACGTTTAGGCCATGATCGTTTGAGGTTGCATCTTCGTGGATGCCCGATCACGGTCTGATCGCCGTGCACGGCATAGCCGGGATCATCCGATCGGCATCCGTAGACGGCTTGTCGCCAGCCTTCACCAACCATGAGACATACGGGTCGATAGCTGTCAGGTGCCATCAATCAGACCCGTCCTGCCTGGCGTGCCTCGGCATTCGGCTGCGACATCGCGGCGAGCAGAAACGGTCGATTGCTATTTCTGGACGAAATCCAGCCCGACATCCAGCACCGTCGCACTGTGTGTCAGCCAACCCACCGACAGGAGGTCGACACCACTTGCCGCGATGGCGGGCGCGGTGTCCGGTCGGATGCGGCCGGAGGCTTCGGTGATTGCCCGTCCATCCACCATGGCGACTGCCTGGCGCAGCATGTCCGGGTCCATGTTGTCCAGCAATACAGCGTCAACCTGCAAGCTCAGCGCCTCCTCCAACTGAGCCAGGGTGTCGACCTCCAGTTCGATCTTGACCAGATGGCCAACGCCGGCACGGGCCCGTTCGACGGCCGCGCGCACACCACCGGCGATGGCGACATGGTTGTCCTTGATCAGCACGGCGTCGTCCAGGCCGAAGCGATGGTTCGATCCGCCGCCGACCCGCACGGCATATTTCTGCGCGAACCGCAGCCCCGGCATGGTCTTGCGGGTGCAACACACCTGCGCCTTGGTACCCTCGATGGCATCGGCGATGCCGCGTGTGGCGGAGGCAATCCCGCTGAGGTGACAGAGGAAGTTCAGCGCCGTCCGTTCCGCCGTCAGGATGCCGCGCGCCGGACCGCTGATCGTGGCGATCAGGTCGCCGGGACGCAGGCGGCTGCCGTCGGGCAGCGCGATGGCGACCTCGATCGCCGGATCGATCAGCCGGAACGCCGCCGCGGTGAAATCCAGGCCAGCGACCACGCCGAGCTGCCGCGCGACGAGGGCGGTGCGCACCTGGGTTCCGGCCGGGACAATTGAATCCGTCGTCAGATCGCCGGCTCGGCCGAGATCCTCGAGCAGCGCCGCGCGGACGACCGGTTCGATCATCACCTGGGGCAGGGCAGAAATTTTCATCGCCCTGTCCCTTATCGCACCGCCAGCATACGCTCGACCGACTGGCGAGCGCGTTCGGCTAGCGCCGGATCGATGGTCACTTCCTCGGTCATCGTCTCCAGCGCACGGCGAATCTTTGGCAGCGTGATCCGCTTCATGTGTGGGCATAAATTGCACGGTCGGACGAATGACACGTCCGGATGGTTGACCGATACGTTGTCCGCCATCGAGCACTCGGTCAGCAGCACCACCCGCGCCGGCTTTTCGCGGCCGACGTAGCCGGACATGTCGGCGGTCGAGCCGGTATAGTCGGCTTCCGCGACCACCTCCGGCGAGCATTCCGGGTGTGCCAGGATCACCACGCCGGGATGATCGGTGCGCAGGGCGCGTACCTCGGCGGCGGTGAAGCGCTCATGCACCTCACAATGCCCGGCCCAGGCGATGATCTTCACCCGCGTCTTCGCCGCGACATTCTGTGCGAGGTACTCGTCCGGCAACATGATCACGCGGTCGGTGCCGAGCGACTCAACGATCTTCTGGGCGTTGCCGGAGGTGCAGCAGATATCGGATTCCGCCTTTACCGCCGCCGAGGAATTCACATAGGTCACCACTGGTACGCCCGGATGACGTTCCCGCATCAGCCGTACATCCGCCGCCGTAATCGAGGACGCCAGCGAGCATCCGGCTCTGCTGTCTGGAATCAAGACGATCTTGCCTGGGTTCAGCAGCTTCGCGGTCTCGGCCATGAAATGCACCCCAGCCAGGACGATGACATCGGCATCGACGGTCATCGCCTCCCGCGCCAGGGCCAGGCTATCGCCGACGATGTCGGCAACGCAGTGGAAAATTTCCGGCGTCATGTAGTTGTGCGCCAGGATCACCGCGTTGCGCCGGCGCTTGAGCTCCAGGATGGCGTCGATGTCTTCGGCAAAGACCGGCCACTCGATTGGCGGGATTAGCGACTTGACGCGGTCATAGAGCGGCGCCGAGCGTTCCAGCAGATCCGTTGTTAGCATTGGGTGTCCTCCGCGGTAATGCTCATCTTGAGCATTACGAGAGTTATGCTAGCAGTGAGTATAAGGATGTCAAGCGTGGCTTGCGGACGCCGACCTGCCAGGCGACGGGCATTAAACGAAAACGCATGATCCGACGAAGCAGGGCCAAGGCAGATCAGGAAAGCGCGGTAATGGTCAATGCCGGGCCATCACATCGGTCCTACGCTCAACCGCCCCGCCATCTCCTGGATGAACTGCCATGCCACTCGCCCAGATCGGGCACCGCGGGTGACCGACCATTCCACCGCCTCGGCGTGCAGAGCCTCGACGCTGATCGGCAGCTCAAGATCGGCCGCGTATCCATCGACCATTGCCAGGAAGGTCGGCTGGTCGCAGTTGTGGAACCCCAGCCACAGGCCAAACCGGTCCGATAAGGAGACTTTCTCCTCGATCGACTCGTTCGGGTTGATCGCGGTGGAGCGTTCATTCTCGATCATGTCCCGCGGCATCAGGTGCCGGCGGTTGGATGTGGCATAGAACAGCACATTGTCCGGCCTTCCCTCGATCCCGCCATCCAGCACCGACTTCAGTGCCTTGTAGTCGGCGTCCTCTTTCTCGAATGACAGGTCATCACACAGGATCAGGCAGCGGCGGCTCTCCGGACGCAGCAGGTTCAGCAGGTCGGGCAGGGTGCGGATATCCTCGCGGTGGATTTCGATCAGCACGAGGCTGCCCGGCATATCGTGATTTGCCGCCGCGTGTGTCGCCTTCACCAGCGATGATTTACCCATCCCTCGCGCGCCCCACAGCATCGCGTTGTTAGCGGGCAGACCGCGGGCGAAGCGCAGCGTGTTTTCCACCAGGATGCCCTTCTGCCGATCGACGCCCTTCAGCAGTGCTATCTCGACCCGCGAGATCTTTAGTACCGGCGTCAGATGCCCAGGGGAATGATAACCGGCGAAACCAGGGCCTGGCGCCGGATGCCAGACAAATGCATCGGCTGCCGCCAGGTCCAGCGGCGCGGGCGGTGGCGGCGCCAGACGCTCCAGCGCGTCCGCGATGCGGTTTAGCACGTTGATCAAATGTTGCTCCATGCGGACGCATCCGCGACAGCTTGACGAAAGAGGCGCGGAAACTATGGTCCGGGCCGCCTTAAGGCAAACGTCTTGACGCAATCGTCTCACCACGAGGACCAGCGTATCCATGAACCCGTTCGCCCTGATTACCCCCGCCTACGCGCAAGATGTATCGGGGCTGCTGGGCAGCGCCACGCAGTTCGCGCCGCTGGTCCTGATCTTCGTCGTTTTCTACTTCCTGCTGATCCGTCCTCAGCAGCAGAAGCAGAAGGAAATGCGTGCCATGCTTGCCGCGCTGAAGCGCGGCGACAAGGTTGTCACCGGCGGCGGCATCCTGGGCACCGTGCAGCGCGTGCCGATGGTGCAGAGCAAGGACGGCAAGCAGGTCGAGTCGAACGAGATCGAGGTCGAGATCGCGCCCAACCTGCGCGTCACCGTGCTGCGTGAGACGATCACCTCGGTGCTAAAGCCCATTGCGGCGAACGACACCAAGCCGGTGAAGGAAAAAGTCTCTTGAGGGGTTGACTGGCGCCCCGACTCGTTTGCAGCAGCGCGCATGCCTCAGGCCGTCACGGCCGGCGCATAAACCAAGCCTGAGGCGCTCACCACCTGCAACTTCGGTGGTGCTGCTTTCGGTAAAAGCGTGGAGGGCATGCGTCCGTACGCCAGGACGGGGTGCGACCCTAACAACCGACGCGTGACGCGGAGCCGCAATCCGTCTACCCTTCTGTCAACGACCTGCCACTCATACGAACGGGACGGGATATGGGAGGATACGGCGAAGCGGCCGCCACCAGCGGTCCCGCGGCCACACGTCTGACAGCGCGCCGGCCGCGGCGGGTCCGCACGTCGTGGTTCGACCGCAACTTCCCCCGCCTCGCCGTCCTGCCGACCACGGCCTTGATGCTCCTGGTCTTCGGCATTCCACTGTTGTTCTCCGCCTGGCTCAGCCTGGAGGGCTGGTCGCCGGACCAGACCCTGTTCGGCGGCCGCTTCGCTGGGCTGGACAACTATAACGATCTGCTGACCGATCCCGAATTCATCGGCAGCCTGACACTGACTCTTGCCTATACCGCTGTCACCGTGACCGCGGAACTGGCGGCCGGTCTTGGGATCGCGCTGCTGCTGAACATCGACCTGCCCTGGATTGGCGTGTTCCGCACCCTGCTGGTGGTGCCGATGATGATCACCCCCGTCGTCGCCGCATTCTGCTGGAAGCTGCTGCTGGATCCCGATCACGGGGTCATCAATTTTTTCATCCGGCAGCACATCGTCTGGCTTGGTCGTCCAGATACGGCACTGCTGTCCGTCGCGGTGGTCAATGTCTGGCAGAACGCACCGTACGTCGCGATCCTGCTGCTCGCCGGCCTGCGCTCCCTGCCGCATGAACCGGTGGAGGCCGCCCGCATCGACGGTGCCAGCCACTGGCAGATGTTCTGGCATATCAGCCTGCCACTGTTGCGTCCCTACATCCTGATTGCCCTGCTGCTGCGGATGATCTTTGAGTTCCGCGCCTTCGACAACATCTACGTCATGACCAGCGGCGGTCCAGCCAACGCCACCATGGTGCTGTCGATGTTCACCTACCTGGCGTCATTCGTCCGCTTCGACCTGAGCCTGGGTGCGGCGGCGTCCTGGCTGATGCTGCTGATCTCCTTTCTGATGTGCCTGTTCTTCATGGCCTTCGTTCGCCGCCGGGACGCCAACTGATGGCGGCACTCAGCCCGATCGGATCGCGCCGGCGCCGGCGGGCAGCGGCGATCGCCGTCTATGCCAGCCTGACAGCGCTGACGGTCGCGTTCCTGTTTCCGCTGGTCTGGATCATTGGGCTTTCACTGAAAACACGACTGCAGGTCTTCGCCTCGCCGCCTTTGTTCCTGTGGTGGCCGACGTTGGAGAACTATGCCGCAGTGTTCAGCCGAGCGGATTTCGCTCAGGCTTTCGTGAACAGTCTGATCGTTTCGGTGGGTGCGGTCAGTCTGTCGCTGCTGGTGGGGGTGCCCGCCGCCTATGCGCTGGCGCGGTTTCCATTTGCCGGCCGGAACTTGTTGTTCTTTGCCTTGCTGGCAATGCGCATGTTGCCGCCGATCGCGGTGCTGGTGCCGATGTACGTGCTGTTCAGCGCCTTTGGCCTGACCACCACCCGCACCAGCGTAGTGCTGGCCTACACCACGTTCAGCCTGCCGCTGGTCGTCTGGATCATGCGCGGTTTCTTTGAGGATTTGCCACGGGAACTGGAGGAATCTGCCTGGGTGGATGGCGCGACCCGGCTGCGCGCCTTCCTGCATGTCGTGCTGCCGCTGATCCGCCCGGGTCTGGTCGCCGCCGGGATCCTGTGCCTGCAACTCGCCTGGAATGATTTTCTGTTCGCCGCCGTGCTGACCAGCAACGCGACGCGCACCCTGCCGGTTCTGATGGCGGCGTTCTCCGGCGGCGATACCGGGGTGGACTGGGGCGGCATGACGGCGTCCGGCGTGCTGGTCATCCTGCCGGTCGTGCTGTTCTCGTTCCTGGCGCAACGACATCTGGTGGCCGGGCTGTCCTCCGGCGCGGTGAAAGGCTGACATCATGAAGCGACGGCATCTGCTGCAGGCGGCGGCCTTGATGGGGCCTGGTCTGGCCGCACCGCAATTGGCCGCACCCCGATTGGCGCGCGCGCAATCAAAGCCGGACAAGCTGGTGTATGTTGGCGACAACGGTCCATGGCACTTTACCCTGGTCGAGGATGTCGCACCGGCGTTCAAGAAGCAGACCGGCATCAAGATCGACTTTACCCTGCTGCCCGTCGATCCGTGGACCGCTCGACTGAAAGCCGAACTCAGCGCCGGGTCGGGCGACATCGACATCGTGCAATGGTCGGTCGGCATGGCCGGCTGGATCAGCCCGCACATGATGGACCACGAGGTCCTGGCCGCCGAGATCATGGCGCGCGACCCGTCCTGGGACTGGGCGGATTTCCTCTCCGGCAGCAAGCGCGCGGCGAGCTATGACGGGAAGATGGTCGGCATTCCCTACCGGGTCACCACCGGCATCATGCACTATCAGAAAGCGCTGCTGGAGCAGGCTGGCATCGCTCGGCTGCCGGAGACTTTCGACGAGCTGGAAAAGGCGGCAATCGCTACCAACAAGCCGCCGGACCGCTATGGCTTTGGGTTGTCCGGCCGGCAGGGTTCGGCGATCCTGAGCAGCTTTTCACCCTGGCTGTATTCCTGCGGCGGCGACTACCTGAATTTCAAGACCGGCGAGATCCTGATCAACAAGCCCAACGCCGTCGCCGCGCTGGAATTCTGGACTGGACTTGTCCTCAAGGACAAGGTGGTGCCCCCCGAGGCGATGACCTGGGAGTATGACGAGATCATCGCCGGCGGCCAGAACGACCGCTATGCGATGTGTCAGACATTCGCGCCATACGGCACGCTAATCAACGACCCGAAGCTGTCCCGGACGGGCGGCAAGTGGTGCTGGGCGACCGTGCCTGGGCGGACCGCGAAGGATCAGGGTCGTACTTGGGTGGACGGGCATAATCTCGCGATACCGAAATATACTCCGAACCGTGACTGGTCGCTCGCCTTTATCCAGATGGCGTGCAGCAAGGACTGGATGCTCCGATCGATGATCCGCGGCAACGCGCCGCCGCGCGGGTCGGTGCTGCGCGACCCGGCGATGATCGAGCGGATCGGCTGGCCCCCGGTCGCCGCCGCGGCGATCGAAACCGGTTTTCCCACCCCCGCCCAACCGGTGTTCAGCACCTTGCAGCTTTCGCTGCGTACCGGACTGTCGAAGGCAATCCTTGGTCAGAAGACCCCGAAGCAGGCGCTGGACGACGTGGCGGTCGACTGGCAGCGCGGCTTGCGGCGGGCTGGATTCGGACGATGAGGCGTCGCGAGCTACTTGTCGCCGCGCTGGCGATGCCGGCGGTGGCGCGGGCCCAGTCGAAACCCGACAAGCTGATCTTCGTTGGCGACAACGGCCCCTGGCACTGGTGCCTGACCGAGGAGATCGCCCCCGCTTTCGAAAAGGCTACCGGCATCAAGGTTGATTTCACCCTGTTGCCGATTGACGCACTCAGCGCCCGCTTGAAGGCTGAATTGAACTCCGGTTCGCCCGATATCGACATCATCCAATGGACGGCGCCGTTCGCCGGCTGGCTGGCGCCGCATATGGCGGATCACGCCAAGCTGCTGGCGGATAACGCGGGCAAGCATCCAGACTTTGACTGGGACGATTTCCTGCCCTCGGTGCGCGACCTCGCCAGCTACCAGGGAAAGCTTCTTGGCATTCCATATCGCGTCACGGCCAGCATCCTGAACTACCAGAAACAGCTTCTGGCCGAGGCTGGGTTCGCCACGCCGCCGGACAACTGGGAGAGCTTCCTGGCCGCCGCGCAGGCCACGACGAAGCCGCCAGGCCGTTACGGGATAGGCATCTGGGGTCGCCAGGGGCCGGCGATGGTCGGTGGCTTCTCGCCGTTCCTGCGCGGCAACGGCGGGCGCTACTTTGATCCGAAGACCTGGCAGATTTTCATCAACGACGCGAAGGCGGTCGAGGCACTGGAGTACTACGGCGACCTGATGACGAAGTACAAGGTTGTCGTGCCGGACAGCCTGACCTGGGAGTTCGACGAGATCATCGCCGGCGGCCAGACCGACCGGTACGCCATGACGATCACGCTGGCGCCCTATGGCACGCTGATCAACGACCCCAAGCTGTCACGGACCGGCGGACGCTGGGCCTGGTCGGTGGCACCCGGCCGGCATTCCGCGGCGGAAAGCCGCGTGTCGCTGGGTGGCTGGACCTTCGGCGTGCCCGCCGGCGGCAAGAACACCGAATGGGCGTTTGAATTCATCCAGCTCGCCACTAGCAAGGACTGGATGCGCCGATCGCTGGAGCGGGGCAATGCGCCGCCGCGGACTTCGGTGTTGAGCGATCCTTCGGTGCTGGCGCGGTTCGGCTGGGCGCCGGTGCTGGCGCAGGCGCTGACGACGGCGGAACTTGAACCGCGCGCGCCGGTGTGGCCGAGTCTGGAGTTGCAGTTGCGAAGCGGGATCTCGGCGGTGCTGCTGGGGCAGAAGTCAGCCAAGGCGGCGCTGGATGGGGTCGCTTCGGACTGGCAGCGGACGCTGCGGCGGACAGGGGTGAAGCCGACGTGATGGCGAGGTCGGCGACCTATGTCTTCGTGTTGCAGAAAACAAAGTAACTTGCTCGGAGGTTGACTAAAACGGGAAATGGAGTGTTTGAAAGTAAAACGCGCCGCCTCAGGCAGTCGTCGTTGGAGAACCAAATGACCACTGGAACGATTGACTGCGACATCCACCCCGGCGTTCCGGACATCGCGGCGCTGCTGCCCTACATGAACGACTTCTGGCGGGAATCCTTCGTCCATCGCGGTCTCGACGGCTTCGACATGATGTCCTACCCGCTGAATGCGCCGATCACCTGCCGGCCGGACTGGCGCATTGCGGGTCAGCGGCCCGGCGCCAGTCTGGACGCCTTGCGCAATCAGGCGCTGGACGCTTTTGGCATCGGCACCGCGATCTGCAACCCGCTGACCGGCGGTCAGGCCGCGGTCAGCGAGAGCATGGGCGCCGCCATCTGCTCCGCCGTCAACGACTGGATCAGTCAACACTGGCTGGACCAGGAACCACGCCTGCGGGCCTCCATCGTCGTGCCGGCGCAGGCGCCGCTGCTGGCCGCCGAGGAGATCGAACGTTGCGCCCCTGATCTCCGCTTCGTCCAGGTCCTGCTGCCCGTCGCCTGCGAAATGATGCTTGGCCGTTCCTATTATTGGCCGATCTATGAGGCCGCCGCGCGCCATCGCCTGCCCATCGGCATCCATGCCGGCAGCCAGTATCGTTACGCACCTACGTCTACCGGCTGGCCGTCGCACTACGTACATGACTACATCGCCCAGTCGCAGACCTTCGAGGATCAGTTGCTCAGCCTGATCTCCAACGGTGTGTTCAACAAGTTCCCCGATCTGACCTTCGTGCTGCTGGAATCCGGCGTAACCTGGCTGCCCGGCTTCATCTGGCGCGCCGTCAAGACCTGGCGTGGCGTGCGGGCCGAGGTGCCCTGGGTCAACCGCTCCCCAGCCGACATCATCCGCGACAATATTCGCTTGACAATTCAACCGTTCGACGCGCCTGACGGTCAGGCGGTGGAACGCATCGTCGCGCAGATCGACGCCGACCACATGCTGCTGTTCGCCTCCGACTATCCGCACTGGCAGTTCGAAGGTGATGCGATCACCCCGCCGGGCCTGTCGGATTCATTACAACAACGCATTCGTGTGGACAATCCGTTGGCAACCTATCCTCGATTGAAGAAGGTCTTGAAGTGAATGCGCCCGTTCTTGTTGATTCGCCGGCGGCGCCCCGCAAACTTGGCATGATCGGTTGCAACGGGCATCCCTATCCAAAGCCTGTCGCGCTAAACCAGTACCTGTCGAAGCGCTGGCGCCGGCATCTGGCGACCTAATGATCGGTCGAGGTTGCATCGTCACCTATACGTAATGCTGGTCTAGCTCTTTGTTTGATCGCGTGCTTCATGCTTTTTCACCAGTCAGCCTCAGGCGGTCACGCTCGATCCGTGAGACGCACGTTGACGCAAGACCCTTGCGCCTCCGGCTTTCCAGGATAATGCTTTCCCCCTTGAAGTTCCCTCCGGATCCAGGCGGCAAGGTCCGTTTGTCGGGCATGATCGAAAGTTCCGGAATGGCGCGGCAACAAGTCCGTCATGCCAGCCTGCCTTGCGGAGCAGTTGTGGAACGCGGGCTCGGGACCCGGCACGGACAGCATCCAAGCTGACTATCTCGGTCTGGTCGTTCGGCGGTTTTCGCTGATGCGGGAGCGTCCGAACCTTTGCAATCACAAGACCATCTGGTTAACAGCGCTATCTTCAAGGAGATCAACCCCATGCGTCGCCACGTTTTTCGCATCTTTTTGGTGGCACTCCTCGCCTCTATCGTCCGCCCAGCGGTTGCCGAAACGACGTTGACGATCCTGACGCATTATACCGACGCCCAGCGCACGCCGCTCACCGCCTGCCTGCGGGATTATCAGCGGGACCATCCCGGCATTCGGATTGTGCATCAGCAGTCCGAGATCGACGACTATCTGCAAACCGTGCTCACGGCGCGGCTAAGCGGAACTTCCCCGGACATTTACAACATCTATTCGATCTGGAGCGCCCAGTTGATCCAGGCGGGCATACTCGACAGGCCGCCGCCCGAGGTCGGCCGCCTGATCAATACTGGATACCTGCCGAGTACCGTTGATGCGATCAAGGTCGGCGGCAACGTCTGGGGCATTCCGACTGAAGTCAATGCCTTCATGCTGATCTACAACAAGAAGCTGTTCCGCGCGGCTGGGATCACCGCGCCGCCGCGCGATTGGAACGAAGTCGTTGCCGATGCAACCAGGATGACCAGGCGGAACACGCAGGGAAAAATCACCACCGCCGGCTTTGCCTTTGGGCCGACGGTGGCGAATGGCGTCTATCCGTTCGTCGCCTTGTTGCGGTCACGCGGCATCGAACCTTTCAACGCCAGACTTGACGGCACCAATCTCACCACTCCGGACGCGAGCGATGTGCTGACCGATGAGACCCGCCTGTTCGCGAAGGGCATCACCGACAACACGATCCAGGTCCTCGACTTTCCAAGCGGCGCGGTCGGCATGATGATCTTCGCGAACTGGTTTAAGGCTACCTTGCAGCAAGCCTTCGGGGCCGCAATGGACGAGACGGTCGGCGTGGCACCGATCCCCGCGGGCAACAACTGGAAGACCCTGCAATACGCCTTCTTCTGGGGCGTCGATGCGAACAGCCCGAGGAAGCAGGAGGCCTGGAACCTGCTGGCCTGGCTGAACAGCCCCCGCGGCGCGAACAAGCAGTCTTGCACTGGCGAGATGCTCGGCAAGCTTGGCGCGCTGACCGGCAACCGGAGCGACATCACGGCCGGTCCAGACGACTATGGCGACGCCTTCAGCAAGCCCTTCGTGGACGCGATCGCCTCCGGCCGCGCCGGCTCGCTACCGAACGTGGTACGCAACAGTGAAATTCAACAGGAACTCCGCCTGACAATCGGACGTGCGTGGAGCGGAGCGCAGACGCCACAGGCCGCCTTGCAAGACGCGGATCGAAAGATCAAGGCCCTGCTTGTCGACACGAACTGACGGTCTGGCATAGCATGTCGTTCCTGTATTCACGCCGCGTGGCACCCTGGTTGCTGCTGACGCCCGCGCTGGTC
Source organism: Rhodopila sp. (assembly GCF_965276935.1). Taxonomy (GTDB): domain Bacteria; phylum Pseudomonadota; class Alphaproteobacteria; order Acetobacterales; family Acetobacteraceae; genus Rhodopila. The sequence continues at coordinate 1,027,886 of NZ_CBDIBS010000004.1, read as the reverse complement.
CTCGGCACGATATTCTATGCCGTGCCGATTGCGTCGTCGTTCTATCTGAGCTTAACCGACTGGAACGCCCTCGATGCCGCGCACTGGCGAGGCGTGAGCAACTACATCGTTCTGCTTACGGCTGATCCGCTGTTCATGCAGTCGCTTGTAAGCACCTTCCTGCTTGCCATCGGCAGTGCCGCGGTCGGCATTCCCGCCGCTCTATTCCTCGCACTTGCGGTGACCGCGAGCCGCCACCGGGCAGGATGGCGAACGATCTTCTGGCTGCCGGCAATCACCAACATCGTCGCTGTTGCCTACGCCTGGCAGATCGTGCTCGATCCGACATACGGCATCGTCAATCGACTGCTCGCCGTCGTCGGCATCGCGGGACCGGATTGGCTGACGCAGCCAGGCACCGCCATGCTGTCGCTCACGCTGGTCATGGCATGGATGACGCTGGGTCAGAACATATTGTTGTTCTCCACCGGTCTCGAGGCCATTGATCAGGCCGTGCTGGAGGCCGCCCGCAGTGACGGCGCGAACGGACGGCAGATCCTGTGGCACGTCACCCTCCCGCTGCTCAAGCCCACGACGCTGTTCGTGCTCGTCAGCACGCTGATTTCAGGAATGGGTGCATTCGCTCTGATCCTGGTCATGACCGAGGGCGGCCCGGATGACGGCACGATGGTCACCGCGCTGTACATGTATCGCATGGCCTTCGAGTCGCTCCGCATCGGGCGAGCCTGTGCGGTCGCCATCATCCTGACAGTGATCACCTTGCTGCTCTCGGTCTTGCAACTCCGCTTCTTCGGTCGCGATTCCGACGCGTCGGCATGAGGTTGCGCGTGGTCGCTTAAAGCTGGCCCGTCAGAAGGCGTGAATCACGCGATCAAGCAAAGAGCTAGACCATGATCAGGCATCGGCAAACACGTAACCTCAAACGATCATGGCCTAAAGGCGGCGCCACCTTGCGTGTGGCGTTCCTGACGGTCGCGGCGATGCTGACGATCCTGCCGTTCGCCGACATGGTGATCGGCTCGCTAAGGACGCCGGCTGATCTGCTGTCTCGGCCGCCGATCTACTTCCCGATGCAGCCCGCCTGGGACAATTTTCGTCGCGTGTTCGTGGAACTGCCGATGGGACGCTGGCTCGTGAACTCGCTGATCGTGACGTGCGCCGTCACCGCGGCGCAACTCGCAACCAGCGCGGCCGCGGGCTTCGCGTTCGCCAAGTATCGATTTCCTGGTACTCGTTATCTGTTCCAGGCTGTGCTTGGCGCACAGATGTTCCCGTTCTTCCTGATGCTGATACCGGTTTTCATGATCCTGCGCTTCTGGCCGCTCGCCGGCGGCAACGATGTCCTCGGCCATGGCGGACATGGTCTCCTCGGCGGGTATGCCGCGATCATCCTGCCGTTCTGCGTCAGTTGGTACGGCATTTTCCTCATGCGTCAGTTCATGCTGACGATTCCCGACGATCTGCTTGATGCGGCACGGGTCGATGGGGCTTCGGAGTTCGGCATTTTCGTCCGTATCGCACTGCCGTTGATACGGCCCGCATTGGTGACCCTTGGGATTTTCGTTTTTGTCTATCAGTGGAACGAGGTCATCTGGACGATGACCGTAACCCGCGCGGTGCCTGGACTGCAGACGGTTCCCGTCGGCATCTATCTGCTGCGCGGCGCGTTCACGGAAATGCAGACGAGATCGCTTCAGCAGGCCGCACTGGTCATCAGCGTGATCCCGACATTGATTCTGTTCCTGCTGCTGCAACGCTTCTACGTTCGTGGCCTGACGCTTGGCGCTTTGAAAGGGTAGGAGCCTTGCGGCGAAGGTCACGTCAGGAATCCGAACAGATGGCAATAGGCAAACTTACAGCCGGCGCGTTGCGGCGACCAATGGTGGAACAACCGGTGTGACGACGTCCTGCCGGGCCGTGAGGACCGCGAACGGCACCGCCAGAAGCAGACCCAGGATCGTCGGCAACGCAGCGGCGACAGCAAACCAGCCGGCTTGTGCGAAGGCCAGCATGAGGGTCAGTCCGACCAGCATATGCAGTCCGAAGCGGCGCAAGCCGAAGCTCCATGGAATGCTGCCGGCCTCGCGTCGCTGCGGTGCCCAGCCGACCCGTCGCCCAGCCGCCAGCCGCAGTACCGCGACGGAACGATCGAGCGCAGTGATCGAGTCCAGCAGTATGGCGAACAGAATTTCGCGTGCCATCCGGATCAGCAGATCGCGTCGCCGATCATGGGCAGGCCGGCACATAGCCTCCACATACCCGGCGAACTTTGGCAGGTACATGAGCACGAAGCCAAACGCCAACAGCATCAGCAATGCGCTGTGCGACGTATTCCTCGCCCTGCCGGTCAGCACGTTCAATGCAGCCAATGGCAGCGGCGCGAACCACAGCGGCGTCAGCGCATAGTGGAGGATGGCTTGCAGCATTTGCAGCCGCCCGATCCGGCCAAGGTCGCGCCGGCGCAGCAGATGACGGTACTGTAGGTTTCCGGTGGCCCAGCGAACATCGCGGTCCAGCATGGCCAGCAGATCCGGCGGATGGCCTTCCGCCGACCCTGCATCGTCTGGAAGCACCCGGACCGCCCAACCGGCCGCGTGCAGGCGCGCCGCTTCGACAAGATCATGCGACAGGATGGCGCCCCCGTTGGGCAGCAACGGCAGCCGGCAATGCTTGCGAAACGACGCGATCCGCAGCAGTGCGTTATGCCCCCAATAGGTGCCTTCAGGTCCCTGCCACCAAGCCTGGCCAGTGGCCCAGATGCGCATGCAGTGCCGGTGGCCGAAGCCAAAGATCCGGACGAACGCGGTGTCGGCGCCGAAGCCGGCAATGGTCGGTTGCAAAATCGCCAGCCGCGATTCCGCCTGCATCACCCGCACCAGCCGCCGCACGGCATTGGCCGACATGACTGAATCGGCGTCGAGCAGCAACATAAAGTCAAACGCTTCGGTATGATGATCCAGGAACTGCATGACGTTGCCGGCCTTGAACCCGACATTGCCGACGCGCCGCCGGTAGCAGACGGTACCCTGCGGATATCGGGCTGCCAAGTGCATGATCGCTGCCGCCTCGGCTGCCGCTGCCGGCCCTTCCGGCGTGTCAGACAGAATGGCGAGCGTGAAATGTTCCGGTTGCTGCACTGATCGCAGGTCGCGCAGCAGTCGCTCCAGCGGCGGCAGGATCGCCTGCATGTTCTCGAACCGAACGCACATGGCGATAACGGTCCGGGTGGCAATTGGTGCGTAAGGCGACACATGCCGCATGGCCGGCAACACGGCTGCAAGCGGATCCGGCGCGAGCAGTCGCACACCGAGGCCAGCTAGAGCCGTTGCGGCGGTCAAGCCCAGCCAAGGTGCATTAGCTGCAAGGCAAATCAGGATTAACGCCTTGCACACCGTCCACCCGCCGGCGGCGAGTGCATTCCATCCCAGCCCCAGCAGAACAAGCGTGAAGCCCGCCACCCCGACGGCGATTGCCAGGCGGCGAAGGCCCATATGCTGAGCGGTGCCCGGGTTCATGCGTGCAGTCCCAGTGTGACCCCTACCGCATACGGTTCCCGCCGGCGCACCGCTCGGTTGGTCGACCCACAGTCGGCTGGTCGCGTTATGCGGCATGAAACTATTTGCGACGTGGAGACGCAGGGCGCACCGGACGTCGGCGTTACGGCTGCGACCGGCCGGGATCTGTCAACCGAGCGAGGCCGCGATGCCGGTTCTGCTAATCGGCGGGCCATAACGGTTCGTGCGTCGACCGCCGAGCGGATGAAGAGAAAATGTTGTGCGCGCCTTGCGCACGCAGACGTTCGACAGGGCCGGCTGCCTCCAGCATACCCGCCAGGGCGGCGGCGCCGCCAAATTGGAAGCCGACTTGTGTCACGTACGCCGCGCAGGCAGTGAACCGCGCCTCGGCATCACCCCGCACCGCGACTTCCGGCAGGATATTCATTTCTTGCTCGAATGGAGAGACGGGATGAGTGTGCGGCCTGATCGCGTAAGGAAAATCCGCCCACCACCAGACCGGCAGATCGCTTGGCAGCACAACACGCAGGGCCCGGATCAGCAGCACATGATCCACATGCCCGCCGAGAGCCTGAGGCGCCAGAAGCAACGCAGGTCGCACTTTCAGCAGATCACGCAGCATATCCGATAGCGGTAGTGCGACGGCATCGTCGTTGCGTGGCGGCGCAAACAGCGCCTGGGCGTTGGCATATCCTCGGTGCGGCGCTTCGGGTAGATCCAGCCAAAGCGGACTTGCACCCAGCCGTTCGCAGGCCGCCGCGTCTTCTGCTTTACGCAATCCCATATAATCCGCGTCTGGCGGCAGGCCCTTGTCGAGTTGGCAAGCAAGTGCAAAGCCGCTTGGCGACGGTACCGAGCGGGTGAACGCCGTGCAGATCGTCACCTGCCAACCCTCATTCACCAACCGCGCCAGAGTACCCCCGCATGAAAAGACAGCGTCATCCAGGTGTGGCGACAGCGCCAGGGCTTGGGGCATCAGAGAAGATGGGGCGTCGCGCGAAACCGGCAGTTCGGATCGTGCGGCAGCACCGGATCAAAATCCGTGGCCGGCCGTCTATCCTTGACTAAAGCATAAACATTCATGATCTGGCGGCCGACCGCTTCCCAGGAGTAGGTCCGTCGGCACTCCTCCAACGCGGTCGCTGCCAGCCGACGGCGAAGCGGCGCGTCCTCGATGATCCGCCGCAACGCCTGCGCCAGCGCGGGAATATCGCCAGGCTGCACCAGCAAGCCATTCTCGCAGTCGCGCAGGCAATCCACTACGCCGACGGCAAAACAGGAAACGCTGGGCAGGCCGCTGGCCATTGCCTCTAGGATAGTGTTGCTGAAGCCTTCGGCGTAGGTCGGGCTGACGAAGACATCAGCTTCATGGTAGAGTTTCGGTGCGGCATCGTAATCGGCATAGCCGGTGAAGCGCACATCAAGATCAAGCTTCGTCGCGAGGTCACGCGAACTGTCGTAGTCCGGCCCGATGCCGGAGATGATAGCGGCGAACCGCACCCCCTGGGCACGCAGCAATGCCAACGCCTCCAGGAAGTCGAGGGAGCCTTTCCGCCGGTCGACACGACCATGGTAAAGCAGCCGCACCGGATCTTGCGCGACCCCAGAAACGTGTCCGCTGACAGGATGGAAACGTTGTACGTCGACGGCACCAGGAACAATCGTGAAGCGTTCCCGCGGGACGCCAAGCCGTTCGACCACCTCGGCCGCAAAGCTGTCGCAACCGATCAGCAAGGCATTGGCATGGTTCACGACGTTCAACATGCCCAGTCGATGGGTTTCACAACAGGAGCCGACCCAGTGACCGTCGCCGCCCTGGATGGACACCACGGTCGGGATGCCGATTTCGCGTGCCGCCAGCAGCACGGCCCATCCGTTGGGATAGCCATATTGCGCGTGCAGCACATCGAATGGGCGCCGCCGATGTTCGGCCAGGATCGTGTCGACCATGTCATTCACGTCGCGTTCAAAATCGGCGCCCCCAGCTTCGGCAAAAGCCTCTTCGCCGAGGGAACGCCGACCGATGACCCTGACACCGGGCACCTCGGGCGGCGGGCCGCCGCCGTAGACACGCGTGCCGGTCGGGTCGTCGCGATATTGGCTGATCATCGTGACATCGTGGCCGGCGGCGACCAACTGCCGGAGCAGGTTCGTCGCATAGACGCTCATGCCACTTATCGCAGGAAAGAAACGTCTGCTGCAGAACAGGATATTCATTACGCCGTGACCTCTTCTCGGCAATGTCTCAGCCAATTCAGCGATTGCGGAATCATCTGGTCGGCACGATGGCTTTCGCGCGAGAGTTCGACGCAGACAAGACGGTGAAAGCCGATTGATTCCAGGACATCCAGGCAGGCGGGAATGTCCATGTCGCCCTCTCCGAACGGCAGGTGCGTATGGTCGCCCCGACGCATGTCCTCGATGGCGACGGTGCCGAGATGCGATGCGAATTCATACACCGCGGCAGCAGGATTACGCTCCTGCGTCACCAGGCAGTGACCAAGATCCAGGGCAAGCGTCAGGTTCGGCAAATGCGCCTGCACCAGCGCCCAGTCATCCAGCGTCTCCACCAACATGCCAGGCTCCGGTTCGAGCGCGACCGTTACGCCGCGGCGCATGGCATGATCTAGAACCTGTGCCACACCGTGCAGCAGCCACTCGCCGGCCTCGCCTCGGTCGACGCCGGGAAGGGGCACCCCAGCCCAGAACGACACGGCCTCCGCACCAAGCACGTTGCCGATGTCGATCGCGCGTTGAAGAAAAGCCACACGGCGCGCCCGCCCCTCCGCGTTCGGCGTCAGCAAGGTCGGTTCGTGCTTGCGGCGCGGGTCGAGCAGAAACCTTGCACCGGTTTCAATGACGCACCCGAGGCGGCGGACGTGCAGTTCGTGGGCAAGCGCCTCTGCCCGCGCGACCCAGCCATCTTCCATGGGATCGAGGTGATGGTGATCGAGCGTGAGCGCGATGCCGGCGTATCCAGCGTCCGCGATGAGTGCAACGGCATCAATCAAACGGTGGTTCGCAGCACCGTTTGTATTATATGCAAATCGCAACGATCTAACGTTCGGCTCATAGCTGCAGCTTGGCATCAGGCGGCCCTCCGCTGACGGAGAAGCTGCGCGGAAAACGGTCCACTTTCACGATATAATGGATATAGCTGACCGACGAGCTGGTCGGCCAGATGGGCATCGAACCAGGCCGGACCGCCGGCCTTGTCCTCATCCTGTGGCCGCAGGCGGACACGCAGCGCGCCTTCCCGCGGCGCATCCAGCAGCAGCTTGTCGTCCCGCGCCCGCAACCGTCGCACATTGCGCCAACCAATACGGCGGTAGCTCATCGTTTCACTTTCAAGCCCTGGCACGATGGTCTTCACGACCTTGACCGGGCTGTCGGGCGGGGAGCAGTCGATGATGATAGGTTCCAGACCCTCTACGGCGAGCCGAGCAATTAGCAGGTTTAAGCGGGTTGCGGAGTCGGCAATCGCCGCGGGTGAAACGGTCGGCAGATCCGACAGACGCACCCGTCGCCTTTCAGCGAAAACGCTTTTCGAAAGCCGGTGGTGCAGCTCAGCGGCATCCTGCCCAATCCATTCCGCCATCGCTTCCAATGCGCGGTTTTCTTCCTCCTCCAGCAGGGCAACGCTGATCTGCCGGTCGGTGTAGTCGCGTGGAAGCACCGCCCGCACGACATCGATCGGTCCATGGGTGGATGCCTTGCGCGACCGAGATCCGCAGAACTCCAGCAACGCCTTGCGCAGGCCTCGAATGCGGTCCGGATGCGCTGCCTCTCCACAAGAGGTAACCTGGATCGGTACGGTCGGTGTGCCACAATCGTTTGCGACCACGTAAAGATTTGCAATGCTGAAGTCATCGCCGGCAAGCTTCACGGTGACATCGATATCAAGCCCACGTAGATGATCAAGCAACGACCGAACGTCGGTTTCCTCCAGCCTGTCGAGATCCACGACCACCCCTTGGTCGAGAGCGCGATAGCTGACGACGTTGCCGTCCCGCTGCAACAACTCCATCAGGCCATGTGCAACAGCATGCGGAAGATCGAGCCCCGCGCCGAGACCATTGGTTATCGGCGTGATCAGCCGCGCCGGCTCACCAAGCTGATAGGGATAGGCCGCCACCCATTCCCGCGGCACGGCCACCGGTTCGCCAGAGGGCCAGCGCTGCGCTTCAACCCAGGATAACGGCATCTCTGGCGTATAGGGACTGCCTGCCGGCAAACAGAGGGTCAGTGGATCGACAACTTGGCTCGCACCACGCGTGCGTGCCAGTTCGGCGAAGGATGCAACGAAGTACGGCGCTTGCTTGACCCACAGACCAACATGCACCTCCTCGCAAAGTTCCCCAAGCGCACCGACCTCGGCTTCGATCGACTCAAAACCGTAACCATAGCCGATTGTTGCAGGCTCGTTTGGCAAGATCAGGTTCGCCTGAACGACCGGTATGCCGATGCGGTCCAGTTGATCAATACGAAAGACGGACACGTAGCCGCTAGAGGGCAACGACTCGCGAAACGCCTTCGCGACGATCTGCAACGTGTCATGGCTGCTCATCGCAAGATGTTCCTTTGCAGTTCCTCGAAGGGAAGATGGCGCACACCGGGCGGCCCACGTAGCTGATCGTCCAGTACCGCCAGCGCGATATCCCGCGTGACGCCTGGTGCATGTTCGAATGGTGTGCAGACCGTATCGAAATCGAGCGCGGCTATCACCGCGCGGTAGCGGCGGATTTCCTCCGACGTCAGCGGAATCGACTTGTGAAAGGCCTTATGAGTTGAGACAGCCAGGTTCTGGCCGGCACTGTCCTGGTCAATCTTGAAAGCATCGCCACAGAAAAGGATGCGCCGGCCAGCATCATGCAGCACTGCCTGGCCTTCATAGTGGCCGCCGACATGGTGCAACGTCAGTCCAGCACCAAGCGCGAGTGCGTCATCATAGGGCCAAGTGACGCGGAACGCCTTGGTAAGACGGAGATCCTCTTTCTGGATGGCCAGAATCTCCGGTTGAAAGATATCCTGCAACTGCCATAACGCGCCGTAGCCGTGCACATGCGAAGCCGCGAGGATGCGAATGCCGCCGAGACGATCGATCTCCGCCAGCATCTCGTCGGTGTAGAACGGCGCTGCTTCAAACGCGATATTGCCTTCCGGGCGAAGCAATAGCCAGCCGGTGCCGTTCAAGCCGAAAGGCGGGATGACGGAAAAAGCCGCCATGTCGTGATCCAGCCGCCGCACATGGCCTTGCAACATTGGCCTGACGTCATCGACCGAAAGAAAACGCCAGCCGTCCTCCGGCAGGTCATTTCGCGTATCGGTGCAGACCGGACAATCCGGCGGCGGCGCAAAGTAACGTTGCCAATGACCGCAGTTCGTGCAGGCATAAGGCTTTAGCGGCATTCCAGAGCCTCCGTGACGGCATAGGCACGCGCAAGCAGCCGCATGGTGTTCAAGTCGCGTTCCAGCGAGAACGCGTCGGGATCGCCCTCACCCTTCAACCAGCTGGTGAAAGCCGCGATCTGCCGCGAAAACGGCGATTCCATCGCGTTCGGCACGGGAAGCGGGCGGCGCAATCCCAGACGCCCATCAACCAGCCATACCTGACCACCTGGAGTCTGGCCCATGGTACGCTCTGCAACGATCTGTGCCTTGGTGCCGACTACCTCCAGCCGCCGGCGCGGCAGGGCTTCCTGGCAGTTGTAGGCGACGTGCAACTGAACGAGCACGCCGGAGGCCGTGCGGCCGATCACCATGGCACCATCGTCGACCGCATAAGGCTGGACGCGATGCTGGATCAGAGCCGCAATCTCATTCACGCCTTCGCCAAGCAGGAACTCGATCAGATCGAGGCCGTGCGGAGCAAGATCCATCAATGCGCCACCACCGGCGCGCGCGGGATCCGCTCGCCAATTGTCGGTGGCCCAATCCGCACCCAACCAGCAGGCGTAGACAATGCGAATGGCCGTGACCATGCCGACCACGTCTTGCGCGATCGCCGAACGAATAGCGGCATGAGCCGGATGGTGCCGCTGATCGAAAGCGGTACCATAGGGAACGCCGGCTTGCATGACGACAGCCGCCATTGCCTCGGCTTCCGCCAAGGTCGCTGCCATCGGTTTTTCGCACAGGACGGGCTTTCCCGCATTCACGGCTGCCTCTACCGCAGCGCGGTGCAGGTGATTGGGCGTTGCGACATAGACCGCCTGCACAGCTGGGTCGGCCAGCAGCGCCGCATGATCGGCGTAGGCTCGCGCACCAAGCGAGACAGCCTCTCGCCGCGAACTGCAAACCGGATCAGCGGCGCTGACAAAGCGTCCGCCCGTGGCGAGCAATCCCGGCACGACGTAGTCGCGTGCAACCCAACCGAAGCCGATGACGCCCCAATTTATCGGGTCCACCAACCGCGAGCCTGTGGTGAAGACTGTATCAAGCATGATCACCAGCGCTCCGGTAGATCAACCAGTTCGCGGCGGCGCGCGGCCTCCATGGTGGCTGCATTCAGAACCGCTTGTTCCGGTGCCCGACTTGCAGCCGGATAGGTAACCAGTGCGCCATATTCTTGACGATAACGTTCAGATGGCCATTCAAGCCGGCCGTCGGCCCCATAAAGCGGGTTGCGCCTTAGTGTTGTTCCCACGGGTGGCACGGCCAGCAAGTCGGTAATCGGCAGTGGCCGTTGCAGGGCCGGTCCGGCAACCGCGCCAAAGGCTTCCGCTCGGCGCAGCGCCTCGGTCCGTGCCAGACACGGTGCGCGACTTTCAGCGAACGCGCCAGTCAATTCCGCGTCGTCATAAAGTAGCGCATCCGGCAGCAGCGAGGCAATTTCGATAGCGGACATCGCGGCACCGGCCGAGAAGTTGTGCGATTCGGAATTATGAACGTGGCTGATCGCCAGCAGCCCGGATACTGGATCCAGAAGCGCACGCAGACCTGCAACGATTTCTGGCTTTGGCTGCAGGAAGTAAAAAGCATCATGACAGGCAACTAGGTCAAAGGGTCCCGTCAGCGGCAAGCGCTGCGCGGCATCCAGACAGAGCAGACGCGCTTGTGGCACCACCCAGTGACGGGCGACCCAAAGCTTGCCGAACACCACGTCGGTGCCGGTCACGGTGACACCGCGCCGTTGCAGCGCGCGAAGGTGGTGACCAATGCCGCAGGCGATTTCCAAGGCATGACGCGGCGCGGCCCAATGGGCTTCTACAAGCGCAAGCCCGGCCAGGAAGGTCGGATCCGACCAGCGGTGGGCGAAGTAATCCGAGACCGGTCCCCAGGCGAGCAGCCGCATCGCGTCCCGAAGTGTAAGCCGGTCGCGCATCCTGACAAGTTCACGCAGGGCCTGCGGGTCGGCAATCGGGCCTCGCCACCAATCGTCCTGATCAGCGAGCAGGACGACCAGCGCCCCATCTGTGTCCCCGGCATCAAGCCGAACCAACGCGTCGGCTGCAAGAGCTTCACGGCCACGACGCAGATACGGGATGCGATCCAGCACCGGATAGCGGCGGCCGGTTTCATCCTGAACGGAATGGGGTGTGTCCGGAACAAGCGTCAAGGTCATGCGGCCAAACCCATGCGAGCCAGCACCGCGTCCTGGTAAGGCTTGACAGGCCCCGCGTGGACCAACTCCATCTCACGCAGCACAAAGTCCATCGTGGTATTCGAGGCGCGCAGATGGTGCTCCAACTGCAGCACACGATCGAGCGTGTCAGCCGCATGGAAAGCACAGCCTTCAGGCGACTCGGCATCAGGCAAGATGCGGCACGCCGCTTCGACGCGCGTTCGCACGGCGGCGGGCAATTCCCGCAGTGCAAGTCGCGTAGCATTCGCCGTGGCGGATTGTAGCCAGTCGCCCAACAGTACCTCACCGGCATAACCGGCATCCGGCAGTAACGCGTTATGAAGATGATGTGCCAAGCCGGCTAGAAACACATCCTCCGGCCGAGCATTCCAGACGGGTGCGAGCAATACGCCATAAATTGCCACAACGGCGCAGTGTTCAGCATGGTTTTCGGGCGGTTCCAATATTAATCGGCCACGGCCGGGGCAGGTTGCCCCGGCCCGTGGCTGCGCCGCGAGACGCATAACAAAAGGCGGCGGTGCTCCCGCCGTGTCCTGCGCCACGGCACTATCGAGCAATCTGATGCGTAATGTATCGTCAAGCGGTTCCGCGGCGAGATTCAAGGCGCGGCGGCGGATGCGCGTAATCTCCCGGCCGGGGATGCCAGCCTTGCCGAGCGTCTGAGCATCAAGATCACCAAGACGAACAGCGATCAACGAATCCGAAACGATGCTGAATACTAATGTCAGGGCATCTTCCCCAGCTACTAGCCGCGACCATCCCTCAGCAAATAGGCGTTCCGCAATCGATCCATTTCGGCTGGCCGAGTGAACCCGCTTGAGATCGCCCAGTGCCCGGAGCAGCGGTAGTATAGCCAGCGGGATGCGGTCAGCCTGCCCCTGCAAGGAGATGGCGTTCACTGTGCCGTGTCACCAACGAGCCAATCCGTCAACATACGTTCCTGAACGTGAAAACTATGCTCCGGCGCATGGCCGTTTGCCGTCATCGGAGCTTTGAAGAACACCGACAATTGCTCCTGCGGCCCACTTTCGCCACGCTGTCGTGCGAGATCGAGCACCCGTGCGATCTCCAGAACCAAAGGCGCCGCCAAGATGCTGTCCTTGCACAGAAAGTTCACCTTGATCTGCATGCGATGGCCGAGGAAACCGCTGATGTCGATGTTGTCCCAGGCTTCCTTATCGTCGCCACGGGGCCGATAGTAGCGGATGTCGACAATGTGGTCTTGCACCGGGTAACCAAGAATCGAGTCGAGAACGTTGCCTTTTGTCCCAAGTTTCGACTTCAGGCTATCCGGATCTTCCAGCGCCTGCCCATCGCGATTGCCGAGGATATTGGTGGAAAACCAGCCATCTACATGCAGTGACCTCGCCCGCAGCATGGGGGCGAGCGCGGTCTTCATCAAGGTTTGCCCTGTCTTGCCGTCCTTGCCGGCGATGGGAACACCCGAGCGGCGCGCCAACTCAATCAGGGCCGGCACATCGGCGCCAACCGATGGGGTGAAATTACCATAGGGAATACCAGCCTTGATGGCCGCGGCGGCATAGAGCATGGCCGGTCCGACATCCGGGTGATCCTCATCCAAAGCGCGCTCGAACGCATCGGCTGTCTGCAGCGCAGGACTGTTGGCCGGCGTGCGCTCCGTCGAGGCCAGGTTGATCATGACAAGATCGTCCAGGCCCTTGGTTTTCTTGAAGTTTCGCAGATCGGACAGCATCGCGGCAATTGCTGCGCGATGGCCCCCGACTTCACGCGTATTGGCGCCCTCGATCCGGCGGCAAAAGGCGGCATTTCCTATCGCTGGCCATGGATGGATTGTCGAAAGCGCCGGCATGACAGCTGCAACTTGTTTGTCATTGAGCACATTGTGCTCCGACGCGGCGTTCGCGAGACTTTGGCCGTTAAGGTCCCACCCGCCGAACACCAGATCCTCATAATTGGCAAGGCCCGGTACGGAAACGTTGGAAAGCGGCAAACCATGCATCCGGTTTGCGCCGGAGCGAAGGATTTCCACACCGGCAACAGCAGTCGTCGCCACTGCACCGCCCAAGCCGACGATGGCCACGCCAAGGCTTCGGCGTCTATCAGGTAACGGCATTTTCTCCCTTTCGTCCCTTGTCGCTAGTGCAGAATGATGGCGAGTCACCAAAGCGCCAGATGCGACCCAAGTCACGTATCCGGGAGTTCTTGTTACGCAAGCAGCCTTAGAAAGATCAGTTGCAGTCTGATTGTGACAGACTCGCATCACTTGGCCTCACTGCCTCAACATCAGCCGAATTGAGGGCAATGTGAACGAACGTCGGAGTGGTGCTTGTGCGGCTGCTTTAATCAATGGCCGGACGGCAACATCGGTCCGGCGGCGGAACGCCCGTTGCCTAAATTTTCATAAATTGGCAACGACATGATGCCGCTTGAAACTTCTTTTGCTCAGGCCATGCGGCATCGGCAGCCGCGTGGCTAGCCTGACCAACGCCGATCGTCATCAAGCCGTCAGCATTGATCAATTTCGGAGAATCGCAAACCCCGCGCTTGGCTAAAGGACGGTCTGATCATGAGCGCGGAGCAACGCTGGCACGGGCAGCGGCAACCGATGAATGTTCAAACAAGCCGCAGCCAATCCGGCCATCGTGGATCCGCGATCACGTTGCGTGCACGCATATATTTCCACACGCCGTATTTCCGATAGTCGAAATCCACTGCTGAGATCCGCTCCTGCACCATTGACCATGTCGCCCATTTGATATCCGCCAGCGCCTTGTAAATAGTTGTGCGTGCCAGTGTGGCAGCATTGCAGCTACCCATGTAATATTCGACCAGCGCCATCTCCTGCTCCGGCGAGAAGAACATTTCGCCGAACCAGACGCCAAGATCGTAGGCGCGATCGTTGTTCGCGGCAAATTCGTAGTCAATCATCATAACGGATTTGTCCTGCGCGACCAGGAAGTTGCCGGGCATGGGATCATTAAAGCAGGGCACCAGATCAAGCCCGGATGCTGTCACTGCCGCCTGCGCGAGCGCCACCTGCCGGAGCAGCCACGTCACATCGGGTGGTCGCCAGCCATTCAATGCGTCCACCTGCATAACATGTTCGGCGATCATATCAAATATGGTCTTGGTCAGCGACAGCGCCGGTGCGGCGTGAAACTTGCGGTAGTTGTCGACCACCGAGCGGGCGATCTCCATGTCATGGAAGTCGGCAAGGCCGCAAGTGCGGCGGTCCGTGATGAACGTTGCGATTTCAATACCGTCGGCTGCCAACCAATCATGTACCTCTGGTCCAATTTCAAGCAGATACGCCTTTTGACTGGCATCCAGGGCAACCGCGCGATCAATAAACATCTCCGTGCCGCGACCCGGTATCTTGACAAAAAAGCTGTCTTGATCGGCATCAACTCGCCAGTTGCTGTTGGTAATGCCGCCGCCGACGGGACCATATCGTAGGTCGCTGCCCTGCCACCGTGCGACGCGACGCACCGCTTGTTCCAACGCCTGTTCGGCCTCCGTCGTCGCATCGCCCAGACGCATGCCGGTCATCAGCAGATCCCTTCTCAGAGGTGGCGCAACCGGTCCGCATGCTCTGGCCGGCGCAGCGCCATCCGGCAGCGCAGCAGCCGCCAGCAGCCATACTTGAAGAACTCCAGATCCCGCCGCGCCGAGATCGCATGTCTGGACAAGCCCCATAGACCCCAAAGAAGGTCGTCCGCGATGCCATGAAGCCGGCAGCGGTTGAAGTCATGCGGCCTATCGTGGCCGAAAGCCATTTCGATGCCTGCGTGCCAGTCGGTCTCCAGGCTGCAGGCCTCGTTCAGCAGCACGCCCAGATCGTAGTGGGGATCGGTCATGCCGGCGCAGTCAAAATCCACCAGTCTGACGCCACCGTTCGGGTTGACCATGATGTTGGATGCGGTCCCGTCGGCATGCCCCGGCACGCTGTCTTGGCCTGCCGCCCGCAAGGCAAGCCGGATATCCGTTACCGCGCGCAGCAGCGCCGGCAGGTCCTCGGGCACGTCGTGAACCTGCCGCGCGAGAACATCGATCTGCTCAAAGACATCCCATTGGCGGGGCAGCGTCGGACCATTGTGCAATGTTCGTTTTGCCGCCAACACGGCGGCCAGCAAGGCGGCGTTGGCAAGGTCACCCAGACGCGCTTCGCGCCAGGGTGACGGCAGCAACTCGAGGCCCATGGCGCCGGTGTCGGGAAACGCAAAACGCACCGCTGGGCCGACGCCCCTTGCCGCCGCGGCCCGTGCACCCGCGGCTGCGTCAGTAACCGTAATGAAGCCAGCGGTTTCCGTGCCGCGCAGCTTGATGAACCAGGCATCATCATCGTTTGTCGCGCACACGCAACTCCAGTCAGATGCTCGGCACATGGGCGAAACGACTGCCGTTACATATGTAGCAGTGCGGATTGCGTCCGCCACGCCGGCTTGGCGAAGCGCGGCTTCGGCGCGGTGCAAGATTGTCACTCCGGAACCCCATAGCGACATAAGCACCAGAGCACACGCGTCAGCATCTCCGTGCCCAGAACGATGTCATCGTCCGCTGTGAACTCGGCGGCACTGTGACAGACGCCGCCAAGGCTGGGCACCACCAGCATGGCAGCCGGGCAGATGCTGGACAGGCTGATCGCGTCATGACCTGGCACTGTCGCGAGCCGGCGGGCCGGTACGCCGACCGATCGAGCCGCCTCCTCGCAAATCGCGATCACCCCCTGGTGGAACCGCCCAGCGGGACGATGCGCGACCGCGCGCCAATCAAGTGTCACACAGGCTTTCGCCGCCGCCGCCGTGGCGCGCTGCCGCAGTTGCGCTTCGGCCCAGGCAAGCACGTCGGGTTCCACTGAACGCAACTCCACGAAAAGCACGGCTTCGGCGGGCACGACGTTGGGCGAGTTCGGGCTGACATCGATGCGACCGGTCGAGGTGTGCAGCACCCCCGGCGCCTGCTCGGACATCTCGCGCAGCGACGCGATCAGGTATGCCGCACCCAGCAGGGCATCGCGTCTTTCAGCCATCGGCGTCGGCCCGGTATGGGCCTGTTCGCCAATGAAGGCGAGCCGATGCTTCACCGCGCCCCAGTACCGAGTAAAGACGCCGAGACGGTCGCCCGCCTTCTCCAGCAACGGCCCGCATTCGATATGCAGCTCGACGTAGGCAGCCGGATGGGGCAGCGTTGCCTGACCTGAATAGCCGATAGCCCGCAACGCCTCGCCAAGCGCCATACCGTCGCGGTCGATACGTTCCAGCGCCTCGGCTTGTGCCATGCCGCCAACGAAGACCGAGCTGCCGAGCAGGCTTGGCTGGAAGCGCGCGCCTTCCTCACTGGTCCAGTTTGTCACTGCGAGATTGCAACGAGCCGACAGTTTGCCCGCGGCAGCGGCATCGCGTAGCACCGAAGCTGCCTCGCATGCCGCGACCACTCCGAGCGCCCCATCGAAACGTCCACCCTGCGGCTGGCTGTCAAGATGCGAGCCTGCCATGACAACCGGCGCATTGGGTCCGGCAAGTTCCAGCATACCCGCCATGTTGCCGATCGGGTCAATCAAGGTTCGCATCCCCAGCGCCGTGAACCAACCGGTTAGCCGGTCTCGCGCCGCCGCATCTTCGGCTGAGGCCGCAAGCCGGTGTACGCCGCCTGCTTCCGTGGCGCCAAGACGCGCTATCTCGTTAAACATTCCCAGGAAGCGAACCGGGCGGATCGTCGGGGCGGTCATGCGGAACCTTTATACTGGTTTGGCGAATGAGCTGACAGTGGCCGTCGGCGAACCATTGTCGTGTACATCGTCCAGAGCAAGCATGCACAACCCGGCTTCAGGACCACCATTGGCTACGGCAGGACAGATTACAGACCTTTGACAATGTCATGCACGATCGGCAATGCCTGGTCAAGACACCGAAGCATATCTTCAACAACAACATGACTTAATCGGCAAATTGGTGAAGATGATACTGTTGCAACCGCTTGTCCAAAGTCGTTTGATCAACGGTGATTTGGCTTTGTGCAACGGCGAAGGTGGCTGGCGCATTCTTAAGCATGTCATGTCACAAGCGCGCCGGCTGGCGCTAAAGCAGTTTCCGATCAACGGCTGCGGGTGGATGGCCGGGACGAGGGCCAGCCACGACGAAGCGGTGCGAGGTGATCAAAAGCCGCGCTAGCAGGGCCGCAACCTGGGGTTTGGCATTGCTCTTGCAGGCCCTACCGATATGCCAGGGCAGCCTTGATCAATGGAGCCAACATATGACGCGTGAAGTACTCGGTCGCCGCAGCGCGATCAAGCTGGGCACATTGATGTCTGCCGGCGCACTCGCCATGCCGTTCGCCTCTCGCAACGGTCTAGCGGCGGCGCCGATCAAGCTTGGCAGCCTGCTCGACGGCTCGGGCGCGATCGGCCTTGAAGGTTCGCGCATGATCCAGACAACGGAATATGCGGTGGGCGTGCTGAATGCCGCAGGCGGCTTGCTTGGCCGGCAGATCCAGTTGATCAACTACGACACGCAGTCGAGCATGCAGCTTTACTCGCAATTCGCCCAGCAGCTCATTTTGAAGGACAGGGTCGACGTGATCCAGGGCGGCATCACGTCCGCCTCTCGCGAAGCCATCCGCCCGACGCTGGATCGTTACAAGACGCTGTACTTTTACAATACCCAGTATGAAGGCGGCGTGTGCGATCGCGACGTGTTCTGCACCGGCACGACACCGGCGCAGACGGTGAGCCATGTCGTCAACTATGCGCTGAAGACCTGGGGCAAGAAGGCGTACATCATCGCGGCCGATTACAACTATGGCCAGATTACCGCGAAGTGGATGACGAAGTTTGCCCGTGACGGCGGCGGCAGCGTCGCACAGACCGACTTCTTTCCATTGGATGTCACCAATTTTTCTTCGGCGATCAGCCGGATCCAACAGGCTTCACCGGATTTTCTGCTGTCCGCACTGGTTGGCGCGAACCATTCCGGCTTCTATCGGCAATGGGATGCCGCCGGCATGAAGAGCAAGATCCCGATGGGATCGACCGTGTTCGGCCTTGGGGACGAGCTGACAACGATGGATGTCTCCACCACCAACGGCGTCGTCACCTGCTTCGGCTGGTACAACGATATCAATACGCCAGAAAGCAATGCGTTCGTGAAGGGCATGCAGACAAAGTTCGGCGCCGGCGTTACCGATCTAGGTGAACTCGACTCAGCCACCTATGAAGGCATCATGCTGTGGGCGGAAGGCGTGAAGAAGGCCGGCTCGGTCGAACAACAGAAGGTCATCGCGGCGCTGGAAACCGGCATTACCATCCAGGGACCGTCCGGCAAGGTGACCATGGACCCGAAGACCCACCACACGATCCGCAACGCCTACCTGGCGCAGCCGAAGGATCGCAGATGGGACATCATGGCGACCTACCCTGACCAGTATCCCGCTGACACCGGCGGCGCCTGCGACCTGATCAAGAAGCCAACGACGAACAAGCAGTTCGTGCCAAGCATCTGAACGTCGCGTCGGCATCATGGATCTCGCCGCGCTTCTCGCCTTCAATGTCATCACCGGCATCGCCACCCTTGTGCTGATCACTCTGGGGCTCGGCGTGATCTACGGGATGATGCGAATCATCAATCTGGCCCATGGCGAGTTCATGATGCTGGGGGCCTACACAGCCGTTACCGCCGATCAGGCCGGCGTGAATATCTGGCTGTCGATGCTGGTGCTGCCTCCATTGGTGGTGGGCATCGTCGGGCTGGTGCTGGAGCGGACGTTGATCCGGTTCCTCTATGGCCGCATCATCGACACGATGCTGGCCACCTGGGGCGTCAGCCTTGGATTGATCGGGCTCATGACAACAATCTTCGGCAACGTCGTACGTGGCGTCTCCACCCCGGTCGGCGGCTTCGCCATCGGGCGCTATGGCGCTAGCCTGTACAGCCTGGTCATCGTTGCCACGGCGATCGCCGGACTGGTCGGGATGCTGGCGCTGCTGCGCGGCACGAAATTCGGGTTGATCCTGCGCGCCACCATGCAGAACCCAAACATGGCCGCGGCGCTGGGTGTCTCTCCGCCGACGATCTATATGGCGGCCTTCGCGCTTGGCTCCGCGCTGGCTGGTCTCGCCGGCGGCGTGCTGGCGCCGGTTTCCGGCATCTCGCCCGGCATGGGCGCCGCCTACATCGCCAGGGCGTTCATTACCGTGCTGGGCGGCGGTCCGGCGATCATTACCGGAACCGGCCTGGCTTCGACGCTATTTGGACTGATCAACGAACTTGTTTCGTTCCAGACTACGCCGATCATCGGAAACGTTGCGCTGCTGGCCGCCGCAATCTTCATGATCCGCATTCTTCCACAAGGTATAACCGGCCGCTTCCTGCGGAGAAGTTTGTGAAGATCGATTCGCGCTGGGTCGGCTTCACCGCCATGGTTGGGACCGGCCTAATCCTGATGTTTGGTTTGCCGCAGGTGTTCGACCTGTTTGGCATCGTGCAGATGACCGTGTTTGCCGCAATGGCGATGTTCGCGCTCAGTCAGGGTTTCCTGTGGGGCTACGGCGGGATCATGTCGTTCGGACAGGCCGCCTTCCTCGGCATTGGCGGCTACGCCTATGCCATTGCGGCCCTGAATTTTGGGGAAAGCACCGGGGCCGTCGTCATCGCAATCGTGGCGCCCATGCTGTTCGCCGCATTGCTTGGCTATTTCATGTTCTACGGCCGGATCAGCGACGCCTATATCGGCGTCATCACGTTGACCGTCTCGGTCATCCTGTTCGAGCTGATCAATTCCACCTCCGGCAGCGCTTATCGTATCGGCAGCGCCGAACTGGGCGGCTTCAACGGCATTCCCGCCGTGCCACCGCTGAACTTTCCCGGCGATCCGTCCAGCCCGCTCGACCCGCAGCAGACCTGGTACGCCTGCATGGGATCGCTGATCGGTGTTTACATCCTGTTGCGCGCCATTCTGGCCAGCCGGTTCGGCCGGGTGGTGGTCGCGATCCGGGAAAACGAGACGCGGGCGATGCTGCTGGGCTACGACCCGCGGCTCTACAAATTGCTGACCTTCATGATCGCCGCCGGTATCGCTGGCCTTGCCGGCTGCCTGTTCACCGTCTGGGGTGCCTTCATCAGCCCCACCGTGTTCAGCCTGACGATGTCGGCACAGGTGATCATCTATGTGCTGGTGGGTGGCCTCGGCACCTTGTTGGGCCCGATCCTGGGCGCGGTCGGCATCCAGTATCTGATCATCCTCGCCGGCTCGCAGAGCATGGTCGACTCCAACCTAGGTCTTGGCGTGGTACTGGTCGCTTTCGTGCTGCTGGTGCCGCAAGGCGTGGTGCCGGTGATCCGCGACAAGCTGCTGCCGCTCCGCAAACCCCGGTCGCGAAAGCACCCGGCGACCGAGGCGGTGGAGGCACGACGATGAACAGTGCCCCGCTGCTGCAGGCGCGCGGCGTCACCATGCGGTTTGGCGGGGTGACAGCCGTGCAGTCGGTCGATTTCATCCTGGGCGAAGTCGAGCTGCGTTGCCTCATCGGCCCTAACGGCGCCGGCAAGAGCACGTTCTTCAAGATGCTTACCGGGCAGCTCCGTCCCACCGAAGGCACCATCCGCTTCCGCGGTCGGGATGTCACCGGCGCCAGCCCGCACAAGATCTCTCGGCTGGGGGTCGGCATCAAGACGCAGGTGCCGAACGTCTTCAACGGATTATCGGTGCATGAGAACGTCTTCATCGGTGCCGCGCGTCGCCGCTCGATAGGCCGAGCGCGGCGGATCACCGCCGACACGCTGGCGCGTCTGCAACTGGAGGCGATTGCCGACCGCATGGTCGGCCAGTTGGCCCACGGTCAGCGGCAGTGGGTGGAAATCGCGACCGTGCTGGCGCAGGAGCCGGATCTGATCCTGCTCGATGAACCCGCTGCCGGGATGAACCATACCGAGGTGCAGCGTACCGCCGAACTGATCCGCGAGATCAACCGCACACAGGCCCTGGTCGTCGTCGAACACGACATGCAGTTCATCCGCATGATCGCCCGCACCGTCACCGTGTTCAACCAGGGGCGTGTGCTGATGGAGGACGATGTCGGGCAGGTGCTGGCCGATCAGCGTGTGCGGGACATCTACCTGGGCAAGCAGGCGGCATGACCATGCTGGCGGTATCCCGGCTGCGCTCCGGCTATGGCCGCATTCCAATCCTTGCGGGCGTCACGCTCGCCGTGAGCGAAGGCGAATTCGTCGGCATTCTCGGTCATAACGGCATGGGCAAGACCACGCTGCTGCGCACCTTGATGGGTTATCTGCCGGCAACCAACGGCAACGTGCAGTTCGACGGCCGCGACATCACCCGCCTTTCGCCGACCGCACGGGCGCGCCTGGGTATCGGCTACGTGCCGCAGGGGCGCGAGATCTTCGCCACGCTGAGCGTTGCCGAAAACCTGCGCATGGGCTGCCTGAGGGGGCATGACCCCGGCCAGACGGTTGCGGCGATCCTGCGGGATTTTCCGCGCCTGACGCCGCTGCTGGACCGGATCGGCGGCACTCTGTCCGGCGGTGAACAGCAGTTGCTGGCCCTGGCGCGCTGCCTGTGCGGCGAACCTCGGCTGATCCTGCTGGACGAGCCGACCGAGGGCATCCAGCCATCGATCATCGAGGAGATGATCGAAACCTTGCTGGCCGTGCGCCGCCGCCGCGCCATCACCCTGGTGCTGGTGGAGCAGAACCTGAATTTCATCTCGTCGCTGGCAGAGCGGATCCTGATCTTGCAGAAGGGCGAGGTCACGCGGGAGATACCGCCAGAGATCGCACGCGACCGCTCGATGATCGACGAATTCGT
Organism: Rhodopila sp.; assembly: GCF_965276935.1. Lineage (GTDB taxonomy): Bacteria > Pseudomonadota > Alphaproteobacteria > Acetobacterales > Acetobacteraceae > Rhodopila. The sequence continues at coordinate 1,005,986 of NZ_CBDIBS010000004.1, read as the reverse complement.
GGGAATGGCTTGAGCAATGCAGCCTGTCCTTTTCGCGCCGCCGTGGTCCCGGTCCGAAGCGGTGCGGTTCGATAAGCAACCCTGATTGAAGGAATGTGATGCGATGACAACCGAGACCGTCAAGATCCCCACCCTCGACCAACTCCGCGACGTCGCCGACTCGCTTGGTTTCACAATGGGCGACATCGAACTGTCGGCGCATCTGGAATGCCTGCTGCCGGGCTTCGCCGCATACAACGTCGTTGATCGGATGCCCGACGAGATGCCCGTGGTGACCTATCCGCGCACGCCGGGACGCCGTCCCTCCGCCGAGGAGAATCCATACGGCGCCTGGTACGTAAAGACGACGGTGGAAGGTGCTACCAGCGGCAAGCTGAAGGGCAAGACTGTTGCGATCAAGGACAACATCTGTCTGGCCGGCGTGCCGATGATGAATGGCGCCTCCACGCTGGAGGGTTACGTGCCGGATCTGGACGCCACCGTGGTGCAGCGCATCCTGGATGCCGGCGGCACCATCCTCGGCAAGAGCGTCTGCGAGTATTTCTGCTTCTCCGGCGGCAGCCACACCAGTTCGACCGGGCCGGTGCACAATCCGCACCGGCATGGTTATTCGGCTGGCGGATCCTCCTCCGGCAGTGCCGCGCTGGTGGCGGCCGGCGAGGTGGCGATGGCGATGGGTGGCGACCAGGGCGGCTCCATCCGCATGCCTGCATCCTTCTGCGGCATCTACGGCATGAAACCGACGCACGGCCTGGTGCCCTATACCGGCATCATGCCGATCGAGCTGACCATCGACCATACAGGTCCGATGACGGCCACGGTGGAGGACAATGCCCTGCTGCTGGAAGTGCTCGCCGGGCCGGACGGGCTTGATCCCCGCCAGTATGGCGGCCAGAGCATGCCATATCGCGAGGCGCTGGGGCAGGGCGTGCAGGGAATGCGCATTGGTGTAGTGGAGGAAGGGTTCGGCCATCCCCAGTCCATGCCGCAATCGGACGCGGTGGTACGGGAGGCGGCGGACCGGCTGCGCGGCTTGGGCGCGGCGGTTGAGACGGTATCGATTCCGATGCACCGCAACGGGCTGGCGATCTGGCTGCCGATCGCCGCCGAGGGTGCCACCGTGCAGATGATGCTGGGCAATGGGTTCGGCTTTAACTGGCAGGGCCAGTACGTCGTCTCCTTGCTAGACGCACACTCGGCTTGGCGGGAGCGCGCGGACGAACTGTCGGACAGCTTGAAAAACACCATGCTGCTGGGTCAGTACATGACCACGCACCATCGCGGCCGTTACTATGCCAAGGCGCAGAACCTGGTACGTCAGCTGCAGCGCGCATACAATCAGGCGCTGTCGCGCTACGACCTGCTGCTGATGCCGACTCTGCCGATGACCGCGACGCCATTGCCCGCCGCCAATGCTCCGGTAACAGAGATCATCCAGCGCGCGTTCGAGATCCTGCCGAACACGGCGCCCTTCGATTGCAGCCACCATCCGGCCATGAGCCTACCTTGCGGGATGGTCGATGGCCTGCCGGTCGGCATGATGCTGATCGGCAAGTTCCATGATGAGATGGCGATCTATCGCGCCGCCGGTGCCTTCGAGCGTGGCGTGGACTGGAAGGCAATCACCGGCTGAGAGCCGCCGCGGACTGGCCGCGACACGGAAATTGGACGCGGCCATTGCAAGGAGTATGGATGCAAGGTTCCAATTCATCGGCGTGCGGAAAAGTCTACTGCCGAAACGCCAGATTATCATGCGCTCCGGCTAGACCCAATTATGCAACCTTCGGGGCTGGCTATCCGCCGCATCAGGAGAGGATAATTCTCATGAAGACGCTCGTTCTTGCCGCCTTCCTAACCCTGAGCTTGGGTACCGGGGCCGCAAATGTTCATATGTCAGCGTATCAGCCGCCAACGCAGAACTACCATCAAAACAACTGGATGGCTGGAGGCAGCGACTAGAGCGGTCTCAGATCAGGTCGCTCCGCCTTGAACCCGTTATGGCAGGGCTTGTCCTGGCCATTTTTGCTATGGCTGGGGGCGGATGGCCGGAACGGGTTTGGAAACGTCCAGCCCTGACGAATTGATGCACTGTGGCCGAAATCGACTTAACTACTTACCGGCCGGTGACATTAAACCATGATCGTTTGAGGTTGCATTGTCGCCAGCGTCCAATCATGGTTTAATTATTTGATTTGACTGTGTGATTAACACGCTCCGATAGATCAACGTAAAGCAATTGAATACCAAGGATATTGCATGCACCCGCTGTGGTATGCAGTCCGTCGGTCGTATTCAGAAACCACCTGGTACAACCCCTGCTCCCGCCTCCCACAAGGGGTCGGCCGCGAAGTTGCGATTTGCGGTTGCATCATAATGTGGCTCCACTGGAGCCCACACGTGAACGTTTACATCACCGATCGTGAAAAGCGTTGTCGATTGTCCAGCACTTTCCGCATAACCAGCCACCGCGGATGAACCTGTTATCGCCTGGCTGACAGACGGAACCTCCGCGTTCTGCGCTCGGGCAGTAACAGACGTCGCCGCCACCAGGACAGATACACCAAGTGCCACATGCGCTATAGCATTCATTGCCGTTCTCCTTGCTTAGTCGAGTCGAATGACTGGCGCTGAACCTCGAGACCATTGATCTCGACTGTCAGCCACCAGCTTTCAGCCGTGATATAGGGCTGCGGAGTGCCAAACCGAGTCACGTGATGGTGCATACGGCACCGAGCCGATCGTCAGATTTTGCCAGACCGTCGCTGGAGACTTCGCCACCCAATGTCCCGGTCGTTGCGCGGTGGTGGGCTTTGACTCTGACCATATGTCTGAAACCAGGATTCGTCATAACGGGAGATTAGATCAGCATGGTTAGCAAACGGTTAAGGCGACTTTTCTGTGACGCCGGGTGGCTCACTTCAATAATTCTTGCGCCGCTGCCGCCCGAAGCCGTGACTCAACAAAGTCGACGAGATCATGAAGGTGCCGCCATCGGAGTCGATCAGAGATGGTCGGCTTCGTCGCTACAGCATTTCGCCTCCGTTAAGTGGATCTCCTGCCTGTTGGTTACGTAAGGTACTGCTGTCAGGTCGCCTCGCAGGGAGGGCGTAGCCTGATCGGAGAGGCGACCCGACAGCAGCGGCAAAATTCATGCGGCTGCCACGTGTGGCGGCAGGTGGGTGAAGTAGGCTTGGTCCGGCGTCCGGGCGTCAAGGCTCGAGTGCGGTCGTTTGCAGTTGAAGAAATCCAGATATACCCCGATCAGGCGCCGCGCTTCGGCGACGGTTTCATAGGCCCGCAGATAGACCTCCTCGTACTTCACCGACCGCCACAGCCGCTCGACAAATACGTTGTCTCGCCACGCACCACGACCGTCCATGCTGATGGCGATCCCGTTCTCCAGCAGCAGCCCGGTGAACGCGGCACTGGTGAACTGGCTGCCTTGATCGGTGTTGAAAATGTCCGGTTTTCCCTGCCGCGCCAGCGCTTCCTCGACGGTCTCGAGGCAGAAATCAACCTCCATGGTGACCGACACCCGCCACGCCAGAACCCGCCGGCTAAACCAGTCAACCACCGCCGCCAGATAGACAAAGCCTTTCGCCATCGGAATGTAGGTGATGTCCATCGACCACACCTGGTTGGGCCGGTCAACCGGCAGGCCGCGCAAAAGATATGGGTAAATCTTGTGTCCTGGACACGGCTTTGACGTGTTCGGCCGACGGTAGATCGCCTCAATACACATTCGGCGCATCATCGTCCGCACCATCTCGCGGCCAATGATCACCCCCTCCCCGCGTAGCAGATCGCGCAGCATCCGGCTGCCCGCGAACGGGTAGTCCAGGTGCAGCGCATCAATCCGCCGCATGATGACAAGCTCGCCCTCGGGCACCGGCTGCGGGTCGTAGTACAGGCTGCTGCGGCTCAATCGCAGCAACGCCGCCTGCCGCCCCAGCGGCAACTCGTGCGTCCGGTCAATCATCGCTTTGCGCTCCGCAGGCCGGCCTTGCTGAGCGCACCGGACAAAAAATCGTTCTCCAGCGTCAGCTCTCCGATCTTGGCGTGGAGTGTCTTGACGTCGATGACAGGTGCCGGTTCGGATGCTCCGCCGCCCGAACCAAACAGGCCCGAGGCTGCCTCCAGCAGGTGTCCCTTCCAGGCAGTGATCTGGTTCGGATGCACCTCAAACTGTTGCGCCAACTCGGCCAGCGTCTTCTCGCCCTTGATCGCGGCCAGCGCCACCTTGGCCTTGAAGGCCGCAGCGTGGGTCCGGCGTGTTCGCTTCGTCATATTCGCTCCTGATCCGCGGCATCCTCGCCGCTCTCAGGCAGAAGTTCCACTTAGCAGACTGTCCGAATTTAGCCGACCACCTCTATCAGCAGTGCGTGCTACCGCGGTAGCGACCGTCATCAATCAGAACCAAAGTACGCGAAAACGATCTGGACTCATGTCCGACAACCTAAGTCTTCGAAAGTCGCTCTCCAGCCTTCTTCAACGCCGCCACACTGTGATCAAGTAGACCACGCTCTTCCTCCGACAACGAGGGCGGATAGAATTCGCGCAGGCCGCGGCGACCAATCACGCCAGGCAGGGACAGGGTGAGGCCGTAGTCCTTGCTGAAGCCGCCAATCGGGACGGCCAGGCCCTCGTCGCGAGTCACCGCCTCGGCAATCCGGGCGCAGATAATGCCGATCCCATACTGGCTTGCCTCGTTGCCCTCGATGATCGCGATGTTCGCGTAGCGCACCTCCTCCTCCACACTTTTGCGGAAGTCCGCCGCGTCCTCTCCGCGCTGCCGCAGCAGCTCGGAAAGCGGGACGCCGGCGATACGGGCACTTGACCAGACAAAAACTTCCGAGGTGCCGTGCTCGCCCAGAATCTGCGCCTCGACCGTGTCGGGGCTGACATCAAGCTTGCAGGCGATATGGGTGCGGAAGCGCAGGCTGTCGAGCCAGGTGCCGGTGCTCAGCACGGCGTCGTGGCCTGCCAGCGCGCGCGTCAAGTCGGCCAGTGGATCGGGCGGATCCGTCACCACCAGCAGCACCGCGTCGGGCGCGGCCCGCACCACCTGCGGGACGATATCGCGATAGACCTCGACGTTCTTGTCGAGCAGCTTGAGCCGGCCTTCCGGATCGCCACGATCGGTGGCGCCACCCGCTTTCTCGTTCGCCCCCACGGTGACCATCACTAGGCCGGCGCCGGCCAGATCACCGTATTCGCCCTCGGTCACATTGACGCGCGGTCCCAGCGGCACACCGTACCGGATATCGGTTGCCACCGCCTTCGCCCGTTTGGCGGTGCGATCCACCACGACAATCTCTCGCGCGCTGCCGCGCAGCACCAGTGCCATGACACACGCCGCGCCCACGCCGCCAGCCCCAACCACGCCTACTTTCATCTCCACCTCCATGCGCTACCACCACTGCAACGCCACCGGTTCGCTAGGTTCGCTCAACAGCGCGCGACAAGACCGCCTTCACTGCTCATGTTCCCATCTTATCCCTTGGCTGGCGCTAGCCGGCGCCTTGCACGGCGCAACCTGGCACTCGGTGCTGCCTGGGGCGACCGCGCCGACCACGCCCGTGCGAACAGCAAAAAGGCCGGAATCAACCCGGCCTCAATGCAATCCGTCAGAAACCGGATTAGCCGCCGCCGCCTCCCATCCAGGTCCCGCCCGGTCCGTTGCCGGTGTTGTCATAGGGACCCTGATACGTGGTGTGCGGACTGCTGAAGATGGCAGCATTTGCCGCCGGCGCGACCGCTGCTGTCAGAGTCATGGCAGCAAAAGCGGCGAGGATCATGGTCTTCATGGTATGTCTCCATCTCTAGTCGGGCGAGATGTCCGGCTTTGATGAACCTTTAAGTAGTATTGCCCGGATCCGATTATAATTGCGATTGGTGGCATTGGATTCATGCGAAAAACGATGAAGTTGGGGGTCACAGTCCCTGTTCATCGCGCTCGGCCCGCGCGATCTGCCACTGCGCATAAGCAGAGCCGACGAGTTGAAGCCAAAGCTGGCAGTGGTGGCGCATTAGTATGCGGGTACGGCCGGCCGCGGCCTCAGGAGTGGCACTCAGTATCAGCCGGCGTTGAGAATGCCGCCTCACTCGGTATCTCGACCGTAGCCCGTACCAGTAATCCTGGCACGAAATTCGCCTCGATCTTTTTGATACAAGTTCATGTGTCTATACCAACGTGGATCATTGAACTTTCACCGACGACCGCCGTCGCAAGGAGACCAGCATGAGCCAGAGCGCAGAACTGAACCTCGCGATGCCAGACGGCAGAGCAGAGGGCATGCTCCGGCGCGCGATTTTATCCTGCGCCGTCGGGCAGGTTTTCGAGATATACGACTTTGTCATCTACGGCTTCATGGCAAGCGCCATCGCGCACGCGTTCTTTCCGGCCTTCGATCCCGTTGCGGCATTGCTGAGTACCTTCGCAACTCTGGCAGTCGGCTTTCTGTTCCGCCCGCTGGGTGCCATCGTCATCGGCTCCTTTGGCGACCGGTTTGGCCGGCGGCGGGCGCTGGTGGTGACCATCGGCATGATGGCCATTGCCACCGGGCTGATCGGCTTGATCCCGGGCTACGCGACGATCGGCATCGCCGCGCCGATCATCCTGGTAGTCTGCCGTGCCTTTCAGGGCTTCTCGACCGGCGGCGAGTGGGGCGGTGCGGCGACTTTTCTGGTCGAGTATGCGGAACCCCGGCAGCGGGGCTTCATCAGCAGCTTCCAGCAGTCAGGCACCGCCCTCGGCCTGCTGCTCGGCACTTTTACCGCGGCGCTGCTGACCTATTTTCTCCCCATCGAGAGTTTTCAAGCCTGGGGATGGCGCATTCCCTTTCTCATCGGCTTCGTTCTCGGTCCGATTGGCCATTACCTGCGCACGCATGTCGCGGAGACACCCGTCTTTACCCGCACGGTCGCCACCGAAGCGGTCGTGCGCTCACCGTTGCGGGAAGCCTTCGCCACCGAACGCGGACCGATGTTTATCGCCTTCAGCATCAGCATCTGCCCTTGCGTGTTGTATTGGATGTTCCTGGTCTACCTGCCGACCTTCGCGCAGCAACAGCTTCATCTCGCTGCCTCGGCCACACTTTTCTCCACCACGACCGCCGGCCTGATCTATCTTTTCCTGACTCCGTTCATTGGCGCGTTGTCGGATCGGATTGGTCGTAAGCCGCTGCTTTATGTATCGGTGCTCGGTACGGCGGTGCTGGGCTATCCGCTGTTCTCCCTGCTGGTATCCTGGCATTCGATCGGCGGACTGCTTCTGGTTCAGGCCGTGGCCACATTCCTGCTGACGTGCAACTCCGGTGTGGCCTGCGCCGTGTTGTCGGAGATCTTTCCAACCAGGGTCCGCTATACGGCGCTGTCGGTCAGCTACGCTCTGTCCGTTGCGATCTTCGGCGGATTTGCTCCGCTGATCGCAACCGCGCTGATCCGCATGACCAGCGACTCACTGGCGCCTGCATATTATGTCGTCGCCGCCGGCGCGGCCAGCCTTATCGCCACGTTCCTCGTGCAGGAGCGCGCCAGGAAACCGCTTCTCGAGTAGTTCTAACCGGATTTTGGTTTTCTATATGCCGCCCGACCGCTGCAAGGGTCTGCCAGTCAGGAAGCCGCCATCCACCGGCAACACAACGCCATTGATGAAGGCGGCGCCGTCCGACAGCAGGAATGCCACCGTCGCGGCAATGTCAGGCGGCTGCCCGGTGCGGCCGAGCGGGATCATCGGCAAGAAGTTGGCCTTGTATTCGGGGTTGACCCGGTTGCCCTCGACCTCGATCAGGCCCGGCGCCACGGCGTTGACGCGAATCCCATGCGGGCCCCATTCCTGCGCCATGCTCCGGGTTAGCATCGCGACGCCGGCCTTGGATGCGCTGTTGTGACCGGCGCCGATACGGGCGGAAAAAGCAGCGGTGGACGCGAGATTGACAATCGCTCCACCGCCGCCAGCCGCTATTCGCTGACGTACGAAGCGTTGGGCGCAGAGGAACGTGCCCTTGAGGTTGGTATCGATCACCGCGTCCCACGTCGCCTCGGGCATGTCGAGCAGCGTGTTGTCCGGGTATATGCCCGCGTTGTTGACCAAAGCCGTCGCCAATCCGATGGCTTTCTCCGCCGCCGTGAAAGCTGCCTTGATCGCCGTGGCATCCCGCACATCGAGCGAAAGCCCCAGCGCGCGACCATCCTTTGCCGTGATGGCGGCCGCGGTGGCCTCAGCCGCGGACCCATCGACATCGGTTGCCGCCACCGCCATTCCGGCTGCCGCCAGTGTCAAGGCGATCTCGCGCCCAAGGCCGCGGCCGGCGCCTGTGACAATGATCGTTCCCTGCTGCATGACTTTCTCCCTCAGGCTGACTGTGGTTCCGGTCTTGACATCACACCAGCATCATATGCTTGGTGGACGCCTCCGACTGCGTCACCACGTATGCCCACACATAAGCAGACACCATGACTTCCAAACGCCGCATCGCCGCCGTCCTGGTTCTGCCGGAAGATCTCGTCAACAGCATCCCCGGATCGCGAGCATCACCGATGCTCGCGACGGCAATAGGCAAACCGGCAAATATCACGGTCCGGTGTGGCCGGATCAGGACTCCCACGCCATGATCTGCGATCCCGTCACGCTGGAGATCATTCGTGGCGCCACGCGCGCCGCGCAGGCGGAGATGGAGGCGCTGCTCGAACGCACCGCCATCAGCGCCTTCATTCGCGAGAAAAAGGATTTCTATACCGCAGTGTTCGACTCTGCCGGGCGACTGGCCGTCGGTTCCAATGTTCCGGTCTTTGGTGACGTCACCGCGCCCGTCCTGGCGGCTTTTCCAATCGAGACGATGCAGCCGGGCGACCTCTACTGGTTCAACGACTGTTATGGTTCCCAGGGCGCCGTGTCGCACAGCAATGACCAGGTGTTCCTTGCCCCGGTCTTCCACGCCGGCGAGCTATGCGCCTTTGTGATGGGCTGGGCGCACTTCGCCGACATTGGCGGCCTGCGGCCTGGATCGATCAGCCCCGACACAACGGACATATTTCAGGAAGGCATCATCATCCCGCCAACGAAGCTCGCGACCGCCGGCATACTGAACGAAGCCGTGCTGACGATCTTTCATCGAAACTCGCGCTTTCCGGAGCAAAGCCTCGGCGACACGCGGGCGCTGATGGCCAGCGTTGATGTCGGTGTCCGTCGCATGGCGGAGATCTTGCAACGCTTTGGCGGCGCGGTGGTGGCCGATGCGCTGCACCAGTTGCTCGCCCGCACGGAGGCCCTGGTGCGTGAGCGGCTGCGTGAGACCTTCGCGCCCGGGACGCATGAATTCACCGATGTGGTCGATGCGGACGGGCACGGCAATGGCCCGTTCCATCTGCGCCTGGCGATGACCCGCACGACGGATGACCGCTTTATCCTGGACACCACCAGGACCGACGACCAGGCGGCGGGTCCGGTGAACTACCTGATGAACCCGCAGATGCCCGGCACCGCGCTCGGACTGTTCTTCCTGGGTGGCGACGCCTCCCAAGTCTGCAATGCCGGTGGCGCGCAGGCGATTGACGAGGTACGGCTGCGCGAAGGCTCCCTGCTTGCGCCGCGTTTCCCCGCGCCACTCGGCTTGCGCGGCGTGACGATGATGCGGATGCTGGCGGCGCTCAATGGGCTGGTGAACGTGGCCGGCGGCAGCGCACCCGCCTCGCATTCCGCCTACGTCATCATTTTGCTGCGCGGCATGGTGCGGGGACATGGCTTCCTGATGTCGGACGGCGTCGGTGTCGGCTATGGCGCGCGGCCGGATTCGGACGGGATCGACGCGGTCTATTTCGTCGCGCAGGAGAACTATCCGGTCGAGTTCCTGGAGCTGAACTATCCGGTGCGGCTGCTGAAATACGGCATCAACCGGGACAGCGGCGGATCGGGATTGTATCGCGGCGGCTGCGGCCTGCTGCGCGAATACGAGGTGCTGGCGGACAGCGCGATGCTGTCGATGCGCATTGATGGCGTGGATCATCCATCCTGGGGCGTCGCGGGCGGGAAATCCGGCGGCAGCGGCCGCGCCACCGTCAACCCGGGCACACCGAAACAGCGCAGGCTTGTCGCGCTGTCGGACCGCAACATCCTGCACCGCGGCGACGTATTGAGGTTGGAGACCGGCGGCGGCGGCGGCCACGGCCATCCGTTCGACCGCCCGCCGGAGCGGGTGCTGGACGACGTGCTGGACGGCTTCGTCTCCACCACCGCGGCGCTTGAGCAGTATGGCGTCGTCATCAGGGACGGATCGGTCGATGCCGCGGCGACCCTCGCCCGCCGAACGTCTCGGCCACCGGCAAAGGCGTTCCATCGGGGGACGTATGTCGATGTCCTCGACTGAGCAAAACCTTGTCGTCGCGGTGGACGTCGGCGGCACCTTCACCGACATTACCCTGACTGACATCGCCAGCGGCCGCATCACGCGTGCCAAGACGCCAAGCACGCCGCACGACCCGTCGGAGGCGTTCCTGACCGGCTTGCATCTCGCGCTGTCGGCAGCCGACGCCAGGCCCTCGGCGATCGGCCGCGTGTTGCATGGCACGACCGTCGCGACCAATTTGATCCTGGAGGGCAAGGGCGCCCACACCGTGCTGATTACCACGCGCGGCTTTCGACATGTGCTGGAGATTGGCCGCCAGGACATCCCGCGCGCTGCCAACCTCTACGTCTGGATCAAGCCGCCGCGGCCGGTGCCGCCGCGCCGGGTGCTGGAGGTAACCGAGCGGATCGCCGCGGACGGCAGCATCATGTGCCCGCTGGACGAGGCCGATGTGCAGGATGTGGCGGAGACGTGTCGTCGGTGCGGCGCCGAAGCGGTAGCGATCTGCTTGCTACATTCGTTCGCCAATCCAGCCCATGAAAGGCGGGTGGCTGCCTTGCTGCGGGCTGCTTTACCGGATGTCGCGGTGACTGCCTCGGTTGATGTGCTGCCCGTTGTCCGGGAATATGAACGCAGCGTAGCGACGATCCTGAACGCGCGGATCATGCCAGCTGTGTCGACCTATGTCGAGCGCCTGGAACAGCGGCTGGTGGCGGCCGGTATCTCGGCGCCGCTCCTGCTGATGCAGTCCAATGGCGGCGTGGCTGGCGCGGCGGCGATCCGGCGCGCTCCGGCGGTCACCGCCCTGTCAGGGCCGGCGGCCGGTGTGGTTGGCGCCCGCGACGTGGCCGCGGCAGCCGGCTTCGGCAACCTGATCACCGTCGACATCGGCGGCACCAGCGCCGACATCTGCCTGATGCGCAACGGGCGGATTGAATTGACGCACCGGGGCAGGGTGGGCAACTGGCCGCTGCCGTTGCCGATGGTGGACATGGTCACCATCGGCGCCGGCGGCGGCTCATTGGCACAGATCGAGCATGGCGCGCTTCTGGTCGGTCCCATCAGCGCCGGCGCCCGTCCTGGGCCGGCCTGCTACGGCCAGGGCGGCGAACGGCCGACGGTGACCGATGCGCATGTCGTCCTCGGCCATCTGCCCACAAGCCTGCTGGGCGGCGGCATGACGCTCGATTTCGAACTGGCCCGCAAGGCAATCCTGGCGCATGTGGCCGAACCGCTTGGGCTGTCGCTCCACGCCGCGGCGCGTGGTATTTTGGCAATCGCGGACAGCAACATGATCGGCGCTATCCGGGTCGTCTCGGTGGAGCGTGGGCATGATCCGCGCGGCTTCGCCCTGGTGGCATTCGGCGGTGCGGGACCGCTACATGGGTGCGCGCTGGCGGAGATGCTTGACATCACCATTGTGCTCGTGCCTTCCGCGCCCGGTGTGCTGTGCGCGGAAGGCCTGCTCGCCGCCCACCTTCGAGCGGAGTTCAGCCGGTCGGTGATCCAATCGGCGACGTTGGGAGAGGACGGTTTGACCGAGACCTTTAACGCGCTGCAGGCAGATGCGCAGGCCTGGCTTGATGAGGAAGCGGTGCCCCAGGAGGCACGCCGCACCGCACAGACCGCGCTGATGTGCTACGAGGGCCAGGGATCAGAACTGCCGGTCGCCTGGGCTGGCGACATTCTGGCGACTGCCGCGGCTTTCGAACAGGCGCACCAGACGCTGTATGGATTTACCCTCGATACGGCGGTTCGGTTGATTACCATACGGGTGGAGGCGGAGGGCGTGCTGCACCCACCTGTCCATCCGCTCTTGCCAGTGGGACGAGGCGCCCGCCCAAATGGGCAGACCCAAGTTCATTTCAATGAGGGTAGTTTGCGAACGGATCTTTATGACCGTGCCCGAATGGGCGCCGGAGATCAGTGCGACGGCCCGGCCATTGTAACTCAGCTTGACGCGACGACGCTGCTACGACCGGGCTGGTCAGGCACGATGCACGAAACCGGCGTGCTGGTGCTGCAACGCTCAATATCACACTGATCTTCGCCGGCTGGCGCCGTGGTTAGCACCGGTTAGCCATCACATCCGTCGTTTGCCGCACCATGCCTGATCCGCGGCAGTCGATTGCTGACGCGACGTGCAGCAGCTTTACCGAGCCGCAAACTGAGTCTTCCCGAACATGACCTCTCGTTCCTCGTCCGTCATCTGGCCGCGACGCTGGCTTTCCGACAGCACCTCGACGCCGCGCTGAACGGCGGGACGCGCCGCCACCAGATCGTGCCAGCGCTTCACATTCGGATACGCGGCCAAGTCAATGTTTCGCCGCTCGGGATTGCGAATCCAGGGGAAGTTGATGATGTCCGCCATGGAATACTCGGGACCCGCCAGATAGTCCGCTTCGGCCAGGCGCTTTTCGAGCACACGGTGCAGACGCGCGACCTCATTCGTATAGCGCTGGATCGCGTAGGGGATTTTCTCCGTCGCATAGTTGGCGAAGTGGTTGTACTGGCCGAACATCGGCCCGGTGCCGCCCATCTGGAACATCATCCATTGCAGACAGGCATAGCGTCCGGGGGGGTCTGAGGGGATCAGCTTGCCGCCGGTCTTTTCCGACAGGTAGATCAAGATCGCGGCGGACTCGAATAGCTGCAGCGGCTTGCCGCCGGGTCCATCAGGATCAACGATGGCGGGTATGCGATGGTTTGGCGTGATCGAAAGGAAGTCCGGCTTGAACTGGTCGCCCTTGCCGATGTTGATCGGGACGACCTTGTAGGGAAGCCCCAGTTCCTCCAACGCGATATGCACCTTGTGGCCGTTCGGCGTGGGCCACGTCCAGACCTCGATCATGTTTCCCTCCGTTCGCGACAGTGATGTCGTCCACGGTCCTCCGAATGATCGCCGCCGTCTAGCCCTGGCGTTCGACAATCAACTGCTTGATCGCGCCGATCGCCTTCGCCGGGTTCAGCCCCTTGGGGCACGTGTCGGTGCAATTCATAATCGTGTGGCAGCGGTAGAGCTTGAAGGGATCTTCGAGCTCGTCCAGCCGTGTGCCGGTGGCCTCGTCGCGGGAATCGGCAATCCAGCGATAGGCTTGCAGCAGTACGGCCGGCCCTAGGTAGCGGTCGCCGTTCCACCAGTAGCTAGGACATGCGGTGGAGCAGCAGAAGCACAGGATGCACTCCCACATGCCGTCCAGCTTGGCGCGCTCTTCCTTGCTCTGCAGCCGCTCGCCATCCGGCGGAGCGGGTGTGTCCGCCTTCATCCAGGGTTGCACCGAGCGGTATTGCGCGTAGATCTGCGACAGGTCGGGCACCAGGTCCTTTACCACCGGCATATGCGGCAGCGGGTTGATCTTGACCGCGCCCTTCACTTCCTCAATCGGCTTCAGGCAGGCCAGCGTGTTGCCGCCGTCGATGTTCATGGCGCAGGAACCACAGATGCCTTCGCGGCAGGAGCGGCGAAAAGTCAGCGTCGGGTCGATCTCGTTCTTGATCTTTATCAGTGCGTCCAGGACCATCGGACCACAGGCGTCCAGATCGACTTCATAAGTGTCGGTGCGGGGATTTTTCCCGTCATCCGGGCTCCAGCGATAGATGTTAAACGCCCGCACGCGCTTGGCGCCAGCCGGAGCCTTGAAGGTCTGGCCCGGCCCGATGCGGCTGTTAAGCGGGAGATTGAAAGCGACCATGTTCAGCCCCTAGATTCGTTTAGATGCACCCAAAGCTCCCGCAATATTTGCTGCTCAGTGGGGCCAAGAGCATCTCTATCTCGATACTGCAAATACTGATCAACGTCCTGCCCAAATGGTCCCCCTTGACGGTTTAAGGGAGGCTCTGCGGCATAAATTAAAATTGCCTCAAGCTGATTCATCATCACATCGAAGGTATCAGGTGGAACGTTTGCCGCAAGAACAGCCAAGTCGTCTTCCAAATTAGGCGACCTAACCCATCTAAACCCAAACCATGAAAACTGGTTCCAGCGACCCGCTAAGTGATCTCGTCGGTGTTGGGCTAAACGAGCTCTTAGTCGATTATTTCCTACTCCAGTCTGGCCGACATAGACTAACTTATAGTCGGCATACAAAACGTAGGTCCCTACTTGCTGGCTAAAATCAACGGTCCGTTGAGCATTACCAGCTGTAAATCCTTTGATATGTCCAACGTTGCCAGCTCCAACCTGACCCCAATATACATTCTCCGCTTTCCAGAATAGGCCATAATTTTTAATCAGCGGCATAACTGCCTCCTGACTTCAATATACCCGCTTCCGCGGCGGGAACACCGAGACCTCGTTCGTCATCGTCTGCATCCTGACCGGACGATAATCCAGCTTCACATCGCCCTTGTCGTCGCACCACGCCAAGGAGTGCTTCATCCAATTCTCGTCGTCGCGGTCCGGATAATCGTCGTGCGCATGTGCCCCCCGGCTTTCCAGCCGAGCCTCGGCTGCGACCATGGTTGTCATGGCGCTGCCCATCAGATTGTGCAGTTCCAACGCCTCGACAAGATCGCTGTTCCAGATCAGGCTGCGATCGGATACCGACATGTCGGTCATGCCGCTCCAGACCTTTTTCATTTTCTCGACACCCTCCGTCAGGCTCCTGGAGGCCCGGAACACGGCGGCATGGCCCTGCATCGAGCGCTGCATCGCCATCCGGAGTTCGGCGACCTTGGTGCCGCCGCGGGCGTAGCGGGTGCGATCAAATCGGTCCAAAGTGGCCTCGCCGGCTTTTGGCGGCAGGGATGGCTGGTCGGCATTCGGCCGAAGCTTCTCTGATGCCCGATGCGCCGCGGCCCGTCCGAATACCACCAGATCGAGCAGCGAATTGGTGCCGAGACGATTGGCGCCGTGCACCGACACGCAGGCCGCCTCACCCACCGCCATCAGGCCCTGGATCACAGCATCGGGGTTGCTTCTGGTCGGGCGCAGGACTTCCGTATGCACATTCGTAGGAATGCCGCCCATGTTGTAGTGCACTGTCGGTAACACCGGGATCGACTCCTTGGTCACATCGACGCCGGCGAAGACTTTCGCGGTTTCCGAAATACCTGGCAGGCGCTCATGCAGCAATTCGGCACCCAGGTGCTCCAGGTGCAGCATGATGTGATCCTTGGCCGGTCCGCAGCCGCGTCCCTCGTTGATTTCCATTGTCATGGAGCGGGACACGACGTCACGGCTCGCCAGATCCTTGGCGGTGGGGGCGTAGCGCTCCATGAAGCGTTCCCCCTCCGCATTGGTCAGGTAGCCGCCTTCGCCACGAGCGCCTTCCGTGATCAGGCAGCCGGCGGGGAAGATGCCGGTGGGGTGGAACTGGACGAATTCCATGTCTTGGCACGGCAGGCCGGCCCGCAGCACCATGCCGTTGCCATCACCAGTGCAGGTGTGGGCGGAGGTGCAGGACAAGTAGGCACGCCCGTAGCCACCCGTCGCCATGACGACCGTCTGCGCCCGGAAGCGATGGATCGACCCATCTTCCAAATTCCAGGCCATCACGCCGCGGCAGACGCCTTCCTGATCCATGATCAGGTCGAGCGCGAAATACTCGATGAAGAACTCGACGTCGTGCTTCAGGCTTTGCTGATACAGCGTGTGCAGGATGGCGTGGCCGGTACGATCGGCGGCGGCGCAGGCGCGCATCGCCGGCTCCTTGCCGTAGTCCTTCATATGGCCGCCGAACGGACGCTGGTAGATACGTCCATCTTCCGTCCGACTGAATGGCACGCCGTAGTGTTCCAGCTCATAGACCGCCGGGATCGCTTCGCGGCACATGTATTCGATGGCGTCCTGGTCACCCAGCCAGTCCGACCCCTTAACGGTGTCGTACATGTGCCAGCGCCAGTCGTCTTCCCCCATGTTGCCCAGCGCCG
Organism: Rhodopila sp.; assembly: GCF_965276935.1. GTDB lineage: Bacteria > Pseudomonadota > Alphaproteobacteria > Acetobacterales > Acetobacteraceae > Rhodopila. The sequence goes on along the minus strand of NZ_CBDIBS010000004.1, from coordinate 989,769 downwards.
CGCCAATGCCGCCCTGCGCCGCCACGGTATGGCTGCGGGTCGGAAACACTTTGGTGATGCAAGCCGTCTTCAGCCCGGAGGCACCCATGCCGAACGTCGCACGCAAGCCGGATCCGCCGGCACCGACCACGACCACGTCGTAGGTATGGTCCACTATGTTATAAGCGCGCGACGAGGGCATCGTGATCGCGTTCATCAGCTTGTTCCTATTGAAGTCCTTCGCTGGGCTCAAAGCCCAATTCGCAGCACCGAGACGATGCAGAGCAGCGCCAGCAGGAAGCAGAGCCCCCTGATCAGCACCACACTGCCCATCTTCAATCTGCCGTCATGCACATAGTCTTCGATCACCACCTGTAAACCAAGGTTCATGTGCTGAAACGTCAGTATGATCAGCGCCAGCATGAGGACCAGCGACACCGGTCCCGACATCCAGGCGATCATCGCCGCCCGCGGCTCGCCGGACAGGCGGATGACGGACCAGATGAACCACAGGGTCAGCGGCACCAGCGCCAGCGAGTTCAGCCGCTGCGTCCACCAATGCGCCGATCCCTGATGCGCCGCGCCCAGGCCGCGCACCCGACCCAGCGGGGAACGCAGGATCTCGACATTGGGCCCCTTAGGTGTACCGGACATAACGATGCCTCACCAAACTACCAGGCCGATGATCCAGACCAGCACCGTCGCCACGCCTGTCGCAATCACCACCGCCCAACCGGAGATGTTGTAGTCCGGCGGATCGAAACCAAACCCCGCATCCCAGACCAGATGTCGTATCCCGGCGAAGAAATGGAAGAACAGCGCGAGCGTCCAGCCGAACAGCAGCAGCAGGCCGACCGCCGATCCCATGAACCACTGCGCGCTGGCAAAGGCATTGTCGGACACCGCGGCGGCGACCAGCCACCAGGTCATCAGCAAGGTCCCGACAGAGATGGCCACGCCGGTGACGCGATGCAGGATGGATATCGCCATGCTCAACGGCCAGCGATAGACCTGAAGATGCGGCGAAAGCGGGCGGCGGACCAGCTTGCCTTCCGTGTTACGCGCCACCATCAGCGCGTCCCGTACGTCTCTCACGCGTTGCTCCAGTTCTATCGGCATCCTTAGGTGAATTTGACGGTGGCGCCGAACCGTCGGCGGTGCTTAGCCCCGCGGGATCGAGGGGTCAACGCGGAGCCGGCCGCATAGGCGGCGTTTTTCTGGGGTCGAGGCTGGCGTAATGCTGATTGCGTGAGATCACCTCAAGGTAGCCATGAGCCGACAACCTATGGACCCACGTTGCCGCCGCTCTGGCGGGCATCGCCGGCACCGATGGGCATGCGTCGCACATTGCGTTCTGGCGATTATGTGTTCATACAAAACCATGAATTCGAGACAAGTCACGGCCCCTCGTTCTTGTGAACCGCGTGAGCCCTCATTGCGAGAAGCTTGATGCCGACGTGTCTAATCACCGGGGTAACCGGACAGGACGGCGCCTATCTTTCCCACTTCCTGCTGGAGAAAGGTTACCGCGTCGTCGGCATGATGCGTCGCTCGGCTTCATCCGATCTGGTCGGCGAGCGGCTTCGCTGGCTCGGCATCCTGCAAGAGGTGGAACTGGTCAACGGCAACCTGATCGACCTTTCTAGCTTGATACGGCTGCTTCAGACGTATCAGCCGGATGAAGTCTATAATCTCGGCGCGCAAAGCTTCGTCGCCGCCTCTTGGGATCAACCGTTGCTCACCGGGCAGGTCACCGGGATCGGCGCGGGCAACATGCTGGAGGCAATCCGCATCGCCAGGCCGCAGGCTCGCTTCTACCAGGCATCCTCCTCCGAGATGTTCGGCCGCATCCAGCAGCCGCGGCAGACCGAGCAGACGCCGTTCTATCCGCGCTCGCCCTACGCGGTCGCCAAGCTCTATGCCCACTGGATGACGGTGAACCACCGTGAGAGCTTCGGCATGCACGCATCCTCCGGCATTCTGTTCAACCATGAAAGCCCGTTGCGGGGCATCGAGTTCGTCACCCGCAAGATCACCGACGGCGTGGCTCGGATCAAGCTGGGCCTGACGCGAGAGCTGCCGCTTGGCAATCTTGAAGCCATGCGCGACTGGGGCCACGCGCGGGACTATGTCCGCGCCATGTGGCTGATGCTGCAGCAGGAGACGCCGGACGATTATGTCGTCGCCACCGGCCGTAGCACCAGCATCCGCGAATTCTGCCGCCTCGCGTTCAGCCATGTCGGGCTGAATTTCGAGGATCACGTCGTCAGCCACCTTGACCTGATACGCCCGGCGGAAGTCGATGTGCTGCTAGGCGACGCCACCAAGGCGGGGCGGAAGTTGGGCTGGCGGCCGACGGTTACGCTGGAAGACATGGTCGCGGAAATGGTCGAGGCCGACTTGGCGCGCCACCGCGCGCGCCTGAAGCTCTGACATGACGGCTGCTCCACGCACCATCCTGGTCACCGGCGCATCGGGCTTCGTCGGCCGCCACTTGATGACAGCGCTCGCGACCGCATTTCCTCATACGGCACTGCTGGACCCAGCAATCGACGTGCAGAATGCGACGGAAGTCGAAACAGCCGTTCGATCCGCCGTACCTGACGTCTGCGTCCACCTCGCGGCGGTGTCGGCCATCGCGGCGGCGCAACAGGCGCCGGATCATGCATGGCAGGTCAATTTCCACGGCACGTTGAACCTGGCCTGGATGCTTTCTCGCCATGCACCAGAATGTCAGTTGCTGTTCGCGTCGAGCGCTGATGCTTACGGCGCCTCGTTCAGATCCGGCCTGCCACTCAATGAGGCTGCCCCGCTGGCGCCGATGAATGCCTATGCGGAGACCAAGGCGGCGGCGGATCTCGCACTGGGCGGCATGGCCGCGCAAGGCTTGCGGGTGGTGCGACTGCGCCCATTCAATCATGTCGGCCCCGGCCAGGCTCCACAGTTCGTCGTCGCCGCGTTCGCCCAGCAGATTGCCCGCACTGCCGCCGGCCTTCAGGCGCCCGTGCTGCGGGTCGGCAATCTGGAAACCCGGCGCGACTTCCTGGATGTCCGCGATGTCTGCGCCGCCTATGTAGCCTGCATCGTCCAGCGCGACACCCTGATCCCGGGCACGATCCTGAACCTGGCTTCCGGTCACGCGCGCCGCGTCGGCGATGTGCTGACCGAACTGGCGGCGATCGCGGGCATCGAAATAAGAACCGAGGTTGACGCCTCGCGGGTCCGTGAATCCGACATCTGGACGGCTTGTGGCAATGCGACCCGGGCGCGCGAATGCCTGGATTGGATGCCGGTCAGGCCGTGGCAGCAAACCTTGCGGGATGTGATGAACGACTGGCAGGTGCGTGTTCAATCAGAACGAGCATGAACCATAGAAGCGGACGGAACAGAGCTTTACGGCGATCGCCGTATTGCCTCGACCGTCCGGCCTGCCGACCAATCCATGATCAGGGGTCAGCGGGAAGGTGGGATGCTGCCGCTCGGTGCGATACCTAAAAGACCGGCATAATCGGGCAGGGGAAAATGCGTCGGCGGCGTCAGCTCAGGCTGATCGGAAAGCCGAACCAGCATCGTGGCCGCTGCCGCCAGGTCTGGCTCAGCCCAATACGCACCGGCCACGGCATAGGTGTCCTGAGGGTCGTGCGCCGGCACCAGCACATAGGGCACCGCATGCGTTCCAGGGCCGTGCATGAAATCCATGTTGCCTGACCAGCCGGTGGCCACGACCGGCCGCCCCAGGACCATCGCTTCGGCAATGACATAGCCGAACCCTTCCGCCCGGTGGAGCGACAGCACGGCGTCGGACGCCGCCATCAGCGCCCACAGGTCACGGCGCGGCATGGCGGCATCCAGCACGCGAACATTCGACGCGGTGGCGGCAGCCTGCGCCACCGCCCGCCAGGCCGGTCCGGCCAGCGCCGTATCATGCGTCTTCAGCAGCAGAATTCGGTCGCGACGATCGCCGAATGCCAGGCGGTGCGCGCTGATGGCCCCCAGCGGGTTCTTGCGTGACAGGGAGGAGGTGGCGTCGAACAGGCAGAGCGACACGAACGCGTCGGATGGCAGACCGAAGGCGTCGCGACCCAGCGGTGACGGGTCTGGGGCGGGAACGTGGTTTGGACAGATCAGGACCGGTGGACCTCCGGCGCGGGAGCATGCCGCGGCGGTGAAACGGCTAGGGGTCCAGATCACGTGGCAGGCCGAGAAGCCTCGATCCCAGTCGCCCGGCAGGATTGGCAGCTCCCAGTTCCACACCGCGATGACGCGCTTGTCCCGTAGCGCTCGGCGGCCGAGTGCCAGCAGCGCCCACGGCAGCATTGGACCGTTGACCTGCACCACCAGAGTGCCGGGTCCCGACGGCATCCGGGGCGGCGGACCAGCCGGCCCCTGACGTAACGGTCCGGTCAGGTCGATTTCGCCGGGATCGAAGCCGGCCGCCCGCAGGCCGGAGACCAACCGTCGAGCGGCGGTGCCAAGCCCGGTCGATGCACCCAGGTAGCCGGCGACCACAAGGCTACCCTTCCCGGTAGGCGCTGGGTGGTCGGGGCGCGGCGCCAGAAGGGCGGTAGCGCTGAACAGCGCTTCTCGCCGAACCCGATGGGGCAGTCGGCGCCACAGCCGGTGCAGCGGACTCATGCCGCGCCGTGATCAAGCCCCAGGCGGCGCAGTCCCTCAATGAGCTTTGCCGCATGCAGATCCCAGTCGCCCAGCGTGCGTCCGGATCTGGCGGCACCGATGGACAGCGCGCGATGCGTTGCGGGATCCATCATCTGCTCCATGGCGTCGGCCAACGCCTCGGGCGTGATGGCAGCGGCTATAAGGGCGTCTATACCAGTCATAACCTGCTCCGTGATCGCACCGACGGGCGTGGCCACAACAGGCAGGCCGGCAACGAAGGCGGCGGAGATCACGCCGGACTGGCTGGCCTCGCGGTAAGGTATGACCATCGCATCGGCGCCGGCCATGATGTCGCCGATGTCGGTCTCGGCGACCCAGCGCGTCGACAGCACGACGCCGCGCATCCCTTCCAGTCCCGGCGCGAGGGCCGATGCATCGCCTTCTCCCACCACCAGAAGGCGCGCTTCCGGCCGGCGCGCAATCAACAGGCAAAATGCGTCGCGCAGCAGGTCGAGCCCCTTGTAGGCACGCAGTCGTCCAAAGAAGAGAAAGCGAAACTCGTCAGCCTGATGTGGTACCCTCTCCACGGATGGAACGAAAGCTCCCAGCGGCAGCCGCAGCAATGGAAGGCTGGGATAGGACAGATGTAGCCCGGCCTCGACGTGGCTGGACAGTGTGAAGGCGGCGCGCGCGGCCCTCAATTCACGCCGCAGCCGCCAGTTCCAGAGAAAGCCACTGTCACCCAGATGCGGCCTCGCGTCATGTACGACCGGGACGAACGCTATGCCGGCCCGCGCAAGGCCAGGTGCCACCAACGGCGTCCAGGTGTGGGTCATCACCGAGACCACCGCATCCGCCCGCCAATCCCGTGCCAGCCGCACCAGCCGCGCCGTCAGCAGCGGAACCCGGGAAAGTCCGCAGGCGAACCCGGCCACGCTGCGGTAGGTGTCGATTTCCTGCCGGGGCAGCCGCAGGCTTCGGAACCCGTCGATCAGTTCGCATTGACGCGATATCGACAGGCAGACCGAGCTATCGTGCCGTCGGGCCAGGGCGCCGGCCATTGCCAAGGCAATCTGCGCTCCGGCACCCCGCCGGCCCCAGTACCAAAGCAACACTCTCATGCCGGCGCCGCTCTCGGCGGCCACGGCAGCCGCTGTCAGAAGCGGACGCGGGTGAAGCGGTCTGTATTTCCCAAGGGCTGGGTCCTCTGGCCGCGGCCCAACTCGGCTCAACACCTGCAAGAGACATTCGCCGGAGCACCTTGACGCATCTCCGCGTCGTCCCATCCAGCAGCAATGGTCTTGTCTATTACGCGAGCCAAGGAGCGGTTCTCCGGGACGGCAGCAGAACGGGTTCGTGGAATAAGGCGCTGGACGCGGGGCCAAAGCAGGTACCAACGTCCGAAGGATGGCTTCCAGTTTATGCGACGATCCGACATTTTTGCAAAGTTCTCGCCTGGTCACCTTTTAGCAGTCGGCCGCGGTCGTGCCGTGCCGGCTGCATGCGGGGCAACGCTGTTTCGCTGCCGCCGCCGCGCTTGCCATTTGCCGGAATAGCCCGGATAGCAGCCCCCGATGTCCTCGTTCGACTCCCTTGCAGAGACCCGCAAGCTAGGCGCTCCCGTCGTGCGCCTGTTCCGCGTCGCACTCGGCCGCGACCCTGATCCGACTGCCCTGCAAGATTTCGCGTCCCGACTGCGACAGGGTGCCTCGCTGCCGGAACTGGCGAGGGACATCATCCACTCTGCGGCGTTCCGGCGGCTGCACGGATGCGACGTGGCTTCAGACGCCGCTTTTATCGCGAGAATCGCAGCCAATGCCTTGCCCAAGGGGGCAGCACGCGAGGCGGCTCGGATAGCACTGTTGGCCGCGGCCGACCTAGGAATGGATCGGGCGGATCTGCTGGCGGCCTTGGCCGACTCTCCCCTTGGCCGCGATCACATCCCGCTGCTGCCCGGCCTGGCTCCCGGCGTTCCGCCGGACGATGCCGCGGCGTATCGGCTATGGGTCGCGGAGTACGACAATCCGGGCGAAGCCGAACTTGCCCGGATTCCACCGCTGCGCGACGGCCCACTTGTCAGCATCGTGATGACCGCCGGCGACAGCACGGTCGAGGGCGCGCTTCGCAGTGTCGACAGCCTGCGGCGCCAGACCTACGGCAACTGGGAGCTGCTGCTCACCACCCGGCTGCTATCCGCCTGGCCCGCCGAGGCGCTGACAGCGGCAGCCGGCGCGGAGCCCCGGTTGCGGTTGCTGGACGCCCCGTATGGAACCACGAACCGCGCCGACTGGCAGCAGGCCGGGCTGGCGCAGAGCAGTGGCAAGCTTGTCTGCTTTCTGCATGCTGGCGACACCCTTCCGCCTACCGCGTTGCACGAAGTGGCGGCTGCCATCGCGGCGCATCCGCAGACCCAGTTGCTGTACACCGATGAGGACGTGGCGGATGCCGGCGGCCGGCGCAATCCGCGCTTCAAGCCTGACTTCTCGCCTGACCTTCTGCTGGCCGGCAACAGCATCGGCCAGCTTGCCGTCTACCGTATGGAGCTGCTGGACCGCCTGGGCGGCCTGCAGCCAGCGGCGTCGCCATATACGGACTACGATCTTGTTCTGCGCGCGGTCGCGCTTGCTGAACCAGGCGTCGTCTTCCACCTGCCCGCGGTGCTTTGTCACCGCGCTGAACCGGCCGCTGATTGGCCGGCGCGCCCGGACAACCCGCCTCGCGCCGCCCCGGCCCTGTTGGCCGTGGAGACGGCGCCTTGGCCGCGCCTGCGGTTCCGGCTGCCCGTTCCGCCACCGTTGGTCAGCGTGATCGTGCCGACCCGTGATCGGCCGGACCTGCTGTCCGCTTGCCTCGCCGGGGTGCTGGAGCGCACCGACTACCCGGCCATCGAGTTGCTTGTGGTGGACAATGGCAGCCATGATCCTGAAGCCTTGGCGCTGCTGTCCAGATTGGAAGTCACCCCACGCGTCAGGGTGCTGCGTCACCCCGAACCCTTCAACTTCGCGGCCCTGAACAACGCCGCCGCCGCGGAGGCGGCGGGAGAGGTGCTGCTGCTGCTGAACAACGACACTGAGGTGCTGCATCCGGACTGGCTCGGCGAGCTGGTGTCCCACGTCGCCCGCCACGATGTCGGCGCCGTGGGCGCACGGCTGCTGTATCCCGATGGCACGGTGCAGCATGCCGGCATGCTGCTGGGTCCAGCCGGCGCCGCGGTCCATGTCGGCCGTTTCGCCTCGCCCGACGCACCCGGCTATGACGGCCAGCTCGTCTGCACGCGCGACCTGTCGGCGGTGACCGGTGCCTGCCTCGCGCTGCGGCGAGAAACCTTCCGGGCCGTGGGCGGCATGGACGAACGCCTCGCCGTTGCCTGGAACGACGTGGACCTGTGCTTGCGCGTGCGCGCGACAGGCCTGCGCGTGATCTGGACGCCGCACGCCGTGCTGCTGCACCGCGAAGCGGTCACCCGCGGCCTGGAAGCGGAAGACCCTGCAAAGCTTGCCCGCTTTCATCGGGAACAGGCACTGATGCAGGCACATTGGACGGACGCTATGGAGGCTGACCCGTTCTTGAACCCCAACCTTCTGGCCAGCGAGACCGGACCGCTGGTGCTCACCCGTCCCCGCGTTCGCCGTCCCTGGCAGGCATAATGTTGCCGCCAGTCGGCAGGGGCAGCGGTTGTGCCGTATCGCGAAAGCTGCCATCCCGCCGGCCGTGATGCCTCATTTATCCACGGCCGCCGCATGACCGCCGACACCATCGCCCGGTCCTCGACCCACCCGGCTGCCATCCATTCGGCTGCGACCCGTTCGGCTGCGACATCCTCGGGACCTTCGCTGATGATGGACCTGCGGCCATGCTATGAGGGTTTCGCGGGCATCCCGCAGGAAGCCCGGCTGCTGTTCGCGATGTTCGCCGGCCTCCCGCTGCGCCGTTTCGGCGGCCTAGCCTCGGGCATTCACTACACGTCGCGTCGGCCGAAGATGCGCACGCCGTACGAGAAGATGCTGGCGCAGACCCAGGTGCTGATCAGTCAGGATACCAAGCGCACCCACTGGTTGCCTGGCTTCAGCAGCCTGCCCAACTTCGTCAAGCGGCGCATCTTCCGCCCCTACTTGTCGCTGACTGAGATCTTCCGGCGCGAGAAGCTGGACCTGAAGATCGACCCCGAGGTCTTCGACGACTACCTCTGGGTCAAGCTGTTCGACCGTACGCTGGCGCCGCACGACCGGCCCCTGGTGCCGCGCGCCGAGTACTTCGCCACCGAACTGGGACATGAATACGCCCGCTCCCTGACGCTGCTGCCGCGCATCTTCGAGCGGCGGCTGGACAGCCAGGGCTGGGACGTGTTCTTCGCTGCCACCGTCTCGCCCTACAAGCTGGCGCCCGGCACCGCGAAGGTGATCCGCTACTACGATGCCTTGCCCCTGCTCAGCCCGCACACCGTGGGGGAGCCCTGGCCGCACGCCCTTAGTCACGGCCGCATGTTGCAGCGGAACATCGAGGATGGCGCCACCTTCTTCTGCGATTCTGAACCGGTGCGCGGCGACGTGCTGCGGCTGTTCCCGAAAGCGGAAGATCGCGTGCACACCATTCCGGTGATGCTGGCGCCCGAATACCGACCCGACGTCCGGCCGGAAAGCGACCTGCGCACCATCCTTGCCCGTCGCGCCAGCCCAGCCACCGCCGCCAGCCGCCGGATTGCGGAGCCCGCCGCGCTGCCGCGCCTGATCATGGCCGTCTCCACGCTGGAGCCGCGCAAGAACTACCTTAAGCTGTTCCACGCCTTTGAGATCGCGCGGCGCATGACGAAGCAGCCGATGCAACTGCTGATCGTGGCCAATCCAGGCTGGCGTTCGGATGCCGAACTGGTGGAGCTGAAGGCGCTGGTGCGCGAAGGCGCCTTCCACGTCAGCGGCGTGCCGCTGGCGGAACTGCGCATTCTCTACTCCATGGCGCATTGCGTGGTGGCGCCAAGCCGAGCCGAAGGGTTTGATTATTCGGGGGCGGAGGCGATGGCGTGCGGCACGCCGCTGCTGGCCTCCGCCATTCCCGTGCATCGCTGGGTCTACGGCGACGCCGCCGAATATTTCGATCCCTATGACGAGGTCGAGCTGGCGAAGCTGCTTGCCCGCACCGTGCAACTGCCGCGCGAGGAGGGCCACTTGGCCGCCTTGCGTGAGCGTGGGCTGCGCCAGGCCGCCCTGTATAGTTCGCAGGTGTTGGCCCCGCGTTGGGAAGACGCCATTCGCAAGGTTGCCGCCGAACACCGGCCGCGTCCGAGATAAGCCGGCATGCGCCCCTTCACACGCTGTTCCGGATATGAGTGTCCTGGATTGGTTAGATTCTATAGCTTCTTCGTGATCAGTAAATCGTGCGTCCCTATCATGTTCAAACGCCTAGCAAATCCGTTCGGATTTGGTAAGGCGAGGAAGGACCCCATCCGTGCCTGACTCCGACACCGCCATTCCAAGCCTTCGGGGCGCACGGCCGAAGGCGGCCCTCGCCGCGATCATTCGGGCGCTGCCAACGCCCTCCCGCTCGGCCGTCCGAGCTGCCATCCAGGCCCTGACGGGTGACCGGCCTTCCAGCGATCACGACCAGGACGGGCCGGCACCACAAGGCTTGATCATGGGCGATATCGACTTGTACTGGGAGAACTCTTTCCCGCTGATCGAGGGTTGGGTGAACGATCGCTGGCGGGAGCATCTCAAGCTTCTCAACGACACCCAGAACCGCTTGGGGATCACCGGCCATATCGGGGAGATCGGCGTCTTCCACGGCAAGTTGCTGATTGCCCTGGCGCATCTGGCGCAGCCCGGCACCAAGGTCACCGCCATCGACGTGTTCGATGACCAGAGCAAGAACATCGACGGCGCCGGCGTCGGCAGCCTGGATCAACTGACTTCGAACATCGACGCACATGGGCCACGAAGCGGCCTTGACTATGCTTTCGTCAAGGCCGACAGCGCGGCGCTGAACGCGGCTGATATCCTGAAACTGGGGCAGGACCGCGGACCGTTCCGGCTGTTCTCGGTCGATGGCTGTCATACGGCGGAGCATACGCTGAACGACCTGCTGACGGCGCAGGATTGCCTAGCACCCGGCGGCGTCATTATGCTCGACGACATGTTCCAGGCGCACTGGCCCGGCGTGACCGAGGCGGTCGGCTTGTTCTACTCGCGCTATGTCCCCAGGGTGAAGCCGTTCCTTTACTGCGCGCACAAGATGTTCTTCATTGGCCACGGCTGGCACGCCGACTTCCTGCGCCTGTGGTCCGAGCAGTTCGGACAGCGGCCGGATGCGAAGCTGACGCAGATGTACGGCAACACCTTCCTGTCCCTGTTTCCTTAGATGCCCGGCCCGATCGTAGTCATGGGCATTTGGGTTATGCATTGGCGCCCCAGACCGTGGAAAGACGTGGCCATACGCACATGCAATGGACGAATTGTCTCGCGAAACGGGACAATTCGTCCATTGGAGCGGTTACCATATCGCGACGCGGTCCTCCGCGAGGACCTGACGGGACAAACTGCGTCATGAAAAATCTCCTGCGCGTCGCGTGCCTGCTGCTCGTGAGCATGACGGCCGTCCAAGCCGGGCAGGCGCGAGAGCAGGGTTTCCGCGCTTCACTTTCAGTAAGCCCTTATACCGAGATGGTAATCCGCAAGGGCATGATATTCACCGATGGCGCCACCCGCGCTGAAACGACAGAACAGCTAGAGCGAATGTTCCGAGCGCACGGCGGCACGGAGGTCTACACCAGGGTCGCGACGCGATGGCGAACCCAGCCGGGCAATGGGGACTACAGCCTTGATCGAGCGTTGGAGCGGGCGGTGCTGGCAAAGGCGCTGGGCCTTCCCTTCAATCCGGAACTAGGCCTGTTCAGTATCTACGGCGACATCCGCGGCGAGCCCGCGCCCGATTTTAGCGATTACCCTTTGATAACCGTGCCTGGGGCTTGGCACACGCTCACGCTTGAGCAGATGGTTTCGGCGCTGACAGCCTATGGTTCGAGTGTCTCCCGCGCGATCCTTAATACCGGCGTGCGGGTACTGATCTGGGACATCGGAAACGAGGTAGAGTTTGGGGTGGCCGGAGTTGCCCCGCGGCCACAGGATCCGTCGCTATTCAACCAGCTTGGAGGATACCAGTCGCCAGATAGAATAGATCCCGAGATCGGCCGAATGAGCGAAGAGACGCTGTTGAAGATGTCGGAGGCCGATCGGATTGCGTGGCTTCAGGCACATCTCTGGCCGGTCGAAGCAAAGCTGCTTGCGGCCGTCGCTGCAGGCATCCGCACGGTCGATCCAGCAGCGCGATTCAGCACACATCTCAGCGGCCACGCAGCTTTGGCACCAAAACTTGCGGTGGCGTTCTTTGAGGCAATGCGAGATGGCGGCTATCAGGTGGACGAAATCGGCCTGTCGTATTTCCCGACCAGTAGCTGGAGCCCACCGGACCGCCTCGAAGCCTTCAAGAATACGGTTACCCTGCTCTATCGCACGCTCGGGCGCCCGGTGTTCATTGCCAAGTATGGTTACCCATCCGGGCCTATGTCGGACCCATTCCCCTGGAACGCCACCGTGCCGCAATATCCGCAGACTCCATCAGGACAGGCCGCGTTCACCTACGACCTGTCCGCCTGGGGAATCTCCAGCGGGATGCTGTCGGGTATCAGGCCATGGGCGCCTGAACTGGCGGATTTCGCGTGGCGTCCTATGGCCTTCTTTCATGCTGAGGGACATCTGGCGACCGCGAACCCGGCGTTGGATGCCATCTCGAGCGCTTTACGCGCACGCTCGTCAAAAGGAAGTTTGGATGAAATGCACGCACCTGGAAGTCCATGATCTTCGGTGCTGCGCTACCCGTGCTGCTCCTGCGGTTACAATACTTTCCCAACCTTCAACGTGCAGGCCGTCTTGCATGGCTGAACCATGGACGAAGGGTGGCATTGAGATCGCCCGTGCTTCCGCGTGGCTTACGGCAGAAAGACAGACGACGTGCTGGGTGCTTTGGAATGACCATGAAAAGCGATGATAAGTCTACCGGACCCACGACAAAGCAATTGCTTCCGCCAATAACATCGCTGAGAGGCATGAAAATGGTGGGCGACGATAACCTGACCAAGACACAGTTTGAACCGCTAGTCGAGTTTGGCTCGTTGGTTACGATGGAGTTCCGCGGTCGATCCGTGCCGGCCTACAGCGACGTGGCGAGCGGCTATGTCTTCTTTGAGCCGCCGCTGCTAGACGAACTTAACGACTACTATCAACGTGAATATCCTCGGATGCAGGCTAAAACCGGATATTACACGATCGAAGCGGACTATGCTGTGCAGAAGAACGGCTATTATGCCGACCGGATCCTGTCGGTCTACACCACGATCATGCGCCGCCCGCCGCGAAGTGCGTTGGAACTCGGCTGTGCCTACGGCGGCCTCGTCGCCACGATGCGCCAGCGGGGCGTCGCTGCGCAGGGCGCGGATATCAATGCAACAGCGATCAAGCAGGGCCGCGTCGCGAGGGGCAACGAGAACCTCATTCACGCCGACAACCTGGCAGCTCTTGCCCAAATGCCGGGCAAGGTCGATCTGATATACTCGATCGGAAGTTTGGAGCATGACGCGCACATGTTGCGTGTCATAGCCGAGTGCCGCGAGCGGTTGAGTTCGTATGGTCTGCTTTTCCTCATGATCCCTAATGCCATGTTCGCGGGTTCGGTGTTCGGCGGTTTCAAGAACAACTGGTGGGTCAATTATCCGCAGCACCTGCACATGCTCTCGCCGGGCTTCATTCCGTCAATGTGTCAAGCCCTTGGTTTCCTGCCGCTGTTCTGGGACACGCAGACCCTGTTCGAAGGCGCAACGCACCCGTCGGTACTCGACCTGTTCAATAAGCGTCAGATGACGCCAAACCGGCGCGAATTATGGAGCACGCTGCTGCTAGGCGCAGGTCTTGGAATGGAGCTCAACTTCGCGATCGCGCCAGACACGCCTGAAAGCGCCTTCCGCTTTTATAAGGTTGCCCAGGAGGTACATGGCACGCTCGAACATTCCCGCCGGCAGGAAGTTAAGATCAGACAGTCTCTCAAGACCGCCAGTCCTTGAGGAAGTCCATCCGCCACGACAACCTTAACTCCATTCCCGGCCTTTGTTTGATCGCGCGGTCCACGGGCTTTGAACGTTCCGCCAAGCGCGGTCGTGCTCTAATCCCCGAATCGGTGGTCGCCGTTCCAGCCGAGGCTGTCCATCGTTCGTTGGGGCGCCGGCATCACCGCCTTGTCGCGGTGATTATGGTGACACCCTCTTCCCCACGTGCCACCTGCACAGAGACATCAAAGTCGGCTTCCCGAAGCGCCATCGCTGGATCAGTGCCGTTTCTGCGCTCTGGTTCGGACGCTACAAGAACATAGCGGCCCCCAGGCTTCAGGACACGATACGCCTCGTTAACGGAATTCGTTATCACAACCGGCTGCCTGGCCTCCCCCTGATTGACCAGCAGGTCGAGTTCACCTTCACGTAACGACCTCGTGCTGTCCTCCTCCCTCGCGACCAAAGCGTCCGGATGGGTAAAGCGCGCGCTCTCGCGCAACTGGTTCAATACGGGTCCGTCGCCGCCAAGGGCGTGGATGCGCAAACGTGATAGCTCTGGCACTGCCGCATGTAGGCTATTTATCGCCTTGCCGCGCAGTGGCGCCAGCAGCACCCCGGCCAGCGCCTGGTCCTGGTCGGTGGCACCACAGTTGTCGCAACCGAGCCGATCAAGCCAAGGGTCCTCGGCAAACCCTTCGGCCGGCGCATCAACATTATGGGCGCCAAGCGAAACCTGTCCGCAGACCCGGCACAAGTCCATCTGCAGCACCGACTGCATGACCTCGCGCGCAACGTCCTCGGAGAAGCGTTGCTGGATCACCATCACCCCGGCCAAGGAGAGGGCCGCACAAAGTGCTGGGTCGCGCAGCAGGCGCAGCACGGCCGCGGCGAGGTCTTCCGCCGTCTCGCCAAGCAGCACTTCCTGGCCATCCATAAGGGCAATGCCCTCATTACCGACGGCGGTGGTCACCACCGGAATGCCCGATTCAAGGCTGCTGACGATCTTGCCCTTTACCCCGGCGCCGTAGCGCAGCGGACTGACCGAGGCGCGGGCCCGCTCGAAATAGGGCGCGAGGTCCGGTACATAACCGGTGACCTCCACCCGCGTGTCGGCGCCCAGCGCCCGCACCGCCTCGGTCGGCTCGTCGCCGACCAGGATCAACCGGGCATCCGGGGCTTGCCGCCAGACCAGCGGCATGATCTCGCGCGCCAGCCACAGTGCGGCGTCCACGTTGGGCGGGTGTTTGAACCCGCCGACAAACAGGATGTCCCGCCGCGCGGCGAAGCTGTCGGCATCCAGGCTGACGGCGGCGCGCGTCGGGTACAAATAGGGCGGCACCACGCGCACCGTGGCTTCCGGCACCTCTCGCCGGATCACCTCGGCCTCCACCACGCTCGGCGTCATCACGCAGTCCACCGCCCGGAAGATCGCCAGCTCCAGCTTCCTGAGTCGGTTGGACTCCTCCAGAGCCCAGAGGTCGCCCTCCAACTGGTAGCGCCGCATCTCGCGCAGATAGTGCAGGTCATGCGGGTAATACAGGATGCGGGCGGTGGTGGTGGCACGAACCAGGTCCAGCAGACCGGCCGATACGTCGGGACGCGCCGTCCAAACGACCGTCAAATGCTGGCCATGCGCCGCGAGCCAGCCCGCCAGTTCGACCGGGGCGTGGAGCACCTCGATCCCGATGTCCTGAAGCACGATGGTGTAGGGCTGGCGCGCCGTCAGGTCGGCCGGGCAGAACACAATTCGAAAGCCAAGGCCGCACAGCAGCTTCACGTACTGGAAGATCGTCAGGGCGCCGGCATGTCGGTCGTATTCCGGCACCTTGTCATCGATCATCAGGATGATGCCGGGCGCCCCAGGCCGCTGCCGCGCCAGGAACAGGTCGCCGTCGTCGGCCGGCTGCTTCTCCAGTTCGGCCATCCACTTCAGGCAGAACTTGGCGTGGTTGCGCAGCGACTGCCGGTCGCGCAGCTCGGTCCCATAGGAGGCGCTGCCGAAATGCGTCACCTCGCTGCGCGGCTGGTACTCCACCTTGAACCCGGCGCGCCGCGCCTCGAAGGCGAGATCGAACTCCTCGTAGAAAGCCGGTGCGTAGCGCTCGTCAAAGCCGCCGAGCATGGTGAACAGCTCGCGACGCACCAGGAAGGCGGCGCCGGTCACGACGTCCACCTCGCGGGCATAGTTGCATTCCGGTACGCGGGCATCCTCGCCTTGTCCAAAGCGAAAGCCCCAGCCATTGCGGAAGATAATGCCGCCCGCCTCCTGTATGCTGCCGTCGGCGTTCAGCAGCTTGCAGCCGACGATGCCAACCTTGGGATCCCGCCGCACCGGTCGCAGCAGCGGTTCCAGCCAGTCGGCTCCAACCAGCGTGTCGTTGTTGAGGAACACGATGTGCCAGCCGCGCGCCAGCGTCTTCGCCTGGTTGCAGGAGCGCAGGAAGCCCAGGTTGCCGGGGTTGGCATGAAGTCTAAGTCCCGGGATCTCCGCCAGAAAGGACGTGGTCGGGTTATCCGGCCTGTCGTCGAGGACGATGACCTCGTAGCCCACGCCGACCGAATGTGCCGCCAGGCTATGCAGGCATCGCAGCGTATCGAACAGGTGTCCGTAAACCGGAATGACGATGCTGACTTCCGGGTCGGGCCAGTCAGCGAAGGCTAGCGCCTGGTCCAGCCGGAAGCCGGCGATGTGCCGCTGTAGCGGCGTGCAATGATACTCCTTTGCCGCGCCGACACGCAGGTAGTGGCCGAGCGGATTCATGCCGCTGGCTGCAACCTCGGGATAAGTCGCGGCATACCAGCCCGTGTCGAACAGCGGGTGCGGATCATAGCCCAGCCCGGCGCCCCGCCGGAGGAAGTGCTGCAGCGGGTCGAGCCCGGATGCCTGGGCTTCGGGATATTCCGACAGGTAGCCGGCTGGGTCGAACAGCGCGTTCGGCATGGCGCCCGCCGCCGCACCCTCGCGCAGGTAGTGCAGCAGCGCCTCGACGCCGGGCCCGGCGGCCGGATTGTGGACTGCATACCACGCGGTATCGAACAGTGGGTGTGGGTCATGGCCGCGGCTGGCGCCTTCGGTCACGTAGTGCACCAGGGGCGACAGACCTGATCTCGCGCAGTCCGCATAGGTCGCCGCATACCAGCTTCCATCGAACAAAAGGCAGGGCTCATACCCCAGCGCGGCGCCGGTTGCGACGTAGTGCGTCACCGGATCGGTTCCGGCCGCCGCCAGGTCGGGGTGTCGTTCCAGGTAATACGCGGCGTCGAACAGCGGCGAGCGCCGCAGCAGTGCCACCTGTCCGCGCACGTGGCGGCGGCGGCGCATCTGCTGGCCGAGCCGCAGCGTCACGATCCACCAACCCAGCCGCAGCAGCGCGAGGGTCCAGGGCATACGGCGGCCGGCAACGCGAAACGGAGCTGTCATCCGCCAAGTGATGGAGCGCCGCATGGCATCCACTTGCGCCGCCCGCGCCTCCGCCTCCGCCCGCCCTGCCGCCAGGGCGTGATCACGGGCCTGCACCGCCTCGTGCAGTCGCGCCTCCTCCGCCGCCAGCGTCGCCTCCCGGCCACGCAGCCGCGCCACGTCGTCCTGCAGCCTGGCCGCCTGCACCCGTGCCTCGGCCTGCGTGATGCGAAGCTGTTCGTAGTCGGCCTGGCGCGCTTCCAGCCTTTCCAGCCGCGCGGCCTCCTCTCGCCGCCGAGTTTCCTCCCGCGCCACACGCTCCGTCAGAACGGCGACGTGCTCGCGCAGCACGCCCTCGTTCTCGGCGCGCGCAAGCACCTCGGATTGCAATGTCGTGGCGGCTTCGGCGGCGAGGGTCACCGCCTCCAGCCGGCTGCGCAACCGGTTGGCGGCGCGCGACGACACGCCGGGTTCCAGCGCCGCCAAGCCATGCCGGGCAACGTCCATGGCCACGACGTTGACGAACGCGTCGGGCCGCACCGGCAGGGGTGAGGCCACCAGCAGCGGCCACAGCACGGGCATGCGAATGGCGGGCGCGATTGCTGCCGCATGGTACGCGCGCGCGGTGGCGAGATCCGGCTGGAACGCGCAGGGGATGCCGACGGAGGCGGCGAAGTCCTGCCACTTGAACGGCAGGTCCACGTCACCGCTGTCCCAGAAGGCGAACGGCCGGTCGTAGGCAGCCGCCACGATGGCCGCATGCATCGCGCCGCACAGCACGAAGTCGGCGGCGGCAACTTGGTCAATAAACTCGCTGATCGCGGTCAGGTCGTTGGGGATGTTGGGTCGCAGCACCGCGGAGCAGCCGGTCAGCGCCAGCAACTCGGCGTCGTCGCGCTTCTCGTGGAAGTGCGGGACGATCAGCGTTGGGCTGTTGCTGCGCCGCCACAGGCCGACGGCCCGGTGCAGCGCCGGCAGCAGCAAAGCCGGATCGCCGACCGGCACGGTATTTCCCAGCCGCAAGGCGGAGCGGGTCAACGGCCCACGTACCGCCAGGATCTCCGCCGAACCGCGCCGCTCCGGGCTTAGTCCATCCTCCTGACGCAGGCCGCAGCCCCAGAAGATCGGGCCGGCACCGTCCAGTGCGCCGCCGCTGGGCGACAGCGGGGCCGGCTCGACGAACCAGTCGTCGATGCAACTGCCGATGATGCGCAGGTCGCGGCCCTGGTTCGGCTGGGAGAAGAACAGGTTGCGCAGCAGGTATTCCGACAGGAAGTCGCCGAAATTCTGTACGCCCTCGCCCTGCAGCCAATACCGGACGTCGTGTGTCATGGGGTTCTCCGGTTCCGGCGGCCCGTCCTGACGGATCAGGGTCGCGCAGGCGACAGGCGGGCGGCGCGGCGGCGCAGTCGCTGCAGCGGACCGAAGCCGGGGTTGCGGGCCCGCACCAGGATCTCCATGGCGCCAAACCGCTCCAACGCATTCGGCTGCAAGCCGGCCTGACGCAAAAGTTCCAGCAGCGCCTCGGTGGTCAGGGCGTTCACCCAGCCGAAGCCGGGACGATCGACCTCCGCCAGTTCGGCGCAATTGTAGGACACCACCACTGTCTCGGCCCGCCGTGCCAGGGCGGCGAGCAGGCGAGGCAAGTCATAGATGTACTCGATGACGCCGAGCAAGATGACAACGTCGCAGCGGACAAGGTGGCGCTCCGGCAGGCGCCCGGCATTTAGGTCGCAGGTCTCCACGACAGGTTCCCAGCGGCGCAGGTCGGCCGGCAGGTAGGTGCAGCCCGCCGGCAGCATGGCCTTCAGTCCTTGCATGCCGCAGCCGATATCGCACACCCATTGTCCGGAGCGGCACAGCTTGGCCGCGGCGGCGGAGCGGTCGGACCAGAACCGCTCGTAGGACGTGGCATCCTCCCAGCGTTCCCGATCGGTCGCCCCAGCCGCGACCTGGGCCTGACGGCGCAGTTTTTCCGCCGCGGGCGAAAGCCGGCTCATGCCTAGCCTTTTTGCCCCGCTCAGCGTCGCAGGCCCGCCGCCCGCAGCGCGCGTCCGACCCGCGAGCGCAGTCGTGCCGACAGCGGGCGCGGCTCGGCGGCGAGAACGCTGGGCGCACTTTTGTCCTGCCAGCCGGTGTAGTTGATGCGTGCTGCTTCCTCAGCCGTCAGCGGCCGCCGCGGCACGTCGCGACGGCGCGCCACGACGCTGGTATTGTAGTGCGGGATCACGCCGTGCTGTGTCAGCAACTGCTCGGTCAGGATCACCAGCCGCGCCACGGTCTGGTCCTTCGGGTCGTCCCAGTCGAAATTCGGCAGGATGCCGGTGAAGAAGGGCCGCATGATGGACCCGCCGAAATCGGCGCGCTGCACTACGTCGAACCACTGGTATGTCAGCGGCAGGATGCGCGAGGCATGCACGCCCTCCGACGGATCGTGCTGCAGCATCCACTCCAGGTTGGGATAGGCGACATGCTGCCGCCGGTGCTTCGCCAGGTGATCCCAACGGTATTGCGGCGCGAGGCAGTCGTCGATGCGATCCATGATCGCCAGCAGTTCGGGCTCATACATGTGGTGGTCCGGCCCGACATACTCGTCGTAGATCAGCAGGCCACCTGGACGCAGGACGCGGTGCATCAACGCATACATGTCATCGATCCGGTCGAAATGGTGGATCGCCGCCTGCACGAACACCACGTCGAAGGCGCCGGTCGGCAGGTTCTCGTGCAGCACGTCGCCCGAACGCAGCTCCAGCCGGTCGGCGTACGGCTTGTCCATTACGCGCTGCTTCGCCGCCTCGATCGCCGTAGCCGACATCTCGTATGCCAACAGGTGCTGGGCGTAGCCGTTGGCGACCAGGAACTCCTCGACGAACGCCATGCCGCAGCCGATCGCCAGGACCCTGCCCGGCGCGGGCACCAGGAATTGCCGCGCCACATGGTCCACGTTGTAGCCGTCCAGCGAGCCGGTCAGCGGTTCGGCGATGGAACGCTGGTACAGGAACTTGTGCTGGGTATAGTCGACCGGGTCGCCTTCCATCACCGGCTTGGTGCCGACATGCTCGCCGGCCTCGTACCGCCGGTCCCAGATGGCAGTCGCGTCGGCGGCCGGATCGTTCGTCATGTCGCTGTCGTTCGTCATGCCCCTCGGGGCTCCTGCCATGATCAGTGCTACTTCTAGTAGCCCGACCTGGTTTGACAAGGTATCCTGTCCGGCTGCCCTATCCGCTAATTCGTGCCGGAAGCCAGCTAGTAGTGCGTCGGATTGATGGTTGTTAGCGAACTCTCCCGCAGCTGATATACTACGAGCCGTTGGATTAGGTTCGGTAACCGCAATAGGGGGTGCGGAGTGTCCATGGCTACGCGGAAAGCGTATGTTGCTTAAAATGCCGACACCGAGGGTGTCCTGAGCAACCTGATGCACATCGGCGTAATGCAGAGCGCCGCTGTTCAACTTCTGCCGGGATGGATACGCCGCCTCCGCATCCTTCACCCTGATGTTGCAATCAAACTCTATGAGGGTACCAGCCCTGAAGTGACAGCCTGGACACTGGCCGGCGTCGTAGAAGTCGGCATTACGAGCGGGACGCACCCTGATCTCAATAGCCGCATCATATATGAGGACGATTTTGTGGTCGTTGTGCCATTCAACCATTCGTTTGCAACTGAGACGTCTATCGGTCTGAAGAATTTGGATGGTAAGCGCTTGCTAGTCTCGAGTGACAGCTACGACATACTGATCAAGGACCAACTGGCGGCAGCGGCCAGCCATCCAGAAATTGTCTGTGCTGTGCGTGATAATGCGACTTTGATCAGTATGGTACGGGAGGGTCTTGGACTGACAGTAATACCGGAGCTCGCCCTATCGGCAGCCAGGCGCGACGGCGTGCAACTGATTCGTCTTCACCCCACTTTGCCACATACGATCCATGCGCTAACCAAACGCCACAAGACATTCGAGCCTGTGGCCATGACCTTTTTAGGACTAGTGCAAAGCTCGCGACTAGAAGGTCGCGGCGATTCAGATCAAGAAATGGATGATGGCAATGGTCAAGGTTCCCGGCTGGATAGCTGATGCTTTGTCGAGATCGCGTACCACCCCGCCGCACACAACTCCGCTTGGCATCAAATCCGTCATGCTTGGAGAGGTGCTTACCTTCCTGGAAGGTGCCGCGGATGATCCCTACTTTCAAGCAATTGAAGGGCAGGCGGCAGCTCTGGCCGGTCTGGCTGCTTTAATCGCCCGGCAGGTTCCTCATGGCTCGACCGTGATCGACGTGGGCGCGAACATTGGCCTTTCTACAATCCTGCTAGCCCGGAAGGCGGAACGGGTAATCGCATTCGAGCCTTCTCCAATCAACACCGCCTTTCTGCTCCGAAATCTGGAGCGGAACGGGGTTACAAACGTAGAGGTCCATGCTGCGGCCGCGTCCAGTAAGCCGGGCATGCTGCGCTTCCATGTTGCACAATTCGGGGCTGGCTCACACGTTGTAGCTGCAGGGCATGTGTCAGGCAGTACCATTCCCACTGTGGATGTACCGGCGGTGACCTTGGACGGGACCGATTTACCACCCATAGCCTTCATCAAAATTGATGCCGAAGGTCATGAGCCCGACGTCCTAGCTGGGGCTCGGCGGATGCTGGCCCAGGACCGTCCGCTAATCTACACCGAGATAAACATCTGGTGCTTGTCCGCTTTCGCTGGCCACAGCCCAGGCGCGCTAGTGCGCAAACTATGGGAGGTGTTCGAGGTTGGTAGCCCGAAGGCGGACGGTCAGGTTTCCCCCCTACCGGATGGATACGGCTTCCTGCACGACATGGTGGCGCACACTCACGGCATCGCCGATCTTGTTCTACGACCTAAGGAAGGCGTACCGATGCCTTCCTTGCCCGAGCTTGTATGGCCGGCGTCAGCATTGGCCGCTTTGCAAAGCGGCCTTATGTCCGAATTGGTTAAATAAAGTTGGCTGGTGAGCCGCCTCGCCTGATCCCTATGGATTGTGCGTAATGCTCACATCGCTTTCGGGCAAGCCTCAACTTTAAGCATGGGTCTCTACTGCTGAAGTGGCGCTGTGCCTTGGGGACAAAAAGTCTGTGGTTGCGCTATGGCAGACGGCCGCACGAGGTTTCGAACAGAATTCCCGCCAAGCGGCACGTCATAGCGGCCACTCGTCGGATTATAGGAAGCTGAACCTTCCCGCACCCTACCATATCCGGCAACGTAATAGTATCGCTCGACATGGTCCTGGGACGGAGTCGGACCTGCCTCATATTCATCAATGGCAACAGCATCTTTCACCCCGAGGTCACCCCCAAAATTGACGTCTTGAACGAAGACCGCGTAAACGGTGTGCTGATCGTTTCCTTCGTAAGTCTGTTGGCAGCTACTAGGGTCCATGTGATAGATGCCGAAGGTGACAGGTTGCGGTCCAGTCAGGAGTGACGCGCCGGCAATGGCGTGATTTGGAGAGCCGTCCGAATTCTCAGCACTAAGTGCGTCCTGGCTTGAAGCTACCGTCAACGTCATGATTTGTGGCACACTTTGTGGCGGAAAAGCGGCATTCGGTGGCGCAGTGCAAGGCGAGCTATCGACGTTTGAAAAACAGCGAAAATCTGATGAGTTGGCGCTCCTCATGACACCAACGTAATAAGGAGAAGTATCAGAACGAGCGATGAAGTCTATAATGCCGTTGGTGTATGCGATAATAAATCCGCCATCTGATGCATAAAACCCCTCAATGCAAAGCTGATTGTCACTTTGACAAAGCATGTTACCATTGGAGATAGTATAAATGTAGTCTATCATGTTAACTTGTATTGTTGCGGCGAAGGCCTCACTTACCACAAGTAAATGAAATATAATGCCGAGTAATGCTGATCTACACCACACAAGTTATCTCCCATGGAAAGCTTTTGAAGAGTCATTGGGTATGTTTAGACATAGCGTCGTATGTTCCGGCTATCTCCCGCTTTAACCAGGCGACACATTTTGCGCCATTTTCACTTCCAAATTTACGTTAAAGCCGCCCGAGGGCTGTTACGACGTCACTCCGACCTGGAAAGCCTTTGAGAATTGAAGAGCTAAAACCCATTCCGTCGATACTACTTGCTTGCCGCATGAAGCGTCTCTCTGATGTGGCTCTATCAAGCAGCTTTTCTTCAAAGCTGCTCATCCGCCGTCCAAAGCCACAAATTACCCTATTCTACTATAGCGGGCATGACAAGATATCATCACAACCCTTGATGCGACGCACCTTGCTGGCGTCCCCTAGCTGGAAGTATCCAAACAGGACTGTGCGTCCGAGACTCCGATCCCCTGCAGCCTGTTGATCTATGGAACCGCATCGGCAAGCTGCTGGATGACGTGTCCGTCCAGGAGTGTGGCAACTACCTTTGGAATTCCGGTTATGGTGTAACCTGATCGGAAAATGCTCTGGGGCGGAGCAGTTTCTTTGGGAGAGACAGCGGTGTTGGCAAGATCGACGGGTAGGTGGAGGCATGCGAACAGCAACTTTGACGCCCTGCGGATCTTCGCCGTACTAGTCGTGCTCTACGGCAACGGCTACATCCTAACAGGGGCTCTGGCCCCCGGCCTATGGGGCGAACCCTTCTTCCTCATTGGGTTGCACCTGCTGTTCGCCATCAGCGGTTTCCTGCTGGCCGATAGTTGGCAGCGCGACCCGGACTGGTGCCGCTATGCCATTCGGCGCGCCCTGCGACTGCTGCCCGGCCTCTTCGCCGCCGTCCTGTTGACCGTGCTGGTGATCGGGCCGCTCGCGACCCGCCTGTCATTGCGCTTCTACCTGCTGAACGGACAGACCTTCCGCTATTTCGCCAACTTTGTCCTGATCCAGCAGCGGACCCTGCCGCGGGTGTTCGAGGGGCAGCAATGGAGCGGTTCGGTGAACCCGATGCTGTGGACCCTGCTGGCGGGCAGCCTGCTGGCGGCGTGCGTGCCGCTTGCCACGGTCCTGCCGGCTCGCTTGCGGCCGCTGGCGCTGCTGGCGGTCTGTCTCGTCGTCGGCGGCCTCAGCCAGTTTCTCGCGCCGTTCCCAGACGGCCGCTGGTTCCAGTTTCTGCCTCTCGAAGTCCGGCTGGTCCTGGCCGAGGCGCCCTTCTTCCTTGCAGGCATGGCGTGGCGGCACCTGGACCGCGGCGACGGCAGCGCATTTCGCGCCGATGTCGCCATGCTGTGTTTCGCAGCCAACTGGCTGGTGGCTTCATGGTGGAGCGACTGGGCCGTCCCGCTGCTCTGGCTCACGGTGCCCTACATGGCCGCCTGCTTTGGCCGCCGGTCGGCGCCGCTGCTCCGCCGCCTGCCCAATATCTCCTACGGCATGTATCTGATCGCCTTCCCGGTGCAGCAGTCGATCGTGTCGCTGTTCCCGCGATTCGCGCATCCGATCATCGCCTGCACGCTGGCCGCGGCGCTGCTGGGCATCCTGTTCTGGTTCCTGGTGGAGCGTCCGGCGCTGCGTCTCGGCCGACGCCGGCTGCTGGTTCCGCCGGCTGCCAGCGTCCTGGCTTCGGCACAGGTGGCGCCACGACGTTGTGAATGCACCCCGCAACCCCATGCGTCGCCACCGGGCAGCCCGCGCGACAACAACTTCGACGCCCTGCGCATCTTTGCCGCCATCCTGGTGATCTATGGTCACGGACGCGATCTGGCGGGCGGCGCCGATCCCGGCCTTTGGGGTGAGCCGCTGGCGCGTATCGGACTCGACATTTTTTTCTCCATCAGCGGCTTCCTCGTCACCACAAGCTGGGAACGCGATCCCAGGCCGCTCGCTTTTCTTGCCAAGCGGGCGCTGCGCATTTTTCCAGGTCTTATCGTCTGCATTCTGGTAACCGCGTTCCTGCTGGGGCCTGCCGTCTCGACAATGTCGCCGGGCGCGTATTTCTCCAGCCCCGGCACCTATACCTACCTTGCCAACATGGCGCTCTATGCCAGGCAGCATCTGCCCGGTGTATTCACCACCCTGCAACACGGTGCGGCAGTGAACGGCTCGCTCTGGAGCCTGTTCCCGGAGTGGCTGTGCTACCTGACCGTGCCCCTTTCCGCCCTGTTGACGCGCCGCCTGCGCGCCTGTGCGCTGTCGGTCGCCGCGCTGGCGTGCGGCGGCATCGGCGTGCTGCTATTCCTGGCGCCGGCGGACCGACAGATCGTCTTCTACGGCGCCAGTCTCCACTACATGCTGGTGCAGGTGCCGCTGTTCCTGATGGGCGGCCTGTTCGGCCTGATGCGACGCCGCAACGGCCTACTGGGCGGAGCTGACCTCTGCCTGCTGTTCCTGACCCTGAACTTCGGCATCTCCACTTGGTTCGGCTGGTGGAGCCTACCGATCGAGTGGCTCACTATGCCCTACATGGTCATCTCGTTCGGGCTGCTGTCGCTGCCCGGGCTCAACCGGGTTGGCCGCTTCGGCGACCTTTCCTATGGCCTGTATCTCTACGCCTTCCCGATGCAGCAGTTGGTGCTATACTTCTTGCCTGGCATCCAGGCGCCGATTGCGGCATGCACGCTGCTCACGCTGCTGATCGCTTTGCTATCCTGGCACCTGGTTGAAAAACCCGCCCTTCGCCTGAAGCCTGGCACCCCGTCCGACGGCGCGGGCGGTCCTAGCAAGCCATGGAGGCTCGGGTTGCACACGCTGAAGACGGCCGCGAAGCCTTCGTCATCCCTTGGGTGCGGCGTGAAGTCATGAGCGCCCATGTTCTCAATACCGGTCCTTTCGACAGCGCCCTTCAACAGCGCCACCGCAGCGCCTGAGGGTCTTGGCGCCCCCAACAATGATGCAGGTTTCAATCATGTCCGACAGGATCGGCAAGCTTTAGAGGATCCTGACCGACCCGGAACCGAAAATGCCGTATCGTCTGGCCTGTTCAACTGGTATCCTTGCTCATGGATCAGAAATGGATCAGCGTTCATTCAGAGGCGATATTGAAGGACCGCTGGATCGACCTGCGGGCGGACGACTGTGTCACGCCAATTGGGAAGCAGATTAGCCCATACTATGTGCTCACCTATCCGGATTGGGTGCATGTGGTGGCTGTAACATCGGATAGTAAGCTCGTTCTGGTCCGGCAGTATCGCCATGCGGTCAATACGATGGTCCTTGAACTGCCGGGCGGAGCGGTTGACCCTGCGGATGCAGATCCTGAACAAGCGGCACGTCGCGAGCTGGAGGAAGAGACCGGGTTCACGGCGCGGAACTGGCAATTGATCAGCAGCCTATATCCAAATCCCGCCACGCAGACGAACCGCATTCATGCCTATCTTGCCCTAGATGCTGTCCGCACTCGTGTGCCGCGATTGGATGCGGGCGAGGAAGGACTTCAGGTCTGTATTATTCCGATCAACGAGATCGTAGATGGACTTGGGGCTGGCATACTCGGGCAGTCGATGCAGGTGGGAGCAGTTCTCATCGGGCTTGCGATAGCCGGCCACCTCAAGTTAACTTCTAAGTAATTTTCGTCCGGCTCGGTTGACGCCGTGACGCCGCAGGTATGCTGCCACGGTCGCTAGCGCCTTCTGCAACACAGAACGCCTTGTCATTTCTATAGCTTGCGCCGGCTTACCCAGCAGCAGGCCTTTGCCGCCCACGCCGCTCGTCGGGCCGTTGAACCGACATCAGGCAGCGGGCCGAATTTTTCTTTCCGCTTGGCAATATGTAACAGTCGGCTTGGGAGGCCGGTTCGGCGATTTGATCGCCCTGCCTGCCGGCTGACGCCCGCGCGCTACCGCAGCCAGACGGCTCGCGTGCTGCGGTAGTGCAAGTCGGGCCGGGGAGTAGTTCGTTACTTTGGTAGATAAAAAGCGTCATGATCTGGGCGACCCACGGCCGGGTCAGAAGTTGTTGTCCGCGCGTGTAGAGCGAGATTGCCTTGTCGTCGAAGCCCTCGCCGCGCCGGCCGGCATCAGCCGGTTCAGCGGGGCTTTATTCAACTCACCCAGCGGGCCGTCCTGGCGCATCACCGACGACGGGTCCTGGCCGCAAAGCAGTCCTTCAATCAACTCATTGCGTATGCTCATGGGTCTCTCCAAGCCCGTCAGCGGGCTTTACCATGACCCCTTAAAGAAGGTTTCGGATAGGCTTCCAGTCTGCGCTGGGTGGACCAACTCCAGGCTGGAGATGAAATTTGGAATTTTGCGGACGCCTCCGGATAGGGTCGTGGATGGTAGCGGCGGACGGATTTGAACCGCCGACCAAGGGATTATGATTCCCCTGCTCTACCGCTGAGCTACGCCGCCAGCCGGTCGGGACATGGCGCACATACTAGCCCGTCCGTGCAACGTCAACCGTCTCGCACAAGCCGCAACACGCCTTGCAACCGAACTAGCGTGCCATCATCGGCTTGGCCGCTGATTGCCTCTGGTCGCCAATGCCGCTGAAAGGCTCGCAGCACGGTGGACAAGGCGGGATCCAGGCCACCCTCGGGCGCGATCCGATAGCCGATCTCATTGAGCGCCGACCGGACCGGCCGCAGGCTGACGGGATCGCGCACCCCGCCAGTTCGGCCAAGGTCCGGAACATCGTGGGGCCAAAGTCCCACGCCATTCTCCGCCAATTCCTGCCAGTCGAACCGCTCGCCCGGATCTTGCTTGCGGTCTGGTGCGACATCACTGTGGCCGATGACGTTGCGCGCCGGGATGGGATGGCGTGCCATCAGCAGCAGGCACAGGTCGCACACGGCGGCTACCTGCAAGACCGGAAAATCGCGATAACCCCACTCATGCCCTGGATTGACGATCTCGATCCCGATGGACCGGCCGTTCAATTCCGCATGCCCGCGCCAGTGCGACACGCCGGCATGCCAGGCCCGCCGGTCCTCCGGCACCAGGCGCGCGACTGATCCGTCCTCGTCCACGATGTAGTGCGAGGACACCTTCGCGGCGGGATCGCGTAGCCGATCGACGGCTTCGCGAGGTGTTTTCATGCCGGTGTAGTGCAGGACCAGCATATCGATTGGAACGCCATCGGGCCTGGCGTCGTGGTTGGGGCTGGGCAGGTCCTGGATCGGCAGGGCAGGGCGGTCGCACGCTGCTAGCGGGCGGTCAACCGGCCGCAGATGTGGCGCGTGGTCAAGCGACCGCAGTTGCGGCGGGCGGTGGTTCACAGACCGCGTTCCCGCTTGATCCGGTCCCAGGCAGCATTGATCCGCGCCACCTTGTCGCTGGCGCGTGCCACGAAATCCTGCGGCACCCCGCGCGCGGCCAGAGTGTCGGGGTGGTTTTCCCGCATCAGTCGCTTCCAGGTCGCGTGCAATTCTTCGCCGCTGGCGGATCGCGACAGGCCGAGTTGCTGGTATGGATCATCCTCGGGCGTTGCCGGCGACTGGCGGGACGTGCCGCCGAACGCGCGGTCCCAGGCAGCCTGATCCAGCCCCAGGCGCCGATGGACGCGGCGCAGGAAATCCTGCTCGCGAGTGTTTAACGGACCATCGGCGCGGGCAATCAGGAACAGTGCCTTCAGGACTTCTTCCAATGTGCCGCGGTTGTCGCCGAAGGTTTCCCCAAGCTGAGCCGCGTAAGGTTCAAAGGAATCATTGCTGTCGCGCGCCTGGTCGAACATCCGGCCGATGTTGCGGGCGGATTCGGGCGGGATGCGGAAATGCCGCTTGAAAGCGTCGATCTCCTCCCGTTTCACCGCGCCGTCGGCTTTGCAAAGCTTGGCCGCCAGGACCGTGACGGTCACTGCAAACACCTCTTCCTTGCGACCCAGCATTCCGGCGACCCGAGCCGGTGTGAATGGCATATCCTGCCCGAACGGCAGCCGCATGCTTTGGATCGTGCCGGAATCCGCGGCGTGACCCAAGGCCGCGCCAATCACCGCGCCATATGGTCCGGCTACAAAGAAGCCAGCCGTGCCGCCAATAAGCTTGCCCCAATATCCCATTCTCACATGTTACCATCGTTGTACGGATTGGAGCAAAACACGAACGTCCTGTTGCCGCCGCTTTTGTGCCCGCCGTATTTGTCGCCACTTCTATGATCGCAGCAGCGCTGGATCATTCAACCTAGTGTTCTGGCCGACCACCGGATCGGCGATCGCGGCTTCAAGACTGCTTGCGCCTTTCCATTCATGGGCGGGACGGGCCTCGCCACCGGCAGCGATCTGATCAATACCCCAATAGATTTCTAGCCGGTGATTGTCGGGATCGCGGAATTCCACGGCGATCTGCACGCCCGCCCGCCGCCGCCCGTCAAAATCGATCGAAACATCATGCCTGCGCAGGTGATCGCGTGCCAGGACGACCTCATCCAGCGTAGCGACCTCGAAAGCCAGGTGGTGCAGGCCAGCGCCGGCCGGATTCGCCTCGGTCGCCTTGAACAGCGCAACGCCGTGATGATCCGGGCTGCAGCGCAGGAAGACGGCGCCCCCAGGCATCATATCGTCCTGGTATATATCGGATACATGGAACCCCAGGATGTCCTGGTAGAAACGGGTGGAGCGCGCGACGTCCGCCACATAAAGCGCTACATGGCCGATTTTGCCGATCTGAAAGGGAAGGCTGCCTGCGTTCATGATTGGGTTCCTCCGGTCGGTGATTTATGCCTTATTCAAAACCCTGCTAACCTGATGCCAACAGTGACGGAGGCCGATGATGAACGCCATAACAGATATGCGCGCCAACGCCGGAGAACGGGAGAGGTTGCGGATCAGATCCGGCGCCTTCACCGGCCCAACCGCTGGGTTGGCACCTGGAAACGTCCAGGCAAACCTCGTCATCCTGCCAAAGGCGCTGGCGCACGATTTTCTGCGGTTCGCCCAAGCCAACCCCAAGCCGTGCCCGGTCCTGGCTGTCTCGGAAGCCGGTAATCCCGGTTTTCCCACCTTGGGCAAGGTGCTGGACATCCGTAACGACCTGCCACGCTATCGGGTGTGGCGGGATGGTGAACTGGTGGCGGAGCCGACCGACGTCCGCGATGTCTGGCGCGACGATCTGGTCAGCTTCGCCATCGGCTGCTCCTTCTCCTTTGAGGAAGCGCTGATCAACGATGGGATCGAGGTCCGCCACATCGCCTGTGGATCAAACGTGCCGATGTACCGGACCAATATTCCCTGCGTGTCGGCCGGCGTGTTCAACGGGCCGCTGGTGGTATCGATGCGGCCGCTGAAGCCGGTGGATGCGATCCGCGCGGTGCAGATCACATCGCGATTTCCGTCGGTGCATGGCGCACCGGTGCATTTGGGGATGCCGTCGATGATCGGGATTTCCGACATCGCCAAGCCCGACTACGGCGACGCGGTGCCGATCGCGGCGGATGAACTGCCGGTGTTCTGGGCGTGCGGCGTGACGCCTCAGGCGGTCATCGCGCAGGCGAAGCCGGCGTTCTGCATCACCCACGCGCCGGGCTGCATGCTGATCACCGACCTGCGCAACACTAGTCTGTCGGCGCTGTAGGCAGAAGGTTCGGCGGGCTGAGCGAGGGCGTCTGCGGTGTCGAACGACATGCGATCGCTGATCGACCGGATCGAGACGCTGCTTCATCACGACGTCGGACGCGGCATGCAAGCCGTCTTTCAGGCCAGCCGGGGCGGACTGTCAGGAGCCGCTTCCGCGCTGTCGTCCGAGGCCTCTCCGCGTATCGGTCTGATCACGGGTTTTTTCGTGCCGGGTGGCGATCCGCCCGCCGCCGAAACCGATGGTCCGGCCGGCGTGGCGCTGATGGCGCGGGGCTTCGTGCTGGCCGGCCTGCACTGCCGAGTCGCGACCGACACGCTCTGCCACTCCGCCACCCGCGCCGCATTGGATCAGGCGGGTCTCCAGGGCGTGTCGATCGACGCGATTGAACCCGGCGGTTCGATCGACGCGCCAATCGGTTGGTGGCGGCGGGACGGGATCAACTGGGTCATCGCCATCGAACGCTGCGGACCCTCGGCGGACGGCCGGCCGAGGAACATGCGAGGCACCGACATCAGCCCTTATGCCGCGCCGCTTGATCGCCTGTTCAGCGCCGGCCCGTGGCGCACCATCGCCATCGGCGACGGCGGCAACGAGATCGGCATGGGCGTGATCCCACGGCCGCTGATTGCCGGCCATGTTCCCCTGGGCGAGACCATCGGCTGTGTTGTGCCGGCTGATCATCTGGTCACCGCCGGCGTCTCGCATTGGGGAGCCTATGCCGTTCTGGCCGCGCTGGCCATGCTGCGTGCTGACTGGGCCAGCGCAATGCTTTCGTGTCTCGATCCGGCGCTAGACCTTGCGGTGATCGAAGCCATGGTGCGTGACGGTCCCGCCGTGGATGGCGTTTCGCTGCGACGCGACGTGACCATCGACTCTTATGGAATGAGCACTCATCACGAACGACTGAACTTGATCCGCACCTGTCTTCCGTGTGGTCCAGTAGCTGCCTAAAGCGAAGGTTCCGCCTGAAGATTGGTCCGCTTTCGCTAATGCCTCGTCCATGGTTGAGATCGCGCTAAAGTTCAAGCGCATGGCTCAGGATTACCAACTGCGAGAGAGCATCCGGTCGTGACGGCGCTGCATATCGTGTGACCGCGAGACACTGATGCCGCAACGCTGCCAGACCAAATTATGATTTGGCGCAAAAACAGATTGCCAAAGCCCGGCTTGGCGGATCAGTCGCTTTCGAGCCAGCCGGATTATCTAAAAGAAGAACCTTGATGTCTTGCAGCCTGCTGATGTCTGCAAGGGTTTGTCTCTTGATCGCCTTCTTGTCGTTATGGGTCTCACGTTATTCCGTCAGTCGCTCGCGAACCGAAAGCAGCTCCCGCCTACGGTCGTCGGTGCTTGCCGGAAAGGACAATTTCAGATCTTCAAGCGCCTCGACAACGATCTGCGACACGATCAGCCGAGTGTTCCTTTTGTCGTCGGCAGGAACGATGTGCCAGGGAACGTTCGTGGTGCTCGTCGCGCTCAGGCATTCTTCATAAGCCGTCATGTATTGTTCCCAGTGTTGGCGCTCCTCGATATCGGCTGGGCTAATCTTCCAGTTCTTCTCCGGGTTGTCGATCCGCTCGAGGAAGCGCTTTCGCTGCTCATGCTTTGACAGATGCAGAAAGAATTTGACGATGCGGGTGCCGTTTTCATGCAGGTGCCGTTCAAGGTTCCTGATGGATCGATACCGGCCTTGCCAGATCGCCTTGTCGTTGTCCGGCAGGTCTGGCAGTCCCTGATTTCGCAGGATTTCAGGGTGTACCCGGACAATCAGCACTTCCTCATAGTAGGATCGGTTGAAGATGCCGATCCTTCCACGTTCCGGCAGATCACGCGTGGTGCGCCATAGAAAGTCGTGCTGTAGCTCGACGGGGCTTGGGTGTTTAAAGCTGAACACCTGACAGCCTTGTGGGTTGACGCCTGACATGACGTGCGAGATGGCACCGTCTTTCCCAGCCGCATCCATGGCCTGGAAGATGAGCAGAAGCGCATAGGTATTGGACGCGTAAAGCAGTTGCTGCTGCGCGCTGAGTTGCGCGACATGATCTTCCAGCATTTTCTGATAATCGCCCTTTGACTTGTAGAATCGTTCGACTTTGGTCGGCCACTTTCCTAGATTGACGTCTTTGCCCTCATGAACGCGGAACGCCGTTGCGTTAATCTTCATGTTCATCCTTTGAGCCAGTGACGCCCGCCCAACGAGCCCAAGATGGGCAAGAACCCGGGTCTTGACCTTGTCGGGACACAGCCGAGCATCGCCGCTGCGGCGCGTCGTCGCCATAACCGAGAAGAATACGTTGTGATTTACTGCCCGGCCACCGGTCATCGTCGATTGCGAACGTCAAGTATTCCGCCAGCCAAATGACCGAGCAGTTGACCGTCGTGTCGGTTAGGGATGTAGCCTGCGTCATATCGGGCGCCGGTGCAGATCAACATTGAGCAGTCAAGCAAACACTCATGGCGGCCTACGCGACCGCGATGCTGATCGTGCGGTGCTGGAGCTGTTAAACGAACGCTTATCCGCCGTAAATCGGCATGGCTTCGGGTGGCCGGTTAGTCCGTGCGGCGTGACAGGACAGACGCCCAGCGACGCGGCCCGGCTGTCTGTAAACTCGATTTCGCCGCATGTGCTATCAACTAGAACTATTTGATAAAACTGGTTCAGGAAGCGAACGGGCGTTAGCAGACTCCGGCAAGACATGTTCACCAAACTTCGGGTCGGATTTACAGGCAATCCGCCTGATGTCGTCGGCCGACAGCGTTTCCTTCGCGAGCAGCTCCGTTGCAGTTCGATCCAGCAGGTTGCGGTGAGCGGCCAGGATCGCCACGGCACCATGAAACGCCTCATCGATCAACGCGCGAACAGCGTCGTCAATTGCCGTGGCGGTTTCCTCACCATAGCTTCTTGGCCGCCAATCCCCTCCGGCTGGCGTTCCCAACGGCGCCCGAGTTTCAGGTTCGTAGCTGACCTGGCCGAGCTTGGGGTCCATGCCGAAACGGACGACCATGCTGCGGGCAATATCGGTAGCCCTGGCGAGATCGTCGCTGGCACCGGTGGAAACCTGCGCATAAATCAAGCTTTCGGCCGCTCGACCGCCGAGGAGGACCGTCATCCGGTTGATAAGTTCGGTGCGGTCCATCAGGAAGCGGTCCTCGATTGGCCGTTGCATCGTGTAGCCAAGCGCGCCGATACCGCGCGGAATGATCGAGATCTTCTGGACGGGATCCACCCCAGGCAAAGCCATCGCCACCAATGCATGCCCCATCTCGTGGTGCGCGACGACATCACGCTCATGAACGTTAAGAATGCGATTGCGCTTTTCCAGCCCAGCAACGATCCGTTCAATCGCCTGGGTGAAATCCTCCAACGTGACGTCCGTGCCTGACCGGCGGGTTGCTAGAAGAGCCGCCTCGTTCACAAGATTGGCAAGCTCGGCGCCGGAAAAGCCCGGCGTCATCGCCGCGATTTCTTCAACCGACACCTGTTGCGCAAGCTGAATCTTTTTCAAGTGCACCTCAAGTATGGCAATCCGTCCGGCTTTGTCAGGCCGATCGACGAGAACCTGCCGGTCAAACCGGCCGGCGCGCAACAGCGCTGGATCGAGCACCTCCGGTCGGTTGGTGGCGGCAAGCAAAACGACCCCACTGCTCGGGTCGAAGCCATCGAGTTCGCTCAGAAGTTGGTTAGGCGTCTGTTCCTTTTCATCGTGACCGCCGCTTGCCGTGAATGATCCCCGGGCGCGGCCAAGTGCATCGAGCTCGTCGATAAACACGATGCCTGGCGCACTCTTCCGCGCCTGCTCGAACAAGTCACGCACACGAGAGGCACCTACGCCGACGAACATTTCGACGAATTCCGAGCCAGAGATCGAGAAAAACGGAACCCCGGCTTCGCCGGCAACTGCGCGTGCAAGAAGGGTTTTGCCGGTGCCGGGCGGTCCAACCAAAAGAACGCCCTTCGGCATACGTGCGCCGAGACGGCTATGACCGGCGGGATCCTTGAGGAATTCCACCACTTCGCGCAGCTCATCCTTGGCCTCTTCAACACCGGCGACATCTGAAAAGGTGACCTTGGTGTCCGTCTCGACATAAGCCTTGGCCTTGCTTTTGCCGACGGCCATAAGGCCGCCCAACCCCTGGCCACTCATTCGCCTAATCATGAACACCCACAACAGCAGGAAGCCAAGAGACGGGAGTATCCAGCCAAGGGCTGTCACGAGAAGGCTGGGGGGCGGTTCGCCGGAGAAGGAAAGCTTCGCATCAGTCAACCTGGCTGCCAGCTCTGGCGGAACGCGGTAGGTCAGGAACCTGGTTGGCTCCTTCGGTTTAGTATCATTCAGCGTGCCGCTGATCTCCCTTGTGCCGATCACGAGGTCGCTAACCTTTTTCTGGTTTAGCAGTTGCTCGAACTCACTGTAGGGAATGGTTTTAACTTGCGTCCGATATGGCAGAATGTCCTGGATCAGCATGACCCCGATCAGCGCGGCGATGATGTACCAGAAATTGATATGATGCTCGCGCTTGATCTCCATGGACAACTCCAAACAGTATCGTCTGTTTTGTTATGTCACTCAAACCGCGTCTGAGCGTCGGAAATGGCTCCAGCAAGTAGTCCAGGTGTGTGGCTCCGCCATCATGCCGCGCACTCCTGTCATGATGCTCAGCGCCCACTACAATGGTCGTAGGTGTGGATGAGGAACGTCTTGCATCATGCAGTGGTTCCGCATGCTGAGCGAGGGTGAACTGTTCGTGGTCAACAATGTGGAGACCGATGTCATGGCGCTGAAATCGCGTGATGACCGAACCTTGACCCAGTCGCGAAAGGGTCACCGGACGCGTCGGTTTAACGCAACAGGATCCCGTACCATCGGGGTTGCATATCCCTTGCCACACCTCGCCCCGCAGCGTACGCTTTGTCCATACAACGGAGCACAGGATGCGAATGGCAAGCGAAACCAGGGTTGTGCTCGTCACGGGTGGCCAACAGGGAATCGGCAGGGCGATGGCGATCGCCTTTGCTTCCGCCGGCGCGGATGTCGCGATCAATTGGCTCGACGACAAGGCGGCGGCCGAGGATGTGGCCGCCGCGGTGCATCAGCTTGGCAGGGACGCACTGTTGATCCGTGCGGATGTCGGCAAGCTGGACGACATCAAGACCCTGATCGAGACAACCGTGGCGTGGCAGGACCGGCTTGATGTGCTGGTCAACAACGCCGGCGTCTTCCCACGCGTGCCATTCCTGGACATGACCGAGGCCGATTGGGACTTCGTCGTCGACATCAACCTGAAGGGCAGTGCCTTTTGCGCGCAGGCCGCGGCGCGGACGATGGTCGCGAAAAAGACGCGAGGTGCGATCCTGAACCTTTCATCGCGATCGATTGGCGGCGCTGCCCTGGGCGTGCATTACTCGGCAACCAAAAACGGGGTGGTTGGCCTGACGCGCTCCATGGCCCTGGCGCTGGCGCCGAACGGCATTCGGGTCAACGCCATTGCGCCAGGCCTGACGGATACGGCTCAGCCGCGCTATGGCCATAATGAACAGGAGTTATATCAAATGGGCCGCGCCGTGCCGCTCGGCCGGATGGGTACGCCGGACGATATTGCTAAGCTGGCGGTATTTCTTGCATCCGATGATGCGAGCTACATTACTGGCCAAGTCTATCACATCAACGGCGGTGCCTACATGGCTTGACAGCACGGGATGCCTTGGCGTCGCCCGATCGTATTACCATGTCAGTGCACCACCCCGCGTCCTGGACGGGCTTTATCGCATTGGTGCGCCAAACGCCGTATGACAGCCGTAGCTGTCCAACCCATCACAAGATCGGATGCCGCTGAGCTGATCCAGGCCAACATCGACAGCCGTGAGTGTCATGTGCCGTGGATGTAGCCTTCACCGACATGGAAGACTTCGAAAGCCCGTTCGGCCAGCTCATGACAAGACCCAATGTCAGCGCCATAGCAGAGAAGGGTTTCCGCGCCATCATTGAAGTTGCAAGCCTCAACCAGATCGTCCGAGGCTTGTTTCAGAGTTGCTATCCTCGGTACTACGCCATGGCCGTATACGCGCGGCTTGGCCTAATGGCCCAGGCAGTCCGTCTCACGGCGTGCTACGCCTTTGATGAAAGTGGGCTGCACCGCGCGACAGACTTCGCTAGGTCCCTCGAAAAAGAGGGCACCCGTATACGAAAAAGGGCGGGGAAAACCCCCGCCCTTGAAGGCTGAGCAGCCGGTCCCGCTAATTATTGTTGCGGTTACCCAGAAGCTGCAACAGCATCATAAACAGGTTGATGAAATTAAGATACAGGCTAAGTGCATCATAGACACTGCGCTTAGCCGCGCCATCCGCGCCTTCGGCATAGGCCAACTGCACATAGCTGGACTTGATCCGCTGCGTGTCGTAGGCGGTCAGGCCAACAAACACCACGACGCCAATGATGCTGACAGCGAACTGCAGTGCACTGCTGTGGAAGAAGAGGTTGGCCAGGCTGGCGATAATGATGCCAAACAGGCCCATCATCAGAAAGCTGCCCATGCGGGTCAGATCGGACCGTGTGGTGTAGCCATAGATGCTGGTCGCGGCAAAGGTGCCGGCGGTGATGAAGAACACCCGCACGATCGACTCGCTGGTATAGACCAGAAAGATGTTCGTCAGGCTGGCGCCCATCGCCGCGCAAAATACCCAGAAAAGAGCCTGTGCAGCCGATGTGGACAGTTTGTTGACACCCAGCGACAGCACCAGCACAAAACCCAGTGGTGCGAACATTGTGATCATTGCCAGGGCGGTCGGCTGGTGGGTAAAGCCAAACGGCGTCTGCACCAACGGGTAGAATGCGTTAATCAGACTGGTGTTCGCAATCAAGTACGCGACCACGCCGGTCAGCAAAAGGCCGGACGCCATCCAGTTGTAGACCCGCAGCATATAAGCCCGAAGACCGGCGTCGAGGACGGCGGCATTCGTAGCGGCGGATGCCCTTGGATAGGCCCGGAAATCCGGACTATAAGCCATGGTTCCCTGTTCCTTTCGAGCGCAAGCTCGTGTTAGTTATACCGATCATTTCCCCAACAACAAAGTCACCTTGCAGCGCCCTGCCGCGGGGAGATGAACCGGACGTTACAAAAGCTCCGTCAGCGGGCCGGACGGAGACTGACAAATTCTGCTACTCGTTCCTCAGGAGTGGCGCCGGCCTGGCCCGCAATGCCGCCGATGTACCAGCATAGCCGAACAGCAGCATGATTGCGAGGGCTCCCGCAAGCACCGAAATAAGCGTAACCGGCAGAAAAATCCAGTCCGTGTGCATAATGTAATTCGTCACGCCGAAGCTTGCCGCCGATCCGACCACCGCGGCGATCAGTCCAGCAACAAGGCCGAGCAGGCCAAACTCCGTCAGCCAGGCGGCGCGGATTTGCTGGCGCGTGGCGCCCAAAGTCTTCAGGATCACGGCCTCCCGCACCCGGCGACGCTGGCCGGCGGCGATCGCGCCCACCAGCACGAAGCTACCCGCCAACAGCGTCAGCGCACCGGTCGCGGTCAGCGCGGCGGCAATCTGGTTCAACAGGCCGGAGATGGCGGACAGCACATCCTCCACCCGGATGCCGGTCACGTTCGGCAACGCATCGGTAACCCCGCGCAGCAGAGGACCTTGATCGGCATCGTCGACCCGTACTGTTGCGATATGAGTATGCGGTGCGTGCGATAGCAGGCCGGGGCTGGCGACCATGAAGAAGTTGATCGACAACGATTGCCAGGCAATGTCACGGAAGTTGGCGATCTTCAAGTCAATGTCACGGCCCAGCACGTTCACCCGGATGACGTCGCCAATGCTCAGGTGCCAGCCTCGCGCCAGGCCGGCATCAAACGAGACTTCCGGCGGCCCGTCGTATTTTGGCGGCCACCAGGCGCCGGCGACAATGCGTGTGCCGTTCGGCGGCGTAGCGGAATAGGTTAGGCCGCGATCGCCGCGCAGCGCCCAGGCAGTGTCCGGCGTGGTGACCACCTGCTCGACCGGCACGCCTTTCACCGCTACGACACGTGCCCGCATGGACGGCACCTCATGCATGTCGTGCACGCCGGGTTGGGCCTCGACAAGGGACTCGAACTTGGCAAGCTGGTCGTTCTGAATGTCAATAAAGAAGAAGCTGGGAGCGTTGACCGGCAACTGCTGCTGGATCTGATGCTGCATGTTGCCCTGAATGAGCGCCACCGATGCCAATGTAGACAATCCCAACCCAGCCGAAAGCAGCAGCAGCGGGGTTGATGCGCCAGGCCGATACAGGTTGCCGATCCCCAGGCGAACGGAAGGCCAGGGCAAAGCAGGGGCGATTCGTGCAAGGCGCATGACAATGAACGCGCCGCCGCGGAACAGCGCGAGGGTCAGGCTGGCGCCGGCGCAGAAGTACAAAGCAAAGCGACGGTCCGTAGCGGTAACCACTGTTAAAATCACCAGTACGGCGGCCAGCGCCACGTTCACCGCGATCAACGAGGCGGTCGGACGCGCGCCCTCCGGCACCAGGACATCGCGGAACAGCGCACCGCCGGGTATGCGCGCTGCTCGTCCCAGCGGCCACAACGCGAAGCACAGCGCGATCAGCAATCCAAAAGCTGCCGCCAGCAGCAACGGACCCGGATACAGTCCAAGCACCGGCGGCACCGGTAGGATGCCAATCAGGACGCGCCCGGCTAGCAGCGGCAGCGTCGCGCCGGCGACAAGGCCAACCAGGACACCCACCACCGCGAGCCCCATCACCTGGATCAGGCACACGGCTAAGACCAGGCGGGACGATGCGCCCAGGCAGCGGAGGGTCGCGATGGTACTCGCCCGCGCGTCCAGCCAGGCGCGTACGCCGTTGGCCACGCCGATCCCACCCACCAGCAGGGAGGTCAGTCCAACCAGGGTCAGAAACAGCGCGATCTCGTCTATAAAGCGGCTGACGCCGGGAACCGCGTCATGCGGGTCGCGCACCCGCCAGCCCTGATCGGGAAACGCCGCTCGCATTGCCGGGATCAGCTTGGCGGAATTTGCGGCGGTCAGCCGCAAATCGTACCGCACCATGGAGCCGGGGGAGATCAGGCCGGTTGCCGGCAAGGCATCGGCCGAGATCAGCACTCTAGGCCCAAGGATCGAGGCCGTCGCAACCCGGTCCGGCTCCTGCGTCAGCGCCCCGGCGACGCGGAATGTCGCACTCCCCAGACGCGCGATATCGCCAGGGTGCAGCCCAAGCCGAGCGAGCACGACCTGTTCGGCCAGCAAGCCGAAGCGGCCGTCCTGCTCGCCCAGCGCCTGCGACAGGGGTTCTGGTGGGGATGCCACGGCGGTTCCGACCAGCGGCCACGCCTTGTCCACCGCCTTTAGCTCGATCAACTGTCGCTCCCCCGATGGGGCGACCAGCATTGACCGCATCTGCGTCACGTCGGACGTCTTGGCGCCGCGCGCGTGCAGCCAGTCGCGCAGCGCGTCGGGCAGCGGCTGGTTGCCGCCATCGATGTCCAAATCGCCGCCCAGCAATGCTCGGTCGTTGGAGTCGAGGCCGGCATCCACGGAGGCCCGCAACGTCCCGACGGCGGCAATGACGCCAACGCCCAGCGCCACGCACAGCAGCACGATCCACAGGCCGCGCACGCCGCCGCGCAACTCACGGCGAGCCAGTTCGATTGCCAGCATCAGGCTGGCACTGCCGGCTCGACCTGCCCATCCGATACCTGTCCATCGGACAAATGCACCTGGCGATCGCAGCGCGTGGCCAACTCCCGGTCGTGCGTGATCAGCAGCAGCGTGGTGCCGGTGCGGCGGCGCAGCGCGAACAGCAGGTCGATCACCGTTTCCCCAGTCGCATGATCCAGATTACCAGTCGGCTCATCCGCCAACAGCAAGGCGGGTTCCGGCGCGAAGGCACGGGCCAGAGCAACCCGCTGCTGCTCGCCGCCGGATAGCTGGCCAGGCAGGTGCGTCAGGCGGTGGCTTAGTCCGACGGCGTCCAAGGCGGCGCGGGCACGGACATTGGCGTTGCGCACAGCCGCCAATTCCAATGGGATGGCGACGTTTTCCAGCGCCGTCATGGTAGGGATCAAGTGAAACGCCTGGAACACGATCCCGATCCGGTCGCGCCGCAGCTTCGCCAGCGAGTCTTCGTTTAGAGCGGTGATCTCCCGCCCATCCAGCATCACGCTGCCCGACGTTGCCCGCTCCAGCCCCGCTAGCACCATCAACAGGCTGGTCTTGCCGGAGCCGGACGGGCCAACCAGCCCGACCGCCTCCTCCTTAGCGATGTCGAGATCAATACCACGCAGGATGTTGACCTGTCCCGCTGCCGACGGCACGGTCAAAACGAGGTTTCTGATCCGCACGAGCGGCGGCGTAGCCCCAAGAGGCAATGGAGCGGGAGGCGGAGTAGGCGGAATGGAATCCATTGCCTCGGTATATTGCAGTGCGCGGTGCGCGCGGAAGGCCCATTGGGCCACGGCACTTCTTATCTATTTGTTAGCCGTGATTTCACCGCCGCACGCGGCGCACGCGGCGCCCGTGCGGCTGCTGGTGCTAGGCGACTCGCTGTCGGCTGGCTATGGGCTGGCGCATGAGGACGGCTTCGAATCCCGGCTGCAGGCGGCGCTGAAGGCGCACGGTCAAGACGTAAACATCGTTGATGGCGCCGTATCGGGCGATACCAGCGCTGGAGGGCGCGCCCGTCTGGATTGGGTGCTGAGCGACGGCGCCGATGCCGCGATCGTGGAGCTCGGCGCGAATGACGGCTTGCGTGGAGTGGACCCCAAGGACATGGAAGCCAATTTGACCGCTATTCTGGACGCCTTGGCCGCCAAACACATCCCGGTATTGCTGACCGGAATGTATGCCCCGCCCAACCTCGGGCCCGATTATCAAAAGGCGTTCCGGGCGGTGTTCGATCGGCTCGGCCGGCGGCCCGGCGTGCTGTATGATCCGTTCTTTCTGGAGGGCGTCGCCACGGTCCCCGACCTGAACCAGGCCGACCACATGCACCCGAACCTGACAGGGGTGAATCGAGTCGTTGCCAGAATCCTGCCGCTGGTGGAAAAGCTGCTGGCCAAAGTCAGACCCGGATGACCCTGACGAGATGGGATGGCTCGGATGAGACTGTTTGTCGCCCTCGATCTGCCTTGGGAACTGCGGCGGAAAGTGGCGGTTTTGGCTGGAACGGGTATTCCGGGCGCGCGCTGGGTGCCGCCGGACAACTACCACCTGACCCTGCGCTTCATCGGCGAAACGCCAAGCTATCTGGCCGAGGAGATCGACTACGCGCTGGCGGGATTACGGGCACGCCAATTCCCGTTGACGTTGACCGGGGTGGGGATTTTTGCCAAGGGTGGACGCAGCACGGCATTGTGGGTGGGTGTGGAACGCAACCCGCAGCTTGACCACCTGCAAAACAAGATCGAGACCGCCTTAAAACGCGCTGGCCTGGACCCGGAGCGGCGGCGCTTTCAGCCACATCTGACATTGGCTCGGCTCGATAATGTTGC
The DNA here is from genome assembly GCF_965276935.1 of Rhodopila sp. GTDB lineage: Bacteria > Pseudomonadota > Alphaproteobacteria > Acetobacterales > Acetobacteraceae > Rhodopila. The sequence continues at coordinate 947,787 of NZ_CBDIBS010000004.1, read as the reverse complement.
CGAAGCCAAGCTGGCGTCCTACGTGCAGGCACACAATCTGTTTCGCGCGGACCCGGTGCCGGTGGAGCACTTCACGCTGTTCAGTTCCCAATTGGGAAAAGAGGCGTCCGTCTATACCGCCGAGGTGGAATACGCATTGGCATAAGGTCGTTCGAATGTGTCATTGCGATCCGCGTCCTGCGATGCGGAAATACCTCCTGCAGGCACCTGTCGACGTCATCGCCAGAGGCAGGCTCTTCCAGCCATGCAGGCTGGGCTTGACTTGGCGACCCCCTCAATCCCTGATGTTTGCCAAATGCCTTCCGGAAGCAACGACTGGGCACATTTCGGCGCGGTGACAAGTGTGCTAACGCCGTTCGGACTTGTCGGACTTGTTGCTTACATCCCGTCAGCTTTACCGGAGTCAGCCCATGTCTGCCCTGTCTGGGAAAACCGCCTTCATCACCGCCGCCGGCCAGGGCATCGGGCAGGCGACCGCGCTGGCCTTCGCCGCCGCCGGAGCACGCGTGGTCGCCACCGATGTCGACGCGGCGAAGCTGGACGAATTGACGTCCGAGCTGATCCGAACCGCAGCGCTGGACGTGCTGGATGCCGCGGCCATCACACGGGCGGCGGCCGACGCCGGGCCGGTCGATATCCTGTTCAACTGCGCCGGCTTCGTCCACCAGGGCACCTTGCAGGAGGCGACGGACGCCGAGTGGTCCTTCGCGTTCGAACTGAACTGCCGGTCGATGTTCCACACCATGCGGGCCTTCCTGCCCGGGATGCTGGCGCGCGGCGGCGGCGTGATCCTGAACATGGCTTCGGTGGCGTCGAGCCTGAAAGGCGTGCCCAGCCGCTTCATCTATAGCGCCACCAAGGCCGCGGTGATCGGCATGACCCGATCGGTTGCCACCGACTACGTGACCCATGGCGTCCGCTGCAACTGCCTCTGTCCCGGCACGGTGCTGACGCCGAGCCTGGAGGAGCGCATCACGGAGAATGCGCAGGCCGCGGGATCGATCGATGCGGCCCGCGCCGCCTTCGTCGCCCGTCAACCGATGGGCCGGCTCGGCAGCCCATCGGAGATTGCCGCCCTGGCGGTCTATCTGGCCGGCGACGATGCCAAATTCATCACCGGCCAAGCCATCGTCATCGACGGCGGCCTGACACTCTAGACGGAGACCTATCATGAAGCTGCTACGCTACGGTCCGCCAGGGTCTGAAAAACCCGGCCTGTTCGCCAACGACGGCACAATCCGCTGCCTGAGCAGCCTGGTTCGCGATGTCGACGGGTTCGCCCTGTCGGATGCCTCCCTGCGGATGATTGCCAGTATCGAACCTTCGGCCTTGCCGAAGGTCGAGGGCAATCCGCGCATAGGCGCCTGTGTGGTGCGGCCAGTGAACTATGTCTGTATCGGCCTGAACTATGCGGACCATGCGGCCGAGACCGGAAATCCGATCCCGAAGGAGCCGATCGTATTCCTCAAGTCTCTTGGCGCCTTCACTGGTCCGAACGATGACGTGAAGCTGCCGCGCGGCTCGACCAAGCTGGACTGGGAATGCGAACTGGGCGTGGTGATCGGCAAGACCGCCCGTTACGTGCCGGAGCACGAGGCGATGGACCAGGTTGCCGGCTACTGCGTCTGCAACGACGTGAGCGAACGCGAATACCAGACGGAGCGCGGCGGCACGTGGGACAAGGGCAAGGGCTGCGACACCTTTGGCCCGACCGGCCCTTGGATGGTCACCAAGGACGAGATCTCGGACCCGCAGGACCTGCCGCTTTGGACCGAGGTGAACGGCAAGCGCTTCCAGGACGGCTCCACCCAGACGATGATCTTCGGGGTGCGCAAGCTGGTCAGCTATGTCAGTCACTTTATTACTCTGCACGCAGGCGATGTGATCGCCACCGGCACGCCGCCAGGCGTGGGCGTGGGAGTGAAGCCGGAGCCGGTCTTCCTGAAGCTGGGCGACGTGATGCGGTTGGGGATCGAGGGGCTGGGCATTCAGACGCAGCGGGTCATTGCCGCGTAACGGCTCATCTGCCTTAGTACCTGGGATCTGGGAACGGTAACGGCTGAGCATCAGGCACGGTCACCCAGTCCTGTTATGGGGGCGCAGGTCCGACGTGGGTTGAATAGGGATCGACGCGTGTCGCTTAGGTCCCTTTGTCATGTTTGGTCGACCGAGCAGGTGTGGGAAGGTCAATCCCGCTACCGACGACTTGCGGTGCCGGACGCAGCAAAGCGATAGATGATCGGCCTCCGCTGGCCACGACCCAGGGACGTATAGCAGAAATCGCCGCACGCCATGAGGCTTCTCCCAATCTTCCTGTTGGTGGTCGCAACGACCCTGATCCGGCTGGGCTTTGCCGCGACGACCGGATTGGGGGTGGACGAGAGCTATATGGTCACGGCTGGGCGATTGTTCAGTCTCGGCTACTTCGATCATCCACCGGCATCATGGTGGCTGTCATGGGGGGCGGCGCATCTGCTGGGAACCGAGACACCAGTCGCGGTTCGCCTGCCGTTCATCCTGCTGTTCGCAGTCTCGCAAATCCTGATGTGGCGCATCGGCTGCCTGGTGGCGGACAGGCGGGCGGGATTGTGGGCGGCCATCGCGCTGAACCTGTCGCCGGTGTTCGGCGTGACCACCGGAAGCTGGGTTCTTCCGGACGGTCCGCTCGATGCGGCCTTGCTGGGTGCGGTGCTATGCCTGCTGCACGCGCTGTCCTCGGGTGATCAAGGCCTTAGATCGTGGTCCGGTGCCGGCTTGTGTGCCGGCTTGGCACTGTTTTCCAAATATACCGCCGTTCTGCCGATCGGGGGCGCCTTGCTGTATCTACTGACTCACCGGCGGGATCGCCGCTGGCTGGCGCGCCCAGGGCCTTATATCGCCGTCGCTCTGGCGTCCGCAGTGTTCGCGCCGGTGCCGGTCTGGAACGCGCTGCACGGCTGGGCGTCGTTTACCTTTCAGGGCGACAGGGCCGCCGGATTGCGGTTCCGCCCACTAATGCCGCTGACCACTCTGGCCGGGGAGGCGCTGTTCGTGCTGCCCTGGATCTGGTTGCCAATGATGCTGCTGTTTATCCGCGGGTTCCGGCGGGACGCGCCCTGGCAACACCGCCTGCTGGTGTGGCTGGCGGCGCCGCCGATCGTCTGCTTCGCGCTGATTTCCGCTTGGTCGAGCCAGCGCATCCTGTTTCATTGGGCTGCTCCAGGTTACCTGATGCTGTTCCCGCTGCTAGGCGAGGCGATCGGCGGCTGGCTCGACCGCGTCTGGGTGCGGGCGCTGATCGCCGGGACCACGGCCTTGGTGCTGGTGGCGTTGGTGGTGATCTCAGCGCAAATCCAGTTCGACTGGCTTGGTGGCAGCCTGACCGAGGTGATGCGGAAGGACCCAACCGACCAGGCGCTGGACTGGACATCGCTGCGCGACGATCTTCGGGCAAGGGGATTGCTTCCACCCGGAACCGTGGCGGCGGCGTTAAACTGGCGGGACGCCGGCAAGATCGGCTATGCCTTGGGTCCTGGCACAACGATGTTATGCCTGAGCCAGGATTCGCGGCAGTTTGGCTTTGCCTATCCGCCGCGGGCATTCGCCGGGCAGGAAGTGCTGCTGTTGGCTCTGGAGCCAGCGGAGCAGGTCAGTCAGGAAGCGAAACGGTGGTTTCATGGCGTGCAGGTGCTGCCGAACGCGACCATACGGGATGGCCGGCGGGTGCTGCGGACGGTGACGGTCTTGCAGGGCGAGGGATTTCACCCGGGGCGGTGACGGCGGCCCTTTTCCGGTGTATTTACGGGCGGATGGCAATGTATGGACTGTAAACCAGCCCATGGCCGAGACCGAGGCTGTCGAGGACCAAGGCAAGAGGCGCCGAATGACCACACTCTCCGATCGCGTTCTGAGCATCCAGGAGCTTCGCGCGCTGCAAGGCCGCTCCAACCTGCGTGGCGGTGTGCGGCTAGGGACCCATGCCGCGTTGCTTGCCGGCGCCGGTTGGCTGGTGGCAGTGTCCTCCATCTGGACCGTGCTACCGGCAGTGTTCGTGCTGGGGCTGGTGCAGGTGGCGCTGTTTGCGCCGGCGCATGAGACGATGCACCAGACGGCATTCGCCTCTCGACGGGCAAATGCGATTGTTGGCTGGCTGACATCCTGTCCGTCGCTGCTGAACTGGCATTTCTACACCGCCTATCACTTGGCGCATCACCGTCACACACAGATACCCGGTCAGGATCCGGAGTTGATGACGGCCGATCCGGCCACGGTGGGCGGCTATATGTTGCGGATCCTCGGCTTGCCGTTCTGGCGGTTGCGGCTACAAGTCGCCGCGGATTGCTGGCGGGGCGACCTGAGCGCCTATCCTTATATTTCGGCCACGACGGCCCCGGCGATCATCCGGAGCGTGCGGGCCATGACGCTGGTGATGGTCGGCGGTTCGGTCATTTCGGCCATACTGTTCGGCTGGGCCACGCCGCTATTATACTGGATTGGGCCGCAGTTGATCGGTCAGCCGCCGCTGCGAGCCTATCTGCTGGCCGAACATACCGGCTGCACGGAGGATCGGAACGGGTTGACCAACACCCGCACGACGCTGACTTGGGCGCCGGTCCGGTTGCTGATGTGGGACATGCCCTACCACGCGGAGCATCACCTTTTTCCATCGGTCCCGTTCCATCGGCTGGCGGAGGCGCATTGGCTGATCCGATCGAAGCTGGCCTTCGTGCAGCCGGGTTATGCCCGCTGGAACTTGAGTTTCATACGGTCTCTGGCTCGGCAATAGGGCCCGTCTCATCGCAACGTGGCGGACGTTACTGACGGTTGCCAACGTTGCCGCGCGTCCGCACCACGCATGCCATGTCCCAGATGGAATTGGGTTAGAAACGTGGATCGGGGTCCTTGCCGCCTGCTCCAGTCCATCAATCGACAGGCCAGCTTGTGGCCGTGATATCGGTTATTGCGACTTGCTGCTCGGCCCGAAGTTCTCGAAGCGCCTCGATGATTGAGGCATGCCGTTGCCTTGCCCCTGCGAGAGGCTGAACAAAAACAGTCGTGTCGTCGCGCCACATGATCAACCGGGGCTGCGAGTTCAGGTCCGCTTGGAATTCAATGACTTCTTCATAATCCTCGTGCTTAGCAGCATGATCTAGGCGGACCACGATGCCGATGTCATGGAAATTGGCCCAGCTTTCGGCGATGAGAAGGTCGGCGATGCTGAAGGCAACGCCTTTTGGCGGCTTAGACGTTGCGGCGGCGTCGATGGGCACGGTCAGATCGCTCATGGAACGGCCCCTGCGAACGGTCGGGAGGTGGCACTGATCAGGGTAGTAACAAATGAGCAAAGCCTTGTTTCGCTGATCCGGGAGGTCATTCGTTTCAAGGTAAAGTAGCGCATCGGCGCACCATGCTGTTCGAGGAACCTCGCGATCCAGAGCAAAAGTTGGCCGCGGGGTAGAACCTCCCGCGGCCAGAGTCTGGGGGAGGAAACATTCTCGTCTTACCTCGCGAACGCGTGAGGACACAACAACAACCTCACGAAGACGCGATCATTATTAGAATTGATGCCGGAATGCTATGCAATCGTTAAATTTGCGCAAAAAATACTATGAGTGATTGCTTCCGGAAAAAATTGCAAAATCGTCATAAATAAAAACATCTAGGCAACAATAATTTTCTGATCACCTGCATGTATCCCTTTTTGGTATTACCATTGTCCCGCCGTTCATGTCGCGGCTAGGCTCACAAGGCCCAAAAATTTATCTAAATAACATCAAAACTAATTAGCCTCACCATCGACCAGATCAGTGGTTCGACCACCTGAAGCGACCATCAGCGCGTCAAGTGAGCATATGCCAAATCCAGTATGGCTCGGATCATGGCTGCGCCCCAACACAGCCGGCGCGGACGCTGGACATGCTGCAGATAATTAGGCTTCCTCGCTGACTTCGGCAGCATCCTCCGCAATGGCCGGCAGTTTGGCGAACAGGCCAAATGGACATCAAAGGCGTTCCTGTTGTCGTTAAGCACGTTGTTCCAGCGCAGCTCTTGCACATTTATCACGAGAATGTGATAGGAGTCAGGCGGGGCCATATATCTAATTCGGTGGCGGGTGACACCGTTTCTGGCCTTCTGTGGCGTCAGGCGTTGTGCGTGTAGCCGAAGGACAAAGGCCATACATGCAGGTGGTTCAACCCGAAGCCGTGGCTCCTCCTCTAGCCCGCGAGCGGCTGAGCGGCATATCTAATCTGTCGCTACGGTCCCGGCTGCTCCTGCTTGTCATTGTCAGCGTCATACCGTTGGCGTGCCTGGTTCTGGGTCGAGAATACAGCCAGTATCAATCCGAGCGGGATGGCACCTACCAAGGTTTGGTGACAATCGCCCATGGCGTGGCGCTATCGGTGGAGCGTGATCTGCTGCTGCGTTCTTCCGCTCTCGAGACCCTGGCGATGTCGCCGACCCTGCAATCAGACAATGTCGCGCAGTTCGATCAGGAAGCTGAGACGTTCCTAGCGCATCAGCCAGACGGCACCGTGCTCGGCCTCGGGACGCCGGACGCGAAAACCATTCGGATCTATGGATTGCCGCGTCTGATGACGAGCAAGACGACCATGCATACCGCCTCCGCGGCTGGACGCCGGGTCTTTGACACCGGCCGTCCGCTCGTGACGGACCTGCATGTCGGACATGTCACCGGCCAATTAGGCTTCAGCATTGACGTTCCGGTGTTCAAGCAAGGGCGTGTCGTCTACGACCTGTTCATTACGTTGCGTCCCTCCGCCGTAGCTGACCTTGTGTCACGCCAGCGCTTGCCGCCTGGTACAATCTTGTCAGTCGCGGATTCCGCCGGGCTCGTCGTTGCCCGGCTGCCAAATCCGGAGCGATACATTGGCCACCCCATCGTCCCGGCTTTGTGGGCAGAGGTGAAAGCGCACATCGATGGCATCGGTCAGGTGCCAACGCTTGAGGGCACGCCCAGTCTGGCTGCGTTCGCCCACGTCACCCCGTTCAACTGGTCCATCATTGTCGGCGCGCCGGAGCAGGTTTTAGCCGCACCGTTGCGGGCAGCTATCATCCGCACAGTGGAGGACGCTGGATTTGTGCTGATTGCCGGCCTGATCCTTGCCAGGTTGGCGGCGCGACGGATCACTGGTCCGATCGAGCAGTTGCGCCGCCTCGCTGAGCGCGGGGATGCCGCCGACGCCGCGCATGGTGTCTCAACCGGATTGCCGGAAACCGACACGGTCGCCCGTGCACTGGTCTCGGCCGCGGCGGAGCGTCAAGCCACGGCGGTCGCCCTGGCCGAAAGCGAGCAGCGATTCCGCGATCTGTTCGAGCAATCCCCCAGTGGAATTATCCTGGCTGATCCGGAAACAACCCAGGTAGTTGACTGCAATGAAGCAGCCGCGTCCTTCGTCGGCTATCCGGTCGAGGAGTTCCGACAGGTAAAGTTGATCGATCTGAGCCTGCAGACGACCCACGAACGGATCCTGGATGTCGGCCGCGCGGTTGCCGGCGGTGAGGTCTCTCGCTACGAGACCTGGGTGCAGGGCAGGCAGGGGCCGCGCGACCTGCTGATCGCGGTGGCGCCGGTTCGGGTGGACGGCCGCACGCTCATGCTGATCAGCCAGCTTGATGTCACGGAACTCCGTGCGGCCGAAGCCGGCCTGCGCCTCAATGAAGAGCGGCTGGAACTGGCACGCCAGGGCGCCAGCCTTGGCATCTGGGACTGGGATATCGCGAATAAGTCGCTGTCCTGGAGCGACCACCAGTGGCATCTCCATGGTCTCGATCCACTGCCTGACGGTCCGACCCCGGAGGTCTGGCGTCAGGTGATTCACCCGGCCGACACCGACCGTGTGGGCCGCGAACTGCGCCGTGCGCTGAAGCAGCCAAGCTATCCGTTCGCGACTGAATTCACGGTCGTATTGAAGGATGGAGCGCACCGACGGCTTTTGGCGCGTGGCCAGACCATCCGCAATACACAGGGACGCGCCGTGCGGCTGGTCGGGATCAACATGGACGTAACGGCCCGTTACGAGGCCGAAGTGACTCGCGACCGACTGATCGATCTGCTGAAGGCCGAGCAGCGCAGGCTGTCGGAGATCATCGACGTGTTGCCGGTCGGGGTGGGTATCGTCGATCGCGATGGCCTGCTTGTCCTGAGCAATCCGACGGTGCAACGTTTTGCCGATCTGGTCGTTCCGTCAGTGAATGACCCGCGGCCGGACGATTGGATTGCTTATCATTCCGATGGACGCCGCTTCACCCGCGATGAGTTCCCGGTTAGCCGTGCCCTGTGTGGCGAAGCAGTCTCACCCGGTGTCGAATGCCTGCTGCGCGCCGATAACGGGGCGGAGCGGTGGTTCCGGGTAGCCAGCATCCCGCTGCGCTGGGCGGATGGCCAAGTGCAGGAGGTGCTGTCCGTGCTGCAGGATATTGATGCCGAAAGGCGTCTGGTGGACATCCAGCAACAGGCGAACATCCGCCTTGAACTCAGGGTGAGGGAAGAAGTCGCGGCCCGCGAGGCGGCTCAACAGCGCGCCGCCCAGGCCGAGAGGGTGCAAGCCCTCGGACAGATCGCCGGCGGTATCGCACATGATTTCAACAATGTGCTGCAAGCCGTCTCGGGCGGCGCCGCGCTGATCGAGCGGCGTCCCGACAATCCCGAACGCGTGTCGCGGCACGCACGCATGATCGCCGATGCGGCGCGGCGCGGCGCGGCGATCACCAGCCGCCTGCTGGCGTTTGCCCGCCGCGGCGACCTACGCGCCGAAAGCCTGGATGCCGGCGCCCTGCTGGCCGACATGTTGGAAGTCCTAAGCCATACCCTAGGGGGCTCGGTCGTCTGCGAACTGGACGTGCCAGAGGGGCTGCCGCCGCTGTTTGCCGACCGTGGGCAGTTGGAGACGGTGCTGGTCAATCTGGCGACCAACGCGCGGGACGCCATGCCGTCCGGCGGGGTGCTGACCATGTCCGCCTCGGTCGAGGCGGACACCACGAACACGCGCCATCCGGCCGGGCTGGCGCCAGGAGCCTACATGCGGATCAGCGTGAGCGACACCGGAACCGGCATGGATGCGGCAGTCCTGGCGCGGGTGACCGAGCCGTTCTTCACCACCAAGGAGCCGGGCAAGGGCACCGGCCTCGGCCTTGCGATGGCGAAGGGTTTCGTCGAGCAAAGCGGTGGCAGGATGTCCATCCAAAGCACCATTGGCCGGGGCACCTGCATCAGCCTGTGGTTGCCGCAGGCTAATGACGCGGCCGCGGGATCGCGCGAAACGCTGGCCTCCCCCGGTGCTTCGCCGCAGCTGCCCTGTGTCCTGCTGGTGGATGATGACGCGATTGTGCGAGAGGTGCTGACCGCGTCGCTGGAAGATGCCGGCTACTTGGTGCTGGCCGCCGACAGCGGATCAGCCGCACTGTCCCTGTTGCGCGCGGAGGAGCGGGTCAGGATCATCGTGTCTGACCTGACAATGCCGGTCATGGACGGCGTGTCCCTGATCCGCTCCGCGCAGGCGCTGCGGCCTGGCCTGCCGGCGGTCTTGCTGACCGGCTATGCGGGAGACGGCGCGACGCTCGCGTTCGGCGGCGCGATCAGTGGCGCGTTCTCCTTGTTGCGCAAGCCAGTTTCCGGAATCCAGCTTGTCGACCGCATCAGCGGATTGCTGGAGTCGCGGAAGCTGCGTAACAGGCATTGAGGTCTCGCGTGGCGAACAATCGCGGCGGGTTTAGCCTGATGCGCCGGCGCGGACGTGGTGCCGGTCCGCGCCGGCTGCCCTCTTGTCGCATGCCTCGGAACGGTTGGCAGTCGTGCGTGACGGTCTTGCATCTGCCGTCGCCGTTGCTGATCGTTCGGACGGGTTGCCGTCGCGGGGTTGGCCCGGATCGGCGATCGCCGCTAGGGTGCCGGTGCTCGATGTTTGGGAACGCACATGGATCCGCTGGTATCGACTGACTGGCTTGCACACGAACTGGGAAAATCAGACCTGGTGGTATTTGATGCAACCAAGTACCTGCCGACCGAGCCGAAGGACGGCAAGGCCGAATTCCTGAACGCGCACGTTCCCGGTGCTCGGTATTTCGACATCGACCAGATCGCCGACCCGGACACTGATCTGCCGCACATGGTTCCCAGTCCAGGCCGCTTCGCAAAGCTGCTGGGCGCGCTGGGTGTCGGGAATGCAGCACGCGTCGTGTTCTACGACCAGAAGGGCCTGGCTTCGGCGGCCCGTGGCTGGTGGCTGATGCGCTTGTTCGGACATGACGCGGTCGCGGTGCTGGATGGCGGGCTGCCAAAATGGCACAAGGAGGGTCGCCTCCTGGAATCTGGCGAACCCGCTGCGATCTCGCAAGCCGATTTCCGCCCTGATTTCCGCGCCACGCGGTTGCGCGGCATCGGCGACATGCTGCGCAACGTAGCGACGGGCCAGGAACAGGTGCTGGATGCCCGTGCCGCCGGCCGCTTCACCGGCGCTGTTCCGGAACCACGCGCCGGCATGCGCAGCGGCCATATCGAAGGCGCCCGTAACCTGCCGTACACGGACCTGCTGCACCCTGATGCCACCTTCCGTTCGGCGGCCGAGGTGAAGGCGCGTCTGGCAGAGGCTGGTATCGACGGCACCCGCCCGGTGGTGACAAGCTGCGGCTCCGGCGTGACTGCGTGCATCCTGACCTTGGGGCTGGCCGTCGCTGGCCTGCCGGAGGGCGCCGTCTATGACGGCTCCTGGACTGAATGGGGCGGGCGCGCCGATACGCCGGTGGAAGTAGTCTGAACATGGCTGACGATGTCGCACAAACAACCAGGAAACATGGCCTGCGCACCACTCTGTCGCATGTCGGACGCACCACCAAGCGCGAGCATGGCTTCGTCAATCCGCCGCTGCTGCGCGGTTCCACCGTCCTGGTTCCCACCGTCGCCGAACGCCAGGCGCTGCAAGCTAAGCGCGGCGAACGGGTGCTGACCTATGGCACCGGCGGTTCGGCCACGCACTGGGCGTTGGAGGACGCGATCGCCGCAGTGGAAGGCGGCTCTCGCTGCTACATCGTCTCCACCGGGCTGTCCGCTGTCACCACGCCGCTGCTGGCGTGGCTGAAGGCTGGTGATCATATGCTGATGCCGGACCATGTGTATGGTCCGGCGCGTAACTTCGCCACGACGATGCTGCGGGATTTCGGGGTCGATACGACGTTCTACCTGCCGGAGATCGACGAAACGGGCCTGAGCGCGCTGATGCGGCCGAATACCAAGGTAGTCTACACCGAAAGCCCCGGCAGCCATACGTTCGAGGTGCAGGACGTACCCGCCATCGCTCGTGCCGCCCATGCCGGCGGCGCCAAGGTGTTCATGGACAACACCTGGGGCATCCACCACTTCCAGCCCTTCGCCCATGGCGTCGATGTGTCGATCCAGGCGGCGACGAAATATCCGGCGGGCCATTCAGACGTGCTGATCGGCGCGATCACCGTCAACACCGATACGGATTGGCAGATCCTGCACGCGGCGGCGCGCACCCTGGGGCAATACGCCAGCCCGGATGACTGCTGGCTGACCCTGCGCGGCATGCGGACCATGGCGGTGCGCCTGCAGGCGCAGATGGAGTCCGCCCTGCTGATCGCGCATTGGCTGCGTCAGCAGCCGGAGGTGGCGCAGGTGCTGCATCCCGGCCTGCCCGGTGCGCCAGGCCACGAACTATGGCGACGCGACTTCACCGGCGCGTGCAGCCTGTTTGGGGTTGAGTTCAAGTCGTCGTTCACCACCAAGGCCACCCATCGATTCGTCGAGGCGCTGGATCTGTTCGGCATCGGTGCCTCCTGGGGCGGCTACGAAAGCCTTGCGGTTCCCACCACTGGGTTCGTCACCCGCTCCGCCGGTGGCAAGCCTTTCGCGGGGCCGATGGTACGCATTCATATCGGACTGGAAGACCCGGACGACCTGATCGCGGATCTGACGCACGGGCTAGGGGCATTGCGTCAAGAAAACTAGGCTAGCGAGGTCCGCCCGTGGCGACAGCAGAGCGATACCACGCCCTTCCCGGAGGCACGTATACGCTTGCGTGCTGTCCGCCTTCGCCGCCACCTCGGATGCGATCCGGGTGCATAGCCGGCGCGAGGGCACTGTGAACAATTCTTTAGGGTTTGGTGACCATGGCTTATACACGGGCGGGATCAACACGAGTGGGATCAAGCTGTCCTGTAACCGGACATAGCTCTTCGTTTTCACCTTCCGAAAGGGTAACACGCCGCTGTCGTTGACCCTGCGCCCTCCGGGTCCTATCTGAACCTGCCGAACCGGGGGTTCGGCTGTCCCTGAAAGGTCCGTATGCTCGCCGCAATCGCCCGCGCCATCTTTGGCTCCGCCAACGACCGCTCGCTGAAATCGTATCAGCGGCGGATCGCCGGGATCAACGCCCTGGAAGCCGATATGCAGGCCCTGTCCGATGAAGCACTGGCCGGCAAGACCGCCGAATTCCGCGCACGCCTGGCCGATGGCGCAACCCTGGACGAGATCCTGACCGAAGCCTTCGCCGTGGTGCGGGAGGCTGGCCGCCGGGTCCTGGGTCAGCGTCACTTCGATGTCCAGCTTGTTGGCGGCATGGTGTTGCACGACGGCAAGATTTCCGAAATGAAGACGGGTGAAGGCAAGACCTTGGTCGCCACCTTGCCGGTCTACCTAAATGCGCTCGCTGGCCAGGGGGTTCACGTCGTCACCGTCAACGACTACCTGGCCCGCCGTGATGCCGAATGGATGGGGCAGATCTACCAGTTCCTCGGCCTGAGCGTCGGCGTTATCGTGCACGGCCAGGACGAGGAAACCAAGCGCGCCCAGTACGCCGCCGACATCACCTATGGCACTAACAACGAGTTCGGCTTTGACTACCTGCGCGACAACATGAAGTACCGGCTGGAGGACATGGTCCAGCGGGAGTTCTTCTATGGCATTGTCGACGAGGTCGACAGCATTCTAATCGACGAGGCGCGCACCCCGCTGATCATCTCCGGCCCGGCCGAGGACAGTTCCGACCTGTACCGCCAAGTCGACGTCGTGGTGAAGGAACTGGTGAAGGACCCGGAAACCTATGACAAGGACGAGAAATTCAAGACCGTGTCGCTGACCGAGGCTGGCAGCGAGACGGTGGAGGAGATGCTGCGCACCGCCGGCGTGCTGACCGAAGGCAACCTGTACGACATCTTCAACGTCTCGGTGATCCACCACGTGCAGCAGTCGCTGCGCGCCCATACGCTGTTCGCCCGCGACGTGGACTACATCGTGCGCAACGACCAGGTGATCATCATCGACGAGTTTACCGGCCGCATGATGCAGGGCAGGCGCTATTCGGAAGGCCTGCACCAGGCGCTGGAAGCCAAGGAACACGTCACCGTTCAGGCCGAAAACCAAACCTTGGCGTCGATCACCTTCCAGAACTTCTTTCGACTGTATCCCAAGCTGGCCGGCATGACCGGCACGGCGATGACCGAAGCCGACGAGTTCGCCGAGATCTACAAGCTGGACGTGCTGGAGATCCCCACCAACGTGCCGGTCACCCGCCGCGACGAGGACGACGAGGTCTATCGCTCTGCCGCGGAGAAATACGAGGCCGTCGCCAGCCTGATCGCCGAGGCGCGCGAAAAGGGCCAGCCGGTCCTGGTCGGCACCACCTCGATCGAGAAGAGCGAGACGATCAGCAACCTGCTCAAGCAGAAGAAGGTGCCGCACGCGGTGCTAAACGCCCGCTTCCATGAGCAGGAGGCCGAGATCGTCTCCCAGGCCGGGGCGCCCGGCGCGGTCACCATCGCCACCAACATGGCCGGCCGCGGCACCGACATCAAGCTGGGTGGTAACCTGGAGATGCGGTTGCGCAAGGCGCTGGCCGGCATTCATGATGAAGCCGCCGGCGCTGCCCGCGAGGCGTCGGTGCGGGACGACGTCGCCGTCGCGCACCAGGCGGTCAAGGACGCCGGCGGGCTGTTTGTGATCGGCACCGAGCGGCACGAGAGCCGCCGCATCGACAACCAGTTGCGCGGCCGGTCCGGCCGGCAGGGTGATCCAGGCCGGTCACGCTTCTTCCTGTCGCTGGAAGACGATCTGATGCGCATCTTCGGCTCCGACCGGATGGGCGGCATGCTGCAGCGCCTGGGCTTGAAGGAAGGCGAGGCGATCGTGCATCCCTGGATCAACAAGGCGCTGGAAAAGGCCCAGAAAAAGGTCGAGGCGCGCAACTTCGACACCCGCAAGAACGTGCTGAAATACGACGACGTGATGAACGCCCAGCGCAAGGAGGTCTATGCCCAGCGCAAGGAGCTCATGAAGGCGCCGGATGTGTCCGAGATGGTCGCTGAAATGCGCGCTGATGTGTTGGCGTCCATGGTGGCCGCGCGAGTGCCGGAAAAGGCCTTTTCAGAGCAGTGGGAGCTTGCGGAGCTGACCGCCGATGTCGCCCGCGTGTTCAATCTGACCCTGCCGATCGAGGATTGGGGCCGCGAGGACGGCATCGACGAAACCGGTCTGCGTGAGCGGATCGAGAAGGCTGCGGATGGGATGATGGCGGCGAAGGCGGCCAACATGGGCCCCGACCTGATGCGCTTCATTGAGAAAAGCCTGCTGATCCAGACACTGGATGCGGTCTGGAAGGAGCATCTGTATGCTTTGGACCACCTGCGCCAGGGTATCGGACTGCGGGCCTATGGCCAGCGCGATCCATTGAACGAGTACAAGGCCGAGGCGTTTGCCCTGTTCAACGCCATGCTGGACGACCTGAAGGAGCGCGTGACCAGCTTGCTGACGCGCGTCGAACTGGCTCCGGACCGACCGCTGGCGCAACTGATGGCGGAACCTTCCCTGCCTCGGATGGTGGCAAGTCATCCCGAGCCGATGTCCGCCATGGCTTTATCGAACGGGGCGTTGTCCGAAGGAGCGTCATCCAGCGGGGCCTTATCCAGCGAGGTGGCGTCTGGCGCGGCAGTGGACGGCGCGCAAGCTGAAGGCCGGGCTGGGGGCTTGGTTGCGACGCTGCCGGCGCGTACGCCGGCAGTCGACCCGCACAACGAACGCACCTGGGCCGCGACGCCCCGTAATGCGCCGTGCCCCTGCGGCAGCGGCAAGAAGTACAAGCACTGCCACGGCCGGCTGGCCTGAAGCCGGTGGCGGTTTGCCTGGCGCTTGGTGAGGCGCGTGCAGGGTGAACCACGGTCGCCTGGATGCGCCGATCCTGATCCTCGGAGCGCCCCGGTCCGGAACGACTTGGCTGGCAAAAATTATCGACAGTCATCCGGACGTGCTCTACCGGCATGAACCGGATGAGACGCGGCCTGGCCCGTCGCCGCTGACGCCGGCGGCGCTGCCCGGGCTATTGGCGGCCTGGGTTGCCGACCGCGGCGCGCGCACGGTCGCCAAGCGGCCGTTCTTTGCCAAAAGCTGGCAGTCGGCTCCGGCCCGAGGCATGCGTACGCTGCTCGCCACCGCCGCCGGCGCGGCGTCTCGCTTGCCGGCGCCGGTCAGCCTGCTGGCCAGGCTTCCGATCCCCGACCTGGCGACCCGGCCGGCCGCCAGATTGGCCCTGAAGTCGGTGGCCTGGGCGGAGGGGGCAGCCGTGCTGGCACAGACCCTGCCGGCCAGCCGCACGATCTTCATCTTGCGGCATCCCTGCGGACAGGTTGCCTCAGTAATGCGCGGCAACCGCCTGCGCCGCTTCGACCTGCGGACGCCGGGGACCGACATGCCGTTCGACGAGGCCCAGGCGCTGGCCCATGCCGCCATGTTTGGGGTTGATGCAGGCGCGTTCCAGGCTCTGCCGGAGGCGGCACGCTATGCCTGGAGCTGGCGCGCCTTCAACGAACCGGCCTATGATGCACTGGCCGCTCGCGGCAACGTCCATGTCGTGCTGTATGAGGCGCTGTGCGCCAGCCCGGAGGCGCTGGCCCGCCGCATCCTGCAGTTCGCCGGACTGGACTGGAACCGGCAAACCGCGGCATTTGTCGCCGGCAGCACCACGCACCGAGGGTCGGCGGGCTACTATGCGATCTTCCGCGATGCCGCCGCCGCCGCCGAGACTTGGCGCAAGACGATGACGCCGGAGGATCAGGCGGCGGTGCGGTCGGTGGTTGCCGTCTCGCCGCTGGCGCGCTTCTGGCCGGATGTCGCGGCGTAGGCGAGTCGGGACAATCATTGCCGCGCAGGACAACGTTTTATCCTAAAGCGCACCACATTCAGACGGTCGCGGCAGCCTCGGAATGAACTAGGTCATGCCGCACGGTCGGCAGCATGCCACGCATGATGGCGGCATTTCGCAAGTCCTGTCGGTGCGCGAGCAGCACGACGACGTCCAACTTCTCCGCCGCCGGCCTGGACATCCGTGCAATAAAGCACCTATGCACCAGCCGTTCCGGGTCAGCCTGCTGGATTACCAGCATCGCGCGCATTGCGGCTTTAACCTAATTGAACATTGGATCGGGCACCTCGGCCAGACGCATCGCCGTCAGGTGGAACAGCCGGGGCAACCGCAGGAGCCAGAAAGATCAACGGCAAGCTTATTCATTTCCCTGCCTGTAGCCTATAGTAGTCCTGGAACCAGTTTTCGTCAAAGACCTACCTGACCGAACAGTGGCGATGTTTGGCTTCGTTGCCGGCTTGTTGGCTTGCCTGTCGAGTCCGTGCGGCAGCATGTCGATACGGGCCTCAATCAGCTTGTTTCTCGATTCCCAACCGAAGTCCGGAAACGCGAGCAGGGGAGCGACCAACTCATGAATAGCGGCCCACAGCACTTGCGCTGTTCCGCGTCCGCGATCGTCGGAGCTTCGCCTGATACCGCTGGCAACGCCGTCTGCGACGACTGTCTCCAGAATGCCGAAGACCCTCTTGCCGACGTCGTCGCCTTCCTCGTCGGGAGCTCCAGGAACAGCTCATGGAACCGTTCTCCACGGCAGCTTCGTTCACTCTGGAAACTGCTCAGTGTTCATGCCGGCTGCTATGGCTGCCTCGCGACTGACTGCCGTCCTGAACCTGATCCTGGTCTGGACCACCGACTCTATGTTCTGGGCCAGGTTCAACCTCGACTTCTCACTCCTCCATTGCTGTCCTGTGCTTGATTAAGAACCTTTACATGCGGACGCGAATCGCGATGGGCGGTATAAGGTTCCGACCGGCGCCTTCGGGTAAATCATTCAGGTGCTGTCGGTGAGCCGGCCTTATCCTGCCCCGCGTGCACGCATGGTTTACCGGTTGATCGACGGGTTTCTTCGGCGTTGGGGTTGGACACTTCATTCACCCGCCGCCGCCATGGAGCAAGGTGCCGAACGCGGGCGTCTACCAACGCGTGAGGCGCGGCAGCACCAACCGCGCGAATCCCGTGACGAGGCCGCATCCGACGCAATACCAAATGGCTATGTAGAGTGGGTCGTCGTGCGGACAGGCAAAGACGAACACGAAAGCTCCCCAGGCTGCCGCGGCGATGCCTACCGCCAGTGCGGTTCCGGCTTTATCCGTCGGCGCGCCACGACGCATCAGCAGGCCGAGACCGACTACGGCCGGCACCGACAAGAGCACCATCTGGTAGACACATTCAAGGCCGGCATGCCAGTTCACCCGGGCCGCCAGGGTAGGCATTTCCCTGTGCTCGGCATCGATGACCCAGCCGATTGCCAGGCACATCGCGACGGCCGCCACTAACCAGCGCAAACCGCGGCGGGGCGACTGAACGGGGTCAAGGGAGACAACCGCAATGCCCCCGCCGACCGACGCGATGAGGCCAAGACTGCCGAGCTTCCACCAAAACGACGGCAAGTGCATTGCTGCCGGCATATCGGGCCGCATCGCGCCCGAGGCCAGGAACAGCGCAAGCTCGATCATACAGAGCGCCACGAGAATTAGCGCGTCGCGCCCGACGGTACGTCGGCTTACCGGCTTCAATTCACTAACGAGACGATCGATGAGCCGATCATTCGGCATCGGATCGCCTTCGCACAATGGAAGCCAATCGCCCCAATCCTCGGTGGATGTTCACTTTCACAAGCGAGACGGACTGACCGGTATGCGCAGCCGCTTCTTCAATGCTGAAGCCTTGTAGCTTGACCAGACGAATTACGTCCGACTGCGCCGGCTTGAGCTCCTGCAACAGGCGCTCGAGTGACCAAACGCTGGCGACCACATCGCCATGATCCACGACAGCGACATTCTCGGTTATGGCCTCCGTCGGTGCCGACTTCAACGCCCGCAACCGGTCGATCCATTTGTAGCGCGCCACTGCGGCGAGCCAGGGTTCAAAGGGCCGCGAAGGATCAAAGGTATGCCGTTTCTCATGTATGGCCAGAAGGGTATCCTGAACCGCGTCCTCGACCATGGCGGGCGGCAGTCGGCGCGAATAGTAGCGCCGTAGCCACATACGGACCTCGACGAGCAGGCGGTGATACTTTCCGGTATCACCCAACTGGACGGCGGCCATCAATGCGCCCCAGTCGCTAGCGGTCATGCCGGCCCTCGGAAACCTCAGGTCCACCGGCTTTGGATGCGAAAAAAGCTTGTTTACGGGCAGGGTTCGGCGGCCCATTGATAAGCCAGCCAGCTTCGCCGCCTTCGCGCCGAGGCCCGCTCATTTTTACAGACCGAGACATTGGTTACCGCTGAGAATCATCAGGATCAAGGCTGCGCGCTTGGTCGCCACCGGCTGCCTTGCCAGAGGCGGGGCGATCGCCAAAGGTTGAGCGGTCGACGGTTTCAAGTGGCAGCGCAACCGCTCCTCACGTGCGCCGATAGACGGAGCCAGGTTCCGCACGGGTTATCGCGCATGGGGTCGTCGGAAGAGCCATCGCGCCAGTCACCTTGCGGTTTTGGTTCATATGCTCTAAAATAAACCTACTGGGTCTGGATGGCAATCCACCGCACTGGCCGCTACAGGCGAAAGGCGCTCGATGGCACGACCGCGGGAGTTCGACGAGACGACGGTCCTAGAGGCGGCGATGAACTGCTTCTGGGCGCAGGGCTACGAAGCAACCTCCGTGCGAGACCTCGCGAGCGAAATGGGGATCACTGGCGCCAGCCTTTACAACGCGTTTGGCGACAAGCGATCGCTATATCGCCGGGCGCTGCAGCATTATTTCGAGCAGAGCATCCACGATCGGATTAGCCGCTTCGACCAATTGCCTTCGTTCGCCGCGATTCGCGCCTTCTTTGACGAGATCATTGAACGATCGGTGATGGACAAGGTGCGCCGCGGCTGTTTCCTGGTCAATTCGGCCCTTGAGATGGCCCCTTCTGACCCAGAGTTCCGCAAGCTCGTTGCCAGCGAGATGACCTTCCTTGAGGCGTTCTTCCGGCGATGTGTCGTGGCCGGTCAGATGGACCGCACGATTGCCGCCCTACAGCCAGCGGACGACCTCGCACGGCTTCTGCTAAGCCTGTTGTTCGGTGTTCGGGTGCTGGCTCGCACACAGCCGCAACGGGAGGTGCTGGAAGGTGCGGTCAACGGCGCGCTCGGCCTGCTGAAGATTGGATTGACGAAGACAGACGTGTAACCCTGAACCACGCAAGAACGGACGAGGACCGGCAAGTCCACGCGGAAGGCGGTGGGACGCAAGGCCTCCAAATACATTCCTACCGTCAGCCCTGGCCGGATTTCTCGAAGCATGACGTTCCCCATCACTGTGAACGGCGGCGCATTGCCTATACACTGGGTCATGCAGCCAACTGGCAGGGATGGATCATGCAGCGGACACCCAAGCGTCTGGGGTTCTTCACCAGGCTGCTCGACGACGCCGGCGCCGGTGAGCGATATCGTCTGGCGACCGAGCAGATCGTGTGGGCGGAAGCACTCGGCTTCTCATCCGCCTGGGTCGCCCAGCATCACTTCAATGCGGACGAGGGCGGCCTGCCAGCACCGTTCGTGTTCCTGGCGCAGGTGGCCGCCCGGACGTCGCGGATCAGGCTTGGAACCGGCGTCGTCACTCTGCCGCTGGAGAATCCGGTGCGTGTCGCCGAGGATGCGGCGGTGCTCGATCTGCTGTCCGGCGGACGGCTTGAGATCGGTATTGGTGCCGGCGGCACGCCGTCCGCGTTTCCGGCTTTCGGCCTCGCGCTGGCGGACCGGGGGCCGATCTTCGCCGAAAAGTTCAATGCGCTGCTCGACGCCTGGCGCGGCAAGACGCTGGGTGGGGAGGGCAATCGGCTGTATCCGGCGGCACCGCATCTGCTCGATCGTCTGTGGCACGGGACGTTCTCGGCGGCGGGCGGGCACCGGGCGGGGGAAGCAGGCGATGGCCTGATGCTGTCGCGCACCCAGCCCCGGCCGCCGAACGCGCCGCACGCATCGCTGGCAGACATCCAGAACCCGATGATCGACGCTTATCTGGCGGCACTGCCGGCAGGCCGAGCGCCGCGCATCCTGGCGTCGCGCAGCGTGTTTGTTGTCGATGACGGTCGCGATGCTCGGCGCTTCGCGCAGGTTGGATTGGGGCGCTTTGCCGACCATCTCCGCGACCAGGGGCGCCCGGTTCCTGTTGGTTCGCTTGATCAGATCATCGCCGCGCTCGACGCGCATATTGGAACCCCGCAGGAGGTCATTGCCTCGCTTGGTGATGACACCACGCTCGACCGCGCAACCGACGTTGCCGTGCAAGTGCATTCGGTCGATCCGCCGCATGCGTTCACCCTGCGCTCGATCGAGCTGTTCGCGCGTGAAGTGGCTCCGGCACTTGGGTGGGCGGGGCAAGACGGACTGAAACCACCAATCCAGTCAATTTCCATGTGTCGAGACAATTTCTCCTGACCTGAAATCGTACTGGTAGCGGACGATACTGCCATCCAGTAGCATCGTTATTGCCCGCTCGATGACCTGAATGGGTAGCAGAAACCACTCTCTGGGACGGTACGGTTTGCCGAACCTATCCTTAAGCTCGAGGTCGAGCCGCGCTTTGGCGAAGAACCGGTGCAGCAGGTTTTCCACCTTGTTGGCGTTGAGATTGATGGTATCGTAGGTCCGAACCGGATGGACCGGCGCCAGCAGAAAGGTTGGGTCGTCCTGGGCCGCCGCGATGCGCTCTTCAAACCGGCCAGTGGTAAAGCCGATCTTGAACAGGGTGCCGTCGAGCTTTCTGATCTCCGGTAGCGGCGACAGGCTTTTGACGACATAGATGCAGCCCATGGTCCGTTCCTGTGGAGACGCCGCGTTCGCGGTCGTCGACGCCGGGTTGAAAAGTGGTCCTGCCGCCGGCTCCGATATCCGACGGCCGAGGGGGTCCTTGTAGAGTTCCGTGGCCAGGGACCGCAGCAGGTTTTCGCCTTCGGTGCCGTTTTCGAAAACCAACCGAAGACGGGCGTTTCGCTTGCGATTGCGGATGTGTGGATCGTTCACCTCCGCCACAAAGACGGTGATCCCGTTCAGGACAAAAAACTCCCCGGCTCGGATGTCCTGCTCGTTGGCGAAGGGCATGCTCTTTCGCGCACCATTGGCAAGTTCGGCCGCGCAGGCATCGAACAAGGCGGCGAACCTGTCGAAATCCTGGCACGGCTTGCGCTCGGACACCTTGTCGGGCCGAGCGATATCCGCTGGCCGCGCATGATGGAAGGTGTAAATTTCCTCGGCGGGGGCGGATAGCAGATCGTCATCCAGGCTTAGAATTTCATCCAGGCTGGACGGCTCTGGCCGCGCTGGTTCAGCCGCCGCCGCCAGCAGGCCATGACGGTCCAGGGGAAGCAGCGTCCGGCGCCATTCAGCGGACCGCAGGTAGGTCTTGAGACGCATCTGAAGTGATCGCTCGTTGACCGGGACCTTGCGCTCGGCTGGACCCGCGCCGGGTGCGAAACCCTGCCTGTCGATGAAATGATTGATCTCCTCGAACTGCTGGATGACCCGTGCTGCTTCGGACGTAGCTTTAGACCCCGACGGCCTGACGTTGAGCAGCCCCAGATCGTCTTTCTCTGCCAGCAGGGCGTCGAGTGTCTTGTCGACCATCGTTCACGCGCTTGCCTGGGCGTGCATCTTCTTCCGTTTCGCGCTGCGTATCCAGGCAAGCGCCTCGGCCATGCGGCGTTCCAGGGGATGGGCACTCGTCAGGCTTGGGTCCATACCGCTGTCGGCCTTGAATTGCTTGATTCGCGGCCAGAGCACAACGGCCTCTTGCTCGGTCATCACAATCCGATTCGCGGTGATCGCGTCGTGGATGGTCTTCAGGACGTCCGCCGTCACCGATTTCGACAGGATCTCGTAAGCCTGCTGGAACGGGTTGATGCTGTCGATAAGGTCGATATCGAGATCGGCGATGTTGATCAGCCGCCCCGCCATGCGCACGAACCTGTTGTCGGCGTGCTGCGTGGGATCGGGGTCCAGGTCCACAGCTGGGCTTTTGAAGACGCCGTTGGCGACCACCGCGTGGCGGACCTCCTCGATCTCATTGGGTGTCAGGTCGGGATACTGGCGTTCGATGACCTTGGGGATGAAGACCTTGTTGACGACCTCTGGCGCATATTCGTTCGGGTTCATCGCGACCCGCAGCACAGCGGGGTCTTGCAGGATCTTCGCCGCCAGGTCGTTCAGGTCGCTCTCGATGATCTGCTGGATGCGCGGTGTCGAGGGTTCCGCAAAACCTTTTATGGAAATGACGGTGTCGGTGTTTTCGTAGACGATGTCGGTCGGGTGACGTGTGCCGTCCAGTTCGTCGCCGTCTATCTTGGTCTTGAACTTGAAGTTTGGCGCCAGGACCTGTTCCATCAGCAGGGAACAGGCGATCGCCTTCAGCATGTTGTTCACCGCGTCGGCTACCCGTTCGTCGTCGGCGTCCGGCCTGGCGATCAGGTTGGTGAACTGCGTGTGCTGCTTGCCAGGTGCGTCGCGAGTGGCTCGGCCGATGATCTGGATGATCTCGGTCAAGGAGCCACGGTATCCGACGGTCAGGGCATGCTCGCACCAGATCCAGTCAAAGCCTTCCTTGGCCATGCCGAGCGCGATGATGATGTCGACGTCGTCCTTGGCGGTGATGTTGCGCAGGGTTTGCATGACCTGCTCGCGGTGCGGACCATCATCAACCAGGTCCGCGACGTTCAGCACCCGACCGTCCTTCCGCTGGACCTGGTAGAGACCCGTTCGCGGATCTTTGCGCAGAAAATCGCCCAGATGGTCGAGAATGCGATCCACCTCGTCGCGCTTGTCCTTGGTGGACTCCGCCGAGCCAACATGGGGAATATGGATGATGGTTTTGAGGTCGGAGTTAAGGACTTCGTTGATGGCGTCCAGGTAGCGCTTTTTGTAGAAATGGTAGCCGATACCGAGCGTTTTCAGGTGTTTGTAGCCGCTTAGCTGCTCGTAGTAGGTGTAGGTAATGCGGGTGAATTTCGCCTCGTCATCGGGACGCAGCACCGGGGCGGTGTCGCCGCGGAAGTAGGAGCCGGTCATGGCGACGATGTGCGATCGGCCATCTTCTATCAGCGCGCGGACAAGCTCGCCCAACCGGCTGTCGTCATCGGCGCTGGCGTGGTGGAATTCGTCGACCGCCAGTAGACAGTTCGCGAACGCGGGGGCGCCGAGTTGCTCGAAGGCGAATCGGAGTGTGGCATGGGTGCAGACCAGGATCGCATCCGGGGAGGCCATGAACGTCTTGAAGGCCGCGACTTTTCCTGCCGGGCCGCCTGCATCGGTCAGATTCCAGCGTGGATCAACCACCCAGTCGCAGAAGAAGCCACCTTGGGTCAGTCGGGTCGTTCGGAAGGACGCCCCAATCGACCTTTCGGGAACGGCAACGATGACCTTTGCCAGTCCCTGGTTGGTCAGCTTGTCGAGGCCGATATACATAAGCGCTCGGGACTTTCCCGATGCAGGCGGGGCTTTGACCAGCAGGTACTGTGCATTTCGTGCATCGAAAGCTTTGGCCTGCATGGCGCGCATGCCCTGGGCATTGGTGATCTGGCTGCTGCCTGTCTGGACGTAGCTGACGCTGACGAAGTCGGGCATTGGCGGATGTCCTACGCGGCCACGAGTTCTTTGATCGGTGTCTTGCGTGCGCTTTGTCCGGTCATCGCGACATAGAGCTTAAACAGATGTTCCAGCCGCTCGGTGTCGTTCTTAAAAGATCGCTCGATGTACATCCGCTCCAACACATCATCGAGTTCACGGTGCGCGGCCAGTAAGCCCGCGGGCATTGTCTCCGGATTATAGAGCCAAGCAATGGTTTTGCCCGGATGCGCTTCCCTTGCTGAGAGTATATTGAACGTCATGTCTTCCAGGATCAGCTTCTGGTCACCAGAAAGTTCGGGAAGCGGGAATGTGTTGTATACCAGAGTATTCGAGTAGCGCAGCCTGGTTTCTAGTTGTCCGCCAACTGTTGCAGTCCAAACTAAATGAAGACGGGATGAAAGTATAGCGAGCAGGTAGTCGGGTGGATCGTAAATGCCGAAGGCAAGATTGCTGATGATCGCGTTTCCTGGAACAAAACCAACTGGTAGAAAAGGCCTATTTTCGGATGAGACACTAGGTACAATCATCGCTGCCACGCCATAACGGCGAATTTCCGTGAACTGGTAAGGCTTATCAACACGGTCTCTCGTTGACTTCTTCTTACTATTGGATCTGAATTCTCGGACGCTTTTTATGCGCTTTTGAATGAAGGGAATGGTTTGCGCTAATTCGAGAAAATCATCAGTGATCCAGATGCACCAACGTTCAATCCCCTGAATAAACTCCTTTGCGCCATAGAACCGCCGCAACAAGGGCAAGCTCTCGGGGGCATTGACAAAAAGGTGCTGCTTTTCGACGGCTTCTAGTTCTACTGTGTCAATTCTTCCCTATATGTGAGGTATGACAGGATCGACCGCAAGACAAACCCCGCCGAGTGAGGATCGGTTTGCCTCTTATCTGGGTGGGATCACCAAGGTGTTGAGCCATGCCAGCCGGGTATCTGCGGCACGGGCGTATTGCACGGGGCTGCTGCTGCCGGGTGAGCGCAAGAGCATCGAGCCGATGGCGGCCAGGATGGAACCGGCTCAGGTCCAGGCCGCACATCAGTCGCTGCATCACGTGGTGGCCAAGGCTGAGTGGGATGACGCGGCAATGCTGCATGCGGTGCGCCAGCAGGTGGTGCCGGCGATCGAGCAGCACGGGCCGATTGCTTATTGGATCGTCGATGGCACGTCGTTTCCGAAGAAAGGTCAGCATTCGGTTGGCGTGGCGCGGCAATACTGCGGCCAGCTTGGCAAGCAGGACAATTGCCAGGTCGCGGTCAGCCTCTCGATGGCCAATGATCAGGCCAGCCTGCCGATTGCCTACCAGCTTTATCTGCCCCAGGCCTGGGCTGAGGATCCGATCCGGCGGGCCAAAGCCGGTGTGCCAGAGGCGATCACGTTCCAGACCAAGATGGCGATCGCGCTGGGGCAGATCCGCCAAGCCCGGGCCGATGGCGTGCCGGCCGGTGTGGTGCTGGCCGATGCCGAATACGGTGATGACACCGATTTGCGGGTCGGTGTGGCCGCGCTTGATCTGTCCTACGTTCTGGCCGTGCGCGCGGGCACCAGTGTCTGGCCGCCAGGCTTGGCACCCTTGTCGCCCACTTGGTCCGGCCAGGGACGGCCGCCGCAACGGCTGCGCCGCAGCCCTGAACACCAGCCGGTGTCGGTCAAGGCGCTGGCCGCGGCGCAACCGCTGCGCACCTGGCGGACGGTGACATGGCGTGAAGGCAGCCAGGCCGCGCTGTCCTCGCGCTTCCTCGCCCTGCGCGTCCGCCCGGCCCATCGCGACGAACAGCGCGGTGAACCCTGGCCGGAGGAATGGCTGCTGATCGAATGGCCGCGCGGTGAGGCGGAACCGACCAAATACTGGTTCTCCAACCTGCCCGCGCACACCTCGCTCAAGCACCTGGTGCACACCGCCAAGGCGCGCTGGCGGATCGAGCGTGATTATCAGGAGCTCAAGCAAGAGATCGGGCTCGGCCACTTTGAGGGCCGCGGCTGGCGCGGCTTTCACCACCATGCCAGCCTGTGCATCGCAGCGTATGGCTTTTTGGCAGCCGAGCGCTGTCTTTTCCCCCCTCAGCAGCGATTTGCCCGCGAGCGGATCGCGGCACCTGCGCTACCCCAAGGCTACCAGCCAAGAGGGGCCGCCCATCCGGCCTGAGCGCCATGTGGCGCACTCGATTACCTCGGTTCGCCGCCGGCTCACCGTTGGCCTCATCCAACACCTGCCACGATGCCCATGTTGCTTGCAGGCCAAACCCCACAGCCGAAATCAGAAAATGACACAGTAGAACTAGGATTAGGTTTCCGTCATCAGTGGGTTGATTTCCTTTATCCATAGCTTTAATAAGTGACAACGGCCGCGCGCGCTTCGTAACGGCAATGTCTTCCATCTCTACAAGATACGGTCCTATATTCTTGACGATCCGCGATACCTCTCCTGAAAAGATGATTTTTTTCGCCTCACCAACAGGACGTATCCCCACGATGATACACGACACACCTGCGTTTTTTGCTGCATTATTGCGCCATTTAAAAGACTGGCGCGCGAATCCAATCTCTAAGTTCTTGCGTAGTATAGGAGGCCACAAAAGGGCAACCTGCTCCCCCTGACAGATCGAGTTAGTCGACACAAAAGCGAAACTCGCTTGTGCTTGTAAGCAATAATTTGCAGCCTTCATGAACCAACAAGCTACATAGTCGAGTTTCTTATAGGCTCCGGTATTCTCCCCAAAGACTACGCAAAGATCGTGCTTTTGAGTTTCGTTTTGCTGAGTGCTGCCGAGATAAGGCGGATTACCAACGATGTAGACTTCGCCTTCATCCATTAGGGGGCACACATCCAGCCAATCCACACGTGGTGCGTTTCCGTGAATGATATTGCCACTTTCGCGCAGCGGCAGCGTTGGCAGTGATGGCCCGAATAGCAGCTTGAACTGTTCGTTCATCTGGTACTCTGTGATCCAGAGCGCGAGTTTGGCGGTTTCAACAGCGAAATCCGCTAATTCGATACCATAAAAGTGGTTCAGCTTGATGCCAGTTAAAGGCAGCGACCACTGCCGCGCCACGATCTTCAGCCGGGCAAAAATCCGATTTTCTAGCTTCCGTAGCTCGCGATATGCAATGATTAGAAAATTTCCTGACCCACATGCAGGGTCAAAGACCCGGATACGATAGAGGCGATCCAGCAGCTTACCCAGCTTGACCTCACTATCACCGGCGGCTTCCAACTCCTCCTCCAGCGACAGCAAGAACAGCGGCTGCAGCACCTTCATGATATTTGGCACGCTGGTGTAGTGCATGCCCATGTCGCCGCGCATGCCCGGATCGACCACAGCCTGGATCATCGAGCCGAAGATGTCCGGGTTGATATCCTGCCAGCATAGGTCGCCGCAGTCCTTCAGCAGACGGCGCGCGCGGGCGGAGAAGGTGGGAACGGCTGTACGCTCGGCGAACAGGCCGCCATTAACGTAAGGTAATTCCTTGGCAAATTTCGGCAGGCTATCGCGCATGCCGGGCCGGGCGTCCATTGCCGAGAACAAGGTTTCCAGCACGGCGGCGGTGTCGGACCCATCCTGCTTGGTCAGCGAGAGAATCGTCCCGCTGAATAACCCTTTCCCGAAGATGGACGTGTCCTCGGCGAAAAAGCAGAACAGCAGCCGCGTCATGAACAGGTTCAGTTCATGGGTCTGGCCTCGTGCGACCCAGCCAGGATTGGCTTCCAGAATGGCGTCATAGAGTTTGGCCAGTCGCCCCGTCGCCTTGACGTCGGCCGGGTTCTCCGCGACCGCCTCATAGCGCTCGATACCAGCCAGCGGCAGAAAGAAGTCGAACCCATCGTTCAGCTTGCCGTATGCAATATCGAGGGTCCGGTCGGCCTTGGTGTCGCGACACAGGACATCGCTGCCGTCGGTCGCCATGATGAATCGTGGGGTATGGCGCTTGACCAGGGCATCAGCGTTCAACCCCTCGATCGCCGCCGCGACCTGGCCGCGAGCGGCCACGCGGAAAAACAACTTGTTCTTCCACAGGATGTCGCCGGCCTTCGTCGCGTGGTTGGCGCTGCCCTGCCGGAGCTTGGTTATCGTCGCCTTGGGGGAGTCGTAAATCTCCAGAAAATTGAATATAAACGTAGCTGGATCAAAACCGCTCTCGACAAGGCCGCGGAGATCAGACTCAATGCCGGCGATGTTTATGCGTGGCCCCGGGTCCGTAACGGGATGCCACGGAGGCGCCTATATCACCGGCAAAATATTTAAGATATCGTAAAGAGATGTAGAAAACTAGAGATTGGCCGGCAGGGATAGAGGTGGTCGGCTAAATTCGGACAGTCTGCTAAGTGGAACTTCTGCCTGAGAGCGGCGAGGATGCCGCGGATCAGGAGCGAATATGACGAAGCGAACACGCCGGACCCACGCTGCGGCCTTCAAGGCCAAGGTGGCGCTGGCCGCGATCAAGGGCGAGAAGACGCTGGCCGAGTTGGCGCAACAGTTTGAGGTGCATCCGAACCAGATCACTGCCTGGAAGGGACACCTGCTGGAGGCAGCCTCGGGCCTGTTTGGTTCGGGCGGCGGAGCATCCGAACCGGCACCTGTCATCGACGTCAAGACACTCCACGCCAAGATCGGAGAGCTGACGCTGGAGAACGATTTTTTGTCCGGTGCGCTCAGCAAGGCCGGCCTGCGGAGCGCAAAGCGATGATTGACCGGACGCACGAGTTGCCGCTGGGGCGGCAGGCGGCGTTGCTGCGATTGAGCCGCAGCAGCCTGTACTACGACCCGCAGCCGGTGCCCGAGGGCGAGCTTGTCATCATGCGGCGGATTGATGCGCTGCACCTGGACTACCCGTTCGCGGGCAGCCGGATGCTGCGCGATCTGCTACGCGGGGAGGGGGTGATCATTGGCCGCGAGATGGTGCGGACGATGATGCGCCGAATGTGTATTGAGGCGATCTACCGTCGGCCGAACACGTCAAAGCCGTGTCCAGGACACAAGATTTACCCATATCTTTTGCGCGGCCTGCCGGTTGACCGGCCCAACCAGGTGTGGTCGATGGACATCACCTACATTCCGATGGCGAAAGGCTTTGTCTATCTGGCGGCGGTGGTTGACTGGTTTAGCCGGCGGGTTCTGGCGTGGCGGGTGTCGGTCACCATGGAGGTTGATTTCTGCCTCGAGACCGTCGAGGAAGCGCTGGCGCGGCAGGGAAAACCGGACATTTTCAACACCGATCAAGGCAGCCAGTTCACCAGTGCCGCGTTCACCGGGCTGCTGCTGGAGAACGGGATCGCCATCAGCATGGACGGTCGTGGTGCGTGGCGAGACAACGTATTTGTCGAGCGGCTGTGGCGGTCGGTGAAGTACGAGGAGGTCTATCTGCGGGCCTATGAAACCGTCGCCGAAGCGCGGCGCCTGATCGGGGTATATCTGGATTTCTTCAACTGCAAACGACCGCACTCGAGCCTTGACGCCCGGACGCCGGACCAAGCCTACTTCACCCACCTGCCGCCACACGTGGCAGCCGCATGAATTTTGCCGCTGCTGTCGGGTCGCCTCTCCGATCAGGCTACGCCCTCCCTGCGAGGCGACCTGACAGCAGTACCTTACGTAACCAACAGGCAGGAGATCCACTTAACGGAGGCGAAATGCTGTAGCGACGAAGCCGACCATCTCTGATTTGTAGGAAAATTCAGTAGCTTGCGATAATTTGCGGACAGGCGA
The DNA here is from genome assembly GCF_965276935.1 of Rhodopila sp. GTDB lineage: Bacteria > Pseudomonadota > Alphaproteobacteria > Acetobacterales > Acetobacteraceae > Rhodopila. The sequence continues at coordinate 918,162 of NZ_CBDIBS010000004.1, read as the reverse complement.
GGATTTTTAGCGCAAGAGCGCAGGACCTCTCTGGCAGTCAATTATATTGGTACCAAGCGATAGTCGGCTGTGGCCTAGCGCTGCATATCGCCTAATCTGAATTCAGCGGCAGCCTATGTGGAAATAAGCCTTTGGTGCCGTCTATCCGCAGGCTGGGCTTGATCGCTCTTCATCACACCTCGAACCCGGTGGAGATAAATTCCGTACGCTTACGCGTTTATCCTTGGCTCGATGAAAAGGGGACGACGTGACCGGGCCGACCAGCCGGGCGCTATATGAACGGCTCAACGTCGCGCACGCCTCTGATCGTCGATCGGCTTGACAGCCAGGGGCCATATCACTATCCACCGTCGCTTCTTGATTACGGAATAGCGGGCGCGTGTCATGAGAGTTCGTAACAGCCTACGGTCGGCCAAGGTGCGCGACAAGAACTGCCGCGTGGTGCGTCGCCACGGACGGGTTTACGTGATCAACAAGAAGAACCCGCGCATGAAGTGTCGCCAGGGGTAGGTGGTCCCGAGGTCAGTGGGCTGTCCTGCGCCCCCGCTACTTGATACGCCCCATCTCCCGCAGCTTCTCCACCACGTTCCCCATCATCCCAAAATAGGGCTTCGCGGTGGAAAGATCGCGGATGCGGTCCAAGCTGTCGCGCACCATCTCGATCGTCACCAGTTCGGCGGGGTCGAACTGTGCGCCTTCGGTGACGAAATACTGCACCCTTGCATAGCCACCGGCGGTGGCGGCGATAATCTCGCCGTTCTGGTCGCATTCCTCGCTGCACAGCCAGGCGACGGCGGGGGAGACCAGTTCCGGCTTCATCCACGGCGCGATGTCCGGCGGCAGCAGCGACTCGGTCATGCGGGTGTAAGCAGACGGCGAGATCGCGTTGCAGCGGATGTTGTATTTCGCACCCTCATGCCGCAGCACATTGATCAGACCGTTCACCGCCATCTTCGCCGCGCCATAGTTGGCCTGGCCAAAATTGCCCACAGTGCCGGAGCCGGAGGTGGTGACGACGACCCGCCCATACTGCTGCTTGCGCATGATTGGCCAGGCCGCCTTGGTGCAGTAGACGGTGCCGAAATGATGCACCTGGTTGACGTACTCGTAGTCCTCCAGGCTCATGTTGTTGAACGCCTTGTCGCGCAGCACGCCGGCGTTGTTTACCAGGATATCCAGCCGGCCCCAGTTCTCCATCGCCATGTCGATAATGCTCTGGGCGGGCTTTTCCTCGGCGACCGAGGCGTAGCTGGCGATCGCTTCGCCGCCCGCTGCCTTAATCTCTGCCACCACCTTGTCGGCCGCCGCCGCAGCACTGCCGGTGCCGTCCACCGATCCGCCCGGATCGTTCACCACCACCTTGGCGCCGCGGGACGCCAGCAGCAGCGCATGGCACCGGCCCAATCCGGCACCAGCCCCGGTGACGATCGCCACCCGGTCATCAAAACGTACATCCATCAAGCTACTCCCCGCGAAACGCGTTACGAATAAAGGACCCGCCGCCGGCGATCGCGCGGCGGCCGGCGGCCAGCACCGGGAAATACAGGTGCCAGACGTGGATCATCTCGGGCCAGATCTGCAGATCGACCACCACGTCGGCGACGCCGGCCTTGCGGGCGAGGCTAATCGCGTCGTCCAGCAACGTTTCGGCGGCGCCGACCTGGATCAGCAGCGGCGGCAGGCCGCGCAGGTCGCCGTAGTGCGGCGCCACGTGCGGGTGACGCGGATCGGCCCCATTGAGGTACACCTGCGCCATGTTGAGGATGGTGTCTTTCTGCACCGTCGGATCGGTGGCGGCGCGATCGATGAACGACTGGCCAAGGGCTTGCATGTCCACCCAGGGCGAAATGCACCAGCCGCAGGCCGGCAGCGGCAGTCCAGCTTCCCGCAATGCCAGCATCGCGCCGACCACTAGTCCGCCGCCCGCACTGTCGCCGGCAAGGGCGATGCGGTTCGGCCTGATGCCGTTGTCCAGCAGGAAGCGATACGCGGCGACGGTATCTTCCACTGGCGCGGGAAATGGATGCTCCGGCGCCAGACGATAATCCAAGGCAAGCGTCCGGGCGCCCGCGGCTCGGCCGGCTTCGGCCGCCAGATGCCGGTGGCTGTCAAGCGAGCCGAGAAGGTAGCCGCCGCCGTGCAGATACAGGATGGCGCTGGACGCGTCGGCGTCAGGCGTGGATGTCCATTCCGCCCGCACACCGTTGGCATCGACCGGCTGCACCGTCACATCCGTGGCCAGGCCGAAGTCTTTGCCGCGCGCGTCGGCATTCCGTCGCATCTCCGCGATCTCGGTCGCACGCGGCCGAGCGGCAATGGTGGCACGTAGCTGGACGATCTCAGGGTCGCTCATGGTGGGGGAACTCCTTTCAGTTCGTCGGCAATAGACAGAATATCGCGGCTGCGCACGACACGTGATCCCCACACACGGTCGAACTCGGCGATCAGGTCCTTGATTGCCCGGCTGTCGGCAATGGCCTGGGCGGTCGCTAGGGAGCCGAACCGGTAGAAGGCGATGTGCACGGATGGGTCCGTCATGCTCCAGCCACGCATGGCGGATAATGCGTTAAAAGCTCTCAGCGCGTCCGGCAGGTGCTCCATATGATACCAATGGTCGAACAGCGCGCGATCCGCGCGATCGGCGACGACCGCGCGGACGACCAAGTACGCGATCACGCCGACTTCGCGTATTTGCCGGTCAACTGGTGGGTCGGCCCGTCCTGGCGTTTCTTCTGCCGGTCCAGCCGGGTCTCCCGCGACCAGGTGCGCTTCAGCTCGTCGCGGATATTGAAGTGCAGCCGACCGAGGCCCTGGGTTTCGAGTTCCACCACATCGCCGTCCATGAAGCTGGACAGGCCACGATGATTGGTGCCGGTAGCCAGGATGTCGCCAGGTTCAAGCGTATGGATCGAGGTTGCCCACTCGATGCAGCGGGCGATGTTGTGCGCCATGTCGTCGGTGTTAAAGGACTGCTTCAGCTCACCATTAATCCACAGGTTGATCGGCAGTTTCTGTGGGTCCTCGATTTCATCCGCCGTTACCAGATAGGGGCCGATCGGGGCGAAGGTATCGCGGGACTTCATCTGGAAAAAGACGTTGCCGGACGGCGGCAGGCCGCGGGCGGAGCCGTCGATAAAGTTGATGTAGCCGAAGATGTAATCCATCGCCTGAGCGGCCGGGACGTGGCTCGCGCGCTTGCCGATGACGACGGCCATTTCCGCCTCGCCTTCGAAGATCGTGGCCGGGACGTCGGGCAGCATCATGGTGTCGTTGGGGCCGATGATGGCGGTGGCTGCCTTGTGGAACGCGTTGATCGGCGCCGGCTTGTCCAGCGTGCCGTCTTCCATGTAGTTCACCGCCATGCAGACGATGTTGCCTGGCTTTGGCAGCGGCGGGCGGATGCGGACGCTGGACAGCGGCGTGCCGGCGCCAGTCGCAGCATCCCGCAGGGCGGAGCGGTAATCAGCGAAGCGCGCGATCAGGCCGTTGATCAGGTCGCCGGGTCCGACATGCGGGATGTCCCGCACCACCGCCGAGACGTCGTGGATCGACTCGCCCTTGACGACACCAAGTTTGAAATCGTCGAAAAATGCCAGTTTCATGGCCGCCCTCCCAAAGGTTGATTGTTTCAGGCTGATTGTCCGCGCGCAGGTTAACCCCTGGTCGGCTCCGCCAGCAATGGCACAAGCGCTCCGCCGTCAGCTCGCTTCGACCAACAAGACCGCTTTGCCGGCAACGTTCCGGTCCCGCAGCCTGTCGGCCACCGTGGCGATCTCGCGCCAGCTTTGCTCCAGGCCGATCCGCGGCTTCAGCGACCCGTCGCCGACCAGCGAGACCAGTAGCGCCAGGTCGGGCGCAAATCGCTCCTCGGCTTCCGAATAGAAGTAGCTGAAGCTCTGGATACGGGCGCTCGGCGCGGCGCGGAAATCAGTAAAGCTGATCGTTGACGGTTCGGTCGAGGAGTTGCCGTAGACCACGATCGTTCCCTTCGGTTCAATCACCTGGATTGCCTTGATCAGCGATGCGCCACCGGCCGATTCCAGGACGAGAGCGAAGCGGCCCCGCGCGGCATCGATGCCTTCAATGATCTCGGTCGCGCCGAGTTCGATCAGACCTGCCGCGCGGTCCCGCCGGCCGACGACGGCGGTGACATGGGCGCCGGAGCGCGCCGCGATCTGCACGGCGAGGGTTCCGACACCGCCCGCCGCACCCGTTATCAGCACCCGGCGTCCGATCAACGGGCCGCCATGCCGAAGCGTCCGCAGGGCGGTCAGCCCGGCCACCGGCAACGTCGCCGCCTGGGAGAAACCGACGGCATCCGGCAGGATCGCCATGCGGTGACTGGGCACGGCTACGCGTTGGACCCAGCCACCTTCGTCCACCAGAGCGACGACACGCGCGCCGACGGGCGGCCCCTCGCCATTGGCGGCTTGCCGCAGGACCACGCCGGCGATGTCCTGTCCGGGAACCCAGCCTGCCTCATTGTTACGGAACGAACGCAATTCGCCACGGTTCAAGGAAAACACGTGAACCTGGACCAGTGCCTCGTTCGGCGCGGGATTGGGTTCGGCCAGTTCGCGCAGCTCCACCGGAGCGGTGCCATTAGGCGTGTTGACAAGGCCAAGCATGGAAGTTCCTTCCAGGTAAGGCGAATGGTCTGGCGGGAAGCGTTTGCCAGACAACGCCGGCGGCTTGTGTGCTGTTCCAGGCCGCCGGTCTCGATCCCATGGTCTCAATCTCAAAGCGGGCGATGCGCGGGATTGCGGCCAGCTTCATAGCTGTCCCGATGTTGCAGCCAGCCGCCGGTCAAGCCAAGCTCACGGCGAGAGAGAATGGAGACCGACCATGCCCGACCTTCTGGAAGCCGTCGAAGACGGCGTTGCCATACTGACCTTGAACCGGCCTGAATCGCTGAACGCGCTGTCGGCCGAAATCCGGCTGGGCCTGCTGGAGGCGATCCACCGGCTGGGTGCTGACCCGTCCGTCGGCTGCATCGTGCTGACCGGTGCGGGGCGCGGCTTCTGCGCCGGCGGCGACGTAAAATCGATGGGCGAACGCTCCGCCCGCGTGTTCGAGGAACGCGCCGCCGGCATTCGGCAATCCAACCGCATCCCGATGCTGATGCATGACACGCCGAAAGTGATCATCGGCATGATCAACGGTGTCGCGGTCGGCGCCGGCCTGAGCATGGCGTTGGCCTGCGATCTGCGGGTGGCGGCGCGGTCGGCCAAGTTTGGCACCGGCTTCATCAAGATTGGTCTGTCCGGCGACTGGGGGGGCACCTGGAGCCTGACCCGCTTGATTGGGACCGCGAAGGCACGGGAGCTGTATTTCACCGGCGACATGATCAGCGCGGATGAGGCATTGTCGTTTGGCCTGGTCAACCGCGTTGCCGATGATGCTGAACTGCTGGAAACCACGCTGGTGCTGGCCCGCAGGATCGCGGCGATGCCACGGGTGGCACTTGGTTACACAAAAAGGAACTTGTTCGCGGCCGAAACGGGGGATTTCGCCAGCGTGCTGGAGCTGGAGGCGTTGCATCAGGCTCGCTGCTCGCAGACCGAGGACCATCGGGAGGCGGTGCAGGCATTTAAGGAGAAGCGCCGGCCGATGTTCCATGGACGCTGACCAAAGGGACAATGACCTACGGGGCAATGACGTATGGGGCAATGACCAAAGGGGGCACTGACCGATGCGCGTGCTAAACACCCTGCCGCAGGCGGACCTGCGAACCACGGCCGCCGCCGCCCGCGCGTCCGAGGCGGCCGGCTACGACGGCCTGCTGACGATGGAGAACAAGCACGATCCCTTCCTGGCGCACGCCATCGCCGCAGTGAACACGGAGCGGGTCGAGCTGGGCACCTCGGTGGCGATCGCCTTTCCGCGCAGCCCGATGGTGGTGGCGAACGCCTGCTGGGATCTGCAGAACGCCTCCCGCGGGCGGTTCGTGCTGGGGATCGGGCCACAGATACGTCCGCACAACGAAAAGCGGTTCAGCGTGCCGTGGACTGCGCCGGCGCCACGGTTGCGCGAGTATGTGCATGCATTGCGGTCGATCTGGACCACGTGGCAAACCGGCGCGAAGCTGGATTTCCGAGGCCAGCACTACAGCTTCACGCTGATGCCGCCGTATTTCATGCCGCCCTCCACGGGTCAGAAGATGGTGCCGGTGACGCTGGCGGCGGTCGGGCCGCATTCGTTGCGATTGGCCGGGGAGGTGGCGGACGGCGTACGGCTGCACGGGTTCTGCACGCGGCAATACATCGAGACCGAGATCATGCCACGGGTGCGAGAGGGAATGGCCCGCGGCGGCCGGCCCCGGACGCATTTCGAGATCACTGGCGGCGGCTTCGTCGCAACCGGCGCCGATGAGGCAGCGGTGGCGAGGATGTTCGAAGTCGTGCGCGGGCGGGTGGCGTTCTATGCCACCACGCCAGGATATTGGGGGGTGCTGGAATTGCACGGCCTAGGCGATCTGGGGCGCGAGTTGAATGCCATGTCGAAAGCCGGCAAGTGGAGCGAATTGGCGAGCCGTGTGCCGGACGATGTGGTGCACCTGTTCGCCGCGGTCGGCACGCACAAGGAGATCGCGGCGCGGATCCAGGCGCGCTTCGGCGGCCTGAGCGACGCGCTGAACCTGCGGGCGGATTCGTCTGAGGCCGGTTGGGATGTGCCGCCTGATGTAATCCAGGAGATCAAGCGGATACCGACACGGTTTCAAGGGTTTAAGGCCGCTTGGCAAGAGCGCGATTAGAGCGGTCTCCGATCACGTTGCGCCAATTCGTCATGGCCGGGCTCATATGAGCCCGGCCATGACAGCTCGAAATCGGAGCGATCTGATCGGAAAGCCAAAGATCATGCAGGTGGCCTTAGGCGATGAGAAAATACGTTGCCAGACGCTTACGGCCGCTCCCATGCCAGCCAGTCGATCACCCCTTGTCCCATTACCGTCTCCAGATCACGTCCCTTCAGCCACGGCAGTTCCTCGGTGAACATCGTCACGCACTGTCGGTAGCGGCATGGCATCCGCGTGATGTCGGTGCCCCAGAAGAACCGGTCAGGGCCGTAGGCGTCGAAGATGCGGCGCAGCCCGTCGTGAAGATCCCGGAACGGGTAGGCCTCCCGTGAGTAGCCAGGCGCGCCGGTTGCCTTAATCGCCACGTTGGGCAGCTTCGCCAGCGGCAACAGATCTTCAAAGGTCGCGAACGCCGCCTGCCCTTGCGCCGAACGCACCAGCCCCAAGTGGTCGATGATTAGCTTCAGATCCGGATGCCGTTCGGCGATCTGCCGCAACAGCGGCAGGAAGCGCCAGGCCATGGTGGCGATCGGCGTGCCGGCCTTCTCCGCTGCCGGCCAGAGCCAGTCCATGGTGCCGTCCTCATGCCAGGTCTCCTGCCCCTCCCGCGTCAGGGACCAGCGCAGGCCGACCATGCCGGGCTGCTGCTTCCACGTCTCGGTGCGTTTGCGCTAGTTGGGATCGTCCAGCGCGAACCAGCCCAGGCTGCAGAACTTGTCGGGATACTTAACCGCGGCCTGGATCGCCATCTCGTTGGAGTTGGGGTCCCAGCTTGGCGGGTGCAGCACCGCACCGTTCACTCCGGCCTGATCCATTTCCTGGACCAGCTCCTCCGCGGTGAACAGCGATGTCTGCCGATGATGTCCACTCGGCTGGCCGCTGCCCCAGATATGCACCTGCGCGTCGATGATCAGCATGAACGTCCTCCCGTGCGTTTGCTCGGAATGCTGGCCCCTTGATTGGCTGGACGCAACCGGGTCAAACAGCGGCACCAACAAGGAGTGCGGGCAGTGCTTGATCGGGTCCTGCTGACGAACGACGACGGTATCGACGCCCCCGGCATGGCGGTGCTGGAGGAAATCGCGTCGCAGATCGCCCGCGAGGTCTGGGTGGTGGCGCCGGAACACGACCAGAGCGGCCAGTCGCACGCCATAAGCCTGCATCACGCGCTGCGCATCAGTGAGCGGGGGGAGCGGCGGTTCGGCGTCTCCGGCACACCCGGCGATTGCGCGGCGCTGGGCCTTTGCCATCTGATGCGGGAAACACCGCCGCAACTTGTACTGTCCGGCGTCAACCGCGGCTTGAACCTGGGGATGGAAACCGTCTTCTCCGGCACCGTCGGGGGCGCCATGACGGCGATGATGCTCGGCGTGCCGGCGCTGGCGTTGAGCCAGGCATTCTCGCAGCGCGACGACGTTCCCTGGGACACGGCGCGTAGCTTGGCAGCTAAGACGATCCGCTCGCTGCTGGCGATCGGGTGGGGCGAGAAAGCCGTGCTGAATATCAACTTTCCACCGATCCCGGCGGCCGAGGCGGGGCCGATGACGCTGGCACGCCAGGGTGAGGGCATGGTGGCTGGAATGCACGTCGAAACCCGGGTCGATCCGCGCGGCATGAGCTACCACTGGCTGAACTTCAAGCGTGGCGAGATTCGGCAGGGGCCCGAGAGTGATTATAGTGCGCTGCGGTCCGGCAAGATCGTCGTTACGCCATTGCGTTATGATCGCACCGACAACAAGGCTTATGCTGAACTGGCCGAGCATCTGCCGCGGTTCGGGGAATGATGCTGGCTGGCAAGGGTCGTGCAGGCCAGGGACGGTACGGGTTGGTCATGCGCCTTTTCCATTCATGGGCAACGACCTAAAAATTGCTGGCTGGCGACGGCCATGACGGCAGACCGCCGGTGGCCGTCGGTCAGGATTCACGCTGGTTGGTAAAACGCCTGCCTATTCTGTTCCTGTCGCTGGAGAACTGCTCCACGTTGTCCACAGTTGGGAGCATACCTTAGCGGCGAGGAGCCGCCACACGCATTCCCGCCTGCGGGCGTCAGTATGGAAGGCGAGCGCTGTTCCTGGTTTTGGTGGTAATGAAATCATGTACATTGGTAAGTCGGTCAAAGAGGGACGGCGTGTCCAGATGAGCGAAACCTCATTCCTGTCAAGGCTCATCTTGGCCTGATCGAACCTCGCCAGCTTTCACGTGGAAATGAGAAGTATGAACTGGCGGATAGCAACGCTGTGGAATTAAGATGTATAGCGATACGGGTTGAAGGCCGATTGCGCTTTCCCAGTGTTCAAGTCCAAGTGTATGATCATTGCAGGCAAATTCTTACGCTGCTGACAAATGAGGTTGTCAATGTTCTGGCCCCCTAACTTGCGTGTACTGGTGGATATTGTCGACGCCACGTCCATTATTACTCTGTTGATCTGGGTTTCGCTTGCTGTTGTCGCTGCAGTGACTCTCATCATGCGAATTGATCATGGTTTCCTCAAAGCCATCCGAGGATGCCTGCGGTATCGTCGCTTCTTCAAAGAGTTGCGCTTGCGATCGTGTGTTATTGATGCATTCTGTTGGGCGGCGAACCGAGTTTCTCATAACGATCACAAACAAAAGGTTTCATCCAGCTCAACAGAGCTTCGACAGTACGGACGTTGTGCTGACGACGGGTTTGCTGCTTGGGATGTTCTCCTACAGTCTCTTAATGCCGTTGTACGAAAGCAGGCCCGTCGGGAGTACCGCGTAGTTCCTGGTGAGGACCTCACTTTCGATTATCCACGCCGTTCCCACAGCTATATTCCCCATGGCCGGCAGAGACAGCGGCGCCTGGGTTCCCCCAAGCGCCCGTTGCACCACAGCCAGGTATCTCGGCAATGGGACACGAATTTCGGCCGGTTCCTCTCCCTGTCGGGCCATTGGTTCGACGCGCTGGCGGACCGCGAGCTGCAGGACGGCTTCCGACTTGGTATGCCGGAACCCGAGGGACAGCAGTACCGGTCGGTGACGCAGTCATACGTGACACCTTTTATCAATATCGGAAGGAAGGCGCGAACCAGACCGCGGTCGCAGACGTTGTTTGAGCAGCCCTGGCAGAGGCTGAGGTCGGACCGGCAGCGACCGCAGTGGTATAACGCCCGAAACTGGGCACATCCGCTGCGCCGCATCGCGCGGGTAATCAATGACCAGATGGCAGTCGCGGGCTAAAACGATTCCGCAGCCAGCAACCATCCGGCATCAGGATCGTTTGCCTTCGATAGTCATGACTGACGGTTGATAGCATCACGTGGATTGATGTCACTACCTGAAATCCTAGCAGTTTTTCCGCTCGCGAAGGAGCGTCGCGTGCGGCTGTTTTCCCGTCTGCGTGATCCCGAACTGAGCAATATTGTCATCTACGGTATCGCCACCGGCTTGGCCGCCGTGCTTATCCTGGTGCAGACGCGTGTGCTTTGGCGCGCATTGACGCCAGCCGATTTTGGCGTCTGGGCACTGCTCGATCCTGTCCTGATACCTGTCGCCTCAATCGTGTTGTTCGGCATTGACCATGCCATAGTCAAACAGCTCCGGGTCGATCACCTGCCGCTGCGCGTCGTCACCGGCAACCTGCTGGTGACGACACTGCCCGCTGCCGCACTCTGCCTGCTGGTGATCGGCATTATCTTCCATCTCAGTTTCCATTCGGGTTGGACGACGGCCCTGCTGCTGACGGTCGCAGGCGAGGCGCTAATGCTGATGATGCAGACCGCGTTCCGGGCAACTGGCGCGGTCCGTCTGTTCGCCGCCCTGCTGCTGTCGCGCAACCTGCTGTATCTCGTGCTGCTGCTCGGTATCCAGGCGAACAGCGGGATGGTATCGCTGTCGGTCGGGCTGGTGTTCCTGACGCGGGGCGGCTGCGTGATGCTGGTGGGTATGGCCGCCGTGGCGGCGCTGCGTCCTGTGCCGCGGATCGATTGGGCACGTTACCGCGACGCGCTGCACTACGGATTTCCGCTGCTGCTCACCACCGTCATCTATGCAGTAACCGACATGACGGACCGCTGGTTCCTGGCGGACTTCACTGGCGTCGTCGCGGTGGGCGTCTACGCGCTGCACCTGAAGGTCGCGGCGATCCTGTCCCAGGCGATTGTCATCCCCTTTGGCCTGTGGTTCCCGCCCGAGCGCTTCAAACGAATCAATGACGTCGACGAAGGCCGCAGCTTTTTCATAGCGACCGCGACGGTGTTGGCGCTGATCTGCGGCTATCTGTCGGGATGCGTCTGGCTGGCGCGTGATCTCGTGCTTTCACTGATCGCGCCGGGCATCGTGGCTTCACCGCTTATTCTGGCCTGCTGCCTTGCTGCCGTGACCTGCCTTGCGCTCAGCCATGCATTCAATGTCGGACTGCTTATGCCCGGCCATACCCGCAAGAACGCGATCTGCACCGTATATACCATAACCGCCACTGTGCTGGCCGCCGGCATCCTGGTGCCGCTGTTCGGCATGAACGGCGCAGCGGTAAGCCGCCTGTTCGGAGGCCTTGTGCTGGTAGGTGTGACGGCAGTGTGGTCCAATCGTGTTTTTCCGATCGCATTCCCGTTCGCCACAATCCTGGCCTATTTTGCTGCCTCGGCAGCCGCGGCTGCCGCCCTCAATCGTGCCGCGACCGGACATGGCCTAAAGGGACTTGCCGTTGCACTTGTCGCATGGACCGCGGTTACCCTACTTTTCGCGGCACTCTGGTGGACCCGACTGCGGCCAGCCCGCGGCGTACGGTCACGACCTTTCCGCCGCCAGTCTGGCCGTCAGGGCTGAAGAAAGCGGTCCACAATATAAGAAGGGCCGCTCCCAGCCTGATAACCCAGCGTAACATCGATCGTCAAACCGGTCACGAAGTCGGCATCTGAGAAGGCGAGAAAGCAGATAATCTTGGCCTGATCCGAGATCTCCCCCACCCGGCGGCCGCAGCGGCGTCGACTCGATCTGCGCCGCCTGCTGATCCGGAGACCGTTGGTTCCAGTCCGGCTCGATCCGCTCCATCAACGTCAGGCCAAGCGCGATCACATTGATGTTGATGCCAAATAGCCCCAATTCGAAGACAGCTTGCGGGTAAAGGCGATGATGCCGCCTTTCGCCGCGGCATAGGGGCTGCCGCTGCTGGCATTGGTTCCATGGCCGGCGATCGAGGCCAGGTTGACGATCTTGCCTGATTTACGCAGCTTGATCATCGGCACGACCGCATGGCTGAACAGCAACGCGCCTCCAGGTTGAAGGCGATGACGCGCTGCTAGTCATCCAGCGAATGCGCCTCGACCGTGGCGGATGACCTGGCAATGATCGTGCTGCCGGCAACCGCGTTCACCAGGATGTCAATACGGTCAAATCCCCGCACCGTGACATCGACGACGGCGTCCACCTGCTCCTGGTCCAGGGCCTCATATCGTTTCCCGTGTGCCCAATCGCCTAACCGCCCGACCGTCGCGTCCAGGCGTTCCAAATGATTATCGACCTACACGGCAAGTACACCTTCGGCGGCCGTGACCTCGCCGTGGCACGCCCGATGCCGCTGGCGGCGGCGGTGATCAGCGCGACCTTGTCCTTGAAGCGCACTGTCTCCTTCCGGTTTCAGTTCAGGCGAGCGGCCTGGGCCATCACCTCGATCGCTTCGGGCTGGCGGGATCGGACGGTCAGGCCGGTGGCACCAGAATCCTCCCAGGCCCGGAAACGGTCCCGAATGCGGACCGGCGGACCGACGAGCGACTTCATGTCCACCCACTCGTCCGGAACGGCGGCGATGGCTTCGTCCTTGCGATGCGCGAGATAGAGTTCCTGGATGCGGTCGGCTGCTTCGGCAAAACCGCGGCGGATCATCTGATCCTTGTGGAAGTTCTTGTCCGCGTGGCCCATGCCGCCGACATACAGCGCGACCTCGGGCTTCAGTTTCGCCAGTGCGGCTTTCACGTCGTCGGCGACTTCAACATGGACACTTGCCTGGATCTGGAAGTCTTTGGCGCTTCTACCACCCTTGCGGAAACCGGCGTCCAGCCAGGGTCCGTACTCCTTCATGCAGCCGGGCACGAAACCCATGGGCAGCCAGCCATCGGCGACCTCCGCCGTCAGCTTTACCGTCGATTCGTTGCCGGTGGCCAGGTAGATCGGGATGGCGGGGTTCATATGCAGAATGGATTTCAGCGGCTTGCCAACGCCGGCCGCGCCCTGGCCGGAGTAGGGCAGGCTGATCTCCCGCCCCTCATAAGTGACAGGCTCCTGGCGCTGGAAGATCTTGCGCATGATGGCGACATAATCTTTCAGGCGGTAATACGGCCGTCCCCACGGCTGTCCATACCAGCCTTCGACGATCTGTGGGCCGGAGACACCCAGACCGGCGATGAAGCGGCCGCCGCCGGCCAGCGCATCGAGGGTGCCGGCGCACATCGCCGCATTGGCGGGCGTGCGGGCGGCAAGTTGCATGATCCCGGTGCAAAGACGGATGCGTGTTGTTACCGCCGCCAGGAAGGCCAGTGGTGAGATAGCGTCCGATCCATATGCTTCGGCCGACCAGACTGAATCGTAGCCCAGTTCCTCGGCGCGCTGGACCAGCTTCACCGGCAGGTCCATGTGCGCCTTTGAGTAGCCGATCGACAGGCCAAGCTTCATGGCAAATAGGCGGCCATGCGGAACCGCGACGACTGATGTTTATAGAAGACATCGAATTTCATTGATCTTTCTCCTTACCATCACGGTTGCAGAGGCGACATTCAGCGTCAAGCTTGCGCCCTGCCCGGGCATCGCCTAGCGTGGCCGTAACGATAACACGAGGGGAGACGGACCATGATCGCACGAGCCGCGATTGTCGTGTCATGTGTGCTACTGGCGACGCCCGCCGTGGCCAGCAGGAACGACATCCTGATCGGATTGGACGAGAAGATCACCTATGACGCCAACGGCCAGGTAAATGGACCGGCCGGCAAGGATGCGGTGCTGGTGATGGATGTATCCAACCCCGCCAAACCCCGCATCCGCGCCTCCCTCCCGCTGACCAACTCGCTGCTCGGCCCGCCGACCAATCTGCAGATCACGCCTGACGGAAGGCTGGGACTGGTGGCGAACTCGGTGGTAATGAACCAGGACGGCAGCGCCTGGAAGAGCGCACCGGACAACAAGCTGTTCGTCATCGACCTGAACGCCAACCCGCCGAAGCTAGCCGATACGGTCACTGTGGGGATGCAGCCGTCAGGCCTGGCGATCTCCCACAAGGGTGATATGGCGCTGGTCGCGAACCGCGCCGGCAAGAGCGTCTCCGTGCTGTCGATCCAGGACGGCGTGGTGAAGTCCTTGGGCGACGTGCCGCTGGGGCAGGAGGCCGCGGCGGTGGTCATCGCCCCAGACGGCAAGCGCGCCTTCGTCTGCCTAAACCAAGTTAACAAGATCGGCGTGCTGAGCATCGACGGGCAGAAGGTCACTTATGATCCGGCCCTGGATGTTCCATCCGCGCTGAACCCTTACAACATCGATGTCACGCCGGACGGCAAATACGTCATCGCGTCCAACACCGGCGCGATGAAGAACAACGCCGACGCCGAGGTGGTGATCGAGGCAACCGGCGCGCATCCGCACGTAATCAATCTGATGACACCGGGCAATGGGCCCGAAGGCTTCGCGATCGCGCCAAACGGCAAGTCGGTCGCCGCCCCGCTGTTGCAGGGGTCCGGCGCGAAGGGCAGCGACTGGTTCAAGACTAAATACGGAGAACTGGTCCTGATGGCGATTGGCCCGGACGGCAAGTTGGCACCGACCGGCGACGCCAAGCTGGGTGCACTGCCGGAGGGCATCGCCTACAGCGCAAACAGTGCCTATATCTACGTTGGAAACTTCATCGACAAGACGATGCAGGTGTTCCGAGTCAGCAACAGCAAGCTGGTGCCGATCGCAATCGTTACGCTGCCTGGTTCGCCGGCGTCGATGCGGGGTGTGGCACGGTAGCGATGTTGTCCTCTCCGGTGTGCTTCCGCGCAAGGATTTTCACAGGTTGCTGGAGCGGCCTTCGGCTTGCCGAAACCACCACTCCCGCTTGTCATCCATGACCGATCAGCCGATGATCGATCTCCGACGGGAAAGCGACAACACCATGCGAATTGGCTTTGTCGGCATTGGGACGATGGGCTCCCCGATCGCGGAGTGCCTGATCCGCGCCGGTCATTCGCTGTCGGTTTATGACCGCCGTTCGGAGGCTACCGGGGTCGTGTGTGCGCAAGGTGCTGTACGTACCGACAGCGCCTGCCTCGCGGCGCATGACAACGAGGTAGTGTTCACGTCGCTTCCCGGCCCCGTGGAATTTGAGGCGGCGATGCTGGAACCACGGACCGGCATCCTCGCCGGCCTGCGACCAGGTGCCGTCCATATCGATCTGACCACCAACGCGCCGAAGACTGTCGCTCGCATCGGCGAAGCCTGCCGGTCGCGTGGGGTCGAACTGGTCGATGCGCCGGTCAGCGGCCGCCCGCCGGCGATGACCGTGATGATCGGCGCCAGCGACGCCGCTTTCGCCAAATACCGGCCGTTGTTCGATATTATCGCCGCCAATGTCTTCCATGTCGGGCCAAGCGGTACCGGGGCGACCGCCAAACTGGTGACGCAGTACCTTGGCTACACCAACTTCATTGCTTCGATCGAGGGAATGCTCGTCGCGGCCAGGGCCGGGATCGACCTCGACATCCTGGCCGAAATCGTGCCTGTCAGCGCCGGGCAAAGCCGCACCTTCGACAACATTGCACTTGGGGTGTTTTCTGGCAGCTTTGCCGCAGGCGGCACACTCGACATCGTCGCCAAGGATATCGAGCTCGCCTGTCAGCTCGCCCGTGACGTCGGCGCGCCGGCGACACTGGGCGCGCTTGCCTCGGATATCTACAAGCGCGCTCAGGCGCTCGGCTGGGGGCAGGAAGGCTTCCCGATCGTCGCCCGCGTGCTCGAAGCGATGGCCGGAACCGAATTGCGCCGAAGGGAATTAGCCCCAGGGAATGCAAAGGGAGGTAAGCAGTGAGCGATCGTGTCGCCGTACTGATGCTGGCCCAGGAGATCGCCGGGTTTCTTTATGCTGAGGCGGAATTGCTCGATGAGCGGCGGCACGACGAATGGCTGGCCCTGCTGGCCGAGGACATTCGCTATTGGATGCCGATGCGGCGCAACGTCAAATATGGCGACACCACCCGTGAATTCACTCGCGAGACCGAGGACATCAGCTGGTTTGATGAGGGCAAGGACACGCTTACGCGCCGGGTGCGCCAGATCCAGACTGGGATCCATTGGGCGGAGGAGCCGCCATCGCGAATCACTCACATGGTGTCGAACGTGCAGTTGCTTGGAGTGACGCCCGATGCCAGCACGCCGCGGGAGGTCAAAGTTAAATCCCGGTTCCTGATTTACCGCAACCGTGTCGAGACCGAGACAGACCTGCTCATTGGCAAGCGCGAGGACACGCTGCGCCGAACCGGTGACGGCTGGCTGATCGCTCGGCGGAAGATCATCCTCGATCAGAATGTGTTGTTGACGAAGAACCTGACGTTTTTCTTTTAGCTTGATCGGAGGCAAGGCGATGCCGATGAACGCGACGCGGGGTTTTCATCCCGGCCTTGTCGATCTCGCCACAGGGCGTATCAGCCGCGAGATTTTCGTCAATGACGACATTTATGCCGAGGAGCAGGAGCGTATCTTTGCCCGTTCCTGGCTGTTTGTTGGGCATGAAAGTCAGATCGCCAAACCTGGCGATTTCTTCGTCTCGCGCATGGGCGAGGAGTCGGTCATCCTATGCCGCGACCGTGGCGGCGCGGTGCATGTCTTCCTCAATTCGTGCCGCCATCGCGGCATGAAGGTTTGCCGTTACGATGATGGTAACACTGCGGTCTTTACCTGCCCCTATCACGGCTGGAGTTACGGCACCGATGGCGCGCTAGTCGGGGTGCCGTTCTTCCGGGAGGCTTATCATTCCGAACTCGATAAGTCAAAATTCGGCCTCGTCGAGGTCGCGCAGCTATGCTGCTACAAGGGCACTGTATGGGCCAACTGGGATGCCTCGGCGCCTCCGTTTCTCGAATATCTTGGCGAATTCCGGCGCTTCCTCGATCTGATCCTTGACGGCTGGGATGGGCGGGAAGGCCAGGCGGAACTGCTGGGCGGCGTGCAGAAGTGGATCATCCCGTGCAACTGGAAGTTTCCGGCCGAGAATTTCAGCGGCGATACATACCACAACATCTCGCATCGCTCAGTCGATCTGGTCGGCGCGGGGCCTAGCGGGCACAGCCGGCGCGACTACAACGAGTTTAACACAAGCCGCAAGCTGCACGTCGCCCTTCCCGATCGCGGACACCAGACGATCACCTACATGCTGCCCAAGGATCATCAACCGCAGGCCGCCTATCAGAATTCGCCCGAGGTCGCCGAGTATTTCCGCCATTGCGAGGAGGAGCGGCGGCGTCGTCCAAACGCCAACAGCCGGCTGCTCGGCGCGCCCGGCGAGATCTTTCCCAATGTGGCGCTACTTCCTCGGCAGCCGCGCACGCTGGCGGTGTGGCACCCGAAAAGCGCGCACGAAACCGAAGTGTGGCGCTTCTTCTTCGTCGACCGCGACGCGCCGAAACAGGTCAAGAACTTCCTGCGCGATTACTACATCCGCTACTCAGGGCCAGCGGGCATGACCGAGCAGGACGACATGGAGAACTGGAACTACGCCCATGCCGCCAGCCGCGGCACGATCGCGCGCCGCTACCCCTACACCTACGAGATGGGGATGGGCCACGCGGTCGAGAATTATGAGTGGGATGGACTGGAAATGCCAGGCCGGGTCGTCGACCTGAGTAAGGCGCAGGCGAGCGAGGAGCCGATGCGCAACCTCTATCGCCGCTGGGCCCAGTTCATGCAGGCCAATAGCTGGGACGAGCTGATGCCGTGGCGCCGCACCGCGTCGCGCGAGGTCCCAACAGAAGCCCAGGCGGCGAAATGAGCGATCCGATCAACATCCGCGCGCTCGCCGTCGGCACGCGGGTGATGCTGGCTACGGGCGCCGAGGTCGAGATCATCTCCAATCCGGAAGATGGCGTATGGCTCTTCGCCCGCTATCTGTCATCGTCTGACGATGCCGCGTTGGTTGGGCAGGAAGACATGATCTTTGCCCAGGATGTCGTCGATGTCCGATCATAGTAATTGTCGGCCGGCGCGGCAGACGTTCGCACTGCACCGGTATGCATGACATCACGTTAGAAGGAGGAAATGCCATGCCGATCTATGAACAAGGCGCCGTCCGCATCTACTATGAAGAGACTGGCTCCGGCTTTCCTCTGCTACTCATCCCCGGTGGGGGCTTGAACTCGACAATTCCTTTCGTCACCGAAAAAGGGCCGTTCAACGCGATCGAGGAATTCAGACACGAGTACCGCTGCATCACTATGGACCTGCGCAACGCCAACGGCGGCCAGTCCTCCGGCCCGCTCGAAATCGACCGGCCCTGGGACGCCCACGCCGATGATCAACTTGGCCTGATGGATCATCTTGGCATCGAGAAATTCCTGGTAGTGGGCTTCTGCATCGGCGGTCCCTTCATCTGGAACCTGTTGCGGCGCGCACCCGGGCGGATCGTCGCCGCCGTGCTGGCGCAGCCCAGCGGAGCCCGTCCGGAGATGCCCGACCTTATCTACAACAACAACATCGACGGCTGGGGCCCGGAGTTGTGCGCCCGCCGGCCCAACATTACGATGGCGATGGTCGACGCCTTCCTGAACAGGATGTACCGCTCCAACCCCGACTTCGTCTTCACCGTGACGCGCGATTTCGTGTGCGGCTGCCAGACGCCCATACTGATCCTGCCGGACGATGTCCCCGCGCACCCGTACGCCGTGGCCATGGAGTCCGCGCGTCTGGCGCCGAACGCTCAGGTGAGCCTGTATCCCTGGAAGGAACCCAGGGATCTGATTCCCCTGGCGGTGCGGCACGTTCGGACATTCCTGCGGGCGCATCAAACAGCCCGCTAAGGCAGAGGTGGCCGATGTCGCGCCGCGCTCCAATGGGCTGGCTGCGTGATTTCACCTCCGTCGGAATGTTGAGAGGAATTCCCATGAGCACGGTGACCGTTCGCCTTCTCGACGACACCTGCGAGCGCCTCAAGCACCTCGCCGCCTCACGTGGCATCAGCCTCAACAAGCTGATGGGAGACGCTCGGCACGGCCGCGATCGCGGCGCACGACGCCGAAACCCGGTCCCGCGCCAGGGCCACTGGCGCGGATCGGTGAACGTGCGCTGGGCGTCCTGGAACGGCTTGACGCTCTCGATCGCGCAAAGCTTCCTGAGGAGGATGCGATGTTGGGGCCAAAGCCGCCACCGCATTGGACTTGGGAAGCCTACCTGGATTGGGAGGCTAGTCAGCCGTTCTGTTACAAGCTTCCTGAATTGGGTCTCGAGTCTAATGCGCAGTAAGCGTCGCGTTCGGCCCACCTGGCGCTGACGGCTGAAAATGTGATGGGTTTGTCTCATGGAGACGAACGCGAACCCAGCCGCGATGCCTGCGGCGCCAAAGAGCGCTCATACGAGCAGTCATAAGAGCGCTCGCACGCCGCCGGTCGAGTTGATTACCCGCGGTGAGCGGCGCCGACGCTGGACGGTTGAGCAGAAGCAGACGATCGCGGCGCAGAGCCTGGCGCCTGGTGCGTCACCGACCGAGGTGGCGCGTCAGCACGGCATCGGCACCGGTCAACTTTATAGCTGGCGACAGGCCTTGCTGGCGGCGCAGCCGAGTGTCGCGGCGCCGATGCTTGGACGCTTTGCCCGGGTTGAAGTGGCGGCTGGCAGGACAATGCCGCACGTCGAAGGCAGCATGATCCCGGCGCCGACGCCACCCCCTACATCGGCCCAACCGGCCGGTCTGATCGAGATCGTTCTGCCGAACGGCACGACGTTGCGTGTGGACGCGCAAGTCGATCCCCGTGCCTTGCGACGCGTGCTGTCGGCGCTGCGCGGATGATCAGCTTGCCATTGGGTGCGCGGGTGTGGCTGGCCTGCGGGCACACCGATATGCGCAAAGGGATGGATGGCTTGGCGATGCTGGCCCAGCAGGTGCTGGCGGAGGACCCGTTCAGCGGCGCCTTGTTCGCCTTCCGCGGCAAGCGCGGTAGTCTGGTCAAGCTGCTTTGGTATGATGGTCAGGGCCTGTGCCTGTTCAGCAAACGGCTGGAGAAGGGCCACTTCGTGTGGCCGGTGACGACCACTGGGCGGGTGTCGCTGACGGCTGCACAGGTGTCGATGCTGCTGGAAGGGATTGACTGGCGGATGCCGCAGCGGGTGCGCCGCCCGGAACTGGCAGGCTGAGCGCGGCGGCTCACGCAGGATTCATTGGCGCCGCTTTGCGCCGATACTCCAGCCTCCGAGCGTGTTCACCGCTCCCACCGCTCTACCCGGCGATCCGGCGACGTTGCAGCTGATCCTGCGCGCCGCGCTGGCCGAGATCGAGCGGCTGCAACTGCTAATCGCCGGCCTGCAACGCAATCGGTTTGGCCGCCGGTCCGAGCAGTTGGACGACGAGACATTGCAGCATGGACTGGAAGACCTGGAGCAATCCCTGGCCGAGCAGGCAGCCGGGTTGGAAGCGGCGATACCGCCGCCAGCGGTGGCGGCGTCGGATGCCGAACCAGTGGCGCGTCCGATAAAGCCGCCGCAGCGCAACCGCGGCGCGTTGCCGGCACATCTGCCGCGGGTTGAGGTCGTTATCGATGTCGAAGACAAGGCGTGTCCCTGCTGCGGCGGCACGCTGCATCCGATCGGTGAGGATCGGGCGGAGATGCTGGATTACGTTCCTGCCCAATTGCGGGTGCGGGTGATCCGCCGTCCGCGCTATGGCTGCCGGGCCTGCGAGCAAGCCGTCGTGCAGGCGCCCGCCCCGGAGCGGCCGATCGATGGTGGCATGGCCACCGAGGCGCTGCTGGCGCATGTGCTGGTCAACAAATATGCCGATCATCTGCCGCTGTATCGCCAGTCGCAGATCTTCGCCCGTCAGGGTGTGACGCTGGATCGTTCGACGTTATGCAACTGGGTGGGCCGGGCCTGCTGGTGGCTGGCCCCGCTGCACGAACTGATGCTGAGCACGGTACTGTCGTCGCCCAAAGTGTTTGCCGATGATACCACTTTGCCGGTGCTCGACCCCGGCCGGGGACGCACCAAGACCGGACGGTTATGGTGCTATGCCGTCGACAATCGCTCCTGGCAGGGGCCGGGCCATTCCGCCGCGGCTTACGTCTACAGCGAAGACCGCAAGGCGGATCATCCGGCGGTGCATCTAAAGGGATTCCGTGGTCTGCTCCAGGTCGATGGTTATGCCGGGTTCGGCCGCCTGGTCACGGCGATCCCGGACGGCGCAACCCAACTGGCTTTCTGTTGGGCTCATACACGCCGAAAGTTTTACGACATCCATATCGCTACCAAATCACCGCTCGCCGAAGAGGCACTGCGGCAGATTGCGGCTCTTTATGCGATCGAGGCCAACATTCGCGGCCAGTCCGCCGACGAACGCCGCCAGGCACGGCAACAGCACAGCCGCCCGCTTGTTGCGGCCATGTACATCTGGCTGAACGAGCAACTTGGCCGCATATCGGGTCGCTCCGCCCTGGCACAGGCGATCCGTTATGCGCTCAACCATTGGGGCGGGTTAATTCTGTTCCTCGACGACGGCCGCATCGAGTTGGATACCAACACGGTCGAGCGCGCCATGCGTCCGGTTGCCCTCGGACGCAAGAATGCGTTGTTCGCCGGAGCCGATAGCGGTGGGCGGCATTGGGCCATCGTCGCCACGTTGATCCAGACGGCGAAGCTGAATGACGTCGATCCCATGGCGTGGTTGACCGATATGCTCGAACGCATCGTGTCAGGCCGCACCAAGCAGAACCAACTACGCAGCCTGCTGCCGTGGATTTGGAAGAATCCTGATCCAGTTGGTGTCAACACGGGATAGCATCAAAACACCAGTGGAGTTGGCACGACGCTTACAATGCGCAAACGTCTCGAAGACATTCAGGATCAGTGTTTCCAAGTGACTGGCGACCATATTAGTTCGACTTTGGCCATTTGGCGGCGCTCATGCGGCGTTGCAGAGCGCGTAGGTCATGCCTTCGCGTAGTGCCTTGGAGAGTTTTTGACTGTCTACCCTGGACCGTGACATCGAAAAACCCTGTGCGGCCCAAATTTCACGGCGCACGGCGGCAAGCGTATCGGCGAACGTAGGACGTTGCTTGCGGTACCACGCGGCGGTTGAGACGACCAAGCGAGCCCGCTTGGTTAGGCGCGTGCCCAGCAACGTGACGATGGAGAACAGCGCCAGCAGGCACGGCGTGGTGCGGGCGATCGCCTGATCGGACCATTGGCGCTGGGTCTCGACACCGAGGTGATCCCGCGTCTCGCGAAATGTCACCTCCAGCGCCCAGCGCCGGACGAACCAGCCGATGATGGCGTACGGATCACGCGCGGGATCGGTGCACAGCAGCGCCTGTGGCTCGAAGGCGCCGTCGGGATCGCGCAGCATTACCCAGCGGATCGGCAGCACCGGCTGCCCGGCATGATACCACACGGCGCTGTCCGAGCAGACCTCCAGGCAGCGCTCGGTGTTGCCATACCAGCCTGAGACAGAGATCGATTGCCACTTGGTGTTGGGATCTTGCAGTCTCTGGGTCAACGTTGGTAGCCGGGCGCCCTTCTTGCGTGGTCGCCCTTTGGCGCCCGCCTCGCGCGGTGGGGCAGGCGCATACAAAGCCGCATCCAGGCGCAGGCGGGTGATGCAGATCAGACTTTGGCGCGTCAGCGCGCCCAGCAAATCGAGCGCGGCAAAACTGCTGTCGCCGACCAGCACAATCGTCCGCTTCGGTAGCCAGCGCCGCGCTTGCACGGCCACCTGACGGGTCCAGTCTGTTAGTTTCTTATGCCGTTGGTTGTGCGTGCGGCAAAAGCGTTCCGAGGGCGCCAGCACGGTCAGGAATGGCAAACCCCAAACCCGCTGTGCCCAGGGCACAGGCGCCAGCACCATCAGGCTGAGCCAGCGCAAGCCGCTGGTCTTGACGAAGAACGACTTCGATGAGCGGACCGGATCACGGTAGATGCCTTTGGCGCTGATCCGCTTGCCACGCCGCCGCTCGATCGTGTCATCCACCCCCAGCACGATTGGACCATGTGAAACGAAGCGGTTGATCAGTAGACCTAACAGCAGGCGTGCCCCATGCCGGCTGTTCCAGACCGCACGGTTGAGCACACGGTGGTAGTTGACGAAATGTCGCTCCCGACGCAACCCGATGATCCGCAGCAGGCTGCTCACCGTGCGCCGGCCCGGCGCCAGCATCGCACCGAGCCACAGCAATTGAGCATGGCGCCAGGTACGATGCTGCACAAACACAGGGGCAAATGCTAAAATGATGGCGGCGAAGCGGGGCGGCAGGCAAAGCATGACGGCATCTCCCGGCAGGGATGCCTCATTCTATGCCTCCATCCGCTCCGCCACCCAAGCCGCCGACATCTCCCGCCAAATGGCCAAAGTCGAATTTAGGTCCAACTTTAAGGCTGTTAGGATGTCCGCAGCCATTCCGCAGTTTGAGAGCTTTTACTAGTTCCTCCTTGGCGTTCTTTCCCAGTACGCCAATTGCGGCCAATCTGTCGAAAAAGTCCGCCTCGCCCATGCGCGTCAGGCCGTCCTGGTTGACTGCGGCCTTCCATTTCGAATTCACCTTTATGGCCTCGGAGTTGAACGTGGCCAGATGATTGGCGACAACTTGTTTATACAAAACGTCCACCGCGGCAATCCACGACATGACTATGGCTGAGCGATAAAGCGCTGTTTCATGGCATTCGATAGCTTCTTCTACGAACGCGCTCGTCGTCTTATTCTTGATCTTCGAGAGGTGGGAGCGAAGATCTGACGCCACTTTGACAGCCGCTGGGCTGAGTGAACTCACCCCTAGATTGCGCAGATGGTTCTTGCCCGCGTCAGTCAATTCCCAACCAGCAGGCACCCTGATGGCCAACCCACTGCTGCGAGCCAGAATGGAGGAAGCGTTCCACTTCTTGGGCAGCTTGAACCCAGCCAGCGCAGCCTGCTTGCATAGGTTCGCGATGCTACACGGATGGTCGAAGATACAAAGAATTAGGAGCAGCTTATCAAGCGGCTTGAGGTCGCGGTGAAGCCACGCCTTGAGTGCTGCGAGATCAAGCAAGCTGGGCAACCAAACTCTCATGCTCTGCCGCTGTGAGCGAGTACACGCCGTCGCTGATCTGGTTGAACTTCGACCCCAGCAAAGACTGCAATATCTTGGTCAAGTTTCCCTGCATCGGCTTTTTGTAGTGCATTGTTGCCTTCTTCATCGTGTCGTGTAGTTCATTACGAGTGAAGCTTTTATTGGTTTCAGAGATTTGTAATGAAGCCGCAGCCGCCACCGCAAGGTCAGGCCCCGTTTTTACCTTCAGTTTGTTCGCGATGCTTGCGATATGAAGCGTCTGCGCAGGCGTTGGCGGAGCGCTCTTTCCATCAGCCACAAAGGTCTCCGGCGCAGGCGTATGCTGCTCTGACTCGCGTAGCACTGGTAACTTGAACAGAGTCTCTATGTGCGAAAACAGGCCCTTGATGTCGCTGACTGAAAGCCCGGCTTCACCCTCATACTCGAATTCAACGGGACCAGCCTTAATCCGCACGCTCGACGGCATTTGTTTCCTCTTCGCTCTTGCGACCTCGATAACAGGATGAAAACGAAGAGTCATCATATTTTCGTCTTTTTGCTCGTAACAGCGTCGTCTTTTTAGAGCATGATCGTTTTAAGTTGACTCCTGCGTGAGTAGGGGTTCCGGCGCGGCCTAAAATCTGATCCAAGCTGTGGGCTGGGTCGGAGGCCAGCATGGATGGGTGCTCCTTACACGTTGGATTTGCGAGAACGCGCTGTCGCGGCATTCCGCTCAGGCAGGAGCCGGCTTGAGACGGCGACCCTCTTCCAGGTCAGTGAGTCGTCTGTGCAGCGGTGGTCGCGGCTGGATCGACAGAAGGGCAGCGTGGCGGCGCAGGGGCTGGGTGGTCATCGGCCCTTCGCACTGGCCAACGAACGCGACAGGATTATCGAACGGATTGCGCAACAGCCGGATCTGCCGTTGCGCGCACTGCTCGCTGAGTTGCAAGACCGTGGCATCACGGTGAGCTATTTTGCTGTCTGGAACATCGTTGACCGCGCTGGTCTCAGCTTTAAAAAAAAGCCTGCACGCCAGCGAGCAGGATCGTCCCAATGTTGCCCGTCGGCGCCTGCAATGGCAAAAGCGGCAGGATAAAGTTGATCCCAGACGGCTTGTTTTTGTAGACGAAACCTGGACGAAGACGAACATGACCCCGATCCGGGGGCGGTGCCCGGTCGGCCAGCGTCTGCTCGCCAAGGTGCCGCATGGTCATCGCCAGACGCAAACCTTCGTTGCCGCCCTGCGATGCGACGGCATTCATGCGCCATGCCTGCTCGATCAGCCGATGAACGCGATCAGTTTTCGCGCCTATGTCGAGCAGTTCCTGGTGCCGACGTTACGACCGGGCGACGTTGTGATCATGGATAATCTGAGCAGTCACAAGGGCCCTGTCATCCGCAAGGCAATCCGGACAGCGGGTGCAAAGCTGATTTTCCTGCCACCCTATAGTCCCGACCTCAACCCGATCGAGCAGGTGTTCGCCAAACTCAAAACCCTGCTGCGCAAGGCCAACGCCCGCACCATCGACGCAGTGATCGAAGCGATCGCCAAGCTCCTCGACGAGTATACCGTCGAAGAATGCGCCAATTACCTCGTCAACTCCGGCTACGGGTCAACCTAAAACGATCATGCTCTAAGGATTAAAGCCGAGGCGCATCGCTGAAGTCTGTTTGTCTCACCGGGTGGATGCCCGCTTCAGCAACACGCGTCCCGGCCGAACGGCGGCTGAGGGGAGAAACAGCCAGCCTCCTTGGGGTACCTCCGAACCCTGAGGCACCGATGCGAGAAACGGCACTTGGCTCAATTGCCGCATAGCCCCCATGCCCCTAACATGCGACCCTCCCGCCCGGCCTATGGGAGGAAACCCACATGCGCATCGTTGCCCTCGAAGAACACTTCACCGTCCCCCGTATCGTCTCCGGCATCGCCCGCGACGCCATTGCCCGCCGCGGCTTCCCTGGCCCTGGCTTCGTTTGGTCGCAGACCACCAAACGTAACGAACTCGCCGACCTCGGCGATGCGCGGCTCGCGGACATGGACGCCAGCGGCATCACCGCGCAGGTGCTCTCGGTCGCCGGTCCAGGCGCCGACCTCGTCCCCGGCCAAGCCGGCATCGACCTCGCCCGCGCCTACAACGACGCACTGGCCGAGGCCTGCGCCCGCCACCCCGCCCGCTACCGCGGCTTCGCCCACCTGCCGATGCTCGCGCCCAAGGCGGCGGCGGACGAACTGGAACACACAGTCAAGGACCTCGGCTTCCACGGCGTGCTGGTGAACGGCGCCACCGACGGCCACTTCCTCGACGACGCTGCCTTCGAGCCAATCCTCGCGCGGGCGGAAAAACTTGACCTGCCGATCTACCTCCACCCCGGCATCCCGACACAGCCGGTGCGGAACGCCTACTACGACCGCCTGCCGGGCAATTTCAGCTTCACCCTGGCACTGGCCGCCTGGGGCTGGCACGCCGAGACCGCCATCCACACGCTCCGCCTCGTGCTCAGCGGCGCCCTCGACCGCCATCCCGGACTGAAGATCGTCATCGGCCACATGGGCGAGGCGCTGCCCTTCATGCTGGACCGCATCGACGAAACCACCGCCGCCGAAGCCAAGACCCACCTGAGGCGCTCGGTGCGGCAGACGATCCTCGATCACGTGTGGATCACCACCAGCGGGTTC
This sequence comes from Rhodopila sp., assembly GCF_965276935.1. GTDB lineage: Bacteria > Pseudomonadota > Alphaproteobacteria > Acetobacterales > Acetobacteraceae > Rhodopila. Next base: position 891,488 of record NZ_CBDIBS010000004.1, on the reverse strand, counting down.
TTCACCATGGTCCCGTTCTTGGCGGCGCTGACGGCGTTCGGCGTGGACCGCATCCTGTTCTCGGTCGACTACCCGTTCGCCTCGAACGCACGCGCCCGAGTGTTCCTGGACTCGCTGCCGGTCTCACCGGCCGACCGCCTGAAAATTGCCCATGGTAACGCGGATCGTTTGCTGCGGCTGGCAAGCTGAGACTGTGCCCGCTCGTCCGTTGCGCCAGATTGCCGACTGAAAACATCGCGGGGATCATCCGGCCAGCTCCCGCCGGACGATCGCGGCCCCCTCGGCCAGCGCCTTCAGCTTGCCAAAGGCTGTCTGACGCGGCAGGTATTTCATCCCGCAATCCGGCGCCGGCACCAGCCGTTCGGCGTCCACGAACCGCAGCCCGGCCCGGATGCGCGCCGCGACAGCCGCCGCCGTTTCCACCGCCGGATCGTTCAGGTCCAGCACGCCCAGCATGATCGTCTTGCCGGCCAGATCCCGCAGCACCCCCAGATCAAGCCGGGGCTGCGCCGCCTCGATGGAGATCTGCTGCGCCGTGGTGTCGCCCAGTTCAGCCAGGAAGCTGTAGCCGCTGGGTTTGTCCGCCATCACCGCGGCATAGCCGAAACAGACGTGCACGACGGTCGGGCCTTCGATCCCCTCCAGCGCCCGGTTGATTGCCCGCACGCCGTAACGCGCCGCCTGGTCCGGCGCCTGCCGCACCCATGGCTCGTCCAGTTGCACGACGTCCACGCCGGTGGCTTTCAGTGCGCGCAGTTCCGCGTTCACCGCTTCGGCGTAGGCCATCGCGAGTTCTTCCTCGTCCGTGTAGAAGTCATTCTGCACCTGGCGCGACAGCGTGAACGGCCCCGGCAGCGTGATCTTTGTCGCCCGATCCGTGTTCCGCCGCAGGAACGCCATGCCCCGAGTCTCCACCTCCGCCACCCAGCCGATAGGTCCGACCACGCGCGGCACCTTCGTCACCCGGCCGGAATGGGTGCGCAGTTCACCCGGCCGATCGGCGTCGATGCCATCCAGCGCCAGGGCGAAACGGCTGGAATAGCTTTCCCGCCGAATTTCACCGTCGGTGACGATATCGATCCCGGCCTGCTCCATTGAGCGGATCGCCAGGATGGTAGCGTCATCCTGCGCCTGTTCCAGCAACGTACCCGATACCCGCCACATGTCATGTGCGTGGACACGGGGCACGCCGTGCTGATGCAGGGTGACGCGATCCACCAGCCAGTCCGGCTGCGGGTAGCTGCCGACGACGGTGGTGGGTAGAAGATGCGTGGGATAGGGCATCGGCTTGAACCTCCACCAAAAGCGTAGGCCGGTTGCGTCCTTCGGACCATCGGGAAAGTGTCGGGCATTCGAGGTGCTATGATAGAAGGGATGAATACGGACAACACCCAACTGATGTTCGCGACCGCCGATTATGTGGACGAGATCGCGGATCTGTAGCTTGCCTCGCGTGCCGATGCACTGCCTTTCCTGCCGCGATTACACAGCGATGAGAAGGTGCATGCCTGGCTTACCGACACCGTCACACGGCGGTGCCGGATGTGGGTCGCTCGCCGGGATGGCCGGTTGATCGGCTTTGTTGCACTGGACGGTGATGAGCGAGACCAGCTCTACGTATTGCCGGGATACTACCGGCAGGGTGTTGGTTCGCGGCTGCTCGCGTTGGCCAAGCAGGAGAGTTCAGGACAACTGCGTCTGTTTACCTTTCAGCGCAACACAGTGCCCGGGTCTTCTATGAAGCGCATGGATTCTGGATGGCAAAGCTGAACGACGGGTCGCGTAATGAGGAGCGCGAGCCGGACATGGAATACGAGTGGACCAGGCGACTCTAAGTTGCCCGGATGTCAATCAGGCCATCAATGACGGCTCAGCGGCTCCGCAATTTTCTTGGTCAGCACGTCGAGCGGCCAGCCAAGTTGAACTGCTGGAAGATCCTCGTGGTACACCCCCGTCAGTCGCGCAGCGCCTTGCCGCGCAATCAGGGTTAACACCAATACCATCGCTGGTAATCATGCCGCCGGTCGGGCTGTGTCAGGCCCAGCAAGGTAGATTTTCCGGCACCAGACTGTGCAATGATGCCGACCATCTCATTGTCGGCATGGGTCATGGAGGCGTTCGCCACGGCAAGGTTGTCACCAAAGCAGCGGCTGAAATCAACGGATTGCAGCAAAGGCCCGTTTGGTAGAAACGTGGCTTCGTGTAGGCCATAAGCACCCAATGTGCCCGCAATAGCAGCGAATGGTAGAGGCGTTGGGTGATGTTTTCATGACTCCGGCGGCGGTTAGCGCATAAACGTGACAAGAATACGACCGTACATTGCGGAATTCTGCTTGGAGGAATGCAGACGAACTTGCACTAAACACATAAAAGCAATAAAATATTAATTATATCACTGAAAATAGAGATATGGCTGCAATTAGTTACAATAAAAAAACTATTTTAGCAGGATATAGCTCTTAGAGTTCTAAAATCCTCCGACTGAACCGGCTTCGGGTTATGTAATGATTGCCAAATTGGCCCATGGCACCTTTTAAGCGCCGCATTTTCGCTTTGACCATCTTCACGAATTCGTGACCACTGCCGCCATCGATCAACATTCGAGGGTTAAGCGGCGATGAGCGGCAGTCAGACGTCTACCTCAGGTTCGGCAATCACCGCCGGAAACTGGATTACACAGACCATAAACGGCATGCAGTATGACGTGCTTCTACCGGCCAATTACAATCCAAATATCAAATATCCAACGGTGCTCTATTTGCATCAGCTTGATCTCGGGACCGTGCCGAGCGTTCTGCTGCCAGAGGTGAACCCATGGTTCAACAGCACGGCGTTCCGCACCGACTACCCCGCGATCATTGTCATGCCGCTGCTCGACCAGACCGCGGATCCGTCCGGCAACACCATCAACTTTGGTGGGGTCAGCACCGCAGACACCGCCGGTGAGGACAACGCAATCGCCGCGCTGAAGCAAGTCATGGCGACCTATGCGACGGACGCATCCCGGATCTATGTCACTGGCAACAGCCTCGGTGGCATCGGCACCGAGGACATGATCATCAAATATAATGCCTACACCGGCACCGAAGGAAAAATCTTCGCCGCCGCGCTTTCGCTGGCGGGCTCGGATTACGGCCAGGGCTACCCGCAGCCGAACGCCTCGGTCGTCGCCGCGCTGAAGAACGTGCCGTTCTGGGCCATCCATGGCGGACAAGACACCACCGTTCCGCTTGCCTGGGACCAGAACCTGTATGCAGCCGAACAGGCGAACGGCGGCGACATGATTTACACTCAGAACAACAGCCTGGGTCACGATGTGTGGGACACGTACTACCCTAAGGACGGCCCCGGATCGCCGCTTGGCTGGCTGTTCAGCCAGTCCACTGCGGGTTCGTCCGCGACGCCGCCGGCTTCTCCATCACCTAACGACACGGTGGTGCTAGGTGGCTCCAGCGCCGCGATCACTGACGCGAGCGGCAACGCCTGGACGATCACCAGCGGTGCCCAGGTCGCGGTCAATGGCATTGCCGATGCCACCACGGCCGGCGTCACGGAACTGGCCTATGTCGGCGGCACGGTCTGGCAGGAGAACGGCAGCAAGCTGTGGTGGGGCAAGACCACGCCGGACGTGGCTTGGTCGCCGAATAATGGTACGACCGTCAGCCCCCTGCCGGCGCCGCCGAAGCCATCGCCAAACGATACGGTCGTGCTGGCCGGATCCAGCGCCGCGATCAGCGACGCCAGCGGCAACCTGTGGACGATCAGCAGTGATGCGCAGGTCGCAGTCAACGGTGTCGCCGATGCCACCACGGCCGGTGTCACGGAATTGGCCTATGTCGGCGGCACGGTCTGGCAGGAGAACGGCAGCAAGCTGTGGTGGGGCAAGACCACGCCGGACGCGGCTTGGTCGCCGAACAATGGTACCGCCGTTAGCCCGCTGCCGGCGCCGCCGAAGCCATCGCCCAACGATACAGTCGTTCTGGCCGGGTCCAGCGCCGCGATCACCGATGCCAGCGGCAACGCCTGGACGATCACCAGCGGTGCCCAGGTCGCGGTCAACGGCATCGCCGATGCCACGACCGGCGGTGTCACCGAACTCGCCTACGTCGGCGGCACGCTCTGGCAGGAAAACGCCAGCAAGCTGTGGTGGGGCAAGACCACGCCGGCGGCGGCCTGGTCGCCGAACAACGGCACCGCCGCCAGTCCGCTGCCGGTGGTCGCATCGCCGAACGACTCGGTGGTGTATGCCGGCACGACAACCGCTCTGACCGACGCCGCCGGGAACCTGTGGACGATCACCAGCGGTGGCACGGTCTCGCTGAATGGCGCGTCCGATGCGACGACGGCGAACGTGACGGAACTCGCCTATGTCAACAGGGCGATCTGGCAGCAGAACAGTGCCGGCCTCTGGTGGGACAAGACAAGTCCGACCGCGGCCTGGTCGCCCACCGCGGGAACCAGCGCCAGTCCGCTGCCGGCGCCCATCATCATCGCCGCAGGCACCGCCAGCACGACGGTCGGCCAAAGCCAGGTGTCGGTCATCGCGGCATCCGGCAACCACATGCTGTTCATCAGCGGCAGCGGCGACACGGTCAGCCTGACCGGGGGGACCGACACCGTCACCGACACGGGCAGCGGCAACGTCTACGTCCTGCCGCGGGCGGGCAACGGCTCGGACACCTTCACCAGCGACATCCTGACCGGCAGCGACAGGCTCGATCTTCGCAGCACGCTTGCGGCGACCAACTGGAACGGCCTGTCATCCACGCTGTCGTCGTATCTGTCCGTTACTGACATGGCGCACGGCGCGACGCTGTCGGTCGCCGCGACCCCGGGCGGAGCGGCGGCGGCCGTCGCGACCATCGACGGCGCCACCACCGCCAGCCTGACAACGCTGCTGGAGCACATGATGACCTGACCGGCGCGCGCCGCCGCCGGGGTAGCGCCTGGCGGCGTTTCGGCTAGGGAATGATGCTTCAATCAGGGCAGAATTCCATGACGGGCTGTCCACGGCCCGCTGCCTCCCACCAATTGGGTTGGCGCTTGAAGCAAACCACAAGACCTGGGGTTTGATGGCGCGTATTATCCACATCATTCTATGGATGCATGTGGTTTTCTCGTTGACCGGCCGCTGGTCAAGCGATAGGTCGAAACCGTGACAACATCCGAGACCACCCCGCTTATCCGCCTGCGCGGCCGCTCCATCATGGCCCTGGTGCTCGCGCCTGAGTTGCCGCTGCAAACTTGGCTCTCCGCATTAGATGCGCAAATGGAACGGTCACCCAATTTCTTCGACGCACGCCCTGTCGTGCTCGACCTGGGAGCGGTCCCGCGCGAGCAGCAGGGCGTCACCGAGTTCATTCAGCTTCTGGAACAGCGCGGCATCCGCATCATCGGCACCGAGGGCGCGCATTCATCCTGGCCAGGGATCGAGGCCTGGGGGCGCCCGCTGCCGGCCAATGCCAGACCTGGCCGGCCGGTCGAGATCCCGGGTGAAACGTCTGGCAAGCCAGTTGCGCCATCGGCATCGGCCCCCAACGGTGAATCCAATGCACTGGTGATCGACCAGCCGATCCGCTCCGGCCAATCCGTCCTGTTTGAACGCGGGGACATCACCGTTCTCGGCTCGGTCGCCTCCGGCGCCGAGGTCATGGCAGGCGGATCGGTGCATGTCTACGGCACGTTGCGGGGTCGCGCCATCGCCGGATTGGGCGGCCATCCGGGTGCACGGATCTTCTGCCGCAAGTTGCAGGCGGAGCTGCTGGCGATCGACGGGGTCTACCAGACGGCTGACGACATGCCCGCCATTGCGGTGGGAAAGCCGGTGCAGGTCTGGCTGGAGAACGAGCAGATGAACATTTCTGTGTTAGAATAAAAGGGGAACGCGGATGGGCAAGGTCCTGGTGGTGACGTCCGGCAAGGGCGGGGTTGGCAAGACCACCTCCACCGCCGCGCTGGGGGCCGCGCTGGCGCGGGGCGGCGAGAATGTCGTGGTCATTGATTTCGACGTCGGACTGCGTAATTTGGACCTGGTGATGGGCGCCGAACGCCGTGTCGTGTTCGACCTGATCAATGTCGTTCAGGGCGACGCCAAGCTGTCGCAGGCGCTGATCCGCGACAAGCGTATGGACACCCTGTCGCTGCTGCCGGCGTCGCAGACCCGCGACAAGGATTCGCTCACCACCGAAGGCGTCGACAAGGTCATCGCCGAACTGCGGGAGAAGTTTGACTGGGTGGTTTGCGACAGCCCGGCCGGCATCGAGCGCGGCGCGCTGCTGGCGATGCGCAACGCCGACCTCGCGGTGGTGGTGACCAATCCCGAAGTGTCCTCCGTGCGGGACTCGGACCGCATCATTGGCATGCTGGATTCGAAAACTCTGAAGGCGGAAAAGGGGGAGCGGATCACCAAGTACCTGTTGGTCACCCGCTACGATCCGATGCGCGCTGCGCGCAACGAGATGCTGAAGACCGAGGACGTGCTGGAAATCCTGTCGATCCCGCTACTTGGCATTATTCCAGAATCCGAAGAAGTTCTCAAGGCGTCCAACATCGGCTCCCCGGTCACCCTGAACAACCCTGATAGCGCCCCCGCCCGCGCTTATTTCGACGCGGCGAGGCGGTTGAAGGGCGAGACTGTCGATGTCGTTGTTCCAATGCAACGAAAAGGCATTATCGGACGCCTGTTTGGGAGGAGAGTCGCATGAACCTGTTGGACGTCTTCCGCAAACGCAGCACCGCGCCGATCGCGCGCGACCGGCTGCAGATCCTGCTGGCGCACGAACGCAGCGTCATCGGATCGTCTGACCTGATGGCGACATTGCGGGAGGAGATCCTGCAGGTCATCGGCAGGCATGTATCGGTGGACCAGGACGCGGTGCAGATCAAGATGGACCGTGGCGCCAAGGTTTCCATGCTGGAGATCGATGTCGAAGTGCCGCTGAACGCGGCGAAGTTGGTGCGGCCTGCGGCCGGCCCGGGGCTGACGGCGGCGGTTTAGGACTGCCGCCGCGATCATAGCGAAAGCGGCACCGGGCTATCACAGGTCAAGGAGTTCGCCTCGACGTCGTGCGGCGCGGGTGCTGGCGGAATCTGTCGGCGCAGGTCCATGGTTTCGGTCTCCAAGGACCTTTGATAGATCATGGAGCCAAGCCTCACCAACGGCCGTAGACGTGACAGCCAATTAGATTTTGTATTGCAGGAACATTGGCGCTTGACGATGGATGGGTGCTCAAAACCCAAATCTTGCATAAGCGAATTGACACGCTTGTTGCAGCGTCATACGGTAGCGTTCTTGGTCATGCAGGCGAATGGCCGCATCTGGTCCCAGGAACGCGAAAGCGCAACAGCGCGTGACGTATCGACAGGAGATAGCTTGCGCAAGTGTGTCGGGTGTAGGCTCTGCGTGATTATCGTTGCTTTATTGGCTATTACCTCGACGGCTGCGAAAGCAAACGTCATTCAGAACGGCAACTTTGAGACCGGCAGCTTCGCTTCCTGGCAATCGAATGGACATGTAGCGACTGCCTCTGTGCCGTATTTTGGTGCGGGCGGCGTCGCTCAGGACGGCCACTACGTCGCCGTCTTCAACGCTGGGGAGACCACGCCAAACGGTCAATTGTGGCAAAGCTTCGTCACTCAAGCAAGGACTGCCTATACAGTCAGCTTCAATTACGGCGAAACAACTGCGGGTGACGGATCGCTGCAAAGCATCACGGCCTCCGCCCTGAATGGAGCCACCCTTGGTGGCGCTCTGCTGAACAACACCGCGGCCACCGCGCCGAACAACGCTAGCGGCTTGTTGAGCAACTTTCAGTTTAACTTCTTCGCCAATAGCACTCAGACAACCTTGTTGTTCGCGGATACTACAAACAACCACACCGTTTCCCTTGACGGCGTTCTCGACAACGTTTCGGTGACTACCAGTGTTGTTTCTGAGCCCGCCTCGTTGGCCATCCTGGGCGTTAGCTTAGTCGGGGTGCGTCTCCTGCGTCGGACACAGCCAGGAAAACAACACGATCTTGACTGATTGCGGCGGCGGTCGAAACAACGCCGCTGATCCTGGCCTGCTGTCGCGGACCGGCTCACGCACCGAGCAAATGGTTATAGCGCTCTGGCACAACACGTCTCGCCTGGTCTAAAACTGTCGGAGTCAGCAGTGGAGCATCGACCTCGATGGACGGCACGGTCACCGCAGCAGTGGGCGACCCGCGATCGGATGAACCCGGTCCGGCGGGCAAGGGTCTCGCGAAGACCCCCGGTGCCTTGGCTGGCATCAAGATCATCGACCTGACTCGCGTTCTCGGCGGCCCCTATTGCACGATGATCCTGTCCGACCACGGCGCCGACGTGATCAAGATCGAACCGCCGCAGGGCGACGAGGTCCGCGACTGGGGGCCGCCGTTCCACGGCGGTGACGCCAGCTACTTTATCGGCGTCAACCGCAACAAGCGGGCGATTGCACTCGACCTCGGCAGGCCGGAGGGCAAGGCGGTGCTGCTGCGCCTGCTGGACGGCAGCGACGTGCTGATCGAGAACTTCAAGCCAGGCGCCATGGAGAAATGGGGTCTTGGCTACCAGGACATGCTGTCGCAGCGCTTCCCCGGCTTGATCCACTGCCGCGTGTCTGGCTTCGGCGGCGACGGACCGCTTGGCGGACTGCCGGGCTATGACGCCATTCTGCAGGCGATGACCGGGCTCATGAGCGTCAATGGCGATGCCGGTACTGGACCGATGCGCCTGGGTACCGCGATGGTCGACATGGGCACCGGCCTCTATTCCGCAATCGGCATCCTGATGGCGCTGCACGAGCGTGCCCACTCCGGCCGCGGTCAGTATCTGGACATGACGCTATACGACTGCGGCATGGCCCTGCTGCATCCCCAGGCGGCCAATTTCTTCCTCAATGGCAAACGTCCCGCCGGCACCGGCAATCCGCATCCAAACTTGGTGCCATACGACAAGTATCCTACGCGCACTTGCGAGATCTTCATTGCCAGCGGCAACAACGGCCAGTTTCGCAAGCTTTGCGCGCTGATCGGACGCGCTGAACTGGCCGACGATCCGCGGTTCGCCAACAACGGCGAGCGCAACGAAAACCGGGTGGCGCTGACCCTAGCGCTGGCCGCTGCCTTCGCCGACCAGGATGGCGAGGAACTGGCGCTGCGGCTGATCCGCAACGGTGTGCCGGCCGGCCCAGTGCTGCCGGTGGACCAGGCTACCGCCGCGCCGCACACCGCGCACCGGGAGATGGTCACCGAACTCGACTGGTACAAGGGGATCGGCACACCGATCAAGTTCAGCCGCACCCAGGGCGGCACCCGCCGGCCACCGCCCCGGTTCGCCGAACATGGCACGGAAATCCTGACCCAGCATGGCTATTCTGAAGCGGAAATCGCGGCGCTGCGTCAATCCGGCGTCCTGGCCGTCGAGCGGCGCCTGTAGCCGAACCCCGTCATGTGGCCGCTCGACCTGCCCGCGCATAAGGTGCTGAAGCTGCCCCAGGACACTAAGCCTGCCTGGGCGGTGTTCGATCCGCACTGGTATCGCCTATCGTATCCCGATGTGGCCGATCATATTGCCGCCGACCAGCCAGCGGCGCTGCTGCGGTACCATCTCGAGTCCGGCCAGCGGCAGGGGCATTCACCAAACCGTTTCTTTAACGAAGCCTGGCACCGTCACATGTATCCACGAATCGCGGCGGGGATCGAGGGCGGCGAGTTCGCCTCCGCCTTCGATGCCTATTGCCGCCGCGGCTGCCTGGATCGCTCACCGCACTGGCTGTTCGACGAGCTAGGCTACCGCGACCGGTATCCTGACCTGACACCGGAGGTGCTTTCCGCCAGCGGACTGGCCAACAGCTACGACCATTATCTGCAATTCGGCGGCGCGGAAGACCGTATCGGGCATAGGCTGTTCGATCCTACCGTTTATCTGGCGAACTTCGCCGCCGATGATATCCCGGTGATCCGCCAGCAGGGCGTGTTCAATCATTACCTGCGACGAACCGAAGCGGGGGAGCCGGAACTGCCAGCCTCTCACTACTTCGATTCGGATTGGTATCGCCAACGGTATCCGGATGTCGCCAACGCCATTCGTCTCGGCCTCTGGAAGTCTGCACTGCAGCACTATCTGTGCAACGATACCCCGGCGAACTTCGATCCGCTGGACAGCTTTTCGGAAGCGCATTACCTGGCGCTTGACCCCGGGCTGCAGGCGGCAATCACATCGCGTCATTTCCGCAATGGCTATCTGCATTTCCTCGGCTTTGGCGCACGCGAGTTGCGGTCACCCACCGCCTCGATCGATCTGTCCTGGTATGCGGCGCAGCCACGGGTCCGCTGCGATCTGGATCAGGGGCTGGCGCCGGGTCCCTTTGCGCATTGGCTGACCATCGGCCGGCGCGACGGGCTGCCCAGCGCCGCACCGGATGCTGACCGGATCACTGAAGCGCAGGCGCGCGCGCTGTCGCATCATGCCGCTATCGCGCTGCTGCCGATCGCCGGCCGGTTCGGCTACACGTTCGAATGCGCTGGCGATCCGCTGGTCAGTGTCGTCATGCCGGTCCGGGACAGCTTCGCCACAACCATGGCGACGATTGCGTCGCTGCGCGGCAACAGCGCGGGCAGCATCGAGTTGATCATCGTCGATCGGGGTTCGGGCGACGAGACCCGGGCCATCGGCGACTATGTCCGCGGCGCCAGGCTGCTGCGGTTCGAGACTGATATTGGCTGGTCGCAGGCCGCCAACGCGGGCAGCCAGTTCGCCACCGCTACGGCCGTCCTGTTCCTGACGACCGAGGTGCGACTGGGGCCAACGGCGATCGAACGCGCCTGCGCGCGTCTCGCCGGCGACTCGGCCATTGGCGCGGTCGGCGGCATGGTGATCCAGCCGAATGGCTTGATCGAACAGGCCGGCGGCATCCTGTGGAACGATGGCGGGACGCATGATTACCAGCGGGGCAGGCCGCCGCTGTCGCCGGAGGCCAATTTCGTTCGTTCGGTTGACTTCTGTTCCTCGACGTTTTTGCTGGTGCGGGCGGTATTGCTGGCGCGGCTCGATGGCTTCGATCCGGAATGTGCCGCGTCTGGCCATGAAGGCGTCGATCTGTGCACGCGGATTATCCAGGCTGGTGCACAAGTTGTCTACGATCCGTCGGTTGTGCTGTTTCATGACGACCATGACCGGCGGCCGGTGAGTGCGGATGCGCACTTCCTGCGCAAGCACGCAACCTACCTGTCCCAGCGCGCAGCACCGGGCGGCCCTGTCCAGGTCTTCGCACGCCATTCCGGACCGCTGCACCCGCGGGTGCTGTTTATCGATGATACCGTGCCGCTGCGCCGGATCGGTTCGGGCTTTGTACGGTCGAACGATGTGGTGAAGGCTATGGCCGAACTCGGATACCAAGTAACGGTCTTTCCGGTGAACGGGTGTGTGCACGATCCCGCGCGGGTGTTTGGCGACATGCCAGATACAGCGGAAGTCATGCACGACCATGCCATCGACCGATTCAAGGCGCTCCTGGCGGACCGGATCGGCTACTACGATTATGTTTGGATCGTGCGCACGCACAACCTGGATCAGGTGCGACCCGGTCTAGCCCAAGTGACCCAGGATGGGGCGGTGCGTCCTCTGATCATCCTGGACACCGAAGCCATCGCTCCATTGCGGGAGGCGGAACAGGCGCGCCTGCGGGCCGTGCCCCACGATCTGGAAACCGCGACGACGGCGGCTTTCGTCAATGCGGATATCTGCGATGCCGTGGTGGCGGTGAGCCAGGAGGAGGCCAAAATCCTGCGCGCGCGGGACATCGGCCCGGTCGCCATCGTGGGACATGGGATCGAACCTGATCCGACCTCGCGGCCGCATGCGCAGCGGGCGGGGATGCTGTTCGTCGGTGCGATCCATACGCCGGACAGCCCGAACCTCGACAGCCTGATCTGGTTCACCGACGCGGTGCTGCCGTTGATCGAACACCAACTGGGCTGGGAGACTCGGCTGACCATTGCCGGCTATACGGCGCCGAACATTGATCTAGGACGGTTCGCGCATCACCCGCGTATTACCATGCGTGGCACTGTTACCGACTTGCGGTCGCTGTACAACAGCCACCGAGTGTTTGTCGCGCCAACGCGTTATGCCGCCGGCACGCCGTATAAGGTGTTCGAGGCGGCGTCTCGTGGACTTCCGGTGGTCGCGACGGCGCTGCTGCGCCGTCAGCTTGGTTGGGTGGACGCAGAGGAGATGCTTTCTGCGGGTACGGATGACCCGGAGGCGTTCGCGGCGGCGGTTGTCGCGCTGTATCGACAGGAAGAGCTTTGGCGAGGCATCCGCGCGGGCGCTCTGCGGCGGATCGAACGCGACAACCGGCCCGCAGACTTTGCCAACGCCGTGGCACTGGTGCTCGCGGCTGCAAGAACGCCAGGCTAACGGTGCCGTAGCTAACCTTGCCAGCCTGGTTTCGCCCCCTTCGAGGTTGGTCCTCACTGGCCGTCTGCATCAGATCGGGCGGGATGGCTTCGTTTGCAAGCGCGGCCGCGATAGGGCCATGACGCAGGTGAATGGAATAGGGCTTGTCGGCGGTTGGATACTAGACCGCGCAGAGGCAGACCCATACCGACACCAATGTCGTTGCGATCACGATAACAGTGAGATACGGTCTGGCCGCGCTGACAAGACCCGCCCACTGCGCCTCCCGGTCTGAATCCATTGCATCGCTGGTTTGGAAATAGTGGCGCCGAACAATTGCGTGGGAGCGCGGCATGAATACGTCCCGATAAAAAATGCCGCGGGGGTGAACCCCCGCGGCCAGGTTCAAGGGAGGAAACAACTTCTTCTTAGCTCACAATCGCGTGATCTGCAATCGAAATCTCACGGAATCGCGAGAAAAATTTGCGTCTGTCTCAGAACAAAGATCCGGTTGACATGAAACGAACTGGGTTCTGGAGGTCCGTCGCACCTCATCACTCCAGCGTGGCGTTAGAGAAATCCCAATGAAGAAACGAGGCCTTGTGATCGGATCAAGCTTGCGCTGTTGTGCGAAGTAGACGCTGGCGGGACGCCGCGCGATACGAATCGGCATAAAAATGACATGTCAGCGGTCGTGCCTTGCGACATCGGCCGATCGGTTTGTCCAAGCCACTGTTGGTTGATTGAAATCCTGGCAGCGCCTTACCCACCGGCAATGCTTCATCCTGCACTGCGCGTCGGGACTGATGCGACACGCCGCTGAACCACGACTTCGCCGCTAGGCCGGTGGCGCTTCGACCTTGACCAAGGCGCTCTCCACTGGGCAGGTTGTTGAACTGATCCACGAGGTCCGCGAATCGCTGCCCATAACCTTAAGCGCCGCCGTCGTCAGATGCTTAAACAGAGGACAATCCAGATATTCGACACGGCCAGTCAGCCGCCCCCTTGAGCCGTTGTTTAAGTCGCCCCAAGTTCTTTGGGAAGATTTGACCCGTCGCCTGTTTAGGGGCGGGTTGAACCAGTCGCCTGAACGTAGGGACACATCATGGATATTCAAAAATTCACCGAGCGGGCGCAGGGTTTCCTGCAAGCCGCTGGTACCATAGCCATCCGCGAATTCCACCAGCGCATCACCGCGGAACATCTTCTCAAGGCGCTGCTCGACGATGAGGAAGGCGCCGCTGCCGGCCTGATCAGGATCGCCGGTGGCGATCCAAAAGCCGCCGCGGCGGCAGCGGACGCGGAAGTCGCGCGTCAGCCGAAGGTCAGCGGCCAAGGCGCGGGCCAGCCGCAACTGACCCCGGAACTGGTACGCGTCCTGGACGCCGCCCAGCAGACCGCCACACGGGCGGGCGACGAGTATGTCGCGCAGGACCGGCTGCTGGTCGCGCTGGCCGAATCCAACACGTCGGCCGGGCGGGCGCTGAAAACCGGCGGCGTGACGCCGCAGGCGCTGGAGAAGGCGGTCAACGACGTGCGCAAGGGGCGCAAGGTCACCAGCCAAAACGCCGAGGCCACTTTTGACGCGCTAAAGAAGTACGCTCGCGATGTGACTGCTTTGGCGCGGGAGGGCAAGCTTGACCCGGTCATCGGCCGCGATGAGGAAATCCGCCGCACCGTCCAGGTGCTGGCCCGTCGCACCAAGAACAACCCGGTTCTCATCGGCGAACCTGGCGTCGGCAAGACCGCCATCGTTGAGGGCTTGGCGCTGCGCATCGTCAATGGTGACGTGCCGGAGGCTCTGAAAGGCAAGCAACTGCTGTCGCTCGACCTCGGCTCGATGATTGCCGGATCGAAGTATCGCGGCGAATTCGAGGAACGGCTGAAGGCCGTGCTGAAGGAGATCGAGACCGCGCAGGGCCAGGTGATCCTGTTCATCGACGAGATGCACACGCTGATCGGCGCCGGCCGAGCGGATGGCGCCATGGATGCGTCTAACCTGATCAAGCCGGAGCTGGCCCGCGGCACGCTGCATTGCATCGGCGCCACCACGCTGAATGAGTACCGCAAGCATGTCGAGAAGGACGCTGCCCTGGCACGCCGGTTCCAGCCGATCTTCGTAGGCGAGCCAAGTGTCGAGGACACCATCAGCATTCTGCGCGGCATCAAGGAGAAGTACGAGCTGCATCACGGCGTCCGCATTACGGATGGTGCGCTGGTCGCTGCCGCGACCTTGTCGAACCGATACATCACCGACCGGTTCCTGCCGGACAAGGCGATCGACCTGATGGACGAGGCTGGCAGCCGTCTGCGCATGCAAGTCGACAGCAAGCCGGAATCACTGGATGAACTCGATCGTCGCATCATGCAGTTAAAGATCGAGCAGGAAGCGCTGAAGAAGGAGCCTGATCCGGCTTCGCGGGAGCGGCTGGAGCGGCTGCGCAAGGAGCTGGCCGAACTGGAGGAGAGGTCCGATTCGTTGACCACGGCGTGGAAGGCGGAAAAGGACCAAGTGCAGGAGACGCAGAAGCTGAAGGAGCGGCTGGACCAAGCCCGTAACGAAGTCGAGGTCGCGCAACGTCGCGGCGACCTCGGCCGCGCTTCGGAACTGAAATACGGCGTCATCCCCGGCATTGAGCAGCAGTTGGCAAAATCAGCCGACGGCAAGCTGGTGAACGAGGCGGTCACCGAGGAAGGCATCGCCGCCGTCGTATCTCGTTGGACCGGCGTGCCGATGGACAAGATGCTGGAAGGCGAGCGGGCCAAGTTGATCCGCATGGAGGACGAGTTGCGCCGCCGGGTGATCGGTCAGGAAGAGGCGCTGCAGGCGGTTGCCCATGCGGTGCGGCGGGCGCGGGCCGGCCTGCAGGACCCGAACCGGCCGATCGGCAGCTTCCTGTTCCTTGGTCCCACCGGCGTTGGCAAGACCGAGCTGACCAAGGCACTGGCGGCGTTCCTGTTTGACGACGAGAAGGCCATGGTGCGGATCGACATGAGCGAGTTCATGGAGAAGCACAGCGTGGCTCGGCTGATCGGCGCGCCGCCGGGTTATGTCGGCTACGACGAGGGCGGCGTGCTGACCGAGGCGGTGCGGCGGCGGCCGTATCAGGTGATCCTGTTCGACGAGGTCGAGAAGGCGCACGAGGACGTCTTCAACGTACTGCTGCAGGTGCTGGATGATGGCCGCCTGACCGATGGCCAGGGCCGCACGGTGGACTTCAAGAACACCATCATTGTGCTGACCTCGAACCTCGGCAGCGACATCCTGGCGCATCAGCCAGAGGGCGAGCCGACAACGATGGTGCAGGGCGAGGTGATGCGGATTGTCCGCCAGCACTTCCGGCCGGAGTTCCTCAACCGGCTGGACGAGATCATCCTGTTCCGCCGCCTACAACGCAGCGACATGGCCAACATTGTGCTGATCCAGTTGGAGCACCTGAAGGCGCTGTTGCGCGACCGGAAGATTGGCATCGAGCTGGATCGGTCTGCCCTCGAATGGCTCGCCTCCGAAGGCTACGACAGCATTTACGGTGCTCGGCCGCTGAGGCGGGTAATCCAGCGGTCTCTGCAGAACCCGCTGGCCGGGATGATCCTGGAAGGAAGCGTGAAGGAAGGCGACATCGTGCATGTCTCAGCCGGATCGGATGGTTTGGTGATCAACGGGCAGATGGCGGTGGCGGCCTGATGCGTGGGGGGAGAGGCCTGAGGCCTCTCCCTTCTGCTTGGTCATCGTCAGGTGATCACGCTAACGCAGATCGACAAGTTCGGTCAGGGATCCCAGCACGTGATCGGGCTTGGCATTCAGCATCTCGGCATGAAGCCGCTGAGCCTTGAACATGTCGGTGGGACCGGCGTCGGCCGGCGCGGTCCCTGGGCCGCCGCCGCGCCGCACCCAGGCGACCTGGAAGCCGAAGCGCTTGGCGCCCGCCACGTCAAAGCCGTTGGAGGATACAAACATCGTTTCGTTGGGCGGCACGCCGATGACCGGCTCGAGCAGCGCGTATGCCTTCGGGCTCGGCTTGAAGACCTTTGCCGAATCGACGCTGACCACGTGCTCCAGCAACCCCTTAAGGCCGGTGTTAAGGACGAGTGCGTCGAGCATCGCCACGCTGCCGTTCGAGAAGATCGCCCGCGTATGCCCTTCAAGCGCGCGGAGTGAGTCGTGTGCCTCGGGTGCCGGCGTAAGGTGCAGGTAGGCGTCCTCAAGCTCGGTCACCAGCGCCTCGGCCGGCTCGACCCCGGCGACATGAAGGGCATAGACAAGGCTGTCGCGGGTCACGACGGCGAAGTTGGCGAAGTCCTCCATGCAGGTTCGCAACCACGTGTATTCCAACTGCTTCAGCCGCCAGATCTGTGTAATAAGAGCGCCTCGGCCGGGGCAGGCGCGCTCGACGCGCTCCAGCACGGACTGAACGTCATAGAGGGTGCCGTAGGCATCAAAAACGAAGGCGCGGATTGTCATGATGATCCCCTTTTGCAGCAGTCTTGGTCCTGGTGATCGGTCCGTGCACGGAACTGATTCTGTCGAATGGTCTGGCCGCAGCGAACTTATTAGCAATCGCAGGGAAGCGGAAACCAGCGAAGGATGCGGTGCGGCTTACCGTGCGGAGCGTCGTAGCGAACACGTTACCCCTAGCGCGGCGACTGATCCGGACCACGTCAGCGCATCGGCAGAAATCCGCCCAAGATCGCGCCGTACAACGCCTGGGCCAGCAAGGTGGTCAGCGGCGTGCGATAGCCATAGTTCAGGCCGATAAACCCCGGCGGCTCCAGCTTCGGCTCGCTGGCGGGCGCATCATACGCCGAGGCAATGCGCGGATGGATCAGCGCCATCACCGGCAGTGAGACCAGCAGGAAAAGCCCATGCAATGCCCCCAGAGCCGCGCCGATCCACCAGGTCGCCGCGCCCAGGCTGGCGAAGATGAAGAAGTAGAGCACCGCGAAGGCCCAGCCCCCGGCCAGATATATCAGAGAGCCGACCAGCACCGCCCGTCCGCGGTCGGCGGTGACGAACGTGCCGAACAGGAATGGCAGGCTAAGCCGCGACAGGCCCAGCCCCTGGCTGCCTTGCAGCACCGTCGTCATCAGCGCGGTCGCCACCAGTGCCCAGATCAACACCGCGTCCAGATTCTCGGCCAGGCGATGTAGCAGCGCCAGACTCTGCATCATGATCGCGTCTCCTTCCCGGCCGCCGTTTTTCCCGCCTGGGCCAGCATCAACGCCGCCGAGATCAGGCCGGCGTGGGTAAACGCCTGCGGCACGTTGCCAAGCGCCGCGCCGGATGATGGATTGTACTCCTCGGCAAGCAGGCCCACGTCGTTGGCGAGCGAAGCCGCGCGGTGGAACAGCGCCTCGGCCTCCTCGATCCGGCCCTGCAATGTCAGCAGCTCCACAGCCCAGAATCCGCAGATGCCGAACGCGCCTTCATGCGATTCAAGTCCGTCAATCTCGGGCAGGTAGCGCAGCAGCAGCCCGTCGCGCCCAAGTTCCCGCCAGAT
This sequence comes from Rhodopila sp., assembly GCF_965276935.1. GTDB lineage: Bacteria > Pseudomonadota > Alphaproteobacteria > Acetobacterales > Acetobacteraceae > Rhodopila. Next base: position 873,585 of record NZ_CBDIBS010000004.1, on the reverse strand, counting down.
ACGCTTCTCCGTTTCGACGATGCGCGGATGGTGAGGATCATGGAAGCCGAGCCGAGCCATGATCAGCAGGCTGGCATCGACCCAGTCCTCACCGAACGCGCCGACGTAGCTGCCACCGCCATCGGCCGCGGTAATGTAGCCCAGGGTCTCGATGGCTTCGCGCACGGCCTCGCGCTCGCGCAGGAAGTCTTGCAGGGGCGCCCGCAGGTGTCCCATGTCGTCCAGGCGAAGCAGCGCGTCCAACGCCGACCAGCACATCAGCTTGGAGTGGACATAATGCCGCCGTGCGCCGGGCACCTCCCATAACCCGTTGTCCGGCTGGCGCCAGCTCGCGCAGACCTGCCGGCCGAAGCCGATCAGCAGCCGCTGCTCGTCTGCTGCCAGCGTGCCGCCACACTCGACATAAGCGACGGCGGCGGCGATGGCCGAACCATAGACATCGTGCTGAAGCTGTCCCGTCGCGTCGTTGCCGATCCGCACGGGGGACGAGCCGCGATAACCCTCCAGATGACTGAGCTCCCGCAACGACCGCAGGGTTCGGCCGTATTCGTCGTACATCACCACGAGCCGCGGCCGGGTGAGGCGGGTGGAATGCAGCAGCCATTCCAGGTAGGCACGTCCCTCGTTGCGGAATCCAAGGTCGGTGAACGCGCGCAGTGTCGTCGCCGCGTCGCGCAGCCAGCAGAACCGGTAGTCGTAATTGCGTACGCCGCCGATGGCCTCGGGCAGGGAGGTGGTTGCCGCGGCAAGGACCGCCCCGGACAGGCCATATGTCAGCAGCTTCAGCGCCAGCGCGCTGCGCAGTGCCATCGCGCGGTGCCGGCCATTAAAGGTGCATTGCGCGCTCCAGTCCCGCCACCATTGCGCCGTCCGGTCCAGGCGATGGTCCGCCGCCGCGCCCATCGGCGGGATAACCAGCATGTCGCGGGTCGCATGCGACAGGGACAGCCGCCGCCGCTCACCTCGGCGCAGCCTGACCCGACCGGTCAGCCCGACGGCAACCGCAACCCCAGCCGGACGCATGTCCAGTTCCGCAAGCAGGCAGAACGCCTGGCCATCGTGCTGGAACATCCAGCCAAGCGCGGCACCGCGATTGACCAGACGTGGCCGTGCGCGCGCGTAGTCCGGGCGAGGATCATACAGCGCCTCCAGCTCCACCTCGCCTTCGATGCCCTCGGCGACGCGGAGCAGTTCTCGCTCGGCCTGCAGCCCACGCCCATCGGCGCTGTTCAGCGTCATCAGATCGGTTACCCGAACGCGCCCGGATGCGGTGATAAAGGTGGTTTCGAGCACGTTCGTGCGGGCGAGATAGCGCCGCTCGGTGCGGAACGGCGCAGTTGGACGCAGCGCGAATCGGCCTCCGTTCCGCCGGTCCAGCAGCGCCGCGAACACCGACGGCCCCGACGTATCGGGCAGGCAGAGCCAGTCGACCGAGCCTTGCCGCGAGATCAGTGCAAGCGTCCGGCAATCGCCAACGACGGCGTAATCCGCGATCGGCGGATAGCACGCGAAATCGTCAGCCAGCGCCAGATCGGCGCCTGAGGTATTTGGCATCAAGGCCAGATCGCTGTCAGCCTCGATCCCATATCGCACGCGGTGTCCCCGCGCGAGAGCAACCAAAGGCAGACGGCGGCAACCTGATCATCGTTCTTGAACCGCCTGCCAATGAATCGGACCTCCAGCGTCACGATGCGCTTCATCAAATCCCGCTGTACCAGTTGAAGCCGAGCTTCTCCCAGTAACCCGGCCTATAGGTATTGGTCACCTCGATGGCGGTTATCCACTTCGGGTTCTTGAAGCCGAGCTTGGTCGACGTACGCAGACGCAACGGATACCCAAAAGGCGCATCCAGCGTCTCACGGGCATATTTGGTCGCAAGCAATGTCTGAGGATGCAGGGCGGTCGCCATGTCGATGCTGCTCGGGTAGTCGTCAGCCGTGGTGAAGTTAACATATTTCGCCCGCGTATCGGCACCGATGCGCTGCAGGAATGTACGCAGCGGAACGCCAGACCACTGGCCGATGTAACTCCACCCCTCCACGCAGATGTGGCGGATAATCTCCTCCTGCTCGGGCAGGGCCATGATCTGCTGCACGGTCCAGGGCGTCTTGTTGTCGATCAACCCGGCGAGTTCGAGACGCCAGGTCTGCCCGTCCACGGGCTTCACTTTCATGATGTCGTAGTAGGCGTTGAACGTCGGTGGCTTGAGCACCATGGATTCCGGGTAGGTCGGCGCCAGCTTGTTGGGGTCGAAGATTTGCGCCTGCACCCAGTCGTTGAAGTTGGAGACCTTGAGCAAAGCCGTTCTGACCGAATCCGGTGTCTTGAAGGCGCACCCAGTCAGCATTGTCAGGGCGCCGAGTGAAAACCCATCGCGAATGAATCCTCGGCGTTCAAGTGAACGAAGGAGCGGCCGGTGGTCATCGAGCAGCGTCGGGTCAGGTACCTTGCTGGGACGAAATAAGGATTTCATGTCTCAACCCTATTGCGGCGAACTCGAGTCGGACGTGGAATACGTGGGCCGCCCGCCAGCATGGCCCACAGCGTGCTAGGAACAAGCAACGACAGGGCGACGTGGACAGCAAGGAATCCGACGATCACCGCCATCCCCCAGAAATGCACCAGTCGCGCATCCTGGAAGCCACCGAACAGGCTGACCAGGCCGGAGAACTGAATTGGCTTCCAGATCGCCAGACCAGTGGTGACCTGCGATATGCCGGCGAGGATCACGACGATGTAGAGCACCTTCTGCACTGCATTGTACTGCTTGATGTCCTCATGGGCGATGCGGAAGTGCAGGGTGTCGTTCACCGTCCGCACCAGATCCGCGCCCTTGATCGGGAACAGCCGCTCCCGGAAGCGGCCGGTAAACAAGCCGTAGAGCAGGTAGGCCAACCCGTTGATCGCCAGGAACCACATGCCCGCGAAGTGCCACAGCAGGCTGTCCTGCGCCCCATCGCCCAGCCGCAGCACTTGGCTGAAATGCAGCCTGCTGATAACGACATAGTCGTCATAGATGCCCCAGCCGGAGGTAATCATGACAATCATTGCAAGAGCATTGATCCAGTGCATGATGCGCACCGGCAGAGGGTGCAGCAGGCGAGTGCGGACGACAGCATCTGGTGTGGTCATGTTCCTTATTGCCTTCTGATACACCTGATTGAGCGGAGGCAGACCGAAGCGGCGGTGAAACAAGCCTTATCGGCCGCTGGAAATCGGTGAACCTGAAAATAGAGAACGTGTTCCATTTTGGTGTCTTCGATGAATAGCATCGTCCGGTTACAGTTGCTTTGGTGCCGGCCCACGAATAGCCACCACCCAGCAGCCGCGACCGCTCAATGTGATGGGCGGGCGAGGCCGACGTGTATGATGCTGTCGGGTGGCAACGGCATCGTGCTGGCCGTATCGAAGGTCTTGAACTGCTTTAGCTGCTCCGGCGTGAAATCGACGATCTCCATGTAATGGCCGAGCAGGACCATGGCATCCACTGGAACCGCAATCGGCCTGGTGAACAGGCCAAACACGCCGCCGTAGTCCACCACCACATCAACGCTGCCGTCAGGCTGCTTCACGACGTTGCGGACCCATCCAACGGTGGGTTGACTTTCAAGCGGCCGGAGCACCTGCCGCTTCAGAAGATCCCCTACACGCACGGGCTGCGGAAAGCGCCGCGCCGCGGCCTCCGTCAGGCTCATGCCAGCCGGCTTGGGCTGCTGGGCCTGAACGGCGGTGCTGGCGATCAGCAGGCCAACGATGAAGAGGTGGCGGATTGGCACGAAGTGAAATCCTCAATTATCAGCATGGAACAGCACGGCGAACGTGGGCACCGAGTGGCGTGGCCGGCTGTTATCCCCGCTGTTCCTCGTTCGCGTCTTCCACCAGCATCGCCCGATGCCGCGGCGGCAAGTGGACCGCCGGGTGCCAGATGCTCCAGTTCTGCCTTAAAGTCATCAGCAGTCCCGCTTCCAACGGCTTTAGACCAAGGAAAACAGAATGGCGAGATTTGTCCGCAACTGCAAGACCATTTCTTTACATGATACGAGCCATCCGCAAACCTGCTCCGGCAATGATTAGCGGCTTGGCGCAGTTTGATGATCTCGATGCGGAATGCAGTCGGTCCATGATAATCGTCGACTTATAAATAGCCGAATTTTAGCGCCTTCTAGCGACGCCAGCGCACCTCACCTTCTGTCTCCACATACGGTTCAGCCTCAACCGAGGTCTGGACTTCCTTTACCAAATCGGCTGACAGAACAGCAAGGCGACCAGACCACAGACAGTCTGATAAACTCACCAAGCCGCCAGCATTCAAGCGTCACTCAGTCGTCGGCGTATGCCAATCCATTTCGGAACGTCTTGCCGCTGTGGCACAAGGGTAGCCATCCAACACCGTGGCGGTCGCCAGAAGCCGCTTTGAGATGGGCATCGTTGGCTTGGACCGCTTGCCGCGTGAAGCGTCGCCGAGGTAAAATTCGTCGGCGTAGTGAGATCCGCCGCCTGACCACCCTCGCAAGTCGTTGACCCGGCATTATGCAGCCGGATTTGAGCCGGTTTACGAAAACACGGGGGAGTCAAGGTTTCTGCGGGTTTGTGTAACGCTGTTATCTCGCAATGGTATGGCGACCTCGACGTGCTGGCGTTCATTCCTGATGAAACTTTATCCGCGCCCTCAGGGTTCATGTCAGGCGAGTGGTTCCTGGCCGACATGACGAAGCGGCAAGGCTAGCGTGGAGGAAGAGCTTGGCTGATCATCCCGCGACGAACGAGACAGAAGCCCATGTCGAGTGCCGGCTGCGCCGGGAAGCAGTCGAATTGCGTGCGGAGGTCGATCGCCTCCGCCAAGTGATTGCCAAGGCCGAGGCCGGTTCCGGCGAAACGGCGGTGCGGCAGGTTCAGGCCGCGGCGCAGCACGCGCAAGAGCATTGGCACAGCTATTCTGGACCGACCGCGGTGGAAATGCGCCACCAAGGTGTGCAGACCGCTGACCTAGTGCCAAAGTCAAGCCGTGCGGACCCGATCCGAAACGAGGAGCGTCTCCGTGCCGTCGTGGAGAGTGCCGTGGATCACGCCATCATCACGGCGGACTTCGAAGATCGCATTACCGGCTGGAACCGTGGCGCCACCCGGTTGCTGGGCTGGGAGGAAGCCGACGTCCTGGGCCGTCCTTGCCGGCTGATCTTTACCCCCGAGGACTGCGCTGCCGGTGTGCCGCAGGCCGAGATGCGAAGGGCATTGCAGGAGGGCAGGGCGGTTGACGAGCGGTGGCACATCCGGCGCGATGGTACGCGGTTCTTCTCGATAGGTGAGCTGCTGCCGCTGCATGACGGCGAACTGCTGGGTTTCCTCAAGATCCTGCGCGACCGCACCGAGCAGCGGCGGGCGGAAGAGGCCCTGAGCGAGAGTGAGGAGCGTTACCGCCTTATTGTCGAGAGCGCGCGTGACTACGCCATCTTCACGACCAACCTCGAGGGCCGCATCACGGCCTGGAACCGCGGCGCCCGCGAGGTGCTGGGCTGGGACGAGGCGGACGCCATCGGCCGGCCTAACGCAATCCTCGTACACGCCCGAGGACCACCTGGCAGGCGTGCCGGAGGCTGAAATGGCTGAAGCACTCGGCAGCGGTCGGGCCGAACACGACCGTTGGCACCTGTGTGCCAACGGTTCGCGCATTTGGGGCACCGAGGTCGTAACCCCGCTGCAGGACGGCAATGGCAAGACCCGCGGCTTCCTCAAGATCCTGCGCGATCGGACGGCCCAGAAGCGGGAGGAGGAACAGCGGAGTTTGCTGCTTGCCGAGCTGAATCATCGGGTCAAGAACACGCTGGCCATCGTGCAGTCCCTAGTGACCCAAAGCGCCCGCGGCAGTGAGAGTGCCACTGTGCTCCGCGAAACTCTCGAGACACGGCTGGATGCGCTGGCAACCCTGTATGACCTGCTGACCCGTGAGGCATGGCGGAGTGCGGGCCTTGCTGATGCGGTGCGCGCTACGCTGGCGCCCTATGACGACAGTGTCGAGCGCGTCAAGGTGCATGGACCCGAGCTACGCCTGATGCCCAACGCCGCCCTGGTCCTGAGCATGGCGCTGCACGAACTCGCGACCAACGCCGCCAAATATGGGGCGCTGTCTGTCGCGAATGGGCAGGTCGAAGTCAGTTGGCGGCGGCTAGATCGCTCCCCGGAGGCGCCAGGCGGCGGCGTGCTTGACCTGTTCTGGCGCGAGCGCGGTGGACCCCCGGTCACGTCATCACCTAGGCGTGGCTTTGGCTCAAGCCTGATCGAGTCTAGCGTTACTTACCAGCTTGGTGGAGACGTCCGCATGGCTTTCGAAGCGGAGGGGCTGGAATGCCGCTTCCTGCTACCGCTGTCCAGCAAGCTGGAGTACACCTGATGGATCGCGAAGCCGAGGCCACCGAATTGCTAGGCTTGCGCGTACTGGTCGTCGAGGATGTCGCGATGTTGGCTTGGCGCGTACGCGGCGTGTTGACAGCGGCAGGGGCGGAAGTAGTTGGTCCGGTCCCGGACGTACCGCGCGCGCTCGCATTGCTCGATAGCGACGAGGTCGACGCGGCGGTGCTGGACATGAACCTGAATGGCGAGACAGCCGAACCGATCGCGGATGCCTTGGTGGCGCGCGGCGTGCCATTCCTGTTCCTGACCGGCTATGCCTGGGGCGACATGGAGGGACGTCATGCGGCGCGCCCGGCGTTGGGCAAACCTGTCAAGCCCGCAGCCCTGGTTCAGGTGCTGGCTGATCTGGCGCCGGGCGGCCGATAGATGTTGCGGATCATTGGGATAGGTGCTTTTGACGGGTGAACCGATGCCGGCCGCAACGCGTCAGCAAGATCTTCAAGGCTACTCGGCCGCGCGCCGCGGTTCGGCGTCGGCCCATCGATGCTCGAAGCTGTGCACGCGTGGAAAGCCCATCAGCGTGTTCATCTCCGAGAACGGGAACAGCGGCGGGCCGCCGGTGCTGGTGCCGGCCTGTTGCAGATAGGAATAGGCTTCGCACAGCGCCTGCGCCATCGCCAGAAAGCCGGTGCCGGGGAACAGCGCCACCTTGAAGCCAATTGCTTCCAGTTCATGCGTGGACAGGAACGGTGTCCGGCCGCCCTCGACCATGTTGGCCAGCAGGGTGGCGCCGCGGAACGTCTCGCCGATCCGGCGCAGCTCCTCGGGTGTTTCCGGACTTTCAACGAACAGGATGTCGGCGCCGGCGTGCAGGAACGCCTCGGCGCGCCGCAGTGCCTCATCCAGGCCTTCCGCGTAGCGAGCGTCGGTTCGGGCGACGATCAGGAAATCGGCGTGCGGACGCGCGTCCACCGCGACGCGGATTTTTTGGACGGCTTCCTCGAACGGCACCACCCGCCGATATTCGGTGTGGCCGCATTTCTTCGGCACTTCCTGATCCTCGAGCTGAATGCCCGCGGCGCCGGCGGCAGCATAGGCGCGCACGGTGCGATCGACGTTCAGCAGGCCGCCGTAGCCGGTATCGCCGTCGGCGATGAACGGCACGTCGATGGCGGCGGCGATGCAGCGCACGCGGTCCAGCATCTCGGTCACGCTGGCCAGGCCCGCATCCGGCACGCCGAGCGCCGACGCCACCGCGCCATAGCCGGTCATGTACAGCGCCGGGAAGCCCAGGCTGTTGGCGACTCGCGCCGAGATGCCGTCGAACACGCCCGGCAGGGTCAGGATGCCGGGCTGATCCAGGATCGCGCGCAATGTCTTGCTCATGGTGGTCGTCCTTTCAGTAAGGCGTGTCGCGCATGCCTAGCGCCGCCGCCGCCCGCGCCTGATAGGCGCGCAACGCCGGACCGACGTGCTGGCCCTTGAAGCCGCCGCGCACGGTGTTCGGCTCGACGCTCTTGTATACGTCGCGCAGGCCCTCGCACAGCGGGCGGCCATGCGGCACCGACAGCCACAGCCGCAGCAGGTGCCGCTTGCGTTCGGGTTCGTCGTAATCCTCGTAGTGGGTGCGCGCGTGGATCACGACGTGGTTGTTGACGAACTGCATGTCGCCCGGTTGCAGCACCATGTCGAAGCGGAACTCATCCGTCTCCGCCAGGTCCTGCACGATGTCCAGCGCGCGGTGGTCGAGGTCGGTCAGCCGCAGCGTGTCGGCGCGCAACTGGCTGGCGCGGATGTGGTTGCGGATGTAGCGGGCGGCGAAGTGCCCATCACGAAAACTGTAGACCGGCGCCAGGTAGAACGGCGGCTCGTCTGCCGCTTCCTCGTTCTGCCGATTGTGCGGGAAGGACTGAAACAGCCGCTCCACCAGCGCCGGCTCGCAATGAAGGATTTCATTATGGATGGCAACCGAGCTGGCGACACGGCTGATGCCGCCGCTGCGCGCGGTCCGCAGGCAGTACAGCCCGACCACGTCGGTGCCGTCGGTGTGGTAGTCCAGTTCGGCGTTGGTGTTGTAGCCACGCCCGCCGGCGCCACGATACTCGCCCCCGGCGGCGCGGACATCGGACATCAACTGGCTCGCCTTGCCCTGCGGCCGAGCCACGCCGAGGTGGGTACCGATCGCCCAGAACAGCAGGCGGTTGTCGTCGACGCTGAGGCGTTCCGCGGGCAGGCCGCGCAGGGTGCGGAAGCCGATGCCGTGTTCCAGAGCATCAGTCAGTTCGGTCAGCACCGGGGCGAAGGCGCCGAGGGGCACGTCGTCCGGTGTCAGCTCCAGCATTGCCTTGCCGCCCGTGCGGACGCTATGCAGCATGGCGGCGACAGCGTCCACCTCCGGCCCAGACAGCGGCCGCAGCCAGTGTCCGCCGGCTGCGATGTCGGCGGCGCGCCAGGCGGAGGGATGGTTGATGGGAGAGCGCATGACAGATCTCCTTCAGGGGTTGTCGCGGATCGATGCGAGGCCGCCGAGGGGCCGGGTTGGGGTCTCGCCGAGGGTGCTGGACAGCGCCTCCAGCGAGCGTTGCCTTGTCTCGATGCCGGCCAGCAGGATGACCAGCGCCAGCAACACCAGCAGCGCCGCCATGCCGGCGGACACCGCGCCGACACCGCCGAAGCCGTAAGCCCAAACCACGCCGTATTGCGCCCCAGCGGCGGCGAGACGGCCCGCCGCGCCAGCCAGCCCAGCGCCGCGCATCCGCAGGACCGTGGGGAACAACTCGGGGATGTAGATCGCGTATCCGACCGAGACCAGGGCATACGACGGGACCATGACGCCAAAGCCGACGCCCATCAGTTCGGCATTGGTGTCGGCGTAGGCATAGCCGACGCCGAAGGCGGCCCACGATAGCGCCAGGACGACGATGCCGAAGCGCCGTCCGACGCGGTCGGCGATGACGCTGCCCAGCCACGATCCGGCCGGCGCGCCCAGGCCCATCACCGCGGTGAACGCCAGCGTGGTGACGATGCCGTGCCCCTGCTTGACCAGGAAGGTCGGCAGCCAGCCGTTGAAGCCGTACAGCACCGTCGTCGTGGTGACGGCGATCAGCAGCGCCAGCAGCGTCCGTCGCAGCAGGTGGGCGGAGAACAGGTAGGACAGGCGGCTGGGGACGGCCGCGGCCAGGGCGGGGTGAGGTCTGGTGCCGGCAGATTGGCGGCGCCGCCGCACTCGGTTTCAATCGCGGTGAGGATGGTTTCGGCCTCGGCCAGGCGGCCGCACGCTTCCAGCCAACGCGGCGATTCCGGCATGGTCTTGCGCAGCACCCAGACCACCATGGCACCGATGCCGACGATGACGAACATGTAGCGCCAGCCGAGTGTCGGGATCACCGCCAGGCTGACGAAGCCGGTGGCGGTCACCGCCAGATTGGTGATCAGCGACAGCAGGCCGACCTAGCGGCCGCGGTGGGACGGCGGGATGAACTCGGCCAGGGTCGAATAGCCGACGACAATCTCCGCTCCCAGGCCAATGCCCATGACGAAGCGCAGCCAGATCAGCACGGTCATGCTGGGAGCAAAGGCCGCGGCCAGCGAAGCGAGGCCGAAGATCGCCAAATTGATCTGGTAGGAGACGCGGCGGCCGAAACGGTCGCCCAGGTATCCGGCGGCGAGCGCGCCAACCAGCATGCCGAGGAAGGTCTTGGAAAGGAATGCGGCATTGATGGCGGGGGTGGACCAGCCATCATGCACCAGGGCGCCCAGCAGGCCGCCTTGCAGGTAGATGTCGAAGGCGTCGAAGAACATGCCGGCGGCGATGAGCGTCAGGATGCGACGGTGGAAGCGGCCGAGGGGCAGTCGGTCCAGGCGGGCTCCGGCGTTGACCGTGCCGGTCAGGGCAGAGGCGGCTTGCGGCATGGGTTTCCTTCGGTGGTTCTTGCGGCCAGCATTGGACCTATCGTTACCTGTTAAACGAGAAGGTGCAACCATCGCGTGGGACTGCGTCCTGATGCCTTGAGCACAACTGCGCCGTCCGGCTGCTGACCGTTTCCCGCGGCGAAGGGTTGCGGCCAGGCCGTGGCTTCGCCATAGACTCCTGCTATCAACTTGACAGGACCTTCGGCCCATGCCCGCCATCACCCTGCCCGACGGCTCCGTGCGCCAGTTCGACGCGCCGATCACCGGCATGGACGTGGCTGCGGCGATCGGTCCCGGCCTGGCCCGCGCTGCCCTGGCCATGAAGCTGAACGGCAGGACCGCCGACCTGTCCACCCGCATCGACCATGACGCCAGCATTGTCTTTATCACCCGCCGCGATCCCGAGGCGCTGGAGATGATCCGTCACGACGCTGCCCACGTCCTGGCCGAGGCGGTGCAGGCGCTGTATCCCGGCACCCAGGTCACCATCGGCCCCTCGATCGAGAACGGCTTCTACTACGACTTCGCCCGCAACGAGCCGTTCACGCCGGACGATTTCTTGGCCATCGAAGCCAAGATGAGAGACATCATCGGCAGAGGCGCAAAATTCGAGCGTCAGGTAATCGATCGCGACGAGGCCATCGCCTTCTTCCAGGCGAAGGGGGAGAAATACAAGGCGCAGCTTATCCAGGACCTGCCGACGACGGAAACCATTACGCTATACAGCCAAGGCGACTGGATCGACCTCTGCCGCGGCCCGCACATGCGCAGCACCGCCGATGTTGGCACCGCCTTCAAGCTAATGAAGGTGGCCGGCGCCTATTGGCGGGGCGATCACCGCAACGCCATGCTGAGCCGCATCTATGGCACCGCCTGGCGCGATCAGAAGGAACTCGATGCCTACCTGCACCAGTTGGAGGAAGCCGAGCGCCGCGACCACAGGCGCATCGCCAAGGAGATGGACCTGTTCCATATCCAGGAGGAAGCGGTCGGCTCGATCTTCTGGCATCCGAAGGGATGGAAGCTGTACCGCACAGTGGAAGCCTACTTGCGCCGCCGTCTCGATGCCGCCGGCTACCAGGAGGTAAAAACCCCGCAGCTTCTGGACCGCAGCCTGTGGGAGAAGTCGGGTCACTGGGAGAACTACAAGCCGCACATGTTCATCGTCCAGGTGGAGGACGAGGACAAATTCCTCGCGCTGAAGCCGATGAGCTGCCCCTGCCACGTGCAGATTTTCCGCCAGGGCATGCGGTCATATCGAGAACTGCCGCTGCGCATGGCTGAATTCGGCTCGTGCCATCGATATGAACCGTCCGGCGCACTACATGGCATCATGCGAGTGCGGGCGTTCACCCAGGACGACGCGCATATCTTCTGCACGCAGGAGCAGATCGCGCCGGAAACCGCCCGCTTCGTCGAACTGCTGACAACGGTCTATCGCGACTTTGGATTCCCGAACTTCCGCATCAAGTTCGCCGACCGGCCGGAAGCCCGGATTGGCAGCGATGACACCTGGGACCAAGCCGAAGCGGCGCTGCGCGAAGCCTGTGCCATCGCCGGCGTGGATTTCGACCTTAATCCCGGCGAAGGCGCCTTCTATGGCCCGAAGCTGGAGTTTGTCCTGCGTGACGCGATCGGTCGTGACTGGCAGTGCGGCACCTTGCAGGTCGATTTCAATCTGCCGAATGTGCTGGACGCCGAATACGTGGGCGAGGACGGCGTCAGGCACTGCCCCGTCATGCTGCACCGCGCGATCCTGGGCAGCTTCGAACGCTTCCTCGGCATCCTGATCGAGCAGTATGCCGGCCGTTTCCCGTTGTGGCTGGCGCCGGTCCAGGCGGTGGTGGCGACCATCGTGTCAGACGCCGACGATTATGCGCGGGAGGTCGCCACCGTCTTGGCCGGCGCCGGTCTGGCGGTGAACACCGACCTGACCAACCAGAAGATCAACGCCAAGGTCCGCGAGCACAGCCTGGCGCACGTCCCGGTTCTGGCGGTGGTCGGGCGCAAGGAAGCCGAGACCCGTACTGTGGCGCTGCGGCGGCTGGGCAGTCAGGCACAGGAGGTGATCCCGTTGCGAGATGCCGTCACCAGACTTGCAACCGAAGCGACGCCGCCCGATCTATTAAAGACCGCTTGACGACTCGAGATGGCTTGATTTTAGGCGCGTCTTGCGGTCACATTGCCCATTGTTGATACATGGCATGTCTAACATGCCGAATCTGCTTCGCAACTGAGACAGGAGAGAACGATAGCAAGAGGACCAATGGCCGCCCCGCCAACCCGCGACGGCCCCCGCGTGAACGAGGAAATCCGCATCCCGCAGGTCCGCCTGATCGACCAGGATGGTGAGATGCAAGGTGTCATGACTGCGCGCGAGGCGATGCAGCGAGCGTTTTCAGTCGGCCTTGATCTGGTGGAGATCAGCCCGAACGCCGATCCGCCGGTATGCAAGATCCTGGACTTCGGCAAGTTCAAATATGAACAGCAAAAAAAGCGGAACGAAGCCAAGAAGAAGCAGAAAGTCATCGAGATCAAGGAAATCAAGGTCCGCCCGAACATCGATGAGAACGACTATCAGGTGAAGATGCGAGCCATGAAGTCGTTTATTGATGAAGGCGACAAGGTTAAGGTAACGCTGCGCTTTCGCGGCCGCGAGATGGCCCACCAGGACATCGGCGTACGCGTGCTGGAACGTATCAGGTCGGAGATGGACACGACTTCCAAGGTCGAGCAGATGCCCCGGATGGAAAACCGCCAAATGGTGATGGTCCTCTCGCCGCGTTAAGCGATAGCGTCATCGTTCGTTGCACCTGTATGCGTCGCCTGTTCTTGAAATATCAAGATAAGCAGGTTGCAGAAGACATCTTGGCCGTTTGCACGAAGTTTCTTGCGTCATGGTTTGCTATAGCTATGCCACCTGTTCAAGCACACTGCCGCTATGGGTGGCCGCGATAAGCCGGGCCATGGTCAGGATGGGTTATTTTCCTGCGCCTACCGCTTCTTTCTGGCCATAAAGCCTGTCCCGCGTGTGAACATACGGCCAGTTGGCCGGCTTCTCCACCCTTAGTATTCAGGCGCTGACACATGCCTACCTTTCCACCCAACGCGCTCTACGCCGTCACTCACCTGATCGCCCGCCGCATGGGCAGCGATGACGCCGAAGCCAACGAGGTCGCGGATCATCTGGTGCGTGCGAATCTTGCCGGCCATGACAGCCACGGCGTCGGCATGCTGCCGACTTATGTGCGCCTGCTGCAGGAAAACCTGCTGGTGCCTAACCAGAGCGCGGATACGGTGCTGGACGCAGGGGCGCTGCTGGTGATCGATGCACGCCGCGGCTACGGACAGCGAATGGCCGCCGATGCCGTCAGGCGAGCGATTGACAGGGCGAAGGAAATGGGGGCCTGCGTGCTGGCGTTCCGCAACGCATCGCATATCGGACGGATCGGCACCTATGCGGAGCTTGCCACTGCCGCGGGCTGTGCCTTCACCGCCTTCGTCAACGTCGCCGACCACCACGATGTCCAGGCCACCTACGCCGCCGCGGAACCCAGGCTCGGCACCAACCCGTTCTGTGCGGCAGTGCCGGGACCTGACGGGCCGGCGGTGATGCTGGACATGGCCACCACCACGATTGCCGCTGGGAAGGCGCGGGTCGCTTACAACAAAGGCGTAGCGGTTGCGGACGGATGCCTGATTGATGCTGACGGCAATGCCACCAATGATCCAACGGGCCTGATTCGCGACCACACCGGCGCGTTGCGGGCGTTTGGCACCCACAAGGGCTCCGGACTGGCGGTGATGTGCGAAATCATGGCGGCCGCCGTCGCCGGTGGTCAGGGTGCCTTCGACGAGGCGAAGGGCGGCATCTTGAATTCGATGCTCGCCACGGTGATCGATTTGTCGAAACTCGGCGATCCGGTGCTCATTGCCGCCGACATCCAGGCGGTAAAGACGCACGTGAAGTCGGCCCGCTCAGCCCCCGGCTTCGATGAGGTGCTGGTGCCTGGGGAGCCGGAAAAGCGTTATGCCGCCAAACGGTCGGAACAGGGGATCGAAGTGGACGACACCACCTGGCGGGACATTCGGGCGGCAGCCGAGATGCTGGGCATAACGCCGGCCGAATTTGAGCAGGCGATCGGAGCAAACCAGACCTGACCACAGGCGGAGATCGACTCGACTGCGCCTCCAACTGCGGAAAAATTATATTCGCATGCCGATCATGCCAACCAGGGTGCCGGTACGAAGAACCGGCCACCCACAGTCTTTAACGCGTTATTTTCACTGTTTAGCGCCGCCGCGCGCAACGCTTGCAGCAATCCGCCGGCAACGGTCTGCCGCCAGAACCAGGTATCCACCTGCATCGGCGATGGTTTCGGACCTTCAGCCTGGGCCGCCTCGCCATACAGCCCCTTGATGTCGTCGCACAGGAACCTGACAGACAGCGCCGTCGTACCAAGCTCCGGGACAACCGGCAAACCGCCCGTCAGCACATTCGCCGCGAAAGCTGGCCATGCCTCCGGTGCCTGAAAGCCGAGACCAATCGATGTCCGCCGGAACCGAGTTCGTGCCGCCTGCCACAGCGGCATCAGCGAGGCCATTTCGGCCGTGAATGCCGCCTGCCAATCGGCAGGCGCGGTAAAAACCTCGGCTCTGGTAATGGCGGGTGCCATCCAGCCTGGAGTATCCACCAGCCCCGGTGGATCGTCCGGGAAATCTTGCAGGATCACAGGCCCATCCGTGCGTTCCAGCAGCGCCAGCGCGGCCCGCACCACCCGCGTCTGGAACTCCGGGTCATCAGGCTCCCCGACCGGGCGGCCTAGCGGAGCAGCGGTCCATAGTGCCCGCGGCGGCCGCGTCTTCTCCGCCTGTGCACGCACCGATGCGAGTGCCACCGTCGAGAAACCACGTTCTTCCAGTTTATGGGCGAGCGCGCACACGGCGCGCGTGCAGAGCGGTCAGACAGGGCTGAGCAGGATGGAATCAATCCGTTCCTGCCGCAGCTGTCCTTCAATCTGGTTGACGGCCTGTTGCATTTCCGCCGGGTCGGTGGAGCCCATGACGGTGTAATGCGTCTCTGCCACGCCGGCGATTTCCCCCGACGCGGCAAGGTCGCGCAGCCGGTCGATCGGATAGATGACGTTGATGTCGCGCTGCCAGCCGCTGCGGTCGAAGTTGATCGAGACATGGCTGACCAGCAGGTCCGCCGCCGGCGTGTCGGCCGCGACGAACCGGCATTCGCCCGAGCCGAACGGGAACGGCGGATCGCCGCGCCGGATCAGCGCCGCGCTGGACAGGATGGCGACGCGCCGCTGCGCCAAGGGTGGGCCGGCGACGAATGGCGTGGTCTCGAACACTGGGCAGGGCAGGTTCAGCACGGCGTCACGGGTCGGCTGGGGGATGTCATCAGGACGTGCCATGAACGATACAAAGCACGGCGGCATGACCGGCGCAACCCGGCGGCCGACTACCCGAACCCGCGGGTCGGCATCGGCGGAGCCGGATAGCGGCCCACCCGGGCGTTCCAATAGGCCCAGGACCAAGGATCGATGATCCCTGGCGGCGCCTTGTCGAGCGCCTCCCGGAAGTCGTCGTCGGAGACGTATCGCCGCAGCACCTCCAGATCCGCCGGCGTGGCGTAAGCCATCACATAAGCCATGAACCGGATGGGATCGGCCAGCGCCTGCTCTGGTGGTTCGAACCACACGATGCGGCGGGCGAGCGCCTGGGTCTCCGGATTAAGCGGAATCGCAGTCATGGTTCGTGATGGCCCCGCGCCATCCGCGGGAGCGCGGGCAGCCGCCCGAGATTGACCTGCCGTGACGTCGCGACGAGCCTGTCGCGCGCTGATTTCGGCAGGTGGCGCAGGTCTCCATCGTCGAAAAAGGAAAGCGCTTTCAGCGTGGTCAACGGATTGAACTGCTCGCCATAGATCGCCTGGGCTGCCGCGAGCGCCAATGGCGAATCAATTCGGCCGTCGGTCAGGATGGCATCAATGTCGATATAGTCCTTCGCTTCCGCGCGCTGTTGCACCACGAAAGCCTTCGTGCCGGCAAGATCAAGCAACGATGCCACCTGTAGCCCGTTGTCATCCGCTCGATCAGCCGGCTGCACGCGCCCAATGCGCGGAACGCCGAAAAAGGAAAGCTTTATCGGCCCTTCGCGGTCGACCATGACACTCAATATGTCGGGTGCCTGCTGGGTGATTGTCGCGCTGGCCAGCAGCGGTACGCTGGCGATCAATGCACTGGGCTCGAACCGGCTGGTGCCAAAGAAGTGGAAATCAACCGACTGCCGATGCCCGAGGCGAAGTGCCAGAGCCGTGTCGCCATAAAGCACGAAATCATCCGGAATCCCCTAAGCTCGGCCCAGAGCCGCCGTTGTGCCTTCGGCAGTATTTCAAGCGCTGGCTGGAAGGATTCTCCAATGACCATGGGATGCTTATCATAGCAGGAAATCCTGTCCGCATGCATCCGCTGTAGACGCCGCGCCTACCGCCAGATCAGGAAAAAGCGCTCCAGCCGCCCGATCACCCACGACACCAGCAACCCCAGCAGCGACAGCACGACGATCCCCGCCAGCAGGTTGTCGGTGTCGTACAGGTTGCCCGCCGACAGCACGAACGCGCCGATGCCGCGGTCGGCACCGATCATCTCGGCCGCCACCAGCAGCACGATGGCGATCGAGCTGGTGACCCGGAACCCGCTGAGGATCGCCGGCAGCGCCGCCGGCAGCACGATCTTCCGGATGATCGCCCAACGTGACAGGCCGAAGCTCTGGCCCATCCGGATCAGCCCGCGCGGCACGTTGTCCACCCCGCCCGCCGTGGCGATCACCGTCGGGAAGAACACGCCAAATGCCAGGGTGATGATCTTCGATCCCTCGCCGATGCCGAACCAGATGATGAACAGCGGCACCAGCGCGATTTTCGGGATCGGGAACAGCGCCGCCACCACCGCCATGCCAGGGGAGCGCAGCGCCGACGACAGCCCCACCGCCAGTCCCATGCCGATGCCGAACACCGTGCCGACCACCCATCCCACTGCCAGCCTCGCCAGCGACACCGACAGGTTCGCCCACAGCTCGCCGCTGACGGTCAGCGCCCACAGGGCACGGGCGATCGACACCGGCGCCGGCAGGAACAGCGTCGGGATAAGCCCGGCCGAGGCGCCCACCTGCCACAGCGCCACCACGCCGAGCAGCGTGGCCGCCGCTGCCCAGGCGCGGTCTTTCGGCGCGAAGCCGCCGCCACGGAACGCCACCGGCGCGTCCAAACCGTGCTTGCTAACCAGCGACATCGACCGGCTCGCGCGCCGCCGCCGCGGCATCGTCGCGGATCATTCGCCACAGGCGCTGCTCCAGCGCCGCCAGATCCGGATCGCCCGCCGCTCGACCCGCCAGCGGCCGGTCCACCCGCAGCACGTCCCGCACCTGGCCGGGCCGGCGCGACAGCACGACGATCTGGTGGCCCAGCCGCACCGCCTCGGTCAGGTTGTGGGTGACGTAGACCGCTGTCGTCGCGGCCCGGGTCATCAGACCGGTGAACTCCTCCAGCAGCAGATCCCGGGTCTGCGCGTCCAGCGCCGACAGCGGTTCATCCAGCAGCAGGCAGGCGGGACGCACCGCCAGGGCGCGGGCGATGCCGACGCGCTGGCGCATGCCGCCCGACAACTGCCGGGGCCAGGCGCCGGCGAAGGCGGTCAGACCGGTCAGTTCCAGCACCTCCGCCACCCGATCCGCCCGCGCCGTCCGTTCCAGCCGCGCTTCCAGCACCAGTGCCACGTTGCCGGCCACCGTCCGCCAGGGCAGCAGTGAGAAATCCTGGAACACGTAGGTCAGCGGATTGAGGCAATCCGCCGGCACCGCTCCACCGCACCGCACCGTCCCCCGCGTCGGCGCCAGCAGTCCGCCGATGATGCCCAGCAAGGTGGATTTGCCGCAGCCGGAGGGGCCGACCAGCACCATCACCTCGCCCGGTTCGGCGGTCAGGTCGATGTCGCGCAGCACCTTCAGCGTGCCGTAGACGTGGCTGACTGCCTCGACCGTCAGGCGCAACCCAGGCTTGACCGGCGCATCGTTCATTGGGTCGGCAGGAATTGTGTGTCTATCATCGTCGCCGGGTCGGCGTCGCCCTTCACCAGGCCCTGCGCCTTGAACCAGCGTAGCTGGTTCAGCACATCCACCACGTCCAGCGCGCCGCCCTTGTCGTAGTAGCCGACACCGTCCAGGATCTTGCGGCGGGCGTCGGGATCACCGGTGAAGACGTAGCGGGTCAGCAATGCGATGGCGGCGTCGGTCGCCGCGTCCACCACCGGATGGCCGGCCGCGTCCAGCCGCAGGAACGCCGCCCGGTAGTCCGCCACGCCGCGCTGATAGGCCGCGGCGAAGTGCCGCAGCACGTCCGGCCTGCCGGCGATCATCGCCGGCGTGGTGAACACGGCGGTGATCTGGTACGGCATTAGGTCACCCGCCCAGGCCAGGATATGCGCCTGTCCGGCGGCCGCCAGCGGCTTGGCCACCGACGCGATGGCGATCGTCGCATCCACCTGGCCGGAGGTCACCGCCGCCACCATGTTGGCGACCTGCTGCACCGGCCGCAGCGTCACCGTCTTGATGTCGAAGCCGCGCGCCTCGGCGATCCGCCCCACCATGTAGTGAAACGACGAGCCATATTGGGTGATGGCGAAGCTGTGCCCCGGCAACTTGTCGACGCTGGTCAGCCCGGCGTCGAACGCCTTGTCGGATGCCAGGATGGCGGAGCCCTGGTAGCCTTTTTCTTCGTGCAGTGCTCCACCGATGATTTTCAGCGTCCCTTTCTCCGCCAGGTTGAAGAAGCCGCCGGTCAGCGCGGTGACGCCGACATCGATATCGCCCGCCACCGCGGCGGCGGCGATCGGCTGGGCGGCGTTGAAGAAACGGAAGGTCAGGTCGATGCCTTCATCGCGGAAATAGCCGCGCGCCTGCGCGATGTACAACGGCGCCGGCGACAGCGTGTGGAGCAGGCCGAGGCGCAAGGGTTCGGCGGCGCGCCCGGGGGCGCAGAGCAGCGCCGTCAGAAGGATCATGCCCAGGTTTCTTGCCAACATGCGGCGGACCTGTCACATGGCGCCGGAGCGGATGCAAGAGTTCCAGCCCTTCCTGGTGTATCGAGACCGGATCGGCGTCCCGTCCGAGATTTCCTTCCTGCGTCGCCAGTATGTGGGCTTTACCCGGCTGCACCCGGTCTGGATCGGCCGCACCTTGCTGCCGGCGGCGCCGGCGGTGGGCGAGACGCGGCTGCGCCTGGGCGGCAACGGGGTTACAGGTCCACTCCACCGGCTGCTGTTCCGGCACTTCGGGCAGGTTCCACGGCTGCGTCCGCCACTTGGGACGTCGGGTTTCGCCCCAGTGCTGCACGCGCAGTTCGCGCGCGGGGGCGCGCTGGCCCTGCCGCTGGCGCGGTCGCTGCGGCTGCGGCTGGTCGTCACCCTGCACGGCGGCGATGTCAGCAAGCGGAAGAACTGGCAGGGCACGGTGCTGGTGCGACGCTGGCCGGCCTTGGTGGAGCAGGCCGAGCGGTTCGTCTGCGTCTCCACCGCAGTGGCGGCAATCGCCGCCGCGCGGGGCGTGCCGGCGGGCAAACTGGTGGTGCTGCCGATCGGCGTGGAGGTGCCGGACCATCCGCCCGTCGCGGGGGCGCCGACCGCGCATCTGTTCGTCGGCCGCTTCGTCGAGAAGAAAGGCGTCCTGGTGCTCGCCGAGGCGATCCGCCTTGCCCGGGCGGCGGGGGATGCCACGCCGGTCGTCTGCATCGGTGACGGTCCGCTGCGGCCGGTGCTGGAAGCGCTGGCGCGGGCGGTGCCTGGCGTCACGCTGACCGGCTGGCTGGACCCGGCCGCCATACGTCCCCACATGGCCGGCGCGATCTCGCTGCTGGTGCCGAGCGTGGTGGCGCGGGATGGGGATGCCGAGGGGTTGCCCAGTGTGATCCCTGAGGCGATGGCGCAGGCCTGTCCGGTGATCGGGTCCGACCAGGGCGGCATTGCAGAGACGGTGCGGCATGAGGCGACCGGGCTGCTGGTTCCCCCCAGCGACGCCGCCGCGCTGGCCAGCGCGATGCGCCGGATCGTGGTCGAGCCGGGGCTACGAGTCGCGCTGGGGTCGGCTGGATTCACGGCGGTGGGTGCGCATTTGAATGCACGTAGGCAGTCAGAAAGGCTGGAGGCTCTGTTGCTGTCGGTATAAGAACCCCTCACGTCATCGGCGTGCCGGTCCTGTGCCAAGGCAGTGGCGACACAGCCGCGTCGTTACTGGCAGGGTTCAGTCTTGTCGATGCGGAGTTTCAGGAAAAATGAGCGACTACGACACCGACATCCTGATCTGGTCCGAGCACCAAGCCGAGTTGCTGCGCCGACATGCGGCCGGCGAACGGCTCAACGACGCAAATCTAGATTGGCCCAACATCATCGAGGAGGTGGCGGACGTGGGACGCAATAGCTTGCGGGCCTGCCGGTCGCTGCTGCTTCAGGCGTTGCTGCACGACCTTAAGGCCGAGGCGTGGCCGCTGTCCCGCGATGTGCCGCACTGGCGCTCGGAGGCTCGGGTGGCGCGCGTCAACGCGGCGGACGCCTACACCCCGTCGATGCGCCGGCGGATCGACGTGACCGAGCTTTACGCCAAGGCGTTGCGCGTCATGCCGGACACGATCGACGGCCAGCCGCCGTTGCCGGTGCCGGATGTGTGCCCGGTGACGCTAGACGAGATGCTGGCGGCTGGCTGAGGTCGTCCAGATTACCTCACGGCCGCAGCACTACCCGTCCGTCGGCCCCATCCGCGACAGCCTGGTACGCCGCCACCGCATCCCTCAGCGGAAATCGCCGTGTGATCCGCGCCGGCTGGTAGTCTCCTGATTCAAACCCGGGCCGCAACGCCTCCAGCACCTCAGCCGAAGCCACCAGATCGAGCTTCAGCGTATCGACCCCGATCAACCGGCTTTCGTTATGGTAGAAATCCGCCAGGTTGAACGTCACGTCGCGCGCACCCGTGGCGCTCAGCTCGACCAGCCGGCCGCGCAAGGCCAGACAGTCGAACGCATGCCGGAACATCACGCCGCCGACGCAGTCCAGCACCACATCGGCGCCGCGCCCGCCTGTCGCCGCTCGCACCGCCGCCGGAACATCCGCAGCATCGGCGATGCGGGCGTCGCCGGCCCGCAGGATTGCGGCCCCGGGGATTGGCGGCCGGCGATCCGTCCCAATGATCCGGGCACCGAGACGGCGGGCGATCTGCACAGCGGCATTGCCAACGCCGCCGCTGGCGGCGATGACCAGAACGGTTTCGCCCGCGCGCAGACCGGCGCCGTCCACCAGGCCCCGCCACGCGGCAATGAAATTGACCCCGACGGAGGCCGCCTGATCGAATTCCAGTGCCGCCGGCTTGCGCCGCAGACTGGCTACCGGCACGACGATCCGTTCCGCATGCGAGCCATTCCGGGTGAAGCCGGTATCGCCGCCGGTGCCCCAGACCGCAGCGCCGATCCACTCCGGTGGCCCGGCCTCGACCACGCCGGCGAAGTCGCGCCCCGGCGTGCGCGGCAGCGTGGTCTGCGACATCATCCCCTGCACGTTCTTCACGTCGCTGGGGTTGATCGACGCGGCCTTGATCCGCACCAGCGCTTCGTGCGGATTCACCGGCGGTGCCGCGATGTCTTCCACCGCCAGCACATCCGGCTTGCCGAAGCGGGTGATCCTGACAGCCTTCATGATGCCCCCGGTGCGTTGCTGGCCTCGCTTGACGCGCCGGCCAATCGGACGACACTGCCGCAACCGCCAGATAAGGGGAACTCCAGCAATGGGGAAACTCCAGAGATGGGGAAACTCCAGAGATGGGGAAACACGAGAAATGGGGGAAACACGACAAATGAATGACGTGATAATCCTGGCCACGGGCTTGGGCTTTCCGGAAGGCCCGGTGGTCTGCCGGGACGGCAGCATCATCCTGACGGAAATCCGCAACAACCAGCTTTCCCGAATTGCTCCCGATGGCGCCACCAGCGTGCTCTCCCGCTGCGGCGGCGGGCCGAACGGTCTGGCATTCGGCCCCAACGGCGCATTGTACCTCTGCAACAACGGCGGCAGCCGCTATGTCGAAGGCTACTCGATGGGGATTGCGCCGCATCCCGACTACAGGTTCGGCTATATCCAGCGGATCGACCCGAACACCGGCGAGGCCAGGACGCTGTACATCGAGGTGGACGGCCACAAACTGTCGGCCCCGAACGACCTGGTGTTCGATGCCCAGGGCGGCTTCTACTTCACCGACCTCGGCAAGCGCCACGCTCGGCATCGCGACCACGGCGGGCTGTACTATGCCCTGCCGGACGGCTCCCGGATCACCGAAATCGCCCACCCGATCCTCAGTCCCAACGGCTGTGGGCTGTCGCCTGACGGCAAGGTCCTGTATGCCGCCGACACCGAAGGCGCCCGACTCTGGGCCTTCGACATCGAGGCGCCGGGCGTGCTGCGCGAACCCCCGCCGCATGGCCATCACGCCGGCCGGATCATCGCCGGCCTGCCCGGCAACGCCCGCTTCGACAGCCTCGCGGTGATGGCGAGCGGCAACATCGCGGTGGCGACGCTGAATACCGGCTATATTACGGAAATTTCCCCGGCTGGAGACATCGTGCGGGCGGTGAAGATGCCGGACACCTACCCGACGAACATCTGCTTTGGCGGGGCCGACATGCGCACCGCCTACATTACCCTGTCGGACAGCGGCCGGCTGGGCAAGATGCAGTGGCCGGAGCCGGGGCTGAAGCTGAATTATGGCTGAAGCGAGGCATCGCCGGGTGCAAGCGGCGGCCTTTTCATCATATCGTTATGGAACTCATGGGGACTTCAGGCGTTTAGGCGTCTCGGTTAACCCAGGAGATTGGAAATGGACGATGGCATTGAAGGCACCGCCCGTGATTTTGGCGGCCGCGTGCAGGAAACCGTCGGCAATGTGACGGGCGATTCGAAGACGCAGGCGCAAGGCATGTACAACCAGGCCGCCGGACAGGCACAACAGGCGGCTTCTCAGGTCAGCGACCTGATCAAGGAGCAGCCGATCGTCGCGACCCTGCTCGCCGTGGGCGTCGGCTATATCCTCGGGCGTTTGACGTCCTAAAGCAGATTTGTTGAAAAGGGGGCGAAAGCCCCCTTTTTTGTCGCCACCGCTATGAGGAAGCCCATGCCGCCAGGGATCATGAAGTCACGTGTCAGTGAAGGCTCCCCCAATCCATGCGGGGCGACCTGGGATGGCCTCGGGGTGAACTTCGCGCTGTTTTCCGCCCACGCGACGAAAGTCGAGCTGTGCCTGTTCGACGACGCCGGCGAACAAGAACTTGAGCGCATTGAACTTCCGGAGTACAGCAACGAAGTCTGGCATGGATATCTTCCCGATGCGCGCCCTGGCACCACCTACGGCTACCGCGTCCATGGTCCTTACGAGCCGGAAGCCGGCCATCGCTTCAATCCCAATAAGCTTGTCCTGGATCCATACGCGAAGGCCCATGTGGGGGCGTTGAAATGGGATCATGCCTGTTTCGGCTATACGCTTGACGCCGAAGCCGCTGACCTGACGTTCGATACCCGCGACAGCGCGCCTTTCATGCCAAAGTCCCGTGTCATAGATCCGGCGTTCAGTTGGGGCCGCGAACGCGCGCCGTCGATTCCCTGGGACCGCACCATTATTTATGAAACCCATGTCCGCGGCTACACCATGCGCCATCCCGCAGTGCCAGAAAATCTGCGCGGCACATTTTCCGGCCTTGGCCGGAAGGAGGTCGTGGACTACATCCGCAGCCTTGGCGTCACCTCGGTGGAGCTGTTGCCGGTGCATGCCTTCGTCAACGACAGCTACCTGCTGGACAAGGGACTGACAAACTACTGGGGCTACAACTCGATTGGCTTCTTCGCCCCTGACCCGCGCTATTCCGCCGTGCCGGACTTCGTCTTCTCGGAATTCAAGGAGATGGTCGCTCGGCTGCACGACGCCGGTCTCGAGGTCATCCTGGACGTGGTCTACAACCACACCGCTGAAGGCAACGAACGCGGCCCCACCCTGTCGTTCCGCGGCATCGATAATGCTTCCTATTACCGGCTGATGCCGGATAATCCGCGCTACTACATCAACGATACCGGCACCGGCAACACGGTGAACATGAGCCACGCGCGCGTCGTGCAGATGGTCACCGACAGCCTGCGCTACTGGGCGTCCGAGATGCGGGTCGATGGATTCCGGTTCGATCTTGGAACTATTCTGGCGCGCGAGTCCGATGGCTTCAACGAAGCGCATGGCTTCCTGCAGAGCTGCCTGCAGGATCCGGTGCTGTCGAATACCAAGCTGATCGCCGAACCCTGGGACATCGGTCCCGGTGGCTATCAGGTCGGCGGCTTTCCCCCTGGCTGGGCCGAATGGAACGACAAGTTCCGCGATACCGTTCGCGGCTACTGGAAAGGCGACGAAGGCAAGCAGGCGGCGATGGCGACCCGTCTGGCGGCCTCGGCCGATTGCTTCAACCGCCGGGGCCGCAAGCCCTGGGCGAGCGTGAACTTCATCACCGCGCATGACGGGTTCACCCTGAACGACATGGTCTCCTACAACGAGAAGCACAACGAGGCGAACGGCGAGGATGGCCGCGACGGCCATTCCGACAACAACTCCTGGAACTTCGGCGTCGAAGGGCCGACCGACGACCCCGAGATCGTGGAACTGCGGGAGCGCCAGAAGCGCAACCTGCTGGCAACCCTGCTGCTGTCGCAGGGCACCCCCATGGTGCTGGCCGGCGACGAGTTCGGCCGTAGCCAGGAAGGCAACAACAACGCCTACTGCCAGGATAATGATATCAGTTGGGTGGACTGGAATTTCGGCGAGAAGGAGGTCGAACTCGCCGAGTTCGTTCGCAAGGTGATCGTGCTGCGGCAGTCCTTCCCGATCCTCCGCCGCTCTCGCTTCCTGACCGGAGCCTATAACCCGGATCTCGATGTTCGGGATGTGCGCTGGCTGTCACCTACGGGCCAGGATATTGAGGACGCGCAATGGGATGACGTCAACGCAAGGTGCTTCGGCATGCTGCTGGACGGGCGGGCACAGGCCAGCGGCATCAAGCGGCCGGCGATGGATGCCACCGCCCTGCTGGTGCTGAACGCGTTCCACGACATGGTGAACTTCATCCTGCCCGAGGTTGTCGGCGGCCAGGTCTGGCGCTGCCTGCTAGACACCAACATTCCGGACGACAGCAAGCGTGAATCGTTCCGCACTGGCGACAGCTACGGCATCACTGGCCGCTCGGTCGTGTTGTTCGTTCTGGAACCGGAAAACCAGCGGTCGGTTGCGCTGCGTCGCGCGATCGAGGGCTTTCGCCAGATGGCAGAACGGCCAATCCCGGTCGCCACACTGGAAACCGGCCCGGAAGCGGACCGAGCATTGGCCGACGGAGTAAGCCTATGACGCCGTCAGACCCGCCGGCGCCCCCTGGCGACCCGCCGGTGCCGCCCGACCCCGACGAGCCGGCGCCGATCGAGGAGCCGCCGCAGCCGATCCCTATCCCGCCGTCAACGCCGCCGGAGCCGCTGCGCGCGTAGTGTAGGGGTGGAAATCTGACGCTTGATACCATCATCGCGCTTATCAGAGATGCGCCAGGATGTTAATAAGACGCCCAAATGGGTCGCGGACGTAGAAACGTCCGACGCCCCACGGTTCGGTCACTGGGCCATACTCGATTCTGAACCCAGCAGCCTGCATTTTTCGATGAACGTTGGCGAGATCGTCTACCTCTATCGACAGATCAGGCACCGGCGTTCCTGAGGCACCTTCGGTTGCTACGCTGAGCTGCGGCGGGGCGGAGTGATCAGCTGCGGAAGTCATGTTCCATCCCATGTCCATGACCACGATCATCCCAAGAGCGTCACCATAAAAGTCTTTGGCGGCATCAATCTGATTGACGGCGATGTTGGCGACTACCCGCTTTACAGCTATGGATTACCTTCGACAGATCGTTTCCAAGCGTTAAATTTTTACCACTGGCCTGGGTTCAGGCTGACTATACAACCTGAACGCGGTCTTGTTCTTTGCTTGATTGCACAATTGACGCGTTGAACGTTCCGCTGAGCGCGATCACGCTTGTCTTATGACTTGCCCCAGGTTTTGCGGAACAATGGTTCACCAGCGGCGGGTTGCAACCCGCCGCTGGTGAAGCGGGATGGATCGAGATCACGCCGGTCGGGTAGGACCGAGTTAGAGTGGGATCGCCCGCTTCTTTTCCTCAAGGCCCGAACGGATACCTGGGTGTTGCACGCCCCGGATGACAAGCATGGGACAGGAAAAGATGAGCCACGCCATAGCACCAACCGCGGATCACGTCACCCTCGGCATCGATGTCGCGAAAGACAGCCTCGAGGTCCACCTCCACCCGCAGGGCCTCGCCCAGCGGTTCACCAATGATCGCCAAGGCCACGCCAGGCTGATCGCCTGGATCACCCCCTACCAGCCAACCCGCATCGTCTTCGAGGCCACCGGCGCCTATCATCGTGGCCTCGAAATGGCGCTGGGCCAGGCCGCGCTGCCGGCCGTCAAGCTCAACCCGTTGCAGGCCCGCCGCTTCGCCGAGGCCACCGGCAAGCGCGTCAAGACCGATCCCGTCGATGCCGCCATGCTGGCCCGCTTCGGCGCCCTCCTGCAGCCCGACATCCCCCCCGCCCGGGATCCAACCGTTGATCAGCTGGCCGAACTGCTGGCCGCACGGCGGGCCTTGGTGAAGGACCGCACCGCAGCACTCAACCGCGCCAAGACCCTCACGCTGGCCCTGCTCAAGCGCCAAAGCCAGCAACACCTCAAGCAAATCGACACCCAGATCCAGGCCATCGATCGCCAGCGGACAACCATTCTGGCCGCCCATGACAGGCTCAAGGCCCGCTTCGACATCCTTGTCAGCATCCCTGGCCTGGGCGCCGCCACCGGCCTCGCCTTGCTTATCGACATGCCAGAACTCGGCTCGATGGACGCCAAGCAGGCCGCCAGCCTCGCTGGCCTGGCGCCGGTCACCCGACAATCCGGCACCTGGCAAGGCAAAAGCTTCATCCAGGGCGGCCGCGCCAACCTCCGGCAGGCGATCGACATGCCCGCCCTAGTCGCCATCCGCTTCAATCCGCCGCTGAAGGCCAAATACCAGGCGCTGCGCCAGGCCGGCAAACCCGCCAAGCTCGCCATCGTCGCGATCATGCGCAAACTCATCATCATCGCCAACGCGCTGCTGCGCGATCATCGCACATGGACGCCAGACGTCGCTTGACCAAGACGGATACTCTACGCCAGCGTCTTCAGCATTTGCACAATGCCGCCCATGCAGACCTCGTCCCAGTCTTCCTCGTCATAACCAGCCTGGGCATAGAAGCCGGCGGCCTCCGGCGTTGCGTAGACCACTGCCTTCTGGCAGCCTATCTCGCGGGCGAAATCTTCCGCCCGCTGCAGCATGACCCGGCCGTGACCACCGCCTTGCCAGGCCGGGTCGATCGCCACCAGCCGCAGGGCGGCCGCGGCGTTGCGCAGGTCGTCGATCTGAATGGCGCCGATCGGCTGGTCTTCCAGCCACAGCAACAGCGGGTGGCAGCCAGGGTCAGTCGCCTCATCCGGGCGCGGCAGGTTGAACACCTTACGCCGAATACCGTGATACGCCTGCCAATCCTGCCCGCATCGCGGCGGATCCAGACGATAACGGCTTGCGCTCCGTGACCGATCGATTGGCATTCTGCCGGTCCCTGGTTTTCCTAATGCCCGTCCCGATCAAGGACGTCACGCAACACTAGGCGACTGCCGGCCTGAAAGCGAGTGGTCATGCGCGACAGTGTCCTGGCATCGCGACCAATCTTCTGATCCAGTAACGCATCATCGCTTCGGAGTCGGATGGCATGGCGATCGTTATCACTGTCGCCCAGCAGAAGGGTGGCACCGGCAAGACTACTCTGGCGGCAAATCTTGCCGCGGCACTGGCGCCGTCACGCAAGGTCGTGCTGCTGGACATCGACCCGCAGCGCAGCCTGACCCGCTGGCATCAGCTTCGCCCGGACAAGGCGGCGCCGCTGACCTTTTCCAACGTGTCCGGCTGGCGGCTGACGGCGGAACTGGACCGGCTGAAGCGAGCCCACGACGTGGTGCTGATCGACAGCCCGCCGCAGATCGACACCGATGCCCGCCTGGCGATCCGCGCCGCCGATCTGGTGCTGATTCCGGTGCAGCCAAGTCCGCCGGACATCTGGGCGGCGGAGGGAACGTTGAATCTGGCGGCGGCGGAAAAGCGGCGTTCGGCGGTGGTGCTCAATCGTCTGCCCGCCTCTGGCAAGCTGCGTGAAACCATGGTCGCATCGCTGCGTGAAAGCAGGCATCCGCTGCTGACCGCTACGATCGGCAACCGCACCGGCTTCGCCAGTGCCTTCGCCGCGGGACTGGGCGTGACCGAGGCCACCCCTCGATCAATCGCGGCAAATGAGCTACGCGCCATGCTCGCTGAGTTGCTGGAGCTGATGGAATGACGGTCTACGCGGGGTTGAAGGCGCTGCACCTGCTGTGCGCGGTGTTGTGGGTGGGTGGGCTGTTCTATGCCTATGTCGTGTTGAGGCCGAGCCTGGCGGCGATCGACCCGCCGCAGCGGATGCTGCTGCACACGCAGGTTTTTCGAAAATTCTTCCTGGTGATCTGGCATGCAATGCCGCTGATCATCATCACCGGCTTCGCCATGCTAGGGCTGCTTGGCGGCATGGCTAACGCCGCCTGGCAAGTCCATGCCATGCTTGGGCTGGGGTTGGTCATGGCGGCGGTGTTCCTGGCGACCTTCTTCGGCCCGTACCGGCGGTTCCGCCGCACCACCGACCGCACACGGATGGCTGGAAACCTGGACAGCATCCGCAAGCTGATTGGCGTCAACCTGATCCTTGGGCTGATCACCGTCGTCATCGCCGGACTGCTGTGATGGCGCGATCCTTATATAGCCAGCGGATCAGCACCGGCATTGACAGGCCCTGCACCAGGATGGTGAAGACCACGACCGCGTAGCAGACCGTGAGTAGGGCGCCGCGATAGGGTGACGCCTGCATCGTCAAGGCCAGCGCGACGGAAATTCCGCCGCGCAGGCCACCCCAGGTGAGCACCGCGACGCCGCGCAGCCAGGGCAGCCGCCGCAGATGCACCAGCGTGGTAGGAATGGCGACGCTGATTAGCCGGGTCAGCAGCGCCAGCACGATGCCCCCCGCCGCCGCACCCAGCACCAGCCAACTGATATCCACAGTCAGCAGCGCGAAGCCCATCAGCAGGAAGAGCACGGCATTCAGCAACTCGTCGATCAGGTCCCAGAACATCACCACCTGCTGGCGCGACAGGTCGGTCATGCCGAAGCGGGTGGCATGGTGGCCGGTCAGCAGGCCGGCCACCACCACGGCCAGCGGGCCGGAGACGCCGATCGCCTCCGCCAGGCTATAGGTGACGGTGACCAGTGCCAGGGTAATGGTCAGCTCCAGCCCCGCATCGTCGATCAGGCGGATGGCACGGTAGGCGAGGTAGCCAGTAACCAGGCCCAGGACCATGCCGCCGCCGCCCTGCGCCAGCATGTTTAGACCGGCGGTCGCCAGCGTGGTGGTCTGGCCGTTCGCCCAGTCGAGTGCGGTGGCAAACACCACCACGGCGACGCCGTCGTTGAACAGGCTTTCGCCATTCACCACCGCTAGCAGGCCATCTGGCAGGCCGGCTTCGCGCAGCAGGCCGCCAACCGCGATCGGGTCGGTCGGTGCCAGCAGCGCGCCGAGGACGAAACACCACGGCAGCGGCAGCCTACCGGCGAACACCAGCCAGATGCCGCCGCCATAGAGCGCGGTCGCCAGCAGCACGCCAAGTGTCGCCAGCGACAGCACCGCCCATTTCCGTTCCCGTAGCTGGTCGACATCCACATGCAGACTGCCGGCGAACAGCATGAAGGCCAGAACGCCATTCAGGAACACATGCGGCAGGTCCTTGATGACGACTTGGTTCTCCCACCAGTGACGGAGCGCTAGGCTGCTGATCAGCGGATCAAGGATCAGGATGATGACGGACAGCAGCAGCGATCCCGCCATCAGGGCGATGGTTCTGGGCAGACGGAAGAACAGGTGATTGACCGAACCGAGCGCGGCAGCCAGCAGTAGAAGCAGGGAGACGAAGGCGAAGGATGACATGGCGGGTGCGGTCTCTCTTATCGGATGGGCGATGCGTTGCATGGAGCCGGCATCTTGCCCAAGATGGTGGGGCATACAGGAGAAATATGCCATGGAAGTCCGTCTCGACGGCCGCACCGCGATCATCACCGGGTCCAGCAAGGGCCTTGGGCTGGCGATGGCGAAGGAGTTCGCCGCGTCCGGCGCCAATGTCGCGATCTTGGCCCGTGGCGCCGAAGCATTGGCCGAGGCCGAGGCGTCCGCGTCGGATGGTGCTTCCGGCAAGGTGGCAGGCTTCCAGTGCGACGTGTCGAAGGCGGCGGATATCCAGACGACGTTCGAGGCCGTCATCGGGACGTTCGGCCAGGTGGACATCCTAATCAACAACGCCGGCCTGTCGCGGGCGATGCCGTCGGAGCAGATTACCGACGACATCTGGCAGGAGGATCTGGATCTAAAGCTGTTCGCGGCGATTCGGCTGGCCAGGCTGGTTTGGCCGGGGATGAAGCAGCGGAAATGGGGGCGGATCATCAACGTGCTGAACACCGGGGCTAAGGCGCCGCGCGCGAACGGCGCGCCAACTGCGGTCTCGCGCGCCGCCGGCATGGCGCTGATGAAAGTGCTGGCAGGTGAGGGCGCGCCGCACGGGATTCTGGTAAACGGCATGCTGGTGGGACAGATCGTGTCCGACCAGATCGCCCGCCGCTACAAGGCTGACGGCAGCAATGAGCCTTTCGAGAGCTATGTCGCCAAGGCTGGCACCGGGGTTCCCATCGGTCGCATGGGCAAGGCGGAAGAATTCGCCGCGATGGCGTGCTTCCTGTGCTCTGACCATGCCGGGTTCACCACCGGCACGGCGATCAACATGGATGGCGGGGCGAGTCCGGTGGTTTAGTTTCGGATTAACGCTACAGAGGATGCCTTGCCCGCCGCCGCCGTGACCGGAGCGGCTGCATGTCACCGGGGACTCGTTAAGCGAATTCTCAATGCGACAGATTTCGCCCGCTTCGGCCATGTTGGCGACGATCAGAATCGACATTGGGCAGGCTTGCCGGTGGCCATTGGCCCATGACTTCGCCGGAGCTATGTCATTTCCTTGACCAGATGAAGGTAATGTGCAAAATCGACATAGTGGCAAATCCAAAATGGAATTGACGTTTTGGAGCTTGTCCGGTGTCGTATCTCATCCGCCTTCTGGCGATGGTCTCGATCATGATCTTTGTATCCGCGCCCGGCCAAGCCGCCGTCATCAAGTACGACGTGGCCGATGGATTAACTTCAATCTCCATTTCAGGTGAGATTGTCGCCGGCGACGCTGACAGCTTCGCGCGCGCCGCTCTTTCGATAACTGGCCCGACCGTGGTGGTGCTGAACAGCAAAGGCGGCGTGATCCTGCAAGGAATGATGATAGGCGAGCTGATTCGGGAGAAGGGTTATGCCACCGCCGTCACCAATGACGCCGAATGCGCATCGGCCTGCGGCCTGATCTGGTTGGCCGGAACCCCCCGTCTTGTCGGCAGATCGGCAAGCATCGGTTTCCATGCGGCGTATATCAGAAGCGGTGATGACGTGAAGGAGACCGGCGTGGGTAACGCCTTGGTTGGCGCCTACCTCGCAAAGCTTGGTCTCTCATACGAAGCCGTTGCTTTCGCGACCTCGGCAAGCCCAAACGAGATACGGTGGTTGCACCCGGAGGACGCCGAAAAAATCGGCATCCCGTGCATCACGCTGCCTGATCCGAAACCCCAAGAGCCACATCCGGCGCCGGCAGCGCGGGTGGCGCAGGCGTTGCCGGACGGATCACCGTTGGAGCAGCGTATGATAAATTTGGTGTTGAGTTACTACGCCAGTTGGTCGGATACAAAAGTAGATGCAAGTGCTCTTTCTGCATACTACAGTGATACATTAAGTTTTTATGGGACAAACGTGTCGCGCGCAGACGTGATGGGTAAAAAAGCAAGATTTTCCACACGGTGGCCGGTCAGACATTACACCGTCAGGATCAACACGCTTTACGTGCGATGCTCTGATACGTGTTCAGTGACCGGCGTAGTCGAATGGGATGTCAGCAGCGTCGAGCGTGGCGCCCATTCGGTCGGTGCCGCGAATTTCGTCCTCAAGATCGTCCCAACCGGTTCAGAAACCGGCGGTCTCATCATATCTGAAAACGGTTCAGTGTTATTAAACCACATAGACGCGCCATCAGCCGTCGGCGAAGCATTGTCGCTTCCGGCCCAACCGACGCCCGGCATTGCCGCCCCGCCCAGCGGATCGGCGACAATGGGTCCGCCACCGCTAGCATCAACCACGACGGCCGCTTATGTCGAGGGGCGGCAAGCCCGCATTTCCTATGAACAGTGGTATGCCGCTCTACCGGATGGTTCTTACCGGGATGGGGTCATGTTCTGGGCCAGCAACCGCAGCCTGAAATTTCCGCCATCGTGCTCCGGAGAGCCGGACAGCACTGTCGGCTGGCGGCAGGGTTGCGCCGCCGCTCGGGCACGACTGGCTAACGTTGACAGACGGCGCAAGACCGAAAAGGATTACTGGTGGGGCTGGAACAGCCTGTAGCGGGATTTCGGAAAAGGGCTGCTGCTGCCTGCATGTAATGCTAGAGCGCGATCCGAGCAGGTGGCATCACCGAAACGGTGGATCACGCGATCAAACAATGAGCTAGAGCGGAGTCTGTGAGCCAAGGCGAATGGAAAACGCTCTAGGTATGTCATTGCCTCAGTTAAAAGTCAGGCCTGTCAATTTCTCCGACAGCGACCAAAGCCGGTTGCCGACGGCCGGGTCCGCCGCCTGCGGGCTGATCCGCGATACGCCGGGCGCGCCGCGGGTTTCGCCCGGACCGGTGGGGCCGTAATAGGCGCCGCCCTTCGCCGCCGGTGCCATGGCGGCATACAGCGAGGGCAGTGCGCCGTCCCGCGCTGATTGCGCCACCAATCCGAAGGCCTGGGCGATCACCCATTCCTTGATTCCGGGCGCGCCGCCGCCCATGCCATTGCCGATGATCTCGGTCCTCGCCCAGCCCGGATGCGCCGCGATACTGCGCAGATTCCATTGGTTCCGTTCGGCTCGGCGCTGCAGCTCGATCGCGAACACCAGCATGGCTAGCTTGCTGCGGCCGTAGGCGCGCATCGGGCTGTATGACCGCTCCGACTGCGGATCATCCAGGTCGAGGGCCGCGCGGCGGTGCGCGAGGCTGGCCACGCTGACGACACGGCCGCCACCAGGGGCTGCGCGCAGCGCGTCCTTCAGTCGTGCAGTCAGGGCAAAATGCCCGAGATAGTTCACCCCGATCTGCTGCTCGAAGCCATCCTCCGTCAGCCGGCGCCTGGGCATGCCCATGACCCCGGCGTTGTTCACCAGGATGTCGATCACGCCGTCCTGCGCCGCGGTGACCGCTGCCGCGAACCGGACCACCGAGGCCAGGCTGGCGAGGTCGAGCATTTCGAAGCGAACCGTGGCGGCCGGAAGGTCGCGCCGGATGCGCGATAGCGCCCGCGCACCCTTGTCCGGATTGCGACCGGCAACGATCGTCGTCGCGCCACGCCGAGCGAGCCCCAGCGCCGTCTCGTAACCTAGGCCGCCGGTCGCCCCGGTGACGATCGCGACCTTGCCGTGCAGATCGGGCGCATCGGCGAGGTTCCAGCCATTCTTCACTGCCGTGCCAGTCATGACATCCCCCGGCTTTCAGCCTCGACCACCGCGCGCAAATGCACGAACCCTGCTGCCGGCCGCGCCGGCATTACGCAGATCTGTGATCGCCTTTGGCGCGGTCAAGAATGGCATGGTCGCGCTGAACCATGCCAGTTCTGCCCGTGCGGAAAGCATCAGGGGCCGGCGGATGGTGCCGGCCGTCGAACGCGCCATGGACAGCGGTATCATCGGACCACACTTGTTGAAGGCATTCAAACTGGCTTTGGCAAGCCCAGCGCCCTCGGCCATGGTATTCTCCGCCTGACGTTAGGTTGCGGAGCGGATCAAACCGCCAGCCGCACCTCCATCACATCCGGCTCCTCCGGCATCCGCTTCACGCTGAACCCTAGGTGCCGGACGAACGCCAGCATCGGCGGATTGTCGGCCAGCACCTGCCCGACAATCTGCTTCACCCCCCGCGTCCGTGCCCAGTCGATCAACCGGCGCATCAGCCGGGAGGCCAGGCCGCGGCCTTTCATGTCGGCCTGCACGATGACCGCGAATTCGCCGCTGGCCGTATCCGCCTCACACACCAGGCGGGCGACGCCCACGGTGTCCGCATCGGCATCCCGCACTGCGATGAACGCCATCTCTCGGTCGTAATCGACCTGCGTCAGCCTGGCCATCTGCTCGGGCGATAGCGCCCGCACGGCGCTGAAGAAACGATAGCGGATGTCCTGCGGCGATAGGCGCGCGAAGAAGGCGCCATGGGCCGCCGCGTCCTCCGGCCGGATCGGGCGGATCGTCATGGATTCGGCGCCGATTAGCGCGTGCTCGATCAGTTCGGCCGGATAGGGTGCGATCGCCATGGCAGCCGGCGGTTCATCCGGTCCGCGCAGCAGCAGCCAGGCGTCGGCGGCCAGCACGCCGGCCTGATCGACGAACAGGGACGGCACGTCCAGCGCCGCGATCTCCGGGAAGTCCACGACAAGCTGGCTCATACGCACGAGCGTCTCGGCCACCGCGCCAGCGTCGGCGGCCGGGCGGTCGCGCAGCGGCTGAGACAGCAGCGCGCCGGTGGCGCTGCGCTGGATCAGCGCCCGCGCCAGGGTCAGGTTCAACGGCGGCAGATCGGCGGCCTTGTCGATGGCGCTGGCGACTGTGCCGCCGGCACCAAAGGTAATAATCGGCCCGAACATCGCATCGTCCGCCATGCTGATCGCCATCTCCCGCGCCCTGCCGACCTGGCGCTGGACCAGCAATTCGCTTTGGTCATCCTGCCGCGCCGCCAGACGCCGCGCGGCGGCAACGACCGCGTCCATATCGTGCAGGTCGAAGATCAGCCCGCAAAGCGCGCGCTCGGCGGGTGGCGTGGTCTCACGCGGCTTCACCACGATTGGAAAGCCGAGCATCCGTGCGGCGGAGGCGGCGTCCGCAGGCGCGGCGACGCGGCGGGTGGGCACCGTGGGGATGCCGTAGGCGCCAAGAACATCCAGCGCCTCATCCTGGGTCAGGGCCATATGGCCGGCGGCTCGGGCATGGGCGAAGACGCGGCGCACCCAGGCGCGGTCGGGGACCAGGGCCAGCACCGTGCTGGCCGGCAGTTCCCGCGCGGCCTCGCGGTTGCGATGGTCCCGCACCAGATGTGCGAAGCCGTCGATCGCCTGGGCGGGTGTGGCGAACACCGGCAGGCCGAAGTGTGCGAGCGTGGCGCGATGCGGCGCGCCGGTGGTCTCGCCCATGGCACAGACCAGCAGGGCGGCGTGCTGATCGGGACATTTGGCGCACAGGCTGGCGATGGCCGCCTCATCCGCGGCACCTTGCGGGGCGTGCACCACCAGTACGCCGCCGAGGTCCGTCCGCTTGGCCAGACGGTGCGCGGCGGCGGCCAGATCGGCGGAAGCCACATGCAGGGTGTCGTGATCCAGTGCGTCGTCCGTCAGCAGGCAGAGGCCGTTGCGCAGCACCGTGTCGGCGGCGAGCCTGGCCGGGCCGATCCCATTGCTGACAATCGCGATGGTGTCGCGCGCCAGCGGGCGAGCGCGGGACAGTGTTTCGGCCGCTGCCAGCAGATCTTCCAGCCGGTCGACGCATAACACCCCGGCTCTGCGCAGCGCCGCTTCAAAGGCGCGGACGGCGGCGCCGTCGGTATCCCGCAGACGCAGGCCGGCGTGGATCGCCACCACCGGTCGCAGGCGAGCGCCCGCGCGGGCGGCGGACAGAAACTGGCGGCGGTCCTTGATGCGGCGGATGTCCAGCAGGATGGCGCCGGTGTTGGCATCGCGCGACAGCCAGTCCAGGGTCGATGAAAAGCCGATGTCCGCGCTGCCGCCCAGGCCGACGATGTGGCTGAACCCGACCCCGTTCGGCGCCGCCCAGTCGATCACAGCGCGGCTGAGGGCAGCGGACTGCGAGATCAGCGCAAGCCGGCCGGCCGGTGGGGCGATGTGCGCGCGTGAGGCGTTCAGGTTCAGGTGGGGAACCGCCAAGCCAAAAGAATGCGGGCCAAGCGCGCGGACGCCGCTGCGGGCGGAATCAGCGGCAAGACCAGGGGCAGGGCCCGGCACGATGGCGGCGAAACATTTTTTTCTAGACAGGTCAGTCATCGCCGAACTGATCTGCTCCGCTGGGACAGCCAGCACCGTCAGGGCCGTGTTGTCCGGCAGCTCCGCCATGTTCCGCACCACGTGGACGTCGCCCTGGAAACCGCCCATCGCGAGGTTCGCCAGGATCTCGCCGCCGGCCTGCGTGTCCGCGCCGATGACGGCGATGGAGGCCGGGCGGAACAGGTTGACTGGATCGAAGCGGCCAGTGGCGTTGAATCGCGGGACCATCATTGAGCGTATGGCATGTTGCAGTGCGGCATTAGGCGTCGGCAAACGCCGGACGCAAGTTGCATTCTGCTGGCTTGTGCCGTTGCATAGATCGCGAATGGCAGCAGAGGGAGGCGCAGGATGCCGGATCGGTCACATTGGGACCCGGAAATGGCGGCGTTCACCGCCAACGCGGAGGCGGCGGCGGCGAACTACCCGCCGGTGAAGGTGGAACTGCCGCTGGAGCCGCATCGGCGGGTCAATGATCTGCTGGGAATGCTGACCGCCGATGGCGGGCCGGAGATGGCGGAAACCACGGAGCGCTTCGTGACCGCGCGCGGCCGGCGGATTTTCTGCCGGGTGTACCGCCCGGTGAGCGACCGGCCCGGGACTGAGCGGAATTTGCCGACGCTGGTATATTTCCACGGCGGCGGCTGGGTGTGGGCTAATGTCGACACGCATGACCGGATGGCGCGCGAATACGCGGCGGCCGGCGATGTGGCGGTCGTCAGCGTCGACTATGCGCTGTCGCCGGAGGCGAAGTTTCCTCAGGCGCTAGAGGAATGTGCCGCGGTGGTACGCTTCATCTCGGCGCGGGGAGCCGATTGGGGGCTGGATCCGTTACGCATCTTCCTCGGCGGCGATTCGGCGGGCGGCAATCTGGCGCTGGTGACGGCGCTGCTGCTGCGCGACACCGGCGGGCCGGCGCTGCGCGGGATATTGGCAAACTACCCGGTGGCGGACTCGCGCTTCGACACCGAAAGTTACCGGCAATTCGGCGCCGGCGGCTACGGGCTGAGCACCGAGCGGATGGCGTTCTACTGGAGCGTCTATTTGCCGCACGACATCGATCGGCTGCATCCGCTGGCGGCGCCGTTGCGGGCTAACTTGACCGGACTGCCGCCGGTGATGGTGCTGCTGGCGGAACTGGACGTGCTGCGGTCGGAAGGCGAGGCGCTGGTGGCGAAGCTGCGCGCGGCCGGGGTGGATGTGGAGACGGAGACATTCGGCGGCGTCGTGCACGGCTTCCTGCGGGCGACGGCGTCGGTGCGCAAGGCGCGGGACGCAGTGGCGATGGCGGGGGCCTGGATGAAACGGATGGGACGTGGTGGAAGGTGAGAAAGCGGCGGCGCCTAAACCGGTAAACACATGAAACGGTGGTATTGAAGCCTGGCCCGTCACCTGTCATATTCCTGACGACACATGTCAGAGGACGGCGGGAACCATGGTTGAGATGTCTAGTGTTGGGACAGCCGCCAACCCGATCGGACTCATCGCTGCCCTTCTGGGCGGCGACCGGGTGTTGCGGCGCCATCTTGAGACGCCGCTTGATGCTCATGAGATGCTGGTGACGGGGCTGCCTGGTGAAGCGCTTCTGCATTTGGTGGAGAGCTTCGAAATTCTCCGCCGGCGTGTAGTGTTTGAGCAAGCCACCGGAATAAGCCTGCGCACAATCCAGCGCCGAAGAGGCACGCCCATTCAAATGCTTAGCCGGGAGCAGAGTGGACG
Organism: Rhodopila sp.; assembly: GCF_965276935.1. Classification (GTDB taxonomy): domain Bacteria; phylum Pseudomonadota; class Alphaproteobacteria; order Acetobacterales; family Acetobacteraceae; genus Rhodopila. The sequence goes on along the minus strand of NZ_CBDIBS010000004.1, from coordinate 835,160 downwards.
CACTTGGAAGCTTGCCGAGGTTCTGGCCAGGGCGACATCCCTGCTGGGTTCTCGGGAAGCAGCGGAGCAATGGCTGGAGCGGCCCGCCATGGGTCTGGACCAGCGGCGGCCTATCGACTTGTTATCGACGCCGGCGGGCATGGCGTTGGTCGAGGCGTTTCTGGAGCGGCTTGAGTATGGCGTCTATACGTGACGCCTCTGCCCGCGCCGCTTGGAAGCGGACCGCTGACGGCGTGGCGGCTGGACGATGCCAGGCACGCTGAAAGCTGGAATAGTGGAGAGGGGGCGTTTCGGGTTGGTGGGCGCTGGAACAGCAAGGGGACAAGAGCGGTCTATTGTTCGGTCGATCCCTCGACCGCAATCCTGGAAGTGGCGGTGCACAAAGGTTTTCGAACCTTGGATACAGTCCCGCATGTGCTGACGTCGCTGACCATAGCCGATCCCAACTCGGTGCATGTGGTCGATCCAGCAAGGGTACCCAATCCGAACTGGCTACAGTCCGGAATACCCGGTGCGGGGCAGCAGGCATTCGGGACCGCATTGCTTGCGCGTCATGTGATCATTCTGATGCCCAGCGCGGTCTCCACGCTTAGCTGGAACCTCATTTTTGATGGCGTATCGGCGGAGGGCTGGTATGCCTTGGCGTCGCAGAACGCGTTCGCGCTGGACACGCGACTGCACCCGCCGTCATAACAGCCGGTTATGGACAGCCGATCCTACGCCCGCCGCCGCCGCGTCCTCGGTGCCTCTACAACCGGCAGCATCGGGGCCAGGAAGCGCCCGGTATAGCTTTCTGGATTGGCAACGATATCCTCTGGCGTTCCCTCCGCCACGATCCGTCCGCCGCCGTCGCCGCCTTCGGGACCTAGATCCAGGATCCAGTCCGCGGTCTTGATGACCTCCAGATTGTGCTCGATCACCACAATCGTGTTGCCCTGGTCCACCAGCGCGTGCAGCACTTCCAGCAGCTTTCGCACGTCCTCGAAATGCAGGCCGGTGGTGGGTTCGTCCAAAATATACAACGTCCGGCCGGTGGCGCGGCGAGCCAGCTCCTTCGACAGCTTGATGCGCTGGGCCTCGCCGCCGGACAGCGTGGTGGCCTGCTGGCCCAGCGCGATGTAGCCCAGGCCGACCTGCTGGAGGATCTTCAGCCGGTCGTGGATGCGCATCTGCGCGCTGAAGTAGGGCACCGCCTCGTCCACCGTCATCGCCAGCACCTCGGCGATCGACTTGTCGCGGAACTTGATTTCCAGTGTTTCGCGGTTGTAGCGGCGACCCTTGCAGGTGTCGCAGGTGACGAAGACGTCCGGCAGGAAGTGCATCTCGATCTTCAGCAGGCCATCGCCCTGGCAGGCCTCGCAACGGCCGCCCTTGACGTTGAAGCTGAACCGGCCGGGCTTGTAGCCGCGCGCGCGTGACTCCGGCAGTTCGGCGAACCAGTCGCGGATCGGCGCGAACAGGTCGGTGTAGGTCGCCGGATTCGAGCGCGGCGTGCGGCCGATTGGCGACTGGTCGATGTCGATGATCTTGTCGAGTTGCTCCAGCCCCTCGATCCGGTCGTGCAGCGCCGGCACCAGGCCGGCGCCCATCAGCCGGCGCGCGGCGGCCTTGTACAGCGTGTCGATCACCAGGGTGGACTTGCCGCCGCCGGACACGCCGGTGACGCAGGTGAACACGCCCAGCGGGAAATCCACCGTCACCGATTTCAGGTTGTTGCCGCGCGCGCCAACGACCCGCAGCACGCGGTCGGTTAGCACCGGGCGGCGCAGCGGCGGGATCTCGATCCGGCGGCGGCCGGACAGGTAGTCTCCGGTCAGCGACTTCGGGTTGGCGGCAACCTGCGCCGGCGTGCCCTCGGCAATGACGTGGCCGCCGTTGATGCCGGCGGCCGGACCCATGTCAATCAGGTGGTCGGCGGCGCGGATCGCGTCCTCATCATGTTCCACCACAAGCACGGTGTTGCCGAGGTCGCGCAGCCGCCGCAAGGTGCCCAGCAGGCGCTCGTTGTCGCGCTGGTGCAGGCCGATCGACGGTTCATCCAGCACGTAGAGCACGCCGGTCAGGCCGGAACCGATCTGGCTGGCCAGCCGGATGCGCTGCGATTCACCGCCCGACAAGGTGGCCGATCCGCGCGCCAGGGTCAGATAGTCCAGCCCGACATCGACCAGGAAGCGCAGCCGGTCGACGATCTCCCGCAGGATGCGCCCGGCGATCTCCTGCCGCTGCGGGGTCAGTTGCGGCAGCACGGCCTGGAACCAGCCAAGCGCGGCGCGGATCGAGAGGTCGGAGGCCTTGGCGATGTTGCGGCCGGCGACGCGAACCAACAGCGCCTCCGGCTTCAGGCGGGCGCCGTTGCAGACGGCGCAGGGTTTCTCCGCCTGATAGCGGGTCATTTCCTCCCGCACCCAGACGCTGTCGGTTTCCTGCCAGCGACGTTCCAGGTTCTTCAGCACGCCCTCGAACGGCTTGGTTACCGTGTAGGCGCGGACGCCGTCCTTGTAGGTGAAGGCGATCGGCTCATCGCCGGAGCCGTGCAGGATGGCGTGCTGGACATCAGCCGGCAGGTCGCGCCAGGGGGTCTTGGTGGTCTGCTTGTAGTGGCGCGCCAGGCTTTGCAGCGTCTGGTCGTAGTATGGCGATTGCGCCCCGGTCCAGGGTGCGATGGCGCCATCGGCCAGGCCGGCGCGGTCGTCGGGCACCACCAAGTCCGGATCGAAGAAGCTTTCCAGGCCCAGGCCGTCACAGGCTGGGCAGGCGCCGTGCGGCGAGTTGAAGCTGAACAGCCGCGGCTCGATCTCCTCGATGCTGAAGCCGCTGACCGGGCAGGCGAAGCGCGAGGAGAACACCGTGCGTTCGCCGCCGTCGGCGTTCTCGGCGTAGACCACGCCATCGGACATCGCCAGCGCCGTCTCGAAGCTGTCGGCCAGGCGCGTTTCGACCCCGGCGCGGACGGCGACGCGGTCCACCACGGCCTCGATCTCGTGCTTGGTCTTGCGGTTCAGGGTCGGGACATCGCCGATTTCATACAGCGTGCCGTCGACCTTTACCCGGGTAAAGCCGCGGCGCTGCAACTCGGCCAGCTCCTTACGGTACTCGCCCTTGCGGTCGCGCACCACCGGAGCGAGCAGCAGCAGGCGCGTGCCGTCCGGCATCGCCATCACTCGGTCGACCATCTGCGAGACGGTCTGCGCCTCGATCGGCAGGCCGGTCGCCGGCGAGTACGGCACGCCGACGCGGGCCCACAGCAGGCGCATGTAGTCGTGGACCTCGGTCACCGTGCCGACGGTGGAGCGTGGGTTCTTCGAGGTGGTCTTCTGCTCGATGGAGATCGCCGGCGACAGGCCGTCGATGCTGTCGACGTCCGGCTTGCCCATCAGTTCCAGAAACTGGCGGGCATAGGCGGACAGCGACTCGACATAGCGGCGCTGACCCTCGGCGTAGATGGTGTCGAAGGCGAGGGATGATTTGCCGGACCCCGACAGGCCAGTGATGACAGTCAGCGAGTCGCGCGGAATGACCACGTCGACGTTCTTCAGATTATGTTCCCGTGCGCCGCGCACGTGGATAGAGCCGGCCATGTATGCTGTTATCCCGGGTTGGTGACTTATATCTGTTCTATCGATGTTCCCAGCTTATAGGGTATTTTCCGGGGGATCGTTCGAACTTTTTTAACCATGTGGCCCGCATGTGGGGTTTGAGCTAGGGTTGGGTTGTTCGGAAAGGATTGGTTCAATGGCTGGCAGCGTCAACAAGGTGATCCTGGTGGGGAATCTGGGTAAGGACCCAGAAGTCCGCTCCACACAGGACGGCAGCAAGATCGTCAACCTGACTTTGGCGACCAGCGAGACGTGGAACGACCGCGCCTCCGGCGAGCGGAAGGAGAAGACGGAGTGGCACCGCGTGGTCATCTTCAACGACCGCACTGCGGATGTGGCGGAGAAATACCTGAAGAAGGGCGCGAAGATCTACGTGGAAGGGTCGCTGCAGACGCGCAAGTGGACCGATCAGCAGGGCCAGGAGCGCTATACGACGGAAGTTGTGATCGGCCGCTTCAACGGACAACTGACGATGCTCGACACAAGGTCGGGCGGCGGTGAGGCCAGCGGCTACGGCGGCGGACCGGAGGTCGGTGTCAGCACGTCCGGCGGCGGCTACGCGCCACGCGAACGCACGCCAGTCGCCGCCGGTGCCGGTCGGACCGGCGGCGCGGGCCGAGGCGGCGCAGGTGGTCCGTCCTGGGATGCGCCGAAGGGTGGTGACCTGGATGACGAGATCCCGTTCTAGGCCGTGACAAAGATGCAAAAGAGACGGGAGGTCGAAGCGCATCTGCCGTGGTACGCCTGATCACCGTGAACGCCGGTGAGCGCGGGAAAGGCCGTCTTGGCCAGTCCCCCGTGGCGCCGCCCGATCGTGACCAAACGCCAATTGATCGTCATAATAAACTAGGTTTCCTGACGGCGCGAAGGCCTTCAAGGCAATAATTTGCACGAAACGATTCGCCCTCCCGAGGCAGCTCGTTTCCGGCAGGCGTCTTTTTTCAGAAACGGCTGGCGCACCTGAAAAATCCATCACGGCGACTGTTGCTGGCGCCAGGTCGTTCGCGACTTGGGAGACCTAGTAGATGCCGGTAGCCATCCGGCATCCGGAGAGAACACCAAGTCGGTTAGTTGGCAAGCCCATTTTTCAAAGCGACAGCACCACCGACGGGCTATCATCCTCGACCATATCGGCCGCCGCCAGATCGGTGACGGTCTCTGCCAGACCGTATCCACATCCCAGCCGCAACCAACCTGCGTGGTGATGCGTAAAGATTCTTGGCTTACGGTGCCAAGGAGCATGACCGAGGTGGTCACAACCCGCGAAGCCGAACTGCTCCGCCAACAAAACGTCCTTGCGCGGTTCGGCGAGCGGGCACTCAAATCCGGGGATCTTGATGAGATCTTGTATGAAGCGTGCTGTCTGGCAGGCGATGCCCTGGGCACTGACCTGGCCAAGGTCATGGAGCTGCAGGACGACGGCTTCAACTTGAGGATACGCGCTGGCGTCGGCTGGCAGCCCGGTGTGGTGGGCGAGGTCACTGTCAAGGTTGATGATGGCTCTTCCGAGGGTCATGCCCTGCAGAACGGCCAGCCGGTCATTTCGGCGAATATTGATACCGAAGACCGGTTCGAGTATGCCGCGTTCATCAAGGATGCCGGCGTCAAGGCGCTGGTGAATGTGATCATCATCGGCCGCGACAATGACCGGCCGTATGGCATTCTGCAGGTAGACAGCCGTCAGCCGCGCGAATTCAGCGAAAACGACATAAATTTTCTGCGTAGCTACGCCAACTTAATTGCCGCTGCGGTTGAACGCTTGCGCATAAGTGCCGAGGCCGTTCGTTCGCAGGCGTCACTTCGCCAGAGCGAGCAGCGCTATCGCGCCATCGTGGAAAGCGCGACCGACTATGCCATCTTCACCCTCGACCTGAACGGACGGATTAGCGGCTGGAACCACGGCGCGGCTGCGGTCCTAGGCTGGAAGGCGGCGGAGGTCTTGGAACAACCGGCGGATTTGATCTTCACGCCCGAGGACCGCGCCGCCGGGCAGCCCGAAATTGATATGCGGAAGGCTCTATCCACCGGCCGCGCCGCCGACGAACGCTGGTACGTGAAGCGCGACGGCACGTTGTTCTGGGGCAGCGGCCAACTGACGCCGCTATTTGACAACGGCTTGACCGGATACCTCAAGATCCTGCGTGACCACACCGAGCAGCGTGTGACGGCAGAGCGTTTGCGGGCGAGCGAGGAGCGCTTCCGTAGCCTGGCCGAGGGTATCCCGCAGCTCGTCTGGCGCTCGCGCAGCGCCGGTGAGTGCACCTGGGGTAGCCCGCAATGGATCGCCTATACCGGGCTGTCGGAAGCGCAAAGCCTGGATCTGGGCTGGCTTGATGCGCTTCACCCGGACGACCGCGTGGCAACCGTGGCGGCCTGGGCTGAAGCGGAGACATCTGGCGCCTTCGCCGTCGACTACCGCGTCCGCCGTGCGGCCGATGGCGTCTACCGCTGGTTCCAAAGTCGAGCCACACCGGTGTGTGACGGGGTGGGGCATATTATGGAGTGGTTGGGAACCGCGACGGATATCGACGATCAGGTCCGTATCCGTGAGACGCTGGCGCGTGGGCGCGAGGAACTGGAAAGGCTGGTAGTCGCGCGCACCAGCGACCTGGCTCTCGCGCTGGAGTCCTTGCGCGCGGAGGCGGCGGAACGCGGTCACGCCGAAGAGGCGTTGTGTCAGAGCCAAAAGATGGAGGCTATCGGACAGCTCACCGGCGGTATCGCGCATGATTTTAACAATATGCTGCAGGGCATCGCCGGCAGCGTGGAAATCGCCCGACGCCGGATTGGCGAGGCGCGCGCCGCGGATGCCATCCGCTTCTTGGATACGACCCGCGCGGCGGTGGACCGGGCGGCGGCATTGACGCACCGGCTGCTGGCTTTCGCCCGCCGGCAGCGGCTGGACCCGCGGCCAGTGGATCCCGACGGGCTGGTCGCTGGCATGGCCGAACTGATCCGCCGTACGATGGGCCCCGGGATCCGGGTGGAGCTGAACCTGCGCGACGGCGCCTGGGGCGTGTTATGCGACCCGAACGAGCTGGAAAGCGCGCTGCTCAATCTCTGCATCAATGCGCGTGATGCGATGCCCGAGGGTGGCAAGCTGACAATCGGCACGGACGATGCACACCTGTTCGCGGTGGACATCGCCGCGCAGGAGGAAGCCACGCCGGGCGAATTCGTGGCGATCTCGGTCGCCGATACGGGGGAGGGTATGCCACCAGAGGTGATGGCGCGGGTCTTCGAACCATTCTTTACGACGAAGCCGCTTGGTCAAGGCACCGGCCTGGGGTTGAGTCAGGTCTATGGCTTTGTCCGGCAGTCCAGTGGCGTCGTGCAGCTTGAAAGCACGCCGAGACAAGGCACCACGGTCCGGCTTTGCCTGCCCCGGCAAGATAACACCGCGATAGCCGCTGAACCGGCGCCGTTACCGGCACCCGAGCAGGCGCGCCTCGGTGAGACGGTGCTGCTGGTGGATGACGAGGCGGGCGTCCGCGAGCCAGCTTCCGAGCACCTGCGTGAGCTGGGTTATCAGGTATTGGAGGCAGCGGACGGCTTCACGGCGTTGCACATCCTAAACTCCATCTCGCGTCTCGATCTGCTGATCACCGATGTCAGGTTGCCGAACGGAATGAATGGACGTCAACTGGCTGAGGCCGTGCGTCAGCAATGGTCCGGAGTGCCCGTGTTGTTCATCACCGGCTATGCGGGCACCACGCTGCCATCGGCAACCGAAGTCATCCGAAAGCCATTCGATCTTGATGCATTCGCGCGGCGGATTCAATCGATCCTTGCCAGGACCGGTGCGCCCGTGCCGGAAACGTCCCATGTTTCTGGTGCGAATCCGCACCGACGAGACTAGTTGTGTTTGCAGGAGACGAGATACCACTTCGTGGTGAAGGTCCGTCGCAGACCACGCGGGCTGTTCTGAACATCAGTGCGAACGCACTGACCTTTGCGCGATAGCGCCACAGCCCATGAAAAAGAAATTGGAGCCTTGACCAAGTAGAAATGCAGACGCATCGATTACCTGAGCCGTGTGGCCGCTTATAATGTACACCTCCCTACCGCCGCACCGACTTTCAGTACGCGTTCATCAGCCGGCACTACGCCTTCTCCGTATAACAACGCGGATGACGCGCCTGCGCCCCATTGGCGCAAACCGATGCCCGGAAGGTGCCCTTTGCGCCCCTGCGTCATGGTCGGCCTCCGCAAGCCGTGACATCGAGTCTAAGCGATACGCGCCGATCCTAGTTTTGACGCACTTGGGGCCGGCGCCCGTGGTGACAGGCGAACATTGGTAGTGGCCGGTCAACGATACTGTCTGGACTGTTGTGCAAAATCCTAAACGGGCAAGCGGCCATGGTATGCGAGTGATGTTTGACGTCACCAACCCTGTGGAGAGGGCACACACCATGACCAGGACAGAAAGTAAGAGTATCCGTTTTGGTCAAGCGACGTCTGGCGTCCATGTGCGATGATCCCGCAGCAGCGCGTTGGCGATGATGACGAGTTTGCGCATGATGGCGACGATGGCGAGCTTGGCGGGTTTGCCGGCCTGGCGCAGCGCCTGGTATTTGGCCTTCAGCGGCGGATTGAAGCGGATGGCGACCAGGGCGGGCATGTCGATCGCCTGCCGGAGGTTGGCGCGGCCGCCCTGGATGAAGCTTTTGCCTTGCCAGGTGCCGGATTGTCGGGTGACCGGCGCCAGGCCAGCGAGGCTGGCGGCCTGCTTGGCGTCCATCGAGCCGAGTTCTGGCATGTCGATAAGCAAGGCGAGGCCGGTGGCGGCGCCCAGGCCAGGGATGCTGACAAGGATGTCGAAGCGGGCCTTGAGCCTGTCATGGGCGGCCAGAATGGTTGTCCGCTGGCGATCGATGGCCTGGATCTGGGTGTCGATTTGCTTGAGGTGTTGCTGGCTTTGGCGCTTGAGCAGGGCCAGCGTGAGGGTCTTGGCGCGGTTGAGTGCTGCGGTGCGGTCCTTCACCAAGGCCCGCCGTGCGGCCAGCAGTTCGGCCAGCTGATCAACGGTTGGATCCCGGGCGGGGGGGATGTCGGGCTGCAGGAGGGCGCCGAAGCGGGCCAGCATGGCGGCATCGACGGGATCGGTCTTGACGCGCTTGCCGGTGGCCTCGGCGAAGCGGCGGGCCTGCAACGGGTTGAGCTTGACGGCCGGCAGCGCGGCCTGGCCCAGCGCCATTTCGAGGCCACGATGATAGGCGCCGGTGGCCTCGAAGACGATGCGGGTTGGCTGGTAGGGGGTGATCCAGGCGATCAGCCTGGCGTGGCCTTGGCGATCATTGGTGAACCGCTGGGCGAGGCCCTGCGGGTGGAGGTGGACCTCGAGGCTGTCTTTCGCGACATCGATGCCGAGGGTGACGTGATCCGCGGTTGGTGCTATGGCGTGGCTCATCTTTTCCTGTCCCATGCTTGTCATCCGGGGCGTGCAACACCCAGGTATCCGTTCGGGCCTTGAGGAAAAGAAGCGGGCGATCCCACTCTAACTCGGTCCTACCCGACCGGCGTGATCTCGATCCATCCCGCTTCACCAGCGGCGGGTTGCAACCCGCCGCTGGTGAACCATTGTTCCGCAAAACCTGGGGCAAGTCATAAGACAAGCGAAGGTGCGGACATCAAAGCGCTGCTAGCGGCGGACGGTGATTTTCTGCATTCAGCGGTGCAGTCCGCGGTGCAAGCGGCGCTGGAGGCAGAGATGACGGACGCGCTGTCGGCGGAGCGCAGCGAGCGTGCGGGTGAACGGCGAGGTTACCGCAGCGGCTCCTACAGCCGTTCGCTGATCACCCGGGTAGGCACCATCGAACTGCGCGTGCCGCGCGACCGGTCGGGGCTATTTTCGACAGAGTTGTTCGAGCGCTACCAGCGTTCTGAGAAGGCGTTGGTGAGCGCGCTGGCCGAGATGTATGTGCAGGGCGTGTCGACCCGCAAGGTCAAGGCGGTGAGCGAGACGCTGTGCGGGCACAGTTTCTCGGCCGCGGCGATCAGCGGGATGAACCAGACGCTGGATGCCGCTTTGACGGCGTTTTCGACCCGTCGTCTGGCGGAACCCTATCCTTACCTGATCCTGGACGCGCGCTACGAGCGGGTGCGCGAGGGTGGCGTGATCGCTAGTCAGGCGGTGCTGGTGGCGGTGGCGGTTGATGGCCAGGGTCGGCGGCAAATCCTCGGCGTGGAGCTGGCCAACCGCGAGAGCACGTCGAGTTGGCGGGACTTCCTGCTCGGGTTGAAGCAGCGCGGCCTGCATGGCGTGGAGTTTGTGGTGTCCGACAACCACTCTGGACTAAAGCAGGCGATCCGCGAGGTGCTGAGCGAGGCGGCCTGGCAGCGCTGCATCGTGCACACGATCCGAACGCAATTGCGCGTCGGCGATATGCGGGCCGTCGCCGCCAGGCTGGTTAGCAGACAGCGGAATGACATGGCGGATCTCCAAGCTGTCTTCGCCGACGATGATGCGCTCGATGACCAGCTGCAAGATCGCCTGCTTTTCGAAGAGTGTCGCTTCATCGAGGCGGGTAGATATGCGCGAGCAGAACGCCGTCAGGTTGGTCCGCACGACTTCAGCCTGTACGCGCTGCTGGCGTAGCCGATCTCGCTCCTGCTGCTGTCGCTCCAGGCCACGCCGCTGCTCAGCAAGGTGGTGTCGGCGCTGGGACAGCTCCGCCAAGTTGATAGCGTCGGCTTCGTAGGCGTCCAGCAGGCGCTTGTCAGCCCGGGCAATGCGGTCCAGCCGCGTGCGGAGTTGCTGATCGGCAGCACGATCGCGGGTGGTGCCGGCTTCCGCCGTCGCGGCGAGATGCTCGAATTGCGCCACCAGTCGGTCTGGATTGGACAGCAGGCCGGCGACGTGATCCCACACGGCCGTCTCGATCTCTTCAGCTTTGACGTTGCGGCTTGGGCAAGCCGTTGGACGAGCCGTCATGATGCAGTCCTTACCATGGCACTGATAGTAACGCCGTTCCGGTTGATCTGCTCGCGCCGGATAAGTGCGTCCGAACATGGCCAAGCCGCAGATCTTGCAAGTGAGTAGGCAACGCAGCAGATAGCTGTACTTGCTGTTGTTACGAAACGACAGTGAAGCGTTGCGCGCAAGCTGCGCCTTTGCCCGATCCCAAAGGTCGGGATCGACGAGCGCCGGCACAGAAATGGCAATCCACTGCTCACGCGGCTTGAGTTGGCGGCACGATGCCTCATGACTGTGCGGGCCGCGGTTGCGACGTGGCTTCTTTGGCGGCACAAAATTGTAGCGGTTGGCGTAGGCGATACCGGCATAGACCGGGTCCGCGAGGATGTGGTGCACGACCGTGGGCGACCAGGGATGGCGGCCGGAGCGCGGGTAGTGCGGCCCATGGTTCAGCTGTTTGAGGATCTGCCGGATGGTCATCTGCTCGTCGACGAGCCAGCCGTAGAGCAGGCGCACCAATTCGGCCTCCGCGTCATCGATTACGAGATGCCCAGGCACCGCCTCATGTCGTGGAACGTAGCGGTAGCCATACGGGGCACGACCGCCCAAGTAGTGTCCATCGCGCGCCTTCTGCAGCTTGCCGCGGCGGAACCGTTCGCCAAGAACGGCGCGTTCGTATTCGGCGATGGCGCCTTGGATCTGCAACAGCAACTGGTCGTTCGGATCGTCCGAGATCGGGTGCTGCAGGAACGTCACCTGGCAGCCGGCGCGGCGGAACTCTTCAAGCAGCAGAACCTGGTAAGCGTAGCGGCGCGCCAGGCGATCAGGGCTCAGCACGACGATGTGCTCGACGGCGCCGTCTCGGACAGCGTCACGCAGGCCGTCGAGACCAGGTCGGTCGAGCCGTGCCCCGCTGTATCCTTCGTCACGGAAGATATGCGCCTCGGCGAGGTGGTGATCCCCGGCTGCGACCCAGGCGCGCAGCGTGGTGAATTGGCTGTCAATGGTCTGCTGACGTTCCTGGCGCTCGGTTGAGACGCGGGCGTAGAGGGCGATGCGCATGGCGGACTGACCTCTGTATTAGGGATGGGATAAAGGGAGGTGGACGTGTCATCCAGAAGACGGCGGTAGACCTGATCCAGCCGCTCGGGCCCATCCCGTGTGCGGATGGGCACCGAGTGGATCGTCCAGGTCGCCCCCGCCCTGGCGCATGATGGACGCGGCATTGGGCTGGACCTTTGCAGGGACTGGACCCAACCGAATGCACCACATTCTGCTCAGGGAAACCGCGCGTCCCGCCGTCGGCGCCGCAGAGTCGGACCAGCACCGACGAAGGGAACCGAAACAGCACAGCGAACCGCGTCGATTGTGTACGGATCGTGCACCTGCTGCGCAACGCGCTGGATTACCTGCCGCGACGGGCGACCGACGATTGCCTGCAGGAGCTGCGCTGGATTTACGACCGGCGGGACCTCGCTGAGGTGCGACGCGATCTCGCGGCTTGGCTGAGCAAATGGAGCGGCAAATACGCCCGTCTGTGCACCTGGGTCGAAGAAACATCGAGGAGACGTTGACCTACTACCGACTGCCGTTGGCACACCACAAGCACATGAAGTCGACCAACATGCTGGAGCGGCTGAACCAGGAGATCAAGCGGCGTACGCAGGTGGTGCGGATCTTCCCGAACACCGCAAGCTGCCTGCGGCTGGTGCGTGCCTTGGCGGTCGAGACGCACGAAGGCTGGTTGGAAAGCCCGCGCTATCTGAACATGGAACACCTGCGCGAGCACAAGAAGCAGCCGATGCGGCAGGCGGCATGACGCTGGTCCCGCTCTGCCCGAGGCTGGCGGCGTGCTCACCGCCGTCAAGCACGCTGCGCGCCGGCTGCGCCGGTGGCCTGTGGCCATGCTTGACCGCGGTTGCGCGCGCCGCCTCAGGAACATCAGGCCGGGACAAAGAAACGGCCCGCTTCAGCCGAACCAAGAAACATCACTGGCACCAGGGCAAACCGCTTTTGCACAACTTGACGGACACAACTCGGTCAACACCTGTGGCATTTGTTTCCTAAAAGACCCTAAAGTGTCGCGGCCACGGCGGCTCACAGGCCCGGGAAAACAGACGTGGGGCCAGTGGACACCTCAGGTATTCGGCGTCAAAGTGCTTGCACGACTACCAATCAAATTCACCGCTTGGATGCAAAGCGAAATGATAATCTGCCGCTAGTCCGACTTCCACATCGGCGGCCGGCGAAGGAGGAATATAGCGATGCCCGGCATCAGCATACGTCTCGACCAGTTGCCCATCACGTCCATCCATCGGTCGGCCTTCATTGCCCTGGCCTTCGCCTACTTTTTCGAGCTTGGCGACCTCAATACCTTTGCCTATGCCGCGCCCGCCGTAATCCGGGAATGGCACGTCAACGTCCACACCGTCGCGGTCATCACGTCCATGAGTTTCGCCGGCATGTTCCTGGGCGCGATGTCCGGCGGCGTATTGGCAAACCGCATCGGGCGAAAATCAGCCTTTATCCTTTCGGTGGCGGTATATTCAAGCTTTTCCCTGCTCAATGCGGTTGCTTGGAATGTGCTCTCGCTGGCGCTGCTGCGCTTCCTTACCGGTGTCGGCCTGTCCAGCATGACGGTGATCGCCAACACCTATATTGGAGAGTTCTTCCCCTCGCGCGTTCGCGGCCGCTACATGGGACTGACAATGGCGATCGGCCTGATCGGCATCCCGGCGACCGCCTGGGTGGCGCGGGCTGTCGTGCCTGCCGCACCCTGGGCCTGGCGATTGATCTTCATCTGGGGCGCCCTTGGTGCCATCGCCGCGGTTCTCGCCACACGGATGGTCGAATCGCCACGTTGGCTGAGCATGCGCGGACAAACGCAGGAGGCAGAGCGCATTCTCGCCATGCTCGAAACGGCTGCGGATATGCACAGCGTAGTGACGCCGCTGCGGCCGGAGCCCGATGCACGGGCGGCGCCGCATCCGTCATACCTCGCGGTGCTTCGGCCGCCGCACCTCGCACGCACCGGTCTCATCGGTTTGATCGGCGTATGTAGTACGCTCGGCTTCTATGGCTTCATGGCCTGGGTGCCGACACTGCTGTATGAGCATGGATTTTCCGTCACGAAGTCGCTGACCTACACAAGCGTCATCGCGATCTGCAACCCAATTGGCGCGTTGATCGCGGCTGACCTGATGGAGCGAATCGACCGCAAGTGGTTCAACACGCTTGTCTGCGCGGTCGTCGCCGCTGCTGTCCTGCTGTATGGCGTCGTCGGAACGCCGGGCCTGATCATGCTAGTCGGCGCGGTCGTCGTGATTGCGCTGCAGGGCGGTGCGACCGGGCTGTATATCTACAGCTCGGAACTGTTCTCGACCGATGTTCGCTCACTGGGGGTCGGGCTGACCTATGGCGTCGGGCGGTTGGCCAACGTAATTGGTCCACTGATTGTCGCGGCACTGTATTCCGGCTTCGGCTATGCCGCAGTCTTCGTGTTCGTGGCCGGCTGCTACCTGATCTGCGCGGTCGCCTACGGCTGTTTCGGCCCCCGGACGACCGGCCGGATCCTCGAGGCTGTCAGCCCAAGCAGTCCCGCCGGTTCGACGCCCGCCAGAACCCCTCTGACGACGTGACAGGTTGATACCACCGTCAGCCGGCGAACCCTTCCAGCACCACCTTTCCGCACGCGCGTCCGCTCTCGATCAGCGCATGCGCCCGTTTCAGGTTCGCCGCGTTGATTGAGCCGAGGTGGTCGCCCAGTGTCGTACGCAGCGTTGCGTTGTCGACCACCCGGGCGACCTCGTTCAGCAGATCGCCTTGCGCCGCCATGTCCGCAGTCTGAAACGAGGAGCGCGTGAACATCAGCTCCCAGTGCACCGACACGCTCTTGCGCTTGAACGGATTGATGTCGAGCGCCGGCGGATCGTCGATCAATCCAAATCGGCCCTGAGGGGCGATTAATGCCGCGATCTCCGACAGGTGCCGGTCGGTGTGGGTGGTAGAGAACACAAGGCCCGGCTCGCCCAGCTCCAGCGCGGCCACCTGATCGGCCAGCGGTCTGCCGTGATCGACGATGTGATGCGCGCCGAGGTCGCGCACCCAGGCCCGCGTCTCCGGTCGGGACGCGGTGGCGATCACCGTCAGGTTGGTCAGTCGGCGAGCCATCTGGATCGCGATCGAGGCAACGCCGCCCGCGCCGCCAATGATCAGGATCGCTGGTGCGGCACCAGGAACAGGTCTTGTCGCGGTCAGCCGGTCGAACAATGCCTCCCACGCCGTGATCGCGGTCAGTGGCAACGCCGCGGCGGCGCCCCAGTCCAGGCTTTCCGGCTTTCGTCCGACGATGCGTTCGTCGACCAGATGATATTCGGCATTGGTGCCTGGGCGGCTGATGTCACCGGCGTAGAAGACGGCGTCGCCTGGCTTAAACAGGCTTGCCTGGCTGCCGACCGCGGCGACGGTGCCGACCGCGTCGTAACCGAGGACCTTCCAATCGCCCGGCTCGGGTTCTGACCTGCGGCGCACCTTGGTGTCGACGGGATTGACCGATATGGCCCGAACCTCGACCAGCAGATCGCGTCCGGTCGGTTCCGGCTTCGGCAATGTGATGTCGACCAGCGCGGCGGCCGCCTCGATCGGCAGCGAGTCCTGGTAACCAATGGCACGCATAGCGGTCCCCTTTAGCTGTTCTGCTGGACAGATGCCCCGCAAGGACTGGCCCTGCAAGGATGGGCGCAAGGGCGGGCTTGAAGCCACGGCGTTGCCGACGCCCTGACACAACATCGCGAAACCCCTGGCAGGGGCCGATAATCATGCCTGCCGCGCGACCGGCGGGGTGTCGCCCGGCCGTGCATGCACGTAACCTGCTTTGATGCCGTCCGAGACAACCACTGACGCGGCGCCACCGGACGCCCCAGATGCCGTTCGCGCGACGCGATCGGTCTTCCTGACCGTCTTTCCGTCCATCATGCTGCCGATGTTCATGGCGGCGGCGGACCAGACGATCGTTGCCACGGCGCTGCCGGCGATCGCCGGCTCGCTGGGGCAGGTGGAGCGTGTATCCTGGATCGTGGTGGCCTACCTGGTGGCGAACACCATCGCGGCGCCGGTCTATGGCCGGCTGGGCGACGCCATCGGCCGTAAGAAAATGATGTTCGTGGCGCTGACCGTGTTCGTCGGCGCCTCCGTGCTCTGCGCGCTGTCCGGCTCGATCCTCATGCTGACCGCTGCTCGGCTGCTGCAGGGGGCGGGCGGCGGTGGGCTGATGACGCTGTCCCAGGCGCTGATCGCCGAGGCGGTGCCGCCCCGCCAACGCGGCAAGTACCAGGGCTATCTGTCCGGCATGTATGCCTCGGCCGCCACCTTCGGTCCGGTGGCGGGTGGCTGGCTGACCCAGGCGTTCGGCTGGCACTCGGTCTTCCTGGTCAACGTGCCGCTTGGCCTGCTGGCGGTCTTCCTGGTCATTCGCCTGCCGATCCAGCCGATCCGTGGCGGCGCGGTGCGCTTTGATGTCCTCGGCACGGTGTTCTTCGCCGGCTTCATTGCGCCGGTGCTGCTGGCGATGGAGCGGGCGCAGCATTTCGATACCCGGTCTCTGCCGTCGGTGCTGGCGCTGCTGGCACTGGCGGTCGTCTCCCTGGCGCTGCTGATCCGGCAGGAGAAGCGCGCCGCGGCGCCGCTGCTGCCAATCCAGCTTTTCCGCCAGGCGGGCATCTGGCGGACGGACACGATGGCGGCTTGCGTGGCGGCGCAGACTGTGTCGCTGGTATCGTTCCTGCCGATGTACCTCCAGGTGGTCAGAGGCGCCAGCATCGCCAACTCCGGCCTTTTGCTGCTGCCGTTGACGCTGGGGATCGCGTTGGGATCGCTGTTCACCGGCCGGATCATCGCCGCAACGGGCCGCACGGCAATCCTGCCCTCGGTGGGGCTGGCGGTCAGCGCCAGCCTGCTGCTGTCGCTGGCGGCCTTGGCGCCGTGGCTGGATAATACCATGATCACCGCGATGCTGGCCATTGCGGCGTTGTGCTCTGGCACCGCGATGCCGACGGTGCAGATGACGGTGCAGGTGGTTGCCGGCCCCAGGTTCCTGGGCTCGGCGGCGGCGTCCGTGCAGTTTTCCCGATCGGTCGGCGCCTCGATCGGCACTGCGCTGGTGGGGGCGGTGCTGTTCGCCGTGCTGGTTGGGCGGGATCCGCAGATCGCCGGATTGTTCGCCAGGCTGGTGCAGGAGGGGCCGCGGGCGCTGGATGGCCTGCCGGCGGCGCGGCGTGTCGTAGTACGAGGCGAGATTGCCGATGCGTTCCGCGCCGCGTTCCTGACCATCGGCTGCTTCACGACGATGGGTATGCTGTTCGCCTGGTGGCTGCCGGTGCGGCGGATCTAACGGGATTCAGTTGTTGTGCAATGCGATCCTGGCGAATGGATAGACGGTGTCGAAGCGGTTAAGGCCGTCGCACCAGATCGCCGCCGGGGCTGATAGCCAGTTGGTCAGTCGCAGCATGGCCATATGATGCCCTGGCAGGTTTCAGGTTAGGACCGGCTCGTGGTGCGCGATCCGATTGCGCAGAAGACGGATCGGCGTCAGTGGGCCGGAGAACGCCTTGCGCGGCAGCCCTTTGCCATCCTCACATTGGGCGATGCGGTGAAGATCGGTCTGCCAGAGCGTTTCGTAGGCGGCGCCGAGCATGGCGGTCCAGAAACTGAAGGTGAGGGCTGCCACCAGGCTGCCCGATGTCGGCTGCTTGTGCTCCTTCCTCAGATTGGCGAGTGCTTCCTGGACCTGATTGGCCTGATGCCGCGCCACGAGGAAACCTCATTCGCGAACCAGAAGGGGCTTTGCACCCCCGACAGGGTGATGTGGATGCGGTTGCGAAGCACCACCTCCAGCATCTGCAATGGCGTATAGAGCGCCTCGGACAAGCGGATGTTGAGCGCATACAGTTCCAGCGCTCGTGCGCTCACCGCATGCCTACGCGAGGTAGCGGCCGAACCGCTCGTGCGATATGGCATCTTCCAGCCGCTCGTCCTGGATCATGAGGCGCCTCGCCGGGATCGGCCTTGCAATCGGAACCCCGGTCCCGTCTCTGGCGATCTCTCGGTATACGGCCCGGGGTAAATTTTTGGTTAAATGTTCCGTTCGGCTGTGCTTGCGAGACCCTTGTCGTCGTAGGGCGGCAGTCTGACGCGGATGACCTAAAGCATACAAAGGCACTGGTTGCGGCAATCACCAGCCTTTAGTACCGTCCTGCCGACAAAATCGAAGTGCCGGATCATGAGCAAGCATGTGGTCGCGACAGTGGCCGAAGTCCCGCCAGGGCAGCGCAAACTAGTGACGATTCGCGGACGCCAGATCGCGGTTTTCAACCTGAACGGCGAGTTCTTCGGCCTATTCAACCGCTGCCCCCACCAGGGCGGCCCGATGTGCGAAGGCATTCTGACCGGCCTTATTGAGTCGAACGAGCCAGGCCACTACCAATACTCCCGCGCTGGCGAAATCATCCGCTGCCCGTGGCATGGTTGGGAATTCGATGTCCGCACAGGCCAGAGCTTCTGCGATCCCTCAAAAATTAGTGTCCGCAGCTATCCGGTCGAGGTGGCGGACGGTCAGCACGTCGTTCAGGGACCCTATGTTGCCGAAACAATTCCTGTCACCGTCGAACAACAATATGTGGTTGTCGATATGTAACATACATGATCAAGCCCGATCAGGAAAGCTGAAGGCGACCAGCGCGAGCACCATGCCGAGCGCCCAGGCGAGATAAATCACGATCAGCAGGTCGCGTGAGCTGAAGCGGCGGCCCAACCACCAAGCCGGCGGAACGGCCAGCAACAGCGCCGCTCCGACAGAACCGAGTCCGAAACTGTCCGCGGCATAAAGCGCCATGACGAAGCCGGTGATCAACGCCACGAACACCGGCGGGATGCTGACCAAGATCAGCATCTCATGCCGGATCATTGCCGCTGCGACAATCACGAAGCTGAACAATGCCAGAGTGGACAGGTAGGTCAGCGCCTCGATGAAGCGATCCTCGGGTGATGTCTCGACAGACTCTAACTCCCCGCCTTGAGCGGCGAAACCAGGCCGCGCAGACAGGCCAGCACCGACAGTGGTGTCAGGCGCCCGGTCTTCGGGTTCTCCAGGCTGGGGACGTTCTCGATCGTCATGGTGAAGCGGGCGGCATCGGCTTCAACATGGATCGTGTGCACATTGCGGGTCAGGCCGGGATCGGCCCAGATTCGCACCTGGGTGCGGATCGGTCCCACGCCGGCCAGTGCCAAGGCCGCGGCGACATTCACATTTGCCGGGAATCCAGCCGCGGCCTCCTGCGCGTTGCCCTCGAAAACCAGCTTTGGATCAATCAACTCCATCACGTCGATATGATTTTTCTCCAGATATGGTGCGCCGACCAGCCCCCGCGGCGGCTTTCTGGTCTCAATCGAGATGCTGGCGATAGATGCTTCGGCCGCGGCGCGTACCGCATCCAGACCCAGCAGAGCGCCCGTCGGGATGATGATCTGGGCGCCGGTTCTTCTGGCCAGCTTCACCAAGTGCATCCGCGGCAGCAGCGCCCCGGCAGAGGCCGGAATGAAAATCCGTCCGGCTTCCAGCGCAGGCACGGCAATCCTTTCGAAAATCGCCGCCGGCGCGGCCTCGACGACGATGTCGGCATCCGCCAGTTGCGCAACTTCCACGATACGTGGCGCGTCGTGGAAATCGGCTAGGTTCGCAAGTCCCCTGACTTCATCGCGGCAGGACACCGCAATCAGCCGCAATCCCTCGACACCAGCGTCGAGGGCGCGTGCCAAGGGCAAGCCAATGGCACCCAGACCGGCGATCGCGACAGTCTTGCTCATACCCATTATCCTTGCCGCCGGATTAGTCAATGCCTGGCGGGGTGTTATAGAGACCGCCCAGGATTGAGCGTGCTTGGGCAAGATCGTCAGGCGTATTTACATTAGCGAAGGGATCCGGTGATCGCACCGGAAAATCAATGTAACGCATACCAATGAGTGCCGCAAAAGACGCAACGTCTCGTCTTCCGGGCACCGACAAGATTTGCGAAAGGTGTTTGCGGCATGCCACCGGCCAGAGCGAAACCAGATGGTGCCGCCGGCCACCGCTGGCCGCGCACCTCGGCGCCGGCACCAGACGCTTGGCAAGTCCCTCCGGCAGAAACGGCGTATCTCCGGGAACCGTCAACAACGCCGTCATGCCGACCGAGGCGGCCCAATTCAATCCCGCCAACACACCTGCCAACGGTCCCTCACCGGCGAACATGCCGTCCGGCAGTACCGGCAGGCCAAATCGCGCGAACCGCGCGGGATCGCCATTGGCGCTGATGGCGACAGCGGGAACATCCAAAACCTTGATAACAGCGGCCAGCATTGGTTGGTCGCCCAGCGTCAGCAGGGTCTTGTCGCCGCCGCCCATCCGCCGAGCCTGACCGCCCGCAAGAATAACGGCGCCGATCCGGAACACTTTCTTGCAACGGTTCGTCACGAGAAGGGGATGGGGCGAGCGATGGGGCTCGAACCCACGGCATCCAAGACCACAACCTGGCGCTCTACCAACTGAGCTACGCCCGCCATCAAGGGGCGCGGTGTAAGCCGCTCGCGGCACCTTCGTCAAGATTCGGTCGTGATCCAGCGCGAACGTGCCGCGGAAATGATAAGCTGGCACGATCTGGACGTCTTCTCCCTTGCCGCCAAGCCCTCGGGCAGGGCAATTTCGCTTGCATGAGCGCAATCAAGGCTGGCCAACGGCCCGGCGGGAACGAGATGCCGAGCGGAACCGCTGCAACCACACAAGCCGCGACCAAACCCGCCGCCGTGCCAGATGTGGCTGGCGGTGAGACCGCGGAACAGGCACTGGTTCGCGCCCAGGCGGCTGCGCAGGCAAAGCGGTTGAATGAGGCAGCCGGCATCTGCGCCGATGTGCTCTCCACGGTTCCCGACCATCCCGCTGCGCTCGCGCTGCAAGGCATCATAGCCGCGATGTCGGGCGACCTGGACCGCAGCGTCGGACTGCTCCGCCGTGCGATCAACGTTCGGCCTGGCAACGCCACCTGGTATGCGCACCTCAGCTCGCTTTGCCGCATGACCTATCGTATCGAGGAAGCTTTGGCCATGGGGCAGGAGGCGGTTCGTCTCGACCCGAACAACGCCGAGCATCTAGTCAACCTGTCGCTGATCCTTATGGATGCGGATGACCGGGAGCGCGCGAGGATTTGTCTGCTGCGCGCGCTGGGCTTGAAGCACGATCACGCCGATGCGCATCTGGCGCTGGCGCAAGCTCTTCTGGCGCAGGGTGATTTCGATCCGGGCTGGCTGGAATATGAGTGGCGGAACATGACTGAGGCGGGCAAGGTCACCATGCCGGCAATGACCTCGGCGCCCTGGAACGGCATGCGCATTCCGAACGGACGGCTGCTGCTGGTTGGTGACCAAGGTTACGGCGACACGATTCAGTTCGCCCGTTATATTCCGCTGGTGGCGGAACGGTGCCAGGAACTGATCATGGGTTGCAGTGCCGAAATGGAACCGCTGCTGAGCAAAATTCCCGGCGTGGCAGGATATTTCCATCGATGGGACGACGTGCCGAACCACGCCGTGCATTGCCGGTTGTCCAGTCTCCCCTATCTGTTTCATACGAGGGTCGGCTCAATTCCGGCGCAGATCCCATACCTGAAAGCTGACCCGGCGCGTATCGCCCACTGGCGGACCCGGCTCGATGCGATGCTGCCGGCCGGGCGCAAGCGTATCGGTCTGGCCTGGACCGGCCGGCCAACGCATCCGAACGATCGCCGCCGCTCCGTGCCGCTGTCCCTGCTGTCACCGATCGCCGCCGCGGGACCCGCCGCATTCGTGTCCTTGCAGAAGCCGGTGCCGTCCGGGGACACTGCGGCCATGCCGTTGTTTCCAGGTATGACCGACTTATCCGGGGAGATGACGGACTTTGGAGAGACGGCGGCTCTGGTCGAGAACTTGGACCTTGTCGTAACCGTAGATACCGGCACGGCGCATTTGGCTGGTGCCTTGGGAAAACCAGTCTGGATCCTAATTCCGAAAGCCGCCGACTGGCGCTGGTTACTCAACCGTGACGACAGCCTCTGGTATCCCTCGGCTCGGCTGTTCCGCCAGCAAAGACCAGGCGCTTGGGATGAACCGTTGGGTCGGCTGACCGCTGCCTTGAGCATTGAACTTGGACGATAATGCCATTCTTGTCCGAATGTAAGGCGGGACACACGCTCACGCGCTGGCCGTTACGACATGCTTGTTCATGACGAAACGTGCTGTTTGCAGTGGCGCACCATGCTTTGAACGTCATCGTGGGCTCCCGAGCACGCAAGGGAGGGGCAGGCGTCATCATCGTCAAAATCGTATTCCGCAGGCGGCTTTTGTGCCTTTCGTCACAGCCTGCTTTGTTCGTCATCACGGGGTCAGCGACCCGTGCCTGATTTGCAGCCGTTATCGGGCAACGGACCAGAGCACCAACCAGGATGCCTGAGCACGCAAATCCGCTATGATGCCTCTATGCGAACAATCGACATTCCACCCATCAGTGCCGAGACATTGGTCGACGATCTGGCGGCCGAGGGCTTCGCCACCCGGATGCTGTTGCCGCCCGATGGCTGCCGCGAGTTGGCGGCGCTGTATGACCTCGATGCACCATTCCGCAAGCGGGTGGTGATGGAGCATCATGCCTATGGCCGCGGCGAGTACAAGTATTTCGGCTATGATCTGCCTGAACCTGTCAGCGCGCTGAGGGAAGCACTCTATCCGCCGCTAGCCGTCGTGGCCAATGCCTGGCGGCGGATGTTAGGCGAACCCGAGGTTTTTCCATCGCGGCTACAGGACTACCTCGCACGATGCCACGCCGCCGGACAGACGCGCGCGACGCCGCTGTTGCTGCGCTACGGCCCCGGCGGGTTCAATTGCCTGCATCAGGATCTGTATGGCGAGATGGTGTTTCCGCTGCAGGCAACTGTGCTGCTCAACGCGCCAGATAAGGATTTCACCGGTGGCGAGTTCATCCTGGTGGAGCAGCGTCCCAGGGCACAGTCACGCCCGGCGGTGGTGCCGCTTCGCCAGGGGGAGGCGGTGATCTTTCCGGTACATCATCGGCCCGGGCTCGGCACGCGCGGCGCATATCGCCTGACCATGCGGCATGGCGTGAGCCGCATCCGCTCCGGCCAGCGGCACACGCTGGGCCTGATTTTCCACGACGCGGCGTAGAGCATCATCGTGCAGACGGGACGTTCGAGAAAATAACATATGCAATCACATAAAGGGTCAGACTTTTTTCAGGCCGCATAGTCAGCTTGAAAGCGGCTTGCGATCAGGCCGTTTCAACTTCAACTCGTCATGGCTGGTCTCGTCCTAACTATTTTTAGCATCAACGGCCTGAAGCCGATGGCCGGGGCAATCCTCCCTTGCGTGCTCGGTCGCGTGGCGATGACGAATTGGTGCAACATGATTAGAAATGGCTCTAACCTTCATGCCGCCGCTTGATCATCCTGTTGGATCATTTCCGCTGCCTTCTCCGCGATCATGATGGTTGGCGCGTTGGTGTTGCCGGCGACGATCACCGGCATGATCGAGGCATCCACCACGCGTAGTCCTGGCACCCCATGCACCCGCAGCCGTGAATCGACCACTGCCATCGGTCCGTGCCCCATGCCGCAGCTTCCCACCGGATGCAGGTTCGACACGCCACGCCGGCGAACATCGGCGGCGATCTCCTCATCCGTGCAGGTCGCGACGCCGGGCGCGGTTTCCTCCACGATCAGCTTTTGCATGGCCTGCTGGCGGACGATGCTGCGGGCTATCCGCACGCCGGCGATCATCACCCGCATGTCGTTCTCCGACCGAAGGAAATTGAACTTGATCTCGGGGGGCGCCAGCGGATCGTTGGTCTTCAGGCGCACCGTGCCGCGACCCTCGGGCGCCAGATGCACCGGGCTGATCGAGATGCCGGGATGCGGATGGGAAATGATCCCGGCGCGGGTGCGGTCGATCGTGCTCCAAGCGGAGATGTTCATCTGCAGGTCCGGCCGGTCCAGACGCTTGTCGCTGCGTACCAGCGCCCCAACATACAGGCCATTTCCCGACATCGGGCCGGAGCGGAGGAACAGGTAACGCGCCCCCGCCACCAGCCGGTGCGGCAGGCTGTACTGCAGCGCGTTCAGCGACAGGTTCTTCGCGATGCGATAGGTGCAGAAGGTGTTAAAGTGGTCCTGCAGGTTCGAGCCGACACCTGGCAGGTCCCGCACCACCTCGATGCCAGTATCCGCCAGGTGCTGCGCCGGACCAATCCCAGACAGCAGCAGCAACTGCGGTGAGCCGTAGGCGCCACCCGAAACGATCACCTCCCGCCCCGCATCGGCGGTTTCGCGTCCGCGCCCCGTTATGAACTCCACCCCGGATGCTCGGCCTTGCGTGAACAGCAGGCGGGTGGCGTGCGCGCCGGTCTTGATCACCAGGTTCGGCCGGTTTTTCGCCACCCGCAGATAGGCTGCGGCGGTGCTCCAGCGGCGCCGGTCCTTCGTGGTGGTCTGGTAGTAGCCACAGCCTTCCTGCCGAGCACCGTTGAAGTCGGGGTTGGGCGGGATGCCGGCCTGCTGGCAGGCTTCCAGCAGCGCCTTGGCGATCTCCCAGTCATATGGCTGATTTGACACCCGCAACGGTCCGCCGGCGCCATGGTGCGCGTCGGCGCCGCGTTCATTGTCCTCGGCCTTGCGGAAATACGGCAGCACCGAATCGTAGTCCCAGCCTGCGTTGCCGAGTTGCCGCCACTGGTCGTAGTCGGCTGCGTTGCCACGCATGTAGATCATGCCGTTAATGGAACTGGTGCCGCCCAGCACCTTGCCGCGCGGCTGGTACATGGTGCGGTTGTTCAGCTCCTTCTCCGGCTCGCTCTCGAACATCCAGTTGACCTTTGGATCAACGAAGGTCTTGGCGTAGCCCATCGGCACATGGATCCAGGGGTTGGTGTCCTTGCCGCCAGCTTCCAGCAGCAGCACACGGTAGCGGCCGGACTCGGACAAACGAGCAGCCAGGACGCAGCCGGCGGAGCCGGCGCCAGTGACGATGAAGTCGTAGGTGTCCGCTTCGGCCGCCATGTCCTGTCCCCAAGCTTGTTTCGGACAAGATCGCGCGGGATGAACGTGTTGGCAATCGAAGGGTTGGAAGATCGGTCGGGCCGTTTCACCTGTCGTTCGACAGATGAGGGGGGTGCGGCATGGTGCTGCCTGACCGAATCACCGCCCATCGAAGCCGTGCATGTCACAACTCGGCCATAACGGGTAGCCTTTTGCCGGTAAACGGGAATGGGCGAATGTCGGGTTTGCTGGATTTGACCGGACAGGGCTGGTTGCAGCTCAAAGAACTGACACTGGCCTTTGTGCTGTCCGCCTTAGTCGGGCTGGAGCGCGAGATTCGCAACAAGAGCGCCGGCCTTAGGACCTATACTCTTGTCGGCGTATCGGCAGCCTTGTTCATGCTTATCTCGAAATACGGGTTCATGGACGTGCTGGAAAACGGCCGGGTCGTGGTCGATCCCTCTCGTGTCGCGGCCCAGATTGTCTCCGGTATCGGCTTTATCGGCGGCGGCGTCATCTTCATGCGCCGCGACATCGTGCGCGGACTGACGACGGCAGCATCGGTTTGGCTTACCGCCGCGCTTGGCATGGCCTGCGGCGCTGGACTGCCGGTTTTGGCCGTCGCGACGACGATTGGCCACTTCATCATCATGTTCGTCTTTCCCAAGCTGCTTCGATACCTGCCGCGACAGCGGCGGGCCACGACAAGACTGCGGATTTCCTATCAGGCGGGGCGTGGCCTGTTGCAGACCATTCTGGTGGCGTGCACGCAGCTTCGGTTCGCTGTCGACCATGTGGACGTGGAACGCGAAAGTGGCCTGACGGGCGTTCGTGAGGAATCGGAGGATCTGGCCGATCTGGAAGGGGCCGAACCCGAACGACCCGCGAAAGGTATCGTCAGCCTCAGTATGCAGGTGAAAGGCAAGAGACCTGTCTCTCATTTGATCGCACGACTGGCCGGTATTGGCGGTGTCGTCCGGGTGGGCAGCGTCTCGGAGGATGCGGAAATAGATTAGGCATGATCCACGGACGCGATGAGGTTCCGCCGCTTTGTTCCCGCTGCCGCGTTACGCCGCGAGCGAAGCAGTTGCCGCCTTCGCGTCCTGCAGGATCATCGTCGCCGCCTTCTCGCCGATCATGATTGTCGGCGCGTTGGTGTTGCCACCAACAGCGACCGGCATGATCGAGGCGTCGGCGACTCTGAGGCCGTCAACCCCGTGCACGCGCAGGCGCGGATCGACGACCGTGTTCGGCCCGGTCCCCATGGCGCAGGAACTGGTCGGATGCTGGTTCGATACACCGGTCTGCCGCACGTACTCCAGCACATCCGCGTCGCTATTGATTGGCGATCCGGGCAGGATCTCGTTCACCACGTACGGGCGCAAGGCCGGTTGCTCAGCGATCCGGCGCACCAGGCGGATGCCCGCCAGCGCGGTCCGGATGTCGTAGTCGGTGCGCAGGTAGTCGAACAGCACTGCGGGCGGGGCGAACGGGTCGGGGCTGCCCAGCCGCACCGTTCCGCGTCCGTCGGGCCGCAGATGCACAGGGGTCATGCTGAAGCCGGGGAAGTCGTGCGGCGTGACCCTGTCGCGGGTGCGTTCCCTGGTGCTCCACTCGAACAGGTTGACCTGGATGTCGGGTCGTTCCAGCCGAACATCGGATCGGGTGAACAGGCCGGCGGTGATCCCGTTGCTCGCCATCGGGCCGGAGCGGAACAGCGCGTAGCGAACGCCCGCCGCGGCCTTGCGCAGCGCGCTGTTTTGCAGATCGTTCAGCGTGATTGGCCGGCTACAGCGCCAACTGACCGTGGTGTTGAAATGGTCATGCAGGTTGGCGCCCACCGCCGGCATGTCGCGCAGCACTGGGATGCCAATGTCCTGAAGATGCTGCGCCGGCCCCAGCCCGGACAGCAGCAGCAGTTGCGGCGAGCCATAGGCACCGCCCGAGACAATCACCTCCTGCCGCGCTCGGCTGATTTTGCGTCCCACCGTCGTCTGGTATTCCACACCGACCGCTCTGCCGTGGTCGATTACGACGCGAGTCGCGTGTGCTCCGGTCTGGATCACCAGATTGTTCGGCGGGTTGCTCAGATAGGCTTTCGCCGCACTCCAGCGGCGTCTGTTGCTGGTGGTGGTCTGGTAGTAGCCGCAGCCTTCCTGTTGCGCGCCGTTGAAGTCGGGGTTGGGCGGAATCCCCGCCTGCACGCAAGCTTGCAGCATGGCGCGCGACAGTTCGCCCTGCTCCGCCTGGTCGGAGACCTGCAACGGGCCGCCGACGCCATGGAAGGCATCGGCGCCGCGCGTCTGGTTCTCGGCTTTCTTGAAGAACGGCAGCACCTGATCCCAGTCCCAGCCGACGCAGCCGCGCTGGCGCCATTCGTCGTAGTCGCGATGATGGCCGCGAATGTAGACCATGCCGTTGATGGAGCTGGAGCCGCCGAGTGTCTTGCCGCGCGGCAGATAAAGCTTGCGGCCAGCCATCTGCGGCTGCGGCTGGGTTTCGAACTTCCAGTTCACCGCCGGATTGACGTAGGTCTTGGCATAGCCAAGCGGGATGTGGATCCAGGGGTTGCGGTCGGGCGGTCCGGCTTCCAGCAGCAGGACGCGGTGTTTGCCCGACTCCGCCAGCCGACTGGCCACCGCACAGCCGGCGGATCCGGCGCCTGTAACGATGTAGTCGAAGGCCGCCGTGTCGGTGGACATGGATCGGTTTCCTTGCCGGTGTTGTCGGCAGGATTGTCCAGGCGGCGGCTTGAGGCAATGGCATGGCCGGTGCGCCACCGGTTCAGGCAACGGCGATGTCATGGCGCGTCTTCTGACGCGACGCCGGCCGAACACTGGAATGCGATCCTTGCGCATGAGGTGAATCTCTGGATCACGACGTCGCCGCGCCAGCGTCGAAGCCGAGCCATGCGCTACAGGTCGGCGAGGCGGATCCAGGTGCCGATGGCTAGGGCGACGACGCAGCCGGCGCCGAACCAGGGCAGCGTGCTGCCACCAAGGTCGTGCGCGATTGCCATCCACAGCGCCAGGCAAGCGAGCCCGACGACGATGCCGCCGATCAGGCTGGCCTTGCCCGCCGTCCTCATCCGTGCACGCGGCGCGGGTCGTCACGTAGCGTACTGGAGTCATAGCCGTTGAAGATGTGCTTCAGCAAGCCGCAGCGCAGGTCGGAGGTGCCGAAGAACCAGTCGGCGACCGGGTATGTCAGGTTGAAGTTGCGCTCCATCATGATTGCCGGATCATGATGGGCAATGTGATGGCGGCGGATCGAGTTGACCAGTGGCATCAGCCGCACCAGCCGGTCGTTCTTGACGTGACAGCAGTAGTGGAACAGCTCGTAGTTCAAATACAGCGCGACGTTGGTGATCAGCAGCAGCCAGCCGGCGTTCGCCAACCCAATTGCCCCCAGCAAGGCAGCCGGCGGCAGCGACAGCACAATGAACGCGACCAGCGCATAGGGCGGAAAGAACACGATGCGGAAGTCCCGTGTGCTGTCGATCGTCGGCTCCAGATGCGTGAAGAACCGGTGATGCGCCAGGGTGTGCCGGTTGTAGATGCCCATCAGGCCCTTGACCGGGCGGTGCATGACGTAGCGGTGAATCCACCACTCAAAGGCGTTGGAAAGGCAGAAGGCGAGCGGGATGACTAGGAATTCATACCAGACGGGATGGCCGATCTGTCGCGCGCAATACCAGATCGCGGCGCCGCCCAGCGCATAGATCAGGGCAACATGCGCCCAGCCGGCATAGGCCGGGGCGATGCCCGCGCGAAACGCCGTGCGGAACGCGGCCTGCCGCCGTGACAGTGTCGGCATGTCCATGGACTTGCTCCTCTAATAGTGTGTTACACCCCCCGATACGGCACTGAAAGAGGGCGGCCACCCGCCCATGCTGCGCCATCTTTCGCGGTGACCAGCCCCCATCAAGGCACGATTGGCTCTCACGGGCTGCCGGCTGTTATTCCGCATGCTCGGATCACGGGACGATGAACAATCGCGAGTCAGGCGCCGGCGTGGACAGCGCGTTCAATGCCAGGCAAGTCCCAATCCGGCGGATGCGGCTGCCCGGACGCCGTACGGTTGCCAGGCACCGACGAAGACCGTTAAGCTTTCGCCGAGGCTGGAAACGTTCGGGATACAACAAATGAAACGGTTCTCCGCCCGCGCGCTCGCGGGTATCTGCATTGTCGTGCTGTGCCTGTCGCCGACCATGGCGCAGAGCAGGAAGCAGCTCGCCCTGGTCACCAACGCCGCCGCTGATTTCTGGACCATCGCCCGGCGCGGCGTCGAGAAAGCCCAGAAGGAGCATCCCGACTACAGCATGGAGGTGGTGATCACCGGGCAGGCCACCGCGGCGGAGCAGCGGCGGGAACTGGATGACCTGCTCGCACGCGGCGTCGCCGGTGTCTCGATCTCCGCCATCGACCCGATGAACTCGACAGCGGAGTTCAACAAGGTCGCGGCGAAGGCGGTGCTGTTCACCACCGACAGCGACGCGCCGCAGTCCAACCGGGCGGTCTACATCGGCACCGACAACGTCGCCGCCGGCCGGCAAGCGGGCGCGCAGATCAAGCAGGCGCTGCCGAACGGCGGCAAGGTCATGATGTTCGTCGGCACGATGGACGCGGACAACGCGCGGGAGCGTGTGCAGGGCATCAAGGACGTGCTGGCCGGCGGCAACATCCAGATTGTCGACATCCGCACCGACGGCGTCGATTTCGCCAAGGCCAAGTCGAACGTGCAGGATGCGCTGGCGAAGGGCGGCATCGACTGCCTGGTCGGGCTGTATTCCTACAACACGCCGCAGATCTACTCGGCGGTGAAGGAGGCGGGAAAGGCCGGCAAGATCAAGGTCGTCGGGTTCGATGAGGACCCGCAGACCCTGCGCGGCATCGCCGACGGCACCATCCAGTCGACCATCGTGCAGCAGCCGTTCGAGTTCGGCTACCAGTCGATGATCGACATGATCAAGTACATCGGCGGCGACAGGTCGTTCATCCCGCAGAACAAGCTGATCATCATCCCGACCCAGGTGATCGACAAGTCGAACGTCGCGCGGTTCCAGGACACCATGAAGCAGCTCATGGCGAAGTAGGTTTGGTCCGGGGCGATCCCGATGTCCGATACGCTGCTTGAACTTGTCGGGATCACCAAGGTCTATCCAGGTGTCACCGCCCTGGACGACATCAGCCTGCGCGTCGGGCGCGGCGAGGTACTGGGCCTGATTGGCGAGAACGGCGCCGGCAAGTCGACCTTGATGAAGGTGCTGGGGGGCGTCGTGGCGCCGACCGCCGGCACGATCCGCATCGACGGGCGCGACCGCGCGATGTTCAGCGTGACCTCATCGATGCGCGCCGGCATCGCCTTCGTCCACCAGGAGCTCAATCTGTTCGACAACCTGGATGTCGCCGCGAATGTTTTCATCGGGCGTGAGCCGAGCCGCTTCGGGTTGGTGGACCGGCGGCGTTTGCGGGACCGCGTGGCACCGTTGCTGGAACGGCTGGGGACTGATTTCGGGCCAGACACGCCGATCCAGGGCCTGTCGATCGCCCAGCGGCAGTTGGTGGAGATCGCCAAGGCGCTGTCGATCGATGCGCGCGTCATCATCATGGACGAGCCGACGTCCAGCCTGACGCTGCGCGAGACCGAGCGGCTGCTGCGGGTGATCGCGGAACTGCGGGCGGACGGCGTGTCGATCATCTATATCTCGCATCGGCTGCACGAGGTGAAGGCCTGCGCGGACCGCGTGGTCTGTCTGCGCGACGGCCGCATCGCAGGTGAACTGAGGCGCGAGGCGATCACCCACGCCGCGATGATTCGGCTGATGATCGGGCGCGACCTGAAGGCGCTGTACATTCCGCCCAATGCGGAACCACGGTTCGGCGGCTGCGACATGACGGCCGTCGCGACCAGCGCCTTTCCGGACCGGCAGGTCAACCTGTCGATCCGCCATGGGGAAATCCTGGGACTGGCCGGCTTGGTCGGCTCCGGCCGCACGTCACTGGCGCGGGCGGTCTTCGGGATCGATCCGATCCTAAGCGGTCAGGTCCGGCTGGACGGGGCGCCGGTGGACCTCGCCTCGCCACGCCGAGCGATCCGCCACGGCATCTATCTGGTGCCGGAGGACCGCAAGCGCTCCGGCCTGATCCTGGAGATGCCGGTGGCGCAGAACATCACGCTCGCCAGCCTGCTGGCCTACGCGCGGCTTTCATTGGTGAACCGGGCTTCGGAGACAGCGGTTTCGCGCTTGCAGAGAACACGGCTGTCGATCCGCGCGCCGGGCGATGGGACGCAGGTCGTGACGCTTTCCGGCGGCAACCAGCAGAAGGTGGTGCTGGCGAAGTGGCTGTCCATGCAGCCGAAGCTGGTGATCCTCGACGAGCCGACGCGTGGCGTGGACGTAGGCGCCAAGAACGAGATCTATGCGTTGATGCGCGAACTCGCCGATCGCGGCGTCGCCATCCTGATGATCTCGTCGGACATGGAGGAGGTGATCGGCGTTTCCGACCGCATCGCGGTGATGCACGAGGGTCGCGTCAGCGGCATTCTGCAGCGCCCGGACTTCAGCGAAACCAACGTGCTCCAACTGGCGATCGGCCAGACGCTGGAACCGGCGGAGGCGGGTTGATGCTGCCTAGGAAGGAACTTGGCCTGCTGTTGCTGCTGGTGGTCATCAGCGCCATCACCGAGGTCCTGAACCCGTTGTTCCTGTCAGGCGTCAACCTGCTGGACATGGCCAACCTGATCGGTCTGTTCGGGATCTTCTCGATCGGCGAGGGGCTGACCATCATCACCGGCGGGATCGATCTTTCCGTTGGCTCGATGTTCTCGCTGCTGGGCGTGATCTTCATTGATCTGATCGCCAACCGGAATGTCGGCTGGCCGCTCGCGCTGCTGGCGGTGCTGGCCGGCGGCCTGCTGCTGGGCGCGATCCAGGGGCTGCTGATCACCCGCGCGCGCATGCAGCCCTTCATCGTGACGCTGTGCGGCCTGCTGATCTATCGCGGCGCGGCACGTTATTACACCGACGATTCGACCATGGGATTCGGCTATGGCAACGCCGCCGACACGTTAAGCTGGCTCGCGTCCGGCCGCAGTCTCGGCATCCCGCACAGCTTCATCTTCCTGATCGTCGTGGCGCTGGTGCTGGGCGTGGTGCTGCACAAGTCGGTCTTCGGCCGCTATCTGTTCGCCGTCGGCAAGAACGAGGAAGCGGCGCGCTATTCCGGTATAAGCACAAACGTGGTAATCGCCGGGGCTTACATACTCAGTGGCCTGCTCGCCGGCATCTCGACGATCTTCCTGGTGTTCTACACCAACTCCGTCTCGCCCTCCACGTTCGGCAATTTCTACGAGCTATATGCCATCGCCGCCGCGGTCCTTGGCGGCTGCAGCCTGCGCGGTGGCGAAGGCTCGATCCTCGGCATCGTTCTCGGCACCGCATTGCTTCAGGTGCTGCAGAACCTGGTCAACATCCTGGGCATCCCGAGTTCGCTGAATTTCGCGGTGATGGGGACTGTCATCCTGCTGGGCGTGCTGGCCGATCGGCAACTGCAAAAACGCCGGGAGGTGGCGATCGCGCTGGCGGCACAACGGGCGCGTCCGATTGGTTCGGCTGTTCCAGCGGGCCGATCGGGCAACCCGGCTTGAGCGGTCCGGAGCTGACGCACGAGCCGAGCGCGGCAGGCTTCCAGGGCTTGCTTGAATCTGCGCTATGGGGACGCATCAACCACGGGCGCGCTGGCCAGAGCAGAAAGCTGATATGGACAGAAGGACATCATGGTCGACACAAGCAGGATAACGGACATTCTCCGTAAAGCGGCCGACTCGGGTGATGTGCCGGGCGTCGCCGCCGCCGCCGCCACAACTGATGGCGTCATCTTCGAGGGCGGCTTTGGCAGTCGCGATCTTGCGACCGGCGCACCCATGACGGCCGATACGGTCGTCTGGATCGCATCGATGACTAAAGCGATTACCGGCGCCTGTGCGATGCAGATGGTCGAGCACGGCAGGCTTTCCCTTGATGGCTCGATCGCCGAGGTTGTGCCGGAGCTGGGCCGCGTGCAGGTGCTGGAAGGCTTCGACGCGGACGGCAAGCCGCGGCTGCGAGCGCCGAAGCGAGCCATCACCTTGCGCCACCTGCTGACGCACACCGCCGGCTTTGCCTACGACATCTGGAATGCCGAAATTGTCCGCTACAGGGAGGTGACCGGCACGCCGGGTATCGTCTCCTGCGAGAACGCTGCGCTGGCGCTTCCCCTTGTGTCCGATCCTGGCGAGAAGTGGGAATACGGGATTTCGATCGACTGGGCCGGCAAGGCGGTCGAAGCCGTATCAAGCCAGAAACTAGCCGGATACATGAACAACAACCTCCTCCAGCCGCTCGGCATGACCGACACCGCGTTCAGGATTGGCGAGGGTCAGCGCCATCGCCTGGCAAAGATCCACGTGCGCACGCCCGATGGACTGGTTTCGACCAATACGGAACTTCCGCAGGACCCGGAGTTCCACATGGGCGGCGGTGGCCTGTATTCGACGGTTGCGGATTATCTGAAGTTCGCTCAGATGATCCTGCACGGCGGCACGTTTAACGGCGTCCAGGTGCTGCAACCGCAAACGGTCGCGATGATGTCGCGAAATGCCATGGGCAGCCTGGGGTGCAATGCAATGGAGACCGCGATGCCCGGTTCCTCGAACAGTCTGGATTTCCTTGCCGGCATGAAGTGGGGCTTGAGCTTTCTGATCAACCCGGAGAAGCTGCCAACTGGCCGATCGGCGGGCAGTCTGGCCTGGGCCGGCTTGGCTAACACATATTACTGGATCGATCCGGCACGCAAAGTGGCAGGCGTCTACGCGACGCAGGTGCTACCGTTCTTCGATCAGAAGGCCTTGCAGACGTTCGAGGCGTTCGAGACGGCGGTGTATGACGCATTGTAATGCAGCGTTCGCCGCGATGACGCCCGACCGGCGCGACCACGGTTCCCGGGCGAAAGGCTGGGCACATGGAAGATGCCCGCAGGCTCGGTAAGCTTACCAGATTCGTGACCAAGGGAGGAAATCTTGCAACCCGTCGCGCTCAACCGCCTGAATCTCGGCCACCTGCCGTCGCCGGTGTGGGTGCCACGCTTCGATCCGGCGCATGTCGCGCCCGGCATCGTGCATCTCGGGCTGGGCGGCTTTCACCGGGCGCACATGGCGCGCTACACGCACGACCTGATGGAATTGCGGCCCGACGCCCTGGCCTGGGGCATCGTCGGCGCCGGCCTGATGCCGGCCGATCGCCGGATGCGGGAAAGCCTGGCGCCGCAGGACAATCTCTACACGTTGGTGGAGCGCGATGCGACGAACGAGACGGTGACGGTCATCGGCTCGCTGGCCGACGTGGTGTTCGCGGGCGACTCCAGCGCTGGCCTGCTGGAGACCATTGCCCAGCCGGACATCCGCATCATCAGCCTGACGGTGACCGAACATGGCTACTGCCTGAACCGCTCCACCAAGCAGCTTGACCCGGACCATGCGCTGATCCGTCAGGACCTTGTCCATCCTGAACAGCCGTCGAGCGCGATTGGCATCGTCGTGGAGGCCTACCGCCGCCGCAGGGACGTGGGCCTGCTGCCATTCACCGCCCTCAGTTGCGACAACATCCAGCACAACGGCACGATCCTGCGGCAGGCGGTGCTGGCCCTGGCGGGATTGCGCGATCCCACGCTGGCTGACTGGATCGCGAACAACGGCTGTTTCCCCAGCACGATGGTGGACCGCATCACGCCGGTCACGACGGAGCAGGATATCGCGGCGCTGGCCGCCACCCATGGCATCATCGACCGCTGGCCGGTGTTCTGCGAACCGTTCACCCAGTGGGTGATCGAGGATCGCTTCATCGCCGGCCGTCCGATGTGGGAGGCGGTGGGGGCACAATTCGTCGACGACGTCGCGCCGTACGAGTTCATGAAGCTGCGCCTGCTCAATGCCAGCCACCTCGCCGTCGCCGGACTGGGGCGGCTGGCCGGCTACGTCACCATCGATCAGGCGATGGCCGACCCCCTGATCGCGCGTTACATGGCCGCGCTGATGGACCGGGAGACGGGGCCGACCTTGCCGGCGATCCCCGGCATCGACCTGCCGGGCTACAAGACGACGTTGATCGACCGATTCGCCAATCCTGCCATCCGTGACACGGTGGAGCGGGTCAACAGCGATGCGCCACTGAATGTCCTGGTGGACCCGATCCGCGACCGGCTGCGGACGGGGGAACCGGTGGCGTTGCTGGCCCTGGCTCTGGCCGCCTGGCTGCGCCGGGTGCGTGGCGACGACGAGCAGGGGCAGCCGATCGATATACGCCATCCGCTGGCCGACCAGTTGCGAGTTAAGGCGATAGAGGGCGGCCCTGATCCGCGTCCGCTGCTGCGGATCGAACAACTGTTCGGCTCCAGCGGCACCGACGCGCGGCTGGTCGAGCCGGTCGGCCACTGGCTTGCCTTGCTCTACGCCAAGGGCAGCCGCGCCACCTTGACGGAGGCGTCAGGCACGCTCGGCTTCTGATTTCCAGCCGCCCGTGGCGCAGGGGCGTTGACGGCGGCGCTGGACAATGAGATCGTTGCACAAGTCCATAACGGCTAGGCGGATCGAACACGCCAATGGGGAGATGTGCCATCGCTCATGCATTCCGAGGCAGCCTGACCGCTGTCGTATCCGCCGCCATGCTGGTCTTGACCGGCGCCGGCATCGCCCGCGCGGATTCCACGATCACTATTGCAACCGTGAACAATGGCGACATGGTGGTGATGCAGCGGCTGTCCACGCAGTTCGAGCAGCAGCACCCCGACATCCACCTGCGCTGGGTGGTGCTGGAGGAAAACGTGCTGCGCCAGCGTGTCACCACGGACATCGCCACCAAGGCCGGCCAGTTCGACGTGCTGACGATTGGCAACTACGAAGTGCCGATCTGGGCGAAGCAAGGCTGGCTGACGCCGATGGACAACCTGCCGGCCTCCTACGCGGTTGATGATCTGCTGAAGCCGGTTCGCGCCGGGCTGACCTATGACGGCAAGCTGTATGGCCTGCCATTCTACGGCGAGAGCGCGATGACCTATTACCGCACTGATCTGTTCGCCAAGGCCGGCATCAAGATGCCGGACGCACCGACCTACGACCAAATCCGCGGCTTTGCTGACAAAATCACCGACAAGCCGAACCAGATCTACGGCATGTGCCTACGCGGCAAGCCCGGCTGGGGCGAGAACATGGCCTACGTCACGTCCTTGGTGAATGCCGAGGGCGGCCAGTGGTTCAACATGCAGTGGAAGCCGGCGATCGACACGCCGGCGTGGCACAAGGCGGTCAGCTTCTACGATGACATCCTGAAGGCTGATGGGCCGCCCGGAGCGACGTCGAATGGCTTCAACGAGAACCTGGCGCTGTTCGCCAGCGGCCATTGCGGCATGTGGATCGACGCCACCGTCGCCGGCGGGCTGCTGTACGACAAGAAACAGTCCACCGTCGCCGACAAGGTGGGCTTCGCCGCGATGCCCACCGGCAGCTTCAAGGGTGCGCCGACCTGGCTGTGGAGCTGGAACCTTGCTATTCCCGCCACCTCGAAGCAGAAGGACGCGGCGCGCACCTTCGTGACCTGGGCAACGTCCAAGGAGTACATCCAGCTCGTCGCCAAGAACAATGGATGGGTCTCGGTGCCGCCTGGCACACGCGATTCGACCTATGACAATCCTGACTACCAGAAGGCGGCGCCCTTCGCGGCGTTTGTCCACAAGGCCATCGAGGTCGCCAATCCGGACGGACAGACCGAACAGCCGCGGCCGTATGCCGGGGCGCAATTCGCCGCCATTCCAGAATTCCAGGGCATTGGCACCCAGGTCGGCCAGACCATCGCCGGGACGCTGACCGGCCAGACCACGGTCGATCAGGCACTTAGGGCCGCACAGTCCGCGACCGAGCGCACGATGCGTCAATCCGGCTACCCCAAGCGGCAGTAGCAGGCGGCATGTCCGCGACCCTGACCCCTGCCGCAGAGGCGGCGACATCCGACACGGCACTGGGGCCGATGCCGCGTGCTGTCGGCAGGCTGCTGCTACTGCCGTCCGTAGTGGTTCTGCTGGCCTGGATGATCGTCCCATTGGTCATGACGCTGTGGTTCTCGTTTCAATACTACAACTTGGTGAACCCTGGCACGGGCGGGTTCGCCGGCCTCGACAACTACCGTTACCTGGTAACCGATCCGGATTTCTGGGTGTCGCTGGAAAATACCATGATCCTGCTTGCCGCGGTTCTTGTCGTGACCGTGGTGTTGGGCACCTTGCTCGCGGTGGTGTTCAACCAGCCGTTTCTTGGACGTAACATCGCCCGGGTGCTGGCGATCTCGCCGTTCTTCGTCATGCCTACGGTCAGCGCGCTGGTCTGGAAGAACCTGCTGATGCACCCGATCTACGGCGTGTTCGGCGCGCTGGCACGCAGCGTGGGACTGCAGCCGGTCGACTGGTTCGCGCAATTCCCCCTGGCTTCGGTCATCGCCATCGTGGCGTGGGAGTGGCTGCCCTTCGCGCTGCTGATCCTGCTGACCGCGGTGCAGTCGCTCGATCACGAGCAGCGCGAGGCCGCCCGCATGGACGGCGCCGGTGTCGTGGCGCAGTTCTTCTTCATTACCTTGCCGCACCTGTCCCGCGCCATCAGCGTGGTGGTGATGATCGAGACGATCTTCCTGCTGACGGTGTTCGCAGAGATCTTCGTCACCACATCCGGCGGTCCGGGCAACGCCACCACCAACCTGGCCTTCCTGATCTACGCCAGGGCGCTGCTGCAGTACGACATCGGCGGCGCCTCGGCCGGCGGCGTGGTCGCCATCGTCCTGGCCAACATCGTCGCCTTCTTCCTGGTGCGCAGCATCGCGCGCCGACTGGAGGTGTAGGGATGCGTGCGACCCCGCTGCAACGCCTGCTCGCCGCGATCTTCGGCTGGGGGGCAGCACTGCTGCTGTTCTTCCCGATTGCCTGGATGGTGCTAACCAGCTTTAAGTCGGAAGGCGACGCGATCAGCCCCAGGCTGCTGTTCTCGCCGACGCTCGAGTCCTACCGCAACGTGCTGGCCCAGGCGAATTACTTCACCTTCGCGCTGAACAGCATCGTCGTCTCGGGGGGCGGCACCGTGCTGGCCCTGGGGTTCGCGATCCCGGCTGCTTACGCGATGGCGTTCCACCCGACTCAGCGAACCCGCGGCACCCTGCTGTGGATGCTGTCGACCAAGATGTTGCCGCCGGTCGGCGTGCTGGTGCCGATCTACCTGCTGTTCCGCACTGCCGGATTGCTGGATACCCGCAGCGGGCTGGTGATGATCTATGCCTTGATGAACCTGCCGATCATCGTCTGGATGCTGTTCACCTTCTACAAGGAGGTGCCGAATGAGATCCTGGAAGCCGGCCGCATGGACGGCGCGCGCACCTGGGGCGAGGTCTGGCACCTGCTGCTGCCGCTGACCCTGCCCGGCGTCGCCTCCACCGGGCTGCTGTCGCTGATCCTGTGCTGGAACGAGGCGTTCTGGAGCCTGAACCTGACCTCGGCCGGCGCCGCGCCGCTGACCGCCTTCATCGCCTCGTTCTCCAGCCCGGAAGGACTGTTCTTCGCCAAGCTGTCGGCGGCCTCGACCATGGCGGTGGCACCGATCCTGGTGTTCGGCTGGTTCAGCCAGCGCCAGCTCGTGCAGGGCCTAACCTTCGGCGCGGTGAAATGAGCATGATCGCGCTTGGCAGAATGTCGAGAGCGCGTGAATCATGCGATCAAAAATGACCATGATCGCGCCCGGCAGACTGTTCAGAGCGCGTGGATTATCCGATCCAAAGAGAGTTTAGGAGCCTATCCCATGGCAACCCTGACGCTGCGCGACCTACGCAAGAGCTTTGGTTCCGCCGAGGTCATCAAGGGCATCGACCTCGCCATCGCCGACCGTGAGTTCGTGGTGTTCGTCGGACCCTCCGGCTGCGGCAAGTCCACCTTGCTGCGCATGATCGCGGGGCTGGAGGAGATCACCGCCGGCGAATTGCAGATCGACGGCAGGCGGGTGAACCAGGTCGGGCCGGCGGATCGCGGCCTGGCGATGGTGTTCCAGTCCTACGCGCTGTATCCGCACATGACGGTGCGGCAGAACATGGGGTTCGCCCTGCGCCTGGCGCGCGTGCCGAAGGCCGAACGCGACCGCAAGGTCGAGGAGGCCGCCCGCATCCTGCAATTGGAACCCTACCTGGAACGCCGCCCCAGGGACCTGTCCGGCGGACAGCGCCAGCGCGTCGCCATTGGCCGGGCGATCGTGCGCCAGCCCAAGGTGTTCCTGTTCGACGAGCCGTTGTCCAATCTGGACGCGGCGCTGCGCGGCCAGATGCGGATCGAGCTATCGCGTCTGCATGAAGAGCTGAACGCGACGATGATCTACGTCACGCACGACCAGATCGAGGCGATGACAATGGCCGACAAGATCGTCGTGCTGCAGGCCGGCCGGGTCGAGCAGGTCGGCTCGCCGCTCGAGCTTTACCACACGCCCGCCAACCTGTTCGTCGCCGGCTTCATCGGCTCGCCCCGCATGAACATGCTGCCGGCCCAGGTGGCCGAAGCCGGCGGCGCGCAGACCACCGTTGCGCTGACGTCGGGCCAGCGCATCGCGGTGCCGGTGCGCGCCGGCACCGCCCGTCCCGGCGATGCCGTCACGCTCGGCATTCGTCCGGAGGGCCTGCACATCGACCCAGCCGGGCCCGTCACCGCGTCGGTGACGCTGGTCGAGCGCCTCGGCGGCCTGACCCTGCTGCATCTCAAGGCCGATAGCGACCAGGCGTTGACGGTGCAGATCGAGGGTAGCGATCCGACACGGGCGCATGAGACCGTCCGGCTCGCCATCGATTCCGGCGCCTGCCATCTGTTCGACAAGGCCGGTCAGGCCCTGCCGCGACTGGACCGGCATCCGCTGGCCGCCTGACCGGACAGCCGGCGCATGTTCATCGGGCTCGATTTCGGTACCTCGGCGGTCAAGGCGCTGCTGGTGGATGGGGACCAGCATGTGGTCGGCAGCGCGACCGTCCCGCTGTCGGTGCAGCGCCCGTTGCCTGGGCACAGCGAGCAGGATCCGCATGCCTGGTGGCAGGCAATGCTGGACGCGATCGACGCGCTGGGCCGAGCGGACGCCGGCGCCTTGTCAAGCGTGGAGGGTATCGGGCTGTCCGGGCAGATGCACGGCGCGGTGCTGCTGGACCAAGCTGGTGCTGTGCTGCGTCCGGCGATCCTTTGGAACGATGTCCGGTCGGCTGCCGAAAGCGCGGCGCTGGAGGCGGCGTTTCCGGCGCTGCGCCAGGTGACCGGCAACCTCGCCATGCCCGGCTTCACCGCCCCCAAGCTGATGTGGGTGCGAAAGCACGAGCCGGAGGTGTTCGCCCGGCTGCGCACCGTGCTGCTGCCCAAGGCGTATATCCGCTACCGCCTCACCGGCGAGATGATCGAGGAGATGTCCGACGCATCCGGCACTCTGTGGCTTGATGTCGGCGCGCGCGACTGGTCGGATGCCGCCCTGGCGGCTACCGGGCTGTCTCGCGACTTCATGCCGCGCCTAGTCGAAGGCAATGCCCAGGCTGGCACGCTTCGTCCGGAACTCGCGGCGCGCTGGCACATGACGCGGCGGCCCATCCTGGCCGGCGGGGCAGGGGACAACGCCGCGGGCGCCATCGGGTTGTCGGCGATCCATCCTGGCGACGCCTTCGTCTCCCTCGGTACCTCCGGCGTACTCTTCGCCGTCACCGACAGGTTTCGGCCCTATCCGCAAGCGGCGGTGCATGCGTTCTGCCACGCGTTGCCCGACACGTGGCACCAAATGGGCGTTACCCTGTCGGCGGCGGACTCGCTGACCTGGTGGGCCGGCGTCACCGGACATGACGAAGCGGCGCTGCTGGCGGAGGTTGGCATGCCCGCGGCACCGAGCACAGCGTTGTTCCTGCCGTATCTCGGTGGTGAGCGGACGCCGCATAATGATGGCAAGATCCGCGGCGCCTTCGCCGGGCTGTCGCACGACACCGGCCGTCGCCTTCTGACCCAGGCCGTGCTGGAGGGGGTGGCGTTCTCGCTGCGCGATTGCCTGGACGCGCTGGCTGCCTCCGGCACGCGGATCGGCACGGCTGACGTAATCGGCGGCGGATCCCGCTCCCGCGCCTGGATCGGCATCATCGCGGCGGCCTTGAACCTTCCGCTGCACCGGTTGTCGGCGGGCGAGACCGGCGGCGCGTTTGGCGCAGCTCGGCTGGCGCGCATGGCGGTGACCGGGGAAGCGCCGGAGGCGGTGTGCACCCCGCCCGTGCGCGCGGAGACCATCGTTCCCGATCCCGCCCTGGTGGAGGCCTACGCGTCGCACATCGCGCGGTATCGGGCGCTCAACACGAAGATCGCCGAGGTTGTTCGGGCAGTATGACAGGCGACCCATCGCATATGCAGCAGGCGGAGGGATTTAAATCCACGCACGCATGACGGACCGGGTCTTCCAGCAGTTGATCAACCAGAAGCCCTACTTGATCATCCAAGTGGAACGCCGTCTTGCCGCGCGATAAGTTGCCTGTCACTGCTGCGTCCGCGGCGCTACACAGTCCGTCATTGTCGCCTTATCAGGCATTCCCGTGGAAATAGGTGTAGGTGCTGCCATCCGCTTCGGTGCCGGAGCTTTCCGAGAGCCTGCCATTGGTGAGGTCGGCCTTGGTTAAACCGGCGAATGTCGCGGAGAATGTTGGGCTGCCTGGCGCCGTCGCGTGCAGGGTGAGGCCGGTGTAGCCGCCCGCGCCCTGACCGTCCTCGAAGTCGAACGTGAAGCTGGTCGGCGTCACGCCGAACATCGTCAAGGCATCGCCCGCGTGGAAGTTGACGACGGTGCTCCAGATATCCGCCGTGGCACCGCGACCATCCACGAAGAATGTATCGGATCCGGTGCCGCCGGTCAGGAAGTTGGACCCGCCGCCGCCGTCCAGCACATTGTTGCCGCTGGTGACCGCGAGTGCGTCATCGCCGTTGCCGGAATGCAGGAACCAGTTTGGTGTCGTCACTGTAATGTTCAGGTTGCTGCTCGTGATATTGACGTATTGGTCCTGCAGGCCGGCGACAGGCCCGGTGTAGGCTTGGGCGACCACGGGGATCGCCTGGTTACTGGAGGTACTGAAGGCGGAAATGCTGCTGGGCTCGATAGCCAAGGTGCCGGCCAGGGCAGTCGCCGCGCCGGTCAAATTGGCCATGTTGCCCGCGGCGTCGCTGACGGTTGCGCCATTCAGGTTGGCAGCGGTCACCGCCAGCGCCGGAACCGTCTGGCCGGCTGCGGTGATATAGTCGAACACTAGTGCGTTGGTACTTGAACCGGACGCATAGGTTGCCGTCCCGCCGTCGTTCAGTGTCAGCGTCGGCATTCCGCCCGTGGCATCGACATTGACCGCCTTGCTAAAGTCCACGGTCAGGGCGACCACCGCGCCGACACCGAGGACGCCAGCGGCGGGTGAAGCCGTCACCGCGGTGACCGTGGGTGGCGTGGTGTCGATCCGCGGCGCGCCGGCCGGAACACCGACCAATCCGGCCAGATAGGCCGGGTTGCCGGCGCCAGATGTGATCGTCCCTCCGGCCAGGTCATTGCCGGTTACTCCGAGTTGCGGCGTATTGTCGCTGGGCCCCACGATGTAGCTGAACACGAGAGCATCGGTGCCCGAGCCGGATTGATAGCGGGCCGTTCCGCCGTCGTTCAGCGTCAGGGTCGGCGTGCCGCCAGTGGTGTCGACCGTCACCGGATCGCTGAACGTGGCCGTCAGCAGGACCACCTGGCCGGCGCCAAGGTCCGCCGAGGTTGATGATCCCGTCACCGAACTGACCGTCGGCGTGATGGTGTCGATCCGCGGCGCGCTGGTGGGAACGCCTACCGCATTGGTCAGGTCGGCGGCGTTGCCGGCATTGTCCAGGATTGTCGCTTGATTCAGAGCGCTGGCCATCACCGCAAGTTGCGTCGTGTTGTCGCCGGGCGCCACCGTGTAGCGGAACACCAGATCGGAGGTTCCCGAGCCGGACTGATAGTGTGCTGTACCACCATCGTTCAGCGTCAGGGTCGGCATGCCATCGGTGGTGTCGACCGTCACCGGCGTGCTGAAGCTGGCGGTCAACAGGACCACCTGACCGGCGCCAAGGTCTGTCGAGGCCGACGACGCTGCCACTGCGGTCACCATTGGTGCGGTGGTGTCGATCTGCAGCGTGCCTAGCGGACTGACGGCCGCGCCGCTCAGGTCGGCGGCATTGCCGGCGCCATCCAGGATCGTCGCGCTATTCAGGTTGCCGCTGGTCACCGCGAGGTCTGCGACGTTCTGCCCGCCGCCGACGGTGTACCTGAACACCAGCGCGTTGCTGCCCGAGCCGGACAGGTAGCTCGCGGTCCCGCCATCGTTCAGCGTCAGGGTCGGTGTGCCGCCGGTGGTGTCGACCGTCACCGCCGTGCTGAAGCTGGCGGTCAACGTGACGATGCCGCCGGCGCCCAGGTCGGCCGAGCCGGCGACGATGCCGCTGCCTGAGGCGGCCACGCCGGTCACCGTCGGCGCGGTGGTATCGATTTGCAGCGTGCCTGGCGGATTGACGTTGGCGCCGCTCAGGTCGGCGGCGTTGCCGGCACCGTCGAGGATCGTCGCGCCGTTCAGGGCGCTGCCGGTCACCGCGAGGTCCGCGACGTTCTGCCCGCCGGCGACGGTGTGGCTGAACACCAGCGCGTTGCTGCTCGAGCCGGAGACGTAGCTCGCCGTGCCGCCGTCGTTCAAGGTCAGCGTCGGCGTGCCGCCGGCGGTGTTAACCGTCACTGCTGTGCTGAAGCTGGCGGTCAGCAGGACGGTGCTGCCGGCGTCCAGGTCGCCCGAGCCGGCGGTGATGCCGGGGCCCGAGGCGGCCACGCCGGTCACCGTCGGTGTGATGGTGTCGATCTGCAGCGTGCCTGGCGGATTGACGTTGGCACCGCTCAGGTCAGCGGCGTTGCCGGCGCCGTCCAGGATTGTCGCGCTGTTCAGGTTGCTGCCGGTCACCGCCAGGGACGCGGTGTTCTGTCCATTGGCCACGGTGTAGCTGAACACCAGCGCGTTGCTGCCCGAGCCGGACACGTAGCTTGCTGTCCCGCCATCGTTCAAGGTCAGCAATGGCGTACCGCCGGTGGTGTTGACCGTCACGGTCTTGCTGAAGGTAGCGGTCAACGTGACGGTGTTGCCGGCGTCCAGGTCGCCCGAGCCGGCGGTGATGCCGCTGCCCGACGCGGCCACGCTGGTCACCGTCGGGGCGGTGGTGTCGATCTGCAGCGTGCCAGGCGGATTGACGTTGGCCCCAGCCAGATTGGCGGCGTTGCCGGCCGTGTCCAGGATCGTTGCGCTGTTCAGGTTGCTGCCAATCACCGCCAAGGCCGTGGTGTTCTGCCCAATGCCGACGGCGTAGCTGAATACCAGCGCATTGCTGCCCGAGCCGGATAGGTAGCTCGCGGTCCCGCCGTCGTTCAGCGTCAGCGTCGGGGTGCCGCCGGCGACCGTCACAGCCTCGCTGAAAGTGGCCGTCAACGTGACGGTGTGGCCGGCGTCCAGGTCGCCTGAGCCGGCGGTGATGCCGCTGCCCGTGGCTGCCACCGCGGTCACCGCCGGCGTCATAGTGTTGATCTGCAGCGTGCCCGGTGGATTAAAGGCCACACCAGTCAGGTCGGCGGCGTTGCCGGCCACATCGGAAATCGTCCCGCCGTGCAAGCCGCTGCCGGTCACCGCCAGATCCGGGGTGTTCTGCCCGCTGACAACG
This sequence comes from Rhodopila sp., assembly GCF_965276935.1. Classification (GTDB taxonomy): domain Bacteria; phylum Pseudomonadota; class Alphaproteobacteria; order Acetobacterales; family Acetobacteraceae; genus Rhodopila. The sequence continues at coordinate 790,735 of NZ_CBDIBS010000004.1, read as the reverse complement.
ATGTAGCTGAACACCAATGCGCTGGTGCCTGAGCCGGACTGATAGGTTGCTGTCCCGCCGTCGTTCAGCGTCAGGGTGGGCGTGCCGCCGGTAGTGTCGACTGTTACCGCCTTGCTGAGAGTGGTCGTCAACAGAACCGTATTGCCGGCGTTCAGGTCGCCCGTGCCGGCGGTGATGCCGCTGCCCGAGGCTGCCACCCCGGTCACGATCGGTGCGATGGTGTCGATTTGCAGCGTGCCTGGCGGATTGACGGCCGCGCCGCTCAGGTCGGCGGCGTTGCCGGCTGCGTCCAGGATTGTCGCGCTGTTCAGGGCGCTGCTGGTCACCGCCAGGTCCGCGGTGTTCTCCCCGCTGCCGACGGCATAGTCGAACACCAGCGCGCTGCTGCCCGAGCCGGAGACGTAGCTTGCTGTCCCACCGTCGTTCAAGGTCAGCGTTGGTGTGCCGCCGGTGGTGTCGACGATCACGGTCTTGCTGAAGGTGGCCGTCAACGTGACGGTGTGACCGGTGCCCAGATCACCAGTGCCGGCGGTGATGCCGCTGCCCGAGGCTGCCACGCCGGTCACGATCGGTGCGATGGTGTCGATCCGCAGCGTGCCTGGCGGATTGACGGCTGCGCCAGCTAGATTGGCGGCATTGCCGGCGCCATCGAGGATCGTCGCGCTGTTCAGGTTGCTGGCGGTCACCGCCAGGTCCGTGGTGTTCTGCCCGTTGGCGACGGTGTAGCTGAACACCAGCGCGTTGCTGCCCGAGCCGGACAGGTAGCTCGCCGTCCCGCCATCGTTCAGGCTCAGCGTCGGAATGCCGCCGGCGACCGTCACCGCTGTGCTGAAGCTGGCTGTCAGCAGGACTGTGCTGCCGGCGTCCAGATCGCCCGAACCGGCGATAATGCCGCTGCCCGACGCTGTCAGTGTGGTCACCGTCGGCGCGATGGTGTCGATCTGCAGCGTGCCCGGTGGATTGGCGACTGCTCCGGCCAGGAAGGCGGCGTTGCCGGCCGCGTCCAGGATCGTCGCGCCGTTCAGGTTGCTGCTGGTCACCGCCAGGTCGGCGGTGTTCTGCCCGTTGGCGACGGTGTAGCTGAACACCAGCGCGTTGCTGCCCGAGCCGGACTGATAGGTTGCTGTCCCACCGTCGTTCAGGATCAGCGTCGGAATGCCGTCGGCGACCGTCACCGCTGTGCTGAAGTTGGCGGTCAACAGGACGGTGTTACCGACGTCCAGGTCACCGGTGCCGGCGGTGATGCCGCTGCCCAAGGCTGTCAATGCTGTCACCGTCGGGGCGGTGGTGTCGATCTGCAGCGTGCCTGGCGGATTGACGGCTGCGCCGCTTAAATCGGCGGCGTTGCCGGCGCCGTCAAGGATCGTCGCGCTGTTCAGGGCGCTGCCGGTGACTGCCAGGTCCGCGACGTTCTGCCCGCCGGCAACGGTGTAGCTGAACACCAGCGCGCTGCTGCCCGAGCCGGACAGGTAGCTCGCCGTGCCGCCGTCGTTCAGCGTCAGCGTCGGCGTGCCACCGGCGACGGTGACCGCCGTGCTGAAGCTGGCGGTCAACAGGACGGTGTGGCCGGCGTCCAGGTCACCGGTGCCGGCGGTGATGCCGAGGCCCGAGGTTGCCACCGCGGTCACCGTCGGGGCGGTGGTGTCGATCTGCAGCGTGCCTGGCGGATTGACGGCCGCGCCGCTTAAATCGGCGGCGTTGCCGGCGCCGTCAAGGATCGTCGCGCTGTTCAGGGCGCTGCCGGTCACCGCCAGGTCCGCGACGTTCTGCCCGCCGGCGACGGTGTACCTAAACACCAGCGCGCTGCTGCCCGAGCCGGAGACGTAGCTCGCGATCCCGCCGTCGTTCAAGGTCAGCGTCGGCGTGCCGCCGGCGACGGTGACCGCCGTGCTGAAGCTGGCGGTCACCGTGACGATGCTGCCGGCGTCCAGGTCACCCGTGCCGGCGACGATGCCGGGGCCCGAGGCGGCCACGCTGGTCACGGTCGGTGCGGTGGTGTCGATCTGCAGCGTGCCAGGCGGATTGACGTTGGCGCCGCTCAGGTCGGCGGCGTTGCCGGCGCCGTCAAGGATTGTCGCGCTGTTCAGGTTGCTGCCGGTCACCGCCAGGTCCGCGGTGTTCTGTCCGCTGCCGACGGTGTAGCTGAACACCAGCGCGTTGCTGCCCGAGCCGGAGACGTAGCTCGCGATCCCGCCGTCGTTCAAGGTCAGCGTCGGCGTGCCGCCGGCGACGGTGACCGCCGTGCTGAAGCTGGCGGTCAATGTGACGATGCTGCCGGCGCCCAGGTCGGCCGAGCCGGCGACGATGCCGGGGCCCGAGGCGGCCACGGCGGTGATTGTCGGGGCGGTGGTGTCGATCTGCAAGGTGCCTGGCGGATTGACGATCGCGCCGGTCAGGTCGGCGGCATTGCCGGCGCCGTCGAGGATTGTCGCGCTGTTCAGGGCGCTGCCGGTCACCGCGAGGTCCGCGACGTTCTGCCCGCCGGCGACGGTGTGGCTAAACACCAGCGCGCCGGTGCCCGAGCCGGAGACGTAGCTCGCCGTGCCGCCGTCGTTCAGTGTCAGCGTCGGCGTGCCGCCGGAGGTATTAACCGTCACTGCTGTGCTGAAGCTGGCGGTCAGCAGGATGGTGTGACCGGCGTCTAGGTCACCGGTGCCGGCGGTGATGCCGGGGCCCGAGGCTGCCACCGCGGTTACCGTCGGTGTGATGGTGTCGATCTGCAGCGTGCCTGGCGGATTGACGTTGGCACCGCTCAGGTCAGCGGCGTTGCCGGCGCCGTCCAGGATTGTCGCGCTGTTCAGGTTGCTGCCGGTCACCGCCAGGGACGCGGTGTTCTGTCCATTGGCCACGGTGTAGCTGAACACCAGCGCGTTGCTGCCCGAGCCGGACACGTAGCTTGCTGTCCCGCCATCGTTCAAGGTCAGCGTCGGTGTGCCGCCGGTGGTGTCGACCGTCGCCGCCTCGCTGAGGTTGACCGTCAATAGGACGGTGTTGCCGGCGTTCAGGTCGCCCGAGCCGGCGGTGATGCCGCTGCCCGACGCGGCTACCCCGGTCACCGTCGGGACAACGCCATTGACCACCAGCCCACTCGGAATCCCGCCGTTCGCACCGGACAGGTCGGCTGGGTTGCCAATGGCGTCCAGGATCGTTCCACCGTTCAGGGCGTTATTGATTACCTGGAGGTTGGAGGCGGTGTCACCTTCGGCCACCGTGTAGCTGAACACCAATGCAGTGCCGCCCGAGCCGGACATGTAGCTCGCTGACCTGCCGTCGTTCAACGTCAGGCTTGGTACGCCGCCGCCGGTATCGACTGTGGCCGCCTCGCTAAGCGTGACTGTCAGAGTGACCGTCTGGCCCGCGAGCACGTCCGGTCCGGTTTTATTCGAAGTGGTAGTTAGCCCGGTTACTGTCGGGGCAACGCCGTCGACCGACAGCCCGCTCGCAAGCGCATTGGTCGCCCCGGAGAGGTCGGCGGCGGCGAGGCTGGCGTCTTGGATCGTCCCGCCGTTCAGGGCGTCGCCGGTCACCTGGAGGTTCGGCGTGTAATCACCTTGTGCCACCGTGTAGCTGTACACCAGCGCGCTGCTGCCGGAGCCGGAGACGTAGCTTGCTGTCTCGCCGTCGTTCAGCGACAGGGTCGGTGTGCCGCCGGTGGTGTCGACCGTCACCGCTTCGTTGAGGTTCACCGTCAGGGTGACAATCTGGTTTTCGAGAACGGGCGGTGTGGATGAAGCGGCGGTGACAGTGCTTACGGTCGGGGTCGGCATGAAGTTCACCTATGGAATTCAATCGGGAAGCCGGGTACGGTCGTCAGCCAGGGCGAGCCGCCGATGAGGAGACGGGTGATCCGGACGAGGCGGAAACATGCGTCGGCGGCGCTGATATCGTGGAAATGGTTAACAAATGGTTAACGCCGCAGTGCGAAACAGTACAGGCGTATGCGCGCATGCCCGGCTGGTGCCGCCATCGAGACAAGCGGACTGCGAGCGTTATAGGTGCTGTCGCGAAACCTGTGTGCAAGACAGCCTCGTGTCCACGCTAGCTCCCCGAGAGCTTTGGTCTGCCCGTGCAATCGGGGCAGCCGCGGGACTTGCGCGGCACGGACGGACCCTCCACGGCTCTGCTAGCAGCGGAAATCGATTGCCCGGGAAAAATGCAATTGTACTGAAATCTTGGGCATGCGGTATCTCCGACCTGCTCCGCGCACCGACTTTGTCCACCACCATTCGAGCATGCCTGTCGGCTGACAACAGGCCGCGGACAGATGCCACCCAGGCGGCGACTTGGGGCTGGAGGCGCGGGACCGGGCTTCATCCCGCCCGCCACGATAGACAGTCCCAGGCCGCTCGGCCATGCTGGATAGGCGGATCACGCTGTGCTGCCCGATTGTCGTCACCACTTGGAGACTGCGCCGCCAGGATCCTCGGACCCGCCCTTTACTTAGTGAGGTTTTGGGGCCGGCTTAGCCGTATCGGGTCCTTTGATCAGATGGCTCGTCGCCTGTATCACAAGCTGCAGCATGGCCTGCAATTGCGTATTAATATCGGCGGCATCGTTCGCGACGAAGTAATAACTTGGAGACGAGGCACAAGCCTGCAGGTTCGGCACGATCTGGCTCGCTTCGGGATCGACGTGCTGCATGTAGTAGCTGTTGCTCGGGATCGGCGTGTACGGCGTGTAGAGTACCAATATGCTGACGCCCTGTGTCTTCAATGCGGCACAATCCGCCGGATTGAACGCGCCGAGTTGTCGCTGTCCGTTGATGTACTGATCGTAGACGCCGTCGCTCACCAGGAACAGGAACCGCTGCGCCGCCTGCGCGCCCTGTTGTTGCGGCAGCGATGCATCTATCGCGGTCAGTTGCGCCATGGCATTCGAGAAGTAGGTGTCGGGGCATGTTACATCGTCGGCACAGAAATTGACCCTAGGCGCGATGGTGGTGAGCGAGGCTGATGCGCCCGCGACATCCTGGCTGAGCGGATAGATCGGGTTGAAACCCTGGTTGAAGGTGTAAAGTCCAAGCTGGTAGTAATTGTTCGCATCGAGGCCGGTCAGCGTGTTGATCAGGTTGGCGACCGCCGCCTGCAGCACCGTGATGCGAAGCTGGATGCCTTGTTTCACCGCCAGCGTGTAGTAGTCCACGCCGGTCGCGGTCCAGTGGCAGGCGAAGGTGCAGGTCGTGCTGACATTGCCCGGCACCGGCTCGCCCTTCGGCGCCTTGAAATGCGCCGCCAGCGCCTCCATGGCGGCAACCGCCTCCGGCGTTGCGGCAAGCGTCATCGAGGATGACACGTCCATCAGAATCTGGATATCGGCGAACGGATTGAGCGACAGGCTCGCGTTCGATTCACCGCCGATCGGCAGCACGGTGATCCCCAGTATTCGCCCGAAGGTCGTCGGCGTCGCCGCGGTGTAGGTAACGCTGGCGTTGAACAGGCCGCCGTTCTGTGTCACCACGACAGCCGGCGGATTGGTCACAACGTGTGTCTGACTGGCGCTCTGTGCCATGAATCGCCCCTGGCCAGCGGCAATCCCGACCTGCACGGCGTCAGTCTGGCCCGCCTTCCAGGCATTCGAGGCGGCGGTAGCCCCAAGCAATGCCGCTGAGTCGGCCGCCAGGTCAAGCTTCTGTTTGACCAGGCTTGCCTGGCCAAAGTCGACTGCAAGTGCAACCATACCGATCAGTGGAACGGCGGCCAATGCCGTAAGAAGAAGAATATTGCCGGCGCGCCCCAATCGGCGCCGGATGCGAAACGGCTGCATCATGAAGGCGACTCGCAATTGACGCTGACGCCGGCGCCACTGGTGTCCGAAAGCGCGATGCCGTTGTCGATCCTCGGCGAGAGATAAGCGGACTGCATCATCGGAATATTACCGATCAGAAAGCCGAAGAAGGTGGGTTGATAGGTATAGGCGATGTCGGCGACCAGCACCGCCGTCGGCCCGAAGTTGCCGACCGGCAGCGTTGCATAAGACGTTGCGTTCTCGTTCGGCACGCTCTGCAGCTTGCCGCAGGCGCGCAGGGTCGGCGTGCCAAGCTCGTTGGCGACGCTCCACACGACATTGGCGGTGTAGGAGCAGCCTTCCGTGCAGCCGGCCTGGGTCGGGGTGAAGGCAACCGCGGACAAGGTTATCGCGAACGTCTTGCTGGCGGTGCGCCCGGTCCAGCCGGGAAACAGCGCGAATGGGGCGGTTGTCGCCTGCCACGCCTGTGCCCCGGTCAGCATGTTCAACGCCTGTGTCTGGGCCGCCGCGGTGGTGCCGATCTCGACGACCGAGCCAGCCACGGCCTCCATCCGTCGCGCGGTGATCAACGCGCCGGACAGGTCGATGGTGCCAAGCAACAACACCAGCAGGATGGGCGACAGCAGCGCGAATTCCAAGCCCGCTACACCGCCGCGGGTGCGTCGGATACGAATCATGTCAGCAGCCATTCGCCTGAACGACGGCGACGCCGGTCGGGTTCTCGTTGGCGAAGGCGGCATTGGCGATGATCGCGCCACCGCCAGCCGTGTTGCCAAGCAGCGTCCCGGCGATCGAGGGTAAGAGGTAGATGACGTGTGCGTACATGAGCTGCCCGGGCGTGCCGGGGCAAAACACGAATCCGGTGGTCGACGTGCTGTTTGGCGCATCCGTTGGCGAGTTGGTCACTTGCTCGTAATCGGTCACCGGCCGCAGGTCGACATACAGATTGGTGCAGCTTTGAAATTGTCCAAACGCGGGACAGAGCACCTTGTTGACGAAGTCGGCCTCTGTGTAGTTCGGCGCGATCTGACCAAGCTGCACCTGGCGAACAGCCGCCTGCGTCGCATACTCAAGCGCCTGCTGAACGTAGTAATGCAGGCCGGCACCCATGATCGACAGAAGGAAGATGGTGAAGGGCGCGCAGACCAGCGCGAATTCGATCGCCGTCGCGGCGCGATGGTCCTTACGTAGGCGTATGCGGGCAAACCGGTGCATGGCCTGATCGTGCGGGCAAACCTTTAAGAACTGCTTAACAGCCTGCGCCAGAACAGCCGGCGGCGCGGATTGTCGACTTTAGTCAAGGGCTCGCACCGAGGGGTACAGGCGTTGCGACGTCCGCGCCTGGCTCATACCGGTATCCAGCCGGGTTATCCGGGGCGCATTGAACCTGACCCGTATCAGAACCCGTAGAGCCTTGACGGATTGTCCACTAAGATCTTCTGCCGCGCTGCCGCGTCCGGCACCCAGTCGAAGAACTGGTCCAGCAGCACCCCGGCCTCCGGCACCGGGTTCATCTGCGCGTGCGGCCAGTCGGACCCCCACACGCAGCGGTCCGGCGCGGCGGCGACCAGCGCCTTGACATTGGCCGCCATGTCGGCAAACGGCGGACCGGCGGACGAGGCCCGATACGAACACACCTTTATCCACGACCGGCCGCTGTCCAGCAGCCGCAGCAGCGCCTGGAACTGCGGATGATCGGTTCCCAGCGCCGCCTTCACGCCGCCGCAATGGTCGATCACCACCGCCACCGGCAGTTTCGCCAGCATTGGCCCGATCTCCCGCATCTTTGGTCCATCGGCATAGATCTGGATGTGCCATCCCAATGGCGCCACGCGCCGAACCAGCGCCTGCAACTGGTCCTCCGGCGTGCCGTTGCCGGAGACCATGTTGAACCGCACGCCGCGGATGCCTTGCTCGTGCAGCCGTCGCAGCGCCGCATCATCGAAGCTGTCGTCGATCACCGCCACGCCACGGGCGCGATGCAACCCGAACTGGGCGATTGCGTCCAGGGTCACCGCGTTGTCGGTGCCGTAGATGCTGGCCTGCACCACCACCATGCGCTGGATGCCGAGCGTCGCCGCCAATGCCAGGTAGCGTGGCAGCAGGGCCTCGGGCGGCGTGTAGTGCCGGCCGGGGCTCATGGGATACCGGTCGAATGGGCCGAAAATGTGGAAGTGACAGTCGGTGCTCAGCGCCGGGGCCCTCTGCCTCGGGGCACGCATGTCCATCAGGTTCCTCCTGCTTCTTCGGGTCGCGCGACGAGTGTAGCGGCCGCCTCGGCCCGCGCCAGTGCCGGCGGCGGCCGCACCCCCGCCACCGCCCAGATCGACACGCCGTAGGCCAGGGCGGAGGCGACGAACGGCGCACCCGGCAACAGGATCGGCGCGGCCGGCCCGGTGAAGTGGGAAAAAACCCAGCCGGCAACGATCGGAGAAACAATCGCCGTCAGCCCCTGCACCGACGACAGCGCGCCCTGAGTCTCCCCCTGGCGGTCCGCGGGTACGGCGGCCGAGACTATCCCCTGCACCGCCGGATTGCTGATCGCGCCGGCGGATTGCACCATGATGCCCAGCAGCACGACCCAGCCGAACGGCGCGAACGCAATCAGCAGGTAAGCACAGAACGCCAGCGCGCTGCCGATCAGCGCCGACCGCCGCTCCCCCAGGCGTGGCACGATGCGGTGCACCAGCAGCCCCTGCACCACCGCCGACCCCAGGCCGGCGAGCGCCAAGGCCAGGCCATTGTGGCGGGTATCCCAGCCGAAGCGAAGCTGGTTGGCCAGCACGAAGGTGGTCTGCAGCGCGCCGAGGGCGAACCACATGCAACCCCAGGATACTGCAAGGCGCCAGAGGTTGCCGTCAGCCGTCACCACCCGCAGCGAGCCGAGCGGATTTGCGTGCCCCCAGTTGATCTTGCGGCGCCGCTCGACCGGCAGGCTCTCCGGCAGCACGAACAGGCCATACAGCACATTGCAGCCGGCGAGGGCCGTTGCGATCATGAAGGGCAGGCGCAGGCCATAGGCGCCCAGCACCCCGCCCAGCGCCGGACCCAGTATGAAGCCAATGCCGAACATGGCGCCGATCAGCCCGAAGCGGCTGGAACGCAGTTTCGGCGGCGTCACGTCGGCGATATAGGCGGTGGCGGTGGAGGCGTTGGCGGCCGTCGCACCCGCGATCAGCCGGCCGATGAACAGCCAGACCAACGATGGCGCCCACGCCAGCAGCAAGTAATTGACGCAGATCCCGGTCAGCGACAGCAGCAGCACCGGCCGACGGCCGAACCGGTCGCTTAGCGCACCCAGCAGCGGCGCGCAGGCGAACTGCATCACTGCGAAGCCGGTCAGCAGCGCGCCAACCCAAATCGAGGCGCCGGACGCGGTCAGCCCCGACAGATGCAGCACCAGCTCCGGCACGATCGGCACCACCAGGCCGAAGCCCAGCGCGTCGATTACCAGGGTCGCCAGGATGAAGCGGACCGAGGCCGTCCGTCGGGCCACGCCGACTAGGCTCATGGCTTGGCGCACCAAGCAAAATGTCCTATTTCATCATAGCCGGCGGTGGCGAGATCCCGCAAGTCAACGGGTACGGCCGCGGCCGGCGGCGACGCAGGTTCGTAAGGCGGAGCATTGAAAAGGTAGGCGATTAGGGTTTGCATGTCGGCACCATGTGCATGCGCCACGGGAATTGCCAATCAGCCAACAGCGGTTTGTTTCACGAACCGTGATGCCAACAAAGCTTTTGCAGTGCATCGCCGGGACGATCCGCTCGTAACGCATGGTGTGGCATGGGCGTGCGCGATAAGCGCAGCCAAGACAACGGGAAGTTCCTGTCGTTTCCGCCGCAGCCTTGCCATGATACAAGAATCTTGTCTTTGATGGCCATCATCCGTCGCCGCACCATGCGCTCGGCGACGCCGTGCCACCCGGCAAAGAAAAGGAACACGCGCCATGGGAACCGGAAACAAGCCACTCGTCTTTGATCGCCCCTTGCGCGGTCGGATCTATGACAGCATCGCCGAGACGATCGGCAACACGCCATTGGTGCGCATCCCAAAAATCCTGGCCGAGGAAGGCATCACCGCTGACATCGTCCTGAAGCTGGAGTTCTTCAACCCGGTCGCCAGCGTGAAGGACCGCATCGGCGTAAACCTGATCCTGGCGCTGGAGGCCGAGGGTAAGCTGCAACCAGGCGGGACGATCATCGAGCCGACCTCCGGCAACACCGGCATCGGCCTAGCGTTCGTCGCCGCCGCGCGCGGCTACCGGCTGATCCTGACCATGCCGGAATCGGTATCGATGGAACGCCGCAAGATGCTGGCCTACCTGGGTGCGGAACTGGAGCTGACGCCGCGGGAGAAAGGAATGAACGGGGCGGTGGCCCGCGCCAATGCGCTGCTGGCGGACCATCCCGGCGCGGTGACCGCAAACCAGTTCGGCAGCCCGGCCAACCCGGAAATCCACGCCAGGACCACGGCCGAGGAGATCTGGTACGACACCGCCGGCGAGGTGGACGCGATCGTGGCCGGCGTCGGCACCGGCGGAACCATCACCGGTCTGGCGCACGCGCTGCGGCCGCGGCGGCCTGGGCTGAAGTTCTTCGCGGTGGAACCGGACGCCAGTCCCATCCTGTCCGGCGGCAAGCCCGGACCGCATCCGATCCAGGGCATCGGCGCCGGCTTTGTGCCGGAGGTACTAGACACCGAGGCCTACGACGAGGTCATCCAGGTGTCAAACGAGGAGACCCTGGCCTGGTCTCGCAAGCTGGCCAGAACCGAAGGCATTCCCGGCGGTATCTCATCCGGTGCGGCGCTGGCGGCGGCACTGACCGTCGGCAAGCGGCCGGAGTATGCTGGCAAGCGGATCGTGGTGATCATCCCGTCGTTTGCCGAACGCTATATTACCACGACACTGTTTGAGGGACTGTGAGATCAGTCGGCGTAAGGTCTGACCGGATGAAGGCTGAGGCCGCACCGCAGTCCTGGCAATCGTTCTCAGCCAACAGGTAGCGCATCCGATAGACCCGGCGCCGCCGCTGGGCCGCGAGCGACACCTGGGCAACAGCGGCCTTCAGCCGGCGACCATGGTGAGCAGCCGCGAGATCAGGCCATGGTTGGAGTGCGGATTGCTCTGCGGCCCTACGGTGATTGTCGCGGTCAGGCCGGCGGCAAGCAGGACCGTGTCCGGGACGTAGTCGATGTGGATGCGTATTGGAACCCGCTGCGCCAGTCGCACCCACGTGAAGACCGGGTCGACCGATGCGAGACCAAGCGACCCCGGTGCCGTGTTGGGTGTATTGATGCCATGCGCGATGCTTTCGACATGGCCACGAATAGCATCTCGATAGCCCATCAGGGCCACGTAGGCCGGATCACCGACATGAATGCCAGCGATCTTGGTCTCCTCGAAATAGCCGACGACCCAGAAACTGTCGCTGTCCAGAAGTGAAAGGTTGCGCGTGCCCGCGGTCGCGTAATCACCCACCCGCAATTGAAGGTTCGTGACATAACCATTCACCTCGGAATGCACTGTCGTGCGCTCCAGATTGATCTTCGCCTGATTGAGCTGCGAAACAGCCGCGGCATAACTGGCGACCGCGGCATTGGCATTGCTCGTGTAGGTCTGCTTCTCTTCCTCCGAAGTGGTCAGTGTGGTGAGATGATCCCGTCGCGTGGCCTGCGCCTGACTGTTCTGCAGGGCGGTCAATTTGCCCTGGACATTCGCCTCCGCATTGGCGACAGCGACCTGGTAGTCCACTGGGTCGATCTGGTACAGCACGTCGTCCTTGTGAACCGACTGGTTGTCCGCGACGTTCAGCTTGACGACCCGACCGGAGACCTCGGGTGCCATGTCGACAACGTAGGCGAGAACCTGTCCGTCTCGCGTCCACGGGCCGGTGAGATAATGGTTCCAGATCGCCACGCCGGCGAGCACGGCGACGGCCAGGATCGTGAACGTCAGGATGAAGCGGAACACATAATTTGGTCTCCGAAACATCCGCCTCGCTTCCCTATGCTTGCGTTACAACCACAGAACCAGCGCGCCCAGGATGCTGACATAGATCCCTGCCTCCGTCAGCGCGGCGTTCCAGACCCAACGAAACGCCCGCAGACGGATGAGTACAAACCGGATCGGAAGATAGATCAGGGCGGCAGCCACCATATAAACAATAAGCGGCGATATAAAGATGCCGAACAGGTTGGTCTCCCGCCACATCGCGTTCAATCCCCCAGCACGGCGTAGTGCGACAGGGCACGATGCTCACGCTCAAGCAACAGTTTGACGCCATACAGGCCGGAGGCGCCGCGTAGCACCTCATCCGGACTGATCGATGCCCGCGGATGCGCCAGCAGGACACGCGCGGCGTGCTCCAATGCTTCTGGCACGGCGGTTGTCAGGGCCTCACGTCCGATCTGGACCGCCTGTGCCAGCTCGGGCGCGGCCAGATAAGAATTCATCATGCCCGACCAGGCGCGGCGCAGCGCCACGTCGAGATCACAGAAAATGTAGATGCGGCTCAGGACGGCGCGGCGCGCGGGATACGGACTGCCGATCCAGATGAGTGCCTGAGACAGCCGATCGGCGTTGCGCGATAATAGAGCTGGCTGATCCAGTGGCCGGCCGCGGCGCAGGGTGTGACGCAGCGATCGCCGGGTTGAATTCGTCAGGCGGAACAGGCGCCGGCGCGGCGAGACCGGCAGCACCAGGCGGAAGGTGATCATGACAAACACGGTGGTGAGCCCGAGTTCGACAACCTCATTCAAGAATGTTATAAGATCGAAACCTTGTGTGTTCGATGGTCCCAGCAAGAGGGTCAGATACAGCAGGAGCGGGGGCCCAAAGTTTGCAGTACGTGGATGCCGCGCCGCAAGGGCCAGTAAAAAAGCCGAGCCACCGACCACGATCGCAAATGGCACGAAACCCGATGCCGAAGGCAGCAGCAGATAGTCGATCAGTGCAGCCATGAGCACCGGGACGGGGAGACCAATAAGGAAACCTTTCGCGGCAGCCGACGGATTGGGCTGGAAGCCCAGCAATGCGGTGATGGCGGATTGCTGCACCAGAAGCAGCGTCGAACCTGGATACCCCGCGTAGATACAGAAGGTCGCGCCAAGACCGACGGCGATCATGGTGCGGATGGCATTCAGCAGCGCGCCGACATAGTCGTTGTGGCTGCCGAGCGTGACCCTCGGCGGCGCGTTGTCCATCTGGCCGGTCAAGGCGGCGGTCAACCCGGCGCGTGCGGTGCGGTGTTCGGCGGCCAGTGACCAAGCGCGCTCGATCAGCAGTGCGTCGAGCGGCTCGGGGGGAAGCTGCCCGGGTATGGGCATCGGACCGTCCTCTCGAATCGCGGACGAAATCGCGTCCAAATAGGCGCGGGTCGCGGGGGCGATGCCATCGGAAGCAGGCAGCGACAAGGTACGCGCGATCGCGCGGCTCGCCGCCAGCATGGCCAGCAGTGCGGCGATCACGGCGGCCATGGCCGCGTTGCGCCGGCGCCCGTCCGGAAGCTCGGCGGAGCCATATGTCGCCTCGGTCCGGAAGGCGAGCACTTCGGCTGCCTTTCGGGCGCAGGTCTCGTCGTCCGCCATCATCCTGCCGCTCAGGGCGTCAAGCGCGATCTGTCGCATCGCCTCAAGATGTTGCCTGAGATGCATCAATGCGTTCGCCTGAGCGGTATTGGCGCCGAAAACGGTGTTGACCACAGCCACGCAGAGGATGCCGATGACAATCGCGGCGACGCGGTCGAGCGTGCTGAGCAACGCTCCGCTGAGGTCATCGATCCCGGAAATGTCGATGATCGCGACCGTGTACCCGGCGAGGACCGCGCCATAGGCTCGAAAGTCCCGCAGCAGCGAGCCCACGAAGGTGCAGGCGCCAAGCCAGAGCGCGAAGGCGGTCAAAAGCATGATCCGGTCCTGCGGGAAGGCGCTGGCGAAAACCAGCGCCATCAGGCCTCCAGCAATCGTTCCGATGAAGCGGTAGAAGGCTTTGTTGAGCGCCATGCCTGGCGAAGCCTGAATGACGATGGCGACGCACACGCCGGCGCTGGATGCGCTGCTGAGCTGGATCCAGAAGCTGATCAGGTAGGCGAGCAACAGCGCCAAGGCAAAGCGGAACGCGAAGCCCACGGCATCCGGCATGAAGCCGGGTAGAACGAGCAGTGGTCCGGCTTGAGGAAGCGCTTGATCCGACATGCTGGTCCTGGCTTCCTTCTCAAGCGCCGTTAAAGACCATAGAGTGTCCGGCTGGCGGTGCGCGAGCTGCCCAACACAAAGCGAATGGTTACATCCTTATGTGTCTGCCTGAACGCGAGGATCTCTTCAACGAGCTGAACAAGTTGCCGTCCCCCGGTCACCGCGCTCGTGATAGTGCCGTCGGTTGGAAAGCAACAAGCCGCGCCGGAGAACGACGAAAGGGATGCCGGCAGCGGAGGAACCGAACGTTCGACCACGCATAAAAAGATACCTCAGCCTCCGCGGATGGCACCGCGCAACCGATGCAGGCGCTCAAGCGTCGCGACCGCAGTGCTCTTGCTGGCGGCGGCAAGGCCGAGCACAAGCGCTTCCAGGCAGACCAGGGTGGCGCCATGCAGCGCGACCCGCTCGGCGCGGCCACGGCGCGCCGGCAAGACGACCTTCGCAAAGCGCGCGAGCTTTGGGTCGAGGCTGTCGGTAACCAGTACAATAGGCAGGTCAAGGTGCTTGGCCTCGGCAAAGACCGCGACGACTTCGCGATAAGCTCGGCCATAGGCCAAAATCAGCAGTGCGTCGCCAGCGCGCAGGTCCAGCAACTGGTCGGCCAGCATGGCGCCGGTCACGGTCAGGTTCAGGCTCCGCCGCCCGGCGCGGCTCAGCAGCATGGCCACATAGCCGGCGAGCGCCGCCGATGGTCCGATGCCGAAAATCGCGATTCGCGACGCGGGATGGAGCGCCGAGACCGCAGCGATGATCCGCGCTCGCGCGTCAGGCTGGCGAAGCTGCGCAAGAGCCTCTTCATGCGCCTCGAACACCAGTTCAACCGCTCGGCTAGTGTTCTCGCCGACATCGCCAAGCGTGCGACGCATATCATCCGCAAGGGTGGTCGGTCTTTCGACCGAGGCGAGCAGGGCCTGCTTGAGCGCACCCAAACCGGCGAAGCCAAGCGCCTGCACGGTCCTGACCACCGTTGCGTCCGACGTCCCGGCTCCGGCGGCGAGATCCATGGCCGAACTGGCCAGCACCGCCGCACGATTGGCGTTAATATAGCGGGCCACGCGGCGGCTGGCCGGCGACAGCGAGTCGCCCAGGATCGCCAGCCGCTGGCCAAAGAGATCTTCGATGCCCGTCTCCATCACGCTGTAGTGGACACTTTATAACTCTCCGGTTTCTGTGGCATTCGCTACAAGCAGGTGCCTTCATATGGGGTATCACATGGTTGATCTTGCCTGGGCCCATGCCGGGCCATCGATCCTAGCAGCCTTCCTCGCCTCGACGGTCGAGTTCGTCGAGGCGCTGACCGTTATCCTCGCGGTCGGCAGCGTCCGGAACTGGCGTGACACGTTGCTGGGTGCCGCCGTCGCGCTTGGCGTGCTCCTGCTCCTCGTTTCGATATTCGGCACCGCGCTGGCTAGCGTCCCGCTCGACGTTATTCAGCTCGCGGTGGGGGCACTGCTGCTGCTGTTTGGCCTGCGCTGGTTGCGCAAGGCAATCCTGCGGTCTGCCGGCGTTATTCCGCTGCATGACGAAGCGGCGGTGTTCGCCAAGCAGATCGAGGCGATGCGCGGCCATGGCAATACCAACGGCAGCATTGCCAAGGGCTGGGACCGGATCGCCTTCGGGGCGGCATTCCAGATCACCATGCTGGAGGGCACCGAGGTCGTGTTCATTGTGATTGCGATTGGCGCGGGCGGCACCGGCCTGCTGCTGCCGGCAAGCCTCGGCGCGCTTACGGCGCTGCTGATTGTGATGATATTGGGCCTGGTGGTCCACCGGCCATTGTCTCGTGTTCCTGAGAACAGCCTCAAATTCATCGTCGGCGTGCTGCTTTCGGCGTTCGGCAGCTTCTGGTTTGGCGAAGGGATCGGCGTGGCCTGGCCGGGATCGGACTGGTCGATCCTGGCTCTCATCGTCGGCTTCCTCGCTGTTGCCTTGCTGGCGGTTCCGCTTTGCCGGATGCGGCCCGGGCGAGGCGGCGCGGGGGTCAGAGTGTAGTGAGGAGCGGACATGGCTTTAATCAGGACGGTCCTGAACGAGGTGTTCGGGTTATTTGTGGATGACGGCAGCCTTGCTGGCGCTATCGTGGCTTGGCTGCTGCTCGTTGCTGTGCTGCTACCCATGTTGGGCGTAGCGCCGAATTGGACCGGCATCATTCTGTTTGTTGGCCTGGTCGTAATTCTGCTGGAAAACACAATCAGGCGGGCGCGGCAATAGGGATATAGGCATAGATAATACCGTCCCTGCTTGCGGGGGACGATATCATCCGTGTGACGACCGGTGTCGGGCGATGCGGCAAACGCTCGCTTGGTTGGGATATACGGGGATCGCAGCTAGAAATGAACGCTGTTGCCGGTCGTCACATGCCGGTCCGGTATCTGGTCCGCCGTAGCGCATCTCGGCCGGCAGTGTCTCGTATTGGCCAAGCGAGGCGCTTGCTGATGCGCCTACCTGACGAACTGCATCGGATCAACCTGTGCCTGCCTCTAAGCATGATCCCGCCCCGGCATCACCGCGGCAGCCCGGAAAGCACGCAGTCCATTCTCGACCACCGCGCGAGGGAGATCGTGGGTGATGAACACCAGCCGGCTGGTTCGTCGATCACCTAACGGCCACGCGTTGAGTTTCGTCGGTGGATGGATCAGGTGCCGGACCACGTGGATCGCCACCGGGCGGTCCTCATCCTCCAGGTTAAGGATGCCCTTGATCCGTAGCAGGTGCTCGCCCTGGGAGGCTACCAGCATCTCGAGCCACATCGCCAGGCCGGCCCAGTGCAGGGGTTCATCGAAGGTCAGGCAGAAAGCTTCAGTTCCGGCGTCATGCCGGTTGGGATCGTGGTAATGATGCTGTTCCGCATCCGCGAACGCGGCCGCATCTAGCCAGCCGTGCACATCAGGTATTTTACTTGCCGCATCAAACAGGCCAGCGTTCAGGATGGCAGCCGCGTCGATCGCGCCTTGCGTGGCTTCCCTTACGCGGACACCAGGGTTCAAGGTCCGCAGGCGGGCTCGCAGCGGTGCGGGGTCGGCTAGGTCGGTTTTCGTGATCACAATCCGGTCGGCGACCGCCACCTGGCGCACCGCTTCCGCCTGCGTGTCCAGATGCGCGAGACCGTTCACCGCATCGACCACCGTGACGATGCCGTCAAGCCGGTAGGCCGAGGCGGCGACGGGATCGGTCATCAAGGTCGTCAGGATCGGCATCGGGTCGGCTAGGCCGGTGGTTTCAATAATGATGCGGCTGATTTCGTCGCGGCGGGCGCGCGGCAGCATTTCCCGCAGCACCCGTGCCAGGTCACCGCGGATGGTGCAGCACAGGCAGCCGGCGTTCAGCAGCACGGTGGTATTGTCGAGGGTTTCCACCAGCAGGTGGTCCAGCCCAATCTCACCGAACTCGTTCACCAGCACGGCGGTGCGGGCGAGACCCGGCTGGCGCAGCAGATGGTTCAGCAGCGTGGTCTTGCCGGCACCCAGGAAGCCGGTCAGCACGGTCACTGGCGTGGTCTCAGCCATGCTTATGGCCGTACAGCAGGTCAGGGGAAACCTGCGGCGCGGCGATCTCCCGCAGGGCGCCGTCGCGGGCGGAGCGGAAGAAGCAGGTGCGCCGGCCGGTGTGGCAGGCGACGCCATCCTGGTGGACCAGCAGCAGCAGGGTATCACCGTCGCAATCGACACGGAGTTCCCGCAGGTGCTGCGTTTGACCGGAAGTCTCTCCCTTGCGCCACAGCTTGCCGCGGCTGCGGCTAAAGTAGCAGACCTGGCCTGTGGCGAGGGTTTCGCGCACCGCGTCGGCGTTCATCCAGGCCATCATCAGGACGTCTTTGGTGTCGTGCTGCTGCGCGATCGCCGGAACCAAGCCATTGGTGTCGAAGCGGATCGCTGCCAGGACGGCATCAGGGTGCGTGGCATTCTTGATCATCGACGATATCTAGGTGTTCGGCGTGGCCGCCGCCATGGTGGACTGCCCAGGAGGCGAATACTGGTCTTCCTTCGTGCAGAGACATTGCCGAGCCGAGCGGATGGCGTGATCGCTGCGCGTTGACCAATGGTCAATTTATCAGCGTGCTGAAGTAGGCGACGGCGCCGCACTGCCGCATCGCCTCGAAACCGGAATAACGCGTGCGGACGTCAGCCAGGTCGTCGGGATTGGAGATGTCGCGCTCCGCATCGGCCAGAACCAGGCAGGCATGGCGCCGCAGCGTCGCGACTCGACGCGTTTCATGCTCACAGCTTACCGCGGCAATCAGCACCTCCAGCAGCCGCATCAGCACCGCCGCCGTGCCAGCCGCGTTCTGTCGGATCATGTGAAACATTCCGTCCACCAGGCCATCATAGTCTACCGTCGGCACGACCAGCACGGGGCGGCCGTTCCTGAGCAGGATGCCAGACGTGAGGTAGACCGGCACAATGTCGCACAACGCGGTGCCGAGGCGGTCCAACACCGTCATCGCCGTGTGCGGGTCGTTGATCCCCGGCGACAGCGCCCGCACCGCCACTTCCACCAGTTGACGGATGGCGAACTCGAGGTCGGCCGAGCTTACCCGCGTCAACCCGAGCGCCGTCGCATCCTGAATGGCGGTCTGGGCGCCCTCGACCGCCGGGCAGATCAGCGCGATCGGGGCACCAGGAAACACATAGTCGCCAGGCCGGACCAGCAGCCGCACCGCAGTGCCCTTCGCGGCGGCCTAGTCGGCCAGGGTCTCCGCATCCAGTTGCTGCAGATAGCCACGCCGGATGCCGACCACCGGCACCGCGTCGTGCCAACTGATGGTCGTGGGCGCTGGCGGCGGTGGCTGGCTGACCGTCAACCGCTGGATCGCAGAACAAACGTCGTTGCCGACCAGGTCAATCACGGTATCAACACTGATACGCCCTGCCATATGGCCGACGAACAGCACCAGTGTGATGACACAGACCAAGGCCAGCAGGATGCCGACGCTCAGGGAGAGATGTGGAACGAACTCTCCCTCGCTATGGGTGCGGACGCTGCGTAATAGCATAAGTACGTAGGAAAAGGTGCCGAGGAAGGTCCCCAGGGTAAGCTGGTTACCGCGATCGCGGGTGAAGTTGCGTAGCAGCCGCGGCCCCATCTGGCCGGCAGCCAAGGACAATGCGGCGATGGTTATCGAGAATACAGTGCCCGCCACGCCGATGGTGGACGACGCCACTGAGCCTAGCAAGGTGCGAGCTCCCGTGGCTCCGCCGTTATAGAGCCAGCGACTGTTGATGAGCCATGCCGGCACCGCGCCACTGCGGTCGGTTTCGATAAGGCCGACAGCCAGCACGATGCCGGCTGCCACCATGACGGCGGGCAGCAGCCAGAAGGTTTCGCCAAGGTCGCTGAAAAGCTTGCGTAGACGCGCGTTCACAAGAATCTCAATCAGACGATGAGCCGTGCGAAGGTCGGTACATGGACCGGCCGCTGGTGTCGCGACAACCATCTGACGCCGCATTCTCCGGACCGGCTGTCGTCCACTGCTCGTTCATAGGTAACGCAGCTGCCATCCGAAGCAGCCCGCGTGGGCAGACGCCGATGGATGACCGGTGTGTTTGAGCGGCATCCGGTTTGGAAGACCTTCATGTGCCGAGACTACCCGGCCAATGTGGACAGGAACGTATACTTCAGGTCCTGCTCCATCCCAGGTTCGTGATCGTGCGCCGGTCATATCAGTGACATGCTGGCGGCGTGCATATCTGTCGGCGTGCCGAGAGGGACTGCCCCCGGCTCCTCATTTCAATCGGGCATGCTGTATGGTCATCCTGCTTCCCTGTCTACCTGGCGGGTTCTGCCTGGTCGACCCCGCTATCGGCCTGCCGCAGGGCCGGCGGCATGAAAATCCTGTTAGCAGTCGGCTTCGGCCGACAGGCGCAGCCGTAGCGCCTATCGACGCCGCGAAAAACCCGCCCTGGCCTGTCGCTCGTTTCGCCGCAGCGCCTCCGGTCGTCGCACACCGCGCGACCGGCACGATGCATCCGGTCAGTTTCGGCGAACGGGGTGCGGCCCGGTGATCCGGCTGGCCCTGCTTGCCCTGGTGCCGATCGCCCCGCTACTGCATTACGCGCTGGGCCTGGCACCGATCTGGGTGTTCCTGTCCGGCATCCTCGGCGTCGGCGTGCTGGCTGATTGGGTACGGGCCGCAACCGAGCAGCTTGCCAAGCATACCGGCCCGGCGGTCGGCGGTTTGCTGACGATCAGCCTGGGCAGTCTGGCGGAACTGATGCTGGCCCTGTTCGTGGTGGCGCAGGGCGAGGCCGAGGTGGTGCACGCACAGATCACCGGGTCCATCATCGGCACCAGCCTGCTCGGCCTGGGACTCGCGATCGTCGCCGGCGGCGTCTCACGCGAGCGACAGACGTTCAAGCGGGAGCGTGCGGGTTTGCTGTCCACCCTGCTGTTCCTGGCGGTGATCGCGCTGCTGCTGCCGGCGATCTTCGACTTCACCGAGCGCAGCGTCGTCCGCGCCGATAACGTGCGTGTCAGCGATGAAGCACTGAGCCTGGTGGTTTCGGGTGTGCTGCTGCTGCTCTACGCGGCCAACCTGATCTATACGCTGGTAACCCATCGCGACGTGTTCGCGACCGAGGCGGAACACGCGGACGCGCCGGCCTGGTCGCTATTGCTGTGCCTCGGCGTGCTGATCGCCGCAACACTTGGCGCGGCGCTGGAGAGCGAGCTGATCTCCGCCGCGTTGACGGAAGCGGCGAGCACCTTGCACCTGTCGCCAATCTTCCTCGGCGTCATCGTGCTGGCGCTGGTCGGAACGGTGTCCGACCTGTTCTCCGCCGTGTGGTTCGCGCGTCAGGATAGGATGGGGCTGGTCATGAGCATCTGCATTGGGTCAGCGATCCAGGTGGCCCTAGTGGTGGCGCCGCTGCTGGTGATCCTGTCCTGGTTGATCGGCAGCCCGATGACGTTGGTATTCAAGGACCCACTTGACCTGTTCGCCATCACCGCAACGGTGTTCATCGTTAACGTGATCACCAGCGACGGCGAGACGACGTGGTTTGAAGGCGTATTGCTGATCGGCGTCTACGTCGTGATGGGAATGGCTTTCTTCTTCGCATGACCATCGGAACAGGTAATCCAATCCATTCTACGGCCGTGGTGCCGCGCGATCAGCTTTCGCAAGTGCATGCGCTGAAGGTCCGTCATGGTCGAAAATCGCAGGCACATCGACTTGTTTGTGGCAGGAATGGCCTGCTTCGTCCGTCGCGGAACTCTGGATGGACCCGATTGGCCAAACCGTCGTGGTTTGACCTGGACACGTCCTGTGCCAAGCTTCGCTTCCGCCGACCGCTACGCCCGCAAGGAGGCTTTCCCATGGTCCTCGTCGCCCCGGCCGAAACCGCCCGCGCCAACCGCCGCCGCGGCTCCGCACCCGACGGCGTGACCTTCTGGCACACCCTGTACCTCGGCACGACGCGCTACAACATGGCGCCCGACACGCCTGACCCAGACGCCGAAGCGCTGTTCCCGATGGCCTTCCTGGTCGAGCAGGACCCCGGCAGCACCGCCAACGCACACTACCACCAGCAGGACCAGTTCCAGCTTGTCGTCGGCGGCCACGGCACGCTCGGCTTACACGAAATCCGCCCGGTCACCGTTCACTTTACCGGCGCCCACACCGCGTACGGCCCGATCCGCGCCAGCCAGGACGAGGGCGTCTGGTATTTCACCTTGCGCAATGGCTTCGATCCCGGCGCCCGCTTCATGACCATGCCGCGGAACCGTGTCGCGCTGCGCACCATTCCGGGGCGCCGCCACCGTGAGGCCGTCGCCGGCCCGCTCTCCACCCCGACCTCTCCCACCGAGACGCTGCTCGGCCCCGATCCGGACGGCATGACCGCCTGGCGCTACACGATTGCACCAGGCGAGGCGGTTACCGGCGCCGATCCCGCCGCCGGTCGCGGTCAATACTGGGTTCCAACCGTCGGCAGCCTGACCCACGCCGGCCAGGAACTGCCGAAACTGTCCTGCGCCTTCGTCTATCCTGATGATCCATCGTTCCAGGCCATTGCCGGTCCGGATGGCGCCCAGGTCATCGCCATGCAGTTCCCCCTTCACCGATCATGCCCAGATGATCATGCCTAGACAGATCCGCCTGAACGCCTTTGACATGAACTGCATCGGCCATCAGTCGCCCGGCCTGTGGACCCATCCTGACGACCGCGCCGACAGCTATAACACGTTAGAGTACTGGACCGACCTGGCCCGCACGCTGGAGCGAGGGAAGTTCGACGCGCTGTTCCTGGCTGACGTGCTGGGAATTTACGACGTCTACCAGGGCTCACCGCGCACCGCGCTGGAGCAGGCCGTCCAGGTGCCGGTGAACGATCCGCTCATGGTCGTCCCCGCCATGGCGGCGGTGACCGAGTACCTTGGCTTCGGCATCACCTGCGCGCTGTCCTATGAATTGCCCTATCCATTTGCCCGTCGCATGAGCACGCTGGACCACCTGACCAAGGGCCGCGTCGGCTGGAACATCGTCACCGGCTACCTCGACAGCGCCGCCCGCGGCATGGGGATGCCGCGGCAGGTCGCGCACGACGATCGCTACGACGTGGCCGAGGACTACATGCAGGCGGTCTACAAGCTGTGGGAGGCAAGCTGGGAAGACGGCGCCGTGCTGCGCGAGCGGGCCGGCCGCCGCTTCGCCGATGCCGACAAGATCCATCGCATCCTGCACGAGGGGCCGCACTTCAAGGTGGACGCGATCCACCTGTGCGAGCCGTCACCGCAGCGCACGCCAGTGCTGTTCCAGGCCGGAGCATCGAAACGCGGTCGCGACTTCGCCGCCCGCCATGCCGAGTGTGTGTTCATCAACGGCCCATCAAAGAAAATCGTCGGCGGCATCGTGGCCGACCTGCGCCAGCGTGCCGCCCAGGCCGGGCGGGAGCCGAGCGATCTGGTGATTTTTACCATGATCACGGTGATCACCGACACTACCGGCAAGGCCGCGCGCGACAAGTATCAGGACTACCTTGGCTACGTATCGGAGGAAGGCGCGCTGGCGCTGATGTCCGGCTGGACCGGCGTCGATTTTGGCGCCATGCGGCCCAACGACGTCGTCCGCTTTGACGACAAGGCCAACGCCCAGACCTCTGCGCTGGAGGCTTTCACCACCGCTGACCCGGACCGCGAATGGACCGTTGCGCAGATCGCCCGCCACGCCGCGATTGGCGGCCGCAGCCCGGTGCTGATCGGATCGGCGGCGGAGGTTGCCGAGCAGCTTCGATCCTGGGTGGAGAAAACCGATGTCGACGGATTCAACCTCGCCTATGCGCTGACGCCGGGCAGCTTCGCCGACGTGGCCGACCTGGTGGTGCCCGAACTGCAAACCCGCGGACTGTTCAAGCAAGACTACGCGCCAGGGACGTTGCGGGAAAAGCTGTTCGGCCGCGGCCCGCGCCTGCCGGGAAGCCACCCGGCGGCAGCGGTGCGGCGGACGTCTTGAACCACTGGGTGCCGCTCGCCGTACCGCATTTCGACACCGACTCTTCGCGCGACCCCCTTTGGCGCGACCTTGCCAGTAGACGACATCAGCAGGGCATCCGCGCCTGTGCGTGGATTATAGCCCCAGTGTGGGCGTAGGGAGAACAACGTGGTAATATCAACCGGCGAACGAAGTGACACATCGGCGGCGCCCTTGCGGCTGGCAACGCGGAAATGAGACAAAACGCAAATAATCGAGGAAACACATGCCCGAATCCCTGTTGAACACCCAGGACGTGAAAGACCTGCTGGCCAAGGTCGGCGGCCTCGGCAACGAAAACGGTGATGCGCGCATGAAGCACATCGTCCACCGCGTGGTCTCCGACCTGTGCCGTGTGATCGAGGACTTCGATGTGCAGCCCGACGAGTTCTGGTCCGCCGTCAGCTACCTGACGGCGGTCGGTCAAGCGGGCGAGGCCGGCCTGCTGGTGCCGAGTCTCGGACTTGAAGCATTCCTCGATTTGCGGATGGATCAGGCGGAGCAGCAAGCCGGCATTGAAGGCGGCACGCCGCGCACGATCGAAGGTCCGTTGTATATCGCCGGCGCCCCGCTCTCAAAAACTGAGGCTCGCCTGGATGAGGCGAATGAACAAGGGGAAGTGCTGTTCATGAATGGCCAGGTCCGCGACATGGACGGCCAGCCGGTCGCTGGCGCCATTGTCGATATCTGGCACGCCAACACGCTGGGCGGCTACTCGTTCTTCGATCCGTCTCAACCGAAATTCAACCTGCGCCGTCGCATCGAAACCGACGCCGAGGGTCGCTACAGCTTCCGCTCCATCCTGCCCGGCGGCTACGGAATGCCGCCCGCTGGTCAAACCCAGAAACTGCTCGATCAGCTCGGTCGTCATGGCCGTCGTCCGGCCCATATCCACTTTTTCGTTTCGGCATCGAATTATCGCAAGCTGACGACGCAGATCAACATCGACGGCGACGCCTATCTGCACGACGACGTTGCCTTCGCCACCCGAAACGACCTGATCCCGCGGATCCGGCGGTCAACCGATCCGGCGGCGATCCGTGCCCGTGGACTGAACGCGCCATTCGCCGAGATCAGCTTCGACTTCGTCTTGCATCGTGAAGCCGCGGCGGCACCGAAGGCAGAGGTTACACGTGCCCACGCCGAAGCCGCCTGATGCGCTAGCCGGCTGCCAACCCGTCGTCGGCGGTGCGGCGCCTTCCGTGATCTGCTGGCTCGTCCTGTGCCTGATGCTGGCCGCGCCCGCTCAGGCAGCGGAGCTGACCGTGCTCAGTGCCGGTGCCATCAACAGCGTCGCCGTCGCCGTGATCCCGGCGTTCCAGTTCAGCACCGGCACCACTGTCATCCGGCGCAACGACACCGTTGGCGGGCTGGTCCGACGGATCACGGACGGCGAGCGGTTCGATGTCGTGCTGATGTCGCCGGCAGGTCTAAATGAACTGGCAAAGGCCGGAAAGATCGTCGCCGGTTCGGCGAAGACGTTGGCCCGGGTCGGCATCGGCGTCGGCGTGAAGACCGGCACGCCGGCGCCCGATATCGGCACTGTCGCGGCCTTCAAGGCGACGCTGCTGAACGCGCGCGCGATCGCCTATGTCGACCCAGCATCCGGCGGCTCCAGCGGCATATATCTGGTATCTGGCGAAGCTGTTCCAGACGATGGGCATCGCCGATGCGATGGCGCCGAAATCCGTGCTGGTGAAAGGCGGCCTTGCCGCCGATACGCTGCTCGATGGCCGAGCCGATCTGGCGTTGCAACAGATCAGCGAGATCATCGCCGTCCCCGGCGTCACCCTGGTCGGCCCGTTGCCGGCCGCGATCCAGTCGCAGACGACCTATGCCGGTGCGATTGCTGCTGATTCGGCGCAGCCGGAGGTGGCCCAGGCATTCCTTGCGACCATGGCCGATCCGGTGGTTCGGCCGGTTCTGGCGGCAAAGGGAATGACACCGCCCTGATCACCAGCCTGCCCGGTCCATCGCGGTTGGTCCCCGCCTGGTCCGCTGGAAGGCTTGCTCCACGCTGGCGTCGGTCGCATAGACAGGATGGTTGAAACGGGCGGAGACGACAATGAACTCGTTGGCAAGAATATTGTTGATGGCAACCTGTCTTGGGGCTCTGGCGTTTGCCACGGGCGCACGCGCGCAGGACAGCAACATCAGGTTCGAGTCCGGATTGTTGCCAAAGAAGCCCAAGCCCGGCCTGCCGGACGTCAAGCCGCAGCCGCAGGCCTGGCCACGCCTGGACCCAGGGGCTGTGCTGTGTCAGAGCGAGACCGACCTCGACCGCCTGACCGCGCGCCGCCATGGCGAGGATGTCACCGGACCGGTTGACTGCCAGGTGGTGCGCGATCCGACAGCCATCACCATCCTGCAGCGCAAGGGACCGGGCAAGACCGAAGTCAGGATGACCAATGCGCAGACCGGCGGGTCGGGCTGGACCGATGTCTGGCTGCCGGACAAGGCACCGGTGGGGGCGCCAGTGGGGGCAAGATCCGCGGCGCGGTGACGGTTGGGGTGAAGCCGACCGGCGCCGAGACAGCCTGTGAACATCGAACATTCGGTGCCGCCGCCACGGTCATGCTTGGCCTGACCAAGGCACGCGTGCAGGAGGGTAGGTTGTTGTATCCCAACGACTTTGGCCGGCACGGATAGGCAGGTCACATCCTCCTTCGCGCGTTCGGTTGCCTGGCCATGACGACGATAAGGCCGTGCCGACCCGTCGATCCTTCTGTCCGTTGATAAAGATTCCGTCCGCCACGCTGTCGCCGCCGACTATTGCGCTCAGCCTCTGTTGGGGCTCGTCGTCGGGTCTTCAATCATCGTTCAGCGCCATCATCAGATCTGATACCCCCATCGGATCCTCCCGCGCCGCCAGCCGCCCCGCCGCCAGCCAGGCGAACCGCTCCATCAGCGCCTTGCGCCGAGAGGATGGCAGCCGCACGCACAGCGGCTCGTGCAGCAGGTCGGCGTCGCGGTCGGCGCAGACGATCAGGCCGGTTTCGGCCGGCAGGATTTCGCGCGGAAAATCGCTGTCCACAGCGAAAAAGAACTGGTCGCAGAACGGCTGGTATTCGGTCCATTTTTCATCAGCCAGGTAATCGCGCAGGCCGGACTTCACCTCGATGCAGATAAAGCCGCCGCCGGGCTGCAGCGCCAGGATGTCGGCACGCCGGCCGTTGGCCAGCCGGACTTCATGCAGCGGCGCCCAGCCCAGCCGCAGGCACAGCCGGGACGCGGCGCGGCGGATGCGGCTGGTGCGTTCAAGAAAGCTGACCGCATCCATGCCGATGCCATCCATCCCGTCGGGCCGTCAAAACATCAGCGCGTCGATCGCTTGCGCCAGCCGGACATCATTGTCCGAAAGACCGGCTACGTCGTGCGTCGTCAGTTCGATACGCACGGTGTTCCAGACATTCGACCAGTCCGGGTGGTGATCGAGCTTTTCCGCCAGCAGGGCAACCCGTGTCATGAAGCCCCACGCGGCGCTGAAATCGGCGAACTTGAATTCCCGCCGGATCGCGTCCTTGTCGAGCGCCGGCGTCCATTGCGGCACGGTCGTGCCCAAGGTCGCGCGCTCCGCGTCGGTCAGTTTCTTCGCCATCTCAGTCTCCTGTTTCGGATAATGTCCGCATGTCGTCCAGCGCCTCGGCGAACTCGGTCATAAAGCCGGCAACCACCTGGCGGCAGCTTGGAATGCTGTCCACCAGCCCGACTCCCTGGCCAACGAAGTAGCTGACCAGCGCCACCGCGTCGGCGTTCCCTGCCTCCGCCGCGCGGTTCACCCGTGCCATCGCCGGCTCGCTGATCAGCCCTTGCAGCGGCATCGGCAGCGGGCGGGGACTGTCCGGCGCCTCCCAGGCGTCGGTCCAGGCGGAGCGCAACTGGCGCGCCGGCTTGCCGGTGCGGCCGCGCGACCGGACAGTGTCGCGGGATCGGGCGGCAACCATCTTGTCGCGAAATACCGGGGAAGTTTCCGCCTCCGTCGTCGCCAGCCAGACCGAGCCGGTCCACACGCCGGCCGCCCCCATTGCCATGCAGGCCGCCATCTGCCGCCCGGTCATGATGCCGCCGGCCGCCAGCACCGGCACCTTGCCCTGCGCCGCGCGCAGCACCTCCGGCACCAGCACGAGCGTCGACACCTCCCCGCAGTGGCCGCCGGCCTCGCCGCCCTGGGCAATCAGAATGTCGACGCCCGCGGCGACTTGGCGCACCGCATGTTCGCGCGCGCCGACCAGCGCGGCGCAGGGAATGCCGAAGCGGCGGGCGCGTTCCAGCATGCTGCTTGGTGGTACGCCGAGCGCGTTGGCGATCAGCCGGATTGGGTGGCGGAAGGCGACATCCATCAGCCGGTCAGCCGTCTCTGTCTGATAGGGCGGCGGACGGTTCGGGTCCTCCCGCGCCTGGGCACCCTGGGTGGGATCGACGTCGTGGCGGCGCAGCAGGTCGTGCACGAAGGCGCGGTGGGTATCAGGGATGCGGGCGACCAGATCAGCCAGGGTGGCGCCGGGATCGGTGCGTACCAACAGGTTCTCCGGCACCAGCAGATCGACGCCGTAAGGCCGCCCATCCACATGTGCGTCGATCCAGCCGAGTTCCGTCTCGAGCTGCTCCGGCGCATACCCCGCCGCCCCAAATACTCCGAACCCGCCGGCCTTGCTGACCGCCGCCACAACGTCGCGGCAATGGCTGAACGCCAGCAGCGGGAAGTCCACCCCGAGCATGCGGCAGAGCGGTGTCCGCATCAGGCCGACATCTTGATCGGCGGATCGAGGTCGGCCGGCAGCGGACAGACATATGGGGTGCGGCCGATCCGCGCCTGATGGTCCGCCTTGGCGCGCGCCATCAAGGTCTCGTCGCGCAGCGCGTCCAGCGCAGTGCCGGCCATGACCTTCGCCACATGCACCAAACCCTTGTGCGCGGCCGGCATCTTGCCCTGCGCCGTCAACTGCCAGGAGTGGCCCGGCGTGCCGATCGCATAGGTTGCACCACGCGCCTGCACCGTCGGCACCACCCAGCTTACGTCGCCGACGTCGGTCGAGCCGATGCCACCCGCCGCCATCGCATCCGCGGGGATGATCAGGTCGCACAGCGGCGCATTCGGCCGCACCGGCACCCCGGCCCGCCGATACGATGCCTCGATGTCCTCGTCCGACAGCGTCGCCTGGAATTCGGCGGCGGCGCGGCGGTCGGCTTCGTCAAACGGCGGCGGCCCGAGGCGGTCGAGGTTGTCCTGCATCGCGCGCTCCAGCGGCGTGTTGGCCAGCAGGTTAGACACCGCGCTGACCACCTGGCTTGTGACCTTGGTTTCCGTCATCAGCGCCGCGCCGTCGGCGATCTTGCGGACCCGCTCGACCAGCTTGGACAGCTCCGGCAGGGTCGCGGCGCGGACCAAGTAGCGCACCTTGGCGAAAGCCTGTACCACGTTCGGCGCCACACCGCCGGCATCCAGAATGGCGGAATGCACTCGTGCGTCGGACGGCATGTGCTCACGCATGTAGTTGACGCCGACGCTCATCAGCTCCACCGCGTCCAGCGCGCTGCGCCCCAGGTGCGGCGACGCCGCGGCGTGCGAGGCTCGCCCCTGGAAGGAAAAATCAATGCGCGTATTCGCTAGCGAGTTCGCCGGATTGACACCGGAGAACGACGACGGGTGCCAGGAGATGGCAATGTCTACATCGCTGAACGCGCCGGCGCGGGCCATGAAGCCCTTGGCCGCGCCACCTTCCTCGGCCGGACAGCCATAGTAGCGGACACGCCCCCGTATGCCATTGGCGTCCAAATAGTCCTTCACCGCCGTGGCGGCCAGCATCGAGGCTGATCCTAACAAATTATGCCCGCAGCCATGGCCGAAGCCGGGTCCTGGCAACGGCTTCTGCTGTGCGACCCCGGCTTCCTGCGATAAGCCGGGCAGCGCGTCATATTCGCCCAGAATGGCGATCACCGGGCCATCTTCGCCGGCCTCTCCCATCACCGCGGTCGGGATGCCGGCAACCTCGCGGGTGACGCGGAAGCCCTTGGCCTCCAACATGGCGGTGTGTTCGGCGCATGACCGAACTTCCGCGTAGCAGAGTTCCGGCATTTCCCAGACGCGGTCGGACAGGGCGATGAAGTCGTCCTGGTTAGTGTCGACCAGGCGCCAGATTTCCTCGGTGTTCTGCATCAGGGTTCCTCCTGCGTGTAACGAAAGCAGCTTGTCAGATGATCGTCCACCATGCCGGACGCCTGCATGAAGGCATAGCATATGGTGGAGCCGACAAAACGGAAGCCGTCTTTGCGCAGTGCCTTGCTCATACGGTCGGACAGCGGCGTGGTCGCCGGCACCTGGGCGCGGCCACTGGGCCGGTTGCGGATCGGCTGGTGACCCACGAAAGACCAGAGATATCGGTCCAGGCTGCCATGATCGTCGATTGCCCCGCGCGCCGCGTGGGCGTTGGCGCGGACGGAGAAGATCTTCAGCCGGTTGCGGATCAGCGGCGAACAGGTCAACAGGCTTTCCAGTTCCGCATCGGTCATCGCGGCAACGCGGGAAATGTTGAAGCCGTGGTACGCCGCCCGGTAGGCATCCCGCCGGTGCAGCACCATGCGCCAGGAAAGTCCGGCCTGGGCGCCTTCCAGGGTGAGCAGTTCGAACAGTGCCTGGTCGCCGTGCTGCGGCACCCCCCACTCGCTGTCGTGATAGGCTTGCATCTTCGCGTCCGAGATCTCGGCCCAGGGGCAACGGGACAGGTTCATTCCGCGCGGCTGGCGGTATGAAGAGCGGCCTCACCCAAGTAGGTCTGGCGTGCCATCCGAGGACCACGGGCGACGGAAAGGGTCGCCTCCAGGTCGGCGATCATGTCGATCAACGCGTCGCGGTGGAGGCCCGTCGACAGGGTCCGTAGCCGATGCACAATATCCGTCGCCAGGACGCGCAGCCCCACCAGCGTGGCGTTGCCGGTCCGGAAGCGTCCGGCATCCAATGCTGCGACCATGGGTTCGGCGGCCGCCGCGAACACCGCCGTCAGCGCGACGATGGCGCCCAGGTCCGCCGCCTGGTCCGGTAACGTTGCGCCGGAGAACAGGCTTATGGAATGGCGGAGCGCGCCCAGGGTGCCGAAGCTGCCGACCGCGTCCTCGATGTCGCGGAACGGCAGCGCCATGCGGCCGTAGGCCGAACCGGCCTCCCCCAGCATCGCGGCGGCAGGCACCGGGCAGTTGTCCAAGGTCAACAGGCAGTGCTGTGATGGACGCAGGGCGTGCAAGCCGGGCATTTCGCCGATGCCAAGACCCGGTGTGTCACGCGGCACGATGAAGGCGCTGTACTGCTTGCGGCCCGCCACTTCCGATGTGATGGCGAAGACGATGATCCCGTCGGCCGAGGGGCCATTGCTGACCCACGCCTTCCGCCCGGTGATGCGGAAGCCGGTGTCCGTCCTGTCCGCGCGGGTAGTCAGCCGCTTCGGATGCGCGCCGACGTCGGGTTCGGAGATGCCGACAGCCAGGCCGCGGGCGGCCCATTCCGCCCTTTGCGCGGCTGTGCCGAAACCAAGGAAGTGGCGGAAGACAAGATGTCGGCCGCTCCAGACGCTGCCGATGCCGAGCAGTCCGGTTCGCTCGACCAGGACAGCTTTTAGGCGCGCGATCGTTGCATAGTCGGGCACCGGGTCCAGCAGGCCGGCTTTCCGCATTCCGGGGAGCGGGTCGATGGCAGCGTCGGGACAAAGCCTCAGCCAACTATCAATGCGATCCATCATGCAGGTATTTTGGCACGGCCCGCCGATGCGTGACAGAGAGCCGCTCTTGCATGCGGACGCTATATTTTACTGGCACCTACCGGGCAACAACGGCGACATGGCGTCCAAGCTCAATCGCCTTACGGATCGCTTATTCACTTTATTGAGGCAGCGGGTGCGGCCGGGGCTACCACAATGGAACCAAGCTGAAAGATGACCTGGCGCGGTACTGGGGGCGGCGGTTGTCGACCAAGATAGTTGCCATCGCCACGCCGGCGCCAATGAGAGCCGCGGCAGCAAGCACCGTGGAGACGAGGAACTTGCCGCCTCCCACGCCATACCCGACCGCATTTTCTCAATGTTCAAAGCCATCTGGTCCATCCTGCGCTGGTGATCTTCGCGCTGTTCCTCGTCGGATATGAGCATCCTAGTCCTTTTAGGCACCCAGCGCGATAAGGTCGCGCTTCTCCGGCACCTTGCAGTACGACAGGTTTCTGGAAATCACGTCACGATACGAGGCGTAGGTTCAACCTTACAACCGCGTTGCCCGCGCGGCGCCTGTCCTCTATGCTCCTGTAATGATTCTCCTGGCTCATCACGCCACATGACCAGCGACTCCGCACCGGTCGACCGCTTCATCGCTCGCTGGCAAGGCCAGGAAGGCGGCCAGGAGCGTGCCAACTATGCCCTGTTCCTGACCGAGTTATGCGACGTGCTTGGCGTACGCCGCCCGGAACCGGCGGCCGCGAACACCGAGGACAACGACTACGTGTTCGAGCGCGCGGTCAAGCGACAGGCTACCGACGGCACCCAGGGCCTCGGCCGCATCGACCTTTACAAGCGCAACTGCTTCGTTCTGGAAGCCAAGCAGTCACGGCAGGCGGGCGGGGCGAAGGAACTCGCGGTCCAGTATCTGCCGGGCCTGGAGCCGCCGAAGCGCGGCGTGCGCGATGCCAGCCGGACCTGGGACGTGCTGATGCTGAACGCCCGCCGCCAGGCCGAGGGCTATGCGCGGGCGCTGCCGACCGACCACGGCTGGCCGCCGTTCATCCTGGTCTGCGACGTCGGCCACGTGATCGAGACCTATGCCGACTTCTCCGGCCAGGGCAAGAACTACGCGCAGTTCCCCGACCGCCAGTCCTTCCGCATCTACCTGGAGGACCTGCGCCGGCCGGAGATCCGCGACCGGCTGGCACGCATCTGGACCGAGCCGATGCACCTGGACCCGGCGCGGGAGACGGCGCGCGTCACGCGCGGGATCGCCGAGCGGCTGGCTTCGGTGTCGAAGGCGCTGGAAGAGCAGAAGCACGACCCGGAGGCGGTGGCGATGTTCCTGATGCGCTGCCTGTTCACCATGTTCGCCTGCTCACCGGGGATCGAGCTGCTGCCGGAGCACGGGTTTCGCGATCTGCTGCAACGCTGCGAGGCGGACCCGTCGCGCTTCGTCCACCTGGTCGGGCAGTTGTGGGAGGCGATGGACACCGGCGCCTTCGCCTTCGCATTGGAAGCCAAGGTACGCCGCTTCAACGGCGAGTTCTTCCGCACCCGCACCGTCCTGCCGCTGGGCCGCGAGGAAATCGGCGAATTGCGTCGCGCCGCGTCGTTCGACTGGAAGGAAGTCGATCCCTCGATCTTCGGCACCCTGCTGGAACAGGCGCTCGACAAGGCCGAGCGCCGGCGGCTCGGCGCGCACTACACGCCGCGGGCGTATGTGGAGCGGCTGGTCGTCGCCACGGTGATCGAGCCGCTGCGCGAAGATTGGGAGCAGGCGCTGTCCACGGCGGAGCGGCAGAAGTCGGCCGGGCGAGCGAAGGAAGCGGTGGCGACGGTGCGGGCGTTCCACGACACGCTGTGCCGGACCCGCATCCTGGACCCGGCCTGCGGCACCGGGAACTTCCTGTACGTCTCGCTGGAGTTGCTGAAGCGGCTGGAGGGCGAGGTGCTGGAGGCGCTGGCGTCGCTGGGCGGGCAGGAGGCGCTGACCGGGCTGGCGGGGCACACAGTCGACCCGCACCAGTTCCTGGGGCTGGAGATCAACCCTCGGGCGGCGGCGATCGCCGAGCTGGTGCTGTGGATCGGGTATTTGCAGTGGCACTTCCGGATCAAGGGTGGGATGCCGGGGGAGCCAATCCTGCATGCGTTCCATAATATCCAAGGCCGGTTCGACGCGGTGCTGGCGGCGGACGTGAGTCTGGCTCGCGATGCGCACGGTGTGCCGCTGACGAGGCGCGGGCGCGATGGGTCGGTGACGGAGGTTTACCACCACACCAACCCGCACAAGCCGGATTGGCCGGCGGCGGAGTTCATTGTCGGCAACCCGCCGTTTATCGGCGGCAAGGACATTCGCGCGCGCCTGGGCGACGAATGGACGGAGGCGCTTTGGGCCGCCCATCCAGACATGAACGAGTCGGCCGATTTCGTGATGTACTGGTGGAATCATGCTGCCGGCCTGCTGGCCCGCAAGGGCACCGTGTTGCGCCGATTTGGCTTGGTGACGACTAATTCCATCACTCAGGTGTTCCAGCGCCGCGTCATGGAGCGGCACCTGCTTGCCAAGGCGCCGATTTCGTTGGTGATGGCCGTTCCGGACCATCCTTGGACCAAGGCAACACGAGACGCGGCGGCGGTGCGTATCGCCATGACGGTTGTTGAGGCTGGACCGCGGGAAGGGGTGCTGCGGGAGGTCGTGCGCGAAGCTGGACTGGATACGGATGCGCCAGTGATCGAGTTCAGGGAGTTTCGCGGGGTAGTTAATTCGGACCTTACGGTCGGCGTGAATGTATCTGAAAGTTTGCCACTGCTGGCGAACGAAGGTTTGTCCTCTCGCGGCATGTCTCTTCACGGTGCTGGCTTTATCGTCACGCCAGATGTCGCTGCACACCTAGGGCTTGGCCGACGTCCAGGACTGGAAGAGCACATTCGCAACTACCGCAACGGCCGTGACCTGACTGCTCGGCCGCGCGGGGTCATGGTAATCGACCTATTCGGCTTGGGCATTGAAGACGTCCGGCGCAACTTTCCGGAAGTTTATCAGCACGTCGCCGCAACTGTGAAGCCGGAACGTGATCTTAATAACCGTGAGACCTACAGGCAGAATTGGTGGGTCTTCGGTGAACCTCGCCGGGAACTGCGGCCTGCGTTGGATCGGCTGCCACGATATACAGCCACAGTTGAAACCGCGAAATATCGTGTTTTTCAGTTCCTCGAAGCATCAATTTGTCCAGACAACAAACTTATTGCTATCGGAAGTGACGACGCTTGCCTGTTGGGCATACTATCTTCGAGAAGTCATACGACATGGGCTACACGCGCCGGGAGTTGGCTTGGAATAGGCAATGATCCTGTTTACGTAAAAACCCGTTGCTTCGATCCCTTTCCCTTTCCCGCTCCCGACGACCTCCAGAAACACCGCATTCGGGTCGTTGCCGAAAACCTTGACGCCCACCGCAAGCGCGTGCTGGCCGAGCACCCGCACCTCACGCTGACCGGCCTCTACAACGTGCTGGAAAAGCTCCGCGCCGGCACCGCGCCCAGTGCCCTCGCTCCCGACGACCGCCGCATCTTCGACGATGGCCTGGTGCTGATCCTGAAGGAATACCACGACGAACTGGATGCCGCCGTTGCCGTCGCCTATGGCTGGGCCGCCGACCTGAGCGACAACGACATCCTGGCCCGTCTGGTCGCGCTCAACCAGGAACGGGTGCGGGAGGAAGCCGCCGGCCACGTCCGCTGGCTTCGCCCCGACTACCAAATTCCTCGCTTCGGCAGTTCAAAAGAAAAACTCAGCCTGACCGGCGGGGCGATGAACCAGGCCGCCGAGGCTGCCGTCAGCGGCCCGAAACCAGCCTTTCCGACCAGCGAACTGGAACAGACCGCCGCCGTGCTGTCGGCCCTCGCCTCGGCCACCGCGCCGCTCAGCGCCACCGACCTCGCCGTCCGCTTCCGCCAGGGCCGCAGAATCCTGCCGCAGATCGAGGCCGTGCTGGCCGCGCTTGTTCGCGTCGGTGGGCTTGTCTACAGCCCCGACGGCGGCCGCGGCTTCCTGCCGCGCCGAGCCGCCTAATGACTGGACGCCGGCCCTAACGCCGGTCATGTCGCTCGTCAGCGAGGATGTCCGGATCATTAACGCGCTGGACGCTCTTCTAAGCCGCGCTTGGCGGTGATCGTGGTGGCCAATCCCAAACGACCCGCGGGCGCCGCATGCCGCCCCGAGCCGACACCTCTATCGCCCGAATCCTGATGGACGTGAAGCCTACGCCGCCCTTCACAGCAGCTTGGCCTCACGGAAGCTGACACACTTCGAACGGCCGACAATGATGTGGTCATGTACGGCGATCCCCATCGTCGCCAGCGCGCGCTGGATGTCGGCGGTCATCGTTACGTCCTCCCGCGATGGCGTGGGCTCGCCGCTGGGATGGTTATGCGCCAGGATCACCGCGTTGGCGTGCAGCTCCAGGCAGCGTCGCACCACCTCCCGCGGATACGCCGGCGTGTGGTTGATTGAGCCGCGGCTTTGCACCTCGTCGGCGATCAGCCGGTTGCGCGTGTCGAGGAACAGCACGCGGAACTGCTCGATCCGTTCATGCACCATGCTGGCCGACAGGTATGCGATCAGCCGGTCCCAGCTCGCCAGCACGGGTGTCGCCGCGGCCTCTTGCCGCAACAGGCGCAGCGCCGCGCCTTGCACCAGCTTCAATGCCGCCGCTCCGGCCTCCCCCAGTCCCTCAACCGTTGCCAGTTCCGGCACCGGCGCACCGATGACCGCGCCAAAGTCCCCGAACTTCGCCAGCAGGGCTTTGCCGATCGGCTTGGTGTCACGTCGAGGCAGCGCCAGGAACAGCACCATCTCCAGCATCTCGTGATCCGCCAACGAGTCCGGGCCGGTCTTCAGCAGCCGCTGCCGCATGCGCATGCGGTGACCGTCGGCGCCGATGGCGTTGTCGTCGATTGCGTCACTGGGCAGCAGGCCGGGCAGGGCAGCCTCGTCCGCCATACAATTCGATCTCGGGCGTTTCGTCATGCACACTCGCGGCAACAGGTCGCCGCCGAAGCTATGCCGAAATGATTGCTAATCAGCTAACGGCGAAGGGCGGCTTGTCCAGGCCGGCCGGGGACAGCGTGAAAATCTCGCAGCCGCTGTCGGTCACGCCGATCATGTGCTCGAACTGCGCGGACAGGCTGCGATCCCGGGTGACGGCGGTCCAGCCATCATCAAGGACCTTCACCTCCGGCCGGCCGGCGTTCACCATCGGCTCGATGGTGAAGAACATGCCGGCGCGCAGGATGGGACCGTCGCCGGGCCGGCCGAAATGCAGCACGTTGGGCGGCTCGTGGAAGCGGCGGCCAATGCCGTGGCCGCAGAAATCACGCACCACGCTGAAGCGGTGGCCTTCAACAAAGGTCTGAATGGCGTGGCCGACATCGCCGAGTGTCGCACCCGGTTTGACCGCCCGCAGGCCGCGCAGCAGGGACTCGTAGGTCACCTCGATCAGGTTGCGGGCCCGGGTATTCGGCACCCCGGCGGCATACATGCGTGAAGAGTCGCCGTGCCAGCCATCCAGGATCACCGTGATATCGATATTCAGGATGTCGCCGTTCTCCAACTTGCGGTCACTGGGAATACCGTGGCAGACGACATGGTTGATCGACGTGCAGATCGACTTGGGATAGCCGCGGTAATTCAACGGCGCCGGAGTCGCGCCATGCTGCAAGATGAAGTCATGGCAAAGCTGGTCCAGGATGCCGGTTGACACGCCAGGCTTCACATGCGGCACGATCATGTCCAGAGTCTCGGCCGCAAGACGGCCGGCAGCGCGCATACCGGCGAAATCCTCCGGCGTGTGAATGGTAATGCGCCTTGAGTCTGTCCCGCCGTCCATCGTCCTGCTCCGCCCTGAACCCTTTTTCGGCTTCAATCCCGCTGTAACATGCGCAACCGGCTTCCGCGGCGCAAGGTCAACGTGCTTTCGTGGCCGGTGTTTCGCGGCATCTTTGGACAGACCCCATCGACAGGCACATCGACTTTCTAAAAGGCGACCTCGCCCGGCGGAATGCGATGTAACGGCGCGGCGTGCGCAGGATCGGTTGACGCATTGCCGAGCGAACGGCTCGCAGGGCCTGACCAATTGCCACCGTGTTCGCCCGTCTTGCCGACCTTCATCCGCATGACTAATGCGCGGCGGAGGATCGAGACTTTCGCTACCTGGTACTACCGGCTGGCCAGAACGTGCGTATCGGGCCGGATCACCATGCACTGACCGCGGCGATGGCTCAGGCTGGCGCAGGCTTCCTGAGCCTCGGTGCTGCGCAGTCCGGCGATCTGTGCGCGCCACACGGTTCTGCGACGCACGGCCGCGGGTTCCACCCTGATATCGCCGTCCTCCACCGTCCGCCTGGCGGCAATGGCCGCCGCGCGGGCCGCCTGTTCAGTTGTATAGCTGCCAACCTGGATGGCCCAGTTCGACGCGGCGATCCGCAGGCGCATACCAGCAAGCGGCCGTGGCAGTTCCGCGGCGTGTGCGGAGGAGATCAGCATGATCCGGGGGACGAGCGGCACAGGCTTGTGGGCGATCGGCACATCCATTTGCTCAAAGCCATGGTCGAGCAGCGAGGCCATGTGGATGTCGCGTTCGCCGTTAGAGGCCGCGCCCAGCACGACGCCCACCAGCCGTACGCCGCCGCGAACGGCGCTGGTGACCAGATTATGGCCGGATGCCTCGGTGTAGCCGGTCTTCAATCCGTCGGCGCCGGGATAAGACCGCAGCATCATGTCGTGGTTGAAGATAATCTGCCGGTGCCAGGCGAAGCTCGGCGTGGAGAAGTATCCATAATAGGCGGGGAAATCCGTTATCAGGTGCCGGCTGAGGACCGCCAGGTCGCGCGCCGTTGTCCACTGTTCGGGGTCCGGCAGGCCGGACGCGTTCTGGAAAGTGGTATGGGTCATGCCCAACGACCGGGCACGGAGCGTCATCATCTGGGCGAACCGATCTTCACTGCCGCCAAGCAGTTCGCCCAGCGCCGCGGCGGCGTCGTTCGCCGATTTCGTCACCAAGCCCAGGATCGCCTGTTGGACCGTCAGCCTGGAGCCGGGGAGAATGCCCAGCTTGGTCGGCTCCATTGATGCGGCATGACCCGACACGGGAACGGCTTGATCAAGCGTGATCCGGCGGTCGCGCATAGCTTCAAACGTCAGATACAGGGTCATCATCTTGGTCAGGCTGGCGGGATGCCGCGGCTGATCCGCATTCACGTCCTCCAGCACGTCGCCCGAGGCGGCGTCCACGATGATCGAACTGTAGCGCGCCGACCCAATCTGGGCGTGCGCCGGCCGGACGAGGAAAATGGATAGGAGAGCGGCAGCCGACAAAGCCCAGGAGAGCAACCGCCAGTTCGGCAATTTTCTGAGACTTTGCAACGAAAAGCCAGCCATTCACATCCCTTTCCGTGCGATGCCGAGACTTTATGTTTCCCCAACGTCAAATGTCCAGACGAAAATCCGGAAAAAACGCAAAATGTGAGGACGTTACGTGACGAACCTAACGTGGCGCCGATTAAGCCGAAATAGCAACGGTCCGAGGCAGGCCAAAATGGGGCCGAGAAATTTTGTGCACTGCACAAAAACCGCTTGCCATCGGCAAATCGCACTTCTATATCAATTTTGTGTTGCAGTGCAGCGAAAGCTCCGCCTGCCGCAGGGATTTCCGGCGTGACGTGCTCGCGCCTTCAAAGGAGAGACTGACATGAAAACAAAGCTGACCGAAATCGCCCCGCCGATGGAAGCCGCCTCGGCCACCTCCGAGAAAGCCATCGATGCCACGGTGTCTAACCTGAAGGAAGGCGTGGCCAAGGCGACCGCGGGGTTTGAAACAACCCAGGCCAAAGTCAAGGAAGGAATGGAAAAGGCTATGAAGACAGCAGAAGAAATGGTTACGTTCGGCCAGGGGAATGTCGAAGCGGTGGTGAAGTCCGGTCAGATCTGGACCGCCGGGATGCAGGACCTGTCCAAGCATGTTGCCGCCACGGCACAAAACAGCCTGGCGGAAACCGTCTCCACCTTCAAGGCCTTCACCGCAGTGAAGTCGTTGAAGGACGTGTTCGAACTGCAGGCCGCGTTCGCCCGGTCCGCTTTTGAGAAGACGATGTCGGAGTCTGGCAAGCTAACCGATGCGTCCATGAAATTGACCGAGCAGGCCCTGGCGCCGATCACCGCACGCGTCACGCTGGCGGTTGAGACGTTCGGCAAGGCGGCCTGATTCAACCCGCCAAAGGTCATTCTGCCGCGGCTTCCGGTTCGGCAGGATTGCCAGCGAATTTATCCAGCGACTGAAAAAAGGCCCGGGCAATTGTCCGGGCCTTTGCTGTCTGGCCTACCGCCCCATTTAGACATTAGCAATTTGACAGCCTTCTGACATCGGAAATAGAAAAATCCCATTCTCGTGAGGCCATTGCCCTCTTGCGGCGGCGCCCAGTCAGCGCAATCGTCATCTGACGGCAATGCAAGGCTCTTTCATCACCGCTCGGCCTTCCACTATGTTCGGGCTTGATCAAACAAGCAGGCAGGGATGCCGGCCGGCATGATACGAAGGCGGAAGACTGGATTACCGATGAAGTCCTGCCCGAACGGTTCGGGTAGCGAATGCAAGGACGCAAAGCAGCGGGCGGACCGCGGGCGGGCCTTTCACAGGTCGGCTGGTCATGGATCGGTTGGGCGCGGGACGATGAATTGGGTGCGAATACCATGAGCGACAGCGACAAACGTGGCGGCGGCACGACGGAAGGTCCCAACACCGGGGTCGTGGTCAAGACCCGTCCGAAAACACGCAAGCCGGCGATGTACAAGGTTTTGATGCTGAACGACGATTACACACCGATGGAGTTTGTCGTTCACGTGCTGGAACGGTTCTTTCAGAAGAACCGCGAAGAGGCAACCCGGATCATGCTGCACGTCCATCGCCGGGGTGTCGGGGTATGCGGGGTGTACACATATGAGGTGGCTGAAACAAAAGTGACTCAGGTCATGGACTTGGCACGCCAAAATCAGCATCCTCTGCAATGTACTATTGAGAAGGAATGACGAAGGGGTTCCGGCACCGCCAGACCGGGATTAGTCGTCAGAAGGCCTGAACGGTGGCGCCGTTCGGTGATGATCGGGTCCAGACCGGACCTTAGTGTGTAGGAGCGTCGAATATGCTGTCACGGAACCTCGAACAGACGCTTCACCGCGCCTTGTCGCTCGCCAGTGAGCGGCGACACGAGTATGCAACTCTGGAACATCTTTTGCTGGGCCTCGCGGACGATACCGATGCCGCGACCGTGCTGCGCGCCTGCGGCGTCGACCTCGACAAGCTGCGCAGCGACCTGACGGAATTCCTCGACAAGGATCTTGCCGGCCTCGCGACCGACCGGCCGGGCGATCCGAAACCCACTGCCGGCTTCCAGCGCGTGGTGCAGCGCGCCGCCATCCACGTGCAGTCATCCGGCCGGGATGAGGTCAGCGGCGCCAACGTGCTGGTCGCCCTATTCAGCGAGCGGGAAAGCCACGCCGTCTATTTCCTGCAACTGCAAGACATGACACGACTGGACGCGGTCAACTTTATTAGCCATGGTATCGCCAAGGCGCCCGGACGATCCGCTCAGCGCCCCGTCACCGGCACCAATGCGCAGCAGCCGGAAACTCCGCCGGAGCAGGAGCGCGAGGAAAAGCCCAGCCGTCGCAATCAAGATGCGCTGTCGAACTACTGCGTCAACCTGAACAAGAAGGCGATCGCCGGAAAGATCGACCCGCTGATCGGCCGCGACTCGGAGATCGAACGGACTATCCAGATCCTCTGCCGCCGCACCAAGAACAACCCGTTGTATGTTGGCGATCCCGGCGTCGGCAAGACCGCCATCGCCGAAGGCTTGGCGAAGCGCATCGTCGAGGGCGATGTGCCGGAAGTGCTGGCCAAGTCCACCATCTTCGCGCTGGACATGGGCGCGCTGCTAGCCGGCACCCGCTACCGTGGCGACTTCGAGGAACGCCTGAAGGCGGTGGTGAACGAGCTGGAAAGCCAGCCTGGCGCCATCCTATTTATCGACGAGATCCATACCGTGATTGGCGCGGGTGCCACCAGCGGGGGCGCCATGGATGCCTCTAACCTGCTGAAGCCGGCCCTGGCGTCCGGCACCCTGCGCTGCATCGGCAGCACCACGTACAAGGAGTTCCGCAACTACTTCGAGAAGGACCGCGCCCTGGTCCGCCGCTTTCAGAAGATCGACGTGAATGAACCTTCGCTGGAAGACAGCGTGAAGATCCTGCGTGGCCTTAAGCTTAACTACGAGAAGCACCACAAGGTCCGCTATACGGATGAGGCGATCCGCGCCGCAGTAGAGCTGTCGGCGAAATACATTCACGACCGCAAGCTGCCGGACAAGGCCATCGACGTCATTGATGAAGTCGGCGCTTCCCGAATGCTGCTGCCGGAGCACAAGCGCCGCAAGACCGTCACCTTGAAGGACGTCGAGGAGATCGTCGCCAAGATCGCCCGCATCCCGCCTAAGTCCGTTTCCGCCGACGACAAGGAAACGCTGCGCAATCTGGAACGCGATTTGAAGTCAATGGTGTTTGGTCAGGACAAGGCGATCGAGGCGCTGTCGGCCGCGATCAAGCTGGCCCGCGCCGGACTGCGTGAACCGGAAAAGCCGATTGGCAACTACCTGTTCTCCGGCCCGACCGGCGTCGGCAAGACCGAGGTGGCGCGCCAGTTGGCCGCCACCATGGGCATCGAGTTGATCCGCTTCGACATGTCCGAGTACATGGAGCGGCACAGCGTCTCCCGCCTGATCGGTGCGCCGCCGGGCTATGTCGGCTTCGACCAGGGCGGCATGCTGACCGACGCGATCGATCAGCATCCGCATGCCGTGCTGCTGCTGGATGAGATTGAAAAGGCCCACCCGGACCTGTTCAACATCCTGCTGCAGGTCATGGACCACGGAAAGCTGACCGACCACAACGGCAAAACGGTGGATTTTCGCAACATCATCTTGATCATGACCACGAACGCCGGTGCATCCGACATGGCCAAGGAGGCGATCGGTTTCGGCCGGGAGGTTCGCCAGGGCGAGGATGATGACGCGATCAAGCGGCTGTTCACACCGGAATTCCGCAATCGCCTGGACGCCACGATCACCTTTGCTGGCCTGACGCCGGAGATTGTCGGCCGTGTCGTGGAAAAGTTCGTCATGCAACTGGAAGCCCAGCTTGCGGACCGGAACGTGACGATCGAACTGTCCTCGGCCGCCAAGGAATGGCTGGCGGAACGTGGCTATGATAGGCTGTATGGTGCCCGTCCGTTGGGCCGCGTCATCCAGGAGCACATCAAGAAGCCGTTGGCCGAGGAATTGTTATTTGGCAAGCTGGTCAAGGGCGGCGCGGTGAAGGTGACGCTCAAGGACAACAAGCTAGACTTCGAGATCACTGAGGCATCGGCGCCGGTTTTACCGAAGCCGGAAGGCGATCCCGATGGCGATGCCGACCGGGAGCAGGAGGTGGAGGTCTAGCTGGTTTTTAACCCCTTATTCGGGCATTGCTCGAATAAGGGGCGTAAGGGTGCCGTCGGTCGTTAGCGGGCGCACTCCACGACGACCGTACCAATCTTGCCGCCCGTCTCCACGCAAGCATGAGCGGCGGCTGTCTCACAAAGCGCGAAACGTTCGGCCACTGCGAGGATCCGGTTTGGCGCCTTAATGAAGCTGGCAATGTCGGCTTGCGCCCGCTTACGGTTGGGGTGCGGGCTGGTCGGCAGCACGAAACCCCGCACTGTCAGATTGCGGCCCATGAGCGCGCGCAGGTTGACCGCCGGTTCCAACGCTCCATTGGTGGCGTAGTAGGCAATGCTGCCATTCTCCCGCACCGAGCCAAGCACCGCCGCGAGGTTGCCACCGAGGTCAACGTCGACGACGTGATCCACGCCGGCTCCCCCGGTCATCGCCGCAACCCGTGCCGCCACATCCTCCGAGCGGTAGTTGATGACCCATTCCGCGCCGCCGCGCAGCGCCCGGTCGGCCTTGGCCGCGGAACTGACCGTGGAGATCACCCGCGCACCCGCCCAGGCGGCAAGCTGGACCGCGTAATGACCCACTGCGCCCGCGCCACCGGTGATCAGCAATGTCCGTCCCTGCACGGCGCCGGCGGCAAAGACGCAGCCATGCGCGGTCATGCACGGGATCCCTAAGGTCGCGCCCTCGGCGAACGAGATGTGATCGGGAAGTTCACTCACCAGGTCCACGTCCAGCGCGATGAACTCAGCCGCGGTGCCCATCCAGCGTCCATTGCGCTGACCGTTGTAAAGCCAGACCCGCTTGCCCATCCAGTTGCTGTCCACCGCCTCGCCGACCATGTCGACAACGCCGGCGCCGTCGCTGTTCGGGATAACGCGCGGATACTCAGCCGGAACCGCGCCGCGCCGGCGATAGGTGTCGGCTGGGTTGACCCCCGATGCCTCCAGCCGCACCCGCACCTGACCAGGTCCCGGTTCCGGTGTCGCCAGTTCGCCGGTGACGATGACCTCACCCGCCGGCCCCTGCCGATCGTACCATGCAGCACGCATGAGATGTCTCCTCCTTCGTCATCGCTCACTCTATGGCGGAATGCCAGATGGCGGAATGCTGGAAGACTGCCAATCGCGGCGACAAGCGCACACGACCCATACTACTTCAGGTTGTGATTTCCTGGCGTATACGGTCATTGTCGGGTATTCTCGACACGCTACCGTACAAGAAAGAGGAC
Source organism: Rhodopila sp. (assembly GCF_965276935.1). Taxonomy (GTDB): domain Bacteria; phylum Pseudomonadota; class Alphaproteobacteria; order Acetobacterales; family Acetobacteraceae; genus Rhodopila. The sequence goes on along the minus strand of NZ_CBDIBS010000004.1, from coordinate 746,853 downwards.
GATGTGCTGAACAACACGAGCTATGACAGTTCGATCGTTGCGCTTTTGCAGGATGTACGTGACGCATCCGACTTGGAGGGCGTGGCAATCCTGGAGCTGAACCAGGAGAAGGATGGATATTTTGTCTCCGCCAGTGTCGGCGTTGGCGGCTTGGACACCGTTGCTCTCGGCCATGGCTTGCTGGTAGCGAATTCGGCGGGCCCCACCTATACAATGGCGCTGGACAAGCGATCCATCATGGCCTGTCCCTGGGTGCTCCCGCCCGGATCGCCCGGCGGACTGCTGCTTTGGCGAAAACAGTGCGGCTGCCCATGGGCGCAAGCGGATCAAGGCCTGGCGGCGGCGCTGGCGGTTTCGCTACGGACGTTGATCAGCCGCGACACGGGCCAGATCGGCATCGATCGGCAGACCGGCCTGCCAAATCGGCGATGGTTTCTCGATGAGGTGGACCGGCACATCGATCGCCTGGACCTGGATGATCAGGTCGGCACGCTCTGCCTCGTCGACATCGACGATCTCCGGCGGCTTAACGCCCTGCTTGGCCGCCGCGATCATGCCAATCGTCTGCTGGCGCAACTGGGCAACCAGCTTCGCGCCACGATCCGCCCGGGCGACCTCCTGGCACGGGTGGGCGGCGAGGAGTTTGCCGTCTGGCAGAATGGCATGGACCACTTGACGGCCGCCGAACGCGCCGATGCGCTCTGTGCCCATATGCGGTTTCCCGAGCTGCCCCCGGGCCAGACGGTGACCGTCGCGATTGGCATCGCCAGCCGCCGTCTTGGCAGCAGGGAGACTGTGCGCAGCCTGCTCGGCCGGGCGCGCAGGGCGGCGCGAGAGGTCAAGGGCCAGGGTGGCTGGCGCGTATCGCATCCGACAAGCCTTTCCCGGCGATCTGATCCGCCGGCATGAAAAAACTGACAACTCTCAATACCTTTGCATTCAGCCCTTGCCCCTTGGTCCCGCTCGGTTAACAATCTGAATATGTTGCCGGTGCATGCCCCCGCAGTGCTTGACGCCGCCGCGCTGTTAGATTCGGCGCGGCCGGAGCCACCGCGCCGGGCTTTTGGACCGACCTTCGCCGCCCTCGATCTCGGCACCAACAACTGCCGCATGCTGGTTGCTGCGCCGCTTGGCGACGGGTTCCGGGTGCTGGACAGCTTCTCCCGCATCGTCCGCCTGGGAGAGGGGCTGCATGGCACCGGTCGCCTGAGTGTCGCGGCGATGGACCGCGCGATCGCTGCCCTCGACGACTGCGCTGTCCGTCTGCTTCGACGGCCCGTCCGCCAGGTGCGCGCCATCGCCACCGAGGCCTGCCGGCGCGCGACCAATGGCCTGGAGTTTCTGGATCGCGTGAAGCGGGAAACCGGCTTCGACTTCGGCATCATCACCGGCCGGGAGGAAGCCGAACTGGCCCTGGAGTCCTGCGCATCGCTGTTGCCTTGCGATGGGCGGCGTGCCTTGCTGTTCGACATCGGCGGGGGCTCGACCGAGCTGGCCTGGGTGCGGATGACGAACGGCCGACCCGAGCTGATCGGTTTCGACTCGCTGCCCATGGGCGTGGTGACGCTGTCGGAACGTTGGGGTGACGCTGGCTTCTCCCCGGCCGGGTTCGAGGCGATGGTGGACGACATCGTCGACCGTCTCCGCCCGTTCGAGCGGGTGCATTGCATAGGCCGGGAAATTCGCAACGGCGGGGTCCGCCTGCTGGGTACTAGCGGGACCGTAACCACCCTGGCCAGCGTGGTGCTGAACCTGGAGCGGTACCGCCGCCTAGCAGTGGATGGCGTTGAACTTACCAGCCGGGAAGCCTCTGATGCGGTGGCGTCGCTGCATGCGCTGGGGCGAACTGGACTAATGCGGCACCCGTGTGTTGGCCCGGAGCGGGTCGAGTTCGTGCTGCCGGGCTGTGCCGTGTTTGCCGCGATCACCCGGCTATGGCCGGCGCCGCACGTGATCGTCGCCGATCGGGGCCTGCGTGAGGGTGTACTGCTGCGCCTGATGCGGGCCGACAAGCTGCGTCAGGCACGTCATGATGGGCGGCGGTGGGATCCTTGCCGGCTATGACCCGCCCCGTCGTGCCGCCGTCGCGCGGGCTGTCCGTTGCGGTGAAGACGGCGAAAAGCCGCACCGCCGCCTCGCAGCGCTGGCTGGCACGCCAGCTTAATGATCCTTATGTGGCCGCCGCCCGGCAGCAGGGTTGGCGATCGCGTGCGGCGTTCAAGCTGCTGGAACTGGATAACAGGTTCAAGCTGATCCGGCCTGGCGCCCGCGTGCTGGACCTGGGCGCGGCGCCAGGCGGTTGGACCCAGGTAACAGTGAGGCGGGACGCCGGCTCGGTGCTGGCCCTGGACTTGCTGCCGATCGATCCAATCCACGGCGCGGTGATCATGCAGGGCGATTTCACAGATCCCGACATGCCGCGACGCCTGACAGTGGCGCTGGGCGGGCCGGCGGACTTGGTGTTGTCGGACATGGCGCCAAACACCACGGGCCATGCCGCGACAGACCATATCCGGATCGTTGGGCTGGCCGAGATGGCGCTGGATTTCGCCGAACGAATTCTGGCGCCGGGCGGCGGCTTTGTCGCGAAAGTGTTTCAAGGCGGCTCGGAGCGTGGCATGCTCGATACGCTGAAGCGGAATTTTACCAACGTCCGCCATGCCAAGCCGCCGGCCAGTCGCAAGGAATCCAGTGAGCTTTATGTCGTGGCGCTGGGCTTCAAGGGCGGCTCTTCGGACTGAACCAGCAGCCGCTTTGTCCGCACCATTGAACGCGGCAGGATGGCCGCAACCGCCCTCATGTCTTCGGCCAAATCACCTCGTGCGTGGCGATCGACAGCGGATAGACCGGTACGGGCCGGCCGCCGCGCCATTGCACAACGCATAACTTCGCGCCGACGCGGCGGCCCTTCTCATCGTATTTCAGATGGCCGTCAGGAAAGAAAAGGGCGGGACCGTCTGTCATGTCCAAGGCATGTAGCGCGGCGTTGACCTTCCGCCGATCGGCAACGCCGCAGCGCTCCAGCGCCTCCTTCAGGATCAACACGTGGACATAGGCGAAGATCGAGTCATGCCCGAGCCATGGCTCCTTTGTCCTCGCCATGAAACGTTTTTCCAGGTCCACCTGCCGCTTGCCGGGCCAGTTCGCCAGTCCGACCATAATACCTTCAAGATTCTCGGCACCGACAACGTTCAGCAGCTCCGGCACCGCGAAGGCGCCGCCGTTGCCGATCTTCGGCAACCGGTCGCTGCGCAGGTTGAACTCGGCGAACTTGTCCGCCAGCAGTTTGTCGTCGGGCACATTGGTGGTTTGCAGCAGGACGAGGTCCGGCCGCCCAGAGCGGATGTGCTGGATCATTGTCGTGGCGTCCGTTAACGGCGGCGTAAAGACTTCGTCGGCGACGATCGTCATGCCCAGGTCCTTGACGACATGATCGTGGATCGGCTTCATGAAGCTGACCGAGGCCGCAGTGTTGTCGCCGATGATGGCGATCTTCGTCGGCTTCTTGCCAATGGCTTTCTGCGCCAGCTCCGCCACCATCGGCAGTTCCTCCTCCGCCTGCTGAGCGGCGGTGGGCGAGGATTGAAAGACGTGCTGAAACCCCCGCCCGGTGATCAGGTCGGAGTATGACAGCGTCAACCAAGGTAGTTCAGCCCGCTCGGTTACCTCGGTCGCCGCCAAGGTGAAGGTGGACAGCCAGCAACCGAAGCCACCGACCAGGTCAGGCTCCTGCGCGATCATACGTTGCGCCGCGTCCTTGGCCTTTTCGGCACTGTCCTGGGTATCGTACTCAATCAGCTTCAGACGGGCACCGCCCATCGACTTGATGCCGCCGGCATTGTTGACGTCGTCCACCGCCATCCGCGCACCCATCTGCTCCAGGATCCCTTGTCTGGCCCAAGGCCCGGACAACGGCACCAGCATGGCGATCTTGACCTCCGCCGACGCCTGCGCACGGGCCTGGATCACAGGCAGCGCAGTGGCGCCAAGCACAGCGCGACGGGTCAGTTTCATGGGGGTTCTCCGACAGTTGAGGAAGGCCAGGGCGCTGCCCTGGACCCGCAAAGGGGGCGGATGCCCCTTTGATCCCCGTCCAGGGGTTGGGAGGAGAGGGGGCGACCGAGGCAGTTGCAACGAATGAGCGGCCCCCTCTCCTCCCAACCCCTTAATGGGTTCCAAGGGTGTCAGCCCTTGGCGGGGTCGAGGGGCGGAGTCCCCGCCTTGCTCAACCATCAGCGACCCCAAGATACGACCGCCGCACGCGATCGTCGCGCAGCAGCGTCTCGTAGTTGCCGTCCAGCACCATGCGGCCGGTTTCCAGGACGTAGCCGTGATCGGACAGTTCCAGCGCCTCGGCGACGCGTTGTTCGACCAGCAGGATGGTGACGCCGTCTTCCCGGTGGATCTGCGAGACGCGCTCGAAGATCGTATCGGCGACGGTGGGGGCGAGGCCCATCGATGGCTCGTCCAGCATCAGCAGGCGCGGCACACTGGCCAGGCCGCGGCCGATGGCCACCATCTGCTGCTCGCCGCCCGACAAGGTGCCAGCGAACTGCGTGGCGCGCTCGGACAGGATGGGAAACAGGGCATGGATGCGGTCCAGCGTGTGGTGCCAGGCCTTGCGACCGGCTTTCTGATAGGCGCCCATCTCCAGGTTTTCCCGTACTGTCAATGTCTTGAACACCTGACGGCCTTCGGGTACGTGGGCAATGCCCAGGTGCGCTCGGCGTGCGGCGGAAAGGCGAGACAGGTTCTGGCCCATGAAGCTGATCTGCCCGCCAGTTGGCGGGACGATGCCTGAAATGGTCTTGAAAAGGGTTGATTTGCCGGCGCCGTTCGGTCCGACGACGGTGACGAACTGGCCCTCCTTGACCACCAGCGACACGTCCGTCAGGGCGCGCAGGCCGCCGTAGGCGACAGACAGGCCGGCGACCTCAAGCATGCTGTCTCGCCGCCCATTTCTTGCCGAGGTAGGCCTCGATGACACTACGGTCCTCGACCACCTGACGAGGCAAGCCGCTGGTCAGCACGCGGCCGTGGTCCAGCACCACGAAGCGGTCAGCGATGCGCATCATGGCGTGCATGGTGTGCTCGATGATGATTACCGTCGTGCCCTCCTCGCGCAGCCGTTCCAGCACCGCCAGCACGTCATCGCACTCGTCGCGGCCAAGGCCCGCCAATGTCTCGTCCAGCAGCAGCAGCCGTGGATTACCGGCCAGGGCACGGGCGAGTTCCATCAGGCGAAGCTGCTTGTTGGTCAGTTGCCCGGCGGCGACCCCGGCCTGGGCGGCCAAGCCGACGCGGTGCAGTGCCTGGACGGCGGAGGCGATGGCATCGGCGTCCGACAGGCCGGCGCCGTAGGCTCCAATGATGACGTTGTCCAACAGCGGCAGCCTGGGGAAGCTGCGCACCACCTGGAAGGTGCGGCCAACGCCCAGCCGGGCGATCTGATGCACCTTGCGGCCGGTCATGTCGTGGCCGGCGATCATGGCGGTGCCTTCGTCCGCGGTCAGCACGCCGTTCAGCAGGTTGAACAGGGTGGTCTTGCCGGCGCCGTTGGGACCTATGACGCCGAGGATCTCGCCGGCAGCGACCTCGAAGCTGATCTGGCTGACAGCGCGCAGGCCGCCGAATGACCGTGACAGGTTGACGACCGTCAGCAGCGGAACGGCGGTCGCGGCAACCGGCCGCCGAGGCAGTGGCACCAATGCCGGAAGCGACGGCGCCGGCCGTGGACGGAAAAACCGGTCGCGAATGGTCCAGAACAGACCGTCCGGCGAGGCAAGCATGATGGCGATCATCGCCACGCCATACACCACGCCCTGGATACCCGGCAGGATATTCCCCAGCTCAGCGTTCAGCGATTCTGCCAGCGGCACCAGGATCGCCGCACCAATCACCGGCCCCCAGATCGAGGCAACGCCGCCGAACAAGGTCACCACCACCGCCTGCGCGGATACCAGCATGCCAAAAACGGAGTCCGGCGTGACGATCAGCAGCACGCAGGCATAGAAACCGCCCGCCGCGGCGGCGATCATGCCGGAGACGACCAGCGCCCGGATCTTCCACAGACGCGCGTTGATGCCAGCCGCCTCGGCGGCCAGTTCATTCTGTCGGACCGCCAGCAACGCCAGCCCGAAGCGCGAATTCTCCACGATCATGCAGACCAGGACGCCGCAGACCAGCAGACCGACGGAGACCAGCGTATAGAGCCTTGGATTGGTGAATTCCAGGAATGCCGCCGGATGGTCCCGGTGCATTGGCATCGAGACTTCCTGGAACCCGAGATATTGCATGAAGTAAAGTATCGCCAGCGGATAGGCGAGCATAGCCAGGGCGAAGTAATGGCCGCGCAGCCGGAAGGTGGGCAGGCCGATCAGCACTGCGGCAATGCCGGCGACGACCATGCCGAGCGGAATGCCCAGCCAGGGTGTCAGGTTCCAGTAGACCAGCGCCAGCGTCACAACGTAGGCGCCGATGCCGAAGAACGCGGCATGGCCAAACGACAACTGTCCGCCGTAACCGGACAGGATATTCCACGACACGCCGAACACCGCCCAGATCGGCACCAAGGTCATGATCAACTGATAGTAGCTGTTGGTCACAATGCTCGACAGCGCCAGGTACAAGGCGGCGACGATGCCAAGGGCGATCAGGTCGCGCTTTAGGCGCGGGACAGAGCCATACCGCATTTATGCGCGCTCTGCGACGCACGGGCGCATCAGGCGCGCTCCGCCGACCGGCCGAACAGGCCTTGCGGGCGCAGCAACACGATCAGCAGGAAGACGACGAAGATCGCCGCGTTCTGCAGTTGCGGCGGCAACACCAGCGCGGAGCACTGCTGCACGAAGCCGACGGTCAGCCCACCCCAGAAGGCGCCGAGGATGCTGCCCATGCCGCCCAGCACAACGCCAGAATACATGATGATCACGTAGTCCAGGCCAATAAAAGGCCCGAAAGACAGATAGGTCGCCATCAGGCCGCCGGCGATGGCGGTGATGCCGCTGCCCAGGCCGAAGGCAATACGATAGGTGCGCTCGACGTCGATGCCCATGTAGGTGGCCGCCGTCGGGTTGTCGGCCGCGGCGCGCAGCGCCTTGCCCAGGCGGGTATATTCCAAGGTTAGGTAAAGCGTGATCGCTACAATGATCGCGATGGCGCAGGCGATCAGGCGCGCCTTGTTCAGGAACACCGTAGCGTCGCCGTAGATCGGCCCGATCTCGATCGCGCTGGACGCCAGCGGCGTGCGCACGGTCATTGGCGTGGAGCCGAACAGGATCAGTCCACCATTCTGCAGGATTAGGGAGATGCCGAGGGTGACGATCAACTGGCCATAATGCCCCTCATCCAGCGAGCCGCTGGTGCGCAGGCCGGAGACGCGGGCGATCAGGAACTTGTGCAGCAGGACGCCGCCGGCGAAGACGATTGGTCCAGCCAGAAGGGCGCCGACAAATGGGCCGATGGTGGGGCCGAGGAAGGCCAGCACGCCGCCGCCAGTCACCAGGTACAGGCTGGCGAACATGCCGAGCATCAGCAGTTCGCCCTGGGCGAAGTTGACCACGCGCATGATGCCGAAGATGAGCCCGAGGCCGATGCACATCAGGCCGTAGATGCAGCCGATGGTGATGCCCGCGGCCAGCGCGTTCAGCACGTTCTCGATCAGAGCCTCGAGGTCCACCTGATTCCGCTGCCTCCCGGCCGGGCTGCCCGTTTCGGGCTGCTTCTACTTGAATGCTTGTTGACGGGAATGGCCGGGTGGTCAAGCGGCCGGCGGCGCGGATGCCGGGCTCGTCGATATTCATGCACATCAAAACAAGAGCCGTCGCATTGCAGCCGGGGCATCGGACAGGCCTGCCTCAAGCCACCGCTTTGGCTCTCAAAGCGGTGGCGGCAGTAGCCATTCTCGCGAAATCGCGACATAAGACTGTCCGAGGAGACCGCTTATGCCGACTCAACCGCCCATCCGCTCGTTACCTGTTCATCCATGGAATCCGGATTCCTGGCGCGACTGCCCGATCCGCCAAGTGCCGACCTATCCCGACCAGGCCAAGCTGGAGGAGATGGAACGTCGGCTGCAGCGTTATCCGCCGCTGGTGTTCGCCGGCGAGGCGCGCCGCCTAAAGGCGCAGCTTGCGCTCGCCTCGGAAGGCAAGGCCTTCGTGTTGCAAGGCGGCGACTGCGCCGAAAGCTTCTCGGATTTTACCGCCAACGTTATTCGCGACACGTTCCGGGTGCTGCTGCAGATGGCGGTGGTGCTGACCTTCGGCGCGTCCTTGCCGGTGGTGAAGATGGGCCGCATGGCGGGGCAGTTCGCCAAGCCGCGATCCTCGGACACCGAAACGGTGGGCGGCGTGACCCTGCCCAGCTATCGCGGCGACATTGTTAATGGGCCGGAGTTTTCTCCGGCGTCCCGCATTCCCGATCCGGCCCGGATGGAGTTCGGCTACTTTCAATCGGCCAGTACCCTGAACCTATTGCGGGCGTTTTCCTCCGGCGGCTACGCCGACCTGCACGAGGTGCATCGCTGGAACCTGGACTTCGCCGAACGCTCGCCGCTGGCCGCGCGGTATCAGGTCCTGGCGCAGCGCATTGACGAAACGCTGTCGTTCATGAAGGCCTGCGGCATGACCAGCGCGACCACCCGCGACATGCGCGAGACCGACTTTTACATCAGCCATGAGGCGCTGTTGCTGCCCTATGAACAGGCGCTGTGCCGGGTCGATTCGACGACCGGCGACTGGTACGGCTGTTCGGCGCATTTCCTCTGGATTGGCGATCGTACGCGTCAGCCCGAGGGCGCGCATGTGGAGTTCCTGCGCGGACTGCAAAATCCACTGGGGATGAAGGTGGGGCCGACGCAGAATCCGGATGAACTGCTGCGGGTGCTGGACATCCTCAATCCGCGCAATGAGGCGGGGCGTATCACCTTGATCAGCCGCATGGGCGCCGATAAGGTTGGGGACAAGCTGCCGCCTCTGGTGCGGGCGGTGGAAAACGCCGGGCGCAAGGTGCTGTGGCTGTGCGATCCGATGCACGGCAACACTATTAATGCGGGGGGGAACAGCGTGGGTGTCAGCCTGAAGACCCGCAACTTCGATGCGATCCTGCACGAGGTGCGCGACTTCTTCGACATCCATACGGCGGAGGGCACCTGGGCCGGCGGCGTGCACGTGGAGATGACTGGCCACGATGTGACCGAGTGCACCGGCGGCGCACACCGGTTGTCGGAAACCGACCTGACCGCGCGGTATGAGACGTTCTGCGATCCTCGGCTGAACGCCGAACAGTCGCTGGAACTGGCCTTCCTGGTGGCCGAGGAGCTGAAAACCCGCCGGCTGCCGGGGGTGTCACCAGCGCTCGCATCGCAACAGCCCATGTCATGAATGAAGCACAGCGAAAGCTGGCGGCCGATATCGCCGCCAGGACCGACAGCTATTTCAATCGCACCAAGCAGATCGTCACGCATTTCGGCGACAAGCCGGTTACCTACGCCGTGTTCCTGCGAAGACCAGTGATCTGCGCGCCGCGACTGATGCTGGACTGGCTGACCACGGCGGCCGATCTGCGGCAGACCCGGATCGACGTCGATCTGATCTACCAGGAGGGCGACTGGGTCGGCGCCGGCGAACCGATTGTCTACCTGACCGGCGGCATGGCGTATCTGTCCGATCTTGAAACCATCCTGCTGCAGAAGATCGGACCGGCCTGTGTGGCGGCGCACAACGCCTATCAGATGGCGCTTTCGCTGCCGCACGTCGCGTTCCTGGCGATGGAGGCGCGACACTGCGCCGGCGCTGAGATGCAGGAAATGATGTCCTACGCTGCCTCGGTCGGCAGCGCGGCGGCGAAGCAGGAAGGTGCCAATGGTTTCATCGGCGGCGCGAGCGATGGCACGGCGCACTGGTTTGGCGCCCAGCGCGGCTTCGGCACCATGCCGCACTCCTTGATCGGCTATGCCGGGTCGACGGTACGCGCGGCGGAGATGTTTCGCGAGACGTTCCCAGACGAGCCGATGACGGTGCTGGTGGACTACTTCGGCCGTGAGATTACCGATGCGCTGGCGGTCTGCGCCCGCTTTCCCGATCTGCTGGCCTCTGGCGGACTGTCCTTCCGGCTGGATACGCATGGCGGACGCTTTGTCGAAGGGCTGGGACCGGCGGAAAGCTACGCCGTGCTGGAACGCTACGCGCCGGGTGCAATCCGGCGCTACCGCAGTGACTCGGAATTACGGTCGCTGGTCGGCACCGGCGTATCCGCGGCGGCGATCTGGCGGACGCGGGAGGCGCTGGATGAAGCCGGCTGCGACAAGGCCCGCATCGTCGCCTCATCCGGCTTCGGCGTCGAAAAGTGCCGGGTGATGGCGGACGCCAAGGCGCCGATCGACGTGGTCGGAACAGGCAGCTTCATACCGAATGAATGGCATGAAACCTACGCCACCGCTGATATCGTCGAGTACGACAGCGTACCCACGGTGAAGATCGGCCGTGAATTCCTGCTCCGCAAGAACGGCGCCCGCAAGCGGGTCGGGGGTGAGACGAAGTAAGCAAAGCCAGGGCGCTGCCACCCGGATCAAGCCCGGGCGCATGCTTGGACCCGTAACGGGACGGATGCCCTTTTGATCCCCGTCCAGGGTGCTGGGGGAGAGGGGCGAGTCGTGCATTGCAACCATAGAATACCCCCTCTGCCCCAGCACCCGAAATGGATTCCAACGGCGTCAGCCCTTGGTGGGGTCGAGGGGCAAAGCAGCCGCCTTCCTTATTTCACCTCACCCCCCTACACTCGTCCGTACGGAGGAAATCTTCATGCAGCATGGTAGCTATGAACACATCGCCGTCGACGTGGCCGGCAATGTCGCCACCATTGAGGTCCGCCGCGGCCCCAACAACTTCGTCGACACAGACATGGTGGCGGAGATCGCCGACGCGCTCGAGGTCTATGACCGCACGTCGGAGGTGCGCGCCATCGTGCTGTGCGCTGAAGGCAAGCACTTCTGCGCCGGCGCCGACTTCGGCAGCCGTGGGCCCGATGGCGTGGCGCGCGGCAGCAAGCGCGGCCGGCACCTATACAAGGAAGCACAGCGGTTGTGGCGCACCGGCAAGCCGATCGTCGCAGCCGTGCATGGCGCCGCCGTGGGCGCCGGTGTTGGCTTGGCGGTGATGGCCGATTTCCGCGTCACATGCCCGGAAGCAAGATTCTCCACCAACTTTACCCGCCTCGGCTTTCATCCCGGTTTCGGCCTGACCGCCACCCTGCCGCGCCTGCTCGGCCCGCAGCAGGCCGCGCTGCTGATGTACACCGGCCGTCGCATCACTGGAGAAGAGGCACTGGCGATCGGGCTGGCGGACTACTGCGTGCCACTGGACCAGGTGCGCTCGAAGGCTACCAAACTGGCGACCGAGATCGCCCAATCCGCTCCCTTGGCCATCGTCTCCACCCGCGAGACTCTGCGCCGCGGTCTGGCCGACGCCGTCGCCCAGGCAACCGAGCGCGAGTACGAGGAGCAGGACTGGCTGCGCAACACAACCGATTTCAAGGAAGGTACCAAGGCGATGACGGAGCGCCGGCTGCCGGAATTCCAGGCGCGTTAGCGTTTTCTTAAACATTCTTACCTAGGAGGGACACTCCAAGCCGGAGGTCCCTCGGTGAGCCAGTCGCTCCGCGTTTCACGCATCAATTTTGCCGCATTCGTGGACACGATCTTGTGGCGCTCGCTGCGTGCCGCAGGATCGATGCGCGAGCACTCACCCTGGCTGGCGGCGCAGCTTCGCAGATGTGTGCTGATCCTGTGGTGGACCTTCACCTTGCAGCTTCACACCCACGCCCGCTACTGGCTCCGCGCGCGCCGCCTGCGCCGCATCGCGCCCACGACGCCAGCCGAACCGCTGATCGCCACCGTCGATCCGAACATGCTCTTTGTTCCCCTCTCGGATGATCCCCTCGTATCGGTCATCGTGCCAACCTTTGGGCAAACGGACTTCACGCTGCGCTGCCTGTCATCGATCATGCAGAACGCGCCGGAGGTCCCGATCGAGGTGATCGTCGTCGACGACGCCTGGACCGGTGCGGATGCGGCTTTCCTGGACCGGGTGCGTGGCATCCGGCTGATCCGCAATGACCGCAACCTGGGATATCTGCGGAGCTGTAACAAGGCTGCGGAGGCCGCGCGTGGGCGGTATCTCTACCTCCTTAACAACGACACGCAGGTGCTGCCCGGCTGGCTCGAGCCTATGCTGTCGTTGCTGACCAGGCGGCAGGACGTTGGGGCGGTCGGCGCAAAGTTGTTGTATCCCAACGGGCGCTTGCAGGAAGCCGGCGGTATAATCTGGCGCGACGCGTCCGGCTGGAATTTTGGTCGGCATGAAGACGCTGACCTGCCAGTCTATAACTATGTCCGCGAGGTCGACTACTGCTCCGCTGCCGCGCTGCTGGTAGACCGCGCCGTGTTTCTTGGAATGGGCGGCTTCGATGAACGCTATGTTCCAGCCTACTTCGAGGATTCCGACCTGTGCTTCCGCCTGCGGCGCATGGGGCTGAAGACGCTATATCAGCCGGCCGCGCGAGTCGTGCATTTCGAGGGCATTTCGCACGGGCGCGATGTCGCGATCGGTATCAAGTCGTATCAGGTGGCGAACCGCCGCCGCTTCGTCGAGGCTTGGGGAACCGTGCTCGCGACACAGCATTTTCCCAATGGTCAGAACGTGTTCCGTGCGCGCGACCGTGCAATGCACCGACAGGTGGTGCTGGTGGTCGATCACTTCGTCCCGCAGCCGGATCGTGACGCCGGATCACGCACCATGATGGGCTTCCTGCGTGTTCTGGTGCGAGCCGGCCTGGTGGTGAAGTTCTGGCCGCACAACCTGAGTTACAGTCCGGGCTATACAGAGGTCTTGCAGGACATGGGAATCGAGGTCTTCCATGGCCCTTCACAGGTTCCATTCGCTGCCTGGATCAAGGAATTTGGCAGTGAACTGGATTGCATTCTGCTCAGCCGGCCGGAGGTGGCCGAGGACGTCATCCCGTCAATCCGGCAGCACAGCAGGGCGCGCCTGGTTTATTACGGACATGACTTACATTTCCGGCGCATGCACCGGCAAGGCGAGATGATGGCGGACGAACGCCTTCTGCGTTCGGCCGATCGGATGGAGACTTGCGAGCGAGCCATCTGGCGGCAGGTCGATCTGTCACTCTATCCGTCCGAGGAGGAGGCCGATATCGCCTCCGCGCTGCAGCCGGACTGCCGGTTCCAGCCGGTCGTGCCGTACGGGTTCGAAAGTTTTCCGGTCGTGCGGGACGTGCCGTCAGGGCTGGAGATCATCTTCGTCGCTGGATTTGGTCATCCGCCGAACGAGGATGCCGCCATCTGGTTCACCGCCGAGGTTATGCCGCTGATCCGTCAACAGGTTCCGGGCGCCTATCTCTCGATCATCGGATCAAACCCGACGATCGGTGTCGGTGCGCTGGCGAATGAGGCGGTTTCGATCTTCGCCAACGTCTCCGATGGCGAATTGGCGGCGGCCTATGGCCGAGCGCGGGTGGCTGTCGTGCCGCTGCGCTGCGGCGCTGGCGTCAAGCTGAAGGTGGTCGAGGCGCTGCGAGAAGGCGTGCCGCTGGTCACCACGCCGGTCGGCGCCCAGGGCCTGCCGGGGATCTGGCAGGTGGTGGCCGTGCAGGACGACCCGATGCGGTTCGCCGCCGCGGTCGTTACCCTGCTGCTCGACGATGCCGCGTGGGCAGAAGGCAGTTCGGCACAACTGGCGTTCGCGGCCAGGCGATTCTCGGTGGACGCCGTGCAGGCCTCGCTGCTCGCCGTGCTGGATGTGCCGGTGGAGGAAAGCCAGGAATGCGCGGCCTGAACCAGCGGATTTGCCAATAGCGTTTGCCAATCGGGATTTGCCAGCCTCGCCTATGCATGGCTGAATGAAAGGCCGATCGGGAAAAATGCCATGGCGAGTCAAATGCAGGACAGACAACCGTTTCATCATCCGTCCGTCCGGCCCGATTGGCTGGCGAAGCTGTCGGAACCGGTTCTCGAGCCCGACCTGCCGATCATCGATCCGCACCATCACCTCTGGAAGGCTCGGCCTGACCGCTATTTGCTGGAAGACTTGGTGGCCGACCTGCGCACCGGCCACAATATCCTGGCTACTGTCTTCATCCAGTGCCGGTCGGAGTACTGGACGGGCGGCCTCGTGGACCTGCGCCCGGTGGGGGAGACAGTCTTTGTCGCCGCCGCTGCCAAGCAATGCGAAACCGGCAGGTATGGACCGTTGCGGGCCTGTGCCGGCATCGTTGGTCATGCCGACTGCCGGTTGGCGGAACGAATCGACCCGGTGCTGGAAGCTCACATCGAAGCCGGTGGCGGCCGCTTCAAGGGCATTCGCCACAGCGGCACCTGGGATGCCGCCATCGAACCGACCGCGCCACCCGGCGCCTCACCCGGCCTGTACCGAGAGCCTGGTTTCCGCCACGGCTTCGCGCGGCTGGCTTTCTTCGGGTTAACCTTCGAGGCATGGCTGTACCATCCGCAATTGAGCGACCTCGCCGACCTGCTGCGTATGTCGCCAGGGCAGAAAGTCGTGCTGAACCACCTCGGCGGCCCGCTGGGCGTCGGTCCGTATGAAGGCAAACGCACCGAGGTATTTGCCCGCTGGCGTGCCAGCATGGCTGATCTGGCGCGGTTCGAGAACCTGCACGTCAAGCTGGGCGGCCTGGCAATGAACGTGAACGGCTTCGGCTACCATCACGCGGATCTGCCGCCATCAAGCGAGCTGATGGCGGCAGCATGGCGCCCTTATGTGGAAACCGCGATCGAATTGTTCAGTCCATCGCGCTGCATGTTCGAAAGCAACTTTCCAGTGGACAAGGGCATGTGCGGCTATCCGGTGTTGTGGAACGCCTTCAAGCGCATCGCGGCCGGCTGTTCGGCTGATGAGAAAGCGGCGCTGTTTCATCGCACTGCGCAAAGCTTCTACAGCCTGCCGCCGCTGGTCTGACTGAGACCAATTGGCCAGCACCGTCGCCCAATCCCGCCATGACATTGAGAGCGTGCCGCTGCCGCAAACGAGGCGTCTATCGATGAATAGGCGCGTGGCGGCTGCCCTACATGGCTATTCCACAATGCAATAGGCGGAGCCTTCGGACCCTCCCGACCTGCAAGTCGCCGTGACCGGCATCAGCCATCACGGTGCAGCCGGTGCATCTTCGCCTTCAACGCTGGATAAAGGTCCGTATAGATATCAAATTGACGGTCATAGGCGGCGCGTATCTCAGCACGAGGCGCGGCGCGCTCGACAAGACGCACCCAACCGGCCTCGGCCTGCTGGGGTGTCACTAATCCAACCCCCAGCGCCGCCAGCAAGGCAGCGCCCAGGGGCGCCTCGACATCCTGCTCAATCGTCATCACGGGAAAGCCGGTGACATCGGCGATGATTTGCATCCACAGGTCCGATTTCGCCGCGCCGCCGACCACGATCAACCGATCATCGAGCACGTGGCCTCCCTTGCGGCCATACGCGATGTTGTGGCGCAGGGCGAAGGCGACGCCTTCCAGCACCGCGCGATAAAGATGCGCGCGCGTATGATACAGGCTCAGTCCGACAAACGCCCCGCTCGCGCGGTCATCCCAGATCGGGCTGCGCTCGCCCATCAGATAGGGCAGGAACAAGATCCCGTCGGCGCCGGGCGGCACGGCCCCCGCTGCATCGTCAAGCAGCGCATCCGCCGGCCGCCCCGCATCGCGTCCGGCCATGATCTCGATGTTGCAGAACTGGTCGCGAAACCAGCTTACCGATGCGCCGGCCGTGATCGCGCCGCCGAAGACATAGACATCCCGCAGGCCGTTGAAGACGTGCGGGAAGGCAATCAACCCATGCCTTGCATCGACCGTCT
The DNA here is from genome assembly GCF_965276935.1 of Rhodopila sp. GTDB lineage: Bacteria > Pseudomonadota > Alphaproteobacteria > Acetobacterales > Acetobacteraceae > Rhodopila. Next base: position 730,965 of record NZ_CBDIBS010000004.1, on the reverse strand, counting down.
GATCAAGTGTCCCCCAACACATGCTGGTGCCGATCATCGCGACGTGCTGGCCGCGGCGAGTCGCCCCCGCCGCGAATGTCGCGACGGCGGCATCGACACCGCCGGCGATCACCGGCATTCCGGCCGCCAGGCCAAACCGCGCTGCCCAAACTTCGCAAAGCCCGCCAACGCGATCGCTGCTCTCCACCAGCCGCTCGGGCATCATTGCCATCGGAATTCCAAGTATGCTCAGCATTTCCTGCGACCACGTGCGCCGCCCGAGGTCATAGACGCCGCCAATGTTGCCGGCCGAGGAATGATCGACCGCTAGCGCGCCGGTCAGTTCCCAGGCGACATAGGCATTGGGCGGCAGCAGGTGACGCGTCTTGCGCCAGACCTCGGGCCGGTTGTCACGCAGCCACATCATCTTGGTAAAGCCGTAGTAGCTGTCGACACCGTTGCCGGTAATATCGAACAGACGTTCCAAATCGATATTCGCCCGCACCCAGTCCACCTGCGCGCCAGCCCGCCGATCCATCCAGATCAGGCAGGGATGCAGCGGCTTCATCCCCGCATCCACGGGAATGCCGGAGCCGCCATACAGGCTGCTGATGCAAAGCGCCGCGACGTCGGCCACGGCAGCCTTTTCCACCACGGCGGTTATGCACGCCGCCACCGCCTCCACCCACACCGACGGCCATTGCTCGGCCCATAGCGGCCGGGGCGTGTCCGGCTGATAGCCGACGGCATGCTGCGCCACGATCCGTCCGTCCGCGTCGCACAGCAGGGCCTTGGTGCTCTGCGTGCCGATATCGACACCAATCACATGCGCCACGACGCCTCTCCGTTTTCAATCCGCCGGCTTCATCAGCACCTTGATCGAGCTGAGCGAGTTCGCGATCCCGATGGCCTCGTCCCATTGTTCGAAACCGTAGCCGTGCGTCACGATGCCCTTGGAGGTCACCAGGCCACGCGCCAGCAGATCGATCGCGATCGGATAGCAGTATGGACCCAGATGCGCCCCGCGCACATCAAGCTCCTTGCGGTCGCCGATGATCGACCAATCGACGCTCGTTTCGGAACCAAAAACAGAGAATTCGACGAAGCGGCCAAGTCGGCGAATGAGGCTTAATCCCTGGATCACGCCGGTGGGCGAGCCGGTTGCCTCGATATAGACATCGCAGCCGTAGCCGTCGGTGAGGCCGTGCACGATCGCCAGCGCGTCCTGGGCCTTGGGATCGATCACGACATCGGCGCCAAGCTTCAGCGCCAGCGCCCGCCGTTCCGCCACCATGTCGATCACCACCAGCTTGCGCGGTGTCTTCAGCCTGGCGACCTGCACCATCATCAGGCCGATCGGTCCGGCACCGGCGATCACCAGCACGTCGTCAAGCTGCACATCGCCACGGTTGACGGTGTGGATGGCGCAGGCGAGCGGCTCGATGATGGCGGCATCCTCCAGCGCGATTCCGTCCGGAATGCGGTGGACACGGGCGGTCGGCGGCAGCCGCATGAATTCCGACATGCCGCCCTCGGCAACTTGGCGCTGGAAGCCAAAGATGTTGTGCACCTCGCACATCCAGTATTTTCCCGATCGGCAATAGCGGCAACGGTCGCATGGCACGATCTGCTCCGCGATCACGCGCTCCCCCGGCTTCATGCCGAAATGCTCGCCTGCGCGGTCGCCAAGTTCGTCAACGTAGCCGAAGAACTCGTGGCCTGGCACGACCGGCGCTTTCACCCATGGATCCTTGACGTTCCAGAACATCCCGGCGCCGCTCCAGCACTTGCAGTCGCTGGCGCAGATGCCGCAGGCGCCGATGCGGATGACCATCTCGCATGGACCCGGTATCGGGCGATCGATTCGCTCGACACGGTAATCTTTCGGTCCGTGACAGACAATCGCCGTCATCTTGCTGTTCATGCGCGCGCTTCTCCGTTCAGGCCGCCCCGGGTCAAACCGATCGGCGGTCGCGGCCGATATAGATTGCCAGCAGAATGATCCCGCCCTTGATGACGTTCTGCACATAGGGATCGACGCCGACCATGTTCAGACCATTGTTCAAGACGCCGAGGAGCAGGGCGCCGATCAGGGTGCCGATCAGCGAACCGCGGCCGCCGGCGATCGAAGTGCCGCCCAGCACGACGGCGGCGATGGCATCAAGCTCAAATCCATTTCCGGCGTTAGGCTGTCCGCTCATCAGCCGGCCGGTCAACACGATTGCTGCGATCGCGGTGGTCAGGCCGCTGATCACGTAGACCATCAGCTTGGCACGGACGACACGGACACCGGACAACCGTGTCGCCGTCTCGTTCCCGCCGATGGCGAAGACGTAGCGGCCGAATGGCGTGCGTTCCAGCAGCACCCAGCCGATCAGGTAGACCATGACCATCATGACGATCGGCATCTGCACGCTCAGCACGGTGCCGCTGCCGAAGAAGCCGATCCAGTCCGGCAATCCGCTGACCGGGTAGCCGCCGGTGTAGATCAGCGCCAGGCCCCGCGCGATGCCCATTGTCGCCAGCGTTACGATGATCGGCGGCATCCGGGCAATCGCCACGAAAGCGCCGTTCGCCGCGCCAAAACCGACTCCCGCGCCGATGCAGGCGAGCAGACCCAGCGCCGCGCTGCCGCCATGCGACATCAGGCCGGCCGCTAGCGTGCCGGCCAGCGCCATCACCGCGCCCACCGACAAATCGATGCCGCCGGTCAAAATCACAAAGGTCATGCCGACCGCGATCAATGCGTTGATCGAAACCTGACGCAGGATGTTCGTGATGTTGCTGGTGGACAGAAAGCTGTCGCTGGCGAACACCATGACAAGACAGACGACGACAAGCCCGGCCAGAGGATACAGGATGGTCGAACGGCGCAGCGCCGCGAAGCGCAAGCTCTTGAGCGCGGCCGGAACCGGACGGGTTTCAGACGAGCTCATGCGCTTCTCCCGCAGTCGCGTGGCGCATCACCTCGGCCGGCGCGATCGCATCGGCTTCCAGCATGCGAACGATTCTGCCTTCGCGAAACACCGCGACCCGATCACACATGCCGATGATCTCTGGCAGTTCGGAGGACACCATGACGATGGCATAGCCGCGCGCGGTCAGCTGGCGCATCAGCCCGTAGATCTCCGCCTTGGCGCCGACATCGATGCCCCGTGTCGGTTCGTCGAAGAACAGGATCCTGGCATGGTGGTTAAGCCAGCGCGCCAGCACGACCTTCTGCTGGTTGCCGCCCGACAAGGTATCCACCACCGTCTCCATCCCGGGCGCCCTGATCCCGACGCGGCTGATCATCTCCTGTGTTGCCGCGTGTTCGGCGGCGCCATTGATCAGCAGGCGCAGCGTCCTGTACTCGGCAAGGTTGTTGATCGAGATGTTGTCGCGAATGGCGAAGCTGGTGATCAGGCCCTCGGTCTTGCGGTTTTCCGGCAGAATGCCGATTCCAAGTGTAAGCGCGTCGGCCGGATTAGTCAGGCGCGCGTATTCACCGCCGACGCGGATCTTCTTGTGATGCACCGGGTCCGCACCCAGGACCGCAAGCAGCGTCTCGGTGCGGCCGGAGCCGACGAGACCGGCAAAGCCAAGGATTTCGCCCTCGTGCAGCCGGAACGCGTTGACTGGACCATCACGTTCGATCTGCAGTTCCTCGACATCAAGCACGATCCGCTCGTCAGCGCGCCTGACCGCCTTCGGGGGAAAGTTGTTCTCGATGCGCCGCCCCACCATCATCTCGACCAACTCGCTCATGGTAGTCTCGGCAACCGATCGAACGGCCACCCGATGACCGTCGCGCAGCACGGTGACGCGGTCGCAAATGTCGAAGATTTCCTCGAGATGGTGGGAGATGAACACCATCGCCACGCTCTGCCGCTTCAGCTCGCGCATGATGGCGAACAGGTGGTCGGCCTCGGCCGGCGTTAGTGTCGCCGTGGGCTCGTCCAGGATCAGGATTTTCGCCTCAAGCGCGAGGGCTTTGGCGATTTCGATGAATTGCTGCTGCGCGACGCTCAGCGCACGCACCTCGACGGACAGGTCGATCCTGACGCCAAGGCGGTCGAACAAGGCGCTCGCCTCGCGGCGCATGCGGCGGCGATCGAGCAGCCCCAGGCGGCGCGATTCCCGGCCAAGGAAGATGTTGTCCACCGCATCAAGGTACGGGATCAGGCTGAATTCCTGGAAGACGGTGCCGACACCCGCCGCCACCGCATCGCGGTAGCCGGTGAATTGGCGCGGCTGGCCGTCAATCAGGATACGACCCTCGTCCGGTTTGTAGATGCCGGACAGGATCTTCATCAGCGTGGATTTGCCGGCACCGTTCTCACCAAGCAGGGCATGAATCTCACCACGCGGGATCTCGAGGTCGATTCCTGAGAGCGCGTTCACCCCAGGGAAGCGCTTCGAGATCCGCTCCAGCTTGAGAATGCTGGTCATCCTGCCCTGATCGTATAAGTTTGCTTCAACACCGACATCCGATCATGGTCTAAACTCTTAGTTCGATTGCGTATTTCACGCCTTCTGACTGGTTAGCTCCGAGGCGATCACGCTCTACCAGTGGAACGTCTTCGCGCCGGCCGTGTCGATCATCTTTACATCCACCGGGATCTGCTTCGGCACCTGTGCGCCCCACTTCGCCGCCAGGCCAATTCCAAGCGCCAGACGGATTTGGTCGCGTGGGAACTGGGCTGTGGTCTCGATGAACTTCGATCCCGGCTTCTGCATCGCCTCGATCGCTTCCGGCGCGCCATCAACCGAGGTGAGCTTGATATCCTTCTTGCTCGCATCGATCGCCGCCAGCGCACCCATCGAGCCGCCGTCGTTGACACTGAACACGGCTTTAAGGTTTGGATGCGCCTGAATCATGTTCTCGGTCACGCTCAGCGCAGTGTCACGCTCCTGCTTGCCGTTCTGCGTGTCCACGATCTTGATATCGGGAAACGTCCCGAGCGCCGCCTTGCAGCCTTTGACGCGCTCCAGGATCGGCACGACCGGGATGCCATCGAGGATCGCCACCTCGCCGCTGCCGCCAATGGCCTTGCCGAGATACTCACAGGAGATCTGGCCGGCGTCGAAATTCTTCGATCCGACAAAGGAATTTACTGGGCCGGCGGCGTTGGCATCCACCGCGACCACCACGACGCCCGCTTTGTGCGCCTCGACCACGGCCGACTCGATGCCGGTGGAATCTGTCGGGTTCACCAGCAGGATATCGATCTTCTGCTGCAGCATGTCCTCGACATCGCTAATCTGTTTGCTCACGTCGTGGCGCGCGTCGGTGATGACCAACTGCGCCCCGATCGTCGCGGCGGCATCCTTCAGCGCCTGTTGCATGGTAACAAAGTAAGGATTATTCAGCTCCTGAAACGTCATGCCGATTTTCAGCGCGGCGGCCTGCGCGGACATCGTGACCGTGGTTGCCGCGATCGCCGCGAGTGCCAGTGATTGAGTGGTCTTCATCATGAATGTTTCCCTTGTTGATGCGCGCCGGCGGACGATCAGCCGGTCACGGAGGCGACACTGCAATGCAGCCATTTGCCCGATGCTTGATGCGGAACAGTGACGGCGGCATATGTTTCTGAGCAAGAAACTGCCGATTGAAGTTCGACAGGTTGTTGAAGCCAACCTGAAAGCAGATGTCGGTCATGCGCATGTCGTCGTGCATCAGCAATTCGCACGCACGGTTCACCCGCAACTGGTTGACATATTGCACGAACGCGATGCCGGTATGGCGCTTGAAGGCGCGCGAGAATGCACTTGGGCCGTAGCCGCTGAGTTGCGCCAGTTCGCTCTCACGCAGGTCGCTGCCGAGATTTCGGGCGATGTGCGCGAGGACATGGTTAAGCGGCTCTGACATATAGGCCACGGGTGTCGGCTGGTAGCCGAGGCTGGCGAGACGGCGGCGGCCCTTGCAGCGGTGCAGAACGTCCAGCAGGCTGATGAACAGCGTGATCCGTGCGGCGCCGGCGGCAACCAGCAATCTGGTCAGCAACGGCTGGGCGGCCGTTGCGGTATCTGCCGCGAATTCGATGCCGCAGCCTGCTTCCGTCAGCAGTTCATGAACGAAACGCAACTCGGGGAAGGTTGTCAGGCTGGCGGCTAATTCGGCAGTGAACTGCAACACGAGGCAGCGGCGTTCGACCACCGTTGCCGGCGGAATGTCACTGATCCAGTTGTGCGGCAGGTTCGGTCCGGTCATCACCAGGTTGCCCGGCTCAAAGCTACCAATGTAGTCGCCAACGAACGACCGGCCACGGGTCTCGGTAATCAGGTGGATTTCATATTCGGGGTGAAAGTGCCAGCGGACCGTGCGGTAAGGGTAGCCATGCGACCAGACCTTGAAGGACTCGTCCTGCCGGACATCGACGATTTCCAGATCGGGCGACATCAATGGCGCCGCGCCGGAAGGTTTCGTTCAGCCGCCAAAATATGCAGCCGCCGCGGAGCTTCCATGGCTCTGGTCCTCCCATCTTTGCATATCCGCCCATCCGGTATTCGAAGGGTCGTCTGCGATTTAGCCAATGACACTAAGCGACCGGCGAAAGCCTCGCTACCTCGTTTGTAGCAACCAACTGATACAAATTTTCCGCCTTCGTGCGTGGCGTGCCAACTGGTTGTGCAGGTCCGGGCGCCTGAATGAGCCGACTAAGCATCTGAATGAACGACAACCGTAGGAGCTTACGGACCACGAAAGCCGCTTGGAGAGGCGCGGCACGCTCTGTACGTCATGGCGGCCGCGGTGCCCCATCCACGCCCTGCAATGGTTTCTTGACATAGCGATGGATGGCACCCCTGCATTCGCCATGACAGTATTGGATATTCGTGCCTAACTTGCGGCAGTTCTCAATCCACAAATGCTCAAGCGTGCATAGCCGACCCTTCGACATCATGATGGTGCCGGAGTTGCTCAAGAACGATACACTTATACTTCCCCCCAGACCTCCTGCGCGACCGCCACGCAGCGTTCCAGCTTCGCCCATTGCTGGTCCTCGGTCAGCGTATTGCCTTCCTCGGTGGACGCGAACCCGCATTGCGGCGACAGTGCAAGCTGCTCCAGCGGCAGATAGCGTGCCGCATCGTCTATTCTCCGCTTCAGGTCATCCTTGCTTTCCAGCACGCCGGTCTTGCTGGTCATCAGGCCGAGCACCACGATTTTGGGTCCGCGGGGGACGAAGCGCAGGGGTTCGAAGCCACCAGCGCGGTCAGTGTCGTATTCCATGAAATACGCGTCCGCGTCGATCTGGTTGAACAGCACCTCGGCGACAGGCTCGTAACCGCCTGAAGCGACCCAGGTGGAACGGAAGTTGCCGCGGCAGAGATGCATGGAGATGGTCATGCCGTCCGGCTTGCCGGCGATCGCGCGGTTCAGCATGGCGGCGTAGATGCCCAGCAGGTTGTCGACATGCTCGCCGCGAGCTTTCAAGGCGGCGATCTGCTCGGGATCACACAGATAGGCGATGTTGACTTCGTCGATCTGCAGATAGCGGCAGCCGGCGGCGCCGAACGCGCCGACGGCCTTATGATAGGCCTCCCCCAGATCGGCGAAGAAACCGTCCAGCGATGGATATGTTGTGCGATCGATCGCTTGCCGGCCGCCGCGGAAATGTACCACGGACGGCGACGGGATCGTTTGCTTTGGCACGGCCGAGCGAACATGGCTGGCGAGGAAGCGGTATGTATCGAGCATTACCGGTTTCGACCATCCAATCCGCCCATTGACGCGCAGCGCATGACCCAGCGGCGGCACGTTGCCCTTGAACTGGATCTTCTGCTCGGGTTCGTACAGCTCGACGCCATTCAGGCCGGCGACAAAGTCGTAGTGCCAATAGGCACGGCGGTATTCGCCGTCGGTGGCGGCACGCAGGCCGATGTCCTCCTGCCGGGCGATGGCCGCGATGATGTAGCGGTCCTCCACCTCTCGCAGCGCGTCGTGCGGCAGGCTGCCGGTTTTCCAGGCGGCACGGGCTTCCTGCAGCGGCTTGGGGCGCAACAGGCTGCCGACATGGTCGGCGCGGAACGGTGGTTTGGTGCTGGGGTATGGCATGGTTTTTCTCCCGAAGCTGTCAGTGCCCGATGCTGCGCGTCCAGTCCAGCACGGCGCGGACGACCGCGTCCGGCTGCTCGGGGATCAGCGCGTGGCTGGCGTCGGCGATGACGACGATGCTGACCCGTCCGGCGCCCAGGTCGTCGCTGATGCCGCGGCGGCTTTCCGGCGGCCGCCAGGGGTCGTGTTCGGCCTGGATGTCTAGCACCGGCGCGGCGCCGGCGCTCCACCACTCTTCGGTTGGTGTTGCGGCGCTGGCGGCACGTTGACTTCTCGACGCGACCGGGTGCCAGTTTCCCAGCCAACAGGATGGATCATGCCCCGGCGCGAAGAACGCGACACGCAGCGCGGCCAGGCGGACCGGATCGGGTAGGCTGGTATCGATGCACGTCGCCAGTTCCTGCCGCAGCGCCGGATTGGCGGACTTGGCGGCCGCGGCGGCCAGGATGACGCCGCGCACCAGGTCGGGATGGTCCGCCGCCAGGCAGCGGCCGATCCATTGGCCGAAGGCGTGTCCCAGCACGAAGGCTGATCCGCCGCCTAGTTGCCGGATCACCACGGCGACGTCGCGGGCGTACTCGTGCAAGGTCAGCCCATCCATCGGGCCGGTGCTGCCGCACATGCCGCGCGGCTGCGGGCGCAGGACATGGAAGCCGGCCTTGACGAACAGCATGGCAATGTCGTCGAAATCCTCGGAGTCCCGCGACGATGATGGCAGCAATACCAGTGGCTCCGCGCCGGCCGTCTTGGGTTTGTCCTGAATCACGACGATGCTGACGTCGTCGTAGGCGACAGATAGGCGTTTGCGCTCGGTCATCCGTCATCCTCCTGTTAGTGTTGCCGACAGGCTACAGTGGCGCGCTGCCGGCGGAAAGCCGAGGCTTGCCGTTAGCGACGGCAACCGCTGTCGGCACATTGGCGGAGACGGTCGGCGACACCGCTCCACGCAGGCTGTCGGTTTCACACGGGAAGCTTGCCGCTGTCTTGCGGTTGCTAGTCTGTTCTGGCTCGCTTAACCGGCCCTGTGGCCGAAAATGCAGCGCCAACCAATGCCGTGATCGTTTGCGGATTGCCACGTGCCAATCTCCTGGCGACCGCCGCATCAGTCTATTTCTGATAAAGTAACGTGTTTATTTACTGAAAATAAAGGTTTTTTAATCAGGCCAAATACTACAATATGCGTCTGTCTGCCTTTATAAACTGTGGCTGCTGCTTAAAATACACCGTCTCTTACTATCATGAATGGTTCAGGTCAGTCTAGTTTGATACGAACAAAAACGTGAAGTCTAGAGGGCGGCCGTCGATATCGTGAGTGAGGCCGTTATGATCCAACTGGCGTTAAGGCGAAGCAGCGGAATCATGAGCCGGCCCGCAGCACGCCTCAGCGTCGGGCTATTCGCGGCGGAGGTGCTTGCGCTTTGCCTTCCCGCGCTGGTCAATCACGGGCCGATCATGTTCCCGACACGCGCGCCTACTACCTCGGGATGCGAGCCGCTGGAGAAGGCGCGTAGCCTGATTGAACCGCACACCGGTGGAATAAATGCCGCGTCCCTGGCTACATTGTTGCAGAAGGCGCGAGGCGTGCGGTCGGCGTTTTACTTACTGTTCACCTATCTGGCCACTAATACCGTATCGCTCTGGCTGGTGATCGCACTACAGGCGGTGCTTGTCGCGCTGGTTCTGCGTCTGACCTTTGATCTGCTGTGTCCCAGGCAGCCGCGGTGGCGCGGCACGCTCTTCATCATGTTGATTGCGACTGCACGATGCTGTCATGGACTGTTTCGATGGTCATGCCCCGATGTGTTCACGCCGGTTCTGGCACTCTGCATCATCCTGTTGATGCTGTTCTGGCGGAACCTGAACCGTGCTGGTCGTAGGGGTTCTGCTCAGGTGGAAATGGCTTTGGCTCGAGTGGCGACAGTATCTAAGGATCGGCGCTGCGCTTGGTGTTGGCGTCGTCGCCATGCTCGCGGGCGGCGTTGTCGGCTTCGGGCAGTGGACGTTGACGCCACAGGCGCCGCAGTTCCTTCTGGCACGCTCGCTCGCCGATAACCCAGAAAGACTATACTTGCTGGAACAATGCCCACAAGTCGGCTTGGCAATGTCCCATCATCTCGATCGCCTGGACCTGCCGACCGAGATCTTTATTTGGGATGAAATCGGCGTCTATTCGGCCGCGTCAGCGGAAGAACAGGCGCGAATCCGGTCGGAAGACAAGCATATCTATGTAGCCGCAGCCTTGGAGCATCCCTGGATGCAGGCCAAGGCCATTGTGCGGAACACGCTCCGGCAGCTTAGCTTGTTTACCCTTCACGAATACTCCATTCCGTCGGCCGCCGAATATACTCAATCCAAAATGACCTTGACGATGGCGGATTCAGGGACCGGCCTTTGCCAGTGGCAAACCGTCATGAGCTTGCCTGTCTATCTCGTCGTATGGGCCGGTCTTGGTTATAGAGTTCGCGCCTGGCGCGGCGGACTTCTGACGCGTGAGCAACTAGACTTCCTCGCGCTGATCCTTGGCACGGTGGTGATAGAGGCGTTAGCGGGCGCATTTTCCGAGCCAGCGCCGCGTTATGAGGCCCGCGTGGTCTGGCTGCTTCCCATGGCGGCACTGCTGTTGTCGTATACAAGTTCCGCCCGGAGGCGCTCATGAACATAGTTTCTGCCTTGGAGAGTCGGTCCATGCTGTCGATTCGGGCGACCGCGCGGATCGCCATCCTGATCCCATGTTATAATGGAGAAGTCACCATCGCCCAGGTCGTGGCCGACTTCGGTGCGGTGCTGCCGGAGGCATCAATCTACGTGTATTACAACAATTCGACCGACCGCACGCGGGCGGTGGCGCAGAACGCCGGCGCAATCGTGCAAATCGAGACCTTGCAGGGCAAGGGACACGTGGTCCGACAGATGTTCGCGGATGTCGATGCGGTTTTCTACGTGCTGGTTGACGGCGACAATACCCATGATGCTCGGGCCATCATCGACATGGTTGGTCTATTGGCAAAGGACAACCTCGATATGGTAACGGGCGCACGCAAAAGCGAATCGGAGGCCTACAGGGCCGGCCACCAGTTCGGTAATGTGGTGCTGACAGGCGCGGTCCGCCTGATCTTTGGCGCACGCGTGTCGGACATGCTATCTGGGATACCGTGTTTTCAGCCGACGCGTCGTGAAGTCGTTTCCGGCACTTGCCACGGGATTTGAAAGGAAAACCGAGTTCACCCTCCATGCGCTCGAACTTACCATGCCGATCGTTGAACTATGAACGACGTACCGCTCCCGTCCCGCGGGATCACAATCGAAGCTGCATACCGTCAGGGACGTGGTCAGGATTCTGCGGGCGATCATGGGCCTGATTAAGCAGGAACGGCCACTGCAGTTGTTTACCGACGTCGCGTCGCTGCTATTCGTGTTCGCGCTCGGCCTTCCGGTGGCTTCGGAGTTCCTGCAGTCAGGACTGGTGCCGCGACTGCCGACGGCGGTGCTGGCCGCTAGCTCGGTTTTGCTGTCGTTCCTGTTGTTCGCCTCGGGCCTGATCCTTGATTCGGTCGCTCATGGCCGGCGGGAGATAAACCGGCTGGCCTATCTGGCTTTGCCGGCACCCGCCTGTCTGGTCGCCTGACAACTGCGAAACGCAATCTCATGGCATGCCAGACGGGGTCGTGTCTGCATGCTGGTCGTTTGTGCGAGACGTGACAATTCCCGAGATCGCGCCTCCAAGCCGATTTCCAGTCGCCCCCAGCGTTGCGAAATCCCGCCGCGGGCGCGAAAGCATTCGCGATCAATACCCGCCGAGCAACGCGATTACTGTCGGCACCGCCGGCAGCGTGGTGCGAGAGACATCCAGCACCGGGCTGTCGCGCACATCAACGGCGAACTTGTCGCGTTCCAGGTCCAGGAAGCTGGAAAGCACGTCGCTAGTGAAATAATGCATCGGCAGCACGACACGCGGCTGCAACTGTTCCACTACCTGGGCAGCATTCTGTTGGCTCATGGTCCAGATGCCGTCCACCGCGACCATGACAATATCGATGTGGCCGAGCGTGTCGAGGTCGGCCTGTGTCAAAATGTGATGCAGGTGACTGAGATGGGCGATGCACAGTCCGCCGGTCTCGAAGACGAAGATCGAGTTGCCGTACAGTTCGGTGCCCCCATCCAGAGCACGGATGTTGGTCGGCAGACTCGTCACGTGCATGTCGCGCACGACCAGGTCGAACGCGGGAATCCTGTCGTTCTCCCGCCAGCCATGCAGCACGTAGGGAATGCGCGGGTCAGGGTCGAGCGTGTAATGCGTCGAATGGGCATGGTTCATCGTCGCGATGTCTGGCGGATCGGACGGAATGTTAATGCCGTTATAGTCGGTGATGGCGCGGACGCCGGCGGGGGAGACGATTTCGAAGCTGGCGTGGCCGAGAAAGGTAATTTTCACGCTCTCGTCCACGGCGGCGGCGGTCCAGACGCGGGATTGGGAGAAGGCGACCGGGGCACAGCCAGCCAGGGCAGCATATGGCGCGGCAAGAACCGCCGGAATGAACACAATATACAAGGCAAGGACCCGCCGCATCTATTTATCCTATCAGTTGCGTGCGGAAACGCGATGCGCCCCGTGTTGATTTGATCGCTACCGCCCTATAATCCCTTCGGCAATGATTGAACTCCAGCCCGCGCCTGCCTCGCTGCCGCCTGGCCGGCGTATTTACGCCATCGGTGACATCCACGGATGTGCCAGGCAGCTCGCCAACCTGCACGAACAAATTGTCGATGACCTGGCGGTTCGCCCGGTGGCATCGCCGCTGCTGTTGCATATCGGCGACTACGTGGATCGCGGCGCCGACACCGCCGGGGTGATCGCCGCCCTGATCGACCGCTGTCCTATTCCCGGCATGGAAATGGTCAACCTCCTGGGCAACCATGAAAGCACCATGCTGGATGCCTTGCGTGGAGAGCGTGCCGCCGGCACAGACTGGCTGTTCGCCGGTGGCAAGGCTGCATTGCAAAGCTACGGGATCGACCCCAACGGTCCACGCGATCAGTGGGCCTTCCTGATTCCGCGAACGCATCAGGCGTTCCTCCGCGGCCTGGTCCTGATGCACCGCGAGGGCGGCTACGCCTTCGTCCATGCCGGCGTCCGCCCGGGCATCCCGCTCCCGGACCAGGCGCGCGACGACCTGCTGCGTGCCCGCCAGCCGTTCCTTTACTCCGAGGCGGATTTCGGCGCCGTCATCGTCCACGGCCACACGCCCGTGAAGGCGCCGGTGGTGCGGCATAACCGCATCGCTATCGACACCGGCGCCGTCTTCGGCGGCCCGATGACCTGCGTGGTGCTGGAAGCCGGCACCCTGGGCTTTCTCAGCGTCGATCCGGTGGACACGCCGGTCTCCATTGCGCATCGGTAATCCGGCGGCGACGCGCCGGCAGGCTTCCGGCATTATGTTTCCCTGGCGCGCGCTTCCTGCTAGCAAGCGCGCCCTGGAGAGAAACCTGAACCCATGTTCGATTTTGCCTGGTCGGAGATCGTCCTTATCGGCGCCGTCGCCCTAATCGCGATCGGCCCCAAGGACATGCCCGCCGCCATCCGCACCGTCAGTTCGATGATCAAGAAAGCGCGCCGCATGGCCGCCGAGTTCCAGACCCATGTCGATGAGATGGTGCGCGAGGCCGATCTGGGCGACGTGAAGAAAGCCTTCAACGACATTCGCAACTTCGACATTCCAGGCGCGATGGAAAAAGCGGTCGATCCCGACCGAAGCCTGCGCAATACCTTCGCCTCCAATCCCCTGGAGCCGACCTATCCGACGCCTGAAGAGGTCTCCACACTGGATGAGGTCACCGTCAGCGCGCCGGAGGTGATCGATCCGGTGCCGTTGGCCAATATCTCGCTGCCCCCTACCAAGCCGGCCGCACCTGCCTGGCTACCGCCCGACCAGGTTCCGCTGCCGGCGGCTGAAGCGGCTGCCCCCACCGCTGACGCACCGGCCTTCATTCCCCCCGACGCCGTCCTCCAACGCCATGCTCGGCCTTGAGCACCGCTCTAACGGAAAGCCGAACCTTGGCCAAACCCAAAGACGATCCAATCCACGACAAGCCGATGCCGCTGCTCGAGCATCTGATCGAGCTGCGCCGCCGGCTGATCTGGTCCGCCGGCGCCTTCCTGGTGTGCTTCGGCGTGGCCTACTACTTCGCCGGTCCGATCTACTACTTCCTGGCTGAACCCCTGGCACGGGTGCTGCGGGAGACTGGCAACCCCGACCCACATTTGATCTACACGCAATTGTATGAAGCGTTTTTCACTCGCATCAAGGTGGCGTTCTTCGGCGGCGGTTTCGTCGCCTTCCCTGTTATCGCCATACAAATCTGGCTGTTCGTCGCCCCCGGCCTGTATCGCAGCGAAAAGCGGGCGCTGCTGCCGTTCCTGGCCGCCACGCCAATCCTGTTCGTCATGGGCGCGGCACTGGCCTACTACTTCGTCTTCCCCTTCGCCTGGCGCTTCTTCGCCAGCTTTCAGAACCCGACCGGCGGCGGCGGCGTGCCAATTGAGCTTCTGCCGCGTGTGAGTGAGTATCTGGACCTGGTGATGAAGCTCATCTTCGCTTTCGGCATCACCTTTCAGCTTCCCGTCGCTCTGACGCTGCTGGCCAAGGTTGGTATCGTCAGTTCAGCGCAGCTCAAGAAATTCCGCCGATACGCCTATGTCGGAATGTTCGTCATTGCCGCGATCCTGGCCCCGCCAGACATCATCACGCAAACAGGCTTGGCCTTGCCGCTGATCCTGCTGTACGAAATTTCCATCTTCTCGGCCCGATGGGTCGAGACGAAGCCGGTGGAGGCTTAACCGATGCACGACATTCGCGCCGTCCGCACCGATCCCGCGGGGTTCGACGCCTCGCTGGTGCGGCGCGGGTTGCCGCCAGTGTCTGTCTCGATACTTGAGCGGGATATGGTCCGCCGCACCGCGCAGACCGCGCTACAGGAGAAGCAGGCGAGACGGAACGCGTTGTCGAAGGAGATCGGACAAGGCAGACGCGCCGGGGCGGATACTGGCGAGCTGGAAGCCGAAGCGACCGCCTTGCGCAGTGAGATTGAGGCGCTTGAAACCCGCGCCGCTAATCTGGATACGGCGATCCGCCAGGCACTGGAGGTCCTGCCGAACACGTTGGATGATGTGGTTCCTGACGGCCCGGACGAAACCGCCAACGTGATGCTGTCGCAGCACGGCGCACGGCGCAACTTCGCCTTTACCCCCAGGCAGCATTTCGACCTCGGTGAAGCTTTGGGCATGATGGACTTCGCTACGGCCGCCAAACTGGCCGGGGCACGCTTCACCATTCTGCAAGGCGCGCTTGCCCGGATGGAGCGGGCGCTGGGCCAGTTCATGCTGGACCTGCACACCCAGCAGCACGGCTATACTGAGATGATCGTGCCGTCCCTGGTCAACGCCGCGGCCGTCTACGGCACTGGCAGTCTGCCGAAGTTCGAGGAAGATCTGTTCAAGACCACCGACGGCCGCTACCTGATTCCGACTGCGGAGGTGCCGCTGAGCAACACCGTCGCCGGCGAGATCCTGCCGGAAAAGCGCCTTCCCATCCGCTTGACCGCACTGACCGACTGCTACCGCAGTGAAGCTGGATCAGCCGGTCGTGATACCCGCGGCATGTTGCGCCAGCACCAGTTCCGGAAAGTCGAACTCGTCTCCATCATCCATCCAGATCATAGCGCCGGTGAGCATGAACGGATGACCCGAGCGGCAGAGATGGTGCTGGAGCAGCTTGGACTGCCCTATCGGCGGATGCTGCTGTCCTCGGGCGACACTGGGTTCGCTGCGGCCCGCACTCATGATCTGGAGGTTTGGCTGCCCGGCCAGCAGATGTGGCGGGAAATCTCCTCCTGCTCCAACACCCGTGATTTCCAGGCACGCCGGATGAATGCCCGCTTCCGCGGTGGGTCGGATGGCAAGACGGTGGCATTCGTGCACACGCTGAATGGCTCCGGCGTCGCGGTCGGACGAGCGCTGATCGCGGTGATGGAGAACTACCAGCAGGCGGACGGCTCGATCACCGTCCCTGACGCGCTGCGGTTGTACATGGGCGGCTTGGAGCGGATCACTGTGGTGTAGGGCGGGGGAGGAAGCAAGGCGGGGGCTCCGCCCCCCCAGGGGAATCGCTTGAGTGTCTCATGCGATGCGCCGGATGACGTTTTCCAGATAATCCTGATTCCAGCCGGCCTTTTTACGGCGGTTCTTAATTCGACTTTGGCCATTTGGCGGTGCTCATGCGGCGTTGCAGAGGGCGTAGGTCATGCCTTCGCGTAGCGCCTTGGAGGGTTTTTTGCTGTCTACCCTGGACCGTGACATTGAAAAACCTTGTGCGGCCCAGATTTCGCGACGCACGGCGGCAAGTGTATCGGCGAAAGTGGGCCGCTGCTTGTGGTACCAGGCGGCGGTCGAGACGGCCAGGCGGGCCCGGTGGGTCAGGCGGGTGCCCAGCAATGTGACGATGGAGAACAGCGCCAGCAGGCATGGTGTGGTGCGGGCGATCGCTTGATCGGACCACTGGCGCTGGGTCTCAATGCCGAGGTGATCACGTGTCTCGCGGAACGTCACCTCCAGCGCCCAACGCCGCACAAACCAGCCGATGATGTCGTGCGCATCGTGAGCTGGATCGGTGCACAGCAGCGCCTGTGGCGCGAACGCGCCGTTGGGATCGCGCAGCAGCACCCACCGGATCGGCAACACCGGCAATCCGGCATGATACCACACGGCGCGATCCGAGCAGATCTGCAGACGACGCTCGGTGTTGCCATACCAGCCTGAAACAGAGATCGATTGCCACTCGGTGCTGGGATCTTGCAGTCTCTGGATCAGCGTTGGCAGCCGCGCACCCTTCTTGCGGGGTCGCCCTTTGGCGCCCGGCTCGCGCGGTGCGGCTGGCTTATACAAAGCCGCATCCAGGCGCAGGCGGGTGATACAGATCAGACCCTGGCGCATCAGCGCTGCCAGCAGGTCAAGCGCGGCAAAACTGCTGTCGCCGACCAGCACAACCAACCGTTTTGGCAGCCAGCGCCGCGCCTGCAAGGCCACCTGACGGGTCCAGTCTGTTAGTTTCTTATGCCGTTGGTTGTGCGTGCGGCAAAAGCGTTCCGAGGGCGCCAGCACGGTCAGGAATGGCAAACCCCAAACCCGCTGTGCCCAGGGCACAGGCGCCAGCACCATCAGGCTGAGCCAGCGCAAGCCGCTGGTCTTGACGAAGAACGACTTCGATGAGCGGACCGGATCACGGTAGATGCCCTTGGCGCTGATCCGCTTGCCACGTCGGCGTTCAATCGTGTCATCCACACCCAGCACGATCGGATCGGTTGAAACGAAGCGGTTGATCAGCAGGTCCAGCAGCAGACGCGCCGCATGCCGGCTGCGCCAGATCGCACGGTTGAGCACGCGATGGTAATTGACGAAGTGCCGCTCCCGCCGCAACCCGATGATCCGCAGGATGCTGCTCACTGTGCGCTGGCCCGGCGCCAGCAGCGCGCCCAACAACAGCAATCGGGCGTGCCGCCAGGTGCGCTGCTGCACAAACACCGAGGCAAATGCTAAAATGATGGCGGCGAAGCGGGGTGGCAGGCAAAGCATGACGGCATCTCCCGGCAGGGATGCCTCATTCTATTCCTCCATCCGCTCCGCCACCCAACATCGGCCGATGCCTATCCACTCAACCAAATGGCCAAAGTCGAACTTAAAGCTGGTGACGGGTTTCGCCTGGTTCAGTAAATTCATGGCAGTATGTTTCACGACCGCCATGTTGGCAGGGCCATGAGCGGTGCGCAGGCGCGCCAAATCGTCGTGGAATACCACATCCAGCACCCAGTGCAGCCGGTTCTCAATGCCCCAGTGGCTCCGCACGACCCTGGCGAGGGTCTCGGCACTGAGTTTGGTTGAGCACAGGTAGTATCGGGTTTCTGTCTGGATAACGCCGCCCCGCTCGGTTTCGCTTTCGATCATGCCGATGGCGGTCAGGCCAGGGAATGCAAATTCGCCCGGATGACGCCGCTCGGCGAACAGCCAGTTGATGTCGTGGCAGATCGTATGGCGGCGGGTTTCGATCCGGCCATGGTCGCCATCGACGGTCTCGAAGCTTTGCAGCGTCAGCGTTGGTGGTGGATCGGCAAAGACGGTTTCCACTTCGGCATAGGTCGCTGGCCAGTTCTCCTTCAAGGCCAGCACGTAATCGCCACCACCCTCGATGATCGTCTGGGCAATCTCCTTCTGCGTGCCCATGGCATCGATGGTCACCAACGCGCCGGCCAGTTCCAGACGACGCAGCAGCACAGGAATGGCGGTGATCTCATTGGATTTCGCCGACACCGCCTCTTGTCCAAGGACCAATCGCTGACGCGTCGCCCAGGCGGACACCGTATGCAGCGGCAGACGCCCTTTGCCGCGGGCATGGCTGCGACGCGAGGTCTTGCCATCGATCGCGATAATCTCGGGCGTGTCAGTCCGCAACCCGTCTACCCAGGTCAGGAAACATGTCTTGAACAGCTCAGGATCAATCGCCGCGATCACGTCGCACAATGTGTCGTGGCTCGGGATGCCGTGCTTGAACGGCAGAAAACGGCGGAGGAAGCCCTGGCGTTCGCTGCCCCACAGGCTGATTTCGACAAAGTCGTCCGCACCGGCGATGGTCCCGCAGAGCATCAGCAACAGGATTTCCGGTAGAGGATATAGCACCTTCGTCGCTTGGCGCGGGTCCCGGAGGGCCGCGAAGTGGGACAAGAAGCAGGGCTGGCTTGGCATGGACATAGAGACCTCCTGATGAGAGGCTTCCTATGAATCCGATTCTAGCCCGCACGGGAATCCCTCAACCACTCAAGCGATCGCCCTGTCCGCCCCCCCCGACCCCACCAAGGGCGTCAGCCCCTTTGCGGGTCCAGGGCAGAGCTCTGGCCTTTTCCTTTCCTCACCCTACCAGTGCCGCCACTGTCTTTAGCTGCGCTAGGTCGTCCCATGGGCAGACCAGCAGCGCGTCATCGATACCCAGGTCTTCCAGCCGCTTGAGCCTGTCACGTGCCTGCGCCGGTGAGCAGAACAGGGAGATCTTGGGTTCATGGCTGATCGGCAAATGGCCCGGAGGATTGCGGAAATCGGTAAAGATGTTCGCCAGCACCGCCCGCTTGCCGCCGGCATTGCGATACATCTTCACGCCGATCGCCAGGTCCTCCCATGACGTATGGATGCCCGACGCAATCCAGCCTTGCAGCACCTTCGCCGCCAGATTGATCCAGCGCTCACTGCGCCAGGCTCCCAGCAGCACTGGCGGCCCAAACTCAGTGCCCGGCCATACCGAGAGGGCAGGACCGTAGACCGGCTCCCCGCTCCAGACCTTGCGCATGACATCGAGGTAGGCCGGCAGCGTCTTGAAACGGGCGTCGTAGCTGGCCTGCACTGCCTCGAAGTCGTGTTTCGTCGAACCGCTGCCGACACCAAAGCGCAAGCGGCCTTGCGTCAGCAGGTTCAGCGTCTGCACTCGGTGCGCATGCTCGACCGGATGGCGCAGCGGAACCTGCACTACGCAGGTGCCGAGTTCGATCCGGAATGTCTGGGTAGCAAGCGCGGCCAACAGGATCAGCGGATCGAGCGTTGGCTTGCCGCGCGCGAATGCATCCGTCAGCCAAAACCCATGAAAGCCAAGCCGCTCCACATCGCGGGCCAAGGCGACAACCTGCTCCAGCAATGACGGGCCATCCGATGGCAGGCCGCCTTGTGCGGCGACAGGTATGGTAACAATGCCGATGCGCATGGGATCGCCTTTAGTTGCCGGTGAAACGAGCCGAGCGCTTTTCGCGGAATGCGGCCACGCCTTCCTTGAAGTCCTGCGTCATTCCCGCCTGGCTTTGAAGCTTCGCTTCCAGGTCGAGTTGTTCGCTGTAGCGGTTCTCCAAACCATCCCAGTACATCCGCCGGATCAGGCCCAGCGACTTTGGGCCGGCCGCCAGGCTCTTCGCGAGGTCCAGCGCCTTCGGCATCAAATGGACGTCTTCTTCAAGCCGGTTGATCATGCCCCACTGCAAGGCGGTTTCGGCTGGAAGACGTTCGGCTAGCAGAGAAAGCTCCATTGCGCGGGCGATCCCGATCAGGCGTGGCAGGATCCAGGACGACCCGCAGTCCGGCACCAGGCCGATCCGCGCGAAGGCTTGCAAGAACGAGGCGGAACGGGCGGCGATCTTGATGTCACCGGACAATGCCAGGCTCATGCCAGCGCCGGCGGCGATGCCGTTGATCGCGGTGATCACCGGGATTGGCAGGGCGCGCAGGCGCAGGAACGTAGGATTATACCAAGCCTCCAGGTCGCTTTGGATGTCGCCCCGCGCTTCGGCGGCGCGGTCTCGCTCCGGCCGATCCGGATCGTTCAGGTTGGCGCCTGAGCAGAACGCCCGACCGGTGCCGGTAATCACCAGGCAGCGGGCTCGGCTGACCTCGACATGGTCCAGCGCGTCCTGCAAGTCCTCCCGTAATTTCTGACCAAAGGCATTCAACACGCCGGGATCGTTCAACGTGATGACGATCACCTCATTGATGGTTTCGAGAATTATCCTGCCGTGCTTCATGATGTCGTCCTCCACCCGGGTTGCGGCCCCGTCGCCAGCGGCTACGCTAACATCAAGATCAGAAGAAGCCAGGACAGGCGGCGATACCAGAAGGAACAAATCGAGGAAGCAGCCTGTACGGGAACCAGAACGTCAGCATTGGATCGCGATCATCGCGATAAACAAGCAAGAAAGCCTTTGCGGTCAGCGACAGCTCAGTTCGCCCAGTTGACGGTGGTTGCTTCCACTAACCGGACCGCCGCCAGCGATTCATCCTATGGAACGCTGGCGGGCAATATACGTCATCGCGCCTGGATGGGCGTATATCGGGATAAACCAGGTCAATCGCCGGCCACGCGGCGACCTTTATCTACCGGGACGGACAAACCGGCCTTAGCCGCGGCTGCTGCGCTTGGCGGCTACCTTGCGTCCTGGCTTCTTCGCGGGGACAACGGTCCGGCTACGACCAAGCCCCATTTTCTTCGCCAGCGTAGAGCGCGTTTCCGCGTAATTCGGCGCCACCATTGGGTAGTTCGAGGGCAACGCCCACTTTGCACGGTATTGATCCACTGTCAGATTATGCTCGGTCATCAAATGTCGTTTCAGCATCGTCATTTGTTTGCCGTCTTCAAGGCAAACGATGTAGTCCGGGAAAACCGACTTGGTCACTGGGACCGACGGCTTCGATATTCCAGCCGGTGCCGCGACTTCGCCTATCGTTGACAGGGTTTTATAGACCTCTCGAATCAAGGCCGGCAATTCCTCTACGGGAACTGGATTCTTCGTCACATGCGCGCTCACGATCTGGGCCGTGAGACCCAACACATCTTCACTCATCTATTTCTTTCCTGCAACTCAACAGCATCAATATAACCTTCAGCGCCAACAGCGCCATAGTTGATTGCATGTTTTTTCTGTCAACTCAGGGATTACTGATACAAATTCGTGAACTGGCGCTATCCGGCAGCATTATTCATACCACAAATCATTATGAAACGGGACATGGAACTGCAACCCGGCAAGAAGGCCGCTGTCGCAATCCGCGCCAGCCGCGATACCAAAGCCGTCGCCGCCGCCGAGCGCGCCAGAGAGTGCATGCATCCGGCTATTCGCCACCGACTCGGCGAAGCTGCAGGAAACAACTGGTCGCTGAACAAGACAACCTAAGTCAAGACCGCATTTTTTGCCAACTGGGGTAATTGAGCACGGCGGGAAGCGACATTGTCGTCGGCTGGCAGATCGACTTGCTAATAACAATGTAGCCGCCATCAGACGCGCGGACTTGTTACCTTAAACTGAAAATCTGGCTGGGCGACTTCGCCATGAAGTTCCTTGCATGTGCCCCAGAAGACCCGCTCGGTATCGTCGCATCCGCGGCTAGTAAAAGGTAACGTTGATGATCTTGTCGGCATCCACTTCCAGGATAGGCTTCGCCGGGTTTACCATCAACCGCCCGGTTGTTGTGGTTCCCCCAGCTTTACCGCGGGTACCGGCCGACATTGGCAACTCGCAAGGCATCCACTCTAATTGATTCACTTAAGGGGTAAGCAAATCCTTGCAGTCAACCGGCGGCAGGTCTGAGCGGCGTATCGTGTTTCAGCCCTAGTGCAGACGCAGGCCGGTCAGCCACGCCTTTGTATAGGCATAGAAAAGCATGGATGCCAAGTTTTGGCGGCATGACGAACGTGCACCGCCGGCAAGAGGCGGGCCCTTCCCGCCGATACTATCCGGCATTCGCGAAGACCGATTACATTCGGCGGCCGATCATTAACTTGGATGGCAGCCTGATCTCCATAATAAACCAGCAGTTGATAATAAAAAAATGGAAACTCAGCTGGTAGTCTATTCTACCCGTTGCCACCACAGTCGAGTCCTGTATCGTCGCTGGCAGATCCGTGCAGCCTCCGGGTCGCGTGCTTGTGGCAGCACTTTGCACCTTGTTCAGTATCTACGGCGCTGATGACACGTATAAGCGAATCCTGGCTGCCCGCGGTCGCCGACGCGGCAGGTGCGCCGGCGCAGGTTTGAACCGATGTCATCGGCCGAGTCGCTGCCGGCGCCCATGCTGGGGATGAATAGGAACATCGGTGGAAAACGCTGACGGTGGCGCCGAAGCAAGAACTTACCGAGCCCTTCTGACACAGGCATCATCGGCGACTTCGCTGCCGCCATGACGATCAAGCTGCTGCGCCTCGACATGCCTCGGATGCGGGTGGTAATCGACCTTCCGCCGCCACAGTCGGCAGGCTTGTGCACCATGATTCGGCCGCCGCTGACCAGTGCGCCGCGGATCGCTTCAAACTTCTCTAAATATGAAACGACGTGATACCACGTCTGCCACAGCGGGCATGGCATTCGCGGCCCGCTCGGCCCGATGATCTAAGCGATGCTCGACATCAGACTCGCTGGCATGGCGAAGATTGCCGGAGGTCGGGCGCAGGTGTTGCCGCGCCGCTGCCAGGACGTCATGGTTCTGCCGGATAAGGCTGTGTTGGCGTGGCCAGCCGACGGGCTGCGCCGGCCCATGCTGGCGACGATGAGCCGGGAGGCAACGTCGCTAGTATCGCGCATCAGAGAAGCGCGATACGTCGCTATTGGCCTGAAGTATCTGATTCACGCGCCGAAACGTGGCCGCTACGCGTCTCACGCTTCTCTGCGATCAGATACTAGGTCGGTACAGCCGGCGCTTCAGGCGGCAGCGCGTGACACCGGCTCCGGCCAGCGCCGAACTCGACGTCAGCAGCGACAGGGTCCGCAGGCTGCGGACCGACCCTGTCGGCCGGCTTCAGTCACGCCTGGACGACCAGGCCATGCATTGCTCCCACGCTGCCGCTGCCGGGGAACACGCTTGCTAAGGCCGTGGCGTTCAGGCCGAGATGCGACCCTAGAATGCCACGCGCGACGGCACGCAGGTCGGTGGTGGGCGCCAGATCCCGGTCCTCGAACAATTGTCCCGCGCCGAGACCAGGCCAGGTGCCCTTGACCTGTCCGCCGGCCACCGCGCCGCCGAGCACGAAGGCAACCGTCGCCGTGCCGTGGTCCGTGCCCTTAGTTCCGTTAACCCGTGCAGTACGGCCGAACTCGGTCATCACCAGCACCACTGTTTGCGTCCAGGCCGGCCCCAGCGCCGTTTTCAGCGCGACCAGGCCGGCATCGAGTTGCTTCAGCGGACCCGTCAGCCTATTGGTCTGTGCCGCATGCGTGTCCCAGCCGCCGATTTCCAGCGCCGCGATGCGCGGGCCGTCGGGCGCGCGCAGCATTTCGCCGGCCGATTGAGCCAGCGTCGGAAAGGCGTTCTTTTCCTTCACCTCCGCTTCGCTATCCATGACCGTGGCGCTGAAGCCGCGGGCGCGCATGCCCTCGGCGATGGCGGGTCCGGTGACCGGATCGCCCTGATTGAGCGCGGCGATCGTCGCGTAAAGTTCCGGCGCCGGTCGGGAAAATCCGTGTGGCGCCCAGTTGGTCACCTGCGCCGGCCCGCGCAGCAGCAGCGGAATGGAGACGCCAACAGCAAGTGCCTCAGGTTCCGGTCGCGTCCTAGTTAATGGCATTGCGGCAACTACACGGTTGAGCCAACCGCTGGTCATGCGGTGGTCGGCACCTGACTCGAGATAATCCTGCGCCTCGAAATGGCTGCGGACGCGATAGCTGCCGGCGACGGCATGGACCGCCAGGGCCTCGTTGGCCTTATAAATGTCGTGTAGTCCAGCCAACGCGGGATGCAGGCCGAAGAAGCCGCCCATGTCGAGCAGTCCGTCCGGCTGGTTCGGCGCCGGCGGCACGATCTCCCCGCGCAACGCGACCAAGCCGGGGTCGCCGTACGGGACAACGGCGGCCATGCCGTCTAGCGCGCCGCGCAGAATGACGACAACCAGCCGCTTGTCGGTGGGTGCCGTGGCCAGCGCGAGGGTGGTACGGCCGATACCGACGGAGGCGGTCAAGCCGAGGAGGGCGGCGCGGCGGGAGATGTGCATGATTATCGCCTCTGGAATTCGGGGCTGGTCAGCAGCAGGGTCATCGCGTCCCGCCGCGAGCCGGCGCGGCGGATTGCATCCTGTGTCGCAGCACGCAACAGGGGGCCAAGGCCGCTGTCGGCGATCCGCAAAACATCGCCGGTGCCGATGTGGCCGGCAAAGCTGCTGGCCCAGTCGATGCGGCGCAGCATCGCCTCGGGTGCGGCCCAATCGGCGGCGCGATCAGGCCAGCCATTCGGCGCCGGCGCCGTCCACAGCGGCTGACCTAGACCGCCAAGAATGCCAACCATGTTGGGCATCTGGTCAGGCGGCGGATCGAGCACACGGACACTCGCCACCACGTAGTCCAGCGGCGTGCGCAGCTTGGTCGCCGGCTGCCAGGCAGCCGGCAGGTCCACCAGCGAAGCCGCCGCGGCGCCCAAGTTCCCGCTGCTGTCGCGCAGCCGGCCCTCGATGACGCGCACCGCGTCCGGTGGCGGAGCGTCGGCAACGAAATGGCACGCCAGCTTGGTCGCAAGGAAGCGATGCGTGGCCGGATGGTTGGCGAGAAAGCGCAGGGCGGCGACGCCACCTTCCTCATCGGCGGAGAACGGCTGGCCCAGCACGATCTGCACGCCAGGTTCATGCGTATAGGGGCGAAAGCGAAAGCCGGGCGGTTCCGCCTTCAAGTCGATCGACCAGCCGGTCAGCACCTTGGCGAAAGCGGTGACATCCGCCTGCGAATAGCCAGCCAGCGGACTGACCGTGTGCAGTTCCAGGCACTCGCGCGCCAGGTTCTCGTTCAGGCCACGATGCAACCGCAGGCCAGCCATGCTGTCCGGGCCAATGGAGCGTGCATTGTCCAGATACATCAGCATCGCCGGATGGCGCATCACCGCCAGCAGCATGTCCGAGAAAGCGCCGGTGACGTGGGGCCGGATGGCTTCCTCGACAAAGGCGGCGGCGACCGACGTGATCTCGCCGCGGCGCAGGGACACGCAGAAATGGTTGGTCCAGAACCATACCAGGCGTTCGCGGAACGGTGCCGGGGTGGTGACCGCATTGGCAAGCTGCGCTGCCGCCTGGGTCTGGAACAGTTTGCGTGACAGCGACTTGCCCGGCGGCGGCTTCGTCTCGCGGTCCTGGCGCAGCACGGCCAGGCCCTCGGCGACGGTGGGCGGTTCATCCAGCCGCGTCGGGTCCGGCCGGCGAAGCTGGTCCATCAGCCAGGCGCCCGGGTCTGCCGGCAGCGGCTCCGCGCCGCGGCGGCCGAGCCCGAACCGTATGAGGGCTTGAGCGGTGCGTGTGTCCATGGGATCACCTTATGCTCGGCCTGTGTGTCAATGTGTGATAAAGCATCTGCCAGGGTAGCAACCATCGGGCTCACGGCTGTTTTCGCACTTGCAAAACACCGCGCCCTGTCGCATTTCCTGGCATACATAACCAGCCGCATGTTCGGCGGTCGCTGCAGGTGGGCGCGCGGGGGAAAACCCCGAAATCCAGCAATGGGTCCCGCGCCCTTTCTGATATGCCCGCTCGCTTGATAACAGGAGATTTGCCGTGTCTATCGTACCGCTCGACAAGATTAGGAACATTGGCATCACCGCGCATATCGACGCGGGCAAGACGACGACGACCGAGCGGATCCTGTATTACACCGGCGTGTCACATAAGATCGGCGAAGTTCACGACGGTAACACCACGACCGACTACATGGACCAGGAGCGGGAGCGGGGGATCACCATCACCTCTGCCGCGGTGACGTGCGAGTGGAAAGACAACCGCATCAACATCATCGACACACCGGGCCATATCGACTTCAACATTGAGGTGAACCGCAGCCTGCGCGTGCTGGACGGCGCGATCTTTATTATCGAGGGTGTCGCTGGCGTGCAGCCGCAGTCGGAGACGAACTGGCGGCTGGCAGATCGCTACAACGTGCCACGCATCATTTTCATCAACAAGCTGGACCGCACCGGCGCTGATTTCTATCGCGCCTTCGATACGCTGAAAGAGAAATTGGATATCATCGCCCTGCCGCTGCAATTGCCGATCGGCACGGAAGACCAGTTCCTAGGCGTCGTCGACTTGGTCGAGATGAAGGCGATCATCTGGGAAGGCGGCGAACTTGGCGCGAAATACCACTATGAGGATATTCCGGCCGACATGCTGGAACTGGTGGCTGGACACCGGCAAACGCTGCTGGACACTGCGCTGTCGGTCGATGAGCAGGCGATGGAGGAATATTTCGACAAAGGCGACGTCGAGATCGAGACGATGAAGCGTTGCATCAAGCGCGGCACGATCGACGGCACGTTCCGCCCGGTGCTGTGCGGCACGGCGTTCAAGAACAAGGGCGTGCAGCCGCTGCTGGATGCGGTCATCGACTACCTGCCGTCGCCGATCGACGTGCCGGGCATCGCCGTCGCGCTGGAGGAAAACGAGGAAGAGGGCGACAACCCGGACCGCCGCCGGATCAAGGCCGACCCGAAGGCGCCGTTCGCTGGACTTGCGTTCAAGATCATCAACGACAAGTACGGCACTCTGACCTTCGTGCGGGTCTACGCCGGCACGTTGAAATCCGGTGACATGGTGCAGAACACCACCAAGGGCCACCGCGAGCGCATTGGCCGGATGTTCCAGATGCACGCCGACAAGCGCGCGGAGATCAAGGAAGTCGAGGCCGGCGACATCGCCGCTTTCGTCGGCCTGAAGGATACCGGCACCGGCGACACCCTGGCCTCCAACGACGATCCGGTGGTGCTGGAGCGGATGGCCTTCCCGGTGCCGGTGATCGACATCTCGGTCGAACCGCGTACAAAGGAAGCCGTCGAGAAGATGACCCTGGGTCTGCAGAAGCTGGCCGGCGAGGATCCATCCCTGCGGCTGCGCACCGATCAGGAGACCGGGCAGACGATTCTGTCCGGCATGGGTGAACTCCACCTGGAGATCATCATCGACCGGCTGCGCCGGGAATATGGCGTGGATTGCAACATTGGTGCGCCGCAGGTGGCGTATCGCGAAACGATCTCCAAGCCGCACACCGAGACCTATACGCACAAGAAACAGTCCGGCGGGTCGGGCCAGTATGCCGAAGTCAAGATCATCTTCGAGCCGCTGGAGCGCAACACCGGGGTAATGTTCGAGAACAAGGTCGTCGGCGGCTCGGTGCCGAAGGAGTATATCCCGGCGGTGGAAAAGGGCATCCGCGTGCAGGCCGATACCGGTGTGCTGGCCGGCTTTCCGACGGTGGACTTCAAGTACACGCTGATCGACGGCAAGTATCACGATGTGGACTCGTCCGCGTTGGCGTTCGAGATCGCCGCGAAGGCATGTTTCCGGGACGGCATGAAGCTCGCCGGCCCGATCATCCTGGAGCCGATTATGGACGTGGAGGTCACCACGCCGCAGGATCATGTCGGCGACGTCGTGGGTGACCTCAATCGCCGGCGCGGGCAGATCCAGAACCAGGAAAGCTCCGGGTCAACCGTGATCGTGCGGGCGCATGTGCCGCTGAAGGAGATGTTCGGCTACATCTCCCACCTGCGCGGCATGACGAAGGGGCGCGCGTCGTTCACCATGCAGTTCCACCACTACGATCCGGTGCCGCGGAACGTGGCTGAGGAAATCATGAAGAAAAGCGCTTGATCGTCCTGTCTATGGGTTGAAGGAGCGGGCGGTTCCGCCGCCCGCTACGACTGCGCTCTTGGTTCCGCCGGGCCTGATTGTCCGCTGCGCCTGATTTTCCGCTGGGCCTGATCGGGATGGATCCAATCAAGGTAGGAGCCAGACCGGCTCCTTGATCCTTGCTAGAAAGGCCGCATGTGCCGCCAGTTCCGCCTTGGTCGGCTGCATCGACTGGGGGGTGCGCGGGCCGGTGTGCAGGTACACCGTGACCGGCCCCCGCGAGTCCTGCGCCGCCAGCGACAGCCCACGCTGCCGGCCACCCGTCAGTTCGACATAGACCTCCGCCAGCAGCTTGCAGTCCAGCAGCGCGTTGTGGCTGGTCCGTGCCGACAGATCGATCGCGAAACGGCGGCACAACGCGTCCAGGCTGTTGGGCATGCCTGGGAACCGGGTCTTCGCCAGGGCCAGCGTGTCGATCATCCGCTCCCGCGCCAGCCGCGGCAGGCCGGCGCGTCCAAACTCCATGTCCAGGAAGCCGAAGTCGAATGGCGCGTTGTGCGCGATCAGCTTGCTGTCGGCCAGGAAGTCGGCCAGTTCTCGCGCCACCTCGGCGAACAGCGGCTTGCCCGCCAGGTCGTTCAGGCTCATGCCGTGGACACGGGCTGCTTCCGGCGGGATATCGCGCTGCGGGTGGATCAGGGCGTGGAAGTGCCGGCCCGTCGGCAAATCGTTGATCAGTTCCAGCGCCGCGACCTCGATCACCCGGTCGCCGTTCAGCGGGTCCAGACCGGTCGTCTCGGTATCGAACAGCACGGAGCGGATCATGGGGTGGGGGCCTGGGGGCGTGTAAGGAAGGCCAGGCCGCTGCCCTGGACCCGCAAAGGGCCGACGGCCCTTTGAACCCATTTGATCAGGGGATCGGGAAAGAGGGGGCGACCGAGGCCATACCAACCCCCGAATAGCCCCCTCTCTCCCGATCCCCTTAATAAGCGGTTCCAAGGGGCCTCGTCCCTTGGCTGGGTCGAGGGGCAGCGCCCCTCGCCTTGCTTAAAACGACTCATCCCCTTAACCCCCCAATGAACCGCCGCAGCGTGCCCAGCGTATGATAGCGCGACAACCCGGTACGGACGACCAGATCGGCGCGCCGACGCTTCTCACGGTCCGGCATCTGGCGGGCAATCACCGCCTCGATCTCGGCCTTGCTCATGCGTCGACGCAGGCCCACCCGATGGACCTGGACCGGCAGCGGAGCGGACACCACCACGACGGTATCGACCCGCTTGTAGCCGCCGGCCTCGAACAGCAGCGGAATATCCAGTACCACCGCGCGCGCACCGGTCCGGCGTGCTCTTGCGACAAACGCTCGCTCCTCGGCCTGTACCATGGGGTGCAGGATGTGTTCCAGGCACGCCAGGGCGGCGCGGTCGTTCAGCACGGCGTGGCGCAGGGCGGCGCGGTCGATGACGCCGTCGTGGACGGTGCCCGGGAATGCCGCCGCGATGACCTTGACCGCCCTGCCGCCCTTGGCCTGCAACCGGTGCACTACGGCGTCGGCGTCGAACACCGTGATGCGGGCGCGACGGAAAGCGGCGGCGGCGGTGGACTTTCCCATGCCGATCCCGCCGGTCAGGCCGATGATCCTCACGTCAGAAGGTCGGCGGCGACGAAGCGGTAAAGCGCATCGTCCACCTCCGGCGTCACGCCGAACCACGCGCGAAACCCGGGAACCGCCTGATGGAGAAGCATGCCCAGCCCGTCGATCGCGGGCAATCCGCGCGCCTTGGCGGCGGCCAGCAGCGGCGTCTCCAGCGGCACGTAGACGATGTCGGCGACAGCCGGCGCGCCGCCATCCAGATCGATCGACAGCGGCGGCTGGCCGGCCATGCCCAGCGAGGTGGTGTTGACCAGCAGCACATGGTCGGCCAGGGCGGCATCGCGGCGGTCCCAGCCGATCACCGCCAGCCCCGGCAGGCCGTCGGCCAAACGTTCGGCCTTTTCCCGGGTGCGGTTGGCCAGCGTGACCTTGATCCCGAGTTCCCGCAGTGCGGCGGCGATGGCGCGGGCCGCTCCGCCCGCTCCAAGGATCAGCGCCGGACCCACGGCGGGATCGACGCCATGGGCGCGCAGGTTCGCCAGGAATCCCCAACCATCCGTGTTGCTGCCGACAATCTGGCCGTCCTGGAAAACCAGCGTGTTGACCGCGCCGGCCAGCCGGGCGGACGTGTCGACGACGTCGCAGATCGCGAACGCCGCGAGCTTGTGTGGAAGCGTGACGTTGACGCCGGCGAACCCCGCCAGCATCAGGCCGCGGATGGCGGCCGGGAAGTCCCGCGGCTGGATCGGCAGCGGCAGGTAGGCGCCGTCGATCGCGTGCCGCTCCAGCCAGAAGCCGTGCAATCGCGGCGACCGGGAATGGCTGACGGGCCAGCCCGTGATGCCCGCGAGTCGCGCCTTGCCGGTCAGGATGGACATGCGCGCACCATTCCCCGGCCCGCGCCGAAGATCAATCGAGGAATTTTTCCGTCCAGCTTTTGTAGTCGCCCGCGCGCGTGACCTTCGCCATCAGGTCGGCCGAGGCGACGCCTTGCAGGGCTGTCGGCTTGGTGCCGTCCCGCAGCGCCTTCAGCGTGTCGTAGGTGGCCTTGACGGCGGCCGAGAAGGGCTGGTGCCCTTGCAACGCAATGCGCACGCCGCGGCTAGCCAGGTAATCCGTGTCCTGCATGTCGCCGGAGACGCCGCCGAGCATCAGCGGCACCTTGACCTCGGCGGCGATGGCGTCGAGGTCCGAGCGAGTCAGGCCGCCGGCGATGAACAGCGCGTCCACGCCGGTTGCCTCGTAGGCCTTCAGCCGCTTGATGCCGTCGGCCAGCCCGCTGATCGAGGGTGAACTGGTGCGGCCGATGATAACCAGGGACTTGTCCTCCCGCGCCGCCAGGGCAGCGCGCATCTTGCCGATGCCTTCCTCGATCGAGATCACCGCCGGCTTCTTCTCGCCAAAGCCGCGGGGCAGCAGTGTGTCCTCGATCATCAGGCCGGCAACGCCGGCGGTTTCCAGTTCCTGCACCGTGCGCATCACGTTCAGCGCGTTGCCGTAGCCGTGGTCGGCATCCACCATCAGCGGCAGCTTACCGGCACGGTTGATGCGATACGCCTGCTCGGCGAACTCCGTCAGCGTCAGCACGATCAGGTCGGGCGCGCCCAGGACGGTGAACGACGCGATGGAGCCGGCGAACATGCCGACCTCGAAGCCGAGTTCCTCGGCGATGCGGGCGGAGATGGCGTCGTAGACCGAGCCAGGATGAATGCAGGCGCTGCCGCCGATGGTCTCATGGTAGCGCTCGCGGCGGTCCGTCCAGTGCATGGTTTCCCCCATTCCGATGTCGCGTCATGATAGAGCATGATCGCGCTGGGCGGAACGCCAACAGCGCGTGAATCATGGGGGCGGACAGACAGCTGGACGGTTCAGGCTGCTCGGTCTGCCTGAAACCGTCTAGGGACGATAAGGGCGATGGGGAAGGGAGCCGTGGGATGGAACATCATCACGCCGATCTGGGCGATATACGGCTGCACTACGTGATCGCGGGGGAGGGAGGCATTCCTTGGATGAAGGATCGACAGCATGTTGATCGTGTTCGGCGGCTTGCCAGGCACCGGGAAATCAACGATCGCCCGCTTGCTCGCCGGCCGGTTGAAGGCGAGCTATGTCCGCGTCGATACGATCGAGCAGGCGTTGCGCGCCTGCGGCACATTGCCGAACAGCGTGGTGACGGAAGGCTATGCCGTCGCCTATCGCGTGGCGGAGGATAACCTGCGCGCCGGCAATACCGTGATCGCCGATTCGGTCAATCCCCTGGCGGTGACCCGCGATGCGTGGCTTGCGGTGGCAAGCCGGGCCGAGGTGCCTTCGGTGGAGGTCGAGGTGGTTTGCTCCGACGCCAACGCGCACCGGCGCCGCCTCGAAACCCGAACAAGCGATGTTCCCGGTCTGGTGCTGCCAACGTGGGACGCGGTCCAGTGGCGCGACTACGAACCCTGGAACAGGTCGCGCATCGTCCTGGATACGGCATCACGGACCCCTGAGGACGCTGTCGAATGCCTGCTCCTTGCGTTACCGGGCGACCCGTAACGAAACGGCACCGCTACAGACAGTTGTCAATCGCCCATGGAGCGAGAAAGCACATTTGCTCTTGAACATCACGCTGATCCGTCTTAGCTAGCTATCCAATCTAGCTGGAGCACGATATGGATGCGATTACATTGTTCGATGCGAAGAATCGGCTGAGCGCCCTCGTTGATCAGGTCGAGGAGGGGCAGGAAGTGACGATCACACGCCGTGGCAAACCCGTTGCTCGTCTGGTGCCGATCCCCGCACAAGGCAGCCAGGGGCGAAACGCTGTCGAGAAACTCCGTGCCTTGCGGCAAGGCATTGCCAGGCGCGGGGAGATTTTCACCTGGGATCAGCTCAAGGCATACCGGGATGAAGGCCGGCGATGATGCACTGCGTGCTGGATAGCTCGGCCGCGCTCGCCTGGCTACTTCCGGGTGAGGCAAACCCATCGACCGAAGCGTTGCTCACCGCGGTCGGGGATCTTGGGGCGGTCGCGCCCGAACTATGGCTGCTGGAAACCGCAAACGTCCTTTTACTGGCTGAACGGCGCGGCCGTATCACGTTGGCGGAGCAGACACAGGGGCTGGCGATCTTGGCGGAACTGCCAATCCGGATCGATAACAGAACATCCGCGCTGGCTTACGGCGCCACGTCGGCTCTGGCGGCGGCAAGCGACCTGACCGTTTACGATGCGTGTTACCTGGAGTTGGCGTTGCGTCTCGGCTTACCTCTGGCCTCTCTTGACCAGCGTCTATGTCAGGCCGCCTCGGCGGTCGGCGTGCCATTGATCGTCACGTCCTGACCGATCCACGAACTTCAACCACACTAATATCGTTTGGCTGATCCAACCGTTCATCAAAACGCTGGAAGGACGGCGCGTCCGCGCTCTGCCTCGGCCGCATTATAATGGGTCGCGCGGGACGCACTTGATCGTTGTTGCTGGACACCCGATCGTCTGTCGGCATCGCCAGAAGGCCTGACCGTGATCTTTCCAAAACAACCGCAAACCACCGCTGCCGTCGCGGCGCATTACGATGAACTCGACCGCTTCTATCGCGAAATTTGGGGCGAGCACGTGCATCACGGCTACTGGACGACCGGGCGTGAAACCCCGACCGAAGCCGCCGAGGCGCTGGTCGCGCTGCTGGCCGCGAAGCTGCACGTCATGCCAGGCAATCGTGTCTGCGACATCGGCTGCGGCTACGGCGCCAGCGGGCAATATCTGGCTGAACGCCACGGCGCGGATGTCATTGGCGTCACCGTCTCGGCGACGCAGGCGGACTGTGCCCGCGGCCGTGTCGCCGCCCGCGGAACCATCCAGTTCCTGCGGCAGGACTGGCTCGTTAACGGCTTCGCCGCCGCATCCTTCGACCACGCCTTGGCGATCGAAAGCAGCGAGCACATGCCGGACAAGCAGCGTTTCTTCGATCAGGCGTTCCGCACACTGAAGCCAGGCGGATTGTTCACGGTCTGCGCCTGGCTCGCCGCCGACAACCCCCGCGCCTGGGAGGTCCGCCATCTGCTGGAGCCGATCTGCCGCGAAGGGCGTTTGCCCAGCATGGGCAACGAAGCCGACTATCGCCGAATGGGCGAACAGGCTGGCTTCCAGCTTGTCGAAGTCGAGGAGCTCAGCGACCGCGTCCGCCGCACTTGGTCGATCTGCACCCAACGCATGCTGGTCGGCTTAGTCACCAGACCAGGCTATCTGCGTTTCCTGCTGGATCGGACCGCGATCAACCGTATGTTCGCGATAACGTTGTTGCGGATCCTGATCGCATACCGAACCCGCTCGATGCGCTATTGCCTGCTGGTGTTCCGCCGGCCGGCGGCCTGATCAGACCAGCGCGCCGGCCACCGCACCGCTCATGCACGTGGCGATCGTCCCGGACAGGATCGTGCGCAAGCCCAGCTCGACGATCTCGGCGCGCCTGGACGGCACCATCGCGCCCAGCCCGCCGATCGTGATCCCCAGGCTGCCAAAATTGGCGAAGCCGCACAGAGCATAGGTCAGGATCATCCGGGTGCGCGGCGAAAACGCGTCCGCCGACATCGATGAGAAGTTCAGGTATGCGACGAACTCGTTCAGCACCGTCTTGGTCGCCATCAAGCCAGCCGCCAGACCGGTTTCCGCCCACGGCACGCCGATCAGCCACATCACCGGACGAAATGGCAACGCAAGGATGCGTTGCAACGTTGCTGGTCCGCCCGCCACCGCCGGAAACAGTCCGAGAACCATGTTCACCAACGTGACGAAGGCGATGGTCACGATCAGCGTCGCGATGATCGCGGCCAGAATGGGTATCCCGTCCATCGTGCCTTTCACCAAGGCATCAATCGCACTGACCGGTGGATCGTCGATCACCAGCCGGCCCTCGCCGCGATTGGCCGGATCGAACGGCACCATCAGCGCGGCGACGGCAAGTCCGGCCGGCGTGCTGATGATCGAAGCAATCAGGATGTTGCCCAACGCGTTCGGCACGACAGGCGCCAGGAACGAGGCATAGATGATCATCACCGTCCCGGCGACGCCGGCCATGCCGCAGGTCATCAGGGCGAACAGCTCGCCGCGCTGCATGCGCTGCAGATAGGGACGCACCAGCAGCGGCGCCTCGATCATGCCGACGAAGACATGTACCGCCGCGCCCAGCGCCAGCGGCCCGCTGATCCCCATCGCGCCGCGCAGCAGCCAGGCGAACGCGCCGGTGATCCGCTGCAATACGCCCCAGTGAAACAGCAGGGAGGCCAGCGCGCTGATCGTCAGCACCAGCGGCAGCGCCTGGAATGCCAGGATGAAGCTCGCGCCGGGATGCGTCTCCGCGAACGGCAGGACGCCGCCGGCCAAGTACCCGAAGACGAACTGCGTGCCAGCCAGCGTGGCCGCGTGCAGCGCGTTGGCGGCATCGTTCAGCCACACCATCGGGCGGTCGGCACCGGGAACGTCGATCAGCAGCAGGGCGAAGCCGATCTGCAAGGCAACACCACAGAAGACCGTGCGCCACGGGACATGGCGCCAGTCCTCGCTGAACAGGAACGCCAGCAACAGCAGCGACACCAGCCCCAATGCCGTGTGGAAGACGGGTCCGGCGTGCGGCATGCCGCTCAGGCGGCGGGCTTCTGGTTGAACGGGAAATACGCCGGGAACTCGCCCACCGCGGTCATGTCCACTTCCACCATCGTCAGCCCCTTGATCGCCAGCGCGCTGGCGACTGTATCGCCAAACGTATCGGCACGCGAGCAGCGAAAATACTGAATGTCCGACAGCGCCGCCAGCTTCTCGAGATCCGGGCCTTGCAGGTCGGCATAGAAACGACGACCCTGCGCGGTGGCATCCTGGATGCGTTTGATCACGCCATAGCCGCGGTCGTTCATCACGATCACGACCATGTCCAGCTTCTCCTGCACGGCTGTCCAGAGTTCGCCGACATTCAGGAAGAAGCCGCCATCGCCGGTCATGACGACTGTCTTGCAATCGCCCGCCGCCGCGGCGGCGCCGATGCCAAGACACAGTCCCTGGCCGATGCCCGCACCGACCGGGTAGACATTCTGCTTCGGCGTGCTCAGCGGAAAGAGCCGATTGCCCCAGGTGGTGTTGTTCTGCGTCACGTCGCGGGCCCAGATCGCATCCCTCGGCATTACCTGCCGCAGTTGCGCGCTGAACGTGCCATAGACGCCGAGGGTATCAATAAATGCGCGCTGCGCGGTGCGTTTCAGTTCGGCGAATTCCTCGGGGTAGCCAGGCATGACCTGCAGTCGGCGCTCGATCTGGCTAACCAGCCCTTCCAGCGTCGCCTTGGCATCGCCACAGACGAAATACCGGCTGGCATAGGTTCGGCCATTGGCGAGCGGATCGGCGTCGATCTGGATCAGGTTGTCCGGCAGCTTGACGTTGAACTCGTTGGTTTCCTGCCCGCGCAGGCGGCAGCCGACCACCAGGCACAGGTCCAAGGTCTTGTAGAAGTCCGTGATCAAGGGCATCCCGCTGCCGGTCAGCGCGCCGAGATTTCGTGGATGGTCTTCCGCCACCGTCGCCCGTCCATTGAAGCTGGTCACCATGCCAAAGCCCATGTCCAGCAGCTTCGCCGCCGCGCCGCCGGCCTGCTTCGCGCCATTCCCTAGCCACAGCAACGGCCGTTTCGCCGCCAACACCCTTTCGGCCAGCTCATCCAGCTCCGCCTCCGTCGGCGTCCGCGGGGTCTGCAGCGGCAGGACGAAACGATCCAGTCCCGAGGGCCGCTCGATCTTCACGCGTTGCAGGTCGATCGGCACCTCGACGCTGACCGGCCCCATCGGCGCGCTGAGCGCCTCGGCCGCCGCCTGGGTCAGCACGCCCAGCGCGTTCTGTGCCGACCGGACGCGATAGGCGGCCTTGCAGACCGATCCCATCATGCCGAGCTGATCGTAGGGATCATGCACGGTACCAACGCGGCGATCGAGGTATTTCGTCGATGTCTGGCCGGTGATGTGCAGCACCGGGGAACCCGCGAACCGAGCCTCGATCAGGCCGCCGACCGCATTGGCCGCCCCCGGGCCGGTGGAGGAAAAGATCACGCCGAGTCCTTCTGACACCCGTGCATAGCCGTCCGCCATGTGGGCGCCGCCCAACTCGCCACGGGCCATCATGAAGCGAATACTGTTGCGCCGGCCGATCGCGTCCAGCATTGGAATGTTGTGCACCGAGGCGATACCGAACACGGTGGTGACACCGCAGGCCGACAGGAACTCGGCGACGAGATCACCGACAGTGTAATCGTTGGCCATGACTGCAACTCCCTCCTGATCGCGGGCAGGCTGAAACAGCCGCACGCGCCCGTCAATGGCGGAAGCCAGCCCTGCGTCGGAGATATGTCTTGGCCGGCAGGGGCGCTGTGAAAGCGCGATTATTATGCCTCCCGAGCGACCTGCGCCGACTGATCAGGAGGAAAATTCCCGCTGGAGAAAAACCGGACGCCAGCCAATTTCTGACCGGCTCGGCGGCAGCGGCGCTAACGCGGCGAGGTCACGGTTCCGGCGCGGCCCTGCGACCCGATCACGTTGGACGAACCGGCCCCATTGGGGACCGCGAGCGCGCCACCGCCGCCCGGCGTTTGCAGCGTCTGGTAATGCGAGGTGCCACCCGTGGTCACGCCATATCCACCTTGCGAAAGCTGCTGTAGCTGCCCTGGCCGGCTGGGGCTTGGCGCATTCGGCGTGACCGGCGTATGCGCGTTATCGGTGGAGGTCGCCTGCGCCAGGACGATCCGACCGGAGGCAGATTGATCGAAGCCAGCGTGCGCGGAACCGTAGAGCATGACCAGCAGAACAACCGCGGTAATGGTTTGCATAAGACAGCACCTTTGAAATCTCCGCCACAGGTAGGGGCGTTGCGGCACGGCGTCAGATACATAAGGGTGTTATCAGCAATTTCGTGCCAAACCAGTTGTACCGCCGGCGAGGCCGTCAGTGGGCCGGGCGCCGCCATCCACGACTTCGCCCTACCATCCACCGCAGGTCCCGGACGAGCGCCCAAGTTTGATCTTGCCACGATTCGACAATCCCGCCGGTCCGCCTCGTGAGCCGGTGGAGGATACCACGGCGCATCCAGCAGGACACGCCGCGATCTTGCCTTAGACGACGCCGAAATCGATTAGGTTGCGCACTGGTGTACCCGACTTCAGCATTGCGAAACCCTCGTTAATCTCCTGCAACTTGATATGGCCGGAAATCAGGTGATCGAGCTTCAGTCTGCCCTGCCGCCACAGCTCCAACAGCCGCGGCATGTCCACACGGAAGCGGTTGCCACCCATACTGGTGCCTTGAATCTTGCGGTCGCGCAGGAAATCGGCGCCGTGCAACTCGATCTTGGTGCCGAGCGGGATCATGCCGATGATGGTTGCCACGCCACCCGGACGCAGCATGGCGAAGGATTGTTCAGCGGCGATCTTCAGCCCGATCGCCTCGAAGGAGTATGGCACGCCCTGGCCGTCGGTCAGGTCCTTCACCGCCGCCACCGGATCGACGTTAGAGGCGTTGATGGTATCGGTTGCCCCCATCTCCCGCGCCTTCTCCAGCTTCGACGGGTTAGTATCGATTGCAATGATCTGGGCCGCGCCCGCCAGCGCCGCGCCATTGACGGCGGACAGACCGATGCCGCCGCAGCCGATCACCGCGACTGTGCTGCCGGGTTCCACTTTCGCCGCGTTGAACACGGCGCCAACCCCGGTCATCACGCCGCAGCCGACCAATGCGGCGCGATCAAGCGGGATGTCCTTGGCGATCTTCACGATGGCATGCTCATGCACCAGCATCTGTTCGGCGAACACCGACAGGTTGAAGGCCTGGTTCAGCACAGCGCCTTTCCAGGTCATGCGGCGGGCGGCGCCCGGTAGCAGCTTGACCTCGGTGTTCTCGCACAGGTTGGTGTGGCCAGTGGTGCATTGCGCGCACTCCCCGCAGAATACCGACAGGCAGGTGATGACGTGGTCGCCGGGCTTCACGTAGGTCACGTCCTCCCCCACCGCTTCGACCACCGCCGCGCCTTCATGACCCAGGACGATGGGTGTGGGAATCGGATAAAGGCCCTCCATGAAATGCAGGTCGGAGTGGCACAGGCCGGCGAAGGCGGTGCGCAGCAGCACCTCCCGGCGCTTGGGTTGATGGATCTCCACATCCTCGATGGTCAGGGGCTGATGGGGGGCGTGCAAGACTGCGGCTTTCATGGTTAGTTTCCCTCCGGTTGTGAGCCTTTTGGAAGCCTAACACGTCGCGCGCCGACGCCAATCCTTGCGGCATGAAAAGGCGCGCGCCCGGATGAATTCTGCCTGTTGCGGTCGTGGGCCTGATCGTCTGCGCGTTTGGCCGTGGCTGGCTTTTATGATTAATGTAATCGCGTCTCATCAATCCGCGAGGAGGGGCCGCGTGCTTAGCGCCAGTGCTTCTGGTAATAGGGTTCCTTGTCGTCACCTTGCAGCATGATGGATTGGTTGCAAAATAATCAGCATAATGCAGGAAGCTTTATGCGTGCGACCATGGAACGGTGCATTGCCGGTATGCAGCGCGACCGTGCTGACGATGTCGTGGTCAAAGTCGAGTTCCTTCAGCAGCATCGCGCCCGCTACCCCATGCCGCAGTTCATGCGCCAGCTTCGCTTAAGTGACTTCATCCGAGCTCTCCTGCACGTAAATCAGCGGCTTATCGACGTCGTGCAGGATCAGGATGGGCACCAGGACGTTGTTGTTGACCATCTTGCCCAATCCACGGCGGCACGTTTCGCCAGGTTTAGTCATTTCGGGTACCGCCGTTGACGTACCATTCAAGCCGGTAATGCGACGCGCCAGGGGGAATAGGGCCTCTCCACCGGTCCCTAGGGGACTGGTGGCCCACATGGTAACGATCTTTTCCCGCAAGTCTAAGCTGAACAACTAAGTCTTCATGACTTCGCGGCGAGAGTTGCTGCCGTGGTCGATCGCATATTGCTTACCGGTTGAACCTTATCCTCCGCAGCACCTATCCGTTACGAATTCATTAATGATACCGAATCGTATTAACCGATGGAACCATTCTAGTGCACGGAGGCCGATGGCGATGACCCTTCGGGCTTCACTACATTGAGTGTTCCTTGGTTTGTCGGGTGGTAGGAAACGACCTATGCGACGCCGCATGAAGCGACGCCGCATTTATGCCCGGTGACTTACAGCTTGCCGCTTCCAGTCGAGCTACCGCCCGATGTCCCGCCACTCGGCATCGTGCCGTGCGGCATGGTGCTGCCCGACGTACCGCCGCTGGTGCTGGACGCATCAAACGGCTGACCCTGCTGAGCCGCCTGATAGCTCCGTTCGTTCAAGCGATCAACCGCGGAATCCTGCGAGGTGTCAGTCCGCGCCGACCGCATGGAACGGTGCGATTCCATCGCCGACTTGTGCATCCGATGGCCGGGCGTTGGCGTCTGCGACCCCGTCTGGCCCATCGTGCTGTTCGGCGTTGTTGTATTTGGTGTCGTGGTGTCCGGCATCGACTGTTGCGCGGCTGGCGCGTTGGCGCCGCCGGCATCCCCCGTTGGTTTGGTCGACTGCGCATAGGCAGGGACGGCGGCGAGCATTGCAGCCGTGCAGGCGGCCTGGAGCAAGCGTAATTTTGCCATGGTAATCTCCTTGATTAACAGCCGGCAGCCGTGTCCACGCACTTCCGGCATATGCGGGACGTGGCACTCGCTCGGACGTGCTGCCCTTCACATCCAGTTGCGGTCACGCCGATGTACCCACGCATGCATGGAACATCTTG
The DNA here is from genome assembly GCF_965276935.1 of Rhodopila sp. Taxonomy (GTDB): domain Bacteria; phylum Pseudomonadota; class Alphaproteobacteria; order Acetobacterales; family Acetobacteraceae; genus Rhodopila. The sequence goes on along the minus strand of NZ_CBDIBS010000004.1, from coordinate 690,425 downwards.
TATATTGCGTCTCCGATCCGATCGCCGCCCAGAACGGGCTGTTGCGATAAGCCGTCTTTGGATCAGCATGTTTTCCGCTCAACCCTTTCCATGCTCAACGCACCTCAGTAACATGCACGGACAACGGAGCTATAAACCGGAAGTGTGGTAGATATCCAGCGAGAAGCCGGATCGCGACCATGTCCTCCGCTGGAATATGCATTTCCAGTGCCGCCCTCACGCGGAGCATTGTCGAAGGCAGCTTTCGTTACAAACGCCAACGGTGCTTTTTTGAACCTTCTGGGCAGCGATATCACCTATCATGCCGCTCCTGGCGTTCATGGCCAAACGTTTCGTCATGCGCCCTGGCCGGACATATCGCGGCGCGCTAGGCTTTGCATTATCCTACGACAACCTAAGGAGCCAACCCTGTCCGAACCGCCGCACGCCGCTGCCAATCATCCGGCGCCGATCAAGATCACTGATGTCGCCGCCGCCGCCGGGGTCGCACCAATGACCGTCTCGCGGGTTATCAACACACCCGACCGGGTCTCGCCGGAAACCACGGCGCGGGTGCAGGAGGCGATCGATCGGCTTGGCTATGTGCCCAACCTGATCGCCGGCGGCCTGTCGTCCCGCAAGTCCCGCATGGTTGCCGCCATCGTGCCCACCATCGCGCATCCGATGTTTGCCGGCGTCGTGCAGGCCTTTACCGAATCGATGCGCCGGGCAGGTTATCAGGTGATGCTGTCGATCAGTGGCTATGAAGACACTGACGACGAGGTACTGTTCCGCGCCTTGCTCGGCCGTCGCCCGGACGCGCTGCTGCTAACCGGTTCAGCTTATAGCCCCGGCGCCTTGCAGATGCTGATCGAGGCGCGCATCCCGGTGGTGGAGATCTGGGACGTGTCCACCCGGCCGATCGACATGGTAATTGGCTTCGACCATATGCAGGTTGGCGCCGAGGTGGCCGACTTTTTTCGTGCCAGAGGGCATGACCGGTTCGCCACCTTGACTGCTAGCGACTCCCGCGCGCTGGCGCGTGGCCGTGGCTTCACCAGGGCGGCGGCGAAAGCCGGCGGTGCCGTTGTATCGGAGCAGGTCGCTTCCGCCCCCGGAACGATCGCCGCTGGCCGCAGCGGTCTGCGCGCCCTGCTGCCGCTGCTCGACCAGCGTTGCGCGCTGTTTTGCAGCTCCGACCTGATGGCGTTTGGCGCGCTGACGGAAGCGCGGGTGCAGGGCATCGGTGTGCCGGACCGGCTCGCGGTCTGCGGCTTCGGCAATTTTGAACTGAGCGCGCTGAACGAGCCGTCGATTACCACGGTGAATGTCGAGGGCGTGCAGACCGGCCGGTCGGCCGCTTCCGCCCTGCTGCGTCGGCTTGCGGGCGAGGAGCGCCGGGATACTGACCAGATGCAGGTCCCGTTCCGCATCATCGAGCGAGCGTCCACCTGACCGCATGCCGATTATGTCATCGATGGCATGACTCCCCGCCCTGTGTCTGGTCGTTCGCATCCGAGCCGCCGCGCATCCGGCTGCTTGGCAAGCTTGCGAGGTGCCGAGCTACCGGGCAGACTGGCTGCAGGACGCACCAAGGAGGAACCGTGATGGCCGAGCTGTTGTCCCGCCCGCCGGAACGTCTGCACCACCATGCCTATGTCGTGAAGGACCAGGAAAAGAACCGCCACTTCTTTGAAGACCTGCTCGGCATTCCGCTGACCGCTACGTGGTGTGAGCGGCACTTCAGTCCCTGGGTCAACCGCGAGGTGGCGTTCTGCCACACATTTTATACCCTGGGTGACGGCAGCGCCCTGGCGTTCTTCGCGTTCGCTGATGACGAAGTCTATCGGAAGTGTCAGGCGCCGCCGCCGGAAATCCGCAATTTCGACCACATCGCGTTCAAGGTGGACAATGTGACCTATCATGAACTTGTCGCCCGATTGAAGGCCGCTGATGAGCCGGTGCGGGAGACCGACCATGGCTATTGCAAGTCGATCTATTGCACGTCCCCGGACGGGCTGATCATCGAGTTTACCGCCGATCCACCCGACGCCGACCGGATCGCCGCGTTGCGCAAAGCCGATGCTCACGCGGAACTCGCCCGGTGGATGGTGGGGGATCACCGGACCAACAACAATTTGCGGACGCATGAGGCAGTCTAGGGGCCTGCCCCCGAAATTCATTACATTATGCGGCCGACATAGGGAATTAGCCGGCCACTGAAGCAAAGAGCTAGAAAGAAGTCAGATCCACCAGGCCAGTCGATTCGCCATTTTTCCTTGGACGTGTACGTTTCGTTAACCTTTTGCTGTGCTCCTGTGTCCCTGACATCATGTCCAGGGCAACGCGCATATGTTCAAAACGCTCTCTTTAGACCGGCTGCTAAAATCGATCCTTGCCGCCTTCGCGGGGGCGGCGATCATCCTGCTGGGGCTGAACGTCAATGCCTCCTGGCATGTGCTGGCCGAGAACAACCGGGCGCAGCAGGTCGTCGCCGCCTCCCGCCAGATTTTCACCGCCATGATCAACCAGCGCACGGATCGCAGCACCACACAGCGAACCTGGAATGCGAACGAACCTTTGTCCGCCGCCAACCGTGCTTATCTGACGCCGCTGCGCGACGCTGAAATGCCAGCCCTGGCGGCCAGCCTGGACCTACTGCGAAACATTCCGTTTGATGACAAGGAAACGCTGTTGCCGGACCTTCGGCAGTCCGTCGACAAGCTGACGGCCTTGCAGACCGAGTTCTGGCGTGATGTCGCTGGTCCGAAATCCAGCCGCCGCGCCGCACTGGGTTCGGAGTACACGGCCACAGGCTTAGCGATGCAGGACACGCTGGACCACATTTCCGCGAACCTGTTCGCCAGCATCAAGGCCAATAGTCCGTTTATCAATCAGATGATGGAGGTGAAGCAGCTCGCGTGGCTGACCCGGCAGACTGTTGGCGAGTCATCACTGATGCTGTCCGTTGGGCTGGCCAAGGGAAGCGTCGCGCCCGATGCGACTATCCGCTTCGCCGGCCTTATCGGCGGCGCCCGTACTCTTTGGGCGGCAATTGACGACGCCATCATCGGCATGCCCCTGCCTTCGGCCTTCTTCGCAACGCTTACCCAGGCCAAGGCGACCCTGTTTGCCCCAGATTATATGGCTCGCCAGCAGCGGCTTCTTGCGGCGCTGCTTACCCAACAAACTCCGGAGATGACCGCTGACCAATGGTCGCCATATACCGTCCCGAAGCTCGGCGTGATGCTGGACGTCGCCGACGCGGCGCTGGCGCAAGCCGCGGAGCGTGCCGGACAGGACAGCAGCGCAGCGATGCGTGACCTGGTTGGCCAGGCAATGCTGTTGCTGCTGGCCCTGGTGGCATCGGCTGGTGGCTTCCTGGTCGTGACCCACCGCATCACCGGGCCGTTACTGACATTGCGTGACATGACCCAGCGCCTGGCCCGCGGTGACCTGTCTATCGTGCCGGATTTCGGTGGCCGCCAGGACGAGATCGGTGCCATGGCCGCCGCTCTGGGCACCTTCCGCCAGCAGGCGATTGAAAAGGCCGGCATCGAGGACGAGCAAAGCACGCTGCGGGCGCGTGCCGAAGCCCGCCGCGTCACGGTTGAGGCTTCCATCAGCGGCTTCGAGACCGAGGTAGGTTCCGCACTGGCCGCGCTGGACCAGGCCTCGGCCCAGATGGATCACGCCGCCGCCGACATGATCCAGATCGCCCAACGCGGCGCCAGCGGTGTGCGGGATGCGGAACAGGCGTCTGGTGAGGCGTCGAATAATGTCTCCAGCATTGCTGCGGCGACCGAGGAACTCAGCGTGTCGATCAGCGAGGTCAGCCGTCAGGTGGCGCAGGCCGCCCGGGTCAGTCTGCGGGCGGTGGAGGAGACGCAGAAGACCGACGAGACGGTGCGCGGGCTGGTCGAAAGTGCCGCACGGATCGGCGAGGTTGTCAGCCTGATCAGCGATATCGCGGCGCAGACCAATCTTCTGGCGCTGAACGCGACGATCGAGGCGGCGCGGGCGGGTGAAGCCGGAAAGGGATTTGCTGTCGTAGCGTCGGAGGTGAAGTCGCTGGCCAACCAGACCGCGAAGGCCACCGAGGAGATTAGTGGCCAGATCGCCGCGGTGCGTAGCGTGACGCAGGATGCGGTCAAGGCAATCAAGCAGATCCGCGGCACGATCGATGAGGTCAACACGGTGGCCATCAGCATCACTAGCAGCGTGGAGGAGCAGGGATCGGCAATGCGCGAGATCGCCCGCAACACGCAGCTCGCCTCGGAGCGGACACGTGATGCATCCGCCAGCGTCACGGCCGTCACCGCTGAAACCCATGCCACCACCGGTACTGCCGAAGCCGTGAAGGCCGCCGCGACATCCCTTGGGTCCGAGGCGCTGCGGCTGCGCGAACAGGTCGAGCAGTTCATGAAGCGCATCCGGGCGGCATAACTCGAGTGACCGGCCATGCGGACCGGCACATGCAGGCTGACCGGTGCGATATCGCTACGACGCGGCCGCCCTGCCTGACACCATCCACAATGGATCGCTACCTGGCGGTGTCGAGGTCCGGCTGCCGATATCGCCAAAGCCGGCCGCTTGCATGTAGGCGCTGACCAAACGCTGCTGATCGGGGCCGGACAGTGCCTGCCAGATCGCCACCGCCTTGCTGGGGAAACAGCGGTTGGAGAACGACACGATGAACGGCGCGCCTCGTTTCAGCACGCGCGCGACCTGCTGGAACACCTCAACCGGCCGCTGGAGGTATTGCACCGATACGCACAGGCATGCGCCATCAAATGCGGCATCATCCAGTGAAAGCGTCGGGTCGGCATTCAGATCCTGCACGAACCAACGAGAAAATCTTGGGTTGGCCGCCAGTTCTTCGGCGTTCATGCCGTGGCCGATGACCGAGGCATAAGCCACCTCCGGCGGCAGGTGGCTGACCCAACTGCTCATCAGGTCCAGCAGGACACCATTTGGCGGCAGCAGCGCACGATAGGTCTCGGTTACCGCCGCGATCGCACCATCGTCGATATGTGTGACGAAGCGCGGCTGCTCGTAGAAGGCTGCATCCGGCGACGAGTCCGCCTTGTCGAAGGCCGCCGCCGGCAGTCCAGGCAGTTGCTCCATGGCAGTTACCTCGGCTGATGCCAGTAGGTTCAATGCGGCGTTGGCGATCGCGACACACGTCGCCCACCGATGCGCACACACCTTGTGGTGGCGGCGGAAAAGACAACCACCCGTGGCGAATAACTCGCGGATTGGCATGTCGGCATCAGTCCGGACATCAAGCACTGAACCTATAAAAAGTCATATTATCAGAGCAGCATAGGAGGTTTGGCATCGCCGCAAAGTAGAAGATGTCGCGCCGGCGCTGTCGGTATATACCAGTATGGATGAAGAACAATCCATGCCTCTGGGCGCTGACCCGGAAGAGAAATGATCTTGGTTGGCAGACCGGCGACGGTGCTGTCTCAAGCTTTGCCGTCCATATCGGCTAGCCGCCCTTCATGCCAGCGACGTCGAGCTTACTGCTCACTGCCGGTTTTGCCAGCACCGCTTTGGACTGCGCCATCAGACGGCTGCGCCGTGGCCGGTCAAGTGCGGTTTTCGTCCGGTCTCATCGGGCAACCGATAAGGCTCCGAACACCCGCAGGCTCAGCCGCACCGCAAACCATCGGCCGGTATCCGGTTCGGCTTGCACATTACGGCGAATGCCATCCAGCAAGGTTTCCACCCAGGGCGATCGCTTGAGTGGTTGAGGGATTCCCGTGCGGGCTAGAATCGGATTCATAGGAAGCCTCTCATCAGGAGGTCTCTATGTCCATGCCAAGCCAGCCCTGCTTCTTGTCCCACTTCGCGGCCCTCCGGGACCCGCGCCAAGCGACGAAGGTGCTATATCCTCTACCGGAAATCCTGTTGCTGATGCTCTGCGGGACCATCGCCGGTGCGGACGACTTTGTCGAAATCAGCCTGTGGGGCAGCGAACGCCAGGGCTTCCTCCGCCGTTTTCTGCCGTTCAAGCACGGCATCCCGAGCCACGACACATTGTGCGACGTGATCGCGGCGATTGATCCTGAGCTGTTCAAGACATGTTTCCTGACCTGGGTAGACGGGTTGCGGACTGACACGCCCGAGATTATCGCGATCGATGGCAAGACCTCGCGTCGCAGCCATGCCCGCGGCAAAGGGCGTCTGCCGCTGCATACGGTGTCCGCCTGGGCGACGCGTCAGCGATTGGTCCTTGGACAAGAGGCGGTGTCGGCGAAATCCAATGAGATCACCGCCATTCCTGTGCTGCTGCGTCGTCTGGAACTGGCCGGCGCGTTGGTGACCATCGATGCCATGGGCACGCAGAAGGAGATTGCCCAGACGATCATCGAGGGTGGTGGCGATTACGTGCTGGCCTTGAAGGAGAACTGGCCAGCGACCTATGCCGAAGTGGAAACCGTCTTTGCCGATCCACCACCAACGCTGACGCTGCAAAGCTTCGAGACCGTCGATGGCGACCATGGCCGGATCGAAACCCGCCGCCATACGATCTGCCACGACATCGACTGGCTGTTCGCCGAGCGGCGTCATCCGGGCGAATTTGCATTCCCTGGCCTGACCGCCATCGGCATGATCGAAAGCGAAACCGAGCGGGGCGGCGTTATCCAGACAGAAACCCGATACTACCTGTGCTCAACCAAACTCAGTGCCGAGACCCTCGCCAGGGTCGTGCGGAGCCACTGGGGCATTGAGAACCGGCTGCACTGGGTGCTGGATGTGGTATTCCACGACGATTTGGCGCGCCTGCGCACCGCTCATGGCCCTGCCAACATGGCGGTCGTGAAACATACTGCCATGAATTTACTGAGCCAGGCGAAACCCGTCACCAGCTTTAAGAACCGCCGTAAAAAGGCCGGCTGGAATCAGGATTATCTGGAAAACGTCATCCGGCGCATCGCATGAGACACTCAAGCGATTCCCCTGGGTTTCCACCTTCCGGCCCTTGTCCCGCCGCCCCCTTTAGAGCATGATCGTTTTAGGTTGACCCGTAGCCGGAGTTGACGAGGTAATTGGCGCATTCTTCGACGGTATACTCGTCGAGGAGCTTGGCGATCGCTTCGATCACTGCGTCGATGGTGCGGGCGTTGGCCTTGCGCAGCAGGGTTTTGAGTTTGGCGAACACCTGCTCGATCGGGTTGAGGTCGGGACTATAGGGTGGCAGGAAAATCAGCTTTGCACCCGCTGTCCGGATTGCCTTGCGGATGACAGGGCCCTTGTGACTGCTCAGATTATCCATGATCACAACGTCGCCCGGTCGTAACGTCGGCACCAGGAACTGCTCGACATAGGCGCGAAAACTGATCGCGTTCATCGGCTGATCGAGCAGGCATGGCGCATGAATGCCGTCGCATCGCAGGGCGGCAACGAAGGTTTGCGTCTGGCGATGACCATGCGGCACCTTGGCGAGCAGACGCTGGCCGACCGGGCACCGCCCCCGGATCGGGGTCATGTTCGTCTTCGTCCAGGTTTCGTCTACAAAAACAAGCCGTCTGGGATCAACTTTATCCTGCCGCTTTTGCCATTGCAGGCGCCGACGGGCAACATTGGGACGATCCTGCTCGCTGGCGTGCAGGCTTTTTTTAAAGCTGAGACCAGCGCGGTCAACGATGTTCCAGACAGCAAAATAGCTCACCGTGATGCCACGGTCTTGCAACTCAGCGAGCAGTGCGCGCAACGGCAGATCCGGCTGTTGCGCAATCCGTTCGATAATCCTGTCGCGTTCGTTGGCCAGTGCGAAGGGCCGATGACCACCCAGCCCCTGCGCCGCCACGCTGCCCTTCTGTCGATCCAGCCGCGACCACCGCTGCACAGACGACTCACTGACCTGGAAGAGGGTCGCCGTCTCAAGCCGGCTCCTGCCTGAGCGGAATGCCGCGACAGCGCGTTCTCGCAAATCCAACGTGTAAGGAGCACCCATCCATGCTGGCCTCCGACCCAGCCCACAGCTTGGATCAGATTTTAGGCCGCGCCGGAACCCCTACTCACGCAGGAGTCAACTTAAAACGATCATGCTCTAAACGAATGTGCAGCGCCTTTTGCGCTCGCCTACCCCGATTTCTGACAATGATGACCATCTTCTCCATGATGCGGTCCGTCAGACCGGGCGCCAGATGGCCCAGCGCAGCCACTATCCGGCTGCCGCCGTCCGCGAAGATGTCGTGAACCGGCTTGGTCGCCAACTGCAGTATTGCTGATGCAACAACCTCCAGCGCATAGACCTTCGGCGCATGAACGGGTTCGGATGCAGGATAATTCTTCGCGTTGAACGACGCCCCAGAAGTTCACTTCGAACAACTTGCGCATGTCCTCGACCGAAACACTGTCGAGGCCCCCGTATATGCTCCCGTCGGCATTGTTGATCCACGTGTTAAACTGAACTTTACCGTCTTTTCGACGTAAGTCATTGATCCGACTCCGGACCCCACCTGCTTGCTGTCTACGCTGCCGTCAATTCGACCCCCAACAGACTGAGTGCGCGGCGCTGTATCGGCGTTGCGGTGGTCTGAACGGTAAGCATCTTCTGCCCTGCGAAGCAGACGGTGTTTCGGGCCAATGTTGCCAGATCGCCCAGCAGGGTGCGGAAGCTGTGCACCGGCTGGAGCTCGCCGCTAGCGTCCACCACGCGCTGCGTCGAGGCCTTGCGATAAGCCGCCTTGGAGACCTTGGCCTTGGCCACTGGCGACGTCCGCTCTGCTTCGGCCGACGCGCGGTCATGATCGTCGAACAACATCGGCGCCAGCGGCTGGCGCATATGCCACTCCAGGTAATACGCCAGCATGCACAGCAGGACATGCGCGCGTACCCGCGGCGCGGTCCAATGGAACACCGGCCGCAGGTCCAGATCGACGCTCTTGAGGCAGCGGAACGCGCGCTCTACCTGGGCCAAGGCTTTGTAGGCCCGCACGGTCCCGGCGGTATCGATCTGCTTGGCGGGGAGGTTGGTGCGCAGCACGTAAAAGCCATCGAACCTGGCTTCATCGGCGATCGCTTCGGCCTTGCGCGTGAAGTCAAATGCGGCGTCGGTGATGGTCAACGCGAAATGCTTGGCCATCTTGCGTTTGCCCAGGAGAGCGCCGACCGCGCGGCCGATGTCCCCAGCCCCGCGCAGAGGGTTCTTCGCGCGCGTCACCCGGGCCTGGATCTTGCTCAGGTCGGCCTCGGTCAGCGCCAGTAACGCGTCACGCTTGCGTTGGCGTTCCGCCGCCAGCAGCGGGTTCTGGCACACCACCAGCCGTTCGTCGGGATAATCCGGGCTGCTGATCTCAGCCATATCGCGGGTGTCGAACAGGGAGAATTGCAGCTGTCCGCCTTCCGCCAGTTGCCGGATCGCCGGGGCACGCAGCGCGGTGATCCAGTCTAGGCCGGCGGGGCGGAGGGCTTGTTCGATCCGTGCGGCGGTGAGCATGCCGCGGTCGCCGACCATCACCACGTGGCGCAGCCGCAAGCGCTGCTTCAGCTTGCTGATCTGCGCCGCGACGGTGGCCGGGTCGGCGGTGTTTCCCTCGAACACCTCGACCGCCACGGGGCAACCATCCGCGGCACACAGCAGGCCGATCACCAGTTGCGGCCGATCGCCACGGCTGTCGCGGCTGTAACCGTGGTGGGCCAGCGGACAGCAGCGGCCCTCGAGGTAGGTGGAGGTGACGTCGTAGAGCACCAGCGCGCCGTTCTTCAGATGGCGGCGGGCGAGTTGGTTTTCGATGAAGGCCTGCTCGCTGCCGAGCCAGTCGAGGGTGGTGTAGATTTCGCCGGCGGTAACGCAGCCAAGGCCGAGGCTTTCACCCAGCGAGTGGCTGGCGGTGGCGCTGTCGAGCATGCGCGCTGTCGCCAGCTTCGCCGCCGGGTCGAGCAGTCTGGCGACGATCAGCGCCAGCGCCAGGTCACGGCGGCGCGGCGGGGCGCGGCGCGGCAGCAGATCGTCGAGGCCGATGCGCCGTGCCACGCTCAGCGCCGCAAGCACGTGGCCATGCGGCAGCGAGCGGCGGATCTCGAAGCCGTTGTCACCAACCGGGGCGAGCGGGTCGCCACGCAGGGCAGCACGCAGAGTCTCGATGCGCTCGACCGGCAGCTTGGAGAGGTTGGCCAGCGTGCGGTTCTTGACCTTGCCGTCCTCGCGATAGGTTTGGCGCAGGAGGAAGGACGGTTTGGCGTTACGGTTTGGGACCTTGGCGATGTGCATGAGGCATGGAATCAAACCGGTTCGGCCTGTGTCAAGGAGAAATTCGCCAAATGCTTGACTACGTTCGTGGCACGTTTCCTTGGTAATCAACCGGATGGCTCAAAAACACAGCAAAGTTCGGGTTAAAGCCGCCGAACGCCTCCCGCGCCTTGGCGGCCAATCGAGGATGCGAGGGAAGGCAGGCTCGAGGCGTAGGGCCGCCATGACGGCAAGAGCGTAATGCGTCGCTGCGAGCGACGCATCATGGATCAACCGGATCTGCTGTCAGAGACGAATGATGTGGCTAACACTTCACGCGGCTCCGGGCACCCCAATTCTCTTCAAGATTGCGGATCAGCGCCGGACTGAAGTGGCACGCCGCCTGCTCACGCGCATAGACCGCGAAGTAGCGGCGGAACAGATCCAGCGGCTCGACCGCGACGCGGAAGGCACGCCGGTTGCCGATCGCGCCCACCGCGCCGGCGCTGGTCAACATCGCAACGGCCCGCTCGATGGCCGCATCCATCGTCGCGACCGGCACGATCTCGTCACAGATCAGCCGGCCCTCCGCGCTGTCGCACATCAGCTTCCGCTCCGCCTGGATCAGTTGCCTGGCAAGACGGTCGCCGATGAAGCGCGGCAGGCGCAGGTTGGCGGCACCGGGAATGATGCCTTCCTTCCGGGCCGGCAGCGTCATGAAGGCGTCCTCGGCGGCTAGGACGTAGTCCATGGTCAGCAGGATCTGGCAGTGGCCGCCGATGGCGAAACCCTCCACCGCCGCGATCCAGGGTTTCTCCACGCCGGTGCCATTCACGTCGTCCGGCAGCGCTTCGGGCGTGGCGACGCCACGCAGGAACTTGTGCACGAAGCCGAGATCCCGTTGCAGATACCAAAGGACCGGAATCGAGCCGTGGTAAAGATGCGTCAGGTTGATGCCGCTGCCGAAGATGCGGCGTCCGGCATATTTGGCGTTCGACACCGGCTGGCCGCGCAGCACGGCGATTTCCGTCGCTGGGTCTAGCGTCGCGACATCGACGCCGATCTCCATCGCGTCGATTGTGTCCTGATCCTCGGCGTTCAGGTAGCGTGCGTTGCTGCTGAGCAGATGCGCCGCGCGGCCGAACCGTTCGACGCGCACTGGCCCGAGGTCGACGAAACCCTGGACGTCCAGCGTGGCCAGCGCCGCCTGCGTTTCCGGCCGCGGCAGCAGCATCGCATGGCACAGGTGCGTGCCGCAGCGCGGATGGGCGAGGATGTGCGAGATTAGCAGGCTGTGGTCGCCTTCCAGCCCCTGCTTCTGTTTCAGCGGCAAGGCGGCCTCCTCGACGAGCTGCTCCGGTGTCGGCACCAGACCGGGATAAGCTTCAGCGGCAAGATGCATTAAGTCCCGCAGGCGGACGAAACGGCTGAACCCGCCGGTCAACGCAGCGTAGACTGCCTCGATGTTCTCGCTCAGGAATTGGTCGCGCGCCGCTCGGTTGTGCAGTGTCGCTGACATCGGAATCAGTCCTTTGGCCGCAGATCGATGACGCGCTTCGCCTTGCCCTGCGAGCGTTCAAGCGTCCCCGGCTCGACCACACGCACCTTTGTCGTGATGCCGGCGAAGACCTTGATCAGATGTTCGGCACGCCGTTCCAGCTCCGCCAGCTCCGTGGCGTGCAACCGGCCGGCTAGCGCCGACTGGGTTTCGACCACCACATCGAGTTCATCCAGGTGCTCCGGCCGCCGCAGCTCCAGCACATAGTGCGGCGCCAGTTTTTCCTCGCGTGCCAACACCGCCTCGATGTTCGAGGGGAACACATTCACCCCGCGAATGATCAGCATGTCGTCGCTGCGGCCGGTGATGCGCTCGATCCGCCGCATAGCGCGGGTGGTGGGCGGCAACAGCCGGGTCAGGTCGCGGGTGCGGTAGCGGATCACCGGCATGCCCTGCTTGGTCAACGTGGTGATCACCAGCTCGCCCGGCTGACCGTCGGGCACCGGCAGGCCGGAGGCCAGATCGATGATTTCCGGGTAAAAATGGTCCTCCCAGAACGTCAGCGCGCCCTTGGAGTCGGCGCATTCCTGCGCCACGCCGGGTCCCATGACTTCCGATAATCCATAGATGTCCAGGGCCTCGATCCCCAGGCGGCGCTCGATGTCGGCGCGCATGCCTTCGCCCCAGGGTTCGGCACCAAAGATGCCCAGCCGCAGGCTGGTGTCGCGGGCGTCCAGACCCTGCGCATCGAACGCCTCGGCGATGGCGAGCATGTAGGACGGCGTGACCATGATGATGTCCGGGGTGAAGTCGGTAATGATCTGCACCTGCCGCTCGGTGAAGCCGCCGCCGACGGGGATCACCGCCGCCCCCAGATATTCGCCGCCGTAATGGGCGCCGAGGCCGCCGGTGAACAACCCGTAGCCATAGGCAACATGGATCTTGTCCGACACGCGTCCGCCCGCCGCTTGGATCGAGCGGGCCACAAGGCACGACCAGGTCTCGATGTCCTGCCTGGTATAGCCAACAACGATCGGTTTGCCAGTGGTGCCGCTGGAGGCGTGGATGCGCACAATCTGCTCCATTGGCACGGCGAACAGGCCGAATGGATAGTTCCGCCGCAGGTCGTCCTTCGCCGTCAGCGGGAACCTGGTAAGGTCCTCCAGGCGCTGAAGATCATCGGGATGCACTCCGGCGGCGTCAAAGCAAGCCTTATAGTGCGGCACCTGCGTATAGGCCCGGCCCACCACGTCCTGCATGCGAGCAAGTTGCAGCGTGCGCAGTTCATCGATGCTGGCGGTCTCGATCCGTTCGATCGTGGCCATGACGTTCCTCTTTATTGTCGCCCGCGCTCCTTGGCACCGGTTAGATGACGCGATGGCGGGTCGGCTTTTCGGCTTCTTCTGGGCCGCGACCAGAGCATTCGCTACTGGTGATGAAGCGTCAACCAAATGATGTTAAACGCGTTCTGTGCGCAGGCAGTGTGCCTATTCTGGATTGCCGTGGTCCGCTGACGCGTCTGGACAAAGGCACGCAAGACCATGTTGATCCTCAGCCGCGAACCGATGCTGATTACCTTGAACCAGCGCGGGACCTGATTTTCCAGTCTCGAGGTAGTACGCCGTCATCTTCGTTCGCGCGTCTTTCTCCTTCGCCTGGCTGACCCGTGCGAATGTGTCGCAGGCTGATCGGCTTTCGCCATGATCACGCACTGCCTGAATGTCTTTGGTCGAAGCGGGCATGACACGCTTTTTTGCGCTAAATCTTACCCGCCTGAATGAGATCATCCGCCTCGCGCCGCTGCGCTCGGTCCATACGACCACGCCAAATTCTAAATCGTTTGGCCTAATGACAAGAAAGCGTTCTACCTTCACACGAAGCGATGAAGGTGATGGCCGGTCGTCCATTAAACGGCACGGCTGGCGCTCGATGTCGCCAGACGGGCACCTTCCACACCGACTTGGTTCGCTGGCGATCCTGTATCATCCTCGTTCACGCCGACCGCGGCGGTATCCGGAGCTTCCTCCTGCGCGCAATCGTCGATGTTCTCCTGGTTCGGCCGCCAACCACAGGTAGCCCCGTCAGAACAGAATCGCGACCTTCGAGAGGGTCATCCACAGGCCCCAGGCAATCGGCAGCAGCACGCATAGCCAGACTACGGCCACCCTGGCGCTCATCCCACCCAGTCCGATCCCGTAGGACCCGGCGATACCGGCGCGCGTATCCTGCATCATGGCAAGCTCGTTTGGCGTCATGACCCAGCGGGGCGCCAGCGGGCGGACCAGCAGGTTGGCCACCAACCCCACGGCGAGCAGGCCCGCCATGACGTAGAGCGTCTGATCGTAAATGAACGCCTTGGCGACGCCGGCCTCCTTGGCTCGTTCATTGATGGTGCTGACCAGCACCGGCCCCAGTACCCCGGCGGTGGGCCACGCCGTCAGCAACCGGCCGTGAATCGCACCAATGAAATGCGTGCCGAACACGTCCGCCAGGTAGGCCGGCAGGGTGGCGAACCCGCCACCGTACATGGACAGGATGATGCAGCAGAAAACGACGAACGGCGCCTTGCTGCTGGCATGCGCTGCCCCTGGCGCGGCCAAGTACAGCGCGATGCCGGCCGCGAAGAAGACAAAGTAGGTCATCTTGCGCCCGATTTTGTCTGATATGGCCGCCCAAAAGAACCGCCCGCCGATGTTGAATATGGACAGCAGGCCGACGAACCCGGCAGCGGTGGCGGCTGGGACCGTAAACAACTCCTGCAGCATCGGGGACGCTACACTCAGCACGCCGAGCCCCGCGCTGACGTTCATCAGCAGCACTACCCAGATCAGCCAGAATTGCGGCGTCCGCGCCGCTTGGCTCAGGTGCACGTGACCGGAGTCGGCGAGCCCGCGAATCACCGCCGGCTGCACCCAATCCTCTGGCTTCCAGTTCGCCGGCGGAATGCGATAGCCGAAGCTGCCAGCCAGCATAAAGACCAGATAGACGGCGGCGAGCACCAGGAAAGTCTGCCAGACGCCTGGGCCGTTGGCGTTCTTGAATTTTCCCATCAGCAGTGTTGCCAGCGGCGCGCCAATCATGGCGCCGCCGCCGAAACCCATGATCGCCATGCCGGTTGCCATGCCGCGGCGGTCCGGGAACCACTTCACCAGCATGGATACCGGGGAGATGTAGCCCAGGCCGAGACCCATCCCGCCCAGTACGCCCATACCCAGCCAGATGACCCACAACTGGTGCAGCCCTATGCCGAAGGCGGCCACCGAGAGCCCGGCGGACCAGCACAGGCTGGCCACCACGCCGGCGCGGCGGCGGCCCCACCCGCTCTAGCCAGCCGCCCCAGATGGCGGCGGCGGCGCCCAGGAAGACGATGCCAATCTCGAACCCGACGACCAGGTTCGGCTCCGTCCAGTCGCAGGTCGTGGTCGTCAGGGATCGCAACACGCCGGTGTCGGCTGTGCAAGCGTTGCCAATGATGTGTGTCAGCGGCAGCCAGAACACCGACATGCCGTAAATCATACCGATGCATAGGTGCACCGCCAGCGCCGCGGGAGGCACCAGCCAGCGGTTGAAACCCGGTTTGGCAACCGTTCGGGCACGGTCCAGCAAGCCGACCGAGGTCGGGGTTTCAAGGCGGGTGGGCATGCTCATGCAGTTTTGCTTTCAGACGGCAATGTGATCCGTCATCGTTTCCTTGATTGGGTTAAACCACGCCCGGTGGTCTCTGCTCCGCCTTCGGCAGGCGTACGAGAGCTTCATGCTGCGCTAGTCGCTGAAGTTCCGTACTGGAGGCAGTCATCACTGACCATAAAATCTGTTTGCATGGGTGAAAAGATGGCACCGTGTCCGGTGGCGGATAGCCGCGCTTATTAATGAGAAAACGCGACGAGAGTTCATAGACGGAGCGTGGCGGACGGCTTTCCACCACGGCACAAAGGGTATCGCCAGATCGAGTCGTCTGCGACCGCCGCCCTTGCCTAGAAACAAGCATGATGCGCGTGGCTGTTGCCTACCGGCGTTCCT
The DNA here is from genome assembly GCF_965276935.1 of Rhodopila sp. Classification (GTDB taxonomy): domain Bacteria; phylum Pseudomonadota; class Alphaproteobacteria; order Acetobacterales; family Acetobacteraceae; genus Rhodopila. The sequence continues at coordinate 674,742 of NZ_CBDIBS010000004.1, read as the reverse complement.
GGAAGAACGACCAGACGACTTGGGCGGTCTCGATGTCACGGTTGCGCGCACCGTTCGCCTCCCAACTTCCCGGCTCCGGCGGTGCCGTCGAGGGCACGCTGTGGCCCGACCCGTCGACGCGATAGAACAACACGTCAGCCCCCTGCGCACAGTCGGCGTACCGGGTCAGGGTGACAGTCGAGGGGACGTCGCGGTCGAGGTGCGGCAGCGGTTCCTCCCTACGAGAGGTGCAGCCGTTGTGCTGAACGAAGAACGAGACCGTCTCGACCGCGGAGGCCAGGTCGCTCACCTCGTCTCCCGCACGTCCCGCGTATGGGTTCACCGGATCGGTCGTGCTGGCGAGCAGCAGGAACGGGATCGGCCGGCTGTTGGGGCAATCGCGTAGCTGAGACCGGTGTGCTGTCGCGATCACATCGGCCACCGCGGTCACGCTGTCGCCGAGTTCGCAGGCCACGCGGGCGGTCATGTAGCCGCCGGCGGAAACGCCGACGACGTACACGCGCGCGGCGTCACCGTTGTAATGCGTGACCAGATCAGCGATCAGCGCGCGGAGGAATCCGATGTCGTCCACCTGCTCACCGTTGATATCGGACAGCCGGTGCCAGGTATCAATCCGGCCTGGGATGGAGTCCCAGTTGCGGTCAGCCCCTTGAGGGTAAACGATTAGCGCGGCCTCCAGGCCTGGCAGCTTGGCGAACGGCATGTTGTATCTGATCTCAAGCGTATCGGTGATGTGCGTGCCGACACCGTGCAGGTAGATGATGATGGGCAAGCGGGCATGCGCGCGGTCCGCGTGCGGCTGATCCAGGCTGTAGGACCGCATCTGGTCGCCGACGCGTATCTGGTAAATTGGAAGTTCGGACTTCTGCGCAAACGCCGTACTGGCCGCGAGCGCCATGGCCACTATCACGAAGCAACGCATTGAACGCAGCATTTTCATGTATCCATATCTGCCGGCTTCTTGGCTGGCCCTCAAGTCTTTGCTCAGCCCTGCCTGCCAGGATACCGCAACATGACACTCCGGGCCGCACGGCCGTCGGGATGCTTGGCTCGTACACCGTCAAGGCCGGAGACGAAAGCGCCTGATCGGGCCGTGCCGATGCCTGACGCAGTCACGCGGCCCAATACGTCTCATGATGCGTCCTCGAACAGCTTGACGAGCCAGTCGGACACCTCGGGACTGCCATCGACTGTCGAGACGAACTCCTGACCTTGCGCAACAGTTTTCACCGTTCCATCCGCATGCCAGCGTTGACTTGCGTGGTAGGTCATGCCGGCACCACCGACGGCTGGGTTCAGCCATTTGGGAACGCTCCAGACGGATGGATTCGCATTCGGAGCCGTTAAGCCATAACCGCGGGCGAAGGTGCCCCAACCAGGCAGACCGGCATGGACGCCGGGTGCATCGAGAGTTTCGGCGCCTACATATAGGCCATTCGACGCAGGCCAGCCTGCCCGCGCGTGCGGATGGCTGCTTAGCCACGGATATCTGGTCGTGACCCATGCCCCGTCGGGACCGAGTTCGATGACCTCGCCAACCTGAAGCCAGCCAAAAATTCTGTGCTGCGTGAGGCCATGAAACGTCCAGCGTCCACTTATGCGCCGGGCTGGCCGAAACCTGCCCCAGAACAGAAACAGGTCGCCTGGACCCACCCCCTGGCGAACCAAATGGGACCGGGCAGCGCCAACCTGTCCCAAGCACCCTCGCCAACCTGGTAGCCTGGGTAAACACCCGACCCGGATATCCGGGTCGAGATGGCACGGCGAACACCGGGTGATCCGGCCCGAGGTAAGGTCCTGCACGAGATCCCCATAGGCTCCCAGAAGATCGCCATAGCAGGTCGAGGTCGGAGATCGCGTTGGGATCGGCAAGGAGACGGGCCTGTCGTCAACAATTGGGCTGGCGCAACCGCCGGCTGTTCCGTCAAATCCCTTGCGGCTGAAGATCAGACGCATGCGCCGTTCGCGCGGTTTGCCAGATGGCGACATCAGGATCTCGGTGATGATCTCGCCGGCATCGACGGCGTGCGGCTACTTACTTAACCGCAGGGCAATACTACGTGCATGCGCCTGCAGGCCTTCCGCTTCCGCCAGCGCCACCGCGGCCGGTCCCACCGTGTCCAGCGCCGCCTGTGTCGCGGAGACGAACGTCGTGCGCTTGAGAAAGTCGAACACCGAAAGTCCGGAGGCGAAACGGGCGGTGCGTCCCGTCGGCAGCACATGGTTCGGCCCGGCGACATAATCGCCCACCGCCTCAGGACAGAAAGCACCCAGAAACACCGCGCCGGCATGGCGAACCGCGCCGAACATCCAATCGGCGTTCCGCAGCATCAGTTGCAGATGCTCCGGCGCCAGGCGATCAACCAGCGCGACAGCCTCCGCCCACTCCCGCACCAAGATCACAGCACCCTGCGCCTGCCAGCTTGCGCCGGCAATTGCGGCGCGGGGCAGGGTAGGCAGTTCCGCCAGCACCGCCGCGGCGACCGCATCGGCGAAGCCGGCGCTATCGGTGATCAGGATGGATTGCGCCGCCTCGTCATGCTCCGCCTGGGCCAGCAGATCGACGGCGATTCGCCGGGGATCGTTGTCGGCGTCGGCTACGACAACCACCTCCGACGGGCCAGCGATGGAGTCGATGCCGACCCGGCCGAACACCTGCCGCTTGGCCTCGGCCACGTAGGCGTTGCCGGGGCCGACGATGCGATCCACCGGCGGAATGCTGGCTGTCCCGAACGCCAGCGCGGCAATCGCCTGCGCGCCGCCGATGCGGTAGATCTCATCCACGCCCGCCCGTCGTGCGGCGGCGAGAACCAACGGGTTCAGCACGCCGTCGGGAGAGGGGACGCACATCGCAATCCGCGTAACCCCGGCGGCGCGGGCCGGGATGGCGTTCATCAGTACGGACGACGGATAGGCCGCCTTGCCGCCCGGCACATACAGCCCGACCGCATCAAGCGCGGTCCAGCGCAGGCCCATCGTCACCCCCGCTGCATCCGTCATCCGCAGGTCCTGTGGCAACTGCGCCCGGTGGAACGCCTCGATGCGTGTTGCGGCAAGGTCGAGCGCGGCGGCCAGTTCGGTCGGGATGGATGCCACTGCCGCATCAATCTCCGCTGCTGCAATGCCCAGCCGATCGGCCGTCAGGGCCTGCCGGTCGAAGCGCGTGGTAAAATCGATCACCGCCGCGTCACCGCGAGCGCGTACATCCGCGAGAATGCTGGCCACGGCGCGGTCCACGGTCTCGGTAGTACCACGCGCCTGCGACAGCAGCGCGGTGAAGTGTGCCTCGAACCCCGCGTCGGCGGTGGACAGGTGAATCATGCTGGCTGCATTGCAGCGCGGAAACGGGCGATCCAGGCACCGACCGCCTCCGGCTGCGTCTTCAGCGCAGTACGGTTGACGATCAGCCGGCTGGTCACCGGCGCGATGACCTCGGTTTCCACCAAGCCGTTCGCTTTCAGCGTGGAGCCAGTTTGCACCAGATCGACGATCAGCCGGCACAGGCCCAGGCCGGGCGCGAGTTCCATCGCACCATTCAGGTGCACCACCTCGGCATGAATACCGCGGTTGGCAAAGTGCCGGCGGGCGATGTTGGGATATTTCGTCGCCACCCGCACCCGCGACCAGCGCGACGGATCGTCCGATCCCGCCGTTTCCGCCGGTTCGGCGACCGAGACGCGGCACTGGCCAATCCCCAGGTCGAGCGGCGCGTAAACCTCCGGATAATCAAACTCCATCAGCACGTCGGCGCCGCAGATGCCGATCTGCGCCGCGCCGAAGGCGACGAAGGTAGCAACGTCGAAGGGGCGGACGCGGACCAGATCGAGCATCGGGTCATCGGTCGGAAAGCGGAGCCGGCGGCTGTCCTCATCGGCATAGTCGGGCGATGGGACGATACCGGCGCGCCCCAGCAGGGGGCTACACTCCGACAGGATGCGTCCCTTCGGCAGCGCCAGGATCAGCGGCGTCAACATGTCGAGTCCTGGGGAGGCCCCAAGGGAAGACAGCGCGAACGGGGCGGTCATGCAAGCTCCGGCTTTACGATAGGCCGAGGGATCGGCTACGCAGGATCGTTACAGCAGGGGGCGTTTACATCAGCCAGGCGGTAAGCGGAAGCCTGCGCCTGGTGAGGCTGACTTGTTCCTGGAAGGCGGCGTTAAGGGACCCTTCCGGAAATTGCCTTGACGCGTTCACTTCGCCCTCCATCATGGATTGCTGCCAGACCACGTGCTGGCATTCTGACGGTTCGATGCGGCGGGAGGCAAAGCGGAACAGGGCATCACCAGTCAGCGGGCGGTCCGGCTGCGTGTCGACTTGATGTTCGGCGGGCGGCCGGTCCATGCCAATTCAGGTTCGGGCGGTTTCGGTTGACGCAGGATGGCCTCGCATGATTCAGGTTCGGGCGGTTCCGGTTCGCTCGGGGCGGCCTCGTATAATCCTGGTTCGTGTGGTTCCGGCTCGGCCGGAGCAGCCTCGGCCATGGCCAGCATTGTGAGCTGTAGCCGGCCCATCGCCAGCGCTTTGCCATACATCCAAAGCGCCATCGCATCGCTGTGCTCCGGTTGTTTGGCTCTCCGACAGGTGTCCATGATGGCGGTGTGAAACGCGACGGCCTGCGCGGAAAGCATTTGTTAGAGTGACATTAAGATATTCTCATACCAGAATAGTCTGGCATATCGGTTATCTTAGGAATTTATTCAAGTAAGACTTTAAAAGGGCTGCTCACGATTGGTCATGTAGGTGGAACAGGATTTCTGCGTTCCCCCGCGAACAATTTTTAGCAAAATATATGAATTGGACCGATCGTGGCGCGTGAGCAAGGCAGCTAGGAAGATTGCCTCGACCGCCGTTGAACCGCCGTAGATATAAGGCATATGGAATCGCCTCATCGCATGATATCGCGGTTCCGTGCGACGGTCCGGGTTGTTGGATGATTATCACCAAGGGTAATCGTATAGATCGACAGCGCCCAGTCCAACGCCTCCCGCGCTGAAAATTCGTCGCCCATGTCCTTCAGCACGCCGCCCAGGTTGTTGACATCACGCGCCACATTGAGATGGTCGTGGCCGAGCGCGGCTTCGTCAATCGCCAGGGCGCGCTCGAATGCGGCGCAGGCGCCGCTGAGATCGCCGATGTCGTGCAGGATCAGGCCCAGATGGTTGATGTCGGTGGCGGCTTCCGGATGTTCGGCACCAAGTGCATCCGTGTGCAGCGCCAGCGCTCGTCGGAGTTGCGCCTGCGCGTCCATCACATCACCGAGTTCGTGAGAAAGGCGCCCAAGATCGCGCAGGTCACCTGCTAGGTCTGGGTGGTCAGGGCCGAGCGCCCGCTGGCGAGCCTCAATAGCCTGTTCAAGGTTGGCTCGCTCGGCACGGAGATCGTCAAGGCTGGGCATGATTCACATCAATAACACAACGAGTGGGCGCACTGCCCACTCGCCGCGAACTGTGCGGAAGCCTTAGACCTTGGTCGTTTTGGATGATATTTTTGCCTATTTCCGATCAGCCGATCATGGACTAATACCTTGCTTTCTTGCGCGATTAATACCTTTTGGCGGGTCAGCCTCAGCTCGACTTTCCGCAATTTGGAGGTTTGGACGATCATGTCATGGCCCAGAAGATATCCTGGTGAGTGATAAACGGTAGCGCCTCATCGAGGGACAGGATCGTCCGGCCGAACGGACCTGTGGCGGTCCATCGCTCGTTCCAGAGCGACCAGTAGAGAATTTCGAACTTGTTGTTTGATGGCGTTGCGCGCAGCCGCGCGACCGGTGCGCCGGATCTAGCATCGTAGAGTGTGTAGCCGCGGTTGCGTCGTTCCGCCAATAAGGTCCCTCTGGCGCAGCGGAAGGCCTCGATGTGCTGAATGATTGCGTCGTCCATCGCGCCCCACGATAGACGCTTTCGCAGCGCGATGTCGTGATCCCTTCGTGATCCCTTGGCGGATTGTCCGATCTGTGCCGCGGGGCTCTTGCGCGGCATGGGCGTTTTGCTTGGATATCTGCGATGATCGCCAAGCGCACCCAACGCATCCCAGTCGTCTCCCCTGTGCCCGCGATCCTGCTGACATGGCTGGCCCCGTTTCGCCCGTGCTTCACGGCCCCGGTCTGGAACCACATCCTGGTGCTGGTTGCCGGCGCCGTCCTGGCCCCCGGCAAACGCACCGTCAGCCAGGCGTTGCGCGTCATGGGGCTGGCCGCGCAGCCTGGCTTCGGCCGCTACCATGAGGCGCTCAACCGGGCGCGCTGGGATGCCCGCGCCGTGGCGCGCCGGCTGCTGCATCATCTGCTGGCGGTGCTGGGTCCGCAGGGTGAGGTGGTCATTGCCATCGACGACAGTATCGAGCGGCGCTGGGGTCGCAAGATCGAGGCCCGCGGCATCTATCGTGACCCGGTGCGTTCGTCGCGTGGCCACTTCGTCAAGACCAGCGGCCTGCGCTGGTTGTCCTTGGCCGTCGTGCTGGCGGTGCCCTTCGCCGGCCGGCACTGGTCGCTGCCGTTCCTGACCGTGCTGGCGCCCTCGGTGCGCTGGAGCGAGGCGCACGGCCGGCGGCACAAGACCCTGACCGATCAGGCGCGTCAGGCGATCCTGCAAAGCAAGCGCTGGCTGGCGGATCGGCGTGTGGTGGTGGTCGCCGACAGCAGCTTCGCCGCCCTGGAACTGATCGCCGCGGTGCGCCGCCATGTCTGCCTGATCACCCGGCTGCGTCTGGATGCTGCCCTGTTCGAACCCGCCCCCGCGCGCCGACCCGGCCAACGCGGCCGGCCGGCCTTGAAAGGCCAACGCCGGCCCAAACTTAGCGCCGTGCTGGCCGATCCCGCCACCGTCTGGACACGGGTCACGATGGCCGAATGGTATGGCGGCCAAACCCGCGTGCTGGACACGATCTCCGGCACCGCGGTCTGGTACAGCTGCCGCCTGCCGCCCGCCCCGATCCGCTGGGTGCTGGTGCGCGATCCCACCGGCGCGCGCGACGCACAGGCATTCCTGTGCACCGATCTCGCGCTTGACCCCATGGCGATCCTCAGTCGGTTCGTGTTGCGCTGGCGGATCGAGACCACCTTCCAGGAGGTCCGCCAACATCTGGGCGTCGAGACCCAGCGGCAGTGGTCCGATCTGGCCATCCGGCGCACCACCCCGGCGCTGCTGGGGTTGTACTCGCTGATCACCGTTTGGGCGCATGGGCTGATGCCAGCGGCGAACACCGCAGTCCGGCCGCATACCGCCGTTTGGTACGACAAATCCCAGCCAACGTTTAGCGACGCGATCGCCGCCGTTCGCCGCGTGCTTTGGATGCCCGAGGGTTTTTCCATGTCCCGGCAGCACACCGAGCACGTGCAAATTCCCGCTCCATTGCTACAACGCTTCGTGGAGACACTATGCCTCACAGCATAAATTGCGGAAAGTCGAGCTCAGGCGATCGCGCCTTATAGCTGGGCCTCGGCATACTCGTAGTTGGCCAGATTATCGAGCCAGTTCTGCAGGTAGTCCGGACGGCGGTTGCGGAAGTCGAGGTAGTAGCTGTGCTCCCACACGTCGCAGCCCAGCAGCACCTTGCCTTCGCCGGTCGCTAGTGGGTTAGACCCGTTCGGCGTCTTCGTCACCTTCAGCTTGCCGTCGGTGCCTAGCACCAGCCACGCCCAGCCGGAGCCAAACTGGCTGACGCCGGCGGCCTTGAAGGCATCCTTGAATGCCGTCACGCTGCCGAGGTCGGAGGTGATCTTCGACTCCAGCTTGCCGGGGATCTTGCCGCCGTTCGGGCTCATGCACTGCCAGAACACGATGTGATTCCAATGTTGGCCAGCGTTGTTGAACACGGGACCACCGGCGGAGGCGGTCGACTTGACGATCTCGTCGAGCGACTTGCCCTGCAGGGCGCTGTCCTTCTCAACAAAGCCGTTCAACGCGGTGACATAAGCCTGATGGTGCTTGCCATGATGCAGGTCGAGGGTTTCCTCGCACATGTCCTTGGCGCCGAGGGCGGTCTTGCTGTAGGGCAGGGCAGGTAGTTCGAAAGCCATGATATCCTCCGATGCGTTGCGGTCAGCGCGGTGCGTGCAAAGCCTTGGTGGTTAGCTATGGCCAGCTTCGCGACCCGTCAACCCATGGGGGAACCGATCAGCCTTCCCGCGAGGTCAAACCATCGGTCAGGTCCATGAGTTTTGGTCTGGACGTCTTGCCAGTCCGCAGGAACGTCGCCACCACGCATTGGTATGAACGACGCAATTGCCGCGCTGGTTCGCCGGCATGATCCGGATCGGTTCCTGACCGCTTTATTCGCGCCGCCGGCCCGCCGCGATGCGCTGCTGATCCTGTATGCCTTCAACCATGAGCTGGCGCGCGCCCGGGAGGTGGTGAGCGAGCCGCCGCTGGCGCTGATCCGCTTGCAATGGTGGCGCGAGGTAGTCGAAGGTACGCCGCGCCGGCACGAGGTCGCTGCGCCGCTGTCCGAGGCGATTGCCGCCGGCCAGTTGGACCCGGCGCTGCTGCTGCCGGTGATCGAGGCGCGAGAATCCGAGGCATACGGCGATTTTCAAACGGTCAAGGAGTGGCGCACGTGGCTGCTGGCGGGGGCTGGCGGCCTGGCGGTAGCGGCGGCGCGAGCGCTGGACGCGCCGGCGCCGGCGGTATTGCAGCCGTTCGGGGCCGCTTACGGCGTGGCAGGGTTACTACGGGCCAGTAGCGTCCTGACCGCGAGGCAGCGCTGCCTGCTGCCGCGCGATGTGTTGGAACGGCATGGACTGACGCCGGAGGCATTCATGCAAGACCCTGTTTCGGCGCCCGCCCGCGCCGTGTCGCAGGCGGTGGCGGAGGAGGGAGAGGCATTTCTGGCCGAAGCCCGCGCGGTGCCGCTACCGCGGGCGGCGATTGCCGCGGCGCTGCCGGCATTGCTGGCGCGCCGGGATCTGGCGCGGTGGCCCAAGATTGCCTGGCCTCGCCAGTTCGGGGATCGGCTGGCGGTGACCGCGGCGGGGCTGACCGGACGGCTGTCATTGTAGGCGCGCGCCGCACGGCGACAAACGCCACGCTGATCTACAAGTAAGCTCTTGATGTCAACCAACCAGAGGCTTCAGCCACCGACCGGCGCCCGTTCGTCATGCCGATATCACGGTGTTTACAAGGCGCAGGCAAAAGCGTCGACAACCGCCCGCGCCGGCCAGGAGAATAAAGCAACTGGCGATCAGGTTGCTCGATCTTCAATTCGTCATGTATGGGGGGTCCCCGCTTGGCAAGAAGCATTCGTGCGGCTGCGGCAAGTTGTCTGAAGCGGTCATCTACTCGGCCTGTTGATGCGGTCGGTGACCGCTGGCCCCGATGGGTTAAGCGGATCAGGCCTCAAGCATAGCCTCGCGCTTTGGCGTCTGACAAAGACGGCGTTTCTTGATCCAGATCCTGACCTTTTGCCGTCGCAGCGTTCGGCGCCTTGTCGTGGGGCAAGGCAGGTGGCGGCGCTGAGGCCGCAGCGTGCTTTACCCCAAGCAAAGCGATGGGTATCGGAGTATCCAGCTGGTCGTTGCATTTTTTGCTCCGGTCAGGCAGCGCCGTTCCTTCATCCCGGCCCCCAGCCGTTGGTGCGAAGATGGCTCGGAACAACCTGGACCCGCTGAGCCATGGCGGGTTGAAGGTGGAGCCGCCTGATCGGAAACCACGTTAATAGAAGCCTGCGCCGGCTGGCGTGGTTCCAGCTGGCGTGGTTTATATTTGGACCATTGTCTAGAATGTGCGATCCCAAAGGTTGATAACGCCTGGCGACACGCTTGGGCGTCGTTCAGATGCCAAGCGTGCAGCCCCTTGCATGGAACGGACATTACCGGAGTCCAGGTATGCCAAGTCACACAGACCACAAGCTGTTGCCCTATACGCCGGACCAACTGTTTGACATGGTCGCGGACGTGAAGGATTACCCGCGGTTCATTCCATGGTGCCAGGGCGCGCATATCCACCAGTCGGGGCCGAAGCTGATTGTCGCCGACCTCGAAATCGGTTTCGGGCCTTTCCGCGAGAGCTTCACCAGCCACGTCGATCTCAACCGCCCGCATCAGGTGATGGTGAAGGCGGTCGATGGGCCGCTCGAATATTTATCCAATCAGTGGGTGTTCACGCCAGCCGAACACGCCACACGGGTCGACTTCGCGGTGGACTTTCAGTTCAAAAGCCACCTTCTCGACCACGTTGCCAACACGATGTTCCATCAGGCCTCGATGCGCATGATGGGCGCCTTCGAGGCGCGGGCGCATAGCCTTTACAAGTCGCACCGAGCCGTCTGAGCTTTGCATCGGATCGCGCGTGGCGGAGCGGGAACCGAGGAGCCGATCAAGCTCCACGCGGAAATTAAGTCTTGGAGTTTAATCCTTTTGCGAAACAGTCCCACGTGGCCGCCATGCGTTTCGTCTCGTTCGTTGCTGAAATAATACAAACATCCCCGACATTTGACCTTCGTTGGCGCTGCGATGACTTGCGCAACGCGGTGGCAGAGCGGTTTTCGGTGACGGTGCACGAGCAGACGGTCGGCAAATGGCTGCGCAAGTTGGGTCTGACCCGGCTGCCGCCGCGTCCGCTTCACCCAAAGAAGGATGTTAAAGCACAGCACGTCCTAAGTAGACCTTCGCCAGGCAGATGAACACCATTCTGCTTTCCACCGCCGCCGCAACGCCGCTCAAGGTGTGGTTTTAGGACGAAGCCCGTGTGGGACAGAAGGGGCACCAACCGAATTCGGTCAAGCGGAACTCGGGATTGGGCGCGTGTCAGGCCCTATGGGGCGAGTGGGATAACAGGGTAGTCTGCCGCTGGTTCTATCATTGAGCTGCGCGCGGCGAGCGGCGCCGCAAACTTGAACCGGCTCGACAAGCGGTCAAAGCGGAACACCGTCACGCCAAGGTGGGTGGAGTACTACGCGGCTGGATCGCTGAAATCAACTGCCCGCGCACCGGCTGGACAGCAGTTGATCTCTGCGCTCGGCGGTATGAGCGGCGCGCGCGGCGCCTCCTGTCTGATTCTGTCGTGAACAGCCCCGCAAGGAACGGATGGCGGCACGACCGGCGCTCCCTGACGGGTGAGCACCGGTGGCTGTTGGCCCGAACTTACGGCGGTTAACATGATTTTGTCATAATGCCGGCCGGCTCCGGCGGCCCCAGGCCGCGACGCGAGTCTCTTGCGTGACGCTTTCCAGTTGGCCCACCGTCTCCCGGCCGAACAGCAGCGGCACGAAGGCGCCGATCGCGACCGCGACCATCAGGATGCCGAAGAATGCCTCAGGCGAGTTGGTATAGCGCTCCATGAACAGCGGGAACACCACGCCGGCGATCAGCCGTCCGGACGATTCGCCGAAGAAGTGCCCGCGTCCCCGTAACGCGGTGGGGAACTGCTCCGACAGATAGACCCGCGTGCAAGGAAAGGCCGACAGCACGGTGAAGCCGGTGATGAGGCCGCCGGCGACAAATACCACCGCGGCCGCCGAACCCGCCAGATGGGCCGCCGCCATCAGCGCGATGCCTGGAAGCGAACCGGCCAGCGCATAGGTGATCGTCCAGCGGCGGCCGATGACCTCCATAAGGTATCCTGTGAACAGCTTGCCCGGAATGCTGGCCATGAACAGCACGGAACTCAGTCCAAAGCTCAGCGCGACGGCGGTGCCTTGGTCGACTAGGGCTTTGGGCAGCAGGATTGCGCAGGTATAGTAGGCCACGCTGGCGCTGATGCCGCTGAGGGTCCCGATCACCGTCCACCGGATTTGTTCGGGCGCGAACAATGCCCGGAACGGCGGAAGCGCCGCGCGCTCGATGGACAGATCAGCGCCCAGCTCAGCCAGGGTTAGCGCCGTGACGCGGTTGCCGCATCGCCGGATCATCAGGTTCACCGCATCGACAGCCGCCTGTGGCCGCGCGTTCAGCAGATACCACCGCGGACTTTCCGGAATAGCGTAATGCACCAGCAGGGGCACCACACCCAACGCCAAGCCGCCAGGCAGGGCGATCAGGCGGAAGCCGATCGGGTTGCCGGCCAGCAGGTAGCCGACGAACGGCAGCAGCGTGAACGCACTGGCCAGCATGACCTCGTAGATCGCGCCATAGGTGCGCCGGTGCTGCGCCGGCATCAGTTCCGCTGCGATCGGGAACGATGCCGGGATCGCGAAACCCATTCCGATGCCGGTGATTAGGCGGAGGACAATGAGCTGTTCAGCATTCTGCGCCAGCGGAATCAGCAGCGTGAAAAATGTGCTGATGATCACGCCGGCCTGCATTACCAGCTTGCGGCTTAACCGGTCGGACAGCGCCGAGGCGGTAAAGCCGCCGATGACGACCAGGAACGTCGGCCCAGCGACGAGCCAGCGGACATCAGCCTGGCCGAGATGCAGCGGCTCCTTCGCCAGGACGATCAGCGAACCGCCAAGGGCAAGATCGTAGCCTTCGACGAAGCCGACGGTGCCGAGCACCAGAATGAGAAGCATGTGATAAGGACTGAAGGGAACACTGTCGAGCTTGTGCCCGAGTTGGTAGCTCGCGGTCTGCGTCGGTGCTGTCATGGTATCCTTCCGGACTGAATTCAGCCTGGGCGGCAGTGCGAAGGTGCCGACCTTGATAGATCGCTATCGGGACTTGGCCCGGCTGCATTTTTGTTGCCATACCGGATCGTACGTCTGGACGTGATTGTTCCTTCAAGTGCCGCCGAACTGACGTCTTGCTCTCTGTGAACATTGGGGACGGTTTTGTCCGTCTTGCCGTTTGCCGCCGGCGTGGTTTCCTGGGCCGGCAGTATGGACTGTGAAGCTGTCGTGCGGTAAAATACAAGGAAAATATTATTGCTTAGCTGCGCCGCGCGGCCACGAACTTCCTGATCCGGGTACTGGACGTGGGTCCGCCACCCGTCGCCGCCATTCAAACCGGAGCAGGCCAACCCGTTTCCAGATCACGCGTGACCGGCGCCCGCCCGCGCCGGATGGCACCCGACCCCTTGGGCATACCCGTGACAGCGCGCCTGTCGTGCGCTACGTCCATCGCATCGAATGACATCCTGGGACAACGCCGCCCGCCATGGTCAGCAGCAACGACATCCGCGCCACCTTCCTCGACTACTTTGCCCGCCAGGGCCATGCGGTGGTGGAAAGCTCGCCGCTGGTGCCGCGCAACGACCCAACCCTGATGTTCGCCAACTCCGGCATGGTGCAGTTCAAGAACGTCTTCACCGGGCAGGAACGCCGGCCGTACGTGCGTGCCACCACCGCGCAGAAATGCGTGCGGGCAGGAGGTAAGCACAACGATCTGGACAACGTCGGCTACACCGCCCGCCATCACACCTTTTTCGAGATGCTCGGCAATTTCAGTTTCGGCGATTACTTCAAGGGGGACGCCATTCCGTTCGCCTGGGAACTTCTCACGCGCGATTTCGGGTTGGACAAGGACCGGCTGCTGGTCACCGTCTATTCGGAAGACGACGATGCCGCCGCCATCTGGCGCAAGGTCGCCGGCCTGCCGAACAGCCGGATCATCCGCATTGCCACGGCCGACAACTTCTGGCGCATGGGTGACACCGGCCCCTGCGGCCCATGCAGCGAGATCTTCTACGACCACGGCCCCTCGATCCCCGGCGGCCCGCCTGGCAGCGCGGAGGAAGACGGCGACCGGTTCATTGAGATCTGGAACCTGGTGTTCATGCAGTATGACGAAGGGCCGCCCGGCATCCGCGTGCCGCTGCCGAGGCCGTCGATCGACACCGGCCTAGGGCTGGAGCGGTTCGCCGCCATCCTGCAGGGCAAGCACGACAACTACGATACCGATACCTTGCGCGCGCTGATCCTGGCCAGCGCCGAGGCGACCGGTCAGGAGCCGGACGGCCCGTTCAAGGTCAGCCACCGGGTCGTCGCCGACCATCTGCGCAGCTCCGCCTTCCTGATCGCCGACGGCGTGCTGCCGTCGAACGAGGGCAGGGGCTACGTGCTGCGCCGGATCATGCGCCGCGCCATGCGCCACATCACCTTGATGGGGGCGACGGAGCCGGTGATGTATAGGTTGGTCCCCGCCCTGGTGCGCCAGATGGGTACCGCCTATCCCGAACTGGTGCGGGCGGAGGCGCTGATCCAGGAGACGTTGAAGCTGGAGGAGACCCGCTTCAAGCAATTGCTGGAACGCGGCCTGCACCTGCTGGCCGAGGAAACCGAACACCTCGGTGATCGGCAGGCGTTGCCCGGACAGATCGCCTTCCGCCTCTACGACACCTACGGCTTCCCCATTGACCTGACGCAGGACGCGCTGCGCGAACAAGGCCGAGCGGTGGATATGGAGGGGTTTGAGGCGGCGATGCGGGACCAGCGTGCCCGTGCCCGCGCCGCCTGGTCCGGATCGGGCGAGGCGGCGACCGAGCAGGTCTGGTTCGAGATCAAGGAGCAGACCGGCGCAACCGAGTTCCTCGGTTATGCCACTGAAGCCGCCGAGGCCGAAATTCTGGCGATTGTTCAGGGTGGGATGCGGGTGGCAGCGGCCGGGTCCGAAACCGATGTCACGGTGGTGCTGAACCAGACGCCGTTCTACGGCGAAAGCGGCGGCCAAGTCGGCGATACCGGCGTCATCACCGGCCCAAACGGGCTGCGTCTCCGGGTCACCGATACGCAGAAGAAACTTGGCGATCTGTTCATCCATCTCGGGCGGGTAGAAAGTGGAGAGGCCAGGGTTGGCACGCCGGTGCTCGCCGCGGTCGATCACGCCCGCCGCACCGCGATCCGCGCGCATCACTCCGCCACCCACCTGCTGCACGAGGCGCTGCGACGCAGGCTCGGCACGCATGTCGCGCAGAAGGGCAGCCTGAACGCACCCGACCGGCTGCGCTTCGACGTCAGCCAGCCGCGCCCGATCACCGCCGACGAACTGCACGGGGTGGAGGCCGAGGTGAACAGCCGCATCCGCGAGAACAGCGAGGTGACCACAAGGCTGATGACGCCAGCCGCCGCGGTGGAACTCGGCGCGATGGCGCTGTTCGGGGAGAAGTACGGGGAGGAGGTCCGTGTCGTGGCGATGGGCGCGCCAGAGGGCAACAAGGCGGCCTGGTCGATCGAGCTATGCGGCGGCACGCATGTCCGCCGCACCGGCGACATCGGTTACTTCCGCATCGTTGGGGAAGCCGCGGTCGGCGCCGGCGTGCGGCGGGTCGAGGCGGTCACCGGCGCCGCCGCCGAAGCCTTGGTAGCCGAGACTCAGGCCCGCCTGAACGACGCCGCCGGCGCACTGCGCACGGCGCCGGCCGAGGTGCCGGACCGGATCGCTGCGCTGCAGGAGAATTTGCGCAAGGCGGAACGTCAGGTCACGGAGTTGCAGAAGAAACTCGCCACCGGCGGCGACGCCGCGGTGGCTGAGGACATCGGCGGGATCAAGCTGTCGGCCCGCAACCTGGGCGAGGTGCCGGCGCGCGACCTGAAAGGGCTGGCGGATGCGATCGGCAAGCAGCAGGGCTCGGGCGTGGTGGCGCTGGTCTCCACGGCGGAGGGCAAGGCCAGTATCGTGGTCGCGGTGTCGCCCGACCTGACGAAGCGTGTCAATGCGGTGGATCTGGTGCGGGCGGCGTCCGCCTCGGTAGGCGGCAAGGGCGGCGGCGGACGACCGGATCTGGCGCAGGCGGGCGGCCCGGACGGCGCCCGGGCGGATGAGGCGCTGGCGGCGGTGCGGGCGGCGCTGGCGTAGCGATCGGCTACTCGGACGACAGCAGGCGTTCGGCTGTTGCTGACAACCCGCCATTGGCGAAGGGGTTGATTACCCGCACCCCGCTCAAGACCATGCCATCGGTCATGTCTTCGGTCAGGATCAACGAACATCCGGCCTCCGCGGCGGTCGCGATCAGCAGTCCATCCCAATAGGACGTCCGGCCGGCGAGAACGTGTTCAAAGGCCGACGCGGCCGAGGCTGCGGACGCGCAGACAATCGAAAACATGGCCAACCAGGCGGGGCTCATCGTAGCCGCGTGCTGGCGCGGCACTATGCCCTTGCGGGTGGCCGCGGCGTAGAACTCCGACACCGCCTGCAAGGTCAAGCAGCTTACGACGCGGACCGCCCGTTCATGACCGCTGTTTCACCATTCTACTGCATCATCGACAGCACGGCCTCCGCGGCATATTCCGAAGGCGTGCCAGCCGCCGGCCGTAGCATCGCTAGGGCCTCCGCAAATCCCTGGCGCTGCTCTGCCACGGCCGCTGGATCGTTCAGCAGCCGGTGCAACGTGTCGGCAAGCAGGGCTGGGCGACTGTTCTGTTGTAGCAGTTCCGGCACCACTGGGCGGTCCAGCAGCAAGTTCAACAACGATGCATACTTAACACGTACCGACCGCATGGCGATCCACGCCGACAGCGGGTTTACCTGATAGGTCACCAGCATCGGCACGTTCGCCAGTGCCAGTTCCAGGCTCGATGTCCCCGACTTGGTCAGTGCGGCGGTAGAAGCCGCGAACGCGTCATGCTTGGCCGCCGCACCGGTAACCAGGATCGGCCGGATCGGCCAGGATGTGGTCCGCTGTCGGACGACAGCCTCGACGGGACCCGCGAGAGGCACCACCGGCACGATCCGATCCGGCAGCCGCCGCAGCGTTTCCTCCAGGATCGGCAGCAGGCGGGAAACCTCGGTCTGGCGGCTGCCCGGCATGATCGTGACGACCTTGGCCTCCGCCGGAACCGCATGAACAGAGCGGAATCGATCGGCGTTGCCGGTCTCTGCCCCGCTTTCCAGCACCGGATGGCCGACGAACCGCGCGGGCAGACCATGACCCGCGAAGAACGCCGGTTCAAACGGCAACAGGCACAGCAACGTGTCCCACAGCCCCGGATAGTGCTTCACTCGACTTTCGCGCCATGCCCAGACCTGCGGCGCGACATAATGCGCCCGCCGCAGTGACGTCGGCTGCAACGCACGCAGCACCCGCAGTGTGAAGCCTGGTGAGTCGATGGTCACCACGACGTCCGGCAGGCGTGCTTCAATGTCGGCCACCGTCCGCCGCAACAAAGCCTTAAGCTGAAGGAGCCGCGGAACGATCTCCAGCAGGCCCATCAGCGACAGGTTGCGGATCGGGAACAGGCTGACCAGCCCTTGTGCCGCCATGGCTGCTCCGCCGATGCCGGCGAAAGCCATGTCGGGCCGCCGCGTCTTGATCGCATGCATCAGACGTCCGCCCAGGACATCGCCGCTCTGTTCGCCCGCGATCAGATAGATCAGCGACATGGTGAAATCCGGTCCAATACGACGCTCGCCAGGTTATACCGCCGCCAGAAGAATTGACCGGTCGCCCGCTCATAACAATCGGAGGCGCGGAAGGGTTGGATCTTTCTGCCAGTGGTTGATATTACGCCGTGGATGACGCCCGTGACAGCGTCAGATAGACGATCGCGCCGACCGCCACGCCGATGAACCATGAAAAGGCATATAGCGACGCCAGCACCGGCACGAAAAGCCCGCTCAACGCCGCAAGGCCGCCGATTACGAAGGCTGTGATCCCGGCGTAGTTCCAGCCGCCGGACGCGGCATAGCGCCCATCGTACAGGTAGAGGTCAGGCACGTCGTAGTGCTGGTGGCGCAGGCCGAAGTAGTCCGCCAGCATGATGCCTGTGACCGGACCAAGCACGCCGCCGATCGCGCTGAGGACCTTGAAGATGCTGTCCGCGTTCTTGAACCAGAGCCAGGGGAAGAACAGCAACCCGATCACCAGCACGGCGATGCCCGCGCTACCGAAGTTCAGCCGCCTCGGGAACAAGTTCACCAGGTCATAACACGCTGGCATGATGTTGGCCGCAACGTTCACCGAGAGTGTGGCGACGACGATTGTGATGCCGCCGAAGATGAGAATCGCTGGGTGACCAATCGCCAGCAGCAGCGCTACCGGGTCCCAGATCGGCTTGCCGAAGACGATCACTGTCGCCGACGTCACGATGACGCTCATCAGCGTGAAGACAACGGCGGTAATCGGCAGGCCGATCAGTTGACCGAGCACCTGGTCGCGTTCGGAGCGGACAAAGCGCGAAAGATCGGGAATGTTCACGGCAAAGGTGCACCAGGTGCCGAGCAGGCCGGTAACGCCGGTGGCGAAGATCATCCAGCCCTTGCTGCCGGCCAGATGCGAGGGCTGGCTGAACAAGGGCCCGAGGCCATGGCCAACGCGCAACCCCCAGATGGTTGCCATCACGCCCACGATGATTACTAACGGCCCCGCCACCAGTTCAAAGTTGCGAATCCGATGCACGCCGTGGCTGACAATCCAGCCGTGCAGTAGCCAGAACAATGCCACCGAAATCCAGCCGTGCAGGGACAGGCCCAGAATGGACAGGGTGAATGTTGTCCAAGGCTGCCAGAGCGTGCCCAGGATGGCGTCGATCGCTTCACTGCCGGCATAGCCCTGCACGGCGAACCAGAAAATGGCAACGAAGCCGCGCACCAGGACTGGAAGCTGTGCACCGCGCGGGCCGAATGATGAGCGTATTAGCACGCAGAACGGCAGGCCGTATCGCGTGCCGGAAACCGCGTTGAACCACATGGCGAAAAACAGCACAAAGTAGGCGATCGCCGTGGCCGCGATCGCCTGCCAGGCGTTCATGCCGAGCGCCATGAGACCGGCCGCGGTTTCGTATGCAACGACGTTATGAACCATGCCCATCCACACCGTGGACATGTTGACCCAAGTCCAGTCGCGCCGTTCAAGTGGCACCGGGGCCAGATCAGCGTTGTAGAGTCCAGGCTCCAGGCCAACTCCTGTCAGTTCCCCCCGTTGCACCGGAAAGGCTGTTGCACTGGCCATGATAACCTCCGCTCGTTACACGGATAAACAAGCAAGACCGGTGCCACCGCTGCCGCAGCGAGGATGTCAAAGCTGCGATCTAAAGCCGCTCAAGCGTTATCGCGAGAGATTTAATCATGCGGGCCGAACTTCATGGCCGCCACGGCGTCTTTGCTTGGACACTGCGATACGCTCTCACTCATGCGGCAACAGGAGACTGAACATGGCCCAATCTGGCGGCGGACATTCGCCCGTAAACATTACGCATTTCCTCAAGGGGATCGACTTTCCGGCAAAGCGTGACGACCTGCTGCGCCACGCCAGGCAGAATCACGCCGAACAGGAGGTGCTGCGGGAAATTGAGCAGATGCCGAACCAGGACTACGGCAGCATGGCCGACGTGATGAAAGGCTTCGGCAAGGCCAGCTAACGCCAAGGCTATGCGCGACATCATCGTCATTGGTGGCTCGACCGGAGCGATTGAGGTGTTGGCGGAGATCTGCGCCAATTTCCCCGCCAATCTGGCGGCCGCAGTGTTCGTTGTCGTTCATGTTGGTTCGAGCGGCAACGACCTGCTGGCTGGGATTGTGGATCGGCGTGGTCCGTTGCGCGCCATCATGGCAGTGGATGAAGCACCGATCGAGCGCGGCACCATTACCGTCGCACCCGCCGACCATCACCTTCTTGTCATGACCGACCAGATCCGGCTCGGCCGTGGCCCGAGGGAGAACATGACCCGCCCAGCGATCGATCCGCTGTTTCGCTCCGCCGCGATCAGTCACGGCCCTCAGGTCATCGGCGTTCTGCTCAGCGGCATGTTGAATGACGGTTCGGCCGGGCTAGCGGCGATCAAGCGATGCGGCGGCGTCGCAGTGGTGCAGAATCCATCCGATGCGCGGGCTGACGAGATGCCGCTCAGCGCGCTGCGGGCCTGCGATGTGGACTACCGGGCCCGTACAGTGGAATTCGGCGGCCTGCTTACTCGGCTGGCGCGTGAGCCGGCCGGCGCAGCCGTGCCAATTCCGCCCGATATCGCGCTTGAGGTGGCCATCGCACTTGGCACCGCACTGGATACGCCGGCGATCCGGAAGATCGCCGATCCGGTGGCCCTGACCTGCCCCGCATGTGGCGGCGTGCTGTCGGAACTACAGAGCAAGCCACCCCTGCGGTTCCGTTGCCAGACCGGACATGGCTTCACCGCAGAGATCCTTGACCAGCAGCAGTCCGGTCCAACCGAGCAAGCGATCATGGTCGCGCTGCGTATCGTGCAGGAGCGCGCGACCTTGACCGAACGAATGGCGCAGGAGGCGCGTGCCGGCGGCCGCAACCATAGCGCCTCCATGCTTGAGCAGCGGCTGGAGGAACTTCGTAAACACGCCGAGCAGCTCCGGCAAGTCGCAATCAATGCAAGGTATTAACGAGAGGACACGCGACAATGCCCTATGAATTGCGGATTGACGGCCAGGCAAGCGGTCGCTTCGAGACCTCGGATGAGGCCGAGGCCCGCGCCCGCGCCATTCTGCGGGAAAATGCCGACAATGTCGTGGAGATCTTCGATCTTTCCACCGGTCGTCCTTACGCGCCCGCGGCGGGCGCCGAGGATCGGGATGCCATGGCGCGAAAGATCGGTTTCTGAGCATCGCGGGCGCTTGACGGCAACAAGGCGGCAGGCGCGACCGTGACCGCTACTCGGTCTGGAACACCGGCAGCGTCAGCCCCGGCTTGACCGGCTCGAATGCCACCACCACCGGAAGCCCGACCCGCAGCGCGGCCGGGTCGATACCGCGCGCCTGGGCGTTCATCCGCACGCCTTCCGGCAGATCGACCGTCAGCAGCACATAGGGCAGGTCTCGCTTGAACCCTGGATGAAATGCGTGATGCGTCACCGTCCAGCTATGCAACGTGCCGCGCCCTTCGGCATCAATCCACTCAGTATTCATTGACCAACATGCATCGCAGACCGGCCTTGGATAGTGCCGCACCTTGCCGCAGTCGGCGCAGCGCTGCAGCCGCAGGCGGTGGTCATTCAGGCCATCCCAATATGGCTGCGTCTCCGGCGAAGGTGACGGCAGCAGCTTGTCGTACTCGTTCACCGCTTAGGCCCTCCGCATGATCGCCACGGCGCCGTCGCCCATGTCGCCGTAGCCGGTCACTAGGCCGACCTCGGCGTCCGGCACCTGCGCCGCCGCCTGGCCTCGCAACTGGCGCGCCAGTTCAATGATGTGGTTCATCCCGGCCATGTGCGCCTGCGACAGCAGTCCGCCATGGGTGTTCACCGGCAGGTGGCCGTCCAGGCGCAGCGCAGCGTTCTCGACAAAGCCGCCGCCTTCGCCCTTGCGGCAGAAGCCCAGGTCCTCGAGTTGGCACAGCACGATGTAGGTAAAGCAGTCGTACACTTCGGCCACCTGGATATCGGCGGGCCTTAGGCCGGCCATGGCGAAGGCTTTTGGCGCCGCCTTGGCGAGGCCGAGTGTCGTCAGGTCGGGCCGCTGGGTGATGGCGGAGGGTGAATCGGGATGGCCCTCCGCCACTCCCATCACGACGATCGGGCGCTGCGCCAGGTCTCGCGCGCGGTCAGGTGCGCTGATCACCACCGCCGCGCCGCCGTCGCTTTCCAGTGAGCAGTCCAGCAGCCGCAATGGGTCGGAAATCATGCGGGAGGCCTGGTGGTCCTCGATGCTGATCAGCTTCTTCATTGTCGCGTTCGGCTGTAAAGAAGCGTGGTAGCGCGTGGTGACGGCGATCTCCGCCAGTTGGCGGGAGGTGGTGCCGTAAAGCTCCATGTGGCGGCGGGCCATGGGGGCATAGAGCTGCGCCGGAGCGATCGCGCCCAGCGGCATCTCGAACTCGCCGATGACGCGGAACTGCGGCATCTGTTGCACGCGTGTGCCGATGCGGCCGCCGGAGTACCCGGTGCGGCCGAGCGAGAGCAGGACGTGGTGGCAGAGGCCGGCGTTGATGACGGCGAGCGCGCACTGGATGGCGGCAACTGCGGAGGCGCCGCCCATTGGGGTGGTGGCTGAAAACCGTAGGTCCTTGATGCCGAAGTTGGTGATGAAGTCCTCGGCGACCGCGCCGTGGCCGTAAGGGATCAGGCCGTCGATATCGGACGGCTTCAGGCCAGCGTCGCGGATGGCGTTCAGCGAGGCTTCGAGTTGCAGTGACAGCGCGGTGCGGTCGGTGCCGCGGAGGTATTGGGTTTCACCGATGCCGGTAAGGGCGGCTGCCTCGCGTAGGGGGGAGGTGGTTGCCATGAGCGGTTCCCTTTCCTTGAACTCCCGCAGGTTCGGTTAGTATGGCCGAGGAGGCAAGGGTGACCAGGAAGTGGTGGACAAATTCGGCATTGATGCCTGCCATAGGCCGCCCTGCCGCCCATTGCCGGAGCAATGCAGGGCGGCCGTCCATAGTCAAAGGCAAACGACGCTACTTGATGGTGCGATCAGAGAGACCATGTACGCATTATAACGATCGCCCATCGGTTAGGTCCCATTTCGCATCCCGAAGCCGAGCGTCGATGACGACGCGAGAGAAGGCTTCAGGTGCATGGGATGCAGGCGTGATCCAGCCAAACTAACAAGGCACCTCCAAATGCGCCATGCTGCTGAAAGCGCGCCGTCGGCGTTCGGCATGCTGAAGACACGGCGGCTTCGGCCTTTATCGCCGCGCCGGGCGTTGCCTGGTTGCCCGTCTGATGCCCTTCGCGGCCATCCTGTCGTAGCGGGCATCATACTTGCCGGGGTCGTCGCTCCACAGACTACGCTTTGACCGAATCAGCATCTTCCCCGAACCCATCATGTCACAAGGCGGCCAGCCGTCTGAAATCCAGGCGTTCCAATACCTGCACAGACGTTGGCGTCTTGGCGGTTTCCAGCCACAGTCGCCGGGTTTCGCCCGCTGCGGATCAGGCTATGATCGCCCAATAGTCACGGACAAGCCGCGACTCAACGCGGACAATGGAGGCAATCATGCAAGGTGTTGTATTTACCGGCGAACGCGATCTGGAGTTGATGAATTTCCCGGACCCGACGCCCGGCCGCGGCGAGGTGGTGGTCGAGATGAAGGCCTCCGGCATGTGCGGCTCCGACCTGCACCAGTATCGCCGGCCGAAGAACCAGGCGCGCAACGCCACTGGCCTGCCGCCCAACCCCAACCCGACCATCGTCGGCCACGAGCCATGCGGCGTGGTCGCCGCCATTGGCCCCGACGTGCTGCCAGCCGAGGCGCAAATCGGCCAGCGTGTCATGGTGCACCACTACCAGGGCTGCACCCAGTGCGCCCATTGCCGCTCCGGGTGGCAGCAACTGTGCCAGGAGGTGTCGGTGAAGGTCTACGGCAGCAACGCCAATGGCGGCCATGCAAGGTATCTGCTGGTGCCGGCCAACACACTGGTCACGCTGCCGGATGCGCTGTCGTTCTCGGCCGGCGCCGCGATCGCCTGCGGCTCGGGCACCGCCTATGGCGCACTGCGGCGGATGAACATCTCCGGGCGAGACACCATCGCGATCTTCGGCCAGGGCCCAGTCGGACTGGCCGGCACCCAGTTCGCCAAGGCCATGGGCGCACGGGTGATCGCGCTGGATATCAGCCCGCAACGGCTGCAACGGGCCAAGGAATTCGGCGCCGACGAGATCGTTGATCCCGGCTCGAACGATCCGGTCGCGACGATCAAGGACCTGACAGGCGGCCGCTACGCCGACCTCACCCTCGACACCTCCTCCAATCCCGAAGCGCGCCTGAACGCCATCAAGAGCACCAAGGTCTGGGGCACAATGTGCTTTGTGGGTGAGGGCGGCGACGTGCACATCGACGTCAGTCCGCATCTGCTGCGCCGCCAGTTGACCCTGGTTGCGTCGTGGACCTTCTCCAACATCATCCAGGCGGAGTGCGCGACGTTCTGCGTCGAGCGCAAGGTGGACGTGGACGCCCTGTTCACCCATCGCTGGACCCTGGATCAGGCGGTGGAGGCTTACACGCTGTTCGACAAGCAGTCGGACGGAAAGGGTGTGTTCCTGCTGTGATCCGCGATCAGGTCGTTTGGCTGTATCGAACGCTGGGCGAGCGCGGCCTGATCGTCGGCAGCGCGGGCAACGTCAGCGCGCGGACGGTGGAAGACCCCAAGGAAGGAATGCTGATCACCCCCTCCGGCGGCGATCCCGAGCGGGTGTCGGCGGCCGACTTGGCGCACGTGACACTGGACAACGAAGCGCTGGATGACATGACGCCGTCCAGCGCCACCCCTTCAAGCGAGTGGGCGCTGCATGCGGCGGTCTACCGGACCTGTCCAGGGGCAGCGTTCATCGCGCATACCCACGCCGATGCCTGCACCGCGCTGGCCTGCCTGAACCAGCCGTTGCCGGCATTCCATTACATGGTGCTGCAGTTTGGTGGCGATGATGTCCGCTGCGCGCCCTACGTCACCTTCGGCACGCCAGCGCTGGCCGAGCTGGCGGCGGTGGCGATCGAGGGACGCACCGCATGCCTGCTGGCCAACCACGGCATGATCGTCTCCGCCCGCAGCACGGCCGAGGCGCTGACGCATTCTATCCTGCTGGAAACGCTAAGCCGGCAATACCTGCTGGCCCGTTCGGCCGGCACACCGCGTTTGCTGACGCGGCAGGAGATGCAAGACGCGCGGGAACGGTTCAAGACATACGGGCCGCGGCCGCCGATTTAATACTGCGCCTGGTGTCCGGCCCTATAGCCTTGCTGATAAGACTCGTGCTGATTGTTCTTCCAGGCGTTGGTCAGCAGCCCGCCGGCCAAACCCGCACCGGCGCCAATGCCGGCACCGAGTCCGGCATTGCCGGCCAGTGCACCAATGATCGCACCACCGGCGGCGCCGATCCCCGTGCCGGTCGCGGCGCGCTGCTCCCCTGGCGACAGATTTGAGCAGCCACCGAGCAAGACGGCTGCAACGACCGATGCGATGATACCCTTTTTCATGATTGGGCTCCTTCGTCCCCAGCGGTGGCTTGGTTTACTTCTGGCCGCGTCGTGCCGCGACAGGATGTGGACACGGATATTGATGAATCAGGAACCGCATCAAGCCGACAACCGGCGGCTCGGCCAGACGGTTCGGATCGGCGTTCCCCCATGCCGAGAATTCAGCGACCGCTTGATCGTGCGATGGCCGTGGCGTTGGCAGGCAGAATGGCTGCCGTCCTTCGCGTGTGACAGCTTCGTAACTCAGCGCCACCTCGACCGCTCCTTCAGCAAAACCCTGGCAGAAATTTACCGCTGCCGTCATGAGGGGATCGTCTTTCGCGGCACTGCAAAGGTTGATGAGATCGCCCGTCGTCCGCGGCGGGAATGCGTTGCGATCGAGTGCTGCCTGTCCCGGCGTGAAAGCAACGCCGCAGCAGATCGCCAGTGTAACGAGACCTAAAGACGCAAGCCGCATGACCCTTATCTCCTCCGACTATTGAACAGTCTATGACAGTTCGCTGCTCAGACCGCTATCACTGCCCAGCCTTATTTGTTCAATCCACTCGGCAATGCTCATTCCTCTGCCGCTATGTCATTGACATAGCTTCGAAAATCAGATCGTCGCGCGGCTCGGCCTGAGACACCCAGATCGCGGGACGTCGCCCCGCTCGATGTGCGGTGCTGGATGCAGCAAGGTGGCGGTTCCCGGTTTCTGGCCTTCGTCACGCGCGTGCGCCTGCGCCGGTCGGGGCGGTGTGTATTCAGGGCGCTGTGTATGATGCCGTCCTCGGAACACTATGCAATGCGTGTGACAAGCAGCCGCATTGCCCAGATGCTTACCGCTAACCAAGGACCTTTCAATGCCCCTCAACCTCACCGGCCGCATTGCTCTCGTCACCGGCGCCTCCCGCGGCATCGGCGCCGCCATTGCCCTGGCCTTGGCGGAAGCCGGCGCGGACATCGCCGTCAACTATCAAAACAAAGCCGCACAGGCCGAAGCCGTCGCCGCCGCGGTTATCGCCACCGGCCGGCGCGCCGTCACAATTCAGGCCGACGTTTCCGACAGCGCCGCCGTCACCGCGATGGTCCGCCATTGTGAGGAAAAACTCGGCCCGGTCGATATTCTTATCAACAACGCCGGCATCGGCCTGATCCGCGGCATCGACGACCTGACCGAGGCCGACTTCGACACAACGATCGCGGTCAACCTGAAATCCGTTTTCCTCTGCACCCAAGCTGTCCTGCCGCACATGCGCGCGCGGAACTGGGGTCGCATCGTCAACATCTCCTCCGGCGCCGCCCGCGGCGCCGGAGGCGTCGGTCCGCACTACAATGCTTCCAAGGCTGGCATGGAGGGTCTGACGCGCGGCTACGCTTCCCGCCTGGTCAAGCAGGGTATCACCGTTAATGCTGTCGCGCCGTCACTGATCGAGACCGACATGGTCCGCTCCGGCCTCGCCGCCTCCGCCGCCCGCATTCCGCTCGGACGGTTCGGCACGGCCGAGGAAGTGGCGCAGGTGGTGCTGATGCTGATCGGCAACGCCTACATGACAGGACAGACCGTGGCGATGTCCGGCGGTCTGGCGTTCAACTGACTGTCGCTATGCGACCGAAAGAGCTCGTGAACGCTGAGCTGCACGCCAGTTGCGCAAGAATAATCCTGGGCATCCGCCAGCCGAGGAGGATCGTGACGCGATATTCAAGGCGGTGTCCGGTCCTGGAAACTCAAATGCCGCCACGTTTCCCGGTTCTTTCACAGATAGAATAGACATCCGGCCACGACCCAAGAAAATCGCTCTTACGCGCCCAGCAAACTCTGGCTTCGCACCAGGCGAGCATACAGCCCATCCGCCGCGATCAGTTCCGCATGCGTGCCGCTTTCCTGCGCTCGGCCTTCCGCCAGCGCCACCACCAGATCGGCATCGCGCACGGTGGACAGCCGATGCGCGACCACGATGGTGGTGCGGCCTTGGCGCAGATGCGCCAGCGCGATTTGCACCGCGGCCTCGCTTTCAGTATCCAGAGCACTGGTCGCCTCATCCAGCAGCAGGATCCGAGGATTTCGCAGCAGCGCCCGTGCCAGGGCGATTCGTTGCCGCTGCCCACCGGACAGACGCTGCCCGCCAGGACCCACCCTTGTCTCATAACCAAGCGGCAATGCCGTAATGAATTCAGCCGCGGCGGCGGCCTCGGCGGCGGCCTCGATCGCCGGCCGCTGGGCGTCCGGATGTCCCATGGCGATGTTCGCCGCCACGGTATCGTCAAACAGCAGCGCGTCCTGACC
Source organism: Rhodopila sp. (assembly GCF_965276935.1). GTDB lineage: Bacteria > Pseudomonadota > Alphaproteobacteria > Acetobacterales > Acetobacteraceae > Rhodopila. Next base: position 647,796 of record NZ_CBDIBS010000004.1, on the reverse strand, counting down.
GACGTAGGCAATCGAGTCGCGTAGGCTGGCCAACGTCACCCTTCGCACATCGGCGCCGTCTATGCGCACCATCCCGCCGGTCGCCTCATGCAGCCGAGGGATCAGCGCCAGCGCGGTGGACTTACCGCCGCCGGATGGCCCGACCAGGGCGATGGTGGTGCCAGGCCAAGCCTCGAAACTCAGGTCGGCCAGACCGGTGCGGCCGTCGGGATAGAGGAAGCGCACCTGGTCGAACACCACGTGCCCCAGGCCAGGCGGCAGCGGAACGGCATCCGGCGCATCGGCGATGCTGGGATGCTCGTCTATGATGGTGAAGACGCGGACCATGCCGGCCAGCCCCTCCTGCAACGCGGCGTTCAACGAACCCAGCGCGCGCAGCGGACGGGCGGCGATCAGCAGGGCGGCGACGAAGCCGGTGAAGTCGCCCAACGCGTGGTCGCTGACGGCGGCGCGCCAGCCCTCGAAGCCGATCACCGCCGCGACCGCGGCACCACCCAAGACCTCCAGCACCGGTTCAACGCGGGAGCGGCTTCGTGTCATCCGCAGCAGCGATCGATAGAGTTGCTCGAAGGCGGCTTCGGCGCGGCGGCTCTCGCTGGCCTCCAGCCGATAGGCGCGGACGGTGCGGGCCTGGGCAAAGCTCTCGTTCAGCAAGGTCGCGGTTTCGCCGACGCGCTCCTGCATGCCGCCGGATGCGCGGCGGACGCGCCGGCCGATCCGCTCGATCGGCAAGATGGCCAGCGGATACATCGCCGCGGCGATCAGCGACAGCAGCCAGTTCAGGTAGATCATGCTGCCGACCAGGCCGATCACGGTGATGACGTCGGCCACGCCGTTCACCGCGCGGGTCAGCGATTCGCGGATCGTCGCCGCGTCGGTGGTGAAGTGGGCGGCAAGCTGGGCAGGCGCCTCGCGCTCCAGGCGGGCGAGATCGGCGCGGGTGAGGTGGGTGAACATCCGCCCTTGAAGTTCGCGGATCACCAGCAGCACGACCTGCTGCACCTGGACGTTCTGGAAATACTGCGCGACCGCTTTCAGCCCGGTCACCGCCACCACCAGGACCGGGATCTGATACAGGATGCGCCGGTCATGGTTGGTGAACATGTCGAAGGCGTGGTTGATGACCACCGGGTACAGCGCCGTGGTGCCGGCCATCAGCAGGGTCAGCAGGATGACCAGCGCCAGGCGCGCCTTGTAGTGGATCAGATGCTCCCGCCACAGGCGGCCCAGCAGCGCGAAGGTACGGTCGGTCGAGTGAATCGTGGTCATGCGCGCCGTGTATCAGCCGCCGCGCCGACCCGCCACGTATCCGGCTTGACGACGCCCCCGGCACCGGACGCACACTATCTCGACAAGAACAGGGGAAATGCTATATGGCAAACCGCATCAACCGCGCCATCGAACTGCTGGAGCAGGACCAGGCTATCTATTACGACGGCCCGCACAGCGGCCACGTGCTGACCTACGAGCAAGGCCGACAGGATGCCGGCACCTGGGCCGACTACATGAATGTCGGCATGGAGCACGGCGCCTTCGACATGACCGGCCTTGCCGCCTATATGTCCGGCCTGACGGACGGTGGTTCGACCCGCTCTGGCCACCGCACCCCGACGGTTATCGTAGAGGCGCCGGTCAACGGCACGGATGAAGCGAATGTCCGCTTCAACGCCTGGCAGTTCCGCCAGATCCTCGGCCGCGGCGCGCACGGCATCCTGCTGTGTCAGGCGGAGACCGCCGACGCAGTGCGCGCCTTCGTCGAAGCCTGCCGCTACCCGCACAACCTCGCCGGGGTTGATCCCGCGCTTCCCTCGCCGGAGGCGCGGCTGGCCGGCACCGTCCGACCGCGCGCGGCCGAAGGCGGCCTGGGCATTGGCACCCGTGGCCGCGGGTCGGAGGCAACGGCCGCTCCGGTCTGGGGCGTGTCGGCCGAGACCTACATGGACCGCTGCGATCCCTGGCCGCTGAACTCGGCTGGCGAACTGCTGCTGGGGGTCAAGCTGGAAAGCCCCGAAGGCATCGCCAATGCCGACGCGATCTGCGCCGTGCCCGGCCTGGGCTTCGCCGAGATGGGTCCTGGCGACCTGAGCCTGTCGCTCGGCTCGGTGACCCTGCTGCGAGACCCTTATCCGCCGGTGATGCAGGCCGCGCGAGACCGCGTCTTCGCCGCATGCCGGCGCAACCGGATCGCGTTCCTGGAAGGCTGCACCCCGTCGAATATCGTCAGTCGGCTGGATGAGGGGGTGCGGGTGATCTCCGGCCACAGTCAGGAGATGGCCCGAATGGGACGAGCGCATCAGCAGCGGCGGCTACCGGCATAGGATGAAGTCAGGTTGACCGCACCATGATCGGTCGCCGTGATCTTGGCCTATCGCTCGGCACGATGGCTGTCGCATCGCCCGCTATCGCGCCGCGAAGCCGGGCCGGAACCTTGCCGGAAAGCACCTTCGACCGCATCGGCCGCACCCGCGTCGTGCGGGTTGGCACCGTCGCTAGACAGGCGCCATACTGTGTGCGCGACCTCACCAGCTTCGATTGGCGTGGCTTTATCCCCGCCTATGGCCGCGACTTGGCCAAGGCGCTGAATGCCGACGCAGGCTTTGTCGAATCCACCTAAAGCAATGCCGTGCTCGACCTGCAAGCCGACGAGGTCGACATTTTCTTCGGCCTTATTCCGACGCCGCAGCGTGCCCTCGCGATTGACTTCACCCACCCGCTTTTCAACAACCTGTTCACCCTGATCGCGCGGCCCGGCTTTCGCCCCGCGACAGGGCACGACCTGAACAATTGGTCAGTTCGAATCGCGCTGGAGATTGGCACCTCCTACGACCAGATAATTTCGGAATCCTGCCCGGACGCAACGCTGATCCGGCTGAAAACCAACAACGAGGCGACGCTGGCGGTGCAGGCGGGCAGGGCGGATTGTCAGGTGCTGGTGGCGCTGCTGGCGCTGTCGGTGCTGAAGCGTGATCCCGGCATCGGCGCGCTGGTGGTGCCGAAGCCGCTGTCACCGCGCCTACCAACGCCGGGCTGCGGCGGAAACCGGACAAGACCTGGCGCGATTTTGTGGACAACTGGATCGACTGGAGCCGCGGCGTCGGTCGCGTGCGCCGGATGGTGATCGATAGCCTTGGTCTGGCGGGAATCGCCCAAGCCGACATCCGGCCAGAGGTCAACTTCTGACCACGGCATCACGCACTTCATGCCAACTGATGAAACCTCGACCCCACGCGCTCCGTCTGCATCAGCGCATGCCAGGGCTTGTCACAACGCGGCGGAGATGGAGACGAATACGGCGCGTCCCGGATTGGTTGCATACAGTGCCTGGTTATTCGCCGTCGTGCCGATCAGCCCAGCCAGGCTGTGGTTGTTGAACACGTTCAGAACGTTGAGGCGGAAGTTCAGCGACCTGTTGTTGATCTGTGGCAGCAGCAGCGTATAGCTGGCGGCGAAATCCGCATCATTGTAGCCTCTGATCGGAAAGCTTGCATGAGAGAAAGGGCCAGACCCATCCAAGGTATATTGTGGTCCGACATACTTCCATAGAAAGGACCCGTAGAAACCGTTCCGTTGTAGGATTGGACCAGCCGCCGTGGTGCTTCTGGGATTGAGCGCGACCGGAAAACCTGATCCGTCATAGGTCGCATCGTTCAGCGTGGCATTCGCGTAGAGCGAAACGCCCCGGCCGAGCTTGGCGGTGCCTTCGGCTTCAATGCCTTTGAACACCGCCCCACCGTTGTTGCTGTAGATCGTCCCGATGCTGTTGTTCTGAGAGGCGATATAGTTCTGGAAATTGATGTAGTACATATCGAACCCGGCCGCGAACCTGTCGTTCTGGAAAGTCGTACCGACTTGATAGTTGATGGTCTGTTGCGGCTTCAGCGAAGATGGCGCGTTCGCCGCCGGCACCAGCAACGCATTCAACGGGGGCGCCAGAAAGCCGTCCGCCACCTGCGCGTAGGCAACCCATCCTTTCATGACTTCATAGCGCGCATCGATCGCCGGCAGCACCGCGCTCCAACTCTGGTTGTCCGGCGCGGTGGACGGAGCGCTTCCAATGATCGTCGCATTCAGGCCACGCGAGACATAGGTGTACTTGATACCGAGCGTGATAGTCAGACCTGGCAACGGCTTCGCCGCGAACTCCAGATAGGGCTGTACGGTAGTCAAGGTCGTATTGTAAAGCGACTTGAAAGGTGTTCCGGTCCGTGACCGTGTGTAGGTCGCGCCGTTGTCCGACAGGTCGATGGCGGCCTTGTAGGATGAACCGGCATTATAGTCCAGCCAGAGGCCCGAGCGAACCTGGCCGTAATCGGTATCTCTGGTAACTCGAAGCGTATTGCCGATTGACCGAAAGTCACTGTGCGTCGTGATGCCCGGAACATCGTTCGTTACGGTCGTTCTCACACCGTTGATAAAATACGTGCCGGTCAGGTTTGGGGTTGTGCCGTTCGGATCAAGTCCGTTCGTGCCGTTGTGGTAGTAGGAGACCGTATAGACCTTGTCATCAATGCCCCAGCCGTCACCAAACGCGGATTTCACGCCAAGGTAGTCGAAGTCCGTGTAATAGTTGTCGGTGTTATAGCCGCTGTAGGCCTGCGACAAGAGATTCCCGTTCAACGCATAGTTCGCGCCGAGGGACTGAATCTGCCCGCTCGTCGCGCCGTATGGCGTGTGTGTGCGGGCGTAGTCGTACATCCCGACGGCGGTTATGACCGTGTTGTCGCCGATCGGCGCCTCGACCTTGGCGTAGATGTTGTTGCGGAGTGTTGACGTTCCGGTCAGATAGCCGTTGCCCTCGACATGGGCGGAGTCGAGCAGACCGCGCGCGCCGCCCAGTGCCGGAAGCGCGCCGCTGTCTAGCCGCAGACCCTCCACCTTGACGCCAAAGCTGCCAAACGTGGCGTAGGGGTTGATCCCGAATGTGTTGCCGGGCGTTGTCAGCGTGGTCGCGACCGTGCCGCCGAACGTCGCATAGCCAATCTGCGACGCCGTGCCGGGACCGCGATCGACCGAGACCGAGGCAATGTCATGCGCGAGGAAATATGCGGCTGTCTGCGGCGCGAAAGACGATATCGTTCCGGGCAGCACCAGTCCGTCGAAGGTCGAGTTAAACTGGGTATAACGAAAACCGCGAATTGTCTCGTTGAAGTTCTGCTGCAAACCCGCGCCAGTGGGCTCGACATTCTGCACACTCGGCGAGAACTTGATGATGTTGTCATAGTTCTGAGTGGGTACCGTGTTGTTCTGAATATAGGTGGGTCCGACCACGGATGTTGGCTGGGCCGCATCAAGCGGTGGACGGCTGGGTGCTACGGCACCGGCTGAACCGGGCGTGGACTGCACCGCGCTGCTTTCGTCGGGTCCGCCGGTCGCATGAACCGTGCCGATGTCAGTGCGGTCGTCTTCAGAGTCGGCCGCGGCCAGAACCAGGCTCAGGCACAACAAGGCCAGGCTTGGCAGAGCGTGGCCACGCGGGCGGCCAACCGAAGCAAGGCGTATCATTGTCGTGGCACCGTGGTGTCCTTTCATCGGGAGCAACCTTGCCCAAACTGACATTATTGTTGCTTTGTCGTTATCTGCGTCCGTGCTCAGCCGCCGCAGGCTTCATCGACCCAGATCAACAGATGTAACACTTGGTCCGACACCTCGGCTGGCGCTTCCGGATAGTGCGCGGTGCGCACCGCGGTCAGTGCCGCCGCATCCAGCATGGACATGCCGCTGGATCGCGCCAGTTGGACACCGCCGACGACCGTGCCATCGCGGTAGTCAAATGCGACGCCCGCCTTTCCCGACTGCCCCATCATCCGCGCCGCAGCCGGACAGCGCACCGCCGCCTGCACCGCCTCCCGAATGCGGCCGCTCAAGGTTTCCGCCGCGTGGTGATCTCCTTCGCCGGATGCAGCCGGCCGAGCGGGCTGGCTCGCAACGGCGGTTGTTGCGTCAGACGGGTCGGGCACCGCAGGGATTGTGGCTTTGGCCGCCGCCGGACGCGGCATGACAGGACGCGGCATGCCAGGACGCGGCATGCCAGGGCGGGGCATGCCGGGGCGGGGCATGGCCGGGCGGGGCAAGCGCCGAACGGGCGTTGGTTCGGCCGCCGTTAAGACGGGGAACGACGGTGGCACCAGAGGCGCGGGCGCTACAACCTCGGGTGCGACGGGTGGCTGAATGGAAGGTTTGGCCGGCTCGACCTGTTGGGCCGCGGGCCGCGGTTCAAGCACAGGACGGGCGGGCGTCAGCACCGGCTCGGGCGGCACGACCGTTGGTGCGGGCGTCTGCCGCGGTGTCGCCGAGGCCACTGGTTCGGCAGCCGCCGTCATGGCCGGCGTGGGTTCGGCCGGTGGTCGCGGATCGGGTTCATGCGGCGCAGCCGCCGGCACCATGATCAGTTCGATGGTTGGCTGTTCGGCTTGTATGACCGGAGGCTGGATGCCGCCGGCGAGCGCCGCCAGGACAAGGCCATGAGCGACCGCCGCTCCCAGAACTGAAACACGCTGCCATGTCGCTCGTGCCGGTGCGGCTGACAGAACCGCCATCGCACCATCCAGTCCAGACAGCCGTGGCGGCATCCTGGCTGATGCAAAACTGTTCCAACGGGAGTCGGCATTATCCGGCATCGCGGGCCGCCAGATGTTTTGATAGCGGTTCAAAAGTACTGCGTTTACCTGAATGGACGTTTTGCGGCCATGCCCCTGCAAGTTGTCAGGCGGCATCCTTGTCGCGTGCATTTGACGGACTGTCACAAAACAGACTTAAACCGAGACTGTAGAAAGCAGCATAGATCCAGGTTTTAATGGCAGGCCTGTTCCGACCGATAGGCTGTCCTGGTGGATTTTACAGAACTGTCACAGTGGACGCCATGCAACGTGGATGGGATTGCCAATCCTCGCCGGCTGACCTTGGCGGCCATTTCCGCCGCGCCTGACTTCACGGAGATGCAGACGCTGAGGCACGGCTATGAGATCGCTCGTCAAGGCGACAGGGAGCACGGTCTGGCAGCAGCCGGCTGTGCTGGTAATAGGATCTCGGCGAATTTGTTCCAGCAATGATCGGCACATCGGCGGCCAGCCAGGTTCCACGACATTTCGGCAAGCCTGCAACTATCGACATGATCGGCGCTGAATGATCATTGCAGGCCATCCTGATGCCATACCGGCGTCGGGCAAGATGGTGATAGGTCGTTATCAGGGGCACCTCGATCAGTATTGGTCGGCGATGAGTTTTTTGGCGTGATCAAGCGCCTCAAGGCATTCGTCAGCGTCGCCCTCGGCCTCTTCCCTTCTCGCGCGTGTCAGGTCGGCGTCGATCAACTGTTTTATGCGGTCTTCGCCGTGATAACCGGAAGCGTTTTTGGCGAAGTCGACCTGACTTTTATTGCAGGCGTCGAAATCGCCGCCCCGGTCCCTCGCCGCGGCATCGGCGAAAGGGATCAGGATCAAGACCAGAGCAAGACGCAGCATCAAGCTGGTTCCTTTTTCGAAGTGTGCCAAAGCCGGCCACCGTCGCGCACAGCGATTGACAAACATCGGACGCGAATTTGGGAGTGCCGCGTGTCACAAAGACGCTCCATCGGGACGGTCACCAGACTGGCTGCCGCTTCGCATGCTTCGGCTGCAAGGTCCAGAAGACTGGCTGTCAGATCATGTATTGTACCAACCCGATCGCGTCGCGGCGAGCCACCAAGTCCGTCACGGAGAGTGGCCCGTCCCATAGGCGTTAAAGTAGCGTGCCGGGAGCAGCGTTGGTTTCGAATCTTATGCCCGGCGATGGCCACCTTTGGTGCGTCGATACCGCAAGTCGTCGATGGCCGGTCACGACGTCAAGAGCGTGGCGCACCGGGTTGAACAACGTGTTTGTTGATAAGAAGCCCCAGGCGATCACAGCAGCCGCTTTACCCGCAGCAGACCAAAGGCCGCGATCGTCATCGCCTCGCGAACGATGCCGTCGCGGATCATGCTTTCCAGTTCATTTAGGGTAAAACCGCGGCAGATCATATCCTGTTCACTGGTTTCGCGTTCGGGTTCACCCTGACGCAAGTTGGTGGCGAGGAAGATATGTCCGCGCTGCGTGCAATAGCCCGGTCCCTGGAACATCTCACCCGCATAGGTCATCGTGCCGGCGACCAGTCCGGTTTCCTCCCGCAGTTCCGCCGCGGCAAGTACCGCTGGTTCGGTGCCGGGTGCGTGTTCCCACATGCCCATCGGAAATTCCCAGATGCGAGCAGCGACCGGATAGCGATACTGTTCAACCAGCGTCACACGGCCCTGATCCCAGGGAACTACGATGACGAAGTCCGACCGCTCCACGACGCCATACAGACCGGGTGAGCCGTCGGCATGCAGGATGCGGTCTTCTCGCACACGGGTCCATCGATTCTCATAGGCGATGCGGGTGGACAGCGTGGTGAACGGACTTGTCGCGGTGGTGGTTTTGTCAGTCGGCGTTGTCATTGGCTGTTTCGCTCGGTGGCCGGGGCTGTTCCGCCTGCTGGCCAGTGAAAGGAATGCTCGTGCGGGGCCGCTCGTGCCATGCAGATGTAGCACATCACTTCGCCGCCGAGGCGATCCGATTGAAATCCCATGCAAGCATTCCGCATCCGCGCAATCCTGACACCGACGCGGATGAAAGACACTCAGGTGGCCGGCGCCTATTTCGCCGCGCCCAGGCCGTTTTTTCGGCTGACTACGCAGCCTGAACAACGATCTGGATCTATATTGGGTCGCGTGGTTGATCCGCTGCTGGCGTTCCGCCCGACGCGATCATGCTTGAGCAAATGACAATCAGCTTGGTGTGGGAGTGATGTGGTATGGGACAGCCGGCGGCGCGCATGACCGATCTGCACACTTGTCCGCTGGCCGACGGACCTGTGCCGCACGTCGGCGGCCCGATCATCGTGCCTTATGAACCCACCGTGCTGCTCGGCAGCCTGCCCGCTGCGCGGATCACCGACACTCTTGTGTGCGTCGGGCCGCCCGACATGATCGCCGAAGGCTCACCGACCGTGCTGATCGGCGGGCTTCCCGCGGCACGCATGGGTGACCTGACCGAGCACGGCGGCGTCATTATCATCGGCAGGCCGACGGTGCTGGTCGGGGAATGATTGGGGCGCCGGACCCTGTCCTTAACTTACTCCGCCCGCACCTCCACCGTCACCGCCGTGACATTATTGGTCGCCTGATGCGCCAGCGCCGCCTGGATCAGCAGGTCCGGCGGCGGGATGCCATCCGGGGCGTCCAGCGGGGCCGCCAGTTCCGCCTCGGTCAATGACTTGGTCAGCCCGTCGCTGCACAGCAAGAACCGGTCGCCGGCCAGCATCTCGCTAACGACTTTGTCGAGTTCCAGGTCCGTCTCACCCGCCCCCACCGCACGCAGGATCACGTTGGCCTGGGGATGACCCGCGGCTTCCGCCTCGGTGATGTTGCTGTCATCGACCATCGCCTGCACCAGGCTATGGTCGCGGGTCAGCCGCAGCAGCACGCCATCGCGCAGCAGATAGGCGCGCGAGTCACCCCCCCAGAGGCAGGCGAAATAGGCACCGACCGAAATCAGCACCACCACAGTCGATGCGATCATACCCGACGGCCGCGAAACTGCCATCGCCCGCAAGGCGCCATGCACCGACTGCAACCGCTGGCGCGGTTCCGCCAGCATCTGATCCCTGAAGTTGACCCGCTCTGGTGGAGCCTTTCATGCTTTTGCAGGAGGTTCCTTTCATGCCGATTACCCGTCCCCCGTATTCGCCGGAGTTCCGGCAACAGGTCATCGACCTGGCCCGTGCTGGGCGCGAGAACAAGCAGTTGCGGGTGGAGCGCGACATTCTCTCTCGAGCGGCGGCCTGGTTCGCACGCGAGACCGGGGCCGTGTCGTCCGGCTCTTCCGGTTCATGAGCGCGAACCAGGCCGTGTTCCCCATCGCCACCATGGCCCGGGTGCTGGGCGTGTCCGAGGCCGGCTACTACGCCTGGCTCAAGCGCCCTGCGTCCACCCACGCCCGGGCCGATGCGGCGCTGCTCAAGCGGGTCCGGACCATCCACGCCGGCTCGCGCGAGACATACGGATCGCCCCGTGTTGATGCCGAGCTGCGGGCAGGAGGGGAGAAGCATGGCCGCAAGCGGGTCGCACGCCTGATGCGCTCCACGGGCCTTGTGGGCGCGAGCCGCCGCCGGGCTGGCGTGACCACCACGAAGCGGGACAAGGAGGCCCGGCCGGCACCGGACCTGGTGGACCGGGACTTCACGGCGACAGCGCCAAACCGGTTGTGGGTGGCAGACACTACGTTTGTGCCAACAGCGACGGGGTTCCTGTACCTTGCCGTCGTCCTGGACGCCTGGAGCCGCAAGATCGTGGGCTGGTCCATGGCGAACCACCTGCGCGCCGAGCTGGTGCTGGACGCGATGGAGATGGCCATTGGCCAGCGCCGGCCGGGCAGTGTGATCCACCACTCGGATCAGGGGTCGCAATACACGTCTCTGGCGTTCGGCAGCCGCTGCAAGGAGGCCGGCGTGCGGCCATCCATGGGGTCGGTAGGCGACGCCTACGACAACGCCATGTGTGAGAGCTTCTTCGCTACCTTGGAATGCGAGCTGCTGGAGCGCCGCCGGTTCGCGTCTCAGGCCGAGGCCCGCATGGCCTGCTTCAGCTTTATCGAGGGCTGGTACAATCCCGTCCGCCTCCACTCGAGCCTGGGCTACCGCTCGCCCATGGTCTACGAAGCCGCCGCCGCAGCGACGGAGGTGGCCAAAGCCCAGGCCTAGCCACCGAAGTCCACCAACACTCCACAGGATCGGGTCAACTTCAAATCGTCGAGCCGTTGGCTCGATTAGCCAGGGATTAACGACGCGGCGCCACTTGCCGGGTCGGCTGACGTTGGCGACAAATCATCGCCGGGTGGCAGCAGATGGCATCAACCGCTTGGGTTGCGGCATGCAATTGGCAAGCCGAAGATCCAGGCTGCCTGTCCAGCTCGCCCTGTGATCGCGTGGGCTGGACCGGTGCTGCGAGGCTCGCGCATGACGGCGGCTGCCAGTAAAGCGCGGACTGTCTCATGCGAGGAACCCAAACTCATATGGCCAACTGACACAGATTAAAATCTCAAATTTTTTTGATTAGCGTTGCTTGGGATTTGCCGCAAAAAATCGCAAAAAACGAATGTGTTAGGAGATTATGGTGCGTAGCTTGAGAGGGATTACATTGCTCGCGGCGGCACCATTGCTCACTTGCCTAACAACGAAGCTCACGTCCGCTCAGCCGGTCACCAAGGAACTGTGGTCAGCCGCCGATGGCACAACCTCCGGCACATACTGGACCGCGGCGCGGATGCGCGCCGCCCGGCCGGTCAAGCCACCCGGTAACAGCGCCGCCGTCGCTCCGGACGCCAGCTCGATTGTTGCGCCGAAAGCGCCAAGCGGGGCACCCCAGACAGCGATTGGCGCTCCACCCGCGCTCAGCGTTAGCCAGTTTCCCGGCGCCAAGCGCATCGCGCCAGCGATCACGCCTGAGGAAATGCAGCAGATAAGTCCGGAGGCACCAGAAGCTACCTCACAGTTTGGCCTGCCGTTCACCACATCGCAAGTGCAGCCGGGCGCGGCGCTGACGACGTATCCCTTCAGCGCCGCCGGCAAGTTGTTCTTCTCCGAGCCGAGTGGCGACTACGTCTGTTCGGCCTCGGTCGTCCGCCTTCGTATCGTGGTCACAGCTGGGCATTGCATTGCGTCGCCTGCCAATGGCACCGCTCCAGCCAGTTTTTTTTCCAACTGGGCGTTTGTCCCAGGATATAACAACGGAAGCGCGCCATTTGGCATGTGGACCCCGTGGGCAGTAGGCACAACGACGGAATGGTACTACGGCGATGGCTCGGTGCCGAATGCTCAAGACATTGGCATGCTCATCATGAACGATCAAAGTTATGCCCAGATCGGAGTGTGGGTAGGATATCTCGGATACAAGACCAATTCGCTGGCTGGCAACAATGTCACGATGCTTGGCTATCCCTGCAACCTGGACAACTGCGAAATCATGGAGCGGACAGACGCCGGGAACGGCATCAGCGGCGGCAACAACACATACGAGTTTGGCTCCGCCGCCGGCGGGGGCGCGTCTGGCGGTCCTTGGGTTCAGGACTTCGGCACACCACCGACATCGACCGGGGCCGGTAGCCAGAACTGGGCGCTGGGCGCCAACTACCTGGTCGCCGTGACATCCTATGGTCCCACTGGGTCGCAAGGCTATCTCGGCGCCTCGGAACTCGACAGCTCGTTTACCGACCTGCTGAACATACTCTGTACTGCCGCTCCGGGTAATTGCTAAGTAGCGGTCACGCCTGCTGCACTGCTTGGCGGAACCTTGACAAGCCTTGACGGGAAGGTCCGTCAGGGTGGTATTTCTTCCAATAAGTGGGCGGATTGGCGGCGCGGGCCCGCTACGTCTGGGTCATCCGGCAGCCACCATGATCAATTGGACGAAAGGCCTCGGCTGCCGGGACCGTTTGCTTCAGTGTATAGTAGTCCCATGGCTCCTTCGATTGCGTTGGTGACTTCACTTCGAACAGATACATGTTGTGGATCACGCGGCCATCCTTGCGCACGGCACCCCTGCCGAACAAAGGATCATCGGTCGGCGTCGCTTGCATCTGCTCCACCACGGCGCGTCCGCTGGCTTTGGCCTTCTCCGGCCCGATTGCGATGACGGCCTTCAGGTAGTGGATCACGGCGGCATACTGTCCGGCGTGGACCGATCCAGGGACACTGCCGTTCATCCGTGCGGCAAAGCGCTGACCGAATGCGCGGGTGCCGGCATTCAGGTTCCAATAGAACGGCTCGGTCAGCAGCACGCCTTGCGCCGATGCCAAGCCGACGCCGTGCACATCGTGGATCAGGAACAGTAGACCGGCAATTTTCTGGCCGCCCTGCTGGATGCCGAACTCGGCCGACTGCTTGATGCAGTTTACCGTGTCGCTGCCGCCATTGGCGAAGCCAATGACCTTCGCCCCGCTCGCCCGCGCCTGTATCAGGTAGGATGAAAAGTCCGTCGTGCCGGGAAACGGCGCCATCGCCTCGCCAACGACACGGGCCTTGGCTGCGGTGACGAAGCCGGCCGCGTCGCTTTCCAATGCGTGACCGAAGGCGTAGTCGGCGGTGATGAAGAACCAGGTATCGCCGCCTTGCCTGATCGTTGCATCGACCACCGCATGCGGCATCGACCAGGTGTCGTACGACCAATGCAAGAGATTGGGACCGCAATGTCCGCCGGTGATCTCGGCTGACGCGGCACCGGTGAAGATCGCCACCTTGTCCTTGGCCTTCGCCATCTCGCCGATCGCATAGGCGGCCGAAGACAACGGCACGTCGGTCAGCAGGTCGACCCCCTGGTTGTCGAACCAGTTGCCGGCGATGCCGACCGCGACATCCGGCTTCAGCAGCAGATCGGCGGAAACCAGTTCGACCTTCAGCTCCGGGTGGACGCGGACAAAGTCCTCGATCGCCATTTGCGCCCCCAGGACCGAACCGGCACCGGTATTGGCGGCATAGGCCCCGGTCATGTCGGTCAGCACGCCAATGCGGATGGGCCTGGACTGAGCGCGGGCCGCACGCGAAAGCCCCGCGGCGGCCAAGCCACCGGCGAGCACATCACGGCGCCGAATGAAGTCGTTCATGGTTTCCTCCCCGATCTTATTTTATCCGCGGCATGATCCTATCGTCCGGGCACGGGCGCAATGCCTGTTCAGTTCGCATCAACCGTCGCCCCCTGTGGTCGGGCTGCCATTTCAGGGGCTCGTTCAAGTTCGCCATCGTGCGAGATGCACAGAATGGCGACCGCCGAACCGATGCTCACGCAGGCGATCACCAGAAGGCCGCCGTCGAAGCTGCCGGTCGCATCCTTGATCCAGCCCATGATGAACGGGCCGCCGAAGCCGGCGATGTTGGCGATCGAGTTGATATAGGCCACACCGGCCGCGGCCGCAGCGCCGGACAGGAACGCCGTGGGCATCGACCAGAACACGGGCAGCGTTGACCAGGCACCGAATGCCGCGACGCACAGGGCCAGCAGGCGCAGCGGCGGCGACGGCAGCAGCGCGGTCGCCACCAGACCGATCGCGCATATCATGAAGGCGATGGCGCAATGGCTTCGCCGCTCCATCAGGCGATCGGACCGGCGGCCGTACCAGATCATGCCGATGGCGGCGACCAGGAAGGGGATTGCGCTGACGAAGCCGGTCTGCAGATTGGTCAAGCCAAATTGCTTCACGATCTGCGGCAGAAAGTAGACGATGCCGTAGGTTGAATAGGCGATGCCGAAGCCGCCGAGACCGAATGCCACGACACGGGGGTTGGTCAGGACCTGTAGGACCGACAGGTCGTGCACAGCCTCCCTCTGGCGGCGTTCGGCGGCTTGACGGGCCACCAACCACGCGCGCTCGTCATCATCAAGCCAGGTTGTCTCGGCCGGGCTATCCTTGAGCACGAGCAGGATGACGACCGATAGGATCAGCGCGGGGACGGCTTCCGTCAGGAACACCCACTGCCAGCCCTTGAGGCCGGCGAAACCGTTCATCGCAAGGATCAGGCTGGAGACCGGGGCGCCGAACACCGCGGAGAACGCGGTCGCGACCATGAAGGTGCTGACCATGCGGCCGCGGTAGGCGGCGGGAAAGAACAGCGACAAGTAGAACAGCATGCCGGGAAAGAAGCCGGCCTCGGCGGCGCCCAGCAGAAAGCGGACGACGTAGAAACTGGTCTCACCCTGGACGAGGGCCATGCAGCCGGACAGCAGTCCCCAGGTGAACATGATGCGGGCGATCCAGCGCCTCGCGCCGAGCTTGACCAGCAGAAGGTTGGACGGCGTTTCCAGCAGGAAGTAGGCGATGAAGAAGACGCCGGCGCCGAAGCCGTAGACGGTGGCGGAAAAGCCAAGGTCCTTGTTCATCTCGAGCGCGGCGAAGCTCAGGTTCACCCGGTCGAGATAGTTGACAAAGTAACAGATGATGGCGAGCGGGATAAGGTGCTTGACCACCTTCCTCATTGTTCTGATCTCGATTTCTTCCACGGCGTTCCCCCTGATGTATTTTGTCCCGGCGATGTTTGGCTGGGTTGTTGAGGCCGAGCATTGCCAATCGGTGGGGTTAAGGCAAGAGCGGCCTTGCCAGCACGGGGTTTGCCGATGGGGCGGTTGCATAGGCGCTGACATAATCCTATAGGCGGTCACATCAGAGGCTGCAGCACGTGCTTTTCTTCTGTGTCGGGCCGGTGGAACAGGCTGTGTGGAAACTCGAAAATTGGGGGTAGTTTACTATGTTGCATATGGATTGACGCTGCCGCAGCAGGTTTTTTGCCCTCCAGCGCCGTGTGGATAACCTTGCTTACGGTTGCCCAGCCATCGCTAACCCGCCGCATCCTCAATAACGGAAAATATCGCAATGGCGGTAATGAGGCTTCAGCGGTGCATATGCTCCCTGTATCTTTATTGCGTTATGTGGGATAAATTGCCTGCCGCCACTTGTTTTCATGCCTCGACGTTCTGAGTGGCGCTTAGCCACAAGGCATTTCAGTTTTTCAAGCAGCTTCCGTGAGAAGGCACGGATTGCTTATCAATATCGAAGGCGTTTATTACATATCGTTTGCTGGCGTAATCAAGCAGAACAACGCTTGCGCCCAGGGCATGCTGCTGGTTCGGAAGAACCCTTGCCACGCCCTCCACAGCGACAATACCAATTAGGGTGTCACTGATTACCGTCCACTGTTCCGCAGGGCCGCCGAGGGCACGGGAGAAGGGGTCGTCGGTTTGGGTTATCCTCCCCGCCGAAATCGTCAGCTTGAACAGGCTGGCGTGTCCCGGAAGCAGGTCGCCTGCCGGCGTATCCTCCATGCATGTCCACACGGTAACGGCGGCGGCTGGTGCCGTAACCAATAGCAAGACGCCGGCGAGGCAGAAAACTAGGCGGGTGAGGTGACGCATGGTCGGAAACGGCTAAGCGACATACGACACGCAGCCACTTGTTTTTGCCCCTTCGGCGCTTTGAGCAGCGGTTTTTACCATAAAGCCCATTATGCGGCCATTAGCCTGCGAAGCCGCCTGTTCAAACCCCTACTTCAACTGCTCAGCCCAAATGAGATGTGTCTCAATCACCACTCTGGCGCATAACTCAGCGGGCAGCACCATATCTTCGAGCCGCCATACCTCAAACGGAATACTGAGGTCGAGAGGGAATAAACTGCTTCGCGACAAACCAAAGTGGGCAACGGCATCTCGATACTTTTTTTCAAGCACATCATCCCGAAATTTCGTGATTGACCTGCCAATATATGCTTTGGCCTCGAGGGGATAGTCGTCATGATGCGGCACGACATCAGGTCGCTCAGTTAACTAAACTCTCTTTTCGCGGGCTTCCTGTCGTATCTTAGCTCTTTCATGACCAAGCAGTCCTTCAAGGATTTTGAAGTAGTTAAGCAATTTATAGGGACTGCTCGAACTAGTCTTTGCCTCCCGATAGAGAGCATATACTGCCTTTATCTCCGGCCTATACAAGTACTTGGCGATGTTTAGTTTCTTCTGCTCATAAGGGGCAAGGTACACCAGATGCATTATGGCATTCTGCACGTCATCGACGCGCATTGTGCTAACGAAGACGGGGACATCGTGTCTAAACGACAGGAAATCGAGGGCGGGATAAAGTGCCGCGCAAAAGGTGTCTCGCGCCTCCTGCAATGTGGTCGCATGTAGCGCCATCTCCGCCATTGATAGCTCGCCGGCTGTGTTCATGAAAAGGCGGATGACCCCCAATGTGGTATTGAAAGACGGTTGGCTTAGGGTTGGCTCTAGTAATATGTGGGACGAACCGGCTTGAGGCGTGCAGTCAATAATAGTGTCTGTGACGAGGACCTTTGTAAACAGGGCCTTCGCGACAAAAGGGCGGGACGCTGTGTCGGATTTTCTTTCATCAACTGTCTTGGTGGAATGCGCCGGGCTAGCCAAGCCAACGTAATGACGCGTGCCGGGATGGCCGAACGTATCGACCTTTAACGCTGGCCTTGCCTGCTTCTCGGTCATGATCGCTCTACCTAACTACCGCGTCCTGCGCACCGCCGCCGGTTCCGCCGACTTACCGTATGACCTCCCTTTCCGATCGGGCTCGTTGCTGGCCCGTCTGGTGCGGAATCATTTGGTTTCTGCACCACCCCGAATGGCCTTCTTTACCACATCAGTCTTTCCGAAGCAGACTGATCCTTACTGACACCAGACGGTCTCGGCTTGAGAAAGCCAGGAAGACCGCCCTTGCGACCCGCCAAAATTCCCTGTGCCGAGGTGTTAGCGCTGATCAGGATCGCGTTCGACAACCTGCCGCATGATCGCCACAGCTTCCTCGAGCTGCGCAGGACCAACATCCAGATGTGTGCAGGCGCGTCCACGGAACGTGCCGGACACCGATACCGTCACGCCCAGCGGGCGCAGCCGATCGGCGAACGCAGGCGCGGTCAGGCCGGTGCCGCTGGTGTCGAAGAACACCAGGTTGGTTTCCGGCGTTTCCACCGTGATACCCGGTATCTGCGCCATCCCCCGCGCAAGGGCGGCGGCGTTGATGTGGTCCGCCGCCAGCCGGTCGATGTTGTGTTGCAGTGCGTAGATACAGGCGCCCGCGTTCATGCCGCCCTGGCGCAGCGAGCCGCCCAGGCGTTGCTTCCACCGCCACGCCTGGCCGATGAAGTCGCTCGACCCCGCCAGCACCGCGCCCAGAGGTGCGCCGAGCCCCTTGGTGAAATCCAGCCAGACGGTGTCGCAGTCCGCCGCCAGGTCGCTGGCCGCGACCCCCAGCGCCACCGCCGCGTTCAGCAGCCTGGCGCCGTCCATGTGAACCCGCATGCCATGTTCGT
The DNA here is from genome assembly GCF_965276935.1 of Rhodopila sp. Taxonomy (GTDB): domain Bacteria; phylum Pseudomonadota; class Alphaproteobacteria; order Acetobacterales; family Acetobacteraceae; genus Rhodopila. The sequence goes on along the minus strand of NZ_CBDIBS010000004.1, from coordinate 629,933 downwards.
GGGCGACGTCCGCCACCGACCGCAATCCCGCCACCGGCCAGCAGGCGCCGCCGCCCTTGTTGGCGGTCTGCTCCACCTCCACCAATGTTTGCGGCGGTGAATAGCGGGAGACCGGGCGGATCGCCTCGCGCAGCGTGTCGGCGCTGAAGATGCCGCGATCGCCGGCAAGGCCGCGGATCATCACACCGGTGATGGCGCCCGGTCCACCGGCCTCGCTGGACTGGATGTGGGCGTCCTCGTGCGCCAGGATCTCGTCACCCGGCCGGCAGTGCGTGGCGATTGCCACTTGGTTGCACATCGTGCCGGACGGCAGGAACATCGCCGCCTGCTTGCCTAGCAGCGCCGCCGCCTGGTCGCACAGCGCCCATACAGTAGGATCCGAACCACCCTGCTCGTCGCCCGTCTCGGCGTCCAGCATCGCCTGCTTCATGCCGCGGGAGGGTCGGGTCTGGGTGTCGGAATACAGGTTGATCCGGACCGGAATGGCGAAGTCCGCCCGCTTCGGCTCGTAGCTCATGGTGTGGTGCTCCATCGGCAGTTCCGCCGGTCGTACCAGAAGGGGCATTGCCTGCAAAGCCGCGCCGTCGGATGCTGCGGTATTGCAGCGCAGCAGGAAAACCGCCGGATGAAATTCTCCAACTTTTTGTTCCCCGACAGCGCCTCGCCCGCCGACGACGGGCGCATCATCGACGAGACCCTGCAGGAAGCTCGGCTGACCGACGCGCTGGGCTATGACACGATCTGGCTGGCGGAGCACCATTTCGACGGCATAGTCGCGTATGTCGATCCGGTCAGCTTCGCCGCTGCGCTGGCCACCGCCACGACGCGCGCGCGGATCGGTTTCGCGGTGGCGCAGATGGCGCTGCACCACCCGATCCGCCTGGCCGAGCAGGTGGCCCTGATCGACCACATCAGCAAGGGACGGCTGATCGTCGGGCTGGGCCGCGGCACCGCCTACAACATCTACGACTACCAGGGCTTCGGCATCGACCATACGGAAGCCCAGGCGCGGTTCGAGGAAGCCGAGGCGATCATGTTCGAGGCCTGGAAGGGCGAACCGCTGGAGCACCACGGCGAGTTCTTCGACCTGAAGCTGCCCGGCCTGCGGCCCGCTGTCTACACCCGGCCGCATCCCTACGTGATCCGCGCCGCCGCGACCGAGCACGGCATGCTCGACATCGCCCGCCGCGGCAAGCCGTTCATGATGAACGTGCAGAACAACACCGTCACCGCGCAGCGGATGCAGTTGTACCGCCAGACCCTGCGCGACATTGGCCTGAATGAGGCAGCGGTCGCCGCACGGTGCGAAGAATGCTGGATCTGGCGCAATGTCTGTGTCGCGGAAACCGATGCCGAAGCGCAACGCATCGCCGTCCCCGCCTTCACCAACCAGCTCGAGCGGCGGGCGGAGATGCGCAACCGGGTGTATCAGGAGCAAGGCCGGTCGATCCTGCCGATGCCGCCGGCCGACGCGCCCCCACCATCGCATGCCTCGGTGGAGAATGGGCTGGTATATGGCTCGCCGGCGACGGTGGCGGCAAAGCTGGCGCCGCTGATGAACACCGGCGTCGGCGGGTTGATTATCCAGTTCCGCCTCGGCTCGATGTCCTACGAGCAGACCGTCGGCAGCCTGACCTTGTTCCGCGACAAGGTGATCCCGGCCCTTGAAGCGTTAGCGGAGAGCCGCTCCCCTTGCGCCGCAGCCGGATAATGGCCGACACCGAGGCCGGGAACACCGCGTACTGGCAGCGAAACCTGCTGGTCTGCGTGTTCGGGTCGTTCACCACCATTGTTGCCATGACGTTGCTGCTGCCGTTCCTGCCGCTTTATGTCGAGGAACTCGGCGTCCACGACCATGCGGCGATCGTGCAGTGGTCGGGGGTGGCCTATGGGGCGACGTTCTTCAGCGCCGCCCTGTTCGCGCCGCTGTGGGGCCGACTGGCCGATCTTTACGGGCGCAAGCTGATGCTGATCCGGGCGAGCCTGGGCATGGCAGTTGCCATGTCGCTGATCGGCCTGTCGCAGAATGTCTATCAGCTTGTTGGGTTGCGGCTGCTGGCGGGGCTGCTAGGCGGATATTCGTCGGGATCGACGATCCTGGTGGCGACGCAGACGCCACGGGAACGGACCGGCTGGGCGCTTGGCATGCTGGCGTCAGGCGTCATGGCGGGCAACCTAGCCGGCCCATTGATCGGCGGCGTACTGCCGCCGCTGATCGGCATAAGGCGGACCTTTCTGGCCGCTGGAGCCATCATCTTCGTCGCCTTCCTCGCCACCACCTTCTTGATCCACGAGGAGGCTCGGCCGCCGCGCCGGAACAAGGCCGCGCGACGTGGCGGCTGGACCGACATCCCGGACAAGCGGCCGATCGTCGCCATGCTGGTCACCGGCATGCTGCTGATGCTGGCGAACATGTCGATCGAGCCGATCATCACGGTCTATGTCGCGCAGATCGTTCCGGATGCAACGAAAGTGACCCTTGTCGCCGGCCTGGTGATGTCGGCGGCGGCGCTTGGCAGCATCCTGTCGGCATCCCGTTTGGGCAAGTTGGCCGACCGGGTGGGGCACTGGAGGATCATCGTCGGCTGCCTGCTGGTCTCTGCCGGGCTGCTGATCCCGCAGGCTTTCGTCACCGCCGGGTGGCAGCTTGTCGGGCTGCGCTTCCTGATGGGATTGTCCCTCGGCGGGCTGCTGCCCTGCGTCGCCACGGTGATCCGCCACAACGTGCCGGAACGGAGCGCCGGCGGCATCCTGGGCTATTCAACATCATCGCAATATGTCGGGCAGGTGGTGGGACCGCTGGCGGGCGGCTTCATCGGCGGGCATTTCGGCATGCGCGCGGTGTTCCTAGGGACATCGGTGCTAATGGCGGCGGGTGCGGCTTATGGCTGGGTGTCCCGGCCGCGGAGCTAGATGACCTCCGGCCGACTTTGCTGCGTGCTCAGGCGACCCACCAACCTCCTAAAACAGCATACGCCCGCCGACGACGCAGAGCGTCACCGCTAGGATCGGCCGCAGCACATAGTCCGGAACATGTGCCGCCAGATAGCTGCCAAGAATGATGCCGGGGATGGAGCCGGTCAACAAGGAGAACAGCAGCGGCCAGTTCACCGTGCCCAGCCACCAGTGCCCGATCCCGGCGACCAGCGTCAGCGGCACCGCATGGGCGATATCGGAGCCGACGATGACCGCCATCGGTACCTCTGGATACAGCATCAGCAGCGAGGTCATGCCAAGCGCGCCTGCTCCGACCGAGGAGAGTGTGACCAGCACGCCCATCAGTGCGCCGGTCGCGATGGTGAGATGCGCGGCTCGTTGCGGTGGCATTCTGGCGAGAGCTGGCCGCAGAAGTGTAAGAAAACGCTGACGGAAGATCAACGACAGCGCCGTGAGCAGCAACATGGTGCCGAGGACTAGGGAGATGATCTGCCCGCTGGTGGGGCCGGTGAAGTCGTAGTGCGAGATCACCGCCAACGTTGCCAGCGTGGCCGGAACGCTGCCGAGGGCGAGATGGCCGGTAATTTGCCAGTCGACCGTATGGTTTAAACCATGCACCAGGGTGCCAGCGGTTTTCGTCACAGAGGCATACAGCAGGTCCGTGCCCACCGCGGTGGCTGGATGTATTCCAAAAAGCAGCACCAGGATCGGTGTCATGAGCGAGCCGCCGCCCATCCCGGTTTGCCCGACCAGAAGGCCCACGAAGAAGCCGGATAGCGAGAACAGCGGGTTGATGGTGGAAAACAGACTCATGCATGCCTGCCGAATGGTTCAAGCAGTGTACCATAGGTAGTGCGTCGGTATCAGTGGTCTGGCGCCTTCGGCTCTGGCGTTAACAGCCCCGCGTGCGGTGCGGCGTCATGGCCTTACAGGGAGGCTGAAGATGAGAAAATGCGGTGGCTTCCCAACGGCACGTTATGGCCAGATCAAGCCGCCTCGATCTGCACCTGGTTGGTATTGTAGGTTGTCGCACCGCAGGGTGCGGCGCGGTCCATCGTCAGGACATTGGCGCAGCCTCGTGTATCGACGCCATCGGTGCCGGGCGTAAACCAGGCGCCTTCCTTGATCGACACCACTCCACGTGCGATCCGGCTGGTGACCTGCGCCGGCAGCACCGTCGCGCCGATGTCGTTGAACACCCGCACGGGCTGCCTATCCAAGATCCCGCGGGCGACGGCGTCGTCCGGGTGCATCCAGACCGTATCCGGATCAACCCGCGCCAGACCAGGCTGGTTGCCGTGAATGCTGTGGGTCCGCGCACGAGACTTCGGCGTGCACAGGCTCAATGGAAACCGCCGCGTGTCGTCGGGCGGCGCGATCCAGGTCGGGATCGGCGGAATGACGCCGAGCCCGTATGGATCGGGATTGGCCGCCAGAGAAGGCGAGTAGATCTCTATCCGGCCCGATGGCGTGCCGAACCTGTGCTGTTGCGGATCGCGGATTTGGGCGGCGAAGGCCACCGCATCGGTGGGCGCGGCGAACCGGGCCACACCCTGTCGCGCGAAGGCGTCGAAATCATCTACTGCACCGGCAGTGAGGTGCCTCAGCCACTCGGTCTCGGTCCTGTCGTTGTAGCCGTTGATGCCGACGCGGCGCGCCAATTCGCTGAAGATGTCGATGTCGTTGCGGCATTCATGCATCGGCTCGATCGCCTGGCGCATGTAGATCGCGTAGTGCCCGGCGCCGGCCCATGGCGTGTGGACGTCGTTGCGCTCCCAGAAGGTCGTCGCCGGCAGCACGATGTCGGCCAGGCGCGCGGTCGGCGTCAGGAAGTGGTCCTGCGCGACGAAGAGCTCCACCTTGTCCAGCGATGCCGCCATCTTGCCGATGTTCGGGCACTGGTTGAACAGGTCGCCGCCTGAGGAATAGATCATGCGGATGTCAGCCGGATAGCCGCCTGCCTTGCCGCGCGCCAGCAGATCCGCCAGCAGCGGCGACGCCACCTTCGCATCGATCGGGTTCTTGCCGGTTGGCAGGCTCTTGATCCCCGAGCGTCCGGTTGCGCCGTTGCTGACGCCGGAACTGCCGCCGCGGATGCCGACATTGCCGGTAATCGCCGCCAAGGCATAGGCGGCGCGGTGAAACTGCTCCCCATACACCGTTCGGCCAGCGGCGTAGCCCGCCTGGATCGCCGCCGGTTTGGTCGAAGCGAACTCGATCGCCAAGCGGCGGATCGTTTCGGCCGGTATGCCGGTGATCGCCGCCGCCCAATCGGGCGTCTTCGGCTGCCCGTCGCGCAGCCCCAGCAGGTAGGATCTGTAGGAGGCACCCGCCGGCACCTCGCCCTCATCAAAGCCGAATACGTAACGATCGCAATAGGCTTGGTCGTGCAGGTTCTCGGACACGATCACATAGGCCATGGCGATCAGCGCCGCGGCGTCGGTGGAGGGGCGGATGAAGACGTGCTCATCCGCCAGTTGCCGGCTGGTCATGGTCACGCGCGGATCGACGCAGACGATACGGGTGCCGTGCCGCTTCGCATGTTTCAGATACTGCATCGTGCCGGTGCCAAACGTGCCGTCGCCAGGGCTCCAGCCCCACATCAGGATCAGTTTGGAGTTGACGAAATCCGTCGGCTCCCGGCCCGCCGACTTGTAGTCGTTAACGCCGTAGGTGGTGCGGACCGCGAACACCTCGGCCTCCGCCGACATGTTGGACCAGAGGTCGGTACAGCCGCCGAACATGTACAGGAAGCGCTGCGCCGCCACCCGGCCATGCAGCATGGACTGGCTGCCGGTGCGGGAGGCATCGAGGATCGCCGCATTGCCATACGTTTCGCGAACCCGCAGCATCTCGCGCGCGACGATATCCAGCGCCTCGTTCCAGGCGATCCGCTCGAACTGACCGGAACCGCGCGGGCCAGTGCGGCGCATTGGGTGTCGGAGCCGGTCGGGGTGATAGGTGCGCTCGATCTGGCCGACGCCGCGGGCGCAGGCCGGCAGCGGCGGATGGTCAGGCTTCCAGCGGCGGGCGTCGGTGGAGATATGAACGATGCGTCCCTCCGCGACATGCGCGTTGACGACGCAGCGGCCGCCGCAGTTGTGGCCGCAGGTGCTGGTGATGATCGTTTCGCCTGGTTTGGCTTCCGCACGCGGGGCTTCGTAGATCGTGGCACTCATGCCGGGCTGTCGCAGACGACGTTCAGCAAGGCCTGCCGGCCGGAGCGAACGGCGGCGGCGGCGCGTTGCAGCGCGGCCGGCAGATCGTTCGGCCGTTCAACCTTTTCGCCGTATCCATCATGCGCCGCAACGATCTTTTCGAAAGACGGAGCCGGCAAGTTGGCCAGCAGGCGCCCGTCCGCCTGCGCCGCCAGGCCGTTGCCGTACATGTCCAGCGTTGCCCGCCGCACCGCGCCATACAGGGCGTTGTTATAGATAATCGTCAGCACGGGAAGGTTCTGCATCTGCGATGTGTAGTGACAGGCCGTCGGATTGGCAAACATGTACGCACCATCACCCAGCACCGAAACCACCAAGCCTCTCGGCGAGGCCAGCTTGACGCCTAGCGAGGCGGGGAAACCCCAGCCGAGGCCGCCGGCGGAGGACAGGGCGAACAGGCTGCCGGGCGTGTGCAGCGGGCAGTACTCCTGCCGGAACGAATACTCGCTGATCACCTTCGTGTCCGCATCGATCACCGCGCGCAGGCAGTGATTGAGCCATGGCAGGCTGATGGTCTCCGCCTGTCCAGCGCGTTCTGCTTCCTGCTGCCAGGCATTATGCAACCGGCGGGACCGGTCGCGCAGATGCGCATCCCGGGCAGCGACATGAGGCATGGCACGATCGGCGAGCGCAGCCTCCAGGGCTTCCAGCACTGACAGACAGGTGGCGGTCAGCGTCAGGTCGGACGAAAAGCCGCGCATCGGCAGGCGCATGTGCAGCGGGTCCTCGCCGATCTGCACGACACGCGCGTCAGCCGGCGGCGACTCCTTGGATGGTAGCCATGGAACATCGGCTTCGAACACAATCACCAAGTCGGCGTCTGTCAGCAAGGCACCGGGCACGGAACCCTGGAACATCGGATGGTCCGCCGATAGGGCAAAGTAGCGGGTCTGGTAGGGGATGACGGGCAGCGCGTAACGCTCGGCCAGGCGCGCCAGCACGATACTGTCGCGCGGGTCCTTGCCCAGCATCCCCGTCACGATCAGCGGATTCCTCGCCGCCGCGATCCAGTCGGCCAGGGTCTCGATGTCGCCGGCGTGCGGCTCCGGCGCGCGGGGGACCGCTCGGCGGCCGTGGTTGCTTTCAGCCGGCGCCGCCAGCACCTCGCCCAGCACTTCGCGCGGCAGACTGAGGTACACCGGGCCTTGCGGTGAGGCCGAGGCGATCTCCAGCGCGCGATCGACGGTGGCGGCTGCCTGGTCGCCGCGCTTCATCTCGTAGTCCCACTTAACCAGCTCACGCAGCATGCCCGCCTGATCGAACATCTCTTGCGCCCACTGGATATGCGCGCTGCGCGACCCATCGGCGCCGTGTTCGGTGAAGGGCGTGCGGCCGGAGGTCAGCAGCATCGGCACGCGGTCTCGGCTGGCGTTGATCAGCATGTTGATGGCGTTGGCCGTGCCGACGTTGGTGTGCAGCATCACCGCCTGTGGCTGACCGGTGACCAGGGTGTAGCCATGCGCCATGGCGACGGCGGCGTTTTCGTGCGGCACGACCATTGGTCGGGGCACCGGCCGGTTGGTGCCGGCGGCGCGGGCGAAGGCTTCCACGATCGGCGGGAAATCGGTGCCGGGATTGACGAACAGGTGAGCGATCCCGTGCGCGGCGAGCGCTTCCAGATAGGCCTCGGCGGCAATGCGTGGTGGTTGGGTCATGGTTTTCCCGCGGATTGGATCGCCCGCCAGATGCGCTCCGGCGTGGCGGGCATGTCGATATGGCTGACGGCAAGTGGTGCCAGGGCATCGAGCACAGCGCTGATAATGGTCTGCGGCGCGGCGATCGCTCCCGCCTGGCCGGCGCCCTTCACCCCCAACGGGTTCGCCGCCGTCGGCACGCCGGTCAGGGTGACGTCCAGGTCCGGCAGGTCGATGGCGCGGGGAATCTGGTAGTCCATGAACGAACCGCTGAGCATCTGGCCGGAGTCTGGATCGTAGACCGTGCGTTCGTGCAGCGCCTGACCGATGCCCTGGGCAAGACCACCCTGCACCTGGCCCACCGTCAGCAGCGGGTTGATCAGGTTGCCGTAATCATCCACCGCCGTGTAGCGGTCCAGGGTCAGAGATCCCGTTTCCGGATCAATCTCGACTTCCGCGACATGGCAGCCGTTGGGGATGGTGATGATGTCGAGCAGGTTCCAGACGTAGGTGTCGAGCGACGTATCGCGCGCGACGGTCAGCAAATCGACTGAGCGGGTGCCGGCGGTGAAAGCGCCATCGGCGAAGGTCACCTGATCCGGTGCGGCCTGCAACAGCCTAGCGGCGACGACCTTGCCTTTCTCGATTACCTGCCGCGCGGCGGTGAACAGCGCCGCGCCACCCATGTGCATGGAGCGGGCACCGCCATGTCCGTTGCCTTCCGGAATTTCCGTTGTGTCCGCTTGAATGTAATGAAACGTCTCCAGCGGTAGCCCGAACAGGTCGGCGGCGATCTGCGGATAGGCTGTCTCGTGGCCTTGGCCGTTGCTCTGGGTGCCGATCAGCAGGGCCATCTTATCGTTGTCAAGGAAGCGGATCTCGGCGCCTTCGTTCGGCGCACCGCGCGCGGTTTCCAGGAAGCAGGCGACGCCGAGGCCGCGCAGCCGGCCCTGGCGTTCACTGGCCGCCCGGCGGGCCGGGAAACCGGCATGGTCGGCCAGTGCCACCACGTCATCGATGTTGCCAGCGAAACGGCCGCAGTCGACCAGGGTACCGAGTGCCTTCCGGTAGGGAAACGACGCGATCAGGTTGCGGCGGCGCAAGGTGATCGGATCGAAACCGCATTGGCGGGCAGCGTGATCGATCAGGCGTTCAATGAGATAGTTCGCCTCCGGCTTGCCGGCGCCACGATAGGCATCGATTGGCGCCGTGTTGGTGAAAGCGGCGTGGACATCCATGAAGATCGCCGGGATCACGTAGCCGCCGCCCATCGCCGCCGCCGGCGCGTTGGTCGAACTGCCCGGACCGCCGCCCGACATGTAGGCACCCAGGCCGGCGATGGTGCTGACATCCAGCGCCAGGAAGGTGCCGTCGGCATCCAGCGCCAGACGCACGCATGAGACGTTGTCGCGGCCCTGCGCGGCGGTGAGGAAATCCTCGCCGCGATCCTCGATCCATTTCACCGGGCGCCCCAGGTGGCGGGCGGACCACAGCAGCAGCACCCATTCGGGATACAGGCAGTTCTTGATGCCGAACCCACCGCCGACATCCGGCGCGGAGACACGAATCTGGTCACGTGGGCAGCGAAAGACCGCGTCAGCCAACTGGTCGCGGATCGCGTTGACGCTGGCGGCGGAGACGAACAGGTCGTAGCAGCCGTCTGCCCAGCGCCCGATCGCTCCCCTGGTCTCCATCGGCGCGATCACCAGGCGGTTGTTGACGACCGTAATCTCGGCCACATGGGCGGCGCCGGCGAAGGCCGCTTGCACCGCCGCCTGATCGCCGCGCTGGAACTGGAATGACAGGTTGCCGGTGTCCCATAACGGCGGCGCGTCGGGTTGAAGTGCCGCGGACGCGTCCACGATGCAGGGCAACGGCGTGTAGTCCACCACCACCTGCTCCGCCGCGTCGCGGGCCGCGAGTTTCGTTTCGGCCACGACAAAGGCGACCGGATCGCCGACGTGGCGCGTGCGGCGATTCGCCAAAGCCGGCCGCGGCGGCACGATCATCGGCGCGACAGTCGCCACCTGGGTCGCACAGGGCAGATGACCGAGATCAGCGATGTCATCATGCGTGTAGATACCCAGCACGCTGGGCGCCACGCGCGCCGATGCCGTATCGATCCGGTCGATCAGCGCGTGGGCGTGCGGCGACCGCACGACATGCGCCCAGACCTGGCCGGAATCGTTGACATCATCGACAAACAGGCCGCGCCCGGTGAGAAATCGATGGTCTTCAAGACGCCGGGTTGACTGCCCGATGAAGGGCGCCATTCAGAAGCCTAGTTTCTCGGAAAGGCCGTAGCCCTGCGCCAGATCCCGCAGTTTTTCCCAGGTGGAGTCCTCGATCGGCACGCCGTTCTTGCGGCGGTCCTGTTCCTTGCGGAACTCGATTTCGCCAGGGTAGAAGACCTCGGTGAAGCCTTGCGCCGGGGGTGTCGCCTTCAGGTACTCGGCGAACTCGGTCACCTCCCGCCTGAAGGTGTCCAGGGCGCGGAAGGCGGCGACGTTGAACACTGCGATGAAGCAGCCGTCGTTGTGCCGACCGGTCGGTTCGACACCGAAACCCAGGCCGGTCAGCAGCCCGGACAGGATCTCGACGATCGCGGCTAGGCCGGTGCCCTTGTAGCCCTCGGTGCCGCCCACCGGCAGCAGGGCACCGCCGGACCGCAACACGCGCGGATCGGTGGAAGGCCTGCCCTCGGCATCGATCAGCCAGCCGGCCGGCACCTGATCGCCGCGGGCGGTGGCGACGTTGATCTTGCCGGCGGCGGCGGCGGAGGTCGCCATATCGAACACCAGCGGTCCTTCCAGGTTGGACGGGATGGCGAAACACAGCGGATTGGTGCCCAGGCGCGCCTTGGCGCCGCCGTAGGGCGCGACGTGCTTGGGGCCACGCCCGGAGTCGGCGGTGATCATCGCGATCATCCCTTCGCCGGCGGCGATCAAGGGATAACTGGCGAGGCGGCCGATGTGGCTCTGGCGGAATACCGTGGCGGCGGCGACGTTCTGGGTCTTCGCCTTGTCGATGGTGTAGCGCATCGCCCGGTCGGTGACGGCGTAGCCAAAACCCCAGTTGCCGTCGATCACCGTGGTGGTCGCGGTTTCCTGGGTGATGACCCAGGGCGCCTGCGGCACGATGTGGCCGGCCTTGACCCGGTCAATATAGGTCGGGATCAGAATGATGCCGTGGCTGTCATGCCCGACCAGATTGGCGCCGATGTTGTAGCGGGCAATTACGCTCGCCTCCTGCTCCGACGCGCCGGCAGCGATCAGCAGCGCCTCGGCGATGTCGGTCAGTCGTTCCGCTGACACGTTGGGCATGCATGCTCTCCCCAATTGCTGTGCGCTTCACGCTAACCCAGGCCCGGCGGGTTGGCCAGAACGCCAAAACAGGCGTAGCGTGTTTAACGAAGACGTATCAATGGGAGTGGGATGATGGCAAGCAAGTCCAACGTCTATGCCGGCGTCGCGGGTTATGCCGGCCGAGCGGATCAGACGGGAAAAGTGGGGGTGTTCCGACGGCCGGCGGAGACCAGGCAGTGGGAGCATGTGCTGGCGGAGCACGAGGCCTACACGGTGAACGTGCATCCGACCAATGCGAACGTGGTGTTCGCCGGCACCGCCGATGGCGTCTACCGCAGCACCGACCGCGGCAAGACGTTCCAGCGCACCGACTTTCCAGACAAGGGCATGCAGATCTGGTCGTTTCTGGTGGATGCCGGAAATCCCAGGCTGATCTATGCCGGCGGCTCGCCGATCTCGATGTATCGTAGTGATGATATGGGGGAAACTTGGCGGGCGCTGCCTGACCCTGGGATGCCGGACCGGGCAGTGATGCCGTTCGCCTGCCGGGTGATGCGGCTGGCGCAGCAGCCGTCGCAGCCGGCGACGATTTACGCCGCGCTGGAAGTGAACGGGGTGATGCGCTCGACCGATGGCGGCGAAAGCTGGCGCGATTGCAGCGCTGACCTGATCCGGCTGGCGCAGTTGCCGCATCTAAAAAGCAAGATCGTCAGCGACACCTTCAACGAGGGCATGCTGGACGGCCACGCCATCGCCATCAACCCGAGTGATCCGGACAAGGTCATCGTCGCGGTGCGGATGGGGCTGTTCCAGACTGCCGACCAGGGTGGCACCTGGCAGGACATGGAGGTCGGGCGGTTCTCTCCCACCACCTACGGCCGGGACATCAAGGTGTCTCCGGCGGATGGCAACACGCTGTATACGGCGCTGAGCGTCGCGGCCGCCAGCAAGGACGGCGGGGTCTACCGCAGCACCGACAAGGGGAGGACATGGAAACGTTTCGACAAGGTGCAGGTGCACGGCACCATCATGTCGGTGGCGCTGCATCAGACGGACCCGGACCAGGTGTACATCGGCGCCCGGTACGATGGGGAGATCCACGGCACCGAGGATGGTGGGGCGACATGGCAGGCCTTGCCGCTGCCGTCCGGCGTGAAGGACATCTATTCGGTGGCGGTGGGGTAGTCATTCTCGCGGCGGCTACGGCTGTATCCATGGCGAACGGATCGGCGTGTCTGAGCCGGCATAACGGCCTAAGCCACTACAGAGGCCCCGGAACGTCATGGTGTGCCTTCGCATACCATGACGGACAAAGGCGTGGGCGCCTCGTCCCAGGGAGCGTCACCCCAGGGCGCTCCATGCCAGGAACAGCACGTAGCCGGTGAAGGCGACCCCGGCATGGATCGTCATCATCACCGCCGGCCCCTTCCGGCGCAGCACCAGCAGCGCAACGCCCGTGGCGACGGCCGCGGCGAGCAGCCAGGCCGCTGTGGTGCCGAACGATCCGGCACCCATGGCAACGTCGCGCGGTGGCCCTCGCAGCGCCAGCAGCAGGGCCGCCAGTCCGGCTGCGCCGACGATGCCATGTGCAATGCCGACAATCAGCGGCGGCCGGGACGCGGTCTCGGTCGCGCGCAAATGCCAAAGCACCAGGATCAGGCCGGCAACAGCCGCGATAGACAGCAGATAAACCGCGAGGGTCAGCAAGGCGGCCTACGCCACGACGCCCAGCTCGCGCAGGCGTTCTATGTCGTCAGCCGAGTAGCCGGCTTCCCGCAGCACTGGCTCGTCATGCTGCCCGACCGCGGGCGCACGCTGGGCTGGCACCTTCTCGACGCCATCGATGTGAAATGGTGTCATCACCGTCAGGGTCTGCCCGTCGCCGAACGGCACCAGCGCGCCGGCGTGGCGCATCTGCGGATCGTCCAGCGCCTCGTTCACCGTGGCGACGATGCCGAAGGTGACGCCGACCGCATCCAGCGTGGTGCGCCAGTCGGCCAGATCGCGCGTGGCGAACACCGCATCCAGGATCAGCACCAGCTCGCGGGCGTGCTGCTTGCGCGCGGCCGGCGTGGCGAAGCGTGGATCATCGGTCAGTTCGGCGCGTCCGATGGCGGACAGGAACGAGCGCAACTGCCGCTGCTCGTTGAACAGCGCCATGATGAACCAGCGCCCGTCGCGGGAGCGGTAGTGGTTCGCCAGCGCGTTCGGCGGATCGTCACGCCGGGGACGCAGCGGCACATCCTCACCGAACAGACGGGTCTGCACCGCACAGCCATTCGCCCACAGGCCGTTCTGCAACAGGGATGACCGCACGACACCACCCGCTCCGGTCTTCTCCCGCCGGTACAGCGCCGTGACGATCGCGGCATACAGCCCGGTGGCGCTGGGATGGTCCCCCATACCGGGCATCGAGCGCACCGGCACCGTCTCGGCATCCGCTCGCATTATGTCCATCAGGCCGGTACGCGCCCAGTAGGCGGTCGAATCGAACCCGGTCTTGGCAGCTTCCTCGCCGGCTTCGCCGTAGGCCGTAAAGGAGCCATAGATCAGTCGCGGATTAAGCGGCAGCAGGTCCGCCGGCGCCATCCGCAGCCGGTCGCGCACCGGCAGCGGAAAGTTGGTAATAAAAACATCAGCCGAGGCGGCCAGCCGGTGCAGCACCGCCTGGCCCTCGACGTGCTTCAGGTCCAGCGCCAGGCTGCGTTTATTGCGTGACGTCAATTGCCAGTAGTAGTCGACCGTCTTGCCCTGGATCGGCTGCGAGGCGCGCCAGGGATCGCCGGCGCCAGGGGGCTCGATCTTGATCACGTCGGCGCCGAAATCCGACAACATCGTCGCCGCCGCCGGTCCGGCGATCCAGCTCGCGCAATCGATGACTTTCAGGCCCGAGAACAGGCTTTCGGTCATGACCGAACTCCCTTCGTCCGCTACGGCGCCTGGTTGCTGAAGATGATCGTGCCGGATGCCGCGAACATTCCGCCGACGCCGTGACAGACGGAAATCCTCGCCTCGTCGATCTGTGCCGCCGCCGTTCCGCGCATCTGGCGTACGCTCTCCTGCAACGCGTACATGCCGTACATGCCGGAGTGCATGTAGGACAGCCCGCCGCCATTGGTATTCAGCGGCAATGATCCACCCGGTGCCGTGTTGCGGCCGGCGATGAAGCCGCCGGCCTCGCCCTTCGGCAGGAAGCCCAGATCCTCCAGCCCATAGATTGGCAGATGCGCGAAAGCATCGTAGATCATCAGGTGATCGACGTCCTTGTGCGCAATCCCCGCCTCCTTGAACGCCGTCGGACCGGCAACACGGAACGCGCGGGACGAAGTGAAATCTTCCATCTGGCTGACCATTGGGGTTTCCGCGCTTTCGCCGGTGCCCAGGATATAGACCGGCTTGGTGGGGAAATCCCTGGCGCGGTCGGCCGAGGTCAGGATCAGCGCGCCACCGCCGTCGGTGACCAGGCAGCACATCAGCAGCCGGAACGGATAGGCGATCATCCGGCTGCCCAGCACGTCGTCCGTGGTGATCAGATTGCGAAACGTCGCGCGCGGGTTCTTCGACGCCCATTCGCGCTGCACGACAGCAACCTGCGCGATCTGCTCCGCCGTCACGCCATACGTCTTCATATATCGCAACACCGGAATCGTAAACATGCTCGGCGGACCCATCGGACCAAAGGGCTGCTCGAACTGACCGTTCAGCGACTGCGGGTGAACCGAGCGCGGCGGGTTGCCGATGCGGGACTTGCCGCTTTCGCCATGGGTCACCAGGATGGTCTTCGCCAGCCCCGACTCGATCGCCGCCGCGGCGTGACGGACATGGATCATGAAGCTGCAACCACCGACCGATGTGCCGTCCACCCAGGTCGGCGTGATGCCCAGGTAATGCGCGAGCTGCACCGGTGTCTCGCCTGCGGTGGCGATGCCGTCGATGTCCTTCGGCTTCAGGCCGCAGTCGGCCATGGCGTTGATCGCGGCATCGGCGTGCAGGCCGAGCTGCGACAGGTCGGGGATAACGCCCAGCTTGCTGGTTTCGGCGGCGCCGACGACGGCGACTGTGTTATGCGGCATCGGATCAGCCTTTCACCGGACGGAAGAAGGGGAGCGTGATCGTGTCGGTCTGCGGCTCGAACACCACCTGCAGCGGCATGTCCAGCACCAGCGCCTCCGGCGTCTGCGGACAGTCCACGATGTTGGTCATCATGCGCGGGCCCTCGTCCAGTTCCACCACGGCAATGGCGTAGGGCGGCGTGAAGCCTGTGACGGGCCGATGGTGGATGACGTAGCTGTACAGCTTGGCGCGGCCGCTGGCCTTGGTGACGGAGATACTGCGCGAGGCACATACCGGGCAGAATGGCCGCGGCGGAAAGTAGATCTTGTTGCAATCGTCACAGATCTGCAACAGCAGCTCGTTCGCCTTGGTGCCGTCCCAGAAATGCTGCGTCTCTGGCGTCGCCTGCGGCAAGGCGCGTCCGGGTGTGGCCATGGTTCGTTGTACTCCTGTCCGTGGTTACTCCAGATAAGGCCAGGGCTCTGCCCTGGACCCGCAAAGGGGGCTAGCCCCCTTTAATCCCGCTAATAAGGGGAATGGGGGAGGGGGGGCGACCGAGACGGCTGCAACACCTGTGTCGCCCCCTCTCCCCCCATTCCCCTTGATGGGTTCTAAGGGCGTCAGCCCTTAGCGGGGTCGAGGGGCAGAGCCCTCGCCTTCCTTAAGCCACCCCGGCCCACGCAGCAACCTACGCACGCGCCACAACCACCTTCGCCCGCGACGGCCGCGTCATCGCCTCCAACTGCAGCAACTCGTCGAGCTGCACCGGGGTCAGCAGCCCCTCATCCAGCACGACCTCCGCCACCGACCGCCGCTCCGCCAGGGCACGACGAGCGACCCGGGAAGACGCCTCGTAGCCCAGCGCCGGAACCAGGGCGGTGACTAGGCCGATGCTGCCGCGGACCAGGCTTTCGCAGCGCTCCCGGTCCACCTCGATGCCCTCGATGCAACGGGTGCGCAACGTCTCGACTGCCGCGGTCAGCATCCGCAGCGCGTTCAGCACGCAGTAGCCGATCGTCGGCTCGAACGCGTTCAACTGAAGCTGGCCGCCTTCCGCGCACATCGTCACCGTCAGGTCGTGGCCGATCACCAGGAAGGCGACCTGATTGACCACCTCCGCGATCACCGGGTTGACCTTTCCAGGCATGATGGAGGAGCCGGCCTGCACCGCCGGCAGCCGGATTTCGCCGATGCCGGTGCGCGGCCCGCTGGAGAGCAGACGCAGGTCGTTGCACAATTTGGAGAGTTTCACTGCCACCCGCTTCAGCAGGCCGGAAAACAGCACGAACGCCCCCATGTCCGATGTCGCCTCGATCAGGTTGACCGCCGGCACCAGCGGCTGATGGGATGCCCGCGCCAGTTCCTCCACCGCCAGGGTGGCGTAGCGCGGATCGGCATTGATGCCGGTGCCGATCGCGGTGGCGCCTAGGCTGACTTCGCGAAACAGGCCGCCGATCTCAGCCAGGCGGGCGACATCTTCCTTTAAGGTGGCGTGGAACGCATCAAATTCCTGCCCCACCGTCATCGGCACGGCATCCTGTAGCTGCGTGCGGCCCATCTTCAGCACGTCGGCGAATTCCACCGACTTGGTCTTGAAGGCGAACGCCAGATCGTCCAGCGCGGTCACCAGCGGCATGGTGGCGAAGATCACCGCCAGGCGCATGGCGGTCGGATAGACGTCGTTGGTGGACTGCGCCATGTTGACGTCGTCGTTGGGATGCAGCGCGGCGTAATGCCCGCGCGGGTGGCCCATTACCTCCAGCGCGACATTGGCGATCACCTCGTTGGCGTTCATGTTGGTCGAGGTCCCGGCACCCCCCTGGATCGCATCGACGACGAATTGATCGTGGAAGCGGCCCTGTTCGGCGATCAGCAGGCACGCCCGCTCAATGGCGGCGGCCTTGTCGGGCGCCAGGTGCCCCAGGCGCCGGTTTGCCCGCGCCGCCGCCAGCTTGACCAGCGCCAAGGCGCGGACGAGATTTGGGAAATGGCCGACCGGCACGCCGGTGATCGGGAAGTTCGCCACCGCGCGCTGGCTGTGGATGCCCCAGTAGGCGGAAGCCGGCACATCCGCCTCACCAAGCAGGTCATGCTCCCGGCGGGTTTCAGCAGAGGCGGTAAGCAGCGGGTTCGATGGCTCCAGTCCCGTGCGCTCGCCGACGACCAGCGGCGGCGGAAGCGGAACTGGTTCGGTTCCGTCTGTCATAGATTGTTTCGTCCTAGGTTCAATCATTCAGTCATTCTGGTGCTCTGAGCCATGCTGCAACGTCCGAATGTGTCAGCGCACTAGATTGCTTGTGTAAGCCGATTCAGCCAACAGGCCGAAGTGCCCGTTGGCATCGGACCACTAGTAACTCTGCACAGTGATTTTGAACGGTTAAGTGGTGTCGGGATAGGCGCGAGCCAGCTTGTCTCTCGCCTTCTGCGTCGTGAACTTCCATTGGATCCGTGCGCCTGACGCGTTGCGTTGGCTTTGCCATGCTTTGATTTCGGTGTTGAGAACGTCGCGCTCACCGATCCGGCGATCCAGGCACTGGCCGCGCAGCACGCCGATCTCAATCTCCACCATGTTCAGCCAACTGGCATGTTTGGGTGTGTAATGAAATTCCAGGCGCTGAAGAATACGGTGCGCTTCGGGTGCCGGGAAGGTCTCATATAGCGCCCCGGCGGTGTGGGTTGAAAGATTGTCCAGCACAACCCGGATCTGGTCGGCATCTGGATAGTGGGTATTGGCCAGATCACGCATGCAGACGGCGAAATCCTGCGCGGTTCGCTGGTCTGTCACCTTTACATGACGCCAGGGTCTGTGTGCGTCGAGAAACACGAACAGATTGGCGGTGCCGTTACGGCGGTATTCGCAATCATAGCGCTCCGGCTGACCCGGTTCGGCCGGGATCGGCTCACGTACCTCGCCGATCAACTGGGTCGGACTTTCGTCAAAGCACACCACCGGGCGCTTCGCATCAGCCGTCTCGGCGTAGAGATCGAGCACATCCTCCATCCGCGCGACATAGGCGCCATCAATTTGTGGAATGCACCACATCTCCCGCCGCCACGGCTTTAGATCGTCTTCTGCAAGGCGCCGGCGCACGGTCTCGCGCGACAGATCCTCATGCTCGGTCAGCCTCACCATCTCGCCGGCCAACAGATCGAGCGTCCAGCGCTTGCGCCCCACCGGCGGGGTGGTGCAGGCCGTTGCCACCAGCAGCGCGGTCTCCTTGCCGGACAGCTTGCGCGAAGTCCCTGGGCGGACCTCCTCGCTGAGCGCCAGATCCAGGTTGCCCTCGACGAAGCGTCGCTTGGTGCGGTAGACCGTCGAGGTGCCAACCGAGACGCTGTTGGCGATCACGTCGTCGCTGACACCAGCATCGGCGGCCAGCAGGATCTGAGCCCGCTTGATCTTGCGTGCTGCGTGTTTGCCGCCGTTCAGCAGCGTCGTGAGGTGTGCGCGCTCCGCCTCGCTCAGATCGACCCGATACCGTATGGTCATCGCCGTTCCTTTCCCTTCAAGGACAACGATGAGTCGAGCTGTCGATGCGCTGCGACCGCAATTTACCCCCAGACAGGGCCAGTTTTTGGCGTATATCGACGCTTATACTCTGGTGAACGGGCGCCCGCCGGCGGAGGCGGACATGATGCGGTTCTTCCGCCTCACGCCTCCAAGCGTCCATCAGATGGTGCTCACCCTCGAGCAGGCCGGGCTGATCTCACGCAAACCAGGCTTCGCACGGAGCATCGTCGTCCTGCTTGAGCGTTCCGCTTTGCCTGAACTACTTCCAGGACACGCTCAACCGGTCAAAACCTCTGTGCAAAGGTACTAGCTCAGCAGCACGGCCTTGCCGATGACCGCGCGATCGATCACCACCTGCAACGCCTCGGCCGCCTGATCCAATCGGAAGGTGTGGGAAATCCGCGGCCGTAGCTTGCCTTGTTTGGCCAGTGTCACCAACGCCTTCATGTTGGTGGCCGCCAGGGCGGGCTCGTTCTCGTTCAAGCCGCCAATCCGCACGCCGATCGCGTCGATGCCCTTGATCAGCAGGTAATTGCTGCGGATATTCGTTGGACCGCCGCCCAGGAAACCCAGGATCAGCAGCCGGCCCCCCCAGGCCAGGCAACGCAGCGACTCCTCCGCCACCTTGTCGCCGATCGGGTCATAGACGATATCGACGCCGCGTCCGTCGGTCAGCGCTTTCACCTGATCGACGAAGCCGGAACGGTAGTCGATGGCATGATCCGCGCCTTCCTCCAGGCAGGCGGCACGTTTGGCCGCCGATCCGGCGGTGGCGATCACTCTGACGCCGAACGCCTTCGCGACCTGGATCGCGGCGATGCCGATGCCGCCGGCCGCGCCGTGCACCAGCACCCACTCGCCGTCCCGCATCCGCCCACGCTGCAGCAGCGCATGATAGGCCGTCGTATAGGCGCCACGAAAGACACCTGCCTGGGCCAGGCTCATGCCCGCCGGAACCTTGTCGCACAGTGCCGCTGTCGCATTGCCTAGCTCGGCGCAGGCACCAAGCGTGTGACGGCTCATGACCACGTCGCCAGGCGCGAAATCCGTTACATCAGTGCCAATCGCAACGACATGACCCGCTGCCTCGCCGCCTGGAATGAACGGCGGGTCCGGCCGGAACTGATACTTGCCCACCAGCATCAAGACATCGACATATTGAACGCCCCGCGCGGCGATGCGCACCTGAATTTCGCGCGCTTCCGGCGGCGGCGGATCGGCGACATTCCGCAAGGCCAGCACCTCGGGTCCGCCGAACCGCTCGCACAGCATTGCTTTCATGATAATGCCCCCCTGCCTGCCACACAAAGAATTGTATCAAATGATACATACTCGCCGCATTTTGAATTTCTTGCTTGATCCTGGTCAAATTCATCCGGTAGATCATGCGGATGACATATCAAACAAGGCGCAAGGACCAAACGTCGGACATGTCCCATGCAACTCTCACACTTGCCCCCAATCCCGCCGATGGGCGCCTTGTTACCCAGGCGCTGCGCGCGATCCCGCTGCTGCGTGATCTTGATGAAAGCTTGATGGACCGGCTGGCCCGCATCAGCAAGATTATCTCGGCCCCGGCGGGCACCGAGGTATGCCGACAGGCTGAGGCCCCGGACGTCCTCTACATCGTGCTGGATGGACAACTGGCGGCCTCCAGCACCGCCGCCAACGGCAGTGCCGCGGTGGTGGAGGTCATTCGTCCCGGCGCCATGATCGGCCTGGCCACCCTGCTTGCCCGTTTGCCCCGATTGCTCAATGCCCGCGCCATTGGCCATTGCCGGCTGCTGTCGATCGAAGCCGCCGGCCTGCTGTCGCTGGTGGAGCAGGAGACATCGCTCGTCACCGCCCTGTTGCGGGCCGAGGCGCAGGATTTTCACGCCCTGGTACGCCAGGTCTGCGATCTGAAACTGCGCACCACGGCGCAGCGGCTGGGTTGCTACCTGCTGTCGCTCTGCACTGAACCAAGCGGCAACGTCGTCGCGCTGCGCCTGCCGTTCGACAAGCGGCTGCTCGCCGCGCGCCTGGGCTGCCGGCAGGAAAATCTGTCGCGCGCCTTCGCCACGTTGCGTGGCCTCGGGGTCGAGACGCATGGCGCGCGGGTCATCCTGCACGATATTGCCAGCCTGCGGGACTACGCATTGCCGGATGATCCAATCGATGCGGACTAGGTGTGAGTTGATGGCGTATCATTCCATTAAGCAAACGACGCAATCATCTACTCAGGCGGCGGTGATTTCCGGCCAGAGCCGGTCGGCACCAGCCTGAGCCATATAGCGGCCAAGCAGCCTGCTCCACTCGATGTCCTTGCCGAATTCATCACGCCAGGACCATAGCCGGCGGGTCAGGAAATGCAGATTGTGCTCAAAGGTAAAGCCGATCGCACCGTGTATCTGATGCGCGATGGATGCACCGATGCCGGCGGCCTCTCCGGCGCGCGCCTTGCCGGCGGCGATCGGCAGCACGTTCACGCCGCCGTCCATCGCCTCCGCCGCCAGATCGGCCGCGGCGACGGCGGCGGCCGTCTGGCCGGCTAGGATCGCCAGGTTCTGCTGCACCGCCTGGAACTTGCCGATCGGCCGGCCAAACTGCACGCGGTTCCGCGCGTAGTCCGTCGTCATCGCGGTCAGCCGCGTCAGTGCGCCGGCGATCTGCTGGGTTCGCATTGCCGCGCCCACCGCGCGCAGGTGTGGCACGTCCACATCGGCGGGCGCGGCCGCCAGTGCCATACCCTCCAGCCAGACGGTATCGCGCGGCTCGTGCGCCACATTCTCTCCCCGCTCGAGAGACCAGACGTCATTGTTGGCCAGTGCGATCCAGGGTTGCCCGGCGTGCTGCACCAGCACTGCCATTGCCGTGGCATTGCGTGCCCAGGGAATTCGGGTAAGCGTGCCGGATAGGTGCCAGCCATTGTCCTTGGACGTCAGGCGGATGCCCTCGTTGTCGCGCACCGGACCAAGGGTCAGCGGCCCTTCCGGGATCGCCAGGTTCGCCTTCGCCAGCAGCCAGCTTGCCAGCATGGTTTCGGCCAGCGGCAGCGGTATTGCATGTTCGCCGGCGGTTCGCAGCAGCGACAGCGCAGCGGTGACCGGCACGCCAAATCCCCCCGCCCGTTCCGGCACCAGCGCCCAATGCAGCCCCGCCGCCTCGATCGCGGCCCATAGATCGGCTGACCAGGCACCCTGGTCCGCCGCCCGTTGCGTCGTGGTGTCGCAGCGGTCCTGGAACACGCGGCCGGCGGTTTCCCGCAGCATCTCGCTAATGGCGTCATCATGGCTGTTCATGGCGTGGCCTTTCCCAAAGCCATGCAGCTTATCATGAACACCATCAGCGGGATTACCCCCTGGCAAATCACCTGTGGCCAATCACCCCCTGGCCACGATGTGCACGACGATGACGGCGAGGCTTGCCACCGGCACCAACATCTGCACCGGACGCAATCGCTTGAAGAACAACGGCGCCTCGCGATAGCTGGCCGCCACGGGATCGAGCACCCCAATGCTGGCATAGCCAACGATCAACAGGCCGAGAGATGCCAGCAGCCAAGGCAGGACCAGCGACGCCAGCGCCAGCAGGAAAAGCCATAGCATGGTTGTCATCTGCGCCACATCCTCGCCGCCCGGCGTGCGGAAGCTCAGGCCACGCCGGACGCCTGCCAGGAAGGACAGGATCGCGCCACCCCAGATAACCGTCAGCCTGGCCGCCCAGGCGCTGGCGCCATCGTTCAAGATCCAGATGCCGGCCGCGCCGAGGACGAACGGCACCATGGCGATGGCGCCGAAGAACAGGCCCAGCCACGGCACCGCCGGCGTTTCCTCAACGCGGAACGTCGCCTTCTCCGGATTGGGGCCATGCGCGGATGTCGACTTCATAAAGCACCTTTCATGCCGCACCCGCGGCAATCGTCCTAATCCTGATCCGCGCCGGCGGTTTCGCCCCCTGCCTTTTCGTGATTGCCGCCACCGGTCCGTACGTGAACCGCGCGGCGTCACCCGCGTTACTCCCGCGCTCTGCTTTTTGGAGTTCTCAAGTCATGCAAACGCGTACCGCGGCACTTGTCAGTATCGGATCCGTGGCGGCGGCCGCGCTCGTCGGCGGCAGCTTTGGCCCGCAAGAGCCGAGCGCCGGGGTTTGGTATGCGTCGCTGCGCAAGCCGCCCTTCACACCACCGGGGTCAGTCATCGGGATCACCTGGGGTTTTCTTGAAACGCTGCTCTGCGTGGCTGGCACAAGGCTGCTTGGCAGCCCGCCAAGTTCAGCGCGTGGCGTCGCGCTGGCGTCATGGGCGGCCACACTGGTGGGTCTGGCAGGCTATCCAGCGGTTTTCTTTGGCCGCAAACGGCTGGGCGAAAGCGCGGTCGTCGCCACCGCCATGTTCGCTGCCACGGCGGCCACCACGGCCGCCGCGGAACGCGTAGACAAGCCGGCCTCCGCCGCGATGGCGCCGCTGGTTCTATGGACTGGTTTCGCCGTGGTGTTGAGCGAGGAACTTCTTCGACTGCGCGCCCGCTGATACGCAGGATGTGTACACGGGGCATGGGAACGGCGGCACGACCCGGTCCGTTGCCGCCGCAATCCTGGTCAAAAAGAGAGACACCACGATGAAGGCGCTGACATGGCACGGCAAAGGCGACATCAGGTGCGAGAGCGTGCCTGATCCGCGGATCGAGCATCCACGCGACGCCATCATCAAGGTGACTGCCTGCGCCATCTGCGGATCCGATCTCCACCTCTACGACGGCGTCATCCCCACCATGCATCGCGGCGACGTGCTCGGCCACGAAACGATGGGCGAGGTCATGGAGATCGGCAGCGAGAACACCAAGCTGAAGAAGGGCGACCGCGTCGTGGTGCCGTTCACGATTTCCTGCGGCGAGTGCTTCTTCTGCAAGCGCGGGTATTTCTCCGGCTGCGAGCGGTCTAATCCAAATGCCAAGATGGCCGCGGAGCTTTGGGGCCACTCGCCGGCCGGACTGTTCGGCTATTCGCATCTGCTGGGCGGGTTCCCTGGCGGCCAGGCCGAGTATCTGCGCGTGCCGTTCGCCGACGTTGGGCCGATCAAAGTGCCGGAAGGGCTGACAGACGAACAGGTGCTGTTTCTGTCTGACATTTTTCCGACCGGCTACATGGGCGCCGAGTTCTGCGATATCAAGGGTGGCGAAACGATCGTGGTGTTCGGCTGCGGCCCGGTTGCGCAATTCTCCATCCGCGGTGCCTTCCTGCTGGGTGCCGAACGGGTCATCGCTGTTGATACGGTGCCAGAGCGATTGAAAATGGCCGAAGCCGCTGGCGCGATTACCATCGACTTTATGAAAGAGGATGTCTACGACCGCATCCAGGAACTGACGCATGGCCGCGGCGCGGATGCCTGTATCGATGCCGTTGGCACAGAGCCGCATACCTCGGCCTCATTCGATTCAATGCTTGACCGGGCAAAGGTCGCCGCGTTCGCCGGCACCGACCGGCCGCATGTGCTGCGCCAGGCGATCAACAACACCCGGAATTTCGGCATTGTTTCGATTATCGGTGTCTATGGCGGCTTCGTCGACAAGGTGCCGATGGGCAGCGCGATCAACCGCGGGCTGACCTTCAAGATGGCGCAGACGCCAGTGCAGCACTACCTGCCCAAGCTGATGCAGCGCATCGAGAAGGGCGAGATCGACCCGTCCTTCGTCATCACCCACAAGGTGAGCCTAGAAGCCGGTCCGGAGATGTACAAAACATTCCGTGACAAGCAGGACGGTTGCATCAAGGTCGTGATCAAACCGGGTCTTTAGGAAACAGGAGATTAGCCCGATGGCCGACACCATTCGTCAATTCGCGATCGTCACCGGCGCATCGGCCGGTATTGGTTACGAGTTGGCCAAGCAGTGTGCCCAAAATGGCTTTGACCTGCTGGTTGCCGCCGATAATGCGGAAATTGAACAGGCCGCCGCTGCCTTCCGGAAATTGGGTGCCAAGGTCGAGGCGGTGCAGGCCGACCTCTCCGGACCTGAAGGTGTAGACAAGCTTTACCACGCAATCGGGGCCCGGAAGGTGGATGCCTTGCTGGCCAATGCGGGGCGTGGGCTTGGACATGGGTTTCTGGATCAGGACCCGGCCGCCTGGCGCGCTGTCGTCGACACCAACATCACCGGCACCCTGCTACTGCTGCAGAAAGTCGGCCGCGACATGCGGGCGGCCGGCGCTGGCCGGATCCTGATCACCGGCTCCATCGCGGGATTCCTGCCCGGCACGTATCAGGCGGTCTACAACGGCACCAAGGCGTTCCTCGACAGTTTTTCATTTGCGCTGCGTCATGAACTCTGGGGCAAGGGTGTCAGTGTAACTTGCCTGATGCCCGGCGCGACGGAGACTGATTTCTTCGAGACAGCGGACATGATGGACACCAAGGTCGGCCAGGCGAAGAAGGACGACCCGGCCATGGTGGCGCAGGTCGGCTTCAAGGCGATGATGAACGGCGAGGGCGACGTCGTGGCCGGCTGGCACAACAAGCTTCAGACGGCGATCGCCAGCGTCACACCCTCTGGCGTTCTGGCCGAGATGCACCGCAACATGGCGCAGCCGAAAAATCCTGCCGCATAGCTGGCCCCAATACAGGCCTTTAATGGACGCCTGTGGCATCCGAGCCGGGGGCGCTTTGCTTTCGCCCCGGCCGATGCTGTATTATCTTGGGATGACTGAATCAGCCACGTCAAGTGCCGACGCCATAAAAGCGGCAATCGAGGCGCAGCGGCAGCCAATGCAGGCGCTGTTCGACCAGCTTCACCTGGACGGGTTGGACGAACCAGGCGTGTCGCGCGATCCCTATGGCGCCGGTGAGCAGCGAGCGCATGCCACCGTGACCAGGGCGGCGAAAGCGCTCGGCCTGCAAATCGGGCACGACGCTGTCGCCAATCTCTACATGACCCTGCCAGGGCATGACCGGACCGCGCCGGCCATGGTCATCGGCTCGCATCTGGATTCCGTGCCGCATGGCGGCAACTTCGATGGTGCCGCCGGGGTGCTGGCCGGCCTTGCCGCCG
This sequence comes from Rhodopila sp., assembly GCF_965276935.1. Classification (GTDB taxonomy): domain Bacteria; phylum Pseudomonadota; class Alphaproteobacteria; order Acetobacterales; family Acetobacteraceae; genus Rhodopila. The sequence continues at coordinate 604,253 of NZ_CBDIBS010000004.1, read as the reverse complement.
TCTCGGCATTGCGGACCTTGGGCCTGACGCCGGACCGCGACATCACCGTGATGGGCATTCGTGCCGAGGAAAGCGTCTGGTTCCAGGTCTCCTACATCGGCAGCCGCGGCAGCCTGGGAACCTTGCCTGATGGTGCGCTGGATGTGCGGCGCATCGACACCGGCCGCACCCTGGCCGATCATATCGCCGATTGCGGCGGCAACCCAGCCGCCTTGCTCGCCGGCCGCCGCCACTTCGCGTCGGGAAGCATACACGCTTATCTGGAACTGCACATCGAGCAGGCGCCCGGCTTAGTGGAGGCCGATCGATCCGTTGCGATCTGCACCGGTATTCCGGGCAATTTCCGTTATCCTGATGCCTGGATCGAAGGACGCCACGACCATGTCGGACTGCCGCGGCGCTTCCGCCGAGACGCCGCGACCGCTGGCGCGGAATTCGCCATGGCGCTCGATGCACTGTGGGAAGACCATGAGAGCCGAGGCATCCCAATGGCCTGCACGCTGGGCCGCTTCCATACGGACATGGCCGCGCATGGGCTGACTATCGTGCCGGGACGGTTCCACTTCAGCCTAGATGTCCGCGCATATGACGCAGCCGTTCTGGGCGAACTGGACCGCGAGGTCGACCGCATCATCGATGGGATCGAGCAGCGCCGCGGTGTGCGCTTCCATCTCGGATCCAAGGCGCAGGCCGCCGTCGGACCTGTCGATCCGGCAATTAGGACAGGATTGGCAAGCGCGGCGAAGGCTCAGGAAATTCCGGTGCTGCAAATCGGCAGCCCGGCGTCGCATGACGGTGCCGCCTTCGCCGCCGCCGGTGTGCCAATCGGCATGATTTTTGTACGCAATGAAAACGGCAGCCACAACCCACACGAGGCCATGACGATCGACGACTTTCTGGATGGGGTAACGGTCATGGCGCACTGGATCGTCGAAAACCTGGTTTAGGGCGTGTCGTCAATTGAGGGGTTCCAACGCGGTGGAAACTCTGGTTCAAAGCGGGTCAGCCTTACGGGAGCTGACCAATGCGACGCTACGTCCTTCGAGACGATTAATGGGAGCGTATCTGTGACCTTTTGCCAGGCCGCGAGGGCTCGGTTGGGGTCACCGCGGCGAACAACCGCTTGTTCGTCGAGGCGGTGCTGTTCCGCTTTCACGCCGGCGTTCCCTAGCGTGAGCTGCCCGAGCGGTTCGGCGATGGCGTGAAGGTCCACCGCCGCTTTAGCCGATGGGCGAAAGCGGGCGTGTGGGAGAGACTGTTTTAGCCACTTGGCGGCAGACGCGGATAATGAGTATGCGATGATCGACAGCACCATCGTGCGCACCCATCAGCACAGCGCCGGCGCCCAAAAAAGCCGGCGAAGAGCAGGCCATCGGCCGCTCACGCGGCGGGTTGAGCACCAAGATCCACGCCCTGGTCGATGCGCTGGGCAACCCTGTTGCGTTCTGCCTGACCGGCGGACAGGCCCACGATCTGGTCGGCGCCGACCACCTGCTGCCCGACATAGCGGCTGACATGCTGATCGCCGACAACGCGTTCGATGCCAACGAGCGGGTGATTGAGCCGCTGGCCGAAGCCGGCAAGACGGTGGCGATCCCGCCCAAAGCCAACCGCCGCGTCGCGCGGGACTATGACCGCGATCTCTACAAGGCGCGCCACCTGATCGAGAACTTCTTCACCAAGCTCAAGCAGTTCCGCGCCATTGCCACGCGCTATGACAAGACCGCTCGCAACTTCCTTGCTGGCGTTTACCTGGCTTCCACCGCAATCTGGCTCAATTGACGACACGCCCTAGTTGTCCGGGAAAGGCGTGATATCGGGCAAATCAGCGTGACACCGCTCGGTCGCCACGTCCTCTCGGAATAGGCATCCGGCATTTCCGATAGTCGTCTTGTCACTCCAACCGCCAATGCCACCTTCCAAGTTCGGCGGAGCCCTACTGTAATTGCAGATGATCAAATTTTGTTATGCATCAGGAGCATGGCCGCCGCCGGGTTTTGGCGGATGTTCCCTTCGCATCTGCGGTATAAAGTTGCTTTCTAGTTACGGCGGCACCGCTGCCAGAGTTCCAGCGCTAGTCGCTGGAAAGGGGTCTCCGATCCCTGCGTCTCCCAGACGTGAAGCCTCCCTGTATACTTGCCCCGCTACCTTAACAGGTTAGCGGGGCTTTCTTTGTTGCCTTTGGCAGTGTTGGTGAATTGTTGGCAGGCGCCATCACGACTGATGCATGCGTCAAGGGTTTTGGCGCCGACGTCGACGCCACAAATGATCTCTGTCACGGTAAATTAGCCTTGTTCATGCGACGGGCCATCGAGCGACTGTCTGGTTGTGCGCGACGCGGCGGCGACAGGTCCCAGGAGTCGTGTCTGATGGCGGCCTGAGGGAGGACGGGCGACTGTCGCCGCGTACCGGGTTCCCTTGCAGCACGCTAGGGAGCCAGCATCCAGATATAAGGGTAGAATAGGGAAGGGCCGCACCCTTGTGCGGTGCCGGCCTCGGCAAAGCGTAAGCGTCGTGCCAACTCCACTGGTGTTTTGATGCTATCCCGTGTTGACACCAACTGGATCAGGATTCTTCCAAATCCACGGCAGCAGGCTGCGTAGTTGGTTCTGCTTGGTGCGGCCTGACACGATGCGTTCGAGCACATCGGTCAACCACGCCATGGGATCGACGTCATTCAGCTTCGCCGTCTGGATCAACGTGGCGACGATGGCCCAATGCCGCCCACCGCTATCGGCTCCGGCGAACAACGCATTCTTGCGTCCGAGGGCAACCGGACGCATGGCGCGCTCGACCGTGTTGGTATCCAACTCGATGCGGCCGTCGTCGAGGAACAGAATTAACCCGCCCCAATGGTTGAGCGCATAACGGATCGCCTGTGCCAGGGCGGAGCGACCCGATATGCGGCCAAGTTGCTCGTTCAGCCAGATGTACATGGCCGCAACAAGCGGGCGGCTGTGCTGTTGCCGTGCCTGGCGGCGTTCGTCGGCGGACTGGCCGCGAATGTTGGCCTCGATCGCATAAAGAGCCGCAATCTGCCGCAGTGCCTCTTCGGCGAGCGGTGATTTGGTAGCGATATGGATGTCGTAAAACTTTCGGCGTGTATGAGCCCAACAGAAAGCCAGTTGGGTTGCGCCGTCCGCGGTCGCGGCGACTAGACGGCCGAACCCGGCATAGCCATCGACCTGGAGCAGACCGCGGAATCCCTTTAGATGCACCGCCGGATGATCCGCCTTGCGGTCTTCGCTGTAGACGTAAGCCGCGGCGGAATGGCCCGGCCCCTGCCAGGAGCGATTGTCGACGGCATAGCACCATAACCGTCCGGTCTTGGTGCGTCCCCGGCCGGGGTCGAGCACCGGCAAAGTGGTATCATCGGCAAACACTTTGGGCGACGACAGTACCGTGCTCAGCATCAGTTCGTGCAGCGGGGCCAGCCACCAGCAGGCCCGGCCCACCCAGTTGCATAACGTCGAACGATCCAGCGTCACACCCTGACGGGCGAAGATCTGCGACTGGCGATACAGCGGCAGATGATCGGCATATTTGTTGACCAGCACATGCGCCAGCAGCGCCTCGGTGGCCATGCCACCATCGATCGGCCGCTCCGGGGCGGGCGCCTGCACGACGGCTTGCTCGCAGGCCCGGCAGCCATAGCGCGGACGGCGGATCACCCGCACCCGCAATTGGGCAGGAACGTAATCCAGCATCTCCGCCCGATCCTCACCGATCGGATGCAGCGTGCCGCCGCAGCAGGGACACGCCTTGTCTTCGACATCGATAACGACCTCAACCCGCGGCAGATGTGCCGGCAACGCGCCGCGGTTGCGCTGCGGCGGCTTTATCGGACGCGCCACTGGTTCGGCATCCGACGCCGCCACCGCTGGCGGCGGTATCGCCGCTTCCAACCCGGCTGCCTGCTCGGCCAGGGATTGCTCCAGGTCTTCCAGTCCATGCTGCAATGTCTCGTCGTCCAACTGCTCGGACCGGCGGCCAAACCGATTGCGTTGCAGGCCGGCGATTAGCAGTTGCAGCCGCTCGATCTCGGCCAGCGCGGCGCGCAGGATCAGCTGCAACGTCGCCGGATCGCCGGGTAGAGCGGTGGGAGCGGTGAACACGCTCGGAGGCTGGAGTATCGGCGCAAAGCGGCGCCAATGAATCCTGCGTGAGCCGCCGCGCTCAGCCTGCCAGTTCCGGGCGGCGCACCCGCTGCGGCATCCGCCAGTCAATCCCTTCCAGCAGCATCGACACCTGTGCAGCCGTCAGCGACACCCGCCCAGTGGTCGTCACCGGCCACACGAAGTGGCCCTTCTCCAGCCGTTTGCTGAACAGGCACAGGCCCTGACCATCATACCAAAGCAGCTTGACCAGACTACCGCGCTTGCCGCGGAAGGCGAACAAGGCGCCGCTGAACGGGTCCTCCGCCAGCACCTGCTGGGCCAGCATCGCCAAGCCATCCATCCCTTTGCGCATATCGGTGTGCCCGCAGGCCAGCCACACCCGCGCACCCAATGGCAAGCTGATCATCCGCGCAGCGCCGACAGCACGCGTCGCAAGGCACGGGGATCGACTTGCGCGTCCACACGCAACGTCGTGCCGTTCGGCAGAACGATCTCGATCAGACCGGCCGGTTGGGCCGATGTAGGGGGTGGCGTCGGCGCCGGGATCATGCTGCCTTCGACGTGCGGCATTGTCCTGCCAGCCGCCACTTCAACCCGGGCAAAGCGTCCAAGCATCGGCGCCGCGACACTCGGCTGCGCCGCCAGCAAGGCCTGTCGCCAGCTATAAAGTTGACCGGTGCCGATGCCGTGCTGACGCGCCACCTCGGTCGGTGACGCACCAGGCGCCAGGCTCTGCGCCGCGATCGTCTGCTTCTGCTCAACCGTCCAGCGTCGGCGCCGCTCACCGCGGGTAATCAACTCGACCGGCGGCGTGCGAGCGCTCTTATGACTGCTCGTATGAGCGCTCTTTGGCGCCGCAGGCATCGCGGCTGGGTTCGCGTTCGTCTCCATGAGACAAACCCATCACATTTTCAGCCGTCAGCGCCAGGTGGGCCGAACGCGACGCTTACGGCAAAGCGGTGAATCCTCGGCCTGCGCCCGTCTCTATGGGACCGACCATATCCTGATCGCAGCGGTTACGCGCTTGTAAACCCTCAGTTGATGTTGGTACCGTCATCGGCGTCGATTACCTCGCCAGCCATGAACAGCAGTTCGGCGGTTGCGAGGAAGGCAACCACCACGGCGATGTCCTCTAGCGTGCCGACGCGGCCCATCGGCGTTGCCGCGCCGAGCTAATTCATATGGCTGTCGAACGCATTCCGCGTGCGGTCAGTCAAAAATCGAGCCTGGGCAGACGGCATTGACCAGGATCAGGGGCGCCAGATCGCGCGCCCGGCCGCGGGTCAGGCCGAGTACAGCGGCCTTGGTCGCGCTGTAGGCGAAGCGGCTGGCTGCCTGTGCACTGCCACCGGTGGTCGCCGCGACGGAGGCAATGTTGATGATCCGGCCACCGCCGCTTTCCAGTATCCTCGGTGCCACCGCCTCATTCCAGTTAAAGACGCCCTTGAAGTTCACCGCCCTGCCTTGGTCCCATTCCGCTTCTGTGATCTCCAGCACCCGCTGCGGCTGCACTATCGCGGCGTTGTCCACCAGCACATCGACCTGGCCCAGACGTTGCGCGATTAGCGCGACCTGGATTCACACGGCCTGGTAGTCCAAGATATCGACAGGAACCGGCAGCGCCCGCACGCCCAGCGCTTCGATCACCTTCACCGTCTCGGCAAGTTGTTCCTCCCGCAGATTGATGATGGCGTGGTCGTGGTCGTGGCGAGCGAGCGCCTGGGCAATGGCCTTGCCGATGCCACGAGCCGCGCCTGTCACGATGGCAACCTTACGGATCTGGTTCGACATGGCAGTATTTCCTAATCATTGGCTGCCTCGCTATGATCGCGCATTTCCATACTGGCTAATCGCTCCGCGCCTGCGTGGTCTTGATGTTGATATACTTGATTGGATTCCGGATTATTCCTAGTCAGGAAAGGCGACGAGATGAACAGCGATCACCGGGCGCCTGGCGGGATTGGAAATCGGGGAGCCAAGCACGATGATCTTCCCTAAAACGTCCAACGCGACACCTTACCTAGCAAAGGTGCCGCGTTGGATAGCCTCGAGATCAGGTTAAACTTTTTGCCAAAATTTCCCACCCTCTCGTTCGTGGCTGGACGACTGGTATTGTCAGGCCAGCATCTGGAGCTGTTTCTGCCTCGGAACCATCCGGCGGACGCGGGATGCCGGAAGTGCCTTGGTTAACGGCGCCGTTCGATCTGCTTCTGCTTCATTCAATTCCCATGCACATACATGTAGTTACTGTGACTCGCCGGATCGTTGCCGAATGACACGGTCAGGCGTCCGTCGGTCAGATCCGCCTTTGTGTATCCCACCAGCGTCATCGAGGCGATCGGCTTGTTCGCGGCGGTCGCGTGCAAGGTCAGACCGGTGTATCCAGCAGCACCTTGATTGTCTTCCCAGTCGAGGTTGAAGTCTGCGGCTGTCACGCCGTAGACCGTGGTAGCGTCGCCCACATGGAAGTTGGCGATCGTGCTCCAGATGTCGGCGGTGGCAATACGGTCATCGACAAAGAACGTGTCATTGCCACTGCCGCCGACAAGGAAGTTGGACCCGGTCGAGCCATCCAGGACGTTGGTGCCACCCACCTTGCTGACATCGATCGCATCAGTGCCGGAGCCGGTATGGATGAACGAATTCGCAACCGTCGCGGTGATATTGAGACTGTCCGTCGTGATGTTGATGTACTGGTGCTGCAGGCCGGCAACTGGCCCGGTATAGGTATCTCCGGCCGCGCTCGTGCTGTTATGCGTCGTGGTATCAGCCACCATGAAATTGGCCGATGGCGGTGGCGGTGGCGGTGCGGCGGCGGTTATCGTCAGCGTGGTGCTAGCGGTGGTGGTGGCACTGCCTTCGGCGACAGTCAGCCCGAAGCTGGTGGCGGCACTGCTGCCAGGCGCGACCTGATGAGCCGTGGGCGCGAACACCAGACCCTGCAACTCGGTGCTGAGGCTGGCTGGGCTGGTGGCGGCGAGGCTGTATGTGCCATTGCCAGTCTTGCTCAGGCCAGCGCCGGACAACAGCCCATCAGCGTCTGTGGCGACACCGCTGCTGGTCAGCGTGATGCTGGCACTGGTTGCGGCACCCAGATCAGGGTCACCGATCGCAATCGCGGCGAACGGAGCCAGGGCGGCGGTATCGGTGCCTGCCTCACGGGCCGGCAGGCCGGTGATGGTGGGCGCGGCCGTCTGCGCGGTCACGGTCAGCGTTGTGCTGGCGCTGGTGGTGGCGCTGCCTTCGGCGATGGTCAGGCCGAAGCTGGTGGCGACAGTGCTGCCGGGAGCCACCTGACGGGCGGTGGGCGTGAACATCAGCGCCTGCAGTTCGGCACTCAGGGTGGCTGGGCTGGTGGTGGCGAGGCTGTATGTGCCAATGCCGGTCTTGCGCAGGCCGGCGCCGGACAACAGGCCATCGGCGTCGGTGGCGACACCGCCGCTGGTCAGCCTGATGCTGGCACTGGTTGCGGCACCCACGTCGGGATCGCTGACCGCGACCGCGGCGAACGGGGTCTGGGAGACCGTATCGATGCCAGTCTCGCCGGCCGCCAATCCGTTGATGGTCGGGGCGGTCTGCGTGGTCACGATCACGGTGGTGTTGCCGCCAGCAAGCGTCGTGCCGAAGCCTACGCCGGCATAGCTGCCGGACAGCGCGATGGAGCCGACGGTCTGGGTGCCGTCGCTGAGAACCAGTGTGCCACCCTGCAGCACCGCACTGGTGGCGCTGATGCCTTGCAGCACGATGGTATCGCCGAGCTTGGCGGAGATGCTGCCGGCAAAGGCCGCGGGCGTGTCCAGCCGCAGCGTATCGTCGCCGTTCATCACAATCGTTTGGCCGGCCGACACGCCGTCCAATTCCAGCGTCGCCCCGGCGCTGTCAAGCGTGCCGGTCTTCCCGTCGACATCAAACCCGACCGTGCCCGTGCCGGTCAGGCCGCCGAGGACCTGCAGGGCTCCGCCGACCGCTTCCAGGGTGCCGTCGTTGACCACACCGCCGGCAATCGTGGCGCTGCCCTGGACGATGCCGCGGTTGATGTCGAGACCGCCCGTGGTGACGGTTCCGGCCACCAGGTTGAGCATGGCGCCAGCATCGATGCTCAGTGTATTGGTGGTCGTGTAATCGCGGCCGCCCAGCACATCAAGCGTGCCGCGGCTGCCGATTTCCATCAACGTCGATTCGATACCAACATATTTGGTCCCGTTCCACTCGTTGATCTCGGAGGTCGGCGCATTAAGGAACAGTTCTGTCCAGCCGTCCGGGATCAGCGGCGGTCCCTCCATCGTCGCAATGTTGACGATCAGGTTCTGCAGCGTGCCGCCCAGGTTGATGGTGGCGCCGGGACCCTTCGCCTCGAAAATTCCGTCGAACAGCAGGGTGCCGCTCATTTCGGCAATCGATTTCGTATCGACGGTGACGGTGCCGAGTGCCTGCAACCAGTCCGTGACATAGAGACCGTTGGTGCCGGTAATGAGGTCGTTGCCCTCCGCCTGAATGAAGGCATCAACCGTGCCGGGGTTGACGATGGTGCCGTTGTTCATCACGATCGTGGTCTGCAGCGAACCGCTCAGGCGTCCGGCTGACGAGTCGGTGCCGCCTGACGTGTTGGTGAAGGCCAGGGTGCCGTCGATCTCCAGCAGCGCGGCGTCATAAACAGGAATATTGGTCCCGGCGAGGTTGGTGACCCCGTTCATGATCAATGAGTTGACGGTCTCCGACTCGCCCGTGGCGATCGTTACCGTATACGCGCCATTGGTCGGCGCGGCGTCGATTGTCACATCGGCCGCGGGATCGCTTGGAATAAGGCTCGGAGCTCCCGTGCCCGGAGTCCAGTTCGCCGCCGTATTCCAGTCACCACCCGTGCCGGTGGTCCAACTATATGTCGCCATTTGAAACCTGCTATGTTGTCTGTTCGAGTACAGCCGCGTATCGGCAAAGCAGAGCCAAATTACCGGCGCGATCGTGCCAGTCATTCCAGTCGTACGAAGCCGCTGTTCGAACTCCTGTTAAGTATCCAAGAAGCCGTGCGAGCCAGTGCACCACCGCTTCCTTGACGTTGATAATGCCAAATGATTATTCAGACGAGAAATCACGTCGGCTTTACATCAATCGGAAAACATAACTGTGATGTTAACATAATAATTTCTCATCATGGACTCGATGGCCTGACGCAGAGGGCGTTGCTGCGTCAGCCTGGAACCGCCATGGTTCGCCGATGCGTCCCAAAAACCGAGCGGCGCATCAAGGCCATGGCATTTCTCCGACTGGCGGTTACAGTGTTCGCACATGCAGCAGGAAAACCAGCCGCCGGCGGATGCAGTGGCACGGACCGCAACAAACCGCGGCCGGCCGTCATCCGGTCAGGACGTCGCCGGGCCGCGGCTTCTGGTCGCGGTTCCAGCCGCCTTCCTGCTGGTGTTCTTCGTCGTCCCGAATGGCTTCCTGCTGACGACAAGCTTTCTCAGATCCGAGGACCAGGTGCTGACCGACCAGTTCACCCTGGAGAATTTTATCTATCTGCTCACCCGGCCGCTGTATCTGCATGCCATCCTGCGCAGCTTCTGGATCAGTGCCCTCACCGGTGCGCTGGTCGTGCTGCTGGCTTATCCGCTCGCCTACTAGCTGGGCCGCACCGCCAGCCGCTGGCGCGGCATCTTCATTTACCCTGGCGGCGGCAGGAAATGGATGTTGTGCTCCGACGCGATGCGGACCACCTCGGCCGGATCGCCCAGTCCGTCAAGCCGGACGAACAGGTCGTATAGCGTCCGCGACGGCGCCACCCAGAACAGCGCCCGGGTGTTGGCGCTGCTGTGGTTGAAGATGCCGTGCCTGGACCCCGTCGGCAGCCGGATCAGGTCACCCGCGGTGGCCTTCAGATCCGCGCCGTCCAGCCATAGGTCGAAATCGCCTTCCAGCACACGGACGAACTCGTCCTGATCGGGATGCATGTGCGGCGGCACAAATGTACCCGGCGGGAACAGCGTATCAAAGGCGAAGGATGCCTCGGACAACTGCACTGGCTTGTAGGTCTGTCCAAGGATGTCCCAGACGATATCGTCCAGGCTTTCGCCGTAACGGGTGATCCCGGTTTCCGCTGCCATATGCTTCTTCCCTAAACAGGCCGGTATGTCTCACCAACGCAGGTTGTCGACGCAGGTTCACCGCCGGCGCCGGTCTGGATCAGCCGACACAACAGGACCGCCGGCACACCCGTTACCACCGGCAACACCATTACGGACCCGTCGCCTAAATTGGAAACGCCAGCACGGTCTGCACCCGCAAGGTGTCATAGATACAGCGTTTGGACCGGAAGCGCAGTCCCGGCGGCGTCCGCACCACGTGATCGAGGTAGCAGCCAGCCTGGTAGATGCTGGAGGTCCCGTCCCGCGACGTGTTTACGACCACGTAACTGGTCCGCATCGAAAAGCTTCCCGCCGCCTGTTGCGTCCATTCCATGCCGGAAAGACAATGACGATATTGCGGCTTTTCATAGATGTTGGCGTTGCGCAGCGCCAGCACCCGGTCGCGTAACATGCGGGCATTGTCGCAATGGATCACCGGCGCTGGCAGGCCCTGGTCCTCGTTCTCCTTGGAAACGATCTCGTACAGACAATCCTCGGTGAACATGGCCGGCCATTCCTCGATCCGGTCATTGTCCAGCGCCGCCACGTAGCGGTCCTGCAAGGCGGACAGCTCCAGGCGTATCAGCAGGTCTTCCACCGATGCTACGCCTCCGCCAGGGCAGACGTCTGGAAGCCCATCAGCGCCTGGTAGCCGATCCAGAAACGCCGGATCAGACTCTCGGTGATCAAGGTCGCCTGCTCATCCGGCGCGGCGCGCGACATGTCGATCACCGAATTCGCCTCGCCGTCGCGGACGGTGCCGCGCTGCACCAGTTCGGTCGCCTCGGTATCTTCCATCGAGATATAGCCGGCGGGCCCCACCAGGTTGGCCTGCTTGATCCGCAGTTTCCGTAGCTCTGGCGTGTCGTCCTCATAGCCGAAAAAGTGAAAGACCAGTTCGAAATGGTCCGGTCCCTTCGGCAGCAACTGGCGCGCCACCAGCGTGTTGTGGATCTGCTGGATGACCAGTTGCGGAAAAATTGGCTGGATATGGTTGGTGGTCAGTTCCTCGTATTCCTGGTGCATCGCCAGGATCGAGTCGTCCTCCAGCTTGAAGCCCTCGTCATACGACCGGATCTGCTGCGCCTTGTAGTCGGCCGAACTGTCCTGGTCCTGGTTCTTCGAGACGTAGATGATGCTGTGCAGCCCGTGCGCCGCGTCCGGCACGCACTTGGCCCGCATGCCGACACGGAAGATGTTGAACGTGGTGTGGAACAGGTGCAGCAGGCTCGCGTGGTACGGGTCCTTCACGTTCTCCAGGTACAGCTTCCAGTTGCTGTCGGAGAACTGCCGCGTGCAGCCGAGGTAGACCACCGGCTTGCAGAAGATGCGATCGACAAAGGGCCGCATCTGTGGGCCAATATAGCTGGCCAGGTCCGCCACGGTGTCGCTGAACGTGGCGAACACCAGCCCGCGGCAGCTCTCCACCCGAAGCTGGCGCAGATTGTGCTGGTTCGGGTCGAAATCCTTCGGCATGCCGGTGGCGTTCGCCTGGCCGCGCCGGAACGGCACGCCCTGCAGGTTGCCCTTCGTGCCGTAGTTCCATTGGTGGTAGACGCAGGTGTGCGACAGCGCGTTGCCGCGCGGCAGACGGCAGACCTCGGCGCCGCGATGCGCGCAGCGATTGACCCAGGCCGCCAATTTACCGTCCTCGGTGCGCGTCATCACCACCGGCGTGTCGCCAACAAAGCTGCTCTTAAAGTCGCCCGGCTTCGGGATCTCGGCTTCCAGGCCAAGGAAACTCCAGGTCGGTCCGCGATAGATCCGCTCCTGCTCAAGGGCATAGATCGCGTCGGAACTATAGACCTTGTAGGGAACACGGGAGCCATCCGCGTTGGGAAACACGGCCAGCCCATGAGTTGCCGGCTGCTGATCCATCATCTGCTCCTTTCTGACGCCCTGGTTTTAAACCGTCCGGTCCAGACATCTTCCCGATACGGTCGGCGGCGCTGAACCCTGATACACGATGTGGCAATAAACGCGTCGTTTATCCAGGTGCGACACGCTCCTAACATTCTGACAGGCCGCCGCTCGCCATGATGGGATTGGGCGACGACGGATTCGAGCGACCATGCCTCACGCGCGGCCAATACTTGTCCACAAACCCCTGGATGATGCAAACCCTGACCTTGAGAGCCAGCCGCATGCAAACCGCCACGTGGGAGACGCTCACCGGCAGCGAGAACCTGCTGATCCTGGCGCCTGGTCCCGGCGACGAAAGCCTGATCTTCGGCGGCCTGATCGCGCGAAGCTGTCGCCGCGGCCGGCCGCCGTTCGTCGTGGTACTGACCGACGGCAGCGCCACCAATCCAGGCTCCAACGCCTTGAATCCGGATCAACTGGCCAACCTGCACGAGCGGGAAACCCGGGCAGCCGCACGCCATCTCGGTCTGCCCGTCAACCGCCTGCTGATGGCCGGGCTGCTCGACGGCACGCTTCCCGCCGAGGGTCCGCCGTTCGACGCCGTGGTGCGCGGCCTGACGCTGATCATGTGGGCGCGCGACTGCAACGTGATCTGCGCGCCTGGCCCGGACAGCGCGCCGGCCGAAGCGATCGCGGCTCACCGGATCGCTGCCGCGGTCGCCGTTCGCAGCGGCGTGGGCCTGCTGTGGGGTCTGACCTGTCTGAGCCGGCGGACGTATGGCTGGCGCCTGGATATCGCCCCGGAACTGCCGGCCAAGCGCGCCGCTATCGCCGCTCATGCCGCGCTTCAGACAATCGCCGAACCAACGCCGCATGAGGCTTTCATCCGGCCATGACCCATTTCATCGCGGCGAAACTGGTCTGACGGCACTTCCCGGCCTGCTTGATCGGGTTCGGCGCGAGGTCGGCTGAAGCCAACTGGACAGGACGCTCTGGCAGCGGCCATTGCTGGTCGCTGAACAGCCGGCGGCACGGAAGCTGCCTCCGACCTACCGCCATCTGGCGATCCGGCCAAACCCACCGTTTGGCGGCCGGATCAGTCATGAGGATATTCGATTGGCGCTCTGATCATTGACCGGGCCTCCGAGCAGGGCATTACGGGCGAGAAGGGCGTTACCGAACCTTTGGTCTGAACAAGGAGCAAGGCACGTGCCACAAAGCCGAGCCCCAGGCCCTCGTCTGCGCCCCCGATCCCTTGCCGCCTCCTATCCGTGCGGCGACCGGTCCGTCAGGTCGGGACTACGCGTCATACGACACCAGCGCCTCGCACGGCACGTCGAGGCGCGCTCGGCCGTTCAGGAAACTTAGCTCGATCAGCGCCGCCGCGGCGGGGACCACGGCACCGACCTGACGCAGCAGGGCAATTCCGGCTGCCATGGTGCCGCCGGTGGCGAGCAGATCGTCCACCACCACCACACGCTGACCCGGCTGCACCGCATCGGCTTGGATCTCCACCCGGTCCTCGCCATATTCCAGCGCATAGTTCAGCCCGACGGTCGCGCCGGGCAGCTTCCCGCGTTTTCGGATCATGATGAAGCCACACCCTAGTTTCAGCGCCAGCGGCGCGGCGATCAGGAAGCCGCGGCTTTCGACGCCGGCGACCAGATCCGGCATGTAGGCCCGCACCGCGCGCGCCATCCTTCCCATTGCGACCTGCCAGGCATCAGCCTCCCGCAGCAGGGTAGAGATGTCGTAGAAGAGGATCCCCGGCTTGGGGAAATCCGGGATGCCGCGGATGTGGTCTTTCAGGTCCATGTCGGCGCCCTTGCTGATGTCGGGCGCCAAGGTAGGGCGGCGCTCGCGGCGCGGCAACCGCTGTTGCGTGGCGCGATAAAATCCGCAGACTGCGGCTGTTAGCCGATTGCGGGGACAAGAATGACCCAAACCGCCTTGCGCAACGCCGACATCGAGGCAGCGCTGAACGACGCCAGGGAAGACTACGTCACCCGCAAGCCGCGCAGCCTTGCGCGCTATGTTGAGGCGACCGCCGTCATGCCAGGCGGAAACACCCGCACGGTGCTGCACTACGCGCCGTTCCCGCTGGCGATGGCGCGTGGTGAGGGCTGCCGGCTGTGGGACGCCGATGGGGTCGAGTACATTGACTTCCTCGGCGAATACACTGCTGGCCTATATGGGCATTCACATCCGGTGATCCGAGCCGCGGTGGACTGCGCGCTGGACGACGGCATCAGCTTCGGCGCCTCCAACATGACCGAGGCGCGCTTCGCCCGCGCCGTCTGCAAGCGCTTCGGGTTGGACCGGGTGCGCTTTACCAACTCCGGCACCGAAGCGAACCTGCTGGCGATGTCGCTCGCCTGCATCTTTACGCGGCGCAAGACCGTGCTGGTGTTCAACGGCGGCTATCATGGCGCGGTGTTTGGCTTCGCCGGCGGCGGCTCGCCGATCAACGTGCCGTTCGACTACGTGGTGGCGCCGTATAACGACCTCGCCGGCACCCAGGCGCTGATCGCGGCACACGCCACCGACCTCGCATTGGTGATCCTCGAGCCAATGATCGGCAGCGGCGGTTGCATCGCGGCCTCAGGGCCATTCCTGACGATGCTGCGGGCCGAGACGACGCGCGTCGGCGCGCTGCTAATCTTCGACGAGGTAATGACGTCGCGGCTCGCACCCGGCGGCTTGCAATCGGTGGTGGGGGTGAAGCCGGACCTGACTACGTTCGGCAAGTACATTGGCGGCGGCATGTCCTTCGGCGCCTTCGGCGGACGCGGCGAGATCATGGACCTGTTCGACCCCAGGCGGCCCGATGCGTTGCCGCATGCCGGCACCTTCAACAACAACGTGCTGACCATGTCGGCCGGTCTGGCGGGACTGTCCGAGGTCTACACGCCACAGGCCGCCCTCGCTCTGAACACCAGGGGTGACCGGCTGCGGGAACGGCTGAACGCGGTTTGCCAGGCTGCCGACGCGCCGCTGCAATTCACCGGCATCGGCTCAATGCTGGCGGTCCACACGATGCGCGGACCAGTGACGTGTCCCGAGGACGCGGCGAAATCCGATCCAAAACTAAAGGAACTATTCTTCTTCGACATGCTGGCGCACGGCATCTGGCTGGCGCGACGCGGCATGATGACCGTTTCGCTGCCGATTGGTGATGCCGAATGCAATAGGCTGGTGGCGGCAGTGGAGGAATTCCTTTCAGCTCGCCGGTCGTTGCTGAGGTAGGCGCGCCGGGCCGGCCGGCGAAGGGCGGCCATGACGTCGAAGGTATGGCATCCTGCTGCAAGCACTGCGCTGTTTGATCAGCGGGTCCTTTGGCGACGATACAATCGTGAAGAAGGTCCGCGCCGACGATATGGTCGGCGCGGCACGGTTTTTTAGACCTGCGATAGAACCGGCATCGCCGCGGCGTGCAACGTGTTGGCCATGGCGGATGTCATCATTGGCACGGTGGCGGTCTGATCCCACGCCGATCCAGTGCCCGACGTGGACGTTCCAGATGCCGGAGCCGGCACCGGAAAATCGGCAACGCTCATGCCAGACCCTGCCGCGCCGCCACCCTGCGCGACCGCACTGGTGGATGCGACAGTTGGGGCCGGGCTGCCCGACGGGATGAACATCATCCCGTGCGGTGAGTTTAGCCCGGTGATAACCGGGGTCAGAGTGCCCGTCGTCGGGTCGAGTTGATCGATCGCATTATCGCTACCGACCGAGACGTAGATGTCGTTGGTGTGCAGTTCGGTCACGTCGACCTTCAGCACGTCGTTGGCGCCAGCGTTTGAAATCACGAACGTGCCCGACGTCGTCGTCGGAACGATGGCATCATCCAGACCGGAGCTGCCGGCTGGTAGCGTGACGAAGCTGGCAGTCTGCTGCGCCGTACCTGGGTGAGCGATCACGGTCAGCGATGCATCATGATCACTGGTCAGGATCAGCGAGCCGTTCGGCAGCGTTTTCAGCGAGTCCGGATCGGCCACGGGAAGCGGCTGATTGGTCTGCCCGGTGGTCAGGTTGGTGCCCGTGTCGCCAAGACGCAGGATCGAGGTCGTGGTCAACGTGCCGGAGGGATCGTTGCCATTGTCCAGCATCTGAACAACCGAGTCACCCAAGTTGACCGGATTGGTATGGCTGACGAAAACCTTGCCGCCGTCAAACGCAACATCGTCATAGCCGGTCGAGGAGTTCGCGCCATACACATATCCCGAATCGTATGATAGCGGCCCGCTAACGCTGTTGTCGGCGGGATTGATCAGATAGAGGTTGGAGTTGGCGTCCTGGTTCTTCAGCGCGAAGACCATGGCGCTGACCGGGTCGAACTTCAGGCCGTCAATGCTTCCCGGCAGCGATAGTGTGGCCTGCACGTTGCCGCTCATGTCGTAACGAACGATCGTGCTGCTGCCGCCATTCGGCAGCTTGCCGGTGCTGTCCGCGCCATTGCCGTATTCGATCCAGATGGAATCATCCCCCATGGTGACGGAATCCGGCTGAGTGGCATTGCCGACATCCGCGCCAAGCGCGAAGATGCTGGTGCTTTGCACCGTCGGATCGTCGTTCGCGCTTGGCACGAAGCCCAGGCCATGCGAACCGGAAAGCCCGGTGATCAGCGTGGTCTGCGCGCCAGTCTGCAGATCCACCTGCACGATCTCGGTGCCGACGGACGCATAGGCGTCGCTCGTGTTGAGGCCCGACACGGTATAAGCCTGAATCTGGTTGGTGCCGGCGTTGGATACGTAGAACGTTCCGGTGCTGGAAGCAGGTATTATCACGTCGTCAAGCGAGGAACCAACAGGCAAATTCTTCAATTGCACGAAACGCTCGGACTGCGCCGCCGTGCCGGGATCGCTGATCAGTGTGAATGCGTTGTCTGAGCCGCTGGTCAGAACCAGACCGCCGTTCGGGGTCGATTTCAGCGAGTCGGGATCACTCAGCGGAATCGGTTGGTCCGTCTGACCGGTCGTGATGTTGGTGCCGGTGGCGCCGTCCGACAGGATGTTGCTGGTGATCAGCGTGCCGAGCGGCTGATCGTCGTTGACAAGCTTCTGCACGACCGCGTCGCCGCTGCCCGTCGGATTGGTGTAACTGAGATAAACGCTGCCATTCAGGAAGGCGACGTCGTCGTAGCCTCGGGTTGCGCTGGTCACGCCATATGACAGCGGGCCGCTGATCGTGCCGGTGTTCGGATCAATTAGGCTTAGGCTGGAGTTGCCATCCTGGTTCTGCAGGGCAAACAGGGTTCCGGTGTTAGGGTCGATCTTCAGACCATCCGCCGAACCGGCGATCGTGTAACTGTTCTCTACCTGGCCGCTCAGGCTGTAATGGACGATTGTGCTGGAACCGCCGGCGCCGGTCGAGTCGGCGCCGTTACCATATTCGGCCCATAGGGCGTCGCTTCCAATCGTGATCGAATCGGGTTGCGTCGCACCGTTCGCACCGGTGGCGAACACCGCGCTTTTGTCAACAATTGCCATTTGCATGATCCTTTGCCTTTGCAGCCTCGACCTGGAGATTGCATCCGGAAGAAGCGCCGCGGCATCTCGCACTAAACAGTTGGGAAAGTAAACGACAGCGCTATGAAGGTTAAGAGACGATAAAAACTGTCATTCAATTGAAATATGATTGGTGTGCTTCAGTGAAACTAAATTTCATTAAAGCTAAACAGTCACACTCTATCATCTGTTGCCTTGCATAGAGGCGCAGGAGGATTTGCGCGGGCAAAGGACTGTCCGCTGAGTCTGCCCGTAATTCTGTGTGCGAAGCATAACCAACGACAATGAGCATATTACGCCGAGCAAAGCTAAGAAAGTAGACCGTGACGTAGCAAAGCTGCCATCGATCCTGAAGGAATTGGTGGACTTGTTCTTGACGGGTCTAATGACGGGCGAACGATCAACGCGGCGGGTATTGCGTTCAAGACGGCGTTGATCGAGGCGTCGCTGAATGCGGAACTGAGCCATCATCTTGGCAACATGCTCGGCGCACACAAGCCTGAGCAGACCACCAACCATCGCAACGGGGGCACCAGCAAGACGGTGCTGATCGGGGATGCCACCCTGCGGATCGAAACCCCGCGCGACCGGGAGGGCAGTTTCGAACCACTGCTGTTGCCCTAGCCGCGCGGCGTTCGCCTTCCCCACCCGCGCCCATAACCGGCGATAGAATGCGCCCAACGCGGTGTCGGTTCGACCTACCGTGCTGGCGGCGAGCCGCAACAACGACGCAGCCCGATTGCTGGTGCGCCGCGTTTTCGACGACAGCACCTTTCCTCGAGATCTTATTATGCGATACGAGCCCCAACCAGGACGTGAAATATTTGGCGCTCGGCCAAGCTGCCAGGGCTGGTGCCACACTTTCCGACCAGCTTGAGCGCCAAGTAAGGTCCTACACCATCAATCTGAGTCAGGTCGCCGCCAAGGATCACCTGCGGGGCTTCGCGGGCATTGAACGCCAGAGCATTCCGGCTGGCGGGTACTTTGTCGGGCGGGAGCAAGCTTGTTCGCCGGTAGTACCGCGCTCTTCTTGAGCCGCTGCAAGATTGCCTCAACCTGCTGGTCACAGGGGGTTACCTTCGTCTGATAGACATCGTACAGGTCAAGCGCCTGGGTCAAGGTATCCTCTTGCCGGTAGTTACCGTTTAGCGCCTGGCTGGCAATGCCATCGCTTGGCTTATCGGATGCCCCTCGTGCTGTGCCTCGACATAGCGACAGCGAACTGTCTTTCACATAGTCTGGAAAACTTACGTGTCGAGGTTGTGCGCAGTTGGTATTGCACAGGCATTCAGGCTTCGAGTGGATCCGGCCATTTCTCCCTTGGCGGCGATACCACCGGAGTATTCATAGTTCCATGAACACCGTCTCGTTATCGCCTTGCAGCCGGATGTCCAGCGTCCAGACACGAGGTGAGGCCGCATGCGCAATCAGGGTGCGACGGCGCGCCGGGTCCTCGATCAGCGACAGCACCGGGTCCGTCTCGTTCAGCGGTTCACCCTCGAAATACAGCCGCGTCGTAAGGCCGGTGAGCAGCCCGCGCGCGAAGATCGCGATCGCTACATGCGGCGCCTGCTGCGCATTGCCCAGGCTGGCGACGGGACCGGGCATCAACGTCCTGAAGTGGAAGCGGCCAGTCGCGTCAGTGCTGGACCGCCCGTAGCCGGGAAATATATCTGTCGTTGCTGGACTGGTCTGCCAGATCTCGATTGCCGCATCGGTGACCGGTTGACCAGCTCCGTCGGTGACGACGCCGGTCAGCACGATTGTATCCTCTAGCGTGTCCCCGCCCGCGCCAAAGCGCAACAGATCCGCCCAGTCCGGGTCCTCGATCAGGTGCCAGAACGGGCCGATCGTCTGACTGGCGGTGGCAACAGGCATTTACGTCAACTCCCGTGGCGTGGCGTCGCGGCCGCGCAGGACGAAATCGAACCGGTATCCCAGCGCCCATCCGGGCGCGGTGATGTGGATGTCGAACTTCGCCACCAGGTGTTCGCGGGCAGCCGGTTCCGGCGTTGCCATATAGATCGGGTCGAGCGGCAGCAGCGGATCGCCAGGGAAATACATCTGCGTGATGATGCGCGTGCCGAATCCGGTGCCGAACAAGGAATAATGGATATGGTTCGGCCGCCAGGCGTTGTCATGGTTCCGCCATGGATAGGCGCCCGGCTTGATGGAGGTGAACTGATACCACCCGTCCGCGTCGGTAAAGACCCGGCCGCCGCCATGGAAATTTGGGTCCAGCGGCGCATCGTGCTGGTCCCCCGGAAGGGCGTAGCGGCCGGCGGCGTTCGCCTGCCAGATCTCGATCATGGTGTGCGGCACCGGGCGGTCGTCTTCGTCCACGACCTTGCCGCGCACGATGATGCGCTCACCGATCGCCGGCCTGCCATCCAGCGTCGACAGGTCGGACAGGCACCCGAAGCGGGCGGCGTCGAACCGCGGGCCGGTCGTCTCCGTCACCGAGTGCGGAATGCGCAGGGTCGGGCGCACCGGGTGGCGCAGATGGGTCCTGCCGTACGACGGCGTGTCGTTGCGCGGCTGGCTGCCAGGGGAAGGCGGGCGGAAGGGTGCGAGATCCGGCATCATGGCTCCTCCTGTCCTCGTCCGGCACGGCGCGGCGTCCTGAACGCGGATTAACTGGTCGAAAGACCTCTGGATTATCCGACGCATCCTTGCAAATATGCAAACCATCGCTACTCCCGGTCAGTGACCGTCCCATCCATCCTCGCAAGCAAGCCCTCTCCGACAACAGCTAAAGACACTCCTAGGTCGCCACACCCGCTCGGCCGTCAGATCGCAGGCTCAGGCTGAACATGGGGACGAAGCCGGATGGCGTGACGGACGATCGCCTCAAGACGCGCGGCCCTGGCGCTGGCCAAATGCGTGGCCCATGCCATCACCTGGCACCATGCCGTTCTGCCGCGGCCTGATTTGACAGATTAATTCAGCTCTACTTCACAGGATATGTCGAAATAATAATCAAAATGAGCTGGTTTAGATGGCCTGGCCGCGCTTTCTGTAGGCCAGACTGAGTAGCCAATTAGCCAATGCACATCTAAGAATATCGCCGCGTAGAACATAATCAAATAAGCTCATTTTCCTTTTTTCTCGGGTCATCCACAATATGATTATGAGAAACTGATATGTTTCACCTATGAAACCGACCAAATTGTTGTGAACTTTAAGTCTGACCGTTACGTCAAAATTGTTCGACAACGAGCTTTCCTATTCCAACGTTACTTTCATGGAGGTCCGATGTCAGGATCGACAATATATTATGAGACCACTGTTAATCCCGACACCAGGACCGTCGTAGCGGTGAGCAGAGCCTATGCCGCCGACGGCGCGGCAAGCCATTTAGCGGGATCTGTGGCGTCGTTCATGGATGCGGGGTGCGTGCGATGACCGCCAATAGCCTGCTATCACCTGGCTATCTTTCAACCCGTGGCGCCCAGGTTGTCGATGCGAACGGCGATCCGGTCAGCCTGGAATCCATCGCCTGGTTCGGTACGGAGGGACCTTCCGGCAGCACTCTTACCGGCTTATCGAGCAACAATCCCAATGATGCCTCCACCGCATCCGAAATAACCGCATCTCTGGCAAATATTGTCAACGAAGGCTTCAACACGCTTCGCATTCCCTGGTCGGATGTAAACCTCACGACTTCACTCCCGATGCTGCAAGCCGTTGTCGCCGACGCCGGACAGCTTGGCCTGAAGATCATCTTCGATCATCACGACGACGACGGCCACTACAGCCAGCAAGGCAACGGCCTGTGGTATGACAGCGGCGGCGCCTCCGGCGGAACCGACGGCAATGGCGACACCGGAACCATCACGGCCGCGCAGTTCCAGGCCGACAGTGTCACGCTCGCCAACGCCTTTGCCGGCAATTCCACGGTCGTCGGTTTCGATCTGGACAATGAGCCCTTTATCGGCGGGACAGGTGTTTCCCAGGCGGTCAACTGGGGTGGTGGCGGTCCGAACGACATTTTGGCCATGTACAACACGGTCGGCTCCGCCGTCGAAGCCGCCGATCCGGGCGCGCTGATCGTCGCCGAGGGACCACAGAATTGGGGCGGCACGCTGTTTAACGGCTCCAGCGGCCTGGCGCCGGAGGGCGACCTGTCACAGGCCGCCGCCATGCCGGTCACGCTGACCGCCAACGGCGACACGGTGGCCAACAAGGTGCTGTATTCGGTACACGAATATCCCTCGACGATCGGCGGCGAGCCGACCGATTCCGGGGCTTCGTATATCGCACAGATGAACGCGGCCTGGGGTTACTTGGAAGCTAGTAACACCGCTCCGGTTTGGATCGGCGAGATAGGGGCGTCGCTGGATAACACCGGCACCGACAGTTCAACCGGGGCGAAGCTGGCAGACGAGCAGGCGTGGGCGGCGACCATTGTCTCTTATCTGAACGGCCAGGATGCCGCGGCAGGCGGGCCGAGCGTGAAGACCGGGTTTGACTGGTGGGCCAATGGAACAACGTCCGGCGGCGCTCCCGACGAATACAACTCAGGCGTCAATGGCACGGTTCAGCCAGGACAGCAGGCCGTCGTCGGCCAGTTGCTGACCTACAACAACACGACAAATATGCCCGCCGCGACCGCCGCCCCGGCCACTGCCCAGAACCCTGGGTTGACCGCCTCGCCAAACGACACGACGCTGATGGCGGGATCCTCCGGCTCGGTGGTTGACGCACAGGGCAACGCCTGGACCATCACCAGCAGCGGGCAAGTGGCTTTGAACGGCGCGGCCGATCCGACCACGGCGAACGTGACGGAACTCGCCTACGCGAACGGCCTGATCTGGCAACAGAATACCGCTCACCTGTGGTGGTCGAAAAGCCAGCCTTCCGCCGCCTGGGATCCGTCGGCGGGGCCGTCGAATAGTCCGGTGCCGCCGGCTGCCACCACCCCAAACTCGAACGACAGCGTTATCAACGGGGCAGGCCAGACCATCACGGATGCCGCTGGCAACCAGTGGGCGATCGACGGTTCAGGCCAAATCACGTTCAACGGCGTCGCCGATACCTCGACCGCGAACGTCATCAAGCTGGCCAATATCAACGGAACCATCTGGCAGGAGGACAGCGCCAATTTGTGGTGGGACAAGACAGCCCCGACCGATCCCTGGGGACCCGCCAATGGCACATCCACCAGTCCACTGCCCACAATCGATGTCGCCGCCGGATCGGGCGCCACCTCGATCAACGCACTGCAGCCCGCCACGCACGTATTCCCTGGCGCCACGGTGTCGGTCACCGGGCCTGGGGTAGCCTACGTGACCCTGGGATCGACCTCGGACGTCCTGCAGTTCATCGGCACGGAAAGCGTAACGATCGTCGGTGGATCGGCCGCTTCGACGGTTTCGGCGGATGGTGGCGCGAACACCTTCAACGTCGGATCAGGCGCCATGACCGTCACCGGCGGAACCGGCGCCGACGCGTATCTGACAGGCATTGGCGGCGGTGCGTTGACCGTGACCGATTTCGATGTGGCGAAGGGCGACACGATCTCGATCGATCCGGCGCTGCGGGGATCGATGACAACCGCCCCGGATCGGGACGGTGGAACGATGATCGGCTTTGGCAGCGTGGCCGGACCGATCGACCTGAAAAGCGTGACCGTTGCACCAACAGTGCAGCCAATGTGAGTCCTCGCTTGGACTGCCAAGATAACCGCGAAGACTGTTTGCAATAATACTAATCCGCTTTCAGGCTGGCTTCAAAGCCTAAAAGCGGTGAGAGTTCTAACTTGAGATATCTGCCAGCTTTGCTAGACTGACGGTTTTTGGGCTGGAGGCTGTAATGTCTGCGGATGGTTTGAACTGCAAGCAGTGCGGAGGATTGGACTACATCAAGAGCGGCACGGTGCGCGGCCACCAGCGCTACCGGTGTCATCGCTGTGGCTGCAACTTCACCGATACCCCGTTGCGGGGCAAGCCGCCTGCGATGAAGGCGCTGGCTATGCTGCTGTATGGCATGGGCAACATGAGCTTTAGCATGATCGGACGCCTGCTGGGTGTCAGCGACGTGGCGGTGCTGAAGTGGGTGCGAGCCGAAGCCTCCGCCTTGCCGGAGCCTGAGGTAGCGGCGCAGGTGATCACGGTCGAGGCGGACGAGATGTGGCACTTCATCAAAAAAAGTCTGCCAAGCTGTGGGTCTGGCGCGCCTATGACGTTGATACACGCCGCGTTGTGGCCTGGGTTCTGGGTGGGCGTGATGATGCAACCTGCCGCCGCCTGCTCGACAAGGTCGGCCTGAGCGGCAAGACCTTCGTCACCGATGATTGGGAGGGTTACCACCGGCTGATCCCGGAGGATCAACTGTTCACCGGCAAGGACTTGACCTTCCCCATTGAGCAGGACAACAGCAACGTCAGGCATTATCTCGCTCGCTTTCGACGCAAGACCAAGGTCGTGTCCAAGTGTCCCACCATGGTCGATCTGTCACTGCGCCTGCTCCACCACCTGCAAGATCCGGAAAACTATGCCACTTATGCCAAGACGTTCTTGGCTATCTTTGGTTAGAACTCTCAAAGCGGTCTGCCGTGTACGCAACAACATTGGATTTCATGTCATGGCCGACACAGGTTGGCCATCCGTGCGCCTGGCGGAGCACCATTGCACGCGGACAGCACAAGTAAAATGTTTCGTAATTATATCTATCGATCAATGTTGTTGCTGGCTCTTATTCGTGCTGAGCGGAGCGTTCAAAGCACGTGAATCATGCGATCAAACAAAGAGCTAGACCGCCTTCAGGCTGCACAGTCAGCCCGAAGGCGGTCTAGCGAAAGTTTCAGGCTCTCACCAGCCGCCGGATCTGATGGTGCTCGCTGTCGCCGACCATTATGGCGCCATCGGACGCGACCACCGCGCCATGCGGACGGGCGAGGTCGGAGGCAATGGTCGTCACGATCCATGTCCGTGCGTCAATCAGCCGGATCGCCTGGTTTTCTGTATCGACGACAAGGATATTGCCGTCCGTATCGACCGCCATTTCCTTGGGTGCGGCGAACACGGCGTCGCGGGCGTCGCCGCCATCGCCGGCGTAGCCGCGCGCGCCGGTGCCCGCCACGGTTTGGATGATGCCGTCACGGATGCAGCGGATGCAGCTTCCCTGCCGCTCCATCAAATACAGTGCGCCATTGGGGGCGAAGGCCACGGCGCGCGCGCCAAATACCGCCGCTTGTGATGCAGGCCCGCCGTCGCCGTCGTGTCTCGCCTCCCCGGTGCCGGCGAAGGTCTCGATGGTACCGCTGACAAGGTCCACCACGCGCACCCGGTGGCCGGCGACGTCGGCGATGAACAGCCGCGTCTGATCCGCGTCCAGGGCCAGACCGTTGGGCTCCAGCAGGCCGGCCTGAGCAGCAGGGCCGCCGTCGCCGCTGTACTGGCCGGACCCATCGCCAGCCAGGGTGGTAATGATCCCACCGGCATCGATAACCCGAACCCGGCCGTTCAGGCGGTCGGCCACGAAGACCTGCCCGGTGTGGTCAGTGGCGAGGCCGTAAGGCTCGCTCAGCCGCGCCTGCGTCGCAGGTCCGCCGTCGCCGCCGAAACCTTTCTCGCCGCTGCCGGCAATCGTGGTGATCACGCCCGTTCGGCTGTCAATCCGGCGGATGCAGTGATTGAACGTATCGGAAAACACCAGGCTGTCATCAGGCAGGAACGCCAGATCGAAGGGGTTGTTAAGGCAGGCATTCAACGCTGGCGATCCATCACCGGTGTAGCCCGGTTGCCCTGTCCCGGCGACGACAGTAGACCTCCAGACAGCGTTGCTCATGTGGCTTTCCCCGTTTTCATGCCCACCATGGTTGTCGAAGACGGCATGTCAAGCGTAGAGTTGTTTAATAAGGACGTCAGCCAATTAGGGAACCAAATGGATACGAATATCGCCATGGACTCCAGCCTGGACAGCAGCAGCGCTCGGGCGCTTTACGACAAGCTGGAGGACCGCTGCCTGATGCGCGACCAGCAGGGTGCCAGCGATGTGTACTACGACCTGGTCCGTGCCGGCCGACCACTGACGGAAATCATCGCCGCGGGCGTCCGCATCCATGCGCCCTACACGCACGTGCCGTATCACGAGCGGATGGACGACGGCTACCCGAACTTCGTCAACAACGACCATTGCCTGCTCAGTGCGCGCGCCACGCTTAACCTGAACCGCATGTTGCCGCCGCATATGGCCATGCTGCCGATGGCGCAGACCATCTGGTACATCCCGACCGGGCTGGATATCTGGAACCAGAAAATCAACAAGGCGCCTGGACACTACTCCCGCCAGCGCGGCAACATGGGCCATGTCGAAGCGCCGCCGGCACCCGAGGTATACTGGCCGGACCAGGCGCCGGTGCGGCAGGACGGGCCGTTGAACGAACGGCTGAACACCTGGATGACGCTGGTGCACCGCGGCCAGGTCATCGACGCCTACCGGATTTTTCTCGGGCTGATGGAGAACCAGGCGGAACGCAAGGAGGTGCTGGCGGAGATGTGCTTCGCCGGCCTGGCCGACGTGCAGGACCGGCTGTTGCACAATCGCTCCTTCACCACCGGCCACAAGGCGTACCGCGCCCGCTCCACCGTCGAGCTGGGCAATGCGCTGGGCTGGGACAACGCGCACGACGTGATCTATGCCGGGGCGCTGGATATCGCGGTCGGGCCGCGTTGGTACTCGACCTACGAAGTCGCCTGCAACTACATTAAGATGATGATCGAAGGCGAGACGCTGCGCGCGGTGCCTTATGGCGGCGTCAGCGAGGCCGAACTTGCGGTGCTGCGCAACCGCGAGCCGGTCGACCAGCAGGAAGCCGCGGACCTTGGTCGCGCCATCCTGCGCCAGGGTGAAATCGAGACCCTGGAAGCCTTGACCAAGCTGCTGAAGAGCGGCAAGGACCCGCGCCGTCTGCTGGACGTGATCCAGGTGACGGTGACGCAGATTGTCCTTGAAACGCAGGATGCGATGGCATTCAACATGCCGCACCATTGCTACGAGTATCAGAACACCCTGGCCTGGTTCTACGACACATTCGATCATCCGCGCCGCCTGCGGCTGCTGTATATCGCGGCGATGTTCGCCAACCGCGTGTCGCACCACCAGCAAGGCATCGGAGAGGTGCATCCGGTGCCGCTGCAGGTTCCCGCGGGAGCCGGCGGGTTGAGTGCGTCGCAGCTTCTCGATCGCGTGGAGAGCGCGATCTGTGCGCTGAACGGGCCGGAAGCGCTGGGCTGGACGCAGGCCTATTGCGACAACGTCACCGACCGCTCGCCGCTGGTGCAGCGCATCGCGCTGGCCGCCTGCAAGCTGGGCAACGATCCGCACAATCAGGAAATCGCCCAGTGCATGCTGATGGACTTTGGCACCAATCGACAGCCGGATCGCGACAGGCTGCTGCTGGCCGCGGCCTACCATACCGCGATGCACCGGAAGTACGGCGACCCGGCGGAGCCGTCCCGCCGCTTCGGCCGCGCGATGGGTGTGGCGGAGTTGCTTTAGGGAAGGCGGGGGCGGAGCCCCATAAGCGCTAGGATAGGATTGACACGGCACGTTTTGGCGTGATTCCGGGGCAGATGCAAACCGCATTGTTTCATCTGGATCATTGGCCAAGCGTCGTCGGCCACGTCTCTTCGCTGATTGATCTGGAGGTCAGCGCCCGGACGCACAAAGCCCTGGTGCGCAAACGTGGCGTGCGCAGCGCGGCCGACCTGCTGCATCTGGCTCTCCTCTACGGCCCCGGCAGGCTATCGCTGCGTGCGGTCGCCAGCCATGCCACCGAAGCCGGGATTGCCGATCTCTGTGACGTCTCGCTGCTGGATCGATTGCGCAATTCGGGTGATTTCCTGGCTGATGTGCTGGACCGGCTGCTGGCGGATCGTCGCGGCGACACGCCAATGGAGGGGCGCCTGCAACTCAACCTGGTGGATGGCTCCACGGTCTCGATCCCGGGCAGTAAAGGCAGTGACTGGCGGCTTCACGCGCGCTATGAACCGGCGCGCGGCTGTTTTACCGATCTTGCGATGACCAAGGCCGCCACGGCCGAAGCGCTCAGTTGCGTGGCGGTGCGGCCCGGTGATGTTCTGGTGCAGGATCGTGGCTATGCGCGGGTGCGCAACTTTGCCCATGCCCACGCCAACCAGGCGGACTTCATCACCCGGATCGGCTGGCGCTCGGTGAACGTGTTCGATGCGTCGCGGCAGGCCTTTGATCTGGTCGCGGCGCTGTCCGACAACGGCCCGTCGGTGGTGGAACACGCCGTGTCAATCGGCGCCGGCCGCGCCCCGGTGCGCGCGCGCCTGATCATCGCGCGCAAGCCGCCCGAGGCGACCGAGCGCCAGCACAAGAGGCTGCACCGCAAGGCCAGTCGCAAGGGCCACAAGACCGATCCGCGCACCCTGAGGGCGGCTGGATACATGATGCTGCTGACCTCGCTGTCGCCAGAACAGGCGACAGCGGCGGAGGTCGTGCGGCTCTACCGCATGCGCTGGCAGGTGGAACTCGCGTTCAAACGACTGAAAAGCCTGGGCGGCTTTGCGGCGTTGCAAGCAAGCGATCCCAAGCTCGCGCGCAGTTGGCTGCTCGCTCATCTCATCGCCGCCGTGCTGATCGAGACTTCGCTGGGCGAGGATCTCGGCTTTCCCCCCTGAGCCAACATCTGGCCGTGCAACCCGTCACGCCAGCCTTTGGCGGGTTTGGCAATCCAACCACCGCCGTCTGCAAGTGGCTCTGTTCGCACAACCCCGAAGACGCCGCAGCCTGGCGACCCGCAGAACGGCACGCAGGCGGCTGGCCGAGCCGCCCAGAAAGCGCCGCTGCCAAGACAAAGACGCTAAAAATGCCTTATCCTAGCGCTTATGGGGCTCCGCCCCTCGACCCCGGTAAGGGGCGACGCCCCATAAGCGCTAGGATAGGATTGACACGGCACGTTTTGGCGTGATTCCGGGGCAGATGCAAACCGCATTGTTTCATCTGGATCATTGGCCAAGCGTCGTCGGCCACGTCTCTTCGCTGATTGATCTGGAGGTCAGCGCCCGGACGCACAAAGCCCTGGTGCGCAAACGTGGCGTGCGCAGCGCGGCCGACCTGCTGCATCTGGCTCTCCTCTACGGCCCCGGCAGGCTATCGCTGCGTGCGGTCGCCAGCCATGCCACCGAAGCCGGGATTGCCGATCTCTGTGACGTCTCGCTGCTGGATCGATTGCGCAATTCGGGTGATTTCCTGGCTGATGTGCTGGACCGGCTGCTGGCGGATCGTCGCGGCGACACGCCAATGGAGGGGCGCCTGCAACTCAACCTGGTGGATGGCTCCACGGTCTCGATCCCGGGCAGTAAAGGCAGTGACTGGCGGCTTCACGCGCGCTATGAACCGGCGCGCGGCTGTTTTACCGATCTTGCGATGACCAAGGCCGCCACGGCCGAAGCGCTCAGTTGCGTGGCGGTGCGGCCCGGTGATGTTCTGGTGCAGGATCGTGGCTATGCGCGGGTGCGCAACTTTGCCCATGCCCACGCCAACCAGGCGGACTTCATCACCCGGATCGGCTGGCGCTCGGTGAACGTGTTCGATGCGTCGCGGCAGGCCTTTGATCTGGTCGCGGCGCTGTCCGACAACGGCCCGTCGGTGGTGGAACACGCCGTGTCAATCGGCGCCGGCCGCGCCCCGGTGCGCGCGCGCCTGATCATCGCGCGCAAGCCGCCCGAGGCGACCGAGCGCCAGCACAAGAGGCTGCACCGCAAGGCCAGTCGCAAGGGCCACAAGACCGATCCGCGCACCCTGAGGGCGGCTGGATACATGATGCTGCTGACCTCGCTGTCGCCAGAACAGGCGACAGCGGCGGAGGTCGTGCGGCTCTACCGCATGCGCTGGCAGGTGGAACTCGCGTTCAAACGACTGAAAAGCCTGGGCGGCTTTGCGGCGTTGCAAGCAAGCGATCCCAAGCTCGCGCGCAGTTGGCTGCTCGCTCATCTCATCGCCGCCGTGCTGATCGAGACTTCGCTGGGCGAGGATCTCGGCTTTCCCCCCTGAGCCAACATCTGGCCGTGCAACCCGTCACGCCAGCCTTTGGCGGGTTTGGCAATCCAACCACCGCCGTCTGCAAGTGGCTCTGTTCGCACAACCCCGAAGACGCCGCAGCCTGGCGACCCGCAGAACGGCACGCAGGCGGCTGGCCGAGCCGCCCAGAAAGCGCCGCTGCCAAGACAAAGACGCTAAAAATGCCTTATCCTAGCGCTTATGGGGCGACGCCCCTTAGAACCATTTAGTAGTGGGATTGGGGGAGAGAGGGCAACTCAGGGTTATCAACGCCTTGGTTGCCCCCTCTCCCCCAATCCCACCATAAGTGGGTTTCAAGGTCATCCGCCCTTGACGGGGTTCAGGGGCAGAGCCTCTGGCCTTGCTTAATTCACCTCAACCGCTATCCATTCCACGAACGATGGAGGAAACAATGCGCGCCTGGGCCGTGGTTGAAAACGGACAGCCCCTGAAGGAAATCGAGCTGCCGACGCCGGAGCCGCAGGGCACCGAGGTCCTGCTGGAGGTAACCCATTGCGGCGTCTGCCATTCCGACCTGCATATCTGGGAGGGCTATTACGACGTCGGCGGCGGGCAGAAGATGTCGCTAGTCGATCGTGGCGTGGTCCTGCCGCTGGCCATGGGGCACGAGATCATTGGCCTTGTGGTGAAGCTGGGGCCGGACGCCACCGGGGTGAAGGTCGGCGATCGGCGCATCGTCTACCCATGGCTCGGCTGCGGCCAGTGCGAGAAGTGCTTGGCCGAGGAAGACAACATGTGCGCGGTGGCGAACCGCAGCCTGGGTGTCTACCAGAACGGCGGCTATGGCACCCATGTGCTGGCACCCCACCCGCGGCATCTGATCGACCTCAACGGTCTCGATCCGGCGGTGGCCGCGACCTATGCGTGCTCCGGCGTTACTGTCTTTTCCGCCATCAAGAAGGCGATGCCGCTGGCACCAACCCAGCCGATCGTGCTGGTGGGCGCTGGCGGGCTGGGCCTGAATGCCATCGCCGTGCTGAAGGCTATGAAGCACGAGAACATCATCTCCGTCGATGTCAGCGTCGAGAAACGTGATGCGGCGCTGAAGGCCGGTGCGCACAAGGTGGTGGACGGCAGCGGCGATGGTCCTGCGGTGACGAAGCGCATTGTCCAGGCCGCCGGGGGGCCGGTCCTGGCGGTGATCGATCTGGTGAACGGCACCGCCACCGCACGCTTCGCCTTTGGCGCGCTGGCCAAGGGCGGCAAGCTGATCCAGGTCGGCTTGTTCGGCGGCGAGCTGATGCTGCCGCTGCCGATCATGGCGATCCGCGCGCTGACCATCCAGGGCAGCTATGTCGGCAATCCCAAGGAATTGCGCGAACTTGTCAAGCTGGCGCAGGACGGCGACCTTCAGGCCTTGCCGGTTGCCAGCGTTCCGCAGAGCCAGGCCCATGAAGCGCTGATGCGGCTGCGCGATGGTCAGGTAACCGGACGGCTGGTGCTGAAAGCCGAGGCAGCGTGATGGCCGCCGCCAGCAGCCCCTCTGGACTACGCCGCTCCATCGTCCTGAAGCGCCGCCCAAAGGGCGAGCCCAACGCTGATGATTTCGAGGTCCGGGAAGATCCGATTCCCGCACCCGCGGCGGGTGAGGTGGTCACCCGCACCATCTGGCTGTCGATCGACCCCTACATGCGTGGTCGCCTGCGGGAGGAGCAGACTTACGCCGTGGCGATCCAGATCGGCGAAGTGATGACGGGCGAAACCGTCGGCGAGGTCATCGCATCCGCTGACCCTGCGTTCAGCGCCGGCGATATCGTCGTCGGCTCACGCGGCTGGCAGACCCATTCGGTGACACCAGGAGACCGGCTGACCAGGATCAGCAAGGGTGCGGCGCCGCTGTCGGCCTATCTCGGCGTGCTGGGAATGCCGGGCGCGACCGCCTACGCCGGTGTCACGGAAATTTGCAAGCCGAAGGCCGGGGAGACCTTTGTCGTCTCCGCCGCATCGGGCGCGGTCGGTTCGGTCGCCGGCCAGGTTGCCAAGCGGGCAGGGGCCAGGGTGATCGGCATCGCCGGCGGGTCGGAGAAATGCCTGTGGGTGCAGGACAGCCTGGGGTTCGACGATTGCGTCGATCACCGCTCAATGGACCTGCGCCGCGAACTGCTGGCAGCATGCCCAAACGGGATCGATGGCTATTTCGAGAACGTCGGCGGCGCCGTGCAGACGGCAGTATTCGACCAGCTCAACCCGTTTGCCAGGGTGGCGATGTGCGGGATGGTGTCCCAGTACAACCAAACGGTCATGCCGCCCGGCCCGAACCTGGGCTTCGTCGTCGGCAAGCGGGTGCTGATCCAGGGCTTCATCGTCTCCGACCGGCCCGCCCGGCTGACCGAGTGGCGGGCAATGGCGGAACCGCTGGTGGCTGACGGTAGCCTCGTCTACCGCGAGGATGTCATCGACGGACTGGAAAACGCCCCTGACGCCCTGGCCGGCATCCTCGGCGGCCGCAACTTTGGCAAGCTGCTGGTCCGGGTGTCGCACGAGGGGGACTAACTAAGCCGCGCCGCAGGGAACTATTGGGTGATTGCTCCGACACGGTCACCTCTCCCGCCACGGCACGCGCAAATGGACCGCCGCTTCCCGTCATGGCGAAGGCCGCCATCCACGCCGTGTGCCAGGCATGGCACTGATCTTGAAGGTGCAAGTCCTGTATGGGGCGGATGACCGGAACCGTTAGCCAAAAGGTAATTGCGTCACCATAAGGTGGAGTGGAAAGGAAGCCGGCGGCAAACCGCGGCGCTGACGAACAGAAACCAGATAGCAGGCCGGTGTGGCGGGGTGACCCGGCGACAAATTGGAAAGCCCGATAATCATACGGACACCGCATCAGGTAAATCCGAAAGCGCTTACGGAAAGGAGCGGTGTCTTAACTCCGGGAGATGTCTCTGCCTCTCCGACCGGAGCAGAAGTTCGGCAACGGTGCCTGACACGCGGGGAGAAGTCAGCCGAGGCCACGGTAGCCCAGACCATCAGGCGAAGGGCTGAATTTGACAACCAAGGCATGCCCCTGCAAAGGCGGGGGAGCAGCTTGGGCCATTCGATGGTAAAGTGGCAGCAAGGCGGCGTGGGCCAAGGGGACTTCCTCGGCGCGGCCCTCGAGGCGGCGCTGCGCCACGGCGTCAGCGGGGCGGGCGGAACCGACCCGCGGCGCCCGCAGTGCCACAAGCGTCCACGGCATGGAACCAGGACCGAGCCTTGACGCAAAACCTGATGGAAGCGGTGAGCAGTGCTGAGAACCTAAACCGAGAGAGGGCGGTGCCCAACGACTGGTTCGACAATCTCGGGCTGGTCCAGATGGCAGGTCATCATGCCGCGTTGAACCGTGTCGGAAACCGTCGTGATACGTGACGACACGCCTGGTGGTGTGAGACGGGGGCACTGCGCGACTTCTCCGTACTCGAATTTTATGGTCTCGGCAAGCGCGAACGACGTGCCTACCTCCGCCATCACAGCGGGTGACCGCTGTGCCACATTTATCGCAGCCATTGGCCCAAAAGCGGTCACCGCCGGAGTAGCAAGACATGAAGTTCGGCGCCTCGATGTTCTTCACCGACTACTCGATAACCCCGGCCGTCCTGGCCCAGGCGCTGGAGGCGCGCGGCTTCGACATCGTTTGGGCACCGGAGCATTCGCACATCCCGCTCAGCCGCAAGACGCCGTTCCCGCTGGGGCCTGAACTGCCAAAACGTTACTACGACGTCATGGACCCGTTCGTCACGCTGACCGCTGCCGCGGCGGCGACCCAAACCCTGAAGATTGGCACCGGCGTCTGCCTGATTACCCAACGTGATCCGATCCAGACCGCGAAGCTGGTCGCCTCGATCGACCAGGTCTCTGGCGGCCGTTTCGTCTTCGGCGTCGGCAACGGCTGGAACCAGGACGAGATGGAAAACCACGGCGCGGTGTTCGAAACACGGCACAAGCTGGCGCGGGAGCGGATCGAGGCGATGAAGGCGATCTGGACCAAGGCGAAGGCTGAATACCACGGCGAATTTGTTGACTTCGGCCCGATGATGACTTGGCCTAAGCCGGTGCAGACACCCCATCCTCCCATCCTCATCGGTGGCGCCTTCCCCTACAGCGCTCGGCGTGCCGTCCGTTATGGCGATGGCTGGATGCCACAGACCACGGCTTCCAGCAAAACGCCGTTGACGGAGGTGATCCCGCGCTTCCGCCAGATGGCGGCTGAGGCGGGACGCGACCCGGCTTCGCTACGGATCGCAATCGGCGCTCAGCCGCCTGACCGCGCGCTGATCGAGAGCTACCGGACGCTGAACGTGGATACCGTCTCCACCAGCCTGGATCCCGCCAAGGAGGATGTCATTCTGCCAATCCTGGACCATTGGGCCGACATCATCCGCCGCGTCAACGGATGAAACCTGGCTGGGCTTTGCATGGTCGATAGAGATGGTAAAGAGTGCCTTGAATACGTCATAACAAACGGGAGGCAGCAATGGCACGCGTCGCATTGGTCACGGGTGGCACTCGCGGAATCGGATCGGCGATCAGTCTCGCGCTGAAGGCGCAAGGCCGAGCAGTGGTGGCGAACTATGCTGGGAATGATACGGCGGCGGAGGCATTTAACGCCGAAACCGGCATTCCGGTCATCAAGTTCGACGTCAGCAAGTTCGATGAGTGTGAGGCGGGAATTGCCAAGACCACCACTGAATATGGCCCAATCGAAATCCTGGTGAACAACGCCGGCATTACCCGCGATGGCACTCTGCTGCGCATGCGGCGCGACATGTGGGACGCGGTGCTCGATACCAACCTCGGCGCCTGCTACAACCTGTGCAAGCTGACGTTCGAGGGCATGCGGGAGCGGAAATTTGGTCGTGTGGTCAATGTCGGCAGCGTGAACGGCCAGGCGGGACAATATGGTCAGGTGAACTACGCCGCCGCCAAGTCCGGCATTCACGGCTTCACCAAGGCACTCGCGCAGGAAGGTGCGCGCTATGGCATCACTGTCAATGCCATTGCACCCGGTTATGTGGATACCGAGATGGTCCGGGCGGTGCCGGGTGAGGTGCTGCGCAAGATCGTCGCGAAGATCCCGGTCGGACGTCTGGGACACGCCGAGGACATCGCGCGTGGCGTAGCGTTCCTGACCGCTGACGACGCCGACTACGTGACCGGTTCAACGTTGTCGATCAACGGCGGCCAGCATATGTACTGAGGGATCGCCTGCTGTCGGGACATTATGGTTCGCCACGCGCGCACGAGCGTCCGTATAGTGCCGGCCGCCACGCGCGGAAAATGGAGCACGACGCCAATGGTCCAACAGCCCATTCGTTTTGATGATGGCAAGGCTTACGAGCGCGGAATGGGCATCTGGAGCCATCTCGCGGGCCAGGTTTTTCTTGATTGGCTGGCACCGCCTTTGGGCCTGCGGTGGATCGACGTCGGCTGCGGCAGTGGCGCGTTTACCGAGTTGCTTGTCCGGCGATGCGCACCCGCCGAAACACAGGGAATCGATCCGTCGGACGCACAACTTGCATTCGCGCACACGCGGCCGGCGACGCACGGCGTGACATTTCTCCAGGGCGACGCCATGGCATTGCCGTTCGACGGCGGCCGGTTTGATGCTGCCGTCATGGCATTGGTGATCTTTTTTGTTCCCGATCCAGCTAAAGGCGTCGCCGAGATGGCACGGGTGGTTTGTCCCGGTGGTGTGGTATCGGCATACGCCTGGGACATGTTGGGCGGGGGCTTCCCGTTTGATCCGATCCAGGTTGAACTGCGCGCTTTGGGTTTCACCCCGCCGCTCCCTCCAAGTCCCGAAGCGTCACGCACGGCGGCTCTGCGGGACCTGTGGACAGGCGCGGGCCTGGAGGATGTCGAGACACGCGAAGTCACGGCGCGACGGAGTTTTCCGGATTTCGAGGACTTCTGGAGCGCGAGCACGGCTATGGGGAGTATGCGACCAACGCTGGCCACGATGGCGGCTGGCGACGTGGAACAACTCAAGGCGCGGGTGCGAGCACGCCTGTCGGAGGACGCCGCGGGACGTGTCACGTACCAGGCGCGTGCCAACGCGATAAAGGGACGCGTGCCGAAGTCGGCCTGACCGTGACACCGTGGCAGGGTTCATGAGTGATCTGGTTGGCGCTGGCCGGCCATCGAATGCTCACCTTCAGCTAACCCCGGTAGTAGCTGGCACCGGGCTAGGCGTATCATCAATAAGCCAGATTGCGGCGGACGCGAGGTGAATGCCTGCGAGAAAGTTTCGTGGGGTCTTGTCGTAGCGTGATGCTATGGCTCTGAACTGCCTGAGTTCGGCGAAGAAAGAGCCTATCAGGTGGCGCGCTTTATAGAGGTCGCAATCGTAGTCCCAAGCCCGAGCGGCATGGCGGTTGCTCTCGGGCGGAATGACGGCCGTCTTGCCGGCCGCGGCCAACGGCGCGATCACCCACTTATCGGTATCGAAGGCCTTGTCGGCGATCAGTGTGTCGGCCGCCCAGTGATGGAAAACGCCTTCCAGATGCCCCACTTGGCCCAGCGACTGAAACGCAAATGGACCGAGACACCATCACCAAACCGCTCCGGCAGGTCACGAAGGAACCCCAGCGCGAAACCGGAAAAGCACTGCCTCGACGAACAACCGGTTATCCGCCGCCGTCACGCCAACCAAGCCCTAACGGCCGGAAAGAAGGTCAGGAATACGCTCCTGCTGATCGTCTCGAAGGCTATAACGTCGCATCGGTCAGCTCCCGAGAGGCTGACGCACTATCGAGCAAAGTTTCTGCCGCGCCGAAATCGCCTTATTTGATGACACGCCCCAATAGGGCTCTTCAAATCCGGCGTTTTCCATGCGACAAACGGTGGCGTATTGAAGCCGTGTACGGGAACACGGAAATCTTGGGTTTCTCAAAGGGCTAACCTTGGTCCTTACCGACATTTCTGTCCGTTCGTGCCTCAGCCCCCACAACAGAGGACGAAATGGCAAAAATCTTCATCACCGGATCGTCGGACGGGCTCGGATTGATGGCGGGT
The DNA here is from genome assembly GCF_965276935.1 of Rhodopila sp. Taxonomy (GTDB): domain Bacteria; phylum Pseudomonadota; class Alphaproteobacteria; order Acetobacterales; family Acetobacteraceae; genus Rhodopila. The sequence continues at coordinate 567,596 of NZ_CBDIBS010000004.1, read as the reverse complement.
CGCCTTCTGGCCGAGCAGGGACATGAGGTCGTGCTGCATGCCAGGAGCGAGGCACGGGCCGAGGATACGCGAGTCGCGCTGCCGCAAGCCGAGACGGTCCTGGTTGGCGATCTTGCGACGCTCGCGGCCATGCGCGACGTCGCGGATCAGGCGAACAGACGGGGACGCTTCGACGCGGTGATCCACAATGTCGGGATCGGCTACCGCGAGTCGCGCCGCGTCGAAACGGTCGATGGGTTATCCCAGCTATGGGCCGTCAACGTGCTCGCGCCTTACGTGCTCACCGCGCTCATGCACAGGCCCGACCGGCTGGTCTATCTCAGTTCAGGCATGCACACCGGCGGCGAGCCGAACCTGGACGACCCGCAATGGTCCGGGCGCCGTTGGAACGGCAGCCAGGCCTATGCCGACACCAAGCTGCATGACGTGCTGCTCGCCTTCGGCGTTGGGCGGCGCTGGCCCGATGTGCTGTCGAATGCGCTCACGCCGGGGTGGGTGCCGACCCGGATGGGCGGCCCGAGCGCGTCGGATGACCTCGACCAAGCTCACCTGACCCAGGCTTGGCTGGCGGTAAGCAACGACCCGGCAGCGCGGATGACCGGCGGCTACTTCTACCACCAACAGCTCAGAGACGTGAAGCCGGCCGCGCGCGACCTCAAGCTGCAGGACCGTTTGCTCGATTACTGCCGCGAGATGTCGGGCGTTGCGCTGGCCTGAAGTGTCGGAGACCCGGCGCGGCCGGAACCAGCGAAGTACGTTCGTAATCGGTGGCATTTGGCGCTGACAGAACCGCGCCACTTGTCGGTAAGACCAACGCCCCTTAATGTTGATCATCCGGGCCAACGGCTGCTGATATCTTGTTGATTCGCGCACGGCGCCTCACCAAAGCCGCGCGCATACCAAGCAGCCCATCGGGCCGCTGGTATAACAGTCACAATGACCAGTTCAACCATCATCCAGGCAACGCTTCGCCCCTGGTCTCACGTGCGAACGGGATGACCAGCAGCCCGATGGCGAACGCGACCGCGGTGAGCGCGACCGGCGTCCCGAGCGTTCCCATCACAGCGACCGCGCCAGCAAGGCCGAAGTTGACGCCGGCGCCAATGAAGCGGCCGACCGAGGTGCAGAACGCGAAAGCGGTGCCACGGACTTCGGTGCCAAACAACTCCGGCAGCCAGAGGCTGAAGATCGCAAAGTTGCCGCCAAACAGGCCGAGGAAGAACAGCACCGCCATGAACGCCGGCAGTGCCGAACCGGTTGGCTGATAGAACGCCCAGCCGAATGCCAGCGCGATCGTGACCATCATACCGAAGTAGTACAGGGCCAACGTCGGGCGGCGGCCGACGCGCTCAGCGAGCCAAGGCGCGGCGACGCAGCCCAGGATGGTGCCGATTGAGAGCAGGCCGGTGCCGTAGGATGCCATCTTCACTGCGTCCGGTGCTGCCATTCCGGCTTTGCGGGAGAGGAATACGATTGCCGTCGGCTCATACACGGCGCCGGCCCAGAGGCCGACGATGGCGATGGTCAGCAGCGCCGACATGGTGATGGTGCGTCCAATATACTGTCGGTTGAAGATCACCGCCAACGGGTTGTGCCGTTTCACGGGCATCGCCTGCTCCTCCCGGTGGCGTTGCTCCCAGCGCTCCGGTTCCTTGACACCGAGCAGGGTCGCAATCGAGATCACGACAGGCACGAGCCCACAGAGGAACATGGCGCGCCAGCCGAAGGATGCGCCGACCGTGTAGTTCAAGGCCGCTGCAACGAAGAAGCCGAAGTAATAGCCGGTCTGCAGATACCCGGCGCCCATCTTGCGCCGGTCCTCTGGCCAAGCTTCGGCGACATAAGTGCCAGCCATTGCCCACTCGCCGCCCACGCCGATGCCCGCGAGGAAGCGGAACAGTCCGAGCAACCAGATATTTGGGGCGAACGCGGCGGCGCCCGTGAATACCGCATAGACCAGCACCGTTGCGGCAAGCGATCTGGTGCGGCCGAACCGGTCTGCGATCGGTCCCCAGATAAACGACAGACCCCAGCCCACCAGGAACACGCCGAACATGAGCGAGCCGACGTAGCCGATATTGGCGGGCGTCGCGGCAATGTTCGAGCGCGGCAGCAACTCCGTCAATGCCGGCCCCAGTACGAGCGCATAGATCACGGAATCCATGCCATCCAGCGTCCACCCGAACCACGCGGCCCAGAAGCCGACGATCTGCTGCCGGTTCAGCGGCGTTCGTGCATGCGCGGGGGGTTTAGAGGGTGCGATGCCGCGCGCTGTGCCATAGGACATTCCTGGTTCCTCCCGAGGGTCATTCTTCATGACCGTTGACACTCTGTCAGACGCCTATTCGCTTGTAATGGGCTTGGACGGTATTTCCATATCGCGCGAAAAGCTACGCGCGCCGGCTGGCCATACGGGTGCTGGATCGCATCAATCAGTCCTTGGGCGGACGGCGCGTGCGTATTGCAGCCTTCGGCTGCGCCATGGCCGTGGGCAGGGCCGGTGTCTCGAGCAGAGCATTCACCGCGGCAGAGCAGACGATCGCGCCGCGTACGAAGGCTTCGTGGTTGGCCTCGATCTGTTCGGGATCGTAGAGGTAGTTGACCATGATCCCATAAGATTCTCTGATCCCGCGCGATGCCACGTTGCCCAGCCAGTTCACCCGCTCCAGCCGCGCGCCGTTGCCAAGATGGAAGCGAGCCACCGGATCAGCCGGTCCACGGCCGCCCTGGGGCGTCGTGAGATATATGGTGCAGAGGCGGGTGAGCGGTGCGCGCGCCGCCTCCACGAGCATCGCGTCCTTCCACCAGTCCTCCATTTCCAATAGGCGATGCAGCAGGGCAACGGGATTGCCTGGCTGCGACGCTTCCCCGACGGTCAGGCGGAGCGCGGCCACCTCGGCCTCCCGCAGGACCTCGGCGGCGTCCGGTTCCAGAAGCCGCTTGTCCAGCCAGCGGCGGAGTCCCGGTACCGGCGACAAGGTCGAAAAACGTCCGAGGCGTGGCAGCTCGGCTTTCAACTCCTCCACGACCTGCTTGATGAGGAAGTTGCCGAAGGCGACCCCCCGCAGCCCGGCCTGGCAGTTGGAGATCGAGTAAAAGATTGCGGTGTCGGCGGCCTGCTCACGCGCACGCTCTGCTCGCTCATCGCCATCGGCGGCCAGGAGCGGCTGGACGGCGGCGGCCAAGCCGCTGATCAAAGCAACCTCCACGAAGATCAGCGGTTCGCCCGGCAGGGCCGGGTGGAAGAAGGCGAAGCAGCGCCGATCGGGCGCAAGGCGCCGGCGCAGGTCATCCCAGCCCTGGATCTCGTGGACCGCCTCATAAGCAATCAGCTTCTCCAGCACGGCCGCCGGGGTCTGCCAGTCTATCCGCCGCAGATCCAGGAAGCCGCGGTTGAACCACGAGGCGAGCAGATGGCGCAGGTCGACGTCGAGCGGCTTCAGGTTCGGCTCGTTGCCTAGGTTGGTCAGCAGATCCCTGCGCATGGCCACCAGCGCCGCTGTACCGCCGGGCACCATGTTCATGCGGCGCAGCAGCTCCTGCCGAGCCGGTTCGGCGGCTTCGGCAACTTGGGTTGCGTGCTCAGGCGTCGGCTCCGCAAGATAGGCCTCCGCCGCCGCCCGGAGCTGAGCCTCGGGCGGCAGGAAATTTTCCACGAGGAAGCGGTAGAACGCGAGCCGGTCCTTGGCTTCAAATTCGCCTATGGCCGCGTGCAGCGCCCGCGCCACCGCCGCCCCCGACGCCTCGCCATGCTCCGAGAGGAGAGCAGTCGCAAGCTCCTGGGCGCGATCGAGCGGCGCGTCAGGGGCCTGAGGTTGAAGCACATCGGCATAGGAGCGTCCGCGGTCCGCGACCGAGGACCAAAGCCGTTCCACCCAGGAACGCGGGTCGAGCGTGATGGCGCGAACGGAGGTTGATCGGGGAGGCGACGTCATGCTGGTTCTCCCTGCCCACACGTGATTTGACGAAAGTGATATGCCCTTATCTCGACTTTGGCCATTTACGTATCACCGTGGGCGCCGCAGATATGGCGGCTGCCGTTGCTCAGCGTACCGGGGCGCTTGACGCGCTTCTGCCGCATGTGCGAGCAGCGGCACAAGAAGCTGGCGGACCGGGTCCGTCAGGTGGTCTTGCAGATTGGGTGTTGGTTGTCGGAGGGAACAATCGTGCTGGTTGGCGAAAGCAGCTTTGCCACCGTTGACCTGTTGGCGACTCTGACGCAGCAGTGGTTGATCTGCGTTACTCGCATGAACGTCTCACACACGGCGTAATAGTGTAACCAGCGTCCCACGTCCGATGATACCGTTGCCGACGTCTGTCGCGAATTTGGGGCGCCCAGAATTTTTCCATGTTCCGCCACCGTCCAGGCTGCGGAAACATCCAGGACGCTGTGCACAGTATCGACCTACTCGTTCTGCCAGGCCACATGAGGCTAGCTAGATGACCAAAGCCGAACCAAGGACGTGTTGATCAACAAAGGTTGTGGAAAAATAATATCAACCGGTGGAACAAGTGGCACATCGGCCGCGCCCCTTCGTCATGCCGACTCGTGGGTCAGGGCCATGGGTCGGCTGCAGTTGGCAACCGCGCGTTTTTCCATGTGCGTATAAAGACGTGGATGACGGGCCTGCGCCCGCCATGACGTTTGGAAACGTGCCGCATCGTGACGAACGTCGAGAACGTGTCGAATTGCGGCAAACGGTGCATCTATCAGGCAGGAATGCTAAAGTTCATCGGTTGCAGCAGCGCGGCCGACATAACAAGGCTACCGTGATTGCTTTCGCGGCAGTTAGCTGCTTCCAGAACCTTGCAGCGCCGGTCAATCGCGACCAGTCATCAGCGCTTGCTGAACTGGAAGCTGCGCCGCGCCTTCGCCTTGCCGTACTTCTTGCGCTCCACCGCACGGGAGTCACGGGTGAGGAACCCGGCAACTTTCAGGATGCCGCGTAGATCAGGCTCATAGTATGTCAGTGCCCGGCTGATGCCGTGCCGCACCGCACCGGCCTGTCCGGACAGTCCGCCGCCGTTCACCGTGCAGAACACGTCGAACTGGTTGTAGCGGTCCGAGACCAGGAACGGCTGGGTGATCAGCATGCGCAGCACGGGGCGGGCGAAATACTGCACCACCTTCTTGCCGTTCACCATGATCTCGCCCTTGCCGGGCTTGATCCACACCCGCGCCACGGATTCCTTGCGCCGGCCGGTGGCGTAGGAACGGCCGAGCCCGTCGCGCTTGGGTTCGCGTCTGGGCTGATCGGACGGTGCAACGGGGATCGGCCGGCCAGTCGCGGCGGCCTCCGCTTCGGCCGCGGCTTGACGCGCGGCCAGAACGTCTTTCAGGTCGGCAAGGCTGCCGGTTTGGGTTCCTGACATCGGGATCAGACCCTTTTGTTCTTGGGATTGAGCGCGGCAACGTCCAGCGGCTTCGGCTGCTGGCCATCATGCGGATGCGTTGCGTCACCATAGATGTACAGGTGCTTCATCTGCTTGCGCTGCAGGGGGCCGCGGGTGATCATCCGCTCCACCGTCTTTTCCAGCACCCGCTCCGGATGCTTGGACTCAAGCCGCTGCCGGATCGAACGGCCCTTGATACCGCCGGCATAACCGGTGTGGTAGTAGAATATTGACTGCTCCGCCTTGTTGCCGGTGACGCGCACCTTGGCAGCGTTCACCACCACCACATTGTCGCCGCAATCGACGTGCGGCGTGAACTGCGGCTTGTGCTTGCCGCGCAGCCGATTGGCGATGACGACAGCCAGGCGACCGAGGACGACGTCCTCGGCGTCGATCAGCACCCAGTCCTTCGTCACCTCCGACGGCTTCAGGGAGACAGTGGTCTTGAGCATGGGGTTTACCGATGTCCGGTGGTTCAGAAGGCGCCGGTATCGCGCCCTGATCCCGGTTGGTCAAGGGGTTTTTGCCTGTGGTATGATGATACCACAGATTGGACCAACGAGTCTGAAAAGCTACCGATGAGTTGACAAACCGATACGGCGTGGTGTCCGATGCCGCTTCAGCAAGGCTGAAAGGAGCATTCATGCCACAGGCTATCCATGCCCGCCCGGCGGTTCCCGAAACAGTGGACGTTGTCATCGTGGGCGCCGGGTTCGGCGGTTTGTACATGCTGCACCGCCTGCGCGGCCTGGGGCTGACGGCCATCGTGTTCGAGGCCGCGGCCGGCGTCGGCGGCACCTGGTACTGGAACCGCTATCCTGGCGCGCGATGCGATGTCGAAAGCATGCAGTATTCCTATTCGTTCTCCGATGAGCTGCAGCAGGAGTGGACCTGGAGTGAGGTATTTGCCGGTCAGCCGGAAATCCTGCGCTATGCCAACTTTGTCGCCGACCGGCTGGACCTGAAGCGCGACATCCGTTTTGAGACCAAGGTGACCGACGCCAGCTTTGATCCGGCGGCGCATCGCTGGGCGGTGCGGACTGACCGTGGCGATGCGGTGTCGGCGCGATATTGCGTGATGGCGACGGGATGCCTGTCGGCCGCGCGGAAGCCGGATTTTCCAGGATTGGACAGCTTCAGGGGCAAGACCTATCACACCGGCCAATGGCCGCATGAGGGTGTCGACTTCACCGGTCTACGGGTTGGCGTGATCGGCACCGGCTCCTCGGCGATCCAGTCGATTCCGATGATCGCGCGACAGGCCGAGCATGTCATGGTGTTCCAGCGCACGCCGAACTTCAGCATTCCGTCGCGTAACCGGCCGATGACGGAGGACTATGAGCGGGCGTGGAAGGATGCCTACCCGGCGAAGCGGGCCGAGGCGCGGATGATGCGCACCGGCGTGCTGACCGACCCGAACGATGCCGCCGCCATGGAAACGCCGGAGGCGGCTCGACTGGCGGTCTATGAGCAGCGCTGGGCCGACGGCGGAACCAGCTTCATGGCCGCGTTCAACGATCTGATCGTCAACAAGGCGTCCAACGATACGGCGGCTGAGTTCGTGCGCGGCAAGATCCGGGACATGGTAACCGATCCGGTTAAGGCGGAACTGCTCGCGCCGACCAGTCATCCAATCGGGACGAAACGGATCTGTGTCGATACCGACTATTACCTGACCTACAACAGGCCGAACGTCGATCTGGTGGATGTGCGCGACGCGCCGATCAAGGAACTGACGCCGGACGGGCTGCGCGCCGGCGATCGCGCGTATGCGTTCGACGCCATCGTCTTCGCCACCGGCTTTGATGCGATGACCGGCGCGCTGACCCGGATCAACATCGCCGGCCGCAACGGGCAGACCCTGGCCGACAAGTGGGAGGCTGGACCACGCACCTACCTTGGCCTGATGACCGCCGGGTTCCCCAACCTGTTCATGATCACCGGACCGGGCAGTCCTTCGGTGCTCAGCAACATGATGGTCTCGATCGAGCAGCACGTGGACTGGATCAGCGACTGCCTGAGCCACTTGACCAGCCGGCAGCTTGATCAAATTGAACCAACCCTGGCCGCCGAGGATAACTGGGTGGAGCATGTGAACCAGGTGGCGCACACGACGCTGTATCCGGCGGCGGCGTCCTGGTACATGGGCGCGAACATTCCGGGCAAGCCGCGGGTATTCATGCCGTATATCGGCGGCGTAGGAGCGTATCGGCTGAAATGCGACGAGGTGGCGGCGAAGGGGTATGAGGGGTTCATGCTGACGGGGTCGGCACGGACAGCGGTGGCGGCGGAGTAGGCTGGTCATGCTGGAGCTGCGCCCGAACTGTGAATGCTGTGACCGCGACCTGCCGCCAAATAGTCGCAGCGCACGCATTTGCAGCTACGAATGCATGTTTTGCGCCGACTATCGCCTGCTTGGCTTCTGCCCAAATTGCGGCGGCGAACTGGTGCGGGCGCTGGTTGGTCCCGCCAAGCTGCTGGACAGGCACCCAGCCGCAAGGAGTTCGATGCTGAAACCAGCCGGTTCCGAGGCGGTGTCCGCTTAGTTCACTGGCGCCGGTGGCGCGGTGTAATCGTCATCAGATACATGCTCGAACCAAGCCGTCCCCTCGGCTTGGTCGTTCAGCTCCGACATCGCGAGATGGGAAAACAGCTTGTCCGGCGCAGCACCGTGCCAGTGCCGGATATCCGGCGGAATGATCACGGTGTCGCCGGGACGGATCTCCTGCACGGGCTCTCCCTCCCGCTGCACACGCCCGGCGCCCGACAGGCAGAATAGCGTCTGCCCAACCGGATGGCTGTGCCAGGCAGTGCGAGCCCCTGGCGTGAAGGACACCACCGACCCGCGCAGGCGCGATGGTGCCGTTCCCACCACCACCTCATCCGAAAACACAACCCCGGTAAAGTTCGACGCGGGTGCACGGCTAGTCTTCCTGGCGGAGGATCGGAGGATCTTCATCGGCGTGTCCTGGTTGTGGTGCGCAGCGGCCGTTCAAGCAAGGCCATGATAGTGAGAGCGGCGAGATCGACAAGCGCGTCTCCATTCACGTACGGGGACCTCATCTGTGAGGCGCATCAATGACATGATCTGGCTACATTTTGCATATCGGTTGCGAGCGAACGTGATGCCGATCCGGTGTGACCGTTGCCCTCGCTGTCAAGGATGACACAATTGTTTGCCAGAGGCGTCTGGTTATCGCAGGCGTCTGGTTATGCCAGAGGTTTGGCTACCCCCTGGCAGGTGGATCAGCGAAATGCGGTCCATGCTTGGCTGGAGGCGAGCTACCGCAATTTTGCTCTTCAACGAGGGCCCATGAGACAACAATTGCCGCAATCTGAGCGGACCAAGATGGCATTGCGGACGCTGAACGGAGAAGGCGGTCGCTGTCACGCAGGCGTGCGATCATGAGATCCCCTACGTCCACAACCGCCGATCAGGTGACACCTAAGTCTTGATGTCCCACACAATATTGAATAGGAATTTTATGAATTGGATATAATCTCGGCGCCTCAGCTAGCAAATAGGGTCGATGAGATGGTAACCGACAGCCGGACGACAACCCCCGAGCCGCGCGTTCTGTTGGCGACCACGCTTCACCTGCCTTCAACAGCCCGCATGGCCATGGCGCTTGCACAAAATGGCTGTGAGGTTTCCGCGATGACACCGCCAAGTCATCCATTGCGTTTTGTCCAGCTCGCATCCTTGCGGCTGCCCTATCGGGTTTCTCGGCCGCTTGAATCACTGGAAGCTGCTTTTGATCAGACATCGTGCGATCTGGTCATTCCCTGTGACGAGGAAGCTGTGCGGCACCTGCACGAGTTGCACCGCACCTCCGCGAACCCACGGACACGTGCACTTATCCAGCGATCAATAGGAGATCCCGAGCATTACGACGTGACGGAAGCTCGTCACAAGCTGCTGACAATGGCCCACGAGGAAGGCGTCCATACGCCTGCCTCACAATTGATATCGTCTGTTGCGGACTTGTCCATCTGGCATGCGACGGTGCCGTTTCCCTGGGTGCTCAAGGCGGACGGGAGCTGCGCTGGACAAGGCGTCCGCATCGTCGCATCCCTGGACGAGGCCGAAGCGGTGTTTGAGGAACTGAATCGGCCGGTCAGCGGAAGGCTGGCCCTCAACAAGCTTCTGATAGACCGTGAGCCGTTCTGGTTAAATCGGTGGCGTGCCGGCACTCGCCCAACGATTTCGGTTCAGAGTTACGTGGACGGCCGGCCGGCGAACTGCTCGGTTGCCTGCTGGGAGGGTGAAGTCCTCGCGGGCATTTGCGTGGAAGTTGTCGTTGCAGAATCCAGGACGGGCCCTTCCACGACTGGTCGCGTGGTCCACAACGCCGAGATGCTCGAGGCAGCCCGGCTCGTGGTACGGCGCCTTGGATTGAGCGGCCTGATCGGCTTCGATTTCATGATCGATGCAGCGACCGGAACCGCTTACCTGATCGAGATGAATCCGCGGAACACACCAATCTGTCACATCAATCTTGGGTCCGGCCGTGATCTGGTGGAGGCGCTGACAGCGAAAATAAGCAGTCGCGCGATACGGGCGCGCCCTGCGGTGACGACGAACGACATCATCGTGTTTTTTCCCGATGCTTGGAAGTGCGACCCCGAAAGCCAATTTCTTCTCACGGCATATCACGACGTTCCGTGGGAGGAGCCGGCCCTTGTTCTTGAGTTGCTCAGGCCGGAACGTCGCGAACGATACTGGCTGTCACGACGGCTGCGGCGGATCAAGGATCGTAAAACCGCGCCGCCGTTGGCGTTTCTTGAAGCTATGGATCAACGCGCGACACCTTCCTATCAGCCTGCCTTAAGTGAATGGAACAAGGATTTGAACGGCGAATGAGAGCCGACCGCAAAATGGTTGCGATGTTTGCCGGCGGCGGTGTGGCTCACACGTCGGGCGGAGTCGGAACCCTGATTCATTACTTGTTGGAAGAGTGGTCGACAAAACCGGATGCACTGCGGGTTCGCGTCATCGACTCGCGGGGGCAGGGCGGCATAGGCAGCATGGTCTATTCCTTTCTGAAGGCGCTGGGCCTGCTGCTATACATGAAAGTCACCGGTCAGCTTGGGGTCATACACGCGCATATGACCACCCGCGGCAGCGCCGTGCGGAAAAGCATTTTTGGCCTACTCGGCAATCTGCTGGGCGTCCCGGTCATCATGCATCTCCATGGCGCCGACTTTCAGGAGTTCTACGAGAACTTGCCCGGACCTTGTCGGAAAGCCATCCGGTTTGCGCTGAGCCGAGCCCGGTTTGTTGTCGTGCTTGGCGGCGGCTGGCGAAAGCTACTTGTCTCCGACATGGGAATCTCGCCGGACAAGATTGTTGTCGTGCTTAATGGTGTGCCGCGACCGGTGGACACGGACCCGGTAGACACGGAACCTGCGACCCGCCAGCGTGGCGAGGCAGTACGGATCGTTTTCCTTGGACGGCTTGGCGAACGGAAAGGTGTCCCGGAGTTGCTGGAGGCTCTGCGGTCGCCAGAACTGTTGTCGAGACCGTGGACAGCAACCATTGCCGGAGACGGAGCGGTCGAGCACTTCCGCGAAGTTGTCAGCAAGGCGGGTCTTCAGGATCGTGTCACGCTACCCGGCTGGATCAATCGTGCCACTGCCAGCGGCCTGCTGCGCAAGGCGGACATTTTCGTGTTGCCTTCGCACCATGAAGCGATGCCGATGGCTATTCTTGAAGCCTTGGCGCATGGCGTCGCAATTGTTACGACCCCGGTCGGTGCCATTCCCGAATTCTTGACGGATGGCGCGACTGCGTTACTGGTGCCTCCGGGAATGTCCGGCCGTTTGGCCGAAGCCATCGTGCGCCTCATTGATGACGCTGAAGAACGTGAACGGCTTGGTGCCGCTGGAAATGAGGTTTTCCGCGCCAGCCTTGACATCAGCGCGGTGGCCGATCGTATCCTCGCGCTGCACCGAACTGCCATGCGAGTAGACCGAGGACCGAAAAATGTGTTCCCGGAGACGTCGAGCGGCGGCGCTTGACGGGTTTGTTTTCCAGGTGTTGAAGTCTCGCCAACGAAGCTCGTCGCGACTACAGTGATCAACCACGATTTACTTGTGTTCCGGCAAGGGATGGTCCGAAAGTAGTTCATCATGGTGCAACCGCCTTGCTATTAACCAGCTTCGCCGTAGGTCCGGAAGAACATATGACGCAAGCGCGTGGAGCAGTCGTCAGCTATCTACCTTCTGCCACAAATGGTGTGTCACGACTTTCCGGCATTGCATTTTTGTTCAGCCTGCAACCAAGGGAAACCACGATGTGGAGGCGATGGTTACATGTGCGCCAACACGGACTTGCGCTGGTGCAAGCAGTCATCGACAAGATCGACATTATCGATAATGAGGCACAGGAAGCCGGTCTTATCGCGCGAATTACACATACCGATCGACCCATTGTTGTTTCGTTTGTTAATCAACATGTCCTGAACCTTGCATGGAAATCGCCTGAGTTTGCTTCCCGGCTGACGCAAAGCGACGTCTTGTTGCGCGACGGCATTGGGATGGAAATCTGTCTCTCGGCGCTTCGCCGGGATGTTGGGCGCAACATGAATGGAACGGATTTTATCCCGCGTCTCGCTGCCGCCTTCGCCGGGCGGCGGACGGCAATCTATGGAACCGCCGAACCATGGACCAGCCGTGCGGCTGCGGTCCTTGAGCAGTGGGGTTGCCAGGTTGTCTCGACAGTCGACGGATTTCGGTCGGATGCGGAGTATGTGTCCGAGACCAAGCGCGCCAGCCCGGAGCTGATCGTCTTGGCGATGGGCAATCCGAAACAGGAGGCCGTTGCTGATGCCATAGCGGCCTCGGCGCGGAATCCAGTGGTGATTGTGACTGGCGGGGCAATTGCCGATTTTCTCGCCCAACGCTTCGAACGCGCGCCAGTCTGGATGCGGCAAACCGGTTGCGAGTGGGTCTACCGGCTGCTGCTGGAGCCAAGACGCCTTTGGCGCCGCTATCTAATCGGCGGATTGTCTTTCGCTTCACATATCCTGTGGCTTCGCTTGGCCCCACGATGAGCGGTGCGCCCACATCGGTTCGGCGCGGTGACGATGGAGAGCTGGTCAAGGTCCTGGTGATCGGCGGAAGCGGATTCGTCGGCAGCGCAGTCGTCGCGGCGTTAGCCAAGCGGAATGACATGCGCCCGATTGCCTGCATGCGGCGGCCGCGGTACGGATCGCTTGCGACCGGCGTGGAAACACGGATCTGCGACGCCTCTGATCCGAAAGCCTTGGCGAGCGCGCTGGAGGGGGTGAGCCATGCTGTCAACTGCGTTCTAGGCCGCCCGCGAACCATGGTCGCGGCAACACGGAACCTGTGTGATGTCGCCCGCACATCCGGCCTTCGTAGAATCGTGCACTTAAGCAGCATGGCTGTTTATGGCGCTGCGACTGGATTGGTGGACGAGAACACGAGGCCAGATCCGGTGGACGCTTACGGTCAGGGTAAGGCGGAATGTGAAGCGGTGGTAAGCAATTTCGTCGCGTCGGGTGGGGACGCTATCATGATCCGGCCGGGTTGCGTCTATGGCCCAGGCGGCGATCAATGGGTCGGACGCATCGCACGCTGGCTGGTGGCAGGGCGCCTGGGCGATCTCGGCGACCTGGCTGAGGGATATTGCAATCTGACCTTCAATGATGACCTCGCAAACGCTGTTATCGTCTCGCTGCTGATGACCGAACGCGTGAGAGGCGAGGTGGTCAATCTCGCGGATAGCGATGTTGGAACATGGAACCAGTACTTCACTGGCCTTGGCCAGGCGGTCGGTGCGCCGGTCAGGCGGATTTCCCGCCTTCGCATGCATCTGGAGGCGGCGGTTCTTGCACCGCCGCTGCAGATCGCGAAAATCGTCAACCAGCGGATCGGCAGGCACAGATCGATCTTGCCGGCACCGATCACACCATCGCTGCTTCGGTTATGGAGTCAATCGATGCGCCTGGATTGCCGGAGGGCTGATGCGCTGCTGAGGTTTCCCCGCACACCTCCGGAACAGGGTCTTGCTCGTTCGGCGGAATGGTTTCGCTCGACAATTACGCCGTGATATTAGGGAAATTCGTCGAACATTAGCGTATAGGATCGAAACGTCTAGCATTGGCTGCCTTCGCGGCCATCGACCAGCGACATTAGGGCTGTAGAAGAGGGCGTCCGTGTTGTAAGGAGTCTCAGGCTCCGATCTTCTCCTCGATCCGATCCCAAATCGACTTCTCGATATGGACGCCATCGAACCGGGCGATCTCTTGCAGGCCGGTGGGGGAGGTGACATTGATCTCGGTCAGATAGTCGCCGATCACGTCAATGCCGACGAAGATCATGCCCTGATCACGTAACGTCTGACTGATCGCGGCGCAAATCTCCCGGTCGCGGGCGGTCAGCGGCGACTTCTCCGGGCGGCCGCCGACATGCATGTTGGATCGGGCCTCGCCATGCGCTGGCACCCGGTTGACCGCGCCCATCGGTTCCCCATCCACCAGGATGATGCGCTTGTCACCAACGCGCACTGCCGGCTCATAGCGCTGGAACATCAACGGCTCGCGTGATCGGGCGAAGTGCATCTCCAGCAGCGCGCCGAGGTTCTCGTCATCCGGCTTGATGCGGAACACGCCGGCGCCGCCGTTGCCAAACAGCGGCTTGACGATGATGTCCTTGTATTCCAAGCGGAAGGCGCGGATCGCTTCCAGGTCCCAACTGATCAGGGTCGGCGGCATCAGGTCGGGGAAGTGCGTGACCAGGATCTTCTCCGGTGCGTTGCGCACCGCCGCCGGGTCATTCACCACCAGCGTGCCAGGCTGGATATGCTCCAGCATGTGGGTCGCCGTGATGTAGGCCATGTCGAAAGGGGGGTCCTGCCGCATCAGCACCACATCCATGCCGCCTAAATCCAGCGTCTCCAGCGGGCCGAAGCGGTAATGGGCACCAAGCTTGCGCTCCACCGCTACGCCGCGGGCACGGGCGAACAACCGATCCTGCCGCCGGCCGCCGTCCAGGCGTGCGACGCCTTCCTTCAGCGCCATGTGCCGCACCTCGTAATGCCACAGCGTATGGCCGCGGGCCTGTGCCTCCAGCATCAGTGCGAAGGTGGAATCCGCGTTGATGTCGATACTCTCGATCGGATCCATCTGGACCGCGACCTTAAGCGGGCGAACCATGCATTGTTCCCTTGGGTTTGAGGAAAGAAGCAAGGCGGGGGCTCCGCCCCATAAGCGCTAGGATAGGATTGACACGGCACGTTTTGGCGTGATTCCGGGGCAGATGCAAACCGCATTGTTTCATCTGGATCATTGGCCAAGCGTCGTCGGCCACGTCTCTTCGCTGATTGATCTGGAGGTCAGCGCCCGGACGCACAAAGCCCTGGTGCGCAAACGTGGCGTGCGCAGCGCGGCCGACCTGCTGCATCTGGCTCTCCTCTACGGCCCCGGCAGGCTATCGCTGCGTGCGGTCGCCAGCCATGCCACCGAAGCCGGGATTGCCGATCTCTGTGACGTCTCGCTGCTGGATCGATTGCGCAATTCGGGTGATTTCCTGGCTGATGTGCTGGACCGGCTGCTGGCGGATCGTCGCGGCGACACGCCAATGGAGGGGCGCCTGCAACTCAACCTGGTGGATGGCTCCACGGTCTCGATCCCGGGCAGTAAAGGCAGTGACTGGCGGCTTCACGCGCGCTATGAACCGGCGCGCGGCTGTTTTACCGATCTTGCGATGACCAAGGCCGCCACGGCCGAAGCGCTCAGTTGCGTGGCGGTGCGGCCCGGTGATGTTCTGGTGCAGGATCGTGGCTATGCGCGGGTGCGCAACTTTGCCCATGCCCACGCCAACCAGGCGGACTTCATCACCCGGATCGGCTGGCGCTCGGTGAACGTGTTCGATGCGTCGCGGCAGGCCTTTGATCTGGTCGCGGCGCTGTCCGACAACGGCCCGTCGGTGGTGGAACACGCCGTGTCAATCGGCGCCGGCCGCGCCCCGGTGCGCGCGCGCCTGATCATCGCGCGCAAGCCGCCCGAGGCGACCGAGCGCCAGCACAAGAGGCTGCACCGCAAGGCCAGTCGCAAGGGCCACAAGACCGATCCGCGCACCCTGAGGGCGGCTGGATACATGATGCTGCTGACCTCGCTGTCGCCAGAACAGGCGACAGCGGCGGAGGTCGTGCGGCTCTACCGCATGCGCTGGCAGGTGGAACTCGCGTTCAAACGACTGAAAAGCCTGGGCGGCTTTGCGGCGTTGCAAGCAAGCGATCCCAAGCTCGCGCGCAGTTGGCTGCTCGCTCATCTCATCGCCGCCGTGCTGATCGAGACTTCGCTGGGCGAGGATCTCGGCTTTCCCCCCTGAGCCAACATCTGGCCGTGCAACCCGTCACGCCAGCCTTTGGCGGGTTTGGCAATCCAACCACCGCCGTCTGCAAGTGGCTCTGTTCGCACAACCCCGAAGACGCCGCAGCCTGGCGACCCGCAGAACGGCACGCAGGCGGCTGGCCGAGCCGCCCAGAAAGCGCCGCTGCCAAGACAAAGACGCTAAAAATGCCTTATCCTAGCGCTTATGGGGCTCCGCCCCTCGATCCCGCCAAAGGCTGACGCCCTTGGAACCCATTTAGGGATTGGGGAGAGAGGGGGCGACCGAGCCGGTTGCAACACCTGCGTCGCCCCTCTCCCTCAAACCCCTGGACGGGGATCAAAGGGGCATCCGTCCCTTTGCGGGTGCAGGGCGGAGCCCCGGCCTTTACTTACTTGCCCTCTGACACATAGGCAACGGCGCAATGATGCGAGCGGCTCTTGCCTAGGGGAGCCGTGATCGCCACTTGGCCATGTCATGCAAACTTTTTCTTCCGCCGTGGCTGATCCAATCGGATGGCACGGCACCACCATTCTGTGCGTAAGGCGGGATGGACACGTGACGATGGCAGGTGACGGCCAGGTCAGCATGGGCCAGACCATCGTCAAGGGCAACGCGCGCAAGGTCCGCCGGATCGGCGTCGGCGGCACGGTCGTCTCCGGCTTCGCCGGTGCCACGGCGGATGCCTTCACCTTGCTGGAGCGTCTGGAAAGCAAGCTGGAGCGTTATCCCAGTCAGCTTGAACGCGCCTGCGTGGAACTGGCAAAGGACTGGCGCACTGACCGCTACCTGCGCCGGCTGGAGGCGATGATGGCGGTCGCCGACAAGGACCGCAGTTTCACCGTCACTGGCAATGGCGACGTTCTGGAACCGGAGGACGGGGTGATCGCCATCGGTTCCGGTGGCAATTACGCGCTCGCCGCCGCCCGTGCGCTGATGTTGGTCCCCGACCTTTCGGCCGAGGAAATCGCTCGGCGCGCGATGAAGATCGCGGCGGACATCTGCGTCTATACCAACGGCAATATCATCATCGAGTCACTGTAATGGAAGTTCCCACCTATTCACCGAGAGAGATCGTCTCGGAACTTGACCGCTTCATTGTCGGGCAGAACGATGCCAAGCGCGCGGTGGCGATCGCGCTGCGCAACCGCTGGCGCCGGCAGCATCTGCCGGAGGGGATGCGGGAGGAAGTGGTGCCGAAGAACATCCTGATGATCGGCCCCACCGGCTGCGGCAAGACCGAGATCGCCCGCCGTCTCGCCAGGCTGGCGCAGGCGCCGTTCCTAAAGGTCGAGGCGACCAAGTTCACCGAGGTCGGCTACGTCGGCCGCGATGTCGAAAGCATCGTTCGCGACCTGGTGGACGCCAGCCTGAACATGTTGCGCGAGGCCAGCCGCAAGGAGGTCCAGTCGAAGGCCGAAACCGCGGCCGAAGAGAAGCTGCTCGACGCCCTGGTGGGCGAGGAGGCAGCCGCCGACACACGCTCCAAGTTCCGCCGCATGTTGCGCAACGGCGAGTTCGAGCAGAAGGAGATTGAAGTATCCGTCTCGGACGTGGGTAGCAGCCCAATGAACCAGCTTGATATCCCTGGCATGCCGCCGGGCCAGGTAATTAACCTGAGCGAGATGATGAAGGGGTTGATGGGCAACCGGCCGCCGCAGAAGCGGCGCATGACGGTGGAGGCGGCGCGGCGGGTGCTGGAAGCCGAGGAAGCCGATCGGCTGCTGGACAACGAGCAGTTGACCAAGGATGCGGTGTTCCACGCGGAAAACAACGGCATCGTCTTTCTGGACGAGATCGACAAGATTTGTGCCCGCACCACGGAAGGCGGCTTCCGCGGCGGCGATGTCAGCCGGGAAGGCGTGCAGCGCGACCTGCTGCCGCTGATCGAGGGCACCACGGTCAACACCAAGTACGGGCTGGTGAAGACCGACCATATCCTGTTCATTGCTTCGGGCGCCTTCACCCTGGCCAAACCCTCGGACCTGCTGCCGGAACTGCAAGGCCGCCTGCCGATTCGGGTGGAGTTGATGCCGCTGACCCGCGACGATTTGCGCCGGATCCTGATCGAGCCGGAGCACTCGCTGCTGAAGCAGTACGCGGCGCTGATGGGAACCGAGCAGGTGACGTTGGATTTCGCTGAAAGCGCGGTGGATGCGCTGGCTGAACTGGCGTCCGACATCAACGACCGGGTGGAGAACATCGGCGCCCGCCGGCTGCATACGGTGCTGGAACGGCTGCTGGAGGATATCAGCTTTTCCGCCACGGATCGATCAGGCGAGACGGTTGTCGTTGACGCGGCCTATGTGAATGAGAAAGTGGCGCCGCTGGCGCAGAAAGGCGATCTGAGCCGGTTCATCCTGTAGCTTTTTTGTCTCATTTTTGTTGTAACAATCCAGCTAGCCAGGAGGGCGAGCCATGCGTTCATTAAAGCTTTCGCAGATCGAAAATCCCATGGCGTCATTCTGCTAAGTGAAATGCTTGTTCGCCTGGGCATGACCAAAAGCGATACGCCGTATGCCCTGGACCAGCCGGACGGTTTTTGCCCGACCGTCGCCAACCTGGATTTCGCCGAACAGATGGAGGTCGCGCGCCGCGTTATGAAGGAGCGGCGGGCGGTGCTGCGTGCACTGGCGAAGTGACGGTCTGGCTATCGCGCCAGCATATTCTTGCCGTTCACGAGGAGCAGTTGACGGAACACAGAGGCGCTCAGGGCCTGCGTGATTCCGGTCTGCTCGATAGCGCGCTGTCCGGCCCGCTGAGCCGGGCTATCATGACGAACCGGACGTTGCCGAACTGGCGGTGGCCTTTGCCATCGCCATCATGCGCAATTATCCCTTCATCAACGGCAACAAACGGACGGGCTACGTCGTGCTGGAACTCTTCCTGCGCCTGAACGGCTGCCGGTTCACCGTCGGTGACGCCGACGCGGGTGTCACGCCACGTGCGATGGCGGCCGAAGAGCTGCCTGATGGCGAATTTATCGCCTAGAGCATGATCGTTTTAAGTTGACTCCTGCGTGAGTAGGGGTTCCGGCGCGGCCTAAAATCTGATCCAAGCTGTGGGCTGGGTCGGAGGCCAGCATGGATGGGTGCTCCTTACACGTTGGATTTGCGAGAACGCGCTGTCGCGGCATTCCGCTCAGGCAGGAGCCGGCTTGAGACGGCGACCCTCTTCCAGGTCAGTGAGTCGTCTGTGCAGCGGTGGTCGCGGCTGGATCGACAGAAGGGCAGCGTGGCGGCGCAGGGGCTGGGTGGTCATCGGCCCTTCGCACTGGCCAACGAACGCGACAGGATTATCGAACGGATTGCGCAACAGCCGGATCTGCCGTTGCGCGCACTGCTCGCTGAGTTGCAAGACCGTGGCATCACGGTGAGCTATTTTGCTGTCTGGAACATCGTTGACCGCGCTGGTCTCAGCTTTAAAAAAAAGCCTGCACGCCAGCGAGCAGGATCGTCCCAATGTTGCCCGTCGGCGCCTGCAATGGCAAAAGCGGCAGGATAAAGTTGATCCCAGACGGCTTGTTTTTGTAGACGAAACCTGGACGAAGACGAACATGACCCCGATCCGGGGGCGGTGCCCGGTCGGCCAGCGTCTGCTCGCCAAGGTGCCGCATGGTCATCGCCAGACGCAAACCTTCGTTGCCGCCCTGCGATGCGACGGCATTCATGCGCCATGCCTGCTCGATCAGCCGATGAACGCGATCAGTTTTCGCGCCTATGTCGAGCAGTTCCTGGTGCCGACGTTACGACCGGGCGACGTTGTGATCATGGATAATCTGAGCAGTCACAAGGGCCCTGTCATCCGCAAGGCAATCCGGACAGCGGGTGCAAAGCTGATTTTCCTGCCACCCTATAGTCCCGACCTCAACCCGATCGAGCAGGTGTTCGCCAAACTCAAAACCCTGCTGCGCAAGGCCAACGCCCGCACCATCGACGCAGTGATCGAAGCGATCGCCAAGCTCCTCGACGAGTATACCGTCGAAGAATGCGCCAATTACCTCGTCAACTCCGGCTACGGGTCAACCTAAAACGATCATGCTCTAGGTGCGCATGTACAGGGGGCTGCGCGTTAACAGGGCGAAAAGCAATCTCGTCGACCATTGTCCTGATCAGAAGGGGCCACTAGCGTTTTCATACCAATCCGACAGGAAGACGACCCTGCCACACCGGATGACGCGAAAGCGTATCTATATGCAGCGGGACAGGCCTGCGGGCGCTTGGTCAACATCTACCGCGCCACGGCTGAATCGCCCGGACGCCGGCCAAGCATTCTTCAATCTGGCTAACACGGTTTATCGCGGCACTAACAATCTTGTTATGCGCTACACACAGACGTCTCGAGCCGATCGATGACGCGACTTACGCTGAACTATCTGTCTATTTCTCGCCACCGCAGATTATCGACATCTGCCTGACGGTTGGACTGAGCAACATGGTCAACCGCTTTCATGCCACCTTCCTGGCGGATCTGGACACGGCGACCCTCGAGGCAGTCGAGGCCGGGGATACCATCTCCGGCAGTGTCCGATTCCACGTCCGAAGCAACCAAGGTGAGAGATCCGGCGGGAGAGCGGTGTGCTCCGCCGGTTTAGTTCGGCTGAATAACACTCTTGCCGGCCGCACCTGACGACGCTACACGATCGGGTATGCTCAACCGGAGAAGGCAGTGCCCGGTTTTCCGCGAAGCAGAAGGCGGCGTCCGATCATGGTCGACAGTGCGGTATGGCTGGTCTTGATTCCCCTCGTCATTATCGGCATTGCCATCTGGCGTGCCTGATCTCCTGACAAACCAAATTCCCGTTGACGAGCTAAGTTCCTTGACGAGGCCATCGCCCGCCAGCACATCCGACGTATGACCGACCCTTTCGTCCAACCCGCCGAACTCAGCGCCGCCGCAGCGATCGAGGCGATCGGCGACGAACTTGGCCTGTTCGAGGACTGGATGGACCGCTACGAGTTCATTATCGGCCTGGGCCACAAGCTGCCCCCCTTCCCGGATGACTGGGCCAACGACGCCCATCGCGTCCCTGGCTGCCAGAGTCGCGTCTGGATGGAGGCCATCCCGCGCGATGGCAAACTGTACTTCGCCGGCCTGTCGGACGCCGCCATCGTGTCCGGCCTGGTGGCGCTGCTGCTGCGGGTCTACTCCGGCCGCTCGCCTGAGGAGATCATCGCCACCGACCCGGTGTTCCTGAAGGAACTTGGTCTGCTGGAGGCGCTGTCAACCAATCGCGGCAACGGTATTGCCGCGATGGCGCGCAAGGTGCGGGACGTCGCCATCATGCAGAGAGGCGGCTGACCAGACCGCGCCGGTGGGATCGGTATCGGTCGGGTTCCGGATCGGCGCGTTCCTGGCAATCTTACTTCGTGGTGAACGCGATCAATATATTCATGCCGCTCTGGCTCGCCGCTTAAGGCCTCTCGGCTGCCGCGGCGCAGTTGAAATAGGGCACACGGTGATCCGGACTGCCGAGGTTGTTTTTCGCCATCCCACTCATCGTCGCCGAGATGACGGCAACCCGACGCACAGCAGCACGATGGGAATGGTGGGTGTGACCGGCAACGACTTCAGTGCGATGATTACCTCGACCAGCGGCAGCTTGTCGCCGAAAGTAACGATCTCGAACGGTTCTGCCAGGCCGCCGCCCATGTTATAGAGGACGGTATGACCTGGCATGGCGCCAGGACCAGAGCCTCGGCTATGGTCGCATCGACGAACCAGGGAGAACGATCATGCGTCCGGAAGACGTCATCGCCGACAGACGCCGGCCTTATACGGGCGCTGAATACATCCAAAGCCTGCGGGACGGCCGCGAGGTCTATATCGATGGCGAGCGGGTCGCCGACGTCACGGTGCATCCGGCATTTCGCAATGCTGTCCGCTCGATCGCGCGCCTGTATGACGCGCTGCATGATCCGCAGCGCCACGATGTGTTGACCTGTCCGACCGACACCGGATCGGGCGGCTATACGCATCGTTACTTCCGCGTGCAGCGTTCGCGGGATGATCTGGTCGGAGCCCAGGGCGCGATCGCGGAATGGTCGCGGTTGACCTATGGCTGGATGGGTCGCACGCCGGACTACAAGGCGGCCTATACGAACACCCTGGGCGCCAATGCCGGATACTATGGCCCTTTCGCCGACAACGCCCGCGCCTGGTATCGCCGTGCGCAGGAAACCGTGCCGTTCATGAACCATGCGATCGTCAACCCGCCGGTCGATCGGCATCTTCCGGCCGAGGCCACGAAGGACGTCTTCGTCAGCGTGCAGAAGGAGGTCGACGGCGGCATCATCGTCTCCGGCGCTAAGGTCGTCGCCACCTCGGCGGCCATCACGCACTACAACTTCATGGGCCAGTCGTCAAAGACCGCGACCGAGGACCTGGACATGTCGCTGATGTTCCTGGTGCCGATCGACGCGCCTGGCCTGAAGCTGTTTTGCCGCACGTCCTACGAGCAGGCGGCGCAGCGCAACGGCAGCCCGTTCGACTATCCGCTGTCGTCCCGCTTCGATGAGAACGACGCGATCTTCGTCTTGGACAAGGTGTTCATTCCGTGGGAGGACATTTTTATCTATCGCGACCCGGCGCGGGTTCTCAGTTTCTATCCTCGGTCGGGCTTTACCAATGGCTTCCAGTTCCAGGGCTGCACGCGGTTCGCGGTGAAGCTGGATTTCATCGTCGGCCTGCTGGCGAAGGCGTTGCGTTGCACGGGCGGTGATGAGGCACGCGGCAACCAGGTGCTGCTGGGGGAGGCGGTAGCTTGGCGCAACCTGTTCTGGTCACTGTCCAACGCCATGGCGCACAATCCCAGCCCCTGGAACGGCGATGCGGTGTTGCCGGATCTGAAGGCGGGACAGGCGTATCGGGTTTTCGCGCCGGATGCCTATCCGCGGATCAAGGACATCATCCAGCGGACGGTGACCTCCGGGCTGATCTACCTGCCGTCCTCGGTCAAGGACTTCGCCAATCCGGCGATTGAGCCGTATCTTCGGCAGTATGTGCGGGGATCGCACGGGATCGGCTACCAGGACCGCATCAAGATCATGAAACTGCTGTGGGAATGCGTCGGCACCGAATTCGGCGGCCGGCACGAGCTGTACGAACGCAACTACGCCGGTGGATGGGAGGATATTCGTGCGCAGACGCTAACCGGGGCGGAGAAGGGCGGCGATATGGCGAAAATGGAGGCGCTGGTGGATCAATGCATGGCGGAGTATGACGAGGTTGGGTGGACCGGGGACACCTGGACCTGACCGATCTCGACTGGTTGGGCCGTCCCAGACTCTTGCGGAGGATGCGGACGCTTCAGCAACAGCGTTTGGTCGTCAGCCAGTGATTAGGGCTCCGTCATCCTGATGCCGTGGAGGAACGATACACAGTAACCACACCGAGTCTCCGATGCCTCTTCCGGCGATAGAACGGCAACCTGGCCTGCCGCTCCTTGCTATCCCTGCCGCGCGACGATTTTATCCTTAAGTCTGTTGTACACGTTTTGCGGGATGATATGTCGGCTGACCAGCTCGTCCTTGCTCTTGAACGGCCGACTCTTGACGATCGCGTCGGCTCGGGCCTGACTAATCCCTGGCAGCGCGTCCAGCATTGCCGGGGATGCCGAGTTGATATCCACCGGACTCGACCGGCGAGCCTTCGTGCTTGCCTGGGAGGACATCGGTGGGGGCGGATTCGCGCCGATCGACGGATCACCAGGCGTTGTCGGGTTTAGCTGCATCGTCTGCGCCGCCGCAGGGAGCGCCAGCATCATAGCCAGAGCGGTGGCCACGGCAAAGCGTCTGAGTGTCATAAGCGTTATCTCCTGCTTAAGCCGAAGGACGAAACGCCCGGAAAGCGTGAGGGTTCTTGCAAGATGAACGAGAGTGATCCGATCACCTTGCACATCGGCAGTACCTCAGACGTAGCATCTCGCGGGCGGTCGTATCTGTGCAGTCCGCAATCAGCCCTGCTTTGCGATAATCTTGTCCTTGATGCCGTTATAGACATTCGCCGGCAGGATCTTTCGCTTCAACAGGTCATCCTTGCCCTTGTATGGGCGTCCCTTGATAATCGCGCTGGCACGGGGCTTGCCAATGCCAGGCAGCGTGTCGAGAT
The DNA here is from genome assembly GCF_965276935.1 of Rhodopila sp. Classification (GTDB taxonomy): domain Bacteria; phylum Pseudomonadota; class Alphaproteobacteria; order Acetobacterales; family Acetobacteraceae; genus Rhodopila. The sequence goes on along the minus strand of NZ_CBDIBS010000004.1, from coordinate 543,734 downwards.
CATCCGCCGATGCGGTGTTGATATCAACCAGCGATGCGCCTGGTGCGGGCTTTGCGGTCGTGGTGGCCGCGGCGGGCGGTGTTGGGACCGAAGTCTGCGTGGTCTGCGCCAACGCCGGAAGCGCCAACAGACCCGCCAGCGCAGCATACACACCGATTCGATTGAGACCCACGACATCCTCCTGCATAAAAGAGACTGTAAGATTAGGCTATCGATGCGCGGATGGAAACCGCATGGAGCGGACAACCAGGTTGGGAATCCAGTGAACCGGAGCCTGTTCAGAAGCCGCGATGTCCGGATCAGGCCGCGTGCGGACTCTCACATCCAAGTTATACCAGCGGCCCAAGAGGCCCCGAAGGGCCTGACTGGTATGCGTGCGGGGTTGGTGGGGCGACCAAGCACGCGCGGGAGGGGTCGCGCGCGAAGGAAATTAGATACCGACGGCCGTTGACCCCTGTCGGCCAACATCAAGGGCCGGCAGTATCACCTCCGACTTGCTGAACCGGGACACACCCTCACCCAGTTCCTGCGTCACCGACCGAGACATCTCATGGACCGCAAGACTGTTCCGAACACCGTTCCTTGGCCACCCCTGATCTATGGTGCGGCGGTGGTGGCAGCGGTCGCGCTGAATCGGCGGATACCGTTGAGCGGCTGCATTGCCGGCGGTATCCGCCCTGTCGGCGCCATTGTCATGCTGAGTGGGCTGGCGTTCGACGGATCAGCCATGCTGTCGATGCGCCGGCATCACGCAAATATACTGCCTCATCGCGCCGCGACCGCCCTGGTGACCTCGGGTCCATTCTCAGTCTCTCGAAACCCGATCTATCTGGGCAACACCCTAATGCTCGCCGGCGCCGCGCTTGCGTTCGACAATCTCTGGTTCGCAGGCATGGCCGCGGTTGCCGCCCGGGCCGTAACGGGTCTTGCCATCAAGCGGGAGGAGTCGCACTTGGCGGCATCATTCGGCGCGGCCTGGCAAGACTACGCCGGCCGTGTGCCGCGGTGGTTTCGGCTGCTTTCTTAAGCAACTCAGCGCCGCGAACCTCCCGGACGTGTCCTGGACCGGCAAATCTCTAGCACCTCCAACCCCAGGCCAAACCCTTACTCAATATCCTCCAGACCGAACTGCTCGGCTTCCTCATCATACGAGAATATCTCAGCATAGCGCCCCCATGCGATCACCGTCCGCAGCGTGTCTTCGGCGTAGTCCGGCGACATGTGGTCTTCCAGCTCATCGCGGAACCGCACCGCCGAGGCGCGGTGGTTCCAGCGTTCGTCCAGCACCTGCCGGATCATGCTCACCAGCGGCACGTGCTGGCGCAGTGTTTCGGCGAAGATACGTTTGCGTTCGTCCACATCGGCATTGACGAATGCCTGGCCGAGCGCGGTCAGGGTGATGTCGCCTTCTTCGAATAGGGCGAAGCGCAGCAACTGCAAGGTCTCGCCCAACGGCAGGATGTCATCGACCTCATACTGCAACGCCGCAGCCAGCGCCGGCAGGTCGGCCCTGCCGTCATAAGGCTCGGTCGCCAGGGTCTCCATCAGGCCGGACATGATGTTGGTGCCGACCTTCGGCAGCGGCGTGGCCAACGGCGAAACGGGCGCGGAGGCGGCGGTCTTTGGCCCTACCGGCACGCGCCGGGTCATCAGCGCATAGATATCGTCCACCATCTGCCGGAAATCCTCATCCAGCCGATTGCGCGGATGCGGGAACGGCACCTTCAACTCGCTGGCGACCCGTCCTGGACTGGACGAGAAGACCAGGATGCGGTCGCACATCAGCACTGCCTCCTCGATGTTGTGGGTAACCATCAGCACCGACTTCACCGGCAGCTTGCCGTCCATCCAGAGGTCGATCAGGTCGGTGCGCAGCGTCTCCGCCGTCAGCACGTCGAGTGCGCTGAACGGCTCGTCCATCAGCAACAGATCGGGATGCACCACCAGGGCGCGGGCCAGGCCGACGCGCTGGCGCATGCCGCCGGACAGCTCCTTCGGATAGGCGTTTTCGAAGCCGCCGAGGCCGATCATGTCGATCGCCGCTTCGGCACGGATTTCGCGCTCCGCCCGGTGCACGCCGCGCGCTTCCAGGCCGATCTCGACGTTTTCCTGCACCGTCAGCCAGGGAAACAGCGCGAAGCTCTGGAACACCATCGCGACGCCGTCAGTCGGCCCCATGACCGGAGCGCCGCGCCACAGCACGGTGCCGGAGGTCGGCCGCAGCAGGCCCGAGACGATGCGCAGCAGGGTGGACTTGCCGGAGCCGGAGCGGCCCAGCAGCGCGACGATCTCGCCCTCGCGCAAGGTCAGATTGACGTTGTCCAGCACCACCAGGTCGGCGTTGGCGTCCTTGTGGTAAGCCTGCCGGCAGTCCTTGACCTCGATCAGGCTGGGGCGGACTTCGACCGTGCTGTCCATGGCGTTTCATCCTCAGGTCAAAGTGAGACGCCGCTGCGCATAGCCATACAACGGCCGCCACAGCACACGGTTGAACAGCACGACGAAGGCCGACATCACCACGACCCCTAAGACAACGCGAGCCATGTCGCCCTTGTCGGTCGCATCAGCGATGTAGGCGCCCAGTCCATGCGCTTGCAGCCTGGTATTGCCCCAGGACGCCACCTCGGCCACGATCGCGGCATTCCAGCAACCGCCCGATGCGGTAATCGCCCCGGTGACATAATAGGGAAAAATCCCCGGGACGATCACCTTGCGCCACCACAGCAGGCCGCCGATACGAAAATTGGCGGCCGTCTCCTTCAAATCGCCCGGGAACGCAGCGGCGCCGGCGACCACATTGAACAGAATATACCACTGCGTGCCGAGGATCATCAGCGGCGTCAGCCATATATCCGGGCTCAACCGGAAGTGGACGATGAACAGCACCACCGGCGGAAACAGCAGATTGGCCGGAAACGCCGCCAGGAACTGTGCGAGCGGCTGCGCCCGCCTCGCCCACACCGGGCGCAGACCCAGCCAGACGCCGATGGGGACCCATAGCAGCGTCGCCAGGATCATCAGCACGACGACGCGCAGCAGGGTGATCAGCCCGAGGCCCACCGCTTCAGCCACATCGGGCCATGTCAGGGCCGAGGACGCGAAGACGGCCACGCGCCAGATCGCCAGCCCGACCAGAATGACCAGAATCCCAATCCAGGTCGCGTCCAGGGCACGTGACGGCCGGGTAAAGTTGTCGCGCGGGCGGGTGCCAATGGAGAGGCGCAACCCACCCAGGAAGGCGAGGGCATCGCCGACTGCCTCACCGGCAATCTTGAGCAGCCGCGTACGCCGCATCAGGCGCAGCATCCAGGGATCAGAGGCGGTGGCGCCGGCGGTGGTTTCGAAGCGAAATTTCGCCGACCAGGCAACCAGCGGGCGGAACAGCAACTGGTCGTAGGCCAGGATCACCAGCAGCATTGCCAGGATCGCCCAAAGCACGGCGGCGATATCCTTTCGCTCCAGCGCCAGCGCGACATAGGAGCCAATGCCGGGCAGCTTCCAGTTGTTGTCGCCGACCGAGACGGCCTCCGACGCCACGACAAAGAACCAGCCGCCGGACATCGACACCATCGTGTTCCAGACCAGGCCGGGAACGGCGAACGGCACTTCCAGCTTCCAGAATCGCTGCCAGGCGGTGAGGTGGAAGCTGTCGGAGGCCTCGGTCAGATCGGCGGGCACGGTCTTCAGCGACTGGTACAGGCTGAACGCCATGTTCCAGGCCTGGCTGGTGAAGATGGCGAAGATCGCCGCCAGCTCCAGGCCCAGCACCTGGCCGGGGAACAAGCTCATGAAGAAGACCACGGTGAAAGTCAGGAACCCCAGGATCGGCACCGATTGCAGCACGTCCAGGATCGGCACCAGCACCAGCGCGGCGCGCCGGCTTTTCGCCGCCGCGGTGCCGTAGGTGAAGGTGAACAGTAACGAGGCGGCAAGTGCCGCGAACATTCGCAGTGTGGTACGAATTGCATAGTTGGGCAGGTTCACTGGATCGAGGCTGACGTCGGTGGCGCCCGGCGCGTTGATCGGGACCATCGTGCCCTCGGCCACATGGCCGACCGCGATCAGCGCGCCGAAAACGCACAAAATGGCGACGGCGTCCCAGACGTTTGGCAGCCGCCTTCCGGCGGCCATCGGGGGATGAAGCGTGGCTGACATGGCGCGAAAGGGAGATTGTCCGGAGGATTGCGGCAGCCGACCTGTTAGCCCGCGTTCCGGTCCGTGTCACGCCCGCAGTGCATGGCAGTTGCGTGACGAAGGTGGGAGCTCCGCCCCTCGACCCCGCCAAGGGCGGATGCCCTTGGAACCCCTGGAGCCGCAAAGGTGCATCCGCCCCTCGCCACGCCACGGCGAGAAAATCGCGCCAGATGCGGCAGAAGCCTATATGCACCCCAGTCCAGATCAAACGGAGCGACCGTGAACATTCCGGCCCATCCTGACGTTGCGCGCCCCGCCGGCGCTCCGGTCGCAACGTCCTTCGCGTCCTCGTCCCCGCTTCCGGCGCCGCGTAACGCGACGGCACCGGCAGCCCAGTTGCGAACCGTGTTGGCCGGGGCGCTGCTGGCAATGGTGCTCGCGGCACTGGACCAGAACATCGTCAACACCGCCTTGCCTCGGATGGCGGGTGACCTCGGCGGCATGTCGCACCTGTCATGGGTGGTGACGGCGTTCATGCTGACCTCGACGACCACGACGCCGCTCTATGGCAAGCTGTCCGATATCTATGGCCGGCGGACACTCTTCTTCGTCGCAATCCTGGTGTTCCTGGTGGGTTCGCTGCTTTGCGGCGCGGCGCGGTCCATGGAGCAGATCATTGCCTTCCGGGCGCTGCAAGGTCTGGGTGCGGGTGGGCTGCTAGTGCTGGCACAGGCGGCGATCGGAGACGTGGTTTCGCCGCGGGAGCGGCCCCGCTATCAGGGATTGTTCACCGGCACCTTCGCGCTTTCCAGCGTCGCCGGACCGTTGCTCGGCGGTTTCATCACCTCGGCGCTGTCCTGGCGCTGGGTGTTCTACGTCAATCTGCCTGTGGGTCTGCTGGCGCTGGTGATGATTGCGATCGGGCTGCGCAAGCCGCCATCCGGGCAAAGGCGGTCGATCGATTACGCCGGGGCATTGTTGCTGACCGGCGCGACGGCAGCGCTGCTGCTGTTGCTGGCGTGGGGTGGCACGGAGTTCGGCTGGATCTCAGTCGATAGCGCCGGTCTTCTGATCATGACGGCGGTACTCTTCGGCCTGTTCATTTGGCAGGAGGGACGTGCGCCGGAACCGCTGATCCGCCTGCCGCTGTTCCGCAACCCGGTTTTCGCGCGCGGCGTGGCGGTTGGCGGAATGATGGCTTTTGCGATGTTGGGGTCTACCGTCTTCCTTCCGCTCTATTTCCAGTTGGTACTCGGCATGGACCCGGCGGTGGCGGGAATGATGCTGCTGCCGCAGGTGGCGGGCATGCTGCTTTCCTCCATCGTCGGCGGCCGCATCGTCACGCGGCTTGGACGCAACAAGCCCTTCCTGCTGACCGGCCTGGGATTGGAGGCGATTGCGCTGGCCAGCCTTGCTGCGTTTGCTTTTATTGGCGCCTCACCCGTGGCATTCCTGGTTTCGATGGGCGCGCTGGGCCTCGGCATGGGCATGGGGATGCCAAACCTAACGACCGCCGTGCAGAACGCGGTGGCGCATCGGGAACTCGGCGCGGCAACAGGCGCGATGAGCTTCGCCCGATCGCTTGGCGGTGCACTCGGCGTCGCGACGTCGGGAACGATCATGTCCGCCCGCCTTGCCACCGCAGGCGCGCACGGGACGTTGAACCTGGCCGCATTGAACGCGCATGGAATGCAGGCTTTGTCCCGCCTAAGCTCCGTTCAGCAGGCGGCGGTGAGCGTGGCTTACCGAACGGCGCTGATGGGTTGCTTCCTGCTGAGTGGTGTCATGATGACAGCCGCCTTCATTCTGGTGCTCGGCCTGCCAGAGCGGACGTTGCGAAGCGAGATCGAAGAGACGTCGCCGGCGTAGTTCAGAGCTTCCCGGCCTATTTTGTGAGGCCAGGAATCCACTACCTCATGACGCCTGTGATCGCCATGACAGAACCAGCCACCGGCTACCGCCGTGTTCAGCCGTTGACACCCAGAGTGGTGAGCAGGGATCGCATGTCAGGCACCTGAACGTCCGGAACTTCGGTGAGCAGCTTAGCTGAGCGGCCATTGCGGCGAATCCAGACCGTGGCACAGCCAAGCCGCCTGGCAGGTTGAACTTCCGTAGCGCCCTCGGCGACATGCGCAACCGTTGCTGGTGCCGCTGTGAGGCGGCGAAGAGCCTCCTCGAAAATCGGCAGATCAGGCTTGTAGCATCTGGCCTGCTCGCTCGTTACGATTTGATCAAACCAGGTGCCAAGCTTGGGCACGGAGACTGCGAACATGTCATCGTCGATGTTCGAAATGATCGCCAGCCGATAGCGGCGCCTTAGCGCACGCAACGTCTCGACCGTATCGGGAAATGGTCGCCATGACGCAACCGAGCCAGCCAACAGGTTTTGTTCCGTGGGCTCGACCGGAAAACTGAATCGGCGCCCAAATCCCGCCACGACGCCACTTAGCACCGCCTTGTAGGACTTGTAGGGCGGTTCGCGCAGCTCGTCTTCAAGTTCTTGGCATGTCGCGATGATCTCGTCGTCCGAAAGCACGATCCCGTGCCGGATCAGCAAGGGTCGCAGCGCTTCGATCGTACCGGCTTCCCAGTCGATCAGGGTGCCATAGCAATCGAAGGTGAGGGTCGTCACGGAGGTAAGGTCAAAAGATGCCATACTCGGTGCCTCGAAACGCGTGACGCTATCGATCACGGAAGTGCTGGAATGCAAATGGCTGCACGCTTTCGCCGAGGTCACGCGGTCGATGGAACACCCCGCAGCGCAGCGATGGCGCGGGCGTAAGGCGGACGGCCGAATATTGCCGACCCGGCGACCAAAGCCGATGCGCCGGCCTCGATGACCCGAGGCGCCGTTTCCGGCGTGATACCACCATCCACCTCAATAATGATTGGTCGATCGCCGATCATCCTTCGCACGCGGCGGATCTTGTCCACCTGAGCCTCAATGAACCGCTGGCCGCCAAAGCCCGGGTTCACGGTCATGATCAGCACGAGGTCCAGCCGATCAAGGACGTATTCAATCACGCTTTCCGGCGTTGCCGGGTTCAGCGCGACACCGGCCTTCTTGCCCATTGCGCCAATCGCCTGCAACGTACGGTCGAGGTGGCGTGTCGCCTCGGCGTGCACGGTGATCCGGTCCACGCCGGCGGCGCCGAAGGCTTCCAGATAGTCGTCCACCGGGCTGATCATCAAATGGGCGTCGAAGCACTTGTCCGACGACTTGCGGATGGCACGGATAATGTCTGGGCCGAAGGTAATGTTGGGCACGTAATGCCCATCCATCACGTCCAGGTGGATCCAATCGGCGCCGGCCGCGTCGATGGCGCGCACTTCATCCCCCAGCCTGGAGAAATCCGCCGACAGGATCGACGGAGCAATGAGCGCGGTTTTCATGCTGCGGGCGCTCCTGGCACCGGCTCCGATGCGGCGCTAAAGACGCGGCTGGCGAGGATTTCATCCGGGCGCAAGGTCATCAGGTCCTCGACGGTCAAGGGGTGGTCGCGTGTCTCGAACAGCCGCACCGCATGGCGCAGCCGAACACGATCCAAAGCGTTGCGGACGGACCGGGCATTGGAAAAGTGGGGTTGCTGCATCCTTGCGTCCAGGTATTGCGTAAAGGCTTTGCGGGCCTCCGGGCTGAAGCGGTAATTCTGCGCCTGCAGCATCAGCTCCGCGATCGCCATCAACTCGGTCGGGTGGTAGTCCGGGAAATCGACGTGATGCGCGATGCGTGACCGGAAGCCAGGATTGGAGGTGAAGAAGCGGTCCATCCGGTCGGCGTAGCCCGCCAGGATCACCACCAGGTCGTCGCGCCGACTTTCCATCACCTGCAGCAGGATCTCAATGGCTTCCTGGCCGTAGTCGCGCTCGTTCTCCGGCCGGTAGAGATAGTAGGCCTCGTCGATGAACAGCACGCCGCCCATCGCCTTCTTCAGGATTTCCTTGGTCTTGGGCGCGGTATGGCCGATATATTGCCCGACAAGGTCATCGCGGGTGACTGATACCAGGTGGTTGGAGCGGATATAGCCCAGCCGGTGCAGGATGTCGGCCATGCGCGCGGCGACGGTGGTTTTGCCGGTGCCGGGATTGCCGGTGAACGACATGTGCAGGGTCGGCGGCTGCGCGATCAGTCCGACATCGCGCCGCAGCTTGTCCACCAGCAGCAGCGCCGCGATCTCTCGGATGCGGCGTTTCACCGGCTTCAGGCCGACCAGTTCGCGGTCCAGTTGTTCCAGGACTGGTCCTACACCGGAGGCGTCGAAGCTGGCGCGAAGGTCGATGACCGGCGTGGCGGTGGCGTCGGCCATAACGTGGGTGTCCTGGCGGTTAAAAGCGGGAAAGCGCTAACCGTGCATCATGCGTTGGTTTATAAGGCTAATACCGCGCCCCCGCCGGCTTGTTCGCGGCATAAGCCCGGGTGGTGTAGCGAACCGACCTTCCGTCCGCCTCTTGCCTTTCCAGCATGAAGCCAGGTTCTTCCTCCGGCCGGTCGGTCAGGAAGGACAGCCGTACACTCTCCCATCCCGCTGTCGCATCGAATGCCGACAACCGTATATACCCGCGTCCCTTGTAGACCTTGCGACACGCGTCGAGTTCATACATGACCGCGGCCGGATCTTTCAGATCGAACATCGGCTGGCCCCACATCTCCCAGTACGTGTTGCGGGGATGCGGGTCATCGGTGAACTCGATGTTCACCGCCCAGCCATTGCGCTGGCAGTAGGCAACCTGGCGGGTGATCTGCTCGTCAGTCAGGTCGGGCAGGAAACTGAATGTGCCTTGAGTGATGCGCATGACAAAAACCTTCCAAAGCATGATCGCATTGAGCGGAACGTTCAGAGCGCGTGAACCATGCAGTCAAACAAAAGAGCCGGACCGTTTGCAGTGGACTGGTTATCCCTCTGTCCATCATGAGGTATGACGAACTTCGGGGGCAGGACACTAGGCGACGGTGAGAGTAGGGACGAAGTCCGGCGTATCGGTGGAGGCGTAGTCAAAGGTAACATCCTTCCAGACCGTCAGCGCCTGCGCCAGCGGCGTGCAGCTTCGGGCGGCGGCGGCCAGGATGTCCGGACCCTCGTTCAGGTAGTCGCGGCCTTCGTTGCGTGCCAGGATCATGGCTTCGAGCGCCACGCGGTTGGCGGTCGCACCCGCGGCGATGCCCATCGGGTGGCCGATGGTGCCGCCGCCGAACTGCAGCACGACGTCCTCACCCAGATGGTGCAGCAGCAGGTGCATCTGTCCGGCATGGATGCCGCCCGAGGCAACCGGCATCACCTTGCGCATGCCGCCCCAATCCTGGTCGAAGAACAGCCCGTTCTGCAACGCCTGCGGATTGTATTGCTCGCGGCAGATGTCGTAGTAGCCGCGCGTCGTCGCCGGGTCGCCTTCCAGCTTACCAACAACGGTCCCGGCATGAATGTGATCGACGCCCGCCAGCCGCATCCATTTCGCGATCACCCGGAAGCTGACGCCGTGTGTCTTCTGCCGTGTGTAGGTGGAATGCCCCGCGCGGTGCAGGTGCAGGATCATGTCGTTGCGGCGAGCCCATTTCGAGATCGACTGGATCGCGCTGTAGCCGATCACCAGGTCGATCATGATAATGTTGGACCCAAGCGACTTGGCGAACTCCGCCCGTTCATAGATCTGTTCCATGTCGCCGGCGGAGACGTTCAGGTAGGTGCCCTTGATCTCTCCGGTTGCCGCCTGGGAGCGGTTCACCGCTTCCATGCAATACAGGTAGCGGTCGCGCCAGTGCATGAACGACTGGCTGTTGATGTTCTCGTCGTCCTTGGTGAAGTCCAGGCCGCCTTTCAGCGCCTCATACACCACACGGCCGTAGTTGCGGCCCGACAGGCCCAGCTTCGGCTTGACCGTGGCGCCCAGCAGCGGGCGGCCGAACTTGTCCAGCCGTTCACGCTCTACCACGATGCCGGTGGCCGGACCGTCGTAGGTTTTCACGTAGGCGATTGGCAGTCGCATGTCCTCCAGCCGCAGCGCCTTCAGTGGCTTGAAACCGAACACGTTGCCGATGATCGACGCCGACAGGTTGACGATCGAGTTCGCCTCGAACAGTTCCAGGTCGTAAGCGATGAAGGCGAAATACTGGCCAGGTGCGCCAGGCACCGGATCAACGCGGTAACATTTCGCTCGATACTTGTCGCAGGCGGTCAGCCGGTCGGTCCAGACGACGGTCCAGGTGGCGGTGGAGCTTTCGCCGGCAACCGCCGCCGCAGCCTCGTCGGCATCGACGCCGTCCTGTGGCGTGATCCGGAAGCAGGCCAGGATGTCGGTGTCCTTCGGCTCGTAGTCGAGGTCGAAGTAGCCCATTTCCTTGTACTTCATGACGCCAGCCTGGTAACGGCCGGTCCGCTCTGTGCTGGTAGCAACGATATCCATGGTGTGATCTCCTTGACCTGTCTTCAGGCTGCCCGTTCTTCAGGCTGACCGGGTCTGTTTCGTATTGCCGATGATCGGATCGCGATCGCCGTGGGTGTTCCAACGCAACGGTTCAGCTCGCCCGCCGCGCACGTTCGATAAGCTGCAGGATCATCGGTGTCAGAATGAGCTGCATGGCGAGATCGAGCTTTCCGCCAGGAATAACGATGGAATTCGCCCGCGACATGAAGCTGCCTTGCAGCATCGACACGAGGTAGGCGAAGTCGATGCCGCGCGGGCTTCGAAAGCGGATCACCACCAGCGATTCATCGGCGGTCGGAATCCAACGCGCGATGAACGGGTTGGAGGTATCGACTGTCGGCACGCGCTGGAAGTTCACGTCGGTTTCGGTGAACTGCGGACAGATATACTGGATGTAGTCCGGCATTCGCCGCAGGATCGTGTCGGTGACGGCCTCGGTCGAGTAGCCCCGGGTTGCCTTGTCGCGGTTGATCTTCTGGATCCATTCAAGATTGATGACCGGCACGACGCCAATCTTCAGGTCGGCATACCGCGCCACGTTCACCTGTTCAGTCACCACGGCTCCATGCAGGCCTTCGTAGAACAACAGGTTTGAGCCGGAGGCAAAAGGTTTCCAGTCGGTGAAGGTGCCGGGTGGTGCGCTGTAGCGCAGTGCCTCTGCATCGTCGTGGACGTAGTGGCGGGTCTGGCCGGTGCCGTTACGGCCATACTCGGCGAATACCTTCTCCAGGTCGGTCAACAAATTCGCCGCCGGGCCGAAATGGCTGAAGTGGTTGTTGCCGGTCGCGGCGGCCTCGGCCATGGCGTTACGCATGTCGATGCGGTCGTAGCGATGAAACGCGTCGCCCTCGATCCAGGCGGCCTGGATCTTCTCGCGCGCGAAGATCCGCTCGAAGGTCGATTTTACCGTGGTGGTGCCGGCGCCAGACGAGCCGGTGACGGAGATGATGGGATGCTTCACGGACATCGGCGCGAAGTTCGCGATCAGGACCGGAACAGGCCGCGCACGGCGAACAGCGGGCGCTGCCCGGCCTGCGGGACACTGGCGGCATACAGTTCCATCACCCGCTCCACCTTGTCCCGCGAACCGAAGATCAGCGGCACGTGCTCGTGGATATCAGCCGGCACCAGATCCAGGATGCGGCCGAAGCCGTCGGTGGCCGCGCCGCCCGCCTGCTCCAGCAGCAGCGCGATCGGGTTGGCTTCATAAAGCAGCCGCAACCGGCCGCGACGGTAGCCAGGGCGAGTATCGCCGGGATACAGGTAGATGCCGCCGTGCAGCAGGATGCGATAGGCTTCGGAGACGACGGCGCCAAGCCAGCGGGTGTTGTAGTCGACGCCGCGTGGACCTTCGGCGCCGGCGACGCATTCCTCCACAAAGCAGCGGATTGGCAGCGGCCAGTGCCGGCCGTTCGAGGCATTGATGGCGTATTCTCGTCGCCCCGCTGGAACACATAGCGTGGTGCACGTGCGGGTGAATGCGCGTGTCCGTGGATCGAGGGTGAAGATGTCCACCCCATCCCCCAGCGTCAAAACCAACGCGGTGTGCGGACCGTATAAAACGAAGCCGGCGGCGAGCTGTTGGAAACCAGGCGCTAGGAAGCTGTTTTCCGGCTGATCCGAGGCGGTCGCCGGCAGCAGGGAGAACACCGTACCCATGGGGGCGTTGACGTCGACGTTGTTCGAGCCGTCCAGCGGGTCGATTGCCACAGCGATCAGACCGCCCGAGGTTAGTTCAACGACGTCCGCCATCTCTTCCGACGCGACCGCGGCGACGCCGGCAATCCGTAGGTGGTTGGTGAACACATCGTTGGCATATAGGTCGAGTGCCTTCTGACCATCGCCGTCGGCGCTGGCGCCCAGGATGCGGCCGACATCGCCCGCCAGAGGTCCCCGCGCGATTACTGTCGCCAGTTCGGCGGCGCCGGATGCGATCGCGGCGATCGTCTGAACCACCGCCTGCCGGTCAATCATTGCGACAGACCAGTTAGCAAGATGCTCATGCAGCGTTGTCAAACCGGCTTTCTCCCCAGGCAGATCCGTCGACCGATTGCCTTCGTCTTGCAGGTGAAACCTATCGGGTTTATCAAACGAAAGAAAATATTTTTATGTTGGTGTCAATGAAAGAAAATCTTGTAAATTTTCCACGACGAACGTCGCTGCGCCAGTTACGCGCATTGGGTGCCGTGACCAGCACCAAAAGCCTTTCGGCCGCGGCGCAACTGTTATCCGTGACCCCGCCGGCGGTGACGCAACAACTCCATCTGCTGGAGGATGCGCTCGGCGGCGTCCCGCTGTTTGAACGCACTGCCACCGGCGCTCGGCCCACCGAAGCCGGACGCGAGGTGCTTGCCGCGCTAGAGCGTATTGAAGCGGCGCTGGCGAATTGTGTCACGGCGATCGACGCGCTGCGTGGCATGGAGGGGGGACGGGTCGCCGTTGGGGTTATCAGCACGGCGGAATATTTTGTCCCTTTCGCGCTCGCGGCATACCAGCGTACATATCCAAATGTCGAAATGCGGGTGCTGGTGGGCAACCGGGCGGAGATGATCGCCGCGCTGGAGCGGTTTGATTTGGATGTCGCGGTGATGGGTTACCCGCCGGAACACCTTCCGGTCGAGCGGGCGATCATCGGCGACCATCCGCATGTCATCATAGCACCCCCCGGTCACCGGCTTACCAAGCGAGCGAACATTCCGCTGGAGGAGGTCGCGCAGGAACTTTTCCTGCTGCGCGAACTGGGATCCGGCACGCGCAATCTGATGCTTGGGCTGTTTGCCGCATCGGGGATGCCGGCCGGACCGCGAATGGAAATCGGCGGCAATGAGACGATCAAGCAGGCGGTGATGGCTGGCATGGGGGTGGCGTTGCTCTCCGCCCACACGATCGCGGCGGAGGCGGCGGACGGTCGGCTGGCGGTGCTGGATGTGGCGGGCTTGCCGATCGTCCGCCAGTGGTTCGTCGTGCGACGCGCGGAGCGGCGCCTGCTTCCCGCGGCACAGGCGCTGTGGAACCATTTCGCGTGGTCCGGCGCACAGTTTCTGCCGAAGGCTGGATGGGGGGCAGGAGATGCTCAAGCCCTCTAGGCAACTGACCGTCGCGAATCAGGGACGGTCAGCAAATCCCGCCATGACGCCGCAAGGCTGGCGCGGTCATCCGGCTGACGCCGGGCGGTTTGGCTTTCAGCGCAGCCGGTTTGGAAAGTACCCGCAACAAGACGTGTCTCTCCGTGATCAATTCTAGGTCAATGCGTAGTGGTCGTTTTGACACGATTGGTTGTTGCAACTCTGAGCGCAATCCAGCATTTAGCGTCTGCTCGCCGGCAAGACGGCGATGGATGGCAATGAAGACAGGAAGCGGACCATGCGGATTTCACACAGGATCGCCTTGCTCGGCGAGTTACTTGGCTGCGCGATCGCGTCCCCGGCCGCCTGGGCGGCCGATCCGATCAAGATCGGCGTCATCGCCGAAACCTCGGCGATCAGCGGCGTGGGCATTCCCAACGCCGCCAAAATGGCCGCCGACGAGATCAACGCCAAGGGCGGCATCAATGGCCGCATGATCGAGATCGTTTCCTACGACGACCATAACTCCGCCACCGATGCGGTACGGGCATTCCAGCGCGCCGCACAGGAGGACAAGGTCAGCGCTGTCATCGCCAGTTACATCAGCGAAGTGGTGCTGGCGCTAGAGCCTTGGGCTGGCCGGCTGCACATGCCGATGATCACGCCCGGCGCGGCAAGTAACGACATCACCAAGCGTGTGCACGACGACTACGATCACATGAAATACGTCTTCCACGGCTATCTCGCCTCAACCCAGATCGCCGACATCGTTTGCGAAGCGTCCAAGACGCTGCTGGTCAGCGACCTGCATATGAAGACCTCGGTCGTCATGAGCGAGGATGCCGCCTGGACAATCCCGCTGGATGAGGAATACCTGAAGTGCCTGCCGGCCAATGGCCTGAAGGTGCTGGACCATATCCGTCTGTCCCCCGACACCACCGACTTCACACCGATCTTCAACAAGATCGAAGGTGAGAAGCCCGACGTGATCGTCACCGGCATCAGCCATGTCGGCGTTCAGCCGACGGTGCAGTGGCAGCAGCAGCAGGTGCCAATACCAATGTATGGTGTTTCCAGCCAGGCCACCAACAGCACCTTCTGGAAAGACACCAATGGCGCGACCAACGGCGTAATCTTCAACATGGCTTCGGCACCTGATGTGGCGGTGACGCCAAAAACGATTCCCTTCGCCAAAAACTACCAGGCGAAATACGGCAACCTGCCCGGATATGCCGCCTACACCTCTTATGACGATGTCTATATGTGGACGGACGCCATCCGCAAAGCCGGCAGTACCGATCCCGATAAAATTGTCACGGCGATGGAGCAGACCGACTACGTCGGCACGATCGGGCGCGTCGAGTTCCTGCCAAAAACCAGCATTTTCGCTCACGGCATGAGGATTGGTGACGGCTACATCACTGGACTAATGGTTCAATGGCAGAACGGCAACCCGGTCACCGTATGGCCCGCCAATGTCGCCACTGGCAAGATGACTTTCCCGTCCTTTATCCATTTTGCGCAATAACCTTTACGGATTATTCGCAGCCGCTGTTGGTGCTGACACTTTGCCTCCCGTCATAGCGGGAGGCGGTCAGGTTGACCTGCCGCGGCACCGTGCTGGTTCAGGTGGGCAATGCTAGGCCGAGCCTTCGCGGAGGCAGGGCGCTGCGTCAGCGTCAAGGCCCAGTAGTAAGATCAGATAGCTGATTCACGATCAAACAAAGAGTTAGACCATGATCGCACACTGCCGAAGATGTAACCTCAAGCGATCATGGTGCAAGCCTGCGGTTTCGTCGGAACCGGCCGAGCCGGACGGAGGCTCATGCTCGCTCTGCAGATATTGATTGATGGCTTCGCGATCAGCAGTCTCTATGCTCTGGGCGCCATCGGTTTCACCCTGATCTTCGGCGTCTCCGGCGTGTTGAACCTGTCACACGGCGCGATCATGGTGGTGGCCGCGGTCATCGCCTGGTGGGTTGCCGGCACGTTCAGCACGGGGCCGTATCTAGGTGCACTGGCAGGAGTGGTCGCGAGCCTGGCCTGCGCCTTCTTTACCTACCAAGTGATTGTGCGGCCGATCCAGAATTCGCCGTCGATCCCGCGCGAAGAAAAGGAGATCTTCGTGCTGACCGCGACCTTGCTATGGGGCATCATGCTGCAGGAAGCAGTGGCATATCAATTCACCAACAACCCGAAGACCGTTCGCCCGCTGATCGAGGGCGTCGTCATGATCCTCGGCGTGCGCACGCCACTGAACGAAATCTTGACCGCGGCGCTGTCCTGGGCGGCGATCGGTCTGCTGTATCTTCTTGTCAATCGCACCCGTACCGGCAAAACCCTTCTGGCCGCCTCGATGAACCCGCGCGGCCTGACGCTGCTGGGCGTCGAGCTGTCCAGCATCTATGTTCTGGTCTGGGCGATCTATGGCGTTCTGGCCGGGATTGCCGGGGTGCTGCTGGGTGCCTTCCTCGGCGTGAGCTCCGACAACGCCGGCACGCTGACCGCCAGCGCTTTCTCGATCGTGGTGCTGGGCGGCCTTGGCAGCGTCTCCGGCTCATTGATGGCGGCCTATGTCGTCGGCTATTTGGAAACCGTGACCGCCTACCTGATTTCGCCGTCCATTCGCACGGTGCCGGGGCTGCTCCTGCTGATTGCGGTGGTTTATGTGCGGCCGCAGGGCCTGCTGGGGCGGAGGTAACCAATGCTGCGATCCCGCACGTTCCAGGTGGTGGTGCCAGCTTTGCTGGTGTTGGCGCTGCTGCCGCTTGGGGTGAACGGCTACATCCTCGGCCTGCTGACGCTCGGCTATTACTACGCCGTGTTCGCGATGTCCTGGGACCTGCTGTTCGGCTTTGCTGGTGAAGTCAACTTTGGTCCTAGCTTCCTGATCGGCGTCGGCGCCTATACCGCGGCTTTGCTCAACCATTACTGGCTGTGGCCGATCCCCGCCTGCCTCGCGGCCGGTGCTGTTGCCGCGGTGATCGCCGGCGCTGTCCTGGCAGTGCCGGCACTACGTCTAACCGGACCTTATTTCGGTCTGATCACGCTGGTCGCGGTGCTGCTGCTGCAGAACGTGCTGGTGCTGTTTGCCGGCATTACCGGAGGTGAGATCGGGCTGGACCTGCCCGACGTGCTCGCGATTGATGCCAGCACCAACTACTACTACGCGCTGGGCTTCATGGCCGTCAGCGGCGGCATCCTGTATGGTCTGGCCCAGTCTCCAGTCGGCCTCATTCTGCAGGCCAGCGGCCAGGATGCGATCGAGGCCGCGGCACTTGGCTTCAACGTCGCCAAGCACAAGCTGGCCGCGTTCTGCATCAGTGCCTTCTTCTCCGGCTTGGCGGGGGCGATGCTGATCTTCTATCTTGGCACTGCGTCCGTCGGCACCGTCGTCGACATTGCCGTCGGCGTGAACGTGATCATCGCCGCGGTGTTGGGCGGGCGCCGGACGATCGTAGGCGCAGCCGTGGGCTCAATCTTCCTGATCGGCGCTGGCGAGATCCTACGTCCGCTCGGCCAGCTTGCCACCTTCGTGGTGTCCGCCATCGCGTTGGTGGTGATCCTGTTCTTTCCCGGCGGCTTCATGGGTCGACTTCTGCAGGCGGGAGGCCGCGAGTGACAGCACTGCTGGAAGTTATCGGTCTGACCAAACGCTTCGGCGGTTTGGTCGCGGTGAAGGATATCGATTTGTCGATCAACGCCGGCGAAATCCTCGGCCTAATCGGACCGAACGGGTCCGGCAAATCCACCGTAATGAAGTGCATCATGGGGATCGAGCGGCCGAACGCCGGGACGGTGAAGATTGGCGGCCTCGACGTCGCCGGCTGGCCAACCCATCGCATCGCCCGCCAGGGCGTCGGCATCGTTTTTCAGCATGCCCGCCCGCTGCACCGGCAGACGATCCTGGAGCACATCAAGCTCGCGCTGCTGCCCGATAACCTGCTGATGCTGGCAACCGACCATGGCGTGACGCGGCGGGCGGAGGAAATCGCCGCCCGGGTCGGACTGTCGCCGGTCGTGGACCGGCTGCCGCGCACTTTGCCGTTCGCTGACCTGCGACGGCTGGAACTGGCCAAGGCAATCGCGCGCAATCCCAAGGTCGTGCTGGTCGATGAGCCATTCGCCGGCCTGACCTCGGCCGAGGTGGCGGATTTCTCCACCCTGATCGACAGCTTCCGTGCCGAGGGGCACGCGGTGCTGTTGGTCGATCACAACGTCAAGGGCGTCGCGGCGCTGGTTGACCGCGTACTAGCGATGTACCTCGGCGAACGTGTCGCCGAAGGCACCGCGGAGGAGGTAATGCGCAACGAGACCGTGCGCAGGGTCTACCTCGGCGGCAAGATCGAAACCGCGGCCCGGCCGGAGCGCGAAGGCAAGAACCGCACACCGCTGCTGGATGTGCGAAATCTTGGCGTGCTGTACGGTAAGGCGATCGCCCTGGACGACGTCTCAATGCATGTCGGCGAGGGCGAATTCGTCTCCGTGGTCGGGCTGAATGGCGCCGGCAAGACGACCTTGTTTAATGCGATCTCTGGCTTGGTGCCGCACAGCGGCATGATTAACTGGCGGGGTGAGGCGCTGGCCGGCCGGACCGCCGGCGCCATCGCGCGCGGCGGCATCGTGCAATGTCCGGAAACGCGAGAATTGTTCGGCGACATGTCCGTGCGCGAAAACCTCGACCTCGGCGGGCAGCAGTTGGTCAAGCAGGAAGCGGCCACGCAGCTTGAGTGGCTGTTCAGCCTGTTTCCCATTCTTATGGCACGCCAAGGCCAGGTCGCGCGTACCCTGTCCGGTGGTGAGCAGCAGATGCTCGCGATCGCCCGCGCGCTGATGATGAAGCCAAAGCTGCTGGTGCTGGACGAGCCGACACTCGGGCTTGCGCCGGTGATCCTGGAGCAACTGTCAAAGGCCATGGAAACCCTGCGGCAGACGACCGACATAACGGTTTTACTCGGCGAGCAAAACGTGACCTTTGCTCTGCCGCACGCCGATCGGGTCTACGTGATCGAGCATTCCCGGGTCGTCTGGGAAGGCGATCCCGCGCGGTTCGCGGAGGAAGCGGGCGCCGGTTATTTGTAGGCCATCGGAGCGGATCGGGCGGCCGCCCCGGATCATCAAGGATTTGCTTGCTTATCAACGCCGCATTTGCACCGGTTCGCGCTATGCCGCAATGTCATGCGGGTGCAGGTTCGGTGCCAATGACCTGCAGGTCCGGTCTCAACGTAGGCGTGGATGGCCGGCCTGTGCCCATAGGCGCTAACATAAAGGCTCCCTTTGGGCCTGGTTCTGTGCTTCATGCTCGGGCTGGAGACGCAACTGAGCGATTCGCTAGACCTACAGCAGCTCATTGACAAGCTTGGCGACGCCGCCGCGTTATCCGGCTCGGTCGGTGAGCACAAGGCTTCCGGCGTCCGCGCGACATCAGGTCGGTCAGCGATTTGCGTAGATTGCAGTTGTATACGGCCCCGGCGGATTAACGTTACGCACCTTCGCTGCCATTGCCGCGCAACCAGGCGTTGCCGACGTTTCCGACGTGGCGCTGCTGAACCGCTTTGCTGGCGCGGCGGATTGGCTGGAAGCCTTCTGTGGCCGGCCGCTGTGCTAAGCTGGGCAACCCGAGGCGCCGGCAGCCCGGGCGGCTGAATTCCAGGCGGTTCAACGTGCTCTTGCCGGCCAACGGGGCGCAATCGCTGCGCGTGGCAGTGAGCTTGTCGGCCAGCACCGCCAGCACCGGATCGTGGCGCCGTGCGTCGTGATCGTTGAGATCTCGTAGCCGAGCGCAATGCCGATAATCCGCTGTGTAATCAACGTCTGCACGCTGTGCTCGACGAAGACAGAATCACGGCTATGTCCGAAACAGGCGGTAAAGCGGCGGGTCAGGCCGAGCACACGATTGGCCACGCCCAGCAGCGGCACACCGGCATCTGTCGTGATGCGCCCGCCATCAAAAGACGCAACAACCACACAGATTCCGACGGGTATAAATCCAAGCGGTTTGGATTACATTGTATTAGTGTCGGGAACGTCTCAGCTCAGCGGTAAAGCTTTGTTGCAGAAGAACTTCGCCTACTCAGGGCATCAATGAATTTGATTCGTGTGAGGAATGCAAGCTAAGCGTGTGCCAACAGCCGACTCCCACCAAGGTTCTTTTTGCTGAGGCGTGAAAGTTGCGGTACCCAAACCCCACTCGCCTCGCTGCCACTTACATCAAGTCCTTTCCCTGCGATCGTCCTACTACGCCAAACGACATCAAGCGAAAAATTGCTGAACCATCGATAGCCGCTACCACTCATCCTACTGGACTATGAATGACGCCGCGAATACAGCCGGACTACTACCATCAGTGCCCTCTACCCAGGCATACCAGCGTCCGGCTATAGCCGGGGTTGGCACGTAGGCGCCCCAAAGGGCGGTATTATTAATAGACTGGCCAACGGTCCAGGAAGTAGGCTCAATCGTAGTTGATGTAGACAGACCAAATTGCACTGGCGCAGAGGCTGGCGAGATAAAAGCATTGAGCGCAACTGTGCCATTGCCGCGTGTATAAGGTCCGCTCGGCCCCAAATTCCAAGTTACTGATGAAACGGGAGTTCCAATTGCCTCCGTGGCAGCTGAGGTCACAGAGGAACTTGGTCCCACGCCAATCGTGTTAACGCCGAACACCAAGAAGTCATAGCTGGTTGAGGGCTGTAAACCTGTGACATTGTAGTTGACTGCGACGATCCCGGCGATGGATGATGTCCAGGCAGCGGATCCGGTCATCCGATATTGAACTGTATAACTTGTTGAGGCATTTGGCCCAGTTTGGGTGGACCAGGAAAGCAGAATGGCAATACTAGATGTGACCGACGCTACAAAATTGCTCACTTGCCCTGGTACCAAAAGTTGAGCAGCCGGAGTCGTAACCGATACCACGACTGAGGCCAAGCCCGCCCCACCCGTATTTACTCCAAAAATTGAAAAGTCGTAGCCGGTAGAAGCTTGTAAGCCAGTAACGCCGTAGCTGCTTCCAGCAATTCCAGATACAGACGACGTCCACGATGTAGATCCTGTAATCCTGTACTGAATAGAATAAGTAGCAGCCGCATTACTTCCTGTTTGCCCAGACCAAGAAAGCTGTACGCTTGTGCTCGATGCTGTCAATGCCGCAAGGCCAGTAACTTGGGCTGGTACTTGGAGCGGTAATGCGGACACCGTTGTCGTTGACGCAGTCAAGCTTTGCGACGCAATTCCCGTACCGCTCCCGTTGACCGCCTGCACCTGAAAGTCGTAGCTCGTTCCAGCTTGAAGATTGGCTAGCTGAGAGCTCGTTCCTGTTATCGCACTAGGGCTATCGATCCAGCCAGAAGACCCAGTTTGCCTGTAGAACACCAAGTAGTTTGAGGGGTAGCCACCGATTAATGGCGTCTGCCATGACAAAGTTACGGCTGTAGCGGACACGCTTGAAGCAACCAATCCAGTTACCTGACCCGGTATGGCAACCGCTACAGAGGCCTGAGACATTAAAGCATATACAACTGTACCCGCTGAATACGTGAAGCATTGAACAACGGCCGACTGCTGTGGCCCAATTATGTTGCCTCCGCTCGAGGTAAGAACGCCGGAGCCAAGCGTCACGTTCCCACTGCTGACATTAATGACTTGACACTGAAATCCGTCTCCCATCTGTGCGGGAAGAGGCGTTAGTGTCACCGGCTGACTACAGACCAGAATGCGCCCGTTATGTCCGATGGCATTCAGGCCAACGCTTACGGTGATCTCAGCTACAGGTATCGTGTAGCCGGGCATTTGGCTGGAAATCCATGCCCATATGGCGCCGAAACTCTGGCTTCCCATGGTGTTGGCGTCTTGCGCAACCCACAACCTATCCGAATTAGACGCAGGCAGGGCCGACGGAGCCTGATCAATAGTAAGACCGTTCAAAAAGTCCGCATATTTGATAGCATGATCAGCCCCGGATTGGCTTATCGGAATGAGATCACCGACGGCCAAGGACGAAATAACTTCCAGCGCACCGATGGCGCTACCAAGCAAAACGGGCGAGATGGAGGCGCCGCCTGTAACGCTTGAGATTACACCGTTACCATCAATGGTCACATTCTGCCCCGCCGAAAAGAGCTCACGGAGGAACTCGGTCGGCATGAGCATCTGACTTCCCTGACTGGATATCACCAAATCAGATTTAAGCACGAAACTTGAGGTCGAAGGATAAGCTGCATGATCGGCCCCAGTGGCGACGACCGTTCCCCCGGACAACGTAAGTCCAATGCCAACATCAATCTGCTCGGGTCCGCCGGAACCCAAACTGGTTCGCCCAAGTAGCGCAGATGATTGAATCGAAATTGCCGGTTGCGCGGAAGCCAGCAGTGCCCCAACAGATACGGCGCAGAGGCTGCCACCTTGACTTATCGGCATCTCGTCCGCAGGTGCAACTGAAGCAGCGGCTGGAAGCTGCGAAATTGTAGGCATCAAACTACTTTCTGATACTTGTTTTCGGCTTTGAGGAGAACCCTAGGCAGCCACCACGGCTCCGCTACAACAGGAGATCCAGTGTTGACCGTCGAAAAATACCTGCACGCCAGTTCCCGTGCCGGCTGCTTCGGTAGGCTTCCTGCCATTCGTAGCAAAAGCTTGACCCGCCGCCGTTTGACCTGTCGGAAGTGTCGCAACCGTGTATGACGGTAAAACAGGAGGAGCGGTCCACTTCGGACCAACAGCATTGGTCCTAAAGACTTCACGCCAGCTTGATGATCCATCGGAGACAAGATGGTACCTGTCGTTGGTTCTCAGGACTACTGGGCCACAGTCAATTCCGTCGGTGCCCGCCGGTGTTATACTTACTGCTCCAGCTCCAAGGGCAGAAAAGGTAAATCCAGTACCCGCGGCTACCGCTGAAGCCGCAGGCAAAGTTAAAGTGTAAGCACTTGCGCCTACAAGAAATAGAATATTACCTGCGATAGAAGCTGGTATGGAATTTGATGTGGCAAAAACATTTTCCCAACCAACTGAAATTCCCTTCCCAACGACACATGTTGTAGATCCAGTAGTCCATTTCAGCGAACCATTCGTGTTGGTCGTATTGTCGTAAAAAAGCCTACAGGAGTTGGATCCCTCGAACGCAATTGCTTGACCAGCAGACATCTTGATGACGGGTGCAGAACCTACTTGCGCTGCATTTGTGGTGTCCAAAACAGCGTTCGAGAAGGGAACGTCTACCTTGAAGACTGTTATGGCACTTCCGGACGATCCGGCACTTAGCGATACCCCAATAATGGTGGAAACCTGAACGGGCGCACCAGCGGTGTTACTCTGACCAATGACCAGACTCTGTATTGCTCGGCTGTTTGCATCATCCAGACCGTTTCCAAACCAGTCCATCTCTACTGTTAATGCTGCATTTGCCGAACTCGAGGGCAGGCCGGTTGCATCGCGGTATTCAAGACATGCTGCCCAAAGTTGAGGTTGCGGGAGCGGCAGTCCGTTTGTGCCATTTGCCACGACTTGGCGAACCGTCTGAATGTAGCGCCCGACATGTTGGGCTGGAGTAGCGGCTACAGGAGTTTGGATGCCCGCCCAAATGAGCCGATCGATGCCGCCCCATATATAGGTGGCAGGGCTATTGTAGATAATGGTGTCGACGCGGGCATTCGCCACTACCGCGCCATTTGTTCCACCATTGTGGCTAACGATATAGGCGGACTGTTGAACAGCGAGATCAGTCGCTTGGGAACTTCCCTGCGAGACCGAAAAGCTGGTCGACGTGTTGCCTACAACAAAACCTGGTAGGACCAATTCGGCCAAGTTACCGCCAGACGGGACCGCAGATGCCAAAGGTGTTCCGTCCGCCAGAGTAGTGCCGTCCACAAACCATTTGACCCGCTTTGTCAGCGATATTCCCCAACTGCCTGGTTGCTGCAGCACTGTGGTTCCATGTGGAACGTAGATTGCCGATCCTGCGGGCGCTGCTAAGTACGCCGCTTTAAAGGCAGCGGTATCATCCGCAACTCCGTTCAGTAGGGCGCCATATGGCGCCAACGCAACGTTAATGACACCATTTGACGAAGGGTTTGCATCGACATATGCTTTACTTGCTGCGTGCAGGGGTGACGTCGGCACGCCGGCGAGGCTTAATATGCCGCTGAGCGAGCCGCCAGCAACCGGCAAAGCGGTAGCGACTTGTGTATCAACATACTGTTTGGTCGCTGCCTGAGTAGGAAGGGTCGGAACTGTAAGCAGTGACAATGCACCCGTTAAGGTCCCGCCCAGCAAGGATAATGTGGTTGATGTCTGCGCGTCGACGTAATGCTTGGTTGCCGCTTGGCTGGCGGCGATGGGGTCGGCATTAAGAGTTAGGCTGCCGCTCAATGTTCCGCCCGTCCTCGGCAACGTGCTGCTCAGTTGGATATCGACATAATTCTTTGTCGCCGCTTGGCCCGGTGAGATGGGATCCGACGCCAAAACCAATGCGCCGGTTAATGTATCTCCGGCCCGTAAAACGCGAGCATCGGTATATTGTTTTGTAGTAGCCTGAAGCGCAGTCAGCGGATCGCTTGCCAGTAAGACCGAGCCGGTAAATGTTCCTCCCGCACTTGTCAGGGCATTCGCCGTCTGTCCATCGACGTACTGCTTTGTAGCCGCTTGGAGGGGAGCAGTCGGGTTTGCAGCCAGATACAGCGCTCCCGTCAATGTATCGCCATTGCGGGCGACACGTAAGTCGACATATTGCTTCGTCGATGCTTGAAGCGCGAGCGCGGGATCAGAGGCGAGCAGTAGGTAGCCTGTCATTGACGATCCAGCCCGCGATACACTGGCAAGACTTTGTGTATCAACGTAATTTTTTGTAGCCGCTTGGCTGCTTGTGACCGGATCGGACGCGAGTACTAATGCGCCGGCAAGAGTGTCTCCGGTCCGAAGAAGTCTCTGATCGACATACTGTTTTGTCGCCGCCTGCGCATTGAGGGTTGGGTCGAATGCCAGCGCCAGACTGCCCAGCAGGGTGCCCCCCGCTTTCGGTAAAGCTGCTGCAAATTGTGTATCAACGTAATTTTTCGTAGCCGCCTGCAAGGCCAGCATCGGATCAGCGGCAAGTGTTAGTACGCCGGCCAATGTATCGCCGGTTCGAGAAAGCTTAAGATCGGCGTAATGTTTTGTTGAAGCCTGTAACGTAGTGACAGGATCGGCATTCAGAAGAAGTGCTCCTGACAGCGATCCTCCAGTGGCGGGTAGAGTGATCGCAATCGCCGCGTCAACATATCCTTTCGTCGCGGCTTGCAATGGTTGTTGCGGCGTGGAGGAAAGAGAGAGGGTTCCGGATAATGAGCCGCCCGTTAATGAAAGTACGTTTGAATTTTGCAGATCCACGTATGCTTTGTTGGCAGCTTGGGTCGGCAGCGTCGGATTAGCAGCAAGCGAAAGCGCACCAGTGAGGCTACCTCCGGAAGTTGGCAGGATCTTCGCCGTCAGGCTGGCAAGTGTCTGACTACCCATTGAGCCAGTTGGCGTGACAAGTGCTTGTGAGATGTTAACATTAGACAGGCCGGAAAACCCGTTCAAAAATTGTCCGTAGGTTACAGCTACATTTGTGCCGGCTTGCGACATCGACAGCAGATCGCCAGAAGCCGGGACCAAGCCACTCTGTAGCGCATCAATTAAAAACGGTGTTGCCGTAGCAGACAACGTACTACCATTAAAGCTAAGGTTTGGTCCGATAGAAATAACTTCGGGCGAGCCAGTGCCGGAACTGATGCGACCAAGCAAGGATCCCGTCGGAACCGCCAATTGTGTCTGCACGCCGTTCAAAACCTGTGAACGGGAAATGGACCTAGCGGTACCGGCCTGGCTGACGATGAATTCGTCTGTATCTGAAGCTGATGTCGCGGGGGCCAGCTCGTCAATAGTAGGCATGGATTATCTTTCTCCGGCGCGACCTAATTATGCTGTTGCGCTTGATCCAAACTTTCGCCGTTTGCAGGCAAACGGCCGGCTTTAGGCCGACCTCTTAGTCGTTTGCTACGATGGGATTGCCGTTCTGATCGGTTAGAACGATGCCTGATGCAGCTAGAATGGCATTGGCTGGAATTGGGGGTGAGGACAACATCAAAACAGGAAGAAGAACACTTCGTTGTATGGATCGGCCGTTGATCGTCTTAATCATGAACGTAACCGTGTAGATCGTACCCGCTTGTCCCTCGGAAAGCCAGATAATGACACGGCTGCCGTCGGCAGTCATACTCTGGAGCATTAGATCTCCGGGAGCAGAAGGCGCCAGGCTGACGTCCAATGTGGCAATGCCATCGCCGTCGTTTCCGACAATCGCCGGCGCTATATCGAATATGTAATCGAGAACGTCACCCGGATCCTTGGTGGGCCAGTTCAGGGGCGGCAAAGCCACAGCAGCAGAGCCGCGGGGAACTGGTATGAATGAGTCAATAATAACCAAGCGAGCGTGGCTTGGTTTCCATATATGGGTGGCGAGCGTTGACATTGTGATTCCGTAACATGCCCATCAAGGTAAGTTGTGGGCTGCGAAAGGCGATTGACAGGTAGTAAGCTGCAATCCATGCCTTGCAGAATGTGTTCGGCGGTGAACTTCAGGATCTTAAGCCAAAGGTTTCATAGACCTTCAAGGCTTTTACCGAATGTCGATGGTTCGCAGATTTGCTACCACCGAATTACAACCAGTCCGCCGCCTCCCGCTGCGCCATTGTAACCCGTAGTGCCATTGGCCCCTGTACCTGCGCCGGATGCTCCCCCGCCAGGTAAATATCCAGTATTGCCATAGGTTCCGCTATTTCGTGCTCCTCCCATGGGAGCTGCTCCACCCATCCCTCCTTGAAAAACAGGTCCCATTCCAGCCTGGCCGTCGGAACCGTAGAAGTTAACATCGCCATTCCAGCCATAACCGGCTGGCGTTCCACCGTTCTGCGGCAGTAGGAATGTCGCCTGGCTATTCAACTGTCCGCCTGTGGCGCTTACGAAGGATCCAAAGCTGGAGGTGCCGCCGGGTCCAGCTCCCGATCCGCCGGTTGTTCCACCCATACCCCCAGCACCAACAGTAATCACAACAGGCTGGCCCGGCGTCAGCCCGACGATACACTTCCGAGCATACCCGCCCGCGGCCCCTCCTCCACTTGGTAAGCCTGATATCGAAGCATAGCTGCCAGCGCCCCCGCCCCACACTTCTACCTCCACCTGAGCTACACCTGCCGGAATAAAGAAAATTCCGCTGCTGGTGAAGCTCCGTACACCGGATCCAAACCCGGGACGCAGCATGGGTAACTTCCAATTTAGAAAAGGTGCGGTGGGCAAGACAACGATATTCGCTGCCGTTATGGCCAACTGTCCGTAGTCAACTGTTACAACATACAAGCCGGTCCATTCTGAATCCACCGCAGGTGCCAATTGACTTCCAGTGTTAGCTGGTGCACCAGGTTTAACCTGAATCTGTACACTCTGCTTGCGGATTGTATTTTGCGCAGTACCCGAGTTAGCAGGTCCGTTAAACGTTTGTGCCGGATTGCTCGCATTATAGTACGGCAGAACAACTGGATTTACATCCGACTCCAGAAACGCTGCCTCAACAAGGTAAGTTATCGACTGGCCGACGCTGCTGGGACCAAGTAAGCTGAACACGCTTGATCCAATATTTACACCAAGCTTTAACATGAAATCATTCGAATCCGCCGGAAGGGATCCATAAGCACTTAGGTCGATCGCTGCGAACTGAGTCATACTACCAGGCCCGATGACAATGCTCAACGAAGCCGGCGTCGTTGGTTGACACGCCAGCCCATCTACAACGGTGGCTCCGCCAAGCACTGCCTGCGCTAGAAATCCAAGACCGACCATTGTATTGCGATTGAGCGCTAGCAGATCCGTATCGAGTGGAATGCTGCCAGGGTACACGATATTACGATCCATGCCGATATCTCTGCTGTAGTTGAAGGACTAAGCGTTAATTGAGGCGAAGCCAAGCAGTGGTGTTCAAGGGAACAATGTTACTAACGAACGCAGCAATATCGTTATCCGACACACTGCCTACGAGCAACGCCAGATCCACATAAGCGATCATACCTACTCCATATCCTCCGGGAGACGTTCCGTAGCCCGCTAGTGACGCAACGCCCTGATTTACTGGACGCTTCGCGGTGATGAAGAACTGATACGGAAGCCCAAGATTTCCCCACCCTCCCGTCATGCCGTACGCCAGGCCCGCGTAGCTCGTGAACGACCCGGACGCCGCGCCTCCATACGCACCGGTGTCACCGCAATTTGCCGGCTCGAAGACTACTGGCACGAAGCCAGTAAGCCGCTGAACATTGGTCACAATAGCAATGCGCGTAGCGGCGCCTTGCATGAGCGTCCATCTAATCCGACCGCGATAGGCTGAATCTACCTCGCCGTCATGGCGCCGAAGAGCGTCGCCGGAAAAATCGAAGGCTATGAGGTCAAGCCATCCACCGTCCGCGGTGGCAATCCGAGTCTGCTGGATGACATATTGAACAAGCGAATAAAGCCAGGACCACGGGGTGGCAAGGCACTTGAGTACAGCATTCAGGTTTGGAGTGAGGTCCGCAAACCACCCGCTGGGGAGGACCGCTCGTATACGCCCGCTTATGTCATCAACGTCACCCCGCATTTACAACCACCGTTATCTGGCCGGCTTTCACCACTGTGCTCATTGCTGGAACCACATCCGTAGAAAGCCCGTTAAGGGTCACGTTCGTAACATTGTAAATCGCCGGGTTTGCGGCATACGCGCTTTGTGCGATGCGTGTCACC
Organism: Rhodopila sp.; assembly: GCF_965276935.1. GTDB lineage: Bacteria > Pseudomonadota > Alphaproteobacteria > Acetobacterales > Acetobacteraceae > Rhodopila. The sequence continues at coordinate 515,331 of NZ_CBDIBS010000004.1, read as the reverse complement.
GAGGCCTGACGTTCGATAGGCAGACTATTAAGGTATCCGACAACCTGCATCTGTACTGTCGAGCTACAACTGCTCGCTGCCGAAGCTGGCACATAAACAGTCAAAGATACATTGACGGTTAATATAGAAGGTGGGATGACAACAAACGTAGTCCCGATAGGCCGGACTGCGTCTACTGCCGTAGCGATTAATGACAGAAGGTCCGACGACGGGTACCCGGAACCGTCGTCGATAACGACAAGGAATGACCCTACTGTCACAGTTCCATCAGAGTTAACATTTTCCTTCACGGAGAATACTAGACCCTGTCGTACATTTGCGATCGCTACCTTGACTGCTGTCAGCGTTGCTCGAGCCAAGCTTGACAGATAATTCTGAAAACGCGCCCGAAAAACCTGGTCCGTTTCCGAATCGTATCCATCAGTAAATGCCGTATTATTACTGACTTGATCCACACCCGGCAACGATGAGGCGATCATCGTTATAGTATTAGGTAGGACGTTTCCTGACGAGCCGGATAGAAGGCAGGCCGCAGGTACATCAGCCGAGGCAATCCCACTTGGTACTCCGTAGCCCGAAGAACTGGGCTGCCAACTCGGGAGCGAAGTGTCTTCCGTAACTGTAAAGCTGAGCAATCCATCAGAGGTTTTGACGACAGTACCTACCGGTATGAGTGCGGGAAGGTTGGCGGCAAACCGTGAGAACGTAAGTGTCCCTGTAGAGGGGTTAGCACTCAGCCGCTTTACTCCAAAGTCGGCCATCCACGAGTCGAGGTCGGAGCCCGTCGACGTCGCGGCTCTCGTCATACCGAGGACCTGCAAGACAAGCCACTGCATCCACAGTACGACCGAAGCATTTGCCTCGAAAATTGCACGGATCACCGACCCGACAGATACGTCCACTAGACGGGTCGCCGATCCCTGGAGAGCGGCTCCCATGTCACTTACCAACTGACTAAAGGACTTGAGATTGAGTTGCATATCGCCTAGCTTACCGGAAAGTTTAAGCTGACCAAGTTGCCTGATGAAGGATCAGCATATGTTATATTCGCTACGACATAGCCGGTCCCGCTGCTCATAGATTTAATGTCGACAGTTGGCGCTGGCGACAATGGAAGCGCGGCCTCAAGTGCCAATTGCGCTCTAACTACTGCCTCAATTTCGGTCGGGCTTGTCGGGCTGCCAATGAATCGCGCCAGGCCACCGCCATAGTTAAGGTTCCATATGTAGCCCCCCAAGTTGGTGAGGAGGCGCCGCAAAACACGCTGATTTGTAAGACTTGGTGCGCTCACTAATGCAAGATCGCCGTCGCTTCCGGCAGATAGGTCCCCGGTCCACTCAAGGTCTAGATCGAACATCGCGTTTTAGTTTGTTGGTGTGGGAGCGGAGGTTGTTCCGCCTGCTGGCACAGCGTGAGTATGGCTGTTGTAAGACTGGCGGAGGCCAGACAATGAACCATGCTGATCGTAAATATTACCTTGAACGTGAAGTTCACCTGATATCTGGATGGTTCCGTCGTTACAGAGCTTTAGAAAGCTTCCGCTGCGGTGTACGAGCCAGAACTCGCCATCGGGAGCAACCGGAGGCATATGGCTGCTGGAGTACGTTCTTCCAACAATGACGCCCTGTTCCACGTCGCCGTCTTGAGGCACAAATAGTACTTGATCCCCAGGACTCGGAGGGCATACCATACCCCATCCTGGTCCGACCCACTGCGATAGTATTGGCAGCCATCCCGAAAGAACGCCTTCTGGCTGGACAAGAATTCGCGCGTTTCCGCTCTCATAATTAACGGAAGTCACTGTACCAAATTTCGCCTGCCCCGACGATTTGCTCTGGCTTCCGGCATGTGCCTTTACAATATTATTTAATCGATCAAGCATTTGGAACAACCCTTTTATATGCCAGCCAAACTATTATCCTGGTAACGCCATGATACTGCACGTATGGTCTGGCTAGATCCCGAACTTGAGCTGTAATGTCGTTCGACACAATCAACCTGGTATAGTCCATCAAACGAAGAATCAGTGTCTTGCAGCAGGACAACCGATCGGGGCGAGATCTCGAGACTCCAAGGCATGTTCATATGGAGAACGGTTTGCAGTCGGCTGACCTCACTAGCATACTGATTAGCATACATGTCGGTCTGTAAGGACGTCAGGTTTGATTTCGAAAAGAGATATCCAGTTCCCCAAGTGCCGTAACTGTCTGGTAGAACAGCGCTAGGAGTAGAGCCGCCAGAGTTATAGGCGGACATCTGTTGAGAGTTCCAGGATTGCACAGTCACCCGGTTCGAGGAATCAACCGTTAAATTCCGCTCGAGACGCATCGCCGTCACGTCGCCGGCACTAATGGGGATTGCCATTAAAGATGCCTCGCCTGCAGGTTGAAAGTTCAGCGTTGTTCCTTCGACAAATACGTCGTAATTCTTGGCGCGTGCAAGCTGCACTACAAGGTCCCAATTAGACCTGAGGTCCGAGAATTGTCCGAGCGATAACTTAGTGTAGCCATCTCCAAAGAACCGACCAACGTTCCCTGGTGTCGGAGAAACTTCAACCGCCAGACCGCAACGGCCTGCTAAGGTGGACAAAATCTCAGATGCAGTTTGGTTCACAAAGTCCTGCTGAACATAGGAATCGATCAACCCAGCTGAGAGGTCTCTACCTTCTACAGATACAGTGCGGTAAACTGGGTTTAGAACGACGGTATCAATTCTGCCGGTGATAACTTCGGACAAATCGTCAAGCTTCTCGTCGATGTAGCTAATGTTGACTAACGCGGCCCCCAGTTCTGACCACCAGGCAGTGCTTTTTAATGGGGACGGTCCGATAGCCAGGGTTAATGAAAAAGAGCCCGACGAGTAATAGTTGTTCGTGGTGATAGCCGCTTGCAGTACTCCGGCAATAGTTGTCCCGTCGATTGAGACCTGCAGGCTCATTTACTGGGGTCCAATGCCATCTGAAAATATCGAAGATGATGTCGGAATGATAATTGCGGTGGGGGCAGATATCATAGGATCACTTAGTCCATTGACGCGGGCTAGGTTTATCCATTGCATTGGATCACCTAGTTCAGCGGCGGCCAGTTGAAAGAGATTACCTGATATAGCTGTTACGACTCTCATCTATGAAGCCAGTGAGCCGAGGCTAGTGCATATGCGTCCGACGTAAGCTCTTGCATTAGCCAAGAATGCTAATGATGCTGCGTTGGCGACTTGGTCATTATACAGCGAAGTGGCGTCCGCGACGCTAGTATAGGATTGATTTGGAGAAGTCAGCACCTGACTCTGCGTGGTGGTCTGGCTGTCTATCAGATTCAACGTGTTTGCTGCTGTGACGTAGGCTTGGGCGTTAGCCGTAGTTCCGACAGTTAAAGCACCAGCAGCGCCGACCGCCGCGGAAAGATCGCTTAGCGCGACCGGTTGGTCATTAAGAGCGCTAAGCGCGACAGAAAGATCGGCGGTAATCAGCGCCTGCAGAGAACCTGTGCCGGAACTTGTGAGCCCAGCTTGATTGACCACCACACAACCAATTTGATAACCAATCCACCAGCGATTTCGATAATCTGCGGAAAAGCTTCGAACGATAACCTGATACTCATACGACTGCCAGCTTAGCGAGACGGTGGCACCTGATAATCTTAAACTGTCAAGTGATCTTGCTCGGCTCTCTGCACTCGGACCGGAGAATATTCCGTGGAAACGAATTTCGCTATCGTCCGGCCCAAGCAACTCGATCGCCCGTGCTCCGCCGGACAGCCGGTGGACAACCAACTTCTGTTGTCCGCCAAATTGAATAGAGTTTGGGACTTCAAAGTCTTGTAGAACGACTTGTCCTAATGTGACGGACTGACTTGACATAGAAACTCTCCTACTCAAGTAGAGAAAAGGCTTATTTTGGTTTATTCGTTTTAATGCGTTAGAATGGCGACACAAAACCTCGAGGAACTGTGGCTCGCGGATCAATGCCGGTAATACCATTTATTGGCTTAGACAAGGCACGTTCTAAATGCTGAACAGCCCATCTTCCTAAGGCAGCCCCGTCAAGATGTAGCGTAGGTTGCTGCGGATTTGTAGCCAACTGGCAGTCTGTCGCATTTTTAGGATCTCTGTCGAGAGTGGCCCCCAATCGACTTGCTACGACGCGTTGTTGCCATTGATGTTGGACGTGCAGGCCGTCTTGTCCCGCAAGATATGTTTCGGCCTCGGAGGTCTCTTTATCTTTACCAGTGGCGGTTGCTTTTGTTACTTTGTCGACCGGCCCGTCGCGAAAAGCTGGCGCTACAGACGCGACTGGAGTAGCTTTACTGACTTTCGCAATATGGCTCCGAACCTGGGATTGTAACCGGGACGATTGTCTTTGAGATGGGATCTGCTGTAATCCTGCAAAGAAATGGGAAGGTTGTTTAGAAGGACTTCTTTGCTGCGGTTGCCGCTTTATTCTGGACCCTGATGACAATGACGTCCAGTTACTTATCCAGCCGGTTCTGCCGGCGAATGCCACAAATGGTGCTCTATCGCCGCTTTGACTAACAGAGTGAGCCATGCGGGTGTCTCTCAGCTTGGCCGAGGCCGTGGATTGTGCAGTCCGTGTCCGTCCTGGACGAGAGAAGTGGTCATGAAAAAGGGTTGCACTTCGGGATGTCGGATAATGGTCTACGACGGTGGCAAAGAGTCTTGGGGACAACTTGCGAACAGGAGCAAACGAGCGTTGTGAGGACCAGCCGCCTCTTGGTAGCGTCAGAGCCCACCTAATATGGCTTTGGTTTGAGTTTAAGGGATGTTCCAAAGCGGCTTTCTCCTCGTTCATGCTTCAGTGTCTGTCTCGGAACCCCCCTGAAAGGGTAGTTGAAGTTCGAATCGGACCGCGAATTCAGAGGCCGAGACACCCTTCCAGTCCTGAAGCCGAGGTGGTGCGGCAGGCGCTTTGTCCGCCCTCCTCCCGCCACCCGCTAAAACCGGCCGGTATCGATCATAGGCAATGGGCGAATTGTTCAACGCGATCTTCTATGTTCTGCACAGCGGCATCCCATAGCGCACGCTGCCGCAACACCAGACGATATACCGCCGGTTCGAGCGCTGTCGCGACGACGGACTGTAGAAGAGGCTGAATCGTCACTTGGTCATGTATGATCGGGAACAACCTGGTCGGCTGGCAAGTCCAAGCCAGTAGTCATCGAGATGCGGAGCGCTGAGACAACCTAGGTCGACGGTCCGGACGGCTACGACGCCGCCAAGAAGATCAAGGGTCGCAAACGTCATGCCATAGTGGATATCAATGGCTGATGCCTTGAGGTGTGGAAGGCGAGGCCTCGGTTCAGGGCCGCGATGGCGCACTTGCGTTGCTGGAGGCGCGTCAGGCCCGCTTCTCCTCTGTTAAGATGGTATTTGCCGACAGTGTTTTTGCCGGCCAGGAGGTTGCGGCCGCTATCGGTATCGTGATGGAGATCGTGCGCAAGTTGCCTGATCAGGTAGGCTTCCAGGTGCTGCCTCGCTGCTGAGTGTGAAATATTTCTTCGCCTGAATCAGCCGCAACCAACACCTCGCCAAGCACTTCAAGGATAGTAACCTCCGCCACCGCCTTCTTTTATGAAGCCTGTGTCATGTTGCAAACTAAGAGCCTGCTTGAGTGATTTGTATGCGCCTTGATCCCATCCCTACGGCTTGAAGATGGGAGCCTCCGCCTGACAGGAGGCGGGTTGGAGCAAAGACGTGGACCAAGGCGCATCGGGCACGCCATGAGGCGGGTCTGAAACGAAGGGTATCAGCCGGCACGGTCGTAGAGGTGGCGCGGTGGCTGAAGCGGGTCGACCCGCCGCGCAGTGAACGCGCGACGCCGGCTTCGCTGGTGGTTGACGCGATTACCTGGCACTTGCGCGTGGGCGGCAGTTGGCGCGCGCTGCCGCGAGGCTTTCCGCCCTGGTGGACGGTGTATAGCTGGTTTCGCCGCTGGCTGGCGCTGGGCCTGTTCGATCGTCTGGTGTGCGACGTGGCCCGGCTGCGCCGCCGTGCGGCGGGTCGCCGGCCCGAGCTCCGCCTGGGCATCGTCGACACCCAGTCGGTCAAGTGCATCCCGGTCCCCGTGGCCCGCGCGGCTATGATGCCGGCAAGAAGGTGCTGCGGCGCAAGCGCGTGGCCCTGGTCGATGCCGACGGCACCTGGCTCGCCAGCGCAGTTGTGCCAGCCTCGACGCAGGCGCGCGACACGCTGCCGGCGCTCGTTACGGGCACGGCAGAGCGGCCCAGCCTGCGCGCGGTGATCCTTGACGGCGCCTTTATCGCCGGACGCTGCCGGGCATGGTGCAACCTGCATGGCATGCGCCACCATGTGGTCGCGCGCGATCCTGGCCAACAGGGCTTCGTCGTGCTCAAGCGCCGCTGGGTCATTGAGCGCAGTTTCGGCTGGCTGGTGCACTGGGGTGGGCTGCTGCGCGACCGGGCCGGACGCCTGGACGTTTCCGCCGCGCGCCTTACGTTCGCCGTTATCCTCTCCGGCGTCGAGGCTGTGATCAACCCAATGCCAATCCATGACGCCGCAAGTTAAACCGATTCAAACAGGCTTTCGGGCTACTGGCTCGTTTAGCCTGAGCTTGTAAACGGCCACTAAGGCAGCTATGCGACCATGTTCGAAAAGACCAGCTGGAGCGTCTACTCCCAGTTGAACGTCGACCAGTCAAAGGTATGTCCTTGTAGAGTCCCGAGCGAAATTACGTAGGCCATTCTCTCTACGCTTGAGAGAGAAAAGGCAACATCAAATGGCACCCCGTGCCGCACAAGGTATAGGCAATCAATCAGGACGGGGTGCCGGGCAAGTTTCCCACTTGAGCTTTCATATCAGTCTCGTCGTCCGCGATGTTAATCGCTTCAGCAATGACTGTTAGAGCATTCTCACCCAGGCGATCGACAAGAAGCTCAATCTGGTTCTCAGACACAGGAGATGGAATTGGAATGCCATCAATCTCTTGGACAGCAAATGCTAAACTAGCCATCGCCAACCACGGCTCATTCTGGGCTAACGTAGGACCCGCGACCTTGAAGAGACGTAATGTGTCTAGCGCGGTTGGCCGGCGGATCAGAAAGTGTCGACCCTGCTTATCCGTTGTCGAAATCGGAGCACCGGCGGCGGCTAGCACTGTCTTGGTGGGTTCCATCAAATCCTCTGCTTCTGAGTTGCGTAGAAATCAAGCTTCTGCTTGACGCTTGCATCACCCTTCCAAACACCCGCGCTGGCTAGCTTGAAGACAACGCCAATGAACTGATACGTCGATACCGACCCATCACTTTCGGTAATATACTGGTACATAGTACCGGACTGTGAGGTAGTGCCGTTATAGTAATTCTGCTCCAGCGTTGCTATAAAATCGTCAAGCGTTGACGTGCCTCGCTCCACTTCAAAGGTGCCCTCCCAACCCTTTGGAAGTTCCGCTGCGAGCTGTGTTCCATCAATCCGGGCTACACGAACCGCTGCTGTGAGTTGACGGCTTTCAAACTCTGTAACGTGGCTGATGTCAATGCGTCCCGTCGGTCCCATGATAACCAATTGGGTGTCGCGTCCAATTGAAAAGGTGGTCAGTGCCATCATACGTTCTCCTAGTTAATCTGCCCGGCAGGTAGAGTCTGGACAGATACCTGGACAGTTTGGCCGCCTTCAACATTGACTATAAATCGCTCGTTGATGGATTGATATTGCACCTGCGCATCAGATTGAACATAGCCAAGACTAGTTCGAGAGGCAGGATTGTTCGATGTGTCGCAGATCACGCTAAACGGCAGTGAGCCGTTTGTACTCCCAAGTAGTCCCTGACTTAGCATATTATTTAGAAATGAAAGCTGCGTTGATCGAACCTGCTGAAACAAGCTTTGGTTGATGACCTGACCAACGTAATGTCCCATCCCGGATGCGAGCGTTGCCGCTATATAGTTCGTTAGGCGTGTGTAGTTGTCGCCATTGATAGCCGCGTTGGACGACGTATTAATGCCACCGCGTACCCCCCAGAACGATCCACCCGGCTGGGGACTACAGATCACGTCTATGCCAGTCCCGAGCAGGACACTAAGGTCAGCGGATGCATAGGCTGTGTTCCAGCCTGAGCCGGGAGCACCCGAGCGTTGGCTACCAATAATGCCATAAATTGGCTTATTCAGGCTTGACTGCTCGGGTGAAAGGTTTGCCAATCGACCGGCAGCGAAGCCCTGCGGTGATACCAGCCGAGTTGTGGCGTTCACCTGATCTGACCACCAAAGCCAGTCTCCAAACATTAATTTGGCGGAGTAGCTGCTCAGACCGGCTTGGTTCATGGCGGCGACAGCATTTGCTATCGTATCACCTGCAGGCGTGGTCAGGATCATATAGATGCCTTCCTGAAGACCGAAGGCAGCCTGCGTTGTCCACGTCGCCGCGTCGTCGCAATCTGCGAGCAAAGCAAGGCCGCAGCCCTGGCCTCTTAAAGCATACATGCCAGTACGGGAAGTTCCGTCGACCCCGACCTCTTGCGCACTGGTTGTGATCGCGGCCCCGTCAGATCCTGGTGATCCCGCACCCAAACTAAGTGCAAATGGCGCGGGTGACGCGGTAGTCCCTCCAGAGCTAGCAATAATCAGTTGTGACGGACCACGTTGTGACCCTGTACCCGAATTCACTGCTGCAGCTAGTCCAATCCAGAAGGCTGCACCATCACCCGTTAAACCGTCGTATAGTTCTGCCGGCAGGCCCGGAACAGTTACTGACAGCAGCCAAGTGCTTGTCTTACTTCCTGTGCTAAGGGCAACACTTATGTTGTTACCTAGGGAACCGGTATATAGTGCGGTGAAGCCGGCATTGGTGCCTGGGACAGACATACTTGCTGCCGAGTCAGTTCCGTCCGTAACTCTCACACAGCGAAAGTTTTGAGCGCCTTGCTGAACTGCAACGGCAACCTGAGTACCCATGTCATGTTTGCGAGCACTGATTGGCCCGAACTTCTGGGCGTAATCAGACATTGTCGCCACGGTAATTGGCTCATTTGTCGGACCCCAAGCGGCAGTTCCCACAATTCCCAGAACGTTCGTCGGTACGCCGTTCAGGACAAGATTTTGGGGAGATACGATTTGAACGTATAGATCCGGGACAATCAGTGACGTTGTATTAACGCTGCCTTGCTGAGTAATGGGCATAAATCAATCCTTTGCCAAAGCCGGCATAACGACTGGCCTCACGAACTGAATATGGTCGCTTTCTATGATTCGAAGGATTTCAGCGGGATCTGTAATGATATCGCCGCGCACAAAGTCTTCGAAGGTCTTTGTCACGATTAGCTTATGTATCATAGTGATTTACCTAACCATAGGTGATTTGGCCGTTAATTACGGAAGCACCGAACAGCATCGAGGGTAAGCTCGCGGATATGACAGTTGCATACTCGACGGTGTATACTAGATCTCGCCTGTAAAGAAGCGCGTTCTGAGATTGGTCGAAGGTTGCGCTACTCCGGTAGGTCATGCGCGCATTCGTCCTATCAGACAACAATAGAAAGGGCGACTGAGCCACGGACAGATCTATCGCGGCCGCAAGAGAGTCTCGCACGGTCGGGTTCGGACACCATAGTACAACACGGACGTCCTTCTCCTGGCGCCGCCCCTCGTAGCATGCAAGATTATCGTTGACGACGCGTGCTACGACTGATGTGGCGCCAGGCATATTTATTCGTGGCCCGCTCAGTTCGGCGATGAACGTGGGCTGCACGGCAGCGCATAGATTGGCCGCGATCAGGTCTGGTGTATCACCCAAAGATATGCGGTATGCAAACGCTCGGCCATCTATTAAAGCTCCGACAACATTGCCAACAGCGGCAGTGCCGGCGATAAAAATAGTTTGGCCTGTCACACTTGCCGTCAAATCTGGTACGATGTCGTCATATTGCCATTCCACCAGATATCGAGTTGTCGTCTTGCCCGAGTCATTGTTCGAAGTGATGGTAACGTTGACAATGCCAGCGCTTAAATCCGAACTTAATGTGGCTGTATTAGGCCATCCCCTATAAATGCGACACGTTATGCCAGCGATGCTAGCTTGTGACGATCCCTCGGGATAAAGCATAGCCGTTACGCTGTTCGTCAGGGCTTGTTCGACGTCAGATATGTCTGCCATCAAGTGGTTGCCATTTTTGCACTCAACCGCCATCCCAAAGCAGTCAATTCAGAGCCGGTGATGACTGCGCTGCGCCCTATATCATCGCTCACGAGATCGCCCGGTGATAGGAAGATCCGATGTAGCGCCGGCACTAGAATTACCAGGTATGGGATGGTTTGGTCGGTTGGTAATCCAGCGGCCGGCTCGCCCCGGCCAGTAAGTCCGAGAACACTTGCCGGCCATCCTTCCATTAAAACCGATGTTCCGGTGTCTGTGTAACCTCCATATGGATTGCTGGCTGTCGTCGTTTGAACGTGTGGCCGCGTTACTGAGATAATGCGGTTTGTCTCAACGCAGAGAACAGGCAACAGCGGCTGCTGCGCGGCAATGAAGAAAGTCCGCAGCTTCTGGACGAGATAATCGCCAGGTCTTGTATAAGAGGCGTCGAAGATACCCTGCCATTGTACCATGCCGTAGCCACTCGGATGATTGGATCCGCCCTCCACCGGAAAGAACGATGCGTGCAGACGAAGAAACCGGTTATTCTTGTTCAGCGGGTCAACAGCGTCGATCGGCCGAAAAGCATCCGTTGTCTCCCCAACGCGCCGAGCTGCTGCGCCAAGGGCGCGGTAGTGGCGGTCCTGTAATTTCAGGCTGTCCATCGTTCAAACAATCAGCCTGCCGATGCCGCTGGATAGTGACGGGCCCGACGGGACGCCAATGAACCCGCATAGCCGTCGCCTCCACTCGTCGAGCAAGCGCAACCTGTCATCCGGTTCGCTTCGGTTCCTCGTCCATACAGACGCCTCATCCGTGTCAAGGTTATCGCCCGATGCAGGAACAGCAATTTCTAGAGCGCTAAGCGTCCCAAGGTAGCGGCGGACCACGCTGATCTCTGTCGGCGCGAGATTAGTCATCCTGAATTCGAGTAATCCGTATACTGTGAAAAAGCGCCAGGACGTCATTCCACTTGGTGTTGCGCCATAGGCCGGATAACCGCAGAAGCGGCGGATGTCGACCTTTTCATGATCACAGAGTGGGTTCAAACGACTGACCCGTCGCCGCGGCTAAACAAGATGATCCCGGTTCCCAACGGCATGATCGCTGCCGTATACGTAATCAGGCTGTTGACGGACAAGATAAGCCGGCTACCTGGTAATATCGGCATGTCAGAGGTTGAGGCCGCGACTGTTTGATCAGCGCCAAACCTGACATAGGCAAGGACATTGGAAGGGTTCGTGACGACAACCGTATCCCCGCCGCCCGCCAACGGCACGTTGGCTGAGGCATTCGCGGTCGAGAGAGAAAGGCTGGCGGTGCCGGTGGGACGAAATGGACTAACCGAACCGATAGGCATGCGGGTCTGTCCTTTGACTTCTGCTAGCCGACATGTTCAACAACCACCGCACGCTTATAAGCAGCGTTGGTCGCCGTCGGTACGGTGGTGGGATTAGTTGTGGTGTCGGAAGGAGCACAAAAGCCGCCGATCCAATACCAAGACTGCGCGATGATCTGTTGCAGCCGGTCGATAGCTTCACGAGTCACCATCGCGATACCATCCACCATAGACACAATAGAGTCTTCCGGCGCCATGTCCTGCGCCGCCATTCCAGCGAAGTCACCTTCAATCAGCGCTCCGCGACCACAGATCACAGGTCGGCGAATCATCAGCCCGGATAGCGTCGGGTGCGTCTGGACAAAAGCCTCAGTCGTGGGCACAAACCGAAGTCCGAGGAAGTCGTTGGTCATGCCATTTTTGAAAACCTGGTTAGCGGACGTGGCTCCCTGAAAAAGCTGCTTGAAGTCGGGATCGGCGAAAAGTTGACGCGACGAAACCGGATCAAGATAACAATTATAAGCACCATCAATTTCGGGAACCGCGTTCAGACGCAACTTGGCGACCGCGTCCAGAAGGCAAGACATCGTTAGAGTGTCGGAAGCCAAGATCTGCGACGTGTTGGTGCGCTGAGAAGGCCGCACGATCGTTGACCCGGTTGAAGCCAAGACGGTGTTGGCGGCAGTTCCGTCTGCGACTGCGACGGGTGCTGACGTCGTTAGTGTGCCTGATAGGCCGTTTGGCGCGGTCGATAAAGATACTGGGTCTTGATTGACCCCGACCAGGAGATAGGGATTACCGTTGACAAATACGTTCATCGAGTATGTCGAACTGACCGGATACTGCACACCGTTCGAGAACACGAATTGAAAGCCGCGGATGTCGTCGACCGCGATCGTGGGATTGGCGCTTGTCAGAGTCGCCTTCACCCGCGTATTGCCACCTAAATATGCCCCAAACAGCGCGTTTCGCCCGAGTTCGTCGAGGCTACGTGCTGCCTGTTCCCCATTGACATAAGCGTTTTGAAGAAACTGAGACGCAATACCGACACGATCCGTAACCATGTTTAGGTCCGTCGTGGCAGCATAAAGGTTCATTTGGATCGTATACTGTTCGACGCCCCAGGTTGTTGGAGTCAGACCATTCTCAAGATTAGTGTTGGCGGACGGGACCATAGGCGTTGTGACGGATGGCTTTAGACCGGCACGTGTTTTAATCAATGTCTCGCCGATACCTGCGGCAATGTCCACCCGATCCGCGCATGCCCTATAGCCCAGCTTCGAGATAAGTGCCTGCTGAAATTCTCTCTCAAGAAAGCCCTGCTGAATGATTGGCTGAAGCGAGATCGGAAAGTTTTGGATACCCATAAATAATCCTATTAGGTAATTCGACTATAAATCAGCAACAGAGTTAGTAACGTCTTTTAGTCAAAGCTGCTCGCGCTGCCACATATTCTTCGTTCGTCATTTCCAGCGCTGATTTCCGACGCACTGGTTGCGATGCTGGTGCCAAAGCGGCGCTTGACGAAGACGTTGCACCAAACAGCCATGGTTTTTGACGTCGCAAATCGTCCATGATTTGCCGGCTCCCAACAACTTTATCATCAGGGCCAAGTTGAGCATCCGACAAGTTAATTAACTTCAACCCATCCAGATCTATCATTCCCGCGCGAACGGCCTCTGTACGAAGGTTTGCTGCAATCAAGCGTGATTGGAAATCGGCACGCAACTTCGCCATCTCCGCAGTCACATCCTCAGGCGCAGTTGGGGATGAAGCGCTTTGGTTGGAGGGGATCATCTCGTCCGCCGAAAGATCAACCATCTGGATCTCCAAGATTGTTGTTGATGACTGACTGAGTCTCGTCTTCAATAAATTCAATGTCGTAGGAGCTCGCGATAGCTTTCAGCACCGTCTCCCGACTGATACAGCCGGCGGCGACAAGCGATGTCAGAGACTGCGCGTCCTTCTGACGATCGTCAGCTGATAATGGGTACCACCGCGGCCATTTGAGACTTAGGTTCACACCAGGATCAATTGCCTCGACTTCTTTGCCAAGCACGACAAGAGTGTATGTTTGGGACGCCCGAGCAATGAGGCGCGCAAGCTGTATGAGAGCAACCTCTCCGTAGCTAACCCGCAGATTGTCAGCCAACCAGATCAGCCCCTGGTTAAGCAACTCCAACGCCCGTCCCGACTGCGCCGTTGCCATTCGCTCAGGGCTGGCTCGACTACCGTGAATGCTCTCTAGCGCCAGTTCGCGTAGATTACGCACATAGTCAATAACGGCGTTGCAAGCAGTCCCGCCGATCTCGAGAAGGCGGGCATCACCTTTCTCTGACACGATTAACGCGTTTCCGGCACCCTTTATAATATCCGTGTCGTGTAATGCAGGGTCCTTCAACAGCAGGGTTGGATCGCTGCTATACTTCAAGCCACGGCCTACCTGGCTTAGCTGGTAATCGATTTCAACCTGCGTATGCATAGCGGCCGCGAAAGTGGAGCCCCCATCGCAGGAATTACCGGTCGCTGACATTCCCGGAAGGTTTTTAATCCACACGATTGGGACGATCCCGAGCTTGTGGACGACTGTCCTGGCATTATCAACGAGAAAGGGATTCGGCTCACCAACCGGCGACGGTTCAAACCAAATTTCTCTTTCGGTATCCCACCTTCTAGCAAACCAGAACTCTTGGCTCGGGTCTTCTATCGTATAGCCGTTCCGAACTAGATCGGCTCCCGACGTTTTATATTGCTCGTCAACCTGCGATAGAGTATCCAGCGCGTATAAATTCCAGCTTGGCGTAAGATAAGTGGTCGCAAGCACGTCAATAAAGATCCGGCCTTTTAGCACGCGCATCAATAAAGCAACTGAGCCGACTGCGCCTTTCACTGCAGCGTCTATCATTATTGTATTGATATGACTTTCTTTTACGATGTCAGCGAATACTTGTCGAACACCGCTTTCCGTGCTGTCAATGGTCGGAAAGTGACCCTCGCTAAAGAGTAGAGAGACACTGTCCTCGACAACGATTCTACACAGCGGATATCGTACGCTTGGCCGGCGCTTCCTTAGTGGAATGTATTCGCCGCTCTCGCTCCTCTCCTCATGAAAATGGTACGGTAGAATATCATACAACGTGCCGGCAAGTACACGATTCAAAATGTTGAGCTGGCGCACTCTGTCCGGATAGTCGCGGTCTGTTGGGATCAGCTCGCATAGAGTGTCAAACATACATATCCAAAAGCTGGCATTCCTGACTTCTATCGGTTAAACATCGGAATATTAATCGCTTTAGCGGAACGAAGTCGAGTAGACAAAGTTGTGAAGGCCCGAACTAGAGCGTCCACTTGGTCATCCTTTCGACCAAAGGGAAAATCACGAAGCTCTTCGACAAACACCCGGTTCCAATCGGCGCGCAACATTGATATGTTTCCTGCTTCGATCTGCGACGCAACAGGCATTGCTCGGGTCGCCTTTGAGCCCGTCTCTCGTGCCGCAGTGACATGGAAGCCGGCGAGTTGCCTCGTCAAGTACGCCATTTGACTTTTTCCGGCTTGACCAGGATCTTCCGGTATAGCTACTATTACTTTTGTTCCATCACTGTGTGCCGTACTGACGACGAGCTCTTCGACTTGCCGAGGTGTGCCGCGGATACGAACCACATCAACGATAACACAGCGACCGTCGGGCTGTAGCGCTAACTTGATGCCGACTGTCCAGTCAGGATCGTTTTGGCTGGTTGCTCCGGTTGCGGCCAGGTCCCATGCTCTTGTGGTTGCCTGTGAAAGATTCCAATCGTGACGATCAATAACGCCAAGGCGATCAACTAGAAATAACTTTCCGCCGGCTGGACGCGGATCCTGTTGAAACAGCGCAGCCCACGCTCGTTCCCCAAGAAGATTACGTTTGCGCATCAGCGCCTCACGATCCTCCCACGCAGGCCATAGTGCAGCACCTGTCGGTCGACCCAATGGATCATTGGCTTCAGCAAGCGCTGGTAGCCTAATGACCCGCCATTCAGCCTGTGTTCGAGCGAGCAGTTGTCCGCCCAAGTCCTCAGGATGCCATCGCGTCATGATTAAGACTATTTTTCCACCCGGACGTAAGCGGGTGGTGAGGTCGGTCTTGAACCAGTCCCAAATGTAGTCACGCTGATGCGAACTTTCTGCATCGGCCAGGGATTTGATAGGGTCGTCCACAATAATCAGGTCAGCTCTTCGGCCCGCGATTGCGCCCCGAACACCAGTTGAGAAGTATTCGCCACCTGTCGTCGTGGCCCATGTTTGAGCCGAGCGCTGGCCTGCTGCTACACTGTATCCGAGGTAGGCCTCCTTCGCGAGAATTAGAGCACGCACGCGGCGACTGAAGTGCGACGCGAGGCCTGCTGAGTGGGAAGCAGTGATGATTGCAGATTGCGGATGCTGCGTGAACCACCATGCCGGAAATAGAACAGATGTATACGTGGATTTTGCCGATCCAGGTGGCATCAAAACCATTAGCCGGTCGGAGGAACCGCCCGCTAGTTGTTCCAGTTCAGCAAGTAGAAAAAGATGGTGCGCTGCTGGGCGTTGACCAGCTTCACACAGTACTTCTTCCGCCCACGTTCGGAGACTTCCCCGAATTTTTCCGCGCGAATACAGGATGTGGTCAAAAATTTCGCACTCAATCAATTTGATGCTGAGAAATACTGATCGACGTGATCAGGTTTGCAAAAGTAGCGGCTTAAGTGGGTCCTTCTTCACCGCAGCCGCCGCGACAAACGGCCCGGCTATTTGTAACCGCTATGCTACGTAGGAATATACACCGGTTTGGGGCATTAGTCAAGCCAATCTTCCTAGCTACCTAAAAATCTTCACTAGGAGTAGACAAATGCCGATGTGGCTCCGGCCGACGGTCGTGGATCAAGGGCAGACGCTGGTGTCATTCTGGGTTATGCAACCGGTGCTGCTGCGGGATTTAAGTTGATATTGTAGCTCCAGACCGTTAGCGCCCCTTGTCAAAACTGTGCCAATGGTCATACGCACGTCGCATGATATCTGCGCTTGATCTGCGGCCTGGGCCCCGCCTGCAGTTGCTCGCCACCGACGGTTGTGCCCGCGCCGGCGTTTTTCATACAGCCCATGGACGCCTTCAGACCCCCGCCTTCATGGCAGTTGCCACTGCCGGCACCGTCAAGGCCATGACGGCTGACGCGGTGCGAGATACCGGAACCACATGTATCCTCGGCAACACATACCACCTAATGCTACGGCCCGGTGCCGACCGTATCGCTTCTCAAGGCGGCCTTCACCGGTTCATGGATTGGCCGGCTCCTATTCTTACAGACTCCGGTGGGTTTCAAGTCATGTCCCTTGCCGGATTGCGGAAGCTTCATCAAAATGGTGTGGATTTCCAATCTCACATCGACGGCAGTCGACATTGTCTGACGCCGGCGGGTTCAATCCAACTTCAGGACATGTTTGATGCAACAATAAGCATGGTGCTTGATGAGTGCACGGCATTCCCAGCGAATTATGAGACAGCCCGAGCATCGATGGAGTTATCAATGCGTTGGGCACGTCTATCGAAAGGGGCTTTTCGTGTACGGTTGGGTTACAGCTTGTTTGGTATTGTCCAGGGGAGCACCTATCCCGACCTGCGACGCCGTTCCGCCGACGTGCTGAAGGACATTGGATTCGATGGATACGCTATAGGGGGACTGGCAGTAGGCGAGGGACAGAAGACGATGCTCTCAGTGCTCGACGTGACATTGCCCAATCTCCCGGTGGATGCACCTCGCTATCTTATGGGCGTCGGTACACCCGATGATATTGTCGGTGCCGTCGAGCGCGGCATTGATATGTTTGATTGTGTTATTCCAACGAGAGCGGGGCGGACGGCAAGAGCTTATACATCCTCCGGAATTAGGAACATGCGCAACGCGCGTTATGCTGCCGATCCTCAGCCACTAGATCCAGATTGCCAGTGCCCGGCTTGTGTTCGCCACGGCCGAGCCTATCTACATCACCTTTTTCGGGCACAAGAAATGTTGGGGCCAATGCTGCTGACTTGGCACAATCTGACCTACTACCAATCTCTTATGCAAGGCCTCCGTCTGTCGATCCAGGAAGGAACCTTAACAGCATATACGGCGCGTGTCCGAACCGCGTGGAGAATGTCGGAGTAATTCATATGAAAGAACAAGATGCCCCCCGTTTAAAGCAACTTGGGAAGTCCACGCCACAACCAACTACTCCAGATCAATCTGAACTTGAGCGCATTGTGAACCCCGCAAGCGGATTGCGTTACATTGTCCGCTTCACTTGTCCTGAGTTTACCTCCCTCTGCCCGATTACTGGCCAACCTGATTTCGCACATCTTGTCGTTGATTACATACCAGACAACTGGATTGTTGAAAGTAAATCTCTCAAGCTGTTTTTAAACTCGTATCGAAATCATGGTGCCTTTCATGAAGCCTGCGCAATGGAAATCTCTGGCAGGCTGGTAGGAGTTCTGAATCCTGTCTGGCTAAGGCTAGGGGCATACTGGTATCCAAGAGGGGGAATACCCATCGATATTTTTTGGCAAACGGGTTTACCACCGTCAGAGGTATGGGTGCCGCCGCAGGATGTTCCTAATTACCGTGGCAGAGGCTAACCTTCAATGCTGCACCCTGGCGATACCGACCAAAAGACATTAGACAGCCAGCTTGGCTTGAAAAGAAGCACCCGTGACAGGACAAGCTGATCCACGGGCGATGATACGCACTCATGCATTCGCAATCGGATTCGACGCCGTCGGCTTTGCGCCTGCACGCCTTGGGTCGGAAGCACGAGACCGACTCGTAGCGTTCGTACAAGCCGGCTACCATGGGGACATGGGTTGGCTTGCATCCAGGATCGACGAAAGAAGCGACCCACAAATCCTTTGGCCTGCCGCTCGTAGTGTGATCGTTGTTGGATTTTCCTATGCGCCTGCGACTGATCCGCTTGAAGTCTTGTCCAAACCCAGCCAGGGTGCAATCTCGGTTTATGCAAGACATCGAGATTATCATGCTCTTATCAAAGGAAAGTTGAAGCATCTCGGGCAGTTTATTGCTTCACGGTTTTCATGTGAGTTTAAGGTCTTTGTCGATACGGCGCCTGTTATGGAAAAGCCTTTAGCGCAGAGCGCCGGTCTCGGCTGGCAAGGGAAGCATACTAACCTTGTATCACGATCATATGGCTCATGGCTTTTTCTTGGCGAAGTTTATACGAATCTGGAAATTGAGCCAGATCAAGCCGCCTCAAACCATTGCGGCTCTTGCTCACGCTGCCTTGACATCTGTCCCACCCACGCCTTTCCAGCACCATACCAACTTGAAGCGACACGGTGCATCTCGTATCTGACAATCGAACATCATGGCTCAATACCCCACGAACTCCGACCTCTGATAGGCAATCGTATTTACGGCTGTGACGACTGCTTGGCTGTCTGTCCATGGAACCGATTCGCCTCGGCCACTTCCCACGAACAGATCATAGCGCGTGCGGACCTTACCGCGCCACATCTGGCTCGCCTGTCGGCGTTGACTGAAGAAACGTTCCGAACAACCTTTACTGGCTCGCCCATCAAACGAATCGGACGAGATCGATTCATTCGAAACGTTCTCATAGCAATCGGTAACTCACGGGATCGAACACTCCGAGTGCAGGCGGCTTCACTCCGATCTGATCCCAATTTGGTCGTAGCCGATGCTGCACAGTGGGCGTGTGACCAACTTGATGCATTGCCGTAAGGCTGATCCGATAGAACTGCCACGATTAAGAAGTGAATTACCACTCTGAAGTTTTGGATACCTCATTCATCAACTCCAACGCCCGGCTGTAAACGAGCCGCTTGGGTAGTCCAGTGGCGGTACTCACCATAGCAGCAGCATCCTTAACCGTTTGAGAGGCCAGAGCATCGCGTAGCCGTTCGTCGAGATTCTCAGGATCTTTATCCTCGGGAGGCCCAAGAACCACGGTCAGCTCACCCTTGGGAGCCTGGCGCTCGAAGCAAGCAGAAAGTTTGTCTAATCGACCCCGCTCAACCGTTTCGAAGCGCTTTGTCAGTTCTCGAGCCACGGCACTGGATCGGTTCCCAAAGATGTCGCGTAAGTCGGTCAACGTCTCAAGCAGCCGGTGCGGCGCCTCATGCCAAATGAGTGTTGCGTCTAGTCCGGCACGCTCTGCGGCGCGTAGCCCGCTAAACATCGCTCGGCGCGCGGCTTTTTTGGGGGGTGGAAAACCAAGGAACATGAAGGGTAGGGGCGGCAGTCCAGACAGCGTCAGTGCTGTCACCGCCGCGTTCGGTCCAGGGACAGCTGTCACCGCAATTCGGCTTTCTATTACGGCGCGAACCAACCTGTACCCGGGATCAGATACAAGCGGCGTGCCAGCGTCGGATACCAGACCAACCGTTTGCCCACGCCGCAGCCTATCTAAAATTTCAGGAATTCGGACGTCCTCGTTGTGATCATGCAGAGCCTCTGTCCGCGCGCGGATGCCAAGCGCCGACAGCAGCATGCCGGTCCGGCGCGTGTCCTCACAGAGAACGAGGTCGCACAATTGAAGAGTGGTTCGTGCTCGCTCTGTGACATCTCCAAGGTTGCCGATCGGGGTGGAAACAAGCACAAGGCCAGATAACGAGTCGGACTGGCCGTCTCGAAGGTCTGCTGGAGACGCGGCCGATGCTGCAACGGGCATTCCTACTCCTTGTCTGCACCCTCACCGTCACAGGCTGTGCGGATCAGTATTCTGGACGATACGGATCTGGCTCTCAATTTGGCACTGGTAACCCGCAGCAGCTAGATTTGGCGGGCGCCGGTCCACAAGTGTCAGCGCGGAAAGTCGCGATTCTGCTTCCATTGACAGGTGCGCGCGCGGATTTGGGTGTGGTTCTGGAGCAGGCAGCACAACTTGCCCTTCCAGCGGGTAGTAACTCCAATCTGGATATTATTGACACTGCTGGGACTGCTGGCGGGGCGGTCTTGGCGGCTCAAGCAGCGTTGAGGAACGGTGACAAGGTCATATTGGGTCCCCTTACATCGGTGGAAACGGCAGCCGTTGCCCCCATAGCGCGATCAGCCGGAGTTAACGTTCTCGCGTTCACAAACGATACTTCTCAATCGCAATCCGGAATCTGGACGATTGGGGTGACGCCTGACCAGCAAATTCGACGATTGGTTGCCGCTGCCCTGGGGCAAGGAAAGACCCAATTTGCCGCTCTGCTGCCAGACACGGATTTTGGCCGAGCCATGGCTAACGCGTTGAAAAAAGCCACGGGTGCTAACGGCCTATCGCCACCCACTGTGCACATGCATGCACCTGGCATGGGATCCATCACCTCAGCGGCGCGAGATCTATCCGATTACGCTAATCGCCGGGGTCCAATTGATGCGAAGGTTAAGGCCGCCCGTGCTATGGGGACTGCCGAAGGAAGGCGCGAAGCGCAGGAACTTCTCAAGACGCCCATCCCTCCACCGAAATTCAACGTCCTTCTTCTGGCCGATACGGGTGACGATCTCCGGGAGATAGCGGCAGTTCTACCATACTATGATGTCGATCGCTCCGCCGTTCAGGTTGTAGGACCCGCGCTATGGTCATCTGCCGCGAGCGGGTCGAGTTCAATTTTAGGCGCATGGTACGCAGCACCGGATAGCAATGCGCGGGCGAATTTTGAACAGGATTATGCGGTAAAATATGGTGTTCCGCCGCCACCTCTTGCTGACCTTGCCTTCGATGCAGCTTCAATTGCTCGAGTAATTGTCGCGCCACAGGGCGTTGACCTTGTCGCGCTAACGCAACCGGCCGGGTTTGTGGGCGCCGACGGCTGGCTTGCCTTCTTGCCTGATGGCCAAGTCAGGCGTGGGCTGGCTGTCTTTCGCGTGGAAAGTGCTGGTTCGACCATGATTGAGCCTGCTCCTCAATCTTCTGGTACGCCCGGATTGTAGTACCCGTCAGCATGGCTGATGCTCGCACTTTTTAGCGAGGTCTTTACATGAAACCTACAATCCGCTCAACTTCGGCGACAATGGGGTCAGCAATTGCGGCTGCCCGTTCAGCACCAGTCTTAAGAACGCGGATGATCAACCCTTTATCATTTAGATGCCGACGCGTCTCGGAGGCGATTGGAGATAGTTTTTCGACAAGCAGTTCGATAAGTGCAGCCTTAAATGGCCCAAAGCCCATACCTCCATAATTGGTCAGAACGGTAGCATGATCGGCGTCTAGCAAAGCGGCAAATATGCCAATTAGATTTCGCGCCTCAGGTCGCTCTTCTAAGTCGGCCAGGTTACTTGGTATCGGAAGTGAATCCGTCTTCGCCCGCCTAATCTTTAAGGCGATCATGTCGGGATCATCAGTCAGATTAATGCGACTTTGATCAGAAGTATCAGATTTGGACATTTTTCGTGTTCCATCTCGCAGGCTCATCACGCGTGCGGCTGGTCCAAGCACGAGAGGCTCAATATTCGGGAAAAAATTCATTCCATAGTCATGGTTGAATTTCTTGGCTATATCGTTTGCCAGCTCAAGGTGCTGTCTTTGATCGTCGCCCACTGGAACACGGGTAGCGTGGTAGGCGTGGATATCGGCAGCCATTAGATTTGGATAAACATACAGGCCGGAGGATGCATTCTCCCTGTCCTTTCCGGCCTTATCCTTGAACTGTGTCATTCGGTTAAGCCAGCCAACACGAGCTATACAGTTAAAGATCCAACCAAGCTGAACGTGGGCCCGAACGGCAGATTGCGGAAAAAGAATATGCTCAGATGGATTCACGCCGCACGCCAGCAGGGCAGCCGTCATTTCAAGCGTCTGCTGCCGCAGCGCCACTGGATCCTGCCACACCGTGATGGCGTGAAGATCGACAACACACCACAGGCACTCATGATCCGCCTGCAGCCTGACCCAGTTGCGAATTGCTCCGAGGTAGTTGCCAAGGGTCGGAATTCCAGAGGGTGCGATGCCGGAAAAGACGCGCTGCATGCACTAGGTCTCAATTGTTGGAACGGAAGTAATGGCCGATCCATCGGTTCTGCGCAAGCGACGCCGGAACATCATGCTGGTGACATCCCGAAGCCTATATGCGCCAAAGGCTTGCGCAGCCGCGGCGTATGTAACCATTCCCCCGATAATGAGGCCGACAAGCGATATCATCCTGAATATGCCGTGCGATTCCATACCAAAGAGCATGTGACGCATTACCAAAAGAACTAATCCCATAGTCACTGAGGCCGCGATCATCCCGCCGACCCTTCGCTGGAGTTGTTGGTCGGGGCGGAGATGGCCACGCCGCATCAGAACAGCCGCCAGCCCAGTGACGTTGCAGATGGCGGCAATACTTGTCGCCAGTGCTGGGCCCACATGTGCAAGCGGAACCATGAACGCAACATTGAGACAAAGGTTTAGCACCACGCAGGCAGACCCTATTTTGACCGGGCCGCTCGTATCGCCTCGTGCGAAAAAGGCAGGTGCAAGTACTTTTATAAGCACGAAAGCCGGCAATCCAAATGCATAGGCCGCAAGGCACTGCGATGAAAATAGCACGCTTTCTGGGGTAAATTCGCCACGACCAAACAAGACCAAGACAATGGGATAGCAGCAGATCATAAGAGCCAGGGCAGCCGGCAGTGTCAGAAAAAGCGCGTATTCCATGGCACGGTTTAACGTGCTGATCGCGGCTAAAGCCTCGCCTGCACGTACTTGGCGCGACAGCAGGGGAAGGAGTGCGGTTCCGACAGCGGTTCCGATGACACCAAGCGGAAGCTGTTGAACTCGATCAGCGAAATAAAGTACCGATACTGTCCCAGCAGGAAGTAAACTGGAGATGATGACATCAACAGCCAGGTTGAGCTGTGTAACGCCAGCTCCCAAAATGCCTGGGGCCATACGGCGCATCAACAGCCGCATTTGCGGCGTAAGCCGTGGCCAAGGAATGGCTAGTGCCATTCCACTTCGGCGCACCGCCAACATGAGAAGCCCGAGTTGCGCCACACCCGAAAGCGTGACTCCCCAGGACAACGCGTGACCGATGGTCGGAACATAGGGTGTAAGCCAGATCATGCACCCAATGGAAATGATATTGAACAGGACATATGAGGCTGAGGCAGCCGTAAAGCGATCAAAGCCATTCAAAACGCCAGACACCAGAGCCGCCAGACAGATTAGAATCAAATACGGAAATGTTATACGCGACAAATCTATGGCAAGCTCAAACTTCGCCGGATCGGCTGCGAAGCCTGGTGCCAAAACAAGCATTAATTGCGGCATAAAAATTTCGCCACCGATTGTCATGATTCCTAACCAGAAGGTCATCACCGCAAGCGCTTCCTCAGCGAATCGCTTGGCCGACGCCAAACCTTCGGTTTGTAGTAAACCTGAAAAGGCCGGAATGAATGCTGCGTTGAACGCACCTTCACCAAATAAACGACGAAACAGATTTGGCAACTTTAGCGCAACAAAAAATGCATCCGCTATCGGCCCTGTTCCGATCAATGCCGCAATCAACATATCTCGTCCAAAGCCCAGCATGCGGCTGACAAGCGTCCAGCCACCGACAGTCAGCATACCCCTCAGCATGATCTCTTCTCTAACCAGATATCAAGATCGGAGTGAGATTGTAGCAAGCGAGGCCGCCATAAGCCGTCATGCCACGCACTGGTGTTACTGATCATCACGTCAAGGTCGCAACAGAAGCTGCATGATTAGGTCACACGATGCGAATTTTCCGCCGAGAGGAGATAGCCTTGACATATTTGCATGTCCCGCTAATCCGACGATACACCTCAGACCGTGAGGAACTACGCCAGGCACCTGCACGTCACTCATCAGCTATCCGATAAACATTCGTCCTGGACTCGTTTTCGGTTGAGCTAAGATCGTCAAGGACAGCATTTCCAATTAAGCGAGCCCGATCATCAAACTGAAACGGTGGGTTTACCACCAGAAGACCACACCCGTTTAACCGGCTCCGGTCAAACGGTTTGCTAATACGAATTTCAATAGCGATGATATCTCTTATGGGAAGAGCCTGCATATTAGCCATGAAGCTTCGAACGGCGGAAAGCTGCTTAATTGGATACCAAGCAGCGAAAATGCCTCGGGCGAAGCGGCGATACCCTCGGAACAAACCATCCGCAAGACTAGAGAACTCATCTCGACTCTCAAACGGAGGATCAATAAAAACCAGCCCACGCTTCTCTTTTGGGGGGAGTAGCGCTCCAAGCGCTTCCCAGCCGGATCGCTGATGCACGGTGACCTGCGCATCATTGTGAAACGCCTGCCGGAGAAGCTCGACTTCTTCTGCCCCCACATCACAGCAGCTGATATGGTCAACAGGGCGCAGCAAGGCTCGTAACAGCAGCGGAGATCCCGGGTAGAGACCCAGCGATTCGACCAATCCTAGGTATCGGCGAAGCTCAGGTGACTGTCTCTGCAGCAAAACGTAGATTCCCTTGTCAGCTTCACCGGTTTGTCGTGCCTGTTTAGAATTTAGGTCATATCTACCAGCTCCAGCATGCGTATCGAGTACATAGAACGGCGCTGGCTTGCGAGCCAAAGCTTCGATCAGCGCGACCAACAGCGCATGTTTGAAGCAGTCAGCGAAGTTACCCGCGTGATAAACGTGACGGTAGTTCATGCCAAAATGGATTGGTCGTTCAGCGTTTCCAGCGGCCATCTCGGCTGCGCGTCCAGGGACAAGTCATCAATCAAGCCAGCCCGCAACCGCTCTATCCCGGCCCAGGCAACCATCACCGCGTTATCCGAGCATAGCCTGACAGGAGGCGCTAACATCTGGAAGCCCGAATCCTTGGCCGCGCGAGCCAACGTTGATCTTAGCCGTGCGTTTGCGGCGACGCCCCCGGCAACCACCATTAAATGCGCGTTTGGATAGGCATTCTGCATCATTCTTGCCGCGTTGGCAGCTCGATCCGCAAGCACGTCGACCATGGCTCGTTGAAAACTTGCGGCTATGTCAGCGGCCTGTTCCCTGCCAAGCGCATTTTTTCCCAGGCGTGCAACTGCTTGAGCCACCGCAGTCTTTAACCCAGAAAAACTGAAGTCGCATCCAGGACGTCTGAGCATTGGCCGGGGAAACGGAAACCTGGCGGGATCACCTTCCTCAGCTAGCACTTCAAGGGCTGGGCCACCCGGCCACCCTAGTCCCAAAAGTTTAGCAACTTTATCGAACGCTTCCCCAGCCGCATCGTCGATCGTCCCTCCCAACCGCACATGGCGTCCAACACCGGTTACTGCGATGCATTGGGAATGGCCACCGGACAGCAACAACAGCAGGTAGGGAAAGGCTGCTCCACCGTCAGCCAAACCAGGAATTCGGGCACTAAGGGCATGAGCCTCCAGGTGATTAATTGCTATGAAGGGTAATCGATGAGCTATTGCGATGCCCTTTCCAAACTGCGTCCCAATAATTAGGCCGCCAATCAACCCAGGGCCGGCCGTCGCTGCAATTCCGCCTAAGCCGGCCGAGTCGACGCCGGCATGCGTGAGAACCTGCCGAACGAGTTCAGGAAGGTAGTGCAAGTGGGCCCGAGCCGCGACTTCAGGCACCACACCTCCAAAGGGTCTATGTTCGGACAGTTGGCTAAGGACTGCCTCTGCCAACACCCGCCCATCGGCTCCCATAACCGCGGCAGCCGTCTCGTCGCAGGAAGTTTCAATGCCTAGCACCGGCTTCATGGTTGCCTTCCCGCTGGCAAACTCTAGATGGTCAAGTTATTGCTCATATCAGAATATGTGTCACATCATCGATCCCAAGTCGTTTGACAAGAGCGGTGCGTTGGCCGTTGTGCTGATAACAAGACCAGAGCCAGGCGCGAGCAAGACTGCGGCTCGAGTAGCCGCGCTTGGCTTTACGCCGGTGGTTGCTCCCGTGATGTCTATCCAACAGGTGGGTAAGACGGCTCAAGTTCCGCATGGAATCCAGGCTACCATACTCACGAGTCGGAGTGCCTTGGCAGCAATTCCGGCCGCATGCCATGATCTCCTCATGTTTGCAGTCGGAGATGTGACGGCAGCGTTAGCTAGAGGGGCCGGGTTCAAGCACGTCATGACGGCTGGTGGAGACGCGACTGCTCTTGCCGACCTTGTCTCCAAGACGATTGCCACCACCAAAGGCAGCCTGTTTCTGCCGACTGGATTTCGCCAAGGGCTTGATCTGGCCACCAACCTCCGAAATCGCGGATTTCGGGTCGTTCGACATGTCGTATATCGGGCAAGAGGCGTCTCAATCTTGCCGACCGAGGCTGAAATCAACCTAAAACTCTGCCATGTGAGAGTGATCATGTTTTTTTCGGCGGAGACAGCACGCCATTTCGTTCGCCTTTTGCGGGCAGCTAGCCTCGATGAGGCCGTACATGATGTCGAAGCAGTGACTATCAGCAGGCGATCAACCGTGGCATTAGGAGACCTTACGTGGCGCCGTATAAGTGTCGCCTCGAAGCCAAACCAGGATGCGATGCTGGCCTTGCTGAAATGACCAAACAAACGAGTTTTCCGTCATCTGACGAGCCGACCGTGCAGGCAGATATGCCACCGATCGCCGAACGGCCGAACCAACCGCACCTGTTTCCATGGTTGTACGGCTTAGGCTTTCTGTTTTTAACCATGGCAATCTTGTATGTGTGGCGGTACCCGAATATGCCACCTGAAACGCCCGGCTGGCAGCCTGAAGTTCTTGCTGTCCAGCAAAAACTGGCAGCTGTCGACTCGCGACTTGGTCGTCTCGAGCAGCAACCGAATCCACCATCCGCAGCGGATCTTGGGAAACTTTCAGCTCGGCTCGATGCGCTTGAAGCGCGCATATCCTCTCAAGCGCAGCTAGCGACTCATGTTGACCTTCTGTCAAGCCGGATAGAATCATTGTCTGCCCGCGACCAGTCCAGCCTTGATGCGACTAAGCAACAACTCGAGAAGACGGTTGGTGAAGTCTCCACTTTGGAAAAAGCTGCGGACAGGATTGATGCCGTTTCTGCGCGGGTTGGCCGTATTGCCCGCCTACAGGCGGCAACATTAGCCCTGGCAGCGGGACAGCCTCTAGGGAATTTGCCCGATGCGCCGCCGGCACTGTCTCGATATGCTGAAGCTGCGCCACCAACGGAGGCTCAGCTTCGCCTTGCCTTTCCGCAGGTGGAGCGTGCCGCGCTGGCTGCGAACCAGCCCAGCAACAGCAGCGCGCCGTTCATTGAGCGAACCTGGGAACGGGCGGAGGATCTCGTGACCATTCGCCGCGGCAATGACGTTGTTGTCGGTAATGCACCGGTGATTGCGATCACTCGCGCCAGAACTGCGCTCGAGGCGGGCGATTTAACCGCTGCCGTCAATGCGATATCCAGCGGAAATCCAATGGTTGTAAGAGCCGCGGGCGAATGGCTGGCACAGGCCAAAGCGCTAATTGAGGCCCGATCAGCGCTCGCAGACATCGCGGCGCACGCCTGATGCGGACGGTTGTTCTCTTTTTAATTATCGGCACAACTGTTGTTGCTGCGGCGTGGAGCTTGGGCAACCTGCCCGGACATGTCAGTGCATCGATTGGTTCGATTACGATCGAAACCTCTGCCTCGCTTGCAATTTTGGTGATAGTTTTGCTCCTCGTCGTTATCGTCATTCTACTGCGTCTGCTCGGCGGCATTGCCGCTCTGCCAAAGGCCGGAGCAGGCTGGCGGCGTCGGCACCGCCTCAGGCTGGGTGAGAGAGCGATCACGCGCGTACTTGTTGCACTGGCAGCCGGTGAGCAAACGGTTGCCCGAAAGGAAGCCCGCCGTGCTCGTCAACTGATAGGCGAGTCGCCGCAAACGCTGCTACTCATCGCGGAAGCTGGTCGATTGTCCGGCAGAGAAGATGAAGCCGAAGAAGCCTTTCGGGCACTGACGACCCATGAAGACGGAAAGTTCCTCGGCTTTCGCGGCCTGCTGCGACAGGCTGTTGATCGTCATGACTGGGGTAAAGCCGAGGCGATTGCTCGTGAAGCCGAAGCAGCTTATCCTGGAACGACTTGGTTGCGGCAACAAAGGGCTGAGCTTGCAATTCAGACCGATAATTGGGCGGAGGCAGCAGAACTAAGCAATCCTAGTGGCCCTCGCGCTGCCTATTACATTGCTGCTGCCGATGCTGAAGCTGACCCGGCTCGCTCACTCAGGTTTGCGAGACAAGCATGGAAGGCTGAGCCTGCTTTCGCCCCAGCCGTATTATCCTTTGCTCGTCGGCAGCGTGCTTCGGGACATGAAAGGCGGGCCCAATCCGCCATTGCCAATGCGTGGAAACTAGCGCCTCATCCCGATTTAGCGGACTTTGCTCTAGCGCGTGATAGCGATGGCCTTGCGCGTTTTCAGTCGGCCAAACGCTTGGCTGCAAACAATCCTTCGCACCCGGAGAGTCGACTTCTCTTAGGCAAAGTGGCGATCGAGGCCGGATTGCCCGAGGAAGCGCGGCATCAGGCTGATGCAGCGCAAGCTGATGGGCTAAACGAGCGACGCCTTTGGCTCTTGATCGCGGATATCGAGGAACAGGAACGCGGCGATACCGAGGAAGGCAGAAAAGCTCAGCGTGATGCACTCCGCCGTGCCGCGGCCGCCGATCCAGATCCCACTTGGCGTTGCACGAACTGTCGTGCGGAATATGTCATCTGGTCGGCCAAATGTACATCATGCGGTGCGGTTGGCACGTTGCGGTGGCAAGCGGAAGCACAGCCGGCAGCGTTACCTGTTGTTGCCTAAGTTCGCAAATTTAGTGTCGTTTGACCAAAACGGGCGTTGAGCAAACAACCGCGTCGGTGCAATTCGTGAGTCTGACGCTGTGGGCGCCGGACTGCCACACGGTTTCACAGCAAAATAGGGAGCTGGATTGACTGGGCGTCCGTTGATAATCATCCCAAAGTATAGATGCGGACCATAACTAACCCCTGTGCGGCCGACAGTCGCAAGTCGTTCTCCTCCGTAAATCGTTTGCCGTCCTTCTGCGATCTCAGGTGCAATCAATCCTAGGTGGCTATAAACGCCAATGGAGCCATCATGCTGAATGAGAACTTCTAAGCCCCCGACACCATGCTTTTGGATCCTGATGACCACGCCCGGTGCGACTGCCACAACTGGGGTGCGGTCGGGTGCCGGTAAATCAATACCATTGTGGAAAGTCCCCGCAAGTGGTCGATTGGGAAGAATGCGAGGTCCGAACGGCGAGGAAATGCAAGGCGAGGTCACTGGAGCCATAATTGGGAAACCTGGCGCGGGACGCGCTGTAGCATGAAGCGGTAATGATGCGGCCAATCCTAAAGTGGCTGAAAGAGCAAATCTGGCTACGCAACATGTGTGATGAAGGCTTGCAGGCATTTCCGGAACCATAATCATTATGAAATCAAGTTGACAGAACGACCGAAGCAAATCGGCTCTTGGTGGTGACCTAAAGCGCCAATGTCTACCATTAGCTGACTGCTGCTTGTTTCTGCTTACGTTTTGCTACAATTGTAGGCGGAGGCAATATTTCGTCATTATTCATAAGTGCTTGCAGGAGCGAGGCTCTCAATTGATTAAGCTTCCGCTCGTTTTCAATTTTGAGGCCAAACACGTCCTTTACATAGAATACGTCTACGGCTCGGACACCGTATGTGGTCACATGAGCCGATGCAATTTGCAGACCTTCGTCACTTATTGCCGCCGTGACATCGTGCAATAGGCCTGGACGATCGCGACCATTGACCTCAAGGACCGTATGCGTGTTCGAGGCCCGGTTATCAATCACCACTCGGGGCGGCGCATGGATAGCCTGCATACGTCGTCCCAGCAGAATTTTTGATAACTTCCTGATTTCTGTTGCGATACGCAAATGACCTGACAGTGATTGCTCGATCAGGACTGATAGCCGAGCAAGCCTGTGCGGTGCGTCAAAGGTACCTCCAGCGGCGTCCTGAACCCAAAATGTATCCAGTGCCATGCCATTGGTCATGGTGTGAATTCGTGCGTCAACAATCGAGGCGCCCGCGATAGCGAGCGCTCCTGATATCTTGCTGAACAAGCCTGCATGGTCAGCACAATAAACAGTCACCTCGGTTACGGCGCGAGCTGGCAGTGGTTGAGTGTCGACTGTGAGAGGCGATTGCCGATTTTCCGCGTCACGAATCAGACGAGCATGGCGCGCATGAGTTTCCGGATCAAAAGACAGCCAGTACCCACCATAGCCAAGGTGTGTAAAGTGCTCTCTTTCGGCTTCTGTCCACTCCAGTAGAAGCGCTTCAACGGCCTGCTTAGCCTGAGCAACCCGAACATCGCGTTCGGTTGTAGCCAGACCGCCGGCCAGAACCTCGGCTACGCGCGTGTAAAGTTCACGTAAAAGCGTTGCTTTCCAACCGTTCCAGACCTTGCTCGATACCGCGCGCATATCGGCGACGGTCAGAATGAGCAGCAGGCGTAATCGTTCGGGTGATTGGATGGTGTCAGCCAAATCAAGAATGGTTTTTGGATCATCAATGTCTCGCTTAAATGCCGTGGCACTCAATAGTAAATGGTGCAGCACTAGCCAGGATACCGTCTCAGTCTCCTCGTCCGTCAGGCCAAGCAGTGGCCCAATTTCTAAGGCCACTTCAGCACCCAACTCGGAATGATCGCCGCCGCGACCTTTGGCGATATCATGCAACAACGTTGCAAGGTAAAGGGAGCGGCGCGACTGAACATGATCCACTAGCTCCGACGCAACGGGGGCGATGTCAGCGAGTTCTCCCCGCTCAAGCGTATTCAAGATGCGGATCGCCTCGATTGTGTGCTCATCGACGGTAAATATATGATAGGTATCAAATTGCATCTGGCCGACGATCCGCGCCCAGTCCCGCATGTAGCGGCCCAAAAACCCGGTCTCATTCAAAATGCTTAGCCATTGCGCCCCATCTGGATTTGGCCCTCCAGGGCAGTGACGATCCGGCTCTTTGCCACATAGAAGATCCATAAAAATGTTCGCCGCCTTCGGATCCGTGCGGAGCGATATCGCTCGTCGCGCGTTTTGTATGAAGGACCGTAGGGCAAGAGGATGCAATTCTAGTCCTCGGTCGCGTGCAATTTGCAGGATGCGCAGCATTTGGATTGGCTCGGCATCAAAATCCCGTCCGCCTACGGGAAGCAACTTACCCTCCGCCAGCACAAAACCGGCTAAAAGCAATGCATTATCGGTCTCGGCCTCGATGGCTGGGGGTCCGAGCGCGGATCGCAATATCGCTGGTTCCAAAATCCGGGTTAGCCTGGCAATCTCACGCGCTGTAAGAAAGTAATGGCGCATGAACCGCTCGACGCCATCCTGCCGACCATGTCGCGTGTAACCCATCCGCGCACCCACGACGGGTTGCAAATCGAAGGTTAGACGCTCCTCGGCGCGGCCAGCTACGTAATGCAGATGAAACCGGACGGTCCACAGAAATTCCCACGCCCGCCTGCCATGCCGCGCCTCCATTTGCGTAAGAATGCCGCCCAGGTCGGCCAGTTCGCCCATCGTCTGGGTGTCGAAAACGTAGCGCGCGATCCAGTAAAGCGTTTGCAGGTCACGAAGTCCTCCACGACCTTCCTTAACGTTTGGTTCAACCACAAATGGGCTGTCACCATAACGCCGATGGCGCACTGCACGCTCAGCTTGCTTGGCCGCGATGTAATCGGCGGCGCCAGCCTCCTTGCATGCCATCCTGAACCGTCGATGGAAGTCTGCGAATAACAATTTGTCACCGGTCAGGAACCGAGCATCCAACAACGCTGTCCGGATTGTCGTGTCCTTCGATCCCTCAACCAGGCAATCATCAATGGCTCTGGTGGCATGTCCAACCTTCAACCCAAGGTCCCAAAGAAAATACAACATGTACTCGACGACCCGAAGCGTCTCCGGCGACGGGTGAGGGGCAGTCAGAAATAGCAGATCAATGTCGCTGAACGGCGCGAGGACACCACGTCCATATCCGCCGGTCGCGGCAATACTTAAGCTTTCGACTGGTCCGAGGTCCGCATGACGCGTCGCATGATCGAAGAGAGCCGACACAACTCCGTCGATTAGCGCACCCAGAAGTCGCGCCGCCTGCAATCCAGTTATCTGCTCATGCTCAAACGCATGCTGAACATATGACTGAATTCGTGCCAAATGACGCCGAAACGCTCCCACCGCGGCATCTCGGCGAATGCCGCCGCTCTCCTGGACCAAGCCGGCCAGCGTGTCGGACAACAAGTTCGTGGCCGCCTCAGGGGCACGCGGTAGTGGGATGGGAGTTAGCATCCGATCAACCCTATACCGTGGACTTATGCATACAAGCGGCGGCAATGGACTTCAGGTGATACAAAGCGTCCAAAGCCTGTTTCGGCGACAATGTATCAGGGTGTATGTCGCTCAGTGCCTGGCACAGAAGGCCTGAATCCTCCATGCCGGAGGCCGGGTCATTTTGGCTTGTCGCCATAGCGAACAGAGGCAACGCTTGAATCGAAGTCGATTGACCAAGTGCTCCCCCATGCTTTTCCATGGCGACCATCAATGAGGCAGCGCGCCGCACCACCGGTGCCGGTACTCCGGCCAGTTCCGCGACATGCACACCCCAGGACCGCCGCGCCGCGCCCTCGGCGACTTCATGCAGGAACACCACACTGCCCTTCCATTCCTTCACCCGCATGGTATGCGGCCGTAACCTGGGCAATCTATCTGCGAGACCAGTAAGCTCATGAAAATGCGTCGCAAAAATAGTGCGGCAGCGTATCGCTGAATGCAGAGCTTCGAGTACAGCCCAGGCAATCGCAAGGCCATCCAGGGTGGAGGTGCCACGGCCAATCTCATCGACGACCACCAGGGACTTTGGTCCCGCTTGATGCAGTATCGCGGCTGTCTCCGTCATTTCGACCATGAAGGTGGACCGCCCACGCGCGAGATCATCCGCGGCACCCACACGACTGAACAATCGATCGACAATGCCAACGGCGGCTGATTCTGCCGGCAACGGCAAGCCCGCCTGTGCCAGAACAACGAATAACGCACTTTGCCGTAGAAATGTCGACTTCCCCGCCATATTTGGGCCGGTCAGCAGCATCATTCGCCGATCGGTCGATAGATCACAATGGTTTGGAACGAAGCCGCCCTGGCCGGCAAGCGCGGTCTCCACGACGGGATGACGCCCGGACTTTATCAGGAAGTCGTCCGCGTCGGTGATCAAAGGACGAACCCAGGATCCCCCTTCCGCAAGACGCGCAGTGGATTGTGTTACGTCCAGGAAGGAAAGGGCCTCTGCACACGCCGCTAAAGCGTCACATTGCTCCAGCACTTGACGGACCAGATGAGCAAACACCGTCCGCTCACGCACCGCGGCCCGTTCCCCGGCTTCCCGGATGCGCTGGTCGAGATTCGAAAGTTCCGGCTCAGTGAAGCGAGCGCCGCTCGCCATACCTTGTCGCAAGGTTAATTCAGGAAAGCCCCGCAACTTCTCCACCGCCGCGCCAGCAGCTTCGATGACATAGCCAAGCTGCGCATGATGCTTGATCTTGAGGCTCGCAACTCCATAGCGCTGCGCGTAGTCGAGTTGTAGCGTGATCAGCGCTCGGCGGCTATCATCCCGCAGCGCGCGGTATGCATCCAGTTCGCCATCAAAACCAGGCTGTATTGCGCCGCCTTCTTCCAGGCGAGTCGGCGGAGGATCCGTCAGTGCCCGCGTCAGTTCACCCGCGAGGGTCAGCCCAGAAGGAACAGCGGCACGTGCCTCCGCTAGCGCCTGGGGAAGTGGATCATGTAAGATGCTGGCGGCGGCGGTGGCGGCGTTCAGCCCATCCCTGATAGCGGCAAGATCTCGCGGCCCGCCCCGGTTCAGCGACAGGCGTCCTAGCGCACGGGCTATATCCGGCGCTGTTTTGATGGCGGCTCTTAGCCGATTTGTCGCATCCGGATTGGCAACACACCACGACCATCCATCCTGTCGTGCAATGATCGCGTCCTTGTCCGTTAGCGGTGCCGAAAGCCAGTTGCTTAACAAACGAGCACCCGCCGCCGTCAGGGTTCGACGCACGACCGCTAGCAGCGTATGCCGCGTGCCGCCATCGCGCGATCGGTGGATCTCTAGGCTTGTCCGGGTGGCGGCATCCATCGCCAGTAGCCCGGACTGTCCTAGAGGCTCCGGACGACCAAGCCGTGGCAGCGCGCCGGATTGTGTGCCGCGGACATAATCCAGTGCCACCGCTGCGGCGATGGCCTCTCCGTCGCCAAATGTCCCAAACGCGTCGAGGCTGACCGTGCCGAATGCCTCGGCCAGACGACGCCTGGCTATCAACGGTGGTGACGGAGCCGGCTCGGGTGAACGAACCGCTGTCCAGTCACCCAGATCAAGGCCGTCCGGAGCAAGAATCTCCGCCGGCTCCAGGCGCCCCAGCAAGGATGGCAGGTCGACTAAGGCAACGCTGCATGTTTCGAATAGGCCCGTGGAAACGTCGATCCAGGCCGCACCAAGCTCGCCGGCCTCCAGCGCCAGGGCAACCAGGAGGTTTGGCCGGCCAGCCTCTAGCAAAGCGTCCTCGATAATCGTGCCGGGCGTGATCACCCGGACAACCGTTCGCTTTATCGGTATCTTTCCGCTGCGGCTTTTGGGGTCTTCCATCTGTTCGGCGATCGCGACACGGAAACCGCGGCGGATCAGTCGTGCAAGATATACCTCCGAGGCATGGTGCGGGACACCACACATCGGGATTGGCGATCCATTATGCTCGCCGCGATGTGTAAGAGCGATGTCGAGTGCGGCGGCGGCGGCTTCGGCATCGGCAAAGAACAGTTCGTAGAAATCACCCATGCGGAAAAACAGCAGCGCGTCGGGGTGATCAGCCTTCGCCGCGAACCACTGCGCCATCGCGGGCGTAGCGCCGGCAGCGGGAGGGACGGATGTAGCAATGCTAAGGTGTGAAGTCACCGGCAGATCACGCATCCGCGCGACCGAGACGAAAATCTTCACGTTTACGAAGATACGCTGCGATCGACGCCAGTGCTGCCGGCGTCATGCCCTGGACGCGAGATGCAGCGCCCAATGAAGGCGGCCGAATGCGGTTCAGCGTTTCACGTATTTCGTTTGACAGACCGCCGATATCCTCAAACAGGATATCGTCCAGCGCCACACCATCTTCTCGCTGGCTCAGCCGAAGTTCGCTTTGCTGTCGATGGAGATAGCCCGCATATCGTGCATCCGTCCGAAGCTGATCGGCTGCCCGAGGTGGAAGCTGCTCCAGCCAGGAAAACACATTGCACAAATCCTGCCAGCCGATCGCCTCGTTTCCCGCCAAATCCAGAACCGATCGCCAGCGCCCATCCGGGGGTGGCCGAACACCCAGGCAGCCCATCGCCGCAGCCGGAAGTCCGTCCTGACGGCCCCGTTCCAAGGCCTCGATGAGTGCGTTCTGATGGACTGAAAAGGCAGCCCGCCGCGCCGACCCAACGCATCCCCATTCAATTGCTTTGGCAGTCAGGCGGATGTCAGCATTATCAGCTCGCAGGCTAAGCCGGAATTCGGCCCGCGAGGTAAACATTCGATAAGGCTCGGTCACACCTTGCGTCGTGAGATCGTCCACTAAAACACCAATGTAGGCTTCGGTCCGACTCAGCGACACGGGCTTCCCGCCGCTCGCAAGGCGCGCGGCATTAAGGCCGGCCAGCAATCCCTGTGCCGCGGCCTCCTCGTAACCGGTCGTGCCGTTGACTTGGCCGGCGAGAAACAGACCCGGAACGGCGCGCAATTCCAGGCCGGCTGTCAGCGATCGAGGATCAATATAATCGTATTCCACCGCATACCCTGGTCGAACGAGCCGAGCGTGTTCCAGGCCGGGAATCGTCTTAAGGAAATCGCGCTGAACGTCCTCTGGAAGGCTGGTGGAAATTCCGTTTGGGTACACGAGGGGATCGTCGAGCCCCTCTGGCTCCAGAAATATGGTGTGGTTTTTCCGCGAGGGAAATCGGACAACCTTGTCCTCAATCGAGGGACAGTAACGTGGACCTTTGCCGCCGATCTGTCCGGAATAAACCGCGGAGCGATGAATGTTGGCCCGAATGACAGCGTGCGTCGCTTCAGTCGTGGCGGTCACGCGGCAGTCGACTTGCCGGTTCGCCAGCCGCCTGGTCATTGTGCTGAACGGTTCTGGCTGCTCGTCGCCTGGGTCGGCGCGCATGGCTTCCCAATCTACTGTGCGGCGGTCGAGCCGCGGTGGCGTTCCCGTCTTCAGACGCCCCAGCGGCAGACCGAGATGGCCGAGTTTCTGCGCCAAACCAACCGAGGGTGCTTCTCCGACGCGTCCAGCCGCTGTTTGTTGATTGCCAATGTGAATGATCCCACGCAGAAAGGTGCCGGCCGTCAGAACGGCAGCACCACAGCCGATTCGCCTACCATCGCCACAGATAATGGCCATTAGCCGACCGTCTGGCCCGATCTCCAGATCTTCTACCGCCGCTGCCTGAACCGAGAGACCCTCTGTGGCCTCCAGCAAATCACGGATCGCTCGGCGGTACAGCATGCGATCCGCCTGCGCGCGAGGTCCTCTCACCGCCGGTCCTTTGCTCCGGTTAAGCAGCTTGAAGTGAATCCCGGCAAGGTCAGCGGCGCGTCCCATGATGCCGTCGAGGGCATCAATCTCCCGCACCAGATGACCTTTGCCAATCCCACCGATCGATGGGTTGCAGGACATCTCGCCAATGGTGTGCAAGGCGTGGGTCAGCAGCAGCGTTCGCGCCCCCATGCGTGCCGCCGCGGCGGTGGCTTCACAGCCCGCATGTCCCCCGCCAATGACAATCACATCAAATCGGTTGGTCATCGGCAGCCTTTTGCCACAGAACAGTCCTCACTTGCCATGCCTCAACCGAAACCTCTTCCGTCCCTGGCGAAGCACGCCCATGATGGCGTGAGCAGCACCGTTCAGGAACGCTGGTTAAAGCAAAAGGGGAGGCTCGCTATGGCCGATAGCGTCGGCGATACAAGAACTGCGCGGATTTCAGCCGAGGAGGCGCTGGCGATGCATGCCAGCGGCCGGCCGGGGAAACTGGAAATCCGGATCAGTAAGCCGATCACCACGGCCCGTGACCTGTCGCTTGCATACTCACCAGGCGTTGCTGAGCCATGCCTTCACATCGCACGGG
Organism: Rhodopila sp.; assembly: GCF_965276935.1. GTDB lineage: Bacteria > Pseudomonadota > Alphaproteobacteria > Acetobacterales > Acetobacteraceae > Rhodopila. The sequence goes on along the minus strand of NZ_CBDIBS010000004.1, from coordinate 477,773 downwards.
ACCCGGCGCTGGCGTATGACTACACCACCAAAGGCAACATGGTTGCGGTCATATCCAACGGAACCGCCGTCCTGGGTCTCGGCAATCTGGGCGCTGTCGCCTCAAAGCCCGTGATGGAGGGCAAAGTCGCGCTGTTCAAACGTTTTGCTGATGTCGATGGTATCGATCTTGAGATCGGCACCGAGGATGTCGATGAATTTGTCAATGCGGTGCGCTTTCTCGGCCCAGGCTTCGGCGGAATTAATCTTGAGGATATCAAGGCACCTGAATGCTTTGTCATCGAGCAGCGTTTGCGCGAGTTAATGGATATCCCGGTATTTCATGACGATCAGCATGGCACGGCGATCGTCGCCGCCGCTGGGCTGATCAACGCCTGTCACCTGACCGGACGCAATCTTCGCGACACCAAGTTGGTGGTCAATGGCGCCGGCGCCGCGGCAATTGCGTGTGTCGAATTGCTCAAGGCGATGGGTGTGCGCCCGCAGCACGTGATCCTTTGCGACACTAAAGGGGTCGTCTACCAGGGCCGTACCGAAGGTATGAATCAGTGGAAATCAGCCCACGCCGCCAACACCCGCGCACGTACGCTCGCGCAGGCGATGGAGGGAACCGATGCATTCTTTGGTCTATCCGTAAAAGGCGCGTTGACCCAGGCAATGGTCGCATCCATGGCCGACAAGCCAATCATCTTTGCGATGGCAAATCCGGATCCTGAAATCACGCCGGAAGAGGCGCGAGAGGTGAATCCCGGTGTGATCATTGCCACCGGCCGCAGCGATTACCCAAATCAGGTCAACAATGTTCTTGGATTTCCTTACATCTTTCGCGGTGCGCTGGATGTGCGGGCCAGCACGATTAACGACGCCATGAAGATCGCGGCCGCCGAGGCCTTGGCGACCTTGGCCCGCGAGGACGTGCCAGACGAGGTCCACTCCGCATCGGCCGGCCGCCGTCTTGCCTTTGGACCTGACTACATCATCCCGAACGCTTTCGATCCGCGGTTGATCACGCGCCTGCCACCTGCGGTCGCGAAAGCCGCAATCGATTCAGGCGTCGCACGTAAGCTCATCGAAGATTTGCGTCGCTACGCGCGCAGCCTGTCGGGGCGGCTGGACCCAACCGCCGATGCTTTGGATGCCACGATGGATATGGTTCGGGAAAACCCGCGTCGTGTGGTATTTGCGGAAGGCGAGGAACAAAAAATCGTCCGCGCCGCTGTGGCATTTCGTAATGCTGGATACGGCCGGCCCATCCTGATCGGGCGTGAAGACCGAGTTCAGGCAACCATGGCCGGACTCGGCCTTGGCGAGATTGAAGGAATTGAGATCCACAATGCCCGTTTGTCGGGCGCCAATCAGAAATATGTCGACTATCTTTATGCTAGGCTACAACGGCGTGGCTTTTTGCGGCGTGATGTGCAGCGCATGGTTAATCAGGACCGAAATGTGTTCGCCGCCTGCCTGGTCGCAACAGGTGATGCGGATGCCATGGTCACAGGGCTTACCCGCTCTGCCTCTGTTTGCCTGCACGACATCGGCCACGCAATCAGCCCTGCCGCGGGTGCCATCCCCTTTGGCTTGACCTTGCTTGTCGGGATGCGCGGCAAAACGATCTTCCTGGCTGATACGTTAGTGAACTTCCGACCAGATGCGACGCAGTTGGCTAACATTGTCATCGGTGCGGCGGCTGCGGCGCGGCATCTTGGCCATGAGCCGCGCGTCGCTCTTTTGTCGCACTCGACCTTTGGTGATCCGCCGCATGACCGCGCGGTACCCATGCGGGATGCGGTCGCGATCCTTGATCAGCGAAAGGTGGATTTCGAGTACGACGGCGAGATGAGCCCGGACGTTGCGCTGGAACCTTCAATTCGGGCGTTGTATCCCTTCTGTCGGCTGACTGCGGATGCCAACGTGCTTGTTGTTCCCGAGCTTCATTCCGCCCATATCACAGCTCGCCTCGCCCATCATCTCGGCGGTGGTACGACGATCGGGCCCCTGCTGATTGGGATGGAAAGGCCGGTGCAGATCGTGCCAATGGATGCATCATCTAGCCAGATTGTGGATCTCGCCTGTCTGGCTGCCTATCAAGCTATCGCGCAGTAAGTTCTGGTGGAACAGTATAATGCCAGCCAACCGCAAGCTGGAGCGCCCAACCGCTCAGTGCATCCGGTCTCACCGCTGCTAACGCTTGTTCCCAATCATCGTCGTCTAGCCGAACGGAAAGCTACAATTAATGCCCCAGAACAGCGGGTTCAAGCAGTGCTAAAAATGAGCAGGTCATGCTGGCGGCCGGCTGTTCGCTGGTGGTTGCGGCCGACGTGATGCAGGCAACCAATGACAAGCAGCAGTTAGCGCCTTATCTAGCGGCTTTAGGCAATCCCAAGACGATGCTGCTGAGCGCGAAATGCTAGTTCAGCGAGCCACATAACGACAGACACTGATCCGTTCATCACGATAGGTTGGGAAGGCCACTATCCCTGCTTGACGGCGCATTTCGCCACGGCGCCGCAGCCGGACGCGCTTGAGCCGCTTGACGCGAGGATTTCTTGCCTGAAACACGTATTGCAAGGATCTCCACGATTCGTGCAAGCAGACGCTTGAGCTGGCCTTGGCATTATTAAGTCTGCACTTGGTTTCCGCCGAATCCTGTTCCACCGCCTTGATCGTATCCGCGAGGCCTTGTGAGCATGGCCTGGCTTTCGTTTGTTAAGATCTACACGACCGGCTCCACGTTCTGCCGCGGCGAAACGTCGGACTGCGACTGGTCACTGATCATCTCAATCCGTCCGGTAATCTGTCCACCGTCTTCAACCTGAAGCCGGCGGCACCGCGCTGTGCCCAGGACACGGCCGGTGCCGCGAACAATCAGACTGCCTCGTGCCGTCAATGTGCCATCAATCGTGCCGGCGATTTCCGCCTCTTCTACCTCGACTTCACCTTTAAAAATGCCTCCCGGCGCGATCGCGAGTTCGGTGGCATGGATCATGGACGCTTCCACCGTGCCTTCGACAACCAGACGCTCCGCGTCCTGAACAGTGCCCTGCACACTGATACCCCGCCCAACGACAAGGGTTCGCCGTTCTGCCGGATCACGGGCCAGCGGGCGAGATGTTGTCATGCCAGGCCGCGGAGGCGCAACTGGCGGAGTGGACGTGGCCGTGGGTGGCGAGAAAGGCGGTCTTGACATATTTAACGCTTCCTTAGACCGAGCGGGACGGAAAGGAGGAACACCCAGGCCATTGTCTGACGATGCTGGCACGGTGTCCGGGAGCGGCTGACGGATAGCCGCGGCCGGTTCGGCGTTAGCTTCCTCCGGACGCGGAGAAAGGCCGACTGGAAGCGTCGTATCCAACACGGAGGCATTCAGGTCGTTAGGCTTTTGACGCTTAAACAAGGAATTCTGCCCGGCCGAAAAGAAGCTTCGCCTACCATACGGCGCGGCCATCCAACAACAGTCGGTTTCGGTTATCCACATCGTTATGTAGTTGCACCGGATTAGGAGAATGATCGGCTGTGTATAGGCGCGGCGGCCACGGCCACATCAAGGACGTGAACCATAGCGGCCGTGCCCACAACCGGAATCAGAAGATTGAGCAGCGGTACATAGGATGCTGCTGCTAGTATCGCGCCTGAAGTCAATACAATGCTCCGGCGGGACCGATAGAGAGATTCAGCCATGTTCCGGGACATCCGGCGCATCGCCACCGCAACAAAAAGCCCACGCCCGATCGCGTAGGCCGCGATCAACCAGCCAAGCACCAGACCGGCACCAGGTAAGATCATGGCCAACACGAGCGCAATAAAATTGAAAAGAAGTACCCGGCAGGCAACGGCGAGACCATCCCATAGCTGTTCCATTGCGGGAGCACCGCGGGGAGGAGGTAAATATGGAAAGAAGCGGCGCTCCACAGCAAAGGCAATTGTATCAAAATACATGGTCCCAATGGCCGCGGCCACAGGTAGAAACAGCCACAGAGCGAGGAACGACGCACCAATGGATCCGATGATGTCAGTGGCCCATGCGGCTACGCCGTGCAAACCTAGCAGCCAGTGGACAAACCAGATCGTGACGACATAAAGCCCGACGAAACACGCGATTGACCAGCCTACGGTGCGCGCGACGACACCCACGATGATTGGGTCATCAAGTTGACCCAGGGCCCGGGTCAGCGGGCTGAAGGGCGAACCATATTTGGCAGACCACATATGAATAGACCTTGTCGTCCAATCTTGGTGCTCGATATAGACCAAGCCACGACGTCTAAAGACAGCCGATCGCCAGTAGAAGTCATCGCACTTGCGTGCTGCAGGCCGGCGTCTGACCCGGTTCATGCTTTCTGTCGCCCTGCACCTTGTGCAGACCTGGCAAAAGCATTCATCCTTGGCCTGCATAGTCTCGCGCGGAGGCCACATTCTTCGCAACTCAGCAGGCCGCCGCCGCACTCTAGCAGGTGACCTCCGTAACACACCTGAGCAGCGTGATCCAAAGTCTGCCCCGCTTAAGCACCACCTAGAGCCATCCGCGCTAAATGACAGGGGACGACGACGTCCGGTTCCAGCCCCATTTCAAGCAGGGATAGGTATCGCCTATAGGTGTTGTGTCTGCTGCAAGTGAACGAGGGATCAATGACTTTCACGCCGTCACCGCATGTTACCCAGAATTGGCTGCTCTCTAAGCCATCTACCCTTGGGCAGCGTGGTATTGTTGTCTCCCAGGTGAAAAGCGCTGCCGAGGCCGGCGTGGCTATTCTCGACGCCGGCGGCAACGCGGTAGACGCTGCGGTGGCGACCGCGCTCGCCCTGGCTACCGTCGAACCCTGGAATTCCGGGCTTGGCGGGATCGGTTTCGCACTTGTGCATCGCGCCGGAGAATCCAAAGCCGATGTTGTGGATTTCGGACCGGTAGCGCCTCGTGATCTGAACCCAGCCTGCTTCAGGCTCACTGGGCGACCAAAGCAGGACCTATTTTCATGGCCGGAAGTGGAGAATGACGCCAATATTCATGGCGCTCTGTCATTTGCCATCCCATCCTCCGCCGCCGGGTATGCTCGTATGCATGCTGCCTGGGGTAAATTGCCTTTCGCGGAAGTCGTCGCCCCGGCGATCGCGTTGGCCAAACGTGGTCTGCCGCAGGATTGGTATACTACCCTAAAGGTTGCGTCATCCGCATCGGTGTTGCGCCGCTACGCCGAGAGCGCGCGCATCTACTTGCCGGACGGATTGCCGCCTGTCGCGCCTTATCAGGGAGCGCCGGGATTTTTTCGTCTTGGCGCCTTGGCGGATACCTTCGAACACCTGGCACGGGCCGGGCTACGCGACCAGTATGAGGGCGATATCGCCTCGGCAATTCTCGCGGACGTAAAGGATTTAGGCGGTGTTCTTTCGGCGGAGGACCTGAGGCTTTGTCAAGCGCGGGTCGTTCGTGCGCATGAGGTGCCCTGGCGTGATCGCACGCTGCAACTCGCCGGCGGGTTGACTGCGGCGCCGACGATGACAAAGGTTCTGGAGCAGATGAGGTCGGTGCCTTATGGACGCGCTCCGGATGCGGCCTGGTTTGTCGCCTTTGCCCGGGCTATGAAAACTGCATATGCGGAACGCCTGGCCGGATTGGGCGATGCGGACCCTCTTGCGGCCGAAACCTGCACGACGCATCTGAATGTCTGTGACCAGGACGGTACCATGGTCGCCATGACGACGACACTCCTTTCGTCCATGGGAAGCCGTGTTGTTCTGCCGCGTTCAGGCATCCTGATGAACAACGGCATCATGTGGTTTGATCCAAGGCCAGATCAGCCGAATTCAATTGCTGGTGGCAAACGGCCATTGACCAACATGTCTCCGATTATCCTCAAGCAGGGAAATCGCCCGTGGCTAGCAGCCGGCGCCTCAGGCGGCCGGCGCATCCTGGCCTCGGTTACCCAGATCATGACGTTTATTGCGGACTTTGGCATGAGTTTGCAGGAAGCCGCACATCATCCTCGAATCGATGTCTCCGGACCTGATCATGTTTCGGCCGATCGCCGACTGCCGCTGGAGGTCATTGACGCACTCGCCGCGGATGGCTCAACCGATATAGTGGAACACGGTGTGATGCCGATCAATTTTGCCTGCCCAAGTGTAATCCTTCAGAACCCCGACGGGTCGCGGGACGGAGTCAGTGATGCAGCTTCGCCTTGGTCGGCCGCAGTTTCCCAGTCGTCATGAATCCTCATAATCATGCGGCGCGAGACAGGCAAGCTACCGCTTAGGACGAGCACGACTGCATAAAGCCCATCGGCTGAAGGCGCTTTACAACAAAAAACCATATGCGCAGCATTACCAGCCTGTACTCACTCAGAAGATCGGCTCGATCGGCCTCAATATGTCGAATACGATGACGCGTGCGGCTTCAAAGTGACTTGGCGGATCTTGAAAGCTGTCTGATTCGCACGTCCATCACCAAGCGCGGTTTCGGGTCGTTCATGAGCCCTAACAGTTCATTCGCATGAAGCCAGTTGGTCGAAACCGGCTTGGTCCTGCTGGAAGACCTGGCTAGCAGTGGATCTATCTTTCTCCCTTGCTGCATTTCTCCTATTTCCCAGATCTCGTTATAAGCGAGTTGGCGAACAGCCTGCGAAGGGGCGCCGTCCATGGATTTCGCATTGACTGACATGCAACAGCAAATTCGCGATGAGGTCCTGCGCCTCTGTGCGCGATTTGACGACACATACTGGCTAGAGCGGGACAATACCGCGACGTTCCCACAGACTTTTTTTGACGCGATGGCCGCTGGAAACTGGCTGGGTGTCGCCATGCCAGAGGCCTATGGCGGCGCCGGCCTAGGCATTACCGAAGCTGCGGTGATGGTGCAGGCTGTAGCGGAATCAGGTGCTGCCATGAGCGGTGCCAGCGCCATTCACATCAATATCTTTGGTCTAAACCCGGTCGTGGTCCACGGCACCGATGCGCAAAAGATGCGAATGCTGCCGCCGCTGATTGCCGGCACGGATAAGTCCTGCTTCGGCGTAACCGAGCCGAATGCCGGCCTCAACACGACTGAGATTGCAACGCGTGCGGATCTGCATGGCGATCACTACAGGATTAACGGCACGAAGATCTGGACCTCGACAGCGCAGGTGGCGAACAAGATTTTGCTCCTGGCTCGCACAACACCGCTGGAAAAGGTAAAGCGCAAGTCGCAGGGCATGACCTTGTTCTACACAGACCTCGACCGCAAGCATGCCGAAGTACGGCTGATCCACAAGATGGGCCGGCATGCCGTCGATTCGAACATGGTTTTTTTTGAAGATATGCCAGTATCGGTGGAGGATCGTATCGGTGAAGAGGGCGAGGGCTTCCGAGCCCTGCTACATGGATTGAATCCCGAACGTATTCTGATCGCCGCCGAAGCCGTCGGCATTGGACGGGCCGCGCTCGCCAAAGCCGCGCGCTATGCGCGGGAGCGGGTGGTATTTGGCCGTCCCATTGGTCAAAATCAGGGAATTCAGCATCCGCTTGCAAAGAACTGGGCGGACCTTGAAGCCGCTAATCTGATGACCTTAAAGGCGGCTTGGCTGTACGATAATCGGCAGGAGTGCGGGGCGGAAGCAAACGCGGCAAAATATCTGGGCGCCGAGGCAGGATATCGCGCAGCCGAACAGGCCGTCATGACGCATGGCGGAATGGGCTATGCTCAAGAATATCATGTGGAGCGCCTTTTTCGCGAAAGCATGCTGCCGCGGATCGCACCGGTCAGCCGGGAACTCGTACTCAGCTACATTGCCGAACGCGTGCTGGATTTACCAAAATCCTATTAGATTTGGCTGCATAAGATTGTGGATGGTATCTCTTCGATTCATGATGGATAGCGCTGCGGGATCAGTACGCGCCGACAACCGCTCCCAGTGTGTCGCCGATCGGACGGTTCAGAACGAGATCGGCGATTTGGTCCAGGCCAGTCTGCTGAAGATTGAGGATAACCAGTTTGGCGCCGTTTCGCTTCGCTAATTCCGGGAATCCGGCGGCCGGATAGACGACTAGGGATGATCCGATCGTGATAAACAGATCGGCCAGCAGAGTTTCCCGCTCCGCTCTGCGCATTTCGTTCGGCGGCATCGACTGCCCGAACGAGATGGTTGCTGTCTTCACCCACCCTCCACATGCGCAGTGCGGCACAAGTCCATCTTGCTCAAAGTCGACTCTCAAGGCATCAATCTCATACCGCATGCCGCATTCAAGGCATTGCGCGTAGGTCGTGTTGCCGTGCAGCTCGATGAGCTTGTCGTCTGGAACGCCAGAGTCCTGGTGCAGTCCGTCAATATTTTGCGTTATGACTGCGGCGGCCTTGCCAGACCTGATCAGTGTGGCAACCGCTCGATGGCCACGGTTTGGTGTGGCTTGGCGAAGCACCGCCTCGATTTCAAAACGCCGTCGCCATGTTTCCCGCCTCGCATTGTCGGATCGCATGAAGTCGGAGAAGTCGACAGGCGTTTGCTTTGTCCAAATGCCCCCTGGACTGCGGAAGTCCAGAATTCCAGATTCTGTGCTGATTCCAGCACCCGTGAACAGAACGATTCGATCGGCCGCATTGATGAGGTCCACCAATGCGGCCTGGCCATGATCCATCGGCATGTTCCTTCATCCGGTGAGGCAAACGGGATGGCGCTGCTTCGTGGATGCCATCAGTATCCGGCACAGTTGCTTTCCGCCAGATCGGCGCCTCGACAGGCTGGATTTTCACGACTACAGCTTGGTTAGCAACTGATTCAATAGGATTATCGTCGTTACCTGAAGATTGGATTGAAGGCCATGCCACCAATACGCTTCGGCATCTGGGCGCTGGTTCACGGCAGCCGTGGGGCATTGCAGGATCCCGACGAGCCGTATGATGCATCATGGGAGCGTAACCAGGCCCTTGTCCTGGAAGCTGAGCGGCTCGGGTTTGACAGCACATTGGTCGCGCAGCACACCATCAATCCACATCATGCGCCAATGGATCAGCTCGAGGCATGGACTTCGTCTGCGGCGCTCGCGGCTCTGACCAGCCGCATAGAGATCATTACCGCAATCAAGCCTTACCTTTATCATCCCGTAGTCCTGGCCAAGATGGCCCTGCAGATCGAGCATATCAGCCGCGGCCGCTTTGCCATCAATCTGGTAAATGCATGGAATATCCCAGAACTGGAAAAGGCCGGCATTGGCTTCGCACCACACGACGAACGCTATGTCTATGGCCGCGAATGGATATCTGTTGTTGAACCGCTGATGCGCGGGGAAACACTCAGCTTTAGTGGCAAGTATTTCAATATTCAGGACTATACGCTGCATCCGGCCGACCCATACCGTTCCCGACCGCTAATCTATGTTGGAGGCGAATCAACGCCGGCCCGGGGGCTGGTCGCGGACAAAGGTGATGTCTGGTTTATCAACGGTCAGCCTCTGGCGGACGTGCGGACACTGGTCGCGGATGTGTCGGCTCGTCCTCGCACAGGACCAAAGCTGCGCTTCGGACTGTCGGCCTTCGTCATTGCCCGTCGAACAGACGCGGAGGCGCAAACCATGTTTGACCACCTGTTGGAGTTGGCGGCCAAAGACGCACCCATCCGATCCGTGCAACGAGCGAACACGGATCCTTATTCGGTAATGGCGCAGACAATGTTAAAAACCCCGCGCGTCGGCAGCAATGGTGGGACGGCGGCTGGCCTCGTGGGCAGCTACGACAAGATCGCGCAACGCATTCATCAGTTCAGCGAAGCCGGCATCGAGCTGTTCATGCTTCAGTTCCAGCCGTTCGAGGCTGAGATGAGCCGGTTTGCGACGGAGGTGATGCCGCGCGTCCGCTAGTAAGGCTGGCGGCCCTTTGGCCCCATGTCCAGCCCTGGTAGTGTCACCGCACTAACCGGTGGAGGCCGAGCGGATGACAGAGCGAAAGATGTTGCGGCTGGGTGCGTTCATGCGACCAGTGGGAATTCACACCGCCTGGTGGCGTTATCCCGGTGCGTATCCAGATGCTAATTTTAACTTCAAGCATCTGAGCAGCTTCGCCCGCACATTGGAGCGCGGCAAGTTCGACGCCTTCTTTATGGCGGACCATCTGGCGGTGCTGAACATGCCGATGTCAGCACTGAAGCGCAGCGCGACCAACACGTCGTTTGACCCCATGACGCTGCTGCCGGCGTTGGCGGTGGTGACCGAACGGCTAGGACTGATTGCCACCGCGTCCACCACCTTTAACGACCCGTATCACATTGCTCGCAAGTTCGCTTCATTGGATCACCTCAGCCACGGCCGAGCGGGATGGAATTTAGTGACCACATCAAACCCGGATGCAGCACGGAATTTTGGGTTGGACGACCACATCGAGCACGCGGAACGCTACCGCCGTGCGCGCGAATTCTATGACGTCGTGACCGGGCTGTGGGATAGCTGGGCTGACGATGCATTCGTTCGTGATGTTGAAAACGGGATTTTTTTTGATCCAGAAAAAATGCATGTGCTCAATCACAAAGGGCGGCATTATTCTGTTCGCGGTCCATTGAACATCGCGCGCCCCATTCAAGGATGGCCGGTGATCGTCCAGGCCGGAGCATCGGAGGCCGGCCGCCAAATTGCCGCGGAAACCGCCGAGGTGGTTTTCGCCGCCGGCGGGGCCATGGCCGATGCGCAACTATATTATGCCGATGTCAAAGCCCGAATGGAGCGTCTGGGACGCAACCGGGATCACCTGAAAATCCTGCCGGGTGTATTGGTCGTCGTCGGCGAAACCGCGGGCGAGGCCCGCAGGAAGAAGGATCTGTTGGATAGCCTGGTTCATCCGGACAGTGGAATTGCCTCGCTGTCGGTATCGCTGGGGTGTGACGCGTCGCAATTTGATTTGGATGCGCCACTTCCAGAAATTCCGGAAACCAACCAGACCAAGAGCGGCCGGCAGCGCGTCATCGACCGTGCTCGTCAGGATAACCTGACGGTACGGCAGTTGGCGCAGATAGCCGGTGGGTATGGCGGACTGTCGCTGGTAGGCACCCCGACTATGATCGCTGACTCGATGGAAGAATGGCTGCTCAGCGAGGCCTGCGACGGGTTTAACATCATGTTCCCGTATGTTCCTGGCGGCCTGGACGACTTCGTCGATTTAGTGGTGCCGGAACTCCAGCGGCGTAGCCTTTTCCGCCGCGAGTATGAGGGGCAGACGTTACGCGAGAACCTCGGTCTGCCACGGCCGAATAATCAATTCTTTCCAGATCTTTAAATGAAAGGATTATTAAATGTCGGCCACGCCGCTGCAGGGCCTGCGGGTGTTGGAATTCAGCCACACGGTAATGGGTCCGACCGCCGGTCTGTTGTTCGCCGAACTCGGCGCCGACGTGATCAAGGTCGAGCCGGCACCAAAGGGCGACCACACACGGGGGTTGGGTGGCTTCGCCGCGGGATTCTTCGCGGCCTTCAGTCGCAACAAGCGTAGCCTGGCGGTCGATCTGAAACGACCGGAGGGACGCGCGATCATCCAAGCCCTCGTTCCCACATCTGATCTTATACTGGAAAATTACGGTCCAGGCACGATGGAGCGTCTGGGCTGCGGCTATGACCAGCTTGCGCCGCTGAACCCGCGGCTAATTTACCTTGCGCTGAAGGGATACCTCGCCGGTCCATACGAACACCGCCCGGCTTTGGATGAGGTCGTGCAGTTTCAGACCGGTCTTGCGTTCATGACCGGTCCACCGGGACGCCCGCTGCGGGCCGGCGCTTCCGTGGTCGATATCCTGGGAGCAGCCTTTGGCGTTGTCGCCGCCCAGGCGGCACTTCGGGAGCGCGACATGACCGGAAAGGGCCAGCGCGTCAGCAGCGCGTTGTTCGAGAGCGCCGCCTTCCTCATGAGTACCCACATGGCCGGCATGATTGCCACCGGCCTCGAGGCTCGGCCGATGCCCGCACGCCGCGGCGCCTGGGCAATCTATGAGGTGTTCCAAACAGCAGGCAATGGCCAGCTCTTCATCGGCGTGACCTCGGACCAGCAATGGAGTCGCTTTGTTGATGAATTCAAGCTTCAGGAACTCGCCGCGGACCCACGGCTCGGGACGAACCTGATGCGGTTGCAGGAACGTCCCTGGTTGATCCCGGTGTTGCAGGAAATTCTGATCAAGCTGCCGCAAGCCGAGGTGCAGTCGCGATGTGAACGCGCCAACGTCTCCTGGGCGCCGGTTGGCCAGCCGGGTGATCTGTTCGCCGATCCTCATTTGCTTGCGACCGGGGGCTTGCTGGATGTAATGATCTCCCGCATTGGCGGGACCCAAGGCACGCCAGCGAAGCTGCCGGCCCTGCCAATCGAGTTCGGCACGGATCGCGGGCGACCGGGAATAAGAATGCAATCCCCTCGCATGGGTGAGCACACAATCGAACTTTTGACAGAAGCTGGATACTCAATGGCAAAAATCTCCGACCTTATCGCAACCGGCGTCGTCGTAGGCGCAAGCGATTAACGCGAGCATCATTTACGTTACTGGCAAAGCCCCCGTTCCGAATTCTGGTGATATCGGCTATACAAACTGCCTTTCCAATGTTGTGCTTGCAGCGTCACCTATCTCACTCGGGGGCCATCATTACCAGACCGCTTATCTTGGCCGTCGCGAACCAAAAAGGAGGCGTCGGGAAAACAACAACTGCGGTCAATCTCGCGACATCTCTGGCGATCGCCGGTCTGCCTGTGTTGCTGATCGACATGGACCCGCAGGGAAATGCATCAACCGGCCTGGGCGTTGCCCGAAACCAACGGTTCGGGGGTACCTACAAGCTGTTGATGGAGGGTAGCCCGGGCCGGGAAACCATCCGGCCCACGCTGGTGCGCAATCTCTCGCTGATCGCGTCTGATATTGATCTAGCGGGCGCGGAGGTCGAACTCGTCAGCGAAAACCGCCGGGAGTTCCATCTCAAGGCCGCACTGGCCGGATCGCCCGCTCTAAGCGAATTCAGCGTCATCGTGCTGGATTGTCCGCCCGGCCTGGGGCTATTGACATTGAATGCCTTGGTGGCCGCGACTGGAGTCGTTGTGCCCCTCCAATGCGAGTTCTATGCATTGGAAGGCATCAGCAGTCTCATGCATACGATCGAGGCGGTCCGACGACGTTTCAATCCGGCGCTGCGTCTGTGTGGCATTCTTCTGACCATGTTTGATCGGCGCAACAGCCTGTCGGGTCTGGTCGAAAAGGATGCGCGTGATCACTTCGGCGATTGGGTTTTCGATGTGTCAATTCCACGCAATGTCCGGGTCTCAGAGGCGCCTAGTCATGGCAAGCCTGTGCTCCTGTATGATGCCAAGTCGCCCGGCGCGACCGCCTACACCGCATTGGGGGCTGAGATAATCAATAAGGAGAACGTCGTGGTACCCGGGCACGTTACAGCGCATGTCTAGCAAAAAGACACAGCCCCGACTTGGCCGCGGCCTTGCGGTTCTGCTCGGTGATACCGCGTTGCACCCAAGCTCGGAGCAGGGAGTTGCCGTCATTGCGACGCCAATGGATCAGCTCGACGCCAACCCTTTCCAGCCGAGGATGGATTTTGATGATGCCGAACTGGAGAGTTTGGCGGAATCGGTCCGGGTCCAGGGCGTTCTGCAACCAATCTTGATTCGGTCGCATCCAACCGATCACGGCCGTTACCAGATTGTCGCAGGTGAGCGCCGATTCAGGGCAGCAATGTTGGCCGGACTAACTGAAATCCCAGCGATTCTGCGGGAGACGGATGACAGTGACGCGGCCGTGGTGGCCCTGGTTGAAAACCTCCAGCGCCAGGATCTCAACGCAATTGAAGAGGCGGAGGGATATCAGCGCCTTCTTCAGGACTTTGGCCTGACTCATGACGCACTGGGTTTCGCTGTCAGCAAGTCGCGCAGCCATGTTGGGAACACGATGCGGCTGCTGCGACTACCGGACCCGATCAAACAGGAAGTACGCTCAGGAAGCCTGTCGTCAGGACATGCAAGGGCACTGCTAAATTATCCTAATCCAGAAGCTTTGGTTGAGCAGGTGCTGAAACAGGGCATGTCAGTGCGACAGACCGAAATGCTGGTAGCAAAGAAAATCGCGGCGAGGGGTGCACCACGCCAGCCCAAGCCGGAGAAGCTTGATGTCGCAAGTCTGGAGCGTCAGGTTAGCGACGTCCTTGGTTGTCGTGTCACGATCACCACCAATCGAAAAGGCGGAGGCGACCTCAGTGTCCAGTTTGCCGACCTTTACCAGCTCGAAAATCTTGTCGCACGGCTGGTTGGCGAGCGCGTAAAGGCACCGCTCGTATTACAGGAATGAGACTGATCACATCAGCTTGCCTTGCAGAAAACCCAGGGCAGGCAAAGGACGCCAGGACCGCGGCAGATCGGCCCGCTTGATCGGCTTGACCGTGTAAAGTGGCGCGGGTTGTCGCGAGCTTTTAAGAAAACTCGCGTAGGCTGTTACCTGTTGCTCCCGCCAGGCCCGGTCTGCGAGTGCGGCGAGACGGCTGGTGAAGACTTCCGCCACCCTTGATGTGCGTCCGATCAAGGCGACGACCGCCCAAAGCTGATCGTCGCGGTAAAGGTTGAGATTGACAGGTTCCACCATGGAACCAAGGCTGGCCGCACACGCGTCAGATATCAAGGGTCTTGTGCCCGGCGTGCTTCTATCGACAGTCGTGCCCGGATCGGCGTAGCGTTTCCGCAAGTGAAAAGAGGGAAACGCCAAGCCATGAGCGGAGAGAACTGCCTTGCCGGACTGAAAATCCTGGATCTGACTCAATTCGAGGCGGGGCCATCCTGCACTGAAGCTTTGGCATGGATGGGCGCGGATGTCGTGAAGGTCGAGAATCCAAAGGTCGGCGACCCTGGACGTTCGGTCGGCGGGAAGACGGCAAAAGATGCACCATATTTCCTGCAGTATAACGCCAACAAGCGGTCCATCGCGGTCAACTTGAAGGTCGCGCTAGGCCTTGAACTGGTAAAGGATCTTGCCCGCAGTGCAGACGTGATGGTCGAAAACTTCGCGCCTGGAGCCATCGAGCGTCTCGGCCTTGGCTACGACGTAATCAAGGCTGTCAACCCCGCGATCATCTACTGCCAGCTCAAGGGTTTCGGCACCGGCAGCCCATTCGAGAAGAACCTTGCCTTTGATATGATCGCGCAGGCCGCCGGCGGATTGATGTCTATTACCGGCCAGGAGGATGGGCCGCCGTGCAAGCCCGGCGCGACGATCGGCGACACCGGGACCGGCATGTTGATGGCAATCTCGATCCTGGGTGCGTATGTCCGCCGCCTGCGCACCGGACAGGGCGAGCATTTGCAGGTCGCCATGCAGGACGCGATCCTGCACTACATACGCAATGCCTTCACCTACATGGAACGAACCGGCAAGCCGGCGCCCCGCGCTGGCTCCAAGACAGTCGGGGGCGGCAATCCACCGATTGGCGTTTATCCGTGCAAAGGCGGCGGCCCAAATGACTTTGTCTTTATATACACCAGCGCGGCGAATCCCGAGCATTGGACCCGGCTCTTGAAGGTAATGGGACAGGAAGACTTGATCGGCGATCCACGCTTCGCAACGCCAGCCGCACGAACCGATCATCGGGCAGAGGTCGATGCGCTCGTCTCGGCATGGACAATCCAGCATGACAAGCACACGGCGATGAGCCTGGTCGGTGACGCCACCATTCCGGCGGGACCAGTGATGGACACGATGGAACTTGCGAATGATCTGACTTTCCAGCAACGCGGCATTCGCCAAACCATGGCGCACCCCGAGATCGGCGATTACGTCATGAGCGGATGGCCGGTCCGCTTCGGAGGCCAGACACCGCAGGTCAAGCCTGCGCCACTTCTGGGACAGCATGGCGACCAGGTGCTGTTGGAATGGCTGAACCTGAAACCTGCCCATATCGCTGACCTGAAACACAACCAGGTGATCGGCTGATGAGCTATCACTACTGTATTGTCGAGGATGAGGGTCCGCTGCGCATCGTGACGCTTAACCGCCCTGAGGTGCTGAACGCACTGCATGCTGATGCCAATGATGAACTTACCTCCGTGTGGGACGAGTTCGCCGAGCGGGACGATCTGTGGGTGGGGATCATCACCGGTATGGGCAATAGGGCGTTCTCCGCCGGCAATGACCTGAAGGTTCAGGCGGCTGGTAGACGCCGGTCAAACGGGCCCAACGGTTTCGCCGGCCTGTGCAACCGCTTCGGCCTGTACAAGCCAATGATCGCCGCGGTCAATGGAGTCGCCATGGGCGGCGGGTTCGAAGTCGCACTAGCCTGCGACATCATTATCGCCGCTGAAACCGCGGTCTTTGCCTTGCCGGAACCCAGAGTCGGGCTGATCGCCGGGGCTGGTGGGGTGCATCGTCTACCACGTGCGATCCCGATGAAAAAAGCGATGGGCATGATTCTGACGGGTCGGCGTGTTCCCGCGCGTGAGGGCTTCGAACTCGGTTTTGTCACCGAGGTCGTCGCGGACGGACAAGCGCTTCCAGCCGCGAAACGCTGGGCGGAGATGATCCTGGAATGCTCACCAAAGGCGATTCGGGCGTCCAAGCAAGCGGCTTATCAAGGCTTGGATAAGCTGACGCTCGAGCAGGCCATGCATACGATTTACCCGGCGCAGCAGGAAAACCTCGAGAGCGGTGACTATATTGAAGGACCAAGGGCCTTCGTTGAAAAGCGCAAGCCTGTCTGGCGGAACATGTAGATTGGCTCGTCTTGGTCTGTATTTATCAGCACCTCCAATACATTCGGGCGTTAGAGCGTGATCGCCTGAGGCTGACCCAGTCAGAAGACGTGAATCACGCGATCAGACAATGAGTTAAAGCGCGACTCATGGATCAACCTAAACCAATCGCGCTTTAATGTCTCAGGATGCTGTTTGCTCACGCACTTCGGCCTCGATTGCTTCCAACAACCTGGAGGGAAAATAACGAGGTATTCCATCGGCAATAAAAATGATCCGGGTACTGGTGTCGGCGCCAGGCCAGCGCTCAAGAAAAACAGGTGACGAAACAACGTGGCGCACGCCGTGGATTACTGCCGGTTGGCCAGGCATCTCCTCTATCGCCACCAGTCCCTTCATCCGCAGCAGCCGTATGCCACAGTGTTCCGCCAGCGCCTGCAGCAGTAACGTCAGCGCCAGGGCGGGCAACGGCCTATCCCGCGTCAGCACAAACGTCTCAATCTCTACTGCGTGGTTGGCGCGCCGATTTTCCAGGCTTGCCAGCCGCTGCTCTACCAATTCGATTGCGCCGGTCGCGAACATGAATGCCGCATTTATCTGTGCGGTCGTGCTTACGGATGCATGTGGGTTTAATGTCATGACTCGCGATGCCAGAGATTGCGAGACCGCCGCGATGTCCGTCTTGCTGAGCAGCAGGTGATCCGCCAGCGCGACCTGGCGCCGCGCCTCGACGTGGCGCTCAAGCGTTGCTTCGCCATGAACCGTGTCGACGAGCGTTGTGATTGAAGACATCTGATGAGTCGCCGCAATCTGGCTGTCCGTCATCATCATACTCAGGACCGGCGCGGGATCGGCAAGGCCAGACGTTTCAATTAGAACGCGGTCATAGCCGACGTCGCCGCACTGCCGGCGGTCCATCAACGCCAGCAACGTACGCGCTAGATCGGTCTGCACCGCACAGCATAGACAGCCCGTTGTCAGTTCCACAACGCTCTCGTCGCTACTGGCGATCAGGTCATGATCCAGTCCGATCTCGCCGAACTCGTTGACAATCACCGCGGTTCGACCGAACGCTGGATCCCGCAGCATGCGGCCAATCAGGGTCGTCTTGCCGCTTCCAAGAAAGCCGGTAACGACCGAAACCGGGATCAAGTAGCCTGCGCCTGGATCAATTCAGCGCTTGTGCACCGGGCTACTTTAAGGCGCAAGAGTTGATACGAAGGATGCGGCATCCACCTTGCTCCCGCGGGTTACACCACCATGCCGCTGTCGCTGTCCATCAGGTGTATCTGGTTCAGATCCGCCGTCAGCGGCAGCATCTCACCCGGTGCGGCCTGCGTCGCGGGATCGACCCGCGCGCAGACTGGCGCGCCGTTGACAAAGAAATGCACCATGGTCTCCATTCCCATCGGTTCAACGACGTCAACCGGCAGATCGACGCGGTTCCAGCCGGGTTTGCCCTGCTCATGATATTCAAAAAGATGCTCCGGCCGGATGCCCAGCACCATCTCGCGTCCCTTGAATTTACCATAGCGGTCGACGCGGGCGGGCGGCACGGGAAGGATGATCTGATCGCTGATCTGAATCGCTACGCCGCCATTTATGCCATCCTGTACGCGGCATGGCAGGAAATTCATCGCTGGAGACCCGATGAAGCCAGCAACGAACCGAGTTGCCGGATGGTGATACAGCTCCTGCGGTGTTCCGACCTGCTCGATGATGCCACCGTTCATCACCACGACCCGGTCAGCCAATGTCATTGCCTCGATCTGGTCATGCGTCACATAGATCGTCGTCGTGCGGACGGTCTGGTGGACCTTCTTGATTTCGGTCCGCATCTGCACACGCAGCTTGGCGTCCAGGTTAGACAGCGGTTCGTCGAACAGAAAGACCTTGGGATTACGCACGATGGCGCGTCCCATCGCCACGCGCTGGCGCTGCCCACCCGATAACGCCCGCGGCTTGCGCTCCAGCAGTGGCGCAATATCGAGGATGCGGGCCGCCTCATCCACACGTCGCTTGATCTCGTCCTTCGGGAACTTTCGCAGCTTTAGGCCGAATGCCATGTTGTCAAAAACGCTCATGTGCGGATACAGCGCGTAGTTCTGGAACACCATGGCAATGTCTCGGTCGCGCGGCGGCACATCGTTGACCACGTCGCCGTCGATCCAGATCTCGCCTGCGCTAATTTCCTCCAGCCCAGCGATCATCCGCAGCGTGGTTGATTTGCCGCAACCGGAGGGGCCGACCAGCACGACAAATTCATGGTCGGCGATATCAAGGTCGATGCCTTTCACCGCTTGCACACCGGCATCATACTCCTTGACGACCTTACGGACGGACACTTCAGCCATGGTTGCTCCGTTTCCTCGATTTCGACTTGTTTCGCATCAGCCTTTGGTGGCGCCAGCGGTCAAGCCTGCCACGTAATAATCCATCAGGAAAGCATAGATTACAATTGGCGGCAGTGACGCTAGTAGGCATGCGGCCATGATCTTGCCCCACTGGAAGACGTCACCGCGAATCAGGTCGGAGATGATGCCCACTGTCAGCACCATTTCTTTCGACGTATACAGGTACGCAAGCGGGTATAGGAACGCTCCCCAGGATACGGTAAAGGCAAAAATGGTGGCCGCGATGATACCCGGCATCGCGACCGGGATGAAGATCTTCCACAGAATTTGCAGATAGCTGGCGCCGTCGATCAAGGCTGCCTCATCCAGTTCCTTTGGCACAGAACTGAAATAGCCAATCATGATCCAGGTGCAAAACGGTACTGCCAAGGTTGGATACAGCAGCACCAGGCACCAGACGTTGTTGATCAGCCCGATCATGCCGACAATCTGGAACAGCGGGATGAAAAGCAGCGACGGCGGGATCAGATAGGTCAGGAACACGCCGGTCGACAAGGTCTGGCTGCCCCAGAAACCCATGCGCGCAAGGCTGAATGCCGCGAGAACCGAGATCACCATCGAAACTGCGACGGTCACGACGGTGACAATGACAGAGTTCAGGTAGAACGTCTGGAAGTTGGGATACGTGATCAGGTACCAGAAATTCTCCAGCGTCGGATGATGCACCAGCCAGGGGCTTCCAGTCTGGGCGGAGATCTCCGCCGACGACTTAAGGCTGGTCATCAGGGTGTAGAACGGCGGCATCAGGAACATTATCACGAAGACACTTAAAGCTATGTAGCTTCCCCACAGCGCCCACAGACGCTGGCGGTGCAAACTGGTCTTGCGTGCTTTGGCAGCCGGATGGCCGCCAGCCAGTGTTGTCGCACTCATGCCGCAATGTCCTTTGACCGCCTAGTCACGCCGCGCAGCACGAAGAACGCGGCAAACGCCAAAATCGGGAACATGAACAGGCTGTCGGCCGCGCCCAGCGGGATGTCGCCAGACTGGATCCCAACCTGGAACGCATAGGTCGCGAAGATCTGAGTCATATCCTGCGGACCACCCGCAGTCAGGATACGGACGATATCGAACTCGGCGAAGGTCACGATTAGGCTAAAAAGGATCGTGATCGAGATGATGTTACGCATCATCGGCAGTGTCACGAAGAACAGTCTCTGAACGGCATTCGCACCATCAATCGCGGACGCTTCGTATAATTGCTCCGGCACCGACTTCAGAGCCGCCAGATACATAATCATGAAAAACGGCGTGCCGCCCCAAACATTAACGGTAATGGTGCAGAACCGCGCGATCCAGCCAACGCCAAGCCAAGGCACATTCGCGAAACCGAATTGGTTCAGTATCCAGTTAAATGCCGAATAAGATGGATCAAACATCCACCACCAAGTCAGGGTCGAGAGCGCTAGCGGGATTACCCATGGCACCAGAAGCAGACCGCGCCAGATACGCTGCTTTTTGCCAGGGATATTGTTCATAAGATTCGCAATGGTGAAGCCGATCACCACTTTGAAGATGACCGCGGTGATGGCGTATAGGCAACTCTGGAAGATAACCATCTGAAAAGTATGACGCTTAAGCAGAAAGCTAAAATTCCCCAGCCCAACAAAAGCCGTCATCTTCTTGTTCAGCATGCTCAGGTAGATCGCGTAAAACGCTGGATAGATGACGAAGCCGGCTATCAACAGGATTAGCGGCAGGCACAAGAGAAATGCAACCGTCGACCGCTGCTGCGCAAATCGGCGCATGCTGCTCTTCGCCGCCCTACCTCTGACAGGCGTCATGACACCGATAGGGACACTGGTTCCGTCTGCCATATATAAATACCTCCCTAAACCCTTCCTGTCGGCAAGCACCGGTCGTTGCCGGTCTTCCGGCTAGATTAGCGGGTAAATCCTTCCAGTTCGTCCGATGCCCAGGCGATCACCTCTTTGATCGACTGGCCGCTTTTCAGTTTTGCCAGCATCGTCGGCATTGTGCCGCGATTGTAGATTTGTACCGCGATTTCCGGTGGAGCCGGCAACGCCGCGATATGTGCCTCGGCATGATGGGACGGTCGGATCGGGTAGTTGTAGACCGTGCCAGTTGGCGGCCCAACCTCCTCCCACACCTTGAAATCCAGCATTGACTGGAACGGCGGCACGTCATAGCCCATGACCGCGTCGCATCGCGCCGCTACGTCCTCGCGTTGCAGCAGGGCCTCGATCAGGTCCTTTGCAGCGCTCTTGTTCTTGCTGAAACCCCATACGCCCCAGAAATACGGCAGATACGGCAGGAACCGTCCCTCAGGCCCGCTGGGACCGGAAAACGACCATGAATCTTCCGCGACCTGCGGCGCGTCACGCTTCGCCACGGCCCAGGCCGACGGCGGGTTCCATATTAGCGCACTTTTGCCCGAAATCAGGGCGCGGTTGTTAGAGGCATCATCAAAGCTGACGGCATCGGCTGGCAGCACCTTCACCAGCTTCTGCCCATGCTCCAGCACCGCCCGCACCTTATCGGAGTCGACTGTAATCTTGCCGTCTTTGTTCACGAGTTCGGCGCCATAAGCACGGAAGAGCGCACCGGCAGTGTCGACCGAGTCGGACGTCTGCCCAAGTCCAATTCCGAATGGCATGCCGGCTTTCATGCAGGCTTCCGCGGCGGCCAAATGAGCATCCCAGCTCCAGGCGTCGGAAGCGGCCGTATGGACCGCCTTCGCCGGATACATCCCGACAATGTCGAGTCCAGCCTTGTCCTTCAGTACACTAATGCGTCCGCAAGGACCCTTGTACTGTGTTCCGGAACTTGTCGGCACCGCCAGCCAGTGACCCTTCACCTTCGCCAAGTATTCGCATACATGGTTTACCGCGCCGTATTTATCGGTCAGGCGCTTCATCACGTCATCCATCGGCTCCAACGAGTCCGCGTTGTTCTGCACCTCCCACGTAGGGAATGCCTGGATGTCATGACCGGTCTTTGCCTGTGCCTCAGCCGCTATGGTCAGGATGTTCTTCGAGCCGACTGACGTCACGAAATCGGCTTGCACTTCCACCTGGTTCTTTGCTGCCCAGGCGTTGACCTGCTTCTGCATCACGGCATTACCGCTCGGCACCCAGTGATCCCAAAAAGCGATCGACACTTTTCCAGCCGCTCGGCCAGACCGAATGTGAACCAGCGGCAAAGTAGCGGCCGCCGCGGCCAATTCAGTGCCTTGCGGCGAGTTGGCGATCCCTTCGACTTTGGCATCGGCACGTCATATCCTTCCTGACTTTATCGAACAGATTAAATCTGCTTGAATTAATGTTCACCTGCCAGCAACGACAGAATCTACGGCGTTATCAATGTTGACAATCAAGCTCAAAACTGCCGGCGCGATAGAGCGCCCTTTTGACATCCCTCCTAACGCTTCGGCAGGTCCGAAGCGTGTCCAATTAGCCATCTGCTTGTTCCGACCAGTCTCATCCCAAGGGGAATACCGGCTAGAAGGTTATTTTTCTATTAATGGTCACGCTAACCTGTGCCGCGTGCCAACGCAACGCTACTCGACAAAACAACGTGTTGATAAGCCTGCGGCAGCGGTGCGGGATTGGTAGCTTGACGACCCTGATCACCATACGTCAGACTGCAGCGGGTCAGCGCACAAAGCCCTCCAACTCATCCTGCGCCCAATCCTGCACCTGCTTGATCGATTGGCCGCCTTGCAATTTTGCCAGCATTGTCGGCAGCGTACCTCGGTTATAGACCTGTACTGCGATCTCCGGCGGGGCCGGTGCGACCGCCACCCAGTTCTGCTGATGGTGCGAAGGGCGGATTGGATAATTGTAAACAGTGCCCTTCGGCGGTTCCACCTCGTTCCAGATCTTGAAGTCGGTCATGCTGGCGAAAGGCGGCACGTCATAACCAGAGACCGCGTCGCAACGTGCTTCGACATTCTCCCGCTGCGACAGAAACTCAATCAGCGCCTTGGCAGCGGCCTTGTTCGGGCTGAAGTCCCACACTCCCCAAGAGAACGCTCCAAGCGGGAGGAACCGCCCTTTTGGGCCTTTCGGCGCCGGAAAAGTCCAGCAATCTGCCGCGACTTTCGGCGCGTCCCGCCGAGCAACGGCCCAGGCGGAGGGCGGATTCCATATCAGCGCGCTCTTGCCCGAGATCAGCGCCCGGTTGTTGGACGCGTCATCGTAGCTGACCGCGTCGTCCGGCAGGTATTTGACCAGTTGCTGGGCATATTCCAGCACCTGCCGTACGGCATCCGACCGGACATTTACAGCACCCTCGGACGTAATCACCTCTGCTCCGAACGCGGCGAACATCGCACCTGCGGTATCGACAGAGTCAGCCGTTGTCCCAAGTCCGATGCCGAATGTCATGTTCGCCTTCTTGCACGCTTCGGCCGCCTTCAACATCGCATCGTATGTCCAGTTCTCAGCCTCCGGCGTGGCATCGGCGGAGGCGGGGTACATCTTTACGATGTCCAGGCTGGCAACGGTCTTCAGGACCGATATCCGCCCGCACGGTCCCTTGTTCTGGTTGCCCGAGCTGCTCGGCACCGCGAGCCACCGACCTTTTGCGGTGAACAGGTATTTGCTGATGTCCGCGACCGGGCCGTACTGAGCGGTCAACCGAGCCATCACATCGTCGATCGGCTCGAGCTGGTCGGCATGGTTCTGCACTTCCCAGCCAGGAAACTGCTGAATATCATGTCCTGTCTTGGACTGAGCCTCCTCCGCCATGGTCAGAAGGTTTTTGCTGCCCACGGAAGTGATGAAATCAGCCTCCACTTCCACCTGATGCGCGGCTGCGAATGCGGCGCACTGCTTTCGCATGATGGCATTACCTTCCGGAACCCAGTGGTCCCAGAAGCCCACCGAAACCTTGCCGGCCGCGCGTCCGGTTCGAATATGAACGAGCGGAAGCGCCGTCGACGCGGCTGCTAGCTTTAAAGCTCTTCTCCGAGATACACCCGTTGCCTTCGTGGCCATTTAAACTCCTGTATCTGGCCCTTGTGCCGGGCCACTTCTCGCGACCTCTTATCTAGGCCGCACTAAACGAGATTAGTGCTGACGTCCCAGGAATAGCAACGGCCTACCCTCCCTGCCATGATGTGAACAGCTAACCTGGTAAGCTAAGATCACAAAGCTTGCTGCCTAGAATAGCAAGCGTCGCTACTAAACATAACAGCCGTGAAGCCGGACCGCCTCATAATATAGAATTTGAATTGACCATACGGACAATCAACGCCCGTTGCTAAAACATTGATGCCGCAATCAACACAACCATGATGGCGTCCGCCAAACACGCGCGCCCGACAATCGATGCTGCCAACGGGGTCGAGTGATATCCGCTTCCGATAGTTACTCCAGTGGATAACGCCACGGTCGTTCCGGTTGCTCCGCGGTTTCGTCGATCGTCCATTGCGGCAGTGACAACCCCTCGGCCACGTCGGCGAATACCATGCGCACGCGCGTGCCGATGCCGACGGTGCGAACTAGTTCGACAGGTGCCAAGGCGCCATCCGTCGTTGCCAGGTTGGCGACAATCCGCAAGGCTTCGTATTCCGATGGCTGACCATTCTGTATATCCAGGTCAACCAGCAGTACCAGATACGGTGTCTTGGCCTTGAACGCTGGCTGGATGGCGTGATGCACTTCCTCATACGAATGCACTTCGCCCTTGGCTTCTACCGCGGTCCAGGTTGATCGCGGGCTAGCGCACCACGGGCACCCAGTGGTCGGCGGATACCGCAGCAACGCGCAGTTGTCGCATTTCTGCAAATGGAAGTTGTGCGCGGCGCAATGGCGGAAATACGCCAGGTTCTCGTGGTCGAGATCATCGATCGTCAGTGACATGCCCAGATAAGTGCCCTGCAAAGACATGAACTTTCCTTCCTCAGGCCCGCCGCATCACCATGGCGGAGGTGGTCGTCGGGTTGGCCCATCCAAGGTTCGCGGTGACCTCGATGGCCTTCACTTGACGGCACCCGCCCTCGCTATAATCGAAGCTGTGCTGGCGCTTGCCGTCGGGCCCTAGCGGGCAACTGTCATCCACATCGTGCCGAAGCTGGCGCACGTTCTCGATCACCGTGTTCATGCCATGCGTGTAGCCTTCGCATAGATGGCCGCCGGAGGTGTTGTTGGGACGCCGCCCGCCCAAACGGGTAATGCCGGAGGACACGTAGTCGCCGCCTTCGCCCTTCTTGCAAAAACCGTAATCCTCCAACTGCAGCATCGACGTGAACGTGAATGCGCCATAGGCACCGGTTGCATCGATATCATCCGGCCCGACGCCAGCGTTCGGCCACAGAATGTCCTTGGCATAGTAGCCGCCGACGCGGGAGATCGGACCCGCTTGGTAGTGCATGTCCATGCGCGGCTTGCTGCACCGTCCAACGATGCCGCGGATCAAGGCCGGCGTATGCCGCATGTCGCGCGCCCGTTCCGTGCTTGTGACGATAAAGGCGGTGGCGTTGTCAGTTTCGACACAGCAATCCAGCAGGTGCAGCGGCTTGCAGATGATGCGGCTGTTCAGCACGTCATCGACCGTATAGCGCTTCTTGTAATAGGCTTTCGGGTTGTTGGACGCATGCTCGGAATGCACGACCTTCACCATCGCCACCTGTTCCGGCCTCGTCCCATGGTCGTACATGTGCCGCATGAAGGTCGGGCTGAACATCTGGCCAGCGCTCTGCCAGCCATAGGCGCGATTGTGCAGCATGTCGCCGCTGACCGGCGTGGCGGAGCGCGCGCCCGTGCCACCAATCCGAACCTGCGAAAAGCCGTTCATCGCCCGGAAGATCGCCACACAGCGGCACAATCCTGCTTCCATGACACCAATGGCGATCCCGACAAGTGCCTCGGTCGATGATCCGCCGCCGATGCAGTCCATGTAGAAATTTAGTCGAGCGCCAATGTCGCCGGCAACGAACGTGGCTGATGTGCTGTCGTTGTTGGAATACGACAGCATCCCATCCACATCCGTCGGCTTGAGACCGGCGTCCGCGACCGCGTTGCGCAGTGCCCAGGTGGCGAGCGCCCGAGTGGTTTTGTCTGATCCGCGAGTGTAGGTGGTTTCGCCAATTCCGACGATCGCATACTTGTCGCGGAGATATTTTGGCGTACTGACATCCGAATCCGTTGGCGGTTTCACGGCACGCTTCCCCAATTGTCGTTGCCCTAGATCCGAGGAACGCTGATCCTCCGATCGATTGGCGTCAATCTCCGGCCAACTCAACGTGCAAGGGTCATGAAAAAGGCTAGGTTTCCCCGGAGTGGATATGGTAACGATCGCAATGATGATCCGTTACGACTTCATCGTCATAGGCAGTGGCCCAGCAGGCCGTCGAGCAGCCATACAGGCTGCCAAGCTGGGCCGTTCGGTCCTGGTCGTCGAAAAGGGCCGTCGGGTTGGAGGAGTGTCCGTCCATACCGGAACCATTCCGTCCAAGACACTGCGCGAGACGGTGTTGAACCTGACCGGCTGGCGCGAGCGTGGATTTTACGGCAAAGCGTATCGGGTAAAAAAGGATATTGAGGCCAAAGACCTCATGGCTCGGTTGCACAAGACCTTGGATCACGAGGTCGATGTGCTTGAGCATCAATTTGCCCGCAATGGTGTGCATACCATGTTTGGCCTGGGTCGGTTCATCGAACCGCACGTCATCGAGGTTACCTTGGACAACAGCGATGTGCGGGTTGTTGAAGGTATCAAGATCATGATCGCCGTGGGGACACGGCCTTATCGTCCCGCTGACGTTCCCTTTAACGGTATCAACATTCTTGACAGCGACGACATTTTGCAGGTTCCGCATCTCCCCCGCAGCCTGACTGTGGTAGGCGGCGGTGTGATCGGCGTCGAATATGCGACCATCTTCAGCGCATTGGATGTCAATGTTGCTCTAGTTGAATCACGGCCAAGCTTCTTGGAATTTATTGATCACGAATTGATTGAGGATTTCACCCACCAGCTTCGCGACCGAGGCATGGCCATCCGCTTTGGCCAGAAGGTGGCGCGCATCGAATTCGAACATGATTGGCCGGTCACGATCTTGGACAATGGCCGCCGCATCCGTTCGGAAATGCTGCTCTATGCGGCCGGACGGGTAGGGGCGACGGATACCCTGAACCTTCAATCCTGTGGTCTGATGTCAGATGACCGTGGCCGGCTGAAGGTCGATCCCATCACTTTCCAGACCAACGTGCCACACATTTACGCTGCTGGGGATGCAATAGGCTTCCCTAGTCTCGCATCGACCTCGATGGAACAGGGACGTATCGCTGCCTGCCACGCGTTCAGCATCGCCATGCCGCCGGCGCCTGATTATTTTCCATACGGAATATATTCCGTTCCAGAAATTTCCACGGTCGGCATGAGCGAGGAGGAAGTCCGCCGCCGTGGCATTCCCTATGAATGCGGGATCGCTCGCTTTCGAGAGACATCCCGCGGGCATATCATGGGTCTGAGCAATGGCATGATGAAAATGCTCTTTTCGATCAAGACCCGTCGTCTCCTGGGTGTTCACATCGTTGGGGAGGGTGCTACCGAGCTTGTGCATATCGGCCAGGCCGTCCTGAACCTGCATGGAACATTGGACTATTTCATCGAGAATACATTCAATTACCCAACTCTGGCAGAAGCATATAAAATTGCGGCTCTGGATGCCTGGAACCGCATGACGCCCGTTTAGCCGTGCGCTCCACATACCCAACACCAATTTCGCATTCGCTGATCATCGCGCGTCGTTGGATCCCAGCCTTGGCTTTCGGCATCACACGGGGCGCCGAATGCCTCGTCCCGACCCGAACGCCGCTTCGTCAGGCTGTGGCAGCATTGCCGAACCTTCCAGCGATGGCAGGGCGGCCGCGGCATAAAGACCCTCTGCCTCCACTGCGGAAGCCAGCAGGTCAGGTCGATAGACCGTTGCAGCCAGCGCTTCCAGATCGGTTTGCGCGTCCAGCCATCGCCAGCGACGCATCTGGCCGAGGAACCATACGGCGTGGGCCTGGGCTGGAAACCAGGCGCCCCGCGCGTGAAATCTTATATGCTCCGGTCCGCTGCCGCCTGCCAACGCTGTCCGGCTCGCCTCCTCCGGCAGGTGCAGCCAGTCTGGATCGGCTAGACGAGAGGCGATCGAGGCAGCGTTGTCAGGTTGGTCGCAATGGATTTGCGCTCGTAGCAACGCGCGCAGCACATAATGCAGCAGGTCCGGGTTTGCCTCGGCCCACGCCTCGGACGCGCAAAGGCACTTCTCCGGATGGAACGGCCAGATCACCGAGGTGCCACTCAGGATACGTCCGACGCCTTGATGCTCCGCGATATGGCCCCACGGCGCCCCGACGCAGAACCCGGTGATCCGACCAGTGGCCATCGCGTTTACTGCGTCCTCGGGTGGAATAACGACGGTCTCAATATCCCGATCCGGATCGCCGCCACCCAACGCAAGCCAATATCGCAGCAAAAGGTTGTGCGTCGAGAACGCATGTACCACAGCGAACCGCGGCCGGGTTGGCTGCGACCGCAGCCACTCGAGCAGCCGCATGCGCGGCGGCTGTGTCCCGGCGCTCAGGGTGTCGGCTGTGGCATGCGCAAGAACAATGGTATTGCCGCCCTGACTCAACGACAACGGCACGATCAGGCGAGCCTTGGGACCACGGAGACCGCCGCAGGCGGCAAGGGCCAAGGGCGGCAGCATTACCGCTACATCAAGCAAGCCGTATGTCAGTTTGTCAGTGATGTTCGACCAGGAAGGCTCGATGCTGATCTCCACCGTCAAGCCGAGAGCAGCAAACATCCCCTCCGTCTGCGCGACGATGATTGGCGCGCTGTCCACTAGCCGCAGCACCCCGACGCGGATCGGCTTGCTCATCCTGCGTCCCCTTCCGTTTCTCGTGCCCGTTCGCTGGTGAGATCAACATGGCGGCGTCCGCGACTCACGGCCTGCCGATGAGATCGTTTTGCCTTCCCAGATCGACCGGCCGGCGCTGCTTGATCAGGAGTGCTTTCCCCTAGCTTAATACTGCACGCTCGTTCCGGCGAGACTCGGCTGGTTTCAGATTTTCTCGCGCCCGCCGATGGTGCCGAACACGGCAACGGCAACGCGCAGTATAGCTTGGACATCCGGCAGTCCCATCTCCTGGACGCTGTAAAGTGAAACGCCGTTACCAACCGCCTCCGCCATAAGCGAAGGGTCGCCTTCGTCAGCGAACGGCATCACCGGCCGTGGATGCGTCGCCGTTAGCTGCTGAATACCCTCCAGGGCATCGCGATCTGGACGCATCATGTCGACCAGAACAACGTCGGGTAAAACGGCGGCGACAGCGTCCGCCAGAGACTCATGCTGTTTCAAACGAATGATGGTCAGGGACGAATCCGCCGCCAGGACATGAACAAGCGAATTGACACGTTCTACCTTGTCATCTGCCAGCAAAATTTTCACGGATGGGTGCTATGCATGGATGATATGAAGGCAAAGGCTGTGCCGCTAGGGACTAGCACACGCCAAAAAACAAGCTTGCGGCTTTTTTTGACGAGTGGGATGTTATTGCGACCATTTATTCACGGCTGGACGGCCGTCGGCGGGCCAGCCGGTCGTGACGCATTCAAGGCTGCATTGTAAGCATTCAGAAGAATGCCAAAAAATGTGCAGCTTGAGTCGCGCTGACGGCGTGCATTGCCGCCTGTGCAACGTGGCGGTAGCTTGCTGCCGGCATGAAGGAGACAGGTCATGGCCCTGAAACTCGGTTATAAGGCATCCGCGGAGCAATTTGCGCCGAAGCGGCTTTTGGAATTCTCCATCGTGGCGGAACAGACAGGCTTTGACTCTGTTTTTGTCAGCGATCACTTCCAGCCGTGGAAGCATACCGACGGCCACGCGCCGTCCGCTCTCGCTTGGCTCGGCGCCCTCGGCGCCAGCACTCAGCGGATTGTCATGGGCACCAGTGTGCTCACGCCGACGTTTCGCTATCATCCTTCCGTTGTCGCACAAGTGTTTGGCACACTCGGATCAATGTTCCCCGGAAGGCTCATTCTTGGAGTCGGCACGGGGGAGGGACTGAACGAAATCCCCTCCACCGGCATGGTTTGGCCCGAGATGAAGGAACGCTTTGCCCGGTTGCGGGAGGCCATCAGCTTGATCCGCAAGCTGTGGGCGGAGGACAATCTAAGTTTTCAGGGCGAATATTACCGCACCCAAAACGCGACGATCTACGACAAGCCCGGACTGCCGCTGCCGATCTATGTCGCCGGTGCCGGACCAATGGTCGCGAAATATGCCGGTCGCATGGCGGACGGCTTCATCTGTACCAGCGGCAAGAAATGGGATCTTTATACCGAGACGCTGCTGCCCAACGTAGCCGAGGGGTTGGAACTTTCCACGAAACCAAAGCCCGACTTCGACCGACTTATTGAAATGAAGGTTTCGTTCGACACCGACAAGCACCGGGCGTTGGAGGACACACGCATCTGGGCCGCCCTCGCGCTGACCCCAGAAGAGAAGATGACCGTACACGACCCGCGGGAGATGGAACGGCTCGCCGACGCCCTGCCAGTTGAGCGTGCTGCCAGTCGCTGGATCGTTTCCTCCGACCCCGATGAGCATATCGAGAAGATCAAGCCGTATATCGACATGGGATTCCGGCACTTGGTGTTCCACGCGCCGGGCAACGATCAGGCTCGCTTCCT
This sequence comes from Rhodopila sp., assembly GCF_965276935.1. Taxonomy (GTDB): domain Bacteria; phylum Pseudomonadota; class Alphaproteobacteria; order Acetobacterales; family Acetobacteraceae; genus Rhodopila. Next base: position 447,042 of record NZ_CBDIBS010000004.1, on the reverse strand, counting down.
GAAGTTGTATGGCGAACTGGTGCTGCCGAAGCTGCGCCAACATTTTGGATAGCATGACCGCTCGGCTGGAGCTTTTCGCGCTGCCCGGTCTGCCCATGGTACAGGCTGGCGATAGTTTGCCCGCGCTGATCACGGCTGGCTTGGACCGTGCGGGACAACGCTTGCAGGACCGTGATGTCGTGGTGATCGCGCAGAAGGTCATCTCAAAATCCGAGGGTCGGACGGTCGATCTGGCGGACGTGGTGCCGTCGCCTGGGGCGGTCGCGCTGGCCGCCAAGGCTGGCAAGGACCCGCGGATCGTCGAGGTTGTTTTGTCGGAGTCTGCCAAGGTCGTCCGCTCCCGCCCCAGTCTGATGATCATGCAGCACCGGCTTGGCTTCGTGATGGCAAATGCTGGCGTGGACCAATCCAATGTCGCGGCCACGGATGGACGCCACCGTGCATTGCTGCTGCCGCTGGATCCCGACCGATCGGCCGAAGCGGTCCGCGCTGATCTGGCCGAGCGTTATCGGGCTAACATTGGCGTGATTATTAGCGACAGTTTCGGCCGTCCCTGGCGCCGCGGCACGGTCGGCGTCGCAATCGGCGCCGCCGGACTGCCATCATTGATCGACCTGCGCGGCCAACCTGACCTGTTCGGTCGCACCCTGGAGGTCAGCATCATCGGTTTTGCTGACGAAATTGCTGCTGCCGCCTCATTGTTGCAAGGTCAGGCGGCGGAGGCGCAACCCGTCGTCGTGCTGCGTGGCCTGACATGGCAGGCACCCAACATCTCGGCAGCGGCTGTGATACGGCCGCCTGAGGAGGATCTTTTTCAGTGATCGTTGCCTTGTCCGGTGGGGTAGGAGGCGCGAAGCTGGCCCTGGGCCTCTCACGCATCATGCCGCCGGAGAACCTGCTCGTCGTCGTCAATACAGGCGACGATTTCGAACATCTGGGGCTGTCGATTTCTCCGGACATCGATACCGTTGCCTATACATTGGCTGGCTTGGCAAACCGCGAAGTTGGCTGGGGCCGGCATGACGAAACCTGGTCGTTCATGGAGACGATGGATGCGTTGGGTGGTGAGACATGGTTTCGTCTAGGTGACCGCGACATTGCCTTGCATGTGGAACGTACGCGGCGGTTGAAAAGCGGCGAAAACCTGTCCAGCGTGACCGCCGATCTCTGCCGGCGCATGGGCGTGGGACCGCGCGTGCTGCCAATGACCGACGACCCGGTGCGGACTAGGTTGCTGACCAATCAAGGATGGTTGGATTTCCAGGAATACTTCGTTCATCAGCGCTGTGAGCCGGTGGTCAGCGAACTTCAGTTCCAAGGCGCGGGTGCGGCCAAGGCACATCCGGATTTTCTCGCTGCGTTGGCCGATGCGTCGCTGGAGGCGGTGGTGATCTGTCCTTCCAATCCGTTCATCAGCGTCGAGCCGATCCTGGCGATCCCTGGCGTGCGGGCGGCGCTGATCGCGTCCAAGGCACCGATCATCGCGGTCTCCCCCATCATTGCCGGCCGTGCGGTTAAGGGGCCGACGGCGAAAATGATGACCGAACTGGGCTTGGACGCGACGGCGGGTACGGTTGCGGAACGATACAATGACCTGCTGGACGGGTATGTAATCGATAATGCCGACATGTCGGAGGTTGTGTCGATTGATGCGCGCGTCACCTTGGCTCAGACCTTGATGACGACACTGGAGGATCGCGAGTCGCTGGCGCGAATCGTGCTGGACGCGGCCGCGGTGCTGCGCCGGCGGGAGTTACGTGGTTTGCGGCACCGCACCGCGCAATGATCGACGTCTGGGCTGCGGTCCCGGTAAAGGCATTCACCGGGGCGAAAATGCGCACAGGCTCGGTGCTGTCGCCGGCGCAACGCGAAGAATTGGCGGCGACGATGCTGGAGGACGTGCTGACCGCGTTGGCCGGAGCGTCCCGGCTCGCAGGAATCCTGGTGAATACCATTGATCCGGTTGCCGCTGCGTTGGCCGAGCGGTATGGCGCGCGGGTGGTAACCGAGGGTGCGCTGGACGGGCATACGGGCGCAGTCAACGGCCTGGCTCGGGTGCTGACACGGGAGGGGAAGGGCGCATTGTTGACAGTACCGGGCGATATTCCTCGGGTGACGTCGGCGGAGATTGATGCGGTGGTGTCGTCCTGTGGTCCTCCGCCGTCCTTCGCCATCGTGCCAGCGCATGATGAGTTGGGATCGAATGCCGTGTTGTGCGCACCGCCGTTCTCGGTGCCGTTACGATTTGGCGACGACAGCTATTTTCCTCATCTAATAGCGGCCAGGCAGGCAGGGGTCGAGCCGGTGATCGTGCGGCTGCGGGGAATCGGGTTGGATATGGACCATCCGGCGGACTTGCGTAGGTTCATCGCAGCCCAGCCACGGATGCCGACGCGGACGCTTGTGTTGTTGGAGCGGTTTGAGTTGTAGACCTCTTACTCCGCCGCCAACACTTTCCTCGGCGGTGTCAGCACGATCGGCGTCAGTTCCGGCGCATTGAAAGCCATCACTCTGCGCTCATTTCCGACCGCACGGTATAGCGTGTCACGCTGCACCGGCACCCGAGACAACGAGCCAATCAATCCCTCCATGGCTTCCGGCGCGAACTCCTGACCGTGTTGAGTGCCGGCGGCGCGAGATATGCTTTCGTTCATCAGCGTGCCTCCCAGATCGTTGGCGCCGGCATTGAGGCACATCGCCGCGCCCTCCGGCCCCATCTTCACCCAAGAGGTCTGGATGTTGGTGATCAGCGGATGCAGCGCCAGTCGAGAGACAGCATGCATCAGGATCGCTTCGCGCAACGTGGGTCCTTTGCGGGCCAGGCCGCGCAGGTACATCGGCGCTTCCATGTGCACGAACGGCAGCGGAACGAACTCGGTGAAGCCGCCGGTCTCTGCTTGCAGATCCCGCAGCACGAGCAGATGCCGAGCCCAGTTGAGCGGGCCTTCGACATGTCCATACATGATGGTGGACGTGGTACGCAGGCCCAGCGCATGGGCGGCGCGGGCAACATCGACCCACTGAGCCGTGTTGATCTTGTCCGGGCAGATGATGGCGCGGATCTCGTCATCTAGGATTTCCGCCGCGGTGCCAGGTAGGGTGCCCAGACCAGCCTCTTTCAACCGCTTCAGGAAGTCGGTCAGTGACAATCCCAGGGTTGCCGCGCCCTGGGTGACTTCCAGAGGCGAGAAGGCATGGATGTGCATCCCCGGAATTGCTGTCTTGATCGCCTTGCAGATGTTGACATAGGTCTCGCCGGTGTAGTCGGGATGGATGCCTCCCTGCAGGCAGACCTCGGTTGCGCCACGATCCCAGGCTTCCCGTGCTCGGCGAACGATCTCATTCATTTCTAGATCGTAAGGTGTTCCCCGTAGTGCGTCATGCGTCTTGCCCTTGGAAAACGCGCAGAACTTGCAACGATAGTAGCAGATGTTCGTGTAGTTGATATTCCTGTTCACCACGTAACGAATGATGTTGCCGCTTGCCGCTCTGCGCAGGTCGTCGGCGGCGGTGACGACACGGTCATAATCCGTGTCGCGGGCGGTGAACAACCGGACGATCTCTGTTTCCCGCAGCCGCTCGCCCGCGGTGGCGCGTTGTAGAATCCGCTCCACATCGGGATCAACGGCATTAAGCAGCACCGCACGAGGCTTGGGCGCGAACGTCAGGCCCGGCGCCCAATCATCGTCACGTGCCCAGCCTTCCGCGTCCGCGCTCTGCCGAACACGTGGTGCGACGTTGGCGTGCAGCCAGTGGTCAGGATCGGCAATCCATGCCGGATATACCGGCAGCCGAGCAACCAGGATCTTGTTCATTTCCGCGGTTCGGCGTGCCAGAGCATCCAGTTCCGGCCACGGCGCTTCCGGATTGACATGATCAGGCGTGACCGGGGACACGCCGCCCCAGTCGTCGATGCCGGCGCCGATCAGCTTTTGATAGACGCCGGGGGACAGGTTCGGGGGCGCCTGGACATGCACATCGTCTGGAAGGATCAGGCGCGCCGCGGCGATGGTCCACAGCAGGTCGTCCAGATCAGGTTCGTCCGCATTGGCCAGCTTGGTCGCAGGCTTGGCGCGGAAGTTCTGAATGATCACTTCCTGAATGTGGCCATGCGCCACGTGCAGGTCACGGATCGCCGCCAGCGCCTCCAGCCGTTCGGCGCGCGTCTCGCCAATGCCGATCAGGATGCCGGTGGTAAACGGCACGGCAAGTTCGCCGGCCAGACGCAGTGTTTCCAGCCGCGCGGCGGGGGCTTTGTCCGGCGAACCGTAATGCACACCACCAGGTTCACACAGCCGCTGGCTGATGGACTCCAGCATGATCCCCTGACTGGCGGAAACCGCTTGCAGGCCGGCGATTTCCTCTCGCGTCATCACGCCAGGGTTCACGTGCGGCAGCAGGCTCGTGTGCTTCAGCACCAGCGCAGACATCGCCCGCAAATAGCTGATGGTGGTGTCGTGGCCCAATTCGGCCAGGGCTTCACGAGCCGCACGGTAGCGCAGCTCCGGCTTGTCGCCCAGGGTGAACAGCGCTTCCGTGCAGCCGGCCGCCTCACCAGCACGGGCAATGGCCAGGACTTCGTCAGCCGACAGATAGGCGGCATGACCGGCACGAGGCCGCTCCGCGAAGGTGCAGTAGTGGCACACGTCACGGCAGAGTTTGGTCAGGGGAATGAAGACCTTGCGGGAGTAGGAGATGGTCCGCCCGAACGCCGTATCCCGCCGTTCCGCCGCCTTCGTCATCATTTCCGCCAGGGAGGCGGATTCCAACCACGTCATCATGATTTGCTTACCACATCCTCGGCGAATCGCTGCTGAACATCCAGGGTCTGTTCGATCGTCGGCTGCTGCAGGTAGACGATCAGGTGCTTCACGCCAACGTCTCGAAACGCCGCCGCGTCTTCCAGCATAGCATCTGCGCCGCCGGTAAACATCTGCCGTATGCCATCCTCGTTCATCTTCACGGTCCAGCGCGGTGGCATGAACCAGACATAGCCGACGTCGATGGAGGACGGGTCGCGACCGACCTTTTCGGCGGCACGGTGCAGCCGGTCGATGCCGGCTTTCAAGGTCGCCGGCGTGTTCATCAGGATATGCGCGTTGTTTGACACCGGATACCATGCGTCGCCGAACTGCACTGTCCGCCGGAGTGCCGGCGCACTTTCGCCGCCAACCCAGATTGGCGGATGAGGCGTAGAAACCGGCTTCGGTTTGCACACGACATTTTCAAACCTGACGTACTTGCCATCGATCGCTGGGCGTTCCTGCGTCCACAATGCCTTCCAGGCAGCCAGATATTCGTCGGTCACCGCGCCGCGCTCCGCGAACGGCGGGGTCCCGAGGGCAGCGAATTCTTCCTTCATCCAACCGGAGCCAATCCCGGCGATCATCCGTCCACCAGATAGAACGTCGGCGGTCAGCAGCAGCTTGGCGGTCAACACGGCGGGACGATGCGGCACCACCAGCACGGATGTCAGCAGCTTTATTCGTCGGGTGAATCCAGCCAGGAACGACAACGTAGCAATGGCGTCGAGGCATTCGCCGGTCGGAGCACCGGGCCAGATGCCATCGGCGGTATAAGGGTAACGCACGTCAGTATGAACCGGGACGATCAGATGGTCAGCCACGCCAATGATGGCATAGCCCCGCGCTTCCGCGGCGGATGCCATGGCCATGATATTGTCGCGCGTGGTCAGACAACCGCGCGTGCCGATGTGGATGCCGAAGTCCATCCTGAATCGCCCCCGGTTGCCTCTTGGCCCATCATCGTGTGCTATCGGCTTCCATAACGCAATCCAAGCAGGAGAATCTCATGCAAATCGGATGCAGCGCCCCAACCAGCGGCCCCCTCATCGAGCCTGACAGCCTGTTGCGGATCGCGACGGAAGCCGAAAAGCTAGGCTACGACTACGTCACCGTCAGCGACCATGTGATGATCCCGACCAGCATCGCCTCGCGCTATCCATACTCCGATTCTGGCGAATTCCCCTCGGGCGCGGCTGCGCCGCGGCTGGAGCAACTGACGGCGGCGACCTTCATCGCGGCGGCCACGTCAAGGCTGCGGATCGTTACCTCGGTGATGGTTGTGCCACACCGTCCGGCGGTGCTGACGGCAAAGATATTGGCCACGCTGGACTACCTGTCCAAAGGCCGCCTGACCCTGGGAATTGGCGCCGGCTGGTGCGAGGAAGAATTCGTCGCGATCGGCGCCCCGCCCTTCGCCGAACGTGGGGCGGTAACGGACGAGTGGATGATGGCGTGCAAGGAGTTGTGGACGGCGGACGAACCGAAGTTCGACGGCAAATACGTCCAGTTCAAGGACGTCCTGTTTCCGCCCAAGCCCGCCCAGGCCGCAATCCCGATCTGGGTTGGTGGAGAGAGCGGACCAGCCATGCGCCGCACGGCGAAGTACGGCGACGCATGGTATCCGATCGGCACCAACCCGCAATTCCCCGTGGACACGCTGACGCGCTTCAAGGCTGCCTCGGCAAAGCTGCGCGGATTGACGCAAAAGGCAGGGCGCGACCCGGCCGTGGTCGGGCTGGCATATCGTGTGTCCTCGAATCCCGAGGCGCAGCCGAAGGGCATGGTCAACGGCGAGCGGAAGCTGTTCACCGGCGGTGCGGCTGACTATGCCGGCGACATCAGGGCGCTTCAGGATGTTGGTGTCACCGCCTTCGACTTTGGACTATTCGGCCCCACCGTGGCCGCGACGTTGGACAACATGCAACGCTTCCGCGACGAGGTTGTGGCCAAGGTCCGGTAGGAGGTTCGTATCATGCAACTTGGCATTACCGTCGACATGTCGGGCCCGCACCCAAAACTTGACATGGAACGGGTCCTGGAGGCGGAGCGTCTGGGTTTCGCCCAGGTTTGGACAGGCGAATCCTACAGTACGGATGCGGTCTCGCCGGTCGCCTGGATCCTGGCGCGGACGACAAGGATCAAGGCCGGAACAGGCATCATGCAGATGCCTGCCCGCACCCCCGCCTGCGCGGCGATGACCGTACTGTCGCTGCAAGCCTTGTCCGGCAACCGCTTCTTGTGCGGCATCGGTCCCTCCGGACCGCAGGTCGTGGAGGGCTGGCACGGCGTGCGCTTCGGCAAGCCAATCCAGCGGACCAAGGAATACATCGCCATCATCAGGCAGGTGCTGGCGCGGGAGAAGCCGCTGGAATTCCACGGCGATCAATACGCCATTCCCTATGACGGACCGGATGCGACCGGTCTGGGACGCCCGTTGCGCAGCATCGCGCATGGCAACCCGGACGTGGCGTTCTATACCGCATCGATCACCCCAGCCGGCCTGCGCTCCGCCGGTGAAGTGGCGGACGGCAATCTGCCGATCTTCTTCTCGCCAAATAAGCCGGATGTCATAACGGGCCCTACGCTGGAGGGGCGGAGAAAGAGCGGCCTGACCATGGCTGGGTTCGACACCGCGCCTTACGTGCGTATCAAGGTGGGCCCGGACGCCGCCGCGTGTCGGGACGCGATCCGGCCGGAACTGGCACTTTACATCGGCGGCATGGGCGCGCGGGCAAAGAATTTCTATAACGATGTCGCCGTCAAACTTGATTATGAGGGCGCAGCCAAGACCATCCAGGACCTCTATCTCGACGGCAAGAAGGCGGAAGCGGCCGCCGCGGTGCCCGACGCGCTAATCGACGAGATTTCGCTCTGTGGACCGGCCGAGAGGATCAAGGACCGGCTGGCGGCCTGGCAGGATGTCGCGAAGCAGGGACATCTCGGCACCATGGTGCTGAAGGGCGCCAACGTAGAGGCCATGCGGGTGGTGGCCGAGGCAGTGCTGTAGCCGGATGTCGCCACCGCGTCCCCAATCATTGCATCAACAGAACACGGATCCATGTTCATGAGCGAAACCTCGGTCGTCCGACTGGAAAAAGACGGCGACATCGGCGTCATCATCGTCAACTATCCGCCCGTCAACGCGCTCGGCCCGGGGCGTGTCCGACGGGATCATCGAATCCCTTAACCAGGCCAATGCCGATCCCGCGGTCAAGGCGATGGTGTTGATCGGCGACGGTCGCAGCTTCATCGCCGGCGCTGACATTCGCGGCTTTGGCACCGGGCGCAAGCGCGCGCCGATCGGCAAACGCACCTATGACGTGCTCGACGCCAGCCCGAAACCCGTGGTCGCCGCGATTCACGGCTTTGCCCTGGGCGGCGGCCTGGAAAACGCCATGGCCTGCCATTACCGGATCGCTGTGCCGTCCGCGAAGGTCGGCCTGCCCGAAGTGCTGATCGGTATCCTGCCCGGTGGCGGCGGCACGCAACGCCTGCCGCGCCTGACCGGTCCAAAGACCGCACTGGAAATGATTACCTCCGGCCGTCATGTTCCAGCGCCTGAAGCCGCCGACTTGGGTATTCTCGACGACGTTCTGCCGGATGGTGCCAACCTGCGCGAGGCCGCCGTTGCCTACGCCCGCAAGATCGCGGACGTACGGCCATTGCCGCGCGTGCGCGACAAGGAAGCCAAGGCCGAGTCAGGCATCTTCGAGGCTATGCGGAAATCCATCGCTCGGCGGGCGCGCAACCAGATAGCGCCCTATCATTGCATCGCCGCGGTCGAAGCTGCCTGCACCCTGCCGTTCGACCAGGGCATCCGGCGCGAGGCCGAATTGTTCGCCGAACTGGAGAATGCCGACGAAGCCAAGGCGCTCCGCTATGCCTTCTTTGCCGACCGCGAAGTCGCCAAGCTGCCCGATCTGCCGGCGGGGATCGCGCCGCGCGACTTCGCCCTGCCGGCGGTGATCGGTGCCGGAACAATGGGCGGCGGCATTGCCATGTCCTTCGCGGATTTTGGCTACGACGTGAAGATCATCGATGCAACGCAGGAAGCGCTGGATCGGGGCATGGCGCGCATCCGCGCCAACTACGCCACGTCGGTGAAGCGCGGCAGCCTGGCGGAAGATGAAATGCAGCGCCGGCTAGCCCGCATTCATCCGAGTGGCGGCTATGAAGACATCGCCGACTGCGACGTGATTGTCGAAGCCGTCTTCGAGGAAATGGATGTCAAGAAGCCGATCTTCGCGAAGCTGGACGAGGTGATGAAACCGGACACGCTTCTGTTTTCCAACACCTCCGCACTGGATATCGACGCTCTTGCCGACATGACGAAGCGGCCGCAGAACGTCGCCGGCACCCATTTCTTCTCGCCGGCCAACGTGATGAAGCTGCTGGAGGTGGTTCGCGGTTCAAAATCATCGCCCGAGACGCTGTTCACCGCCATGGCGCTCGGCCGTCGCATCGGCAAGATCTCGGCAATGGCGGGCAACACCGATGGCTTCGTTGCCAACCGCTCACGCGCACCGTTCAACAACGAAATGGTCATCCTGCTGGAAGAAGGCTGCCTGCCGGAGCAAGTGGACAAGGTGATGATCGACTTCGGCTACCCGATGGGCCCATTCGCGGTCGGCGACCTCGCGGGTCTCGATATCGGCGCCGCCGGAAGACGCAGGCGGGCGCTCGCCAACCCGAATTACCGCAAGCTGCCAATCGCCGACAAGCTGGTCGAGATGGGCCGCTATGGCCAGAAGACCGGTGCCGGCTGGTATCGGTACGAAAAAGGCGACCGCACCCCGCACCCCGACCCGGAGGTCGCCGCCATCATCAAGTCCGTCGCCAGTGAAATGGGCGTGCCGCGGAAGACGTTCTCCGATACGGAAATTCTGCAGCGTCTGCTGTTTTCATCGGTCAATGAGGCCTGCCGCATCCTGGAGGAAGGCAAGGCCTACCGCGCCAGCGATGTCGACGTCATGTGGCTGCATGGCTTCGGCTTCCCGCGCTATCGTGGCGGCCTGATGTTCTGGGCTGACGGGATCGGCGTGAAGAACGTCCACGCGCAGATCGCCTCCTGGCATCAGCAATATGGCGAACGTTGGGCACCGTCGCGCCTGCTGCGGGAACTGGCGGAAACCAACACGCCGTTGCGGGACGCCAAGCCGGCGCTATTCGCCTGAAGTCGCCGGATTTATCCGCTTGACGACCCAGAGCGGCGACGTCACGCTGAATGACAAGCGGTGAAAATTCGCGACCGGGATGATTCGGACCAGCCTCTGGGGGTTCTGATCGCATGCATCGTGGACGTCTCGCCCAGCTTGGCCTTGTTGCGATGTTCGCCGCCGGAACTCATCCAGCGCGCGCTGAACCGTTCAAATGCCCGCATGTCGGAGGCGATCTTGTGTTCGCTCAGGAAGCGAACATCAACACCCTCGATCAGATGACGTCGTCGACCATCTCCACGCGCAATATCGCAATGAACATCTACGAAGCGCTGATGACGCGCGATGAAAACAATCATCCGATTCTGGAACTGGCCGAGTCGATGGACGAAGCCCCCGATCACCTGACCTACACATTCAAGTTGCGGCAGGGAGTGCATTTTCATAACGGCAAGCTGATGACTTCGGCCGATGTGGTGGCTTCGTTTGATCGCTACGCCAAGGTTGGCAATCAGCGCAGCACCTTGGACGCCGTCGATCACTGGGATGCGCCGGATGCCGCCACCTTCGTGCTCCACATGAAGAAGGTGCAGCCTACCTTCATTGAGGCTTTGTCGTCCTTTAGCGTCCCTATTGTCATCATCCCCGCGGAAAATCGCGACATTCCCGCGCAGCAGCTTACCCAGCCGATCGGAACGGGACCGTTTCAGCTCGTCGAGTCCGTTCCGGGCAGCGCGGTCAAGCTGAAGCGATTTGACGGCTACAAGCCGAACACGAGTTTTCAGGACCGCACCGGCTTCGGCGGCTATAAGATAGCATGCGTCGACACGGTAACATTCCGTATCGTCACCGAGCCGGGGGCGCGTGTGGCCGGATTGCGCACAGGCGAGTTTCAGGCGGTCGAGGATCTGCCCGCGAAGTCCCTGCCGGACCTGAAGCAGGACACCAACATTACCATCCTGCCGCTGAAGAACTGGTGGATCCAGATCGCCAATCCCAACGTGTCCAACCCGCCGACCGACAAGCTTCTGGTCCGCAGGGCGATCCAGGCGGCGCTGGACATGGACGAGATCATGGATGCCGCCTCGGACGGCAATTATCAGTTGAACGTCGGTTTCCAGTATCCAAACCAGCCCGACTACACCGACGTCGGGAAAGACACATACAACCTACATGATCCTGAACTGGCGAAAAAGTATCTTGCCCAGGCCGGCTATCAGGGGGAGCCGGTGGTGCTGCTGACGAACAAGGACTATCCGCCGATGTATAACTCCGCCCTGGTAATGCAGCAGGAGTTGCAGGCGGTTGGGATCAATGCGCAGATGAAGGTTGTCGACTGGCCGACCTCTGTTCAGATAATGCAGAACACAACCCAAGGCTGGAATTTCTTCTTTACCGGATGGGGAACCCAGCCGGCGCTGGGTGCCTTGGCCACCATGCAGTTCTTGGTGGAGCCGAACGCGACCTACAAGCCAAAGGATAATAAGGATGATCCCGATGTCCTGGCGGCCTGGAACGACATGAACACGCTGCCGACCGCGGCAGGACGGCAGAACGCCTACGTCCAAATGCAGAAGCTGGTGCTGGATCGGGTCTACGCCGTGCCATTTGGCTCCTATACCCAGGTCGAGGCGGTTCGGTCGAACGTCAATGGATTTGTGCCGTTCCGTATCCCACGCTTCGCCAACGTCTGGTTCAGCCATTGATCACCGCCTGATGGGCGGCGTTATCCTTCGAAGACTGGCGAGCGCTTTGCCGATCCTGCTAATCGTCAGTCTGATCACCTTCGCAATGATCCATCTGATTCCCGGTGATCCGGCCACCGCCATCGCCGGTATGTCGGCGACGGCAGAGCAGGTCGCGAACATCCGTCATGATCTTGGGCTGGACCAGCCGCTGCTGTCGCAGCTCTGGTATTGGTATGCCAACCTGCTGCATGGCGATCTTGGTCGCTCGCTCCTGCTGGGCCAGCCTGTCATCCAGGCCACGATGCTGCGTCTGCCGATCACCTTGGCGTTGTCCGCCTACGCACTCGTGCTGACTTTGGTATTTGGCCTTCTTACTGGCATCGTCGCGGCGCTGCGGCAGAATACCTGGGTGGACCAACTTGCCATGGTGCTGGCGATGCTGGGGATTTCCGTCCCTAATTTCTATCTCGGCTTGCTGATGATTATTTTGTTCGCGGTCGATCTGGGCTGGCTGCCCACCGGCGGCTATATCGCCTTCAGCCATGATCCATTGGGGTGGCTTGTCACCTCCACGATGCCGGCGATCTCGTTGGCGCTGCTGCTGACCGGATTGCTCGCCCGCATCACACGATCAACAATGCTAGAGGTGCTGCGGCAGGACTATGTCCGCACCGCCCGCGCCAAAGGCCTGCCAAACCGCCAGGTGGTGCTGAAGCACGCGCTGGCGAATGCGCTGATCCCGATCACCACGGTCGTCGGCATCATCGTCAGCCTGCTGATCTCCGGCTCGGTGGTGACAGAGACGCTGTTTTCGATCCCCGGCATCGGTCAGTTGCTGACCCAGGCGGTGCTCAACCGGGACTACCCAATGGTGCAGGGTGGCCTGCTGATCACCACGGCCTTGCTGGTGCTGATCAATATCGGGGTCGATATCTGTTACGCGCTGCTCGATCCCAGGGTACGCTATGAAGGCGCCTGACCCAATCTCCTCGACGCGTGCCACATTGCGTCGACTATTGCATCACCGCCTTTTCCTGCTCGGCAGCGTCCTGTTCGGTATCATCCTGGCCGTCGCAATCCTCGCCCCGCTGATCGCCCCGATTAACCCCAATAAGTTGTCGATGCGCACCAAGTTCCAGCCGCCCAGTCGAGACTTCCTGTTTGGCACCGACAATTTTGGTCGATCGCTATGGTCGCGGGTCATCTGGGGCGCTCAGCTTTCGATGTATATCGGGGCCGCCGTCGTGGCCATCAATGCCATCCTCGGTACCGCGATCGGCGCCGTCGCCGGCTACTTCCGCCGCCTCGATAACATGCTGATGCGCGTCAACGACGCCCTGATGGCCTTCCCCGCCGTGCTGCTGGCCATCGCCGTCACCGCGGTGCTCGGCCCGTCAGTCAACGACGTCATCATCGCCCTGGCGATTGTCTATACACCACGCACCGTGCGCATCGTCCGCTCCTCCGTGATCGTGCTGCGGGAGATGGAGTATGTGCAGGCCGCGCGTGCCGCCGGCGCCGGCCATTGGCGGATCCTGCGCCGCCACATCCTGCCCAACGCCATGGCGCCGCTGATCGTGCAGCTCTCCTTCCTGTTCGCCTATGCCGTACTGACCGAGGCCACTCTGTCCTTTCTTGGCGTCGGCGCGGTGCCGCCAACCCCGACCTGGGGCAACATCATGGCCGAGGGCCGCCAGTACATGATCGACGCACCCTGGATCATCACCATTCCCGGTGCGGCGTTGATGATCACCGTTCTCGGCCTGAACCTCCTCGGCGACGGGCTGCGAGACGTCCTCGACCCGCGCCTGAGAATCCAGCAATGAGCCTGCTCGAAGTCGAAAATCTCACAACGGCTTTCCAAACCTCCAACGGCCAGGTCACCGCCATCGAGGAAATCTCCTTTACGCTTGATCGCGGTGAAATCCTGGGTATCGTCGGTGAATCCGGCAGTGGCAAGAGCGTCACCGCCCTGGCCATCATGGGCCTGCTGCCAATCCCGCCCGCCCGCATTCTCGGCGGCAGTATCCGGTTCGACGGCACCGACCTGCTGACCTTGTCAAGGCGCGCGATGCAGCGCCTGCGCGGACCCGGCATCGCCATGGTGTTCCAGGAGCCGATGACCTCCCTGAACCCGGTGTTCACCATCGGTGAGCAGATCATGGAAACGATCCGCGCGCACGAGACGTTGCCGAAGGCTGACGTCTTTGCCCGCGCCGTCGAGATGCTTGAGAAGGTCGGCATCGCGTCCGCCGTCAGGCGCATGACGGACTACCCGCACCAGTTATCCGGCGGTCAGCGTCAGCGGGTGATGCTGGCAATCGCCCTGGTCTGCCGCCCGCGTCTGTTGATCGCCGATGAGCCCACAACGGCACTGGACGTGACGATCCAGGCGCAGATTCTGGATCTTCTGCTGGACCTGCGCGACGAGTTCGGTATGGCCATCATCATTATCACGCACAACATGGGGGTTATCGCCGAAACCGCGGACCGGGTTCTGGTCACCTATGCGGGCCGCGTCGTGGAGCGGGCGCCGGTGGCACGTCTATTCGACAACCCATTGCATCCATACACCCGCGGCCTGCTCGCCTGCGTGCCAACCCTGGATCAGGATACCGACCGGCTGGTCGCCATTCCAGGCAACCTGCCCGAACCATCCCGCCGCCCCAGCGGCTGCCGTTTTTCCGCCCGTTGCGATCATGCGATTTCAGCTTGCAGCGGCGGCATACCTGAGTTGAAGTCGTTCGAGCCGGATCACAAGGCCGCCTGCATCCGTGTGCGTGACCTTGCCTGATGCCCACGCTGCTGCAAGCCATCAGCCTGACCAAGCACTACAACGTCGAATCGGGCGGCCTGTTTCGCCGCACGAGGACCGCGCTCCACGCCGTGGACGGCGTTGACCTGACGATCAAAGCCGGCGAAACCCTGGGCCTCGTCGGAGAATCGGGCTGCGGCAAATCCACGCTCGGCCGTCTGCTGATCCGCCTGATCCCCGCCACCGGCGGACAGGTCACGTTCGACGGGCAGGAGATCACCCGCCTCGGCGCCAAGGCCCTGCGGGCGGCACGGCGGTCGATGCAGATCGTCTTCCAGGACCCGTTCGGCGCGCTGAACCCGCGCATGTCGGTGGAAGACACGATCATGGAGCCGTTGCTGATCCACGGAGTAGTTAAGGCCGTCGCCGCACGAGAGGCTGTGACGGCCATGCTCGACAAGGTCGGTCTGCCGGCCAGCGCGCGCTACCGCTTTCCGCATGAGTTCTCGGGCGGCCAACGGCAGAGGATCGGGATAGCCCGCGCACTGATCCTGCGGCCGAAATTCGTTGTATTGGATGAACCGGTTTCGGCGCTGGATGTCTCGGTCCAGGCACAGATCGTCAACTTGCTGACCGACCTGCAGGCGGAACTCGGATTGACCTACCTGTTCATCGCGCATGATCTCGGTGTGGTAAAACATATCTCGACGCGGGTCGCCGTGATGTACCTGGGCAAGGTTGTCGAGATCGCCGACAAGCGTCCGCTGTATGCTCGACCGCTTCACCCTTATACCCAGGCGCTGCTGGCCTCGGTGCCGGTAACCCATCCATCGCAACGCAAACGCGGCCTGGCGCGTAAGCCGCCGCTGACAGGTGATATCCCGACAGCCCTCGCACCGCCCCCCGGCTGCCGCTTTCATACCAGGTGCCCACATGTCATGCCGATCTGCTCGGCTCAGGAACCGGCGGTCCGTCGGTCTGGCCCAGCGCACTTCGTCGCGTGCCACCTGATCACGGCGGATCAGGATACTTGATCACGGCAGCGAACCATGCAGCGGCTGGATCGTTCACCGTTCTGGAAACAGGAGCGTTAAAGATGAAGCAGCCGCATACCGAGGAAACCGTGGATCATACCGACACGCAGCAGAACACGGGCAATCACAAGAAGCCTGGTGCAGCGGACGCACAGGGAGCAGATCGTGTCGGCGGCACGCGCGCCGGCAAGGAAAATCTTGGCAAGACATCAACGAAAATAGAAAAGCCGGCGTCATGAAGTTTTGCTTGAAGCAGTCCTCACTCAAGGTCTGACCATGCAGCCGCCAAAGAAACAATCGTAAGCGTCAGGAGAAGCCGGCGACGCCTACTACGGGCGCCGACCGGCGATGGACGGCTCGCACCTCCAGATCACGGCCGGCTTACCCAACAATCGAAATTTTCAACAGTTTGGTTCAGGCAACCTCCGCCAGTTTCTTTGACGCGATTGCTTGTCGAGCAGCCTCCCGCCGAGCATCGAATTTTGCCAGCCGCCGCTGAGGATTAGGGTGGACTTCATTCTCCGGCTCACCGGGGCGCTTCTGTGACCCCGCCCAGCCATGTGCGGCGATGTCAAAGATAATCCCGGATAGGTCGGTGTGTTTCACCTCATAGCCGTCGGGGTTGTTTGGGTCCCCCATGATCCAGGTCGCCCCTGCCGCACGCGCCTGCTCGCCAGAGACGATCACGTCGTCCACCCAGAACCCGATATGATGCAAGCCGACGAAATCCGTCCCGGTGCCCTGCGAAGCCTCGTCCGACTTGAAATGTAGGATTGCCAAGTTCACCACGCCATCAGTGAGGAACACGCCTTCCGCGAGTTCTCCATCCAGCTCTGTCACTTCCTCCAGCCCAAGTGAGTCCTTATAGAATTCTGCCGTCTCCCACGGGTCGGCAACACTGAGTGCGACGTGACGCAGACGACCCTTGCTTTTAGCGGTCATGGCTGGCTCCCTGTTTTTCTATCTGACAAGCATTGAGTGTGACTCAATGCGGCATTCCAGGGCAAGAGCTACGCCTGCTTGCGCTCTATCAGGCTACGACGAATCTTCCGGCCGCGCTCGACCTTGTCCTCGATATAGGCTGCATCGCCCCAGCGCACGGCACGCGCCATTGCCTGAGCGTCCTCCATGAAGCGCTGCAGCATCTCCAGCAACGCCTCTCGGTTGTTCAAGAAGATATCGCGCCACATCACGGGATCTGAAGCCGCGATCCGGGTAAAATCTCGAAAACCCGAAGCGGCAAAATTGACCACTTCCTGCCGGCTCTCATCAGCCAGGTCGTCGGCGGTGCCGCAGATGGTGAACGCGATCAGATGCGGCAGGTGAGAGACGATGGCCAGCACCCGGTCGTGATGGCTCGCTTCCATCCGCTCTACCAGGGAGCCGCAGCGTCGCCACAGTTCCGCGATTTTCTCGATCGCGGCTTCATCGGTGCCGGGCGGCGGGGTCAGCGCAGTCCAACGGCCTTGAAACAGCTCGGCAAAGCCGGCATCCGGGCCCGAGTGCTCGGTGCCAGCGATCGGATGCGCCGGGACGAAATGCACGCCGGCTGGCACCAATGAACCGACATCGCGGATCACCGACTGTTTTGTCGA
Source organism: Rhodopila sp. (assembly GCF_965276935.1). GTDB lineage: Bacteria > Pseudomonadota > Alphaproteobacteria > Acetobacterales > Acetobacteraceae > Rhodopila. Next base: position 430,009 of record NZ_CBDIBS010000004.1, on the reverse strand, counting down.
ACCGACATCCGTCAGCACGGCGCCTGGTGACAGATAGGGCGCGATCCGTACCGCCAGATCAGCGAAGGCGCCGACCGGCGCGCAGAGAACAACGCAATCGGCGCCGACGACCGCGCGGGCCGGATCAATCTCCACCCGGTCGGCAATGCCAAGTTCCATCGTCCGGTCCAACGTCATCTGGGTTCGGGCATTGACGACGACCTCGGCCGCGATATCGCCGCGCTCACGAGCGATCCGGGCAATGGACGAACCAATTAACCCGACGCCGAGCAGACTGAGCCGATGAAACAAAGGATCAGGCATGGGTTCGGTGCGAGAGATCTGCGAACGCGTCGATCACCATACCAACTTCCTCATCGGTGCCGACGGTGATGCGAAGGCAATTTGGCAGGCCGTAGCCAGTCACCTTGCGAACAATGATGCCGCGTGACCGCAAGAAATCATCCGCGGCGTCGGCTTTTTCGGCGGCGCCAAAATCAGCAAGCACGAAATTGCCTTCGCTTGGCCAGACCTTGATGCCGGCGGCGTTGATCCCGGCACTAAGTTTCGTTCGATACAAGGCGTTGTGGTTACGCCCTCGCTCGACCCATCCGGGTTCGGTCAAGGCGGCAATCGCGGCGACCTGACCGACGACGGAGACATTGAACGGGCTCCGCACGCGATTGAGCACATCCACCACCGCCGTCGGCGCATAGCACCAGCCAATGCGCATGCCGCCCAAACCATAGATCTTCGAGAATGTGCGGGTCATGACAGTATTGTTGGTCGCATCCACGAGCTTTGTGCCGGCATCGTAATCGGCGCGGGTGACATATTCGGCATAGGCCGCATCAAGCACCAGCAGCACCTCGGGCGGCAGGGCGGCGCGAAAGCGCGCAACCGCCTCAGCCGGCAGCATCGAGCCGGTCGGGTTGTTGGGATTGGCCAGGAAAACCAGTCTTGTGGAAGGCGACACGGCCGCCAGCATGGCATCCAGGTCCGCCGTCAGGTCGCGTTCCGCCACCTTGATAACACGGCTACCCGCATAGGCCCCGGCAATATGATAGATGGAAAAACCGTGCGCCGACATGATGATGTCGCGTCCCGAACCACCATAGGACAGGCAGAGCTGGTAGATCAGGTCATCCGATCCCGCGCCGCTGACGATGCGCGCCGGGTCCAGGCCCCAGCTTTTGCCGATCGCAGCCCGCAGCCGTTCGGCGCCTCCGTCCGGATAGCGGTGGACGTCTTCGGCCAACGCAGCGATAGCGGCCCTGGCGGATGGCGGCACGCCGAACGCGCCTTCGTTCGACGACAATTTCACGATACGATTGGCACCAGGAACCGCCGACTCGCCGCCGACATACGGGTGAATGGTCAGAATCTCTGGGCGAGGCGTCGGGGACGTCATCATGTGGCTTCCGGGAAAGGAACTGCGTAGCTGCCGATCACCACCGGCCGGCGCAAGGCGGCCCCCAGGTGGCTGAGGCGAGGGTCGTCGTCCGTTACATACCCGTCGACCTCGGCCAGCACATGCGCCGTTGCCGCACCCTGCTCGCGAAGCAACACCATTGTGTCGCAGGCCAGCCCTGCGGCAGTCAATTCGTCTGCCAGCCGGGGCCGGCTGATGTCGCTGTCGCATTCAAGACCGATAAAGGAGCAATCCTTGGCGCTGGCATCCGGCGGCGCGGCGGCTATGACCAGCGCCTGGAGTTGCGGTGCGCCATCCGGCCGATCACGCCAGAAGGGCAACCGCGCCACGATATGCAGGCGTGGTTCGTGATGCAGCAACAGAACCCACCAGGTGTTGATGTCGGACGGGAACGGCAGCACCGCAACCGAGGCCGCGCCGTCGCCGACAGCCGACAAAGTCGCCGCCGCGTTGTCATGCAGGCGGAGAGGCGTCAGCGCGCCAAAATGTTCTCGCGCGAGCTGTGTCAACCCGGCGCCCGGATCGCTGCCGCATATTGCCAGTGAAAATCCGCCCTGAATGGACGTGGTGCCAGCCAGCAGCTCACGCCAGATGCGGAACAGCGATGCTGCCGGCAGCGATCCCTGATGACGTTTCACCAGACGACGCACGATCGACGCCTCTCGGCCCGGGCGGAATGCCGCCGGTTTGCCCGTCCGCGCAACCTGCTCCACGACCTGGGCACGCCGCATCAGCAGGTCATGGACTGCGTCGTCGATCTGGTCCAGTTCCGCCCGCAAGCCGGACAGGCCAGCCCTGGGACCGCCATCAGCGGGTCGCCAGCCATCACCGAGAGGCGTTTCCTCGTCAAGCGAAGGCGCGGTAGAGGCATCGGCTGTTGCAGCAGGATGAGCCATTGTTCTTCCCTGGCAGGAAGGCAGACTTAGCGGAAGCGCATCGCTCTGCAAACCTATTCGAACGGCACAGTCCAAGCGGCTGGCTGACTACGCCCACTGGCCACCTCCACTGGCCACCCCCAAACCGCGCGCGGATCACCAAATCGGTGCTGCCGGTTGCGGGCGCCTTCGGCAGGTCCTATTCAGTCGCCGCGATGGACCAGCCAGTCACACGCGCGGACGTTGCCCACAGTCATGTCACCTTCGACGAGGGGCTATCCCTCGAATGTGGCGTTACGTTGCGTAGCCACACCGTTGCCTTCCGCACCTACGGCCGTCTCAATGCCGCCAGAAGCAACGCCGTGCTGGTGTGCCACGCGCTGACCCTGGACCAGTATGTGGCGGAGCCACACCCAATCACCGGCCGGCCTGGGTGGTGGAACGCTGTGGTCGGCCCGGGCCGCCCGGTCGACACGGATCGGTTTTTTGTTATTTGTCCCAACGTGCTGGGTGGCTGCATGGGTAGCACAGGCCCGCTCAGCAACCGCGAACTGCCGGATGGTGCGGTCTCGGCGGACGAACCGTGGGGCACCGACTTTCCCCCCGTCACCATCCGCGACATGGTGCGCGCGCAAAAGCGGCTGATCGAACATCTGGGTATCGACCGCCTGTTCGCGGTGATCGGTGGATCCATGGGCGGCATGCAGGTGCTGCAATGGGCCGCGCTGTATCCGGAGTCAGTATTCGCGGCGATGCCAATCGCCACCGCGTCATATCATTCCGCCCAGAACATCGCCTTTCATGAGGTTGGGCGACAAGCAATCTTTGCCGATCCGGACTGGCAGAACGGGCGTTACTGGCAGACTGGGCAAATTCCCGCCAGGGGCCTGGCGGTTGCTCGGATGTGCGCGCACATCACCTACCTCTCGGAAGAGGCGCTGACGCGCAAGTTCGGCCGCCGGCTGCAGAACGCGCCGAAGGACAGCACGGAAGCGATCAACCTGTTCGGAGAAATGTTCGAGGTACAGAGCTATCTGCGCCACCAGGGCAGCAGCTTCGTGCAGCGGTTCGATGCCAACAGCTACCTGACGATAACGCGTGCGATGGACTATTTCGACGTAGCGGCGGATTGCGGCGGCGACCTCGCGACAGCGTTCAAGGGCACCCGAACCCGCTTCCTGCTGGCCTCGTTCTCCTCCGACTGGCTGTTTCCGACGACCGCGAGCCGCTCGATCGCGCGTGCTCTGAACCGCGCCGGCGCCAACGTCTCGTTCGTCGAGTTTCCAACCGACAAGGGACACGACGCGTTCCTGCTGGATGAGCCGGATTTCCATCGAACGCTGGCTGGTTTCCTGGGCGGCTGCGCGATCCATGCGGGATTGCATCCATGAGTCTGACGGCATGAGCACGCTGGATCCGGTGCGCTTCATCGCCAAGAACATGCGCGTTGATCTGGCGTTGATCGCTGGCATGATCGCGCCTGGCTCGCGGGTGCTGGACATTGGTTGTGGCGACGGCAGCCTGATCGATCACCTGTTCCGGACCAAGGGCTGCGATGCACGGGGCATCGAGATCGACATGGCCGCGGTCACTCGCGCGGTCGCGCACGGCCTGCCGGTGATGCACGGCGACGCCGATATCGATCTGGCCCACTATCCGGACGGTGCATTCGACTACGTCGTGCTGTCACGCGCCTTGCAGGCCGTGGAGCGGCCGCGTGAGGTGCTGGGGCAGATGCTGCGGATTGGCACTCGCGCCGTGGTCAGTTTTCCGAACTTCGGTCATTGGCTGGTGCGTTGGCAGCTTCTGTCAACCGGGCGGATGCCGATGACCTCGACCTGGGACCGGGCCTGGTATGAGACCCCCAACATCCATCCCTGCACGATCCGGGATTTCTTTATCCTGAGCGAACAGGAGGGCTACCTGGTAGAGACGTGGCTGGCCGCCGACGATGCTGGACGGCGCGGACCTTGGCGGCGCTTCTCCTGGTTGGCGAACCTGCTCGGCGAGCAGGGTGTATTCCGACTGAGGCGCCGATAGGCGCGGCGCACGGATGACGCCGCCCCGACCGCCGCGGCCCCGACCATCGCGGCCCCGACCATCACGGCTATGTGCGCCTTCCGACCCCCTTCGCCGCCGGCCGCTGCGACGCCGCCTGACCAGGCGTTTTGCATCCCGCCGTCTTCTCATCGCGGCGGCTATCTCCCTGCTGGTTCACATCGTGATCGCTATCCTGTTGCTGGTGACGATCCGCCGCGAACGGAAAAGCGAACTTCTTCCGCCGCCGGCGACAGTCACAATGCTGTTCGATCGCGGTCGCCGGAGTGGCCCGACAGAGCCGAAGCCGCAGCCGAATAGCATGGCGTCACCGACGCCGCCGGCACCGGAAAGACCGCCATCCGTCGAAACGCCTCCGCCGGCACCGCCGGTCAATCAGGCGCCGATCAATCAGGCGCCAATATCCATTCCTCCGCTACCGCCGCCCCTCGAAGCGCCATCGCCGGTACCGCCCGAGCCCGTGCCGCCGCAACCTCCTCAAACTCCGCCTCAAGCAACGCCAGCACCACCGCGTCCGCCGGTCGAGCAGAGCCCGGAGGCCGAACCGATGCCTTTGCCCCCGCCGCTTGCGCCTAAGCCACCTCCAACATCTCCGCCGCTGCCGCCGCCAGTCAGGCACGCCGCACCAGCCAAGCCGCCGGACTTTCCGTCGCCGATGAATTACAGCTTCGGCGCCCCTGTACCGCGTTCACGTCCGCAATCAACGCCGCACCCGCCGGGTGCGATAGATTTCTCACTTGGGCCGGCAAAGCCGGGACCGGCCGACGATACGCCATTTGCTGACGTTGATAGCGACAAAGCGGGCCCTGACTGGCGCAACGCCCTCAGCCGCTGGGTATCGGAACATGCATACTACCCGCCACAGGCCCGTCGTGAGGGGGAGGAGGGGAACGCAAAGGTCCACGTCGTCGTGATGCCGAGCGGTCGGGTGACGTCGGTCGAACTGACTGGCAAGTCAGGCTCGATGTGGCTGGATCTGGCACTGCAGGCGTTATTTCGTGACGCACGCATTCCGCCGTTGCCGAGCGGGACTCGGGAGCCGATCGACTTCACCTTTACAATGCACTACATCCTGATCCGTCAGTAGGTGGGTTAGAGCGTGATCGCCTGAGGCTGACCTAGTCAGAAGGCGTGAATCACGCGATCAAGCAACGAGTTAAAGCGCGACTTCTGGGTCAACCTAGACCAATCGCGCTTTAGGCGACCCTGATGGCCATGATCAGGCGGCTCCCGAAAGGACAAGCCGACGTGGCACGGCATTCACCGGCATTGCCGCGTAGACGTCCTTGACGGCCTCCGTCAGTGTCACGCCCGCCAGTCCTGGCATCAGGTTACGCCCTGCGCGCTCGAACAGCGGCGAACCGCGCAGCAGAATGCGCAGCCGGAACGGCGGCATCCACAGCGCTGCATCCCGCCGTTCGACACGGAACAGCCCGGCAGCCAACAGCCGGCTGATCTGGCCTGTGGAATATGGCAGGCCATGTCCGAACGGCGTACTGTCCCAGTAGGCCCACATGCTACTGCGGTTCGGCGCCACGATCATCAGGCGCCCGTCATCCTTAAGGACACGCCAGACCTCCCGCAGCAGCCGCTTCGCATTTTCCGCGGTCTCCAGACCATGGACCAGCAGGATACGGTCGAATGTCAGGTCCGCGAACGGCAGCGCGTCCTCTTCCGCGGTGCATGACAGATTGGCGGCACCCGCCGGCCAGTGCGCCGCTCCGAGTTGAGCAGGCGTCAAGGCAATGCACCGCTTGGCATGATCGCGCCATAGCCGCAGATAGGGCGCCGAATAGCCGATCCCAAGCACCGCCTCGCCCTGCAGGTCAGGCCACATCATCGACAGACGCGCCCGTAGCACACGAGCGGTCACAGCGCCTCGGGCAGAGCCATAAAATTCCGCGGCGAGATGTGCATCGGCGGTCATGACTTCGCTCTATAACACGTTCACCCGTTTTCGCCCGAATGAACGAGTGCTAGGCTTTCTGCTATGACAGTCACAGCATCTCCCGTCCCCATCCTCAAGGACAATTACGCCTGGTTGCTGCGCGACAGCGATACCGGCGCCACCGCGATCGTGGATCCCGCCGATCCTCAACCGATCATCGAAGCCATCGAGAAGGCAGGAGGACGGTTGGACATGATCCTGTTGACTCATCACCATGCGGACCATACCGCTGGCACCGATGAGGTTCGTGCCCGTTTTAATTGTCCGGTTGTCGGCGCCGCCGCCGACAGGAACAGGCTACCCAGACTTGACCAGACGGTGACCGAGGGCGACACCGTCAGGCTTGGCAACGCCACCGCTCAGGTCATCGACACGCCTGGCCATACCCGCGGCCAGATCAATTTCTTTTTCCCGGACGGCGACATCCTGCTGTCGGGTGACACGTTGTTCAGTCTGGGCTGTGGCCGGCTTAGCGAGGGCTCGCCGGAGGAGATGTATGCCAGCCTGCGCAAGCTGGCCGCTCTGCCCGCCGATACGTTGGTGTGTTGCGGGCACGAATACACCGAAAGCAATGCCCGCTTCGCGCTGGCCGTCGATCCAGACAACGCCGCGCTGCACGCCTTCGTCGCGAAGGTCGAGCAGCTTCGCTCCGCCGGTCAGCCGAGCGTACCATCGGTGCTAGAGGATGAGCTGAAGGCGAATCCGTTTTTGCTGGCGCCGGACGTGGCAAGCTTCACAGCATTGCGCGCCAGGAAGGACCGCTTCTGAGGGAGATCACCAGCCGTGAAACTGTATCACTCACCAACCAGTCCATACGTCCGGAAAGTGATGGCCTGTGCCATCATTCGTGGACTGGACACACAGATCGAAAAGCATTCCAGCAATCCGCATGAATCGCCTGCGGATCTGGTCGCGAACAATCCGTTGTCCAAAGTCCCCTGTCTTGTCACCGATGACGGCCTGTCGTTGTTCGGCAGTCAGTTGATTTGCGAGTACCTCGATAGCCTGGGGGAACAACTGCAACTGTTTCCCACGCACGGTGCGCCTCGGTGGCGGGCCTTGAAGCACCAGTCGATGGGTGACGGCATTCTGGATGCGGCTGTCCCATGTCGTGGTGAGCAAGGCAAACCCCAGGAAGCAGCCCGGAATGCACAGATCGCCCGCTTCAAGGCCGCGATCAGCAGAACGGTCGACGCGCTGGAGGTTGATCCGCCGCACAAACACATCGACATCGGCTCCATTACCGTGGCTTGCGCGCTGGGCTACCTGGATTTCCGCTTCAGTTCGGATCCATGGCGGCCGAACCACCCGAAGCTGACGGCGTGGTATGAGGCGTTCGTGCAGAACAAGGGCATCGCGGAGACGGCGCCCCCGGGGTAACCGATCGCGCCGATCAGTACTCGAACTGGTAGGTCATCCCCACACTCGCGGCGTCCCCGCTGCTGGTGCTGCCGGTCGCGTCCGTTGTGCCCGATCCGGCCGTCGTCTGAAGCTTCAGCCCTTTCGCGATATCTACCTGCACCGTCGCCTGAGTCCCATTGCCTGATGCCGACTGTTGAGCGCCGACATAGACGCCGCGGGCGACATAGCGACCCGCTTGCAGCGTCGGGTTACCGGCGCTGTCGCTACCAACGGACAACCGATCAAGGCCAACCGCCGTTCGCAGCTTATCCAGCGGATCACCTGCGCCGGATGTGGCACCCGATAGCGATGCCAGCGCCGCCGCGATCTGCGCGAGTTGCAACGGACCAAGCTTGGACGCGCTGGTATTGAACAGAAGCTGCGCCAGGATCTCGTCCTGCGGCATCTCCGGCACGCTCGATAGCGCAATCTTCGGGTCCTTCGCGCTGCCGCTGATTGTCAAGGTCGCGACAAGCGTGCTTGTGGTGGACGTCGCGACGAAATGCAGCGACGGATCCGTGATGCCTGCGCCGCTGAAGTCGATGGTGCCCGAGGTGAAGTTCAACGTGGTGCCGATAACGCTCAACGTCCCCTGGCGGAGATGCAGGCCACCATCGGGGATAGGCTTGCTGGCGGTCCCAGTCACGTGAATCAAGCCACCCAGTTCAGCATTCAGACCGTGGCCGCGAATGAAGACCTGCCCAGGCGCATCCAAGGTCAGGTTCAGCGCGATGTTCGAGTTTGATGTCTCGGGCGGCGCGGGCGGCGGTGCATTCGGATCGCGCACCGGCAGCACTGCGACACTGGCTGGCAGCTTGTCGGGTATCCTTATGTCGGCCCGCCGCACATGCAGCGTGCCGCCAGCCTGCAGGTCACCTTTGACCTCACCTTGAACCGTTATATTCGCGTCGATCAGCGCGGTCAGCAGGTCGCTTGACACCGGGCGCGCATTGTCCGCGGTAAAGTGCAGATCGACCGGCATTGCTCCCTTCAAGCTGATCGTGCCGCTTCCCCCCAGCGTGCCTGGAGCAGCCTTGCCGCTGAACTGAGCCAGCCGGATGGTATCTCCGTTTGCCTCGATCGTGGCGGCCAGATCGGTAACATGGGCACCGACGACATAGTCGGCCACGTCGCCATTCGTCAGGACAAGCTTTCCGTCAATCTTCGGTGCCGCAACAGTACCGGCCACCGCGGCGTTCAAGGTCACCTCGCCTCGCGCCCGGCGGCCCTGTGCGGCGAGCAATGGATTGAGCATCGCAAGGTCGACGCGCCCGTCCGTCTTCAGGTCGAGCGCACCGGTCGACGACAGCGGCACCATCCCGACTGCCGCGAAATGCGATTGGCCCGCCGTCAGCGCGCTGTTCAAGCGAGCTTTGCTACCCAGCAAGCCTACATCTACCGTCAAATTCGCAGCCGGTATTGCTCGGCCGGCACCCTCGCGAAGCCGCACGCCAGCGGCGGTCAGTTTGACCGTGCCTTCAGGGCTGGCGGTGGTACCGGTCAGACGCGCCGCGGCGTTTATCATGCCGTCCGCGGCAAGGGCCGGATCAGCGATGGCGGCGACATCGGCTGGCAAATTCCGCAGCGCGGCGGTCAGATCCAGCTTGCTGCCGACGCCGCCGGATACCGACAGCTCCGCCTGCCGGAAACCCAGGCGCAGCCGGTCCACCAATACGCCGTCGGCGAATGCCAGCTTTGCCGGAGCCAGCAGTCTTACAACTTCCCCCTTCCAACTTGCCGCCATCCTTCCCAGTGCCAAGGTGCGGTCCTGGACGTTCAGAACGCCAGCGGTTTCCACTCTGGCAGGACCACCCGCCAACGCGGGGGCGTTGGCGGCGACAGTCAGGCCGACCGCGTCCAATGGCCCCTTGGCGGTGAGGCGGGCGGAGGCACCCTTGGCCGATCCGGCGGAGACGCCATCAGCCGTGAAGGTGCCGTCAATGGCGGGATGGTTGGTCGGATCGGTCACCGTCGCGTTAAGCAAGGCTTTACCCACTGCGGCAGTGCCAGGGATCGCCGCATCTCGCACGGTAACGGCGAGGTGCGCAGCCTTGTCATCCGCATTTAAGGCAACCGCGGCCTGTCCAGCCATCGGTCGCCCGAGCAATGGCGCGAAGTCCGCCAGATGTGCCAGGTTGATCCGCAGCGAACCGACCGGCAACGTGGCACCTGCCGGCAGGTTGACGGCCCCCTCCGCCTGGAACGATTTCCAGGTCGCTCGGCTGATCGCGGCGTGAACGGCACCGTCGGTTCGATCCGCCGACAAAGCCAGCGATAAGGGCGCATCAAGCAATGTGCCGTCCGCGGTCACCGAGGCATGTGGTGCGGCTGGTAGTCCCGTGGCGTCCAGATGCGCCATGATATGACCTGATCTGAATCCCTTGGCCGCCAGGTCGGCATCGAGGTCGGACCTCACGGCCAGGTCATCGGTCTTGCCCGCTGCGTGGCCTTTCGCGTCCAGACTGCCCGACAATGCGGGCTGTACGGCCGCGAGGTCGCTCAACCGCAGCGCCCAGTCCAGGTCGACCACCTGCGCCGCCACGCCTCCTTGGGCCGACACATTCAGCGCTCTCCCGCTGATCGTCAGATGTGACAGCGTCACATCCTCGCCATGCATCGAGGCGGCGAGATCGATCCGGCCATCTGGACCGATCAACGCGGGAACTGGCGTCATGCCGCCGGTGATCGATACCTTGCCTGTCGCCGCGACCGTGGTGGTGCCACCCGCCATTTCGGCTCGTAAATCAAGGTCGGTTCCGCCCCGGATGTCGACTCCGGCCGCCGCCGCGAACGGTGCAAGGTCGGGCAATACAAGATGCGCGTGACCCTGTCGTTCGCTACCGGTTGTCGCCGAACCATCAATCGCGATGAGCGGATGGTGCAGCGTGAACATCACTGGGCGGGCCGGCGCAGCCAGTTGGGCCGACACATCCAACACCACGGGCGCTGCGGCCAACAGGTCAGGCTTCGGCCCCGGCACGTGAAGGTCGGCGACGGTCGCGTGCAATTCGATGTGACCCGCATTGCCACTGACATTGGCGTTCAAAGCGCCGATCTTGGCCCCACCCGCGGCCAAGGATTGAATGTCCACCATTCCGGTGGCGTCAGGCTTGCCGAATGGGCCATTCACATGCGCATTCACCTGAACGCCATTCCAGGATACGCCCGGTGCCGGCGCCATTGCCGGAGCCTCGGCCTTCAACGTCAGGTCAGCCGCCTCGTGCACCAAATCAACGGTGCCTGAGGCAGCGGCTTTCAGCGGCCCAGCCGACAGATCCGCCTGTGTCACAAGACCGTCGCGGGGACCACTGATCGAAGCCTGAACGGTGATCGCACCAAGGTCCGGAAGACTAGCCACACTGGAAATCAGACCTTTGGCCGGTTCGTCGGCCCTGACTGTCGCCTGGACATGGTCGGCAGTTACTGCTCCGTCAACATCATATCGGCCTGGGCTGTCGAGTCGCCGAACATCCAGATGTACGGTGCCCTCGGTCAGCGTTTGCAGTTCACCCGAGCCATCCAGCACAAGAGTGGCCGCGGTGCCGGCGACCGGCGCGCCGATCATCGCTGCATCCACATGAAGGTGACGCAGGTCCACCCGAACCGGCAGGTTGAACGACCCGCCGCTGCTGCGGGATGAGCCACTGGATACCGGAAGGCGGCTGAAATCGACCTTCGTCGCGCTAAGCTGGTCCACCTGCGCAGTGCGTCCCAGTAGTTTCAGTGGCGACCAATCAAGCACAAGGTTCTGAACGACAACATAGCGCCCCTTCGCATCGGAAACCTGAATGAGGCCGATCCGCAGCGCATCGGGAAACCGGCCGGTCAGATCCTGGATACGCACCATGCCGCCGGTCAGGCTGGCGGTCTCGGTCTGGATCAAGTGCCGCCCCGGGCCCGTGTTGGCACCGATCAGCACGACGACAACCACCAGCAAGGGCAGCGCGATCAGAACCGCAACGACAATCAAGACCCACTTCGCCAACCGGCGCACTAGAACGCTTCTCCGATACCAATATACAACTCGAGAGAGTCTCCGCCCGGCAGCTTGTTCAGCGGCACCGCGACGTCAAGCCGAATCGGGCCGATGGATGTGTAGTAGCGAGCCCCAATGCCGGCTCCGGCATGCCAGTTGCTCGTGAAGGGGGCGCCATTCGAACTCACCTGTCCCACATCCAGGAACGTCGCAATGCCATAGCTGCCCAGGATACGCTGGCGCAACTCCACCGTTCCGGCCGAGATCGCCGTGCCACCCGTTGGTATCCTGTTCGCGAACTGTGGACCCAACGTCTGAAACCGATATCCCCGGACCGTGCCGCTGCCGCCGGCATAAAACCGCTGGTCAGGCGGCAGGCTGAACACGCCGGCGCCGAAATCCTTTCCGACCAGGCCGCGCAGCGCCAGAATGCTCCGTCCGTTATCGAACAGGTCCAGGTAGGTTGATCCGGCAAGCTGCGTGATAAAGAACGTCGCGCTGGTCGTGCCAAGGGACTCGGTCGGCGTGACCGTCAGGCTTGCGCGAATCCCGCTGGTCGGCGCCAGCAGGCTGGTCGTGTTGTCGTATCTCAGGCTGGCCGGGATACCCACCAGCTCGTAGTGCCGGGTCACATCTTCCTGGAGGATCGATTCCTGCTCGCCCGACAGGCCCAGGCTTGCGGTCCAATGCGGTGTCAGCTTGCGGTTGAGCGCGATCTTCTCCAGCAGCGCCGTCTGTTGGTAGGCCTGCAGGCTCTGGTCAATCGCGTTCACGTCGATTTCCAGCGACTGATCGCGCACCAGATAGTCCGGTTTGATGAACTGCGCGCCAACATTGTAGCCGGGTCTGGTTACGGCGTTGCCACCCAACTGGACAGCCGCTGTCAGGTTTAGCTGCTCAGCGTTGCCAAACAGATTGTGATCGTGCCAGCCCGTCGTGACGTTTATCCCGACGTCGGTGGAATAGGCGACGCCTAGGTCCACCGCATGCAACGGGCGCTCCGTCAGATCAAATGTGATCGGCAATTGGCCCTGCGGGTCCAGCGCATCCGCCGGAACGGCTCGAACAACCGAAAATACCCCGATCGACGTCAGGTCCTGCCGTGCCGTGTCGATTGCCGAGGTCGTAAAGAGTTCTCCAGGATGAACTGTCAGGCGCCGGCGCACGAATGACTCGTTCATGTCCTTTAGGCCGCTAAAGCTGATCGGACCGATATCGGTCTTCGGCCCAGCATCTGGCTGAAACTCGACGTCCAGCCGGTTTTCATCCGGTCGGAGTGTTGCAAGGGGTATTGGCACCTTTGCCATTGGATACCCGTCTTCGCGAAGAGCACTCAGCAGACGACCCTGTGCCGCAAGGACGTCCGCCGCCATGGCCGGCTGGCCCGACCGCAGGTCAAGCTGCCCCGGAATGTCGGCGGGAACCGGCGTGGAGATCGTCACTTGGCCAAGCTGAAAGCGCGGCCCGAGATCAAAGCTGACGACGACCGCGATCGGAGGGCTTGCGGGTGCCTGATCAAGAGCGGCAAAGATCCCCGGATCATCCAACGTCTTGCCGTCGATGGTCAGGTGTACCGAAGCTTTGTAATAGCCAAAGCTTTGCAGGGCGGTCTTAAATCTTCCCACATCCTGCCGAGCCCGCTCAGTCAGCGCAAAGCCGCCAGTTGGCGCGGAGGCGCGGAGGGAGATAAGGCTTGCGCTGTCATGCAGCGCCGCGTCCAAGACTCCGTTCCCGGTGGGCTTCAGGGTCACGTCATATGGCTGCGGGTCCGCGGCTCGAAGGTCATTGAGTCCGGACGTAACGAGCAAGCTGAAAAGCCAGATGGCAAGCCACCGCGTGGCGAGACGGGGTGGCATTCGGAGGCAGCGCATGTCGCAGTCTAGCGCGGAATTTGCTCCAGAAGCCTTTGCTAAATGGTCACGGTTGCGCCATTGTTCCAGCGCGGCCGACGATGTATTCCGTTTGTCATGAACGGATCATTGAGGATGGGTCAGGAAAGTCAATCAAGCCATCTCGTCCGACGACCCAGACTGCTGCCGGAGCCAGATCACAATCCGGGCTTTCTGCTGGAACTGCTGAACGGACGTGAAGGCTGGTTAATTGCCCGACGTGTCCGGGTGATACGGCGCGGTTTGGCTGTGTTGGCCTGGACGATCCCGGCTATGCTGATACAAGCTGCTTGCCTTGTTGCGCCAGGTCGCACGAAGATCAAGTTCGCCCGGTTCTACTGGAGAATCTTTACCCGGTTGATCGGCATCAAGGTCCGGGTGATTGGACATATCGCCTCGGCTGCCGATGGAAGGCAGGTGGTTTTTGTTTCAAACCATTCATCCTGGGTCGACATACCCGTCGTGGGTGGTGTCGTGGATGGCTGCTTCGTTTCGAAGCGCGATGTCGCGAAATGGCCGGTCATCGGCACAATCGCCCGGCTGGGGCGCACCGTCTTTGTGTCACGCAGCCGCACGGCTATTGCGCTGGAGCGTGATGCGATGCGGGCTAAACTCGCCCATGGCGATAACCTGATCCTGTTTCCAGAGGGAACAAGCTCCGACGGCTCCAGGGTTCTGCCGTTCAGAACGTCGTTTTTCGCTCTGGCGGAGGTCAGACAGGGAGACAGCCCCAAGGCTCTTCCGCTGATTCAACCCATGTCGGTGGTCTACGACCGCCTGGGTGGGCTGCCGGCCGGACGGGCCAGCCGTCCAGTTTTTGCCTGGTATGGCGATATGGATATCGCATCGCATTTTTGGCGTCTAAGCCAGCATATCGGCCTCCGTGCCACGATCTTGCTGCATACGCCAATGGAACCCGCCAGCTTTGCGGATCGAAAGGCACTGTCGCAGGCGGTCTGGCAAGTGGTCGCCGATGGCGCGTCGACGCTGCGCCAGAACCGCCCAGTTCCGCCCCTGGACCTTCCGGCCACTGCTTCTGGTAAGCCAACTTTTGCTGCACGCTGTCGGGCCTGAAAGGCGTGATCGCCTTGGGGCTGATCCGTCAGAAGGCGTGAAGCACGCGATCAGGCAAGCAACCAGACCATGATCGGACACCGGCTAGTAGCAACCGCAAACGATCATGGTCTAATCGGAACCGGCCCTTGGGTTTGCCATGCCAGCTGCTGCAGCGGATGTCTTTAGCACCAGGGTCACATCAATCCAGGTATCCCAGCCATTAACGATCGATACTCCTACACCCCCCTCACCAGCCGATGCTGTTTGCGCCCGGAAGACAATTTGATCGTCCCATTGCGCAGCAAGGCAGAGGAGATGATATCGCCCTCGTCAATGATCAAAGCATCGTTCACCTTGGCGCCGCCGCCCCTGATCAACCGCCGTGCCTCACTGTTGCTGGCGGCGAGCCCGGCAACGGTGAATAATCTGAAGGCGGCTATGCCAGCTTCCAGCTCGCCAAGCGGCACATCGATGCTGGGAAGCGCCGCCGCGACTTCGCCCGCCTCGAATGCAAGGCGGGCGGTCTCCGCCGCCAAAGCAGCCGCCTCTGCACCATGCACCAAAGTCGTCGCTTCGGTGGCCAGGATTTTCTTGGCCTCGTTGATCGCCGCGCCGCCTAGACATTCCAGACGCGTGATTTCCTCCAATGGCAGATCGGTAAACAGTCGTAGAAACCGTCCGACATCCGCGTCCTCGGTGTTGCGCCAGAACTGCCAGTAGTCGTACGCGGAAACCCGATCGGCGGCCAGCCAGACCGCGCCCTGCGCCGTCTTGCCCATCTTGGCGCCGGAGGCGGTGGTGATCAGCGGAGTTGTCAGGCCGAAAACTGCTTTCCCATCCGTGCGCCTGGTGAGTTCCATACCGGCCACGATATTGCCCCATTGATCTGATCCACCGATTTGCAGCACGACGCCGAGGCGGCGATTCAATTCTCGAAAATCGTAGCTCTGCAGGATCATGTAGTTGAATTCCAGGAAGGTCAGCGGCTGCTGCCGTTCCAGGCGTAGCCTCACCGAATCGAAGCCCAACATGCGGTTGATAGTGAAATGCGCGCCGATGTCCCGCAGCAAGGGGATGTATCCAAGCCCGTCCAGCCAATCCGCATTGTTGGCCAGCATCGCCTCGGCCGGTTCTTCGCCGAACCGCAGAAATCCCGCAAAACAGCGACGGATGCCCGCCATGTTTGCCGCGATGGCCGCCTCGGTTAGCATCTGCCGTGACTCGTCCTTGCCTGAAGGGTCGCCAATTCGCGTCGTGCCGCCGCCCAGCAGGACAACCGGGGTGTGCCCATGCCTTTGCAGCAGCCGCAGGATCATGATCTGCACCAGGTTGCCGACATGCAGGCTGTCCGCCGTACAGTCGAAGCCGATATAGGCTGCGATCGGGCCGGCCTCTATCTCGGCTCGAAGCGCCTCGGCGTCGGTGCATTGAAAGACAAAGCCGCGCGCGATGGCTTCATCCAGAAAGTTGCTGGTGGACATGATGACAGACTCGTACTGTACGGACGACGCGGGTTAACACACAGCGCTGCGAGGGCAAATGCTAAGAACGATCGGCCTCATGAGCGGCACCTCATTGGATGGCGTCGATGCTGCGTGGCTGGAGACCGACGGACATGAAATCCATTCGTTCGGACCTTCCCTCACCCTGCCGTACGACGCTGCCTTGCGGCGCGATCTGCGCGCTATTCTCGATCTCGCGCCGACACTGGATGCTGACAATGACCAGCTTGCCGATGCCACTGATCGCTTGACGACCTATCACGTGCAGGCGGTCGAGGCGATCAGGCGTCCCGCCGACCTGATCGGCTTTCACGGCCAAACAATTTTGCATCAGCCGCATCTGCGGCGCACCTGGCAGATTGGCGACGCCACCATGCTGGCGCGCCGCACGGGACTGCCCGTCGCGTTCGACTTCCGCTCTGCGGATGTGGCGGCGGGCGGGCAGGGGGCGCCGTTGGCGCCAGTCTACCATGCGGCGCTGGCACGAGACCTTCCAAAGCCGCTGGTCGTACTCAACATAGGCGGTGTAGCTAACGCCACCTGGATCGGACGCGACGGATCCCTTGTCGCGTTCGACACCGGTCCGGGAAACGGACCGCTGGATGATTGGGCCGCTCGGCACACCGGCGCGCGATATGATCGGGACGGTTGTTTGGCTCGATCAGGCCGACCCGACAAGCTGGTGCTGGATCGGATGCTGTCGCATCCCTATTTCGGCCGACCAGCGCCAAAGTCGCTTGACCGGCTGGATTTCGACGCGTTGTTTGCGGAAAGCGGCATTTCAAATCTGTCTGCTGCGGATGGCGCGGCGACACTTGCCGCTTTCACCGTGGCATCGATCGTCTGTGCCCGCTTCCCAGAGAACCCGGTCCGCTGGATTGTCTGCGGCGGCGGCCGGCACAATCCAGTCGTGATGGACGCCCTGCGCTCAAGCATTCATGTTCCCGTCGATCCGGCCGAGGCGGTTAGCTGGGACGGCGACGGACTTGAAGCGCAATGCTTTGGATTTTTGGCAGTGCGCGTTAAATATGCGCTTCCATTGAGTTTCCCCGAAACAACCGGCGCACGAAAGCTGGTTACGGGAGGACGTATTGTCTCAGCGACAGACTAGGGTCCAACAGGCGGGTGCAGGAAATATACGCCCGCCCAATGGACTGACCCATGAACTGAATCAAGGCTTAATCCGCAGCCAACGCCAATTGTTTACGGGCAATCGCCTTGCCACAATAATCCTCTAGCGCATCCGCCACCATGTCCGCGTGCGTGGCAAACACGTGATCCGCACCGGCGAAGACGCGATAATCAACGTGAACACCCTTTTGTGTGTTCAGCTTGTCAACCAGCTTGCGGACAGCAGGTTCTGGCACCAGTTCATCCGTGCTTCCATGCAGCATCAGCCCGCCGCACGGGCAGGGCGCCAGAAAGCCGAAATCATAATGGTTGGCCGGTGGTGCGACGCTCACCCAGCCTGAGATTTCAGGGCGGCGCATCAGAAGCTGCATGCCGATAAACGCACCGAATGAATAGCCAGCAATCCACAAACCACCGTGGCCGGGGTTGACTGCCTGCATCCAGTCCAACGCGGCAGCAGCGTCACCAATTTCGCCAATGCCCCCGTCATAGCGACCTTGGCTACGGCCTACACCGCGGAAATTGAACCGCATCACCGAGCAGCCAAGCTTCTGGAATGCCTGATACATGGAATACGTAATGCGGTTGTTCATCGTCCCGCCATGCAGCGGATGTGGATGCAATATCAGCGCAACCGGAGCCCCCGACTCCTTCGAGTGGTGATACCGACCTTCGAGCCGACCATCCGGACCGGCAAACATTACCTCGGGCATGTAATCTGTTTCCTGTCCCACCGGCAACGCCTGCTCCAGAAGCCACCGTGACTTCGGACATGCTGCCGGGCCTGCCTTACATTTGCACGGACCAAGATACCCTCTTCGGTCCATCCAAAACATAGATATTAGGAACGCAATCCCCCGATTACAGTTCCGTGTCACCTATCACATCGTCAAACCACCAATTATTGACCCAGAGGGTCGGAAATTTTCGGGTCGTTCGCAACCTTCAGATAAAGTTCTCTGTTCAAATCTCCTTTTCCCGTTCCGCCACCCGCCCCAGTTGAAGAACGCTTCAGGCTATTCGTGACCATTAATAAACTATCATAGGCCAAGAAGGACGGGCTTCAAATGAAAATATCCCATGCCTCTCATGTTCCTGCGTGAAACAATCGAAACGATAACCCGCGTGGTGCAGCAGCGTGCTTCTCTATATAAAATGCTGCTTTACTACCATGAAGTGCATGGAATTAGTTAGAGTAAACCTCTGCATGTATTGCTCAATGCAAGCCGCATATCCTTAGCTGTCCGGAAAGCCAGTTGCCATGCATTATCTCGACGCCAATGCCACACAGCCTATGCGGCCTGAGGCCAAGGCCGCAGTCGTCGCGACACTCGACATGACCGGTAATCCCGCGTCGGTGCATCAGGCTGGACGCGCAGTTCGACGGCATTTGGAAGCCGCGCGGGAGACGCTGGCAGAGCGCTTCGGCGGCCGTGCGCAGGATGTTGTCTTCACCTCCGGGGGAACCGAGGCCGATGCTTTGGCACTTCATACGTTCTCGCCGAATCGCCGCGTGTTAATCAGTGCGATCGAGCATGACGCGGTTCGCGTCGCTGCCCTCGATCCGATCGTGCTGCCGGTTGGCGCCGATGGGGTGGTGGACCTGGACGTTCTCGAAACGGTGCTGCGTGACGATGTGCCGTCCCTTGTCTGCCTCATGCTGGCGAACAACGAGACGGGCGTCGTTCAGCCCGTCGCCCAGGCTGCAGCGATCTGCCGTCAGCACGGCGCTCTGCTGCATGTCGATGCGGTACAGGCTGTTGGCCGAATGGAGGTCAACCTGCTCGCCGCCGGTGCCCATAGCTTGGCCATCTCCTCCCACAAACTTGGTGGACCAGCCGGCATCGGTGCGCTTCTGATGGCGCAAGATGCGCCTTTCACGGCACCCTTGATCGCCGGCGGCGGGCAGGAGCGTGGGCGGCGCGGCGGTACACCATCGGTTGCCCTGGCCGCTGGCTTCGCGGCGGCAGCGTCCGCAACAGACAACTGGGCTTGGTTGGCCGAACTGCGAGATCAAGCCGAAGCCGCTGCCGTGGCATCTGGTGCCGTCGTGTGCGGCGATGCAACCAATCGCTTGCCGAACACGACCTGCCTCGCGCTGCCAGGGGTACGCGCCGATGCTCAGGTTATCGCGCTTGATCTGGAGGGCGTGGCGGTCAGCGCGGGCGCCGCATGCAGTTCCGGCAAGGTCGCCACCAGCCATGTTCTGCGGGCGATGGGACTTGGACCGCTCGCCAGCGAGGCGATCCGAGTCTCGCTGCCGTGGAACGCAACACGGGCGAACATCAATGCCTTCGCCGCGGCTTATCCGCGCGTGGCTGCTCGGCTGCGATCGGCACTGGTTCCACGCGCTGCCTGATCCTAATTCTTGAGCATGATCGAACTGCCGCCCCGCCCCAACCAGCCAATTTACCTGGACAACCAGGCCACCACCCGTTGCGATCCACGGGTCCTGCAAACGATGCTGCCGTTCTTCACCGAGAATTACGGCAATCCGCACAGCGCCGAACACGTCATGGGCCGCCGAACGGAAGATGCGGTGGAGTGCGCGCGACGTCAGGTCGCCGCGCTGATCGGTGCCGACCTGCGGGAGATTATCTTTACCTCCGGAGCCACCGAGTCCAACAATATCGCCATCAAGGGCGCGGCGCGCTTCGCTCTGCGGATGGGAAACCAACGCCGCCGTGTTGTCACCGTCGCGACTGAACATAAATGCGTCTTGGAGGCGGTGGCCGACCTGCAAGCCGAGGGTTTCGAGCCAGTCTTTCTGCCAGTCCGTTCGGATGGTTTGCTCGACGCCGCGGCACTCCAGCACGCGCTCGAAACGCCGACCTTGCTGGTCAGCGTCATGGCGGTGAACAACGAGACCGGCGTGATTCAGGACATCCCTGGTCTGGCGGCGACCGCCAAGCAGGCCGGCGCCTTGTTTCATACCGACCTGGCGCAGGCCGTCGGCAAGGTGCCAGTGGATCTGGCTGGCTGGCAGGTCGATCTCGCCTCGATCAGCGGGCATAAGTTGTACGGCCCCAAGGGCGTTGGCTCTTTGTTCGTCCGCCGCCGTCCCCGTGTGCGTCTGGAACCGCTGTTCTCCGGCGGCGGGCAGGAGAGGGGGTTGCGGTCCGGCACATTGCCCGCGCCGTTGATCGTCGGTTTGGGTGAGGCATGCCGTTTGGCCGGCATCGAGATGGCGGATGAAGCCGAACGCATTGGTTGCCTGCGTCTTCGTCTGCTGAACCGGCTGCTAAATGCGATTCCGGGCCTGCAGGTCAACGGCACGATGCAGGCGCGCATTGTCGGCAACCTCAACCTGACGTTTCCCGTCATTGCCGCCGCCGACCTGTTGCACGCCCTGCCTGATCTTTGTGTCTCAACCGGGTCCGCCTGCTCGTCTGCCGCGATTGAACCGTCGTACGTCCTGCGCGCCTTGGGACTTTCCGACGACGCTGCGTCGCGTACCTTGCGCATTGGGATCGGACGCTTTACCTCCGCCGCCGATATAGATTATGCCGCCGCCGCGCTGCCCGCGGCCCATGCTGCCGGAATGGCGGCCCAGTCCAATCCGCAAAACCTGGCCGAGGCCTGACCCGCATGCCGAAGATGACGTTTATCGAGCGCGACGGAACCCATCGTGAGGTTGATGCGCCGGTAGGCTATTCGGTGCTGGAGATCGCCCACAAGCACGGTGTCGACATCGAAGGCGCTTGCGAAGGCTCATTGGCCTGCTCGACCTGCCATGTCGTCGTCGATGCTGCCTGGTGCAAGAAACTCGCCGAACCAACCGAGGACGAGGAAGACATGCTCGACCTGGCCTTTGGCCTGACCCAGACGTCTCGCCTAGGCTGTCAGATCGTGATGACGGATGCGCTGGACGGGCTGGTGGTCAAGCTGCCAGCCGCGACACGCAACGCGATGGGCTGAACATGCGTATCGTCGTGGCAATGTCCGGAGGCGTGGACAGCAGCGTCGTCGCTGGCCTGCTGCACGAAGCCGGGCATGAGGTCATTGGCGTTACGCTTCAGCTCTACGATCATGGCGCCCTCACCGCCCGCAACGGTGCCTGCTGTGCCGGCCAGGACATTCACGATGCCCGCCGCGTCGCGGATCGACTCGGGATCTGTCATTACGTCATTGACGCCGAGGCGCGTTTTGCCCGCGCCGTCATCGCACCGTTCGCCGATAGCTATGCGCGCGGCGAAACCCCAGTGCCGTGTATAACCTGCAACCAGACTGTGAAGTTCGCGGATTTGTCCACACTGGCGGCGGGATTAGGGGCGGAAAGTCTCGCCACTGGTCACTATGTCCGCCGGGTCGACGGCCCAGACGGCGCGGAATTACATCGCGCTGCCGATGAGACGCGCGATCAGAGCTGGTTTCTCTCTGCGACAACCCGTCAGCAACTCGCCATGTGCCTGTTTCCGCTTGGCGGCATGGCGGACAAGCGGGCGGTCCGCGACATCGCCCAGCGACTCGGCCTCGCGGTCGCGGAAAAGCCGGATAGTCAGGACATCTGCTTCGTCCCTTCCGGCAGCTACATGGACGTGGTCGCGAAGCTTCGGCCCGATGCGTTTGAACCGGGTGACATTGTCACAACTGATGGACAATATGTTGGTCGTCACGACGGGATTGGCCGTTACACCGTTGGACAGGCCAAGCGTCTTGGCAAGGCTGCGGTCGTTGCTGGTCGGCGTCAGGTTGTCCTTGCCACCGAACCTGGCCGACGACGCATCGTGGTGGGCCCGCGCGCGGAGGGCACGCGAAATGTGCCGCTGCGAGACATGAACTGGTTGATCGACCGGCCCACCGCCGCTCTGCGCTGTCAGGTCAAACTGCGCGCCCGGGATGTTCCGCGGCAGGCGGTCGTTCATCCTGAATCCGAAAGTGTGGTCGTGCGCCTGGATGAGCCGGCGCTGCCCGCTCCAGGCCAGGTCTGCGCGCTCTACGCGGGTGACCGCGTCCTGGGTGGTGGCATCATTACGCGTCGGTAACCGTGAAGGCAACGCTTGACCAGGACTAGCCGCAAGGGCACACCCGACCTGCCAGACAGCCGGACGGCCGCTGTCGGCGGAGCAATCCGTCGACAGAGGAAAGTCCGGGCTCCACGGGAACACGGTGCCGGCTAACCGCCGGCGAGGGCAACCTTAGGGACAGTGCCACAGAAAACAAACCGCCCGCGCAAGAGCAGCCGGCGCAAGCCGGCCAGTTCCCGCGGGCAAGGGCGAAACGGTGCGGTAAGAGCGCACCGCGCGGCTGGTAACAGACGCGGCACGGTAAACCCCACCGGGAGCAAGACCGAATAGGGGTGGCGGCGATGGCCTGGGATCTTGCACCATGCCGAATCGCAGGGACGCTCCCGTCCCGCTACCCGGGTTGGTCGCGAGAGGCGCAGCGCGAGTTGCGCTCAAGAGGAATGGCCGTCCAGCCTCGCAAGGGGTGGACAGAACCCGGCTTATAGGCTGTCTGGCATTTTCCTGGTACGCTCTTCGCCCCGTGGGCGCGTGAAGCCCACCTGAGCCTTTTGGCGCGGAGCACGCTAGCTGCGGCCGTCGTTAGGACACCATGGCGGTTGTTCCAGCCGGGTCAACCTTCGAGCCGAACGCGAACTGATACGGCTTGTTAACGCCATCGCCGATGCTCTCGTGCATCGTCACATCCTCTGGGGTTGAAGATCCACGACTGCACTCACTCTACAAGTGACCAGACGCACGCGGCAAACCGATGCCAGATGCCGTGCATCCGATTTCAGACATGCCGCGGCCATGCGACCGTTGCAAATTCAGTCATCCCAAAACCGTCCACAAGGTTGTCCACAGGAACGAGAATAGAATAATTTTTAATTTAAAACGTCCCTTACCACATTGCGCTTGGTGTGAATCGGAAGTGGGCCGTTAAGTTATTGAGGAAACCAGCAAATTCTTCCTCGGCCGAGCAGGCGTTTCGGTGAAAGTACTTGCTCCCCATCTTTTCCCATGTTATCCCAAAATTCCCCACGGCGGACCTGTCGTCCACCGTCGGGCCCAGCAGGATCCGACTGAACTCATGCCCTGGCGAATCCTGTTGTCCAAGCGGCTGCGCCTCTCTCATTCACCGATGCAACGCGACACAGGAAAGGCAGGCAGGTCCGGATGGCCCTGTTCCTCGGCACTCACCAGAACAAGCTGGACGCCAAGGGACGCGTATCGATCCCAGCATCCTTTCGTTCTGTTCTCAAACAGATGAGTCATGCCGGTGAGGACTCCGCCGTGGCCTCGCTGGTGCTGCGTCCGTCACACCAGTATCCATGCATCGAGGGCTGGACGCAGAAGGGCTTTGACGCGTTGAGCGCCCCGCTGGACGGCTTCAACCAGTTCAGTCAGGAACACGAAGATTTCGTCATGGCGCTGTTCGGCGATGCTTGTCCGGTGGAAACCGACAGGGAAGGGCGGATCGTGCTGCCGGCCGAGCTCGTGGCGCATGCCGGGCTGACGGAAAACGTGACTTTCATTGGCACCAACAAGACCTTTCAGATTTGGGAGCCGGCCGCCGGCGCGCGTCGCCAGGCCGAGGCCCGTGCGAATGTGCGGGCCGGCCAACTGACGCTGCGCAGCAGCCCGCCATCGGGCGCGGCATGAGCGGCCATGTTCCCGTCATGCTTGATCAGGTCGTGGCGAGCCTCGCACCACGTGATGGCGGCACCTATCTGGATGCGACCTTTGGCGGCGGCGGCTACGCCAATGCGGTCCTCGACTCGGCGCGCTGCACACTCTGGGCAATCGACCGCGATCCGGAGGCGATCCAGCGCGGCGCCAGCCTGGTCGCCCGCTTCCCCGGCCGCCTGCATCTGCTGCATGGGGCGTTCGGCGACATGGTGGCGCTGCTCGACACCGCCGGTATAAACGCGCTCGACGGCGTTGTTCTCGACCTTGGCGTCTCATCGTTCCAGATCGACGCCCCGGAGCGCGGATTCTCCTTCCGGTTGGATGGCCCGCTCGATATGCGCATGGCAAGGCATGGGACAAGCGCCGCCGATCTGGTCAACACCTTGCCCGAAAACGCCTTGGCGGATGTCCTGTATGAATTTGGCGAGGAGCGTGCCTCCCGTCGGATCGCCCATGCCATCGTAACGGCCCGTCTGGAGGCGCCGATTGCGACCACCGGCAAACTCGCCGCGATCATCCGCTCGGTTCTGCCGCCAGACCGCTCCGGCATTGATCCCGCCACACGAAGCTTTCAGGCGTTGCGCATCAAGGTCAATGACGAGTTGCGGCAGATCGAGCGGGCATTGCGGCAGGCGGTTCAACTGCTGTCCGCTGGCGGACGGCTTGTCGTTGTCGCTTTCCACAGTCTGGAAGATCGTATCGTAAAGCGTTTCATGACCGAACTGTCCGGACGCTCCGCCGCCCCGTCGCGTCATGATCCGCGTGGGCTGATGGCCCGCCAGCGCCCCGATTTCCGGCTGCTGACCGCGCGAGCCCTGCGCCCGACAAGCCAGGAAGCACAGGCCAATCCTCGCTCCCGCAGTGCCCGGCTGCGCGCCTTGGAGCGCATCGCCGTCTCCGCCCAACAAGGCAGTACGCCATGATCAAACCGTTGACGATCGCCACCTTTCTCATGGCCTGTGGCTCCGGCCTGTATCTCTACCAGTCGAAGCACGAGGCGCAGGTGCTCGATCGGACGATCGAGAAAACCGTTCGGGATACCGCTGCCCTCAGGGAGCAGAGCCGTCTGCTGGCGACGGAATGGACAATGATGAACGATCCCGAGAAGTTGCGCCGGTTCTCCGATACCTATCTTGGCCTGAAAGCGATAACCCCCACGCAGTTCACCAGCCTGGGAGACCTTGACAGTCGTCTGCCTCCGGTGCGGCTGCCTGATGCTTCGCCGTCGCAAGGCAACGACGAGGACGCGCCGGCCCCGGTTGCCGCCGGGTCCGTTGTTGTGCCGACCGTTGCAATGCAATCCGCTCCTGCCGCCGTCGTTGAGGACGCCGCTCCGGTTTCGCGACGGCCAGCCACCCCACCCGCTGCCCCAGCCATTCTTGCAGCCGCCCGCCCGGCGGAGCGAAGAATCGCGACTTCCAGGCCGGTCGTCGCGGATGCCGTTCCGTATTCCAGGATGGTCGCGAATACGGATCTCCGGCCTCAGGAACAGCATATGGCAGAGCAACGTTTGCCCGGACCGCGTGCGAACGATCCACATGCCGACCAGCATGCCGTGCATCCCGCCGAGACGCATGTGACTGAACTCCGGACCGCCGAGAGCCACCCGCCGACGGCTTCCCTGCTGCCTCGCCCGACAGTCCTCGCCGCCGCGCCACGGCCCGTCTCCGCCATCGCCCCGCTTCCGAGACCCGCTCCCATCCCATTCACCGGCTCATTGCTTGGTGCGGCGCGTGCATCGGGTTCTCTGCCAGTGCCGCGTCCAACACCCGTGAATGCCACGCAATGGTATAACGCGAACTGAATCGATCTTCATGAGCAACCCGCCTGACCAGGTGCCACCGCGCCACTTGCCGCTCCTGAAGGGCCGATCCGGTCGTCCAATGCCACGCGTCGGCGCGGCGCAGTCGGATGCGGTGCCGCGGATGGAGAATGTCCGGATCACGGCCCCGGATCTTGCCAGGCAGATTGCATTGGAGAAGACCCGCTGCCGTCTGGTGATCGCGGCCGGCTGCTTCACCGTGCTGTTTTCGGCTGTCCTGGCAAAGCTTGCCTTGGCGACAATCATCATGCCGGTGCTACCGCACAGGATGGCGCACGAGGTGACCGAGATCGTCGCCAACGCTCCGCCTGCCCCCATTGAAGCCACCTTGCCTGGCCAACGCGCCATGATCACCGACCGAAATGGCCAGCCGATGGCGATCTCGATCAGTACTGTCTCGCTGTTTGCCGATCCCCGCCAGATCGCCGATCCCGATGATGCCGCACGGAAGCTGGCGCATGTGCTGCCACGACTTGACGTGGCCGAAACGGTTGATCGTTTGAAGCGCGACAAGAAGTTCATCTATCTGGCGCGTGAGATCACCCCGCGGGAGGAGAAGGCGGTTAATGACCTTGGCATCCCTGGCGTCGATTTCCGCCCGACGCAGCACCGGGAATATCCGCTTGGCCGCACCGCCGCACAGGTTCTTGGCGGTGTTGACGTAGACGAATCAGGCTTCGCGGGCGTCGAGAAATATTTCGACGAACGTCTGCGCACCGATCCCGAGCCACTGCGCCTTTCGATCGATCTGCACGTGCAGGCCGCGGTGCGCGAGGAACTGATGAACGCGATGCGGACCTTCGAGGCGATCGGCGGTTGCGGCATCGTCATGGATGTGCACACCGGTGAGGTGCTGGCGATGGTCAGCCTGCCGGATTATGACGCGAACCTGGTTCGCACCGCGCCAGGGGACGACCGGTTCAACCGCGCCGTTGAAGGCCGCTACGAGCCGGGTAGCACGTTCAAGCTGCAAACCGCGTCGATGGCCCTCGACAGCGGCCTCGTCCACATCTGGGACCAGTTTGATGCGTCCCGCAACATATCGGTCGGCCGCTTCACGATCTCGGACTTCGAGGGCAAGCACCGCTGGCTGTACCTGCCGGAGGTTCTGGCATATTCCTCCAATCTCGGTGCGGCGCACATCGCCCTGACCGTTGGCGCGGAGCGTCAGCAAGCCTGGCTCCGCAACATGGGCATGTTTGACCGGATCGGGATCGAGTTGCCTGAAGCCAATCGCCCGATCATTCAGCCGGCTGCCAGATGGAAGGAACTCGTTACCATGACCGTGGGCTTTGGCCACGGTATCTCGGTCACGCCGCTGCACGTGGTGCGGGGTACCGCCGCGGTCGCCAACGGCGGTCTGCTGCCGCGGCCCACGATCCTGGCGCTTGACCCAGGGCAGGAGCCGGAGACAGTCCGCGTCATGCGGCCATCCACCTCCGACATCATGCGCCGGCTGATGCGGTTGGTGGTCACGGATGGCTTCGGCAAATCCGCGGAAGTGCCGGGCTACTACCCCGGCGGCAAGACCGGCACCGCCGAGAAGGTGACCGCGCACGGCGGCTACAAGAAGCACTCCAACGTCGCCGCGTTCATGAGCGTCTTTCCGATGAACGCACCTAGGTATGCGGTCTACATGATGTTGGACGAGCCGCACGGCAACAAGGGCACCCACGGCTATTCAACCGCGGGCTGGGTGGTCGCACCGGCCGCCGGCAAGGTAATTGCTCGCATCGCGCCGATGCTGGGCATGCTGCCGGATCTCGTGGATATGCCGGCGATCAATCAGGCGCTGGCGATTCCGTTGCAGCCGAACCGTCCCAGTGGTGTCACGGCGCGTGGACCTGCGCCGGCGGTTACCGCGGCTCGGTCGCTGACCACCAGCAAACCCGCCGTCAGCCAGAACCGCCCCGCGCTGACCGTGCCGCCGACCGTCCTTCCGCCGGCCGTCACCCAGCCGTCATCAGATCGCAGGCAGGACGCGCGCTTGCAGCCAAACCTCGCGGCCTCGCCGGTGATGACCGTGTCGACGGTAGCCTCCGTTGTTGCTCGCTGAGATCATGAGAAACCTTGCTGAAAGCCTCGGCGCCTCACACGTTCCGGTATGCCAGGCCGTCGCAAATCTCAAGCTGTCGGGCGTGACTGCCGACAGCCGTCATGTCGTCCCGGGCAACCTGTTCGCTGCGCTGCCGGGAACTCGGACGGACGGACGCGCCTTCATCGCTGACGCCGTGGCGCGAGGCGCGGTCGCTGTCCTCGCGCCACCCGGCACGGCTTGGCCGCCCGGCGTTCCGCCGCGGCCGATCATAATCGACGTTGAACCAAGGCGCACCCTCGCGCGGATCGCCGCGGAATTGGCGGGTCCGCAGCCCCGAACGGTGGTTGCGGTCACCGGCACCAACGGCAAGACCAGCACGGTGGAATTCACCCGCCAGCTTTGGCTTTCGGCCGGCGAGCAGGCGGCCAGCCTTGGGACGCTGGGGCTGATCGCACCTGGGTTCGAACCAGGCCCTGGCCTGACCACGCCGGACCCCGTCAGACTGGCGGAGGTCCTTGCCGGGTTGGCGCGTCACGGGGTCCATCGCGCCGCCATGGAAGCCTCGTCGCATGGACTGGATCAGTTTCGCCTGGACGGCGTTCGGCTGACGGCCGCGGCTTTCACTAACTTGACGCGTGACCACCTGGATTATCACGCTTCATTCGACGCCTATCGGCAGGCCAAGCTGCGGCTGTTCGAAACGCTGCTGCCGGCCGGTGCGCCGGCCATCGCCCACGCGGACATGGACCCTGCTACCCTCGCCGCCCTGCGGGAGATCGCCATACGGCGGGGCCTGGATCTGCGCACTGTCGGTGACAGCGGCGATCGGCTTCGGCTTGTAAGCGCTGCACCCCGCCCGGATGGACAGGATCTGGTTGTCTTCACGCAGGGCCGTCGACGTCAGGTTGTCCTGAACCTGCCAGGCCGTTTCCAGGCCGACAACGCGCTGATCGCAGCGGCGCTGACCGAGGCGCTCGGCCTTTCTGACGCCATCGACCGCCTGCCCCTGCTGCAAGGCGTGCGTGGCCGTATGGAGCTGGCCGCGCGCCTGCCGAATGGTGCGGCGGCCTATGTCGATTACGCGCATACGCCCGATGCGCTTGAACGGCTGCTGATAGCGCTGCGCCCTCACACGACCGGGCGCCTGCATGTCGTCTTCGGCGCCGGCGGCGACCGTGATCGCGGCAAACGCCCGCTGATGGGCCATGCCGCCGCACGCTTCGCCGACGTCTGTATCGTAACTGATGACAACCCCCGCGGCGAAGTGCCCGCGGCGATACGCGCCGCGATCCTCGCCGCCTGCCCCAAGGCGCTGGAGATCGCCGACCGCGCCCAGGCGATCGAAATGGCGCTCGACGGTCTTGCCAGCGGGGATGTCCTGGTCGTTGCCGGCAAGGGCCATGAGCAGGGGCAGATCGTCGGCGGCGCCGTGCTGCCGTTCGACGACGCCGGCGTCATCCGCGGCCTTACGGGCCAGGCGGAGGTCAGCGCGTGAGACTGCCACTTTGGACATCACGCGACCTAATCGAGGCAACCGGCGGCGTGGCATCCGTTCCGTTCAACGCCACCGGCGTGTCGATCGACACCAGGACCTTGATGCCTGGGGACCTGTTCGTCGCTCTGGTCGGGGACGGGCGTGACGGCCACGCGTTCATCGCTGACGCATTTGCCAAGGGCGCCGCCGGTGCCATGGTGCATACCGATCCCCCGCCTGGCGCGCCGGTGCTGCGGGTCCCGGTGCTGCGGGTTGATGACACACTTGCCGGCCTTGCGCGTCTCGGCGGTTTCGCGCGTGCTCGCTTCGGCAATGACACGCCGCCCGGGAAACTGGTCGCCGTCACCGGCAGCGCGGGCAAGACCACGACAAAGGAAATGCTGCGCATCGCCCTGGCGGCGTTCGCTGCCACCCATGCCGCCGTTGCCTCCTACAACAATCATTGGGGCCTGCCGCTGACCCTCGCCCGCATCCCGCGCAATGCTGCTTACTGCGTGGCGGAAATCGGCATGAATCATGCCGGGGAGATCGCGCCGCTGGCCCGGCTGGCTCGTCCGCATGTCGCGGTGATCACGACGATCGCCAAGGCCCATGTCGGCCATCTTGGCAGCATTGAAGCGATTGCCGATGAAAAAGCCAGCATTGCCCTCGGCCTGGAGCCAGGCGGCATCGTCGTTCTACCCGCCGATTCCGGGCAGCTTCCGCGGTTGCGCGCCGCCGCCGGCCAGGCCACGGTCATGACCTTCGGCATCAATCCGGCTGCCGACGTCCGGCTGCTGCATGCCGAAGCCGACGCTGACGGGTCGTTGATCCATGTCGCCGTCTTCGGCCGCACCCTGTCGCTGCGGCTGAATGCACCCGGGCAGCACATGGCAATGAATGCGGTCGTCAGCCTCGCCGCCATCGCCGCGCTGGGACTGAACCCGGCGGAGGCGGTCGGCGCCCTGGAATCGTTTGAACCCGTCGTTGGCCGGGGCGCACGCCGCATCCTGGCGATCGGCCAGGGATCCGCCCTGCTGCTGGATGAAAGCTACAACGGCAACGGCGCCTCAATGCGTGCGGCGCTCGACGTGCTGCGGTTGCAGCCGGCCAAACGTCGGATCGCGGTTTTGGGCGACATGCTGGAACTGGGTGCGGACGGACCCGCGGAACACGCGGATCTGGCGGAGACGGTAGCCGCTTCAGTCGACTGCCTGTTCACCTGTGGCCCGCTGATGCGAACCCTGTTCGACAAGGTCCCGCCCGCACTGCGCGGCGCCCATGCCGCTGATGCGCGCGATCTGGCAGACGTTGTGGCCGGCCGTATCGCCAACGGTGACGCGGTCCTTGTCAAAGGCAGCCTGGGCAGCCGGATGAAGTGCGTGGTCGAGGCAATCGAGGCAGCGGCCGCGGGGGACGGATGATGCTCTACATCGTTTTCCGGCCGCTCGCCGACGAGTTCATCTTGTTCAACCTGTTCCGCTACATCACCTTCCGCGCCGGCGCCGCCTGCCTGACGGCGCTGATCGCCAGCCTTCTCCTCGGCCCCGCCGTCATCCGCTGGTTGAAATTGGTACAGCGGCAGGGGCAGCCAATCCGGCCGGATGGACCGGCACGGCATCTGGTCGAGAAGAAAGGGACACCCACGATGGGCGGCCTGCTCATCCTCGGCACATTGACCATCTCGACCTTGCTGTGGGTGGATTTGCGCAACGGCTACGTTTGGGCGGTGCTGTTCGTCACCCTGGGCTACGGTGCGCTGGGGTTCTGCGACGACTACCTGAAGGTGACCAGGCGCAACACGCACGGTGTGCCGGGTCGAATGAAGCTGTTTGTCCAGGCCGCCGTGGGCTTCACCGCCGCCATCTGGATAACCTCGCTGGCACGCGGGCCGCTCGGCACCGCCTTGACTGTCCCCATCTTCAAGGAGGTGGCGATTCCGTTGGGCTATTTCTTTCCGGTCTTCGGCACGCTGGTGATGATGGGGGCGTCCAACGCGGTGAACCTGACTGATGGTCTCGATGGCCTGGCAATCGTGCCGACCATGATCACCGCCGGTGTCTTCTCCCTGATCGCTTATCTGGTCGGCAACCGCATCTTCGCCGACTACCTGCAGCTCAACCCGGTGGTCGGTGCCGGCGAGCTGGCCGTCTTCTGCGCAGCCCTTGTCGGCGCCGGCATGGGGTTCCTCTGGTACAACGCACCGCCGGCGGCCGTCTTCATGGGCGATATCGGCAGCCTGGGTATCGGCGGCGCACTGGGTGCTGTCGCGATGGCAACCAAGCACGAGATCGTGCTGATGATTGTCGGCGGCCTTTTCGTTGTTGAGACGGTGTCGGTCATTATTCAGGTGTTCTGGTACAAGCGCACCGGCCGACGCGTCTTCCTGATGGCGCCACTGCACCATCACTTCGAGAAGAAGGGCTGGGCGGAACCCACCATCGTCATCCGCTTCTGGATCATTTCAATGATCCTCGCGCTGGTCGGTCTGGCGACCTTGAAGATCCGATGAGCGCGTTTCCGTCCTCGATCTTCAGTGGCAGACGCTTCGCCGTTGTCGGTCTCGGCAAGAACGGGCTACCCGCTGCCCAGGCCCTGACCGCCATGGGTGCCAACGTCGTTGCCTGGGACGACAATCCCGCCGCGCGCGCCGATGCCGCGGGGCTGGATCTGCGCGATCCCGCGGATAAGGAATTTGATTTTGATGCCTTGGTGCTGTCGCCTGGCATCCCGCACCGGTTGCCGGAGCCGCACCCGATCGCGACGCGGGCGATCAAGGCGGACGTGCCGATTCTGTCCGACACGGAATTGCTGTTCCAGGCCGTGCGAGCCGCCGGTTCGCGGGCGAGGTTCGCCGGCATCACCGGAACCAATGGCAAATCCACTACCACGGCATTGCTGGCGCACATCCTGAACACCGCCGGCATCCCTGTCGCCGCCGGTGCCAATCTCGGTCCGCCCGCGCTGTCCTTGCCGTTGCTGCCACATGATGGAGTGTACGTGCTTGAAATGTCCTCCTATATGTTGGAGCGACTCGTAACGTTGCGGTTTGATGCGGCCGCGATGCTCAATCTCAGCACGGACCACATTGACCGTCACGGCGACATGGCCGGGTACGCCATGGCGAAACGCGCGATCTTCGATCGGCAGCTTGCCACGGACCTCGCGGTGATCGGCATCGACGACCCAAATTCCCGCGAAATGGCCGCCTGGCTGACAACCCGCCCAGCCCAGGTGGTCTACGTGTCGGGCGTTTGGAGGCCGTTCCGCCTTGGTCCAGCGCTGCCCGGTTCGCATAACGCGCAAAACGCGGCGGCGGCGGTCGAGATGGCGCAATTTTTGGGCGCATCCAATGTGGCTATCGAGGCGGCGCTGCTGACTTATCCCGGCCTGCCGCACCGGCAGCAGCGCATCGTTACCTCTGATGGCGTCACGTTCGTGAACGACAGCAAGGCGACGAATGCCGAGGCCGCGGCATGCGCGCTGGTCTGCTACGATCGGCTGATCTGGATCGCCGGCGGCATGGCCAAGGAAGGCGGGATCGAGCCGCTGCTGCCGCTGTTCCCCCGCATTGCCCGCGCCTTGCTGATTGGACGGGACGCGCCGGTTCTGGCCGCCACCCTCGCCCGCCACCACGTCCCCTTCGACATCGTGGGAAGCTTGGATGCCGCCGTCCCCGCTGCCTTCAATGCCGCCCGCGCCACCGGAACGCCCGTCGTGCTGCTGTCGCCGGCCTGCGCGAGCTGGGATCAGTTCACCGGATACGACCAGCGTGGCGACCGCTTCGCCGCCGCCGCCCGTGCCCTGCATGCGGGAGACGCCTGATGTCCTCCCTGTCGCGCGCGGATGATTCTGTGCTGGGCCGCTGGTGGTGGAGCATCGACCGCTGGATCCTCGGCGCGATCGGCGTGCTGATCGGCTTCGGCTACATCATGATGCTGGCCGCCAGTCCCGCCGTCGCGGAGCGCATCGGCACGTCGCGAGAAACCTTCATCCTGAAGCAGGTCGTGTTCCTCGCGGTGGCTCTGGTGATCATCCTTTTGGTGTCTCTGATGTCGCCCCGGGACATCAAGCGCCTGGCCATCGCCGGCTGCCTGGTGGCACTGGCGCTGACCGCCGCGACCATGGTCATGGGCGTCGAGATCAAGGGTGCCCGCCGCTGGATTTCGCTGCCCGGCATGACTATCCAGCCAAGTGAGTTTCTGAAGCCATGCTTCGCCGTCGTTGCCGCATGGCTTTTGAGCAGTGCCCGGAAATCACCGCGCTTCCCCGGGCGGTTGCTGGCCTTCGGCGTGTTCGTGCTGATCCTGCTGCTGCTGAAGTCGCAGCCGGACATCGGCATGCTGGCGGTGGTGACCGCGGTATTCCTGGCGCAGCTCTACATCGATGGTCTGCCGCTGATCCTGGTGGGCGCGGCGATCGGAATGATCGGCGGCGGCTCTGTCCTGGCCTATACCATATTTCCGCATGTGCGCAGCCGGGTAACCCGCTTCTGGGACGGCACCGGCGACAACTACCAAGTAACGACCGCGCTGGAAGCCTTCGGCAATGGCGGCCTGCTCGGCCGCGGCCCAGGCGAGGGCCATGTCAAGGACGTGCTGCCCGACGCCCACGCCGACTTCGTCTTCGCCGTCGCCGGTGAGGAATTCGGCATGCTGATCTGCGTCATCATCCTGTCGGTCTTCGCCTTCATCGTGATGCGCGGCCTGCTGCGGCTGCTGCGTGAGCAGGACCCGTTCATCGTCCTGTCCTGCACCGGCCTCGTCACCGGCTTCGGCCTGCAGGCGCTGGTCAACATGGCCTCGACCCTGCATCTGATCCCGACCAAGGGCATGACCCTCCCGTTCATCTCCTACGGTGGATCATCGGTCATCGCGGTCGCCCTGGGGATGGGCATGCTGCTGGCACTGACCCGCCGTCGTAGTCGGGACGAGCCGCCATGAGGGGACCGGCCGTGCAGCCCATCGTCATCGCCGCCGGCGGGACGGGCGGGCACTTCTTCCCAGCCGAGGCGCTCGCCGCCGCACTCGCGGCGCGTGGGCATCGGATCGTGCTGATGACCGACGCCCGCTCGGCCGGCCTGACCAGCGCGGTGTTCGCGGGCCGGGAGCAATACGTTCTAAGCGGTGCCGGGATTGCCGGGCGCGGTGTAGCGCGTGGTGCGAAGGCGATGCTCGGCCTTGCCGCCGGCGTCGCCCAGGCACACGGCGTCCTCGGCCGTATCGGCGCCGCCTGCGTCGTCGGCTTCGGCGGCTATCCCTGTGTCGCGCCGGTGTTGGCATCTCATCTGCTGCGGAGCAAGCCTAGCGTGATCCTGCACGAACAGAACGCGGTGCTGGGACGGGCGAATCGCTTCCTGGTCACCCGCGCCGATGTACTGGCGCTGAGCTTTGCCGCGACCGAGCGGGTGCCGGCCAGGGTGCAAGCGGTGGAAACCGGCAATCCGGTCCGGCCGGTAGTCGGCGCGCTGCGACGGACCATCTACACGGCGCCGAATGAGCGGATTGCGCTTCTGGTACTCGGCGGCTCGCTGGGTGCGCGGGTTCTCAGTGATGTCGTGCCGGCGGCACTCAGATCATTGCCCGAGACGTTTCGTGCGCACGTCACGGTAACTCAACAGTGCCGAGCGGAGGATCTGGAGAGGGTGGCAGCGGCGTATGCGGAGGCAGGCATCACGGCGGAGCTTTCTGCATTTTTCCCTGATGTCGCGGCACGGCTGGCGGCGGCGCATCTGGTGATCGCGCGAGCCGGGGCATCAACCGTCGCCGAACTGGCGGTCGCCGGCCGCCCGGCGATCCTGGTGCCGCTGCCCGGTGCGATCGACGACCATCAGTCCGCCAATGCACGGGTTTTGGCGCATGCCGGTGGCGCGTGGGTCATGCCGCAATCGCATTTCACCCCCACTGCGCTGGCAGACCGCCTGATGTGCCTGCTGTCCGATCCGGTCAGCCTCGCCGCCGCCGCCGCCGCCGCCCGGGATCAGGCCCGTCCCGATGCGGCGGACTGTCTGGCCGACCTCGTGGAAGCCCGCATCCCGCAGCCCGCCGTCGCGCCGGGAGACCGCTCATGAGGGCACTGCCGCTTTCGATCGGCACGATCCACTTCGTCGGCATTGGCGGCATCGGCATGTCCGGCATCGCCGAGGTGCTGCACAACCTCGGCTACGCGGTACAGGGCAGCGATATTGCCGAATCGACCAATGTCCAACGCCTGCGGGATGCGGGCATTCCTGTGATGATCGGTCACGACGCCGGCAACCTCGGGTCAGCGCAGGTCGTCGTCGTCTCCACCGCGGTCAAGCGCGACAATCCGGAGGTCGCGGCGGCCCGCGCCCGCCTTGTCCCGGTGGTGCGGCGGGCGGAGATGCTGGCGGAATTGATGCGGCTGAAATGGGCCGTCGCGGTCGGCGGCACGCACGGCAAGACCACCACCACCAGCCTGATCGCCACCGTGCTGGAAGCCGCGCACCTCGACCCGACCGTGATCAACGGCGGCATCATCAATGCCTATGGCACCAACACCCGCCTGGGCAGCGGCGAGTGGATGGTGGTCGAGGCCGACGAGAGCGATGGATCGTTCCTGCGGCTGCCGGCGGTGATCGCGGTGGTCACCAACATGGACCCGGAACATCTGGACCATTGGGGCACACCGGAGGCAATGCTCGCGGGCTACGACCAGTTCGTCGCCAACATCCCGTTCTATGGCTTCGCCGTGCTGTGCATCGACCACCCGGCGGTGCAGCAGATGATCCCCCGCCTGTCCGATCATCGCATCATCACCTACGGATTTTCGCCCCAGGCCGATGTCCGGGCGGAGCGGGTGATGCCGGACAAGCTGGGCTCGACGTTCGAGGTCACCGTCACCGACCGCGCCCGCAACCGCTCTCGCCGCCTCGGGCCGTTCCGCCTGCCGATGCTGGGCGCTCACAACGTGCAGAACGCCCTGGCGGCGATCGCTGTCGGTATCGAGATGGAAATCGACGACGCAACGCTGCGTTCGGCGTTTCTTGGCTTCAAGGGCGTCAAGCGCCGCTTCACCAAGATCGGCGAAGCCGCCGGCATCACCATCATCGACGACTACGGTCATCACCCGGTAGAGATCGCCGCCGTGTTGAAGGCG
Organism: Rhodopila sp.; assembly: GCF_965276935.1. Classification (GTDB taxonomy): domain Bacteria; phylum Pseudomonadota; class Alphaproteobacteria; order Acetobacterales; family Acetobacteraceae; genus Rhodopila. The sequence goes on along the minus strand of NZ_CBDIBS010000004.1, from coordinate 393,674 downwards.
GCTCGCCAGGCCGGTGCGCGCGATGTCGTGGCCGTCGTGCAGCCGCATCGGTACTCCCGGCTGCAATCGCTCTTCGCCGAGTTCTGCACCTGCATGAACGACGCCGGCACGGTGATTGTCGCCGACGTCTATGCCGCCGGTGAGCAGCCGGTTCCGGGCATCACGCGCGATGCGCTGGTGGAGGGGCTGCGTGCCCGTGGTCACCGAAGTGTCGTGGCGCTGCCAAACCCTGGAAGACTGGCCGAGATGGTACATGCCATCGCCCGATCCGGCGACTATGTTGTCTGTCTCGGCGCCGGATCGATCACGCAATGGGCCGCCGCGCTGCCGGCGGACCTCGCCGCGCTGCAGACCGGCGGCACCAGGCGCGCCGCCGGCGGTGCGGCATGATGGCTGCGCCACATATCCCCGGTCTTGTCGGATCGCTGCCGAAGCTGCGCGGCCGCTCGCAGGCGGACGCCCCGCTGGCGCCGTTCACCTGGTTTCGCGCGGGTGGCCCGGCGGACGTGCTGATACGTCCGGCGGATACCAATGACCTGGCGGCCTTTCTGGGAGCGCTCCCGCATGACGTGCCAGTGCACGTGATCGGCGCCTGCTCCAACCTGATCGTGCGGGATGGCGGGCTGCCCGGCGTGACCATTCGGCTGGCACGCGGGTTTTCCACCATTGCTCAAGACGGCGACGGGATGATCGCCGGCGCGGCGGCACTGGACGTGACAGTCTCCGAACACGCTGCGGCGTCCGGATTGACCGGCCTCGAATTCCTTTCTGGCATTCCCGGCTCGATCGGTGGCGCGGTGGCGATGAACGCTGGCGCCTACGGTGGCGACATGGCGGCCGTGCTGGATTGGGTCGAGATCGTGACGCGCACTGGCGACCAGCGGCGCCTTGCCGCGGCTCGTCTGGCCTTGGCCTATCGCCATGCCACAATGCCCGCCGGTGCCGTTGTCACGCGGGTTCGGCTACGCGGCATGCCGGGTGCATCCGGCCTGATCGGCGCCCGCATGGCCGACATAAAGGCGGCGCGAGAGGCATCTCAGCCGATCCGGTCTCGTACCGGCGGGTCCACGTTCCGCAATCCGGACGGCATGAAGGCCTGGGAATTGATCGAAACTGCGGGCTGCCGCGGCCTGACCCGCGGTGGCGCGATGGTGTCCGAAAAACACTGCAACTTCCTGATCAATACCGGCAACGCCACCGCCGCCGATATCGAGGGCCTGGGCGAGGAAGTTCGGCGTCGCGTGTTCGCCGCGACCGGAATCAGACTCGACTGGGAAATCCGCCGCGTTGGCATCCCGGCGGGCAAGCCGGAGGTCGTGGCCCATTGCGCGCGGGACGTCGTGGCCCATGGCGTGCGGGAAATCATGCCATGACCCGTGTCGCGGTCCTGTACGGCGGCATCTCCGCCGAACGCGAGGTCAGCCTGTCCACCGGGGCGCAGGTGATCGCCGCCCTGCGGCAGTCAGGTTTCGAGACCGACCCGATCGACGTCGGTGCCGATCTTGGCGCGGTGATTGCCGCATTAATGCCGAAGCCCGACGCCGTGTTCAACGCGCTGCATGGTCGTTTCGGCGAGGATGGTGCCATTCAGGGCGTGCTGGACTGGCTGGGCATCCCCTACACCCATTCCGGCGTGCGCGCCTCGGCGTTGGCGATGGACAAGGCGGCCGCGAAGGCACTGTTCATTGCCGCCGGACTGCCGGTCGCGCGTGGCCGGATGGTGTCGATCGCGGATTTGGAAACCGCCGACCCGATGCCGCTGCCTTATGTGGTCAAGCCGGTCAACGAAGGCTCTTCGGTCGGGGTCGAGATCATCCGCGGCGGCGACAACCGACGTGCCGATATCGCCCGCGCCTGGCGATTTGGCATCTCCGCACTGGTTGAGGAATATATCCCAGGCCGCGAGCTGACCGTGGGCGTGATGGGCGATCGTGCGCTTGCGGTAACCGAGATCCTTGCCGTCGCCAACAGCTTCTACGACTACGAGTCGAAATACGCCGACCATGGATCACGGCACATCATTCCGGCAGCAGTACATCCCGATACCTATGCGCGGGCGATGGACGTCGCGGTCGCAGCGCATCGCGTGCTTGGATGCCGAGGTGCCTCGCGCTGCGATTTTCGTTACGATGATACCATTGAAGATCCTGGCCGTCTGGTTCTGCTGGAAATCAACACGCAACCGGGCCTCACTCCGACATCATTGCTGCCGGAACAGGCGGCGCACCTGGGCATGAGCTTTCCGCAGCTTTGCACCTGGATGGTGGAGAACGCTGCATGCCGAGCGTGAGGCGTTCTCCACGCAATTCAGTAAACGATCGGCCGGCGGGCTGGCGCCTTCTGCTGCGCCGGCAGCGTGGCCTGGTCAGGCCGGTGGCCTGGATCGCTTTGGCAGCGATCGCCGGAATGCTGATTGTGTTCATCGGACATTCCGCCGCACCGGGCCACTCATTGACCAGCTTGCGCGACCGTCTCGGCAGCGCAACCGCGGCCACCGGGTTGCGGGTGAAGGACGTCGTGATCGAAGGCCGCGCCAACACGCCGGAACCGCTGTTGCGGGCAGCCGTCGGTGTCCGCAAGGGCGACCCGATCCTCGGCTTCTCGCTGGAGCAGGCAAGGGCGCGAATCGAGACCTTGTCCTGGGTGGAGCATGCGACGGTGGAGCGCCGGCTACCCAACACCGTGCTGGTCTTCCTGCAGGAACGCCGGCCCTTCGCGATCTGGCAGAATCAAGGAAAATACGTGCTTGTCGATCGCGCCGGCCAGGTGGTGGCCGATCAGGACGTCGCCGAGTTCCGCCAACTTCCCCTGATTGTCGGTCAGGGTGCCCCTAGCGCGGCGGCCGGACTTCTGGACGCTCTGGCTGATCGCCCATCATTGGCGGCCAAGGTCGTCGCCAGCGTCCGTGTCGGCCAGCGGCGCTGGAACCTGCGGATGACCAATGGCACCGACGTCATGCTGCCGGAAGGGCACGAGGTCGCGGCGATGAATCGGTTGTTGCAGCTTCAGCAGGACCATGCGGTGCTCGATCGGCCGCTGCTGGCAATCGATCTGCGCCTGCCCGACCGGCTGGTGCTACGCCCCCGGCCGGCGCCGGACGATGCCGACGTCGTGCCGCCGTTGCCACCTGCCGCGTCATCGCCTGCCGCGTCGTCACCGGCCACGCTTCCCGTGGTCGGAAGGAAACCTACCTAGGAGCACGAACGGATGGCTGACAATCCTCGTCGCGTGCTTCCGCCCGCGGAAACTGGCCCCCTGGACTTCGAGGCGCCGCGGCATCATCGGACCGCGCCGTTCGGCGTGCTGGACATTGGCACGACGAAGATCGCCTGCCTGATCGGCCGGACTGAAAGCGACGGGACGTTGCGGGTGCTGGGGTTCGGTTGGCAGAAGGGCAGGGGCCTGAACAGCGGCGACATCACCGACCTGGAGGCGGCGGAGAAGGCCATCCGCGCCTGCGTCGGCCAGGCCGAGGACATGGCGGATACCCGCCTGCGCGCGGTGACCGTGAACCTGACCTGTGGTCAGCCGGAATCGCGGCTGTTCAACGTGCAATGGCCAATCGGCGGTCGAGCGATAACCGGCAACGACATTCGCGGCGTGGTGAGCGAAGGCCGCAGCAGGGCGGAGGTGGATGACCGCGAGGCGATCCATGTCCTGCCGCTGAATTTCGCCGTTGATGCCACCGATCATGTCGTCGATCCGCGCGGCCTGTTCTGCACCACGCTGAACACAAGGTTGCACATAATCGATGCGGTCTCGACTGCGCTGCGCACCATGGAAGCCTGTATCAGACGTTGCGACCTCGACATCGAGGATCTGGTGTCCGCGCCGCTGGTGGCAGGGCTTTCAACCCTGGTGCCGGAAGAGCGAGACTTGGGCGCCACGATCATTGATATGGGTGGCGGCACGACCAGCCTGGCGGTGTTCGCCGACAACCAGATCATGCACACCGCGCAGCTTGCCATGGGTGGCCTGCATGTGACCCGGGACCTCGCCATCGGGCTGTCGACCACCCTTATTCACGCGGAACGACTGAAGACGCTGTACGGCAATGTCGAGGTCAGTCCGGATGATGATCGCGAGCTCTTGCCGGTGCCCTTGGTGGGTGAGGAGGACCACCAACTGGCAAAGGTCCCACGCAGCATGGTGGTGAATATCATCAGGCCACGGCTGGAAGAAACCTTCGATCACATCAAGGACCGGCTCGATCGCGCCGGCATGGCGCGGGCGGCCGGCAATCGCGTGGTGCTGACCGGTGGCGCCTGCCAGCTTCCTGGCGTGCGCGAAATGGCCGCGCGCATGCTCGGTCGTCAGGTGCGCCTGGGGCGTCCTGCGACGTTGCGTGGCCTGCCTGAACTTGCCTCGGGTCCCGCCTTCGCCACAGCCGCCGGTCTGCTGTCCTGGGCAGCCGGCGACGGCCGAACCTTCCAGGACATCGATTTGCAAGGTGAACCACCAGTCGGATTGTTCCGGCGGCTGGTGAATTTTCTGAAGGAACGTGTCTGAACCGCCGCGAATCGACGTATTCGTTGTAATATCCACTCACATAGCCGTCCCGTAACCGGGGGAGATCAAAATGACTCTGAACCTGATGATCCCGCAGATCACCCACACCGACTTTTCGCCCCGCATTACTGTGATAGGGGTTGGCGGTGGCGGGACCAATGCGGTCGACAACATGATTGCCGCCAATCTGCAGGGCGTGGAATTCGTCGTCGCCAACACCGACGCCCAGCAGCTCATGCATAGTCGGGCGGACCGACGCATCCAGCTTGGTCCGCATATCACGCAGGGGCTGGGGGCGGGTGCCAAACCGGAAATCGGCAAGGCGGCAGCGGAAGAGGCGGCCGATGAACTGTATCGCCATCTGGATGGCGCGCACATGGTGTTCATCACCGCCGGCATGGGCGGCGGCACCGGTACCGGCGCCGCGCCGGTCATCGCGCGCATGGCGCGGGAGCGTAACATCCTGACCGTCGGCGTCGTCACCAAGCCGTTCGGCTTCGAAGGCGTCCGCCGCGCCCGTTCCGCCGACCAGGGGATCGAGGAACTTCAGCAATACGTGGATACGCTGATCGTCATCCCCAACCAGAACCTGTTCCGTATGGCAACCGAACGGACGACCTGGAAAGACGCCTTCAAGATGGCCGACCAAGTGCTTTACATGGGCGTGCGCGGCGTCACCGACCTGATGATGGTACATGGTCTGGTCAATCTGGACTTCGCCGACATCCGCACCGTGATGGCGGAGATGGGCAAGGCCATGATGGGCACTGGGGAAGCCGAAGGCGAAAATCGTGCCATTGTTGCCGCCGAGGCGGCGATCAACAACCCGCTGCTGGAAGACACCAGCATGTCCGGCGCGCGCGGCCTGCTGATCAACATCACCGGCGGCGAGGATCTGACCCTGTTCGAGGTCGATCAGGCCGCCAACCGCATTCGGGCGGAGGTGGATGAGGAAGCCAATGTCATCTTCGGATCGGCCGTGGACGAAACGCTGGCCGGGCGGATCAGGGTATCGGTGGTCGCGACCGGTATCGACTCGCATAAGCTGGCCGAACAGTCGCGGCCGAAGCTGGTTGCCGTCGGAGGCGGTGCCGCCCCCGCGCCGCAGCCGATTCCCGTGCGCAACGGCGCGCCAGCAGGCACGCCCGCGCCCGGCACCGTCAACGCCCACGCCGCTGCCCCGCTGCGGCAGGTGTCGCCGCAGTCCGACATAGCTGAAACGATCAACGTCGAGACGCAGGCGGCAGCTCCGGCCGCTTCAGCAAGACCGGTTCAGCAGCGCCAGCCTCAGATGCAGGCAACTGCTGCCAGCCAGCCGGCCGGGCGCCCCGGATTGTTCGCCAGTCAACGAACCGTGCCGGTCGCAACGCCGGCCAATCCGGCGCATGCCGAACCGGAATCATCTCGGCAAAGCCTGTTCGGCACGGTAACGGGTGTGTTCCGTCGGCGGCCGACACTACAACAGGAACCGGCGGCGCAAGCGCAGCCATTGCGCCGGGAGCCGGCCATCGCACAGGTCCAGCCCGAGGCGCCCAGGGTCACGATACGCCAGGCATCGGCAACAGATGATGTCGGCATCGAGATTCCGGCGTTCCTCCGGCGGCAGTCGTCCTGAACGGCCAGGGTGAGGCAGGCGGCGCGCCAGCTTCACCCTGCATCACACGATAATGCCTCGACTTGGCGTCGGATGAACCCAGACGTCTGACACGACGCCCCGAAGTGTGATCGCGCCCTCCTGAACCGCCCCGAGTTTCTCGGCGACACGACGGGACCGGTCGTTCTCCGGCCGAATGTAGCTGACAAGGCGGTCCCAGCCGAACTGGCCAAAGGCCCACGCGCGAACGCAGCCGGCGGCTTCCGTGGCCAGGCCGCGCCCCCAGAACCGGGCCGCCAGGGTCCATGCCAGTTCCGCTTCGGGCCAGTCGACAGGATGCAGCAATCCAACCCGGCCGGCGAAGCACCCGTCGGCCTCCAGCGCGAACACACCGTAGTCTCGCAACGCCCACTGTCCCAGAAAGGTCTCCATCTGGGCCCAGGTTTCCTCTCGGCTCATGATCCTGCCGCCCAAGGACCGCCGCACCCGCGGATCAGCGTTCATTTCGGCAAACGCGTTCCAGTCACTGGCCCGGAAGCCTCGCAGGATCAGGCGATCAGTGGTCAGTGTCGGAATCGGCATGGTCCGTTATGCTCCCTAGTATCGCGCATCAGAGAAGCGCGATACGTCGCTATTGGCCTGAAGTATCTGATTCGCGCGCCGAAACGTGGCCGCTACGCGTCTCACGCTTCTCTGCGATCAGATACTATGCTGCCGAGCAAACGTTAGAACATCCATGGTGCAAGAGATCGGTCCGTTTCCGTCCGTCGACGCTCTGCTGAGAGCATCCGAAACGCAGGTGCTGCTGGCCGGTTTCGGCCGAACCGCCGTGACGGCGATGCTGCGTCAGGTTCTGACCGAATGTCGGACGGACCGGCGGTTCAAGACAACGGCCGCGCAGGTCGTCGACGAAGTGGCGGATCGGCTGGCGAGGCGTTTCGCACGTTCGCAACGTCCGGTGTTCAATCTGACCGGCACCGTGCTGCACACCAACCTCGGCCGGTCGCCGCTGCCGCCAGAGGCCGCCGAGGCCGCCGCCGAAGCTCTGCGCAGTGCCACGACGCTGGAGTTCGATCTGCGAACCGGGCGCCGGGGAGAACGCGATGACCATATCGCGCCGCTGCTGTGTGAACTGACCGGTGCCGAGGCGGCGACCGTCGTCAACAACAATGCCGCCGCGGTGATGCTGGTCTTGAACACGCTGGCGCTGGGCAAGGAAGTCGCGGTCTCGCGCGGCGAACTGATCGAGATTGGCGGGGCCTTCCGGATACCCGACATCATGGCCCGGTCCGGCGCCATCTTGCGGGAAGTTGGCACCACCAATCGCACCCATCCGCGCGATTACCAGGATGCAGTCGGCGCTGGTTCGGCGGCGCTCATGCGGGTGCATCAGGCCAATTATGCCATCGTCGGCTTTACCGCCTCGGTTCCGACCCAGGTGCTCGCCACCATTGCCCATGATGCGGGGCTGCCGTTGATCGAGGACCTCGGCAGCGGCAGCCTGATTGACCTCGGCCGCTTCGGCTTGCCGCACGAGCCGACGCCGCGCGAAGCCCTGGCAGCGGGTGCGGATGTTGTCACCTTCTCCGGCGACAAGCTTCTTGGCGGACCGCAGGCGGGATTGATCGTGGGTCACAACAAGGTGATAACCATGATCAACCGCAATCCGCTGAAGCGGGCCCTGCGCCTGGACAAGGGCCGCCTGGCGGCGCTCGAGGTCGTGCTTCGCTTGTATCTTGATCCGGATCGGCTAACCGCCAGGCTGCCGGTATTGCGCCTGCTGACGCGGCCGGAGCCTGAGATCAGGGCCACAGCCGAACGCATTGCGCCTGTTCTGACCGACCGCTGGCCAGACCGCGATGTCAGGCTTCAGCCTTGCCAGAGCCAGATCGGCTCAGGAGCACTGCCGGTTGGTCTGTTGCCCTCCGTGGCCGCCTCGATCGGCGGCAGCGGCTTGGAAAACCTCGCTTCAAGTCTGCGAGGCCTGCCTCGCCCGGTCATCGGCCGGATCGCTCAGGGACGCCTGTTGTTGGACTGCCGCTGTCTGGAGCCGATCGATGAAGCGGCGTTCATTGCTCAGCTTCGTTGACTGGTTGATACTCCCGGCTGGAGGAGAACCGGCCCCGGTGGGCCGGCCGGACTTCAAACCCGGTTGGGGCTGCCAAGCGGTCCCGGGCAGGTTCGACTCCTGCTCTCTTCCGCCAGGACCAGCGAAAAATGCCAATCCGCAACCTGTAGCATTGGTGCAACAGTGTGTCTGGATCAACCAATCGCCTCTCGTCATCACCAACCAGCGTCGCTATGATTATTTCAGCGAATAAAAGCCGGTTTCCACGCACGACGCGCTCGGCCCGTTTCGCCCGGTTGATGAGCTCAAGGAGAGAATGAATGAGTTTCCGCAGTATGCTTGCGGCCGCGACGATCCTGGCGCTGCCGATCGCAGCGACGGCCCAGCCTATCACCGGCCCGTATGTCGGCGGTGGTGCCGGCGTGAACATCATGCACGATGAGGACGCCCAGATAACGGGCGGAGGGCGTACCTTCGGCGGCAGGCTTGAGCCAAGGGTCGGGCCGGCGTTCGACCTGAGCGTGGGCTACGGCCTTGCCAACGGGCTGCGGGCTGAGATCGAGGGCGACTATCGCTACAATACGTTCCGCGGCATCGGGGCCGGTGGCCAGGAACAAAAATTCGGACCCATGGTCAACGTCCTGTATGACATCAGCGCTCTGGTTCCTTTCCTGAAACCTTATGTGAATCCTTACGTCGGCGTGGGTGCGGGATGGCAGTGGGTGCAAGAAAGAAACGTTTACGCCACGTCGGGTAACACCCTTTCTCGCGCACAGAACGCTACCAAGGGCGATTTCGCATACCAGGGAATTGTTGGTGTTGCTTACCCGATCAAGACCGTGCCTGGACTTGACTTGACGGCGGATTACCGTTTCATGGGTCTGGCTGGCGACCGTACCTATCCTGGCACCGAGACGGTCGGCGCCAGGACATTGCCAGCAAGCCTTAGGCTGAATAACGACTACAACCATACCATCCTGATCGGTTTTCGTTACAGGTTTGGTGCCCCCACCCCGCCGCCCCCCGCGGCGCCGGCCGCGGTTCCAGCATCGCCCGTATCCCGCTCCTACCTCGTGTTCTTCGACTGGGACAAGGCCGTGCTGACCGAGCGAGCCCGCCAAATCGTCTCGGAAGCGGCAGCGAACTCGACCAAGGTGCAGTACACCCAGCTTGAGGTGAACGGTTATACCGACACGTCCGGCACCGCTACCTACAACCAGGGCCTGTCGATCCGGCGTGCCCAGGCTGTCGCCGCTGAACTGGTCAAGGATGGCGTGCCCAAGGCCGCGATCTCGATCCAGGGCTTTGGCGAAACCCACCTGCTGGTGCAGACCGGGCCCGGTGTCCGCGAGCCGCAGAACCGGCGCGTCGAAATCATCATCCGGTGATTGCAGCCGGTTCGATAAAATGATTTGGGGCACCCTCGGGTGCCCCTTTCATTTTGACTGGAAGCGCGATGTTCTATCTGCCTGAACGTAGTGAATTTGAAATTTTTGCGGCAAGAAAGCCGTTTCAAGCGGCACCGGTCGGCCCGTTGCGTCTGGTTGACAAGCTGAGGGAGGTATAGGTGAAGTTTCGCAAAGTAGTGGTGACTGCAACAGTCCTGGCGCTGCCAGTCGCGGCAAACGCGCAGCAGCCGGTCGCCGGGCTTTACATCGGCGGTGGCGCCGGCGTGAACATCATGCAGAATGAACTTGAGAAGGTTACCGCACCGCGTTTTTCCAGCACTGCCCACCTTAAACCTGAGGTCGGTCCAGCCTTCGATCTGAGCCTGGGCTACGGGCTGGGTAATGGCCTCCGGGCCGAGTTGGAAGGCTTTTACAGCTACAACAGCTTTCACGGTGTCAACGTTGGCGGCCATGAACAGAAGTTTGGCCCAATGGTAAACGTGCTCTATGACTTTCCAATCATTCCCCAAGTCCAGCCATACATCGGCGCGGGTGTCGGCTATTTATGGGCAAATGAAAATAATCTGCATGCCGCCGGAATTACATCCAGCAACTCAACCAAGGGTTCCTGGGCCTATCAGGGTATTATTGGCGCGGCGTTCCCGATCGCAGCCGCGCCCGGTTTGGCGCTGACGGCGGATTATCGTTTCATTGGACTGGGAAGTGAACGCCGTTACCCAAACGCCGGCATTTCCGGAACGCGAATTATGGCTGATGATTACAATCACGTAATCACAGTTGGCTTCCGCTACACCTTTGGTGCCGCCACCCCGCCGCCCCCCGCGGCGCCGGCTGCGGTTCCGGCATCGCCCGTATCCCGCTCCTACCTCGTGTTCTTCGACTGGGACAAGGCCGTGCTGACCGAGCGAGCCCGCCAGATCGTCTCGGAAGCGGCAGCGAACTCGACCAAGGTGCAATACACCCGGCTTGAGGTGAACGGTTATACCGACACGTCCGGCACCGCCACCTATAACCAGGGCCTGTCGATCCGGCGTGCCCAGGCGGTCGCCGCTGAACTGGTCAAGGATGGCGTGCCCAAGGCCGCGATCTCGATCCAGGGCTTTGGCGAAACCCACCTGCTGGTGCAGACCGGGCCCGGTGTCCGCGAGCCGCAGAACCGGCGCGTCGAAATCATCATCCGGTAATTGCAGCCGGTTCGATAAAATGATTTGGGGCACCCTCGGGTGCCCCTTCCATTTTGGCTAAGCGCGGAACACATCAGCCGGACAGCCCGATAACGTTCTTCTTGCGCCGTTAAAACGAGCCGCAGGCCCGTGCGACCGTCATGCCGACCAGTTGCTGGTCAAAGCGTATCTGATAGGCCGTCCTGATCCGGTTGATCGCGGCTAGGCTGTCAGGTGTTTCAGGCATGGCGACCAAAATCACGCGGCTGGGTTCCGTGATCGTCTTATGGGTGATCGGGTTCATCCAGGCGCCGGATGCGTCCACGACCGTATAGCCGTTCGGTAGGTTCACCGTGACCACGTCGTCCAGAAAGTCCTGCCATTCGCCTTCGGTCAGGTCACTCCGTCCGGCGATGGCGCGCCCGAAGAACAGGTCGAACATTAGCATCGGCGGCCCTAGGCCGGGCGAGCATACGGCGTTGGGTGGCGTGATACATCCCGTCAGGGCTGCGATCATGGCGGCGAGGCAGACCATCCTGACAACTGAAGCCGTGCTTCGCACCATCTAGCCGAACACGCGCTTGCCACGCTTCCAGGTTCCCACAACCACGCCCTCCAACGGCCGCCCATCGAACGGCGTGTTCTGTGCCTTGCCAGGTAGCTTGCCGGCCTCGACCTTCCAGATACGGTCAGATTCGAACAGGCACAGATCGGCAACCGCCGCTTTGGCGATCCGCCCTGACTCGACGCCCAGCAGTGCCGCCGGGCGGGACGTCAGCAGCGCGATGGCAGCGGTTAGCGACAACAGCCCGTTGTGAACCTGCGTCAGCGTCACCGCCAGTAGCGTCGCAAGGCCGGAGCCGCCCGCGGAGGCGAGAGCAAACGGCAGGCGTTTGTCGTCCGCGTCGCGCGGTTGATGGTCCGATGCCACCGCATCGATCGTGCCATCCGCCAAGGCCGCCGCCACCGCTCGCCTATCATGGTCCTTACGCAACGGTGGAGATAACTTGGAATAGGTACGAAAATCGCCGATCGCGGTCTCGTTCAGGTCAAAGTAGGGTGGCGCGGTATCGCATGTTACGGACAGACCCGAATCTTTCGCCCGGCGGATCAGTGCCAGGGCCTCGCCGGTCGAAACGTGAGCAAAATGTACTGCGCCGCCGGTCAACTCGGCCAGCCTGATGTCACGCGCCACCATGATCGGTTCGGCCGCCGCCGGAATGCCTGGAAGTCCCAGCCTTGTTGCCTGTTCGCTTTCTGTCGCCGAACCGCCGGCGGCCAGGGACGGTTCTTCCGGATGCTGCACGATCCGCGCGCCGAAGCCGCTGGCGTAGGACAAGGCAAGGCGCATCAGCCTGGCGGGGCCGATCGCGTTTGATCCGTCGGTAAAGGCAACGGCGCCGGCTTCGCGCAGCAGACCGAGTTCGGCCAGTTCCTCACCGCGGCAGCCACGGGTGACGGCGCCGTACGGCAGGATTGTTAGACTTCCGGTCTCCTCACCCCTGGTCCGCAGAAGCTGCACCAGTGCCGGATCGTCGATCGCCGGTTGCGTGTCGGGCAGGGCGGCAAGCGTCGTGATCCCGCCGGCCGCCGCCGCCGACGCCGCCGACGTGATTGTCTCCCGATACTCGAAACCGGGCTCGCCCAGCGTAGCTCGCATATCAACCAGGCCCGGGCAGAGAATCGCGCCGTCCGCGTGGATCACGTTCGCGCCGTCTGGTCGGCCAAGAGACAGACCGAAGTCGGCGATCCGACCATCTCGCACCAGCAGGTCGCCAACGAGATCGACGCCGGCGCCGATGATACGGGCGCCGGTGAACAACGTGTCAGGGTTCATTGCGGCCGTGGCCCCGCGACAGCGTGTCCAGAACCGCCATGCGAACAGCGACCCCCATCTCCACTTGTTCCCGGATCAGGCTGCGCAACGGATCATCGGCTACGGCACTGTCGATCTCCACGGCCCGGTTCATCGGGCCGGGGTGCATCACCAGCGCGTCGGGCTTCGCATAGCCCAGCTTCTCCCAGTCCAGACCATAAAAGCGAAAGTATTCCCGCCCGCTCGGGACTTGGCCGCGCGACATCCTCTCCCGCTGCAGCCGCAGCATCATCACGATATCCGCCCCGTCCAGGCCGGCAGCCATGTCGTGGAAGACGGTCACGCCCAGATTGGCCACCTCGGCGGGTATCAATGTCGGCGGTCCAACCACCCGAACCTGGCAGCCCATCGTCGTCAGCAAATGGATGTTGGAGCGGGCAACGCGCGAATGCGCTATGTCGCCACAGATCGCCACGGTCAGTCCGGCAATACAGCCCTTGTGACGCTTGATCGTCAGCGCATCCAGCAGCGCCTGAGTCGGATGCTCATGCGTGCCGTCGCCGGCGTTGATCACCGCGGCATCAACGATCCTCGCCAGCAGGTTCGGTGCACCCGACTGATCGTGGCGCACCACCAGCAGGTCGCAGTGCATCGCGTTCAAGGTGGTCGCCGTATCGATCAGCGTCTCACCCTTGTTGACCGAGGAAGTGGACACCGACATGTTTATCACATCGGCCCCCAGACGCTTGCCGGCGAGCTCGAAGCTGGTGCGGGTGCGGGTGCTGTCCTCGTAAAAGAGATTGATCAATGTGCGCCCGCGCAGCAGGTCGCGCTGTGTCTTGCCGGACCGGTTGAGCAGCACGTAGCTCTCCGCCAGCTCGAGCAATTGGCTGATCGCCGGCGGTTCCAGCCCCTCGATCGCCAGAAGATGTTTCTGCCGGTAGAACACGCGACCTCGTTGCAGCATCATGCGGGAGGCGTCAACCAGTGGCGGTGCTCCTGCCGGTGGATTGTCCTGTCGAGGCCTGCCAACCGGCTGCAAGGCAGGTTGAGCCTCGGCAGATGGTGCCAAAAAAATGGCGGCCCGAGAGCCGCCATCCAACCTGCACACAAACCCGAACGCGTCAGCTCGGCTGAGGCGCCGGTGCCGCTCCACCCGCCGGTGGGGTCGGAGCAGCGGGACGTCCCGCTGTCGGGACGGAGGCTCTGCGCGACTCCGGTGCCGGCTCGTCGACAACCTTGCGGATCACCGGCTCACCGCGCAGAACGGTGCGGATTTCGTCACCGGACAAGGTCTCGTGTTCCAGCAAACCACGCGCCAGCCGGTGCAGCTCTTCGACATTCTCGGTCAGCAGATGCCGAGCCTTGTTGTAGGCTCGATCGATGATTGACTTGATTTCGGCGTCGATCTCGCGCGCCGTGGCTTCCGACACGTTCTTGTTCTGCGTAACCGAGTGGCCCAGAAACACCTCCTGGCTGTTGTCGCCATAGGCGATCATGCCGAGCTTGTCCGACATGCCCCACTCGGTGATCATCCGGCGAGCCTGATCCGTGGCCATCTTGATGTCGCCGGAAGCCCCGTTGGAGACCTTGTCCGGCCCAAAGATGATCTCTTCCGCCGCACGGCCACCCATCGCCATGGTCAGCTCGGACAACAGCTTCGACTTTGACTTGGAGTAGCGGTCGCCTTCTGGCAGGCTCATGACCAGGCCCAGCGCGCGACCGCGCGGGATGATGGTCGCCTTGTGCACCGGATCACATTCCGGTTCATGCATCGCGCACAGCGCATGGCCAGACTCGTGATAGGCGGTCATGCGCTTTTCGGCTTCGGACATCACCAGCGACCGGCGTTCGGCTCCCATCATGACCTTGTCCTTGGCGGCCTCGAACTCCCCCATCGCCACGACTCGCTTGCCCAGACGTGCCGCCAGCAGCGCGCCCTCGTTCACCAGGTTGGCCAGATCGGCACCGGAGAATCCAGGTGTTCCGCGTGCGATCACTTTCGGATCAACGTCCGATGCCAGGGGCACCTTGCGCATGTGCACACGCAGGATCTTCTCGCGTCCGTTCACGTCCGGGTTCGGAACCACGACCTGCCGGTCGAACCGGCCGGGGCGCAGCAGCGCCGGGTCCAGCACGTCCGGCCGGTTGGTCGCGGCAATCAGGATGACGCCCTCGTTGGACTCGAAGCCGTCCATCTCGACCAGCATCTGGTTCAGCGTCTGCTCACGCTCATCGTTGCCGCCGCCCAGACCAGCGCCACGATGCCGCCCAACCGCATCGATTTCATCAATGAAGATGATGCAGGGCGCGTTCTTCTTGCCCTGTTCAAACATGTCGCGGACACGCGAGGCGCCGACGCCGACGAACATCTCCACGAAGTCGGAGCCGGAAATCGTGAAGAACGGCACATTCGCCTCACCCGCGATCGCCCGCGCCAGCAAGGTCTTGCCGGTGCCGGGAGGACCCACCAGCAGCACGCCCTTCGGGATCTTGCCGCCGAGGCGTTGGAACTTCTGCGGGTCCTTCAGGAACTCGACGATTTCCTGCAACTCGCTCTTGGCCTCATCAATGCCAGCCACATCCTCAAACGTCACGCGACCCTGCTTTTCGGTCAGCATGCGTGCTCGGCTCTTGCCGAAACCCATTGCCCGGCCGCCGCCCGACTGCATCTGGCGCATGAAAAAGACCCAGACGCCGATCAAAAGCAGCATCGGGAACCACGACAGCAGGTAATGCAGCAGCGGATTGACGTCGCTGTCTTCCGGCTTGGCGATCACCCGCACGCTTTTGTCGGTCAGGGTCTTCACCAGGGCCGGATCTTCCGGCGTATAGGTCTGGAAGGTCCGCCCGTCGTTAAGCTGCCCGGACACCGTGCGTCCCTGGATCACCACATCGCGCACTCGCCCGGAATTCACTTCCGAGATAAAGTCGGAATATGCAATCTGGGTCGAGTTGGTATGGCTGACGCCGGGCTGGAACAGGTTGAAAAGTACCACGAGCAGCAGGGCGATGATCACCCATAGCGCGAGGTTACGGCCAAAATTGCTCATATGATGTTGCTCACGTTCTCAGTCCGACTTGGGGCTTGCCACACATTTATCCACGACATAAGGCAGCGTTATCACTTTAACATGGGGTGTGAGGATGAACCCTGCACCCCCACCCCCTCGGGATGCTTCATTCGGCGTCGAAAATCGCGTCCGTGACGATGGGCCTATGCCAGGATGCTCTACGCCGGCCGGTCCATCACGCATGATGTGGGTACGAAGCACGAACCAGCCAACGGCTTCCCAGGTTCGAACAAGATTGTCTTCCCTCCCCATACGTTATCAACAGCGTATCGTAAATGGGGTACCGCCGCCAGCGTTTTGCCGTACCGAAGCGCCGGCAGGGTCCGCAGAACAGCGGATGGCAGGGACGAGCACCGTCTAAAGTGTGTTGCGTCCGCCGCCAGCTTGCCGATGGTTGCTCCGGCGGGAATGTCGTTGGCAATCAGCCGAAAACGACCGTCCCAGATCATGTCGGGTTGCGCCGCGACAGGGTCCGCGGCCGCGGTGTCCTCTCGAACCAGCAGGAAACCCGCCCCCATCCGGCCGGCCGGCAAAATCCGCACCCCGGCAAGTGTCGCCGGCCGGGGCCACGCAGCAAGGTCGTCGATCCGTGCCAGGCTGGGTCCGTAGAGAGCGCCGCCAATCATGCGAACCAGGCTGGCAAGCGCGCCGGCACTGATCCGCCCTGGCGAAAGCAGCGCGAAACCTTCCGGCCGGATCGTCGCGCGCCGTGCCAGTTCCGCGGCGGTCGCAGCCTCCTCACGCGCGCGCTGGTTAGCGACCGCGCAAGCCGCCGCGGTCAGTTCCGCCATTCCGGCACCAGACATATGTCTTGCTGCACGATGTCGCAGCCGCGGCCGCAGTGCCCGCAGGTCGTGGTTGGACGGATCTTCCGTCCAGCCGATGCCGCGGTCGCGCAACCACCGGCGCAACGCGTCCGGATCGATGGTCAGCAACGGCCGCAGCAGGCGCACCCATGGGGTTTCCAATGCCGCCGGCATCGCCGCCAGGCCGTGCGTCAGGCTGCGCCTCAACACGCGCATCATCATGGTTTCCGCCTGGTCCGCCGCGTGATGGCCAAGCAGCAGATGCACCGAGCCATCGGATCGGCAGGCAGCAGCCAACGCCTGATAGCGCATGATCCGCGCCCGCTCCGCCAGCGCCGGCCCCCGACGCAGGTTTGTCAGCGGCAGCAGGATAGCCGCAATGCCGAGCAAGCCTAGGCGATCGATGGTGAGTTGAGCTTCCCTCGCGGACTCCGGCCGCAAACCATGATCGACGACAAGCGCCAGCAACCTCCCCTGGCGTTGACGGACCCAATCATGCGCCAGAAGCGCCAGGGCCGTGCTGTCGGCGCCGCCGGATACCGCCGCGCTCAGGGCGGGCTTCGGCTCGAATGGCCCCAGCCGATCCATCGCCGCGGCGAAGGCTCCGTCCAGTGCCGAGGCAGGCGCTTCTGTCATGTCACGCCACTGTCCTGCCCCCGAAGTTGGTCGCATCTTGTGACGGACGTAGGGGACAAGCAGGTCGCGACTCCTGGATCAACCTGCACCAATCGCCCTTTATAGCGAACTGCTGACCCAGGACACTAGTGGCTAAAATCCAACGGATAGATCCGTTGAATTTATCCACTAGGCTTTGATTTGGTGGGCCGATTCACCTAACGCTTGGAAACCAAGCGTCAGGATCGGACCACTAGCGGCAGGCGGCTTTTTGGCTGATCACCGCCTCGCTGTCACGAATATCCGCGCGCGGTTGCGTAAACTCGGTTCTTAAGCGGGTCAGCGTGTCGCAGGCCGCCTTCTTCTCGTTGATCGCCGCGAGCGAGTTCGCCAGGCCAACTAGGGCATCCTGGGCATGCGTTCCCTTGCGCGACCGGTTGTAAGCATCGTCATAGGCGATCGCCGCCTGCGCATATTGTCGCTCGCCCGATAACGCCTGGGCGAGCAGAAGCTGGGCGTCATAGGCGCGCGGCGACGTGCGATTCGCCAGGACCTCCCGCGCCGCGGCTTCCGCTGCCTGATAGTCGCGGCGGTGCAGCGCCGCGTTACCTTCCTGCAAGGCAATTTCAGGCGTGCGAGGCCCCGACGAACGAGCGGCAGGCGGCGGCGTAGCCGGAAGGGCTTGGCTTGGCAGCGCGCGTGGCGGCGGCCCCGCGGCAGGCTCGTTTGCCGGCGGCGGATTGTTGCCTTGCGGATTCACCTGGAACGCCAAATCATCGATTCGCTTGTTCAGGTCATCATTCTGACGCTGTAGCTGGTTCTGCGTTTCGTCGATCCGTCCGCGAAGCTGGCGAACCTGGTCTTCCAGCGCGTCCACCCGGGTCAGAAGCTGTGCGACAATGTCGCTGCCACCGTATTGCGGCGCGGGCGGATTATAGGCTGGCGCACGTGATCCGCCGCGGGCGGATTGATCCTCTAACGCCTTTAGGTCCTGGCGCAGTTGGTAGATCTGGTTCTGCAGCGCGATACCCTCTCGGCTGTCGACCTGGGCATGCGCCGGCCATCTTGCTTCGAAAACCAGGAGCAGGAGGCTTGCTGTCAAGAAGGATCGAGCACTGGACCGCATACGCGCTTCCTCAAAAGTTCATGGGTGATTACGACCATGATACATGACCGCGGCTACCTGATGGCAGATGCGACATGAAAATTCCGGTTGAGGACATATTTGTACGCAACTACTTTGACTGCGGGACAGGCGCGTGATCCGATCGTAGCAAGCAAACGCTTGCCACCAGCCACCTCTTTTGCCGGGATCCGTCTTGTAGGCCGCGCCGTACGCGCCACCGCATGGTGCCTCATGGCGATAATAGCCCCGCCCCTCCACAGTGCGGCATTTCACACCGTCCATTAACCCGCAGCGAGATGCCGAGCGATGTAGGGCGGCAGGTTGAAGGCGCCGTGGTGGATTTCCGGGGTCCAGTATTGCGTCGTTCCCAGGATGCCGGCTTTCTCCGCCCTGGCGCGGATCACATCGACCGTCACGGTCGATAGCAAGGCATCCTTCGCCGCCCATCCCAACGTCATGAAGCCGCCGATATAGGTCGGAACCGCAATGACGTAGGCGGTGACGTGCGGAAAGAAGTCGCGCCGCCGTATGCTGGTGTCGCGCAGTTCGTCCGCCTGCATGAATGGCACGCCGCACTGGTTGACCACCAGGCCGCGCGGCGTCAGGATTCGCGCGCAATTCCGATAGAATTCATCCGTGAACAAAACCTCACCCACACCGATCGGATCGGTTGAATCAACGATGATCACGTCGAAAGCCGCATCCGGTGCGCGCTTGACGTAGTCGATCCCGTCCCCGACGATGACTTCGGCCCGAAAGTCGGTCCAGGCGTCACCGGCGATCCGCGGCAAGAACTTTTTCGACAGCCGGATCACCTCGCCGTCAATCTCAACCATCACCGCCCGCCTGACCGTGGTGTGCAACAGCACGCGTCGCAGCACGCCACCGTCGCCGGCACCAATGATCAGGATATTCTCCGCTGCCCCGTGCGCCAGCAGCGGCACATGGGTCAGCATTTCCTGGTAGACGAATTCATCCCTTTCGGTGATCTGGATCACGCCATCCAGCACCATGATCCGGCCATGCGTTTCAGTCTCGAAAATCCCGATGTCCTGAAAAGCGCTTCGCACCCGTGCCAATTCGCGTGTGACGCGGAAGCGCTGACCCCAGGCGGGATAAAGCGTCTCGTTGATCCAGCAATCGGTGGCCATCGTCGTCTCCACGCCGCGACGGCCCGAACCGGGGTCCGGGCCGTCCGGCATTACTCTACCGTCCCGCTGTTCAGGCGATCAGGCCGCGCCGTTGCTCACCTAGATTGACCGAGGTGGCCTGGAACGCCGTCTTCAAGGCAGGCAGCCCACGATACGGGTTGCAGGCTCCGCACATGAAGATGTCGATCGCGGCGAAACCGCGCTCTGGCCATGTATGGATGGAGATATGGCTTTCCGCCAGCACCAGCACGCCGCTGACGCCGCCATTGGGCGAGAAGTGGTGGAAATGCCCATGCAGGATTGTCGCGCCGGCCGCTTCGGCGGCTTCCCGCAGGGCATGGTCGATATGATCCGGATCGCACAGATTGGATGCGCCCCACAAATCCACCAACAGATGCGTGCCGGCGAACTTTATGCCGTCCTTCTGGACAAAATAGTCCTTCTCGACTTCGGTCACAGTCCGCTCAGCGTCGGATGATGTCTGGTTGCTGCTCGGAAGTTCCGAGACCATCCCCAGTGGGCTGAGTGCGTTCATCGCGTACCCCTTCCTACCAGTAGACGGCCTGTTGGACTGTACGCGCTGAAGCGCCCACAGTCCCCTGGGGCCAAGGACGCGGAACATGATCACTAGGGGGGTGTCATGCAAGCCCTTTTCTGGTTAATCCGGAAGCGCACCGCGGCTGACCGCTGTCGATCCTCAGCGCGCCGACTCAGTGCGCCGACACCGTGCCGTCCAGCGCCTTCAGGCTGGCCGGCAACGACTGCGCCAGGCTCACCTCCTGGCGAGCCCGCTTGAGATCGCTGGTTCCAAGCACCGGTTGGGCGACGAGCAGACGGAACATGTTGGCGAGCGGTCCGGCGTTCAGCCGGCTGTCATATCGTTCGCGCAGGGACGCCAGCATCGTGTCGTCGCCGGCTCGGGCCGCGGCGGTCGTCAGGCGCAGCAAGGTCCGCGCCTGTCCATCGTCCAGTTCGCCAGTGTCCGGCAGGACGGTGGAGGCATAATCCGACCATGCCTTCTCGGCACCTGCCCAATCCCGCGCCTGCTCCAGGATCGTCGCACGTGCCTGGTTGGCCGCTGGCGTCCTGAATGCGGTGAGTGTCGCCGCGGCGACAGCCGGATCGCCGGTTCGAGCCATGGCGTCGGCTCGCAGCAAGGCGCGCCTTTCAATCAATGCGGCCGGCAGATCGTGGCCCTCCGACGCGTCAAGCGCCGCAAGCGCGCCGGCATCGTCCTTCTCCCGCGATTGAAGCGCCGCCAGGGTCGCGCCAAATCGGGCCTTGCCGACCGCGGACGACGTTGACTTCATCAGTTTCTCAAGCACCGGTTTGGCACGCTCCGGCAGGTCCAGCGCCAGCAGGCGATCCGCCAACTGTTCCTCCAAAACCGGATCGTCGCCATTGGTGGGCATCAGGTCGGCATTTTCATCAATCGCCGAAACCACGTCGATGGGCGCCATCTGGTCCAGTCCGCGCCCGCTGACCATGCCGGCGAAAGCGTCCTTCAAATGCTGATGAACAGAGGCGGCCTGCTCGGGAAAATCGGTTTCCGCCTGCCGCAGGATGGACAGCGCTACGCGCCAGTTTCCCGCCTGTCCGCGCAGTTCAGCGATACGTTTGCGCAGCGCAAGCTCCCGCTGATCGCCGCGCCACGCATAAAGCAGCTTGTCCAACGCATCGGCGGCTTGTGCCAAGGTGATCTTGCGCGTCGACAGCCGCAACTCCACCGCGCGGACCGCCGCTCGGGCGCGATCGAACCGGTCATGGCCTTCGGCCAGGTGGTCCAGCAGTGCAAGCGCCTGGTCCGTGTCGCCCTCGGCTTGCCGCTGCAACGCTCGGGCATAATCCAGCCTGCTATCACCCTTGCGCTTCGCCAGCAGGCGTTCGGCGGGTGCGATCTCGCCGCCCTCGATCATGGTTTCGATAATCAGCGGCACGATCCGGTCGCTGATCGGCTTCGGATACAGCAGCGCTAGAGACGCGGTGCTGGCGAAAACCGCCGCGGCACTGGGCGAGCCCTCGTCCTGCATGGCTTGGCGCACCGCACGCCACAACGCGATCTCATCGGTCCCGGTCAGGCGTGGATCATTCAGGCCATCGGCCTCCGCTGCCCGGCCGGCAAGCAACGCAGCGATTGCCGTCAAGCCGACCACGTCGGCCGAGGCGGCTTCCATGGGATCCTGTTCAGCGGCAACGTTGAGCAGGCTTTCCGCCTCGGCATCAAGGCCGAGCGCCATCATGCTTTGCGCGGCTGCCTGCTGCTTCGGCCCTCTGGCCTGCGGCGGCGTCATCGCCGCATCGGCAATCTGCGTTGTCAATCGCCGCATCAGGGGTTCGGTCGGCATTGTTGGAAAGGTCAGCCGCCGTGTCAGATGCGCCGCGTCCATCAGCGCCTCGGTCTCAGCGGTTGGCGGTGACACGGCGAGGCCGCCGGATCGCCCTGTCAGACTGAAGCCGGTGGGGACGACCTTCAAGGCAATGGCGTCGGACAATGGCTCGACCACGACGCCCAGTCCTGTCCGACGCAGGATGAACTCGGTCGCCCGCAGGCCGGTCTCGATGTCCTGGTTCGGTCGACGGGTGGTGCCGACCAGCAAGGTGGCTCCGGTATCAGGGTCGGCCATGCTGATCACGTTGCTGGATTGTTCAACGGCCAGATGAATGGCACCATTCGCGTAACTTGTGATGATCGGCCGGGATTTCGGAACAGCCTTCAGGCCGGCGATCCGCCAGCCCCGTGCCGTCTGCGACACCGCGACCGTAATCCCATTCGGAACCGGAAGCCTGAGCACCGTGCCATCCGGCAGAAGCTGTACGTCAGCCTGTCCAAACACCGGATCGCCATGCAGCTCGGACATATCCACCGGCCGACGTTCATCGAATACCACAAAGGTCCTGCCATTGCGCTGGAAAGCCGCGGCGCCTGTCGTATTGCCGAACGGGACGATGAACGCCGAACCTTCAAGTTCCTTCGGAAGCTTCGCCCGTCGTGCGAGCAGGCCCATCGGTCCGGCATTTTCCGGCAGGACATCGCGGCCTGGCGGTTCCGCCTGAGTCACATCCAGTGAACGATCTTCCAGATTGTCAGGCGGCGGAAGTGCCCGCGCTGCCACCGGATCGTCAGGCGGTGGCGGAAGAGCCCGCGCAGCCGCCGGTTTCTGTTCTGGTGCAGTGGTCATCGGCTCTGGTGCAGCGGTCACCGCCGGTGCCGGTGACGCAGGTTCCGGCGCCGAGACCGGTGGACGCCCCGCAAGTTCCGCGGCCGGCATCATTGTCGGTTGTTTTGGGGATTTGGCAGGCTGCCTCGGTAGCCTCCCTGAAGCGGCGACCGTAGCGGATCCGGCGCCGGCTGACGGATCCAGGATGTCGAAGAAAATATGGCCGGTCATCATCGCGGGCCGGATCGAGGCGCCCGGCACGACGACGAATTCGATGGCCGAACCGTTTGTCTCGATCGTCAGCACATTGCGCGGCGGTCTTGGCGCATGGTCCAGGTGGACCGGATCGGTGAACTGGATGACGACGTGATCGCCATCCTGTTCCAGCTTGTACGGTAGCGTGCCGCCCGCGTCCACCACGATCCGTCCGAAATTGGCATGAGTTCCCGATCGGACAGGGATGAGGTCGGGCGCAGCGGCGGATGACGCATGGCCGGTGGTGACCGCCGCTGCCATGATCGCACCGAACGCGATCCCGCGTATCGGCGCCGTGTACCTCATTCGAAGCTGGTCATTCGAAGCTGGCCAACAGCTTGTCGATGTCCGACTGATCCATCGCCTGCGCCGGAAGCTGCGGACCATTGAGCAGATCCGCGTCGGTCAGAACCTGATCGCCGGTCTGCCGGACAACGTCGCTGATGCCCGGGCTGAAGGTCTGGATGATATGGGCGACCTTTCCCTCGATCGCCTTCAGGGTAGCAACAATCTTGGTGATCCGCTGCCCGGTGATGTCCTGGAAGCTGCACGCTTCGTAGATCCGGGTCGTCGCGTCCTGCAGCTTGCTCGCGGGATCGCCGCTAAGCGTCGCGGCAACCTCGTCCAGGGTCTCACAGGTTTCCAGGATCGCGTCCGTTGCCTGCGCGGTGTGCTGGACGATCGCATCCAGTTCGTCCGTCGCGAACGGGATGTCGTGGCCGTTGATGTCGTCCACGCGCAGGGCGGCAATGTCGGTCTTGGCGCTCGCGATGGTCCGCGCCAGTTCCTCGACTTCCCGCAGCAACGACGCCTCCTTTGCCGTCAGATCGTCACTCATTGTTGTCAGCACGGCGCGTACGACCTCCGCGAGCATTTCGGGTTCAAGCTCGGGCTGACGCGCCCTGATCAGCGCCAGCCTCTCCTTCAAGGCGTCGACGCCGCGCGGTCCGGCGATGTCGGGGACATCAAGCATGACCGAGAACTTTCTCGATCTTGTCCTTCAGCGTTTCCGCATTGAACGGCTTGACAATGTAGTTGGAGACGCCGGCGGCTTTCGCGGCGACGACATTCTCGGTCTTGCTTTCAGCCGTTATCATGATGAACGGCATCGCCTTCAGGCGATTGTCGGCGCGGACTTCCTGCAGCAGTTGCAGGCCGGTCATCGGAGCCATGTTCCAGTCGCTGATCACCAAGCCAAAGTTGCCGCCGCGCAGCTTGGACAACGCTTCCGCGCCATCCGACGCTTCCTCGACGTTGTTGAATTCGATCTGCTTCAGCAGGTTGCGGATGATCCGCAACATGGTTTTATAGTCGTCCACGATTAGAACGTTCATGGATTTATCAATCGCCATTTAAAATCTCCTTTCTTGCAAGTATCATCCGCCTGATGGGCTGGACTTCAGGCCTGGCTCGGCCTGATTTGACGAGATGTCCTGACCGGTCCGTAGCTGGGCCAGTTCCGATGTCACATCGCGTGCTCTGTCGGGGTTCATCGCCGCCATCACCGCGGCCGCCTTCGCATCCTTCATCCGATCCATCACCTGCAGCAGAACCGGCATCGACAATTCGTTGAAGATCGTCGCCGCTTCCTTCGGCTTCATCGCCTCGTAAAGCTTGACCATCGCCTGCCACCCGGCGTCCTCCTTCTCCTTCTGCGCACTGTCCAGGCCTTCCAGCTTTTTCTGCAGCGCCTGCAACTCGCTGACCCGCACTGTCAGCTTCTGCTCAGAGGCTGCCAGCACCGATTCACGCGCGGCGACCGAGGTTTCCCGTGCGTCCAGCTCTTTCCGGCGCTGTCGCAGGTTTTGCAGGATGGTCTTCTCGCTTGCACTGACTGGCGGCGCTTCGCTCTGCTGCGGGCGTGCCGCCTGGGCCGGCATTCCCTGACGCGGCGGCGAGACCTGAGCCGGTTCGCCCTTCGAGGGTTCGGCTGGCGGCGGGGAAAGCGGCGGCGACCGGGTGGCTGCCGGCTTGGCGTGGTCCGCTTCCGCGGCCGCCGCATTCGCGGGTGCAACCATGACGCTGTCGGTGCGTCGGCCATCCGTCACGGCCGCCTGCACCAGGACACCGCATTTTACCGCCAGCAGCACCGACAGGGTGGTGATGGTCACCGGCAACAGGCGGGGAGCGGGAAGCTTGACCATCATCGTGCCAGGCGAAGCGCCTGCATCAGGCTCTTCTCCGCCTGGCTGCGAGCCGCCGGAGCAGGCGAACCCGCCAGTTCCATCACGGCCGCCGCCGCTGTCGGTTCGGCGGTCAGCGGACGTGCGGCGCGCACCAGTGCGTCGAGCCGATCCGCCAACCGGTCGCCGCGTTCCGTCAGGAACGACAGGTCGTCCTTCAGGGAAACCGACGCCGCAACCTGACGCTCGATCTGCCGGCCCGCGCCGTCCGCGGCGATTTGCAGCCGCTCGATCCCGTTCTCCGCCTGCCGCGTGCTGGCGTTGAAACCGGCCACCAGGGACTCCAGCGCGGAACGGTCGCGCTTCAGGACACCCAGCGCGCGTTCCAGCCGCAGCGCCTGGACCAGGGTCGCCGCCAGCAGCACGACAAGGACAAGTTCGAGGATCCATTCCATGTCAGCCATCGTGCCGGTCAAAGGTTAAGAAATGATGAGTGGACGAGGCGCTTTCGCTGCGGCTGGGTCGCCGCCAGGTCTGCTTAACCGCCGGCACGATCCGCCTGCGGGCTGCGGGAGATGCCTCGCTCGATCTTCACCGCGATATTGTTATTCTTCTGGCCGATCCGGCCCTCGAACATCACCACCGAACCGCAACGGACCTGCACCGGCGCACCTGGGCCGGTGTTCAGCAGCAGACGCTGGCCCGGACGCAGGCCGATCACGTCGGACAGCCGCATGGTATGCTCATCCAGCACGACCGACAGTTCCACATCGGTGGTCCAGAGCTGTTCGGCCAGATGGGTCTCCCAGATCGAGTCGCGGCCGAACTTCTCGCCCATGAACTGCTGCAACAGCAGCTCACGGACCGGCTCCAGCGTGGCGTAGGGCAGCAGCAGTTCCAGCCGGCCGCCGCGGTCCTCCATGTCGATGCGCAGCCTCGCCAGGATCGCGGCGTTCGACAGGCGGCTGATGGTGGCGAAGCGGGGATTGACCTCCAGCCGCTCGAAGCGAAACGTGACAGGACAGAGCGGATCGAAGCTGGTGGACAGGTCGGCCAGCACGACCTGGATCAGCCGTTCCACCAGCGTACGTTCGATGGTGGTGTAGGGCCGTCCCTCGATGCGCATCGCGGCGGTGCCGCGCCGGCCGCCCAGCAGCACGTCGACGATCGAATAGATCATCGCCGAATCGATCACCATCAATCCCTGGTTGTCCCATTCCTCGGCCTTGAACACAGCCAGCATCGCGGGCAGCGGGATCGAGTTCAGGTAGTCGCCGAAGCGCAACGAGATGATGTTGTCGATGCCGACCTCGACATTGTCCGAGGTGAAGTTGCGCAGGCTGGTCGACATGATCCGCACCAGCCGATCGAAGACGATCTCCAGCATCGGCAGACGCTCGTATGACACGAGGCCGGAGCTGATAATCTTCTGCATCCCGGTGCGGGCTTCGCCCGATGCGGGACCGTCGTCGAAACCCAGCAGGTTGTCGATTTCCGCCTGGTTCAGTTCGCGCGCGGGCAACCCGCTATCCGCGCCGGCCTCGGCTTCGGTTTCCGCGCCCCAGGCGGCGGCGAGATCCTCATCGGATTGCTCAGTTGTATCGCTCATTGTACCAGCAACTGCGTGAACAGGATGTCGCTGACCTTGGCCGGCGCCACGGCGGCATTGGCGCGGACTAGCAGTTCCTCGCGCAATCGGTAGGTACCGGCCGATCCACGCAGCTCCTCGGGCCGCATTTCACGCAGGTAGGTCTGGAAGATGTCCTGCAGGCGAGGCATGGCGGCTTTCACCTTGTCGACATCCTCGGCTTTCGGCACTTCCACCCGAGCGGCCAGCTTGATGTAGGCCGGCTTGTGCGTGCCGTTCAGGTTCGCGATCATTTCCGGCAGGTCGACATAGCTGGGCGGAACCGGCTTGGGCGGTTCCTTGCTGGCCTGCTCCTGCTTTTTCTCCATGCCCAGCATGTGCGGCAGGATGCCGCTGAACCAAAGTCCGGCGCCCACCACGATCAGCGCGACCGGGACAGCCAGCAGGATCAGCTTGCGCTTGCCCAGCTTCCTAGCCGGTTTTTCGGCCGTCGTCGCATCCTTGGATTTGGCCGGAGCGGAACTCATGCCTGCCAAGATCGCAGACAAGCGTTAACGAAAGGTTATCAGACTCCGCCGGCGGTCGAGCAGGCGGCAAGATATGCCGAGCGGCAGGATTTGCCGGGGGTCGGGCGTGGGGGGTATGGGCAAAAAAGGGGGTTTTTCAATACCTTTCCAATGTTGCCGGAGTGGCACGTCGATTGCTGTTGAAAGGCCAGGACTTCTCGGACCCGCCCATGGACATCACCATTGCCCTCGCCGCATCCCGTCTGATGGCGCAACAGCGTGCGTTGGACGTCACGGCGAACAACATCGCCAATGCGAACACCCCTGGCTACCGCGCCGAACGCATGCAGTTCGCTGACTTCATCAGCCAGCAGGACGGAACCGCGGCGCCCTCCGGCGGCAGGTCCATCACCTATACCCAGGATCGCGCGACCTGGCGGGAACAGCAGCCAGGGACCTTGACCCATACCGCCAACACATTCGACCTGGCACTTGCCGGCGACGGCTATTTCACCGTCAGCACCAAGGCCGGTCCAAGGCTGACGCGTGACGGCCGCTTCGGTCTGATGCCGGACGGAACCTTGGCGGACAGCAAGGGCGACGCGGCGCTGGACACGGCCGGCAAGCCAGTTCAGCTCTCGCCCGCGGACACCCAGATCAGCATCGCCGGCGACGGTTCGATCTCCTCGGAAAATGGCCAACTCGGCAAGATCGGTGTCGTCCAGCCAACCGACCCGATGAAGATGACGGCCGAGGGCGCCACGAACTTCGTTTCCGGTTCACCCACTCAGCCGGTTGCCGTACCAGGCGTCGTGCAGGGGGCGATCGAGGACTCGAACGTTCAACCGGTGCTGGAGACCACCCGCATGATGGACAATCTACGCCAGTTCCAGCTTGTCACCCAGCTGGTTCAGGCGGAAGGCGACCGGCAGCAGAACGCCATCGACAAGCTGCTGCCGCAGGGTCAATGATCGAAATGATTCAGTGACCAACCTTGTTTAGTGCCAAATTGTTTAGTGTCGAATTGTTCAGTGACTGGCGGCATCGTGACAAAACGCCACAGGAGATCAACGGATGCGCTCGCTTGATATCGCCGGCACGGGCATGCAGGCCCAGCAGACCAACGTCGAGGTCATTTCCAACAACATGGCCAATATGACGACCACCGGCTACAAGCGCCGGCGGGCGGAATTCCAGGACCTGATCTACCAGAACCTGCGGCGCGTGGGCTCCAACAGTTCCGATGCGGGAACCATCGTGCCGTCCGGTGCCCAGGTCGGGCTTGGCGTGCAGACCGCGGCGATCTACTCAATCAACGAGCAGGGCAACCTGCAGCAGACTTCAAACACGCTGGACATGGCGATTCAGGGCAACGGGTACTTCCAGGTGACCCTGCCCTCCGGCCAGACCGCCTATACGCGTGACGGCACCTTCGGCCTGGCGGCGGACGGCACCATCGTCACCGCCGATGGCTATACCGTGCAGCCGGGCTTGCAGGTTCCCTCGGCCGCCACGGGCGTGACGATCAATACGTCGGGTCAGGTGCAGGCGACGCTGGCCGGCCAGACCGCGCCGCAAACGATCGGACAGCTTCAGCTCGCCGTTTTCCCGAATGCCGCCGGGCTGGATTCGCAAGGCGGCAACCTGCTGCTGGAAACCGCCGCCTCCGGCGCGCCCGTCACCGGCAACCCGAACGCCACCGGATTCGGTTCCGTCCAGCAGGGTTTCATCGAAACCTCGAACGTCAACGTCGTGACCGAGATCACCAACCTGATCACCGCGCAGCGCGCTTATGAGATGAACAGCAAGGTCATCTCGTCCAGCGACGAGATGATGTCCACGCTGACCAACCTGCGCTAGCGCGTGATCGCCTGAGGCTGATCCGTCAGAAGACGCGCATCACGCGACCAGACAAGGAATTAGACCATGATCGGACACCGCCAATGACGCAACCTCAAGCGATCATGGTCTAATGCCATGCGCAGCCTGATTTTCCTGCTTGCGATGCTTGCCGCGACTCAGGCCGATGCGGCCTCGCTGCGCACCATGACGACGCTGCACAGCATGAACGTCTACCTGCGGGACCTGTTCGACGATGCCGGCAAGAACGCCGACATGTTGCTGGGCACCGGCCCCGATCCTGGCGGACGCATCGTCGTCGAGGCGACGCAACTGAATGCGATCGCGCGCCAGTTCGACGTTGCGTGGCGATCGGTCTCGCCCGCCGACCGGGCGGTTCTCGAATGGCCAGGCCGTCCGCTGAAGCGGGAGGAGGCCATCGAGGCTGTCCGCACCGCCATCACCGCGGCGGGTGCGCCGGATGACTGGGACATCGATATCCCTGGATTTTCACCACCCATCGTTCCGTTCGAGGGGGTGAGCGCGCCGACTGTCTCCCAGCTTGACTACGACAGCAATACCGGCCGCTTCACCGCCATGTTGTCGATCACTGGGGAAGCCATGAACCCGATCAACGTCCGCATCGGCGGCCGGGTCGAGGCGATGGCGGAGGCACCGGTGGCGTCGACGCGGCTGCTGCCGGAGACCGTGCTGCGGGCCGACGATGTTCACACCGCCCGCGTCCGGATCTCGCAGATCCGCACCCAGGTCGCCACGTCGGTGGATCAGATCATCGGCATGGAGCTGAAACGCCCCGTCCCAGCCGGCCAGCCGCTGCGGTTGGCGGATCTGACCAAGCCGCCGTTGGTGCAACGGGGCGCCACCGTTCAGGTCCAGCTTGAGGTCGCCGGACTGTCCGTCAACGGACAGGCGGTGGCGATGGATGCGGGGGCCGAAGGCGAACGTATTCGTGTGCAGAACCGCAACTCCCGCGCGTTGCTGACCGCGCAGGTGATTGGCCCCGGCCTGGTGCGGGTCACGCCGGACGAGCTTCCCACCGCGACCACCCGGTATGATCGCAGGACGTTCGGCCCATGATGATCCGCGCGATGGCGGGGGTTTTGCTCGGCACGTTCCTGCTGAGCGGGTGCGGCAACCTTACTCGCCTGTCGGAGGTTGGCCGCGATCCCGCAATGACGCCGACCGAGGACCCGACAAAAGATCCGAAGTGGCGCCCGATCACCATGCCCATGCCGGTGCGGACGCCTTCGCCGAATGAGGCGAACGCGTTGTGGCGGTCCGGCTCCCGCGCGTTCTTCAAGGACCAGCGGGCCGCCCAGGTCGGCGATATCGTCACCGTGCTGGTCAACATGAAGGACGCCGCGAACCTGAAGAACGTCACGTCCGCCGCCCGGACCAGCAGCGAATCGGCGGGCGTGCCAAACTTCTTCGGCCTCGAAACGATCCTGCCGAAAGCCATCGACCCGTCCAAGCTGCTGTCGGCCAGCAGCGGCAACACCAATATCGGCACCGGACAGATCCAGCGCACCGAAGCCGTGACGCTGCG
This sequence comes from Rhodopila sp., assembly GCF_965276935.1. Lineage (GTDB taxonomy): Bacteria > Pseudomonadota > Alphaproteobacteria > Acetobacterales > Acetobacteraceae > Rhodopila. The sequence goes on along the minus strand of NZ_CBDIBS010000004.1, from coordinate 363,307 downwards.
GCTTGCCGGCATCGTCACCCAGGTCCTCCCCAATGGTAATCTCGTGGTTGCCGCTCGCCAGGAATTCCTGGTCAACAGCGAACTGCGGAACCTGCAGGTGACGGGTGTCATTCGCCCGCAGGACATCGCCTCCGACAACACCGTGCTGCACGACCGCATGGCTGAAGCCCGCATCTCCTACGGCAGCAGGGGCCAGCTCACCGATCTGCAGCGCGCCCGCTGGGGCCAGCAGATGATGGACATTCTCGTGCCGTTCTAGCGCCGGCTGGACCGCCAGCAGTCCGCATGAACCGTGAAGGCGATAAAAACGTCGCGGGAAGACCCTGGTATTTTGGGCGCCGGTTGTTCTGATATCGGATAGGGTGAAGGTGGAGAGGATTCCGCGCGGGTTTCCCTAGTTCGAAGCCCGACTTTAGCGCTGGTTGTCGTCCCTGCAAGGGGATGGCGCCATGGCTCGTATCGGTGGCCCCTCGCATTCCGAGGCGCTCTGGTGCAGTGTCTCCCGGTATGACCTGACGCTCGGCGCTGTTCGATATATGCTGACGACGGCTTGAATTCATCCCAATTTGTATCCGTCGCCGGGCGAGGCCATAACGATAAAATAATGAAGAAAGATAAATCGACAACCCGGGAGGAAAAATTGCTTGAACATCTGGAGAGGCAAGAATCACTGACAACGAACCAATGGAAGATCTTTGCCGCGGCAACGGTCGGCGATATGCTGGACTTCTTCGACTTTTATCTGATTGGGTTCGTCCTGGCGTTTATTGTTGGCGGCTGGCACCTGACCTACGGCCAGTCGGGGGCAATCCTGCTGTCCTCCGGGATTGGCGCTCCGATTGGTTCGCTGTTCTGGGGATGGATGGCGGACAAGATCGGCCGGCGTTCAGTGATGATCCTGACTGTGTTGAACTTCACGCTGGCCACCGGCCTGATGGCGCTGACCCCCGAGCACGGCTGGCTGTTCCTGTCGATTTGTCGTTTCTTTGTCGGAATGGGTGTAACCGGTCTTTACACGGTGGATATCGCGATCGTGCAGGAATTCGTGCCTGCTTATAAACGCGGCTGGATCACCGGATTGACGACGACGCTGCTGCCCGCCGGCACGCTGCTGGGCGCGCTGGCGGGCGCCTATCTGGAGCCCGCCATCGGCTGGCGCGGTCTGTTCGCGGTTGGACTGTTGCCGGCTGGACTGACGCTCATGATCCGGGCATGGGTGCCGGAGTCACCGCACTGGCTGATCGGCAAGGGGCGGCTCGATGAAGCGCGCAAGTCGCTGGCCTGGGCACTGCAGGTCGATCCCACGTCGATCCAGTTGCCGACGAGCGTGGCCAAGGTCGAAAAGACGGCATGGCTCGAGTTGTTCCGCTACCCGCGGAGCCTGGCCGTGGCCTGTCTGACCGGCATCAGCCAGACCGGCACCGTCGGGTTGAGCCTGTGGATGACAACGTTGTTCGTGCTGGTGCTGAAGATCAGCCCGGTCGAGGCGTCGTGGCTCATTATCTGGGTGGGCGCGATCTCGATCCTCGGGCGGTTGTTCTGCTCCTGGATTTCCGATGCGATGGGGCGCCGGCGCGCAGTCGTCTTGAGCTGTCTGATCGCGGCTGTAACGATGTCGCTGGGCGGATATCTGCGTGATGTTTATATTGGTGAGGTTTCCGTCTTTTATGTAATGATCCTGCTGCAGAGTTTCTTTGGCAGCGGCAACTATGCGATCGTCGGTCCGTACATGGCCGAAGTCTGGCCGTCGAAGCTGCGCGCGAGCGGGATGGGCCTGGGGTATGGGTTTGGTAATCTGGGCAAGTTCATCGGCCCCGCTGGGCTGGCGGTGATCGCCGGGTCCACCAACTTCGTCACGCCGAAGGCGACGCTGGCGGCGCTGGTGCCGGCGATGAACTATTTCGCGGTTTGGTACCTGGTTGGGGCCGCCGCGATCTGGTTTATCGGGATTGAGACCAAGGGGCGGACCATCGCGGAAATCGACGGCACGTTGACCGCGGCGGCTGAGGCGGGATCGTCGGCGTAGGGGATGGCGATGACGGCCGGCGGCGGTGGGTGGCGGACTTCGTCATTGGCCTTCAACAATGGAATCGGCTTTCCGCCGGGCCGGCGCGTTGCCGAAGGGCGTCGCATTTGCGGACGTTTCCGTCTACATCGGTGTGGAACAAGGGAGCCGCCGATCCATGACCGTGGCGCAGCCATCCATCACCCTCGACCCAACCATGTTGGCTGGTGAACCTGTCATTCGCGGCACGCGCCTTTCTGTTGAGTCGTGATTGGTAGTTGGCCGATGGATGGAGCGAAGCGGACATTCTGGCGAGTTATTCCGGGATCACCCGCAGGGCCATCCTAGCCTGCCTTTCCTATGCGCGCGACACGCTGAGCTCCGAGAGTTTCTCCGACCGCAGCCTGATACGCGGTCAATGTGCGTTCGGGCTGCTCGTGCTGATCAAGGCTCATGTGCGCCTGCAGACCATGCTTGAAGGGGTAAAACGTTCCGCCCTTGTGTGCGGGCGGTGGGGACAAGCCCGGCCATGACGGCGGTCGGTAGATCCGGCGATTCCAGTCACCGTGAAAGCGCTCCAACACCTGCGATCCTGGCGCGATCGGCGAATCCCGTCACGGCGGGCGCGGCCCCATAGGCGTTAAATAAAGGCATCGCCGTAGTCAAATAAGCCCCGGTCATGGCCGGCAAAGGCCGGGTCATTCCACAGCTTTCGGTATTGGCGGCGTCTAAAGCCGCAATTAGGAACATCCACCATCGAAGCAAAAATTCCTATTGCGTCGTTTTGCAACCTGGAGTAGAGAAAGAACATTAGACGAACACTTTAACGAGAGCGCGGCGAAATGTTTAATCCAGACCCTCAGCCAGAACCCGACCTCAGCACCGTCGACGTCATTCTCCAGACCATCCTTGGTTTCATGCTGCCGTTCCTTCTGGCAGGCGCTGGGGGCAACCCGGACCTCGCCATCGCGACGATCATGGACCTCGTCAACGACTATCAGGCCGCGACGCCGCAGGAACTCGAGCTGGTCGGACGCATCATCAGCTTCAGCACCCTGTCGATGGACAACCTGCGGCTTTCCATGACCGAGGGCCTGGCGGACAGCAAGGTCCTGCGTTACCGCAGCAACGCCGTCGCGCTGAGCCGTAATGCTGAACAATGCCGCAAGGTCCTACAGGACATTCAAGGCAACCGGCGCCCCGGCGTGAAGCCGCTGATTATGCCGGTGTATGCGCCTCGGACCGCGCAGACTCGAACGCCGACCATTCCGGCACCGCTTGCCGCCGCCACCACTCCGGCCGGTTCAATGCCGGATCCCGTTCCCGCCGCCAAAGCCTCCGCACCCCAGGCCCGCTCGTCAAAACCGGATACCGCGCGGCCATGCGCCCCGGCGTCACATGCCAGGGAAACCAATTGGGGCGATGGCGCACTGGAACAGATGAAGCGGGAAGCCAGCGGGATGATACAGGCCCTGCAAGACGGCGGCGAAATGCCTGTTCTGACGCAAATGCTGGCTCCGGCTCCGGCGGCTGGTGCACACGTGGCAGTTGGCGCTGGCGGCTTCCCGCCGACCCAAGCGGCAACCATACCTATCCGTCTCGCGGCCCGTTGACCTAGAGCGCGATCGCCTGAGGCTAACCCAGTCAGAAGGCGTGAATCTCGCGATCAAGTAACCAGGCAAAGCGCGCCTCCTGGGTCAACCCAAACCGATCGCGCATCAAGCCGTCAGCCCAACCAGGATCAGGTAGCCAGAGGTTCGGCCACCAGCGCACCAGCGTCAACGACACCAGCGCTCGACTGCCAGACGTGCCGCATGTCCTCCATCCAGATTGCCGCTCCATTTGGCAGGCCACACCATCGCGACGGCGAATGCCTGAAGCAGATGCCTGCGACGGCTCATGGGTTTTCCCCACAGGCGCGTCAGATCCCGACGTCATTTCAGAGTACAGCCGACCCCGATCCCTGTCAGCATGGATCGAAAGGCGCGGACCGCTCGCCTCAAAGCGACGCAAGCGGTCCGCGATCTCAGTGTCAGCTTGCCTTCGTAGCGGCCGCCGCCTTCCGCCTCTTGGAGGCATGCACGACCTGGCCGCGGATCTCCCCGTTCGGATTGGCCGCCGTATGAACGTTCACATACATTTTACCGGTCGTCAGGTCCGTCACCTGGTCATCCGTCAATGTCGCCTTGCCGGATGTCGGGCTGGTCACATCCTTGCCAATGGCAATAAGGACACCGGCGTTCTGACCGCGCGGCGCGGGACCATGCAAATGCGCCGCCGTGGCTGGCCCGGTCAGTCCCTGGAACGTCAGCGTGTAGGTCAGCACCTTGGTCGTCGTATCGAATGTCGCATTCAGATGACCAGAGCCCTTGCTGTCGGTCTTCGGAACCTCTCTTACGCCGCTGAGGCGCGCGGTGTAGTTGACCGTGGCGGCCGATGCCGCGGAAACGAACGCGACCGCGAACGCGGCAGTCAGGAATACCCTTCGTAACATTATCATTTCCCCATGTGAACGTGGCGCCCTGGCAACCGGCCAGGACGGTAACAGCTTGTCGATCGCTATCACTGAGGCCACGCTATGCCATGGAACCAAATGCCACGGAACCAAGGATTGAACATGCCCCCGCCGATCGGGCCAGAGGTCGATGCGATCCCTCGTCCCCTGCCTGTCCATACGCCGATCCGCGGCCAGTATGTCTCACTGGAACCGCTGCACCGCCGCCATACCGGGGAACTTTGGCAAGCCGCGCAAGGCGCGGACGAAAGCTGGACCTACCTCGGCGCTGGCCCGTTCGCCTCCGCCGAGGCGATGGCGCGCCACGTGGCGGACGTTGCGGCGGTGCATGAACCAATGTTCTGGGCGATCCGGCCGATCACCACCGGTGTTGTCGCGGGATGGCTGGCCCTGGCGGACATCCAGCCCAGGAACGCGGCGATCGAGTTGGGCAACATCTGGTTCAGCCCACGCCTGCAGCGCACCCGCGCCGCGACCGAGGCCATCTTCCTGATGCTGAAGCTGGCGGCCGACGATCTGGGCTATCGGCGCCTGGTCTGGAAGTGCAACGCGCTGAACGCGCCGTCCAGACGTGCCGCCGAGCGGTTGGGCTTCACCTATGAAGGCCGCCACCGGATGCACATGGTTACCAAGGGCCGCCTGCGCGACACCGACTGGTACAGCATCGCCGGCGACGAATGGCCGCGTTGCCGCGATGCGCTGCTGGCCTGGCTGAACCCGGCCAACTTCGGCCCCGACGGAACCGCGCTGCACGGCCTGGCTGAGTTGCGGGGCCGCCTCGCATGACCGAAACAAGCCTGCTGCCCTGGCGCCGGCCGCGTCTGAGCGTGATCGTCCTGCATGGCGTGATCGCCGCCCGCGTGGGCATGTTGAGCGCCGATTCGGCCCGCCCGCTGATCGAGAAAGCCTTCGCCGCCGCCGGCCGTCGCCCGGTGATCCTCGACATCGAAAGCCCCGGTGGCTCGCCGGTGCAGTCCGACCTGATCGCCGGCATGATCCGCACCCAGGCGGACCGCACCGGGGTGCGCGTGCACGCGGTGATCCGTGAGGTCGGCGCATCCGGCGGCTACTGGCTGGCCTGCGCGGCGGACGAGATCCACGCCAACCGCATGAGCATCGTCGGCTCCATCGGCGTCGTCGGCGGCGGCTTCGGCTTTCCCGAACTGCTCGGCCGCCTCGGTGTCCAGCGCCGGCTTTACACCGCTGGCCGCAACAAGGCCCGGCTGGACCCGTTCAGCCCGGAGAAGCCGGAGGATGTGGTCTTCGTCAAGGACCTGATGGAAAAGCTGCATGGCAGGTTCACCGATTGGGTTCGCACCCGCCGGGGCCAGCGCCTGCGCGGCGACCAGGATACGCTGTTCGACGGCAGCTTCATGCTGGGCGAGCAGGCGCTGGAACGCGGCCTGATCGACGGGTTCGAAACGGTCGACGATCTGGTCAGGCAGCTCGGTGGCGATCGCGCCCGCGCCCGCCGGTTCGCGCCAAAGCGGCAAAGGCTGCTGGCCCGCCTGCCGCGGCTGGGTGTGGACGTCCTGCTCGATGCGTTGGAAGATCGCACCTGGCGGATCAACCTGCGATAACCAAAAGGACACCATCATGCGCGCCGCTGTGCTTCGGAAAGGCTCGATCGTCGTCGACACGCTGCCGGATCCGGTGCCGGTCGAGGGTCAGGTGCTGGTGCGGACCCGCGCCTGCGGCATCTGCGGCACAGATCTGCATGCAGCCAAGCATAGGCAGCAGTTCGTCAACCTGGCGAAGCGCGCCGGCAACCGATGGGCCATGGACGCCGACCGGGATGTGGTGTTCGGGCACGAGTTCTGCGCCGAGGTCGTCGAATACGGTCCGGAAACACCGGCCCGTCTGCCGCCCGGCACGCTGGTCTGTTCCATGCCAATGACTTTGGCCGGTGAAACCGTGCAGGGCATCGGCTATTCCAACGACATCGCTGGCGGTTTCGCCCAGTACATGCCGCTGGCCGACAGGATGCTGCTGCCGGTGCCGAACGGCCTGTCCGCCACCCACGCCGCGCTGACCGAGCCGATCGCGGTCGGCTGGCACGCTGTCCAGACCGCGCGCTTGACGCCGGACGACGTGCCCCTCGTGGTCGGCTGCGGGCCTGTTGGTCTGGCGGTGATCGCGGGCCTGGTCATCCGCGACGTCCATCCCATCATCGCTGCCGATTACTCCCCCGGCCGGCGGGCGCTGGCGCTGAAGATGGGCGCCGACCTCGCGATCGATCCGGCGGAGGTATCACCATACGAGACCTGGCGGCAGGCCGCGACGCCCGAGGGCTACGACCCCAGCCGCTACGCCCAGCTTTTCGGCTTAGGACCGAAGCTGCGACCGGCGGTGATCTTCGAATGCGTCGGCGTGCCCGGCGTGATCCAGCAAATCATGGAGGGCGCGCCCCCCGCCGCCCGCATCGTCGTGGTCGGCGTCTGCATGCAAACCGACCGGACCGAGCCGTTCTTCGGCATCGTCAAGCAACTGAACGTCCAGTTCGTGCTGGCCTACACGGCACAGGAGTTCGCCGAGAGCCTGCATCATATCGCGGAGGGCAAGGTCAATGTCACGCCGCTGGTCACCGGGACGGTCGGTTTGGACGGGGTCAACCAAGCCTTCGCCGAACTGGCAAACCCGGAACGGCATGCCAAGGTCATGGTTGATCCTTGGGCGTGACGGTTATTCTTGGAACGGTCCCACCTCGGCGATGAACTGGACGTCGCCCGTCGCGACCTCCGGATCGCCCGGCCCATCCATTGCCACGATGTGCCCGTTGCCCTGGCGCGCGATCCAGCATGGCTGTGATTTCGCGGCGCGCTTGGCTTCCGCGATGACGTCCTCAGGCACTTCCGGCCACAGGGCCTCATCCAGGATCTTGATACCGTCCATAACGTTCTCCCACTTTCACTTGCTGAGTAGCCAACGCGGGTTTCCATTCGCAGCCGTGATCTGGCCGCGAAGCCTCAACCCCGCCCAATCCAGGGCATCTTGGTCGCCATGATGGTGACGAACTGCACGTTCGATTCCAGCGGCAGGTTGGCCATGAACGCCACCTGCTGACCGACATGGTCGGCCTCCATCCGCGGCTCGACCGCCATCTGGCCGTGCGGCTGCATCTGCCCGTTGGTGGAGCGCGCCGTCATCGGCGTGGCCGCGTTGCCGATATCGACCTGGCTGCAGCAGATGTCGTATTGCCGCCCGTCCAGCGCGATCGACTTGGTCAGGCCGGTGATCGCATGCTTGGTCGAGGTATAGGCCACCGACCCAGGCCGCGGGTTGTGCGCCGAAATCGAGCCGTTGTTGATGATCCGTCCGCCTTGCGGCGTCTGGTCCCGCATCATGCGGAAGGCGGCGTTGGCGCACAGGAACATCGCGTCCAGGTTCACCGCGCAGACGCGGCGCCACATCTCGAAGGTGAAGTCGCCGAAGTTGGTGGTCGGCACGTTGCCGCCGGCGTTGTTGAACAGCGCGTCCAGCCGGCCGTAGCTGGACTTCACCTTGGCGAACAGCGCGTCCACCTGTTCCGGATCGGTGACATCCGTGGGCACCACCAGGGTCTTGCCGCCGGTCGCCATTCCGGCGGTTTCCTCCAGCGCATCCTTGCGGCGCCCGACCAGCACGACCGACCAGTCCCCCACCAGCAGGTTCAGGGCGGTGGCCCGCCCGATGCCGCTGCCCGCGCCGGTGATGACGGCTATCCGATCTGTCATGGGCCGATCTGCCATTAGGTGGTCCTCCCCAGGTGAAACAGCGCCTATTCTGGACCGTGGTTGCCGCCTCGGGAAGATGGTGCGACGTTGGAATCGGAGGAAACACCATGCTGCGCTTCGCCGCGATCGGGCTGGACCACCGCCATGTCTACGATATGACGGCTGGGCTGATCGCCGCCGGGGCGGCGTGTGTCGGCCATGATCCCGAAACCACGGACCCGCGCGTGCTGAACGGGTTCCGCAAGCGCTTCCCGCAGGTCCCGGCGGTTGACCGGGAACGTCTGCTGGACGACCCGTCCATCGACTTCATCGTGCTGTGCGCCGGCCCGTGCGACCGGGCCGGCGTGGCGATCGAGGCGATGCGCCGCGGCAAGGACGTGATGGTGGACAAGCCCGGCGTGACCACGGCGGAGCAACTCGCGGCGGTCGAGGCCGCGGTCCGGCAGACCGGACGCATCTGGTCGATCTGCCTCGGGCGCTTGACCTCACCGTCCGTGCAAGCGGCGCTGCGTGTGGTCCGATCCGGGGAGCTTGGCCGGCTGGTGCATCTGACCAGCCTGGCGCCGCACCGGTTGAACCGCGCGCTGCGGCCGGCCTGGTTCTTTGAACGGGACGCCTACGGTGGGATCATCAACGACATTGGCGTGCACGCGATCGACCAGTTCCTGGCCTTCGCCGACGCGCCGGACGCCAGCATTGCCGCCGCGACAATCGGCTGCTTCGGCACCGCCGCGGACATCGCCCCGTCGGGCTTCGAGGACTTTGCGGAATTCAGCCTGCGCGCCGCAGGGGTGTCAGGCAACATGCTGGGCACGATGCGGCTCGACTGGTTCACCCCTGATGGTCTGCCGGACTGGGGCGATGGGCGGCTGTTCCTGGTCGGCACCGAGGGCACGCTGGAACTGCGCAAGAACCTGGATATCGAGGGCAGGGCAGGGGGCAACCACATGTTCGTCGCGAACCAGCAACGGACACGCTATTGCGATTGCAGCGACCTGCCGGTGACCTACTACCGGGATTTTCTTGATGACGTGCGGGACCGGTCCGGCGGGATGATGGAAAACGGCCGCGTGTTCACCGTCTGCCGGCTGGCGCTGCGGTGCCAGGCGACAGCGGTGCGGTTCACGCCTTGACCACGATCTCGGTCAGGCCCAGCGCCAGAACCCGCCGCAGATCGTCCGATGCCAGCGCCACACAGCCCTGGGTCGGTGCGTAATCGTGTCGCGCAAGGTGCAGGAAAATCGCCGAACCACGGCGCGGATAGACCGGCCGGTCATTCCAGCCGAGGACGCCGATGATGTCGTAGGTGCCATCGTCGTGCCACAGCGCTTCGGCATGTGCGCCGATCGGCAGGCGGACCAGGCGGTTGTAGTCGGGATGCGCCGGATCGTCGCACCAGCCGTCGGTTCGCGTGACCGGGTTTCTCGGCACGGCGCAGGACGGCGGCGGACCCCGGTCGGGACGATACAGCACCCGCCGCAGCGGCAGCACGCCCAGCGGCGTGGCCCCATCACCCTCCCGCTTGTCCGCCCGTACGCCGCCATACCCGAGGGCGGCCCGGACGGTTTCGCCGCGAAAGGTGAAAACGCCATCTGGCGTTACAATTGCGCGCATCGATTTGCCTCCAGCCAAACTGATCTTACCTGCAAACCAGTCACCGGAGGAAACTAATGGCCCGCGTTCCGTACCTCGAACAGTCCGATCTCGCATCCGAGGATCAGGATCTGCTCAGGCGTCCCATCTCGCTGTTCAAGGCCCTGGTAAATTCGCCGAAGGCGGCGCGCGCGTTCTCCGGCCTGGGCGGCTATATCCGCTATGGCAGCAAGCTGGATCCCCGGCTGCGCGAACTGGCGATCCTGCAGGTCGGGTGGCTTGCCCGGTCGCCTTATGAATGGTCGCACCACGTCAAGCTGGGATATGATTTCGGCGTCACGGACCAGGATATCCGCGGGCTGATCGATGACACGGCCGGGATGTCCACGGCGCTTGATCCGCTGTCAAGAACCGTCTTGAAAGCGGCCCGGGAGATGACAGACGATGGCGCCATGGCCGAGGCGACCTTCGCGACGCTGCAAGCCGACCTAGGTAATGAACAGGTGATGGACCTGACGCTGACGATCGGCTTTTACAACGCCGTCGTCCGCGTGCTGGCCACGCTGCAGATCGATGTCGAGCCGGACTACATGCCGTACTTGCACAAATTCCCCTTCCCAGCCTAATTGGCCAGCAGCGGCATTCAACCTTTTGAAAACATGTCAAACCTGATCTGGTGATCCGCCGATGCGGCCGCATCTGTCATGTCTGGCGCATCAAGCAGGAGTTCGTCCACCATGCCGATCGAACACATCGTCGTCCTGATGATGGAGAACTGCGGCTTCGATCGCATGCTGGGCTGGATGGGCGCGACAGACCGAGGCGTCGATGGCATCGATCCGCTCCACCCGCGCTCCAACCCCGACCGGATCGATGGCGGCCTGGTTCTTCAGGCCGAGACCACCACCCGGAACGTCGAGCGCGACCCGCTGCATTACCTGCCCAACTCCCTGGCGCAGCTCGACGGCGGCACCAATCAGGGTTTCGTCAACGATTATGTCATGAACCATCCGAACAGCACGCCGGAACAACGGCGGGAGATCATGGCCTACTACCCGCGCGGCTTCCTGCCGGCGTTGCACTGCCTGGCCGAGAACTTCGTGGTGTTCGACCATTGGTTCGCCTCGTTGCCCGGACCAACCTGGATGAACCGGCTGTTTGCCCACACCGGCACCTCGCTCGGCTCGGTCGCAGAACCGGGCAGCCTGTTCAGTTCTGATCTTCATCTGTACAATGAAAGAACGTTGTATGACGAACTGACCGATGCCGACGTGTCCTGGCGCATCTACTTTGGCGATGTTCCGCAATCGCTGGTGCTGACGCATCAATACCACCACCTGGGCAACTACCGCGCGTTCAAGCACTGGAATGCGGACATAGCGGCCGGGACGCTGCCCGCCTACACGTTCATCGAACCTACCTATTTCGGTCCCTACCAGAATGACCAGCACCCGCCGCACGACGTGATGCGCGGCGACGCGCTGATCGCCCAGGTCTACAATGCGCTGCGCGGCAACCAGGCGCTGTTCGAAAAGACGCTGCTGATCGTGCTGTATGATGAGCACGGCGGCTTCTTCGATCATGTGCCGCCGCCGGCGACCATCGCGCCCGACGATCACACCGAACACTTTGGCTTTGACCGGTTAGGGTTTCGTGTGCCCGCCATCTTCGTTTCACCCTGGCTGGACCCTGGCGTCGTGAAGGCGGTTCATGACCACACCAGCCTGCTTCGCATGGCCGCCGAAAAGTGGCCCGGCGTCACGCCACTTGGCCGTCGCGCGAAGCAGGCGAACGACCCGCTGGCTGAACTGCACTGGCGCCAGTCACCGCGCGCTGATCTGCCGGAAGCGCCGGTTGCGCCGGACATTCAGCCGGCGCGCACCCTGCCGGGTCTTGCCGGGTTCAAGACGTCGTTGTTCGGACTAAGCCATCATCTGGAAAGTGCTATCGACCACGCCGGCAACCGCAGTGCCTTGATGGCCCGCGCCCACGAAGCCCTGGCTGACAGCATGAGCCAAGCTCGACTTGCCACTGACAGGGCAGGGGCGTTCATCGAGGAGCGGACGCGTGCGTCAGGCGTGATCGGCGCGGTATCAAGATTGTTGCATTTGAAATGAATTTTGGCCAAGCGAAATTCAGCCAGCCCATGCGTGCAAAGGCTGGCGATGGCGCCAAAACGGTTGCCTAAAGCAATGGTCACGGATGATAGACCGAGAGCGCCAACTCCCGTTGAACCGTATTCACAGAAAGCCGGTTTGCCGTATGATCCTCCACATGCCGGATGATCTCTACGAGCGTGACATCCTGGCCTGGTCGCACCACCAGGCTGACCTGCTTCGCCGCCTGGGGCGAGGGGAGCGGGCGAATGACGTGGACTGGACGCATCTCGCCGAGGCGATAGAGGACGTGGGGCTGTCCGAACTGCACTCGGTCGAAAGCCATCTAAGTCTCGTCTTGGTCCATCTTTTGCATTTTCACGCCTGGCCCGACAGCCCATCAGCCGGCCACTGGCGTGGGGAAGTCGTCGCCTTCCAAAACAATGCAAAACGTCGGTTCACTGCGTCCATGCGGCAGAAACTTGATATCGAAACGCTATATGCCGATGCGGTCGAGCAGGTGCAGGCAACTCAACCCGACGGTGCGATACCCATCTGACTGCCCATCGTGAATCCGTTTTCGCTCGATCAGCTTCTCGGCGAGAACTGGACCATTCTGCTGGGCTTGCTGTCCGTGGCGATGCCATCGCACGGCGGTCCGCTCTAAGCCGGGTCATTTGAACCATTGTTCGGCATGGGGTTGCTCCGCTTGGGCGACTTTCTCTTGATCACGAACCAGCACCGGAACGGCTGGCATCAACGAACTGCTCCGTCGCATCGTCCAGGGTGCGCCCGCGCCGTCCCGCCGGCTTGTGCACGTATAGCGCGCGCTTGTCGGCCACCGCCGCGAACTCCGGGCGCAGCGGCAACTCGTACCGCACCGGGCGAGCATGATCGGCCATCTGCAACGCTGGATCGAACACCGAGTTGAACTTCCACATCATGCGCAGGAAATTGGTCTGGCCACGCAGCAGCAGCTTGCTGGCGATCCCGAAGGACTTGCGTATCGCCGCAACGCCCAGGTGCTTGTTGTTCAGCACCTGCTGGGTCTTCACCAGTTCGGCATAGAACTCCGGCAAGGGCAGTTTGGTCGGCAACACGGCGTGCTGGATGTCGAACAGCCGGTAGTCGCGCGTGGTCAGCCTGCGCTGCTCGGTCTGCCAGATCTCGGTGCCCGGATATGGAGTGGTGACGCTGATGTTCACCACCTCCGGGATCTCCAGGCACCACCGCCGTATCGTCTCGAACCGTTCGCGGTCCCACGACGGGTCGGCGATCAGGTTGATGGCAACGTCGATGCCGAGCGAACGGGCCGCCTCCAGCGCCTCCATGTTGCGATCCAGGTCGATCCGCTTGCGGAATCGTTGCAAGCCTTCCTCGTCGATCGCCTCCAACCCGATGAACATGATCTTCAGGCCCAGGTCGCGCCAGAACCGGAAGACGTCCATGTTGCGCAGCAGGACGTCGCCGCGGGTCTCGAGGTAATACTCCTTGCGGATGCCGCGGCGCTTGATCGCCTCGCCGATCTCGAAGCCGTGGCGGGCGTGCACGAAGGCGACATCATCGACGATGAACACGCCAGGCTCGCGGATACTGGCAAGCTCGTCGGCGATCACCTCGGGCGACGCGACACGATAGGTGCGGCCGTAGAAGGTCCAGGCGCTGCAGAACGTGCAGTCCCACGGGCAGCCGCGGGCGAACTCGATGGAGGCGCAGGGGTCGAGGGTGCCGATGAAGTAGCGCTTCCGCCGCGTCAGCAGGTCGCGCGCTGGGCGGATGGTATCAAGGCTTTCGACGAACCGCGGCGGCGGCCCCTCGCCGGCCGCGCACACCGCGCCGGGCACGCCGGTCAGGTCCGCGTTGTCCTGCACCGCGCGCAACAGCAGCGGCACCGAGACCTCGCCTTCGCCCTTGATGACGCAGTCGATCGCGCCGGCACCGTGCGCCAGCAGATCGGCGGCGACGAAGCTGGCGCTGTGGCCGCCGGCGAACACGAAGCAGCCTGGCAGCCGCGCCTTGATCGCCTTCGCGGTATCGATGATCTCGGGCACGTTGGCCAGATAATTGGCGGCCAGGCACACCGTATCCGGCCGCCATTGGTCGATCAGACGCCACAGCCGCTTCGGATCCTCCACCTGCAGGTCGACGATGCGCACGTCATGTCCGGCGGCGCGCGCCGCGCCGGCGACCAGCTCAAGGCCGAGCGGCTCCAGGGTCAGGAAGACGCGGGTGTACATCAGCCCGCTCGGGTGGACGGCCAGCAGCCTCATGCGGAGTTCCGATCGGTGTTTCGCCCAGGCCGGAAGCAGCCCGACGACGATCTAACGCGCCAGTCGGCGTCGGCGCCCGCTGCGTCGTGTGATCGTGAAGACTGGTGATCGTGAAGACTGGGGCTCCCGGCCAGCCGGGGACGCCAGAACGCTTCCCGCTGCTGCTCCTCCAACGCGACGCGCTGGCGCACGCGCAGCAGGTCTTTGCGCGCCAGCAGCCCAACCAGCCGGCGCGTGTCGCGGTCGATGACCGGCACGCGACCGGCCTCGGCCGACACCATCCGGTCGGCGATGTCGCCGACCGGTTCGTCCGGGTAGGCGACGAGCAGGTTCGGGTCGCCGACCACCTCGCCCAAGGTGCCGCCGGGCGGCTTGCGCACCCAGTGCAGGATGTCGGCGCGCGACACCATGCCGATAACATGTTGGTCGGGGTTGACCACCGGATAGGATTTGTGGCGCGGTTCGGCCTTGGTGAAGAAGGTCACCACCGCGGCGACCGGCATGGCGGCTGGCAGTGTATCGACCGGTGTCGCCATCACCTCCCGCACCGCCGTCAAGGCAAACGGATCGGCGTGGTACTCGCGGACGATATGATGGCCGTGGCGAGCGATCTTCTCGGTCAGGATGGAGCGCTTCAGCAGCAGGGCGGTGATCGCGTAGCTTGTCGCGCAGGCAGCGAACAGCGGCAGGATGGCGGTGAAGTCTCCGGTCAGTTCCACCGCGAACAGCGAGGCGGTCAGCGGCGCGCGCATCGTCCCGCCCATCATCGCCGCCATGCCGAGCAGCGCCCAGAAGCCAGGGCCGGCGTCAGGCAGGATGTGCCCGACCAGTACGCCCAGTGCGCCGCCCATGATCAGCAGCGGCGCCAGAACGCCGCCCGAGGTGCCCGATCCAAGCGCCACCGCCCAGATCACGGACTTGACCACAAGCAGCAGCAGCACGCCGCCCAGCAGCAGGTGGCCATCCAGCAGATGCGCGATGTTGACATAGCCGACCCCAAGTGCGGCCGGTTCGATCAGGCCGCCCAGACCGACAATGATGCCGCCGATCGCCGGCCACCACATCCAGTGCAGCTTCAGATGGCCGAACGCATCCTCGGCGCCGTACACCATCGCCGTCAGGACGCCGGAGCCCAGGCCGCACACAATGCCGATCGCGAGCCAGGCCGCGACGTATGCCGGCAGCAGCGGGGTGGTGCCGGCATGGGGAAATAGCGGAACCGCCGGCAGGATACCGACCCGCAGGATCGAGGCGGTGA
Source organism: Rhodopila sp. (assembly GCF_965276935.1). GTDB lineage: Bacteria > Pseudomonadota > Alphaproteobacteria > Acetobacterales > Acetobacteraceae > Rhodopila. The sequence goes on along the minus strand of NZ_CBDIBS010000004.1, from coordinate 347,857 downwards.
CGCAGGCCACCACCACCGGGATGAAGCTGCGCGGCTTCCATTCGAACAGCAGCAACTCGACCGCCAGCAGCACCGCCGCGATCGGCGTGCCGAAGACGGCGGTCATGCCCGCCGCGGCGCCGGCGACCAGCAGCACCTTGCGCTCCGCCGCCGTCATGTGGAAGAGCTGAGCGAACAGCGAGCCGATGGCGCCGCCGGTCATGATGATCGGGCCTTCCGCGCCGAATGGGCCGCCGGTGCCAATCGAGATCGCCGAGGACAGCGGCTTCAGCACCGCCACCTTCAGCCCAATGCGGCTGCGGCCGATCAGGATGGCTTCCAGCGCCTCTGGAATGCCATGGCCACGGATCTTCTCCGAGCCGTAGCGCGCCATCAGTCCGATGATGACCGCGCCAGCCACCGGGATCAGGATCGAGGCAGGCCCGAGTGTGGCATCCGCAAGGTCGTGCGGGGCGACGGACAGATCATGAAAATAGGCGACATTGGTGCAGAACGTGATCAGGCGCAGCAGCACCCAGGCCGAGGCGACGCCGCCGGCGCCGACTACCACCGCCATCGCGGCCAGCAGGAGCACGCGCGCATCCAGGGTGAAGTCACCCAACGGCGGGATGGCCACTGGACCAGCAGGTTTCATCGTCGGCTCCATTTATATCGCAATACGACATATACGATGAGCCGCTGCCGGGAAAGGTGAGATATGCCGGATGATGTGATCCGCGACCGGGACTACGAATCGCTGGCGGCGTTCCGACAGGCGTTGCGGCGGTTCGTCGCCTTCAGCGAGACGCAAGCCAAGGCGTCCGGCCTAAGCCCACGGCAGCATCAGGCGCTGCTCGCGATCAGAGGTACGGCCCCGGCGAACGGGCTGCCAATCAGCCAGATCGCCAACGATCTGCTCATTCAGCACAATACCGCGGTCGAGCTGGTGGATCGGCTGGTGGAGGCCGGCCTGGTTCGGCGCCAGGCCGACCCCTCGGACGGCCGGCGCAGCCTGGTCGTGCTGACAGCGAAGGCCGAGACGGTGCTCGCCGCGCTTTCGGCTGCCCATCTAGGCGAATTGCGGGCGATCCGGCCTAATCTGCTGGCGCTGCTGCGACGGTTCTGATCCTGCCGGCCTGATGATGTCGCGGTTGATCGACCGGGTGAAGGCAGGGTGAGGCGAGCCGGACCTACCAGCCGGGACCCGGTCCGAATTCGTAGCCCGGCCCCCAAGGACCCCAGCCTCCCCAGTTCCACGCCCCGTCGGAATACAACTGCGCGGTGGTTTCCTGCTGGTCGGCCAGTCTCTTCTGCTGGACGTACTGCTGATAGCGATTGAAAGCCGTCTGCGAGCCGACATAGAGGCAGTCGCAGACCAGCGGGTCCGCATAGACGTAGTTCACCGTGTCGCCATGCGGGCGTTGCAGGAAGCGGTGCGGCGGCAGGCGGTTCAACATGTCCTGGCGCTCCGGCGTATTGGCCGGGCGCACGATGAAGCCCGCGGCGGCCAGGCTGTCCTCTCTCTGCGAAACCCGTTCCTGCGGCGTCGCGCAGGCTGTCAGCGCAAGAACCGACGTCAGCAGCAGGGATGGCACGGCCCATCTGCTGTTTCCAAGGGGCCGAGGGCGCTGCGACGTCATGACTGTCTCCGTGGCTGAACCGCGCGATTTCAACGCACGTATCGCTGCATCGATAGGCTGCTGTCTCGCCATGGTCGCGGATTGGAGACACTTCGTTGTGAGCGGCAACACACTGCCGCATGATGGCCTGGCCACACACCTGCATGCGGGACAGTCAATCAGACTTGCAACCCACCGCGCCGCGAACGATACATCCCGTCCATGAACGACACGACATTATCCGTCCCGGGAGCCGGCCCGCGCTACGATTTCGCCGCCGCCGAACCCAGATGGCAGGCCGCCTGGGCGGAGCGCGGCTGCTTCCGCGTGGCCGATGTGCCGACGGACGGAAAACCCAAATACTACGTGCTGGAGATGTTTCCCTACCCCAGCGGCAAGATCCACATGGGGCACGTCCGCAACTACACCCTGGGCGACGTCGTCGCCCGCTACAAGCGTGCCCGCGGCCATTCCGTCATGCACCCGATGGGCTGGGACGCGTTTGGCCTGCCCGCCGAGAACGCCGCGCGGGAACGTGGCGTCCACCCCGCCCGGTGGACCTTCGAGAACATTGCCACGATGCGGGCCGAACTGCAGCGCATGGGCCTGTCGCTGGAATGGGAGCGCGAATTCGCCACCTGCCAGCCGGAGTACTACCGTCACCAGCAGAAGCTGTTCCTCGACTTCCTGAAGGCTGGCCTGGTGGAGCGCCGCGAAAGCTGGGTCAACTGGGACCCGGTGGACGGCACCGTCCTGGCCAATGAGCAGGTGATCGACGGCCGCGGCTGGCGCTCTGGCGCGCCGGTGGAAAAGAAGCAGCTCAGTCAGTGGTTCCTGAGCATCACCAAATACGCGCAGGACCTGCTGGACGCGCTGGACGGCCTGGAGCGCTGGCCGGAGCGCGTCCGCCTGATGCAGGCCAACTGGATCGGCCGCAGCGAGGGCGCGAGGCTGGGCTTCAGGCTGGCCAACAGCAAGGACACGATCGAGGTCTACACCACCCGCCCCGACACCCTGTTCGGCATGTCCTTCCTGGCCATCGCCCCCGAACACAAGCTGGCCGCCGCGGTCGCCGCCGAAAGTCCCGCCGCCGCCGCCTTCGTCGCCGACTGCCGCAGCCGAGGCACCTCCGAGGCCACGATTGAAACCGGTGAAAAGCTTGGCTTCGACACTGGCCTGCGGGTCGAGCACCCGTTCATCCCAGGCGCCACCTATTCGGTCTGGATCGCCAATTTCGTGCTGATGGAATACGGCACCGGCGCGATCTTCGGCTGTCCCGCGCACGACCAGCGCGATCTCGACTTCGCCCGGAAGTACGCGCTGACCGTCACCCCCGTGGTGCTGCCGCCCGCCGCCGATCCGGCAAGCTTCGCCATCGGCAACCAGGCCTATGTCGGCCCCGGCACGACCTTCAACTCCGGCTTCCTGGATGGGCTGGAGGTCGATGCCGCCAAGCGCGCGGCGATCGAGGCGCTGGAAAAGCAGAACGTCGGCCAGAGGGTCACCAACTGGCGGCTGCGCGACTGGGGGGTATCGCGGCAGCGCTACTGGGGCTGCCCGATCCCGGTCATCCACTGTTTGACGTGCGGCGTCGTGCCTGTGCCAGACGAGCAGCTCCCGGTCACGCTGCCGGATGACGTGACGTTCGACCGGCCCGGCAACCCGCTCGACCACCACCCCACCTGGAAGCATGTCGCCTGCCCGGTCTGCGATGCGCCCGCCTGCCGCGAAACCGATACCTTCGACACCTTCGTCGACAGTTCCTGGTACTTCGCCCGCTATTGCTGCCCGACCGCGAATGTTCCCCTGGTACGAGAAGCCGTCGATCACTGGATGCCGGTGGACCAGTATATCGGCGGCATCGAGCACGCCATCCTGCACCTGCTGTACTCCCGCTTCTTCACCCGCGCGATGCGCGACACCGGCCACATCGGCGTGTCGGAGCCGTTCGCCGGCCTGTTCACCCAGGGCATGGTCAACCACGAATCCTACCGCGCCATCGATCACACCTGGCTGTATCCGGAAGAGGTCGAAAAGCGGCCGGACGGCACCGCCATCCATCGCCAGACTGGCGAGCCGGTCACCGTCGGCCGCGTCGAGGCGATGAGCAAGTCCAGGCGCAACACCATCGACCCCGGCGCCATCATCGCCCGCTACGGCGCCGATACGGCGCGCTGGTTCATCCTGTCGGACAATCCCCCCGAACGCGACATGGAGTGGACCGAGGCCGGCGCCGCCGGCGCCTTCCGCTTCACCCAGCGAGTCTTCCGTCTAGCCGAGACGCTCGACGGCGTCCGCGCCGAGATGATGCCCGACAGCTTCGGTCCCGCCGGCCGCGCCCTGCGCCAGGCCACCCACCGCTGCATCGCCGCGGTGACGGAAGCGCTGGACAGCTTCGCCTTCAACCTCGCCGTCGCACGGATCTATGAACTGGCCAACGCCATCACCGATGCCGAACGCTCGGCACCGGAGGCCGGCCTGGCCTGGGCGCGCCGCGAGGCGGTGGAGATCCTGGCGCGCCTGGGCAGCCCGATGATGCCGCATCTGGCCGAGGAGATCTATGCGCGCCTGTTCCCCGACAACGGCCATCTGGTCGCTGAACTGAACTGGCCGCAAGCCGATCCCGCGCTGCTGGCGGCGGACAGTGTCACCATCGCCGTGCAGGTAATGGGTAAGCTGCGCGGCACGATTGAGGTGGCTCCGGACGCGCCAAGGGACGCGAACGTCGCGGTCGCCAAAGCCGAGGTCAATGTGGCCAAGGCGCTGGCGGGCAAGCAAGTCGTGAAGGAGGTCTACGTCCCCAACCGGATCATCAACTTCGTGGTCGCGGGATGAAGCACCCGGTCAGCCGGCGCTGGTTCGGTCTCGGCCTGACCGCGTCCGTGGCGGGCTGCGGGTTCCAGCCGGTGTACATGCCGACGGCGTCCGGCAAGGCCGGCGTGGCACAGCGGGAACTGGCCGCGGTCTTCGTGCGGATCATTCCAGACCGGCCCGGACAGGTGCTGCGGCAGGCGCTGCAGGAGCGCTTTGGCGACGACGCCGGCACCCCGGCGCAATACGATCTTCAGGTCGGTTTCACCGTCGCCGGCGAAGGCATCGGGATCACCACCAACGACATCGCCACCCGCGTCCGGCTGACCGGCATCGCGAACTGGACCCTGCTCGCGCACGATACAGCGCAGAGCGTCCTGACCTCCGGCAACGCCCGCGCGCTGGACGCGGTGAACGTCTTCAACGAGCAGTACTTCGCCGCCGACCTGGAGACCGAGGCCGTGCAGACGCGGCTGGCCGAGGCGCTTGCCCAGCAGATCACCGTCCAGCTTGCAATATGGTTCCGCCGGCGGGCGGCCCGGACCGGCTGAGGCGCGGTGAAGCTGTCTCCCGCTCAGGTCCCGGGCTTTCTGCGCAATCCCGGCTCGGTCCGCGTGGTGCTGCTGTTCGGCGACGACGCCGGCATGATCCGCGACCGGGCGGAGGCGCTGGTTCGCGGCGTCGCCGGTTCGCTGGATGATCCGTTTCTGGTGGCCGAACTGGCGCGCGACCAGATGCGCGACCTGGCGAACGAGGCGGCGTCGCTGTCGCTGATGGGCGGCCGCCGCGTGGTGCGCGTGCGCGACGTGACCGACGCCGCCGCCGATGCCGTGCAGGCGGTGCTGAAAGGTTCGGCGCCGGCGCTGGTGGTGCTGGAGGGCAGCAGCCTGCCAAGCCGCTCCAGGCTGCGAACCTTGCTGGAGGCCGCGGCGGACGGCACCGCCATCGCCTGCTATCCGGAGGAGGGGCGGGCGCTGGAGGAGACGATCAGGGGAACATTGCAGGCCGCCGGGGTTGCGATCGATCCTGACGCGCTGTCCTGGCTGTCACGCCAGCTTGGCGCCGACCGCGCCTCCACCCGGGCGGAGGTGGAGAAGCTGGCGCTGTATGTCGGTCCGGGGAACCGCGTGGACATCGATGCCGCGCGAACCTGTGTTGGCGATCTGGCTGGCCTGTCGCTGGACGATGCGCTGTTCGCCGCCACCACTGGCGATGTGTCCACCGCCGACCGCGCGTTGGAACTGGCGATGGCGGAGGGGGCCGCGCCGGTGCAGGTGCTGCGTGCCGCGATGGCTCACCTGCAGCGTCTGCATCGCGCCAGACTGGCGATGGAGCAATTTGGTCTGTCCCCGGCGGATGCCGCCAAGGCGCTGCGGCCGCCGGTGTTCTATCAGAAGGTCGCCGCGTTCAACCGGGCGCTGGGGCTGTGGTCGGCAGCGGCGCTGAATGCCGCGCTTGGGGCAATGACCGAGGCCGAACGGGGCTGCAAGCGGACGGGATGGCCGGACCGTCTCCTTTGCCGTGGCGCTGTCTTGACGCTGGCGCGACGATCCGCGCTGAGGGTTCGTCGGAAAGCGGATTAATCAACAGGGCGTATCACGTTATGGACGGATCGAGCGAAAAGAGACTTTCTTTTCGCGGGCCTGTGTGCAACAACATTGTTATTGGCTGTTTGCGCACTGCGGCGCCACTATAGGCCCTGGAGATTGAAATGTCGGTCAAGCGGTCAAGCCTCCGGGCGCGCCCTAATCCGCATAATCCGGTCATTGTCGTGCCGCCGTCTCCGTTGGGATCGGCCGAACTAGACATTATGCGCAATGCCCTGCTCGATGTTGCGCCGGAATGGACGGTCGATCTACACGGCTTTTGTTCGGATGAGGCAACTCTAATCCTGCTGCCGGAAGACGGCGATGACGCTAAGGGTCCCAGCTTCGTGATTAGCCGGGAAAATTTTGGTTTCAGGCTTGATCAACTGCACTGGGACGAAATGCATGAGGTTGGTATCTATTCCGCCCTCACTGAAACGGTCGCGGCCATACAGGTCCGCCTAACCTTCACGGCCTGCCAAGCTGATTCGCCTTTGGCCATGCATTAAAGATCAGGATCGATTATGGACCAAAGGATGGACCGCGCGTCCGTCCCCAAGATCGATCCGTGAGTCCCCATGACTTGAGGAGGCCAGCGCATCGCTGAATCACTCCGCCATGCGCTTATCGGTTGGCGGCGCGGGCGCTCCATGACGGCAGTGGGCGACCGACCCTGATTTGCAGCCGGTATTCTACACAAACTTTTAGCCCGCATCCGGTTCGGCAGAGCATATCGGACCAGTCCAAGCAGGATCGTTAGGCAAGTCCGCTTGATGGCGCATCAAGTGTTTTATGCCGGCTCGATCCCGTCAAGCGCAACGCGTGTCCACATTGTCTAATGCTCTGCTTATGCCCCGTGGGCTCTGCCGCCGCACCGTTGACAGCGTCCGAATTCGATCGTATGGCAACAAAAATGATACCAGTCAGGGGGTGAGACAGTGGCGGAATATAATTTGGTTTCTCCTTACGCGTATTGGTACAGTTACGGCGTCTGGGATAACCTGACTTCCGGTCAATATGGGCAACCAGGCTTGTACGACACCGCGCTTATCCAAAACGGCGTGCCTTACGTTTATGGTGCGTATCTCGACGGTCCGCTAATTCTGATCCAGAATGCCAATGCTAACGCCAACGTCGGTGTGGCGTTCTACAACACCGCGATTGGCAGCGACACCTCGATCTTCATCAACGCCAGCGTCGGCACGCCGCAAATCATTTTCAGCGACTCTGTGCTTTATGGCAACCTCTATGCGCAAAATGGCAGCACAACCCTGTCGATCTCAAGTAATACCTATGGCGTGATAGTCGGCACAACCGTCGTAGGCGGTGATTACTCACCGTATTCAGGTTATTATCAGGCGACGTTAACCGTGGCTGAAAACGGCGCGTTCAGCAATTATGGGCAAATGTACAGCGAAGGTGGCGGGAACCTGTCATTCTCGATCGGGCAGCAGACGCTGTCTAACTATGGCGGCATCAGTGCCTATGGTGGATTAATTACCGTGGGTAACTCGCCTGCTGGGAACTTCGATAATGAAGGTGCTTTAGTCGCGGGCGGCAACGGTACAATTACCGTCAACTCGGCGCTGACCGTCGGGCAGAGGGGCGTTGTCGCCGTGGATAGCGGCACGTTCATCCTTGGCGGTCCAATGGGCGGTTCAGGCACTCTTGATCTCAATGCGGGGAACATGACCTTCCTCAATGCCAGCGCGATGGGCATTTCGTCTACCGTAACGACGAAATTCAGCGGAAGTTCGTTCACCCTGACGTTCGACGGCGCGACGTCTCTCTCAGACCTGCTCCAGTCGCCCACGGGTCAAGGCGGCCATGATAACTTGATCATCGGTGCTTACTTTGGAGGAACTGGAAAGGTGCAGTTGATGGACCTCGCTCTGGACACGTCCCACACCTATGCTGCGTCCAACTTTACCACCCAGGGAAACCAGCTTCTGTTCGCGCATGCCTGACGGCTAATCAGGGGCTTCCGCCTCCCAAGTTGCTTGGACGGCGGACGTATTAGCTAGCGTCGCGTAATCGTAAACCACCTTTGGCCTGATGTGGTGGTCACCTGAGATTTGGTTCGGCGACGGTCATACTCGGGTTGCCGCCGCTAGTCATTACTTCCAAGCAGGCTTTGACCGGAATCTTTATGTCCGGCAATTCCGGTATGTCCGGCGACTTGGACGCTTGGCGATGTTGCAGTGCACACAGCATGGGGGCACAGTCATCGCGGACATCGGAAGGCATGATGCGATTACTGACCACCCCGCTGCTGCGCGCCGGCGAGCGTGCGCCATTCGGTTTGCTCGTGGCGATGACGGCGTGCGGCACGCTGGGCATGCATGTGATCATTCCCGCATTGCCCGCCACGGCGCGCGCTTTGGGCATGTCGATCGGCGCCGCGCAACTGACCATCACCCTTTACCTGATCGGCCTGGCGATTGGGCAGCTTCTGTATGGTCCGGTGTCGGACCGCTTTGGCCGAAGACCGGTCGTGCTGGCCGGGCTGTCGCTGTTCAGCGCCGCCAGCGTGGTGACCGCGGTCGCACCGAATGCGGCGGTCCTGATTGGCGCGCGGATCATGCAGTCGATCGGCGGCTGCGCCGGGCTTGTGCTGGGACGCGCCGCCGTCCGGGATGGGGCGGCGGCGGACAAGGCGGCTGGGCAACTCGCCCTGTTGACACTGGTGATGGCGTTGGTTCCGGCCATCGCGCCGGCGATTGGTGGCTTCATCACCGCCTATTATGGCTGGCGGGCGAGCTATGTGCTGCTCGCGCTGATCGGCTGCCTGACCTTGCTGGCCTGCGTGCTGCGCCTGCCGGAGACCCGGACGCCGGACAGCGGGGCCAGACGGTCCTTGGTCACGAGCTATGTCCGGTTGCTGCGCTCCCGGCGGTTCCTCGGCTACGCGATCGGTGGCGCATGCTCGACCACCGCGTTCTACGGCTTCATGTCGGCGTCCCCCTTTATCTTTGAGACGCAGTTGCATCAGCCGGTGCAGGACATGGGCCTGTATTACCTGTTCCTGATGGGCGGCGTCGCGCTGGGCAGTCTGGGCGCGAACCGGCTGGCGGGACGCCTGTCGGTGCCGGTGGCGCTGCGGCTCGCCAATGGGGTTGGCGTCCTCGGCGCGGCATTGTTCGTGCTGGCCGACGTCACCAACCAATTGAGCGTGGCGACCATCGTCGCGCCGGTGACGCTGTTCATGGTCGGCGCCGGCATGGCGAGTCCCTTTGCGCTGGCCGGCTCGGTCAGCGTCAATCCGCAGGCGATCGGCGCGGCGTCCGGAATGTATGGCTTCGTGCAGATGAGCTACGGGATGCTGTGCACGGTGGTGGCGGAGACCTGGCATCCCGGCGCGGTCTATCCGGTCGCCACGGTTCTGCTTGCCTCCGCGTTGCTCGGCCAGGCGGCGATGTCGATGGCGGTGCGGGCGGAGCCGCGGCGGCCGGACAGGGCGTAGACGCGGGCTGATGCCTGTCAGTCGCCAATGACGGCCCGCTCGGTCCGTGTCGAAGTGGGCGGCAGATGCAACGGCAGCAGGAACAGCATCGCGGCTGCCGCACCGGCACCGCTGATTAGAAGCACCTCCAGCGCCGGGAGGCCGGCCACCAGGGGGGCGGCCAGGGTGGGACCGGTCGCCTGCGCCAGCAGCACAGGTACTGCAAGCCAGCCGAGCAGCCGAGCGTAACCGTCGGCGCCGAACAGGGCCAGCGGCAGCGTGCCGCGGTTGACCGTCAGGATGCCGTTGCTCATGCCATACAGCAAGGCGAACGCGGCGGCGGCGAACAGGCAGCCGAGGATGCCGCCGGTCAGCAGCATGGCTGCACCTAGCGGGAACAGCATCGCGCCCAAACGAGCCTTGGTGAGAAGGCCGACGCGCGTGCCGATGGTCCATTCCAGAATGCGGCCGAACACCTGGCCGGGGCCGATCACGGCGGCGATGCCGACCGCCTGCGCCGATGTCAGTCCGATCCCGGCGAGCAGCGGAAGGATGTGCACGGCGATGGCGGAGGTGATGAACCAGCGCATCGTGAAGAACGCTGCCAGATAACTCACGGCCCGCCGGTCCGGCCTTGTGCCGTCCGCTGCCGTGACACGGGGAGCCGTTCGCCGGCGAGGCGGGGCCGGCGGCACCAGCAGCCAGACCATTGGCAGGTTGATCGCCAGCATCAGGCCGGCATAGGACAGCAGCAGGCCACGCCAGCCAAATGCGCCAATCAGCGCCGCGCCCAGCGTCCAGAATACCGTGCTGGCGAAACCGGCGACCAGGGTGACGCCAGTGATCGTCGGTCCCGCCGCCTGCCCCAGCAGGCCGCCGATCGTGGCGAAGGCGGCATCATACAGGCCGATCGCCATGCCGGCTCCGATCACTGTCCACCCGAGATACCACTGCGTCAGACTGGCCGCGCAAGCCAGCAGCACCTGGCCCAAGGCGATGACCAGGATACTGGCCAGCAGCGCGCCGCGTCCGCCGTGCTGGTCGATCCAGCGGCCAACCCTCGGGGCGCACAGACCGGTCACCAGCAGAGCCCAGGAAAACGCACCAAGGATGCGGAAGGTCGCTTGATGCAATGTCTCGGCCGCGGCGCCGGTGACGATGGCGGGCAGATAGAAGGTCATGCCCCAGGACAGGGTCTGGTTAATACCGAGCACGGCGCCAAGGCGGAAGCGGGCGATCGGCCGCGGCGGGGACTGAGCGGACGGCAACATCGGGCGCAGCATCGAACCGCGGCCGGCGCAAGACAATCCGGACGATGCGGCGAACTTGTCCAGATGGCGAAGTCAATGAGTTCGGACGTAACGTCATTGGCGTTGGAGAGGTGGCGTTGAAGGCAGTGGCGCCTGCGGTCGGAGAGCGGATTTTTCGCTGATCCATTGATGGTCAAGCTGATCCTCTCATGACGGATCTGATCGCCTGCTTGTTGTCGGAACCCGCCGAACAGCCGTAGACTGATCAGAAAGCAGCAGGGGAGCGTTCCGATGAGCAGTCAGGCATCCGACTATACCGTCGCCGACTTCAACTACATCGAGCACCGTGGCGTCCCGCAGCGCCTGCGCCTGTTCATGCCGACAGGACCGTCCGTCGGTGCCGGCCCGTTCCCGCTGGTCGTGGACATCCACGGCGGCGCCTGGTGCAACGGCGACCTGAAGGACTGCGAGGCGCGCGACCTGGCCCTGGTGGGCGACGGCTTCGCGGTCGCCGCCGTCAATTTCCGTCATGCGGGGGAGGGCTATCCAGCCTCCTCCGTCGACATCAACTACGCGATCCGCTGGCTGAAGGCGCATGCCGGCAAGCTTGGCCTGAAAGCGGACAAGGTCGGGCTGTCCGGCCAGAGCAGCGGCGGCCACCTGGCGATGCTCGCCGCGATGCGGCCGGCCGATCCGCGCTATATCGCCATTCCCTCGCCGCATGGCGTGCCGGGCGACATCGTTGTCGATGCGTCCGTTCAGGCGGTGGTGATGCAGTGGCCGGTGATCAACCCGCTGTCGCGCTACCGCAACGCCGTCCGTCTGCGCGATTCCGCCCAGCCGCCGGCCTGGGTGGGCGATATTCCCGATCGCCACGACCTCTACTGGAAGACCGAGGCCGTCATGCAGGAAGGCAACCCGATGCTGATCCTGGAGCGCGGCGAGAAGGTCCCGCTGCCGCCGGCGCTGTGGATCCAGGGCAAGCCCGATCCGATCCATGATTACCGCGATCCGGACGGCACGTTCGACGGCAACGAGCCGGAGCGCTTCGCCCACGACTACCGCGCGGCCGGCGGCTCGCTGGAGTTGCTGTCGATCGACAACGCGACCCGCGCGACGGCCTCGATCGAGCCGACGGCGGCGTTCTTCCAACGCCATCTGAGCTGACGCCGCCGTCACGGACCGCTCGCTCCTTGCCCTGCTGATCGTCGGGCTCGGCACCCTGGTGGTGCCGCTCGACTCGGCGGTCAACATCGACTTTCCGTATATCGTCGAGCGGTTCGGGCTGCCGATCCCGATGATCCAGTGGCTGGTGATCAGCTACGTGCTGACCCAGACCAGCCTGATGCTGAGTTTCGGGCGCATCGGCGACATGGTGGGATACCGCCGCGTGTTCCTGTTCGGCACCGGCTGGAGCACGCTGGCGTTCGTGGCCTGCGCGCTGGCGCCATCCTATCCGCTGCTGCTGATCGGGCGGATCGCGCAAGGCATCGGCGCCGGGCTGATCCTGAGCTGCGGCCCGGCGCTGGCCACCAGCCTGTTCCCCGAGGCGATGCGTGCCCGCGTGCTGGGCCACTACATGATGATGTTCGGTCTCGGCGGGGCGCTCGGCCCGGCAGTGTTCGGGCTGCTGCTGGAACGCTTCGGCTGGTCCGCCGTGTTCAGCTTCCGCGCGCCGGTCGCCGCCGCGGCGTTCCTGCTGGCCTGGACGCTGCCGGCGGATGCCAAGGCCGAGCGGCGGGAGAGTTTTGATGCGGCGGGCGGCGGGCTGCTGGCGGCGGCGTTGAGCTTCATGCTGCTGGCGCTGAACCAGTCGCGGCACGTGCTGTGGCTGGGGCTTTTCGCCGCGGCGTCGGCGCTTGCGTTTGGGGCGTTCGTGCGACGGGAACGTCGGATCCCTCGGCCGATCATCGACCTGTCGTATTTTCGGAATTCCGCTTTCACCGCGGTCAACGTGGCGTTCGCGCTGGTCAACCTGGCGGGGTTCGCGATCATGCTGCTGGCGCCGTTCTACCTGAGCAAGGTCTCCGGGTTGTCGGTGCCGGTGGGCGGGCTGGTGCTGGCGGTGTCGCCGATGGGGATCATGCTGGCCGCGCCGCTGGCGGGACGGCTGACGATGGACCGGGCGCCGCGGGTTGTCGCGCTGGCGGGTATGACGGCAAGCGCGCTTGGTTTGGCAGGCGTCTCGTTGGCGGGCGTCGTGCCGGATGTTTCCCTGCTGGCGGCTTCGATGTTCGTGCAGGGGTTCGGGATGGGGCTGTTCCAGGTGGCGTATTTCGACATCGTCACCGCCGCCATCCCGGTGCGCGACCGGGGCGTGGCCGGCGCCTTGGGCATGGCGACGCGAAGCATTGGCATGGTGACAGGGGCGACCGTGCTGATGCTGGTGTTCCAGACGCTGCAAGCGTCAGGTGGGTTCGTTCCGGCGTTCCAGGATACGTTCCGGGTGGCGGCGGCGATCCCGGCGCTGCTGGTGGTGGTAGGGCTGGTGCGGCGGCCGCGGCGGAGGGCGTGACTTGTAGCACACTGATTTATGGGGAATGGCCTGGCTCTAGGCGGCGGCTTGTTGTGCTATCATGCAACCACTAGGACGCAACCGCTCGGACATCCAATGCAACGCGACGAGGCAATAGGGAAATTGAGGCAGCACGAGGCAGAGCTGAAGAAGCTCGGCGTCAAACACCTGTTTTTGTTTGGCTCGACCGCGAGCGGTGCCGCCCGCGCGGATTCAGATGTCGACCTTTTCTTCGACTACGAGAAGGGCGCACTCGGGCTGTTCCAGTTGATGGATGTCAAGGAACGGACATCAAGCATTCTCGGTCGCAACGCCGATATCATGACGCGCGATAGCCTGCACAAAACCCTTCGGCAGCAGATTGAAGCGGCAGCGGTGTCGGTTTTCTAGTGCCGGCGCGTTCGAACATCCCACGCCTCACGGACATCGTGGAGGCTATCGAACGGGTGCGTGGCATCATGGGCGATCTGACGCTCGCGGTATTCGAGGCGGATTGGCAGAGACAATGGCTGGTGGAGCGTGGCGTCGAGATTGTCTCCGAGGCCAGCCGGAGCCTGAGCGACGATGATCTTAAAGCCCGCAGGGCGTGGATGATCTGCGCCGGATCGCGGTGGTCGGGGATGAGCGCGGCCGGGGTCTCGATCAGGCCAAGGCGTTTGTCGGCGCCTGCCAGCAGCAGAACGCCGCCATCACAACTGATCCGACTGGCATCAAAGGCGGCGGCGATCTTCTTCTCGCAGAGACTTGGCAGAGAGAAGGGCAGAAGGCTAATGTTGGGCTGGTAGGCATGGCAGAAACTATCTGGGCATCGAGAGTACCGTAAATATCCAAATCTCTATGCAAATCTCGGCGTTTAGACCATGCCCGCCAGCGAATCCCCACTATGTGGTGAACAAGATGGGCTAAGACCTCACGGCTCGGTAAGCGGTTTCAGGGAAAGGAGAGAATGGAATGACAGCGTTTCCAACTACCCGATTGATCGAACTGTTCAGCTAAAAAAATGCAAAAGTTGCTTTTGTCATTTACTGCTTTGGTCGCAATGACATGTAGCGTTCAGGCAGAACCTAAGTTCGCTTGCGATATGACAGATCCTAGCCCGCCAAAGCTCTGCTCGGAACAATACGGTGGCTATCCAGGATTAATACAGAATTGCATTCAGCAGGAAGTGGACTCGCTTAGTTTCATAAACAGCAATTCCCAGGCGTTGAACGACCGCACCATAGAGGATTGCGCCGCCGCCGGATGCAAGGCGGGATACAGCAAACTCAAGACCACGGTGGCCTGCATGAAATCCATGATGTCCCTGAAGCCGAAATCGTAAATCCGGTGCTCCATTCTATCCGTATCAGCTTTACTGGCTTGCCTTAGCGACAACGGGGGAGTGGAATTTGGACAACGGTTTTACGGCTTTTCTTGCCTTCGTCGTCGCGGTCGTCGCCAGTAGTGCGGCGGTCAGTATCGCAAGGCGCAAGGGCCGGAGCCGCGCATGGGCATTTTTCTCGTTCTGGTTCGCGCCCACGGTGCTCATTCTGTGGCTGATACCGTCGCGCCGAGGGGAAGAGTTCTCGCCGGATGAAGCCGAGAATCCTTCGCGGCATCAGCCTGCCGGAACGCAAATTATCACTGAACGATACCAGCGCGGCTTTTTCGGCAAGCTCGTCTCCATCGTGTTCTGGGGCTGGCAACTCCTCATGGTTCTCTGGGCGATTTCGTATCTGTCTATGGTCGGGCAGCAGTATGGGGCTGGAAGTGAAGCGGCACGCGCCGGGACTGCTTTCGGCGGCACTATCGGCATTTCCGTCATTTTGTGGGTGTGGCTGATTGGAGCCGTCATTCTCGGCATGATGATGTTCTTTACGCGCGGCGAAAAGGTCATCATTACGCGGACTTCGTGAAAGCATGCCGTAACCTGCGCTATCGCCATAAAGAAATGGAAGTATTCAGACGCCTTGCAGGCCTGCATTGCCTTACCTAAGTAGGCAGGGCATCAACATAAAGGTAACGACAGATGGCTTTTCAGACAAGAGTCAATATGGACTTGGCTCCCCCAAATCAAAAGGTCAACGAAGACAACGCTCCTAATCCTGTCCTCAATTTGGAAAACGCCTTCATCCATATTGAGGGGAAGCGACACAAACTTGTGGAACTGCTCAAGCCCCTGACGGAAAAATCCAAGGAGTAGAAGACAGTTATCCCTCGCCCACGGCACTCTTTGGTAGTGCGGCAGGAATAATTTTAGCTAAACCCCGTCCAACTTACGACCTGTGATTCTGTTTGTTTGGGACCAAAAGGACCACGACCAATCGACGTCGCCGATTCGGCAGGCGAAACTAAAGTTTCCGAATCGGACGCGGTTTAGCTGGCCTGCCGCATCGCCTGCCAGACGCGCGCGGCCGAAGCCGGTCCTTCCAAACTCGCGATCCCCACCGCATCCTGGATCGCATTGGCGATGGCGGGAAACAGCGCGATGGCGCCGGCTTCGCCGCAGCCTTTCACACCGACCGGATTGGTGGTGCATCGCGTGCCGGCGAAGCGGATGTCGAAGCTGGGCAGATCGCCGGCGCGGGGCATGGCGTAGTCCATGAAGCTGCCGCTGATGGGTTGGCCGGAAACCGGGTCATAGACCGCGTGCTCCAGCAGCGCCTGGCCGGCGCCCTGGGCGATCGCGCCGTGCGCCTGGCCGGCGGCGACCATTGGATTGACGATCACGCCGTAGTCGTCCACCGCGGTCAGGCGATCAAGCGTGACGCTGCCGGTTGCGGGATCGACCTCGACCTCGGCGACATGGGTGCCGTTCGGGAAGGTCATCGCATCACGTGTCCAGACGTGGTAGGTGTCAAGCGGTTCGTTGCTGTCACGCGCGTTCTCCGCGACCTGCAGCAGCGTGATGAACCGGTCGGTGCCGGCCACCGCATAGCGCCCGTCCTTGAACTCGATGTCCGCCTCGGCTGCTTCCAGCGCACGCGCCGCAAGGACGCGGCCCTTGGCGATAATGATGTCGGAGGCGCGCCAGATCGCCGTGCCGCCCATGTACGTGGCGCGCGAGCTGCCATGGCCGCCGCCGAGCGGGATCAGGTCGGTGTCGCCCTGCTTCAGGTGGATGATGGCGTTGGGCAGGCCCAGCCGGTCGGCAAGGATCTGCGGCATGGTGGTCTCGTGGCCCTGGCCGATGGTCTGCGTGCCGGTGATCAGCGACACGCCGCCATTGGGTTCGAAGCGGATATCGACGTTCTCGGTGGGGGAGCCGCCGGTGGCCTTGATATGGCAGGCAAACCCGACGCCCCGGCGTTTGCCGGACGCTTCGCTGGTGCGGCGGCGGGCAATCAGGCCCGGCAGGTCGGCGTGGTGCAGCGCGGCATCGAAGCCAGCGCGGAAATCGCCGCTGTCGACGACGAAGCCGAAGGCGTTGGTCATCGGCGTCGCGCGGACGAAGTTGCGGCGGCGCAACTCGATGCGGTCGAAGCCGTATCGCGCGGCGGCGGCATCGATCAGCCGCTCCATGATGTTCACCGCCTCGCCGAAGCCGGGTCCGCGGGTGACGCCGATCGGCGTGGTGTTGGTCAGCACGGCGCGCACCCGCAGCGCGATCGCCGGAATGCCGTAGACGGTGCCCTGAAGGTGGGGATACTGGTTGGTCTGCACCCCGCCGGCGCCGCCCGCCATGTAGGCGCCGAGGTTGGCGATGCTGTCCACCCGCAACGCGAGGAAGTTGCCTTCCGCGTCCAGCGCCAGGGTGGCATCGGCGATGTGGTCCCGCGCCTGGTGGTCGGACAGGAAGGTTTCCGAGCGCGTGGCGATCCATTTCACCGGACGCCCGGTGCGGCGGGCGGCCCACAGGATCAGGGCGTGTTCGGCATAAGCAAAATTCTTGGCGCCGAAGCCGCCGCCGACATCGGGGGCGACAAAGCGGATGGCCGACGGATCGACGCCCAGCGCACGCGCCGCGGCGTCACGGTTGCCGTGGATGTTTTGGCTGGACAGATGCAAGGTGGAGCGGCCGGTGTCCGGATCATGCGTGCCGATGGCACCGCGCGGTTCCATCGGATTGGTGACGATGCGGTGGTTGTTCAGGCTGACCGTCACGACATGGGAAGCGGTCTTCAGCGTGTCCGCGACTTCCATACTTTGTCCCCAGTGCCAGTCGAGGCACAGGTTGCCGGGCACGGTGTCGGCGATCAGGACAGCATCCGGCTTCAGCGCGTCGCGGGCTTGGACAACGGCGGGCAGCGGCGTGTAATCGATCACCACGTGTTCGGCGGCATCCAGTGCCTGGTTGCGGGTTTCGGCGATGACCAGCGCGATCGGTTCGCCGGCATAGCGGACCGTGTCCTCCGCCAGCAACGGCTGCGGCAGGAAGTGGAACGGCTCGCCGGTCTGCACGTTGGCCTCGACCGTGGGGCGCAGCGGGCGGAGTTCGTCGGTAGCGGCCTCCGCCGCGGTCAGGATGGCGATCACGCCAGGACAGGCCAGGGCGCTGCTGGCGTCGATACGACCGAGGCGGGCATGGGCGTGCGGGGAGCGGACAAAGACAGCGTGGACGACGCCGTCGAAGCGCAGGTCGTCCAGGTAGGCGCCGTGGCCGGTGACGAAGCGGGCATCCTCCCGCCGACGCGGCGCGTCACCGATGACGGCGCGGTTGGTGTCGCCGATGACGGCGCGGTTGGTGTCGCCGGTCATGGCGCGGTTGGTCATCGGCTGGACATCCTCATTTTTCGGCGGGGCCGCTTTACCCAGCATGGCGCTTGGCTTTTCATCCCTTGGCTGGCTGCAATAGACGGGGCGCCGACCTGTTTGGCAACCGGCCTTGCACCGCGGCGCCACCGGACCGAGGCACAAGGCTTCCCTGCATCCCGTTCCCGCGCCACTATCGCAATGCGACCGGAGGACATGAATGGACGCGCCGCCCATGGAACACGCATTGCGGGATCGGGTCACCGAGATCCTCGATCGCTGCACAAGCTGCGGCGCCTGTGCCGAGGTCTGCTCGGGCAGCGGGCACTGCATCCCGGCGTGTCAGCATGGCGTCAATCCGCGCCTGATGCTGGCGCTGGCGCGCGTCGCCGATGTCGGGCGCGGGGATAGCGGCGGCCGGCGCAAGGTGGGGTTCACCCGGTTCGGCGCGATGACGACGGGCGTCCGGGTGCTGTCGCGGCTGCAGATGCCGCCTGACCTGCTGGCGCGGTTCCGACCCGAGAGCGATCTTGTGAACGATGCCTCGGCAGAGCCGCCGGAGGTCGTCTTCTACACCGGCTGCAACGTCATGAAGACGCCGCATATCGCGTTGCTGTGTCTGGATATCATGGATGCGCTGGGGGTGCGCTATCGCGTCATGGGCGGCCCATCGGCCTGTTGCGGCGTGCTGCAGTTCGGTGCCGGCGATCTGGCGACCTCCGGCCGCATCGCCTATCGCACTATCGACCGCCTGGCCGCCGCCGCCCCGCGGGCGCTGTCCTGGTGCCCGACCTGCCAGGTGCAACTGGGCGAGATCGCGGCGCCCACGAAACCCGATACGCGGCTGGACATGCGGCCCTTCGTGCTGTTCCTGGCCGAACGCCTTGATACGCTGCGGCCGCTGTTGCGGCATCCGGTGCGCAAGCGGGTCGGCCTGCACGAGCATCCCGGCACCGCCGGCGTCCCGGAAGCCGCGCAGGCGATCCTGCGGTGCATCCCGGAACTGGATCTGGTCGATCTGGAACAGCCGCGGGTTGGTTACATGTGCAACAAGCTCAGCCCGCTGCCGGCGTTCAAGCAGGATGTGCATCGCCAGCAGCTACAGGCCGCGGCGGACGCCGGGGTGACGACATTGGCGGGAATCTATCACGCCTGCCACCGCGAGTTGTGCAGCCACGAGCGCGACTGGCCTTTCGAGGTGGTGAATTTCCTCGAACTCGTCGGCGAGAGCATGGGTTTGCAGCGGCCCGACCTGTTCAAGCGGCTGAAGATCATGCAGGACATCGATGCGATTCTTCAGGACGCGGCGCCAATGCTGACGGCGAATGGCCTGGATCTGGAGGAAGCCCGCGATGTCATCCTGCGCGACATGCTGGGCGAGCAGCCGTTGGCATTGGCCGGTTCCGCGCTGACGATTTAGGGAAAAATAAGTAGCTTTCAAGCAACGATTAAGACTTGTCCACGGCCATCAATCGTTATGATCCGAGTTGACGCTTGCTTTTGCTGTCGGATCGGGGCTTTTACGCCACCTGTGACACTGTGCCAGCGCTCGCGCATTGATGCCAAAAACAAAGGATCCAGATTTGGTTGATCATGTCATCAAGCGCCTATGCGCCACTGTTTTCTTCCTCGCCCTCGCACTTCCAGCAACCGGCGCCGGACCGGCCTACAAACTTACCGCGAGCCTTCCGTTGGGTTCGCCCGACCGGTGGGACTACGTGGTTTTCGACCCGGCAACGCAGCGTGTCTACATCGCGCATGAAAACGCCGTCACCGTCGTGGACGCGACCACCCTTTCGATCACCGGCCAGCTTGACGGCCTCAACGGCGCGCACGGTACGGCCCCGGTTCCCGCGCTTGGCAAGGTCTTCGCCGACAGCGGCAAGGACGGGACGGTGACAGACTACGACGCCAGGACGTTCGCCGCCCACGCCACGATCAAGGCCGTCGGCGATGCGGATGGGATGATCTACGACCCTGCCAGCAGCCAGGTCGTCGTCCTGGGCGGCGACGCCGCGGCGGCCGGGTTCATCGATCCCCGCACCGATCAGCTCTCCGCCACTCTGCCGCTTGGCGGCTCGCCCGAGGGCGTGGCCGTGGACGGCGAGGGAAAAATGTTCGTCGCGCTGGCGGACCGCGATCAGGTCGCCGTCGTCGACACGCGGGCGCGCCGCGTGCTGGCGCGCTGGAAGCTGCCCGGCTGCCACGACCCGCACGGCGCCGCATTGGACGCCCGCTCCGGCCGTCTGTTTATTTCCTGTCCTGCCGGGCAGATGGCGGTGATCGACACCGGCAACGGGCGCCAGACCGCGCTGCTGCCCATCGGCAAGGGCTCGGACTCGGCCGCTTTCGACCCGTCGCGGCATCTCGCCTTGAGCGGCGATGGCGACGGCACCCTGGGGATCGTGGCGGAAACCGCGGCCGGCGTGCGTTCGCTCGGCACGGTGCCGACCATGCCTGGCGCCCGGACGATGGCGGTCGACCCGGAGAATGGGCGCGTCTTCCTGGTGACCGCATCCGTGGCAGGCACCAAACCCCCAAAGACCGCCGGAGGCAGGCCCCGCCTGACCTTCGTCCCCGGCACGCTGCGTCTGCTGGTTTACACGCCGGAGCGCCCGGCACGGTAGATTTAGCAATCCGGAAATGATCCTGTGCGGAAACAGCCTTCAGGATTATCCAGCGCGGTGCACCGTACCCTGGATGTCCCGCACCGAACCATCCGCCTGCCGGTAATCCGGCCCGACCGGGACTTTTCCGTGCCCACCCGGAATGTCCAGCACATAGGTCGGCCAGGCCAGCCCAGTCACCCGGCCGCGCAGCGACTCCAGCAGTGCCCGGCCCTGCTCGATCGGCACATGAAACCGTGCCGTCCCAGGCGCCGGGTCCAGTTGATGCAGATAGTATGGCTTCACCCGGTGCCTGATCATCGCCCGGAACAGGGCCTCCAGTTCGGCCGAACTGTCGTTGACGCCGCGCAGCAGGACGGACTGACCCAGAACGGGAATGCCGAGCGCGCGGACGCGCCGGAGTGCGTGGGCCGCCGCCGGGGTGAACTCCCGCGCATGGTTCGCGTGCACCACCAGCCACAGCGACCTATCAGTCTCCATCGCCGCGGCCAGCGCCTCGGTCAGCCGCTCCGGATCGGCGACCGGCACGCGTGAGTGGATACGGATCGTCTGGATATGCGGCAGCGCCGCCAGGGCCGTGACGATCCCGCCCAGCCGCCGGGGCGACAGCATCAAGGGGTCGCCGCCCGTCAGGATGACCTCGGTCACCGCCGGATGTTCGGCGAACCAGGCGTAGGCCGCCTGCAATTCGCCGTCCGTCAGCACGCCGCCGTCCGGACCGACATGCTCCCGCCGAAAGCAGAACCGGCAATACACCGGGCAGATCAGCAGAGGCTTTAACAATGCCCGATCCGGATAGCGGTGCACCACGCCCTTGATCGGCGACAGCGCGTCGTCGCCGACCGGGTCGATGTTTTCATGCAGTGCCGTGACCAGTTCCGCCGGATCGGGAATGAACTGCCGCCCGATCGGATCGTCCGGCGCTTGGACCAGCGCCCGCATCGCCGGCGATACGGCGACAGCATACCGGGCCTCGGTCAGTTCCGCTCCAGCCAGCGCCTCCGCCTTGATCAGCCCGGCCGTCAGCAGTGCCCGGGCATCCCGCAGCGTCAGGTTTTCATGACCGTATGGGCGCGGCGTTTCATTAACTGAAACGCCTTGTCCCGCGATGTCCTTGTCTACAGCTTGAACTGGCCCTTCAACGCGCTTGCAATCTTCGTCCGCCACACCTGGCCGGCCTGAATAAACCTGCCGTCCACCCGCGCGACCGATCTCCGCTGCCATGCAACCGACCTCCAACTCTTCACTCGCGGGTCGATCGCTTGGCCTCGCCGCGCCCCGTCCGATCACCCTGACCGCCTTCACGTCGTGCCACATCGCCAACCAGCGCTCGGCATAATAGGTGGTGGGGGCAAATGCACGATAGAGCAGGCAGAACCCGGTGGTGAAAGCGCGGCGTCCGCATGGCCGTACGCGGGCGGTCAGTCGGTGCCGTTCCGCTTGCCCGCCCAACGCGCGACGCCTAGGGTCCGGCGCGTCCGAGGACACGTGTCCGAAGACACGCATCCACAAACATCCCTGAACAGCCAGGAGAAGCCGCCATGGTCGATGTCCCGAACCGACCCGAGTATCAGAGCGAACTGTTCCAGAAGGGCCTTGCCGTCCGCCGCGAGGTCCTCGGCGGCGACTACGTCGATGCCTCGCTGGCCCGCGCCGATGACTTCAATGCCGCGTTCCAGCAGATGACCACGGAAATCGCCTGGGGCATGTGCTGGACTCGCCCCGGCCTCGACCGCAAGACCCGCAGCATGATCAACCTGACCATGCTGTCGGCATTGAACCGCGGCAGCGAACTCCGCCTGCACCTGAAAGCCGCGCTGACCAACGGCGTGACACGCGACGAGATCAAGGAAATCCTGATGCAGGTCGGTGCCTATTGCGGCATCCCCGCCAGCCTGGAGGCCTTCAAGATCGCCACCGAGGTGTTCAAGGACGTGGACGCGGCGAAGGGGTGATCCGGCATGGCCAGCGAATCGATTGCCCAAGGCGGGCAAAAGGTCGGCTTCGTCGGGGTCGGCAACATGGGCTGGCCGATGGCGGCCTGCCTGGTGAAGGCCGGCTTCACCGTCGCCATCAACGACTCTCGCCGTGAAGTCGCCAACAACTTCGTCCAGCAGACCGGCGGCTTCGCCCCCGACACGCTGCGTGCACTCGCCGCCGGTTCCGACGTGATTGTCACCATGCTGCCGACCAGCGTTATCGTCGAACGCGTCCTGATGGAAGGCGACGACAACCTGTTCGCCGGCATGAAGCCCGGCACCATCATCATCGAAATGAGTTCCGGCGTGCCGTCCGTTACGCAACGGCTGGCTGAAAAAGTCGCCGGACTTGGCGGCACCCTGATCGATGCCCCGGTGTCCGGCGGCGTGCCGCGGGCGAGGACCGGGCAGCTCGCGATCATGGTTGGCGGCGATGCGGCCGCGATCGCGCGGGCGATGCCGGTGCTGTCGGCGATGGGTACCTCCGTTCTGCCCACCGGCGCGGTCGGCTCAGGCCAGGCGATGAAGGCGCTGAACAATCTGGTCAGCACCGGCGGCTTCCTGATCGGGATCGAGGCGCTGCTGATCGGCCAGCGCTTCGGCCTGGACCCGGCGGTGATGACCGATGTGCTGAACGCCGCGACCGGCATGAACAATTCCACCCAGAAGAAGTTCAAGCAGTTCGTGCTGTCGCGCCGTTTCGATGCCGGTTTTACCATGGGACTGCTGGCGAAGGACCTGTCCATCGCACTTCAGGTCGGCCGCGAAACCGGCACCGCCGCGCCGCTGTCGGCGCTGGTCAAGGAATTCATCGTTTCGGCCGAGACGAAGTTTGGCCCGAACGCCGATCACACCGAGATGGCCAGGCTGTGCGAGATGCTGGCGGGATCGGAACTCGGCGAGGCGTGATGCTCGCCCGGCTCGTATCGCCGAACCGTGGTCTGGCGGTGACGCTTGCCGCATGGATGCTTGTTCCACCGGCGGCCTGCGCGGCTGATTCCTCGGTCTTGTGGAAGATTGTCAGCGGGAAATGCGTTCCGCATGAGCAGACTGCCGGCGACCCATCACCCTGTTCGGCGGTCGACCTGTCGCACGGGATCGACAAGGGCTTCGCTGTCCTGAAGGACATCAACGGGGTCGCGCAGTTCCTGCTGATCCCTACGGCGCGGATCGGCGGGATCGAGGACCCGGCGATCCTGGCCCCCGATGTCACCAACTACTGGCAGGACGCCTGGCTGGCCCGCATTTATGTCGAGGGCCGGCTGCACACCAACCTGCCGCGTGACGGCTTCGCACTGGCGATCAATTCAGTGGACGCGCGCAGCCAGAATCAGTTGCATATCCATATTGACTGCATCCGTTCCGACGTGCGCCAAGCCCTGAGCGCCAACCTGGACAGGATCGGCGGCGTCTGGGCCCCATTCCCCGTGCCGCTGGCCGGTGTCACCTATCAGGCGATGCGGATCAATCAGGAAACCCTGGACGGCGTGGACCCATTCCGGGTGTTGGCCGAGGACACCCAGCGATCCGGCGATATGGCGATGCATACGCTGGTCCTGGTGGGCGAGACGTTCCCGGATGCCACCCGAGGGTTCGTGCTGCTCGACGACCATGCCGACCTTGCGACCGGCGATCGGGCGTCGGGTGAATCGCTTGAGGATCATTCCTGCGCGATCGCAAGGAAATGACGCGGGTCGGTTGATCGCTGAACGCCTTCTAGGTGATTACGAATTGTTGTCGTGGAAAGGCTTGCCCGATGTCGATCTTCTCAGGCCACGCCCTGCATGGCCTGCTGCACCAGTACGGCTACCCGGTGATCTTCCTCGGTATCCTGCTGGAGAGCCTCGGTCTGCCACTGCCCGGCGAAAGCCTGATGATCGCCGCGGCGATCTATGCCGCGACCTCGCACGCGCTCAACATCTTCATTCTCGTGCCGGTGGCGGCGTGCGGCGCGATCGCCGGCGATCAGATCGGCTATTTCATTGGCTACTCGGTCGGCTTTCGGGTGCTGGCGCGATGGGGGCGCAAACTGGGCCTGACGGACGAGCGGCTGCAAGTCGGGCGTTTTTTGTTTCGCCGTTATGGCGGGCGCGTCGTGTTCCTCGGCCGGTTCATCGCGATCCTGCGGACCTTCGCGGCGGTGCTCGCGGGGGCGAACCGGATGCGCTGGCACAGCTTCCTGCTGTGGAACGCGCTGGGCGGCATCGCCTGGACCAGCCTTTATGGCTTCGGCGCCTATGGTCTGGGCGATGCGGTGAAACGGATCAGCGGACCGGCGGGAATCGGGCTGGCGGTGGTCGGCGGCGCGGCGCTGCTGTGCGCCGTTATCTACGTCAAGCGCAACGAAAGCCGCTTGATGGACGAATCGCGGCGGGACATGGAGCGTTCATCGGACAACCAGCCTCATCAGCCAGGATCTGCAAGCGACCACAAACAGTCGATCAACCGGAGTGCGCCTGCGCGCGCCGGGACACAAGAACCATCGTGATCGCCAGTGAGGCTGCCAGACCCGCTTCTGTCGTCATGGCCGAAGCCTTGTCAGTGGCCACTTTCACCGGTTTCCTGGCATTATTCCGGGTGAGGGAGGCGTGATCGGATGGCAGGTATCGTTGAAGCGGTCAGCCAAGGCAGCACGCACAGGTTCAGCAAGCAGCCGAGGTTGTGGATCACGTTGCTGACCGGCCTTGGCGTGGAAGGAGATGCCCACCTCGGCACGACGGTGAAGCATCGCTCCCGCGTCGCGCGCGATCCTACCCAGCCGAACCTGCGCCAGGTCCACTTGCTTCATCGGGAGTTGCTGGCGGAACTGCGGTTGCACGGGTTTGTCATCGGTCCCGGACAGATCGGCGAGAACATCCTGACTGGCGGGATCGACCTGCTGGGCCTGCCGACCGACACGGTGCTTCGGATTGGCACCGCTTCCATTCGGGTCACCGGGCTGCGGAACCCATGCGTTCAGCTCGACCGGTTCAAGCCGAACCTCATGGCGGCGACCCTGGGCCGCGACGCGGACGGCAACCTGATCCGCAAGGCCGGCATCATGGGCGTGGTGATGACCGGCGGCGAGGTCAGGCCAGGCGATGTGATCGAGGTCAGCCTGCCAACCAAACCGCACCGCCGGCTGCTGCCGGTCTGAAACAAGCCGGCAGTGCCGCACGAGACGTGTCGCAGGTCACAGCCAGACGCAATACCGGATGTTAGCAGAGGGACAGCCAAGGAGAACCCTCATGTCCCTGCGAACAGCAATGCGATCTTTCGACAGCACCTTCACTGTTGATCCGGCCATCGGCCTCTCCGTCATCCTCGAATGGCGCCCGCGAATGATCGCGGCCTCATCATGGGTCAGCCGTCGGCAGGATGTGTGTGCTCCATCTGGCCCAGTCGCCGAACTGGACTGGCCGGCGAACCTGTTCGCGGATGAGGTACACGAGCCAACCGGTAACCGGTCGAACATGGGATCTGCCGGATAATCCGCTGCTTGCGGTCAGCAGATTTAAGGCCCGCGAGCCGGCTATACGTCTGGCGGAGCAGAATGGCGCTGCGGCGCCTGCCGATGGAAGCAGGCGACAAGCCCGCACCCCTGCTGCGCCGCGTCTCCTGCAACAAGCATAAGCATCGTCAGAAAGCGCGTCGATGGCGGCGTCATTTCGCCTCGCCGCTTCATGTCACGCGTGAGTGACATGAACTTCTCTGCCCTGATGGCGAGGCACCAATCCATCGCCGTGGCGTTGCATCAGAAAATCATGATGCCGCCAGAGTTTCGCCATCTATGGCTGGGAGAAGCGACGATGAAGAGCGGATGTCGCGCCTGTCGCCGACATCAATGCTGGGCGGATGACCCACCAAGGCACTTGCGGGAGAATTCGATGCGATACCGTATGTTCATGCTCAGCCTGCTGTGCGCCTCGTTTGCGCTTGCCGCCGTCGTCCCGGCGTTCGCTCAGGACAATTGGCGCCGGCGCGACATCGAGGACCATCGCCAGGAAGAGTGGCGGGAGCATGAGCAGCGGGAGCATGAATGGCGCGAACATGAATGGCGGGAGCATCAGGGTTATTATGCGCCGGCACCCTTCGGCGCGCACCCTGGGTTTCCTTTCGTGGCCCCCCCTGCATACGGCTATTATGCGCCCCCCCCGGTCTACCGCCGCAATCCTGCATACTGAGGTCGGCGCTTCAGGCTGGTCGAGCGCCGAAGGCGACCGACAGGATCGCTCAAGCGGCAACGGACGGCTATATCCGAGCAGGCATCGGTTCCGCCGCTGACGGCGGGCGGCTATCGGCATGGCTTGATCCATCGTTCGGTGCCGTCCGCCCGGATGTGCGGTCGGTGCCGCAGTTAGTTTGCCGGCCGGAAAGCGCGATGGAGTGAGCGTACTTGTTCCCGCTGGCTGTTGACGCAGCCTTTTCCGCGAGCGCGAAGATTCCAAATGAGCCTGCCTGGATTCAATCGCCAACGGATCAAGCGGTCAAGAAAGTTCCGACGAAGTAACGAATCTGGTGCAGCTCGTAGCCGCTTTGCCAGCAACGCGGCATAGTGGTCCACTGATCTTAAAGCGCGACTGGTTTAGGTTGACCCAGGAGTCGCGCTTTAAATTATTGTTTGATCGCGTGATTCACGCCTTCCGACTGGGTCAGCCTCAGGCGATCACGCTTTAGGCATTCAGGGATTGCAACCATGACGGAAGAAGCTTCATTTTTCGGCCTGATCGGCAAGCGGGCGCTGATCATCGGCGGCGGCCAGGGCATGGGCGAGAGCACCGCGCTGCTGCTGGCCCGTGCCGGCTGCGACGTCGCCCTGGTGGACCTTGTGGCGGAGCGGGCCGATCGCGTCGGACAGGCCGTCGCCGATCTCGGCCGGCGCGCCTTCACCATCGTGGGCGATGTGCTGGATGACAGCCAGATCCCGCGCATCGTTGCCGAAGCCGAGGACAGTCTCGGCGGCCTCGACGTCATGGTGTCGATCGTCGGCGCCGCTGCCTGGGGCGCGTTGCTGGACACCACCGCCGCGGTCTGGGACCAGCAGATCCAGTTGAACCTGCGGTACTTCTTCCTGGTGGCGCAGGCCGTGGCACGGTCGTTCATCCGCCGCGACCAGCCTGGTGCGATCGTCGGCATCGCCTCGGTGGACGGGCAGCGCGCGGCGCCGATGCGCGGCGTCTACGGGGCGGCCAAGGCCGGCCTGATCAGCCTGGTGCAGACCATGGCTGTGGAGTGGGCGCCGCATCGCATCCGGGTCAACGCCATCGCGCCCGGTCACATCGTCACGCCCCGGCTGTACGACACGCCGCAGCGGGCGGAGCTTTACGCCGGCAGCCTGCTGCCGATGCGGAACCGCGGAACCCCGGATGATATCGGCAAAGCGGCGCTGTTCCTGGCATCCGATATGGCGCGCTACATCACCGGAACGACGCTGGACGTCGATGGCGGCCTGCTCGCCGCGAACCTGTTTCCCCGCGGCCTGCCCGGCAACAACCAAATTTAACACAACGCTGCCATACCTACGGCCTGAGGTGATACATTTTGACCGCCAGTCCATCAGCGGGGCGATCATTCCCAGGCTATGAACGGCCTCGGACCAGTGGTGAAAGCGTTGCTTTTGTCTACACAAAAATGTAATATCCATTATGAAAGGACTGGTTTCGGGATTCGAGTGGGATGACGGCAATCTTGAGCATTGCCGCAAACACGGCGTTTCCCGGCCAGAGGTCGAGGAGGTGTTCACCGGCCCGGTTATTGTCCTGCCCGATCCTAGCCATTCGCAGACAGAGCGCCGGCTCAGGGCTATCGGCAGGACGGGCGACGGGCGGACCGCCTTCATCGTGTTTACCATCCGGGAGCGCGGCGGACGCCGATACATTCGGCCTGTCAGTGCCCGCTACATGCACCAGGAGGAGATCGACAGCTATGAAAAAGACAATCCCGACCTTTGAGACCGACCAGCAGGCGCAGGAATTTGTCGATACCGCCAGTCTTGCGGAATACGACATGTCGGGTGGAACGTCTGTCAAGTTTGAGTTCGAAGCCAAGTCGGCGCACATCAATATGCGGGTTCCGCAACCGCTGCTCGATGCGGTGAAGGAACGCGCCCGCGTCCGAGGCATTCCCTATACCCGGTTCATCCGACACCTTATAGAGCGCGAGGTTCTTCAACCCGGGAAGCCGCGCCCGTAGCCGATTTTCATTCGAAATTCTGAGCGCGGCTTTTTGACTGATTCGATCCCCTCAACATCCCGTCACAAGGACTCCATTTCGAGTGACATGGACAGGCCGTGCGGTCTGACAAAGAATCAGACCGGGATCGGATGCTGGCAACGATGCAACCTCAAACGATCATGGTGCAAGGCTTCACATGCCGTCATGTCACTGGCAGTCTGTCGCGAAGACCAACAGGGCGGTGGGGAAACCATGAACTTCGATTTTTCCGACGACCTCAAACAGCTTCGCGACCAGGCGCGGCGCTTTCTGGCGGAGCAATGCGCGCCGGCCGTGGTCCGCAGGTCGCTGGATGGGCAGGAGGTTTATGCCGCCGACCTGTGGCGGGAGATCGCCGCCATGGGCTGGATCGGCGCGGCCATTCCCGAACAGTATGGCGGCGCGGGCCTGGGGTATGAAGGGCTCTGCGTGCTGGCCGAGGAAATCGGCCGCGTCGTCGCCCCGGTGCCGTTCGGCTCGACCGCCTATCTGGCCACCGAGGCAATCCTGACCGCCGGATCGCAGGCGCAGAAGCGCGCGATGTTGCCGAAGCTGGCTGATGGATCGCTGATCGGTTGCCTGGCGCTGGCCGAGGGCGCCGGCAATCCCGACCCGGCCATGATCAAGGCCCGCGTCGTACGCGGCCGCCTGACCGGCGCCAAGTGGCCGGTCGCCGACGGCGGCATCGCCGACAGCGCGGTGGTGGTGGCGCGCGATGAGGCGGCCCAGGTCGGCCTGTTCCTGGCGCCGCTGGGCGATGTGGGACGGCGTGACCTGCGCAGCCTCGATCCAACCCGCAACCAGGCCCGCCTCGACTTCGACGGAACGCCGGTGGAGCGGCTTCAGGGCGGCTGGGATGCGGTGCAGCGCGTGCTGGACCGGGCCGCCGTGCTGTTCGCGTTCGAGCAAGTGGGCGGCGCCGATGCCTGCCTGCGCATGGCGCGCGACTATGCGCTGGAGCGCTTCGCCTTCGGGCGCCCGATCGGTTCGTTCCAGGCGATCAAGCACAAGCTGGCCGACATGTATGTCGCCCTCGAACTGGCCCGGTCGAATGCCTACTACGGCGCTTGGGCGCTGGGAGCGGATGCGTCCGACCTGCCGCTGGCCGCCGCCACCGCCCGGGTTTCCGCCACCGAGGCGTTTCATCTGGCATCGAAGGAAAACATCCAGACGCATGGCGGCATCGGCTTTACCTGGGCGGTGGATTGCCAGTTGTTCTACCGCCGATCCAAGCAGCTTGCCCTGGGCCTGGGAGGGCTGCCGTTCTGGCAGGACCGGCTGGTCGATCTGCTGGAAACCCGCAACGCGGCCTGACCGAAGACACCGGTCACGACAACTCCGACCAAGGAAACCCGATCATGGATTTCAACGACACGCCAGAGGAAGCCGCCTTCCGCGCCGAGGCGCGTGCCTTCCTGCACGCCAACGCCGAACCCAAGGCGGGTGCCCGCCCGGTGCTGCGGCAGAGCGGCATCGATGCCGATGCCGTCGCCCGCTGCAAGGCATGGCAGGCGAGGAAAGCCGACGCGGGCTTCGCCGGGCTGACCTGGCCCAAGCGCTTCGGCGGCCGCGAGGCGTCTTCCATCCTGCAGGTGATCTACAACCAGGAGGAGGACGACTTCGTCGTGCCGCGCGGCCTGTATGAGATCGGCCTGGGCATGTGCATCCCGACCATGATGACCTATGCGAACGACGACGTGCTCGACCGCTACGTCCGTCCGGCGCTGCGCGGCGAGGAGGTCTGGTGCCAGTTGTTCAGTGAACCCGCCGGCGGCTCCGACCTCGCGGCCCTGCGCACGCGGGCGGAAAAGGATGGCGACGGCTGGATCATCAACGGCCAGAAGATCTGGACCTCCGGCGCGCATCTGTCCGACTTCGGCATCATCGTCGTCCGCACCGATCCGAACGTGCCGAAGCACGAGGGGCTGACGTTCTTCTTCCTCGACATGAAATCCCCCGGCATCGACATCCGCCCGATCCACCAGATGTCCGGCGCGCGGCATTTCAACGAGGTCTTCTTAACCGATGTGCGCGTGCCCGACAGCCAGCGCCTGGGCGCGGTCGGGCAGGGGTGGAAGGTCTCCCTGACCACGCTGATGAACGAGCGTCTGGCGGTTGGTGACGTGCAGCGGCCGGACGTCGACGACCTGCTGGAACTGGCCCGTTCGGTGCGGCTCGACGGCAAGCCGGCGGTGCGCAACGCGGCGATGCGGGAACGCATCGCCTCCTGGCATGCTAAGGCGCAGGGGCTGAAGTTCACCCGCTTCCGCACCCTTACCGCGCTGTCGAAAGGCGAGACGCCGGGTCCGGAGAATTCCATCCACAAGCTGGTGAATGCCTCGAAGACGCAGGATATCGCGAGTTACGGGCTGGACCTGATGGGCGAAGCCGGGCTGGTGGTGGATGCCGACCTGGCGGAGGCCTATGGGATGTTCCAGGCGGCGTTGCTGTCGTCGCCGAGTTCCCGCATCGCCGGCGGTTCGGACGAGATCCTTCGAAATATCATCGCCGAACGCGTGCTGGGCCTGCCGGCGGATATCCGGGTGGACAAGAACAAGCCGTTCAACCAGGTGGCGACGGGGCGGCGATAGGACGTCCGCTGTCACGATGACCCGGCTGGCAACCGCTATCGGCGCTTTTCGCCTGTGCAACCCGGTCATCTGCGGCGCCGGCGAACCGGTGATGACCGAAGCCGGCATTCGTGCCGCGCTGCGGGCCGGGGCCGCCGGCGTGATCGCCAAGTCGGTCAACGAACAGCCGGCGGCGGCGCGCCAGCTCGATCGTGCCGACTATGTGCGGCTGGACGCCAATGGGATGCCGACCGCCGGGCAGGGCGTGTCGCTGTTCAACCGCTCCGGCCTGATCCAGCGCGATGCCGCGGACTGGTTCGCCGCCGTCGCCGCCATCGATCGGGATGCCGCCCGCGACGGCCGGTTCGTTGCCGCCAGCATCGTCTATGCCGGACCCGAGGGCGCCGTGGCGATCGCCGCCCAGGCCCGCCAGGCGGGCCTTCGGGTCTTCGAACTCAACGTCGGCGCACCGCATGCGGCGGAGGCCACGCCCGGCGCCATCGCCCAGGAAACCGACCCGGCGCGCCTGACTGGCCTGGTGCGCCAGGTTCGCGCCGCCACCGAGGGCATGCAGCTTTGGGTCAAGCTGACCGGGCTGTCGTCCAACCTGCCGGCCCTGACGCTGGCGGCCAGGGCCGGCGGCGCCGACGCGGTCTGCATGATGGGCCGCTTCATGGCGCTGGTCCCGGACCTCGACACATTCGAACCGGTGCTCGGCACCTCCGCCGCTTATGGCGGAGGCTGGGCGTTGCCGATCGTCTGTCGCTTTCTCGCACTGACCCGGCGTGCCGCCGGCGCGGGACTGCCGTTGCTGGGCACCAACGGCGCGCGCTCCGGCGGCGACGTGGTGCGCATGGCGCTGTGCGGCGCCGGCGCGGTGGAGCTTCTGTCGGTGACGATGCACGAGGGTTTCGCCGGATTGACGCGGATCATCGAGGAGCTGGAGACGTTCCTCGCCGGCCGTGAACTGCACTTTCAGGACCTGGTCGGACGTCTCGCCGATGGGCTGACCGGATATGGCGACCAGCCTGAATGCCCCGGTCGCTGGCGTGACTTCGTGCCGCCGGAGAGCTTGGCTGGAACGGACCTTCCGGGGTGAACAACTATCCGGGAATAGTCTTGCCTGACTTAACATGTCTGACGTGACAGGGTGTTTAGCCTGCGAAAGTCTGGAATTGCCGTGGCGATGCGGGCAAGCACGCCACCAATAATATGGCGCTCATGGTCCGCATATGCCCAGTTCCGTTCATTGCCGCCCAGCCAGAGCTTGGTATGTCGTGGCTGGATGACCGTGTTCATGCGGTCGCCGATGACGGGCCGGTGAACCGGGCTCCTCCAGGGACGATGGTTTTCCTGGTTCGGCGGGGATGGCCACGGCAATGATCGCCGCGCTCGTCAGCATGATAGCGGTGACACCCAGCCGCCCGAAGCGCATGATCATACCGTCTCCAACGATCGTTGTTTGCTTGGATGGCCCCTGAGCGGGTCAGGCGACGGCGTTTGCCCGGGTTCGCCGGGCGCCCCCACGACCGGGTGCGACCGGCGCAGCATGTGGCTCAGTTTGTCCATGTAGATGTACACCACCGGCGTGGTGAACAGCGTCAACACCTGCGACACCAGCAATCCCCCCACCATGGCGTAGCCGAGCGGCTGCCGCAGCTCCGAGCCGGTTCCGGTGCCGAGCGCCAGCGGCACGCCAGCCAGCATGGCGCACAGCGTCGTCATGAGGATGGGCCGAAACCGGAGCAGGCAGGCCTCGTGAATGGCGTCCTCGCTGGACAGGCCGCGTTCCCGTTCGGCGTGGATCGCGAAGTCAACCAGCATGATGCCGTTCTTCTTGACGATGCCAATCAGCAGGATGATGCCGATAATGCCGATCACGTCGAGGTTCATCCCGAACAGCATCAGCGTCGCCAAGGCGCCCAACCCGGCGGCCGGCAGCGTGGACAGGATCGTTAGCGGATGGATCATGCTCTCGTAAAGCATGCCCAGGATCAGGTAGACCGCGAACAAGGCTGCAAGAATGAGGATCGGCGTGCTGCTGAGCGAGCTTTGGAACGCCTGCGCGCTGCCTTGGAAGCCGGTCGCCATGGACGCCGGCAGATGCAGGCTGGCCGCGGCTTTCTGGATCGCGGTGACCGCCGCGCCAATCGACACGCCGGGACTGAGGTTGAAGCTGAGCGTGACGGACGGAAACTGTCCCTGATGGTTCACCGCCAACGGCGCGATCGTCGTCTTGAACGAGGCAATCTGGCTCAGCGGCACTTCCGTGCCGGTCTGCGAACGGACGTAGATCCGCCGCAGCGCATCCGGGCCGAGCTGATAACGCGGGTTCACCTCCAGGATCGCGTAGTATTGGTTCAGCCGCGTGTAGATCTTGGCGATGTGGCGCTGGCCGAAGGCGTCATACAATGTCGTGTCCACCCTCGCCGGATCGATCCCGAAGCGGGACGCGGTGGAGCGATCGATCTCGACCATCAGCGTCTGCCTGGACGATTGCTGGTCGCTCGCCGCGGCGGTCACCTCCGGCAGCGCCTGCAGCTTCCGCAGCAGTTTGGGCGCGTAGAGTGCCAGCTCCTGGGCGTCCACGTCTGTCATCGTGTACTGGTACTGCGTCTTGGACAGGCGGCTGCCGATCGTGATGTCCTGCGCGGACTGCATGTAGAGCGTCATCCCCTGCACTTGCTGCAGCGTCTGGGACAGCCGTGCGATCACCTGGTCGGCGGTGACGTTGCGCTGGTTCCGCGGCTTGAGCGTGATGAACACCCGGCCGTCATTCTCCGTTACGGTCGGGCCGCCGGCGCCGATGTAGCCGACGGCGGACGCCACCGCCGGGTCACGGCTGGCAAGTTCCACCAGCGCTTGCTGGCGCAGCTTCATGTCAGCGGGGGAGACATCCTGCGCCGCCTCGCTGATGCCGACGATCAGGCCGGTGTCCTGCTGCGGGAAGAACCCCTTCGGGATGACAATGAACAACTGCATCGTCGCGGCGACAGTCAGGATCATGACCGCCAGCGTGATCCGCCGATGCCGCAACGCCACGATCAGGGCTCGGTCATAGGCGGCGACCAACCCGTCCAGCCCGCGTTCCAGCAGGCGCGACAGGTAACCCGGCTTGGCATCATGTCCGGACTTCAACAGGTAGGCGCACATCATCGGCGTTAATGTCAGGGACACGAGGACGGAGACCAGGATCGACACCGCGACCGTCACCGCGAACTCCCGGAACAGCAGGCCAACCACGCCGCTCAGCAGGAACAGCGGAATGAACACCGCGATCAACGAGATGGAGATGGAGAGGATGGTGAAGCCGATTTCCGCCGCGCCCTGCAACGCGGCCTGCAGCGGCGTGGCGCCTGCCTCCAGGTGGCGGACGATGTTCTCGATCATCACGATGGCGTCGTCCACGACGAAGCCGACCGCGATGGTCAGCGCCATCAGCGACAGGTTGTCCAGGCTGTAGTTCAGCACGTACATGATCGCGAAGGTGCCGATCAGCGAGATTGGCACGGAGATGGCGGGAATGACCGTCGCCCAGAACTTGCGCAGGAAGATCGCGATCACCGCCACGACGAGGGCGATCGTCAGCATCAGGGTGAACTGCACGTCCGAGACGCTTGCCTGGATCGTCTGGGTGCGGTCGGCTACCACCTGCACCTTCAGCGCGGGTGGTACGGACGCCTGCAACTGCGGCAGGGATTTGCGGATGGCGGCGACCGTCGCGATGACGTTGGCGCCGGGCTGGCGCTGGACGGCGAGCAGCACGGCGGGTTTGCCGTTCAACCAGCCGCCGAGTGTCCGGTCGTCCGGCGCATTGATGGCTTGGCCGATGTCGCGCACCCGGACCGGCGCGCCAGCGCGGTAGGCAACGATGGTGTCGGCGAAACCCGCCGCGCTTTTCAGTTGATCGTTGGTCTGCAGCGAGAAGGTCTGTTCGGCGCCATACAATTGGCCCTTCGGCTGATCGACGGTTGCATTCACCAG
Organism: Rhodopila sp.; assembly: GCF_965276935.1. Lineage (GTDB taxonomy): Bacteria > Pseudomonadota > Alphaproteobacteria > Acetobacterales > Acetobacteraceae > Rhodopila. The sequence continues at coordinate 312,632 of NZ_CBDIBS010000004.1, read as the reverse complement.
CGCGGCGCGAACCTCGTCGATATCCAGGTTCGCTGCCGCAAGCTGCGCGGGATTAACCTGGATGCGTATCGACGGGCTCTGCAGCCCGCCGATGCCAACCAGCCCGACGCCGGGCACCTGGGAAATCTTCTGCGCCAGGATGGAGTTGGCGTAGTCGCTGACGGTGGTGATCGGCAGCGTGTCGGACGAGAGCGAGATCAGCAGGATCGGCTGGTCCGCCGGATTAGTCTTGCGGTAGATCGGCGGGTTGAGCAACGCAGCCGGCAATTGTCCGGCGGCTGCGTTGATCGCCGCCTGCACGTCGGACGCGGCGGAGTCGATAGTCCGGCTGCGGTCGAACTGAAGCGTGATCTGGGTGAATCCAGTGCCGCTGCTGGACGTCATCTGCGAGATGCCGGCGATTTCGCCGAACTGCCGCTCCAGCGGCGTCGCAACTGTCGCGGCCGTGGTTTGCGGGTCCGCGCCGGGCAACTGCGCGGTGACCTGGATGGTCGGGAAGTCAACGCTGGGCAACGCCGCTACCGGGAGTTTCAGGTAGCCGAGCACGCCCAGCGAGACGATCGCCACCATCAGGAGCGATGTCGCGATCGGCCTGCGGATGAAGCCGGAGGAGAGGCTCATGGCAGCAACCCAGACGTCGCCGCCGACGCATTGGCGACCTGGTCCGGCTTGGACGACACCACCACCGTGCCATCGACCAGGCGATACTGGCCCTGTTCCACGACCGACTGGCCCGCTTGCAGACCCTGACTGATCAGAGCCCTGCCGCGCTCGCGCTGGGCCACTTGAACCTGATGCGCCGCGACCTTGTTGTCCGGACCGAGCACGAACGCGAACGGACCGGCCGCCCCCTGTTGCACGGCATCGGTCGGAACCGTCAGACCATTCGGAACGATGCGGACGATCAGATCGATGTTCACGAATGTTCCGGGCCACAGCAAGCGCTTGGGATTGGGAAACAGCGCCTTGAGCTGCACGGTGCCGGTCGTCGGGTTGGCCTCGTTATTGATGAGCAGCAACATGCCGGTGTCGAGCTGCCTGGTCCCGGTCTGGTCATAGGCCACGGCCTTCACGGCGCCGTCCTCCAAAGCCTCCTGCACGGGTGTGATGGCGCTGGCCGGCAAGGTGAACAGCACGGCGATCGGCTGCACCTGCGTCACCGTCACCAGGCCGGACGCATCCGTCGGATGGATGATGTTGCCGACGTCCAGGGCGCGGACGCCGGTCACACCGTCAAACGGCGCGGTCAGCGAGGTATAGCCGAGCTGCGTTTGCGCATCTTCGACGACCGCCTGATCCAACTTCACGGCGTTCTGCATCTGGACAACCTGCGACCGCTGGTCCGTCACCTGCTGGTCCGTAGCGAACCCCTTGCTCAGGAGTGGCACGTTTCGCGCCAGATTGACCTGTATGTTGGCGACCTGCGTCTGGTCGCGCGCGAGTTGCGCCTGGGCCTGATCCAGCCTGGCTTGCTCCTGCCGCGGGTCGATCTGCGCAAGGCGGTCGCCACGCTTGACTTGCTGGCCCTCGACGAAATCCACACTCTGCAGCAGCCCGGTCACCTGCGACCGGATCACCGCTGAGTTCAGCGCCTGTACCGTCCCGAGGCCGCTGAGAATGATCGGCACGTCGCCCTGCTCCACCCGCGCCAACACGACAGGGACGGGCGGAGCCGCTTGTGCGACCGGTATCGGTGCGGGTGCCAGGACCCTATCCAATCCAAACCCGGCCGCGGCAATGAGCGCGACCCCTATGGCAATCTTGGCTGCGCGCATGACGAACTTTCAAAGCAGGTTGTCACGCTACATCGTGACGCTGGCCCAGTCCCATCGATTGATGTCACTGCGATATGCACCGGACGAATGGATCTCAGGACCCGGTCTTTCCATCCATCGATGCGGCGCCAAACAGTGGCGATGGTGACAAGATGGGTGGTAACCCCGGGAGTCGGGCTGGCAAACTCCGCTGCGCGACCCCGGTCACCTGCAAGGGGACCACTGCCGAGTTGAGTGCCTCTACCGTCCCAAGGTCGCTGGGGGTGATGGGCCCGCTGCCCTGCTCCACCTGCGCCAGCACGGCGGGTACGGGCGGAGCCGCTTGTGCAACTGATATCGAGGCGGCGGCCAGAAACAAATCCGATCCAAGTCCGGCCGCGGTGATGACCGCGAGACCCATGACAATTTTCACTGCGCGCATGACAACACCTTCAAGGTTTCGGCTATCAAGCTACGCCGTGGGTACCGCCCAGTCGCATCGATTGACTGCACCAGGGTATGCACCGGACGAATGGGCTAGCCGCGTCAGCTCTCTTGCGCGATCGAGGCAAGGCAACGCCGCACCGCTGATCGCATCCATTGATGCTCGCCCTGCCCGTCCATCCGGCGGTGCCAGGACATCGAGAGATCAACCGGGGGCGCGGAGCAGGGCAGCGGGCGGTCAACCAATGGCCAATTCCGCCGCAACCGGGCGGCGACCCGCGCGGGCAGGATGGCAACCAGATCCGATCCCGCCAATGCCTCTGGCGCAGCCAGGAACGGCAGGTTGAGTGCCACACGACGCCTCAGGCCAGCAGCCTCCAGCGCCTCGTCCAGAAAGCTTGTGCTGTCACCGGTGGATGTAAGCGTCAGGTGACGCAGCCCCGCCAGATCCTCCAGCGACAACGCGGCTGATGCCGCGGGGTGTTCGCGGCGCATGACGACCACGTAATGATCCGTCAGCACGCGGCTGCATTTGAAGCGATCGCCGCCCTCCAACAATCCAGCTAGTGCGAGGTCGATCAGCCCGGCGTCGAGTTGGTCTTGAATGTTGCGCGTGCCGCTCGGCACCACCGTCAGTCCGAGCTGCGGTGCCTCTGCCCAGATTGCGTCCACGATCCGGTTTGTCAGGGCAGCCGCCGTGTAGCCATTCACCGCGATGGTGAATGATCCCGCCATATCCGCTGGTTGGACGGCCTGAGGCTCGAGCGCCATCCGCAGGCCCGCCAATGCCTCCCGTATTGGCCCGGCAAGCTGCTCTGCGCGCGGGGTCGGGACCATGCCGTCCGCGCCTCGGACAAGCAACTCGTCCGCAAGCGTGTGACGCAGCCGCGCGAGCGCATGACTGACCGCCGGCTGGCTGAGGCCCAGGCGCTTGCCGGCCCGCGTCAGGCTGCGGTCCTGCATGACGGCGTCGAACACCGCTAGCAGGTTGAGGTCGAGGCCCTGCCAGTTGCTCAACGGCTCATTGCAGTCTGTCTCCCGCCTGCCCGCGGCAACGCCAAACCGCCGTGACAAGCGTCACAGCATGGGGGCAGGCCTCGCTGTCCACGCCTTTGTCGAGACCAGCACTGCAAGTCCGGGATAGTTGGTCTGTGCCGGCCATGACCGTGGCAGGGTGGCACGTCGGGATAAACGAGGCATTTTCCAGTGCGCGAACGCTAATCGGTTGCTCCAAACCAGCGCACTGTCAGCCCGCATTCGCCTTTTGCATGAACGCGGCGATCTCGTCGATCACTGGCAGCGCCTTGTCAGCCGCCTCGGAGTCTACATTGAACACGACCCGTTCAACGCCGAGGTCGGCGTAGCGCTTCATCAGGTCCAGCTCGCGGCGGGGAGCCCATACGGTGATGGCGATCTCCGCCGGGTCGCGCCCGGCCTCGGTGGCCATCTTGCGAAATTCCGGGATCAGGTCAGCGATCTCCCCGTAGCCGCCGCGCGCCGCCTGCGGAATCCAGCCCTCGCCGTAACGGATGGCGCGACGGGCGGAGTACGGGAAGGCGCCGCCGACGATCACCGGCGGATGCGGCTTTTGCACCGGCTTCGGCCAGGTCATCATCGGATCGAAATTGACAAATTCACCGTGATACTCGGCCTTGGGCTTGGTCCAGATTGCCTTCATCGCCTCGACCCGTTCCCGCGCCGCCTTGTGGCGGTCGGCAAACTTGATCCCGTGGTCTTCCAGCTCGTCCTGGTTCCAACTGTTGCCGATACCGAACAGGAACCGTCCGCCGGAGACCTGGTCGATGGAGGCGACCAGCTTGGCCGTCTGGATCGGGTCGCGCTGCGCCACCAGGCAGACGCCGGTGCCGACCATCAGCGTCTTGGTCGCCGCCGCCGCCGCCGTCAGGGTCACGAACGGATCCATGGCATCGTAGTACCTCTTTGGCAGATCGCCGCCACCGGGGAACGGCGACTTGCGGCTGAGCGGTATGTGGGAGTGTTCCGGAGCCCAGACGGACTCGAATCCTCGCTGCTCCAACGCCTGGCCGAGTTCGCCCGGGGCCATGGAGTAGTCGGTGAAGAACATGGATACGCCAGATTTCAGCATGATGGGTTCCTCCTGTTCGGACATGCTGCACCGGAATGCAATCTGGCTCCACCCCCTGGGCCGCTTGTTTGGCTAGGCACTGATGCGCCATTTCAAGGAAGCTCGGGCAGCGCCCCCCCTCAGAAAGGCTGAACAAGGTTTTTCCTGATAGGATGTCAATCACGCGAAGCGCCCAGGCGCTGCGTCGATCGGATCATTGGTCACCGCCCGATTTCAGCTCAGGCGAAACCCTCTCGAACATTGGAAAGTCGCAGCTCGGCCGGCGGGTCACAGGTGGCTTGCATTCCGCGCCACGCGCTTGCATAAGATCGGCATGGCCGCATCATTGCCCGCCTCGCGATTTTGGTACCGCTGGTATCCACCAGCGGCCTAGGATCGTGCATTCATAGCAGGACCCCAAAGCCGCCCCTTGCTGGCGGCTTTCGTGTTTTTGCCCTGCCTTGGAAACACAAACCGCACAAGGGAAGGCCCTCCGGTCCGCATCAACAGGAGGTTCCCATGCAGCGCAGCAGTTTCGACTTCGACGTCATCAGCGGCCCGGTTGAGCCGCGTCCCATTCCGAAACCCGCGCTTAAACCGGCACCAGCCAAACCCGCGGCCGAACCCGAGGACACAGGGCGATCGCTTGAGTGGTTGAGGGATTCCCGTGCGGGCTAGAATCGGATTCATAGGAAGCCTCTCATCAGGAGGTCTCTATGTCCATGCCAAGCCAGCCCTGCTTCTTGTCCCACTTCGCGGCCCTCCGGGACCCGCGCCAAGCGACGAAGGTGCTATATCCTCTACCGGAAATCCTGTTGCTGATGCTCTGCGGGACCATCGCCGGTGCGGACGACTTTGTCGAAATCAGCCTGTGGGGCAGCGAACGCCAGGGCTTCCTCCGCCGTTTTCTGCCGTTCAAGCACGGCATCCCGAGCCACGACACATTGTGCGACGTGATCGCGGCGATTGATCCTGAGCTGTTCAAGACATGTTTCCTGACCTGGGTAGACGGGTTGCGGACTGACACGCCCGAGATTATCGCGATCGATGGCAAGACCTCGCGTCGCAGCCATGCCCGCGGCAAAGGGCGTCTGCCGCTGCATACGGTGTCCGCCTGGGCGACGCGTCAGCGATTGGTCCTTGGACAAGAGGCGGTGTCGGCGAAATCCAATGAGATCACCGCCATTCCTGTGCTGCTGCGTCGTCTGGAACTGGCCGGCGCGTTGGTGACCATCGATGCCATGGGCACGCAGAAGGAGATTGCCCAGACGATCATCGAGGGTGGTGGCGATTACGTGCTGGCCTTGAAGGAGAACTGGCCAGCGACCTATGCCGAAGTGGAAACCGTCTTTGCCGATCCACCACCAACGCTGACGCTGCAAAGCTTCGAGACCGTCGATGGCGACCATGGCCGGATCGAAACCCGCCGCCATACGATCTGCCACGACATCAACTGGCTGTTCGCCGAGCGGCGTCATCCGGGCGAATTTGCATTCCCTGGCCTGACCGCCATCGGCATGATCGAAAGCGAAACCGAGCGGGGCGGCGTTATCCAGACAGAAACCCGATACTACCTGTGCTCAACCAAACTCAGTGCCGAGACCCTCGCCAGGGTCGTGCGGAGCCACTGGGGCATTGAGAACCGGCTGCACTGGGTGCTGGATGTGGTATTCCACGACGATTTGGCGCGCCTGCGCACCGCTCATGGCCCTGCCAACATGGCGGTCGTGAAACATACTGCCATGAATTTACTGAACCAGGCGAAACCCGTCACCAGCTTTAAGAACCGCCGTAAAAAGGCCGGCTGGAATCAGGATTATCTGGAAAACGTCATCCGGCGCATCGCATGAGACACTCAAGCGATTCCCCTGCTCGAGGACAGCGCGCCGGTTGCCGCCTCACCCCGGTCAGGCTACTGATCGATGACCTGACAGGAATTGGAAGACGCGCCATGAAACTGATGTGGTTCCACCTGATGCCGTATACCGAGCTGCCGGAGGACTTCAAGCAGAAGCATCCCTCCGTCTGGGTCGACATCCACTCGTCGCTGTTCGACCCGAAGCGCGCGCATCTGATGTACAACGACTTCATGGACGAGCTCGAGTACGCCGCCGACTGCGGCTACGACGCGATCTGCGTCAACGAGCATCATTCCAACGGCTACGGCCTCATGCCATCGCCCAACCTGATTGCCTCGTCCTTGGCGCGTCGCACCACCGACACGACGATCTGCGTCATGGGCAATTCGCTCGCGCTGTACAACCCGCCAACGCGCGTGGCGGAAGAATTCGCGATGATCGACGTGATCTCCGGCGGGCGGCTGATCGCCGGCTTCCCGGTTGGCACGCCGATGGATGATTGTTTCGCCTACGGCCAAAACCCCAGCCAGTTGCGTGACCGTTACCTGGAAGCGCACGATCTGGTGATGAAAGCCTGGAGCGAAAAAGAAACATTCGCCTTCAACGGCCGCTACAACCAGCAGCGCTACGTCAACATCTGGCCGCGGCCGATCCAGCAGCCGCATCCGCCGATCTGGATCCCCGGCGGCGGCTCGATCGAGACCTGGCAGTGGTGCGCCGAGATGGATTACGTCTATTGCTACCTGTCCTACTACGGTCACAAGGCCGGCCAGGTCACCATGGACGGCTTCTGGGCGGAGATGGACCGGCTCGGCAAGGACCGTAACCCCTACCGCGCCGGCTTCGCGCAAACCGTCGCGGTCGCCGAAAGCCGCGATCAGGCGCTGGAGATGTACACCGATGCGGCGGAATACTTCTTCGGCCGCTGCCTGCACATCGATCCGCGCTTCGCGGCGCCACCCGGCTACTCCACCGAGGCGACGCAGCGCGCTGGGCTGGCCAGCCAGGTCAGCGCCGCCGCCCTGCGCTCCGTCGCTCGCCCGACCGAGATGAAGGACCTGGTCGACGCCGGCTACATCGTTATCGGCACGCCGAGCCAGGTCACCGAGCAGATCGTCGAACTGGCCGAGAACCTTAATGTCGGCAACCTAATGCTGCTGATGCAGTTCGGCAACATGAACAAGGACCTGACCCGCTACAACACCAAGCTGTTCGCCGACAAGGTCATGCCGACGCTGAAGAAGTTTTATGCCGAATGGGAGCATTGGTGGTGGCCGAAGCCGATGGAGCCGGCGCAGCGGGCGGATGTTCCGGCCTACATGCCGGCACTGCGGGCCGCCGAGTAGGCGCGCCCGTGCCGGGGCAGGTGTAGCTTGGACAGCGTCGCACGCTGCCGGCTCCGCCCGCCCGTTCCGTCGCCGCGCGAGGTGGCCTTGTCTTTGTTCGGCTTCCTGCGCGCGGTGCGGACCAATCCGCTGACGATATGGCCGCGTGCCGCCTATGAACAGGACACCAGCGTACGCACCTTTCTCGGTCGGACGACCGTCCTGCTGAATGCACCGGAGGCGATCCACCACGTGCTGGTCGGCAATCCCGGCAACTACCGCCGCACGCCCGCGACGATCCGCATCCTGCGGCCGATTACCGGCAAGGGGCTGCTGCTCAGTGAGGGCGATGACTGGAAGTTGCAACGACGCACCATAGCACCGGCGCTGGCGCCGCGGGTGATGCCGATGCTCGCCGGCCATGTCGTCACCGCCACCGATGACCTGCTGAACCGCCTTCCGACCGACACGCCTATCGACCTGCTGGCGACGATGCAGTTCCTGGCCCTGGACATCGCCGGCCGGTCGATGTTTTCGTTGGAAATGCAACAATATGGCATTGCGATGCGGCGGCTGATCACCGAGTACTCGCAACGCTTTGCACGGCCGCATCTGCTCGACATGGTGCTGCCGCCGCGTTTGCCGACCTTGCGTGATCTGGGCCGAGCGGGTTTCAAGAAACGGTGGATGGGACTGGTCGAAACCATGATCGCGGCGCGTTCGCGCATGCCGATGCCCGACACGCCGCGCGATCTGTTCGACCTGCTTCGTTCGGCGCGCGATCCTGACACGGGTGCGGGCTTCTCCCCGGAGCAGCTTCGCGACCAGGTCGCGACGCTGATCCTGGCCGGTCACGAAACCACCGCGGTCACGCTGTTCTGGGCGCTGATCATGCTGGCCCAGGCGCCGGAGGAACAGACGCGTGTGGCGGAGGAAGCCGCCGGCGTCACGATCAAGTCTGACACCGCCCATGCCGTTGTCGCCAGCCTGGTCCGCACCCGCGCCGCGATCAACGAGACCCTGCGCCTGTTTCCGCCTGCCTTCACCATGGCGAGGCAGGCCATCACGGCCGACCGCGCGGGTGAGGTCGATTTGCCAGCCGGCACGTTGGTCTTGATCGCACCCTGGGTGCTGCATCGCCACCACGCGCTGTGGCGCGATCCGGATGTCTTCGATCCATCCCGCTTCCTGCCCGATGCGCCGCCGCCGCCACGCTTCGCCTTCATGCCGTTCGGCGCCGGCCCAAGGGTCTGCGTCGGCGCGCAATTCGCCATGACCGAGGCGGTGCTGGTCCTCGCCGCGCTGATCCGCCGGTTCGACGTGGCGCGCGAAGACAGCCGCCCGATCCTGCCCGTCGCCATCGTGACCACCCAGCCGGATCACCCGGCCTTGGTCCGGCTGACGGCGCGGACTGAGCGGAGAAAGTAAGGCCAGGGCGCTGCCCTGGACCCGCAAAGGGGCGGATGCCCCTTTGATCCCCGTCCAGGGGTTTGGGGGAGAGGGGGCGACTGAGGCGTTGATAACCCCGAGTCGCCCCCTCTCCCCCAAACCCCTAAATGGGTTCCAAGGGCGTCAGCCTTTGGCGGGGTCGAGGGGCGGAGCCCCATAAGCGCTAGGATAAGGCATTTTTAGCGTCTTTGTCTTGGCAGCGGCGCTTTCTGGGCGGCTCGGCCAGCCGCCTGCGTGCCGTTCTGCGGGTCGCCAGGCTGCGGCGTCTTCGGGGTTGTGCGAACAGAGCCACTTGCAGACGGCGGTGGTTGGATTGCCAAACCCGCCAAAGGCTGGCGTGACGGGTTGCACGGCCAGATGTTGGCTCAGGGGGGAAAGCCGAGATCCTCGCCCAGCGAAGTCTCGATCAGCACGGCGGCGATGAGATGAGCGAGCAGCCAACTGCGCGCGAGCTTGGGATCGCTTGCTTGCAACGCCGCAAAGCCGCCCAGGCTTTTCAGTCGTTTGAACGCGAGTTCCACCTGCCAGCGCATGCGGTAGAGCCGCACGACCTCCGCCGCTGTCGCCTGTTCTGGCGACAGCGAGGTCAGCAGCATCATGTATCCAGCCGCCCTCAGGGTGCGCGGATCGGTCTTGTGGCCCTTGCGACTGGCCTTGCGGTGCAGCCTCTTGTGCTGGCGCTCGGTCGCCTCGGGCGGCTTGCGCGCGATGATCAGGCGCGCGCGCACCGGGGCGCGGCCGGCGCCGATTGACACGGCGTGTTCCACCACCGACGGGCCGTTGTCGGACAGCGCCGCGACCAGATCAAAGGCCTGCCGCGACGCATCGAACACGTTCACCGAGCGCCAGCCGATCCGGGTGATGAAGTCCGCCTGGTTGGCGTGGGCATGGGCAAAGTTGCGCACCCGCGCATAGCCACGATCCTGCACCAGAACATCACCGGGCCGCACCGCCACGCAACTGAGCGCTTCGGCCGTGGCGGCCTTGGTCATCGCAAGATCGGTAAAACAGCCGCGCGCCGGTTCATAGCGCGCGTGAAGCCGCCAGTCACTGCCTTTACTGCCCGGGATCGAGACCGTGGAGCCATCCACCAGGTTGAGTTGCAGGCGCCCCTCCATTGGCGTGTCGCCGCGACGATCCGCCAGCAGCCGGTCCAGCACATCAGCCAGGAAATCACCCGAATTGCGCAATCGATCCAGCAGCGAGACGTCACAGAGATCGGCAATCCCGGCTTCGGTGGCATGGCTGGCGACCGCACGCAGCGATAGCCTGCCGGGGCCGTAGAGGAGAGCCAGATGCAGCAGGTCGGCCGCGCTGCGCACGCCACGTTTGCGCACCAGGGCTTTGTGCGTCCGGGCGCTGACCTCCAGATCAATCAGCGAAGAGACGTGGCCGACGACGCTTGGCCAATGATCCAGATGAAACAATGCGGTTTGCATCTGCCCCGGAATCACGCCAAAACGTGCCGTGTCAATCCTATCCTAGCGCTTATGGGGCGGAGCCCTCGCCTTGCTTTCTACCCTCGGCGCTGGAGGTCCGGTGCGCAGGCGAAAGTAGTCTTCAATGGTGGGCCGGGGAGGAATTGAACCGTCCGACCTCACGCTTATCAAGCGTGTGCTCTGGCGCTGAGCTACCAGCCCACACGCAGAGTGACAGAAATAACCGCACAACCGAAACCGACAAGTCCGTTACTGGACCCATATGATCTTCAAGCTGCCGTGATCAGGCTGCAACGCCCGCCATCTGGTGCTCCACCAACCGAGAGTAGACGCCACCAAGCGCCAGAAGGGACGTGTGGGTGCCGGCTTCGATCACCGTGCCGGCTTGCAGCACCAGGATCAGGTCAGCGGCGCGGATGGTCGACAGCCGGTGGGCCACGACGATGGTCGTCCGATCCGCCATCAGCGCGTCCAGCGCTGCCCGCACCGCCTGCTCGCTGATCGTGTCCAGGTGCGAGGTCGCCTCATCCAGGATCAGCAGCGGCGCGTCCTTCAGGAAGGCCCGTGCGATGGCGATACGCTGCCGCTGACCGCCCGACAGTGCGACGCCGCGCTCGCCCACCCGGGTTGCCAGCCCTTCCGGCAGGCCGGCCACGAAGCTGGCCAGCGAAGCGCGCGACAGAGCCAGCCCGACCTGTTCCGCCGTCGCGTCGGGACGCGCCAGACGCACGTTCGCCTCCAGCGTATCGTTGAACAGATAGGTGTCCTGCGCCACCAGCGCGATACGTCCGCGCAGTCCATCCAGGGTCAGCGACCGCAGGTCCATGCCGTCCAGGCAGATCGATCCGGTCGAGGGGTCCCAGAACCGCAGCAGCAGGTTCGCCACTGTCGTCTTGCCGGCGCCCGATGGGCCCACCAGCGCGACTGTCGCCCCCGCTGGCACAACAAACGACAGGTTCGACACGGCTGGCACCGAGCGTCCCGAATAAGTGAACCCAACGTCATCAAACCGCACGGCCGCACCGCCCAACGGCGCCGCCGGCTGATCCGGCCCATCAATGATGACCACCGGTTCGGCATGCACCGCCGCCAGCCGCCGGGTCGAGGCGATGGTATCGGCCAACTGCCGCCCGACCTGCGCGATTTCGGAAACCGGCAGGAACGCCGCAACCGAAATCAGCGTCACCAGCGGCAGCGCGGTGGCCGCCAACAGGCCGTGCGTCACCAGCACCGCCCCCAGCGCGGCGACCGCGAGACTGCCCAGGCTGGTCGCCACGTCCAACGCGCTCGACTGGAACGACAGATCGGCCAGCAGCGCCAGCCGCAGGCCCTGGTACTCCTTGACCGCCCGCATGAAGCCGTCCCGCCGCCGTCCCGCGGCGCCAAACACCACGATTTCGGATAGTCCCTGGATGGTTTCCGTGGCATAGGCGCTGATCGTTCCAAGCGCCCCGCGCGCGGCTGATCCCAGGTCATCGATCCGCTGCCGCCCGCGCACCGGCGATGCCCCGGCATACAGCAGGAACGGCGCCAGCACCAAGGCCAGCGGCCAGGCGATCCAGCCTAGCGCGGCCAGCACCACGCCAGGCACCAGCACCGCGACGATCGCCGGGGCGATGGTGTGAGCGAAGAAATATTCGACGGTCTCCACATCCTGCGTCGCCAGCGCCACCAGGTCGCCCGAGCGCCGCCGCAGCAGGTAAGCCGGCGCCAGCGCATCGAGTTTGCGGAACAGGTCGATCCGCAGCTCCGCCAGCAGTGCGTACGCCATGGCGTGGGCAATCCAGGACTCCAGCCAGTGCAGCACGCCGGCGAGCGGCGCGATCACCAGCAGGGCGATGACCAGAAGCTCGGTCGGCGCGTGGTTGCGCACCGCCCCCAGCACCAGGGCTCCCAGGACGCTGACGCCGATGAAGGCAACGACCCGGCCGATGCCGCACAGCACGGTGATCGCCAACTGCCCACGATACGGCCGTACCACCCGCAGCAGGGTCTTGATCGTGGCGGGCCAGCCGACCGAGGCGGCGTCCTGTGTCAGGCTGCCGGCCACCGCACCGCCGAAGAGCATGTCCGCCGAACCGGCCTCGGGTTGCGCCGCGGGCCGCTGCAGCACTTCGGCGTCCCGTTCGGCCAACTGCGGTCCCATCAGGTCGCGATAGGGGCCGTCCTGGCGGATCAGGTCGGGGTGCGCGCCGGATTGCACGACTGCCCCGTCGTCCAGCACCAGGATGCGGTCGGCGCCGATCACGCTGGACAGGCGGTGCGCCAGGATCAGCGTGGTGCGCCCGGCCATCAGCCGATCGAGTGCCTGCTGAATGACCGCTTCGTTTTCGGCATCGACCGAGGACAACGCCTCATCCAGCACGAGTATGGGTGAATCCCGCAACAGCGCCCGTGCGATCGCGATGCGCTGACGCTGGCCGCCGGAAAGCTGCGTGCCGCGTTCACCGATGATCGTCCGGTAGCCCTGCGGCAGGGCGCTGATGAAGCCATGCGCATTGGCGGCAATGGCGGCGGCGGTCAGCTGCTGGGGCGTCGCATCGGGCGCACCGAGCCGAAGGTTCTCCTCGACCGTGCCATGGAACAGGTAGGTGTCCTGCGCGACCATGGCGATCATGCCGCGCACCTGCGCCGGGTCCAGGCTCCGGATGTTGTGGCCGCCGATGCGGATGGCGCCCCCGCTCGGCTCATGCAGGCGCAGCAGCAGCCGAACAATCGTCGATTTACCCGCGCCGCTCGGCCCCACGATGCCGACGCGCTCGCCAGCGCCGATGCGGAAATCCAGGCCGCGGTGCGCCGGCCGCCGGCCGCCTGGGTAGGCGAAGGTGACGCTGTCGAAGGCGATCTCCGACGTCACCGCGGCGATTTGCGTGCCGGTCGGCGCGGCGACATCGGTGTCCAGCAGGGCATTGATCCCGCTCGCCGCCGCCTGGCCGTTCAGCCCCTGGTGCAGCACGGTCCGCAGGTCGCGCAGCGGCCGGAAGATCTCCGTCCCCGCCATCAGCACAATCAGCAGCGCCTCCAGGCTCATAGCGCCGTGCTCGACCCGCCAGGTGCCCAGCGCCAGCGCGGCGGCCGAACCCAGGGCGGTGCCCAGATCGGTCAGGCCGCGCGTCGCCACATTCAGCGACAGCACCCAGAACGTGCTGTCCGACAGGGCGCGGGCGCGGGCGGCGAGGGTCCGGCCATAGGCGGCGCTCTGCCCAAACGCCTTCAGCGTCGGCAATCCCTGCACCGCGTCCAGGAACTCCTCGCCAAACGCCTTGAACGCTGCCTGGCGGGCGTGGGACGCCCGGCCGGTTCTGCGGTGCACAGTGGCGGGCAGCAGCAGAGTGAACAGCGCAGCCGCCAGCATCACCGCGGCGACCGGCACATCCCACCAGGCGATGAACACGAAAATCGCGACGGGTGCGCAGATCGCGATGGTGACCTGCGGCAGGTACTGGCCGAAGAACGACTGAAGCTGCTCCACCCCATCGACCATCGACAGCATCACGCCGCCAGTCCGCTCCGCCCCGAACCAGGCGGGGCCGAGCGCGACGATCTTGTCATAGAGGCGTCCGCGCAGGGTCTGCTGCACGCGCGCGGCGGTGCAATGGGCGATCATGCCGCGGTGATGGTCCAGCCAGGCACGCAGCAGGATCGCGGCACCGGCGGCCAGCAATGGCGGGATCAGGTGCGCGGCATTGTCATTGCGGAACACGCCGGCCAGGAAGCGGCCCAGGAAGGCGAAACGGGCAATGCCAACCGCCAGGGCGAGCAAGCCGAACAGGGCGGAGAGGGCAATGCGCCCACGCAGGCCGGCGGTCATGCGCCAGAGCTTGAGGTCAAAGTGCATGGCCGATGATGCCTGACGCGCCATTCAGCGTCGATGGTGCGGATGACGCTTAAAGTACTGGGTAAGTATTGACACATAAACAGGTTGCGCATTTGTATGTTACTTCAACCCAAAGTAGAACATCACTGACAAACGACAAGTGTGTCTGCACTGGTCCACGGCGCGTTCGTCATCATGACCCATCCAAGGACGAAGCTTGGAAACAGTGCCCGAATCAACTTGCTCTGTCGCGAAAAGCGGTAGTCTGTGCCTCATCTTCGCGCTCGGCCGCCAATTTAACCATGAAGGTGATACTAAAATATTAGCATTGCGCCGTTATAGCAGGATTTGTCGAAATAAAGTGCCTTTTGCAACCGATACGGTAACCGCGACGTGATAAAGATCGGCTGTTATCGCCAAATAATAACCCCTATGAAGCAACGGTGGAATGCGTCGCACGGGGGCAGCACATGCAATCGCCAAATAACACAGTAATAAGCCTGGCCACGCAGCAGATCGTGGACCTGAACGGCAATGTCTGGTCGATTCTGAATGGTCAGGTCGCGGTTAACGGCAGCGTCGACTTAACGACTGGCAACGTCATTGAAATGGCCTACGAGAACGGCACGATCTGGCAGAAGAATTCCGCTAATCTTTGGTGGAGCAAGACCATGCCGTCCGGCTCCTGGTCGCCATCTTACGGCACCATGGTCGATCCGATACCCAATCAGGTTGCCTCACCCAACAACACGCTGCTCACGATCAACGCCGTTGGCGCGAGCCTGTCAGCGATCACGGATGCCAGCGGCAACGTCTGGTCCATCGTTAGCGGCCAGGTCGCGCTCAATGGCGTTGTCGATGCGACCACGCGCAGCGTCATCGCACTGGCTTACGAGAATGGCACGATCTGGCAAAAGAACGCCGACAACCTGTGGTGGGGCAAGACCACGCCTGCCAGTTTCTGGTCGCCGCCGTACGGCACCTCGGTCGATCCGATCCCCAATCAGGTCGCCTCGCCCAACAACACGGTCATCGCCGAGGGCAATGCCGGAACGGTCGGCACCTTCACCGACGCAAGCGGCAACATCTGGTCCATCGCGGCCGGTCAGGTGACGCTGAACGGTGCGGCCGATCCGACCACCGCCAATGTAACCCAGATGGCCTATGTCAACGGGCAAGTCTGGCAGGAGAACGCCAGCGGCTTATGGTGGAGCAAGACCACGCCGGCCAGTCCATGGTCGCCGCCCTACGGCAGTGCCGCGAACCCCGTGCAGGGGGTCGATATCAACCTCGCCTTCAACGCGGCCAGTCCGGGTTCCGGGGCGGTGTTCAACCTTGGCATGTTGTCAGCATCGGGGACCGGCGGGGAGCCGGGATCCACGGCACTGTCCATGCCATACGCGGCGGCCGGCGTGACAACCACGGGCGTGCAACTGACGGACTACAATCTCGCATTCTCGGCTCTCGTCCAGTTGGGATACGGCCCCCTGATCATTGACGGCAACAGCGGCCTTGCTGATGACTCCACGCTGTCGTTTCAACTCAAAGGCACCGGGGGCCTGCCGCCGGGGCCGCTTGAAAACAATGGGACGATGACGGTTTCCGCCTCCACGCTGACCGTTGGCGTGTTGACCGGCCAAGGCGTCATCACCGCAACCGGCAACAGCACGCTGGACATCGATGCGGCCGACACCGGCGAGACGATCCAGCTTCAAGCCGGCCAACTTTATATTGGCGGCGCGTCGCAGCAGACCGATGCTGGGATGACCTTCCTGGCGCCGATCACGGATTTTGGCGCGGGCAGCGCGATCACCCTTTATGCAACCCAGGCGACGGACGAGGTCTTCGTCAGGCGCGGCCCGACCGCCGGCGAACTGTATCTCTACAACGGTACTGTGATGGTCGCGGACCTGCTGATCAGCGGCCAGACCAACATCTATGCCTCGGCCGCGAACGGCTCGGTTACATTGAGCGCAACCGACAGCGCCGGCGCTCTGCCGATCGTCGGCAGCGCGAACAACACCGTGGTCGCGGCCAATCCGACCGGGTCATCCGGCGCGGTCTTCGACGCCGGCGGCAACGCCTGGACGATTACCAGCGGCGGCAAGGTTGCCTTCAACGGCGTCGCCATCCCAGCCACGGCCAATGTCATCGAACTTGCCTATGTGGGCGGCGTCGTCTGGCAGGAGAACAGCAGCGACAACTGGGTTTCGATCGTCCATACCGGAACGACGTTCAGCACCAGCGCGGCGCCGACGACCGTGAACCCGGTGCAGGGCGTCAATCTCGATCTCCAGACCGGCACACCCGGCACCGGTGCTGGCGAAACGTTCAGTGTGGGCGCCCTGAGCGCCTCGTCGGGTTCCTCGACAATCAGAATACCGACCGGTGCGGCAAGTCTCACGAGCACGGGGGTTCAGCTTGCGAGTTCGTCGCTCCTGGTTGAGGACTTTAACGGCAATGGCCAATTGATCATCGACGGCAACAGCACGTTGGCCGCGGGCGCGCGGCTGAACGTGCAGGAACTGGGCGCCACAAGCCTGCCGAACGGGCCGCTGGCGAACAACGGCACGATGACGGTCTCGGCCGCCACGCTTCAGGTCGGCAGCCTGACTGGTACTGGCGTCGTCAGCGGAACCGCCAGCAGCGATCTGGAGGTCGGATCGGCCGGCGGCGGTGAAACAATCCAGCTTTCGGCCGCCACGCTTTTTATCGGCGGTGGCGTCGGCGGAGTGGCCAACCCCGGCATGAATTTCCTGGCGCCGATTACGAATTTCGGCGCCAGCAGCTCGATCATTCTTTTCCAGACCAATGCAACGAGCGAGGTGTTCAACCACACCAGCCCGACGGCGGGGGAACTGTTTCTCTACAACAGCGCCAAGATGGTGGCGGACCTGCACATCAGCGGCCAGGCCAACCTCTATGCATCGTTCAATCCGGAGCCCGCCTTCGGCCCGTACGGATCGGTCACGCTGACCGCGACCGACGGCGGCCATTCACTGCCGATCACCAGCCACTGAGGGGATTGCCCGGAAGTCACGGGGTTTAGCCGCGAACCAACCCAGACAACGTTGACTGTTTAGCCCGCGCCTGATCGAGTTGCTCTTGCTATGGCAGCCAAAAACGGCAGCCGAGTTCGCCGTTGGGCGGCAATGTTCCGAGTGAGATAGGTATCTTGTCAAACCGAGATAACGTGTGACAAGCGGCGGACGCGGTGGTGCCGCCAATTCGCTGCCCGACAGTGATACTAGATTGCTAACCTAGCTCTTACACACGATGGGCGCGCTTAGGCTATGCTCGCTAGAGCCTGTTATGGACCTGCGGCGGAGTAATCACCAAGTTTGCAGGCATGAGCACCGTCCGCAAGCCCTACCCGTCTGATGTAACTGATGAAGAATGGGTTTTGGTTGCGCCGTACCTGACCTTGCTGGCGGAGGATGCCGGACAACGGGCCCATCCGCTACGGGAAGTGTTCAACGGCCTGCGATACATCATCAAGACCGGCGCGCAATGGCGCTGGATGCCAAATGACCTGCCGCCCTGGGCAGCGGTCTACCAGCAGGCGCAGCGGTGGTTGGCAGCGGGCTGTTTCGAGGCGCTGGTTGACGATTTGCGGGCGGTGCTCCGCCACGCCTTGGGCCGCTCAGCAGAGCCAAGCGCCGTCATTCTCGACAGCCGTACCCTGCGGTCCTCGCCGGAAAGCGGGCAGCGTGCGGGCTATGACGGTGCCAAGCGCAAAAAGGGCTCGAAGCTGCATCTGGCGGTCGATACGCTGGGCAGTCTGCTGGCACTGCACGTCACTGCGGCTGATGTCGACGAGCGGGTTGAGGTCGGCCGACTGACCCGGACGGTGCAGGCCGTGAGTGACAACAACGTCGAGGTTGCGTTCGCCGATCAGGGCTACAATGGTCCCAACGCCGCCGCGGCCGCCGAAGCCAACGGTATCGAACTGGTTGTGGTCAAGTTGCCGGAAGCCAAAAAGGGTTTTGTCTTGCTACCGCGTCGCTGGGTGGTCGAGCGGTCGTTCGCTTGGATGACCCGCTTTCGGCGCCTGGTCAGGGATTATGAACGATATGCCAGTACTCTGGCAGGATTTCACCTCATTGCATTTGTATGCCTCATGCTCAAACGCGTCGCTTCACTGGCGGTAGGTTCATAACAGCCTCTAGTGGATAAAATCCAACGTATAGGTCCGTTGAATTTATCCACTAGGCTTTGATTTGGTGGGCCGATTCACCTAACGCTTGGGAACCAAACGTTAGGATTGGAGTAATAGGGGCAAAAGTTCGGGCAAGTTATGTAAAGTCGAGTTTTGTTGCACTTCCTTCCGTTGCAACGGTGGCAGATTTCCGCTGTTCCGTTGCTTGAACTTAGTTTATGCTGCACCTGCGTGCCCAGGGTTGTGCCCCTCTTACGGATCGGACCACTAAGGTTTTATTATCGCTGATGTCCAATCATGATTACGCGGTCCTACTTCGTTAGTCAGCCTGCATCATCAGGCGATGGCAACCTGGTAAACCCGCCTCCGCGCAATCGCTCTTCCATCGCCCCCAAGCGGCGGGAAATGTCGGAGAAATGTTGGGAAGCGGTGGCCGAGGCAACCGCAGCCGCCGCTCCCTTAGCCTCCGCAACCAATATTTCCTCGCGCGCTTTGACGTGTTCTTCCAGCTTGGTGAGCCGGTTCTTAAGGTCCTGGATTTCGTCAGCCTGTAGGTCGATTAGCTTTCGATGGGCCGCTTCCAAATTAAACAGCCGGTCAAACCGCCGGGCTGTGTCCAGCCAGGAAATCGGATTAAACGCCATCGCGGGATTTAGATGCCGTAGCGCCGTAGGGGCTTCTGGGTAAGAGCCTCTTCGACAACCAATTCGCGATCTATCCGCGCGAATATCATGTCTACTTCCTTATCTTCTTCAGCAATCGCCTTTTCGGCCATCTCTACCAAAGAATCCATCTGCCCAGGCTCAAGAACGTTGACCCCGCTACCCACATGCTTGAACACCCAACCTTGTATGCGCTCACTTGCAGCGGAAAATTTATCTTTATGTTCGTCTCTGTCATTCGGGGCTCTCATACGCTGGATGAGATCATTAATGCCACTTTGAGAGGCCGAGACCGCGTTCGCCCGTCCAACGCGCTGAGGCCCGGGACTAGGTCGGCCAGACTTGGTGTCAGGCTGCTTTGGTGGCCTCATGCCACCTACATAGGCAGAAACCAGCCGGTTTGAAAGCCCATCGGTGCCCGACCTGACCGGGTATCCAGTCGGCTTCTATCGCACGTATCGCAGGCACGCGCTGTGCCAGTGGCTGGAAGCCGACCTCTGGCACCGGCGGCCAGAGGAGGTTAGCCATCCATTCGGCGGCCATGGCATGGTGAGAACGGTCACTGCCGCCATGACTGGCACCGCTATTGCATACAACGGCTTTAGAAAAATGTCGGCGGGGGCGGCCAATGCGGATCGACGCGGAACCCTACGAGTACGACCTTGATCTGAAATCGGCCGCGCTGCTGATCATCGACATGCAGCGCGACTTCCTGGAGCCAGGCGGCTTCGGCGAAATGCTTGGCAACGACGTCGGCCAGCTCCGCCGCACCATCGAGCCCATCCGCGCCCTGCTGGCCGCCTGGCGGCAGGCCGGGGGTCTGGTGATGCACACGCGCGAAGGCCACCGCCCGGATCTGGCCGACCTGCCGCCGGCCAAGAGAATCCGTGGGCGCGGCATCACCTGCATCGGCGACGCTGGCCCGATGGGCCGCATCCTGGTGCGCGGCGAAGTCGGCCACGACATCATTCCCGAACTTTACCCCGCCGCCGGGGAGCCGGTGATCGACAAGCCCGGCAAGGGCGCCTTCTTCGCTACCGACCTGCACGCCATTCTGCGGAACCGCGGCATTTCGCAGATCGTGGTGACAGGCGTAACTACGGAAGTCTGCGTCAACACCACCGTGCGGGAAGCCAACGACCGCGGCTACGACTGCCTGGTGGTAGCGGACTGCTGCGGATCATACTTCCCTGAATTCCATGAAATGGGGCTACGGATGGTAAAGGCCCAGGGCGGTATCTTCGGCTGGGTCGCGCCTTCCCGCGCGGTCATTCAGGCGCTGCGGGACGTGACATCATGAACCCGAGCATGACAAGCGGCTTGCGGCCGAAATTCTGGGTGGCGGGCGACTGGAACGCATTGTTTGGCTTCGGCACCAATATCCTGGTCAACGTCCTGGTGCTGACCGGGCTGCTGCGTTTCGTGCTGAAGATGCCGGATGCCCTGGTATTCGGCCGCATCCTTCCAGCGCTCGGCCTCATGCTTTGCCTCAGCACGGGATACTACGCGTTCCTGGCCTGGAACCTGGCGCGCAAGACCGGGCGAACCGATGTCTGCGCGCTGCCGTCCGGCATCAGCGTGCCGCACATGTTCGTCGTGACGTTTGTGGTGATGCTGCCGATCAAGCTTGCCACCAACGATCCGCTGCAGGCGTGGGAGGCCGGGCTGACCTGGGTGTTCATCCAGAGTTTCGTGCTGATGGCGGGCGGCTTCATCGGGCCGTATATCCGCAAGATCACGCCACGCGCCGCGCTGCTTGGCTCGCTGGCGGGGATTTCCATCACCTTCATCTCCATGAGCCCGGCGGCGCAGGTCTTCACCACTCCGGTGATCGGCATCATCTGCTTCGCCGTCATCCTGGCCAACTGGTTCGGCGGCGTGCGCTATTTCCGTGGCGTGCCTGGCGGCCTGGTGGCGATCGCCGTCGGCACGGTGATCGCCTGGGGCTCCACGGCCGTGGGGCTGAACTACGGCGACCTCAGTCTGACCAAGCTAGGCCTGTCGGTATCGAATTTCGGTTTTGCGTTTCCGCTGCCCGCGGTCGAGCACACCTTCGGCGGCTTCAAATACCTCGGCATCATCCTGGTGACCGCGATCCCGTTCGGCATCTACGACCTGATCGAGGCACTGGACAATGTCGAGAGCGCTGCCGCAGCCGGCGACAGTTTCCCCACAACGCGGGTGCTGACCGCGGACGGCGTGATCAGCCTGATCGGCTGCCTGCTGGGCAACCCCTTTATCAACGCGGTGTACATCGGCCATCCTGGATGGAAGGCGATGGGTGGGCGGATCGGCTACTCCGCCGTGACCGGTCTGCTCGTGCTGATACTGACCTGGTTCGGCATCATCGCCGTCATGAGCGCGCTGATCCCGGTCGTCGCGATCCTGCCGATCCTGCTGTATATCGGCATGCTGATCGGATCGCAGGCGTTCCAGGAATCGCCGCATCGGCATGCGCCGGCGATCGTGCTGGCGCTGCTGCCGCAGATCGCCGAGTGGGGCAAGACTCAGATCGACAATGCATTGGGTGCCGCCGGCACGACGGTCCAGGCGGTTGGCATCGGCAAGCTGGCGCAGGTGGGCGTGCTGTATGACGGGCTGGCGACCCTGGGCGGTGGCGCCACCTTGGCCGGCATCATCCTGGGCGCGATCACCGTGTTCATCATCGACCGCGCCTTCGAGAAGGCTGCCGCCTTTGCATTGGCCGGGACGATCCTGACGTTCTTCGGCTTCATCCATGGCGCGAACGGCATCGGCATCGGCAGTTCGCCCGAGGTGTGCGTGGGTTACCTGGCGGTCGCTGGACTGCTGTTCTTCTGCTCCCGCTACGCGGCGTTTAGTCCGATCGTTGCCGCGAACCACAGTGCGGCGCAGGAAGCCGACTGACCGAGGCGGTCGCGGCATGGTCCAGGAAAGGCACGTTTGAAGCATCCCGCGTAATTCATGTATGCTAACTGCCCTGGGCGATCACGCTCTCGCCGGCGGATCATGTTGGAAGAAACCACCGTCACTCCACCCGCAGGAACGCCCCCACCAATGCGTCGAACCCGGCTGGGTCGGTAATGTTGCAGGCATGGCCGCCGTGATCGAGCAGTTCCAGCCGCCCCTGGGGCAGCCGTTCAGCCAGCCGCACCGAACAGGTGGAAGGGACCAGCACATCGTCGCGCGTGGCAATGACAAGAGTCGGCGCGGCGATGGCGGGAACCGTCGCTTCGATATCAAATGCCTCGATGGCGCCGATGCGCCGCAGCACGGTGTGCGCCGGCGGGAAATGCGCCAGGCCCGCCGCATCCTGTTCGGCAAGCCAGCCTGTCCGGTCGGCCATCCACCACGCCGGATACAGGAACAAAGGCTGCGCGGCGACATAGGCGGCCGGACCCGTGTTCAGCAGCAGGCTCTTGCGCGCGGCGAAGCAGCGCAGCGTGTGCGGATGGGTCTTCGCCCAGGCGTTCACCACCACAAGGCGGTCGATCAGCGCCGGCCGGTCCAGCGCGAGCCGCAGTCCGATCAGGCCGCCCAGTGCGTGGCCGATGAAATGGCATGTCTCCACCGCCAGTTCGTCCAGCAGCGCAGCGGCCTCCGCCGCCATGTCGGCGATCGCGTAATCCTGAGGCAGGCTGTCGGAACTGCGCCCGGTTCCGCGCTGATCGTAGGTGATGACGCGGAACGTGCGCGCCAAGGCCGGGAGCTGCGGCGTCCAGTAATGCGCCACGCCCCCCAGGCCAGACGACAGCAAGACGACCGGCGCGGCCGGATCGGTCCGGCCGTGGACTTCGTAGTGCACCGCTGGCTACTTCTTGCCCACATGTGCGATGCTGGCGATCTCCACCAGCGCGTCTGGCTTCACCAGGCCGCACTGGATGCAGAAGCGCGCCGGCTTGTCGCCAGGAAAATACGCGGCGTACACCTTGTTGATCGCGGCGTAGTCCGCCCAGTCGCGGATAAAGATCGAGTTGAACGTGACATCCGACATGGTGCCGCCGGCGGTCTCGATGACCGACTTGATGCTGGTCAGCACATGCGCGGTCTGTGCCGCCGCATCGCCGACATGCACGACGTTGTTCTGCCCGTCGAACGGCAAGGTGCCGGACACATAGACGATCCCGTCCGCCAGGGTTCCGGGCGAGAACGGCGCGATAGGCGGCGTGCTGTCGAGCGGCACGACAACAGTTTTGGGCATGATGCAACCTATTTGCTGGAGGACGGAGCGGCCTGGGAAATCGCGCCGCAGAAATCCGCGACGGTGGACACCCAGCCGAAGAATTTTTCCACGTTGTAGAACGCCGCCTGCCGAACGAAATCCGGACCGGCGTGATGCACGGCATCTTCCAGTACAACCGCGAAATATTCGAGATGGAACGCGTCTCGCAACGAAGACTCGACGCAGACGTTTGTCGCGACGCCAGTGAACACCAGGTTGCGAATGCCGCGGGCGCGCAACGTGCTGTCGATGTTGGTGTTGAAGAACCCGCTGTAGCGGGTCTTCGGGATGACGATATCACCGGGCCGCGGCGTCAGCGCATCGACGATCGCGTAGTCCCAGGTGCCCTTGGCCAGCAGCGTGCCTTTCAGTTCAGGCCGAGCGCGCATGGTCTTGAGAGCATTGGATTTATGGTAGTTGGGGGAGCCGGCGGTGCCGGCCTCGACATAGTCCTTGTCCCAGCCGTTCTGGAAGAAGATGACCGTCACGCCGGCGGCGCGGGCGGCGTCCAGCACGCGTCTTGTGCCGTTGATTGCGACAGGCGCACCGGAGACGTCGAAGCCGGCGATGTCCAGGTATCCGCCGGGCGTCGCATAGGCGTTCTGCATGTCCACGACGATGATCGCGGTTTCCGACGCTTTCAGACGCAAGGCTTCGGGCCGAGCGGGCAGGGTGATGCTGTCGGCGCGGGCCTCGGGGGCGGCGTAGCCGGTGGCAACCGGTGCATTCATCAGGCGACCTCCACGGTATTCAGCAAGGACTGGCGGGTTTTCATCAGCGGTTGGATACGGGCGCCGAAATCCTCCACGCCTTTGATAAAGTCGTCAAAGGTCAGCAGCACGCCCTCGGCGCCGGGAACCGTGGCGACCTCGTCCAGCAGACGAGCGACGGTTTCATATGATCCGACCAGGGTACCCATGTTGATGTTCACCACGGACACCGGGTCGACCATCTGTCGCACGTTGGTATCCTTGCCGGAGGTCTTGTCCACCGCCGACTGCTCCACCAACCAGGCGACGGCCTGCTGATCCGTGCCGGCCTTGTAATGCTCCCACTTGGCGCGGGCGGCCTGATCGGTTTCGTCAGCGATGATCATGAACAGCACGTAGCTGGTGACATGGCGGCCGGTGGCGGCATTCGCCTCGATCAGCTTGGCCGCGGTGGGGGCGAAAGCGGTCGGCGTGTTGACGCCCTTGCCGAAACAGAAATTGTAATCGGCGTACCGCGCGGAAAATGCCATCCCGGCGTCACTTTGACCGGCACAGATGATCTTCATGTTCGCCTGCGGGCGCGGACTGAGCCGGCAGTCGGTCATCTGAAAGAACTTTCCGCGATGGTCGGAGTGTCCGGTCGCCCATAGCTCGCGCAGGATCTGGACGTACTCGGCGACGTACTCGTAGCGGCTGCCAAAGTATTCGTCGCCTGGCCACAGGCCCATCTGCGAATACTCCGGCTTCTGCCAGCCAGTGATCAGGTTAAGCCCGAAGCGTCCGTCGGAGATCGAGTCGATCGTCGAGGCCATGCGCGCGGCGATGGCGGGTGGAATGACCAGTGTGGCGCAGGTAGCGAACAGCTTGATGCGGGTGGTCACCGCCGCCAAACCGGCCATCAGGGTGAAGGATTCTAGGTTGTGGTCCCAAAACTCCGTTTTGCCGCCGAAGCCGCGCAGCTTGATCATCGACAGCACGAAGTCCAGCCCGTATCGCTCCGCGGTCAGGGTGACCTGCTTGTTGAGCGAGAAGGTCGGCATATACTGCGGCGAACTTTCCGAGATCAGCCAGCCGTTGTTTCCAATCGGGATGAAGACGCCAATTTTCACGCCAGCCTTGCTCCCCTGGTCAATGTCGATGGTTAGGTCTGCGTTGATATCCGGGTCATTGCAAGCAAGAACAACGCCAATCAAGGCTGCCGTCGCGGGCCGGACATGCCACGGATTGCTTCATCGCCGCCACAGGATTGGATGTCCACCTGGACGTTAGGCTCGGATCTTGCTGCCGCAGCCCGGCCGGCCCTACCGTGGGGGAAAGCGCGATACAGGCAATCAAGCGCGACGCACCAGGGCAGGGACACGGCGATGCCAGAATACGCTATTGTTATCAAGCAGCAATTGAGCTTTCCATGGCGGCGGCCGCAACCCGTGCTCGGCTATTGTTGTCGGTCGGTGGCCGGCGCGATGGAAGGCGATGGCAAGACCAACCCATGCTCCGGCCACCGACCGCGTGGTGACTACGTCGCCCCCGCCACGCTGATCGCTCCCGCGCCCTGAATGTCCAACGGCATCGACGTGGCGCGCGCGCGTCAGGCAGCCGAAGTGACGATCGGCGCGATGCTGCTGGCGCGCGCGCGGCTGCATCCCGACCGGCCTGCCATTATCGACGGCGCACGGCGGTTCAGCTTCGCCGCGTTCAATGCGCGCGTGAACCAACTGGCAGTGCTGCTGCGCACACTCGATATCACGCGTGGCGACAGGGTGGCGATCCTGTCGGAAAACCGCGCCGAATATCTTGAACTGATGTTCGCCGCCGGCAAGATCGGCGCGATCGTGTGCGCATTGAACTGGCGCCTCGCGGAGCGGGAACTGCTGCATTGCGTAACGTTGGTCTCGCCCAAGGCGACGTTCGTCTCGCCCGCTCACGCCGCGGCCGCCGGCCGGCTCGGAACCGCCCCAGCCGAGACCATCTTGTTCGGCGACGACTACGAGCAGCGCCTGGCGCGCGCCAGTACCAATGAACCCGAAATCGCGGCGCGGGCCGAGGATGGGCACGTCATCCTGTACACCAGCGGCACGACAGGCAACCCGAAAGGCGCGCTGATCAGCCACCGTGCGCAGCTCGCTCGCCTGCACTCAAGCTGCGTGGATTTCAGCCTGGCGCCGGGGGATGTGTTTGTCGCCTGGGCGCCGATGTTTCACATGGTCTCCACCGACCAGTCGATCCAGGCGCTATGCCTCGGCGGCAAGGTGGTCATCATTCCCGGCCTTGATGTCGATCGCATTCTGCATGCGGTCGAGACCGAGCATCTCTGGTGGCTGGTGGTAATGCCCGGCATGATCGAGGACATCATCGCCGGGGCGAGGCGCCGCCGCACCGTGCCGCGCGGGATCAAGCTGATCGGGGCGATGGCCGATCTGGTGCCGCGTCATCAACTGGCGGAAATCACCAGCCTGCTGCGGGCGCCCTATGCCAACACGTTCGGCGCGACCGAAACCGGCCTGCCACCCGCATCGGCCGGACGGATCCCGATCGGCGGCACCCCAGACCGTCTGTCCAAGCAGCCGAGTGCGAGCTGCGTGTTCCGGCTGGTGGATGCGGACGACCGGGACGTGCCGGATGGCACGCCGGGCGAACTCGCGCTGCGCGGACCGACGTTGTTCAGCGGCTACTGGAATGCGCCGGACACCAACGCGCATGACTTCCGCGGCGGCTGGTTCCACATGGGCGACGTCTTCGTCCGCAACCCGGATGGCACGCTCGACTTCGTCGACCGGGTCAAATACCTGATCAAGTCCGGTGGCGAAAACATTTATCCGGCGGAGATCGAACAGGTGCTTCTGCGCGATCCCAGGGTCGCTGACGCGGTGGTGGTCCGCTGCGCCGATGCGACCTGGGGCGAAGTGCCGGTGGCCTTCGTCGCCCGCCGCGACGAAAGCCTGACCGAGGCCGACCTCATCGAGGCTTGCCGGCGCGATCTGGCGCGCTACAAGCGCCCCAAGGACATCCGCTTTATCGGCGTTGAACATCTGCCGCGCAGCACCACCGGCAAGATCCAGCGGCACGAGGTGGAAAAATGGCTGACCCGACAATGAATTGTCGATGCCCTCTCGGGCAACACATCGTGCTCTCGGCCTTCACGAAAATCGCGAGAAATCCGGCTTGCGCTTTTCCACGAACGCGGCGAAGGCCTCCGCCGCCTCCGGGGAGTGGAGACGCTGGTGGAACAGCACCAGTTCCTGTTCGATCCGGCCTGGGACATCGCGGCGGCCATTCTTGATCAGCGCCTTGGTCTGCCGCACCGCTTCGGGCGGCAGGGCCGCCAGGCGGGACGCCACGCCGCGCGCCGTGGCCAGCAGGTCGGCATCCGCCACCACCTGATTGACGAATCCCCACTCCCGCGCCGTTTCCGCATCCATCGGCTCGCCCAGCAGCAGCAGCGCACTGGCCCGCTGATGCCCGACCAGGAGGGGAAACAACAGGGAACTGGCCGCTTCGGGTACTAGACCCAGGCTGGTGAACGGCATCACGAACCGCGCCGAACGCGCCGCGATCACCAGGTCGCAGTGCGCCAGCATGGTGGTTCCGACGCCGATCGCCGCCCCGTTCACCGCCGCCACCAGGGGTTTGGCCAACCCGGAAAGCGCCACCAGGAACGGCGAAGCGGGCGTCGGCGTGTCGGTCGTTGCCCGACCCTGAAAGTCCTTGATGTCGTTGCCGGCGGTGAAGGTGTCGCCGGCGCCGGTCAGCAGCACGACGCGGATCGAGGCATCCTCGTCGGCGCGTTTGAACGCCGCCTCCGTCGCCTGGTACATCGCCCGGGTCAGCGCGTTCTTCTTTTCCGGCCGGTTGAAAACGATTTCCAGCACCGGCCCGGTTTGCTCGACGATCACCTCGGTCATGGCATCCCTCCCTTGACGCAACGGTATCGATGGCAACCCGTAGTGGCAATATGTCTGAAACCTCTTGCGCCGACCGCGGGTGTTCGCCCAAAAGCCAGGCATGGCCACGCACTACTATACTGTCACCTGGGACCAGCTTCACCGTGACGCGCGCGCGCTGGCTTGGCGGCTGATGCAGGACGGCCCGTTCACCGGCATTGTCGCGGTCAGCCGCGGTGGCCTGATCCCCGCCGCCATCATCGCGCGGGAGCTGGACCTGAGGCTGGTGGAAAGCGTCTGCGTCGTCACCTACCAGGACGAGGCGCGTGGCGAGCCGCGGATCACCAAGCCGCCCGCCGCGGCCGGCGACGGCACCGGCTTCCTGATCGTCGATGACCTGGTAGATTCCGGCACCACGGCCCGCGTGGTCCGCAAGCTACTGCCGAAGGCGCATTTCGCCTGCATCTACGCCAAGCCGCTGGGACGTGATACGATCGACAGCTTCGTCACCGAGGTCTCGCAAGACACCTGGATCCTGTTCCCCTGGGACACCGAGCCGCAGTTCATCGAACCCCTTGCTCGGCGCGGCGCGCCTTGATCTGTTGTAGTCTCGGAGGTTTCGCGCACAGATATTGAACACGCCGGCGCTGCTCATCGAGTTGCCACTGCCCCGAGGGTAAACGACCACCTACAGGTCCGCGATGCTGTCAGCAGGAGGTTTCGCATGAACATCGAGACGGCAAGGTTGATCCTGCGCCGTCCAGTGCTGGCGGACGTGCCAAAGCTGTTCGAGTTCCTGGGCGATGCCGAGGCAATGCGATATACCCATGCTGATGGCTCGCTGCGCGCGTGCCGTCGCCGCATCGCCGTCCACGAGTGGTGTCGTCGTTGCACCGGCTACGCTCCCTGGACGATCGGCATGAAAACGGACGGCCGGATCATTGGCTGGGGTGGCCTGTATGACGATCCGTTTGAGCCGGGCTGGGGTGTCGAGATCGGTTACTATTTCCACCCATCGACGTGGGGGCGAGGCTATGCGACGGAGCTGGCGATAGCCTGCACCGCCCTGGCTGACCATGTTTTGCGACTGCCCGAGATCCGAGCTTTCGCCCGGCCTGAGAATGCTGCTTCGCGGCGTGTGTTGGCGAAGGCCGGCTTCGAGATGGTGCGGTTCGTCCCTGAGACGGGGCGCTTGCTTTACCAGCGTGGCCGACAGCACCAGTCGTCAGTCGTCTAGCCATGCGGCCCGCTGCCATAAGCTCTATCCTGGGCTCTTTTTGGTGACCCGAGTAAATCCTGAACGACGGCGATCGATGTATCCGGTTCTGGCGGTCGCCATGGCAAAGCGGCGCGGCCGATGGGCCACCTCTTCCGCTGGTCCGGATGAAATAGTGTCATGACCCAGCGGATCGCCGTGATCGGCGCTGGCCCCGCCGGGCTGATGGCGGCCGAGGTGCTGGCCCTGGCCGGCCGCGGGGTGACCGTGTTCGACCAGATGCCATCGGCCGGGCGGAAACTGCTGATGGCCGGGCGCGGCGGGCTGAACCTGACGCACGCGGAAGCCTTGCCGGTTCTGCTGTCGCGTTACGGTTCCGTGCGAGACTGGCTGGCGCCGATCATCGCGGCGTTTCCCCCTGACGCGCTGATCGGCTGGTGCAACGGGATCGGCCAGCCGACCTTCGTCGGTTCCAGCGCGCGCGTGTTCCCGCGGGCGATGAAAGCCTCGCCCCTGTTGCGCGCCTGGCTGCGACGGTTGGATGACCTCGGGGTGCGGTTGCGGCTGCGGCATCGGTGGACCGGCTGGGATACGGATGGCGCGCTTTGTTTTGCGACACCCGAGGGACCGGCGCGAGAGCATCCCTGCGCCACGATCCTCGCCCTTGGCGGTGCCTCCTGGCCAAGGCTTGGCGCCGATGCGCGATGGATTGACCATCTGCCGGGGCTGGTGGCGCCGTTCCGCTCGGCGAACTGCGGCTTTGTGGTGGACTGGTCGGCGCATCTGCGGGATCGCCTGGCCGGCCGGCCGCTGAAGCGCCTGGCCATCCGCTTCGGATCGCACCGCGTGCTGGGAGAAGCGATGATCACCGCCCATGGCCTGGAGGGCGGCGCGATCTATGCCCTGTCGGCCAGGCTGCGCGATGCGATCGAAAGCGGGGGTTCCGCTGTCATCCTGATCGATCTGCGGCCCGACCTGCCGGCGGATCTGCTGTCCCGACGCCTGGCGGAGCCGCGGCGCGGCCAGTCGCTGGCGAATGTTCTGCGTAAGTCCGCGGGCCTGTCGCCGGAGGCGATCGGGCTGGTCCAGGAAGCGCTGCATGGCGGTGCCGATCCGGCCGACCTCGCCGGCCTGATCAAGGGCATCCCGGTGCGCCTGGTCGCGCCGGTGGCGATCGAGCGCGCCATTTCATCCGCCGGTGGCCTGCGGCTGGACGCGCTGGACGCGTCGCTGATGCTGCGCGACCGGCCCGGCGTGTTCGCCGCCGGTGAGATGCTGGATTGGGAAGCGCCGACCGGCGGTTACCTGCTGCAAGCCTGCTTCAGCACCGGCGTCGCGGCGGCCAGAAGCGCGCTGGCATGGCTGGGTTGACGCTTGACGGATGGTCAAGCGGTTGCGCATCTAGCCCCGTCCATCCAAATCCAAGGTCTTGTACCGCAAGACAAACCGGGAGACACCATGTCCGCCAGCCGGCCACGCACGCTTTTCGACAAGATCTGGGACAGTCACGTCGTGGAGAAACTTCCAGACGGAACCTGTATCCTCTACATCGATCGGCACCTTCTGCACGAGGTCACCAGTCCTCAGGCGTTCGAGGGACTGCGCCTGGCCGGCCGCAGGTTGCGCCGCCCGGACATGACGATCGCGGTAGCCGACCACAACATCCCGACGACCGACCGCAGGGCCGGGATCAAGGAAGCCGACAGCCGCCTTCAGGTCGAGACGCTGGAGAAGAATGTCATCGAGTTCGACGTGCCCTACATCCCGATCCTGGATGTCCGCCAGGGCATCGTCCACATTATCGGGCCGGAACTGGGGCTGTCCCTGCCCGGCACGACGATCGTCTGCGGCGACAGCCACACCTCCACCCACGGCGCGCTGGGCGCGCTGGCCTTCGGCATCGGCACGTCGGAGGTGGAGCACGTGATGGCCACGCAGACGCTGCTGCAGAACCCCGCCAAGAACATGCAGATCGACGTCTCCGGCACGCTGGGCTTCGGCTGTTCGGCGAAGGACATCGTGCTGGCGATCATCGGCAAGATCACCACGGCCGGCGGCAATGGGCATGTCATCGAATACACCGGCGACACGATCCGCGCGCTCGACATGGCAGGACGCTGCACCGTCAGCAACATGTCGATCGAGGCCGGCGCGCGGGCCGGGCTGATCGCGCCGGACCAGACGACGTACGATTACCTGCGTGGCCGGGAGTTCGCCCCCAAGGGCGAGGCGTTCGAGCAGGCCGTAGCCTATTGGAAGACCCTGCCGTCCGACCCCGAGGCGCATTTCGATACCGTGGTGCGGCTGACCACGGCGGAGATCGCGCCAATGGTCACCTGGGGCACCACGCCCGGCGCGGTGGTGCCGGTCACCGGCGTCGTGCCAGACCCCTCGAACGAGCCGGACGAGGGCAAGCGGTCGCAGATGCAACGGATGCTGGAATACATGGCGCTGACGCCGGGTCAGTCGCTGCGCGACCTGCCGGTGGACGTGGTCTTCATCGGCTCCTGCACCAACGGCCGGATCGAGGATATTCGGGCGGCTGCCAGCGTCGCCAAGGGCCGGCAGGTCGCCGATGGCGTGCAGGCGCTGGTGGTCCCAGGCTCCGGCCTGGTCAAGCGCCAGGCCGAGGAAGAAGGCCTGGACCGGGTGCTGCTGGAGGCCGGATTCGAATGGCGGGAGCCGTGCTGCTCGATGTGCCTGGGGATGAACCCGGACAAGCTGACGCCGGGCCAGCGCTGCGCCAGCACGTCCAACCGCAACTTCGAGGGCCGTCAGGGGCCGAATGGGCGAACCCATCTATTGTCCCCGGCAATGGCGGCGGCGGCGGCGGTGACCGGGCGTCTGACCGATGTTCGGCAGTTGGTTTGAGGCGGTGGGTGTGGGCGGTTAGCGTTGCGCATACGTCATGCCGCTCCAGCCATGGCGGCTGGGGCCTCATGCCGCGGCGTCTCGCTGGCAGTAGGGCAAAAAGCTGCTCCGTTGTTATGGCCGGCGGAGCGGAAGCTCGTTCTATCATCACGGCGGACGAGGAGAAACACTGGCCATCGTCACGCTAGACAAAATGAAACGCTACGCTATCGTCATGGCGGAAGGTGAAACGCTACCCTATCGTTATGGCGGACAAGGTGGCGCCATGGCCTATCGTCATGGCGGGCGAAGGCCCGCCATCCACGCCTTACGGTGCTTCAATCAAATACTTTGACTGTATCCCGCACTCAATGCCACCTCGGCGTGCGGTGGGGATGCAAAAGCGTGGATGGCGGGCCTTCGCCCGCCATGACGGAGTCACGCTGGCGGCGATGTCCCTAAAGCAGCGTAAGGTAAAGATCATACCATTCCGGGTTCATCTTTTCGATCAACCGCACCTTCCAGGCGCGCGGCCAGCCCTTGATGTTGGTTTCCCGTTAGATCGCCATCACGATCTCGTCGTGCGGCTCGAACCAGATCAGTCGATTCAGCCTGTAGCGGCGCGTGAAGCCGGCGACGCACCCCGTCCGATGGTCGAACGCCCTGCGCACGATATCCGCTGTCACGCCGGTATAAAGCGTCCCATTCCGTCGGTTCGACATAATGTAGACCCAGCCGCCTCGCATCGGGACATGCCTAACCACAAACCCTTAACAACATGTGCATCGGGGGTCAGCAAACCGCCGATCGCGCTCTCTAGGTCAGGGAAAACCCATCATGGACGCCTTCACCACGCTCACCGCCGTTGCAGCACCAATGCCGATGCAGAACATCGACACCGACAAGATCATCCCGGCCCGCTTTCTGAAGACCATCAAGCGCTCCGGCCTGGGCGTGCACCTGTTCGACCCGCTGCGCTTTGACAAGGAAGGCAACGAGAAGCCCGACTTCGTTCTTAATCAGGAACCGTTCCGAAACGCCCAAGTCATCATCGCGCACGAGAACTTCGGCTGCGGCTCGTCGCGGGAGCATGCGCCCTGGGCGCTGCTGGACTTCGGCATCCGCTGCATCATCGCGCCCGACTTCGCCGATATCTTCTACAACAACAGCTTCAAGAACGGTATCCTGCCGATCCGCCTGCCCCGCGCCGTCTGTGACCAATTGATCGACGACGCGAAACTCGGTGGCAATGCGCGCGTTACCATTGAACTGGGACGCCAGGTCGTCATCCGCCCAAACGGTGAGGAAATTCACTTCGACATCGATCCATTCCGAAAGCACTCGCTGCTAAACGGATTGGATGATATTGGTCAGACATTGCAGCACGAAACCGCTATCGATGGCTTTGAGGCTTCCCGCCGCGAAAGCCAGCCATGGCTGCCGTCAACCGCTGCATGAACCATGGGGGACCGCCGATGCCCGCCAACAAGAAGCTCCTGATCCTGCCTGGTGACGGTATCGGTCCGGAAGTGATCCGCGAGGTGCGCCGCGTCATCGACTGGATGGATCGGCGTCGCGTTGTCACGTTCGACGTCTCCGACGACCATGTGGGCGGGTCGGCGATCGACACCCACGGCACGCCTATAACGGATGCAACCCTGCAGAAGGCGAAGGATGCCGACGCCATCCTGTTCGGCGCCGTCGGCGGCCCGAAATGGGACACGCTCGGCTTTCAGCTCCGGCCGGAGATCGCCATCCTGCGCCTGCGCAAGGAGCTCGACCTGTTCGCTAACCTGCGGCCAGCGACGGTCCTCGATCCGCTGGTCGACGCCTCCACCCTGAAAGCCGACGTGGTGCGCGGACTGGACCTCAT
The DNA here is from genome assembly GCF_965276935.1 of Rhodopila sp. Taxonomy (GTDB): domain Bacteria; phylum Pseudomonadota; class Alphaproteobacteria; order Acetobacterales; family Acetobacteraceae; genus Rhodopila. The sequence continues at coordinate 278,907 of NZ_CBDIBS010000004.1, read as the reverse complement.
GATCGTGCGCGAAAGCACCGGCGGGATCTATTTCGGCGAGCCCCGCGGCGTGGAGACACTGCCCGACGGGCAGCAGCGTGGCTTCGACACGGAAACCTATACCACCAACGAAATCGAGCGCGTCGGCCGCATCGCCTTCGACCTCGCGCGCAAGCGAAAGAACCGGCTCTGCAGCGTGGAAAAGGCCAATGTCATGCAGTCCGGCCTGTTCTGGCGCCAGACCATCACCGCACTGCGCGACCGGGAGTTTCCGGACGTCGAACTGGCGCACATGTATGCCGACAACTGCGCCATGCAGCTTGTTCGCAACCCGCGGCAGTTCGATGTGATCGTGACCTCGAACCTGTTCGGCGACCTGCTGTCGGACCTCGCCTCCATGCTGACGGGCAGCCTGGGCATGTTGCCCTCGGCCACGCTGGGCGCGGTCCAGCCGTCCGGCAAGCAGCACGCGCTGTATGAGCCGATCCATGGCAGCGCCCCGGACATCGCCGGCAAGGGCATCGCCAATCCGCTGGGGCAGATCCTGAGCTTCGCGATGCTCCTGCGCTACTCCTTCGGCTTGAACGACGACGCGGCGCTGGTCGAGATGGCGTGCGTGAACGTGTTGAAGAACGGACTGCGCACCAGCGACATCATGGGCCGGGGTTCGGCCCGCGTCGGCACCGGCGTGATGGGCGAGTCGATCCTGCGGGAGTTGGACAAACTCGCGGCTTAGGGGTTGCCCGCCGGCGGGGGTTCGGTTACACCCCCGCGCCTGACTGCGCCCGTAGCTCAATTGGATAGAGCACCAGACTACGAATCTGGGGGTTGGAAGTTCGAGTCTTTCCGGGCGCGCCAGTGAAATCAGCCGGCTTCAGGATTTATCCTTATGGCGTGGTGTTTCTGGCAGGCAGTATCGGTCACGCCTGCGGCAGCGCAGCCACTGCCGTAGGTCCCGGCATCAATAACCCGCCACTCCGCTGCATATCTCACTATCCTGACCAAGGCCTATAACGCCTGCCCACGGAGCGACAGATCGTAGCTGCCTCATGATTTGACATGACGTCGGAGGATCACGCTTCCGACAAGCAGCCATCTAACGGCAGTTACGCGCAGAGTTCTGGTCATGCCAAGAAGAAGTGCGCCGGAGTTGCGTGCAGAAGCCAAGCGACTTTGTGCCTGCGTCGCTGCGGGCGGTGCCGCGCGCTTGCGGACCACGCTGCTCGAACTCGCCGATGAATTCGAGCGGGAGGCCGCCGAAGTCGGATCGCAGTCAGCGGATGATGAGAACACCTCCAAATCTGATACAAGATATCAACCGGCGAAAAAAGTGACACCGACCGCGCCGCCTTTGTCGTGCCGACGCTCAGGGCATGGAACCGTGCTATGAGTTCTGTTTGACACGATCGACAGAGTGCGGTGCGAGATCCGCAACCGCGATTTGTCGCGGCAACCCATGCTTTGTTTCGATGGCGGCCGAGCGACTGGTTATACTACCCCCCCGGTTTCGAAGCTTGCGACTTTGGCCAAGGGATGTTGATCGCCCTCATGCTCGATGCACCCAGGAATCGGACCAACGGCGTTGTTGTTGCGTTGCGTCACGGCGGTCATCCGGGAACACGCGGCGCCCAATTCACCGCCGGAACCCGCATCGTTCCAGCGCTGCCATCATATGTGGCGGCGGTTCGGCGATCGCATCGACCGGCGGGTCCAACGGCAGATGGATCGAGCGGGCCAGCAGATGCAGTCCATCGCCCCGGATGCCGTATCGCTCATCCGCCAGGATCGGCGTCCCCAGGGCCACGCAATGCACCCGCACCTGGTGCGTCCGCCCCGTCCTTGGCTGCAATGCCAGCCAGGTCAGCCCATCGGCACGGCCCAGCACCTGCCAGTCCGTCACCGCTGTCTGTCCGGCGGCGTCGATGACCATGCGCCAGCCGAGCGGGCTGGTCTGCCGGCGCAACGCGGCTTTGATGGTGCCGTGCTCGCCCCGAACCGCCCCATCCACCACGGCCCAATAGGTCTTCCGCGCCGAACCCGTGGCAAAACAGGCCTGCGCCGCCAGCAGCGCGGCATGCCGCAGCGCGACCACCAGGCAGCCGGCGGTATCGGCGTCCAGCCGATGCGCCAGCCACGGGCCATCCTTGCGGCGGGACAGCAGCGGGAACCAGTCCTCCACGCTGCCTCCGCCCGCCGGACCGGCATGCACCGCCAGCCCGGTCGGCTTGTCGAGCACGACGAACCGCTGATCCCGGAACAGCACGACAGGCGAGGACAATGTCACAGCCCAGGCCTTACGCACGCCCATCGCACCGCCGCAAGCGCCGTCATTGCCCGCTGTCCGATCCGCGACGTACATTGGCCATCAACAAGACGTCGAGGCAACCGCCATGCAGATCGCCCGCATCGAGACCTTCCTGTTCGACCCCGGCACCGCCAAGAACCTGCTGTTCTGCCGCATCGAAACCGCCAGCGGCCTGCATGGCTGGGGCGAGGCCTACGTCACCCCCGGCAAGGAACCGGTCATCGAGCACCTGCTGCGCGATCTGGCGCAGTACATGATCGGCCGCGACGCCTTCAGCATCCGCCACACCGCGCAGGTGGTGTTCGAGGATTTCGCCATGCGCCGCGCATCGCTGGACCTGATGTCGGCCTGGAGCGCCATCGAGATCGCGCTGTGGGACATCGTCGCCAAGCACGCCAATCTGCCGCTTTACAACCTGTTGGGCGGTGCCTCCCGCGAGCGCGTGAAAGTCTATGCCAACGGCTGGTCGAGCGGCACCGAGAGCATCGAGCGGAACATCGAGCGTGCCCTGGCGGTGAAGGAACTGGGCTACACCGCGCTGAAATGGGACCCGTTCCCCGGCCCCTGGCGCAGTTTCATCCATCGCGAGGACGAGGACCACGTCGTCCGCTACGTCCGCATGATGCGCGAGGCGCTCGGCCCGGACTTCACCTTGCTGGTGGAAGTCCACCGCCGGCTCGCGCCGATGCACGCCATCCGCATCGGCCGCCGCATCGCCGAATACGACATTGGCTGGTATGAGGAACCTTGCCTGTGCGACAACATCGAACTGGTCGCCGAGGTGCGCCACGCCCTGCCGATGCCGATCGTGACGGGGGAGGCGATCTATTCGAAGGAAGCTTTCGCCGCCGCCTTTGCCGCGCGCGCCGCCGACATCATCAACCCGGACATCTGCAACTGCGGCGGTATTCTGGCGATGCTTGACATCGCCGCGATGGCGCAGCCGCACGCGGTGGCGATCGCGCCGCACAACTATAATTCGACGCTGGTTGGTCTGGCCGCGACGGTGCAGGTGTCAGCAATGATCCCAAACTTCTGGATCGCCGAATGCTTCGTCAACCTGAAGCCGGCGTGCGACGAGATCGCCGGTGCGCCGCTCGTCGTGCGGGACAGCTTTGTTGATCTGCCGACCGCGCCGGGCATCGGCATCGACCTTGATGTGGCGAAGCTGCGTGCCAGGCCATTCCGCGACATGGGCACGCGGATGGGCAAGGGGCTGCGGTCGTACACCGAGGAGTTCCCGCGCAAGCACTATGCCATCGCGGCAACCAAAACGGGATATTGAGGACCTTCCCGGGCGGATGGGGGGACGAGATCAATGGCCGAGCATGATGATTGCGTTGATCCAAGGCGGACGTTCGAAGCATCGCAGGCACAAGCGCGGATGGTTCCCACGGCAGCGTCACCATGAAGCTTTCATTCCGCAGGGCGGTTATGTCTCTGAGAGTTCTAACTTGAGATATCTGCCAGCGTTGCTAGACTGACGGTTTTTGGGCTGGAGGATGTAATGTCTGCGGATGGTTTGAACTGCAAGCAGTGCGGAGGATTGGACTACGTCAAGAGCGGCACGGTGCGCGGCCACCAGCGCTACCGGTGTCATCGCTGTGGCTGCAACTTCACCGATACCCCGTTGCGGGGCAAGCCGCCTGCGATGAAGGCGCTGGCTATGCTGCTGTATGGCATGGGCAACATGAGCTTTAGCATGATCGGACGCCTGCTGGGTGTCAGCGACGTGGCGGTGCTGAAGTGGGTGCGAGCCGAAGCCTCCGCCTTGCCGGAGCCTGAGGTAGCGGCGCAGGTGATCACGGTCGAGGCGGACGAGATGTGGCACTTCATCAAAAAAAGTCTGCCAAGCTGTGGGTCTGGCGCGCCTATGACGTTGATACACGCCGCGTTGTGGCCTGGGTTCTGGGTGGGCGTGATGATGCAACCTGCCGCCGCCTGCTCGACAAGGTCGGCCTGAGCGGCAAGACCTTCGTCACCGATGATTGGGAGGGTTACCACCGGCTGATCCCGGAGGATCAACTGTTCACCGGCAAGGACTTGACCTTCCCCATTGAGCAGGACAACAGCAACGTCAGGCATTATCTCGCTCGCTTTCGACGCAAGACCAAGGTCGTGTCCAAGTGTCCCACCATGGTCGATCTGTCACTGCGCCTGCTCCACCACCTGCAAGATCCGGAAAACTATGCCACTTATGCCAAGACGTTCTTGGCTATCTTTGGTTAGAACTCTCATGTCTCTACTACCGGCTGATGTAGATAATAAAGAACATCATCTCCACATTGACAACTATACTCTATTACTTATTTTGGAAGGACTATTTTAACTGATCGAATATGTGACCATGGATTCTCCCAGGGCAATTTTTGATGGCCTCTTTTGGATCGTATCCAGAACAGACTCGGCGGGCAACCGAAAACTCGCCCTGGCCTGGTGAATAGCGCGGGCAATTACCAGAAGGTCGGTCGTATCCCGTTAAAGGCAGTCAACTGCGGGGATTACCAATACGTCGCCCCGGCCTGACAGGCTGGCCAATTAAAACGCGAGATCCCGTATTCGGATGTGAGAAATTGCCCGTGGAAACCGGCAACCGGGCACGTCTGGCGTCGTTCCGGACATAGGCGGCGTGGAGAGCCGCCAAGGAGGATACCATGGCGGTCGTAAAAGTCATCGAGTTGCTTGCCGAGTCCGAGCAGGGTTGGGAAGATGCTGTGCGTCAGGCGGTTGCGGAAACATCGCGCACCGTACGCGGCATCAGTTCCGTTTACGTCAACGAGTTCCAGGCCACGGTCGAAAACGATCGAGTCAAGAACTTCCGGGCTAATGTAAAGATCTCCTTTCTGGTGGAGAAAAGCCAGAGCTGAAGGGCTCCTTTGTCGTGTGGGCCCATGACGGACACGGCGTCCGGCATGGGCTACGCCGGTCGTTCCGGCTGATTGATGCTCCACAGTCCAAGAGGTCAGCATCAGAGGGCGACGCAAATTATACCTTGAGCCCTAAAAATACGGCTGCAGATACCGCTAAAGCAGATTGCAGCCGTGGCTTTCCAGTTGCGGCAACCATGAACCAGGCGGTGTAGCCTACGGCCCCCGTCTGCAACATCTGGTCGTTCCACTTGCACTTGGTAGTAAGCCGCACGAGTACTTTCCGGTCCTGCGTCCAGCGACGATCGGCTCAATGACCGGGGGGTGGCGGCCTATGCTCGACCACCCGCCCACAGACAGCAATCGCCAGCGCGCATCCCAGCAGCACAAGCAGCGCCAGACGCAACCCGACCCCATCGGCCAGGAACCCAATCGCCGGCGGCCCCAGCACGAACGCGCCATAGCCCATGGTCGCCGCCATCGCGATGCCGCCGCCCGGCGTCACGCCCGGCACACGGCCAGCCGCGCTGAACAGTACCGGCACGACATTCGCCTCTCCAAACCCTGCCAACGTAAGGCCCGCCGTCGCCACCAGCAGGTCGGGCACCGCGCAGGCCAGCGCGATTCCGAAGGCTGCCAGACCGGCACCGCCCGCAAGCACACGCCTGGGACCGAAGCGGCGGACGAAGGCATCGCCGGCGAAACGGGTCACCGCCATGCTCAGCGAGAACCCGGCGAAGCCGGCGGACGAGGCGCCGAGCGAGGCGCCGCCGACCTCGTGCAGATAGACCGCGGTCCAGTCGAACACGCCGCCCTCGAACAGGAACGCCAGCAGGCAGAGCAAGCCGATACCCAGCACCGCGCGCCGTGGCCACGCAAAATTCGAGCCACCGGCTGGCACGCCTTCCACAGAAAGCCAGCTTGCGGCGGCACAGATCGCGACAAGGTCCAACGTTGCCGCGATGGATAGCACAGCCTGAAACGATGCCGCCGCCGCTGTCAGCCCGCCGCCCGCCGCCGCCCCGGCGAGGCTCCCAAGACTGAACCAGCCGTGGATGCCGGACATGATCGGGCCGCCCCAGGCACGCTCGATCACGCTCGCCTGCGTGTTCATCGCGACATCAAGCCCGCCGAGGGCGACACCCGTCAGCAGCGCCGCGGCCAGCAGCCAAGGGTAGCTCTCCACCGCGCCGAGCAACGCCATGGAGACCGCGCCCGCAAGCCCGGTGGCCACCACCGTGCGGACGCCGCCCAGCCGGGTGGTCAACGCCCCGGTGATCGGCATCGTCAGGATCGCGCCGACGGCAAAACCGAACACGATCGTAGCAAGGCCGGAGTCAGACAAGGAAAACCCGGCCTTGATGCGCGGGATCTGCGACGCCCAGATCCCCATATCGAACCCGCTGACCCAGAACACCAGGCTGATTGCCCGCCTGGCCGCGATGGGACGGGGATGCGTCGCCGTGCTGGAGGGGATCAGTGTGTATCGGTGTGGAACGTCTTCCCGACGATGATCCAGCCTTCGGGCAGCCGGGCAAGCGTCAGGTAGTCGGTGAAATAGCGCGGCGGAATGGCGCAGAACACCTTGGCGAACGCAGTGGCGGGGCCGGAGCGGTCAATCGTCACCACCCAATCATGCCGCGGCAGGTCGCGGCTCTTGGGCGAGGGACGCGACCGCACCGCCTCGAACCAGGCGGCGCGGGACATCACCGATAACGTTCCGTCGGCGGCGACACTTCGCAGGTCGGCGGTTTCATGGAATGCCATGCCGAGTTTCTCGACGCTGCCCTCGTACAGCCCGTCAAAGTAGGTTCGCAGGACGGCTTCGATGGCAGCCAGATCGTTGGCCATGATTGCTTCTCCGGACGAGGCACCAGTGTGGCCCATGCAACCGCCGATGTGCAATGGCGGCCGTAACATGACCGCCGGCAAGGGCAGGTCCTGGCGCCAGCCGACCGCACGTTCCGACGCCACGACGCTCGGCGTTTTCCGATGCGCGGAGCAAGTCTCGCGACCACATGTGCCGTCCGAGACGCTGATCGCTTCGTCAAAGACCCGGTATGCGGGCGGTGGTCATGACCAGGGCCGTGGCAGGCGCGAACTTCCACGGTGCTTCCGCGTTTCCCTCCCGTTCATTGGAGCCTGCCATCATGAGTGAGGCCCCTGTCACGCCGGCCCTTGCGGGCCTGACCGAGGAGGAAACCCGCAACGTCGAGCTGGCGCGCGAGTACATGCGGATCTCGTACACGCCTGGAAAGGCCGGCCGGGAGGCGGTCGTTCATCTCTGCGCCCCCGGCAACATTTTCACCGTGCCGACCACCTTTCCGAAGGTCCACACACTGGAGGAATACGCCGAAGATCACGGGAAGCTGATGAAGCAGGTGAACGACCTCCGCCTGGTCAGCTTCGACGTAATCTTTGCCAAGGCCGACCAGGTCGCGATCCGCTACACGGCCGAGGGGCACCACAGGGGCGAGCCCCATGGCAGCATCGCGCCGACCGGCCGCAAGGCATGCTGGACCGCCGCCGCCCTGTTCCGTGCCAAGGATGGCAAGCTCACCGCCTTCATCAAGGAATGGAACAAGCTCGCCATGTGGGAACAGCTCGGTTGGCCCACCGAGGAGTGTCGGAGCCAGCAGAATGCATCCAATTCGTAATTCCCAAGGAGTACCCATGTCCCACCACCAGCGTTCCTTCGCCGTTGTCACCGGCGGTTCCAACGGCATTGGCTTTGAGCTGGCCCGCCAGTTCCTCGCCAACGGTTTCGACGTCTTGATCGCCGCCCAGGATGAGGCACACCTGCGCGACGCCGCGGGCCAACTTTCCGCCGATGGCGGCACCGTGACCTGCTGGGCAGGTGACCTCGGCCGCGAGGATCAGGTCGATGCGCTGCACGCCGCGATCCGCGACACGGGGCGGCCGGTGGACGCGTTGTGCGTCAATGCCGGCTTCGGCCTGGGCGGCCCCTTTGCCGAAACCGACCTCAAGCGCGAGCTTTGGCTGATCGACGTCAACGTGCGGGGCGCCGTGCAGCTCACCAAGCTGGTCCTGAAGGAGATGGTGGCGCGCAACGCCGGGCGGATTCTGTTCACGTCCTCGATCGCCGCCACGATGCCGGACCCGTTCGAGGCAGTGTACGGCGGCACCAAGGTGTTCCTGCGCTGGTTCGGCGAGGCGCTGCACGAGGAGCTGAAGCAAACCGGCGTCAGCGTTTCCGTGCTGATGCCCAGCGTCACTGAAACCAACTTCTTCAAGCGCGCCGAGATGATGGATACCAAGGCGGGCGTGAAGGACAACAAGGACGATCCCGCCGTGGTCGCCAAGGCCGGGTTCGACGCCATGATGGCCGGCAAGGACAAGGTCACGCCCACGGGCAAGAACAAGATCATGGGCGCGATCGCCGACCTGCTGCCCGATACGGCGGCCGCCAAGGCACATCGCGGGCTGTCCGAACCCGGCTCCGCGGGTTGAGTGCAACAATGCGCGCTGCACCTTACCCACCGGACGAGATGCCCGCCGACCTGCGGGCGCTGCATGACGAGATGGCGGCCTACGTCGCCGAACACCTGAAAGGGTTCGTCTCCATGCGGACGGACCGGGCGCTCGTGGGGCCGTTCCCGCCGATGCTGCGGTTCCCGGCCTTTGGACGTGCGGCGTGGAGCTACACGAAAGCGCTGATCGACCATTCGCATCTCCCAAAGCCGGCGCACGAGGTCGCGATCCTGGCAACGGGAGCAGTGTTCAGCTCGCGGTATGAACTTTATGCGCACGAGCGCGTCGCGGAAGGGGCAGGATTGAGTCCCTCGAAAATCGCGACGATCGCGGCGGGACAACGACCGGCGGACCTGACGGAGCAAGAGCAGGCGGCATACGACGTGGCGGTTGCGCTGGCGTCCGGGCGGCAGTTGCCGCAGTCCACCTACGCGCGGGCGGTGCGGCTGTTCGGCGAGCAGCAGACAGCGGAACTGATCTACCTGGTTGGCGGGTATTGCCTCGTGTCGCTGCTGCTGAATGCTTATGACATTTCAGTGCCGGGACGCGAGGAGGGGTTGCCGGAGGGCTGATGCCGTCGATGCAGTCAGCTCAGGTCTGCCGGAGGTGGAGTCGAAAGGCCTGAGTCGCGCGGCCAAAGGAGGCGTCAGGCCATGATCGGACGCTGATGATGCAACTCCGGCCGATCATGGTCTAATGCCGATACGGCGCATTCTGCATGAAGCGGCACCCCAAACCCACCCTTCACTTCATCAGGCGCTCGACGTCCTCGGCCAGCAACAGCCGGTCGCGCAGCAGTGCCTGCGCCATGGTCCGCACCGCGTCGGCATGGCCATTGTCCGGATAACGTGCGGCCATCGAAGCCCGAGGATCATTGCTCTGACGGCGTTCCGCATCGGTGGTTGCGAATGCCAGGAACGTGCCGTCGCGATCGGCGAGTTCGCCCTCCGGGTACGGCGCCGTGTAGAGGTTCCATCCGGCGAAGGTACCAAGCGGTGCCGCGATATCGGGAAGACGGATGCCGGCACGCTCGTTACCGTCGGCGTCGACCTGCGGCACTAGCGCAATGTACGCGCGGGCCGCCGGCACCAGGTTCGTCCAATCCGCCAAGGGTGCGACATCGTTTGCGGCATACGGCCGGATCAGGCCGGGGATCGCGGGAAAGGCCACCTGTTCGGCCGGCACCAGCGTGCCGTCATCGATCCGCGGCAGCCGGCTGTCGGGCGGCGCGCGCCCTGTCGCCACCCACTCGTCCAATGCCATCAGCAGCGCCCGCACCGCTGGCATCGGGTCATGCCAGTTGCGCGGATTGACGCAAGGGCCGTTGTCCCGCGGCATCCCCGCCTTGCCGCCATGTTGGGTTCCCGCCAGCAGATAGCCCCGCACGTTCGGCGGCAGCGCGACGTCGTGTCCGCCAAGCGGATCGGTGTGCAGCAAGGAGGCACCCTTTTGCCAATACTCGGTCGAAGTATTGGTCTCGATCAGCTTCGGATCAGTGCGTCGCCGCGCAGCAGGGCGCCGGAGCCGCCGGTGATCGGGTCATCCAGCGCGGTGGCGGAGAACGGGAATTCCACTTCGGGAAAGTCATGATCCTCATGCCATGTCCGGGTTCGGAACGGCTGGCCGAACGGCGTGTTGTGGAACACCCGGCCGATCCCCGCGACATGGGTGAACACGCCGTCGAACACGCGCCGCCCGTCCTCGTCGCCGTTGAAGCCCTGCGCGATATGGTCGCGCAGGTAACGGCCGGCCTGGGAGATGCCGAACGCCAGCGTGTGCGTGATCGGCCGCCCCAGCAGGCCGGCGCCGTCGTGGCGCAGATGGCTGACCACATCGCGAGTCGCCGCGAAACCGATGCCCAGGACACGCGGCCTGGTCGCCTCGTAGCGGATTTCATGGATCGACCCGAGTTCCGGCATCGTGCCGTCGGGCATCAGCCGGATCGTGCGGTCGTCCGCGAACGCAAACGGCACGTCGGTGCGCGGCGCGGTCTGCGTTCGCCGCACGGTGACCGACGCCGGCCCGGTCGCCTGGTAGGCCAGCTTGAACACCTCCAGCAGGCCAAGCCGCGTGCCGGAGATGAATTCCTCGCGGATATTTTTCGTCACGCCCTCGATCGCCGGCACCTCCAGCGGCAGGCCGGTGGGCTTTGGCGCACCTGGGTCCCAGCCGGTCCACAGCAGTGAAAATCCCCGCCGCAGCGGCAGCGCGTTGCCGAGTTCGTCCGCCGTCTTCGGCTGGTTGCCGCCGGCGCCGGCGCACAGGTTGGCGAACAGCATGATCCGCCCGCGGTTGTTCACCTCATACAGCAGGCGGCCGTTGCCGCGGGCGGGATCGGCCGGCCGCAGCAGCACGAAGTCGCTGCGATATTCAACCCGTCCGGCGGCGTTGCGAGGCGCCTGCTCCAGCAGGGCAATGCCGCGATTGCACGGATGCGCCGGGTCCAGGGCGCCAATGGCGGTGCCGTCGATCCGCTCATAGGCACCCGTGTCGCCGAATGCCGCGCCACCGACGAGGGGCGCGCGGTGCTTGATCTCGATGCCGGTGATCATGGCCAGTGCAGCTCCGCTTCGGTCTTGTCCTGCAGCGCCTGACGCGTCATGCCGGGCACCATGTCGATCACCGCGAAACCGTCCGGCGTGACGTCCAGAACCGCGAGGTCGGTATACACCCGCCGCACCACGCCCTTCGCGGTCAGCGGGTAGGAACAGGCGCGCCGCAGCCGCGAGCCGCCGTGGCCCTTGGTGATATGCTCCATCGCCACCCACAGCCGCTTGGCGCCGATGGCCAGGTCCATCGCGCCGCCGACCTGCTTGACCGGTTCGTCTGGCGACCGCGCCCAGTTGGCGATATCGCCGTTTTCGGCGACCTCGAAGGCGCCCAGCACGCACAGGTCCAGGTGACCGCCGCGGGCGATGGCGAAGCTATCGGCGTGGTGGACAAATGACCCGCCGGTGCGCAGGGTGATCGGTTGCGTGCCGGCGTTGAGCAGGTATGGATTGATGGCGTCCGCGGCAGGCGCCGGCCCGGCGCCGATCACGCCGTTCTCGGAATGGAAGATCACTTCGCGGTCCAACGGCACGTGATCAGACACGCCGGTGGGAATGCCGATCCCCAGATTGACGAACCAGCCTTCCGGTATGTCGTGCGCGATGCGGGCGGCGATGCCGGCGCGGTCGAGCGGGCGGACTGTCATGCTTTCCTCCGTTATGCCGGCTTCGTCATGCTGGCCCACGTCACGCCGATACGTGCAGCACGCGTTGGATGAAGACGCCGGGTGTGTGGACGTTGGCCGGCGCGATATCCCCCAGCGCGACGACATGGCGGGTCTGCACGATGGTCAGCTTCGCCGCCATCGCCATGACCGGATTGAAGTTCCGCGCGCTCTCCCGGTGCGTCAGGTTGCCCCAGCGGTCGGCTTCCCAGGCGTCCACCAGCGCGACATCGCCATGCATCGGAAATTCCAGCACGCAGTTGCGGCCGTTGATAATCCGCGTCTCCCGGCCCTCGGCCAGCAGCGTGTCCGCGGCGGTGGGGGTATAAAATGCTTCGATGCCGGCACCAGCCGCGCGCAGGCGTTCGGCCAGTGTGCCCTGCGGCACGATCTCCAATTCCAGCCTGCCGGCGGCGAACAGGCGGCCGGCGACGCTGTCGGCGCGGACATAGCTGCAGACCAGCTTGCGGAAACGGCCGGACGCCAGCAGGTCAGCGGTCGGCCCGGCCTCCCGCCCGCCGGCATTCGCCACCAGGGTCAGGTTCCGCGCATCTTGTGCGAGCAGACCCTGCGCCAGGGCTTCCGGCATGCCGTTGCCGAACCCGGGCAGCAGGATAACGGACCCGTCGGCGATGCCGGCCAGGGCCGTTGCCATGTCGGGCACGAACTTGTCGATCATGCGAAGGGCTTCCTCGGGCACTGGATGCTGCTGCCCGACATCTGAGCGCGGATTGAAGCTGGTGGCAACGGAACACTCGTCCACTCGTCAGGATCAATAATTCCTGACGTGTCGCAAGCGGATGCCAGGACCGTCCGCCACCATGACGCGGTGAAATCGCGCTGGACCCTGCGATCGGCAATCACACGCGACGTGTCGATGATCAAGCGGACATGCTGCACGAGCGGCGCGCATTAACCAACCGACAGGGGCGTCTCCTTGCACGAAATTATCAAATGTAACGTTATTAAGTTTGCTGGACGCGCGTCCAGTGATAGACGCGCGTCCAGCAGGTTGAGAGACTCCAGGTTTATTTGTTCAACAGTGCGATCGTCTAAGGTTAAGTCAATGTCGGACAATGCCGTTCTATGCGATGGCACCATTCAAGCCATTCGGGAAGAACCCGTAGCCGCCGCTTGCCCCGCCAAGATAGACAATGTTCAAGACCTGAGCGGTTGAGCGATCATAGGCAATTGCATTGCCGTCGCCCAGCGAGATGTTGGTGACCCCGCCCAAGGTGACACCCTGGTCGTCAGCCACGCCTGATGCCGCTGCCCGCAAGGCGGAGATCGCCGCCGTGGCAGGTGCCTGCCCCATCTGCAACAACAGCGTGCGCACGGTGGCCGCATGATAAGCTTCGGTCGCCAGAATGCCCGCCGCCGCATCAAGATACGTCTTGCTTTGAATCAGCGTCGCGGCACCATGATAGGCGGTGACGCCGACATCTTCGAAGAGGTAGGCACCAAGCAGGAAGCTGGTTTCGTCCGCGAACGGATTGAAGGTCCCGCCCGCCGGGATCAGGCCGGCCGCGACCGCGGCCGTGGTGAAGCTTCTGGAAAGATCAATGGTTGGTTCCGCAACCGCCAAGCCGCCCAAAGCGGCTCGAAGAAATCGCACATGCGCCTGCTCGTCGGCCGCGATTTCGGCGGCATATTGTGCCATCGCCGCTGTTGTAAACGGCACCGCTGCGCCGCCTGTGACGGTACCCTTGGTGCCCACCCCGGATGTGTCGGCTGCCGACAAGCCGACGCCTGTCAACGCGCGTAGGTAGAATTCCGCTTCCAAATATTCAAGATTCAAGGCGAAGTTCAGAATGTCATAATCCGATCCGCCGCTGGGTGGGTTGTTGGGCTGAAAGCCGAGGTTCAGCAGCGGATCGAGACCGCTTGCTGCCTTAGCATTGCCAAAGCCCAGTGATGCAACCGCGCCGACCGCGGCCGCGCTCCATCCAGCCCGGGTCAACAGGTGGCGTCTTGTTCCCATTTGCTTTCCTTTTAATTCCATCAAACAAACATGGCGTCGGCTGAGGACCTCCGACCGGCTATCTTTGCCGGTGCCAACAAAGAAAAAGCAACATCGATCTGCACAACTAGTATTATTCGTTATCGCAACATCTGCGATATTTGACTAAAACGGATCGACCATGCACCTATTTTCGTCGAAGCCACGATCTTCCTGGGCTGCGCTGTGACCAGATGCCCGGATCGTAGGTGTTACCGCGCGCCCTCCGCCGGCGACGGTGCAGGATGAATTTGGTGTAGCCGTTCGGCTGCATCCGGCCTCCTGTCGGAGGTCATCGGGCGACCAGCTCTGCCTTCAGTGACGCGGGGTGGGAAGGGCGGGACGGCGTCGCGGCTTTCGGCGGCGCGGTCGAACTGGACCTGTACCAAGCGACTGCCCCGGCCACACTGGCCAGCAGCAAGGATACGCACGCCATCGCACCGCGGCTGGGCATGGCGTAGGGTTTACCCCTGCCTGCGCAACGGGAGAACGGCATTATGTCCAAGATGGAGCGGAGATGTCACACCGCTCGGGCAGGGCGGGAACGTCGGCGGAGGTGGCAAGGGGAAAGTCATGCGGGAACTCGCCGGTAAGACAGCTTTCGTGACTGGCGGAGCAAGCGGCATCGGGTTCGCGCTCGGCCGTGCCTTTGCGGACGCGGGCATGAAAGTGATGCTCGCTGATATCGAGCCGGATGCATTGGCCGCCGCCGTCCGGAGTCTGCACGATTCCGCACCGGACGTGCGCGGCATTCCGTGCGATGTTGCCGACCCTGCCAGTGTCGAGCGTGCGGCTAACGCCTCATACGAGGCATTCGGAAATGTCCATGTGGTCTGCAACAACGCCGGCGTTGGCGGCGGCAGCGGTATCGACAACATCTCGCTTGACACCTGGCGATGGGTGCTCGACGTCAACCTCATGGGGGTCCTGCACGGCATCCGAATCTTCCTGCCGCATATTCGCGCCCACGGTGAAGGCGGCCACATCGTCAACACCGCGTCGATAACGGGCATGAACAGCGGGCTTGGGTTCAGCCCTTACTCGGCAAGCAAGTTCGCGGTGGTCAACATGTCGGAAGGGTTGGCAATGCAGGTCGCCCCGCTTGGCATCGGCGTGACCGTGCTGTGTCCCGGATTTGTGCGAACCCGCATCTGGGAGAGTGGGCGTAATCGGCCGGAGCGCTATGGCCCGATGCGGACACCGGACCTCGCAAGCACAGCGGGCAAGCTCATCGCCCGGCTCGACCGAACTCGGCCGGGCAGGACTCGACCCATCCGATGTTGCCGCGCAGGTTCTTGCCGCGATCCGGAACGACGAACTCTATGTGTTCACGCATTCCGGTGCGGACTGGCGGGCCGAGCTACAAGAGCGATTCGGCGCCATCTTGGCGGCAATGGACCGAGCGGCGGCTCGCTAATGCGTTCCACCGTCGTCAGGTCTGCATCGCAAGACGCGCCGCGGTTGTTCCCGCCACGCCTCAGGCCGCCGCCTTCGCCTCGCGCCGGCGGCGGTGCAGAATGAACTCGGTGTAGCCGTTTGGCTGTGTGCGTCCGTCGAAGATCAGGTCGCGGGCCGCCTTGAACGCCACGCCGTCGAAGCCGGGCGCCATCGGCTTGTACAGCGGGTCACCGGCGTTCTGCCGATCCACTATCAGCGCCATGCGTTGCAGCGCCTCGGTCACCTGCGCCGGCGTCACCACGCCATGATGCAGCCAGTTGGCGATATGCTGCGAGGAGATGCGCAGCGTCGCGCGATCCTCCATCAGCCCGACATCATGGATGTCTGGCACCTTGGAGCAGCCGACCCCCTGGTCGATCCAACGCACCACATAACCCAGGATGCCCTGGCAATTGTTGTCCAACTCCTGCCGGAGATCATCAGGGGACCAGTTCTGCCCCTCGGCCACCGGGATGGTCAGCAGATCCTTTAGGGGGGCTCGCGGCCGGGACGCCAGCGCGGTCTGCCGCGCGCCGACATCGACCTGATGGTAGTGCAGCGCGTGCAAGGTCGCGGCGGTGGGCGACGGCACCCATGCGGTGTTCGCGCCGGCCATCGGATGGCTGATCTTCTCCACCAGCATGTCCGCCATCCGGTCGGGCGCCGCCCACATGCCCTTGCCGATCTGCGCTTTGCCCCGCAATCCGCATTCCAGGCCGATCTCGACGTTCTGGTCCTCGTACGCCTTGATCCAGGCGGTTCCCTTCAT
This sequence comes from Rhodopila sp., assembly GCF_965276935.1. GTDB lineage: Bacteria > Pseudomonadota > Alphaproteobacteria > Acetobacterales > Acetobacteraceae > Rhodopila. The sequence goes on along the minus strand of NZ_CBDIBS010000004.1, from coordinate 262,845 downwards.
CTCGTTCTTGCGGATCATCGGGCCGGCCTCGATCGAGGTATGGATCTCGTCGCCGGTGCGGTCCAGAAACCCGGTGTTGATGAAGACCACCCGCTCCCTGGCCGCCGCGATGCACGCCTTCAGGTTGGCCGACGTCCGCCGCTCCTCATCCATGATGCCCATCTTCAGCGTGTTCGGCGCCAATCCAAGGATCGTCTCTATACGGCCAAACAGGTCGCTGGTCAGCGCCACCTCCTCCGGCCCATGCATCTTCGGCTTGACGATGTAAACCGACCCGGCTCGGCTGTTCCGGATCGGCCCCTTGCTGTTCAGGTCATGCATCGCGATCAGCGCAGTGACCGGGGCATCCAGAAAACCTTCCGGGATTTCCCGCCCCGCCGCATCCAGCACCGCATCGGTATACATATGATGGCCGACATTGCGGATCAGCATCAGGCTGCGCCCCGACAGCCACAGGCTGCCGCCGGAGGGCTTGGTATACTGCCGGTCGGCGTTCAGCTTGCGGGTCATCATCTGCCCGGCTTTCTCGAACGTGTCCTGCAGTGTCCCGTTCATCAGGCCCAGCCAGTTGCGGTAGGCCAGCACCTTGTCGGCGGCATCAACGGCGGCGATGGAATCCTCGCAGTCCTGGATGGTGGTAATGGCCGCTTCCATCATCACGTCCGCCACACCGGCCGGATCGTCCTTGCCGATCGGGTTCGTGCGGTCGATCACGATTTCGAGGTGCAGACCGTTGTGCTTCAACAGCACTGCCGATGGCGCGGACGGCTCGCCCCGATAGCCGGCGAACTGATCAGGATCCCGCAGGTCGGTGGCGGCACCGTTTTTCAGAGCAACCACCAGGATACCGTCCTTCACCGCGTATCCGGTCGCATCGGCATGGCTGCCGGAGGCAACCGGCGCGGCGTCATCCAAGACCAAACGTGCCTTCGCCACCACCTGATCGCCGCGGATCTTGTTGTAGCCTCGGCCCCGCGTCGCGCCGTCATCCTCCGGGATCGCGTCCGTGCCATACAGCGCATCGTACAGGCTGCCCCAGCGGGCGTTGGCGGCATTCAGCGCGTAACGCGCATTGGTGACCGGAACGACAAGTTGAGGACCGGCGATTGTCGCGATCTCCGGATCGACATGCGTCGTGTTGACCGCGACATCGGCCGGTTCGTCCACCAGGTAGCCGATACCGCGCAGAAAGCCGAGGTAAGCGTCAGCGTCGGCCGGCTTGCCCTTGTTGGCCAGATGCCAGGCATCGACCTGCGCCTGGATGCTGTCGCGCTTGTCCAGCAGCGCCTTGCAGCGCGGCGCCAGGTCCTTCAACAACGCCGCGAACCCGTCCCAGAATGCATCCGACCCAACCGACGTCCCCGGCAAGGCCTCGGTGTCGAGAAAATCGTACAGTGGCCGAGCAATACGAAGTCCGGCTGACTCGACATGATCCATCGTATGGTCTCCAGCGGGGCAAGGGAAATTGTGGTCCAAGGTGGGGGACGAGGATATAGGCTGGATTGTCCCGCTCTCGCCAGCCCAGGACCCGTCGCCGCTGGATGAAAACACGAAATCGATAGCGTCATCCCGATCGCTGCCGGGATGCGCCGCGCGCGCAAGCGTGGGCTTGACTCCCGATGTCACCACCCAATGTGGGTAGCGCAGACAGCGGCACTGCCGTTTCTGCATGACGTTTCCCCCCCAAACTTCGACGGCGCCTTCGGGCGCCGTCTTTTTGTTTGGAATTATCCCCGCGGATGCGTCTTCCGCCACACCGCCAGCAGCCCGGCCTCATCGACCGCGGTATAACGCTGCGTCGTCGACAGGCTGACATGGCCGAGCAGGTCCTGGATCGAACGGAGATCGCCGCCGCCGGCGAGCAGATGGGTGGCGAACGAATGACGCAGCGCATGCGGCGTTGCATGCTCTGGTAGCCCACTTAGGCGGCGATAGGTCCGCAGCACCCTCTGCGCCACCGCCGGGTCCAGCCGCCTGCCACGCGCCCCGACGAACAGCGGACTGTCCGGCTGCTTGTCCGGGTGCAGCGCCAGCCACGCCTCAAGCGCGGCGCGAACCGCCGGCAGCACCGGCACGATGCGGGTTTTCGACCCCTTGCCGACAACCCGCAGTGTCGGACTTCGCGGCAACGCCGCGGCGTCCCGCACATCCAGTCCCAGCGCCTCCGCGATACGCAGCCCGCTGCCATACAGCAGCGAAAAGAACGCGATGTCGCGGGCCTGCAAGGCGGGCGTATCCGACAGGTCGCCGGCGTGTTCGGCGACATCGCGTGCCTGGTCCACGCTCAGGGCGCGCGGCAGGGCAGGGTGGGCGCGGGCGGTCGAGACCAGCCGGATGGCGGTCAGATCGACGCCGTGCCGCCGGTTCAGGTAGCGGAAGAAGCCGCGCACCGCCGACAGATGCTGCGCGCGGGAGGACGCCGCCAACTCGTCCTTCGCCAGCGCCGCCAGCCACGCCCGGATGTCCGCCGCCCGCAACGCCGCCAGCACGGTCAGGTCCGGTTCGGCGCCCAGATGTCGCGTCAGGAACCCAAGAAACCCGGCCAGTGCGTGACCGTACGCCTCAGTCGTGTTCGCGGCGGCGTGGCGCTCCTGTCTCAGCCAGTCAAGGAAGGCCGTGCGCGCGGCCTCCGCCGTCATGCGGGAGACCGAGCCGGATGGCGCGGGTGCGCTGTCAACGGTTCGGCGGCTCATCAGACCATGATCGTTTGAGGTTGCATCATCGCCGATGTCCGATCATGGCCTGATTTCTCGTCTGATCGCGTGATTCACGCCTCCTGACTGATCAACCTCCGGCGATCACGCTCTAGACCGGCTTGTCGCCCGCGACGGTGACCCGGAAGCCGGACCTTGTATATGGCCAGTAGTCCCACATCGCCCGATGCTGGACGCAGCGGTTGTCCCAGAACGCCACCGAGTTCGGCTGCCAGCGGAAGCGGCACTGGAACAGCGGATTCTCCACGTGGCTGTACAAGTACGACAGCATGGCCGTGCTTTCATCACGCGGGATGCCGAGGATGCGCTTGGTGAAGCCCCGGTTCACGTACAGCGCCTTGCGGCCGGTGACCGGGTGGGTGCGGATGACAGGATGTTCGGCGCGCGGATAGACCGGCTTGTCGGCGACACCGAGGTTGGCATAGGTGCCGCGATACGACTCCTCCCCGTCATGCACGGCAGTCAGGCCGTCGAGGTAGGTTTTCAGCCGGTCGGACAGCGCCTCGTACGCCGCGTACATGCTGGCGAACAGGGTGTCGCCGCCGCGCGGCGGGGTCTGCCGGATATACAGGATGCTGCCCATCGGCGGTTCCGGATCGCAGGACACGTCGCTGTGCCAGCCTTCGCCGTTGGCGCGCGGACTGTCCTTGTCGGCGTGGATGATCATCAGTTCGGGATGGCCGGGGGCGTGCGGTGCCGCCGGGTGCAGATGCAGTGCGCCGAAGTTGCGGCCGAAGCTCAGGTGCTGGTCGGGCGTCAGCGTCTGGTCGCGGAAGAAGATCACCGAGTTCTCGGCCAGGGCGCGGTGGATTTCCGCCATCTGGTGGTTCGGCGGCGGCGTGGACAGGTCGACGCCGCCGATCTCGGCGCCGATGATCGGGGTGAGCTTGTCGATGGTGATGCTCTCATATGGCTCGGATGAGCCGGCCATATGGCGGTAGCGGGGGCCGTTGTTGCCGCGCAGGACGTTCATCGCGTCAGTGCCTTTCCGGTTGGACGTTGCGCTGGATCATCGGCCGCTGACGCGCGGCTCGCAAGGGGCGGGTTGTATCACGGCGTGGTTTAAGACGCGGATCGGCCAGCCGGCGCGATCATCCGGACCCGAAGCGGCGGCGGTGTTCGGCGCGGAGTGCCTCGGCTTCGTCGGAACGGCCGGTGTGCGCCAAGGCTTCGGCGCCATGGATATAGGATTCCTCGGTGTCGGGAAATGCCTGGCGCAAACCGGCCCAGACCTCCGCGGCGGCCAGCACGTTGCCACGCCGCTGAAGCAGATGTGCCAGCTCGAAGAACGGACGTTGTTCCCGCGGGAAGCGGTCGATCGCCACACGCAGCGTTGCCTCGGCTTCGGCGGGTTCACCAAGCGCCTCAAACGCTTCGGCCGCCGCGAAAAAACCATGTGGCTGCTGCGGAAAACGTTTCAGCACAGCGTTCCAGCGTTCCTTTGCCTCCATGACGTCGCCCTTCATCTGGGCCGAGCGGGCAAATTCGGTAAAGATGCCCAGGTTGGTCGGGAACAGAGCGCGTGCTTCCGAAAGCAGCGTATCGGCTTCATGGTAACGTTCCAGCCGGAGCATCGCCTGGGCGGTTCCGGTGTAGCCGATATGGTGACCGAACTGGCGCTGAACGACTTGCCAGCGCGCCAAGGCTTGCGGCCAATCCATTCGCCTGTCCGCGATCCGCCCGTATTCCAGGTATCCCATGAGCTGGTCTGGAAACCGCTTGATGGTCTCTGCCGCCAGGGCCTCGGCTTCGTCCAGTTGACCCTTGGCGGCGAATGTTCCGGCAGCCAGACCATACCCTTCCATGACGCCCGGGTACTGCTTTCGCAGGTCGGCACAGAGCCTTATGACCTCATCATGGTTGCCGCGTGCCTGGGCGACCTCCGCGAGGCTGCGCGCGAAATAGACCTCACGCGGATTTTTCGTCCGGCCTTCTTGCATCAGCGCCTGCGCTTCATCAAAGCGGCGCAGGCCAAGAAGAACCTTGAGCGCGAGCGGTGAATTGCGGGTTTCCCTCGGATAGCGGGAAAGCGACTGGGTCCAGAGTTGCGTTGCCTGGGCGGGATCGTCCCGCTCCAGTGCCGATAGGGCATACGTCAGGTCATCCTTGACCTTGAACTGGTCCCGTTCGCTGGCATCGCCCTGCTGGCGGCGAAGATCTCGCAGGATGTCGCGGCGATCCCGCCACTCCCGCCAGGCTGAAAGAAGACCGCTCATGAGGCATCTGGTCCGTTAGGATTGGGTGGAATTCCGGTAATCAGTCACCAGCGGCATCCCGCCGGGATAAGCAGGGCCCTGAAAACAAGGAACTAGTGCGCTTCCACGGTGACCGGAAAAATGCATGGGCCTTCCCGGTTCGTCATGGCCGGCCTCATATGAGGCCGGCCATGACGGCGGGTGGTAGATCGAGCGGTTCCAGTCACCATGAAAATGCTCTAGACAAGCGCTTCAGCCGCGACCGGGCCAAGCAGGCGAGCGTCGACATCCGAAATGCAGTTCAGGGCAGGGCGGTGGTTTGGCTCAAGCGCCAGGGCTGATAGCGCCGCCGTTCTGGCGGCCGCCAGATTCCCGCTACGGATCTGCAACGATGCGATGTGATACTGTCGGTCAGCGTCTTCAGGCGCCGCGGCGGCGACGCGGTGCGCCCAGACAATTGCGTGCGCCAGATTGCCGGAGCGGCTACAGATATCGGCCAGGCAGGTCATCGCGCCGATATGCGAAGGGTCGCGGCCAAGGATTGACAACGCGACGTCACCACCGCCGGCCAGATCGCCGGCCTGGATCAAGGCGCCGGCTGCCCATTCCAGCTTTCCCGTATCAGCGTTGCCGCATCGCGCCACCGCACGGGCCCATCTGGCGGTTTCATCCGGCCTGCCGGAGCGCCGGGCAATTTCCACCAGGGAACAGAGTGCGCCGACATTCGCCGGTTCCAGCGCCAGGGCGTGTTCGGCTCGTTCCCGGGCTTCCTCGAATTCTCCGGCTTCCATCAAAAGGTGAGCCAGCCAGGCGTGAAGCTGAACGTCGCGATGGGTCAACGGCGCGGCCCGGCGCAGGATTGCAACCGCCTTGGGAAGGTCGCCCAGCCGCTGCGCGACTTCGGCCAGCACCTTCAACGGCGCCGCTTCAACCGGCGCGATCCGGGCTGCTGTTTCGGCTGCCTGGCGAGCCTCCGCGAGGGCGTCGAGCTGTATCAGCATTGCCGCTATCTTGAGGTGCAAGGCGGTATCGTCTGGTTCGACCGAGACGGCGATGCGCAGCCACGCGATGGCCTGCTCCAACCGGTCGCAGCGGCGGTCGATGTCGGCCAGCATTCGCAACGCATGCAGGTTCGTCGGATCAGTCCGCAGCACCATGCGCGCTTCGGTGTAGGCGGCCTGAAGATCACCGTTTCGCTGCAGCCAGCCTGCGAGCAGGATCTTGGCGGCGACACTAAGCGGATCCAGTTGCGTCAGGCGACGCGCCATCGCGACCGCCCCAGGAACGTCGCCCGAGGTTCCCAGAAGATGCACGAACGCGTCCAACGGCCGTGGATCGTTCGGCAGCACTTCAAGCCCATATTGCATGATCAGGCGGCAGAGACTCTTGTCGCCGCGCTGGATCGCCAGCGTGGCGATATGGCAGGCGAACCAGCTCGCCAGTTCCGGGCGCATGTTTTTGCCGGCGAAGCGAAATATCGAGGCGGCCCAGGACAGATGCCGCTTGCAGGTCCCCCGCAAGATCAGCGATGGACGTTCCGGATGGCCTCGCCGTCGCATCGCCGCAAGGCGCCGAACGGCGTCGGGACCCTGGGTGCGACACAGGTTGAACAATTCGGTCGCGGCGGCAGTGCCGCGAAACGCCGCTATCGTGCCGTGCCCGGTGTTCCGCATGGGCACGAGATGCACTGACGGTGCCGCCCTATGGATCAGGTCGACATTCAACTGATCCTCGATAAGGTTTGGATCATGAAAAAGATAGATGGCGGCAGCGATATCCGCGGCGCCTATATGCATTCCGCCATGCAGACCCGGCCGATAAGACTCAACGTAGCGACTGTCAAACAAGCCTACATCCGCGGGATCGATCGAGTATTGCGGGCAAAAGCTCAGGGTAACACTGGCGCCAAGCAACCGGCTGAACTTGATTGCCCCATATCCACCCATTGAATGGCCAAACAGGATACGTTCCCGAAACCGGGCCAGCAGCGGTTCGAGAGCCACGACGGCTGCATGCATATCCGCCTGTGGAAACCAGTTCGCGGAACGGCACATGAAACCAAGAGTCGTTATCCCCGCGGAGCGGACCAGACCGTCACCCCAGACCGTTCGCCCGTTTGCCGGTTCCCCGGCCTCGTTGAATGTGATCAGCAGATAGGATGTAGCAGCCTCTATGAACAGGACCTCGAGGTTCTCCGAAAAGAATACGGTGTGGGCAGGAGCGTCGTTGGCAACCTCGGTGATCTTCAAGATGCCTCCGTTTCAATGCCGTGCCCTGCCAGGTCCGGATGTCATGATTGACGAAATGCCAATGTCATTGTCCTGCCTGCGACCTTGCCGTTATTCAGCAAGATTGATCATTCTCAAGGCGGCGTGGATGCAACCTGGTCGTCCCGTCCGCCGCGAACCCATTGGGCACGAGTCAACGCTGACTATACTGCCAAGAGAGCGACGGCAAAACAAAAATCGTGACGGCTTCAGCAGGCAATTGTTTTCGTCTGTAATCACGTTTGATGCTTGCTCGGTTGAAGCAGCAAGAGGCATAATCGACACGGGCTGATGGTCTTCGGCTACTCGGCCTCCCGCGGCACGCCGCGACATAAAGCGCAGCTTCCCCTCGGGACGATTGGGTAATGTGAAGATGCGGACTTCGACCCATCGGACTGACCGAGCCTCAGGTGGCTGCACCGACGTGCTTCGGGAGACCGCGGCGCAGGCCGGAAACGACGTTCGCAAGTGGCTTGAAATCACTCGAAACACGCGCGAAGCAGGACGCACCGACGAAGCCAATGCGTTGCTTAAGGCGGCAGTGGAGCGATTTCCCGAAGATGCTTCGGTCTGGCACGATCTCGCCCGTCAGGCCGAGGTGAGGCAAGACTGGCGAGATGCCGAACGTTCCTGGTGGAAGTTCACCACGCTTGCACCGACCATTTGGTGGGGCGTCACGCATGTTGCCCAGACGGTGCGCCGGCAGGGACGCACCGCGGACGCGGATACGCTGCTGGCGGGCGCGCGCGAAAAGTTCCCGAACGAAGCCGGTGTATTCATCGAGCACGCGCGCCTGGCGGATGGTTGCCAAGACTGGCCGGAAGCCGGCGCGCGCTGGGCGGTGGTGGCCGAACGCTTCCCCGAGGTCAGGGACGCTCTGATCGGCCAGGCGCGCGCGTTGCGGGCGCAAGGTCATGTCGCCGCGGCGCGGCATGCCCTGACCCAGGCCGTTGCACATTTCCCGGCTCTGGCACAGCCGCCCGCCGAACTGGCTCGTCTTGAGGAGGCGCAGAGCAACTGGAGCGCGGCGGAGCGCTGGTGGCGCATCGCAATCGCCGCGGAACCCGGCTTCTGGCAGGCGCATTCCGCACTGGCGGCGGCGCTGCGGCAGCAAGGCGCGTTCGAGGCCGCGTCAGACATTCTCAGCAGTGCGATAACCCGATTCCCAGACGAGCCCGAGCTGCTTGTTTGCCACGCTCGGCTGGCCGACGCGGCGGGGGATCTCGCGGGGTCCGCGCAGCGCTGGGACGCGGTCTGCGAGCGATATCCGCATCTCCCCGCCGGGCCGCTCGGGTCCGCCCAGGCGGCGAGGTTGCAGGGCGAATGGGATAAGGCATCGAACACGCTTCGCGCTGCCACGGTGCGGTTCTCCAGGAATATCGACATTGCCCTGGAAAGCGGCAAGCTGGCGCAAACGCTGGGCCTGACGGACGACGCCGCGCGGCGGTTCCGCCATGCGATCTCGATTGAACCAGGCAATCCATTCCCTTACATCCATCTCGCGCGGCTTTATGTTTCGGTGGCGGACATTCCGACAGCCGAACAGGTGCTGACCGAGGGGGTGGAAAAGGCTGGGGCAGGCCTTCATCTTCTTCTCGATCTGGCATGTCTGTCGGAGCGCAAGAACGACTGGAACGAAGCGGCGCGGCGGTTCCGCCTCTGCCTTGAGCGCTTTCCCGACGAAACATCGGCCATCACCGGGCTGGCCGGGGCTCTCAACCATCAAGGCCTGCTGACGGAGGCCGAGGTGCTGTTAGGCAACGCGATTGAACGTTTTCCGGCCCGCGTCGAGTTGGCGATTGCAGGCCTGCGCCTGTCCGATGCAGGCGGAGCCATCCGAGACCAGGCCTATCTGGAACGCGCCCGCTTGCTGCAGGCGAAATTTCCCGACAATCACGACGTATGCCGCAGCATGGCCGATGCACTGTTGGTCAATCACCTGGACATCGAGGCGGAGACGTTCCTGCGTGCCAGCATCGGGCGATTTTCCTGCGAACCGGCGCTTTCGCATTTGCTGGCAATCGCTCTTGTCCGGCAGGAAAAATGGCATCCGGCGCTGGCCGCATTCGCTGATCACGTGGCGCGCTACCCACCAAACCCTCGTCTGCTCAACGATTATGCGAACGCGCTGATTACGGTGCAAAAATGGAATGATGCGAAAACGGTGATCCGTCAGGCGAACAACCTGTTCCCGGCGGACGTATCGTTCGATATATCGCTGCTGGACATCCTGATCGCGCAGAACGAGCTGGCCGAGGCCACGTCGCTGTGGCGGACGCTCGACGCCCGCCCCGGCGGAACGCCGTTGTTGCGCCGAGACCTGTTCGAGCGCCGCACCCTGTTGCTGGGACTGGGGACCGATCCGGTCGCGTCGATCCGGAACGCCCCCGCTGTTGTCGTTCCGGCGATCGGCGATGACATCGGCATCGAGGACATCGTCACCAGCTTCGAGAGCATGGGCGGCACCGGACTTGGTTGCGAGTTCGGCCTTTTTCAGCGGCATTTCGGTGCGGAGCCGTTGGGGCTGCTCCGCTGGACGGAAATGCGGCCGGAACAACTTCTCGCGGCGCTGGACGCCGGGTTCGAGGGTGTCGGCACGCCGGAGCAGACGATCCTGCGGTCGCCCGAGGGTGGCAGGCACCTGGAATATGGCGCCAGCGACCGGCGCTTCGGCATGATGATGCACACCTTCGTTCGTGCCGATCAGGTGCCCGCCGACAGGATGTTTGTGCAACTGTGCAGGCGTCTGACCTATCTGCGATCCAAGTTCATCGACGACCTGCATGGCGGCGACAAGATCTTTGTCTACAAGAACGCGCATCGAAACCTTTCGGAAACCGAGATCAAGCAGTTGCACAAGGCGGTTCGTGCATACGGTCGTTCAACGTTGCTGTATGTGCGTCTGCAAGACGAAAGCGCCCGCTTTGCCCATGTGGAGTCGCCGCAACCGGGATTGCTCGTTGGCCATATCGATCAGTTCTCGATCAGTCCTGATGGCGCGCAGATCAGCCTTCCTGCGAAGTCCTGGGCGGCGGTTGCCAGGAATGCCTATTGCCTTTGGCGACAGATGCGCGCCTCGGCCGACAACTGGTGACAATTCATATTATATGATTGCGAACGTAATGGCCGTCATGCAGAACCACACCGGTTACAGCGCGAAGGTGAGCTAGGACATGTCAACCAAGGGACGCCTCTGGGAGCAGAATCGCGCGCACGCCATGGACGCGATATACTGGCCGAAGCCCGCGCCGGTGATCCTGGCAAAAGACCTTTCAGCGTTCTATGCCTTTACCGGCGAGAAAATCGGCCGCAATGAACCGGTCGACTATCTCGAGTTCGGTGTCGCGCATGGCAAGAGCATGCAGGAGATGGTGACGATATTTACCAGCGCGCAAGCGCGTTTTCATGGCTTTGATAGCTTCATTGGATTGCCCGAGAAATGGCAGATGCATGACATCGGCGCATTCTCCAATCGCGGCGTGTTTCCACAGATCGGCGACGATCGTGTGCAATTCATAAAAGGCTGGTTCCAGAACTCGATTCCAAGTTTCCTTGATGATTTCAGCAAGGACCACACCCGACCTGTACTGGTACATTTTGATGCGGATTTGTATTCGTCAACCTTGTTCATTCTCGCCGCTTTGTGGTTCAAGCTGGATGAATATTATTTCCTGATGGATGATTTCATTTATGATGAGGTCATTGCCCTGCGTGACTTCGCCGCGGGATTTCCAGTCCAGGTCGAGTTCTTTGCCCAAACCAGGGGCGGCGGGGATCGGCCTAATCCGGATCAGGTATTTGGACACATGAAGCGCATCGCGTTCGAACCAGACGGGCTGAAGTAGCCGCTGAACCGGGCTTGCCGCTGTCGAGGCCCTGCTTGACCGGATCGGGATGATCGCGGCACATGCTCCAGGCAGATGGTCCGCGCGCACACGGCGGTTGTGGATTACGGCGGACCGTCACGCCGCATTGTTGCCGCCACCCTTCCCAGCCGCGAACCGCACCGCCTCCTCCGCCGCCCGCACTAACGCTCGTGCCTTTTGGCGGCACTCCTCGAACTCCGACGCCGCCACGCTGTCGGCGACGATGCCGGCGCCGGCTTGCACATACATTACGCCGTCCTTCACCAGCGCGGTGCGCAGCCCGATGCAGGTGTCCATCGTGCCGTTCGCTGCGAAGTAGCCGATGCAGCCGGCGTAGATGCCCCGCCGGTCCGGTTCCAGCTCCTCGATGATCTGCATCGCCCGCACCTTCGGCGCCCCCGACAGGGTCCCCGCCGGAAAGCCCCCCACCAGGGCGTCCAGCGCGTCCAGCCCGTCGCGCAAACGGCCCTCGACATTGGACGAAATATGCATCACGTGGCTGAACCGCTCGACAATGAAGCTCTCGGTCACCTTGACGCTGCCGATCGCCGAGACCCGCCCGACATCGTTGCGCCCCAGATCGAGCAGCATCAGATGCTCCGCCCGTTCCTTCGGATCAGCCAGCAGCTCGGCTTCCAGCGCCTTGTCTTCCTCATGCGTCGCACCCCGCGGTCGTGTCCCCGCCAGCGGCCGGATCGTCACCGTCCCATCGCGCAGCCGCACCAGGACCTCCGGCGACGAGCCCACCACGGAGAACCCGCCGAAATCCAGGAAGAACAGGAACGGTGCCGGATTGATCCGCCGCAGCGCCCGGTACAGCGAGAACGGCGGCAGCGCGAAGGGCACGGAGAAGCGCTGCGAAAGCACGATCTGGAACGCGTCGCCGGCGGCGATGTAGTCCTTGCACCGCGCCACCGCTGCGACGAACGCCGCTGCGGAGAAATTCGATCCCGGCGCCGGCGGATCGGGCAGCATCACCGGCGGCGGCTGATGCGGCAGCGGCCGCTCCAGCGCCGCCTCCGCCGCCGCCAGCCGGAGATCGGCCCGCTGCCAGGCGGTCGCGGCCGGGATGTCGCCGGCGGGATAGACCGGCGTGACCAGCGACAGCTCGTCGTTGACGTTGTCGAAGATGGCGAACAGCGTGGGACGGACCATCAGCCCCTCCGGCACGCCGATCACATCGCGGTTCTTGTCGGGCAGCACCTCCATCTGGCGGACCATGTCGTAGCCCAGGTAGCCGACCAGCCCGCCGGCCATCGGCGGCAGATGCGCCGGCACGTCCAGCCTTGTTTCCGCGATCAGCGCGCGCAGGCTTTCCAGCGCCGGCCGAACCTCCGGCACGAAGGCATGCGGCGCTGCAAGCGCATGGCGGTTGACGGCGGCGCGGCCGTCCTGGCAGCGCCAGATCAGGTCGGGCTGCATGCCGATCACAGAGTATCGGCCGCGCGCCGCGCCACCCTCCACGCTTTCCAGCAGAAATGCATTCGGCTGCCCGTGCGCCAGCTTCAGGAAGGCCGCGACCGGGGTTTCCAGGTCCGCCACGCCCTTGCGCCACACCAGGCTGCCGCGCCCTGCTTCGTAGGCCAGGCGGAAGGCGGCGAAGCCCGGGGGAACGGATACGTTCATGACGCTCTCTTTGCTGAAGCGGAAATGGCACTGGCAATGCAGATCGCCGCTCTTTTACCGGAGATGATCCCCTTGTCGATCAACGATTGCTCCGCGAGCCGTATGCGGGTATTTCGCTCGTGCGGTTCTGTGCGGGGGACGCCCAGTGATGCGTGTCGCTACCGCGATCACTTGCCGCCTCGACGGCCCGCGCGTGGTAATCCTCGCCGTGCGTCACGGCAAGGAACTGGGGTCTCCTTACCACCGTCGCTTGACGCGACAGCCCGAAGCCACCGTATGCACGTTCATGGACGACCTGCTTATGCTGCGCTCGGCATGAACACGCATCTCGAATCTGCCCCGAGGAAACCCACCCGATGCTGAAACCCACCTTGTCCGTCGTCGGGCTAGCCCTGCTGCTCGCCGCCTGTTCGACCGAGGGCAAGGTCACGCCGCTGCTGACCGGCGCCGCCGCCCCGCTCCCCAACGCGGCGACCTGGGCGCTCTCGGTCCAGGGCTGCCCGCAGCCCGACCAGTGCGAGGAGCTACTCACGGCCCTGGCCGGCCACTTGGTCGGCGCCGGGCTGGCCGCGCGCATCGCGCTCCCCGGCCAGCCCGCCGACCTCTCGCTCGACGTGCGCGTCACTCGGATACGGACGGTCTCCACAACGGCGCGGGTGGTCCTGGGCACGGTTGCGGGGCGCAACGTCGTCGTCGGCACGGACACGCTGCGCGACAGCACCGGCGCGGTGCTGCGCGCCTTCGAGGTCGAGGGCGACTCAGCCGCGCACCCGTTCAGCGGCCAGACTACCTTGCTCGACGCCGATCGGGAGTTCGCGACCGAGACGGTTGCGGCACTGCGCTGAGGCCGCCCCCAATGAGGCCTGTTCCCAACAGCCGTACCACCAGCCGCCAGAGCAACAACCCGTCCGCGTACCTCCGTTCGTGAAAGGCTGTGATTTCCCGTTATATTTCGCTTGGCATGCAATTTTGAGAAACCCGTGAGGTGAGCTCAAGATAGGGATCTTTAGGATATCACATCGATGACTGAGACCACCGGAACCGAAACCACCGGACGCCTAGACCGCGGCAACGGCACCGAACTCGCCTGGACTAGGCTGCAAGGCGCCGGCCCGACCGTGGTCTTCCTGCCCGGCTTTCGCAGCGACATGAATGGCGACAAGGCGACGGCGCTCGCCCTGTTCTGTGCCGAACGCGGCCAGGCGATGCTGCGCTTCGACTACTCCGGGCACGGCGCCAGCGGCGGCGACTTCCTGGACGGCACCATCGGCGCCTGGGCAGCCGATGCGCTGGCCGCGATCGACGCGTTGACCGCCGGCCGGCTGGTCCTGGTCGGCTCGTCGATGGGCGGCTGGATCGCGCTGCTGACGGCGCTGGCCCGTCCTAATCGGGTGGCCGCGCTGGTCGGCATCGCCGCGGCGCCGGATTTCACCCAGCGGCTGATGTGGGATGCCGCAACGCCAGCCGAACGCGCCACCTTGGAGCGGGACGGCGTGCTGCATGTGCCCAGCCAGTATGGCGAGCCGACGCCGATCACCCTCGGCCTGATAAAGGACGGCATCAATCATCTGGTGCTGACCGGGCGCATTCCGATCCACTGCCCGGTTCGGCTGCTGCACGGTCAGGCGGACCCGGATGTGCCGTGGGAGCTTGCCCTGCGGATCGCCGAACAGGTCGAAACGCCCGATGCCCGGGTAATCCTGGTCAAGGACGGCGACCACCGGCTGTCGCGTCCGGCCGACCTTGATCTGCTACGGCGAACGCTGGCCGAGTTCCTCGGCCAGGATGCCGCGTAGCCCCTCGCGATAGGTCGGATACAGCCAGGAAATCCCAAGCGCGGCCTTGGTCTTGGCACTGGCGACCTGGCGGCTTTCCGCCCAGAAGCCGCGCGCCATCGGGCTCATGCCGGGCAATGCGTCGGCCAAGCCGATCGCCGGCGGCGGCGGTGCCCCCAGCAGCGCCGCCGCCTCGGCCACCACCAGGGCGGATTCCGAGGGTTCGTCATCGTTCAGGTTCAGCACGCGGCGGCCAAGCGGGAGGTCAATCGTGCGGTCCTGCCGCATCGCCGCGACGACGGCCCGGGCAATGTCGTTGCGATGGATGCGGCCGAATTTGTGGCCGAACGCGATCAGACGGCGGGCGCGTCCGGCGCGAACGTCGTCCAACGCGGAGCGGCCCGGGCCATAGATCCCTGCCAGCCGAAAGATGTCGACGGTTCGGCGGTCGGCAAATGCCGACCAGGCATTCTCCACCTCCAGGCGGCGCTGGCCGCGCGCCTGCGACGGGGCGGCCGGTGTGTCCTCGTCCACCCAGCCGCCGCCGCGGTCGCCATAGACGCCGGTCGTCGACAGGTAGCCGATCCAGCGCAGGTCCGGCGCCGCCGCGATCGCCGCGCCATAGCGCGCCAGCACAGGGTCCTGGTCGCCATCGGGGCCGGCGGTGGTCAGCAGATGGGTGGCTGACCTGATCGCCGCGTCGGCGGCGTCGAACCGGATCGTGCCAGTCTCGCCGGCCCTGGTCGTCGCGGTCACCGCGAACCCGGCCGCCTGGGCCGCGTCGGCGATGGCCGTGCCGCTGTAACCACGCCCGAAGATCAGCAACTGGTTCATGCCACGCCTCGCCGCCGCAGGATGGCCTGGCCGACCGCGTCCAGGCCGAAATTCATTACGATGCCGGCCAGCGCCAGCAGCACCAGCGCCGCGAACATGCGCGGCATCTCCAGCCGGAAACTGGCCTCCAGGATGCGGTAGGCAAGCCCCGAGGCGAAACCGCCAGACCCCGCCACCAGTTCCGCCACCACCGCGCCGACCAGCGCCAGGCCGCCCGAGATGCGCAGGCCGGACAGGAAGAACGGCAGCGCGGCGGGCAGCCGCAGCAAGCTCATGGTGCGCCACCGGCTGGCGCCATACAGCCGGAACAGGTCGTTCAGTTCAGCCGGCGGCGAGGCCAGCCCGGTCGCGGTGTTGGCGAACAGCGGGAAGAACGCGATGATCGTGGCGCAGACCACCAGGGCGGCGAACGGCTCGCCCACCCAGATGATGATCAGCGGCGCGATCGCCGGCAGCGGGGTGACCTGCAGCGCCACCGCCCAGGGCTGGATCGCCGCCTGCGCCAGCCGGCTGGCCGACATCGCCACCGCCATCGCGCCGCTCAGCACCGCGGCGGCCAGCAGGGCGGCAAAGGTAACCAGCAAGGTGGAGGCCAGCGCCTCCAGCAGCCCCACCGGATCAGCCGCGAAGGCGCCGACGATCGCGATCGGACCAGGCAACTGGTAGACCGGCACGTCGAACAGCCGCACCGCACCCTCCCACAGCGCCAGCGCCAGCAGGCCGAACAGTGCGGGCGCCCATCGCATCGGCGCGCTGTCGTGCACGCCGCGTCTCATCTCAACGCCTCCGCCATGCTACGGGTGATCCGCGCCACCAGTTCGGCATACGCCGGGTCAAGCCGCGTCTCGGGTTCGGCTTGCAGCGCCGAGGCGATCTCGCGATCGATCCGGCCGGGACGGGGGGTCATCAACACGATACGGCGGGCGAGGAACGCCGCCTCGTAGATCGAGTGGGTAACGAACACCACGGTGCAGCCGGCCGATTGCCAGACCGCCAGCAGATCGGCCTGCAAAGCGTGACGGGTGAACTCGTCCAGCGCGGCGAACGGCTCGTCCATCAGCAGCAGGCGTGGTTGGGTGACCAGCGCGCGCGCGATCGAGACCCGCATGCGCATCCCACCGGAAAGCTGTCGCGGACGCATGGTCTCGAACCCGGCCAGGCCGACGCGGGCAAGCGCGTCGCGGACCCGCGGCATGGCGGCCCGCTTCGTCACGCCGCGCAGGCGCAGCGGCAGCAAGACGTTGTCCTCGGCGGTGGCCCAGGGCAGCAGGGTAGGGTCCTGGAACACGTAGCCGATGTCGCCAAACGCCGGAGGACCGCTGTCCCAGTCCAGCCGGCCATCATCCGGCTGGTCCAGGCCGGCGATCAGCCGCAGCAAGGTCGACTTGCCGCAGCCGGAGGGGCCAAGCAGGACGATGAAGTCGGCTTCGTGCAGGCGCAGGCAGGTGTCGCGCAGCGCCTCGGTGCCGCCGGGAAAGCGGCGGCCGACATGGCTGACCGTCAGCACCGAGGGCTCAAGGCCGCATCCCGACCTTCTGGTCGACGAAGCGCAGGGTGTAGGCCTTGCTGATGTCAATGCCTTTTGGATACAGCCCCTGATCCAGCGTGGCCGCGTAGAACTGCTGCCAGCGCTGCGCCGTCATCGCGCCGATCCCCATCGTCGCCGCGTCGCCCGAGTCCACAATGCCGTGCGACTTCATCGACGACCGGCCGTAGTCGATCAGCGCCTGGGTCATCTCCGGATTGGCTTTCAGGATCAGCGCGTTCCCGGGACCTGGATCGCCATTCAGGTATGAGTAGTAACCCTCGATCGAGGCGTTGACGAAGCGCTGCACCAGGTCCGGCTGCTGCGCGATCCGCTTGTCCGATGTCGCGATCAGGCTGGAGTAGCCCTGGAAGCCGGCATCGGCGACCAGCAGCACCACCGGATCGAAATGCGCCGCCTGCTTGATGGAGAACGGCTCCGACCCGAGGTAGCCCTGCTGAATCGCTTTCTTGTCGGCCAGGAAGGGTGCGAGGTTGAAGGTGTACGGCCTGATCTGGCTGTCCGAGTAGCCGAACTTGGCCTTGAGGAAATTCCACCAACCAACCCGCGTGTCGGCGCTGATCATGATCGGCTTGCCCTTCAGCGCCGGAAAGCTGTCGTTGCCCTCGCCGGGATGGGCGATCAGCACCGCTGGGTCCTTCTGGAAGATCGAGGCGACGGTGCGGAACGGGATGTTCTCCTTGACGAAGTTCAGCGCCAGGAAGGCGTTGCTGGTGATGTTGAAATCCAGCCGCCCGGCCAGCAGCAACTGGGTGTGGTTGACCTGCGGGCCGCCCTGCTGGATCACCACGTCAAGCCCGTTTTTCTGGTAGAGGCCGGTCGCCAGCGCCTGGTAGTAGCCGCCGTACTCGGCCTCGGCTTTCCAATCCAGGCCGAAGGTGATCTTGTCGTTCGCCCATGCCGCGACAGGCACCAGGACGACGGATAACACGACGACGGCGAGCATCGCGGGCCGGGCACGCATCAAGGGGATCCCTTTCGATGTCAGGCGGCAAGAATGACACCGATGGGGATGGAGGCAAGATGGGAACGGACCTGAGTTTCGGCCTGGCGGGGCGGCGGGCGATCGTCACCGGACATCGCGGCGGCATCGGCGGCGCGATTTTCGAGACGCTGACCCGAGACGGCGTGGCGGTGATCGGCCTCGACCTGCCCGACTTCGACCTGTCCGACACCGGCTCCTTGGAGCACCGCCTCGCCGCGCTGATGGCCGAACGCGGGCCGGTGGACATCCTGGTCAACAACGCCGGCGTCACGGTCCTGGGCTCCGTGCTGGAAACCTCGCTGGCGGAGGTGGAGCGGGTGTTCCGGGTCAACTTCCTGGCGGCCTATGCGCTGATGCGCGCGGTGCTGCCCGGCATGGTGGCGCGCCGGCGCGGCGCCATCGTCAATATCGCGTCCGACCAGGCGCTGATCGGCAAGCAGGTCAGTGCCGCCTATGGCGCATCGAAGGCGGCGATCGCGCAACTGTCCCGATCGGCGGCGCTGGACTGGGCGCGGTTCGGCATCCGGGTGAACTGCATCGCGCCCGGCAGCACCGACACCGCCATGTTGGCGACGGTGATCGACGACCTGGCGGCACGCTATCCGGACCGGTTCGCGGCCTCCTCCGCCGACGCCTACAGGTCCGGCGTTCCGCTGGGCCGCTTCGCCGATCCATCCGAGATCGCGACGGCGGTGGCGTTCCTGGCCTCGGATGCCGCGTCGTTCATCACCGGCGCCGTGCTGCCGGTTGATGGCGGCGGCACGGCACAATAGACAGGGGACGCCATGCGGCAGGCTGTGGTCACCGGCGGCACGCGCGGGATCGGCCGGGCGGTGGCGGACCGGCTGGCGCAAGAAGGCTGGGACGTGCTTGTGCTGGCCCGTCGCCCGGTGGCGGACTGCCCGCACCGGTTCGTCGCCTGCGACGTAGCCGACCCGGCCGCCGTGCGGACGGTCTTCGCCACGCTCTCCCAGGTCGACGTACTGGTGAACTGCGCCGGGATCGCCGGCGCCAACCCGCTGGACGGCGACGACGCGCTTTGGCATGCGATCATCGCCTCCAACCTGCATGGCACCTATCACTGCTGCAAGGCGGTCCTGCCGCTGCTGCCGGACGGCACTGGGCGGATCGTCAACCTGGCGTCGGTGCTGGGGCTGCGCGGCGTGCCCGACCAGACCGCCTACTGCGCCGCTAAGCATGCGGTGGTCGGGTTGACCCGCGCGCTGGCGCTGGCGCTGGCGCCGCGTGGCATCACCGTGAACGCGCTCTGTCCCGGCTGGGTGGACACCGAGATGGCGACCCGGCGCTATGCCGAACTTGGCATCACGCCGGAACAGGCCGCCGCTTCGGTGCCGACCGGCCGCATTGCCTCGCCGCGCGACATCGCCGATGCCGTCGTGTGGCTGTTGCGCCGTGAATCGCACGGCATCACCGGCCATGCCTTGCCGATCGACGGAGGTAGCCTGGCGCTGCCGTGAGGACACATGACTGGCTGCCGGTCGCGGCGACAGATCGTCATGGCAACAGCGACACCGACTCCTGCACGTCGTGGCTTATGAAAAAAGGCCTTCTTTTCTGGAGAAAAGAAGCAAAAGACTTTTGCATGCTGTCGCGGCGCTGTCCCTGACAACGTGCGCCCTGCGAGCAAGAATATCGTGGTTTCAACAAAGTTGAGGAGCGTTCCGATGCTGACCACTCACATGGTGCCCGTACGCGATGGCGTGCGGCTGGCGACCGACGTCTATCTGCCGGACGGAGCAGGGCCGCTTCCGGTGGTCATGGAGCGCACGCCGTACGGCCGCCATTTGGCCAGTCGCAGTGAGATCACCTCGGCCAATCGCACGCCCGCCTCGCGCGCCGAAATCGCCTCCGAGTTCACCGCACACGGCTATGCAGTGGTGTATCAGGACACGCGCGGTCGCTACGGCTCGGAAGGTCGCTTCGTCAAGTACCTGTCGGATGGCGAGGACGGGTTCGATACCTGCGCCTGGCTGCGGGAGCAGCCCTGGTGCGACGGGCGCATCTGCACCATGGGCCTGTCTTATGCGGCGCATACCCAGGCGGCCCTGGCATGTCTCGATCCACCCGGCCTGGTGGCGCAGATCCTGGATTGCGGCGGCTTCGCCAATTCCTGGCAGGCCGGCATTCGTCAGTCGGGCGCGTTCGAGCTGAAGCAGGTCACCTGGGCGTTCCACCAGGCGATCGTTTCGCCAGAGGCCGAGGCCGATCCGGTGATGAAGGCCGCGCTGAAGTCCGAGGATATCGCCGAGTGGTTCACCCGCATGCCCTGGCATCCGGGTCACTCGCCGTTGCGGCACCATCCCGACTACGAGGCCTATCTGTTCGAGCAATGGACCCATGGCGCCTTCGATCAATTCTGGCAGCAGCTCGGTATCTGGACCGAGGGTTGGCACGATCGTTACGCGAAGGCGGCCTGCGTGCATATGTCATCGTGGTGGGATCCGTATCCGCTGACCGCGACCTCCAACTACATGGGATTGAAGCGGGCGGGGCGGGGTTCGCAGCGGCTGATCCTGGGACCGTGGAAGCATGGCGATCGGTCCGATTCGTGTTTCGGCGACGTCGAGTTTGGTGCGGACGCACCGCTCGATGCATGGGCTGGGGACTGGCGGCAATATCGGGTGCGCTTCTTCGATCACGTGGTGAAAGGCGCGCCGCTGGACGAACCGTCCGTCCGGATTTTCGTGATGGGCGGCGGCAGCGGCCGGCGCAACGCGGCCGGCAGGCTGGAACATGGAGGACGATGGATCAGCGCCGCCGACTGGCCGCTGCCAAATGCCGAACCCACGTCATTTTACCTCCATAACAACTTTGCGCTCGACCTTGCGCCGCCGTGCGACACCGCTGCACCGGTTTCGTATGATTTCGACCCCGTGCGCCCGGTGCCGACGATTGGCGGGGCGATGAGCAGTCTGGAACCCGTGGCCTCCGCTGGCGCCTGGGATCAGGTGGAAGCGCCCGAATTCTTCGGTTGCACGCCACCCTATCTGCCGCTGGCCTCGCGCCCCGACGTGCTGGCGTTCCAGACCGAGGCACTGCGCTCACCGGTGCAGGTGGTCGGGCCGGTTGAGGCGGAGTTCTGGGTGACCACCAATGGTCCCGACACCGATTTCACCGCCAAGCTGATCGACGTGCATCCGCCCAGCGCCGATTATCCGCGCGGCTATGCCATGATCCTGACCGATGGCATCCTGCGACTGCGCTACGCCGAGGATCCGTCCCACCCGCGCCTGCGCGAGCCTGAGGAAGTCACGCGCATCCGCATCACGCTGTTCCCCACCGCGAACCTGTTCCTCCCCGGCCATCGCATCCGTCTGGATGTCTCGTCCTCGAACTTTCCAAAGTTCGACGTGAACCCGAATACTGGGGAGCCGGAGGGCCTGGCACGACGGCGGCGCGTTGCGACCAACACTGTGTTCATGGATGCCGGCCGGCCGAGCCGCGTGGTGCTGCCGCTGTTGGCGGTGTAACAGGCTTGCCGCTCGCTTTTATTGCCGCCGGCGTCGCTGCCACCCGATCGCGGTATCTACGCGATTGGCGACATTCACGGCAGCGATGCGCGGCTTGGCAACCTTCACGCGCTTGTCGCCTACCCGTGTGGACGACCCCTGGGATTCAAGGCTGGGCGAGGGACCAACCGCGGGTCGAATATCAACAAGCCAATGCTGAAGCCGACAGAAGGCAAAATGTGACAATCTGAAGAATGTTACTTTCGTAGGATGGTTGGGGTTTGGCGCGGCACATAACATCGGCTAGACGGCACGAGGTTTGGCGGAAGTCCGATTCGCCGGAGGTCTTGATGGACAGATAGACGTTACGGTAACTGCGAACGAATGCTCATCTTGAACAGTCACCGTATTAAGACGACTTGATGTCGCTTCCAGGTCAGTCTCCGTTCCAGGTTTGCTCGAACAGGCTCCACCGGCTGCTGTTGGACATGGTCCCCCGAAGGGACAAGGAGTAAGGCCATGACAAGAGCTTTGGAAACAGCGATGGTGGCGGAGGCGTATGGCCGCTGGGCGCCGATCTATGACCTCGTCTTTGGTCCGGTGTTCAGGCGCGGGCGAAGTGCCGCCATCGACGCCGCCGACCGCGTCGGCGGCCGCATCCTGGAAGTCGGTGTCGGCACCGGCCTTTCGCTCGAAGGCTACGCCAGAAGCAACACCTTGTTCGGCGTCGATATCTCCGGACCGATGCTGAGCAAAGCCCGTCAACGCGTGGCACGACTACGGCTTGATCACGTCGAGGGTCTCGCCATCATGGACGCCGAGCGGCTGACGTTTCCAGATAACTCCTTCAATGTCGTTGTAGCTCAATATGTGGTGACCGCCGTCCCGCATCCGGAGAAAGCCCTGGACGAGTTTCTTCGCGTGCTGAAACCAGACGGCGAGATCGTCATCACCAGCCGCATCGGCGCGGAAGCAGGCATGCGGCGCACGCTGGAGAAATGGTTGATGCCGATGACCAGCCGACTTGGCTGGCGCACGGAGTTTCCCTGGGGGCGCTATGAGCGGTGGGCCGCCGAGTTGCCGTCGGTGCGCCTGTTGGAGCGTCGTCCAATTCCACCGTTCGGCCACTTCTCGCTAATCCGATTCACCAAGCGTCCGACCGGCTCCGGGCCCAATAAGGCAGCCGCGGCCGAGGCAATTCATTAATGAATGGCGCCCGACAGCCGCACGATCGAGCACACCGGCGGTCACGGATCATCTCGTTTTTTCGCTAACGTTCATGCTCAGGTGTATCTCGATGACCGAAAAGGAATATCCATGAGGAGCTTTCTTGACCTTCTGAAAGTACAGCGTTGGGATGATCATCGCTATTATCATCACAGTCGCATCAATCAGACGCTGCATCTGATCAGCGCGATCAGCTTCTTATGCGCTTATATCATGGTGTTCAGGGATCCCGCCAAGGCCGCCCTGATCGGATGGCTGGTGGCAATGACAACCCGGCAGCTCGGGCACTTCTTCTTCGAGCCGAAAGGCTATGACGAAGTCAATCAGGCCACGAACGAATATAAGGAAGAAATCAAGGTCGGCTACAATATTCACCGCAAGATCGTGCTGATGACGATCTGGGCATTGTCGCCTTTCCTGCTTCTTGCCGATCCAACCTTGCTGGGTAGCTGTCAGCCACCCGTCAAGCCGAGCGATTTCATCTACCATCTGGGAAACTTCTGGCTGCTCATTGGCGTCAGCGGCCTGCTGTTTCGGACATTGCACCTGTTTTTCATCAAGGATTTGCAGACCGGCCTGGCCTGGGCCACCAAAATCATCACCGACCCCTTCCACGATATCAGGCTTTACTATCGAGCACCGACCTACCTGTTGCATGGTCAGCTATTTGATACCTCGATCGCACAGGACCATCCGCAAGAAGTCGAACTGTGACACTCTAGCCACCGTCCGGTCTCCCCCGATGACCCGATGCTCGCTATGAAGCGATTGAGCGACCAAGCCGAGCGCGCGGCCATTGCTTCCTTTTGGGATCTAGCAACTTCGGGAACTTGCTCGGAGCCTCACTTGTCTATCTGACCTGCCAACGACACCGCCAAGTATCTCACGCAGGATCTGCCGCCTGATCGACTTGTTCGTCAGGGTCGCGCTGCTCCACCACCAGCCATCCGCTTCCATCGCCTTGGCCGCCGCCACAAACCGTTCCATGACCTCGGTGAAATCCGCCTCACTGTAATTCAGGCTGAAGATCATACGACCGGTGCCCACCCAACTCAGTGCAAGTCCTTTGGCTCTCAAGTAATACTGCAACATCCAGTTGTAGCGGCTCGGCTTAGTGTAGCAGACTGTCCAGATGGAAGACAGATTGGCCACCCTGACCGGAAGATCATTCTGGCTCAACCGGCGGTTAAGCTGTTCGGCTCGTTCATTCCAAAGCGCGTCCAGACCTTGATAAAGCTGCATGATCTCCGGACTCGCCAGGCGACGAAGAAACTCATGCATCGAGCCCATGACGTAAGGATGCGCGTTGAAGGTGCCCCGCGCGAAGCAGACATCGACGGGCCGGTCGTCCCGATAGCGTTTCATCAGCGCGTGCCGGCCACACAGCACGCCAACCGGCAACCCACCGCCGAGTGTCTTGCCATAGGTAATCAGATCGGGCTGGACATCGAAATATTCCCGTGCACCGCCCGGTGCGAGCCTGAAACCGACAAACACCTCATCGAAGATCAACGGAATGTCGCGGTCGCTGCAGACCGCGCGCAGTTGCTTCAGCCATGCGGTATAGGCCGGGCGGTCGAAGCGTGCGTTCCTGCCACTGTCGACCAGCGCCGAATCCGCTGGGGCCGCCGCATTCGGATGCAACGCCTGAAGCGGGTTGACCAGAACACAGGCAATGTCGCGCCGTCCGCGCAGCACGCGCAGCGATTGCTCCGACATGTCCGCGAGCGTATATGTATCGCGGGCTGTCATCGGATTGCCGATGCCGGGCTGCACATCGCCCCACCAGCCGTGATAGGCGCCACAGAAGCGCACAAGATGCGAGCGTCCCGTATGGTAGCGCGCCAGCCGCACGGCCTGCATCACGGCCTCGGTGCCGGACATGTGGAAGGATACCTCGTCGAGACCGGAAATCGCGCGAAGCCGCTCGACGTTGTAGGCCACGACGGGATGGTACGCGCCCAGCACCGGCCCGAGGTTGCCGACCTGCCGCGTGCCGCTCGCGATGCACGCCTTGTAGAAGTCGTATCCGAAGAGATTGACGCCGTAGGAGCCGGCAAGGTCGTACAGGACATTGCCGTCAAGATCAGTGAAGGTCACGCCGCAAGACGACTTCAGGAACGCGCCGGCACGAAGGTGCTGACGGACGACGCGGCTGTACTGGAACGGAACCCGGTAGGTGTCGATGAACTGCAGATCGGACAGGCCATCCTTGATCTCGGCCGTCCGCGCGCTGGTTTTCGCGAATTTCTCCTGGTAGAGATGCGACAGGCGCAAAAACCCAATCCGGCGGCGGATCGCGACCGTTTCTGGCGCATCATCCGACCGGAAGAACCGCTCTTCATCATATTCATAGAAGGGAATCAACGATGCGATCCGGCGGGCCATTCGGGCATGGCCCGTCAGCGAACGGTGCTTTGCCTTCGATAATGCAAGCCGTGGTCTGGCCTTCATGAGCAAGGCCGTCACCACGCCCGCACCGGTTCCATACATGACAAGGCTGCATAATTCCATGTCGCCGCCTTACCGACCTTTTATGCTTTCGGGATGACATCACCATGACGTTTCGATCGGTGATCGCAAGTATCGTCCAGCAGGAAGACATCAACTTCCTTTTGACTAATCGCATCCCGCGGCGGCTTGCCACGCAATTCTTTGGTTGGTTCAGTCAGATCGAGCAGCCTTTCGTGCGTGACCTGTCGATCGGTCTCTGGCGGCTTTGTTCCGACCTCGACTTGAGTGATGCGCGGCAGCAGCGCTTTCGCAGCCTGCATGATTGCTTCATCCGCCAACTGCGGGATGGCGCGCGCCCGGTCGATGCCGATCCAAATCTGCTTGTCAGTCCGTGCGACGCGATCGTCGGAGCCGCCGGGCTGGTCGAGGACGGCCAAGTTTTGCAGATCAAGGGGTTTCCCTATCGGGTGCGCGATCTGTTCGGCGACGAGAACCATGCCGCGATCTTCAGCAACGGCTGCTACGTGACGCTGCGTCTGACCGCGACCATGTATCACCACTTCCATGCGCCGCATGACTGCCTGATCCAGTCCACGACCTATGTCTCCGGCGATACCTGGAACGTCAATCCAATCGCGCTGAAGCGCGTCGAACGCCTGTTCTGCAAGAACGAGCGTGCCGTGATCCGGACCAGACTGTCCGCCTCCGGCCACTCCGTTACCTTGGTGCCGGTCGCGGCCATCCTGGTGGCCAGCCTCCGTCTCAGCTTTCTCGACCCTTCGCTTGATCTTCGCCGGGCAGGTCCACGGACCATCCGCTGCGATGCGGCTGTTCAGAAGGGCGAGGCGATGGGATGGTTCCAGCACGGATCGACCATCATTGTCTTCGCGCCGAAAGGATTCAGGTTGTGTGAGACGGTCCGGCCTGGCGCCATGATCCGCGTTGGGCAACCACTCATGCGCTTGCCCGAAGCGGCAACGGCCGCCAGCCGCTAATCCTGACCAGCCGCTAATCCTGATAGGCGATCAGGTCGATCTCGACCAACGCAGCTCGGGCAAGGCCGGTAACACCGACGCAGGTACGCGCCGGGCGGCGATCGGCGGGAAAGAACGACTGGTAGGTTGCGTTCATCGCCGCATAGTCGCGCTTGAATTCCACCAGATAGACCCGCGCCTGCACGGCGTGGCGAAGTTCGTAGCCCGCGCCGGCCAACACCAGCTTCAGGTTCTCGACAACCCGTCTGGTCTGCGCTTCGATCCCGTCCGGCAGCGGCGCGGCGTCGTCATGCGGGTCGGTCGGCATCTGGCCGGTGACGAACAGCCACGGACCGACGCGCACCGCGTGGCTGAAAGGTGCCACCGGCGTTGGCGCGCCCGGCATCATCAAGAACCCTGGTTCGTCGCTCATGCGCATCCACCCCCAAATCGCGGACAAGGACCTGCGACGCAGACTGTGCTTGCACGGGCCGCGCATCAACCCATCAGCGTCAATCATTCTGCCGCTTCCTGATCGGGCTGTCCTGCTGCAAGCTCCGCTGCGACCAGGCTGGAGGACAAGCCGATGAACCATATCCCCAACTCGATCCAGGCACGTGACATCGCCTCGATCATCCATCCGCAGACCAACCTCGCCTTGCACGAGACGCAGGGTCCGGTGGTGATGGAGCGCGGCGAAGGCATTTACATCTACGACGACTCCGGCAAGCGCTTCCTGGACGCGGCCGCCGGCCTCTGGTGCGCCTCCCTCGGTTACGCCAGCGAACGCCTGGCCAAGGTCGCGTATGAGCAAATGCGCCGCATGGGCTACTACCACATGTATCGGCACACCTCGCACGCCATCGGTGTGGAACTGGCGGAACGGCTGCTGCAACTGGCACCGGTGCCAATGAGCAAGGTGCTGTTCCAATGCTCCGGCTCGGAAGCCAACGACACCGCGATCAAGCTGGTCTGGTACTACCATGCCGCGATCGGCAAGCCCGCCAAGCGCAAGATCATCGGCCGGCGAATGGGCTATCACGGCAGCACATCCGCCTCGATCAGCGCCTCCGGCAAGCCCGACATGCACGCCGATTTCGGCCTGCCGTTTCCCGACTTCCGCCACACCGAGTTCCCGCACTGGTATCGCCAGCGCCGGGACAACGAGTCCGAGGAACAATTCGCCTCCCGCATGGCGGACGCGCTGGAGGACCTGATCCTGACGGAAGGGCCTGACACCTGCGCCGCCTTCATCGCCGAACCGGTGATGGGGGCCGGCGGCGGCATCGTGCCGCCGCGCACCTATTGGGAGAAGATGCAGGCGGTGGTGCGCAAATACGACATGCTGTTCATCGCCGATGAGGTGATCTGCGGCTTCGGGCGCACCGGCAACATGTGGGGCAGCGAGACCTATGACCTGAAGCCCGACATGATCTCCTGCGCCAAGGCGTTGTCCGCCGGCATGCAGCCGATCTCCGCGCTGCTGGTGAACGAGCGCATCTATCAGGCGATGCTCGACGAAAGCCGCAAGCTGGGCGGCTTCGCCCACGGCTTCACCTATGCCGGGCACCCGGTTACCTCCGCCGTCGCCCTCGAAACCCTGAAAATCTACCAGGAAATCGACATGCTCGGCCATGTCCGCTCCGTCGGCCCCTATATGCAGAAAGTCGTGGCCGGCCTGCTGGACCATCCGCTGATCGGCGATGTCCGCGGTGTCGGCATGATCGTCGGCCTGGAGATGGTGCGGGACAAGGCGACCGGAGCGCCGTTCGATCCCAGCCTGAAGCTGGGTTCCTGGGTCGATCAACTGGCGCGCAAGCACGGCCTGATCGCCCGCTTCATCGGCGACCGGATCGCCTTCTCCCCACCGCTGATCATCACGCAGCCGGAGGTGGACGACATGGTGGCGCGGCTGCGCCGCAGCCTCGACGAAGCCTACGCGGACGTCCGCTGAGAATACTGTAGATCGTCCACTACCGGCGGCATCGCCGTCGGCGACGACCGATATGCCCACGGATGGCCCGGGAGCTTGATGCATGTCAAGCGAGCCGCCGTGCAAACCCACGACATGGGCGACTCAAGCAGCCGTTGCCGTCACAGGCGGTAAGATCCACACGAATCGCTGATCCAAAGGCTGATTGTAGCCGTATCGCCAGCACTCGCATACGGCGTGGCTTCACGCGGCAAAGCGCAAGCGAAACTGTAACGGAGGAAACACTCTGATGACTCAGCTTAGACTAACCGATGACGAATTTGAAGACATCTTGATGACAACGGAAAGACATATGCGCAGCCTCGACAAGGACCTGACAGCCACCTACAGCGACAATCCCAGCGAGGCATTCACCGTAGCCATAGCCGCCGCGATCATCATCACGTTGGATTCGGTCAACAATCTTGAAGGCAAGACCCAGGTGATCGGGGCCATCAATCGCACGCTCGGATGGTTCCAAAGGCCCTGGCGGCTGGTGTCCGTCTCCTGACACGGCTTCCGTCTCTGGCGCCGATGCCATTTCTGACGTTCCAGGACGCGCCAACCTGCCGTCTCAGGCCTAATGATCGTGCCGGCCACTCGACGACCTGCGTGGCCTGCCATCCGCTCGGCCTACAGGCGGCTTCCATTCCCTGCGCTGCCGCTCCGTCCATGCGTATTTCGGATCACCCTCAAGCACATTGACATGGTCGCCCAGCCGGTGGCGCTCCAACCATCCAATCGAGGCTTCCAGATCCTCCAGGCTCATCTCGGCTCTGCTGCGATTGCCCATCATTCGCTTCAGCACCGCGTTGTAGCGATGATAAAGCCCGTGGCCACGCGGCGCCTGCAACGCCACCTCATCCTCC
Source organism: Rhodopila sp. (assembly GCF_965276935.1). Lineage (GTDB taxonomy): Bacteria > Pseudomonadota > Alphaproteobacteria > Acetobacterales > Acetobacteraceae > Rhodopila. The sequence goes on along the minus strand of NZ_CBDIBS010000004.1, from coordinate 234,071 downwards.
ACCGCCTGGGTGGCAACCATCTCGCCGACCCGCGCCCGCAGCCGGCGCTCGATGACCGAGGGCGGATCCAGCAGCTCAGCCTGCGCCGCCTCATGTTCCGGACGCCGCATCGCGAGGTCGGGACCTGGCTTGAGCAAGGCAAAGCGCATCGCCAGGGCGTTGCTCTCCAGCGGCACGATGCCTTGCACCTTGTCCTCCTGTTCCGCGAGTTGCTCTTGCAGCCACAGCGGCAGCGTCTGCTGGCGCCTTGGCGCCGGCCGCTTCGCCAGGGTGCCCTGCTCGGTCTCCAGACGCAGGCGGAACCGCGCGAACAGCGGGTCGTCCGGGTGATAGACCAGCGCGCGCTGTGCGTCGTAATCGCCGGCCTGCGGATCGATCCGGGTCGCGCGGGCCACCATCTGTTCCAGCCAAGGGCGGCTGCGGATGTGCGTCAGCGCCGCGACCACGGCCACTTCAGGGGCATCCAGTCCTTCATAGGCCATCGCGACGGTGACCAGCACGCTCGGTTCGGCATTCAGGCGAAACCCGGCCAGAATTTCGTGTGCATCCGTCTCGCCCGAGGTCGCCAGCCGAACCGCATCCGCCTGCGATGGCGGCACCCAGCCACGGATCAGGTCCTGATAACGCCGCGCCACCGCTTGATCCGGCGCCACCACCAGCAGCTTGCCCAGGCCGCGTGCAACCGCCCCCGGCGGCAGGCCGCGCTGAACACGGCGCCTGGCCCGAAGATCGCGGGTGGAGCGGAAGGCTTCGCGCAGCAACGTATCGGCAAATCCGGTGCGCAATGCGGTAAACAACGCCGGCCGCGTCGTCTCGGTCGGCCAGTGGTTGAACAGCCGGTGCGGACCGCAGGACAACCCATCCTCATCCAGCCAGGTGGCGTCCCCGTCCAGGGCGCCGAACATCACCGGCAGAACCGCGCGGTCGGCCAGCGCCTGCGCCCGGCTGTAGCCCACCACCGCCCAGCCCGGCGCCGCGAGGTCCACCTCCCGGGTGCTTGCGCGCGGGCCTTTGCGATAAGGCAGCCAGAGGATGCCGCGGCCATCCGCGCGTTCCAGCGTGCCGGACAGCAGCAGCCGCAGGCGAGCGGTTTCCAGCAGCGGGACGATGGCGCGGCTCCAGCCGGAAGCCTCATCATCGCGCGGCGCGACGACAGGATCGGCAGTCAGCTCAGGCAGCGCCGGCAGGTGGTGCACCTCATCGACCACCAGCAGGTATCGGTGGCGGCGAAACTCGTTAAGGTGCAGACCCGGTGCCGCGGCAATGCCCTGGTAGGTGGTAACATAGCCCGCCAGGCCACGGCACAGATCGTTGGCATTCTCGGCGGCCCGGACCGACAGGGCATGGCCGAGGCTGGCCCGCCACGTTCCGTCGGCGAAGGCCTCCTCGGCTTGCAGGCGCAGGCTGTCGCGCGGCACCACCCAGCAGACCCGATCAACGACATTCGCGCTGATCAGGCGCGCCGCCGCGATCACCGGCAGCAGGGACTTGCCGCCACCGGGTGTCACCGCCGCGAGGATATCGCTGACGTCATCAGCTTCACCGGCAGCCAGCGCACGCACGATAGCGTCGACACGCGCCTGATGGGGTCGAAGGGAACGCGGCGGGAATGACAGTCAGACAGCTCCAGGTTGCAGAACGGAGATGGATTTAACGCTCTGCCGTTGAGCGTGAAATTCTGCAAATTCAATGGTCGTCGCGTTCGTTTTGATGCATTTCCAAATCATGACAAAATTGGCGTTATTGACGCGTCTCTCTCCCTGTTGGCGGATATGCCGGCCTGCCGATGCTCGTTCCGCCTGAATGTTCACGATAAGTTGCATCCGCGCGGGTCGTAGATCGGCTGCCGGCACTATCGGATTCGGCGTGCTTCACCCAGCCGGCGCCGCGGACATCGGTGGCCGTTACGCTGTGCCGGCCGGTGCAAAAACCTGTCTGACGCGGCAACGTCAAGCGCAGTCCCAGCCTGCGGTCTAACCGATACGTTGTGCACGGGCAGCACGACCTGACAGGGCATCAGATCCTGGAGTTGGACAGCCCCGAACGCATAGCCGAGCGGTTCGGCGGCTGGCCGCGGCACGATGTCATGATGCGTGCCAAGCGGATCGCCACTACGAACAGCCGCACAATCGCCACGTCTGTTGTAATCCGCTCCGTCCGGCCGAGACATTTCAGAATGGCCACGGGTCATGGAAACAGGGCGCGTTGTCTTGCGATCCATCTTGTTCGCCACGCCTTGCGGCAACAGCGGCTATACGGCATCGTTTCAATGATCCATGCACAAGGAGAACAACGATGCCGAAGCCGTTTCACCTGGGCTGGTTCACCAATTTCACCCAGGGTGACTGGACCAACCCGGTATCGCAGGGCACCGGCAACTGGGACGGCAAGTTCTTCGTCGAGATGGCGCAGGCGATGGAACGGGCGTGTTTCGACTACATCATGCTGGAAGACACCTTGATGGTCTCCGAAGCCTATGGCGGCACTTCGGCGGCAACGCTGAAGTACGCCCTGCAAGTCCCAAAGCACGACCCGATGCCGCTCGCCGCCATGATCGGCGCCGCCACATCGAAACTTGGCGTCGTCGCCACCATGTCCACCCTCGCCTATCCGCCGTTCATGCTCGCTCGCCTGTCCGTCACGCTCGATCATATATCCGGTGGCCGCTTCGGCTGGAACATCGTTACCAGTGGCGAGGATACCGCGGCGCAGAACTTTGGCCATGACAAGCTGCCGCCGCGCGAGACCCGCTACGCCATGGCGGACGAATACGTCGATCTGGTCTGCAAGTTGTTTGACTCCTGGGAGCCGGACGCGGTGGTGAAGGACGACGAGACCGGCACCTACGCGGATCACACCAAGGTCCATCCGATCAACTTCGAGGGCCAGTTCTTCAAGTGCCGCGGGCCGCTGAACACGGTGCGCTCGCCGCAGGGCCAGCCGGTCTTCGTGCAGGCCGGCGGTTCCCCGCGCGGACGCGCCTTCGCCGCGCGCCATGCGGACTCGATCATCGCCGTGGGCAACGGCGTGGAAGGCATGAAGGCCTACCGCGACGACGTCCGCCGGCACGCGGTCGCCGCCGGCCGCAACCCGGACGACGTGAAGGTGCTGTTCCTGGTTTACCCGATCCTGGGCGAGACCGATGACGAGGCGCAAGCCCGCCAGCATCGCATGGTCAACGCCCCCGGCTTCGTCGAAGCCGCGTTGGCCGCCGTCGGCACCGTGACTGACATCGACTTCTCCGGCTTCGACCTTGACGCACCGCTGCCGCATCTGACCACGAACGGCGAACAAGGCTCGCTCGACAAGTTCGCGCAATGGGGATCAGGCAAGACACTTCGCCAACTTGCGCAGGAGCGTTTCGATGCCGGTATTCAATTGGTCGGTTCGCCCGATACGGTGGCGGAGCGGATGGGCGAGGCGATGGAAGCGATCGGCGGCGATGGCTTCCTGATCAGCACACCCTTCCAGCGGATCAGCCGGCGTTACATCACCGAGGTTTGCGAGGGCCTCGTGCCGGCCCTGCAACGGCGCGGCCTGGCGCGGAAGACCTATACACGGACGCTGCTGCGCGACACGCTGCGTGAGTTCTAGACCGCGCCGTCCGCGCTCATGGTTTCCGCAACGCGCCTCTATCTAGGCAACATTGCGAACATTGAACCGACGACATCAGCATTTTTGAAGCCAGCGGCCGGCTTGTATCGGCACCCGTCTGCCACACGCAGAACGCGTATTGACGCTGTCATCGGGCTGACGCATGGTAGCCATGCTAGTCAAACATATGGATGATGCCGCGAACCTACGTGGCACACGAGGGAGCGTCGGCTTGGCCCATGTGCCATCGGGAAAGGAACCCCGACGATGATGCTCCGCGTGAAGTCGCCAATACTATTGCCTGTTCTTGCCGCCGTCTTGCAGTTGCTTTGCGTCACGCCGGTTCCGGCGGCGCAGACGGTCGGGCCGGTGACCGACGATCTCGGCGTCATCCGCATCCCGAAGGGCGCACCGGTTCAAATCGGCGCCTACTGGGTCTTGTCAGGCCCCGACACCGCGCTCGGGATTGACGGCCGCCGTGGCGCGGAGATCGCGATCAAGGATTTCGGCGGCAAGATCCTCGGTCATCCCATCAAGTTCAATGTCGAGGATGACCAGTGCAGCGCCGAGGGCGGCCAGACGGCGGCCACCAAGCTCGCCGCCAACCCGCAAACGGTGATCGTTCTCGGCGGCGCATGCTCCAGTGCCACGACGCCGGCAGCGCCCATCCTGTGGCAATCGGGCATTACCAACGTCTGCAACGCCTGTTCCGCGCCCGCATTGACCGATGCCAACCGCAAGCCCGGCTACGACGGCTTCGCCCGCACCATCGCCAGCGACAAGGATCAGGGTGCGTCCGATGCGAAATACGTTTTCGAGGTGATGAAGGCCACCAAGCTCGCCACGGTGCATGACGGCAGCCCATACGCGCAGCAGCTCGCGGCGGTGATGGCGGCGAATTTTACCAAACTAGGCGGCAAGGTGGTCGCGCAGGAGGCGATCGCGCCCACCGATGTCGATATGCATCCGCTGCTGTCGGACATTGCCGCCGCGAAGCCAGACGTCCTGTATATGCCGATCTTCGTCGCCGCCGCCGCGCAGATCCTGCGTCAGTCAAAGGACACGCCTGGCCTTGACCATACCACCTTGATCGGCGGCGGTTCCCTGGCGGCACCGGATTTTATCGAGGCAGCCGGTCCGGCGGTCGTGGGATTCCGCATCGGCTATCCCGATGTGTCGGCGGACAGCATGGGAAAGGGCTATCCCGACTTCCTCGAAAAGTACAAGACGATGTTCGGCGAAGCACCGATTTCCGGCTATAACGCGAACTCCTACGACGCGGCGATGATGGCGTTGAAGGCGATCACCGCCGTCGCCAAGACCGACAGCGCGGGAAACCTGTTCATTGGCAAGAAGGCTCTGCGCGACGCCGTCTTCGCCAGCAAGTTCGATGGTCTCAGCGGGCCGATCAACTGTGACGCCTACGGCCAGTGCGCGTCCTTCAAGCCCGCCGTGATGGAATTCACCTCAGCCGATCCGAAGACCTTCAAGATCGGCACCAACCCGAAGAAGATCTGGCCATAGATGAGGTATGATCATCTGGCTGCTCCGCACGCCGCTGCCATTGTCATGACCGCATGAGCACGAGTGCCGGCGCTGTTTCGCCGGCTGCGATGTCGTGGCTCCAGACCTTGAGGCGACTGAATGCCGTCGACATCGTGCTATGGATATTGCGCCTACTCGTGCTGGGCGTGGTTGTCGCCGGCACCATCGGCTCCTTGATCCAGAACCGCTACACCGCGGCCCAGTGGTTCGACTTCGTGATGTTCGGCCTGACCATCGGCAGCATCTATGCACAGATCGCGCTTGGCTACACCATGGTCTACGGCGTGCTTCGGTTGATCAACTTCGCGCACGGCGACTTCGTCATGGCGGGCGCCTTCGCCGGCTATTTCGTCGCCGCCCCGCTGGAGCAGTCAGGCTTTCTCGAAAACCAGCCCGTACTCGGCATGGCCGCGATCCTCGCCGTCGGGATCGCGACCTCCGTCGCGATCGCCTTGCTGACCGAGCGCATCGCCTACCGGCCGTTCCGCCGCGTATCCGGCCTCGCGCCGTTAATCTGCGCCTTCGGCGTCTCGTTCTTCCTGCAGCAGACCTTCCGCGGCATGTTCGGTTCAGCCGTGAAGTCGTATCCGGAGCCGCGTTGGCAGCGCGCGGCGTTCCACCTGTTCGGCTTCAACGTGCCGCGCATCGACGCCATCCTGATCGTGCTGGCCCTGCTGTTCATGCTGGCATTGTACCTGATCGTTCACCGCACCCGCATGGGCACCGCCATGCGCGCGGTATCGGAGGACGCGGAGGCGGCCGCGCTGATGGGCATCGACGTCAACAAGGTGATCGTCTTCACCTTCATCCTGGGCGGCGCGATGGCCGGAATCGCCGGCGTGTTCTACGCGTTCCTGTACAAGCAGGTTTATTTCTACATGGGCTTCACGCCGGGCATCAAGGCGTTCGGCGCCGCGGTGCTGGGCGGCATCGGCAGCATCCCGGGCGCCATGCTGGGCGGCTTCTTCCTCGGCATGGTGGAATCCGTCGGGCCATCCCTGTTCCTGGAAGGACTTGGCATTCCCGCGCCGTACCAGTTGCGCGACCTGATCGCGTTCACCCTGCTGATCATGGTCCTGATCTTTCGGCCGCAGGGCTTGCTTGGCGAACGCCTGGCGCGGACCCGCGCATGATGCTGCGCATTGCCATCCAGCGCGGGCTGCTGTTCGGTGCCGGCGGCGTGCATCTGGCGGTTGTCGGCGTCCTGCTGATGCTGCATCAGCGCGCGATCGTGGTCGACACGATCAGCCTTGGGCAGGCCGTGCTAATCGTGCTGACGGTCGGCGCTGGTGCCATGGCCGTGCCCGCTGGCAGACATGCTGACGCGCCGCAACGTCTGCTTCTGGGCATGGCCGCGGGCGCGGCGGCGGCGCTGCCTCTCGCGGCGTTGGTGCTTGCCATGGACCTCGTCCGGCTGCAGCCGATCTTCATCGCGCTGTCGCACGATCTGCTGGTAATGCTGACCCTCGGTCTCGGCGTCGGCCCGGGCGTCTGCGCGCTGGTCGGTGCGGGCGCGCTGGGCGGTCTGGCCGGATCGGCACTGCGCCTGTGCCCGGCCATGCCGCGCCGCGCCGTGATCGCCGGCGCATCCGCCGTCATCTTCGCCGGCGTCTTCCAGGAACTGATCCAGCTCATGCTGCAATACGAGGGGACCGTCGGTGACATCCGCGACTTCTTCTACACCTGGGAAGGACTGAGCCAGCAAGGCGCGGTGGTGATCTTCATTGCGGCCTTGGTCGCAAGCACCGCCTGGAGCGTGGCGCGCGGCCGCCGCCCGGCGGTGCTGACCGAGCAGCAGCGGCGCCGGCAAAGCTTGACCTGGGCAGCCGGCATCCTGCTGGTGCTCGCCATACTGCCGGCCCTGGCTGGATCGTATATCGGCCAGGTCCTGATGATGGTCGGGCTTTACATCCTGATGGGCATGGGCCTGAACCTGGAAGTCGGCTTGGCCGGACTGCTTGATCTGGGCTTTGTCGCCTTCTTCGCGGTTGGCGCCTATACCACCGCGTTGCTCACCGCGGACAGCCCGCACGCGCTGATGCACATCTCGTTCTGGGCGGCCATGCCGGTCGCCGTGGTGCTGTCGGTCATGATGGGCGTGATCTTCGGCATTCCGGTGCTTGGCGTGCGCGGTGACTACCTTGCCGTCGCCACCTTGGGTCTTGGCGAGATCGTCCGGGTCATCGTGATGTCGGACTTCGCGTCCCCGCTGCTGGGCGGTGCCCAGGGCATCCTGCAAATTCCAAAGCCGAGCATTGGCGGCTTCGTCCTGGGCGGCCCCGTCGCGCTGTTCTACCTGACGTTGGTTGCCTCCGCCATCGCCGCCTTCATCGCCTGGCGCCTGGAAAACTCCAGGCTCGGCCGAGCCTGGATGGCGTTGCGGGATGATGAGGATGTGGCCCAGGCGCTGGGGATAAACCTGATCCGCTCCAAGCTGCTGGCCTATGGTTTGGGTGCCGCGTTCGCCGGACTGGCGGGCTCGATCTTCGCCGTGATGCTGAGTTCGGTTTATCCTTCAAGCTTTCAGTTGCTGATCTCGGTCAACGTCCTGGCCCTGATCATCGTTGGCGGGATGGGCAGCCTGCCGGGCGTCGCGTTGGGATCGGTCGCGCTTATCGGCCTGCCAGAACTGCTGCGCGAATTCGGTGAGTACCGCTACCTTTTTTATGGCGCGGTGCTGATCGTCATGATGCGCCTGCGGCCGGCGGGACTCTGGCCCTCCGAAACTCGCCGGCGAGAGCTGTCCGCCACCAACGACGTGTTGGCGGTTGATGCCGGCGCCGATCTGCTTCCGGCGCAACGATCATGACAGGCGAGCCGATCCTGGCCTGTGAACGTCTGGGGATGCGGTTCGGGGGATTGGCCGCCGTGGCCGACCTTGATCTGGTGGTTTCACCCGGAAGCATCCATAGCATCATCGGCCCGAATGGCGCCGGCAAGACCACCGTGTTCAACTGCATCACGCAGAACCTGCGCCCCACCTCCGGCCAGGTCTGGTTCAGGAACCAGCGTGTCGACGGCCTGAAGCCCGATCGGGTCGCGGCGGCGGGCATCAGCCGCACCTACCAGAACATCCGGCTGTTCCGGAACATCACCGCCATCGAGAATCTGCTGGTCGGCATGCACCTGCATCTGAATTCCACCTGGTGGGGTGCGATCTTCAACACGTCCGCCACGCGTACGGACGAGCAGTCCGCGCATGACGAAGCGCTTCGCCTGCTGCAATTCGTCGGATTGCGCGGCCGCGGCGACATGCTGGCGCGCAACCTCGCCTATGGCGAGCAGCGCCGGCTGGAAATCGGCCGTGCCTTGGCCACCAAGCCGCGGCTGCTGCTGCTGGATGAACCGACCGCCGGCATGAACCCGCATGAAACGACCGACATGATGGCGTTCATCCAATCGGTTCGAACTCGTTTTGGTATTACCATCCTGCTGATCGAGCATCAGATGCGCGTCGTGATGGCAATGTCCGACCGGGTGACCGTGCTTGATCATGGGGTAAAGATCGCGGAAGGACCTCCGTCCGAAGTGCAACAGGACCAGGCGGTGATCGAGGCTTATCTCGGCGTGAAGTCCACGCTGCGGCCGGCGGAACGGGACCGGGCGGTGCGGGAGATGTCTCATGTGGTTCCGGACGCGGGCCATGGATCCTGAAGATGGCCCTGCTGGAAGTCGATGATATCCATGTCTTCTACGACAACATCCAGGGCCTGAAGGGGATCTCGCTCACGGTCGAGACGAACCGCATCGTGACCCTGGTGGGTGGCAACGGCGCGGGCAAATCCACCACGTTGCGGGCGATCAGCGGTCTGCTGCACCCGCGGCAGGGCGAGATCCGCTACGACGGCCGGACCCTGGCCGGTATCGGCGCGCACGACATCGCCGCGATGCGGCTGGTCCACATCCCCGAGGGGCGCCGCATCTTTGGCCGCCTGACGGTCGACGAGAACCTCGGCATGGGCGCCTTCACCCGCCGCGACCGCCGCGCCGTCGCAGAGGATCGGGAGCGGATGCTGACCTTGTTTCCGCGCCTGCGCGACCGGCTGCGCCAGGTGGCTGGCACATTGTCGGGCGGCGAGCAGCAGATGGTCGCCACGGCCCGTGCGTTAATGGCGCGTCCGCGGCTTCTGCTGATGGACGAGCCAAGCATGGGTCTGGCGCCAATGGTGGTCGAGCAGGTGTTCGAGACGATCCGGACAATCAACCAGCAGGGTGTAACGATCCTGCTCGTCGAACAGAATGCACTGATGGCGCTGATGATCTCGGATTATGGCTATGTGCTGGAAAGCGGTCGGATCGTTCTTAATGGACCGGCTGCGGACCTGATCGACGACGACCGGGTCAGACGCGCATATCTCGGATGATGTTCTGATGTATGGACAAGTGACTGCCGCGGATCAGGCCAGATCGCTTGATAGCGTCATGGCGGACAACGTCCGGGGATCGGGCATGATCGCTAGATTGCGTCATGGCGGGCGCAGGCCCGCCATCCACGCCTTGCGGTGCCGGTCTGATAAAGACGTGGATGACAGGCTTGCACCTGATGTTACGGCGACAGTGCAACCCGCTGCTTTGAACGACACACTTACCAATGGACAAGCCCTTCGGCTTTAAAACGGCTGCCCCTGCGCCCCACCGGAGCCGTAGGCCGAAACTTTGGTTTGTCCGATCAACGCGACCTGCGGCAAGATCAGCACGCCACGCCAGGAGAAACCGATGATACGGACCGCCGAAGCCTATCGAGACGGGTTGCGTGATGGCCGCGAGGTCTGGATCGACAACGAACGCGTCCGCGACGTGACCACGCATCCCGCCTTCAGGCCGATCATCGATGTCAGGGCGCGGATGTATGACATGGCGCATGAGGCGGCGTATCGAAACTCGCTGAGCTATGTTGAAAACGGCCAGCGCCACTCGACCTTCAACCGTCCGCCGCGGCAGGCCGGCGACTGGACCGACAAGACGACCGCGTTAGATCAGGTATTCAACGACATCTGCGGCGTCGTCACCCGCGTCGGCGACGAGACCGTGGGCGAAATGTGGTCGCTGCTGGACGGCCGCGATGTGCTGGCGGAGATCGACCCGCGCTTCGCCGACAACATCGATCGCCACATTCGTGCGGTGGTGGAACGCGATGTGTTCCACGTCTCCGCCAACACGGATCCGAAGGGCGACCGTTCCCGGCCGCCGCAGGATCAGGATCCGGACATGATGGTTCACGTCGTCCGCGAAACCGACGCCGGCATCGTCATTCGCGGCGCCAAGTACGAAACCGCCGCCGCCTACGCCGACCAGGCTTTCCTGAAACCCACCATTGGCGCATGGACCAATGACAAGCTGTCCGACTACGCGGTGGGCTGCATCGTCAAGATGGGCGCGCCGGGGGTGAAGCACATTTGCCGAGCCGGGTTCGCGGGACGAGGCAGCATGGCGGACTACCCGCTGGCAAATCGTTTCGATGAGGTTGACGTGCTGATGGTGCTGGATGATGTGCTGATCCCGTGGGAGGACGTTTTCTTCTATCGCCATACCCGCGCCGCTCAGCACGTCCGGGCGACGTTGCACCGCTACTCGGCGTTCCCCTACGTGCTGCGCCTGCAATACGTCGCCGACATGATGATCGGCGCGGCGATGTGGAACGCGAAGCAGACCGGCCTGGACAAGCTGCAGGCGGTGCGGGAGAAGATGGCTGACCTGGTCTGCTACCGAGAGGGCATCAACGCGCATCTGACCAGCGCGATCGCCCTGGCCCGACGTAGTCCGGCCGGATTGCTGATGCCGCACCAGTCGATGCTGTACGCCGGGCGCGTCTTCGCCTGTTCCAACCTGCCGCGGATGATGCACATCGCCCGCGAACTATGCGGCGGCCAGATCTGCGTGACCCCAAACGCCGCGGCGTTCCAGACCGAGGGCACCAAGGGATGGCTGGAGAAGTTCTATACGCTCAACGAACAGTGGGAGGCGGAAGACCGCCGCAAGCTGCTGGCGTTCGCGCGCGATCTGCTGAACTCCGACTACGCCGGGCACCGCCTCACCTTCGTGCAGTTCGCGCAGGCGCCGCACTTCAACCATCTGGCCGCGGTCTACAACGCGTTCGATTTCGCCGGACCGCTGGAGTTCGTACGCAAGGCGGCATCGCTGTCGGACAAGATCGGCGAACGGCCCTAAGCGGAACTGTCAGGCCATCGTGATCTGGGTGAAGTCCTGCGACCAGCTTTGCGCCGGGCGGAAATCCCGCACCCGCTTGCTCATTGCCCGCGGATTGAGGTCATGACAGATGTATAGCCACGCCGCATCGTCGACGAGAATGGCATGCGCCTCCGCCAATAGTTTCGTTTGCTCGGCGCGATCAAAGCTGTTCTGCGCGCGCGTCGCCAGATCATCGAATCGCGCGCTGCTGAAGTGCCCCCAGTTGGTGCCTGCCGGCGGGAAGCTGGCGGTGGCGAACAGGCGGTACATCGTCGAGGGATCGGTGTAACCCAGGCTGTTGTTGATCCCATCGTCGCCATGGGATGTCGCCGGGCTGGGCGAACTGCGTCGCGCAATAAGCATCGTGCCCCACTCGACAACGTCAAAATCAACGTCGAGCCCCACCGCGGCGAAGTTCTGCTGCAGGAATTCGTTGATCGGGATTGGCACCATCTGTCCTGATCCCGAAGTCGAGATCATGATCTTGGCGTGGGCGTGCTTGTTCGGCCCATAGCCCGCCTGCTTCAGCAAGTCCCTTGCACGGTCAGGATCATAGCCATAGCGAAGCTTCGGCTGGCCGAACAGCGGATTGTCAGGCGGATAGAAGCCATAAGCCGGCCTGGCTGTGCCGTTCAGCATGGAGCACAGGCCGTCCCGGTCGATCGCGAAGTTGATCGCCTGGCGAACCCGGACATCGCTGAACACCAGCCCGGAGGCGCAATTGAGCACGTAGGGATACGTATGTGGATACGGCCACAGGCTGATCTGGAAGCCAGCATCGCGCAGCGACGGAATTGCGTCAGGCGGCGGAACCTCGATCCAGTCCACCTGCCCTGACCGCAGGGCCGCAAGGCGGGTTGTCGGCTCCGGCATCGGATAAACGATCATGCGCTCAAGCTTGGGGATGCGTGACTTGTTCCAGTAAGTTTCATTGCGAGTCATTTCGGCGTATTGTCCGAGCACCACCCGCGTGATCCGGAATGGACCTGTTCCTGAAGGCTGCTTCGCGAAGCCGGTCCAACTGCGTCCCATCTTCTCCCACTGCCGCGGGCTGGCGATCAGGAAGACCGTGAGCAGGTAATGGAAAAAGCTGAACGGCACGGCTGTGTAGATGGCGATCTTGCTGTCGTCGATCTTCTCCCACCGATCCAGCACCGTGACGGTCGCCCGCACGATCGGTGCCGCCGGCGCATCGTATTGCGGCGACTTGTCATCCCAGACGCGCCGCAGGTTCCAGACGATATCATCCATCGTCAACGGCGAGCCGTCGTGGAATGTAACGCCCTGCCGCAGCGTGAAGATCCAGCGGTTCGGGTTGCCAGGGTCTATCGTCCAGGACTCGAACAGCCCCGGGATGGCGTCGGCCGTCTTGTCAGGATGGCTGTAGTCCCAGTTTACCACGCCGTCGTAGACCGGATAGCCGAGGAAGCGAAATCCTTCGCCGCCGTTGTTCGGTATACCGGTGACGGTTGGCAGATCGGATGCGGTCATCGCGATCCGTAGCACCTGGGCCGGCGCCGCGGCAGCGTCACGTGCGCCGACTGTCGCTGCGGCGGAGGCGGCGAGAAAGCTGCGGCGGTCCAGCATTTTGTTGCTCCTGATGGTCAACCCCACGCCCTGACGCCACGGGCATCGTCTTGGAAGAAAGCAATGCACGTGCCACCGAATTGAAAAGACGAGGCGCAACCACGCTGTTCGTCGGCCAGGTCCATCGACTTCAAGTTCGTGAGGGAGCCGTTCGTCAGGCGGTGGTCTAATCTGAAACCGTGTACACTTGCATGACACGCAACCGAGGTCCGATATGTTCTGGCATATCGGACAGCAAGGAGGCTTGAACCACATGCTGCGACAGGCGATACGAGCCATCGGCGCGGTAGGTCTGATGCTTTGCTTCCAGGCGCCGCTCCAGGCCGCACCGCCGCCGAACGCCGATCCGGAACTCGCGCCGTGGTTCAGGAACCTTCGCCAGCCGAAGTCAGGCCTGTCCTGCTGCGATCTGGCGGATTGCCGCCGGGTGCAATACCGCGTCGCCAACGGTCATTTCCAGGCGTTCATCGGCGGCGAGTTCGCCCGCTGGCAAAACCCGCCCTACGCCTGGGTCGATGTGCCGGAGACAAGTGTGCTGTACCACCACGACAACCCGACCGGGGAGGGCATCGCATGCTGGTCCGGCAACGCCATCATTTGCTTCATAGAAGGAAGCGGCGCCTGATCAGCCGGACCGGCCCGCTGGCATGACACTGATCCGCCGGAGAAACGCCTTGGCCCGCGTGTGCTGGGGATCGCTGAAGAACCGCTTCGGCGGCGCGTCCTCCAGCACCCGCCCGCTGTCCATGAACAGCACCCGCGTGCCGACCTCGCGCGCGAACTGCATTTCGTGCGTCACCACCAGCATCGTCATGCCGTCCTCGGCCAGCACCCGGATGACCTCCAGCACCTCGCCCACCAGTTCCGGGTCCAGCGCCGAGGTCGGCTCGTCGAACAGGATCAGGATGGGTCGCATCGCCATGGCCCGCGCGATGGCGACCCGTTGTTGCTGGCCGCCTGACAACTGCGCCGGGCGCTTCATCATGTGATCGGACAGCCGCACCCGGCCAAGCTGTTCCGCCGCCAGGGCACGCGCCTCCACCGCTCTCATCCCCAGCACCCGGCGCGGTCCGATCGCCACGTTGTCCAGCGCCGTCAGGTGGGCGAACAGGTTGAACCGCTGGAACACCATGCCGATGCGTCGCCGCTTGCCCGCGGTGATCGCGGGCGCATCGGGCACGAACCGCCCGTTGCGCGTCTCCCCCGCCATGTTGATCCCATCGAGCAGGATATCGCCCTCCGACGGCACCTCGATTCGGTTCACACACCGCAGCAGCGTCGACTTTCCCGCGCCGCTCGGCCCCACCACCATGACGATCTCGCCTTGCGTCACCGTCAGATCGACCCTGTCCACCACTGGAATATCGCCGAAGATCTTCGACAGCGCGCGAATGCCGAGCAGCGGGGGCGCGTTCATGCCAGGCGCTTTTCCACGGCTTCGGAAAACCACGACAGAATCGAGATAATTATCAGGTAATAGACCGCGAGCGCGGCGTACAGCTCGAACGGCACGAAGCGTTCGGCGATGATCAACTGCGCCGACCGTGTCAGTTCAGTAATGGAAATCACCGACAGCAGCGACGAACTCTTGACCAATGTTATCACCTCATTGGTCAGCGGCGGCGTCATGCGGCGCAGCGACTGCGGCAGCAGGATGAACTGGATCGACTGCCGGTCGGTCATGCCGATCGACAATGCCGCCTCGGACTGGCCCGCATCGATCGACTGCAGGCTGCCGCGCACGATTTCCGCGATGAAACCGGCCGAATTGAACGCCAGCGCCACCACGCCGCTCCAGAACGCGGAGAACTCGAAGCCGATGCGGGGCAGGGCGAAATACACCAGGAAGATCTGCACCAGCGCCGGCGTGCCGCGAACGAAGTAGACATAGGCGCGGATGAACACGCGCAGTACGCGCAGGTTGGAAGCGCTGATCAGCCCCATCACCAGCCCGACCAGCGACGCCAGGATCATGGCGCAGATGGAAATCTCCAGGGTGACAAGCGTCCCCTTCAGCATGTACGGGACAGCATACCAGATGGCGCCCCAATCAAAGTCACCCATTGGCGAAATCACCCACAGGCGAAGCCGCCCTTATGACGGCAGCACGTCGGGCACCGAATTGGGCGTCTCCATCGTGGCGCCGAACCATTTCTCCTGCAGCTTCGCCAGCGTGCCGTCCTGCTTCATCGCCGCGAGCTGGGTATTGACGAAATCCCGCAGTGCCACGTCTTCCTTGCGGAACGCCATGCCGAAATAGGCGGTGATGTCGGAGACACCGCCGATCATCTTGAACTTGTTCGGCGCATCGCGCATCACCACCAGCATGGTCGAGCGCGAGTTCACCACCGCATCGATCCGCTTGTTCAGCAGATCCTGATACGCTTCGGGATAGTGTTCGTATTGCTTCACGTCGGCGTAGCCAGGCTTGCCGGCGGCTTTCAGTTTCGCCTCGAACACCTTGATGATGCCGGCCGCCGCGCTGCCAAGCTGCACGCCGACGATCTTGCCCGACAGATCGTCCGCGGTCTTGATGTTCGTTTCGTTGGCGCGCAGCAGGATCATGTTGCTGGCATCGGCGTACGGCATGGAGAACAGCACCTTCTCCGCCCGCTCCTTGGTGATGGTCATGGCGGAGATGATGCAGTCGAACTTCCCAGCGTACAGCGCGGGGATAATGCCGCTCCATTGCGTATCGATGAATTTCGCCTTCACGCCGATCTTCGGCACCATCAGGTCGGCGATGTCGGGGTCGTAGCCGACAATCGCGCCGTCCTTGAAGAATTCGTATGGAACGTAAGCGGCCTCGGTGCCGACCATCAGCGTGCCGTGCTTCTTCACCTCGTCCAGCGTATCGGCCTGGGCGGAGCGCGCCGAGGACAGACCGGTCAGGCCCACGGCGCCGGCGGCGGTTAGAAGCGATCGACGGAACATGAAGCGACCCCTGGCTTGGTTTTTCTGCTCCAGCGGTCTAGCAACAGCCATGCCACTCATCACGGCACAACGGGCGAGCACTTGCTGAATCCCTGGCCTTGTCGGAAAGCAGATGGTCAGAACATGGGCAATCTCGATCAATGCAACCCCGATCAACGCCCGAGTTGGTGGCACGCGTCTTGCTGCGTGTCACTGGCCCAAATGGGCTGACTCAAATACGAGAAGTGCTTCCGGCATGCCCTCCCGCCGAACGATCCTTGGCGCCACGACCCTGGCCGCGCCGTTCCTGCTATCCAGCCGCCTGCGCGCCGCGCCGACGCGCACAGTGCGCCTGACCCTGCCCTGGGTCGCCGAGGGCTCCAACGCGGTCGCCTTCGTCGCCAAGGCGAACGGCTACTGGGCGGACGCCGGACTGGATGTAAGGATCAGCCGCGGCTACGGTTCGGTCGCCGCCGCGCAGGCGGTCGGCGCCGGGCAGTTCGATTTCGGCCTGGCCGCGGCCTCGGCCGGCATCCAGCAGGCCGCCAAGGGGCTGCCGACGGTCTCCATCGCCTGCTGCGGCTACGACGCGACCATGTGCGTCGCGGTGCTGGCCGACTCTCCGGTGCATGCGGTGAACGACCTCGCCGGCAAATCCCTAGGCGGCACCGTCAACTCCGGCGAGTACCCCTTCCTGCCGGCGTTCGCCAAAGCCTCCGGCCTGGATCTGGCAAGCGTGAAGCTGGTGCAGGTCGATCCCAACGTCCGCCAGCGCGTGCTGATGGAACGCCAGGTCGATGCCATCTGCGGCTTTGCCATCTCGATCGCCCCAGTGCTGGTGGCCAACAACATGCCGGGGCGCTTCATGCTGTACAGCAGCGCGGGCCTGGATTTCTACAACAATGCCCTGCTGACCCGGCCGGAGGTCCTGAAGGCGGACCCGAAGTTGTGCGAGGCGATGGCGGTCGGCATCATGAAGGCCACCCGCTTCTGCCTGCTGCAACCCGCGGACGCGGTGGGACTGTTCCTGAAACAGGTGCCGGAGGCAGCGCTGGCGGCCAATGGCGCCAAGCAGATCCGCACTGGCCTCGGCATCTTCAACATGACCCAGATCGCCGCCCCGGCGAAGCAGCATGCGGTCGGCTGGTCCGGAGCGGACGGCTATGCCGCGATGACCGACCTGGTGATGCGCTACCTCGGGTCACCGGGAGACAAGACGCCTGACCCGGCCTCGCTGTTCACCAACGACTTCGTCGGCGGCGTGACCCTCGGCGCCGACGAATGGACAAAGGCCGGGACAAACGTGAAGGAGTACCGCGATCTCTTCGTCTGAACCCAGCCGCGAATGCATCCGTGCCGAGGATGCGTGGAAGATTTTCGAAACCAGCAACGGCCCGGTCGAGGCGGTGGCCGGCGTCTCGTTCGCCGTTCGCCGTGGCGAGTTCGTCGCCATCCTGGGACCCTCCGGCTGCGGCAAGTCGACCTTGCTGATGATGTGCGGCGGGCTGGAGGCGATTACCGCCGGCACGATCAGCATCGACGGCGCGCCGATGACCGGTCCGCGCACCAGCATCGGCGTGATGTTCCAGGAAAGCACCCTGTTGCCGTGGAAGTCCGTGCTGGACAACGTCATGTTTCCGATCGAGCTGCTGCACCGCCCGCGGCGCGAGCACATGGCACGGGCGCGCGAACTGCTGTCCCTGGTCGGCCTGGATGGGTTCGAGAACCACAAGCCGCACCAGCTTTCCGGCGGCATGCGGCAACGCGCGGCGATCTGCCGAGCCCTGGTCTACGATCCGGACATTCTGCTGATGGACGAGCCGTTCTCGGCGCTGGACGCGATCACCCGCGACGAGATGAACGACGTGCTGCTGGATATCTGGAGCCGCACCACCAAGACCGCGCTGTTCGTGACGCACGCGATCCGCGAAGCGGTGTATCTCGCCGACCGCGTGCTGGTGATGAACCGCCGCCCCGCCACTGTCGTCGCCTACATCGCCATCCCGATCGGGCGCCCGCGCGACCCGTCTGTAGGCGAAACGAAACTGTTCAACGAACTCTGCGGCACGTTGCGCGGAATGATCGAACATTCCCATCGCGCCGCGCGGACACCGGTGGTTGTCTAGCACCGTAACCCCGACGCGCGAGCGGGCGCTGACCGTCCTGCTGCCCGTGCTGACCGCCGTGGTCTTCCTGTCATGCTGGCAGGCCTTCACGAAACTTTGGGCGGTGCCGGCGGTGATCCTGCCCGCGCCGAGCGACATCGCGCATCAGCTTGCCGGCGCTTGGCGCGAGCTGCTGTATCAGGCCAGCTTCACTGGCGCCGAATCGGTCGCCGCCTGCTTCCTGTCCGCCGCCCTGGGCGCCCTGGTCGCGGCAACGCTGGCGGCCTCGCCATTGCTGCGGCAGATGCTGTACCCGAACCTGGTCGCGTTCCAGCTTATCCCAAAGATCGCGCTGGCCCCGCTGTTCGTCATCTGGCTCGGCATCGACGCGCCGTCGCGGCTGGTGTTCTCGGTCTTCATCAGCTTCTTCCCGGTGGCGATCGGCACCCTGACCGGCCTGCTGGACACCAACCCCAACGCGATCCGGCTCTGCCAGTCGCTCACCGCCAGCCCATCGCAGATCTTCCGTCACGTACAGGTGCCCTACGCACTGCCGTTCTTCTTCAGCGGCATGAAGGTGGCGGCGACGCTGTCGGTCATCGGCATCATCGTCGGCGAGTTTATTTCATCCAAGCACGGGCTTGGCTCCTACATCCTGCTGGCCGGCTCGCGGGCCGAGACCGCGCGCATCTTCGCCGCCGTGGTGGTGCTGTGCGCCATCGGGCTGGCGTTGTACGGTATGATCGTCTGGCTGGAACTGCGTGTCCGCAAGGCGTGGCACGGATGAGCGTCAGCCGAATGGGCGTGTTACCGCCGGCCCTATCGGGCATGTTGATAAATGAGCGCGGCGCTTATAGCAACATTCCACGCTTTCGGCGTCATGCATCCGGTGCTTTGAACGTCATGGCGGGCGCAGGCCCGCCGTCCACGCCTGACGGTGCTGGTCTGGACAAAGGCCTGGGTGGCGGCCCTTCGACCGCCATGACGAAACAGAATGATCATGCCTGATCCGAAGCAGTTAGACGGATCTAGATAGATGTGGCCGATCCACAGCAGCTATCGGTCTAAAAACCCTGAATCCATGGAGGCATCCCAATGAGTTCCACCCTGTCCGCGCTGCCTGGTGCCTACGACCTCGTGCTGAAGGGCGCCCGCGTGATCGACCCGGCCACCGGCACCGACGGCGTGCTGGATGTTGCCGTGGCTGACGGCAAGATCGCCGCGCTGGGGCCCGACCTGCCCTGTCCGAGCGGGGCAACCTGCCTCGATCTGACAGGCGCCATCGTCACCCCAGGCCTGATCGACACGCACGCGCACATCTATGAACACGTCACCGGCGATTTCGGCCTGAACGCCGACCTGGTGGGCGTCCGCGGCGGCGTGACCACGGTGGTCGACCAGGGCGGCCCGTCGGCCCTCACCTTCAACGGCTTTCGCCAGTTCATCGTCGAGCCGTCGCAAAGCCGCGTCCTCTGCTTCATCTCCAGCTACCTCGCCGGCGGCCTGCTCGGCCATCGCTACGTCGACCTGTACGGTCCCAGCGGGATCAACGTCGCCGCCATCGTCAAGACCGCGCGGGAGAACCCCGAGCTGATCAAGGGCATCAAGGCGCACGCCGAACCCGGCGGCTTCTCCCGCTGGGGGCTGGAGGCGCTGAAGCTCGCCAAGCAGGCAAGCCGGGAACTGGGACTGCCGGTCTACGTGCACCTGGGGACGCTGTGGCCGCAGAAGGAAGGCACCACTGTCGATCCGCGCAGCATCATCGAGCAGGTCGTGCCGCTGCTGGACGCCGGCGACGTGCTGGCGCATCCGTTCACCCGCTATCCCTCCGGCTTCGTCAATGAAGACGGCACGATCCATCCGCTGGTCCACGAGGCGCTGGCCAAGGGCGTCACCATCGATGTTGGCCGTGGCGCGCATTTCAGCTTCGACAACGCCCGTGCGGTGCTCGCCGCCGGCATCCTGCCCAACACCCTGGGCGCCGACCTGCACGGCTACAACATCAAGTTCCCTGATGGCGGCCGCTGGTACCGCGGCATGTTCACCGATACCGCCGAGATGGAACCGCCCGAGGACGCCTCGCTGCCATTCTCCACGCCCTACGGCGTGCATCACGCCATGAGCGAACTGATGGCGCTGGGTGTCACCCTGCCGCAGGTCGTGGCCATGGCGACCTCCAACGCGGCGAAGCTGTTGCGGATGGAGGGCCAGATCGGCGCCCTGAAGCCCGGCATGGACGCCGACATTTCGGTGTTCCGCGTGCTGCAAGGCGAATGGACCCTGCGCGACTCGAACGGCCAGGAAGTCGTAGCCAACCAGCTTCTGCATCCAGACCGCGTGGTGCGCGCCGGCCGCGTGATCAACGTGGACAGCCCCCTGCTGCCCGACCTCGCGCAGCTTGCGGCGTAGGGCAACCAGCCAGCGCCGGAGCATCGGTCCATGCGCAAAAGCATCATGAGGGTCCATAGGCAAATCATTGCTGCGCTCCAGGCGCGGTCGCCCAGTCCCGTCATGGCGCGCGAAGGCACGCCATCCACGGCTTTTTTGAAGCCAGTGCCGCAAGGCGTGGACGACCGGTCGCCTCAACCCTGGCGTGCTCGGACGCCCACCACGATGCCGCAAGCGCGGCGTGCCACAACCAACGATGCGCTTATTTATCAACCGGCCCTGACCCGTCGCCACGCGCTCGCCGGCGCCACGGCCGCTGTCGCCTTGACCCGCCCCGCGCTCGCCCAGACGCACCCGGTCAAGTTCACCCTGCCCTGGCTGGCCGAGGGCGGCTCGGTGTTCCTGATCGCCGGCAAGCAGAAGGGCATCTTCGCCAAACACGGCATCGACATCGACATCAGCCGCGGCTTCGGCTCGTTGCCCGCCGGGCAGGCCGTCGCCTCGGGCCAGTTCGCCTTTGGCACGATGATCACCACCCCGGTCATCCTGCTGGTCGCCAAGGGCCTGCCGCTGGTCTCGCTCGCAGTCATGGACTACGACGCCGGCATGGGCGTCGGCGTCCTCGGCGACAGTCCGATCACCGGCCCGGCCATGCTCGCCGGCAAGAAGATCGGCGACGTGCCGACATCCGCCGAATTCCCATTCTTCCCGGCATTCGCGAAAAAGGCCGGTTTCAGCCTCGACAGCGTGCAGTTCGTCAACACCGACGCCAAGGTGCTGGAACGCGTCCTCGCGGAGAAGCAGGTGGACGCGATGACCGGCGTCGCATCCTCCAGCCTGCCGATCTTCATGTCGAAGAACATCCCGGTGCGCTGGATGCTGTACTCCTCCGTCGGGCTGCCGTCCTACGGCACATCGCTGGTCACCACCCAGGCCATGTTGGCGAACGAAAAGGGGTTGTGCGCCGCCATGGCCGATGCCGCCTGCGAAAGCCTGGCCTTCGCGCTGACCGATCCGCAACAGGCCGCTGCCCTGTTCCTCAAGGCCCTGCCGGAAATGGCGCTGAACCCCAGTGCGAACGTATTCCTTCGCATCGGCATGGGCCTGCACGATTACGCCGTCGCCAAGCCGGAGGCGAAGCAGCACGGCCTGGGTTATGCCGACCCCGCGACGCTCGCCGCCATGGTCGATCTGGTGATGCAGTCCGTCGCGACACCAGGAATGCAGCGGCCGACGGTCGAAAGCTGGTACGCGCCCGGCTTTGGCGGCAAGGTCACCCTGTCCGCCGCGCAATGGAGCGCCGTCGACGCGCGCGTCACCGAATTTGGCAAACTGCTCGCCTGACCGATGATGTCCGCTTACCAACGCCTCACCACCAGCTTCACCCCCGCGCGCGTCCCCGTGGGGCCGTTCCGGCCGTGGCCGCGGTGGAAACTCTACCGGCCCGTGCTGCTGCCGGTGCTGTTCGCCGCAGCGATGCTGCTGGCGTGGCAGGTGCTGACGGTGCGCCTGGCCGTCTCGCCCATGCTGCTGGTGCCGCCCTCCGAGATCTGGGCCGTGCTGGTGCAGGCCTGGCCGATCCTGCTGGTGCAGACCTGGCCAACCCTGGTGAACAGCATGGTGGGTTTTCTGCTGGCTTCCATCCTGGGCATCGCCATCGGCGGTGCGCTGGTCGTTTCCCGCCGGGTCGAGCAGGCGTTCTGGCCGCATATCCTGATCTTCCAGCTCATCCCGAAAGTGGCGGTGGCGCCGCTGTTCATCATCTGGCTGGGCATGGGACCGGCCTCGCGCCTCTGCTTCGCGGTCTTCCTGTCGTTCTTCCCGATCGCCGTCTCGGCCGCCACCGGGTTCCGTTCGGCCGATCCCACCGCGCTGCGGCTCTGCCGCTCACTGACCGCTAGCCCATGGCAGACCTTCGTCCGCGTTCGGGTGCCATACGCCATCCCGCACATCTTCGCCGGACTGAAGGTCGGCGTGACGGTCGCCATCATCGGCGTGGTCATCGGCGAGTTCGTCACCGCGCAGGAAGGTCTCGGCTACATCATCATGTTCGCCTCCTCGGCGGCGCAGACCGCGCTGGTGTTCGCGGCGATCGCCTTGCTCTGCGGCATTGGCCTGCTGCTGTATGGCGCGGTGGCACTCGCGGAGCTGTTCGTGCGACGCTGGTACGGCGCCCCGATCAGCGTCGGCGGCTTCGTATGATCGCCCTTTGCGCCGCCGCCGAGGTCACGCCCGGACGGCCGGTCCTGGCGCGCCTGACGCCAACCTTCTCGGTCATCCTGCTGCGCCTGACGGACGGCGCGCTGGTCGCCTGGCGCAATGCCTGCCCGCACATGGGCATCGAGCTGGACTGGGAGCCGAACCGCCTGCTGACCCGCGGCGGCCGATACCTGAAATGGACCGGGCACGGCGCCCTGTTCAACCCCGATACCGGCCTGTGCGTCCGTGGCCCCTGTGCGGGCGAGGCGTTGACCGCCCTGCCGGTGCGCGTGCAGGACGACAAGGTCGTCATCGACCAGGCGCCATAGGAGAGCCATCATGCTGGTCGCACTACGCTCACGGCGGCACATCGCGCCCTTCGCCCTGCACCGGCCTGACACCCTGGCGGAAGCGCTCGCCTTGCGGTCAGCGCCGGGCCCCAGCGCCTTCCTGGCCGGCGGCCTCGATCTGATCGACTGGCTCAAGCAGGGCAACGCCGTCGATCGGCTGATCCGGCTGGACGGCCTGCCGGACCTTGCCACGGTCTCCGACCGCCCGGACGGCCTGCGCATCGGCGCGATGGTCCGCCACGCTGGCATCACCGACAGCGCGCTGATCCGTGGCGCGGTGCCCGACCTGGCCGAACTATGGAACGGTATCGCCAATCCGCGGGTGCGCTTCTCCGGCACGATCGGCGGTAACGTCATGGCCGGCCGCCCCGAGTACGACGCCTTGCCAGCGCTGATGGCCCTGGGCGCGGAGGCAGAGGTTGCCTTGGCGCCCTCTGGTGGAGCGGAGGTGACACCGATCCATACCATCGTGGCCGGTGAAGGCGGGCCATCCACCCACCCGTCCAAGTCGGCACCGACCCAACCCGTCATGGCGGGCGACCGAGCACGCGAGGGAGCGGAAGGCCCGCCATCCACGGCTTTGTCGGAACCCGCACCGCAAGCCGCGGATGCCAACGCTTCGCCAGTCCTGACGGATGCAGGCAGGCAGCGCATTCCACTCGACCATCTTGCCGCCCTGACGCAGCCGCTGGTCACCGCCTTCGTCATCCCTGTCCGCGCCCCTGCAACGCTGCGGCTGTTCGCCGACCGGTCGCTGCGCCCGGTTATCACGGTGTGGTGCGGCCTGACACTCGCGGACCAGCTTGTAGCCACGCTTCGTCTTGCGGTCGGCATGGCGTATCCATCCGCGGTCTGCGCCACGATGCCCCTTGACCTTCCGCTCGCCTCGCTTGGCGCCAACGCGGCCGACATCGCCGCCGGCATCACCCGCCTGCTCCCCGAGCCGGTCAGCGACGGCCAGGCCAGCGCCGCATACCGCCGGCGCATGACGGGCGTCCTGACAAGACGCATCCTGGTCCGCATCGGAAGCAGCGCATGAGCACAAGGCAACGCGACTTCATCGTCAACGGCGTCGCGCGGCAGGTGACGGTCGCCGACGAACAGACATTGGCTGACATGCTGCGCGACCAGCTTGGCTTGACCGGCTGCAAGGTCGGCTGCGATCAGGCGGTATGCGGCGCCTGCACCGTGCTGGTGGACGGCGCACCCGTCGCGGCCTGCTCCAGCTTCGCCTTCATGGCGGAAGGCGCGGCGATCGAGACCATCGAGGGCCTGGCACCGCGCGGCCAACTCGATCCAGTGCAGCAGGCCTTCCTGGAAACTGGCGCGGTGCAGTGCGGCTTCTGCACCGCCGGCCTGATCCTGTCGGTGCACGCCCTGCTGCGCCGCGTGCCCGATCCGGACGACGCCACGATCCGTCATTGGCTGGAGGCGCATGTCTGCCGCTGCACCGGCTACGCCGCGATCCTCAACGCCGTGCGCCTCGCCGCCCGCCGCATGATGCAGGCGGTGGCGTGATGGACGGCATGACAAAGCGGCTTTTTCCGCCCAGCGGTCGGGACCGCGTCACCGGCCGCACCAGCTTCAGCTTCGACATCGCGCTGCCGAACATGCTGCACGGCAAGCTGCTGCGCAGCCCGCACGCCCACGCGCGCATTCGGCACATCGATACCACCGCCGCCCGCGCCATCCCTGGTGTGGCGGCTGTCCTGACCGGGCAGGACACCGCCCAGCTAGCCGATCCATTCTATGGCGTCGGCCTGCGCGACCAGCCGCTGATCGCCACCGACCGGGTCCGCTATGTCGGCGACACCGTCGCCGCAGTCGTCGCCGGCGATGAAATAACGGCATTCCGCGCCGCCCAGGCCATCGTCGTGGATTACCAGGTGCTGCCCGCGTTGATGACGCCGCAGGACGCGCTGGTCCCCGACGCGCCGGCCTTGTTCGACCAGCCCGCCGGCGGTGGCATCATCGCGGTCGGGCAAGGCTCGACCTGCATTGGCGAGCCGGCGAAGAACGTCCTGTGCGACTACACGTTCGGCTACGGCGATGTGGACGCCGCACTGGCGGCGTCGGCCGCGGTCTACACCGACAGCTTCGGCTTCTCCCGCATTCACCACTTCCATCTGGAGCCGCATGTCAACGTTGCCCGCTGGATCGGCGACCGGCTGGAGATGTGGTCCTGCAACCAGGACCCGTTCGTCATCCGCGCTGACATCGCCCGCGTCTTCGGCCTGCCGCTGCACAACGTCTGCCTGCACACGCCCCCGATCGGCGGCGGCTTCGGCGGCAAGTCATACTGCAAGATGGAACCCCTGGTCGCGCTGATGGCGTATCAGGCCGGCGCCCCGGTGCGTCTCGGCCTGACCTTCGACGAGAGCATCCTGACCACCACCAAGCACGCCGCCATCCTGACCCTGACCACCGGCGTCGACTCCACCGGCCGCCTGACCGCCAGGCGAGCGGACATCGTGCTGGATGGCGGCGCCTATGCCGATGCCTCGGTCACCGTCGCCATCAAGGCCGGTTTCCGCGCCGGTGGACCATACCGGTGGGCGGCGATTGACAGCCGAGCACGAGTGGTGCGCACCACCTGCGTACCGGGCGGCTCGTTCCGGGGGTTCGGGGGCACCCAGTCATCCTGGGCGTCGGAAAGCCAGATCGACATGATCGCGCGCCGGCAGGGGCTCGATCCGTTCGCCTTCCGCATGCGCAACTTCCTGGCGGTGCAGGAGCCGTTCGCGCCCGGCGACAGCGGCATGGACGCCGACCTGCGCGCCGGCCTGACCGAGGTGGCGGAACGTCTCGGCCGCCCCGGACCCTGCCCACCCGGCCGCGGCCGCGGCTTCGCCGTCGGGTTGAAGGATGCCGGCGGCACCGGCAACCATGCCCAGGCGCTGATCAAGGTCACCCAGGGCGGCGAGGCGATCATCAGCGCGGCAGTGGTGGAGATCGGCCAGGGCGCCGGCACCGCCCTGTGCCGCATTGCCGCCGAAACCCTCGGCCTGCCGCCGGAGAACGTGGTGTACTCCCAGATCAACACCGACCACACGCCGCCCGACAACGGCACGCATGTCAGTTGCGGCACCACCGTCACCGGCCTGGCGGTCGAGGCGGCGGCGCGCGACGTGCGCCGGCAGATCATCGACTTCGTCGCCGATCAACTGGGCTGCGAGGCCGCCTCGGTCGTGCTGGACGGCTGGACCGCGCGCATCGGCAATCACGTGCATCCGCTGGAGCCGATGATCCGCGCCTGGTATGGCGGCATCGGCTGGGAGTTCATCGGCCGTGGCGCCTTCAAGGAACCCTATGACGCCGCCGCGCCGCTGCGGTCGAAGACCATGGCCTGGATGCCCTGCTGGTCGGGCGCCGAGGTCGAGGTGGACCGCGAAACCGGTCAGGTAAGGCTGCACCGGCTGGTGGTCGGCGCCGATGCCGGGCGCGCCGTTGATCTTCTGGCGTGCCACGGCCAGATCGAGGGCGCCGCGATCCAGGCGGTCAGCCAGGCGCTGTTCGAGGAACTGCGCTACGACGGTTCGGCGCCAGGCAACGCGACACCACGCGCCTATCGTGTTGCTCAGACGCCCGACCTGCCGGCCGAGTTCGTAAGCTTCGTCGCCGAACACGGTCTCGGCCGCGGCCCCGGCAAACTGAAAGGTATTGGGGAGGCCGGCATCCTGGGTGTCGCCGCCTGCATCGCCAACGCCATCGAGGACGCGGCCGGCATCCGGCTGACCAGTCTGCCCTTCACGCCGGAAAAGGTTCTGGCCGCGCTGGATGCCCGGGTCGCCGGCACGGGCACGGCGGAGTAGCCGTGCGCGGATTTAACGACCGTTGATCACTGAACATGGCCGGTGGAGCAGCGTGGCATCCTCTCGGCGTGATGCCGGGCGCCGGCCCATCAGCGCTACCACAGCGTTGTCGAGGCGGCCTTTACGTGTCCCGCGTTCTGGTCGGCGGAGGCCGACCATCCACGACTTTGCCCGGTCCAGCACCGCAAGTCGTGGTTGGCGGGATCCGTCCTTTCCATCCCGGCGCCCGCGGGCGGGACGAACATTACGATGACAAGGCAACGCAATCATGAAACTCGCGGTCCCCGACATGATCTCGCCGTCCTACTTCCCGGCGCTGGCGGCGGTCGAACTGGGCTTCTTTCAGCGCGAGGGGCTGGACGTGACGCACGATCTGCGCGCGCCCGCCAACCGCTGCTATGAAGACCTGCGTGATGGCCACGTCGATTTCGTCGGCGCCAGCGCACACGCCGCGCTGGCCGCCTTTCCCGATTGGCAGGGGGTGAAACTGCTCTGCGCCCAGGGCCAGGGCATGTACTGGTTCCTGGTGATGCGCACCGATCTGGGGGCGGCGCGTGGCGACCTGTCGGTGGTGCGCGGCCGGCGGATCGCCGCCGCGCCTTGGGTGGAGATGGGACTGCGCCGCATGCTGATGGCCGCCGGCATCGATCCGCTGGCCGACAAGGTGGACATCGCGCCGCTGCCCGGTTCGGTGGCACTGAAGGTCAACACCGGCGTGACGGTCGCCGAGGCGCTGGCCGATCAGCGCATCGACGGGTTCTGGGCGAACGGCATGGGTGCCGAAATCGCCGTTCGCCGTGGCGTCGGCACGGTGGTGATCGACACCCGCCGCGGCGACGGACCACCGGGCTGCTTCGACTACACCGCGGCAACCGTCGCGACCACGGACCGGCTGATCGCGGCGGCACCCCAGGCCGCCGCCGGTGCGATCCGGGCAATCGTGGCGACGCAGGCCGCGCTGCGGCAGGATCCCAGCCTGGCCACCCAGGTCGGCCGCAAGCTGTTCCCGCCGCTGCAAGCCGAGCTGATCGCCGAACTGGTCGCGCGGGATGCGCCGTATTATGACCCAAGCCTGTCGGAACCATTCGTCTCGGCGATGAACCGCTTCGCCCGCGACCTGGGCGTGCTGTCGGCGGAGGTGCCGTACCAGCAGGTGGTCGCGACCCGGTTCAGCCACCTGTGGAAGCCACAGGCGTTGTATCAGGTGCCCTCCGCGACCGAATATTCCGGCAGCTTCCCGGACCCATCATCAGCGCCGCGATGATGGAGATCGGCCAGGGAGGCGGGAGATGGTGAAGCAACCATGCAACACATCGGGCCGGCCTCCGATCTGGTGCCGCCAACGCACCATACATCGACATTATGCGGCTGCGGGTTGTGATCCGCGCACGAACATCAGGGCCAGGAAGGCGGCGCTGGTGAGGGTTCCCGAGAGCAGCAGCGCATAACCTGGCCCGGCGCGATCTAGCACCAGGCTGAACAGGAGAGGCGCGCCGCCTTGCAGAATCCGGGATGGGGCCGCGATCAGCCCTGTTCGCAAGCCATAGCCGGGGGCGCCGAACAGCGCGAGCGGCAAGGTGCCTCGGGCGATGGTCATCATCCCGTTGCCGCCGCCATGCAGCAGCGTGAACAACACGGCTGCCGGCGCGCCGAATATTGCCAGGAACGTGGCGGCGACCGGATGCGCCAGCGCGGCCAGCCGGGCTGAGACGACAGGCGAGACGTGGCGCAAGAAGCTGAATTCGATCAGCCGTGCGCCGACCTGGGCCGGACCGACCAGAGCCGCCGCGGTTACCGCCGCCGCTGGCGTCGCCCCAAGGGCTTCCAGCAGCCGGGGCAGATGCGCCGCCATGGCCGTGGCAACGAACCAGCTCGCCGCGAATACGCAGGCCAGCACGATCATCGTCCAGGGAACGGCATGCACCATTTCAGGCGCCGCGGTCTCCACCACCGCGGCCCGCCCCTTCGGCACCAGCAGGCGGTTCAACGGCAGGCCGATGACAAGATGGATCGCCGCCCAGATCAGGCACGCCCCGCGCCAGCCGAACCCGTCCATGAACAGGGTGCTTGCCGGCCAGCCGATCGTGCTGGCGAAGCCGGCGAACAGCGTAATGCCGGTGATCGCGTTGCGGGCCTCCCGGCCATAGAGGCCGGCGACGGTCGCAAAGGCCGCCTCGTAGAGCCCGAAACCCATGCCGATGCCGATCACCGTCCAGGCGAGCGACAGGCCAACGAGGCCGGAAGCGGACGCCAGAAGCGCCAGGCCGGCGGCGAACATCAGATTGGTGCCGGCCAGCACGTCGCGCCCGCCATGACGGTCGATCATCCGGCCGGCAGCGGGGCCGAGCAGACCTGATAGCAGCAGGGAGGCCGAGAAGATGCCGAAGAACCACGTGCGCGACAGGTGAAGGCTTTCGCAGATCGGATCGGCCATCACCGCCGGCAGATAATAGGTCGATCCCCAGGCGAGCGTCTGCGTAACGCCGAGGGTGGAGACGATGACGCTCCGCCGCTCACGAAACCCGAGCGCGTCAGCCACGCTCGGAGGGATCTCGTCCGGTCATGCCGCCCCGGTCATGCCGCCTGTCCCCGCTCATACCAGCCTCGTGAGCGGCGGACGATCTGCACGACCGACAGCATGACCGGCACTTCGACCAGCACCCCGACGACCGTCGAGAGCGCCGCACCGGACTGGAAGCCGAACAGGGCGATGGCCGTCGCCACCGCCAGCTCGAAGAAGTTGCTGGCCCCGATCAGCGCCGATGGTCCGGCCACGCACCATTCGACGCCGAGCCCGCGGTTCACCAGATAGGCCAACCCGGCGTTGAAATAGACCTGGATCAGGATCGGCACCGCCAGCAGCGCGATCACGACCGGCTGGCGCATGATCTGTTCGCCCTGCAGGCCGAACAGCAGCACGAGCGTCAGCAGCAGCGCCGAAAGCGACAGCGGCGCAAGCATGCGAAGCGTCCGCCCGAGCGCCGCCGGTCCGCCCTTCGCCAGCAGGCTCCGCCGCCAGAGCTGCGCGATAATCACCGGCACGACGATATAGAGGACGACCGAGAGGATCAGCGTGTCCCAGGGCACGGTGATGGAGGACAGGCCGAGCAGCAGCGCCACGAGCGGGGCGAAGGCAAACACCATGATCGTGTCGTTGAGCGCGACCTGGCTCAGCGTGAAATGCGGCTCGCCGTCAACCAGGTTCGACCAGACGAACACCATCGCCGTGCAGGGAGCCGCCGCCAGCAGGATCAGCCCGGCGATATAGCCGTCGATCTGGCCGGCCGGCAGGTAGGGCCGGAACAGATGCGCGATGAAGATCCAGCCGAGCAGCGCCATCGAGAACGGCTTGACCAGCCAGTTGACGCCGACCGTCGCCGCGATCCCGCGCCAGTGGCTTCTGACCTGGCCAAGCGCTCCCAGGTCGATCTTCAGCAGCATGGGGATAATCATCAGCCAGACCAGCACGGCGACCGGCAGGTTGACCTGCGCCACGGTCGCGGCGCCGAGGGCATGGAACACGCCGGGGATGGCCTGCCCGAGCCCGATGCCGACAATGATGCAGAGCGCGACCCACAGCGTCAGGTAGCGCTCGAATGTCCCCATGGAGGGGGCTTTTCCGGGGGCGGTGATGGCAGCTTCGCTCATGGCGTCGGCCTCGCGATAGGGTTGCCGTGTGCGCCGATCACCGCTTCGCCGTCTTGCTTGGCGAAGGCTTCCCGCTGGGGCGAAGTGAGCATGTCCAGCACCGCCTCGGACGGGCGGCAGAGCTTCACGCCCTGATCGGTGACGACAATCGGACGGTTGATGAGGATCGGGTGGGCCATCATGGCGTCGAGCAACTGGTCATCCGTCAGCTCGGAATTATCCAGCCCCAGTTCGTCGTAAGGCGTTCCTTTGCGGCGCAGCACGTCGCGCACGGGGATCCCCATGCGGGCGATCAGGCCGGCCAGTTCGTCCCGGTTCGGCGGGGTTTTCAGATACTCGATGATCCTCGGTTCCTCGCCGGTGGCACGGATCAGGCCGAGGACATCGCGGGACGTGCCGCAGGCCGGGTTGTGGTAGATCGTAATGCTCATGACGCGCGATCCTCGGCCTCGTCAGGCCGCATCCGGCCGATGGCCTGCACCTGGCGGGCGAGCGACATCCGATCCAGCGAAGCGACGGGCAGCGCCACGAAGATTTTGATGCGGTTTTCCAGGGCGCGGAACGTGTCGCGGAATGCCTGCCACTGTTCCACGT
Source organism: Rhodopila sp. (assembly GCF_965276935.1). Lineage (GTDB taxonomy): Bacteria > Pseudomonadota > Alphaproteobacteria > Acetobacterales > Acetobacteraceae > Rhodopila. The sequence continues at coordinate 203,147 of NZ_CBDIBS010000004.1, read as the reverse complement.
CAGAGCTATCGACGGCTGCCGGATCGGGCATGCCCCAATGGGCGGTGATCGGCTGTCCCGGCCAGACCGGACACACTTCGCCGGCGGCCTGGTCGCAGACGGTGAAGACGAAATCCATCACCGGCGCGCCAAGCTTCGCGAACTCGTCCCAGCTCTTGCTCCGCAATCCTTCGGTCGGCAGTTCGAGCGCGTGCAGCAGCTTGAGGGCGCAGGGATGGATCGCACCCTTGGGAAAGCTGCCCGCACTGAAGCCCCGGCAGCGATCATGCCCCCAATGGTTCAGCAGGGACTCGCCCAGGATGCTCCGGGCGGAATTGCCCGTGCAGAGAAACAGGACGTTGAAGGGCGGGCGGGTCATTCGGCCGCTTCCTGCCGTGGCCCGCAGCAGGGGGCCTCTGCGGCCAGCTCGGGTTTAGGGGCGCGGCACACACCTTGCAGGGTCTCCGGGGTGCAGCAGGCTGGCTCGCTGACGGCATCTTCGGCCGAGAAGATCTGCGCGTCTTCCATCGAGTGGTAAGCTTCCCAGGCAATGCCGCTCGGGTCTTCCACCCACGACTTTTCCGACTTCGCGTAGCAACAGGTGGTTTCACCGTCGCTGTGGGTGCTGATGTTCGCCGCCGACATCTGCTCGCGCAGCGCCACCAGCTCGTCAGCGTTATCGACCTGTATGCCCATATGATCGACACCCTTTGTGCGGGCGCGGGTCGAGATCGCGAAATTGACGTGGGGATCGTCCAGCATCCACTTCGCGTAGTCGGACTTGAGCTTGGCGGGTTCGGTGCCGAACAGGGCACTATAGAAGCGGACGCTTTCCTCGATGTCGTTCACACCGACATGGATGTGCATGCGTTTCATTGGCGGGTTCCTTCCTTGACGTTGACCAGGGTGACGCCGTCGCCGACGGCGATGCCGCAGCCGGCGGCATCGCCCCTGGCAGCAGTTTTCGGTGAGATAGCCGAGCAGCGCGTTCATCGCGGGATAGACGGCCGAGTAGATCAGCGATCGGCCGTTGCGCTCGAATGTCGCCAGGCCCGCGTTCTTCAGTTCCTTCAGATGAAAGGCGAGGGTGGCCGATGGCAGGCCCAGCCGTTCACCGATCTGGCCGGCCGGCATGCCCTCAGTTCCAGCCTGCATCAGCAGGCGGAAGATATCGAGGCGGGTTCCCTGCGCAAGCGCCGCCAAAGCGGCTATAGCGTCTAACTTCTCCATATATCCAAGTTAATGGAAATATGGAGATTGTCAACGTCATGCAGGAACGCCCTTTGACAGGATGCCATCGGCATGACGATCAGGCGAAGCGGGCGACGACCCCGAGAGACGACGTGGAGAGGGATACGACCGCGGCGCCAAAAATGATCCAAAGCGTGTCGATTTCGGTAGTCAGCAAGACAGCAAGGTTGGCCGCCGCGATCGCCACTGTAACCCAGTCGGTGAGCGCGTCGTGGGCGAGAGGGATTGCCGCCGCGAGCAGCAGACCCGCACTCGCCAGCACGACGGCCTGCAAGATCGCCTTGACGCGGGGATGCTCTATGTGCCGCCCAGTATAGTGGACAAGCGGGATCACCAGCAGGGCTTGGGGTAATGATGGCGAGCCAGCCGGCGACCGCACCAGGCACACCGGCCACGAAATAGCCAACGCTGACGATGTAAAGCCCAACAGGCCCCGGCGTGCTGCGGGTGATGACAACCGCCTCGTTAAGCTGCTGGTCTGTCAGCACATGGTAATGCGCCACAAGCGAATCCTGGATCACCGGCAGCGAGGCAAGGCCCGCGAAAGCAGTAATCGTACCCTTGAGCAGCAGGAGGTAGAGCAGGGCCGGGTTCATGACTGCGCCGCCGGTAAGAACGCACCCACGACGCCCGCAAGCAGCAGAATGTAAATTGCCGGGATTCCAAGGGCGACATAGGCGAGGAATGCGGCTGCGCCGATGAGGACGACGCGCCAGCGCGTCCCGCCTTTGTAGTGAGGCCGGGCAATGGTCCAGCTCGTTTTGGCGGTAATCGCCACCGCCGCAGCAATCGCGCCATGAATGGCGGCTTGGGCAATGCGGTTGTCCTGCCACTCCCTGAACAGAGCCGTCAGGATGACGACCATCAGCGTGCAAGGGATTGAGGCCGCAAGCAACGCGCTGATCGCACCCGGCAGACGGCGGAGCAGCCAGCCGAGTGCGGTGCAGTTGGCGAGCAAGTTGGTGCCTGGTGTCAGGCGGCCCAGGGCAAAGCAGAGGGCAAAACTGTCGTCACTCAGCCAACGGCGTTTCGTGACCAGTTCGCGGTGCATCACGGCCGAGGTCGCGCTGCCGCCTCCCAAGGTGAAATTGCCGTAGCGGACGAAGAAATTGGCAATCCGGCCAGGGCTAGGGGCTGGCGCAGGCTCGTGGGCAGCGCTCGTTGACTCGACCATTCTCCCCCCGCTGTGTTTTTAGGCTCATAGCGGTAGCCGAACAGCGCGATATGCGCCATCGCCCCAAACTCAGGTTTCGGGTTTGCCATAAGCCGACGTTACGCGGTCGGGGTCCTTTGGCTTTCGGATGCGTGGCGGCGGCGGTGCCGTCAGTTCTAGCCACCGCGATAGCGCCGAGGGCGGGCGATAGGCTTGGGGCCAGGCGGCCGATTTGCCAAAATGGACGTTTTCCAGCGGGCCCGACTTCTTATTGCATGGGTTCTCCGGGCACCCATCTGGCCGGCGTCAAAGATGCATCCCAAGTGAATGTGCTGGGTTTAGGATAGATCATTCCCCCCCAAGGCCACGGTGACTTGTATCTGATCCGTATTTGTATTTGTGCGTATTGTACACCTGGGGATTGGAACTGAATGACCTGGTCAAAAATGCAGTGATAACTACCTGGTTGGTTCGGTGGTATATCGAAGCTCTGCATCGTAGTAGTATTTAAGTTGCTAACAGACTGATTATTCGGGCCCTTTGCTGAAATAATACGGCACATAAATCGCGCCTGGTTTATCGCGAACAGCGTGCTTCTGTTCATAATAGCAAATGGAATGGTAAATGGCGATGAGGCAGAAAACTCCCCGGCCGCAACGACCGGATATGTTGGCCAAAAAGGGCTCCAAGCTGAGACAAGGATCCCTACGATTAGGGCGCCCAACCATTTAACCAAGCCCATAGCCTACCCCATCGTGGCGGCCCGTATGTCACCGGTGACTTATCATTCCACAAAAAACGCGCTTTCCGGGCTAGCTCACATCTTAGGATGCGGTCGCAGACTAAGGCGGTAGACAGAGCAAAGCAATTCCAAGTCTTCTCCAAAACGGAACGAGAGCCGCCGGTTAGGCGAGGTGGGTTCGCTTCACGAGGTGCAGGAGGCGGAGGAAGGCAGCGGCGAGGACTAACTAAAACTCAAGCAGACTGTGCGAAAACACGCTTGAGCGGGAACGCTGGTGAAATTGGCGTTCAGATGTGCACGCCAAGATCCTGGTGATCCGACCGGGCGATTTCCGGAAAGCCCCGGTTCCGCATCATGTTGTCCACGGTTATGCCCGCCAGGCGGACAAAACCCGCCAGTAGAAGCCTTTCAGGCCGCGACAGCGGCCATCAGCTCGGCGAACCCGACGATATTGAGCCCCCGCCGGAGATTATAGGCGAGCGCCGTCAAGCTGAATTCGGCACGCACCTTCGCCAGACCGCGCATCAAAAACCCACCCGGGCTCATCCACTGCTTGATGGTGCCAAACGGATGTTCAACTGTCTCGCGGCGGCGGTCGAGAACCTCGGGGCGCTGCGCCAGGCGGGCTGCCATCCGGTCCAACACCGCTTCGTTCTCAAGACGCGAGACGGTGCGAAACTTGCCTTTCGTGCAGCGCGAACGGATCTTGCAATCATCGCATGCCAGCTTGTTGACGTAGTTAGTCCTCTTCAGACCCCGCAGCAGCGATGATGAATAGGGATAAAGCCGCTGACCCGCCGGACAAACATAGCTGTCGCTGTCGGCGTCGTGGCTGAACTCATCCTTGCGGAACAGGCCGGCCTTGACCGAGGGACCGCGCTGCGGCCGCGGCACATAGGGCGTGATCCCGGCGTTCTCGCAAGCCTCGATGTCCTCGATCTTGAAGTAACCTTTGTCGGCCACGGCATCGATCGTCTCGACGCCGAGGATCTCCTTTGCCGCCTCGGCGGTTTGCGTCAGCAGCCCCATGTCGACGACCTGGTTGGTGACCTGCTGCTCGACGATCAGCTTGTGCTTGGTATCAACCGCAACCTGGACGTTGTAGCCCACGGCAACATGCGTATGCGCGGCCATCGCACGGCTATCGGGATCCGTCAGTGAAATCTGATCCTCGCCGGTGCGATCCAGTTCAGCCAGCATGGTCTGGCATCGTGTGCGCCGTGCCCGGATTGCGGTGATCTTCTCAGCCAGGTTCTTGACCCGTGAGCCAGCGGTTTGGCTTTCCGTCACATCACTCTGATCGAGACGCTGCAGATAATCTTCGAGTTTGGCATCTGCGAGCTTGATGAACGTGGCCAGCGCGGCGCGGGTGAAGTTGCGGTCCTTGTTGTTGACCGCCTTGATGCGGGTGCCATCCACCGCCAGCAACTCTCGGCCGAACAGATCCAACTGACGGCACAGCAGCACGAACTGACGGAAGATCGGGCGAAAGGCGTTGCGGTTGTCGCGGCGGAAATCAGCAATCGTCTTGAAGTCCGGCTTCAGATGACGCAGCAGCCAGATCACCTCGATGTTGCGATGCGTCTCGGCTTCTAGCCGGCGGCTCGACCGCACTCGGTTGAGGTAACCGTAGATGTAGAGCTTCAGAAGATCGCTCGGCGCGTAGCCAGGCCGGCCGGTCAGCTTCGGCATCACACGGGCGAACCCGGCCGCAGTCAGATCCAGACCGTCGACAAAGGCTTCAATGAAACGAACCGGGTTCTCTGCACCGACATAGTCATCCAGCGATTCGGGCAGCAGCAGGATCTGGGATCGGTCGTCACCGGCAATGTGCGTCATGATGTCGTATTCTACCGCACCTCACAGCGCACGGGAATCCGTTGCGGCAAAGATTTCACACGGTCTGCAAGACTTTCAGGCAACTTCCCGCCGCCCGTGATTTCAGCAGGTTAGGCATTCCAAAAAATACGACCAAAAGTCAGGCGTCGGACCCGCGCCTTACCGTGGCGGGTCCGGGATCTTGATAGGCGGCTACGACGCGGCTGCCTGCAAGGCGGATTGAACCGCCGCAGGGTGGCCGGCGATCACCTTGAGGCACGAATACGGACATTCTCGACCAAAAGAGCTTCCCCCCGCTCCCCGAGAAGCTCCGGCAGCACAACCCAAGCGCCCGACCAAGCCAGGCGCGCTCTACGACGCCGGAGGCATGTCCACGATGAAGTCGGTGCCGCCGTAGCCGGCCTCGACGGGAATGCGCAGCAGCCGCTTGGTCCCCTCCAGCCGAGTCGCCCGCGGCTGAACCGTCACCACGGTCGCCGCCCGTGCGGCGTCCATCGCTTGCTTCACCGTGCGCCACTGCCCAAGCTTCTCCAGGTTCTTGGCGGTGGCGAAGACCAGCTTGAACCGACCGGTCTCGGTCTCCGCCAGCGCCCGCGCCGGCGTGATCCACACCGAGTCCACCGCTTCCCTTCCGTCATGCACGGCCAGGTGCTCGGCCGGCGCCTCCGCCAGGAAGAACTGCGTGTCGTAGCGCTTCGGCTGATGGGACGGCGTGATCCAGTGGGCGAAGTGCACCAGCAGGTCGGGGGCCGGCAGCAGCTCCTCCGCCGCCAGCACCGAGTCGAAGCCGATCGCACCCGCGTTCAGCGCGGCGCGATGCTGCTCCTCCACCCGCAACAAGGTCGCCGCGTCGATCAGGCTGTCGGCCCCACGCGGCCGGGCGAGCAGCACGCCGCATTCCTCGAAGGTTTCGCGGATCGCGGCGATGCGGAAGGCCATCGCGGCGACGTCCAGCCCTGCCGGATTGGGACATTCATCCGCCCGTTCCGCCAGACTCTGATCCGACTCTTCCACACGGCCGCCGGGAAACACCAGCGCGCCGGCGGCGAAGTCGATGGCGTGATGGCGCACGACCATGAAGACCTCCATCCCCTCCGGCCCATCGCGCAGCAGCAGGATAGTGGCGGCAGGCCGAGCGGTCGCTTCCAAACTCATTGAGGTGTCCTGTTGGTTGGCTGCAAGCAAGTTAACCCACCCCAGGCCGGTGGTCACGCCCGCAGCCGACGAATTAGTTCCATGGCGTTGGCGGGCGCGCGCACCCTCAGGTCATTGTCGAACAGCACGAACACGTCCCGCTTGCGCGGGTGGGCCACCCCTCCGGTTCGGCTGGCCTCCGGCGCCTCCTCACCGGCCGCCCAGGCCTTGATCCTGCACGCCAATTCGTCCAGCGCCGCGTTGTCATAGCCGTTGGCATCAAGTTCCTTCGACCCTTGCAGCCGGCAATAGGCGAAGTCGGAGGTGAGATCCCTCAGCCGAGGCCACTTGACCGAATGGCCGCAGACCAGCGCTACGTCATGCGCCCGCAGCAACGCGATGCAATCCGGGCTGCGAAAGCTTTCGTGGCGGCTTTCCAGCGCGTGGCGCAGCGGCCGGCCTGACGTGACCTCAAGCCACTCCGCCGCGCGCGATCTGGTGTCGTACCTGCGGCCCAGTTCGGCCGCGGCCTTGGTATCATGCGGCAGCAGCCGCAGGAACGGCTCCAGCCGAACCGGATCAAACCGGAAATTGGCTGGAAGCTGCCATAGGATCGGCCCCAGATGGATGTCCAGCCGCAACAGGCCGGAGGCGATGAAGCTGGCGATCGGCGCTTCGGCGTCTTGCAGGCGCCGGACATGCGTGATGAAGCGTGGTGCTTTGATGGTGAAGACGAAATTCGCCGGCACCTGATCGGCCCAGTTGGCGAAGGTATCAGGTCTCTGCGGTCCATAGAACGTCGCATTGACCTCGATGGCGCGGAAGCGGCTGGCGGCGTATGCCAATTCGTGCTCGCGCTTGAGGCCTCTGGGATAGAAGCCGCCGCGCCATGGCGCGTAGGTCCAGCCGGAGATGCCGATCCGAATGATTCCAGACGTCAAGAGCGGCTGTCAGGCGCCGGCCGCGCGTGCCCCATGGCATAGGTCCTGAAATAAGGCGAAGATCGGTGGCCTGTTGACGTCGGCGCCCCGCCAACCACACCTCGCCGCTCCACGCAAGGCTGGACGACCCACTGACCGCGCTGACGAAACCTGGTGATCATGCCGTGCCATGAATACTGGACCAGAAGGAGTGCAGGATGGACAATCCAAAGCTTGTTTTTGATCCGCTGCCAGGCGAAGCCTTAACCCGCTTCGTGAGCGAGAACGTCATCAACCTCAATATCGCCCGGACCGGCCTCAGCGACTGGCACCCCATCGGCTATTTCCTGAAGAGCGCCGCGGGTGAATGGTGCGGCGGCCTGACCGGCGCCATCTGGGGCGGCTGGCTGCAGGTGAATTTCCTCTGGGTCACCGAAATGCTGCGCGGCCAGGGCCAGGGGGCTCGGCTGATGGATGCGGCGGAGGGCTTGGCGGCCGAGCGCGGTGCGCTAGCGGCAACGCTGGAAACCCATAGTTTCCAAGCGCCTGGATTTTACCTGAAGCGCGGCTATGAGGTTTTTGGCCGGCTCGACGACTATCCTCCGGGTCATACAAAGCTGTTTCTGCGCAAGCGTCTGGGCGTGCCGGTGGGGGTGTAGAGCGGTTTCCGATCAGGTTGCTCCATCTTCAACCCGGCCATTCGGAAGCAATGGTTTCAGGATCGGCGGCAGCACCTGATCGCGTCACGATGCAAGGGCATTGCGCGCTCCCGTCATATCGCGCCGAGACCGCGGGGACATTTGCCGAGGTGGATTTCAGGCCCCAAAGTCGGAGCCGTAGAGTGGAACCGCGGCGGTTATCAACGTCGCCAACATCTGATCCGACAAGGGATTCGAAGCAGGCGCGGTTGTAACGGACGCGACTGATTGAGAGCCCAGGCTGCTGGTTGGGCTTTCAATCAAGGATATTGCTGATCCGGGCAAGGGCTTGGCCGGTTGAACATAGCTGGACACGCCGGATGCGTTCGCTGCGAGGCTGATAATGGGCGACATGTGCGATCTTTCCGCCAAATCCTGGTTTGAAACAATATCAGCAATCAGCGTGCCAACCCACGCGGCGGTTGTACCGGCAGGTTTTTCCTAGGCCGTTTCTGCCTGCCCACCCGGCAAGATCTGCCGACCGGCAAGATCTACCCGGCAATTCCTGCCGATCGGCGATCGTTGGAACCGATCCGCGCCCGGTCCAGCGCGCATAGCCGATCGAGCGATGCCTGATCCGACAGGACCGCCGTCCTTTCCAACGCGAGCAGCGTCGGCCAGACCGGATCGAGATCCGTTGCCTCATGCAGCTTGGCCGCTCCGATCAGCAGCGGAACATTCAGGGGATCGCGGCCGGGTCGTCTTCCAGGCGGCAGCATGTCGCGATGGGCGGCCAGCAGCACGGGATCGCGCAGCAGGATCTGGATGGCCAGGACTTCAGGCTTGCTTGCCAGCTCCCGATACAGCATCGCCGTCCGCGTCAGCACCGCGGGCGGCCGCGCCTCCTCCGGAATCCGCAGCAGGCCGATCCGGCGCAGCGCCAGGCCCAGCGACCGGCGGGCGGTCAAGGCGGTCAACGGCACCGCCAGCGCCATGCCCAGAACCACCGGCAGCATCCAGAGCGCCAGATAGGGCGATACCGCCCAGGCGCCGAACCCCAGCGCCAGTCCCAGCAGCGTATGCCGCCGATACTGACGGATGATGGCGCCGAATGGCAGGCCGCCGTCATCGCGCCGCTGCGCGTTCCAGCCGGAATCGCGGCCTATCAGGATCGCCACGACGTCGATCGACTGGGTCAGCATCACCACGGGCGCCAGCAGCCCGGCAATCAGCGTCTCCAGCAGCAGGCTGCCGACCAGACCAACCACGCCGCCGCAACCGCGCCGCGTGTCGCGGCGAAGCATGACGGTCAGTGCGCCCAGCAGCTTGGGGATCAGCAGCAGCGCCATGGTGCCGATGAACACCCACATGGCGCGTACCGGGTCGATCACCGGCCATTGCGGGAACAGGGCCTTTCCGGCCGGGAAGTAGTCCGGCGGCACGAAGCGGGCCTGCAGCGCGATCAGGATGCCGCTCAGCAGGAACAGCAGCCAGAGCGGCGCGGTGATATAGGAGCCGATCCCGGTCAGCAGATGCAGCCGGCTGACCCAGACCAGTCCGCGGGCGGGCAGGATCGCCATGTGCTGCAGGTTGCCCTGGCACCAGCGGCGGTCGCGCACCGCCAGGTCGATCAGCGATGGCGGGCTTTCCTCATAGCTGCCTTCCAGGCCCGGCATCATGTGGACCGCCCAGCCGCCGCGGCGGATCAGCGCCGCTTCGATGAAGTCGTGGCTCATGATGTGGCCGCCGAACGGCTTGCGGCCGGCAAGCTCCGGCAGGCCGGCCTGTTCGGCGAAGGCGCGGGTGCGGATCAGCGCGTTGTGGCCCCAGTAATTGCCTTCGGCGCCGTGCCACCAGGCGATGCCGTGGGCGATCACCGGACCGTAGACCCGGCCGGCGAACTGCTGCATGCGGGCGAACAGGGTGGTGCCGCCGGTGATGATCGGCAGGGTCTGGATCAGGCCGGTGTCGGGATGCGCCTCCATCGCGGTCACCAGCGACACCAAGGTATCGCCGCGCATCACGCTGTCGGCGTCCAGGATCAGGAACTGCGGGTAGGCGGCGCCGAAGCGGCCAACCCACTCGGCGATATTGCCGGCCTTGCGCGCGGTGTTGTTGGGGCGGTGCCGGTAGAAGATCCGGTCGGTCCCCCCGGTGCGGACCCGCAGCGCCAGGAAGGCGGCTTCCTCGGTGATCCAGACCTCCGGATCGGTGGTGTCGCTCAGGATGAAGATGTCGAACAGGTGCCCGACGCCAAGCGCCTGGAGCGATTCGTCGATCGCCTGAAGCCCGGCCATGACGCGGGCGGGTTGCTCGTTGTAGGTCGGCATCAGCAGGGCGGTGCGGCAGGCGGGCAGGGTGCCAGGCACCAGCAACCGCCTGCCGCGGCCGCCGAGGACCGAGGCGAAGCCGGCCAGCGCGCTGGTGAACGACAGCGCGATCCAGGCGAACAGGGCGACGAACAGCGCCAGCATGATGATCGCCAGCGGCGTCGGCCCGTTCACCGCCAGCACCCGGTACATCTCGCGGGCGCCGAAGCCGGTCAGCACGATCGCGGCGCCGATCACCAGCAGCCGCCGCAACCCGATCGCCCGCGGCGAGGAAGCCGGTTCGGCGCCGCGTGCGGGTGATGACCGCAGCGACTGCGTCGGCATCGCCAGCGGCGCCTCGTCGGGCAGTGCGCGAAACGTCACCCTTGCGTCCACCGGTAGATCCAGGTTTCAGTCAGCGGCTGGTCGGCGTTCATCAGGCGGGCGTGCATCTCCACCACTTTATTGTCCTGCAAGTCGATCTCCAGGCTGATGCGCCAACCGCCGCTGTCGGGGTTGGGTTGCGCGATGCTGCTGATGATCTTGCCCTTGTCGCTGCCGACATCCAGCGCCGGCGGAGCCTCCGGTTTCAGAACCTTCAAGGCGTCACCCACGAAGTCGATGACGAACCGGCGGTGCTTCGGGTCGGATACAAAGCCGTCGCGGGTCTGCACGACCTGCGCCAGCATGACCTGGCTGGGTGGCGACCAGCACCAGTGCAGGCGATAGTTGAGCAGATACTCGCCCTTCGCCCGCAGCGGATCATGCGGCCGCCAGAAGGCGACCATGTTGTCGTTGACCTCGCGGTCGCTGGGGATCTCCACCAGCTCGACGACACCCTGGCCCCAGTCGCCGATCGGCTCGATCCACAGCGAGGGACGCTTTTCATAGCGTGCCTCCAGGTCCTGGTAGTCGGCGAAGGCGCGCTTGCGCTGCATCAGGCCAAAGCCGCGCGGGCTGGTGTCGGAGAACGTGCTGATCTGCAAGCCCCGCGGGTTGGTCAGCGGGCGCCAGATCGCCTCGTCGTGGCCGGTGCGGATCTGCAGGCCGGAGGAATCGTGCACCGCCGCCCGCCAGTCGTCGAAACGGCTATGGTCATTGGCGTCGTCGAACAGGAACATGCTGGTGAGCGGTGCCAGGCCAGCCTGGGTAACGTCGACGCGCGGATACAACGCGGTTTCGGTGTCGAACACGGTATCCTCACCGGGGCGGATGGTGAAGCGAAAGCTGGCGGCCGCGCTCGGGCTGTCCAGCAGGGCGTGGATCACCATCAGGTCGGCCCCTGGCGTCGGCCGTTCCAGCCAGAACGACCGGAACACCGGAAACTCCTCGCCGCCGGCATCCGCTGTCCGGACCGACAGGCCGCGGGCCGAGATGCCATAGCCCTGGCCTTTCGCCACGGCGCGGAAATAGCTGGCGCCGAGGAAGGCGCAGACCTCGTCCGGCACGTCCGGCCGGTTCAGCGGGTACTGGATGCTCAGCCCGGCGAACCCAAGGTCCCCTGTGCTGGGCTGGGTCTTGCCGAAGCTGAACAGGTCGTTGCTATATCCGATCGGTGTCGCGTGTCCGTCGGCGACCTCGAAGATGCCGACGCGGTCCTGGTAGATGTAGCCGCGCGGGTAGAATTGCGCGGTGAACTTCCGCCCCTGGCCGCGCCAAAGTGCCTTGGCCGGGTCGAAGCGGATATCGTGATAGGCATCGACATCTAGGTTCTTGAAGTCCGCCGGCAGGTTGGAGTCCGGCGCCTTGTAGGGCTGCGTGGCAAGCTGACGCGCCATGTTGCGAACCGTCGCGCCATCGAACGGCGTGGCTGGCGGGATCAAGTCCGCAGCACCGGCACGATCGGCCGCGCCCAGCAAGGGAAGGGATGCGCTGGCACCCAGGAAAACGCGACGCAGCAACGGCGACCTCCGGTTCGGAAACCTGGCGGGAATGACAGCGTATGCGATCCGAAATGTGGCGACGGCCTACACGTTACGGTGAGCCCGGCGCTTACAATGAAACCGCCGCACCTACCTCCTGCTCGATCAGCGCACCCAGATCACGTTCCGCCATCGCAAGGCTGTAAGCGGCCCACGGATCGACCCAGAACCGCGCGCCGGTCACGCCCAAGGCAACCTTTAGCAGTCCGCGCCGCCGCGGTCATCATCCGTCACGATGCTGATCAACCTCATCGACTGGATGGGCAACCGATCTCGCACCCGGCGCCTCCCTGGTCACCCACGCTGCGCTATCCTATCGTGACCGCGACCCGACAGGAGACGTAGAAGATGACCACCACCGTCGCCCGCCTGCTGGCGGACAGTCTGGAAGCCCACGACATCGACCAGATCTTCTGCGTTCCAGGCGAAAGCTATGTCGGCCTGACCAGCGTGCTGACCGAGCGCAACTCCGTCCGCATGATCGTCTGCCGGCATGAGGGCGGGGCCGGCTTCATGGCGGTCGCCGATGGCCGCCTGCGCAACCGCGCCGGCGTCTGCATCGTCTCGCGCGGGCCGGGCCTGTCCAACGCGATGGTATCGCTGCACTCGGCGTTCCACGACGCAACACCCATGGTAATGATGATCGGCCAGGTCGAGCGCAAGGATTTTGGCCGCCTCGCGTTGCAGGAACAAAATTATTCGAAGTTGCTCGCCGACATCACCAAGAGCGTGATCGAGGTGAACGAGCCCGAGCAGGCCTCGGAAGCCATCGCCCGTGCCTTCCACGTCGCCGAAAGCGGCACGCCAGGCCCGGTCGCCGTCATCCTGCCGGAGGATATCTTCGATGAACCGACCGATGCGGTATTGAACCTGCCCCGGCCGCGCGTCGTCGCCGGCCCACGGACGCAGGACCTGCACCGCCTCGCCGACCTGCTGGCGAACGCCGAACGCCCACTGATCCTGGCCGGCGGCGCACTGCTGGCGGACAGCCTGCACGACCCTGCCGTCTACGCCGACCTGCGCCGGCTGTCCGAGGCATGGGTGCTGCCGATCAACCCGACCCATCGCCGGCCGCAGCTTTTCGACGCGCAGCATCCCAACTACGGCGGCTACATGGGCATCCGCGTCCCGCCGGCGCTGATCACCGAGATGAAGAAGGCCGACCTGATCGTCGCCTTGGGCGAGCGCCTGAGCGACACCGTCAGCCAGTCCTACAGCTTCCCCGCCGCGCCGCAGCCGCAGCTTCCCCTGGTGCACATCTGGCCCGATCCGAACGAGGTCGGCCGCGTCTGGCGCGCCGACCTGGGCATGCCCTGCGATCCGCACGAGGTGGTCAAGGCGCTGCTGTCGCTGCCGACGCCCGCCAATGCCGCCAAACGGCGCGGCTGGGTAGACGGCCTGCACAAGATCCATCTGTCGTTGCTTGAAAAGACCTGGGAGCCGACGACCGACGGCCTGAACTTCGCCGCTGTCGTGTGCGAGGTGGACAAGCATCTGGCGGATGACGCGGTGGTTACCTCGGACGCCGGCAACTTCGGCTCGTTTCTGCACCGCTACATCGGCTTCAAGCCGGGACAGGAGTTCCTGTCCTCGGTGGTCGGCGCCATGGGGTCGGGCATGCCGATGGCAGTGGCGGCGACCTTGCGCCGGCCGGGCCGGCAGGTGGTCGCGTTCATGGGCGATGGTGGCGCGCTGATGATGGGCAATGAAATCGCCACCGCCTGCCAATACGGCGGCAACCCGATCGTCATCATCTCGGACAATTCCATGTACGGCACGATCGGCATGCACAGCTACGTCCGCTACCCTGACCGCAAGTTTATGCAAGCCACGCGCCTGACCAACCCGGACTTCGCCGCCTGGGCACGCTCATTCGGGGCGGAGGGGATCACCATCCGGAACGAGTCGGACGTGGCCGAGGGCATCGCCCGGGCGTTCGCGGTCAAGACCAAGCCGGTAGTGGTGCACTGCCTGACCTCGGCGCTGCAAATGAGCGCGTGGCGGCGGTTCGAGAACGGCGGCAAGCTGCCGTAAGGCGGCCGGGAGACAAACGCCCGGCTTTCTTCCAGTCGCCGCCCCGGCAGCCGCCGGCATGGACCAAAGCCGCGCGGCGCGTTAGGATGCGGGCCTGGATGAACGCCGCAGAAGGGGAGACCAAGGGGATGGACGACACCGCTGTAATGACGCCGACATTCGACCGGACCGCCGAGGACCTCGGCAATGTCGTCGAACTGGGCCATGTGAACGTGACAGTGCCGGATCAGAGCAAGGCCGTCGCGTTCTACCTGATGGGTCTGGGCCTGACACGCGACCCGTATCTGATGGCCGGGCTGGAGAACATGTGGGTCAACGTCGGCCGCGGCCAGTTCCATCTGCCGTCGCGCGCCAAGCCGCAGGTGGTGCGCGGCACCACCGCCCTGGTGCTGCCGGACCTGGAGGCACTGCTGAAGCGACTGGACCACGCCAAGAAATTCCTCGAAGGCACGCACTTCAGCTTCCGTGAGGCCGGCGACACGGTCGAGGCGACCTGTCCCTGGGGCAACCGCATCCGCGTCCACGCCCCCAATCTCAGCCGCTTCGGCCCGATGCGCGTCGGCATGCCCTACGTCGAGGTCAATGTCGCGACCGGCACCGATCTGGCGGCCATCGCGAAGTTCTACACCGATATCCTGGGCGGCCTCGCCGGCGTGTCCAGTGATGCCCAGGGCCCCTACGCCTGGGCCAAGACCTCGGCCGAGAGCAAGGTCATCTACCGGGAAACCGCCGAACCGCAGCCGGAGTATGACGGCCACCACATCCAGATCACGCTGGTCGACTTCTCCGGCCCACACAGGAAGCTGCTGGAACGCGGGCTGATCAGCGAGGAAAGCGACCAGCACCAGTACCGCTTCCTGGATGTCGTCGATGTCGACACCAACAAGCCTCTGGTCCGGATCGAGCACGAGACCCGCAGCATGCGCCACCCGATGTTCAACCGCACCTTCATCAATCGCAACCCGGACATGACCAACCGCAACTTCGTTCCGGGCTATGAAGTCGGCCTGTGGGCGCTGAACTGACGTCCACACGCGTTCCCTTTCCATCACGGCCGTCACCTGATCCCCGGCGACGGCCGTGACGCACCGGGAAACCCATCGACCGCAGGAGTCTCCATGCCGATCCCGCGCTACGACGTCCTGGCCTTCAACACCGCCAAGGCGTCGGAGAACAAGATCCACGACGACGCCACCGCCCAGCGCTTCGGCTTCAAGGGTGGCTTCGTCAGCGGAGTGAACGTCTACGCCTACATGTCGCACCAGCCGCTGCACGTGTGGGGCCAGGCCTGGCTTGAACGCGGCACCCTGCAGGCCCGCTTCGGCAAGCCGGTGTACGAGGGCGACCTTACAGAAGTCTCGGCTGTCCAGGATGCGGACGGACTGGAACTGACGGTGCATAGCGTCGACGTCCGTTGCGCCTCAGGCCGAGCCGGCTTGCCGGCCGATCTGCCGCCGGCGCCCACACTGGCCGACTACCGGGCCGTTGCCGCACGCCCCACCCGCCGCCCCGCCGACGAATCAACCCTGCGACCCGGCGACTGGCTCGGCATGACGCCCATGACCATCACGCCGGCGGACCAGGCCCAGGACCTGCTGGACCTGCGCGAGACCGATCCGATCTACGCGGAACACGGCATTGTTCATGCCGGCACGGTGATGCGCTGCTGCAACTGGGCGCTGAGCCACAACGTCATCCTGCCGGCGTGGATCCACATGGGCAGCACCGTGCGCAACCTGGGCCTCGCGCATGTCGGCGACACGCTGAACGTGCGCGCCCGGATCACCCGGAACTACGAGCACAAGGGCCACAAGTGGGTCGAACTCGACGCCATGGTCGTCGCCAATGAAACGACACCCGTCCTCCAGGCGATGCACATCGCGATCTACCACCCTCGGCAGCTTGCGGAGGCAGCGTAACGAGCTGGCGAACCTTGAGCGCAACGGTCCCCAAAGCCCGCCGTGCGGCGGGTTTGATGTCAGGTGTGGTCCGGCGCGAAGCTGTCGCCCTGGTCAGCCTGAAGGGCACAATCCGCCTCAGGTGCGGTCCGCCTTCATTCCGCCCTGCTCCCCCAAGACGGTTGCCGCACCATGAGCCACCCAATCGTCGAAATCGAAGCCGTCGTCCGGCCGGAGTGGATCGACTCCAACGGCCACCTGAACCTCGCCTACTACGTCGTGGTCTTCGACCTCGCCACCGACGCGTTGTACAACGCGCTGGACATCGGCGATGCATACCGCGACGCCAGCTCCTACTCCTGCTTCACCGCCGAGACCCACACGCTTTATGAGCGCGAAGTGCATCTAGGCGACAAGCTCCGCGTCTCAAGCTGGCTGCTCGGCGCCGACACCAAGCGGCTGCATTACTTCCACGAGATGTTTCACGTCGAAAGCGGCGAGCGTTCCGCCGCGCAGGAACTGCTGGCGCTGCACATCGACATGCGTATCCGCCGGGTGGCACCCTTTCCACCCGAACGCTATGCGTTCCTGCAACGAATGGTGTCGGACCACGCGCCGG
Source organism: Rhodopila sp. (assembly GCF_965276935.1). Lineage (GTDB taxonomy): Bacteria > Pseudomonadota > Alphaproteobacteria > Acetobacterales > Acetobacteraceae > Rhodopila. The sequence continues at coordinate 186,709 of NZ_CBDIBS010000004.1, read as the reverse complement.
CAACGCCGCCGAGAGGCGCCGGCCGCAAGATCGCGCTGCCGGGCTGACGACAACGCGGCTTTCAGTCATCATCCCCGCCCTGAACGCTGAGGCGTATATACCGGCGTCGCTTGCAGCGATCGGCGACGGGCCCGAAATCATCCTGGTCGACGGCGGCAGCACGGATCGCACCATCGCACGCGCCACCGCGTCCGGCGTCCGTGTCCTGACGGCCCCGCGCGGCCGAGGCGGTCAGATAGCTGCCGGCATCGCCGCCGCCACACATCCATGGCTACTGCTGTTGCACGCCGACACACGGCTCGGCCCGGACTGGAAGACGGCGGTGGCGGAACACGTCGCACAGGGAGCCGATCGAGCCGGTTACTTCCGCTTCACCCTGGACAGCGCCGATCATCCCAGGGCGAGGCGGCTGGAACGGCTCGTCGCCTGGCGCAGCCGGGTGCTCGGCCTGCCCTATGGCGACCAGGGCCTGCTGATCCACCGCGACCTGCTGCGGTCCGTCGGCGGCATGAGCGCGATCCCGCTGATGGAGGATGTCGACCTGGTGCGCCGCCTCGGCCGCGGCCGGCTGGTCGCCCTGCCGGCGGACGCGCTGACCTCGGCCGCGAAGTGGGAGAGGGACGGCTACCTGCGCCGCTCCGCCCGCAATCTGCTGTGCCTGTCGCTGTGGTTCGCCGGCGTGCCGCCACGGCTGATCCTGCGGCTTTACGCATGAGGGACACGGTGGTGGTGTTCGCCCGCGCGCCGCGATTGGGCATGGTGAAGCGCCGGCTGGCGAAGGACATTGGCGCGCGGGCGGCGTTGCGCTTCCATGTGGCCACGTTGACCGCGCTGCTGCGGGACCTGCTGGCGTGCCGGCGCTTCGACGTGGTGCTGGCGGTGACGCCGGATCATGCCCGGTTCCGGCTGCCGGTGCGCGTGCGTCGGATTGATCAGGGGCACGGCGACCTCGGGTGTCGCATGAGCCGAGCGTTGCGGCGGTATCGGCGGGTGGCGTTGATGGGATGTGATATTCCGGATGCCGGGGCGGCGGATGTGCGGGCGGCGTTTCGGCGGTTGGGTTCGGCGGACGCCGTCTTTGGGCCGGCGGTGGATGGTGGCTACTGGCTGATCGCGCTAGGTCCGCGCCGGCCGGCGGATTTGTTTGGGGCGTCCCGCTGGTCCACCGAGCATGCGCTGGGGGATACGCTGCGGCAGTTTCGGCGGCATCAGGTGGGATTCATCCGGCGACTGCCGGATATAGATACGCTAACGGATTGGGGTCGGCGTTTTGCCACTTCTGTCTAGTTTTGCCGCTGGCCTAAACCGTGTTTGCCGTGGCACCAACGGATCGTCGCGCATGTAACCTTCGACAAGACAGCGGATGAAACTAGCGAGACTCAGTAGCCATAAATGATGCGGTATGTTACCGAAAGATCCTTTGTATCCGACCAAAGGCTGTTTTGCGTGGCCTCATCGGTACGGACACACCTCCGCTGACCACAGTAGCTGAGCACACTCTTTCCGCCTTGCGGCGCCAAGATTGCAACTGCTCGCTCTGCCTCGCGCTGACGTTGAAGGATGTCAGCGGGTGGAACAAAAAGATGCGCACAGGCCCAGACCCCAAGGATCATGCCTAGGCAACCAACCGTAAAATATATGAACGAGTTACGAATTACGTTCCTCGTCAGCGAGTCCTCAGCCTTCTCGTAGGTATGCCGTGCGCGTTCAGACGCTTCATCAAAAGTCTTGCGAGCTCGCTCTGCGGCTTCATGACTCGCAGTAAAGCGTGCGCTGATTTGCGCGGTTGCCTTGGCAACAGTTTGGTCTAGCTTGCGGTCCACCTCTAAAGCAACGAAGTTTGGTAGGGCCTTTTGCTGCGCTTGGACGGCACGTTCGGCCTGTTGCAGCGCTACAATAACCTTCTGCATTTCAGCGACGGCAAGCTCAATCGAGTCCTCTTTCGCGAGCGCAGCTTCAGTAATTCCTCGTACCGCGCTCATGAAATCGATCGCATCAGGCGGCCTTGTCATAGACCGAGACTCGGCCCGTGATTTGGTCGGAGATCTTGATCTAGCCTATGTTCCATATGTCGCGCTTGTTCGATCTTCAATCGTTGCACGTCCATAGAGTACTCACGAAACACCTGCTGCGGCGTCATAGCGAGTTCGCGCACGTCTCGGACCGGGAAGTATTGCGTCTTACCGCTTGCGTCCGAAGTGATGATCAACGCTCCGCTACGTTTTCCAGGTTTGCGTTCGCCAGCGCACGTAGCAAGGATTTGCATATAAAGCTGAAGCGATTCCAATTCTGCGTCGCTCATCCCCGGCCCCAACATCGCTTCGCCAATTTCTTCGACAAGCCAGGCTAGGTCGCAATCACCGTTCGGGTTTTCCAAATCTAGATATGGAACAACAATCGAACTGGCGGCCACGGTGAAGTTCGTTTGGATGTACCAGTGAATCTCGCGAGATATCGCGACAAGGTGTGCATTTTCCTTACATTGCAGCACAGGCCGCAGAACAGCCAATTTAGCCCGTTCCTTTCTGGACTTGTTCCGCTCACGCTTGAATTCGACAAGCCGCACGAGCTTGGCCTGAGAAATCAACACGTCACCAAGAGGTTTGTCGTCCGGCGTCTGCTGAAGCAATTGAATTCCAAATGGCTCAAACGGCGCGCGCCCATACCGGACACCATGTTCGCGAACAAGCAGCGTCATGAAGCAGCCGATAACCTGATTCTCGTAGATGTCGTTTGGGATGATCATGGTCCGTCATGCCGATAATCCAAATAGCATGATATGCTGCAGCACACGCCCGAGTCGTGCTCAGAACTGATCGCTATCCTAACCGGATTGTGATCTGAGCTTCACTCGCAGGTTGTCCTTTAGGCTAATGTCAAAGTCGTCCATCTCACGAACAGTATTTTGATCAATGTAGTTTGTCCTGATAAAGCGTCGGTTACGGATTCACTTTGAAAGATGCGCCGTTGGCAACTCACTGGAGGACATGGCAAGGGGCAGTGGCTGGTGTCTGTGCTCAATCTGGTGCGTCGCGATGATCAGAAATGGCCAACTTTGCCTGGAGAAGTCATATGACGATCCGCCCCCAACGCATACGTGATCAAGTTCACAATCTTATCGAGTTTGGCACGGGCGAATTTGAACATACCCTTTGGACGGTTATTCAAACTGAGTCATTTCAGCGCCTCCGCCGCATACGGCAGCTTGGGTTTTCCGAGTTCGTTTTCCCGGGTGCCACGCACACCCGATTCGCACATAGTCTGGGTGTTTTTCATATTGCACGTCAGTTGATGCGGGTAATTAAGGAGCACATTGAAAATGGGCACGGACAGGTCCGCAGTCATAAGGTGGATGTCGCCTTAGCCGCTGCGCTGCTTCACGACGTCGGCCATGGTATGTTCAGCCATGCGTTCGAGGCGATTGGAAAAGAGTTTGGCCTTGCAATGGCTGAACATGAACACGTCAGTGCGCTGATTGTTAGGCAGACGGAGATCGCTGAAAGGCTGAGGCCGCTCGGCGATAGTTTTGCGGATGAAGTTGCGAGGCTGGTGGGGCAAAAGGGGCCGGGTAATTTGTATGACGCTGTGGTATCCAGCCAATTTGATGCCGATCGACTAGACTACATGCAGCGTGATCGGTTGATGACTGGCGTCCGCAGCAGCGGAGTCGATCAGACATGGTTGATAGCAAATCTGGAAATTCATGCGGTTCGCACGGGTGCTGACGATAGTTCGGCCGGATCGGTTGAGACGCTAGTTCTCGGACCTAAGGCAGCGCTAACTGCCGAGAGCTACCTTCTCTCGTTATTTCATCTCTACCCGAACGTGTATCTGCACAAGGCAACACGGGGTGCCGAATTAATGTTTGGGGCATTGATACGGCGCTTGATACGGCTCGAACGGTACGGGCATAGCGACAAAAGTGGATTGTCGGAGAACCATCCCATCCGTCGTTTTGTCTCAAAACCTGATCGGCTAGAACATGCTTTGGGTCTAGACGATGGTGTGCTTTGGGGAGCGCTGCTCATGTTGTCAGAGGCAGAGGATAAAGAGGTGGTGCTGTTGGCGAGAAGCTTGCGGGGGCGGGCGTTGACGCGCTGCATTGATGTCCATCAGCGTGTTGCAGCCGGTGTTCAGCGTCGTAAGGGTGAGTCTCTTGAAAAACATCAGGCACGGATCAATTTGGCTTTATCGAAGGCCGAGAGTAGCCTGACACGATGGTGCAAGGATAACGGTGCCTCGCGGGACCGGGTTTTGCTCGACCGATATAGTCGGTCGCCCTACAAGCGATACCAGGACTCTGACACGCCACTAAACCGGGTTCTGATCCACGCCGGTTCCGGCAAGCTCCAAGACATGGCTCAGTTCTCATCCGTGATCGCAGCGGCTCAGCCATTCGTGATCAGTCGGGCTTACGTTTTTCGCGATGACAAGGAGGCGCAAAGGGTGGTAGAGAACGAAGTAAGAACAGCCATTGTCGGGAATAGGAAATGAGACTGCGTGAGCCGCACAAGATCGCTGCACGGATAATTCAGGACGCGGGAGGTGAGCTTGTCGGCTGCACAAGGCTACAAAAAGTGACATATTTGTCGCAACTTGCTGGATTTAGTAACGATTTCGAGTTTGAATATCGTCATTACGGCCCGTTTAGTGAAGACTTGGCGCGCAGCATGGAGATCGCCGTTGCGTTAGGCCCAGTGAAGGAGGTCGAGCGTCAGACGGATTGGGGCGGCCGCTATTCGGTTTACACTCTGAGGTCTTCTCGACCAACTGATCCCGATCGGACGGCGTTCTTTCGACACGCAAAAGGCGTTGACGCCAACGAACTAGAGTTAGCGGCGACAGCGGCATATTTGTTTGTTGTGGAGCAGATAGGAAACAGTAAACCCGGTAATCCCTGGGAAGAAACCAAGCTGCGCAAGCCTGAAAAGTCTGCTGATGGTCGCCTGCAACGCGCAGCCGATGTTTACAACGCGCTTCGCAAATTGCGGACGCCTACTCCGTTGCCGGAGTTGCCGTCACCACTAATCAAAACCGAACGGGCGTCGGAACAAACCTAGTTTGTTCCATCTTTGGTTTGTCGTTCAGCCTGTGTCTCATGGTTCCGATGACCAATCACGTCTAGGCATCCCCGGGAAATGGCACAATTGCAGCCCTGAAGCCTGAAATTGGAAGCAACCGCAGTTACCAAATAGGCGGTTGGCTCGGCAGTTCTCCCAGTGATTCTTCGGTCTCGCTGTTAGGACTTATTTCTTGACTTTGGCTGCTGCCTAGGATAGAAAATTCTGAAAGTGACCTCAGGATCAGCCCATCGTGAGCCAGCCCACCCGAACTGCCGAAGCCGGTAACCTGACCTCCCCATCCACCCCCGCCTGCACCCTCATGGACATGGTCACCACCTTCCTGACTCCCCTGGTCATGGCCGGCGGCATCGCCGACCTCGCCCACGCCCGCCACCTCGCGACACAGACCCTGCTATCCTACGGCCCCAGCACCGAAGCCGACCTCATCAAGATCATGCAGATCGTCGGCTTCGGCCTCGGCGCGATGGACAACATGCGCCTGTCCGCCGGCGACGCTGCCACGTTATCGATGAAGCTGCGCCTGCGCGGCTGCGCCAACGGCCTGAACCGTTCGGCGCAGCAAAACAACCAGGCCCTAGAAAAGGACCGGCACCAGCGCGGCACCGCTCAACCAATGATGGAGCACGACGGGACAACCGCCTGGCCCCAGCCCGGACCAGCCGAACAGGCAGCGGCCGAGGCCGAATGCCAGGCCGCCATCGACGCGGCACGGACGCAGATCGAAGCCGCCCGAGCCGGCATCAAGGCAGCGCCAGCCGCCCCAACGCAATCAGCCCCGACGCAGGCGCTCCTGACCCGCACAGCCCCGCCTCGGCCAACCCCACCGCAACCAGCCACAACCGCACCAGCCGCGGCCACCGCCATCACACCAGCCGCGGCCCGCCCCACCGCAAACCGGGCGAATCCCCCAGCCTCCGCCTCCGACGACACTCAGGCCGCCGCCAATGAGGCGCAGCGGCGGCTGATCTGGGCCAGCGCGATGGCCGACGTCGCGGCCGAGCTACAGGCTGATCTCGCCAGTCAGTCGCCGCAGCAGCGGGCAGACAACCAAAGCTGGATCAACAGCCTGACCGGTGCTGCCGGCTCACTCGCCGCCCAGTCCGGCAGCCCCGGCTCGGCCTACAAATCCAGCCTGTTGGGCAGCACCACGCTGGGCAGCACCCGCATCCCCCCAATCCTCGACCCGACGATCCAGCCGCCGCTCGGCTAGCGCTGTTTCCGGCCACGTTGCGTCAAACTGGCTTGCCCGCGCCGGCCCACGCCATCCGCCCCCAGCCGTTCATGCGAAGATGGCCGGGACAACCCTCCCGCCCGTGCTTGGTCGCCCGGCCATGACGGGTTCAAAACGAGCGGCCTGATCAAAAACCGTTCTGAAATCACGCACCCCAACCTGCGCACCCCCCCCGCAATCCAACCTACCCCGCCCGAATAACCACCGGCAGGCTCGCCAACCCACGCAGCGTGTTGTTGTAACGCCGCCGCGGCACCCCCGCGATCTCGATCGAGGCCACCTTGCGCGCCAGCGCCCCCAGCACCGCCTCGCCTTCCAGCCGAGCCAGCACCGCGCCCACGCACCCATGGATACCGGTGCCGAACCCGACATGGCCGGCCGATCGGCGGCCGATGTCATAGTCGTCCGGGTCCTCCCACCGCCGAGGGTCCCGGTTCGCCGCGCCCAGGAACATCAGCACCTTGCGCCCTTCGTCCAGCGTCTCGCCGCCGATCTCGACCGTCCGCGTCGTGGTGCGGAAGAACGTCTGCACCGGGCTTTCCAGCCGCACCGCCTCCTCGAACGCCCCCCGCGCCAGCCCAGGATCGGCCCGCAGGCGTGCGAACGCATCCGGAAAGCGCGCCAGGCAATACAGCGACGCGCCCAACCCATTGACCGTGGTGTCCACGCCGGCCGTCAGCAACGAACGCACCAGCACCTCGGCCTCCGCCACGCTGATCTCCCCGCTGTCGGCGGCGGCATGGATCGCCGCACCGAAACCGGTGGGCGACAAGGCCTCGCGCCGAGACTGCGCCTGCACCCAGTCCAGCACCGGCGCGGCATCGGCCACCGCCGCCTGGAACCAGGCATTGCGCGGCCCGAATGAGTTGAACACCATGTTGCCATACGGCAGCAGGAACCGCCGGTTCTCCACCGGCATGCCCACGGCATCGGGAAACACGGTCAGCGGATACGCCTCCGCCAGATCAGGGATGGCATCGAAGCTCCCGCGTTCCAGCAGCGCATCGACCAGCCGATCGGCGGCCTGAATGAACCCGTCGCGCAAGGCCCGGACGGCCGCCGGCGCCAGCACCCGGTCCATCAACTTCCGCGTCCGGTCGTGCACCGGCGGATCGGCCTCCAGCAGCAGGCTCGGCAGCCGCCACGGTGTCTCGCGGGCAAAGTCGGAAAGCCCGACGCCACGCGCCGAGGCAAAGCTGCCCCAATCCAGCAGCATCGCCCGCACCTCATCGTATCGCGCCACGGCATGGATGTCGTAGACCGGCAGATAGACCACCGGCCCGGCATCGCGCATCGCCGCATGCGCCGGAAACGGATCGTCAAAGAACGCCTGGCAGAACGGGTCGATGGGCAGCGCCGGTATCGTCATGTCGGTTTCCTTCCCTGCCGCCGCACTATGCATCGCGCACCACCAACGCCATAGTCCGCGCCAGAGGAAAGGACAGCCTGCATGGAGTTGCCGTCGATCGTGCCGCCGCCGCATGGCACCGCCTGGCCGGAGGCCATGGCCGACGCGGCCGGCATGAACTGGATGTGGCTGGAGGAAGCCGCCCGCTTCGCCACCGAGAATGAAACTCCATGGCCCCAAGACCTGCGCCTGCACCTGGAAAGCGGCTTCTTCGAGCCGCCGCCGTTCAACGAAATCCTGGGACCGGTGCGCCCGCGCGGCCCCGCCAACGGCCTGGTGCTGCGCCGAGGCTTCAAGATCGCAAGCTGGGGCGACACCGACCAGGTCGACTTCACCTTCTCCGCCGCCAAAAGCTACCTCAGCCTGCTGGCCGGCATCGCGGTGATGGACGGGCTGATCACTGACCTCGATGAACCGGTCGGCCGCACCGTCGATGACGGCGGCTTCGACAGCGAGCAGAACCGCACGGTGACCTGGCGGCACCTGTTGCAAAACACCTCCGAATGGGCGGGCACGCTGTTCGGCAAGTCGGACATGATCGACCGCAACCGCAATGTCGGCCTGGAGGGCAAGGCGCGCAAGGGCGATCCGCGTCCGCTGAAATCCCCCGGCGAACACTGGGAATACAACGACGTCCGCGTCAACCGGCTGGCCCTGGCGCTGCTGCGCCGCTTCCGCCGCCCGCTGCCGGAGGTGTTCGCCAAACGCATCATGCAGCCGATCGGGGCATCCAACGACTGGTCCTGGCATGGCTACCGCACCTCCCAGGTCGAGATCGACGGGCGGATGATCGAAAGCGTGTCGGGCGGCACCCATTGGGGCGGCGGCATGCTGATCCACGCCGAGGACCAGGCCCGCATCGGCTTGCTCATGCTACGTCGCGGCGAGTGGAACGGCCGCCGCATCCTGCCGGACCGCTGGATCGCCGAGTCGCTGCGGCCCTGCGCGCTGAAGCCGACCTACGGCCTGCTGTGGTGGCTGAACACCGACCATGGCCGCTACAACAGCGCGCCGGAGGACAGCTTCTTCGCCTCCGGCGCCGGCGGCAACCTGACCTGGATCGCCCCCCGGCAGGACTTGGTCGCGGTGCTGCGCTGGACCGACCCGACCGCCATCGACACATTCATCCGACTCATCATGCAGGCCGTGGAACCATGAACGCATTTGAAACCGTCACCATCGAGGCGCCACAGGAACACACCACCCTGGTGACGCTGAACCGGCCGGATGTCGCCAATGCCATGAACACCCAGATGGGGCTGGACCTGCTGGCGGTGTTCGACGGCTTCTGCGCCGAACCCAACCGGCAGCGCTGCATCGTCATTACCGGCGCCGGGCCGAAAGCCTTTTGCGCCGGCGGCGACCTGAAGCAGCGCAACGGCATGACAGACGCGCAATGGCAGGACCAGCACCTGATCTTCGAGCGGATGATCCGCGCCATCATCGACTGCCCGGTGCCGATCATCGCCGCGGTGAACGGCGCCGCCTATGCCGGCGGCATGGAGATCGCGCTGTGCGCCGACTTCATCTACGCCGCCGAACACGCCCGCTTCGCCCTGACCGAGGTGACGCTCGGCATCATGCCTGGCGCCGGTGGCACGCAGAGCCTGCCGCGCGCCGTCGGCGGCCGGCGGGCAAAGGAGATCCTGCTGACCGGCCGGCCATTTTCGGTGCAGCAGGCATTGGAATGGGGCATGGTCAACCGGATCTGCACAGCCGAAAAACTGCTGCCAGAGGCACTGGAAACCGCCTCGGTGATCGCCGGCAACGCGCCGATCTCCACCCGGCAGATCAAGCAGTCGGTCAACATGGGCCTGAACACCGACCTGCGGACCGGCATGATGTTCGAGATCGAAGCCTATAACCGCATGGTCCCGACCGAGGACCGGCGGGAAGGCATCCGGGCCTTCAACGAAAAGCGCAAGCCGGTCTACCAAGGCCGCTGAACAGGGAAGAAACGATGAACGCGATCAGCGATATCCAGGTGGGCAGGGGCCTGACCCGGAGCTTGGCCGAACAGGCACGAACATTGCGCCTGGAGGACATCCCCGAATCTGTCCGCTCTTGGGCGCGTCAGTGTGTGCTGGATTACCTCGGCTGCGGCCTGGCGGGCGCCTCGGACGAACTGGTGACGATCCTGCTGGCGGAGATGAACGAGCAAGGCGGACGTGAAGCCGCCACCGTGCTGGGCCATGCGGAACGCCTGCCGGTTGCCTCGGCCGCCATGGTGAACGGCGCGGCGTCGCATGCGCTGGACTTCGATGACGTAAACCTGGCGATGCCGGGCCATCCATCGGTGGCCATCCTGCCCGCCCTGCTGGCGCTGGCCGAGGAACGTGGATCAAGCGGCGCCGACGTGCTGACGGCCTTTGTCGCCGGTTACGAACTGCAATGCCGCATCGGCCGGACGATCGCGCCGGGTCATTATGATGGGCTGGGGTTCCACGCCACCGCCACCGTCGGCAGCTTCGGCGCCGCCGCCGCGTGCGCGCACCTGCTGCGGCTGGACACGGAGACATTCGCCACCGCGCTCGGCATCGCCGGCACCCAGGCGGCCGGGCTGAAATCGATGTTCGGCACCATGTGCAAGCCGCTGCACGCCGGCAAGGCCTCCTACCACGGCCTAATGGCGGCGAAGCTGGCCTCGCGCGGCTTCACCAGCCGGACCGATGTGGTGGAGTGCGGCCAGGGCTTCGCCCGTACGCATAGCCCGGACTTCAACCCGGACCGAGCCTTCGATCCGCCGCCGAATGGCTGGTGGATTGTCAACAACCTGTTCAAGTATCATGCCTCCTGCTACATGACGCACGCCGCGATCGAGGCTGCCCGCAAGCTGCGTGAACAGCATGGGGTGGCGCCGGATCGGGTGCAACGCATCACCTTGCGGCTAGAGGAATCCTCTGACCGGATCTGCAACATCCCCACGCCGCGCACCGGGCTCGAGGCAAAGTTCTCGCTGCGGCTGACCACGGCGATGGGCCTGGCCGGGGTGGATACCAGCCGTCTGTCCACCTACTCGGAAGAGGTTGCCGCCGATCCGGTTCTGGTCGGGTTGCGCGACAAGGTGGAACTGGATTTTCGCGCCGGCATTTCCACCACTTTCTCCGAAATCGACCTGCTGCTGACCGACGGTGCCCGCTTCACCGCTGCGCATGATTCTGGCGTTCCCGCGGTCGATGTCGCGCAGCAGGGCAGGCGGCTGGAGGCGAAGTTCGCCGCCCTGGCCGATCCGGTGCTGGGAACCGACTGCGCCGCCCAACTGGTCGCGGACATCGGCCGGCTGGATGCGTTGCCCGATGTGCGGGGCATTGTGAAACTTTGTGCAAAATAACGGCGGCGATCCGCCCCTCGTCCCGTGGCAGTAGCGGCGGGTAGAACTGGATCGGGAGGAAGCAAATGCGTCTTGCGGGAAAGACCGCCATCGTAACCGGTGGCGCACACGGAATGGGCGAGGCCGAAGCTCGGCTGTTCGCCAAGGAAGGCGCCGCGGTCGTCATTGCCGACGTGCTGACGGCCGAAGGCGAAGCACTGGCGGCCGACATCAGCGCCAGCCAGGGGCGGGCCCGGTTCATCCGCACGGATGTGACGTCGGAGGCGGAGTGGCAGGCCCTGATTGCCGAAACGATCGCTACCCATGGCCGGCTGGACATCCTGGTCAACAACGCCGGCATCAGCGGCAGTTCGGTCGGCGACCCGGACAGCCTGGAGGGATGGCAGAAGCTGCAGGCGGTCAACGCCACCAGCGTGTTCCTCGGCACCAAGCTGGCGGCGGCGGCGATGGCGCCGAACGGGCGAGGCTCGATCGTCAACATATCATCCATCATGGGCTTCGTGGGTAGCGCGGAGAGCCATCCGGGCTATGTGGCATCGAAGGGCGCGGTGCGGCTGTACACCAAGGCGGCAGCGGCAAAATATGGGCCGGCCGGCATCCGGGTGAATTCGGTGCATCCCGGCTACATGCCGCCGATGCTGAATGCGACGAACGCCGCCGGCCGCGCGTCCAAGATCGACGCCACGCCGCTGCGGCGGCTGGGCGAGCCGATCGAGGTCGCCTACGGCGTGCTGTTCCTGGCTTCCGACGAGGCGTCGTTCGTAACGGGAACGGAACTTGTTATCGACGGCGGATATATTGCCCAGTAGTCAGGAGTTTTGACCATGGTTCAGGTTCCTTCCGCACAGGTTCCCGGTGTCTATCATCGACGCATCGGCGACATCGTGGTGACCGCGCTGTCCGACGGCTACTTGGACGGGACGGTGGAGGTGATGCAGAACATCGCCCCGGCCGATGCGACGCGGATGCTGACCGACAGGTTTCGGCCTGGGCGGCGGACGTCGGTGAACTGCTACCTGGTCCATGCGGCGGGGCGGCTGGCGTTGATCGAGACGGGATCAGGCGATTATCTGCAGCCGACGGTGGGAAAGCTGCAACAGAACCTGAAGGCAGCCGGTGTAAATCCAGCGGATATCGAAACGGTCATCCTGACGCACATGCATCCGGATCATTCCGCTGGCCTGACAAACCCGCGGACCGGCGAGAAGTTTTTCCCCAACGCCGAACTGGTGGTGCATGAAAACGAGCTTCGGCATTGGCAGGATGACGGGGCGATGGGCCGAGCGGACGAGCGGGCAAGGACGCTGTATTTTCAATGTGCGCGTGAGCAGGTCGCACCATACCACAATCGGACGCGGACTTTCGCCGATGCAGTCGAGGTGTTTCCGGGCGTGACCTCGGTGCCGCTGCATGGGCATACGCCGGGTCATTGCGGCTACATGATCGCGTCGGGCGGACAGTCGTTGCTGATCTGGGGCGACATCATCCATGTGCCGGAGGTGCAGGTGCCTCGGCCGGAGGTGACGATGGCGTTCGACACGGACCCGCAGCAGGCGGCGGCGACGCGGAAGCGGACATTCGACAGGGTAGCGACGGACCGGCAGTTGATCGCCGGGATGCATGTGCATTTCCCAGGCTTCGCGCATTTGGTGAGGCAAGACGATGGCTATCTGATGCTGCCGGAGCCTTGGGATCAGGCGTTTGGCGGTTGACCGGACGAAGGCGCCGCGCGGCCGGCGCCTTCGGCTGACATCGCCTTTCGGCGGCAAATGCAATGTGCATGGTTCTTGACGACCGGATCGTCAGCAATGGCATTGATCGCAGCTTGCTTGTGACTGGCTCTATCATCACCTGATGATCAGCGACCTGGCCAAAACCGTCGCGGCGGCGCACCAACCAGGGTAATTCCGTGGCGACTCGATCCGGGCATGGACTATCCCGCTCATGGCCACTATGCGGAAACACGCTCACGCTGCAGAAGTTTCCGCGATCCGTTCGCGGTTTTCTGAAATGAGCGGATCGGAAACAGCGTGATCTGTGTTTGCACTTAACAGGTTCCAGTGTCTAAGTATCGCTGCCACGGCAGGATTGACACGGTATCGCGGACGCAAGATGTTCGTTGCTATATCAATCCTTTAGCGACGAACATCTACCGCGAACAGTGCAGATGTAATCCTATCAGATCAACGTTCGCGCTCACGGGGATTTTGCAAATGTCCAGAGCCACCATGAACCTTGAAGATCAGACGAGCATGCCGCGGCTGATGGAGAGGCATGCCTCGGCCGCAAGCTCATTGATCAGCAGCAGTATCGACAAGCTTCGCCGCGTGCCGCTGTTCGCTGGCGTCCCGGACAAGAAAATGAGCCAGTTCCTGGCGGGAGCTCGTTATCGAGACTACACCGCGGGCGAGGTGGTGGTGGATGCGGGCGATGTGTCGGATGATGTATTCTTGATCATCGAAGGCGCCGTTCGTGTGATCGCGCGCACGGTGTTTGGCTACGAGGCCATTTTAAACGAGCTGCGTACTGGGGAATTCTTTGGCGAGCTTGCCGCGATCGATGGCATTCATCGATCCGCCAACGTGACGGCGCTGCAGCGCAGCCGGCTGTGCATCGTGCCGGCCGAGGCGTTCGTCGAACTCACGCTCTCGACGCCCGAGGTCGGGTTGCGGCTGCTCCGCATGCTTTCGACCCGGCTTCGCGCCAAGGATGAGCGGCTGATCGAGTACAGTGTCTTGTCGGTGCGGCAGCGGTTGATTGCCGAGCTGCTCCGCCTTTCACGCGACCGTGGCGGCGGAGAGCGCGTGGTAAGTCCACCACCGCCTCAGCATGTGCTGGCGGCCTGGATCGCCACACGCCGTGAAAGCGTATCGCGTGAGCTGACCGAGATGGCGCGTGCGGGTTTGCTGACCATAGGCCGGCGATCCATCGTCCTTCATGCCCCCGAGCAACTGCGGTCAGAGGTTGAAGCGCGTACGGGCAGCAAGACGTGGCCAGGCAGCCTTCAGGCAGCGGGCTGATCGCCTACCTCGTCCGGCAGGTGGGGACGAAGCCGTTATCAGGTTTGCCGCGCGCTTGCAGCCGGTTGGTACATCTGCTGGCTGCGCGAGGCACCGATGGTTGTATCGCGGAATGCCGTGAGCCGCTTGAGCAACCGTGCGAATTCCGTGTCGTTGGCCATCGCGTGTGCCAGCTTTGCCATGTCGGCCAGTTCATCAAACGCCCAGATGGTCCGGTAGCTGCCAAGCTGCATGGCGGACTGTGCCCAGACGGCATAGGTGCCTTTGTAGGATACGCCATCGGGACTTTCCTGATGCAGCGTCATTTCGTTGTCGATCAGGAATTCATGAAATTCGGGCACCTGGGCGGGCTTTACCTCGAAGCCCCATTCGACCACGAAATTGCCGATGAAGTTGGCCGCCGCCGTCGGGCTTGTCAGCAGGAAGTTCTCACCCGACCGCACCTCTGAACGGAGCCGTTCGACCGCGGGAGCGGGGATCATCGAGCTGCCGGCCAGCAGCGCGGCCGCGGTATCAAGGCTGCTGTGCTCAGTCGTCATGATGCGTTTCCCCCATGTCTTCCACAATCCCGGCCGCCAGCAGCATGGTGACTGCGTCGGTCAGCAGGCGGCGCGCCGCGGCGTTTGACAATCGCGCGGTTGTTCGGACGAGAAATTCCGCCTCAATGACCGGCGACGGTCGCCCGTCAACCAGTTCAAGCGCCAGCCATGCGGTGGGATTGAGCTTGTGCAACCGCGGTGACGCCGGGGTATAGACGATACAGGTTCCCAGTTCAGGAACCGGCCGCACCCGCAGCCCCGGCGTCCGCCGCATATTCGCGGGTATGGTCTGGGAGCACATGCAGGTTCACCCCACTGTTAAGGCCACTGTCGAACGGATCCGGCGCGTCCCACCGCCCGTGGAAGGCGAAGGCGGTCGCGCGGCAACCGCCGTGCGAGCCCTGAGTGTGCGAGCATTCCGGGCATGAAGGCTCGATCTTGCCGGCCCGCAACGTGCGGTATAGCGGATGGTCCCAGGTCGACAGGAAGGGCGTGTCCAGCAAATTGCCGTAGTTCACGTACTCCCGCAGATAGGTACAGCCGATCGAGTCCCCGAACGCGTTCACCGCCGCCATCTGCCAGCAGCAGTTGGCATCATTGGGGTGCCAGGATTGCATCAGCCGCAGCCCGGGCGGCGGGATCAGCGAGCCTATGGCCGCCGTCATCTCCTGCAGCGAGAGCGAGAACTCGTTCCAGTTCTCCCGCATGCGGCCGAGCGGATAGGGGCGGAGCACGCCGACCGCTTCGGCTCCGAGCATGTGGGCGAGAGCGAGCAGGTCCTGCAGGTCTTGGATGTTGTGGCGGTTCAAGATGACCAGCACGGTCACCGGGACCTCGGCGGCGCGCAGGGCCCGGATACCTGCGAGGGTGCGCGCGTGGCTGCCGGGCGTTGCGGTCAGGGCATCGTGGATCTCCGGGCGGGCGCCTAGCAGGTCCACCAGGGCATCGCCGAGGCCGGCCGCTTTCAATTCAGCGGCTTTCGCGGCGTCCACCAGCGTTGCGTTGGTGCGCAGGCGGGTCATGGCGCGCGGTGCGCAGTGCCGCAGCACCATCGGGAAGTCGATTCGGTGCAGCGGTTCGCCGCCTTCGAACATGATGGAGATGACGCCAGCATCCAGCAGTTCATCGATCACCGGCAGCCAGGCCTCACCCGACAGCTCGCGGGCCGACGGTTCAGGAGTGCAACCGGCGTAGCAGACGCGGCAGGCCAGATTGCAGCTATGGGTGAAGGAGATCGTGACCTTGAGCGGGCGCTCCAGCCGAGGCGATCCTCGGGCAATGCTGGTCATGATCCGGCTAGTGCCCGGTCAGGTGTTCCAGCTTGCTCCAGCGCCCAGCGCACCGCTGCGGCGGCGTCGACCCGGCCGTAGCCAAGTTGCGGCAGCCAGTACCGGGCGGTGCCGCTCTTGAGTGCCTCGGTCGGCGGCCGCAACTGCGTGGTCGACCGCAGGGCGTGCAGAATATCGTCGGACCCAAGATGGCGGTTCGCCTGCAGCATCAGGGCGACAACGCCGGCGACGTGCGGCGCCGCGACGCTGGTGCCGCTCATGCGTCCGCGCATGGGGTTTCGGTGGATAAGCTGCGCCTTCTGGGAGCGGCAGCCGCCCATTGCATAGGCCGCCCGCACGTTGATGCCTGGTGCGGCAATGTCGGGCTTTGTTCGCCCGTCCCGTGTCGGTCCGGCGGAGCTGAAGCCAGCGGCTGGCAAGTCCGCCGCGGTGGAATCGTAGGCGCCGACACAGATCGTGCGATAGCCGCAGGCAGTCGAACCGAGGGAGCAGCCTTCGAGGAAGTCCGTATCGTTGGAAACGAACGTCGATTGCTGATGAAGCCGGCGGTCGTGCCGTTCGATCCAGGCATGAACCGTGATCTCCCGGAGCGCCGCCTGGCTGGTTTGCGCGTCACCGAGCGACAGCTCGATCCGCCAGATCTCACCGCTTCTCGTGCGCGGGGACAGCCGGATCTCGATGTGCTGGAGCGGGAGGTCGCCGAGCGGCGTGGCCAATCCGCTGTAGGCGATGCCGGTGCGGCGCGGCTTGTCCGGATCAGTCATGATTTCAAGCAGGTTGTCCGTTGCACCACCCAGTTCGATGCGCCGCCCATCCGGATCCATGATCACACAGCGGACCGGTGGGCGGCCGCCCTCGGCGCCGCAGAAGATACGCGCCACGTTGAAAGCCGAGCTACCCTCGCTGAAACGCCATCCGAGGATGGCGGGCGCGTTGGGGATCACGACATGCATCGCGTGCAGATGTTCCTGACGTGCGTTGCCGGCTGCGACAGTGATCGCCCGTCCCGGCGCCTGAAGCAGCGCGTCAACAGCGCGGTCGAATATCGTGCTGCCGTCGTGCGGGCCGGCATTGGCGCCCACGCTGAGATTGACAACGGCTGGCTGTTCGCGCGCGGCGGCATGTTCGAAGATGCTGCAAACGCCGTCGAAGACGTCGACCGCGTCGCCATCGGACACCAGGGCTCCTGGTTGCAGTTGAACGAAAGCCAGGTCCGCCCCCGGTGCCACGCCCGCTGGACAGCCAGGCGTGGCGCCTCCGCCCGCCACGCCGAGCACATGCGTGCCATGTACTGGCTCGCCTGGCAGCGCGGTGGACGGCGTGTAGAGATTCTTGTTCGACAGCGGATGATAACCGAGGGTCGCGTAAGGATCGGCGGTCCGCAGCGCGTTGTCGACATCCTGGGTGGAGAAGAAGCGGCCCGGCAGGCCAGGCTTGCCTGCACCGTGGGCGCCGGTGGCGTTCTGATCCCACAACATCCGCAGGCGTGTTTTCCCGTCTTGTGTCCGAAAGGCGGGATGAGCAAAGTCGCAGCCGAAATCAACCACGCCGAGCAGAACGTCCCGGCCGTCCAGCGGTCCTTCGAACGGCAAATCGCTCGGCAATTGCTGATGAGAGGCATGCATGGCGGGAACCGAGCGGTCAAGCTGCGGCATTACCTTGTGGGTGAGTTCAAGGTGCCAGCCCTCGGCGGTGACCTGGCGGAGTTGCCGCAGCACCGTATCCAGCTTTGCCGCCGGCGATCCATCGTTCACCTTGGTCAGATCGATTCGGGCGGAGGCGAACACCGGCTGATTGACGGCAAAGCTTCGTGCTTCGCCAGGGGGCGGCAAGATTTCTCCATTCGCGGCATCGACGCCGTAGCCAAACGTCATGAACGACGGCACCGGCACGTTCTTCGCCGTCCTTAATGAAACCATTACGGCGAAACGGGCTGTCTTGTGGTCGAGCAATGCGGCGACCACCGCAATGACGATACCGGGATCGACAGTATCTCCACCGGCCCGATCTTGCGAATTAAAGGCCGCCATAGACGTTCTGCCTTATACAGGGCCAAGTTGGTGTAGCGCCGACATCGCATGAACCGCCAGATCACTGCATCGTTTGCATAGCGCGCGAGGATAGACGCGGAAAGCCAGTTACGTTGATGCCATCCACATGTTTCTACTCCACATTTTTTCATGCTCATGTGGTTTATTCTTTCGCTGCTGGTAACACTGAGGCGTTTTTTTTCGCATCGCAACCAGAAACGCCTGTCGCACTCGTCACTTCGACTTGATGGCAGCGAGTTCGCAGTCACTTCCTCACGATTGATCGCACCCGCGGTCAGCAAGCCAGAGGGCAAAGTGGATCGGCGGTCTTGTCAATCGCGCTGCACAACGGCAGATCGATGCTGGGTTTTCCCAAGAATGGCATCCGTAACGAAGATGAACGCCTGCCCCACCTGCCGATCCAAGATCCAGCGGACGATGCGCTTCTGCGGTCACTGCGGCGCGCCGTTGCCATCCGTGTCCTCGGCAATGGCGTCTCGCCCGCGGTCGCGCGGCGGTCGTCCCGCGCGGGCGGCGGCCAGTTCCGGCGAGCGGCGTCCTCTGACCGTCATGTTCTGCGATCTGGTGGATAGCACCCGGCTCGCCTCGATGCTCGACCCGGAGGATCTGCGGCGAATTCTGCTGGTGTTCCGCGAGGCCTGTATCGGCACGATCGAGGCATGCGGCGGAACGATCGGCCAGTATCTGGGCGACGCGGTGCTGGCCTATTTCGGTTTCCCGAGGGCGCGGGAGGATGACCCGTGCCGGGCGGTGCGCGCGGGGCTGGGGGCGATCGCGGCATTGCACGGGCTGAGCGAGCAACTGGTCGCCGGCGGTGTCCTGGACAGCCGGCTGGAAGCCAGGGTCGGCGTGCATACCGGTATCGTCGTCGTCGCCGACCTGGGCAGCGGACGCCATGCCGAAGGCACCGCCGTGGTTGGTGCCACGACCAGCACTGCGGCGCGGCTGCAGCAAGCGGCGCTTCCTGGGCAGGTGCTGGTCAGCGAGGCGACCTATGGCCTGGCGAAAGATGCATTTCATTTCGTCGACTTCGGGTCACACGGCTTCAAGGGCGTGGAACGACCGGTCCATGCCTATATCGCGACGTCGGAACTGCCACTGGATGCCCGTCTGTCGCCTGCCAGCGCATCGCACGTACCCTATATCAATCGCACAGCCGAGTTGCGCAGCCTGCTTGACGCCTGGCGCGGCGCGATCGCGGGTGCAAGTCCCGTGGTGATCGTCGAGGGTGAGGCCGGCATGGGAAAGTCGCGCCTGGTTCTGGAGTTTCGCAGGCGCATCATTGAGGACGGCGGCAACGCGGCAACCATGATCTGCGCCGAGGATGACCGTGCCAGCGCGTTTCAACCGGTCGCCGCGTGGCTGCGACGTCGCCTCGGCCTGTTGCCCGATGAGGCGGCGGAACAGGCGCGCCGCAAATTGCTGGCCTTGATAAGGCAGTTGCATCTGACGGAAGCCGACGTGCTGGCGCCGCTGAGCGCATTGCTTGGCTGCCTGTCCGAGGCGGAGGCAGCGGTGCTGACGGCGCTGCCACGGCGGCGGCGCAAACGTATCATCGACGCGTTGGTTTCGGTCGTTCTGGCCGACCAGCGTGACGAACCCAAGCTGCTGGTTCTGGTTGATGATGTGCACTGGGCTGACGATTCCACATTGACCTTCCTGCGCGCGTTGGCCGATCGCCGCGCGGAGCATCGCCCGCGGGCGATGCTGCTGATGACGATGCGGCCCGGACTGGTCACCGCATTGCCCGGACACTCGCCGATGGTGTTGCGGCTGGAGGGATTGTCCCAGGAGGCCGCGCGGGAACTGGTGGAGGTGGTGACGCCTGTCGGCTTCGCACCCCGGGTGCTCCAGCAGATCCTGGCGCGCACCGGCGGCGTTCCACTGTTTGTTGAAGAAGTGGCACGGGCGGCTGGCACGGCGGTGCAGAGCGACGACAGCATACCGATGACGTTGCGCGGATCGCTGATGGCGCAGCTTGACCGGCTGGGCGACGCGAAACCGATCGCCCAGCTTGCATCCGTGCTGGGCCGGTCGTTCCGCTTCGATGTTCTGGAAGCCGTGTCGAACCGGGTGGCTCCGGCGGCCTTGCGGCAATCGGTTCACCGGCTGATCGAGGCCCGCTTCCTGGATTCCGAAGCTTCGCCCCAGGCGCCCGAGGCCTATACCTTCCGTCACATCCTGATCCGGGACGCGGCCTACGAGTCGTTGCTGCGGCAGCAACGCCAGGCCGAACATCTGCGCGTGGCGATGGTGTTGCGTGAGCGGTTTCCGCAGATGGTGGCAGCGCGGCCGGAACTGCTGGCGCGGCATCTGGCCGCGGCGGGACAGAATGCGGAGGCGGCCGCGGCCTACGAGGCGGCGGCGCGTCAGGCCATGGCGCAGACCGCGCATGTCGAGGCGGTGGAGCACTGCCGAGCGGCGCTGTCGCTGCTGGACCACCTGCCGGAAACACGAGACCACATCGAGGCCGAGATTCGCTTGAACGTCCTGCTGGCAGTTCAGCTTACCATCTTGCGGGGCAACGCGGAGCCCGAGGTGCTGCAGGCGTTTGAACGTGCCCATGCGGCAGCCGAACGCCTGGGAGAAACCTGGGCCTTGTTCCGGACGCTGCGCGGCCTGATCACCTATCATCTGGTGCGCGGCAATGTGGCCGCCGGGCATGCGGTAAGCTGGCGCCTGATGTCGCTGGTTCGCGAGACGACCGACCCGGCCCTGCTGATCCAGGCGCATCGGGCGCATGGCCTGGCGCTGCTGTACCTCGGCAAGTTCGAAGCGGCACGGAGCAGTTTCATTCTTGTACTAAAACATTATGATCCGACGCGACATGCCTCGCAACGGTTCGAGTACGGATCGGATCCCGGCGTTCTGGGTCGCTGCCATCTGGGATGGATCGAATGGTTTCAAGGCAATGCGGCCCGGGCGGAGGTAGAAAGCGAAGCGGCGATCACCGCGGCGCGCGCGCTTGACCATCCGCACTCGTTGGCTTTCGCCCTGGGTTTTCGCGCCTGCATCGGCCAGTTTTCTGGCCGTCCGGCCGTGGCGCGGGCCACCGCCATGGAGATGGCGCAGATCGCCCGGACGCATGATTTCCCCTACTGGGCGGCGTGGGCCGAAATCCTGCAAGGTTGGGCGCTGGCGCGAGACGGCGAGGTCGCGGCCGGCGAGGACAAATTGCGTCAGGGACTGCGCCATTACACCGACACCGGCGCCGAATTGCTGTCGCCGTACATCTTCTTTCTGCTGGCCGACGCAATTCACCAGGAGCGACGGGATGAGGCGGTGTCGCTGCTGGATCAGGCGCTGGAGCTGAGTGCCGCGCAATCGATCCTGTTCTATCAACCCGAGACGTTGCGCTTCAAGGGCGAACTGCTGATCCCAACCGATCCGAAGCAGGCCGCCGAAATCCTGCAACAGGCCGTGGCGGTTGCCGAGGTGCAAGGCGCCATCGCGACGGCAAAGCGCGCGGCCGGCGAGCTGGCGCTGCTGCGTGAACAGCGCGCGGTCTCGCCGCGGTAATCGCGTAAGCAAGACCAGAGACCGGGGTGGTATTCCTGTCGCGGCAAACCCGCGCATAGCACGCCGTCGCGGCGGCTGGCGTCGTCTGCCCGAGTGTGATGGCCGTCACAGACAAGATGATGCCTCCGACTGCATTTTCCTGATTGGATACTCGGTCTGTGAAATGGGGGGTCAAACATGGATGCGTTCGAGCCAAGCTTTGCAATCGTTGTCGGGCACGAGGGCGGCTATACTGCCAATCCCTCTGATCCCGGCAACTGGACAGGCGGCCGGTGCGGCGTCGGCGATTGTCACGGGACGAACTGGGGCATCAGTGCCGCCGCCTATCCGCAACTGGACATTCATGAGCTTGGCTTATCGGAGGCGCATGAAATCTACCGGCGGGATTATTGGAATTCCGCGCAATGTGACAAGCTTCCCGCACCGCTGGCGCTGCTGGTTTTTGATGCGGCGGTGAATAACGGGGTGAGCCAGGCAATTCGCTGGCTGCAAGCCGCGCTCGGCGTCGCGCAGGACGGCGTGGCCGGACCGGGCACAATCCAGGCAATCAACGCGCAAGCCAACCGCGTGCAGGCGCTGTGCGCGGAATTTCAATCAAGCCGCCTGATGTTCATGACCGGTCTTTCCGGGTGGCGAACATTCGGCAATGGCTGGTCACGAAGGCTTTGTACTCTGCCGTTCCAGGCCATGCAGTTAGGAGTCGTGTGATGAACGTTCTCGATACACTGACAAGTGCGGCGAAGGGTGCCGCGGCTGGTTCCCTCGCAGGCCCGATCGGCGCCGCGGTTGGCGGTCTTGGTGGTGTCGTGGTGGGTATCGCGCCGGAAGTCGGCCGCTGGCTATTTGGCAGCACGGGCGAGAAGACCGCCGGCCTGGTCGCGCAGGTCGTGGAGTCGGTGACTGGCACGAGCGATTCCGATGCGGCACAGAAGAAATTTGCCGAGGATCCGGCTGCCGTTTCGCAACTGCGCCTGCAACTCGCGATGATTGCCGCGCAGCAGCAGGAGGAGGCGGACAAAGCCGCGGAAGCCCAGCGGACCGCGGATCTTGCCCGGGTGCAGGCCGCGGCGGCGGATCGAACCGGTGCCAGAAGCCAGACGCAGGCGCTTGCGCAGATGCACAGCGGCATGGCCTGGGCGCCGGCGGTCTTAAGCGCCATCATCCTTGTCGCGTTCGGCGGGCTGATTTTTGTTGTACTGACCAAGAACAATCTATCCGGAGAATCGATGCCGCTTGCTAACGTGCTGCTCGGCTCCCTCGCGGCGATGGCAACGCAGGTCGCAAACTACTGGCTTGGTTCCTCGTCGGGTTCAGTGGCGAAAAATGAACAGATTGCCGCGCTGACCGCGGATGCGCAGTCGCTCGTGCCGGGCGACATCGTGCACCGGCTGCTGCCGCCGGTGCTGGCCGGCCAGCTTCCGGGCTGAGACTTGAGATGATGCGGCGGACGGCCGGGTTGAACATCACGGAGCGTCCGCCCGGATCCCGACGGATGGCGGGGTAACTTGAGGCATTCGAGCAGAAGCGCGTGATCCGGACGCAGCCCCCGCTTTGGGGCAAGCCCAGGCGGGACCCACAATTTGACTGCGCCGGGCACGACGCCGCAGCCACGAGGCGTCGTGCCGCCAGCGCCGGCCGCGCGAGCGGTCGGTCGTCGTTCCCGTGCCGGCGTTGCTTAATCCCGACGTCTGGGGCGAGGCGCAAGCGCACCTCGCCGGGAACGCGATGTCCTCGTTCCGTAACAGCAGCAACATGCTGACCTCCCGCACGGCGTGCCTGGCTGCGAAGCTTACGGCTAAGCTGCCTCATGATCGCTCGATCCGCCGCTGGCCAGCCGTAACGTGGAGGCGGAGCAGATCGAGGCCCTGGTGTGAGAGCACCTCTCCGGGCTGCTGTCGGGTCCGGAGCGGCTGGTGGTGCGCCACCGACATGGTGCCGCAACGGCGGGCGGCGGCACTGCGCATCACCGTTCCTGCGACCAGCAGCGCAGCGTCCGGCTGGGCCGCGCCACGCGGGGTGATAAGCGCCCGCCGAACGCCCATTGGTCCGGTTCGATCGGCCCGACGGAGTTGGCCCGGGCGCCCTTATCGCGTGGCCGAGGAGCGGCAGGGCCTGGATGCCAGCAGCAGGAGCGAGACCGGCCACGGCATCGTCATGCAGGCAGCTTTCAACCGGACCGGATAGAATTCGCGGGCCGAGCCGTTCGGGCAAACGGATGAACGAATGGCGGTGTGAGCTTGATCACAGCGCGTCCCGGAAGTTTGGCTTATTTAGCGGGATACTTGTTCTTAACCGATCATGAACAAGCCGGATAAACCATCAACTCTTGGGAAGAAAACATCATGGCAGCACCAGAACTTTACTTCGGCCGTCCGGACGCGGTAGGCAAGGAGGATCTTGGACTCTTGGCGCAGCTTCCGGGCACATGGGTTGGCCACGGCTTCAATCTGATTGCTCGCCCCGACAAACAGAACAATCAGCCGTTTTTCCTGGAACTCAACGCCACAAGCGAGACGATCAATTTTGTAACGATTGGCGGGGACATCCCAAATCGTGGATCGCTGCAAGGCGACATCGAAATCCATGGCATTCACTATCTGCAGCAGGTAACGGACCGCAAGGATAATTCCGGCATTCATATCGAGCCCGGCCTTTGGCTTCACGTTCCCCCTACCACCGATCCCGCGGTCGCGACGGAAACCTATGTGCGTCAGGCGACGATTCCGCATGGTGACTCGCTGGTCGCGCAGAGCACGCTCGCCATCACTGTCAATGGCGGGCCGTTGATCAATCCTGTCGACTCCACGCCTTTCACCGACGCGGCTATTCCAGCGCTGAATTCCTCACCAACCACACCGGTGCCCAATCCGGCCTACATGAAGCCATTCACAACGGATGCATTGCCGCAGTTCCTGCCTGCTGGCTTGAATGCGGCCGACACAATCAAGAATCCCGCGCTCGTGCTTCTGGCTGACATCAAAGGACAAACGATCACCAATACCGTGGTCATTCAAATCTCGACCAAGCCTACGCCGCCTCTGCCTGGATTGGGTATCGTCAACACCGCTTTCGTCGACGACAATGCCAACGCAATTCAGATGGACGCGATCTTCTGGATCGAAACCGTCAAGGATCCGGAGCATGGAGAGTATCTACAATTGCAGTACGTTCAGAGGGTCATTCTCGATTTCATCGGCATTCATTGGCCGCACATCTCGGTTGCGACCCTGCGGAAGCAACAGGGTCCGCGGCGAGATTAGACCATGAGTGTCTGAGGTTGCCTCGCTTTAGGGCGTTCAATCATGATCTGGCGCTTTGTCTGGTCATGTGATTCGCGCCTTCCGACCAGTCGACCTCAGGCAATCACGCAACAACGCAAAGCCGATTGCCTCTCGTACTTTACGCGTCGGACGACTGTTCCCGTGCGGGTAAAGTACGAGGGTGATGCTTACCTCACGGCGCAGGTCCGGCCGCCCTTCCGACCATAGGCCGCGCGCTCGACAATCAAATCCAGGGGAATGTCGATGAACTACGACGCTTTCTTCCGCACGCAGCTCAATGGCCTGCGCCAAGGTGGCAACTATCGGGTGTTCGCGGACTTGCAGCGGCACGCCGGCAGCTTCCCTCGGGCGACCTATCATCATGGTCGTGCTCAAGCGCCGGTGACGGTTTGGTGCTCAAACGACTATCTGGGCATGGGCCAGCACCCGGCGGTGATCGAGGCCATGCATCAGGCACTGGACAGTTGCGGCGCCGGCGCCGGCGGCACGCGCAACATCGCCGGCACAAATCATTATCACGTGCTGCTGGAACAGGAACTAGCTGATCTGCATGGGACGGAAGCGGCACTGCTGTTCAACTCTGGCTACATGGCGAACTGGGCGACCCTCAGCACGCTGGCGGCGAAGCTGCCGGGATGCGTGGTGCTGTCGGATGAAGCAAACCATGCGTCAATGATCGAGGGCATTCGGCATGGCCGAGGGGAGAAGCGGATCTTCCGGCACAACGATCCCGCCGATCTGGAACGGCACCTGGCGGCGCTTGATCCCGACAGGCCGAAGCTGGTGGCGTTCGAATCCGTCTATTCAATGGACGGCGATATCGCACCCATCAAGGCGCTTTGCGACGTGGCGGACGCCTATGGCGCGATGACCTACCTTGATGAGGTGCACGCGGTCGGCTTGTACGGCCGGCACGGCGGGGGCATCAGCGAGCGTGACGGCGTGGCCCGACGGCTGACCGTGATCGAGGGTACGTTAGCCAAGGCGTTTGGCGTTGTAGGCGGCTACATCGCGGGTTCAGCCGTGATGTGCGATTTCGTGCGCAGCTTCGCGTCCGGCTTCATCTTTACCACCGCGTTGCCGCCGGCTGTCGCGGCTGGTGCGCTCGCCAGCATTCGCCACCTGAAGGCCAGTTCGGTCGAACGGGCACTGCATCAGCATCGCGTCGCGTTGCTGCGGCGACGCCTGGACCTGGCCGGTGTGCCGCACCTCGACAATCCGAGCCACATCGTGCCTGTGATGGTTGGTGATCCGGTCCTGTGCAAGCAGATAAGCGACCGCCTGCTGGAGCAGTTCGCCATCTACGTGCAGCCGATCAACCATCCGACCGTGCCGCGCGGCACGGAGCGGCTTCGGATCACGCCGTCGCCGTTGCACTCAGAGGCCGACATCGATCATCTTGCAGGCGCACTGGCGATCATCTGGTCCGAGCTCAACTTGAGACATGCCGCTTGAACAGGATTTCTGGTCGGCGCCGACAAGTCGTTTCATCTGATATGGCATCGGCGACGTCCGCCGGCATGCGTACTTGCCGTGACGCCGCGCGGCAGCCGGTTTGTCAGGCCAAACAGCGGCGCGCCACTTGCGAAGGTCTGATCGTGCCGAGTGCGGAATGTCGAAGCACGCCAGGTCGCCCCTGACAACTTGCCAGGTGGTCAAGAGGGCATGGCGCTGCTGAACGGCCTCAGGCAAAAGGTTGCCGATCCCGCGGGTTCGCGGGAAGCACGCCGTTGACCACAAGACGAAAGCGGCATCAGTCAGAAACGATATCACGGTGGTGGAACCGTCAAGCCGGTGTGGCGTCACCGGCATGAAACCCATAGCGCAAGGCATGGATGGCCGGCCTTCGCCGGCCACGACAAGGGACGTTCAGGCCGCTTCCATAGGGCTACTTTAACGCCTGTCGGGCCTGCGCCACCATGGCGATCGACGTCGTCGCGCCGACCGGTCAACAGGCATGCTCCCCGCCATAACCTGTGGTTCGGCGACAAATAAAGCCGGAGTTCCAGTCCTGGGAAATATGGGTTGTGACGGCCCGCACAGTGGAACAGGGCAGCCTGCATTAAGCCATGTATCAGCGATGTCTGCCATTCATAAAATGCGGAGGGCTACACATGCCAGATCATGGTCACAGCGGGCAGGGAAAGTTGTCGAGAGCTTTATGCCTGCAAGCCAGCCTGCCTGTTGGAGGCTCAATATTGGCTTTTGTCTTGTTGCTGACAGTCATGCACTTCAGATAGGCCCTCTTTCAATCGCCAGGCTCGTTGATTGTCGACCCGACAGGACAAACCACGGAGAATCAACCCATGAGCGTTTTGATATCCGAGAACAACAACAAGCTGTACTCGCCCATGCGGACCGGTCCTGCCCTGGTTCGGCAAAATCATCGGCAACCGTCGGATCATGGCGGACATTCGCGGATGCGTTCGTTGCTACCGGTCGCATTGGGCGCCACATTGGTGTTGGCCTTTCTGCCAGAGCAGGCCTCGGCCCATATCAAATGGTTCGAGCCTTATGATGTCAGCGCGGTGCCGGCATCGGCTGACCAGGTCATCTCGACGCAGTTTGTCCTTATACTGCTGGGTTTTACTGTCCTGGTGTTCGCGGGCTTTCTGCTCGACCGGTTGCTGGCGCCGCGGGGCGGCCGTCTGGTTGGCGCGATGCTGCAAAGGGAAGCCGCCGAGACGCTGTTGCGCGCGGGGATGGGTGGTTTCTTCATGGCGCTTTTTGCCACCGGCGGCGTGATCCTGACGCCAGAGCTGAAAAGCAACGCGGACTGGCTGCCCTGGTTGCAAGTCGGCATTGCGATCAGTCTGCTGTCCAGGCGGACCTGCGTCCTTGGCGGGATCGGCATTCTGCTGCTGTACAGTTATGGAGTAGTACAGTATGGCATATTTCACCTGGCTGACTATCCGATGTTTCTTGGCGTCGCTGTCTATCTCGGATTGACATCATCCTGGTCGGAACGGCTGCGCGCGTTGCGCATGCCGGTTCTGGGTGTGTCCATCTGCATTGGGCTGATGTGGGGCGCCGTCGAGAAATGGGCCTATCCGCAGTGGACCATCCCGCTGCTCGAGGCGCGTCCCTACCTCACGATGGGTGTGCCGCCTCGGGATGTCATGATCATCGCGGGCTTCGTTGAATTCTCGCTCGCCTTCTATATCATGACCGGGCTTTCGCTGGTGCGGCTGGCGATCCTCGGGCTTGTTATGATCTTCTCCGCGGCGATCCTCGACTTTGGCAAGATCGACGCCATCGGACACCTGCCGATCGTGGTGCCGTTGCTTGCCATGTTCGTGCATGGACCCAACCAGGTGAACCGCTGGTTCTACGATGCATCCGCCGGCCTGATGACAGAGGCGCGCAAGGCGAGCGTCGGCTTTGCGACATCCATGTGCCTGTTGTTCGCCGCCTACTATGGAATTCAATCCGCCGAGTATGGCCACGCGGCGGGGCGCGACGATCGGGTCGGTCTCCAGCGCAGTTCCGGGTTACCGGTCGCGGTGTCCAGCGTGGTTGTCGCGTCGCCGGCGGCAGTCGCTGCGGCGCGTCCCGCCGGCGCCGAGCGGAGTTAGTCGGGAAGTTCCGCCTGTTGGTCCGTGACGTCCGGTGCGGTCCGCAGCGCGGCGTCGATATCGCGGGCGTGCGGCATGCTACGTTGGGCCCCGAGGCCGGTGGCCGATAGCGCGGCGGCCACCGAGGCACGCCGCATCGCGGGGTCCAGCGCCGCCCCGCGGGCCAGTGCCGCCGCCAGCACGCCGCTGAAGCAGTCGCCGGCGCCGGTGGTGTCGCGCATGTGAATGGGGAACGCCGGCATGTGCCGGAAGCCGTCCGGCGACATCGACTCCGCCCCCTGCACGCCCATCATCCGCACGGTGACAACGCCTAGGGCGGCGGACAGCGACGCCGGATTGTTGCCGGTGCCGAGACGCTCGCCGGCCCAGGCGAGTTCGGGGCTGCTGCCGATAAGGACATCCGCCGCCGTCAATGCGGCGGTGTCGATCGGCCGCGCCGGTGACAAGTGCAGGATGACCCTGGAGCCAAGCCGCTTCGCCCGCAGGATCAGCGCCACCGTTTCCGCCGGGTCGGTTTCCATCTGCACCAGCAGCGTCGTGCGCGGGCCGAGCAGGCTGTCCGGCACCTGGCTGGCGCGGGCGAGGCGGTTGGCGCCGGCCTGCACCGCCACGGTGCTGTAGCCCTCGGGATCGATGCAGATGGCGGCGCGTCCGGTATCCTCCGGCAGCCGTGCGATATGGCTCAGCGCGACGCCCGCCTTCGTCAGGCCGGCCAATGCGGCGTCCGCCAGGACGTCTGTCCCGACGGCCCCGACCAGGGTGACAGCGGCGCCGTCGCGGGCGGCGGCGATGGCGGCATTCGCGCCCTTGCCGCCAGGCTCGGTGCGGGCGCTTGCGCTCCATAACGTGTCCCCCGCCCGCGGCAAACACGACAAGGGAAAAATGAAGTCTATGTTGATCGATCCAAAGATCAGCAGCATGGCCACACCCGCAAGAGCAAGTTGATCGCGCAAACGCGACAGAGGTTCCCCCCCTCAAGCAGGCTTGCCGCGTTTTCCTGGGTTGTCGAGCCTTGCAACGCCATGCGAGCTTCGGCCATTAACAATTCCACCAACAGGATACCTCGGGTTAATGCCAGCGATCTTCAGACCTAGATCGACACTGATCGGCCGTGCCGTCCTGTTGGCCATGGCGATGACAGTGACGGTCGCGGTCGGTTGGTGGTGGCTGGCGCCGCGTTCCGACTGGGCGCGGCGCGTCGGGTTCACCATCGACCAGCCCGTGCCGTTCAGTCATCAACATCATGTGGCCGGGCTAGGAATCGACTGCCGGTTTTGCCACACGTCCGTGGAGGTGTCGGCCAAGGCCGGACTGCCGCCAACCTGGACCTGCATGACCTGCCATTCGCAAATCTGGACGAACGCCGGCTTGCTGGCCCCGGTGCGGCAAAGCCTGGCGGAAGACAAGCCGATCGTGTGGGGCCGGGTGAACAACCTGCCCGACTATGTCTACTTCAATCATTCGATCCATGTGGCGAAGGGCGTCGGCTGCTCTTCGTGCCACGGCCAGGTCGACAACATGCCGCTGTCCCACAAGGCGGCGACACTGACGATGCAGTTCTGCCTCAACTGCCACCGCGACCCGGGGCCGCAACTGCGGCCGGAGAATGCGATCTACAACACGGAATGGGTGCGTCCCGCCGATATGCCGTCGCCGGATGCGATGCTGGCGCACTACGGCATCCCCAACCGCACGCTGACGGATTGCTCGATATGCCACCGATGAACACCGGTCCGCGGCAATGGCGAGGCCGGCTGGAGGATGCCGAGCTGATGGCGCGCGAGTTCCCGGCGCTGGCCGGGTCGCTGGCGCGGCCGGAGTCGCGGCGTGGCGTGCTGCGCCTGATGGCCGCCAGCATCGCACTCGGCGGGCTGGCGGCCTGCGACCCGAGCGCGCCGGACGGGCATTACGTCCCCGCGGTCAATCAGGCGGCCGACATCGTGCCGGGCCTGCCCAACCGGTTTGCCACCGCGCTGCCCGATGGCGGCACGGCGGCGGGGATCGTCGTCACCCAGGACATGGGCCGCCCCATCAAGGTGGAAGGCAATGCCGCGCATCCCGCCAGCCTGGGGGCGACCAGCGTACACGGCCAAGCCATGCTGCTCGACTTCTATGATCCTGATCGCTCCGCCGGCGTGCTGCGGGGCGGCGACGTGGCGACGTGGCAGGCCTTGCTGCGGGCGATGCTGGCGCAGCGTGCCGCGCTGGCTGCCAACGGCGGGGCGGGTTTCCGCATCCTCACTGGCCGGGTCGTGTCGCCCACGCTCGGCGCCGCGGTCGCCGCGCTGCTCGACCGCTATCCGCGGGCGCGGTGGGTGCAGTGGGAGCCGGTGTCGCGTGACGCCGTGGGCCGCGGCACGGAGCTGGCTTACGGCCGGCGGCTGGACCTGCTGCCGCGTGCGGCGGCGGCGGACGTGGTGCTGGCGCTGGACAGCGACCTGATCAGTTCGGCGCCTGGGCATTTGCGCCATGCGCGGGACGTGGCATCGCGCCGCAATCCGGTGCGAGGTCCGATGAGTCGGATCTATGCCGCCGAACCGGTGCCGAGCCTGATCGGCGGCATCGCGGACCATCGCTTCATCGCCGGCCCGCGGGAGATGGCGGCCGCCGTCAATGCGCTTGCCGCCGCCATACTGGGCGGTGCTGACGCCAGCGAGGCGCCGCATTGGGTGGCGCCAGCGGTTGCCGACCTTCGTGCCGCCGGAGCGCGCGCCTTGGTACACGCCGGGCCGGATCTGCCAGCCGAGGCGCATTCGTTGGTGCACCAGGTGAACGAGCGGCTTGGCGGCCGCGGCATCACCTTCGACCTGATCGAGCCAGTCGCGTATCGCCCGGCGGACGAAGCCGGCCCGTTGGCCGGGCTGCTGGACGACATGCGGAGCGGCCGGGTGGACACGCTGCTGATCCTGGACAGCAACCCGGTCTATGCCGTGGCGGGCTTCCGCGAGGCGCTGCGCCGGGTGCCGTTCAGCCTGTCCGCCGCGCCGGCGCCGGACGAGACGGCCCGCGTCGTTACCTGGCATGTGCCGCAGACCCACCTGTTCGAGACCTGGGGCGACATCCGCGCGCATGACGGCACGCTGACGATCCAGCAGCCGCAAGCCCTGCCGCTGTATGAGGGGCACAACGCGTTCGAGATCCTGGCGCTGTTCGACGACCAGGTCGCGGACGGCACGCCGGTGCGCGACCTCGATCGGGTGCGGGCGGCCTGGCGCGACCGGCTGGACGATGACGGGTGGGAGGACGCACTGGCGGCCGGGATCGTGCCTGGCACCGCCAGCCAGCCGGTCGCCGACCCGCCCAAGGCGGCGCCGGTGCCACTGGCGATCCCAGCGGGGCAGGCGCTGACACTGCTCATACGGCCTGACTCCAGCCTGTGGGATGGCCGCCACGCGAACAATCCGTGGCTGCAGGAGTTGCCGCGCCCGCTGGGCAAGCTGGTCTGGGCCAACCCGCTGCTGATCGCCCCCGCGTTCGCCGCGCGCACCGGCCTGGCGAACGGCGACGAGGTCGAGCTGACGCTGGCCGGCCGGAGCCTTCGCGCCCCGGTCTATGTGATACCTGGGCAGGCGCCTGACTGCATCATCGCCACGCTGGGCGGCGGCCGCACCAGCGCGGGAGAGGTCGGCAACGGCGTCGGCTGGGACGTGACGCCGTTGCGCGGCCTGGACGGCGTTCCCACCCTGCGCGCGACCGGCAAGCATATCCGCATCGCCAGCACCGACCACCACAATGTCCTGGAAGTCGACAACAAGACGATCGACAGCATCGTCCGGCACGGCACCGAAGCCGAATTCGCCGTCAACCCGACGTTCCTGCACGGCGATGACAAGCAGCCGTCGATCTACCATCGCGCGCAAACCAGCGGCGTCGCCTGGGGCATGAGCGTGGACCTGAATGCCTGCATCGGCTGCAACGCCTGCGTCGTCGCCTGCCAGGCGGAGAACAACGTCCCCGTGGTGGGCCGCGACCAGGTGCTAATCGGGCGGGAGATGCACTGGCTGCGCATCGACCGCTACTACGAGGGTCCGGCGGACAGCCCGGACAGCTATCTGCAACCGATGCTGTGCATGCACTGCGAGGACGCGCCATGCGAGCCGGTCTGCCCGGTGGAAGCCTCCATCCACGACAGCGAGGGCCTGAACCTGCAGGTCTACAACCGCTGCATCGGCACAAGGTTCTGCTCGAACAACTGCCCCTACAAGGTCCGCCGCTTCAACTTCGGCGCCTGGGCGGCGGAGGAGCACCGTCCGCCCATCTCGCGCAACCCGGACGTGACCGTGCGCAGCCGCGGCGTGATGGAGAAGTGCACGTTCTGCGTGCAGCGGATCGCCGAGGCGCGGATCGCGCATGACCGCGACGGCACGGCGGAGCAGGTCGTGACGGCGTGCCAGGCGGCGTGCCCGACGCGGGCCTTCAGCTTCGGCGACATCAATGACCCTGGCAGCGAGGTGACACAGCGCAAGCGCAGTCCGCTCGACTACGCCCTGCTGGCGGACCAGAACACCCATCCGCGGCTGACCTATGAGGCGCGGATCACCAACCCCAACCCGCGGCTCGTGACATGAGCGACGTGCCGATCGAGGCGCTGCCGGTCGTCGATCCGCGGGAGACGATCACGACGATGACCAACCGGGTCAGCGTGGTGCCGTTCCGCGGTGACTGGGCCTGGTGGTGGTGGGCGTTCGTACCCTCCGCCTTGCTGCTCGGACTGGGTATTCTGGGCGTGGGGTGGGCATTCCTGCGCGGCATCCGGGTCTGGGGCAACGACTGGCCGGTGATGTGGGGCTTTCCCATCCTGGCCTATGTCTGGTGGATCGCCATCGCGTCGGGCGGGACGTTCGTGTCGGCGTTCTTCTTCCTGGTGCGGGTGCAGTGGCGCACGTCCATCAACC
Organism: Rhodopila sp.; assembly: GCF_965276935.1. Classification (GTDB taxonomy): domain Bacteria; phylum Pseudomonadota; class Alphaproteobacteria; order Acetobacterales; family Acetobacteraceae; genus Rhodopila. Next base: position 153,486 of record NZ_CBDIBS010000004.1, on the reverse strand, counting down.
GCATGGCGGAGACGATGACGCTGTGCGCGGCGGCCTGTGCGGGCGTTTATCCGATCCTGCATCTCGGGCGGCCGTATTTCGCCTACTGGCTGTTCCCCTATCCGAACACAATGACGCTGTGGCCGCAGTGGAAATCTCCCCTGCTGTGGGATTTCATGGCGCTGCTGACGTACGTGATCGCCTCCGTGCTGTTCTGGTACCTCGGCGCCATGCCGGACCTGGCGACGATGCGGGACCGTGCCCGCTCGAAGCCCGCGCAGATGGCGTATGGCTTTTTCGCCATGGGGTTCCGCGGCACCGGCGCGCAGTGGCGCCACCTGAAGGCGACCTATGGCACGTTGGCGGCCATCATGGCGCCGCTGGTGGTGTCGGTGCACTCCATCGTCGGGCTGGACTTCGCCGGCGGCGCCACGCCCGGCTGGCATTCCACCGAATACCCGCCGTTCTTCGTGTTCGGCGCCTTGTGGTCGGGCCTGTCCACCGTCATGCTGCTGCTGCTGGCGTTCCGCCGCCCGCTGCGGCTGACGACGGTCATCACCGAGCGGCATATCCAGGTGCTCGCCAAGCTGATGCTGACCAGCAGCCTGTGCATGTCCTACGCCTATGTGCTGGACGCGTTCGAGCCGTTCTACAGCGGCGACGCCACCGACCGGATCCAGTTCCTCAACCGCCTGCTGGGCGGTTATGCCCCGATCTACTGGGGCATGATATTCTGCAACTGCCTGTTCCCGCTGGTGCTGTGCGTCCGCCGCGTGCGCGCCAGCCACGCGATGCTCGCCCTGGTCGCGGTATCATCCATCATCGGCATGTGGCTGGAACGCTTCAACATCGTCGAGCTAAGCCTGACGCGCACCCACCTGCCGTCGGCCTGGGGCAGCTACGTGCCGACGTTCTGGGACTGGGCGGTGTTCGGCGGGACCATCGGGCTGTTCATGAGCGGGTTCCTGCTCGCGGTCCGGCTGATACCCATGGTGTCGATGTTCGAGATGCGCGAGTTGCTGACCGAGCAGGGGCAGGGGACATGATCCTGGCCATGTTCACCAACGAGGACGGGCTGGCGCGGGCGCTCGAACGGTTCCGCGAGGCGCGGATCGGGCCGCTCGAAACCTATACGCCGGCGCCGCTGAGCGGGGAGCCGACAGCCTCGCCGATCCCGTTGATCATCCTGCTTGCCGGGCTGTTCGGCGCCGCCGCGAGCTTCGGCTTGCAGACGTACTCGTTCACCGTGGCCTATCCGTTCAAGATCGGTAGACGGCCGGAATTCGCCTGGGCGTCGTTCATCCCGACGACGTTTGAAAACGCCGTGCTGGTCGCCATCGCGGCCGGCTTCGTGGCATTCATGGTCATCAATCGGCTGCCGAAACTGTACGACCCGGTCGACGAGTCGGACGCCATGCGGCGAGCCAGCCGCGACCGGTGGTTTTTGCGGGTGACGACGGAAGACCCGGAGGTATTGCAGGGCGCGCGTGCCCTGCTGCGGGAGCTGCACCCGGTCAGCGTCGAGGAGTTGCCGGGATGAGGCGTCTGATTCTCCGCGCCGCGCTGCTGCCCGTGCTGCTGCCCGTGCTGCTGGGCGGCTGCGACGACATGATCCATCAGGACAAGAAGACCGCCTATGCCGACAGCCGCGTCGGGCCGGGCAAGACGCCGGCCGACACCGTGGACTTCCATTCGCGGCGGGTGACACCGCCGCCGGTGACGCTGGCGTTGCTGGAGCGCGGGCAGCAACGGTTCCGCATCTACTGCACGCCGTGCCATTCCGAACTGGGCGACGGTCATGGCATGATCGTGCAGCGCGGCTTCCCGGCGCCGCCATCCTACCACATCGCCCGGCTGCGGGATGCGCCGGTGGAGCATTTCTATGACGTGATGACCAACGGCTATGGCGCGATGTACTCCTTCGCCTACCGGGTGCAGCCGCCAGACCGGTGGGCGATCGCCGCCTATATCCGCGCCTTGCAGCGCAGCCAGGACGCCACGGTCGCGGACCTGACACCCGAGCAGCGGACGGCGCTGCCATGACCCGCACCGACCGGTTCGTAGCGTGGGTGGGGCTGGCCGGGCTGGCGGTGGCAGCACTTGGCTGGGCGCTGGATGCGGGCGGCTTCTATGGCGGCTGGCTGGCGGCGCTGACGCTGTTCAGCGCCTGGCCGCTGGGCAGCATGGCCTTGCTGCTGATCCATGCCCTGACCGGCGGGCGCTGGGGCGACGTGCTGCGGCCGGCCTTGCGCCTGGGCGTGTGCTCGGTGCCGCTGCTGCTGCCCGCGGTGGTGCCGCTCGCCGCCGGCCTGTCGCCGCTGTATCCGTGGGCACGGCCGGGCGCGGCGCAGCAGTTTGGCAACAGCTTCTACCTCAATGTGCCGTTCCTGGCCTGGCGCGGCGCGGCCTATCTGGTCGTCTGGTTCGGGCTGGGCTGGCTGGTGCTGCGCGGACGCGGCCTGGCGCGGATCGCACCGGCTGGGCTGTTCCTGCTGGCGATCACCACGACGTTCGCCGCGATCGACACCACCATGTCGCTCGACCCGCATTTCACCTCCTCGATCTATGGCATGATCAGCGCGGCTGGCATGGCCCTGCTGGCCTTGTCGATAGCCGTGCTGCTGACCGCGGGCGAGGTGGCGCAGGAGGTGCGGGCCGATTTCGGCAAGCTGCTGCTGGCGCTGGTGGTGCTGTGGATCTACCTGGATTTCATTCAGTTGCTGATCGTCTGGCAGTCGGACCTGGTGGCCGAGGCGCCTTGGTACCTCGATCGGTCCCGCGGTGGGTGGGGTGCGCTGCGGATCATCGTGGCCGGCGGGCACTTCGTGCTGCCGTTCTTCCTGCTGCTGTCCCCGCGCATGCAGCGATCCCGTCGCGTGGTGGTGTCGGTCGCCGCGCTGCTGGTGGCGATGGAGGTGTTGCGAAGCTGGTGGACGGTGCTGCCGTCGCTCGGCCGCGGCGTGAACTGGATCGATGTGGCCTGTGTGGTGGGCATGGGGGGTGCTGCGATCGGCTTCGCGCGCTGGGCCGCCCGACGCGCCCCCGGCATACACACCCCCGGCATGGAGGCCGTACATGTCTGAGCACGCGACCGACCGGGCGCTATCGGCCGCCCGGCACGAGTCCCGCGACGTCAGCTTCCGCTTCATGCTGGGGTTGTTCGGGCTGATCGGCGGCATCGCGGTGCTGCTGATTGGCCTCGCCTACGAGATCTTCCCAGGCGAGGTGAAGGACAACCGGTTCGCCGGGCCGTTCCCGTCCTTCCCCGGCCCGGTGCTGCAACCCGCGCCCGCGGTCGACATGCAGGTGTTCTATGCGCAGGAGATGCGCCAACTGAACAGCGCCGGCTGGCAGGACCGCGCCGCCGGGACGGTCCACATTCCGATCGCGCAGGCGATGCGGGCGGTGGCGGCGGAGGGTATCAAGGGATGGCCGGCCGGCAGCAAGACCGTCAGCCTGGGGGACCGGCGATGAAGTGGGCTGCCTTGCGCGGCGCGGTCACCGCGGTCGCCCTGCTGTTGCCCGCCGCCGGTCACGCGGCGCCGGACAATCCGCTCGACTATGCCTGGAAGATGAACCGTGGCGCGCAGGTGCCGCTCGGGGTGACCTTGCACGACGAGGCCGGGCGCGACACGACGCTCGGCGCTACGTTCGCCGGCAAGCCGGTGATCCTGGATATCGGCTATTTCCATTGCCCGACGCTGTGTGGGGTGGTACGGGCCGACCTGCTGGCCGCTTTGGGAACGAGCGGGCTGCGGGAGGGCCGGGACTACTCACTCGTGTCGGTGTCGATCGACCCGAAGGAAACCTCGAAGGACGCGGCTGACGCGAAGGCGGCCGACCTGGCGCAGGCGCCGTTCGCGAGCGGCGCCGACTGGCATTACCTGACCGGTCCAGCGGCGGCGGTCGCGGCGGTCAAGGCGGCGGTCGGCTTTCGCGACCGCTACGACGAGCGGTTCAGGCAGTTCCTGCATCCCGCCGGATTGGTCGTGCTGACCAAGGCCGGGATTGTCAGCGGCTACCTGCAAGGCGTCGGCTACTCCGGCGGCGAACTGCGTGCCGCGGTGCTGCGCGCCGGCCAGGGCGGCATCGCACAGGCGGCGCTGCCCATCCTGCTGCTGTGCTTCCACTTCGATTCCAGTACGGGGCGCTACACCCTCGCCATCGTGAAGCTCCTGCGGCTGGCGGGCGGCCTGACCGTGCTGACGATTGTCGGGCTGCTGGTGGTGCTGCACCGCAACCGACCCGCGCCGCCGCCATGAACCTGCTGCCGAGCGCCTCCCCCCTCGCTGACGAGGTAGACTGGCTGATCGGCAGCCTGCTGGGGGTTTCGCTGCTGGTGCTGGCCCTGGTGATGGGGCTGATGGGCGTCTACGTGATCCGCTACCGGCACGGCAGCGGCCTCGACCGCGGCGATGTCGCGCAGAAGACCTGGCGGATCGAGGTCGTCTGGACAACCGCCACGCTGGTAGCCTTCTTCGGCCTGTTCATCTGGGGTGGCAACCTGTTCGTCCGGGTGTACCGGCCGCATCCCAACCCGCTGACCATCAGCGTGATCGGCAAGCAGTGGATGTGGAAGACCGAGTATCCCGGCGGGCAGCACGAAATCAACCAACTGCATATCCCGGTCGATCGGGACGTGCAGCTATTGCTGACCAGCGAGGACGTGATCCATGACTTCGGACTGCCGGCCTTCCGGGTAAAGCGGGACGTGCTGCCGGGCCGTTATGAGGCACTATGGCTGCACCCCAACCGGATCGGCGACTACCACCTGTTCTGCGACCAGTTCTGCGGCACCGATCACTCGTCCATGATCGGCACGGTCACCGTGATGACCGCGCCAGAATACCAGGACTGGCTGGAGCGGAACAGCACGAGCAGCGGCCTGGTCGCCGACGGCCAGGCGCTGTTCATCCGCAACGGCTGCAGCGGCTGTCACCAGGCGGGTTTGTCGGGCGGCGCCGGGACGGTGCGGGCGCCGTCGCTGAACGGCCTGTACAGAAGCCCGGTGCCGTTGTCGGACGGCAGCACGGTGATCGCCGACGACCGTTACATACACGATTCCATCATCTATCCCAAGGAGCAGATCGTGGCGAGCTACGCCCCGGTCATGCCGTCCTTCAAGGGCGTGATCGGTGAGGAGGACCTGGTGAAAATCATCGCCTACATCAAGTCGCTGGGGCCGCATGCGCCGCTGCCAGGCCGATCATGAGCAGCAGCACCGCAACCAGTTTCGTGGCGCTTGACCCTGGGCGCGAGAACTATCTCACGGACCAGAAGTCGATCTGGTCGTGGCTGTTGACCACCGACCACAAGCGCATCGCGCTGCTGTATTTCGCCTCGATCACCGCGTTCTTCTTCCTGGGTGGCGCCGCGGCGGCGTTGATGCGGTTGAACCTGCTGTCACCGGACGGCCTGATCGTTGATCATGAGACCTACAACCGCCTGTTCACGCTGCACGGCGTGATCATGGTGTGGTTCTTTCTGGTGCCCGCGATTCCGGTGACGCTGGGCAATTTCGTCACCCCGCTGATGCTGGGCGCGCGGGACCTGGCGTTTCCCCGGGTGAACCTTACCAGTTGGTACCTGTTCATGGCGGGCGGCGTGCTGGCGCTGGCCGGCCTTCTGATCGGCGGCGTCGATACCGCCTGGACGTTCTACACGCCGCTTTCGACCGCCTATGCCAAGGGTTACGTCACGCTGGTGTGCTTCGGGATCATCCTGTCGGGTTATTCCTCGATCGCGACCGGGCTGAATTTTATCATCACCATCCACAAGCTGCGGCCGCCCGGGATGACGTGGTACCGGGTCCCGCTGTTCCTGTGGTCGCTGTACGCCACATCGGTGATCTACGTGCTGGCGACGCCGGTGCTGACCATGGCGATGCTGCTGATCGTGCTGGAACGGGTGTTCCGGGTCGGCATCTTCGACCCGGCGCTGGGCGGCGACCCGGTGTTGTTCCAGCACCTGTTCTGGTTCTACTCGCACCCCGCCGTCTACATCATGATCCTGCCGGGTTTCGGGGTGGTCAGCGAGGTCATCACCGCGTTCTCCCGCAAGAGCGTGTTCGGCTACAAGTTCATCGCCTGGTCGTCGGTGTCGATCGCCATCATCTCGTTCTTCGTCTGGGGCCACCACATGTTTGTGGCCGGCACATCGCTGTATTCAAGCCTGGTGTTCTCGCTGCTGTCGTTCATGGTTTCGGTGCCATCGGCGATCAAGGTGTTTAACTGGCTGGGGACGCTGCACAAGGGCTTCATCCGCTTCAATGCGCCGATGTTGTATATCCTGGGCTTTATCGGCCTGTTTACCATGGGCGGGCTGACCGGGCTGTTCGTGGCGTCCCTGGGGGCCGACGTCCACCTGCACGACACCTATTTCGTCGTGGCGCATTTCCACTACATCATGGTCGGTGCCATGGTGTCGGCGTTCTTCGGCGGGCTGCACTACTGGTGGCCCAAGATCACCGGGCGGATGTACCCCGAGGTCTGGGGCCAGATCGCCGCCGTGATGATCTTCTTTGGCTTCAACCTGACCTTCTTCCCGCAATTCATCCTCGGCTACCAGGGCATGCCGCGCCGCTATGCCAGTTACGCACCCGAGTTCCAGGTCTTGAACGTCCTGTCGTCCTGCGGCGCCGTGATCCTGGCGATCGCCTACCTGATGCCGCTGGCGTACCTGACGTGGTCGATGTTCGCGGGCGCGCGCGCGCCGTCCAACCCATGGGACGCGACCGGGCTGGAATGGCAAACCCAATCGCCGCCGCGGACCGAGAATTTCGCCATCACGCCCGTGGTGACCGCGCCGCCCTACTACTATCCGAAACCCGAGGAGCGGCAGCATGTCTAACCCGCGCCGCCGGCTGGCAATTCTTTCGGGTGTGGGAGCGGCGGCGGCCGTGCTGTTCACCGGCGTGCGGCGCCGTCCTGCTCCGGCCTATGCGCCGGCGCACGATGCCGACTGGGCACAAGCGGAGGACAGAGAGGCGCAACTTGCCGCCGTGCAGCGGGGTGAGCCTGGCAGCGGCGGCTACTACGGCACCTGGAAGACCGGCTCGCCGGATGCGGCCGTCGCCGCGCACATCGAGTTCCAGTACGCCGGCATGGAGCACCAGTCCGAGACCGCGCTCAGCGGCATGTGGCTGTTCCTGGCGACCGAGGTGCTGTTCTTCGGCGGCCTGTTCCTGCTCTACATGATCTACCGGCAGCAATACGCGGACGCATTCATCGAGGCGTCCCGGCACACTGAACTGGTGATCGGCAGCATCAACACCGTCCTGCTGGTGACCAGCAGCGCGGTGTTCTCGTGGGGCCTCGGGCGCGCCCAGGCCGGCGACAACCGCCGGCTGTTCTGGGCGTGCGTGGCGGTCGTTGTCCTCGGTTCGGCGTTCCTGCTGCTGAAAGGCTGGGAATGGCACGACGACCTGGATGAGCACCTGTTTCCGGGTCGCGGTTTCTCCATCACCGGACCGAACGCCGGAGGGGCGGAATTGTTCTGGTTCTTCTACTTCGTCGCGACCGGGCTGCATGGTGTGCATATGATTGTCGGGGTGGGGCTGGTTGCCTGGCTTGCCTGGGCGGCGCGGCAGCGGCGCTTCAGCGCCGGTTACTTTACCCCGGTGGAGGTCGTCGGGTTGTACTGGAGCTTCGTCGACATGGTCTGGCTCTGCCTCTATCCCATGCTCTATCTTGTCGATCGCGCCAGCGCGTGAAGCCCTGGCTGGCGGTTCTGGTCTGGCTCGCGCTGCTGGTGCTGGTCGGCGTCGAGGTCCTGTTGGCGCGGCTGCCCGCCGTCCGTGGCGTGGTTCCTTTCGTCGGCATCGGCGCGGCCCTGCTGGTGGCGCTGACCTTCATGCGTTTAGGCAGCAGCCGCGGGTTGGTACCGGTATTCGCGCTGGTCGCGGCCTTCTGGCTCTGCATCATGCTGGGTCTCGGCAGCCTCGACTCCTTCACCCGGCACGACATACCAGTTGGCATGCGGACCGAGCCGGGGATGCATGCCGATTAGGGCGGTTTCCGATCAAGTTGCGCCAGTTGGTTATGACGGGACTCGTCCCGGCCGTGACGGGGGCTCAATTGACAAGCCGATGCGTGATTTAACACCCATGAGGGCAGGGATCCCCTGCGCCTCCAGGTAGGGGGTCCGGTAGCAACCGAGCCGAAAGTGCATTTCGGCCTAGCACGGAAGCTCAGTCGGCTGGCTGACGGCGCATGGCCGCTGATTCCAAACGACAGCGGTCGCTGTCGACCACGCCCGACGTCGAGGCGTTGTGGCTGTCCCGAAGCTGTCGTTCGCGCCTTTGCAATCGTCTTGCGACGTTTGCCTTGGGTCGCGCACGGGCACGAGCTTAATCCCGCGGCCAGCCTTGCAAGGCAACCTCCACAATGGCCAGCAAGGCGGCGCGCGGCGTTCCGTCGCGCGCCAGCGCCGACATCCCTTGTGTCACAGTCATGACAAGACCGGCCAACGCGGCAGCATTGGTCTTCGGCGGCAGCACGCCTGCCGCGATGTCACGATCGATCCGGGCGCGAAGTCGCCCGTCGATCGAGCTGCGAATGTCGGCAATCGCACTTTGGACATCGGCCGACGCGGCCGAACCGCTGGCGGTCGCGCTGGCAAGCAGGCATCCCTTGGGCGTCGCATCGCCGGTATAGGCGGTCGCGGCGGCGGTCAACAGCTCGCGCGCGGCGTTGTACGCGGTCGGCGCGCCATCAATCGCCTGCGCCATCGCCTCGGGATCGCCAGCGTAGCGGTGTGCCGCTTCCAGGAACAACCGCTTCTTGTCCCCGAATGCGGTGTAGAGGCTGGGCGCCGTCACCCCCATCGCGGTCGTCAAGTCGACGATCGACGTCGTTTCGTACCCATGGCGCCAGAACGTCAGCATCGCTTGTTCGAGCGCGGCATCGCGGTCGAACGACAGCGGCCTGCCGGTTTTGCGGCGTGGCGCGGGATTGGATTCAGCATAATCCATAGTGAACGCTCTGAAACAGGTTGACAGCAGTCGATTAGCATAGCATGAATTCCGTATCGAACACTAGGAAAGTAGCCGACCATGTCCCTCACCGATTTTCGCACGCTCGGCCATTCCGGCCTCGTCGTCAGCCCGCTCGCGCTGGGGACGATGACCTTTGGCCCCGGCGCGTGGGGCGCGGACGAGGCGACGTCACGGGCGATCTTCAATGCCTATCGTGCGGCTGGCGGCAATTTTGTCGACACCGCCGACATCTATGCGGGTGGCAAGAGCGAAGAACTGGTCGGCCGGTTCATCGCCGACAGCGGCGCGCGCGACGACATCGTCCTTGCCACCAAGTTCGCGTTCAATGGATCGGCTAGCCCGCTGACCGCGACACAGGCGGGCGGGGGCAACCCCAATGCGGGCGGCGCCGGCGCCAAGAACATCCATCGGGCGCTCGAGGCCTCGCTGAAGCGGCTGGGCACCGACTATATCGACCTTTACTGGATGCACATCTGGGACGGCGTCACGCCCGTTGAGGAAATCGTCCAGACACTCGGTGACCTCGTGCGGGCCGGCAAGATCCGCTACTATGGCTTGTCGGACATGCCCGCCTGGCTGGCGATGAAGGCAGCGACGATCGCGGCCGAGCGGCGCGTGCCCGGGCCGATTGCGCTGCAGCTCGAATACTCGCTCGTCGCCTGCGACGTGGAAAGCGAGCATTTTCCGGCGGCGCGGGAGGGCGGCATGGGGGTCATGCCGTGGAGCCCACTCGCGGGGGGCTTCCTGTCCGGCAAGTACCAGCGCGGGAACACTGCCGACACCGGCCGGCTGAGCGGCGCGAACCCGTTCGGCAACAGCAAGTTCGTGGATCGCAATTGGGACATCCTCGACACGCTGAAGGCGGTTGCCGCGGAGCTCGATCGGCCAGCGGCGCAGGTAGCGCTCGCCTGGACCCTGACGCGCGCCGGGGTCGCCTCGACGTTGATCGGCGCGAGCAAGGTGTCGCAGCTAGAGAGCAACATCGCCGCAACGGATATTCGGTTGACCGCCGCTCAAGCGAAACACCTTGACGAGGCAAGCACGCCGGCGCCCGGGTTCAGTGCTGGACTGACGCAGCCAGCAATCCGCCGCATGGTGTTTGGCGGCCACGACGTCGCCGGATGGAACGAACAGCGCAATTGATCAGGCAACAGGTTGCGTCTTCTCCGGCAAAAACTGGCTCATCGGATCAGACGTTCCGCCTAACCTCGCTTCGCGTACAAAAGCGGACCGTCGCCTGACCATAACAAGCGGTCATAGCCGCGTTGGGGCAGACCCTTGGGGCACGGCTGCATGGGGCGCTTTCTGCGTGCCATTAAGGTTGTTTTCGCCATTATGGAACGGTAGCGTTCCGGGATCTGAACTTTTTCGAAACAAAATGGCTTGCGGGAGGCCAGGGGGACCATCTCGACGCTCTCGGCCTGGTGGTGATCGTCATCGTGCTTTGAAACACCATCTATATGGATGCAGCGCTGGACCTGCTCCGCGCCGAGGGCTTTGCCGTGCGCGCGGAGGATGCAGCCTGGCTGTCGCCGCTCGGGTTCGACCACATCAACATGTTCGGCCGCTACGCCTTCATCCTGCCCGATCGGGTCGCCCGCGGGGAGCTTCGACCGCGCCGTGATCCGGCAATCGTGGACGACGAAACCTGAAATGCAGTTTCGGTTCCGTTGCTACCGCACATCCACATAAAGCGCATAGACCGACTGGCTTGCCGCCATGAACAGCCGGTTCCGCTTCAACCCGCCGAAGCAGACGTTGGCGCAGCGTTCCGGCAGCAACACCCGCCCGATCAGCGTGCCGTCCGGGGCAAACACCGCCACGCCATCCTCGCCTTCACCACCGGAGAACCCGCACCAGACATTGCCCTCGGTATCGCAACGGATGCCATCGGCCCAACCCGCGCCTTCGAAGAACACCCGCCCGTTCACCGCGCGCGTGCCATGATCCACCATGTCATAGACCCAGGTGCTCTTCGGCCGGTCGCCCGGTGTGTCCACCACGTAAAGCCGCGACTCATCCGGCGAGAAGCACAGGCCGTTCGGCCGAGGTTGCGTGTCGACGCCAATGCCCAGGGTGTTCGTGGCCGGGTCATAGCGATAGACCCGGAACGGATGGTGCTGCGGCGCCTTGTGCCCCAGATAGTTCCCGCGCGTTCCCGCGCCGTTGTCGCTGAACCAGATCGTGCCGTCCGATTTCACCACCACGTCGTTGGGGCCGGTCAGCTTCCTGCCCTGCCAGGTATCCGCCAGCACCACCACGCTGCCGTCATGCTCGGTTCGCGTCAGCCGCTGGGTGTCGTGCTCGCACGTCACCAGCCGGCCCTGGCGGTCGCGGGTGTTGCCGTTGGCGTAGTGCGAGGGGTTTCGGAACACGCTGATGCCACCGTCGGTTTCGTCCCAGCGGTAGATCGTGTCGGCGGGGATGTCGCTGAACAGCAGGTAGCGGCCATCGCCGAACCAGACCGGGCCTTCGGTGAAGTGGAACCCTGTCGCGATCCGCCGGATGGCGGCATTGTCCAGCACCAGCCGGCGAAACCTGGGGTCCAGAATGACGATGCCGGGATCGGGATAGCGGATTGGCGCCGACTGCTCCCAGCGGGACGGCCGAGCATCGGAGATGGGCGTCGCGGAAGCTGGCTGCATGGGTTGTTCTCCGGCCTGTCAACGTGTCGGATAGATTTTTGGATATATGATCTGGTTCGCCGGCCCCGGCGGCCCCGGAGAGCCCTTCTTGCCGCACCCTGCCAGCAGGCCCAGGGCCAGCAGACCCGAAGCCAGCACCGTCAGCACCATCCTCATGCCAATGTCGCCAGCCACCGCGCCGCCTCCGTCGCCACGTTCGCCGGCGCCGTCCCGCCATAGCTCATGCGCGACGCCACCGAGGCCTCGACCGACAGCACCGAGAACACGTCCTCGGTGATGCCGGGTTCGACACCCTGCATCTCCGCCAGCGACAGGCCGGACAGATCGACGCCCTTGGCCTCCGCCAGCGCCACCAGCCGACCGGTCACGTGATGCGCATTGCGGAACGGCAGCCGCACTATCCGCACCAGCCAGTCCGCCAGGTCGGTTGCCGTGGCGAAGCCCGAGCCGGCGAAGTCTCGCATCCGCGCCGTGTCCGCCGTCATGTCCCGCACCATCCCCGCTGTTGCCGCCAGCGACAACGCCCAAGCCTCGGCGGCATCGAACACCGGTTCCTTGTCCTCCTGCATGTCCTTGGCATAGGCCAGCGGCAGGCCCTTCATCACCGTCAGCAGCGCCACCAGCGCGCCGGTCACCCGTCCGGTCTTGGCGCGCACCAGCTCCGCCGCGTCCGGATTGCGCTTCTGCGGCATGATCGAGCTGCCGGTGGTAAAGGCGTCCGACAGCCGGATGAAGCGGAACGGCGCGCTGCACCAGATGACGATCTCCTCCGCCAGGCGCGACAGGTGCATGGCGGAGATCGCCGCGGCCGAGAGGAACTCCAGCGCGAAATCCCGATCCGACACCGCATCCAGGGAATTCGCCGTCGGGCGATCGAAACCGAGCTCGGCGGCGGTCATGTGGCGGTCGATCGGGAACGAGGCGCCGGCCAGCGCCGCCGACCCCAGCGGACAGGCATTCAGCCGCCGGCGGCAATCGGCCAGCCGGCCACGGTCGCGGTCCAGCATCTCGACGTAGGCCAGCAGATGATGGCCGAAGGTCACCGGCTGGGCGGTCTGCAGGTGGGTGAAGCCGGGCATCGGGTCGGCGGCATGCTCCCCGGCGCGTTGCGCCAGCGCCAGCATGGTATCGGAAAGCTGCGCGGAGAGGCCGTCGATCGCGTCGCGCACCCATAGCCGAAAATCGGTCGCCACCTGGTCATTGCGGCTGCGCGCGGTGTGCAGGCGCTTGCCGGCCTCGCCGATGCGGTCGGTCAGCCGGGCCTCGATGTTCATGTGGATGTCCTCCAGCGCGACATCGAAGGCGAAGCGGCCAGCCTCGATTTCGTGCGCGATCGCCTCTAGACCGGTGGCGATGGCAGCCTCATGTTCGCTGCTGAGCAGCCCGATCCTCGCCAGCATCGCCGCATGGGCGCGGGAGCCGCGAATGTCCTGCCGCCACAGCTTGCGGTCGAACCCGATGGAGGCGTTGATGTCCTGCATGATGGCCGAGGGCGCGCCGGCGAAGCGGCCACCCCATTGTTTATTGGCCGGCTCGTTCTGGCGACCGGGGGGCGGGCGAGCGGGCAGGCGACCCGGGGGCGGGCGACCTTGGGGCGGGCGATCCGGCGTATCGGTCACGCAAAAGGTTCCAGCTTGATGATGACGCACCGCCGGACGATCCTGGCAGCCACGACAAGTATTCTAGCCTCCGCCGCACTGCCGGGCAAACCACGCGCCGAGGAGCGGCTGCCGCCGCTGGCGGAGGGGCTGGAGCCGTTGTCTCCGCCCGCCAACCTGCCGGACGGCGTGTTCGTCTCCGGCGATGGCGTCAGCCATCATCTGAGCGAGTTCAAGGGCCACGGCATGGTGGTGAACCTGTGGGCCACGTGGTGTGCGCCGTGCGTGGCCGAGATGCCGTCATTGCAGGCCTTGTCAAAGGCGCTGGCGCCGCAGGACATCGCGGTACTGCCGCTATCGTCGGACCGCGGCGGGGCGGATACGGTGCAGGCCTGGTACGCCGCGCATGGCATCACCGGACTGCCGGTGCTGCTGGATCCACAGGGCGCGCTGGCCAGGGCCTTCAACGCCCGCGGCATCCCCACCACGGTGATCGTCAACACCAACAACCAGGCCGTCGCTCGTCTGGAAGGGGCGGCCGACTGGTCGGCACCCGAGGCACAGGCGCTGATCCGGCGGCTGGCGTCTGGGTAGTCGGAATGACGGGGTGCGACAAGGGGCGCGGCCGTCCGGGTCATTCGCGGCTTGACAGGTGAACCGCGAGACACGCCGGTGGGCCTCGAAACTTCTTGCGCTGTTGAGCAACAAATGCCGCTACTCAGAGTGTGTGATCGCCTGCGCCGGAGCGATCACGCCCGCCGTATCGCCAGATCCCACGCCAGTTCATCCACGCTCTCCCGCTGGTCGCCGGGCCGCGCGGCGCGTGCCATGACATTCGACCGCAGCGCCACCAGCCGCGTTGTCGCCCAGTAGCCGGCGCCGGTGATCAGCAGCGTGCACAGCGTCTGGATATAGGCCTGCGGGATGACGAACATGTAGATCAGGAAGCCTGCCACGGTCCAGAAGGCCGCGATGGGATTGATCCCCTTCCAGTACCAGTACGGGCCGCCGCGCTCGAACAGCGCGACCACGTCGATCCGCATGCGCTTGACGAACAGGTAGTCGGCCACCAGAACACCGGCGATTGGCGAGAAGAAGTTGCCCAGCATGCCGACGTAGCTGGTGTAGCCGTTCACCACATCCGGCACGATGGAAAGGGCGATGCCCAGCACGCTGATGATCAAGGTGCTCCAGAACCGGCCCAGACGCTCGAAGATGTTGAGCAGGGAGAGGCCGCCGGTGTAGAGGTTCAGGACATTGATGGTCCAGTTGTCCAGGGCGATCACCACGACGAACGCCAGCAACGGCAGCCACCAGGTCGACAGGTCGGCGACAACCTGGAACATGTTCGCGGTATGCCCCAATGTCGCGGAAGCAGCATAGGCGCCGAGGATCGCCGAAAAGAAGGCGCCGCCCAGCTTGCCGGCCGTGGTGCCCCACCACATGTCCCACCGGCTGCGGGTATAGCGGCAGAAATCCGCCGAGTCGGTCACCATGGTCAGGGAGTTGGCCGCCAGCACGTTTACCCAGGTGATGAACGCGAGCCAGGTGCCTTTCGGTCCGCCGGCATAATGCAGCACGGCCGCTGGGGTGAAATGCGGATCGCCGTGGGTGGCCATCACCAGCAAGGCATAGCCGAGGATGCAAAGCTTCAGCGGCAGCGCGATGCGCGACAGGTGCTTCAGGCTGTTGTAGCCGACGATGGCGACGAAGGCCTGCAGGATGGCGAATACCAGGCTGACGGTGACCAGGGAGAATTGCGCGCCGGTCCAACGGTGCAACACGGCCACCAGGGCGAGTGATCCGGCGACGGTCTGGAAGGCAAACCAGTAGACCGAGGCGAAGGTACGGATCAGCGACGGAATCCACTTCGCGCCGAGCAGGCCGTATGCCATGCGGGTGCCCACCTGGCCCGGCAGGCCGTAGTCGACGCCGACGGTGGCCATGATGGTGTAGGGCACCACCGCGATCGCCATCCCAAGGGTGATCGCGGTGACGGCGCCGACGAACGAAAGGCCTGATACGACCGCAAGTCCGCCGACCATGATCGATCCGGGACTGAGGCAGAGACCGATAATGATGGAGAAGATGTCCAGCCCGCGGACGGTCTTCTTTTCCGCCGGGATCGGCTCGACGCCGAACTGCTCCACCCCTTTGGGCTGGTGGTAGCGGCGACGGATCTGCTCCTCGATCGCGGCCTGGTCGTGCATGGCGTCAGCTCCCTGATGCATGACAACCGTACACAAGGGTCGGACGGATGGCAAACCGCGATTGCTTCAGAATGCAGCAATTACCTCATGGACTGATCCTCATATGCCCTATTTTAAGTCAAATTTATCGCTATTTCTAGCATATGCTATAGAAGTAGGCGTTATGGCTGACGTAGTGCGCGTCATCACCGCCGTCCGGATCAAGATCGGCGTCCCTTGCACTGACGACTTCATTCCTTTCAGCTACCTATTCCAGCCGATGCCGCGACAGCAAGTCCGGACGGGATGGAGCGTAATGGGTGTTGGTCCAGGATTGTTTGAGGCTGTCTCGCGGCCGGTGTCCGAACATGGTCCAAGGCTTTGTCCGATCGGGTGACGCACGCCTGCTGACTGATCCGCTTCAGCTCGACTTTGCGTCAATTAGTGTGGTTTCCGGTCAGGTTGGCAGGCTCGCCATGACGGGATTAGGTGACGAATGCATGACTCGCAGGCATAATTTGCCCGCAGATTGTTGGGTGGATGGGCGTATCCAGGTCCTAAACCGTCCGCTTGCCTTTAACGAAGAGCGGACGGCCTACTCCGCCGCCAGCACCACGGCTTCCCCGGTCCGTGCCGAGACCTGGGCCGATCCGCCGCAGAACAGGCTGAGCAGCAGGACGACGGCGACCAGGACAAGCACCAGTTCCGGATGGCCGCGGTCGATCAGCATGCCGAAGGGGACCGGCGTGATGGCGCTGCCCAGCGGCAGGCCGGCGCTGACGAAGCCGAACACCTTGCCGATCTCGCCGGGCGGTGCCGCGTCCTTCACCATCACGTCGCGCGGCGTCCGGCTGGCCCCCAATGCCAGGCCGGAGGCGAAGGTCATCGCGAAGATCGCCACGATCGGCAGGCTGAGCCAGTCGACGGCGAGCATCAGCAGTGCCGAGAGAATGGTCAGGCCGGTTATGAAGGGCAGGACGTGGTGTTTGAACGTGTCGGCGAACCAGCCGCCGAACAGCACGCCGCAGGTCGAGCCGACCATGTAGGCGGTCAGCGCGGTTGCGGCGACCGGCAGATCGACGCCCTTGACGGTATGCAGCACGGTCACCAGCCACGACTGCACACCGCCGCTGGCCATGGCGCCGAGGGCGAAGAACATGAAGAACAGGATCATCGTCCGGCTGGTCAGCAGGTCCCGGCCTGAAAGCCGAGCACCGGCGTGGGCGGCTGGCGTGGTAACCTGATCGCGCAGGACGCGGCTCTGCAACAGGATGGACAGCACCACGGGGATGCCCAGCAGGCCGACGGTCAGCAGGGTGCCGCGCCAGCCGACCAAGGCCATAAGGCAGGCGGCGACCGGCGGCCCGGCGGAAAAGCCGAGGTTGCCGCTGAACGTGTGCAGCGCGAAAGAGCGCCCCATGCGGTCCTTGTCGACGGAGCCGGACAGGATGGCATAATCCGCCGGATGGATCACCGAGTTGCCGACACCGGACAGCGTCGCCAGCACCAGCACCTGCCAGAATGACGTCGCCAGTCCCATCGCCGCGATCGACAAGGACATCAGCAGCGCGCCGCCGACCAGGAACCGGCGCGCACCGTGACGGTCCACCAGGAAGCCGACCGGCGTCTGCAGGATCGCGGTGGTGCCCGACATCAGCGCGATGGTCAGCCCGAGTTCAGCGAAGCTGACGTTGAAGGCGGTCTGCCAGACGATGAACATCGGCGGCAGGCACAGGATATAGAAGTGCGACAGGAAATGGCCGTTGCCAATCAGAATGTTGACACGGGTCGATCGGCTCAGCGCCATGCGAGGAAGTCCCAATATGAACGGCGGTTAATTTTGCCGCTGGTACCATGGTGCGTCAAGAACCGCGTAAACGGTGGCCATCAGCCGTTGCGCCAGCGGTCAAGACGTCATGAAACCGCTTGGTCGCGTGTTGCGTGCCCCCATACCCCATGCTAGACGCGCCGCGCCGCTTCGCTCGGCCGCATGGAAAGACTCACGCCCGGGCCGCTTTGGTTCGGCCCAACACATGGAACAGCCCGTGGCCTCTGAGGCTTCGACAATCGCATCCGGTGCCGGCGGCCTGGTTGATCGCTACGCCGCCGCGCTCTATGCCCATGCCGAGGAAAGCCGCGCGCTCGATGCCGTCGTATCGGACATGGATGGCCTGGGCCGGCTGATCGACGCCAGCGCGGATTTCCGGCGGCTACTGGCATCGCCCCTGATCGATGTGAAGACCGCGACCGCCGCGGCGCAGGCGGTGCTGCAGCAGGAGGGTTTCGGCAAGGCGGTGCGGGATTTCGTCGGCGTCGTTTCAGTCAATCGCCGCCTGCGCGAACTGCGCGATATCGTCGCCGCCTTCGCCGGTCTGGTGGCGCGCCGGCGCGGCATCATCACCGCGCATGTCGCGTCCGCCCATCCGCTGACCGACGTGCAGCGCCAGCAGCTTCGCGCTCGCCTGATCGAAGCTGGCTACGGCAACGTCAACATCAATGAGCGGGTCGAGCCAGATCTGTTGGGCGGCCTGATCGTCCGGATTGGCGCCCGCCTGTACGACACCAGTCTGAAATCCCGGCTGCAACGCCTGCAGTACGCCATGAAGGGAGCCGCGTGAGATGGAGATCCGCCCAGCCGAGATCTCGGAGATCCTGAAGAAGCAGATCGCCGCGTTCGATACCGAGGCCAATGTCGCCGAAACCGGCCAGGTGCTGTCGGTCGGCGACGGCATCGCCCGCGTCTTCGGCCTGCAGAACGTCATGGCCGGCGAGATGGTCGAGTTCCCGACCGCCGGCCTGCGCGGCATGGCGCTGAACCTGGAAACCGACAACGTCGGGATCGTGATCTTTGGCGACGACACGGCAATCCGCGAGGGCGACACGGTGGCCCGCACCGGCTCGATCGTCGAGGTTCCGACCGGCCGCGGCCTGCTGGGGCGCGTGGTCGATGGCCTGGGCAATCCGATCGATGGCAAGGGCCCGATCGCCGACGCGAAAATGAGCCGCGTCGAGGTCAAGGCGCCGGGCATCATTCCCCGCAAGTCGGTGCACGAGCCGATGCAGACCGGCCTGAAGGCGATCGACGCGCTGATCCCGGTGGGGCGCGGCCAGCGGGAGCTGATCATCGGCGACCGCCAGACCGGCAAGACCGCGGTGATCATCGACACGATCATTAACCAGAAGGGCATCAACCAGAAGGGGATCAACGCGTCCGACGATCCCAAGAAGGCGTTGTTCTGCATCTACGTCGCGATCGGCCAGAAGCGCTCCACCGTTGCGCAGTTGGTGCGCACGCTGGAGGAGAACGGCGCGATGGACTATTCCATCGTGGTTGCCGCCACCGCGTCCGACCCGGCGCCGATGCAGTTCCTGGCACCCTATACCGGCTGCACCATGGGCGAATTCTTCCGCGACAGCGGCCAGCATGCGGTGATCTTCTATGACGATCTGTCCAAGCAGGCCGTCGCCTACCGGCAGATGTCGCTGCTGCTGCGCCGCCCGCCCGGCCGGGAGGCCTATCCGGGCGATGTGTTCTATCTGCATTCGCGCCTGCTGGAACGCGCGGCGAAGATGAACGACGAGCTTGGCGCCGGTTCGCTGACGGCGCTGCCGGTGATCGAGACGCAGGCTGGAGACGTCTCCGCCTACATTCCGACCAACGTGATCTCGATCACCGACGGCCAGATCTTCCTGGAAACCGAGCTGTTCTTCCGCGGCATCCGCCCGGCGGTGAACGTCGGGCTGTCGGTGTCGCGAGTCGGTTCGGCGGCGCAGATTAAGGCGATGAAGCAGGTCGCCGGCCGCATCAAGCTGGAACTGGCGCAGTATCGGGAGATGGCGTCGTTCGCGCAGTTCTCCTCGGATCTTGACGCGTCCACGCAGCAGTTGCTGGCGCGCGGCTCGCGGCTGACCGAACTGCTGAAGCAGCCGCAATACCATCCGATGCCGATCGAGGAGCAGGTGGTGGCGATCTTCACCGGCGTGCGCGGCTATCTCGACAAGATCGATGTCGGCAAGGTGGGTCCGTTCGAATCGCGGTTCATCGGCGAGTTGAAGTCGCGGGAGCCGGGTATTCTGGAGGCGATCCGGAATGATCTGGAGCTCAAGCCGGAGACCGAGAAGAAGCTGGTTACGTTCCTGGACAATTTCGCCAAGTCGTTCAGCTAGAGGCGCCACGGAATGCCCAGCCTGAAGGCGCTTCGGACCCGCATCAACAGCGTCAAGTCGACGCAGAAGATCACCTCGGCCATGAAGATGGTGGCGGCGTCCAAGCTGCGGCGCGCGCAGCAGCAGGCGGAGGCCGCGCGGCCGTATGCGGAGCGGATGGACCGGATGCTGCGGGCGCTGGCGGCGTCGGTGGCGGATTCGCCTACGGCCCCGCCGCTGCTGGTGGGAACCGGGCAGGATAAAGTACAACTGCTGATCGCGGTGACCGCCGACCGTGGTCTGGCAGGTGCCTTCAACTCGAATATCGGCCGAGCGACCCGCAACCTGGCTCGCCGGCTGGAGTCAGAGGGCAAGACGGTGAAGATCCTCGCTGTCGGCCGCAAGGGGCGCGACTACCTGCGGCGCGAGCTTGCCAGCCGGATCGCCGACGACATCAGCTATGCCGGCAAGCGCCGGATCGAGTTCGCCGATGCGCAGGATGTCGGGGCGCGCGTCACGGCGATGCTGGCGGACGGTGAGATCGATGTGGCGACGATCATCTATAACCGCTTCCAGTCGGTGATCTCGCAAGTGGTGACGGAACAGCAGATCATTCCCGCGCCACCACCGCCGGAGGGTCAAACCGAGGATACCGGCGGCGCCATCTATGAATTCGAGCCGGACGAGGAAACCATCCTGGCCAGGCTGCTGCCGCAGGCGATCGCCATCCAGGTGTATCGCGCGCTGCTGGAAAGCGCCGCGGGCGAGCATGGCGCGCGGATGACCTCGATGGACAACGCGACGCGCAACGCCGGCGACATGATCAAGCGGCTGAGCCAGAACTACAACCGCGCCCGCCAGGCGAACATTACCAAGGAACTGATCGAGATCATCTCCGGCGCCGAAGCCCTCTGACCCTGATTTTCATATAGCCGCACCACGAAGGAAGCATTCTGATGGCAAGCAACATCGTCGGTCGGGTGACCCAGGTTCTGGGCGCCGTGGTGGACGTGCAATTCGATGGCGACCTGCCGTTCATCCAGAACGCGCTGCTCTGCCAGATCGAGGACCGTGTCCTGGTGCTGGAAGTGGCGCAGGAACTGGGTGAGCGTACCGTCCGCTGCATCGCCATGGACGTCACCGACGGCCTGGTGCGCGGCCAGGAGGTCAAGGACACCGGCGAGTCGATTACCGTGCCGGTCGGG
Organism: Rhodopila sp.; assembly: GCF_965276935.1. Lineage (GTDB taxonomy): Bacteria > Pseudomonadota > Alphaproteobacteria > Acetobacterales > Acetobacteraceae > Rhodopila. The sequence continues at coordinate 132,729 of NZ_CBDIBS010000004.1, read as the reverse complement.
CCGGAGACATTGGGCCGCATCATGAACGTGATTGGTGAGCCGATCGACGAGAAGGGCCCGGTCCACACCGCCAAGCGCTACCCGATCCATCGGCCGGCACCGAGCTTCGAGGAGCAGGCCACTTCGGCCGAGATCCTGGTCACCGGCATCAAGGTGGTCGACCTGCTGTGCCCCTACCTGAAGGGCGGCAAGGTCGGCCTGTTCGGGGGCGCCGGGGTCGGCAAGACGGTGCTGATCCAGGAGCTGATCAACAACATCGCCAAGGCGCATGGCGGCGTATCGGTATTCGCCGGCGTGGGTGAGCGCACCCGTGAAGGCAACGACCTGTATCATGAGATGATCGACGCCGGCGTCATCAAGATGGGCGAGGATGGTACGTTGCAGGAAGGCTCCAAGGTCGCGCTGATGTACGGCCAGATGAACGAGCCGCCGGGCGCGCGGGCGCGCGTCGGCCTGTCCGGCCTGACGATGGCGGAATACTTTCGCGATGAAGAAGGCCAGGACGTGCTGTTCTTCGTCGACAACATCTTCCGCTTCACCCAGGCCGGCGCGGAAGTGTCTGCGCTGCTGGGCCGCATTCCCTCGGCGGTGGGCTACCAGCCGACCTTGGCCACCGATATGGGCGCGTTGCAGGAACGGATCACCTCCACCAACAAGGGGTCGATCACCTCGATCCAGGCGATCTATGTACCCGCCGACGATCTGACCGACCCGGCGCCGGCGACGTCGTTTGCCCACCTGGATGCCACCACCACGCTGAACCGCCAGATCGCGGAGCTGGGCATCTATCCGGCGGTCGATCCGCTGGATTCCACGTCGCGCTCGCTTGATCCGCGCATCGTCGGCGAGGAGCACTATGCCGTGGCGCGCGAGACCCAGCGCATTCTGCAGACCTACAAGTCGCTGCAGGACATCATCGCCATTCTGGGCATGGACGAGCTGTCCGAGGAGGACAAGCTGGTGGTCGCCCGCGCCCGCAAGATCCAGAAGTTCCTGTCGCAGCCCTTCCACGTCGCGGAAGTCTTCACCGGCTTTCCCGGCAAGCTGGTGGCGGTGGCCGACACGGTCCGCAGCTTCAAGGCGATCTGCGCCGGCGAATACGATCATCTGCCGGAGGCCGCCTTCTACATGGTCGGCACGATCGAGGAGGCGGTGGAGAAAGCGGAGTCCATGAAGGCAAAGGCCTGAGAGGGCGTTGGCGCCATGCCGATTTCGCTGGAAATCGTCAGCCCGGAACGGTTACTGCTGTCGCGTCCGGTGGACATGGCGGTGATCCCGGCGTCGGAAGGCGACATGGGGGTGCTGGAAGGCCACACGCCGATGATCGTCATGCTGCGGGGCGGGACGATCGAGCTGCATGAAAATGATCGCATCACCGACCGGCTGTTCGTCGATGGCGGCTTCGCCGAAGTGACGCCGGAGCGTTGCACCGTGCTGGCCAACCTCGCGGTGCCGCTGGGCGAGCTGAACCGGACCGACGCCGAACGGCGGCTGGCCGAGGCTGATGCCGCCTATGACGCAGCGGACAAGCGCGACGTGCCGACCGAGGATGCCGCGCTGGATCGGGTCCAGTCAGCCCGCGCCATGGTGGAAGCGGCTGGCGGCACCGGGTAGGGCGGCGGGCGTTCACCCGCCAGCCTGATGTCATCATGTTGAATTGGCTCAACTTGTGCCATGGCAGCCACAGCTTGACGTAATGTGTCCTGGCAACCGGTGCACCGGCGGTTTTTTTCAATCGCCCCGCGCATATATCGGATCCGAGCGTGCCTGGCGCGGGTGTCAGCGCACGATAGTCGTTGAGCAAGTCATGGCCACAAGATGAAGCACTGGCGGATCGAGGACATTGCCTGGGATCGATTTGATCCGGCCGCGGTGGACGCACAGCTCGTTCCCCTGGTGAAGGCGGCGGCGATGGTGGAGCGCAACGGAACCGACTATGCGTTGTATCTTGGCGGCGTGTTCGGGGACGATCCGGACTTCCGCCAGGCCGCCGACAACTGGGCGCTGGAGGAGGTCCAGCATGGCGACGCGCTGGCGAAATGGGCCGAACTGGCTGATCCAGGCTGGGACTTCGCCGCCGCGTTCGATCGCTACCGCGCCGGCTACAGCGTCAACACGGATGCCGATGCGTCCATCCGCGGCTCCCGCACCGGCGAGCTGATCGCTCGCTGCATGGTCGAAACCGGCACATCGAGCTACTACACCGCGCTGGCCGAGGCCACCGGGGAACCGGTGCTGAAGCAGGTCTGCAAGCTGATCGCGGCCGACGAGTACCGGCACTTCAAGCTGTTCTACGATCACATGCGCCGATACCTGTCGCGTGAGAACCTGTCGATGCTCAGCCGGCTGCGGATCGCGCTGGGCCGGATCGGCGAATCCGAGGACGACGAGCTGGCTTATGCCTACCACTGCGGCAACGAACCTGAATCGGTGTTGTACCAGCACAAGCGGTGCATCGCGTCCTACATGGCGCTGGCGATGGGCTTCTACCGGTATCGCCACGTCGAACGCAGCACGGGCATGGTGCTGAAGGCGGTCGGACTGCCGCCGCGCGGCCGGCTGTCGATCGGTGCGACCAAACTGGCGTGGAAGCTGCTGCAATGGCGGCAACGGCGTTTCGAACAGCAGCTCGCGGCCTAACGCGAACATGCGGCATTGGCAAGGCTTGTCCGGAGTGTTCGTGGCGCCGCCGCACCGTCGCCGCTGGGTCAAGTTGGCCGAGGTTCCAACGCCATAGCGGCTGGAATGCTAATGGCGGGGCTGCCCGTCGTGACGCCTCTCACACGCTCCGAGCGGTGGAGCAGGACCATGGTCGGCGGCACGGGACGGTAATCGATGGGCACGCCAGCGCCTTGAAGGGCTTTGGGTGCAGCGTCCGCCGGCAGCAGGTAATGATTTATTAATAACTATTTGAGACCTTCATTCCCATGCCACGGGATAAGAGGTCGATGGTCAAAGCTGTTGCGACGCGACGAAGTCGTATCGGCCAGATTGGCATTGTCCCTGGGCTGCTGATGACGTCGCTTGTTGCCGTCGTGATTGCCGTCCTTGTGCTGCAGGCCTGGACACTGCACATCGTCGGACGATCCGAGACACGGGCAGCACAGGTGCATCTCGACGTCAACCTCGCGGTGCTGAAAGTGGCACTGCGTCAGCATGGGACGCATTGGCAGTTGGACGACGACAGTCGCCTTACGCTGGATGGCGAGGCCGCGGACGGGCTTGAAAAGGTGGTGGAGGATGTCAGCCGCATCACGGGTGGGGTAGCCACGGTGTTTGCTGGCGATACCCGGGTCGCGACGACCGTGAAGCGTCCCGACGGTTCCCCTGCGATCGGAACAAGACTTGCCGCGGGGGCGGCGCGGGATGCCGTGCTCGGCCGTGGGCAGACGTATCGCGGCATAAACGACATCCTCGGCGTTCAATATTTCACCGTGTACGAGCCGTTGCGCGATGTCGCTGGCAGGCGGATCGGTATCCTGTTCGTAGGTGTGCCGCGTGCCGACGTTCAAACGGTGCTGGACGAAATCATCGAGCAAAGCTGCGTGGCTTCCCTGGTCGTGATCCTTGTCGTTGGCGCCCTCGGCTGGCTGGTGTTGCGAGCCAATATGCGGCCGTTGCAGGCACTCGCGGGCGCGGTTCGCACCATGGGGGACGGCCGGCTCGACATCTCCGTGCCATGCGCCGGCCGCACGGATCAACTGGGTGAGATTGGCCGAGCGGTCGAGATGCTGCGCGAGAAGGCACGGCAGGCCCAGGCGCTGGAAAGGCGTCTGCTGGCTTCGGCGAAGCGCGAGGCCACAATCCTTCGGGAGAACAATGCGCAACTGGCGGAGGCAAATGCCAACCTGGAACTCGGTCGTCTGCAGTTCCACGCGGTGCTCGACTCCATATCGCAGGGCCTTACGTTCTTCGACGGCGATCAGAAGCTGATTGTTTGCAACCGTCGTTATGCCGAGATCTATCGGTTGTCGCCAGACCAGACGCGCACGGGAACGTTGCTGTCGGACATCCTTGACCACCGCCTGGCGCTTGGCAGTTTCCCCGACATGACGCGAGCCGATTTCCTTGCGCGGCGGGAAAAGCTTGCGCGCCCGGCAATACCCTTCAACGTCACGGACGAGCTCAGCGACGGACGCATCATCTCGATGCATTACCAGCCGCTGCCGAACAACGGATGGGTCTCGACGCACGAGGACATCACCGAACGGCGGCGCGCCGAGGCGGACCTTGTTTTCATGGCGCGCCATGACGCCCTGACTCGATTGCCGAACCGTGTGCTGTTCCGGGAACGGCTGGAGCAGGCGATGGCCCTGACCCGGCGCGGAACCGAATGCGCCTTGCTGTGCCTCGACCTTGACCGCTTCAAGGTGATCAATGACACGCTGGGGCATCCGGTGGGCGACGGATTGCTGCGTGCCGTTGCCGGCCGGCTGCTCGCGGCTGTCAAGCAAGCCGATACGGTCGCGCGTCTTGGCGGTGATGAGTTCGCGATCATACAGGTGGGCCTTTCACTGCCTGAACACGCGGCTACCTTGGCCGACCGCATCATCAAGCTTATCCACGAACCCTATGACATCGATGGTCACAAGATCGCGGTGGGCGTGAGCATCGGGATCGCCATGGCGGACGATGCCGGGACCTCACTTGAGACACTGCTGAAGAACACCGACATCGCGCTTTACCTGGCAAAGGCGGAAGGGCGCGGAACCTACCGGTTCTTCGCACCAGAGATGGATGCGCGGGTTGAGGAGCGTCGCGCGCTCGAGCTCGATCTGTGCCAAGCCGTACCGGGGAATGAGCTCGAGTTGCACTATCAGCCATTTGTCGATCTCCGCTCTGGCCGGGTGACGGGATTTGAGGCGCTGATACGTTGGAACCACCCCGGCCGGGGCCTGATCAAGCCGGCTGACTTCATCCCGATCGCCGAGGAAACCGGCCTGATCGTCCAGATCGGCGAGTGGGTGCTTCGAACGGCCTGCCTGGAGGCAGCGGCCTGGCCGCAGGAGATCGACATCGCGGTCAATCTTTCGCCTGCCCAGTTCAAGGGCGGGCAGCTTCTTGCCGTGGTGCAGGAGGCGCTTGCTGCTTCGGGGTTGGCGCCGAACCGGCTGGAACTCGAGATCACGGAATCGGTCCTGCTGCAGCGCAGCGATGACCGGCTGGCCTTGTTGCACCAGCTCCGTGCGCACGGCATTCGCATTGCCCTGGATGACTTTGGCACCGGCTATTCATCGCTCGGCTACCTCCGCAGCTTTCCATTCGACAAGATCAAGATCGACCGATCCTTCATTCGCGATGTCGACACGAACAGGGACTCCGCCGTCATCGTGGGAGCCATCATAGATCTCGCCGGCGGCCTTGGCATGACGACGACCGCGGAAGGCGTGGAGACAGAAGACCAGCTTGCAACGCTGCGTGCCCGGGGCTGCACCAACGTGCAGGGCTATCTGTTCAGCCAACCGCTCCCCGCCTGCGAGGTTCCCGCCGTCATGCGAACGTTGTGCGGGCTTGAGCAGTACCAGAGTGACCTGACGATGATGTCCAATGCGCCACAAGCAGCGGAATTGTCGCGTCACATATGGGACGGCGGTTCCGTTGCCGAGACGGCGGACGATGCCGATCCGCATCTCATGTCCACCCAGCGTCGTTCGCTCAGCCGGGTGGATATCGGCGCGCGAAGCCGCGATTTCGCCGCCCGGTCGATTGCTTACAGTGTCCAACCCGCATCAGGCTGACGCGGCAGATAGGTGAAGACGTTATCAGGCCGATCTGGCAAAGACGATCGAAACGGTCTACAAGAGTGTTCATGAACGCGCGCTCTTCTGTTGCTGTTTCCAGCAACATACCCGTCGGTAGTTCGAAACAGCGACCTGATCTCGTTTCCCGAAGCTTCGCTTCGATCTCGGGACCGAACTCATCGATACCGCCAAAGCCTGTTCTGCGGGCGTGAACCGGCGTCCACGACTGCCGGTCCAACCAGCGATGTCAATTGAAAGGTCTTGATGGATCAGAACCTGCCTATCCTTGAGAACGAGGTTTGGAACGCCGAACCGGAGCGTGATCTGCGGCGCGTCGGGTCGCATCCGGACCATTGGTATCCGCTCGCCTGGTCGCACGAACTGAAGCCTGGGCGGACGCTGGCGACCCGGTTCGCGGGCGATCCGATCGTGCTGGTCCGGCCCAAGCAAGGGCCTGTCTTCGCGCTGGCGGACCGTTGCGCACATCGACAGGTCCCGCTCAACCAGGGCGTGGTCGAGGGTTGTGCCGTGCGCTGCGGCTATCATGGATGGGCGTACGACGCGTCCGGGCGCTGCATCGATGTTCCCTACCTCGGCAAGGGAAAACTGCCGAACGGCGTGCGCGCCTACCCGTGCCGGGAGGTCGAGGGGCTGATCCTGGTGTTCCCGGGAAATGCCGCGCGCGCCGCGGACGTGCCGCTGCCTGCGCTCGGGTCGCTGGCGGACCCGAGCTACAAGACGCGCCGCTTCGGCCGCGAGATCGCCTGCCACTACAGTTTCATGCATGAGAACCTGATGGACATGAACCATCAGTTCCTGCATCGCAAGCAGATGGGCCAGATGCGGCCGCGGTTCCTGGGTCAGGATAGCGGCCCGGACTGGCTGGAAACGCGCTACAGCTTTGCCCGGACCGGCGGCAAGCAGCCGCTCGGCGAGGCTGCCATCCTGGGGCAGCGCCGCGGCATTGGCGAACGGACCGCGGACAAGGACCTGATGACGATCCGTACGGAGTATCCGTACCAGACGCTGCGCATTCGCACGAATTCCGCCACGCCGGTCATGGATCTCTGGATCGTCTATGTGCCGCTGGACCGTGAACAGCGACGCTGCCGGACATTCGGCCTGCTGTCGGTGAAACGGCCGAAGATCCCGGGTCTGCTGCAGGCAGCCTGGCCGCTGCTGGTGCTGTTCACCGAGCGCATCTTCAAGGAAGACCGTGCCATCGTCGAGACGGAGCAGGCGGCGCATGATGCGCAGGGTGCCGATTGGAACCAGGAAGTCTTTCCGGCGATCCGCAGCCTGCGTACGTTGCTGCGGCGGTGCGGCGCGGCAGCGGATCTGCCGGCGGCAACCAACCGCCTGGAATGCGCCTGATCCCAAGATCGTCCTTCGCAGGATCGACACGCACCCGTAGTTCTGTTGGACTGTGCCATCACCCTCCGCGGAGAGCAGCATGGCCGATGCCCACGTCCACCTCCACCCGGCTCAGCCCTTGGCGCAGCAGGACGGCAAGGGACACAACCGCTGGCATCCGGACATCGCAGCCGCGGTGAGCATCGCTTCTGGCTCGACGGTGTCGCTGGATACGATCGACGCGCTGGACCGGCAGATCACCCCGACCATGACCCCAAGCGAGCTTTTGGGCATCGACATGGGCCGCATTCATCCGCTGACCGGCCCGGTGCATGTGGCGGGCGCGGAGCCCGGCGACCTGCTCGCCATCCGGATCGAGGCGATCGAAACGGCCGCGCTTGGCTTCACGTTCATCATGCCCGGCTTTGGTTTCCTGCGAGAGCATTTCCCGGAGCCGTATATCGTGCATTGGGAAATGTCCGGTGGTTTCGCCTGTTCCGAGGATCTTCCGGGGGTGAAGATACCGGGCGCGCCGTTCATGGGTGTGATGGGCGTGGCGCCGTCGCACGACCTGCTGGCGCGGATCAATAGGCGGGAGGCGGATCTGCTGTCGCGCGGCGGGGCGGTGCTGCCACCTGACGCGGCGGCCGCGGTGCCAGCCGATCCGTCGATCGCCGCCAAGGCATTCCGCACCATCGCGCCGCACGAAACCGGTGGCAACATCGACATCAAGCAACTGACGGCCGGCGCCACGCTGTATCTGCCGGTTTATCAGCCGGGTGGCCTGTTCTCGGTCGGCGATGCGCATTTCGCGCAAGGCGACGGCGAGTCGTGCGGCACGGCGGTCGAGACGAGTGCCACGTTCGTCGCCAAATTCGAGGTGCTGAAGGGCGAGGCGACACGCCGGCGGCAGAACGACCCGTCATTCGAGCACCCCGGCTACTTCACGACACCCGAAATGGCCACGCCGCGGCGGTTCTATGCGACGACCGGGATTCCAGTCAGCCGCGACGGCTTGCGCAACGAGTCGGAAGACCTGTCGATGGCGGCGAGGAACGCGTTGCTCAACATGATCGACTATCTGGTCGATGCGCGAGGCCTGACGCGGGCGCAGGCCTATTGCCTGACCAGTGTCGCGGTCGACCTGAAAGTCAGCCAGGTCGTCGACGTGCCGAACCTGATCGTCTCCGCGTTCCTTCCGCTGGACATCTTTGGGTAGCCGAGCGATCGGACGGCCCTTGTGCATGATGGCGGTGAGACGTCGTTCCGGATGAACCAGACGGCTCCCCCCATAGCCGTGGTGACGGGTGCCACAGGCGGCATAGGATGCTGGATCGCGCGGGGCCTCGCGCACGCCGGTCATCATGTCATTGTGGTAGGCCGGGACGCGGGCCGGGGCGAAGCGGCTCGCGGCTGGATCGCGCGCCAGGTGCCCGGCGCCAGCACAGAACTGCGGCTGGCCGATCTGAGTTCACTGCGCGCCACGCACCGTCTCGGTCTGGACATCGCCGCAACGCACCCGCGGGTCGGCCTGCTCGTCAATAACGCCGGCATGTTTTCGGCGCGCCGTCAGGTGACGGCCGAAGGACATGAGGCGGTGCTGGCGGTCAACCATCTGTCGCCGTTTGTCCTGACCGATGCGCTGGAGAACGCCCTGCGCGCCGGCGCGCCGTCACGGATCGTCAACGTCGGTTCGTCTACCTCGGACCGTGCCAGCATTGATCCCGATAATCTTGAACTGACCCGGCACTGGGGCATGGTACGGGCTTATGGCCGGTCGAAGCTCGCAGTCATGATGGCGACATTCGCGCGCGCCGAGCGACTGCGCGGCAGTGGGGTTATGGCTAACGTTGTACATCCCGGCGCGGTGGCGACCGGCCTGATACGGGAGGGCGGACCGATCGGTGCCGCCTGGCGGCTGATGGCGCCGTTCCTGCGGACGGAGGCGCAAGGCGCGGATACGCCGCTGCACGTGGCGTTGGCCTCGGAATGGGCGACGGTCACTGGTGCCTATGTCAAGGATCGTGCTGCTGTCCGGCCCAATGCCCGCGTCCATGATCCCGCGCTGGTGCGCCGCGTCGACGCCGTGACGCGGGTCCTGGCAGAGCGCACGCTGCGCTGAACCGGGACGTGAAAACGCCTCGGTAGCAGGTTTATTACGCTCGCTTGGGACCGGACGCTGGGGTGAGGGCGCTTGAAACACCGCCCTCGGTGAAGGCGGATGCTGTCTCTCGCGACTCCGTCTCCCGCGACGCGGCCTCCCGCATGGGGCGACGGAACACGGCTGCCGATCCGGCACGTGGATCACGGCGGTTTTTCCCGGTCAGGCGACCAAGTGCGCACAGAATACGAACGTGCACGCTGCCTGATCGCGCCTGAGCACTAAACGCACCGCGCACCGGCGAGGGCTGATCAGAGGGTGTGAACAACGTGGTGTTGTGCGGCACCGGCCCGATCGTGCGGCCGCAGAGCTGCCCGTCATAGCCGAGCCGGCGTATCGCCCGATCGACGACGGCGGGAACGAGTCGCACGCAGATCGAGAACAGTACCGTGGTGAAGCTGACCGACATCTCGCGGCGTCCGGTCATCGTCGCCAGATGTATTACATCCGCAACGATATCGGGCTGATAGACCGGCGACATTGGCCGCCCGGGCCGTCCCATGTGCGATATGGCGTGTTCGAAGAACGGCGTGTTGACTGCGGGCGGAAAGATTGTCGTCAGCCGCACCCGGCTGCGGTCCTGCGCCAGTTCGGCGCAGACCGATTGGCCGAAGCCGCGCACGGCCTGCTTCGCGCCCGAATAGGATGACAGCAGCGGCATGCCGCGAAAGGCGGCGGCGGAGCATACGTTGACGATGCGGCCATGATCGCGCGGCAACATGCGCCGCAGCGCCACGCGCGTGCCATTCACCGTGCCAATATATGTCACGTCGGTGACGCGCTGGAACTCCTCGGCCGGCGTGTCGAGGAACCGCCCATAGGTGCCGTTGCCCGCGCAGTTCACCCAGACGTCGACGGGGCCGAGCGCCTGTTCGATCGACGTTGCCGCGGCTTCCAATGCGCAGGCTTCGGTCACGTCGGCCTGCGCCATCGCGGCCATGGCGCCCTGACATTCGACATCGCCGCAGGCTGCCTGAAGCCCCGCTTCGCCGCGGGCGATCAGGCCAACACGCCAGCCATGGCGGGCGAACAATCCGGCCGTGCAACGCCCTATGCCGGACGAGGCACCTGTGATGATCACGACGCCCGCTGTCCCCTCGGCCGGCAGCCCGGACCGATCGGCCGCTGCCGTCAAGGATAAAGGCGTGCTTCGGGTGTTCGCCAAGATATCCACGCTCTGCCTGTCACACTCTCGTGACTAAAGCGGCGCCGCGGGCGTGTCCAGAACTTAGCGATCCTGCCTGGCGGGAACCGCGCATGATCGTCACGATTGATTTTTTTTGTGGCTTGCATGCCAGACAGTGTTTGATTGGCGACAGTTGGACGCTCCGCTCCTGTTCCTTGAACAGGTGCGGCGTGGAGCGAGAGGCGGCCGTCGCGGTGGCGCGGGGGCTTAAAGCAGTTTTTCGATCAGGTCGCTCCGTTTTGAACCCGTCATGGCGGGGCTTGTCCCGGCCATGACGAATAGGCGCAAACTGATCGAAAAGTGCTATCGTCCTGTCGTCAGGTGTGACCTGCTCACCCGTGCCTGATTCGCAACCGTTATGTGTCGCCACCCCTACATCCGCCGCAAGATGCGACGAACTTCGGGGGTGGAACCTGTTAGCTCACCACCGCGATCTGCTCCCGCCGAAGCTGGACGGTCAGTTCGTCGAGCGACTTCGAGACGCGATCGAGCATGTCGTCGATCTCGTCCTTCGAGATGATCAGCGGTGGGCTGAAGCACAGACTGTCGTTCGCCGTGGTGCGGCTGATCACCCCGTTGTCCTCGCAGAGTCTGGTCAGCCGGCCGCCCACCTTCGCCTTTGGATCGAAGTTCGTGCGGGTGGCCTGGTCGGCGACGAGTTCGACCGCGGCGATCAGGCCGGTGCCGCGCACCTCCCCCACCATCGGGTGGTCGGCGAAGCGCCGGCGCAGTTCTGTCTGCAGATGCGGGCCGACCGCGCCGACATGGGCGCCGATCTCGAGTTCGTCGTAGATCTTCAAGGTCTCGATCGCAACGGCGGCGGGCACCGGGTGGCCGGAATAGGTGAAGCCGTGGCCGAAGGTGCCGATCGTGTGGCTTTCCTGCGCCAGGGCCTGGAACACCGTTTCGTTCACCATCACTGCGCTGATCGGCAGGTAGGACGACGACAGCGCCTTGGCACAGACGAGAATATCCGGCTGGATGTCCAGGGTCTGGCTGCCCCAGTAGTTGCCGGTGCGCCAGAAGCCGCAGATCACCTCATCGGCGACGAACAGCACGTCGTACTTGCGCAGCACCGCCTGGATCTTCGGAAAGTAGCCGCGCGGCGGCAGGATCACGCCGCCGGCGCCCATGATCGGTTCGGCCCACATCGCCGCGACCGTGTCAGGCCCCTCGGCCAGGATCAGTTTTTCCAGTTCGTCGGCGCAGCGGGTGGCGAAGTCGTCTTCCGACTCGCCGGCCAGTGCGCCGTGGTAGAAATGCGGCGTCATCGTGTGGAGGAAGCCGGGCAGCGGGACATCGAAGCTGCGGTGGTTGTACGGCAATCCGGTCAGTGAAGCCGAACCGATGGTGATGCCGTGGTAGCCATTCAGGCGGCCGATGATCTTCTTTTTCTTCGGCCGGCCGAGCGCGTTGTTGAGGTACCAGACCATCTTGATGGCGGAGTCGTTGGCCTCGGAGCCGGAATTGGCGAAGAACACCTTGCTCATGGGGACCGGCGCGCGGGCGATCAGCATCTCCGCCAGGTCGATCATCGGCTCGTGCGACTTGGCGGTGAAGGCGTGGTAGAACGGCAGCTTGCGCATCTGGTTGGTGGCGGCCTGCACCAGGCGTTCGTTGTCGAAGCCGAGGGAGGCGCACCACAGGCCGGCGACGCTTTCGATGTAGTCCTTGCCGGCTTCGTCCCAGACCCGCACGCCCTTGCCGCGGGCAATGACGACGGGTCCGACTTCCTGGTGGGCCTGCAAATCGGTGTAGGGGTGGAGCACGGTGGCGATGTCGCGGGCGGCGGCGGAATTGGCGCCGAAAGGCGGGGGCGGGGCCATGTTGGTTTCCTGACTGAGCTATGGGGCCGTATATGGAAATACTAGACCCGGCAGGGTGAGGAGGGAACAGGGGATAAAAATCACGGCGGCAATGCCGTACCAGTGCGGGGCAAGCAGTTGCAATTGCGACACCGGGGAAACACGCGAAAGTCGTGATAGCCGCACCAATGGCCGCATTCGGGGATGCCGAAGCGCATGGCTCATGTCCGTTCGCGGGCAGTGCCTGATCGGCCGATTAAAACAGGATGGAGGCCCGTACGCCCAGAACGAGGGCGTTCTTCAGCGGCGTGTGGCTCGCGGCGGTCGGGATGCTGGCGCCGGGATTGATGATATATTGCGCATCGGGCTGCAGCGACAGCCAGGTCGTCGCCTGATTTAGGTAGCTCGCTTCAAGCACCGTCTCATTGCTGCTGTAGCGCGATCCGGAGCCGGTCAGCGAAATCACGCTGTCGGCGAACTGGCGCGCGGCGGGGCTTATTCCGAGGTATGAGACGCCGAAAGCCATGATGTCCTTGTCGTGGCCCGCGAATGGCGCTTTCCAGTTGATCCCGCCCTCGATGAACAGGTTGCTGACGTTGTAGCCGCCGGGCGATCCCATCACCTGCAGAAACGCCGCGATCCCCTGATCCTTCGTGCCGGACCGCCGCCAGATCATCTGGTCGAGGATGCCGTAGATCGCGAAATCCCCCGAGTGGCCGCGCGGGATGCCGCCGCCGCCAGGAGACGCCAGCGGCAAGCCGTTGGTGTCATAGAACTGATCCGCGAAGCCGGCGGAGGAATACCAGGTCCCCAGCTTGTACGTGGCGGGCAGCCCGACCGCGTTGTCGCCTTGATTGGCCGAATACCACAGCTCGACGAAGCTCAACGAGTGGGCGTTGAAGCGAAACGCCGTACCGCCGGCGTCGCGCGCCTGTGGATCTCCCGTGCCTGGCGGAGCCGGATCGCCGCTGAAGACAGCGCCGACAACGGTAACGTTGGTGGTGGCCTGGAACGAGATTCGAACGAAGGGCGCTGCTATCGGATAATTGGGGCCGCCTGACGGCAGGTCGGCGGCCGGAAGACCGGGAAACCCAAAGCTCGAGTTCAGCAACACGGCGCCGTACTGGGTGATCATCATCTCGTCATTGGCGCCCTCCTGTCCGAGGCGGATGATGAGGCGTCCGCCCATCAGGGTCTGTTCAAGCCAAAGGTCGAAGAGCTTGGTGTCGCGGGTCGCCTCGATGTTGCTGACGAGCTGCTGGTTGCCGACAAGGTTGGCCGACGGCCCGCGGCCATGGATCTGAAACGCGTTGACGAAGAACCGGGCACCCTGCCAGCCCACAAGCTGATCGAGGTCAAGCGTCAGGCTGGGGGTGAGCAGGCCGTCGTAGACCGCACCGCGCCGCAGCCCGCCGGCCAGGTTCCCCCAGACCTCGCTTTGCTCCTCCAGTCCGAAAATGACGCCGGCCGACTCGAGCCTCGTGCGCAAGCCGCTCCAATTCCCCGTCAGGGTATCCGATGCCGGGATGCTCGCGGGTCCCGTGGGCGGCGGCACGGTCGGCGTCGGCGCGCCGGGTTGGGAGGAGGCGGGCTGTTGCGAGGTATCCGGTGGGGAGGGCGATCCTGACTGAGCCTGGGCAAGCGCCGGATACAGGCAGGCAACAAGAAGGGGGATCGCGAAACGGAGTGTCGCGGCGGTCATTTTTCACCGTCAGGGAGATCAGGGGCGTGGCAAAGCCTTCGCCGCGTCTCTAAGCATGATCTGGCCCAGACCGCATGTTGTTTGATCGCGAGATTGACGTCTTCCGACTGCATCGGCCTCAGGCGATCACGCCGATTGTTCGCGACGTGGCACACGCATTAGTGAGCCGCCGGATTTTCATTGGCGTTCATGCGGCTGTTCGGCACCAAGTCTTGCCGACCTGGTCCCCGTCGCGGCACGGCAATCATTTCGCCACACGCGCCCAAGGTTTCCGTCGGCATGATGCGTCACGGCTTGCCGGCGGCGGGCACCGCGCTACCATCCTGGTTCAACCAGGGGAAACCAGCCATGTGGGAACCAAGCGACCGCTACCCGGACCCGAATGTCCAGGTCATGGACCCCAGCTTCAACGCCTATCGCCTGCCGCTCGCGTCGGTGGAGCGGCTGGCCACCGGCTGCCGCTGGTCCGAAGGGCCGGTATATTTCGGCGATGGCCGCTATGTGCTGTGGAGCGACATCCCCAACGACCGCATCCTGAAGTGGGAGGAGGAGACCGGCGCGGTCAGCGTGTTCCGGAAAACCTCGTGGAATGCCAACGGCAACACCCGCGACCGCCAGGGGCGCCTGGTGACCTGCGAACATCGCGGCCGCCGGGTGACCCGCACCGAGTATGACGGCACGATCACCGTCCTGGCGGACCGCTATCAAGGCAAGCGGCTGAACTCCCCCAACGACGTGGTGGTGAAGTCCGATGGCTCGATCTGGTTCACCGACCCGCTGTTCGGCATTGGCGGCTATTACGAGGGCGAGCGCGCGGAGTCGGAAGTGCCCGCCGCGGTCTGGCGCATCGACGGCCAGACGGGGGAACTGACCATGCTGGCGGATGACATCGAAGGGCCGAACGGCCTGGCGTTCTCACCCGACGAATCGGTGCTGTACGTGGTGGCCTCCCGCGCCGCGCCCAACCGGGCGATCCGCGCCTTTGATGTTCAGCAGGACGGCCGGAAGATCGGCAACAACCGAAGCTTTATCGACGCCGCGGCAGGCACGCCCGACGGGTTCCGGGTGGATGTCGACGGCAACCTGTGGTGCGGCTGGGGCATGGGCGAGGCGGAGCTGGACGGGGTTCGCGTGTTCGACCGCAACGCGACGCCGATCGGCCACATCGCGCTGCCCGAGCGTTGCGCCAACCTGTGCTTTGGCGGCCGCTTCCGCAACCGCCTGTTCATGGCCGCCAGCCACGGCCTGTATGCGCTTTACGTCAACACCCAGGGTGCGCCCGGAGGTTGATCCTCGGGAGGTTGATCCACCGGGAGGTTGATCCCCTGTGACATAATCCCTTGGGGTTGATCACCGGGTTCGACTGAGGATCGTCCGATGCAGCATCCAGGCGGCGGCGCAGCAGACCAGCAGGACGACGCCCCATAGCACGGCCGATCCCCAGTGCCCCGTCCGCAGGCGATCCAGCGACAGGCCGGCCATCTGCGCCGGATAGATATGCAGCGGCGCCCAGACGACGGCCGAGGCTACATTGGCCGGCACAAAGCGCCGCTGCCGCATGCCCGCCATGCCGGCTACCAACGGCACGGTGGAGCGCAGCACCGGAACAAACCGGCAAAGTGCCACGCTGTAGGTGCCATATCGCGCGAAGAAGCAAACCGCGTTGTCCATCAAGGCCGGCCAGCGGGAGAACGGCCACATGCGGCGCAGCCGGACGCTGAAGCGCCGGCCAACCCAGAACGAGAGGAAATCGCCGATCACCGCGCCGACCACCGAAAGTATCAGGAACGGCACCATCGGTTGTCCCGCCATCGCCGCCGCGCCCGCCACCGCCATCAGGATCGGCGTGCCGGGAACCAGGATGCCGACCACCGCCACCGCCTCGATGATCGCGGCGGCGAAGACCACCGCCAGCGCGCATCCGGGATAAAGCGCCACCAGCGCGACGGCGTCGTTGATCAATGACCACATGAAGCTGACATTCGTCTTCTTGCCGGCTGGCGTCTTCTTGCCGGCTGGCGGTTTGCCCCGGTCGATCCCCTCCGCGGGCCATTCCGGGGCAAGCCGGCGTCGACGCGGTCCCGTGAAGCGAAACGGGGTTCGTCAGCGACCGGAACCAGGCACGACCGAAAAAAATCCTGAATGTTGCCGATGTGCATGACCTGACGGCGTGCTTTCCTGGGCCGCGGGTTAGGAACTGTTACCATAGCTGGCGATGACACTATACGAAAGCGACGTCAATTGCCGTCTATCTCAATATCTTACATGAAATCCTGTCTGGCGCGCCGGTCCGGGCCGAGCGCCGGTCCGCCAGGCAATCCGGCCTTCGTGATTATCTTCAAGTCGTGGTGACTTGCCGCCTTGGGTCCCGTAAAGAATACCCGTCCTCGCCTGAAGGCTGGTGGGCTACGACCAAGTTGGCGCGGTCGATCCTATCTGGACGCTTGAGACCTCAACCAGGAGTCACGACGCATGCGCGTTCGCAATGCGATGCTTGCAACAGCCTTGGCCGTTACACCGATGGCGGTACTGACGCTGACACCCGACAGGGCGATGGCGCAGCCGATCACCGGCCTTTACATCAGCGGCGGCGCCGGACTGAGCGCGCCTCAGAACCCGAAGGCAACGTCTTACGGGACCGGTTTCAGGACCGGGCGGGTGGAACTGGATGAGGGCTTCGGCTTCAATTCCGAGCTTGCGGTCGGTTACGGCATCGGCAACGGCTTTCGCTTCGAGATCGAGGGCGACTTCCTGCGCAGCCCGTTGCGCGAGATCAACGGCACCCCGTTCCCGACCGCGTCCAGCGGCGGTCATGTCCGCACCTGGGGTGCCATGGCCAATGCGATGTTCGACCTCGATATCGGTTCGCCCTGGGTATACCCGTATCTTGGCGTCGGCGCGGGCTACCAGTGGACGTCGCTGAACAATGTTGGGGCGGTCCAGCCGGGCGGCCCGTTCGTGTTCGGCACCACCAACAACAGCCAGCAAGGCGCGTTTGCGGGGCAGGCGATCGTCGGCGCATCCTTCCCGATCCCACGTGTGCCGGGGCTGTCGCTGACGGCGGACTACCGCTTCATGGACATCCTGGGCGGCGAGAAGTTCGACGGCGCCGAGGTTGTGACGCAAGGCGGCAGGGCGTTGCCGGCCAGCCTGAAGCTGCACAACCAGTTCGATCATGAGCTTGTTGTCGGCGTCCGCTACGCGTTCAACGTGCCGCCGCCGCCGGCACCCCCGGCACCCGCGCCGGTCGCCGCCCCCGCGCCGGCACCCGCGCGGTCGTACCTGGTGTTCTTCGACTGGGACAAGGCCAGCCTGACCGACCGCGCGCGTGCCATCGTCAAGGAGGCGGCTGACAACTCCACCCGCGTGCAATACACGCGGATCGAGGTCAACGGCTACACCGACACCTCCGGCACCGTGCGATACAACCAGGGCCTATCGATGCGGCGCGCCGACACCGTGGCGGCCGAACTGGTGCGGGATGGTGTGCCGAAGGCCTCGATCGGCATCCAGGGCTTTGGCGAGACGCATCTTCTGGTCGCCACCGGTCGCAACACGCGGGAGCCGCAGAACCGCCGCGTCGAGATCATCATTCGCTGATCCGGGAGGTCGGGAGCAAGGCCGGGAGGCGACTCCCGGCTTTTTTCGTGTCGCGGCAATCGGCGGATGGCGCCGCCCCGGTGTGCCGCGCCACAATATCGTTCATGAAAAACATTCATCTTGAAGACATGCACGTTGTCGACCTGTCGCCGGACGACCGTCTCTGGGATCAGGTCCTAGCGCGTCGCCCTGGCGACGATTTTCTCTATGGCGTCACCACCATGGGGGTTTACTGCCGGCCGGTCTGCCCGTCGCCCAGGCCGCTGCGCAAGAACGTCCGGTTCTTCCGCTCACCGGGAGAGGCCGAACGTGCCGGCTTCCGGGCGTGCCGGCGCTGTGACCCGAAGGGTGATCGCGCGCGCATCGCGCGGGATGTCGTTCGCGACGCCTGCGCCTGCATCGAAGCGCGGGATGAGATGCCGTCGCTGGAAGCCCTGGCGACGCGGGCCGGCTACTCCCGCTTTCATTTCCTGCGCATGTTCCGAGACCATACCGGCCTGACGCCGCGCCGTTACGCCGAGGGCGTCCGCGCGCGCCGGCTGCATGCGGCGCTGGCCGACGGCAACCGCGTGGTCGATGCGGTGGCACAAGCCGGCTTCGGCTCGGAAAGCCGCGTCTACGAGAAAACCGCCGCCCTGCTCGGCATGACCCCCGGCGCGGCGCGGCGCGGCGGCGACGGCGAACTGATCCGCACGGCGTTCGCGGACTGCCCGTTCGGCCGGCTGCTGGTCGGCGCCACGGAGAAAGGTGTCTGCTTCATCGGCTTCGCCGAACCGGATGACGCCCTGATGGGTGATCTGCGCCGCCGCTTTCCGCGCGCCGAGGTCACGCTGGACGACCCCTGTCTTACCGGCACGGTGCAAGCGGTGCTGGATTTCCTGCGCGAGCCGAAACAGGCGCTTGACCTGCCGCTGGACCTGCGCGGCACGGCGTTTCAGCAGCGAGTCTGGCGGACGCTGTGCGGCATTCCGGCTGGCGAGACCCGGACCTATGCCCAGTTGGCGGCAATGGCCGGCAATCCGAAAGCCATCCGCGCCGTTGCCCGGTCCTGCGCGACCAATCCCGTCTCCCTGGCGGTTCCGTGTCACCGCGTGGTCGGCAGCGATGGCGGGCTGACGGGGTATCGCTGGGGCGTGCCGCGCAAGAAGGCGCTGCTGGAGCAGGAACGGCGGTTGAAGCCAGGTTCGTAATCTTTATTGGCCGTTGGCCTGCTCTTGCAGGTCGACATCAAGGGCCGTAGCTGGCGAAAAACCTTGGTGTCCTGGCGGTTCAAACGACTGCGCGGCTACAGCACTGACAGTGCGCATCCGTGTCTCGCCGTTTCACCAGGTCAGGTGCTAGTGCCCGGTTTGCTGCCGCTCGGCTTCCCGCAAGTCCTGTTCAGCCTGCTGATGCGCTTGAACGGCACCGTCATAGTCGCCGTCGGTTATGCGTCTCTGTGCTTCCTGGTCCGCCCATCGTGCCTGGTCGCGTTCAATCTGGGCTTGTGGATCGGCAAGCCCGGCCCGCGTATCGGTTGCTTCGGGCTTGTGGGATAATGGCGTGCAGCCCAGCAGGAGCAGGGTCAGCAGGGATGCGGATGGCAGCAGTCTGTCAGGCTTGACCATACCGTTCCAACGCACTTGTGGGGCGCCCGTTTCTGTCGTGAGCCAGCTTGAACGGCGGCAACAAGCTGGAACCGGAGGTTCAGTGCGGGCACTGCGGGATGATGTCAAGCCGGGCAGAAGACGCTAGCACCTTGCCGATGCCAGCCCAGGCGTGATCAGCCCTTCGTCGAGGTGATTTCCAGTTCGTCGAGCCGCGCATAGCGGTAGATGATCAAGGAGACCACCCAGGCCAGAATGAACACGCCGATGATGGCAAAGCCCAACCCGTTGAAGTTGTCGTTAAGCAGGCCGATGCCATCCCAGAACCAGCCGTTCAGGCCCAGTCGGTCGCCGATCAACCCAAGCCCCTCGATCCCGCCGATCAGCACCGCCACGACGACCGACATGGCAGTGATTACCATGTTGTAATAAAGTTTGCGGATTGGCCTGACGAACGCCCAATTGTAAGCGCCGAGCATCAACACGCCGTCGGTCGTGTCGATCAGCGACATGCCGGCGGCAAACAGGGCGGGGAACATCATGATCGACCAGATCGACATGCCTTTCCCGGCCTGTGTCGCTGAAATGCCGAGCAGCGCGATTTCGGTCGCGGTGTCGAAGCCAAGGCCGAACAGGAAACCGAGCGGCAGCATGTGCCAGCTTTGCGTGACCAGCCGGAACAGCGGGCGGAACAGTCGCGCCAGCAGTCCGCGACTGTTCAGCAGAAGGTCGAAGTCCTCATTGTGAAACATCCCGCCTCGACGCACGTGCCGAAAGGTTCGCCAGACGCCAAGCAGGATGACAATGTTCATTGCCGCGATCGCAAACAGGAACAGCGTCGAGACCAACGTGCTGACGACGCCGCCAATATCCTTCAGCGAACCGAAGCGTACCGCCAGTTCCGATGTACCTGCCGCGATGCCAAGCGCGGCCAGGATGACAACCAGGGAGTGGCCGGTTGCAAAGAAGAAGCCGATGCTGACCGGGCGTTTGTCCTCCTGCATCAGTTTGCGGGTGACGTTGTCGATGGCGGCAATATGATCAGCATCGACGGCATGACGCAGCCCGAAACTATAGGCCAGGAGCGCCGTGCCAAGCATCAGCGGGTGATGGCGGAAGGTTTCGAACGCCCACGCCCAGATCCCGACGTTGGCGACGATCAGGATGGTATAGAGCGCGACGAGCCGATTGCGCAGATCGGTGGCGCGTTCGGCGAAAGTCCGCCGCATAAGCGTCAGCATGGTTGTCTCCGTACCTTCGGTCATCCCGCCCGGCGGCGGTTGGTGCGACGACGGCAGGTCTCCTGGCTGACGGATCAATGCGGCTGGCCCTGCCTTCCCAAATCCTTGACGGATTCAGTGGCTCGCCCTTGCGTAAGGCGGGCGGGACAGCGGCTTACCGCTGACAGTTGCGGGGGCAGCCGCCGAGTTGTCCCCGGACCCTTGGTCCAGCCAGGACGCACGGCGTTCCCTTTTCACCCGCTTGCGCGGGACCATCGACAGGTAAGCGTAGCTTTAGCTTGTCGGGGTTGGCAAACCCGTGCTGCCGAGGCACCGATCGAGATGTCTGGTTCAAGAAATTCACAGGGGTCGTTCGGGTCCCTTCGTGCCAATGCGCGCGTTGCTTTCATCGGCGTGCCACGTCGTGCATCATCGTGCGCGGACCTAGTGGATAGAATCTAATACTTGGTGCCCTCTTTTCACGGCGGCGATGATCTTGTCGGGGTCCTTTGTCCACCGAAAGGGCCGGGGCTCGGCGTTGGTCTCCGCGAGGAACCGCTTGATGGCGGTTTGGAGGTCGGCGACCGAGCGGAATACACCGCGCAGCAGGCGCCGCTTGGCGAGTTTGGCGAAGTAGCCTTCAACGGCATTCAGCCAGGACGCGGATGTCGAGGTGAAATGGAACGTCCAGCGCGGGTGGCGCTCCAGCCATTCCTTGACCTTCGGATGCTTGTGGGTGGCGTAGTTGTCGATGATGGCGTGGACAGCCTTGTCCTTCGGAACGGCCGCCTCGGTGGCGTTCAGAAAGCGGATGAATTCCTCGTGCCGGTGGCGCTGCATGCAGCGCCCGATCACCGTGCCGTCCAGCACGTTCAGTGCCGCGAACAGCGTCGTGGTGCCGTTCCACTTATACTCGTGCGTCATCGTGCCGCAGCGGCCTTTTTTCATCGGCAGGCCGGGCTGGGTCCGGTCAAGTGCTGGAATCTGGCTCTTCTCGTCGATCGACAGGACCACGGCGTGCTCGGGCGGATTGACGTAGAGCCCGACGACGTCGACGACCTTTTCGGCGAACCGGGGATCCTTGGACAGCTTGAACAGGCGCATCTTGTGCGGCTGCAGGCCGTGCGCACGCCATATCCGTTGCACCGAGCTGACGCTGATCCCGATGTGTCTGGCCATCGCACCCGAGGTCCAGTGCGTGGTCTCGCCCAGAGGCGCGGCCAGAGTGGCGCCAACCACACGGGCCTGCACATCTGCCGAAAGCGGCGGGATGCGCGAGCGGCGGGTCTTGTCGCGCAGCAGGCCCGGCACGCCTTCGGCAAGAAAGCGGGCCTGCCATCGCCAGACCGAGGTCTTGCTGGTGCCGGCGCGGCGGGTGAGTTCCATGGTGCCGCAGCCGTCGGCGGTCAGCAGAACGATCTGCGCCCGCCAGACGTGCTTCTGTGGGCTGTTGCGGTCCATAACGATGGCGGCCAGGGCTTGGCGGTCGACTTCGGTAAAGTTGATTTTGATGGACTTGCGCATCCGCCAGACTCGCACGGCCAAGTTGCCGAAGGAATCCTCAACCGGATGCAAGCGTCAGATTATATCCACTAGATTGCTGCCGCTCAGCGTCCCGCAGGTCTTTTTCGGCCTGCCGATGCGCTTGAACAGCGCCATCATAGTCACCGTCGGTTACCCGCCGCTGTGCCTCCTGGTCCGCCCAGCGTGCTTGGTCGCGTTCTATCTGGGCCGGTGGATCGGCAGGCCCCGCCCGGCTGTCGGCTGCCTCGGGTTGGACGGATGACGGGGTGCAGCCCAGCAGGAACAGGACGGGCAGGAACAAGACCAGCAGGAATGCGGATGGCGGCATTCGGTGAGAATAGACCATGCCGTTCTAACGCATCGGCATGAGGCCCGTTCACGGAAATCCGACCATGGCCGCAGCGGAATGGCGAGAAGGTCATGGCCGGATCACGGTCAACTTGAAGGGACCGCCAGCGGCGGCAGCCTGCGTGACGGCTTCGTTCGCATTGTCCAGATCGAAATCCGTAATGTCCCAGTTGCCTAAATCCAGTAGTCCGGACCGGACGAGCCTGGCCAGGCGGATGTTGGCCTCGGGCGGATACATCCACTGGCCGATAATGGTGATGCAGTTCCGCATGATCCATGGGTATGGCAGCGCGAGATCGTCGCCCCCCAGCATGCCGACGCCGCCCATCAGCACGACCCTGCCGAACTGCCGCACCGTCATCGCGGCGGCCCGCATCGCCTTTGTCCCGGCGAAGGGTGGCAGCAGGTCGATTACGCAGTCGATCGGGCCCGGTGCCGCTTGCTTCATCCGCTCACGATCCTCCGCCTCGTCGCCGGTGAGCTTCACCGTCCGCACGCGATGACCAAAACGGCGCACCAGGTCCTCCAGCATCGTCTCGTTCCGGCCGGGTGCCACGACGCAGCCGGCGCCCATCGCGAGGGCGACGGCGACCGCCGCGCTGCCGAAGTTCCCGGTGGCACCGCTGACCAGGATTGTTTCTCCCGCCTGCAGGTTCGCCGCGAGAAGACCACCGTATGGCACGAGCAGCAGGTTCAGCGCGCACCACCGCCCCGCCTCCGCCGGATCGATCAGGCCGATCGGAATCGCGTTCTCGGTTGGGACACGCATTCGTTCGGCGAAGGAGCCGTGGTGAAAATGTTTCTGCAGGCGCAAGCCACCTTCGCCGCGCGCGCTCCAGCCTTGCAGCGTTATGTCCGGCGCTAGCGCATCGTCGCGCGACCGCACGGTCGGATCACAGGAGACCCAATCGCCGACAACGAGACGCGTCGCGTCCGGCCCTATGGCGTGGACCCGGCCGACCGCGCCGCACCCCGGCACCACCGGCAGGGTGAGCAGGTATTTCCGCTCGCCGCTGAAGACCTCGTTCGCATAAGGCAGGACAGCGGCCGCCACGACATCGACGATGACCTCTCCGGTACCCAGGATCGGGTCGGGCAAGGTCTCGATCGAGAGTGGCGATCCGAACGCCTTCAAAACCGCCGCTTTCATGTTCGTCCCACCCCTTCTGACCAGCGCATCCTTGCAGGCTTTCCGCTTCCATCAAGGCCTGGTATTATCCTGGGATCGGATGATCCCTCCCTAGCACAAAGGGCAAAGCTCATGTCGGATCCGGGCCGAAGCGAGTTTGGTGACTTCCTTCGATCTCGGCGACAGAAACTGAGCCCGAAGGCAATCGGGCTGCCTGGCGGCCGAAGGCGCCGGACACCTGGACTGCGACGGGAAGAAGTGGCCGAACTCGCCGGCATCGGCGTCGACTGGTACATCCGGCTGGAACAGGGGCGTGCGATCAGCCCGTCCGTCACCACAATCGATGCGCTGGCGCGCGCGTTGCGACTTGGCAAGGTGGAGCATGCCCATCTGCGGGCGCTGGCGCGCAATACCGGCCGCCGACCATTCGTCCGCGAGAGCGTGCCCGAGGCGATCCGGCGCCTGGTCGAGAGCCTCAATCAGCCAGCTTATGTCACCGGCCGTCGGTGGGACATCCTGGCGTGGAACGCGGCCGCGGCCGACATCTTCCCCGCGTTCAGCGGAGCGGCCGAGGCGGATCGCAACATCCTGATCTATATGCTGACCGATCCCGACGCACGCCGCCTGTTCGGCGCGACGTGGGCCGACGAGGCGCGGCGCATGGTTGCCCAGTTCCGCACGACCTATGACCTCTGGGCGCACGATCCGGCGTTTCTCGATCTGTTGGCGCGCCTGTGGCAGGGCAGCCCCGAGTTCACGACCTGGTGGGGAGCGCACGACATCCGCGGCGTCGCGTCCGGCCAGAAACTTCTGAGCCATCCCGAAAAGGGCTTGCTGCGCTTCCAGTATGCGACGTTTCAGGCTAATGACGATCCCGCGCTAAAGCTCGCGATCTATACGCCGTTGTGACTTGTCGCGGCAGTCCCGATCCCGCAACCGGCCACCACTCCCACCCGCATGGGGTCTTGCATCCGCACTCACGGCGAAGCCGGCCACATCGTCAACATCGCATCGATGGCCGGGATGAACAGCGGCCTCGGGTTTAGTCCTTGCGCAACGGGCAAGTTCGCGGTGGTCAGCGATGGATCGCAACATTCGCGAACAATGAGACAGCCTTGGACCTGCGCTGCTGCGCGGGTTCCTCCGCCAGTAACCAAGCGTCGGGATGATCCGTCGTGTACCAGCGACACCCCATTGAATAGCCTCGATGCAGCATGTCCGATCGGCAAAACTCGCATGATCGTCAGAACGAGATGCGCAAGCCACCAAAGGCGCCGACCGGCGTCGCCGGACTATAGGCTCGCGGATTGGTCGCGTTCGGTGCCGGGGCAAGAAATACCGCTGTGGTGGGTGAGAATGTGCCGTAGGTATAATATTTCGCATTGGTGACATTCTCGGCCGATGCGAACAACTGAATGTGCGGCGTGAACTGGTAGCTGGTGCTCAGGTTCAGCGTGACGAAGCCGGGCAGCTTTGGCGTCAGGTTGGCCTGATCGCCGAACAGATACTGCCCGCTCTGCGCGATGGCGAAGACGCCGAGCGTCCATTGGTCGGTGAGGTGATAGGTCAAGCCTAGTTTGCCTTGATGCGCCGGGACACCCGGCAGCCGGTTTCCAGGGCGGATGGCGATGTTGCCGCTGGCATCAGCGGCTGGATTGTCGCCGGCGGCTTCCACAAAGCCGCTCTGGTAGGTCGCATCGGTATAGCTATAGGCGAGATAGGCCGACCAGCGCGGCGTCTTAAACTGGATACTGGCGTCCATCCCCTGCCGGCGCGTCTGGCCCACATTGGTGAAGAACGCGCGGTTCAGCGCCACGCTGTTGACGAAGACAATGTCGTCATCAAGATTGCTGCGGTAAAACCCGAGATTGTAGCTCAGGCGCTCACTGTCGCGGATCGCCACAGTGCCGCGCAAGCCGACCTCCGTCGTATGAGCGACGACCTGCTTGAGGTTGGGGTCGCCAACGAAGAAGTTGGCCAGGCTGCACGAATTGGTTGGGCCAGCGCACGACAGTTCGGCTGGCGTGGGGGCGCGGTTCGCTTCCGCATAGCCGCCGTAGGCTGTCAACCAGGGGGTTACCCTATAGGCCACACCGGCTGCCGGATTAAAACGCTGATAGGCGTGGTTGCCGGACAGGTCCCCGCCGTTCCGATCATTCAGGTTGATCTGGGCGAGGTTAAACCGGCTCGACGCGGTCAGCGTCAAGCGATCGGTCAGGTCCAACGTGTCGGCGACAAACGCGCCATAATTGGCGTCGCTGATGCCGACCCTGACCGGCGCGTCGATGCCGGGCTCGTCGATGATCACGCCCGGCCCGATAAACGCCCGCGACTCAGGAATGATGCCGCCAATCGTGGAGGCGGCGGTGAACGTGGTTTGCGCGCCATCGAAGCTGATGCCGCCGACGAGGTGGTTGTTAAATCCGAACACGGTCTGTGTATCGGTTGCCTGGAAGGAGGCGCCGTAGCCGTTGGTATTCGTTGTCTGGGTGTCCAGCGTTGAATAGAACAGCGGGTCGGGACCGAGGAAAGCCGGGACGGTGGCGCCGCCAAGCGTCGTACTGGGGCCGGAACGGGCGCACAGCAGGCCCGAGCCGTCGTTGCAGGGCGTGTCATTTGGCGCGTTGCCATTCGACACACGCTGGAGAAAATTATTGTAGTAGGTGACAGCCTGGAGCGACACCGTTGCGGTGATGTCCACGTTGCCAGACAGGCTCGTCTGAATGAATTTGTTGCTGATAAGGTTTGGCGCGGTGAACTGGGCGCGTGGGTCGGCGGCCAGCAGTTCCACCGGCGACGTGCCCGGACCGTTCAGCGCCGAGTTGGCCAACAAGACGTTGAAATGCAGTTCGCCCGTGGTGCCGCGCCAGCCAATGTCGCCGTAGAAATTCTCCAGGTCGGAGGCTTGCTGATCGCGCGATCCATCCTGGTGCAAGCCGCTTGCCGCGACGTACATCGATGTATTGCCGCTCTGCCGGCCATACTGGAAATCGGCGCCGAACGTGGTGAATGAACCGCCGTGGATGGTTATTTCGCCGCCGTGGTAGGTAAAGCCGTTCTTGAGCTGCACATTCAGCGCGCCGCCGAGGGCATTCAGGCCGAACACCGGGTTCGACCCCTCCAGGTTCATCGCGTCGATTGCCAGGCTGGGCAGCAGATCAAAATTGACCGTATCGCCAAAGGCCTGGTTGAAGCGGACGCCGTTGACATAGGCAGCGAGGCCCTGCGGGGTGCCCTGCAGCGCCGAGGCCTGGTACCCGTGATAAAGCAACGTCGGCTGAAACGGGTTGCCGGATGCCTCGTCCAGGTTGACCCCGCCGACTTGCTCGTTCAGCGCGCGGACCGCGTCCGGCGTGGTGGTTCCGCCGCGTGTGAGGTCATCACGCTTCAGCACGTTGGTTTCCGCCGGCACCGTGTCGCGGTCGACGCCGGAGCCGAGCAGGGGCGATGCGCCAATGATGGTGATGGGCGGCAATGTGATTGACGGCGCCGGCGTCGTGCCGGAGGCGTTTTGTTGCGCCCGAGCTGGCACGCAGATGAGCGCGAGAGCGGTCATGCCAAGCAGCCGGCTTATGGTTTTGCAGACGTCGCGCCGCGGGCGCTTCCCCATCGATACATTCCCCCTGGCCTTCTTGGTCGTCAGGGGATCGTTGTGCAAACACTCGCAGGTCGCCAACAGCGAGTATTCCCCCGTTACGCTTGGGGAAGTCCTTGAGCCTGTACGCGGTCAATGGATGTCGCATATGTCGTTGACTTTCGGAACCCGCTACGGATGGCTTGCTACCCGGACCAACCCCGCTAAGCCTTGATGCTATCGTAGTCTGCCGTCGGGTCGCGCTGAAATTGCAATCGGGTCATCACTGCCTGCGACCTGAAAGCGCGATTGATTTAGTTGATTCATCCATCGCGCTTTAACTCATTGCTTGATCGCGTGATTCACGCCTTCTGACTGGGTCGGCCTCCGGCGATCACGCTTTAGATTATCAGAAGCGGTGGCATGGGGCCGCGCCGCGTCGTTCCGCTACAACCCGATGGCGATCTTGACCGTGTCGGGCGGCAGAGACGGCATCGGCGAACCCTTGGGGTAGGCAAGGCCTTTACCCAGGATGTCGATCCGTACGCGGCTGATGCCGCCTTTAACCAACATGGACAGCACGACCCGAACACGCTCCTGTCGGATCGTATCGAACTGGTCGGAGTATTGCCCACGCTGGAACCCGTCGATGGTTACCGCCGATAGTGGATTGGCTTTGGCTAAGGCAATTGCCGCCTGAACAGTGGCCTGCCCCTGCGCATCGGGCGTTGGGGAGAACGGCACGAACCGCACCATGAACGTCTGACCCAAACCACCGGCACAGCCAGCCAAGGACACAAGCATCAAAAGCAGGGCGGAACAGCGCAGCATGACGTTTACGGATCTGACGGCTTTGTAGTTAAACAAGAACGATTCCTGCCCCGTTGTCGCGCGTAAAAGCCTGCTGACGACGTTCCCGGCGAATAAAATCACACGCGACCCGCATGCAGCCCGCGGCCATCGCGAGGGCGGCGAGAGCATGGATCGACATCCCGGGTAAAGGCATCCTCTGCCCCGGGGCTTCGTCAATGCCGTCTCTGCCGCGCGACACGGTCAAGATCGCCATCGGGCTGCAGAGGAACGGGGGCGTGCCTCCATTGCCTCTGTTGCGCCGTGTTCATGTGTCGGTTGGCCAATCAGGAAGTCGGCTGCGCCCTCGGGCATCAATGCCCTGCGCAACGGCCGCGACATAAGTCGCGGCCGCCTGCAACCAGCTATGGATCGATCCGGGCGGTCGCCGATCCGGCAACCACTTCCTTGCCATCCTGGTTCGTCGTGGACAGCGTCAGGTCAGCGAGATGCTGGCCGTTTTCTTCCCGCAACCCAGTTACCGTTGCCTTGGTGTCCAGCGTATCCCCAGGCCACACCTGGTTGGTGAACCGCACGCCGAACTTCGTCAGCCGGCCATCGCCGACATAACGGGTCAGCATTTTTCCAGTCAGGCCCATGGTCAGCATGCCGTGCGCGAAGACGCTGGGGTAGCCGGCGACCTGGGTCGTATAGACCTCGTCCGTATGCAGCGGGTTGTAGTCGCCCGACACGCCGGCGTACTGGACGATCTGCGTGCGAGACAGGTTTTCCACCACGCGCTCGCTGTGGGTGTCGCCGACCTTCAGGGCGGATGCCTTCAGTGCCATTGTCGTTCTCCCCCTTAACCTTGATCCACCGGACGCTCGGTGGTCACGCCGACGCCGCGCGCGGTGATCACCAGTTCGCCGTGCTGGTCGCGATACTCCGTGATGCGCTCGCGGAAGGTCAGCTTGCCGGCGCGTTTGCTTTCCTTTTCCCAGGTCTTGCCCGGCATGGTCTCCACCGTCAGCACATCGCCGGGGCGGAGGTGGCGGTGATACTCGTAGTGCTGCTCCGCGTGCAGGCCGCCGGAGGACGAGGGCTTTCCCTCGACGCCGCTGGGTGTCTTGGCCGAACCGAACCAGGGCTGACCGGGCTTCGGGCGCAGATGGTAGTCCGGGTCGAATTGCGCCACCGCCTGGGCGAAGCTGGGTGGGGCGATGATGCCGCCGGTTTCGGTATCTTTCGCCGCGGCGGCATCGTGATACACCGGATTGGTGTCGCCCACCGCGCGCGCGAACATCATGATGTGGGTCGCTTCGACAGGGAAAGTGATTTTGGCCACGGGTTTCCTCCGGTTGCTAGGGCGAACGCAGGTTAGCAGGCTGCACGAAAGAAGAAACAGGGCGAGCCTCGCATGAGGCGGCCGGGACGCCGGCCGGCGGTTCGCGCGGCGTTGCAAGCCGCCGCCATCGCGACCTTCGAGACGCCAGGCGGAGCCGCCGCGTCCGCCGCCGCCATCCGCTTCGTCCGGGCACCGGGATGGATGCCGCAGGGCCGGCGCGCCTATGCGATCGGCGACATCCATGGCTGCCGCGAGGCGCTGGCGGCGTTGCACCGGTTGATCGCCGACGACCTGTCCGCTCGTCCGGCGCGGTCGGCCGTGCTGGTGCATCTGGGCGACTATATCAACCAGGGACCGGACAGCGCCGGCGTCGTGCGGACGCTTGCCGCGGGCGATCCCGTCGCCAACCTGCCCACGGTAAACCTGCTGGGCGATCATGAGCGGATGCTGCTCGACGCCCTGGACGGCGACCGTGCCGCCGCGACCGACTGGCTGTGGGCCGGCGGCAAGGCGGCACTGGCAAGCTGGGGCCTGGACCCGGATCTGCCGCGGCAGGATTGGCCGGCGGCGCTGCCGGCCGATCATGTGGCCTGGCTGCGGCGGCTGTCCCTGACGCATCGCGAAGGCGATTACCTGTTCGTCCATGCCGGGATCAGACCCGGTGTCCGGCTGGCGGATCAGGCGCGCGATGACCTGCTGACGATCCGCCAGCCTTTCCTGTCGACCGAGCAGGATCTTGGCGTCGTTGTCGTGCACGGGCACGCCTCCGGGCCGTCGGTCTCGATCACGCCGAACCGGATCGGGCTGGACACCGGTGCCGGCCTGGGCGGCAAGCTGACCTGCGCGGTGCTGGAGGATGACCGGATCGGCCTGCTGGCGGCCTGATCATGGCTCGTCGCGCAACTCCGCCACGGTAAACCAGACCCAGACCAGATTGATCGCCAGCAGCAGGGTGGTGACCACAAAGACCCATCGGATGCCCAGCTCCGCCGCGACCGTCCCGCCGGTCAGCGGACCCAGCGAATTGCCGAGGAACGTCGCCGACGCGGTCATGCCGAAGACCGTGCCGCGGTTTTCGCGCGGCACGCTGCGGCCGATCAGGGCGTTGGCGGTCGGCAGGATGCCGCCGATGAACAGGCCGACCGCGAACCTCTCCGCCACGAAGGCCCAGTAGCTGCCGACGAAGATCTGCGGCGCGCTGGTCAACGTGGCGCCCAGCAGGCAGATCAGCAGCACCTTGCGATAGCCGATGATGTCGCTGCGCTTGCCGAGGAACGGCGAGGACACCAGGTCTGCTAGCCCGGTGATGGAGAAGGCGATCCCGGACAGGGTGGCGATCTGCGGCGGCGAGCCGACCAACTGCTGCACGAACAGGGTCACCACAGGCTGCACCGTACGGACGCTGAACTGCGCCATCAGCAGCACCAGGAAAAGTGCCACCAGCCCGGTCGATCCGGTCAGTATTCGCAGGCTGGAGAACCTGGATTTCGCCTTGCCGGCCGTCCTGGGTGGGGTGAAGTCCTCATGCACCACGGCCCAGACCAGGGTCAAGGCGATCAAGGTAATCGCGCCGGTGCAGAAGAAGGGCGTGCGGTAGCTGCCGGTGGCATCGGCCAGGATGCCGCCGATCACCGGACCGAACAATGATCCGACAAGCTGGCCGGTGCTCAGCCAGCCGAGCGCGTAGCCCAGCCGCCGCTCCGGCACCTGGCTGGCGACCAGGGCGATGGCGGCGGAGGAAAACCCGGCGAAGGCGCCCATCACCGCGCGGGCGCCGAAGAACCACCACACGTTGGTGGCGAAGCCCATCACGACGGTGAAGATGCTGATCGCCAGGCTGGACCGCAGCAGCGACAGCTTGCGGCCATACCGGTCCGCCACGCGGCCCCACACCGGCGAAGCAAAGGCCGCCACGAACGATGTCGAACCAGTGATGACGCCGGCCCAGATGTCGACGCCCTGAGACGTCCGCACCCCCAGTCCCGGCAGCATCAGGGGGATGATCGGGCTGAGAAAGCTGATCGAGGCGGTCATCACGAACTGGATGCCGACCATGGCCCACAGCGTGCGTCGCCAGCCGGTGTCCTCGGTCCGAACCTTGCGCAACGATCGCGCGCCGGCCGCCGCCTCGCTGTCCTCGGGTTCCGCCATCGTCAGGCATGGTATCGGATCGGCGCGGGATGAACAGCGGCTGTCGCCGGTTTGACACAGGCCGAACCGTTTGAAACAATCAGGCGCAATAACAGAGGGGGGAGCAGGCGTCATGCGGCCGAACCAGGACCGTCGCCGGATCGGGCTGCTGCTGCCGTCGTCCAACACCACCCAGGAGCTGGAGTTCACCCGGATGCTGCCGGATGGGATCACGCTGCACGTGGCCCGCCTGCCG
Organism: Rhodopila sp.; assembly: GCF_965276935.1. Taxonomy (GTDB): domain Bacteria; phylum Pseudomonadota; class Alphaproteobacteria; order Acetobacterales; family Acetobacteraceae; genus Rhodopila. The sequence goes on along the minus strand of NZ_CBDIBS010000004.1, from coordinate 101,280 downwards.
CTGCGCGAGGTGGCGGCCGACGCGACGGCCCGCGTCGTCGAGGATATCGAGGGCGAAAGCCGCAAGCTGGCGGACGCCAATGTGGATGCGATCGTGCTGGCGGCGACGGCGCCGAGTTCGCGCAACGGGCTTGGCTACGACAAGGAACTGATCGGCCGGATCGAGGCGGCATCCGGCCGCAAGGCCACGACCGCCTCCACCGCGCTGATCCAGGCCCTGACCGTGATGCGCGTGCAGCGCCTGGCGATCGCCGCGCCCTGGAGCGAGCCGGTCAACGCGATGGCCGCCGCCTTCATCGAAGCCAGCGGATTCAAGGTCCTGGCACATCGCGCGATGGGTCTTGTCAGCAATCTCGAGATCGGTGCTCTATCGGAACAGACGGCGTATGAGCAGGGGCTGGCGGTGGACCAGCCGGAGGCCGAGGCGGTCATGCTCGCCTGCGGCAACTGGCTGACCCTGGGGATCGTCGGCCGGCTGGAATCGGCCATCGGCAAGCCGGTGCTGGCAACCAATCAGGTCAGCCTTTGGGCAGTGCTTCGCCTGGCCGGCTACCATGCGCCAATCAGCGGATGGGGACGCCTGCTGCGGGATCACATGGCATGACGATTTGTCCGACGCCATGAAGATCGTCATCCCCGACGACTACCAGGACATCGTCGACCGCCTGGCCTGTTTCTCCCTGCTGTCCGGCCACGACGTGGTGCGCTACCGGGAACCGGCGGCCGATGCGGACCAGCTTGTCGAGCGGCTGCATCCCGCCGAAGTCGTCGTTGCCATCCGGGAACGGGTGGACTTCTCGCGGGCACTGATCGAGCGGTTGCCCAACCTGCGGCTGATCGCGCTGGTCGGACGCGCCGCGACGACGATCGATTACGCTGCTTGTGCAGATCATGGTGTGCTGGTCTCGACCGGGCTCAGCAGCGCGCCCGTGGCGCCGGCGGAACTGACCATCGCGCTGATGCTCGCCGCCCGCCGCAATATCGTACTGGAGGCGGAACAGATGCGCCGGGGCGGCTGGCCGAGCACGCTGTCGTATCGATTGTCTGGCAGCACGCTTGGGATTTTTGGGCTGGGTACGATCGGATCGCTGGTGGCGCGTGCCGGGGCCGGGATGGGCATGCGCATTCTCGCCTGGGGGCACGCGACATCAGCGGCGAAAGCCGCCGCGGCCGGCTACGATTTCGCCGCCAGCCAGGCCGACCTGTTCGCCCGCTCCGACGTGCTGTCGTTGCATGCTCGGCTTCGCCCGGACACCAAAGGCATTGTCGGACCGGACGATCTGGCGCGGATGAAGCCGACGGCGCTGCTGGTCAACACCGCGCGTGCCGAACTGATCCAGGCCGGCGCGCTGCTGGCCGCGCTGCGCGCGGGGCGGCCAGGCTATGCCGCGGTGGATGTCTATGAGCAGGAGCCTGTCACCGGCGGCAACCATCCGTTCCTGGCGATGCCCAACGTCGTGTGCACGCCACACCTGGGCTGGGCGGAGTGGGACAATTTCGAGCTGTATTTCAGCGAAGCCTTCCAGCAGATCGTCGCCTATGCGCAAGGGACGCCATTGCGGCTCGCCGGTCCGCTGGCAAAGCCGCACTGAGCATGGGGGTGAATGAGATTGAGGCCGCGGCGTGCCGCAAGATCACTTGGCGGCTGATGCCGATCCTGACAATCGGCTATATTCTGAACTATCTGGACCGCAGCAACATCGGCTTCGCGGCGCTGCAGATGAACCGGGAGATCGGACTGACCCCGGCGCAGTTCGGCTTCGGCGCGGGCATTCTGTCCGTCGGCTACTGCCTGTTCGAGATTCCCAGCAACCTCGCCTTGTACCGCTTCGGCGGCAGGCGATGGCTGGCGCGGATCATGATCACCTGGGGCCTAGTTGCCGCGGGCTGCGCGCTGATCGTGGGGTGGCGCAGCTTCTTTGTCCTGCGTGTTCTGCTAGGGCTGACCGAGGCAGGGTTCTTTCCGGGCGTCGCTTTCCTGATGTCGCAATGGTTTCCCGCGGAGAAGCGCACCCGGATGCTGGCGATCTTGCTGCTGGGCGTGCCGGTTTCGTCCATCATCGGCGGGCCGCTGTCCGGGGCGCTGCTGGGGCTGGACCGGTTCGGCGGCCTGTCGGGTTGGCAGTGGATGTTCATCATTGAAGGCCTGCCCGCCGCGCTGCTGGGCTGCGCCATGCTGTGGGTGCTGGCCGATCGGCCGGCGGTGGCGGCTTGGCTGACGCCGGAGGAACGCATCGCCATCGAGGATCGGATTGCCTCCGAGCCGCGACACCACGAGGTCGCGCATTTCTGGGTCGCGCTGAAGGACCCGCGGGTGCTGTTGCTGGCGTTGATCCAGTTCGGTTTCACCACCGGATCATACGGCATCGGCATCTGGCTGCCGCAGATCATCAAGACCGCCATCCGTTCCAACCTGACGGTCGGTTTCGTTTCGGCCGTGCCGTACGTCATTGCCGCCGTCCTGATGCTGGTCTGGGCGGGCTACGTTGACCGCAGTGGCCGGCGGGTGGCGCATTTGGCGCTGACCTGCGGCCTGGGGGCGGCCGGGTTGTTGCTCTCTATCTCGTTCGGTGTCGGCTGGCTGTCCTTCCTCTGGCTGACCGTCGCGCTGATCGGGATCACCGCCGCGCGGGCGATCTTCTGGGCGATCCCGGCGCGCTTCCTGACCGGCATCGCGGCGGCCGGCGGCTTGGCGTTCATCAACTCGATCGGCACGCTGGGCGGCTTTGTCGGCCCGGCGGTGGTCGGCTGGCTGAGGGACGCCACCGGCTCGTTCTCGGCTGGGCTGGCGGGCATGGCGGGTTTCCTGGTTCTGTCCACGCTGCTGACGCTTATTCTGGGGTTGCTGGTGCCGCGCGGCTGACAGGTGTGGCGTTATGCGGTCGCACGGATGGTCCGGGGCGGGTCGGCCAAGGGCCGGGCGCGGCAGGTCTTGAGCCGCCGGGACCGGTCGCGCAGACTGTTCCCGAGGTTCAGGGGACGCAGCGCATGGCCAGCCATCTTTCGATCCGGATCGACGACCGGCGGCCGTTCGCCGCCGGCCACCGTTTTGGCGACAGCGGCGCGTACGAACGATTGTCGGGCAGGGTGCTGTTCGACGTCGATCCACGGGCGCCGGCGCAGGCGGATGTGGTGGACATCGACAAGGCGCCGCGCGATCCGGACGGGTTGGTTCGGTTCGAGGCTGACTTCATGATCCTGCGGCCGACCGATCCGGCGTCGGGCAACCGCCGGGTGTTGTTCGACTACGGCAACCGGGGCAACAAGCGGGCGCTGCAGTTCTTCAACGACGCGCCGCACAGCAACGATCCGCTGACCTTGGCGCACGCCGGCAACGGCTTCCTGATGCGGCGCGGCTACGCCGTCGCCTGGCTGGCGTGGGAGGGTGATATCCTGCCGGGCGACGATCGTCTGGTGCTGGATGTGCCGGTGGCGACCGAGAACGGCGCGCCGATCACCGGCCGCGTCCGCACCGAGATCATCGTCGATGCGCCGGCCGGCTCGACCATACCGCTGAGCGGCCGCGTGGCCGCGCATTCCTATCCCGTCGCGTCGCGTGACAAGCGCGATGCGGTGCTGACGCGGCGGCGCTATCCGTATGACGAGCCTGAGACTATTCCCGTCCAGGATTGGGATTTCGCGCAGCAGGTGAGCGGTTCGGGTGCCGAGTCGGCGGCGCCGGAACAGGCCTTGCTTCCGTCGGATAGCTTCATCCATTACCTGGCAGGTTTCGACCCCGGCTGGATCCACGAACTGATGTATATCGCGCGGGACCCGAAGCTGATGGGTCTGGGCCATGTCGCGGTGCGGGATTTCGTCAGTTTCCTGAAATACGACGCGACCGGCGCCAATCCGCTGGCCGGCACGCGCCTGGCGTATGGCTGGGGCCGCTCGCAGACCGGGCGCTGTCTGCGGGATTTTGTTTATCGCGGCTACAATGCCGATGCCGCCGGCCGCCGCGTGTTCGACGGGGTGATGCCGCATGTGGCCGGGGCCGGGCGCAAGTGGCTGAACCACCGGTTCGCCAGCCCGATCGTCTCCGGCGGCCAGCAGTATGAGGATCACTTCAACATCGCGGATTCGTTTCCGTTCTCCTATGCACGGTCGGTGGACCATCTGACCGGGCGGGAGGATGCGATCCTGAAGCGGCCGGAGACCGATCCGCTGGTGTTCCATACCCAGACGGCGACGGAATACTGGGTGCGCCGCGGGTCGCTGGTGCACACCGACACGCAGGGCCGTGACCTGCCTCAGCCGGAGACGGTGCGGGTCTATTGCTGGGCCAGTTCGCAGCACTCCGCGAACCCGCTGCTGAAGGCGCCGGCGCGCGGGATCGGGCAGAATTTCTCCAACACGGTGGCGACGTCGATGCTGTTCCGCAGGATGCTGGACGCTATGGATCGCTGGGCGACGGACGGCACGCCGCCGCCGCCCAGCCGGGTTCCGTGCCGCGCCGATGGCACGCTGGTCGATCATGCGACGTGGCGCGGGCAGTTTCCCGCCATTCCCGGCGTGATGCCGCTGGCGGAGGCGAATGCGTTGCCTCTGCTGGATTTCGGACCGGAGGTGGAGCGGGGCATCCTGCGCGAACCGCCGGTCGTCGTGCATGGGCGGAATGATCCGGCGGGTGGTCCGGGGCTGCGGTACACGGTGCTGGTTCCGTCGGTGGACGCGGATGGCAACGATGTCGCCGGGGTGCGCGCGCCGATGGTCGGTGCGCCGCTGGGGACCTATACGGGATGGAACCCTCGGGCGCGCGGCTATGGGCATGGGGTGCAGTGGCGGTTCGAGGGGAGCTACATCCCGTTTCCGGATACGGTGTCGGAACGCGTGGCGACAGGTGACCCGCGACGGGCGGTCCTGGAACGGTATGCTGATTGGCAGGCTTACGTGGTGGCGATCACACAGGCGGCGCGGGAGTTGGTCGAGCAGGGCCTGATGCTGGACGAGGATGTTGAGCGCTGTGCGGCGGAAGCTGAACGGTGGAATCCCGCTCGGCATGTGGTTGGTGTTTGAGGGGAAGGGGGAATGGAGGGTTGGTCGGGCAGGTATTCGTGGTTCAAGATATCTGTATCAACCCCAGCCTGCTGATAAGACGGAGTTTTTCTGATGCATATTTCTGATGCACAATAAGGGCATGATTTACGGCTATGCCCGCGTCTCGACCGACGCTCAAGACCTTAGAGCATGATCGTTTTAGGTTGACCCGTAGCCGGAGTTGACGAGGTAATTGGCGCATTCTTCGACGGTATACTCGTCGAGGAGCTTGGCGATCGCTTCGATCACTGCGTCGATGGTGCGGGCGTTGGCCTTGCGCAGCAGGGTTTTGAGTTTGGCGAACACCTGCTCGATCGGGTTGAGGTCGGGACTATAGGGTGGCAGGAAAATCAGCTTTGCACCCGCTGTCCGGATTGCCTTGCGGATGACAGGGCCCTTGTGACTGCTCAGATTATCCATGATCACAACGTCGCCCGGTCGTAACGTCGGCACCAGGAACTGCTCGACATAGGCGCGAAAACTGATCGCGTTCATCGGCTGATCGAGCAGGCATGGCGCATGAATGCCGTCGCATCGCAGGGCGGCAACGAAGGTTTGCGTCTGGCGATGACCATGCGGCACCTTGGCGAGCAGACGCTGGCCGACCGGGCACCGCCCCCGGATCGGGGTCATGTTCGTCTTCGTCCAGGTTTCGTCTACAAAAACAAGCCGTCTGGGATCAACTTTATCCTGCCGCTTTTGCCATTGCAGGCGCCGACGGGCAACATTGGGACGATCCTGCTCGCTGGCGTGCAGGCTTTTTTTTAAAGCTGAGACCAGCGCGGTCAACGATGTTCCAGACAGCAAAATAGCTCACCGTGATGCCACGGTCTTGCAACTCAGCGAGCAGTGCGCGCAACGGCAGATCCGGCTGTTGCGCAATCCGTTCGATAATCCTGTCGCGTTCGTTGGCCAGTGCGAAGGGCCGATGACCACCCAGCCCCTGCGCCGCCACGCTGCCCTTCTGTCGATCCAGCCGCGACCACCGCTGCACAGACGACTCACTGACCTGGAAGAGGGTCGCCGTCTCAAGCCGGCTCCTGCCTGAGCGGAATGCCGCGACAGCGCGTTCTCGCAAATCCAACGTGTAAGGAGCACCCATCCATGCTGGCCTCCGACCCAGCCCACAGCTTGGATCAGATTTTAGGCCGCGCCGGAACCCCTACTCACGCAGGAGTCAACTTAAAACGATCATGCTCTAGCAATCAGGTGGTCCAGCTCAAGGCCGCCGGGTGTGGTGCGATCTTCCGCGAGAAGATCAGCGGCGCAACCGCTGACCGCCCCCAGCTTAAGAAGCTCATGGCGAAACTCAACACTGGCGATGTGGTGGTGACCCCGGCGGTTGATCGCCTTTCGCACGACACGACCGACCTCCTGGTGATCGCCCGCGACATCCAGCAGGCCGGGGCGGGTCTTCGTTCGCTTGCGGAGCCGGTGCTAGACACGACCGGCGACTTTGCCGAACTGGTCCTTGCCATGCTTGGCGCTGCCGCCAAGCTTGAACGCCGCCGCATCATGGAACGCACGGCACGGGGCCGCGCCGACGCCAAGGCTCAGGGCGTGGTGTTCGGGCGGAAACCCATCCTTACGCCTCACCAGCAGCGGGAAGCTCGTAAGCGGATCGCCGCGGGCGAGACACAGCGCAGCGTTGCCCGCAGCTACAACGTCAGTCAGGCGACGATTTCGCGGTTGCCGGGATGAAAGTCACACGCTACGTCCCTGTTGAGATAAAGAAAATACTTGAGGAGTTCCTCGCAGTTGGACGTTGGCTACTGGCGGTTGGACGTTGGTTACTGGAGTTGCGAGAGCATCGTCTATTTTTGTTCACTATTGGGGCGATTCTGACGGCGACAATGCTCGCCTTTTTGCTGGGAAGTGAACGTGCCTTCCGAGTGACTGGTTTGGTTTTGCAGCTTATCGGGATTGCCACCGTTGCTTTTAACATTCGGGGGACGTGGGAGCAATTTGACCATCCAAGCGCTATTGCGCTTGCAAGTCAGTGGCTGAGGCGATTTCCCCGAATCGGCTCCTCGTCTCATGTCATTTATGCAGAGGCGCACATGGCTATGGAGTCCAGCGCGACGGCAAGAGCAGATATTTGACACAACGCCAGCACAGACGCCACCATCGAAACTCGGCTCGACGCGGCAGAAAAGAATCTGCTTAGGCTAAAAGATAGACTCAGCGAGTTTGAGCAAGAGACAGGGAAAAACCTGACACGGCAGATCAATGCCCTTGATCAAGAAAAACAAGTGCGCGCGGCCAACGATAAAAAACTTCATGAGAAGGTGGAGACCGTAGCGGTAGGAGGTTTGCATATATCAGCCGCTGGCGTTGCATTTCTCTTAGTGAGTTTAATTATGAGCACTATTTCTAGCGAACTGGCTGACTTTCGAACGGTCGCTGCACCGTTGCGTGTGCATCTGACCCCCCACCCTGACTTACCATAAAATATATATACGGTCAGGCGGTCAGTTGCGGCTGCAACAGCGGCGTGCAATCATGCGGCATTCACGGCCTCTCGATCAGATCGATTATCTGCGCCGTGAAACGCTTGCCTGTCTCATACCAACGCCCATAAGTCTTGACCTCTATCCGGGTCTGCGTGGCGACCAAACCAAGGTGTCAGGCCGCACTTGGGAATCTACCAGGGGTCAACACTTCTGCGCGTTGGTATCAGTCGCCGCTGTCGCCAATTCGGGGATACCTCGAAGCCAGGGCCGGCCTCATACTCGGCAACCGCCTTGAGCTGATAAGCGCGGCCGAGGAAGGCGCGTAGTTCCAAATCGACGCGAGGCTCATCCTTGATGAGGCGATGCAAGTCCGTATTGACGCCTCTATGGGTTTCCACGCCGCGCCCGGTTCTCTCCGAGATCAGCGTTTAGGCGGCATGGAAGCCAGCGAGGTACGCCATGCGACCTGCCGCATCATAAAGCTCTATCGCCAGCATGGCATCAGCTTCATCGAGCCGGCCATGGCTGGATGACGGCCGGCACCACAAGCCGCATCATCCGTAGGATGCGTCCATCCGCTGGTTCAGCAATCACACGACGCCGCCGTGCATCGCGCCACATTGTTCAGGTTACCGCCGCGGCCTTCGCCAGTTGTCGATCGAGCGTCACCAGTTCGGCACCAAGTTCATGAGCAAGCCAGAGATAACTTGCGTCGTATGCGGTCAATCCCGTTGCCTCGGCCACCGCGAGGGCGCCGCCATGATCGACCGTGACCTCTTCCAGTTCCAGTCGCCGCCGTAGATCAAACGCCGCCCGCAATGCGTCGTGCTGCTCCGGATGCCTGCGCATCTTGATCAAGCAGACATTCGCCAGTTCAAATCCGAGCAGGGATGGCGCAATCAATCGGGCTTCGTTCAGCCGCTCGGCTATGCTTTCGGCCTCGGGTTCGCCAAACAGCAGGGCCGCCAGGGCGGAAGCGTCAACGACCCGGACGATCATCCCGGTCCGCGCGAATGATATCGGCGGCTTCACTGGATGTCCGCAGCTTCAGCCGGCGCACTTCGGCCAGAATATCCATGGTCGTGGCCTGAGGTTCTGTTCGGACCGCGGCCTCGACGATGGCCAATAGCTCTCCCTGCAGGGAACGATGGTGTCGTTCCGCCCGTGCACGCAGCCGCTGAACCATCTCGTTGGGCACATTCTTGATGGATAGATTGACAGGCATGAAGCCAAATCTGCTCCAATCTGGCTCCAAAGTCTAGCCTAAAATCAAAGCGCATGCCCAGTTTTCGGCTTGATTGTCCTGTGTATCGCGTCGCGGCGCCCGATACCTTGACCGGGCGGTTCCCGGCAGCCACCCAGGCGTTCTCCCCACCTGGCGTACGACTGAGCGCCTCCGGCGACGGCCGCAAACACATCCGTCAGCCGCCGAAGGGCGACCGACGGCCTTGCAAGCGCCTATTCCGCCGCCTGGCTCAGTGCCACCGCCTCATACGGGAAGCGCTTTACCTTGGCCATGTTCAGCCCCTCAATCCGCAGCAGGCGCGTGTCGTCCTTGCGCTCGGGCGAGTGCAGCACGCCGACATCGTATAGATAGGCGTCGCCCGGCTTCATGACATAGTCACGGAGATGGGCCGCCTTGCCGGGTGCGCTGTCGGTCGGTCGGGCGAGGCATTCCCAGTCGGTCATGATCGTTTCCCCGGCGGCCTGACCATAGATCGCCCAGGATGGGCCGTGATCGTGTGGCTTGCTGCTCTTCGGCCCGACATAGCCGTGCGCCAGGATGGTGAACCCCAGTTCGGGGTCCTCATGCAGCACGTGCCGCTCCGGCGTGCCGTTCGGGATATAGGTCGCGACGAAGTCCGGGTCCGCCAGCGCCTTCTCGACCAAAACGCGAACCTGTTCGCGGCCCGCGGCGCCCGGATGGGCCTTCAGCGCGGCACGACAATCGGCGACGAAGTCTTCCAGTATGATGGCCATGGCTCTACCTCGGGTTGAATGGTTCAGCGACGATAGGGATAGCAACTGGTCCGGTCGAGCGTGATGCGGAAGTGGTCGCCCAACGCGCCGATCGCGGCGGCATGCTGCGGATAAGGATCGGCATTGCCCGGGCCGACGATGATGCAGCCGCCGCTGCCGCGGCCTTTCGCCGACAGCATGGCGGTGACCAGGGCCTTGCCGTCCTCGTTCCGCAGGGTCAGGAACATCGGCATCGACCGCCGGATGTGGGCTTCCTTGTTGATGTCCTGCTCGATGAACACCGAGGTGGACGGGTGGAACGATTCGACAGCACGTTCCCGCTCACGCCGGTAGTGCTTTTCCACCGCGTGCCGCATTTCAAGTGACTCCGCCACGGCCTCGCCCTCCGTCAGCAGGCGGAACCATGTCAGGTTATTGGGCGCGTCGCAGACATACTCCATGGGCGTTTCCTACCTTGGCTTGAGTTGGCCTTTGGCTTGGATGCAATTGAAATCACAGTTTAGAATGGAATCCGCCAAAGGGCAAACCGCCGGGGCAGGTTCCGGCGCATGACAAGCACGGACGGGAAACCAATGCAGCCGAACGGAGGGGTGTTTGATTATGTGGTGGTGGGCAGCGGAGCGGCGGGGTCGGTGCTGTGCAAGCGGCTGACGGAAGACCCGGGCGTCACCGTCTGCGTGCTGGAATGCGGACCGCCCGACCGGCATCCGTTCATCCACATCCCGGCCGGCTTCATCAAGATGCTGTTCAACCCAGGCTACACCTGGCAGTTCCAGACCGAGCCGGGGCCAGGCACCAACGGCCGGCGCATTCCGACCACGCAGGGCCGCACCCTCGGCGGGTCCAGCTCGATCAACGGCATGGTCTACAACCGCGGCCAGCGGGCGGATTTCGACAACTGGGCGCAGCGCGGCAACCGCGGCTGGGGCTACGTCGATATCCTGCCCTATTTCAAGCGGGGCGAGCGGCGGATCGGTCCTATCGGCACGCGCGGATCAAACCCGATTGATGACCGCATCCACGGCCGCGCCGGCAGCCTGCCGGTCACCGACAACGACTGGATTCACCCGGTGAACGAGGCGTTCATCGACGGCGCGCAGGAACTCGGCATCCCGCGCTGCGCGGATTACAACAGCGGCGACGCCCAAGCCGGCGTTGGCTATTTCCAGCGGCTAATCGACCGCGGCTTCCGCCGGTCGGCGGCGCGGGTCTTCCTGCATCCCGCGCGCGCCTGCGGGCGGCTGGAGGTGCGGACGGACGCGCGCGCGGCACAGATCCTGTTCGATGGCACGCGCGCCACCGGCGTGCGCTATGTCGATGACCGGGACCGTTCCGCCGAACATCAGGTGTTCGCGCGCCGGGAGGTGATCGTCTCCTCCGGCACGGTGAACACGGCGAAGCTGCTGCAGATGTCGGGCGTCGGGCCGGCCTGGCTGCTGCGGGAGCTTGGCGTGCCGGTGGTCGCCGATCTGCCGGTGGGGGAGAATTTTCGCGACCATTACGCCACCCGCATTGTCGCCCGGGTGAAGAACGTGCGCACGATGAACGAGATGTCGCGTGGCGTCGGCCTGGCGGCGCAGATCGCGCACTGGACGATGGGCAAGCCCAGCATCCTGGCGCTGACGCCGTCCATCGTGCACTGGTTCTGGCGGACCGAGGACACCATGCACCAGCCTGACCTGCAAGGCGTGTTCAGTCCGGCCAGCTACAAGCAGGGGTTCGTCGGGCTGCTCGACGACTATCCCGGCATGACCTGCGGCGTGTGGCAGCACCGGCCGGAGAGCACCGGCCATGTCCGTGCCCGCTCCCGCGATCCGTTCCAGGACCCCGTCATCCAGCCGAACTACCTGAAGGACCGGTTCGACCAGCGGGTCCTGGTCAAGGGCATGCACCTGGCGCGCCGGCTGCTGCACACCGAGGCGCTGGCACCGTTCTTCGATCGGGATGAACTGCCGGCGTCGGGCGTGCGGACCGACGACGAGTGGCTGGACTACGCGCGCCAGTACGGCTCGACGGCGTACCACCTGATCGGGACGGCGCGGATGGGGCCGGTGACGGACCGGACCTCGGTGGTGGATGACCAGTTGCGCATCCACGGCTTGCAAGGCATCCGGGTGGTGGATGCGTCGGTGATGCCGAACCTGCCCTCGGCCAACACCTACAGCTCGACGATGATGATCGCGGAGAAGGCATCGGACATGATCCGCGGCCGGCCGCCGCTGGCGCCGGTGGAGGGGATCGCGGCGTAGACCGGTGCCACGAAGCCGCCGGCTTGAGAAGCGGGACCGCTTGCGGCGGATCGCCTTGTGGCAATGGGGATGCGCCGCGTTCCGCGCGTCGCGTTGTCGCGGCGGACGCCGCCAGCGTGCCGTATTCCGGAATCGGTTTCCCGGCGCGGCGTAAACCACTACTCAGGGTTTCCAAGAGGAACCCGCGATGTTGAAACAACTGCCCCTGCGGCTGCGGTCGGCCGGCTATTCCCTGCGCGGCGGCTTCCTGGTCCGGCCGCTGCTGATCGCCCTGCTGCTTGGGCTGTGCGGCGCCGTGCTGTCCTCGGCCGAGGAAGCCGTTCCCGCCCTTGGCGACTGGCTGCCCACCACGCTGTTTCCCTCGCACCAGGACGCGCAGGTCGCCCAGGTGATCCTCAGTGTCATCGCGACATCGACCATGACCGTGGTGTCGATCGTCTTCGCCATCCTGCTGATGACGCTGACACTCGCCTCGATGCAGTTCTCGCCGCGCATCCTGATCAGCTTCGTCCGCGACCAGGGCACGCAGTGGACCCTCGGCATCTTCCTAGGCACCTTCACCTATTGCCTGGCGGCGCTGCCGGCGGCGCGATCTTCACCGCGGCCCTTCGCGCCCATGCTGACCGTCCTCGGGGCCATGCTGCTGGCGCTGATCGCCGTCGGCTGGCTGCTGTTCTTCATCCACCACATCTCCCACGCCATCAGCGTCAACCACATCGTCGACCGGATCGCGCGCGAGACCGAAGAGGTGATCGACACGCTGATGCCCGACCCGCGGCTTGATCCGCACAGGACGCCCGCGAGCGTGTCGGTGCCAGACGAGCCGGAATTTCCGATCCTGAACGAGATCTCCGGCTACATCCGGTTCATCGACACGAAGCGGCTGCTGGCGTTCGCCCGGCAGCACCATCTGCGTGTCCGCGTCACCCGCCGAGTGGGCCACTTCGTCCCCGCCGGCGTGCCGTTGCTCATGGTCTCGCGGCGGACCGGGCTGGACCGGCGCCATGCGGTGGACCTGACCGGCGCTTTCGACATGGGGCCGATGCGCACCTTGCAGCAGGATGTCGAATTCGGCGTCATCCAGATCGTCGACATCGCACTGCGGGCGATCTCGCCAGCGGTCAACGATCCCAGCACGGCGATCAGTTGCATCGACCAGCTGACCCGGATCCTGATCCGCTGGATCGATCGCATACCTCCGGAATCGCAGTTGTTCAGCCCGCCGCACGTGCTGCGCGTCGTGCTGCCGTGGATCGACCTGGATGGGTTGCTGAACACCGCCATCGAGCAGATCCGCGCCTACGCCGTGGCCGATGCGGCGGTCAGCCTGCGGCTGCTGCGGCTGCTGGATGACCTTGCCGTCACCATCGAAAGCGAGGCGCTGCGCCGGCGTGTCATCAAGCGCGCGACGCGCGTCGTCGACGGCTGCCGCGGCCGCCTGCCAGCCGACGACCTGGTTCGGCTGGAGCAGCGTCAGGCCGCGCTTGAGCGGATTTGCACCGGCGGCGGCACACCGGGCAGATGATGCGGATGCAATTCGCGTCCGGCGCCCTGGCGCTCGCCGAGCAGATGGCGATAATGCATGGATGCGGTTCTAGCGAACGTGGCCTCGGACGCCTAATACATCCACCGCTTGCTCAAAGCACTCAATCCCTTGACAATCCGGCGGATCAATAGAGGGAGCCTCGTGTGGCCGGATTCAAAAGCACCGATCGATACATCGCCACGCGCGATCTGGAGGTGGCGGTGAACGCCGCCGTCACGCTGCAACGGCCGTTGCTGGTGAAGGGGGAGCCGGGCACCGGCAAGACCGTCCTGGCGCATGAAGTCGCCGGCGCGCTGGGCATGCCGTTGATCGAATGGCATGTGAAATCCACCACCAAGGCGCAGCAGGGACTGTATGAATACGATGCCGTCTCGCGCCTGCGGGACGGGCAGTTGGGCGACGCCAGGGTGCATGACATCGGCAACTACATCGTCCAAGGCAAGCTGTGGGACGCGTTCGAGGCGGACCAGCCGGTGGTGGTGCTGATCGACGAGGTGGACAAGGCCGATATCGAGTTCCCCAACGATCTGCTGCTGGAACTCGATCGGATGCAGTTCTTCGTCTATGAGACCCGCGCGACGATCGTGGCCAGGCACCGGCCGGTGGTGATCATCACCTCGAACAACGAGAAGGAGCTGCCGGACGCCTTCCTGCGCCGCTGCTTCTTCCACTACATCCGCTTTCCGGACCGGGAGACGATGGAGCGCATCGTGCAGGCGCATTACCCGGACATTCGCCGCGACCTGGCGCGCGAAGCGTTGAACGTCTTCTTCCAGGTGCGCGACGTGCCCGGCCTGAAGAAGAAGCCGGCGACGTCGGAACTGCTGGACTGGCTGAAGCTGCTGATGGTGGAGGATTTGCCGGTCGAGGTGCTCCGCAGCAAGGAAAAGCAGGTGGTCATTCCGCCGCTGTATGGCGCGCTGCTGAAGAACGAGCAGGACGTTCATCTGTTCGAGCGTCTGGCTTTCCTGGCGCGCCGGGGAAGCTGATGTTCTCGCACCTGGTCCTGGGACTGCGTTCGGCCGGCCTGCCGGCCTCCATCACCGAATACCTGACGTTGATGGCGGCGATGAAGGCGGGCGTGGCGGACTACAGCATCGAGGATTTCTACTTTCTCGCCCGCGCGACGTTGGTGAAGGACGAGCGGCATCTGGACAAGTTCGACCGGGTGTTCGCGCAGTGCTTCAGGGGGCTGGAACCGCCGGAGGGTGTCGTTGTCGAGAACCTGCCGGAGGAATGGCTGCGCAAGTTGGCGGAGAAACTGCTGTCGCCGGAGGAAATGGCAAAAATTCAGGCGCTCGGCGGGTTTGATGCGCTGATGGACCGGCTAAAGCAACTGCTGGCGGAACAGAAGGGCCGCCACCAAGGTGGCTCGAAATGGATCGGCACGGCGGGCACGTCGCCATTCGGGGCCTATGGCTACAATCCGGAAGGTGTGCGGATCGGGCAGGACGAGTCGCGCCACCGCAAGGCGGTGAAGGTCTGGGATCGGCGGGACTACCGGGACCTGGATGATACGGTGGAACTGGGCACCCGCGGCATGAAGCTGGCGCTGCGGCGGTTGCGCCGGTTCGCCAGGCAGGGCGCGGCCACCGAGCTGGACATTCCGGACACGATCCGGTCAACCGCGAACAACGCCGGCAGCCTGGACCTGAAGATGGTGGCCGAACGGCACAACACGGTGAAGGTGCTGCTGTTCCTGGACGTCGGCGGATCGATGGATGATCATGTGAAGCTGACCGAGGAACTGTTCTCCGCCGCGCGAACCGAATTCAAGCACCTGGAGTATTATTACTTCCATAATTTTCCCTATGAGAAGGTATGGAAGAACAACCGCCGCCGGTATGAGGAGGTCATCCCGACCTGGCAGGTGCTGCGCACCTACGGACCCGACTACAAGATGATCTTTGTCGGCGACGCGGCGATGAGCCCGTACGAGATCACCATGCAGGGCGGCTCCGTCGAGCATTACAACGACGAGGCCGGCGTTGTCTGGCTGGAGCGCCTGTGCTCCCACTACCGGCGGTCAGCGTGGCTGAACCCGACGCCGAAGCAGAGCTGGGGGCATGTGCGGTCGATCAGCATGGTGAACGACCTGATGGAAGGCCGGATGTACCCGCTGACAGTCAGCGGGATCGACGACATGACGCGGGCGCTGAGCCGGTAGCGGCAAGCGGTGCCCCCTGGACCGGTTATCGACTGATGCCACGGGACCAGCGGGGGGACCAGCGGGCAGGGCGGAGTGGCAGCAGACGCGGCAGGTCGATCCATGACAAGTTCTAGAAACCAAGCCTGCATCCGCCACCTTCTCATTCAGGCGCAATTCAATATCCTAGCGCCTCGGTCTGAACCGGAACCCAGCGTCCCTTATGCACCACCGACAGGTACGACGACGTTTCCCCATGATGCTGGTTCGGTCCGAAGGAATAGGTCGTGCCGAAGATGTCCGTGTAGCTGTGGATACTCTCCAGTCCCTTGATAAGGCTGTCCACCGTCAGGTCCTGCCCGGCGTTCTGCAAACCCAGCAGGACCATGTGCGCCGCGCTGTAGCCGGTCTCGCCAAGGAAGTTGGGATCGATGCCGAAGCGTTTCTTGTATTCCGCGAAAAATTCACGCACCGCTGGCCGCGGATCGTCCGCGTAGGCATAGATCGAGGGACTCATGGAATAGAAGCCCTCGCCCACGTCACCTGGCGCCGTCGCTATGGCCGTGTCGTAGGAGGCGGACTGACCAACGAAAGGCACGGTCCAGCCCATCTTCTTCGCTTGCGAGACAATGTCTATGCTGTCGCGGACGATCGTGCCGACCCCCACCCAGTCGCAGCCGGCATCGCGCAACTTGGTCAGATCAGCACTGAAATTCGTATCGGTCGGCTGGTGCGCCGTGGTCGCCACCACCTGCATCCCCAGCGCCTTCGCCTCGGCTTGAACGCCCTGCAGAACATCGCGACCAAAGTCGGTGTCCTGGTACATCGCGCAGAGATGGCTGACGTGCCGCTGCTCGACGAAATATTTCACGCCTGAGCGCATCTGGTCGTAATACGACGCGAACTGCGCGAACTTCAGCCGGTTGTACGGCTCGTACATCGAGCGCGCGGCCGTGAGCGGAAACAGGTTCGGCACGTTCTTCTGGAACTGCATCGGCATTTCGGCATTGTTCATCGGCGTGCCGCCATCGACCACGGTGAAAAACACGTGGTCCAGATTGAGCAGCTTGTTGATCGCCTGCACGGCATGCGGCACCTGATACTGCATGTCCTCGACGATGAGGCGGATCTTGCGCCCGTTGACGCCACCTTGCGCATTGGCATCATCGAATACCATGCGGACCGCGTTGCTGTTGTTGACGCCTTGAACGGCTGTCACGCCCGAAAGGTCGGCGGTGGAGCCGGCCACGATCTCGGTCGCGGTAACGCCTTGGGTGGCTGGGGCCGCGACAGCCGACCCTGACGACAAGGCCAGCAAGGCCGCCATCGCCGGGATGCCAATCCGCACGGACGCATGGCTTGATCGCCGCTTCATTCACTATTCCTCCACAACATGATCGCGATTGTTATTGATTGTTCGTTTGCACCTTCAGATCACGGGCCGCAAGGGGGGACGGCGTGTTGCCCGTGTAGCGGATCATGCCGAAACCGACGGACTTTGCCGGGCGGGGGTCCGGCCCCTTGATCCGCCTTACCACACGGGCGACGATAGTTCCCGGATACAAGGGGAAACGCACATGCCACGTCTGGAAGGCAAGGTTTCGCTGCTAACCGGCGCCGGAACCGGCATCGGCAGGGCAACGGCAAGATTGTTCGCGAAAGAAGGCGCCAAGGTCGTCATCGCTGAACTCGACGCCGAGGCCGGCGAGCAGACCGCGCATGCGATCATCCAGGCCGGCGGCGAGGCGATCGCCATCAGAACGGACGTCACCGAACCCGACAGCATGCAGGCCGCCGTTGACACCGCGGTGCGCCACTACGGCGGGCTGCACGTCCTGCACAACAACGCCGGCGGCTCGACCGCGCGCGACAGCGACGTGACCGATGCGCCGCTGGAGGAATTCTGGCGGGTGATCAAGCTCGACCTGTTCGGCACCTTCCTGGGCTGCCGCTTCGGCATTCCCGCGATCATCCAGTCCGGCGGCGGGTCGGTCATCAACATGGCGTCCAACGTCGCGCTGATGGGCATTCCGGGACGCGACTGCTACACGGCGGCGAAAGGCGGCGTGGCGGCCATCACCCGGTCGATGGCGGTGGAGTTCGCACCAAAGGTGCGGGTCAACGCCATCGCCCCCTCCGCCACCATGACCGACCGCGTTCGCAAACTGGTGGCCGGCAACACCGCCCTCGACAAGCTGGCGAACGCCCATCTGCTCGGCCTGATCGAGCCGGAGGACATCGCATTCATGGCGCTGTTCCTGGCATCCGACGAATCCAGCAAGGTCACCGGTCATGTCTACCCGGTGGACAGCGGCGTCATCATATCCTGACAACGGAGTTGCAACGATGAAAATCAAGCGCGTGGAACACATCGCCATTGCGGTGGATTCAATGAAGCAGTCGCTCGACCTGATGCGCGACACCTTCGGCCTGGAACTGGAGTATGAAGAACAGATCGGTCAGACCCGTCTGGCGATGCTGCCGGTGGGGCAAAGCTACATCGAATTGCTGGAAGGCCACGGACCCGAGTCCGGCGTGACGAAATGGATTGCCGAAAAAGGCACCGGCCTGTTCCACATCTGCTTCGAAGTGGAGGACATCGAGGGCGCGATCGGCGAACTGAAAGCCAAGAACGTCAAGCTGCAAAGCGATACCTGGCGGATCGGCCATGGCGGCTCGAAGATCATCTTCCTGGATCCGTCCGCGACTGGAAACGTGGTGATCGAACTCGCCGAACTCGCAGCGGGGCATTGAACGATGGAAGGATTTGTTCACCCGGAATTCCTGGTCGAGACCGACTGGCTCGCCCAGCACCTGCGAGATGTCGTGCCGGATGGCGCGCGGGACATCGTCGTGCCGGATGGCGCGCGGGACATCGTCGTGCCGGATGGCGCGCGGGACATCGTCGTGCCGGATGGCGCGCCGGACATCGTCGTGCCGGATGGCGCGCGGGACATCGTCGTGCCGGATGGCGCGCCGGACAGCGTCGTGCCGGATGGCACGCAAGACATTGTCGTGCTGGATTGCACAACGCATCTGATCCCCGACCCGAAGATCACCTACACGGTGAAGCCGGGCCGCGAGGATTTCGAGAACGGCCACATCCCTGGTGCGCAGTTCTGCGACGTCTCCCGCGATGTCTCGGACACTTCGCAGAGACTGAATTTCATGCGGCCGACGCCGGAACACTTCGCCGCCGCGATGCGTCGTTTCGGTATCGACAACAGCACGCGGGTCATCACTTACAGTACGGCGAACCCCTGGTGGGCGACCCGCGTCTGGTGGCTGCTGCGAGAGTTCGGCCACGATAACGCCGCGGTGCTGAATGGCGGCTGGCAGAAATGGCTGCGCGAGAACCGCCCGGTCGAAACCGGTCCCGCCGCCGCCCGTCCCGCCAGTGACTTCGTCGTTCGCGAAGTGCGCAACCTGATGGTCGGCAAGGACAAAGTCAAAGCCGCTGTTGGCGACGCCGGGATCTGCACGCTGAACGCCCTGTTGCCCGCGCAGCATGCGGGTCAGGGCGGCAACAGCTATGGCCGCTCCGGCCGCATTGCCGGCAGTGTCAATGTGCCGGCGGCCCACCTGCTCGATCCCGCGACCAACACGTTCTTGCCGGCTAATGAACTGCGCCAGCGGCTGGGGGCCGTCGGCGCGCTCGACCGGCCAGTGATCACCTATTGCGGCGGCGGCATCGCCGCCAGCGCCGATGCCCTGATCCTGACCATGCTGGGTCATACCGACGTGAAGATCTACGACGCATCGCTGTCGGAATGGGCCAAGGACGAAACCCTGCCGATGGAGACAGGCTGACAGGATCATGGGGTTGGGCGTGATCGCCTGAAGCTGATTCGTCAGAAGGCGTGAATCAGGAGATAAACAAACCTGTAGCCCATGATTGGACATTCGCGATGAGGCAACCATGAACGATCATGGTCTCATGGACAGCTAGTCGTCGGAAGTCGGGCACGTTCGCCCGAGCGGGCACCGGCGCTTTGCGAATCTGGAGGCAGCAAAGACGTGGATAGCTGGCCTCCGCCGGCCGTGATGTGGGGACGCCTGGCCGCCATGACGTCAGGCGCGTGGCGCACCAGCGCGGACGACACGTTGATCGATAAACAACCCATAGGAGGAAACAACAATGCGCCTGAACAACAAGATTGGCATCGTCACCGCCGCGGCCTCTGGAATGGGCCGGGCAGGGGCCATTCGTTTCGCCGCCGAAGGCGCCTCGGTCGCCGTCGTGGACCTCGATCAGGCGGCCACGAACGCGGTGGTGCAGCAGATCACGGCAGCCGGCGGCAAGGCGATCGGTCTGTCCGGCGACCTCACCAGCGACGACTTCGCCCGTTCCATCGTCCACCAGACCGCTCGGCATTTCGGCGGACTTGATTTCGTCTGGAACCATGTCGGCACGCCCGGTCCGGCATCTATCGAAGGCCTGGACTGGAAGGACTTCGACTTCGCCATGAACCTGAACGTCCGCAGCGTGCTGGTCACCACCGAGGCGGCGCTGCCGGAACTGCGCGCCCGCGGCGGCGGAGCGATCCTGTTCACGGCGTCCACGTCCGGCTTGCAAGGTTCGCAGTACAGCCCGGTCTACAACATCGCCAAATTCGGCGTGGTCGGGCTGGTGAAGGGCTTGGCAAAACGCTACGGCCAGGAAAACATCCGCATCAACGCCGTCTGCCCCGGCACCACCGACACGCCGATGCTGCGCGTCTTCGTCGCCCGTCCCGACAGCCAGCTTCCACCCGGCGAGACGCCGGAATCACTGGTCACCAAACGCGGCGGCCTCAATCCGATGCGCCGCGTCGCGCAGCCCGAGGAAATCGCCAGCACAGCGCTGTTCCTGCTGTCGGACGAGGCATCGTTCATCAATGGCGTGGCGCTTCCGGTCGATGGCGGCGCCACAGCCTGACGTTACTTGCAGCCCGTTACTTGCATGCCGTCACCATGATCTCCACCAGCACCTCCGGTGCCGCCATCTCGGCCTGCACGCAGGCCCGCGCCGGGGCGCCTTCCTTCGGCAGCCAAGGCGACCAGACCTCGTTCATCAGCACGCGGTCCTTGATGTGCTTGACCCAGATCGTCGCCTGCAGCAGGCGGGTCTTGTCGGTGCCATGATGCTCCAGCATCGCATCGATCTGCGCCAGCACGTCGGCGGTCTGGCCCTTGATGTCCTTGCCGGTGTCGCGGGCGGTGATGCCGGGCAGGTAGACGAAGCCGTGGTACTCGACGGCCTTGGACAGGATCGGGCCAGGCTCGGTGCGGATGATCTTGCTCATGGTTGGCTCCAGGTTGATCGGATCGCGCCGTTCTAGGCCATGTCGCCGGTTCAGGCCAGACTTGACCCTGATGCGGTTGGTATCGTCGGATGAACCGACGCAACAGGGACACGGCGATGAAGATCTGCATCTACGGCGCCGGCGCGATCGGCGGCCATCTGGCGGCGCGCCTGCACCGGGCGGGCGCGTCGGTATCCGTCGTCGCGCGAGGCGCGCATCTGGCAGCGATCCAGGCCCACGGGCTGGTGGTGCATGCGGCGGACGGCACGCATCGCGCGGCGGTCCGGGCTTCATCCGAGCCGGCGGAGCTAGGGCCTCAGGATGCGGTGTTCGTCACGGTGAAGGCGCCGGCGCTGCCCTCGGTCGCTGCCGCCATCGGTCCGCTGCTGGCGGCCGATACGCCGGTGGCCTTCGTGATGAACGGCATCCCGTGGTGGTATTTCGACCATCTGCCGGGGCCGCTGCAGGGCCGCTCGCTGCCGCGGATCGATCCGGATGACCGGCTGCGCCGCGCGCTGGGGCCGGGCAGGGCGATCGGCGGCGTGGTGTACTCCGCAAGTTCGGTGACCAAGCCCGGCGTGGTGCATGTCGAGCAGCCGAAGAGCCGCTTCATCCTGGGCGAGCCTGACGGCGGTCTGTCCGATCGGGTGCGGACGCTGGCCGGCCTGATCACCGACGGCGGCATCAGCGGCGAGGCGACGGCCACGATCCGCACCGAGATCTGGAACAAGCTGATCAGCAACCTGGCGGGCGGCACCCTGGCGGTGCTGACCGGCAGCGCGCCGAAATCGATCTATGCTGAACCGGCGGCGCAACAGGCCGCCCTGCGCATGATGCATGAAGCCACCGCCATCGCCCGTGCGCTCGGCGCCGACCCCACCACCAACCACGAAGCGCGCATCGCCAACCACCGCGCGATGGATCATAAGCCGAGCATCCTGCAGGATCTGGAAGTGGGGCGGTTGATGGAAATTGATGGGATGTTCGATGCTCCGCTGGCACTGGCGCATCTGGCCGGCGTTGAAGTGCCGACGTTGGAATTGCTGGTTGCGCTGTGCAAGCTGAAGGGCCGCTCCGCCGGTCTGTATCAGTAGGGCGGCCTGTATCAGTAGGGAAGGAACGAGACGATGGAAATGCGCATGTTCGGACGCACCGGCCTGCGACTGTCGGTGCTGGGGTTTGGCTGCGGCGCGGTGGGCGGCCTGATGGTGCGGGGTTCGGCGGCGGACCAGGATCGCGCCGTCGGCAAGGCGCTCGACGCCGGCATCAACTATTTCGATACCGCCGTGCAATATGGCAATGGCGCATCCGAAACGAACCTGGGGCGGGTGCTGCGTGGGTTCAGGCCGGACGGGGCCCAGGTCGGCACCAAGGTTCGCATTTCGTCCACCGATGTCAGCCGTATCGCCGCCGTGGTGACCGAATCGCTGGATGGCAGCCTGCGCCGCCTGGCGATGGACCATGTCGACATCTTCCATCTGCACAACGAGATCACGGTGAACGGCGGCGGCGAAAGCCTGAGCGTGGCGCAGGTGCTGGATCAGGTGGTGCCGGCCTTCCAGGCGCTGCGCCAGGCCGGCAAGACCCGCTTCCTGGGCATCACCGCGATCGGCGACACCGCGGCGCTGCACCAGGTCGTTGATTCCGGTGCCTTCGACAGCGCTCAGGTCAGCTACAACATGCTGAACCCCTCCGCGGCGACTCCGCTGCCGCCGGGCTATCCGGCACAGGACTATGGCCACCTGTTCGATCACACGCAAAAAGCCGGTGTCGGGGTGGTCGGCATCCGCGTCCTGGCCGCCGGCGCCTTGAGCGGTTCGGCTGAACGCCATCCCACCGCCAGCCCTCCACCCGCCCCGATCGGATCGGCCTACAGCTACTCATCTGATCTCGACCGCGCCCGCCGCCTGATGCCGTTGGTGACCGAGGGCTTCGCCGCCAGCCTGGCCGAGGCGGCGATCCGTTTCGCCATCACCCACAAGGCGATGGGCACCATCCTGGTCGGCATGGCGACGGTGCAGGAGTTCGAGGGCAGCCTGGCGGCGGTGCTGAAAGGTCCCCTGCCGCGGGCCGCGCTGGACCGGCTGAACGCACTGACCAGCGGCTTCGTCGGCGAGCAGCGATAGACATCTACCTCAGCAGGGCGAAATGCCCTGTGCGTGGAGGGTGACGACGTAAAGCGAGGTGCTGGCGGCCATGAACAGGCGCGACAGCTTGTCGCCGCCAAAACACAGATTGCCGCAGACCTCCGGCAGCAGGATCTGTCCGATCAGCACGCCGTCCGGCGCGAAGACGTGCACGCCGTCGAAGCCTTCGCCGGCCCAGCCGGTGGCGACCCACAGGTTGCCGTCCCGGTCGATCCGCATGCCGTCGCCGAAGCCGGGTTTGTGGTCCTTGAAGTCGTGGACCACCCTGGGGTTGGACAGTCTGCCCGCCTCATCGACCTGAACGACCGTGATGGTGGCGGGGTTCGCCGGATCGTCGCCGACCGCGGTGTCGCTGATGTACAGCAGCTTTTCATCCGGTGAGAAACACAGCCCGTTCGGGCGCGCGAACGCATCGTTGACGACCTTCGCCGGGCCGCTTTTCACATCGATCCGGTAGACGCAGCGCGGCAATTTAAACTCCGTCGCATGACCTTCATAGGCGTTGCTGATGCCGTAGCCGGGATCGGAGAACCAGATGCTGCCATCGGAGCGGACCACGACATCGTTCGGCGAATTCAGGCGCTTGCCGTCGAACTGGTCGATCAGCACGACGACTCGCCCGTCATGCTCGGTGCGGGTCACCCGGCGGTTGTCCTGCTCGCAGGTGATCAGTCGCCCCTCGCGGTCACGCGTGTTGCCGTTGGGAAAGCCGGCCGCCTGACGGAACACGCTGGTGCGGCCGGTCTGCGCGTCCCAGCGCAGCATCCGGTCGTCCGGAATGTCGCTCCAGATCAGGCAGCGCATGTCACCGAACCAGACCGGTCCTTCGGACCAGCGCGCGCCGGTATGGATGCGTTCGATCTGCGCGTTCGGGATCATGTACTGGCGGAAGCGCGGGTCGACCGCGACGATATTCGGATCGGGCATCCGCACGGACGAACGGTCCTGCCAGTCCCGCCCTGGGGGCTTGGAATTGGGCCGGTAAGGATTGGGCATATGTCACTCTCCATCGAAGCCAACGCCATCCCGCGCCATCGGTATTGGGCGCCGGCTGATGCCCACGCGATCTTGAGCACGCTGCCTTGAACGCGGCCAGGTCCGATACGCTTGCAGCCATGCGACTATCCACCTTTCGTCGACCTGCGGGAGAGTTCCATGTCTGCAACTGCCGAATCGGCCGGTGCCCTGGTTGTCCATGCGCGACGGGCGCGTGCGTGGGGCCTGATCGGGCAGGAACGCAAGCTGCGGAGCATGCTCAATTTGAACGACTTCCAGCCAGCCGTCCGCGGCATGCTGCCACGCGCCGCCTACGGCTATGTCGCGAACGGATCGGAAGACGGCGTGACGCTCCAGGGAAACTGCGAGGCGTTCAAGGACTGGCGGCTGGTGACCAGGGTGCTGACGGATGTCGAGCACCGCAGCCAGGCGACAACCCTGTTTGGACGCACCTACGCCTCGCCCTTCGGCATCGCGCCGATGGGGGCCAGCGCCGTGGTGGCGTACGACGCCGACAACGTCATGGCCCGTGCCGCGGCGAAAGCGCGTATTCCGTTCATCCTCAGCGCCAACTCGATCATCCCGATGGAGGAGGTGGCGCAGCAGTATCCCGGCGCCTGGTTCGCCGCCTATCAGTCGCCGACCAGCAAGGCGATCGAGGGAATGGTCGATCGCGTCGCCCAGGCCGGCTTCTCGACGTTCGTGCTGACCGCGGATGTGCCGGTCGGGTCCAACCGCGAGAATGACCACCGCGCCGGCTATAGCATGCCGCTCTGGCCGACGCCGCGCCTGAGCTGGGACGCCGCGACGCATCCGCGCTGGCTGGTCGGCACCGCGGCGCGGACGTGGTTTCGGCGCGGCCTTCCGCGGATCGAGAATCTGGAGCCGGAGGGCGGCCCCAACCTGTTCTCCCGCGCCGTTGCCTCGATCGCCAGCCACTCATCGCTGTCGTGGGACCACGTGCGGCTGATCCGCCGGCTGTGGAAAGGGCCGTTCGTGGTCAAGGGCATCCTGTCGCCGCAGGACGCCCGGATCGCGCGGGAGTGCGGCGTGGACGGCATCGTCGTCTCCAACCACGGCGGCCGGCAGCTCGATGAGGCCGTGTCGCCGCTGCAGGTGCTGCCCGGCATCATGGCCGAGAAGGGCGGCATGACGATCATGATCGACAGCGGCTTTCGTCGCGGCACCGACGTGCTGAAGGCGCTGGCGCTGGGGGCGGACTTCGTCTTCATCGGCCGCCCCTTCCTGTTCGCCGCGATCCTCGCCGGCGAGGCGGGCGTCAGCCATGCCATCGACCTTCTCACCAAGGAGATCGACACCGACATCGCCCTGCTCGGCCTGCACGATGTTGGGGAGGCGAGCGGGGAGATGCTGTTGGAGGTGGATGGTGCCGCGAGGGGCGTGAAGCCGGACTAGGGCTGTTGGCGATCGTGCCGCTTCATTCGTGGTTCAATTACCTCGGCGGCCGTGACCACCGGTCACTGCTGCAGAGTTAGCCTGCCACCAGCGATCTTTTAGCCCCGAACGCTGACATGCAGGCCAAACTTTGGCTTCGTGCCGTCCGCGCTTGATGCGATCATTGACAGCATTGACAGCGTTGCCTATAAGATAGGCACATTAAAGCGCGATTGGTTTAGGTTGACCAACGAATCGCGAATCGCGCTTTAACTTATTGTTTGATCGCGTGATTCACGCCTTCTGACTGGGTCAGCCTCAGGTGATTACGCTCTAGCGCACAAGACTCAAATGGCCACGCTTACTATCCGAAACATTAATGCCGCTGTGAAAGACCAACTGCGCGTGCAGGCCGCCCGCAACGGCCGCTCCATGGAAGCCGAGCTGCGCGCCATCATAACCGACGCCGTTAACACAAAACCTCACCACGAGGTCAATCTAGCGGAAGCCATTCGCCGCCGCTTCGCGCCGTTTGGTGGAGTTGATAATCTTGAGGCCCATCCGCGGGTGCCCGTACGCAATCCGCCTGTGTTCGATTACTGATCGTACTCGACACCAACGTCATCTCGGAACTGATGCGCTCGCAGCCAAATCCGCAGGTATTGGCCTGGGCTGCCGCACAGCCACGCGCGACGCTCTACGCCACGAGCATTAACCGGGCGGAAATCCTTCATGGTATCGCCGCGCTGCCCAAGGGCAGGCGGCGCATCGCACTTGCTGAAGCAGCCGCTGCGATGTTCGACGAAGATCTCGCCAATCGTGTCCTGCCATTCGATGATGCGGCAGCATCTCATTACGCTCATATTGTCGTCAGCCGCCGACTTGCTGGCATGCCCATTGAAGCCTTCGACGCCCTTATTGCAGCAACCGCACTGGTTGCCGGGGCCGCTGTCGCTACTCGTGACATCAGCGGGTTTGAGGGCTGTGGTCTTACCGTCATAAATCCGTGGAACGCATTATGAATGACGGTGGCCTGTCGGTATTTGGGTCGGCTCCACCTCGAAAGGATAATGTGATAAGCCGAGGCCGTGCTGGAAACTCAACGCCATCGTAGATTTCTGCGAGGGGCAGCGTGACCCCGATTGCAGCCATGTCCACCGCGTGGCCAAGTCCTTCCATGACACGACGATCCCAGCTCCGATCCTCCGCCCGTGACCAGACGACCAACGCAGGTGCGTTCGGCTCGATGACCATGATGTAGTCCAGGCTGTCGATCTGCTTGTATTCCGACAATTTCTCGAATGTATCGAAATCGCGTGTGGTTGGCGAAAGAACCTCGGCAACCATGCGCGGCAGAACAGCCTTTAGCCCACTCGGGTTTCGTCGTCCGCAGTCAACGCCCGCATCCGGCCGCCGGATTTGCCTTGGCATCGTCTGGCGCGTTTGCCAATCGAAGAATTTGTCAACGGTCCAGGACCTCAACGGTGGGTCAGACACCACGCCACCCCTCCGCAGTAGCTCAGCCTACCATGCAGACAGGCTCACCTGAACAATGCCGACGATCAGTCACCCTTGAAGTCCGGTCGCCGCTTTTCCAGGAAGGCGCTGACCGCCTCCCGGTGATCCCCCGTGGCATGCGTCAGCGCCTGCAGGCTGGCAGACAGTTCCAGCAGCGTGTCCAGCCGGCTGTGCCGCCCCTCGATCAGCAGCCGCTTGGCCATCCGCACCGCGTGCGGCGGGTTTACCGCGATGCGCGCCGCCAGGGCTTTCGCCGCGTCCAGCAGCTCGGTGTCCGGCACGACTCGCGACACCAGCCCACACGCCAGCGCCTCCTGCGCATTCAGCATGTCGCCGGTGAACGCCATCTCGCAGGCTTTCGAGTAACCGACGACCCGAGGCAGCAGCCACGCGCCACCGTCGCCCGGCACGATGCCGACCTTGACGAAGCTTTCGGCGAAACGGGCACTGTCCGAGGCAATCCGCATGTCGCACATGCAGGCGAGGTCCAGTCCGGCGCCGATCGCCGGCCCGTTCACCGCGGCGATGATCGGCACGTCCAGCTTCTCGAACGCCAGCGGAATGCGCTGGATGCCGAACTTGTAGTAGCGCGGCGTCAGCGCCGGCTTCTCCGCCCGCCGGTCGAGTTCCTGCTGCATCTTGCGCAGGTCGCCGCCGGAGCTGAACGCGCTGCCCGCGCCCGTCAGGATGGCGACGCGCACCGAGCCGTCCTGGTTCAGCCGTTCGATCGCCTCGACGATCCCGTCGACCGTCTCGCGTTCGGAAATCGGGTTGCGCATCGCCGGATCGTTCAGCGTGATCGTGACGATCGCGCCATCCTGCTGGTACAGCACCTTGTCGGTCATTGCCGGTTTCCCCAAAGCATCAGCGAAGCCCCAGCCCGCGGGCGATGATCCCGCGCAGGATCTCCCGCGCGCCGCCGCGCAAGGAGAACGACGGCGCGTGCATCATCGTATGCGCCAGCACGGCGGCGAAATCCTGCGTCGAGCGCGCATCCGGTTCCGCATCGACCAACTGGCGGGCGATTTCAGGAATCTCCTGTTCGACCATGGCTCCCAGGTCCTTCACCAGCGCCGCCTGCAGGGCCGGATTTTCACCGTTCTGCAGCATGCCGGCAACCGAACGCGACAGCCGCCGCAACGTCATGATATGTCCGGTCAGACGTCCGATCGCGATTGCTCCGGCATCGGACGGCTCCGGTCCCAGCGTGCGCACCAGTTCGACCAACAGGGTGAAGGAGGACAGGAACCGCTCGGGTCCGCTGCGCTCGAATGCCAGTTCGCTGGTCACCTGGTTCCAGCCGTCGCCCTCCCGGCCCAGCAGCGCGCCCTCCGGCAGGAAGGCATCCGCAAAGACGACTTCGTTGAAGTGGTGCTCACCGGTCAGCGCCATGATCGGGCGGATGGTGATACCCGGCGTGTTGTGCAGATCGACCAGGAACTGGCTGACGCCGCCATGACGATCCGCTGGCTGGTTCCCTGGCCGGTCCTCGGCCGAACCGGTGCGGCAGAACAGGATCATGTAGTGCGACAGGTGGGCGAAGCTGGTCCACACCTTGGTGCCGTTCACCAGATAGCCGCCCTGCACCTTCGCCGCCCTGGTGCGAACCGAAGCGAGATCGGAGCCGACGTCGGGCTCGCTCATGCCGATGCAGAAGAACGCCTCGCCGGCGGCGATCCGCGGCAGGATCTTCTTCTGCTCGTCCGTGCCGACGCGCAGGATCAGCGGGCCGGACTGACGGTCGGCGATCCAGTGCAGCGCCACCGGCGCGCCGGCGGCCAGCATCTCCTCCAGGACCACGTAGCGCTCCAGCGAGGTGCGCCCGTGCCCGCCATGCGCCTTCGGCCAGGTCATGCCGATCCAGCCGCGCTGGCCCATCGCGCGACTGAAGGCGGCATCCATGCCGGTCCAGAACTCGGCCTTCTCCACCGGTCGGCGATCGGCCAGGGCAGTGTTCAGGAAGTCGCGGACTTCTCCGCGCAGCACCTCGGCTTCAGGGCAGGGCGGCGGAGGCGGGAAGCTGAAGGCATTCACCGGTGCAGAGGTCCTTGCAGAGCTGGCTTGTTTCACGTGCCTTGAACGTGCCGCCTGGTGCGGTCGTGCGCGATCAGCCGGTACTCCGAGGGTCCGATGGGGTCAAGCGACGAGCCCTTCACGCAACCGGGCACCTCAAGCAATCTACGCCTCGGCGATGGGCACCTGCTGGCGCTGTCGCGCCGGCGGAACCCGACGCGTGCCGCGCGGCAACAGCCGCCGCACCACGGTAACCGCCATGATCGCGACAGCCACGACGAAGACCCAGTGCGCCGGCCGCAAGCCATAAGCAATCGTTTCATCGGCAGCCAGCACACGCCAGGGGTTGATCCGCGTCTCAAGGCCGTACCAGGCGAATTCCACCCCGGCCGCGGCCAGGCCGGACAGCACCGCCAGGCTGCCGTAGAACCCCGCCACGAACGCCAATCCCTGCCGCCGCCGCCATGCCTCCGGCACCGTGCGCCACAGCATTAGCCAGATGAACAGGCCGGCGACGAACACCGGCTCGGACACGTTCGCCTTAGACTGAATGAAGTAATGCAGCAGCGCCACCGCGCCGATCGGATAAGCCAGCCGATGCAGCCGCTTCCAGTTCGGGCCAAGCCGCTTCACCGACGCATCGTTGGAGGTGAACGCCAGGGCGAGCAGGACCAGCAGTGCGACGAAGCCGATGGTCAGGTAGAAGCGCAGCGCGATCTCCGACACCACTGTCCATAGCACAAATTTTTGATCGACGACGTACAGGGAAAGATG
Source organism: Rhodopila sp. (assembly GCF_965276935.1). Taxonomy (GTDB): domain Bacteria; phylum Pseudomonadota; class Alphaproteobacteria; order Acetobacterales; family Acetobacteraceae; genus Rhodopila. Next base: position 71,742 of record NZ_CBDIBS010000004.1, on the reverse strand, counting down.
CGCCACGGCGTAGCACGCCGCCGCGACCCCGATCATCCGGCGCACCAGCAGCAGGCCCGGCCAATCCAGCGCTCGGGCAAACGGGCTGATCGCCAGCGACAGGATCAGCAGGCGGATCGCCCACAGGCCGGCGCCGTGGATCGCCTCCATCACCGGCCGGCCGCCCAGCGCATCGGTCCGCAGCCAGAATGCGTAGAGCACGCCGGGCACCAGCAGCGACAGCAGGACAACAGCCTTGAATGGCAGGAACTTGCCGCGCCGGTCTCGCCAGGGAAGCTTCATCGATCCATCTCCGTCGTGGTAGCCATGGGCTGTCGCCAGTGCGCTGTGACCCACCGGGTTGTCCAATGTTACACAGGAACGTCGGCCGGACCGGCCGAAAAACTTGCGCCGCTCCGCCAACCGGATCACCATACAGATGTCAAGTACGCCATAAGAGGAACAAGATTGATGTCAGCCGCACTCCAACTCGCAACATCCGGCATGTCCGAAGCCGAATGGCACACGCGCTGCGAACTCGCAGCACTCTACCATGTCTGCAACGACCTTGGCTGGACTGACCTGACCAACACCCATATGTCGGCTCGCGTTCCTGGGGAACCAGACCACTTCCTGATCAACAACTACGGCGAGATGTTCGACGAGATCACCGCGTCGTCACTGGTCAAGATGGACATGGCAGGCAACGTCCTGACCCAAGGCGGCAAATTCAACAACGCCGGCTTCATCATTCACAGCGGCGTCTACAAGGCTCGGCCCGACGCCAACTGCGTGCTGCACACCCACACCCGCGCCGGCGCCGGCGTTTCGCTGCTGCGCCGCGGCCTGCGTCCGATCAGCCAGGACGCCATGCACGTCATCGACGATGTCGTCTATCATGACTATGGCGTGCCCGCGACCGTCGAGGAATGTGAAGCCTTGGGCAAAAGCTGCGCCAACGGAAGCTGCGTTGTCCTGATCAACCACGGCCTGCTGACCCTGGGCGAGACCATCCACGGCGCCTTGATGCGGCTGTACATGCTGGAACGCGCCTGCGAGCTTGAACTGATCGCCCGTCAGATGGACGAGGAGCCGGTGGTCATCGAGGAATTTGTCCAGCGCAAGGCGGCCGAGCGGATGAAGAAGGTACGCTCGACCTATGAATATGGCCTGAACGAGTGGAAAGGCCTGGTTCGGACGGCCGAACGCAAGGGCGCTGACTTCCGCCGCTAAGCCATTGCTGCTAGAGCACGGTGCGGAGGCTCCCGCGGGACGCCATCCGCGCCGCTTCCATATCCGGGCGGCAAATATCCTTGATCGCACGGCACTGGTGACCGAGCCGCTTCGCCTGACAGAACTCGACAGGCGCTCGTCCGGCCTTCGCCGTGTCGCCCATGGGTATGCGGCGTCGGGCAAACTGTCCCGCCTTGTCTACCGAGGCTTCGTCGTCGCGGGCGAACTCATTGCCGCCTTGCCGCGCGACGCGGTCCATGCGCTGCGCCGTGGTCCGACATCGCCGCCGCGGATCGAGACCGGCACCGAGCCAAAGGCCGATGCGACCAGCATCGCGCTGTACGTGCATTACTCCACGACCGGCCGGGTGTCCGCCATGGTCCTGGATCAGCTTGGTTTTCTGCGTCAGTCCGGGTTCGCGATCGTCTTCATCTCCATGGCGGCGCGGATACCGGAGGCAGACTGGCAGGCGGTCCGGCAGGTTTGCGCGCTGCTTGTACAGCGGGAGAATTTTGGGCGGGATTTTGGTGCCTGGCACGATCTGATACCGGAAGTACGCCGCCGCTGGCCTTCGCTGACGGAACTGATGCTGGTCAACGACAGCGTGCTGGGCCCGATCCACCCGCTGGGTCCGGTGCTGGACGCGCTGCGCACGGGCGGTGCGGGATTGTTCGGGCTGACCGAAAGCGTCCAGGGGGGCGCCCATCTGCAAAGCTACATGCTGCTCGCGCGGGGTGGATCGGCGGCGGCCGACCTGATGGCGTTCGTCCAGAGCGTGTATGTGAGCCACTCAAAATGGCTGCTGGTGCAACTGGGGGAGGTCCGGCTGGCGCGCTGGATGCGCCGACGGGGACATCGGGTGGCGGCGCTGTTCGGTTACGACCGGCTGATCGCGGCGGCGCTGTCGGACCCGGGGGAACGGGTTCGGCTGACCGCCTCGCACGCCAAGCTGCGGGACCTGGATCGTCTGTCACCGGCCCAGGCAACCGAACTGCTGCATGCCTGGCCGCTGAACCCGACGCACCATCTGTGGCACGTTCTGGCGACGCGCTTCGGCTATCCGTTCTTGAAGACTGAGTTGATCCTGCGCAATCCGGGCCGGATCCCGGACGTGGCCGACTGGATCAACCTGGTGCCGCCGGACTCCCCGTGCCCGCTGGCCGAACTGCAGGCGCACCTGGCGACCATGGCGTCAGGTTGAGGGGGCGCGCGCCGCTACCGTCGCAGCAAGCTGGTGCCGCAGCAGGATCACTCGCTTGACTTTCGCGTGTTCCGCCTACTACCGTCCTGTCAAGTCATAAAAAACCTTACAGGAGCGAATCATGTCCGATACCGCGTCCAGCGGACCAGTGGCGCCCTCCGGTCTCAACCACCTGGTGATCAATGTCCGAAATCTCGAGGAGTCACATCGCTTCTGGACCGAGATCCTCGGATTTGCCCAGGTCGGCGAACTGCAAGGGCGGCCTGACGGGGCGCCGCGGCGCGGGACCATGCGCTTCTACAGCGGCGACCATGGCGGTGGGCGCATGAACCATCACGACATCGCCCTGGTGGAAACCCCAAGCCTGCCGCCAGCCGCCGAGGACGCCGCGCCGACCGCGATCAGCCACATCGCCATTAGCTTGCCGAACCGCGAGGCGTGGCTACGGCAGCTCGCCTACCTGCAAAGCCGCGACGTGAAGTTCGACCGGCGGGTAGAGCACGGCATGACCCACAGCCTGTACATCCGTGATCCGAACGGCTACAGCGTGGAGTTGCTCTACGAACTGCCGCGCGAGATCTGGGAAGGCGACATCCAGGCGGCATTGAACCACTACGTGACCCTGCCGGTCGACGGCGAGGCCGCGCTGGCCGACAGAACGGACATGCCTGTGTTTGCCCGCCCTGTGCCCGCCTGATGCATTGCCCGATCCAGCCGCGGCGCCGGGCAGGCGCGGTTTCGGTGCCTTAAAGTGCGATTGGTTTAGGTTGATCCACGGATCGCGCTTTAATTCATTGTTTGATCGCGTGATTCACACCTTCTGACTGGGTCAGCCTCAGGCGATCACGCTCTAACCAGGCGGCGGCGGAACCGTCGTTGATGTCGGTTGACATGGATCATCCACGGCGATGGGCGACAGGGACAATGAGGGCGACAGGGACGATGGGCAACAGGGTCGCCGAACCAGCTTGACGGAGCGTCCGGTCACCTAGGGTCGCGACCGCTGCGCCGTTGCGGAACGGCGTGACATGGTGGAGGGCGTCGGACAACGGGGATCTTGCTGGCGCGCGACCCGATCGGCGCCTCGGCCGCCAACAAGAACGTCCCGCCGCGAATCAGGGGCGGCGGAAAAAACCCCAATGGGAGATCGTCATGCCGGAACTAGCCTCGGCTCAAGCAGCGGAGACCTGGCGAGCCGGTCCGAAAGAGTTCTTTTCCCGTATCGAGAGCCTGCTGCCGGAGATCAGGGCTCGTGCGGCCGACACCGAGAAGCTTGGCCGGGTGCCAGACGATATCATTCAGGGTCTGACCGATGCGGGCGTGTTCCGCGCCGTGCAGCCGCGTCAGTGGGGCGGCCTGGAACTCGATCTGGCAAGCTTTTATGAAGGCATGATCCGGATTGCCTCGGCCTGCGGGTCCACCGGTTGGGTGGCAAGCGTGGTCGGCATCCATCCCTGGCAGATCGCGTTGTTCGCGAATGAAGCGCAGCGGGAGGTCTGGGCGGAGGATCCGGACGCACGGGCATCATCGTCGTACGCCCCCACCGGATCGGTGCGGCGGGAGGCTGACGGCTTCCGCCTGTCGGGCCGCTGGCATTTTTCGAGCGGGGTTGATCATTGCGGCTGGGTGCTGCTGGGCGCGGTGGTGCCGGACGACGGCAGCGGCGCGGAATTTCGCAGCTTCCTGGTGCCGCGCCGGGATTTCACCATTGACCACGAAAGTTGGAACATGGCCGGCCTGGGCGGCACCGGCAGCAAGGATGTCGTGGTGCCTGGCGCCTTCGTCCCCGCGCATCGCACGCACCGTATCATTGACGTCTTTCACGGCACCGACCCCGGCTTCGCGGTCAATGACCGGCCTTACTACCGGCTACCGTGGCGGCTGGTGTTCGCCACCACGATCGCCGCGCCCGCGATCGGTGCGGCCGCCGGCGCGATCGGCGCCTTCATCGAGCAGAACCGCAGCCGCGTTCCGGCCTATGGCGGCCCACCCGTGGCGCAGAGTCCGGCGCTGCATCGGCCCCTTGCGCGCGCCTTGGCGGATGTCGATGCCGCGCGGATGCGGGTCCGGTCGACCTGGACGGATTTTCTGTCGCGGCTTGAAGCGGGTCAGACCATTCCGTATGAGCATCGTGCGCAGTGCCTGCATGAAGCGGCGTATGCCCATGCCAGTTGCTCCGGCGCGATATACGAGTTGATGGGCCTCGGCGGAGGCCGCACCATGGCAGCGCCTGGCGCGCTGCAGCGGTTCTTCCGCGACCTGCTCGCCATGCGCAATCACCCCGCCGCCAACCTGGAGTTCAGCGCCACCTTGTATGCTCAGGCGAAACTCGGCGTGGAGCCGCCGCCGTTCGTTCCCACACAGCGTTTCGTGCTTTGATTATCGCGTTGCAGCAGCAAGCAAGTCGTTCGCCGACAGCGCTTGCATGACCTTTCGTCAAGGCACCTGGCGGTCAAGGCTGACGTCATGGGCGTGTCGCCGGGCAAGATCGATTGGCTCCGCACGCCGGCCGCCGATGACGTGCTATCGCTCATGCGCAGCGGCGCGTTCTTGGTCCGGTCAGCGTATCATGGCAGCGCGGCGGCTGCCTTGCGCGCTTGCCACGCGGCGAGTGTCGCGTTCGCCTGCGTCGCGAAGCGCTCGCCATCGGCCTCGGTCTGCGTGCGTACTGTCATCTCCAGGCGGCGGCCGCTTGGGTCAAAAAAGTAGACGGACTGGCAGAAATGGTGGTCGATCGGGCCGATCACTTCGATGCCGCGGTCATGCAGGCGGCGGACGCCCTCCTGCATGGTCTCGATGTCCTTCACTTCCAGCGCGAGATGCTGCACCCAGTCCGGAGTGTTGGGATCAGGCTGCATGGCGGGCAGTTCCGGCAGCTCGAAGAAAGCAATGCAGGAGGCGTCCTCCATCTCGAAGAAGACGTGCAGATGTGGGTTCCACGCTTGTGTCGACGGCACGCGATCCTGCGCGATGGCGTGCGAGAACCGCAAGCCGAGCACGTTGGTGTAGAAGTCGACTGTCTCTGTCGCGTCCTTGCAGCGATAGGCGACGTGGTGAAGTTTCTGTAGCATCGTTGCCTCCCTGTCATCCGGTTTTGCGTGATTGAAGTTTAAGCTGTGTGACATCGCACTTCGGATTGCCTGGCGCAACCGCGCGGCGCTATGGGCGGGTGTGAATGGGAAAGCCGTGGATTGGTTCGCCGCGCGCGTTGCCGCCGGCCCATCTGCGTCGATCGGCATCCGAGACGGGGAGCCGCCCTGCCGAAGAAGTAACACTGCTCCGCCGAAGGCCGATGCGCCTGCCTGCGATTTACCTGGTCGAGGGGCCTGCGGACGGCGAGGCGGTCGTCATCGGGCGGATACGAGATGCGGCATTCCAGCCGGCTGTCGCGGTTGTCGCCAATCACTCGGCAGCGCACTTGCCGTAACGGCAGCGTGCGTCATTCTGGCAGCCTTACGGTCAAAGGAACGATCCCATGGATGGCGACATCGTTGCCAACCGCCTCATTGTGCCGCAACTCGCCGGACTCTACCGCGCCCTTGCGCCGTTCAGCTACGCGTTCATGCGGTTCTGCACCGGGATGGTGCTGGTACCGCATGGCGTGGTGAAGCTGTTCCACGGCGGCGCGGCCGGCACGGCCAAGACGGCGCTCGGCGGGCTTGGTCCGGACCTGTCATTGGCGGTCGCCTATGCGGTTGGCTGCGTGGAGCTGTTCGGTGCGCTGATGCTCGCCGTCGGCCTGCTCACCCGGCTGGCGGCGCTTTCCATCATCGTCGAGATGAGCGTGATCATCACCGTGATCCTGTGGCCGAACGGGTACTTCTGGACCAAGCAGGGCTACGAGTACGCGCTGCTGTGGGACCTGCTCTGCCTCGCCATTTTCGTGCGGGGCGGCGGGCGGTATTCGATTGATTGCCTGTTGCCGCGGGAGTTCTAGTGCAGACGTCACATAAACGCAACGAAATCAACAGCTTACCAGCTTCCCAATCTGCCGCGAATGTGCGCCCCCGCCTTGAGGACCCAGCGGACAGCATCCGCCAGGTTTCCACCACTCGCCCTTGGGTCCTGGCGACACCTCGGACGCGGAGCAAGCCCGTCTTTAAGCGGTGCGGCTCCTCCGTGGCCGGATATTATGCCGCCTTCTTCGCCAGCAGGTTCATCGCGATCATCGTCTCGGCGATCTGAACCGCGTTCAGCGCCGCACCCTTGCGCAGATTGTCCGACACGCACCAGAACGACAGCCCATGCGGCACCGTCGGATCCTTGCGGATGCGGCTGACGAACACCGCGTCCTCTCCGGCGCTTTCCAGCGGGGTGATGTAGCCGCCGTCTTCCCGCACGTCGACGACTTCCACCCCAGGCGCGTCACGCAGGATGGCGCGCGCCTCACCGGCGGTGACGGGATTTTCGAATTCCACGGTCACCGCCTCGCCGTGGCCGATGAACACCGGCACGCGGACGCAGGTGGCATGCACGGCGATGGCGGGATCGAGGATTTTCTTCGTCTCCATCACCATCTTCCACTCTTCCTTGGTGGAACCGTCATCCATGAACTTGTCGATATGCGGAATGCAGTTGAAGGCGATCTCCTTGGTGAACTGCTGCGGCGGGCTCTGTTCGTAGACAAAGGACGACTTGGTATGGCCGAACAGCTCGTCCATGCCTTCCTTGCCGGCCCCCGACACCGACTGGTAGGTTGAGACCACCACGCGCCTGATCTTGAACTCGTCATGCAGCGGCTTCAGCGCGACGACCATCTGGATGGTGGAGCAGTTCGGGTTGGCGATGATGTTGCGCTTGCCGAAGCCGCGCAGATCCTGCGGATTGACCTCCGGCACCACCAGCGGGATGTTGGGGTCCATGCGAAACTGGCTGGTGTTGTCGATCACCACGCAGCCCTGCGCCGCCGCCCGGGGAGCATGGATGGCGGACACGGCGGCGCCTGGGCTGAACAGCCCGATATCCCAGCCGGTGAAGTCGAACGTGTCCAGGTTGCGGACCTTGAGAACCTTTTTCTCGCCGAAGGAGACTTCCGAGCCGGTCGAACGGCCGGATGCGACGGCGGCCACTTCCGTCACCGGAAAGTTGCGCTCCGCCAGGGTCTTCAGAATTTCGCGTCCGACCGCCCCGGTGGCGCCGACAACCGCGACCCTGTAAGCCATGATAATCTCCTGACAAGTATGGCGACGATCCGTCGCACCAAGGCGCACACGAGTAGCGGCACCCAGGCCGCAGAGCAAGCGAAACGCCCGATTCTTGGCTTGGCCGCATGAAATGCGGATAATGGCGCGATGCAGCGGATCGTCACCCTGACGGAGCGTAAGACAGCCGAGGCCGCGCGGCACCAGGCGGCGGTTGCGGCGCTGATGCCGGTGCTGGCGGACTATGCGCGGGACCACTGCGGTCGTTTCTGGCTTTATGGTTCAGCCGCGCGGGAGCAGATGAAGTACCACAGCGACGGCGATCTGCTGCTCGACTTTCCAGCCGAGACGCTGAGTGAGGCGTGGCGATTCGCCGAGACGGTGTGCTGGGACACGGACTGGAACCGGACCTGATGCCGCACGGCTGGTGCAAGCCGGCGTTCCTCGATCATATCGCAGCGGACCTGCGGGTGGTGGCATGAGTGATGCCCGCTGGTTTGAGGTGAATGCGGCGATCCAGGCGGCGGTCCGGCATTTCGCCGGTGCCGCGGCCATATTTCCAAGGCTGCCGGTGGCGCAGGCGACCGAGGACCGGTATGTCACGGAGATGGCGTTCATGCACGCCATGCAGTCCGGCCATACGTCTCTGGAGGCGGCCCGGCTCCGCATCCTTGATCTCTGCGCCGAGGAAGCGCCAACCGGTGCGAGATGGCACGCCGACCTGATCGCCCGCGCGGCACATCCCCTAGGGACGCGCCCGGCGATCCTGGGAGCGGAGGCGGCCCGGGCCGCCGACGAGACCCGCCGGTTCCGCGGTATCGCCGCCCATGCTTATGACGCTTTCGACCACGTGCAGGCTAAAAACGCGGTCGAGAGTGCCGTGCTGCTGGTTTCGCTCCTGCCGTCGGAGATTGCCCGGTTTCGTCAGACCATCGATCCGTGATGACCGAATGAACCTGTCCTGCTTGAACGTTTCTTGGCCTGAAGCGCCCGCCTTCGCTGCACGGCCGATGCATCGGTCAAGACAAAGCCGTTCTGACCGAAGGGGCGATCGTATGGCCCGATGATTGAGGGAGATCCGCACCCTGGCGCGGCGTCGGTTGCGTCAACCCGCCAATCGCCGATGACCAACGCATGGCGTGATGCCACGACCGTCCTCTCGCTGCTCCGGCGGGCAGCCGAACGGGCACCGGACGCCGAGGCGGTCGTCTGCGGCCCGCTGCGGCTGACATATCGTGATTACCACCGTGCCGTCGCCGGCTTCGCCAGGGACCTGCGCCGGCTGGGGGCTTCCGACACTCGGGTCGCGCTGCTGTGCGGCAATTCGATCGAGGCCGCCGTGGCGACGCTGGCGATCCAGGCGGCGGGCGCCGTCTTCTGCCCGATGAACCCGACCTATACCGAGCGGGAACTGCGTCAGATCCTGACCGACTGCCGGCCCCTCATAGCCGTGTGCGATACGGCCTGCGCGTCCCTGGTGCGCCGGCTCGCCCAGCAGGCCGCGATCGCCCACGTCGTCGTCCTGGATGGCGATACGGTTACGTGGCTGTCGCGCTGGCCTGTCGAAACGGCGCTGTTGCTTCCAGACCCGGATGCGTTGGGAATGATCCAGTACACCGGCGGGACCACCGGTCGCCCGAAAGGCGTCATGCTGACGCACCGTGCCATTGCCGCCAACGTCGCGCAGCGCGAGGCCTGGCTGCCGACACGAAACGGCGACCGCTTCCTCTGCATGATGCCGCTGTTCCATTCGTTCGCGTTGGCGATGAACCTGTACCAGGCGCTGGTCTGTGCCGGCGCGATCGTCATCCTGCCGCGCTACCGGCCTGACTGGGTGGTTGCCGAACTGGGCCGGGAGCGCATCACGGTGCTGCCCGCCGGCGCCACCGTCTTCACCGGGCTGCTCGATTATGACGGACTCGCCGGCGCCGACCTGCGCCACCTTCGGGCGTGCTACTCTGGCGCCTCGGCCTTGCCGGCCGACGTCCTGCGGCGCTGGCAGGCCACGACCGGCGTGCCGATCCACGAAGGTTACGGCCAGACCGAGGCAGGCCCGATCCTGACCTACAACTCCCTCCACTCCCCGCTGAAGCCCGGCCGGGTTGGTCTGCCGCTGCCCGGCACCGAGGTGCAGGTGGTCGACGTCAGCTCCGGCATTCCCCTGCCGACGCCGGATGAATCGGGCGAGATACGTGCCCGTGGGCCGCAGATCATGCTGGGTTATTGGAACCAGCCGGAGCAGACTGCGGCGGCGTTGCGCGACGGCTGGCTGTACACCGGCGACATCGGCGCCTTCGATACCGACGGCCACCTCGCCATCCTCGATCGCCGCAAGGACATGGTGATCACCGGCGGCTACAACGTCTACCCGCGGGAGGTTGACGAGGTGCTGCTGATGCACCCTGCGGTCCAGGAGGCGGCGTCCTTCGGCGTTCCGGATGCATACCGCGGCGAGGTGCTGCACGCCCACGTCGTCCTGCGCCACCCCATCCCGACGGACGAACTGCTCGGCCACTGCCGGACAAACCTGGCGCGCTACAAGGTGCCGGTGGTGCTGTCGGTGGTGGCGGCGATCCCCAAGACCACGGTGGGCAAGATCGACAAGGCAGCGTTAAAGCGGCCAATCGTGTCGTAGATCATTCAGGATCGCCGCATTCGACTCAAAACTGTCATTGCCGCGACACTATCGTAGCCACGACACGCGCTATTTTTCTTCGGCGGGGGATAGCTCAGGTGCCAGCCTGATCGGGGTCGCCAAAAATTCCAGCCCTGCCGGCATACCATCCGGCCGCACCGGCGTTAGGTCATCGTGACCGCCTGGCCGGCCCAGGCTCGGCAGATCTAGCGACAACCAGGAGACGACAGCGATGCGCACCAACAAACTCGGCCGGACTGGCCTTTTTGTCTCGGAGCTTTGCCTTGGAACGATGACCTTCGGCGCCGCCGAAGGCATGTGGAAACAGATCGGTGGCCTGAACCAGGCCGAAGCGGAGCACCTGGTCGGCCGAGCGATCGATGCTGGGGTGAACTTCATGGATACGGCCGATGTCTATGCGGAGGGCCTGTCGGAGCAGATCACCGGCCAGGCGTTGCGTAACCTGAAGATCCCGCGTGAGAACGTGGTCATCGCCACCAAGGCCTATGGCCCGACCGGCCCCGGTCCGAACGCCCGCGGCGCTTCACGGGCGCACATCATCGATGCCGTCAAGGCCAGCCTGAAGCGCCTTCAGCTCGACCACGTCGACCTCTATCAGATCCATGGCTTCGATCCCGCCACGCCGATCGAGGAAACCGTGCGGGCACTCGACACCCTGGTGCAGCACGGCCATGTCCGCTACGTCGGCGTCTCCAACTGGGCGGCCTGGCAGATCATGAAGGCGCTTGGCATTGCCGAACGCGAGGGCCTGGCGCGGTTCGAGACGCTGCAGGCCTATTACACCGTCGCCGGCCGCGATCTTGAGCGCGAGATCGTCCCCATGCTGCGCAGCGAGACCGTCGGGCTGATGGTCTGGAGCCCGCTGGCCGGTGGCCTGCTCAGCGGCAAGTACACCCGCGATCAGGACAAAGCCGCCGACGGCCGGCGCGCCACGTTCGATTTCCCGCCGGTCGACCGCCAACGCGCCTTCGACTGCATCGATGCCATGCAGCCGATGGCCAGGGAGCGCGGCGTATCCGTCGCCCAGATCGCGCTCGCCTGGCTGCTGCACCAGAAGGTGGTCAGCAGCGTCATCATCGGCGCCAAGCGTCTCGACCAGCTCGATGACAACATCGCCGCGACGAATGTCGAGCTGACCGAGGCGGAACTCGACGCGCTCGACGCGGTGAGTGCGTTGCCGAGGGAATATCCCGGCTGGATGTTCGAGCAGCAGTCCGCCCGTTCGAAGCAGCTTGCCCAGGCGGGGCGCAAGACCGTGCGGTGAGGTGTCGGCGCACCGGTCCGACGCTTTGGCAGGTCATTCGCGGGCGTGACGGCCACCCGTTGAACCGCGCGGCCAGGAATGCGACGCTGCCGCCCGCCGCAGAAGGACCGCCGTCATGGACCCCACATTCCTGTCCGCCACCGCCTTGGCCAACCTGGTCAGAACCCGCGACCTCGGCGCGCTGGAGCTGCTGGATCATTACATCGCCCGCGTCGAGGCGCATGACAGTCGTATCAACGCTGTCGTCGTGCGCGACTTCGACCGCGCCCGCGCCCGTGCCCGCGCGCTGGATTCCCAGGCCGACAAGTCCGCGCCGCTGTTTGGCGTGCCCACCACGGTGAAGGAGAGTTTCGACGTCCAGGGCCTGCCGACCACGCGCGGCCATATGGCGATGAAGGACAAGCCGGTCGGCATGTCCTCGATCGCGATCAGGCGGCTGGAAGCGGCCGGCGCGGTGATTTTTGGCAAGACCAATGTTCCCGTCGATCTGTCCGACTGGCAGAGCTACAACCCGGTCTACGGCACCAGTTCGAACCCATGGAACGCCGCGCATACGCCGGGCGGGTCCTCCGGCGGGTCGGCCGCCGCGCTGGCCGCCGGCCTGACCGGGTTCGAGATCGGCAGCGATATCGGCGGATCGATCCGCGTGCCGGCGCATTTCTGCGGCGTCTTTGGCCACAAGCCGACGTTCGGCCTGCTGCCGAACTTTGGCGACCCGGCGATCAGCTCCGCCGCCGGCACGGATATCTCCGTCATTGGCCCGCTGGGGCGTTCCGCCGCGGACCTGGCGGTGGCGCTGGAGGTGATGGCCGGCCCCGACCCGGACGAGACCGCGCTGACGCTGAACCTGCCGGCGCCGCGCTTCACCGGCCTGAAGGATCTGCGGGTCGCGGTCTGGGCGGACCAGCCGGGCCAGGCGACTGACGCCGAGACGGCGGCGATGCTGCTCGGACTGGCTGACGGGCTGGAACGTCAGGGTGTCACCGTCAGCCGCACCGCGCGGCCTGAGTTTGATCCGACTGAGGCGTACCACCTGTATCTTCGCCTCCTGGATGCCGGCTGGAGCGGCCGCATGACCGATGCGGTGGTCGAAGCGAAGCGCAAGCGCCTGGACGTGCTGCCCGACAGCGATACCAGCGCCGATGCCATCATGCTCCGCATGTTGGAGGTCACCCATCGCGCCTGGCTCGGCCTGAACGAGCAGCGGTTCAAATGGCGCCGAACCTCGACCGCGTTCTTTCAGGAGTGGGACGTGCTGCTGTGCCCCGCCTTCGGCACCGCCGCCTTGCCGCACCGGCAGGACGGCGAGCCGTGGCAGCGGCGGATCACCGTCGAGGGCCAGGATATCGCCTACAACGACCTGCTGTTCTGGCCTGGCCTGACCGGCGGCTATCATCTGCCGGGAACCGTCGCGCCGATGGGCGTCACCAGGGCCGGCCTGCCGCTGGGCGTGCAGATCACCGGCCCGCTCTACGGCGACCGGACGACGATCGCGGCGGCGGCGTTGCTGGAGAAGGCGTGGATGGGGTTCAAGCCGCCGCCGGGGTGGTGATGTTGGTGGCCGAGGGTCTTGATGCCGGGCGCGCCCGCTCGTCATGCCGACGTAGATCGACGACCGCGCGCTTGCTGGGCTTTGGAGGAAATAGAATGCGCCAGCTTTTGCGCCGAGCCCGTAGAAACATAACCGAAAGGTGTTAGTCAGGCTCGGCATCTCCGAAACCCAAGGATTCTGCCAACACGAAAAGTCCCACGGCATCGACATCCATCGACAATGAGGGATCGAACCCTGCCCGCTCGATAGTGTCAGCATGTGGCCAGGATCATCGCCCTTGCGCCGCAGGCGGGCTCGCAGAGGTTTAAGGCTTCGGCGCTGAGGCCGTCTGCGATCCCATTGCCTGCGCGTCGGCAAGGTCTATGCCGAAAATTCGCGCATCGTATAGGCTCTCTTCAAGTTCCCCATGATATCGATTGATCTGCAACAATGCGCCGCATTTAGACCAGTTGGAGATGGCCGCAGGCGCACTACCTGGAAGTGGTGCAATCATGCCAAACCCCGACATCGTCCGTCGCAGTACCATCTGCGGTCCAAATGGGGAGGAAGTTCCTTCCAACATCTTTAGATTGTCTAGCGCATCGTTTTGAAGGACGCACGGCGAGCTTTCTACGCCCCATGACCAGTGACCCACTGGGGTGATAAGTTGCGGAGGACCATACTTCTCCTTAAGTGTGGCATCGGTAACCGTACTGTCCGTCAAAGCCTCGCGTCGGATGCCGACGACTGGACCCGTCTTCGCCTCGTGAAGAAGGAGAGTCACTTGCTCAGTCCTGTTCTTGCTAATGAAGATGCGAACGCGACCGAGACCCTTAGTGAGGTAGGGGACCGTTAAGGAAGTTGCCTCAACCACCGCGCCGACCTGCATTTGGCGGCGCACCACCTCATCGGCCTGTGCGGCAGGCATACCAAGGCGTAAGCCATTAATATCCGGCCCGTAAGCAACCCCTGCCAGTGCGGAAGCAACGGCTGCGCGCGCCGTGGTGACCCCCGCCATGGCATTTGCAGCGTCGTCGCGCGCCTTCTGCTCCGCAGCCTTCCGCTCCGCGACCCTGCGCTCGAGCTGAGCCCGGATCGCCCGTGCAGCGGCGGCTTGCTCAGCAACTTGAGCAGCCGCTGCACGGTCGGAGGCGACCGAAGGAGATTGTGCTCCAGCAGGGAGGTGGCCCGTGCACCAGTCTGCACCTGGAAGTATTGGTGGAGCAGAGACATAAAAGTCTCCATGCACCATATGGAAGCGTGCAAACGTATAAGAATCGTAGGGCACGGGATACGGGTCGGCACGCACCAGACGATTCACTTGGTCGGCCGCTTGGGGATCCGCTTTGTCTTTCAGTTCAGACTGGAGGCCAGTCATGTCGGGCACCCTCGGATGCTTCTGGTTCGGGTCCTTCCTCTTATCGTTCGCCATGAGCGCCCTAGCATAGGCTTGCACTAATACAGCTTGGTTGGTGCGGCCATTTTGACTGGCCTTGTTGACCTCGTCGGTGAAGGCCTGGATGATGTCCGGAGGATAGTTAGCACCCTGCATGATTCGAACGGCTGAATCGACGGTCGGCTGTGCTTTTTCGTAAGCAATGATAGCAGCTCTAACCTGCTCGCTCCATGTTTTTAAGGCCGCTAATTTGTCCGGCTCGCCTCCATATAAAAACGTGATTTGCGGAACCAGATCGACCCGGACATAGGTGTCCGCCAGTCCTTCCGGATCATTCTCGGAGGCTCTTCCGAACAATTTGCGGTTTTTGCGCCAATACTCTATTTCCGCTTCGTTCCGGAAGGAGACGTATTGCGCATAAAGCAACTTGCTTCGCTCAGCCGCGGCCCCAATTGCTTCGGTATCGTTCGATCCGACCCCGCGCAGCATTTCGGAGATTGCGTTAGCCCACGCTTGAAAGGAAAACGCCGCACTGCGCGGGATACCACCGTCCACCGCGCCTCCAGTCGCGCGGTCCATTACCATCGGTAGCGATTGCACTGATCCGCCTGTCACATAAAAAGGAAGATAATAAAAATCCTTCTTTTGCAGGGCAGCTGCGAAGTCGGCTTCGGCTCGCGGATCCCTAACGCCCTCGGCGCAACCATCGAGAAAGGCGTTCCGCGCATTAGCGATCTCTCCTTGTAATTCCTGTTTAGACAGCGCAGCCGCGCGAAGATTCAGAAATGCCGATTTAAAGTCACGGGCGACGCCGGCAGCGACGGCCTCCTCTGGAGTATGATAATATTCTATCAACTGGGCCTGCGCTTGGACGCCATAAAGGCATGCACAAACCAATAGAACCATGCCCCGCTTAAGCCTCATGGCGTGCCTCCAGAATGTTGTCTGGACCAGCAGAGTAGCGCCAACTGTATAGTAAAACAACAGGGCTGGATGACGTCAGGCGGCCAGTCTCGTGCATTCACTCCTGTGCCTTTAGCGGCATAGGCTAATATGGACAACAACCTTGTCATGGAGGCCGAAGCCGAATTTGCCGCCCAGATGGGTCAGCAAGTGGAAACGCCAAAATCCTGACTCCGACAATGCCTCGCAGCATCAACGCAGGGGCCAATAATTTGGCCGCCTGATGGCTTGTTCGAGGGTGTCTTACCCTACCGGAAACAGTCAGAACGCACCCACGGGCGAAATTTGGGCCCGAGCTTGCGGAGCCTGCTTAGATGGCTTCAATCCACGCAGGCGAACGCGCGGTAGCGCTCATTGTAGAAATTCTTGAATTAAATATGGTCACCAGCTCCTACTCCTCTGTAAAGGACAAGCTTCGATGTTGGCCAGGGTTTTACTCCTCGCGGTCATGACGCTCATGTTTTCAGTTGCAGCGATCGCAGCGTCAACAAACGGGGATAAATATTGCATCGACAACAATTCCACGACCTTCTTGGCACGGCATTTAGGAAATGAGTTGGAATTCAGTCTTAGTTCGTGGTCCGGACGTGGCCACTACTTCGGAATAAGCGGTGTTGCCACCCCCGAAGTTGGAGGGGAATGGGTCTTCCACGATCACATGGATTCGCCGAAGCTCGACGCGAGGTGCGAGGCCCATATCCGCGCTCAACCAGCAGGCGGATATACATTCTGGCTGACACAAGCCGGTCCGTGCAGTGAAAGCCAGGGCTTTTCCTTCCAATCGAATGCTAAGGTCGTATTTCCGGCGTGGGCCAGGCGCGGAGGCATTGCAGCAAACAAGACGATGGAACAGGCGGCTTCACCGGAGGCCGGCGGCGAGTGGTGCCGATAAGCCGAGTTTATAGCGAACTTCCGACCTTCTCCGCTTTACCGGATAAAGTGAGAAAAAGCGTACAGAGCAACGCCGACAAAGGCGAGAACAGCAGCTACCTTTAATAACGCCAAGGTTAACTTCCGGACCACGTAACTGTTTGCAACCATATATGCTAGAATGGCGACGATAGCCCCGGTGAGGAGCGCTCCTCCGACAGGGTACGTGGGTTGCACCGCGAGAAAGGTCTTCCAGCCTGCGAAACCGGCGACAGCTAATGCGACAAGCCGCCACGCATCGTTACGATCTGCTCCCTCCATTCCAGCGCCAGTGCCAACGCTTGGCTGAACCCAGGAAGACCGGTTCGGTGCGCGCTGAATAGATTCATTTAGCGCTTGGACCTTGGCTTGAACGCGATAGTTCTCCATTGTGGCATTATGGTTGCGCTGCCGAATCGCCGCCATGTTGGCGGCATCTTGCGCTTGCTTGGCGCGCAGGGCATTGCCGAGGTCGCGGAGTTCTTGGTTTCGTTTATCCACTACAGCCTCCCCCTACTCGCAACGGGAGGCGAAGCATAACCGGAGTTTTTCGTACGACACAACAGTGGAAGAGCCTGAACCTCATTGCCGGGCTATCCCGAGCTGTCACCGGCGGCTCATGATCCGGCATAGTACTCATTCCTCGTGCTGTGCTGGACGATGTATTCGCGGGGGGCGCTGTTGATGCGGGTCTGATAACCATCGCCCTTCGCAGATCGATCCTTGAATCAAGCAATCAGGTCAGCAAGGCTAGATAACTGATTTCGTACGGTTTTGAACGGTCGGCCCCAGCTGTAGATTTTGCCGGGGATACTTTGCCGCCTATCTTTAATCTACGCTTTTGCGCCTCTCGCCACATCACTTTCGATCAACTGCGCCATCATATCGATCTGCGTACCCCGAGGGGCTAGCGCCTTGATCCAGAACATCGGAATGAACTACAGTGACGCTAACGAGTTTTGGCGCCATCCGAATAAGTCAGCTGTGACGTCCGTGGGTGAGGCGGCAAAGCCGTGGATTGGGGTTCGAAGCTGGATAGTTTTGGAGAACGGCCACTCAATACCGGCTAGCCGCCATCGGGCGGCTTTTCCATCATCGCCTATTACCGAAAATCAAGACGTCGGGCGGTTCCGTTGCCCCCATGATTTCGGCATGTGGCAGATTGCAAAAGATACAACTGAAAAGTCAGCCATCAATACACCTGAGCCCCGCCAGGCTTGAGGCCGAAGGCACCTGTTTGCCGCTGCAACTTCTTTAGACGGCTCGGCGCGCGTGGCCTCCAAGACATGTCTCGCAAAGCGTCCACTCGTCCTATGCTGTCGGACACACGTCAGACGTTCAAAGCTAAGGATCACCCCGGTCAAGCCAATCCACGATGTTGCGGACCGTGTCGCCGTAGAACGTCCGGTAAAGCCCTTCGCTGACGTAGCCAAGGTGCGGCGTCGCCAGCACATTATCCATGGTGCGGAACGGGTGGTCGGCCGGAAGCGGCTCCTCATCGAACACATCGACCGCCAGTCCCGCAATCCGCCGTTGGACAAGAGCGTCCAGCAGGGCAGCCTCGTCCACAATGGCGCCACGGGACGTGTTGATCAGCCAGGCGTTACGCCTCATCAGGCCGATCGCACCGGCGTCGACCAGGCCACGCGTGCGGCGGCTCAACAGCATGTGGATGCTGACGACATCCGCATCAGCGAACAACTGCTCTTTCGGGACTGCAACGGCGCCGACCGCTGCGGCCTTCTCCGGCGTCAGGTTCTTGCTCCGTCCAATCACGCGCATGCCGAAGGCGCCGCCGATCCGCGCCACCGCGCCGCCGATGTTGCCGAGGCCGAGCAAGCCGAGTGTGCGGCCGTGCAGGTCGCCGCCGACCATCCGCTGCCAGCCGCCGGACCGCACGGAAGAGACCTCGCGCACCAGATGACGCTGACTGGCGAGGATCAGCGCCCAGGTCATCTCGATCGTCGGCGTCGACGAATAGCCCGTGTGCATGATCGCGATGCCACGTTCCTCGGCCGCCGCGACGTCGAGGGCCGCGTTGACCGGACCGGTCGAGGCGATGAGCTTCAAATTTGGCAACTGCTCGATCAGGTGTCTGCGTAGCGGCGTTCGCTCGCGCATGACGCAGAGAATGTCGAACGGCGCCAGGCGTTCCGCCAGGACCGCCTCGTCGGTGACATGGTCGGTGAAAACGGCGATCTCGGCTCGTTCCTTGAGTGGAGACCAGTCCGCCATCGTCAGCGCGACGGACTGGTAGTCGTCGAGGATGGCGATGCGCATGGATCGATCCTACCTGGAGGGTGGTTCGTCGGGCAACGGAGCAGCCTTTATGTCCTCGGTCTAGTCAGGAGCTTACGCGGACGTCCGCCTACTCGCCATGCTAAGTCCCTATCCCACTGTCAGCATGATCTTGCCGATGTGCTGGCTCGACTCCATCAGCCGGTGCGCCTCGGCCGCCTGCGCCATCGGGAAGCTGGCATGGATCACCGGCGGACAGCGCCCAGCATCCAGCACCGGCCAGACCTTCGCCCGCAGATCGGCGGCGATGGCACCCTTCTGCGCGGTGGTGCGCGGCCGCATGGTCGAGCCGGTGATCGCCAGCCGCCGGACCATCACCTGCACGAAGTCGAAATCCTCCACCTTCGATCCCATCAGGAAGGCGATCAGCACCAGCCGCCCATCCATGCCCAGGCAGCGGATGTTGCGCGCCAGGTAAGGTGCGCCAACCATGTCCAGGATCACGTTCACGCCGCGTCCCTCGGTCAGCGCCTTCACCTCGGCGGCGAAGTCCTGCGTGCGGTAGTTGATCGCCGCGTCCGCCCGCAGTTTCAGGCAGGCGGCGCACTTGTCGTCCGACCCGGCGGTAACCAGGATGCGGGCGCCGAATTCGTGCGCGAGCTGGATGGCGGTGACGCCGATGCCGCTGCTGCCGCCGTGCACCAGCGCCGTCTCCCCGGCGGTCAGGCGACCCAACTGGAACAGGTTAGCCCAGACGGTGAACGCGGTCTCCGGCAAGGCGGCCGCCCGCAACCCGTCGTAGCCCTTCGGCCAGGGCAGGCATTGCGGCGCCGGCGCGGTGCAGTATTGGGCATAGCCACCGCCATTGGTCAGCGCGCAGACGCGATCACCAACGGACCATGCGGTGACCGCACTGCCCGCCGCGACGACCTCGCCGGCGACTTCCAGGCCCAGGATCGGACTGGCGCCCGGCGGCGGCGGGTACGACCCCTGACGCTGCGCCACGTCGGGCCGGTTCACCCCGGCGGCGTGCACGCGGATCAGCACCTCGTCCGGCTTGGGCTCCGGCACCGGGCCGTTTGCCAGGCGCAGCACGTCCGGCGCGCCGGCGCCCTCGGCTTGGACATAGGTCATGGTCGGCGGGATCGGCATCGGCTTGTCCTCTGGTTTGGCGGGCGTCGACGCTTAGGCGCTGCACGCCGGTGCGAAAAGGCCTGTATCGACAAACCGCCCGACGGTTTTAACACTTTCTCAAGCATTTCCTGGCTGATTGGGCGTGCTGTCAACCGCCGCCCACCCTCTCACCCGCTTGCCATCCTGAAGGACCCCGGCCCATGCGCAAACTGGACCAAAACCTGTCCATCCGGATCAAGGTCGCGATCGCCTTCGCCGTCATCTGCGTGACCACCGTCGCGCTGGGCGTGTTCACCATCCATCGCATGGCCACCTTGAACGACACCATTGGCGCCATCCGGCACAACTGGTTGCCCAGCGTCCGCGTGCTGGGCCGGGTCGCGGCGCAAACCGAACGCTACAACGGCAATATGGCACTGGTGGTGTTCAGCAGCGACGAGCAATCGCACGCGGCAGCGGAGGTCTTGCTGACGACCGCCCGCACCGAGGCACAAAAAGCCATCGCCGCCTACGAGCCCCTGGTCATCCCAGGGCCGGAGCAAGTGCTGACCAGGGTCTTCAAGCAGAAGTGGAATGACGCGCTGGCGACCAGTGAGACCATTCTGGCCGCCGTCCGAGCCAACAACCGGACCAGTGCGGCGGCCCTGCTGCTCGGCCCATACCAGAAGCAGATGATGGATTTCCGCGACGCGCTGAACACCAACATCTACTTCAACAACCAGACTGCCGATGCCGCGGCCGACACTAGTGCCGCGATGTACGCGACCGCTCGGCTTTGGATCATCGGCACGCTGGGTGTTTCCATCCTTATCTGCATCGCCGCCTGGCTGGGCATGGTCGCCGGCGTGGCACGACCGATCGCGGCGATCACCGGCGTTATGCGGCGATTGGCCGAGAACGACACCGCGGTGGAGATCTTCGGCACCGGCCGCAAGGACGAGATCGGCGCGATGGCGGATACCATCCAGGTTTTCAAGCACAACATGATCAGCGCGGCGGCGCTGGCCTCGATGCAGGCGGCGCAGCAGGCGAGCGAGGAGGCGCGGACGCTCCGGCTGGCGGACCTGGCCCAGGCGTTTGAGACGAAGGTCGCCGCGATGGCCGCGATGCTGGCGACCGCGGCGGTCAAGCTGCAGGCCACCGCGCAGTCGATGTCCGGGTCCGCGATGCAGACCAACCAGCAGGCTTCCAGCGTCGCGGCCGCGGCGGACGAAGCCAGCGCCGGCGTGCAGACCGTGGCGACCGCCGCCGAGGAACTGACCGCCTCGATCGGCGAGATCACGCGGCAGGTGGCGCAGTCGGCGAGAATGACCGAGCAGGCGGTTGCCGAAGCACGGCAGACCGATACGATCGTGCGGGCGCTGGCGGATGGCGCTGGCAAGATCGGCCGGGTGGTCGAATTGATCAGTACCATCGCCGGCCAGACCAACCTGCTGGCGCTGAACGCGACAATCGAGGCGGCGCGGGCCGGCGACGCCGGCAAGGGCTTCGCCGTGGTGGCGAGCGAGGTCAAGAACCTCGCCAACCAGACCGCCAAGGCGACCGAGGAGATTGGCGCGCAGGTGGCGCAGTTGCAGGGCTCGACCAGGGAGGCCGTCGACGCGATCGGCGGCATCGCGCGCATCATCAGTGAGGTCGGATCGATCGCCACGGCCATTGCCGCGGCGGTGGAGGAGCAAGGTGCGGCAACCGCCGAGATCGCCAAGACGACGCAGCAGACCTCGGTCAGCACGCAGGATGTCTCCTCCAACATCGCCGGCGTCACCCGCGCGGCATCCAGCACCGGCGCCGCCGCGGACCTGGTGCTGGATGCCGCCGGCAATCTGTCGCGCCAGGCGGAGCAACTGACCGGCGAGGTGAACACATTCGCCGCCGGCATGCGGGCCGCCTGATGCCTCGAAGCGAATGACCGTGTCGCGGAAAATCAACTGAAGTGGCGTCAGGACCGCGAAGAGCCGGGAAAGGGAACCGCCTGTCGGCTTTTCAGTCGGTGAGCACATAGCGCGCCAGGATAAGCACGCCTGTGGAAGGATCAGGTCAGGTTCGGCTACCGGCTGACGATCAAAGCTGGAAACGGCTGCGGCACAGCGCCGTTGCGGCAACACTGTCCGCGGAAAAAGCCTTCACCAGACGCTTTCGGTCACGCCAAGACTCGACGCGCCGTCCAGCCAAGGCAACGATGGCATCGCGTGACCGGGCCGGCGTCGCTGGCGTGTCGCGACGGACCGACAAGACGACCGCCAGAAGGCGGCAAGTAATGGAGGAAATCAGCATGCCAATGCACGATCGCGGCCTGTCGCGTCGCGGGATCATCGCCGGCGCCGCCGGCGCAACACTGCTCGGGCACAGCGCGCGGGCGCAGAACCGCACGGACGCCGCGCAAGCCACGCCACCAAGCGTTATCACCACGCCGGCGCGGCAATGGGGCCGCGGCGCCGCCCCCGACATCTATCCTGATCCCGACATCATCGTCGTCGATCCCACCTTCAAGCAGCTTCTGCTGGGCATCACCGCGATCCGGCGGGTCTGGACCGGTTTCAAATGGGCGGAAGGGCCGGCCTGGTCCAGCGAGGGCCAATACCTCGTGTTCAGCGACGTTCAGGCCAACATTCAGTATCGTTACATCTGGGACGACCAGCGCGTAACGAAATTCCGTGATCCATCGTGGAACAGCAACGGCAACGCCTTCGACTTCCAGGGTCGCCAGCTTTCCACCGAGGATTTCAACCGGCGCGTCGTCCGGTGGGAGCACGACGGCACGATGACGGTGATCGCCGATCAGTTCGAGGGGAAGGCGCTGAACAGCCCCAACGATCTGGTGCCGCATCCGGACGGCAGCATCTGGTTCACCGATCCACCCTACGGCGACACGCTTTCGGAAGGCCATCCGGACGATGCGGGCGGCCCGACCAACACGGCCGGAACGCTTAATCCCCGGATCGGCGCGCCGAATGCCGGCGTGATCGGGGGACGCACGCGGGTGCTGCCGAACACGGTATATCGCTGGGATCCCGTCGGCCAGCTGGATGTGGTGATCACGGAAGACCAGTTGCCAGACCCGAACGGCATCTGTTTCTCGCCCGACTACAAGATCCTGTACGTGATCAGCACCGGCCGCGGTCCGGGCGATCAAGGACCCGGCGGCAAGAGCGTCGTCTTTGCCTTCGACGTGCAGGGCGGCAAGCTCGCCAACCTGCGCCAGTTCACCGACATGATGGTGGACGGGGTGAAATGCGGCCCCGACGGCATGCGGGCTGATGTCTTCGGCAACCTGTGGATCAGCTCCAACACCGTGCTCGGCTACGCCGGCGTCTTGGTATTCTCTCCAGAGGGGAAACTGCTTGGCCGCATCCGGCTGCCGGAGGTCTGCGCGAACCTGACGTTCGGGGGGCCGAAACGGAACATGCTGTTCATGTGCGCCAGCCAATCGTTGTATCTGCTTCAGTTGCAGACCCAAGGCGCCGCGCCGGGATAGATTTCGCATGGAGCGGCTTTGGCTCACCACCGTCCCGCCATCCATGAAGAGCATACTTTCATGGATGGTCGGTTAGACGTTTCAGGTCTTTCGCCAGAATTCAGGTCAACTAACTACGGCACTGGAAGCGCCGGCCGCGCGCGCTTCACGCATTCGGTTCCTCTCGCGTCACGCCGCCGAAACCAAGAATGTAATCGGCACCGTAGACGAGGCTTGGCGTCTGGAAACCGAGCTTGAACTCACCTGCCGTTACGCGCCGAGCGATGTCGAGAGCGGTCATGGCAGTGAGCGTATAGGGGTCCGGCAGTCTCAGGCGTAAGCGAGCAGTCTCACCTTTCGCGTTCCGCGCCACGCCGACCAGTGTGCTTCGTCCGGACTGTCGCGCCTCGTCACTCGGGCCTTCGGATTGGCGGTCGATAAGGGATTTAAGAAAGCTCTGCATGGGCGCGAGCCCCAAGGCTGATTTGACGAAACCGGGCAGGCGCACGATCACCTCAAGAGCCGGCACCACTTCAGCCTGAACCTCGATATCGGGTATTCCTGTCGAATAAAACGCAGTCGAAACGTCACCCCAGGCGATCCGCGCCGTTGGTCTCGGACCATGGCCAAAATCGCACGTCCCGCGGCGCGCGCGGTCGCATTTGACCAGACGGCCGCCGCGGCGAACGCGCGTACCAGCGGCGATTGCCTGAACGGCGGTCTTCGCGGTGCCGCGCGATATGTTGGCGCTGCTGGCGCCAATATAGATTTTCAGATCGACCGCATCGGGTAGCCGGCGCTTCAACTCAGCGGCGAGGCAATCGCTCGGCACCACGTCGAAGCCGACGCCGGGAAGCAACATGACGCCCGCCTGCTTCGCCTCCGCATCCCGCGCGGCCAGCGCCTCGAACACATCAATCTCACCCGTGATATCAAGGTAGTGAACGTGGCGCCGGATGCAGGCGTCCGCGACCGGCCGCGAGGTGGCGGAAAACGGACCGGCAATGCAGAGCACGACAGCCACGTCTTCCAGGCCAGCGTCGAGCCGCGCCGGGTCGGCAAGATCGAATGCACGCCAGGCCAAGCCCAGTGGGCCGGCGACGGCTTCAAGCTTGTCCGAGTTGCGGCCCGCCAGGATGGGCTTCAGTCCCCGCGCATGCGCCATGCGCGCGGCAAGCTTGCCGGTGTAGCCGGTCGCCCCATAGATCAGGATGTTTCCGCTCATTGTCGTTGGCCTCAGTCACGTCCGCACCGGCCAAGCCGGGCCCATGGGATGGCTATGGCCGTTGCCGAAGAGGACTCAAGCATGTGCATAAAGTTCGTAACAACTAATAACGTTGTATGGACATGAGGTCGAACCTAATGCTAAATGTCTACGAAAGTCGTTGGCGGATGTCGTGGGCTGTGCTCGCGGTGCCTAACCAATCGGTTGTGCGGCCTACGGCCAGTTATGAGATGCTCCTGTGGACGCTTTGCCCCCGTCCCACGCATGGTTGGCTAGCCGGGCGCCGATGTGTAGCCATGATGGACGAGCAAACCAAAGAACGAGCGGCTTACGCGGCGCGCGGGAATGGCATCGTCGTCTGGCACGCGCCCTCACAAAGAAGTGACTTATCTCTCAAAGCAAGAGAACCATCAATCAGTTGATAGGCTGGAGGCGGGCAATTTTTCTATTGCAGCGAGATCCGACGTGTCAAATTTGGCTGCCACTCGCTTATGTTAGGCAGAGCCTTTTTGAGATTTGGCACATGGATTTTCGTCTTTTCAGTCAACTTTCACGCCCCGCTGAGAGTTCTAACCAAAGATAGCCAAGAACGTCTTGGCATAAGTGGCATAGTTTTCCGGATCTTGCAGGTGGTGGAGCAGGCGCAGTGACAGATCGACCATGGTGGGACACTTGGACACGACCTTGGTCTTGCGTCGAAAGCGAGCGAGATAATGCCTGACGTTGCTGTTGTCCTGCTCAATGGGGAAGGTCAAGTCCTTGCCGGTGAACAGTTGATCCTCCGGGATCAGCCGGTGGTAACCCTCCCAATCATCGGTGACGAAGGTCTTGCCGCTCAGGCCGACCTTGTCGAGCAGGCGGCGGCAGGTTGCATCATCACGCCCACCCAGAACCCAGGCCACAACGCGGCGTGTATCAACGTCATAGGCGCGCCAGACCCACAGCTTGGCAGACTTTTTTTGATGAAGTGCCACATCTCGTCCGCCTCGACCGTGATCACCTGCGCCGCTACCTCAGGCTCCGGCAAGGCGGAGGCTTCGGCTCGCACCCACTTCAGCACCGCCACGTCGCTGACACCCAGCAGGCGTCCGATCATGCTAAAGCTCATGTTGCCCATGCCATACAGCAGCATAGCCAGCGCCTTCATCGCAGGCGGCTTGCCCCGCAACGGGGTATCGGTGAAGTTGCAGCCACAGCGATGACACCGGTAGCGCTGGTGGCCGCGCACCGTGCCGCTCTTGACGTAGTCCAATCCTCCGCACTGCTTGCAGTTCAAACCATCCGCAGACATTACAGCCTCCAGCCCAAAAACCGTCAGTCTAGCAACGCTGGCAGATATCTCAAGTTAGAACTCTCGCCCCGCTGTGGCTGGTCCTCGGCATCGTCGGCTGTCCACTCACAACCGGTATCCGCGCGTCGCACCCGCGCGTCGCCAGCCACCTGGGCCGGCCAAGCGGCAACCGTGAAGGAATTGGGTCCATTTGCGAACGCTTTAGGAAGGACACACGATATCGTAAACATGACTGATCCCCATCTGGCCTTCTTTAGCGGCCTCCTTTGGTATCTAGAAGCGCGAAACTGGGCGCTGGAGAAGATTAAGTCATGTCCGCATGGTTCGCATCTGTTCGATGTGCAGATGTATCATGCCCTGTATTTTACCAACCTTGTCAGTGCGTTTGATCATGTAAGCGATCATCTCAAGGACGACAAAGCGGCTCAGCAGGCCTTCATTTTCCGGATCGAGAGTGGTTTCGGTGATACTGGAAACTGGGAATATGTTCGCGAATTACGCAATGCGATTATCCATCGAGGACTTAATCCGACAAGTGCCGCTCATGGTGACGGAACCAGCGTATTCGCACTTTGCCCGGTGACGATACAGAATCGATGGCACAAGAAGAGCCATACTTGCACGTTCCGATACATGGTCGAGCTGGCGGGCCCACTGCAATCCTATCATTAATACCGCAATCACTGACGCGCTCGATTATCTCGGTCTACTCAACCCAGCACAGCATATGGTTGACAAAGAGGGCGTAAATACAGCCGTTAATAACTCGGGGGCAATGCCCGATTGGGCAAAGTCAATGGCTAAAAAAGCTTTTGGAGGAATGAACTATCCAGCGATGGCCGCAGATTTGGCAGCGACACGGATCAAGCAGATGCGCACCCTACTTAGTCAGTAGTAGATATCTGCGTAAGCTGATGCGAGCACGGGTTTGCCCTGTAACGTCGTTCTAATGGCTTGATAGGTGTCGAACAGATCGGCGCCCCAACTGGAGCGAAGCCACCGGTCACCTTACGGTAGCTAGCGGAGGGGCGGTATTTCACGTTCGTTGCTGTTGTTGTCGGGCAGACCTTGGCGTGATTGTGGAACCCTTCGGTCTTAAAGCGGAGGATCATCCCGCCAGCATTCTTGTCGCGAACCGGCGCGGCATTGAATAGCAAAACGGGCTTGAATTACTTGCTCTCGTGAAGCTGCAATAGGCTGGAACGTCAGCCATGTTTGGGAAGTCGCCGCAGTGGATAACGAAAGCCTGAAACTTGTTGTGCCAATTCTGGCGGGTCTGCTCGCGTGTTCCGGCGGGTTGCTGACTTTCATCAACGGCCGCCTGAACGAACAGAAGACACCGGAAGGCCGAAAGGCCGTGGTAGATGTAACCCTTTTGGGGTTGAACGGCCTATTTAGTTTGGGCGGTATGGAAGCGTGTTTTCTACGATTGGACTTTGCGGCCATAGCCATGTTCTCGGTGTCATTTTTTATCTCAACTATCACTACTGTCCGGTCAATTGCTAAACAATTTCAATTGGTTATTTTCTGTAGCGGTAGTGGAACTGTAGGCTTCCGATAAAAACGCTGTTTTAATTGGCATCTTTTCGAATATTGCCACCGAAAAGACCTGCATCAATGTGTAGAGTGACGCCTGGATCCCCAGCCGCTTGCGAATGATCGCGGCCAGCACGTAGACCGACACGGCGATCCAGATCTGCGTTTTGACCGCGTTCTTGGAGGTGCCGTAGAACCGCTTGATCCGCAGGTGCTGCTTGATCCATTTGAAGAAGAGTTCCACCTGCCAGCGGCTCTTGTAGAGATTGCAGATCGTGAGCGCCGGCAGCGCGGCTTGGTTGGTCAGGAATACCAGCGTCTCGCCGGTTGCCGGGTCCTTGAACCGGACGCGTCGCATGTGCGTCGGATAGTCTTGGCCGGACCGGACACCGTCCAGCGCAATCGTTTGATCGGCGACAATCCCCGCGGCTTTTTCCGCCGTTGCCGAGTACATCCGGCGCGCCTTGAGGTTGGACTTCGCTCGGGTCACAAAAAAGGCGCCGGCCTGGTGCAGCCGGTGCAACCGGGCGAAGTCAATGTAGCCCCGATCCATGACGTAGATTGCGCCCGGCTCCGGCACCAGCAGGTCGAGCGCGTGCACATCATGCAGCTTGCCGTCGGAAATATGGATGAAACTGGGGATGTTGCCGCGCAGATCGAGCAAGGTGTGCATCTTGACGGCCGATTTTGTCGCGCGGAAATGCGCCCAGGGGAACATCGACAGGCAAAGGTCGATCGTGGTCGAGTCCAGGGCGTAGACGGTGTTCTTTAGGTCCAGGCCCAGGTCTTCGCCCGCGTAGAGCTTTCGCGCCCGAACGATTAGCGTCTGCGCGAGGCCGGCGTAGATGCGCCAGTCCCGCGTCTCGTTGGCGTCGGCCAGGGTCGAGCGGCGGACCACCTCGCGGAAGCCCATGTGATAGAGCTTGCCGGGCTGCGCCGAAAGACAGGTCTCGATGTCGCGCAGGCTCTCGCGGTACGTCGGTTGCGCGAAAGCCATCGCACGGTACTGCTCCGCGCAGGTCAGGGTCTTGACGCCCTTGTCGCCTGCATAGCGCTGGACAAGCCGCGCAAACGTTGTCCAGGGGACGAAGTCCATCAGTTGGGCGAATAAGGTCTGGCCTGCATACACGGCGCTCTCCGGGCAAAAGCCCGGCAGCCTGTGCGCACGCGCCGTTCAAGTCGACACCACCCGTTTTGGCCTGGAAACCGGCGGAACTCCTGGCGTTCCGCATCAAACCTAGTCAATAAACCGGACAGCAGTGCTCAACTATAGCATTCTTGCGCTCTCCCGGCGCTGCCGGAAGAACTCAAATAGTTGCTTATGCGTTAAGTTGTTCAATGTTTTTTTCCGTAACAACAGTGATCTTATTCAGCCACTACTTACTTATGATGCAGGTAAATGTAGGCGCTATTGCCAATTCTGATAGGCAGACAATGGATGCACTACGCCTGCTGGTCGATAAGCTGAAGCAGTGAAATGGCAGAGTACGATGGATCTGTGCTGCGCCCTCAATTGATGTATTCCGTATATCTTTTAACTTATTCGTCACTCCATCACCAACCGATCAGCCAGCCGACCGCCGCTCCGCCAACCTCCCCGCCAGTTCAATCGCCGCAATCAAGCTGGCCGGATCGGCCACACCCTTGCCAGCAATGTCAAACGCCGTGCCATGGTCGGGCGAGGTGCGCACGATCGGCAGTCCCAGCGTGACATTGACCCCGTGATCCATGTCCAGCGTCTTCAGCGGGATCAGCGCCTGGTCATGATACATGCAGATCGCGACATCGTAGCGCGCACGGGCGCCGGGCGTGAACATGGTGTCCGGCGGCCAGGGGCCGGAGACATCAATCCCTTCCGACCGCAGCGTGTCGATCGCCGGCTGGATCAGGCTGGTTTCCTCGCCCCCCAGCGCGCCTTGTTCCCCAGCGTGCGGATTGAGGCCGGCGACCGCCAACCGAGGAGCGACGATGCCGAAATCCCGCCGCAGCGCTGCCTGCGTCGTGCGGGCGGCGGCAGTGATCATCCCGCTGGTCAGCATGGCGATGGAATCGCGCAATGAGGCATGCACCGTCACCGGCACGACCCGCAGCATCGGGCTGGCCAGCATCATGATCTGACGGCCGGTAGCACCGGTCAGCGCGGCGAGGAACTCGGTATGGCCAGGATAGGCGAAGCCGGACTGGTACAGCGCCGCCTTGTTGATCGGGTTGGTGACGACGCCGCCGGCATCGCCGTGCAGGCACAGTTCGGCGGCGCGTTCGATGGAGCCGACAACGGCCCGTGCATTGGCCGGGTCCGGCTGGCCAGGGACCGGCGATGCCGCCAGCGCCACCGGCAGCACGGGCAACGCCGAACCGAACACCTCGGTCGCGGCGGCGGCGTCCCGCATGACGTGGATCGGCACCGTCAGCCCCAGGCCCAAAGCCAGATCCGCCAGCCGGCCGGGATCATCCAGCGCGATGAACGCCGGTCCGCGGCCGCGCAGCGCCAGCCATGCCCGCAGCGTCAACTCGCCGCCGATGCCGGCCGGGTCGCCCATTGTCAAAGCCAGGGGTTTCGTCAACGCCAGGGGTCTCGTCGCCGCGGATTTCATTGGTCAGATATGCAGTGCGCGCCCTTCGGTTGCCAGGGCCGCTTCCTTCACCGCCTCGCTGAGCGTCGGATGTGCATGACTGATGCGCGCGACATCCTCGGCCGAGGCGCCAAATTCGATCGCGGTGGCCAGTTCGGCGATCAGCGTGCCGGCGTCGGGGCCGATAATGTGAGCGCCCAGCACCATGTCGGTCGTCTTGTCCGCCAGGATCTTCACGAAGCCATCCGTATCGCCCATCGCCCGCGCCCTGCCGTTGGCGGTGAACGGGAACTTGCCGACCGAGTAGGCCACGCCGGCGGCCTTCAGCTCTTCCTCGGTCTGGCCGACCGAGGCGACTTCCGGCCAAGTGTAGACCACGTTGGGGATGGCGGCATAGTTCACATGGCCGGCCTGTCCGGCGAGGATTTCCGCCACCGCGACGCCTTCGTCCTCGCCCTTGTGAGCTAGCTGGGGGCCGGCGATCACGTCGCCGATGGCGTGGATGCCGGGCACGTTGGTGGCATACCGGCGATCGACCTTGACCCGCCCGCGGTCATCGATCTCGACGCCCAGTGCCTCCAGGCCCAGACCCTCGGTGTACGCTCGCCGGCCAATGGCGACCAGGACGATGTCGGCCTGAAGGGTTTCGGCCGCACCGCCCTTGGCCGGCTCGATTGTCAGGCTGACGCCGTCCGCGTCGGCGAAGGCGCCGCTGACCTTGCTGCCGAGCCGGAACTTCAATCCCTGCCTTTGCAGGATGCGCTGGAACATCGTGGCGACCTCGTTGTCGGTGCCCAGGACGATGCGGTCAAGGAACTCCACCACGGTGACCTGCGCCCCCAGGCGACACCAGACGCTGCCCAGCTCCAGCCCGATGACGCCGCCGCCGACCACCACCAGATGCCCAGGTACCTCGTCGAGTTCCAGCGCACCGGTGGAGGTGACGATCCGCTTCTCGTCCACCGTCACGCCGGGCAGCGGTACGCTTTCGCTGCCGGTGGCGATGACGATGGCTTTCGTGGTGTAGCTGGTGCCGTCGACATCCACCGCGCCGGGCGCGGTGATGCGGCCGGCGCCCTTCAGCCAGGTGACCTTGTTCTTGCGGAACAGGAATTCAACGCCCTTGGTGTTGGCGGTCACGACCTCGTTCTTGCGGGCGTGCATGCGGGCCAGGTCCAGCCGGACGTTATCGACCAGCACGCCGTGGTCCTTCAGCGCATGATTGGCTTTCTCGAACTCCTCCGACGATTGCAGCAGCGCCTTGGAGGGAATGCAGCCGATGTTCAGGCAGGTGCCCCCCAGGGTCGCGCGCTTTTCCACGCAGGCGACCTTGAGGCCAAGCTGGGCGGCGCGGATGGCGCAGACATAGCCGCCGGGGCCGGAGCCGATAACGATAACATCGAAGGAGTCGCTCATTCAGTCCTCGGTTTGCTGAAACCGCGGGTGGAAGCCACGGTAACTGGTTCGATCGGTTTGCTCACGGCTGCGCCTCCAGATCGCGAACCCGGTTCGCCAGGCGTCCGTGCTGCGAGTGCATCGCCCGCACCTCGGTCAACAGGGCAGGCGACGTCGCATCCTGGCGCAACACGATTGCCGTCAGGACTGACATATCCTCGCGCAGACTTCCTAGATCCGTCAGGATCTGCCTCTGCTGGCGCGCGAGACACGTCAGGTCAATCGGCACATCACTCATTGCTTCCGACCTCCGGGTAATTCAGTCAGTAGAAGCAAAGTGGCGACCTATTTCTGGACGCCAAGGCAAGAAGCAGGGACAGAACCGAACCCTGACCAAGCCAGCATTCCTCCGATGCCGGCAGCTCACTCCGCTTGGCACGACGGCGCTATCACACATCCAGCAGCAGCCGCCGCGGGTCCTCGATGCTTTCCTTGACGCGGACCAGGAAGGACACGGCTTCCTTGCCGTCGACGATGCGGTGATCATAGGACACCGCCAGGTACATCATCGGCCGGACCTCGATCTTGCCGGCGACCACCATCGGGCGTTCCTGGATCTTGTGCATGCCCAGGATGGCGGACTGCGGCGGGTTCAGGATCGGCGTGGACATCAACGAACCGTAGATGCCGCCGTTGGTGATGCTAAAGCTGCCGCCGGTCAGGTCGTCCAGCTTCAGCGCGCCATCGCGTGCCTGCCGGCCAAACGTGGCGACCGCGCTCTCGATGCCTGCAAGGGAAAGCTGGTCGGCGTCGCGGATGACCGGCACGACCAGGCCGGACGGGCCGCCGACGGCGATGCCCATGTGGACGAAGTTCTTGTAGATGATGTCGTCGCCGTCAATCTCGGCATTGACGGCGGGGAACTCCTTCAGCGCGACGCAGCAGGCGCGGACGAAGAAGCCCATGAAGCCGAGGCGGGTGCCGCCGTGCTTCTTCTCGAACATGTCGCGATATTCAGCGCGCAGGGCCATCACCGCGCTCATGTCCACCTCGTTGAAGGTGGTCAGCATGGCGGCGTTGTTCTGGGCTTCCTTCAGGCGCAGGGCGATGGTGCGGCGCAGGCGGGTCATCTTGACGCGCTGTTCGCGGGGCTCCTCGGTGCGCTGCCTGGCGGCCGGGGCAGGCGGTGTCGGGGCAGGTGGCGTCGGGGCCGGGCGGTTGAGGAAGGCCAGCACGTCGCCCTTGGTGATGCGGCCGTCCTTGCCGGCGCCGGCGCCAAGATCGGCGGTGGCGAGCTTGTTCTCCTCGATCAGCTTGGCGGCGGCCGGCAAGGGCGCATGAGTCGGCGCGGGGGCCGGGCGTGACACCGGGCCGAGCGGTCGTGGCGGCGGGTTCACGCCGGCGGGCGGGTTGGCGGCGGGACGTGGCTCCGCCGGTTTCGGAATGGTCTCCGACGGCTTTGGCGATGGATAGATCCCGACCGGGTCGGGGCGTGGCTCGGTCGGTTTCGGCGTGGCCTCCGATGGTTTCGGCGGAGCCGCTGACGGCTTTGATGCCGCCGCCGCGCCGGCGCCTTCAAGCAGACCCAGCAGCGCGCCGACCTCGACCTCGGTGCCTTCCGGCACGGCGATGGACGCCAGAACCCCGCCGGCGGGGGCATTGACCTCGACCGTGACCTTGTCGGTCTCCAGTTCGACCAGCGGTTCATCCGCCGCCACGGCCTCACCTTGCTGCCTGATCCAGCGCGCGACGGTCGCGGTCGTGACGCTTTCGCCCAAGGTGGGCACGATGATTTCAGTCGACACGGCGGTATGTCTCCAAGCGGTGGATCAACGGCGGCGGATGGGGCGGTTGAGTAACTTGCTCGATCGCATGATTGACGCGCGCGGTTGGCGTTCCGCCAGCGCCACCATGCTCTAGCCGATCCCGAGCACCGTGGCCACCAGCCGCGCCTGCTCCATCATGTGGGTGCGGGCGAGTCCGGTCGCCGGGCTAGCGGCGGCTTCCCGCCCGACATAGGCCGGGCGGCGGACCTTGCTGTCCAGGCGCATCAGCACCTTCTCGATCCGCCGGTCGACGAAGCTCCAGCCGCCCATGTTCTCGGGTTCTTCCTGGCACCAGACGACATCGGCGTTGAGGTAAGGCGCCAGGGTCCGGCCGAGGGTAATCTCCGGGAACGGATAGAGCTGCTCCAGCCGGATGATGGCGACGTCACTGATCTCCTTGGCCCGCCTTTCCTGCAGCAGATCATAGTAGACCTTGCCGGAGCAGAGCACGACGCGGCGCACCTGGTCGGGCGGCGCGATCGGATCGATTTCCGGGATCACGTGCCGGAACCGGCTGCCCTCGGCCATGTCGGCCAGCGAAGACACCGCCAGCTTGTGCCGCAGCAGCGACTTTGGCTCGAACACGATCAGCGGCTTGCGGAAGTTGCGGTGCAACTGGCGGCGCAGGGCGTGGAAGTAGTTCGCCGGGGTGGTCAGGTTGCAGACATACATGTTGCGTTCGGCGCAAAGCTGCAGGTAGCGCTCGATCCGGGCGGAGGAGTGCTCGGGGCCCTGGCCTTCATAGCCGTGCGGCAGCAGCAGCACCAGGCCAGACATGCGCAGCCACTTGGTCTCGCCGCTGGCCAGGAACTGGTCGATGATCACCTGGGCGCCGTTGGCGAAGTCGCCAAACTGGGCTTCCCACAGCACCAGGCTGCGCGGATCGGCCAGTGAATAGCCATATTCGAAGCCCAGCACGCCGGCTTCCGAGAGCAGCGAGTTGTAGATCTCGATCCTCGCCTGGTCCACGGCGATGTTATTCAGCGGGATGTACTCGTTCTGGTTGACCTGGTCGATCAGCACGGCGTGGCGCTGGCTGAAGGTGCCGCGCTGGGTGTCCTCGCCCGACAGGCGGACGCGGCTGCGTTCCAGCAGCAGGCCGCCGAAGGCCAGCGCCTCTCCGGTTGCCCAGTCGATGCCCTGGCCGGTGGCGAACATCTGCGCCTTGGCCTCGAGCTGGCGGGCGATCTTGGGATTGAGGTTGAAGCCGTCCGGCACATGCGCCAAGGCGGCACCGACCTGCTTCAGCGTCGCCTCGGACAGCGCCGTCGGGTTCTCGGTGCGCTCGATCTCGTCCTCTTCGGCGGCATGAAAACCGGCCCAGTGACCCTCCAGCCAGTCGGCCTTGTTCGGCCGGTAGGACTTTGCCGCGGCGTTGGCGTCTTCCAGCGTCTTGGTGAAGTCGGCCCACATCGCCTTTGATTCGATGGTAGGCACGACGGCCTCGGCCGCCAGCTTCTCGGCGTAAAGCGTGCGGGTGGTCCGGGTCCGGTTGATCGCCTGGTACATCAGCGGCTGGGTGAAGGCCGGTTCGTCGGTTTCGTTGTGGCCGTGCCGGCGATAGCAGACGATGTCCAGCACGATGTCGCTGGCGAATGTCATGCGGTACTCGGCGGCCATGCGGGCGCAGAAGATCACCGCTTCCGGGTCGTCGCCGTTGACATGCAGGATCGGCGCCTGGATCGACTTGGCGACATCGGTGCAATACAGACCCGAGTAGGCGTGCGCCGGCACCGTAGTGAAGCCAATCTGGTTGTTGACGACCAGATGGATGGTGCCGCCGGTGCGGTAGCCGATCAACTGGCTCATCGCCAGGGTCTCGTAGACCAGGCCCTGGCCGGCGAAGGCGGCGTCGCCGTGCATCAGGATCGCCATGACCGTGCTGCGCTTCTGCGTATCGCCGCCGGTATCCTGGCGCGCCCGCACCTTGCCGATGACGACCGGATCGACCGCTTCCAGATGCGACGGGTTGGGTTGCAGCGACAGGTGCACGCTGCGACCGGCGATCTCTACATCGGTGGAGGTGCCGAGGTGGTACTTCACGTCGCCGGAGCCCTGCACGTCCTCCGGCTTGAAGCTTTCGCCGCCGAATTCGCTGAACAGGGCGGTCAGCGGCTTCTTGACGATGTTGACCAGGGTGTTCAGCCGGCCGCGGTGCGGCATGCCGATGGCGACCTCGTTCACCCCGCCGGCGGCGGCGACATCGATCATCGCGTGCAGCGCGGGAATGGTGACCTCGCCGCCTTCCAGGCCGAAGCGCTTGGTGGTGACGTAGCGCTTCTGGCAGAACACCTCGAACGCCTCGGCCTCGGTCAGATGCCGCAGCACGGTGCGCTTGTCGTCGGCGCCAAGGTCGGTCAGCCAGGGCGCGCCTTCCATGCGGCGCTGGATCCAAGATTTCTGGCCAGGATCCTGGATGTGCATGAACTCCACGCCGATCGGACCGCAATAGCTCTGGCGGAGGACGTGCATGATCTCCCGCAGCGTGGCGGTGTCGCGGCCGAGGACGTTGTCGATGAAGATCGGCCGGTCCATGTCGGCCTCGGTGAAGCCATACGACAGCGGGTCAAGTTCCGCGTGGTGCGCCGGGATGACCAGGCCGAGGGGATCGAGGCGGGCCTGCAGGTGGCCGCGCACGCGGTAGGAGCGGATCAGCATCAGCGCGCGGAGGGAGGCGATGGTGGCGGCGCGAACCTGCTCGTCGGACCGGCCGGCTGCCGGCTCGACTGGTCGGGTGAAGCCGGTAGCTTGGGCACTGTCGGGGTGGGCGGCGAACGGCGAGCGGGGTGCCCAGGATGCGCCGACGGCATCCGCCAGCACGGCGCGGGCCTCATCGTTCATCGCGCCGAACAGGTCGGCGTAGCTGGCATCGACGGAAGCTGGATCGGTTGCCCAGCGGGCATAGAGGTCGCTGAGGAAAGCCGCATTGGCGCCGTTGAAGGCTGACGCCAGGATATCGATACCGGCCATTGTCATGATCCCCTTCGCTGTCCGTTCCGCGCCTCTTAGACAAGCCGAGCCGGGGCGGAAAGCCGAAACGGCGACTGGTCACGTGTAGAACATGCCCGGACGTGTCTTCGCAGCGCCATACCTGGGTCGCGGACGGTCAAAAGCAAGCAACGCGCCAAACTCCGGTCGGGAGCATGGCGCGTTGTGCTGCCGGCGGGCGGCGGGGAAGCCGGTTGATCCCTGCATTCCCCGCCGTGCAAATCATCCGGCCGTGTCAGGTGGAGGGCTGCTCCTCGCCTGGGGGCATCGGCGGACGGCCGCGGCGTTCAGCCATGAACTGGTCGAACTCGGCCTTGTCCTTGGCGAAGCGCAGACGTTCGAGGAACGAACCGAATTCCTTCTGCTCTTCCTCCATGCGACGGAGGGTTTCCGCCTTGTACTCGTCGAAGGCGTGGTTGCCGCTGGACGGGCCGGCGCGGTTGGCGCCGGTGCCGCAGGCCCAGGATTTCCAGGCGGCCCACGGCGGCGCGTCCTGCCCACCCTGCGCCTGATAGGTTCCCCGGCGGCGACCTCCGAAGCATCCCATGCGACGACTCCCCAATGTATAGATCAGCATGGCCAGCCCGACCGGCCACCAGAACATGAAACCCAGGATGGTGAAGGCGATGGCGGCCGGACGGCTGATGCCGACCGGAGTCCAGAACGGCGGGCCCCAGGGGGAACCAGAGGGCGGACCCTGGTACTGGCTGTTGCGCCAGGACGGGTTCGGGTCGCCCCATGGCCGGTTGGGGGCATTGCCCCAGGCCGGGTTGGCGTAGGCATCTTGGTTGGCAGCGCTCACCATTGAGGGCCTCATGTGAATGTAAGACACATTTACATTGGGGAAGAGGAAGTCGCGCGTCAAGCGGTCGGGTCGGGATTATGTAGGGGCAGGTCGGCGATGTCGGTTTCGACGGCGGCCGCGTAGAAGGTTCGCTTGTCGGCCCGAAACGTCGCCTCTGGCAGATCGCCGACGATTGACCGGGCGAGCGCGATGTTGTCGCGAATGTCAAACAGAGCCAGACGCGTCCGATCAGAAAGCATAAACCGCATCGTGTTCGGCGGTCGGCCGAACCATCGCCTTGAGGCGACCGCGGTTCGCGACGTCCACGCGGTTCGGGAAACGGTCACCAAGATATTGCGTAATAGCGATGTACTCGAACAAACCGATTGGTGTGTCCGGCATCAGGTCAATCAAGATGTCGATGTCGCTTGCGGGAGTCGCCTGATCGCGTGCGACCGACCCGAACAATCCGGCGTGCAGGACGCCGCGGCGACGCAGTTCCGGTGCATGAGCCTGCAATATCGCCAGCGCCTGTTCTCGGATCATCATGCCTATATACATCAGTTTCCTTACGCTTCCAGATGTTCGCCGCCAGGAGCCTGTTTTAGCGGACGACATTACTCCCCCCCCGCCAGGCCGAGGCTTTGCAGATACAGCAGCACGCCGGCTTCCAGCAGGTCCTCCGGCGGCATCGGCAGCTTGCGGCGGGAGGGGCCGTCGCGGACGAACAGCGACGCGGTACCGTGCGCCATCGCCCACAGGTGCAGCGCCATCATCAGCGATGGCGGGCGGCGGCCTTTCGGCAGGGTGGCACTGACCTGATCGGCGGCCTCCCGCAGCACGGCGAAGGCGCGGTCGCTGGCGGCCTGCAACCCGGGATGGTTCTCCATCGGCAAGTGCGAGTCGAACATCGCGGCGTAATAGGCGGTCTGGTCGCGGGCGAAGGCCAGATAGGCGCGTCCCAGGTCCTCGAACGCCCGCACCGGGGCGGGCCGGCCGGCATCCCAGGCCTGCGCCAGTTTCGCGGCAAAGCGGTCGAAGCCGCGCACGGCGACTTCGGCCAGCATGGCCTCGGCGTCACGAAAATGGCGGTAGGGGGCGGCGGGGCTGACGCCGGCGAGGCGCGCGGCCTCGGCCACGGTGAAGCCGGCCGGGCCCTTGCTGCCGATCAGCGCCAGCGCCGCCTCGATCAGCGCTTCACGCAGGTTGCCGTGGTGGTAGCCGCGGCGTCCCGGAGCGCCATCAGTGGGGTCGGACCAGCTCATGTAACGGGGTTTTACATAAATTCCGTGCGGCGGGTAGGGATGCCGGTTCAACCGTCGCCCTTTCAGGGCGCGTTTACCCATCGCCTATTCGGGGCGCGCCGGTTCAAGCGTCGCTAGTTCAAGCCGGGCAGCATCGGCAGGCTTGCGGGCGTCAGGTCGTCGGCGCCGCGCCGCGCCCAGTCGTGGTTCGGCACCTCGGCGATCATGCGGGCCTGTGCGTCGGTCAACGCCTCCAGCGCCGCGGCGTGGTCCATTGTCAGCACCTTGCCGTGCTCCACCACCATCCGGCCGTCGATGAATACCGTCTCGATCGCTCGATCCGCGGCGGTGTAGACCAACGAGCGCAGCGGATCGCGCGCCGGCATCATCCACGGGTTCTTCAGGTCCACCAGAACCAGGTCCGCCTTGGCGCCCGGTTCCAGCCGACCGATGTCGGTGCGGCCGAGCGCCTGGGCGCCGCCGGCGGTGGCGGCATGGAAGACGTCGGAAAGGCTGGTTGTCGTAATATCCTCGGCGGCGATACGGGCCAGGGTGGCGGCGAGGCGCATCTCCTCGATCAGGTTGTGCGGGGCGACGTCGGTGCCCATGCCAATGTTGACGCCTTGCCGCCTGTAGCGCCCGAAGTCTTCCAGTGTCTGCCCGTAGCGGGCGAAGGGCGATGGGCAGTGGGCGATCGAGGTGCCTGTCCCGGCCAGGATGTCGAGGTCCCGGCGGGTGTGCCAGTGCAGCCAGGAATGCTCATCGATGAAGATGGCGTGGCCGAGGACGGTGTTGCGGCCGAGGATGCCGATGTCGTTCGCCCACTGCACCGGGGTGATGCCGTGGCGGTGGGTCATCTCGTTGAACTCGTTGACGCTCTGCGCGCAGTGGGTGGTGAACGGCAGGTTCCGGCTGAGCGCGGCGTCGTGGCTGTCGCGCAGCAGGTCGGCGGTGCAGGTGTCGATCTGAGCGGGGGAGAGGATGCCGGACAGTCGGTCGCTGGGATGGGCCTGTGCCGCGTCGATCAATTTCAACGCGGCGTCGAGGCCGCGGCGGCCGGCTGGTTCGTCCCAGGCATACTTCAGTTGCCAGTTGTTCTCCAGGTGCCAGGTGGCGGAGGCGTAGCTGGGGGCGAGGAACACCCGCAGGCCGGAACGGGCGGCGAGGTCGATCCAGCCCTGGTCGATGCCGGACAGGTCGGCGATCGAGGTGATGCCGGTTAGAAGCATCTCGCAATAGGCGGTGGTCTTGCCGGCGTAGCGGCCTGCCGCGTCGGGGCGGAAGGCGAAGCCGCGCTCATACAGGCCGGACATGAACATGGTGGGCAGGCCATGTTCCTCGCGAATGCCGCGGAAGAAAGGCTCGGTGCTGGGGTGGGCGTGGATGTCCACCAGACCGGGCATGACCATGCGGTTCCTGCCGTCGATCTCCGTGTCGCAGGGGCCAGTATAGAGGCGGCCGATGAAGCTGATGCGGTCGGCTTCGAAAACAAGGTCGGCGTCGCGCAGGTAGGCATGGCGGGCGGCGGCGGGGTCCCAGGCGATGATCCAGGCGGCGTTGCGGATGCAGGTTATGGGCATGGGAACTCCGGCGGGTGGCGCTGCTGGCAGCAGTATGGGAGGCCGGCGGCATACAGACCAGAGCATGACGGCCGGGCCTGGCGCAAAGCCTGCGGCGTCATGAACACCCAAGTGAATCTTTAAGCATTTTACTGTCGGTCCAGTTACTGTGGGTCTGGACGCCCAAAACCACACGGCCTGCCGCTCGCGCGGAACGTTACATAGTAACCCTCTTGCACCGAGCTCTTGACCGCGATCAACCGGATAAGTTCCCTGTTCCGAGAACACTGCGATCAGACTCCGCCTGCCGATCCCAGCCTGTCCAAAAGGAACCCCCCATGCCGCTGACCGGACTCCGGGTCCTCGACCTGACGCGCGTGTTGTCCGGCCCGTTTTGCACCGCCCTGCTCGGCGACATGGGTGCCGACATCGACCCGGAGGGCGATCCGGTCCGCCGCCAGGGCGCGATCAAGAACGGCCTGTCCTGGTACTTCGCCCAATTCAACCGCAACAAGCGCTCGATCCGCCTCGACCTGCGCACCGCGCGGGACGTCCTGCCCGCCTGATCGAGCGGTCGGATGTCCTGGTGGAGAATGGCCCGGCGTATCATCAAGGTCGAAGCGCCGGAGGGCGATCCGGTCCGCCGCCAGGGCGCGATCAAGAACGGCCTGTCCTGGTACTTCGCCCAATTCAACCGCAACAAGCGCTCGATCCGCCTCGACCTGCGCAAGCCGGAGGCGCGGGACGTCCTGGCCCGCCTGATCGAGCGGTCGGATGTCCTGGTGGAGAATTTTCGGCCCGGCGTACTGGCGCGCATGGGGTTCACCGAAGCGCGCCTGAAGGAACTACGGCCGCCCCTGGTCATCTGCTCGATCAACGGCTTCGGCAGCACCGGACCCTACCGCGACCGCCCCGCCTTCGACTTCATCGCCCAGGCCATGAGCGGCTTCATGAGCGTCAATGGCGGCCCCGACGACCCGCCGCTGCGCTCCGGCCTGCCGATCAGCGACCTGATCGCCGGGCTGTACGCGGCGCTGAGCATCACCGCCTCCGTGCTGCATGCGCGCCAGACTGGGCAGGGACAGCGCACCGAGGTCAGTCTGACCAACGGCATGGTGAGCCTGCTGGCCTATATCGCCACCAACTACTTCGCCACCGGCGCCGCCCCGGCGCGCAGCGGCAATGACCATCCGATCGCCGCACCCTACGGGCTGTTCCCGACCCGGGACGGACAGATCGCGCTGGCTCCGGCGGACGATGCATTCTTTCGCCGGCTGGCCGATGCCCTGAACGAGCCCGGCCTGAAGACCGATCCGCTATACGCGACGCAGGACGCGCGGGTCGCCAATCGGGCGCGCATCAATGCCATCGTCGGCGGCAGGCTGGCCGCCAACACCAGCGCCTTCTGGGTGGAGACCCTGAACGCCGCCGGCGTCCCCTGTGGGCCGGTGCACAGCGTCGCCGATGTCTTCCAGGACCCGCAGATCATCGCACAGCACATGGTCCTCGACGTCCCGCACCCCGTCCACGGCCTGATCCAGATGCTCGGCTTTCCGATGAAGTTCTCCGCCACGCCCTGTCAGGTGCGCAGTGCGGCCCCCGCGCTGGGCGAACACAGCGAGGCGATCCTGGCGGAGCTGGAATTTTCTCCGGCGGAACGGAACGCGCTGCGTCTCGGCGGCGTGATCTGACCGTGGTAGACCGGCTCAAACCGAAAAGGTCCCGCGCATGAGTTGGTCCGCCAAACAATACGTCAACTTCGAAACGGAACGCACCCGCCCGGTGCGTGACCTGCTGGCCGCGGTGCCGGCCACTGATGCCCGCCACGCGATCGACCTGGGCTGCGGCCCAGGCAACTCGACCGAGGTTCTGGCGGCGCGTTTCCCTGCCGCTCAGGTAACCGGTCTTGACAGCTCCCCCGATATGGTCGCGGCGGCACGCCAGCGGCTGCCGGCGCTGCGCTTCGCGTTGGGCGGACTGGAAGCCTGGGATCCGCCTGAGCGTTACGATGTGATCCTGGCGAATGCCGTCCTGCAATGGCTGCCGAATCACGAGGCCCTGATGCCGCGCCTGATCGCCAGGCTTGCCCCGGGCGGCAGCCTGGCCGTGCAGATGCCGGACAACCTGGAGGAACCGGCGCACCGGTTGATGCGCCAGGTCGCGGCAAGTGGGCCCTGGGCGGCGAAGCTCGCGGGCGCCGCCGGCGCACGCGCCAGCCGGCACGACGCCTCCTGGTACTACCGCCTGCTGCGTCCGCATGCGGCGCGCGTCGACGTGTGGCTGACCACCTATCACCATGTGCTGACCGGCGGGACGGACGCGGTGGTGGAGTGGTTCAAGGGCAGCGGGCTGCGGCCCTTCCTGGCGCCGCTGGATCCAGCCGAGGCGTCGGCGTTCCTGGCGGACTATCGCGACGGCCTGGCCGACGCCTATCCGACGTTGCCGGATGGTTCGGTGCTGCTGCCATTTCCTCGGCTGTTCATCGTCGCGACCGGCTGATCGTCCGCACCGGCTATTCCGTCACGAACGCCGAGGCCGGATAACCCTGCGCGAACAGCAACGCCCTCAG
The DNA here is from genome assembly GCF_965276935.1 of Rhodopila sp. Lineage (GTDB taxonomy): Bacteria > Pseudomonadota > Alphaproteobacteria > Acetobacterales > Acetobacteraceae > Rhodopila. Next base: position 29,653 of record NZ_CBDIBS010000004.1, on the reverse strand, counting down.
GCCGGCGTGGTCCACCTTGGCCCGCGCCGCCCGCGCCACGATCGGCTTGGCGTGGAAAGCCACGCCCAGTCCGGCGGCGAGCAGCATATCCAGGTCGTTGGCGCCATCACCAACCGCCAACGTGGCGGACAGCTTGACCCCGCGTTGTGCCGCCAGTTCGTGCAACGCCGCCAGCTTGCTGTCGCGGTCCAGGATCGGCTCCGCCACGCCCCCGGTCAGCGCCGCGCCATCGTCCAGCAGCGTGTTGGCACGGTGCGACTGAAATCCCAGCTCCGCCGCCACTTTGCCGGTGAAATACGAGAACCCGCCGGACACCAAGGCCGTCAGCGCCCCCCGCGCCCGCATTGTCGCCACCAGCTCCCGCGCCCCCGGGGTCAGCCGCACGCGCTTCCAGGTGCGTTCCAGCGCGTCGAGCGGCAGGCCCTTCAGCATTGCCACGCGTTCCCGCAGCGCCGCCTTGAATTCCAGTTCGCCGTTCATCGCCCGCGCGGTGATCGCAGCGACCCACGCACCGATGCCGGCGAGCCCCGCCAGTTCGTCCAGCGTCTCGCCCTGTATCATCGTGCTGTCCATGTCGGCGACCAGCAACGCCTTGCGCCGGCCGCGCGGCTTTACCGTGATGGCGTCGATCGGCTGACCATGCAGCACCTCGGTCAGAACGGCCGGGTCGGGCGGCGCGGCAAGCGGGATATCGGCGGCTTCCCCTGGTGACAGGATCATCGGCGGGGCGCCGTGCACCGCGTTGCGGATCTGGTTGATCAGGGCGGGTGTCAGGCTGGTCGCCTCGCGCTGGGCGATCACGGTGAGGATGTAGGTCATGCCGAGGCCAGACCCTGGCAGCGGGTTCTCCGCCGTGCAAGCGGACTTTCGGCTGGTGCGAGTGGATCATGAGGCAAATTGCCTCATAATAACCTTGCAAATCTTTTGCCTAGGCATTAGTTAACACCTGCGATCAAATCTAGTGCCGGCGTTAATCGTTCCTTCAGCCTCTTGTTCTACGCGCGTCTCTTTCGCTGGAGCAAGGCAGATGTGGGACAGGTCCTGGATGCGGTCGCGGACATCGGAACCACGGTTCCAGCCGCGCATCGGCATGGACTTCGAACTGCATGAAGTCCATGTCATCGACGCCCGGACGCGCGGCTTCCTGTCGCGGGTCATCGCGGTGGGCGCGGGTGGGGCTGTCTCGGTCACCGGAGCCTATGGCTTGGCAACCGGCAGCTACGCCGCTGTCGAAATCGTTTGGGCAGTGGCCGGCCCGATGCTCGGCGCGTTGGTGACGCACTATTTTGGCTCAGCGGGAAAGGATAGGCGATGACGACCCTGCAATTTTCGACCGGAGCATTGTCTTCCGACCCAGACGCCAAGACCAACGATCCGGCGGATGCCAGGCTGAAGGTGCCGAAGAACCGCGTTCAGTTTGACCTGCCGCCGCGCTCCATGGAGCGGTTGAACATCCTGAAGCTGAAGACCGAAGCGGCGTCCTATGCGGAAGTGGTGAAGAACGCCCTGCGGCTGTACGAAGCGCTGATCGAGGAAACCGAAGCAGGCAAGCAGTTCTACGTGCGCAGCGAAACCGGAACCTTGGCGCCGTACCGCCTGTTCTTTTAACCTGTCATCCACGCCTTGGCGGCCTGATCTTTTGCGGCGATGCCAATCACACCGACGGCGGTGATGACCACCACACCACCCGCGCTGCTGATCGCCGGGCCAACCGCCAGCGGCAAGTCCGCGCTGGCGCTGGCGATCGCCGAACGCATCGGCGGGACGATCATCAACACCGACTCGATGCAGGTGTACAGGGAACTGCGGATTCTCACCGCCCGCCCCACCGTGGCCGAGGAAGACCGCATCCCGCATCGACTGTATGGTGTTCGCGCCGCGGCGGAAGCCGGCAGCGTGGCCTGGTGGCGCTACGAAGCGCTGGCGGCGATGCGACAATCCCACGCCGCCGGCCGCCGCCCGATCCTGACCGGCGGCAGCGGCCTGTATTTCGCCGCCCTGACCGGCGGCCTGGCCGATGTACCGGATCCCGGTCCGGACGCCCGGACCGAAGCCCGCCGCCTGCTCCAGGCGCAAGGTTCCGCTGCCCTGCATGCCAGCCTGACAAGGGTCGATCCGGCCACCGCCGCCCGGCTGAAACCCGAGGACAGCCAGCGCGTTGCCCGTGCGTGGGAGGTTTGGCGCGGCACCGGAACCGGTCTCGCCGCCTGGCAGACACGGCGTGCGACGCCGGCGCCCTGGCGGTTCTCCGCTATCCTGCTCGATCCGCCGCGAGACGCCTTGCGTGGCGCCATCGCAGGCCGTTTCGATGTCATGCTGCGGCAGGGCGCGTTGGCGGAGGTGCGCTCGCTGCTGGCCCTGGATCTTGATCCCGCCCTGCCGGCGATGCGCGCCCACGGCGTGCCGGAGCTTTCAGCGCATCTGCGCGGCGTGCTGTCGCTGGATGAGGCCCGCCACCGCACGGAACAGGTCACCGGCCAGTACACCAAGCGCCAGGCGACGTGGTTCCGCCATCACACGCTCGCAGAGCAGACCCGCATGCACATCATCCGTGCGCGATTCATGGATTTGACGCAATTTTCGGAAAGAGAACGCCAGGATTTGTTCATGTTTATTGAAGATGGCGGTTGACCCACCGCTTCAAGCGGCCTATCCGTCACGCTCACTTTCAGCAACAGGAGCCGGTCAGATGTCGGCGGACATTTCCCAGTCGGGAGCAGAAATCCTTCTACGCGCGCTCAAGGATCAGGGCGTGGAGGTCATTTTCGGCTATCCCGGCGGGGCCGTCTTGCCGATCTACGATGCGCTGTTCCAGCAGAACGCCATTCGCCACGTTCTGGTGCGGCATGAACAGGCGGCGGTGCATGCGGCCGAGGGCTACGCCCGCTCCACCGGCCGGGTGGGCGTCGTGCTGGTGACCTCCGGGCCAGGTGCCACGAACGCGGTGACCGGCCTGGTCGATGCGCTGATGGACAGCATCCCGGTGGTCTGCATGACCGGACAGGTGGCGACCCATCTGATCGGCAACGACGCCTTCCAGGAAGCCGACACCACGGGCATCACCCGTCCCGCGACCAAGCATAACTACCTGGTCAAGCGCGGCGAGGATCTGGCGCGGGTGGTGCATGAAGCCTTCTACGTCGCCCGCAGCGGCCGGCCGGGCCCGGTGGTGGTGGACCTGCCGAAGGACATCATGATTAACCCGGCGCCCTATGCGGAGCCGGCGGCCCAGCATCCCAGCTACCGGCCGCGCACCGAGCCTGATCCGGATCAGATCGCCAAGGCCGTGGCCCTGCTGAAGCAGGCGAAGCGGCCGATGATCTACACCGGCGGCGGCGTCATCAACGCTGGGCCGGAGGCTGCCGCGGCCCTGACGCGGCTGGCGCGCCTGGCCGGCTTCCCGGTCACCAACACGCTGATGGGCCTGGGCGCCTATCCCGCCAGCGACCCTCAGTTCCTTGGCATGCTGGGCATGCATGGAACCTATCAGGCGAACATGGCGATGCATGGCTGCGACGTGTTGCTGGCGGTGGGGGCGCGGTTCGATGACCGGGTAACTGGGCGCCTGAACGCCTTCAGCCCGGACTCGCGAAAGATCCACATCGACATCGATGGCTCGTCCATCAACAAGAACGTCCCGGTCGAGGTGCCGATCATGGCGGATGCCGGCCGAGCGCTGACCGCGCTGCTGGATGCGTGGGATGCCGATCCCACGGTGCCGGACACCGCGGCGATCACCAGTTGGTGGCGGCAGATCGACATCTGGCGTGCCAAGGACTGTCTGAAATTCAGCCAGGACATGCAGCGCGGCGGCATCATCAAGCCGCAGTATGCCATCCAGCGCCTGATGGAGATCACCCGTCAGCGCGGCCGGGAGACCTTCATCACGACCGAGGTCGGCCAGCACCAGATGTGGGCCGCGCAGCATTTCCACTTCGAAAAACCAAACCGCTGGATGACCTCCGGCGGACTTGGCACCATGGGCTATGGCTTGCCGGCGGCGATGGGGGTGCAGATCGCCCACCCCGACGCGCTGGTGGTGGATATCGCCGGCGAGGCTTCGATCCTGATGAACATCCAGGAGATGGGGACGCTGGCGCAGTATCGTCTGCCGGTAAAGGTGTTCATTCTGAACAACCAGTACATGGGCATGGTGCGGCAGTGGCAGGAACTGCTGCACGGCAGTCGTTACTCGGAAACCTACTCCGCGGCGCTGCCCGACTTCGTCAAGCTGGCGGACGCGTTCCATGCCACCGGGATGCGGGCGCGGACGGTCGATGAACTGGATGCGGTAATCCACGCCATGCTGGATTGCCCAACCGCGGTGATCGCCGACATCGCCGTCGATCAGGCGGAGAACTGCTACCCGATGATCCCCAGCGGGGCCGCGCACAACGAGATGCTGCTGGGGCCGGAGCATGAAGCTTCCAGCGTCGGCGTCACCGATGCGGGTCTGGCACTGGTCTGATCCGGCGGTTTCACCTTGCGTGCCGTGTCGAGGCGGGCCATCACCCGCGCGCGGCCCCGTTCTTCTGTTCTGGTTGATGAGATGCCCAGCCCTGGTGACACGACACAGCGCAGCGCGACGATCTCGGTGCTGGTGGACAACGAATCGGGTGTGCTCGCGCGGGTCATCGGCCTGTTCTCTGGTCGCGGCTACAACATTGACAGCCTGACGGTGGCGCCGGTCGATGCCGCCGGCGCGCGCAGCCGGATCAACATCGTTACCTCCGGTACCAGTATGGTGATCGAGCAGATCAAGGCGCAGCTCGATCGCCTCGTGCCGGTGCACCGGGTCGCCGACCTGACGATGGACGGCCCGCATGTTGCCCGCGAAATGGCATTGGTGAAAGTCATCGGCCTGGGCGAGCAGCGGGTGGAGGCGATGCGCATCGCCGACACGTTCCGCGCCCACGTCGTCGACACCACGCTCGGCAGCTTTGTCTTCGAGTTGACGGGCGCGGTCGAGAAGATCGACGCCTTCATCGAGCTGATGCGCGATCTTGGCCTGGCCGAGGTGTCCCGCAGCGGCATCGCCGCGCTCGCCCGCGGCTCCAGGGTCATCTGAACAAGGCAGAGGAAAGAACAATCATGCGCGTCTACTATGATCGCGATGCCGACGTGAACCTGATCAAGGGCAAGAACGTCGCCATCATCGGCTACGGCAGCCAGGGCCACGCCCATGCCCTCAACCTGAAGGACAGCGGCGTTAAGAACCTCGCCGTCGGGCTGCGATCGAGCTCCGCCGGCGTGGCGAAGGCTGAAAGCGCCGGCCTGAAGGTGATGGACCCGACCGAGTGCGCCAAGTGGGCCGACGTGATCATGGTGCTGACACCCGACGAGGGCCAGGGCGATTTGTACCGCGAGAAGCTTGGCCCGAACATGAAGTCCGGCGCCGCACTGGCCTTCGCGCATGGGCTGAACGTTCACTTCAACCTGCTGGACCCGCGGCCGGACATTGACGTGTTCATGATCGCCCCGAAGGGACCCGGCCACACCGTGCGCAGCGAATATCAGCGCGGCGGCGGCGTGCCATGCCTGGTGGCGGTGGCGCAGAATCCGTCCGGCAACGCACTGGAAGTGGCGCTGTCATACGCTTCCGCGATCGGCGGCGGCCGCGCCGGCATCATTGAAACGACGTTCAAGGAGGAATGCGAGACCGATCTGTTTGGTGAACAGGTGGTGCTGTGCGGCGGCCTGGTGGAACTGATCAAGGGCGGCTATGAAACGCTGGTGGAGGCCGGTTACGCTCCCGAAATGGCCTACTTCGAATGCCTGCACGAAGTCAAGCTGATCGTCGACCTGATCTATGAGGGCGGCATCGCCAACATGAACTACTCGATCAGCAACACGGCGGAATATGGCGAATATGTCTCCGGCCCGCGGATCATCAACGCCGAGACCAAGGCGGAGATGAAGCGGGTGCTGGCCGACATCCAGAGCGGCCGTTTCGCCCGCGACTGGATGCTGGAGAACAAGGTGAACCAGTCCAGCTTCAAGGCCACGCGCCGCCGGCTGTCGGAACACCCGATCGAGCAGGTCGGCGAAAAGCTGCGCGCGATGATGCCGTGGATCAGCAAGAATGCGCTGGTCGACAAGACGAGGAACTGATCGAGGGAAAGCACGCTGCTTCGGCGTGATGATTGGGCTTGGGCGTTGCCTCTTTCCACCGGTCGACTTTGGAGTCATCATCCCGGCAGGGAAGGAGGGCCTTGCTCATGAACGCGCCACGCAACACCCAGTATCGTCATCTGGACGTCCAGAAGATCGCCGGTTCGCTCGGCGCCGAGGTTCGCGGTGTCGATCTGTCGCAGGATGTGTCCGATACGGTGCTGGCCGAGATCCGCGCCGCCCTGCTGGATAATCTCGTCATCGCCATCCGCGACCAGGACATCACGCCGGACCAGCAACTCGCCTTCGCCCGCCGCTGGGGAGAGATCCATCTGCATCCCTTCGTCGAAGGCATGCCGGATTATCCGGAGATCCTGGCGATCATCAAGCGGCCCACCGACAAGAAGAATTTCGGCGGCAGTTGGCACACCGACCAGATGTTCTCGCCAAGCCCGGCCATGGGCACGATGCTGTATGCGAAGGAAGTCCCCTCGGCCGGCGGCGACACGATGTTCACCAACCAGTACCTAGCCTATGAAAGCCTGTCGGACGGGATGAAGCACCTTGCTGGCCAGCTTCATACTGTCTGCGTCGGCGACAACTTCAAGGCCACCGGCCGGCTTCCCCGTGCCCAGCGCTACGCGGGACAAATGAGTGAGATGAAGGTCAAGGACCCCGGTGACGTGCAGACCACCAGCATTCATCCGCTTGTCCGCACCCATCCGGAAACCGGCCGCAAAGCGATCTACGTCGGCGGCCACGTGCAGCAGTTCGACGGCATGACCGAGGAGGAGAGCCAGCCGCTGATCGACTTCTTCATGAAGCATTCGATCCGGCCGGAGTTTACCTGCCGGCTGCGCTGGCAGACCGGCACGCTGACGTTCTGGGACAACCGCTGCACGCAGCACTTCGCGGTGAACGATTACCCGGCGGAGACGCGGATCATGCACCGTATCACGATCCGCGGAGATCAGCCTTTCTGATAAGGAATATCTTCAGAAGATCACACCCGTATTCCGTTACGCCGCGGTGCCCAGATACGCACGGATGACGTCCGGGTTCTGCCTGACCTCCTCCGGCTTTCCGTCGGCGATCTTGCGGCCGAAATTCACCACCACGACCTTGTCGGAGACCGACATGACCAGGCTCATGTGGTGCTCGACCAGCAGTACCGTGACCTTCTGAACATCGCGGACCCGGCGGATCTGACCTTCCAGGATATGAACCTCGTTATGGTTTAGGCCGGCGGCAGGCTCGTCCAGCAGCAGCAGCTTCGGTTCGGCCGCAAGCGCCCGGGCCAACTCGACACGCTTGCGGATCGGGAACGGCAGCCCGCCGGCGACTTGGTGGGTGAACGCTTGCAAATTCATGAACCCGATCAGGTCCAGCGCCTTGTCACGCGCGGCGGCGTCTTCCCGTCCCACCGCCGGCAGGCGCAGCGCGTTCGTGACGAAGCCGGAGCTGGTGCGGCTGTGGCGTCCGACCATGACGTTTTCCAGCACAGTCAGCCGGTCGAACAAGGCGACGTTCTGGAAGGTGCGGCCGATGCCGATCAGCGGAATGCGATGCCGGGGCACTGTCAGGACCGAGCGGTCCTCGAACAGGATTTCGCCCTCGTTCGGCTGGTACAGCCGGCTCAGGCAGTTGAACAGGGTCGTCTTGCCGGCGCCGTTGGGCCCGATCAGTCCGGCGATCTGACCAGGCGCGACTTCGAAGCTGACCTTGTCCAGCGCGACGACGCCGCCAAACCGCAAGGTAACGCCGCGTACCGACAGCAGCGAGGCCGATTGCTCCGACATTGGGTTCACGCATCCTCCTGCGCCGACGAAGACGAGCCGCGATGTCGGCCCTTGATTTCCGTCTCGACCCGAGAATGCGCACGCCACGCGCGCCGCGCAAGCACCGTCAGAATGCCGCCGATTCGGATGCGGCGGACGACGGACGCTAACCGGCAAAGGTCTTGAACCCACCACCGGTGCTCCATCGCACCACCCGGAGACCGGTATCAACACGTGTGGCTTCGCCCGGAGTCGTAAGCCCGACCCGGGTAAGCTAGGTTCATCCTGCCAGGCAAAGGAAAATGTCAATGGACGAGATCGTGCCGCTGCCGCTGCACGCGGACGAGCTGCTAGAGGTGATCCGTCGCCGCCGCAGTGTCCGTCGCTTCGAGAAGGGGCGCGGCGTGCCGCGGGAAACCCTGTTGCAGGTCGCCGAATGCGGGCGCTGGGCGCCCACCGGAGCCAACGCCCAATGCTTCGATATGTTGATCATCGACAACCCAGAAGTACGCCAACAGGTGCTGGAGGTTTTCCTGCGCCAGTCGCAGCGCCTGGTCGACCATGCGAAGGGCTTTCCAGCGGTCAAGAAGACCTATCTGGCCAACACCGTGGCGATCTTCATCGTCCTCGGCGACCCAAGGTGGAAGCGCTGCTTCCCGCAGGCATCCACGGCGGCATGGCAGGCGGAATAAGCCGAGAACAACGAGCGTATCTATCTCGCCTCGATCGGCGCCGCCATCCAGAATATCCAGCTCGGCGTCACCGCGGTGGGACTGACCTCCGCCTGGCTGTCGGGCGGCGGCGAGCAGACGACAAACCGCGAGCTGCAGCGTCTCCTTGGCTATCCCGAGGATTTCGAGGCGATCGGTACTATTCCGGTCGGCTATCCTGAAAGGCAGGTCTCGGAGCGCTATCGCCGTCCGCTCGAACAGGTCGTGCACTGGAACGGCTATCACGCCGAGCAGCACCGGTCGGACGCAATGCTGGATTTCTACGTTCAGAAGCTTCGGCCGTTCGCGATGTATCGGGGACAAGAGAATTTGCTGGAGTGGGACGATGCGGACAGCAGGCTTGGACAATGGCGGGACGCATTCACCGGCGCTCGGACGCAGGCGTCTGGCGCACCAGAAACGCCCGATCCCGGACCGGTCTCGCTAAGGAAGTCACGGTAAAGGTGCTTAAACAGCGCCGTCGAAACACCCAAAGCTGCATTGCCCGGCGGCAGGCGGCAGGCGGCAGGCGGGCGGGGCGCATGACGGCGGACGTCAAGGTTGATCAGCCGACGCCTTGATGAAGTCGACGAACGCCCGCAGAGGCGCAGGCATCAGCCGCCGTCCAGGATAGTAGAGGAACGGTCCCGAGAAGCGCAGCCACCATGGTTCAAGGACCGGTTCGAGAGCGCCGCTATCAAGATGCGGGCGCAGCCAATCCTCGAACAGATAAATGATGCCGGTCCCGGCGATCGCTGCGTCGACAGCCAGATCGGTCGCCGCGCCAACTCGTACAAGCAGCGGCCCCGCAGGATCCACCCGCACCACCGCACCGTCGCGCTCGAACTCCCACTGCGTTATCATTCCGCTTGGAAAGCGGCCGCGCAAACAGGCATGGTCCAGCAATTCGCGTGGGTGTTCTGGCCGACCATGATGTTCAAGATAGGCCGAGGAAGCGGCGGCGGCGAAGCGTTGGACACGCGGTCCGATCGGCACCGCGATCATGTCCTGTTCCAGCCGTTCGTCGTAGCGGATACCGGCGTCACATGCGGCCGCGAGCACATCAACGAAGGTGTCGTCAGCGATCACCTCCATCCGGATTTCGGGATAAGCAGCGAGGAACCGCGGCACGATGCTGGGCAGCACCAGCCGCGCCGCGCTGATCGGGACATTAAGCCGTAACGTGCCCGCCGGCCGGTCGCGAAAGCCGTTCACCACGTCGAGGGCTGCCTCCACTTCGGTCAATACCGGGCCGAGCCTCTCGAGCAGGCGCTGGCCCGCCTCAGTCGGGGCAACGCTTCGCGTCGTCCGGTTGAGCAGCCTGACGCCGAGCTGCGCCTCCAGGCGACGTATCGCATCGCTAAACCCGGACGCGCTGCTGCCGCTCGCGCGGGCACCATCGCGAAAGCCCCTGGCACGCGCCACCGCCACGAAGGCGTTCAGATCACCCAGATCGACCTTCATTGTTCGCCGCTCCGCACAGCCTGTGCGGATCTTTTCCCGTTATCGCAGGCGCAGGCAACGCTTAACTGTGGCTTTGCCTTGAAGGAGATCGTTCATGTCCATCATCGACCAATCCGGCACCTTCACCCTGGGCGACCGCACGGTAAAGCGGCTCGGCTACGGCGCCATGCAACTCGCGGGGCCCGGCGTGTTCGGTCCGCCCAAGGATCATGACGCGGCCTTGGCGGTGCTGCGCGCAGCGGTCGCCAGCGGCGTGAACCACATCGACACCAGCGACTTCTACGGCCCGCACGTCACCAACCGGCTGATCCGCGAGGCGCTGGCGCCCTATCCCGGCGATCTCGTCATCGTCACCAAGATCGGTGCCCGGCGCGGCGAGGATAAATCATGGAACCCGGCGTTCTCGCCGGAAGAGCTGACCCAGGCGGTGCACGACAATCTGCGCAACCTGGGCCTGGATGTGCTCGACGTGGTCAACCTGCGCTGCATGTTCGACCGGCATGGCCTCGCCGAGGGTTCGATCGAGGCGCCGCTGAGTGTCCTGGCCGAGCTTCAGCGGCAGGGCCTGGTGCGTCACATCGGGCTGAGCAACGTTACCCCGACGCAGGTCGCGCAAGGACGCCGGATCTGCGAGATCGTCTGCGTGCAAAACCAGTACAATCTGGCGCACCGGAATGACGATGCCCTGATTGACGACCTTGCCCGCGACGGCATCGCCTATGTGCCGTTCTTTCCGCTTGGTGGCTTCAGCCCGCTGCAGTCGTCTACCCTGTCCGATGTCGCCGCGCGCCTCGGCGCCACGCCTATGCAGATCGCACTCGCCTGGCTGCTTCGTCGCGCGCCGAACATCCTGCTGATCCCCGGCACCTCGTCTGTCGCGCACTTGCAGCAGAATCTCGCCGCGACCGAGTGCGCGCTGCCGGACGATGCGGTCAAGCAGCTTGACTCTGTTGCGAGCGTCGGCTCCGCCTGACGATGTGCGCAAGTCCCGGCTGCGCAGGTCCTGGGCAATCCGTTTGCTGCGCGACGTGCTCGCTCGTGCCATAGCGGGCCAGTCCTCCTGCTCGTCCCGCATTTGACGGCGGACGGTCCGTGATCGAGGGCAAGGCTGACAGCCCGGTGGCGCTCGGTGCTGTCGGCTTTCCACCCAAAGCGGCGCCATGCGGATCGTCATGCGCCGTCGCGGGCGCCGTCGCGGGCGCAGTGCGGGAAGGACCGGCCGCCGATAGCACCGCAAATCTCATTTTGTTCTTGTATCGTGATGCAACCCGGGGTAGAAATTCCTAACGAAGTCACTCCAACCCAGGGCGCCCCATCATGTCCTTCCCGACCACCACCACCGCTGTGTTCCTGGACAAGATCCTCGCCTTCCTCGCGCCGCTCTTCCTGGGGACGGTGGCGGACCTCGCCGCCGCTCGTGCAACCGCTGGGGCGCTGCTTGTCAGCTACGGCGCTGAGACCAATCGCGAACTTCGCCTCGCCGCCTGACTATCGCGTTCAGCTTTGGCGCGCTGGATGCGCTCAGTCGAGCGGCGAGTGCGGATCTGACATTGAACCAGGTGATGCGGCTGAGGGGCAACGCCAACGCGCTGAACCGCGCGGCACTACAGAACGAGAACAGGCTGGACAAGCTGCAACGGCAGGCGCCTGTCGCGGCGGAAGCCGTGCCGGAGCCGCTGCGGGACCTGCCGGACGATGAGCTTCCCGCCAGCCTCGGGACCGCCGACCTGATGAGCTTCGCCCGTGCCGCCGCGCAGCCAGCAATTGCCGCGTTTGCCGCCGCGCCGGAACCCGTGCCGCAAGCTGCCCCCGTGTCCCGCCAGCAGCGCCGCCTGCTGGAGCGGCAGGCGGAAAAAACCCGCCGGCGTCAACAGGAGCAGGCGCGCCTGGCACAACGCGCGGCGCAGCGCATAGCGCGTCGCAATGCTCCGGCCATGCGGACCGCCCAGGTTTGACCGTGATCCGCGAAAGCCGCCCGCAATCCTTCGATGACGCCGGATTGAACCCCACCAGCCACGGTCTCTTTCAGGCTGCCTGTCATCAAGGGTGGTTCTCTGCCGCCACAGGCCGGCGTGGAGAATGACCTACCGGCAGGTTCCCGGTGCCGCCAGCCCAGGACATGGCAATCAAGCCCCGGCAGCACGACGGCCTGAACGTCGATCTGGTTACTACTTTCCAATGCAAAATCTGGAAAATATCGTATCCAGCAGATCCTCCACCCCGACATGGCCGGTGATGCGGCCCAGCGCGCGCATCGCCAGCCGCAGGTCCTCGCCTCGCAGTTCCGGCAGATCAGCCTTTTCCGCCGCCTCCAGATGTGCCGCCGCCGCCAGCAAGGCGGACCGGTGGCGGGCCCGGGTCAGCGGCGGCGGTCCGCTTGACTCAGTCATGGTCCGAGCGGCCTCGCTCAGGCGCACGCGCAGCTGGTCCATCCCAAGGCCGGTCTTCGCGCTGATGCGCAGCGCGCCGCTGGGTCCCGCCAGTCCCAGATCGGCCTTGTTGGCAATCAGCAGGTGATGCGGTGGCATGACTTCGAGTGGCGACGAGCCGGCTTCGATGACCGTGAGCACCAAGTCCGCATCCTGTGCGCGGACGCGGGCGCGCCTGACCCCCTCGGCCTCGACCGCATCAGTGGTCTCGCGCAGCCCGGCGGTGTCGACCAGCGTCACCGGCACGCCGCCCAGGACCACCCGTGTTTCCAGCGTGTCCCGTGTGGTGCCGGGGATCTCGGAGACGATCGCCACGTCGCGTTCCGCCAGCGCGTTGATCAGCGTGGACTTGCCCACGTTGGGCGCGCCGGCAATGGCGAAGAACAGGCCTTCCCGCAACCTTTCGCCACGGCCGGCGTCGTCCAGATGGGCGCCGATCTCGGCTCGGACGCCGCGCAGCGTCGCCAGAAGCTGCGCCTCCACCTCCGGCGGCAGGTCCTCGTCCGGGAAGTCGATCAGCGCCTCCTGGTAGGCGAGGATGCCGCGCAACCGATCCGACCAATCATGATACAGCGCGCCGAGGGCGCCTTCCATCTGCCGCAAGGCCTGGCGGCGCTGCGCCTCGGTCTCCGCCGCGATCAGGTCGTGCACCGCCTCGGCTTCCACCAGGTCCATCCGGTTGTTGAGGAAGGCGCGCCGGGTGAACTCGCCGGGTTCGGCCGGCCGCAGCCCGGCTTGCGCCAGCGCCTCCGCCACTCCGTCAATGACCGCTCGGCCGCCATGCAGGTGCAATTCGGCACAGTCCTCGCCGGTGTAGGAGGCCGGACCGGGGAACCACAGGACCAAGGCATGGTCCAGCACCGCGCCGGCCTGGTTGCGCAAGCGCCGGAGGGTGGCGTGCCTGGGCACCGGCAGCGTCCCCCCGCACAAGGCGTCGACGGAGGGACCGGCGGATGGCCCGCTCAGGCGCATGACGGCAATGGCGGCACGGGCGGACCCGGAAGCAAGGGCGAAGATGGTGTCATCGGACATGCATCCATCATAGGCTTATCCGGGGGCATCTGAAGCGGGCAAGGCTCATCCCCCGGCGGCGGTTGAATGCCGCAACCTCTCCCGGGGCAGTGCGACCGCGGCGTCGACGGGCCGCCAGCGGCGAACCTGCATGGCGCTTCCAGCGGAACGGGTCTTGGCCAGACCCATTGCTGCTACGGATGCAGCGAACAGCCTTTTGTTGCCTTGTCCACATCCTTCTTCGGGCCGCGCAGGGCGAGGCCGACGAGATCCGGCGCGTCAGGTGGTTCGGCGAGGAAGGCGGCTCGGTTGGCGGCGTCGTGGCCGGTGGCGAACATCGCCCGGACATAGACGGCGCTGCTCAGCGCCCGCTCAATCCCGACGCGCCAGGCGCGCAGCAGCCCCTCCGGCCTGGCCGCGAACACCAGCATCGGCTGGCCCAGCAGCCTGGCGTGGCTACGGCCGGCGGCATCCTGATAGGGCTCGCCCAAGGCTTCGGGTGCCGCGGCGGCGATGCCGGTGGCAAGAAAGGCCGTCACGTTCAACTTCTGCCAGACCGCCAGTTCCTCCAGCACGAGGATGGCGACTTTCGTGTCGAAAATCATTGTTCGGTCCGCTCCGCGGTTGCGCGGCGGCAATTTCAGCCGATTGCCGCGGCGCGGTCTGGAACGCTTGTGCAGCAGGTTCGGTAGGCCGCGGGTGTCACGCCGTAGGCCCGGCGGAACCAGCGGCCGAAATGGCTCTGGTCGGCGAAACCGCATGCTGCGGCGACGCCGGCCGGTGGCTCCCCACCCGCGAGCAGGCGGCGAGCCGACAGCAGGCGCTGCTGCACGAGGTAGGCGTGCGGGGAGGTGCCGTAGGCGGCCCGGAAGGCGCGGGCGAGCTGGAACCGATCCGCCGCGCCAGCCGCACGGGCAAGCGCGTCGGCGCCGACAGCGTCCGCGAGCGTGTCGTGCAGCCGTTCGCGGGCGCGCCGCGCCACGATCCGATCGTGCGTGCGGCAAGGTCCATCAGCGATACGCCGCGCGGGACGTTCAAGGTGCGGACGCAACAGACGCATGACCGCATCGAGGGCGGCGTCAATCAGCAGGCGGTTCACCGGGCGAATGCTTGTCAAGGCAACACGCGACACCTGATCATTCGGCAGGCACGCAGCCGGCAAGCCATCCGCCACGCGGCCATCCGGCGGACGCCCCAGGATGGCGCAAGCGCGCCGGACCGCGTGAGCGAGCAGTGGATCATCCACAAGGGTTTCCGGAAACCCCGTATCGCCTGCCTGCGTATCCGCGAGTCCGGCTTTCACCCAGGCACACGGTAGATACAGCATGCGATACGAAAAACCGCCGGGGCTGCCGGCCCGCCCGTCATGCGCCTGCTGCGGCTCGATCAGGATGACCCGATCGGCTGTGCTCCGCTGGCGCACGCCGCGACAGTGGAAGTCTTGCACGCCGTGATCAGTGACCCCAGCCAGCCATTCGTCGTGACGGTGCAGGTCGTAGGCATGGCCTGTGAAGCAAGCATGGATCGCCTCGACTCCGCTGAAAGCATCACGCACGAGGCGAACGCGATCGGAATGGATGACCTTGCCATGTCCTTCAACCAGTGGTGTCGATCTCCCGCAGCCCGTCCGCCACCGTCAATGTCCCACCGGTCACCGCGCGTATCTCCTCCACCGAGAAGCCGGGCGCGATTTCCCGCAGCAGGAAGCCGGTGCCGGTCGGCTCGAACAGCCCATAGTTCGTCGCCACCAGTGTCACCACGCCGCGCGCCGTCACCGGCAGGTCGCAGGCCTCTACCAAGCGGGAGGCGCCGGTGCGGGTGACATGCTCCAGGATGATGAACACCCGCCTGGCGCAGGCGGCCAGGTCCATCGCCCCGCCAATCCCACCGCCTTTCTGGCCCTTCAGCTTCCAGTTGGCGAAGTCCCCGGTCATCGACACCTGATAGGCGCCCATCACCGTTGCATCGATATGGCCGCCGCGGATCACGCCGAAGCTGTCGGCGTGATGGACCACCGCCGCGCCAGGCCGCAAGGTCACATTTTGGCCGCCGGCGTTGACCAGGTTCAGGTCCTCCTGCCCGGCCGGTGCGGCCGGGCCGTAGCCGATCACGCCGTTCTCGGAGTGATAGGTGATGTCGCGATCGCCGATGTCGGTGTTCGAGCACATCGTCGGAATGCCGACCCCCAGGTTGACGATCCAGCCGTCCTGGAAAGCACGCGCCACGCGATCGGCCATCTGCTGGCGGGTGAGGCCTTTCGTCTCGCTCATGTCTGGCTCTCCAACTATCTGGCCTGTCGCTTCATGGGCCAGATGCCTTCTGGCTCGGGTGGCACCTGCACCAGGCGGTGCACGTAGATGCCGGGGGTGTGCACATCATCTGGGTCGATGCCGTCGAGGGGCAGGACGGGCTCCTCGATCTCGGCGATGGTGACACGCGCGGCGGTGGCCATCACCGGGTTGAAATTGCGCTGCGACCGGTGGAAGCGCAGGTTGCCGGCGGCATCGGCGGTGCGGGCGCGGACGAAGGCGTAGTCCAGCTTCAGGGCGTATTCCAGCAGATAGGCGCGGCCGTCGATGACGCGGGTTTCGCGGCCCTCGGCCAGTTCGGTGCCGACCGCCGTCGGCGTGTAGAAGGCCGGAATGCCGGCCCCGGCGGCACGCAGCCGTTCAGCCAGTGTGCCTTGCGGCACCAGTTCGGCCTCGACCTCCCCGGATTCGTAATACTTCGTGAACGGCAGCACGTCGGTCGGGCGGGTGGCGGCGGTGAAGGCGCAGATGACCTTGGCGACCTGCCCGTTCTCCACCAGTATGCCGATATCGGGCATCCGTGGTTGCTGCGCGCCGCCGGTGGTGTTGGCCACCAGTGTCAGGCGCCGAGCACCCTGGTCCAGCAGCGCCTTGATCAGGTTGAACGGAGTGCCGGGCATGGCGAAACCGCCAAAGCCGATCGTCGCGCCGTCCGGGATATCGGCAATGGCGTCGTGAAACCCGCCGCGCAGCTTGGTCTTCTGGGTCATCGCTTCCCCGCTACTCATGTTGCGGCGATGAAGGGTCAGCCTCGGCTGGGTGTCAAGGGAAGCGGGTGGCAGGAACCTGAAGCACAGATGCCGGAGCGCTGTTCATGGCCTGCGGCGATGGACGCACAGGCACTTGCCCGACATGATGGGTCGCACCGTCCGATGCGAAAAGAGAGCCCCTTGATAGAGACACGCGGCCTGACGCTGACCCCGATCGGCACGCTGCACACACCATGGCGCGCGGTGGCCGACTGTCCTCGGAACGGCCGCCAACCTGACCCCGCACCGATATGCACCGCGCATGTGCTGCCGGCCTTCCAGGACGGGTTGCGAAGCCTTGAGGGGTTCTCCCACCTGATCCTGCTGTACTGGCTGGATCAGGCGAAGTCGGCCGAGATGGTGTTTATCCCGCCGTTCGACCCCACGCCACGCGGCGTATTCGCGACGCGTGCGCCATGGCGGCCGAACCCGATCGGCCTATCGGTGGTCGCATTCGAGGGCTTTCAGGCCCTGGGCGTGCTGGCAGTGCGCTACCTGGACTGTCTGGACGGCACGACGCTGCTGGACATCAAGCCCTATCTGCCGACGACGGACACCGAGCCAACTGCCACGATGGGCTGGCTCGATCCCCATGCCACGCGCCGGAAAGGCTAAGGGCTCGGAAAGCGCCGACCGTGGATCGGCGCGATGCGACCACCGCTTGAGGCCGACCAGCAAGCGACAGATGGCGGACATGCCGACCCGCGGTCTCGGATGCCGCTGCATGAACCCATGCCAAGGCTTTTCGTTGAATGCGGCGGGCGTGTGCATCATCCTGCCCGCGCGAAGGTGCCTGCCTGATGACGCCCTATGCTGCCAATACGCGCCGAGGCGCACGCGGGACCTCGACCGAGAGCACGTTGCGCGAGCCATGCGGATGCGTCATCGTCAGGCTTCGACGGCGGGCCAGATGGGGGGATATCGATGCACCGCGATGCACGTGGTCTGGAGCTCTCGACCGACAGCGCGGCGGCCGCGGCGCTGTTCGATCGCGCGGTGGAGCACTATCTCAAATACCATGTCGACACGATGAACCTAGTGAACGACGCTGTCGCCGCCGATCCAGGTTTCGTCATGGGGCACTGCATCAGGGGCTACCTGATGCTGGCGGGTGCCAACCCGGCGCATCGGTCAGCCATTGCCGCCAGCCTGGCCGCCGCCGAGGCCGGTGCCGCCGTCGCCACCAAGCGTGAACAGCGCCATGTCGCGGCGCTATCCGCCTGGCGGCGCGGTGCGATCGGTAAGGCGTTTGCCATCTGGCGAGAGCTTCTCGATGCCGACCCGACCGATCTGCTGGCGGTACGGATCAGCGACACCACGCATTTCCGCTTTGGCGAGACACAGGCGGTGCTGGAACAGGCGGACCGCCTTGCCCCGGCCTGGTCGCCCGGACGGCCCGGATACGACTGTTTCCAGTCCGTCTGGGCCTTTGCGCATGAGGAAGCCGGCGACACCGCCGGCGCGGAGCGCGCGATCGACTATGCCTATGACTGCGACCCGACGAACTTCTTCGCCCACCATGTCAAGGCGCACATCCTGGAGATGGAGAACCGGCCGCGTGAAGGCAACGATTGGCTCGATCGACAGACCGGCTACTGGCCGATCGGCAACAATCTTGTGCATCATTTGTGGTGGCACCGCGCGCTGATGCAGCTTGATCTCGGTGAGCGGGACGCCGTGCTCGCCAGCTACGATGCCAATATCCGCAACCTGAACGCGCCGCTGACGCTGGCAACGCCGGCCCAGTTCAACGATCTGCAGAACGCAACGGCGCTGCTGTGGCGACTGGAGCAGCTTGGCCTGGATGTCGGCGCTCGATGGGACGAACTGGCCGACAAGGCCGAAGCCCGCATTGGCGACAGCGCCTATCTGCTGCTGCCGCCGCACCTGATGCTGGCTCTGGCGGCGACTGGGCGGGACGACGCGGCGGCGCGGTTCCTGGCGGCATTGCGCGAGCAGGCGGATAATCACGCCCTTTGGGACGCGGCGGTGATCAAGGACGTTGTCCTGCCGGTCTGCCAGGCCGGGTTGGCGCACCGGCGCGGACAGCATCCTCAGGTCGTGGCACTGCTGGCGCCGCGCCTGGACCAGATCCGCCTGCTCGGCGGCAGCAATGCCCAACGCGACCTGTTCCGCCAGATCCTGATCGACTCGGCGATGAAGGCGGATCGACGCGACGTCGTCGCCGCGATGATCGGGGATGAGACCGCCAGCCATGCCGTCCCGCCGATCCAACGGGCCGGCTACGCCGCCGCGGCGCGCTGGCTGATGTAAGGGAGAGCGAACCATGCCGGCAATCGAGCGCCTGATGCTGGACGGCCAGCCCGAGCCGGTCAGCCACTATTGCCATGCCACCAAGGCTGGCAACCTGATCTGGGTCTCCGGCACCGTCGGCATCACCGCGAATGGCAGCATCCCGGCAGATGTCGTCGAGCAGTTCGAGATCGCCATCGCCAACATGGATGCCTGTCTGAAGGCGGCCGGCGCGGGCGCGGAGCATGTGGTGAAGGTGACCGTCTACCTTACCAACATCGCGGACCGCACCCGGATCAACCCTATTCGCCAGCGCTACTTTGGCCCGCACCGGCCGGCCTCGAGCCTAGTCGAGGTCTCCGCGTTGGTCCTGCCGGAGCTGAAGGTGGAGATCGAGGCGCAGGCCGTCCTGGCCTAGCGCGGGCATGGCCTATCTGGTTGAGGGGGCTGATGTTCGACTGGTGGCCTAACCAGAGCGACAAGTGCGTAGATGCGGCGAACGCCAGTTCCCTGCCATACGCGGTATTCACATTCATCGACTGAACCAAAGCAGCCCAGGCGAGTTGATCTCCGAGTTCGGATTGTCCGAGCGGCTAAAAATCATTCGAGGTGTCTTATGTCTTCATCCGAAAGCCTGAAGGAGATCTACATCGACGAGATGGCAGATCTGTGGTCGGCGAACGACCAGATGCAGCGCGTCATGAAAACCCTGAGCGAAAAGGCTTCCAACAAAAAGCTGAAGGACTTGCTGGCACAGTCGGAGACAGGGATCGCCAAGCATACGGCGACGCTCAAGTCCGTGCTTGAAAGCCAGGGAGGCAAGGTCGCGACGGAACATTGCAAGGGCATGGAAGGGATCGTCGCCGAGGCGAAGAAGCATACGAGCGAGGACGATGTTGAGGGCTCACTGCGCGACCTCGTCATCATGGCTCAGTATCAGCGGATGTCGCACTATGGCCTGGCCGGCTTCGGTACGGCTGCTGCCTATGCCGCTGCTTTAGGTCAGAAGGATGATGAGACAAAGCTGAAGTCGATCGTCAAGGACATCTACAAGGCGGACGAATACTTGAGCCATATGGCAGAGCAAGCCGAGAAGGCCGTGGCCAAGAGCGCGTAAGCCTTGGACGTGAGGCGTATGTTCAATCGTGTAGCCACGTGGACGCTGGCCGGGACCGCGAGAGCGTTTGTCCTGGCAAGTCGGTAGGCCGCATGATGCTGTTGCGCGATTGATCCCCGAATCGGTCCCAAACTCGCCTTCCATTCAGATGGAGCGGGTTTGGGGTCCGGCTTGTATCCCGACTTGTTTGTGCGCTCACCTGCTGCAAGCAGGCGCTTTTCGCCGCCAGCAATCGCAAGTGCCATTGTCGCGGCCACGCAGCTTCATGCAAAGAAGTTGCAGGGCCTTATACGGCCCACTGAAGTTTAATATCCATTATATACTTGACTGCCGATAAAGCTGCATTCGCTGTTCGGGACACTGGCGCCGCATCAGTCTGCCAATGGCTAGCGTTACCATGTCGCAATCAACGCAGGCGGGCCGCTGCTGGGCACGCCCGGAACTTCGTCACCCTGAAGCCACTTCCGCGTGCAAGTAATCCTGAGGTGGCACTCCTGTGACCGCCGCAGGCGCTTAGCCGACCGGCAAAACTTACAGAGTTTAAAGCGGAGGACAACCTGAACTCACTCCGCGGCCAGAGCCGGCCTGCCTTCAAGCAGGGACTCGATAAGCTTCTGGTCGGCCGATGTAGCGGGATTGTAAACGATCAAGCTGAGGTCTGGCCGAGCGTCGACTGCGAAGGCGGAGTATTCCAAGGCGATAACACCCAGTTTGGGATGGTGCAGGTGCTTGAGGCCGTCTCCGTGCGTTTGCACGTCGTTGTCGCGCCACATGGACGCGAACTCGGGGCTCGACCGGCACAATTCGTCGACCAGCGGCGCAACCTCGGCTTCGGCGCCCGCGCGGGCGGCATCGATCCGAAACACCCCCACCACGAAGCGGGCCACAGCATCCCATTCAGACTGCACGGCGCGGACGCGGGGATCGCAGAAGAGCATGCGCAGGATGTTGCGCTGATCCGGCGGCAAAGAGCTGTAGTCGGTGAGGACGCAAGCGGCCGCATGGTTCCAGGCGACGACGTCCCACGTTGCCGTCCGGACGATGGCAGGACTGTAGGTCAGCGTGTCGAGCAGGCGCTGCAGCCGCGGCGTGATCACGTCGCTGCCGCGGTAATGGGCTTTCGGCGGGCGGCCGAGACCGAGCAGAAAGAGGTGTTCGCGCTCGACCTCGGTCAAGGTCAGCGCCCGCGCGATGCGGTCGAGCACGTCCGCTGACGGGCTTCCGCCGCGACCCTGCTCCAGCCAAGTGTACCAGGTCGGGCTGATGTTGGCGCGCTGCGCCACCTCCTCGCGACGCAATCCAGAGGTTCGTCGCCGCCCGCCGGAGACGCCGAACGACGCCGCATCAAGCTTCGTGCGTCGGTTCTTGAGGTAGGCGCCGAGCGAACTGCTGTTGGACATGACTGCACACCCTGTTAGCGATTATACCGGGATAATCTCCCTACTTTAATAGCATGAAAACCTGCCAACAATAGTCGGACAGGAAACCTGGAGAATAAGCACATGCGGATATTCGTAACCGGTGCCACCGGATGGGTCGGCTCCGTCGTAGTCAAGGAACTGCTCGATGCCGGCCACCAGGTGGTGGGCCTCGCGCGGTCCGATGAAAAGGCTGCCGCCCTCGCCGCGACCGGGGCGGTGGTCATCCGCGGCACGCTCGACGACCTTGATGCGTTGCACAGCGCTGCTTCGGCGGCGGACGCGGTGATCCATCTCGCGTTCAACCACGATTTCTCTCGGTTTGTCGAGAATGCCGAGCAGGACCGGCGCGCCATCGAGACGCTGGGAAGCGCACTGGAGGGATCGGACCGACCGCTCCTCGTGACCGGAGGCGTCGCGCTGGTCGCGCCCGGCAGAATGGCGACCGAAGCGGACGTGGCGCCAGTCATTCCGTCCTTCCCTCGCAAGTCCGAAGCGGCGGCGAGAGCGCTGGCGGAGCGGGGCGTGCGTGCCACGACGATTCGCTTGTCGCCCTCGGTCCACGGCCTCGGCGACCACGGCTTCATGGCGATCCTGATCGGCCTGGCGCGCGAGAAGGGCGTGTCGGCCTATGTCGGCGAGGGCCTGAACCGCTGGCCCGGCGTGCACCGGCTGGACGCCGGACGCCTCTACCGGCTGGTGCTCGAGCAGGGCGGCACCGAGCCCGCCTATCATGCTGTCGCCGACGAAGGCGTGCCGGTCAAGGACATCGCCGAAGTAATCGGCCGCCGGCTCGGCCTGCCGGTTGAATCGCGGGCACCCGACCATTTCGACTGGTTCGCCAACTTTGCGGCCGCCGACGTGCCTGCGTCGAGCGCCCGCACGCGATCGCAGCTCGGCT
Organism: Rhodopila sp.; assembly: GCF_965276935.1. Lineage (GTDB taxonomy): Bacteria > Pseudomonadota > Alphaproteobacteria > Acetobacterales > Acetobacteraceae > Rhodopila. Next base: position 7,403 of record NZ_CBDIBS010000004.1, on the reverse strand, counting down.
GGGAGCCGACTGGCCCCGACCTGCTGACCGACATCGATCAGCCTGGCTACTACACCCAATGACAATGCGACGCCCATGCGCGGAACGCGACCGTGGCTCTGAAGGAGAAAGAGAATGACTGATGCATCCTTGTCGCTTGGCGGAAAACGCGTGGTGGTCATCGGCGGCGGCTCGGGCATCGGCTTCGCCGTGGCCGAACTGGCGCGCGAGGCGGGCGCCGACGTCGTGATTGCTTCGAGCCGCGCAGCCACCGTCGATGCTGCCATCGAACGCCTGAGCGGTTCAACGGGTCGCGTCGTCGACCTTCGCGATGAGGCCGGGGTCGCGGCCTTCTTCCAGGACCTCGGTCCTTTCGATCACCTGGCGATGACCGCGGGTGACTGGGGCGGCGAGATGTTCGCCGCCACCGCCGACATCGACCTCACGCAGGCGCGGGACGGCCTGACGGTGCGCTTCTGGGGTGCGCTTGCGGCGGCCAAGCACAGTTGCCGTACGATCGCCCAGGATGGCTCGATCACGCTGACGAGCGGCATGCTCGGCCATCGGCCGATGAAAAACGCGCCGCTGGTGACCGCCGTGGCTGGAGCGATGGAGCATCTGACGCGTGGCCTCGCGGTCGATCTCGCTCCCGTGCGGGTCAACGCCGTGTGCCCGGGCCTCATCCTGACCGAGCACGTGAAGCAGACGATGCCGGCGGCAATGCAACAATCCTTCGTCGCAAAGCTGCCGGTCCCCCGCGCCGGTTCGCCGGAGGAGGTCGCGATGGCCTATGTCTATCTTCCAGGGGCGGAGTCCAGATCGTTGGCTAGCCCATTGATAAAGCGTCATTTTCGATGCCTTCGGTCATCGCAGATACCAACAGGAATACCATCACGAGGCTTTGATGGGCGGGTTAGCTTCCCACCGATCTGGCACCCTGCATACCTTCGATATTGCCGGAAGGCCAAGCTGCCGCCATTAAAGAGACGGCTCGGACGCGACGAACGGGGTCTTGCCAAGGTTGGGGTCGAGGGTTCGAATCCCTTCGCCCGCTCCAGATTTTCCAGAGTTCTTACAATAGCTTAAGTGGTCTGCGCCCTTCGTAGAATCGCTTAGAACAGCCTCGCTTCAGAATAATCAGCGCGCGCTTTAAGCTTTCGGCTCCGCGCGTTGGGACATCCCGTCGCACATTTGGCAGCGGAACGCCCACCGCGCGACGATAGCGCTGGCACAGCCGATCAGCGCGTCGGCGGTGGTCGTCGGACGGCATCCGGGCGAGTTCTGGGCTACTTCATCCCAAACTACGCGCCATCCTGGAGATGGTACGCTCGCTTCGCCGCTGCGGCCGCCTTGCGCAGGACATCCTGGCCCGTGCCGCGGTAGGCCGCGGGCAGACAATGCCGGGCAGGAGCCAGAAGTCGTTCCCGGTCATGGTTGCCAACGGGACGCTGTACTGCGGCAGCGGCTGTATGCTCGGCGAAATCTGCGCGGAATAGCTATTGTTTGAGGCCGACACGCAGTCGCTAGCCTCTTGGCAGGTCGGATGTACGGCTTCATGGCGTTCGCAAACTTCTACCGCTTGCTCGGCGCCGCTCTGAATGCCGACGTGCTGGAGTTATGGTTCGCCATGCAGGTCGCATGCGGGTTCGTCACTGCCTACCCGGTCACATAGGGCTGATACGGTTGGAGGTGAAAACGATGCGGCGATGCAGCAACGGCAGGCGGAGGTGAGCATAGTGTCAATCGGCTCGGCCGTAATCCTGTTCCTCGGGTGCCTCGTTCTTGGCACTATTTCCAGCGCCGTACTGTCGCACCGGCTGGACCAGGTCGGAACGTATCTGGGCCTGTCGGAAGGCCTGCTGGGTCTGGTCACCGCGCTAGGCGCCGACTCGCCGGAGATCGCGACCGCCGTGACGGCGCTCGTGGGCGGGCAGCACGACCTAGGCCGGGGCGTGATCTTCGGCTCCAACCTTTTTAACTTGGCCGCGCTTTTTGGCTTGGGCGCGGTAGTGGCCGGGCGGCTTGCCTGCGGGCGTGAAACGCTGCTGCTGAACGCCGGCGTGGCGGTGTCCATCACGGGCGTGCTGGCCTGGCAGCTTCTGACGGACGGCTCGCCGCTGGTCGGTGGCGCGTTGATCGCTGCGGTCATGCTGCCGTACGTCGCGGTGTCGGCGCTGAAGCCGCGGCAGCTTCGTTCGCCGCTGCTGCCCGGCCCGATGCTGCGCTGGCTGCAGGAGGCCGTGCGCGACGCGGAGGTCGATAGTGGCGGCGAGCGGTTCCCGACCCCGCCATCCTGGGCGGACAAGCTGGCGGTCGTGCCGCTGCTCGGCATGGTCGTGGTCAGTAGCATCGGCATCGTGAGAGCGGCGACCGTGCTAGGCGCCGACCTTGCCGTGCCGGATGCGGTGCTGGGCACCCTGGTGCTAGCGACGCTCACGGGCATCCCGAACGCCGTCGCCGCCATCCGGCTGGCGGTGCAGGGGCGCGGGGCGGCGGTGGTCAGCGAAACCTTCAACAGCAACAGCCTGAACCTGATCGCGGGCGCCTACCTGCCCACGCTGTTCGTGACCGCGGCGCCGTTGTCCGGGGCCGGACGGATGGTGCTGTGGTGGCTGCTGGGCGGCACTCTGCTCGCCGCGGCCCTGTTCCTGCGCCGAGCGGTGCTGACGCGATGGGAGGGGGCGGTGCTGATCGTGGGCTACGCGGTGTTCGCCATCCTGGTTGCCGTAGGTTGAGCAAGCTCAATGAGCAGACTCGGCGTGACAGGTCGGTCGATTGGCTCTGTTGGCCGCGGTTCGACAGCAGCGCCTTTTTCACGGCCCGGCCGGATCAGCCGGAAAACGGCCGCTGGCTGATCAGCCCGGCACAGCTTGTCACCCGATCGCGCCGGCCTCGCGCTGTGCCACCTCCCGTTCCGCGCCAATCCTGGAGGCGCAGCGGTGCGCCCGCAGTGGCGGACCGGATGCAATTGGAGGAGCTTGCGCCCGACGGTATCGCGATGGTGGAGTTGACGGGGGGGCCGATGGGGGCCACGGTTGTCGTGGTTGCGGGCAACGACGCGGTTACAGGAGGGGTGATGGTGGTGGCCGAAAACGGCTGGTTCGCCGCGCGGCCCCGGCGCGGGTGTTAAGCCAACCGGTCCCCGCGTCCGGCAATTTGTGATGTCGGCTGCCATCCTCGCGCTCAACGCCGGGTCGAGCAGCATCAAGTTCGGGCTGTTCGAGGTCGGCGATGACTCGAAGCTCCGCCTGATGTCGAAAGGCGGCATCGAGGGCGTCGGCGGTGACCCGCATTTCACCGCCAAGGATGCGGCTGGCTCGACGCTGGCAGACAAGCATTGGCAGGGGAAGGACGCGGCATTTGACGCCATGCTGGGTGCCTTGCTGGCCTGGGCGGAACACCACGTGCAACCGGATACCCTCGCCGCGGTGGGGCACCGCGTGGTGCATGGCGGCCGCCGGTTCACCGTCCCAGTGCGGCTGACGGGTGAAATTCTCCAACAACTGGACGCACTGACGTCTTTAGCGCCCTTACACCAGCCGCACAGCCTGGCGCCAGTCCGCGCGCTGATGGCGCTGCGGCCTGGCCTACCCCAGGTCGCGTGTTTCGACACCGCCTTCCACAGTACCATGCCGGCAGTCGCCACGCGCTTTGCGTTGCCGCGCGAGTATGAGGCCGAAGGGGTTCGCCGCTACGGTTTTCACGGCCTGTCCTACGAATACATCGCGCGCACCCTGCGGCAGCAAGCGCCGGGTTTGGCCGCCGGGCGGGTGGTCGTGGCTCACCTGGGCAACGGCGCCAGCCTGTGCGCCATGCAAGACGGCCGCAGCCAGGACACCACGATGGGCTTCACAGCGCTAGACGGGCTGGTGATGGGCACGCGTTGCGGCACCCTGGACGCTGGGGTGGTGCTCTACATGCTGCAGCAGAAGGGGCTTTCGGCGCACGAGGTGGAGCACGTGCTGTACGAACGCTCAGGCCTGCTCGGCGTGTCCGGGGTGTCGAGCGACATGCGGACGCTGTTGGCCAGTCCCGACCCGCGAGCGCGCGAGGCGGTGGAGCTGTTCGCGTTCCGCGTCGGGCAGGAGACGGCCGCGATGGCAGCGGCGCTGGGTGGCCTGGACGGCTTTGTCTTCACGGGCGGGATCGGTGAACACGCGGCTGAGTGCCGCGCCTTGGTGTGCGAGCGGCTGCATTGGTTAGGTGTCGAGTTGGACGCGGCCGCCAATACGGGCGGTGCGGGCCGGATCAGCACGCCGGGCAGCCGCGTCGAGGTCCACGTCATCCCGACGGACGAGCAGGCCACCATCGCCGGGCATACGCGCGACTTGATCGCCTGAGTCGCCCGCCGCGACGCCTGCATCGCGTGAGTAGTTTCCGAGCCTGTGTTCCCCGGCCCGGCCAGCCAACATGCCGTCCTGTGCCGAAGCTCTGGCGCCACGCGTCTCACCGCCGCTGGGATCGTCGAGTATGGACGCAGGCGAAGGGAGCGCACCATGCTAAACGCCGTAACATCGCTTAAGGGGTTCGCGATCCAGGCCAAGGATGGCGGCCTCGGGACCGTCAGCGACTTCCTGTTCGATGACAGCACCTGGAAGGTGCGCTGGATGGTCGTCGACACCGGACGTTGGCTGAGCGGGCGCAAGGTTCTGATTCACCCGTCGGCCGTGATCTCCGCCGAGTATGGGGCGCGGGAACTCACAGTTGCGCTGACGAAGGCCCAGGTGGAGGACAGCCCCGACATCCTGCAGGACCGCCCGGTCTCGCGACAGATGCAGAACGACCTCTACGGCTATTATGGTTGGGATCCGCTCTGGGGCGGAGGAATGTTCGGCGCCGGGATGTGTGGCGGCTCCATGTATGGGTATGGCGGCGGAATGGGCGCGATCGCCTCGCCTTTGTCGGCGCCCGCCTATTTCGGCACGGCGGCCGTGCAAGAGGCCGAGCGGGGCGGGACCGACACCGATGAGGGCGACCCCCACCTGCGCAGCATCGCCGAGGTCACCGGCTACCACGTCCATGCTACTGACGGCGACATCGGGCACATCCAAGACATTCTCGTTGACAGCGCAAGCTGGGGCATCCGCTACCTCATCGTCGATACCTCGAACTGGTGGTTCGGCCAGCACGTGCTGGTCTCACCCTACGCGGTCAAGGGCGTGGACTGGCCCGACCGTCATGTCCGGCTCGCCATCGCCCGGGGCCGGGTCAAATCCAGCCCGCCCTGGAACCCGGCGCAAGTCATCGACAACGAATACGAACGGCGGCTGCACAACCATTACGACTGGCCCGGCTATGGCTGGTGAACGCAAATACCCCGACGCATTCGCCCTGAAGAACACAGGCCTCGATGCGTTCCTGTATGCCGATGTCGGCACGGAGCTGAACGGATCGCCGCTCACGATCCTCTCGGTGCTGGCCCGGCTCGGCAACGACCCCTGGGCGCAGGCGGCGGGCTGGGCTGGGCTGCCGCGGGCTGCAGCGATCGATGGCCTCTCGCAAAGCATTGCCCAGATGCCTCTCACGCCGACCGCGCTCACCGGCAGCCGCGACATCGCCGCGCGCCTGGTCCAGCTCCTGCCCGGCAAGGCGCGGCCTGACATCCCGGCAAGGGCGGAAGGCGCGAAGCCAGTGGCGGCGACGCCAAACTGGTTGCCGGTCACGATGATCTGGTGGGGTGTCGCTGTCTGGATGGTGTTGAGCGGGCTGCTGACGCCAAAGCCCTCGACCAACGTCATCGCACCGGTCTCACAGCCGGTCGCGATCTCCGGCCCAACCTCCTCGGCTCCTGTACCGCTCCCGCAGCATACTGCCGCCGCGCCACCGACAGCGGCTGGCCTTCCGTAACCAAGAAAGGGTGTCCACAAGATGAGCACTACCGTGCGGCCCCTGATCGCCGGGAACTGGAAGATGCATGGGTTGTCGGCCGAACTCCATGAGATCGGCGCCATCGCCGCATCCGTTCACGCTAGGCCGCCCGCAGCCGATGTGCTGATCTGTGTTCCGGCGACCTTGCTCTCCAGAGCGGCGCAGATAGCCGCGGGCCGCATCGCCATCGGCGGTGAGGATTGCCACGCCGAAGTCTCCGGTGCGTTCACGGGGGACGTGAGCGCCGACATGCTGAAGGATGCGGGTGCGGCTGCGGTAATCGTCGGCCATTCGGAACGCCGTCTGCATCATGGCGAGACCGGTCCGATGGTGGCCGCGAAGGCAAAAGCCGCGTGGCGCTCCGGTCTTTCCACCATTGTCTGCATCGGCGAGTCCGAGGTCCAGCGTCGGCGCGGCGATGCGCTTGCCGTATGCGGCGACCAGATCGCAGACAGCCTGCCCCAGGACCTCGCTCGGTCCGGCACGGCCGCGATCGCCTACGAACCACTGTGGGCGATCGGCAGCGGGCACGTACCCACCGCCGATCAGATCGCCGAGATGCATCGGCACCTCCGAACTTGCCTCGTGGCGCTCGCAGGCGCCGCGGGCGCGAGCATTCGCATCCTCTACGGCGGATCGGTCACCGCGGACAATGCCGACGAGGTCCTCGGGCTTCCCGACGTGGGCGGCGTGCTGATCGGCGGCGCGAGCCTGCTGGCGGTGGATTTCGACGCCGTGCTCCGGTGCGTGCCGGAGGCGCTTTTCGCGCCTGCGTAGTTTCCGACCCTCCCCATGCTGACCGCGTGTTGCCTATCGTCCGGGCTTGTCCTGGGACCGGCCTGTTAGCTGGGCCCGGCCCGGCGTCCTACCCGGCACGCATGACCACAGAGAACCGAGAGGAACAGCCGTCATGGCGAAGCCCAATGCCGCCCACGCCAAATCGCCGGATGCAAAGCCGGCTTCACCTTCGGACGCCAAAGACGATCTGAAGTCGTTGCCCTTGCCCGAAGTCGAGAAGCGCTTAGACGCGTCACCGGATGGGCTGAGCCAGACCGAGGCGACGAAGCGGCTGGGAAAATACGGGCCGAACGAAATTGAAGAAAAGAAAACCAACGCGCTGCTGAAGTTCCTGAAGTATTTCTGGGGGCCGATCCCCTGGATGATTGAAGTGGCTGTGGTGCTCTCGGGCGTTGCTGCTCATCGCCAACGCCACCATCGGCTTCTGGGAGGAGCGGCAGGCCGGCAACGCTATTGAGGCGCTGAAGGCCAAGCTGGCGATCAAGGCCCGGGTCAAGCGCGACGGCAAATGGGTGACGCCACCAGCCAAGGACCTGGTGCCCGGCGACGTCATCCGCCTGCGCCTCGGCGACATCGTGCCGGCGGATGCACGATTGCTGGACGGCGACGAACTTTCAGTCGACCAGTCCGCTCTGACGGGCGAGTCCTTGCCGGCCTCCAAGCAGCCGGGCGAGGCAGTGTTCTCCGGCTCGATCGTCCGGCGCGGCGAGATCAGCGCGCTGGTCTATGCCACCGGCGGCAAGACCTATTTCGGCAAG
>NZ_CBDIBS010000003.1:207500-1824882 GCF_965276935.1 Rhodopila sp. | reverse complement strand
GCCCATGGCATCGATGGTCACCAACGCGCCGGCCAGTTCCAGACGACGCAGCAGCACAGGAATGGCGGTGATCTCATTGGATTTCGCCGACACCGCCTCTTGTCCAAGGACCAATCGCTGACGCGTCGCCCAGGCGGACACCGTATGCAGCGGCAGACGCCCTTTGCCGCGGGCATGGCTGCGACGCGAGGTCTTGCCATCGATCGCGATAATCTCGGGCGTGTCAGTCCGCAACCCGTCTACCCAGGTCAGGAAACATGTCTTGAACAGCTCAGGATCAATCGCCGCGATCACGTCGCACAATGTGTCGTGGCTCGGGATGCCGTGCTTGAACGGCAGAAAACGGCGGAGGAAGCCCTGGCGTTCGCTGCCCCACAGGCTGATTTCGACAAAGTCGTCCGCACCGGCGATGGTCCCGCAGAGCATCAGCAACAGGATTTCCGGTAGAGGATATAGCACCTTCGTCGCTTGGCGCGGGTCCCGGAGGGCCGCGAAGTGGGACAAGAAGCAGGGCTGGCTTGGCATGGACATAGAGACCTCCTGATGAGAGGCTTCCTATGAATCCGATTCTAGCCCGCACGGGAATCCCTCAACCACTCAAGCGATCGCCCTGGATTGAGGCCCTGCATGGCTCGACGTTTCCTTCTCCGCCGGTCATTCTGCGGCGTGGCGCCCGATCGGGCAAACCGGCGGCAAGGGGAGGCGGCATCGTGGCAGGCATGATGGAGGGGAAGGTGGCGGTGGTCACCGGCGCCGGCGGCGGCGTCGGGCGGGAGATCGCCATCATGATGGCCGGGGCGGGCGCCAAGGTGATCGTCGCGGATATCGGCGCGTCGCTGTCCGGCGAAGGCGGCTCCGCCTCACCCGCGCAGCAGACCAAGGCGCTGATCGAGCAGCAGGGCGGTTCGGCCGAAATCTGCACCGAGTCGGTCGCGGCCTGGGGATCGGCGCGGAAGATCGTGCAGGCGGCGCTGGATCATTTTGGTCGGATCGATGCGGTGGTGAACAATGCCGGCATCCTGCGCGACGGCATCTTCCACAAGATGACCGAGGACGACTGGCTGTCGGTCATATCCGTGCATCTGAACGGGTCGTTCTTCGTCTCGCGCGCCGCGGCGGAGCATTTCCGCACGCAGGAGAGCGGGGCGTTCGTGCACATCACCTCGACGTCCGGGCTGGTGGGCAATGTTGGCCAGGCGAACTACGCCGCCGCCAAGCTTGGCATCACGGCGCTGTCGAAGTCGATCGCGCTGGACATGCGGCGCTACAACGTGCGGTCCAATTGCCTGTCGCCATGGGCCTGGAGCCGGATGACGAGTTCGATCCCCACCAGCACGCCGGAACAGAAGGTGGCGGTGGAGAAGCTGCAGCGCATGACGCCGGATAAGAACGCGCCGCTGGCGGTGTTCCTGTGCTCGGATGCGGCGAAGGACGTCACCGGCCAGGTGTTCGGCACGCGGATGCACGAGCTGATCCTGTTCAGTTCGCCGCGGCCGATCCGCATCGTGCATCGGGCGGAGGGCTGGACGCCGGAGAGCATCGCCGCGGTCGCGGTGCCCGCGCTGCGGGCGGGGTTCATGCCGCTGGATACGTCGGAGACGCTGTTTGATTGGGACCCGGTGTAGCCGCTGCACAGACGGTTGGACGGGCTGTGGGAGCGATCTTCTTGGCTTCCCGAGGACACGACGGTCTGGTTTCGGCGAAGATCAGTCTGCTTCCAACGGCCTGCTTGGGGCGGACTGCAAACATTCGGGTACTCGGGTAATACACTGGTTGGAGGGGACACAACCGATATCTGGAAACCCCGACTTATAATGACGGGGCTTATGGTTTTGACGCCTCGAAGACGTAGACTACTTATCCCAGGTTCCACCCTCCAGCTTGAGTCCGTATTTGGCTCGTGCCACCCCGATGAATTGTTGTATTGTTTCGGCATATTCCTTGCGGCACGGCTCGCGATCACCAACCACAAAAAGGAAGCCCATTTTCCCTGATCGATAGTAAATACCGATGCCGCGCACGCCACAGTTAGAGGCAAGAAGGGAAAAGCCGGAATTTCCCTCCCATGGAGTTACCGACGCCTCGACTGACTGTAGATATTCCAGTTCCCCCGAAATTCTTGCATCGACAACACGTGTGACGCAACCGGCAATTGCGCCGACCGATGAACTGAGGCGGCGGTGAGTCAGTGCCTCCATAGCATTGGAAATTTCGGCAAAGTAATTTTCTCCCATGCTTTGAACCAAGGGGACGATACGGGAAGTGCCATCAGGCTGTTGAACGTGGCGTACTGCGGGGGCGGAATAGGGGCGCTCCAATTTCCTCATGAGCTTATATTCGGCGGCGTCACCGATGTAGGCTCGGGCGCAGTAGATCACTCCGTCACGTGTGATCAGCGCCAATTTTTTCCCCTCCGCAGTGAGCTGCAAGACGAGAAAATCGCAATCGGGTGCCGGTGCCGCCAGGGCTAACCCACTATACGACGCGAAAAGCTCTTCACATGGATCTATCAGGGGGTTTGCGCTCAGCTTGGCATGCAGCGTCCCGATGAGATCAAGGGATGCCGCAACATCGCCGGCGAAGGCAACCGAGTAGTGGGATTGAGAACTTGAATCTTCAGTGCGTGGGATTCCCCATTCACTGGGCCAATGCGCCCCTTAAGATCGAACTCGAAGCTAAGAAGCGTATCAGCGACCAGAAAGCCGATATCCGGCGTTGCGCATCCTACGACAAGGGTCATGAGCGGATCACCTTATCTCCTCTGTCTCGCCTGTCTCTCTCGCATGTCGGACCGGTATCATAACGTTTTAATCAACCGCAGCCACATATACAGGTGGGCGGTTTGGGCTGGCCTTTATATCTGATAACGCGCTCCACCATATAGCTGCAGTAGCGAGACTATGGCCGCCCTATACGATGGCTGTTTCATGGCGCCCGCTCTGCGAACATCCTCTCTTACGCCCACAAACCGTCTACTGTCGCGAATGTTCGCAAAGAGGTTGAAAAAAGCTGCCCGCTCAGGCCTCATCTCGGTTGACGGACAATTAACAAGGGCGCGCCTTGACCTGCAACCTGTTGAAACCGCTACACTAAGATAATAAACCGCATCCCGGTCTGGGCCGGTGATGTTGTCCGCTTGCAGCACAAGGCGCTCCGACACCCGGTGCCGTTACCCGAGGGGCAGAACCATGTTTTCCAAACTGGCCGCAGATTAAGTGGAATACCTGCGGATGGTATCCACCGCCGTGTTAGCGCTGGGGCTCGCAGCCTGCTCAGCCACGGACCCAATCCCCTCGCCCCTGCACGACGGCCGCTATGTTGGGACGCGGCAGTCCGATCGGCTGGAGGCCTGTGGCATTACTGAACGGCAGGGCAGCCTCGCGGCACAGGTGACGAGCGGTCACTTTGCCATGTCCTTGTTCAGCCGTAGGACTCAGATGACGGGAACCGTGGGTGAGGACGGGCGTGTCCGTGCCTCGGGGATCTGGTCCAATCCGACGGGCGGCTTTCCCGGGGTGACGGTCTTGGATGGCGAAATTCGTGATAACGTCCTGGACGGAGCAGCCACGGATTTCCGCTGCCATACGGATGTGCATTTGCGGCGTGTTATGCCATTGCGGAAACACGCCAGCGGGCGGGTCGCCCCACCTGCCAGGCATGAGTAGCATACTTGATGGCCGCGGCGAGACACGATACCGAAACCAGCACCAGTCGTCGCCACGGGTCTAGCGCGCGGCATGAACTGACGCCAGACGTGCTTCAGATAGCGAAACCGCTGCCGCGTTTAGCGCGATTTCTTGCAGAGCTTCCTGGCGATCTCGAACATTTCCTCTGGCGCATAATCTGGTGCGAACGCACCGTTGTTGCCAAGCAGTTCCGGCATTTTGCCACCCCCTGATGGCTCGTCGGCGGCGGCTTCGTAGAGATCTTGGTTGCTACAACACGAAAAGGTGCTTTTCGCCAACTTATAGGCGATCAAGCTCCGCCTTCCGTGGTTCGTCGCTCGTCTAGTTCGCGGTCATGCCGCCGTCGATCACCAGTTCACTGCCCGTCACCCAGGCCGCTTCGTCGGATGCCAGGTAGAGGCAGCCCATGGCGATATCGATCGGCTTGCCAAACCGGCCGAGCGGCGTGGCATCCATGCGGGCCTTGCCGCTTTCATTGCCGAGCAGGCCGGGCCGCGCCATTGGCGTGTCGACGAAACCCGGATGAATGGAGTTCACCCGGATCTGGTCCTTGGCATACTGGATCGCGACGGACTTGGAGAAGATGCGCACCGCGCCCTTCGACGCGTGATACGCGGCATTGGCGAAAGAGCCGACGATGCCGCAGATCGAGGAGATGTTGATCACCGATCCGCCGCCCGCTCGCTGCATAGCGGCGATCACGCCGCGGGTGCCGAGGAACACGCCGGTCGCGTTGACTTCCATGATCCGGTTCCAGCCTTCCAGCGTCTGGTCCGTCAGCGACGTGCCGGCGATCGTGCCGGTCTGGACCGTCACGCCCGTCGGCCTGCCAGAGATCCCGGCGATGTTGCCCAGCACGTCGACCTTGCCGTATTTCGCCTCGGCGGCCTCGACCAGCGCGGCCCATGCCGATTCGGAACAAACATCAAGCCGCTGGTATTCGGCGACGCCGCCGGCATCGGTGATTTCCTTTGCAACCGCCTGTCCCAGTTCGTCCTGCACATCGCACAGCACGACGGAGGCACCTTGATGCGCGAAGACCCGGGCCGTCTCGGCGCCGATGCCTGAGGCCCCGCCGGTCACAATCGCTACCTTGCTTGCAAGCCGCTCGCCACGTTGGGTCATTGTTTCCTCCCGTTGGTTTCCCTGAACAATCCTGCCGAACGCTACCGCGACAGCAGGAAGCCTTCGTAGCCATTGCTGGCCACCGCGTCGCATTTCCGCTTGTAGCCGGAGAAGCCGCCGACATAGGGCATGAACACCCTGGGCTTGCCGGGGATGTTCGCGCCGACATACCACGAATTCGCCAGCGGATAGAGCGTGCTGTCAGCGACGTCGTTGACGTGCCGCACCCAGTCGTCCTGCGCCTGCCGGTCGGCTTCGATCCGGCGGTAGCCATGCGCGCGCAGATGTTGCAGGCAGTCCGCGATCCAGTCGGTGTGCTGCTCGATCGCCAGGATCATCTGTGTCTTCACCGACGGACTGCCTGGGCCGGTGACCACGAACATGTTGGGAAAACCGGCCATCATCAGCCCGAGATAGGTTTGCGGGCCGCCTTGCCATTCGTCGGCCAGCACGCCGCCACCCCGCACGCGGATGTCGATCTCTCGCAGCGCGCCGGTCATGGCGTCGAAGCCTGTCGCGAACACGATCGCATCGAACGGGCCATGCTCGCCGTCGCGGGTCCGCAGGCCAGTCGTGGTGATCTCGGTGATCGGGTCGTCCTTGACGTCCACCAGCGACACATTGTTACGGTTGTAAGTTTCGTAGTAGTTGGTGTCCAGGCATAGCCGCTTGGTGCCGATCGGATGGTCTTTCGGCGCCAGGATCTCCGCCACGGTGGGACTGCGGACGATGCCGCGGATCTTCTGGCGGATGAATTCCGACGCGGTATCGTTCGCCGCCTGGTTCACCAGCAGATCGGTGTAGGAGTAAAGGAAACTGATGCTGCCGCCTTCCGCCCATTTCGCCTCATAGGCACGCTGGCGTTCCTGCTTGGTTGTTTCCAGTGCGGATTGGGTTGGCGCGGGATGGCCGGCTATGCCGAACGGTGTGTCCAGTGCCGCGCGTCGACGCTGCTGGTACTGTTCCTTGTGGCGGCGTTCCTTTTCGGGATCGAGCGGGGCGTTGCGCGCCGGCAGGCTGAAGTTGGCGGTGCGCTGGAACACTGTCAGATGGTCGGCTTGCGCAGCGATCAACGGGATCATCTGCACGCCGGAGGAACCGGTGCCGATCACCGCCACGCACAGGCCGGAGAAATCCACGCCTTCGTGCGGCCACAGGCCACTGTGGTACCACTTGCCCTGGAAGCGCTCCAGGCCCTTGAAGTCCGGCACGCGTGGGGTCGACAGATTGCCGCTTGCCATCACGCAGAACCGCGCGCTGATCGTCTCGCCCTTGTCGGTCGTCAGGGTCCAGCGGTTGGTTTCGGCATCGAACAGTGCTGCGGTCACGCGCGTGTTGAGTTCGATGTCGCGCCGGAGGTCGAAGCGGTCCGCGACGTGGTTGATGTAGCGCAGGATTTCCGGCTGGGTGCCGTAGCGCTCCGGCCAGGTCCATTCCTGTTGCAGGTCGTCGGAGAACGAGTAGGAGTACTCCATGCTCTCCACGTCGCAGCGCGCGCCGGGATAGCGGTTCCAGAACCAGGTGCCGCCGACGCCTGAACCGGCTTCGAACACCCGCACCGCAAGCCCCAGCGCGCGCAGCCGATGCAGCGCATAGAGGCCGCCCAGGCCGCCACCGACCACCACCACATCGTACTGCCTCGGCTGTGGCGTGGCAGTGGCGCGGGCTTCTGCCATCGTTTCGGACATCTTGGTTACTCTCCAATTTGCCAACCCGCGGAAACGGCCTGGCGTTTCGACAGCAGTATCAAGCAAGTGAACGTCAGTGGCGGTAGCTGTCATCAATCCGGTCGAGCTTGCGCATCAGCGCGGCGAACTCGATCTCACCCTCGGCGTTCGGCTGCATGGCCTGGTAGCTGTCGAGGTCGGCGGCGGAACGGTCGGCCACCTCCGGCGAGACTGGCGCCAGGGTTCCGGCGGCGGCTGCATCCACCTGGACCTGGCATGCGCGTTCCAGACGATAGAGTCGCAGGAAACAATCCGGGACGGTCTTGCCGACCACCATCAGGCCGTGATTGCGCAGGATCATCGCCTTGTGCGGCCCAAGCGATCGCACGATACGCTCGCGCTCGTCCGGATATAGCGACGCACCCTCATACGCGTGGTAGCCCAGCCTGTTGTGGAACACCGTGGCGAACATGGAGATGGGAAGCAGGCCCTCCCGCAGCGCGGCGATCGCCATGCCGGCCCGTGTATGGGTATGCATCACCACATGGTTCTCGTTCGAAGGGGTCATGTGGATCGCCGAGTGGATGATGAACCCGGCGTAGTTCACCGCGTGTTCGCCGCCGCCGACGACCTGGCCGTCGACATCGATCTTCACCAGGTTGGACGCCGTGACTTCCTCATAGTTCAGGCCCCACGGGTTGATCAGGAAGTGGTTTTCCGCGCCGGGAACGCGTGCGGTCAGATGTCCGTAGATCTGTTCCGTCCAGCCGTAGTGCTCGACCAGGCGGTAGGCCGCGGCGAGCTTCACGCGTAGGTCCCATTCGGCCTGGGTCATGTGGGCGGTGGTTGGACGTTCGGCGGTCATGCTGTCGTCTTGCATACGATGTCTCCGCTTGTGCCGGTCAGGTTGTGCCCTCAGGCGATCTCGTACCAGAAATCCAGCACGTCGCCGGTCCGCTGTTCGGCGAATTTGGTGATGACGCGGGTGCCAAGCTTCAGCTTGGCTGCCGCCTTCGCCGGGTCCGTCAGATCAATGCCCTTGAAGAAGCCGCCCAGCGCGGTGTCGGCACCATCCAGCAGCACGTAGCCAAATGCATAGGGCGGATCAGGCAGGTTCTGGAATTGCTCATACACGATGGTGAACGTCTCGATGCGTCCGCCGGGTCCGACCTCCACCCACTCGGTCGTCGGCTGCAATGTCTGGTCGGAGAACGAGCGCGGCGGCACCAGCACGCGACCCGAGGCGGCACAGCGCCGGCCATAAATCTTCGCGTTGTCGCGGATCTGGGCGTAGAACCAGCTCGCGGTCTCGCCCAGCGCGTGGTTGTAGGTGATGTTCCAGGTTTCCTGGCGGGTCATCAGTTCCATTGTTGGTCTCCCTAGAGCATGATCGCGCTGAGCGGAACGTTCAGGGCGCATGAGTCGTGCGATCGAATAAAATTGGCTACGCTTCCACGATCATTGTCCCAAAGAACTGATGATCGCCGCCGTTGCCGCTGGCAATTCCGATCCGCGCGCCCTCGACCTGGTGCGCGCCGGCGCGGCCCCAGACCTGCAGGGCGACTTCCGCCACGCGGATCATCGCGGTGACGGCGATCGCGTTGGTGCACAGGGTTCCGCCCGAGGGGTTCACCGGCAGCCGGCCGCCCAGCTCGAACTGTCCTTCACGCAGCATCGCGATGGACTCGCCAGGCTTGCAGAAGCCGGCCGCGTCGATCGCATGGTATTCGGTGTTGCTGAACGGCGCGTAGAGTTCGGCGACATGCACCTGCTCATTCGGGCTGGTGATCCCCGCCATCTTGTAGGCGCGCTGGAAGGACCGGGCGAGCGCGAAGGCGTCGGCATGGTCCGCCGCGGGGTTCTTGCCCATCCGGTCACCCAGCCAGTACGACTCGGAACAGTGGGCGAGGCCGGTGATCCATACCGCGTCCAGCTTGCGCTCCTTGATGAAGCGTTCGGATGCCAGAACCATCGCGCCGCCGCCGCTTGACTGCGGGCAGCAATCCATCAGCTTTACTGGCCAGGCGATGTAGCGCGACGCGAGCACGTCGTCGATGCTGACGACCTTGCGCAGATGCGCGTTGGGATTGAGCGCGGCCTGCCGGCGGTTCTTTACCGTCACGCGTGCCATGTCTTCCTCGGTCAGGCCGTAGAAATCCATGTAGCGGATCGCCGACATGCCCAGCATGTTGATGGTGCCGAGGGGCAACTGCCGCTCATAGGTCGGGTCCCAGATCTTGTTCAGCACGGTCTGGGAATCGCCGCATTCGCCGACCTTGTCGGCGCCGGCGGTCAGCACGACGTCGCAGGCGCCGGAGGCGACGTGGTAATATGCCGCCGCGACGCTGGAAATCCCGGTCGCACCGCCGGTGTTGATGCGCAGGAAGCGCTTGTTCCGCGCACCGACCGCATCCACCCCCAGCCGCTCGGCGTTGCCGATGCCCACCATCGCGTCCGGCGACAGCGAATAGACAACCCCCTGGATGTCGTCGAACGCCAGCCCGGCGTCGTTCATCGCCAGCACGACAGATTCCCGCACCAGGTCCGGATAGCTTGCATCATCGCGGCGCGCGGTGAACGCCGATTGTCCGATGCCGATGATGCCGACGCGATCGGTGCTCATGCCTGTGCTCCCTGCTCGCGGCCAAATACGATGGCCGCCTGATATTGCATGGCGAAGCCGCTGCCGCCGTGCGCCAGGCCGTTGCGCGCATTCGGGTGCTGATGCTTGCCGGCATGTCCGCGCACCTGATTGGCGACCTCGGCGAACCGGATCAGGCCGGTGCAGAACACCGGATTGAAGGTCTGCACGCCGCCGGACAGGTTGACCGGCAGCCGACCATCCCGCGCGAATGTTCCGTCGCCGGCACGGGCCGCCCAATCCTGCCGGCCGCACAGGCCCAGCGCCTCATACGCCAGAAGTTCGGCATAGGGCGTCGCATCCGTGATCTCCACCACATCAAGCTGCGTGAGCGGATCGGTGATGCCTGCCTCGGCATAGGCCTGTTCGGCCGCCGCCCGCAGGGCCGGCGCCGAACCCAGGTCACGGTCCCCCAGGAAACTTGTTTCTGTCGCCCAGCCCATGCCGCGGATCCAGGCCACGTCTTGCATGTTGCGTTCCGTAATGAAGTCGGCCGTGGCCAGCACCAGGGCCACGCATCCGGTGACCGGACTTGTCGTACTGCCGGCCACCAGTGGCCAGCGCGCCGGTCCGGGTGCCGGACGTTCGGCTGGATCGGGATAGGCGACGTCACCGTGACTCCGGTTCTTCGCGACCACCGTCGCCGCCACGTCGTGCAAACCGGGAACCGTATGCTCCAGTGCCGCCGCCTGCAGCGCATGCGCCGACAGTTCGTCCAATGGCAGCCGCCGGTGGAAATATGGATCGGCACCGAGACGTTCGGCCTCCGGTATCGAGGAGGCTTCCGTCGGGCTCCACGCGACGACGAGCTGTGTGCGGAACTGGCCGGAGGCGACGCGCAGCGCCCCCAGGATGAACGCGTGTTCCGAGCCGGATGGCGTCGACATGATGTCGCGGCCGACCCCGCCCACGGCGGCGGACGCCATCATGACCGAGATCGCTCGTCCGTCGAACTGGTCGTTGCAGCCGACAACAATGCCGTCGATGTCCTCGATCGTGATGCCGGCATCGGCCAGCGCCTGCTGCGCGGTGTCGTAGATCACTTCCTCCAGCGATCGATCCCGGCCGCCGATCGCCGGCCGGATGGCGCAGCCGATCACGCCGGGTTGAACTTTATACGGCATCGTGTCGCTCCCTAGTTGTCATTTCGCCTCGTGGGGCGGGCGGACAGGCATCGGCCCACGCCGGAAACAGGACCTGGGCCATGCGGCGTGATCCGAGCAGGCGCAGCCCGCCGCTTCGCCATGGTTTGATCTTCACCACCTCGGCACCCATGAGCTTGGCAAGGGGCGGATCGCTAGACAACGGCGACTGGCGCCAGCGGGCTCCCGGTGCCGCCGACCAGCGGAAGCGGGGATGCGACGAACAGGAACTGGCCGCGGTCATGCGCTGCCAAGGGTTGCAAAACGAGGCCTTCCAGCAAGGGAATGCCGAAGTCACGGATCAGCCGCTGATGCACGGGAAAGACGGTTCCCGCCGGGAAGGGAATTGCCTCGATGGCGAAGTTGTCCGCACCGACCATGGCAACACCGGCTTCCGCGAGCCACAGCGCGGCCTCGACATCGATGCCCGGTTCCTCGTCGAATGACACGTCTGCCACAGGCGGCAGGCTTTCCTGCCAGCCGGTGCGGATCAGCACCGCGTCACCGGATTCGATTGTCAGCGATGCCGCTTCCGCCGCCTGGATCAGGTCGCCGCGGCCGATCGAGGCGCGTCGGCCGAGGGGACCGCCATGCAGGCGAACCAGGTCGAGCAGAACACCGCGCGTCACGATCGGCGGCATCTTGTCGATGCCGCAACGCAGTGCGCCGCTGGTGCTGCGCGTGCCTTGGCCAGGAAAGCCGTTGTAGAGGCAATCGTCGCACCAGGCATGACACAGCGCGTCGATATGCGTGCCGATGTGCAGCGGCATGACAACCGTGTCCTCGGCGAACTGAAAACCGCCCGGACGGCGCGCGCCCGCGGCGTAATCGCCGCCGTCGCGCCCCATGAAATGCTGGATGCCGGCGCGATGTTTCGGCACCGGCGTACGCGGCGAAAGCGGCTGCGCGAGGCTGACGGCTTCTCCGGTCCGCACCAGGGCGGTGGCACGTCGCACCTGCTCGGCACCGATATGGTTCAGCGCGCCGCGCTCGTCGTCGGCGCCCCAGCGTCCCCATGCCTCCTGGCTCATGCGGGTGCCTCCGCGTTACGGCCGAGGTCCGCCGCCATCCGCTTCAGATCGCGCCGCATCAACTTGCCGGTTGGCGTGACCGGAAGCGCGTCTCGGATCTCGATAATGTCAGGCACTTTGTAGCGCGATGCCACGGCGCGGCAGTGCGCCGCGAGTTCATCGGGCATTAACCTGCTGCCGGGCTTCGGCACGACAAAGGCGGCCAGAAGTTCGCCCTGCTGACGATCGGGAACGCCGACGACGCCGGCCTGTGCGACAGCGGGATGGCGCATCAGCACGTCCTCGACCTCCGCGGGAGAAACGTTGATGCCGCCTTTCTTGATCATCTCCGACACGCGGCCGGCGAACACCAGATGTCCATTGGCGGTCAGATGGCCGCTGTCGCCGGTGCGGAAGTATCCATCATGGGTCAGTGCCGCAGCATCCTGGCTGGCGCTGCTGCCGAGGTAGCCTCGCAGGATGTAGCCGCGCACCTCGATCAAGCCGATCTCGTCCGGCACCAGGGTTGCGCCAGTCTCCGGATGGATGATGCGAATTTTCATCCCTGGCAGTGGCGGTCCCTGGCAGGCGGCGCGTTGCTCCAGGGGCCAATCATGTGGCGTGACGCAGCAGTTCCCGTAGCTTTCGGTCTGGCCGTAGATGTTGCAGATCTCGCGGGCGCCGAGGTTGGTTGCCGCGGTGATCACGTCCTGCGGGGAGCCGATGGTCAGGCCGGTACGCAGCGTGGCGACGCGGTCCGGCCGGAAGCTGGGATGCGACACGATGGCCGCGGTGATGGAGGGCAGCGTGTACAACGCGGTGCAGCGATGGCGCTCGATCAGCGTGATCGCCTCGGCTGCCTCGAACCTGGACTGCAGCACCAGCGTGGCGCCATGCGTCAGCACCGCGGACATCGCGTTGGCGCACCCGAATGACCAGAACAGCGGCGGGGCCAGCAGCACACGGTCATGCGGCTGATAGCCCTGGCGTTCGCCGATGTTGAAGCCGTTCTCGATGATGCCGTAGTGCGTGAGCGGAACGGACTTTGGCCGGCTGCTCGATCCCGACGTGTAGATGGCAACCGCGTCGTCCGCGGCGCTGGGTCCTGCACCGGGCGGCAGCGGCCCGACCGGTTCGGCCGCCGCCAGTTCGGCATAGGATTTGAAGGCGCCAGCTTCACTTTTGCCCAGCAGAACGACGTCGCGCAGATGCGGGCAGGCGGCGGGATCTTGTATCAGCGTACGGAGGTCAGCGGCGAAATGCTGGTCGCCGAAGCGATCCAGCGCAAGCAAGACAGAAACGTCCGAATCCGCCAGCAGCCAGCCCAGTTCGTCGCGCGTCGACCAGGTGCTGAACGCTACCACGACGGCACCCAGGATCGTTGCGCCAAAGCACGCTTCCAGCCATTCCACCCGGTTGTTGATCAACAGGCCGACGCGCTAGCCGCGACGCACGCCCAGGCCGCGCAGGCCCGCGGCGATCCGGCCCGCCCGCCGTGCGAGGTCGGCGTAGCAGATAACGCGATCGCCACAGATCACGGCTGGGCCGGCGCCGTGGCGCTCCGCCTGCTCGAACAGCAGGTCGGCCAGTGTCCGGCTGTAGGGTGCTCTCATGTCAGGCCGGGCTCAGCGGACAGCCGAACAGGCCAGCCGGTGGGTAGGCATCCGGCGTTGGCATCGTCCCGATCAGGTTGAAGAGATCCCAACGGTGCTTCGCCGCCGCCGCGGGCTTTACCTCCCACAGATACATCGTGTGCGGCACGCAGCCGTTCGCCATGATGCGAACGTTGCTGTTGTAGAAGTCGTCCAGCGGAAGCGCCCGCATCTTCGCGGCCGTGGCGTCGGCGTCGAGCGTGCCAGTGGCCTTCACCGCCTGCAGCCAGTGCAGCACGCCGGCGTACATCCCGGCGTTGTACTCGGTCGGCGGCTTGCTCATTTTCGCCACGTAGCGTTGCGTCCAGGCGCGCGTCCCCGGCGACTGGTCCCAGTAGAACGAGTTGGTCAGCACCAGGCCCTGGCAGACGTCCTGCCCCAGAGACAGCACGTCCGGAACCATCATCAGCAGCGTCGCCAGGCGTTGGCCGTGCTTGACGATGCCGAACTCGGCCGCCTGCTTGATGCAGTTCCGCAGATCGGTGCCCGCGTTCGCCAGGCCGATGACCTTGGCGCCCGAGGCGGCTGCCTGCACCAGATAGCTGGAGAAGTCCGCGGTGCCGAGGGGCGCGCGCACGCCACCCAGCACCTGGCCCCCGGCCTGCTTGATGAACTGCTCCGTGTTGGTCTGCAGCGAGGTGCCGAATTCGTAGTCCGCGGTGATGAAGAACCAGGTATTGCCGCCGGCCTTGGAGAGCGCCCCGCCGACGCCTTTCGCCAGAGCGTAGGTGTCGGCGGCGAACTGAAAGCCGTAGGGCGAGCACTGTTTGCCGATCAACGCGGTGGCGGTCGGCGTGCTCATCAGGAAGATGCGCTTCTTGTCACGTGTGATCTGCTGGATGGCCAGGCCAGCCGACGATGCGGCGCCGTCCGCCAACACATTGACGCCCTGATCCGTGATCCACTCGCGTGCCAGCGCGCTGGCGATGTCCGCCTTGTTCTGGTCATCCGCCTGCAGGACTTCGATCGGACGGCCGAGCACCGATCCGCCAAAATCCTGCACCGCCATCTCGGCGGCGACCTTGCTGCCCGGGCCGCCCACGTCCTGGTACGGGCCGCCCACATCGCTGAGCAAGCCGATCCTGATCGGCGCCGAGGCGGTCTGCGCGCGAATGATCCCGGGTTTGGCGAGCGGCGCCGCCGCCAGGGTGCCGACCAATGTCCGGCGTGTCATCCTGGTCATTGTTGTTCCTCACCCGCTCCGGCGTTGCCGGTTACCGGCTGCTTTGTGCAGAGGGTTTCACGTCACCCGGCCATGACCCGATCCTGGCCCATGATGGTGGTGCGGTGCATGACCCGGCGCTCATGCGGATCGAACGGCGTGACCTGGTGCATGCTGCAGCGATTGTCCCACATCAGCACCTCGTCGGTCTCCCAGCGGTGCGTGTAGACGAAACGCGGATCGGCCGCGATTTGGGTCAATCGCGCGATCAGCCGCTTGCCATCCTCGGCCGTCATGCCTTCCACCGCATCGTTGTAGATCGGACTGATGTACAGCGACTTGCGGCCAGTGATGGGATGCTTGCGGACCATCGGCTGCCAGACCGGCGGCATCGCGGCCTTTTCCGCCTCGGTCAGCGGCTTCAGCGCGGCTTGCGTGTGCATGTGGCCGAAGTTGTGCTGCGCCTTGCGACCATCGACCTGGCGCTTCAAGTCTTCCGGCAGCGCGTCGTAGACCAGATACATGTTGGTGAACTGTGTTTCACCGCCGGTGCGGCTGACCTCGACGCCATGCAGCAGGGCGCCGGTGCAGGGGATGTCCCGGTAGCTGCTGTCGGTGTGCCAGAACTGTGCCAGCGCCACCTGCTGCGCGACGGGATGGTCGGGCGGCATCAGGATGCCGTCCTCGTCCACGTTGGAGACCCGGAAGATCTCCTGCACGCGTCCCGAACGGATGATCTTCTGGTGGAAGATCTCCGGCTCGCCAAAATAGCGGGTGAAGGCGACGTGTTCGGCATCCGAGATGTGCTGGTCGGGAAACACCAGGACGAGGTGTTCCATCCAGGCATCCTGCAGTTCGCGCGCCGTGTCCGCATCCAGCGGCCGGCGCATGTCGATGCCGCGCACCTCGGCGCCCAAGGCCGGGTGCAGTCTGCGAATTTCAAGGCGGGAGATGGCTTCGGTCGGGGCTGACATGGCGTTACCTTATTCCGGAAGCAAATCAAACGGATTGGGTGGCCTGCGCGGGATGTTCGGCGAATTCGAAGCCCATGGCGCGGGCGTGGTAGAAGATGCCGCCGTCCTGCACGATCAGGAACATGGCCTGCTCGTTACCGCCGTTGTGGTGCGAATGCACGGCGGTTGGCGGCGTGATGCTGGTCGCCCATTGCGCCCAATCCTTGCGGCGGCCGTCCATCACCGAATAGCACTGCGTGCCCTTGATGATCAGGCTGACGGCGACCGAGTTGTGGATGTGCGGCCGCTGCGACTTGCCGCCCGGCAGCGAGTTCATCGCCACCGTCAGGGTGGGCAGGATGTTGCGGCTGGCTTCCTGTTGAGCCGAGGAAAAGATCAGCGCCGAACCAGCGGTTTCCTCGGTGCGGCCGATCTCGTAGAGCAGGCCGATCTGGCGTGCGATCTCGTCGGCGGTGAAATGCACGATCGCCGTGGGCGCGTCGCCGTCCGCCGGTGGACGCAGATGTTCGAAAGCAAGCTGCGGCTCGTTGGTGACGATCCACAACACGGCGTCGGCCGCGGCCGTATGGATGTAGGACGGACCACCCGGCAGGATGAACAGGTCACCGGCGTTCCAGGTAATCCGTTCGCTGCCGCTATCGGTATGGCCGGCGCCGCGGATGACGTAGCAGATGATGCCGCTGGCGGCGAATTCGGTTGTCAGCGTGTCTCCGGCCCGGATGCGCGCATAACGGGCCAGCACCAGCGGCGTGGTGGCCGGAAACGGACAGGCGAGCTGTTGCGACAGATCACAGGCGGTCAAGCCGGTTGGCGCGGCGGGGTCCAGCGCAGCGACGGCCTCCGTGGTGAACAGGTAGTCGGGAACTGGCGGCAACTGAACATCAAAGGCGTTACCGGTGTTAAAAAAGCGGCCACGCGCCTGCGCCGCGGTCGTCGGCTCGCTGGCTCGCTGTGCCGGCATCTCGGCGATATTCCGTGGACGGCCTGTCGTTTGCGACATGGCTTTTTCTCCCTTCGGCCTTGATGACGGGAGGGTGGATACCGCCAGCTAAAAAGTCAATCACCTGATTTAATCACTCGTATGATTGAGACTGGCGCCTCGCCGTGCTAGCGGGACATTCCGGGCGCCGTGCGTTCGGCTGCAAGGGTTGTCCATGGATCAGATCGCCACGACCAACTGGCCTCGCGCATCGGGCAGCGCGCCCGGCGAGCGTGCCCGGACCCGCATCCTCGATACGGCGGAGGCACTGTTCGCCGAGGCGGGTCCGGCGGCGGTAACGCTGCGCTCTATCGCCGCCGCCGCGGATGTGAACGTTGCCGCGGTAAACTACTACTTCGGCTCCAAGGAAAAGCTCTTCGAGGAGATGTTCGTCCGTCGCATCGTGCCGCTGAACGAGGAGCGACTGGTTCGATTGACGGCTTGCAGCGAAGCCGCTGGCGGCATGCCGACGCTGGAGGACATCGTTACGGCATTTGTCGCGCCGGCGCTGCAACTGACGGATGCGGCCAATGCCAGCGCGCGTGCCATCGTCGTGCAATATTCGCTCGGCCGCGTGCTGGCGCTGCCTGAAGTAAACCAGATGCTGGTGCGCTACTATGCGCGGGTGCGAGAGGCCTTCGTGGCCGCCGTGCAGCGCGCGGTGCCGTATCTCGCGCCGCATGAGGTGATCTGGCGTTACTACTGGATGGGCGGCAGCGTGATGGTGGCGCTGGCGGTGCCGCCAGGAATGGTGGAGGCACCGGGCGGCACCGTCGGGTCAGCCGGTCAGGCACGACATCACACGATGCAGGGCGAACTGATCGCTTTCCTGGTTCAGGGGATCAGGGCATCCAGCGGCGCTGGAGCGGGCTTGCCAGGCAGCGGCGCTGCCGTGTCGATCAGGGGTGTCTGACCGCCGCGACCATGTGGAAACCGACCTTGAGAGCGCTGTCGGGTGACCGGGCCTAGGCGATCCAAGATGGTTGGTCGCGGCCCAAGATGGTTGGTGGCGGCAAGGGAATTGATCCGACCGCGGAAGATATCGGTTCGCTCGCCGCATGCCACTTGACGTCAGGCCGCCGGCCTGCGACCGAAGTTACGTTCGCGGGCAGCCTTCGCGGCTACACGGCAAGCAGGCGGTCACTCCTGGTTCGGCTCGCGCGGTGATCGATCAAGCATGGGGGGAATTGACATGCCTATCGGCGGCGATCTGCTCAGCAGCACTATGGCCGGCATCGCATTTATCGGCTGTGCGATGACGGCCATAACACCAGCACCGGGCGCGCAGGCGCAGGGACGGCGGCGCGAGGTCGTGGTCAACGGCAAGCGCATCAAGACCGTCGATGTGCACGCCCATTGCATCGTCCCGGCAGCCGCGGCGCTGATCCATCACCCGCTTGAAGCGCCGGGATTGCTGATGGCCGACACCAGCACGCGCATCGCCGCGATGGACGCCCAGGGCATCGATGTCGAGGCACTCAGCATCAACCCCTACTGGTATGGCGCCGAACGCGACGCCGCCGCGGAACTAATCAAGGTGCAGAACGAGACGCTGGTGGAATTCTGCGCCGCCAGCCCCGACCGCTTCGTCGCCTTCGCGACGGCCGCGCTGCAACATCCCGATCTCGCCGCGGAACAGGTCGAGTACGCCGTCAAGACGCTCGGCTTCCGCGGCGTCGGCGTCGGCGGCAGTGTTGCCGGCGATGAACTGTCCAATCCGCGCTTCCATCCGTTCTGGGCCAAGTGCGAGGAGCTCGGCGTTCTCGTCTTCATGCATCCGCTCGGCACCCGCGAGCTGGAACCGAGCGGACGGCTGGCCGGCAGCGGGCTGTTGACGAACACGATCGGCAATCCGCTGGAAACCACGATCGCGTTGTCGCACCTGATCTTTGAGGGCACGCTGGACCGTTTTCCGGGGCTGAAGATCTGTGCCGCGCACGGCGGCGGCTTCCTGCCGTCCTATGCCAACCGGTCGGATGCGGTGTGCCGGACGTTCCCCGATCGGGTCGGCAAGCTGCCGAAGAAAAATCCGACGGCGTATCTCAAGGATGGTCAACTCTACTTCGACACGATCGTGTTTACGCCTGAAGCCTTGCGCCACCTGATCGCGGAAACCGGCCCCGGCCAGATCATGATCGGGACCGATTATCCGTTCCCATGGACCAGCACCGAGGTCGATCTCGTGCTCAATACGCCGGGGCTGGCGGACGACGAGCGGATCGCGATCCTCGGCGGAACCGCGGCGCGGCTGCTCGGCATCGCTTCCTGACCTGCGGCAGGTTCAACGATCAGGCTTTCGACGGCGACCAGTCATAGATCTTCCGCAGACTCTCACCCATCAGGGCGATGCGGTCGCTGTCGGACAGCCGGTCGGTGACGCGAAACGCTTCCACGCCCTGCTGGTATGTCAGCAACGCGACCGCTCGCGTCCAGTCGGTGCCCCACATGCACCGGCCGAAGCCGAAGGCGTCGAAGATGCGGCACAGCGGATCCCACAGGTCGTTGTAGGGGAACGGCTGGTGCGACAGCGTGCAGGCCCCGCTGATCTTGACCGCGATGTTGTCGTGCCGCGCCAGGTCCAGCAGCTTTGGCAGATCGGCGAACGGCGCCACGGGCGCTGGCGGCTCGAACGGCTGTTGCAGCCCGAGGTGGTCGATGACCAGCCGCGTGTCGGGATTTCGCGCCGCCAGCAGTCCGGCCTGCTCGAGGCGCACCCAGCACAGCAGGTTGACTGGGAGTGAGTGCCGAGCGGCAGCGGCGAGGATCCGGTTGAGGCCGGGGTCGGCGGCATCTGTCGGCACGTCTTCCCGCAGCATGATCCGAATGGCGACGGTGCCCTTGGTGGCAGCCCAGTCGGCGATGGTGTCGGCGACGCCCGGATCGGCCGGGTCGACCGGCTTGATCAATCCGAACCGGCCGGGATGCGCCGCATGAACCTGCAGGGCATAGCTGGCATCGTAGCGATACATGGCGAACGGCGAGACCAGCAGTGCACCGTCGACACCGACGGCATCCATGGCAGCCACCATGTCGTCGCCGGTCACCTCTGGCGGGCCTTGGAGGAAGCCAGTCCAGGGGCGCCCAGGGTGGTTGCGTTCATAGGCGTGAACCTGCGCATCAATCGTCACCATGACGTCTATCCTTCCCCCTGAGCCGTCCTTGTTCATTCCCGCGGCGGCACGCCATGTCGCGCCGTAACGGGGTTCGCGAGCAAGGCTGACACCGATCCGCGGTGATGAGCAAGCCGACTGAGGGTGGAGACGAACGACATCCCGGTGCATTATGCCCATGACGAACGGATGACGTTGTTTGAAAAGGGAGCGTACGCGATGACGCTGAACGAGGAATGGGGCCTGGTGGGCAAGGTGGCGATCGTTACCGGGGGCGGCGCGGCCGGTGACGGCATCGGCAACGGTCGCGCCGCCTGCATCCTGCTGGCGCGCGCCGGCGCCCATGTTCTGGTGGTGGACCGGGACCTGACGCTGGCGGAGCGCACCGCCGCGATGATCGCCGACGAAGGTGGCACCGCGGCCGCCGTCTCCTACGACGTCACCGATGGCGGACAGTGCGGCGCCATGGTCGCGGATGCGGTGTCTCGCTGGGGCCGGCTTGATTGCCTCGACAACAACGTGGGCATCGGCAGCAAGGGCACCGTTGTCGAGGAATCCGAGGAAAACTGGGCGCGCGTGATGCACGTGAACGTGGACAGCATGTTCCTTGCGTGCAAGCACGCCATCCCCGCGATGATCCGCACCACCGGCGGCGGATCGATCGTCAATGTCTCCTCCATCTCCGCGCTGCGCCCGCGCGGGTTGACGGCCTATACCGTTTCCAAAGGCGCGGTCATCGCGCTGACCAAGGCAATCGCGGTCGATCATGGACCGCAGGGTATCCGCGCCAACTGCGTTGCCCCTGGCCCGGTCTTTACGCCCATGGTCTACGGCCGTGGCATGACGGAGCAGGCGCGCGACACCCGCCGCCAGGCCTCCGTGCTGGGGCTTGAGGGTACCGGATGGGACATCGGCGGCGCGGTTCGCTTCCTGCTTTCCGATCAGGCCCGCTACATCACCGGCCAGACCCTGGTCGTGGACGGCGGCGCAACCCTTGTCGGGCCCAGCCGCGCGTCGTAGAGCGTTGGCGTTGGGTTGAAACGTTCCTTCCGGTTTGGCCGCGGCGTCGTGGGGCGCGCACTGACTAGCCGGCTGTTGCGCGATCATCAACTGACGTCTTTGATCTGCCGCCGGAACGTCGTGCCCAATTCGGCATTGGCGCATGGCGGCTTGCTAATTTGGCGGGACCGCGAGCGCAAGGTATTGACACCTAAAGATAGAAGAAAAGGGGGAAAGCCAAATGGAGAGCCAGACTTATGACTATGTCATTGTCGGTGCCGGGTCGGCCGGATCGGTGCTTGCCAACCGGCTGAGTGCCGACGCGAAGCACAAGGTGCTGGTGCTTGAAGCGGGGCGGGAAAGCCATCCCTGGTCGCGGACCCCGGTCGGCTTCGCCAAGCTGATCGAGAACCCGGACGCCAACTGGCTGTACTCGTCAGAGGCCGAGGCCGGCACCGGCCAGCGCCGAATTCCCGTGCCGCGCGGCAAGCTGCTGGGCGGCTCGTCCTCGATCAACGGAATGGTCTTCGTGCGCGGCCAGTCGCAGGACTACGACACCTGGGCGCAGCTCGGCAATCGTGGCTGGAGCTATCGCGAGGTGCTGCCGATCTTCCGGGACATGGAAAGCTACCAGGGCGACGCGGACGACGAGTTTCGCGGCCGCGGCGGGCCGCTGAAGGTCACTGAAAGCAATGAGAGCGGCGCGCTTTACGATGCCCTGATCAAGGCGGCCGGCGAGGTCGGCATCGAGTATACCAGGGACTATAACGGCGCCAAGCAGGACGGCATCGGCATGACCCAAGCGACAATTCGCAAGGGCCGCCGCATGAGCACGGCGTTCTGCTACCTCGATCCCGCGCGTGGCCGCCCCAACCTGACGATCCAAGCCAACGCGCACACCGAATGCCTGCTGATCGACGGCAGGCGCTGCGTCGGTGTGCGCTACACCATGAACGGACAGCAACACGAAGCCCGCGCGAACCGCGAGGTCATCGTCAGCGGCGGTTCGATCAACTCGCCGCAGCTTCTGGAACTGTCCGGCATCGGCCAGCCGGAACGGCTTCAAGGCCTTGGTATCGAGGTCCGCCACGCGCTTAAGGGGGTTGGCGAGAACCTGCGTGATCATTACTCACCACGTATGAAATGGACGGTGCCGGCCTCGCTCGGCGTGACCTACAACGACAAGGGACGCGGCCTCGGCCTGGTGTGGCAGGCATTGAAATACGCGCTGATGCACAAGGGGCTGCTCGGCTTGCCGGCGTCGCCGATCCGCGCCTATGTCCGCACGCGCGTTGGGCTGGACGCGCCGGATGCCGCGATTTCGTGGATACCCTTTCTGGCCGGTCCAAATTTCAAGCTCGCGAAAAACTCCGGTGTCACCGCGATCATGAACATCCTGCGCTCGGAAAGCACCGGCAGCATCCATGTTTCCTCGAATGCGCCGAACCAGCCACCGACGATTCGTTTCAACTTTCTCAGCGCCCAGCTCGATCGTGAGGTAACCCTGGAAGCGATGCGTATCACCCGGCGCATCATGACCGCACCCGCCATGCAGGGCATCGCCACCGACGAACTCGCGCCCGGTGCGAATATCCAGGCCGACGACGAATTGCTCGACTGGGTCAGGCAGAATGCCGAAACCACCTATCATCCGGTTGGCACATGCAAGATGGGCTCGGACCCGATGGCGGTGGTCGATGACCAGCTTCGCGTGCATGGCATGGCGGGGCTGCGCGTTGCCGATGCCTCGATCATGCCGACGCTGACCTCGGGCAACACCAACGCACCGTCGATCATGATCGGGGAGAAGGCATCCCGGATGGTGCTGGCGGCGGCATGACGGATAAGTTTGCAAGCCGGTTCCATGACGTTGACGGTTCAAGGACATCAAGACAGGGAGTATCAAGATGAAGATCGGTGTGTTCTCCACGTTCATGTCGCCGCTGGCGACACCGCGGATGATCCGTGATTTCGGCAGGCGAGCGGAAGGTATCGGCCTCGATTCGATCTGGATGGGTGAGCACGTCGCGCTGTTTGACAAGAACACCTTCGGCTACCCCAGCTCGAAGGACGGGCGCATTCCCGTTCCCGATGGCGGCGGCATGTTGGACGTGACCGCGACGTTCGGGTTCCTGGCAGCCGTGACGACCAGGTTGCGGCTTGGGACGGGGGTCGCCCTGGTGCCGCAGCGCAATCCGATCTATACCGCCAAGGAAATGTGTACGCTGGACTGGCTGACGGACGGACGGATCGATTTCGGCATCGGCGTCGGCTGGAACAAGGAGGAAGTCGAGGCCTGCGGCTACGGCTGGGAAGACCGCGGCGCGCGCTGCGACGAATTCCTTGAGGTCATGCGACGGCTATGGACCGAGCCGGTGGTGGACTTCGCGGGCAAATGGGTCAAGTTCGAGACCTGCCGGTTGGACCCCAAGCCGATCCAGAAGCCGCACGTGCCAATCATCGTCGGCGGCTATGCCGCGCCAGCCTTGCGTCGCGCGGCGCGCTTCGGCGCCGGCTGGTATGGGTTCAATCGCGATCCCGCCGGCATCAGGCTGATGGTGAACCAACTTGATGCGGCATTCGCGAAAGCCGGACGCGCGCGTGGCAAGGACTTCGAGATCATTGTCACGCCGCCGATCTCGATGTCGGTTGATGCGATGCAAGAATATGCGGATGTTGGTGTGGACCGTCTGGTCGTGAACCTTGGCAGCCAGCGGCCTGAACGAGTGGACGCTCGCATGATGGAGATCGAGACACTGGTGAAGATGGCGGCGTGAGATCATCCCGACGCCGGCCAAACCGTTACAAGGAGACACAGTGATGACCGAGACCAAGCTCGCACCTAACCTGCCGCAATGGATGAAGGACCATACCGACCGCTATCTGTCGAGCGGCGGCACCGACGGTCACATGTACACAATCTCCCGGGCCGGCATGCCGGATATGACGGTTCCATCCTTGCTGTTGACCACGACCGGACGCAAGTCGGGGGAGAAGTATCTGTTCCCGCTGTTCTACGGGCAGGCTGGCGGCGGCTACTTCGTGATCGCATCGAAGGGCGGCGCGCCGGAACATCCGGGCTGGTACCGCAACATCCTCGCCAATCCGACGGTCGAGATCCAGGTTGGAACGGCGACGATGCAGGCCCAGGCACGCACCGCAACCGGCGAGGAACGGGCGCGGCTTTGGGAGCAGGCGGTGGGCATGTTCCCGCCCTATGCCGACTACCAGATCAAGTCCCAAGGCCGCGAGATCCCCGTGGTCGTGCTGGATCCCGTGACCTAGAGCGCTTGCGCGGTGACTGGAAACGGGCATAGGCCTTTTCCCTGTCGTCATGGCCGGGCTCATATGAGGCCGGCCATGACGGCGGATGCAAATCGGGCGGTTCCAGTCAGCGTAGACACGGTCTAGCAGCCTGATCGCCTGAGGCTGACCAATCAAAAGACGTCGATCATGCCAGCCGACAGAAGAAGTGACTGCGGACCCCATCATCTCAGGTCAGATCGACATCCTCCAGCGTGTAGCCCGAGTAAAATGTCAGTTGTCCCGGCAAATTCCGGAAACCCTGGACGGCCTGGCGCATGGCGTAGGCCTGGGTGCGCAGCACCAGGAAACAGGCCGGTACCTGCTCAAGCGCCAGCTGCTGCACCTGGTCGTAGATCGCCTTGCGCTTGGCCTGATCAAACTCGGTACGGCCGGCGGTCAGCAACTTGGTCAGTTCCGGCGTCGGCAGCCGCGTGCTTCGCATGAAACCTGGCGGTTGAGACCCATCCAGCAGCGACGTCAGGCTGTCCGGATCATTGCTGTCGAGTGTCGTGCCGTTGATGGCGAACTCGTACTGGCCGCGATTGGCCAGGGTCAGGAAATTCGCCCAGTCCGGCAGCGCCAGTTGCACCTGGATGCCGATATCGGCAAGGTTCTGCTGCATCACCTCAGCCGTCGATTTGTGCATTCCGTTGGTGATGTTCGACAGCAACGTGCAGGAGAACCCGCCGCCGACGCCAGCTTCCGCCAGCAATTGCTTGGCGCGCGCCGGATCATAGGTCCAGACATGCGCCAGCTTCTCGTTGTAGTACGGGCTCGCGGCCGGGATCGGCATCCCGCCCAAGGTGGCTGCATGACCGTAGAAGGCGGCCTTCGCCACGTCCTCCCGCTTGATCCCGAGGGCCACCGCCTGGCGAACCCTGGCGTCCTGGAACGGTCCGCTCGCGCCATTGAACACCACGTACATGAACGGCCCATTAGTGCTGTCCATCTTCAGTTTCGGACTGGCGGCAATGGTGTCGATCGACTGCCACGGCACATATTCGATCATGTCGAGGTCGCCCGCCTGCAACGCCGAAACCCGAAGGTTCTCGTCCGCGTAGACGGTCATCCGGAGTTCCTTCAGCTTTGGCAGGCCGGCCCGGTAGAATTGCGGAAACGACGCGAGGCGGACCTCGATGCCACGCTCGTTGGATGTCATCACGAACGGTCCCGCGCCGATCGCGCCAACACCGGCATCGGGCGAGTCGCGTGAGATGATCGGCGCATGCGGCATGGCGAACCAGTACGGCAGCGACACGACCGGCTGGCGGGTGATCAGGCGAACGGTCATGTCGTCTGGCGTCTCGACCGAGACGATGTGCTGCATCGAGCCGCGCAGATAGGCGGTCGACTTCGGCGATGTCATCTGCTCGATGCTCCATTTCACGTCCGCGGCGGTCACCCGCTTGCCGTTGTGAAACGTGGCCTCCCGCAGATTGAAGCGCCAGCCTTGGCCATCCGCTTCCCAGTGTTCCGCCAGCTCGCCGCGCAGCGCGCCATCCTTCCCATAGGACAGCAGCCCGCGCCGCACGCAGACATTGACCGTGGCCGCGGAGGTGCCGCTCTGCTGCCACGGCAGGAAGCTGGGCGGATAGACCTGGAGTCCGTAGCGCAGGACAGACGGGTCGGCGCGGGCGGAACGGCCGGGCAGCATCGCCGCAAGCGGTGCCGCGGCCGCGCCTGTCATCAGCAGGCGACGGGTCAATGGCATGTCTGATCTCCTGGTGGTTTGTCGGGCCAGCCAAATCGGGCGGAAGCAATGTCATCGGCGGTCGCCGGCATCACGCGCCGCGGACCGGTTCGGGTGAAGTGTCGATCGCGTCCGGCAAGGGCAGCCTGACGCCGGCGCCGACCCGGATGCACGCAGCCTCATGGTGGGGCCCGACGCGGTTCGGCGGCGGCACCGCTTCGCCGCAGTCGGCGACCGCCCACGGGCAGCGGGTGCGGAACACGCAACCACTCGGCGGATCGGCCGGGCTGGGCGGATCGCCCGGCAGCAGGATGCGGCTGCGACGCCGCATCGGGTCGAGGCTGGGCGCCGCGGACAGCAGCGCACGCGTATAGGGATGCCGCGGGTTTTGCAGCACCTCGGCGGCCGGCCCTTGCTCCATGATCCGCCCGAGATACAGCACCACGACGCGGTCGCAGAGCGAGCGCACCACGTGCAGATCGTGGCTGATGAACAGCATCCCGAGTCCGAGGCGGCTGCGCAGATCGGCCAGCAGCGCCAGCACCTGCGCCTGAACCGAGACGTCGAGCGCCGAGACCGGTTCATCGGCGACCAGGAACGCCGGCCGCGTCGCCAAGGCGCGGGCGATGCCGACGCGCTGGCGCTGGCCGCCGCTGAATTCGTGCGGGAACCGGTCGGCGTCGGCGGCCGGCAAGCCGACCTGGAGCAGCAGCGCCTCGGTGCGCGACCGTCGCTCCGACCGCGGGCACAGCTTGTGGATGGCCAGGCCGTCGGCGATCTGCGCGCCGATGCGCCGCCGCGGGTCGAGGCTGGCGTAAGGGTCCTGGAACACCAACTGCATGCGCCGCCGCAGGCGCCGCAACGCCGGCCCGCGCGCGCGTCCCAGGTCGGCACCTTCGAGCATGACGCGACCCTCGGTCGGCGCCAGCAAACCCAGCAGCAGGCGGCCGATGGTGCTCTTGCCGGATCCGCTCTCGCCGACCAGCCCGACCGCCTCGCCCGGGTCGATGGCCAGCGATACATCGGTCACCGCCTGCACCGGCCTGCCGCGGCCGAACAGGCCGCTGCCGCCGAACCGCCGGCCGAGATGATCCGCGGCGATCAGCCCGGTCATGCCACCGCCTGCCGCGACGGCACGCTAACCAGTTCCGACCAGCGGATGCAGCGCGTGCGGTGACCGTCATGCGCCGCGACAAGCGGTGGCCGCGCCGCCTCGCAGGCAGGCGTGGCATGGCGGCAGCGCGGTGCGAACAGGCAGCCTGGCGGCAATGCGTGCGGCGGCGGCACGGTGCCGGGAATGCTGTCGGGCAGGCTGCCATCCTCGGCCGGCGCGCTGCGCAGCAATGCGGCGGTATACGGATGCAGCGGATGCGCCAGGACCTCGGCGGCATTGCCCTGCTCGACGATCTCGCCGGCATACATGACCGCGACCTGATCGGCGATTTCCGCCACCACCGGCAGGCTGTGGGTGATCAGCACCATGCCCATGCCGAACTCATGCTTCAGCCGGGAGAGCAGATCGAGCACCTGCGCCTGGATTGTCACGTCCAGGGCCGTGGTGGGCTCATCGGCGATCAGCAGCCTGGGGTCATTGGCGATGCCGATGGCGATCATGGCGCGCTGGCGCATCCCGCCGGACAGTTCATGTGGGAACGCGCGGCAGCGGCGTGCCGGATCGGGAATGCCGACGCGTTGCAACAGCGCCACCACGCGCTGCCGCGTGGCGCGGTCCGCCAGCCGGCGATGCGCGTGGATGGCTTCGGCGATCTGATTGCCGATGTGGTGCACCGGATTAAGACTGCTGAGCGGATCCTGGAACACCATCGCCATGCGGCTGCCGCGCAGCCGGCGCAGTCCGGCCTCGTCCAGCCGCGTCACGTCCCGCGCCTCCACCCAGATGGCGCCGTCGACGATGCGCGCGACCGGCGGCAGCAATCCCATCACCGCCAGGCCGGTCAGCGATTTGCCCGATCCGCTTTCCCCCACCACGGCCAGCGTCTCACTCGGCCCAAGGGTCAGCGAGACATCCCGCACCGGCTGGATCGGGCCAGTGGGAGTGTCGATCTCGATCGTGAGGTTCCGTATCGCCAGCAGCGTTCCGTGCTGCTCCGGCAGCAGGCCGGGCGCCAGCCGGTTCAGCAGGCGGTGCGGGCGGCGGTCGGGTGCGCGGTGCGGATCGACGGCGTCGCGCAGCGCATCGCACAGCGCGTTCATCGCCAGGATGGTCAGCGACAGCGCCAGGCACGGCCACAGCAGCAGCAACGGTGCCTGCGCCATGGTCGAGCGCGCTGCCCCGATCATCAGTCCCCATGACGGCGCCGGCGGCAGCACGCCAAGGCCGAGGAAGGACAGCCCGCTCTCCAGCACCACGGCTGCCGCGGCGGCAAGGCTGAGCTGCACCAGGATGGGGCCGGCGATATTCGGCAGGATGGTGCGCAGCATGATGCGCAGCCGGCCGGCGCCGAGCACCCGCATGGCGTCGACGTAGTCGTGCGCGCGGACCGACAGCACGCCGGCGTAGGCCACGCGCACGAAGCCGGGCAGGAAGACCAGCGTCAGGACCGGGATCAGTGTTGCCGTGCCTGGTCCGAGCAGCGTCACCACCAGCAGCGCCAGCAGCAATGGCGGGAAGCACAGCACCACGTCCATGCCGCGCAGCGCGAGCAACTCCATGACCCGGCCGAGAAAGCCGCCGGCCAGTCCCAGGGCCGTGCCCAGAAGGCAGGCGGCCGAGGCGGATGCGGCGGCGACCGAAAGCGACGCCCGCGCGCCCCAGAACAGGCGCGAAAGAACATCACGCCCATATTCGTCCTGCCCTAGCCAGTGCGCCGCCGATGGCGGGGCCATGCGATGCGCGATGCTCATCGCCGTCGGGTTCGCCAGTCCAAGGAACGGCGCGGCCAGGGCGAGACCAGCGACAACCGCGACCGCCGCCACTGGGGTCAACCGGGGCCGCGTCATGCCCGAGCCCTTGTCATGCCCGAACTCTCATCATGCCCGAACCCTCGTCATGCGCGGCGAACCCGTGGATCGAGGACGCCGTACAGCAGGTCCACCAGCAGGTTGAGCGTGACGAACAGGATCGAGATCACCAGCACGATCCCCTGCACCTCTGGATAGTCGCGCGCGTTGACCGCATCGACCAGCATTCCGGACAGCCCAGGATAGTTGAACACGTACTCGACCAGCACCGTGCCGCCGAGCAAGGTGCCGAGTTGCAGCGCCAGGACGGTAACGACGGGGATCAGCGCGTTGCGCAGGACGTGACGGGTCACGATGCGCGGGCGTCGCACCCCCTTGGCGCGGGCGGTGCGGATGTAGTCGCGCATCGAAATGTCGAGTACCGCCGCGCGTGTCATGCGGAACACCGTGGCGAACAGGCCGAGCGCGATGGTCACGGCCGGCATGGCCAGCAGCGCCAGATGGCGTCCCGGCGCCTGGGCCAGTGGCACGTAGCCGCCGGCCGACACCCAGCGCAGTCCTTGCGCGAAGACCAGGACCATGATGGTGCCCACCACGAACACCGGCACCGCCAACCCAGCCGCGGCGAACCAGGAAGCGCCTCGGTCGAACACGCCGCCGCGGCGCAGTGCCGCCAGAAGGCCCGCCGGCAGGCCGGTTGCCAGCGCGATCAGCGTCGCGGCGGCGATCAGTTCCAGCGTCCGCGGCAGGCGCTGCCAGATCTCGGTGGCCACCGGGCTGTCGTCCTGCAGGCTGTTGCCCAGATCGCCGCGCAGCAGATGGCGGAAGGCATCCACGTACTGCGTGGCGAGCGGTTGATCGAGACCGAGTTGCTCATGCAGTTGGGCCACCGCGGCAGGGTCGGGGGCGGCGCCACCTTGCGACAGCAGCAGCTCCGCCGGATCGCCGGGGACGCAGCGGATCGCCAGGAAGACGATGCTGGCCACCACCCAGATCAGCACCAGTGAGACGCCTACGCGCCTGAATGCCCACCCCATGCGGGTTCCCTCCGGTGATCGTGGTCCTCCGGCTGCGTCGTCACCGGGCGTGCTCCGCTGGTCCGGGATCCACGCTCCGAGGCGTCCCAGCCCGGGCGGCCGGCGCAGCACCAGCGATGATCCCGGAGGCAGGTTTCACGTCCGGCGCCGCGGCCCGCTGCTCCGCCACGTCGCGCGACGTGGCTTGCGGGTCGCGCCGCACGGGGTCGCCATAGCCGCCACCGCCGGCGGTCACCAGCTCGATCACCTGCCCGGCTCGCAGCGTGACCGCCCCCAGGCTGGGCGTGGAGCCGCCGAAGTCGAACGCTGCCTTAGCCCCCGGCTGTCCGCCGGCCAGTCCCCAGGGGGCCGAACGCAAGCGGGAGCCGTCCACCCGCAGCCGGCATTCGGCATCGGCGCGATAGACCCGGCGAAGGCCCATGCCGCCGCGGAACTGACCGGCGCCACCCGAGCCGTCGACCAGTTCGTAGCGCAGCAAGGTTAACGGATACTCCGTCTCCAGCGCCTCGACCGGCAGGTTGGAGGTGTTGGTCATGTGCACCTGCACGCCGTCCAGCCCATCCTTGGCGGCGCGCGCGCCGGAGCCGCCGCCGACGGTTTCAAGGTAGATCCAGGGGCTGCCGTCGGCGTTCCTGCCGTCGAACAGCGCGGCGGTGTTGGCGCCGTTGGTGGCGGCGATCACGCGGTCCGGCAACGCCGGCGCCAGCGCGCCGAAGATCAGGTCGACGACGCGCTGGCAGGTGCTGCAGCGGCCGTTGACCGCGGCCGGCAGGGCGCAGTTCACCACCGTGCCGAGGGGCGCCGTGACCGTCAGCGAGCGCGACAGGCCGGCGTTGGGCAGGATGGTTGGATCGACCAGCGCCTTCACCGCGTAGTACACCGTCGCCAGCAACGCCGTGTAGGTCATGTTGAGCCCGGCACGGACCTGCGGCGGGGCCTCGAAATGCAGTCGCATCACGTCGCTGGCCACGCTGATCTCGCAGGACATCGGCAGGTCCTGCGGGATCTCCAGGTTCTCGTAGACATCGGCGAACCGGTAGGTGCCGTCCGGGATCGCGGCGATGCCGGCGCGCATCTTGCGTTCGGCGTAATCCAGCAGGGCCTCGCCGGCCGCCAGCACCACATCGCGGCCGTAGCGGACGCAGAGCGAGACCATCCGCTCCACGCCCAGCCGGTTCGCCGCCATCTGCGCCCGCAGGTCGGACAGACGCTCACGCGGGACCTGGCAGTTCAGCAGGATCAGGTCTTGAATGTCCGTCTGCAGCACGCCGGCGCGATACAGCCGGATCGGCGGAATGCGCAGTCCTTCCTGGAAGATGTGGGCATGCCCGCGATCGGCGAAGTCGGCGTGGTGCGCGGTGTTCACCGCCCAGGCGACGATCTCGCCCGCGAAGAAGATCGGTTCGGCCAGCACGATGTCGGGCAGATGGGTGCCGCCGCCTTCGTAGGCATCGTTGCCACAGAACACGTCGCCCGGCCGGATGTCGGCCACCGGATGGCGCTTGAGGATGTGCGGCAGCATGCCGATGAACGAGCCCAGATGCATTGGGATGTGTTCGGCCTGGCACAGCGTGTCGCCCGCCGTGTTGAACAGCGCGGTGGAGCAGTCACGCCGCTCCTTGATGTTGGTGGAATAGCTGGCCCGCACCAGCGCCTCGCCCATTTCCTCGGTGATCGAGGAGAGCGCGCTGCCGATGACCTCGACGGTGATCGGGTCGAGCGGGACCACAGGCGCGATGGCGACAGCCTGACTCATGTGGCCTCCAGGATCAGGTTCAGATAGGGTTCGACACGGGCCGTCATGCCGGGCGGGACGACGGTGGTGGCATCCATCTGCTCGATGATGGCCGGGCCGGCGATGCGGTTGCCGGCATCGAGCTTCTCGCGGTCGTAGACCGGGCAGGGGACGAAGCCGCCCGCGTCCGGCAGCCAGACGTCACGCCGCCCGATGATCGCGCTGGAGGCATCGGCGGCACGCGGCGGATGCGGCTGGAAGGCGGCCTTGCGCACCAGTCCGGTCGCCTCGACGCGGAAGGTGACAAGCTGCACCGGCTCGCCCTCGGCGACGAAGCCGTACATCCGCCGGTGCGCTTCGGCGAAACCGTCCGCCAGCCGGTCGAGCGTCGCGGCGGTGATCGTGCCGTCCGGCACCGGCACCGACAATTCGTAGTTCTGCCCGGCGTAGCGCATGTCCACGGTGCGGGCGATCTGGCGCGAGCCGGGGGCAATTCCTTCACCTGCGAACCAGGCTTCGGCCTGCCCGCGCAGGTTGGTGAACGCCTGTTCCACGCCGGGGCGTTCAGCGACGGTCAGGGTCCGCAGGCGCGTGGTGGCGAAGTCGGCGCGCAGATCGGTCAGCAGCAGGCCCATGGCGCACAGGATGCCGGGGCTGCGCGGTACCAGGATGCGGCCGATTTCCAGCTCCTTCGCCAGTTGCGCCGCGTGCAGCGGGCCGGCGCCGCCGAACGCCGCCAGCGTGTAGTCGCGCGGATCGTGGCCGCGCTGCACGCTGATCACCCGGATGGCCCGCGCCATGTTGGCGATTACCACGGACAGGATGCCCTGCGCGGTCGTCATCACGTCCAGGCCCAGGTGCGCCGCGAGCCGGCCGATCGCCACCTGCGCCAGCGCCTGGTCCACCTGCATGCGGCCGCCCAGCAGATGCGTCGGATTGAGCGTCCGCAGCACCACATTGGCATCCGTCACCGTCGGCTCCTGGTTGCCCTGGCCGTAGCAGACCGGTCCGGGGAAGGCGCCAGCGGAGCGAGGACCGACCTTCAGCAGCCCGCCGCTGTCGACATAGGCGATCGACCCGCCGCCGGCGCCGACCGTGTGGATGTCGAGCATCGGCGCCTTGATCGGATAGCCGTGCACCTCGGCCTCGGTGGCCAGCCGGCACACGCCGCCCTGCAGCAGCGCGACATCGGTGCTGGTGCCGCCCATGTCGAAGGTGATCAGGTTCTCGAACCCGGCCATCCGGCCGACCGCCTGCGCCGCCACCACGCCAGTCGAGGGACCCGACAGCACGGTGCGCACCGGCAGGCGCGCCGCCTGATCGAAGCCGATGACGCCGCCGTTCGACTGCGTCAGGTGCGGCGAGACCGGCAGGCCCAGGCCGGTCAGGCGGTCCGCCAGGCGGCTGATGTAGCCTTGCATCACCGGCCCCAGATAGGCGTTAACCACCGTCGTGCTCATGCGCTCGAATTCGCGGAACTCCGGCGCCACTTCGTGGCTGACGCAGGCGAAGGCGGCGGGAAATTCCTCCGTGATGATGCGCCGCGCGACGGCCTCGTGCTCGGCGCGCACGAAGCCGTACAGGAAGCAGACCGCGACGGCCTCGACGCCGGCATCACGAAGCACCCGCACCGCCTGGCGCAGCGCATCCTGGTCGAGCGCGGTTTCAACCGTGCCGTCGTGACGCACACGCTCGGGCACTTCGAGGCGCAGGTTCCGCGCCACCAGCACCGGTGGCTTGTCGGCTTGCAGGTCGTACAGGTCGGGCCGCTTCTGCCGGCCGATCTCGAGCAGGTCGCGGAAGCCCTCGGTGGTGATCAGGCCGGTCTTTACGCCACGATGCTGGATCAGCGCGTTGGTGGCGACGGTGGTGCCGTGGCCAAAGTAGCCGACATCGGCGGGAGAACGGTCGATCCGCCGCAAGCCTTCTTCGAAGCCCTGGGCAATGCCGCGCGACGGGTCGTCCGGCGTGGAGGCGACTTTCCAGACCTCGATCCGGCCGCTGTCATCCTCGAACAGACAGACGTCGGTGAAAGTGCCGCCTGAATCGACCCCGATGCGCCATGTCATGCCGCTTTGTTCTCCGACCGATCGCACCAGCGGGGCACGCTTTCACGAACGCCGCTGCGGTGCAACACGTGGTTCAGTCCGTAAGGCTTTCGCAACATGAACCGACCGCCCGGGGAAGCGCTGATGGATCGGCCAGCACGAAAATCTACTTCAACACCATCGCGCTTGCCCCGCTGAGGTCACCTAGCTTGGCGCCCTCGGCGACGCGCCGCTGGGTTTCCAGTCCGCTGGCCTGCTTGCCGATCGCCTGGCGCGCCTCGGCCTCGGCCTCCCGCGGCGACAGCACCAGCACGCCGCTGTCGTCGCACAGCACCGCGTCACCGGGCATCACCACGGCTCCGCCGACGGACACCGGGCGGTTCAGGCGGCCGCCCAGGTCGTACAGCCGTGTGGTAATCGGCGCGAAGCCGCGGCTCCACATCGGAAACGCCGAGGCTTCGATCTCCTCAAGGTCGGTGCAGGGTCCGTCGACCACGCCGGCCTTGGCGCCGGCGCTTTTGGCGGCGACCGTCACACCGCCGCCCCAGCAGGCGAACCGGTCGTCGCCGAGACGGTCCACCAGCAGGATGTCGCCGGGACGGAGCAGGCCGAGGGCAAGGTGCAGCAGGGTGGAGTCAGGGCCCGGAATGGCCACGGTGACAGCGGTTCCGGCGACGCGGCGGCCACGCAACGCCGGCTGGATGCGCCGGTCGCAGAAGCCCCAGTGCCGCCAGTGGCCAATGGTGGCGGTTTCCGCCTGCTCCAGCAATGCCACGACCTCTGTGCTGATCTGGGGCGGCATGTCACCGATGTCGTATGTCGGCATCATCGTCTCCTGTTTGATGGGTCAGGTCGGCGGATTGGCTGGGGTCAGGCCGGCGAGCGCCGCCACCGGCCGTTCCGGGTGCACGAACAGCCACAGCACCGCGCCGGCCACGCCGGACAGCGCGATGCCCAATAGCGCGCCGGCCCAGCTTCCGGTCCACTGCACCAGGTATGCGGTCAGCACCGGCCCGACCACGCCGGCCGCGTTGCCCCAGAAATTGGTCCAGCCCGACACCACGCCGGTGGAGGACCGGCCGAGATCCTGCGTCGCCGACCAGATCGACACCTGGGTCAGCCCGATGGCGCCCAGCGAGACGCACAGCAGCGTCATCATCAGCCAGACCTGCGGCGTGCGGGACGCCGCGATCAACGCCAGCGCGCTGACGATGAATCCCGCGATCGCCACCGGCACGCGCGCCGCCCATACCGAGCCCGTGCGCCGCAGGATGCGGTCCGACAAGGCGCCGGTGACGAACACCATCACGAACAGCGCCACCCAC
The DNA here is from genome assembly GCF_965276935.1 of Rhodopila sp. Classification (GTDB taxonomy): domain Bacteria; phylum Pseudomonadota; class Alphaproteobacteria; order Acetobacterales; family Acetobacteraceae; genus Rhodopila. The sequence continues at coordinate 1,790,672 of NZ_CBDIBS010000003.1, read as the reverse complement.
GGCAGCGACGCGTAGACCCCCATGGACGCCAGCGAGAATTTTCGGTCATGCACCAGATAGGTTGGCAGCCAGGTGCTGTAGAAGCTCTGGATCATCACCAGGAAGAAATATTGCAGCCCCACCGCCCAGAACTGCACCGAGCCCAGACCGGCGAGGAACGCGCCTCGGGCTGGACGGGACGGCTCCTCCGCCTGGCCAGCGGCGATGAAGCGGGCTTCTGGCGTCCCCATAATTGGATGCCGTGCCGGATCGTCGCGGAAGCCAAACCACCAGGCGAAGCCGATCAGCAGGCCGAGCGCGCCGAAGCCGTAGAAGGCGGAGCGCCAGCCGAAATGCAGGATGACCAAGGTGGTGATCGGCGCCGCCGCGATCGGGCCCAGATACAGGCCGCCCAGCAGGATGCTGTTCGCCTTGGCGCGTTCGGCGCGCGGGAACCAGCGTTTCAACGCCAGCACCGAGCTTGGCCAGTCAGCCGACTGGCCGGCGCCCAGCAGGCCGCGGATCACCACGAACGATGCGAAGCCCGATCCGGCCGGCGTCAAGGCGGTCAGCAGCGACCACAGCAGGTTCGCCCAATAAAGCATCCTTCGTGGGCCGAACCTTTCGGCGAGCCAGCCGGACGGGACCTGCAGCAGCGCATAGGTCCAGGAGAAGCTGGTCAGCAGGTACGACATCTGCACCAGGCTGAAGTGATACTCGCCCTGGATCGTCGGCGCGGCGATGACGATCGCGGTTCGATCCAGCGACATGACAAAGGTGATCGGCCCCAGCAGCAGCCCGGCCATCCACCAGCGCACCATGCCCGGCGCCGCCGTCGAAAGCGTCCCTGTCGTGGCCGCCGTCGCTTCCCCTGCCGTGTCTGGCGCCGCCCTATCTGGTCCTGCCCTATCCGCCATGGCCATGTCAGATGACCCGATCCGTCTCCGGCAGCGCCTCGCCGCGCGCGACGCGGACGATATTGGCCAGCCAGTGCCGCACGCCGACGGCCGAATTCTCGAACGCGGTGGAGGCGCAGTGCGGCGTGACGATGACGTTGTCCATGTGCAGCAGCGGGTTCGCCGGGTCGGGTGGCTCCGGCTCGAACACGTCGATCGCGGCGCCGGCGAGCGGACCGTCGCGCAGGGCGACGATCAGGTCAGCCTCCGGCACGATGCCGCCGCGCGCGACGTTCACCAGGATGGAACCCGGCTTCATCATGGCGAGTTGCGGCGCGGCGATCATGCCGCGCGTTTGCGGCGTCAGCGGGCAGCACAGGCAGATGAAATCTGATTGCACCAGCAGGTCTTCCAGGCCGCGGTGGGAGACGCCGCGGGCGGCTTCCTCGGCATCGGACAGCCTGGTGCGGGTGTGGTAGAGCACGGTGCAGCCAAACCCCTGCACGCGCCGCGCGACTTCCTTGCCGATGGCGCCCAGGCCGACAATGCCGACGGTCTTGCCGGACAGCATGATGCTGCGCCGCCAGATCTCGTTCTTTGCCCAGTTTCCCGCGATCATGCTGTTGTGCGCCGTGACGATACGCCGGCCGATGGCGATCATCAGGCCGACGGCGAACTCGGCCACCGGCACCGCGTTGCTGCCCGGCGTGCGGGCGACCTGGATGGACCGGGCGCGCGCCGCGTCCAGGTCGATGTTCTCCACGCCGACGCCCCATTTGTGCGCGAGCTTCAGGCGGCGGCCTGCATGCAGCAGTTCGGCGGGCAGCCCGATGTCCCAGAATACCACGTGATCCGCGTCCGCGAGCTTTTCCTTCAAATGGGCGGGGTCGGTGGTCTCGGTAAAGCTGGCGACGAAACCCGGCGGCAGTTCGGTCAGGATGATGTCGCGCAGTTCGGCCGCGATGGGCTGCAGGATCAGGATGGTTTCGGTCATGCCGGCGGCTGCTCCGCTGATTTGCCCGTTGGCGCGATGCCCGTTGCCGCGATGCCCGTTGGCGCGAGGCTCGACGCGCTCATCGGAACGGCCATCCAGGCGATCGTCACGCGGGTAACGTGCGTGCCGGCGCGACAGTGCCGGTTCATCGAGCGGTCCTCATCAGGCGTCCCAGCCGGCGACACGGGTGGCGAGGCGGGCGCCGATGGCCGCCAGCCGATCCACCAGAGCCGCCCCGGTTTCCGGCGAGCACAAGCGTGGATCGCCCTGCCAGACGCCGTTGGGCGCGATCTGTGCCACCTCCAGCGGCACCGCCACCTCCACCCCTTCAAAGTCCACCGTCCCGAAGCCGGACACCGGCATGCCGCGAAAGTCCGGCGGCGGGGCGGCGGCGGGGATCAGGTCGCGCCGTATCAGATCGGGAAACAAGTGCATCGCCACGCTGGTCAGCGGGTCAGCGCCGTGGCCGCTGGCGCGTCGTGCCACATCCGCGCCCAGGATCGCTGGCAGCATTCCGTAGGCGACGCGCCACAAATAGAGGCTCGGGATCACGCAGCCACGCTGCAGCCAGACTTTCTGGGTGGCATCGTGGATGGCCTGCACGTTGCCGGCGTGGCCATTGATGACGACGATGCGGGTCAGGTCATGACGCAGCAGGCACGCCAGCACGTCATCCAGCACGGCGCGCAGCGTGGACTGCGACAGCGCGATGCCGCCGGGCATGCTGGCGAAGTAATCCGCGCCGCCGAACGGCAGGGTTGGAGCGACGAGTGTTTCAGTGCCGGCATCGGTGGCGGTGGCGGCGATACGAAGCGCGACGCCCTCGGCCGACAGGTAGTCACCCATCGGCGCGTGCGGTCCCTGGTCCTCATGGCTGCCGAGGGGCAGCAGGATCACCGGCCGGCGCGCGGCGGCCTGGCGCATCTCGCCGCCGGTCAGTTCCGCCAGGCGCTGTTTCACGAACGGCGTGTTTGGCTGGTCCATGGGAACCTCTCCTCGACCTCACGCGGGTTCATGTATACATGGTGCATCCAAATGGTCAACCAGCGTGGCGCCGCTGGACGCACCGGCGGGAGGCATGGATGGACAACGTGACGCGCGGGCCAGCGGCGAAGCGAGGCGCGAAGCAGGAGCCAGCCTGGCAGCGCGTCTACACCCATGTCCGCGCCCGCATCATCGGCGGCGAGATCGCGCCCGGCAGCTTCCTGGAAGAGGCGACGGTCAGCACCGAGGTCGGTGTCTCTCGCACCCCGGTGCGCGAGGCGTTCCAGCGGCTGCACGCGGAGCAGTTCATCGACCGGCTGCCGCGCCGCGGTGCGATGGTGCGGGCGGCGACCGCGGAAGAGCTGGTGCAGCTATACGAAACCCGCCGGGTGATCGAGAGCTTCGTCGTCCGCCGCATCGCCGACGAGGGCATTGCGGTGCCGGTTGCGCTCGATACCTTGCTGGTTCGGCTATCTGCTCCGCGCAAGGCGACCGATCTTGCGTTTCAGGCGGAAGGGGACTTCAGCTTTCATCGCACCTTGGTGGACTTGATCGGCAATGCGGTGATGCTGGGTGTGTTCGACGGGCTGCAACTGCGCCAGCTTCGCGTGGCGACGCGCGCGGTGGCGCTTCACCCCGAACGGCTGGTGCTGATCCACGCCCAGCACGCAGCCCTTCTGGCGGCACTTCGCCGGCGCGACGGGGCCGCCGCGGTGGTGATCCTGGACGAACACCTGCAGCCCGCGCCGGAGGTGCTGTCGCGGATGCAAAGCTGACGCCGCGCTGTCGGCGCCGTCAGGGCGGTGACCGGCCGGGACGGTTGAGCGGACGTCATCAATGCCGGCACGCCTGGCATGGGGATTGCTGGGCTTTCCGCCTTACCGTAAGGCTGACCCGATGTCTCGTCGACGCATGCGCCTGGTTGCCTTTCTGCTCTCCGGTCCGACCGCGCACCACCACGGCATGTGGCGTCATCCGGAGACCGACAATGCGTTCCTGACGCCGGAGTATTACGAGCACATCGCGCGCGTGCTGGAAGGCGGGTTCTTCGATGCGCTGTTCTTCGCCGACATCCTGGCGCTGATGGATTTCTACAAAGGCAGTTACGAGACCGTGCTGTCGCGCGGCGGCCAGATGGGCCTGCTCGATCCCCTGCCGATGCTGGCGCAGATGGCGCGGGTGACCAAGCATATCGGGCTGGGCGGTTCGGTCTCCTCCAGCTTCGTGCACGCGTTTCAGACCGCGCGCACATTCGCCACCATGGACCATCTGAGCGGCGGCCGCATGGCGTGGAACATCATCACCACCTCCAGCACGCCGCAATGGGCGAATTTCGGCCTGCCGCCGATGCCGCGCGACGAACGGTATGATGTCGCGGACGAGGTGGTGGAGGCCTGCACCCGGCTGTGGGACAGTTGGGAAGCGGACGCACTGATCGTCGACAAGGCATCCGGCCGCTTCGCCGACGCAACCAAGGTGCATCGCGTCGATTACGCGGGCCGCTATGTCAGGACCCGCGGTCCGCTGACGGTGCCGCGCAGCCCGCAGGGCTGGCCGGTGCTGATGCAGGCCGGCAGCTCCCCGCGCGGACGGGCCTTCGCGGCACGCTGGGCCGAGATCATCTTCACGCTGCAGCACGCGACCGCGGACATGCAGGCGTTCCGGACAGACATTCACGCCCGGATGGAACAGCGTGGACGGCGTCCGGAGGAGTGCCAGATCCTGGTCTCGGTCGATCCGATCGTGGGCGAGACCCGCGCCATTGCCGAGGAGAAGGCAGCTTACCTGAATGAGCTTGTCGACGCTGAACTCGGGTTGGCGCTGATCTCGGCCCATATCGGCACCGACCTCTCGCATTATCCGCTGCACCAGCCGCTGGGGGATGTGGAGACCAGCGAAGGCTCACGCGGATCATTCGACGTCATCTTGCAGGGCACGCGTAGCGGCGGCCTGACCCTGGGCGATGCGGCCAAGCGCTTCGCCGTCAGCGAGCTATGTCCACAGGTGGTTGGGACGCCTGCCGACATCGCGGACCAGTTGCAGGCGATGTTCGACAGCGGTGGCTGTGATGGTTTCGTGCTGACGCCCACCACCTTTCCTGGCTGCTACGAGCAATTCAGCCGTGGCGTGGTGCCGGAGCTGCAGCGGCGAGGATTGGTGCGGACGCGATATGAAGGCCGGACGCTGCGAGAGAACCTGCGAGCGTGAGGCAGGTTAGACCAACCGTCGGAAGAGTTGAGTGATCGGCACTGTCTTATCATCGTCATGGTGGGCACCCTATGACAGGTCGGCCCTGAGCGATCGCTCTCTAGCGGCTGGCTAATTCACCGTCGACGCAGAATACTTCAGCGATCAGCAGGGAGGCGGCCTTGGAACCGTCATGGAACAGCACGAAGGGGCGGTTGCGCAGCCATATCTTCAGGGCATGGACCGCCTGCGTCGTTCTGGGAGGATACGTCTATGCCTGGGTCTATGTCCCGGAGGTGCTCACGTGGTGGAAGCGGACGACTACGAAAGCAATCGAAGCCGGCTGTGACATGCTACCCTACCCATGGGGAGACCGCATCGAAGCCACGCTCGGCAACTTCGGCCTGTGGGTCCAGATCACGCTAGCCATCATCGGATTCCGGTTCCTGATGTGGTTGGTGATCGTGGCACTGCGGCGCATCTGGACCGCCCACAACCATCGACCCAGCGGTTCGTTGCGATTACCACAGGAAGATGGGCGATAAGTTGCCTTGTTGGCGTCAAACCAACATCCGTTGCTATGAAGGCAAGGCCTGAACGCTGACTAGCCGCCTGCGACTCTCGATTGAGAATGTGGATTACGCGTGGTGAACCTTGCCCGGCAGGTTGAAGGGCTGGTCGCGGTCGCCCGAGAGAAGCGCTTGGCAGTACTGGGTAAAATGCCAAGCCTTGCCCGTTCCATTGCGCCGAAGGGACCAGATCACGTCGTAACAGTCGGCCGGCCAGCTCCAGTCCGGCAAGAGTTCCGACAGGCACTGCGGGGCAACAATAGCCCGCGCCAGTGCCGCCAGGCCTTGGTGCTGCCAACATACAAGGGCGGTCCCGCTGCTGGCGGCCAGCGCCACGCCAAACGCCTCTTCCTGATGCAGCGCCCAGGTCAGGTCGACGGGGCAATTCAGCTTCCGTGCCAGAGGCTCGACGGTCTGCTCCGGCCGTTGGCTATGACCGCCTCCCTCCCGCCAGGCCGAGGCGTAGATCCGGTTCGGGGTGGGCAGGCGTGACTCTAGTAGCAGGTTCGGCGCGAACAGCGCGGCGAGCGCGCCCGCGCGCTGCCAACCGCGAACAGTCAGGGATTTGGCGTCTTCTTGTCCCTGCGTGGTCAATCCGGGGCCGCTGGCGGGATGGTCTGGCTTTTCCGCGTGGCGGAGTAGCAGGATCTCGATGGCTGCCAGCTTCACTTGCCGTTGCACCGATCACACCTCACCGACCGCATTTCGACGCGGCATCGAACCAGATACACGGGCTAGGCCAAGATGGTCACGCAGGGTCCTTCCCTGGTAGTCGCGCCGGAAAAGTCCGCGGCGTTGCAGTTCCGGCACCACAAGGTCAACGAAATCGACAAAGGCGCCCGGAAAGTATGGTGGGAGAATGTTGAACCCATCCGCCGCCATCCCGGTGAACCATTCCTCGAGCGTGTCAGCGATGCCTTGAGGCGTCCCACAGACCACCCAATGGCCGCGTGCCGCCGCGGTAAGGTTGTAGAGGTCGCGCAAGGTCATGCCCTCCCGCCGCGCGGTTTCATACAGCACATGCGCGAAGGTCCGGCTTTCGCGCAATGGAGGCGGTGGCGGCACCGGCCCATCCAGGGGAAAACCGGCGACGTCATAACCGATCCGGCTGGCAACCAAGGTCGCCGCATTGGTCGGGGTCAGCCAGGCTTGCAGCTTTGCCAGTTGCTCGCGGGCTTCGGCATCGCTGGCGCCGATGATCGGCATGATCCCCGGCAACACGGCGAGTTCGTTCGGCGACCGCCCGTATTTGCTCATGCGTCCTTTCAGGTCGGCATAGGCGATCTTGGCGGCTTGCAGATCCTGCACCACGGAGAAGACGACATCGGCCGAACGCGCCGCCAATTCCAGCCCCGACGGCGAGCCGCCCGCCTGGATGATGACCGGATGCCCTTGCGGGCAACGAGCGATGTTGACCGGCCCCTTGACCTGGAAAAACCGCCCCTTGTGGTCAAGCGTGCGGACCTTGTCTGCATCAATGAACCGACCCGTCGTCTTGTCGGCAACGATCGCGCCATCATCCCAGCAATCCCACAGCCCCCTGACCACATCGACAAATTCGTTGGCGCGCTGATACCGCAGCTCGTGCTCCAGGTGCTCGTCGCGGTTGAAGTTCAGCGCCGCCTTCGGGTTGGAGCTGGTCACCACGTTCCACGCCGCCCGGCCGCCGCTGATATGGTCGATCGAGGCAAAGATGCGAGCAACGTTGAAGGGCTCGGAAAAGCTGCTCGAAACCGTCGCGCCAAGGCCGATATGGGTGGTCGAGGCGCTGAGCACCGAAATGAGGGTCGTCGGCTCCAGCCGGCACATGAACGACGGATGATCGCTCGGGTCCATCACCATCGAGTCGGAAATGAACAGGACGTCGAACTTGCCGCGTTCGGCGGTATGGGCGATCTGCTGGATGACGGGAAGCTGCATGTGACTGGTCGCGGCGCCCTCGTAACGCCAGCCGGCGGTGTGGTTTCCCGTGCCCAGCACGAAAACGCCCATGTGCATTTGCCGGCGGGTGGTGCTCATGCGCTTCGAAATCCCTCAGCCCGCCGATGAAGGCTAACGTACATCAGCCGGATCTGCCCATAAGCGGGACGGCCAAATGCATCGCTCGCCTCCGTCGTCAATGATGTCATCGTAACGGTCTAGTTCTGCCGCCCAATCAGGCCGCGTGCGATTACCTGGGCCTGAATCTCCGCCGCGCCTTCAAAGATCGACAGGATGCGGGCATCGCATAGCACGCGGCTGATCGGATATTCCATTGCGTAGCCGTTGCCGCCATGAACCTGCAACGCGCTGTCGGCGTTGGCGAAGGCGACACGGGCGGCCAGCAGCTTTGCCATGCCGGCTTCGATGTCGCAGCGTTGGCCGCTGTCCTTCTGGCGTGCCGCGAAATAGGTGAGCTGGCGCGCCATCATCGTTTCGGTCGCCATCCATGCGATCTTGCCGCTGACACGCGGAAACGCGATGATCGCCTGGCCGAACTGGTTGCGTTCGGTGGCATAGCCGATGCCCAGTTCCAGGGCGTTCTGGGCCACGCCCAAAGCGCGAGCGCCGGTCTGGATGCGGGCACTCTCGAACGTTTCCATCAACTGCTTGAAGCCCTGGCCTTCGACGCCCCCGAGCAGACCGGAAACCGGTACACGGAAATCATCGAAGCCGATCTCGTACTCCTTCATGCCGCGATAGCCCAGGACAGGAATTTCCGTGCCTGTCATGCCGGGCGCGGGGAACGGGTCGGCGTCAGTGCCGCGCGGTTTGGGGGCCAGCAGCATCGACAGTCCCCGGTAGCCGGCCGCGTCCGGATCGGTGCGCACAAGTAATGTCATCAGGTCGGACCGGGCGCCATGGGTGATCCAGGTCTTGGCGCCGGTGACGCGATAGACGTCGCCGTCGCGCACCGCGCGGGTGCGCAGGCTGCCGAGGTCGGAGCCTGTATTCGGTTCGGTGAACACCGCGGTCGGCAGCACGGCGCCCGACGCGATGCCAGGCAGCCACTGGGCTTTTTGCGCGTCGGTTCCAGCCAGCCCCACCAGTTCCGCGGCAATTTCCGACCGCGTGCCGAGCGAACCGACACCGATGTAGCCGCCGCTTAAAGCTTCGGACACGACGCACATGGCGATCTTGCCGAGGCCAGAGCCGCCATGGTCCTCGCTGACGGTCAGGCCGAAGACGCCCATATCGGCCAACTGCCGCACGACAGGGATCGGGATCAACTCGTCGCGCTGGTGCCAGCCTTGCGCGTGGGGTGCGATCTCGGCCTCCGCATAGCGCAGGAACTGGTCGCGGATGGCCGCGATCGTCTCGTCGGCGATGCCGACATTGCCGAAGTTTTTCAGCGCCGCCGCCGCGACGATGTGCTGGCGCGCTGCGGCCAATGCAGCGGGATCGCTCAACTCGGCGAGCACAGGATCATGCAGGAAATTCCACAGAGCGTTGGTGCTGATGCCCACGTCGCCGGGCCGGATCATCTCGGTCTGGCTGATGGGTATGCCGCCGCCGAGTTGCGCGAGATATTCGGCGAAGCCGAGCCGCAGCATCGCCGCCTCGACCGTCGTCATGACGTTCGCATCACGCAGTCCACGTGCCCAGATCAGCGTTTGACGCAGCGCCTCGACGTAGGTGGCTTGCCAGGCGAAGCCATGTGCGGCCAATTGGTGCGCGTCCAGCAGGGCGGGATCAATCCGGCCGTCTCGGAGCAGTAATGATGCCACGGCCTGACGCGCATGGGCGAGCAATTGTTCAGCGAGTGCCTGGCCTTTTTCGCACAGAGTGATCAGGGGGTCGATGTCCTGCATCAGGCGTCCTTTCGCGAGCGTTGTGGTCCGGCGACCACGCCCGCATCGTGCAACCGAGCATATTCCGTTGACGGCAGGCCGAGAATTTCGGTCAGCACCGCCTCGGTATGCTCGCCCAGCCGCGGTGCGCCGGCGGGCGGCAGGCGACCGGCCACGCCGAAATTCAATGGCTGCGTGTTGACCATCAGCTTGCCGACGCCGGCCTGCTCCACGTCGCCGAACATCGTGTTGGCTGCCGAACATTCAGGATCGTCCCGCACCAACTGGCGAAAATCCTGATAGGGGCCCCACAGGACGCCGCTGCCTTCAAACGCAACGCCGATCTCGGCCAGGGTGTGGCGGGCGAACCATGGCTCCAGCACGGCGGCGATTGCATGACGGGCCTGGAACCGGCCGCCTTCGGTGTTGAGGTCGACCTGCATCATCGGCCCGATCATGGCGATCCGTTCCGCCAGGCCGGTGGCCTTGCCGATGGCACGCCACTGGCGGTTCGAAATGGCGGCAAGCATGATGCGGCGGCCGTCGGCGGTGGCGAAATCACGCCCGAACGCGCCGTAGAGCGCGTTGCCGAGCGGCGGCCGGACGGCGTCGTTGACCTGGACGTCGGCAACGTAGCCCAGGTTGGAGACTGTCGCCAGCATCACGTCGGACAGGGCGAGCGTAACTTCCTGACCGTGGCCGGTTGCTCGGCGCGCGCGTTCGGCGGCGAGGAAGCCGGTCGAAAGATAGAGCGCGGCCGCTACGTCCCAGGCCGGCAGGACGTGGTTGACGGGATCATCCCCGGTGCCGGTCGTAAGCGGAAAACCGCTAGCGCAGTTCACGGTGTAGTCGATCGCGGCTCCGCCGGCCGGGGTGCCGGTCAGCCGCATCATGATCAGATCGGGGCGGTAGGCGGACAGTTTCTGGTAGCTCATCCACCCGGAGGCTGGCAGGTTGGTCAACAGGTTGCCGCCGCCGGCGCCTGGCGCACAGATCAGAGCGCGGGCGAGTTCCTGCCCTTGCGGCGTATTCAGCGCCAGCGCGACGGAGCGTTTGGCCTTGTTCAGACTGGCCCAGTAGAGGCTGGTGCCGTCGGGCGCAAGCGGCCAGCGGCCAATATCGATGTTGCCGCCGATCGGATCAATGCGAATGACATCGGCGCCGAGCTGCGCCAACGTCATGCCGCCAAGCGGTGCCGCGATGAAGGCGGAGACCTCGATGACGCGGATGTCGCCGAGCAGGTGTGCCACGAGGATTAGCGCTCCGGAATCGCCGCGCTTTTGACGGCGTCTGGATTGATGGTGGCATAGGCGTCGGTCGGCATGTTGTGCACTCCCGTCGGTAAGGCTCCAGCGTGGACCACTTGCCGGCACACAGGCAAGCAGGTGAACCGGTGCCTGGCGCGAGTCCGCGGCCCGCGCGGTGAAGGTGATCGGCACGGCGGCGGTGCGATCGGTCGCCAGACGACGATCAAACAGGTGGAACGGGTCGGCGATCCCTCATGGATTGACGACAGCGACAGCCTCGATCTCGATCATGAAATCGGGACCGGCCAGGCGGGTGACGCCGACAGTCGTGCTGGTTGGGGTCGCCACGCCGAGATAACGCATGCGCACATCGCCGCACTTCTGGAATTCATCGAAGTCGGTCACGAACGTGTTGGTCTTGACGACATCGGCCCATGTCGCGCCGGCGGCCCGGAGGCATCGGTCGAGGTTCTGGAATGTCTGTTCCATCTGGGCGCGCATATCGCCTTTGCCGACGCAATTGCCGTCGATGTCGCGGGCTAGTTGGCCGGCGGTATAGACGATCTTGCCGGTGCCGCTGATCGTCACGACGTGCGAATAGGACGGCTGCCCGTCGGACAGCCTGACATTCATTCCCTCCGGCTGAAACCGTTCAATTTCAAGAGTCATCCCCGCCTCCCGGTTGTGTTCATCTGCTGGCGCGGCGCCTGGCAGGACCGCGCGAGAGATGCAGGCAGGATGACAGGTTATGGTGCCGTTCGCCATCGGCGGCCAGCCTGCCGCGGCCCGAGACGCGCCATCAGTAGCTCGGCCTATTGGGAAATGGCGTGAGCTGAAGCTCGTGTGTCCAGCACGATCTGTCCTGGGTGTGCAGGTAGTAGAACGCCTCGGCGATCTTGACCGGATTGATCACGCTGTCGGGTTGCTGCCGAGCCTTCGGGAGTGTGCGGGTTCCGGGCGAGTCGATGGTGCCGTCGATCACCACGTTGGCGACGTGCACGCCGAACTCGGAGTACTCCTCGGTGAGCACCTGCGCCAGGGTGCGCATCATAACCCTGGGATAGTAGAGCGACTCTCCGGTCTTTCGCTTGGTCCCGCGCAGCGATTTTGAGTTGTTAGAAAAGAAGAACGAGCCGGCGCCTTTCTTCCGCATCGCCGGCAGCACTTCCTTGGCGACGAGGAAGGGTCCACGGCTGGCGATGTGCTGCGCGGTGTCGAACATCTCCACCGGGATGTGTTCGAGCAGTTCTTTCTCGGGCGGAAGATCACGGCCTTCCAGGTAACCGGCGTTGTAGACCAGAACGTCTGGATCGCCGGCTTCGCGACGGATGGTGGCGAACGCTGCCGCGATGGAGTCTTGTGAAACAAGATCCAGTTCCACGATCATGCAGTCTCCGCCTTGCGCCTGGATGGCATCCGCCAGCGCTGACGCATTGGCCTTGGTGCGGGTTGTCAGCGCGACGAAGAAACCCTGTTGCGCGAACTTCTGGGCGATGGCGCCGCCGACGCCCCAGCGCGCGCCGACCGGAATGTCGCTGTCGTCCAGGGTCCGGCCGTGCGCCAGCCTGGTGTTGCGGCCATCCGATTGCCATTTGGAGGTGGCGCCGACTATGACAGCGACTGGCTTGTGTTTGGGGTTGGAAGTGTGGGCCATGTGAAATCGTTTCCCTCTTCCTTGCAGCGTTTATGCGTATGTTTCGCATCGGGTGGGCGGTGAGGCAGGTCAGGCTGCTCGGTCCCAGCCCCACCAGGTGCAGAGCGCGTCGCCCATGATAAGGCTTCTGTCCTGCTCGCTGAGCCACGGCAATTCGTGCGTGAACATCGTTACGCATTGGCGCCAGGAGCAGGGCATCTTCGTGATATCGGTGCCCCAGAACATGCGGTGCGGACCGAACGCGTCGTAGATCTGTCGCAGGTAGGCGTGCATCGCTGGAAACGGATAGGCTTCGCTGGAATAGCCTGGTGCGCCGGTCGCCTTGACCGCCACATTGGGGAATTTCGCCAACGCCAGAAGCGCCGGCATGTGGGTCATGGCGGCGGCGTCCTTCAGCGTGGTCAGGCCGCCTCGGCCGCCCAGGTGATCGATCGTCAACCGAAGTCCAGGGTGGCGCTGCGCGATCCGGCCAAGATCCGTCAGCGAATCCGTCGCCAGCGCGGCGACGGGAACGTTGGCTTTTTCCGCTTCCGCCCAAAGCCAGTCGATGGTGCCGTCGTGCAGCCACTGGCGCGGTGGATCGTGCAGGAAGGTGTAGCGCAGGCCGAGCATGCCTGGTTGATCTCGCCAAGTCGCAATGCGCGCCTGGGAGTTTGGTTGATCGAGCGGCAGCGAACCCATGATCGCGAACCGGCCGGGGTAGGTGCGGACCGCCGCGAATGCCATGTCGGTCGAACCTGGGTCCCAGCCCGGCGGATGAATGACGGCGGCCTCGACGCCGGCTTCGTCCATCAGGGGGATGGCTTCCCGCGGGGTGAAGTGTGTCACCTGCCGGTGCGAGAGGTTGCTTGGCAAACCGGTTCCCCAGAGGTGGATCTGGGCGTCGATGATTTGCATCGCGTTCTCTCCCTTCGTTTGCGCATTGGGCGGATTACCCAGAACGCTTCGGGCGGGATGGTAGCGACAATATTTTTGGGTGTCAGCTACCACCGCTGCTGAGGGGTGCCGCCGCGCGATCAATAACCGATACCGCCCAAAATCGTGCGCCAGGACCTTGAGGTTCACGCGAATCAATGAATTTACTGCATCACCCTGTGCGGCTTTGCAGGCATTATACAGGGCGCTTGGCTGCCCACTTCGTCAGCACAGAACACGAAAGTTAGTGTCATATCCTCGGCATGAAGGTGGAGGACGTGTTCAAGCAGAACCATCGATTATGGGTGCGGCTGCGCGAGAAGGGCGGCAAGGCGCACGCCATGCCGTGCCACCATAACCTTGAAACCTATCTCAGCGCCAATATAGACGCTGCTAGCCTCAGTGAAGTCCATTATTGTGTTCTATGAGCGACTAGAGGTTGAGAGCCCAGTCATGGTCTTCATGCCACAATTTGATGGATTACATCCCTTGCCGATATCGTAAGCATAATTTTTCAGGTGTCAGCACGACGGGGTTTCGCTAAAACATCCTGCATCCGGCATTCGGAAATTCCGTGACGCAATGTGGCCGGTGTCGGCAATATGCTTCGCCACGAGTATGAGCGTACTGCGCCAGACGTGCTTTGGAGCGTCGCACGCCAGGACTTGCCCACCCTGGAGAAGGTGTGCCGCGAGGAATTGGCCGCCGCCGATCCGCCCGAAGCGGAGAAGCCGTGATATGGAACTGACGCTACGACGTATCCTGGCAACCAAAACGGCGCCACCTCGTCATGCCAATGCAGGTCGCCCGCTACCGCAGCCGTGACCCCGGGTCCATCCCCAGCAATGCCCGGCCGCCGATCGGATACCACTCCGGTGCCACCGTCACCGTCTGCCCCACGACGTGCAGATCCCGCCAGCACTCCGCCAATCGGCTCTCGCGCTTGAACGATGTGCTGCCGCCGTGCCGATACACCAGGTCCATCGCCTCACGCGCGCAGTCGGCGGCATGGGTGGAGGCCAACCGGCAGCGCGCCCGCTGCTCAAGCGTGGTCTCCCCACCAGCCGCGATGGTGTTCCACAGCTCGGCGATCATCGCACCACGATAGACCCGCCCGGCGTTCAGGATCGCATCCGCCCGTCCGACGGCGTCCTGCACCTGCGGGCTCTCGCACAGCATTCCGGTCCGGCCACGCGGCGTCTTCTCGCAGGCGAGCGCGATCAGCGCATCGATCCCGGCACGCGCGATGCCGGTGATCACGGCGCTGTGGTGCGGCCCGACCCAGGCCTGGCTTGGCAAGGCGTAGGTGAGCCCCGGCCAGCGCGACCACTGGTTATCCAGCGGGACGCCAATGTGCGGCACGGTCCGCTGCTCCGGCAGGAAGACGTCCTGCACCGTCCAGTCGAAGCTGCCGGTACCGCGCAGCCCGGCCACGTCCCAGCTTCCCGGTATGACTTGCGCCTCCGCACGCGGAAAGACGCCTCGCCAGAACAGCGAGCCACCATCCGGGCGGCGACGCGGCTGGCCGTCGTCGAGGATCTGAAAACTCCCCAGCATCCAGGCGCTTTCCTGACATCCGCTGCCGAAGGTCCAGCGCCCGCTGACGCGGTAGCCGCCTTCAACCGGTACCGCTTGTCCGCCGCCCTGCACAGCGGTGCCGGCGATGACGGAAACCCCGTCCCCATGGATCTCGTGGACGCCCCCGTCCGGCAAGCCGAGCGTGACGAGTTGGGCAATGCCGTTGTTGGCGAGGTTCCAGCCGACCGAGCCAACGCCCTCGGCCAGCAGTTCCACGACGCGCAGGTAGGTCAGCGGGTCGGCCTGCAGGCCGCCCAGCGCACGCGGGATCACCATTCGATAGAAGCCGGCGGCGCGCAATTGCTCGACCAAGGCCGGCGGCAGGCGCTGCTCGCGCTCGATCTCGGCCTGATAGCGGCGGAGCACCGGCCGCAAGGCGGCGGCGGCCTGCACAACGGGTTGCGCGTCGATATCGGCGGGTAGGCGCGTCTCCTGGGTCATCGTGTCCATTGGTTCCTCCTGCTGCCGGTTTGGTCGCCGGGCCGGGCGGCCATTGCCGCCATGCGTCACGTTCCTCCCGCAAGGCTCGTACAGCAACATCCCAATCCGGTGTCCGTTAGCAAAATCTTAACCTAAGGCCGGCATACCGGCTTATTCCCCGTCGCCACCGGTGGCGGGTTGTTTGATTGCAGGAACGACCGGCCATGCGAACAGCCTTCCACAGCATCAACCGCCGCATTCTTCTGCTCCCCGTCATTTCCCTGATCGCGTTGGTCCTGGTCGGCGCCGTATCGGTCCATACCCTGAGCGATGTGACACTGAACGAGCACCAAGCCAGGGCGCGCGCCGTCACCGAGGCCGCGACGAAGATCGTCGACTCTTTCGAAGTCAGGGCCGCCAAGGGCGAAATGACCGAGGAAGCCGCCCAGACCGCCGCGCGGGCGGTGCTACGAGCCATCCGCTACGATGGCAACGAATATCTAAGCGTGCTTCGCACCGATGGCACGTTGTTGGTCAATGGATTGTTTCCCAACCGTGAGGGCGCCCAAAGCCTTGAAGATAAGGACGCCAATGGGACCTATTTTAGCCGGGAGAGGATCAATCAGGCGGCCGCGGGCGGCGGCTACGTCTATTATCTTTGGCCTCGGGCAAAGGGGACGCCGCCGGCACGCAAGGTCGCCTATGCCATGCAGTCCCAAGGCTGGAAGTGGGTCGTGTCGTCCGGCATTTATCTGGAAGAGGTCGACGCGACGGTTCGGAACAACATCCTCCACATCGGGGCTGTTGTCGCAGCGGTCGCTCTGCTGACCTTTGGCCTTGCTCTCTGGCTCGGCCGGCGCATCACCCGGCCGATCCTGACGCTGAAGGATGCCGTTCACCAGCTCGCCAGCGGCGACCTGTCTGTCACGGTGCCAGGGCAGGACCGGCGTGACGAGATCGGCACCATGGCGCAGGCCATTGCCGTGCTGCGGGAAAAATCGGCTGAAGCCGCGCACCTGGCGGTGGAGCAGGATCGCCTGAAAGCCGACGCGGCGCGGGAGCGGCAGACCGCGATGCGTAACATGGCGGATGGCTTCGAGGCCTCCGTCAAGAGCATGGTCGATGGCATGGCAACGGCGGCGGCTGGCATGGAGGCCTCGGCCGGGACCATGCATTCAGCCGCCGCGGCGGCTGACAGCGACACCATACAGGCCGCCACCGCGGCGGAGCAGACCAGCAGCAACGTCGCGACCGCCGCGGCCGCCACCGAGGAACTGTCCGCCTCCATTCATGAGATCTCCCGGCAGATCACTCAGTCCGCACAGGTCGCCTCCAGCGCCGTGGCCGAGGCCGGCAGGGCCAATGCGGCGATGACGGAACTGGCGGGCGCGGCGAGACGGGTCGGTGATATCGTTGGTCTGATCAGCGGCATTGCCGGGCAAACCAACCTGCTGGCGCTGAATGCCACGATCGAGGCGGCGCGTGCCGGGGAGGCCGGCAAGGGCTTCGCCGTGGTGGCGTCGGAGGTGAAGTCGCTCGCCACGCAGACCGCTCGCGCCACCGACGAGATCAACAGCACGGTCGGCAACATCCAGTCGATGACCGGGACGGCGCTGACCGCGATCCAGGCCATCAGTGACACCGTGACTCGCATGAGCGAGATCACCGCCACGGTCGCCGCGGCGGTCGAGGAGCAAGGTGCTGCGACGCAGGAGATTGCCCGCGGCGTGCAGCAGGCCGCCGACGGGACGCGCCAGGTATCGGGCAGTGTCGCCACGGCGCATCAGGCGGTGGCGGAAACCGGCACGGTCGCCGCCACGGTGCTGGCCGCGGCGGGTATGCTGACCGGCGAAGCGGCGCGGCTGAAGACCGAAGTGGGCGGCTTTCTGGCCGGGGTCCGGGCGGCTTGAAAGCGACACCGGCCAAAAGGTTGCTTTCCGACGATCCAGCAGGCTCGAAAGGCTCTTCCAGCCGCCGGCCAAGGTGCTAAACACGCGGTATGAGCTTGCCCGGACCGGGGACTGCCGCCGCCATGTATTCGAACAACCTGCCGCTGCGGGCCGGCACGCGCGGCTCGCCTTTGGCGCTGGTGCAGACGCGCGGATTCATCAGCCTTCTGTCCGACGCCTGCCAGGATCTGCGTGGCGCCGACCGGCTGGTGGAGCATGTCATCAACACCACCGGTGACGCGGTGCAGGACCGCCCGCTGGCGGATATCGGCGGCAAGGGATTGTTCGCCAAGGAAATCCATGAAGCCCTGCTGGACCGTCGCATCGACTTTGCGGTCCACAGCCTGAAGGATCTGGAAACCGAGTTGCCCCGCGGCATCGTCCTGGGCTGCGTGCTGCGGCGGGAGGATCCGCGTGATGTGCTGATCCTGGGGGAAGGGCTGGATGTTACCGACGATGCCGATCCGCTGTCGGGGTTGCCAGCGGGTGCGCTGGTGGGAACCGCCTCTGTCCGGCGTCAGGCGCAGTTGCTGCACGCCCGCCCCGACCTGCGCATGACGATCATCCGTGGCAACGTGCAGACCCGCCTGCGCAAGCTGCGGGACGGCGAATGCCAGGCCAGCCTGCTCGCCTTGGCCGGCCTGAACCGGCTGGAGATGCGGGTTTCCGGCGCCATCGCCCTGGACCCCGCCGTCATGCTTCCCGCCGCCGCGCAGGGGGTGGTGGGAATCACCCTGCGAGAG
This sequence comes from Rhodopila sp., assembly GCF_965276935.1. GTDB lineage: Bacteria > Pseudomonadota > Alphaproteobacteria > Acetobacterales > Acetobacteraceae > Rhodopila. The sequence goes on along the minus strand of NZ_CBDIBS010000003.1, from coordinate 1,772,787 downwards.
GAGGACACCGGCCTGCGCGATCTGTTGGCTATCATCGATGATCTCGAGTCGCGTGTTGCCGCCACCGCCGAACGGGCGATGCTGGCCGCGCTGGATGGCTCCTGCCGGACGCCGATCGGCGGCCATGCGACGCTGTTGCCGGACGGGCGTCTGATCTTGGCCGGACTGGTGGCGCGAGCTGACGGCGGTTTCCTGCTGAAACGCAGCCTTGGCGGCAGTCAATCGGATGCTGCCCGGATCGGCCACGAACTTGGCAAGAGCCTACGAGCCGATTCGCCCATGGATCTGTTTGGCTGACGCGCCGCCTGATGCAACCTGGTGCCGCCCTGACACGTTTTACCCACTCATGTTACAGGAACGTTCGGAATGAGAACACTGATCATCGCCTCGGTCACCGCCATAGCCCTGGCGGCAAGCGCGCCGGCGCCGGCCCACGCCGCGGGCTGCCTCAAGGGCGCCGTTGTTGGCGGGGTTGCCGGGCATCTGGCGCACCATGGCGTGCTGGGCGCGGTGGGCGGTTGTGCGGTCGGGCATCACATGGCCTCGAAGAAGCAGGCGGCGCAGCAGGCACAGTATCAGAATTCGAATCGGTAAATCTGCAACCGAAATGATATCTGGCTGCCGGCCGAGCTATTCGTGGACCAGGACCCAGTCGTTGATGAAGCTGGCTAGGCCGTTTGCATGAAAATCCCGCCTTAGCGCGGCCTCGTCGTAGTCCTGCCGGACCCAGTCCAGGAACGGCTTGCGGCCTTCCGCTTCGCGTTGGTACAGCAGGAAGAACGCGTCCAGGATGCCGGTTCTGGCCTGGCGGATATGGCCGAAGCGCAGGGATAGCTGACGCAGTGCGTCCACCGTGGTGCCGCCTTCGAACAGGATCATCAGGCCGGCCGCCAGCCCGGCGCGGTCGGCACCCGACTTGCAGTGGATGATCGCCGGAACCTGCATTGACCGGTAGAGGTCGTGCAGCCGCAGGATTCGTTCCCGCTGCGGCGCGCCGCGGCTTTCAAGCGCCATGTCGTGGAACGACAGCCCCAGCGTCCTGGCCATCTCCCGCGACAGCGCATCCGAGCCGCTTTGGGTCTTGCCGCGCAGGTTGATCAGCGTCCTGATGCCCAGGCGCCGGACCATCCGTCTCAGGCGGAGCGGGGTCGGGTGATTGCAGCGCCAGACGCGGTTGGGGACGACGGGCGCGAGATTGCTCCAGATCAGGCGAAACACTGCATGGTCGATGAAGAGGGAGTCGATCCAGGCCACTGTTCGGCCGCGGGCGGTGCTGAGGTCGCCCTTGAAGATGGAGTTCATGCGGGCGAGGCGGATTCTTTCATGGTGCACGCATATGGTCATGGGTTCCTGGCTGGTGCAACTGGACTTAGCCGGCGGCGCGATCGTCCTTTTCCGGCCGTAATCAATGCTGCCGGCTTCGCTCTAGCTAACGCCTAATCGCCTATGGATCGGCGGAAGGTCACCGTCGATGTGCGTCAGCCGGACACAGCCTTGATGCCTGCAACGTTCCGTCTGACGCTGCGTTGCCGGACCGGCCGGCGCCGCGTTTGAACGCCTTGTATTCGGTATGCCATTTTACGCTCGCTGGCGCACACGCTACCGACGGCAGGCAATCGTCCCTTGGCGCATCCGCTGGTACAATCGTTCCGTTTGTAACATCAGCGGCTGACTGTGGATGAACCGGTGTCAGCACCAGACGTTTGTGTCGGAGCGCGAATTCTCAACGCTTGCTTCGACTGACGCGGCTCTGGCGTGACAGGCGTCGTGGGCCCGCCGAGAATTGGTTCCACGGCGCCTGATGCTATCGCCAGGTTCGGCGCTTCGGCGGCAATCGCCGTTGGCGCGCATGATCCAGGACCGGATCATAATTCACCGAGGCGACAGGATCGCCCGTTGACGCCGACGCTTTCAACAGGCCGTGCGGACAGGGCGCACGCACGGCCACGGGTCCAAGCGGAACCAGCAGGCCGAACGGAAATCCGTTGCCAGTTGTCAGCATCAGGTTGATGGCGCCGAGCAGAATGAATGGCCAGAGGATGAACCGAAAACGGTAATCCGGCATCTGAGCGACTTCACAGGATCATGCGCTCGTCGCCAGCCGTCGCTTGGTCCTCGTTGTGTCGCTCCTGCCCTCGTTGTTCCTAATCCAGGCCGGTTTGCCACGGCTGGATCGATAACATGCGGGACTTCGGCACGCCTCGCCGGCTTTACACCCGACCCGAAATCAGTTGCTTACAGGTACGAAATTCGCGTTCGCCGGCAGTTACCTCTCAGCGAGCCCGCCACGCCCACCAGGGAGTCTCGGGCGGGCGCTCCGTACCATTCATCGTATGCGTGTCCTGCGGTTTTTCCGGGGTCTCCGGCGCCATCAAGGCCAGCGGCTCGTTCGGGCCTTGATTGCCGTGCACGGCGGCGACGACTTTCTTCAATGCGTCGCTTTGACCCAGATCATAAGCGCGGCGGATCATCGACTGCAGCGAAGCCTCGATTTCCGCGAGTTGGGGACTGGACAAATCAGATTTCCTTCTCTCAAAGCCTAGATAAACCGCGAGAGCGAACAACCAGTTTAGCCGCCTTTTCCCGTTCTGCAAGCGCGGCGTCACGCGTGCCGTGCGAACCGACAAAAAGCGATTCCACCGTGGGATCCGCGGTGCCGCGGAATCGTCATGCACCTTTGCCTGGCGCCCCACCACCCCAAAACCACATCGATCGCGATCACAGAAAACTTGAAGCCAAGGATGGTTGTTCGGCCAGCGCATGCGCCATGAACTCCAGCGCGCCGCGTACCCGCACGCGGTCGGCCGGTCCGCCGAGACACACGCGCACCGCTTCCGGCGGCGTATCGCCGGTGGTGAACGCGTCGCTGGCGACGATGCCGATCCCGGTCGCCCGCATGTGGCCGACGAACGCCGACCGGGTCCACGGCGCCGGCAGCGACAGCCACAGGTGAAACCCCGCAGGATCGGTGCGAAACGACGCGTTGGACAGGATCGAGGCAGCCAGCGCCTGGCGCTCCGCCGACTCGCGCCGCACCGCCGCCAGCAGCGCATCGCCGGTGCCGTCGGTGATCCATCTTGTGGCCAGCGCCACGGTCACCGGCGACGCCATCACCGTCGCCGCGCGAAGCGACGCGGCGAAGCTCCAGCCCGAGCGGTTGTCCGGGACGACCACGTAGGCGACACGCAAGCCGGCGCCGAGACATTTCGCCAGGCCGGCGATATGCCAGGTCAGTTCGGGCGCCAGCGCGGCGAACGCCGGCGGCCCATCAACCGGCAGCAAGCCGTAGGGATCGTCCTCAATGATCGGCACGCCGTACCGCCTGGCGACATCGGTCAATGCCAGCCGCCGCGGCGCGGTGATCGTGTGCGTCGTCGGGTTCAGCAGCGTCGGGTTCAGGTACAGCGCCTTCGGCGCCAGCCGCTGGCAGGCCGCGGCGAAGGCGTCCGCGTCGACGCCTTCCGCGTCCATCGGCAGCCCGACCAGAGACAACCCAAGCTGTCCGGCGATGGAGCGCGTGCCGGGGTAGGTGATCGCTTCGGACAGGATGACGTCCCCAGGACGCGCCAGCAGGCCCATGATGCCGAGCAGGGCGGGATGCGCGCCGGGAACGATGAAGACGCGGTCCTGCCGCGGCACCAGTCCGCGTCGGCTGAGCCAAGCCGAGGCGGCCTGCTTGTCGGCCGGCACGCCGCCGAAACCCTGGTAGCGCATCAGCAGCACCAGGTCCGAACTGATGGCTTCCAGCCCGTCTTGCATGCGGTCGAGCAGGTCGGGATCATCCGGCTCCGGCGGCAGGTTCATCGACAGGTCGACGATTTCCGGATGGCGCACCATCGGCTGGCGGCGGCGGGCAGCGGCTCTGACGAAGGTGCCTTGGCCGACGCGGGAGTCGATCAGGCCGCGCCGTTTGGCTTCGACATAGCCGCGGGCGACGGTGGTGAAGTCAATGCCCAGGACGCTCGCCAGTGCGCGTTGTGGCGGCAGCCGATCGGTCGGCGCCAGGCGCCCGCTGTCGATGTCGTTGGCGATGGCATCGGCGATCGCCAGATAACGCGGCGTGCCACGGCGGGACAGGTCGGGTATCCAGTCGGTCATGGTCTCGAAAACCTTTCGCGGTTCGGCATGGCCGCTCGATTGACTGTATATTGTTGCATGACGGTTTTCCAGCCGGTTTTTGACGGTGGCGCCATCCGAGGCGCCTCCGCCGCAATTCAGGGCATGAATTGGCTGACGAAGCGGCGCGGGTCTTATGGAACCGAGAAAATCACTCGTTCGCGAGCACGATCTGAGCGTCTGGACCAGCGTTTGCGTATGATTTACGCTTCTGCCTATAGGCACAGGCTAAAACTTCATCAAACTTCCGATCAATTGACCGCATATTGACTGTCCACCTGACGGTATTTCTGACGATCCGTTTCCCGTCAATTTGGCACGCGGGTTGCTAGTTCTCCCCCGCCACCCAATCACAGGAAGTCAGCCATGCCAGCCGTCAACGCCCCCGCTCACAAAAAAGGCGACAGTTTCGTCGACTACGAGGAGAAAGTCTTCGAGGACGTCAAGGCCGATCCTGGCGAGAAAGCCCTGGTCACCTTCCACACCGTCGCCTTCGAAGGTTCCATTGGACTGGTGAACCTGCTCCAGGCGGTGCGCCTGCAGCGCAAGGGCTACGAGACATCCATCCTGCTGTATGGCCCCGGCGTCACCCTGGGCGTGCAGCGCGGCTTTCCCAAGATTGGCGACGAGGCCTTCCCCGGCGCGCAGAACTTCAACAACCAGATCAAGCGCTTCATGGACGAGGGCGGCAAGGTCTACTGCTGCCGCTTCTCGCTGCAGGCGCTGTATGGCCATGGCGAACCATCGCTGATCGAGGGTATCCGCCCGATCAATCCGCTCGACGTGCTGGATCTCACGCTGATCCACAAGAAGGCCAACGCCGTGATCCTCGATACCTGGACGGTCTAACCCCTGGGTTGATCGCATGGTTCGCGCGCTCGGAACGGTCCGCTCAACGTGATCACGCTCTGGTCTTTGATCGCGTGATTAACCCGCTTTGAACGGCCCGCTCAGCGCGATCACACGCTAAAGCCCAACCACCGCGCGGAGGCATTTCAACATGGGCAAGACCATCAGGGCCGCCGCCGCGCAGCTCTCGCCCGACCTGATCAACGCCGGTGGCACACTGACGAAGGTACTGAATGCCATCGCGGAGGCGGCCGCGAAGGGTGTCCAACTGATCGTCTTCCCGGAGACCTTTGTCCCCTGGTATCCGTATTTCTCATTCGTCCATCCGCCGGTCTCCACCGGCAAGGAGCACCTCAGGCTGTATGAACATGCCGTCGTCGTGCCAGGCCCGGTCACCGAGGCGGTCGGCGCCGCGGCCCGCCGTCACGGCATGGTCGTGGTGCTGGGTGTCAATGAACGCGACCACGGCACGCTGTACAATGCCCAGCTTGTGTTCGACGCCGACGGCACGCTGAAGCTGGTTCGCCGCAAGATCACGCCGACCTTCCACGAGCGGATGATCTGGGGCCAGGGCGACGGCAGCGGCCTGAAGGTGGTGGACACCGCCGCCGGCCGTGTCGGCGCGCTGGCCTGCTGGGAGCACTACAACCCGCTCGCCCGCTACGCCCTGATGGCGCAGCATGAGGAGATCCACGCGGCGCAGTTCCCCGGATCATTGGTCGGGCCGATCTTCGCCGACCAGATGGAGGTCACCATCCGCCACCACGCGCTGGAAAGCGGCTGCTTCGTGGTCAACGCCACCGGCTGGCTGAGCGACGACCAGAAGACCGCCATCGCGCCGGATGCGAAGCTGCACAAGGCGCTGTCCGGCGGCTGCTTCACCGCGATCATCTCGCCCGAAGGCAGCCATCTCGCCCCGCCTTTGACCGAAGGCGAGGGGCTGCTGATCGCCGATCTGGACATCGGCCTGATCACCAAGCGCAAGCGGATGATGGACAGCGTCGGCCACTACGCCCGTTCCGAACTGCTGCGCCTGTGGCTTGATGACCGCCCCGCTCCGGCGATGCTGACCCCGACGATGCAGACGTCTTCGTTTCCCGCCGACCCGCTTCCAGCCAGCGCTTTTCCCCCTGGCCCTTTTCCCCCTGGCCCTTTTCCCATTGGGAGTAGCCATGATGACCCCGCTGATCTCGACGGAACGCCTGATCAACGCGCTGCAGACCCACGGCGTGCGGCTGGCTGATCCGAAAGCCGGGCTGGCCAGCCGCCGCGGCGGTGCCGGCCCATCCGACCACAAGGCCATCACCCTCGACGGCATGACCGTGATGGTGCCGGTGCACACCGCGCCCGCGTTCGAAAGCCCCTATGTAGCCGAGGCCCCCGACGACGCCGGCAACAGCCGCATCCTGCGCGACAACGTCGCTGTCGGTGCGATCAGCTTCCCGAAGCGGCCGCGATTCTACGACCTGAGCACGGCGGACGGCATCCCATACCCGAAGATCGCCGTGCTGCACGGCCGCGATGTGCTGGCGACCACCGTCCTGCAGACCTGCGTCCGCTACCAGAGCCGGACCAAGACCTGCCAGTTCTGCGCCATCGGCCAGTCCCTCGCCGGCGGCCGGACCATCGAGCGCAAGACGCCGGCGCAGCTCGCCGAGGTCGCCCGCGCGGCGGTGGAGCTGGACAGCGTCAGGCACATGGTCCTGACCACCGGCACGCCGCCTGGCCGCGACCGCGGCGCCGCCATCCTGACCGAGAGCGCCACCGCCATCAAGGCCGCCGTCGACCTGCCCATCCAGGCGCAGTGCGAGCCGCCGGACGAGGATGCCTGGTTCACCCGCATGCACGACGCCGGCATCGACACGCTGGGCCTGCACCTGGAGGCAGTGACCCCTTCGGTGCGCGCCCGGATCATGCCCGGCAAGGCGCAGGTGCCGCTGAGCCGTTATTTCGACGCGTTCGCCGCCGCAATTGCCATCTTCGGCCGCGGTCAGGTGTCCACCTACATCCTTGCCGGTCTGGGCGACACGCCGGATGCCATCCTGACCATGAGTGAAAGACTGATCGGCCTGGGCGTCTATCCTTTCGTCGTGCCGTTCGTGCCGATCTCCGGCACGCCGCTGGAAAGCCATCCGGCGCCGACGCCGGCCTTCATGGACGAAATCTTGCGCCCGCTGTCGGCCATGCTGCGCGAGGCTAACCTGCTCGCCGCCGACATCAAGGCCGGCTGCGGCAAATGCGGCGCCTGCTCCGCCTTGTCGACGTATGAACGCAGGCCGGCAGCATGATGGTCTTCGAAACCATCCCGCCTTTCCTGGCCTGCGAATTCCGCGTCAAGTTTGCCACCGCCGCCTGGGAACGCCGACGGGCGGCCGCTCTGCGCCGGCAGGTATTCTGCCAGGAGCAGGGGATTTTTCCGGACGACGACCGCGACGCGATCGACGATGCCGCCATTCCGCTGGTCGCGCTGTCTTCCCTCGGCATCATGCACGAGGACGTCGTCGGCACCGTGCGGATCCACGAAGCTGAACCAACCGTGTGGTGGGGATCGCGGCTAGCGGTTTCACGGCCGTATCGAAAGACCGGCGCCATCGGCACGTCGCTGATCCGCCTCGCGGTCGGCGCCGCCCACGCGCGCGGCTGCCAGCGGTTCCTGGCGCATGTGCAAAGCCAGAACGCGCCGCTGTTCCACGTCTTGCATTGGGCAACGCTGGACGAAACCACTGTCCACGGGCATCCGCATCATTTCATGCAGGCCGACCTCGGCTGGTATCCGCCATTGGCGACCCCCGAAATTGGCTTCCTGTCGCATCTGAAGCAGGCCGCCTGATGCCGAGCCTGGCGCCGATTGCGGACAGCTTGCGCGCCAGCCGGGGCATCGCCGCCAAAGCCGATATCGCCAGCGTGGCGCGACGCCTCGGCCTGACCGGCGGCGGCCCATCCGGTCGCGACGCGATCATGGTCGGCGACGATTGCGCCGCGATTGCCGACGGCGACGGCTACCTGCTGCTCGCCATCGAGGGTTTCATCAACCGGTTCGTCGCCGCCGACCCCTGGTTCGCCGGCTGGTGCGGCGTCATGGTCAACGTGTCCGACGTCGCCGCCATGGGCGGCCGGCCAATCGCCGTGGTCGACGCCATCTGGTCCGCCGGGGAGGCCGAAGCCGACCCGATCCTGGCCGGCCTGCGCGCCGCCGCCAGCAGCTTCGGCGTGCCCCTGGTGGGCGGCCACACCAACCAGCGCAGCAACCGCCCGCAGTTGTCGGTCGCCATCCTGGGGCGGGCGAAGCGGCTGCTGACGTCTTTCGATGCGAAGCCGGGCCAGCGCCTGCTGGCCGCCATCGACCTGCGCGGACGCTATCGCGAACCATTCCCGAACTGGGAAGCCGCCACCGATGCGCCAGCCCAGCGGCTGCGCGAAGACATCGAGATCCTTCCGGCGATCGCCGAGGCCGGCCTGTCGCCCGCCGCCAAGGATATCAGCCAGGGCGGGATCATCGGCACCGCCATGATGCTGGCGGAATGTTCGTTCGTCGGGATGGCCATCGACCTTGCGGCGATTCCCCGCCCGGACGGCGTGCCGCTCGAGCGCTGGTTGCAGACCTTCCCCAGCTTCGGTTTCTTGCTGGCGGTCGCACCTGGCAATGTGGCCGCCGTGCTGGCTCGGTTCACCGCGCGCGGCATCGCCGCCGCCGACATCGGCGGCGTGACCGGCGACCACGCCGTGCGGGTTGGCCTTGGCGCCGAGACTGAAACTATCTGGGATTTTTCGAAATCACCGCTGATCGGCTGCGGCCATGCCTGAACTTCGCTTCACCCTGCGTTGGCCCGATGGCACGCGAGAAACCTGCTATTCGCCATCCACCATCATCTGCGACCATCTTGCGCCCGGCACCGCATACAGGCTGGCCGACTTCGTCGCGGTCAGCCGCACCGCGCTGACCGCCGCCAGTGAGCGGGTCCGCGCCCGCTACGGCAGTCCCTGCGGCCTCGCGCTCGGCCAGCTTGCCCGTATCGAGGCCACCGCCGCCCGCTTCGCCGGACAGCCCGATGCCCATGTCCTGTTCGAATCGTTTACGGAGTGACGGCATGACCGAACACCGCCACGTCAGCGTCGCCGTCATCGGCGGCAGCCAGGCCGGCCTGTCCATCAGCCACTACCTGTCGAAACATGACATCGATCACGTCGTGCTGGAGAAGCACCGCGTCGGACATGCCTGGCGCACCCAGCGCTGGGACAGCTTCTGCCTGGTGACCCCAAACTGGCAATGCAAGCTGCCGGGCTACGACTATCCCGGCAACGAACCCGACGGCTTCATGCCGCGCGACGACATCGTTGCCTATGTGGAAGACTACGCCCGCCGCATCGATGCCCCTGTCCGCGAAGGCGTCGGCGTCACCCGCCTAACACAAGGTGACAAGGGGTTCCGCCTGGAAACCGCCGATGACACCTACGCCGCCGACGCCGTCGTGCTGGCCGTCGGCGGCTACCACCAGCCGAACATCCCACGCCTGGCGGAGCGGCTGCCCGCCACGATCACCCAGCTTCACTCCTCCACCTACCGCAACAGCCGCCAGCTTCCCCCCGGCGAGGTGCTGGTCGTCGGCAGTGGCCAGTCCGGCTGCCAGATCGCCGAGGACCTGCACCTGGATGGCCGCAAGGTCCACCTCGTGGTCGGCGGCGCACCGCGTTGCCCCCGCGGCTACCGCGGCCGCGATGCGGTGGACTGGCTGGCCGACCTCGGCCAGTACGACCTGCCGGTGGACCAGCACCCGCTGCGAGAGAAGGTGCGCAGGAAGGCCAACCACTACCTGACCGGCCGCGACGGCGGGCACGACATCGATCTGCGCAAGTTCGCCCTGGACGGCATGCGGCTGTACGGCCGCCTGACGGATGTCGCAGACGGCCGCCTGCGGTTCGCCAACGATCTGGAAAAGAACCTCGACGCCGCCGACAACAGCTACAACAACATTTGCGCGACGATCGACAAATACATTGATCGTGAGAACATCAGCGCACTGCCGGGCCACCGCTATACAGCGGCCTGGTATCCTGAATGGCCCGTCACCGAACTCGACCCGCTCGCCCAGGGCATCACCGCGATCATCTGGTGCACCGGGTTCCGCGGCGACTGGTCCTGGATTGACTTGCCGATCTTCGACGGTTCCGGCTATCCCACCCATACCCGCGGCGTCACCGCCATTCCCGGTGTCTACGTGCTGGGGCTGCCCTGGCTCTACACCTGGGGCTCTGGCCGCTTCGGCGGCGTCGGTCGTGACGCGGCATTCCTCGCGGAGCGGATCGTCGATTGGCTCGCCCCGGCGCGGGAGCTTGTCGCCACCGAAAGTTGACTCGCCGCCAGAAGCTGAACTGGCTGCTGTTGCAACCCTGTCACCGGTGTCGCGCTGTTTCGAGGCATTGATGAGGAACAGACGGAATGCGCGGCGCCGAACCGGTCAACAACGAATTCGAGGTTGGCTTCAACCAGACCTTTGAAGTGGGCTGGTATCGCGTCGAACTTGCCGGCCGCGTGATCATGATTATTTTCGTTACCTGCGCGCTGCTTGGCCTGCTCGGCCGCGGACCATACAGTCATGCTTCCAAGTCGTCTCCATCCCGCGAGATCAGCGTCGATTACGAACCGATCGCGCGCCACGGCACCTCCACCATGGTCACGGTGCATTTGAAAACGCCGAGCGACGCGGCGCATCCGGTTCGGCTGCTGGTGGACCAGCATATGATCGAGCCGATGGGGTATCAGCATGCGACGCCGTTGCCCGAGCATGCCAGCATCGGCGACGCGGGCGTCTGGCTCACGTTCAACGAGCGCGCTGATCAGCACGACGCGCTGGTGCGCTTTGATCTGTCGCCCACGGCTCTCGGTTTCATCCCGATGCAGGTTTCCGACGGCAGCAACACCGTAAAATGGACCATGTTGGTGGTGCCATAGCATGCAACTTGTTCTGCGCGCCGCCATTGCCTACTGGCTTCTGCTGTTCTCCGTCCGCCTGATCGGCCGGCGTAGCGCCAGCCAGATGGCGCCGTTCGATCTTGTCATCCTGTTCATGACCGCAGGCATCAGCATCGCCCCGGTGCTGGGGGACGACCACAGCATGGTCGGCGCCTTCAGCGCCCTGTGCACGATCGGGCTGATGCATATCCTGGCTTCCTGGCTGAAGATGCATTTCGACTGGTTCGGCCGCATCGTCGACGGCACCCCGGTCGTGGTGTTCGAGAACGGGCAATTCAACAGCCGCCGCATGACCGTCCTGCGCCTGACCCAACAGGACATAATGACGGCCGCCCGTCAGCGCGGGTTGATGCGCCTGGATCAGGTGCGCTATGCGGTAGCCGAACGTGACGGGAAGATCTCGATCGTGGAGGAACACAAGGCGTGAGCATGCCGGAAATCACCACCGATATTCCGGCTCGTCTGGACCGCCTGCCCTGGAGCCAGTTCCACCTGCTGGTTGTCGTCGCCCTAGGCGTCACCTGGATCCTGGACGGGCTGGAGGTGACGATTGTCGGTTCCATCGGCCCAATTCTAAAGGACCGGCAGACCCTTGGCCTGACGGATCAGGACATCGGCAGCATCGCCGCCTGTTACGTCGCCGGCGCGGTTGCCGGCGCGTTGCTGTTCGGCTGGCTGACGGATCGGTTTGGCCGGCGGCTGATCTTTAATCTGACGCTTGGCATCTATATCCTGGGCGTGCTGTGCAGCGCCTTCGCCTGGAACTTCTGGTCGTTCGCCGCCTTCAACTGCCTGACCGGCCTGGGCATTGGCGGTGAATACGCGGCGATCAATTCCGCCATTGACGAGTTGATCCCGGCCCGGCTGCGCGGGCGGATCGACCTGATCGTGAACGGCAGCTACTGGGCCGGGGCTGCGTTCGGCGCGGCTGGCTCACTGCTGCTGCTGTCGGGCAAGATCGTCGGCATCGACCTGGGCTGGCGGCTGGCCTTCGGCATCGGCGCCGTGCTGGGCGGCGTCATCCTGTACCTGCGGCGCTTCGTGCCAGAGAGCCCGCGCTGGCAGATCACGCACGGGCGGGAGCAGGAGGCGAAGCAGACCACCGCCGAGATCGAGCGGCGGGTTGCAAAGCCGCTGCCGCCGGCGAAAGGCACGCTGAAGGTACATCCGCGCAAGGTATTCGGCTTCGGCCTGATCCTGGGCGCGATGCTGGGCAAGAACCGCGGCCGCAGTTTCCTGGCATTAAGCCTGATGGTGGCGCAGGCCTTCCTGTTCAATGCGGTGTTCTTCACCTATGGACTGGTGCTGACAACGTTCTATCACATTCAGGGCGCTCAGGTCGGCCTCTATATCCTTCCGCTCGCGGTCGGAAACTTTCTTGGTCCTCTGCTGCTCGGCCATCTGTTTGATACGGTCGGGCGCAAGACGATGATCGCCGGCACCTACGGCCTGGCCGGCGTGCTGCTGATTGGCGTGGCGGTGCTGTTCGGCCTGGACGAACTGACCGCCTGGACGCAGACAGCCTGCTGGATGGTGGTGTTCTTTATCGCCTCCGCCGCCGCCAGCTCGGCCTACCTGACGGCGAGCGAGATATTCCCGCTGGAGACGCGGGCAATGGCGATCGCGCTGTTCTACGCCTTGGGCACGCTGATCGGCGGGGTCAGCGCGCCGTTCCTGTTCGGCTACCTGATCGGCTCGGGCAGCCAGTTGGCGGTGGCCGGCGGCTACGCCGGCGCGGCGGTGCTGATGATCGGGGCGGCGGTGTGCGAAGTGGTGCTTGGCGTGGAAGCGGCGGGCAAGTCGCTGGAGGACGTGGCGCAGCCGTTGTCGAGCAGTGGGTGAAACATCAACCTGTCGACGGCGCTGATTAAGAGATTAGAGCATGATCGTTTTAGGTTGACCCGTAGCCGGAGTTGACGAGGTAATTGGCGCATTCTTCGACGGTATACTCGTCGAGGAGCTTGGCGATCGCTTCGATCACTGCGTCGATGGTGCGGGCGTTGGCCTTGCGCAGCAGGGTTTTGAGTTTGGCGAACACCTGCTCGATCGGGTTGAGGTCGGGACTATAGGGTGGCAGGAAAATCAGCTTTGCACCCGCTGTCCGGATTGCCTTGCGGATGACAGGGCCCTTGTGACTGCTCAGATTATCCATGATCACAACGTCGCCCGGTCGTAACGTCGGCACCAGGAACTGCTCGACATAGGCGCGAAAACTGATCGCGTTCATCGGCTGATCGAGCAGGCATGGCGCATGAATGCCGTCGCATCGCAGGGCGGCAACGAAGGTTTGCGTCTGGCGATGACCATGCGGCACCTTGGCGAGCAGACGCTGGCCGACCGGGCACCGCCCCCGGATCGGGGTCATGTTCGTCTTCGTCCAGGTTTCGTCTACAAAAACAAGCCGTCTGGGATCAACTTTATCCTGCCGCTTTTGCCATTGCAGGCGCCGACGGGCAACATTGGGACGATCCTGCTCGCTGGCGTGCAGGCTTTTTTTTAAAGCTGAGACCAGCGCGGTCAACGATGTTCCAGACAGCAAAATAGCTCACCGTGATGCCACGGTCTTGCAACTCAGCGAGCAGTGCGCGCAACGGCAGATCCGGCTGTTGCGCAATCCGTTCGATAATCCTGTCGCGTTCGTTGGCCAGTGCGAAGGGCCGATGACCACCCAGCCCCTGCGCCGCCACGCTGCCCTTCTGTCGATCCAGCCGCGACCACCGCTGCACAGACGACTGACTGACCTGGAAGAGGGTCGCCGTCTCAAGCCGGCTCCTGCCTGAGCGGAATGCCGCGACAGCGCGTTCTCGCAAATCCAACGTGTAAGGAGCACCCATCCATGCTGGCCTCCGACCCAGCCCACAGCTTGGATCAGATTTTAGGCCGCGCCGGAACCCCTACTCACGCAGGAGTCAACTTAAAACGATCATGCTCTAGGCTGACGCTGCCTGACGATTTGCTGAGATGGGGGCGGCAGGTGGCAGGCGGCACGGCCGATGCCGTAGCGGCCGATTTCGCTTTGCCCGACGACCCTGCCAGGCGCGCCAACACAGTAAAGGCGATCGTCGGAGACAGGCTCGACATCCTGGTCGCCAGTGCCGGCACCACGCCTACCGCCTTGATTGGGGCGCGGATGATCAAGCGCTTCGACGCGTTCTTCATGGTCAACATTCGCGCGCCATTCTTCCTGGTCCAAAAAAGCTGTTGATATGAATCCTACCAGGGTCATGCCTCGAACAATGATTGGGAAATCTTTCTTGATTTCCTCTACAACCTGAGGTAGAAGCAGCCGATCAATTTCCCAGCAGGCGACCATGAACACGACCACCCAGACCACGCCAGCGACCGACGACAGGCCGTTCAGCCCGGCCGACATGCTGATGGCGCTGCTCATCAACCTGCTTGCGCCGATGTTCCTCACGGATGGCACAAGCGACCTCCGCTTGGCCCGCATGGCGGCGATGGAGACGGTGAACGGCTATCGCGCCCGCAGCGGGGCAGACCTGCTCATGATCGTGCAGATCGTCGCCTTCGGCCTCGCGGCGCTCGGCTCGCTCAGCCTGTCGATGGCCGATGACCTCCCGCTGTTGCTGATCCTGCGGCTGCGCGGCAATGCCGCCGCGCTCAACCGTGCCGCCGAACAGAACCGCCGTGCGCTAGAGAAAAGCCTGCACGCGGAGACGCCGTCGGCGCCTGACCCGGCTGAGTTCGACGACGTCGACGACGCCATGGTGGCGGACGTCGTGCGCCAGGCGCAGACGCGCGTGGCGGACGCACAGGCTCGGCTGGCGGAACAGGCCGCCGCACCCGTGACGGCCAATCCGGTCTCCATCGATCCGGTTGCCGTGGCCGCCGCGGCGGCAGCTTCTTCCGCGATGGCCGCTAGCTCGGCGGTCGTCGCCGAACCCGCCGGTCCGGTTCCCTCGGCGGTCCCGGTTCCGCCGGCTGGCGTCGCCGGGCCCGCCCATCCCGCCGCACCGGCCGCCGCCACCCAGCCGCGTCCGACGGCCGAGCAGCAGCACCGGGCGGTATGGGCGGCGGCGATGAGCCAGGTGGCGGGGGAATGCACAGCCAGCCTCGCCAGTCTTTCGCCGGCGCAGCGACGGGACGCCTCGATCTGGGCCACCGCGCTCAGCGCCAGCGCCACCGATCTGCTGGCCGGCGCGGCGATGCCGCCGGCCACGACGCCGCTTCCAAATGCCGGCAAGACGCCGGACGCGGTATAATACCAATGCCCATAAGTCTTGACCTCTATCTGGGTCTGCGTAGCGACCAAGGCGAGGTTTCAGGCTCCAATTTTGGAATCTACCAGGAGTCAGCATTTCTGCGCGTTGGTATAAGATCAACGGTATCGCCTGTTAATTGGTCGGCGAGACGGCCTCAGCCGTCATGGCGGGATGCGGCAATTGTGCCCGACTCGCGGGCACTTGTTCATCCGTGAACCTTTAATGCCAATGGCCTTGGATGTTGACCGGTCGGCGTGACGGCCTCAATCGTCACGGTGGGCAAAGGGCCACCGTCCATACTTTTGTCTATCAACAGAACAGGCATGGATGGGGGTCCGGTAGCAGCGGAACCGAAAATACATTTCAGCTCTCGTCGTCCGAGATTGCGGGGTCGCGGAGCGGTCGAAGCTCTGGACTCTGGAACGCTACCGTTCCAGAATGCCAGAAGCAACCCTAATGGCACGGAGAAAGTGTTCCATGCAGCCGTGCCCCAAGGGTGTACCCCAATGGGGCTATGACCGTTTTTGGCTGAAAGCGAACGTGAGCAATTAGCACTAAGCAGAGGCTTTGGAAGTCACGCCTTGGCTAAAATCCTTCGTTGGCGGCGCACTCACAGAGGTCGTACGACGCCTCGTCACAACGGGAGTATTGATTTGGACTGGGGTCGTAGCACTGCGCCGATAGCACGACGGCGCTTCTCGAACATGCTGTTGAGCATCCTGGTCACCGCCGCCTCGCCGGCGGTCGCGCAGGTCCCCGACAGGACTGCTGTCGATGCGGCCGTCCGAAGTTTCATGAAGATCACCGGCGCGCCCGGAGCGGCCGTCGGCATCGTGACCTCGTCCGGGACCTATGTTTTCACCTACGGCGTCGCCTCGAAGGAAACTGGCATACCGGTCGATGGGCACACGCTTTTCGAGATCGGCTCTGTCAGCAAAACCTTCACCGTGACCTTGGCCGCTTACGCGGCCGAGACCGGTGCGCTCAAATGGGATGATCCCGTCAGCCGGCACTTGCCCTACCTCAAAGGCACTCACCTCGACCAAGTCTCGCTGCTAAACCTCGCGACGCACACGACCGGAGGCATGCCGCTCCAACTTCCTGACACGGTGAAGACGAGCGCGGACTTGACGGCCTACTACCAGGGCTGGGTGCCGCCGTCGCCGCCGGGCACCGTGCGAACCTACGCCAATCCGAGCATCGGCCTGCTGGGCGTCGCGACGGCGAGCGCGATGAAGGGCGGTTTCGCTGCCCTGGCCCGAGACAAGGTCATCGCGCCACTCGGTCTCGCTCACACCTACTACGCTGTGCCGAAGGCCGAGGAACGGCATTACGCCCAAGGCTACACCCGTGATGGCCGGCCGGTCCGCTTGTCGCCGGCTCCCCTCGCTACGGAAGCGTATGGCGTCCGTACGACGGCAGGGGACCTGTTGCGGTTCGTAGGGGCACAACTCGGACTGATCGAAGCGGACCCGCAGCTGCGCCGGGCCCTGGCCGCTACCCACGTCGGCTATTTTCGCGCGGGGCCAATGACCCAAGCCCCAATTTGGGAATGGTATCCGCTACCCGTCTCCTCGGCCGATTTCTCAGCCGGGAACAGCGACGACATGGTGCTGAAGCCCAATCCGGTGACACGGATCGACCCACCATTGACTCCACCGGCAGCTGCCCTCGTCAATAAGACCGGGGCAACGAATGGCTTCGGCACATACATAGCCTTCATCCCGGGCCGGAGGGTCGGCCTTGTAGTTCTGGCCAACCGAAACCACCCGACCACGGTGCGGCTGGCACTCGCACGGCAGATCTTCGTAGCGCTCGGCGTACGGGACATTGCAGTCGATCCTTAGGCAAAACCTTCAATGGCATACCTGGAGGCTGCCTTCGGATGTCGCTGGCCTCCTCTATCGGTCAGGAGCAGCGGCCGTGCTTCGCCAGCTAGCTAACTGAGCTTCACTGTGGTCGGCTGAACTGCATTTTTGGTTCCGCTGCTACCGGACCCCCTGGATGCCGACCTGCGTCGGCAGAAGGCGTGAATCACGGAAGAGCTGGCCATATAACTGTAGCTTGAGCCAATCTATCCATCCAATGTGAACCCCTCATAGTTCCTGGCTGCAACTTCAACGCAGATTTCCCGGTAGTGCGCCATGCCCCCCGCATACGGCATGAACACGCGCGGCTTGCCCGGCACGTTGGCGCCGAGGTACCAGGAGTGTGTCGCCTGCGGCAGCAGCGTGGCGTTGGCGGCGGCGTTGACCTGTTCGATCCAGTTGTCCACCGCCTGCGCCTTCGCCTCGATCCGTTGCAGACCGTGCGCGCGCATATGGGCGATGCAGTCGGTGATCCACTCGACATGCTGCTCGATCGCCACCGGCATGTTGCAGAGCACGGACGGGCTGCCGGGGCCGGTGATGGTGAACAGGTTGGGAAAGCCGGCGACCTGCAGGCCGAGATAGTTGCGGGGGCCGGCTTCCCATTCCTCCGCCAGGGATTTTCCGCCGCGCCCGCGGATATCCATCCGCAGCATCGGGCCGGTCATCGCATCAAAGCCGGTCGCGAAGACGATGACGTCCAGCGGATAGTCGCCTTCCCCGGTGCGAATGCCGAGCGGCGTGATCCGCTCGATGGGTGCCGCCCGTACATCGACCAGGGACACGTTGTCGCGGTTGAAGGTCTCGAAATAGTTGGTGTCGATCGGTGGGCGCTTGGCCGCATAGGGATGGTCGATGTCGGACAGCGTCGCGGCGGTGACAGGATCCTTGACGATCTGCCGGATCTTGCCGCGGATGAAATCGGCCGCCGTGTCGTTGGCCGCCTTGTCCACCATCAGATCCTGGAACACCGCACGAAATTGCAGGCCGCCGGTGTTCCAGGCGGCTTCATACAGTGCCTGGCGTTCCTCGGGTGAGGCTTCATGTGCCAGGCGTTCCGAGATGGTAAAGGGGTGACCGTTGGTGGTGCCGTGCATCACCTGCCGGATCTGGGTGGCATTCTCCTTGACGTAACGCTTGAACTCCGGCGTCAGCGGGGCATTGCGGGCCGGCACGCTGTAATTGGCGGTGCGCTGGAACACCGTCAGGTGCGCGGCCGTCTCGGCGATGACCGGGGTCGCCTGGATGCCGGTGGAACCGGTGCCGACCAGCCCGACCCGCTTGCCGGTGAAATCGACGCCGTCATGCGGCCATTGGCCGGTGTGGTACCAGTCGCCGGCGAAATCCTCCAGGCCCGGAATGTTCGGGACGTTCGCCGTGGACAAGCAGCCGACGGCGGTGATCAGGAATTTCGTGATGAACTGCTCGCCCCTTTCGGTGCGCACGGTCCAGCGGTTCGAGGCCGCGTCGTAGTGCGCGGCGGTTACCCGGGTGCTGAACCGAATGCTGCGCTTCAGGTCGAACCGATCGGCGACATGGTTCATGTAGCGCATGATCTCCGGCTGACCGGGATAGCGTTCCGACCAGTCCCATTCCTGCGTCAGTTCCTTGGAAAAGGCATAGCAGTAGGAATGGCTTTCGGAATCGCATCGCGCGCCGGGATAGCGGTTCCAATACCAGGTGCCGCCGACGCCGTCGCCGGCTTCCAGCAGGCGCACCGAAAGACCCAGCCGGTCGCGCAGGCACAGCAATTGGTAAAGGCCGGCAAATCCGGCGCCGATCACCAGCGCGTCAAGTTCGCCGGCCTGACCGTCCGAGGGTGCCGTCATTGTACGTGCCATCGCTATCCCAATCTCCTGTCGATCATTCCTGCCGCTACCCAAGGCCAGGGAGCCAGCGGTGTCCTATCATGCAATGCCGTCGCCAGTAGCCGAACCCGCCGCTGTCCAGGTTCGGCGACAGCGCGTCGTAGTGCGGTGCTGGGCGGTGCGGCGCAGATATGGTAAGCGATGATCTGAGACGCCGTGGTTGCGCCGTCAACCCGCTGGAGACACCGCATGGATGCGCCGGATATCAAAACCATGGTCCGCGAACGCTATGGCAGCATCGCGCAAGCTGATCCGGCGGACTGCCGCGCGCCGGCCGCATCCTGCTGCGGCGCTGCCACGCCATCCGACGCACGCGACAAGAGCCGCCGGATGGGCTACTCGGATGTCGATCTGGCGGCGGTCCCCGACGGTGCCAATCTCGGCCTGGGCTGCGGCAATCCGCAGGCGATCGCGGCGCTGCGTCCGGGCGAGACGGTGATCGACCTGGGCAGCGGGGCGGGGTTCGACTGCTTCCTCGCGGCGGCCCAGGTAGGCGCCATGGGGCGCGTGATCGGCGTCGACATGACGCATGAAATGCTGGCGAAGGCGCGCGACAATGCCGTGCGCATCGGCGCGGTGAACGTGCAATTCCGCCTGGGCGAACTGGAGCATCTGCCGGTCGCCGACAATACCGCCGACGTCATCCTGTCGAACTGCGTCATCAATTTGGTGCCGGACAAGGCGCAGGTGTTCCGAGAGACGTTTCGCACGTTGAAACCGGGCGGACGACTGGCGATCTCCGACGTGGTAAACGTCGCACCGCTGTCCGCCGACCTTCAGGGCGATACCGAGCTGATCTGCGGCTGTGTTTCCGGCGCGGCGCCGGCGGACCGGATCGAGGCCTGGCTGGTCGAGGCCGGTTTCGAGCAGGTGCGGGTCACGGTCAAGCCGGAAAGCCGAGCTTTCATAGCTTCGTGGGCGCCGGGGAGAGGGATCGAGGATTGCGTGGTATCCGCTACGATCGAAGCGCGGAAACCCTGAACAGCCAACCCTCGCACGATGCCCATGACCATGCTCGAACGCACAGTATGCTGAGTTGCGGACCGGTTGATGAATACGATCTGACGTGAGGATGAAAAGCCTTTTCGCTACCCTGCTCGTTGTCCTGGCGTTACCGCCTGTCGCCCGTGCCGCGGATCAATGGTCGCATGCCAAGATCATGACCGTGGTCATGATCGACGATCAGTTCCAGCCGGACCACGTCACCTTTCAGCAAGGCAAAGCCTACGAACTTCGTCTGGAGAACCGTGGCAAGGAAATGCACGAATTTACCGCGCCCGACTTCTTCCGCTCCGCCACCGTGCGCGACAGGCGCCTGCTGGCCAATGGCGGAATCGAGGTCGTCGTGCAGCCAGGCCATTCGGCCCGCGGATTGCTGATCCCGCGCGTCAAGGGGGACTACGGGCTGACTTGCGCCGACCATGACTGGAACGGAATGGTCGGCGGCATCAAGGTGGACTGAAAGACGGTTGCTGGACCGCTTCGGCTACTCGGCCGCGCGCTGAGGTTTGGCGTCGGCCTTTGGATCAATACCTGTGCGCGTTGGTATTATCTGTGCCGCAGTGTAACTTTGGAACGCTTCCGGCGGACTATGTGGGAAGAGTCCGCGCGGCACCGCATTCCCGAGGTTGCCGCAGGCACCAGGCAACCGTCCGATGCCCGGTCTCTCCGCAGGAGGTACACATGCGCGTTCAGTGGCTTGCACTTGGGATCGGATGCCTGATGCCCGTCTTCGCGTGGGCGCAGGACGGCAAGCGCCCGCTGGTCGTGGAGCTGTTCACGTCTCAAGGTTGTTCGTCATGCCCGCCTGCGGATGCGGTCGTCGCCGATCTTGCGCGTACCCGGCCGGACCTTCTGCCGCTGACGTTCCATGTCACCTATTGGAACAATCTTGGTTGGCAGGACCCGTTCTCGTTCGCCAGCGCGACCGAGCGGCAGCGTCATTACGTCGCCCTTTCCGTCAGCCCGGACGTATATACCCCCGCCATGGTGGTGGACGGCCAGCACGACGTGATCGGCTCCGACCGCCCCGCCGTCGAGGCAACCCTGGCGCGTGCGGAGAGCGAAGCAAGAACGGCTGCCTCGGTCGGCATCGCGCGTGCGGGAGACGCACTGACGATCACGGTCGGCGCGGGAACAGGACGCGGCACGGTGTTGCTGTTCGGCTACGACCGCCAGCATCAGACCCATGTCGGGCGTGGGGAAAATGGTGGACGCACGCTGCTCGAAGCCAACATCGTCCGCTCCATGACCGTCGCCGGTAGCTGGACGGGCCAGGTGCTGCACTTGAAGGCCGCGGTGCCGATCGGGGAAGCTGTCGCGGTCATCGTGCAGGCGGACAACGGCCGATTGCTCGGCGCGGGCCGGCTTGCCGGCACCGCGTCGTAGGGCATGCCGATGCTGGTCCGGGCCGCATCCGCCTTGCGTTAGGCGGCGATCACCGATACAGCGCCCCAATGATCTACTTTGCTGCTGCGTGCCGGGTGGTCCGGGGCCGGCTGATAAGCCGAGTCGGAAGCGAGATCGTCAGCAATTCGCTTCGTGTCGCGTCCATCCCGGCGGCTTGCCGATGAGCGAAACCTTTCATATCGGGGCCTTTCTAGCGCGTTGGCACGACGCCGCACGGCACGATCTGAGCGCCTCGCACTCGGAAACGTTGTCGCTCTCCGCCCTTCTGGCACTGGCCACACCGCAAGAGCGGGCGAACTGGGAGCAACTTCCGCTCGGTTATGCCTCACCCCATGGGGGCCTCGCTCTGCGCGCGCTGATCGCCGCGCGGCATGACGGACTGCAGGCGGACGATGTCATCTGCTGTGCCGGCGCGCAGGAAGCCATGGCCTGCGTGGCCCGTGCGCTGCTGGCACCCGGTGACCACGCCGTGGTGGTGCTGCCGATCTATCAGCCGCTGGAATGGGCGGTGACCGACCGGGTGGGCGCCACCGGCGTGCGCCTCGAACCCGAAAGCTTCAGGCTCGACGTGGCGCGGGTTGCCGCGGCGATGAAACCTGAAACCCGGCTGGTCCTGACGAACTTCCCCAACAGCCCGACCGGCGCGGTGCTGGACCCGGCGACACAGGCCGCGCTGGTCGCGCTCTGCCGCGCCCGCGGCGTATGGCTGGTCAACGACGAGGTGTATCGCCAGACCGTCAGCGAGCCGGCACGGCAGTCGCCGCCCGTGGCGGATGTGTATGAGCGTGGCGTGTCGATCAATGCCCTGTCGAAAGGCTTTGGCTTGCCCGGGCTGCGCGTCGGCTGGGCGGCCTGCCACGACCGGGCACTGTTGGCCCGTATCGCCACCGCGAAGGCGGCGCTTTCGAGCTGCCTGGCGGCGCCGACCGAGTTGTTGGCGCAGATCGCGCTGCGCGAGGAGGCGCTTCTGACCGGGCGCACGCGAGCGCTGGGGACGGCCAACCGCCAGCATCTGGACCGGCTGCTGTGCCGCCACGCCGCGCTGTTCGAGGCCGACCCGCCCCGCAACCTGGCGTTCGCCTTTCCGCGCTATCGCGGCGCCGAGGGCGCTGAAGCCTTCGCGGCCCGCCTTATAGCGGAAGCGGGAACCCTGCTGCTCCCCGCCAGCCTTTGGCGTTCTCCGCTGGCCGCGATCGCCGACGACAGGCTCCGCATCAGCCTGGGCCAACCTGGCGTGCGGGCAGGGCTGAAGGCGATTGACGTCTATCTGAATGTCCTGGAAGCGGTCTGATGATGCAGGCCAACAGGTCCATACGCGCTAGGAAAGGCCAGAGTTCAAGGACCTGCAGTTCTTCACGGTCGGTTCGGTACGGACCTTGGGGTGGAGTCCGCGCTGGTCAATGCCTCACCGGATTGGCTGACGGATTTGCCGAGGCACTTTTGCGGTGTTGGTCAAGCTGTATACAGGCGCCTGGGTGTATGAACAGACTGCCGGTGGCGACATCCTGTTGGGGGTAAGATGACCCACGAAGTCCTGGGACTGCCCGCGGCCGCGCGCGACCAATGGCCATTCGCGCCGAAATTCGCGCGCGTCAACGGTTGGCGGATGCACTACGTCGACGAAGGCGAGGGTGATCCGGTCATCCTGCTGCACGGCAATCCGACCTGGGGGTTCCTCTATCGTGATGTGATCGGCCCGCTGGTGCGGTCGGGGCGACGGGTTGTCGTGCCGGACATGATCGGTTTCGGCCTCTCCGAGAAACCGACACGCGAATCCGCGCACACGCTGGACGGACATATTGCCGATCTGAGCGGCCTGGTCCGTCAGCTCCAGCTTACGCGGGTGACGGTGGTCTGCCACGACTGGGGCGGACCGACCGGCCTGTCCTTCGCCATGAGCCAGCCGGAACGGGTGCGCGCCCTTGTCGTCATGAGCACGTGGGCCTGGCCGGACCCGCCCGGCGCGTTCCACAGCCGCATCTTTCCATGGCGTACGATGCATGCGCCGCTGGTTGGGCCGTATCTGCTTGGCCGCCACAACGTCCTGGCGAGCCGCGGTGTCTATCTGTCGGTCGTCAACCGGGAAAAGTTTCGCCGTGTCGCGCAACCGGCCTATGAGGCGGTGCTGCCGGATGCGGAGACACGTCTGCTGACCTGGGTGTGGCCGCGCTGGATCCCGCTCGATGAAAGCGCTCGCGCGCGGGAGCGGTTCGCCTGGCTTGAGCGCGAACTCGCCGCCACGAAGCTGCCCGCGATGATCATTTGGGGGCGCGAGGACGATGTCTTCGACGCCGCGACCTTCGCCAACAGGTTCAAGACGTTGCTGCCGCACGCGGAAGGACCCCATCTGGTCACCGGCCGCCACTTTCTCCAGGAGGATTCCGGCCCTGAGATCGCGGAGCTTGTCAGTGCATTTCTTGACCGCCTCGACGGGCAAAAGGAAACCGACCGATGACCGGCGTTGCCGTCGTCAAGAAGCCTAATCTTGCTGGCAAGCGACTTGCGTTCGCGCTCGCCGAGGATCGCATCGGCCATTACCCGGAGTTTCGCGATTATTTCAGGCGGACCTTCGATCTCGACCGTGTCGGTCTGGCGGAACCTGGGTTCGTCACGGCGCCATCGGGGTTGTGCTACGCCCTGGTCTTCATTGGCCGGAGCGGCGAGCCGTTTCCATCAGGCCTCGAACTATACGCTGTGGTGGATGCGCTTGAACCGATCGACGACGGCGTACTCGACACCGACCTGTGGGCCATTCTGGGCTGGATGATCGAAGGTGTCGGCGGTCCGTGGACACGACGCGATCTGGAAGCGACCGGGCGGCTGTATCGGATCCCGGCCGTCGCGGATGCACCCGAGAAGGTGGTTTGACCGGCGTGGTCAAGTGGCTGATGGCAAGTCGCGGGCCCAACCGCTCATTGGCGTCCTGTCGCGCGTAAATCCAGCATTGCTGGCCTGCCCGAGCGTGCCGACGCTTTTGCTAGAACCAGAAGTGGAGCAGCGTCGCGGCTACACAGCGGGGCACCAAGATCATTCTCGGCTAATCTGCACTTCTGGCGTATATGCGCGAAGCGATTGTCCCGCGACGATCCCTCCCAGGCAGCTCTCATGGTAGCCCCCTTGGGCAGCCCCTTGGCGGCCTGGCTAGACCGCCTCTTGCTTTTCGGTCTCCACAACCCGAGGATCGGTTCTCTCACACCTTCTGGCAGCCGCCTTCTGGCAGCCATCGAAAGGAAGCGCGCGACGCATGGCAACGGTCTTCATTGATGGCGAGTCCGGCACCACCGGCCTGGGCATTCGCGAACGTCTGGCAGCGATGCCCGACATCGAAGTCAGAAGCCTGTCCGCCGACCGGCGCCGTGATCCTTCGGCTCGCCGTGACCTCATGGCCGAGGTCGATCTTGTCGTCCTGTGCCTGCCCGACGCCGCCGCGCGCGAGTCGGCTGGTCTGGCCGCCGCTTTGGGCAGCGCCGTGCCGAAGCTGCTGGACGCCAGCACGGCGCACCGCGTCGACCCCCACTGGATCTACGGCTTCGCGGAACTGGCGCCGAACCAGGCCGATCGCATCGCCGCGGCCCAGAATGTCGCCAACCCCGGCTGCTATCCTACCGGCGCGATCAGCCTGATCCGCCCACTTGTCGATGCTGGCCTGCTGCCGCCGGATTATCCGGTCACCATCAACGCCGTCTCCGGCTACTCCGGCGGCGGCAAGGCGATGATCCAGGCGCATGACGCCCGTCATGGTCCGGCGTTCGAACTCTATGCGCTCGATCTGGAGCACAAGCATGTGCCAGAGACCCAGCTTCACGGCGGCCTGAGCCGGCGACCGATCTTTGTCCCCTCGGTCGGGCATTACCGCCAGGGCATGCTCGTCTCGGTCCCGCTGCATCTGGACACGCTGCCCGGCAAGCCGTCCGGCGACGATCTGCGCGACGCGCTGCGGGCCCGCTACGCCGGCTGCGACCTGGTGCGCGTGCCGCGGTCCCCCGCCGATGGCAAGCTGGAACCCGAGGCACTGAATGACACCGACCGGCTGGAACTGTATGTCCACACCAACCAGGACTATCGCCACGCGCTGCTGTTGGCGCGCCTGGACAACCTCGGCAAAGGCGCCTCCGGCGCCGCCGTCCAGAACATCGCCCTGATGCTCGGCCTGCATACAGGGGTAGGTGCGCGGGAGATGGCGGATGCCTGAGAGCCCTTGGCCGGTCGGCACCGTCTTCTCGCTGGACGGCATCACGCCACGGATCGCGCCGGACGTGTTCATCGCTCCCACCGCCGCGGTAATCGGCGATGTGGTGATCGGCGCCGAGAGCGGCATCTGGTTCCATGCCCTGCTGCGCGGCGACATGAACAGCATCCGCATCGGGGAGCGCAGCAACATCCAGGACCATGTGGTGGTCCATGTTGACTCCGGTGGCTTCGCCACGGTGATCGGCGATGATGTCACCGTCGGGCACAGCGCGGTGATTCACGGCTGCATCCTGAAGAACCGCGCCTTTGTCGGCATCAGCGCCACCGTGCTGGACGGCGCGGTGATCGAGGAAGGCGGCATGCTCGCCGCCGGCGGATTGCTGACGCCGGGGAAGGTGATCGGCCCGAACGAGCTGTGGACCGGATCGCCCGCCAAGCTGCGGCGGGTGATGGATGCGGAGGAACGCGGCGGCTTCGACCGCAATGCGATTTCCTACCGGGCGCTGGCGAAGCGGTTCCGTGCCGGGTTGAAGGCGAGCGGGTAACACCAGCCGACGTCTTGAGGCTCGCCATGTCGGCCGGCACCGGCTAGACAGCGCGTCCATACACAGACGCACCGGACAGCACCTGTAAATGCTTCAAATCGATGACCTTGTTTTCAACGCCTGGGGACGGCGCTTCTTCGACCATGCCAGCGTCACCCTGCCGCTCAACGCCAAGGTGGGCCTGGTTGGGCGCAACGGCGTCGGCAAATCGACGCTGTTCAAGCTGATCCTGGGCGAGCTGTCACCGGATGGCGGCGACATCGGCCTGCCCCGCGCCGCCCGCGTGGCAACCGTGGCGCAGGAGCACCCGGCGACACCGGTCAGCCTGCTCGACACCATCCTGGCCGCCGACGAGCAGCGGGATGCGCTGCACGCCGAACTGGAAACCGCCGAACCGGAACGCATCGCCGACCTCTATGCCCGCCTGGCGGAGATCGACGCCGACCGCGCGCCGGCCCGTGCGTCCGAGATCCTCGCCGGGCTGGGGTTTTCCACCGCCGACCTGGGCCGCCCGATGGCCGAGTTCTCCGGTGGCTGGCGCATGCGCGTCGCTCTCGCCGCCGCGCTGTTCGCCGAACCCGACCTGCTGCTGCTGGACGAGCCCACCAACTACCTCGATCTGGAGGGCGCGTTGTGGCTGGAGGCGCGACTGCGGAAGTACCCCAATGCCGCGATCATCATCAGCCACGACCGCGAGCTGCTGAACAACTCCGTCGACAGCATCCTGCACCTGCAGGGCGGCAAGCTGGACCTGTACACCGGCGGCTACGACGACTTCGAGCGCCGGCGCGGCGAGAAGGTTCGGCTGCAATCGGCCTTCCGCGCCAAGCAGGAGGCGGAGCGGGCACACCTGCAAAGCTTCGTCGACCGGTTCCGCGCCAAGGCCAGCAAGGCCGCCCAGGCACAGTCGCGGATGAAGCGTCTGGCCAAGCTGGAGCCGATCGCCGCCACGATCGAGGAACGGGTCGCGCCGTTCACTCTACCGTCGCCGACGCGGCCTCTGGCGCCGCCATTGATGCGGCTGGAAGCGGCGGCGGTCGGCTATGGCGGCGAACCGGTGCTGCGCCGGCTGGACCTGCGGCTGGACGTGGACGACCGCATCGGGCTGCTCGGCGTCAACGGCGCCGGCAAGTCCACCTTCGCCAAGCTGGCCGCCGGGGCGCTGGAACTGCAGTCGGGCCACCTGCAGCGCGAGCGCCGCATCAAGGTCGGCTGGTTCCACCAGCACCAGATCGAGGCGCTGAACCCCGCCGACACGCCGCTGGACATCATCCGGCGGGAACGGCCGGATGACAGCGAAACGTCGCACCGGTCGCGGCTGGCGCAGTTCGGGCTGGGGTTCGACAAGCAGTCCACCACGGTGGAGAACCTGTCCGGCGGCGAACGAGCCAGGCTGCTGCTGAACCTGGTGGCGATGACGGCGCCGCATCTGCTGATCCTGGACGAGCCGACCAACCACCTGGACATCGACAGCCGTCGCGCGCTGCTGGATGCGCTGAACGATTATTGCGGCGCGGTAATCCTGATCACGCACGACCGGTCGCTGATGGAGCTGGTGGCGGACCGGCTGTGGCTGGCGGCGGACGGGACGGTGATGCCGTTCAATGGCGACATGGACGACTATGCCCGGTTCGTGCTGGAGCGGGCGAAGGGCGGGACCGCGCCGAACCAGATGCGGGTGGGCAAGGTGAAGGGAAAGCGGAAGGTGGCGTAGCGGTTGATGATGCTTCTTGGACCTTGCAATCGAATGCCCAGGATTAGCGTACCTATGGGATGTCATTCGCATTCCGCTGTTCGTGAAATCGTGGTCCCCCAGCCTGAAGGCGGCTTTGCCATGACCTTTCCAGGCCCCTCGTGGAGCAGTCAATGACGCAGGTAAAGAATGGCCGCCTGCCGCTCATTCCAGCCCGCGCCGACATAAGCGGTCATGATGCCACCGGGCCGGCGAAGTTCTGGCAGCAGCTCCGGACGTTCCTGGACATGGCGCCACGGCAGGGATGTAAAGCGACGGGTGCGCCTTCCGCCTGAAAGCTCACCAAGTGATAACCGCGTGACAACCAGCGGACAACCGGCCACACTCATGGCGTGAATATCCTCGCTCCACCGAAGGCGCGCCTTGGTATCGAGATCGTGCATGATCTCGTGTGCCCCTGGTGCTACCTGGGTGTCCGGCGGCTGATCCGCACGTTGCGTCGCCGGCCCGACATCCTGTTCGAACTGACTTGGCGGCCGTTCCTGCTCAATCCCGACATGCCGCGCCTGGGGATGTCCCGGCCTGACTACGTCGTGCGGAAATTCGGCGGCGAGGATCGGGCTCGGCGGCTATACGCGACAATCACTGAGGTCGGCCGGCTCGAAGGCGTGCGGTTTCGTTTCGACCGCATCCGTCGCACACCATCGTCTGTCGATGCGCACCGTCTGGTCCGCTATGCCACCCGCTACGGCCAAGGCGATGAGATGGTGGAGGCTTTGTTCGCCGCGCATTTCACCGACGGATACGATATTGGCGACCACGACGTGCTGGCGGCGATCGCAACCGCCTATGGCATGGACGCCGTCGCCGTGCGCCGCTTCCTGGCCAGCGAGCAAGAGGCGGAAGCCGTTCACGCTGACAATCTTCGCGCGCATCGGCTGGGTATCAACGGCGTGCCCTGCTTTGTGCTGGAGGGCAATCATGCCATCGCCGGCGCTCAGGAACCCGAGGTGATCGAGCGGTTGCTGGACATTGCAACGGTTGACGCGGTGCGGCTCTAGCCGGCGGCATTATTGCCCGGTCTTGCAGCCGCGCCTGTCATTCAGCGCAGGGCCTGCTTGTCAGTGAACGTCGCTTATCCCGGTGCGCCACGCTCTGGGCTTTGACGGCATGACTGTCGGTCACCACCCGTCGACGCAGGGCCGCTTCTTGCCGGTGCGCGGCGGTGTCGGGGGCACCGAGCGCAGCCCGGCAGCAATCCACTTGCGTGTCTCGGCGGGATCGATCACGTCGTCCACGCCGAACCCCGTTGCCTGGTTGATCGCCCGGCCGCGTTCATACAGTTCGGCAACCATCCGCTCATAGGCGGCGCGGCGCTCGCCTGGATCCTGGATCGCCTCAAGCTCCTTGCGGCGGCCGAGCTTGACCTGTCCTTCAAGGCCCATGCCGCCGAACTCGCCGGTGGGCCAGGCGATCGAGAACACGCCGACGCGCATCCCGCCGCCGATCATCGCCAGCTTGCCAAGCCCATAGGATTTCCTGATGCAGACCATAAACACCGGCACGGTCAGGTTGGCGCCGATCAGGTAGCTGCGGCAGCAATGCCGCACCAGCGCGGTCTTTTCGGCTTCCGGCCCGACCATGTTGCCGGGGTTGTCGTTCAGCGACAGCAACGGGATGTCGTGCGCGTCGCATAGCTGCATGAACCGCGCCGCCTTGTCCGCCGCGTTGGCATCGATCGCGCCGCCGAGGTGGCGGGGATTGTTGGCGATTACGGCGAGCGGGCGGCCCTCGACGCGGATCAGGGCGGTGATCATGCCCAGGCCGAAGCCGCCGCGGATTTCCAGCACGGAACCTGCATCGGCCAGGATCTCGATCAGGGCACGCATGTCGTAGCCGCGCAGCCGGTCCTCCGGCACGATGTGCCGCAGCTTGCGCTGGTCGGCGGCGGACCAGTCCGGCAGCCGGCCCTGGAAATAGGACATGTATTGCTTCGCGACGGCGACGGCCTCGATCTCGTCACGCGCCACGATGTCCACCACACCGTTCGGCACCTGCACACGCATCGGGCCGACTTCCTCGGGCTTGAACACGCCCAGGCCGCCGCCCTCGATCATGGCTGGACCGGCCATGCCAATGGTGCAGTCCTCGGTGGCGATGATGACGTCGCAGCAGCCAAGCAGCACGGCGTTGCCCGCGAAGCAGCGGCGCGACGCGATGCCGATCAGCGGCACCAGCCCGGACAGGACGGGAAACTTGTTGAACGCCTCGACCTCGACTGCGGCGCTGGCATCGGTGTCGCTGCCGCGTCCGCCGCCGCCCTCGGCGAACAGCACGATCGGCAGGCGGAGCCTTTCCGCCAACTCGAACATGCGGTCCTGCTTGACGTGCCCCATGCGGCCCTGCGTGCCGGCGTAAACGGTGTAGTCGTATGAAACGACGATCGCGCGGCTTTTTTCCTCCGGGAAGCGGTCGCCGTTGATGGTGGCCAGACCCATGATCAGCCCGTCGGCCGGCGATTCCTCGATCAACTGCTCCATCGTCCGGATCGACCGGCGCGCGGCGACGACCATCCGTCCGTACTCAACGAAGGAGTCTGGATCCACAAGATCGGCGATGTTCTCGCGCGCGGTGCGCTGGCCGGTGGCGCGGCGGCGTTGCACGGCCTTCGGCCGCGCTTCATCGGTGGTACGGCGGGCACGCTCAAGCACCGCTGCCAGGTCTGGGCGGACATGATCCGGATCGACCGCCGTAGCCGAGGGTTCGCTGCCGCCGGCGACCTCGGTGGGCTCGATGAACAGCAGCGCGCCGCCCTCGAACACGGTGTCGCCGCGCGCGACATGCAGGGCGCGGATGACGCCGCCGGTTTCCGCGGCGACACCGTGCTGCATCTTCATCGCCTCCATCACCAGCACTTCCTGCCCCGGCCGTACTTCGTCGCCGATGGAGACAGCGAGCGACACGATGGTGCCCTGCATCGGTGCCCGCAGAGCGACCGTGCCTTCCGGCCCGGCGATATCGGGCGGCGGATCATCCTCATCAGGGTCGCCCGTCGTGTCGGCTTGCCTGCCGTAACGCACCACCGCCAGCGGATCGAGCGGATCCACCCTGGCTCCGGCGTGCCTCGTGGCCGAGACGCTGGCGCCCGCGGGTTCGAACCAGCGGCGCTCCGCCGCACCATCGTCCGAAAGCAGGCTGGCGGCATGCGCCTCGACGAAGCGGGTATGCGCGGCCCCGGCCAGGAAATCCCGATCGCGCAGGATCGCCTGAAGCAGCGGAATATTCGTCGGCACGCCCGCAACCCGGAACTCCGCCAGCGCTCGGCATGCCTTTGCTGAAGCGTCTTCCAGGCGTCCCGATGCGGCGTGCACGATCACCTTGGCGAGCAGTGAGTCGAACCGCGGGTTGGTGCGGTAGCCCGCGTAACCATAGCCGTCCACGCGCACGCCATGACCCGACGGCGGCTCATAGGCGGCCAGAACCCCGCCCGCCGGCCGCACGCCGCCATCCGGTGCCATGCTCTCCAGGTTCACCCGTGCCTGCAGCGCCATGCCGCGCGGCGCCGGAACATCCGCCTGGCGCAGCCCGAGGTCGGCGAGGCGGGCGCCCTGCGCGATCTCCAACTGAAGCCGCACGAGGTCGAGTCCGGTGATTTCCTCGGTTACCGTGTGCTCGACCTGCAGGCGCGCGTTCGCCTCGATGAACGCGAACGGCGCATCGGCACCGGCGTGGGTGGCGTCGACCAGGAACTCGATCGTGCCAAGGCCCTGGTAGTCGGCGGCGGCGGCGAGCGTGGTCGCCGCGTGCAGCAGGCGCTTGCGCACGTCCGGGTGCAGGTTCGGCGCGGGGGCGATCTCGATGATCTTCTGGCGTTCACGCTGGATGCTGCACTCGCGCTCCCATAGATGCACGACCGCGCCGGCGCCGTCGCCGGCGATCTGCGCCTCGATATGGCGGGCATGGGGAAACAGCCGTTCAACATACAGGTCGCCGTTGCCGAACGCGTGCAGGGACTCGGCGCGGCAGCGTTCGAACGTGGTCGCAAGCTGCGCCGCGTCGGTGACGGGACGCATTCCGCGTCCGCCGCCGCCGGCGAGTGCCTTTACCATCATAGCGCCGCCGGGGCCGAGGGTGTCCAAGAATGCACGTGCCTGCTCCAGCGTGGTGGGGCCGGCGGTGCCCTCGATCACCGGCACGTCGCATCTCTCGGCGAAGCGCCGTGCCGCGGCCTTGTTGCCGAACAGGTCGAGCGTCTCCGGGCGCGGCCCGACGAACACCAGCCCCGCCGTCTCGCACAAACGCGCGAAGCCGGCGTTCTCGCTCAGGAAGCCGTAGCCAGGATGCACCGCGTCGCACTGTGCCTCATGGGCGCGGGCGACGATCCCCGCGCCGTCGAGATAGGCGGCGGGGCCGCTGCCTTGCAGCGCCATCGCCTCATCCGCCGCGCGCGTATGCAGCGAGCGCCGATCGTCCTGAGAAAACAGTGCGACGGTGGCGATGCCCATCTCGGCGGCGGTGTGCGCGATCCTGATGGCGATCTCGCCGCGGTTGGCGATCAGCAGCTTGGCGATGCGCATCCGATGTCTTCCTGTCCTGTTCGGCGCGTGCCCTATTCAAGGCGTGGGGCCGCGCGCGTGCCGATTACGCCCTGTTGTTCCAACCGCGCCAAGTCGCAAGGCGGAGGCCCGCCTGTTCGGCCAGAACCTGCTGATCGTACTCTCCCAAGGTCGGCGCCAGCCGAGTGACCGGCGGCGCCGCGCTGCCCAGCCGGTACGCCGCGCGCGACGATGAACCCCGCGCTCTATGGAGTCTGACGCCCCTCAGCGACCTGTCGACCGAAGCGCTGCATCAGCCATGC
Source organism: Rhodopila sp. (assembly GCF_965276935.1). Taxonomy (GTDB): domain Bacteria; phylum Pseudomonadota; class Alphaproteobacteria; order Acetobacterales; family Acetobacteraceae; genus Rhodopila. Next base: position 1,740,196 of record NZ_CBDIBS010000003.1, on the reverse strand, counting down.
CGCCGCCGGTCCCGGAGGCGTGTCGATGCGATAGATCACGTCCACCAGATAGTCGAACGCCACCAGGTCGGGCATGTCGAGCTGGACCAGACGACCTGCCTGAACGTCGTCGGCGACCATCCACCAAGGCATCGCGCCCCAGCCGAGCCCGGCCTTCAGCAGCATGTGCTTGGAGGCGAGGTCAGCCAGCCGCCATGTCCGGTTGCCGATGACACTGAAATCGCGCCCCGCGGTCAGCGGGGATCGGTCGTAGACGACAAGCTGAGTGTGTTGGCGGGCGGCTCCCGGTGAAAATCCGCCTGGCGGGGGTGAAGCCAGCGGATGCGCTGGAGCCGCAATCGGTACCATGCGAAAGCTGCCAACGTTGACGCGCTCCAGTGCGTCACTGTCAGTTGCGAACCGGCCACTGACGCCGATCGAGGCGACTTTGTTCAGCACAAGGTTGGCGACCGCCCCTAGTGTCTCGACGTGAAGGTGGAGCCTGACGGTCGGGAACTCGGCGCGGAAGGCGGTCAGCGCGTCGACCACGCGCTCACCGGGCAGCAAGGAGTCCAGGACGACATGCAGTTCGCCCTCCAGGCCTTGCAGCATTCCCTTCACCTTGGCGCGAAGGCTGCTGATCCCGCCAGACAGGATGCGTGCTTCATCCAGCACGATGCGCCCGGCCGTGGTCAGTTGCGGTTTACGCGTTGTCTCGCGATCGAACAGGATCAGGCCTAGTTGAGCCTCCAGGTTGGCCATGGTGTAGCTGACGACCGAGGTCGCGCGATTCAGTCTGCGCGCCGCCGCTGCGAAACTGCCGGTCTCGACCACCGCGATGAGCACGCGAAGCTGATCGAAGGTGGGACTGCCGGGGTCAGAGGACATGTCGATTTATTCGAACCTAGATGCCGATGATTTGCCAGTTTTCTTCAGCCGATTGAGCCTCCTAATGTCTGGCCAGGAGCTTGGCTAGCCATCCCTGGAAGTCGAATGGGGTCGCGGCCGCCTCCATGACACGCCGGTAGGGTATCGACAGGAGCAGGGACGATATGCCGAGAGTTCTGGTTCTCTATTACTCAACGTATGGCCACATTGAGACCATGGCTTACGCCATGGCGGAAGGCGCTCGTGCCGGAGACGCAGTGGTCGACGTCAAACGTGTGCCCGAGACGGCGCCTCAGGACGTCGCACGTGCTGGAAATTTCAAGCTGGACCAGGCGGCCCCTGTCGCGACGGTCGCAGAACTGGAGAGCTATGACGCCATCATTGTGGGCACGGGCACCCGATATGGCCGGGTGTCCTCGCAGATGGCGGCGTTCCTCGACCAGACCGGCGGCCTGTGGGCGAGGGGCGCGCTGAACGGCAAGGTGGGCGCCGCCTTCGCGTCGACCGCGACCCAGCACGGTGGGCAGGAGACGACGCTTTTTTCCATCATCACCAACCTGATGCACCTCGGGATGGTGATCGTCGGGCTGCCCTATAGCCATCAGGCGATGATGACGCTTGATGAGGTCGTCGGCGGCTCGCCTTACGGCGCGACGACCATCGCCGGTGGCGATGGATCGCGTCAGCCAAGCGAAATCGAACTCGCCGGCGCGCGTCATCAGGGTGAGCTTGTCGCCCGAACGGCGGGGAAGATTTTTGGCTGAGCACCAGAATCTTCGCGAGATAGAAACCGCCGGTCCATGCGCCTTCGGAGCAGCGAAAAGTGAGCGAGTACAGATGATCCATCTCTACACCTGGCGCACACCAAACGGCCGCAAGATCCCCATCATGCTTGAGGAGATCGGAGTAGCTTACGCGGTGCATCCGATTGACATCAGCAAGAATGAGCAGTTCGCGAGCGACTTTCTGAGGATTGCTCCGAACAACAAGATCCCTGCCATCATTGATGATCATATCGTCGATACGACCGCCGATGGCGGTGCATTCGCGATCTTCGAGTCCGGCGCGATCCTGATCTACCTCGCCGAGACGTCCGGAAGGCTTCTGGCGCCGTCTAGGCCGGCTCGTTTCAAAGCGCTCGAATGGCTGCATTGGTCGATCGGAGGCCTGGGACCGATGCTAGGCCAGCTCGGCTTTTTTGCCGTCCGCGCGGAAGACAAGGCGGCGCTGGCGATCGATCGCTTCACGCAGGAAGCCGACCGTCTGCTGGGGGTGGTGGAGCGGCGGCTATCCGATGCGCCTTACCTTGCTGGAGACGACTACTCGATCGCCGACATCGCTTGCTACCCGTGGCTCGTGGCGGCGACCACCGCGCTTAAGGAACCGTTGGCCAAAAGCCTGCAGGACAAGCCGGCCCTCCACCGCTGGCTTGCAACGGTCGGCTCGCGCCCGGCTGTCGTGAAGGGAATGCGGGTGCCGCCGGAATGAGGTGTGGTGGAGGGGTTAAGCGGCGCCCAGGCCGCTCGCCGAGGTGAACGCGGCATGAACATTCATGGTCCCACAGGGCCCAGGAGCGGCGGCTTGAACTTTCTGATCTCGCTTGTGGTCGGCCTCCTGGTCGGCGGTTTGTACGGTCTGCTCCGCGTACACTCGCCGGCGCCGCCGCTCGTCGCCCTTGTCGGGCTCCTGGGCATGGTGATCGGCGAACAGAGCGTCCTGCTTCTTCTGCGGCATCATTGATGGTGACCCGAGGATGCAACGATAGTGAAGCCTGATGTCGCGGACGACTGAGCAACAAATCCGGACGTTCGTTCATGTTGCGGAGATCGCGGTCAAGCTGTTCGGCCGACTGCAATTCGCTATGAGAGAGGAGGTGTTGGGTGGCAGCCGAGCTAAGCCGACCGCCGGGACCGGCCACGGCGCTGCGCGGGTTCGCGCTGGCCCTGGTGTTGCTCTGGCTCTCAGGCGCGGCGTTGCGGGTGACCATCCTGGCGGTGCCCCCGGTGCTGCCGCGCATCACCGCCGAGCTTGGCCTCAGCGCTACCGACATTGGTCTGTTGACTGGTCTGCCGTCGCTGCTCTTCGCTCTGGCGGCGGTGCCCGGCGCGCTGCTGATCAGCCGCTTCGGCGCGGTATCGGCATTGGTGGCGGGGCTGCTGCTGAACGCGATCGGCGCGGCGGCGCGGGGCTTCGCGGGCAGTGCCCTGGGGTTGGACGCGACGACAGTTCTAATGTGCCTCGGTATCGCCGTGATGCAGCCGGCGATGCCACCGTTGGTGCGGGAATGGGCGCCGGCGCGCATCGGCTTCGCCACCGCCGTCTACACCAACGGCCTGCTGATGGGGGAGCTGATTCCCATCGCCTGGGTGCCGCAACCGGTGCTGCCCCTGGTTGGCGGCGGCTGGCGCGCCTCGCTGGCGGTCTGGGCGCTGCCGGTACTGGCAACGGCGCTGCTGGTGGGTGCGCTGGGCCGCCGGTCGAAAGCCGCGGCGGACGCGGCGACACCACGCTGGTGGCCGGACTGGCGGGACCCGCGGGTCTGGCGCCTTGGCCTGATGCTGGGCGGCGTGAACGCCACCTATTTTGGACTGAACGGCTTCCTGCCGGGCTGGTTGACCGCTGCCGGCGCGCCGGATCTGGCGCGCCCGGCGCTGACCGCGCTGAACCTGGCGCAGATCCCGGCCTCGCTACTGATGCTGGTCCTGGCCGGGCGGCTGGTGCGGCGGCCGGCGGCTTATGCGAGCGCGGGTGCGCTGCTCCTGACCGGGGTACTCGGCTGTGTGGCGATGCCCGGTCCCGCCGCGGTGGCATGGGCCGGCCTGGCGGGGTTCGCCGGGGGGATGCTGCTGACCTTGGGCCTGGCTCTCCCCTCACTGCTGGGCGCGGCGGCGGATGTGCCGCGCCTCGCCGCCGCCATGTTCACCGTCAGTTATGGGCTGGCGCTAGGGGCGGCGCTGCTGGCGGGACGGCTGTGGGACCTCAGCGGCATGGCGGCCATGGCTTTCCTGCCCTTCGCGCTGGCGGCGTTGGCAGTGACGCTGCTGGGTGCCACGCTGCGGCTGCGGCCGGCGGAAGCGCCGCGGTCCCGCGACCTGCGCGCTGAAGTTCCGGCAACAGATGATCGATCTGGTCCGCGCCGGCCGTGACCCTGCCGACCTCGCTCGGGTTTGAGCCTTTCCGCCACGCCATCCGGAACTGGATGGCCGAAGCCGATCGACCGGCTGACCGCCGCGAGACGAAGCCAGCAGGCGGTGATGCCATTCTGGCCACAGCCGAGCGCGACGCGTTGGTCCGTCTTCGGCGCGGGAACAAGCGACTGCGCCTGGAATGCGACATCGCCTCTCGGGCGGCAGCCCGGTTCGCGAGGGAGATCCGCGCTGCGTGGGCAGCCGACTGCTCGAGCAGCGACTCGTCCGCGCCATCCGGTTCATACCATGCTAAACGAAAGAAAAACTGGGAGATACGTCATGCCATACCCTGTCGCCCGCGTTCACGGGTTGACGCCGATTGGCCCGGTGCCGACTGGGCGGGTGTCGTCCAATGCCTGACGATTTCGGCCCGACGCCGTCGAGCGTTCCGGTGCAATCAATCGAGAGCCGCGCCTCATGGGTCGCGGCCGGTGTGAGCCTTGCGATCCTGTCCGTGGCCTATGGCTCGACGCTGCTGATCGTGGTCGGGCTTCGCGTGATGGAGATCGATCTCGGGGTGTCGCGCTCGACCATGGCGCTTGCCGGAGGGCTGACGTGGGTCGGGACGGGCTTGGGCGGTATCGTCATGGGTTGGCTAGCCGACCGGATCGGGGTGCGGAACAGCGTGTTGATGGGCGCGGTGATGATCACGCTCGGTCTTGCCCTGTCATCGAGCGGCAACATCTGGGCGCTGTATATCGGACAGGGCGCGCTGATCGGGTTCCTGGGAATGGGAGCGATCTACCCGCCGCTCCTCATCTACGTCAGCCGGTGGTTCGATCGCCGGCGCGGCACTGCCATCGCGCTGATCTCGTCCGGCCAGTACATCGCAGGTGTCGTTTGGCCCGCGGTGTTCGAGCGGTTGATGGCGGGTCCCGGCTGGCGCGTCACGTACCTGGGCTTCGCGGGTGTTGTGTTGCTAGGCGTGGTGCCGCTCGCTGCCCTGTCCCTGCGCCCCGCGCCAGGCGCGGTTGGCGCTGTGGCGGGAGGCACCGGAGACAAACGTGCCGCGGGCACGCGGGTGCTGGGACTGCGGCCGAACACGGTGCAGGCGATCCTTTGCACCGCCGGCTTCTGCTGTTGCGTGCCGATGGCGATCCCGCAGGCGCATCTGGTGGCGTTCTGCGGCGACATCGGCCTCGGCGCGGCGACGGGCGCCATGATGCTGTCCGTCTTGCTGGCGTGCGCGTTCATCTCACGGCAGTTCTGGGGCGTCTTCGCCGACCGCCACGGCGGCCTTAAGACGGTGCTCGCAGGGTCGGCCTTTCAAGCCGCGGCGATCGGTGCCTTCGTTTTCACCCAGAACGAGGCCGGACTATTCGTCGTCGCCGCTGGCTACGGGTTTGGCTTCTCCGGCATCATCCCGGCCTACGTCGTGTCGATCCGCGACCTGTTTCCATCGGCCGAGGCATCGTGGCGCATCCCCCTCGTGCTTTTCACCTCAATGAGCGGCATGGCGTTCGGCAGTTGGTTGGCGGGGCGGCTGTACGACCACTTCGGCTTCTACGCACCAGCCTTCGGCTCCGGCGTCGTGTTCAACGTCATCAACCTGGTTTTGCTTGGCTTCCTGGTGTTGCGACAGCCGAAACGGCGGCGCGCCATCGACGCCCGGCTTGCCGTTTGAGCAGGGTCGGCGTCAGTGCCGCACGCCGACTTATCCATCGGCAGCCCGGTAGATGCCGCCGGGATAGGTGGTGAACCGGCGCCCGAGCCCGTCTATCGCCGCGATCCGCCGCGCCGGCAAAAAGGAGAAGATCGACATCGGCTGCCGCCGCATCCGGGGGCGCGCACTTTGCCGTGATCCCGCCAGCGGCGAAGGTTGCGCTTGCTGCGCCGCCGTGGCCAACCGCCGCCGCGTCAGGCGCCGCCGCCTGCAACACGTGGGCAGCCTGAGACGCAAACAGTCGGCCGTAATAGCGGATCGTGACGCTGGCCGGACACGCCAGCACTGTAAGATCGGTGAGTGGGTCGATGGTCATTGGGCATGCCTTGTCGTCAGCAGATGTCATACCATGCGCGATCAGCCCTCAACCTCATCCGGACCGCATTCGATGCACATTACCTCCAAGACCTATGATGTCGCAGACCTGTGGGCAGCGCAGGAACTCTATCACAGCAACGGCTGGACCGACGGCCTGCCGATCGTCCCGCCGACGCGCGATGCGGTCCAGGCTTGCCTGGAATGGGTGATGACGCCGCCCGACCAACTGCTTGGCGTCGAGCCGGTGCGCGGCGTGCCGATCACCGCGGAAAAACTCGCCATCAACGCCGTCATGGCGGGCTGCCTGCCGATGCATTTCCCCTGCGTCCTCACCGCCTTCACCGCGATGCTCCGGCCGGAGTTCCTGCTGCATGGCGCCACGTCCTCCACCGGCGGCTGCGCCGTGTTCATCGTGCTGAACGGTCCGATGCGCCGCGAACTCGGTGCCGCCGGTTCGTTCAACGCCCTGGGCAACAGCGACCGCGCCACTGCGGTGATCGGACGCGCGATCCGCCTCGCGTTGATCAACATCCTTCAGGTTCGGCCCGGTGGCATTGATCGCTCCACGGTCGGCCACCCCGGCAAGTTCAGCTACTGCGTGGCCGAGGACGAGGAGGACTCGACGTGGCTGCCGCTGCACGTCCAGCGTGGACTGCCGCCGGAGGTGTCCGCCGTCACTGTCATGGCCGCCGGCGCGCCACGGCAGATCATGAACGAGTGGACGACGCGGCCGGAGGACATCCTGGAAACCTTCGCCGCGGAAATGCGTGCCAACATGCGCCACTATTCGATTTGGGGTGGCAACTATACCCTGATCATTCCCAAGCAATTGCGTGACCATCTTCAAGCCGCCAACTGGAGCAAGACCGATATTGCCGCCTACATCCACCAGCGCGCTCGTATCCATCGCGGCGAATGGGCCGAGGTGGGCAAGGGCGCGGTCGTGCGCGAGCGCGGCGATAGCGAATATACGGCACTGCCCACGCCCGATGATCTTCTTGTTGTCGCCGCCGGTGGCCCCGCCGGTGGCTTTGGCGCCGTGATCCCGCCCTGGCTTGGCCTCAAGAGCCGCGCCGTCACCCTGCCGATCGGCGCCTGTATTGACTGTGAACCGCCGGCGCGGTGAACTGCCGGTTATGCCTCTGCAGGTCCTCGATCCTACCAACGAAATCGTGCCACCGGTCGGTCAGCCGGCGCCCCGGCTGACGTCGCTCGCTGGCAAGACCATCGGGTTCATCTCCAACGGGAAAGAAGGCACGCAGGGCTTTTTTGCCCATCTCGACCGCATGCTGCGCGAGGAATTTGGCGTGGCCGATGTGGTCAGGCGCGTGAAGTCCAATTACAGCGCACCAGCCGATCCTGACATCGTGGACGAGATCCGGCGCTGGCAGGCGGTCGTTACGGGGATTGGCGACTGAGGCAGTTGTTCGTCGTGCAGTCTGCATGACTCCGTCACCGCTGAACGTCTTGGCGTTCCCGCGATGGCCGTGATGACCACCCGCTTCATCAGTGCGGCCGATTTGATGGCGCGTGTTCTTGGCTTTCCGGCTTACGGGTTCGCGGTCATTCCGCATCCGATCAGCAGCGCCAGCGACGACGCGCTGCGCGAGATGGCGACTGTCGCGACCGCCGAGGTGCGTCGCCTGCTGCTGCTTTCGAAATAGGTGAAGCGGCGTGTCCTGGGGTTGATGCAGCCGAGCTTGCTCCGATAGCATGGACGCGAGCACTTTTGGCGGATCCGAATTCGCCGGCATGTCGTTCACTTTCGTCGTACCATTGATCGCCAAGGATCCTGGCGCGATGCTAGCCTTTTATGCCGGCAGCCTGATGCGTCGCGGCAGCATTGCCGCGACATCCATAGAGGCGTTATGTGCCTAGAGCGCTTCCGCGGTGACTGGAAACGGGCATAAGCCTTCCTTTCGTCATGGCTGGCCTTGTGCCGGCCATCAGCGCACGAAAGCTGGGGGCGGATGGCCGGCACAAGGCCGGCCATGACGGCGGATAAAGATCGGACGGTTCCAGTCAGCGCAGACACGGTCTAAGCTGAAGACGTACGCCGGATCAATCGGAGCCCGAACGGGCCGCTTAACGGGAGAGAAGCAGTTCATGACAACGATCTCTAGGCGCCATCTGCTCGCGGCCTCGGCTGCAACGTTGGGTGTCCCTGCCATCGCTAGCGCGCAGGGCGCGGCCAAGCCCCGCTTGACGGCCATTTCGCAATGGTCCTCCGGCAGCGACGGCGCGGCGATTTCCGCACTCGGCAAGGTGTTCGAGGAGCATGGCGGCATCTGGCAGCACAACCCGGTGCCGGGCTTCACCACCGATATGATGAACAAGCTGCGGGCGCAGATATTGGCTGGCGATCCCCCCGCCATCTCTCAGCTCAAGGGCCCCGAGATCGCCGCCTGGTCGAAGATCGCGCCGACCGTGGACATCTCGCCCTGGGTCAAGGCGGCGGGCTGGGGCGACAAGGTGCCGGCCGAGCTGGCCAAGAGCTGCCAACCCGCCGGCGAATGGATCGCGGTACCGTTGCAGGTGTATCGGATCAATACCTTGTTCCTGTCCGCCAAGGGCATGCAGCGGGCTGGCCTCAGCAAGCCGCCTGCCACCTGGGCCGAGTTCAATGAAGCGGCGGAAAAGATGAAGGCCGCCGGCATGACGCCGGTCGCCAACGGCGGCATCCGTTGGGACGACGGCATGAAGTTCGAGATCGCGCTCGCCGGCATCAGTCCGGACATCTATCGCCGCGCGATCATGGAACTCGACAGCGACGCGCTGAACAGCAAGGAGGTGCTCGCCGCGTTCCAGCAATTGCGCAAGATCGCCAACTGGATGAACCCCAACATCGCGGCGCAAAACTGGCAGGTCAACATTCCGGCGTTCGTGAAGGGCGACATGGGGATGGTGCTGATGGGCGGCTGGGCACAGGGCAACCTGATGCGGGCCGGCGCGACGACAGCCGACTTCACCAGCGGTTCGGCGCCGCAGGAGAACGGTCCGCCCTGCTTTGATCTCAACGCCGATTGCTTCATCTTCTGGCGCCAGAAGGCGGCGGACCTGCAAGCGGGTCAGAAACTGTTCGCCGATGTCGTCATGCAGCCCTCGACGCAGGCCATGTACTCGAAGATCACCGGCTCGATTCCCGCCCGCGTGGACGTCGACCTGTCCGGCCACGATTTCACCGACGGCCAGCGCAACGCCGCGCAGAACCTGCGTGACGCGATCGGTCAGAAGCGCGTCGTCCTGAGCCTGGCGCACAACATGGCGCAGCCGAACGGCATCACGGCGGCGATGATCGATGTGCTGACCGACTACGTGCACAACAGCGCAATCCCGGCGGCTGAAGGGCAGAAGCGCCTCGCCGCGGCGGTTGAAAGCGCCCAATAGAGCAGATCGCGGGAGAGCGGAACGTGCGGACGCGTGAGTCTGCTCTACAAATCAGCGCTCCAGCGCCGTGACCGCTACCTCGGCACGGATCTGGCGAGCGCGCGCCGGCGGCGTGCTGACCCAGCTCGCGATCCTGGTGCCGTTGGCGATCGCCGCCGGGCATGTCGTGCTGTTCACCGCCTGGACGACCTGGGTGTCATTCACCCGCTCGACATTGCTGCCCGACTACACCTGGGTTGGCCTGCGCAACTACCGGGCCGTGATGCGCACGGAAAACCTGCACATCGCCTATGTGAACCTCGTCATATTCGGCTTTGGGTCGGTCCTGCTGACGGCCGTGGTCGGGCTTCTGCTGGCGATCCTGCTCGACCAACGGGTTCGCGGCGAGAATGTCCTGCGCACGATCTTCCTCTATCCGCTGGCGGTTTCCTTCGTGGTGACCGGCACGGTCTGGAGCTGGCTGCTCAATCCCGGACTGGGCATCCAGAAGATGGTGCAGTCGTTCGGCTGGCCGGGATTTCACTTCGACTGGTTGGTGCAGCCGGACAAGGCGATCTATACGCTGATCATCGCGGCGGCCTGGCAGGGTGCCGGGTTCGCCATGGCATTGTTCCTGTCGGGCCTGCGATCAGTCAGCGCGGATCTGATCAAGGCCGCGCAGATCGATGGTGCCGGCCCATGGCGCACCTACTGGCGCGTGGTCTTGCCGACGATGTGGCCGACGGTCATCACCGTCCTGGTGATCCTGCTGGCCGCGGCGATCAAGACCTTCGACCTGGTGCGCGCACTGACCGGCGGCGGTCCGGGCATCGCGACCATGCTGCCGACGCTGGTTGTCTACGATTTCATGTTCCAGCGCGGGCAGCTAGGCCGCGGTTCGGCTGCCGCGGTCCTGATGCTGCTGTCGCTGGTCGTCGTCCTGGCGCCCTACGGCCTGTATATCCGGTGGCAGCGGCGACGGCGGGCCCGTGCATGAAGTGGAACCGTCTGATCGTGTACGCGGCTCTTGTCGTGCTGGCGGTGCTGTTCCTGGTGCCGCTGGCGGTCGTCGTGGTGAACTCGCTGCGCAGCAGCCAGGAGATCGCGGCGACCTCGATGATCGGCTGGCCGCGGCACTTCGCCTTCAAGAATTACCCGGACGCGTGGGACCGGTTCTGCATGGCCGAGCATTGCTGGGGCATTGAGCCGTATATGGTGAATTCGCTGGCGATGGCGATACCGGCGACGCTGATCTCGACGTTGCTCGGCGCGGTCGCCGGCTATTCGATCGCGCTCTGGCGCTTCCGTGGCGACCAGGTCGTCTTCGGGGTGGTGACGCTTGGCATCTTCCTGCCCGAGCAGATGAAGCTGATCCCGTGGGTGGTGGTGCTGCGCGATCTTGCGCTGATGAACAGCATCGGCGGCCTGATTCTGATCCATATCGTGCAGGGCATGAGCTTTACCACACTGTTCTGCCGCAACTACTATGTCAGCATCCCGCTGGACCTGATGAAGGCGGCGCGCATCGATGGGGCCGGTTTCTTCCGCGTCTTCTGGCGCATCGTGCTGCCCCTGTCGCCGCCGATCCTGGTGGTAACGGTGATCTGGCAGTTCACCGGCATTTGGAACGAATTCCTGTTTGGCGTGACGTTCACCTCTGGCGCCAACCAACCGGTGACCGCCGCGCTGATCTCGCTCAGTGCCGCCGTGACCAGCGAGCCGATGTACGGCGTGCAAAGTGCCGCTGTGCTGATCGCGGCATTGCCGACACTGCTGGTTTACCTGTTGGGTGGGCGTTATTTCCTGCGCGGTCTGACGGCGGGGGCGGTGAAATGAGGCATTTGAAATGGCCGCGCTGAGCATCCGCGGCGTGTCGAAGCGATTCGGTGCGCTGGACGTTCTAAAGAACGTTGATCTAGACATCGAGAGCGGCGAGTTCGTCGTGCTGGTCGGCCCATCGGGCTGCGGCAAGTCGACCTTGCTCAACATTGTCGCCGGGCTTGAATCTCCGAGTGCCGGAACGATCGAGATCGGCGGACGCGTGGTGGACGGTGTGGCGCCAAAGGATCGGGACATCGCCATGGTGTTTCAGTCCTATGCGCTGTATCCGTCGATGACGGTCAGGCAGAACATCACGTTCGGGATGGAATGCCGCGGCGTGGCGAAGCGGCAGCGCGATGAAGCCGCGGCCCGGGTGGCTCGGCAACTGCAGATCGAGACCTTGCTGGATCGCCGGCCATCGCAGCTTTCAGGCGGTCAGCGCCAGCGCGTGGCGATGGGGCGGGCCCTGGTGCGTGACCCGCTGCTGTTCCTGTTCGACGAGCCGCTATCCAACCTCGACGCCAAGCTGCGTGTCGAAATGCGGATGGAGATCAAGCTGCTGCACCAGCGCGTCAGCGCGACGATGGTCTATGTCACCCACGATCAGATCGAGGCCATGACAATGGCGACGCGGATTGCCGTCATGTACCAGGGTGAGGTGCAGCAATTCGCCGATCCCGACATGGTCTATCGGCGCCCGGCAAACCTGTTCGTCGCCGGTTTCATGGGATCGCCGCCGATGAATATGCTGCCGGCGCGACTGACGGCCGACGGGAACGCTCCTTTGGCGGTTATCGGCATGGGACGGCCTGACGAGTTGCGCGTCAAGCTGCCGCTTCACGATGGAGCTGCCGCATACCGTGATTCCGAAGTCGTTCTAGGTATCCGGCCGGAATGCATTGCCGAGGCCGGCCGTCGTTTTGGTCCGTCGTCGGACGCGACTCTGGCGTTCAGCGCCGACGTGGAAATGATCGAACCTACGGGCGCCGAAACGATTGTGCTGCTGCGTCTGGGCGGTTCGCCGGTTCTGGCGCGGGTGGCCGCCGATGTCCGGCCGCCGCTTGGCGCGCCCGCCTCGTTCGTGCTTGACACCAATCGCATTTGCTTGTTTGATCCGGAAACACAACGAATTATCGGATGATCGATGCCGTGACTGCCAAGGAAACGATCCAGGAGTGAGCAATCATTCTGCCATATTGCTCATGAAGTCGTTCGATAGCGCCGGTCGTTCCGCCCTGGGCACCGGCCCTTCCCAATCCATTGTCGGGATTGGGTGCCCGTGCCTGATTCGCACCCGTTATTCGGCCATGAAACCTTAATGGAAATGGATCCGTCCAGCATGTCACCCCAGGTCGCATCACACGTCGTTGCCCAACTCGCGCCGCACGGTGTGCTGCGGGCGGCGATCAACATGTCCAACTTCCTGCTGGTCACCGGCCGCACCGCGTCCGGCGACCCGGAAGGCGTTTCCCCCAGCATGGCGCGCGCGGTCGCCGATCGTCTGGGCGTTCCGGTCACCTACGTGCCGTTTCCGAAGCCGGGTGAACTGGCGGATCAGGCTGGCAAGGATGTCTGGGATATCGGCCTGATCGGTGCCGAACCGGCCCGCGCCGAAAAGATCGCGTTCACCGCCGCCTACGCGGAGATCGAGGCGACGTATCTGGTACCCGCCGGTTCGCCGATCAGCCGTATCCAGGACGTCGACAAGTCCGGCGTGCGCATCGCAGTCACCGCGCGCAGCGCGTACGACCTCTGGCTAGAGCGCAACATCAGGCAGGCCACGCTGATCCGCTCCGACAGCCTGGATGGAGCGTTCGAGCAATTCGTCAACGACAAGCTGGAAGCTCTGGCCGGCCTGCGTCCGCGGCTGTTGTCGGACGTCAGGAAGGTTCCGGGGGCGACACTGCTGGAAGGTAAGTTCACCGCCGTGCAGCAGGCAGTCGGCACAGCCAAGGCCAACAGCGAAGCTGCCCGGTTCCTGCACGATTTCGTCGAGGAAGCCAAGGCTTCCGGCCTGGTCGCTGGCTTCATCGGACAGTACAAGGTCGACGGGCTTTCGGTGGCCCCTCCGGCGTGATCAGCCGTCGGATCGGGCTTTTCCGTCGGATCATGCGCTCACCCGATCCGCAGCAGCGTGGTGCCCTCGGTCTTCAGCCAGGAAATCGCGGCGTGTCTGTGCGGCGTCAGTTCCTCCACCAGCGCCCAGAACTGCCGCCCGTGGTTCATGTGGCGCAGATGCGCGACCTCGTGCGCGACCACATAGTCCTGCACGAACGGCGGCGCCATCACCAGGCGCCAGCTTAGCGCGATCGACTTGTCCGGGGCGCAGCTTCCCCAGCGGCTGGAGGTATCCTTCATCGTCACCCGCCGCGGCCTGACGCCGACCAGGCTGGCTTTGGCCATCGTCACCTCGGTCAGCCGCCGCCGAGCCTCCTGATGGAGGAAGTCGCGGATGCGGCGGCTGAGGAATTCCGGCGCGCCGGCCACATGCAGCGCACCATCGGCGATCCAGGCGGCGCCGCGGCCGTTGACGACATGGCTGATCCGATGCGGCAGGCCGCCGATCGGCACGCTGGCTCCATCGGCGAACCGGACGGCGGCCGGCAACGCGGCCAGCCGGTCCGCGACCCAGTCCACATGGCTCATCAAAAGCGCCATGCCGGCCTTGTGCGGCGCGCGGGTCGGCAATGTCACGATGACCGCCCCGCCGGCCGGATCGATCCGCAACGACACGCGCCGCGCCCGGCTGCTGCGGCGCCATTCGATACGGGCGACACCTGATGGCAGGGTCAGTGATTCGGGCAGCGCGGCGTCCATGGGTACCATTGCGCAGAGGCACGGGTCGTTCGTCAACGGCTGGTAGCGCTGGTCTCGATAAAGGCTGGGAGGAAGTCCGTGGCGGCCGTGATCGAACCAGCCGAGCGAGCCAATTTGGATCAAAAACAGCTAGAGCGTGATCGCCTGAGGCTGACCCAGTCAGAAGGCGTGGATCACGCGATCAAACAATGAATTAAAGCGCGATTCGTGGGTCGACCTAAATCAATCGCGCTTTAACAGGCTGCTGAAAAACTTATCTGAAACGAACCTCTGGTTGTGGTAGCTCAGACTCAGAGGAAAACCCTCTATGATCAAAGCGATATTAAGGTGGATATGCTCGATAAAGCCGTTTTATGTCAGCCACAAAGGTAACGTTCCGGCTGTTTACAACCAAAAGCGACTTTTTCAGCAGCCTGTTAAAGCGCATCCTTCACCTTCGCCCAATCCTCGATCGCGGCTTCCTGACCGGGGACAAGCTGGATGGTGAACTGGGTGTAGCCGGCATCGCGCAGGGCGCCGATCCGTTGGACCAGGTCCGGCTGATCGCCGGTGAAGGTGGTCTGGCGGATCATCTCGGCGGTGACGAAGGGACGCTCGGTTTCCTTCACCGCCATCAGATGGCCGCGGTGATTTTCGAGGTAGCGTGCGTCCGCAGGCTGGAAGTGCTTCGCCATGGCCACGTAGGCCGCCACCGGTTCCGCCACCGATGCCGGTATGGGCGAAGTGTTGGGCAGGTCGGACAGCGCCTCATCCGCCGCGCGATGGAGCAGCACGGCGGCACGCGGGCCCGCCTGTGCCATGGCACGATCGCTATCCAGGGCTTCGTCCGGCCGCAGCACGCAACCGGTTGCGAAGGCCACGGCGGACAGCGCGGGTGCGGCGTGGCCGGCGTTCTCCCAGCTGTCGCGCATTGCCTGCATGGCCGCCACGCCGCCCGCAACGTCGCCGACGAAATTCAGCCAGCCGGCGGCGAGCTTGGCAGTCAGTGCCCGCGCCTTCGGCCCATAGGCCGAGACATGCAGACGGACCGGATCGGCAAGGTTGATCAGCTCCAGCTCGGGATTGAGGAAGGTGATCTTTCGCCGTCCGCCCTCCACCTCGAAGTCCACCACGTTGTCGTTCAGCAGGTTCATGACGACCCGGATGTATTCCTCCATGTCGGCGAGCTTCATCGCACCCAGACCCATCGTGCGCCGGCCGGTGAAGCCGGTGCCGACGCCGAAATCGATCCGGCCCGGCGCAAGCTGGTTCAACGAGGCGAAGGCATTGGCGGTGACCGGCGCGATGCGGTTGGACGGGATCAGCACGCCGGTGCCAAGCCGGATGTGGCTGGTCTGGACGGCGGCGGCGCCCATGGCGACGAAGCAGTCGGCGCACAGCATCTGCGTGTCGTAGAACCAGGCGTGGGAGAAGCCCAGGTCCTCCGCCCGCTTGACGACCTTCCAGCTATCCGCGGCGGTGGCGACGGTGATGCCGAAGTCCATGCTACAGTTTCCTCCCATCCGGCGCAGGCGAATCGTGGACAGCCGATGGTGATCGTCGCGAACGGACCATCAAGATTTCGCTGCGTGGCCTGCTGAGGTGAGTGGCCGGGTGGAGCCTTGTCAATGCCGCCCGTGCCGCGGCCGGATAGGCCACGGCCGAGGTCATCACCGCCACGCGCTCGGCGTCGTGGATCAGTCGGATCATCTCGTCAGCTTCCAGAGGTCCGGAGGTGATTCGCATACTGGCGTCGGCAATGGCAACCTGTTGCCAAACCGCATGAGGGCTGTTGCATGTCCGACGTCATCCACGCCAGTTTCACCTTCAGCGATTTCCACCTTCAGGGCGGCGACAGCCTGCCGGAGGTGACGCTAGCCTATGCCACCCGTGGCACCCTGGCCCCAGATGGCCGCAACGCGATCCTGGTGACGCACGGCTACACCAGCGGGCCGCGGATGATCGAGCCAGGGGTCGCTTCGTCCGAAGGCGCCTGGAGCACGCTGGTCGGACCGGGTGCGCCGATCGATACGGACCGGTATTTCGTCGTCTGCTCCAACATGCTGGGGTCCAGCTTCGGGTCCACCAACGCGGCGTCGATCGATCCAGGCAGCGGCCGGTGGTACGGGTCGCGCTTCCCGCGGATCAGCGTGCCGGACATCGTCACGGCGCAGCGGCGGCTGCTGGAACATCTGGGCGTGACGCACCTGCGGGCGGTCGTCGGGCCGTCCTACGGCGGGTTCCAGGCATTCCAGTGGGCGGTGACATTCCCGGATTTCATGGATGGAGTGGCACCGGTGGTCACGTCGCCGCTGCCGCCCGCGTCCGACCGGATCGAGGGGCTGATGAAGTGGTTCGGGCCGGACCCGAACTGGAACGGCGGCGACTACTACGACGGCGGCGGCGTGCACGAAACGCTGACCGCGCTGCGGGTGGATACGCTGACGCGGTATGGGCTGGCGGACAGCCTGGCGGAGCGGTTCGCCGACCCGGCCGAACGCGACCGGGAGCTGCGGCGGATCGCATCGGCGTGGGCGGATGTGTTCGACGCGAATTCGTTGTTCATCCTGGGGCGGGCGATGGAAGATTACGATGTCGCGCGGGATTTCGGGCGGATCAGAGTGCCTGTGCTTTATGTGCTGTCGCGCACCGACGCGCTGTTTCCGCCGACGCTGGCGCCGGGGGTGATGGCGGGGTTGCGGGCGGCCGGGGTGGACGCGGAGTATGTGGAGATCGACAGCGAGCACGGGCATCTGGCGTCGGGCGCGGATGCGGATAAATGGGCGCCGGCGCTGCGGCGGTTTATTGACACGTTGGAAGCGGGTGGGCGATCAGGTTCTGCTTATCAATAAGCCTGTCGGTTGTTCCGACGCGCCATACCTTCACCAGCGGGGCGGCCGCAGGGCGCCATCCACGGCTTGCCGTGCCGATCTCGGCAAAGGCGTGGATGACGGGCCGACACCCGCCACCACGGGATTCGGCACCTTGAGCGCAGCAGTTACTTGCCACAATTCCGTGCTCCCCAGGGCATGGACGTTCGGCCGGAAGCCGCCGGCCGATTGGTCAGGGCGCGGAAGCCTGACTGGCCCAAATCTGATCACCAGCGATCATTCCATTCCACCAGCCCGAAAGCGAACGTCCGAATGACCATGGTTGACGATGCCATCACCTCCCGCCGCTCCATCCGGCGGTTTCTGCCCACCCCGGTTCCGGCGGCGACCGTGGAAGCGATCCTGGACGTCGCCGTCCGCGCGCCCAGCGGCACCAACATGCAGCCCTGGCGCGGCTACGTCGTGGCCGGCGCGGCCAGGGACGCCCTGGTCGATGCGGTGCAGGCGGTGTTCGACGCGCAGGAACCGGGCCACGCGCAGGAGGTGCAGTACTATCCAGACGAATTCTTCGACCCCTACCTGTCCCGCCGCCGGGCCGTCGGCTGGGGCCTGTATGGCCTGCTCGGCATTGCCAAGGGCGAGGGTGCGAAGATGAAGGCGCAGCACCGCCGCAACTTTCAGTTCTTCGATGCGCCGGTAGGCATGATCTTCACCATCGACCGGCGCCTCGCTACCGGGTCCTGGCTGGATTACGGCATGTTCCTGGAAAACGTGATGGTCGCCGCGCGCGGCCGTGGGCTGGACACCTGCGCCCAGGCCGCCTGGTCGCACTACCACCGGGCGATACGCCCCGTGCTGGGGCTGACGGAGATGGAAACCGTCGTCTGCGGCATGGCACTCGGCCATGCCGATCCCGACGCGCCGGAGAACATGCTGGCGACAACCCGCGCTCCGGCGCGTGAGTTCATGCGGTTTGATGGGTTCGCTTGACCTTTAGCGCTGCATGTGGAACATAAAGGGAACATAAAGAAGACCGTGGTAATCGGGCAACGGAAGCTTCATATTGTAGTGTGGGCGGCGGAATAGACCTATATCTTGTTTGCCTCGAATCCGACGCGCCTGAGAGAAGGGCCGTCCGCGAATGATCTTGCCAGAGGAAGCCGCAATGGAAGCCGTAATGGAAGCCGCCATGCTCGATGCCATCCAGATGCCCGGCCGCTATCAGGTTCGGGTGGACCGGTCGCGGGATGCGCTGCTGACCGATTTCGGTCGGGCGACGTTGACCGACCGATATCTGATGCCGGGGGAGGCGTTTCAGGATCTGTTCGCACGGGTGGCGTCCCAATATGGCGACAACCACGCGCACGCCCAGCGGATCTACGACTACATGAGCAAGCTGTGGTTCATGCCTTCCACCCCCGTGCTGTCGAACGGCGGCACCAATCGCGGCCTGCCGATCTCCTGCTTCCTGAACGAGGCATCGGACAGTCTGGACGGCATTCTGGGGCTGTGGAACGAGAACGTGTGGCTGGCGTCGAAGGGCGGCGGCATCGGCTCGTACTGGGGCAACCTGCGCTCGATCGGGGAGAAGGTGGGCGCGGTCGGCAAGACCTCCGGCGTCATTCCATTTATTCGTGTCATGGACAGCCTGACCCTGGCGATCAGCCAGGGATCGCTGCGGCGCGGGTCGGCGGCGGTCTATCTGCCGATCTGGCATCCGGAAATCGAGGAGTTCATCGAGATCCGCCGCCCGACCGGGGGCGATCCGAACCGCAAGGCGCTCAACCTGCACCATGGCATCCAGATCTCTGATGCCTTCATGCGCGCGGTGGAGGCGGATGAGCCGTGGGCGCTGCTGTCGCCGAAGGACAAGTCGGCGGTGCGCTCGATCTCCGCGCGCGCGCTGTGGGTGCGGATCCTGACGGCGCGAATCGAGACCGGCGAGCCGTACCTGGTGTTCTCCGACCACGTTAACAACGCGCGTCCCGAGCATCACAAGCTGGCGGGGCTGGAGGTGAAGACCTCCAACTTGTGCAGCGAGATCACGCTGCCGACGGGTGAAGACCAGCATGGCAACCAGCGCACCGCAGTGTGCTGCCTGTGCAGCCTGAACCTAGAGAACTGGGCCGAGTGGGAAGACCATCCGACGTTCATCGAGGACGTCATGCGGTTCCTCGACAACGTGCTGCAGGACTTCATCGATCGCGCGCCGGCCGGCATGGAGAAGGCGCGGTATGCAGCGATGCGGGAACGCTCGGTCGGTCTTGGCGTGATGGGGTTCCATTCGTTCCTGCAGGCGTTGAACGTGCCGTGGGAAAGCGTCGTGGCGAAGGTGTGGAACAAGAAGATCTTCCGGCATATCCGCGCGCAGGCGAATGCGGCGTCGGTGACGCTGGCACGGGAGCGTGGGGCGTGTCCGGATGCCGCCGAGTATGGGGTGATGGAGCGGTTCTCGCACAAGCTTTCAGTCGCGCCGACGGCGTCGATCTCGATCATCGCCGGGAACTCGTCGCCAGGGATCGAGCCGATCGCAGCAAACGTGTTCCTGCAGAAGACGCTGTCGGGCAGTTTCTCCGTGCGCAACCGCCATCTGCAGAAACTGCTGGCGGAGCGGGGGTATGATAACGAGGAGGTCTGGTCGTCGATCACCCTGACCAAAGGCAGCGTGCAGCACCTGGATTTCCTGACGGAGCAGGAAAAGGCGGTCTACAAGACGGCGTTCGAGCTGGATCAACGCTGGGTCATTGAGCACGCGGCGGATCGGGCGCCGTTCATCTGCCAGAGCCAATCGGTCAACGTGTTCCTGCCGGCCAACGTGCATAAGCGGGACCTGCACCAGATCCATTTCATGGCCTGGAAGAAGGGCGTGAAGTCGCTGTACTACTGCCGCAGCCTGTCGCTGGCGCGAGCGGACAACGTCAGCGAGAAGGCGGTGGCCCCGGCGGCGTTCACGGTGATCGGGGAGGCGTTGCCGCTGCCGGCGAATGACGGGCAGGCGCGCCTGCCGCTGGTCGCGATGACACCGGCGACGACGGATTACGAGGAGTGTCTGGCCTGCCAGTAAAGGACCTTTGGCTGTGGCTTTCATGATAATTGGCGGGGTTCTTCCGGTGTTATAGGATGCTGATTACGCGTGTATTTCAGGCGGCGTCGACCAGGGCGGGTCGATCCCATGAGAAGCATCTGAAGGAGCTGCGTCACATGCACGATACCGGCAACTACTCGAACGACCTTGCCGAGCTGTTCTCCATTTCATGGCTGATCGTCTATCGCACCCTCGCTCGACAGCTTGGCGGCACTGTCGCGAAAGCGGCGTGAGATTCCGGAACCTACGCGCCTTCACGGGGCTCCTGCCGCCAGTTACGTTGAGGCATGAGCGTTCTTGAAACGGCGACTGGCAGCGTCAAGCCGAGGCTCTACCACGCCCCGTCATCTTATTTCTCCATGATTGCGCGGCTGGCGCTTGCGGAGGCCGGGATCGACCACGAGCAGGTTTTTGTCGACATCCTCTTCCGACGCAGCCAGCAGCTACCAGCATACGTTCGGCTCAACCCGAACATGACAGTTCCAACGCTGGTGCTCGCCGGGCGCGTCCTTGATCAAAGCCGGGAGATACTGAACGTCGCGCTGTCCGGCGCCGGACAGGCGCCTGATGCCGAAACTGCGTCATGGCTCGATCTGCATTACGCCTACCCGATTGAGGAACTGACCTTTGGCGGGTTCCTGGCCCGCCACGCAGCGGCACGCGCCATCATCCCCGCCAGGATGGCCGCCGTCCGCCGCCGCCTTCTTCAAGCGGCCGCCGCTCATCCTGATCTAGCCAAGGTTTACGAAAGGCGGGCCGAGGTGTTCGCCGAACGCGAGCGCATCTTTGATCCCAAGATGGCGGTTCACTTGTTGGCGACGCGGCGCACGGAAGCAGTCGGGTTGCTGGACCGTCTCGAACGTCATCTCGCCGACCGCTGCGATGTGATGGTCCCGCCGGATTACGGCGCCGCTGACGTCGTGTGGACGGTGTTTCTAGCCCGCATGACGTTTGTCGGGATGGCAGGAAAGATCGCCGACAGGCCGGCGCTTGCCCGATACTGGGGTGCGATGAAAGCACGACCCAGCTTCGTCGCAGCCGATATATGGACAACGTTGCAAGTCGGCCGCGTTATTTTCGGCATAATCCACGGTTGAGCGCCACGAAGATATGTCCGCTTTTGGGCTGGCCGACATAACGATCTAATGTCCGAGACGGCCGCAAAGCCACCGCCGGCGGGCCGGGCACACTATGTCCGGTTTCCGCCAAACTCAGCGTCGGGGTGCGCCATACAGCGCTGCAGGAACCCCGCCAGTTATCGCTGAGGGCCACGGTTGGCGGCGCGAGAACCACCTGCGCACAGCAACGAGCCGAGCGCGACCGTTGCACGATCGCGCACCCGATTTGGGGTTTGCCAGCGCGTGCGATCCGGATGATCGTTCGAGCCACGATAGCCGCGTCGCGATTGCTGGTTGCAAGACGCGGGTCAGGATGAAATGCGCGTCCGCGCGATGGCGTCGGGTCTCGCCGCACGGCGGACCGCGCTGCAGGGGATGGGGCCATACAGGTGCGGGAATGGAGCCTGATCGGGCTCGCTGTTGACCCAGCATAACCTGGCCGGCACCTCGTCCGGATCGAATGTCAGCACGAGCAGATCCGTGACCCCGACGAAATGGCGAGCCAGAACGAAATCGAGCTGCTCGGCGGTGCAACAATGCAGGAAGCCGTCACGATGCAGCGCGGGCGGCGAATACTGGCCGGTCCGGCTCGCCATGTCCCAATCGGCTTCGGTGGCGACGTGATGCAGTTCCATGGTTCTGATCGCTGCTGCCTTGGCTTGTCCATCATCTGTCACGGGCGACGAAACCGGCGATCGCTTCGATCATCGCCTCGGGCTCGTCGGAGCGTATGGAGTGGCTGCTGTTCTCGAAAATACGCAGATCCGAGCCTGGAATATGCGTGTGAATCTCCTCCGAGAACTCCGGCGCGCAGATCCAGTCATGTCGGCCGGCGAGAATGAGCGTGGGCACGTTGATCTCGCCAAGCCGAGGACGCAGGTCGTAGCCATACATGAACCCGCCAGGTCCGAAGGCGCGGTTCAGCGGCTCCGGCGCATGGCTGCCGCGGCGCAGCGCCGCGGCGGCGGCCTTGGGATCGTAGCTGCGCGCGTACAGCGGCCCCATCACGGCGTAGTAATGCTTCAGCCGTTCCACCGTATCGAGTTCGCCCGCCCAAAGCATGTCGCAGACACGCTGCTGTTCGGCGGTGCCACGCTGGCGCACGATCTGCCTGGCGCGGTCGATGAAGCCGCCATGCGCGGCGGTGACGATCAGCACGAGGTGGGAGATGCTTTCGGGATAGCGCAGCGCGTGCGCCATCGCCACCATGCCGCCATAGCTGGTGCCGACGCTGACGATCGGGTCGAGGCCGAGATGCCGGCGCAGCGCCTCCATATCCTCGACATTCTCGTCCAGCGTATAGGTGCTTGAATCGCCCCTGCCCGAACGCCCTTGTCCGCGATGATCGAAATAAACCAGTTGCATGCTGGCGGCCAACGGCGTGAAGGCGGGCTTGAGGCCGCTGTGGTCGCTGCCCGGGCCGCCGTGGATCAGCATCGCCACCGGGCGTTCACGCATGACATCGTTGTCGGGGACCAGGCCCATCCCGTCGATGTCAAAGTAGATTTCGGTGCCGCGCAGTGTCGCTCGCATCGGAGCCTCTCCGGATTATGGTGGCCAGGCTGGCAGTGGCCAGGCTGGCAGTGACCAGGCTGGCAAAACGACTTGCGCCAAAACCTTCAATACGACTCGCCGAACGCGTTGGCCACCGCGAGCAGCGTTGTGTCCGTGCCTGGGGCGCCGACAAGCGACAATCCGACCGGGGCGCCGTCAACCCGTGCGCCGGGCAGGTTAACCTGCGGCGATCCGGTCAAGCCGCCCACGCAGGCCAGGCAGGTGATCCGCTCACGCGGGAGCGCCAGATCCGAGATCGACAGACCGCGCATCGGTGCAGGGAATGGGGTGGTCGGCAGGCACAGGATCGTGTCGGGCGGCAGCAGCATCCGCAGCCGTGCGCGTGCTTCCAGCCGCATCAGCGCGGCCCTGGCGCGCTCGCCGTCACTGATCTGAGCCGCCAGTGCAAGGTTTCGCGCCACGCTGAACTGCAGGCGAGGATTGTACCGGTCGACCCACGGCGCGAAGGTCCGCCAGGATTCGCTGGATTGGAGGCAACGCTGCGCCTCCTTCCACACCGACAAGCCTTGCGGCGCCAGGGTTTCATCTCGGCGCGTGCCGATCAGGTCGGCCAACCTGTTCACCATCGGCGACAGCGCCTCGGCCACGGCCGGATCGGCGAAGGCGAACGCATCGCTGGCGATCAGCAGGGTGCGGGGCAGCATCTCGGGCAGCGTCTCGTCGAACAACACCTGTCCCACACGGGCAAACGTCGTGGCGTCCCGCGCCAGCCAGCCGACCGTATCGGAGGACGGCGCCTGGACGGTGATGCCGCGAAAATTCAGTCGCCCGTGCGTCGGCCTGAGGCCGAACAGGCCGCAGAAGCTGGCTGGTACGCGAACCGATCCGCCGGTATCAGTGCCGAGGGCGAAGTCGCATGCGCCGCCGGCCACCGCGGATGCCGATCCGGATGAAGATCCGCCCGGCACGCGATCCGGCGCGGCCGGGTTCAGCGGTGTGCCGGTGAACGGATTCTCGCCAAGGATGCCGAGCGACACTTCGTCGGTCGCGGTCTTGCCGATGATGCGGGCCCCGGCGTCCAGCAGACGCTGCACCACCCAGGCGGATCGTTCCGGCACCGGGTGCGCACGTGCCCAGTCGGGATTGCCGCCGCCGGTCGGCCAGTTGGCGACATCGATCAAGTCCTTCACCGCGAAGCTTAGATCGGCCAGCGGACCGCCCGCCGCGCCGGGGATCGTGCACCGTTCCCCCGGCACGAAGGCATTGAGATGATCCATCAGGTCGCTCCTGGATTTGTTCCGCGATCGCTTCTTGCCAGGCCGCACCCTGCGCGGCCGCGATCGGCGCCGGCACAGGCATCCGGCGGGGCGCGAGGATGTCCCGCGTCGCGAGGCCCCCGGTTATCCCGCCGTTGGACATCATGGCATGTCAGCGCTTCGTCGTCGCGGCCCGATCCGGACCCCGGAAAGCCTGACGCGCCCCTCACGGCCCGTAGGCCAGATCGAGATCCCGCACGATGGCCTGTGCCATCTCATTCCGGTTCGCCGGCAGCGGCAGGCGCGGCGGCCGTGGTTCACCCACATCCAGGCCCATGTGCCGCAGCAGCGCCTTCGATCCGGCGACATAGTATTGGCCGCCGACGAACTCGATCAGCCGGAGGTAGCGCAGGTAAAGCGCCCGTCCTTCGGTCACCCGCGCCTCGTTCGCCACCAGGGTGAACAGGCGGGCCAGCGGGCGGGGCGCCACATTGGCGGCGACCGCGACCCAGCCGGCGGCGCCCTCGACGAAGGATTCAAAACCGAGGATGCCGCCGAACACCGTCATCCGGTCGCCGCACAGCCGAAGGATGTCGCGCACCCGCGTCACCTCCAGCGTCGACTCCTTGATGTAGCGGCAATTGTCGATGGCGGCGAGCCGCGCCACCACCGGCGGCGTCAGGTCCACATTGGCGGTTGCCGGATTGTTGTAGATCATGATCGGCAGACCGATCGCGTCGCCGATGGTCTTGTAGTGGTGGTACAGCTCGTCCTCGGTCGGCGTGCAGTAGAATGGCGGGATGATCATCACGCCGTCGGCCTTCAGGCTTTCCGCCCTGCGGCTGAGCCTGACCGCTTCACGGGTGTCCTCCGCCCCGGTGCCGATCAGCACTGGCACGCGACCGGCCGCCTGCTGGATCACCGTCTCCGCCACCGCGAGATGCTCGTCGTCCGACAGCGACAGGAACTCGCCGGTGGAACCCAATGGAATCAACCCGTGGATGCCCTGGCCGATCTGCCAGTCGACGAGGCGGCGCAGCGTCGGCAGATCAAGCGCGCCATCGGCTGTGAAGGGCGTGACCATCACCGTATAGGTGCCGCGAAAGGCTTGCATGGTTCGTGCTGCTCCTCGGGCCGCGAGATCGACTTCGACAGATGTACTCCTTGCCGGTGTCGCGCTCAAAAGGCATCACCCACAGCTTCCAACACGTATCATGGCCGATGGCGGCCAGCCATCCGCGACAAAGGGGGGCGGCCAAATTCGGACAGGCCGATAAAGGGAATTTCTGCCTGAAAGCGGCGAAGCTGCCGCGGATCAGGAACAAGCATGACCAAGCGAACACACTGGACGCACGCCGCGGCGTTGAAGGCCAAGGTGGCGCCGTCGGCCATCAAGGGCGAGAGGACGCTGGCCGAATTGGCGCAGCAGTATGATGTAAAGCCGGCCTGCTGAGCGCCAACGATGATCGACCGGCGCCATGACCTTCCGTTGACACGGCAGGCGGCCGTTTGCGGCTCAGCCGGAGCAGCCTTCACTACGAACTACAGCCCGTGCCGGAGGCCGAACCAATGATCATGCGGCGGATTGATGCCCTGCACTGGAATTACCCGTTCGCGGGCAGCCGGATGCTGCGTGACCTGTTGTGCGGCGGAGGCGTCATTGGTCGTGAGATGGTAAGAACGATGATGCGGCAAATGTGCATCGAGGCGCTGTATCGCCGGCCGCGCACGTCAAAGCCGTATCCAAGATCTGCTCAAATGGAGTTGCGGTAGCAAAATGACCTCTGGCCCTGTGGTGCCGACCTTGCGACACCACCCTACGGGAAGCCACCCCTTTAGGGCATTATCGGCCGCGAGTTGCGAAAGTCGGACCAGTGTCCTGCCCCCGAAGTTCGTCATATCTTCTGACGGATGGAGGGGATAAGCAGGCCACTGAAATAAAGAACCAGCGCCGATGCCATCAGGTCCGCCATGACGGGGATTGGGCGATCGTTTTCGTGCATTGGACGTTTGCCGGATTAACGTCGCTCGTGCCCCCGTGGCGCGGGCTGATCCTGGTCCTCCTGCGCCTGTCAAAGCCCAGCATGACGCAACCTCAGGGGCTGAAAAAATTCGCTGACACGGAGGCTCGACCTATCAGTTCCCGTAACGCCGGATTGTCCTCGCTATGCTCCTCCGTCAGCGTTTCCATCGGCACGAAAAACTCGTGAGCATGCGGAAGCTGATGGCGGGCAAAGCCCTTGTAGTGGTCCTTCTTTAGACCATACAGCACCCGCATCTCCCGCACCGGAATGATCACATCGTTGAATGGCTCATGCAGGATCACCCCAGTGGTCTTCCAACGTGGCGTGTCGTCGGACGGGGCAATCGGCGCCAGCAGCCAACCTGTGGGGCAGACGCACATCAGGGAATGCGTGCTGGGGGCAAAGCGAGAGCGTTTATCGAGCAGGTTCTGGATCGTCGAACAGGCTTCGATGGCCAGGATATCAACAAAGGGTTCTGAAAAACTGCCGCCGAAGTTCAGCCACAGGCCATCAGGCAGAGTACGCAGCCGCGTGCTGCCAGGGATTTTGAGAAACGGATTGCAAATCCTGGTTTCGTCCTCTGATGGGCGGCCGCGCAGCCAAGCTTCCTTGCCGCGCCGTGGTTTTACGCCGGGTGGTCGTTGACCCCAGCCCTTGAGGCGGTTTTTAACGAGAATGTCTAAAGAAATTGGTCCTCGCATTGGCCTGTCCCTCAAATCACTTCTTAGTGAATGCAACCTTAACGCGTATTAACGGATTTTATTGCAAACTAACAATCTTATCATACAGGAATATTATTGCACTTATAGCGTCGAAATCGTGAAACCAGTCTTGATTCGTTTGCCTCTATCGACAAAGATACCAATATGTGGATTTAATCGGCACTTATCTGCCGATATCATTTTTCTATTATTACGACATGATGATGCTTCAAGCGACTGCCGTTGAACCTTGATGCTGGATGCTAGCCGTTCGTTATCCACCGAATTTTTTAGAGGACGACAAACCCAATTTCACCAGGTGAAATTTGGATTATCGCTTCAGCCGGGCGACAACGCGCGCAAAAAAGCCGGCGACCAGCGGCCGCCGGCTGATCGCAGCCGTCAGGGTGTCAGCCGCGCTTGATCGACGGCACGTAGTCACGACGCGGCGCGCCGGTGTAGATCTGACGCGGCCGTCCGATGCGCTGCTGCGGATCCTCGATCATCTCCTTCCACTGGCTGACCCAGCCGACGGTGCGGGAGACGGCGAACAGTGCGGTGAACATGTTGGTGGGAAAGCCCATCGCCTTTAGGATGATACCAGAGTAGAAATCCACGTTCGGGTACAACTTCCGATCGACAAAATAGCGATCGGTGAGAGCGATCTTCTCGAGTTCGACCGCCAGATCCAGCAGGGGGTCGTCCTTGATGCCAAGTTCCTGCAGCACGTCATGGCAGGCCTTCTGGATGATCTTGGCCCGCGGATCATAATTCTTGTAGACCCGATGACCGAAGCCCATCAGCTTGGTGTGGTTGTCCTTGTCCTTCACGTCCGCGAGGAACTGCTTGATGTTCTTGGTGTGGCCGATCTCGGCCAGCATCTTTAACACGGCCTCGTTAGCGCCGCCATGCGCTGGGCCCCACAGGCTGGCGATGCCGGCGGCGATGCAGGCAAAGGGATTGGCACCGGTCGATCCCGCCAGCCTGACCGTGCTGGTGGAGGCATTCTGCTCATGATCCGCGTGCAGGATCATGATCAGGTCCATGGCCTTGGATAGGACCGGGCTGACCTTGTATTCCTCGGCCGGCACCGCATGGAACATATGCAGGAAGTTTTCTGCATATGACAGGTCGTTGTGCGGATATATGAACGGCTGGCCAATCGAGTATTTGTGCGCCCAGGCCGCAATTGTCGGCAGCTTGGCGATCAGCCGGAAGGCACTGATGTCGCGGCTTTCCTTGTTATGGATGTCCAGGCTGTCGTGGTAGAAAGCCGATAACGCGCCGACGACGCCACACATCACTGCCATCGGATGCGCGTCGCGACGGAAACCGTTGTAGAAGGTCCGAAGCTGCTCGTGCAGCATGGTGTGCCGCATCACGCCAAGGTCGAAGTCCTTGGCTTCCGCCTCGGTCGGCAGTTCGCCGTTCAGCAGCAGGTAGCAGACCTCCAGGAAGGTAGAGTGTTCGGCAAGCTGCTCGATCGGATAGCCGCGATACAACAGGACGCCTTCGTCGCCGTCGATATAGGTGATCTTGCTGTCACAGGATGCGGTGACACCGTAGCCCGGATCAAAGGTAAAGACGCCCAGATCGCCATAAAGCTTGCGGATGTCGAAGACATCCGGTCCAATGCTGCCCGAGAGCAGCGGCAGACTGGTCGATTTGTTCGACCCGTCCAGGGTGATCGTGACAGACCGTTTGACGCTGCCGCTCATGTGATGTCCTTAATGACTGGAGGCGGAGATGCACCATCAGCCCGACGGGCGAAGATCGCTTGCCGGGGCAGTTGATGATCAAAAAACTATGGTGCTCCGCGTCACGACGCAACCTTCGCACACGCAGCAAATTCCGCCTAGGCCGGTTTCCGTTGCCTGATGTCAGGCAGATGATCTATGCGCAGCCGGAAATCAATGCAGGACCAAATGCCGCCGCGGACGCAGTACGGGTGTCGCGCGCGCCTGGTCCGCCTGGCAAGCGCGGATTGCCTTGCGCAGGGCCAGTATGGTGCGCGGCAGGTTCAGGTTGTCCGCTTCCTCCGCCAGTATGGTAAGGCACTGCAGCACATTGGCTGCTGTCGCAAGCCGAACCGCTTCAGGCAAATCGTCGTCAACCATGGGACGGTGATCTCTGTCGAAGCCGATATCACGGGAGCGTGAGATCGGACCATGATTTATGGCGATAAATGCCTCCGGCTGGCAACAAAAGTCTGTCTTGTATGGAATCCAGAATGGAAAATCAGGCAGAAATGCCACGCAGCCCACTGTTTCCCGATGCTGCGAGCCTGACGACCGCGAAATGCAATGTGGGAAACCGAGGTCTTGGGATCATCGCCGGCGGCGGCGAATTGCCGGCCAGGGTCGCGGCGGCGGGACGGGCAGTCGGACGCAGCGTCTTTATTCTGGGTCTGGAAGGCTTCGCCGATCCGGCGGTTCTGGCGCCCTGGCCGCACCAGATCGTGCGGCTCGGCGCTGCCGGCCGCATTCTGGCGCTGCTGCGAGACAATGGGTGTGAGGACATCGTAATGATCGGGCCTGTCCGCCGACCGTCGCTGCTTAATCTGCGGCCTGACGCCGAGGGAGCCCGTATCCTGGCGCGCGTCGGCCGAGCCGCCTTCATGGGCGATGACGGGTTGCTGGCGGCGGTCATCAAAGTGCTGGCCGAGGAGGGATTTCGCGTCATCGGCGCGCAGGAGGTGATGCGCGAGGCCACCGCCCCGCGCGGTGTGCTGACCCAGGCGGGGCCGGATGCCCAGGCCATGGCGGACATCGCACGTGCGGTGGAGGTGGTTCGCCTGCTGGGTGCCGCTGATGTTGGCCAAGGCTGCGTCGTGCAGCAGGGCCTTGTGCTGGCGGTGGAGGCGATCGAGGGCACCGACGCGATGCTGGCCCGCTGCGCGCCGTTGCGCCGCGATGGCATCGGCGGCGTGCTGGTCAAGCTGGTGAAGCCAGGTCAGGACAAGCGGGCCGACCTGCCGACGATCGGGCCGCGGACGATACGCAATGTCGCCGCCGCCGGCCTGAGGGGGCTTGCGTTCGAGGCCGGGACAACCATCCTGGCGGAGCGAGAGGCCTGTGTGGCCGCGGCGGACGCGGCAGGCCTGTTTCTACTGGGCCTCGACCCTGAAACATTGACCTTGTCCGGTGTTCCGGTCACGAGTCTTCCATCCGCACGTCTTCAACCTGAAGGGGAACCTCCATGAGCCGGTTTTTGCACACCATGCTGCGCGTCGGCGACCTGCAGCGCAGCATAGACTTCTACACCAAGGGCTTCGAGATGAAGGAGCTGCGCCGTCGCGACGTGCCGGACGGCAAATATACCTTGGCCTTCGTCGGCTACGGCGATGAGGACAGCAACACCGTGCTCGAGCTGACCTACAACTATGGCACCCAGGAATACGATCAGGGCACGGCCTTCGGACACCTCGCCG
This sequence comes from Rhodopila sp., assembly GCF_965276935.1. Classification (GTDB taxonomy): domain Bacteria; phylum Pseudomonadota; class Alphaproteobacteria; order Acetobacterales; family Acetobacteraceae; genus Rhodopila. The sequence continues at coordinate 1,710,217 of NZ_CBDIBS010000003.1, read as the reverse complement.
TCGGCGTGCCGGATGTCGCGACGACCACCGAGAAACTACGGTCGCTGGGGGCGAAGGTGACGCGCGAACCGGGGCCGGTGAAGTTCGGCACCACGATCATCGCCTTTGTCGAGGATCCCGACGGCTACAAGATCGAGTTGGTGCAGCGCGGCTAGCTGGCGCCCTGCCGCCGCATAGCCCTGTTTCGGTCATGCCGGTGGCGGGTATCGCGAACCTGGATGTGCCAGCTTCAACAGTGATGCGCATAAGCCAGGATTGCTGATCTGGTCTGTCCTCAATCAACCAGCGGGGGAAGCACATAACAGATGGGACCTTTGGCAGGCGTGAAAATCGTCGAGTTCGCGGGCATCGGCCCGGCGCCGATGGCGGCCATGCTGTTGGCCGACATGGGGGCTACGGTGCTGCGCATCGACCGAGTAGCGCCGGCTGATCTTGGCGTGCCGATGGCGAAGGAACATGAGTTCACCCACCGGAGCAGGGCGACGATCGGCCTTGATCTGAAGCAGCCTCAGGCGGTTGACCTTGCGCTGCGGCTGATCGCCGGCTCCGATGCCTTGATTGAAGGATTTCGGCCCGGCGTCATGGAGCGGCTGGGGCTTGGGCCGGATCAATGCCTGGGGCGTAATCCGCGGCTGGCCTACGGGCGGGTAACCGGCTGGGGGCAGGATGGTCCGCTGGCCCACGCGGCCGGCCATGACCTGAACTACATCGCTCTGACCGGTGCGCTGCACGCGATTGGACGAGCCGGCCAGAAGCCGACGCCGCCGTTGAATCTGGTGGGCGACTACGGCGGCGGCGCGCTGTATCTGGTGACCGGGCTGCTGGCGGCGATCCTCTCGGCGCGAACGACCGGTGTCGGACAGGTGGTCGATGCGGCGATGGTGGATGGGGCACTGTCGCTGATGACGCCGATCTACGCGATGCAGGCGGGCGGCCGGTTGGCCTCGCCGCGGGGGGAGAATCAGCTCGATTCTGGTGCCTATTACTATGAGGTGTATGAATGTGCCGACGGCGCGTTCATCTCCCTCGCGCCCATCGAGGCGAAATTTCATGCCGAGTTGCTGAGGCTGCTGGAAATCGACCCGGCGACACTGCCTGCGCAGCGCGACAAGGCCGGCTGGGACGGTTGGAAAAAATTGCTGACCGAGCGGTTCCGCTCCCGCACGCGGGATGACTGGTGCCGTCTGCTGGAAGGCAGCGACGCCTGCTTCGCCCCCGTGCTATCGATGCAGGAGGCGCATGAGCATCCCCATAATCAGGCACGGGGCGCCTTCATCGATGTAGGTGGTTTCCGCCAGCCGGCGCCAGCGCCTCGGTTCGGCGTCACGCAGCCTGATCCGCCGCGGGCGCCGGGATTGGTGACCGCCGGAGAGGCGCTAAGGGCCTGGGGAATGTCCGCGGCGGAGATCGAGGCGGTGACCGGCTGAACGGGAGCCTATCGAAACGCTGAAACAACCGTAAGCGGGGGTCTAAATCGTAGGCCTTTTGTCGGCTTAGGACCGCGAGAGGCGCCGCCAACGAAAGGCTCCGGGTCGATCGAGCGAACCAAGATTTCTGAGATGGCGCGGTTGACACGCCCACGCGTGCCTTTTTGGACACATGCCTACAACAAGACCGGCTTGGTGGCAGAACCCTGGAAAATCTATCCCTCAACGATCCGAAAAGTTGCTATTTTTCATTGCGGTGAGGTGTGCCCTGGTGTCTTCACGCATTGGTGACCAGTTGCCCGCTACCGTGCGTCTTTCGTAGTGAAATATGGAGGCTCGCTGGTGTTGATTTGTTACGCCGCGACAAGAAAGGAATGACGATGTTGAGAAGAACGACGTTGCTGGGCGCGGTTTCGCTGCTGGCAGGTTCAGTGCTGGTCGCGCCCCTGGCGCAGGCGCAGTCGAGCCAGCAGGTTACCGTCGATGGCGCCCGCAAGGTGCTGGCGGATCTTCGTCATGACAAGGAGTTTGGCAACGCAAAGCAGCTCATGCGCCGGGCGAAGGCGGTGATGATCGTTCCCAAGCTGCTGAAGGGCGGCTTCATTGTTGGTGGAGAGGGTGGCGATGGCGTGCTGATGGTGCAGGGCCGCAGCGGCTGGAGCGATCCGGCGTTCTTCGCGATTGGCGCGGCGTCCTTCGGCTTGCAGGCTGGACTGGAACAATCGGAGCTGATCCTGCTGATCATGAGCCAGAAGGGCCTGGACGGCGTGCTGCGCAATGAATTCAAGATTGGCGCGCAGGCAGGGATCACGGTCGCAACATTGGGTTCAGGCGTTGAAGGCGCGCTCAGCGGGGCCTCCGTGCCGGATATCGTGGTATGGTCGTCGTCCACCGGGCTGTACGGCGGTGTGGCGATTGATGGCTCGATCATCCGCGCGGAACCGAACCAGGACTCCGCCTACTACGGCCGGTCGCTGACCTCGCATGAGGTGCTGTATGGCCGTGGTGGCAGTCCACGTACCGTGGGCTTGCGGCGGGATATCGAAGCGATCGGATAGGCATGAGTTGCGGGGCGCGGGCGGCGGTGCTATCCACCCGCCCGCGCCCGATGGGGGATAGTTTAGCGGTAAAACTCCCGGCTCTGACCCGGGCATCCTTGGTTCGAATCCAGGTCCCCCAGCCACATCTGGTCGAGAGCGTTGCACCTGGTGGTCCGTGGTTGTGCAGGTCAATGCTTCAGGAACAAGTCGTCGGTTATCGACACGCTCCATCAGCAAGACGAGCGGAAAAGGGCATTTTACCCTAGCCGATTAAGCTGGTGGAAGCTCACGCGGCGGTAGACGTGGATATGGGCTGAGGGATCGGTTGACGAGCAGAAGGTTGTTCCCATGACCGTTTGCGCATTGCGGAAGCTGGGTGGCGCATCCGGTTCACCACCTGCTGTCTGTGATCCGCACCTTGACCATGCATAGTCTCATTGATACAATTTTATTGATATTTATAGTCTGGAGGATGTCTAGATGGCCTGGAAAACACCTAAAATCACAGAAATCGCGCTCGGCGCCGAAATCAATTCGTATGCTTCCGCTGGTTTGAAGTAAACATGCTTCGCGCCACTTTGGTGGCGCGGCGGATCGCACGATCAGACCTTTGAGAGCGCTTGTCCTTGGCGCCGCGGCCGGCGGTGGTTTTCCGCAGTGGAATTCCAACGCCGTGGGATGCAGGCGGGCGAGATCCGGTGATCTCTCCGCCGTTCCGCGCACCCAGGCCTCGGTTGCGATTAGTGCCGATGGCAATCACTGGTTTCTCCTGAATGCGTCTCCGGATCTGCGACAGCAGATCGAGGCGTCGTCCTGTCTTCAGCCACACCAAGGTTTGCGCTCATCACCAATTGCTGGCGTGGTTCTGTCTGGCGGGGACGTGGATGTAATAGCCGGGCTGCTGACGTTGCGGGAACGGCATGCTTTCACGGTTTACGCTACTCCGCGAATTCACCAGGTATTGGATGGGAATCCCATCTTTGAAGTGTTGGCGCGCGATGTGGTGACGAGGCGGCACGTCGCGGTTGGGATGCCGGTCATGTTGGCGTTGCCAGATGGTTCGCCGAGTGGTCTTGACGTGGCGTTGTTTTCCGTCCCTGGCAAGATCCCGCTGTATCTTGAGGCGTCCACTGGAGAGCCGTCTATTGTCGAGAGCGAAGAGACGGTCGGTGTCATGGTAAGCCACGGGAGCCGTCGATTGTTCTTCATTCCCGGCTGCGCCCGCATGACCGAGGCGCTCGCGCGGCGCTTGAAAGGTGCGGACGTGGTGCTTTTTGACGGCACATTGTGGCGCGACGACGAGATGCTGCGGGCCGGCCTTGGCAGCAAGACCGGAGCGCGCATGGGCCACATGAGCATTGATGGACCAAACGGCACGCTCGCCGCATTCAAGGCGATCGACGTGCGGCGCAAGATCATGCTGCACATCAACAACTCCAATCCAGTGTTGTTGGATGACTCACCTGAAAGGGCAGAGGTCGAGGCGGCGGGCTGGGAAGTCGCCTATGACGGAATGGAGATTCCGGTATGAGCGGTCGATTGCTGTCGCCCGATGAACTGGAAGCCTCGTTGCGGCAGATCGGCGCCGAGCGCTACCACTCACGGCATCCCTTCCACAAACTAATGTACCAGGGAAATTTGAATCGCGGACAGCTTCAGGCCTGGGCGTTGAATCGCTACTACTACCAATGTCGCATCCCGGTGAAGGACGCCACACTGATCGCAAGGCTGCCAACGTCGGAGCTGCGACGCGTCTGGCGACGACGGCTGCATGATCATGATGGTGACGAACCGAATACCGGTGGCATCGCGCGATGGCTGCGGCTGACCGACGGGCTGGGGCTTGATCGTGACTACGTCACTTCCATGGCCGGTCTGCTGCCGATTACCCGATTTGCCGTCGATGCATATGTGGAAATCGTGCGCGAGCGGTCGATTTTGGAAGCAATCGGATCGTGTCTCACGGAACTGTTCTCCCCAGCGATCATCGCCGAACGCGTTGGAGGCATGCTGGCGAACTATGATTTCGTTACGGCCGAAACGCTCGGCTACTTCACGCCGCGGTTGGATCAGGCTCCGATGGATGCCGAATTTGCGCTTGATTACGTCAAGGAGAATGCTCGCACGCCAGAGCAGCAGGCGGCGGTGCTGGCGGTCTTGCGCACCAAGTGCGACATACTCTGGGCCATGCTTGATGGGCTGTATCTGGCCTATGTCGATCCGCGATTGGTCCCGCCTGGCGCATTTGTCCCGGCTGACAGGTGAACGACGAGGCGGCCATTCCGCGATTTGGCGCTGGCGTGAAGTTCCGCTTCGACGCGGTGCGTGCGGCGTGGGTGGTGCTGGCCCCTGAGCGGCTGTTCCTGCCCGACGAGCAGGCGGTCGAGATCCTCAAGCTGGTCGACGGCATACGCAGCCTGAGCGTGATTATTGATGATCTGGCCGCGCGCTATGACGCACCGCGTGAGCTCATAGCCGGCGACGTCGAGACGATGTTGCAAGGTCTCGTTGAGAAGGGGGTGGTACGGTGGCAAGCATGATCGATCCACCGATGGGCCTGGTGGCGGAGCTTACCCATCGTTGCCCGCTGCAATGTCCATACTGCGCCAATCCTGTCACGTTGCACCGGGCGGCCGCCGAGTTGGATACCGCGACCTGGCGGCGGGTACTCGAGGAAGCGGCGGCACTGGGTGTATTGCAACTACATTTTTCCGGCGGCGAGCCAACCGCGCGAAAGGATCTGGCGGAGCTGGTGCGCGCCGCCGCTGACTGCGGATTGTACAGCAACCTCATTACATCCGGTGTGCTGCTGGATGAACGGTTGCTGAACCAGCTCGCGCGCGCCGGGCTTGATCATGTGCAGATCAGCATCCAGGACATCGAGGCCGACAGCGCTGACCGGATCGGTGGGCTTGGCGGCGGCCACGCACGAAAGCTCGCGGCGGCGCGGGCGGTGACGCAAGCTGGGCTCGCGTTGACGCTGAACTTTGTCGTACACCGGCAGAATGTGGCGCATGTTTCGCGGATGCTCGACCTCGCGGAAGCATTGGGGGCCGGGCGAGTGGAAATCGCCCATGTGCAGTATCACGGGTGGGCGGTTTCCAACCGTGATGCGTTGTTGCCCAGCCGAACCGAGACGGATGGTGCGACCGTGGCCGTGGAGGCTGCGCGTCAGCGGCTCAAGGGCAAGCTTGTCGTCGACTATGTGGCTCCCGATTATCACGCGTCGCGGCCAAAGGCCTGCATGGGCGGCTGGGGTCGACGCTTCATGACTGTGACGCCGTCTGGCAAGGCATTGCCGTGCCACGTCGCCGAGTCGCTGCCAGATCTTAATTTCCCGTCGGTGCGGGAGCAGTCTCTCCGCGCGATCTGGCACAATGCGCCTGCGTTTACCCGCTTCCGAGGCACAAGTTGGATGCCGGAACCGTGTCGGTCGTGCGATCAGCGTGAGATCGACTGGGGCGGCTGTCGTTGCCAGGCCTATGCGCTGACCGCGGACGCATCACGCACTGATCCCGCCTGTGAGAAGTCGTCCGACCATGCGCTGATCCAGGCGGCCGTGGCAGCGCGGCGGTCGACGCCGCCGGCCTTCATCTACCGCCGCTATCCCGGTGCGACACAGACAACCGACTGAACGTGGCGTGTGCGGCGATGGCTCGATCATCGACGCGCGGCTTTTTCCGCCGCCGCTTGCTTAGGGCATGGCGCCGTTGATATAAAAAAACCGGATACCGCCGCCGCGCGTATAGACGTGTGACGAGGTCGCGGCTCAGCGCCGCTGTCGGGAGCAGCTCCACCAATGACCGATATCACCACGAAGCCGAAAGCAAAGGTTGAAATAAAAGTCGAACGTCCGCGTCTTCACAAGGTTATTCTGATCAACGACGCCTATACGCCGCGCGAGTTCGTCGTGACGGTGCTGAAAGCGGAGTTCCGCATGACTGAGGATCAGGCAATGCGAGTGATGATGACCGCGCATCGGCGCGGTGCGTGCGTTGTTGCCGTCTTTACGAAAGATGTTGCGGAAGCCAAGGCAACGAATGCAACGGATCTAGGCCGCAGCCAGGGTTATCCGCTGTTGTTCACGACCGAGCCGGAGGAATGAGGCAAAGAGGATCGCCTCGGCCGAGCCGTGGGCGATAATCGTAGCTTCAGGATGCCAGCGAGATATTCATTTCCTCGCCGCCGCTTTCAGGGAAATCTATTTCGGTGAGTGATCGTGCCAAGTTAGCAAGAACTTATTCATGTTTCATCAGGATGGATCAATGACCATCTGCCAATCCGCGCTGCCTCTTATGCCACACCGTCCGCAGCGAATTCGCCAATGTCGTCAGGTGGCCGAACTTTATTAGCCGCAAGGCGCCTGTTGGCTTCACGGACGCTGGGATAGAGAAGACGGATAACGACCGTTCGTCGAGTCAACGGTCTTACCCGTGCTCCTGGAACTGGTCGGAGCGGCGGGATTCGAACCCACGACCCCCAGTCCCCCAGACTGATGCGCTACCAGGCTGCGCTACGCTCCGATTACGCCGGTGCCTTCGTCTACCAGCCCGCGCGCCGCGCCGCAATGCGTCTGCTGCCTCAGGTTGGCGTTTCCCCCCGATCAGTCCACATTCCGCATCATGATTGCCTTTGCCGCCCTGCTGGAGCGTCTGGTCTTCACGCCGTCACGCAACGCCAAGATCGCGCTGCTGCGCCACTATTTCGCCACCCAGCCCGACCCGGACCGAGGCTTCGGCCTGGCTGCGATCACCGGCGAACTGTCGTTCACTACGGCCAAGCCAGGACTGATCCGAGATCTGGCGGCCGCCCGCACCGATCCTGTCCTGTTCGACTGGTCATACGACTACGTCGGCGATCTGGCCGAAACCGTTGCCCTGATCTGGCCGGTTCAACCCTCTCCAGCCAACCCACCGCGCCTGACGGACGTTGTGGAGACGCTGGAAACCGCGTCGAAAGTGGCTTTGCCTGGGCTGGTGGCGCAATGGCTCGATACGTCCGATTCATCGACCCGGCTGGCGCTGCTGAAACTGATCACCGGTGGCCTTCGCGTCGGCGCCTCCGCCCGCCTGGCGAAGATCGCGCTGGCCGAAATTGGTCAGGTTGCCGCGGATGATGTGGAGGAAGTGTGGCACGGCCTGTCGCCGCCCTATACACCCCTGTTCGCCTGGCTGGAGGGACATGGGCCGAAACCTGATCCCGCCGATCAGCCGGTATTCCGGCCGCCGATGCTGGCGCATCCGCTGGAGGCCGCGGATTTGGCCGCACTGCGACCGGCCGATTGGCGGGCCGAGTGGAAGTGGGATGGCATTCGCGTCCAGGTTGTCGCCACAGCCGGCGGCCGTCGGCTGTTCTCCCGCGGCGCTGATGACATCTCGGCGGGGTTTCCCGAAATCATCGCGGCGATGAATTTTCACGCGGTGCTGGATGGGGAGCTTCTAGTGCTACGCGAAGGAACGGTAGCGCCGTTCGCCGAATTGCAGCAGCGGCTGAACCGCAAGACCGTCACGGCGACCATGATGGCGCAATACCCGGTCGGCATTCGCTTGTACGACCTGCTGTTCGACGGCACCAATGACCTGCGCGCGTTTCCATTTGATGACCGCCGTGGTCGGCTGGAGGCCTGGCTGGCGCGCGAAAAGCCTGCTCGGATGGACCTGTCGCCGCTGATTCGCTTTTCATCCTTGCAGGAACTGATGGTGCTGCGGGATGGCGCCCGGGCTGCCTCTATCGAGGGGCTGATGCTGAAGCGTGGCGACAGCGCCTATCTGGCCGGGCGGGTCAAAGGTCAGTGGTGGAAGTGGAAGCGCGACCCGCTGACGGTCGATGCTGTGCTGATGTATGCGCAACGTGGGCATGGCAAGCGCAGCAGCTTCTATTCCGACTACACCTTCGGCGTCTGGCGTGGCGAGGAACTGGTGCCGGTCGGCAAAGCGTATTTTGGCTTTACCGACCAGGAATTGGTTTTCCTGGACAAGTGGACCCGCAACCATACGACCGCCCGCTTCGGACCGGTTCGCGAAGTGGAAAAGAAGATGGTTGTGGAAGTGGCGTTCGATGCGGTGCAACTGTCGAACCGCCACAAGTCCGGCGTGGCGATGCGTTTCCCGCGTCTGGCGCGCATCCGCACCGACAAGCCGGCGGCCGAGGCGGATCGGCTGGAAACCTTGATGGCGCTGGTGGAGGACCGGACTCCGGTTGATTGACCTTATCATGTCGGCATGCTGGCCTGATCCAAACAACGGGGGAAACCATGTCCATCACCGTCAGCACGACCCGTCAGCGCCTGAAGGCCGGCAAGATGGCTCTGGGCTTTGGTGTACATCATCTACGCACGGTCGCCGCACCTGTGCTGGCCGCCGCAACTGGGCACGACTGGATGTTCGTCGATGGCGAGCACGGTGCCTTTACGATCCAGGAGACGACGCAGCTCTGCATTGCTGCCCTGCCGACCGGGGTGACGCCGATCGTGCGCGTCTGCGCCGGCGCGCTGGACGAGGCGACGCGCGCGCTGGACAACGGCGCCATGGGCATCGTCGTCCCGCATGTGGACACCGCCGCCGACGCCAAGCGAATTGCCGATGCCTTTCATTATCCGCCCATGGGTCGTCGAAGCTGGGGCGGCTCACCGGCGATCTACGGCTATCAGCCGCCGGCCACAGCCGAGGCGCAGGCCGCGATCAATTCCGAAATCCTGACCGTTGTCATGCTGGAAAGTCCCGAAGCGGTTCGCAACGCCGATGCGATCGCGGCGGTGGAGGGTGTCGACATACTGTTCATCGGCACCTCGGATCTGACAGCCGAGCTGGGTATTTCTGGTCAGATGGACCATCCAAAGGTGATCGACGCCTACCAGGTGATTGGCGATGCGTGCCGCCGGCATGGCAAGGTGCTCGGCATGGGGGGCGTCTACGATGAGCAGAATGCATCGCGCTATGTCGGCATGGGCGCGCGCTTCCTGCTGACCGGATCGGATCACAGCTATATCGTCACGGGGGCTGCTCAGCGTGTGTCGTTCTTCAACAGACTGGCAGGCGTACCGATGTGATTGATGCTCCACACAACTGCGTCGTAACGTTCAGTATCGCCGATGATACGCCGATCTTCAGATGTTGGCTGATGGCTTCGGCTACTCGCTTGCCACCGGCTCCGGCGGCTTGACCGATTGCTTCAATAGCAATGAATTGCTGGATGCGGCCATTACCGACCCGCTTGTCTGCTGCCTCGCCAACGTCACGCGGCGTTCTGGACCGGCGATCTCATCGGCAGCACCAGCGGCCTGTCGGTGGTCGCCGGTGCAGCCGAGACTGGCTACCTGTCCTTCGGCGACCGCACTGGACGGCCGCTGGTCATGCTTTCGCGTGGCGGCCGTGACAAAGACGCTGACCAGGACTGTCTGACGCAGGGCGAGTGCTGGCATATTGCCGCTGAGCTGCCTGTCTTATCTGGGAACATTCCCGCTTCGCACCGGAATTCCTGTCTGCTCATAACAAACCCTCGCAAGTTCTGCCACCCCTTCCCGTATTGTCCCTTCACTGGGCATTGCGAAGCAAAGCCGGAGGCAGTTGCTGGAGTTATCCGGGCTGACCGCCCATTCAGGCCCCGCATTGAAAACGATTCCCGCCTCGGCCGCCGGTTTGACGAGCTTACGCACATCGACATTCGCCGGCAGCCTGATCCACAAAAAGATGCCGCCTTTCGGCGCACAGCATTCGGCTGTTGAACCGAACTCCTTTTCCACGGCCTCTGTCATCGCCGCGAGCTTGCCGCGCAGCACGCCGTTCAGGTGCGCCAGATGGTTATCGAAGTGCTTCGAGAAGTATTCCGCCACCACCATCTGATCCAGCGCGCCCGTGCCGCTATCGCCTTTCAAGGGCAGCAGCCGGCGCATGATCTCCCAGCCCGCAATCAGATAGCCGAGCCGCAAGGCGGGAGCGAGGGATTTCGAGAAGGATCCGATATGGATGACGCAGCCGGGATCGAGCGCATACAGCGCCGGGGGTGCCTCTATCCCATCCCAAAGCAAGTCAGCGTAACATTCATCTTCAAAGATCGCGATGTTGTATTGGCGGGCGAGCGCGATTAGTGCGTGCCGCCGGTCCAGCGGCAGGACGCTTGCCGTCGGGTTCTGCACCGTCGGGATTGTGTAGATGAATTTCGGCGTCACCCCCTGCGCCTTCAGCGCCGCGAGTTGATCCGCCAGAGCATCAATCACGATTCCATCCGCATCCAGCTTCATGCCCAAAAGCTTAGCGCCGAGCTTGCGAAACCGGTTCAGAGCACCCTGGTAACAATACTCCTCGGTCAGCACCGTGTCGCCGGGGTTGATCAGCAGGCGGCTGATCATGTCCAGACCCTGACCGGATCCTGTGGTGATCAGGATGTCCTCGACCGGCGCCTCGATGCCCCGCTGGCGCTTTGACTTGTCGGCCACAAACTGGCGCAGTCCTGGATATCCCTGAGGCCCAAGTCCCAGATTGTAGATCGCCAGCTTCGCGCCTTCACGGCGCAGCACGGATGATGCCGCCTCGATCAGCCCGTCGATCGGGATCTGCTCGGGATCGTTGTTGCCACCAATGAAATAGTATTTTGGAAATGGTGCCCAGCGCGGCGCCGGATCGGGCAGGCTTGCGCTGTAGAGTTGCGAATAGTCGATGCCGGCGGCACTCATTGGCTGTTCCTCGGTTGCTCTTACGGCGAGGCTAGCAGCGATGCTGGACAGAGGCGACTCGATCGCACGAACCCCTCCGGCTTCGCCTTTGCCCAGGCAATCACCCGCGGGACTGTTCGCATTGCGACTTGGAAAACATTGTCCCCGGTGTATCCGGTTGTGGGTCTGGGAAAGGCGGCGGACAGGGGACCCAGAACCAGGCGGCAGTGCGATAGTCGAGGCCGTCTCGGCGATCCGTCAATATATAATACTCGGTATCTACGGCGAAGCAGCAAATACAACAGCGGGTAAGTTGTTGCTGGCCGGGCCGCTTTGTCAACCAATCCCGCGTGCCATATGGTGGACCTTCGACAGGCGGGGAGGCAGGGCATGATCCGGCCGGAAGGCGCGCATAACATCAGCTTTGTCGGCCACACCGACCAAGGCGGCCGCGGTGACGGCGTGCAGGTCATGGTCAGCCGCGGTCACGCCTATGTCGGCACACGGGTCAGCCGTGGCGTGGTGGTCACCGATGTCCGTGATCCGCGAAGCCCGCGGCCGGTGAACTTCATGCCGATCCACCCAAATTCCTGGTGCATGCACCTGCAGACAGCGAACGACCTGCTGCTGTGCATCGAGGAGCTCGATCTCAAGGCCCTGCTGTCGCAAAAGGATTATTATGGTGGCTCGAACCAGGTGGATTCGGCACGCTATGGCAAGCGCGGCGAAGATTTCTCCGCCGGCATGCGGGTCTATGACATTGCTGATCCGGCCAATCCGCGCGCCATCGGCTTTATGGAGGTCGAGGGGCTGGGTCTGCACCGCATCTGGTGGACCGGGGGCCGCCATGCCTATGCCTCGGCGCTGCTGGACGGTTTCGTTGACCATATTCTGATCGTCATCGACATGGCCGATCCAACCAAGCCGATCGAGGTCGGCCGCTGGTGGATCCCAGGCATGAACGCCGCCGCCGGCGAAACGCCGCACTGGACCGGACGCTGGGCGCTGCACCATGCGGTGGTGCAGGACGACATCGCGTATGCCTCCTGGCGCAACGGCGGTTTGACGATCCTGGACGTGAAGAACCCCGCCGCACCCGATTTGATCGTTCACCGCAACTGGTGTCCGCCGTTCGGTGGCGGCACCCACAGCGCGTTGCCATTGCACGACCGTGATCTGCTGGTAGTGGCCGACGAAGCGACCCTGAATATCGATCAGGAACAGATGAAACGAACGTGGGTGTTCGACATTCGCGAAAAGCCCAATCCGATCTCGATTGCGACAATGCCGACACCCATGGATCAGGACTATGTCTCGATGGGCGGCCAATTCGGCCCGCACAATCTGCACGAGAACCGGCCTGGATCGTTTCAATCGTCCACGACGATTTTTGCCACCTGGCAGAGCGCCGGCGTGCGCGTCTTCAATATCGCAGATCCGTATCGTCCCGCGGAGGTCGGCTATTTTGTTCCACCGCAGCCGACAAAGTGGATGGAGCCGATGCGCGGACGGGCAAAGATCCGCCACACGGCAGATCTTTTCGTGGCGCGAGATGGATTGATGTATGTGACGGACTACGATGCCGGGCTGTATATACTTCAGTGGGATGGGAAGTAGGGATGCTGTTGGAAGAGATCAACGGCTTGAAGCGGTGCACCGGCGTCGCGGCGTCGGGGCCGCCATTCATGACTTGCTGTGCTGGATTATGCAAAGGCACGGATAGCGTGCCTGTGTCCGTCATGGCGATAACTGAACACTGACGGGGAAAACGGATGAAAATCGGTTTTATTGGTCTCGGCATGATGGGTGCCGGCATGGCGTCCAACCTGCAGAAGGCTGGCCATGACCTGGTCGTGCATGATCTGACCCGTCAGGCGGCCTCGCGTCATCTGGCGGCAGGTGCCACCTGGGCCGATAGCCCGCGCGATTTGGCTGAGGCGTGCAATATCGTGTTCACGTCATTGCCCACACCGGCGGATGTGCAAGCCGTCGGTACTGGCCCAAACGGGCTGATCGAGGGTTTCCGCTCCGGCGCAGCCTGGTTCGATCTGTCAACTAACGCGGTCGATGTCGTGCGATCCTTGCATACGACCTTTGCCGGAAAGAACATCGATTTTCTCGACGCCCCGGTCAGCGGCGGTCCGAAGGGCGCCAACAGCGGTCGGCTGGCCATCTGGGTCGGCGGCGACGAGACGGTGTTCGACAAATACCGGTCAGTGCTGTCGGCGATGGGCGATCAGGCCGTCTACATCGGTCTGATCGGTGCCGGATCGATCGCCAAGCTGGTGCACAATGCATCCTCCGCCGCCGTCAACGTTGTGCTGTCGGAAGTCTTTACCCTGGGCATCAAGGCCGGTGTGGAGCCGCTGGCACTGTTCGCGGCGGTGCGGCAGGGCGCCTCTGGCCGCAACCGCATGTTTGATCGGCTAGCCGACCATTTCCTTACCGGCAGCTACGATCCGGCTGACTTCGCCCTGCGCCTGCTGCACAAGGACGTGTCGCTGGCATGCCAGTTGGGGCGGGAGGTGCAGGTGCCGATGCGGCTGACGAACCTGGCGTTGCAAGAACTGACCGAGGCGTTGAACCGCGGGTGGGGTGCGAGGGATTCTCGCGTTGGCTCGCTGCTGCAACAGGAACGTGCCGGCGTGCCGCCGATTGCCGTCGCGCCGGAGAAGATCAAGGCCGTGCTGGCGGCTGATGAGAAATAGGAGAAAGATATGCAGTTAGGTGCCCTGGTTCCGTTCAATGACACCGGCGGCGAGGCATCGCTGGTTCGCGACTTCGCCCTGAATGTCGAAGCCCTCGGCTATGACTTTCTGGAAGCGCCCGATCACGTCCTGGGCGGTCGGCCGGAGCCCGGCGCCACCGCTTTTGCGGATGGCATGTATCACGATCCATTCGTGCTGTTGGGATACCTGGCCGCCTGCACGACGCGACTGGAATTCTCCACCGGCGTGCTGATCTTGCCGCAGCGGCAGACCGCGCTGGTAGCCAAGCAGGCCGCCTGCCTGGACGTGCTGTCCGGCGGGCGCTTCCGCCTGGGCATCGGCGTCGGCTGGAATCCGGTGGAATTCACCGGCCTGAACGAGAACTTTCACAACCGCGGCCGCCGTTCGGAGGAGCAGGTGCAGGTGATGCAAGCGCTGTGGACTGCGCCGCACATCAACTACCAAGGCCGCTACCACACCATCGACGATGCCGGCATCAACCCCCGCCCGGCCGCGCGCCGCATTCCGGTCTGGTATGGTGGCCATCACGAGCACACCTTGCCCCGCATCGCCAAATGGGGCGATGGCTGGATGCCCAACGCCTATCCGCCGGATCAGGCAGCCCTCGACATCTTCACGACATTACGCAAGCTTACGGAAGAAGCCGGCCGGGACCCGGCCGCCGTGGGTATCGAGGTCTGGACCTCCTGTGGTGACACCACCGAAGCCGACTGGCGAAAGGAGGTCGCATTCTGGAAGCAGGCCGGCGCCAGCCACATCTGCCTGACCACGACCTTCAACCGCCGCCATCATCATCGGATAGCCGGCAAGACCGCCGCCGACCATCTGGCGGTGCTGAAGCGCTATCACGCTGCTGTCGCCGACCTGCTGTAGAAGGACAAGGCCATGCAACTAGGCGCAACGATACCAGTCGCCGATATCGGCACTGGCCCTGGTGAAATCCGGGACTACGCCCAGGCCGTCGAGGGCCTGGGTTTCGACTATCTCCAGGCGCCCGACCACGTGCTGGGCGCCAGTCCCGCGAAAGTCACCGGCAAGGGCAGGGTAGGGACCAACGAAAATCCCTACCATGATCCCTTCGTCCTGTTCGCCTTCCTCGCCGCCTGCACCCAGCGGCTCGGCTTTGCTCCCGGCGTACTGATCCTGGCTCAGCGGCAGGCCGCTCTGGTGGCCAAGCAGGCCGCCTGCCTGGATGTCCTGTCCAACGGACGCTTGCGGCTGGGGGTCGGCGTCGGCTGGAACCAAGTGGAATTCACCGGGCTGAACGAGGTCTTCTCCAACCGCGGCCGCCGCTCGGAAGAGCAGGTCCAGGTCATGCAGGCGTTGTGGTCACAGTCGCATGTGGCTTTCAAGGGCCGCTACCACACGATCGAGGACGCCGGCATCAATCCACGACCCACTTCCGGCCGCATTCCCGTCTGGTTCGGCGGCCATGTGGAAGCGACCTTGCAGCGCGTGGCGAAATACGGCGATGGCTGGATGCCGCTGGCCTATCCCGCGGATGACTCCGCGCTGGCCGTGTTCGAGAAACTGCGCGGCCTGATCCACGCCGAAGGCCGTGACCCGGCCGCGGTGGGACTGGAGGTGTGGTTGTCGCTGGGAAGCGGCGACGAGGCAGCCTGGCACAAGGATTTTGCTTTCTGGAAGGCGGCAGGTGTGACGCATGTCACCGCCCACACCACCTATGCCGTCGGGCATCACAAGCGGATACCGGGCCACACCACCGCGGACCATCTGGCGGCGATCACACGCTTCAAGCAGGTGATCGCCGATTTGCGCTAACTGAATTTATTCCATGACCTATGTGATACGAGGTAGCCACACGGCCCGCATTCCGCATGTCATAGTTCCCAAGCGACCTGCGCGCGCGCGTGCTGCGTGAGGCACACGCCAATGTGTGGCAAGCAGGGTGAGGCTTTCGCCATTGTAATTGGCTGGTCATGTCTGTGTCATCCAGATTACGCGACCGCGGTCTTAATGTTCCCCCGCTTTAACAATGGGGAAGTCAAAGAAGATGGGCTCACTGCGGAATTGCTTGTTGGCGTCTGTAACGGCTGTTGCCATGACATCCCTGTCCACCGGCGCCTCGAAGGCCGTCGCCGCCACACCAGCCGTCAGCTCCGGCTACGAGCACGTGCTGCTGATCAGCGTGGACGGCATGCATGCGGTGGACCTGGCCAACTGGATCCAGAACAACCCGAACAGCAATTTCGCCAAGCTGGCCAACAGCGGCATCATTTATCCGAATGCCTTCACCACGGCGCCGTCCGACAGCTATCCGGGCATGATCGCGCAAGTGACCGGCGCCTCACCGAAGACAGCCGGCCTGTTCTACGACGACAGCTATGACCGCACGGAATATCCGTCGAAAGCGTCCTATACCAGCCAAGGCCTGTCCGACCCCGGCTGCACCGGCACTCCGGGCACCGAGGTGACCAATACCGAGGAACTTGACCACAGCTACAACTTCACGACCGCCTTGGTGGCCGACGTCACCGGCGGCGGCACCCTCGGTCAGGTGTTGACGCAGCTCGATCCAAGCAACATGCAGCGCAAGCTGATCGCCGGCGAGTGCCGGCCGGTCTATCCGCACCAGTATATCCGCACCAACACCATCTTCGAGGTCATCAAGGCGGCCGGCGGGATTACCGCCTGGTCGGACAAGCACCCGGCCTACGAAATCCTGAGCGGGCCGTCCGGCAAGGGCATTGATGACCTGTTCGCACCAGAAATAAACTCGCAGATGTTCCTGGCCGGTGCGCCGCAGGGCGTCGACAACACCACCAGCTACGCCGCTGTGCGCGCCTATGACACACTGAAGGTGAACGCCGTCGTCAACTGGATCAACGGCTTGAACAGCACGGCCACCGCGCATCCCGGCGTGCCGGCGATCTTTGGCATGAACTTCCAGGCGGTCAGCGTTGGGCAGAAGCTGGCGACGGCGGGCTATGGCGACGACGCCAGCCTGACCGGCGGGTATCTGGACAGCAATGCGACGCCCGGCAACGCGCTGACGTTGCAGTTCCAGTTCGTCGACGCGGCGCTTGGCAAGTTTGTTCAGACGCTGGCCGCCCAGGGCCTGGACGGTTCCACGCTGATTATCGTCAGCGCCAAGCACGGCCAGTCGCCGATCGATCCGAAGGACCGCGTCATCCAGTCGGACAAGCCGTTCCAGAAGACGCCGGGCTTCGGCACCAACGGCTTCGAGATTTGCGACGATGTAGGGCTGATCTGGCTGGAACCCGATCTGCAGCAGGACAACTACGCCGCCGCCAAGGCTTACCTGCTGGCGAACGCCGGCACGCTGCACATCTCGGAACTGCTGGACCGGACCTCGCTGACGCCGCTTTATGGCGACCCGTTGAAAAACAGCCGGGTGCCTGATTTTGTCGCGGTGACCGATCATGGCGTGATCTGCACCGGCGGCACCAAGCTGTCGGAACATGGCGGCTTCTCCGACGACGACCGCAACGTGCTGATGCTGCTCTCGGCGCCGAGGATCAAGCCGCAGATCGTCGAAACGCTCAGCTATACGACGCAGATCGCGCCGACGATCCTGAACGCGCTTGGCCTTGATCCGAGGCAGCTCAAGGGTGTGCGGATGGAGGGCACGAAAGTGCTGAGCAAGTAAGACCAGCCGCCCAGATATGTCGACTGTCGAGTGGCGCGCATTGGTCATGCGGATCGGGCCAAACCGTCCGGTATGCCGGTCCGGATTTTTGAAGGATGTAATCAAACTGCGTTCGTCAAGGCACCCACGGGAAATACCCAATCATGGGCCGGCTACGCTAACTCGGCAAAAATCTTTCCCAGCCGTCGGATTGATCCCAGAGTCTTTTCCTGATCCAGCCCAGGCCATTGGCAGCGCATGATGAAGTGATCCACGCCCAGCAGTTCCTTGTAGCGCAGCACTTCATCCTTTACCGACTCCACATCGCCGATGATGAATCGGTCACGCGCGAAGTCCTCGAACGCAATACCTTCCAGCGGGCTTGTCATGCCCCAGACAGCATAGGCGGCATACTTATACTCCAGCGCCGCCTTGCATTCCGCCAATGCCGTCTTAAAGCTGCTGCCGACGTAACATTCACGGGCAATTGGGAATTCGAGCGGCGGCCGTCCATACTCAGTCAATGCGGCACGATAGGTGTGCATCTGCGGCGTGATTTCCTGGATGGACGAGGCATTGGCGATCAGCCAGGCGTCGCCGATCCGCGCCGCTCGGCGCACCGCCGAGTCCACCAGACCGGCGACATAAATCGGCGGTCCGCCGGCGCGCACCGGCCGCAGGCTGAGTCCGGCGTCGCGGATGGTGAAGAATTTTCCCTCGTGCGTGATCTTCCCGCCGGTCCATAGCTTGCGCATCAATGCAACACTTTCGGCAAACCGGCTGGCGCGTTCAGACAACGGAATCCCGAACGCGGTGAACTCCGGCTCCCGATATCCCAAGCCGGCGCCCAGGACGTAGTTGCCGCCGGTCAGCACATCCAGCGTTGCCGCTTCCTCCGCCACGTGCATCGGGTTCAGCAGCGGAAGTATCAAGATGTTTGGCCCGATCAGCATTCCCCGCGCCTCGGCGGCCAGAAACGCCATTGCCGGCATGATCTGCAGCATCTGCATCGGCTCGGTCAGCCAGTGATGCGGGAACCAGAGCGACTTGAAACCGGCATCGCGCGACACCCGGACCTGCTCGATCATGTCGGGCACCGCGGCCGGAACGTCGACGCGCTCCGGAAACTGTGTGTTTATGAACAGACCAATTTTCATGCTGAATTACCCTCAGATGCCTGTCCCGGCAGTAAGGCAGGCCGAGGCGGGCTTGAACAGGGGACTGCCGCAAGCCACATTCCCGGCATGAAACGCGACATCCCTCCGCAACTGGACATGACGCTTGAAGGCGAGTTCGTCTCGCCACCGAAGCCGCCGGTTTCGACCCGTATCATGGTCTGGGCGATCGTCATCGCAATCATTACCGGCGGCCTAGCGTTCGCCGCCCTGGCGCTGTGGGTGGCGTTAATTATCCTGCCGGTCGCTTTGGGGGCCGCCATCATTGCCTGGGCGATGTTCCGCTACAGGATGTGGCGTGCCGGAAAGTCACTCGGCGGCCAGCGGAACATGTGGAGCCCCCGCAGGCCGCTGTAGTTCAAATTCCCGCGCCAGCAGCGTGTAGGAACGTCGCCGAGCCTCCGGATCGTGCAAAGTCGTGAGAACGGCGATCTCCTCGACGCCGTGAAAGTCGGCCATGGCTCGCAACTTTGTCCCGACGACATCAGGGGTGCCGTAGAACGACCGAGTCCGAAGTTGCTCAATCCGCGCCTGCTCCGCCTCTGAAAAAGGCTGCGCCGCAGCCTCTTCGGGTGATGCAAGGGCCGTAAAAATCCCGCGATCCCGACCAAGGCGCCACATTTCCCGGGAGCGGAACAGCCAGGCTGCTTCGTCCTGCGTTTCCGCCGTCATCGCCCACACGCATACGGCTGTGTGCGGCGCCGACAGCCGAACATTGGGACGGAAGCTTTCCCGATACACCGCGAGGGCCTGTTCCACACCGTGACCATCGGTAATGAAATGTGCAAAGCAGAAGGGCAGGCCAAAATAAGCTGCGACCTGCGCGCCGTAATCCGAGCTACCCAAAATCCATACCGCTGGCGTGGTTGGTCCCGCGGGCTGGGCGCGGACATCCCTGAAAGGATGACCCTCCAGCAGCCGTTCGCCTGCCAGCCACGCCAGCAGATCGCGCACGTCAGCGGGAAACTGCTCCGCCGCGGTGTCCGCCCGCGGGTTCAGCGCATAGGCCGTCCTGCCGTCCGATCCCGGCGCCCGCCCCAGTCCCAGGTCAATTCGCCCCGGCGCGATGGCATCCAGCACGCGGAACTGCTCCGCCACCTTCAACGCCGCATAATGCGGCAGCATCACGCCAGCGGAACCGACGCGGATGCGCGTCGTGGTCGCCGCGATAGCCGCGATGAGAATTTCCGGCGCGGTGCCCGCCTGACTGTCGGAGTTATGGTGTTCGGCGCACCAATAACGGTCGTAGCCCAGTGCCTCGCAGTGCTGTGCCAGACGAATGCTTTCGCGGATCGACGTGTCGGGCGAGCGGCCGGTGACGACGGTTGATTGATCGAGAACCGAAAGCCGTATCATTTCAACTCCTCAGAGACTGGGCCGGCGCTTCAGAAGCTGGCATGACCCAGCAATGTGTCCAAGAGCGCGTAGAGCAAACCGCCAATCAAAAACCCGACGATGGTTCCGTTCATGCGAATATACTGCAAGTCCCGGCCCACCCGAAGCTCCAGGCGGTCGATGACCGTCGCGGTATCCCAGTTGGCGATGACCTGGGCGATGAATTCGGCGATCCGTATCTGCGCGCCGGGCAGCAGGGACCGCAAGATTGCCTCCGCCGCGACCTCCAGCCTGGTTCGTGCAGCCGGATCAGCCTCCAGAATCGCGCCTAGGTTGGCGAGTGCGCCCTCGACATAGGCGACCGTGCGGCCGCCGGGCTTCGCCAGATCGGCTTCCAGCGTCAGGCGCAGCCGTGCCCAGATGTCCCACAGCCAGGCCTGGATCGTCTCGTGCGCGACGAGGTGGCGGATTGCCGCACCAACTTCGGCCGCCCGTTTAGGCTCGGTTTCCATACGGTCGATTTCCCGGCGGACCCATTCATCGAAGGCGGCGCGCAGTTCCGAGCCGTCGGGGCTCATCTTGTCCAGTTCGCTGTTGATCAGCGCCAGCACCCGGCGTGCTACCGAGGCGCCGACGGCCCAGCCGACCAGCCGTCCACCCTGTTCGCGCACGCGCTCCTCGATGGCGTGACGCAGCACGTCCTCGCGGTTGGCGAGCAGGACCTTTAACTGGCCCAGGATGAAGCCGAACACCTCCTGGTGCCGACCGCCCTCGACCATGCCGTGCAGTGCGCGGGCGACGACGGCGCCGCCGGCGGGACCACCAACGATCCGCGGCACGATCCGCGCCACAACGCGCCGAGCCCGGCCGTCTTCCACGGTGGCTAACAGCTTGGGCAGCGTGCTGGACAGCGCCACCGCCGCCGGATGCGCCGCCACCGGATCGGCCAGGAACCGGTGCAGGATGTTGGGAAGGTCGAGCTGGTGCAGAACGTTGGAGACCTCCTGGCCAGTCACGACATGGTTGGCAATGAAACGGCCCAGCGCCTGACCCAGCCGCTCTCGTTGATTTGGGATGATGGCGGTGTGGGGAATTGGGATGCCCAGCGGGTGGCGGAACAGCGCGGTTACCGCGAACCAGTCGGCAATGCCACCGATAAACCCGGCCCTCGCGGCGGCTTGCAACAGGCCACTCCACCAGCCGGTGGGCAGCAGGTAGCTGCCAAGGGTGAGCGCCGCCATTAGGCCCAGCAGGCTGCTGGCGTATCCACGATATCGACGGAGCGTCCGGCGGGCAAGAAGATCGGGATCAGGCTTAATCATCGCCCCCTGTTTAGGCCCTGAGACGGAATAGGAAAGGCCGGATGGAGCCATCGCAGTGCTCTTCGCACCAGACCCTGGGGTTCCACTCGGCTTATGAATTTCCGTCAAAACCGATGCAGCGGCAGCCACATGACCTTTGCCGCAGCCGTCGGATCGCCTGTCCGGTCGGGCTGCGCCTTTCCTGCGCGACGACCCAACGGCCACACGTTACACAACCAAACGGCAGGGAATCCACTTATCGATGGCGAAACGCCGCAGCGAACAAGCTGACCACCTCTTTCATCCGGTTCGCCGGCGAGCGCAACGAAACAGCAGGCTGTGGGCATCATTGGCCGCCCTCGTATTAAAGCGCGATTGGTTTAGGTTGACCCACGAATCGCGCTTTAACTCATTGTTTGATCGCGTGATTCACGCCTTCTGACTGGGTCAGCCTCAGGCGATCACGCTCTAGCCAACTCCGTCTCAGCCAGCGGCTGTCCCGGCTATCCTGGGTAGAACGCCCGCCTACCGCAACCCGGCATTGATCTTCGTCAGCGCCGCCGAACCCGGCACCAGCGCGTCCTCCTGCAACGCGTTCAGCGGCGTGTCCGACGTCTTGAGGTAGCCGTGCATGTCGTGCGGCGCCGGATCGACATACAGCAGACCTGTCACGATCTCGCCCGCCGCCTGACGCTGCTGCATGTACGTCATGGCTGAGACACGGTCGTGCATGTCATATTCGACATGCAGCTTGCGCAGCCGCAGCTTCGACCCATCGTGCTGCGTCACCATCTCCACGCTGCCCGGCGCATAGTCCACGGTGATTTCCTCCCGTCCGGTGATGACATCCAGATAGTTCACCGCGGCGTTGTGTTCGCGCACGTAGTCGAAGCTTTTGGTCGATCCCATGTGGTTGTTGAACGCGACGCAGGGAGAGATGCAGTCGATGAACGCAGCCCCTTCGTGGCGCAGCGCCGCCTCGATCAGCGGCACGAGCTGCGCCTTATCGCCGGAGAAACTGCGCGCGACGAAGGTGGCGCCTAATTGCAGTGCCATGCCGACCAGATCGATCGCCTCATCGCTGTTCTCCAAGCCGCGCTTGGATTTGGCGCCCTTGTCGGAGGTCGCCGAGAACTGCCCCTTGGTCAGCCCATACACACCGTTGTTCTCGACGATGTAGACCATGTTGACGCCGCGCCGCATGGCGTGGGCGAACTGCCCCAGACCAATCGACGCGCTGTCGCCATCGCCCGACACACCCAGATAGATCAGGTCGCGGTTCGCCAGGTTGGCGCCGGTCAGCACCGACGGCATCCGCCCATGCACCGAGTTGAAGCCGTGCGACGCGCCGAGGAAGTACGTCGGCGTCTTCGACGAACAGCCGATCCCCGACAGCTTGGCGATGCGGTGCGGCGGCAGTTCCAGCTCGAAGCAGGCGCGCACGATCGCGGCACTGATGGAATCGTGCCCACAGCCGGCGCACAGGGTGGAGATCGCACCTTCATAGTCGCGGCGCGTATAGCCCAGACTGTTCTTGTGCAGTTCCGGATGATGCAGCTTCGGCTTCGCGAGGAAGGTCATAGGACAGCCTTTTCGGATAAGGCGGGCTTTTCGGATGAGGCGGGCGTTTCGAGTGAGGCGGACTTCTTCAGATGGTCAACGATCGCGCCGGCGATGAAACGCGCACTGATCGGCGTGCCGTCGTAGTGCACCACCTTGATCAACATTCTTGGGTCGATCTCCAGTTCGTTCACCAGCAGGGAGCGCATCTGGCCGTCGCGGTTCTGCTCGACGACGAAGACAAGGTCGTGCGCGTCGATGAACCCCGAGACCTCCTCGTTGAACGGAAAGCCACGCAGCCGCAGCAGGTCCACGTGAATGCCCTGTTCAGCCAGCATGGCATCCGCCTCGTTCATCGCCGGGCTGGTGGAACCGAAGTAGATCGCGCCGAGGCGGGTAGGCGCCTCGGCCTTGCGCTCGACCGCGGCGGGCACCAGCGATCGCGCGGTGCGGTGCTTCTTCAGCAGCCGCTGCATGTTTTCCTGATAGTCGTGGCCTTCTTCCGAGTATTTCGCCATGCGGTCCTTGGAGGTGCCGCGGGTGAAGAAGGCGCCCTTGGTGGGGTGCGTGCCGGGCAGGGTGCGGTAGGCGATGCCGTCGCCGTCAACGTCAAGATAGCGGCCGAACAGCTTTCCAGCCTCCAGCTCCTCGGTCGTCATCACCTTGCCGCGGTCCATGCGGCGGCTGTCGTCCCAGGTGAAGGGCTTGGCCAACCGATCGTTCATGCCAATTTCCAGGTCCAGCATGACGAAGATCGGCGTCTGCAGACGGTCCGCCAGATCGAACGCCAAAGCGCCGAACTCGAAACATTCATAAGGATCTTCCGGAATCAGCAGCACGTGCTTGGTGTCGCCGTGGGAGGCATAGGCGCAGGCGGTGATGTCGGTCTGTTGCGTGCGCGTGGGCATGCCGGTGGACGGGCCGGCGCGCTGCACGTCGAAGATCACCGCTGGTATTTCGGCGAAATACGCCAGTCCGACGAACTCCTGCATCAGCGAGATGCCGGGGCCGGAGGTGGCGGTGAACGCCCGCGCCCCGTTCCACGCCGCGCCGATGACGATGCCGATCGAGGCGAGTTCGTCCTCCGCCTGGACGATGGCGAAATTGTTCTTGCCGGTCGCCTTGTCCACCCGCATGCGGCCGCAATAGCGGATGAACGCCTCGGCCAGCGACGAAGACGGGGTGATCGGATACCAGGCGCAGACCGTCGCGCCGCCATACACCGCGCCGAGGGCCGCGGCGCTGTTGCCGTCGATGAAGATGCGGTCGCCGACCGTATCGGCGTGGCGCAGGGTCAGCCCGATCGGGCAATCCAGATGCTGCTTCACCCAGTCGCGGCCCATGTGCAGCGCCTGGACGTTGGCGACGATCAGCTTGTCGCGGCCCTTGAACTGTTCGGCCAGCAACTGCTCGACCGCCGCCGGGTCCATGTCGAGCAGCGCCGACAACGCACCCAGGCCGACGATGTTCTTAAACAACTGGCGTTGCCGCGAGTCGGTGTAGGCTTCATTGGTGATCGCGGTCAGCGGCACGCCGATCACCACGATGTCGGGGCGCAGCCGATCCACTGCCATCGGCCTGGTGTTGTCGTAGAACAGGTATCCGCCAGTCTCGATGGACCGCACGTCCTGGTCCCAGGTCTGCGGGTTCATCGCCACCATCAGGTCCGGGCCGCCACCACGCGCGGCCAGATGGCCGGCGTCGGAAATCCGCACCTCATACCACGTCGGCAATCCCTGGATGTTCGACGGGAAGATGTTGCGCGGCGTGGCGGCGATGCCCATGCGCAGCACCGCCTTGGCGAACAGCGCGTTGGCGCTGGCCGAGCCGGAGCCGTTGACGTTGGCGAACTTGACGACGAAGTCGTTGATCCGTTGCAGACCTTCGACCCGCTCTATTTGCTGCAGCATGCGTTCTCCGCCCTCGTCATATCCGCTTGGGCCACATCGATAAGGAAACGTTGCATGTCCCACGCGCCGGTCGGGCAGCGTTCGGCGCACAGCCCGCAGTGCAGGCAGACATCCTCGTCCTTCGCCATGATCCGGCCGGTCTTCAGCCCGCCGGAGACGTACAGCGCCTGATCCAGATCGTGCGCCGGCGCGTTCAGCCGGGTGCGCAGCTCGGCTTCCGGACCATTGTCGGTGAAGGTGATGCAGTCCACCGGGCAAATATCGACGCAGGCGTCGCACTCGATGCACAGCGCGTCGGAGAACACCGTCTGCACGTCGCAGTTCAGGCAGCGCTGCGCTTCGGCGAAGGCCAGCTTGTCGTCAAAGCCGAGCTCCACCTCCGCCTTGATGTCCTTCAGCGCGGCCAGCTTGTCGCGGTGCGGCACCTTGAAGCGCAGGTCGAGCGAGACGTCGTTGTCGTAGCTCCATTCATGGATGCCCATCTTCTGGCTGGCCAGGGTTACCATCGGCGGCGGCCGGTCGCGCACATCCATGTCCTGGCAGAACTGATGGATGGAGATCGCCGCCTGATGGCCGTGCGCCACTGCCCAGATGATGTTCTTCGGCCCGAACGCCGAGTCGCCGCCGAAGAACACGCGCGGCTCGGTGGACTGGAAGGTGGTCTCGTCCACCACCGGCATGTCCCATTCGTTGAACGCCAGGCCGATGTCGCGCTCGATCCACGGGAAGGCGTTTTCCTGACCAACCGCGACCAGCACGTCGTCGCACTCGAAGAACGCGTCCGGCTCGTTGGTCGGCACCAGCTTGCGGCGGCCCTTGGCATCGTATTCCGGCCGCACCTTCTCAAAGGTCATGCCGTACAGCACCCCGTCGCGGTGCTTGAATTCCTTCGGCACCAAGTAGTTCAGGATTGGGATGTCCTCGTGGATAGCGTCCTGCTTTTCCCAGGGCGAGGCCTTCATCTCCTCGAAGCCGGAGCGGACGATGACCTTGACGTCCTCGCCGCCCAGGCGGCGGGAGGAGCGGCAGCAATCCATCGCCGTGTTGCCGCCGCCCAGCACGATGACGCGCCGGCCGATCTTGCTGATATGGCCGAACGAGACGGAGGACAGCCAATCGATGCCGATATGAATGTTGGCCGCGGCTTCCCGCCGGCCGGGCAGCGGCAGGTCGCGGCCGCGCGGCGCGCCGGAGCCGACGAACACCGCGTCGTAGCCTTCCGCCAGCAGGGCCTTCAGACTGTCCACCGGCTGGCCGAGGCGCATTTCCGGTCCCATGGCTGTGATGTAGCCGACCTCTTCGTCGATCACCTCCTCCGGCAACCGGAACTTGGGGATCTGCCGCCGGATCATTCCACCGGCTCGCCCGTCCCCGTCGTAGATCACCAGATGATAGCCTAGCGGGGCCAGGTCGCGCGCCACGGTCAAGGAGGCGGGACCGGCGCCGATCAGGGCGATCCTCTTGCCGTTGCGTGTGGTGGGGGCTGACGGCATCCGGCTGCTGATGTCGCCCTTGTAGTCGGCGGCGACGCGCTTGAGGCGACAAATGGCGACGGGTTCGTCCTCCACCCGACCGCGGCGACAGGCCGGTTCACACGGTCGGTCGCAGGTGCGGCCCAGGATGCCGGGGAAGACGTTCGACTTCCAGTTGACCATGAACGCGTCGGCGTAACGCTCGGCGGCGATCAGGCGGATGTACTCGGGAACGGCGGTATGGGCTGGGCAGGCCCACTGACAATCGACAACTTTGTGGAAGTAGTCGGGCGCCCGGATATCAGTCGGCTGCAAGTCGGACTCCTTTCCTCCGGTTCGGCTGGATCACCTGCCGTGCCCCTTGCCAAACCCGCCGCCAACACTACGGCGATCCGGGCCCGTCGGCAATCGGGACGTGGTGGTCGGTAAGGCGGGGGCTCTGCCCCATAAGCGCTAGGATAAGGCATTTTTAGCGTCTTTGTCTTGGCAGCGGCGCTTTCTGGGCGGCTCGGCCAGCCGCCTGCGTGCCGTTCTGCGGGTCGCCAGGCTGCGGCGTCTTCGGGGTTGTGCGAACAGAGCCACTTGCAGACGGCGGTGGTTGGATTGCCAAACCCGCCAAAGGCTGGCGTGACGGGTTGCACGGCCAGATGTTGGCTCAGGGGGGAAAGCCGAGATCCTCGCCCAGCGAAGTCTCGATCAGCACGGCGGCGATGAGATGAGCGAGCAGCCAACTGCGCGCGAGCTTGGGATCGCTTGCTTGCAACGCCGCAAAGCCGCCCAGGCTTTTCAGTCGTTTGAACGCGAGTTCCACCTGCCAGCGCATGCGGTAGAGCCGCACGACCTCCGCCGCTGTCGCCTGTTCTGGCGACAGCGAGGTCAGCAGCATCATGTATCCAGCCGCCCTCAGGGTGCGCGGATCGGTCTTGTGGCCCTTGCGACTGGCCTTGCGGTGCAGCCTCTTGTGCTGGCGCTCGGTCGCCTCGGGCGGCTTGCGCGCGATGATCAGGCGCGCGCGCACCGGGGCGCGGCCGGCGCCGATTGACACGGCGTGTTCCACCACCGACGGGCCGTTGTCGGACAGCGCCGCGACCAGATCAAAGGCCTGCCGCGACGCATCGAACACGTTCACCGAGCGCCAGCCGATCCGGGTGATGAAGTCCGCCTGGTTGGCGTGGGCATGGGCAAAGTTGCGCACCCGCGCATAGCCACGATCCTGCACCAGAACATCACCGGGCCGCACCGCCACGCAACTGAGCGCTTCGGCCGTGGCGGCCTTGGTCATCGCAAGATCGGTAAAACAGCCGCGCGCCGGTTCATAGCGCGCGTGAAGCCGCCAGTCACTGCCTTTACTGCCCGGGATCGAGACCGTGGAGCCATCCACCAGGTTGAGTTGCAGGCGCCCCTCCATTGGCGTGTCGCCGCGACGATCCGCCAGCAGCCGGTCCAGCACATCAGCCAGGAAATCACCCGAATTGCGCAATCGATCCAGCAGCGAGACGTCACAGAGATCGGCAATCCCGGCTTCGGTGGCATGGCTGGCGACCGCACGCAGCGATAGCCTGCCGGGGCCGTAGAGGAGAGCCAGATGCAGCAGGTCGGCCGCGCTGCGCACGCCACGTTTGCGCACCAGGGCTTTGTGCGTCCGGGCGCTGACCTCCAGATCAATCAGCGAAGAGACGTGGCCGACGACGCTTGGCCAATGATCCAGATGAAACAATGCGGTTTGCATCTGCCCCGGAATCACGCCAAAACGTGCCGTGTCAATCCTATCCTAGCGCTTATGGGGCGCTGCCCCCGCACCCCGCCAAAGGCTGACGCCCTTGGAACCCATCTAGGGGTTTGGGGGAGAGGGGGCTACTCAGGTGTTGCTACCGCCTCGGTCGCCCCCTCTCCCCCAAACCCCTGGACGGGGATCAAAGGGGCATCCGCCCCTTTGCGGGTCCAGGGCAGCGCCCTGGCCTTGCTTACGGCCGCATCCCAAACGCCGAAGGTTCCGGCGTCCGCAGTGGCGCCGCCAGGGTGGCGAAGTCGCACAGCAGCCTGCGGGTGTCGCGCGGGTCGATCACCTCATCGACCCAGAAGGCCTCGGCCGTGCGGTAGGGGGAGCGCAGGCGGTTCAGCCGTTCCTCGATTTCCGCCAGCTTGGCATCGGGATCGGCGGCGGCGTCGATCTCCGCGCGATAGGCTGCCTCGATGCCGCCTTCCAGCGGCAGGGAACCCCAGCTTGCGGACGGCCAGGCGTAGCGCAGGCACAGGTGCCCGACCGGCTGATGTCCCAGGCCGCCGACACCGTAGCAGTTGCGGACGATAATGCTGCACCAGGGCACCGTGGTCTGGTTGATCGCCGACAGCGCGCGCACGCCCCAGCGGATCACCGCGCTGCTTTCGGCGCGCAGGCCGACCTGAAAGCCGGGGCAGTCCACCAGGTGCACCACCGGCAGATGGAAGGTCTGCGCCAGATCGATGAAGCGGATGATCTTGCTGCAGGCATCGGCGGTCCAGGCGCCGCCGTCAAACAGCGGGTCGCCGGCCAGCACTGCCACCGGCCAGCCATCCAGGCGGGCGAAGCCGGTGATGATGGAGCGGCCGAACAACGCGCCCATCTCGAAGAAACTGTCCTTGTCGAAGACCGAGGCGATGATCCGCCGCATGTGGTAGGCTTGCTTCTTGACTTTCGGGATCGCCGCGATCAGCGCCTCGTCGCGGCGGCTTGGATCATCCCAGCCGCGCAGCCGCGGCGGCACATCGTGGATCGAGCCTGGCAGGTAGGACAGGAACCGGCGGGCGGCCTCGAACGCCTGGTCCTCGGTGTCCACCGCGTGGTCCACCGCACCGCAGCCGAGCTGGATTTGCCAACCGCCGAGTTCCTGCTTGGTGCGCGGCTCGCCCAGGCGCTCCACCACCGGTGGGCCGGCGACGAACACCGCGGCGATGTCCTTCACCATGACCGAGTAATGCGTGGCGACCAGCCTGGCCGCGCCCAGTCCGGCGACGGAGCCTAGGCCGAGGCCAACCACCGGGACCTGCGCCATCTGGTTGGCCACCAGATCGAAAGATGTCGTCTCGGTCAGGCCGCCAGGCAGGTTGGCGCGCCCGGTGGTCTCGATCGTCTTGACCGAGCCGCCGCCGCCGGAGCCTTCGATCAGGCGGATGATCGGCATGCGGAACTGGGTGGCGATCTCCTCCGACATCTTGGGCTTGCCCTTGATGGAGGCGTCCGCCGATCCGCCGCGCAGGGTGAAGTCGTCGCCGGCGACGACCACCGGGCGCCCGTCGAGCGTGCCGCGGCCGAACACGCAGTTGCCGGGGGTGAAGGCGGTGATGCTGCCGTGGGCGTCGTAGCTGGCCTTGCCGGCGATGCTGCCGATTTCCTGAAAGCTGCCGGGGTCCAGCAGGCGGTCGATCCGCTCCCGCACCGTAAGCCGGCCGCCGGCGTGCTGGCGCGCGACCCGGTCCGCGCCGCCGAGTTCCCGCGCCAGCGCCTGACGATGGCGGAGTTCGGCCAGTTCGGGTTCCCAGCCGACCAGGCTGGATCGCGCCGACGCCTGCGCGGGTTGGGAGACATTGTCGTCGGCCATTCGCTTCCTGTCCGTGTTCATTCCTGCGGCATAACACCAGCGGGTAGAGCGTATGGTTGATCGTCTGCGCGCGCAACGTGGCGGGCGTGGCGCTAAATCGCGGGTTGCGCTGTCCGCCGGTGCCGCCGCGACGGCGTCCTCGCAGCGCACGCCTCACCTTGGCGTTGTTGCCCATGCGATGATCAGTGTCCGGTCGTGACCTGAGGCCGCGCGGAGCGCTGAACTGATCGAGCAGCGGCGTTCAGGACAGCACGCCGCTGGCGTTGAGCAACTGAGCAACGGCCAAAGTATCCTTAAGGCCAATCGTTTTGAAGGCAGTGAACTGTGTCCAGGCTGTCGGATTCGCCATCGCGGCGATGATATCCTGAAGCTGAACCTTCAACTGCCGGCTGGCATCAATGACCTTTCTCTGCTGCAGGCCGCTGACGAACAGGCCTGCCGCGGGCGGCACGCGCGTGCTGACCTGGAGCTCGGCGGCGCCCAGTTTCAAGTCAGTCCGATAGTGATTGACGTCGCTGGCCAGGATGCCGAATGCCGAGGTAAATTCGGTCGACGCGCCATAGGCTGCCGAGGGCGCCGTAGGCAATGGCCAGAGCGTGAAGAACCTGTGCCCTGGCATCGAGTTTCGTCTGGATGCCGCTCAGCGGATCGCGGGGCTTGCCCGAAACGGCCGCATCCGACGTGGGCTTATAGGTTCGCCGGAATATTTCGGCACGTTTGAAACCAGAAGATGCGTCGGAGGACAACACCGCCGCCTGCCCGGCCTGACCAGCGGCCGCCTGACCGGCCTTGCCGAGGTTGACGCCGGCGGTCAGCGTGGTTTGCACAGCCGGCCGCCGACAGACCGATCGCCACGATCAACACGGATAGACCGACGCCACGCCACGCGCTTGTTTTCAACTGGCGGCGAATTCGTTTCACCTGCTACTTTTTCGCGATCCCATCTAGCATTGCGTCCACTTAAAGATGAGTTCATTACAATAGAATATAAAAGACATTCAAGTCACAAATCTGGTCTGGCCGTCGGTAACTTATTGATTTCGCGCGCAGCCGCCCCACCAACCCCGCGCGCCTACCAGTTGGTCTTTCGGGCCGCTAGTACAATCGGATGGTTCCGTTCGGGGCAGACCGCTCATGCCATGGCCCTTGCTCTTGATTGCAGCTCTACGGCATCGTCCGGCCCGACCTGTTGGACCAGCCCGTGACCTTGCCACAAGAAGGATCCTGCCGATGACCGACGAACTGCTCTACGACCGGCAAGACGGCATCGGCCGCATTACCCTCAACCGGCCGCAGGCGCGCAACGCGCTGACGTTTCCGATGTATGAGCGGCTGGCCGAGATCGCCGCTGATCCTGGCGAGGTGCGGGCCCTGATCATCACCGGTGCCGGCGACAAGGCCTTCGCCGCCGGCACCGACATCAACCAGTTCCGTTCGTTCAGCTCCGCCGAGGACGCCATGGCCTATGAGGCCCGCATCGACCGCGTCCTGACCGCTGTCGAGCACTGCCGCGTCCCCACCATCGCCGCCATCGCCGGCGCCTGTACCGGCGGAGGTGCGGCGATCGCCGCCGCCTGTGACCTGCGCATCGCCGCCGCCAACGCCCGTTTTGGCTTCCCGATCGCGCGCACGCTGGGCAATTGCCTGTCAATGTCCAATATCGCCCGCCTGTCCGCCCTGGTCGGCCCTGCAAGGGTCATCGAGATGATCTTCACCGCTCGGCTGTTTCCGGCATCCGAAGCGCTGGCCGTGGGCTTGGTGACGGAGGTGCTGGCCGATCAGCCCGCGCTTGAAGCGCGTGCCCTGGAACTCGCCATGCTGGTCGGTGGTCACGCACCGCTGACCATGCGCGCGACGCGGGAGGCGCTGCGGCGCCTGCGCGACAATCTGCCGCCGGACGAGGATCTTATCCACCTGTGCTATACCAGCCAGGACTTCCGGGAAGGCATGGATGCCTTCCTGACCAAGCGATCTCCTGTCTGGCGAGGCGAATGACGAAACCCCTCACGCTTTTTGACAAGATCTGGAACAGCCATGTCATTACCACGCGGGAGGATGAAACCTGCTTGCTGTGGATCGACCGGCATCTGGTGCATGACGGCAGCTTCCACGCGTTCGACAAGCTGGATCACGACAACCGCCTGGTGCGCCGCCCCGACCTGACCTTTGGAGTGGCCGACCACTACGTGCCGAGCCATGCACGGGACCGGCCAATTGGCGATCCGGAAGCGGCAATACTGGTCGGCCGCCTGCGGGAGAATGCGGCGCGCTATGGCTTTGATGCCATGGACATGAACGATCCTCGCCAGGGCATCGTGCACGTGATCGGACCGGAACAGGGCCTGACGTTGCCTGGGCTGACGCTGGTCTGCGGCGACTCCCATACCGCGACGCACGGCGCGTTCGGCGCCCTGGCTTTCGGCATCGGCGCATCGGAGGTCGCGCATGTCCTGGCGACACAAACCTTGTGGCAGCGCAAGCCACGTCAGATGCGCATTACCATGGATGGCAGGTTGAACGCCGCGGTCAGTGCAAAGGACGTCATCCTGACCATGATTGCCCGGATCGGCGCCGCCGGCGCGACCGGGTGCGCGATCGAATACACCGGCGCCACCGTTCGCGCCATGTCGATGGCGGCGCGCATGACGCTGTGCAACATGTCGATCGAGGCGGGCAGCCGCACCGGCATGATCGCGCCGGACGAGATTACCTTCGCCTGGGTGCGCGGCCGACCGCGGGCGCCGAAGGGGGCGCATATGCAGAAAGCCGTCGCGGCCTGGCGCCTGTTGGTCAGCGACCCGGATGCCGCGTTCGATCATGAGGTTGTGATCGACGCCAGCACGATCACGCCCACGGTTACCTGGGGCACCAGCCCAGAGACCGCGCTGCCGATCACCGGCCGGGTGCCCGACCCAGCGGCGGCATCCAATCCCGGCGCGGCTGACTGCATCCGCGCCCAGCTCGACGCGATGGGGCTGTCGGCGAACCAGGCGCTGGATGGCATCCCAATCCACCAGGTGTTCATTGGAAGCTGCACCAATGGCCGGATCGAGGATCTGCGCGCCGCCGCCGCCGTCTTGCGCGGCCGGTCCGCGGCGATCCCTGGCCTGGTCGTTGCCGGCTCGATGCCGGTCAAGCGCCAGGCGGAACGAGAAGGGCTGCACCGTGTCTTCCTTCAGGCCGGGCTGACCTGGGGGGAGCCAGGGTGTTCCGCCTGCACCGGCATGAATGGCGACACCGTTCCGCCTGGGAATCGCTGTGCCGCGACGTCGAACCGCAACTTTGTCGGGCGGCAGGGCCCAGGATCCCGCACGCATCTGATGTCGCCGGCAATGGCAGCGGCGGCGGCGGCAACCGGAACGATCTGCGACGTGCGGCGGTTAATCGAATGACGCCGTTCACCGCGGTTGCTGGTTTGGCGACGGTGCTGACCCAGGGAGATTTGCTACAGGGGAATCAAGCCCGGGCCAACATCGACACCGACCAAATCATCCCGGCGCGCTTCCTGCGCAAGCCGCGCAGCGACGGCTACAACAATTTTCTGTTTTACGATGCGCGCGCCGCCGATCCCGGGTTTCCGCTCAGCCCTTCCGGCAACAGGCCGATCCTGATCGCAGGGCTTAATTTCGGCTGCGGCTCGTCCCGTGAGGGCGCGGTTTATGCCTTGGTGGATGCCGGCATACGATGCGTCATGGCGCTTGGCTTCGGTGACATTTTTTCCACCAACGCCGGGAAGAACGGCTTGCTGACCGTTGTACTGCCACCGGACGACCATGCGGCGGTGCTGCGCGCGGCCGCGGACGGGGTGGAGCTTACGGTTAGCCTGCCCGACCAGCAGATCCGCTTTGGCAATCAGGTTATGGACTTCCCCATTGACCTCTTCCTGAAACGGTGCCTGCTAAACGGGCTTGACGATATCGGCCTGACGCTGGATGAGAGCGCCCGCATAGCCGCCTTTGAAGTGGCCGACAGCAAGCGGCGACCCTGGTCGATCCCCGACTGAAGCCGGCGCACCATGACCAGCATGTCTCGACATAGGGCGTATGTTCAATCATAGGATGATGAAGGTAAGGATGCGCCCGCCCAATGCTGCTTGGCTGGCCTGATGCCATTCTGAACCATTTCTTAACCCTCTCCGGCTATATAACTCGACGTGAGATACCTTACCGACTTCGCCGACCAGGCGGTCATTCTTCCTGTCGTGCTCGCCGTGGCGGTAACGCTTGCCTTGCAGGGCTGGCGGCGCGGCGCCATCACTTGGCTGGTCGTAGTAATGGGAACCTTCGCGGCCACACTCTGCGCCAAGCTGATGTTCCTATCTTGTTCTCCTTTGTTCGGACCGATGGACGTACAAAGCCCGAGTGGTCATGTGGCGGCGGCGACCGTGGTGACAGGCGGCCTGGCCGCGATGCTGACACGCCGGCGTGACAGCATCATTCCCGCTGCTTTGGTTGCCGCAGTGGTAATCGGACTTTCCCGCCTGCTGCTAGGCATGCACTCGCTGCCGGAGGTAATTATCGGCGCGCTGATCGGTTTGGCCGGCGCCGCGGCGTTGATGCGCTTTGCAGGTAGGCCGCCTGCGCTCCGTCTCAGTCCCTTGATAGCGGTCGTCGTGATTGTAGCGACCGTGCTGCACGGGTTGCATCTGCCGGCCGAAGCGGCAATTCGGCATACCGCATATCGCGCGGCGCAGTTTATTCCGGCGTGTCGGGGAACGCCAGTATGGCGGCATCGGGGGACCGGATAGCGATCCGTGATATTGGACTGTGCTCGGCGTGTCATGGCAAGCTGGTCCGGTCAGCGGCCAAGGCAAGGATTCGCTCTCCATAACAGAGCGCATGGGCCGGAATAGACTGACGATCATATCCAGCCGGCGCCTTGCCTGTACTAGATCCGCCGCTTTCGCCGGCGCATTCCGGTAGCGACGCGCAGAGCCGGCACCGCAAGTTGCGTCAGGCTCATCATGCTTCCGAGGCCCGTGATTGCCTGCCGCCGCACACCAAGCGCTTCGCGCTCAACACGACCAGGACCCGACCGGCTGGCAAGTACACCGAGCACGACGGCAATCAGCAGATCAACGCCAAGTACAATGCCGGTGGCCGCATAGAATGACAGGCCGGCGTCCACGCGAAGCGCATACCAAGCCATGAAATGCACAATCACGAGTGCGCCAAGGACAAAAAGCAACGCGACGACAGCAAGAAGGATGCGCGTGACGTAACGTGTGGCCATGGCGCGCAGGCGAACACCCTCGGCCTCTGCCGCGATACGCGCGAGCCGAACTGGACGGATCATCGATCAGCGCATCACGCGACCGATAATCCACCCTAAGCCGGCGGCAATCAGGATGGCAATCAGAGGCTGCTGCCGCACCCGGCCGGACACCGCTTCGGCCTGGCCGCGCACCGCGCCGGTGGCGTTATGCACGGCAGTTTCCGCTCGGCCGGCAAAATCCGCCACGGCCGGGGTGACCCGATCCTTCATCAATGCTTCAACCTGTTCGCGGAGCCGCTCGATCTGCGCCTGGGCATCATCTAGCTTACCGCGTGTGTCGCTGCCGAGGGCCATGGAGGTTGCTCCTTTCAAGATGCCGATATGAACAACAGTTAAGCGACATTGTTCCCCGAATGAATATGCCATCGCAGCACGCTTGCGCGAGTTGCGATGGCCAAACCTATTTTGCCATCCGGGTCTCCAGGCTGGCCAGCGAGCGACCCTTGGTTTCCGGCAGCAGCAGCAACGCGACGATCATCAGCGTCAGTCCGCAGAAACTGAAGATGGCAATGGCCGCCGCCAAGCCGAGCCACTGCGCCAGGAAACCGACCAGCGCGGGAAATATCGCGCCGATGCCGCGGCCGACATTGTAGCAGAAGCCCTGTCCGACGCCCCGCACGGCGGTCGGGAACAACTCGGTCATGAACGGCCCCATCGGCGAGAACATCATGTAGTTGATGTAGCCCAGCAGGAAGCCCACCGGCAGGATCATGCTGTTGCTCAACGGCGCGAGCAGGTAGATCAGCATCAGCACCATCGATCCCACTGCCGACAGCATGAAGGTGGCCTTGCGGCCGATCGCATCCGCCAGATACGCGCCCGATACGAAGCCGAAGAACGCGCCCAGGATCAGCACCATCAGGTAGCTGCCTGTGCCCACCGAGGTCATATGGCGCTGGGTTTTCAGGTAGGTCGGCAGAAAGGTGGAAATCGCGTAGCTCGCGCCCTGCGCCCCGGTTACCATCATCGAGACCCGCCAGGTGATGGACAGGTATGGCGGCTTCAGGACGGAGAACAGATGGGAAAAGCGAGGCGCGGCGGCGCCGCGCGGCTGGATCGCCGGATCCTCAACATACTGGCGGATCCAGAACACCAGAGCGGCGGGGGCGAGCCCGATCCAGAACATCACCTTCCAGGTCAAGGCCTCCGGCAGCGTCGCCGACAGCAGCGTATAGAGCAACGCCGCCGTTCCCCAACCGAGCGACCATCCCGTCTGAACCAGTCCAACCGCCCGGCCGCGATACTTGTCGCGAATTACCTCGCCCATCAGCACCGCACCGGCGGCCCACTCACCGCCAAAGCCAAGCCCCTGGAGCGCCTTGAGCACGAACAGCTGATTGAAGTCCTGGGCGAAACCGCACAGAAAGGTGAAGACGGCGTACCACAGGATGGTGATCTGGAGGATTCTCACGCGGCCATAGCGGTCGGATAGGGCGCCGGCCAGCCATCCGCCAAAGGATGACACGACCAGCGTGACCGTCGCCAGGACGCCGGCTTCCGCCGTGGTGATGCCCCATAGCGTCAGCAGAGAGGGGATAACGAAGCTGAAGGTCTGCACGTCCAGCGCATCCAGCGACCAGCCGCCGAAGCAGGCTGCCATGGTCCGGCGTTCCTGGACGTTCAGGTCCCTGAACCAGGCCAACATTCTGTTTCTCCCGCGCAAGAATTTTAATTCCGACTCCAAATTGACATGCGAACGGCGTTTCGGCCCCGCAGTGAAGCGCGGCCGGCCCAATGGCACAAGTCAGCCAGCCGCCTGAACAAAATCGACGGCGCATATGCCACCGATGGCCAACCCACTGGTTAAAGCCGAGCATGCAACGTTGGAAGGGAAGTCACCGATGCCGAATCACACTTACCGGGTCATTGAAATTGCCGGGTCGTCCGAGATCAGTCATGCTGACGCAATCGACAACGCCATTGCCCGAGCCGCCAAAACAACCCGGCACCTGCGCTGGTTTGAAGTGACTCAGTTGCGCGGTGAGGTCGAGGAGGGTGAAATCCGCCACTACCAGGTGTCGATGAAGGTCGGCTTTACCCTTGAGGAGTGAGTCAGACTGAAACTGACAAGAACAAGTGGGCAATACTTGCCCGCTTGTTCTTGCAACGACTGTCATGCCGTCCTGTCGCTTTCCGCACCCAATGCCGCCTGTGCCGCCGCAAGCCGGGCGACTGGCACTCGGAACGGGCTGCACGATACGTAGTCCAGACCGACCTGCTCACAAAACGCGATCGAGGCGGGATCTCCGCCGTGCTCCCCACAGATGCCCAGCTTGAGTGCGTTCTTCGTGGCGCGCCCCTTGACCGAGGCCATACGCACCATTTCACCAACGCCTTCGACATCGATCGAGACGAACGGGTCCTTCGGCAGAATTCCCGCCTCCACATACTGCGGCAGGAACCTGCCGGCATCGTCGCGGGACAGGCCAAAGACGGTCTGCGTCAGGTCGTTGGTGCCGAAGCTGAAGAAATCAGCAACCTCGGCGATGCTGTCGGCCAGGATCGCGGCCCGCGGCAGCTCGATCATCGTGCCGACGCTGTAGTCGATCGTGGTGCCGCTCTGGGCAAAGACCTCGGCGGCGATCTTGTCCACCTGCGCGCGGGTGATTTCCAGTTCCTTCTTCATACCGACGAGCGGAATCATGATCTCCGGATGCGGCGCCTTGCCGGTTTCCTTCGCCACCGCGATGGCACCTTCGAAGATCGCGCGCGCCTGCATTTCATAAATCTCCGGGAAGGAGATGCCCAGGCGGCAGCCGCGATGGCCAAGCATCGGATTGGCCTCGGCCAGATCGGCGGCACGACGACGGATCGTCTCGATATCGGTGCCCAGACTTTCCGCGACTTCCTGCATTTCCGTGTCCGCATGCGGCAGGAATTCGTGCAGCGGCGGATCAAGCAGGCGGATGGTCACCGGCAAGCCGGCCATGATGGTGAAGAGCTGCCGAAAATCCTCCCGCTGGAAAGGCAGCAGCCGGTCCAGCGCGGCGCGGCGGGCGGGCTGGGTGTTGGAGATGATCATCTGGCGGACCGCCAGGATACGTTCCGGATCGAAGAACATGTGCTCGGTCCGGCACAGGCCGATGCCCTCGGCGCCGAACTTGCGGGCGGTTTCCGCGTCCATCGGGGTTTCCGCATTCGCCCGCACGCCCATGCGGCGGCTCTTGTCGGCCCATTCCATCAGTGTGCCAAAGTCGCCCGACATGGCGGGTTCGATCATCGCGACGGAGCCGATGAAGATCTCCCCGGTTCCGCCGTCCAGGGTAATGGTTTCACCAGCGCGGATTTCCTTTCCGCCGGCGGCCAGGATCTGGTTGTTGTAGTCCACGCTGATGCCGCCGGCGCCGGAGACGCAGGGACGGCCCATGCCGCGGGCGACCACGGCGGCGTGGCTGGTCATGCCGCCTCGGGTGGTCAGAATGCCGCGCGCCGCGTGCATGCCATGGATGTCCTCCGGACTGGTTTCAATGCGGCACAGGATGACCGCCTCACCCTTGGCGGCGCGGCTTTCGGCTTCATCGGCGCTGAACACCACTATGCCCGACGCGGCGCCGGGACTGGCGGGAAGGCCCTTGCCAAGCAACGTACGCGGCGCCTTCGGGTCCAGCATCGGGTGCAGAAGCTGGTCGAGCGAGGCCGGGTTGACCCGCATCACGGCCTCGGCCTCGTCGATCAGGCCTTCGCGCGCCATGTCCACGGCCATGCGCAGGGACGCAGCGGCGGTGCGTTTGCCGTTGCGTGTCTGCAGCATGTACAGCTTGTTTTGCTGCACGGTGAACTCGATGTCCTGCATATCCTTGTAGTGATTCTCTAATTTGGAGCGGACCGCCATGAGTTCCGCGTATGCCTCTGGCATCGCCTGCTCCAGCGGGATCTCGCCTTGCTTGGCGACCGAGGCGGATAGTGGTTGCGGCGTGCGGATACCGGCGACGACGTCTTCGCCTTGTGCGTTCACCAGATACTCGCCATAGAACATGTTCTCTCCGGTGGAGGGATCTCGGGTGAAGCACACGCCGGTGGCGCAGTCGTTGCCCATGTTGCCGAACACCATGGCCTGGACGTTGACCGCGGTGCCCCAGCCGGCGGGAATGTCGTGCAGCCGGCGATAGGTGATCGCGCGCGGGTTCATCCATGATCCGAATACCGCGCCAACCGCGCCCCAAAGCTGCGCCTGTGGGTCCTGCGGGAATGGCTTGCCGGTCTCCTGCTGGACCAGATCCTTGTAGTTTTCCACCACCTCGCGCCAGTCCTTGGCGGTCAGCGCGGTGTCTTCGATCACGCCATTGTCCAGCTTGGCGTGTTCGATGATCTCCTCGAACCGGTGGTGGTCCACGCCCAGCACGACCGAGCCATACATCTGAATGAAGCGGCGGTACGAGTCCCAGGCGAAGCGAGGATCGTCCGCGGCGGTGGCGAGACCCTCTACCGTAAGGTCGTTCAGGCCCAGGTTCAGCACCGTATCCATCATGCCGGGCATGGATACGCGCGCGCCAGAACGAACTGATACCAACAGCGGGTGATTCTTGTCACCGAAGTTCAGGCCTACGGCTTTCTCGACGGCGACCAGGGCGTCATCCACCTGACCTTTCAGGTCCGTTGGATAGTTCCGGTCATTGTCATAAAAGGCGGTGCATACATCAGCGGTGATAGTGAAACCGGGTGGGACGGGAAGATCTATCGAGGCCATCTCGGCCAGGTTTGCGCCCTTTCCCCCCAGCAGATTACGCATATCCGCTCGGCCTTCATTATGACCGGCGCCAAACCTGTAAACCCACTTGGTCATGCGGACCTCATCTAGCCTTCGATACGGGAGAAATCGGCGATCTGGTCCATGATAGACCGAACCTGGTTGAGAAGACGCAAACGATTGCGGCGCAATTCCGGCTCCGGCGCGTTGACTGTCACTTTATCAAAAAACGCGTCCAGCGGCGAGCGGAGCCGGGCGGTCATTGTCATGGCGGCGGCATAATCCTGCCGCAGCAGCAGGCTGGGCACCTCCCGCATCGACTGCAGCACGTTGGCGAGCACGGTTTCCGCCGGTTCGCGCAGATAATCGTTGTCGGGAAGCGCCTCGTGCGGACCATCCTTGCGGTCCTCGATACGTAGAATATTGGCGGCGCGACGATAGGCGGCGAGGAGGTCGGCGCCGTCCGGCGTGCTCAGCAGCGCGGTGACCGCGTTGGTTCGCGCCAGCAGAGCCACCAGGTCGTCGTCTTCGGCCAGGCCTTTCGCAGCGAATACGGCGTTCAGGATGTCGTACCGAGCGCCGTCAGCGCGAAGCTGGACGACAAGACGTTCTTTGATAAAGCTCATGATATCGAGCACTACCACATCGGTGCTGCGTGCGCTGCCAGGTATCAGCAAAGTTCCCGTCAGGCCCCGGTTCGGAATTGCCTGCAGCGCCTTTTCGACCAGATCAAGCAGATGCAGCCGTACCCCGTTTTCCCGAATAATTCGAATCACGCCCAGCGCGGCGCGGCGCAGCGCATAGGGGTCGCCGGAGCCGGTGGGTTTCTCGCCGATGGCGAAGAAGCCGGCCAACTGGTCCAGCTTGTCGGCGAGCGCGACGGCGATCGACACCGGCGCTGACGGCGCCGGCTCGCCGGGGCCACGCGGCACGTAATGGTCGCGGATCGCGTCGGCCACGGCCGGTGCCTCGTCATCGTGCAACGCGTAGTAGCGGCCCATGATACCCTGAAGCTCCGGAAACTCCCCGACCATGCCGGTGAGGAGATCCGCCTTCGCCAAGTCCGCGGCGCGTGCCGCCTGGGCGGGATCGGCATCGACGAGCGGGGCGATTAGCGTCGTCAACCGAACCAGCCGGCGCGCCCGTTCCCCCTGGGAGCCTAGTCTTGCCTGGAAAGTCACCTTGTCCAGCGCCGGAATGCGCGTGTCCAGCCGAGTCCTGCGATCCAGCTCCCAGAAGTGCCTGGCGTCCGCGAAGCGAGCGCGCAGGACACGCTCGTTGCCGGCGATGATCACCGCGCCGTTGTCCTCGGCCTGGATGTTGGCGACGAAGCCGAACCAGGGTGCGGCCGCGCCATTGTTGGTGCGCAGGGAGAAGTACCGCTGGTTCACCCGCATTGAAACCTGCATGACCTCGGGTGGCAGGTCCATGTGTTCGGCAGCGATGCGGCCGAGGTGCGGGACCGGCCATTCGACCAGGCCGGCGACTTCTTCCAGCAGGGCCGGATCGTCCACGACAACCAGGGACTTTTCGGCGGCAAGCCCAGCGATGCGATCGGCGATAACCTGTTTGCGGCGATCGGCCTCCACCAGCACCCGGTGCTCGGTCAGCTTTGCCTGCCAGTCGGCCGCGCTGGTAACGGCGAAGGTGCCGGGCGCGTGAAAGCGGTGACCCTCCGTCAGATTGTCGGCGGCAAGTCCATGGCCGTCGTCTCCGCCGTCACGCAGGTTGAACGGCACGACGGCGCCATCGAGCAGGCAGATGATCCGGCGCAGCGGGCGGACCCAGACAAAACTGCTGGTGCCACCCCAGCGCATTGATTTCGGCCAGGGAAAGCGGCGGAGCAGGGATGGCATCGCGGCAGCGATCAGGCCCACGGCGGAAATCGCTTCAACGCGCCTTTCCAGCACCCAATAGCCGCCTTCCTGACGCAACTGGTCAGGCGACGCGTTGTGCTTGCGCAGGAAGCCGGCAAGCGCCTGTTCGGGTGCAATGGTGCGCGGACCACGCTCGGTGGTGCCGACGGCGGCGACCTCGGCGGCAACTTCAGCGCGCAAGGCGATGCGGCGGGAACCGAACCAGGTCGCAAGGCTGGACGGTGTAATCGTGGCCAAGGCGGCGGTGACCAGGCGTTCAAGATCGGCGGCCGCGCCGCGCTGCATACGGGCGGGTATTTCCTCGCTGAACAGTTCAAGGAAGAGTTCCGCCATCGTCAGCCCTTCAGCGCCGGCTGGACGTCCGTCCGCGCGAAGTCGACACCTTTGAACAGCAAAGGCTCGCGCTCCGACCTGGCGACGCCATAAACCAGGCAGTCGCCAAAATTCAGGCCGGCCGGATGGTGCGGACGGCCATACAGGCGGCGACCCAGCCGAGCGGCCTCCGCATGGCGGGCGGTGAAGGGAATGATGTCGATGCCGAATTTCTTTGGGAAATCATCCGATCGGCTGACGGCAACCGCATCACCGGCGAGTTCAGTTCGCATCGCGGCTTCAAACCAGGTCACGCACGGCATGCGCGGGTGATGCTCGGATGGGATGGCGCGTGCGAACAAGGCAGCATCCGGTTCACCTAACACGATGGCCAGCAACGCGGACGCGTCGATAATCACCGGGGAAATCCAAGATCATCATACAGGCAGCTATGATCTGAAGTGATCGCCTCGCGCAGATGAGAGCGAATTTCCTGGCCGGCTGCCAGCATTCTAGCGACTTTCGTGTCGATGTCGCGCGCCCGCCGCTCGCTGTCCAGTTCGGTCCGAAGCGCCCTGCTCACGACGGCGGTCAAACTTTCGCCGGTCAGTTCAGCCAACTGCGATGCGAGGTGATAAGCATCCTCGCTCTTGATGTTCAACTGTGCCCCCATGGTCCCGCCGTGGTAGAATGCAAATTTGGGGCGGTAGAAATAGGCACTCCGAGCATTGATGTCATGGGGTTTCCCCGGCTATCCACACTTCGCAGCAGCCTTTCGCCAGTGCGCGGACGCGGCCGATATAACTTGCGCGCTCAGTAACGCTGATGACCCCCCGGGCGTCGAGCAGGTTGAACAGGTGACTGGCCTTGATGCACTGGTCATAGGCTGGCAGCGCCAGCTTGTCGCCAAGCAGCGCCGCGCACTCCTTCTCGGCATCGGTGAAATGGCAGGAGAGCATGGCGGTGTCGGCGCGTTCGAAGTTATAGGCGCTATATTCCCGTTCGGCTCGCAAAAATATGTCGCCGTAGGTGACACCGGCGCCGTTGAAGTCGAGGTCGTACACGTTCTCGCGGTCCTGGACATACATCGTCAGGCGTTCCAGGCCGTAGGTCATCTCGAAGCTGGGCGAGGTCACCGGGATGCCGCCGACCTGCTGGAAGTAGGTGAACTGGCCGACCTCCATCCCGTCGCACCAGACTTCCCACCCGAGGCCCCAAGCGCCTAGGGTGGGGCTTTCCCAGTCATCCTCGACAAAACGGAAATCATGCAGCAGCGGGTCCAGCCCGATCGCCTGATAACTCTCAAGCAGCAGATCCTGCGCGTCCGCCGGACTGGGCTTTATGATCACCTGGTACTGATAGAAGTGCTGCAGCCGGTTTGGGTTCTCTCCGTAACGGCCATCGGTCGGGCGGCGGCTGGGCTGGACGTAGGCGGCGCGCCAGGGCCTTGACCCAAGGGCACGAAGGGTGGTCGCCGGATGAAACGTGCCCGCGCCCATTTCCATGTCATATGGTTGCAAGATTACGCACCCCTGGCGCGCCCAGAAGTCATGCAGCCGGCGGACAACATCCTGAAAGTTGGGTGCGGTCGCGTTCATTCGGCATCCTGATCATGGCACAACAGAACGCCATCAGGCACCGCGGCCGTGCCCGAACAAGCCGCGGCGATAGCGAATGGCCCGGCCACTCCAACCGACATCTGCGGGAGTTTGATCATTTCATCGGGTGGTCCGTTTAAAGTCTTTGCCATATAACGGTCGATGGAGACCATTGGCGAACCATAAGTTGAAGCGACGCCGATTGCGTAGCCGAGTGTGCGCGCGAACCGGCTGTATGGCGGTAGCCGCTTGCGCTGGCATTGAACCTGACCGGATTGGTCAAACCCGGCTGCGGCACATCATTGCCAGTATTCCGTATTCTGGCGAAAAAGCAATGTCGGCCGCTTCTTTGCCATCAGCACTCCGCCTGATGGTAATCTGCCGGACATC
Organism: Rhodopila sp.; assembly: GCF_965276935.1. Classification (GTDB taxonomy): domain Bacteria; phylum Pseudomonadota; class Alphaproteobacteria; order Acetobacterales; family Acetobacteraceae; genus Rhodopila. The sequence goes on along the minus strand of NZ_CBDIBS010000003.1, from coordinate 1,666,292 downwards.
GCCACCGGGAACGCCCACAGCCACCAGGCGCTGGTGGGTTATCCGCGCAGTGATCATCCCCGAGGCGAGAACCGGACATGGATGGGCAATCTGATCAATGGCTTTTGAAGCGGTTTCAGGACACGGCTACGACATCGGCTTGTTCCGCAGGGTTCCACAATCTCGGGCGCAATTTGGCAAACTTAACTTCCAATAACCGTCGCAAGGGGTATGTCTCTAAACGGGCGGACCTAATTGGGACTCGGTTGCGGAAGGTTCCGTTTGCATACTTGAACCAGAGGCACAGACGATATGACCGAAGACGGGCCGACCCCACCACATGCTAACCTGCATGCCCTTGGGCATATGGCGAGGATCGCCGTTGTTATGATAGGTTTGCTGCCGCAGGCATGTTCCCCGGCGGGACCCATCGGATCCGGCGCGCGGGTTTATGCCGTTGACCTGTCCGGTGGGGCGAAAGTTTGTGACGTTCCGAAGGTGACGCCAATCGCTGGGCAGACCCTAGCCACTGAAATCAAGCTCGGCAACGACGGTGGCTGGTGCGGTCTGACGGTTTGGCAGCCTGGACCCAAACCATTCGACGCTGGCTTGTTGTTGATGCGGCCCGCGCACGGAAATGTCGTGATTCACGAGGTTGGCGACGACACAAGGATCGACTACACGCCTGAGCACGGCTTTAGCGGCAGCGACAAATTCGCGGTAAAGCTGATACCGGGTAACGCGATTATTAATATTGCAGTGATGGTTAAGGCGCCCACGCAAAACCCGAAGGTGTGATGGTGGGCGGTGCCGGCCGAGGCAACGCCCGGATTGGGAAACCCTACGCTGATACTGCTGCAACTATCTCTTCTTTGAAGCAACCTTAGCCACTATCCGGTGGATCTTCTTCGGCGGGGCAGGCAGAGGCGAGCAAATATTCACGGAAGTCGGGACGAGGTCCTTGCCGGCTGCGTAGTCCGGCAAGTCGGACGGCGCGGGAAGCGCCAGCACCTCCTTGAACATCATGCCGTTGCGTGGGCAAAAGTCGCCGCCAAGGTCGCTGCCCTGGTGCGACATGGCGTTGGCCAGGTCGGTGACAAAGCGGTCGTGTTCGGTCTGGCCGTTGCGGCCATAGCGATGGACGAAGTAGGCGTTGATTGCGCGTTCGTTGGCCTGCAGGTCGGGTTGGTACCGGCGGATGAAGGCATTATAGCGGTCGTCGTCGTGACAGCCTGTTGCCAGGACCATCAGTTCGCTGCGCAGGGCCTGGATCTCGAACGCGGATTCATCCATCGATGCCGTGCACTGCGGAGCCGCCAGTACTGGTTGGGCGAACATCATGCTCAAGGCCGCGGCGACGCTCAGCAGACGGCGCATGCGATTCTCCTTTTATGTATTGGCCACGGTGGATAGCGTGGCGCTCTTGTGTTGCCAAGGCAATTTCCTGATATAATGGGAACGTTCCGTCGGATCGGGACAAGGCGGTGCGCAGTGGATCTTTTGGCCTGGGGGTGCCGACCTGGTGCGGTTGTACTGGCCCCACCGTGCCGGCGGCTGGTGCGTGCGAAACTGCGTTAATGGCCGGTGCCGCATCAAGAATTGGTGGTCGCATCAGCACGGCAGGCGCCTGAGTTGCCAGCCCGTTGGATGCGGCGGCTGACGGCATCCTTTCAATGTGCTAGGCGCGCGGCATGACGACAGGGGAGCGTTTCGCGCTGGGCAGCACGCTAGCCGGTTGCCTCGTGCTGGGCCTGAAAGGCGCTGCATGGTGGGTCACTGGCAGCGCCGCGCTTTATTCGGATGCGTTGGAGTCGATCGTCAATGTCGCAGCGAGTCTGATCGCGTGGATCGCCCTGCGTTTCGCGGGTCGTCCGGCCGACGCCAATCACCCATATGGCCATGATAAAGCAGAGTTCTTTGCCGCGGTCATTGAAGGCGCACTGATTGTCGTCGCCGCCATTCTGATCTTCAATGAGGGTTGGCGGAGCTGGTTGCGGCCTCGTCCGCTCGAGCTGCCGTTTCAGGGCATCGCGCTGAACGCCGCGGCAACCTTGATCAATGCGGTATGGTCGACGGCGCTGCTGAAGGCCGGGCGGCGGTTGCGGTCGCCGGCGTTGCTGGCCGACGCGCGGCATTTGCTGGCCGATGTTGTCACGTCGGTGGGGATCGCCGTGGGCGTCGTGCTGGCTGTCAGCACCGGCCGCTTGATTCTTGATCCATGCCTGGCCGCCGCCACGGGCGTCTATGTATTGTGGTCGGGCATGGCAATGATCTCCAGCTCGGTCGGCGGCTTGATGGATGCCGCGCCGGAACCGGCTGTGGTGGCCCGGATCAAGGAACTGGTGGCTAACAGCGCCGCCGGCGCGATTGAGGCGCACGATTTGCGGACCCGACATGCTGGACGGCTGACCTTCCTGGAATTCCATCTGGTGGTGCCGGGTGCAATGACGGTCGCAACGGCCCATACGATCTGTGACCGGATCGAAGACACACTAAAAGCCGAAATGAATCACCTCATGATCACGATTCATGTGGAGCCGGAGGAGAAGGCAAAACGAGGCGGCGTTCCGGTGCTGTAAGTTAACGTGCTAGCAAATTACGAACTGCACGCGATAAGATAAATATGTCTGTTGTTAACACGTAAAAGTTGTGCTTCTTCACCTTGACACCTATCTTTTGCCTGCGTAAAACGCCCGTCTTATTCTGCTTTAGCCAAAGGTCTCCGGACCCGAGGCGACGTGCCACTCGTGATGTGAAACCAAAGGACTCATGGCCAATACCGCCTCGGCGCGAAAGCGCATCCGTCAGACAGTTACCCGCACCGCCCGCAATCATGCGCGGAAGGCGCGCATGCGAACGTTTGTGAAGAAGGTGGAAACCGCGATCGCGACGGGTGACAAGTCTGCGGCGAATGACGCTCTTCGTACGGCGCAGCCGGAGATGCAGCGTGCCTCCGGGAAAGGTGTTGTCCACGCAAACACGGTGGCGCGGAAACTGTCTCGCCTGGCGGCGCGGATCAAGGCGCTACCGAGCGCCTGAAGCACGAAATTGAGAGGCGGTTTGTTGACCGGCTCTTTCTGGTGGTAACTGCGAACCGCAAGTGGTCCGAAATCTGACTTTATTGGACGTAGGCGTTTGCATTCTTCAATCTTGTTGAATGATTGCAAGTAGTATAAAGCAGCAGGCTGGTTAAGTGAGAATACCGAGAACATTATTCCTTTTTTGTACCTCATTTTTACGGTCGCCAGTTTGATATTGCCTCACGTCGAAATTCTGACATAATGCTTTTTCTTCAGCCAAACCAGAAGAAGTTGTAGTAAAATCCTCTCCGGAGGCTAGAAGAACTGTGTCATATTGGCCAGGATCGGGGAATCTCGACGGATCAACCGTCAGGACCAGGAACGATGTGGTGGGGCAGTGAGTTAAGTAATTCGGGGGGCATTGGATGACCACGACTGAGCCGGAGATTGTGGAACTGCCACATCTTGCTGCCCAATGGGCACGGATCAGGGCGCGGCTTCAAACCGAGGTGGGCGACGTCGAATATCGTACCTGGCTTCGGCAGATGACCTTGGCTGGGATCGACGGTGACGAAGTGACTGTCGCGCTACCCACACGTTTTCTGAGAGATTGGGTTACCAGTCGCTATGGCGACAGGATCAGTGCTTTTTGGCAGGCGGAGAATACGGCGGTGCGGCGCGTGGATATTCGAGTAGGCGCCGCGCGGCCGGCAGGCATGCCGCCGGCAAAAAGCCTGACCGTGTTGCACGATCCGCTGGCGCTTCAGGCATCTGGCACGGACGACCGGGCATCGCAATCGGAAGCTGCTTCCCCTCCGGGCATCGACGGCGCGTCGGCTCCGGTTGGCTTCTCGAACAGCTCAGCCATGCCTGCTTCTGGCTGGCAGGAGGATCGGGTCGAACCACGTCCGGAAATGGCCGCGGCCCTCGATCCTCGCTTTACGTTCGAGGGTTTTGTGGTCGGCAAGCCGAATGAATTCGCCTATGCCTGCGCCCGCCGGGTCGCCGAACGGCCGTCCAGCCCAGGGTTCAATCCGCTGTTTCTTTATGGCGGCGTTGGCCTGGGCAAGACCCACCTGATGCACGCTATTGCGTGGGAATTGACGGACCGCGCAACCCATCCCGTCTCCGTGGCCTATATGTCCGCGGAAAAATTCATGTATCGCTTCATTGCCGCCATCCGCAGCCAGTCCACGATGGAGTTCAAGGAGCACCTGCGCAACGTCGACGTGTTGATGATCGACGATCTCCAATTTCTTATCGGCAAGGACAACACCCAGGAAGAATTTTTTCATACGTTCAACTACCTGGTCGAGGCCGGCAAACAGATTGTCGTATCCGCCGACAAGTCGCCCTCCGACCTAAATGGGTTGGAGCACCGGCTTCGAACCCGGTTGGGCTGTGGCATGGTGGCAGACCTGCATACCACCACGTATGAATTGCGCATCTCGATCCTGGAAGCAAAAGCAGCCCGTGCCGGCGTTCCCGTACCTGTGAAGGTGCTCGAGTTCCTGGCGCACAAGATCACGTCGAATGTCCGTGAGCTTGAAGGCGCACTAAATCGCCTGGTGGCGCACGCCAATCTGTTCGGCCGGCCGGTGACGCTGGAAACGACGCACGAGGTGTTACACGACATCCTGAAGGCGCACGATCGTCGTGTAACAATTGAAGAGATACAAAAGAAAGTTGCTGAGCATTACAGCATTCGTTTGACCGATATGTCCTCTGCCCGCCGCGCCCGCGCCGTCGCCCGACCCCGGCAGGTGGCGATGTTCCTCGCCAAGCAGCTTACCAGCCGCAGCTTGCCGGAAATCGGCCGCAAGTTCGGCAACCGAGACCACACGACCGTGATGCACGCGGTATCACGCGTTAGCGAACTCATGCAGCGCGACGGCACCTTTGCCGAGGATGTGGAACTACTGCGGCGGCTGCTGGAGTCCTAAACGAAGAAGGCCAGGGCGCTGCCCTGGACCCGCAAAGGGGCGGATGCCCCTTTGATCCCCGTTCAGGGGTTTGGGGGTGAGGGGGCGACCGAGGCGGTTACAACGACTGAGTAGCCCCCTCTCCCCCAAATCCCTAAATGGGTTCCAAGGGCGTCAGCCTTTGGCGGGGTCGAGGGGCGGAGCCCCATAAGCGCTAGGATAGGATTGACACGGCACGTTTTGGCGTGATTCCGGGGCAGATGCAAACCGCATTGTTTCATCTGGATCATTGGCCAAGCGTCGTCGGCCACGTCTCTTCGCTGATTGATCTGGAGGTCAGCGCCCGGACGCACAAAGCCCTGGTGCGCAAACGTGGCGTGCGCAGCGCGGCCGACCTGCTGCATCTGGCTCTCCTCTACGGCCCCGGCAGGCTATCGCTGCGTGCGGTCGCCAGCCATGCCACCGAAGCCGGGATTGCCGATCTCTGTGACGTCTCGCTGCTGGATCGATTGCGCAATTCGGGTGATTTCCTGGCTGATGTGCTGGACCGGCTGCTGGCGGATCGTCGCGGCGACACGCCAATGGAGGGGCGCCTGCAACTCAACCTGGTGGATGGCTCCACGGTCTCGATCCCGGGCAGTAAAGGCAGTGACTGGCGGCTTCACGCGCGCTATGAACCGGCGCGCGGCTGTTTTACCGATCTTGCGATGACCAAGGCCGCCACGGCCGAAGCGCTCAGTTGCGTGGCGGTGCGGCCCGGTGATGTTCTGGTGCAGGATCGTGGCTATGCGCGGGTGCGCAACTTTGCCCATGCCCACGCCAACCAGGCGGACTTCATCACCCGGATCGGCTGGCGCTCGGTGAACGTGTTCGATGCGTCGCGGCAGGCCTTTGATCTGGTCGCGGCGCTGTCCGACAACGGCCCGTCGGTGGTGGAACACGCCGTGTCAATCGGCGCCGGCCGCGCCCCGGTGCGCGCGCGCCTGATCATCGCGCGCAAGCCGCCCGAGGCGACCGAGCGCCAGCACAAGAGGCTGCACCGCAAGGCCAGTCGCAAGGGCCACAAGACCGATCCGCGCACCCTGAGGGCGGCTGGATACATGATGCTGCTGACCTCGCTGTCGCCAGAACAGGCGACAGCGGCGGAGGTCGTGCGGCTCTACCGCATGCGCTGGCAGGTGGAACTCGCGTTCAAACGACTGAAAAGCCTGGGCGGCTTTGCGGCGTTGCAAGCAAGCGATCCCAAGCTCGCGCGCAGTTGGCTGCTCGCTCATCTCATCGCCGCCGTGCTGATCGAGACTTCGCTGGGCGAGGATCTCGGCTTTCCCCCCTGAGCCAACATCTGGCCGTGCAACCCGTCACGCCAGCCTTTGGCGGGTTTGGCAATCCAACCACCGCCGTCTGCAAGTGGCTCTGTTCGCACAACCCCGAAGACGCCGCAGCCTGGCGACCCGCAGAACGGCACGCAGGCGGCTGGCCGAGCCGCCCAGAAAGCGCCGCTGCCAAGACAAAGACGCTAAAAATGCCTTATCCTAGCGCTTATGGGGCAGAGCCCCCGCCTTACTCCTTCCTCAGACCAATCAAGCCGCTGAACGCAATGCATTGGTCGTGACCGACTTGATCAGGTCCGCGCCTTTTTCGGCAATCATGATCACTGCTGCGTTGGTGTTGCCGGAAGGGACGGTGGGCATAATCGAAGCGTCCACCACCCGCAGGCCGGCGATGCCGTGGACGCGCAGTTGGTCATCCACGACGGCCATCGGGTCGGGACCCATCCTGCACGTGCCGATGACGTGATAGGTCGTTTGGCCGGTTTCCCGCGCCCATTGCAGCCACTCGGCATCGCTCTGGACTTTGTCACCCGGGTTCATTTCGTAGGCGCGATATTTGTCCAACACGCGGTTGCTGATAATGCGGCGGCCGATCTTCATGCCGTCCACCAGGACGCGCTGGTCGATCGGGTCGGCAAGGTAGTTCGGCCGGATCGCCGGCGACGCGTGCGGATCGCTTGATCTGGCGTGGATCGAGCCTTTTGACTCCGGCCGGCACTGGTAGACCGTCAGGGTCATGCCGGGCTGGGTTTCCAGCACGCGCGTTTGCGCGTTGCCATAGCTGGCATGGGCGAAATGGTATTGCACATCGGGCTCTTCCAGTTCCGGCCGGGTCTTGATAAAACCGTAGGCGATGCCGGCGGTGAAAGTCAGGATGCCACGCCGCTGGGTGTAGTACTTCACGACTTCCCTGGCCAGAGCAATGCCGCGGCTGTGCTCGTTCAGGGTGACCGGCAGCTTTACCCGCCAGTTCATTCGTGGTGCGTAATGGTCGCGGTAGTTTTCGCCGACCCCAGGTAGCGCGTGCGCCACCGGAATACCAAGCGATGAAAGCAGATCCGGTTGACCAATGCCAAAAAGCTCCAGCAGATGGGGCGATTTCACCGCGCCAGCTGACAGGATGACCTCCCGGCCGGCGCGTGCCTCCTTCTCGACGCCAGCTTGAGTGTAGGCGACGCCGACGGCGCGCCTGCCGTCCAGGATCACCTTCGACGCCAGCGCCTCGGTCTCGATCTTCAGGTTTGGGCGGTTGCGGACCGGATCGAGGAAGCCGCGTGCGGTGGACCAGCGCTCACCATTCTTCTGCGTGACCTGGAAATAGCCAAAGCCTTCCTGGCGGCCGTTGTTGTAGTCCTTGTTGCGTGGGAATCCTTCGTCCACCGCGGCATCAATGAAGGCGTCCAGCAGTTCCGCCCGTTCACGCATGTGGTCGACGTGCAGAGGTCCGCCGCGCCCGCGGGAATCGTCGCCGCCAGGCCCGAAATGCTCAGCCTTGCGGAAGTACGGCAGCACCGAATCATATGACCATCCGCGGTTTCCGAACTGCGACCAGGTGTTATAATCGAGTGGATTGCCGCGGACATACAGCATGCCGTTGATTGAACTGGAACCACCGAGCGTGCGCCCGCGCGGGATCGGGATGCGGCGGTTGGCGGCATTGGGTTCCGGCTCACTCTCGAAGTTCCAGTTGAATTTCGGGTTGTTGAGCAGCTTGACGAAGCCGGCCGGGATGTTGATCCACATCGACGCGTCCTTCGGCCCGGCCTCCAGCAGCAGGACGCGGGTTCGCGCGTCCTCGGTCAGCCGGTTGGCCAGCACGCAGCCGGCTGAACCACCACCCACGATGATGTAGTCGAATGCCGTCATTGGCCGCGCTCCCACCTTTAACGCGATCTATAGCGCTGGACGGCCCGTACCGGAAGCCTGACGCACCGCCCAGGCGGACGGCTTGGCGGCTTTCCGCCGCCGGAAAGCTGTGGCAACCATGCCGCCCCATGGTGGATGGCGCACGATTTTCATTTCTTTCGCTGCTGCGGCACGGTGCGGGGCAGGCCTGGGCTCGGCAGTGGCGGGATGCGCAGCCGAAGTCATCCTACGATACGATCATCGTCGGTGCCGGCGGCCACGGTCTGGCGACAGCGTATTATCTTGCCAAGGAGCATGGCATCCGCGATGTCGCGGTGCTCGACAAGGGCTGGCTGGGCGGCGGCAACACGGGACGCAACACCACCATCATCCGCTCCAACTACCTATGGGACGAGAGCGCGGCGTTGTACGACCACGCGCTGAAGCTGTGGGAGCGGCTGGCCGGCGAACTGAATTACAACGTGATGTTTTCGCCGCGCGGTGTGCTCATGCTGGCGCATACGCATCACGACATGCAGGTGTTCCGGCGCCACGTCCACGCCAACCGTCTGCAAGGCATCGACAATGCGTGGCTGACGCCGGCTCAGGCGAAGGCGGTCTGCCCGCCGCTGGATATCGGCGCGGACGCCCGCTATCCGATTCTGGGTGCCGCCCTGCAGCGGCGTGGCGGCACCGCTCGGCATGACGCCGTGGCATGGGGCTACGCCCGGGCCGCCAGCGCCCGCGGAGTGGACATCATTCAGAACTGCGCCGTGACCAGCATCGCTCGCGACCCCACCGGCAGGGTCACCGGCGTCGAAACGACACGCGGCCCGGTCGCTGCCCGACAAGTGGGCGTGGTGGCCGCGGGCCATACCAGTGTGGTGATGGCGATGGCCGACGTACGCATGCCGCTTGAATCGTTTCCGCTGCAAGCATTGGTCAGCGAGCCGGTGAAGCCGGTGATGCCCTGCGTGGTGATGTCGAACACCGTGCATGCCTATATCTCCCAGTCGGACAAGGGCGAACTGGTGATCGGCGCCGGCACCGACGCCTACACGTCGTACAGCCAGGCCGGCGGGTTGCACATTACCAGCGAGACCTTGCAGGCACTCTGCGAGATGTTTCCCATGTTCCGGCGGCTGCGGATGCTGCGCAACTGGGGCGGCATTGTTGATACGACGCCGGACCGGTCACCCATCATCGGACCGACCCCGGTGCCGGGACTGTTCGTCAATTGCGGGTGGGGTACGGGCGGATTCAAGGCAACACCCGGATCTGGTCATGTCTTTGCCGCCACGATCGCACGGGGAACGCCACATCCACTCGCGGCACCCTTCGGTCTGGATCGCTTCACCACCGGCCGCGTGATCGATGAGGCCGCGGCGGCGGCCGTGGCGCACTGATGCTGCTGATCCCATGCCCATGGTGCGGCCTGCGTCCGGAGAACGAGTTTCGTTACTGCGGTCAGGCGCATGTGGTGCGTCCGGATGATCCGTCCGCCGTCGACGATGCGGCCTGGGCGGCTTATCTGTATCTGCGGGACAACGCGAAAGGTGCCCACAAGGAACGTTGGCGGCATATACATGGCTGCGGACGGTTCCTAAACTGCATACGTGACACCGTAACCGACCGTATCGCCGCGACATACCGCCCTGGTGAGGCCGATGAACGGTAGCCCTGACCTGCCGTCATGGTCGGGCAAGGCCCTTCTTGCATCCTGCGCTGCCGCACCCGAAACCACTTCGCCATGACCCAACCATTCCGCGCCTCGGCCGGCGGACGGATCAACCGCGCTGATCGCCTGCGTTTCACCTTCGACGGCCGTCCTTACAGCGGCTTCGCCGGCGACACGCTCGCCTCCGCCTTGCTGGCGAACGGCGTGCACCTTGTCGGCCGCTCGTTCAAATACCATCGTCCACGCGGTATTATCTCCACCGGCGCCGAGGAGCCGAATGCCTTGGTCACCGTTGATCGCGGCGCCGGCCGGATCACGCCCAACCTGCGCGTGACCCAGATCGGGCTTTACGACGGCCTGACCGTCCACAGCCAGAACCGCTATCCCTCGCTTGGCTTTGACCTTGGCGCGGTGGCCGGACTGGCCGGCCCGCTGCTGGCAGCCGGCTTCTACCACAAGACCTTCATGTGGCCGCGATCGTTCTGGCACCGCCTGTACGAACCGGCGATCCGTCGCGCCGCCGGGCTTGGCAAGGCACCACGGGCGCCCGACCCGGATCGGTATCTGCATCAGTACGCGCACTGCGACGTCCTGGTGATCGGCGGCGGCCCTGCCGGCCTGTCCGCCGCATTGGGAGCCTCGGTCACCGGCGAACGGGTGATCCTGTGCGACGAGCAGCCGGAACTCGGCGGCTGCCTGCTGGCGGAGCCGGCGGTCACCATCGACGGCTGGGCTGCCGCCGACTGGGTGCGAGAAGCCGTCGCCACGCTATCCCGCTCGATCACCCTGCTGCCCCGCACCACGGCGTTCGGCTGGTATCCCGATCAGATGATCGGCCTGGTGCAGCGGCTGACGGATCACGTCGCCGCTCCCGATCCCGCAATGCCGCGGGAACGCCTGTGGCAGGTCCGCGCCGGCAGGGTGATCCTGGCAACCGGCGCCATCGAGCGGCCGCTGGTATTTCCCGGCAATGACCGGCCCGGCGTGATGCTGGCCGGCGCGGCACGGACCTATCTGCATCGCTACGGTATCATACCGGGCCGGCGCGTGCTGTTGGCGACCGCCGACGACAGCGCCTATCGCACCGCCGCCGACCTGCACGACGCTGGGATAGCCATCGCCGCGATTGTTGATCAGCGCGCCGCGCCAGAGGGCGAGGCGATCGAGGCAGTCCGTGCGCGCCGGCTGCCGGTCCACACCGGCACCACCATCGCCGGGACCAAGGGCCGGATGCGAATCCGCTCCGCCGGTTTGGCGAACGGGATCGATGTCATCCCTTGCGACACGCTTCTGATGTCGGGCGGCTGGACGCCCTCGGTGCACCTGCATTCCCAGTCACGCCGCCCGCTGATGTTCCACGCTGCGTCGGGCACCTTCCTACCGACTGATGAGCCGGGACGGGCCGGCGCTCGCGCCGTGGAATCGGGACGCGCCTGTGCCGCGGGATCGGTCGGCGCCTGCGCCGGCGTCTTCGACCTGGCTGTCACGCTTCACGACGGCACCGCAGCCGGCGGCGGCGCGCCGCGCCTGTTCAGTGTCATGGGTCTGCCGGCGATGGCGCCTTCGTTGCCGCCGTTGCCGGCCGCCCCACATCCGAAGGCGTTCGTTGACTTCGGCAATGACGTGACCACGCGCGATTTGGCGGTCGCAATGGACGAGGGTTTCCGCTCGATTGAGCATGTCAAACGCTACACCACGACCGGCATGGCGACCGATCAGGGCAAGACGTCCAACCTGAACGCGTTGGCCACTGTCGCCGGTCTGACCGGACAAGGGATCGAGGCAATCGGCCAGACCAGCTTCCGGCCGCCCTACACGCCGGTGACCTTCGGCAGCCTGGCCGGTCCATTCCGCGGCAAGCTGTTCGCCCCGGAGCGCCTGCCGCCGATCGCCGTGCCGGGTGCGGTGCTTGAAGATGTTGGTAACTGGAAGCGCGCCCGATGCTTTCCGCACGACAATGAAACCATTCAGGCTGCCGTCGCGCGCGAATGTCGTGCGGTGCGTACCGAGGTCGGCATCTTCGACGCCAGCACCCTGGGAAAAATTGAAGTTGCCGGCGCGGATGCCGAGGCATTCCTGAATCGCATCTACACCGGCGACTTCAGCACCCTCCACCCCGGCCGTTGCCGCTATGCCATCCTGCTCGGGGAGGATGGTTTCATCCGCGACGATGGCATTGTCGGCCGTCTGTCAGCCGACCGTTTCCATGTCACCACAACGACCGGCGGCGCCGCATCCGTGCTGCACCACATGGAAGATTATCTGCAGACCGAATTCTTCGGCATGCGCGCCTGGCTGACCTCGATCACCGAGCAGTGGGCTGTCATTGCCGTGCAAGGACCACGGTCGGCCGATATCCTGGGGCCGTTCATCCCAGACATTGATCTGGGCGCGATGCCGCACATGAGCGTGCGGGAAGGCCATATCGGCGACATCCCGGTCCGGTTGTTCCGCGTCAGCTTTACCGGTGAGATGGGGTTCGAGATCAACCTGCCGCCGGATCAGGCGCAGCGTGTCTGGGACACGCTTCTGCAACGTGACGTCATGCCGTACGGCACCGACGCGATGCACATCCTGCGCGCCGAGAAAGGCTACATCGTCATCGGCCAGGACACCGACGGGACGGTCATTGCCGATGATCTGGGCCTGGATTGGACCATCAGTCGGGTAAAATCGGATTTCGTCGGCAAACGCTCGCTGTCGCGGCCCGACATGCTGCGCGCGGACCGCAAGCAATTGGTCGGCCTGCTGCCGATCGATCCAGCGGTGGTGCTGGAGGAAGGCGCGCAGGTGATAGAAGGCCGCCGATCCGCGTCTCTCGGTCACGTCACCTCCGCCTACCACAGCCCTGTTCTCGATCGTGGGTTTGCCATGGCGCTGGTGTCGGCGGGCCGTGCCCGGATTGGTTCGGTGCTACTTGTGCCGATGGTGCGGGCCCTGGTGCGGGTGACCGTCACCGAACCGCTGTTCTACGACAAATCCGGCGAGCGCCCGCATGCTTCGCCCGGTCCACGCCCACCCGGCGCATCGCTGCTGCCCGCGACCGTCACGCCCGCGCCGGTCGCCCGGCCCGCAGCCTCCGTCCGGCTGGCAGCGCTGACGCCGGCGACACGGCTATGCGTACGCGCCGCCACCGCCGCGGCGACGGCCATTGGATTGGCGATCGGAGTGCTGCTGCCCACTGTTCCCTGCCGTTCGATGACCGCCCGCAACCGGGCGGCGCTGTGGCTGGGGCCGGACGAATGGCTGATCCTCGCGCCGGAGGCTGACACCATGGTTGTGGCGCAGGCGATGCGGGCGGCCGCCGATCAGTCGGCCAGCGTGGTGGATGTCTCACATCAGGCCGGGCGCCTGGAGGTCACAGGGCCGCGCGCTGAATGGTGCCTGAACGCGTTCTGCGCCCTGGACCTGGATTTGGTTACGTTCCCCGTCGGCATGTGCACCCGCACCCTGCTGGGGAAGGCCGAGGTGATCCTGTGGCGCATCGGCGTGGAGGCATTCCAGGTCGATATCACGCGGTCGTTCATGCCTTACGTCTGGGCCTGTCTGGAAGAGGCGCGGTTGGAGTTCATGGTCATGCCGCGACCACCGACGCCGCCGCCCCATTGATCGTCACGTCAACCGCCAGAGCCGTCCAGATGAGCACGAAGTCAGTCCTCATGTCAGGCACCAATTACCATAGGCGACGCAGTTGCCGATAAGATGGCTTGGCTGCCGTGTCATGCCGATGAACCAGTCGATCGACAGCACCAGCACGATGCGGATCGCCGCCGCCACGTTCGACGGGACCAGGCAGATACGCGGCACCAGCATCAAGTCGTCGGATGACAGGGATGTGTCGGCCGCCTGAATGATGAATAACCTCATTCGCCTCGCACCCGCCTGTCATTTTCACGCGCCAGCAAATGCTCTACCGTTCATGCAACGCCAACAACGAAGCGAGGAAACACATGGACTCCAGTGGGGACTTCCACGGCAAGGTTGCCTTGATCACCGGTGGCGGCAACGGCATTGGGCGCGCCGCCGCCCTCGGTTTCGCCAGCCGCGGCGCCAAGGTCGTGATCGTGGATCGCGACCAGGCCGCGGGCGAGGCCACCGTCGGCATCCTGCGCCAGCAGGGCGGCGACGCACTCTTCGTGTCGGCCGACGTCACCCGTTCCGCCGATGTGCAGAACTACGTAAAGCTAGCATTGGATGCCTATGGTTCGATCGACTGCTTTGCCAACAACGCCGGCATCGAAGGCAGCGTCGCCGCCACTTACCAGTACGACGAGGAGATGTTCGACCGGGTGATGGCGGTCAACGTCAAGGGCGTCTTCCTGGGTCTGCGCCACGTCCTGCCGGTGATGATCAAGCAGGGCCACGGGGCGGTGGTAAACACCGCCTCGGTGGCCGGCCTGGTCGCCTCGCCGGGGATGCCGGCCTACGTTGCGTCGAAGCATGCGGTGATCGGTCTGACCAAGACCGCGGCCGGCGAGGTTGGGCGGGCCGGCGTGCGGGTGAATGCCGTGTGTCCTGGCCCGATCGACACGCGGATGATCCATTCACTGGAAACGATGTTGAACCCGGACGACCCTGGCAGCGTCGGCACCCGCTACCAGTCCAACATCCCGATCGGCCGCTACGGCACCGCCGAGGAAGTCGCCAACCTGGTGATCTTCCTGTCGTCGGACCTGGCATCCAACATCACTGGAGCGCACTACGTCGTCGATGGCGGGCGAAGCGCCACGGGCGGTGCGGTCACCAACAACCTGGTGCGCTGAGATGCTGCTGGCCGGCAAGCTGGCCCTGGTCACCGGCGGCGGATCCGGGATTGGTGAGGGCATCGCGCGCGCCATGGCCGACAACGGCGCCCGCGTGATCGTGGCCGATGTGAACGCGGCCGGCGCCGAACGCGTCGCCGCCTCGATCGGTGGCGATACAGCGTATCATTGGCTGGATGTGTCGGACCGGGCGGCATGCGATGCGCTTGCAGGGAAGGTCGGTCCTGTCTCGATCCTGGTGAACAACGCCGGCATCATCCGGCGCGGCAAGCTGGAGGCGGACAGCACGCAGGCGGATTGGGACGCGACGATGGCGGTCAATCTGGATGGGCCGTATAACATGGTTATCGCATTCCTGGACCAGTTGAAGGCGACCAAAGGCTGCGTGATTAACATTGGCTCAGTCCAGTCGTTCGTGGCGCTGCCGAATTCGGCCGCCTACACCACCTCGAAAGGCGGCGTGCGGGCGCTGACCAAGGCGCTGGCGATCGAACTGTCGCCGCAAGGGGTGCGGGTCAACGCGATCGGTCCAGGCATGATCGCCACCCCGCTGAACGCCGATGCCCGTCAGAACCCCGACTACATGGCCAACTTCACCCAGCGCATTCCGCTCGGCCGCCTGGGCGAGCCGGCGGATATCGCCGGTCCGGCGGTGTTCCTCGCCTCCGACCTGGCGCGCTACATCACTGGCGTCACCTTGCCGGTCGATGGCGGGTTCCTGGCATACTGATGATGCAAACGATCCGCACGCCGGTCCTGGAGATCGCTTACCTCGAATCCGGTCCTTCCGACGGGCCGGTGGTGGTCCTGCTGCATGGCTGGCCATCTGACGTGCACGATTGGGACGCAGTGGCGCCGCCGTTGGCGGCTGCCGGTTACCGCGTGCTGGTGCCGTGGCTGCGCGGCTTTGGTCCGACCCGGTTTCTGCATGCGGCGACACCGCGGAGCGGGCAGCAGGCGGCGCTGGGCGCGGATGTGCGCGATTTCATGGACGCCTTGTCGATCCGTCGCGCGATCCTGGGCGGTTACGACTGGGGCGGGCGAGCGGCCTGCGTCGTGGCGGCGCTGTGGCCAGACAGGGTGGACGGGCTGGTCGCCATCACTGGCTACGGCATTCAGGACATCGCCGCCTCCGCTCGGCCTGGGGCAGCCGAGCAGGAGTTTCGGCACTGGTATCAGTGGTATTTCCATACCGAGCGTGGGTGTGCCGGCCTGGCCGCCAATCGCGGCGACATCGCACGGCTGCTGTGGCGTCTGTGGTCGCCGAACTGGGTCTTCGACGACGCGACGTTCCTGCTTACGGCACCGAGTTTCGACAATCCGGACTTTGTCGCGGTGACCATTCAGTCGTACCGGCATCGCTACGGCAACGCTCCTGGCGATCCGGCCTATGACGATCTGGAAGCCTTGCTGGCGGCTCAGCCGCCGGTCACCGTGCCGGCGATCGTCCTGCACGGCGAAGACGACGGGGTGGCCTCTCCGGCAGGCTCCATTCCACGTGACCGGTTGTTTACCGGCGGCATGGAGCGTTTGCTGGTTCCCCGCGCCGGACATTTCCTGTCGCGGGAGAACCCGTTGGATGTGGTAGCCGCGGTGGAGCGGCTGGCGAAGGCTTGATGAAAAAGTATCCGTTGATCAATAGGCGCGCCGTTCGCGGCAGCGTGCCGATTGCGGCGGCAAGGCACTCTCGCAACGTTATCGCGGCCGCGGGGCCGCCATCCCCGACTTGACGTGCTGATTTCCGAAAAACGGTGGATGGAACCCCCCTCGCCATGACGAGATCGGGCAACCGTGCCTGGTCCGCGGCAGTGGGGTGGCGACAAACCCTGAAGGAGACGCAATGATGGACATCATTCCCAACGGGCAGACACTCGGCGCGCGCGTCGAAGGCATCGATCTGGCGGAGCCGCTGTCCAATGGCGACTTTCGCGCGTTGCTCCGCGCCCTCGGGCGGCATGGTGTGCTTTGCTTTCCCGATCAGACCCTCGAGACCGCCGCCTTCGCCGCCTTCGGCAGGCGCTTCGGCGATCTGGAGGTCAATGTCGCCAACCAGTTCCATGAGTCCGACTTTCCCGAAGTCATGATCCTGTCAAACCAGCTTCGTCCCGACGGCAGGCCAGTGGGACTGAACGATGCCGGGCAAGGCTGGCACACCGACATGTCCTATAGCCGCGACATTGCATTGGCGAACGTGCTGCATGCCCAGGCGGTGCCGGTCCGCAACGGCAAGCCGGTGGGGGAGACCCAGTTCCGCAACATGCACGCCGCCTACGACGAACTGCCGGAGGGCCTGAAGCACACACTGGAAGGCCGCACCGCGACGCATGACTTCGAGAAGTTCTGGGAGGTGATGCGGCAGCGTCCAGGGTCACGGCGCGCCCCGCTGACCGAGGCGCAGAAGCGGCAAAAGCCGCCAGTGTCGCAGCCTTTGGTGCGGCTGCACCCGTTGACCGGACGAAAGGTGCTGTACGCCAATCCCGGCTACACCATGTCGATCGACGGCATGGACCCGTACGAGAGCGGCACGATCCTGGACTACCTGTTCCGCCATCAGGAGCGCGCGGACTTCCTGTATGCTCATCACTGGGCGGTGGGCGATGTGCTGATGTGGGACAACATCGGCACGGTGCACAACGCGGTTGCCGACTACATGCCGTCCGAGCCGCGGTACATGCGCCGGGTGCAGGTGATGGCGACGCTGGACTATCCCGCGCTGGTGGTTTGAGTAAAAGATAACGCGGCTCAGAAGGCACAGAAACCAAAGTGGCGCTATTCGTCCGGTGGTATATGTCGTGTCCTAGCGGAGCGGTGAGGATGCCGCAGTCCACTCACTAGAAGTGCTACTGTCCCGGCGATCATGCTGAGGGCCTCCGGAGGCGCACGCCATACGAAGATCAGCACTGTGATAGCGAGGATCAGTTGCGCGAATGCTGAACACCAAGTCATACGAGGCTCCGTGCGCTGAGACAACGCGGCGGAGTTTGGCAATTTGGCGAACCCGCATTAAGGCCAAAACTTCCAGGGACGTTTGGCCCCAATAAGAAAGCGACAGACCCTTACGGCGAACCTTTTGAACACGGGACGTGTTGGAGTATGGCCTTTCCCTTTCTGACCAGTTTTTTTGCTGACGACACGTCCGCGAGGTTTTCTTGGCTTCTCACCTTCTCGAATGCGTCGCCGGACTTCATGTCTTCCAAGCGGTACTGATCGTACGACAGGGCGGCTCGTTTGGCTCTTTCAGCCGAGGCCCGATCCTTGATCGCATTCGATCCTTGTTTGGTGAACTTGAGTAGCTTAGAAATGAATGCGGCTAGGTTGCCGTCGGCCTCTGCCGCTATCAGACCTAGTGCTGTCTCGTGCAGATAGGCGGCGCACCAACCCGGGAGCGGCATGGGTGTCACACATGGATCGGTGCACAGAGATGGTCGGCTTCGTCGCTACAGCATTTCGCCTCCGTTAAGTGGATCTCCTGCCTGTTGGTTACGTAAGGTACTGCTGTCAGGTCGCCTCGCAGGGAGGGCGTAGCCTGATCGGAGAGGCGACCCGACAGCAGCGGCAAAATTCATGCGGCTGCCACGTGTGGCGGCAGGTGGGTGAAGTAGGCTTGGTCCGGCGTCCGGGCGTCAAGGCTCGAGTGCGGTCGTTTGCAGTTGAAGAAATCCAGATATACCCCGATCAGGCGCCGCGCTTCGGCGACGGTTTCATAGGCCCGCAGATAGACCTCCTCGTACTTCACCGACCGCCACAGCCGCTCGACAAATACGTTGTCTCGCCACGCACCACGACCGTCCATGCTGATGGCGATCCCGTTCTCCAGCAGCAGCCCGGTGAACGCGGCACTGGTGAACTGGCTGCCTTGATCGGTGTTGAAAATGTCCGGTTTTCCCTGCCGCGCCAGCGCTTCCTCGACGGTCTCGAGGCAGAAATCAACCTCCATGGTGACCGACACCCGCCACGCCAGAACCCGCCGGCTAAACCAGTCAACCACCGCCGCCAGATAGACAAAGCCTTTCGCCATCGGAATGTAGGTGATGTCCATCGACCACACCTGGTTGGGCCGGTCAACCGGCAGGCCGCGCAAAAGATATGGGTAAATCTTGTGTCCTGGACACGGCTTTGACGTGTTCGGCCGACGGTAGATCGCCTCAATACACATTCGGCGCATCATCGTCCGCACCATCTCGCGGCCAATGATCACCCCCTCCCCGCGTAGCAGATCGCGCAGCATCCGGCTGCCCGCGAACGGGTAGTCCAGGTGCAGCGCATCAATCCGCCGCATGATGACAAGCTCGCCCTCGGGCACCGGCTGCGGGTCGTAGTACAGGCTGCTGCGGCTCAATCGCAGCAACGCCGCCTGCCGCCCCAGCGGCAACTCGTGCGTCCGGTCAATCATCGCTTTGCGCTCCGCAGGCCGGCCTTGCTGAGCGCACCGGACAAAAAATCGTTCTCCAGCGTCAGCTCTCCGATCTTGGCGTGGAGTGTCTTGACGTCGATGACAGGTGCCGGTTCGGATGCTCCGCCGCCCGAACCAAACAGGCCCGAGGCTGCCTCCAGCAGGTGTCCCTTCCAGGCAGTGATCTGGTTCGGATGCACCTCAAACTGTTGCGCCAACTCGGCCAGCGTCTTCTCGCCCTTGATCGCGGCCAGCGCCACCTTGGCCTTGAAGGCCGCAGCGTGGGTCCGGCGTGTTCGCTTCGTCATATTCGCTCCTGATCCGCGGCATCCTCGCCGCTCTCAGGCAGAAGTTCCACTTAGCAGACTGTCCGAATTTAGCCGACCACCTCTGAGTCGAGAGCCACTAGCATAAGGGCGACATACCACACCATCAGAGTACGATAAGACGTTACCTATGAGCCCAAACCAAGAATTCGAGTTCATGGCAAAGAGCCGCGTGCCCGGCGCCGAGACAGTGAGATGCACCGTCAGCCAGCATCCTGGCTTTCGCTTTGAGCCAAAAGCGGTTAGCGCAGGGTGGCTGGAGGAGAGAGTCATCGTCAGGCAAAAGTCCGGCTGACAGCAGAGGCATACGCCGACACGATTCTCGAACTGTGCCACTTCATTGGGATATTCTGACGTAGCTGCAAAGGACAACAATGATAGGTTCTAGCCATGGTATATGGGACAACATCGGCACGGTGCACAATGCGGTTGCCGACTACATGCCGTCCGAGCCGCGATACATGCGTCGGGTACAGGTGATGGCGACACTGGATTATCCCGCGCTGGTGGCCTGACAGATGGCGGATTTCACCGGCAAGCGCATTGTCGTCACTGGCGGGGCGGGCGGCATCGGCATCGAGACGGTGCGCGCCTTCATGAGCCAGGGCGGCCACGTCGTCATGGCCGATGTCGATGAGGCCGCCCTGGCCCGCGCACAAAGCAGTCTCGGCCGGGTACGGCTGGGCATCATCGCCTCCGCCCTGGATACGCCGGCGGAATGCGCCCGGGTGATTGAGTCCGCCGGTGCGCCGGTCTTCGCGCTGGTGCATCTGGCGGGACTGTTCGAGCGGGATGACCTGAACCCCGACGACCATGGCGTCTGGAACCGGGCGATCGCCGCGAACCTGACCAATGCCTACGACATGGCGGTGGCGTTCTCGACGCGTTTTGACCAGCGAGAGCCGGCGCGAATCGTACTGACCAGCTCCGTAGCCTATCGGCGCGGCAGCGCAGATTTTGCGCCATACGCCGCCGCGAAAGCCGGGATTGTCGGGCTGACCCGGGCACTGTCGCGAAAACTGGCACCGGACGTGTTGGTAAACGCCATCGCGCCCGGCTTGATCGAGACGAAGATGGCGGACCCGATCATCGCCGAACGCGGCGAGGCGTATCGGCAGGAAATCCCGCTGAAGCGCTTTGGCAAGCCGTCCGAGATCGCCTCGGTCATCCGGTTCCTGTGTTCGCCCGACGCGTCCTATATTACCGGGCAGACAATCACGATCGATGGCGGCATTACCAACGCCTGACCGGCTCTGGAGACGGCTGAACAGGCCTTAGCCGAGGCGAGTTCCATGTCTTGTCATGACTGGCTTTAACCTCCTCACGCTGATCGCTTGGGGCAGCAAGGGATATGCGCCTCATATAGGTTGTTCTGGGGTCATATGAGAATTGAGCACGCGTCCACCTTCCGCCCGTCTCTCACATATTCGTAATCTCCAGACACGGCGCAGTTAAAAATTGCTAACTCCTGCGCAGTTAAAAGTAGACGTGAACCGCGGATGACAGTGCAACCGATGCTAGCCATCGCCGTTGCGCTTTCCATCGCTGCATTCATGCAAGGAAGACGGGGGGAGTCGCATGGCTGGACGGAATTCGCGTGCAAGTAAGATCCGGATGCTCGGGATTGCCGGCTTCCTGGCGGGGATCATGCCATTTGCCATGGGCGCGTCTGCACAGGCGGCACCGGATGACGCGGCGGCCAAGATGCAGATCGACCAGGCCAACAAGGCGCTGGAAGACAATCAGCCAAAAGACCCCCTGATTGCCCGCGGCAAGTACCTCGCCACAGTCGGCGACTGCTCGGCGTGCCATAGCGCCAAAGATGGCCGCGATTACGCCGGCGGGCAGTACATGCCGACGCCGTTCGGTCCGATTTCCACGCCCAACATCACCCCCGACAAGGAGACCGGGATCGGCGACTGGACGGATGACCAGTTCGTTCGCCTTTTTCATGAGGGTCTCGGCAAGAATGGCGAGCACATCTATCCAGTGATGCCGTATCCCTGGTTCACCAAGGTTAGCCGCGACGACGCGCTGGCTATCAAGGCCTATCTGTTCTCGCTTCAGCCGGTGCACGCACCGCGTCTGCCCAACCATCTGGCATTTCCGTTCAACGTTCGTGCCGGTCTTGCTGTTTGGGACCAGTTGTTCCTGAAGGAGGGCGTCTTCAAACCCGACCCGTCAAAATCGGCGGAGATCAACCGCGGGGCGTATCTCGTTGAAGGCTTGGGTCATTGCGGTGAGTGTCATAACGGCCGCAATCTGCTGGGTGACACGCAGATGGCGCAGTCGTTGCGTGGCGGTCCAATCCAGGACTGGTATGCGCCAAACATAACGTCCGATATGCAGAATGGCATCGGCAAGTACAGTGACGATCAGGTCTTCAGCTTTCTCAAGACCGGCGTCGCCCCCGGAATGGGCGTGGTGGCGGGACCCATGTCACAGACCGTTCACGAAAGCCTTTCCAAGCTGACGGACGCGGACGTCCATGCCATCGTCGCCTATCTGAAATCGACCCCAGCGGAACCGAGTTATACCGGCAAGCAGGACGCCGCGTTCACCGGCCCGCAGGCAGCCGGCGCGCAGGTCTATCTCAACAACTGCGCATCCTGTCACCAGCTTGACGGCAAGGGCATTGGCGAGAACGTGCCATCGCTTGTGAACAATGGCGCCGTGCTGGCGAACGGGCCGGAGGATGTTATCCGCGTGATCCTTAGCGGTATCGAGGCGCAGGCGACCTATGCGCCGATGCCCGCCGTCAGTGTCGGCATGACTGACCAGCAGATTGCCGACGTAACGAACTACGTTCGCCAGTCCTGGGGCAACAAGGCGCCAGCAAATGCTGGTCCGGGTACGGTTGGCAAGCTACGTGCAACGTCGTTTTCAGCGATGAATATCGGGCCCAATGGGCACTGCGATACCGTGGTGCAGCCGGATCTCGCCCGCGTTATCAACGATCCCAAAAGCGGCATCATGGACGCGCTTCGCTCCATGACGTTGGAGAACGTGTTGCAGACCGCTGGCCAAGTGGTTTCAAAGGTCAAGGCAGCGGCGCCGCAAGCCAAGCGGGCGGACATAGTCAACAGCCTGACCATCGCCTACTGCCCAATTGTCCAAGCCAACAGCACGGTTGCGGAAAATCAGAAAGTGGCCGAGCTGGATAATTTCAGTGAGCGTGTCTACTCGGAACTTCAAACCGCCGGCAAGGAGTGAGACCGGCTGTCGCATCGGGCCGAACATCGGTTCGATGCGACAGCCCTTCGGGTAGTCCGTAGCGTTTCGCCGGCGATCCCCTTGGTCAGGCGAATGCAATGGTTCGTAAGCGATAAAAATGGGAGACGGTTTGGACAACCGAAGGCTGGCTGAGGTGCCCAATCGTTTTCGCGGTTGCTCCACCGATTAAAGTGCTAAAGATCTGACCACGATACGAGCCACGTGCTGTATCACACGCTGAACTCCAACGTCACCCCAAATGCCTCTGTCGCCGGTACCAGCACGCTGGTTCCGATCCGATCCACGCCGCGAATGCCGCCGGCTTCCAACGCTGTCTCCGCCGCGTCCAGCGACAGCGTCTGGAATGTCAGTGCCGCCATATAGTCGCGCCGGCCGCGGCTGTCGGCGGCCGCGTCGCCGAACATTTCCCACAGCGCCGCCGGCGTCACCACATCGAAACGCGACAGGCCCAGGGTCAGAGCACAGCCATCATCTGTCGCACGCACCGCGCGCGGGCCGAACATCCGTGTGAACAGGGTTCCCACGGTGTCAGGGCTTTCGGCCGCGATCACCGCGCGGGCCACGCCGACCGCGCCGTTCGCATGTTGCCGCCATTCGTCGCGCCAGACCAGGTGCCGCGTCAGATGCTGGCAGAAATATAGCCGCCCTGCCGGCGCTGTGCCACGCGGCAGCCTAACCGTACGGAACACGGCGTCACGTTGCCCTGTCTTGATCTCCACCGGCCGGGAAAACTGCTGCGGCGGATCGATTGGAACCTCGGCCTGCCGCAGGGCATCGAATGTGGCGGCCGCGTCCTCGGTTCCAAACACCAGACCCTCCAGCCCGATCGGCGCTTCCATGATCTCTGGCCGGCTGGTATCGCCTGGCGTGGCGGCGATCAGTTCCAGGTAATCCGTGCCGAACATCGCCAGATGGTTTATCGAGCCCAGCGTGTGGTAGCCACGTGGCGTCAGGGTAAAGCCCAACCGGCGATAGGTGTCGGCGGCCTGGTCGATGCGGTCGCGGACGTTCACGACCACATGGTCAAGCGTCGGAACCGGAAAAACATGCGTCATGCGAGATCACCCAAAGCTTGAATATGTCATACCCGTCGGGCCATGCTCCGCCAAGATTGACAAGCCGATCAAGTCGAGTGCGGATGGGACTGCGTGATCTTGACCGGCCACGATTGCTTCCACCGTACACAAGGATTCGGATGATGTCCGTCACCCAACCCGTCCTGCTCCTGACCGGTGCCAGCCGCGGCATCGGCCACGCCACCGTCAAGCGCTTCGGCAGCGCGGGATGGCGCGTCCTGACGATCTCTCGCCAAGCATTTGATCCACGCTGTCCCTGGCCGGGCGGGGAGCGCAATCATATCCAACTCGACCTGTCCGACGTCGACATCGTGCGGGATGCCCTGCCGCGGATCAAGGAGATCACCGGCGGTCGGCTGGATGCGCTGATCAACAACGCCGCGGTATCGCCCAAGCACGAGGATGGCGGGAAGATCACCAGCCTGGAGATGGTCTACAAGGATTGGCTGCGCGTCTTCAACGTCAATTTCTTTTCCGCCATCCTGCTGGCGCAGGGGTTGAGCGAACTGCTGGTGGAATCGAGGGGCAGCATTGTCAACATGACCTCGATCGTCGGCTCCCGCGTGCATCCCTTCGCCAGTGCCGCCTATGCAACGTCCAAGGCGGCGCTGGCGGCGCTGACACGGGAAATGGCGAATGATCTGGGCCGTTATGGCGTGCGGGTGAATGCGGTTTCGCCTGGCGAGATCGACACCGCCATCCTGTCACCGGGAACCGAGGAGATCGTCCAGCGCGACATCCCGATGCGGCGGGTCGGCAAGCCGAACGAGGTCGCCAATCTGCTGTTTTTCCTGTGCTCGGATCAAGCGCTTTATCTCAGCGGCTCCGAGGTGCATATCGACGGCGGTCAGCGGGTTTAGCACTTTGGCCTGACGTCTCGCATTCCGCCGATACGTCGACGCATGGCATGATTTTTGTCGTCAGGATTTGACGGACGCTGCCGCTTCACGAAATTTGGTTCGCCCGCGCCACCACCGCCTCGAACAAAACCTGGCATCCCGCTTCGGCCTCCTCGGGTGCGATGCTTTCGGCCTCGTTGTGCGACAGCCCATCCTTGCATGGGGTAAAGATCATGGCGGTCGGCACATGTCGCGCGACGTAGACGGCGTCATGCGCCGCACCAGAAACGATTTCCCGGGCGCTATAGCCAAGTTTCGCCGCGCCCTGGCGCACCAGGTCAACGCAGACTGGATCGAACGGCTGCGCCGGTATCTTGAACAGCGCCGTCAGTTCGAGCCTCACCCCGCATGCCGCGGCGATCGCCTGCGCCGCCGGCGGAAAATCGGCATGCAGCACGTCGACCTCCGCCATTGCGGGATGGCGAAACTCGACCGAGAACCTCACCTCCCCCGGCACCACGTTGCGACTGTTGGGAAACACTAGAAGCTGCCCCACCGTGCCACGTCCATCCTCCCCACGCGCCCGCATCATCCGGTCCACAAGGTCGACAATGCGCGCTGCACAGACCAGCGCGTCCTTCCGCGTCGAGGGCGGCGTGGTTCCCGCGTGGCTGTCCTGGCCAACCGTCACCGCGTCATACCAGACCTGTGCCTGAGCACCCGTGACGATGCCGATCTGCCGTCCCTCGCGCTCCAGAAAAGGGCCTTGCTCGATATGCAGCTCGAAATACGCGTCTGCCGGGAACGGTGCCGCCGGATCAGTGCCCCGGTAGCCGATCCCGTCCAACGCGGTCTCGACCGAGACGCCTTCGGTATCTGTCAGGGAATAGGCCTTATCGAGCGTGAAGACCCCTGCCCAGACGCCCGATCCCATCAGGCTGTGGCCAAACCGGCTGCCTTCCTCGTCCGTCCAGTTGATCAGCTCCAGCGGCGCTTCGGTCACGATCCCCAGGTCGTTCAGGCTGCGCATCACCTCGAGCCCGCCAAGCACGCCCAGCGCGCCGTCGAACTTTCCGCCGGACGGCTGGCTGTCGAGGTGGCTGCCGAACAGCACCGGCGGCCGGGTCGGATTACGCCCGGGCCGGCGGGCGAACATGTTGCCGATCGCATCCAGCCGGACGGTCAGTCCCAACGCCTCGCATTCGGCGCGAAACCGATCCCGCCCGCGCTTGTCCACATCCGTCAGCGTCAGGCGACGCACGCCGCCCTTGGGAGTCGCGCCGATCTCGGCGAATCCCATCAGACTGTCCCAGAGGCGTTTGCCGTCGATGCATTGATTTGTCTGTGCCATGCGGCGGCATCTTGCCCAGCGGCCGGCTTCCTGCAAGCCTGCGCCGCATGAACAGTCCCTCGATCTTGCGAAACAACGCCCTCGATGGCCAGGATGTCTGGCAGGCCCGGGTGGACCTCGCCGCCTGCTTCCGTGCCGCCGCTCGGCTTGGCCTGAACGAAGGCGTCTGCAACCACCTGTCCTTCATGGTGCCTGGCTCCGCCGACCTGTTCCTGGTCAATCCCGATGGCTGGTCGTTCGCGGAGATCACCGCCTCTCGCCTGCTGGTCTGCGATTTTCATCGCAATGTCATCGCTGGCGATGGCGTGCCGGAGGACACCGCGTTCTACATCCACGCCCGCCTGCACGCGCGCCTGCCCCGCGCCCGCGCCGCCTTCCACACCCACATGCCGAACGCCACCGCGCTGACCATGGTGGAAGGCGACCCGCTGATCTGGGCCGGGCAGAGCGCGCTGAAATTCTATGGCCGGATCGTGGTGGACGACGTCTACAACGGCCTTGCATTGGACGAATCGGAGGGTGACCGCATTGCCGCCAGTGTAGGCGATGCCGACATCGTCTTCATGAAGCATCACGGTGTCCTGGTCCTGGCGCCCAGCATCGCCAAGGCCTGGGACGATCTGTATTATCTGGAGCGGGCTGCCGAAGTGCAGCGCCTGGCTCAGTCCACCGGACGGCGTGTCGTGCCGGTTCCGCGCGAAATCGCCGAAGCGACGGCCGAACAGATGCGTCACGAGGGTGGTCGCGACTCGCCCAAATTGCACCTGGAGAGCATCAAGCGCCAGCTCGACCGCGATGCGCCCGAGTATCGTCAGTGAGCCGGCTGCTGCCAGTCCTGCTGGCACTGTTCAGCTTTACCGGCTGCACGTTGATCGACCAGCGCACCTTCGCGCCCTCACCCGAGGCAAAGGCGCAGACGCCGCCACCGCTTCCGGCGGTGGCGATCGATCCGCGCACGCCGCTGGTCACCATCGACTATACAGCCCCATCGCCGGACTACGCGGAGCTGCTGCATTACGCCGTGCGCGCGGCGGAGGCGCGGGATGTCGATGTTCAGTACGACGTGATCTCGGTTCTGAAAGACCCGGCGGAGGCGTCGGATGGGCAGGAACACGCCATCGGCGTGATGCGTGCGATCATGCGCGACCGTGTGCCGGCCAGCCGGATTCATCTTGGCCTCCGCACGGACCCCGTGCTGGCCGCCAGTCAGGTCCGAGTTTACGTACGGTGAGAAGGATGCGTGCGTGGAAGCGCGCATCGGTAAGGCGATTGGCCGCTACGCACCGTGTCCAAGAGCGTTACTGTGCCGCCCCTGACATCCAGTGCGTAAGCTTCTACGATGTATCGCATTGACCTTGCTGGAGACGCGCAATGCCTTACGCGACAACCGATGACGGAGTTCGTTTACATTATGAGGAATGCGGCAGCGGCACTCCGGTGATCTTCGTGCACGAATTCGCTGGCGATCATCGCTCCTGGGAAACGCAGATGCGGCATTTCGGCCAGCGCTACCGCGCCATCACCTATGCGGCGCGTGGTTACTCGCCATCGGATGTGCCGGAGGATGTGGCGAAATATTATCAGGCGCGTGCTGCGGACGACATCGCGGCAGTGCTGAGTTGCCTGCGGATTGAAAAGGCCCATGTCGTCGGCCTGTCGATGGGCGGGTTTGCCACCTTGCACTTCGGCTTCCGCCATCCACAGCGCGCGTTGTCGTTGTGCGTTGCTGGATGTGGCTACGGTGCCGAGAAGGGCCAGCAAGACAAGTTCCGTAACGAGGTCGCAACCGTCGCGGCTTTTCTCGACGCTCACGGCATCGAGGCATTCGCCGCCAAGTACGCCTATGGCCCGACCCGCGTGCAGTTCGAGAACAAGGATCTGCGCGGCTTTGAGGAATTCAAGCGTCAATTGTCGGAACATGCCGCCGTCGGTGCCCGCAACACGCAGCTTGGCGTGCAGGGCGAGCGGCCTTCACTGTATGATCTGGTCGAACCCATGAAGGCATTGACCGTGCCGACCCTGATCCTGACTGGAGACGAAGATTGGCCATGCCTGCAGCCTGCTTTGCTGATGAAGCAGACGATCCCCAGCGCCGCGCTGTCAGTGATGCCAAACTGCGGACACACCATCAATCTTGAGGATCCCGATCAGTTCAACCGTCTTGTGGGTGACTTCATCGTGCAGGTTGATGCGGGGCGATGGCCGGAGCGGGATCCGCGTGCAACGGTGGCATCTATAACGGGCATTAAATGATTTTGATAAAGTAAATATCTGTTAGTTTGCGGGCTGTCAGTCAACGATCCTGTGATTGGACCCGGCGTCGACGTCACCATTATCACATCTCGTAATGTTGCTTCGCTTCCGTCCGCTCATGATCCTGCTGCTCTGCGTGGGTGCTCCAGCCGGTTGCGGCCCGGTTCTGACAGCATCCACAGCCGACGTGGCCGGCATCACCGGTGCCGGTGTTGCCAGCGCTGTTTCCAGAAGCCCTGCGGCTGCGGCCGGCATCGGCCTCGGCATCGCCGCGGGTGCCAGTGCCGGCCTGCAATACGTCGAGCGGAACGTGCATCGAGCCGAACAGGATCGCATCGCCGAGGCAGCCGGCCCGCTCGACCAAGGCGTAATCGGGCACTGGAGCGTATCGCATACCATCCCGATCGAGGACGACGAGCACGGCGATCTTGTCGTTACCCGGCTTGTGGGTTCGGCGGATTTCTCTTGCAAGGAGATCGTGTTTTCGGTGGACACGATCAAAAAGAAGATCCCGCAGCGGGCGTTTTATATTGCCACGGTGTGCCGGGACGGCGACGTCTGGAAGTGGGCTTCCGCCGAACCGGCGACCGCCCGTTGGGGTTCGCTGCAGTGACTGGCGTGCGGGCCGCCACATTGGCAATGATGGTGCTGTTGACCGGATGCAGCTCGGTGCCGGAGATCGCCGCCGTGGTTGTGGGCGGTGCGACCGGAGGTGCGACAGCTAACCCCGCCATCGGCTTTGCCGTGGGCGTGGCCACTGCCGCCGCAGCCACCGCTGCCGTGCAATACTATGGCCGCAGCCGCCAAGGGGCCGAACAGGATGCCATCGCGCGGGTCGCCGGAGATCTGCCGGTCGGTGGTACAGCGGACTGGAAGATTGAGCACACTATTCCGCTTGGCGATGAGCACGGTCAGCTTCGGGTGACCCGCCTGATCGATTCGCCGCTGGCGGAATGCAAGGAAGTAGCGTTTTCTGTTGCCGAGGGCTCCAGGAAGGCTGCAAAGCTCAACTGGTTCACCACGGATGTCTGCAAATCCGCCGACACCTGGACATGGGCAGCCGCCGAGCCAGCGGTCGAACGATGGGGTTATTTGCAGTAGTCCCGGAACGACTAGAGCGTGCGCGCTGAAGGCTGATCCGTCGAAGGGCGTGAATCACGTGCTCAAACAACATGAATGGACACCGGCGATCGATGCAAATCCGGACCATCATGGTCTGAAGTTGAGGATGGTTGTCGCGCCGAGTTGATCCGCGACCGCTTTTACTGATAGGCATTGATCAGGGTCCAGATCATGGGCATCTAGGTCCGCGCGTTAGCCAGCCTGAACCTATGAGTGTCTGGTCCATCGTCAGATGTATTCATCATGAACAGAAAGCTTTACATCCATGATCTGGAACAGAAGATCCAGAACAGCCGGCGGCTTTTTCGGCAAGCTGCCACACCGTGATTTCGTTCTGCTTCCAGCGATTTTCCTGCTGACCTTGCTCTGCATCGGCTTTACCAGCGAGGCGCTGGCGCGTCTCTGGTATCCTGAACAACAGCTTGATCGGTGCCAGATAAACGAGCCGACAGGCGGCCGTTTCAAACCGGGATGTCATTCCGTTACAAAGATGTTTGAAAGCACCTGGGTCGAATCAGACTATAATGACTGTGGCTACCGTTCGGCCCATTCATGCCGGACCAAGGCGCCGGACGCCTTGCGCGTTGCCGTTCTGGGAACCTCGATCAGCCGAGGCTACTGGCTTCCTTACAACCAGAGTTTCGCCGGCCGGGTCGAGCATGATCTGACAGTTGCCTGCCAGCAGCCGGTGGACCTGCAGAACGTTTCGCAAGCCAACAGCATCCTGGTGACCGGAAACGGCCGAATTCCGATCTGGCATCACATTGCCGATCGGGTGCCCGAAGCTCTTGCCCTGCGGCCAAACGCACTGGTGCTGGTCATGGCGCCATTCGATCTGGAAAGCTACGAGGTGATGCCTGAAAGCACCGGCGCCTCCGCCGCCACGGCGCCTGTCACTCCGGGCCCGCGGGGGCTCGTCGGTCTGTTCAAGACCATCAAGAACTTCATCAACAATGACAGCCGGGTCATCCTGGTTGCTCGGCACATCGCCTACCAGGATACCGATCGCTATGTGCTGCATGATCTGCAGCAAGGCGATAGCAGCGACTACCTCCGGCAACCATTCACGGCGAAGTGGGCGCTGCGGTTGAAGGTAGCTGACCAGACCATCAGCCGGATTGCCTCGCAGGCCAATGCAGCGGGTGTGCCGCTTATCGTCGTGCTGATGCCGCTGCGCACACAGGCCGCGCTGAGCGCCGCCGGCGTGGACCGGCACCAGACGCATCCTTTCGCGCTCGGTCGAGCCTTGTCCGGCATCGTGCGGGCGCAGCATGCCGACTTCATCGACATGACCAACGTGACCAGCACGTTGCGAGATCCGGCTGATCTGTTCTTCGAGATCAACGGCCATCCGAACGCCGCCGGTGATGCCGCTCTGGCTCGCTCGGTCGAAACGGCACTTGTGCGAGATGTCCAAGGATTTTCGCATTGTCGGCCTGTTGGGCCACGGATGTCAGGCCGCTGATCAAAGCCGGCAGCCTGTTCACGATTGCACATCCCTCAACGCCTCGTTAGGTTCAAGACGCGGCGGGTGTAGCTCAATGGTAGAGTCCCAGCCTTCCAAGCTGGCTGTGCGGGTTCGATTCCCGTCACCCGCTCCATTTGACAGCACACGCAGTCCGCCGCATCTTCCAGATACTGAGGGGAGCCCCACCAGAGGGGCTGAGATATCGTCTGAAACCGGATCAACCGGTGGTGCGATGACCCTTGAACCTGAACCGGGTCATGCCGGCGGAGGGACAGGTCTATGCGAAGTGACCTTGTTCCGTCGTCCGCGACCCGCCGACGATGCAATTCATGCGCTTCCCGCGTGAAGTTTCTTCCGCGTGTTTCGCGCGAAGTTGAAGGAGAGGTCCATGACGGTCCAGTCAAAGTCCGCCGCCCGCCCGAGCTCGGTGACCACCGGCGCGATCGCCGGGTCGCGCAAGATCTACAGCGCCCCCGCCGACCGGACCGATATCCTGGTGCCATTCCGCGAAATCGTGCTCGATCCCAGCGCCAAGGAAGAGCCCTATCGCGCCTACGACTGCTCCGGCATCTACACTGATCCGTCGATTACGGTGAATCTGGAAGCCGGCCTGCCGCCGGTGCGTCGCGAGTGGCTGGCCAAGCGTGGCTTCGACCGTATCGCCGCGCGTGCCGTGAAGCCCGAGGACAATGGCTTCATCACCGGCGACAAGCTGGTTCCGGAATGCCCCGCCGACCACCCTGTCCTGGCCGGCAGGCCTGGACAGTCTGTCACGCAATATGAATTTGCCCGCGCCGGCGTCATCACCGAGGAGATGATCTACGTCGCGCACCGCGAGAACATGGGTCGCGCGAAGATGATCCCAGGTGCGGAAGAACGCGTCGCCGACGGTGAAAGCTTTGGCGCGGACATCCCCGCCTTCATTACTCCGGAATTCGTCCGCGACGAGATCGCCCGCGGCCGCGCCATCATCCCGGCGAACATCAATCACCCGGAACTGGAACCGGTGATCATTGGCCGCAACTTCCTGGTGAAGATCAACGCGAATATCGGCAACTCGGCGGTGACATCGGGTGCGGCGGAAGAGGTGGAGAAGCTGGTCTGGGCGATCCGCTGGGGGTCCGACACCGTGATGGACCTGTCCACCGGTCGGAACATCCACAATATTCGCGGCTGGATCATTCGTAACTCTCCGGTGCCGATCGGCACAGTGCCGATCTACCAGGCGCTGGAGAAAGTGGACGGCGACCCGACCAAATTGGACTGGGAGGTGTTCAAGGACACGCTGATCGAGCAGGCGGAGCAGGGGGTCGACTACTTCACCATTCATGCCGGCGTGCGGTTAAAATATGTCCCGCTGACAGCCAGGCGCGTCACAGGGATCGTGTCACGCGGCGGTTCCATCATGGCCAAATGGTGCTTGTCGAGGCACAAGGAAAGCTTTCTGTACGAACGCTTTGACGAGATCTGCGACATCATGCGGAAATACGACGTGTCGTTCTCCCTGGGTGATGGTCTGCGTCCGGGATCGAATGCCGACGCCAACGACGCGGCGCAATTTGGTGAACTTGAAACCTTGGGCGAACTGACGAAGGTTGCCTGGAACAAGGGCTGCCAGGTGATGATCGAGGGGCCCGGCCATGTACCAATGCACAAGATCAAGATCAACATGGACAAGCAGTTGCGCGAATGCGGCGAGGCGCCGTTCTACACCCTTGGGCCGCTGACCACGGATATCGCGCCTGGCTACGATCACATCACCAGCGCGATCGGCGCCGCGATGATCGGCTGGTACGGCACTGCCATGTTGTGCTACGTCACGCCGAAGGAGCATCTGGGCCTGCCGAACCGTGACGACGTGAAGACCGGCGTGATCACCTACCGCATCGCCGCGCACGCCGCGGATCTGGCGAAGGGGCACCCGGCGGCCAAGCTGCGTGATGATGCGGTCAGCCGAGCAAGGTTCGAATTTCGCTGGGAGGATCAGTTCAACCTGTCTCTCGACCCGGACACGGCGCGATCGTTCCATGACGAGACCTTGCCAAAGGAAGCCCACAAGGTGGCGCATTTCTGCTCGATGTGCGGGCCGAAGTTCTGCTCCATGCAGATCACCCAGGACCTGCGGGTGGAGGCGGAGCGGATGGCCGGTCTGGAAGCAAAAAGCGCCGAGTTCGCGGACGCGGGCAAGGAGATTTATCTGCCGCGTCAGGCGGCGGAGTAGCCGCATTCTCGCGCCGCGATGACTGATCCCCGGGCCGCTCTTGAAGCGATCGGCCAATTGCCGGATACCGAGATTGACATCGGTAACGCCGCGCTTCAACTCGCCCGGGTGGATGCTCCCAACAGCGATTGGCATGCCGCTCGGCGGCATCTGACGGATCTGGCGCAAGGGGCGGTAGCCCTAGCGGCGTCGATGGAGGGACAGGCTCTGCAGGCTCGGGCAAAGGCGCTGTCGGATTTTCTGGCTGATCACCATGGATACGTGGGCGACACGGAATCCTATGACGACCTGGCGAACGCGAACCTGATCAGGGTGATCGAGCGGCGGCGCGGCCTGCCGGTTGCCTTGGGGGTTATCTGGATGCATTCCGCCCGAGCGGCCGGATGGGGCAGCCACGGGGTCGATTTCCCCGCGCATTTCCTGATCGCGCTGGAGGGACATAAAACGCAGGTGGTGCTTGACGTCTTCAATCGCGGGCAACTGATGACAGCCCGCGACCTGCGCGAGTTGCTGAAGCGCGTGGAAGGCAAGAACGCCGAGTTGCGCCCTGGTCTGCTGCAGCCCATGAGCACGCGACGCGTGCTGCTTCGGTTGCAGAACAACATCATGACGCGGCGGTTGCAGACGGGGGACATGGACGCCGGCCTGCGCTGCACCGAGGACATGCTGCGCATCGCCCCCGATCAGGCCGAACTGTGGCGGCAGTCGGGTGTGCTTAATCAGAAGCTGGACCGAGTTGCCGCGGCCCGAATGTGCTATGAGCGGTTCATCTCCCTGGTACCAGAGGGGGCCGCAGCGGATGCGGTCAGGGTGCAGTTGGATATCCTGAAGTCAATGCTGAACTGAAGCCGACCTTGTCAGGTTCCTGAACCGCAGAATACCGCAAGATGTCAGTCTCACGGTGGGTTTGAATCAGGCCTGGGCTCGGGAACCGGGATCTTGGACGCGCATTCCAGCAGCGCCATGACCCGAAGAGCGGACGCCAATGGCCGATCCGGCCCGCGACCTACGTCAGCCGCCGCGACAAGGGTGGATAGGCTTTGACCACGAGCCTGCGCCATCTGGCCAAGAACTGTCCAGAATTCGTCCTCTAACGCGACGCTGGTGCGATGACCGGCAAGCGAGAAACTACGTTTGATAAGGCCGCTCAGGCGCGTGCTCCATGCTGTGGGTTGAACGGCTGAATTCAACATGTGTTGTCGCTCATGGCGATCCGGGTCACGACTTCGCGGACCTGCGGCAGCGTTGTTGGCATGGCGCAACCTGCCATAGGGGTAGCAAGCACCTACCGATCAAAACATGCATCATTTGCCATGGCACGGCACATTCCGAAGGTCATGGCGGGCGCAAGCTCCACCTGCGTTGAATCAGGCATCGTCGTGGGTTGGTCAGGCCCGGTGTCATGGCCGACGGAGGCCGGCTACGCCTTCTTGCGGTGCCACCCTGCCGCCCACGCGCACAGGGAGTTGGCAAAGGCATCTTGACATGGGAGCTGATTATGTTCTACATATGTTCTAATGTTGACGGAGCGACGCCTAGCATGACCGTATCCGGTCACACTCAGCCGCCCAATGGGCCGCCCAATGAGCCACCCAATCAATTGCCAGCCCCGACGGGACCACAAGACAATCCGTTTCTTGAACGCCTCTTCACCACGATGTGCCGTTACATATATGTGTTGCCCGAGGAGACCTTCGTGCATCAAGTACAGCGCTGGATCGACGCACTTCATTTCATGACATCACTGAAGCCGCGGACCGAGCAGGAATGGCTTCTGGCGTCTGATGTAACGATGCAGCACATGTTCGCACAGCAAAGCCTGGCCCTGAGCCGCGGCAAGGGCGTGCGAATAAAGCAGCGGATGCAGCACGGCAAGGATTTCATCACCCATGCCAAGACCCTGCATGCCGCGCAACTGCGCTATGAACTGGTGCGGGCCAAGCCGGCCGCCTGAAGCCGCGGCTGATATGAAGCCGAGCGATGTTGGTCTAGTGTCCTCCGCCGACAGAAGGGGGGACTTCCATGACGCAAACGCAGTCGGTGACAGGCGCCGAATTTCTGGCACGCAGCCTCGCGGCCAACGGCACGACGCATGTCTTCTTTATCGATGCGGTTCTGCGCCGGACGCTGATCGAACTGGGCACCCTCGGCGTCAACCGAGTGCTCGGCCATAGCGAGAAGGGCGTTGCCTATATGGCCGACGGCTATGCCAGGATCGCTGGCCGGCCAGGTGTCTGCTTCGCCCAGTCGGTCGGCGCCGCCAATCTCGCGTCGGGTCTGCAGGATGCTTATCTGGGCCGGGTGCCGGTGATTGCGATGACTGGTCATAAACAGCCGGCCATGCAGCAACGCAACGCCTACCAGGAAATCCCCCACCTGCCGCTGTTCTCGGCGGTGACGAAGTTTTCCGCCCGTGTCGATCAGGCGGCAGACCTGCCGCGGCTGATGCGCCAGGCCTGGCGCGAGGCGATGACCGGGACTCCGCGCCCGGCGCACCTGGACCTGAACGGCTTGCAGGCCGAAGTGATCGAGACCGGGCAAGTGGCGGAAGACCCCGGCCCTGATCCGGCCTTCCAACTGACAATGCCGCCGCATCGCCCGACGGCTTCGCATGCCGATATCGAACGCGCGGCTGCCCGCATCCTGCAGGCGAAGCGGGTGGTTCTGATGGCTGGCGAAGGCGCCGCGGCGTCGGGTGCCGCAAGGGAACTACTTGCGCTGGGTGAACTGCTGGCCGCGCCGATCGCGACATCCCTGGGTGGCCGCGGTCTGGTCCCGACCCGTCACCGCCTGTCGATTGGCTGCGCAGGCAACTATGCGGCGCCACCAACGAACCAGATCGTGCACGAGGCGGACCTGGTGGTCTTCATCGGCTGCGAGACAGGCGATCAGGTTACTCATACCTGGCGCATTCCGGCGATCAATACGCCCTGCGTGCAGATCGACATCGACCCTACCGAGCTTGGTCGCTCCTATCCGAACACCCTGGGTCTGATGGGTGATCCGAAAGCCACAATGTCCGCGCTGATCACTGCCCTCGGCAAGCCAGCGCGAGAGACCGGATTCGCGGAGCGGGCTGCCGGCATCGTCTCGGCCTGGCGGGAAAGCCGAGTGGCGGCACTGGCGAGCAGCGCGATACCAATCTGGCCAGACCGGCTGTGCGATGAGATCACCAGGGCGCTGCCTTCGGACGGGATTCTGGTCGCTGACACCGGCTACTCCGGCATCTGGAGCAGCACGCTGATCGAACTGAATGGCGAGGGACAGACCTATCTGCGTGCCGCCGGTTCCCTCGGTTGGGCGTTTCCGGCGGCGCTGGGTGCCAAATGCGCGGCGCCACATCGGAAGGTGATCTGCTGGTCGGGTGACGGGGCGATCTACTACCATTTGACCGAGCTGGAGACTGCCCGCCGCCGGGGTATCGCGGTGGTGCTGGTGATCAACAACAACTCCGGCTTCGGCCAGGGTTGGCCGAACATCCAGCGCCAGCAGGGCAACAAGCCAGGCGATGTGTCAGAACTTGTCCGCTTCGGACCGACCAATTTTGCGGAGGTGGCGCGCGTGTTCGGCCTGCGCGGCATCCGCGTGGAGGACCCTGCCCAGATTGGGCCGGCCTTGCGCGACGCGCTGGCTTCGGATGAAACCGTGGTGGTCGATGTCGCCACGGACATCGATTGCCGAGCACCGGAACCCTGGCTGCCGGAGGGCCTGTAATGACAGACGTCGCGGTTATCGGCGCGGGCACCATGGGGCACGCGCTGGCTCTGGTCTTCGCGCTAGGCGGCCACATGGTGCGGCTGACCGACAGCAATCCCGAAACTCTGCGGCGCGCGCCGGCGCTGATGCAGACCGCGGTGGAAACATTAGCGGAAGCCGGGGAGGTCGATGCCGCCTGGAAAGAAAACGGCATCGGCCAGTTCGTCCGCTGCTGTGACACGCTGGCGGAGACCGTCGCGGGCGCCGCCATCGTCGTCGAGGCGATCATCGAGCGGCAGGACGCCAAGCATACCTTGTATGAACAGCTCGATCGCTTGATGGGGCCCGACGCGATCCTGGCCAGCAACACCAGCAACCTGGATATTTTCCCACTAGTGCCGGAGGCCAGGCAGAAGAACACGATGGTCGCGCATTGGTATACGCCGCCCTATCTGTGCGATCTGGTCGATCTCTGTCCAGGCCCACGGACCGACCCGGCCATCGTGGAGACGATCCGCGGCACAGTCGCGGCAATGGGCAAGGTGCCGGTCGTGTTCAAGAAGATGGTGCAGGGCTATGTCGCCAACCGCATTCAGGCGGCGATCGGGCTGGAGGTGTTCCGATTATTGGACGAGGGCGTCGTGACGGCGAAGGATATCGATGATTCGGTCATCCACGGCCTCGCGCTGCGCATGCCGATCCTGGGCATCATCGCCAAGGCTGATTTTACCGGGCTGGCGCTGATGCAGCAGGGTCTGGCCAACCGCAGCTATACACCCCCGCCGGTCACCGGGCGGTCGGAGGCGTTGGATCATCTGATGGATCAGGGCCGCTCCGGCGTCATGGTCGGCAAAGGCTTCTTCGACTGGGGTGATCGCACACCCGAAGAGCTGTTCCGCGAACGTGACCGGAAATTGCTGAAACTGAAACAGGCATTGCGGGCGATCGGCCCGATGGAGGGCACATGATCCGTTATGATCTGACCGGGAAGACCGCATTGGTGACCGGCGGTGCGTCCGGCATCGGTTTTGCCACCGCTCATATGCTGGCGGGCTTCGGTGCAACCGTCGCGGTGAATTTTCTGGCCGACGATCCGCGCGGACCGGAAGCGGTAGACAAGCTGATCGCCGCCGGGGGTAAGGCAATCATGGCACCCGGCAGCGTCGGCGATGCGACAGAGTCGGTGCGGATGGTGGAGACGGCGGCCGCCGACCTCGGCCGGCTCGATCTTCTGGTCAACAATGCCGGCACGCCGGGCACGCGGCATCGGATCGCGCCGCCGGATCTGGGCCTGATCACCGAGGAACTTTGGACGACGCTGCTGGAGGTCAATCTGCTGGGCGTGTTTCGCTGTGCGAAAG
Organism: Rhodopila sp.; assembly: GCF_965276935.1. Taxonomy (GTDB): domain Bacteria; phylum Pseudomonadota; class Alphaproteobacteria; order Acetobacterales; family Acetobacteraceae; genus Rhodopila. The sequence goes on along the minus strand of NZ_CBDIBS010000003.1, from coordinate 1,628,414 downwards.
CGGCGGCGCCCGCGCTGAAGCAGGCGGGTGGCGCGATCGTCAATACCGCCTCGATCGCTGGCCTTGGACGTGCCGGCAGCAGCCTGGCCTACGGCGCGACCAAGGCCGGCGTTGTCAGCCTGACGCAGAACCTGGCGCGTGCGCTGGCACCGGATGTGCGGGTGAACGCCATCGCCCCCGGCGCCGTGGACAGTTCCTGGATGGTGGAATGGACGAATGAGGAAAGACAGCAGTCGATCGAGCGTGCTCTGCTGAAGCGGCGCTGCCAGCCGGAGGATTTGGCCGAGGTCATCCTGTTCCTGGGCTTCGGCGCGGCAATGGTAACCGGGCAGACAATCACCGTGGATGGCGGTCTGACATTGTAGACCGCAGCGGCATCGACATCGGAGGGCGGACGTCAGAAGGCAGCTTATGGCCGCTGATAACCGGTCGCGGCATATCCTTTTTCGACACCAACAGGGCGATGCCACTGGTTCGTCCGGGTTAGAAGGTGATGACGGCATCGCCTCCAAAGGTGAAGCTGTTTGATGTGCTCTTGGTGCGTGCCGGCGGGTTTTGGTTGAACGGGTTGTTGTCGGTAAATGAATGATCCCACCGGACTTCCGGCCGGAGCAGCAGGCTGGTGACCGCGGGTAGCGCTGGCTTGTAGCTCACGCCGAGGGTCAGTGCTCCATAGGTCGTGCTGCCGCCTGGTGCCGAATAGGCGTTGGAGACGGTCGGCAGCCCTTGCTGGAACCGCACCGGATCGTTGTTGCCGGAGAATGACGTTACGAAAAAGTTGTTGTCGTCGCGCCAGGCCTCGACCCGCCCGTTCAGCGTGAGAGTATCGGTCAAGGTATACGATCCATATTGTGCCACCCCGTACGCATTCACTGGCTTGTTTTGAAAGCCATAGGCGTCCCGCGCCCAGTTCAGCTCAGTCACCAGGGTCAGCTTGTCGGTGGCCTTGTACGTTACCACCACATCGTTGTAGGAGCGCCACTCGCCGTTGGCATTGAAGCCTAGAGGCGAAAGAAGCCGGGTGGGCTGCTCGGGACCGAAATGACTGAGCGCCAGAATGGTCAGGTTGCCACCCATGAAGTTCAGCCCAAAGCCGCCAATACCGCCGAGCGCGCCATTCTCGTCGCCCAGCGGTCCGAAAGTTGTATTGGTGCCTGTATCGACGCCGGCATAGATGTCCAGCAGGCTGTTGACGTGTGTGGTGGTCAACACGCCGGTGTGCTTGAACGGCAAGCCGAACTGAAAGATGTATGAATGCGAGTAGAACGGATTGGTGGACGGATCGATCGTCTCGTATCCGAGCGGGGTTGAATACTGTCCCGCCTTCAGGTCTATGCCGCCCTCTGTCAGATAGGGCAGATGGAGAAGGACGTTTGCCTCGACGACGTCCAACTGGTACCGATCGCCTGGATTAACACGGTTAAGTTCGCCCAGGAACTGAGTGAACCGTGCATCCGAGCCATACAGGAACTGCAGCTTGAAGCCCCATTGGAAATTCGGATCTTTCGGGTCCAGCGGCTTGTTGGCGGTCAACAGAAGCTGGTTGAGCTGCGCCTGATTGGCATGATCGGTAAACAACTGACCAAAGTTCAGGCCGGTACTTGGTCGCATCGGATTGAAAATGACACCCGCGTCCAGTTGCGCCGACAGGTGGATGCCGTCGATCCAGTACCCAGGCGGTGGTGCGTCGGCGGCAGGGGCGACCGCGGGTTTCTGGGTTTCGGTCGTCGCAGCCGGGGGCGTGGCTGCCGGCGGGCCAGCGGCTGGAGAAGCGGGCGACGTCTGTGCCACTGCTGAGACCGAGGCTGTTGCCATGGTTGCGGTAGCAACAAGCAGCGCCCGCTGGTGGAGCCAGTTCTTGGTCATGTGTCCGTTTCCGTTCCTGTAGTATCCGTATAGCAAAAGCGAAATATATAGTCAGTGGAATAATGGCAAAGGTTTATATAAGCCGTATAAAAAGGGCGCCTCGCAGCAGCGGCGCCCCCAGGATACCAAGCTAGAAAATCTGCTCGCCATGCAGCACGATATCCAGACCCTCGCGTTCTTCCTCCTGGTCAACCCGCAGCCCAACCAGGGCCTTGGTGACCATCAGAAGTATCAGAGTCATGACACCGCTATAGACCAGCGTAGAGACAACACCAATCGCCTGCAGCTTCAACTGCGCCAGGCCGCCGGGGCTGCCGTCCGGGCTGGCATCCGTGGCTGACAGCGGGCCATAGGAGAACACACCGGTCAGCAAGGCACCAACAATACCGCCAATTCCATGCACGCCGAACGCATCCAGACTGTCGTCGTAGCCCAGCATGTGCTTCAGGCTCGTGGCAGCCCAGAAGCAGATCACACCGGCGGCAATGCCGATGACAATGGACCCACCGGGCAGCACGAAACCTGAAGCTGGGGTGATGGCGACGAGGCCGGCGACGGCACCGGATATCGCACCCAATACGGAAGGCTTGCCCTTGGTGATCCACTCGGCGAACATCCAGCCAAGTGCCGCCGCGGCGGTGGCGATCTGCGTCACCGTCATCGCCATGCCTGCTCGGCCGTTGGCAGCCGTCGCGGAACCCGCATTAAAGCCAAACCAGCCGACCCATAGCAACGACGCGCCGATGACTGCCAGAGACAGGTTGTACGGCGCCATGTTGTCGCTGCCGTAGCCAACCCGCTTGCCAAGCACTAAAGCGCACATCAGGCCGGCGATACCAGCGTTGATATGCACGACGGTGCCCCCCGCGAAGTCGAGAACCCCCATTTGATTGGCCCAACCGGAGGGAGCCCAGACCCAGTGCGCGATTGGCGAGTAAACCAGCAGCGACCATAGCGTCATGAAAATGCACAAGGCTGAGAACTTCATACGGTCAGCGAATGCTCCGGCGATCAGCGCTGGGGTGATGATCGCGAAGGTCATCTGGAACATCATATAAACAGTCTCGGGTATCGTCGTGGTCATGTCCGAGACGTCCTTGACGCCGGAGGCCAACACAAAGGCTTGCGTGTCATTACCCTTGGCAATGTGTTCGGCGATGCCGTTCAACATGACACGAGAAAAGTCGCCCATATAGGCGTTTCCAGTCGTGAAGGCGATGCTGTAGCCGACCACAACCCAAACCAAGGTAACGATGCAGCAGATCGTGAATGATTGCATCATCGTCGCCAGCACGTTCTTTTTCCGCACCATACCGGCATAGAAAAGGGCCAGGCCGGGGATGGTCATCAGCAGCACCAGCGCGGTGCTGCTCAGCATCCAGGCGGTATCGCCAGAATCAAGCTTTGGTGGCCCGGCCGCCGCGGCCGTCGCGGCGGCAGTCGTGCCTGGAGCAGCATTATCGGCGAAGGCCGGAAGCGCGAGGATCAGAGCCAACAACAGCACGCTCAGTCCCCAGGCATGGCGGGATCTTGTCATAGTCTTTATTCCCTATCTTGTTCAGAGTGCTTCGGTATCGACTTCACCGGTGCGGATCCGCATCGCCCGTTCAATGTCGAGCACGAAAATCTTGCCATCGCCGATCTTGCCGGTATGAGCGGCCTTTGAAATCGCCTCGATAACCTGATCAACCAGGTCGTCGGGTGTCACAACCTCGATTTTTATCTTGGGTAAGAAGCTGACGTGGTATTCTGCCCCGCGATATATCTCGGTCTGGCCTTTCTGCCGGCCAAATCCTTTCACTTCGGACACAGTCAGGCCTTGCACCCCAAGTGGAGTCAAAGCCTCTCGCACGTCGTCAAGCTTGAAGGGCTTTATGATGGCCATGATGAGTTTCATGTCGACCTGCCCTCTGGCATACCAGCATTGATGATGAAAACCTGCATTCTTGGGTCCTGCTTTGCCGTTTCGTCATGCCGCCATGATCCACACGACCAGACGTCGGTTAATTCGAATCAATAATCGTGCCAACGCGATTAACCCCGTTGACACGTATTTTGGTATCCGAACTACGGACACGGCTAGAAGATATGCTTAATAAAGCAGCAAATGCCTGCTACCGTCACAGCCGTAGGGATGCCAGGAAATGCTGCTGCGCCCGCCAGGTTTGCGTTTTCGGCGGCCTATGCGAAGTAACGCTGCCTATGGAATGAGATGCCCCGGATGCTCACGACGTTCAGCCTTGCCGATGACGTTGACTCTAAGGCGGATGTTACGGCTTGATGCACGAGCGGCAGGTCATTGAGCCTTCCAGATCGAAGCCGAGGCGGCTAATCGGGTTACTGGAGCAGCAGGACAACCGGGGGCGCGGTTTACCAAGCAGGCATCAAAGATTGTTGGCATGGCCAACATTGTCCTGGCCCGCACATAGCTTAAGTTGAGGTCACAACGGACACCGCGTCAGACAAGGCCCCACCGTCCAATGGACGACGGGGCTTTGATGTGACTGTTCTGGGTTGGATCAGGTCGAGTAGTACATTTCAAATTCAACCGGGTGCGGCGAATGTTCGAAGCGATAGACCTCGTTCCATTTCAGTTCGATATAGCTTTCAATCTGATCCGTACTGAAGACGCCGCCTTCCAGCAGAAAATCATGATCAGCAGCTAACACACCCAGCGCTTCGCGCAGGCTGCCACAAACGGTCGGAATGCCCTTCAGTTCCTCCGGCGGCAGGTCGTACAGGTCCTTGTCCATTGGATCGCCAGGATGGATCTTGTTCTTGATTCCATCCAGCGCTGCCATTGTAATAGCGGAATAGGACAAATAGGGGTTGCAGCTCGGATCAGGGAAGCGAACCTCGACACGCTTCGCCTTCGGATTGGTTGTATAGGGGATGCGGCACGACGCCGATCGGTTCCGCGCCGAGTAGGCAAGCAAGACTGGTGCCTCGAACCCCGGAATTAGTCGCTTGTAACTGTTGGTCGAGGGATTGCTGAAGGCGTTGATCGCCTTGGCGTGCTTGATGATGCCGCCAATTGCGTACAGGCAGGTTTCCGACAGGTCGGCGTAGCCGTTACCGGCGAACAGCGGCTTGCCGGCCTTCCAGATCGAAATGTGGGTGTGCATGCCCGAGCCGTTGTCGCCATAGATCGGTTTCGGCATGAAAGTCGCCGTCTTGCCATAGCTGTGTGCGACGTTGTGGACGCAGTACTTATAGATCTGCATCTGGTCGGCCATCGTGAGCAGCGAGCCGAACCTGAAGCCTAGCTCATGCTGCGACTGCGCCACCTCGTGGTGATGCTTTTCGATCGACAGGCCCATTTCGCCCATGGTCGACAACATCTCGGCGCGCAGGTCGCTGTCGCCGTCGACAGGCGGGACCGGGAAATAGCCGCCCTTGACTGCTGGCCGGTGGCCCATGTTGCCCTCCGGATAGTCCTTCAACGGGGCCTCTGGGCCTTCGACGCTATCGACGTGAAAGGTGGCGAAATTGCCGCCGGTGCCGAACTTCACGCTGTCGAAAATAAAGAATTCGGCTTCGGCTCCAATAGACACGCTGTCGCCAATGCCGCTGGACTTGACATAGGCTTCGCACAGCTTGGCTGTCGCACGCGGATCGCGAGAATAGTACTGCCCAGTCGACGGCTCCACGATGTCACAGAAAAGGATCAGACTTGGTTTGGCAGCAAACGGATCCATCACGGCTGTGTCTGCGTCAGGCATCAGAATCATGTCGGATTCATTGATCGCCTTCCAGCCAGCGATCGACGATCCGTCAAACATGATGCCGTCGGTAAAAACGTCTTCCTTGATCGTAGACACGTGCTGCGCGGTGTGCTGCCACTTGCCGCGCGGATCAGTGAAGCGCAAATCGACATAGTCCACTGAATTTTCCGTCAGCATGCTGAGCACCTTGCTCACGCCAGCGCTTTTGTCTTCCGGCTTTCTCGCCATCCTGATCTTCCCTGTTGCCAATCAAGTCGCCGCAACGTCTGTAGCCATCGCGCGACGCAACGAGATACGGCGGGTTAAAGGGCCCGCACCACGCGGTACCTGGTGATTCGGCCCTCCATAGCTTCATCCGCCGAGGGCCAATAGCGGGTAACAAATCTAGATGGCGTCCTCCCCCCGTTCGCCTGTGCGAATGCGGATGACCTCCTCGATCGCCGAGATAAAGATCTTGCCATCGCCGATCCGCCCGGTCCGTGCCGAGTTCACGATCGCCTCCACCGCACGTTCGACCACACTATCGTCACAGATGACTTCGATTTTAACCTTCGGCAGGAAATCCACGATATACTCAGCGCCACGATAAAGTTCCGTGTGGCCTTTCTGGCGGCCAAACCCCTTGGCTTCCACCACGGTGATACCTTGCAATCCAACCTCGTGCAGCGCTTCCTTCACTTCATCAAGTTTGAACGGCTTGATGACAGCTTCGATCTTCTTCATGTTCACCAAGCCCGGTTTGGCCGGGCCTCCCAACAATGTTCAGGCTGCCCGTATTGCTACTGAGGTTCAGCAGCATGAACAGCGCATTAGGCTTGCATTTCGCGTGCCAATCAGCAACGGCGACCGCGTGACCGTCATGCCACACCGCCATGGGCAACACGTAAGACAATTCAGGCGGCTCCTGTTCCTTCCATCGCCGTCCACGTGCCCACGCCACGGTCGCCGCATCAGCAGTTTCGGCTGGCGGGGTATAGGCGGATTGGCACAATGACCCATCGTTGTTCTTTGCACGCTATGGCGGAAATCATTTGCATCCACAAGCAGTCTCGGCCTTTTCAACCTACTCCGCAGGCGATATTTCATCGTATGGCAGCAGTAGAACGGAGCGCGGACGGATGCGCGGAGCGAACAGCTATCTCGGGTCGATCGGCACCACCATCTTCACGGTGATGTCGGCGCTCGCGGTCGAGCATCAGTCCATCAATCTGGGTCAGGGTTTTCCGGACACCGACGGTCCGGAGGACATCGTCCAGGCAGCGGCTGAAGCGTTGAAGGACGCGCGCAACCAATACCCGCCGATGCTCGGCGTGCCGGAGCTGCGGCAGGCCGTCGCCGCCACGAACAAACGCTTCTATAATCTTGATATCGACTGGATGAGGGAAGTCACGGTGACCTCGGGCGCCACCGAGGCGATCACCGCATGCTTGATGGCCATCCTCGACCCCGGAGACGAGGTTGTGCTGATCGAGCCGCTGTACGACACCTATGTCCCGGTGGTGCGGATGCTCGGCGCGATCCCACGCATCGTCCGCCTGGCACCGCCGCATTGGGAGCTGCCGCATGCCGAACTGGCGGATGCATTTGGTCCGAAGACCAAGGCGATCCTGTTCAACTCGCCCATGAACCCCTGTGGCAAGGTCTTCACGGTCGAGGAACTTTCCTTCATTGCCGAGCTGGTGGTCCGCCACGATACCTATGCAATCTGTGACGAGGTTTACGAGCATCTGACATTCGATGGCGCGCGTCACATTCCGCTCATGACCTTGCCCGGCATGCGCGACCGCGCGATGCGTATCGGCAGCGCCGGCAAGACGTTTTCGCTTACCGGGTGGAAGATCGGCTACGTGACGGCCGCCGCCAACCTTTCTTCGCTGGTGGCCAAGGCGCACCAGAACCTGACCTTCACCACCGCGCCCAACCTGCAACGCGCTGTCGCACTTGGGCTGGCAAAGGATGATGGCTATTTCGCCTCGTTGGCGGCCAACCTTCAGGCGCGGCGTGATCAGCTCATCGCCGGCCTGGCTTTGGTTGGCCTGTCGGTGCTACCGACGCAAGGCACCTGTTTCATTACGGCGGACTTCGCGCCGCTGGATTTTGCGGGCGACGATGTCACTTTCTGCCGCCACATCACGGAGCAAGCCGGCGTGACCGCAATCCCGGTCTCGGCCTTCTACGATGCGCCAGGGGCACCACGTCATTATGCCCGCTTCGCCTTCTGCAAGCGGCAGGAGGTGCTGGAGGAGGCAATCGGAAGGCTGCATCGACACTTCGGAACCGCCTGAATCAGAACCGAACCCGAAGACTTGCACCTTCGAGTTCGGCTCGATCTGATCAGATCGCGTGTACCTTCGCTTCACGTTCCCAAAACCGCAGCTTTCGGCAGGTCGTGATAAACTTTTTCATGTCTGCCGCATCCGTCAAGGCGACGATGCCCGCATCGATATCCGTCAGTCCCGCCTTTTCAAACAGCGGCTTCGCGGTTTCGGTGCAGCCAATGAATTTCGCATGAGCGAACGCGTCGTTGAGGAAATCCTTGGCAGTCGCCTCTCCCGTCAGCATTGCCGCACCCTCGGCGGACGGCATCACGACGACCGCGTCGTACAGCACGGACGGTCCGCCGTTCAGCTTCTGCTGGGCCTCATGACGATTGCCATCACTGTCGGTAAATCCGCCGACCTTGGGTGCTACCAATTCCATCATGGCGCCTTCCGCCTTGACCGCCTGCATCAACGCCTTCAGCAACGCAGCGTCGGAGCCGTTGCTGACCAGCACGCCAACCTTACGGCCAGCAAAGGTGTTCTTGGCATTGCCAATAATGCTGAGGGCAGGGGACTTCTTCAGGTTCATCACGACAGGCCGGGCGGCGGCGGCGGCGGTGGGAAGCTTCTCCATGCCAAGACCGTCGGCTACCTTTTGTGCCAGGGACTCATCGACGTTCAGCAAGTGCGATACCATGCGGACGCGGATCGCCACCGTTTCAACCTTGCTCAGTTCGAACACGAAGGCATCTTTGATGTGGGTTTGCTCGATTGGCGTCTGGCTCAGGTAGAACTGACGCGCCTGGCTGTAATGGTCGGCAAACAGTTCGGCACGAACCCGGCGTTTCTCACCAGTTTCGACCACCGGCGTGGTGACGAACCCACGGTCGGGTGATTCTCGAGGGCCACCGGCGGCGCCACCCCAGGAATTCGGTTCATAGTTCACGTGCCCCTTGGGGTTGTGCATCGCCATATGCCCGTCCTGCTGGAGCGTGTGGAACGGACACTTTGGCGCGTTGATTGGAATATGCGTGAAGTTAGGGCTGCCGAGACGCTTCAACTGCGTGTCGAGGTAAGAGAAATTCCGGCCCTGCAACAGCGGATCATTGGTGAAGTCGATGCCTGGAACAATGTTCTGCGTGCCGAACGCGACCTGCTCGGTTTCGGCGAAGAAGTTGTCCACGACACGGTCAAGGACCATGCGGCCGACCTTGCGGATTGGAACCATCTCCTCGGGGATGATCTTGGTGGCATCGAGTACATCGAACTCGAACTTGTCGGCGAACGCTTCATCAAAGAGCTGCAGGCCAAGTTCCCATTCCGGATAACTGCCGCTCTGGATCGCAGCCCACAGGTCGATGGAAATCCGGGTCCGCGCCGTTCAGCTTCACGGCCTCGTTCCACACGACTGACTGCATGCCGAGTTTCGGTTTCCAGTGGAACTTCACAAAGGTCGATTTGCCGTCAGCATTGACCAGTCGGAAGGTGTGGACGCCAAACCCTTCCATGAAGCGCAGCGAGCGCGGGATGGTACGGTCCGACATGATCCACAGCAGCATGTGGACCGACTCCGGGATCATCGAAACAAAGTCCCAGAAATTGTCGTGCGCGGTCTGTGCCTGCGGAAAACCGCGATCAGGTTCCTGTTTGGCGGCATGGATCAGGTCGGGAAACTTAATGGCGTCCTGAATGAAGAACACCGGGATGTTGTTGCCGACAATGTCCCAGTTGCCTTCCTTGGTGTAGAACTTTACCGCAAAGCCGCGTACGTCGCGCGCCAGGTCGGACGATCCCTGGTTGCCTGCGACGGTGGAAAACCGGACAAAGACCGGGGTTTTTTCGCCGACGCGCTGAAATATGTCGGCCTTGCTGACGTCAGCGAGCGATTCGGTCAGCTCAAAGAAGCCGTGCGCGCCAACGCCGCGGGCATGCACCACCCGCTCGGGGATACGTTCGTGATCAAAGTGAAAGATCTTCTCGCGAAAATGAAAGTCTTCCAGAAGAGTTGGGCCGCGTGGCCCGACCTTCAGGGAATTCTGGTCGTCGGAAACAGGCATACCGAGCTGGGTGGTCAGCACAGGAACGTCGCCACCGGCAACCTGATGGGTTTCACCACCCTCTCCCCGGAAAATTTTGGCATCCGCCATTTGAGCGGGTTTCAGGTCGTTGGACTTAACTATGTCGGCCATGCGGCGCCCCTTCAGCATCAGATAAACATCCGGCCACGGCGAGATGACGGCATGACCTCGGATGCGTCCCCAACGCCGGTGCGGGCAAGTGGTTGTGGCCGCCAAGTGAAGTTAATTGGACGGACATCATGCCGGCCAAGGCGCCGCCTGCTTCAACTGACACCGCCTCTTGCCGCAACCGGCCAGAGGCACTCCACCCGGCCCTTGCGAACGCCGACATACCAATCGAATTTATCAACCGTCGGGTCGCAGTGGCCGGGCACCAGGCGCAGCTTTTCACCGACCTTTGGCGCAGCGGTTTCGCTGGCGACATCCAGCTTGCCATGCTCGTCTGACGCGCTGACATAGCGCAGGTCCGGCCGCTGCCACACCGTCGGCAGTCCAGAATCCACGGCGACCGCCTTATGGCCGGCATCCAGCACCGCAATACCTGGCCGCGTCGCGCTCATGACCGAGGACAGCACGAATAGCGCGTGCTGGAATGTCGAGACTGGCGCGCCTGCTTCGTCCAGGTTCCGGGCGTAGTCCGCGTCCATAAAGACATAGCTGCCGGCCTGCATCTCGGTGTAGACGCCAGACGTCGATTCAAAGGGAAATGTGCCGGTGCCGGCGCCGCCGACGATCGGGCAGTCCAGCCCACGCTGGCGAAGCTGTTCCACCGTGCGGCGGGACGCCTCCACCGCGCCGCCGATCAGCGTGCGCCGCTCGCCTGGTGTGCGCTTGTGCTGCGCGCTGCCGTGGTATGCCTGCAGGCCGCCAAAGATCAGGTGTCGGGATTCGGCGATACGTGTTGCCAGGGCAACCGCCTCGGGTCCGGGGGCGACGCCGCAGCGGCTGGCGCCGACATCGATCTCCACCAGCACGGTCATGCGGATGCCGGCATCGGCGGCGGCGGCCTCGATCGCTGCCACCTGGCCTTCATCGTCGGCACAGACCGAGACCTGGGCGATCCGCGACAAGGCGCACAGCCGAGCCAGCTTGGCGGCGCCGACGACTTCGTTGCTGACCAGGATGTTGGACACGCCGCCCCACGCCAGGACCTCGGCTTCGGTCACCTTCTGCACACAGTTGCCGATGGCGCCGCGGGCGATCTGCAGCTTGGCGATAATGGGCGATTTGTGGGTCTTAGCATGGGCGCGCAACTTGGCACCGGTCGGTGCGAGCAGGGCCGCCATGGCATCCAGGTTGGACTCGAACGCGTCCAGGTCGATCACCAGGGCAGGTGTGTCGATGTCTTCCTCTTGCATTCCGGGAGCGGCGGGCGGCATTTGCAGCATGGCTCAATCCTTCAGAATACCGCGCATTGTCGCCGGTCGAGTCAAAAATGGCAAACTGGTCGAAGTCCTTATGAAAAGAACTGAAGCCTTGCTTTAATAAGCTCAACCGCTGTCAAAGCATCCTTCAACAGGGCCAGCCGATGCCGGTATACCCAACCTGCGTGGGTCACTATGAAACCACTGCCGTCGGCGGGAAGGCTTTGACAACAATTCCGCATGCATCGCGCCAGCTTGGCCTGTCGCAGCCCACCATTACCAGTGGTCTGGAACACCTACGGAGTTTGGTTATCGCGCATGAAGCGACGCGTCGACAGCGCGGCCGTGTCTTCGTCTACAGCGCGTTTCTAAGCCTGTTGAGCGAGGGCACCGAACCCTTGCCGCCTTGATATCAAACCAGGTAAGGCATCCGCACGCCGGGATTGTTCGACGGAAAATCCTTCATGTCCCGTGTCACCAGCAGCCGGTCCGTGACTTGCGCTGATGCCCAGACGATCGCATCCGGCAACTTCATCCGGTGCGCCTGGCGCAGTTCGACCGCACGTTGGGCAACGGTCCGGTCGACCTCGATCAACCGGAAGCCGTCAAGGAACCGCCGCGTTGGCTCGGTGAACCCGGGCGGGGTGCCGACCAGAACCTCCATCCAGGTCACAGCGCTGATCGCCTTGTCCTGATGCAGGTTCAATTCGTCCTTCGCCTGAGGCAGTCCGCGCAGATAATCCACCAGGATGTTCGTATCCAGCAGCGCCTTTACCATTCCGCGCGTACATTCCGTTGGAAATCAATCCCATCCGGCGCGTTGGCGGTCCACAGGCCGAACGCCTCCTCCCCCGGAGCACGCTGATATTTGGCCAGATATTCGGCTATTGCGTCCCGCACAATGGCAGCGCGCGGCTGGTTGACCTTCTCACAGAGGGCGGCCAGGGCGCGGACCTGAGTGTCCGGGATGTCGATCAAGGCACGCACGGTTCACCTCGTATAGTTGATATGCACATCATATATATCAGACTATATCATCAACATATATCAGAGTCTACAGAAATGACGTCAAAAGCGGTCCGGCGTCCGCGATCTGAAGCGGCCTGGCCCCGAGCAGCGCAGCCGCCGCGACTGGTTCCCAGGCTGCCTCCTCCGGCGCCAGCGGATCGAACGGTGAAAGCCGGTGCGCCAGCACGAAACGCGCCAGCAGAGTTCGCCGCGCATCCGAGCTCGGCCGAGACCCCTCCCAGGCCATCAATACCGCACTGGTTGCATCATACAGCGCCGTCGCCGCCTGCCTTGCCAGAACCTCCTGGCCCTCCGCCGCCACCCGTTCGGCCAGGGCCATCGCGCGATCCAGCGCAGCGCTTAGCGCGTTTCGGAACGGATCGGGCAGGGACACCGCCTCTGCCAACCGGCCACGCAGCAGCGCATGCAGGGCCCGGTGCGCGCCGGATTTGCCAACCGCGCGGGTAATGACGTCCAGCGCGTTGATGTTGCTGGTGCCTTCCCACAACAGGCCAACCTGGGCATCGCGGATCAGCCGCGGATTCACCCAATCCTCGATATAGCCGTTGCCGCCCCGAGCCTCCATCGCGCCGGTCGCAACGGTCACGTTGTCACGACAGGCGCGCAGCTTCAGCAAGCCGGTCAGGATCCGCAACTCCTCGGTGGCACCGCGGCCCAGCGCGTCGGCGGTGCAAAACGCCATGGACAGCGCCTGTTCCGCCGGCACCATCAGCTTGATCAACTGCCGCCGCATCAGCGGAAAATCCGCCACGGTCCGGCCGAACGCGACACGCCCGCGGGCAGCGGCCAGTGCTTCGTTCACGCAGCGGCGCATCATCGCCGCCGCGCGCACGCCGTGCGACAGACGAGACAGGTTCACCTGCTGCATCATCTGGTTTAGTCCCTGATCCACCTGGCCGACCAGATACGCCTCGGCGCCGTCCAGCCGGACTTCCCCGCTGGCCATCGACCGGGTGCCCAGCTTGTCCTTCAGGCGGACGATCCGATAGGCGTTGCGCAGTCCGTCTCGAGTGTGTCGTGGCAAGGCGAACAGCGCGAGGCCCTTCGTCCCAGCCGGCGCGCCCTCCGGCCTCGCCAGCATCAGCGCCACGTCGGCATCGGTGTGCGAGCAGAACCACTTCTCGCCGTAAAGCCGCCAGACATCACCTTCATTGCGCGCCGTGGTCTCGATGGCCCCGACGTCCGAACCGCCTGCCTTCTCGGTCATGAACTGGGTGCCCTTCCACAGGGTGGAAAGGTCGTCGGACAGCATTCGGGGCAGCAGATAGTCCTGCAACGCGTTGCTGCCGAACGTGCGAATCAGGTGGATGGACGTGTCGGTGACGCTGATCGGGCACATCAGTCCGAACTCGGCTTGCACGAACAGATACTGGAACGCGTATTTGGCCACCGGCGGCAAAGGCCGGTCCATGCCCAGCACGCCACCGCGATGCGACATGGCGTGGAACTGGAACGCCTCGAACGCGATCTGCTCCATCTCCCGGTAGGCGGGATGGTACTCAATCCAGTCTTGATCACGGCCGAAGCGGTCACGTGGGTGCAGCACCGGCGGATGACGATCAGCGATGCGGGCCAGTTCGTCCAGCCGGCCGCCGGCAAGCTGCCCGAGATGCTGAAGATGCGGTGTCAGGTGGTGCAGCATGTCGCGCGGCAGGTAGATGGCCAGAAGGTCGCGCAAGCTCCGGTCGGCGGCATGAAAATCCATGCCGGCGCAATCAGGTGCGATCCAGTCGGAGCCGGTGCGCGGCTGATCCAGGGGCATGTGGGTACATCCTTGCGACGTTTCTCGGCTTTCTCAGCGGTTCATTATCCTGTTGTCGCGCCTTGTGAAAAGATCCCGAGGCTCCGGCGCACAATGATCTTTTCCAACGCCTAGTTTGCGTTCCATGGCCGTGCCGGCCATTGCTTCTATACGCTACAATACTACGGCCAACCGCCGGGACGGCTATAACTTCCCGTATGGGATTCAGGATGGAATGTCATTCTGGACTGTTTCCGATCTTGCCACCGGTAAGCTTGCCGATCTTGAAAGGCCTGACCGGCGGGATTAATGCAATGCTCGATATGGTGATGGTGGACGTCGATAAGAGGAGCAAATTATCAGTTACTGTGCCGCTCAATCCGGTACGTTACGCTCTCAACGTCATGGCGCCCGCAGGGTCGCCATGCACGGCTAATCCTACTGCGCTTGCACCACGCTATTGAACGCCGTTCGATTGGTCTGCGGATTGGTTTGCTGTTGTACCGCATCAACGAATACCGTCGCCAGATCGTTCTGCACCGACTGGGTGATTGCAGCCCGCGCCTGATCATATCCGGTCTTGTCCGCCGCCGCGTCCGGCGTCACCACCTCGGCAAGCTGGGCAACCACGAAGCCGTCAGAGGTTTCTACCATCGTCGTTTCGGCTTTCTTCAAGCCAAACAGCACGCGCTGCAGTTCCGGCGGCATGTCTGAATTGCCCTGGTTGCGTGTCACCAGCGGACTCAGCCGCGGTGTCACGCCCGCCACCGTGGCCGCGTCGGAGAACGATTGGCCGCCTTTTACCGCGATCATCATCGTGGTTGCCGCGTGGTCCTGGGTCCGCCGACGCTGGTCCTGCTTCCAGTCGTCCGTCACCTGGTCCTTTACCGCGTCGAAAGCTTTCTTGCCGGGGGGGATCACGTTCTCCACCGCCAGCGCATAATAGGCCGACCCTCCGGTAGACGGCGTCTGCACTTCGGTCAGTTGCGGCGGATCCCCCTGATGGGCCTGAAACGCCGCGGCAATCAGGGCGGCCTTCAATTCCGCTGAGCCCGGGATCGGCGCCGGCGTGCCCGCCTGCGTCTCTCCCGCCGCATCCAGGGTGCCCGCCACACCGGCCAGGCCGAGGTCGCCCGGCAAGGCGTCCAGGCTGGTGCCGTTGCCCAGAAGCTGGTCGATCTTGTTGGCACGGTCATACATCAGGTCGGCTGCCTTGCCAGCCAAAAGCCGAGCGCGCAGGGACTCCTTGGCCTGGTCGAAGGTGGTTTCCATGCCGGGATCGACTTTGGTAACCTTCACCACGAACCAGCCCAACGCGCCCTTCACCGGCTCACTGACGCTGTCCGCCGTGGCTGAAAACACCGCCTTGGCCAAGTCGGGATCGGGAAACTGGACCTCGGTGGCGTCGTCTTGCATGATCGCCGCCGCGCCATCCGCCCGTGCTGCCGCCTGCATCGCCGTCCAGTCCGGCGTATCGTGCCATCGCGCCGCCAGTGCCTTGGCCTGCGTTTCGTCCGGCGTGGAGATGACCTCGGCGGAGCGCTTCGCCGGGGTCTCGAATTCCGCCTTGTGCTCCTGATAGGCGGCGCGGAGCTCATCGTCCTTGATAGTGATCTCCGGCGCCAAGGACTGCGGTGAGAGTTCGATCGCCTTGATCCGACGAAACTCTGGCGTGGCGTAGCTGTCCGGGTGGTTGTCGTACCAGCGTTGCAGCGCGGCTTTGTCCGGCGTGGGCGGTTCCGGGGCCGTGGACAGGGGAAACGTCGCCATGTCGGCGGAGCGCTTCTCGAACTCGGAATCATACAACGGCCTAACTTCGGCGTCCGGCGCGCTGGCCGAACCTGTAACCGCCGACAGAAGCTGCCGCTGCGCGATATCCGCCCGAAGTTCGGCCAGGAAACGCGCCTCGGTGAAGCCGTTGCTGCGCAGCACCGTATCGAACGTAGATTTGCTGAAGGCGCCGTCTGGCCCCCGGAAGGCCGGCATCGCCCGAGCTGCGGCCGCTACCGCGTCGTTCGGGGTAACGATCCCAAGCTTCTTCAGTTCCACGGCCAACGCCGCCTGGGCGATCATTCGCTGCAACGTCTGCTGGCCGACCGTCTGGCGTAGGTCCGGCGATGCTTCCTGCCCGGCCGGCAGGTTGTGCTGCTGCTGTGCCAAAGCCCGCTGGTATTCCGTCTGGAACGCGGGAAGCTGGATTGTCTCGGCGCCGACCTTGGCAACCCAGCTTGGCGAGCCGCCCAACTGCGTCAGGCTGCCGCTGATGCCCCAGCCGACGAAGGCGACCGTCATCAGAACGAAGAACCCGCGGACAATCCAGGAATCGAGCGAGCGGCGAAACAAGGAGATCATGAAATCGGTCCAGGGCCCAAAAACGATGCGGCGGCGAGCATATACGGCGGCTGGTGCGCGATTGCCAGCCGCGCCGATGCCAACCCGCCGTCATCACCCAGCGTTGCTCTTGACGCGGCCGGTTAGTGCGCTAGCAGCAGTCGTTGGAACACGGAGGGGTGCCGATGCGACAGTTGATCGCCGGAAACTGGAAGATGAATGGTCTCGGTGCCGACAGCGTGGCCCTGGCGCGGGCGATCGCTGCAGGTGCGACGGGCATCACCGCCGACCTGCTAGTCTGCCCGGCCGCCCTGCATCTGTCTGGGGTGGTGCAGGCGATACGGGGCTCGGTTGTCGCGATCGGCGGACAGGATTGTCATCAGGATCAGCAGGGCGCCCATACCGGCGACATTTCCGCGCCGATGCTGCGCGATGCCGGCGCCGCTTGGGTCATCCTCGGCCATTCCGAACGCCGGCAGAACCATGGCGAAACCGATGAACTGGTGCGTGAAAAGACCCTGGCCGCGGTCGCCGCCGGCCTGACCCCGATTGTCTGTGTCGGCGAAACCAATGACCAGCGTTCCGGCGGCCAGGAGACCGAGGCCGTCGGTTGGCAGATCGCCGGCAGCCTGCCCAAGCCGTTCATCGGCGTCATCGCCTACGAGCCGATCTGGGCGATCGGCACCGGCCGCACGGCGACCGAGGACGATGTCCTGGATATGCACAGCTTTATCCGGGAGGAGCTGATCCGCCAGTTCGGCGATGCCGGGCACGGGATCCGCATCCTGTATGGCGGCTCGGTCAAGCCGAACAACGCGGCTGGATTACTCGCGGTGCCCAATGTCGGCGGCGCGCTGGTCGGTGGCGCCAGCCTGAACGCGGAAGACTTTCTGGCGATCGCGCGCGCGGCGATTGCTGAAAGTGGCCAGGGCGGGTAAGAGGCGCGCGCGGCGCTGATCTCGCCGCGATGCTTCTGTGAAAGTCCACGCGTTGAACACCGTCCTGCTGATCGTCCACCTGTTCGTCACCCTGGCGTTGATCGGTGTCGTGCTGATCCAGCGCAGCGAGGGCGGCGGGCTGGGCATCGGCAGCTCGCAGGGGATGGGTTCGTTCATGTCGGGTCGCGGCACCGCCAACCTGCTGACCCGTACCACGGCGATTCTTGCGGCGATCTTCATGGTCCTGTCGTTGGCCCTGGCGCTGTTAAACCACGGCACCACCGGCGTCGATCGTTCCATCCTCGACACGCCGGCACCGGCGCCAGGCGCTGCCCAGCCGGCAACGCCGCCGCCAGCCGCGCCAAAAGGCCCGTCCGCCCCGACGAATTGACGTCACGAACCAGATGGGCAAACCGGATGGGGCAAACGAAATGTCAGGGTTGCTGCCGAGGGGCTTCCATCGGCCCGATTCGGCTGGATATACTGGGTGCCCATGACGCGTTATGTGTTTATCACCGGCGGCGTGGTCTCCTCCCTTGGCAAAGGCATCGCCGCCGCAGCGCTGGGCGCGCTGCTCCAGGCACGCGGCTTTGCCGTCAAGTTGCGCAAGCTTGACCCCTATCTTAACGTCGACCCGGGCACCATGAGCCCCTATCAGCACGGTGAGGTCTTCGTCACCGACGACGGTGCCGAGACGGATCTGGATCTGGGGCACTACGAGCGCTTCACCGGCGTGCATGCGACCCAGTTCGACAACGCCACAACCGGGCGCATCTACCAGGATGTCATCGCCAGGGAACGTCGCGGCGACTACCTTGGCGCTACCGTGCAGGTAATCCCGCACATCACCGACGCGATCAAGGAAGTCATCCTGCGCGAAACCGGCGCATTCGATTTTGTGCTGGTGGAGATCGGCGGCACCGTCGGCGATATTGAAAGCCTGCCGTTCCTGGAAGCGATCCGCCAGCTTGGCAACGAGCTTGGCATGGATCACGCGATGTTCGTGCACCTGACCTTGGTGCCCTATATTCCATCGGCTGGCGAGCTGAAGACCAAGCCCACCCAGCACTCGGTCAAGGAACTGCTGAACGTCGGTATCCAGCCGCAGATGCTGCTGTGCCGCTGCGACCGGCCAATTCCGGATACTGAACGCCGCAAGATCGCGCTGTTCTGCAACGTTCGCGCGCAAGCGGTCATCCCGGCGCTTGACGTCGCGACGATCTATGAGGTGCCGATCGCCTACCACGTCGAGGGCATGGACCGCGAAGTGTTGCGGCATTTTGACCTGCCGTTCACTGCCAGCCCCGACTTGGCGCGCTGGCAGCGGATCGTCGATATCGTGCGGAATCCGGAAGGCGAGGTTCGCATCGCCGTGGTCGGCAAATACACCAACCTGCTGGACAGCTATAAGTCGCTGTCCGAGGCACTGATCCATGGCGGCATCGCCAACCAGGTGAAGGTGCGGCTGGACTGGGTCGACAGTGAAGTCTTTGAGCAGCCCGACACCGTGCACCGCCTGGAAGGCGTGCACGGCATCCTGGTCCCAGGCGGCTTCGGCGAGCGCGGCACACTCGGCAAGATCGCCGCCGTCCGCTTCGCGCGCGAACGCAACGTGCCGTTCTTCGGTATCTGCTTCGGCATGCAGATGGCCGTCATCGAGGTCGCGCGGAACATGGCCGGCCTTCGCGACGCGTCCTCAAGCGAGTTCGGTTTCTGCGACACCCCGGTGGTTGGCCTGCTGACCGAGTGGGCACGCGGCAACCAGATCGAGCGCCGCTCGGAGGCTGATGTAAAGGGCGGCACGATGCGCCTGGGCGCCTATCCCGCCGTACTGGGCGCGGACAGTCTGGTGCGGTCGATCTATCGTGGTGCCGGCGTGATCGAGGAACGTCATCGTCACCGGTATGAGGTGAACGTCAATTACCGGACCTGTCTGGAGGCGACCGGGTTGCGGTTCTCCGGCATGTCACCCGACGGCGTGCTGCCGGAGATCATCGAACTTCCGGGTCATCCGTGGTTCGTCGGAGTGCAATACCACCCGGAATTGAAGTCGAAGCCGTTCGAGCCGCACCCGCTGTTCGCTGGCTTCATAGCCGCCGCGGTGCGGCAGGCTCGGCTGGTATGAAAAGCCCAGGGCTTCGCCGGTTGGCCGAGTAGGCGGTAGCAACCGATCGGGGCCAACCAATCAGGCCAGATCACTGGATGGCGAGGCCATGGCGCCACGACTTTGACCGCCGCTATCGCCCAAGCACGCGGTGGAACAGCGCCAGTTGTCCCGCCGTCGTCTCATCCCAACTGAGCCCTTCCGCATACCCCCGCGTGGCCATCCGATCAGGCGGTGAGGCAAATAACCGCCGCACCCCCGCCGCGATCGCGTCCGGTGTATTGGGCTGATAGATCACGCCTGCTTCCGGCGCGCGCACGACCTCTGGATTGCCCCAGATGTCGCTCGCCACCACCGGCGTTCCGCACGCCATCGACTCCAGCAGCACATTCGCCCAGCCTTCGCGAGAAGACGCCAGCACCGAGGCATCGGCCGCGCCGTACAACCCGGGCAGCGAAGCATGCGGGCGCGGACCCAGCAGCCTGACCCGGTCGGCCAGGCCATGCCGTTCGATCAGTGCCGCAAGCCGCTCCCGTTCCGGTCCCTCGCCGGCGATTAGCAGCTCGAATTCGGCAAGCTGCCGCATTGCCTCGATCGTGCGGTGATGACCCTTCCGCTCGATCAGCCCGCCGACGGAGATCAGGGCGGGGCGTGTTAGACCCAGTTTGGCGCGAGCGGCGGCGCGGTCGGCCGGCGGGCGGAACAGGCTGGTTTCCACGCCGTTGCGCAGGACCGTGACCTTGTCATCCGGCGCGCCGAGCTCCACCAGCACCTGCTTCAATGCCGCGCTGACCGCGACCAGCGCACTGGCCTTTCGTATCGCATCCTGGATCAGCCGGCGCGGCATCGCATAGCGCGGGATCAGGTTCACGTCGGTGCCACGCGCCGTGATCACCACGGGCAGGCCGAGGCGCTTGCCCAGCCATGCCGCCGCGACTCCGTCCGGATAGACGTAGTGCGCATCGATCAGGTCGAAACAATGCCCCGCCGCGAGCAGCCGCCGGATGACCGGCAGCACCGCCTGATAAAGCAGCCAGGGTGCGATCGACATGCCGGCCTTCGGAAGCACCGGATAGCGCGGGTGGCGGATGTCGATGCCGTGCCGGGTCTCTTGCTGCGGCGCACGCGCATTGAGCGCCCAGTCGCCAAAGCGGTTCGACCGGCTTGGAAACCAGGGCACCGGTGCGAGCACGAGACTGGTCGCTGCTTGGCTCGCCAGCAGATGCCGCAGCCGGTTTTCGACGAAAATGCCGTGATTGGGACGCGCCGCATGGGGAAACAGCGTCGAGAAGGTCAGCAGGCGGATGGGTAGCACGATCTGGCTCACTGCAGGCCGGGATCAGGAACCCTTTGCAAGGTCGTCCAGCAGCTTCCGCGCCTCGGTCTTCTCCTTGAAGTCGCCTTTCGTGGCGATCACCGTCTGCAACTGCTTTCTGGCTTCCTGCCGATTGCCGGTGTCCTTCAGGGCCACGGCGTAGTGGAACAGGATCCGCGGATCCGATGTGGTTTCGGCGCCAGCCTGGCGCAGCAGGGCCACGCCATTCCCGGCATTGCCGGATGTGGTGAGGATCCACCCCAGCGTGTCGGCGGTCTGCGGCCCGGGAGACAGCACATAAGCCTGCCGCGCGAGCGGCTGGGCGCGAGCATCGTCGCCCATCTGCTGATAGACCCAAGCCAGGTTGTTCAGCGCCACGGCATCGTGCGGCTTCTGCTTTAACAACGCCTGCAAATAGTTCGCCGCATCGTCCAGTTTTCCGGCGGCGATGCTGATTTCCGATATCTGCTCGGTCACCACCAGGTCATTGGGATGCTTGCCAAGCCAGTCCAGCAACAGCTTGCGGGCGTCGTCCGTCCGACCTGCACGAAGCATGGCACCAGCCGCCAGGATGACAAGCTGGGCCGATGGAGCGGTGTTGTTGGCCTCGATATAAGCCGTCACCGCATCGGCCGGGCGGTTGGCGGCCATATAGACATCACCCCTGAGAGCCCGGATCGCGGAAAAATCCTGGTCCTGTGCCTCCAGCCGGTCGGCGGTCGCCAGCGCGGCATCAATGCCGGAGGCCTTCAGGTCGATCATCACGAAGTCCCGGTAGAGCTGATAATTCCGCGGATCGACGGCCAGCCCCGCTGTGACGACGTTGCGCGCGCCTTCGAAATCGCCGGCTTCGATCAACAGGGCAACAAGCTGCCGCCGGACGCCGACGGCGTGCCCGTCCTGCGTGAGAATTTCCGCGTCGGCATTCCGCGCCTCCTTCTTCTGGCCGAGGGCGAGGTAGGCAGCGGCCCGCAGGCTGAGCATATCCGTGGCAACGACGACGGGTTGCTTCGCGGCCAAGGTAAGATCCATGGCTTTTTGCGGATCATTGGCACGGATATACAGTTCACCGAGGCTCGTGGTCACGCGGACAAGAGCCGGGTCGGAGCGATGCGCCCGTTCCAGCAGCGCGACCGCGTCCGGCATGCGATTGTCTTGCTGATACATTGAGGCGAGCATGGTCAGAGCCGGTTCCGTGGTTGGCCGGCGAGCGAGAACTTCGCTCAGCATGGTTTCAGCCTGAGGCCTGTCCCCCAGCATCAGTGTGACGCGCGCCAGGTTGATCTTGGCTGGCGTGAAGTCGGGGTATTTCCGCACCACGTCCGCGAAGGTTGCCTGCGCGCCTGCAAGATCGATCTGCGACAGCTTGTAGAGGCCTTCAAGATTGCCGACCACATCGGTTTGGCCCTCGGCGGCACGGATCCTTGCCAGCGCATCCGCGGCCTTCGCCGTGTCGCCGGTCGCCAGGGCGGCGAAGAACAGCGCCTCACCCACTGCCGGAAGCTTCGGTGCCAGGACCAGCGTATGCTCCAGGTCGCCCATTGCCGCGTCGGCATCGCCCATGCCCATGCGGACAGCGGCCAGCCGGGTCTGCAACCCGACATCATTCGGCGCCAGAGCCTCGGCTTTCTGGAACGACTGGATCGCTTCCTGACCACGCCCGATCGCAGCAAAAGCTCTGCCCAGCAGGTCGTAGGATTCGGCGTCAGCCTTGCCGGAGTCGGCGGCCTTGCCAAGTGTATCGATCACCTGATCCGGCCTGTGCCTGACGAACTGGATTCGCGCCAGCATTTTGTATGCGGCGAGGTCATCCGGCGAACGGCCGAGGTACTTCAGCGCGGCTTCCTCCGCCTGTTCACTCTGCCCCAGTTGCTCCTTGACCACCGCCTGCAAATAATAGGCGCGCTGGATTTGCCCAAGAAAGGCTGAGATCCGCTCCAGGTTGGCATCGGCGGCCTTGTAGTTCCTGGCCTGCGCCTGCGTCACCGCCTGCAGGTAGATCGCCTGAACATTGCCGGGCGTCGCCTTCAGCACCGTATCGATGTCGTTCTTCGCGGCATCCTGGTTGCCCGACGCGAGTTCCAGGCTGGCGCGATCCAGCCGCGCCTGCATGATGCTGGGTTGATCAGTGATCAGGGCGTCCAGCACGGTGATCGCACTGGGAATGTCGTTCTTTAGGCGCAGCAATTGTGCCTTGGCCAGCAGGGCCTCGGCTGATTTCGGCTGGGCGGCGATGGCTTGGTCGATCTTCGTCCCCGCGGTCGCCAGATCGGCCCGCGCCACCGCGAGGCGGGCATCGGCCAGTAGCGGTTCCACCGCATTCGGTGCGTCCTGCTCCGCCTTGGCGAACGCAAGCTGCGCATCGTCCGGCCGCTTCAGACCAAGCAGGGCATTGCCGCGCGAGACCAGGATGGAGGCATCCAGCAGCGGATCCTTGCCGTCCGGCTTCAGCGTGTCCAGAAGCTGCTCGAACTTGTTTTGCGCCAGCAGCGCCTGGGCCAGCAGCGGCACGGTCCGGTGCGGGTCATAGCCGCGGTCACGCGCGGCCATTGCTTCTCGTTCCGAGGCCACGGGATCGCCAAGCTCGAACACGACCCGGCTGAGCCAGTAATGCGCCTCGGCGTTGTGCGGATCGGCACGGATGGCGTTGCGCAAGTCGATCTGCGCCGACCTCAGGTCGCCTTTCCTGATGGCATCCTGGGCGCTGGACAGGTAGTCGGCATGGGCAGTAAGCGGCCAGGCGCCCACCCAGGCGCCGATCATGATCCAGCCGAGCGATCTGTAGCGCATGTGGTTCACCTTAATTGTTCCGCGGTATCGTTTCGTCGGCTGGGGCGGTGATCTCCGCGGTTCTGGCGGCGTCGGTGACCAATCCGTGGGCTTCCAGAAGGCCATACAAGGTGGGCCGGCTGACCCCCAGAAGCCGTGCGGCAACCGAAAGCGTGCTGTTGCTGCGGGCCAGGGCCGTCTTGATGACCTCATGTTCCGCCCGCAGCCTGGCGGTCCGAAGGTCAAGGTCCGGCAGCGCCGCCTCCGGCGCGGCAAGCTCCAGATCGACGGCGTCGATCAGCCGCTGTTCCGTCATTACCACCGCGCGCTTCAGGCGGTTCTCAAGCTCCCGCACATTGCCTGGCCAGTCATGCGTGTTCATGGCGACGGTCGCATGTTCGGTAAAGCCGCGAATGCCGCGGCCGAATTCCTGGTTGAAACGGTTCAAGAAGAAGCTGGCCAGCAGGCTGATGTCGGTGCCGCGGTCGCGCAGTGGCGGAATGCGGATGGTCAATGCATTCATGCGGTAGAACAGATCGCCGCGGAACACGCCCTGACTGATCTTCTCGTCGAGGTTGGCATTGGTCGCGGAGACGATCCGCACATCGACCTGGATTTTCTGACGGCCGCCGATTCGTTCGACGATCTGGTCCTGCAGGAAGCGCAGCAGCTTGACCTGCAACGGGTGCGGCAGGTCGCCGATCTCGTCCAGGAAAAGCGTACCCTTGTTGGCGGCTTCGATCTTGCCAATGGTCTGCTTGACGGCGCCGGTGAAGGCGCCGCGCTCGTGCCCGAACAGCTCGCTTTCGAGCAGGTTCTCCGGGATGGCGCCGCAATTGATCGCCACGAAGGGATGCTTGGCGCGCGGCCCCAGGTCGTGCACCGCGTTCGCCAGCGCTTCCTTGCCAGTGCCGCTTTCGCCAAGCAGCAGAACAGGAACATTCGCGCCGGCGATCTTCTCGATATCGCGGCAAACCTTCAGCATTGCCGCATGGCCGGTGATGATCCGTTCAATCGGTGAACGGGCCGGGATGGCGGCGAGGCGGCGGTTCTCCTCCTCCAGCCGGTGCAGGTTCAGGCCACGTTCAATGATTGTCCGCAGTACTTCGAGTTCGACCGGCTTTTCACAAAAATCGTAGGCACCGGTGGCAATCGCCTTCAGCGCGTTCTTGCGCTCCCCGTTGCCGGTTACGACAATCACCTTGGTGCGCGGCGCCAGGCGAAGGATTTCCTCCAGCGTGGCAAAACCTTCGGTAACGCCATCGGGGTCGGGCGGCAGCCCAAGGTCCATGATCACCACCGGCGGCGCTTCACGCTTGGTCAGCGCGACCGCCTGTGGCCTGGCATGTGCCAGCAACACATCACAGGTGGGAAACGCCCAGCGATACTGCGAACACAAACCTTCGTCGTCTTCGACGATCAGCAGTTTCGGCTTTACCACGCGCGCGCCGCTCATGCCTCGACCGATGCGCGGTCGGCCATCCCCCGCTGGATCGAGGGCAGGACGATGCGCATTGTCGTTCCATATCCAGGACGGGTCGTCACCAGTAGATCGCCGCCGGCATCGCGTAACAACTCCCGCGCCTGATAGGCGCCAATGCCATGACCGCCTTCCTTCGTACTACGGAACGGGCGGAACAATGCGTCGCGCACGAATTCCGCCGGCATGCCGGGTCCCAGGTCGATGATGTCAATCACGACGCTTAAGGACTCGACGTGCATGTCCACCCGCACCGGCGCGGGGCCGGACGCTTCAATCGCATTGTTCAGCAAATGCGTCGCGACCGCATCGAATGCATCCGGATCGATCGCCGCGCCAGCGCCATCGCTGCGGTCGGTAAACGTGACTTTAGACGAATGGGCTGTCTGGTGGGCGTCAATCAGTTCACGCAGCCGCTCCGCCGGAGTGACCAGAGCGTGATCACGTTCCTGCCGTTCGACCGCCAGCCGGGACAGCAGGCGGGTAATCTTGCCAACTGATGCACGCACCGTCGCCAGCATATCGCGCTGGAAATCGGGATTGTCCGCATGGACCTCGGCGTTGGTCAAAAGCATCGACAACTGTCCTGAAACATTCTTGATGTCATGAATGACGAATGCGAAACGTTGGCTGTATTCGCGCAGTTGCTGGGTCTGGGTCAGCACCTGCATGGCACGCTGCTCAGCTACTCGGCTCGCGACTTCGCGACCAACCACGCGTAGCAGGTCAAATGCTTCCCGGTCTAGTTTGAACTGCGCTCGGGACCGCGCCAGCACAATAAATCCAATTAAATTTCCGAAATGGTTTAGCGGCACGGCAAGCCAGGACCGCGGCAGATCGACAAGCCATTGACCGGCCTCCGGGTGTTCGTCGAGGCGAACGATCCAGTCGCCGTCGCGGAACAGCGCGATCAGTGGATGCCCAGGGGCAATCGGCGCGGTCACGCCCGGCATGTTCCAGGAGCCGGCCCATTCAAAAGCCACATCCCGTGGCGCTCGCACGAACAGCGCGCCGGCTGGGCTGTCCACGACTTCCGTCGCGGCGCGGATGGCTCTTTTCGGCAAGGCGACGAATGCCTCGGGGGCGGTCAGCGCGTCGATGCAGCGCATCCATTCCTTGCGGTAGTCGTAGCGGTGGCTGTAGAAATTTTCCACCACGACCGACCGGATGCGGGAGCGGGCGGAGCCTGAGGTCAGGACAACCGCAACGGCCAGAATGCCACCAAAGATCAGGCAGGTTTCCGTCACTTGGCCCCATTCGGAGCCGCCGCGCCGGAATGCCTCGCCGATCGCGGCGACAGCCAGCAGGAATATGCCGCTGGCGATCAGGGTGAAGCTGTGGAAGACGACGTCGCGGGAGACGTGAATGTCGATGGCCCAGCGACGGTTCCGAGCCGCCGCGAGCGCCACCAGTGGGGCCGCCAGCATGGTAGCGGGAGCGCGTCCTTCCACCAGCGCGAGCGAGAGACGGCGAAACAGCACGCCATCGGCATAAAGCAGCAGATCATAAAGAAATATGCCGCCTAGCGCGACGCAAAGCAGATTGATGTTCCAGCGCGATTCCGACGGCGTGTTGAAGTAGAGGTTTTCCAGCAGAAGTACGTTGCAGACCGCAAAGCCGAGCCTGACGGCGGTGCGGAGAGAGGGAATGCCGACACCGGCGGGGCCGCTGAGGTAATCAATCAGCGGACTGCCGCAGACCACGAGCAGCGCGAGCAGGCCCATGGTCGTGAATGCGTTGCTGATCTGGTCGCTGGCTTTGATGGTGCGCCGGTAGAGATGCAGGATGAAACCGCACCACGCGCCAGAGCGCCCAACTTCCAGCCAGGCGGCCAATGGACCAATCGGCGCCTGCCAGGCAAGCGCGAACGCGGCCGCCCAGCCCGCCGTCATCAGACAGGCGAAGACCAGCCAGGCGCCGGTCCGGCTGAGTGGCGGGCGCGCCAGGATCAAAGCCCCCAGCAAGACATATACCAGCGCGCAGGCGCCGTGCAGCACGACGAAGGTGGAGAAGTCTGGTGTCATCACGGCTGCGGCAATCGCACTGCTCGGCCACCAGGTCCAGAAAAAACCGACAGACCCCGGTCGTTTCTTGCCTGCCTTCGGATCGGCCGGAAAAGCCTCACTGGCTCAGCGGCCACCTTCACAAAACAGTACGACACGAATGGTGGAAAGCAGGATCCGCAGATCAAGCAGGATGCCGCGGTGTTTCAAGTAATATAAGTCATACGCGAGTTTTTCGCGCGCATCCTCGACCGAGGCGCCGTAGGGAAAATTGATCTGTGCCCAACCGGTAAGGCCTGGCTTGACATAGCTCCGCTCCCGATAGAAGGGGATAGCAAGCGTCAGTTGTTCAACGAAATGGGGCCGTTCCGGACGAGGGCCAACCAAACTCATTTCACCGAGAATGATGTTCACCAGTTGCGGCAGCTCGTCAATGCGAGTGGCGCGAATGAATGCGCCGACCTTGGTGATCCGTGGGTCCTGCTTCTGCGCCCAGCGCGGTGCCCCGCAGGCTTCCGCGTCGACATACATGCTACGGAACTTTAACACGGTAAAGGTCCGGCCAAAATGACCAATCCGCTGCTGACGGTACAACACCGGGCCGGCGGAGTCGAGCTTGATGGCCAATGACGTCAGCACCATAAGCGGCAGTGTCATTAGCAGCAGTGCGGCGCTGATCATCAAATCGCAGCCGCGCTTTAGGGTCAAGGACAGCAAGCCGTCGACCAAATCGTCCCCAGGCAGCAGATGTTTGACGGTCAGCCCATCCACGTCAATCCGACCGAGATGCTGTTCCTGAAAAGCCTGATCGCTCAGGACTGTCATTCCGCGTAGCTTCCAGTCCAGCAGAGGTTCAGGAAGCGCGGTTTCGGTGGCGAAGGCGACGATAATGCCCCAGATGCCCTGTTGGCTGACGTGGCTCCAGGACAAGGCGCCGGCGGACGTAGTATCTAGGTGTGGCGTGCCGGGAGGCGCCAGTAGCGGTTCAAACTGCCTTCCGCGCCTGGATTTGAGCCTTGAACTCACGGCCTGGATGCGATCCGGGTCACCGATGATGAGGATGCGGCGAGGCAGCCCAGCCCGCTGCATGAAGAAACTGAAGATCAGGCGAAACAGGGCGATCGTGGCTAGCCAAGCGCCAAGAATTCGCGCCAGCCAAAGTCCGCGTGCCGTAGCGCTGCCTTCAATGAAAAGACCACTCAGGAGCATGAACAGCGGGAACGCGGTCAGTCCGGCAAGACAGGCCGCTCCCAACAGCTTGGCGGTGTCGGGGCGGGTCGTTGACTGAAAGGAACTGATTCCGACCACCACCGCGCAAATGGTGAAGGTCAAAACCGCAGTCAGATAGTTGACTGGATGCATCAGGCTGATCGAACCATTCGTCAGCAAAATGCCGCTGTCGGGCGTGTCCAGCATATGCTGGATCACCATGAACGACAGGACGAATTCCATTACGCAGTGGACGGCCACGTCCAGGGGGACGTATCGCGACATCGCACGCCGCATCCAGCGTTCCCTTTCCACTACGATTTGGCTCATATTAAAGTATGAAAGCCCAAGATTGCAGGCGATCTGGTCGGGCGTCTTTAACATTTCGTGCTACACGCCATAAAGGCCGCAGATCACGATGAAAGTCATAACCAAACGTTATCGACCGGGGGCGGGGGCGTCAATCTTTTTTCGAATCCCAACCAATTCTTGCGAGGTCATGGCCAGGACAGGGGATACGGAAAGCTACGCAGTCTCCTAGACACTTCTAGTGGAGCGCGGCAGCTTGTTATTGGACAAAAGGCTTGCGCGATCGTAACCGTCGGATGTAGAACCCATCCATCGTCCAAGGATGGCTTGCATGCACCGCGTCTTCATCAAGCTGGCAACATGGCAGGGATTTGTCTCTGCTAGAAACGGCAGACGTTCGACGCAGCATGCGTTTGTTCCGACGGTTTAAATTGACGATGCGTCAGGCGTGTAGCTCATTGGCAGAGCACTGCCTCAACACGGCAGATGAGGGGGTTCGATTCCTTCCACGCCTACCATTACTTATGCGTCTTTGGCGGACTACTTCATGTTTCTGGTGCGGCAGGCACGTGCCTAGCCTCGTCGGCTGCTTTCATAGGTCGAGTTGATGCACGGCTGGCTGCGCCCGAATGGGTTTGATGTTGTCAGGCTGGTTCGGTCAGTGGCTGCGATTGCTTCTGTTCTTTCGCTCGTCGCGTGCGAGGCCGGACCGTTCTGGTCAAAAGCACCGCCGCCCGTGGTCGAGACCAGCTCCGCCAAGGCATCGGATGATTACATTATCGGCTCGGGGGACTCGCTCAGTATCTTTGTCTACCGCAACCCCGATCTCAGCGAAGAGGCCGTCGCGGTGCGGCCCGATGGACGCATCTCCACTCCGCTGATTGAAGACATCGTCGCGTCTGGCAAAACCCCGACTCAGTTGGCGCGAGAGATCGAACAACGGCTGACCAAGTTTATCCAGGAACCAAATGTCACGGTGATTGTGCGCGGCTTCATCGGGCCGCCCGATCGGCAGGTGCGTGTGATTGGGGAAGCGACCGATCCGGTCGCACTGCCTTATCGGGACCATATGACTCTGCTTGATGTCATGATCGCCACCAAAGGCCTGACGAAATATGCCGCCGGCAACCGAGCGGTGATCGTGCGCACCGACCCGGACGGCAAGCGGCAGTCCATCAGGGTGCGGCTGAACGATCTGACCAAGGACGGGGATATCGGACAAAATGTCGAAATGAAACCGGGCGATACCCTGATCATCCCGCAAACCTGGTTTTAAAGGACGCAGGTCCGTGGACTCCGTTCGCGCCATGCTGACCCAGTACTTGCGTGCCGCCTGGCGCCGCCGTTGGTTGGGTGTGGTCATCGCGTGGCTGATTTGCGGCATCGGGTGGGTGGGCGTTTACATGATCCCAAACCAGTACGAGTCAGGCGCGCGCCTCTTTGTTGACGCCGATGCAGTCCTGACGCCGCTGCTGCGTGGAATCGCGGCCGATTCCGCACCGACCACCCAGCTTGAAATCCTCCAACGTACTCTGCTCAGCCGGCCTAATCTGGAAAAGCTGGTCTCGAAGACCGGCCTGGACCTGACGCTGAACAGCCCGTCTGATCGGGAGCGCCTGCTGACCCGCCTAGCCGCGCAAATCAAGGTCACGCCGCAAACCAAGAACCTGTTCACCATATACTATCGTGACAAGAGCCCGAAGCTGGCGCGTGACGTCGTGCAGACCCTACTGACAATCTTCATCGAGAACGCCACCGGC
The DNA here is from genome assembly GCF_965276935.1 of Rhodopila sp. Taxonomy (GTDB): domain Bacteria; phylum Pseudomonadota; class Alphaproteobacteria; order Acetobacterales; family Acetobacteraceae; genus Rhodopila. The sequence goes on along the minus strand of NZ_CBDIBS010000003.1, from coordinate 1,598,132 downwards.
GGCTCCCGGTTGGACATGGAGAACGCTCGGCACTTCCTGGAGCGACAAATCCAGTCGTATGAGCAGCAACTTCGCGCGGCGGAGAAACGGCGGGCTGACTTCCGCGCCCGCTACGTCGAGATCCTGCCAACGGACAATAACCCAAACGTTCCAGCTCTGGAAGGCGCACGCAACCAGGTGCAGGCGTTGGAGGGCCGACTGCAGGATGCGGTGACTGCACGCGACGCACTCAAGCGGGAGGTTGAGACGACCCCTCCGATGCTGGTCGTTGAATCGGGCGATATTCTGGTCAACGGTCAGCCCGCGCCAAAGACACGATTGCAGGAGGCTCAGGATCAGCTTGACATGCTGCTGCTGAAGGATACCGACCAGCATCCGGATGTAATTGCCCAGCGCAAATTGATTGAATCGCTTAAAAAGACGCCAAGCAAGATGGTGGGTGTCAAGGCCGCCATGGATGTCGGCGGCAAGCCGCAAGGCGGTTCAGTTACACCGAAGCGTTCGGTACCCAACCAGATCTATGACCAGATCAAGCTCAAGCTGATCGACGCAAACACGCAGGTGGTCTCGCTTCAGCGGCAGAAGGATGACGCTGTGCGCACGCTCGAACGACTTGAAAAGATGCAGCATGAGCAGCCTGGTCTGATCGCAGAGTACGAGAACATGGATCGCGACTATTCCGTACTTCAACAGAACTATGAGCAGCTACTCAGTCGGCTGCAGTCGGCCAACATCGCCCAGGCGGCGGATACGCAGGCCGACAAGGTGAAGCTTCAGGTCATTGATCCGCCGGAGATCCCACGCCTGCCAGTGGCTCCCAATCGGATGCTGCTCGTCACAGGGGTTTTGCTGGGCGGCCTGGCAACCGGTGTCGGCATGACAATCCTGTTCGGCCAGCTCGATCAATCCTTCTCCACGGTCGATGATCTGCGTGCACTGGGGCTGCCGGTGCTAGGTGGCATTTCCGTACTTGGAATGGTCCCCCTGCGTCAGCGGCTGATGGCGGCCGGCCGTTTCGGGGCCGCTGTGGCAGTCCTGGTCTGCATCTACGGTGGCATTCTCGTCCACATCCTGCGTTCAGCGGCGCTCATCTAGTGCCAGCGCAGTTTCCCCACGCGTTCCCGTTGTTCGGGGCATTTTACATCCGCTGTCGCAGGCCCGATGACGCTTCACGCGCTGGACGTCATTCGATGATGAAGGTCAGGCTAGGACGCAAGGGACCTTCCGGCCCATGTTGATACCCAAGGCTTCGCATCTGGTCGAACGCGTTGCGGAACGCCTGCTGCGCAACGGCGGTCTCGACACATCAGCGGCACAGTTGCTGCGGCCGTCCGCCACGCCCATGCCCGAGCCGGTGGACCAGCCCGCCGTCGACGTGTCGCAGCGCTCGTCGCTGTTTGCCACGCCGCAGCCGACGCTGCTGGAAGCGGCCTGGACCGAGGCACCGGCGGACGCGGCGGCGCAGGTGTCTCGGCTAACCGAAATCCGCAGTAGTGCGTCCTCAGCCGATTGCGCGGCAGAGGCCGTCGCGCCTGAGTGGCCCGTCAAAGCGCCGGTTGTGCCGCCGCCGCGACCGCCCGTGCGGGCTATAGGGTCGGAAGCGCTGCCGGCACCGTCGCTTTCGGCCACGCTGCCGACGACCACCAGCGATCCCACGGCCGAGGCGGCTTCAAGCCCGGTCCAGACGCTCGGATCCGTCGATGCGGTGTCGCTGGAACGCGCGGGCATGGTCGACTGGTCACGTACCCGCAGCCGCATCTCCGAGGAGTTTCGGCTGGTGCAGCGCCAGATCCTGCGATCCGCTTTCGGTCCAGACGCAGAACCAGGCTTCTCCAATCTCCTGATGGTCACCAGCGCGCGCCCAGGCGAAGGCAAGAGTTTCATGTCCCTCAACATAGCGGGAAGCATCGCGCGTCAGAACGACAACCACGTGCTGTTCGTCGATGCGGACTCGAAGCGGGATTCCCTCTGCTACAGCCTGGGTTTGGCGCAGGCGCGTGGTCTGCTGGATTTGGCATCCGATCCAAAGCTCGATCCCGCCTCGCTGATCCTCAAGTGTCCGATCGAACGGCTGTCCATCCTGCCCATTGGGCGGGAGCGGGAGAGGAGCGCCGAGCTTTTCTCCACCAAGGAAATGACCCAGGTCATCCAGAGCCTTGGACGCCGCTATGCCGACCGATTGCTCATCCTGGATGCGCCGCCGTGCCTGTCCACCAGTGATCCTGCCCTGCTGGCTCAGGTCGTCGGACAGATCCTGTTCGTAGTGGAAGCCGATCGTACCCAGCGGGACGAGGTGGAAGCATCGCTGGATCTGATTCAGGCATGTCCAACCATCACGATGGTGCTCAACAAGCAGCAGATGTCTTCCCGGTACACCTTCGGCGCCTACTCCTCGTACTACTCAGTCTGATCCGTCGCCAATGGCAGGGCAATGCGGATTTATGCCATGAGCAGGGATGAGAAACCGCCGGCCGCCAAGGCACACCGCACCGGAACACCGGGTCGCCTGCTGGGATTTGGCGCCGCGCTAGTCGTCTTGCGCGCGGCCGCCGCCGTTGCGTTCCCGCTGATTGATCCAACCAACGAGAACCAGGTGCCGACGGGCACTGAACTGGCGACGCCAGACGCCCAGGACCTGCAGCACCAGTTGCAAATCGTCAATGGCTTAGCGGCACCTCCGGATGGCGGCTGGACCTTCGTGCCGCGGCTCGACGTGCAGGAGCTGCTGACCGACAATGTGCTTCAGCAGCACACGCCGCGGCGGTGGGACATGGTCACCTATGTCGCACCGGGGTTCAGCGTGGCCGCGGACACACCGCGGCTGCAGCTTTCTTTCAGCTATGCGCCGACCCTGGCGCTGTATGCCCGCACCGGCTCGCTCAATGCGCTGACCCAGCAGTTCGCTGGCACCGGCCTGGTCACGGTGATCCCTGAGCTGGCTTATGTCGACGTCCGGGCTGTGTCGGGCGTGCAAAGCCTGTATGGCGGCATTGGCGGCCTTAAGACCATCGGCGCGGCGCCCGCCGCCGTCGGTGCCACGGCGGCGACAATTCCGTCGCTCGCCGGCAACGGCCTTGGTCTGAACAAGGACAACGAGGTGCAGACCAGCAGCTTTGGCGTGTCGCCATATCTGCTCCGACGCTTCGGCGACTGGGGAACCGGCAAGATCGGCTACTCCGTCAATGTCACTGAATCCAATCTGGTCACCGGATTTGCTCCGCCGCCGTTTCCAACCGGGGGCGCCAATGGACAAAGCCTGATCAGCAACGAGGAGATCGCGCACTTCGCGACGGGAGAATTCCTCGGGCGATTGCAGGACAGCATCGATGCCGACCTGACGCAGTCCAGCTACAACACCGGCACCAACTATCCCACGGACACAACAGGCCCGCTGGCGAACAACAATAACACCACCTCGACGCGGGCACTCTTCTCCGACCAGGTCAGCTACGTGCTGAACCGCGGCATCACCGTTTTCGCCTCCGGCGGGCACGAGGATATCAGCTACACCAATTCGGCTTACCCGCACATCAATGACCTGACATGGAGCTTTGGGACAACCCTGACGCCCAATGCCGACAGCTTGCTGACCGTCAGTTATGGTCACCTGAACGGATTTAACTCGTTCACCGCCAGTGGCCATTACGCGGTCACGGCACGCACTGTATTGACTGTCTCCTACGGCAGCACACTCGGCACACAGCTTGAAAACGTGCAGAACCAGCTCAATCTCGCCAGCACCGGCAGTGGAGGATCGCTGGTCAATGCACAGACCGGCGGTCCGTTATTTGGCAGCACCAATGCACTGGGCGTGCAGGCCGGGGTATTCCGCACCGACACCCTGACGCTTGGCGGCCAGACCACTCTGGCGCGCGACATCCTGTCGGCGAACCTGCTCCTGACAAAGCAAAGCCAGCAGAACGGACGGACCGTGTCCCCGACCACCGCCGACACAATCACTCTGCAGTGGATACATCAGATCCATCCCGATCTGACGCTGAGCTCGGCGGTTGCCTATTCCCTGCAGCAGCAGGAGACCGGCATTGTTCTCAATCCCGGCAACAGCAGGTCGGTGGCGGCGAGCGTTGCACTGCAGTATCAGATTTCCGATACACTCAGCGCCAGTTTGCGCTATTCATTGTTTGACCGACAGTCTGCCGTTACCGCCTACCAGGTTTACCAGAACTTGCTCATCCTGGGCATTTCGAAGACATTTTGATCGCACATCGTGTTTGCACCATTCTACCGCCTGACCGGCCTGCCGTTCCTGCTGACGCCCGACAGCCGTTTTTTCTTCGGGTCGAGCGGACACAGCCGGGCGATCGCCCATCTGGTCTACGGTCTGTCGCAGCAGGAGGGCTTCATCGTCATCACCGGCGAGGTCGGTTCCGGCAAGACGACGCTGGTCGAGCAGATCTGGGCGCAGCTTGACCGCAAAGCCTACGTCATTGCCCGCGTCGTGACCACTCAAGTAACTGGTGATGACCTGCTGCGACTGGTGATGGCCAACTTTGGCCTGAATGACACGCCCGGCACCGACAAGGCAACTTTGCTGCACCGGTTCGAGCAGATGGTCCGCGACGAGACCCAGGCGGGACGGCGTTGCCTTCTGGTGGTCGATGAGGTTCAGAACCTGTCGCTGCCGGCCTTGGAGGAGCTGCGGATGCTGTCCAACATCACTGTCGACGGCAAAGCCTCGGTGCAAACAATCCTGCTGGGCCAGCCGCAGTTCCGGCCGATCCTGGCGAGCCGGGATGTCGTGCAGCTTCGCCAGCGCGTGCTGGCCTCCTATCACCTGGGGCCGCTGACGGGCACCGAGACCCAGGCCTACATCGAGCACCGGCTGAAAATGGTTGGATGGCAGAAGGATCCTGCTTGGGACGACAGCGCCTTCGCCGCGGTGCATCGCCAGACGGATGGCATCCCCCGCCGGATCAACACCCTCTGCTCCCGTGTGCTGCTGTTTGGCGCGCTGGAGGAAGCCCACACGATCACCGCCGACATAGTGGACGCCACCGCCGAGGAGCTGAACCGCGATCTGGGCGCGGGGGATCTGCCATACGCAATCGAAACCAAGGAACGGCCAGCCGAACAGCGGAACGACATCATTCGGCGGATCGAGGCACTGGAAGGTCTGGCCTACCAACAGGCACAAGCCTTCAGGGGTATGTTGGATCTGTTGGAAACGAAGCTTGTGGCGCGGCCATGATAATGATCCGCAACGCGATGACGGTCGACGTCGAGGATTACTTCCAGGTGCAGGCGTTCGCGCACTGCATTGCCCGCGCCGACTGGGACAGCTTTCCCAGGCGTGTCGACCAGAATACCAACCGCATCCTGGACCAGTTCGCTCGCGTCGGCGTCACCGCGACGTTCTTTACCCTCGGTTGGGTGGCGGAGCGCTTTCCCGCCCTGGTCCGCCGCATTGTGGCGGATGGCCATGAATTGGCCAGCCACGGCTGGGACCACACACGCGCTGATCTGCAGGATCCGGAAACCTTCCGGGCCGATATCCGCCGCACGCGTCTGCTGCTGGAGGACCTCGGTGGCGTCGCGGTCACCGGCTACCGCGCCGCCACGTTCTCGATCGGCAGCCGCAACCTGTGGACGTTTCCCATACTGCGGCAGGAAGGCTACCGCTACAGTTCCAGCATCAACCCGATCCGGCACGACCTGTATGGCATGCCGGATGCGCCGCGGGTGCCATTCCGGCCGGCCGCCGACGGCGTGATGGAAATTCCGATGACCACCGTCCGTCTGCTGGGCCGCAACTGGCCGTGCTCGGGCGGCGGTTACTTTCGGCTGTTGCCGACAATGCTTTACCGCATGGGCTTGGTCAGGGTGAACCGGCATGACCGTCAGCCAGGCATTTTCTACTTTCATCCGTGGGAGATCGACGCCAACCAGCCACGCATCGCCAACGCCGGCTGGAGGTCGCGCCTGCGGCACTACACCAACCTGTCGCGGATGGAAGGCGATCTGGATCGGCTGCTGCGGGATTTCGTTTGGGACCGGATGGATCGGGTCTATGCGCATGTTCTGGCGGATGCAATGCCGCAACATGCGCCGGCAGAAGCCGTAACGGTCTGAGGGAATAGCATGTCCATTGTTCTCCGCGGCCTGAATGACGGCAACGCGGCGGCATGGGACCGCTTCGTCAATGCCATGCCGGCCGGCACGTTCTTCCATCGTTCCGGTTGGGCCCGCGTGGTGGAAACCGCGTTCGGCCATGTGACGCATTACGTCCTGGCCGAACGTGATGGCGCGATCACCGGCGTGCTGCCGCTGGCGCGGGTCAAGACCCGGCTATTCGGCGACACGCTGATCTCCAATCCGTTCTGTGTCTACGGCGGGCCATTGGCCGCCGACGCGGAAAGTGCCGCGGCGCTGGCTGCCGAAGCCGAAGCGCTGCGTGCACGAACCGGTGCCAGCGCCGTGGAGTTCCGCCACCGGGAACCAATCGGAAACGATGGCCTTGAAGACACCTGGATCGAGCGGCCCGACCTCTACGTGACATTCCGCAGGCCAATCGAGGCCGATCATGAACGCAACATGAAGGCCATCCCGCGCAAACAGCGTGCAATGGTACGCAAGGGCATTCAGAACGGCCTGACGTCGGTTGTTGACCGTAACGTCGACGGTTTGCACAAGGTCTACGCCGAAAGCGTGCGGAACCTCGGCACGCCGGTGTTTTCCCGCCGCTATTTCCGCATCTTGATGAACGTGTTCGGTGATGCGGCGGATGTGGTCACGATCCTGCACAAGGACGCGCCGGTCGCCGCGGTGATGAACTTCTATTTTCGCGAGGAAGTGCTGCCCTACTACGGCGGCGGCAGCTTGGCCGCGCGGGCCTGCGCCGGCAACGATTTCATGTATTGGGAAGTGATGCGCCGAGCGGCTGAGCGCGGCTCACGCCTGTTCGATTTTGGCCGCAGCAAGATCGGCACCGGCGCGTATGCCTTCAAGCACAACTGGGGCTTTGCGCCAGAGAAGCTGCATTACCGTTACGGGCTGGCACCGGGGGCTTCAATCCCCGAGCACAATCCAATGAACCCGAAATACCGGTTGTTCATCGCCGCTTGGAAGCGCCTGCCGCTGCCGGTCGCGAATATGCTGGGCCCGTTCATCGTGCGCGGGTTGGGCTAGCAGATGGCCATGCCCAGTCTGCTGTTTCTCACCCAACGCCTGCCCTATCCGCCGATCAAGGGCGAGAAGATCCGTCCGCTGCAAATTCTGAAATACCTGTCGCAGTGGTACGACGTTCACCTCGGGTGCCTGATCGACGATCCGGCCGATGAGCCGTATATCGAAACGATACGGGCATTGTGTCAGGACATTCATGTCGCCAGGCTGAACCGCCGGTTGGCGCGTCTGTCGTGTCTGCGTGGGCTGCTGACCGGCGAATCCCTCAGCGTCACGTTTTTCCGTGACCGGGGGCTGGCGCGCTGGGTCCGCGACGTGGTCGTAAAAATCAGACCAGAGGTGATCTTCGTCAACTCCTCCAACATGGCGCCCTATGTGCTGGACCTGCCCCGCACCGGAACGCGCATTGTCGACCTTGCTGATGTGGACTCGGAGAAGTGGCGCGCCTACGCCGACAAGGCCACTGGACCAATGCGGCTGGTCTATCACCGCGAATGGCGCAGGATGGCTGAACTGGAGAGGCGGATCGCGCATGAATTCAACCTGTCCAGCTTCGTCTCCGACGCCGAGGCGGCACTGTTCGCCAGCCAGGTGCCTGACTGCGCGTCCCGCATCCGTGGCGTCAGCAGCGGCGTCGATCATCGCTATTTTGATCCGTCCCTGCAACACGCGCCGGTCTACGACCTGACCGTCCCGACCTATGTCTTCACCGGCACGATGGATTATCCGCCCAATGTCGATGCCGTAGCGTGGTTTGTTACCGAGATCCTGCCGGTGATCCGCCTCCGCTTGCCGGCCGCACGGTTCTATATTGTCGGCAACAACCCAAGCCCCGATGTGGAACGCCTGACGCAGACCGAGGGGGTTGTCGTCACCGGCCGCGTCCCGGATGTCCGCCCTTATGTCGCGCATGCCACCGCCAGCGTCGCGCCGATGCGCATTGCCCGCGGCATCCAGAACAAGGTGCTGGAGGCGATGTCCCTGGCCCGTCCGGTCGTCCTGACGTCCGGCGCGTTGGAAGGGATTGCGGCGGTGCCGGGCCAGGAGGTGATCCTGGCTGATACGATCGACGACTTCGCCACCGCCTGCGTCCGCCTCGCCACCCTCGGCGATCAGACCGGGATCGGTCCCAAAGCTCGCCTGTGTGTGTTGCGTGACTACGACTGGAGCGTAACGTTACGCCGGTTCGACGATCTGCTGCGTCCGCCACAGTCGGCAAGGCTTCCGGCGGACACATGAAGAACCAAGGCATCGACGCGCCAGTTCTCACCGCTGAACCACCGCGGGGCGCAGCATCCGCGCGGCGTTTCCGGGGGACTTCCGCCGGCCGCCGGATCGCGCTGCCGCTCTGCCTGGGTCTGCTGTTGCTGGGCGCGGTCTTCAATCAGGAAGTCGCCGCGGCGGTCCGGACATGGATCGACTCGACCGCCTATAATCACTGCTTTCTGATCATTCCCATCGCTCTCTTTCTGCTGCGGGAGCGGCGGTCGGACCTTGCCGGAATTGCCCCAAGGCCGATACCGGTGGTGGCTCTGCTGGCCATCCCGGTCGCGCTGGTCTGGTTGGTCGCGGAACGGCTGGGAATCATGGAGGGACGGCAACTCGCAGTGGTCAGTTTCGCCGAGTTGCTGTTCCTGGCGGTGCTCGGCCGGCGCCTGTGGTGGATGGCATCGGGGCCGCTGCTGTATCTTTACTTCCTGGTGCCGTTCGGCGGATTTCTGACTCCAAAGCTACAAGATGCGACGACGTTCTTTATCCGTCATGGTCTCGATAGTCTCGGTGTGCCTGCCTATATTGACGGCTATATCATTGAAATCCCGCAAGGCACGTTCTTCGTCGCCGAGGCTTGTGCTGGGCTGCGCTTCCTGATTGCCTCCGTCGCCTTCGGCTGCCTGTATGCGCTGATGATGTATCGCAGTCCGGTGCGACGTGGCGTGTTCATTATGGTTTCAATTATCGTGCCCATCATCGCCAATGGGTTCCGCGGGCTTGGGATCGTCTACCTAGGTTATATTTTGGGCAGCGCCCAGGCGGCGGCGGCGGACCACATCATTTATGGCTGGATCTTCTTTTCTGCCGTCATCCTGGTGCTGATTATGCTGGGCTTGCCGTTCCGAGAGGACGACACGCCGTCTCCGCCGAACCACGTTCCGCCCGAACAGACAACCCGCTCGGGTTCTGCCTTCGCCGCGGTTGCAGGGGTTGTCGTACTGGCGGCACTCGCCCCGATGCTGACCGCTGGCTTGACGATGGCGGGTTCGGGCCGGCCCGCGATCCCCGCTGCGCTCGATATTGGATCTGGCTGCGTGATCCTGGCCGGAAGATCGGCTGGGTCTGATGAAGCCCGGATCCGCACCGAACGCGCCATTTGTGGTAACATCGCCATGGACATGACATGGGAGGCATTTCCTCCCGGAATCACCGCAGGCCCGGTCATGGCGGAGCGTCGGCGGCTGTGTCGACCTGCTGAAACCGAGAATGCAAGCAAATCCTGGATGCCCGACACGAGCGCGGCGCACCGGGCGTGGCGGATCATGCAGTCGAACGAGCCGGCCTATGTGCTGGCTACCGCCCTCTGGATCGACGGCAAACCGGCCCGGCCAGGTGTGGCGATGCGCGCGCGGATGGCGGTGAACAGCCTGTTCGGGACCGCATATGCGCCGCTGCTGGTCACCATGACGCCGGCGGTATCTTGGGATGGCATGAGGCCGTCTGACCTGAAGGCGGCGGAAACGAGCCTGTTGGCATTCCTTCAAGCGCATCCGGACCTGGATTCGAGGATCGCCGCGCTTTCAGCGCTGCGGTAGCCGCTAACAGGACCATTTTCCGCTGATTCTACCAAAATCTTGGGTTGGCAGACAAATAAGTGCTGCAAGTCAGGCGCGGTACCCCATCCCGGCATGGCGAGCGCGGGCCCGCTATCCACGCCTTAATCGTGACCGGCCCTGCAAGCCGTTTTACGGCAGGCTTGCCCTCGCCATGACGTTGTGAGAATAGCGCAGCGTTTCGGAACGTGAAACCGACGTCTGCCGGCGGCGTTGTGGAAACCGCCTTCGCGGCGCTGACAACCAGCCGCACCCATTGGCCATACCGTCCCAGGATAGACTCACGCAGCTAAGGATCGCGTCACCGTCTACTGCGTCTGATAATAGGAGATGATGTCCTTTGGGCTAAGGGCATTGTTGCTTTTCCGCCCAAAGAAGAAGAACCCCAGACCGGCGTCCGAGGCGGGGCGACGGCGCATGAGGCGATCAAAGTACCTCAGCCAGAAGAATGGTGCCGTCAGCGCTGTCGCGGCCTTGTCGCCAATCCCAAATGCGCGCCAGAAATACTTCACCGACCAGAGCATTGACCAGCCGGCACCGCCGAGAAGACCACCGTCGATCTGGTCGAACCTGCGAAACAGCCACCGATGACCGCTTAAGGTAAAGCGGGTGAAATCATGGGCGCCTTCGTGGACTTGCTGCATGAAGGGCGTTTCCGCATAGACCACGCCATCCGGCTTGAGCACCCGGTGGATCTGCTCGACCACGGCATGCGGTTCCAGTACATGCTCCAGCACCGCCTGTATCCAGACCCCATCGAAGACTTCATCCGCAAAGGGTAGCCAATGGGCATCGGCGAGCAGGCAGGTATACGGCGACGGATAGACATCGATAGCAATGATTTCGACCGAATTGTCCTTGTAGAACGTGTCTGTTCCCATACCTAGCGTGCCGCCACCGATGATGAGCAGCCGCGGATGTTCCGTTCGCTGCTTCAGAGACTTCAGCACGCCAAGGCTATTCTGTTCGGCGATATGGTTGACACCGTAAATGACTTGCCTGACCCGCTCACGGAAAGTATTGTTGGTATAAGTACGGAAAGATCCAGAGAACCTGACGCCTGACGGCGGTATAACGGCATCGGCCTCATTGTAGTCGCTACGGCGAAAAACGGAGTGCTCGAAATCAACCAGCACGGGCTGGCCTGCTGCCGTAGGATAGCCGTCACGCGAAAAATCACATTCCGGATTGCTGCACCGCCATTTTGTTGATGAAATATCCAAAGTCGCCCGACAGCGGGGGCATGCGACAATGTCTTCGAGATGCACAACGACTCACCTTCTGTGACTGTCGATATTGCAACCTATAGGCTGAAAATCCACGGTTGCACAGCCACCCTCCCAATCGTGATCCGTTCGTAACCCCCCACCTTCCAATTCCACCAACGGATCGGTCGAGCGAGGCAGGTTATCGATTTGCGCAAGCTGGATTATGTTCTTTTTTGCGACATTTTCAATTGAAGAACTTTTGAAACCACGCCAGGGTTTCGCTCGGCGCTTCCTCGGCTATGTAATGCCCAGCCGGCATTGGTCCACCGATCACGTCCGCCGAACAGTAGTCCCGCCAGATCGCCAGCGCGTCATACCAGCGGTTGATCGATCCTTTCGCGCCCCATAGCACCAGCATCGGACAACGGACCTTCAATCCCGCCGCTCGGCTCGCTCGGTCGTGCTGGAGGTCAATACTGGCGGCGGCGCGATAATCCTCGCACATGCCGCGCACCATCTCCGGCTGGCGCACCGCGTTCAGGTAATCGTCCAGCGCATCGGGGTGAAACAGATCGGATAGCGAGGGATCCCGGCTGGTATGCTGACGCCACCAATCCTCCGGCGCGCGGTTGATCAGCAATTCCGGAAACGGGTGCGGCTGGGCGAACCAGAACCAGTGGTAGTAACCCAGGGCGAACTCCATGTTGGTTCGCTCGAAATGCTCGAGCGTCGGGATGATGTCCAGCACGGCGAGTTTTTCCACGCGGTCCGGATTGTCCAGCGCGATGCGATGCGACAGCCGAGCGCCCCGGTCATGGCCGGCAAGGAAAAACCGGTCAAAGCCGAAGTGATCCATCACCGTGGTCATATCCTTAGCCATCTCGATCTTGGCGTAAGGCGCGTGGTCCGAGGTCGCGGGCGGCTTCAGCGAAAATCCGTAGCCCCGCAGGTCTGGGCAGATCACGGTGAAGCGCTCCGTCAGAGCCGGCGCCACGCGGTGCCACATAGCGTGCGTCTGTGGATTGCCATGCAGCATCAGCAACGGCGGACCCGAGCCGCCATGGCGCAGCCGGATCGTGCCGCCCGGCACCGCGACATGGGCCAAGGCCAATCCCTCAAAGAACATCGCTACTCTCCCTCGGCTGTTCGTTCGTAGGCCTCGACGTTGAACCCGGTCGCGACGCGGCGCCAGCCCGGACCGGCCATCGCCTTGCGCATGATCGGCAGGCTGGCGGTACTGTCGCGATCCTGCGCCAGCAGCGCCAGGACGACTCGGCGATATGCGCTGATGCGGGCGCGGAGCGAATTGACGGAATCGGCGGCTGAGACAAGCAGGATGGGTAACGAAGGTGGTGCTTCCAGTCCGAAGGCGCCAACGATACCGACCCCGTCATTGCCGCGCGGCACCAGGACCACCGTGGCATCGGCGAGAGACACAGCGGCCTTTGCCGTGGCGCGAGCGGGTTGCATGGTGCGGGACCCGGTCACCAGGCCGACGATCGAGGCAAGCTGAACGGAAAGCACCGCAATGAGCATAAAGCCAGTCCAAGCTGGTGGCCGACGCGGACGTTCACGGCAGGTGCCTCGCTCACGAAAAAGCGTCATGGCGGGCGCACGCCTGCCATCGGCGCCTCTGTCCGCATCACCGCAAGCCCTGAAAGGCGAGCCTGCGCCCGCCATGACAAGGAAACCGGACCCATGCTTCGCGGCGGCTTCTGGAACATGCTGCCCGTATGAACGACATGCCCACGCCGTGAGCAGGGCGATGAATGGCACCCCAAACGACAGATACCGCAGTTCGATCGGGGTGTTGTTGAACACTGCGCCCAGCAGCAGCAAACCAGCCAGCGGCGCGGTGGCGGCGCCCAGAAGCATTCGGATGGATGGACCAGCCGAAAGCGGCCGCGCCCGCAGCACGACAAGCAAAAGCCCGAGCACCAGAACACCAATGGCGCTGCTCACAATGATCCGCACGACACCATCCATGTAGAGCGGCAATCCGCCAAACACATTGGCAACCTGATAGGCCGCCAACCTCGGCAGCGCGAAAAACAGCGAGAATGGCGGAAACTGGCCATCCCTTGCACCGTGTTGAGCGGCGAAGAACCACCCATCCAGCGCCAGGAACGGCGCGGCCGCAGGTATGATCAGCCAGCCTCCAGCCAGCATAGTGGCAGCGGTGGCAACGAATATCGCAAGGTAATTGCAGCAGCATGCGGCGCCGAACAACGCTCCGGCGGCCAGCGTGCCGAGGCGGGTGCGCCGGCCGATCAACAGCGCAACGCCGCACAGAATCAGGGCCTGCGCCGGCGCGAAGCCTCGGGCAATGGCGTTTGTATAGGCAAAACCATAACTGCCCAGCGTGAGCAGCATCGCCAGCCACGGCGGGATGCCGCATCGTCGAGCAATCAGTCCCACTGCCGCGAGGGACACGAGGCCGCATAGCACAGAGAACAGGCGCGCCTCGAACAATTCAGGCCCGGCAACGCCGCGCCACACCGAGACGGCCCAGAAATACAACGGTGGATGGACGTCGGTCGTGCGCAGATCGTGGGCAACCGAGGCCAAGCTTGCCCGACCGGATTGCACGGCCGGAATGGCGCCAGCTCTGAACACAGTCTCGGGCCAGGTGGGCCGGGCCGTGCCGGCGGTGAGGAAAAGGGTGTATTGCTCATCGTATTCGGCGCCGCGCAGCCAGGCCGTCGTGGTCAGCACCAGGACAGCCAGGAGCAGCATTGCCGCGATGCCGGCGCGTGAATCGTTGGGCCGGTTAACCAATTGTCAGCACTTCCCGGACTACCATCGCCGCGAGTGTAGCGGTAACTGGTTAACGGAGTGCTTATGCTCGACATCTCGCTGCTTGCCCTGCGTCGGCCCTGGCAGCCGACGATTTCAGTGGTCGTGCCGGCTTACAACGAGGCGGATGGCCTGGTGCGGTTCCACCAGCGGCTGGAGCACGCGATGGCCGGGCTTGGGCACTGGGAAGTCATTTACGTCAACGATGGCAGCACCGACCGGACCATGGCGGTGGTGGAAGCGCTGCAACGGACGGATGACCGGATCGCGCTGGTCAGCCTGTCGCGGAACTTCGGCAAGGAGACCGCGATCACCGCCGGATTGGACTACGCTTCAGGGGATGCCGTGGTGGTGATCGACGCTGACCTGCAGGATCCGCCGGAAGTCATTCCCGCGCTGGTTGCCGCCTGGAAATCCGGCTTCGACATGGTTTACGCCAGGCGCCGCAGCCGAACCGGGGAAACTTGGCTAAAGCGGACGACGGCGGACGGGTTCTATCGGCTGATGCGGCGGATGGGGGATCTGAAGCTGCCGCGTGATACCGGTGATTTCCGCCTCATGAGCCGCCGCGTGGTCGATGCCGTGCGCCAGTTGCGGGAGCAGCACCGGTTCATGAAGGGGCTGTTCGCCTGGGTCGGATACCCTACGACGTTCGTGCTGTACGACCGGGCGCCTCGGCACACCGGCGTGACCAAGTGGAACTACTGGAAACTATGGAACCTGGCGCTGGAGGGGATCACAAGCTTTACCGTGATGCCGCTGAAGCTGGCGACTTATGTCGGGTTGTGCATCGCGCTGCTGTCGGGGGTCTATGCGGTTCAGGTGATCGTGAAGACCTTGATTATCGGCAACCCGGTCGCCGGCTATCCCAGCCTGATGACGGTAACGCTGTTCCTAGGAGGGGTTCAGCTCATGTTCCTGGGGGTCATTGGCGAGTACCTGGGCCGCGTTTTCAACGAGACAAAGCAGCGGCCGCTTTACCTGGTGGAACGCTACGCACCCAGCGCGGTGAAGGTGGAGGGATGATGCATGCATCTTTCGACGTCGTTGTTGGCGCAGGCTCGTCATTCAAGCATTGGGGTGCTGGTGAGGCGGAGGCACCGATAACAGGCCGTCGCCTGCCATGACGTCGCCCAGAAGAACAATCGGTCGCTGGCTCCTGCTGCTGTTGCTGGCCCAGGTCCACGCCGTCCGGGCACAGCAACCCGTCTCCCTGTCACACGGGATCAACATTACCGGCTGGTTCCGCTTTCCCGTCAGCCGCCAGCCGGCTGCGTTGGCGGGCTACATGACTGACCAGGCGCTGGCCGATCTGCGTCGCGCCGGGTTCGACTTCGTGCGGCTGGCGATTGATCCGGCCGTGGTGGCCTCGCCCGCCGACCGGGCCGTATTGATCCAGGCGATCCGCCGTATCCAGCGCCAGGGTCTGGTCGTCGTCGTCTCCCCGCATCCGCAAGACTGGCATTTGGAGACGCAGCCGGCCGATCGCGACCGCCTGCGCGACTTCTGGCGCGACTTGGCACCAGCATTGCAGCCGTTGGACCCGGACCGGACGGTGCCCGAGGTGCTGAACGAGCCGGTCTTTCCCAATGATCCCGCCGGCTGGGCCGCCTTGCAGCATCAGGTGCTGCTGGATATTCGCCAGGTTCTGCCGCGCCAGACCGTTGTGCTGACCGGCCAGGATTGGGGCAGCATCAACGGGCTGCTGGCGCTGACGCCGGAGGCCGACCAAGCTGTGCTTTACAGCTTTCATTTCTACGATCCGGCGGAACTGACTTCGCTGGCGGCCTATCGGCCTGGACTGGATCGAACCTCCCTGGCCCGCCTACCGTTTCCGGCCACCGACCGCACCGCTTGCGAGGCCACGGCGAGTCTGACGTCTGATGCCGCCACCGGCGATCTGATGCGCTACTATTGCGCCTTGCACTGGGATGCGGCGCGCATCGATGCGGCGTTTGAACAGGCGGCCGACTGGGCGCGCCAGCACCAAGTCCGTCTGCTGGCCGGCGAATTCGGCGCAAGCATTCAACTGAACCCGTCGGCGCGGCTGGCATGGTTCCGTACGGTGCGCGACGGGCTGGCGGCACATGGCATCGGCTGGGCGCTTTGGGGCTACGACGACGTGATGGGCTTGGCGGTGTCACGTCCGCCCGGGCCACGCCCATCGCTGGATCGTGACCTTCTCGCGGCACTTGGTCTGCAAACAACAACGTTATCGGCATCGGTGCGATCCGCACCCTTACAAGGTTTGCCATGAACGATAGCCTCGATCCTGCTGACTGGTCCGGCTTGCGTGCACTTGGACACCGCATGGTCGACGACATGTTCGATCACCTCGAGACACTGCGCGACGGTCCGGTCTGGCGCCCCATGCCGGAGGCGGCGCGGGCTGAACTGCGTCAGGCCCTGCCGCGCGATCCTGTTCCGGCGGCGGCGGTGTACGACGATTTCCGGCGCCTCGTGGTGCCTTACGCCACCGGCAACCTGCATCCGCGTTTCATGGGCTGGGTGCATGGCGGCGGCAATCCGGTCGGGATGCTGGCCGAGTTCCTCGCCGCCGGGCTGAACGCCAATCTGGGCGGGCGCGACCACGCGCCGATCGAGGTGGAGCGCCAGGTCATCGCCTGGGCGGCGGAGATGCTGGGCTTCCCGTCTGACGCCTCGGGTGTGCTGGTGACTGGTACCTCGATCGCCAACCTGATCGGCGTTCTGGTCGCGCGCACGGCGAGCCTGGGGCCGTCGGTGCGGCGGCGCGGTGTTCGTGGCAGCGGATTGGTCGCTTACACGTCGGCCGCGGCGCATGGCTGCCTGCCGCGGGCGATGGACATGGCTGGCCTGGGGCGGGAGGCGCTGCGGCTGATCGCATGCGACGATGACGGCCGCATGCGCCTGGATGAACTCGTGCGGCGCGTGCAGCAGGACCTTGACGACGGGTTGCGACCGTTCCTGGTCGTCGGCACCGCCGGTACGGTGGATACCGGCGCGGTCGATGATCTGGCCGGGCTGGCGGATTTCGCCGAACGGCAGGACCTGTGGTTCCACATCGACGGCGCCTACGGTGCGATCGCTGCATTATCCCCCGCCCTACGGCCGCTTCTGACGGGGATCGAGCGGGCCGACTCTGTCGCGTTCGACTTCCATAAATGGGCGCAGGTTCCCTACGACGCCGGCTGCATCGTTGTCCGCGACGCCGCCAGACAGATCGAGACATTCGGCGCCGAGGCGGCCTATCTGCGGCGCGAGCAGCGCGGCCTCGCTGGCGGCGGTGTATGGCCGTGCGATCTGGGACCGGATCTGTCGCGTGGCTTTCGCGCCCTGAAAGTGTGGATGACAGTGTCGGTCTATGGTGCGGACCGCATTGGTGCGATCGCGGCACGGACCTGCGAACTCGCGGCCATGCTGGCGGCGCGGGTGGATCAAGAACCCGATTTGCAGCGTCTGGCGCCGGTTGCGTTGAACATCGTCTGCTTCCGCTTTATCGCGTCGAGTGGGAACCTCGACCGGCTGAATGTCGAGATTGCCGCGGATTTGCAGGAAGCCGGCATCGCCGCACCGTCTACGACAACCGTCAACGGCGCACTGGCTATCCGTGCGGCTATCGTCAACCATCGGACGAGCGAAGCCGACATCGCAGTGCTGGTTGATGCGGTGCTGAAGGCCGGGCGGGTGAGAACGAGGTGCGTGCCGGCGCGGGAAACCCAGATGCTGAAAGCCATGCGTTGAGGACACGTAGCTTCACCGTGATGTGCAACTCGGTCGGACATACGCCGATCTAGGCGTCTGCTTATCGAGGAATGAATTGTTTATCCCGGTGCTACACGCTCTCATTGTCATGGCGGGCGAACCTCAAATGATCAAGGTTTAACGCCGACCAGACCAATACTGCGTGTTGCATGGCCGGCCTGCGGGTCGGGCCGAACGACCGCCCAAGCACCAGCCTTACGCCCGCCACCGCAATTTCTTCCGTGAAAGCTCGCAAGTCATCGGTCGTCGGGCAACGCTGACCGAGACTCGAAAGGGCGGCATGTGCATGAGGCTCGCATTGGCACATGATATGCACTTGGTTGCGGCGGCTACGCCGCCGGTGCGGCACCTAGGATCGCACGCCACTGTGGCCAAACCGGCTTGAAACGCAGCAAAAGGGGAATTCCGGATGATCAAGCGACGCAGTGTTCTGACCGGTGGCGCCGTCGCCGCAGCGGTCGGCCTCGCTCGGCCTGCCGTGGCAAAGGGCGCGAACGTTCTGACGTACGTGCCGCAGGCCAACCTGGCAAACCCGGACCCGATCTGGACCACCGCCACGGTCGCGTCGCTGCACGGATACATGGTCTGGGACACGCTGTTCGGCATTGATGAAAAACTGGTCGGCCAGCCGCAGATGCTGGCGGGCAGCGACACCTCCTCCGACGGGCTTACCTGGAAGCTGACGCTGCGCGACGGATTGCTGTGGCACGACGGCGAAAAGGTGCTATCGAAGGACTGCATCGCCTCGATCCAGCGCTGGGGCAAGCGTGACGGTTTCGGCCAGCGGCTGATGGGCCAGACCGCCGAGATGAAGGTCGTGGACGACAAGAGCTTCGAAATCCGCCTGAAAAGGCCGTTCCCGGTGATGGCCTACGCGCTTGGCGCCAATGGCTGCTTCATCATGCCTGAACGCATCGCCAAGACCGACGCCTTCACCCAGATCACCGAGTACATCGGCAGCGGCCCGTTTAAGTTCCTGAGGAATGAATGGGTCTCCGGCGCCTCCGCCGCCTATGCGAGGAACGACAAATACGTGCCGCGGCAGGAGCCGCCGAGCTACTTCACAGGCGGCAAGGTAGTGCATTTCGACCGGGTCGAATGGCAGATCATGCCAGATCCCGCCTCGGCTTCTGCCGCGCTGCAACGCGGCGAGATCGACTGGTGGGAGAACCCGCTAATCGATCTGTTGCCGTTGCTGAAGCAGTCGCCGGGGGTCAAGATCGAGGTGCTCGACCCACTCGGCTCGCTGGGTGTTGTCGCGTTCAACCACACCCAGCCCCCCTTCGACAATCCTAAGCTGCTGCAGGCCATGCTGGTGGCATTCAATCAGCACGATTACCTGGACGCCGTTCTGGGCGATCAGCAGGATCTCGGCCGCACCGCGGGTTTTTTCATACCCGGCTCGCCGATGGCCAGTGATGTCGACATGGACAAGATCCTCGGCAAGCGCAACCTGCCGTTGGCGAAGAAGCTGGTGGCGGAGAGCGGCTACAAGAACGAGCCAATCGTGCTGATGTCGCCATCGGATCAGCCGCAACTTGTCGCGGCGGCCCAGGTGACTGATGCCTACTACAAGTCGCTCGGCCTGAATTCAAAATATACCAGCATGGACTGGGGCACGCTGGTATCGCGCCGGGCCAGTCACGCACCGTCCAGCGAGGGCGGCTGGAACAGCTTCTGCACGGGGTGGGGCGGGCTGAACGTGTCCAATCCCGGCAGCGACTATCCGCTGCGCGGCAACGGCAACGGCGGCTGGTTTGGCTGGCCAACCGATCCCGCGATGGAGGCGCTGCGTGACAAATGGTTCGATGCACCAAACCTGGCCGCGCAGCAGGCAGTGTGCAAGGACATGCAGCGCCTGGCCTTCCAGGACCTGCCGTTCTTTCCAACCGGCGCATGGTTCACGCCGACCGGCCACCGCGACAATCTGACCGGATTCGTCAAGGCCGGTCTCATGCTGTTCTGGGGCGTCAGGCGCGTCTGACGCGGAGTGCTGGGCAGGTGATGCTGCCCATGCGGTTTGCGCCCGGCGTGGAGCATCTTATGATTGTTGCATTCGCTCGCACAGGAGACGCGTATGTCCGACGCAACGCTCACCCTCACGGTCGCCGACTATGCGCGAATCATGCCGCTGGCCACCGGCGCGGTGACACCCGAAGGCGTGAAGCTTATTGTCATCACTGGGCGCGAGGGATCCTGGCCAGAGCGGGCAGGGCTGCTGCGCCGAGCGGTGACGGATCCGAGTGTCGATGCCGGGGAAGGATCGATGGGCGTTCATCTGGCCCGCATCGACCGGGGCGATCGCAGCTTCGTCGCCCTACCGGCCTTCGTGCTGCGGAACTTTACCGCGCGTGACCTATATGTGCTGAAGGATGGGCCGCTGCGTAGCCCGCGGGACCTCGCGGGCCGGCGCCTTGGGATGTATAGCTGGACCGCCAGCGGTTCGATCTGGTATCGCCACTTCCTGCGCTGGTGCGGCCTTGATCTCAATGCCATCGAATGGTGGATCGGTGAGGTCGATGTGCCGCAGATCGCAACGCCTGGTGCCATGTTGCCGCCACAGGTGCATGCGGCGCCGGCCGGAAGGTCGCTCTCGGAACTGCTGATCGCCGGCGAGATCGACGCCCTGTACAGTCCGCCGCGCCCGCTGCGCTACCACCCCACACAGGGTCCGATCGTGCGGCTGGTTCAGGACATCCGCGGCACCGAACAGCGCTACTATCAGGACACCGGCGTCTATCCGCCGCAGCATCTGATCGTCATGCGCCGCGAGGTATGGGAACGCGACCGTTCGCTGGCTCGCCGACTGACAGATGCTTTCATTCGCAACAATGAGGTGTTCGAGGCGTCGCAGCGCGGCTTCCCCTATGTCACACCCTGGCACGATCTGGAGAACGAAGCGACGGACGCGCTGATGGGACCCGATTTCCACGCGGATGGGCTGGAGCCGAACAGACGCACGATGCAGCAGTTCTGCCAGATGGGGTTCGAGATTGGACTTACTTCAAAACTTATTTCCGTTGACGATTACTTTGCGGAGTATCTTGTTTCAGGTTGAGAGCCTTTGATGGACAAGTGCCACGCCTGCGGTACAGATGACTGATGCCGGGGGCGGAGGCAGGTCATGGCACAAGGACAGATCCACGCCGCAACCTTGTGGGTTCGCGGCCCGCCCCGGCCATGATGCGAACGGTGGGCACTTCACCAAAAGTCCCGAGCATCGCCCGTGTCCCCCAGGAGCGTAGGAAACATGCGCATCATCATTACCGGCGGCGGGATTGGCGGACTTACCCTGGCCTTGATGCTGCACCAGCAAGGCATCGACTGTCAGGTTTACGAAGCCGCCGCCGAGGTGAAACCGGTGGGCGTCGGCATCAATGCCTTGCCGCACTCGATCCGTGAACTTGCCGGCCTTGGGCTGCTGCCACGGCTGGACGAGATCGCCATTCGCACCCGCCAACTGACCTATGCCAACCATCTGGGACAACCGATCTGGTCGGAGCCGCGCGGGCTGTACGGCGGCCATGATGCGCCGCAATTCTCTGTCCACCGCGGCCGGCTGCACGCCATGCTCTGGCGGGCGGCGACCGAGCGTCTGGGCACTGCCGCGCCACGCCCTGGACGGCGCCTGGTCCGTTTCACTCAGCACGTCAGCCATGTCGTGACGACATTTCAATGCGCCAACGGAACGCTGGAGGAAGCGATGGGTGACGCGCTGATCGGCGCCGACGGCATCCATTCCACGCTGCGTGCCGCGCTGCATCCCGACGATCCCGGCATCCGCTGGAACGGCATCCAGATGTGGCGCGGCGCGGTGGACTGGCCCGCCTTTGACGGCGGCGACAGCATGGTGATCGCCGGGGACGCGGTGGCCAAGCTGGTGCTCTATCCAATCGCGCCGGGCGAGACGGCTGCGACCCGCCTGACCAACTGGGTGATCTACGCCCGCGTGGCCGAGGCCGGCGTGCCGCCGCCGCAGCGGGAGAATTGGTCGCGCCTTGGCCAGTATTCGGCCTTTCGGCATCTGGCCGAACGGCTCGATCTGCCGTTCATCGATCTGGAGCGGTTGATCCAGTCGACGCCGGAGATTTTCGAGTATCCAATGTGCGACCGCGATCCGCTGCCGTGGTGGACGCAGGGGCGGGTGACGCTGCTGGGCGATGCGGCGCATCCGATGTATCCGGTGGGGTCGAACGGCGCTTCCCAGGCGATCCTCGACGCGCGCTGCCTGAGCAACCTGCTGGGCGCGCATCCGGTGCCGGAGGCGCTGGCCGCGTACGAGACAGAGCGGCTGCCCGCTACGGCGGCGGTGGTGCAATCAAACCGCATCGGCGGCCCTGAGCGCGTGGTGGACCTGATCGCTGCGCGGGCGCCGCGCGGATTCACCCATGTGCGCGAGGTGGCGACCGAGGACGAACTGACTGACATCGTGCGCGGCTATGCACAATTGGCTGGATTCGGTGTCACACCAACCGTCTGAAGGATCGACGGCTCAGCACCGCCTTATCATCGTCATGGCTGGTTTGTGCCGGCCATCTTCGCACCAACGGCTGGAGGCGGATGGCCGGGACAACCTTCCCAGGGGAATCGCTTGAGTGTCTCATGCGATGCGCCGGATGACGTTTTCCAGATAATCCTGATTCCAGCCGGCCTTTTTACGGCGGTTCTTAAAGCTGGTGACGGGTTTCGCCTGGTTCAGTAAATTCATGGCAGTATGTTTCACGACCGCCATGTTGGCAGGGCCATGAGCGGTGCGCAGGCGCGCCAAATCGTCGTGGAATACCACATCCAGCACCCAGTGCAGCCGGTTCTCAATGCCCCAGTGGCTCCGCACGACCCTGGCGAGGGTCTCGGCACTGAGTTTGGTTGAGCACAGGTAGTATCGGGTTTCTGTCTGGATAACGCCGCCCCGCTCGGTTTCGCTTTCGATCATGCCGATGGCGGTCAGGCCAGGGAATGCAAATTCGCCCGGATGACGCCGCTCGGCGAACAGCCAGTTGATGTCGTGGCAGATCGTATGGCGGCGGGTTTCGATCCGGCCATGGTCGCCATCGACGGTCTCGAAGCTTTGCAGCGTCAGCGTTGGTGGTGGATCGGCAAAGACGGTTTCCACTTCGGCATAGGTCGCTGGCCAGTTCTCCTTCAAGGCCAGCACGTAATCGCCACCACCCTCGATGATCGTCTGGGCAATCTCCTTCTGCGTGCCCATGGCATCGATGGTCACCAACGCGCCGGCCAGTTCCAGACGACGCAGCAGCACAGGAATGGCGGTGATCTCATTGGATTTCGCCGACACCGCCTCTTGTCCAAGGACCAATCGCTGACGCGTCGCCCAGGCGGACACCGTATGCAGCGGCAGACGCCCTTTGCCGCGGGCATGGCTGCGACGCGAGGTCTTGCCATCGATCGCGATAATCTCGGGCGTGTCAGTCCGCAACCCGTCTACCCAGGTCAGGAAACATGTCTTGAACAGCTCAGGATCAATCGCCGCGATCACGTCGCACAATGTGTCGTGGCTCGGGATGCCGTGCTTGAACGGCAGAAAACGGCGGAGGAAGCCCTGGCGTTCGCTGCCCCACAGGCTGATTTCGACAAAGTCGTCCGCACCGGCGATGGTCCCGCAGAGCATCAGCAACAGGATTTCCGGTAGAGGATATAGCACCTTCGTCGCTTGGCGCGGGTCCCGGAGGGCCGCGAAGTGGGACAAGAAGCAGGGCTGGCTTGGCATGGACATAGAGACCTCCTGATGAGAGGCTTCCTATGAATCCGATTCTAGCCCGCACGGGAATCCCTCAACCACTCAAGCGATCGCCCTGACAACCTTCCCTTGCGTGCTCGGTCGCCCGGCTATATCAAGTTGATGCGACGTGATCGGAAACTGCTCTGACGCTTTGTTCAATGCCGTTATTCACGCCTGCTGATGAGTCAGCCTCAGACTATGACCTACCGGCTGAGGCCTCACCGCGCCAGCGGCCGGTACTTGATCCGGTGCGGCTCCGTCGCGTCCGCCCCTAGCCGGCGCCGCTTGTCTTCCTCATAGGCCTGGAAGTTGCCTTCGAACCATTCGACACGGGCGTCGCCCTCGAACGCCAGTATGTGGGTCGCCAGACGGTCGAGGAACCAGCGGTCGTGGCTAATGATCACCGCGCAGCCGGCGAATTCGGTCAGCGCCTCCTCCAGCGCCCGCAGGGTATCCACGTCCAGGTCATTAGTCGGTTCGTCCAGCAGCAGAACGTTGTGTTCGACCTTCAGCATCTTCGCCAGATGCACACGGTTGCGCTCGCCGCCCGACAGGATGCCGACCTTCTTCTGTTGGTCGGACCCCTTGAAGTTGAACGCCGCCACATACGCCCGTGACTGCACCGCGCGCTTGCCGAGGTAGATTACCTCCTCGCCGCCGCTGATCTCCTGCCAGACGGTCTTGTTCGGGTCCAGGCTGTCGCGCGACTGGTCGACATACCCCAGCTTCACGGTGTCACCGACGCGCAGGGAGCCGGAATCAGGCTGCTCCTGTCCGGTAATCATGCGGAACAGCGTCGTCTTGCCGGCGCCGTTCGGGCCGATCACGCCGACGATCCCGCCGGGCGGCAGCTTGAAGTCCAGCCCGTCGATCAGCACGTTGTTGCCGTAGCCTTTGCGAAGATCTTCCGCCTCGATCACGATGTTGCCCAGCCGAGGCCCCGGCGGAATGACGATCTCCGCCACCCCGGTCGCCAGTTCCTGCGACTTCTGCAGCATCTCCTCGTACTTCGCGATACGTGCTCGGCTTTTGGTCTGCCTTGCGCGCGGGGAGGCGGCGATCCATTCCGACTCGGCGGCGAGGGCGCGCTGGCGGGCACTTTCCTCCTTTTCCTCCTGCTGCAGCCGCTTGCGCTTCTGTTGCAGCCAGGACGAGTAGTTGCCCTCGAACGGATAGCCCCGGCCGCGCTCCAGCTCCAGCATCCAGCTTGTGACGTTATCCAGGAAGTAGCGGTCGTGGGTGACCACCATCACGGTGCCGGCGTAGTCGTGCAGGGTGTGCTCCAGCCAGGCGACGCTTTCGGCGTCCAGGTGGTTGGTCGGCTCGTCCAGCAGCAGCAGATCTGGCTTTTCCAGCAGCAGCCGGCACAGCGCGACCCGCCGTCGCTCGCCACCCGACAGCTTGGCGACCGACGCATCGGCCGGCGGACAGCGCAGCGCATCCAGCGCGATGTCCACCTTGCGGTCGAGCTCCCAGCCATCCTGGCTGTCGATCTTCTCCTGCAGGTCGCCCTGTTCGGCCAGCAGATCGTTCATCGCCTCGTCGCTCATGGGTTCAGCGAACGCCATGGAGATTTCGTTGAACCGGCTTAGCGCGGCCTTCAGGTCGGCGAAGGCTTCCTCGACGTTCTCCCCGACCGTCTTGGCGGGATCGAGCGGCGGTTCCTGCGCGAGGTAACCCACGGTGGAACCTGGCGCGGCCCAAGCTTCGCCGCCATACTCGGTCTCAATGCCGGCCATGATCTTCATCAATGTGGATTTGCCGGCGCCGTTGACGCCGAGCACGCCGATCTTCACGCCGGGCAGGAACGACAGGGTAATGCCCTTGAAGACCTCCCGGCCGCCGGGGAAGGCTTTAGTCAAATCCTTCAGCACATAAACGTATTGATAACTCGCCATGATTGGTCGCTTCGCTGTTTGGTATGGGTTCTAGGTTGGGGCTGCGGCTGGCTCAATAGCGATCAGGGCGCCAAGTGCCATGGAATTTGTCATCGTAGCACGGACTGGCCACCCTCACGATCCCCCACCAGCCGGTGATCCCGGAAAGGTACAGCGGTTGACGCACCGCGTAGCCGGATCGAAAAATGCGATTTCCCCGATAGCAAGGGATTAGATCCATGGACATCGACGAACAGAAGATCGACGAGGCGGTGCTGGCGTTGCTGTATCTGACTCGATGCGGCGATGCGCGCGCCTGGAAGGGCCATAATTGGGATGCGATGGACCGGTTGCATGAGAAGGGAATGATCGACGACCCGAAGAGCAAGGCGAAATCTGTTTGGCTTACTGAGGAAGGCGCGGCGGAGAGCGAGCGGTTGTTCAGGAAGCTGTTCGGCAAGTTTGGCACGTAGACGCTGCCAATACGGTCTGGCGGAGTTAGATGGTCGCGCGCAGACACCGCGGTCAGTGCTGCTCTTTCGCCGAAAAAGCAGCCTCCAAGGCCGAGCAGGGCGCCTGCAACAGTTCATCAGGTGTGATCGGGCATGTGGAGGGTCTATTAGCCGCGGATTTGCCACCGTGGCGTAACGGCTCGCTCTGCTGCACAGCGCGGGCATAAAGCCTTGCCAGATCAAGCCTCTGCGGCATGGACGGCGAAAAGTGCCTGGCGGCATCAATCTGGAAGGTGACGATTTCGCTGCGCCAGTGCCGGCGAGCAGCCAGATTGGGCCAGCCATGAAGCAACCGGCTTACGCGGCGAAGGAAGCGGCGGACACGGTGCGCCCGGCAGGACTCGAACCTGCAACCGAGCGGTTATGAGCCGCCAGCTCTAACCAATTGAGCTACAGGCGCGCACCACGCCTTAATGCCCGCGGCACCGGTGTCCCGTCAACGACCGCGCGATGTCTGCACTATAATCCCGGACGGCACATCCCGCTTGACAAGCGCCGCCCCTGGCCCGGTATCTCGCATCCGCACAACACGTCGCATCAACGAGAGAGCGCATATGCCGAAGATCATCCCCGTTGCCATCTTCGACTGCGTCGTCTTTGGCGCCACCGGCGACCTGACGCTGCGCAAGCTGCTGCCGGCGCTGTACTACCGCTTCCGCGATGGCCAGATGCCCGCCCAGTCCCGCGTCATCGGCGCCGCCCGATCGAAGCTGTCGGACGAGGATTACCGCGAGCGCGCCGCCCAGGCGCTGCGCAAGCACGTCGGGGTCGGCGACCTGGAGCCGGACGTCCTGGCCAGCTTCCTGAGTCAGGTGCACTACGTCCCGATCGACGCGACCGCGGCCGACGCCGACTGGGACCAGTTTACCGTTGTGCTGGACCCCGCCCGGATCCGGGTCTTCTACCTTGCCACCTCGCCAGACCTGTATGGCGCGACCTGTCTCGGACTGCAGGCCGCCGGCCTGGTGACCGAGCAGTCCCGCGTCGTTCTGGAAAAGCCGATCGGCCATGACCTGGACTCGGCGCACGCCATCATCGAGCAGGTCGGCCGCGTCTTTTCAGAGGCGCAGACCTTCCGCATCGACCACTTCCTGGGCAAGGAGACGGTGCAGAACCTGCTGGCGCTGCGCTTCGCCAATACGATCTTTGAACGACTGTGGTCGTCCGACGTGATCGACCACGTGCAGATCACTGTCGCCGAAACGGTCGGTCTGGAAGGCCGCGGCGGCTACTATGACAAGTCCGGCGCGCTGCGCGACATGCTGCAGAACCACATGCTGCAACTGCTGTGCCTGATCGCGATGGAGCCGCCGGTGTCGCTGGACGCCGACCGGGTGCGCGACGAGAAGCTGAAGGTGCTGCGCGCGCTGAAGCCGCTGGAACCGCATGACGTCGCCGGCCTGACCGTCCGCGGCCAGTACACCCAGGGCGCCATCGCCGGCAAGCCGGTGCCGGGTTATCTGGCGGACCTCGGCGCCGACGACCCCTCCGGCACCGAATCGTTCGTGGCGCTGAAGGCCGAGGTGCGGACCTGGCGCTGGGCCAACGTGCCGTTCTACCTGCGCACCGGAAAACGGCTGCCGAAAAAGGTGTCGGAGATTGTCATCCAGTTCCGCTCCCTGCCGTTCTCCATCTTCCCGTCCGAGGCCGCCGAGTGGCAGCCGAATTCCCTGATCATCCGCCTGCAACCCGAAGAAGGCATGCGGCTCGGCATGATGACGAAGGATCCTGGTCCCGGCGGCCTGCGGCTGTCACCGACCGGATTGGACATCCGCTTCGAGAAGACCTTCGGGATGCGCTTTCCCGACGCCTATGAGCGGCTGCTGATGGACACCGTCCGCGGCAACCCGACGCTGTTCATGCGGCGCGACGAGGTGGAGGCCGCCTGGACCTGGGTCGAACCGATTCTTGAAGCCTGGGCGAGCCGACCGGATCAGCCAAGGCCGTATCCCGCTGGAAGTTGGGGCCCGACCGCGGCAATCGCGCTGATCGAGCGGGATGGCCGGACCTGGCATGAGGACGTGGAGTAGGCACAAAGGACCCGCTTGCCTCGTGATAGGCCCATGAGTGGATCAAGCCATGGCTTCAAGCTTGCCCTTGCCAGGCGCACCTGTTCTCATCACCGGATTCTTGATCTCACGCTGCGCTTTTCAGACCGGTTTCAGCCGCCATCGCTCACCCAATTGCCGTGAAAACCGAACGGCACGCGATGCGACAGCGCCACTGTGGCAATCGGACCGTGGGCGATGTCGCGGGTATCGAGCACGATCAGGTCGCTGCGCCGCTCCGCCGCACGCCACGCCACACCCAGCAGCCAGCCATCGCCTTCCGCCGCTGCCTCGTCGCGCGGCACGAACACCGGCTCGGAGATGCTGTCGCCTGCCGGTAACGTGAAGACAGCACGCCGGTCGGCGGCCAGATCGAGCCAAGCAATGCTGTCCAGCCCGACCTCGGGACGGCTGCGTCCGGCAAAGGCGCCGAATCGGTTGCGCAGGCCGGCGCGACGATCGTCGATGCGCGGGAATTCACCGCTCATGTCATCCAGCCTGGTGCGTGTGATCGCATCTGTGGCGGCGGCCGGATCAAGCGTCCAGCGCACCAGGTGCGCCTGCGTATCGCCGGACGGGAGACCATCAGCCCGCGGAAACAGCGGCGGCTCGTCATATTGCATCACGTCCGCGATGATGCGACCGTCTTCGTCCCAGGCGTTGAGCACGTGGAACACGAAGCAGCTTTCAACCCGGAACCAGCGCAACGAGGCGATGCCTTGCTCGCGCACGATCAGCCCGACATAGCCGCCCAGGTCCGGCTCCCAGGCAAACGGCGGCGCGCCGGCGCGCGCACGTGCCATGCTGCCGCTGAGTGGCAGGACGGGGAACACGACGTGCCGCTGAGTGACGACGAAGTCGTGCACCATGCTGCAATACGGCGCCTCGAAGTGCTCGAAGCGCTTGACACGTCCGTCGGTGCCGATCGTGCCATAGCTCATGCCCGCGGATAGCGGCCCCGCCGCCGAATAGCCAAAGAACACAAGCTCGCCGGTGATCGGGTCGAGCTTGGGATGCGCGGTGAACGGCCCTTCCAGGGCGCCGCCGCAGTTCCATACGCCGCGTGTTGCCAGCGTGGCCGGGTCGAGTTCGATGGGAAGATGCCCTTCCTCGAGCGCCAGCAGGCGTTCGGCGTGCCAGACCACATTGGTATTTGCCACGCCTTCATTCGCCATGGCGCGACTGGAGTCGGAACCGAAGCCAGAGACCAGCGAGCGCCCCGCGGCGGCTTCCGCGTGCCACTTGGCGGTGCGTACCCACCGGTTGCGGTATGACACCCGACCGTCGCATAGCGTAAAGCCGTGAACCATGCCATCACCGGTGAACCAGTGATGCCGCAGCGGATCGAGCGGCGTGAATTGTGGATTGGGCCCGTTCCGGAACAGCGTGCCGTTCAGCGCCCGCGGCAGTTCGCCGAAAACCGGCAGATGCGGTGCCTCGCACTCCATGGTAATCGGCGCGAAGTTGTCGGTCAGGCCTTGGGCATCTCTGCTAATCATGACGGTCTCCGGGGATGGGCTGACGGGCACGAACGCCGCCGATGTCGCTGATCAAACCACGCCGGGATGCTTGGTGTCTCCATGCCTGGAAGCAATCTTCCCGAACGTTTTCCGCTAGCTGGCCGACGTGCGGCCATTTCTTGCCATCGGCCCTGGCGCTGTCGCTGGACCTGCTCCATCCATGTGATCCGTCCCTATGACAGAATCGCCGCTCGTCGAAACAAAGCTGGAACGACGGTTTCTGGCTACTCCCGCGCCGCTGGCGTGCCTGAAAGCCAGGGAACAGGAACCGTCAAGGCCTTCCTTGCCAACTCGGTCGAGCAGGAACAGCCTCAAATCATGCTGGGCGAGAGGTTTTGCAACCAATCAAGCAGTGGACGCCAAAGCTCTCGCTCCGCCCGCGCTCCCGCCGTCATCCCGATATGTCCGGCCGCCGGCTCATGTAGAGCCGCCTTAGGGATCAACCCCGCCAGCGACCGAGCCGAGTCCGGCGGGACAATGCGGTCCTGCCGCGGCACCGCAACGAATGCCGGCATGGCAATTGCTCGCGGATCAACCGGCAGCCCGGCAATCCGCCATGTTCCCCGCGCGGGTGCGTTCTCCCCATACCACTCGCCCAGGCACACCCGCGCCACCTCGGCCGCCAGTGGCACGCCATCGTTCAGCCAGTCCTCCAGTGCGACGATCAGCTTGGCCCGGTCGCTGGCCTGATCCAGCCGAGAAAAGCCGCGATACTTGTCCGGCACGCCCCAGGGATCGAGCAGCGCGAACAGCGATTGCAGCAGATCGACCGGCAGCGCCTGGTTGAACGTCAGAGCCGGCTCCAGCAGCGGCAGGCTGGCAGCGACTTGCAAGGCCTGCGTGCGATCCGCCGCGTGGAAATCCCAGGGCGCGGCCAGCAGCGTCAGGCCGCGGATCAGATCCGGCCGCCGCTGCGCCGCCGCCACCGCCAACGTGCCACCCATGCAGTAGCCGGCCAGCACCAAGGGTTCGCCGGTCAGCTCCGCCGCCGCCGTGATGGCCCGTTCCATCCGCCCCGCCACGTAGTCGGTCAAAGTGAAGCGCCGTTCCGTCTCACCTGGCCAGCCCCAGTCTAGCAGGAATGGCCTCACCCCGTGCTGCGCCAGCCAGCGCAGCATGGAATGTCCCTCCGCCAGATCAAGCACATAGGCCCGGTTGATCAGACTAGGCACGAACAGCACAGGTGAGGCGGCCGTGCCGGCTCCGTAGTCCAGCAGGCGCGAGTCGCCTTCCGACCAGACCGTCGGGGGATCAGTCAATGTCCGCCGCCAGGGGTGCCGGCGATAGGCGGCGATGCCCGCGATCAGCGCCGCATCCTGCCGCAGCGTCTCCGCCATCACCTCGGCCGGAAACGCACCCTCAAGGTTTCCGTCGCGGACGGCGCTTCGCAGGCCGTGCAGCACCGCCGCTCCGCTCGAGGTCGGCCAATCGGCGTTCCAGTGCGGTGACATGGCGCGCGATACGGTCGATCTCAGCGTCGCGAGGGTCAGGTGCAGCAGCAGCGGCCGTGGCCCGCGACGCATCAGCGGCCCCGGCGCGTCGGGTCGCGTGGTCATCCCGGTCAGGTACCGGCTCGCGCGGTATCACCCGCAGCATGGCGGACATGGCAGCGGCCCAAAGCGACGCCATGGTCTGCCACGCCTGCCGCAATTCGGGATCGGCGGCGAGAGCTGACAACTCGCTTTGCCATACGGTGATCCAGTCCTGTGCCAGTTTCCGCGGATCGTGGACGTCGGCGGCTGAAGCAGAGCGGCGTACGTTCTCGCCGGCCCCTGATGGCTTGGCATCGCCGGCCGCACCGAGATCGCTGCCCGCATCTTCGGCCGACGTTCCGGCAGAATCCGCCACCATGCCGCATCCATCCTCCTTGCCGACCAGAACATAGGCGCGGCGACGCGGCGGCGAAACGCCGAACCTGCAGGTGATCACGCAGTTCAGGCTTTCGCAGGTGCGAAAGGCACGGTAAAGAGAGAAACTATCGCGAGGAAAGCATGGCTGATACGGTCCAGATCCTGCCGGAGTCCAAGTCAACCGATAAGCCGCCGGTCGTGGTCAAGAAATACGCCAACCGGCGTTTGTACAACACCGAAAGCTCCAGCTACATCACGCTGGAAAACCTCGGGGAGATGGTTCGCCTTGGCCGCGATTTCGTTGTCTACGACGCAAAGTCCGGCGATGACATCACGCGCGGCGTGCTGACCCAGATCATCGTGGAAGAAGAGGGCAAAGCGGGGCATCACCTGTTGCCGACAAGCTTTCTGCGCCAGTTGATCGGCTTCTACGGCGGTTCGATGCAAGGGCTGGTGCCAAAATACCTTGAACATGCAATGGCATCGTTCGCCCAGCAGCAGGAGCAAATGCGCTCCGCCGTGCAGAAGACGATGGGCGGGCTTTTTCCCTTTGGGAACATCGAGGAAGTGAGCCGCCAGAACATGGCGATGATGGAGCGGGCGTTCAGCCTGTTCACACCGTTCTATCGCGGCGTCGAGTCCAGCTCATCGGCACCGCCAACAGATGCCAGTGCCGAGATTGCCGCGCTTCAGGCGGAGGTTGAGCGGCTAAGGAAGGAACTGGCGACGGCCAGGAAGCCGTAGGGCCGTTCGCTCAACAGCGTTGGGTTTGATCTGGCTATTCCCCGCGTTGTCCCTTGAACGGGATCATGACAATGGCAATCCCCACGGCGTAGGGGAGCAACATGCCGGTGATGCCGAGCAGGCCGGTTCGGGTCAGTCCGAACCAGGAAAGAGCGAGCGCGCTTAACACCAGGTAGCAGCCCGTCACTATCGTGATGCATGATTGCCGGCTTAATCGGCCAACAACTCGACTAAAGTAGGCCGCGCCAAAAAGAACGCTCCAGACGACGACGATTGCAATGGTGACGAAAGCCAATGCCTTACCCTCAAGTCAGTGGTTTGCACCCGCTCAGGGAGCGGAAATCGAGTCGCTTGGCCGAGCGCAGGCGACATCGTCTTTCATCGCGGCTGGCAAACGCGGCAACGCCTATTGAGAGCCCTGATTCGCGCCATGTTCCAATGACATGTCGAGCATCTGGCCGCCGCATCAAGGTAAGCCGCGACAACGAAATTCATCGGCCTTGTCAGAAGCAAGGCCGATGGGTTTTCTGATTAATAGACGCGGCATCTACTTTTATAGGCCCGCTCTCGATGTCATGGCGGGCGCAGGTAGCATGTCGGAAGGCATGGTCTGGCGTGTAAACAAGGCCCAATGGCAGGACCGGCGTCCGCCGACATTGACACGGAAGCGTAAAGGCCGCCTGCAGAGCGACTGAAAGAACGCTCGCCGAGGGCACATGCCAAACCCCGCTATACCCCCTATTCCACCTGCGCTATACAAACCTCATGGCTGCGGCGGGCTCCTTGATTCGCATCGCCGTCAACGTCGCACTTGACGGCGGCATGGCGGCTGTTTCGATTCCGGTGGCGCGCTGGCTCGCTGACCCGGCGACGCCCGCCATGCATCCGCTCTGGGAAATTCCGCTCGGCGCGCTGTGCCTGCTGATTGCTGGCATCCCCTTCCGCCTCTCGCTGCAGTACTGGCGCTTCGCCGCCATCGGCGACCTGCTGACTGTTGCCGCCAGCGCCGCCGCCGGCGCCGCCTTGTTCGCCGCCACCTCCGCCCTGGTGAACATCGCCCCCGCCAATCCCGCCTTTCCGGCCATCCATGCGCTGACGCTGCTGCTCTTCCTCGGCGCCCCCCGCGTCGGCTATCGCTGGCGCCGGGGGCGCCGCGGCAGCAAGCCGCCGCGGATCGATGCCGCCTCCATCCTGCTCGTCGGCAGCATCGAGGATGCCGACTTGTTCATTCGTGCGCTTGCCCAGGACCGCCGCCAGGTGTTTCGGATCGAGGGCCTGCTGGCGTCCTCCGACCGCCAGACCGGACGACGCATCCAGGGCCACCGCATCCTTGGCTCACTGAAAGACGCCGCCAGCGTGCTGGACCAACTGCAAGCCGAGGAGCGCCTGCCCGGCACGCTGGTCTTCGTCACGCCGGAACTGGCCGGCGCCCGCCTCGCCCAGGTGGTGGTCCAGGCCGACCGCTTCGGCTTGCAGGTGCGCCAGGCGCCCCGTCCGACCGCATTGGCCGACCCGACCGATAAACCGCGCCCGGTCGAACTCCGCCCCGTCGCCATCGAGGACCTGCTGAACCGCCCGCAGGTCCCGCTCGACCGGGACGGCATGGCGCGCCTGATCCAGGGCCGCCGGGTGATCGTCACCGGCGCCGGCGGCACCATCGGCAGCGAACTGGCCCGCCAAGTCGCCGCCTTCGGCCCCGGCACGCTCATACTGCTGGACAACGGCGAGTACGCACTGTGGCAGATCGATCTGGAACTGGCGGAGACCCATCCAGGCGTGCCCCGTCGCACGCTGATCGCCGACATCCGCGACGAAGCCCGGATCCGCGTCATCTTCGAGGCGCACCGCCCCGAACTGGTGTTTCACGCCGCCGCCCTGAAACACGTGCCGATCGTCGAGGCCAATCCGCTGGAGGGCCTGGCAACCAACGCCGCCGGCACCCGCCACGTCGCCGACGCCGCCCGCGCGACCGGCGCCCTTGCCATGGTGCTGATCTCCACCGACAAGGCGGTGAACCCGACCAGCGTGATGGGCGCATCGAAACGGCTGGCGGAGATGTATTGCCAGGCGCTGGATGTTGCCGCCCGTTCCACTCAGCAGGGCATGCGCTGCATCACCGTCCGGTTCGGCAACGTGCTGGGCAGCACCGGCTCTGTCGTGCCACTGTTCCAGCGGCAACTGGCCCGCGGCGGCCCGCTGACGGTCACCCATCCTGACATGCAGCGCTATTTCATGACAGTGCGCGAGGCTGTCGGCCTGGTTCTGCAAGCTAGCGTGCTGGGGTTGGGCGGCGTGTCCTTGCCGTCCGGCGAGAACGGCGGCATCTTCGTTCTCGACATGGGCGAACCGGTCAAGATCGTTCACCTGGCCCGCCAGATGATCCGCCTCGCCGGCCTGCAACCGGACAACGACATCGAGATCCGCTTCACTGGCCTGCGCCCCGGCGAGAAACTGTTTGAAGAACTATTTCATGGCAAGGAACCGCCTGTCCCCACCGGCTATGCGGGCCTGCTGATGGCCTCGCCGCGCACCGCCGATCCCGCTATCGTCGGCAGGGCGATTGAGGAAATCGGCAGCGCCTGCCGCGGCGGACAGGTCAAGCTCGCGCTGACCTTGCTGGGCCGGCTGATCCCCGAGTTTGAACACAACGCCGAAGGCAGCGCCGGCGAAGCCCGCGCCTGAAAGAGATTCCATGACCGATACGCCCACTGGCACGCCCACTGGCACGTCCACGCTCACGCAGACGCCACGCCAGATCCCGTTCCTCGACCTGAAAGCGCAGCAGGCCCGCATCGCGGTCGACCTGCGCCGCCGGCTGGATACGGTGCTGGCGCATTGCCAGTTCATCCTCGGTCCCGAGGTCCAGGAACTGGAGGCGGCGCTGGCGCAATTCTGCGGCGCGGCACACTGCGTCAGCGTCAGCTCCGGCACGGATGCGCTGCAGATCGCCCTGATGGCCGAGAACATTGGCCGCGGCGACGCAATTTTCCTTCCGGCCTTCACCTATACCGCCACTGCGGAGGTGCCGTTGCTGCTGGGTGCCACCCCGGTTTTCGTCGATGTCGATCCACACACCTTTCAGATCGACCCGGCGCACCTAATCCTGCGGGTTGACCAGGTTCGCGCCGCGGGCACGCTGCGTCCGCGTGCCATCATTGGTGTCGATCTGTTTGGCCAGCCCGCTGACTGGGGCAGTCTGACCGATATCGCCCGACGCAACGACCTGTTCACTCTGGATGATCTTGCGCAAAGCTTTGGCGCCTCGCTGCACGGCGCCATGCTGGGCACCCAGGCCGACGCGACGGCAACCAGCTTCTTTCCCTCCAAGCCGCTGGGTGCTTATGGCGACGGCGGCGCGCTGTTCACTGAAAGCCAGGCGCGCGCCGAGCTGTATCGTAGCCTGCGCACGCACGGCGAAGGACACACGCGATACGAGGTGCTGCGAACCGGCGTGAACGGCCGCCTGGATTCCATCCAGGCCGCGGTCCTGCTGGCCAAGCTGGCGGTCTTCCCCGAAGAACTGAAGGCCCGCGAGCAGATCGCCCAGGTTTACGACCAGCGTCTTGGCAATGCCGTCACCATCCCGGCGCGGGTGCCCAACAGCACAAGCGCCTGGGCGATCTATGCCATTCTGCTGCCCGATGCGGCGGCTCGGGATCGGGTTCGGACAGCGCTGCAAGTCGATGGCGTCCCAACCGCAATCTATTATCCCCGGCCGCTGCATCGTCAGCCGGCTTACGCCGATCATCACGACGGTGTGTCCCTGCCTGTTTCGGATGACCTGGCAGGGCGTATCCTGGCGCTGCCGATTCATCCTGACCTGACGGAACAGGCAGTTGACCAGATTTGTGCCGCGCTACTCGCGGCTGTATAACTTCTCAGAAAATATCGTTTCTCTTGACATCCACCGTCGAAAGTCTATCTCAATCCTGCGGGTTGAATACCCAAACCGCCATCATCGGCCGCGCATCCCTGATGCGGGCAAGTCGTGTTTCATGACTGGGAAACGCGCATACCACGGCACCTTCCGGGCTTGGCCCGGGCATCCGTACGGAACACATCCGCCACATGGCAGCATCCGCCACCGCGCGCGTTCAAGAGCCTGCGCAAGACCATTTTCGGGGGGAAGATTTCGCCTCCCTGCTCGATGAAACACTCGGCACTGACACGGGTTTCGACGGTTCCGTCGTCACCGGCCGGGTGCTCCGCCTGACCGACGAATTCGCCGTTGTCGATGTCGGCCTCAAATCCGAAGGCCGCGTCGCCCTGAAGGAATTCGGCCCGCCCGGCGCCAAGCCGGAAGTCAAACCCGGCGACTACATTGAATTATATGTAGAGCGCTACGAGGACCGCGACGGAGCGATCATCCTGTCGCGCGAGAAGGCGCGTCGCGAGGAAGCCTGGACCAACCTGGAAAAGGCGTTCGAGGCGCAAAAGCGCGTCGACGGCACGATCTATGGCCGGGTCAAGGGCGGCTTTACCGTTGATCTTGGCGGCGCGGTGGCATTCCTGCCCGGCAGCCAGGTCGATATCCGTCCGGTCCGCGACGTGGCCCCGCTGATGGGAACGCCGCAGCCGTTCCAGATCCTCAAGATGGACCGCGCCCGTGGCAACATCGTCGTCTCCAGGCGCGCCGTTCTTGAAGAGACCCGTGCGGAGCAGCGCAGCGAGCTGATCCAGGGCCTCAAGGAAGGCATGATTTTGGACGGCGTGGTGAAGAACATCACCGACTACGGCGCATTCGTCGATCTCGGCGGCGTCGATGGTCTGCTGCACGTCACCGACATCGCCTGGCGCCGCATCAACCACCCGTCCGAGGCGCTGACCATCGGTCAGCAGGTCAAGGTGCAGGTGATACGCTTCAACTCCGACACCCAGCGCATTAGCCTGGGCATGAAGCAGTTGGAAGCCGATCCGTGGGAAGGCGTGGCGGCGAAGTATCCGCCGGGCGCGAAATACTCCGGCCGCGTCACCAACATCACCGACTACGGCGCCTTCGTGGAACTGGAGCCTGGGGTCGAAGGCCTGGTCCATGTCTCCGAGATGTCGTGGACCAAGAAGAACGTTCATCCTGGCAAGATTGTTTCCACCAGCCAGGAAGTCGATGTCATGGTGCTGGACGTCGACAGTTCCAAGCGGCGAATTTCGTTGGGCCTGAAGCAGGTGCAGCGCAACCCGTGGGAGCAGTTCGCCGACGACCACCCGAACGGCTCCGAGGTCGAGGGCGAAATCCGCAACATCACGGAATTCGGCCTGTTCATCGGTCTGTCCGCGGATATCGACGGCATGATCCATATGTCCGATCTGTCCTGGGACGAAGCCGGCGAAGCGGCAATGGCCGGCTACGAGAAGGGCCAGACCGTCAAGGCAAAGGTCTTGGATGTGGACGTGGAGAAGGAACGCATCAGCCTCGGCATCAAGCAATTGCGTGACGATCCGGCCGCCACCATCCTGGGCAGCGTCCACAAGGGTGATGTGGTCACCTGCATCGTCAGCGCGATCCAGGCCAATGGGATTGAGGTCCGCGTCAACGATGTGCTGACCGGTTTCATTCGGCGGGCCGAACTGGCGCGTGACAAAGGTGATCAGCGGCCTGATCGGTTTGCCATCGGCGAGAAGGTCGATGCCAAGATCACCGCTGTGGATCGCGCGTCCCGCAAGCTGACCCTGACGATCAAGGGCAAGGAAGTCGAGGAAGAGAAGCAGGCCATGGCCGAATTCGGCTCGTCTGACTCCGGTGCCTCGCTTGGCGACATCCTGGGTGCGGCGATCCGTCGGCGCAACCAGTTGGCGCAGGACAGCAACTAGCCCAGTTACGCATGTCGCTGGAAACCGATCTTCTGCTGGACAGGCGGCGCCTCAAGCGCCGCCTGGTCTTTTGGCGGGTGTTCTCCGTTCTTGCGCTGGTGGTGGCAGCGGTGGTGGCGATCCGTGGAATCGGAGTTGCCCCTGTTGGGGCGCATATCACGCGGGTGACGGTCAGCGGGATCATTACCGAGGATCGCAAGCTGGCCGAGGCAATCGATGCCATGGCCGACGACAGCCAGGTGAAGGCCGTCATCCTTTCCATCGACAGCCCAGGCGGCAGCGTATCGGGCGGCGAGAGTCTGCACGATGCGATTGCCAGGGTGGCCGCCAATAAGCCGGTTGTCGCGGTGATGGGGGGGCTGGCCGCATCCGCCGGCTATATGATCGCGGTGCCCTCCAGCCGTATTTTCGCACGCGACTCGACCCTGACCGGATCGATCGGCGTGCTGATGGAAACCGGCGAGGTTTCCGGTCTTCTGGGCAAGCTGGGGATCGATGCGGAGACCATTCGCTCGGGTCCACTGAAGGATGAGCCGAGTCTGACGCGACCATTGTCGGATGAGGGACGGAAGGTGCTGCAGGGGTTGGTCAACAACCTGTATGAGCAGTTCGTCGGCATGGTCGTCACCGGCCGGCACATGGACCCGGCCCGCGTCCATGCGCTGGCTGATGGACGCCCCTATACCGGCCAGCAGGCACTGGGCCTGGGACTGGTCGATGCCATCGGCGGGGAGCGAGAGGCGAAGGCCTGGCTTGCCACGCAAAAAGGCGTATCCGCGGGCTTGCCGGTGGAAGATCTGTCAACCGGCGGACTGGCGCGATGGGCGATGCGGGGGGAATTTGGGTGGATTATGCAAGGGCTTTGGAAAAGTCTGGTTTCACAAAGCGTTAGTCTTGACGGCCCGCTGGCCCTCTGGCAGCTTTCCGATAATTAATCGGGGATGGGCTTTGACCAAATCGGAGCTGATCACGGAGTTGGCGACCGCCAACCCGCACTTGCGCGGTCATGATGTGGAGACCATCGTGGCAACGATCTTTGAGGAGATAAGCTACGCGCTCGCGCGCGGCGAAAGGGTGGAATTAAGAGGCTTCGGCGCTTTCACCGTCAAGCAGCGCGATGCGCGCACGGGACGAAACCCACGCACCGGTGCATCCGTTGCGGTCGATCAGAAGTCGGTGCCTTTCTTCAAGGCCGGCAAGGAGCTTCGGCTGAGGGTCAACGCCGGAAAAATCCAGCGTGCCTCCGCGGCGGTACGAAAACAAGCCTGACGGGTTACGGTGCGGATGCTGTTCCTAATCGTTTCAATTATTTTATGTCTGCCGTTCGCGGTGTTCGCCTTGTCGAACATGCAGGTTGTCCAGCTTGGCATCTGGCCGACCGACTATGTCGTTAGCGTGCCGCTCTCCCTGGCGATCCTGGGTGGAATGGCGGCGGCTTTCCTGGTTGGCGGGCTTGTCGTCTGGGTCGCCGAACTCGGGCAGCGCCGCCGGGCACGGAAAGCCGAACGAACGGTGCGTCTGCTTGAGGCCAAGATCGAGGAACTTCAGGCGCGCCCGCCCGGTTCCGCCTTGGCACTGCCTCCCGCGGCCTGATGCCACAGACCAACCGGCTGATCGTGGCCCTGGACACAGTCGATTTGGATCGGGCGCGGTCCTGGGCCAACGCGGTGGCGTCCTGTAGCGGTCTAATCAAGCTGGGACTGGAGTTCTTCCTGGCCAACGGTGCCTCAGGCGTCCGGGCAATTGCTGGCGCTCCGGTCTTCCTTGACCTGAAACTGCATGACATCCCGAATACTGTGGCCGGCGCCGTTCGGGCCGTCTTGCCGTTGCGGCCGCGTATGCTGACGCTTCATGCATCGGGCGGCGCGGCGATGATCCGGGCGGCATGCCAGGCGGCTGTCGCGGCCGGCACCGACCGTCCCTTGATCCTGGCGGTGACCGTATTGACCAGTCTGGATCAGGCCGCCCTCGCCACCATCGGCATGGCGTCCCCACCATCCGAACAGGTCCTGCGGCTCGGCCGGCTCGCTGTCGAAGCCGGTGCCGACGGTCTGGTGTGTAGTCCGCTGGAGGTTGCGATGCTCCGGCAGGCCTTCGGTTCAGCCATTCAACTGGTGGTCCCTGGTATCCGCCCGCCGGGCGCCGCCGCCGATGATCAGGCGCGGACCATGACGCCGGCGGATGCCGTTGCGGCCGGGGCCGACTGGATCGTGGTCGGACGCCCTATCACGGCCTCAGACGATCCAGCCGCCGCGGCAGCGGCCATCGCGGCCAGTATCCGATGACCAAGGTCAAGATCTGCGGCATCAATGACGCGGCGGCATTCGATGCGGCGGTGGGGGCGGGCGCGGATTGGGTCGGGTTTAACTTTTTTCCGGCATCGCCACGCTTTATCTCCCCCCAGACAGCGGCCACCTTATCACGCCGCGCCGCCGCCGGCCCTCCCCGCGTTGGACTGTTCGTGGAGCCATCCGATGCGCTGCTCGCATCCGTGCTCGATTTCTTGCGGCTGGATATCCTGCAGATCTATGGGCGATTGAACGACATCGCCAGCCTGAAGGCCAAGTTCGGCTTGCCAATATGGCGGCCGGTGGGTGTCGCCGCGCCGGCCGACCTGCCTGTGGATCCGTCGAGCGCGGATGCATTGCTGATAGAGGCGAAACCGCCGGCGGAGGCGACGCGACCAGGCGGAAACGCAATCCTCGTCGACTGGCCCATTCTACGCGGGTGGATCGCACCGGCACCCTGGTTGCTGGCAGGTGGCCTGACGCCGAACAATGTGCGGACCGCGATTCAACTGACCGGGGCGGATGCGGTCGATGTCTCATCCGGCGTGGAACGGACGACGGGCGTGAAGGATCCTGATCTGATACGTGCATTCATCCAGCAGGCGAAGCACGCCTCGACCTGTTCCGAAGCAGATCAGCCGGAATAATCTCCATCGACAGAATGTTCGTCTTTACTTAACCCCCCTACTGGCGGGGTAGCAGCGAAACCGGAAATTCGATTGGATGAGGCATTGCGGCTGAGGTTGGGTAATGCTGAAAGTCTGGGGGCGCCTAAATTCGTTCAACGTTCAGAAAGTCATGTGGCTGGTGGATGAGCTGAAACTCGCACACCAGCACATCCCCGCCGGAGGCGACCTTGGCGGCCTCGACGCGCCAGACTTCCTAACGATGAACCCGCATGGGCGCGTGCCCGTCATTAAGGATGGCGATCTAGTAACTCTGCACAGTGATTTTGAACGGTTAAGTGGTGTCGGGATAGGCGCGAGCCAGCTTGTCTCTCGCCTTCTGCGTCGTGAACTTCCATTGGATCCGTGCGCCTGACGCGTTGCGTTGGCTTTGCCATGCTTTGATTTCGGTGTTGAGAACGTCGCGCTCACCGATCCGGCGATCCAGGCACTGGCCGCGCAGCACGCCGATCTCAATCTCCACCATGTTCAGCCAACTGGCATGTTTGGGTGTGTAATGAAATTCCAGGCGCTGAAGAATACGGTGCGCTTCGGGTGCCGGGAAGGTCTCATATAGCGCCCCGGCGGTGTGGGTTGAAAGATTGTCCAGCACAACCCGGATCTGGTCGGCATCTGGATAGTGGGTATTGGCCAGATCACGCATGCAGACGGCGAAATCCTGCGCGGTTCGCTGGTCTGTCACCTTTACATGACGCCAGGGTCTGTGTGCGTCGAGAAACACGAACAGATTGGCGGTGCCGTTACGGCGGTATTCGCAATCATAGCGCTCCGGCTGACCCGGTTCGGCCGGGATCGGCTCACGTACCTCGCCGATCAACTGGGTCGGACTTTCGTCAAAGCACACCACCGGGCGCTTCGCATCAGCCGTCTCGGCGTAGAGATCGAGCACATCCTCCATCCGCGCGACATAGGCGCCATCAATTTGTGGAATGCACCACATCTCCCGCCGCCACGGCTTTAGATCGTCTTCTGCAAGGCGCCGGCGCACGGTCTCGCGCGACAGATCCTCATGCTCGGTCAGCCTCACCATCTCGCCGGCCAACAGATCGAGCGTCCAGCGCTTGCGCCCCACCGGCGGGGTGGTGCAGGCCGTTGCCACCAGCAGCGCGGTCTCCTTGCCGGACAGCTTGCGCGAAGTCCCTGGGCGGACCTCCTCGCTGAGCGCCAGATCCAGGTTGCCCTCGACGAAGCGTCGCTTGGTGCGGTAGACCGTCGAGGTGCCAACCGAGACGCTGTTGGCGATCACGTCGTCGCTGACACCAGCATCGGCGGCCAGCAGGATCTGAGCCCGCTTGATCTTGCGTGCTGCGTGTTTGCCGCCGTTCAGCAGCGTCGTGAGGTGTGCGCGCTCCGCCTCGCTCAGATCGACCCGATACCGTATGGTCATCGCCGTTCCTTTCCCTTCAAGGACAACGATGAGTCGAGCTGTCGATGCGCTGCGACCGCAATTTACCCCCAGACAGGGCGTAAGCGTCGCGTTCGGCCCACCTGGCGCTGACGGCTGAAAATGTGATGGGTTTGTCTCATGGAGACGAACGCGAACCCAGCCGCGATGCCTGCGGCGCCAAAGAGCGCTCATACGAGCAGTCATAAGAGCGCTCGCACGCCGCCGGTCGAGTTGATTACCCGCGGTGAGCGGCGCCGACGCTGGACGGTTGAGCAGAAGCAGACGATCGCGGCGCAGAGCCTGGCGCCTGGTGCGTCACCGACCGAGGTGGCGCGTCAGCACGGCATCGGCACCGGTCAACTTTATAGCTGGCGACAGGCCTTGCTGGCGGCGCAGCCGAGTGTCGCGGCGCCGATGCTTGGACGCTTTGCCCGGGTTGAAGTGGCGGCTGGCAGGACAATGCCGCACGTCGAAGGCAGCATGATCCCGGCGCCGACGCCACCCCCTACATCGGCCCAACCGGCCGGTCTGATCGAGATCGTTCTGCCGAACGGCACGACGTTGCGTGTGGACGCGCAAGTCGATCCCCGTGCCTTGCGACGCGTGCTGTCGGCGCTGCGCGGATGATCAGCTTGCCATTGGGTGCGCGGGTGTGGCTGGCCTGCGGGCACACCGATATGCGCAAAGGGATGGATGGCTTGGCGATGCTGGCCCAGCAGGTGCTGGCGGAGGACCCGTTCAGCGGCGCCTTGTTCGCCTTCCGCGGCAAGCGCGGTAGTCTGGTCAAGCTGCTTTGGTATGATGGTCAGGGCCTGTGCCTGTTCAGCAAACGGCTGGAGAAGGGCCACTTCGTGTGGCCGGTGACGACCACTGGGCGGGTGTCGCTGACGGCTGCACAGGTGTCGATGCTGCTGGAAGGGATTGACTGGCGGATGCCGCAGCGGGTGCGCCGCCCGGAACTGGCAGGCTGAGCGCGGCGGCTCACGCAGGATTCATTGGCGCCGCTTTGCGCCGATACTCCAGCCTCCGAGCGTGTTCACCGCTCCCACCGCTCTACCCGGCGATCCGGCGACGTTGCAGCTGATCCTGCGCGCCGCGCTGGCCGAGATCGAGCGGCTGCAACTGCTAATCGCCGGCCTGCAACGCAATCGGTTTGGCCGCCGGTCCGAGCAGTTGGACGACGAGACATTGCAGCATGGACTGGAAGACCTGGAGCAATCCCTGGCCGAGCAGGCAGCCGGGTTGGAAGCGGCGATACCGCCGCCAGCGGTGGCGGCGTCGGATGCCGAACCAGTGGCGCGTCCGATAAAGCCGCCGCAGCGCAACCGCGGCGCGTTGCCGGCACATCTGCCGCGGGTTGAGGTCGTTATCGATGTCGAAGACAAGGCGTGTCCCTGCTGCGGCGGCACGCTGCATCCGATCGGTGAGGATCGGGCGGAGATGCTGGATTACGTTCCTGCCCAATTGCGGGTGCGGGTGATCCGCCGTCCGCGCTATGGCTGCCGGGCCTGCGAGCAAGCCGTCGTGCAGGCGCCCGCCCCGGAGCGGCCGATCGATGGTGGCATGGCCACCGAGGCGCTGCTGGCGCATGTGCTGGTCAA
This sequence comes from Rhodopila sp., assembly GCF_965276935.1. Lineage (GTDB taxonomy): Bacteria > Pseudomonadota > Alphaproteobacteria > Acetobacterales > Acetobacteraceae > Rhodopila. The sequence continues at coordinate 1,554,355 of NZ_CBDIBS010000003.1, read as the reverse complement.
CAAATATGCCGATCATCTGCCGCTGTATCGCCAGTCGCAGATCTTCGCCCGTCAGGGTGTGACGCTGGATCGTTCGACGTTATGCAACTGGGTGGGCCGGGCCTGCTGGTGGCTGGCCCCGCTGCACGAACTGATGCTGAGCACGGTACTGTCGTCGCCCAAAGTGTTTGCCGATGATACCACTTTGCCGGTGCTCGACCCCGGCCGGGGACGCACCAAGACCGGACGGTTATGGTGCTATGCCGTCGACAATCGCTCCTGGCAGGGGCCGGGCCATTCCGCCGCGGCTTACGTCTACAGCGAAGACCGCAAGGCGGATCATCCGGCGGTGCATCTAAAGGGATTCCGCGGTCTGCTCCAGGTCGATGGCTATGCCGGGTTCGGCCGTCTAGTCGCCGCGACCGCGGACGGCGCAACCCAACTGGCTTTCTGTTGGGCTCATACACGCCGAAAGTTTTACGACATCCATATCGCTACCAAATCACCGCTCGCCGAAGAGGCACTGCGGCAGATTGCGGCTCTTTATGCGATCGAGGCCAACATTCGCGGCCAGTCCGCCGACGAACGCCGCCAGGCACGGCAACAGCACAGCCGCCCGCTTGTTGCGGCCATGTACATCTGGCTGAACGAGCAACTTGGCCGCATATCGGGTCGCTCCGCCCTGGCACAGGCGATCCGTTATGCGCTCAACCATTGGGGCGGGTTAATTCTGTTCCTCGACGACGGCCGCATCGAGTTGGATACCAACACGGTCGAGCGCGCCATGCGTCCGGTTGCCCTCGGACGCAAGAATGCGTTGTTCGCCGGAGCCGATAGCGGTGGGCGGCATTGGGCCATCGTCGCCACGTTGATCCAGACGGCGAAGCTGAATGACGTCGATCCCATGGCGTGGTTGACCGATGTGCTCGAACGCATCGTGTCAGGCCGCACCAAGCAGAACCAACTACGCAGCCTGCTGCCGTGGATTTGGAAGAATCCTGATCCAGTTGGTGTCAACACGGGATAGCATCAAAACACCAGTGGAGTTGGCACGACGCTTACGACAGGGCCAGTTTTTGGCGTATATCGACGCTTATACTCTGGTGAACGGGCGCCCGCCGGCGGAGGCGGACATGATGCGGTTCTTCCGCCTCACGCCTCCAAGCGTCCATCAGATGGTGCTCACCCTCGAGCAGGCCGGGCTGATCTCACGCAAACCAGGCTTCGCACGGAGCATCGTCGTCCTGCTTGAGCGTTCCGCTTTGCCTGAACTACTTCCAGGACACGCTCAACCGGTCAAAACCTCTGTGCAAAGGTACTAGTGGTATGGGAGAGCCACGCCATCCTGAGATACTTGGCCGCCTGCTATGGCCAAGGTCAGTTCTGGAACGATGATCCTGCCAAACGTTCTCAGGCCGACCGCTGGATGGATTGGTCTCAGACGAGCTTGCAGCCTGACTTTCTCATGGGCGTGTTCTGGGGCTTCTATCGCACGCCCGAGCACCTGCGGGACCGGGCCGCCGTCGCAGCCAAAGTCGCGGCCTGCGCTGCGCATATGCGCGTGTTGGATCCCATGCTCGCGGACCAGCCCTACCTCGACGGTGAGGAGCTGACTTTGGCTGACATCCCAGCAGGTACCGCGCTGTATCGCTATTTCGGCCTGGAAATAGAGCGGCCGAGCGTGCCGCACGTGGAGGCCTGGTATCGCCGCCTGCAAGCGCGCTCGGCTTACCGCAAGCAGGTCATGGTTCCGTTCGGCGATCTCAAAGGAAAGCTGGACTACTAAAAGCGATTTTACGAAGGCCAACGAGTGGCAGGCGGCGGCCGTCTTCTTGAACCGCCAAGACGAAGGTGTGCAAAAATGGCGCGGCGATCTGGAGCTAGCCAACGCCATACTCCCGCTTCGCCGCCGCCGCTGACAGATATCCCAGCCGCACGTCGCGTTGCACCGCCACCGGATCGCGCTCCGCCGCCGGCCCCATGCCGCCGCCACCGGGCATCTCGATCACCAGTCGCTCCCCTGCGGGCACGACTTGCAAGCCTTTCGGCTTCAGCGCCGTACCGGACTTCAGCGACAGCGCCCCGCACTGGCCGGCGCCGCCGCCGATGCGACCGCGAGCCGGAAATTTCACCCGCTCGAAGCCGGCGAAGATACCGAAAGCCGCGTCTTCCCGCGAGCTGATCTCCATCACCTGACCCAGCCCGCCGCGATATTGCCCGGCACCCCCGGAGTCCTGCCGCAGTTCCTTGCGCCAGATTACCAGCGGGGTGATCGCCTCCGTCGCCTCCACCGGCACGTTTCGGACGCCTGATGGAAAGGGGGTCGCCGACAGGCCATCCTGCCGAGGACGCGCGCCGGCCCCGCCGGAATGAAAACTCATGACCATGAACTGGGTGCCGGATTTTTCGCCGATGCCGGTCAACCCATGGCCGGCGACCATCTTCAGGCTCCAGAGGTTGGACGTCCCCTCGGCCGGCACGCGTCCTGGGATCGCCTGTTCCAGCGCGCCATAGACCACGTCCGGCATCATGTGGCCAATCGACGACCGGGCATATACCGCCGCCGGATAGGTCGCGCTGACGATCGTGCCGGGTGGAGCGGTCACCTTCACCGCGTCCAGCGTCCCCGCGTTGTTCGGAATCGTTGGCGCGACCACGCAGTTGATGCCGAACGTCGTGTAGGCTTCCGTATAGCACAGCGGGCAGTTGATGGCGTAGCTCGACATGCCGGAAGTGCCGGTGAAATCCACATGGATCGTGTCCGACGCGATGGTAACGGCCGCGACCAGATCGAGCGGCGCCTCATACCCATCCACGCGCATGACATTGGTCCAGGTGCCTTGCGGCAGCTTGCCGATGGCTTCGGTCATGGCGCGCCGGCTGCGGGTGATGATCTCTTCCCCCAGCATCTCAAGGTCGAGCAGCCGGAATTCTTGCATCATCGACACCAGCCGGCGGCTGCCGATCTCGTTGCAGGCGATCAGCGCATAGACATCGCCGATCACCTGCACGGGTTCACGCACGTTAGCCCTGATCATCGCCAGCAGGTCCTCGTTCATCGTTCCGGCGGTGGCTAGCCGCAGCAGCGGAATGAACAATCCCTCGTGCCAGATCTGCCGGCCCTCGGGCGTCTGGCCGACGCCGCCCATGTCCACCAGATGCGAGGTGCAGGCGAACAGCGCGACAAGCCGTCCGTCCATGAACGTCGGTGACACGACGACCAGATCGTACAGATGTCCAGTGCCCTTCCATGGATCATTGGTGATGTAGACGTCGCCTTCCTTCATCCGGTCGATCGGGAAGGCCTCGATGAAGTAGCCGACCGAGCGGGCCATGGTATTGATATGCCCCGGCGTCCCGGTGACAGCCTGCGCCAGCATTCGCCCGCGCAGATCGAACACGCCCGCGGATATGTCGCCAGCCTCCCGCGCCGAGGTGCTGAACGCGGTGCGGACCAGCGTTTGCCCCTGCTCCTCCACCACCGAAAGCAGGCGATTCCACATGATCTGGACGTCAATTTCGAAAATATTGCGTCCGCTCATGCCATCTTTTCCTCAATAATGATCTCGCCGCCATACCCAACCCGTGCCGCGAATCCGCTCGGCACGATGGTGGTGGTGCCGGATTCCACAATGGCCGCGGGTCCGAGCAAGGTGGCGCCGGACCGTAGTGCGGTTCGGGCGAAGATCGCCGCGTCGACGGTCTCGCCAGTCGCGGCTTCCACCATGCGGCCTGTGTCGATCACGACGGCCGCGGCCGCCGGGGCGGCGACCTGGTCGGGGCGCGGCAATACATGCGGCTCGGACAGCCCGAGTGTCCACGTCACCGCCTCGATCTCCAGCCGTGGAATGATCCGCCCGAACAACTGCGTGTAGGTCGTCTCGAACGCCTGCCGCAGCGTGTCCGGTTGCAACGCGGCGTTATCCAGCGGAACCGCGATTTCATGCCCCTGGCCGCGATAGCGCATGAAAGCGGTGCGGGTTTCGGCGAGTTCACCGGTCGGCACACCCAGTCGCACCACGGGTTCGGCCTCGGCCCGCATATCAGCAAACAGTGCATCGATCAGCGCCTGGTCCAGTCCATCGAGCCGCACCAGAAATGTCCGCGCGACCTCATAGGCAATCGGTGCGTCCAGAAAGCCATGCGCCGATCCGACACCGGCATCAACCGGGATCACCACGCGTCCGATCCCAAGCTTCTGCGCCAGGCGGACCGCATGCAGCGGCGCCGCGCCGCCGAATGCGATCAAGGTGCGTCCGGCGGTATCCTTGCCGTTTTCCACCGCATGGACGCGCGCGGCACTCGCCATGTTCTCGTCGACGATCTCGACAATGCCACGCGCGGCTTCGTCCGTCGTCATGGCCAGCTTCAGTCCCACATCCGTCAGCACGGCGTCATGCGCCAATGCCGGATGCAGAGCGATCTTGCCGCCGGCGAACCGGCTGGGATCGATGCGACCCAGCACCACGTCGGCATCGGTGACGGTGGCGGCCGTGCCGCCGCGGCCATAGCAGGCCGGTCCGGGATCGGAGCCGGCGCTGTCCGGTCCTACGGCGATCCGGCGCAATGGGTCGACCCGCCCGATCGAACCGCCGCCGGCGCCGATCTCCACCATGTCGATCACCGGAACGCGCACCGGGATACCACTGCCTTTGGCGAAACGATACGCCCGAGCGACTTCGAAATGGCGCGACTGCTGCGGCATGAAATCGTCGATCAGGGTGATCTTCGCGGTCGTGCCGCCCATGTCGAAAGACAGTGCCCGGTCATAGCCGCCCAACGCGGCGACCCGGCGGGCCAGGATCACCCCGCCGGCCGGGCCACTTTCCACCAGGCGGACCGGGAAGCGCGTCGCCGTTTCCACCGTGCAGATGCCGCCCGACGACATCATCAGCAGCAGCGGACAGGTCACGCCAATCCCGGCCAGTCCTTCCCGCATGCGGCCCAGGTAGCGGCTCATCAGCGGCAGGACATAGGCGTTGGCGACAGTGGTGGAGGTCCGCTCGTATTCGCGGATTTCCCGGCAGACGTCCGAGGATAGGGTGATCGCCAGTTCCGGCATCGCCGCGGCGATCAGGTCGCGGGCGCGCTGCTCGTGCGCGGGGTTGATGTACGAATGCAGGAAACTGATCGCCAGCGCCTCGATCCGCTGCGCCCGCAGCACGTCCGCCAGCCGTCGCAGCGCGGCCTCGTCCAGCGGCAGCAGCACGGAACCGTCGGCGGCCAGGCGCTCGGGCACTTCAAGCCGAAGGTCGCGCTCGACCAACGGTGCGGGCCGTTCCATGTACAGGTCGTATTGCTCGAAACGATGTTCGTAGGCGATTTCCAGTGAGTCGCGGAAGCCGGCCGTGGTGATCAGGGCGGTCCGCGCGCCCTTCCGCTCGATCAGCGCGTTGGTGGCGAGTGTGGTGCCATGGATCACCAGATCCAGCGCGGACCCGTCGATGTCCGCCTCCGCCAGGATCGCCCGGGTGCCCACGATCACCGCCTCGTCGGGCGCGTCATGCGTGGTCAGCAGTTTTGTCGAAAGCGTCCGGTCGGGCAGGGACAGCACAAGGTCGGTGAAGGTGCCGCCGATATCGACGGCGAGGCGGGTCCGGCCAATCATCAGGCGGTCATCAGGTAGGTGGTCATCCGGTGGGCGGGCCTTTTTGTTCGGCGCCAGGGTAGTCCGCCCCTCCCGCCGGGGGAAGCCGGTTAGTCACCGTCCGACGGCGGACAGGGGTGGGGCGATGTCCTCCAGCGACCGCCGCTCGGCGTTGGCCGTCAGGAAGCCCGATACCACCGCCGCACCCACCATAAGCAGGCCACCCAGCAGATAACCATAGAAGATCGACATGCGGGAACCGGTACTGATCAGCGCCCCGAACAAGGCCGGTCCGGCGACGCCGCCGACGCCGGTGCCAAAAGCGTAGAACAGCGCGATGGCGATCGCCCGAACCTCCAGCGGGAAGCTCTCGCCGACGGTCAGGTAGGCGGAACTCGCGGCGGCGGAGGCAAAGAAAAAGATGATCGTCCACGCCATCGTCTGCTGCTGGGCATCCAGCCATCCCAGCGTGAACAGCCAGCCGGTCAACACCATCAGCACGCCGGACAGGCCATAGGTCGCGGTGATCATGATCCGCCGGCCGAGTGTATCGAACAGCCGTCCGAGAACCAGCGGGCCCAGGAAGTTGCCCAGCGCGAAGGGCAGCATGAACAGGCCCACGTCGCCCGACGTGACGTGATAGAAGCGGGTGAGGATCAGCGCGTAGGTAAAGAACACCGCATTGTAGCAGAACGCCTGCGCCGCCATCAGCGTAATCCCCAGCCAGGTCTGTCGCTGATAGGTCGTGACCAAGGCTTTCGCCCCGGCGCCGAACCAGGAATGCACGTCTGTGCGCAGTTTCAGGAAGCCTGGCGGCACCGGCGGCAGCGGTCTGCCTGTCTCGCGCTCCACCCGTTGCTCGATTTCGGCGACCACCCTTTCGGCTTCCACCGGATGACCGTGGGTCATCAGCCAGCGTGGGCTTTCCGGCAGGAACCGACGCAGCAGCAGCACGAAGATGCCGAGGACGCCACCGATCACGAACGCGGCGCGCCAGCCGATCTCCGGCGGCATGATGGAAGGGTCGAGCACGACATAGGCGCCCATCGCGCCGATCGCCGCGCCGAGCCAGAAGCTGCCGTTCACCACCAGGTCGGTGAAGCCGCGCCGACGGGCCGGGATCATCTCCTGGATTGTGGCGTTCACCGCCGCGTACTCGCCGCCGATGCCGGCGCCGGTGATCATCCGGAAGATCGCGAACGACCAGAAGTTCCATGACAGCCCGCAGGCGATGGTGGCGACCAGGTAGACCAGCACCGTTATGCTGAACAGCTTCTTGCGCCCCAGCCGATCCGTCAGCCAGCCGAAGAACAAGGCGCCCGCGACCGCCCCCACAAGGTAGGCGCTGGCCGCCGCGCCGACCTCGCTGGGCGTCAGATGCAGTGTCGGGCTGTCCGACAGCGCGCCCGCCAGCGAGCCGACGATGGTGACCTCCAGCCCATCGAGGATCCAGGCAATGCCCAACGCGCCGATGACCAGCCAGTGGAAGCCGCTCCATGGCAGCCGGTCCATCCGGTTGGGAATATTGGTTTCAAACGTGTTGTCCGCAGCCGGCATTGCCCGTCCTTGATTTCTGTTGCCTACTGGACCTGCCGCCAAGCCGGAGACCCCGACACATGGATGCTTTCGAGACATTGGTAGAAACAACAATCACGCGCTGGCATGGGATTACGGCGCCTAATCCTCCAGCGCAACGGCTGGCCGCCGAACTGGCCGAGACCATCGCGGCCTTCGAGGCATTGCGTGGCACGCTGGTCTTCGAAGATGAGCCATCCAGCTTCGAGGCGGCGTTGCAAGCCACCAAGGAAGCTGTCTGATGCTCGAGCTCGCGAACCTCTCCCTGATTCAGGCCGCCGATGCGGTGCGCACCGGTCAGGCGACGTCGCTTGAGCTGCTGCACGCCTGCTGGGCCAACCTGGATGCCGTCAATCCGCGGGTCAATGCGGTGATCTGGCAGGAGCGGGAGGCAGCGGAGGCCGCCGCCCGTGCCGCTGACGCGGCGGTGCGGAACAAGGCAACTCTGGGCCCGCTGCATGGCGTGCCGATGGCGCACAAGGACATGTATTATCAGGCTGGCAGGCTGAGCACCTGCGGGTCGGCGCTGCGCGAGGGCTTTCGCCCCAACGTGACGGCCACGGTCATCGAACGCCTGGCGGCGGCCGGCGCCTACACGTTCGCCGGTCTGAACATGGCCGAGTTCGCGCAGAACCCGACTGGCCACAACAAGACCTTTGGCGATTGCCACAATCCCTGGAACCTGCCGCATGTCACCGGCGGTTCGTCCTCCGGCTCGGGTGCCTCGGTCGCGGCCCGTTTCAATTACATGGCGTTGGGTTCGGATACCGGCGGGTCGATCCGGCTGCCCGCCTCGGCCTGCGGCGTGACCGGGCTGAAGCCGACGCAGACCCGGGTGTCGCGGTTTGGCGTGATGCCGTTGTCGTTCTCGCACGACAACGTCGGTCCGTTGGCGCGCACCGCGCGCGACTGCGCCCGGGTGCTGTCGGTGATCGCCGGGCATGATCCCAAGGACCCGACCAGCGCGCGGGAGCCGGTGGCGCAATATGAATCGGCCATGACTAGCGATCTGCGCGGCGTGCGCATCGGCGTGCCGACCAATGTCTTCCTCGATGGCGCGGATGATCCGGTCGTCGCGGCGATGGAAGCCGCCCTGTTGGTGCTGACCGAGCGCGGCGCCACCGTCAGCCGGTTCGACCTGCCGTTGATGGATGCGGTCGCCGCCTATGGCGGGATCGTCTCGCGGGTGGAGGCGGCGGCGATCCATGCCGAGTGGATGCGATCCGATCCGCAAGCCTACGGCGCCCATATCAGCGCGCGCATGTATCCCGGCTATGCCATCCCGGCACCTTACTATGTGGAAGCGCTCAGTCGCCGCGGCCCTATCCTGAAGGCATTCGCCCGAGAAGTGTTCGCCCAGATCGATGTGCTGGTCACGCCCACCATCCGCACCTGCCTGCCGACCTTGGCGGAAACCGACATCGACCGCGGGCCACCTGGAACCGAGCACCGCTTCATGGCCTTGTCGGCGAACACACGGCCGTTCAACTACCTTGGCCTGCCAGCCATCAGCGTGCCGTGCGGCTTCGATCCAAACGGCTGCCCGATCGGCTTGCAGATCGCCGGGCGTCCATTCGGCGAGGCGCGCATCCTGAACGTCGCCGGCGCCTATCAACAGGACACTGAATGGCATTGGGCGCGTCCAGCGATGCTGCAAAGCACGCTGCCGGCTGAAGCCGCCGCGCGGGCAGGCAGCGCCATATGAACAAACCGAAGGTCGCCTTCATCGGCACCGGCGGGACGATCGCATCGCTCGGCCGCGGCCCGCTGGACCTGCAGGACTACGCCTCCCTCGGCAACATGATGCACGCGGAGGACGTTCTGGCCCGCTGGCCGGAAACTGCCCTGGTGGCTGATGTGCTTCCAATCCGCTACCGCGCCATTCCAAGTCCGGCAATCGGCTTTCCCGATTGGAAAGCACTGTCCGAGCTATGTACGCAGCTTGTCCAGGACCATCCGGACCTCGCCGGCATCGTCATCGGCCATGGCACCGCGACCTTGGAGGAAACCGCCTATTTTCTGAACCTGACGGTGAAGGTTTCGCTGCCCGTGGTGATTGTCGGCTCGCAGCGGCCATCCAGTGCGTTGTCCAGCGACGCCGGCATGAACCTGGTCAACGCCATCCGAGTGGCCGCCAGCCCGGCCTCACGCGGCCTGGGTGTGCTGGTGGTGCTGAACGATGAGATCCACGCGGCGCGGGAGGTGACCAAGACCTCCACCCTGCGGGTGCAGACCTTCCGCACGCCGGATTTCGGGGTGCTGGGTCATGCCGATGGTGACGCGGTCGAATACTACCGGCAGCCGATCCGACGGCGCGCGCCGGACACCGAGTTCGACATCGCCGGACTAAATGCCCTGCCGCGGGTTGATATCTCCTACTCCTATGCTGGCGGCGACGGCACCGCCACGCGCGCCTTCATGGCCGCCGGCGCCGCCGGCATCATCGCTGCCGGCTTCGCACCCGGCATGTCCGCGCCAGACGATTTCGAGGCGCTGGCCGAGGCCGCGCGCCAGGGTGTCGTCGTGGTGCAATGCACCCGCGCCGGATCAGGCCGCACGTTTCGCGGAACCCGGCTGCGCGAAGCCGGGTTCCTGATCGCCGACAATCTCAACCCGCAAAAGGCACGCCTGCTGCTGTCGCTGGCGCTGACAATCACTCGCGATCCGGAGGCAATGCTGCGGATTTTCCGCACCTATTGATGCGGCCGTAGATCAAGATCGACCGTTGATCGGGCGGCAACGCCTGTCGATGACGAAATGACTTGACATTTACAGCGTTTTGTGACTTTATTCCCAGGCTATCTGGCTTGATTTTCTAGCCGCGCCTTATTCCATTTACAAAGAAACGGCTTTGCACTGTTCCATATTTTCTCCGCGGGTATCGGCATGCCGAACAACCTGACGGAAGCGGCGACTGTCCCTGGTTTGTCCTCCACTGCCGCGGCGCCCGCTAAGCTCCTGCCGCGAGAGGCGCCTCCCTTTGGCCTGCAGCGGGGACTGGTAGCCGTCGCGCCGAATCTGACGGCGGCCGAGCAAGCCGCGTGGATCGACGCGATGACCGGACCGCTGCTCAAGACAGCAGTCACCACGCCCCGGCGCGTCGCCGCCTTCCTTGGTCAGTGCGCCATGGAGAGTGGCGGCTTTCGCGATCTGGAAGAAGACCTGTCCTACAGCGCCGGCCGGCTGTGCCAGGTCTGGCCCGACCGGTTTCCAACGCTCGGCGCGGCGGAGTCCTGTGCGTTCCAGCCCGAGATCCTGGCCAATCGGGTCTACGCCGGCCGGATGGGCAATGGCGAAGTCGCGTCAGGCGACGGCTGGCGGTTTCGTGGGCGCGGCCTGATCCAGTTATCCGGACGAACCAACTACGAACGATTCGCGGCAGCCATGAACCTGGGCCTCGACGACGCGACGCAACAGGCTGCCACTCTGGTTGGCGCGGCTGAAAGCGCGGCCTGGTTCTGGTCTGTCAACCACTTGAACAAGCTCGCCGACTGCTGGTCAACCAATCTTGTCACCAAAACGATTAATGGCGGCATGACTGGTGCGGCGGAGCGCAGCCGGCTGTGCAACGCCGCCCTGCACGCTATCGGCCGCCCTGCCATTGGCGACTGAACCGCCGTTGTTCCGCTGGCTGCCGCCATGCCAGTTCGGCGACATCGCATTTCATCCGCGGCTAAATGACTGTTTCGAATGCATTTCTTTTCATTCATCCGGAGTCATTACATGGATCTCATGACAGCGCTGGCCGCCATTCCGGCCGCCGGTCCGCTACTGCCCTATATCGCCGCCGCCATCACAATCTGCGCCGGCGTCGCGATCGCATTGCCACATCCCGCCGCCGGCGCGACAGGCATCTATCCGACGATTTACGCCGTGGTGAACTTCATCGCGCTGAATTTCGGTCACGCCAGGAACGCCGAGGCCCCAGCCGCGCCGAGGACACCGCCCGCGGCTTAATTTGAAAGAATCCTTGTCATGAATCGCCGAATTTTGCTCCGCGCGGCCGCGCTTGCGCCGGCCGCCAGCCTGATGGCTTGCGCGACGCAAGCGCCCTCGCAACTCGCGACCGATGTAACCTTGATTGCCTCCGGACTCACGGCGGCAATTGCTCAAATCAAGCAAATCCCCGCCGTGCCCAGCGCAACCGTCACCCAGCTTGACGCCTATCTGGCGGCGGTCCAGGCGGACGCCGCCCAGGTTGCCGGTGCCACCAGCGCACCCGCGACCTCCACCGTGCAGCAAATCGCCCAGGTCGTGCAGGCCGTGGCATCGACCGTCTTGCCGTTGGTTCCGGGTGGATCGGTGGTCGAGGCGACGGTCCAGGCCGCTGTGTCGCTGCTGCCGGCGGTTATGGCGGAGATCGGCGTGTCGGGCGCCACTGCGCCAATGAAGTTCACACCGGATCAGGCTCGGCTGATTCTGGCGGCGGCGCATTGATGCGGCTCGGGCGGCGCCCGCACGACAAGCTGGCGCTCGCTCGCGCGCCGTCGCATCGCTTCGGCATCGCACCGCCACCGCCGGTGCTGGATCGAGGTGACGTCGCGTTCATGCCTGAACTCTATTCAAATGATATAATACCGGATTGTACAGCCGCCGCGCTGGCCAATGCCGCCCGCGGCATCGCGGCGTTGAACGGCTTCGGCCTGGTTGTCGATCAGGCGTGTGTGCCGGCCTTCTACGGCGCCTGTGCCGGTCATCCGCCCGACCTCGCGGCAACCGACGGCGTCGTCATGCTGGATGTGCTTCAGCGGCAGGCCAGCCTGGGCTTTGATATCGGCACCCAGTGCCTGTTTGGACTGTTCGGGACGCTGGACGTGCGAAGCCGATCCGCACTCGCCCATGGCATCGCCCGCCTTGGCGCCGGCTACTGGGGTGTCACACTGCTGGAGCGCGACATGCAGCGTGCCGCGGTGTGGGACGTTCAGGACGGCCGCGATGACGGCGAGATTGCCGGCGGCCATGCGGTCATCGCCTGGGACTACACCAGCCTGTCGGACGACGGGACAGTGCGCCTCGGCACCTGGGGCTGCTGGCAGCGCGCCACCTGGGCCTGGATTGCCGCTCGTTTGGACGAGGCGCATGGCGTCTGCTGGCGGCAACTGGAGCGCGCGGACGGCACCTTCTACGATCGGCTGACCGCGGACGGGCTGGTGGCGGAGATTACCGCCAGCCAGTGTCCTGCCCCCGAAGTTCGTCATACCTTGTGATGGACGGAGGGGATAAGCAGGCCACTGAAAACAAGGAACACTAGCCTGGCACAGTAATGAGAAGCTGTTCCTGCCGACCTCCAGCAACTGCTTCGTCCGCAACGTGAACCAGATCCCGCATCACCTCGGCTAACACGCCACGCCAGTCGCCGGGCCGCTCCTGGCGAAGCAGGCGAGCCGACGCATACCATGGGCTGTCCTCCCGTCCCAGCAGCCAGCGCCAGTCCGGCGCGGCCGCCAGCAGCACCCAGACCGGCTTGCCCAGCGCCCCGGCCAGGTGCGCGATCGAGGTATCCACGCTGACGACGAGGTCCAGGCACTCCATCAACGCCGCGGTCTCCGAGTAGTCGGTCAAATGCGCGGTCAGATCGGGTAGTCCAAGCCCAGCGGCGGCAGGACCATGCTGCAGGTTGACGAAGGTCAGGCCAGGAAGCGCCGGCAGCGGAACGACCTGGTCGAGCGGGATGGAACGCCGCCGGTCGTTGCCATGAGCCGGGTTGCCGGCAAACGCCACGCCAACCTTCCGGCCCTGCGGCAGCCGCGCCCGCCAGGCCGCCGCACGATCCGGGTCAGCCCGCAAGTAGCCGGCCGCACCCGGGATCGTCTCAAGCGTCGTGCCGAGGACGTGGGGCAGGCTCATCAGGTCGATCCAGCTATCGAAGGACGGCAGCGGGTCAAAACTGGATACAACCCGAACGCCTGCCATGCGGCGGATGAGTGGCACCATTGCCGGTGCGCAAACCAGGATCGGAGCGCCGCCGGCATCGCGTATCACCGGCAGGAAGCGGGCGAACTGGATGATGTCGCCAAGACCTTGTTCCGCACGCACCAGGATGGTTCGGCCGGCGGGGTTGCGCCCATCCCATTCACAGCCAGGAAGCGAGACGAAATCGCGTTGATACGGGCCATGCCGCTTGCGCCATTCAAAGGCGGCAAAGCCACGCCGCAGATCGCCGCTCAACAGCGCCGCGATGGCCAGGTTCCAGTGCCCCTGGGTGAACGCCGGACGCAGCCGGATCGACGCCTCGCAGGCCTCGATCGCTGCCGTGGTCTGGCCCCGCGCGGTCAACATATAACCCAGGCTGGCGTACGCCTCCGGCAGGGCCGGGTCCAACCGGACCGCCGTCCGGCAAAGCCGTTCCGCGGCCTCCAGGTCATCCAGGTCGGCCCAGGCATTGGCCAGATTGAGGCACGACGGCGCGTGATCGGGCAGAAGCGCCATCGCGCAGGTCAGCGCCGCGCAGGCTTTCACCGGCTCGTCCAGCGCATTCAGGGCGGTGCCGCGGGCAAAATGCAGCTCGCCATCGTCCGGGGCGTTCGCCAGGCAGGCGTCGGCCTGCAGCAGGGCTTGCCGGAACTCGCCCGCCGCCAGCAAGGCCCGCACCAGGTTCCGCCGCACCCCCGGATGGGCGGGCTGCCGTCGCAGCGCGGCAGTCAGCAGGCTCGCGGCATGATCCGCATCGCCGTCCCGCAACGCCAGCAATCCGTCAATGTACAGGCGGCGACCGTCGTCGGGATCGGCCGCGCGGGAATGGGAGGCGGCAGCCTGACAAGCCGCGGTGACCGTGCGATCGCGCATGGGGCGATCCTGCCACCGAATGGTTAACGACTGCTGAACGGCGCCAGATCGACCGAGCCGGCCGCATGCCTTCCGGTCGCTGCGGGACGGACGCCGGGTGGCAGGCGCACGCCATGGAGCAGCGGAAGACTGGCCGCATGATACGTCCAGCCTCAATCTACGTCGGGCCGCTTATCGACGTATTGTGATATGAGAATTTATCGCTTGAAATGGCGGTTCGGTGATATGAATATCCTCCATAAGGTCGCAACGGGGGTATTAATGATCTTCCGCCAGTTGTACGACGCGGTGTCCGGCACCTACACCTACCTGCTCGCCTCCCGCCGTGGAGGCGAGGCGTTGATCATCGATCCGGTGCTGGAAAAGGTGGATCGATATCTGGCGCTGATCCGTGAACTGGACCTGCGCCTGGTCAAGGCCGTCGATACCCATCTGCATGCCGACCACATCACCGGTCTCGGCGCGCTGCGTGACCACACGCGGTGCATCACCGTCATGGGCGAGCAGTCCAGCATCGACGTCGTGTCGATGCGCCTGTCGGACGGCGACCTGATGCGGATCGAAGGTCTGGAACTGGAGGCAATCTACACGCCTGGGCACACCGATGATTCCTACAGCTTCCGGATGTCCGACCGGGTGTTCACCGGCGACACGCTGCTGATCCGCGGCACCGGCCGGACCGATTTCCAGAACGGCAGCGCGCGGGCGCAGTACGAGTCGATCTTCAACCGACTTCTGCGGCTGCCGGACGAGACGATGGTGTTTCCGGCGCACGATTACAAAGGCGACACGGTCAGCACGATTGGCGAGGAAAAGCGCTGCAACCCGCGCCTGCAGGTGCGGTGCGTCGACGATTACGTGGCATTGATGAACGGCCTGAACCTGTCGAACCCGAAGATGATGGATGTCGCGGTTCCGGCCAACATGCGCCAGGGGCTGGCGCAGCAGGACATCGCGCGCCAGGGTTGGGCTATCACCGCCGAACGGGCGCGGGCAATGACCGGTTGCAAGGACACAATGCTGATCGACCTGCGGGAACGGACGGAGCGGCAGAAGTACGGCGCGATCCCCGGCTCGCTGCACGTACCCTATTCCGATCTTGAGGCGAACATCCAGCCGAACGGCATGCTGCATGGACTGGCATCCGCCACCGGCCGTCAAATCCTCTTTTACTGCGCCTTCGGTGAACGCTCGGCCATGGCGGTGCGGGCAGCGCACGAAGCCGGACTGGAGACGGCGTATCATATCCATGGCGGCCTCGATGCCTGGAAAAAAGCGGATGGTCCGCTGACCCACTGAAGTTGCGCGAACCTGGACAGGCCGCCGACCCGAGAGTACGAGTACGGCAGCTCAAGGGGGAACGTCGCGATGACGACGGTAAGGGTCGATGGACCAATAACAGCCGTGGATCAGGCATGGGTAGGCGGCTCCGTCATGGCGGGTGCAGGCCCGCTATCCCTGCCCTTGTCGAGACCAGCACCGCGCGGCGTGGATGTAGGGCGTGTGCTCGCCATGACGTTGAAGGTGCGCCGCGCCCCGGCAACCGGTCGGCTTGTTGATCAGCCGGCCGTGGCGTGCCTGCCGGGGCCCCGCAGCATCAGGGTGTATCAGCCATGAAACTGGGCATCTTCGACCATATGGATCGCGGCTTGGCGCCGCTGGATCGCTTCTATGAGGAGCGGCTGAAGCTGGCTGAAGCCTATGATCACGCAGGCTTCTACGGCTATCATGTCGCTGAACATCACGCGACACCCTTGGGCGTGGCGCCCTCGCCAGGGGTCTGGCTGGCGGCGGTTGCGCAGCGCACCAGGCGGTTGCGGTTCGGTCCGCTGGTGTACCTGCTGCCGCTGTATCATCCGATCAAGCTGCTGGAAGAGATCTGCATGCTCGACCAGATCAGCGGCGGCCGGATGCTGCTGGGCGTCGGGCGCGGCATCTCGCCGATCGAGCTGCGGTATTACGGGCTGGACCCGGAGCAGACACCGGCAATGTATGCCGAGGCGCTGGAGGTGATTTTGCGTGGCATGACCTCTCCGGCGCTGAACTTTGAGGGCAAGTACTATCAATACCATGACGTGCCGATGGAGATGACGCCGTTCCAGACGCCATACCCGCCGCTCTGGTATGGGCTGGGCCGGCTGGAAGCCGTGCCTTGGGCGGCCAGGAACCGGGTGAACATCGTCGGCAACTTGCCAGGCGCCGGAATGCGGGCGCTGACCGACCGCTATCGCACGGAATGGAACGCATTGGGCAACGATCCCGCCGATCTGCCGCTGATGGGGGTCGGCCGCCATGTCGTTGTCGCGCAGACTGAAAAGGAAGCGCTGGAGATCGCGCGGCGCGGCTACGACAAATGGCGCGCCAGCTTCCTGAAGCTTTGGATCCAGCATGGCACGACGCCGGTCATGCACGCGCTTTTCCCCGAGCGTTTCGAGCATGCGGAAGCGCAAGGCCGCGCCGTCGCGGGCACGCCGGACAAGGTCCGCGACTTTCTGCAGCAGGGCATCGACGAGGCCGGCCTGAACTACCTGCTCTGCCGCTTCGCCTTCGGCGACATTACCGGCGACGAGGCGCTGAACTCCATCGACCTGTTCACCCGCCACGTGATGCCAAGCCTCACCGCCCACCAGCCGGACAGGTAGGTGATGACAGCGGAATATGAGTTGTTCGCCTTGCGCTATGCCACGCGTCAGGCGCGGCGGCACGAACACTTCATCGGTGGTGATCCGCATGATGGACCGATGCCGATGGACTACTTCGTCTGGGTGGCCCGCAACGCCGACCGGGCGGTGGTGATCGATATCGGCTTTACCGCTGACAGCGGCGCCAAGCGAGGCCGGCGGCTGGAACGCTGCCCGATTGAATCACTCACGCTGCTTGGCGTTGATTCGGCGCTGGTGGAAGACGTCATCCTGACGCACATGCACTACGACCATGTGGGAAACTTCCACAAGTTCCCCAGGGCACGGTTTCATCTGCAGGAGCCGGAAATTCATTACGCCGTCGGCCGCTACATGCGGCACAAGCAACTGGCTCGCAGCTTCGAACCGGATGATGTTTGCGGCATTGTGCGGCTCAATTTTGAAGGCTGGGTCGTTTATCATAATGGACCGGTCGAGGTGATGCCGGGCATCAGCATCGTGCCGACGGGCGGCCATTCGGCCGGCCTGCAATTCGTCAAGGTGAACACCCGGCGCGGCGCCGTTATACTGGCGTCCGACGTGACGCACTTCTATGAGAACATGGAGGCATACCGTCCGTTCACGACGGCCTTCCATGTCGGTGAGATGCTGGATGCCTTCGATACGCTGCGCGCCCACGCGGCATCTCCCGGCCTGATCGTGCCTGGACATGATCCGCTGGTGATGCAGCGTTATCCGGCGCCGTCGCCGGACCTTGAAGGCATTGTCGTGCGTCTGGACGTAGCGCCCACGAAGGCCTGATCAAGGTCGGCAAGCGGCAACCGGAGTTGACTCGCGCCTCGACCGTCCGCGTTGAGCGCCTGAGGCTGTCCCAGTCAAAAGCCGTTAATCGTGCGATCAACAATGAGTTGAAGCGCGACTCCTGCGTCAACCTCAACCAATCGCGCTTTAAGACAGCCGCACCTTGACGTAGCTGCCCGGCGCATCCTCAAGAGTCTGCAACTTTGCGTCGCCGGGATGTCGAGCCGGGACCTGAGCCTTGTTGAACGACAGGATCCAGCGGTGCCAGTCGGGCCACCATGATCCCGCCATCTCGGTGGCGCCCGCCAGCCAGGCTTCCGGCTCAGCCGGCAGGTCCTTGTTGATCCAGTGGCCGTACTTGCCGCCATCCGGCGCATTTACCACGCCGGCGATATGGCCGGAGGCCGCCAGCACGAAGCGCTTCGACCCGCCCAGCAACTGCGTGCCGCGATAGGTCGATTTCCAGGGTGCGATATGATCCTCCCGCGTCGAGAGGAAATAGGCCGGCACCTTGACGCGGCTCAGGTCGATCGGCACGCCATCCAGAGTGATGCCGCCGGGCTCCGCCAGCAGGTTCGTCTGATACATGTTGCGCAGGTAAAAGCTGTGCATCCGCGCCGGCATCCGGGTGGAGTCGGCGTTCCAGTACAGCAGGTCGAACGGGAATGGATCGTTTCCCATCAAGTAGTTGTTGACAACGAAGGACCAGATCAAATCGTTGGCTCGCAGCATGTTGAAGGTCGTCGCCATCTCGCTGCCTTCCAGATAACCTCGCTTGTTCATCTTTTCTTCAAGCGCCTGGAGTTGTTCCTCGTCAATAAAGACGCCCAGTTCGCCGGCCTCGCGGAAGTCCATCATGGTGACAAAGAACGTTGCCGTCTTGATCCGGTCGTCGTTCTTCTCCGCCATGTAGGCCAGCGTGGAGGCAAGCAAGGTACCGCCCAGGCAGTAGCCGATGGCGTCGACCTCGTTCTCGCCAGTGGCCGCTTCGATCGCGTCGAGCGCGGCGAGATAGCCTTCCTTCATGTAGTCCTCGAAATTCTTCTCGGCCAACTGCTCATCCGGATTGACCCAGGAGATCATGAACACGGTATGGCCTTGCGCCACCGCCCAACGGACGAAACTGTTCCGCGGGCGCAGGTCGAGGATGTAGAACTTGTTGATCCAGGGCGGGGCGATCAGCAGCGGCCGCTTCAGCACTTTCTCGGTCGTGGGATCATACTGGATCAACTGCATCAGGTCGTTCTGGAACACCACCTTGCCGGGAGATACCGCGATGTTCTCGCCAAGGCTGAAGGCGTCGGTATCGGTCATCTTGATGCGCAGCTTGCCCTTGCCGCGCTCCAGGTCGCTCAGCATGTTGTTCAAGCCCTTGAGCAGGTTCTCTCCGCCGGTCTCAGCGGTCTTGCGCAAGACCTCCGGATTGGTCAGCAGGAAATTGGACGGGCTCATCGCATCGACGAACTGGCGAGCGTAGAAATCGACCTTCTGCGCGGTCTTGGGGTCCAGCCCGTCGACATGGGTCACCACGTCCTGAACAAAGCGGGCCGACAGCAGGTAGGACTGCTTGATGAAATCGAAGACCTCGTTTTCCTTCCAGGCCTCGTCCTTGAAGCGCCGGTCGGAGGCAGGGGGATTTATCACGGCCGCGGCCTCGATCCCCATGATGCGCTTGGCGGTGTTCTGCCACAGGGTCATGTAGTCCTGCCAGAATCCAAGCTGGGCCTGCATCAGCCTGGCCGGATTTACCATCATGCGTGTGGTCATTTCCATGAAGGCCCTGCCGATGTTCAATGGGTCCGTGTGATGCTCCGACTCCGACTGACGCTTCAGCCAATCCGTCACGATGCGCTGCGACCGCTCCGCGATATCGGCCATGGAACGGCCGACCACGTTCGGGTCGGGCATCTTGTAGCCAGCGGCGTCCGAGGGTGCTGCGATGTTGGCGGGGTAGTTGCCCGCGCTCTTGTCGTTTTGGGCCATGAACAGACATCCTTTGCGTCCGCGCCACCAGCGGCTACACAAGCGGCCGTTAGCGAAGAGCGGTTCCGATATATGGTGATCAGCAGAGATGGCGCGCAACCTAGTGGCGCGGGAATGTGCGTTCAAGCCGTGTCTGTCGGGTTCTTCCGCGGCGTGCGCCAGATCGTCTGTTTCGGTTTGGCCGCCTGTCTTCTGACCGGCTGTTCAACGCTGGGTTCCATCAATCCGGTAAACTGGTGGCACCGCCAGGAGGGCGGCAAGATCGCCGAGGAGCGCCCGGCCCCGCCGGGGGCCAATCAGGCTTATCCGAACCTGTCCACCGTGCCGGGAAAGCCGCCGGCGCCGGATGCCGCCGCGTTGCAGAAGCTTACGGATTCTCTGGTAGCGGACCGGACCAATGCGCAACACGCGGCCGAGACGGCGCCGCTGGCCGATCCGTCGTCGCCAAGTGCCTCGCCGACGCTGTTTGGCGTTGGCACGGCACCCCCACCGGGTCCGGCATCACCACCCCAGACGCCGGCAACGCCAGTCTCGGGTACCCCGGCACCGGGCACGCCAGCCACGGGTACCCCGGCTTCGGGTGCGCCGACCGCGAGCGCTTCACTGCCGGCGGTTAGCGCACCGCCCGCTCCAGCGACGGCGCCCACGCCGGCGCCCCGCCGACCGGTGCGGAGTGCGCCGCTTGAACCGCCAGCTCCGGCGCCAGCCACGACCGCCAGCGCGGCCCCCGAACCTGGAGCGGCCGCTCCGCCCGCGGCCGCTCCGCCAGCCTTGCCCGCCGAACCGCCGCCGCGTCCGCAGGCGGCCGGCTCGCCGCCGCCGCCGGTGGCCGTCCCGGTGCCGATGCCGTCGCCCGCCGCCGGTCCCGCCGCCACTGTCGTGTTCGCCGGTGAGTCCGCCAACCTGTCGTCGCCGGCCGCCGACGATGTGAAAGCCTTCGCCGGCAAGCGCGGCAATGGCGTGATCCTCGTCACCGGATTTGGCGACGCGGCCGCCAGCGATCCATCGGCGCAGTCGGCGGCGCTGACCCTGGGGCTGTCGCGCGCCCAGGCGGTGGTCGAGGCGCTGAAGCAGGCCGGGGTGCCCGGCAACGCAATCCGCGTCAGTGCAGAAGCGTCCGGTCGCGGCGCCTCGCTGCACGTGATACAATAATTCTGTATCAAGCCGTGAAAGGCCTGTCATGAGCTGCGACTCCGCCGGCGAATTCCATCGCATCCGTCGTCTTCCGCCGTATGTCTTCGCCGAGGTAAACACGGCCAAGGCGAAGGCGCGCGGTGCCGGCGAGGACATCATCGACCTTGGCATGGGCAATCCTGACAGCCCGACGCCGCCGCACATTGTCGCCAAATTGATCGAGACGGTGCAGGACCCGCGTTCGCACCGCTACTCCGTCAGCAAGGGCATACCAGGTCTGCGGCGGGCGCTGGCGGGATACTACCAGCGGCGGTTCGGTGTGCGTCTCGACCCGGAGACCGAGGTGGTCGCGACGCTCGGATCAAAGGAAGGGCTGGCGAACCTGGCGGCAGCGATCACCAGCCCGGGCGACACGATCCTGGTGCCCAACCCATCCTACCCGATCCACCAGTTCGGCTTCATCATCGCCGGCGCGGCGGTGCGCAGCATTCCGGCGATCCCCGATGACGACATGCTGCGGGCGCTGGACCGCGCGGTGCGTCACTCCGTGCCAAAGCCGACGGCGCTGATCGTGAATTTTCCGTCCAACCCGACCGCCTACCTGGCGGATCTGGATTTCTACCGGGAGATCGTCGCCTTCGCCCGCCGGCACGAGATCTGGGTGATGTCCGATCTGGCCTACGCCGAGATCTATTTCGGCGACAAGATGCCCCCGTCCATCCTGCAGGTGCCGGGGGCGAAAGCTATCGCGGTGGAGTTCACCAGCCTGTCGAAGACCTACTCCATGCCTGGGTGGCGGATGGGGTTCGCGGCGGGAAACCCTCGGCTGATCAACGCACTGACACGAGTGAAGTCATATCTGGACTACGGCGCCTTCACCCCGATCCAGGTCGCCGCCGCGGCCGCATTGACCGGGCCGCAGGATTGCGTGGAGCAGATGCGAACGCTTTACCGCGAACGCCGCGACGTGCTGATCAAGGGTCTGGCCTCGGCCGGATGGGATCTGCCGTCTCCCGAAGGATCGATGTTCGCCTGGGCGCCGGTACCGCCGCGTTACGCATCGCTAGGCAGCGTCGAATTCTCCAAGCTGCTGCTGGAGCGGGCAAAAGTCGCGGTTGCTCCAGGTCTAGGCTTCGGCGAGCATGGCGAGGGCCATGTCCGCATTGCCCTGGTGGAAAACACCCACCGTCTGCGCCAGGCCATCCGCAACATCCGCGCCTTCATGCAGACCGGCTCCAACATCGCGGAGGCCGCGGCGCTGTCCGAAATGGGGGTGTCTTGAGGAAGCCAGGTCAGGGGGCGCTGCCCCCTGGGCCCCTGCCAGGGGCGACGCCCCTGGACCCATTCATGTTTGGGTCTGGGAGGGGGCCTGCCGAGGTGTCGAAACGCCTGTGTCGTTTCCGCCCCCTCCCAGACCCAAACAAAGCGGGTTCTAAGGGCGTTACGCCCTTAGCGGGGTCCAGGGGCAGCGCCCCTGGCCTTGCTCGCCCATGACCCGCCCCCTCTCGGTCGCGCTGGCCGGCCTGGGCACCGTCGGCGGCGGCGTGCTGAAGCTGCTCCGGGACAATGCGGACGTCGTCGCGGCGCGGGCCGGCAGGCCGATTGCGGTGACGGCGGTGTCGGCGCGGGACCGATCCAAGGATCGTGGATTCCCGGTGACTGGATTGCGTTGGTATGAGGATCCGGTTGCTCTGGCGGCTGACCCCGCAGTGGATGTGGTCGTGGAGTTGATCGGCGGTTCCGAAGGGCCGGCGCGGACGCTAGCCCAGGCCGCGATCAACGCGGGCAAGCCGCTGGTGACCGCCAACAAGGCCCTGCTGGCAGTGCATGGCGCGGACCTCGCCGAGGCCGCCGAGGCGCAAGGTGTGCCGCTGGCGTTCGAAGCGGCGGTCGCCGGCGGCATTCCGGTCATCAAGGCGCTGCGGGAGGGTCTGGCCGGCAACCGCATCAGCGCCGTCGCCGGCATCCTGAACGGCACCTGCAACTACATCCTGACCCAGATGCGCGAGCGAGGCCGCGAATTCGCCGAGGTTCTGGCCGACGCGCAGAAGCTGGGCTACGCCGAAGCCGATCCCAGCTTTGACATCGACGGTGTCGACACCGCGCACAAGCTGGCGATCCTGGCTGCCCTTGCGTTCGGCCGGCCGGTGGCGTTCGACCAGGTGCACATCGAGGGCATCCGCCGAATCTCCGCCCTCGACATCGCCTTCGCCACCGAACTCGGCTATCGCATCAAGCTGCTTGGCATTGCCCGCCAGACCGACGCGGGGATCGAGACCCGCGTGCATCCCTGCATGGTGCCCTGGGCGGCGCCGATCGCGCGGGTGGACGGGGTGTTCAACGCGGTGGTGGCGGAGGGCGATTTCGTCGGCCGGGTGATGCTTGAAGGCCGCGGGGCAGGGGCGGGACCAACCGCGTCCGCCGTGGTCGCCGACCTGATCGACATCGCGCGAAACCGTTTCACGCCAGTATGGGGCGCTGCGGCCGCTGCGTTGTCCAGCGTGCCGTCGGTGCCGATCGGCGCCCATGTCGGGGCCTATTACCTGCGCCTGATGGTGGTGGACCGACCAGGCGTCATCGCCGATGTGACGGCGATCCTGCGCGACATCGGCGTTTCGCTGGAATCGATGCTGCAACGCGGCCGCAGCCCCGGCGAGGCTGTGCCGGTGGTGCTAGTGACGCACGAAACCCAGGAAAGCGCAATGCGGCAGGCACTGGACCGGATCGGCGCGCTGGATACGGTGATGGAAGCGCCGACGCTGATCCGGATCGATGCGGGTTAGCCGGTCGCGAGCCTGGTGCCGCGATAGATCGCGGTGATGTCGACGCTGAAGTCGATGCTTGTCAGCTCCAGCACACCCGCCTCAATCTTCATGGGCCGTTCCGGCCAGTTGCCGCTGGCGTCGCGGCGCAGCAGTTCGGCGCCGATCGCGGTGCTGCGAATGATCAGGATTTCCTTGAGCGAGGGAATACTGGTGTAAGCCCAAATATTGGTCCAGGTTTCCGCCTGGTTGCTGGGCGAAAGGATCTCGACCACCAATACTGGATCGGTCAGGTAATACTCTTCCTGCTGGTAGGACGAGCACGTGATGGCCAGATCGGGAATACGAAAGTTGATGTCGGCCCGGATACGGGGAACGATACCGGGCGTCGGAATGATGGAGCACGGACTGCCGCAATCTACAAAGTGATTGCGAATCAGCGCGTTAAGCTCACCCAAAATGCCGTTGTGCGTCCGGCTGCCAGGCGCCATGGCCTGCGGTTCGCCGTCGACGAGTTGCCACGGCGGCCCCCATGGAGCGTCCCAGGCGAGGAATTCCTGCAAGGTCATGAATGACGGTATGCGCACTGCCGCTTCCATGTCGCTGACATAGCAGATCGCTTCCTGGCCGCCTAGGTTTGCACTTGCGTCCGCTCTGACTAGACTTCGCGCGGTGATCACCGGGGGTCGGCAACATGGACTTCAACCTCAACGCGCAGCAGCGGGACATGATCGCCTCGGTGCGGGCGCTGGCGCAGACCGACTTCAAGGCCCGTGCCATGCGCTGGATGGACGGCACCTTCCCGTGGGAGAACATGAAGCAGCTTGCCGACCTTGGCGTGCTGGGGATGTCGGTGCCGGAGGAATACGGCGGCCTGGGCCTGCCGATACTGGACACCGCGCTGATCCTGGAGGAAATCGCCAAAGTCGACTACGTCACCGCGATGGCCGTGCTGGGGGAGGCGGGGGTGCAGACACGGGTGATCGCCCGTTATGCACCCGCTTCGATCCGCGACCGAATCCTGCCCAAGGTGGTCAGTGGCGACTGCATCCTGGCGGTGTGCATGACGGAGCCGCATGCCGGAACGGATGTCGCAAATTACCGAACCAACGCGCGGATTATTGGCGACCGGGTCATCCTGAAGGGCACCAAGACGCTGATCAGCCGAGCGCGTGAGGCCGGAATGTTCGTGGTGTTCACGCGGGTGGCGGGCAAGCCGGGGCGGGAAGGAATCGGTTGCGTGCTGGTCGAACCCGATACCAGGGGCTTCGAGGTGACCAGCACCTATCACACCATGGGCGGCGAGAATCTGCACGAGATCCAGTTCAACGACTGCGAGCTGCCGCTGGAGAACCTGGTCATCCGCGAGGACGGCTTCCGGCAACTGCTTACCGCGTTCAATACCCAGCGCTGCCTCAATCCATCGATATCGCTGGGCCTGGCGGAAGGCGCATTCGACGAGGCGGTGAACTATGTCCGGGAACGCACCGTCTTCAACAAGCCGATCGCCGACTTCCAGGGCATCCGTTGGAAGCTGGCCGACATGTTCAAAGACATCGAGGCGGGGCGGGGGCTGCTGTATCGCGCCTGCCTGACAGCGAACCCGTTCCCCGATCCGTTCATGGCGGCGGCGGCGAAAATCTTCTGCAACGAGATGTCGCTGCGGGTGACCAGCGAGGCGGTACAGGTGCACGGCGGCTTCGGCTTCACCGACGAATATCCGGTATCACGGCTTTACCGGGGCGCCCGTTACGGCTCCATCGGCGGCGGCGCGTCGGAGACGTTGCGGGACCTGATCGGCAAGAAGATCGTCGGCGACTTCGATGTCACCGACGGCATCATGGGCATGGGGACGTTCTGACGTGCTGCTGATCGAGGCGGACGGCAAGGCGCTGCTCGCTGCCGCCGGTATTCCGGTTCCGCTCGGCGTGGTGGTGACAGCCGAGTTGCCGGCGCTGCCAGGTGCGGGGCCGTGGATGGTGAAGGCGCAGGTGCCGGTGGGCGGCCGTGGCAAGGCGGGTGGCGTGGTGCGCTGCCAAACCGCTGCCGATGTCGCCGCCACGACGTCGCAGATGCTGGGCAGCCGGCTGAAGGGGCACACCGTCGAGGCATGTCTGGTGGAGCAGGCGGCCGAAGGAGAAGAACGTTATCTAGCCGTCATGGTAGATCCTGGCAGCTACGGCTTGCGGGTGATCTATGCCGCGCAGGGCGGTATGGACATCGAATCGGCCGCGGGTGCCGTTCATGAGCGGCTTTGTCCGCTGCATTCGGGCGCTGTTGCCGAAGTGCTGGCCGATCTGATCGCGGACGAACCTCAATCCTGGCGCGCCCATCTCGCCGGCATCGGCAAG
This sequence comes from Rhodopila sp., assembly GCF_965276935.1. Lineage (GTDB taxonomy): Bacteria > Pseudomonadota > Alphaproteobacteria > Acetobacterales > Acetobacteraceae > Rhodopila. The sequence continues at coordinate 1,528,755 of NZ_CBDIBS010000003.1, read as the reverse complement.
ACGCTTGCGGATATGGTCATCGAGGGGGAACTGGCACTGGCGGAGATCAATCCTCTGTTTGTCAGCGAAACAGGCTGCCTTGCCGGCGATGCCAAGGTCGTCGTCGATCTGAACGCGGTGGACCGCCAGCCGGCGATCGCCGCGCTGATCGCCGGCCGCCCGACAACCTATCTCGACGCCGGTCGCAAGCTGGCCGAAGGGTTCGATTATGTCGAACTCGATCCGGAAGGCGAGATCGGCTTGGTCACCACCGGCGCCGGCCTGTCGATGATGCTGATCGATGAACTGACGGCGCGCGGTGCCAGGCCGTTGAACTTCTGCGACATCCGCACCGGCCAGATGCGCGGCAGCCCGGCGCGCCTGATGCGGGTACTGGAATGGATCACCGCAGCTTCCTCGTTGAAGGCCGTGCTGGTCAACATCTTTGCCGGCATTACCGATCTGGGCGAATTCGCCGGCCTGCTGGCCGCGGCCCTTGAGCAGTCGCCAAGACTGACCGTTCCGGTGGTGGCACGCCTGGTTGGCCGTGGCGCGATGGAAGCGCAACACATCCTGACCGAGAGGCGGCCTGGGATGCTGGTGACGGAAGACCTTGAGGAAGCCCTGACAGCGATAGACCTGATCGTCAGGACCGCGGCATGATTGGCGGCCTGTCACGCGCGACCCCGGTCATCGTCCAGGGCATTACCGGGCGCATGGGACGCAGCCATGCCGCGCTGATGCGGACCTATGGCACCAATATTGTCGGCGGAACCTCAATCCGGACGGACATGAAGACAGCCGCCGGGGTGCCGGTTTTCCCGAACTGCGCGGAGGCGGTGCTGGCAACCGGCGCCGTGGCCTCGGTCGTCATGGCGCCGCCAAACGAAACCCTGGCGGCGGTGCAGGAGGCGCTGGCGGCGGGTATCAAGCTTATTGTAACGGTTGCCGAAGGTGTCCCGTTGCATGACGCAATCAGGATTGGCCGAACGGTGCGGCGGGCAGGCGCGCAATGGGTGGGGGCCTCGACGCCGGGGCTGGCGGTGCCGGGCGAATGCAAGCTGGGGTTCCTGCCGGATGTCTGCCTGAATCCCGGGCCGATTGCGATCATGTCAAAGAGCGGCACGCTGTCCTACGAGGTCGGCTATCGCCTGGCGCGGGTGGGCCTGGGCCAGAGCATTTGGGTTGGCGTCGGCGGCGATGCGGTAAAGGGGCTTCGGTTTGCCGATCTGCTGCCGGTGTTCCTTGCTGACAGGCATACCAAGGGGATCGTGCTGGTAGGCGAGGTCGGCGGCACGGAAGAGGAGGATTGTGCCGACGCGTTTGCTTGCCTGGGTGCGCGAAAACCGCTGTTCGCGCTGATCGCGGGGCGAGAGGCAAAGGAAGGCATCTCGATGGGTCATGCCGGGGCGCTGGTGCATGGCGAAGCGGGCACCATGGCATCGAAGGTGCGGCGACTGACCGAGGCGGGGGCGACGGTATTTGGGTCGATCGAGGCGCTGATCGATCGTTGCGCACGGACCTACCGCTTTGACAAACGGTAAGGGCGTCTGTCGCTCAATTCATGATTGAAACAATCGTTCGCGCGGTGGCTGACCCCGCGTGGCCGACAAATAAACCGGGCTGCCGCATAGCGGCGCCGAGCAGACTATCCGATCGTCATCTCCCGCACCAACCGGGCCTTCTGGGCGCAGGCCGCGGCCAGGAACGCCAGATCCGTACCAGTCGAGACATAGCGCGCGCCCATTGTCACGAACTGCGTCATCAGGTCGTCCCGCGATGCCAAACCGCCGATGCCAACATGCTTGCCGACGCTGCGCGCCGCCGTGATGGCGCGGGCAAATGCATCTTTCAGCCTCGGGTGATCGTATTGGCCGGTGATCCCCATCTCCCCGCACAGATCGTTGCTGCCGACCAGCAGCAGGTCGACGCCTTCGGTGGCGATGATTGCTTCCACGTTCTCCAGCGCGGCGACGGTTTCCAGCATCACGACCAGTGACGTCGCATCGTTCATTGCCGCGTTCGTTTCGTTGATCGGGAAGCTGCGATACTGGTAATGCGACAACGGGCCACCCGCCGACCGATGGCCCAGCGGCGGGAACTTTATCAGGTCGACCATGGCTCTGGCCTCCTCGGCGGAGCGGACATGGGGCGTGATCACGCCCATTGCGCCGCCGTCCAGCACACGGCAGATGTACTCTGGCGTATTCGCCGGCACGCGGACCAGCGGTGTCACGCCGATCTGCTGCGCGGCGATGCAGATCTGGCACGTCGTATCGATCGACAGCGTGTTGTGCTCCAGGTCCACGTACAGCGTGTCGAAGCCGGCCGTCTTGGCGATCTGGGCGATCTCGATCGAGCGGGCCAGGCGCACAGTCATGGAAGCAACGACCTGATTGGCCGCCAGCTTGTCTTTCATATGGTTGCGCAGGATGCTGCGAAGCTCGGACATCAATCTTCTCCCGGTTGAACAGGTCTAGCGTGGAGACAAGACGGCTAGGGCGCAACGCCTTATGCCGCACGCCGATCAGCCTTTCCTGGACCATCAAGCCGCGACAAATCGGTCATGAGGGTCATCGGAAGGTGGCGCTTACCGAAAGACGCACGAACGCTGGAGTGCTGGCCGGCGCGGCGTGGGGAAGAATGCGCTGCCGATGCGTCGAAGTCAGGCTTGCGCCGGCGGGATCAAGCTTGTAGGTAGCGCTCCCGTCCGCATACCGGGCGCTGCTGTAGCTCAGTGGTAGAGCACTCCCTTGGTAAGGGAGAGGTCGAGAGTTCGATCCCCTCCAGCAGCACCATATTTTCAATGACTTAGACAAGGTTTACCGGAAACGATTTGAGCATTTCCGGGGCCACTGGCCCCGTCTTTCCGGCTACGATCCAGTTAGCGCAGCCACCGCGTTCCGCAGGAAATCCGGGCTGAACTTGGCATACACCCGCTCGGTCACCCGGCTGTCGCCATGGCCCAGCACGCGGGCGATCTGCTCCATCGGCACCCCCGCCATCGCCATCCACGTCGCCCCGGTATGGCGCAGGATATGCGGCGTCACACCCGGCAGCTCGGCCCGGATCGCCGCTGCCCGTGTGCCGGTCTTGACGCTGTGAACCTTGGCGCTGCCGTGCTCCACGACATAGCGGCTGGTGGCGGCATCGCGTACCATCCGCAGCAGCGGTAGCAGCTTGTCGCCGATCGGCACCACGACACGTTTCTTGCCGCCATCGACAAACCCGTAGTCGATCAGGTTCGTGCCGAAATCGACCCGGTCCCATGTCAGATCGAGAATAGCACCCGCCCGCGCCGCCGTGTAAAGCGCCAATGCTAGGAACGTCTTGATGTGCAGCGCGCGGGCGCTCTCCAGCAGCCGATCGGCTTCCGCGCGGGTCAGCCAGCGGTCGCGCGGCGGCGGCTGGCGCGGCACCGCGATATAGGGAATCTCCGAGATCCACTTCTCCCGCTGCGCCCATTTCAGCGCCGCCCGCAGCGTCAGTAGCTCGCGGATGATCGTGCCGTCCTGCGTCGGCTTCTTCCGGCGCGCATCCGGCGGCCCGACCATGTGCCCCTCGGCCCGCCGCCGCGACATGTAGAACCGGACCCGCTCGCGTGTCAGGTGGTCGGGCTGCAGTTCGCCCAGGTGGCGCACCAGCGCCTTGCCGCAGGCCGCCAGCGTGCCATAGGCGCGCACGACCGGTTTGCGATCCGCCAGATAGCCGGCAACCACGCTGGCGACCACCGGCGCCGGCGGCGGCTCCGGCGATCCGCGGCCGGCCTCGAACTGCGCTAGGAACCGCTCTGCCGCCCGGCGCTCCGCCTCCCCCGTTGAAACGCGCTGCCACGCGCCATCTTGCCACCATCGGACATAGAAACGATCACCGCGCTGGACGAGCCGGTATCGGGGAGCGTCGAGTTTACTGCGTGGCACTGGCGGCCCTCATACGATTCGATGTCGACAAGGCGGATGCGGATCAGGCTGCCGATGCGAAGATGGCCGAGCGCCTTGGCCGCGACCAGATCATAGACATGCCGATCCGATACGCCCCAGCGGGCCGCCACCTGGCGGACGCTGAAGGCGGTCTGGGTGAAGGGTGTTCCGTCAGACATCAGCAGTCTCCAGCATCATCCCTGGCCCCACCGGCACATCCACCGGCACCGGTCCCGCCATCGCCCGCGCTCGCGTCACCACGACCGCGATCGCCATCCCGTGGCAGTCGGCCTGGAACCGCACCAACTTCGGCACCGCCGGATCGAACGTCCACTCCAGGCGCTCGATCGGCTGGCGGCACGCGTGGCACCTCGGCCACCAAGTGGGTGGATCAACCACCGGCAGCCTCCCCAACACAAACCAGCGGCGCGTTGACGATGCGTAGCCAGACGTCCGCATGGCACGGCTGATCCAGCGGACACCAGCAGGCCAGGTTCTTGCCGCGCAATGCTTTGCTTCCAGCGCCGATCGAAGCGCCGTCGAAGGCAATGAACTTCTCGAACATCGCCACCGCCTCGGCGGCGCTCCCCGGAACCTTCGGCGGTTCGCGAAATCGCCAGCCGTAGGCTTGTAAAAGTCGTTTGTTGGGCGGTTCGCAGATGCGGATCGGGTTACCCCACTCCGTGGAGCGATCCACCTTCACGCGGCGGAGCTGGATGCGGCGCGGCGGCGCCTCGATCGGTCCGATCACGCCATCACCTCCGGGTGCTCCACCCCATCCAGCAACGCTCCCCGCTCCGCCGGCAACTGAATGGCATAGCCGCGGCTGCCGGGCCCGTTGCGGTCGCCGACCAGCATCGCCGGCGCGCCGATGCCGGCGAGCTTGAACCTGATCCGGTGCACCAGGACGCCGACCAGATTGACGCGGCTCTTTGTCCGGATCTCGGCGATGATGTCAGCCGCGGTGACAAACCGGCCGGCCCGCGCGGCGATGGCCTGCAGGATGGCGATCTCCTGCGGGGTGAACGGCACCGACTGCTCGCCGCAGCGCGCCGTCCGCGTCTGGCTGTCCAGCGTCACCGGGCCGAGGAACAGCACCTCCGGGTTGCCGGCCTCGCTGTCCCAGCCGACGCTGCCGGCCAGCAGGTCGACCAGCCAGGTCTTGTCGACCTTGCGAAAATCCACCGCCGCGGTGTTGGCGATGACGAACCCGCGCACCGCGCTGCGGTGGATCCACCACTGATCGCCGCCCTGCTGCTCGACCCGCGCGGTGCCGCGGCGCGACGCCCGCAGCCAGTCTTTCTCAATCCAGCGGATGATCGTGCCCGGATCGACACCGAACAGCTCCGCCAGGCCGCCCGCGGTGAAATGCTCCGGATCGGCGGTGCTCGCACCCAGCCGCTTGCGCTGCACCACGATGGCCACGTCCGACCGCTGGAACCCCGCCTTTTTCAGCATGGCGCGCAGCACCGCCGGGTCCAGATGGGCGTGCTCGGCGAGGATGTCGTTCTCGGCCTCGGTCCAGGGCAGCGCCTTGAACCGCGGCACCGCGATGCCAAGCCGCACGGCACGGCCATAGATCCATTGTCGCGGCCGGTCGATGCTCTGCGCCAGGCGCTTGACCGCGCCCTTGTCCGGGCACCCCTGATAGGTCTTGCGGATGGCGTCGTCGATCGCGTCGCTGGTTGCATAGGTCTGACGCCGCAGCGACGCGGCGTCCGCCGGCACGCGCAGCCCGAGCATGCTGGCCCGGGCATAGATCGACTTCGCACTGCGGCCGGGCAGCCGCGCCAGGCAGCCAGCCACCCCGCCTTTCGGATACGCGTCGCGCAGGATCACCTCCTCCCGTCCGGTCCAGAACCGGCGCGCGCCTTCACGCGGCGCCCCCACGGTCTCGGCGGTATCCAGCAGCAATCTCAGCGCGCTCATGCCGCGTCGTCCGAAGGACGCTCGGTTCGAGCGATGTCGTCCGAAGGACGCTCGGTTCGAGCGATGTCGTCCGAAGGACGCTCGGTTCGAGCGATGTCGTCCGAAGGACGCTCTGTTCGAGCGATGTCGTCCGAAGGACGCTCTGTTCGAGCGATGTCGTCCGAAGGACGCTCTGTTCGAGCGATGTCGTCCGAAGGACGCTCTGTTCGAGCGATGTCGTCCGAAGGACGCTCTGTTCGAGCGGTGCCCGCAAAACCCATGTCGAACAGATAGTCCGCCAGGATGTTGGCTTCATTCTCGCCGACGCGGACGGTCCGCGCGTCCTTGCCGCCAATCTTGATGCGGAACGATACGCCGCGGCCGGACTCGGCGAACACCTCGATCGTGTCCTTGCTGTTGATGGCGCACTTCGCCCGAAAGCTTTCCGCGCTCCGGTTCATGCCATCACCGCGCGGTGCTCGACCCCGTCCAGCACCGCTCCGGCCGCCGCCTTGCCGACGTGCTCGCCCTCGCGAAACTCCCCCCACTGCTTGAAGAAGAACGGGATGCCGTAATCCGCGCACTGATCGCGCAGCACGCGCAGCCAGTTCGCCTCGACCGGCCGGGCGTTGGGTCCCGACTCCCCGCCGGCGACCACCCACTCCAGCGTGCCGACGCCCTCGGTCAGACCGATCTCACCAAGTAACGGTTCGGCCGACAGCCAGCACCGCCAGCCAGCCTGGCGCAGCGCCATCAGCGGCGGTAGTCGCATATGAAACCATCCGCCGGTCTCCGCGCTGATCCCCAGCCGCACCTGCGGCAGCGGCCATACCCAGTCGATAGACGCATTGGTGATGTGCTTGCGCGACGACCGGAGCACTGCATACCGCGCCTCACGAATGCGAAATTTCGTGTGGAGATCAGCGAAATACGCCAGCATCAGAGCCGGTCGCTTGGTCAGCACCTGGAACCGGTGCCAGTCCGCCAGCGCCATCACCGCGAACACCTGGTCGCGCAGCGGGTCCGGCACCGCCGCATGGAACAGATCGCCGTGCGCGACCACGAAGATGTCACGCGAGCGGCACCAGTGCAGCGGCTGGTGCAGCCAACCATCCATGAAACGAACCGTGCCGTTCCACACCGGTCCGGCGCGGCTGTCGATCGTCAGCCCGGACCGGCTCGGCGTGTGCTTCAGCCGCGTTCCAGCCAGTCGCATGGCGTAGCAGTTGGTGCAGCCGGGGCTGATCACATCGCAGCCGATCAACGGGTTCCAGGTCGCGTGGGTCCATTCGATCAGGCTGTGGTCAGCCATGCCGCACCACCGGTGCCGGCGCCCCGAACGCCGCCGCATCCGGCCGCCAGGCCGGCAGCCTGCCGACCAGCCGCGCACGCAGCGCCGCCACCGTCCCAGTGGCCCTCTCGCCGAACGCCAGCGCGACCCGGCGCAGCTCGTCGCCGCCGACCTGCTTCAGGAAGTCCTCGGTATCGAACCGCGGCATCGCCTGGTTGGCGTCGATCGCCGCACCGATCCACTCCGCGGGCGCGCCGCTGGACGAATAATACAGACCAGCCACGCCAAACGACAGCACCCGCGCCATGACCTCACCGGCATAGCCTCGCGCATCCGCCATGCTGACCTCGTCCAGGCCGCCGCCGGGCAGCAGCACCCGGGCGGCGATGTCGCGAAAATTCCTCTGCTCGTAGGAATTATCGCCCGCTGCAACGTTCGACACGCTGACGTTCAGCGCCCCCCACGCCAGCACCATCAACACCAGCAACCGTTCCGCCGGCATCTCGGTCAGCCCGGTGCACAACGTCTCGCGCAGCGCCTGCGTTTTCGCCGCGTTGACCATCGTCAGTCCGGCCTTCGTCAGACCGGGTTTCTCCACCACCGCCGCCGGCACCTCAGCAGCCTCGTCGTCCGCGTCATCCTCCACGGCCTCGCCCGTGGGATCCCCAGTCGCCGTCTTGGCCTTCTCCACCTTCCGCGCCTCGGCCGCCTTCACCGCCTTGGTATCCTCGGCAAGGATGCGCTTCACCACACCCATGTCGTCGAGCGTCACGAATACGCACTCGACCCGCTTCGGCTTCTCGACGTCGCCAGTCCACACCCGCTTGAACCCGACCGGCAACTTCGGTGTGTGATTGTTGCTGTCGAAATCAACCAACTGGACACGCTGCTTCCTGGCCTGCGCGTCCGCCACCTGCGATTCCAACGCCTGGCGCTGCAGCCGCATGAACGTTTCCCCGTCAGTCGAGGTGTATTCCTCATCCGAACCCGGCTGGGCGAAGAAATCCACGTCCCATGTCATTGCGTCGGCATCGAACAGCGCGTTGCCTCGAAAGTAACGAGTGACCCGGCAGGCATGCGCGATGGCGTGCCAGCTCACCCGCTGCTCGTCGCCCCGTCGCCAGATCGCGTCCTTGCTCTTCACCGCCTTCGCCTGCATCGCGCGCGGCGCGCTGGCGATGATCCGCAACTCCCCATCGGTCGGCATTTCGTCGCCCGCCTCGATCAGCGCCAGCAGCTTCGGATCAAGCAGGCCCAACCGCTCCATCCGCCGCGTCTGCCGGTCGTCCAGGCCGAGCGCCGCGGCCGCATTGGCGAAGGTGAAGCCGCCGGCGACCAGGTCGCGCACCGCGCGCCACTGATCGGTCGGATGCATCGGCACCCGCACCATGTTCTCGGCGGCCTGCGCCGCCAGCGCCCACCCCTCGGTCATTCGGCCGACCTCGGCGGGGATTTCGTCCAGCCCGGCGGCACGCGCGCAGCGCAGCCGGCGCGCGCCGGCGACCAGCACGAAGCCGCTGCCGTTCGCGCACACGTCGTCCGAAGGGCGCGCTGTTCGCACCAGGATCGGCTGCAACACGCCTTGCGCCTGGATGCTGGCGGTCAGTGCCGCATCCGCCGCGGCGGAGGCTTTCATCCGGCGGGAATTGCCATTCTCATGCACGGCATCAATCCGGATCAGCATCCGTCAGGACCTTTCATAGCGCGCGAAGCACGCAACCACCCCACCCTGCGCCGCCGCCACCACCCGGCTCGGCACCCGCATCCGCGGCAGACCGGCCAGCGCCCGAAGCTGCAGGCACAGCACCCGCTCGCCGCAAGCCTCGGCGACGCCGGCCGCCTCCTCCAGCGCATCCGCCAGCAACAGCAGCGCGTCGCTGTCGGCCGCCGGGTCGCACAGCAACGCCGCCACCCCCGCCCGCAGCCAGCCCGGCACCGCCGGCGCGATCCGCGCCGCCACCGCCAGCCAGCCACCGCGGTCGCTCGGCCGCCACGCCGGCGTGGGTTTCGCCCATCGGTTCAACCAGACGACGTTCCGACGCATCAGCCGAACCTCCCCATGTCGCCCGGCCTTCGCGTGCAAGGCGCGCTGTTCGCCCGTCGCCTGCAAGGCGCGCTGTTCGCGCGACGCCGGCGCCGACGCGCCAGCCACGCGCAAAGCTGCCCCCACCAAGTCGCCTGCACGACACGCCGCGGCGGCGTCACCCGGCGGCCATGCGCGTCCAGGCACAGCCCGGCGAGGAATCGCGCCGCGGCCAGGCAGTCGATCCCCACTGGCGTCGGCCGGCCGCCGACCACCATCACCTGGCCGGGAAACGACTGGCGCAGCCAGGTGTCGTCGCCACCGAACAACGCCAGCAGCGTGCCCCGGCTGCTCAGCGCCAGCAGCGTGACCGCCCGCTCGGTGCCGTCGGCCAGCCGGAACACGTAGCGCGAGCCACAGACGCCGACCGGATGCAGGCTCAGGCCGCTCATGGCTCGGAACCCGCCACGCCGCGCGGCCGCGGCCGGCGGCCGGCGCGCAGCAGCATCTGCAGCAGTGGTTCACGCGCGGCGACGTTGATCTCGTCACGCAGTTCGGGGGCAACGCTGTCCTGCCAGCGCCGCACGATCGACAGCAGCGCCGTCTCCACCCGGTCCATCACGTCGAGGATCTCCGATCGCTTGGGCGGCCGCGGCGCCGTCGTCCGCTTCGTTGCAAAACGACGCGCCATTACCAAAACTGGCGGGAAAGATTTAATGCTTCGCCGCAAGATTTTATGACGTTATCGCTTGTTAACCCCCGGTTGTGTTCGGCAGGTTCACCCGAGCGTGAACGGTTGAAAGCAAAAGGGGGTGGGCGATGGAGCGCGGGCGGCATCGACGAAGCCTCGGTTGTCATGAACCCACGCTTACGTCAGGTAAGCTTAAATGACAACAGAAAAGCTACGCCAGGTAAGCATCATGCTTTCCGACCCGTCAGGCTGTGACGCGTTGACCCTTCGCTGGGCTGCTCTGCTGCTCTATCTCGGCTCTGACCGCGACCGAGGTCCGGAACAGGTTGAGGTGCGAGATCCGCTGGCCGGGTGTGAGTTGGCGATACAGCGTGACGATCTCGATCTCGTCCGCGTTGGTTAGCACCATCTCCGCCAGATCCGGCACCACGTTCTCGATGAAGTAGGACATCGGCTTGCCAGTGACACGGGCGATCGCGACCAGGTTCTCCCGACCCGGCAGCTTCTTCTGGCTCTCCCAGGCGCCGACCAGGCCATGGCTCACCCGTGTCGCCGTCGCCAGGGCGCGCTGCGATAACCCGGCTTCCCTGCGCGCCGCACTGATTCGACTGCCGATATGCACCACCCAAAAATAGGCGTTGAACCGTAGACCTGGGGTAAGCATTTTGCCCTTGCTCCCTGCGCTTACGTTGGGTAAGCATACGTTATGGCGACGCTTCTGATTATCCGCCGCGGTCGCGGCAGTCTCGCAAAGCTGGCCGAGGAACTCGGCCTGACCCGTGGTGCCGTGGCCAAATGGGATCGCGTGCCGGCCGAGCGGGTGGTCGAGGTCGAGCGGATCACGGGTATTCCCCGTGAGCAGTTGCGCCCTGATCTATACCGCCAACCGCTCGATGCCATCCATATCGCCGAAACGCAACCGGCCCGCGCCGCCTGATGCCTATCTACGCCCTGCACGCCGGCGACAACCGACAGAGCGTAATGGAACTGCTCGACGCCGGCAATCCAGTGTCTTCTTTTGCGCGCGTCATATTTACCTGGCGATCCTCGTCGCGGCACTCATCGAGCTTTCGCCGTAGCAATGTTGTTCTGTATCCAACACTGTGCCAATTGCGGTTCGTTGAACCAGCGTCGCCCGATCTACATCTCGCCCCCATGGCGGTTGCCCAGGCGCTTCCGGCGATCGCGCCACAGCACGGTAAGCGCCTCGAATGCCTCGACGAACCGTCCCTCCTGGCCTTCCGGCAGGCCCTCGGCGCGCGCCATCGCGCGGTCGAACGCCGACGGCTCGTCCTCGGCTGCCTGATCGACCCTCGCCGCCTGGCGAGCCGGGGACATTATGTCGACCAGAGCGAACGTCAGGGTGCGCGCCTGTTCCCAGGTAAATCCGCCGGCCTCAAGACATTCAGCAAACTTCAGCGGGTCAAACACGACGGCGCCCATCGCCTACAGCTTGCCCATCGCGTGCAGCACCAGTCCAAGCACGGCAGCCCCCCCGGCAAAGGCGGTGCCAAGCCCGGCGATCGCCTGCACCAGGAATTTCCTGTTCTCGGCTTTCATGTCGAACCGCATCTTCTCGATGTCCACAGTCATCTGGTCGATCCTGAGATCCTGAGCCTCGCGTGCTCGGCATCTTGGCCCGCTTCACGGTCCGCGATCTTCCTGGTCACGCGCGGTCACCTGGTGATCCTAGACCGCTCATCCAACCGCCTCCAGCCCCGCCCTCGCGGGCTCGCTCGCCCGCTCCAGCAGCCACGCGCCCGGATCGCGGATCACCTCGCCGGTGGCGCCATCGGCCATCGCCCGGATGCTGGCCACCAGGAAGCTGCGCGGCCGCTTGCGCAAATGGCAGTAGCCCGAGATCATCACCGCCACCGCACGCCCGGCCTCATCCCGGCCGGTCTCGATCGCGCGCACCGTCACCTGTCGCTGCTCGGGCTTCGCGCCGCGTCGGGCATAGGTCAGGATCACGTCAAAGCCGAGCCGATCCACCTTGGCCGGGATCGGCGGTTCGAGCGCGGCGGCCGACGGCACGACCGAAGCCGGTTCCGCCACATCACGTGGCGCGATCCGCGCGGCCTTTTGTTCCAGCCGGATCGCCCTAAAGCGCCGATACCAGGCGCGCGCGCGTGTCATAATGGCAAGCATCGCCACGAAACCCAGCCACAGCAGCCAGAACCCGACAGCCGCGCCATCGGCCCGCGGCAGCCCGCCGTTCGCCGCCGCCAGCAGCAACCCCACCGCGAATATCCCGAACAAGCCGCCAAAGCCACCCTGACGCGGCCTGCCCTGGGGCCTGTCCTGCGACTTGATCGTCGTCAGTCCGAATACTTGCGCAACCAAGGCTGTGCTGCTCAGCCAAAGCAGAACGCCGCCGATCAACCCCCATACATTCATAATCACTGCTCCTCTAATCCTGTCATACTAATAACGAAACGTATGGTTGTCTAATGCGCCATTTTCACACTCTCGCCATCGCACCCCTCGCCCGCGTGCTGGCTCGCCCGCCCGATGTGATGATCGGCGGTCCCGATACCCCCTACCTCCGGCGCTGGTGGATCATCCCGCGCAACCGCTGGTGCAACCTCTACCTGCACCATTTCCTGCGCAGTGATGACGACCGCGCGCTGCACGATCACCCCTGGGCCAGCCTCTCCATCCTGTTGCGCGGCCGCTACCGCGAACACCTCGTCACCGGTCCAGGGAAGCTGACTGTCCGCCTGCGCCGCCCGTTCCGCCCCATCCTCCGCCGCGCCGTCACCGCGCACCGCGTCGCGCTGATCGACGACCAGCCGGTCTGGACCTTGTTCATTACCGGCCCACGGCGCCGCGAATGGGGCTTTCTCTGCCCCAACGGCTGGCGCCACTGGAAAGCTTTCACCGACCCGGCCGATCCCGGCGCCATCGGACCAGGCTGCGGCTGATGTTCGGTCGCCCCACCAACAAGCCGCCGCGCACGTCGCCCGAAGGGCACGCTGTCCGCACGACGCCCGAAGGGCGCGCTGTCCGCACGACGCCCGAAGGGCGCGCTGTCCGCACGACGCCCGAAGGGCGCGCTGTCCGCACGACGCCCGAAGGGCGCGCTGTCCGCACGAAAATCATCCTGACCGGCCATCCACCGCCGGAGCAGCAGATTGCCGGCCAGGTGCGCAGTGCCACCGGCATGACCTACGGTGTGCAGACCGCCGATGGCGCCCGCATGCCATCCGCCGTCGCCCGCCAGCCGGCGCCGCGTCCACAGCCATTGATCGCCTCCTGGCCCACCCCGCCACCGCGCTCGGCCACCATTCCACCACGGCTGGCCACGCTGCTGGCCACGTCGCCCGAAGGGCGCGCTGCCCGCGCGACGCCCGCGTTACCACCCACTCTCTCCGCCGCCGCGCCGCCGGGACGAACCCCCAAAAGCCTGGCGCGCACCAACCCTCCCTCGCGTGCTCGGTTGCCCGTCATCGCCGCCGCGCGAACAGCGCGCCCTTCGGACGACGCGCGAACAGCGCGTCCTTCGGACGACGCCGCGCCGCCGGCCGACCTGACCGGACCCGACGGGCGTCCCGGCCAGATCATGGCCTACCTGCATCAGATCGAGCAGGCCGGCGGCCGGCTGCCGACCCGCCACGTGCTGGAGGCCGAGTTCGGCGCCGATCTGATCGCCCTGCTGCGCAAGCTGCACGCCGGCCGTCACATCGACCTGTGGCGCGGCCGCGCCGGCGTGGTCCCCGGCACCGGCCATCCGCACGAGCTCGCCATCCGCATCACCGGCTCGCCGACCGTCCTCGCCACCCCCGGCGCGCCAAGCTGGTTCGCCTGGGAACGCGGCCGCCTCGCATCATGACCGATCGCGGCATGACCATGGTCGAAATCGACGGCGCGCGCATCACCCTGCCGGCGCTGCGATGCCCCTGCGGCTCGCCCGACTGGTTCGCCTGCGCCCCCGGCACTGCAGCCGAGACCGCCGATCCCGCCGCCCGGATCGTGCCGCTGCACCCGGCGCCGGAGATCCCGACGAAGGTCTGGTGCGCCGCCTGCTGGCCCTGGTCGCGGCCAGCCCGGCGTCCCCTGTCGTGCAAGGCAACCGATGCCTGAGCTCGATCTCGGCCTCACCCTGAAGCTGACCGCCAGCGACGAGCTGCTGCGCGTCCTCGGCGTCATCGCTGACGCGCTGGCCCGGATCGCTGCATCGACTCTGCCGCACTCCCCTTCTCCGGTCGTCCCCGTGCCGGAGCAGGCCGTCGCCCAAAGGGCGACCGAGCACGGCGGGTCCCCAGCCAACATGTTGGCTGGGAGCCCGGCGAGGGAGGGGCGCTGTTCGCACGACGTCCAAAGGGCGCGCTGTTCGCACGACGTCCCCGGTGACTTGCGACCGTCCTCCCCTAAGCCCCAACGGCCGGCGGAAGGGCCAGGTCGCGCCGCCGGCCCAACTTCAGCGGGCGATCGAAAGGTCGCCCGCTATGCTTCGCCCAAGGGATGGCTGACCGCCGCCCGAAAGATCGAACTGACCCGGTTGTGGCCAACCGAGACACCGTATCAGGCGATCGCGGCGGCATTGCGTCCGCTGTCCGACATCCCATTGCCCGAATCCAAGGCCATCGACCAGGCCGCCTTCAGGCTCGGTCTCAGGCGTCCGCCGAGTATGCGTCCCGCCAGCTTTCCACACTACCGCACACCGCCGGCCAGCGCCGCGGCGAGCGCGATCCTTCCCACGCCGGCGGCGCCACACGATCCACCACCGATCGCCAAGCCGCCTGAACCGCCACCGGCGCCGGTATCCGACCCGCCGCCGATCGCCACCCCGCCCGCCCTCGATCCCGTCCCCCGCCAGGCCGGCACCCTGCCGGCCGCCCCGATCGAGGCCAGCCAGGAAGCCATCCGCCAGTGGGGCGAGGCGCGCGGCATCCACCACGTCGCCGGCTTCAACCTCGCCATCGTCAACCGCAAGGCGCACGCCCTCGGCCATCCGGGCTTTGTCGTGCGGCGGACAGCGCGCCCGGCGGCCGACGTCAAACCTCCACCCAGCTCCGTCGCATGAACCACCCCACCGCCCCCACCGCCGCCGACCTCGCCGCCGAACTGGCCCGCCAAATCGAGACGCTGTGCGCCGACCTGCTCCCCGCCGGCCGCCGCAAATCCGCCTACTGGACGGTCGGCGGCACCGACAACACCAAAGGCGGCAGCCTGTGGGTGCATCTGCGCGGCGCCAAGCAAGGCCGCTGGCAGGACGCCGCCACCGGCGAGTTCGGCGACGCCCTCGACCTGCTCGCCGCCTGCCGCCACGCCGGCGACAAGAAAGCCGCCTACGCCGCCGCCCGCGCCTGGCTCGGCCATGGCGGCAACGCCCCGGCACCCATCCGTCCCCCACCGCGAACCCAGCCAACCCAGGTCGATGACGAGGCCCGCAAACGCGCATACGCTCTGCGTCTCTACCTGCAGGCCGCGCCGGCGCTCGCCTTCACCCCGGTCGCCAGCTACCTCCGCGACCGCGGCATCGATCTCGCCGCGCTCGGCCGCCAGCCCCGCGCGCTGCGCTACCACGCCGATCTGCCGCACCGCGAAACCGGCCTGCGCTGCCCCGCCATGATCGCCGCCATCGCCGGCCCCGACGGCCGCCACATCGCCACCCACCGCACCTACCTCGAACGCGCCGGGGGCGGCTGGATCAAGCTGCGCAACACCAACGCCAAGCTGTCGATCGGCAACTTCGCCGGCGGCTCGATCCGCCTCTGGCGCGGCGCCTCCGGCCGGCCGCTGCGCGACGCCCCACCGGACGAACCCGTGCTGATCGGCGAAGGCATCGAAACCTGCCTGTCGATCGCCCTGGCCTGCCCGGAGCTGCGCATCCTCTGCGCCGTCTCGCTCGGCAACCTCGGCCCCGTCTGGCTGCCCGCGCAGGTCCGCATGGTCATCCTCGCCGCCGACAACGACACGCATCCCCAGGCCCGCGTCGCCCTGCAACGCGCCATCGAGCGCCACATCGACGCCGGCCGCGAGGTCCGCATCGCCCGCGCCCAGAACGCCAGCGACTTCAACGACATGCTCACGTTCGCCGCATGACCGGCAAGAAACCGCCCACATCCAGCACGCCGGCGACCAGACGCATCCGCGATTCGGTGCTCGGCGCCGACCGCGCCTTCAAGGTGGTCGACGGCGGCAAAAGCGGCGGCGGCAAAGCCGGCAACCACAGCCCCGACCCCACGCCCGACCCGCCCGACGACTGCCCGATCACCGCCCTCGGCCATGCCGACGGCAGCTACATGTTCCTCGACATCGCCGGCCAGCCGCGAAAACTGTCCGCTCGCGACCTCGGCAACCGCCACAACCTGATCAGCCTGTTCGGCGGCGACGACACCTGGCCGCGCGCGCAGTTCCCGGTGAAGAAGGAGTTCGAGGCCGCCGACGGCCAGAAAACCATCCGCACCGTCGATTTCCGCGTCAACGCCGTCGCCCACGAGCTGATCGCCCGCGCCGCCCGCCAGGGCCTGTGGGGCAAAAGCATCACCCTGCGCCAGCCCGGCGTCTGGCGCGGCGAGGACGCCATGCCGATCGTGCACTGCGGCGACACCGTGCTGGTCGGCGACACCTGGCGCAGACCCGGCTTTCGCACCGGCAAGCAGATCTGGGCCGCCGCCGAGGCGATCGCCCGCCCCGGCATCCCCTGCGATCCTGGCGTCGCCCGCGATCTGCAGCAGGATCTGCAAACCGCCTGGAACTACAAGAACCCGGCCGCCGGCATCGCCCTGATCGGCCTGCTCTACAGCGGCTGGCTGTGCGGCGCCCTGCAATGGCGGCTCAACGGCTTCGTCACCGGCCCGGCCGGCAGCGGCAAGTCGGCCTTGCTCAAGGTGATCCGCGCCGCCTGGCTGGTGCACGACTACAGCAACGACACCTCCAAGGCCGGCATGGAGCAGACCATCGCCAGCCGCGCCATCCCGGCGCTGATCGATGAGGCATCGGATCGGAATCAGTCCAGCGGCCGCGATCTGCTCGACATCGTGCTGTCGTCGTCCGGCGATGAGGGAACGAAACTCGCGCGCGGCACCGTCGACGGCAAGGGCCGCACCGCCGAGATCGTCTCCAGCGTCATCATGTTCAGCATCTACCCGCCGCCGCTGCAGCCGCAGCACCTCGGCCGCTTCGTGCTGATCGAGCTGCAAACCCCGCCGGACGGCGCCGACGGCACCGAAAACCACCGCCGCATCGCCGGTTTCGCCCGCGCCCATGCCGCCGGCCTTTGGGGGCGTGCCATCGGCGCGCTGGAGCGCTATACCGAATCCCTCATGCTGTTCCGCACCCACCTGGCCGAGGCCGGCTGCTCGCCCCGCGAGATGGACAGCAAGGGCGCGCTGCTCGCCGGCTGGTATGTCATGACCAACGACGGCCTGCCCGACACCCGCGCCCTGCGTGAGGGCATCGCCGCGCTGGGCGGCTTCGTCGTCACCGCCGCGCAGGCCGAGGCCGACGACGCCCCCCGCCGCGCCTTGCAGCATCTGCTGGCGTCGCACGTTCAACTGCACCGCTCCACCGACCGCGAGCCGATCGGCGAGCTGCTGGAAACCGCCTACGGCCTCGGCGACGAACTGCGCGTGCCGGCCGCCGCCGCCGACCTGCTCGCCCGCAACGGCATCCGCCCGGTGCTGGCCTGCCTGCGGGACAAACCGCCGCCGGACGGCAGCGCCTGCACCTGCACCAACTGCTTCAACGCCAAATTTCACAAACCCGTGCCTCGGGTCGGCCGTGGCGCCGGCATCTGGATTGCCAACCGCCACCCCATCCTGGAGGGCATCTTTCGCAACACCGATTTTGACGATCGCAAATGGCTGACCGCGCTCGCCCGCAGTCGCGACGCGCTGCCGTCCAGCCGGGTGATCCGCATCGGCGCGATCACCGGCTATGCCATTTGGCTGCCGAAAGACACGCTTTTACCCCCTGAAGACAGCTCATAAAATAGGCATTTAACAACGCTTCACGCGAAGTCTCAATGATTTCAGTGATGTAGTTGTTAAAAAAATCCGGGTTGTTAAAAAGGTTGTTAAGCGAAAAGCCTAACAATATCAATATTGTGTGGGTTGTTAAGCGAAAACCCCGATTTTCGCCCTATAGGCGTTTTTCTCCCATGGAGAGGATTTTGCGCTTAACAATGATCACGAACTTAACAACTCTCTATAACCTATTGATATATATATATAAAGGTTGTTAAAAAAGTTGTTAAAAAGGTTGTTAAGGTTGTTAAGAATCGTGTGTCGAAATGATAAAATCCATGATTTGTGATGTTTCAAACATCATTTATGATGCAAATTATGTCACCGCCACTCTGGAAGCCGCCGGCAAAACCCTGCTCGCGCTGCCCGGCTGCGGCTTCAGTCCCGGCCTGTCCGCCGGCGGCCTCGACGTGGTGCGCAACGCCATCGAGGCCTACGGCTGGACCGAGCTGCCGATCCGTCCGCCCGTCCCCCGCGCCCGCGCCATCTCCGAGATGGATCAGGCGCTGCGCTGGCTCAGCCTGATCCCGAATGACCGCTACGTGCTGCGCCGCATCGTCGGCGCCCGCCTGCTGGTCCACCCCGTCACCGACCGCCACCTGTTCACCTGGCGCCGCGTCGGCAAGGTGCTCGGCTGCGACTACCGCGCCATCCAGCGCTGGCACGCCGAGGCCATCGACCTCATCGTCCGCGCGCTGCACGCACGAAATAATTTTCAATGGGGCTGTTCAAGCTGATCAAAAATATGCCATGAAATCGCTATCGTAACGCGAGTCTCATGCGCGGGCCGCAATCGGTGGTCGAAATCACCGGATCGACCGGCTTTCCGACCGATCCCGCGCCACGCCTAAGCGCCGCGCCCGCGCCGCCCGTCCGGCGCTTCCAGTCCGCAAAGGCCGCCATGCTGAACTTCCAGGTCGACACCGCCGGCCTGACCCGCATGGAGCGCGCCCTGACGCTGTTCGCCGACAAGCAGCTCCGCTATGCCACCGCGCGCGCGCTGAACGACTGCACCCAGGCCGCCAGCGTCGCGGTGAACAAGGCGATGCCCGAGGTCTTCGACCGCCCGATCCCGTTCACCGAGCGCGCCGCGATCGCTCCGCGCGACCTCGCCGCCACCCGCGACCACCTGGTCAGCACCGTCACGCTCCGCCCGATCCAGGCCGCCTACCTGCTGGCCGAGGAACAGGGCGGCACCCGGACGCCCGGCCAGAACACCCGCAAGCCCGGCACCGCGCTGGTGCTGCCCGGCAAGGGCACGCCGCTCGATGCCTACGGCAACATCCCCAACAGCACGCTGAAGAACTTTCGCGCCCAGGCGAAAGCCGACCAGCGCGCCCGCCGCAAGCGCCTCAGCGCCAGCCGCCGCGCCGCCAAGGTCGAGCAGGCCGCCCCGCCCAAGGTGGATGAGACCAACACCATCGTCTTCCTCGCCGCGCAGACCCCCGGCAACAAGGCGGCGATCGGCGGTTACTTCCGCCGCCTGAGCAACCACCACCTCACCCGCCTGACCGCCTTCGAGCCGGAGACCCACTACCACGCCCGCCTGGGCTACCACGCCCGCGTCCAAGCCACGTTCGCCCACACCTGGCTGCCCGCCCTCCTCCGCCGCCTCTACGAAGCCCTAGCGACCGCCCACTAACGCCCACGGGTCCCTCCTCGGGGGCCGGCCCAACCGCGGGTATTTGACGCCCCGGTTTGTGGCTCTCGATTTGCAAAACAAAAGGGGTTTCGGTTGTCCCTCTCGTTGTCGTCCGGTGCCGACGTGGCGGTTCGGGTGAACAAGCGGGAACTTGCGCGGGTGCTGGCTGTCTCGCTGCCCACCATCAACGCCTACCTGGACCGCTACACCGATTTCCCGGTCCTGCAGGAGGGCACCAACGGCCGCGAGTGGCAGTTCGATGCGACCGCGGTGCGCGCCTTCATGGCGGCGAAGGAACGCGAGGAAGAAGCCGCCGAACTGCGCAAGCAGGAACAGATCGCGCAGCTCGCCATGCCGCTGGAGTCGACCTCCGATCAGCCCAGCGAGATCAACCCCGGCGACCGCCTCAAGCTGATCCGCTCGCTGGCGGCCGAGGACGAGCTGCGGCTGAAGCGCGGCTTCCTGGTCAGCGTGCCGGCGCAGCGCCAGGCGCTGACCGCCGCCGTCGCCCGCTGGAACCGCGCGCAGCTCGCCACCATCCGCCAGGCCGGGCGGGACTTCAACCTGCCGGACTCGGTCATCCGCAGCCTGCTCGACCGCCTGGGCGAGGCGCAGCGGCAACTGATCGCCGACCTGAAGATGGACGCCGGGCTGCTCCCCGACGGCCTGCTCCCAGCCGACATGACCCAGACCGGTGATGCCGAGCGCCGGATCGCCTGAGGCGCCGTATTTCGATGCGGGGCGGCTGGTGGCGGAGGTGTTCGAGGCCTCCTTCAACCCGCCGCGCCGCGGCTCGGTCGCCGACTGGGCATCGGAACACCGCTGGCTGGCCAACGAGGGCGGCGGCTACGTCGGCCGCTGGCGCCATGACATCGCCCCCTACCTGCGCGACCCGATGGAGGTTCTCACAGACCACCGCTACCTGACCGTGGCGATCGTCGGCCCGGGCCAGTGCGGCAAGACCGAGGTGGCGCTGAACTGGCTGGGTGCGGCCATCCACGGCGATCCGGCCGACATGCTGTGGTATCTGCAGACCGACGCGGTGACCCAGGCCTTCGTCAAGACCCGCATCGACCCGCTGCTCGACGACCACGCCATCCTGCGCGCCCAGCGCGGCCTGCGCGCGGTCGATGACAGCCTCGGCTTCAAGCGCTTCCGCGGCATGACCATCGAGTTCCTCGGCGCCACGCGCAGCGCGATGATCAACAAGCGGGCGCCGCGCATCGTCGCCGACGAGTGGGACGCCTACGACCCGGGCCTGGGCGACCCGAAAGCGCTGCTGGACATCCGCCGGCAGACCTATGGCCGCGAGTCGAAGCTGGTGGCGATCAGCCACCCCGACCTGGCGACGGGTTCCCGCCCGGCCGGCTGGACCGGCGGCATCATGGCGCTGTTCGCCGAATCCGACCGCCGCCTGGGCTGGTGGAGCTGCCCGGAATGCGGCGCCTGGTCGTCGCCCAACCCGGTGGCGTCCCGCGTCATGGCGGTGGACCACCCGGCCGACGGACCGCTGGACGAGATCGCCGAACAGGCCCGCCTGATCTGCCCGGTGAACGGCTGCATCCTCGACGAGAGCCACCGCCGGCAGATGATCCAGACGCTGCGCTGGATCGGCCTGGGGCAGGGCATCGACGTGGATGGCACCGTGCACGGCTCGCTGGAGGCGCGTGACGCCGCCGGCTTCTGGATCACGGGGTTGATGTCCCCGTTCGTCATGGGCGGCCTGGGCGGGCTTGTACGGGCCCGCGTGAAGGCGTCCCGCGAGTCCGAGGCCACCGGCAGCGACGAATCGCTGCGCCAGGTCGTGGTCAAGCAGTGGGGTATCCCGTTCGATCCGGTGCGCCAGGTCGGCGCGCTGGACGCCAACAGCCTGGCCGACCGGGCCGAGGACAGCCTGCGACTCGGCGTCGTGCCCACCTGGGTGCGCTTCCTGACCGCCGCCGTGGACATCCAGGCCAACCGCTTCGAGATCCTGGTGCGCGGCTGGGGCCCGGAGCAGGAGAGCTGCGTGGTCGACCACCAGCGCCGCGCCGGCGATCCGGCCACCTCCAGCCGCGACTGGGACGATCTGCTGGGGTGGTTGATCAACGCCGCCTGGCCGCTGGCGGACGGCTCGCCGCGCGGCATGAAGCTGCGCGGCATCGGCTACGACAGCGCCGGCGGGGCAGGGGTGACGCAGGAGGCCTATGCCGCCTGGCTGCGGCTGAAGGCGCGGCGCCATGTCACCCTGCGCGGCCGGGTGGACGGGCGCGACGCCTGGACGGTGATCCCGCTGAAGGGCATCGGCACCTTGGGCGCGCAGCCGCTGCTGGTGACCTACCCGGACACCGCGCGCAAGGACCGCCGCGTGGTGACCACCGGGCAGGTGCCGATCGGCCAGTTCAACGCCAACTGGTTCAAGGATGCGCTGGCCGGCCAGCTCGCCCGGGTCGATCCGGGGCCGCGCGCGATCCACCTCCCGGCCGCGCTGCGCAGCCCGGAACCGCCGCACGCCTGGTTCGAGCAGCTCGTCGCCGAAACCCGCCGCAAGGATGGCCGCTGGGAGAACCCCAGCGGCGCGCGCAACGAGGTCACCGACCTGATGGTGATGGCCGACGTGGTGCGCCGGCTGCACCAGCCGGCCAAGCTGGACTGGAGCCGCCCGCCGCTGTGGGCGGCGGAGTGGGACAGGAACGCGCTGATCGTGTCGATCGCGGCGGTGGCGCGGGATGCCGAAGCGCCGGCGGCGCCGGTCGTGGTCGCCGCGCCGGCGCCACGCAAGGCGGTCAACCGGCTGGACCGCATCGCGGCGATGCTGCGGTGATTGATACGTAAACGGAAAGCCTGAAGGGACCTGATGCTTCATCTCATACCAACCAACACGCCGGACGGCGACCCGGACGCGCCGCACACGCAAGCACCGTCGTCCGAAGGACGCGCTGTCCGCGCATCGTCCGAAGCGGGTGTTCCCTTGGGACAAGACCCCAAGGACATGATTCGCACGTCGCCCGAAGCGCGCGCCGTCCGCCCGACCATCGGGCGCATCGTGCTGTTTTCGCCGGGGCCGCGGCTGCCGGATGCGCATGGCGTCGAGGTCGGCGGCAACGAGTTCGTCGCCATCATCGGCGATGTGTTCGACGAGCAGGGCAATCCGCGGCCCTGCTGCAACCTGCTGGTGATGCCGCCGTTCGCCACGCCCTATTGGCAGGGCGGCGTGCGGGAAGCGCATGAGGGGATGCGGCAGACCTGTTCCTGGCGCTGGCCGCCTCGTGCGGACAGCGCGTCCGTCGCGCGAACAGCGCCCCTCCCTCGCGTGCTCGGTCGCCCTCCAGGCGACGAACGACGCGCCTGATGTCGCAGACGATCCCGACGGTCTGCCCGCCTGTCTCCGGCACCTTCGCCGGCCTGTCGGTGCTGGCGCTGCAGGCCGCGCTGATGCAGGCGCAGCAGGCGCTGATCAACCTGGAGACCGGCGCCCTGGTGGCCACCGTGTCCTACGCCCAGGGCGAGGGCAACCGCTCGGTCACCTACAGCCGCGCCGACTCCGGCCGGCTGCGCCAGCTCATCGCCGAGCTGCAGGCCGCGCTTGGCCTGCGCGCGCGGCGGGCCATCGGGGTGCGCTTCGCATGACCATCCTCGACTCGCTCGGCCAACCGATGCGTCCTCTCCAGGCCACGCCGCCGCGGCCGCGCGCGGCGCTGACCGAAGGGGCGATCGGCGCCGGCTTCCCCTATGACGCCCAGGTGCCCTACAGCCAGGACATGGCGGACTGGCAGCCCTGGCTGCGCGGCCCCGACGCTGAGATCAACTTCGACCGCGACCGCGTCGTGGCGCGCACCCGCGACATCGTGCGCAACGACGGCTGGGCCCGCGGCGGCATCGTCGGGCGCATCGCCGACGCCGCGATCGGCGCCGACTTCCATCCGATCCCGGCGCCCAACTGGCGCGCCTTATCACGCCACGACAAGGCGTTCGATGCCACCTGGGCGGCCGAGTTCGCCGCCGCCGTCCGCTCCGAGTGGTCGCTCTGGGCCGACGACCTGAATTTTCAGTCCGATGCCGCGCGCACCCTGACGATGACGCAGCAGTGCTACCTGGCGTTCATGCACTACCTGATCGACGGCGATGCGCTGGGCATGAACCTGTGGGCGCCGGAGCGGGCCGGGCCAGGTGCCGCCCGCTACAGCACGGTGCACCAGGTGATCGACCCGGACCGGCTGTCCAACCCGTACCAGATGGTCGACACCCACGACCGCCGCGGCGGCGTCCAGGTGGACGATTTCGGCGCCCCGGTCGGCTACCACATCCGCCAGGCACACCAGAACGACTGGTATGACGCCGAACGCAGCATGATCTGGGAGTTTTTCCCGCGCGAGACACCGTGGGGCCGGCCGGTGGTGGTGCACTTCTTCGACAAGGAACGCGCCGACCAGCACCGCGGCAACAGCGTGCTGACGCCGATCCTGTCGCGCTTCAAGATGCTGTCGAAGTATGACACCGCGACGCTGCAGGCCGCCGTGCTGCGCACCATCGTCGGCTTCTTCCTGAAATCGCCCTACGACCCCGAGCAGGTGCGCATGGCGATCGACAACGGCACCTATGGCGACGGCGCCGGCGATCCGGAGGACGTCTTCGTCGGCATGATGGGTGCGCGGGCGCAATGGAACAAGACCGCCGGCGGGGTTTCGCTGGGCGGCGTGCGCATGCCGCTGCTGGCGCCGGGCGAGAGCATCGAGACCGCCGCCGGCGGCAACCACGCCGACGATTTCGATGCGTTCGAGACCAGTTTCCTGCGCAACTTCGCCGCCACCACCGGGCAGAGCTACGAGGAGGTCAGCGGCGACTTCCGCCACACCAACTACAGCAGTTTCCGCGGTGCGATGCTGCAGGCCTGGCGCACCCTGGTCCGCCGCCGCGCCAGCTTCGCCAGCCGCTACGGCGCGCAGATCTACGGCGCCTGGCTGGAGGAAGCGCTCGACACCCACCTCGCCGACATCCTGCCGGCCAACGCCCCGCCCTTCGCCGACCTGCGCTCGGCCTATGCGCATGCGAAATGGATCGGCCCCGGCCGCGGCTGGGTCGATCCGGTCAAGGAACCGCAGGGCGAGGTGCTGAAGCTGGATGCGGCGATGACCACCTTGCAGGATGTCACGTCGAACATCTCGGGTCGTTACTACCTCGATGTGCTGGACGAGCGCGCAGTCGAGCAGGCGCAGATGAAGGCGCGCGGCCTGCGGCTGCCGGACTGGGCCGGACTGCCGGCGCAGGACGTCGAGAAGAAGCCGTTGGCGGAATGAGCGGCGACTTTGCCTTTCTGTCGGCCCGGGTCTTCAACACCCCGCTGATGCTGACCGAGGCCAAGGCCGAGATCATCATGGCGGCGCTGGCCGAACGCCTCGGCGTCACCCAACTGTCGCGTGGCGATGGCGCGGCCGTCGCGATGGCCGGCTACGCGCTGGACAGCGATGCAGCACCGGAACGACCCTACGGCATCACGCCGGAAGGCGTTGCCATCATCCCGATCCAGGGCACGCTTATTCAACGCGGGGCGCTGCATCCTTATTCCGGGATGACATCGTATTCCGGAATCCGCTGCAAATTCCTCGGTGCGATGGCGGACGAGGACGTCCGCGGCATCGTGCTCGACATCGACAGCCCGGGCGGCGAGGTCGCCGGCGTGTTCGACCTGGCCGACACCATCCTGGCCGCGCGCGGCGTCAAGCCGATCTGGGCGATCCTGAACGAAAGCGCCTACTCGGCCGCATACTGCCTCGCCAGCGCCGCCGACACCATTACCGTGCCGCGCACCGGCGGCGCCGGCTCGATCGGCGTCATCGCCATGTGCGTCGACCTCTCGCGCGCGCTGGACCAGCAGGGCATCACCGTCAACGTCATCGCGCACGGCAAGCGCAAGGCCGACGGCAACCAGTTCCAGCCGCTGGCGAAGGAAGCCCGCGATCGCTTCCAGGCCGATGTGGACAGCATCGGCGCGCTATTCGAGGCCACCGTCGCGCGCAACCGCGGCATCGCCGTGCAAGCCGTGCGCGACACCGAGGCGGGGACTTTCCAGGGGCCGGCGGCGGTGGCGCTGAAGCTGGCGGACCGCGTCGCCGCCCCGGACGAAGCGTTCGACGCATTCCTGCAACGACTCTGAAAGGGTGATCCATGGTTGAAACGACCGAGCGGCCGCGCGTGCGCGTCCCGGCGGGCAGCGGCCCGGGCGGCAGCATACGCGGCGGGCTGCTCGCCGGCCTGTCGACGATTGCCTTCCGTGGCATCGGCGCTGCCGCGTCGCGCGAACAGCGCGCCTTGCAGGCGACGAAGAAGCCGGCGGCCGAGGAAGATGAGGAGATGGCCGCCGCCGAGGCAGACGAGGAAGCCGCCGCCACCGAGCCAAAGGATCCCCCGGAGGATACCGAGGACGACAAGCCCGCCAAGCCGGCGAAGGCCAAGACGGCAAAGGGCAAGCGCAAGACGGACGACGACAGCAAGGATGAAGACGAAGGCGGCGAGGGCGAGGAAGGCGACAACGACGACGATGACGACCGCGAGGACATGCGCGCCGGCACCCCTTCGCGTGCCATGCGGCTGCGCGAGCGCGCCCGCGTCGCCGCCATCCTGGAATCGTCCGCCGCCGCGGCCAACCTGGAATTCGCCGTCCGCCTGGCGCTGACCACCGACCTGCCGCGATTGGAGGCGATCGCGCTGCTGGAGGCCGCGCCGAAGGCCGCTGGCGGCCGGCTGGCCGACCGCATGGCGCAATACGGCAACCTGCGCCCCGGTGCCGGCGCCGCCGCCGCGCCGAAGGGCCAGGCGGCGATCGACGCGCTGTGGGACGCCCAGGCGATGGCCAATGGTTTCCGGCCCGCTCGATCGCGTTAGCGGCGGCAGGGCCTGGGTGCGTGCGAACAGCGCATCACCACGACATGACTTAACCGAAACGATAGGACCCATCCCCCATGGTCTCCCCCGTCCTGACCGAGAACTGGTACACCAGCGGCTTCATCGTCAGCGAGGCGCCGGGCAAGCTGTCGCGCAGCCTCGGCACGATCTACAACACCGGCACCGCCGACATCGTGCAGGAAGCCGGCCTGGTGCTGGCGCAGGCGACCACCGCGACGCCCACCGTGACCGCCGGCGGCGCCAACCACGGCAACGGCTCGGTCACCGCCATCACCGCCGGCAACAACGCGGTGCTCGGCGCCTATACGCTGCTCGCCACCAGTGCGACGTCGTTCAACCTCACCGATCCGAACAACGACGCCATGGGTCCGGCCACCGTCGGCACCGCCTATGCCGGCGCCGAGATCGATTTCATGATCAACGCCGGCGGCACCGCCTTCGCCGCCGGCGACATTTTCACCCTGACCCTGCTGCCCGGCACCGGCGCGTTCGTCTCCTACACCGGGGCTGTCGGTCTGCCGGCGGTCGGCGTGCTGTATAACCTGGTCTGGGTGCCGGCCGGCGGCTCCACCAAGGTCACCGTGATGGCGCGCAACTGCGAGGTCAACCGCGCCGAGCTGCAGTGGGATCCGTCGATCGTCAACAGCGGCAGCGTCGCGGCGCTGGAAGCCACCGCGCTGGCGGCGCTGGCGACGCACAACATCATCGCCCGCTGACCGCGCGAGATCATCGCGCGCGCTTCGCAGAACATCCTCGCGCGCCCTTCGCACGACATCCTCGCGCGCTATTCGCACGACATCCTCGCCCGCTGATCGCGGGATATCACCGCCCGCCGATTGGAGAGTAGACCGTGGACATTCTGAACGTCTTTCGCAACGATGCCTTCTCGACCGTGTCGCTGACGTCGTGGGTCGATCGCATCCCCTATGTGCCGGTCGGCATCGGCGACATGAACATCTTCGAGGACGTGCCGCTGCGCACCACGGCGATGGCGGTGGAGGAGCGCGACGGCCTGCTGGTGCTGATCCCGACCACGCCGCGCGGCGCGCCGCGCACCGAGCGGGTGACCGAAAAGCGCAAGATGCGCTACTTCGAGGTGCCCCGGCTGTTCCACGGCGACACCATCCTGAGCAGCGAGATCCAGAACGTGCGCGAGTTCATCGGCACCGGCGGCGTCGCGCAGACCGTGCTGATGCAGCTTGTCACCGAGGTGCAGCGCCGCCTGGCCGGCCCCACCGGCATCCTGACCAACCTCGACTACACCGAGGAATACCACCGCCTCGCCGCCATCCAGGGGCTGCTGCTGGATGTCGACGGCTCGGTGATCCACAACTGGTTCAGCGAGTTCGAGCTGACGCAGCCGGCCGAGATCGGCTTCAACCTCGCCGCCGGCGCCACCGCGCCGACCGGCACCATCCGGCCCTTGTGCAACCAGATCGCGCGTGCCATGCGTCGCGCGGCGCAGGGCACCTGGCGGCCGACCACCCGGGTGGTCGGGCTGTGCGGCGACGAGTTCTTCGATGCCTTCGTCAACCATGCCGACGTCCGCAGCACCTACCTGAACTTCATGGACGCGCGCGAGATCCGCACCGGCACCGCGTTCAACGCGTTCGAGCAGTTCCAGTTCGGCAACATCACCTGGATCAACTACCGCGGCAGCGACGACAACAGCACCGTCGCGATCCCGATCGACAAGGTGAAGTTCTTCCCGGTCGGCGCGCCTGGGGTGTTCCAGAAGGGCATGGCGCCGGGCGAATCGTTCGAGTGGGTCAACCAGCCGGGCAAGCCGCGCTACGTGCGGATCATTCCGGACGAGAAGCGCAACGAGAAGGTCGAGATCGAGGCCACCGCCTATCCGCTGCACATCTGCACCCGCCCGGACATGCTGCAGTCCGGCCGTTACGAGGCCTAAGATCATGGCGGATGAAACGCAGACGCGCGCTTCAGGCGATGAAACCCGCCTGGTGACGACCAAAGGCAAGCTCTACTTGCCCGGCGGCAGCGTCGGCTTTCCCGCCGGCACCGAGATCGCCCTGCCGGTCCAGGTGGCCGACGAACTGGACGCCGCGGGACACCTGGAAGCGCCGGCGCGCAGTGGTCAGTGATCAGTCGTCAGTCGTCAGAAAGCCAGACGACCGAGCGCTGCTTCACCCGCCGCTCTGCAGACTGACGACTGATTACCGGAAACTGCTTCCATGGGTGCGGCAGACGCCTTACGGCACATCACAGCGTCGCCTCGCTCCGTGCGAACAGCGCGCCCTTCAGGCGACGCGAGCCTTTGGCCGTGGGCGCGATTGACATCGCCCGGCGCATCATGACGTCAGTCCGCTTCGCGGCCTTTTGGTCATGATTGACTTCGACGCCCTGGTGCTGGCGCCATGCCACGCCACGTTCGGCGAACTGGTCACCTACTATCCGGCCTCCGGTCCGCCCACGCCGCTGCCCGGCATCTTCAACGACCGCTACATGGAAATTAAGCTGCAGGACGGCGTCGAGATCGTCGATTACCGCACCGTCGTCGCCATCCGCGCGTCGCTGTTCCCGATGGCACCGCCGAACCAGGCCGAGCTGATCCGGGCGCGCGGCGTGCTGTATGTCATCACCAACGTCGAGCCGGACGGCCTCGGCGATCTGCGCCTGTCGCTGCGCTCCGCCACTGATGCGGAAGCGGCCAAGCTCCGCCTGCCGGCGGTATGACAATGGCGGAACGCTCAGCCGTCACCGATGACACCCCGCGCGCGCATCATCGCGCGCAGCTCGGCCTTCTCGGCCGCCTCCATGTCGTCTGGCAGCGCCGCCAGCCAGCCACAGGCGGCGCAGCGATGCGGCTGGCTGGGCAGGTGCGTGAAGCTGATCACAGGCAAGCCGCAATCGACGCAGTTGAATTTGGCGGCATGGTCGTCAAGGTCGTCGTTGCTCGGATTCATGCTTCGTTTCCCAGACGGTTACGGACGCAACGATCGAAGGGCGCGCTGTTCGCGCGACGATCCGCGCGCCCGATTCGGATGATACGAACCTCGCACGCGTGGTTGACGCGACAATGACGATGAGTGCGCTGCAAGACCAGGCCGCGACCATCCGCGCCACCACCGCGGCCATCCTGCTCGCCGCCGGCACGCTGGCCGGCGACGCGGTCGAGCAGGAGCGGATCGACCCGCTGCAGCCCGGCGACGCGCCTCGCCTGGTGGTGTTCGCCGACCAGTCCGGCCAGACCGACAGCACCGCCGGCACCGCCGTGCGCTTCACCGTCACCTGCAACCTGACGATCCAGGCGCTGGCGCAGCGCTCCCGCCTGGCCGACGTGCTGGGCGACCTCGATACGCTGGTGTTTCAGACCAAGGCCGCGCTGTTCTGCGATCCGGTCTTCGTCACCCTGGCCAGCAACATCGCCAGCGTCCGCGTCACCAGCACCTACAAGGACGGCGGTGACTGGATCACCGGCGATGCCCGCATCCAGATCACCATGAGCTGGTTCGAGACCTACCAGCCGAACCCGACCACCGTGCTGTCCGGGCTCGACGTGACCACAAGGCTGCCCGGATCCAGCGGCCCGACGATCTATTCCGAATTCCTGACCACGGGAACCTGAACCAATGTCCGGCAACGTCTCCGCCCAAGCCGTTTCGTTCAATACCATCCCGCCCAACCTGCGGGTGCCGCTGTTCTGGGCCGAGGTCAACAACAGCCAGGCCGGTGCGAACCAGCAGAACCAGCGCGCGCTGATCATCGGCGGCAGCCTCAACACCGTGCCGCTGGCGCCGGTGTTCATGCCGCCGCCGTCCGGCACCGGCGCTGTCGGCGCCGCCCAGGCCGCCGCCGCGCAGTTCGGCCGCGGCTCCATGCTGGCCGAGATGGTCGCCTATTACCGCATGAACGACCCCTATACCGAGCTGTGGGTGCTGCCGGTCACCGATCCTGGCGGCGGCACCGCGGCCACCGGCAGCCTGGTCATCAGCGGCACGGCGACGGCGAATGGCACGTTGTCGCTCTACATCGGCGACGTCCTGCTGCAGGTCGGCGTCACCTCCGGCCAAGCCGCCGCGACGGTCGCCGCCGCCATCGCCACCGCGGTCAACGCCGGCCTCTTTCCAGTCACCGCGACCAGCGCCAGCGGCACCGTCAGCTTCACCAGCAAGCACAAGCTGATCGAGACCAACGCCCTGCAGCTCGGCCTGAACTACCTTGGGTCCGTCGCCGGCCAGTCCACCCCGGCCGGCCTGACCGTGTCCGTCACCGGCTTCTCCGGCGGCGCCGGCGTGCCGCTGCTGACCGGCATGGCCGCCGCCCTCGGCGTGCAGGACTTCGACTTCATCATCTGCGGCTACAACGATCCCACCGCGCTGGCGGCCTGCACGGCGATGATGTCCGACGGCGCCGGCCGCTGGAGCTACATCAACCAGCTCTACGGCGGCGTGTTCGCCGCCGATGTCGACACCGACGCCAACCTGCTGACCCTCGGCGGCACGGTGAACGACCAGCACCAGGTCATCTGGGGCGCCTACGGCACGCCAACGCCATCCTGGAAGGTCGCCGCCGCCGCCACCGCCGCCGTGGTGCCGAGCCTGGTGGCGCAACCCAACCTGCCGCTGCAGACCCTGCCGGCCTATGGCGTGATGGCGCCGCCGGCCGGCCCCGGCGCGCTGCCGTCGGTGTCTACCATGCAGAGCCTGCTGACCACCGGCATCAGCCTGCTGTCATGGGACCGCACCGGCCTGTGCCGCGTCATCCGCTGCGTCACCACCTATCAGACCAACCCCTATGGCGTGGCCGATCAGTCCTACCTGGACGTCGGCACGCTCTACACCCTGATGGCGGTGCTGCGGACCCTGCAGGCGATGGTGACGCAGCGCTACGGCCGCGTGCTGCTGGTCGCCGACGGCACGCCGATCGGCGCCGGCATCGCCGCCGTCTCGCCCCGCACGGTGCGCGCCGACCTGGTCGCCGAATACACCATCCTGGAAGACCTCGGCCTGACGCAGAACAGCACCGCCTTCGCCGCCGGCCTGATCGTCACCATCAACGCGAATGACCCGACCCGGCTGGACGTGCTGCTCGATCCCTACCTGGTCAGCGGCCTGGCGATCTTCGCGGTGGCCTGCCAGTTCCACCTGAACACTGCGGTGAACAACAACGCCGCGTCCACCGCGGCGGCGTGAGGCGTCATTCCAGGCGTCGTCGCCTGAAGGGCGACCGAGCACGGCGGGTCCCCAGCCAACATGTTGGCTGGCAGCCCGGCGAGGGAGGGGCGCTGTTCGCGCGGCCGGGTGATCCATCCGCGCCATGTCATCGAACCCGGTCTTGATCCGATAGGAAGATCGGAAGTCGAATTCAGACAGGTCGCGGTGCGAACCTTGACGAATCGAATCCCAAAACTTAGTTCCTGAATGCCGGGAGTGCGTCACATAGCACGTCGGAACCATGGTTCCGCTCGGCGTCTTCCCTGGATCCACCCTGGTCGGTATCGGCCTGACGGCTGGAGACCATCAGGCAGCAATTCTCTCTGGTCCGTCTGTCAGACTTCGGTCGCGGGATTGTCCGGCTTCCGCCGCAGCGGTCGTTTGCCAGACGGCAACGGGGCAAGCAGGGCCTTGCAAAGCCGCTTTGCGTTGGCCTTGGAAATCGGCACCCCGGCCGCTGCCAGATCACGGAAAGTGCCGGCGATCCGCATCACGTCCGGCACGACTATGTGACCGCCGGCCACCGGAGGTTCTTGGCTTTCCCGCTGAATCTGGCCGCGGATGGCGCGGCTTAGCCACTCGCCCAGCGTGAGGTCGGACCGCCTCGCGGCCTCGCTCGCGGCGTCACGCTCTTCGGGCGGTATGCTTCTGATCGTCCACGGCTTGATACTATCCGACATCTCGTTCGGCACTTCTGACCCCCTTAACGCCGCCCGACCCACAGCAGCCAAGCGCACACGGAACGACTGCCAGGCACAATGACAGGCCGCCTGCTCGGCTTTGTCCTGCGGGACGCCGCCGATCACCGAGTTTGCGCTGCCGCTGCCGCCTGATCAAACGGCGGCGCTCCGCCGGGCAAACCCGTGGGCAAACCTGCCGCGAAAACAGGCAAACCCGCCGGTTGACGCTGGTCGGACCGATGGGCAAACCTTGCCGGGAAACCGCGAGGCAAACCATGGCAGACCAGGCCCCCTGGACGATCAAGGCCGTTCCGATCGAGACCCGGCAGAAAGCCCTGAAAGCGGCGCATGCACAGGACCAGACCATGGCGCAGTGGCTGACCGACGCGGTTGACCGCCTGGCTGACCAGCAGGCGGCTAACCTGGTCATACCGCCAGGCAAACCGGAAGCAAAACCCGCGGTAACACCGGACATCGATCTCGCCGACTTCGCCGCCGCGGTGAACGCGGCGGTGGGTGCGACGCTGGCGGCCGGCGGCAAACCGCCGAAAGCGCTTGGCCGTGATGCGGCGGCAATGATCCGCCAGTATGCCCGCGCCGCACGCGGCCTGCCGCCCCAGCGCACCCGTGGGCAGACCATCGGGCAAACCATCGACGAAAACGGGCAAACCCCGAGAAGCAGTCATCAGCTTTCAGTCGTCAGTGATCAGACGAGACGACCGAGCGTGATCCCGCCTGCCTCCCTTCTGACAACCGACGACTGAAAACTGGAAACTGAACATGAGCGTTGGGGTATCCTACGGCGGCACCGCCCAGTTCACCGTCGGCGGCACGCTGTATTCGCTGGCCGGCAGCATCAAGGTCGATCCCGGCGGCATCATCAAGACGCCGGCGATCGGACCGTCCGGCCCGACCGGCAACTGGACCGAGAAATACGACCCGCCAATGATCGAGGTCGAGCTGTTCGACGATCCCGCCCAGTCGGTCACCACGCTGCGCGGCGTCGTCGGCGTCACCATCCAGGCGCAGAACCGCAACGGCAAGACCTGGGTGCTGCGCAACGGCTTCGTCGCCGACAAGATCGACCTCGATCTGATCAGCGGCAAGTACACCATCAAGTTCAGCGGCACCGACGTGCAGGAGCTGCTGCCGTGAGTGACCCGATCACCGTCACGCTGTCGACGCCGATCCAGGACATCAACCTGGCGACGATCTCGACCGTGACGATCACCCCGCCGACCGGGCGGCACCTGATGAAGGCCGGCTCGGTGATGCGCATCATCACCCAGGAAGACAGCGGCGAGACCGGCATCGAGATCAACCCCGCCGGCATGGGCAAGCTGATCGGCGTCTGCGCCAACCTGCCGATCCGCAGCGTCGAGATGCTGTCGGCCGCCGACTTCATGGCGATCTCCACCGCGATCATGGGTTTTTTGGCCCCCACGGCCGCAACGGTGACGATGTCCTGACGGCCTATTTCGACGCCGCCCGGTTCTGGAACGACCTCGATTTCGCGTTTGATCTGACCCTGGACGAACTCGATACGCTGCTGGTGCACTCAGAACGCATCGCAAGGCGCGAGAAACCCAGGACCTAGTCTTGCCGGACGGTCGCGGCGATGTGCACCCATGCCGCTTGACGCCGCCTCAAGTCTGTTCCTATTATACGCACATTGGCGACGGGATCGGCCCGATGCCAGCCTTCAGGAGGCACTCATGGCAAGCATCTCCCGCGACTTGCACGACCGCTGCATCGCGGCGTTCGCCGCGATCAAGGCGCGCGACCCGGATCTGGCGGCACAGGCGCTCGCGCGCGGCGTGCCCCTGACCATCGGCTCGCCGGCGCATGCCCTGATGCAGGATCTGCTCGCGCTCGATGCCGTGGCCAGCGCGTTCGCCACCGGGGTGCGGCCGCGCGCGGCGCAGATGAAACGGGCGCTGGCGCTGACCGAGGTCCGCGCGTGAGCGTCGTGCCAGAAGCACGCCCTTCGGGCGACGATCCGATCCTCGCCGCACTGCGCCGCCTGGAAGCCGGGCAAACCGCCCTCCGGCTTGACTTGATGGCGCGGATGGACCGTCTGCAGGACGGACTGACCGCGATCCGCGACGACATCGGGGTCAACATGGGTGCGGCCGACGCGATGCAGCGCGCCAACGACAACACCCGTGAGCTCGTCCGCCTGCAGGGCGAGCAGATGAGCGTGATGTGGCGCCAGCTCAAGAATTTGCAGGCGAAAGTCCGCGAGATTACGGGCGAGCCGTGAACGCCGCCGAATATCGCACGCTGCGCGAGGTCTGCGGGCTGTCGGCCCGGGATGCCGCGGCCTTCCACCAGGTTGCGGAACGCACCATCGTGCATTGGGAAACCGGGCGGAACGGCATTCCGCCCGGCGCGGCCGACGAACTGGCCCAGCTCAACGCGCGGATCGAGCGCGCGGTGCGCGCCAGCGTGGATCTGTACCGGGAAAGCGCCCCGCCAGATGCCCCGGATGCGGTCGCGCTCGTCCGCTATCGCACCGCGCGAAGCTACGCCGACAGCCGCGCTGCGCGCGAAGGTCTGTCGCACGCAAGCCACAATGCGTTGATCGCGCGGATGATGACCGCCCTGGAGCAAGCCGGCGCGCGGGTGATGATCGACTGGGGTTGACCCGCCGCGGGCAGTCGCCGCCTGAAGGGCGACCGAGCCCGGCGAGGGAGGCGCGCTGTTCGCACGTCGCCGGCCATACCGTAACGACGCCGCACCTATAGCCAGGACATCATGGCCGCCACCGTCTTCGACGCACAGATCCAGGCGGTCGACCGCGCCTCCGGCCCGATCCGCGCCATGGTGCAGGGCATGCGCGAGATCATCGTCGCCGCCCGCGGTGTCGCCAGCAGCAGCGAGCACGGCGCCCGGGCCGCCGGCCACGCGGGAAAAGCCGCCGCGCATGCGGTCAAGCACGCCGCCGAAGGGGTCAGCAAGGCCGGCCAGACCGCCACCAAGGCGATCGAGCAGACCGAGCACGCGGTCGAGCACGCCGAACGTTCGCACATCCGCTTCTTCCGCGCCATCGGCGGCCACGTCCGGCTGCTGCGCGGCCATTTCGGCGAGCTGCACGCCTCGATCGGCGAGATCGGCAGCAGCCTGACCGAGTTCCTGCCGATGCTGGGCGCGCTGGGCGCCGGCGGCTCGCTGGTCGGCTTGTTCGAGATGACCAAGGAGGCCGGCGAGGCCGCCATCGCGCTGGATGCCGCCGCGCAGAAGATCGGCGTCACCGCCGGCCAGTTCGCCGGGCTGTCCTGGGCGGCCAAGGAAAACGCCGTCTCCACCGAGACCATGACCTCCAGCCTGGAGAAGCTGAACAAGACCGTCGGCGGCGCCGTCGCCGGCAAAGCCAAGGACGCCGCCGCGCTGTTCCACCACCTCGGCATCCAGATGAAGGACGCCCAGGGCCACACCAGAAGCACCGCCGACCTGCTGCCGCAGCTCGCCGACGCGTTCGCGAAAACCCGCGATCCGGCGATGCGCGCGCTGATGGCCACCACCCTGTTCGGCAAGGCCGGGCAGGAGCTGCTGCCCATGCTGATGAAGGGCCGCGAAGCCCTGGCCGAGATGTCCGAGGCGGGCGAGAAGTTCGCCGATCTCGGCACCGACGAGGAACGCGAGAAACTCAAGGCGTTCGGCCATTCCTGGGGCGAACTCGGCGCCAGCATGGACGGCTTCAAGACCCGCCTGGCCACCGAGCTGGCCCCGGTGCTGCTGCCGATCGTCGAGATGGCACGCGACTGGGTGATGGCCAACCGCGACTGGATCGCCACCGCCATCGCCGACAAGGTCAGGCTGCTGGCCGAGGCGATCAAGGGCATTCACCTGAAGGAACTGCTGACGGACGTCTGGCACTACGCCCAGATGCTCCACCACCTGACGGCGGGGCATGGCGAGTTGCTGGCGATTGTCGGCGCGGTCACTTTGGCCATGGGGTCGCCGCTTTATACCGTGGTGACGCGGATCGGCGGCGCGTTCATGATGCTTGGCAGGATCGTCACCGGCCTGGGTGCCCTCAGCTTCGCCAATCCCTGGCTGTTGGCCGCCTATGCGCTCATCGCGGTCGCCGTCCTGGTCTACGAGAAGTGGGATTGGGTCAAGGGCGTCATGGTCGCCTTCACCCAACTGCCGTGGGGGCAGGTCCTGGCGGACTCCTTCAAGCCGTTCCTGCTGGTGCCGGAACTGATCGTGCAAGCGTTCGAATGGGCCTGGCAGAAGCTACAACCCATCATCGAGCGCCTGAAAGGCGCCGCCGACTGGGCCAGGACAAGCTGGCTCGGCCGCGGCCTCGGCGCCGTGGCCGACGTCGGCGGCCGCGTCGCCAACAGCGTCGGCAACGCCCTGGCCACGCCGTTCGCCAATCCCGAATTCGGCGCCCCGCCCATCGCACCCAACCTGTATCGTCCGGACGGCCCGGCGGCGCAGGCGCTGCAGCAGAAAGGCGAGGTCAACGTGAAAGTCGACTTCACCAACACGCCGCCCGGCACACAGGTGCGCACCGACGCCTCCGGCATCGCCCAGCCGCCCGACACCAGCATCGGTTTCCTCAATCCGCTGGCGTTCGGTTACTAGAGCGAAATCGTCGGAGGCGGAATCGCCGGAGACGTGAATTTCGCTCTCAAACAATGGTCTGGAGCGGTGTTTGTGAACCAAGGTGAATGGATAACGCTCTGATGTCGGGCGTCCTCAACACGTCGTCCGAAGGACGCGCTGTCCGCGCGCTGTCCGGCGGCCTGGCATCGGCGACGAGCTGGCGCAACGGCCTGCGTCCCAGCAGCTTCCGCGGCGTGCCGTTCTACATGGACAGCGCCGGCGGCAGCGGCGGCCGGCGCAAGGTGGTGCACGAATTCTCGCTGCGCGACACGCCCTATATCGAGGACCTCGGCCAGGCGGCGAACAAGTATCGCATCAAGGCCTGGACCGTCGGCGACAGCTACCTGCAAAACAGCCGCGCGCTGATCTCGGCCTGCCAGGATTACGACACGCCGGCGATCTTCGTGCACGCCTGGCGCGGCGAGATCCGCTGCAGCGCCAGCCTGATCGCCTGGAGCGAGAACAAGGACGCCGGCGGCTACTGCGAACACGACATCGAGTTCCTCGTCGATACCGGCGGCCTGCCCAGCCCGACGGCTTCGGTCGATACCGCCTCCACCCTGCTGGGCGGCGTCGCCAGCCTGGGCCAGGTGCTGATCGCCGCCTATCAGGATGCCAGCCTGGTGGTGCAATACCCGTCGCTGCTGCTGCCGCTGATGGGCAACCTGCTGGGCGGCGTCGTCGCCGGCCTGACCGGACTGCCGAGCAGCACGATCGGCAGCCTGCTGCAGGGTGTCGGGTCGATCCTGCTCGCGCCTGGTGATGACAGCGCCACCGCGACGGCGATGCAGACCGTGTTCCAGGGCGCCGCCGCCAACGCCATCACCACGCTGACCCCGGCCACCCAGCCGGACGACCCGGTGATGGGCATCCTGCCCGACCTCGCCGCGGTGGCCGACCTGTCCGGTGGCCTGGCGGCGCTGGCGACCTGGGGCAACACGCTGGCGACGCCAACGGGCCCGGTCCAGGCGGCGCAGCAGCAGGCGGTCCAGGCGCTGGTGCAGGGCAGCGCCATCGTCGGCGTGCTGGCGGTCTATGCCTCGATCGACTGGCCAACCAGCCAGGCCGCCAGCGCGGCGCGGACGCAGGTGCTGACGATGATCGACAGCCAGCTCACCCTGGCGGCCGCGACCGGCAGCGACGACCTGTACCTGGCGTGGCAGGCGGTCAGCGGCCAGGCGATGGCCGACCTGATCAGCCGGGCGCAGGCGCTGCCCGACCTGGTCAGCTTCACCAGCCTGGCCAGCCTGCCGTCGCTGCTGCTGGCGCAGACCTGGTATCAGGATGCCGGGCGGGCCGGGCAGTTGGCGCTGCTGAACGACGTGCCGGACCCGATGTTCATGCCGTTCACTGGTGTGCGGCTGTCGGCGTGACCTTCGGATTCTGGCAAACGCTTTGAAGCGAGCCCGGCGGCGGATGGGTTTGGTGCATGTCGGCGCATCGCCCCAAGCGCGGCGGCGTCAGGTAACGTGCTCGGGTGCATCGGCCAGCCCAAGGGCCTGGCGCAACAAGGCGTTGACCTGGGACTGCCAGCCGGGACCGGCCTCGCGCAGCTTGGCCACCACGTCCGGATCAAGCCGCAGGCTGATGTGTTCCTTCGGTGCGGCGGACTTTGGCCGCCCGCGCCCGCGCCGGACGAATGAGTCGCCCTGGAATACCTCGGCCTGGTCAACAAAGGCGTCCGTGATCGGCGGCGCGTCGTCCGGGTCCGGACACATGGCTCTATGTGTCCGCGGTGACTGCTGAAGGCTCTTGTTCCAGCAGCTTGCGCACATGCAGCAACTCGACGCCGATGACGCGCCCCTGCTTGTCATAGTCCAGGACGACCCCAGGGGCGACCTCGCTACTAACCTCGTATTCCGCCCCTTCCGGCGCGAAATAGATACCGATCGCGTCGGCCTCTCGATCATAGCTGACGCGCCCTCCCGCGCCGGGCTCCCAGTCAACATGTTGGCTGGGGACCCGCTGCGCTCGGTCGCCCTCCGGCTTGTCGGTCATGGCTTGGCTCCTCGGTCAAAAAAAGCGCTCAATACAAGCACATCCGCCCCGTCAGGCCGATGCCCGTCAGGCCGATGCGCAACGCGCAACACCCGGCCGCCGTGTTCCGTGATTTTCCGGAACGAGCGCGTAACGCCAGGCTGCTGTGGGTCAGCGGACGTCCAGTCCGGTGAAAGGACAGCGGCCTCGATCCACGCTTGTGCCAGGCCGTATGCAGCTTGGCGCTCTTTCGCATGGTTTGTCAGCCTGATGTCCATAGGTTTTATGTATCACATTAATCCCTATAACGCAATATCCGTGATACAATAAATACCGGTTTGTGAAGGACCGCCACAGCGCCATGCCAGTCGCGACCACCGATCCTGTCACCCTGCTGGTCAACGGCATGCGCTATGCCGGCTGGAAGGAGATCAGCATCGAGCGCGGCGTCGACCGCTGCGTCAGCAGCTTCAACCTGTCGGTGTCGGAACGCTGGTCAAGCACGGCACAATCGGGCCAGGTCGGGGCGGGCCAAGCCGGGGGGAAAGCCTGGCAGATCCAGCCGTTCGACGCCTGCACCGTGTTCATCGGCAACGACCTGGTGCTGACCGGCCACGTCGAATCCTACATGCCGGCGTTCGAGGCGCGCTCGCACGGCGTGCGCGTCGCCGGCCACAGCCTGACCAAGGACTTGGTGGACTGCGACATCGATCCGCCGTCCGGCCAGTTCTCCGGCTACTCGGTGGCGGCAATCGCCCGCGCGGTGTGCAAGCTCTACGACATCAACGTCGTGGTGCAGACCGACCTGGCCAACCAGGTGGTCAGCAACACCAACCTGCAGCGCTGCGAGACCGCCTTCAGCTTCCTCGAACGCCTGGGCCGGCTCGCCGGCGTGCTGCTGTGCGACGACGAAAACGGCAACCTGGTGCTGACCACCGCCGGCGGGACCAGAGCGGCGTCCACCCTGGTGCAGGGTCAGAACATCATGGCCGCGAACGCCACCATCAGCGTGGCCAAGCGCTTCAGCCAGTATGTCGTCAAGGGCCAGGCCGGCATCGGCGCCGGCAGCACCGACATCTGGGGCGGCGCCAGCGGCATCGGCACCAGTGGCAACGCGCCCACAGGCGCGGTGCAGACCCAGATGCGGGCCTCGGCCACCGACACCGGCGTGCCGCGCTACCGGCTGCACGTCACCCTGGCCGAGAGCCAGTTGTCGCTCGCCCAGATGCAGGCGCGGGCCAACTGGCAGCGGCAGTTCGCCTACGGTCAGGCCACCAAGGCCTCGGTCAAGGTGCAGGGCTTCCGCCAGGCCGACGGCAGCTTGTGGCAAATCAACCAGATCGTCGCGGTCACCGCGCCCTGGCTGGAGATCGACGATGACCTGCTGGTGGCGAAGGTGAAGTTCGTGCTCGACGCGACCTCCAACGGCCATGTCACCGAGCTGGAGCTGGGCCCGGTCGCGGGCTACACGCCCGACCCCGGCGAGGTGAAGCTGAAGAAAACCAAGCACGCCGGCAAGGGCAGGGGCGGCGGCATCAACTGGTCCGGTGCAGGCGGCGATTGATGTTGAACGCCCTCGGCGCCGCGTTGAAATCCATCGTCTCCCGCGGCAAGGTCGCCAACAGCCGCGTCGGCCCGCGCACCCTGCTGCAGGTCACCGGCCTCGACGGCGTCACCCAACAGGTGGTGGAACTGCTGCTGCCGCCCGGCTACAGCGCCCGCCCGGCCGCCGGCGCCGACATTGCCCTGCTCCAGGTGCTCGGCAGCGCCGATCACGTCGTGGCGCTGGGCGGCGACATGGCGGGACAGGCGATCGGCACCCTCGCACCCGGCGAGTTCGGCCTGTCCAACGGCAGCCAGATGGTCATCGTCCGCGCCGACCATATCGAGATGATCAGCCCGACCTACGTCCTGTGCACCACGCCGCAGCTCCGCGTCACCGGCGCGGTCATCGCCAACTACGGCAGTGGCAACACCACCAGCCTGGCCACCCACACGCACGGCTCCGGCGGCGCCGGCCACACCGCCGCGCCCGATCCGAACACATGACAGGTAAAATGGTTCCGCCCGTAACGACTCTGCTGATAGATCCAGCAGTCACGCCCTGTCACTGCTATGGCGCACCCATCAACTTTGTCTGGTCTGACGAAACACGGAAATGGCCGTTGCTGGGGTATAGCTGTGGTCAATGCGGCGCTTGCTGGCCGACGTCCTGGGCGCGAACGGCTCATCCGTAATTGGTCACGTCCCTTTAGTTTTAGAGGCCAGCAGAGAGTGCAAAATGTCCGAGTTGGTGAACGAGACAACCAAACAAGTCAGGATCTTTCCCGAAACCTTGGATGCTGATGACGGCTATCCAAGTGATGAAAAGATTGCGCAAATCCGTGCCGCGAATGACATCCCGAACGCCGCGCAATGGCTGATCGAGACGTTCCCGAAGCTGGTGGAAAGCCTTCCTTGTGGCTTTGTCGAAGTCCGTGACGACGTGAACGATTTCGACCGTCCAATCAAAATTGTCTCGTTTTCCACCGGCGGCTGGAGTGGTCAGGAGGCACTCATCGACGCTGTCGAGCATGGCCTTGTCGGATTGTTCTATCTCTGGTCCTGGCAGCGCGGCGGACACTACCAGTTTCGCGTTCCTGCTCCTCAATCCACCGGCCACACCACCGCGCCTAGCTTGTCCAAGTCATGACCGACATCGCGCTGATCTGGGACCCGGTGAACGGCCGCGCCGACTTCGCCGTCGCCGGCGGCGACCTGGTGATGGACCAGGGCCTGGCCACCGCCGTCATCATCAGCCTGTTCTGCGACGGCCTGGCCGACCCCGGTGATGCCATCCCGGACGGCACGCTCGACCGCCGCGGCTGGTGGGGCGACACGCCGCTGCCAAACGCAACCGACCCAACCGCCGGCGGGATCGACCTGACCGGATCGAAACTCTGGCTGCTCGCCCGCGCGCTGCAAACCCAGGAAACCCTGAACCAGGCGCAATCCTACGCCCAGGCCGCGCTGGCCTGGATGATCACCGACGGCATCGCCGGCTCGATCGATGCCACCGCCGTCTTCCCCGCCACGCCGCCGAACGCGCTGGAGCTGAGCATCGACATCTACCAGACCGGCGCCGCCAACCCGACCCGGTTCGCCTTCGCCTGGTCGGCAAGCTGACCCATGCCGCTGCCCATCCCCACCCGCGCGGCACTGCAGCAGCAGGTGCTGGCGGACATGAACGCGCGCATCGCCGGC
The DNA here is from genome assembly GCF_965276935.1 of Rhodopila sp. Taxonomy (GTDB): domain Bacteria; phylum Pseudomonadota; class Alphaproteobacteria; order Acetobacterales; family Acetobacteraceae; genus Rhodopila. The sequence goes on along the minus strand of NZ_CBDIBS010000003.1, from coordinate 1,486,752 downwards.
GCCGACAGCTCGCTGCGTTTCTCCACCATCCGCATCCTCGCCTACGTCTGGGCCGGCTCGCTGTGGCTGACCTATCGCTTCATCGTCTGGCTGTCGAAACAGCTTTTCATCGACAGCGCCGAGACCGCCTATCTGGAACGCCGCCTCGCCGCCTACGGCATCATGCGCGAGGGCGCCACGTTCGCCGCCGGCAACGCCGTCTTCGCCGGCACCCCCGGCATCGACATCCCGCTCGGCACCCAGGTGCAGACGACCGACGCATCGGTCCAGTTCGCCACCCAGGCCGACACCCAGATCGCCGCCGGCAACACCACTGTCACCGTCGCCATCGTGGCATCCGTGGCGGGGTCCGCCGGCAACCTGCCGGCCAACGCGCCGCTCAACCTGAGCACCGCCATCGCCGGCATCCAGCCGGTCGCCAACGTCGACGGCAACGGCCTGTCCGGCGGCACCGACGCCGAGACCGACGCGGCATTGCGCATCCGTGGCCAGCAGCGCATCCAGCAGCCGCCGCAGGGCGGCGCCGGCACCGACTACGTCGCCTGGGCCAAGCGGGTCGCCGGCGTCACCCGCGTCTGGGTCTACCCGCTGCTCAACGGTCCCGGCACCGTCGGCATCCTGTTCGTCATGGACGGCCGAGCGAACAACATCCCGCTGAGCGCCGACATCGCGGCGGTGCAGGCGGCGATCAATGCCGCGCGTCCGGTGACCGCCGCCGCCACGGTCTCGGCGCCGATCGCCGACACCCTGGCCATCACCATCCTCAACCTGGCACCGAACACCACGGCGATGCAGCAGGCGGTGATCGCCCAGCTCGATGCCCTGGCGCTGACCGTGCCGGCTGGCGCCGCCACCATCGGCGACGGCGTCAGCGCCGCGCAACCCGGCGGCATCCTGTATCTGGAGGCGATCTACGCCGCGATCAGCGCCGCCGGCGCCACCGCCTTCGACCTGACCGCGCCCACCGCCGACGTCAGCTTCGCGCAAGGCCACGTCCCGGCGGTGCCGACGGTGAGCTTCTGATATGGCGCTCGTGACAAATCCCCCCTCGGCCGCCTTCCTCGCCGCGGTGCAGGCGCTGCCGCCGCCTGGACGCGCCTTCCCGTCCGATCCCACCACCATCCAGGCGCAGGTCTTCACCCCGCCGGCCGACGCCCTGCTGAACGTGCGCGCGATCGCGCTGCAACTGGCCAACGTCGAGGCCGACCCGGCCTTCACCACCGAGCTGCTGCCCGACTGGGAAGCCGACTTCGGCCTGCCCGACCCATGCAGCGCGCCCGGCGCCTCTGTGGAGCAACGCCGCGCCAGCCTGCTGGCGCGGATCGCCAGTCTGGGCGGCCAGTCGCCGGGCTATTACATCGCCGTTGCCGCGGCGCTGGGCTTCACCATCAGCATCACCGAGTTCATCCCGTTCCGCCTCGGCGTGGCGCAACTCGGCCAGCCGCTGCTCAGCCCGGGCTGGCAGTTCGTCTGGCAGGTCAACGCCCCGGCGATCACCGTGTCCTACTTCAAGCTGGGCCAGAGCGTCTGGGGCGACCCGTTCTGGAGCGTCGGCAACACCGAGCTGCAATGCCGCATCCGCGCCCTCGCACCGGCCCACACGCTCGTTCTTTTCAAGTATTCATAGGATCGACCGATGCAGCTTATCCAGAACGGCACGCAGGGCGGCGCCAGCGTGCCGGCCAAGCAGGCGGCCGTCGGCACGCCGGGCTACGCCAACAGCGGCTCGCCCGGCACGTTCTCGCCCACCACCGCCGATCCGGACGTGTTCAACACCGTGCTGGCGGAGATCGCCGCCGTCATCATCGCCTCCGGCCAGACGTTGAATGCCGCCAACAACGCGCAGCTCCTGCAGGCGATCCAGGCGGTGCCAAGCGGGCGGCTGCTCAACGTGCAGGTGTTCAAGACGCCGGGCACCTTCACCTACACGCCGACCGCGGGCACCAACAGCGTCGATGTCGAGGTGCAGGCGGGTGGCGGCGGCGGCGCCGGCGCGCCGGGAACAGGCTCGGGGCAGTATGCGCATGCCGGCGGCGGCAGCGCAGGATCCTATGCCCGCAAGCGGATCACGTCCGGATTTGCTGGCGTGACGATCACCGTCGGCGTCGGCGGCGGCGGCTTTTCCGGCACGTATGGTGGTCCCGGCGGATCATCCTCCTTCGGCTCGATCGTCTCCGCCGCCGGCGGCATCGGCGGCAACATCTACGGGCCGATCAGCAGTTCGACCTTCGTGGTTGGCAACACCGCGGCGGCGGCCACGCCCACCAGCGGCGACATCAACGTCACCGGACCGACGCCGAGCCAGTCCTTCACCATTTCGGGCAACGGCATCACCCCGGCGCCGGCGGCGTCGATGTTCGGGTTCTCGTACGGCGCCGGCGGCGCCAGTGGCGGCCCGATCGGGCCGTCCAGCTTCTCCACCGTCGGCCTCGCCGGGCCGAGCGGCATCGTCATCGTGCGGGAGTATGCCTGATGGCCTGGGGACGCATCTATGACAGCCTGATCGCCGAGCAAACGGCGATCGACCCGACCGGACGTTTCGACGCCTCGATGCTCTGGGTCAACCTCGCCGGCATCACCCCCACGCCGCAGCTCGGCTGGTCCGCCAGCGAGACAAACGGCACCTGGAGCTTCACGGCACCGCCGCCACCGCCGGCGCCGACGCTGGCCGAACAGGCCATCACCGCGATGTCGGCCGGCCTGACCATCAGCTCGGCCGGCACGCCGGCGCTGGACGGCACCTATGCCTGCGACGATACCGCGCAGGCCAACCTCAACAGCATGTACAACCTGATCCAGCGGGCCGGCGGCAACGCCTTCCCCGGCGGCCTGTCGGCGCTGCCCTGGCCGCTGTTGTCCGGCGCCGTGGTCACCTTCACCAGCGTCAGCGCGTTCCTCGCCGTCGAGACCGCGATCGGCGACTACGTGCTGACCCTGGATCTGGTCGTTACCACCAACGCCGGCACGCTGCCGCCGGCGACAGCGAGCATCGCCTGATGCCGGCCGACATCGCGCGGGAAGCGCCCCTCCCTCGCGTGCTCGGTCGCCCTTCAGGCGACGCGCGGGAAGCGCGTCCCCTGGACGACACGCCGGGGATCATCCCGCCGTCGCCGGACGCCGGCCGCGCCTGGACCGCGCGCCTCGGCCTGGCCGCCGACCGGCTGCTCAACGTCGTGCTGTTCAACGGCGACGACACCTGGACAGTCAGTCTGCACGCCGCGGTGGCCCGCGTCGAAGGCCGCCGCTGGGGCTGCATTGTCTGCGGGCTGCTCGGTGTCCTGATCCAGCGACGCCATTGCGCGCTGACGCTCGATCCGAACACGCAGGAAAGCACCGGTGCGGCGATCCGCGCCGGGCTGCTGATCCTGGCCGTCTTCGCCGCGCTCGGCTTTGGCCTGCGCGCTCTGTTTCACCTGTTCTAGGAGCAAAACCATGGCCGCCGGTAACGTGACCGTCTACTCCAACGCCGCCCTGGCACTGACCAAGGCGGCGATGAACCTGGCCAGCGACACCTTTGTCTGCATCCTGGTCACCGCGTCCTACACCCCGGCGCCGAACACCGATGCGACCTATGCCAATGTCTCGGCCAACGAGGTCGCCACTGGCGGCGGCTATACCCAGGGCGGCGTGGTGCTGACCAGCGTCACCGACACGCTGTCGGGTGCCACGGTGACCTACAACGCGGCGGCGGCGTCCTGGTCCAGCGCCACCATCACCGCCCAGTATGCGGTGATCGTGCACCGCGCCGGCGCCTCGCTGGCCTCGACCGACCTGCTGCTGTCCTACGTCAACCTCAACAGCGGCGGCGGCTCGGTCAGCAGCACCAACGGCACCTTCTCGGTGACCTGGAACGCGTCGGGCATCTTCACCCTCACGCACACGCCGTAAGGCATCCGGATGCAGCCCTGGACCTATGCGGCTTTGAAGACCGCGGTGGCGGCGCTGTCGCCCGTGCCGGCGACGCTGGATCTGGTGGTCGCGGCGATCAACGCGCAGAGCACGACGCTGACCAGCCAGACGTTCCCCTGGTCGGCCGCCAAGCTGATCGCCCGCCAGGCGTCCACCGGCGACTGGTCGCGCATCGTGGCGCGGGCGCGCGGCACGCCGGCGCTGCCGCCGGCCAGCACCGCCGACCAGGCGATCCTGGCCGCGATCAACGCGGTGGAAAGCCTGGACAGCGACATCATCGACCCGACCAACGCGCCGACCTGGGCGGCGTTCCAGGCCGGCCTGGCGGCGCTGGGGCCGTCTGGCCCAGGCGGCATCGGTTCCGGTGACATCAGCGCGGCCACCATCGCCGCGATCACCGCGCTGACCACGGTGACCGGGCCGGCCTGGGTGCCGGCGGTGACCGCGGGCCAGGTGCAGACCGCGGAGGCGCAGCCATGACCACGCATTTTTCGCAAAGCCTCAACAGCGGGCTGGACAGCCCGTTCGGCTCCCTCCTCGGCCTGGCGAACGGCGGCTACCAGCTGAGCACCTCGGCCATCGCCAACACGCCGACCGATGGCACCACCATCAGCTACGACATGGCGGATCTGGTCATCGCCCTGAGTGGCGGGGGCATCACCACCGGCAGCGGTGCGCCTTCCGTCACCGTGTGGATCTTGCCGGCGATTGACGGCTCCAACTACCCGAACCCGCCCGGCGCCACGGCACAGGCGGCGCCAGTGGGACTGTCCTACACCTTCCAGCAGGTGCCGGGCGTCGCCACCACGCTGATCGCCTGCCCGAACATCCCGATCCCGCCGTACAACTTCAAGGTGATGATCCAGAACAACCTTGGCGTGGCGTTGCCCTCGTCGGGCAGCGCGGTCTGTGCCCTGCAGCGCAAAACCGTCGCCAACTGGTAGCCTAACGTGGCGCTGATCCGCCGCGCCGCGTTCGCGTCTCCGCGCCAGTGGCACCCGGCGCAGGTGCCGACCGGGGCGGTCGAGATCGACAAGAGCCAGGAACTCGCGTCGGGGCTGGTCGGCTGCTACCTGCCCGGCGGGCTGTCCGGCCTGACCGACCTGTGCGGCATCGGTCCGACGCTGGCGCCGTACGCCGCGCCTGCCATCGTCGCCAACCCGTTCGGTCCCGGCCTGGCCTCGGCGGCGGTCGCGCAGGGCGCCTATGCGCCGGCCTATGCCGCCTACGGGTCGTTGCTGACAGCCGCCACCAGCCTGTTCTGGAAAGGCTCGTTTCCAACCGCCTACTCGGGCAACTATGGCGCGGTGCTGTGGGGCTTTTCCGCGCACAGCACCGACTCGTCGCCGTATTACGCGAACGCGATTGAACGCCAGAGCGGCGGCGACGTCGGCGACGCCTTCTCCTTCGGCAACGGCGTCGCTGCCGCCATCGCGTCCGACGCCGGCGTGACCTCGGTCGCCTCGACCTTCGACGGCGCCAACAGCGAATTATTCACCAACGGCACCGGCCAGGGCCTGGTGTCGGCCAACGGCAACACGCCGACGCTCTACAGCGGAGCGACCGGCTCGCAGCTGTCGTTCGGCTGGTATGACCCGGCGCAAGGTCGCACGGTGAATGCGATCTCCAACCTCGGGCTGATCTACAACCGCGCGCTGTCGCCCGCCGAGGTGGCGCAGCTTCACGCCGCGCCGTTCGCCCTGCTGCGCCCGGTGGTGCGGCGGCAGTATTACGTCGGTGTCGGCGGCGGCACCGCGTTCACCGCGACACCGGGTGCCGGCGTCGTCGCGCTGACCGGCCTCAGCCCCTCGCCATCGGCCGGGGCGGTGGCGGCGGCTGGCGCCGGGCGCCTCGCCGTCACCGGCAACGCGCCGATCCCGGCGGCCGACGCGACGGCCGCATCCGGCGCGGGGCTGATTGCCCTCACGGGAATCGGCCCGGCTGCCTCGGCGGCCGTCCGCGCGGCACCCGGCGTCGGCAGCCTCTCCGTCGCCGGCAACGCCGCCGCCCTGGCGGCCAGTGCGGCGGCCATACCCGGCGCGGGTCTGATCGCCCAGGCCGGTGCCGCCCCGGCGCTGTCGGCCGGCGCGGCGGCGACGCCAGGGGCCGGCGCGATCGGTCTCACCGGTGCGGGGCCGACGCCGGCGGCGAATGTCACCGCACTGCCCGGCAGCGGACTGCTCGCCCTCGCCGGGTTCGCCGCGAGCTTCGCCTCCGGCGCCTCGGTCACCGCGCAGCCGGGTGCCGGTGCCGTCATCCTGACCGGCCTCGCGCCGACACCGGCGGCGAACGCCACGGCGCTGCCCGGCAGCGGACAGACGGCGCTGACCGGCCTGCCGGCCATCTTCTCCTCCGGCAGCGCGATCATCGTCCAGCCGGGTGCCGGTGCGGTCACACTGACTGGCCTCGCGCCGACACCGGTGGCGAACGCCACGGCGCTGCCCGGCAGCGGACAGATGGCGCTGACCGGCCTGCCGGCCATCTTCTCCTCCGGCAGCGCGATCATCGTCCAGCCGGGTGCCGGCGCCATCAGCCTGACCGGCAGCCTGCCCACGCTGTCGGCCGCGGCTACCAGCGCGGCCGGTGCGACAACGGTCGCGCTGGCTGGCTTGGCACCGACGCCGGCCGCCAGCGCCAGCCTGCCCGCAGGTGCCGGCGGCATCGCATTGAGCGGACCGTCCGCCGCATTCTCGGCGAGCGCCAGCGCCGTCCCAGGCGCCGGTCTGATCAGCTTCGCGGGCTATGCGCCGAGCTTCGGGACGGGCGTCGATGTGCGCGGGCTGCCTGGCGCCGGCTCGGTGGTTGCCACGGGTCTGGCCGTCACCCTGTCGGCCGACGTCTCGGTTGATCCCGGATCAGGCCTGATCAGCTTCACCGGCTACCCGCCGGCCGGCACGCCGGCACCCTTCGCCCCCAGCGGCCTGCGCGCGATCCCGCTGTTCGACCAGGCGATCGCGGCGCCGCGTGGCGCCATCGCGACCATCCTGCCGCTGCGCTGGCCGGCCAAGCTGGCCGCTGCCACGCTCGATTTCGCGCTCGATGCATCTGCCCTTCAGGCCACCCCGACTGACATCCTGGCCGCCACGCTGAACGCCAGCACGAACGTCCAGGCCGTCATGCCGCCCGTCGTCATCGGCGGCCTGGTGACGCTGTTCCTGTCCGGCGGCATCGCCGGCGCCGACGGCCTGCTGGATTTGACCCTGACCACCGCCGCCGGCCGCCAGGTGCGCCGCATCGTCCGCCTCGGCATTCTCTGACAGGGCCCCGCCATGCTGACCTTCCAGACCCAGTCGCCCGACGACCGGCTGACCAACACGTTCGACTTCACCACCGAGCTGGCCGCCGGCGACGCCATCGAGCTGGCCAGCGTCAACCTGATCGTCATGCCGGACGGCCTGCAGGTCAGCCCGGTGTCCGTCGCCGGCGCCGTGCTGACCGTCTGGACGCAAGGCGGCAGCGCCTCGACCACCTACGGCATCCTGTGCCTGGCGCAGTCGGCACAGGGCCGCGCCGTGGTCGGCGTCGCGCAGATCTTCGTCGGCCCGGTCGGCCTCGACACCGGCGGATGAAGCAAGCTGCCGAAGCCCAGCCGCCGGAAGGCAAACTCGTGAAATTCAACCCCGAACTCAACGTCGGCACCCTGGTCACGGTGTCCGCCGTGCTGTGCAGCCTGGTCGCCTGGATCGTGACCGGCAACAACCGCAGTGAACAGAGCACGCGCGACCTGGCCACCGTGCAGACCACCGTCTCCAGCCAGATCGCCGACCTGCGCACCGTGGTCTCCTCCGGCCTGCAGGATGTGCGCCAGCAGATCAGCACCTTGCCGGACCAGCGGGCCAAGCTGGAGCAGGTCGAGCGCCGGCTGGCCGACCTCGATGCCAAGCTGAACACCGAGGACCAGCAGATGGCGGCGCTGGAGCGCTCGACGATCGAGTGCCGCGCCGACATCAATACCCTGTTGCGTGCCGCCAACGGCCCCCTGGTGCCGGGGCGATCCAGCCGGTGAAGCGGCGGCGACTGGTGCTGACCGGCCTGCTCGGGATGCTGCTCGGCGCCTGCATCACCCTGATCGTCACCGCCTTCCTGCTGGCCAGCGCACCGTTGCAGATCACCCAGATCCGCCCCTTCGTCGTCACCCGCGCGCGCGGGTCCACGCTGGAGCTGCATTACAAGTTCCTCAGCCGCAGGCAGTGCAACAGCGTCATCGCGACCTGGCTGTGGACCTGGGTGGACAACGACGGACTGGCGCCGCGGCAGCGCTACTTCGTACCCATCAGCACGGTGTTCGTGACCCTGGCCGACCCGTCGCCGCTGCTGCAGGAGTTCATCATCGCCCGGCACCTGCCGGACGAGGTGACGCCGGGGCAATGGTTCCTGCGCGCCAAGTATCTCGACCGCTGTGGCTTCCTGGCCGGGCTGTTCGACCCGGAGGTGCGGGAAAGCCCCGACATGCCGGTGATAGTTCCCGAACGCACGAGCGAACGCGGCAGCGAGGCGACACCTCGACGGCCGAACGGGCACGCAAGTAACGATTCAGCCGAGGCGCCACCTTGAAGCTTCTGGTTTTCATGCCGCCGATCTGGGCGGCCATCCTGCTGCTGTCGGCCTGCGCCGCGCCGCCGCCGGCGGCGATCCCGACACCGCTGTCGGCGCTGGTGCCGCCCGAGCTGCAGCACTGTCCGGAGGGCCGGCCGCCGCCGCGGCCGCCGCCGCCACCGCGCACGCTGCAACAGCTTGTCGACTGGGTCGTGCAGGTCGACGCCGCGCTGCTGCGCACCGAGCACGCGCGCGCCGAATGCGCCGCTCGCCTGGGCCGCCTCAATGAAGCAATCACCAGTGGTCAGTTGTCAGTTGTCAGAAAACAAGTCGGACCCTGAAAGCAGCCGTCAGACCGCAAGACGATCCGAATACTTCATCTGCCTTTCTGACAACTGGTCACTGACAATTGGAAACTGCACTATGACCTCACGCAATTTCGGCACCGGCTACGGCTTCATCGAGGCGCCGGACGACGACGGCCAGCCGTTCCACATCACCCCAGGCGATCCCGGCGGCGCCACCGTTTACGGCTGGACCTACACCACCTGGCTGCGCGCGGCCCCGCTGCACGGCGTCGACGACATCTCGCTCGCCGCCTTCAAGATGCAGACCAAGACCACCCTGCGGCCGCTGACCCAGGCGGTGTTCTGGAACAGCATCCAGGGCGACCGCCTGCCGCCCGGCATCGATGTCTTCTGGTTCGACTTCCAGTTCGGCAGCGGCGCCGCCACGCGCGAGCTGCAGGCCGCCCTCGGCACCGCACCGGACGGCGCCGTCGGTGATCACACCATCGCCGCCGCCGTCGCGCACGATCCTACCACCACGCTCGCCCGCCTGCTGACCGCGCGCACCGCCTACTACGACGAATGCGGCTTCCAGGCGCGCTGGCCTGGACTCTACCGCCGCGCCCGGGCCTGCCATGCCCTGGCGCTCACGCTGATCCCCACCACCGGAGGCTGAATCATGGACCTCAACCCGATCCTGCAGTTCGTCATCGGCGTCGCCGCCGCCGCCATCGTGCCGGTCGCCGCCTTGCTGGCCGGGCGCGCGCTGCGGCTCGCGCAGGCGCGGCTGCACCTCGCGCTGTCGGCGCGCGACCAGGCGGCGGTGATGGCCGCCGTCAGCACCGGGGCCGGGCTGATGCGCGCCAGGCTCGCTACCGGCGCCATCAGCCTGCCCGACGTGCACCTGGGCAGCGCCGCGGTGGATCAGGCCGCCAGCGTCGCGATGAACCTGATCACGACCTCGGCCAGCGCCAGCGGCCTGACCCAGGAGGACATCGCCCAGCGCATCGTCGGCAGCCTCGGCCACGCGTTGGGTGAGGATCCCACGGTGCCGTCGATCGCCAGCCTGCCGCCACCGCCGCCGGCGGCCGTGGCGGCGGTCGTCGTGAACGAGCCGGCCGCCGCCACCTGAATCCGCACGGAGGGACAGCATCATGCTTCGCCGACATCTGCTGCGCACCGTGGCCGCGGCCGCCGTCGCCGCCACGACCGCGTGCGCCACCACCACCGCCGTGCCGCCGCAGCTCGCCACCGACGTCAACCTGATCGCCACCGGCCTGGCGGCGGCGATCGCCGGCATCAAGCAGATCCCGGGCGTGCCGATTGCCGCGCTGACGCAGCTTGACGCCGATCTGGCGACGATCCAGGTGGACGCGGCGCGGATCACCAGCGCCACCGCCGGCACCGCGATCTCGACCATCCAGGAGATCGGTCAGGTGGTGGAAGCCATCGCTGCGGTGGCGCTGCCGCTGATCCCCGGCGGGTCGACCGTGGAGACCACCATCGAGGCCGCGGTGTCGTTGCTGCCCGTCATCCTGGCAGCGGTCGGCAGCGCCGGCGCCGCGCGAACAGCGCGCCTTGCAGGCGACGGCCTGGCGTCGCCTGAAGGGCGCGCTGTTCGCACGACATTCACGCCCGAGCAGGCCAGGCTGATCCTGGCGGCGGCCCACTGATGCGCCCCCCGGGGATGCGCCTCGGTCGGCTGCCGCATGATCCGGCGGCGCTGGCGGCCGCGCCGCGCCACCGCTTCGGCGCCGTGCCGCCGCCGGCGGTGCTCGATCGGTCGGCGCTGGCGTTCACACCTGGTCTTTACAGTAACGATACCTTGCCCGACTGCACCGCCGTCGCGCTGGCCAACGCGGCGCGCGGTGTCGCCGAGCTGCAGGGCTACGATCTGGTTGTCGAGGCCGACCGGGTGCCGCGGTTCTATGCCTGGTGCATCGGCAATCCGCCGAACCTGGCGGCCACCGACGGCGCCAACATGCTGGACGTGCTGACGCTGCAGCAGAGCTACGGCTTCTTCATCGGCCCGCAGCTCCTGGTCGGCCGGTTCGGCAGCATCGACGTTGCCAGCCGGTCCGCGCTCGCCGCCGGCCTGGCGCGGCTCGGTCCTGGCTACTGGGGCGTCACGCTGCGCGAGCGCGACATGCAGCGCGCGCCGATCTGGGACGTCCGACCCGGCCGCGACGATGGCGCGGTGGTGGGCGGCCACGCGCTGATCGCCTGGGACTACACCGGCCTGGCGGACGAGGCGACGGTGCGGCTGGGCACCTGGGGCGGCTGGCAGCCGGCCACCTGGTCCTGGATCGCCGCCCGGCTGGAGGAAGCGCATGGCGTCGTCTGGCGGCAACTGGTGCGCGCCGACGGCACGTTCTACGACGGCCTGACGGCGGACGACCTGGTGGCGGAGGTGGAGGCGTGAGCTGGTTCTGGAAGCTGCTCAACCGCATCGCCGGCCGGCTGATGGCGGTGGCGAAAAGGGCCGAGGACGAATAGCGCGAGAACCGCGATACAACTGTCGTGACGTTCGCGGCCCCCGGGACATCCCGGGGGCCGCTTTTTTGATTCCAGGGCTGTGACGGCTTTGGGCCTGACCGCGTCACGTCAGCCAACCCCGGACCGTGCACGTCGTACGGTTCATGGATCGACCGGCGCCAAATCCTCTCGACCAGTTGCGATCGTTCGGAGAACGGGGAACGCCAAGGCCTCGCATTATACGTCATAATGACGTATATAGATCGTGCCTTCGGCAATGGGGTCGAGGGCCAACGGAAGGAACCCAAGATGCGGATTGGCATCAAATGGGACTTCCGGTGGGGAAAGAAGCGGATCAAGGGGTCAATCGAGATCCGCTTCTAAACCAGCCGGAGGGCGGGGGTCGCAAGGCCCCCGCCTTCTGGATGCTATCACGGGATCGGATGGAGTTGAACATGAGCCAAAGCTACAGCGAGTTCCGCGCCAGGATCGCCGGCCTGGGCCTGACACAGAGCAGCCTGGCGCGGCGCATGAAGGAACTCGGCGACGACCGGGACGAGAAGAACATTCTGCGCTCGATTCAACGCATGGTCGCCGGCGATGCCCGGGTGTCGGGTGAGATGCGGGCGCTGCTTGGCCTGCTGGAGGAGGTCAGTCCGTCTGAACGTCGACGCGCATCGGGCAACTGACCGTCCCGCCCTGCTGCCGGCGCTTTCGAGCCAAATAATAAACGGGGCCAGGTGGCCCCGTTTATCGCCTTCGTTACGCGAAAAACGCTTAAAAACGGCACTTCTCGCGATTTCGCGATCAATAAAATCAATGTTCGCACTCAGGTGCAGTGTTTTGGTAAGGGAGAGGTCGAGAGTTCGATCCCCTCCAGCAGCATCATTCAAAGCACTGCTCCTTGACGGAGCCAGCGTCGCTTCCAACCATTCGTGTTGTGGTGCGAGACACCGCCGTACCATTGTCTTCCGCTACGTTCCAGACTGACGCGCAACCAACGGGCGGGCAGTCAACGGGCAGGCGATCGACTACCGGGCAACCGACTGCCGGTTGGGCAACACCGATCATGATCGAACAGTCGCCCATGCGAATGCCTGTGGACTGCCGGAACCGTTAAGCCAGTCTTAACACTTCTGTAATTTGAAGAAACAATTTTGCTTGTTTTTGTTCTTACTTAATCCTACTGGCCATGCTAGTTGACAGGGACATTCAGTATTGAACGTCAGGGGCCTGTCATCCACACCTTGCAGTAAGGATCTCGACAAAGGCGTTGAAGACGGCCTTGCCGCCCAATAGAACGAGAGTGGGCGAACGTACCTGATTTACAGCCGCTGACGTCCCGCAAATTCTGTCAGTAGACCCCAGCCTATTCTACTCCGCCAACTCTAGTGCTGACCAGAAACGGAAGCTTGTGCCATGTCGATTACTGAAAATAAGAATGCGTTTGTCGGTGACACAGCCAGGTCTGTCGGTCTTTCAAGTATGTTTACGGTGACCGCGGCAGGCACAAATCCGGCTTATCTGGTTCTGACGGCACTCGACCGCGACGAATATATCGCCGGTGCCAGCGCGGCGACCGGCAATTTGTCCGGCGACGGCCAGACCACGCGCTTCAGCAGCATTGGCGGCGACGCGCGGGGTACCGGACTTGTCTTCACCTATCAGGCATCAACGGGTCGGTACTACAACAGTACTTACGGCTACTTCGATCAGTTGACGTATAACGCGTCAGGCAGCCTGGATGACGTGACGAACCTTTCTCTGTTCGGCACCAACAGCCTGGCCACGGCCAACGCTTATGCCGCCAATGCCTATGATATGATGCAGGTCGCCGCATCCGGCTACCTCGGCAGCGCCACGGTCGTCACGGAGCAGAATTTCATCGCTACCGTTCCCGCCCAGGCGACGCCGGATTCCATTGCGGCGGTCGCCGACAGCTTTGTCGGCCAAGCCTGGAACATGAATGGCTGCTGGGTGCTGGCCAGCACCATCGCGGCCGAGGCCGGGGCATCGCTGCCGGTCGTCAGTACCGCGATCGGCCTGCCCGGGCAGGCGAACGGCGAGTGGATCGTCGCCTTCGACGGACCGGCCGGCCAGTCCGGCAATTGGCAGTCGCTGGTGAAGCAAGGCGAGATCGTGGTGATCGGCACCTCCGGCGGTGGCGGCCATATCACCACCTGCGTCTCCGGTTCCGGCGGCACCGCGATGCTGGTGGATAACATCACCTATGTGAACGGCAGCGGTCAGGTGCAGAATTCCGCGCATGACGGGTCCAGCAGCGACGTCACCGTCGCCGCACCGCATCAGGCTTCCCAGGAATGGTCCGGCGTCGCCGCCGCGTCGGTCGTCATCTACGAGTTGGACACACCCATCGTCACCGACTCGGTCTCGGCCGATGGTCTCGCGCCTGGTTCCAGGCAGGCGTTGTCATTGCTGTTCGCCGCGACAGATCCTGGCAACAAGGCGATCACCGAGTGGCAGGCCTATGATACCGCGACCAGCGATATGCTCGTGCTCAACGGCATCGACGATGCCGCCCATTCGGCCGCCTCGGCTCTGACCGCGACATCGCTGGCCGCGGTCTCGCTGCTTGCCGGGTCGACCCAGACAACAGATACCCTGGATGTTCGGGCATTCAACGGCAGCTACTGGGGCGATTGGGAGCAACTGGCGGTTTCTGTCGCCGGTTTCGCTGCCCCAGTGGTGGCTGCCCCAGTGGTGGCTGCCCCAGTGGTGGCTGCCCCAGCGGTGGCGGCGCCAGCGGTGGCTGCCCCGGCGGTGGCTGCCCCAGTGGTGGCGACGCAGACGGCGAACCAGACATGGACGGGTGGCAGGGCGATCGCGCTGGCGCTGCCGGCGACAACCTTCCATGACCCGCAGAACCAAACGCTGACCTATACCGCGAAGCTGTCGAATGGTCAGGCGCTTCCAAGCTGGCTGACCTTCAACCCCAACACCGCGACCTTCAGCGGTCTGGCTCCGCCGACGGCGCAGACGCTCCGCATCGCCGTGACCGCGACGGACACCAGTGGCCTGTCAGCCTCCGACACGTTCGCGGCCACGATCATCGGTGCGCCGGTGGCGGCGGCGCAAACCGCCAACCAGACCTGGACGGCAGGCCAGCGGATTTCCCTCGCGCTACCGGCGGCGACATTCACCGATCCGCAAAATGAGGCGCTGGTCTACACCGCCACGCAGTCCAACGGGCAGGCCCTGCCGAGCTGGCTGACCTTCAATGCGGCAACCGAGACGTTCAGCGGCACCACCCCGGCCACTGCCCAGAGCCTAGGTATCAAGGTGACGGCAACGGATGCCAGCGGCCTGACGGGGTCGGAGACGTTCACCGCCAACGTCCAGGCGCCAGCGACGGTGGCGCGGCCCGCGATCACCACATCCGCACCAACACCGAACCAGGTTTGGGCTGTCGGCGGCCCGGTTGCTCTCGCCCTGCCGTCCAACACCTTTACCGACGCGCTCGGCCTGAAAATGACCTTCGCGGCGTTCGAGGTGTCCGGTCCGAACATCACGTCCTGGTTGCGCTTCAATCCGGCCACGGACACGTTCTCCGGCAACGCGCCGGCATCGATGAACGGATCAGTGGAACTCGCCGTGGTCGCGACCGATGCCGCCCGCGCTGACGCCGTGGACCTGTTCAACGTGACCTTCGCGGCGGCCTCGGGGCACACCGCCTCTGCTGTTCAGGTGATGTTGCCTGGTCTGGCTGCTCAGTTCGCCGCATCGCAGCCGGTTGTCTCATTGGGTTTTCACTTCTGATGCCGCGTCATTGCCTGGGCGATTATCCAAGCGACGCCGAGGCCCGTGAGGTGGTGGCGACCAATTCATCAGCAGCCATCCATGATCACCCGTTCTAGGTTCCCTTGACCATGGCCGCTGGACCCACGACCTGATGTGTCGCCGGCAGATAGGGGAACCAACACCATGCAGCGAACCGTTCCGCGTGTTAGCCAAATTCTGGAGACCTCGCTCTACGTGGAAGATCTTGACCGGTCGCGCCGCTTTTATGAACGTCTGTTTGGCTTTACGGCTTTGGTCCAGGATGATCGCATGTGCGCCATGGAGGTCCCTGGCGAGCAGGTGCTGCTGTTGTTCCGTCACGGCATGACGGATCGGCCCGCGCCGGGGCCGAAGCCAGGTGATATGATTCCGCCGCATCACGGCCGCGGCGCGCTGCATCTGGCGTTCGCCATTCCCTACGGTGAACTGGATGCATGGCGGACCCACCTGCTTGATCAGGATGTCGCGCTGGAAAGCACCCTGCGCTGGCCGCATGGCGGCACCAGTCTTTACTTCCGCGATCCCGACGGGCACTCGCTGGAGGTCGCCACGCCCGGCCTTTGGCCGAACCGGTGACTCCCCATAGATTGTTCAAACGCATCGGTGACTTGCTGTGGATGAAGATTTGATAATATCGGCTTAATGGGAAAGGCCGCAGCAGAGACAGGAATTCAGTTCGCCGCGATCCCCTTCATGATTGCGCCAGATGGGTTACGCGTGCTGCTGCTGACGTCGCGGGAGACGAAACGGTGGGTCATCCCGAAGGGCTGGCCGATACGCGGCCTGAAGCCGCGGGAGGTCGCGGCGCGGGAAGCTTTCGAGGAAGCCGGCCTGGTCGGCACGATCGTCGGAAAACGACCTGTTGGTTCCTATCACTACAGCAAACAGCTTATCGCTCGTCCGGCGGTGCTTTGCCGAGTCCGGGTGTTTTTGCTGTCGGTCGACCATCAGTTGGAGGACTGGCCGGAGAAAGCGCAGCGCGAATGGTGCTGGGTCGATCCAGGCAGGGCCGCGCAAATGGTGACTGAAGGCGGTCTAGCCGAGATCATCCGTGATGCGTTTCCCTTGATCAACCGGCTGGTTACTAAAGCGGCAAAGCGCCGGCGTTTGCCTCGGTAGGCCGATGCGGCTCGGCTGCCTGTCTTTCCCAGCCTAAAGCGCGATTGGTTTAGGTTGACCCACGAATCGCGCTTTAACGCATTGTTTGATCGCGTGATTCACGCCTCTGACTGGGTCAGCCTCAGGCGATCACGCTCTAACCCCCGCCGCCTAAACTTCCTGCCGCAGCCGGCTCGGCAGCAGTTCGCCGCGACTTTCCAGCACGGGATAAGCCGCCGCCGCCACGATGTGGGTATTCACGCTCTTCAGGTCGCGCAGTGCGTCCAGATGCAGCGCGCCAGTCTCCGCCGTATCGATGCGGCCAGAGCGGAGCCGATCGAAGTGTGCTTCTGTGGCCGTCGTCTCCATGCCGCGAAAGATTTCCTTCTCCGCCGCCAGCAGCCTGGCCGCACGTTCATCCGCAGTCATGAACAACGAGGCCGCGGCGCGGACATTGGCGATCAGCCGGTCGATCATTGTCAGCAACTCGGCCTCGCCGGCGGCGGAAAATGTTAGGCCGCGCTTGATCTTCTTTGAAGCCAGACCCAGCAGGTTGCGGTCCACGATATCACCGGCACGCTCCATGTTGGTGACAAAGGACAGAATCTCGCGTATGCGGCGGTGATCTGCATCGCCCAGCGCATCCGGGTCCAGCGCCGTCAGATAAGCGTTGATTGCCCGGTTCAGCTTGTCCAGCGTGTCGTCCAGGTGCTTCGTCTCTGCCACAATCCGGCGATCGCCTCTGGCGAAAGCATCCCGCAGACCCTGCAGCATGCTCTCCAGCACATCGACCAGCCGCAGCGCCTCCCGCGCCGCGCCGCCGATCGCGACGACCGGCGTCTCCATGGCCGCATCATCGAGGTAGATCGGCCGACCGGGATCCGCCGCATCGATCCGCACCGGCATCCAACGTTGCAGCAGCCGCGCGTACGGACCCAGCAGGGGAAAGAAGACCAACGCGAGCACGATGTTGAAGGCGGTGTGGAAGTCGGCCACGGAGCGAGCGTTGTCCGGATCGATGGTGACGATCCAGCCGCCTAGCCGGGGCAGCGCCAGCAGCACGGCGGCCACGCCGGCAACGCGGTTGATCAGGTTGCCGACCGGTAGGCGCCGAGCAGAGGGGTTGCCGCCCGTGTTGCCTTCCAGCACCGGATTGATGGCGGTGCCCAGGTTGGCGCCCAGCACCAGCGCGAACGCGGCATCGGGCGGCACCGTGCCCTTGGCCGCGAACGACATCACCACCAGGACCACGGCGACGCTGGAATGCGCCGCCCAGGTCAGGCCGGCGGCCAGGATGACATCCAGGACAGGCTGCGTGGATATCGCGCCGAGCATCATCCGCAGGCTGGGCGCGTCCTCATACGGCGTCAGCAGTTCGACAAATTGGCTCAGCGCCATCAGCACCAGGCCGAGACCGATCAGCACCCGGCCGAAATCGCGTGGGCCGGTGGAGGCGCGCTGGAACATCAGCACGCCGATCAGGATGAGCGCGGGGGCGACCTCCGCGACATTGAACGACAGCACCTGCACGATCAGCGTGGTGCCGACATTCGCCCCCAGCATGACGGCAAGGGCCGGAACCAGGTCCACCAGCCCACCGGCGGCGAACCCGGTGACCATCAACCCGGTTGCGGTGCTGCTCTGCATGATGGCCGTCACGCCAATGCCGGCCAGGAACGCGCGGAACCGGTCGCGCAGCGCATGACCCAGGAAGCTGCGCAGCCTGGCGCCGAACGCCCGCTGCACGCCGGTCTGCACCATGCGGATGCCCCACAGCAGCAGCGCCACCGATCCAGCCAGTTTCACCAGGGTCAGCGAAACATCCATCACATCTATCGTGCCGCCGCTCTGACCAATGCACTTGCAATGTCAAACAGATCCAGCAGCCGCGCAACATAGTGGTCGTGCACGACGAACCCTGGCGCGCCCGGGTCGTGCATCTGCCGCTCCAGCGCGTCCAGCATCCGCGTCAGGCGCCGCCGGTGCAGCCCCAGCCGGCGCTGCACCGGGTCCGCCACCACGCCGGCGAACGCCGATGCCACAGTGGACGCCATCAGCAGGCCCCCGGTCAGCGCGCTGACCAGCACCACCGAGGGTGCCACCGGGAACATCGCATACCAGACCGAGCCCAACGCGCCGCCCATCGGGAACGACATCACCGCCGCGCGCTGGGCAATGGCGGCGGCAAGGCTCGGACCGAGCGAGATGGCGCCGGGGGTGAGCTTCCGCAGGGCAACGACGCCGGCGCTCAAGCTGAGCAGAGCGGTGGTGATCTCGGTCGCGGCGGCACGGGTGCGGGTGTACTCGCTCATGGCGATCTCGAGCCGCCGGCGCAGGGCGGGATCATTGCCGTGGGCGCCGATCGCCTCCAGCGCCGGGGTAAGCGCGGCGACAACGCGAGGATCGGACAGGATCGTCTCAGCCAGGGCGTCGCGCCGGGTGATCCGCTCGCCTTCCTGGAACGGCAGTTCCAGCAGGTCGGCGTGCAGCCGCCAGGCGAGTTCACGGCCGACCGCGGTGTGCACCACCAGGTGCGTGTCACCGAGGCGCGCCGCCGTACGCGTGGCGCCTAGCTTGCCGGCCAAACGGGCGGCCAGCAGCAGCCCGACCTGGGGCCCGGCCATCGCCAAATTCAGCGGCGCTCGGGCGATATCCCAGCCGACCGCCACGCGATGCAGCCGCAACGATCCGGTGAGTGAGAAGTTCCTGTCGACGAACGCATCGATCCTGGTCCGCCGATCCTGAAAATACCGACGTATGCCGTCATCGACGATGGCGCGGGCAAGCGCCGGGTGGGTTTCCGCCTGATCCGGCAACGCCGGCGTCATATCCATACTGCTTTCCGTCAGGACTTCCATCGAATCGCCTCCCATTGGCTGCGCCGGGTCAACCCGGCTAGGCTGCTTTCAACAAATTCAGGGAGAAACAGATGTCCTTTGCCGCCGCCAGCGACAAGGTCATCGAATCGTCTTGATGCGGCGGGCGTTCTGACGGCTGATGCCGGTCCTGTTGCTGACCTACCTGATCTGCCATATCGACCAGGTCAATATCGGCTTTGCCTTGTTGCGGATAAACAGGTGATCGGCATCAACCCGAAGACCGATGGCCTGGGCGTGGGCAGGTTCATTATTGACTATTTTATCCTGGAGATGCCGAACAACCTGGAAACGGCGGCGATGCGGCGGCAGGACGATGCAAGGGTGACTGCCGCCGCGTGCTGCCGGCCTGGCGGGTCATCCGAGTGTGAATTCGCTGTGTCGAATTAGCGAACTCTTAACGTTTGCCATTCAAATTGCCTTCGATCCGGAGGCATCATGGCGGTCAAAGGCGACAAGAAGGGCTCCAAGCGCGGAGTCATTATCAAAAAGTACACGATCGAAGCCAGTGGCCACCACGGCGGCGCCTGGAAAGTCGCCTACGCCGATTTCGTCACCGCCATGATGGCGTTCTTCCTGCTGATGTGGCTGCTGAACGCCACGACCGAAGACCAGCGCAAGGGTCTGGCTGATTATTTCAGCCCCAACAATCTGTTGTCGCACGCTTCGTCCGGCACCGGTGAGCCGTTCGGCGGCCACACCGCTTTCGACCAGGGCGCGCTGGTCTCGGATCGTGGGTCCGTGCAGGTCACCGTCGGCAAGCGTCCGGTGCTGGAGAATGTCGCGGACGGCGATGACCCGGTCTCCACCGAATATCATCGCGCCCGCGCCGGCGAAGGTGTCGGACAGGGCCCGATGACACAGGATCAGGCCGCCGATGACGAGACGGACGAGAAAACCATGGGTGAGGCGGGCACGCGACGCCCCCCCGGGCCGGGCGGCCCGGCCGATACGCGCAGCCAGGGTTATACCAAGCTGAATCGTGACGCCGCGGCGGATGACGCGAAGGACCAGGCGCAGGCGCAGGCCCGCCAGGAAAAAGCCGCTTTCGAGCAGGCGGCGGAACAGATCAAGGCAGCGGTTCGCGCCGACCCCGCGCTGGCGGAACTGGCCAAACAGCTTGCGGTCGACATGACGCCGGCCGGCTTGCGCATTCAAATCATGGATGAGGTGAAGCTGCCGATGTTCCCCACCGGCTCGTCCTCTCCGAACGAGCGTGCTCGGCTGCTGATACAGAAAGTCGTGCCGGTGCTGATGAAGCTCAATCATCCGATCTCGATCGCTGGACACACTGATGCCCAGCCGTTTCCCGGTCCGGATCGTACCAACTGGGAGCTGTCGGCGGAGCGGGCGAATGCGACGCGGCGGCTACTGACCGATGGCGGCTTCCCCGAAGCACGCATCCAGTCTGTCAGCGGGCATGCCGACCGCGAACCACTGCTGCCGGCGGATCCGATGGCGGCGGCGAATCGGCGGATCGCGATCCTTGTGTTGCGCGAGGCACCATTGCCGGATGCCGCCAGGCCCGCGCCGGCGTATGGCCCCAGCCGGCCCGCGCCGGCGCATGGCCCAGGCCAGCCTGCGCCGGCGTGGCACTGAGCATCCACCGTGCTGACCATTGGCGGGCTGGTCTTCCTGTTCATCTGCGTGTTCGGCAGCTACCTGACTTCGGGCGGCAGCATGGGACCGCTGATCGAGGCGGTCCCGTTCGAGATGTGGACCATCGGCGGCGCCGCCCTCGGCACCTTCCTGATGTCGAACAGCATGACCGGGGTGAAACACACGCTGCACGGGTTCGGCAAGATCATGAAAGGTGCCAAGTTCAAGAAGCCCGATTATGTCGAACTGCTGAGCCTGCTGTTCTTCCTGGTGCGGCTGGCAAGCACCAAGGGGACAATGGCGCTGGAGCCGCATATCGAGAAGCCGGCCGAAAGCACGGCATTCCAGAAGTTTCCAAAGATCCTGGCAAACCACCACGCCAGCACGATTATCTGCGACTACCTGCGCATGGTCGGGATGAACGCCGATGACCCGAACCAGATCGAGGACGTGATGGCGCGGGAGCTGAAGAAGACGTTCAATGAGGAGATGCACCCCTCGCACGCGTTGCAGAGTATGGCGGACGCACTGCCGGCGCTGGGGATCGTGGCGGCGGTGCTGGGCGTGATCAAGACGATGTCGCACATCGATCAGCCCCCCGCCGTTCTCGGCGCGATGATCGGTGGTGCGCTGGTCGGAACATTCCTCGGCGTGCTGCTGGCCTACGGGATGGTGGGTCCCTGTGCCACGAGGTTGAAAGGCGTGGTCGAGGAGGAGTCGACCTACCTGGAAGTCATCCGCGCGGTGCTGGTGACACATTTGCACGGCAATGCGCCGCAGGTCAGCGTGGAATCCGGCCGCAAGATGGTGCCGAACGAGCACATGCCAAGCTTTCAGGAGCTGGAGGAGGCGGTGCAGGCGGTTGAGGCGTAGTATCGGGCTGCTCCGCCAATTGGGTTTTGCTGATACCACCGGCTCTTGCCTTAGCCGCGCCAAGCCATAAGCTTGGTGCATGAATCTGCGCTGCGTGTGGTTGATTGGGATGCTGGCAATGCCCGGCGTCGCGTCTGGACAGACGCGGCCGATGTCCCTGCACCTTAGCTACGAAACCTATGCGGCCGGCCTGAACGTGGCGGAGATGGATGCCGGGTTTGGGCTAGGCCCATTCTCATATCAGCTAAACCTGGCGTATCATACCAATGGCGTCGTCGGATTTTTCTTCCGAGGCCACCAGTTCGACACCGTCAGCGGCTCATGGAACGGCACGCAGCCGGTTCCCAACCGGTTTTTCGGGCATGGCGTGTGGCGAGGACAAGACCGGGTCGCGGTGATCGACTACGACAAGGGCATGCCGATCGTGCGCCAGCTTGTGCCGCCAAATTCGCATGAGCGGGAGGTCGTGCCGGATGCGCTGCGCGCCAACACGATCGACACGGTCAGTGCCCTGATCGGACTGGTCCGCAATGTCGAGACCACGGGTCGCTGCGAGACCGTGGTCCACACATACGACGGTCGTCGTGCAACCGAGATCCAGGCGGTGACGGTGGGGAACGAGATGCTGGAACAGACCAGCCGATCCACATTTGCCGGTCGGGCGCTGCGCTGTGATTTTACCGGGCGTATGCTGGCCGGGTTCCTGCTGAATGACAACCGGGAGCGGGACAGCAAGCCGCTGCACGGGTCAGCCTGGCTGGCGCCGGTGCTTCCGGGCGGCCCGCCCGTGCCGGTGCGCCTGACGTTTCAGACACGCTGGGTCGGCGATGTGACGATGTATCTGACGGGCGTCGGCGCCGGAGCGGAGCTGGATACCACGTCGGCGATGCGCTAACCGCTTCACCTCGTCCCATGCCAAGCCGGCCCTGCGCGCCACAGGTGGTAAAATACCGCTCAGCAGGCGACCGATACGCGCCCCTGTCATGGTCGCGGCGGCCGGCCATCGCCGCGCCCGTCACGACAGGCTTGTGCCAACGTGCCTGACCGGCAGTGGTTATTCTCCGCGGGCGTCTAGCCCTGATCACCCAGCCGAAACGCGTCGGTGATCCGTCGAACCTGTCCCGCCGGGTCGACCAGCAGCACGTCGAAGCGAACACCGTTGGTGCCCCAATCCGGATGCTTCGCCAGAATGATATCGCAGGCGCCCAGCAGCCTGGATCGCTGTCGTGCAGTCAGGGCGGCGGCGGCTTCGGCGAGAGACTTGCGGTGCTTGACCTCGATGAGCGCCAGCAGACCGGCTTTCTCCGCCACTGCGTCCACCTCGCCGGCCGCGGTGCGCAGGCGGCGGCCGAGGATGGTCCAACCGTCAGTCCGCAGCGCGGCGCAGGCGGTATCCTCGGCGGCGAGGCCGGTGGCGTAGGCGGTCGGTCCTCGGCGGCGGGAGAGCATTGCTCAATACTATGGGCAAGACATTAAGATCCGGTGAATATCGGGGGGAGACGATTGCGCGGGCAGTCGCGGCGCGCATCCAACTGGCATCCCCCAGGCCAATCCCCATGTCTGCATCTCAACCACGCATGGAACCCCGTCCATGGCCGCACCTGAAAACCTGCTGGGTCGGGAAACCTCCCCCTATCTGCTGCAGCACGCCGGCAACCCGGTGCACTGGCGCCCCTGGGGTCGCGCCGCTCTGGACGAGGCGAAGCAGACCAACAAGCCCATCATGGTCTCGATCGGCTACGCCGCCTGCCACTGGTGCCACGTCATGGCGCATGAATCGTTTGAGGACCCGGACACCGCCGCGCTGATGAACAGCTTGTTCGTCAACATCAAGATCGACCGTGAGGAACGCCCGGACATCGACCACATCTACATGTCCGCCCTGCATGCGCTGGGTGAACCGGGCGGCTGGCCGCTGACCATGTTCACCACGCCGGACGGCACGCCATTTTGGGGGGGCACCTATTTCCCGCCGGAGCCGCGCTGGGGGCGCCCATCTTTCCGTCAGGTGCTGCAAGGGGTCGCCAACGCCTTCAACACCGGGGCGGAGGCGGTCACGCAGAACACCCAGGCGCTGGCGGATCATCTTGCGAGCGAAGCCGCTGTCTCGGCCGGCGATGCGCCTGGGCCGGCGCTGCTTGACCAGGTCGCCGAGGCGTATCTGCGGATGACCGATCCGGATCAGGGCGGTCTGCGCGGCGCGCCGAAATTTCCTAACCCGCCAATCTACCGGTTCCTCTGGCAGAACGCCTTCCGCGGCGGTGACAGGGCGGCCCAAGACGCGCTGCATCTGATGCTGGAGCGGATGTCGCAAGGCGGCATCTACGACCATCTGGGCGGCGGCTATGCCCGTTACTCGACCGACGCCATCTGGCTGGTGCCACATTTCGAGAAGATGCTGTACGACAATGCCCAGCTTCTGGAGCTGCTGGCGCTGGCCCAGGCGCACCGGCCCAACCCGCTTTACGCGCAGCGCGCCACGGAAACCGTCGGCTGGATGCTGCGCGACATGACCGCGCAGCGGGTTGACGGCAACGCCGCCTTCGCCGCCTCGGAAGACGCGGACAGCGAAGGCGAGGAAGGCCGCTTCTACGTCTGGACCGATGCCGAGGTCGATGCGCTTCTCGGCGCTGCCTCCGCCGCCTTCAAGCAGGCCTACGACGTCACGCCTGGTGGCAACTGGGAAGGCCACACGATCCTGCGCCGGGTGACGCCGCCAGGCTCCGCCGAAGCGGAAGCCGCGCTGGCACGCGCTCGGGACGTGCTGTTCCAGACGCGGGACAAGCGCATCCGCCCTGGCTGGGACGACAAGGTGCTGGCTGACTGGAACGGGCTGGCGATCGCCGCCCTCGCGCGCGCCTCGGTGGTGTTCAAGCAGCCGGCGTGGCTGGATCGCGCGCGGCAGGCGTTTGATTTCATCCTGACCCAGATGGCCGCCAGCCATGGCGGCGTGGCGCACGCCTGGCGGCTGGGCCGCGTAACCGCCCCGGGTCTGATCGAGGACCAGGCGGCCATGGCCCGTGCCGCGCTGGCCTTGCATGAGGCGACCGGTGATCCCGCACCCCTGACGATTGCGGTGCGCCTCGCCGATGCCGCGCGGGACGCGTTCGGCGACGCGGCCGGCGGGTTCTATGCCACTGCCGCCGATGCCGCCGACGTGCCGCTGACCCGTCCGCGCACCGCGGCGGACAATGCCACACCGTCTGGCAACGGCATGATGGCCGAGGTGCTGGCGCGCCTCTACCACCTGACCGGCGACCCCGACTTTCGCCTGCGGGCAGTGGGCGTGTTGCGCGCCTTCGCCGGGCAGCCGGACCAGATGACGGGCATGCCCACGCTGCTGGCCGCGGCCGATCTGCTGGAGGAAGCCACCACCGTCGTGGTCGCCGGCAATACCGCGGATGCCATCGCGCTGATGCGAACGGCGTCGTCTTCCGCCGATCCGGCGATCGTCGTCCTGCGTACGGCCGATCCTGGGACATTGCCCCTCGACCATCCGGCCCATGGCAAGCCGGCCGGACCAGACGGTGCCGCTGCATATGTGTGCCGCCGCTCGGTCTGCGGACTGCCGATTTCGGATCCGTTGCTGCTGGCGCAGGCGCTGCATACGCGGCGGTGACCACTCAGCATCGGCTGAACCGGCGTCCCCGACGCTTCATCGCCCTATCGGAATGCTATGCGCCATCGGCACCGGCTGCTACCAGGATACGCACCTGCCGGCAGCCGGAGATAGGACGATGGACAGCACCGCAAGTCACGCCGAGACAAGGGGCGCCACAACCAGAGCGGCCTCGCCTGCCGATCGTCCCATCACGACCGCCGGCGCCTTGGCCGCCCTCGGTATTGTCTTTGGCGACCTGGGCACAAGCCCGCTCTACACCTATCAGACCATTGTCGGCACCGTTGGCGGGCATCCGTCGGCGGCGGATGCATTGGGCCTGTTGTCGCTGGTGGTCTG
This sequence comes from Rhodopila sp., assembly GCF_965276935.1. Classification (GTDB taxonomy): domain Bacteria; phylum Pseudomonadota; class Alphaproteobacteria; order Acetobacterales; family Acetobacteraceae; genus Rhodopila. The sequence goes on along the minus strand of NZ_CBDIBS010000003.1, from coordinate 1,461,343 downwards.
GTCGCTGATCATTACCGTCTCGATCAAATACTGCGTGTTCGTGATGCGAGCCGACAACCACGGGGAAGGCGGCATCCTGGCGCTGATGGCGCTGGTCACGGGAAGTGAGGCGGGTCGAGCCGGGCGCGGCGTTGGAGCGCTGATCGTCGCCGGCCTGTTCGGCGGAGCGCTGCTCTATGGCGACGGGATCATCACGCCGGCGATCTCCGTCCTGAGTGCGGTGGAAGGCATCAACGTCGTCACCGACGCGTTCAAGCCGTACGTGCTGCCGGCGGCCATGGTTATCCTGTTCGCGTTGTTTGCCGCCCAGTCCAAAGGCACCGCCAGCATCGGCCGCATCTTCGGCCCGGTCATGCTGCTGTGGTTCGTGGTCATCGCCGTGCTCGGCCTGTTGGGCCTGCTGCACCGGCCAGAGGCGCTGTTGGCAATCGATCCGCGCCACGCGATTGGCTTTCTGATGACGCATGGTCTGCGGAGCTTCATCGTGCTGGGCGGCGTGTTCCTGGCCTTGACCGGCGGTGAGGCTTTGTATGCCGACATGGGCCATATCGGACGAAACCCGATTCGGATGTCCTGGTACGGCCTCGTGCTGCCGGCGTTGCTGCTGTGTTACGCCGGGCAGACAGCGCTGCTGATTGAAAATCCCGGCCTGGACGGCAATCCGTTCTTCAAGCTCGCACCCGCGTGGAGCGTCGTGCCGCTGGTGGTGCTGGCGACGTGCGGCACCATCATCGCCAGCCAGGCGATCATCACCGGCGTGTTCTCCCTGACCCGTCAGGCGATGCAGCTCGGCTGGTTTCCGGGGCTGAACATCCGGCAGACCTCGGACCAGGAATATGGCCAGATCTACGTGCCCATCGTGAACTGGACGATGATGCTCTGCACCCTTGCACTGACGTTCGGCTTTGGCAGCTCGGATGCCTTGGCCGGTGCCTATGGCACGGCGGTTTCAACCACCATGCTGCTGACCACGGCGTTGCTGTACAACGCCATGCGCGACGTGTGGCGCTGGCCGATCGCGATCGCCGCACCGATCAGCGTCGGCTTCCTGCTGATCGACCTGGCGTTCTTCGGCGCCAACCTGCTCAAGATACGGGAGGGCGGCTGGCTTCCGCTGCTGCTGGGCTGCGTGATCTTTACCATCATGACAACCTGGCGACGTGGTGTCGTCGCCCTGCGAGACCGCCAGACGCATACGGAGCAGACGCCGGAATGGTTCCTGGCCAAGCTGCAATCGGGCAATATCCCCCGCGTGCCGGGCACCGCGGTGTTTCTCAGCCGAGCGGATGCGGTCATTCCGCCGGTGATGGTGCGGCACGTCGAGCAGTTCAGGGCGTTGCACGAAACGGTTGTGAGCTTGACGGTGCAGTTTGAAGAATATCCCCGCGTGTCGGCGGACCAGCGGGCGGAGTTTCGGCACTTGGCGGACCGGCTTTGGCACATCACGGTGCATTTCGGTTTTGTCGAGAAGCCGGACGTGGTGGCGGCGCTGGCCTGCGCGAAGGAGAAGGGATGCCCGCTGAACCTGGACGACGTGGTCTACTTCGCCGCCCACGACGAGGTCGTCCGCAACGAGACGCGCCCTCGGCTTGCCGGATGGCAGCGGATGGTGTTTGGCGCGATGTATCGCAATGCCGTTCAGGCGCCGGATCGGTTCAACCTGCCGGCCGACAGGTTCCTCGAGATTGGGCGGCAGGTGGCGTTGTAGCATTTTGGTGCGGATGAACCGAACGTCCTGGCGTTGCGGCAAACCTGGGATCGCGCCACGATAGCTGTCTGTGCCGTCTTGAACGGCGCGGAAGGGAGCAATGCCATGGCCAACGATGCCCCGGCGCCGCTGGTTCGTCCGGGCGCGACATCTGCTCTCGCGGTCCCGTCGAAGCGGCGCTTCGTCGTCATGGCGCTGCTGTTCGTCACGGTCGTCATCACCTACCTCGACCGCAGCAATCTCTCGATCGCGGCGCCTGGCATCGCCCGTGAGTTCGCGCTCTCCCCGGTGCAGATGGGCCTGCTGTTCTCGGCGTTCGGCTGGACCTACACGCCGCTGCAAATCCCCGGCGGGTGGCTCACCGACCGCATCCGCCCCCGCACGCTCTACACTGCCGCGCTGGTGCTTTGGTCAGCCGCGACCCTGAGCATCGGCGTCGCCAGCGGGTTCACCATCCTGATCGTGCTGCGCATGCTGGTGGGCGTCTGGGAGGTGCCGAGCTTCCTGATCAACAACCGGGTTGCCACCACCTGGTTTGGCGAAGGCGAACGCGCGACCTGCATCGCCGTCTACACGGCCGCGGAATACGTCGGCCTCGCCTTTCTGACCCCCGTTCTGGCCTGGATCGCGGTGACGTTCGGCTGGCCCGTGATTTTCTTCGCAACCGGAGCGGTAGGCCTGATCTGGGCTGTCATATGGTATCGCAGCTATCATGAGCCGACGGAATTTCCCGGCGTGAACGCGGCCGAGATCGCGCTGATCGAGAGCACCGGCGGCATTCCCGACCTCAGCACGCGGATCGAGGCGCATCGGCGCCAGAGCGGCATCACCTGGCGCGACCTCGGCGTCGTGCTCGGACGTCGCAAGCTCTGGGGACTCTACCTGGGCCACTTTGCCTGGGGCAACACGGCGGCGTTTTTCCTCACCTGGTTTCCCACTTACCTGGTGAAATACCGGCATCTGGACTTCATCAAGGCCGGTATCTACGCCTCGCTGCCATTCCTCTGCGCGGTCGTCGGCGTGCTGTGCTCGGGCATGCTCTCGGATTGGCTGGTTCGCCGCGGCGTCAGCCTGAGCATCGCGCGCAAGACCATGATCATTTGCGGCCTCGGGCTGTCGTCGGTGATCATCGGCGCCAACTATGTCAGCAGCCCGGCGCTGATCATCATGTTCCTGGCGCTGGCGTTCCTCGCCAATGGTCTGGCCTCGATCCACTGGTCGCTGGTGTCCGCGACGGCACCCGAGCGGCTGATCGGCCTTACCAGCGGGATGTTCAACTTCGCCGGTGGGCTTGCCTCAATCACCGGGCCGATCGTGATTGGCTTCCTGCTGCAGGCCGGCAGCTTCACCGCCCCGCTTGTCTACATCGCCTGCGTCGCGCTGCTTGGCGCCGGCTCGTACATCTTCATCGTCGGCAAGCTCGAGCGTGTGGCGGATTGACGGCTAAAGGAGTTCGAAGAATGAAGATCACCAAGGTTGAGCCGCTGATGGTCGATCGCTTCTGCCTGGTTCGCATCGAGACCGACGCGGGCATTACGGGCATCGGCGAGAGCGGCGCGTGGGGCCAGCTTGAAGCCAGTGCCGCGGCGATCCGCAAATATGCGGAGTATCTGGTCGGGCGAGACCCGCGCCCGATCGAGCACCATTGGAACGTGATGCTGCGCGCCAATCACTTCACCGGCGGCGCGATCACCGGCGCCGTCTCCGCCATCGACATCGCCCTGTGGGACATCAAGGGCAAGCTGCACGGCGTGCCGGTGTTCGAGCTTCTTGGCGGCCGGATGCGCCACAAGGCGCGGCTCTATGGCCACGTGAAAGGTCGCACGATCGAGGCACTGGTCGCCGAGGCGAAGCGGCTGAAGGCCGAAGGGTTCACCGCCCTCGGCCACCTCAACCCTTTGCTGGACGAGGACGAGGAGGCGCCGTACTATCGCTCTCACGCAGCGAAGATGCATCAGGCGATCGATAACGTGCGCCGGTTGCGCGACGCGGTCGGGCCGGAGGTCGATCTGTGCATCGAAATCCACCGTCGCCTAACGCCGCCCGAGGCGATCGCGCTCGGGCGCGGCATTGAACAGTATATGCCGATGTTCTTCGAGGACCCGCTGCGGCCCAACAGCTTCGATGCGATGGCCTGGGTTGCCGACCATATCCCGATCCCCGTCGCGACCGGCGAGCGCTTCACCAGCCTGTACCAGTTCCAGACGCTGCTGACGCGTCACGCGGTCGAGTATCTGCGGCCCGACGTGTGCCTGTGCGGCGGCATTACCGGGGCGAAAAAGATCGCTGCTCTGGCCGAGGCGCACGACGCGCAGGTCGTGCCGCACAATCCGCTGTCGCCGATCAGCACTGCGGCGTGCCTGCAGATTGCCGTTTGCATCCCCAACTTCGCGATCCAGGAGTACCCGTCGCGCACACCCGACCTTGATGGATCGGCTGAGCTGCTTGGTGCGGGACTGGCGACCGGGCTTGCGGAGCAGCAGGGCGGCTTCATCACGATTCCCGACACACCCGGTATCGGCCTGGAGCTGGTGCCCGACATCGAGCGTCGTTTCCCGCCGCGTAACCGGCCAATCCGCATGCGCCCGCACCAGGACGGGTCGGTCGTGGATCAGTAGGCGAGGCCGAGGGGCACTGATCGTTGCCCGGGGCTGCTGTTTCGATCCTCCCGTTCATTGGTTGGGCGGCATCCTGCCATGCAAAGCAACAACGTTGCCAGCCCGGCTGATTTGCGGCATGCACGACGTAAAGACGGAGCCAGTCCCATATGCCCTTCCTGACCGAACCGGAGCCGCAGCGCGGTGCGGCCCTGCCGGTGCTGCCCGGCATCAGCCGGATCGTCGCCGACAATCCGGGGCCGATGACCTACCTCGGCACCAACACCTATCTGATCGAGACCGCGGACGGCCTGGTCGTGCTGGACCCCGGGCCGGCGGACCATCCCGAGCATATCGAGGCGATCATGCGCCACACCGGCGGCCGGATCGCCTTTATCCTGGTCAGCCACACGCATCACGACCATGTCGGCGCGGTGCCTGCCTTGCAGTCCGCCTGCGGCGCGCCAACGGTGGGCTTCCGGATCAGCGGGACCGAGACGTTCGAGCCCGACATCAAGCTGGATCACGGCGCTGTGTTCGCCGGAATGCAGGCGCTGCACACGCCCGGCCACGCCTCGGACCATCTCTGCTTTGCCTTGCCGGCGGATGGCGAGAAGGCGCTGTTCAGCGCCGACCACGTGATGTCGTGGTCCACCAGCATTGTCAGCCCGCCCGGCGGCAACATGCACGATTACTTCAACAGCATGAACCTGTTGCTTGCCCGAGACGACGACGTGTATCTCCCCGGCCATGGTCCGCCGCTGCATGAGCCTCGCGCGCTGGTGCGGGCGATGCTGACCCACCGCATGATCCGCGAGGCGGCAATCGCGGAGAAGCTGGCCAATGGACCGGCCGATACCTACACGATTATGGACACAATGTATTCACAGTTGAACCCACGCCTGCGCCGCGCGGCGGAGCGGAATGTGCTGGCGCATCTGCTGAAGATGGAAGCCGAGGGCAAGGCGGTGCGGGACGGGGAGATCTGGCGGGCGGCGTAAGGCCTGGAATCGCCGATCGGGTAAATCCCGCCAGAGGCGTGCATTCCGACGCTCTGGCTGGACGATTCGCAGGATATCGTTTGATGATGTCTCCGATCTTCCGGTACGAGATCCGATCAACAAGGGTTGTCGCCGCGACGGCTCGCGTCACATAGGACGTATGCCAAGTATTCAAACCTATCTTCTGGTTCGCTTCCTGCGATGGCGCATCAAGAAGCCGATCAAGGATCCGGTCGATCTCGCCGCCATTCGCATTCAGCTTGGCCAGCCATACCGAGGGCGCATTCCGCGCGATATCCAGATCAAGACCGTTCATGGGCCAGTACCCGGCGAATGGGTCGCCTCGGACCGAGCCGCGCGCGATGCACCAATCATGCTCTATCTCCACGGCGGCGGCTTTTTTGCCTGCTCACCCGCCACCCATCGGGCTGTGACAATTGCCTTCGCACGATCCGGAGGGCTGCGGCTGTTCGTGCCGGACTACAGGCTCGCCCCTGAGCACCGGTTTCCCGCCGCACTCGACGATGCGATCACCTGCTGCGACTGGATTGCCACCGAAACCGGCCAGCCCGTCGCGGCCATCGCCGGTGATTCGGCTGGCGGTAATCTGGCGCTCGCCACACTGTTGCGGCTGCGCGATACCGGGCGGCCAATGCCGGCGGTTGGCGTGGCCTTTTCGGCGGTAACGGATTTGGCTGCCACCGGGATCTCGATCATCGAGAATGACCGACGCGATGCGCTGTTCTTCGGCGCTTCCGTGGCGCGGCTGGCCGAGGTGTATCTGCCGCCCGAACTGGATCCGCGAGATCCATTCGCCTCGCCGCTCTATGCGGATCTGACCGGGCTGCCCCCAATACTGCTGCACGTCGGCGGCGATGAGGTGCTGCGGGATGATTCGGTTCGCTTCGCGGCACGGGCCCAGGCGGCTGGGGTCGATGTCACGCTGCGGGTTTGGCCAGGTGTGCCGCATGCCTGGCAGCTTATGGCACAACTGTTGCCGGAAGGGCGCCGGTCATTACAAGAAGCGCTACACTTCGTATTGCACGCGATAGAAGGGTCTCGTTCACGATCGCGGAAGGAAGCTGCATGACCGGCTAGAGCAGTTCCGATCAGGTCGCTCCGTTTTGAACCCGTCATGGCCGGGCTTGTCCCGGCCATCTTCGCACCAACGGCTGGGGGCGGATGGCCGAGACAAGCCCGACCATGACAAATTGGTGCAACGTGATCGGAAACTGCTCTATTATTTGGTTCCGGAGGCGCAGCCGCTTGCCGCCGTCCTGATGTCCCTGGCTGGCATCGGCCCCAACAATGCGGTGGCAAGCAAACGTCCACCGCGTCCGCCGGCAGTACGCAACGCGTTCCGCGAACATGACGTGATGAACGTCTTCACGCGCATATCGCTGAACAGGGTCGCCCGGAAGCAAGACGAAACGCTGCCCGTGCGCTAGGCTGTTGCCATCTACCGCAGCCGAAAGCGTCCAAGCCATGAAAATCACCGCCGTCCGCCTGCGCAAGCTGCGCGGGACCATGCCGACATCAGGTTCGTTCTGGGAAGAGCGCCTCGTCCGGCCGATCGATATCTACCCGGAGTATCGGGCACGCCAGGATTTCGAGGGTGGCCAGCAAACCGAGCGCGGCTTCGCAATCGAGACCTATTTCGTGCAGATCGAGACGAATGAGGGCGTCATCGGCATTGCCGGCCCCGTGCCGGACACCGTCGCCTTCTTCGTCGGCCGCCGGCTGCGCCCGATGCTGATGGGTCGCGACCCGATCGCGCACGAGATGCTGTGGGACCAGATGCACCGCCTGATGGTGCATGGCCGCCAGGGCGACGCGATGCTCGCGATCAGCGCCATCGACTGCGCATTGTGGGACCTCAAGGGCCGCTGGCTCGGCCAGCCCGTCTACAAGCTGCTGGGCGGCCCGACGCGACCCTCGATCCCAACCTACGCCAGCATGCTTGGCTTTGCCACACAGGATGCCGGGCGGGTGCGCGAGCGCGCGCTGGTGTTCTCGGAACAAGGCTATGTCGCGCAGAAGTGGTTTTTCCGTCATGGCCCAATGAGTGGGCCGGAGGGCATGCGCAAGAACGTCGAACTCGTCCGCACGCTGCGCGAGACGCTGGGCGAGGATGACGACATCATGCTGGACTGCTGGCAGTCGATGGAGCCAAGCTACGTCATCGACCTCGCCTCCCGCATCGCGGAGTACCGGCCGCGATGGCTGGAAGAATGTTGCATGCCCGATCGCATCGACAGCTACCGGCGGATCAAGGACAAGATCAGTATTCCGCTTTCAGGCGCCGAACATGAGTACACGCGCTGGGGCTTCAAGCGGTTTATCGACGCGCGGGCACTCGATATTCTGCAACCCGACATCTACTGGTGCGGCGGCCTGTCGGAGACGCTGAAGATCGCGGCCTATGCGACGGTGCATGATCTTATCACCATCCCGCACGGGCATTCGACGCCGGCTGGCATCCACTTCTCGGTGACGCAGTCGCCGATCCACACGCCGTACCAGGAATACCTCGTCAAGTGGAACGACATTCACCAGCATTTCCTCGCGCACCCGGTCAAACCGGAGCGTGGGGAGATCCATGTGCCGAGCATTGCAGGTCTTGGCATGGATCTCGATCCGGCGAAGATCGAGGCGGAGGAAGAAGCGTTCGCGCCGTAATGGCTGGAATAAGACCGTAGGGCCGGAAGGCGCCGTGTTCCTGAAGCGGCGCCACCGGAAGATGTTTCAGCGCCTACGCCTTCACCAATGGACAACCACCGTCGGCCAACGGCCGCCAGGCATCAGCCGGCGGAATGGTCGCCAGCAGCTTGCAGAAATCGTACTTCGACTTCGCCTCTGCTACCGGCTTGACCTGCCACAGATACATCACGTGCATCACCCTTCCGTCTTCCCGCACCTTTACATTGGTATTGTAGAAATCATTGACCGGCAGTTCCTTCATCTTGGCGACGACCGTGTCTGCGTCCGTCGTGCCAGCCGCCTTCACCGCCTTCAGCCAGTGGTTGGTCGCGCAGTAGTTGCCGGCGTGCAGCAGTCCGGGCACCATGCCGCCCATCTGGGCGCTCCAGCGCTTGGACCAGGCGCGGGTGCTGTCGCTCATGTCCCAGTAGAAGCTGTCGGTGTAGGTCAGTCCCTCGCAGACGCGCTGGCCCAGCGCGTTCACGTCGCTGATCTGCATCAGCAGCGTGGCCAGCCGGATGCCGCTTTTCGTCAGGCCGAACTCCGCCGCCTGCTTGACGCAGTTCTGCGTGTCGGTGCCGGCGTTTGCCAGGCCAATGACCTTGGCGCCCGAGGACTGTGCCTGCACCAGGTACGATGAATAATCGGCGGTCCCGAGCGGGGCGCGGACGTTGCCGAGGATCTTGCCGCCGGCCGCCTTGACGGCGTTCGTCGTGTCACGCTCCAGCGCGTAGCCGAAGGCATAATCGGCGGTAATGAAGAACCAGCTATCGCCGCCGGCCTTGGTCAGCGCGCTGCCGGTGCCATGCGCCAGCGCATAAGTATCATAAGAGAAATGGATACTGTAGGGCGAGCACTGCTTGCCGGTGAAGTCGGAACTGGCGGGGCCGGTGACCAGGTAGATCCGCTTCTTCTCCCGCGCGATCTGCAGGACCGCCAGGCCGGACGACGTCGCCGCGCCGTCCGCCAGGACGTCGACACCCTGGTTGTCCACCCATTCGCGCGCCAGCGTCGCGGCGACGTCGGGCTTGTCCTGGCAGTCCGCCTGCAGCACCTCGATCGGCCGGCCCAGCACGGAGCCGCCAAAATCATGCACCGCCAGTTCGACGGCCACCTTGTTGCCGGGGCCACCGACATCCCGGTACGGCCCGCTCATGTCGGACACCAGCCCGATCCTCACCGGCTTGGATGTGCTCTGTGCTCGGATAATGCCAGGCCGAGCCAGCGGAGCCGCGGCCGCGCTACTGATCAGCACCCGACGCGTCAGTCTCGACATGAATAATCCCTTCCATCCCGGGCGTCCGCTTGATCGGCGGCGCCACGCCTTGTAGCCAGATAGCACTGTCTGCCGCCGAGGAGGAAAACTACTTATGCCCACGATGCCAGGAAAGACCGCACTGCTGGAATTATTGAAGCAGGAGGGCGTGCGGGTGATGTTCGGCAACCCCGGCACCACGGAACTGCCGCTGATGGATGCTTTCGCGGCTGAACAGGACCTGCGCTACGTCCTGGCGTTGCAGGAGGCGCCGGCGATGTCGATGGCCGACGGCTATGCCCAGGCGTCCGGCAACATCGTCGCGGTCAACCTGCACGCCGCCCCGGGCCTCGGGAACGCGATGGGCATGCTGTACGACGCGCAGAAGGCCGGCTCGCCGATTCTGGTGACCGCCGGTCAGCACGAGCAGCGGTTCAACTTCACCGAGCCGCTGCTGTGGGCCGATCTGCCGGCGCTGGCGCGTCCGTTGGTAAAATGGTCGGAGGAGGTGCGGCGGCTGGCCGATCTGCCGCGCGCCATCCACCGCGCGGTGAAGACCGCGCTGGCGCCGCCGATGGGGCCGGTATTCCTCTCGCTGCCGGGCGATATCCTGACTGACAGTGCTGACCTGGATCTTGGCCGGCCCAGCCGTGTCGCTGGTGCCATCCGGGGTGACGCTACCGCGATCGCCGATGCGGCAGCGATTATCGCCCGAGCGGAACGGCCGCTGATCATCGCCGGTGATGCGGTGGCGCAAGGCAACGCCCTGGCCGAACTGGTCGCGCTGGCCGAGGCGCTCGGCGCGCCGGTCTATGACGAAGGCATGGCCAGCCGCGCGATGTTCCCGTCGTCGCACCCGCTGTATCGCGGCCCGATCGCTCGGCTGCCGGCCCCGATCCGCGACCTGCTGTCGCAGCACGACCTGCTGGTGTCCATCGGCGCCGACCTGTTCACGCTGTCGCTGCCCGGCGACGTGGAGTCGATGCCGGAAGGCTTTCCCGTGGTCCATCTCGATACCAACCCTTGGGAACTGGGAAAGAATTATCCAGAGAAGGTGTCCATCCTGGGCGAACCCACGGTTACCCTGCCGGAGCTGACGGATGCCGTTCGGCGCGCCTGTTCAGCGTCGGAGCAAGCGGCGGCGGCGCAACGGCTGGCGCGGGTGAAAGCCGCCGGCCTGGACAGCCTGGCGCGGTTCCATGCCATGGCCGACGCCGTGGCGAGCCGTAATCCGATCCACCCGATGGCGCTGATGCAGACGATCGGCAAGCTGCTGCCGGCCGAGGCGGTGGTGATCGATGAAACCGTGTCTTCCGGTGTCGGCGTAAGGCGGTTTCTGAAAAGTGACGATGCGCAAAGCTTCTTCGGTCTGCGCGGCGGTGGCATCGGCTGGGGGCTGCCGGCGGCGATCGGCGTCAAGCTGGCACTGCCGCACCGCCCGGTGGTGGCGCTGATCGGCGACGGGTCGGCGATGTACTCGATCCAGGGCCTGTGGACCGCGGCGCATGAGAAGCTGGCCATGGTGTTCGTGATCATCAACAACTATTCATACCGCATCCTCAAGCAGCGGACCAACGCGATGCGCGGACATGCGGCGCAGACCGACAACTATGTCGCGATGGACCTGGACCGGCCGCGGGTGGATTTCCTCTCGGTGGCACGCGGCCTGGGGCTGACGGCGCACAAGGCCCACACGCTGGCGGACTTCGGCGACTTGCTGCGGCAAGGACTGGCGGCCGAGGCGCCGACGCTGATCGATGTGGAGGTGGATCGGGCCTGGAAGCCGGTATGATGACCTGACAATCCATCACGATTCGCATCCAATGCGCCCGCGTCGTTTGACGGCAGCGGACATGAGGTTGCTGGCGGATGCGCTCGATCAGCAAAACCACGGAGGCGCTCCAACGCACACCCAAGTCGCCACTGCGCATCAAGCTCATGCTCGGCTTGTCGATACCAGGCGTGCCTCGTCCGCGGCACGGTAGAGGTACCAGGTGGCGAGGGACCGATAAGGCGCCCAGGCAAGCCCGATCTCGGCCAGCGCGCGGGGCTTCGGCTGGACCTCCAGGCCGTGCAGCACCCGATAGCCCTCCCGCACGCCGAAATCGTCCACCGGCAGCACGTCCGGCCGTCCCAGGGTGAAGATCAGCAGCATTTCCACCGTCCAGCGCCCGACGCCACGGATGCTGGTCAGCCGCTCGATCAGGGCCTCGTCAGTCAGACGGGTCGACTCGCGGCGGCTAGGGATCGTACCATCCAGCGCCTTGGCGCAGATGTCACGAATGGCGGTGATCTTGGCGCCGGAAAAGCCGCAGCCGCGCAGCGCCAGTTCCCCCGTCGCCAGCACGGCATCAGGAGCGGGAAACGCTCCGGCCGGGAACAGCGCGGCGAAGCGGCGCAGGATCGCCTCGGCTGCCCGGCCGTGCAGTTGCTGATGCGCGATCGCGCGGATCAGCGCCTCGTACGGGCTGCGCTGGCGCTGAATATCCAGCCGCGGCGATCCGACCCGCTGGATCAGCGAACCGAACCGGGTGTCGGTGCTGAGGTGCCGGATGGCTTGTCGCGACAAGGACGCTTTCCTCCGCATCAATACATGCTTGACTTGCAGTGACCGCACGCGGTTCCTTTATGATCGATGGGTTGAAACACGGGAAGGCGGGCTGAATGTTCACGCATCGCCCTTTGCTGGATGAGCAGGATGACCAGAAGGTGGCGGACCGCCAGACGGCGGGCCTTCTGGGGATTGCTATCACACTGGTGCTTTTGGTTGTGGGATTGTTCCTGGTCCAGCAGCTCCGGTCTTCAGCCGCGATCGAGGATTGCCTGATGGCCGGGCGCACGAACTGCGGCCCGCCCGCAAGCTTGCAGCGTTGACCTTCATGCCTGGATAGGGCCAGCGTCAGCATGGTGCGATAGCGGCATCAGGAGCCATGGGCTTGGTGCCCCGGGCTGGCGGGAGATTGCCATGGACATTGATTTTGACGGCAAGGTGGTCGCGGTCAGCGGGGCCGGGCACGGCTTTGGGCGGGAAATTGCCCGCACCTTTGCTGGCCTCGGTGCCGAAGTGTTCGCCACCGACCTGACGCCGGACGGCCTGACCGAGACCGCCTCGACCGGACGGATGGTTACCCAGGCACTGGATCTGCGTGACCGCAGCGCCGCGACAGCCTGGGTCCGCCAGATCGAGGTCGCGGCGAAACGGCCGATCGACATCCTGGTCAACAATGCCGGCGGTGTCGCCGGGCAGGCGCCGGTGCCAGTGGAGGATGTTTCCGACACGGACTGGGACGTCATCTTCGACATTAACGTGCACGCTGCGTTCAACCTCAGCCGAGCGGCGGTGCCGGGCATGAAGCGGGCAGGCGGGGGCAGGATCGTCAACATCAGTTCCGGTGCCGGGCTGCAGGCGTCGTTGACCGGCATCCAGGCCTACTGCAGCGCGAAGCATGCCGTAGTCGGGCTGACGCGACAACTCGCGCACGAGTTGGGACCGTTCAACATCACGGTGAACTCCGTGGCTCCTGGTTTCATCCGGACCAACGCGGCGACGGAGAAGCAGTGGGAAAGCTACGGGCCCGAAGGCCAAGAGGCGCTGGTGGAGCGGATCGCGTTGCGGCGGCTGGGTTTCGCGCGGGATATCGCCAATGCGGTCGTGTTCTTTGCCTCGGATCTGGCCGGCTTCGTCAATGGACAAATCTTGCAGGTGGACGGAGGACGCTAACGCCTGGAGTGACGGCGCTATCGTCTTGCGATACTTCAGCGCCTTGCGGGGATTGGGTCGCTGTCTTTTCATTCCTCTTCCTGGCCCGCCTCGCCTGTGCTCAGGGATACCTCAGCCAGCATGAGCACCCGCCCAGGCGCCGAACGTCCGCGGCTCGTCCGACGGCGCCATGCCCGTCATCCGGTTCGGCTTTTCAATAGCGGACGCGTGACAATGCCGCATTTGGTCAATTGCCGGCAATGCGTCCGGCGTTGGCCGTGGCGCTCGGGACTGTAGATCAACGTGAGCACACTGGCGACAATTACAGCTTAAGAGTGCCCCGCAAGTATGATTGCCCCAATAGGTAGCAATTAAGGTTATTCTTAGAAATCCCAGTAGAGTAACTACTATATGATCTCAAACGCAAGTGATAATGCATGCCTGCGTAAGCAGATCCGTTGACAGAACACGAACAAACGGCCAGCATGCCTGCGTTCTACCTGACGACAATAACTCTACATGACGACAACAACATCGTGAAGAAGGCTTTCGCACGTTCGAAATATTTAGCTCGAAAGATTTACTGTCACCAACGATGACACAACTGTGGTTCGTTTAATTGCTTGAACATTGATTATTCGGGCATGCCTGACGCGGCACCGCCCCGTGACGGAAAAGTGCAACGAGGAACACCAACGTCAGTCAAGTTGGTGGCGGATCGGCAAGCGGAAGTAGATCGTGCAAACAAACCTCATATATGATCCAAGCGTAGTTGGTGCTCCGTCGGCTTTCAAGTCCGCGGTTCAAGATGCGGCCAATTACTTGGATGCATTGATCATTAACGCCGTAACAGTCAATATCAACGTGGGATGGGGCGAAACCGCGGGATTTTCGATAGGCCCAGATGCCTTGGCAAGTGCGTCGCCGATCGGCACGGCATTTACCTATGCCCAGGTTGTGTCGGAACTGGCGAAATACGCGACGACAAGTAATGATTTTTTGATCTTGAAATATCTTCCGGTAACGGATCCGACGGATGGTGCGGGATTTTTTGTGTCCATTGCTCAGCAACAGGCCTGGGGACTGCTGCCGGCCGCGACTGCGACTATCGCTGGAGCCGTCGGATTCAGTAATACTGTTGCATTTTCGTTTAATCCAGATAATCGAGCAACTTCGGCCACCTATGACCTCATCGGCGCGGCCGAGCACGAGATCACCCACGCTCTGGGACGATTCGCCAGCGATGGGACCAATCCGCAGTCGCTGGATATGGTGATGGACCTGTTTCGATACACCGCCCCTGGCGAACTGGCCACAAGTCCCAATCAGCCGGCATACTTCTCGATAGATGGCGGACAAACAAATCTTCTGCCATTTGACCCATCCTTGTCCGGAGACCCAGGAGACTGGGCCTCCAGCGTCCAGGATGACGCATTTGGCTATGGGAGCATGAACCAACTCGAAAATATCTCTCCGACTGATATGACCTTGATGGACGTGCTAGGCTTCAATGTAGATGCGAGCAGACTTTTACCGGGCACCACCGGCCTAAATGTCGCTGATACCACGACAGGACTTCCCGTCTCGGCGCTCGCCCAGGCCTATGCGGGTCCGGTCAGCGGATTGCAGCAGCAGTACATCAATATCACCAGTGATAGTCTAAATATAACCGCCACCACTCCCAACTGGTTCATTCACAGCGGTAGCGGTAATGATGCGATCGCCGCCACCGGCGGAACCAATGTGCTCGATGGCGGCGTTGGCTCGAACTTCCTCACCGGCGGCACCGGGTCCGACACGTTCTTCGTCGATGATCGCTCGGCCAAGGCGGATGTCTGGAGCACGGTCAATCACTTTATCGCAGGCGACGCCGCAACGGTCTGGGGCATCACGCCAAGTGACGCCGGTCTTGCCTGGGTGAATGGACAGGGCGCGGCCGGTTACACAGGTCTGACACTTCACGCCTCGGCTTCAGGCCAACCGACCGCATCGTTGACATTGGTCGGCTTCGCCGGCAATGCCTTGAGCGACGGCAGGCTATCAGTCAGCTACGGTACTTCGGGCGGCAGCTCCTACATGTATATTCACGACAACATCTGACAGGGTGGCCGCCGGGATTGTCGGACGAACGTGGAACGTATCGCCAAAGTTCATGATCCGGATGGACTGTTTCGCGACCGAACCTCGCACGAGCAAAGCCCTAGAGGCTGTTATGAACCTACCGCCAGTGAAGCGACGCGTTTGAGCATGAGGCATACAAATGCAATGAGGTGAAATCCTGCCAGAGTACTGGCATATCGTTCATAATCCCTGACCAGGCGCCGAAAGCGGGTCATCCAAGCGAACGACCGCTCGACCACCCAGCGACGCGGTAGCAAGACAAAACCCTTTTTGGCTTCCGGCAACTTGACCACAACCAGTTCGATACCGTTGGCTTCGGCGGCCGCGGCGGCGTTGGGACCATTGTAGCCCTGATCGGCGAACGCAACCTCGACGTTGTTGTCACTCACGGCCTGCACCGTCCGGGTCAGTCGGCCGACCTCAACCCGCTCGTCGACATCAGCCGCAGTGACGTGCAGTGCCAGCAGACTGCCCAGCGTATCGACCGCCAGATGCAGCTTCGAGCCCTTTTTGCGCTTGGCACCGTCATAGCCCGCACGCTGCCCGCTTTCCGGCGAGGACCGCAGGGTACGGCTGTCGAGAATGACGGCGCTTGGCTCTGCTGAGCGGCCCAAGGCGTGGCGGAGCACCGCCCGCAAATCGTCAACCAGCGCCTCGAAACAGCCCGCTGCCAACCACCGCTGCGCCTGCTGGTAGACCGCTGCCCAGGGCGGCAGGTCATTTGGCATCCAGCGCCATTGCGCGCCGGTCTTGATGATGTATCGCAGGCCGTTGAACACTTCCCGTAGCGGATGGGCCCGTTGTCCGGCATCCTCCGCCAGCAAGGTCAGGTACGGCGCAACCAAAACCCATTCTTCATCAGTTACATCAGACGGGTAGGGCTTGCGGACGGTGCTCATGCCTGCAAACTTGGTGATTACTCCGCCGCAGGTCCATAACAGGCTCTACCGCTTCGCATCCTCAATCCCGACGACTCTCCAGTCACATCATGATTGCGGAGCGACGCGCCCATAGGTTGATCCAGTTTCATGGCAATGGCGTCGTCAGCGCGTCGTATTCGTACAGCCAATCATAACGTTGTTTCACTTTGTCCGGCTGGAATTCCCGCTCGACATAAGCCGCGGCTCCCTGCGGACTGCCCAGAGCAGGATTATGGAAACGTCTGGTGTTGTCTGATGACCCACGCACGATTGCCACGGTGCGTTGCAGGCGGGCGTTCTCATATCGCATCAAGGCCTCCGGCACATCGTGGGCGTCCAGGCAACGGGCGATGACCACCGCGTCCTCCAGCGCCATGTTGGCGCCCTGAGCCAGAAAGGGCAGCGTGGGATGCGCCGCGTCGCCCATCAGGCAGACCCGGCCCTGCGTGTAATGATCCAGCGGATCCCGTCCCAGCAAGGCCCACTTATACGGCGTATCGATCGCCCGGATGATGTTCTTTACATCCTCATGCCAATTGTTCAGGTCGTGCAGGCATTCCGTATGGCTGCCAGGCTCTGTCCAGGACTCCACGCGCCAGTCGTCGCGTTCCACCACGCCGACGAAGTTCAGGATTTCGCCACGCCGCAGCGGGTAGGTGACGACATGCCCACCCACGCCGATCCAGTTGGCGCCGACCAGCCGGCGCTGGTGCGGCGGCAGGCGCTGCATCGGCACCAGGCCGCGCCATGCCATGATGCCGGTGAAATGCGCCGCGCCCTGTCCGAACATCTGCCGGCGCAGCCGGGAGTGGACGCCGTCCGCGCCGATCAGCGCATCGCCGGAGACATCATCGCCACTGGCCAGATGCAGGGTGACGCTGTGGGCGGACTGCTCGAAGCCGACGCAGCCCTGGCCGGCCCGCACCGCCTCTGGATCAGCCGCGCGCACCGCATCCAGCAGCACGCGGTGGAAGTCGCTGCGATGCACCATCCAGTAGGGTGCGCCGAACCGCTCGACCGAAAACTCGCCCAGGTCGAACGTCGGCCAGCTTTGCCCGGTGGTGCCCAGCCGGATCTCCTTGCCGGTGGCGGCGCAGACGACCTTTTGCATGGCGGCCTCCAGGCCGAGCGCGATCAGGATGCGCGTGCCGTTGGCGCCGAGTTGCACGCCGGCCCCGACCTCCCGCGGTTCGGCCGCCTGCTCGAATACCCGCACCTGATGCCCGTGCTGGATCAACGCCAGCGCGGCGGTCAGCCCACCCAGACCGGCGCCCGCGATCAGAACATCAGCCATCGGTTTCGTCCTCCCGCCCCGGCGCAACCTTGGCATTGTTCCGACCCGGGCGAACCGATGCCGCGCCAGGTCGAACCGCGTGGATGATGACGTCCGAGGGCGCGGGCGCCTGGCGCAGAAACGATGTCAGGCCGTCACAGTGGTAGCTGATGCACAGATCCGCCCGCAGCGCACGGTCCAGGGTGCAGCCGTTCGCACCGTGGAACAGGCAGGACCCGGCATAGGACATGGGGGCGACATCGCGGACATAGGCGGCGATCAAGCCACGCGCGTCCTGGTCCGGCCGGTCCCGCCGCACGCGGGCCATGGTACGTTCGTCCAGATATGCGTGCTCTCCACCGCCCAGGCAGCAATGTCCGTGGCACGCGGCGCAGCCAGCGCGGAGCACGGCCGCGACATCGCCCTCGGGTTCGGCCGTATAAGGCTGGATCAGCCGGTCGGGATGCTTTGCCACGCGAAGGTCGCGCAGTGACCGGACCAGATGACGGCGCAGGCGGCGCACCCGGTCGAGCGATGGCGACTCCAGCGTCCGATCCTGATAGGGCACGGTGATTTCCATCACGAACTCCCCGGTTCGATCTCATTCGCGCTATATCAGACAGATAGGGCAATTGTAGAAGCACCCGATGCCCATACCCATCATCCTCGACTGCGATCCTGGCACCGATGACGCGTTGGCGATCTTCCTCGCGCTCGCCTCGCCGGAATTGTCCGTCCTGGCGATCACCGTCGCCGGCGGCAATGTAGGGCTAGACCGGACCCTGCCAAACGCATTGACCTTGACGGCGTTGGCTGGGTCCGCCGTGCCGGTTCATGCCGGTGCGGACCGGCCGCTGCTGGGGCAGTTCGTCAGTGCACCGCACATCCATGGCACCGACGGGCTGGGCGGCATGATCCTGCCGACGGGCAAGCCGGCCGCACCCGGCCTCGCGGCCGACGTGATCCGCCGCATCCTGCGCGAATCGCCTGACCCCGTCGCCCTGGTCGGCATTGGCCCGGCCACCAACCTGGCCCTTGCCCTGGCCACCGAACCCGCCTTGATCACCCAGGTCGCGCGGATCGTCCTCATGAGCGGCGCCTGGGCCGAGGGCAACGTCACGCCCGCCGCCGAGTTCAACGCCTGGAGCGATCCGGAGGCGCTGGCGATCTTGCTCGCCACCGGCCGGCCGGTGGTGTTCGCGACTCTGGAACTGACCGCGCAGGCGCTGGTGACGCCGGCCCGCATCACCGCCTGGCGCGCCCTGGGCAACGGACGCTGCCTGCACGCCGCCAGTGACATCCAGGCCAGCCTGACACCGTCGCCGCGTCTGGCGGGGCAGGGAACGCCGCTGCACGACCCCTGTGCCATCGCCTGGCTGATCCAGCCGGCGCTGTTCACCGCGCGCGACTGCGCGGTGCGGATCGACCTCGGTCCCGGCCCCAGCCGTGGCCGCACCCTGATCGACCGCTGGAGTGGTGCCACGCCCAACGCCACGGTGCTGGAGACGCTGGATGCCGACGGGTTCTTCGCGCTGCTGGGCGAAAGGCTCGCCAGGCTGCCATGATCGTGGCACGGTTCCTCGATCACCTGGAGAAACAAGATCATGGACCCGAACGCGCTGCCCTTCGACACCGATGCGATGCTGACCGGGCTGCGCGAATGGGTGGAATGTGAAAGCCCGACGTTCGACGCGGCCTCGGTCAACCGGATGATGGACCTGGCCTCCCGCGCCCTGGTGCTGGCGGGCGCGCGGATCGAGCGAGTCGCCGGCCGTATGGGCTTCGGCGACTGCGTGCGCGCCAGCTTTGCGCATCCGACGCCGGATGTGCCAGGCATTCTGGTGATGGGGCACCTGGATACCGTGCATCCGATCGGCACCCTGGCAAAGCTGCCGTTCCGGCAGGACGGACAGCGCGCCTGGGGACCCGGCATCCTGGACATGAAGGGCGGCAACTACCTGTCGCTGGAGGCGATCCGCCAGCTTCAGCGCGTCGGCGTGCGCACCAGGCTGCCCGTCACCGTGCTGTTCACCAGCGATGAGGAGGTTGGCAGCCCCTCCACCCGCGACCTGATCGAAGCCGAGGCGTCGCGGCACAAATACGTGCTGGTGCCGGAACCCGCCCGTCCGGATGGCGGCGTGGTGACCGGCCGCTACGCCATCGCCCGGTTCAACCTGGAAGCGACCGGGCGGCCGAGCCACGCCGGGGCGCGGCTGGGGGAGGGGCGGTCGGCGATCCGCGAGATGGCGCGCAAGCTGATCGAGATCGAGGACATGACGACGGAAAGCTGCACCTTCAGCGTCGGCGTCATCCACGGCGGCCAATGGGTGAACTGCGTCACCACCACCTGCGCCGGCGAAGCGTTGTCGATGGCCAAGCGGCAGGAGGATCTCGATCGCGGCGTCGCTGCCATGCTGGCGCTGCGGGCGTCCTCCAACGAGGTTCAGTTCCAGGTGACGCGGGGCGTGACCCGACCGGTGTGGGAGCCGGATGCCAAGGGCATGGCGCTGTATGACACGGCACGGGAGATCGCCCGCGGGCTTGGATATCAGATCAGCTCGCAAAGCTCCGGCGGCGGGTCGGACGGGAACTTTACCGGGGCGATGGAGATCGCGACGCTGGACGGGCTGGGCGTGGCCGGGGCAGGGGCGCATACGCTGGATGAACATATCCAGATCGACAGCCTGGCTTATCGCGGCAAGCTGATGGCCGGGCTGCTGGCTTCCTTGCGCTGAATGCGGCGCGTCCGGCGGGCGGTCTGGGCGCACCGCCGGTCGTGCACCGGGATGCTCGCTGGCCTGGCGGCGGTGCCGTTGCTGCCCGTGCGGCTGGCGGTGACGACGCGCGGCATCCTGGCCTGGGACATCGGCGTGCTGGTCTTCCTGGTGCTGGCCGGGCACCTGTTCGTCACCGCGCCGCCGTCCCAGATGCCGGCCAACGCCGAGGCGCAGCAGGAAGGCGAATGGACCATCTTCTCGCTGACCCTGGCCGTGGTGATCGTCAGCTTCGTCGCGGTGACGCATGAGTTCGCCGCGATCAAGGGCGTGACCGGACCTCGGCAGGGGCTGGATGTGGCGCTGGTGGCGATAACGCTGCTGACGTCGTGGCTGATGACCCATGTCACGTTCGCGCTGCGCTATGCCCACGAATTCTATGCCCGCGACAATGGCGGCCCGGACATCGACCGCGGGCTGGAGTTTCCAGGGGAGACACAGCCGGACTACATGGACTTCATGTATTTCTCGCTGGTGCTCGGCATGACGTTCCAGGTGTCCGACGTGCAGATCACCAGCCGGAAGCTGCGCCGGGTGGCGGCGTTGCACGGGCTGCTGAGCTTTCTGTTCAACACCGTAATCGTGGCGCTGACGGTGAATATCGCCGCCGGGCTGTTGTAGGCGCCAATCAGGCAAGCGCGGCGGCAGGGCACTGATCAGGGCCCAGGCGTTCACCGCTGCCAAGGATTGGAAACAGCCTGTCGGCAGCCTTGTCACGACGGCCGCTATGGGATTGGCCGCCGCTTTCGCTGATCCCCGGCAAACATCCATCTTGAGCGAGTGGGCGGCATTCAGCGCCGCCTTGACGGCCTTATCCGACAGAGAACAAACTTGTTTTAGGCCGATGGTCACCCACGGTTCATGACCAGGGGTTCCACCTCCTTCGATCGCGCAAGGCGCCGTCAAATCAAGCAAACGCCTGGAGCTTGCCGATGCCAACCCAGCCCCCGACCGTCGGCCTCGCGCTGCAAGGCGGCGGCTCCCACGGCGCGTTCACCTGGGGCGTGCTGGACCGTTTGCTGCAGGAAGTCGCCGCCGGCCGCCTCGGCTTCGCGGCGATCAGCGGCACCAGCGCCGGCGCCATCAACGCCGCCCTGACCGTCAGCGGGCTGGTGCAGGGCGGCCCCGACCTTGCCCGCCGCAAGCTTGCGGACTTCTGGCGCGCCCTCTCGCGCGGTGGCTTCCTCGGCGGCAACGCGCTGTTCTTCGGAGAGCAGGGACCGTTTGGCTTCAATCTGGACTGGTCCCCCGTGGCCATCGCGCTGGAGGCGGTGGGTCTGGTCGTCTCGCCCTACACCAACCCGTTCTACAGCGACGCCCTGGCGCCACTGATCGCGCAGGCCTTCTCCGCCGCCGACCTGGCCGCGCTGAACGCCGCCACCGAACCGCGGCTGTTCCTGACAGCCACGGATGTCACCAGCAATGGCCGAGCAATCTTCACGCAGCCGGATATATCGGCGGCGACGCTGCGTGCCTCTGCCTGCCTGCCGAGCGAGTTCAAGGCCGTCACCATCGGCGGCGTGCCGTACTGGGACGGCGGCTATCTGGGCAACCCGTCGCTGTCGCCGCTGCTGGACCATGCGCAGGATCTGCTGCTGGTCCTGGTCAATCCATTTCACCGCGACAGGATGCCGCCGCACAGCGCCCCCGCCATCCTGGATCGGTTGAACGAGATCACCTTCAACGCCTCGGTCGTGCTGGAGGTCAACGCCATCGAGGCGGTCAACAGCCTGCTGAATGAATTGGCGGAATCGGACGTGCCCTATGCCGGACGCTACAAGCCGATCCGCATCCACGCCATCCGCGACGATGCCTTTCTCGAGCAGCTCGGCTTCGTGTCGAAGAACAGCACGTCCTGGCGCCTGCTTTCAGCGCTGCGCGATGCCGGCTACAGAACGGCCGAGGCATGGGTCGCCGCGCACCGGGACAAGGTCGGCAAGCGGTCCTCCTTTAACGTCAAGACGGAGCTGACCAACAAGGTGCTCAAGGCGCCGAGCTCATCCACACGGGCAATGTAATGGCCCCCACAAGCCTGGGCGCCGACGCCATTGCAATGCACGCGCGAGACCCGGATGCCTGCATCGCGTTGCCGACCTTTGGCTCAACCAGCCGCGGCAAACATCCGAAGCCAGAGCCTGACACTTGCGACATCGCCAGTCATGCCGGTGTTTCATCCCGCCCCCTGAGGCGGCGCGATCCACACGGCCACGCCCGCATCGCCACCCGTCCGATCGCCATCAGGCGTTCCCGGGATGCCCCATCCCGCGCCTGAACAGCGATCCCACGAAACAAGGCGCTAAAGAACGCGGCGAGCACCTCGACGTCCGTATCAGCCGGCAGATCGCCCGACATGACGCCACGCCGCAAACGCTCCGCCAGCGCCTGCTCGGACATCGCCCGGTGCGCCATCAACCTGCCCCGCACCGAGGCAAGCGCCGGCGGCAGATGAGTGCCCTCCAGCGAGATCATGCAGCCAGCCGGGCGATCATCGCGCGTGAACTCGGCTGCCGCGGCGTCGAGCAAGCGTTCAAACGCCGTGCGCGTTGTGGTGGCCTCGGACAAGACTCGCCCGAACCAGCAACTGGCACAGGTGATGTAGTGGTCTATCGCCGCCTGGTAGAGTCGCTCCTTGCTGCCGAACGAGTTGTAGAAACTCGACGGGCTGATGCCCATCGCGGCGATCAGCTCGTCGAACGTCGTCCCCTCGTAGCCGCGCTCCCAGAACAGCGTCATTGCCTGCTGCAGCGCCGTTTCGCGGTCAAAGCCTTGCGGCCTGCCGCGGCCCCGCTTCACACCATCGTGTATTTCTGTTGCCATCGCTCCAATAACTCTTGACTGTCGATCGCCTTGGCACACCTTCCCAATATAGGAGCGAATGCTCCAGATAAAAGCCGCGGTCTCGTGCGCCGCCGCGGCCCTGCCTTGCCGGCCGATGCACGAACGCCCGAACCGGCCAAGGAGTTTGCGATGCAACCGAGGACTTGCCGGCGACACGGCGGGAATGTTCAGGACCGCTGTCCTCAGGACCATTTTGAGTGACGCTCCTCTCGGACGCGTCATGCAAGACCCGCGGCACCCACGAAATCGCACTGACGCCGGCAGGCGCCGGATCTCAAACCTGATGTGGAAGACAAGATGACTGGCCATCCGCGGTTTATTGACGACTTGGTTGCTGATCCCGTGACTGCTGCGCCTCGGTTCCGCGGCCGGCGCCGGACGTGGCCGGCTGTCGCCTTGATCGGGCTGCTTCTGGCATCAGGAGGTGCGATATGGGTCGTCAGGCAGCACCAGGGGGCAGCGCCGCCGACAGCCGTCCTGCCGCCCCCGCCCGCGGTGACCGTCAGCCCGCCGCTGCAGCGCAGTGTCGCCCGTTGGACCGATTTTACCGGGCAATTCTCCGCCGTCGATCAGGTCGAGCTGCGCGCCCAGGTCAGCGGCTACCTGACCGAGATACATTTCGCCGACGGCCAGGTCGTCCACAAGGGCGACCTGCTCTTCGTCATCGACCCGCGCCCGTACGAAATCGCGCTGCAGCAGGCCGCCGCGCAATACCAGACCGCCGTGGCCGGCCTGGATCTCGCGAACCAGGAGGTCTCGCGCACCACCAACCTGGCACATGACAACTTCGCCTCCCGCGAGCTGCTGGACCAGCGTGTCCAGACGCAGCGCGCCGCCCTTGCCACGATCGAGCAAGCCAAGGCGGCGATCCATGCGGCCCAGCTGAACCTGGAGTTCACCCACATCACCGCGCCCTTCAGCGGCAAGATCAGCATGCGCAACGTCTCGATCGGCAGCCTGATCAGCGGCGGACCGGGTGCCGCGACCGGCACGGCGCTGACCAGCATCGTCTCCCTCGACCCGATCCACCTGGATTTTGATCTCAGCGAGGCGGACTACCTGGCCTATGAACGCTTCCAGGCTACCAAGCAGCCGGGCCTGGACAGCACCATCCGCGTCAGCCTCAGCGATGAGCAGGGCTGGCCGCGTCATGGCCAGCTTGACTTCATCGACAACCAGATCGACCGCGGCAGCGGCACGATGCATGCCCGCGCCAGCCTCGCGAACCCCGACCTGCTGATCGCGCCCGGCCAGTTCGCGCGGTTGCGCCTGCCGGTCTCCGCACCCCGCCCGGTGCTGCTGGTGCCGGATGCGGCGCTGGTGACCGATCAGTCTCGCAAGCTGCTGAT
The DNA here is from genome assembly GCF_965276935.1 of Rhodopila sp. Taxonomy (GTDB): domain Bacteria; phylum Pseudomonadota; class Alphaproteobacteria; order Acetobacterales; family Acetobacteraceae; genus Rhodopila. The sequence continues at coordinate 1,437,107 of NZ_CBDIBS010000003.1, read as the reverse complement.
GGTGGTCGGCGCCGACGGCACGGTGATGCCAAAACAGGTTGAGATCGGCGCGCTCGACGGCGAACAGCTTCGCGTGATCACCAGCGGCCTCGCCGCCACCGACCAGGTGGTCATCAGTGGCCTGATGCGGGTGCGTCCCGGCGTGAAGGTCACGCCCCAGCCCGGCAGGATTTCACCTGCGTCGGAAAGCTGAGGAGGCCGCGCCATGCGCCTGACCCATTTCTTCATCGACCGTCCGATCTTCGCGGTGATGTTGTCGCTGTTCATCACCATCGTCGGCGGCGTTGCCTACTTTGCCCTTCCGGTGACGCAGTATCCGGACATCGCGCCGCCCATCATCCAGGTCACGGCGAGCTACCCTGGGGCCTCGGCCGAGGTACTCAGCCAGACCGTCGCGACGCCGCTGGAGCAGGAGATCAACGGCGTCGAGAACATGCTGTATTTCAGCAGCCAGTCGACCGGCGACGGCAAGCTGATCGTCTCTGTCACCTTCAAGCTTGGCACCAACCTTGATACCGCGCAGGTCCTGACGCAAAATCGTGTCGCCATCGCACTGCCGCGCCTGCCAAATGCGGTGCAGCGCCTCGGCGTGACGGTGAAGAAGAACTCCCCCGAAATCCTGATGGTAATCCACCTGTTGTCGCCGGACCACTCGCGCGACCAGCTCTACCTGTCGAACTACGCGACGCTGCACGTCAAGGACCCACTGTCCCGGCTGCAAGGCGTCGGCGACGTGCAGATCTTCGGCGGCCGCGACTACGCCATGCGGATCTGGCTGGACCCGGACAAGGTCGCCGCGCACGACCTGACAGCGGGTGAAGTCGTCACCGCTCTGCAGGCGCAGAACGTGCAGGTGTCCGCCGGCGTGCTGGGCCAGCCGCCGATGCCGCAACCTGGCGCCTTCCAGCTCAACGTCCAGGCCCTGGGACGGCTGACCGATCCAGCGCAATTTGACGACATCATCGTGAAATCCGACTCCGCCGGCCGCGTCACGCGGCTGCGCGATGTCGGCCGCGTCGAACTGGGCGGCCAGGACTACGGCTCGAACAGCTACCTGAACACCCGGGAAGCCGCGGCGCTGCTGATCTTCCAGCAGCCGGGATCGAACGCGCTGTCCACCGCGCAGGAAATCTACGCGACCATGCGAGGCCTGTCCGCCCAGTTTCCGCAAGGACTGACCTACGACATCGCCTATGACACGACCGGATTTGTCGCCCAGTCGGTGCATGAGGTCGTCAAGACCATTTTTGAGGCGGTGGCGCTCGTGGTCGTCGTCGTCATCCTGTTCCTGCAGACCTGGCGCGCCTCCGTCATTCCGATCGTCGCGATCCCGATCTCGCTGATCGGCACGTTCGCCGTCCTGTCGGCCCTCGGCTTCTCGCTGAACAACCTGTCGCTGTTCGGCCTGGTGCTGGCCGTCGGCATCGTCGTGGACGACGCAATCGTCGTGGTGGAGAACGTCGAGCGCAATCTGCGGCTTGGCCTGACCCCCCGGCAGGCGGCGCACAGGACCATGGACGAGGTCGGCGGCGCCCTGGTTGCCATTGCCCTGACGCTCTGCGCGGTGTTCATCCCGTCCGCGTTCATTTCCGGCATCTCGGGCCAGTTCTTCCGCCAGTTCGCGGTGACTATCGCCGCGTCCACGGTGATCTCCTGCTTCGTGTCGCTGACGCTCAGCCCAGCGCTCTGCGCGCTGCTGTTCAAGCCGCATGTGACCCATCCGACAGCCGAACGCCGCTCGCTGCTGGTGCGGCCGGTGGTGGCGTTCTTCACCGGCTTCAACCGCGGCTTCGAGTGGCTGTCCGACCGCTTCGGCCGGCTGGCGGCGCGGCTGATCCGCATGACCGCGCTTGTGCTGGTGGCCTACGCCGGACTGATTGGCCTTACCGGCTGGCAGTTCAGCCGAGCGCCAACCGGGTTCATCCCGGAGCTGGACCAGGGCTATCTGATCACCGTGCTGCAACTGCCCCCAGGCGCCTCGCTGGCGCGGACCGACGCCGTGGTGCGGCAGGCGACAAATATCATCCTTGGCACGCCCGGCGTGCGCAATGCTGTCGCGTTTGCAGGCCTTGACGGGGCGAGCCTGACCAATGCGTCGAATGCCGGTACGATCTTCTCCGGCCTGCGTCCGTTCGAGGACCGGAAGACGGCAGCGCTAAGCGGCCCCGCGATCCTGGCATCGCTGCGCCAAAGGCTTTCGGTGATCCAGGATGCCTTCGTCATTGTCCTGGCGCCCCCACCGGTCAGCGGCATCGGCAATTCCGGCGGCTTCAAGATGATGCTGGAAGATCAGCAGGGCCTTGGCTCGACAGCGCTGGCGGCGGCGGCTCAGGACATGGCGGCGTCGGCCAATGCGATCCCAGGCCTGGTCGGCGTGTTCACGCAATTCAGCAGCGGCACGCCCAGTGTCTTTGCCGACATCGACCGGGTGAAGGCGGAGAAGCTTGGCGTCTCCCCGGACAAGGTGTTCGAGGCCATGCAGGTCTATCTCGGTTCCGCCTACATCAACGACTTCAACTATCTCGGCCGCACCTATGAGGTGACAGCGCAGGCCGATGGCCGCTTCCGCAAGACGATCGACGACATCGCCCGCTTCAGGACCCGTAACGCCAGTGGCGGGATGGTGCCGTTGGGCTCGGTCGCAAGCTTCGATTACGTCACCGGACCATACCGCGTCCCTCGCTACAACCTTTTCCCGGCGGCGGAGGTGCAGGGTGGCACCGTCCCAGGCGTGTCCTCCAGCTATGCCCTCGCGGCCATGGAAAAGCTGGCGGCGCAACGTCTGCCGGCCGGCATGGGGTTTGAATGGACCGATCTTGCCTTCCAGCAAAAGCAGGCAGGCAACAGCACGATCCTTGTGTTCGGCGCCTCGGTGATCTTCGTCTTCATGGTTCTCGCCTCCCAGTTCGAGAGCCTGACCCTGCCGCTCTCGGTCGTGCTAATCGTGCCGATGTGCCTGCTGGCGGCGATCTCCGGGCTGTTGCTGCGCGGCATGAGCATCGACATCCTGGCGCAGATCGGCTTCGTCGTGCTGGTCGGGCTTGCTTCGAAGAACGCCATCCTGATCGTGGAATTCGCCAGACAGGCACAGGAAGCCGGCGCTACCGTCAATGCGGCGGCGGTGCAGGCGGCACGCATACGCCTGCGGCCGATCCTGATGACGTCGTTCGCCTTCATATTCGGCGTCGTGCCGTTGATGACCGCGACCGGCGCGGGCGCCGAGATGCGCCAGTCGCTCGGCACCGCGGTGTTCTTCGGCATGCTTGGCGTGACGGTATTCGGATTGGTGTTTACCCCGGTCTTCTACACCGTGGTGCAGCGCCTCGCCCGCCTTCGGCACCCTGTCCAGCCAATACCCAAGCCAGCGGCGGAGTAGTCAGTCGCGGCTATCGTCTGGTTGCGCGGTTCGTTACTGTATAGTGGATGCGTCGCACGGCCTTTCCGCGCCACCTCAACCATCAAGCCGCGCGGACGTCGCGCAGGAACGTTGCCACCTGCACCTTGAGCACTTCGCCATTCCTCGATAGTTCGGCCGCCGAGGCAAGCACCTGGGTCGCCGCCGCGCCGGTCTGTTGTGCCGCTTGGCTGACGCCAGTGATGTTGCCTGATACCTCTTGCGTGCCCTCGGCGGCCCGAATTACGTTGCGAGCAATCTCCTGCGTCGCGGCCCCTTGCTCCTCCACGGCCGAGGCAATGGTGCCTGCTGTCTTGCTGACCTTGCCAATCGTTGCGGTGATTCCTTGGATCAATCGCGCGGAGAGTTGTGTCGCCTCCTGGATTGCCTTGATATGCGCGCTGATCTCCTCCGTCGCCTTCGCTGTCTGATTAGCCAAAGCCTTGACCTCGGAGGCGACCACCGCGAAGCCCTTGCCGGCGTCGCCCGCTCGTGCCGCCTCGATCGTGGCGTTGAGCGCCAGCAGATTGGTCTGGCCGGCTATGCCGTTGATGATTCTCACCACGTCGCCAATCTTGTCCGCCGCCTCGGTCAGGCCTTTCACTTGCTCGTTCGACATCTCGGCCTGCCGCACACTCTCGTTGATCATTGCGCTCGCGGCGACCACCTGCTGGCTGATCTGCCCGATGGAGGCAGTCAGTTCCTCGGTCGCGGAAGCAACGGTCTGCACGTTTCGGGTAGCCTGCTCCGACGCCGTCGTGACCGTGCTTGCTTGCTGCATCGTCTCTTCTGCCGTCGTCGCCATGGCCTGAGAGGTTGTTTGAAGCTCGGTCGCGGCGGAAGCCACGCACTCGACGATGCCGCCAATGCTCGCCTCGAACCGGCCGGACAGGTCAAGCATTGTCTGGCGCCGTGTTTCGCCCGCCTGACGCTGCGCCGCCTCCTGTGCCTTTCCTGATGCCTCGATCTGAACCCGCGCGGCGTCGGCCCTGTTCAGATTGGTGGCGTTTGTGGCAATCAGACTGGCCAGGTAGTCGGTCAGCCAGATCAGCGCGCCGGCCTCGATCACCAGGATCCCCGCATGCAAGACGACACGGCCCAGATCGCTTTCGCCACCAAATACCAAAGCTGGCGCGACAAAGCTCAAGACGAGGTGATGAACCGCCGTTACCGCTGCAGCGGCCAGAATCACGTTTCGGTCACAGTAGGCCGCCAGCACGGCAAGTGCCGCGAAATAATACATGTGGATATCGGTTTGCCATGCGCCGCCCGCTGTCGCCGCAAGCAGCAGCGAGACCATCACCACCAAGCCGACGCCCATCGCCATCCTTCGCATGGTGTCCGCGGACCAGGAGAAGCCGGCCAAGGTGATCGCCGCCGCCACGGCCGCCGCGCCGCCGCCCAGCAAGAACATGGCGTTGCCCTGAAACCATGCAACGCCAGTGATCAGTGGCACGTGCAGCCAAAGTGCCACCATCATCACCTGATCCACCTTGCCGCGCAGGTGTGCGAGTTCGTCCACGGGTTGCAATTGCCGCTCCATTTATTGGGATTTCGATCTAAAGCCGCAGCCCGCGAGGCCGCGAGGGTTAAGCAGAAGCCAAGCGCCGCCACGCCACAACCGATCTCGACCTCGCGCGTCATCGGGCACGATGATCACGACGGAATGCGTCAGGCCGAACCGCAGCACCGCTCCGCCTTCAGCCGCGCCATTGACTGTACGCGTTGCGTCCCACCAGGGTGGGAATACGACCGCCACCGGACCACCGGCCGGGCCGCCCATCAGAGCCATGAACAGCCCACCAACAGCCAAGCCTACGACGGCCAAACCCTGCAACGGACGGTGAAGTGAAAACTGGACCACGATGGCGCATCGCTATCGAAAACTGATTAAAGCTCCCTTAACGCCTCGCCATCGTTAACGAGCACGATGGTTCACCCCGTCCTCCAGTGGCGGGATGTCGTCGAGCGAAATGGCGTTTGCAAGTTATCCTCCGATGCACGCATCGCATCGCAAGGCAACGATAGTCATGGCTCAACCGGGCACCGCACCTAGCCGCCAAACGCTGCCCGGCGAGCGGCCGTGGCAAGCTGGTCAGCGCGTTCGTTGAACACGTTGCCGTCGTGGCCGCGCACCCAGCGCCACTCCACCCGGTGCACCGTGGCCGCCCCCAGGATACGCTTCCACAGGTCGATGTTCGCCACCGGATCACCAGTGGAACTCCGCCAGCCCTTGCGCACCCAACCGGCGCTCCAGCGCGTGATGCCGTTGCGCACGTACTGGCTGTCGGTATGGATCACCACGTGGCAGGGACGCTTCAACGTCTCCAGCGCCGTCGCCGCCGCGGTCAGTTCCATTCGATTGTTGGTCGTCGGCGCCTCGACGCCGGAAAACTCCTTGACCACGCCGCGGAACGTCATGATCGCCGCCCAGCCGCCTGGCCCGGGGTTCGGCTTGCAGCCGCCATCGGTCCACACCTCCACCACCTGATCGGGATCAGGCGGCAGCGACACCACGATGTCGTCAGAGGCCATAGGCTTGGCCACCGGTAGCGGACATGTGGAACCGCAACCGGCGCAAATACTCCAGCGGGTCCTTCCGGGTCACCATTGCCCCCGGCGGCGTATTCAGCCAGTCGTACAGCCGTGTCAGCAGGAAGCGAATCGCCGCGCCCTGACACAGCACCGGCAACGCCGCCTGCTCCGCCGCCGACAGCGGCCGGACGGTATTATAAGCTGACAGCAGCGCATGCCCCTTGGTGACGTTGAACGAGAAGTCCGCTTCGAAGCACCAGGCGTTCAGGCAGACCGCGATGTCATAGGCCAGCAGGTCAGTCGCCGCGAAGTAGAAGTCGATCAGCCCGGAAAGGCGATCATCCAGGAAGAACACGTTGTCGGGGAACAGATCGGCATGGATGTGACCATCCGGAAGCCCCGGCGGCCAGCCAGCCAGGATCGCCCGCAACGCCGCGTCCAGTTCCGCTGTCAGCCCCGGCTGCACCTCGTCCGCCCGTTCCCGAATGCGGTTCAGCAGCGGCATCCATCCGGCCGGGCCCAGTGCATTGACCCGTCTGGGCGCATAATCCGTCCCCGCCAGGTGCAGCGCCGCCAGCGCCGCGCCCAATGGGCCGCAGTGGTTGACGCGCACGCGCCGCGGCCAGACGCCAGGCAGGAACGTGGTGATCGCCGCGTGCCGCCCGCACAGGTTTCGCAATGCCGATCCGTCACGCCCATGCACCGGCTGAGGACACACCAGCCCACGTCCCGCCAGGTGCTCCATCAGTCCCAGGAACCAGGGCAGTTCGTCGGGATCAACCCGCTTTTCGTACAGCGTCAGGATGAAATCGCCAGCCGTGGTGCGCAGTGAGAAGTTGGAGTTCTCCACCCCCTCGGCAATACCGCGGAAGGCGACAACCGTGCCGATGTCGTAACCGGCCAGGAACGTCCTCAGGGCATCGTCGGTGACTTCCGTATAGACCGCCATCCGGTCGGTCAGTGCGTCCAGTTCTCGGACCGGCCGTAGCGGAAGTTATCGGCGTAGGCCTTCGGCTTGATGCGGCGGACCTGCGACAGTTCGACCTCGTACTCCAGACCGGCGCGTTCGGCGTAGGCGATGGCTTCCTCACGCGTCTCGAATGTCAGCTTGACCTGGGTCTGGGTGTCGCCGCCGCCGGCCCAGCCCATCAGCGCGTCGGGACGCCGAGCGCTGGTCGGCATGAATTCCAGCGTCCAGGCATGTGTCTTGGCCCAGCCGGACTGCATGGCGGTCTTGGGAGGCTGAAAGATGCGGGCCCGCATGAAAATATCTCCGTAACGAATAGTTGCCGCGTCAAATGGTCGGGGCGGCGGGACTCGAACCCACGACCTCCTGTACCCAAAACAGGCGCGCTACCAGGCTGCGCCACACCCCGACTGAAACCCGCGCGGAACCTATGGGCGGCGACGTGCGGATGCAAGGTTTATGCTGCGGCGACGTGCGACGCCAGCCCGGATCGCGACCTACTGTTGCGCATTGCCGAAAATCCGCTGATGGATGACATCGCCGACACGGATGTTCAGCTTGGCGGTAATGCCGGCTTGCAGTTCCAGTACCGCACGCACCGGGCCATGGCTGCTGATGATCGCCAGGCTGCGCGGTGTGGTGTTCTCGGCGATCGCCCGGATCGTGCCGTTGGCGTTGATGAACACCATGTCCAGCGGCACCAGGGTATTCCGCATCCACATGTTCGCGGGCCGCGAAATGCCCCAGTCGAACAGCATGCCGCCATCGGCCGGCACCGACGTGCGGAACATCTCGCCCACGGTCTGCTGCTCCTGGGTCGTGGCCATCTCCACCTTGAACGGATGCGACACGCCGTCTTGCGTGACGATCACCAGTTTTTCCTTCGGCAGTTCAGGCTGTGGCCCATTCGGGTCTGGCTCCTGACCAAGCGCCACGGCGGTTGGCAGGGCGACCAGCAGAGCCAGGACAAAGCGCCTATTCATGCAGATGGAGTCTCCTCGGTCAGTTGCCGTACGACATCGCGGACCGGACCGACGCGAGGCGGGTCCAGCAGCGTGGTCAGCCAGTGTTGCGGCGGATTGCGCCCGGCCGCCCGATCATAGCGCAGCCCGCGGAGTCCGGCCTCGGCTTCGGGCGGCAGTCGGTCGGGGATCGGAAAATCGTTCAAGGTGCCCCAGATCAGCGCCCAGCAGCGGCCCACGGTCCAGGGGTTGTAGCCGCCGCCGCCGAGTACGACCAGCCTCGGCGCCAGCGCCATGACCGCCCGCGCCACCGCCCGATGCGCGTTGTTGGACAGCGACAGTTTCGCCAAGGGGTCTTCCTCCAGCGCGTCCGCGCCGGCCTGCAGCATGATCGCCTGCGGCTGGCGCTGCGCGATCAGCGGCAGTACGGCGTGCTCGATGACCCAGGCGAACTCGGTGTCGTTGCAGCCGGCGGGCAGCGGAAAGTTCCGCGCGGCACCGCCCGCCCGGTCGTCCGCCGCACCGGTGAACGGCCAGCGGGCGCCTTCATGCAGGCTGATGGTGAACACCCGCGGGTCGTCGTGGAAGGCGTCCTGCACGCCGTCGCCGTGGTGCGCGTCGATATCCAGGTAGACGATGTTGTCCAGCCCCAGGTCCAGCCAGGTCAGCAGCCCCAGCACCGGGTCATTCAGGAAGCAGAAGCCGGAGGCGCGATCCGGCCGTCCGTGATGCGTGCCGCCGCCGGGGCAGTGGACGATCCCGCCATCCGCCGTCAACCGCGCCGCCAGCATCACGCCGCCGGCGGAGATGGCGGGGCGGCGGTAGACCTCCCGGTAGACCGGGTTGCCCTCGGCGCCGATGCGGAACCGGGTGCGGACCGCGTCGCTGACCGCCTGATCCGCCTCCGCCTGGCGCAGCGCCGCGACATAGGCGGGATCATGGAAGCGGGTCAGCGCCGCTTCTTCCGGCATCGGGGCGTCACGGTAGACCGCGTCCGGCAGCCAACCGAGGGACCGGCACAGGTCGGTGCACACCGACACCCGCGGCACGGCGAGCGGGTGCTTCGGGCAGTAGCTCGAATTTCGGTAGATCTCGCTGCCGATATACAGGGGGGTCACGGGTGGGGCGTCTCGCGGGGCGGTTTCAGGAATTCCACATGTTGATCCGGCGCCGGCTTGGCAAAGTCGCCCGCGTTCTCAGAAACCGAACATGTGATCGAGCGAGAACCCGCCTGCCTCGTCCATCAAGCCGTGATAGCCGAACAACCGGCAGGTCGGATCACGCACCAGCACGTAGCCGCCATCGCCGGCCGCTTCCAGCGCGGCGGTATCGAACGCCAGATGGGGCCACACCATGGCCGAGCCCGAACAGGCAATTTCCAGCGGCGCCTGCGCGATCATCGCGCCCGATCCGTCGTGCAACTGCAAGATCGTGGCGGAGACCGGATGCCATGGGCCGGAGGCCGGGTAGATCAGCGCCGCGAAGCTGTGCCGCCGGCTGTCGCCCAGCTTCAGGAACAGCCGGGTGGACAGGCCGGGCGGCGGCCCCGCGTAGGATTGCGGCTCGTCGCGATAGGTCATCGCGGTGTTGAAGATGTGCGCGCCGAAACTCGATTCCGCGACATGGCCGGAGTGCCGGTCCTCGTAGCGGAACAGCGCGTGCAGCCAGCCATCCGCCTCGCCGCCGTCGCGGAAGTCATAGACTAGTTCGGCATGGCCCGCCTCCAGGTCGAACTGCTCCAGGTCCAGCGCCAGGCTGCGGTCGCGCGGCAGATTGCCGAGGAATGTCTCGGCGCGCTTTATCCCGGCCTGGTCGAAGACATCCAGCCGGATCGGCAGGTCACGCTGGGTGGTCGCCATCGGCGTCGGCTGGACGATGCTGCGGAAGCGCGACTTCGGCAGGATCGGAAATGGCAGGATGTAACCGCGGCCGAGTTCGGCGGGCAGCGTCGGGATCATCGGATCAGGCCGCAGATTGTCGCGTTCGACGTTGACGTGCGCGATGCGCACCCGATCCTGCCGGGTCACCTCATAGCGCGGGCGGACCACGTGCCGGCCGGCGCGCAGTTCGATCTGCCCAGGCCAGCGCAAACCCGGAAGGTAATCCGCCACATCCAGCGCGACGGTGGCGAACGGACCGACCGGCTGGTCCAGCGGAACCGGCTGCTCCGCCCCCATGCGATCCAGCGCGATGCTCCCGGCTGGGATCGGCACCGCATGGCTGTTCTGCAGCCACACCACGACCTTCTCGTCGGGCCGCGGCGCCGGCAGGCCGGCGAACCGGTCGGATGGCCAGGCATTCGCGTCATGCGTGCAGGACAGCGACGCACCGTTATCGGCGGCGTAGGTATCCAACGCGTACTTCACCACGTCATGGCCGGCGACGCCCACGGCGTGAATGAACAGTTGCCCGATGAACGGATCGAGCCCGAACCGCTCCCTGACGGAGCGGCTGTCGATCGAGAACCCGCCAGGGCCAGCGGGCAGCGCCTGTTCCCAGGTCGCCAGAACCGCGCCACCGCTATCGAACAGGCGCAGCCATAGCCGCACCGGCCCGGCGCCGTAGCTTGCCCAGTAGTTGGCGGATGCCACCCGGGTCGAAAGCCCGTCGGCCTCCCGGAAGAAGGCGAAGTTCGTCGCGAAGTTCAGCTTGTCCAGATAACGGTCGCGGTTGCTCAGCAGCGCGTCCGGCAGCCGAACCTCGTCCAGCGTCAGCACGCTGGCACCTGGCGGCAGCATGGGGGCGATGCGGCTGGCGATGCGGCCGGCGTCGAACGCGGCGATCAGGACCGTGCGGCACCCGCTTGCTGTCAGATCCGTCAGCGCCCCGGCCGTCACGCCCGCTCGCCGTTGCCCAACCAACGTCACATCGTGCACGAACAGACGGTCGATCAGCGTCGGGTACAGCGCGATCAGGGCATCGGCGATGCCGTCTGGATCATACAGCGCGACCGGCCCCTGCAGCCGACCATACAGACGCGCGATTGCTTCCGCGGCCAGCGGATGTGCCAGCGCCTTGTAGATGACATTGCCCCCGGCGCGGGCGTCGAACGTGTCGATTTGCAGCATGAACCTCGAATCCTGGGATCTGCGGAAAAATAACGGCTTTGGATCAGGCACGGTCGCCAACCGCTCCTTATAGGGTCAGGTCCCTACAAGCCCAGCCGGTGGCGCATCTCGGCGGCGGCCATCGGCGTATCATTCAACGGCGCCACCGGCCACTGCGTGAAGCGTCCTGCAAAGGCACGGATACGATTTTCTTCCATCATGGTCTTCAGGAACAACGCCTGCCGATGCGACCGGCCCGGCAGGGGAACGAACAGCACGGGTGCGGTGGTGGCCGAGGCCTCGGAAATCATGGATACGCTGTCCTGCGTGACGATGATCATGTCCGCCAGCGCGAGCATCCCGAAATAGGGGTTTTCGCCCGCGCCATCCCACACCCAGCCGCCGATTGGGGCGAGGGCGGCGCGGAGCTGAGCGGTCACCGCCGGATCGGTGCGGCGGGACGGTGTGACGACAATCCCCACCTTGTCGCGCCGAACCATTGCCGCCAGGTCCGCCGCCAGCTTCGCACCCGCGTCGCGGTCCAGGCGGTATCGTCCGTTGCTGCCGCCCAGCAGGACAGCGACCAGTGGGCGTCTGTAGGCGGCGAAGCGGTCCCGCCAGGCCGCCGCCGCGGCCAGCAGCCGTTGCTGTGTCACGCGATGCAGCGCGGTGCGGATGACGAAGACGTTCGGCCCGGTCAGTTCGTCGTGGCGGTTGGCGATCAGCAGGTCGAAGCGCCTGATGTCCATCCTTGGGTTCTGCACCTGAACCACCCGCGTCGATGGCCGGCGCAGTGCCGCCAGCACGGCACCCGCCATGCCGCCGCAGCCGATCGCCAGACCCGGCAGCGGCGCCTTCACCGCGTCGGCGACCGCGGCCAGCGGGTTGGGCCAGAACTTGGCGGCGATCCATTTCCACGGCGCCGCCGGTTTCAGCACCCGCGCCTGCGGCGACAACCCGGCTGCCTCGGCCAGGCCGAGGGCCTGCGCCTGAAGGCCGGCCAGGCCCTCGGTGATAACCCAGGGCGACAGCCGGGATGCGCCGATATCAGACATCGGCGGGCTGTTCGGCCCGCATCAGGTCGGCGGCCGAGGCAAAGCCCAGGCACCCAGCCGGATCACCTCGCTCGGCCGCCGTCCGAACCCGGCCGCTCGCTACCAGGCCGCCGCCGCTGGCCAACAAGGTCCGTCGTCGCATGGCTCAGGCCTCCTTGCCTTGGGGATACATCCCCGTGGGGACACATTCATACGCCGAAGCCAGGCCGATCGGCCTGGTCGCCGGCGTGCGCGCGGGGGGATCACGTCCAGACGACAACGCGGCTTTATCCCCAGGACGCCATATCCCTACCCGGCGCCCTGGATGAACGAGATCGCTACGATCCGCAACGGCGAAAGCGGACGCCAGACGGTTCCACCACACTCAGGTCGGCTGTATCCTGCCGGTCGCACGGCAGGGAATACCGCACATGGACCGCGATCTGCTTGGGTACGGCGCGCATCCGCCCAACCCCGACTGGCCAAACCAGGCACGCCTGGCCGTCAACTTCGTGCTGAATTTCGAGGAGGGATCGGAACCATCGGTCCCCGACGGCGATCCGGCGTCGGAGTGGGCACTCACCGAATATGGTGGCACCAATCCCGGCGTGGTCGGACGCGACTTGGCGGCCGAGGGGATGTTCGCTTACGGCAGCCGGGTCGGCTTCTGGCGCATCCTGCGGCTTTTCCAGGAGCGCAACCTGCCGCTGACGATCTTTGGCTGTGCCCTGGCGCTGGAGCGCAACCAGCCGGCGGCGGCGGCGATCAGGCAGGCAGGCTTCGATATCTGCTGCCACGGCTGGCGCTGGGAAAAACATTTCGAGTTGGCCGAAGAGATCGAGCGGACGCGGATCGCCCGCGCCGTTGCCTCGCTCCGGCAGACCATGGGCGAACGTCCACTCGGCTGGTACTGCCGCAGTGGGCCAGGGGTGAACACCCGCCGCCTGCTGGTCGAGGAGGGTGGATTTCTGTACGATTCGGATGCCTATGACGATGAGTTGCCATACTGGACGAAGGTGGAAGGCAAGCCGCATCTGGTTGTTCCATACAGCCTGTCCACCAATGATTCGAAATTTGGCCGCGGCACCTTCGCCACCGGCGACGATTTCTTCCACTATTGCCGCGACGCGTTCGACTTCCTTTACCAGGAAGGCCGCACGCAGCCAAAGATGATGTCGATCGGATTGCACATGCGCATCATCGGGCATCCGGCGCGCGCCGCCGGCCTGCAACGGCTGCTGGATCACGTCGCGCGGTTCGATGGCGTCTGGATTACCCGCCGGCTGGATATCGCGCGCCACTGGGTAGCCCGATTTCCCCCACCGGTTGCCCCCATGGTTGCCGACAAGCCAGCGTGCTGATACGGGAAATTCATGGCATCGCAGGACATTCAGGCCAGCGATGGTCTTCCCGCTCCCGAGCAGGTTCGGCAGAACATCCTGGTGATCAAGCTGGGGGCGTTCGGCAATATCATGCTGTCATTGGCCGCCTTCGCCGCCATCCGGCTGCACCACGCCACGGCGCGGATCAGCGTCCTGACGACCGCCGCCTATGCGGATTGGCTCGCCACGTTCCCTTACTTCGACCAGGTGCTGGTTGATCCGCGGCCAGCCTGGTGGGACCTCGGCGGCGTCGGTCGGTTGCGGCGAATGCTGACCACGGGCCAATTCAATCGGATCTACGATCTGCAGACGTCCAGCCGCTCGTCCCGCTATTTCCATCTGTTTCCGGCCAAGCATCGGCCGGAATGGTCCGGCATCGCCTTCGGCTGCAAGCTGCCGGACCGCGATCCCCGGCGCAACATGCTGCACGATACCGAACGTCAGCAGGGCCAGTTGCGCCAGGCCGGGATCAGCGTCTTCCCGCCGGCCGACCTGTCCTGGTGCCGCGGCGAGATCGGGCGGTTCGGCCTGCCGCCCGACTTCGCCCTGCTGGTACCCGGCAGTTCCCCGAACCGCTTGGCCAAGCGATGGCCCACCGCCCGGTATGAGTCGCTCGCGCGTGCCCTGACGGATCGTTGCATCACGCCGGTCGTCATCGGTGCATCGGCTGAAACGCCGCTGGCGGCGGCGATCCCCTCCGCCATCGACCTGACCGGACAGACTGGCTTGGGAGACCTCGCGGACCTGGCGCGCGGCGCGCGCTTCGCCGTCGGCAATGACACCGGACCGATGCACCTGATCGCCACCGCCGGGTGTCCCGCCGTCACGCTATTTTCCGTCGACTCGAACCCTGCTCAGTGCGCGCCGCATGGCCGCTGGACACGCGTGCTGCAGCGCTCCGATCTGTCCGATCTGCCGGTCGATGCGGTGCTGGCGTGTCTGCCCGAGCCGGTCGTCGCCTGATGCCGGATGTCTCGCCTCCGGTCAGAACCTCGATCGAGATACCGGACGGCGTGCCAATGCCGCAGCGGATGTGGGCGATTCTGACCATTGCGCTCGGCCTGACCCTCGCCGTGCTGGACGGCGGCATCGCCAACGTCGCCCTGCCAACCATCGCCCGCGAGGTTCATACCTCCCCGGCGAATTCGATCTGGGTGGTGAACGCCTACCAGCTCGCGGTCACCATCTCGCTGCTGCCGTTGTCGTCGCTGGGTGAAATCTACGGCTACCGGCGGATCTATCAGGCCGGCCTGGTGCTGTTCACCTTCGCTTCGCTGGCCTGCGCGCTGTCGTCATCGCTGCCGACCCTGATCGGGGCGCGAATGCTGCAGGGTTTTGGCGCCGCGGGGATCATGAGCGTGAACGGCGCGCTGATCCGCTTCATCTATCCGCGGCGCTGGCTGGGACGCGGCGTCGGACTGAATGCCACGGTGGGTTCTATCGCCTCGGCGCTTGGGCCGACGGTCGCGTCCGGCATTCTGGCCGTGGCGCCTTGGCCGTGGCTGTTCGCGGTGAACGTGCCGCTGGGCGTCCTGAGCGCGGTCATCGCGCTGCGCGCCCTGCCGATGACGCCGCTGTCCGGCATCCGGTTCGACCTCACCAGCGCGGGCCTTCAGGCGGTTTCGTTCGGCACCCTGCTGTTCGGCGTGTCGGAACTGGGTCACGGCGACTCATGGGCCCATGTCGCCGTGGCCCTGGTCGTTGCCGTGGTATCCGGCTTCATGCTGGTGACCCGGCAAATGAGCCGCACCGCCCCGCTGCTGCCGGTCGATCTGATGCGGATACCGCTGTTCGCGCTTTCGGTCGCCACCTCGATCTGTTCGTTCATCGGCCAGTCCATCGGCCAGGTATCGATGCCGTTCCTGTTCGAGCATCGCTTCGGCATGGACCAGGTGATGACCGGCCTGCTGATGACCCCCTGGCCGCTGATGGTCGCGGTCGTGGCACCCTTCGCCGGGCGTCTGGCGGATCGCTATCCGGCCGGCTTGCTGGGCGGCTGCGGCATGACGGTCATGACCGTCGGCCTGCTGGCCATGAGCCTGCTGCCGGATCACCCGACCACCTGGGATATTGTCTGGCGGATGACGGTGTGCGGCCTCGGCTTCGGCTTTTTCAACACGCCGAACAACCGCGCGATCATTACCTCGGCGCCGCCGATCCGCAGCGGCGGCGCGAGCGGCATGCAGGCAACCGCACGGCTGCTGGGCCAGTCGATGGGTGCGGCGCTAGTGGCGTTGGTGTTCACGGCGTTTCCGCTGAACGGCACGACAGTTGCCCTGTTCATTGCTACCGGCGCCGCCGCGGTGGGTGCCTGCGTCAGTTTCAGCCGGCTGGCGGCGGCGTGATGCTTTCTATCGAAACGATAAATATATCATGATGAATATAATACTGGAGAAATAACCTCCTGCGGAGGCAGTACACGACGTATAGTCATACCGATTTAGTATCAAAAAATGCCACCCTCGCAAGCATAACTGCTGCAATCTCCATGGTCCTGTCGCTCCCGGCAAGTCCCGTTCCTTACGAATACCACCCGAAACGCTATTTCGATGTGGATAATCACCGCGAATTTTATAATCTTCCTTCCGGCGATGATAGGCTTGGCAACAAGGCCGGATGGAAGGAATGAAATGACGACTTTAACGGTTGGAACCGGTAGCGGGTTTGACTACGGCACCTTGGCCGGCGCCATCGCGGCCTCTGGAAACGGCGACGTCATCCGGGTGCAGGCAGGCACCTACACCAACGATTTCGCCACCATTACAACGAGCATCGCTATCGAAGGCGTTGGCGGCATGGTGAACCTGGTTGCCACCGAGGCGCCGCCAAACCGGCAGGGCATCCTGACCATTGGCACGCCGGGCGCCACCGGCCCCGATGTCACCCTGTATAACATGTCGTTTTCCAGCGCCGCGATTTCCGGCGCGGATGGGGCCAACGCCGCCGGCATCCGCTACAAAAGCGGCAACCTGACGCTGAACAACACCGACTTCACCAACAACCAGGATGGGCTGCTGGCGGACGCCGATCCAACCGGAAACATTACAATCAACAACTCGCAGTTCGCAGAGAATGGCGGTCCGTCAGGCCAGACCCACAATCTTTATGTCGGCGGCATCCAGCAACTGACGATCGACAACAGCTATTTCTACGATCCCCTGGTCGGCCACGACATCAAGAGCAGGGCGGCAAACACCACGATCGAGGATTCCCGGATCGACGATCCGAACGGCACCGGCAGCTACGAGATCGACCTTCCAAACGGCGGCAACGCCGTCATTCGGGACAACGTGATCGACAAGGGCGCCGGGGCCCACAACGCGAACTTCATCTCGTTCGGGGCAGAAGGCGGCCTCCACGCCGGTTCGACGCTCAGCGTGACCGGCAACACGGTCATCAACGATTATGGCTCGAACGCGAACCTGCTGGTGAACGACACCAACATACCGGCCAGCGTGACCGGCAACACCGCCTATGGACTGAAGTCCACCCAGATCGCCGAGGGACCGGTTGCCACGCCGGAGACCAATACGCTGGCGCCTCAATCCAGCGAACCGCCGCTGGATACCTCCGCCGCATACTTGCCGGTCGCGTCGTTCTCCTTCGCCTGCTTCGCCGCGGGCACGTGCATCCTGACCACCGACGGCCCGGTGCCGGTCGAGGCGCTGCGTGTCGGACAGGAGGTCGTTGTCGTCCGATCGGACAACGAGACGCCGGGTCAGCAGGGAACGCGATCCATTCACTGGATCGGCCACCGGCACATTGATCTCGCGCGTCATGCCGATGCCGAGCTCGCTCGGCCCATTCGCATCCGCGCAGACGCGTTTGCCGACGGTGTGCCGCTGCGCGATCTGCTGCTGTCGCCCGACCACGCGATCTACCTCGACGGCCTGCTGATCCCGGTCCGGCTGCTGCAAAACGGCGCGACCATCGTGCGCGAGGATCGTCTGCGCGCCGTGCGATATTTCCATGTGGAGCTTGACCGGCACGACATTCTTCTGGCCGAAGGTCTGGCGACCGAAAGCTATCTCGACACCGGCAATCGCTGGCAGTTTGAAAACGTTGGCAGGTCGCTGCTGCTGCATCCCGACCTTACGGCCGATGATGGACAGGCGCGCCGGGAATTATTCTCCTGTGCTCCGTTCACGGCTGATGCCGCGCGCGTGGAACCGGTGTGGCGGCGGCTGGCGGACCGTGCGTCGCAACTGGGACACGTGATAGCCGATCCGGCGACTACCTCCGATCCGGCGCTGCGTCTGCTGGTCGACGGTCAAGAACGTTGGCCCGTCACGACGACCGATGGTTGCCATATTTTCGTCCTGCCGCAATCCGCCGCGTCGGTTCGCCTGATTTCCCGGGCAACCGCACCCTGCCACGTCATGCCCTGGATCGAGGACCGCCGGCGGCTCGGCGTCGCGGTCGGACGCATCGTTCTGACCAGCCCGACGGAGGCTTGCGATATGCCGGCCGACCATCCGTCGCTGACGGAGGGATGGTGGCCGCATGAGCGCGATGGATCCAGACTTTGGCGCTGGACGGATGGCAATGCGATGTTGCCGTTGCCGCCGGGCGTGGCGATCGTCGAAGTTCATCTGGCTGGCGAAAACACCTACCAACTCGCGGCGGAGGCCAATCAGGCGGTGACACCAAAGCTGTTGATGGTGGCGTGATGGCGGTCCGTATCACGACCGGCACACCCCTGGACGGCATAGGGCCGGTCTGGCAATAAAACAACAAACCTTCCGCTCAACCACAACCAAGCTGTCAGCTTTAATGAAAGCAGGCTGATGGCCCATCACGGTCTCAGCGGGCTTGCCTCGACGACTTCCGGCAATTGTCAGCTCATCCCGCGGTCAACCGCCTGGGTCTTTGGCACTGTCGCCATGCAGCGCAAGAAGCCGTATCGTCCGAGGAAATTTCGATACGAGGTTCCCGATGACAACACCCCTGGCCGGCATTATTGTTCTGGACTTCGGCCAGATCTACCAAGGCCCCTACGCCACCATGCTGATGGCCAAGGCCGGCGCCGACGTGATCAAGATCGAGCCACCGGGCGGTGAGCCGCTACGCCGGCGGGTGATCGCGACAGGCGGCGACACCACGCTGCCGATCGCCATGCTGAACGCCAACAAGCGTGCGGTCACACTCAACCTGAAATCGGCCAGTGGAAAGAACCTGCTGAAACAGATGGTCGCGCGCGCCGATGTGCTGCTGGAGAACTTCGCGCCCGGTACGCTGGACGGCCTGGGCGTCGGCTACGACGTGCTGCAACAGGTCAACCCAAAGCTGGTCTACGCCACCGGCACCGGCTTCGGCATCAGCGGCCCAGACCGCGATAATCTGGCAATGGATTTCACCATCCAGGCGGCATCCGGTATCATGAGCGTCACCGGCGATCCCGATGGGCCGCCGATGAAGGCCGGCCCGACCTTGGTGGATTTCATGGGCGGCATCCATCTGTATGCGGCCGTGGTGTCCGCGTTGCTGCAGCGGGTAACCACCGGGCAGGGCCAGTTGGTCGAGGTGGCGATGCAGGAGACTGTCTATTCGACCCTTGCGTCCAGCTACGACTACCACCTGCGCACCGGCAAGGTGCCGCCGCGTGCCGGCAACCGTCAGGCCGGGCTGGCCAGCGCCCCATACAACGCGTTCCAGACCAGGGACGGCTGGGTTGCCATTCATGTGGTCACCGAAGCCCATTGGCAAAACCTGCTGCGGGCCATGGGCCGGGACGATCTGCTGGACGATCCACGCTTCAGCACCAATCCAGCGCGCACCGAGAACATGGCGGCGACCGAGGCGCTGGTTACCGCCTGGACCCTCGGCCTTGGCAAGATGGAGGTCGCCGCCGTGGCCAAGCGCTACAAGATCCCCGCCGCCCCGGTGCGCAACGCCATCGAGGTCATGAACGACCCGCATATGCATGAGCGTGGCATGTTGCAGCGAATCGACCATCCCTCCCTGGGGCCGATCATCGTGCCGAACTCGCCGTTGCGGCTGCATGGCGCTGACCGGGTCGATCCGCTGCCGAGCGCGTCGCTGGGTCAGCACAATCTGGATGTTTATGGCGATTGGCTGGGTCTGGGCGCGGACGGGGTGCGACAGCTCGAGCATGAGGGGGCGATCTGAATGGGCGCTTGCCCGACGTTGCCGATCCCGTTCACCTGTTCCGGATTGTCACGCGGAACTAGCCGACAAACCGTATCAACCGTGCATCAAGGAAGTGATTCATGACGACACTCCGTTTCCTCGGCATTTCCGGCAGCCTTCGCGCCGGTTCGTTCAATACCTTCGCGCTTCGCGCCGCGCGGGAGCTTGCGCCTGAGCAGGTCTCGATCGAGCTTGCGGATATCAGCGGTATTCCGCTGTACAATGATGATGTTCGGATCGCTGGGATGCCGCCGTCCGTCGTGGCGCTGCAGTCCGCGATCGCGGCGGCCGATGCGGTGATCATTGCGACACCTGAGTATAACTTCTCGGTGTCCGGGGTGCTGAAGAACGCCATCGACTGGATTTCGCGCACCGATCCCCAGCCATTTCGCGACAAGCCGGTCGGCATCATCGGCGCCAGCATGGGCATGGCTGGCACCGCGCGGGCCCAGTATGACCTGCGCAAATCGTTCCTGTTTCTCGACGCCCATGTACTGAACAAGCCGGAAATCATGATCGCCGCGGCGCACACCCGCTTCGATGCCGAGGGACGCTTGACGGATGAGGCAACGCGGGGCTTCCTGAAGGCCATGCTTGTTGCATTGCGCGACTGGACGCTGCGGCTGCGGAACTCGGCCACGATATCGGTTTAGGAGGCACCATGTCTGTTTCCCAGGAAGATCGGCGGCCGCGGCTGGTTGGCCTCAATCACATCGCGCTCGAGGTTGGCGACATCGAGGAGGCGCTGAATTTCTATGGACGCATCTTCGACATCCGGTTGCGCGGCCGAGTGGAAGGCGCGGCTTTCATTGATATGGGGGATCAGTTCATCGCGCTGATGCAGGGACCGGTGCGCGCCGCGTCCAGCCATCGTCATTTCGGCCTTGTGGTGGATGATCGCGCCGCAGTTCGGACGCTGGCCGAAGCAGCCGGCGCGGAGATGGTGGATGGCCCGTTCCTCGACTTCCTCGACCCCTGGGGGAACCGGGTGGAGGTTGTTGGCTACGGCGATATCCAGTTTACCAAGGCGGACCATGTCTTGCGCGGCATGCAGCTTGCGCTGCGGAAGACGGATGCTGCCATCAGCGAACTGGCTGCCAAGGGCATGGCGCCGGCGGTGTGATACCAGCTCGCGAACGTCCTGATTCTCCGCGCAGTCCGTGTTCGCCGATCGGCGTTGGTCATGATGGCAGAACAACGATGACCGTCGGCCAGACCTCGTGCTGGTTGCCAGCCCTCGTGCTGGTTGTATGAGAGGACATTCCGCTACGGCTGTCATGCTTGGATGCTCGCCCAGTTTGACTCTCACACTACCAGGCTTTGATAGCACAAGTGACGTTTATAGTAAACGCCGGACGCGTGTCAGATTTTCATGCGCGAAGGCCTGAACATCCCCATCAAAGGCAGCCAGCAAGCGACAGTTACTAGACTGTCCCGGGCCAATACAAGCCAGGGTGAAAACGATAGACTTGGACGACCCTCAGATCCGATCAACTTCGGCTAATTCCTCCGCCGTCAGCACCCAGGATCCCGCCTTGACGTTCTGCTCAAGCTGCTCCGGCCGCGTTGCTCCGGCAATCACGCTGGCCACCGGACTCTGTGCCAGCAGCCACGAAAATGCGAGCTCCAGCATTGTCCGTCCGCGCGTCTCGGCGAAGTCACCCAACTTCTCCGCCATCACCCAGTTCCGCTCGGTCAGGTACCGATCAGCCAGCCGCTGCGTGCTGGCCAGCCGCGTTCCCGTCGGCAGCGCCATGTTGCGGCGATACTTTCCGGTCAGCAAGCCACTGGCCAACGGAAAATACGGCAGTAGCCCATAACCCAGCTTCCGCGCCGCCGGCAAAAGCTCGGCTTCCGGCGCGCGATGTACAAGCGAATACTCATCCTGACAAGAAACGAATCCGTTCAACCCCACTGAGCGCGCGGTCCAGGCTGCCTCGGTCATCTGCCACGCGGGAAAGTTGGAGCAGCCGGCATAGCGCACCTTGCCCTGCCGGATCAGGTCGTCCAGCGCGCGCAGGCTCTCCTCGATCGGCGTCCGCGGGTCGGTCTGGTGCATCTGATACAGGTCGAGGTAATCCGTCCGCAGCCGCCGCAGGCTGTCTTCCACAGCCGCCATGATATACCGGCGCGATCCGCCCAGCTTCTCCCCGCTGTCGTCCATCGGCATGGCGAACTTCGTCGCCAGCACGATCCGCTTGCGGTCATCGCCCAGGATGCGGCCCATCAGTGTTTCCGATCCGCCGCGTTCGCCATACACATCCGCGGTGTCAAACAGCGTGATACCCAGATCGAGCGCCTTGTGGATCACCGCCTTCGTCGCGGCCTCATCAATTCGGCCGCCGAAGTTGTTGCAGCCGAGGCCGATCGTCGACACGCGCAGGCCCGACTGGCCGAGGTTGCGAATTTCCATGATGCCCTGGCTCCAACAAGTGTTGACAACAGCTTCACCGCATGGGCACCCAACGTCAAATCGCCGCCAGGCAAATCGTCAGAAGACGATCAGCTTGTCCACATCCCGGCCACGCTCCGCCGGCAAATCGAAATCCAGCGCAGGCCCCACGGGAACGATACCGGTCGGATTGATGTTTCGATGACTCATGTAGTAATGCCGCTTGATGTGACCTAGATCGACAGTGGCCGCGACACCGGGCAACTGGAAGATGTCCCGCGTGTAGGCCCATAGGTTTCGGTAATCCACGATCCGCCGGACGTTGCACTTGAAGTGGCCGTAATAGACGGCATCGAACCGCACCAACGTCGTGAACAACCTTATATCCGCCTCGGTCAGCGCGTCGCCGCACAGATAGCGGGTCCGCGACAGCCGGTCCTCCAGCCAGTCCAAGGTGGCGAACAACGGGCCGACCGCTTCCTCATAGGCGGCCTGCGTGGTTGCGAACCCGGCCTTGTAGACCCCGTTGTTGAGGGTGTCGTAAACGCGCTGGTTGATCGCGTCGATCTCGGCTCGCATCGGCTTCGGATAGAAGTCGCCCGGCCGGGCGCCCACCGTGTCGAACGCACTGCCGAACATGCGGATGATGTCCGCGGATTCGTTGTTCACGATCGTCTGGGTATGCTGGTCCCACAGCACCGGAACCGAGGCGCGGCCGGTGTATTCGCCGTCCGCCCGGGTATAGAGTTCATGCACGAAATGGCTGTTGTATAGCGGGTCATGGACCACATGCTCGCCGGGCGCGAAGGTCCAGCCCTGGTTCCCCATCAGCCAGTGCGTGACCGAGACCGGTATCATCGCCTCCAGTCCCTTCAGCGCTCGCACGATCAGGGTCCGGTGCGCCCACGGACAGGCGAGCGACACATACAGATGATACCGCCCCGCCATCGCCGCGAAGCCGTCCGTTCCGCTGTGCCCCGGCCGCCCGTCTGGCGTGACCCAGTTGCGGAACGCGCTTTCCTTCCGTTCAAAGCGGCCATCTGGCCCTGCCTCGGGTTCATGCTCGTGCCATGCGCCGTTGATCAGCAATCCCATTGGTATCTCCCTGTGTCGCCCGCGGCCGAGTTACCGGGTGGCCGCGAACCGGTTCCCGTCGGGTTGGGCGGCGATTTCACTGACCAGCTTGTGAGTCATGGCGTCGCCGAAGGTCGCGAAGTCATGTATCTCCATCACGAAGCTGCCCGGACCGCCCACGACATTCTGGCGGTAATAGTTGGCCAGCCCGCCCGGCGGCTGCACGTGCGCGAAGGTCCAGGAAACCGGATGGTCGTTGATGATGGTCAGGCCATTAATGGTGATGCCCACCTTCAACGCATCATCGCGCGCATCGCCGACCTCACGCCCGGCGTTGTTGGTGCCGTCACCGCACACGTCGATGACATGGCGGGTCGCGTTGCCCCCGGTCTCGGTCAGCAACTGCACCGCCTGATCGATGCCGGCACTGATCGCGGTGCGGCCCCAGAAGGATCGCGGCGCGGCGGCAAGCTGGTCGGCGAACGCCCGCGCCGAGGCCGCATCCCGGATCACCGTCCAGTCCAGCACGGTGCGGACCTCGAAGCTGCTGGCGAATTCAAGGTAGGCGACCGCGATCTTGCCCACCGGACCACCCTTGATCGCTTCCAGCACGCGCTGATTGGTGAAGGCAACACTATAGCCGTCCTTCTCCAGCTTGAACTCGCTGTCGTCGATGCTGCGTGACACGTCGGTGACCAGCACCAGCGCGACATCCACGTCCTCGGCCTTTGCCGGCGGTGCGGCGGACATTGACAGGAGCATGATAACCAACGGAACCAAGACGATCCGACCCATCGGCGCAGTCCTCCTGCTGTTGATCTGACGCCTTGCCGCGCCTGCTCGTCAAAGGAAAACAGCCCTGCCCCGACCGTGCAAGAGCACGGATGCGCCAGCCTACTGGCTGGCCCAGACGATGCGATGGATCCAGGCCATCTCCGTGAGATCGAAACTGTAGTCGGGATGTTCCGGGTTCAAGCTTTTCAACTCGACCCGGCGAGCCGATCGGCGGGTCAGTTGCTTGGCCATGACCTCGCCGGCCAATGTCCGCACCACCACCCGGTCACCACGGCGGATCGGCGCCGACGGCGACACGATGACAAGGTCGCCGTCACGGAACACCGGCTCCATCGACTCGCCGCTGATCTCAAGTGCATAGGCATTCGCATCGGCGATCTCCGGCAGGCTGACTTCATCCCAGCCACCGCCAACCGGATAGCCGCCATCGTCGAAGTAGCCTTCGCCGCCCGCCTGCGCTAGACCGATCAGCGGCACGCGCCTGACCACGCTGCGCGCCGCCGCGCCGCTGGTCAGCGCACGCGCCCCAGACACCAGGGCGGTAAAGCTTTCAAGCGACGCACCGGTCGCATCCAGCACTTTCGCCAGGCTTTCCGTGCTTGGCCAGCGAGCCCGCCCGTCCGGCATGCGCCGCTTGGATGGGTTGAACGTTGTTGCATCCAGCCCGGACCGCTTGGCCAGACCAGACGCCGACAAGCCGCTTTCCGCCGCCAGCGTGTCGAGCGCGCGCCAGACATCCTCGTGCTTCATCCCATACGCCTTCCCTGCTGCGGTACGTCCTGCCGCCCGCGAATCGGCCGCCCGCCGACTTCGCTTCACCGCATTATCCTAGGAATAGGTGCCAAATGAAATAGGAAAAACAACCATATTTACTTGCAGCCGTATGCAACCTATGGTTACATAAAGCTGGCACGAACACTCGCGCCGATATTTAACCGGGAACGCCCTTTTTCATGTCGATCGCTCTTCGTCACACCCGCATTTCAACACCCTCCACGCCGCCGCGACATGGCGCCGCGACCCGCGTTGGTACACATCCCTTCAGCAGCGCCGAGGAGGCATGGCTGTGGACGATGGCCGCTCTGATCGCCCGCCGTGAAGGGGCGCGCTATACCGCCGGCAAGGGCCTGGTCAGCCGTCCTTGCGATCCGGATGACGTCGTGAAATGCCTGGACGGCCTGTATCGGCAGCGGCGCATCGGGCTGTTGCACGCACGCGTCCTGCGCATCTGGGGCGAACGCCAGATCACCCCAAGCCCAAACGTCGCGGCGGAGCGAACCGAGCAAAAGTTGTGGACCGAGGCACTGGAACGTCTTGAATGGCCGCTGCGTATCAAGGGCATCGTCGCCTAACCCGTCATTTATAGGAAAAATATCATTGACACTGATATGTGTTTTCTCGTAATGTTCTTCTTGTCAACGGGCGAGTTGCGCCTGTTGTGAGTTTTCTTCCCCGCAAACCTTCAAGGCCGCCGTCCCTGCCTGGGACAGCGGCCTTTTCTTTATGGAAGGACGTCCGCATGGCCTTCGCGATCCGCAATCTGTCCGTGTTGGCCTATGCCAATGGCTTTACACTCTGGCACTACAAGTCCGGCAAGGACCGGCTGGAGACGATCAGCAGCGGGAACTACCTCTCTGACGCGGCGGATATGCTGACCGTCGGAGACCTGATCATGATTACCGCCGCCGATGGCGCGCGCATTCTGTGCGTGACGCTTGCGGACCTCGAAACCGTCGTCACCGCGCCGCTTTCATAGCATCCGCCTTTGCACTGGCCGTTGCACCGGACGTTGTTGACGCACCTGGCTGCCGCAATGGTTCGTGTCGCTTGGCGCCTCCGGCTGCCCATTTGATCGCTCCCGCGATCAGGCACATAGGCAGCCGCCCGAGGTTCCCAGCACCTCCGTCGCATGCCGAAGCTTGCCTGCATGTGTCAGTTCGAAACGTCCGTCGTCACGCTGGCGGCACAGGTCGATGCCTGACAGCCGCCGCAGGCAGGGATCATCCAGCAAACCGGCTGGACGCCCCGCCGGACCACACAGATGCAATCGGTGCAGCGCCGCTCGGCAGCATGTCTCAAGGTACGGTTGATTCCACATTTGACTACATCTAGGCGCTGCCGCGAATAAGGCAAATCCACCCGCGAACAAGGTCCCAGAAGGACCCAAGGGCCCAATGGTTCGACGGCAGACCCGGCTGTGATCTTCATCGTAAGCAATTGCCCTCATGTGATCCCGGTAAGAAATCCGTAAACGAAAGGCGCTGGTTTATGCCAACGTTGCTGCTCGTGTTCCGCCGCCCTGGACGCTCTGTCGCAACAGCGTATGTCTCGCCCGATGCGCGCCATCGTCCTGCCAACCGCCATCCGTGCCGGTGTCGCTGTCATTCCGAGCAAGTATCATGTATTTGCCAGACGGCACCGACATGATTGATCGACAAAATGCCGATCACGATCATCGGCCATTAGTGAACTTATCATACAACGTGACTGGTTGCGTAACTTGAAATTTAACTCAGAACTCAACCTCGGCACACTGGTCACCGCCGGTGCCGTGTTGTGCAGCCTGGTGGCATGGGTCGTTACGGGAAACAACCGTAGTGAACAGAGCACGCGCGATCTGGCCACTGTTCAAACCGCCGTATCAAACCAGATCGCCGACCTGCGCACCGCGATCACCGCCGGGCTGCTGGATGTGCGTCAGCAGATCAGCACGCTACCGGACCAGAGGGCGAGGCTGGAGCAGGTCGAGCGCCGGTTGGGCGACCTCGAGACCAAGCTGAATAACGAGGACCAGCGGATGGCGGTGCTGGAAAGATCAACAATCGAAAGTCGAGCCGACATCAACACCCTGCTGCGCGCCGCCAATGGGCCATTGCTGCCCCCGTTCGGGAAACCCAATCGACCATGACTTTTCTTCAGAAGGTAAACAAGCTCCAGTTCGCGATGACCAGCATGCTCGGAATCCTGATCGGCTCTTTCATATCCCTGATCATCGCAGCCTTCGTGATGTCCAGCACGCCTCTGCAGATCACCAGCATCCGCCCGCAAATCACCTATCGCGCGCACGACTCAGTTCTTGAAATGCATTACAAGTTCGTCAGTCGCAGGCAATGCAACAGCGTCATTTCGACGTGGATATGGCGGTGGGTGGAAGGCGATGGCCTGGCCCAGCGGCAGCGATACTTCATTCCGATCGGCACCGCCTTCGTGACGCTCGCCGACCCTTCGCCTGTCATGCAGGAGTTCACGATCGCGCGGCATCTGCCGGCCGAGGTGACGCCAGGACAGTGGTTCCTGCGCGCCAAGTCGCTTGATCGCTGTGGATTCCTGGCACAGCTCTTTGACCCGGTGACCCGGGTCACCGCGGACATGCCGGTGACCGTCCTCGAGCAGGAAGCGAACGAGCACGCGAGGGCGGGACAATGAAAGCCCTTGTCCTCGCGGCCCCCATTTGCGCGGCCGTCGTGCTGCTGTCGGCCTGCACCCCCCCGCCGCCGCCGCCGGCTGTCCCCCCGCCACCGCTGTCGGCACTCGTGCCGCCCGAGTTGCGGCGATGCCCGGAGGGCCAGCCACCGCCGCCACCACCACCGCCGCCGCGCACTCTCCAACAGCTTATTGACTGGGTCGCGCAGATGCATAGCGCATTGTTGCGCACCGAGCGGGCGCGCGCCGCATGCGCGTGGCGTCTTGCCAAGCTCAACGAGCTGATATTGGAAAAGCAATGATCCCGCCGCACGGATGACCCCTGGCCCGGACGAGACGCAGCCGAACAAATGAAGCAGCCCGCTGCACTGCCGCTACAGCACGAGGGGAATGTTGGGCGGATGCGGAACGCCGCTCGTGTTCCCCCGCATTGGCCTGCAAGCGGCGGCGTTTCGCTTTGCCGGATGCCTGCGGTCCGGCCACGCGGAAAGGACAGCAGCGGATCAAGCAGCGCTTTTGCCCTTTCGGCGCCTTCCGCTTGCTTGTATAGGCGCGGCCCGATGCTCCCATTCCTCGTCTCCGCCGCACTGCCGCTACTCCGGCGCATCGATCCCGAGCGAGCCCATGGACTTGCGCTGCAGGCGTTACGTTGGGCAACGCCGAACACCGCCCCGCGGCAGGACCACCCGGCACTTGCGGTCACCGCACTGGGACGGACATTCAGCAATCCCATCGGCCTGGCGGCCGGCTTCGACAAGAACGCGGCGACCGGCCTTGCCCTGACCCGGCTTGGCTTCGGCTTCGTGGAGACAGGCACCGTTACGCCGCGGCCGCAGGCCGGCAACCCGAAGCCCCGCATCTTCCGCCTTACCCCGGATCACGCCGTCATCAACCGGCTCGGCTTCAACAATCTGGGACTGGACGTCTACCGGACCAATCTTGGCCGCCTGGTGCAGCGAACCATCCCGCTGGGTGCCAATGTCGGCATCAACAAGAATGGTGCTGATCCGATCCGTGATTATCCCGCGCTGATCGCCGCGGTGGGCCCGCTGGTCGATTACGTCGTCGTCAACGTCTCCTCGCCGAACACGGCCGGCCTGCGCGACCTGCAAGGACAGGCGCGGCTCCAGCCCATCCTGACCGCGGTCAGCCCCGCGCTCGGCGCAATGTCCAGCCCGCCGCCGATCCTGGTGAAGATCGCCCCCGACCTGGCACCAGACGACTTGGCCGCGATCGTCGAGACCTGTGTGACGCATGGCGTCCAGGGTCTGGTTGTGGGCAACACCACCATCTCCCGCCCGCCTGGCCTGTTGTCGCCGCTTGCCTCGGAAGCCGGCGGCCTGTCCGGCGTCCCCTTGCAGGCGTTGTCAACCACGATTCTGGCACGCGCATTCCTTCTGGCGCGCGGGCGTCTGGTGCTGATCGGCGCGGGCGGCGTATTCACCGGCCGGGACGCGCTGACGAAAATCCAGGCGGGCGCTTCGCTCGTGCAGCTTTACACCAGCTTCGCCTTCCATGGACCGGCGCTGATCCCGCGGCTGAAGACCGAGCTGCTGGCCGCCCTGCGGCAGGAGCGGTTTGCCGGCGTGTGCGACGCGATCGGGACCAAGGCGCAAGCCCTTGCGTCGATGCCGTACCCTCTGACGGAGCCTGCCTGAATGGAACACCTGTAATGGAACACCTGTCCGGCTTCGCGCCGCTGGCCGGTCGCTACGACGGCTTCGTCCTCGACCTCTGGGGGGTGATCCATGACGGGGTCAACGCGTTCCCCCACGCCGTCGAATGCCTCCGGCAGCTTCGCGCCGCCGGCAAGCGGACATTGCTGCTGTCCAACGTGCCGCGGCCGAATGCGGACGTGCAGGACATGATGCGGCGCATGGGCATCGACGATGCGCTCTACACCGACATCCTGACCAGCGGTGAAGCAGTGCGGCACGCGCTGCGGACGCCACCGGACCTGTGGTGGGCGGAACTCGGCCAGCGTGTCTTCCACCTCGGACCCGGACGCGACCGCCCGGTGTTCGACGGACTGCCTCTGACAATCGTCTCAGGTCCGGCTGACGCCGACTTCGTGCTGAACACCGGTCCCGATGATCATCGTAATCCCAGCGACATGGCGGAGTTCGAGCCGGTTCTGCGCGATTGTGCCCGATACCGCCTGAAGATGATCTGCGCCAATCCGGATCTGGTGGTGATCCGAGGCGGCGTGCGGGTGCTGTGCGCCGGCTCCCTGGCGCTGCGCTACCAGGAACTTGGCGGCGACGTCCGCTCCCTCGGCAAGCCCGACCCGGCCATCTATCAGCCGGTGCTGCAGCAGCTTGCCTTACCGCCCGAGCGGATCTTGGCGGTCGGCGACTCGCTGCACACCGACATCGCCGGTGCCGCCGGCGTGGACCTCGCAGCCTGCTGGGTGCTGAACGGTATCCATGGCCCGTCGCTCGCCGACGGGGCAGGCGGGTTTGATTGGATCAAGACGGACCAAGCCGCTGACGCTGCCGGTCTCTCGCCAGTCGCCGCGTTGCCGCGTTTCGCCTGGTAGCTGTTGACCGCGCGGGTTTCATAGGCATGACGATAGCGCGTTGAAGGGCGCACAAACGCCTACTTCCAGGCGGTTCAAGATTCTGGCGGGCTGCTATCAGTCCGATAACAATCGCAATGTTGCGACCTCGCAAGAGCAGACTCCGACGTTGTATGATGTTTATCCCCAGCTACAGTGCCCTCACCGACCGAGGAACCACTGAACGGCACAAGATGTCCTCGATGCAAAACCGGAGTACAGGGACAAGTTCGCGTGCAGCTAGATGACTCCTTGAAGGCATGGCACGACTTTTACGCGCTGGTCGGCACCGCTTCGGCCACGCTGATCGGCTTGTTGTTCGTCGCCGCCTCTGTCGGTTCCGGCGTCTACACGCCAGACAAGCATCATGCCTTGCGCGCTTTTCTCTCGCCCACCGTGATGCACTTCAGCAGCGTGCTTGTCGCGTGCCTGATCATCATGACACCGATTCATCGCTGGACGTTGCTTGGTCTTCTGGTCGGAGCCGACGGATTGATTGGCTTCGTCTATGCCGCTTCAGTCTGGCGCGGCATGAAGCACCACGGCCTGCTGTCGCTTATTGATCGGGAAGATTACACCTTCTACGCGATATGTCCGGTTTTCGGGCACGTCATCACCGTGGTCGCCGGCATCTTGCTGCTTTTGCGGCTGAACGCGGGATTTGGGATTCTCGCTCTTGCAATCGCGGTTCTACTGCTCGTCGGCATTCGTAATGGCTGGGACATGACGCTATGGACCGTCATGCGACCACGGAATAACGTCAACAGCTCAAAGGACTAGTCTTTATCGGTGGCGAATTCCATTGCGATATTGGACTCTCCGCCCTCTGAACAATTAACACTTCTGTTCAGTCGCCTGATCCGCTGATGCCCGAACGAATGATGCCCGAACGAACCGCGCCCGTATTCCTTTCCGGTTGCGACGACCTCTGTAGGCAGTGTGGATCTAGGCGTAGGGTAAAGCTAGGCGAGGACACGGTTTATGACGTTTCAAGGCATTGACGTCGCAACGAGGTTGCTAGTGATCGCGACGATGGCAGTCGGCTCTGCCTTTCAGGCAGCGCTTGGAATGGGGTTGGCCTTGCTCGTCGTGCCCATTCTGGCGCTGCTTGATCCAGGGTTCATTCCCGGCCCCATGCTGCTCGCCGGCACGGTGCTGACCGCCATGACGGCCTATCAGGAGCGGGATGCCATTGATCGCAAGGGCTTGGCGATATCGCTTCTCGGTCTTCTGGTCGGAACCGTGATCGGCGCGGTCTCCCTTCAATATGCGGCCGGCCCCAACGTGCAGCGCGTCTTCGGCGCCGTGATTCTCGTCGCCGTGCTGATCAGTGTCCTGGGGTCGCACGTTGTGCCGAACACGCGTAACTTGATCATGGGCGGCGGTGCTGCTGGTGTAATGGGTACCATGGTCGGCATCCATGGACCGCCGATCTCGCTGGTTTTTCAGGGTGCGGAGCCAAGGGTCGCACGGGCGATGCTCGGCGCGTTCTTCACCATTGCCTATCTGGGATCGGTGGCGGCGCTCGCGTTGGACGGCCTGTTCGGTCGCGCTGGGGTCGAACGAGCTGTCGTGCTGCTTCCAGGCGTCGGCATCGGCTTGGCGCTCGCGCCTGTCGTCCGGCGGTGTGTCAACCGGCGTCGGCTTCGTGTCGCAATTCTTGCGGTGGCGGCGATCAGTGGGGTCTTGCTGGTCCTGAAGTAGTCCCTCCGGCGCCTTCAGGCGGCCGCTTCAACTGCGGACGTCGCCGATCCCAGAGTCGCAAGCCGCGTAACGCTAGGTCGGCAACCGCCGGCAATAGCCGCGGCTGCATTAAGTCCGGATCAAAGACGCTCATGCGACGGGCGTTTTCACGGTAGCAGTCCTCGACGAACTGCTGGAAGCTGAAGCCGTCCAGGAACATGTTGGCCTGCGTGACCGCGAAATCCTGCCCGTCATTCGCGGTTTGACCACGGCGGACCATGCCGAGCAGGCGCCGTAAGGCACGGCCGTAGAACCAGGTCGACTTAAGGGCCCGGGTCGGTGCGATGTGCCCCCGCCGTTTCTCGCGCCAGGCCATGTAGTTGATAAAGAACACGATGTGGCGCGTCTCCTCCTGCATCAGCACGTCGAAAATTTCGAACATGCCGGCAGGCAGGAACTCCGATTGGCGGGCTGTCTTGAAAGCACCGAACCCGAGGAAGGCATCAAGGCATTCGCCGAAGCCGAAATCGATGAACGCCGTCTCCAGGTCGGCCGGAAACGCCTCAAGCGGTTGTTCAGTCGCGTCGATGCCGTAGCGGTCGATCATCACCCGGATCAGTTTGGCATGGCGCGTCTCTTCCAGGCCCTGCAAGGCGACGGCTTCACGCACGACCGGGTCCATGACGTGTGGCGTGAAGGCGTCGACGATGGCGCCGGCACGGCGCTCGGTGTGATAGACTTCCTGCCAGAATGGCACCCCGCGCAGACGGGCGAGGGCCGCATCGTCAAGCACCGGCCAAGGCAGCGTCTCCGGATCGTACAGCTCATGGGTTTCGATGAACTGGCGGCAGAACGACTCCTTGTGGAGGTCTGATCCGGCGCTGATCTTCATGCCGTTGCTCCGACAATGTTGTGGCGAGGCTTGCGCAGGAAGCGACGGATCAAGCGCACCAGACTGGGCATTGTCGTCGGCCTCAGCAGGCGTTCGTCGTAACCCGCGAAGCGGCGATCATTTTCCGACAGGCAAAGTTCCATGAGATCTCTTGTTCCAATATCGACATCGCTGACCGCCTTGGCGCCCTTGACGGTGAAGTTGTTGTCCTGCGGCTTGCCAGCGTTGCCTTTCCCGTCGTCCATGCCGCGGGCGAGTCCGATACGTTCCCATCCAAGGAACACCCAGACGGCAGCGACGCGCAACTCGAACCATGGACGCCGCCACCACGGCATGTTGCGCCGCTGCCAGGCAAGCCAGTTGGCGAACAGCAGGATGTGCCGGCATTCCTCCTGCATCACCGGCTCGAATGTG
Source organism: Rhodopila sp. (assembly GCF_965276935.1). Classification (GTDB taxonomy): domain Bacteria; phylum Pseudomonadota; class Alphaproteobacteria; order Acetobacterales; family Acetobacteraceae; genus Rhodopila. The sequence goes on along the minus strand of NZ_CBDIBS010000003.1, from coordinate 1,404,406 downwards.
TCGACCAGCTCGGGTGGAAAGAAGCCGGAACGCTCGGCGACCGCGAACAGGCCGAACGCGAAGAAACTGTCGATGCACTCGCTGAAGCCGGTGACCAGATAGGCCCATTCCGTGTGGCGAGGTTCGGGATAGGCCGGCTCGGGTTCCAGGACGATGCCGTAGGACGAGACGAGGTTGGAAAGCACCGTCTTGTGCCGCCCTTCCTCCCAGCCATTCAGCTCGATCGCGCCGCGCCAAGCCGGGTCAACAAGGCTGTACGCGTAGGACAGCATCCTGATCCGTGCCTTGCCCTCGGTTTGCACCGCGATGTCCCAGATCGGCAGGTTGACCAGCCTGTCACGCTCTTCCTGACTGAGCTTCGGCCAGTCGATGATTGTTGGCTTGAACGGATTGAAGGTCTCGCGGAACATCCGTGCAACCGCCGCCTTGTGCGCATCCGTCCCTGGCCGCAGCTCTCCAGGCTCGCGACTGACCCAATGCCTGGATGCATGGTCGGCGGCCGCGATGACGGCCGGATCGCGGTCAAGGCGTTGCGCCAGTTGCAGACCACCGGGAGGCGCCTCAAGAACAGGGGCATTCATGTTGAACTTTGTTCCTTTCCACTGTTTGGATCACTCAGGTCAAAGGGCAAGTGTGCCCGAGACAGCCGCCTTGTCGTGTTGCTGGACCACCGGCCAGTCCACCACGTTCCACCACGCCGCAAGATAATCTGGCCATCGGTTCTGGTTTTTCAGGTAGCAGGCATGCATGTCCAAGACATCTTGCCGAAAAGCACCGCCCTGCCTTCCATCAAGGGCAAGTTCCGGTTCGGGTGGGTGACAAGGCTCAGCTTGCCGCTGCTGCCGACGGGCACCATCACCCAATCCGATCCGACCTGCCCCGCGCCCGCCCTGCCAACCGCGGCCTTCCTGTCCGAAGGAGCAATCAGACACCTGCCCGTTGCGAGGCTGGTGCCCGGAATCGGCTCTCCTCAGGCCGGGATGGGGGGGCCTGTCGGGTAGGTCGCGGCGGCCGCTCTCGAAGGCGGCGCTCGGACGAGTGGCAGAGCCAATCTCATGAGGCGCCGCGCTGCCAGGCGGACCGCGATCAGCACGGGGGTCAGAGCGAGGCCTGCCTGTGCCAGGGCCAGACATAGCGGACACAGGATGCAATCCAACTGGCCGTGATGCGCGGGCAGCGTGCCGCCGGTCTCCGCGCGACCGGCGTGGCACACTACCAGCGTGAACGGCGGACGAATGGAATTCGCTGCTGACATACCCGGAGCGGGCACAACGGCACCAAGCGCCAATTGCCCCGCTAGCGCGAGGACGCCCATCCAAACACCGATGAGCCAGCCGGTTTCATTGAAGCGACTAGATGGACAGCACTGTCTCACAAGCAGAAGCTACCACGCTTCTTGCCATGCCAAAATCCGTGTGCCGTTGCCGCCCTTAATCGTGATGACGGCAGATGCGGGGCAGGGTGGCGCAGCCAGCTACCTGGCGCCGATGCCAATCGGCACGCCAGGGCAAACTACCCAACGCTGCTTGAGGACGGGATGCCAGGACCGGAAGCACCTCTGTTCGCCGCGACGATTTCGGCTTGCGGCACCAGGAATGCACATCGTGCAAGGGATATCCGTTTCGCTTAGCGCATGATCGCCTAAGGCTGACCCGGTCGGAAGGCGTGAATCACGCGATCAAACAATGAGGTAAAGCGCGATTCGTAGGTCAACCTAAACCAATCGCGCTTTAGCGCGTGATCGCCTGAGCTCGACTTTCCGCAATTTATGCTGTGAGGCATAGTGTCTCCACGAAGCGTTGTAGCAATGGAGCGGGAATTTGCACGTGCTCGGTGTGCTGCCGGGACATGGAAAAACCCTCGGGCATCCAAAGCACGCGGCGAACGGCGGCGATCGCGTCGCTAAACGTTGGCTGGGATTTGTCGTACCAAACGGCGGTATGCGGCCGGACTGCGGTGTTCGCCGCTGGCATCAGCCCATGCGCCCAAACGGTGATCAGCGAGTACAACCCCAGCAGCGCCGGGGTGGTGCGCCGGATGGCCAGATCGGACCACTGCCGCTGGGTCTCGACGCCCAGATGTTGGCGGACCTCCTGGAAGGTGGTCTCGATCCGCCAGCGCAACACGAACCGACTGAGGATCGCCATGGGGTCAAGCGCGAGATCGGTGCACAGGAATGCCTGTGCGTCGCGCGCGCCGGTGGGATCGCGCACCAGCACCCAGCGGATCGGGGCGGGCGGCAGGCGGCAGCTGTACCAGACCGCGGTGCCGGAGATCGTGTCCAGCACGCGGGTTTGGCCGCCATACCATTCGGCCATCGTGACCCGTGTCCAGACGGTGGCGGGATCGGCCAGCACGGCGCTAAGTTTGGGCCGGCGTTGGCCTTTCAAGGCCGGCCGGCCGCGTTGGCCGGGTCGGCGCGCGGGGGCGGGTTCGAACAGGGCAGCATCCAGACGCAGCCGGGTGATCAGGCAGACATGGCGGCGCACCGCGGCGATCAGTTCCAGGGCGGCGAAGCTGCTGTCGGCGACCACCACCACACGCCGATCCGCCAGCCAGCGCTTGCTTTGCAGGATCGCCTGACGCGCCTGATCGGTCAGGGTCTTGTGCCGCCGGCCGTGCGCCTCGCTCCAGCGCACCGAGGGCGCCAGCACGGTCAGGAACGGCAGCGACCAGTGCCGGCCGGCGAAGGGCACCGCCAGCACGACGGCCAAGGACAACCAGCGCAGGCCGCTGGTCTTGACGAAGTGGCCACGCGACGAACGCACCGGGTCACGATAGATGCCGCGGGCCTCGATCTTGCGACCCCAGCGCCGCTCGATACTGTCGTCGATGGCAATGACCACCTCACCCTGCGGACCCAGCACCGCCAGCAGATGATGCAGCAGCCGGCGCGCCACGGCGCGGGCATCCCAGCGCGCCCGGTTGAGCGCCTCATGGTAGCGGCCGAAGCCAGGCTGCGCGGCCAGCCCCATGACGCGCAACGCCTGGCTGACGGTGCGTTTGCCGGGGGCCAGGACGGCGCCGGCAACCAGCACCAGGATGTGGTTCCAGACCGGGGCCGTGAAGCACGGGCGAAACGGGGCCAGCCATGTCAGCAGGATCGCGGGCACAGGGGAGACGACTGGGATGCGTTGGGTGCGCTTGGCGATCATCGCAGATATCCAAGCAAAACGCCCATGCCGCGCAAGAGCCCCGCGGCACAGATCGGACAATCCGCCAAGGGATCACGAAGGGATCACGACATCGCGCTGCGAAAGCGTCTATCGTGGGGCGCGATGGACGACGCAATCATTCAGCACATCGAGGCCTTCCGCTGCGCCAGAGGGACCTTATTGGCGGAACGACGCAACCGCGGCTACACACTCTACGATGCTAGATCCGGCGCACCGGTCGCGCGGCTGCGCGCAACGCCATCAAACAACAAGTTCGAAATTCTCTACTGGTCGCTCTGGAACGAGCGATGGACCGCCACAGGTCCGTTCGGCCGGACGATCCTGTCCCTCGATGAGGCGCTACCGTTTATCACTCACCAGGATATCTTCTGGGCCATGACATGATCGTCCAGACCTCCAAATTGCGGAAAGTCGAGCTGAGGCTGACCCAGTTAGAAGGCGTGAATCACGCGATCAGACAATGAGGTAAAGCGTGATTCGTAGGTCAACCTAAACCAATCGCGCTTTAGCGTCGCACAAGCCGCGGTCCGCAAGGGCAGGGGACCTTTGCCTATGCGGCGCAATGGCCGGACGAGGTCACCCAACTTGTCCTTATTCAAAGCGGCTTGCCGGCTTTCAGCCAGAAAGCGGCGATGGATATCGTCAGCGGTTGAACATCTGACGGTGGCGTGCAGCGGGCGCCATGTTCCGGAAGAGCAGCCCAGAGAGCTGGCGCGTGCGGTCCGCGCGTTCCTCGACGCGCATCCGTAGCCGCTCTTTCCCGTCCCTCGACCGCGCCGGCTCAGTGCGAAAAGAACACCGGCACCGTCATCTCGGCCAGCAAGGTCCGGGTCACGCCGCCGAAAATCATCTCCCGCGCGCGGGAGTGGCCGTAGCCGCCAGCCACGATCATCGTGGCGCTGATGTCCGCAGCGTAGGACAGCAGCGCCTCGCCATCGGCAACGTTCCTGGCGATGGTCCGCGTTGTCTCCGCCTTGATGCCATGGCGAGCCAGGTGCGTCGCCAGATTGGCGGGCGGCACGCCGGCGGTGTCCTGGGCGACCGAGGCAGACGGATTGACCGCCAGAATGGTGACTTGTCCAGCCTCTCGCAGCAGGGGCAGGGCATCATGCACCGCCCGTGTCGCCTCCCGGCTGGCATTCCAGGCAATCAGCACGTGCTCCGTCAGTGTCGGAAAATCGCCGGCAAAGGGGATCGTCAGGATTGGGCGGCCAGAGGTCATCAGGACCGTCTCCACCACAAGCCGGCCGCGATTGTCCCGACGCCGTGGATCATTCGGTTGGCCAACCACGACAAGGTCCGCGTAGTGCGCGTCCGCGCCAAGCACGGCAGGCGTGTCTCCCTCGATAATCCGCCACGTGCCTTGCAGATCATGCTGCCGGAGCTCTTGCCGGAATGCGGCCTCCACCGGCTCCGCGCGGGTGCGCGCCTGCGCCGTCATGACGTCGATCGTCGGGTCGGGACCCAAACCGGCCATCGGCATGCCGGCGCCGTACAGATACTCGGCATTCGGAATATCGACGACAAACAGGCCGGTCAGGTAGCTGCCGAACCGGCGTGCGAGATCGGCCGCGACACCGAGCCTGACGGCGCTCCTGGCGCCTTGATCAAGCTGAACAAGAATGTCTTTCATCACTATGATGAGCTCCTTGACCATTGATCACGCACCGCGGCATGGCGCCGCCGCTGGGCACCGCCGTGATCAGCTATCCGTCAGTCCCGGTTCCAGGCAGCGTTCCGCGGATTGGTCGGCGCCCACGGCGCGAAGCTGGACCAGCAGCTTCTGCAGTTCCAGAATGGTGAATGGCTTGCGCAGCAGCCCGGCAAGCTGCGCCCCGACGATGTCCGTCTCCGACAGTTCGGCATAGCCGGTCACCAGGGCAATGGGCGCGGTGACGCCGCGGTTGCGCAGGGCCCGGGCGACCTGGATGCCATTCATCCCCGGCATGGCGTAATCCAGCAGGATCAGCGTGGGCGGCGGTGACAACTTGTCGATCAGCACCAGCGCCTGTTCGCCGCCGACCGCCTGCGCCACCTCGCAGCCAAGGTCGCGGGTCATCTCTACCGTCACCTGACGGACCGCGTCGTCGTCGTCAACCACCAGCACAAGATCATTCGACAGCCTGCCGACAAAGGCGGCTTTCGTCATCTTCGCTTCCGGCAAGGCACCGGTCTGCTCGGTGTGAGTGGCCCGAGGCAGGCACAGCGTGACGCGCGTGCCTTCGTTCGGCTGGCTGTCGATCATCACGTTGCCGCGGCACTGGCGCGCCATCCCGTAGACCTGGCTCAGACCCAGGCCGGATCCGGCGGGACCCTTGGTGGTGAAGAACGGTTCGAACGCGCGCGCCTTGACCTCCCCCGTCATGCCGGTCCCGCTGTCCGAGATGCACACCCGGACGTAGCAGCCCGCTCGCAGATCCTTGGTGTCAGCGGCACCCTCCGACGTCTCGTCGACCGTGAGGTTGGATGTGCTGATCAGCACCCGTCCGCCCTCCGGCATGGCATCGCGGGCATTCAGGCATAGGTTCAGGATCGCGGCTTCGACCTGGCTTGGGTCGACCAGCGCGGGCCAAAGGTCCTCGGCCAGTTCCGGCGCCACCTGCACGCGCCGCCCCAGCGTGCTGGAGGCCAGCGTGATCAGATCGCGCAACAGTGCGTTCACATCTGTCGGACGAGCGGCAATTCGCTGACGGCGGGAGAAGGCCAGCAGGCGTGACGTCAACTGGCTGCCACGATGCACCGCGCCGGTGGCACGGCCGATCAGCCGCATCAGGCGATCACTGTCGCCATCCGTCCACGCCTTCCCGGTCTGCGCGACCCGCCGCTCCATCAGTTCAAGGTTACCCAGGACGGTGGCAAGCATGTTGTTGAAGTCGTGGGCGATCCCGCCGGCAAGCTGGCCGACGGCCTGAAGCTTCTGCGCCTGATGCAGGGCGGCCTCGGTCTTCTCGCGACCGGCGATCTCCACCTGCAGCCGATTGTTGCTCTCCGAAAGCGCGCGCGTGCGTTCCGCCACCTGTGCCTCCAGGAAACTGGCTTGCAGCCTGCGCTCGACTTCCCGCGCCTGCAATCCCGCTGCCATCGCATTGAAGGCTTCCGCGAGGGCGGAAAATTCCGCGCCTGGATCGGACATCCTGGCCCGCGTGCCCAGCTCGCCTTCTCGCCAGTTCCGAGCGGCCAGCAGCAGGGTTTCGGTCGGTTGACGGATGAAGCGGCGGCTGGCGGCCCAGGCCAGCAGCAGCGCGACCATCGCGGCGCCGCTGATGACCAGCATGTCCTGTTTGGTCGCCCGATCAATATCCGCGATCACGTCGGGCAGCGCCATGGTCTCGATGACCGTAAGGCCGGTCAGTGCCGCCGCCGGCTCGTAGGCAGCGATATAGGCACGACCGTTTGGATCGGTCACCGTCGCGACATCCCCGGTTTTCCGATCGACGAACCGCCGTAGCCACGGCGGCAACGGTTGCCCGACCGCGCGTTGCCCGATTGCGTCTTGATGGTCCGGCAGCCGCGTCACGACCATGCCGTCATGGTCAGCCATGATCAGCGTCGTCTGCGCCATCGCTTGCCGGTGGCCGGGCTGCGCCGCCTCGAGATGCCTTGCAATCCAGCCAGCGTCGAGCGCCGCCACCAGGATCACGGGGTCGGATTCGGCCCCAGCGCTTGGTATGCGGACGCCGACCGGAAGGAACGCTCCGCCCGGACTGCCGGCCGCCGCCAACGGGCCGACCTGCACGTCGCGCTCGGCCGCCATGTCCACGATCCACCGCGGGCGGCCATGTCCGGCGTCGTCCGGCGTCGTCGCGGACCCGCAAAGCAACCTGCCATCCAGCGCGTAGACCGCCAGGAAGCGGTATTGCGGAAGGCCACGTTGCAAGGCTGTGAGATGGTCATCGCACCGCCCCCCCGGCGCCAGCACATCGGGAAACTGGCGGAGCATCGTGCCGAGCTGACCGACGGCATTGATGATATTGCCCATGTCCGCATCCACCAACGCCGCCTGACGCTCAACCAGGCCCCTGATCTGGTCCTGTCTCGCGTTACGGAGATTTAGCTGGGAGTAGATCTGCGCGGTCAGGATCGGCAACAGGCAGCCCAGGATAAGCAGGACGAGCCGGGTGGACAGCCTCATGCGTCCCTTTCTCGGCTGGAGATGCCGTTTACAGCGCCGGTTCTCTGAAAGCGCGGACCGCTGACTGTGGTGACGGCCGCTGGTGTCATACGAAGAACCCCGCGAACCCCGCATCGGAGCGCCTGAGATATCCGGCAATGACTTTGCCGGTGGGGCGCCAGCCCAAACCTGACAAAACACAAACTCGTGGGCGAAAGCGAGAGCCTTTTGCCCCACACCCATATCACAATGTCGCGACTATCATGGATGGTTGCCATTGTCGACCAGTGATGGGCTGGTCAAACCATCATAAGACGCTTTACTTTCATATGTTTGGACAAACCAGCGCGAATGCGGTTGATTGTCCGGCTGTTGTGAACGTGATTTGCGTGCCGTCAGACAACAAGACTGTTTGGGTTACGGAGGTGGGAAATCCGCAGGGCTCCTTGGATTGGACGCTGCCGCCGCTGACGGTGCTGCCGGTCGTCGGTTCAGCGAACAGCGGCACCAGATTGGTCGCCCGCGGCTTGCAGCACGACGTGATCGTCGCACCTTTTAACCGCCCCGGCCGCGAGCCGAACATTTCGCCGTCGAGGGTTTGAGCATTGGGTACTCTATAACGAGTCGTGGTGGTTTTCCGCATGGCGGGCTCCATGTCAGTGGCTGGCACAGCCAATAGGGCATGCCGACCGGCGCGCTACGCCGTCGCGATTGACAAATGGTTAACCCAAGAATTCGACAAATTTCCTCCGGCATGTCCCGGTCATGGTCCCGCCGAATTGACCCGCAAACACCACCCTGCCGGGGCGGCCACGTCATATCGGCAGTGATTTGCCCGGCTACCGCCCTGATCCTGCCGCCCCGCCATGACCAGCCGCCGTCAATCATGACAATCAGGGAACGCCCGTCACCTATTCGGGTTCATCTCACCTGAGTGGAACGCTCAGGCTGAGGCCTGGAGTCTGGATTGCCTTGCGGTCCTCGGACGACTGATAGCGCGAGCCGGGGGTGAACCCCAGGCTGGGATCGTAGGACTTCGAGCGATACATCTTCACATTGAGGCTGGGCTGCTCGGATGGTGGCGCGATCGGCGCGGCGACATCGCGATCGGGCACCGGCGCGATCTCGGTGACGGGCACATCGTCGGGCGGCAGAGGTGGCAGAGGAAGAGCCGTTCCGATCGCGCGTCCCGCCGTCACGCCCTCCGCCGTCACGCCCGCCTCGCTGGCGCCTCCCTCTCTCACACCCGCAATCGCGGCGACGCTGAAAGTCAGCATGAACAGCACCAGGTAGCACTTCATAACCCAGCTTCCCCCGAACAGACGCGTGCCGGCTTCGCCAGCCCGTGAACGCCTCGCATGTCCTCGGCCGAATTACCGGCTGGTTGCCCCAGGCCGGCGCTGCCCGCGGCTTTCCAGGCATCCAGCGCCCAGTGCACGGTCGGGAAAGCAATGTTGCTCCAGGGAATCTCATGCCAACGGAACAGCCGGACATCCTGGCTTTCCGGACCAGGCCGAAAATATGGCTGGTCCGGCTCGGTGAACCTGGCTCGGAAGATCACCTGCACCTGGCCGATACGGGCGATACTGAAGACGCCCAAAATCCCCTCGATGGTGATAGTCGCTTCGGCTTCCTCCAGCGCTTCCCGCGCAGCGCCTTCTTCCAGGGTCTCCCCCAGCTCCATGTAGCCGGCGGGCAGCGTCCAGAAGCCCATCCGCGGCTCGATGGCCCTGCGGCACATCAATATCCGATCACCGGCCGCGACCACCGAACCGACAACGATCTTCGGATTTTCATAAGCGACATATCCGCAATCGGCGCAGATACTACGCTCGCGGTTGTCACCCTCGGGAATATTGCGGATGAACGACGACATACCCCAGGGTGCCGCTTTGACCCGTCCAAATCAAGTGCGAAAGACGTCGGCGGATCGCCAAACCGCACGCAATAGTTTCGCCGCCCCCGGCGCCCGCACTTCGGCGGCTACACGCTCAGGTCCAGCAACGACCCGCGCGGCAGCCCGCGCAGCGGCGGCGTCGCCGGTGCCGGTGCGGCCGAACCGGCCGGCTTGCGGGTCGGCAAGGCGGTGACCGGCGGGACAGCCGGCGCGACAGGGGGTATCCGGACGGGCTGCACCGACGGTGTGTGCCCAATCCGGCCGGAACCGGCCGAGACGCTTGCGAGTGTGGCTGGAGACAGCATGCGATCATCCTAGCGATCGCTGGTAAATGAAACGTTAAAGCAAGTGGTCAGGCCACCACATCCTGCATGATTTCCCGCAGGGCGCATGCGGCCGCGGCGAGTTCCGCCTCGGCCCTGACCATCGCGGCGGGCCCCAGGGCGGCGGTATCGCCAGCCTGTGCCGCCGCCATGATCGCCCGCAATGCGGTTTCCAGCGCGGGCATGCCATAGCCCGCCGCCATCCCGACCATGGCATGGGCATGCGTCGTGATCGCGCGGACCGAGCCAACCGCGAAGGCTCGCCGCAGGCCGGGAAGGCATTGATCCAGATCGACCAGACAGGCCTCGACCAGCGTCACGAAGGTCCGCGGCGGCAGATTGCCCCGCAGTTCCAGGATCCTCTCGGCCGACAGCACCGGATCAATCGCCGGGATGTCCGCTGGGGCACAAGGAACGCCGCCAGCATCCCGCGCCTCGCGGCGTGACCACGCATGCGCCTGCAACGCATCCAGCAGGGCCCGAGCTGTCAGCGGCTTGACCAGCAACCCGTCCATCCTCAACGCCTTGAACATCGTTGCATCCTCGGCGGAGGCCGCCGTGATCAAGCCGATGACCGGCACCAAACGAACCGGTCCGGGCACAACGCGTCGCTTAATCATAACCAACACCGAAAGCTAGACAACACTGATGATAGATCGGACAGGCTCGGACAGTACTTCCGGCACATCAACGATATCAGGGGGCTGAGGAGCAACCGAACGCAACGGCTATAAGGCTGGAATACACCGGTCTTGCTGCCCGTCCCGTCCCCGCTGTGGACCAACCGCGCCGCATCGGATTTGGCATAAGTCCCTCGCGAAGCGTCCGGCGGCGGAAAGGTCGTAGCTTGGTGCAAAAACCCCATAAACGGCTACCACACAACCTTTCGCTCACGTCGCAGACCCTGGCTGCCGGAGCTTCAGTCTCAGGGACGGGGCGCCGCCTGCGATGCAGCGGCTGATTCCCCAGTAGGATGGACCGAACCGATTACCAAACAATGGTGATTTGCTCCAGGAAATTCGAAACGAAAAAGGACTTTATCGTTCACCGGCCCGAGTGACGGCCGCGATCAGCCCGCGTTCTGGGCGAACAATGGCGCCAGGCGCCACCGTCGCCTCGCATGCCGACGCACGGGTCGGGTATGTTTGCCTTTCAGGCGGAAATTTCCCCTGTCGACATGGCTGCTTTTCATCGACGACCTCCGACGCCAGCGACTGGATCAAATAAGCGGTTGACCGAGCACGCGACGCCGGGGATCTCGCAAAACACATTGCGCGGCTCGGCACGGGCTCGCCTGGATGCTTTGGTTCGAGACCCCGGCTTTTAACCTGATCCGGCTGCCCACGCGCCGGCGACAGGCTGGGTCTGCCGGCAAAATGCCGCAAGGCGGAAGGAGCGGTCCTAAAGCTATCACAGAAATCGGCTGGAGCCGCCCGTAAACGTCAAAATGGACGATTGGTACTGACGAATTAGGAATTCCAGGCGGGCGTTTCAGCAGCATGCCAAGGATCATCGCGATCGAGCGAGGCGACTGCCGCGCACTGCACCGCGCCGAACGTAAACCAATTCCGCGGCGTGATCGCGATGACTCTACGACACGTTTGGCAGCAGCAATCGCTGATCACGATAAGACGGCGCACGATCCTGCCTGAAACCGTGGCGCCTGAAATGGGACGGCCCGCGCATCCGCTAGATGACCACGCTGCTTTCTATTTTGATGCGGACGTCAGGTATTGGTCGAAAATCAATGCCGGTGCGCGTGTTCAGACAAAACACGGCTCGACCGAAGACATATTGGCATACCGGAATATGATCAGAGGCTGACTTCGCCCTGCTACCGCGTGCAGCTCAACATAATATATACCGCCCCGCGGGAGCAATTTCCCACAATACTCGCGTAAAAAGTGCAAATTTATTCGCATTAAATGCGAAAGTTGATGGGGTTGCCACAAAGCCTTCTGCCGGCCATTTGTCGGACGTGTCAATCGCGGTTGTCCACACCCGACACAGGTAGCCTGGATGCAAATAAATTTAACAATATCATCATCATTTGCCAAATCGGCGCTAAAGCCTAACAATAATGTTCTCGATAGATGTGAACGAGATGTCACGATAAGTCGAGAAGACCATTGCTGGAGATTTGAAGTATTGATGCGGACAGGTTTTGCATGGCACTGTGATTTGGGGTTGATACAGGGAATGCAGCTACAATGCGCGGCGAAACCAAAGCGCTACACATGGGCTACGATCCTAGTAACGACGCCAACCATGCGGTCGCCGTGCCGATCTATCAAACGGTCGCGTACGCATTCGACAGTGCGGATCACGGAGCGGCTCTGTTTAATCTTGAAGCGACCGGCTTCCGCTATAGTCGAATCAGCAATCCAACCACGACAGTACTAGAAACGCGTATTGCGTCTCTTGAGGAAGGTCTTGGTGCGCTGTGCGTCAGCACCGGTCAGGCGGCTGTCCACTATGCCATCATGAATATTGCCGAGGCAGGCAGCAATATCGTGACCGTACCGCAGCTTTATGGCACGACACATACGCTTTTGACTTATCTGCTTCCGCGATTTGGTATTACTGCACGTTTCGCCGAGACCGAACATCCGCGTAGCATTGAAAAACTGATCGATGACGATACGCGGGCGGTGTTTTGTGAAAGTGTCGGCAACCCCGCCGGCAATATTTGCGATATCGAGGCCTTGGCGGCGGTCGCACACCGGCACGGCGTGCCGCTGATCGTCGATAATACCGTGGCAACACCGGTGCTGCTGCGTCCGATTGCCTACGGCGCCGACGTCGTCGTGCATTCGCTGACCAAATTCGCCGGCGGCCATGGCACGACGCTGGGCGGCGCCATCATCGACGGCGGTCATTTCCCGTGGCGGAAATACCCAGAGAAATACCAGATGTTCAGCGTTGCCGATCCATCCTACCACGGCATGATCTACTCCGATCATTTTGGCCAGAGCGCCTACATCGAGCGCTGCCGCAGTTTCTATCAGCGGCTCACCGGTTCCGTGTTGTCGCCGTTCAATGCGTTTTTGCTGTTGCAAGGCATCGAAACAATGGCGCTCCGGGTCGAGCGTCATACCGACAATGCCAGAACGGTGGCGCGTTTCCTGCGCGATCACCCGCAGGTCGCCTGGGTCAACTACGTTGGCTTTGATGACAACCCTTATCACGACCTGGCGCAACGCTATCTCGGCGGACGCGCCTGCTCGTTGATTACCTTCGGCGTGCGTGGCGGCTTTGATGACGGCAAACGCTTCTATGATGCTCTGAAGCTGGTTCTCCGTTGCGTCAATCTCGGCGACTCAAAGTCATTGGCCTGCCATCCCGCGTCGACAACGCATCGGCAGATGCCAGTCGAGGCGCAGCGCAAGGCGGGCGTGGGTCCCGAAGTCATCAGGCTCAGCATCGGCATCGAACACGTCGACGACATCATTGAGGACCTCAACCAGGCGTTGGAGGGCTCCTGACATGCTCAGAATTGGGATCGTTAACAATATGTCTCCCGCCGCGATCGGCGGCACCGAACGGCATTTCCGCGAGCTTCTGGGCGAAGCGGCCGGAGACGGCATTCCCCTGAGCATCCAGTGGTTCCGGCTAATGGGCGCGCGCCCGGCCAACTATGGGCAGTTGGCCGACCTCAAGAAGCATGACTTCGACGGGCTCATCATCACCGGATGCGAGCCGAAAGCCGCCACCTTGCCGGATGAGCCGGTCTGGGAGCCGCTGACCAAAACGATTGACTGGGCGGCACGGACAACCACCTCGGTCATCTTCTCCTGCCTGTCCGCCCATGCCGCCGTGCTCCACCTCGATGGCGTGCAACGCCACCCGCAGCCCCGCAAGATCTTTGGCCTGTATCCCGCTGTTAAAGTCGCCGATCATCCGCTGCTCGCGGCCACGCCCGACACATGGTTGGCGCCACACTCGCGCTACAACAACCTGCTGCGCGACGAGCTTGAGGCGAATGGTTACCAGGTCCTGGCGGACTCCCGGGGCGCCGGCGTTGACACCTTTGCCAAGCAGGTGCGGCGTAGCCAGTTCATCTTCTTCCAAAGCCACGGCGAGTACGATGCCGGCGTGCTGATGCGCGAATACCGTCGCGATGTGGAGCGCTTCTACCTGGGCACCCGGATGCATTATCCGGCGGTGCCGGCAAACTACTTCAATGAGCAAATCACGGCGGAGCTCGAGGCACTGCGCCACTGCGCGTCCGCCGGCAGCAAGTCACGCGGTCAGCTCATCCTCGAGCGTGCCAGCCTGCCGACGCATAGCTGGAAGTCGACTGCCGTGCAGATGTATCGCAACTGGCTGACAATGCTGCTGGCGGCCCAGCAGACCCAGCACGTCGCAGCCCAACTGACCCAGCCCATGTCGCTGATGGCGGCGGAATGAGCCAGCCCCTGTTCCCGCCGCGGCAGGAGCGCCAGCGCATCGACCATGCGCTGACCGCAATGCTCGATACAGCGGAACAGCGGGTCCTTGCCGGCGCCGTGGTGCCGAGCTTCGACCACAGCCGTTTTGCCCGCGAGCTTGCCGGCTTTACCTTCGACACGCCGCGTGCCTGCGAAGCGACGCTGGCGTGGCTGATTGATCAGATGGAGCACGGCTTGGTCCACGTGAACCATCCGCGCTACTTCGGGCTGTTCAATCCGTCGCCGACCTTTCCCGCGCGGTGCGCGGACCGCATTGAGGCGGCGTTCAACCCGCAACTGGCGACCCGGACCACCTCGCCCGCCGCCGTCGACATCGAGAACCACCTCATCGCGGCCGTTGCGGCGCGCCTGGGGCTGCCCACCGGGTCGGGGGGTCATTTCACCTCGGGCGGTGCCGAAGCCAATTACACCGCCGTTCTCCTGGCGCTCAGCCGTGCCTCGCCAGCGTTTGGCGAGCATGGCGTGCGCGCGTTCCCCGGCCAGCCGGTGTTTTACGCCTCGCGCGAAAGCCATCTGGCCTGGATCAAGATCGCTGCCCAGGCCGGCCTTGGTCGTGCGGCGGTGCGCCTGGTGGCCACCGACGGGCATGGCCAGCTTGATCCGGCGGCGCTCGCGGATGCCATCGAAACCGACCGTGCGCTCGACTGCTGCCCATTTATGATCGCCGCCACCGCCGGCACCACGAACGCGGGAATGATCGATCCGCTGAACGCGTGCGCCGACCTCGCTGCTCGATATGGCATATGGCTGCATGTCGATGCGGCGTGGGCTGGCGCACTGATCGCCGTGCCCAACAGGCGGCATCATCTGGCGGGCATCGAGCGTGCCGACTCGGTCACTGTGGATGGCCACAAATGGTTCGCGACGACCATGGGCTGCGGCATGTTCGTCACCCGCCACCCAGCCTTGCTCGGCAGCACGTTTCATGTGGCGGCGAGCTACATGCCATCGCGCGCTGCTGCCGTCGATCCGTATATGAGTTCCATGCAATGGTCGCGCCGCTTTCTCGGCTTGCGGCTTTTCCTGTCGCTCGCCGCGGCGGGGTGGGAAGGCTACGCCGCGCATATCGAGCAAACCCTGGCGATGAGCGATCTGCTCAGGCAGCAACTGGCCGAACGGGATTGGCGCACGGTCAATGCATCCCCCGCCGGCGTGCTCTGCCTGTTGCCGCCACAGCCCGCGCCTGTGCGCCCGATCGTCGAACGCGTGCTGGCGTCCGGACGGGCCTGGGTATCGGTGGCAAGCTTCGAAGGACGTGAGGTGATGCGCGTGTGCGTTACCAGCGGATTGACAACGGCGGACGACGTCGCCGCCCTCGTCAGCACATTAATGCAGGCCGAAACAACTTGACTTAGCAAGGAATCCAAAATGGACACTCTAACCGCCGGGTACAGTCCGGTCATCGAAGAAATCTGTGCATACGACTGGGCCACGCTATCGCCTGACCAGTTGTCACTGGTCGCCTGGGCATATTACTACTTTTCGATCCAGTTTCGTGAAAATCTGGAAGTCACGCTGGCCTTGTTGCCAGATGATCCACAGCTTCAAAAGCTGAAGGCCGAGGAATGCGATACCGCCAACCTGTCACCTTGGCCGGGTGTCGCCGCGCCCGGTGAAGCGATGAACCACGACGAATTCATGGCCCGGGCTCTGCGCCTTTCACCCATCAACGCCGCCGCCAGGCACCGCGTTGAGCGGGCTGGCGAGCTTTACTTGAAACAGGTGCGCGCGACGGACGAGATGAGCAAGGCGATGAGCATCGCGAGCTATGAAGGCGGCGGCCTGGAAGCGATTTTCCACGCTTTCCTGCGCGCCAGAGACTGGAACACGCCACTGCTGCACGCCTTCCGGCACTTCCTGACTAAACACATCCAGTTCGACAGCAACCCTGATGCAGGACATGGCGCCTTGTGTGCCCACCTCGTCCCCGATGACCGGATTCGCGGGTTATGGGTCGCGTTCCGTACGCTTCTCATCGAGGCGGTGCCGCATCTCACTCTCGCCGCTTGATTATGCGGCGGACGGGACAAGACCGAGGAGAGGCAACCCGCACGACATAATCGTACGAGGCATGTGATGAGTGCAACAATACAACTTGAAATCGTCGACGTCGCGCTTGTCGCTGACGCTGCCGTTGCTATGGATATGCCGTTCGTCACTGACGTTCCCATCATCGCGGACGTCGCGCTGATCCCGGACCGAGAACGTGTGTTGCCCAAGACGATGTTGCTGCGTCACTGCTATCGTCTGGTCGAGGACGCTTGCCGCCGTGATCTCGATGTTATTCTCGCCCTTTTCGGGCTCGTTTGCTTGCTTCCCGTCATTCTTGTTCTCGCCTGCCTGATCGCGACGGATGGCGGGCCGGTGTTCTTTTCACATAAGCGGGTGGGTCGTCACGGCGTGATGTTTGGCTGCTGGAAATTCCGCACCATGGTTGTCGGGGCGGAAGAGTGTCTCCGTGACTACCTCAAGTATCATCCGCATGTCGTTCCGGAATGGAATCAGGAGAATAAGCTTGCGGTTGATCCGCGGATTACCCCGCTGGGAGCGTTTCTACGCAAGACCAGTCTTGACGAAGTGCCCCAGCTTTGGAACGTACTGTTGGGAGAAATGAGCCTGGTCGGTCCGCGTCCGGTGACCGCGCAAGAAATGCGGGAACGCTACGGATCGCATGCTGATGTTGTGACATCGGTAAGGCCCGGTGTTACCGGACTCTGGCAGGTCAGTGGCCGCAATGATATTGATTATGATCTGCGCGTTCTACTTGATCATCGCTACGTACGCTCCCGGACACTGCTTTCCGACCTTGTTATCATGCTCCAAACGGTGCCGGCCGTCGTGCGCGCCCGCGGAGCTCGTTGAGGACCGGCGTATGATGTCTCAAACCATATCAGTGTTGATGGCCGCCTATCAGCAGCAGCGCCCCGAGCATTTCGCGCGCGCGCTTGAGTCGATATTTGCCCAGGTTCAACCTGTTCAACAACTTGTTCTCACGCTGACCGGCCGGAGCGGACCTGAACAAGAGGCCATCGTCGCGCGTTACGCCGTCGATCCGCGTATCAATGATGTGAGGGTGCTGCGCCTGGCGCGCACCGTCGATCTGCCGGAAGCCCTGAATATCGGCCTGAACGCTTGCACAGGCACCTGGATCATGTGCATGGACAGCGCGGACGAATCGCTGCCGGATCGTTCAGCCGTGCAACTTGACTATGTGCGGCAGCATCCCGTTGACCTGGTGGGCGGCTGGACGGAAGAAGTCCTGGAAGGAAAGCCGGCGCGCGTCCTTGCGACCCCCACCACCCATGAGGCGATCGTCAAGGCGCTTGCGTGGCGCAATATCCTTGCCCATGCCGGCATGCTGGTTCGTGCCGATACGCTCCGCGCCGCAGGTGGCTATCGCAGCAACTATCCGCCGTTGGCGGATTGGGATCTGTGGGTCCGGCTTGCGCTGGCGAACGCGCGCTTTGCTGTTATTCCAAAGGTTCTGGTGCGCATGTTGACCGGGACGGAACAACGGTCACAGCGACGCGGCCTGCGATATCTTCAACATGAGGTGCGGTTTCGGACGTATTGCTGGATGCGGGGGTTTAGCAGTTTTCGTCAATACGCCTTTAGTACAGCGACATATGCAACGTTTCGATTGGCCGGCGCTGTTTCGGTACATCGCCTGAAGAGCAGAACGATGGCATGGCGCTGATGCCGATGAACATCAGCCTGCGGCGAACGACGTCCGCTAACCGGCGCGGCAACAGTTTGACCATCTTGGGGAATGCACAATGAAAACTGCTCTGGTCTGTGGTGCCGGTGGATTTATCGGTGGCCATCTGGTGCGTCGCTTGAAGCGCGAAGGCTTTTGGGTACGCGGCGTCGACCTCAAGTTTAACGAGTATTCGGAAAGCGAAGCAGACGACTTCGTGCTGGGTGACTTGCGCGAGCAGGCTTTTTGCCGCGCCATGATTGACCAATCGTTTGACGAAGTCTACCAGTTGGCCGCCGACATGGGTGGCGCGGGCTACATCTTCACGGGCGAGCACGATGCCGACGTGATGCACAACTCGGCCACCATCAATCTCAACGTGGTCGATGCGTGCCATAAGCGTCGCATCAAACGGGTCTTCTATTCGTCGTCCGCCTGCATGTATCCGGCTTATAACCAGGAAGATCCGGACAACCCGCTGTGCGCGGAAGCCTCGGCTTATCCTGCCGCGCCGGACAGCGAATACGGCTGGGAGAAACTGTTCAGCGAGCGGGTATATCTTGCTT
This sequence comes from Rhodopila sp., assembly GCF_965276935.1. Taxonomy (GTDB): domain Bacteria; phylum Pseudomonadota; class Alphaproteobacteria; order Acetobacterales; family Acetobacteraceae; genus Rhodopila. Next base: position 1,386,185 of record NZ_CBDIBS010000003.1, on the reverse strand, counting down.
ACCGGCGAAACTATGGCGTGCAGGCGTTTGTTGCCCGCTATCATAATATCTTTGGCCCGGAGGGCACCTGGACCGGCGGCAAGGAAAAGGCGCCAGCGGCGATCTGTCGCAAGATCGCCATGGCGAGAAACGGGGATGCCATCGAAATTTGGGGCGACGGCAAGCAAACTCGCTCGTTCCTCTATGTTGATGAGTGCCTGGAAGGCAGCACGCGACTGCTCCGGTCAAACTTTGCCGGTCCAGTGAATATCGGCTCCGAGGAAATGGTCACCATTGACGGGCTGGTCGATCTGGTCGCCGACATCGCCGGCAAACGGATCAGCAAGAATCATATTTCCGGACCGACAGGCGTGCGCGGCCGAAACTCCGACAATCGTGTCATCGCGGCGAAGCTGAACTGGGCGCCGAGTCAGTCCCTGCGGCTAGGTCTGGAGAAGACCTATGCTTGGATCGAAACGCAGGTGTGCCGCAACTTTCCTGCCGAAAAGTTGGTTGCATGAACGACAAATTCGACTTTGGCCTTCTGCTGCGCCGGAAATGGCTGATTATGCTGTCCGGTTTGGTCGCCGCCTGTTTGGCGGTGGCCATGACCAAGGTCATGCCGCGTGAATATGCCGCTGACGGCGGCATGATTGTCGAGAACAGCGAACCCAACGTGCCGGAACTCGGGGTTGGCGTAGGCTCGTCGGGCGGCAACAACGACGGTGTTGTCCTGACACAATTGGAGGTTTTGCGCTCGCGTGGCCTGATCAACCAGGTTGTGCTCGATCACCACCTCGTTGATGCGCCTGACCTGAAGCCGGCTCTGCGGCTGCCGCTGGCTGTTCAGCATTTTCTGGCAATGATGCACGGCTATCTTGCGGCGGCCACCGCCGTCTTCGCTGCTTCGTCGGGCAATGGGTCTGAACGGAGTCCGGTTGATCAGGCGGCCGACTATATTGGCAAGCACCTCAAAGTGGCGGCGACCGACCATAGCAGCGTGATCTCACTCCGATTTCTGGCCGGCTCGCCGGTTCGGGCGACGGAAGTCATCAATGCGGTAATGGATGTCTATCTGGCGAACGACATCGCCCGGCGGAAGGTGCAAATCACGCAGGTCAACAACTGGTTGACCGAGCGGGCAGCCAGCTTGGAGAAGGACGCCAACAACGCTGAGCATGTGGTCACGGATTTCATCTCTCGCCACAATCACCCGGAGGTGCAAGGCTCGCTCACAGCTGCGATCCAGCTCAGCAAGGACCAGGAGAAGCTTGCCGTAGCGCAGCAGAAACTTGCCAATCAGGAAGCCGTCCTGAAGGCCACGCTGCATGGCGGTGGGGCTGGCGCCGAAGAAACTCTCGAGTCGAAAACGATCCAATTCTACAAGGATCGAGAGTCGCAAGTCAGGCAGCAGCTTGCATCGATGACGCAAATCGATCCGCGCCGGGTCGCGTTCGAACGGATACTGAGTGACATGCAGGCACAAGTCACGCTTGAAATACAGCGCATCGTGGATGCGACGCGCTACAAGGTCGATATCGATCAGGCCAACGTCAAGGCGACGGAAGCTGCTGTTGATCGCGATCTAGGACAGGCTCAGTCGTCCTCGGTGGACGCTGCGACGCTGCTTACGCTGCGCCATGATGCCGATGCCAAGCATCAGCTCTATCTTGCTTTCGGCACGCGCACCCAACAAACCATGCTTGCGGCGGCAGGGCTGCCATCGGCACGGATCCTGTTCAAGGCGGACCTTGAGCCGGCCACTTCCTTTATGAAAATGGCCTTGCTGTTCGGCTTTGTGGCTGGCGCTTTGTTGTCGTCCGCCCTGCTCATCCTGCGCGAGTCTTTCAGCACAAAGATCAACTCCACGATCAAGATGGCGATTGCCACCGGCTTGCCGGTGTTCGGCAGCCTGCCGGCGGTGAAGAAACCACGCGAGTTGATCGCCGCGCCGGCCACCTCCATGGTGGGCGAAACCCTGCGCGCGATCTGGCTGAAGATACGCCCGCCATCGGGCGAGGACTTGGCAACCACGGTGCTGGTTACCTCCAGCGACGTAGGCGAGGGCAAGACCACCATCGCGGCGGCCCTGGCGCATCGTATTGCCGAAGACGGCTATCGCGTCCTGCTGATTGATGGTGACCTGCGCCGCCATCGGTTGGCAGCCGCGCTGCGTCAACGCCCTACCCGGTTCCTGGACGGCATACTAAGCGGGTCTGTGACGTTGCAGGACGCGGTGATACGGGATCCGTTCTCTGGCGTAGACCTGCTCTTCTCTGATGGCAGCACGAGCAATCCCATGGCGGCGCTGTCGTCCGCTGCCTTCAGCATCCTGCTGATGGATGCCAGGCGGGAATACAACTTCGTGGTGCTCGACAGCCCGCCGGTTCTGCGGGTCGCCGATACCATGATCATGGCTGAGCTATGCCAACATATCCTGTTCATCGTGCGGTCCAATTACTTGGCGAGCGGGTTAATCAGCGAGGCCACGCGACGGTTCGCTGAGACGGACCGTTTGAAGATCTTCACCTTGTTGACAGGCGTACGACCCAATCACCTGCAACGCGGGGACTACTTTGGTGGCTATCTGCCGGCGCCAGCATAATGGACATCATGGTTCACGACTATTGCGGTCACCCGTTTCAGATTCACCTGAGTCGTCAACTGGCGGCGCGTGGCCACCGCGTGCTGCACGCGTACTACGCCGATAATCATGGGCCGAAAGGCCTGTTCCGGCGCCCCGATGACCCGGCCTCGCTGGAGGTCATCGGAATGAGCCTCGATTGCGTGGTGGCGCAAACCGCGCTGCTGGCGCGGCGCTCCCATGACCGTGCCTATGGTAAGCGCGTTGCCGATCTGATCCGAATTCGCCGCCCCGATGTGGTGATCTCCGGCAACACGCCGACCGAGGCCCAGCAGTTCATCATCAAGGGGTGCAAGGACGAAGGGAGCAGCTTCGTCTATTGGTTGCAGGACATCTACAGCATTGCAGTGACCAAGCTACTGAAAAAGCAGATCGGCCGCGCCGGCGCGGCGATTGGCGGCTACTACCGCTGGCTCGATCGCAGCCAGTTTCGCCGCAGTGACGCGATCATCGCGATCACCGACGATTTCAGCCCGCTGGCCGGTGCCTGGAGTGGCGATCCGGCCAAGGTGTCTGTTATCGAGAATTGGGCCGCGCTGGAGGATTGTCCGGTCGGACCAAAGGATAATGCCTGGGCGCGAACGCATGGCCTGAATGAACGCTTTACCTTTCTTTATTCCGGCACCCTCGGCCGCAAGCACAATCCGATGCTGCTGCTGCAACTGGCGAAGCAACTCGATTTGTCCGCCATGGTTGCCGTCGTGGCGCAAGGCGTCGGCATGCAGCTTTTGCAGAACGCTCCCCCCCTGGCTGCCTTGAAGCTTTTGCCGCTCCAGCCGGCCGCTCGGTTTCCCGAGGTGCTGGCCACGGGGGATGTTCTGATCGCCAGCATTGAAAGCGACGCAGGCAGCTTTGCCGTGCCTTCGAAAGTGCAATCGTATCTCTGTGCCGGACGGCCGATCCTGCTTGCGGCGCCAAAGGAAAATCTGGCGGCGCGTACTGTGCTGCGAGCCAATGCAGGGCTGGTGGTTGATCCCGATGACACGGCGGGATTTCTCGCCGCCGCCGAACGGCTGCTGCTTGATCCGGCCTTGCGGGCGGACCTGGGCGCCAATGGCCGCGCCTATGCCGAGAGAACGTTTGACCTCCGCTCCATCACCGACCGGTTCGAGGCCGTGTTTCGCGCTATCCGCCCCTCTCGCACCATGCGCCGCCAAACGGCCATTTCCAAGGCGGACCCGCGCCTTGTGCGTCCGGCGTCCGTGGCGGAATGAGGCAGGCATCGGTGCTGACTGCCTCTGAAACGGATGCGGCCTATGCCAGGGCCGGCATTATCACGATGCCTTCGCCGTTAACCGCCCGCCACCGGTCGATGATCCGCTTCATCACCACTCAACTGTTCTCTGTTCTGTTTCTGCAAAAACTTGCTTTGGGCTCCGGCACGTTCCAGATCAACGCGCCATTGCTGGTGATGACCGCGGGCATTGGTTGGATGGCGATTACAAGAAGGATTAACTTTTCCGTTCCCAGATTAGCCACCTACCTGATCTTTGTTGGTGTGTGCTTGATCTCGCAGGTAATCTCCGGTGCGGGCGCTGGTTCAATGCCAAGCTTTCTCGAACTGATGCTGATCTATGCGGCGATGACGATTACCACCGACCTGTCGGAAGCGGACTATCAACGCTGCCTGCTTGACCGGTTTGTAAAATTCATGATCCTGCCGGCGCTGATCGTCTTGATACAATATGGCTTTCAAAAGCTGACTGGCGGACCTGATCCACTTAGCATGGATAGGATGCTGCCCAAATCAGTGCTGTTGCAGGGCTTCTACTACAGCGCCCCGTATCCGGTCTGGACCTCCAGTTTCACCCGTCCGAACGGATTCTTTTTTCTGGAACCGTCCTTCATCTCCATGTTTACCGCCTCGGCGGCGATCTGTGAGTTGAGCTATCTTCGCCGCCCTTTGCTGATCGGGTTAATGATGTTGGCCACGGTGCTGAGCTTTGGCGGCACCGGCATGACGATGCTGGTGGTGGCGGCCCCGTTTTTGCTCGCTCGTGAAAATCCTCGTATTGTCTTGCTTCTCGTGACTGTTCTTGTTGTCGGGCTGGTGGTCGCGTCCATGATGGATGTGCCATTGCCGTTGATTTCGCGTCTTAACGAACTCGACAATGGCAAGGCAAGTGGTTCCGAACGCATGCTGACGCCGGCTGTGCGCCTTTTTGCCTTGCTGCTCGACCCCCACTACCTGTTGACAGGGACAGGGTCCGGCTCAACGGGCGCCGAAGACGGCAGTCCATGGCCAATGCTCAAACTGACCAATGAATATGGTCTGCTGACCATGGTCGCTTTTGTCGTGTTTTTCATTACGGCAATCCGAAGCAGGGGAAACATGCCGCTGAAGGCTGCCATTTCGGTCGTCTACCATTTTACCGGTGGATACTTGTTTGACATGGAAATGGTGTATTTCTTGATGCTGCTCAGCATGAATGAGCCGGTGCGCGAATCCGCCCCCGCCGTCATCCGCCGATCACCCTTGCGCTGCGTCGTGCCGGCCGTTCGCCTGTCGGGCCACGGCCGGTTACCCTCGAAATTAGCGGCCCTATCCATTCCACTGTCAGACCATAATGGATGAGTCCGGTGAACTTGAACTGGTGTGAGAATCGCCCGATCGAACCCGACCGGATGCGGCATATTTTTGCCGATCCGCCAAGACGTATCGATAACGTAAATATTTGGCCGGGAAGGCGCTGATGCAAGTTACCTATTTTGCCCAGGACTTGACCGATGCCGCCGTGGTTCGGCGGGTCCGGATGTTGCGCGCGGGGGGCGCCGAGGTAAAGCTCCTCGGCTTTCGGCGCTCGGCTCAGGCTTGCTCCACCGTTGATGGCGTCCCGGCCGTTGACCTTGGCCAAACCCATGATGGAAAGCTCGGACGCCGTGCCGCCCTGGTGCTGCGCCGCTGTCTTGAAGCTGGACAGTGGCGGGACTGGGTGGCCGGATGCGACGTGCTGTTGGCCCGCAACCTGGAAATGTGCACGATCGCCCTGGCGGCTCGCAAACGGGTCAACGCAACCGTGCCGCTGGTGTTTGAGTGTCTCGATATACACACCGCGCTCTCGGGCGCCAATTTGCCGTCCAAGCTTCTGCTAGCCTGGGAAAAGCATATTCTCCATCGCTGCGCCGCCTTGGTGGTGAGTTCGCCTGGCTTCCTGACGCATCATTTCCGGACGCTTGGCGTCGACTTGCCGCGCGTGATCTTGGCCGAGAACAAGCGCGTCATGGTTGATGCGGCGATCGAGCGACCGCCGCTCGCCCGGCCAGCGAACACACACTGGCGCGTTGGCTGGTTCGGCAACATCCGTTGCGCCGACAGCTTCCATATGCTGCTGGCATTGGCCAGGCGCGGGCCAGACATTATTGATGTCACTCTGCGTGGCAAACCGTCTCGGGCGTTGCAAGCCCTGATCGATCGGCATCTCCCCCTGCCTAACATGGTCTTTCACGGCCCATATCAACAGGCCGAACTCGCCACCATCTATCAGGCCGTGCATTTCACCTGGGGATGCGACTATTACGAAGCAGGTCTGAACTCCGACTGGTTGCTGCCAAACCGATTGTATGAGGGCAGTTTTTTTAACCGTCCGGTGATTGCCGCCACCGGAACGCAAACGGCGGAGTGGTTGCAAGCGCGCGGCGCGGGCGTACTGCTGGACACGCCAGCCAAAAACCTTGAACCGTTCCTCCGGCGCTTGACCCCGGATTTGTATGCTGATCTCCAGCGTGCCGCCGCGGCCATTCCAACAACCGATCTCGTCTGGACCCGCGCCGACTGCGAACGGTTCGTAGCTCAATTAGCCGGCCATAAGGCGGCTACGGCACGAAATCCGATATTCCACATTGCGGATAGGGCTCCGCGCAACCGGTCGCAACAGGCCGTTTGACATGGCAATGATTTGTCCGGATTTTGCCAGCCGATACGACGTGTTTGGTCTCGTGCGCATCGGATCAAATTCCACGTTCTCGTGCGACGCCGCGTTTCTTCGCGACATGCTTTCAAGCTGGTTGAACGCCGGGCGAGCGGTCGGCCATCCAGGCAACGCGACCATCCGCACCGATGCTCACGAAACGGTCGATGCATGATCGCGCCGCACCGCATCAATCGCGAACACCGCAAGCTGCTGTTCTCGCTGGGTACCATTTTCATGACCCGCATTCCCGGTGCGGTCGGCGTGTTGTGGTTCCTGCCGTTGCTTCGGTTCGGTCTAGGCACCGAGGATTATGCCAACCTGCTGAGCGCGATGGGTTTGGCGATAGCGGCGACGTTTCTGATCAATGGCTTCTCCATTTTCGGGCGCCGCCTAATTGGCGAGGCCTATGCAAATGGCGATCGCGTGGGCGAAGCGGACGGTTTCGCAAGCCTTGTGTGCGCAAATGCGTTGGCGCTCGCCCTGGCCCTAGCCATCATCGCTGCTTTTTGCACTCTGAGGGATTCCGGCACCGCTGTGCTGATAGTATCAATGTTGCCGGCTATCGGCATCTTTCTTACCACGTTCGATAACGTGCGCTCTGCCTATAACGAGCATTATGTTACGGCAACGGCTCAGTTTGTCCTTCAGGTGGGTATCTACACCATCGGCTTTCTTCTACCGGCGGTCCGGCATAGCCTGATTTTGGCCGCGCTGGTGCTGCAGGGCCATGCCATATTGTCAAGTCTGATCACGCTCGGGCTGCTGCTGCGCGACCGGGCTTATCTCCTGACTGGACGCCCCGTCGCGGCGTGGCGGGTGATACGTGAGGGCACAATTGTCGCGATGGCCGAAGGCTTATTGACGGCAACGCTGAGCTTATCGATGGTATGGTTGCAAACCACCGCCAGCGCGACGACCTCGGCATGGTTCGCCACGATTGTGCGGCTGTTCCAAACTTTTCTCACGCCGGTCATTCTGCTGCTGATGCCGCTGTCGAGCTATATCCGCCTGTCATGGAACGGCAAAACCTTTACTCAGCAACAGACCCTTGCCAAAGTCGTCTTGATGATCGGGCTTGGTTATGGCGCCCTGGTTGCGCTAGCACTCCTGCTGGCATCGCAACTTTATGTCGATCGCTTGCTGCATCTGCCCGCTCCCGGAGGATTGCTGCAAGTCCTGCCCTGCTTCCTGCTGTTTGGTGCCATCATTGCTTACAAAAGCTACTCCTCCATCGCCTATCTCGTGCTCGACGGGGCATCCCATCTTTCGTCGTGGACCACGGTGGCGATCACTGCGGCTGCGATGCTGGGCGCGGCAACGAGCTTCGCCGTCGATTCGTTCAGTGTGATCAGCGTCTATGCCGTGGCGACCAGTCTATCGATGATCCTGGTGCTGTGCTGGAACGCGGCGCGCTTCGTGCTTGACGGCAACCGCTTGCAGGAGAGCTGAATTCCTATGCTGGCAAAGCGCGCGCTGGTCATGGTTGTGCTGCTCCCGTTCGCAGTGAGCTACTCGGCGGAGGAGCCGGCGACCGAAGGCCCGATCCCGGCCGGCTTCCACCAGGTCTGGTCGGATGAGTTCACCACGCTGTCGCTGCGGACCGGCGGGCCGAGCTATGATGGTCTTGCGGATGGAACGGGCACCTGGGCGGCGCCTGGCGCCTGGTACAGCGACGATCCACGCGGCGTCGCGGGCTACGGCTACGATTGGTTCGTCGATCCGTCCTTCGATCGCTGGCCGGCCGGCTATCCACGGCTGGGGCAGTTCGCCATTACGCCCGAGGGACTGCGGATCCGCGCCGAGGCGCCGTCACCCGCTATGGCAAGGATGTTGCCGATGGCTGTGCGCGATCGCAAGATGCATCCGTGGCTGGCGGGCCAGATCAACAGTTTCCATGCCGTGCGGATCAAGCCGCCATTTTACTTTGAGGCCCGGGCAAAGATGCCAGCCGGCGTCGGGCGGCCGTTTCCGGCCATCTGGCTGGTGACCGGCGCGCATAAACATCCCGGTGATCATGCGCGGGACTACGAAATCGATGTGCAGGAAGGCTTTGGCGATAGCGACCGTTTGCACGCCACCATTCATTGGAACACATCGCCGGACACGGCCAACTTTCCGTCCCGCGACGTGGTGAACATGGCGGCCGCCGGTGATCTGTCAGCCGGATTCAATACCTGGGGTTGCTACGTAACAACCAAGCAACAGGTGATCTATTTCAATGGCAAGGAGGTCGGGCGGGTCGTAACGCCGGAGACCGCGGTGGCGGATCAACCGTTTGGCATCATTCTTGATGTCAGTGCCGGCCTGCCTTGGAAGGGCGGTGGGCCGCCGAGTGGCGGCCCGCATGATATGATCGTTCGCTATGTCCGGCTTTATGGACCGGACGGCCCAGGACCGGTCGCCCGTCCATGATCGCCAAGTCGATAGCGGCTGACTACTGATCATGGTCTGATTGGTCTGCACCACGTGGTCAACGCCCGCTTTTGAGGCATTGACGCGACAGTAACCCGCAGTGCCGGTCAGGCTCTCCGGCACCTGCTTCAGCGGTAACGCGTTTTGATGAACCAACAAGATGTCGATCACAAATTATACTTGCGATATAAAGTCGTGGACCGCGTTTTGCTGTGAAAACTATTATGTGATTGGGGTTCGATGCCTGTGTTCTGGTGTTCTTCTCAACTAAAGACTATACTAAAGTTAATGGGGAGAGCTTAATGTTACCGGTTAGCTTCGAAAGCTGCTTTGGACTGCTGCATGTTCCGCCATCAGACGCGATGTCAACCGCGGTGGTGATTTGTCCAGGTCTTACGATCGACGAATTAAGCGGGTATACGACGCTCCGCCTGCTGGCCGACGCTTTCGCCGATGCTGGCTTTCCAACGCTGCGGTTACATTATGCCGGAACCGGCGACGCGCCTGATCCAGCCAAGGGACCGGAATACTGGCTTCGCTGGCAACAGGATATTGGCGCGGCCATCGCGTGGATCGGCGCGCACTGCGGAGCCAGGCGCATCATTCTGTGTGGGTTTCGATTTGGCGCGCTGCTTGCCGCGACCGTGGCCGCGGCTCGTGCGGAAGTAGCCGGACTAATCTTGCTCGCCCCGGTGCTGCGCGGGCGGTCCTATATGCGCCAGCTCTCGATCGAAAGCACCCCAAGCCGGACCGGGATCGATGCCGGGCGGTTCTATCTTTCCGCCGAGACGGTCGCGCTGATCAGCAAAGTCGAGTTGCGCCATATCGTGCTGCCGCCGACCTGCAAGACGGCGCTATTCGCACGACCTTCGACCGTGCTTGCTCATTGTGCGGCCGATTGGAAAACCCGTGGCGTCGAGCTGACGGTTAACGACTTCGCCGGACTGGAACCGCTGCTTCGCCCTACCTTCGCCATGCATGAGGGATCGGCGGAGGTGGCTGCTATTGTCTCCTGGGCAATCCATGCGATACCGGATCGTTCCCTGGCGGACATGCTGTTGCCCAATTGCTCTGCGGTGGTCGAAACCGAGGACTGGATCGAAACACCACAATACTTCGGTCCTGCCCGAGACTTGTTCGGAGTTCTGTGCCGCCCGAGGCAATCCGGTAGCGAGGTTGTCGTTCTGATGGTGAATGCGAGTGGTGATCCGCATTGTGCCGGCGGTGCCGTTAACACCGCTCGGCATCTCGCGAGAGGTGGCGTGGCATCGTTTAGGATCGATCTGGCGGGCTTGGGTGACAGCGGCCAGGCGAACGATCAGCATGTTTTCGAAACAGATCGATCAGGTGACTGTTCAGCGGCGATTGATGCCCTCGAGGCGCTGAACTACAGGCAATTCGCCATTTTCGGCCTGTGCTCCGGCGCCTACCATGCGTTTCATGGTGCCAGTGCCGATCCTCGCATTGGCTATGCTGTCCTGATCAACCTGCCGTTCTTTGTCTGGACGCCCGGATTTCCACTCAACGACCTGACCTTTGATGTACGCAAGCCGGCGCATTTTTTGCAACGCCTGAATACTCGAGCGTTTTGGAAAATCTTCCTGTTCAAGTTGGTAACAGGTGACCTCAATCTGCGTGTCCGGCTGGCTTGGCTGGAGCGCAAGTTCCGTCGGCTGCCGGGTTTTACTCAGGATGTATCGCTGGCGACGCGCGTGGCCAAGCAAGTCAAGATGTTGTTCCTGATCTGCGAAGGCGACATCAGTGGCGAACTCCTGCGCCGCGAGTTTGGCCTGCATCCCCCACCGGGCACGCGCATCACGCTGGTGCCGGAACTCAACCATGCGATGACCGGCAGCTTCATGCGCGAGGTCGTGGCGCGCCACATCATTGCTTTTCTGCCGGCTGAATGCAGCGTGCAACCGCCTGCAAAAGCGCGTAGTTTAGCTGTTGCGGATGCGTAGGCATAGTGCGTATTGTAGCCGCGGGAGGGCATCCTGCGGACAACGGAATTGGTAGCAGCTTGTAATCGGAGGAAACATGATGACGGTTCACGACATCGTTTATGAGCAGATAAGGACTGTTGCAAAACAACAGCATAAAACGCTGGTATCGCTGGTTGACGACCTGCCATTGCTGGAAACCGGTCTTGACTCGCTTTGTATCGCCATCCTGATTGCATCTCTCGATGACCAACTGGACGCCAGCCCGTTTGACGAAGAAGGGGTCGTTATTCCGATCACCGTTGGTGATCTGGTCCAGATTTACCAAACGGCCAAGTATCCCGCCTAGGCGATTTAAAATAATGAATGCCCGTATTTCGCGGCAAGGCGTGCCCTTTAAGACAGCCGTTTATGAACACGAAACGTTTATTCGAACGGCGCGGCATCTTTCGGTGTGCAAGTGTGTAAAGCGCGGGCGGTAGTGAAATCGGTATAAGTACTCAGGCAATCAAGACGATGGAAGCGGCTCGTCATCCGGCAGATATTCCGACATGTCTTCGGTGTCCTTTCTGAATTTGTCTACCGAGGTGCTGTTGATAGAAAATTGCAAATGTGTAACGTCGTTGGTGGTCCCGGCGGTTGTGTTGTTCACTCAGGATACGGCGGCGGCTGTGGATTCTCAAACTCCGGACGCTTGTCGTGAAACTCAAAAAGCTGCCGTCCATCAGAATGAAATCTTTGTTTTCTTCACGGTTGGAGGGACGCCGGTGCGACATCATAACTACATAGTTAAAGATGTGCTTTGGAATGATACTAGCATGTTAGCGGTTGCGGCGGGTTAAACCGATGTCTGGCAGTGCTGCGAATATTCGCAAGGCGTGTTTGAGCATCATGGTCCGGAGATCGTCTGCCGCATGTTTCACGGCCTCGACCTCGATGCCGATAAAAGGATACGATTGAAATGTTTGAAGGCTGTCCGACGTGTATTTCGCCATGCATATTCCTGTGTCGCGACGGTATCACTGGCGACAAATTGTGGCGTGCCAATACGTTTGCCAGAACACCTCTTACGGTGGAGCAATGCAATTGAGTGCGGACCTCGGACAAGTTTGCGAAAATTACATGACCGAACACGATTGTCCCGCTCGATGATGGCGGCGCTGACGCTGTATCCGTCATGATTTTGGGCTTTTACCCGTCAGTCGACTCGTTGCTGATAAGCGCCAAGCCGCTCAGGAAAATGCCATTCCGCTGCTCCGTCACTGATAAAAGCGTCACCACGACACATTGCAATTGGCCTTGTCGCCGGAAGGTTCCACATGTTGCCGTCTAGGCGCTCGCTCGCGTCGTTAACGCTGGCCGCGCCCGCCGCCGGGCGGTTCATCATCGACGGGCAGGCCGCCGTGGCGCTGGCCGATTTGCGGGATGCGGCGCCTTTCGCCGCGCCGCTGGAAGCGTTTCGGGACAAGGCGGTTGTGTTGGCGACGGATCGCCAGATGACCACCGCCTTGGCAGCCATCGCGCTGGATGGGATCGCGCGGCGGCTGTTTTTTTGCACACCTGATCTAACCCCGCGTCTGCCGTCGATCCTCGTTGAAACAGGGGCGGACGTTGTGGTATCGGACCGTCCCCTGCCGCCATGCGATGTGCCTCTGATAACCTGTAGTGATGACCTACTTGTTCCCGTCACGCCGACCTCGCGCGACGTTGAAACCGAGTGGGTGCTGTTCACCTCGGGCACCACCGGCATGCCGAAAATGGTTGTGCATACCTTGGCCGGATTGAGCGGACCGCTCGATGACGGCGTTTTCGTCAGCCAAGGCACGGTCTGGAGCACGTTTTATGACATCCGCCGTTACGGCGGCATGCAGATAATGTTGCGTGCCTTGCTGGGCGGCGGTTCGCTGGTGCTGTCGCATGCCAGCGAACCGGTCGCGGCATACCTGCAACGCCTCAGCGGGCAGGGTGTGACGCATATCTCCGGCACGCCGTCGCATTGGCGCCGAGCGCTCATGAGCCCGGCGATCGTCACCTTCGCGCCCCGCTATGTCCGCCTGTCCGGCGAAACCGCCGATCAGGCCATTCTGGACAGGCTGCGCGACGCGTTTCCGACTGCCAACGTCGCACACGCCTTCGCCTCGACCGAGGCTGGAGTTGGTTTCGATGTGCGCGATGGAAAGGCCGGGTTCCCCGCCGATTTCATTCCTTATCCCAACGAAAACCGCTCGATCGAAATGAAGGTGGCGAACGGGACATTGCGCATCCGTTCGACCCGTACCGCGCGCGGTTATCTGGGCACCCATCGGCTTCCCGCCGAAGACGGATTTATCGATACCGGCGATCTCGTCGAGCAACGCGGCGACCGCTACTATTTCATGGGCCGCCGCGAAGGCGTGATTAATGTCGGCGGCCAGAAAGTGTTTCCCGAGGAAGTCGAGACTGTGCTGACCCAGCATCCCGATGTGTTGCTCGCACGGGTCTGGCCGCGCAAAAACCCGATCATGGGGGCGGTGGTCGCCGCCGACCTTGTGTTGCGACCCGCCGCCAAAGCCGACTTCGCCACCATCCGGAACGCCTTGCTGGCGCGCTGCCGGCAAACCCTCGCACCACACAAGGTGCCGGTGTCCTGGCACCTCATGGACAACATTGAAATGACGGCATCAGGGAAAGTCAAACGTGCTTAACATTGTCGTCACAGGCGGGACCCGCGGCATCGGACTTGCCGTTTGCCGGATGCTCGCTGCCGAGGGATACCGGGTCATACCGATCGGTCGCAGTCCGATGGCGGAAACCGAGATGCTGGGCGCGCAGCCGGAGTTCCCGTCCCTCGTCACCTGGGATCTGTCGGACATCGGCTCGTTAGGCAAACTGGCCGCCACGATCCGGGAGAATTTTGGTCCGGTCTATGGCTTGGTCAACAATGCCGGCATCGGTACCTCCGGCATTCTGTCCACCATGACGGATCGCGATCTCGCCCGGATCGTGCAGTTGAACGTGCTTTCACCGCTGACGCTGAGCAAGTATCTCGTGCGCTCCATGATGGCGGCCCGCGCTGGACGCATCGTGAACATGTCCTCGATCGTCGCCAGCACCGGCTATCCGGGGCTCACCGCGTACAGTGCGACAAAAGCGGCGCTGGAAGGCATGACCCGGTCGTTGGCGCGCGAAGTGGGCTCCCTGGGCATCACGGTCAATGCCGTCGCGCCTGGCTTTGTCGAGACCGGCCTGACCAGCGAACTGAACGAAAAACAACGCGAACAGATCAAGCGGCGCAGCGCTTTGCAGCGCATGGTGACGGTGAACGATGTCGCCGCCGCCGTCGCGTTCCTGATCAGCGAGAAAGCCGCCAACATCACCGGCACGGTGCTGACCGTCGATGCGGGAAACACCGCATGACCGCAACGGCAACCTGGGTGCGCGCGCTTGAAGCCACCAAGAAAGCGGCGTCCCTGACGCTGCACAGCATTCTCGATCAGGCGGCGTCTGCCTATCCTGACCGGCCGGCGCTGCTCGATGCGCACCACATGCTGACCTATACGGCGTTCGCCGAACGCGCCAACTGGTATGCGCACTGGGCGCTGGCGCAAGGCATCGCCGGCGCCACGGTGGGATTGCTCATCCCCAACTGCCTGGAATACGTGCCGATCTGGCTCGGCTTCACACGAGTGGGCTGCACCGTTGCCTTGCTCAACACCAATCTCAGCGGCGAGGCGCTGCGCCACAGCCTTGCGGCGGCACAGGCGACGCATTTGATCGCTGATGCGCGGGTTCCGCTGAACGCGACGCAGACCGGGGTGCGCCATGTATGGCGATGGCCAATGCACGATTGGCTGGGCAATCTGTGCGCGACACCGCCGGATGTGCCGCTGCCGGCAATCGATAGCGTGGCACTCTACGTCTACACGTCCGGCACCACCGGTCTGCCCAAGGCGACCAGGATCACCCATCGGCGCATCGTCGAATGGAGCTGCTGGTTCGGTGGCATGATGGATGTGCAACCCGAAGATCGGCTCTACGATTGCCTGCCGCTGTATCACAGCACAGGCGGCATCACGGCGATCGGCGCGATGCTGGTCAAGGGCGCTTCCGTTTACATCAAGGATCGGTTTTCCACCGGCCAGTTCTGGGACGATATCGTGCGGCATGAATGCACGATCTTTCAATATATTGGCGAACTGTGCCGCTACCTGATCCTGGCCTCGCCGCATCCCCTGGAACGGCAGCACAAGCTGCGTCTGGCCTGCGGCAACGGCATGCGCGGCGATGTGTGGGAGCGTTTTCAGGAACGTTTCGCCATCCCTCGGATCCTGGAATTCTATGCCGCCACCGAGGGAGCCCTGTCGCTCTACAACGTGGAGGGCAAACTGGGAGCGATCGGGCGCATTCCGCCATTTCTGGCACGCTCTATCGTCGTGGCAATCATCCGCTGCGACCCTGAAACCGGCCAGCCGTTGCATGACGAGCAAGGATTTTGCGCGCGCTGCACGGATGATGAACCCGGCGAAGCGATCAGCCGGATCGTCGATGGCCGGCGATTCGACGGCTACACGGATGGTGACGCCACGCATCGCAAGCTACTCTCGAACGTGTTCGAGACGGGTGATCTCTGGTATCGCTCCGGCGACTTGATGCGACGCGATCATGCCGGATTTTTTTATTTCGTGGATCGGCTTGGTGATACCTTCCGCTGGAAAGGCGAGAATGTGTCGACCACCGAGGTAGCAAGCATTCTGCAACGTTGTTCAGGGGTGATTGAAGCCTTCGTCTACGGCGTGTCGGTCGCCGGTAACGAGGGACGCGCCGGCATGGTCGCGCTCACCACCAGCGACGAGTTCCGCCTCGACGATTTCGCGGCACATTGCTTGGCGCACTTGCCGGTGTACGCGCGGCCGCTGTTTATCCGGCTCGCCCGATCGCTTGATCTCACCGGGACATTCAAACCAACCAAAGCAAGCTTGGCGCGGCAAGGCTATGATCATTCCCCCGATCCAGTGTGGCGGATGGAAGCAAAAACTGGCGGAGTACAGCCGTATGACGCCTCGCAGATCACGCCCTGAGCGGTAAGGTGCGGCCTATCCAGGTGCACGGTCCTCTCAAAACTGCTCTTCATTGAATTCCATGCGCGAAATCACATTGTCCCAAAAGGAGAATAATCCGACCAGCAGCATGACGGGGACAGTCAGCGTCCGCCATTAACTAATTTCACTTCCGCGTGATGACGCACCTGGACCGTGGCATTTCGTTGCAATGTAGTGCCGATTTGCGATAGAGCAATATCAGCCTGACTGGAATAGCGAAGCGATCTCAGGCTGATGAAATTGCTTGTGAAATACAGCTAAAGTGGTTCCACGCTTGGTGGAACCGCTCTCGTGCGCGGCACAGGCATGGAAGGAGATCGGCGTGGTTGCCACCCAGCGGGCGTCTATCGCGTTGCCCGCATCGACAGACGATTCTGCCTCCGCCTTTACCACCGCCGGCGGACGGATGGCGGCGCTGATGGCATCAACCGACTGGGCCCGCACGGGTGTTGGCCCGCGGACATCCTGGCCGCACAGCCTGTCGACCATCCTGCGGATGATGGTCACCTCCCGCTACGCGATGTGGATGGGCTGGGGCAAGGACCTGACGTTCTTCTACAACGACGCCTACATGCCCACCCTGGGCGTCAAGCACCCTTGGGCGCTCGGCCAGCCGGCCAGCACGGTATGGGCGGAAATCTGGTCCGATATCGGTCCGCGCGCGGCATCTGTCATGGGCACCGGCGAGGCGACCTGGGACGAGGGGCTGCTTCTTATACTTGAGCGGAGCGGCTACCCCGAGGAGACCTATCACACCTTTTCCTACAGCCCGCTGCCCGCCGACGACGGCTCCGTCGGCGGCATGCTGTGCGTGGTGACGGAAGAGACCGAGCGCGTGCTCGGTCAGCGTCGCCTCGCCACGCTGCGTGATCTCGGCAGCCATCTCGCGGCCGTTCATACCGAAGCGGATGTCCGCCAGGCGATCGCCGAGGCGCTGGCCCGCGACAACCGCGATCTGCCATTCAGCATCGTCTACCTCCGGGATACGGAAACCGGCCGGCTCCGCCGCATATGCGACACGGGCAATGTCGATGCTCGTCTTGCGCCGCGGGACATGGACAGCGCCGACGATCTGCCCTGGCGGGCGGCGGAGGTCCTGACCGGACGGCAACAGCGCCTGATCCACGACGTCACGGCCGAACCGGACCTGCCTATGGGTGCCTGGGACAAGCCGCCGCGCCGGGTGATCATCGTGCCGCTGCTGCGTCAAGGGCAATCGGCGCCAGCAGGGGTTTTCATCGCCGGCCTGAACCCCTATCGCCCCTTCGGCGATGCCTATTCTGATTTCATCGATCTGGTCGCCGCGCAGATCTCCGGCGGACTCGCCGCCGCCGGTGCGTATGAGGCCGAGCGGCGGCGCGCGGAAGCGCTGGCCGAGCTCGACCGGGCGAAGACGGCGTTCTTCTCTAATGTCAGTCACGAGTTCCGCACCCCGCTGACCCTGATGCTGGGACCGCTGGAGGAGGAAATCGTCTCCCACGGCAGCGATGCGGCCGGGCGAGCCGCTGCGGACCGGCTGGCGATGGTTCATCGCAATGGTCTGCGCCTGCTGCGCCTGGTCAACACGCTGCTGGATTTCTCCCGCATTGAAGCGGGACGGGTCGAGGCGAACTTCCAGCCGACCGATCTCGCGGACTATACCGCGGAACTGGCAAGCAACTTCCGCTCCGCCTGCCAACGCGCCGGCTTGCGGCTCGATGTGCGATGTCCGCCGCTCGCGCACCCGGTCTATGTTGACACCGACATGTGGGAACGGATTGTCCTGAACCTGGTGTCCAACGCCTTTAAGTACACCCTTTCGGGCGGCATCACCGTCGCACTGGCGCCCAGCGACGATCACGCAGCGGTGGTTTTCACTGTTCAAGACACCGGCGTCGGCATCCCAGCGGCGGAATTGCCGCATATCTTCGACCGGTTCCATCGCATCGAGGGACAACGCGGCCGCACGCTGGAGGGCACCGGCATTGGCCTTGCCCTGGTCGACGAACTGGTACGGCAGCATGGCGCCACGATCCATGTGGCCAGCCAGATCGACGTGGGCACCACGGTCTCGGTGCGGCTGCCGTTCGGGCGGAGCCACCTGCCGGACGCTCGCGTGTCGGAAACATGCGCCCGCAACGACCCGCGGTCCGTCGCCGCCGCCTTCGTGGAAGAAGCGCTGCGCTGGCTCCCCGAGGAACCGCAGGCGCCGGCGGATGATCCGATGCCGCGGACGTCCGGCAGCCTGTGCTCGCAGCGCGTCGGGACCCTGTCGGCGGGACAGGCGCGGCGCCGCATCCTGCTGGCCGACGACAATGCCGACATGCGCGACTACGTCATGCGGCTGCTGCGGCCGGACTACGACATCGTCACGGCGCCCGACGGGCAGGACGCGCTCCGCTTGGCTTATGCGGTCCGGCCCGACCTGATCCTGTCGGATGTCATGATGCCCGGTCTGGACGGCTTTGGCCTGCTCGCCGCGGTCCGTGCCGATGCCGCGCTGCGCGATCTGCCGGTTATACTGATCTCCGCCCGCGCCGGCGAGGCATCCCGGCTGGATGGGCTCGACGCCGGTGCCGACGATTACCTGGTCAAGCCGTTCTCGGCCCGGGAACTGCTGGCGCGGGTGCGTTCGAACCTGGCTCTCGCCATGCTGCGGCAGGAAGCGCGCAATGCGCTGCGACAGGCCAACGAGATGCTGGAACAGCGCGTTGCCGCCGAGATCGCCAAACGCGCCACGGCCGAGGAAGCCGCTCGGCAGTCACAGAAGATGGAGGCGATCGGCCACCTGACCGGCGGTGTCGCGCACGACTTCAACAACCTGCTGACCATTATCTGCGGCGGGGTGGAGACCTTGCAGCGCATGCTGGTGGCGGTGCCGCTGGGTGCCGAGGAAGCCCGCATCAACCGGGCCGTGGCAATGATCGCGCGCGGTGCCGAACGAGCCGCCGCCTTGACCCACAGGCTGCTGGCGTTCGCGCGCCGCCAGACCTTGGACCCAAGGCCGCTGGATGCCAACAAGCTGGTCGCCGGCACGTCAGAACTGCTGCGCCGGACGCTGGGCGAGTCAATCAAGCTGGAAACCGTGCTGGCCGGCGGATTGTGGCTGACCACCGTCGATCATAATCAGCTTGAGAACGCGCTGCTGAACCTCGCGGTCAACGCCCGCGACGCCATGCCCGACGGCGGCCGGCTCACGGTGGAAACGGCGAACACCTACCTGGACGATGCCTATGTCGCCACGCATGAAGACGTCAGCCCCGGCCAATATGTGATGATCGCGGTCAGCGACACCGGCATCGGCATCGGCCGAGCCACGCTGGACCGGGTGTTCGAGCCGTTCTTCACCACCAAGGATGTCGGGCACGGCACCGGCCTTGGCCTCAGTCAGGTGTACGGCTTCATCAAGCAGTCGCAAGGCCATGTGAAGCTTTACAGCGAGCCAGGGCAGGGCACCGTGGTGAAACTTTATCTGCCGCGGCTGCTGGGCGAGCAGGCCAACCGCGAGATCGTGCAGACGCAGGCGGCGATTCCACCCGGCCGGGGCGAGCTGGTTCTGGTGGTCGAGGACGAGGCATCGGTGCGCGAGCATTCCTCGGATTCATTGCGCGACCTGGGTTACCGCGTCCTCACCGCCGGCGATGGGCTGGCCGCCTTGCGGGTGCTGAAACTGGAATCGGCGATCCGGCTGCTGTTCACCGATGTCGGCCTGCCGGGCGGGATGACCGGGGGACAACTCGCGGCGGCGGCGCGGGTGCTGCGGCCTGACCTGAGAGTGCTGTACACGACAGGCTATGCCCGCAACGCCGTCTTGCGGGGTGGTGGGCTTGATCCCGGCACGCAGCTTCTGCCGAAGCCGTTCAGTTATGCCGCCCTGGCGACGAAGATCCGGGCTGTGCTGGACACCTGAACGAATATCCTGCTCCCAAGGTTCGTCGCATGATGCGACGGACGGACGCGATCAGCAGGCCACTGGAAACAAAGAGCGAGTGGCGCTAATCCGAGGTTCGCCGACTATGGCGAACTTCAGGTTCGGCACACTGGCCGGCCGTCGAGCCTTGGGTTGCCTGAAACGATGGTTTCAGTTGACCGCCGCCGGACCGCTTGACGGATTTCATTTGATGACGACATGCGGTTTCAACGGCATCGGGCACCAGAAATAGCAATTCCTTGCGGCGGCCGGAGACTTGAATTTGTTTTAATTCCATCGTTGCTGACAACATTTTCCCTTGCTGGCCGCACGACCGTCTGAGCAGGATCAGCAGTGACCGCGAGCGTCGGCAAAACAAGATCAACAGGCTTATCGGCAATGGCTTCATGGAAGGGACATCAAGATGTCGGTCGGGGCGGTACTGAAGACCAAGGACGGCGCGCACATCATTTCCGTCGAGCCGTCGACGACGGTGCTGGAGATCGCTGAAATCATTTCCACCCGCCGGATTGGCGCGGTGCTGGTGCTGGACGACAATGGCGGCGTAGCCGGCATAGTCAGTGAGCGCGATGTCGTGAAGTCTCTGGCCGCGCACAAGGCAAAGGTGCTGGAGATGCGGGCGGACGACCTGATGACCCGCAACGTGACCACGACGACATCGCAGACCACCGTGGCGGAGGCCATGGAGATCATGGACCACGGCTATTTTCGCCACCTTCCCGTTGTCAATGACGGCAAGCTGGAGGGCATCATCAGCATTCGTGATCTGGTGAAGTTCCGTATCATGCTGCATGAACAGGACGCCGACAACATGAAGGCGTACATTGCCCGCACGGTCTGATTGGCCGCGGCGCGATTGCGTCCACCCTGTTTGGCCTGCTCGCCGTTCTCCATTCAGGCAGCCTCGGCAACGACGTTGTAGCGTGGATGGCAGACCGAAAACCCGTGCCAAGCCGTCCAAGCACCTGATCATTCAAGACGGTGACGATGCGGACTACGATCCGATCGCACTAGAGCATGATCGTTTTAGGTTGACCCGTAGCCGGAGTTGACGAGGTAATTGGCGCATTCTTCGACGGTATACTCGTCGAGGAGCTTGGCGATCGCTTCGATCACTGCGTCGATGGTGCGGGCGTTGGCCTTGCGCAGCAGGGTTTTGAGTTTGGCGAACACCTGCTCGATCGGGTTGAGGTCGGGACTATAGGGTGGCAGGAAAATCAGCTTTGCACCCGCTGTCCGGATTGCCTTGCGGATGACAGGGCCCTTGTGACTGCTCAGATTATCCATGATCACAACGTCGCCCGGTCGTAACGTCGGCACCAGGAACTGCTCGACATAGGCGCGAAAACTGATCGCGTTCATCGGCTGATCGAGCAGGCATGGCGCATGAATGCCGTCGCATCGCAGGGCGGCAACGAAGGTTTGCGTCTGGCGATGACCATGCGGCACCTTGGCGAGCAGACGCTGGCCGACCGGGCACCGCCCCCGGATCGGGGTCATGTTCGTCTTCGTCCAGGTTTCGTCTACAAAAACAAGCCGTCTGGGATCAACTTTATCCTGCCGCTTTTGCCATTGCAGGCGCCGACGGGCAACATTGGGACGATCCTGCTCGCTGGCGTGCAGGCTTTTTTTTAAAGCTGAGACCAGCGCGGTCAACGATGTTCCAGACAGCAAAATAGCTCACCGTGATGCCACGGTCTTGCAACTCAGCGAGCAGTGCGCGCAACGGCAGATCCGGCTGTTGCGCAATCCGTTCGATAATCCTGTCGCGTTCGTTGGCCAGTGCGAAGGGCCGATGACCACCCAGCCCCTGCGCCGCCACGCTGCCCTTCTGTCGATCCAGCCGCGACCACCGCTGCACAGACGACTCACTGACCTGGAAGAGGGTCGCCGTCTCAAGCCGGCTCCTGCCTGAGCGGAATGCCGCGACAGCGCGTTCTCGCAAATCCAACGTGTAAGGAGCACCCATCCATGCTGGCCTCCGACCCAGCCCACAGCTTGGATCAGATTTTAGGCCGCGCCGGAACCCCTACTCACGCAGGAGTCAACTTAAAACGATCATGCTCTAACCCCAATCGCGCTTTGAGAAATCCATGTGGATCATCTCACCCCAGTATGCCCAGGCCAATGCCGCCGAGCGCACCGATGGCAACCACCAGCAGCGGCGGCACCCGCCAGACGACCAGCAGCACGAATCCTAGCACGGCGAGCGCGAAATCGGCCGGCCGCAGCACGGCGCTCGTCCAGACAGGATTGTACAGCGCCGCCCCAAGCAGTCCGACGACGGCTGCATTGACACCCCGCATGGCAGCTTGCGCCTGCGGACGGGCGCGCAGCGCATCCCAGAACGGCAGGGTGCCCATCAGCAACAGGATGCCCGGCAGGAAGATCGCGAAAAGCGCGATGATCCCCCCAACCACCCCGCCCAGGGGGCCAGAGATGACCGCCCCCAGATAGGCCGCGAAGGTGAACAGCGGACCCGGCACGGCCTGCGCCGCGCCATAGCCCGCCAGGAAGCTGTTTTCCGACACCCAGCCCGGTGTCACGACCGCATCGCGCAGCAGCGGCAGGACCACATGGCCGCCGCCGAACACCAACGCGCCGGAGCGATAGAAGGCGTCGAACACGGCAATTCCCATCCCGGCCCCGCGCAGCAGCGGGGCTACCAGCAGCAGCACCGCGAACAGCACCAGGCAGCCGATTCCCACGCCGCGGGAAACCGGCATAACAAGCGGCTCAGGCACCACGCCGGCACCCACCGCGGCCGCTGGCCGGCACAGGAACAGGCCGGCCACCCCGCCCAAGGCAATCGCGGCAATCTGGCCAATGGAGGTCGGCGCAAACAGAACCAGGATCAGGGCAACCGTGGCGATCGAGGCACGCTTTCGATCTGGGCAGAGTGAGCGCGCCATGCCCCATATGGCCTGCGCCACGATCGCGACCGCGACCAGCTTCAGCCCATGCAGGACCCCAGCCCCGGACGCCGTGGCCGCAAGCCCGCCCGCCCCATAGGCGAACAGCAGCAGGAGCACGGCGGAGGGCAGCGTGAAGCCGGTCCAGGCGGCCAGGCCGCCGAGATAGCCGCCGCGCAGAAGCCCGATGGCGAATCCGGTCTGGCTGGATGCCGGGCCAGGCAGGAACTGACACAATCCGACCAGGTCGGCGAAGGCTGCTTCGTCCAGCCAGCGGCGCCGCTCGACGAATTCAGCGCGAAAGTAGCCGAGATGCGCGATGGGGCCGCCGAAACAGGTGACGCCCAGTCTTGCGAACGCCGCAAGAACCTCCAGCGGTGAACCAGCGCGGCGCCGATCACCTTCCGACTGCGTCAAGGCCGCCATATCTCCGTTTCCTTCCTAACTCCCTTGCCAATCGAGGTCCGCCTCGAACCGCTCGCGCGCTTTGACCTTGGCCGGCTTCAAGGCCTTACGCTCCGTGGGTGTCGCGTGATGACCCGCCACGTTCTTCCGCCACTCCGCGCCTTATAGACGGTCGGAAGTCCTGGCGTTCGAATTGATGAAATAACGGACAAGGCGTGCCCAGGCCTGACCCGGTAGCCATGTCGTTCCCAACGCCTCGATCATCTCCATCCCGTGGACCGGCCCCCTGTGCGCTAACATAGAGGTCGGCGCGTGTCGATCAGACCTGACGTCATGATGGGCGAAGGCCTGCGAGTGACGATCAGAAGCGCTGCGCGATGCCCCCGAGGATGGCGCGCCGAAGACCGAATTGCGGTGCCCCGACGCCAACGCCCGTGCCATCCCTGATCTCGTACTTCTGGTCGAGCAGATTGATCACATCGAGCCTAAGCTGCGTGCCGTGCAGATAGCCAACATTCAGCGTCTGCACCGCGGAAAGATTGATCGTGTAGTAGCTCGGCAGCTCGCGCCCGTTCGGCACGGTCGGGGTGCTGGCGCGGAGTCCGCTGCCGACAAGCAGATCGGCGGAAAGCCGAGCGGGGCTGCGTGTTTCCTTGAACAGGGTATAAGCGGCGCCCACCGACCCGGTCCAGCGTTGGTCATGATCAAGATAGATGTAGTGGTGACTAATATACGCCAGATCATCCGCGGTGAAGTTGAACTGGGAAGATGTGATGTCTCTGCCGATCGCGCGCGAAAAGGCGACATTTCCGTACAACGACCAAGGCCCGCGATCATAGCTTGTCGTGCCTTCGACGCCCCATACCTGGCCCTTCGCGTAATTGAAGGCGGTCTCTATGATCGGCGCTCCGAACTGGCCCTCATCGATCAGGTTCTTCGCTTGCTTGTAGTAGGCATCCACGCCGGCCGTCAGGCCAGGCAGCAGAATCTGGGTGACGCCCGCATCGAAATAGTGGTCCCGCTCGGCCTTGACAGTAGTGTTCTGGTTCGTCGCCGGCGCGGCCGTGGTGTTGTTGAACAGGCTGAGCGTCGAGCCGGAGACCAGTTCGAAAGGCGGTGGTGTGAAGTAGCGGGAATAGCCGGCATGAGCCGTCGTCGTGTCGGTCGCTTTCCAGACGACGTTGATGCGGGGGCTGATCTGGTTCTCCTGGGTGAACTCGTCCACACCATCGAACCGCGCGCCGTAATTCAACGTGACGCGCGGCAACACACGCCATTCGTCCTGGACATAGACCCCATAGAGACCACCGGTCTTTCCGAGGCTGCCATAAACCGTGGATGGCACGTCGGAGACCGGTGCGCCGCTATCGTCGGTCAATAGGACCTGCGATTCGGTGGCGGCCACTGTCCGTTCACCGCTACCCTGAAAACCAGCTCGCACCGTGTGACTGTCGTTGACGCGCCAACTTGCATCGGTCTGCGCGCCGGTTGACCAGACCGACCGAGCCGCCGTCTGTGATATTCCGTTGTACAGCAGGTCACCCAGCGGATCAGGCGTGAAATACAGGCTCGTGTAACGCGAGAACGCCGAAATCTGGATATCGACAGTATCAATATGTTTTTGCAATGATAAAATGCCGAAATCGGTGATCTCGCGCTGATGTTCCGTCAGGCTGGCGCTGTTGAAATCGCTGATGCCATTGACCGTGAGCCCCAGCGTGGGAGTCTGGTTGGGATTGTTCGGGATCTGGAACACATCGTTGGAGACGCCGGCGATGAAGCTGATCCGGGTGGTTGGATCGACGATACCCGATACATGCAGAAGACCGTGATACTGGTTACTAAGGTCATGGATCGCGTTGAAGCTGCTGGTCGGATTCTCGATGCCGATCCGCGTGTGCAGAAAGTCGCCGGTTATGAAATAGTCGATCGCGCCAGACCGTCCACCATACGAAAAGCTCGGCTGGAACAGATCGCGCATGCCGCCGTAGATCGAGATTTCGCCGCCGGGATCGGTGGTGCCGGATTTCGTCGTGATGTCCACGACCCCTGCCTGCAGGAAGCCGTACTGCGCCGGCAGCGAGCCAGTGATCAACGAGATCGAATGCGCGAAGCGGGTCTCTAGGGCCTGTCCGAAGACCGACAATCCCTCCGGAAGCTGCACGCCATCAAGCCGGTACTGCACCTCGTTGTGGTCGCCTCTGACGTGGATCTGGCCAAAGCTGTCCTGCGCCACACCCGGCGCCTGCAGCAGGACCTGGTTGAGCGGTGCGTTATCGCCCTGCGGAGTCGTTTCGATTCCTTGTCGGCTGAAATCGAAACGGGTGGCGCCAAGATTGGGCTCGATCTGGCTGCGTGCCTCGTCCAGCCGTTTGGCCACGACATCAAGGTCGGGCAGACTCATATTACCGTTGGTCCCGAGATTGATATCCGGCGCCAGGGGCGGCGACACGACATCCGCCGTGAGTGCCGGCGTCGCCGAGACGATGCCAAAGGCACTGCTCAGCAGCAGGGCATGACGCATTTTCATCCGAATGTGTCTCCAGCATTGTCAGCGAATCGCGACAGCCAATATGATACATTGTGTCAATTCAGGCAACGCTGTAATGTGAGCTTTCCGACCCGGCACGCCTTGCGACAAGGTGGAGTCAAGAGCAGCAACAAGCGCTGGACAGGCATTCTGGCCGTTGGCGCAACTGGAGGTTTTCATGTCGAGATTGGCTGCGATTGTCGTTGTGGCTGGAAGCCTGACTTTCTCGCCTGCCTTGTCGCAGGCAGCGCAGCCGCCGATGTCCATCGTGGCCGCCGAAAACTTCTACGGCGATGTCGCCCAGCAGATCGGCGGCCCGAACGTGAAGGTGACGAGCATTCTCAACAACCCCGATCAGGACCCGCATCTTTTCGAGGCAAGTCCCTCCGTCGCGCGGGACATTTCGGCCGCCCGCATCGTCGTCTACAGCGGTATCGACTACGATCCCTGGATGGAAAAGCTACTGGAGGCTGCCCGCTCGCACGACCGTCGCACAATTGTTGTCGCACCGCTGGCGGCTCGCAAGCCGGGTGACAATCCGCACGTCTGGTACGATACGCAGACCATGTTGGCCTACGCGGCCGTGCTGACCGACGCCTTGGTCGCCGAGGATCCCGCCGGTGCGGCCGGCTTCCGGGCGCGTCTGCAACAGTTCCAGGACTCCATTCAGCCAATCCAGGCGAAGATCGCCCTGTTGCGCGACCGCCTGGCCGGCACGCCGGCCACCGCGACGGAACCGATCTTTGGCTACATGCTTGATGCAATCGGCATGCATAGCCGGAACCAGTCCTTCCAGCTTTCAGTCATGAACAACACCGAGCCGAGCGCCTCCGACATCGCGGCGTTCGAGAACGACCTTAAAACCCATAAGGTCCGGCTGCTTATCTACAACAGTCAGGCAACGGACCCGACCGCGGACCGGATGAGAGGGATCGCCAAGACAGCAAACGTTCCGCTCGTTGCCGCGACTGAAACAGAGCCGGCGGGCATGAAGAACT
The DNA here is from genome assembly GCF_965276935.1 of Rhodopila sp. Lineage (GTDB taxonomy): Bacteria > Pseudomonadota > Alphaproteobacteria > Acetobacterales > Acetobacteraceae > Rhodopila. The sequence goes on along the minus strand of NZ_CBDIBS010000003.1, from coordinate 1,359,466 downwards.
ACCAGGCCTGGATGAGCAGCGAACTTGATGCGGTCGATAAGGCGCTGCCGAACGCGAGCCCATGAACGCCATCGAATTTCGCGACGTTCGCCTGACGCTCGGCGGGCGCGTCATCCTGGACGGCGTCAGCCTGGACATCGCCGCCTGCGAGTTCGTCGGTGTTCTGGGGCCAAATGGCGCCGGCAAGACAACGCTGATGCGCGCCATTCTCGGACTGGTGCCGCCAAGCCGCGGCAGCATCCGCGTCCTTGGCCGTCTGGCGGCGCGGGGCAATGCCACAGTCGGCTACATGCCGCAGCTTCGTACCGCGGTCGCCAGCATGCGACTGAGCGGCTGGGACTTCGTCGCCGGTGTGGTCGCCGGCCATCGGCTGGGCCTGCCGATCCTTGGCAAGGCGGCCCGGGCCGAGGTCGACCAGGCGCTCGATCTGGTCGGCGCGCGCGAACTGGGACGTCGCCCGCTCATCGAGATATCCGGTGGCGAGCGGCAGCGGCTGCTGCTCGCCCAGGCGCTGATCGGCCGGCCCCGGCTGCTGCTGCTGGACGAGCCGTTGATCAGCCTCGACCCGCACCACCAGCGCGGCGTGGTGGAACTGGCCAGGTCGCTCCAGGCTGAACTGAAGATCGCGGTGCTGTTCAGCGCCCATGAGCTGAACCCGTTGCTGGGCGCGCTCGATCGCGTGCTTTATCTCGGCCGGGGTCAAGCGGCGCTTGGCACGGTCGATGCGGTCATCACCGGCCCCGTGCTGTCGCGCCTGTACGGGTCCGAGATCGACGTCGTGCGCCTCAAGGACCGGATCTTTGTCATGTCCGGCAGCCACGACCTGGAACACGACGCACACCGGCACCAGAATGACATGCCAGCAGCGGCCGGCCGGCGGAAAAAGGAGACGGATCGTGCTTGACTACGATTTCATGCGCGATGCCTTTGCCGCGGCAACCGTGGTCGCGATCGTCTCGGGCGCGGTTGGCTATTTCCTGGTGTTGCGCGGCCAGACCTTCGCCGGCCATGCCCTGGCCCATGTCGGCTTTACCGGCGCCACCGGCGCGGTCCTTTTCGGTATCGCGCCCATCTGGGGCCTGGTGCTGCTGACTGTTGCCGGCGGGATCGGCATGGGACTGCTGGGTGACCGGCTGGCGCAGCGGGACGTGGCAATCGGTATCGTGCTCGCGCTGTCGCTCGGCTTCGGCCTGCTGTTCCTGCACTTCTATACCGCCTTCGCGGCGCAGGCGACGGCGCTGCTGTTCGGCAACGTCCTGGCCGTTGATGTCAATACCGTCTGGACGCTGCTCGCCCTCGGCGTCGTCAGCCTTACGGCGCTCGCCGTCATTTCCCGGCCGCTGCTGTTCGCCAGCCTGCAACCGGAGCTGGCCGAGGCCAAAGGCGTCTCGCTGCGGACCTATTCCGTGCTGTTCCTGGCGATCGTGGCGCTGGCGACCGCCGAATGCGCGCAGATCGTCGGCGTGCTTCTGGTTTTCACCCTGATGGTCTGTCCCGCGGCGGCGGCCCAGCGGCTGACCAGCGGAGTGGGCAAGGGCGTCCTGCTCTCGGCGGCGCTGGCGCTGGTCGAAGCCTGGCTCGGCATTACGCTTGCTTTCTACACGGACTGGCCGAGCAGCTTCTGGATTACCGCCTTGAGCGCTGGGGTCTATCTGCTCACCGTCCTGCCGCGGCTCGCGTTGACAAAGCCTGTGTCACTGTCGGCCCGTGAAGACATGGATCTACCGGCACCCATTGTCGCTTCCCAGAAGCGTTAATACGCGCGTCGGGACGGACGCGAGAAAAAGCGCTTTTTTGTCGATTAGTCAGTGTAGCGGAATACGCAAAACCGTCCGCTCATAGAAACCCGCTCAACTAGTCGTACTGCCGCAATAGACGACACTAGAGCAGTTTCCGATCAAGTTGCACCAATTCGTCATGGCCGGACGACCGAGCGCGCGAGGGAGGGTCGTCCCGGCCCTCCACCCCCAGCCGTTGGTGCGAAGATGGCCGCGATAAGCCCGGCCATGACGGATTCAAAACGGAGCAACTTGGAGCCGCTGCAACAAGTGCCTTGACCGCGGCAACAACCAAATTAGGCTCCAAACGAGCTGTGCCCTGTTGCGGCGAGATGGACTTTTTAAAACCCAGGACAGCAAAAGGATGACAGCCATTGGGTGTGCAAAGGCAGATGCGGCTTGGGCTGAATATCGTGGCGAACGGCGCGCACGCCGCCGGTTGGCGTATGCCGCAAGCGCGCGCCGACGCGCTCGACATCCGGCTATGGAAGCAGATGGCACAGGCGGCGGAGCGCGCGAAGATCCACTTCATGTTCTGGGCCGACGGCATCGCGGTGCGCCACTCGGCACAGACTGAGGACGAACTCAGCTACAACGCGCGCATCGACGTGTTCGAGCCGCTGACGCTGATCGGTGCCCTGGCGGCGGTGACCGACCGAATGGGCTTCGTCGCCAGTGCCTCCACCACCTACAACGAGCCGTACCATATCGCCCGTAAATTCGCCTCGCTGGACCACATCAGCACGGGCCGCGTCGGCTGGAACGTGGTCACGTCCTGGAGTGAGCAGGAAGCCTATAATTTCGGCCGCGATGCCCATATGCAGCACGATCTGCGCTACCGTCGCGCGGAGGAATTCGTCGACGTCGTCTTTGGACTTTGGGATAGCTGGGAAGACGACGCCTTCATCCGCGACAAGGCCAGCGGCCGCTACTTCAATCCCGACAAGCTGCACACGCTGAACCACAAGGGCGACATCTTCTCGGTCAAGGGGCCGTTGAACGTGGCGCGGCCGCTGCAAGGTTATCCGGTCATCGCACAGGCTGGCTCGTCCGGTCCAGGCCAGGACCTCGGCTCCCGTATTGCCGACCTGATCTACACGGCGCAGAAAACCAAGGCGGATGCCGTGGCCTTCTACGCCAGCGTGAAGGCGCACGGGCAGAACGCAGGTCGTGCGCCGGGTTCAATGCTGGTGATGCCCGGCATCCTGCCCATCCTGGGGCGCACGCATCAGGAAGCGCAGGACCGTTTCGAACAGTTGCAGGACCTGGTTCACGTCCGCCTGGGCCTGCCGATGCTTGCTGCCTCATTCGGCGATCTGTCCGCCCTGCCGCTCGACGGGCCGCTGCCGCCGCCTATTGCTGGCCACAACGAGGTGAAAAGCGCGCATGACGTGCTGGCGCGCCTCGCGCGGCAGCCGGGAATGACGATCCGCGCCCTGTACAAGATCATGGCCGGCGCATCCGGCCACAACGTCGTGGTCGGCACCCCCGCCGCGGTCGCTGACCTGATGGAGGACTGGTTCACCGCCCATGCCTGCGACGGGTTCAACATCATGCCGCCTTTCCTGCCGGAACCGGCGCACGAGGCGTTCGACTGGCTGGTGCCCGAACTGCAAAGGCGCGGCTTGTTCCAGACCGAATACCAAGGCGATGGCACCTTGCGCGGCAGCCTGGGACTGGCGCGCCCCGCCCATGATTCATATCGGCGCAAGCCCGCTTCCGCCGAGGTATCAGCATGAAAAGCCGGCTTCCAAGGACCGCCTGTTGCGTGCTGCTGATGGCGCTTGCGGGCGCGCCGCTCGGCTTTGCGCAAGCCCCCGACGCGGCGGTGCCAGCCGAGGCGGCGCAGCCCAATCTGGTCAAGCTCCTGCCGCAGGCCACGGCGGCTTCCAAGACGCTGACCGTCGCCGTCGCACTCGGCTCGCCGCCCGATGATTTCCGCAACCAGAACGGCGAAACCACCGGCTGGGAGATCGACATCCTGCACGGCGTGGCGCAGAGCCTGGGGCTGCAACTCGAACTTCGCCCGGCCACCTTCGACACGCTGATTCCGGGCCTGCAAGCCAAGCGCTTCGATGCCGCGGTGGGCCAGATGGGCATTACCACGGTGCGCGAGAAAGTCGTCGACATGGTCGGAACCCTGCTCGCCAACGAGCAGTTCGCCGCGCTTGCATCCTCCGACATCAAGGTCAACAGCCTGGAGGATATTTGCGGCGTGACGGTGGGCACCACGCGCGGCTCCCGCGAGTACGAATTCGCCCAGTCGTACAATCCGAAATGCGAGGCCGCCGGCAAGAAGCCGATCAACGTGCTTGCGTTCAACGATGGCAACGGCGCGGCCGAGGCGCTGATAAGCCGGCGGGTCGAACTTTTCTGGCTCGGCTCCACCGCCGTCAGCTATTTCGTCAACCAGTCGCACGGCAGGACCAAGGTCGTCGGCAGCTATACCGACACCAGCTATCTCGGCGTCGCGCTGCCCAAGGAGTCCGACCTGGCCAAGCCGTTGCAGGCCGCCATCCAGCACCTGATCGACGACGGCACCTACCAGACGATCGTGCGCAAATGGGGGCTGGAGAAAGGCGCCATCAAGACCGCGCCGCTTAACCCGACCGGCACGCCGAGCTGACCGCGATAGATGCGCCATCCGCGGCGGCGAACCAGGCGATCCAACCGGGGCGGGTCGTGCCGCTGCGCCACCCATGGACCTGGGTCGCCAGCGCGGTCGTCGGCGTGATCGCTGTCCTGGTTCTGCTCAGCGTCGCCACCAACCCCGCCTTCGAGTGGCCGGTCGTCGCGCGATACATGTTCGACCGCCAGATTCTGCTCGGCCTGTCGCGCACGCTGGAGCTGACGATCGCCGCGATGGTCATGGGCCTGGGCCTAGGAACCGTGCTGGCGGTGATGCGGCTGTCGAGCAACCTGCTGCTGTCCACCGTCAGTTGGGCCTATATCTGGTTCTTCCGCAGCGTGCCGGTGCTGGTACAGCTTATTTTCTGGTACAATTTCGGCGCGCTGTACTCCAGGATAACGTTGCGTATCCCGTTCGGCCCGACGTTGTACTCGGTCAGCACGAACACGCTGATCACACCGCTGTTCGCTGCTCTGGCTGGGCTGGGACTGGCGCAGGCCGCGTACACCGCGGAAGTCATCCGCGGCGGCATCGTATCGGTGCCGCGTGGGCAGACGAAGGCCGCATTGGCACTGGGAATGCGGCCAGCAACGATCTTTCTGCGCATCGTTTTTCCGCAGGCCATGAAGGTCATCATCCCGCCCGTCGGTAACGAGGTGATCTCGATGGTCAAGAACACCTCCCTTGTCAGTGTCATTGCGCTGGCGGAGTTGCTATACACGGCGCAGCTTATCTACGCACGCACATACGAGACGATACCTCTGCTGATCGTTGCATCGCTGTGGTATCTTGCGATCGTTTCGATCTTGTCGGTTGGCCAGCACTTCCTTGAACGCCGCTACCGGCAACGCTCATGACGGACATCATGGTCAGGATCCGCGGCCTGTCTAAGCGCTACGGCAATCGCGAAATCCTGCGTGGCATTGATCTGGACGTGCCGGCTGGCAGCGTGATGTGCATTATCGGCCCATCCGGATCGGGCAAGAGCACACTGCTGTCCTGCATCAATTATCTGGAACGCATCGATGGCGGTCGGCTTTGGGTCGGTGGCGAACTCGTCGGTTACCGTGAGCACAAGGGCAGGCTGCACGAACTGCCGGAGCGGCAGATAGCGCAAATGCGCGCCAAGGTTGGGATGGTGTTCCAGCAGTTCAATCTGTTCCCGCATATGACCGCGCTGCAGAACATCATGGAGGCGCCGATCCGCGTGAAGCGGATCCGCCCTGACCCAGCCAGGCGCCGCGCCATGGAGTTGCTGGATCGGGTCGGCCTAGCGGGCAAGCAGGCCAATTTCCCGATACAACTTTCAGGTGGCGAACAGCAGCGCGTGGCGATCGCCCGCGCTCTTGCGATGGATCCGCAACTGATGCTGTTCGACGAGCCAACCTCCGCACTCGACCCTGAATTGGTCGGCGAGGTTCTGGCGGTGATGCAGGATCTCGCGCGGTCTGGCATGACGATGGTGGTGGTGACGCACGAGCTCGCCTTCGCACGGGAAGTCGGGGACGCATTGACCTTCATGGACGCCGGGCGCGTCGTCGAATGTGGTCATCCGCGCACCGTGCTGAACGCGCCAAAGGAACGACGTACCCAGGAATTCCTGGCACGGGTGCTTTAGCCGGCCAGTTAACCTGCACACTGCGGTTATAGCGGCCGCACAGTCCATACCACCCGCTGGTTTTAGACGCTTTCTGTCCATAACATGGTCTTGGAGCAAAATCCGATCGTGCTGCATAGCCGGAGTTGCAGGGTAGTTGCGGCATTCCTGCTCGGTGAACTCGTCGCTGCCAGTTTATTAACGTTCGTGAACCGAATTAGCGTGTCGCTTGAGGTTGAGAGGGCGGTGCGACCGGGCCGATGGTGGGCGCTCCAGGCGGTGACGTTTGAGGCGTGGGAGGATTCATAGGCGCCCTAGGACGGTACACAACTCTCCTGGCTGGAGATCCGGTCCAATCCACTACATACTCCTTGTTCATGACATCCTTAAATTTCAACTCAATTTGTGGACTGTAATTAAAAAAAGCTACCTGTTCCACACCTGGAAATTTCAGGCTTAAATTTCCTTTAATTAACCCGCCTACCGGAATTGCGTTAAATCCCTCATTTATTAGAGGCTTTTGATAGGCGTAATTGGCTAAGTTTGCGTCAGAAAATTGCCAGTATGAAGGAAGGCCTTCGAGAACTGCTTGGTGCTTATCCCCGTTAAAATTGGCCGTAACTGTCCAAGATACAATTGCACTTGGCATGGTGCCTGAATTCCTTATTGTTACGGCTAGAATAATCTCAGAACTTATAGGGTCAACTTGGGTTGCCGGCATAAACATTTGTTCGACTGTGCCACTCAACTCTGGCAGGGGCCGGTCGAATTTTTCATTCGCAACGAGAATCACAAATATCGCGACAAAAAGACCTAGAACGCTCCACCCAAATTGCTTACCACCCTTGAAAAGACCAACTGCCTTTTGACCAACTACGGTTAAGGCCACAGCGGAGATCATTGCTTCGATCCCCTTGACGAGTAGCGCCCATCCGACGTTCTGCACTGCCCAAGAAAATATACTGCTGGGGTCCATGAGCGGCCTTGTTGCTTGATGCTATCAGCAACTCGTAGCTGCCCACGAAAGCAGTCGCTAAGATACCCACAAAAAAGTGTAAACCTTCCAAGGAATACACACTTGTTCCACCATCGCGTGGGACGCATCCAAAGTCATTATTGCTTATGGTCAGATGCTTCATATCCACTTTCTCCACTTTTAGATGGAATCGGCATAGCGGCATTGGGTAAACCATTGATTTGCTTGGTGGCGGCTGCTACTTAATAGCGATGATTTCGCGTATCATGGCGCGTTATGGGCGGGCAAGTTGTCCATCACGACGATGTCGCCGGGGAACAAAGTCGAGGGATGGTGTCATTGCCCGCGAACGTGCACCTGACCGTCAACGCCAGGAGAAACGCCGGGCGCCTGCAGGAGGGTGGAACCGATGGACCGGTTCTCACCGCCAGGCTGTGATTGAAGGCGCGACTGGTCAAAGGAATAGGCCGTAGCACCCAAAGGCGCGAAGATCCGCGCACGGTTTTCGTCCATCTTCCTGGCAATGGCGGCATACTTCGATGTGCCAGATGGCGAAACCGCATCAGCATGGGCCGGCTGCATAACCAGCCCACCGCTCATGATCGTCAGAAAAGCCATGAGATGGTGCAAAAAGCATCTGTGCTTCATGACAAAAGAGATCGGTCGGGCGGCTCTGTGGGGCAAGTCGTGTTCATCCGCGCCCAGGGCAATGCCATCGCTCATTCCGCGGCCTTTTCAAAAGCCTGAAGCCCGCTCAGGACCGTTTCACGCGAGATATCCCGCACGATGAAAACCAGGCGCGACCGGCGATCTCCGCCGGCTGGCCAGGCTGGCAACAGCAGCGGCTCATGAAACACGTGCTGGACACCGTGCACGACCAACGGCCGGTCCTGACCCCGCAGGTTCAGGATACCCTTGATCCGCAGCACGTCCTGCCCGCGCGTGCGGACCAGCATGTCCAGGAACATGCCCATTCCATCCCATCGCAATGGCGTCTCGAACGTCAGGCAGAAGGCGTGGATTCGGGCATCGTGGCGATTGGGATCATGGGCGTGATGTTGATGGTTCGCGGCGTGCGCTTCTTCCCCCAGCCAACGTGCCACGTCCGGAATTTTGCTGTCTGGCTTGAACGGCCCGACGTTCAATACGACGCCGGGGTCGATCACGCCATTCCGCACCCGCCGCGGTGGCGCGCCGGGATTCAATGTCCGCAACCGCTCCTCCAACGCAATAAGGACCTCCGGAGCAGCAATGTCCGCCTTAGATATGACAAGTCGATCGGCGATCGCCGCCTGCTTGACCGCCTCCGGCTGCCGATCGAGCGTCGCCATGCCGTTCGCGGCGTCAACCACGGTAACGACGCCGTCGAGCCAGAATGTGCCGAGCACCAGCCGGTCGCTCATCAGTGTGTGCAGAATGGGCGCGGGGTCGGCAAGGCCCGTCGTCTCCACCACGACACGGCGCACCTTGTGGCCCGCATCGATGCGGTCGCGCAGACGCCGCAGCGCCTCGATCAGGTCGCCACGCACGGTGCAGCACAGGCACCCCGCGTTGAGCAGGACCACATCGTCGTCCAGCCGCTCCACCAGCAGGTGGTCGATCCCGACCTCGCCGAACTCGTTGACCAGCACGGCACATTCCGCCAGCTCCGGCTGCTTCAGCAGGTGATTGAGCAGCGTCGTCTTCCCGGCGCCCAGAAAGCCGGTCAGGACGGTGACCGGTACCGTGTCGTCGTGGATGGCAACGCGCTCGCGCGAGACGATCATCGCGGACCTCGGGAATGAGCCAATGATATTTTGTATCAACCTTTATATCAGACTCGCTCACGGCGACAAGACCTGATACAAAGTATCAATACGTGCCCCCTTCGGCGCGTCCCCGTCAGGAGGCTGCCATGTCAGTAACCACATCGCCCGCCGTTTCGCAGATTCCGGTAACGGTGCTCACCGGTTATCTCGGGGCCGGCAAGACCACTCTGCTGAACCGCATTCTCTCGGAAAGCCACGGCAAGAAGTATGCTGTCGTGATCAACGAATTCGGGGAACTGGGCGTGGACAACGACCTCGTTATCGATGCCGATGAGGAGGTATTCGAGATGAACAACGGCTGCATCTGCTGCACCGTCCGCGGCGACCTGATCCGCATCGTCAACCAGCTTGTGAAGCGCAAGGGCCAGCTCGACGGCATCATCATCGAGACAACGGGCCTCGCCGACCCGTCCCCTGTCGCCCAGACCTTCTTCGTGGATGAGCAGGTCAAGACCCGGTCACGGCTGGACGCGATCGTCACCGTGGTGGACGCCAAGCACCTGCTGGCCCGCCTGGCCGACAGCCACGAAGCGGAAGAGCAGGTCGCGTTCGCCGACGTGATCGTGCTGAACAAGACAGACCTGGTGACGCCCGAGGAACTGGCGGTGGTCGAGGCCCGTATACGCTCGATCAACCACGCGGCACGGATCATGCCCACGCAACGGGCCGAGGTGCCGATCGCCGACCTGCTGGACCGCGGCTCCTTCGATCTCGGCCGCATTCTGGAGATGGAGCCGGACTTCCTGACCGGAGAGGACGACCACGCGCACGATGACGCCGTCACCTCGGTCAGCCTGACCTCGGACGCGCCGCTCGACATGCAGCGCTTCCACCAGTGGATCGGCGATGTGCTGGCCGAGAAGGGCCAGGACCTGCTGCGCACCAAGGGCATCCTGCAGTTCAAGGATGACAATGAGCGGTTCGCCTTCCAGGCGGTGCACATGATCGCCGATGGCGACTACATCGGTCCCTGGAAGGCGGGCGACCCGCGGCAAAGCCGGATCGTGTTCATCGGGCGCGAGCTCAACCGTCCCGAGCTGCGGCGCGGTTTCGAGGCGTGCGCGACAGCTTAGCGCACATCGGGCTCGTCCCGGCCAGCCACGGTTCGCGAACCTGGGCGCCGCAAAGGCATGGAGGCGGGTCCGTACCCGTCATGACGCGGAGGCGTAAGGCCGCCCGCGGCGATCTGTTGACGCAGATGCCGACAAGCCCCGCCATGCCAGGTTCAAGGTGGAGCGAGCTGATCGGAAACAGCTCCAGCGAAAGCTGACTGATCATCGGCGCCGGCGTATATGAGGGACGTGAAGCGGTGCCGCACACGACCGGATCGCGGCAACTCGCGACAGACCGCCGATCGGGTTGCGGCCGCGAACGGGAAAGGCACGTCATGACCATTACGCCAGACAATGCCGGCACGCTGGATGAACTGGAGGTGATTTGCCGACAGCGCGGCGGACGGATGACACGCCAGCGCCGCGCCGTGCTGGGCAAGCTGCTGCAGACCAAACGGCCGCTCTCCGCCTATGAACTGCGCGACATGCTGCAGCCGGAGGATGCGTCCGTCACCCCCGCCAGCGTCTACCGGTGTCTCGATTTCCTGGTCGAACACGGCCTGGTGCATCGGCTGGAGACAACCCGGTCCTTCATCGCCTGCGACCATCCGGACCACCCCCATGCCGTCCAGTTCCTGATCTGCCGGCAGTGCGGCACCGTCGTCGAGGCCGAGGACAAGCGCATCGCGGCAGCGGCGGAGCGCCTCGGCCATCGGCTCGGCTTCGCGCTCGACCAGCGAACGGTCGAGCTGACGGGCATCTGCGCCACCTGCAAGACCGAGGACACCGCCGCGACCCCGTGCGTCTGACGGTCGGGATGGTGCGGCGGTTCACCTGGGCCTGGCAGGGCCGGCCGGTCGAAGCGGTGTATGAGGTCGTCGGGACCGGCGCGCCGGTGCTGCTGCTGCCGGCGTTCAGCACGGTATCGAGCCGGGAGGAGATGCGGCCGCTCGCGTTGCATCTGGCGGCGGCGGGGTTCGCCTGCACGCTGGTGGACTGGCCCGGCTTCGGCTCATCGACCCGCGGCCGCCTCGGCTACGGGCCGGCGCTCTATGAGGGTTTCCTGGCTGATTTCTGCACGGCCGTGACCCCGGCTGGAACCGCGGTGATCGCCGCCGGGCACGCCAGCGGCTACGCGCTCGCCCTCGGCCAGCGACGTCCAGGTCTGTGGCGACGGATCGTGCTGCTGGCACCGACCTGGCGCGGCCCGCTGCCAACCGCCATGGGGCCGCGCCCGCGTGCCTATGCCATAATGAGAACGCTGGTTCGCGCGCCCGTCATCGGCCAAGCGCTTTATCGACTGAATATACATCCTCGGGTGATCGGGATGATGTATCGCCGGCACGTCTATGCGGACGCTGATCAGGTGACACCGGCCTTCATCGCCACGAAGCGAGGCTTCGCCCGTGGTCCCGGTGCCCGCTTCGCCTCAGTCGCCTTCGTCACCGGCGCGCTCGACCCATCGCCGGACCGGCAGGGCTTTCAAGCCTTGCTGGGGCCGCCACCGGCGACAACGCTTATCCTGTGCGGAACCGCGACGCCGCCAAAGTCGAAGGCCGAAATGGCCGCGATCGCCCAGAGCTCGAGCGTGACGGTGCAGTGGGTGCCGGGATCGCTTGGGCTTCATGAGGAGTCCGTCGGGATCATCGGCCGGTTGATCGCCACCTTTCTGGCGGATCAGGCGCGGGTGGAGCAGCCCGGGTCGGCCGCCCCGCGTCGCCTGATCGGTTGATCGCTCAGCCGTGGCAGGTGCAGCCGGCGTGCTCACAGCCGGCGCCGCTCTTGTGATTAATTGGTCAAGGAAGCCTTCAAGGACGTGATCTGGGCCAGTAGGGTCGGTTACCAATCGCGTGGGTGTCTTGATACAACATATCACTTCATGCGATCGATTGGAGAAATTTTGAAAGAGCCCGCATGATGGGTGCCGCCTGGTTCAACCGCCGCTCGCGCAACGGCCATCCGGCCGCCGAATGGTCATTGTCCGCACTGTGCCGCGGCCTGACGCTGTTGCCCTTTCTTCTGGTGCCCCCGGTTCTTCTGGTGCCGCTAACGGCTGTCGCACAGGATGCGTCGCCAGTTGCCCCCGTGCGGGCCGGGGCTGTCGGGTCCGCCGTGCTGCCGCGGGATCTGTCGGCCTGGGGCATGATCACCCAGGCGGACTGGGTGGTGAAGGCGGTGATCGCGGGCCTGGCGTTCGCTTCGGTGCTGACCTGGACGGTAGCGCTGGCCAAGAGCCTGGAGTTGTTCGCCGCCGGCCGCAGCACCCGAACCGGGCTTGCCGCGCTGCACGCGGCCGCCAGCCTGGAGGACGCCGAACGACAGCTCGGACCCGCCCAGGGACCTTGCGCCGACCTGGTCCATGCCGCACGGCAGGAGATCGCGGTCTCGGCCGATACGCTCAGCCGGGAAGGCGTGAAGGAGCGCGCGGCATGGCGGCTTGAACGTCTGGTCGCGGCCGCCGGGCGCACCATGGGGCGTGGCACCGGCGTGCTGGCCACCATCGGCGCGACGGCCCCTTTCGTCGGGCTGTTCGGCACCGTCTGGGGTATCATGAACAGCTTCATCGGCATCTCCCGTGCGCAGACGACCAACCTGGCCGTGGTGGCGCCCGGCATCGCCGAGGCGTTGCTCGCCACCGCGGTCGGCCTCATCGCGGCCATTCCCGCCGTCGTGATCTACAATGTCTTCGCCCGCGCCACCGCCGCCCACAGGGCAAGGCTCGCGGATGCGGTGGCGGAAACCATGCGCCTGCTGTCGCGCGACCTGGACCGTGGTCCGCCCGGCCGCCTGCGGGCCGTGGGCGAGTAACGCCATGGCCATCAAACTGGGTGACGACGACGACGATCTGCCCGAGGCGCACGAGATCAATGTCACCCCCTTTATCGACGTGATGCTCGTGCTGCTGATCATCTTCATGGTGGCGGCGCCGCTGGCGACCGTGGACGTGCGGGTGGAACTGCCCGCCTCGACCGCGCAGCCGCAGCCGCGACCGGACAAGCCGGTCTTCCTGACGATCACGGCCGACCGGGTCCTCGATCTGGGTGACGCGCCGGTGCCGCGCGACGCGCTCGGGGCGGCGCTGGATACCGCGACCGGGCAGCACCGGGACCAGCGCGTGTTCCTGCGCGCCGACAAGGGCGTGCCATACGGCGAGGTCATGACGGTGCTGAACCTGCTACGTGCGGCGGGCTACCTGAAAATCGCGCTGGTTGGCCTGGCTGCAAGTCAGACGGCGCCGTGAGCGAAGCGGCCGGCGTCCCCCGGCGCACGAACGCCATGACGGCCTTGCGCTGGGGGGCGTGCCTCGTCCTGATACTTGCCCTGCATGTCAGCCTGGCTCTGCTGCTGCTCCGCCGTAGCCTGCTTCCGGAACAGCCGTCGCTGGCGCCCGAAGCCGTCATGCTGGACCTTGCGCCCGAGCCGGCGGCATCGCCGCCAGGTCCCCCGCCGTTGCCAGCGCCTGCGCCGCTGCCAAGCCCTGCGCCGCTGCCAAGGCCTGCGCCGCTGCCGCCGCCTGCGCCGCTGCCGTCGCCCGCGGCCCCGCAACCGCCTGCCAAGCCTTCCGAACCGCCGCCGCCAGTCGAGCCGCCGCCCAAACCGACAGCCGAACCGCCGCCCCCGCCATCCTTGCCCAATCCCGCTGTGGTTTTGCCGGAGCCGCCGCCGCCGCCGCCCCGCCTGGCGCCAAGACAGGTGGTTTCGCCGCGCCCCATGGTTCGGCCGCGACCGCCCCGTCACGCCCAAGCCGCGCCGACCGAAGAAACGTCGAAACCATCGGCACCGGCTGCCGTTCCGACGCCCGCCCCCGCCGCAACAGCCTTGGAAGCACCGGCCTCCAGCGACGTGCCGGGGTGGCGAAGCGAGCTGATTGGTCGGCTACAGCGCGCGAAACGCTATCCGGATGCGGCGCGTGCGCACGACGACCAAGGCATCGCGACCGTGACGTTCACCATCGATCGGGGCGGACATGTCCTCTCCGTGAACCTCGTCCGCGGTTCTGGTTCGCAATCGCTTGACGAGGAGGCGGTGGCGCTGGTTCACCGGGCCGATCCGCTGCCCGCGGTGCCGGCCGAACTCGCCGGCAACACGCTCACGTTGACCCTTCCGGTGACGTTCTCCTTACGCTGATACCTGCAAGATTGGACATCGGCGATGATGTGGCCTCGAACAATCATGATCTGGCCTTCTCGATGGCCAGGCGGTCGATCTTCTGGCCAGTCGATATCGCGCGCCGGGTTGGTGGGCGACTGAGCACGCGAAGGAGGCGGCGGCGCGCCAGATATGACTGTTATACCGACGGCCGTTGGTCTGCTCTTGCAGGGCAACATCAAGGACCGCCGGTATGACGCTTGTTGGTTATGAAACAGCTTTCGGTCCGGGTAACGCTTGTTGGTTATGAAACGGCTTTCACGCTGTTTCAGGCTGCGTGGCCTTGCCCGCCAGCGGCAGCAGCAGCGTCACGCATGTGCCAGTTCCCGGCGTGCTGACAAGGCGGAGAAGGCCTTGTGATTGGCTGGCGAATGCTCGGACCTGCGACAAGCCCAGGCCACTGCCTTTGCCGGCCTGCTTCGTGGTGAAGAAGGGCTCCAAGGCCCGCTCCAGGACGTCCTTGCTCATGCCAACGCCGGTGTCCTCGACCGATAGGTTGACAAACTGGCCAGGACTGGCGTCCGGATTGCCGGTCAGCGCCTCGCGTCCAACCGTCTCGAGGCTGGTGGTGATCAACAAGGCGCCGCCGGCCGGCATGGCGTCGCGTGCGTTGATCACCAGATTCAGGATGGCGGATTGGAAGTACGCCGGATCGACGCGGCAATCGGATATCAGCGTCTTTGGAACAATCTCGAGCTGTATCGGTGGCGGCGCCGCTCGACGCAGCAGCGGTTCGAAGTCCTGCAACAGCGCGTTGACATCCACATTCTCCAGCGGCAGCGACTCGCGCCGAGCGAACGTGAACAGGCTGTTGGTCAGGTCAACGTCATGCGTCGCCGCGTGCTTTGTCTCGACGGCGTAGCCGACGATGCTCGCGTTGCCGCTGCTCAATCGGCGGATCACGCTCGGCGTAAGGTTGCTGACAATGACCTGGATGAGGTTGTTGAAGTCATGCGCGATGCCCCCAAGCAGGTGTCCGAGTGCCTCCATCTTCTGTGCCTGGTACAGCGTCGCTTCAACCGACCGTCGTTCGGCGATCTCGTTGAACAATCGTTCGTTCGCCTCGCCCAGCTTGCGCTGCTCCCGATACAGCGCCAGCCGAAGCTGCACCCGTTGGCCGAAAGCACGATGCCCGTTGAGACTGATCAACGACAGCGAGACTGCGAAGATGACGAGCATCAGGGCCGACATCAGTCCCAGTCCGCCCTTGGCGGCGAACCGCGCGGCTAACGGCAAGCTGGCCGGCAGGATGAAGCCCAACACCGTCGGCAGGTGTGCGGAGTTGACGGTAATCGAGCCGGCGCACATCCCACCGACAACAAAAGCCAGAAAAAGCTGATAGGATTGCGAAGCCGGAAACAGCACGGCTGCACCGCCGCCCCAAAGCAGGCCAGTCGAGGCCGAACCCAGGATACTGATCACCGCCCAGCGGCTGGTCTTGTTGATCTCTCCCCGCACAAGGCGAAGGAAACGCCTGCCGCCGACCCAGCGGGGAATGGACACCGCCGCGATCGCGGCCGACCAGATTGCCGGAAGCAGAAAGTCACCCTGCAGCGACAGCACGATTGCCGTCAGGATCGAGTTGATGATTGAAACGCCCAGGGTCATGGGTGCGCTGCGAAACACGCATCGTAGCCGTTCGATTTCGATCAACGCCGCATCCGCATCCAATGGCATTTGAGCCCCCAGGCCGAAAAATGGTTGCAGGCGGACATTGTAGGCCGTTGCAAGCATGCGGGAACAGCAAGTTGCAGAGATGGCAACTAAGGCTTGTGGACAAATCACGGCTGCGAAGCAAGCACGGCTGCTGCATCTCGTTGTGGCGTCCGCCACGCCTCATCCGCGTCGTGGCGGACGCCACGCCTCATCCGCGTCGTGGCGGACGCCCGCCATGATGTCGAGAGCATGACGTGTCGAGATGAACGGCAGGTTTACCGGTAAGCGAATCCTTCAATCATTGGTGTGACAAGCACGCGGTAAATAAAAACACGGTTTTGTGTCGGTATCAGGACCCGTCGTCAATTGAGCCAAATGACGGTGGCGGCCTGGTAGACGGCGGCCAGGAAATTCCTCGCGGTTTTTCATGTTGTGTTGCCAGCGTTCCGGCACAGGTTGAACGCTGCCGCGGTTGCACGATAGGCTGTCGCGAAATCCGCGGGAGCGAGCATCATGGAATTCGGCATCGGCATTCCGACATCGCACGATAGTTGGAAGGTGGCGCAGCGGGCGGAGGAACTCGGCTTCACGCATGCCTGGTTCTACGACACGCAGATGCTGGTGGCCGATCCGTTCGTGGCGATGGGAGCGGCAGCGCTGAAGACCGCGCGCATCCGCCTGGGCACCGGCGTGCTGGTGCCGACGAACCGGGTTCCGGCGGTGACGGCGGCCGCCTTCGCCACGCTGAACGCAATGGCGCCGGGGCGGATCGATTTTGGCGTCGGGACGGGATTTTCGGCCAGGCGAGCGATGGGACTGGGCGCCATGAAGCTCGCCGACATGGAAGAATACATCCGCGTCGTCTACGCCCTGCTGCACGGTGAAACGACCAAAGCCGAGGTCGATCCCGGGGTGCGGAAGAAAATAAGGTTTCTCAATCCTGAACTGGGGCTGATCAACATCAAGGACCCCGTCCGCCTGCATATCTCGGCACTGGGGCCGAAAGGGCGGCAGATGACGGCACGCCACGGCGCGGCATGGAAAACAGTGATGTCCGGCGTCGATGACGGACTGGCGGCGCTGAACGGGATGCGGAAAACCTGGACCGAGGGCGGCAGGGCAGCCGGCGACCTGTATTCCTCCGCCTGGATCTGGGGCTGCCTGCTGCGCGACAACGAGACGCTCGACAGCCCGCGGGTGCGCGCGCAGGCGGGTCCGCGCGCGGCGGTGCTGCTGCATCGCGCCGCCGATGTGGACATGGAAGGCTGGATCAACACATCCCCGGTGCCGGACAGCGTCAAGGATGTGTTGCAGGGTTATGTGGAGGCGGCGCGCAAGTTCGAGCCGGCGGATGCACGCTACCTGCTGAACCATACCGGCCATTGCGTCGCGGTGAAGCCGGAGGAGGCGCGGTTCATCACCGCCGAACTGATCCGCCAGACGACATTCACCGGGGCGGAGCAGGACATCAAGCAGCGGATCGCGGCGATGCGTGATGGCGGGCTTTCGCAACTCGTCATTCCGATTGTCCCAGGGCATGAATCGGCGATCGAGGATTGGGGCCGGATCACCAAGGCGTTTCGCTGACCGAGGACGAACCCACCGATCACGGCGAGCGTAAGATCGGCGCCGCCGCCTCGCCATGCCGCAGCAAGTCCGCATCCAGGCGTTGCGACGCGCGCGGCAAGGCGTCGATACCAACCCCTGTCGGCATGACGAACAATGTCAGGCCGGCGGCTGCATGCCCTCGGTGACCACCGTGCGTAGCCTCGCGTGCATGTGCGGATTGCCGGCGACGATGTTCGCGGTCTCACGCGGGTCGCCTTCACCCACATCCGTGGCGTAGCCGCCGGCTTCGCGCACCAGCAGCATGCCGGCGGCGATATCCCAGGGCTTGACGCCGAGTTCCCAGTAGCCATCAAAGCGGCCATGCGCCACCCAGGCGAGGTCCAGCGCGGCGGCGCCGAAGCGTCGGATGCCGGCCACCTGCGGCATCAGCGTCGCCAAGGTGCGGCTGAACGCCTGCCGCCGCGGGACCGAAACGGCGCCAAACGGAATGCCGGTGGCGAACACGCACTCGCTGAATTCGCGGCGCGCGGAGACACGCAAGCGGCGTTCATTGACAAACGCGCCGGTGCCCTTCTCCGCCCAGAACATCTCGTCCGCCGCCGGCGCATAGATCAGGCCGGCGTGGACCTCGGAGGCGCCATCCGGCAGGCGGCGTTCCAGGCCGATGCTGATCGCCCAATGCGGCATGCCGTGCAGGAAATTCGTTGTCCCGTCCAGCGGATCGACCACCCAGCGCCAGGCCCAGTTGGCGGAGCCGGACGGCCCGGATTCCTCCATCAGAAAGGCATAGCCGGGGCGCGCCTTGTTCAGTTCCTCCTTCAGCGTCTGTTCGGCGCGCAGGTCAGCCTGGGAGACGAAGTCGGACGGCCCCTTGATGCTGACCTGCAACTGCTCGACCTCGGCGAAGTCGCGCAACAGGCGTTTCGCCGTCTTCTGGGCGGCATTGGCCATGACGGTCAGATGCGGGGAGAGACGAAATGCCATCAGCCCTTCGCGCGCTCCACATAGCTGGCGTCCTCGGTGCGGACAACGATGCGTTCGCCTGCCTCGATGAACGGCGGTACCGCCGTCTTCACGCCGTTCGACAGGCGGGCCGGCTTGTAGGAGGACGACGCGGTCTGGCCTTTCACCACCGGATCGGCCTCGACGACTTCCAGCACCACCGTGCCGGGCAGGTGGATCGCCACCGGCTCGTCTTCGACCAGATCGACGGTCAATTGCATCTGGTCCTGCAGGAACGGCGCGGCGTCGCCCATCAGGTCGGCGGGAATATGGGTTTCCTCGTAGGTCTCCGGGTCCATCAGCACCAGGTTGGTGCCGTCGGTGTAGGAGTAGGTGTACTCCTTTTCCTCGGTGGTCAGCCGTTCCACCGTATCGGCGGTGCGCCAGCGCTCGTTGGTCTTGTTGCCAGACTTCAGGTCGCGCATCTCGACCTGAATGAACGCGCCGCCTTTGCCGGGTGTGATGATCTGCTGCTTCAGCACCGTCCAGCGCCGGCCTTCATGCTCGATCACCTGGCCGGCGCGAATCAGGTTCGCCTGCTGCTTCATGGATGGATCCGTCCGAGAGATAGGGAGAGGTGCGGGCTTCTAGACCTTGGAGGTTTCGGGAGCAAGGTTGCGGCAGGGTTGCCGATAGCCAGCGCATCCCGTGGACCGGCGGCGACAAGCGGATAACAAGGGCGCGGCATGGACCAATTGGATTGGAATAGCTGCCGGCAGGTCCTAGTGGTCCGATCCTGACGCTTGGTTTCCAAGCGTTAGGTGAATCGGCCCACCAAATCAAAGCCTAGTGGATAAATTCAACGGACCTATCGGTTGGATTTTATCCATTAGCTGTCGGCGTTCGCCGGCCACAGCCAGGCGGCGCCGCGGACACCGGATGAATCCCCATGCTTGTTGCGCAAGATCGGCGTGGCGATCACATCGCTGAACGCATGCAGTGATATGAGCCGCGGCAGCTCGGTGTAGAGGTGGTCCATGTTCGACAGGCCGCCGCCGAACACGATCGCGTCCGGGTCAAGGATGTTCACCACCATGGCCAGGCCACGGGCGAGCCGGTCGGCATGGCGGGCCAGGGCGTCGATCGCCCGCTGCTCCCCGCTGGCCGCCCGGGCCGGCAGCGTGCTGGCGTCCTTCGCGCTGTGTCCGTCACTGTCTCGCGCCAGCGCGGGGCCGGAGACATAGGTTTCCAGACAGCCGTTCTTGCCGCACCAGCATGGGTTTCCAGGCATTTCCCAGCCGGTGATCCATGGCAACGGCGTGTGGCCCCACTCGCCGGCGACCCGATGCGAACCGCGATGAACTTTCCCGTCGATCACGATGCCCGCGCCGCAGCCGGTGCCAAGGATCACGGCGAAGACGCAACTGAAACCGACACCGGCGCCATCGGTCGCCTCGCTGAGGGCAAAGCAGTTGGCGTCGTTCTCGACCCGCACCTCCCGCATCAGGATCTGGCTTAGATCGCTATCCAGCCGATGGCCGTTCAGGCCGACCGAGTTGGCGTTCTTCACCAGACCGGTCGCCGGGCTGATAACCCCGGGGATGCCGACGCCCACGGTCGCACTGATTTCCAGGCAGGCTTCAACGTCATGCACCAAGGCCGAGATGGTGTTCAGGACATCCTGATAGCCGGGCGGAGTGGCAACCCGATGACGAAGCACCTCGGTCCCGTCCGGTCCCAGGACGGCAATCTCGATCTTGCTGCCACCAAGATCGATACCAATTCGATAACGGCTCATAACTACCGAGCATGCCATTGCCGCCGCGATCGCTCAAGCGGATTGAGAGCTTGAGGACAATGAAGTCCGGCTTCGGCGACAGGTGCGCAAGCTGAGGTCGCGCAGGGTTGAACCATCCGTTGCCGCCTCGCTATCGCTATACTTCAGGTCCTGCTTGTGGCGGCAGGCCGGATCGGCCGCGCGTGCAACAGGCGTTCAAACAATCTCAGGCATGGGAGAATTTCCTCGATGGCTCCGAATGCGCAGCGCGTTCCTGGCCGGCGCTGGACGATCGGCGTACTGCTCGGCGTCGGCGTGCTGATCAACTACTTCGACCGGATCAACCTTTCGGTCGCGGCGCCGCAGTTGCAGCAGGAGTTCAGGTTGTCGCCGGAGCAGCTCGGCCTGTTGTTCAGCGCGTTCTTCTGGTCCTATTCGCTTCTGCAGGTCCCGGGCGGCATTGTGCTCGACCGGTTCGGCGTCACCCGAGTTGGGCGCTGGGGCGCCTTTCTGTGGTCCATGGCATCCGCCGTCACCGCGGTTGCCGGGGGTTTCGCGGGCATTTTCGCCGCGCGCATCGTGCTGGGCATCGCCGAGGCGCCCGCCTTCCCCGCCAGCCAGAAGGCCACCGGCTACTGGTTTCCCCGCAACGAACGCGCCCGTTCGACCGCCATCTTCGACAGCGCCGCCAAGTTCTCCAACGTCATCGGTGTGCCGCTCGTCGCTTTCGCCATTGTTGAACTCGGCTGGCGCTGGGGTTTTGGCATCACGGCGTTCCTCAGCCTGGCGTATTTCGTGGCCTACTGGGCGATTTATCGCGATCCCAGCGAAGACCGGCGGCTGACGCACGCCGAACACATCTACATCGTCGATGGCGGCGCCACGCCCGAGGGCGTCGCGGCCGGCGGAAACAGCGCCATGCTGGGATACCTGTTACGAAATCGGAAGGTATGGGGCCTGACGATCGGCTTCTCCGCCTACGGCTATTCGTTCTATCTGTTCCTGACATGGCTGCCCGGCTACCTGGAGCAGACATTGCACATGAGCATTCTGAAGTCGGCCGGCTACGCCACCATTCCATGGATCTTCGCCAGCCTTGCCGATCTGCTGATCGGCGGCTTCCTGGTCGACCACCTGATCGCGCGGGGCCGCGATGAAACCAGGGTGCGCAAGACGGTGCTCGTTGCCGGCATGTTGCTGGGCCTGACGGTGTTCGGTGCTGTCGCCACCACCAATCCAGTGTGGGCTATCACCTGGATCACCATCGCGCTGACCGGCCTGTCGGCGGCGGCGCCAGTCGGTTCGTCCATCGTCTCGCTGATCGCGCCTCGGGGCGGCACCGGCACGATCGGCGGCATCGTCAACTTCA
Source organism: Rhodopila sp. (assembly GCF_965276935.1). Classification (GTDB taxonomy): domain Bacteria; phylum Pseudomonadota; class Alphaproteobacteria; order Acetobacterales; family Acetobacteraceae; genus Rhodopila. Next base: position 1,338,164 of record NZ_CBDIBS010000003.1, on the reverse strand, counting down.
CCAACAACCTGATGGGCGCCGCGGCGCCGATCGTGACCGGCTTCATCGTCGGCCTGACCCACTCCTTCGCCGGCGCATTCCTGGTCGCCGGCGTCGTGCTGGTGATCGGCATCGTCTCCTATGTCGTGGTCCTCGGCCGCATTGAGCCTATTCCGGAGCCCGCCGTGACGCTTGACCGTAGCGGGACAAGCGCGGTTGCCTGATCTTGTCGTCCGTCAGGCATAGGTTGCCGTTCGCGCCGAAGTTCTCCTGCCGGGCCGCAAGCATCTGGGGTGGGCCGGCTCGCGAACGAACCGACCCGCTCCCCTACCGTCTCTTGATGATGATCTTGACTTTTACGGTATTATGTATCAACCGCCACCACAGGATAGCGGCGCTAGGGGCCTGATTCCACTACTATATATAGCATGGAAAACAAACACATAGCTGCCGTCCTGGTTCAGAAACGCGCATCGTTGACGGGCCAGATCCTTGATATGGAGGAGCGGCTTCGTCAAGCGCGGCAGGATTTGGTCCACATTGACGCATCAATCCGGCTCTTCGACCCTGACCTCGATTTTCGAAAGATCAGCCAAAAGCGTCCGTCAACACGAGGCACGTTGTTCGTGCATGGGGAGGTCGCGCGTTATTGTCGGAACGCGCTTCGCGGGGCGTCTGAGCCGATCGCGGCGGAATCCATCGCAATTCAGGCAATGCAGGAAAAGGGGCTTGACCTCGTTGACTCCAAACTACGGGTAAGGATAACCAAAAGCGTGCTGTGGTCGCTGCGAGAGTTGCGGCGGAGTAGATCAGTGGAGAAGATCGGCGAAGGATTAGGCTCTCGTTGGACGTTGCCATTACCAAGCGCTACGTCTTCCGATTGAGTGGCGGCGGATGCAAGCCGCGACGTGAGACGGTGGTCAAGCATGGTATGGGATGGGAGCGGTGGGGGTTGCCGCTTACACCTGCGGTGCCATAAACTCGATCAAATGCGTCTGAGAGCGCAAGTGAGATCATTAAGCCAATGGCTCTAACCACCGTCGATCTTTTTAGGTCTGGCAATCGCACGAGCCCATGCCTGGACAAGCCTCGAATTACGCCACATTCTCATCCAGACATAGAGACATATATCGAGATTTGGGGGGACATGTATGTCAAAGCGCAAGCGGGAGGAATGTCCACGTCCGAAGCAATTGACCCGGCATGGACAGGAAAAATCTGGAAACTCCCTTCCGGATCAAGTTATAGTGACTCACTTGTATTGATTGATGATGGACAGGGTCACTGGTCATGGGAGCCATCTGTAAACATGAAATTGTCCGAATATCGGCGTCTCCTTTCGGATATGCACCCCCAGTTCTCTAGAGTTTAGACGTCTCGGGAGCGGCCAGATGCTCATACTTTCAGCAGGCGCAGTACGCGTAGTGAGTGCGGCGGTGGACCGTTTGTCTGATCAGCAACAGCGAGCTGACTGGCTTACGTGGCTATCTTCATATCCGAATATGAGAGCAAAAAAGAGCACATACAGCGACAACGGTCCGAATATACCAGCCCATATAGTTGCTATATCACTGTTGGCTTTGGAACTAGCATATTCCGAAATTACCAAAGAACGAGAATCCGCGGACGAGGACGACCAATTTTATTTTGACAATGACCTCACCTTTATATCATCTATTAAAAAAAGTCTCTTAGCCGAAGTTTCCTAGGCCGCCTTTTGCGCCCGCTGCCAATACCCGCACCAATCCACCGAAGTCGGCGCCGCCATGGCTAATCCCGCTACCATCCTGACCTGGGTGCCGTTGGCAACCCGACGGTGGTCCTCCCGCCAAGCACTCTCTTGCGCATAACGGATCAGGTATTGGCCGGCGATGTGGTGGTGATGCCCGATCTCGGCTCGGCGCATCCGGGAGAAGAACTCTTCCGCACCGTTCGTGTAGACGCCAGACCGATCGCTGTAGAGCGAGCCGTGGTCGATCCGGGACACCTCATACCGGGTGTGCAGATCGTTCCACGACGTGGCTTCGTCCGCCATCAGATTCGTCTCCGGCGCCACCCGATTAACAATGAAGCTCAGCGCCGCAGTCTCTGACTTGAACACGGAGGGAAGCGTCCGGCCGCCACGCTCCCGCATCACCACGACCACCTGACGCTTGCCGTTCTGATTCTTGGCAAGTCTCCGGTCGCGGCGGTTCTCCTTGTGGTTGGCCGGCTTCACATACCCACCAAAGTAGCCGCAATCCACTTCCACCGTCTCGCCAGCGCCGCCCAGGCGCATACCCTTCAACTCGGATGCCATCGCCTCGCGCAGTTTGTGCCCGAGCACAAAGGCCGTCTTGTATTGGCAATCCAGATCACGAGACATCGCCAGTGCCGACTTGCCTTTGCACTCATTCGTGAAAATGACAATTGCCGCGAGGTAATCCCGCAGGCCCTTCTTGTGGAAGGCAAAGAGGGTGCCGCTGGTGATGCTGAAATCCTTGCGGCACGCTTTGCAGCGGAAGCGCAGCGCGCCGTCCGGGCGACGGCACTCATAGACGGTCGGGCATTCGCAGTGCGGGCAGACGGCTTTGCCATCAGGCCAGCGGACGGAGCGAAACGTTGTCTCGGCTTGCGCGTCGGTCATGCGCATAACTTCCGCCAGTGAGAGGGTCCGGGCTTTGGCGCTAAGGAGAAAGTGTTGGGACATCTGTCATATCCGTCGTTAATTCGACGAATATGTAGATTATGCGATGCCCATTTGCAATAGGGAAATCGACACATATGTAGTATTATATGCAGAAATGGAGGATAGCCGATATGGCAGCCGTAAGTGAGAAATGGGCAGACCACGCCAAACGGCATTTGAAAGCAGAATTAAAGCGCGCCGACGTGAACTATGCCGAACTGGCCCGACGCTTGACGGACATGGGTATTCCGGAAACGGATACGTCCGTTGCCGCAAAGGTCAATCGGGGGGCTTTCCCAGCGTGGTTCTTATTCGCCGTTATGCGCGCCATTGGCGCACATACCTTACGTGTGGAGGACTGGTCCTAGGGCTTTGTTGCAGTGAGCAAGCGCTAGGCCAACATCAGAGCGGCGATGATGCCAACCGCAATACAAAGAACACCACAAGCGTACCAGATCTCCCCTTGCCGCCTGTCGTGGAACCGACGTATTCCGGACTCATTGATCAGAGTGCTTGCCAGCCATCCCAGGCCAGCCATCAAGCCGATCTTTGCATAGCTTGGCGCGCTGCTGTAGCGACCGAGGAACAGGCTTTCTGGTCTAGAGTCGCGTGCTTGGCCGCCGTCTTCGGAATAATCTTTGTAGTTCGCACGCTGCACTACACTAGAGTTGCCGCCGAAGCGGCCCAAGTTAGCGCCGGGGCGGCGGAGCGAGCCATTGAGGAGAGCTCTAAGACGCTTGCCCATGCACGAGATGTAGCCGCCCGCGACCTGCGGCCGTGGATTACGATTGAGGCTGTTCTGGACGGCCCTATCGAATTGAACCCATGGATAATAGCGACATTCCCACCGGACGAAAACAACTTGGCGTTCTTCATCCGATTGCACGCTAGGAATGTTGGTAAATCTGCCGCCCAAAATGTAATCTACTGGATTGCCGCAGCCGACTTTTCTGAACTCGGTGACGCGGACAAGTGGTTTGAAGACGCCGTCAACGACGCAGTTGCCGCTTCGCGAGGCAAAGGCGGCGCGAGCAACGATTCTCTCGCGCCGTCCGAAGCACATAAAAACAGACGATGGTGCACCGCAAAGGCAGCCGCTCCGGACAAACGGCCGCATTGGAAAAGTTATGAGCTTTGCGTCTGCGTCGTCGCAGCCTACATGGGCGAGGCTGATACAACGCCATTCTATACAGCTAAAGTCTTTCCGATCGGGTTCCCGGACGTTCCGGTGTTCCAGAAGTTCATCAGTCCCGCCAAGCTGCCTATAGGTACGGGTGATGTTGGCTTCGGCCCGGTCCGGAAAGCCAAGTCCAGCTAACCAAGTGGCAACAAGCACCGTTCTGAAACACCGCCGCCAGCCCACGGCGGTCACCGCCGGCCTACATGACGCCCTCCGTCATGTGGCGGATCGCCATCGTTTGTTAGGCTCTGTCGATCAAGCGCATCCATCAGCCTACGACGGGATTGCCGATTTGCCCGATCCGCACGGATAATAGACACTCCAGCGGCAACTACGGCGATTACAAAGATGACAAACAGCGTTGGGAGCAGCCCATTTTGGTTTGGGTTTTCCCTTAACTTCTGGGATTGGGCTGGATCAAAACTTCTCGTTGTAGCTGTGTTCGCTGGCATATTCGCAGCACTAGCAAGCGGCCTGTCGTCTGGTATTAGCTCTGCCGTGACGGCCAAAATCCAGGACACGGCGGGGATCCGCATAACAGCCGCAGAATCGGAATTGCAGAAATCGCGGGAGCGGATCGCCACGCTGACATTACAATCCGACCAACTGAAGAACGACAATCTAAAGCTGGCGCTCCGGTTGGCAGAGCTTACACAGCCACGTGACATAGATGTCGATGCCGTGGTGAAGGCGGCTAAATCTTTTCCTGGCGCAACGTTTGATATGAACGTGTTGGTAAACGACCCAGAGACAGAAAGGTTTGCCACACTTATTGAAGAGGCGCTTTTGAAAGCAGGCTGGAAAGAGCTAAGCTGGAAAACTGGAACGGTTAAAATATCACGGCCTGGAAAACCGAATTGGGGATTAAATAACTCTTCAGGGGCTGCAATTCTTGTTGATACAAAAGAAGCCGAATCAGTGGCTCTGGCGGTGCTTCCTGCTCTCAAATTAACAACCAAGAAATTTGAAATAAATTCAACCCATGGAGCGCCGCCTGAATTTGGCAGCCCAGGCGCGCTACATTTCGTGATTGGAAAAAAACCGATCAGCTCACCCTGAGATGCAGGTTTGGGCTGGTGGCGGCTGCTACCTAATACCGGACTTTTATGATCACGATCACCAACATTAGCAGTCAGGATATTGTGTCATCCTATACCTCCAGATGTTAAGCCGGCGGGTCATAACCGCCGGCTTTTTCATTTTGGCGGTCATGTACGAAGGAATGGTTGATAGCGCGGGAGTGTTCAACCCGGACCCGTCCTGGGCGGATTTGGCCGGCCGTTTGTCACTTGGCACTTACCTGATCCGCGCCTCTCCCGACCCATGCTCGCGCGCCTGCTGCCGTTCGCGCACCTGGGCGTCGCTCAGTCGTGCGTCATAGATCGATCGCGGCTCGATGGTGCGGGCCAGCAGTGTCGCGGTCGCCACGGCAAGCAGCAGCGGCACGATGGCGGCGCGGGCATAGCCGGTCAGTTCCATCATCAGCACGACGGTCGAGATCGGACCCTGGGTGGTCGCCGCCAGCATCGCCGCGGCGCCGACCAGGGCGAACAGTCCCGGCGGCACGCCAGGCCAGAGCCAGGACCAGGGCAATCCGAGCACCCCACCTAGCAGCGCGCCCAACGCCAGCGACGGCGTGAACAGGCCGCCGGGCGCGCCACTGCCCAGGCAGAGCACGGTCGCCGCCGGGCGCAGCAGCACCAGCGCCATCAGCAGCAGCGGGCTGAGCTGCCCGGCGAATGCCTGCGCCGCCACGTCGCGTCCATTGCCGAGCAGTTGCGGGAAAGCAATGGAGACGGCGCCGAGGACCGCAAGCGCGATGACCGGAGCCAGCAGCCGCCGCCACCCTCGCGGCTTGTGACGATCGGCCCAGGCCACCGACCGGACGTAGACGACCGAGACCAGGCCGACGACCGGCCCGGCCAGCAGCGCCCAGACGCTGCTGGCGAGCGAACCTTCGAAAACTGGAATGTGGTAGGTCGGCGCGTCGGGCAGAAACCACCAGGATACCTCGGTCGCGACCACCGAAGTGACCAGGGCTGGCAGCACGAAGCGCAGCGCGAGGACGCCGCGCAGCACCTCCAGCGCGAACAGCGCGCCACCGAGCGGTACGCCATAGGCCGCCGCCATTCCGGCACCGGCGCCACAGGCGACCAGCAACCGACGCTCCTCGTCAGACAGTCGCACCCGGTCGGACAGCATGTCGGCAATCACCGCGCCCGCCTGCTTGGGTGCGCCTTCACGCCCAAGCGCCGCGCCCATGCCGACGATCAGCACCGACAGCGTGGCGCTGCCCAGCGTGCGCAGCTTCGGCAGGCGGCCGGCCTGGAACCAGATCGCGGCGGTGATGTCGATGCCGTTGCCGCTCGACAGCCGCGTGAGCAGGAGCTGTCCCGCGCCGGTCAGCACTCCCGCACCGGTCAGCACGACCAGATGCTTCCACGGCGGCGCCCGTGATGCCCCCTGCAGCAGATCAAGACCATTGCCGCCCCAGATCCTGTGCTGCGTCACTTCAAGCAGCCCGGTCAGCGCCGCGGCGCCGAGACCGGTGCCGATGCCGGTCAGAATGACCGCGAGCCAGAACCCGGCGGCGCTGCGCCGAGCCAGGATGGGCGGGATCACGGGTCGGACGTTGTTCGGATGAGTTGGTCTCCGGTGCCCGATGCCGGATCGGACGGACTATTCTGGCGCATGTTGGAAGCCTCCGGTGCCATGCTAGCGGAGCGGCTGCTATACAAGCCGGATGCCCAAGCGCGAATACGACGTGATCATCCTGGGCGCCGGGGCGGCGGGCCTGATGTGCGCGATTTCCGCCGGCCAGCGTGGACGGCGGGTGCTGCTGCTGGATCATGCGGCGGAGGCGGGCGCGAAAATCCTGATCTCCGGCGGTGGGCGGTGCAACTTCACCAATACCGGCACCGTGCCGGAACGCTTCCTGTCGGACAATCCGCACTTCTGCCGCTCCGCTCTCAGCCGCTACCAGCCGGCCGACTTCGTCGCGATGGTGCGGCGGCATGGCATCGGCTTCCATGAAAAGACCCTCGGCCAGTTATTCTGCGACGGGTCGGCGCGGCAGATCGTCGCCATGCTGCTGGCGGAATGCGCCGCGGCCGGCGTGGAGCTGCGGCTGGGGCATCGCGTGACGGACCTGGCCCGATCCGAGGTCTTTCGGGTCGAGACGGACCAAGGCGCGTTCGCCGCCGGCAGCCTTGTGCTGGCAACCGGCGGGCTGTCGATCCCGAAGCTGGGCGCCACCGGTTTCGCGCATGACGCCGCCCGGCGCTTCGGCCTGCGGCTGACCGACATCCGGCCCGGTCTGGTGCCGCTGACATTCGCCGACGACCTGCTGGCGCTGATGCGGCCGCTCAGTGGCGTGTCGCTGAACAGCGAGGTGACGATAGGCCGGCAGACGTTCCGGGAGGCCATGCTGTTCACCCATCGCGGCCTGTCCGGGCCGGCGATCTTGCAGATCTCGTCGTATTGGCGGCAGGGGCCGATTGCCATGAAGCTGCTGCCCGGGATCGATGCGGCGGCATTCCTGCTGGACCGCAAGCGGACCCGGCCAAAAGCGGCGCTGGGCAGCGTGCTGGCCGAGGTGCTGCCGGCGCGGCTGGCTGCGGCTTTCGCCGTGGAAAGCGACGCCGTCCGGCTGGCGGATGTGCCGGATCGGGTGCTGGCGGCCTTGGCCGCGCGGCTGTCCGCCTGGGTCGTGCGGCCAAGCGGGACGGAGGGATACGCGAAGGCGGAGGTAACCCGCGGCGGCGTGGATACGCGCGATCTTTCGTCCCGGACGCTGGCGGCGGCCGGCGTTCCGGGACTGTTCGTGATCGGCGAGGCGGTCGACGTGACCGGCTGGCTCGGCGGCTATAACTTCCAGTGGGCGTGGGCGAGCGGGTGGTGCGCGGGGGAAGCGGTTTGAACCATTAATGGCGTCGTGGCGACTGGGCGGCCGAAGGCGCGGGCATTGCCGCATCGCCTTCCGCCAGGACACGGGCCGTCTCCGTCAGGGCGCCGAACCAAATGAGTTGTTCCCGGCGCTGCGCCGGCGTCAGGTGGGCAAGATCGGCGGAGCATTCAGCCGCGACTTCCGCCATCGCGTTGGCCCAGACCAGCCGGTGCTGTCGCTCCGCCGCCGATTTGCCGGTCGAAGCCGCCGGCTGAGCCTGGGCCTGCTGGACCGCCGCGCGGGCGTCGGCAAGCGACGCAAGCAGTTCGGCCTCGGACGGGGCATCGTCGAGTTCCACCACCTGACTTTCGGCCGGATCGCTTTCGATCGGCGGCACCACGTGGGACCGCTGCTTTTCCAGCGCGGCCGTCGCCCGTTGCGATGTGTGGTTGAGCGCATTGGCGTTGCCGCGCAGCTTGAGCTTCATTTCCACGCTCAGGTCATGCGCCATCGACAGGCGCAGCGTGTCGAGTGAGGCGAGGGCGAAGCCGGCGATCTCGGCGACCGTCAGCAGTTGTTCCACACCGCGGGCCTTGTAGCTTCTGATCGCCTGGGCGGCGGCGAGGCGGGCGAGGCCCGGATCAGTCATGCCGCCGGTCATCAGCAGCGGGGTGAGCAGGCCGATGATGAACTCCATCAGCGGATCGGCTGGCTGGTCTTGTGTCGGGTGGATTTCTGTCATGGCATGAGGCCTTCAATAAGTGTCGAATGGTGGAATCACAGGATCAGGTCGCCGGGGCGGATGTGGCGGATCGGCGGATACTGGCGCAGGCCGCGGCGCAGGTTCTCCTGGCACTCGCGGCGGTAGGCCAGGCCGAGGCGGCGGGCCATGTAGGCCTCCTGCTGCGGCGTCGGGTGCTCGGGCATGATCATGCCGCCGCCGGGCAGGATGCCGTCGGTGTGCTCGATGTCGAGGCCCTCGTTCTCGACGGCGATGCGGTCGGCCTCGCGCAGTTCGTTGGCGAGGGCGATGGCGCGCGGGTTCCAGGCCACGGCGGGGGTTTCCGCGAGTGAGGCGCCTTCGGCATCACGGCAGCGGGTTTCCCAGGCCTCCATGTAGCTGGTGGGGTCCTGCCGGTTCCACTTGCGCGGGGCCGGGCGGCCGAGCGGAACCGTGAGCGGCTTGATCTGGCGGCGTTCGAGGCCGCGCAACAGGCTATCGAAGGCGCGCGCGGCGGAGGCGGCGGTGGCGATGTGGCGGGTGCTGTCGCCGCAGGGGTGATGATGATTCATGCCGAGGCGCCAGCAGGCGGCGGCGGCGTGATAGGCGCACAGGGCCTGGACGCCGATCATCACCTCGATCTCGTCACGCGGGTGCAGGGCGGCGAGCGCGAGCATGGCACTGTGGCGCCGCCGGTTGGCCCAGTCGGCTGATTCCGCACGGTCGATCGGCAGGGCGCGCATCAGGGTGCGGATGGCTTCGGCGACAAAGCTGGGGTTAATCGGGCCGTTTTCGTCGAAGATGGCGTGCGGGTCGTAGGGCGGCGTGGTTTCGGTGGTGACGTCGGACATGCGGCGCTTAAGTTCTTGGTTTGTTCTAAACGGTGGTGGAGATGGGGAGGCTGGCGGCTGGTGCAAGGGGTTGCGCAATGAAAACGATATGGCGAGAACCTGGTGCCGATCCGATCGTGGCCAGTGGCGCCATTGGCCCGGCTTCGTTCCAGGCGGCGGACCGAAAGCCCATGCCATGACGCAGCACGGGACCGAGGCGTTCTGTCGTCACCGGGCAGGGCGGTGAATGTCGATGATCAGCGGTGTTGATCCGCTTTATTCATCGACCTGACAGGCATGTCGCTTGAGAGGGTATCGACCAGGAGTTCCTTGAACCACGCTATCGAAGCCGAAGGTTTAGGCTGTCGGCCACTGTTGGGCCGCGTGCAGAACGCGCGGGATAGGCACGACGTGGATATTCTCGGCATAGGCCACCACGTTATTCCTTCGGACAACCATTTCCCGCGTGCCAGCGACGCGGCCCCACCTGTAGAGCTTGGGGTGTTCCTGCAGCTTGGAAACCTTGGCCTCGATCTCGTCTTTCAAACGCTGGGCGGCATCGGCGTTGTCGTCGGATATATAATCAGTAATCGACAGCAAATCGGCACGAGCCGTCTCGCGCCATTCAAGCACCAACGCGTGCACGGCGCTTCCTGTCGATCAGCGCTTGGGCTTCGTCCATGACTTGCGGATGCGGCGCAGACGAGCGCGTGTCTGCCAGCGCTTCCTGGACCTTGGCACGAAACCACGCGTCATAGGCTTCGGGATCGGCCGTCAACCCAGGAGGCAACGCGCCCTCGTTGGCGACGCGGGTTAACAACATGCGCACAGCATCCGAGACAGTCATACCGAAATGAGCGAGCTTTTCCGCCGCTTGCGCCTTGATTTGGTCATCGACACGCACGTGCAACATTGAGGTGTGAGCAGCCATATTCAATCCTCTTGGCTTAGCTCATACATGTATCTCAAATGAGATACAATCAAGGCGTGCCGCAAAGATCTCAAGTCGCGCGACAAGCTGGGTTTTCGCGGGTCTCGTGGCCCTTCCGACCCAGATGATCCCTGGTGACCCGACCGTTGTGTCTTGGCATTTTAGCCGTTTTCGAGGTCCGTGCTGCTATCGACATTCAAGGCCGAGCCAACTGAATATAGGCACAACGGCAGCCGATGTCCTCGACAGGGCCATCATCTTCCGCTTTGGTCCCTCGACGCGAACCTAAACCTTGTCCATCGTGTCGCAGTCTGCGTCGATATGCACGCGCAAAGGCTTGCGGGCAGGGTAGTTGCGGGCAGGATATGAGCACGGCCTATCGGAAACTTTTATCGGCAGCCGGTCAAGGTAGTCCTAAATCACCAGCATGCATGACCTGATCATCCGCAACGGCCGCGTCATCGATCCGGAAAGCGGGCATGACGGAACGGCCGACGTCGCCGTGTCCGGTGGCCGCATCGCCGCGGTCGGCGCCGGGCTGGACGGCGCGGCGCGGGTGATCGACGCGGCCGGGCTGATCGTGGCGCCGGGCTTCATCGACCTGCACGCGCATGGCCAATCGCTGCCAGCCGACCGCATGCAGGCCTTCGACGGCGTGACCACCTCGCTGGAGCTGGAGCTGGGCGTGCTGCCCGTCGCCCGCTGGTACGACGAGCAGGCCCATGCCGGGCGGCTGCTGAACTACGGCGCCTCCACCGGCTGGGTGTTCGCCCGGATTGCCGCCATGACAGCGCAGCAGACGGAATCCAGCGTAGAGGGCATGGGGCGCGCCATGCGCGACAGCCGGTGGGTCGACGCCGTGGCGACCGCGGCGGAGACCGCCGACATCACGCAGCGTGTCCGCGCCGGGCTGGAGCAGGGCGGCATCGGCATCGGCTTTCCAAACGCCTACGCGCCCGGCACCGGTGTCAAGGAAATCTCCGAACTGTGCAGCCTGGCCGCCGACCACGGTGTGCCGACCTATACCCACATCGCCTACATGTCGAACATCGACCCGCAAAGTTCCGTGGAGGCCTATACGCGGCTGATCGGCTTTGCCGGGTCGACCGGCGCGCACATGCACATCTGCCATTTCAACAGCACCAGCCTGCAGGACGTCGAGCGGGCGGCGGAACTGGTCGGTTCGGCGCAACGTCAGGGCCTGAAGGTAACCGTGGAAGCCTATCCGTATGGCACCGGCTCGACCGTGGCGGGCGCCGTGTTCTTCACCGATCCGGCCTTCCCCGAGCGGACCGGTACGGATTATCAAGCCGTGGAGATGCTGCGGACCGGGCGCCGCTTCACCGGCCGTGACGACTTGCTCGCGGCGCAACAGGATGATCCGGGCGCGCTGGTGCTGTGGCACTTCCTGGATGTCGAGGTGAACCAGCGCCACCGCGATCTGCTGGATGTCTCGGTGCTGTATCCCGGCGGCGCCATCGCCTCGGACGCGGTGCCCTGGACGGTGGACGGCGTCACCTACAACGGCGACGCGTGGCCCTTGCCGGACGCTGCGGTATCCCATCCGCGGTCGTCCGGCACGTTCACGCGGTTCCTGCGGCAATGGGTGCGGGAGCGGCAGGCGGTGCCGCTGATCGAGGGGCTGGCGAAATGCACGCTGATCCCGGCGCGCATCCTGGAAGCCAGCACGCCGCAGATGCGCCGGAAAGGCCGCATCCAGCCCGGCTGTGACGCCGACCTGGTGGTGTTCGACTTTTCGACACTGACCGACAAGGCGGAGTTCAAGGCGATGAACCGCCCGGCCGAGGGCATGCGCCACGTGCTGGTCCACGGCAACGCGGTGATCACCGACGGCCTGCTCGATCTTCATGCTTGGCCCGGACGTCCGATACGCCGCGCCGTCGGCTGATGGCGGTTCCCATCCTGCTGGTGACGGGCTTCCTGGGCGCCGGCAAGACGACGCTGATCAACCATCTGCTGACCCATCCGCAAGGCCGCCGCCTGGCAGCCGTGGTGAACGACTTCGGCGCCATCGACATCGATGCCGCGCTACTGGGAAATGCGGCGGACGGCGTGGTCAGCCTGAAGAACGGCTGCATCTGCTGCAGCCTGCAAGGCGACCTGCTGCGGACATTAAGCACCATCCTGCGCCGTGATCCGGTGCCGGACGGCATTGTCATCGAGACCAGCGGCGTATCCGATCCAGCCGAGGTCGTGCGTGCCCTGCTGGACCCGGTCGTCTGGCGGGAAGCCGCGCTGGACGCGGTGATCTGCGTCGCCGACGCCTGGCACCTGACGCGCCGGCCTGATCTGCTGGACGACGCGCTTTGCCGATCGCAGATCCAGGCCGCCGACTTCGTCGCGCTGAGCAAGACCGACCTGGTCAGCCCGGACGAAGCCGACCGCATCAAGGCGGCGCTTGCCGCGGTCAAGCCGTCGCGGATGATCTTCGACATGGAGCACGGCCGCGTTCCGGCGGACATTCTGTTCAGCGCGTCGCTGCATCAGCCGGCGCGCATCACCGCGCCACGGTCAGCCTTCGCCACGCCGGACTTCGAGACATTAAGCTGGACGGCAACCTCCCCGCTCTCGCTGATGCGGTTCCAGGCGGTGATCGGACGTGTTGCCGGCCTGTTGGTGCGGGCGAAGGGTATCCTGCGGTTCGCGGAGCGGCCGGATCAGCCGATGCTGTTCCAGCTCGTGGGCGAACGCGCGACACTGAGTCCCAGCCCAATCGATGATCCGGCGACTGAACCGGTGCGACTGGTGCTGATCGCCAGGAACGGTGTCCTGGACGTCCCGAAAGTCAGGGACATGCTGGCGGATTGTGTCGCTAAGCCGCAATGACGAGTACGACCTGCCGGGTCCGCGTCCGGGCTTCTCAGATTTCTCCAAGCCGAAGCACGGGTCGTGCCGCTTCATTCAAGTGTCAGTGCGCCGGGGTGGCATCCGAGGCGCTGCCGGCGTTGTGCTGGCTGAAAGGCTGCGTCGCCGCTGGCGCGCCCTGGCTGCCGCTGGCGGATGGCCGCGCGGTTTGCATCTGGCGGGTCAGGTCGACGACGCAGCGACCGAATGTATCGCTGACCGCGGTCGATCCGGCGAGCGAGATATGCCACGGCGACTCGTTGCCATCCGGATAGCTCAGTGTCATCGAGCCAGCAGCGCGGAACTGCTGGTCGAAGGTCTGGATGGCGTTGCGGTCCATTGTCCATTCGATGGTCTGGCCATGGCCGGTGCCGTGCAACGTCCAGGCCGGATTGGCGCCGATCTGCATCACCACCGCGACCTGCATGCCGTCCGGGATCGTCCAGTCTGGCTTGTTGGCGTCGAACACGGTGTCCGTGCCACCGATGTCGAAGCGGACGGAGAACGTATGGCCGGTCGCCGGGTTGTTGGTCCCGATGCCGCAGACCGGGCCACCGCCGACGGCGCGGCCGCTGAACGCGTCCCAGGCCCCGGAGTGGTAGTACACCTGGGTGCGCGGTGCGTGGCTCGCGGCAGCCGGTGCTTGAGCAGCCGGCGTCGCGGTCGCCTGCGGTTGCGAAGCCGGCGGCTGGTTCTGCGGTTGCGTGGCCGGCGGTTGCTGGTCCTGAGGTTGCTGATCCTGCGGTTGCGTGGCCGGCGGTTGCCGGTCCTGGGGTTGCTGATCCTGGGGTTGCTGATCCTGGGGTTGTGTGGCCGGCGGTTGCGCGAACCCGGCGACTGGCGCGGCGGCGGACAATACGGCAAGCAGGGCGGCCAATCGACTCGAACGGTTCATGCGGCACTCCTTCATGGGCATACTCGGATAGGGCGGTGGCAGGTACGCCAAACCAATCGGTTTCGCAAATGAAAGTGCGACAGCGGCTGAATGCGGCGGCCCCGCCGGGTGCCCCGCGGGTTGGCAGGCCGTGCCTTGGTTCAAAGGCTCCAAAATGCGGAACCAGACACAGCCACGGTCGGCCGCGGTGACAACGGCAATAGAAGACAATGGGTATTCGGCCGTTGCCTGAAGATAGCCGGGACGTCAAAAGGCACCGATAGCGACCGTGATCCGGATATGGTACTCTGCCACTGAATGAGGCTTGAGATACCCTTATGAGCAACTTGTATCACACTGATGTCGTGGTCTGGTCTGAACAGCAGGCATCGCTGCTGAATCGAATCGCTACAGGTGAGCGCGTCAACAGCGATGAACTGGACTGGCCCAATATCGCGGAGAAGATCGACTCGTTGGCCAAGACCTACAGAAGGGAACTTGGCAGCAGGGTGTCGACGGTATTGATACACCTGATGAAACCGGTCGCTTCGCCAGCCGACGCGCCACGTGGTGGCTGGGTTGAAACGGTTTGGTCGCAGCGGGAAGAAATCGATGCCTTGCTGACGGACACTCCAAGCCTCCGGCAGACCGTTTCCGGCGTCATCGCTGAAAGGCTTGGCAGCGCCAGGAAGCGAGCGGCCGCGCCGCTGGCATACTATGGCGAATCGTCCCTAGTCGACATTGACAGCTTGACGTTCACGGAGGATCAGGTGCTAGGCGACTGGCTTCCTGAACAGCCTGCCGTGCCGTCGTAAGCTCGAGATCATTTGTCGGACGTTGACCAGGCACGACAACATCAGCTTGCAGTAATGACTATGCAAGACTGCATTGTGGTTGCCGCGGGCATCCTTATCTTTTGTCTGAATGCGCTGAGGTTGTGCAGCGCTTCCAGTACTTTTGTCCCGAATGCGGTTCACCGCTGTTTACCACGGGCGAGGGCGCGGAGGCGCTTGAGTGGGGCATCCGGTGGGGCAGCATCCGCCAGCGCCGCGCGCTCGCACCCAAGCGACAGATCTGGTGCCGCTCGGCGGTCCCATGGATCGATCAGATCGGCACGCTGCCCGGCAATCCGGCCGATTGAGCGATAGAACCAAGGCCGAGCATGGACACTCGCCCTGTCCACGACCGGCTGGCAACAGCCGGGGCGAAATGATAGGCACCGCCGCAATGCCGTCACCGGAGAACCCAGCATGCCCCTGATCGCCGACATCACCGCGCGCGAAATCCTCGACAGCCGCGGCAACCCAACGATCGAGGTCGATGTCCTGCTGGAAAGCGGTGCCATGGGCCGCGCCGCGGTGCCATCCGGCGCCTCGACCGGCGCGCATGAGGCGGTGGAGCTGCGCGACGGCGACAAATCCCGCTACGGCGGCAAGGGTGTCCAGCAGGCCATCGCCAACGTGCAAGGCGAGATCCTGGAAGCGGTGGGCGGCGAGGAGGCGACCGAGCAGGTCGCCATCGACAACATCCTGATCGACCTGGACGGCACGCCGAACAAGGCGCGGCTCGGCGCCAACGCCATCCTGGGGGTTTCCCTGGCGGTGGCCAAGGCTGCCGCCAACGACCTGCAACTGCCGCTGTATCGCTATGTCGGCGGCGTCTTCGCCCGCACCTTGCCAGTGCCGATGATGAACATCCTGAACGGTGGCAAGCACGCCGACAACCCGATCGACATCCAGGAGTTCATGATCCAGCCGATCGCCGCGCCGACCTTGGCCGATGCGGTGCGCATGGGATCGGAGATCTTCTCGACGTTGAAGCAGGGCCTGCATGACGCCGGCTTCAACACCAATGTCGGCGATGAAGGCGGCTTCGCGCCCGACCTGAAATCCGCCGATGAAGCACTCGGGTTCATCGCCAAGGCGGTCGAGAAGGCCGGCTACCGGCTGGGCGAGGACGTGACCTTCGCACTCGATCCCGCCGCCACCGAATTCTTCAAGGACGGCAAGTACCACCTGGAAGGCGAGGGCAAGGTGCTGGATGGCGAAGGCATCGTCCGCTACTACGCCGATCTGGTCAGCCGCTACCCGATCGCCTCGATCGAGGATGGCTGCGCCGAGGACGACTGGGACACCTGGAAACTGCTGACCGAGACGCTGGGCAAGACCGTCCAGTTGGTCGGCGACGACCTGTTCGTCACCAATCCGGAGCGTCTGCGCCGCGGCATCGGACTGGGGTCGGCGAATGCCATCCTGATCAAGGTCAACCAGATCGGCACCCTGTCGGAAACGCTGGAAGCGGTGGAACTCGCCCATCGCGCCGGCTGGAACGCGGTCATGAGCCACCGTTCGGGTGAGACCGAGGACGCCACCATCGCCGACCTCGCGGTCGCCACCAACTGCGGCCAGATCAAGACCGGCAGCCTGGCGCGCAGCGACCGCACCGCCAAGTACAACCAGCTTATCCGGATCGAGCAGCAACTCGGCACCGCCGGCCATTACGCTGGGGCGACGATCCTGCGGCGGTGAGGTTGCAGTGGCGTCACGGCGGCGACGTCATGGTGATTTTGCGCGGCCGGCCCTGAGGAAACCGTCTCGCTTTCCCTGCGGCGGCAACCTTTTCTTAAGGATTACCTGACATTCATGCGTCACACCTGGCCGCCGGGACAAGCCACGCATGACGGACACTTTTTTGGATTCAGCCACGCTGCCGTTATCCGCCAGGCCCAAGGCCGACGTGCTGCACGGTCCGCTGATCGGCAGCCGGCAACGCTGGCAGCATCTGGTCAGCCTCGCCGCCGATCTTGCCTTCGAGACCGACGCCAAGGGACGTTTTGTCTTCGTGGTGCCGGATCAGGTGCTGGGCTGGTCGGCCGCCGCGCTGATCGGCCAGCCGTCGGAACTGCTGCTGGCCGACAGCGGCGACAGCCCGTTCAATCCGTTTCGTCCCGCCGTCGAAACGCGCGGCCGGCGCATCTGGATCAAGCGGCACGATGGAACCATGGTGTACATGGCATTCTCCGCCGCGCCGCTGCTGGACGCCCTGGGCAACATCGTCGGCTCGCGCGGGATCGCCGCCGATGTGACGGAGCATCAGGCGCAGGCGTCCGCGATCGCCGGCAGCCTGCGCCGGGGCGAGGTGCTGGATTACATTCTATGGTGTGTGGCGCAGGAGGTCATGGCGCCGCGCATGATGGATGCCGCGCTGTCCGCACTGGTCAACGCGCTGGCCGCCGAGGGCGCCATCGTGGTCGCCGTGCGTGAGGGCGAACAGGTCGAACTGCTGCATGAATCCGGTCCCGGCTCGACGGCGGTGCGCGAGGCGGCCGCCAGGCTGGCGGCCGAACATGGCGCCGAGGCAGGGCAGGCGATCACCGTGGACGGCAGGCTGGTGCTGGCGGTGGGATGTCAGACCCGGTTCGGCGCGAATGCCGGCCTTGGGGTCTGGCGGACCGCCGATTCGCGCCCCTGGGATCGCGACGATACAATGCTGGTCCGATCCGCCGCCAGCATCATCCGCATGATCCTGGAACATGAGTCCATTCAGCATGAAATGGGCCGTCAGGCACGCACCGACCCGCTGACCGGTCTGCTGAACCGGCGCGCCTTCATGGAGGATATGCAGCGCCACGCCGAACGGCTGGACCAGGAACACGCGCCTGGGACGCTGATGTTCGTCGACATGGATGCGTTCAAGACGGTGAACGACCGCCTTGGTCACGAAATGGGCGATCAGACGCTGGTGCATGTCGCCAAGATGCTGCGCGACCTGGTGCGGCCGTTCGACCTGATCGCCCGCCTCGGCGGCGACGAGTTCGCCGTCTGGATGGGCGGCGCTGATCATTTGACCGCGGCGGAGCGTGCCGATCACCTCCGCAAGACCGGTCCGGCGGAACTGGAATCGCTGCTTGGCCAGCCGATCCCTGGTCTGGGCCTGTCCATCGGCATCGCCAGCCGCAGGGCCGGAAGCCAGGAGCCGATCGACGACCTGATCCGCCGAGCCGATATGGCGATGTATGAGGTCAAGCGCAGCGGCCGCGGCCACTGGCGGGTCTCCCTGCTCGAGGGCGACTGATGCAACAGGATGAGGCCGCACGTGTCCGGCAAAGCGCCAACACCGCGACCGGAGCCGATATCCTGCAGGATCTGGCGCAGGATCCATCGGCTACGGTGCGTGCCACGGTCGCGCTTAATCCCTCGGCGCCCGCGCTGGCGAATACGATCCTGGCGTCCGACCGGGACGAACGGGTGCGCGCGCTGCTGGGCCGCAAGCTTGCCGCCCTGGCCCCGAACCTGAACGATGTGGCGCATCAATGCCTGCGCCAGCAGACGGTCGAGACGCTGACCGCGCTGGTCGCCGACGAGGCGGCGCGGGTGCGGCAAAGCATCGCCGAAGCGGTCAAGCACATGCCGGACGCGCCCCGCGACATCATTCTGCGTCTGGCGCATGACCCGGTGGTGATGGTGTCCGAGCCGGTGATCCTGTTCTCGCCGGTGCTGACCTCGCAGGACCTTGTCGCACTGATCGTCGCCGCGCCGTCGGCCGAAACAATCGCCACGGTGGCCCGCCGGCCGGGGATTGATGGCCGCGTGTCCAATGCCGTCGTCGCCGCCGCGCATGCCGATGCCGTTGCCGCCCTGCTGGCCAATCCGTCGGCGCAGATCATGGAGGCGACACTGGATGCCCTGGTCGCCCGTGCCGAGACCGAGGTCGCGTTGCAGGACCCGCTGGTGCGCCGCCCCATCCTGCCGGCACATGTGGCGCGCGCCTTGTCGGAGATCGTCACCACCCATCTGCTGGCGGTACTGAGCGCCCGCGACGACCTGGATGCGGGCCTGGCCCGTGATCTTCGCGACCGGCTCAAGCAATCCACGGCGGCGGCGCGGCCGGCATCGGCTGATCAAACAGCGCAAGTGGTGCTCGCCCAGGCAACCGCGCTGCGCGATGTCGGGCAACTCAATGATGCGGCCTTCATCGCCGCCGCCCGCCGCGGCGACAGCGGCCTGTTGTGCACCATGCTGGCGATGAAGGCGGGGGTTGCGCTGCCGGTGATCGAGCGTGCCGCGGCATTGCGCAGTGCCAAGGGACTGATCGCCCTGGCCTGGAAGGCCAACCTGTCGATGCCGGTCGCGCAAGCCTTGCAAGTTGTTCTGGGTCGCCTGCCGCCGGACGCTGTCATCCACGCGCGGCCCGGTGGCGGCTATCCGATGACGACCCACGAGATGCGCTGGCAATTGGAGTTCATGTATCGCACCGGCCGGTGAGGCTGCGGCTGCGGCTGCGGCGGCCGAACCGGGACGCGGAGCCGGGGCAGTATCCTACCGGCGGATCAAGGTGCCCGGCCCGGCCGCGGTGAACAGTTCCAGCAGGCAGGCATGCGGCACGCGGCCATCCAGGATCACCGCGCCTTTCACCCCCTGCCGCACCGCTTCCACGCAGTTTTCCACCTTCGGGATCATGCCGCCGGTGATGGTGCCGTCGGCGATGCGCGCCTGCACGTCCGCCAAGGTCAGGCTCTGGATCAGCCGCTTGTCCTTGTCCAGCACGCCGGCGACATCGGTCAGCATCAGCAGCCGCGTCGCGTTCAACGCACCGGCCACCGCCGCCGCCACCGTGTCGGCATTGATGTTGTAGGTCTGTCCGTCGGTGCCGATTCCCACCGGGGCGATCACCGGCACCAGCCCGCCGCCAGTCAGCGCATGGATGACCCGCACGTCGATGCTGGTCGGTTCGCCCACGAAACCCAGGTCCAGCGCCTGCTCGATGCGGCTGTCGGGGTCCTGCTTGGTCCGTGTCAGCTTGCGCGCGCGGATCATCGCGCCGTCCTTGCCGCAGATGCCGACCGCCAGTGCGCCGGCGTTGGTGATCAGTTCGGCGACATGCTTGTTGACGGTACCGGCCAGCACCATCTCCACCACTTCCACCATCGCCGCATCGGTCACCCGCAGCCCGTCGATGAAGGTGGACTGGATCGCCAGCCGCTTGAGCATCGCGTTGATCTGCGGCCCGCCGCCATGCACCACCACCGGGTTGATGCCGACCTGCTTCAGCAGCGCGATGTCGTGGCCGAACTGCTGCGCCAGGCTGTCCTCGCCCATTGCGTGGCCGCCGTACTTCACCACCACCGTGGCGCCGGCGTAACGCCGCAGGAAGGGCAGGGCCTGCGCCAGCACGTGGGCCTGTTCGGTCGCCGCCGCGACGTCGACGGCTCGGATCTGTGTTTCGCTCATGGCGCGCGTGTAGGGCGGCGTGGGACGCAGGGTCAAGAACCCGCGCCGCGAATGAGCCGATCCAGTCGCAAACCATCGGAATCTTAACGTTTTCGTAAGTCATTGGCTGCAATGATCCGGCCGCGAGAGAACCAGGAGGCCGGCGTGCGTGAAGCTGGAATGTTGCTACTTCCGGATGGCCTTGCCGATGGCTTGCCGCCCGTCCGCACCATCCGGGCAAAACCCGGCGCGGCGCGGCGCGGTTCGGCGGCCCGCGTGACGCTGGCGGCCATGGCGCTGGATCACCTGCCCCTGGCTGTCGCGGTGCTGGATCGCGGGCTTCGGCTGCATTACTGGAATCGGCACGCCGCCGACCTGCTCGGCGTTCCGTCCATGATGGAAGCGGAAGCGCCGGAGCTTGCGGACGTGCTGCGGACCGCCGGGCGCGTGACGCCGCGGCAGCTTGAACGGATCACCGAATTCTGCGGCAACATCATTGCCGGCATGGATCGCGCCGAACCCAAGGCCTGGCTGCGCGTCGCGCTCGGCCGCCACCACCGCATCATGTTCAAGCTGCACGGCTTGGGGGGCGATCGCTGGCTGCTGGGCATCGAGGAGATCGCGCCGGCCGCGCAAATCGCAGAGGCCGGCGGAGACGCCATGCTGGATGCGCTGACCAGCTTGAGCAACCGCCGGCACTTTAACGATACCTTGCGCGATGTGGTCCGCGATGGCGATCCAGACACCCGGCGTGCCGTGCTGATGATCGATCTCGATCGGTTCAAGACCGTAAACGATACCCTTGGTCATCCGGTCGGCGATGCCCTGCTGTGCCTGGTCGCGCAGCGGCTCCGCCGGGAGACCCGCGATGATGACCTGGTCGCGCGGCTGGGCGGCGATGAGTTCGTCATCCTGCAGCCGAACGGTGAAGCGGCCGAGGCGTTGGCGGTCCGCGTGGTGGACATCCTGTCCCGGCCCTTCCTGGTCGAGGGTCATGTCGTGAACATCGGCGCCAGCGTCGGCATTGTCCGCTATCCCGAGCACGGCACCACCGCCGAGGACCTGATGCGGCATGCCGACCTGGCTTTGTATGACGCGAAAAGCGCCGGCCGCCTGACCTGGCGGGTTTTCAATCCGGCCATGGCCGAACAGGCACGCCTGCGGCGGGAACTGGAGACCGATCTGCGCAAGGCGCTGACCCTGGGGGAATTCTCGCTGGCCTATCAGCCGCAGTTCAATGTCCGCGGCCAGTGCCTGACCGGGTTCGAGGCGCTGCTGCGCTGGAACCATCCGACCCGCGGCGCGGTTCCGCCCGGCGTGTTCATCCCGGTCGCCGAGGACATCGGTTGCATCCAGGGGCTGGGAGAATGGGTGCTCAAGATGGCCTGCCAGGAGGCGGCGCGATGGCCGGTTCACCTGTCGGTCGCGGTGAATGTGTCGCCGCGCCAGCTTGGCGACAGCGAGCGCCTGTTCAACGCCGTGCAATCCGCCCTGTACGCATCCGGCCTGCCGCCCGCGAGGCTGGAGATCGAGATCACCGAAAGCGCCATCATGACGCAGGAGGCGCCGGTGCTGGACCTGCTGCACCGGCTGCGCGGCCTGGGCATCCGCATCGCCATGGATGATTTCGGCACCGGCTATTCGTCGCTCAGCCAGTTGCGCGCCTTTCCGTTCGACAAGATCAAGATCGACCGGTCGTTCGTCTCCACGCTTGGCGCCGACGCCGAAGCCGATACCGTCATCCGCGCGATCACCACGCTTGGCGCCGGCCTCGGCATGACGACGATCGCCGAGGGCGTGGAAACCAAGGAACAGGCGGCGCTGGTGGTGGCGGACGGCTGCACCGACATCCAGGGCTATCTGATCAGCCGACCGGTTCCGGCCACCGAGATCGATGGCCTGATGGCGCGGTACACCGCCGCGTTGAAATCATAAGGAGAGATCGTATGGCTGGAGCGCTCTACCGGCTGCTGTATTGCAGCCGCAATGTCATTGCCCATGCCGTGCCGGCGGGACAGGCGGTGGACATGGAGCGGGAAATCCGCGCCATCCTGGATGTGGCGCGGCGGCGGAACAAGGCGGACAACGTCACCGGCGCCCTGCTGTTCACCGCGTCCGGCTTCGCCCAGGTTCTGGAGGGATCTCGCGAGACCGTGGAGCGCACCTTCGAACGGATCGGCGCCGATCCGCGTCACGCCGATGTCTCGGTGCTGTCATTCACGCCGATTGAACGGCGCGGCTTTCCCGATTGGGCAATGGGGTTCTGCGGCGATATACGCTCCGATCGGGTCGATCCGCTGGCGCACCTGCTGTCCGACGCCACGTTCACCGGAGAGCGCGCATCCACCGGCGGCGATCTGCTGCGGCTGCTGGAAAGGCTGGTTCGGCGGGAGGACGAGTGGATCGCGGCATGACGGGCGCTGGCCGCCGCTCAGGCATCTGCCGCGAATTCAGGCAAATCGCTTCACGTAAAAGATGCGATCATGCCTTGGCGGGTAATCAGTGATCCGGCCGCATTCGACGAAGCCCAGCTTCGGGTAGAAATCCGGTGCCTGAAACGTCCAGGTGTCCAGCCAGATTCCCAGCAGGCCTCGTCGCTTCGCCTCGGCTTCGGCAAGCATCATCACTTCGCGGCCAAGACCCAGGCCCTTTGCCGGACCGAGGGCAAGAAGTTCCACGAACAGAAATCCGTAGCCAGTCTGACCCCAAAGGCCACCGACGACCTTGTCGCCGGAATCCCGTACTGTAATTGCCAACGTGCCCCAGCGTCCAGGCCCGGCGGCGGCCTCGTTGTGCGCCACGAGCGGCGCCAGGATCTCCGCGCGCAGTGCCGCATCGGGATCAGCTTCGACGGTGATTTTCCACTGGCTGCTCTGCATTGGACAATACGCCTGGCTACCTGATGAGGAAGCCGTACCCTAGGCATGCCGACTCCCGAATACAACGAACCTCGGCAATTCGCCCGACACCGCGGGCGACTCCGCCGTGCCTTCCGCTTCTAGTCCGATGCGGAGCTTCACTGATCGCGCCATGACCGTGGCCTGGGAGCGTGATCGTTTAAGGTCGCGTCATCGCCGGTGTCCGACCACGGTCTAACCTTTGCCTGATCACATGATTCACGCCTTCAAAAGAGAAGAAGCCTGCAGAAATTCCGCGGATACGCCAGACCCACTTCGATGCTCGACTAGTCCCCTCTCTTCCTGATATGTCTGGATTTTCTTCCCTGGCGCGCGCGCACGATCGGGCAGGACATCTATTCCATTGTCGAAGAAGCAGTAAGTGCCTCGCCCCTGCGCCTTGGCATCGTATAGTGCGTGATCGGCCTGTCGCAGCAGCACAGCGCTATCAGCGTCCATGTCACGCGTGCACAAGGCAATGCCGACACTGATGCCGACATTTGCCGAGTTCCCATTCAGCATGAAGGGAACAGATAAGGCCACCACAACCCGCTGCCCGACGTCCGCGGCTTGTTCCACCGTGGTCAGGCCTTCCAGAAGCACGGCAAACTCATCGCCGCCTAGTCGGGCCAAAGTATCCTGACTGCGCAGGCAGCGGCCGATCCGCATCGCCGCCTGCCGCAGGAGTTCGTCGCCCGCCGCATGGCCCAAGGCATCATTTACGTTCTTAAAATTGTCAAGGTCAAGAAACAATACGGCGATCAGCCAGTCTTGTTCCGCGGGATCGGGTCGAGAATCCTCTAGGCAGCTCTCCCCGCGCAGGCGCCCGAGGGTGCGTTCCAGGCGCTCCCCGAACAAGCTGCGATTGGGTAGATCGGTCAGCGCATCATGATGCGCCATATGGCGGACGCGTGCCTCTGCCCGACGCCGTTCGCTGATGTCCTCGAATGTAGCGACCCACCCGCCCCCTGAGGTAGGCTCATGATGGATGGCATGCACACAGCCGTTTCCCAGGGTCACCTCCGTGTCGGTGACGCGGTCCGCGACCCCGACACGATCGCGCCAGGCGGCATATTGTTCAGGCGGCATCAATGGCCCGGTGCCAGCGGCGTAACGAAGGTCGACCACGTCGCGAAGCGTCATGCCGATCCAGAGCTGGCTCGGATCGAGGTCGTACATCTGGGCATATTGCCGATTGAACAGCAGCAAGCGCTGTTGGCCGTCAAACACACACAGACCTTGCCGGATGCGATCCAGCGCGAGATCGCGCAACTGAGTCCCGTCAAGTGTCGCAGGGTTATCGAGGCGCGGGTGACCTGATATCGAGATGCGTTCCGGGGCGGTCGCGATTGACGAGAGCAGCGTCGCGCTGCCGGAGCTTACCTGACATGGCATCTGTTCCTTGGCGGCTCGCATGGGTGCCCCTGCAATGATTCACCATAGACCCCAAGCTGGCCTGGCAAGGTATTCTTCGTGTTGCTGCCCTGTCGAACCAATACTTCGGCATAATCGCCGACGCCAAATACAAAAGAGACCTTAAGTTTGGGTTAATTTTCCGGTCAAGCATATCAACCGGCGGAAAAAGTGACACGTTGGCGGCGCCATCTCGTGATGCCGACTCACACCCCGAACGCCTCACTCATTCCCGCGCCAGGAAATCCAGCACCCGGTCGGTCACCTGCCGCTTCGGGAACATGCCCGCCAGCGCCCGGGCGCGGGTCAGCGGATCGGAGGCGAAAAAGCGCTCGTACAGCACCTGCCGGCTGCCGAAGGAGCTGCACGCGATGTCCCATGCCAGGTGGAACAGCCGCACCCGCTGCTGCGCCGAACTGCCGTCGGTCGCCAGGTATTGTTCGATATGACCGGCCAGGGGACCGTTCATGTCGGCTTCCGTCGGCAGGATCATCAGGCTGGAGGAGCCCAGAAGCTGCAGGATCTCCACCATGCGCGGGTAGGCGGTCATGAACAGGTTGCGCGTTGTTTCCGCCGGCAGCGGGGCAGGGCACATCACGCCGAATTCGTCCAGTTCGGCATCCGCCTCGGCCGCGCGCATGCAGGCGCGCATCAGTTCGGCATACATCACCAGTTCGCCGATGCGTTCCTCGACGTGCGGCACGCGGCCGTTGCCCAGCGTCTCGGTCATCAGCAGGGCGACGCCCAGCACCAGTTCGCACTTCGCCAGGTTCTTGGCGCAGCCCTGATGCGCCGTGTGCGCCGAGGAATGCGTCACCGATGCAGTACCGTTCAGCAGCCCGACATCGCCGTGGATGAACACCCGCTCCCACGGCACCAGCACGTCGTCGAAGAAGACAATGCTGTCCATTTCCTCGAAGCGCGAGCCGAGCGGATGGTCGAAATGGGATTTGCCTTGATCGAGGCTGTCGCGGCAGAGGAAGCGCAGGCCCGGCGTGTCGCAGGGGATGGCGAAGTTCAGCGCGAACGGGCTGTAATGCTTCAGATGCTGCGCCACGCGTGGCGAGTAGACCGCGATCTCGTCGGCCAGCGGGCCGAGCGTGGCCAGCACGCGGGCGCCGCGCACGGTCAGGCCGGCGGAGGCTTCCTTGACTACCTGCAAGGCGGTGCCTTCCTGCAGGTTGAACATGCCGTCGACGGTGCGGCTGCGCTGCAGGTTGATCAGCGCATGCGTCAGCACTAAGTCGTTGCCGGCGATGTACTGATGATAGCGCCGCATGTTGTCGGCGAATTCCGGCTTGCCACGGCCGAAGTAGTCCGCCGTTCCGGCCCAGCAGGCGAAGGTCACGTTCATGAAGTCGGGGGAGCGGCCCATCATGCCGCAGGTGGTGCGCGCCCAGTTCAGCATCATGACTCGCCGGCGTTCCAGGTCTTGCCGGGTGCGGGGGATGATGAACGACAGCCCCAGCGTCTCCCCGCTGTCAGCGTCCGCGAAGGTCATCGCGTCGCGCCGCGCCGGGTCGCATTGCAGGTCGTACAACGACGCGATGGCCTGCGCCCCGCTGGCGAGGCCGGGATGCGCGGTCACGTCCGTTACCCGTTCGCCCCGCAGCCAGACCTCGGTCCGCCGATCACGCAGACCAGCCAGATAGTCCGTACCCGTCCGTGCCGGCATCCGTGCCTCCCGTTGCAACGGCACGACTGTCGGGGGAGGGGCGGGTTGGGTCAAGGCGGAAAGGAAGGCCAGGGCGCTGCCCTGGACCCGCAAAGGGGCGGATGCCCCTTTGATCCCCTAAATGGGTTCCAAGGGCGTCAGCCCTTGGCGGGGTCCCAAGGGGAGATGGCGGGCAGCGCCCCCGCCTTCCTCACCACCCACCCGTCCGTGCGGCCATGACGGTCTGCGTGGCGATGCTGGTCATGATCGGGATTGTTTCCAGCGGCCGGGTGCCGGTCAGGGCGTGGGTCAGGATGACAAAATCCCGCGTCCAGACCCGATGTGCCTGGGTGGTCGCGGCCTGGCACCACAGCGCCATCAGCAGGAACCGCTCCGCCCAGGCCATGCGCGAGCCTGTGAGAATCTCGCTCAGCACTAGGCGCGCCGCGCCGACGTTGTCCCGGCGCGGCACCTTGGCGATGACGCGCCGGACGGTCGGATTGTCCTCGAACCATGATGTAGCTATCGGCTGCCGCGACATCCATGCCACACCCCGCGCCAGCGCCGCTTCCACGCCAGCCGGCGTCCGGTCATCCGCCGGCAGCGCGGCAAATAGCTGCTCGGCTTCAGCGGCGACATCCAGCCGGCGATCCTTCCACTCCGCGCCGCCGGCGCTTTCGGCGATCGCCAGCAGCTTTTCGCCCGGCACCGAGCCATGCGTCAGAGCCGTGGCGATGGCGTGCTGCACCGCAGTGTCCAGATAGGATCGGTCCACCTCGTCGAACGGAACCTCGCCGCGGATGTCGCGCAGCATCTTGTTGATGCTGGCACGTGTCACCTCGGTATCCAGCCAGGAGTCCACGACCCCGACACCATGCTTCAGCAGCAGTCCCGCTACCAGGCCTTTTCGGCCGGTGCGGCTGACCGCCAGGATGCTTTGCGCGCCGGAGCCATCCACCATGGACGCGTGGCAGGCGATCCCATTCGCCGCAACGGCGCCCGGCCACGCACCGATCGGCACGCCGGCGGCGCGGGCCTTGCGGATCGCATGGTCTAGTTCAGGCCGGTCCGCCTGCGGGATCCAGTTGCGCAGCGTGATCGCGCGCCGCAGCCAATCCGGCGATACCGTATCCGCGCCGGCGGTCTGCGCCATCGCCGCCGCGGCGGCCCGCCGCACGCCGGCGTCGCTGTCGAGCAGCATCATCGGCACCGCCTCGCGCAGCACCGCGTGCGGCGACAGCGCCAGTTCGGTCGCCATGAAGCAGCGCAATGTCGCCGGCATCACCGCGCCAGCCGCCTTCAGTGCCTCGATGATCTCGAACGGCGAGTCGGCCATCGAAGCCAGCTCGTCCGACAGGCCGCGCAGCGCCGCCATCATCTCTTCCGGCGGACCCGGGTTGGCGATGGTCATGCCGGCCTCGGCCAGCGCGGTCTGGATCGCGTCGGAAACCGGAACCCGTGCCTCGCTCAGCGCGGTAGCCATGGCGAACCAGTCCGGCTGATCGAGCGTGGCCGCCTTGCCAAGCGCGATCAGCCGCTGCTGGTAGTCGTTCAACATGCGCGCCGCCCAATCCCAGCCGCGATCCAGGCGGTAGCGGACGAATTCGAGCTGCAAGGTCGTCAGGGCCAGGCAGGTGGCGACGCGGCGGTCATGCCGGGGCTGGGCGGTCATCGCCTCCACCAGCAGGTCGGTCAGCACCGGCAGGGTCTGCGGCGTCATTTCCAGCCAGGCCCGGTCCTCGATCCGCGGCTCGCTGTCCGCCTTGCGGGCAAGCTGGCCCACCAGCGAGCGGAGCCGGTCGCGTTCGCCACTGGTGGCCGGCGGCGGCTCCCGCGGGTCGTCGCCGATCAGTGGCGACTCCGTCTCCTCCGTCAGGGCCGCCAGCAGGTCCTCGAGCTCCTCCTCGGACGGATCGGAGCGGGAAAGATGGTCCAGCAGGGCCTCCGCCGCTTCGGTGATCGCGGCCGGCCGGCCGCTGCGTTGCACCACACGACCCTGGCGAAGGGCTTCCCGCTGGAATTGCCAGGTGCCTTCCACCTTGGCGGAGAACGCCGGATGGTGCATCGTCGTGCGGAAGCCGTTGCGATTGCCCAGGACGTCCAGCCGCCAGTCCAGGTCACCGCCGCCGAAGCCACAGGTTTCCTCCGCCAAGGGGGGCGCCAAGGGGGGCGCGCCGGCCGGTGCTCGCCTGGACGGATACAGTTCCAGGTAACGCGCTTCGTTGTCCGGATCGAAGAAGTACTCCGCCAGCAGCGCCGAGGCCAGATCGAGCAGCAGCCGGTCGACGTCATCCGGCTCTGTCTGCGGCTCCGCCTCGTTCAGCCTTGCTTGGTTCCACGTCCGCGGTTTCTTCGCCATCGCCGATCCCCAGGTCAAGAAGTGTCGCCAACTCTGCCCGTAACGCGGGGATACCGTCGCCGGATTGGCTGCTGGTGTGCAGCACGCGCGGAAACGCGGCGGAATGCGAACCGGCGAGCTGTTCGGCTTCCAGTAGCTTGCGGGCCAGGGCCGGGGGTTTCAGCCCGTCCGCCTTGGTCAGCACGATCTGGAACGTCACCGCCGCGCGGTCGAGCAGGTCCATCACGTCGCGGTCGGCCTGCTTCAGTTCGATCCGCGCGTCCAGCAGCAGCACGACGCGGCGCAGGGTGGGGCGGCCGCGCAGGTAGTCGAACATCATGCCCTGCCAGTCGGCCTTGATGTCCTTCGACGCGCGGGCGTAGCCGTAGCCCGGCATGTCCACCAGGGTCACCACGCCGGCAAGATCAAAGAAGTTCAACTGTCGCGTGCGCCCCGGCTCGGATGACGCGCGGGCCAGTGCCTTTCGCCCGGTCAATGCGTTCAGCAGCGAGGACTTGCCGACGTTCGACCGGCCGGCGAAGGCGACTTCCGGCCCGGCGACGCGGGGAACCTGGTCCAGCGTCTGGGCGCCGTGGAAGAACCGGCACTCGGCCGCGAACAGCAGCCGGCCGGCTTCCAGAGCGGCTGGCTGGTCCGCCGGGTGGACAACGCCGCCTTGCACAACGCCGCTTGGGACAACGCCGCCTTGGACATTATCCGCCGCTGCGGCGCTCAGGTCCGCGCCAGGGAGGGTTTCGCCAGCCGGGTGCGTCGCTGAATGAGCCATTGTTGTCCGATCGAGAGCGTGTTGTTCCAGCTCCAGTAGATGATCAGGCCGGCCGGGAATTTCGCCATCATGAAGGTGAAGATGATTGGCATGAACTGGAACAGCTTCGCCTGCACCGGGTCCGGCGGCGGCGGGTTCAGCCTCTGCTGCAGGAACATGGTGCAGCCCATGATCAGCGGCCAGGCGCCCAGATGCAGCAGCGGCACATAGGCCGACGGATCGAACGGGATCAGGCCGAACAGGTTGAACACATTGGTCGGATCGATCTGCGACAGGTCATGGATCCAGCCGAAGAACGGCGCCTGCCGCATCTCGATGGTGACGAAGATGACCTTGTATAAGGAGAAGAACACCGGGATCTGCACCACCATGGGCAGGCAGCCGGAGGCCGGGTTCACCTTCTCGGTCTTGTACAGCGACATCATCTCCTGCTGCATGCGCTGCGGTTCTTCCTTGTAGCGTTCGCGCATCGCCGTCATCTTCGGCGCCAGCAGCTTCATCTTGCTCATGGAGCGGTAGGAGTAGTTGGCCAGCGGGAAGAACAGCAGCTTCACCAGCAGCGTGAACGCCATGATCGCCAGGCCGAAGTTGCCCAGCACGCCGTTGAAGAAATCCAGCGCGAAGAAGATCGGCTTGGTGAGGAAGTAGAACCAGCCGAAATCCACCGCCTTGTCGAAGCTGGGGATGTGCAGTTCGGCCTGGTAGCGGTCCAGCAGGGTGACCACCTTGGCGCCGGCGAAGGCGTGCGTGGTCAGCGTCGCCGCCCCGCCGGCCGGCACGGTCTGCGGGTCCGTGGTGACGTAGTCCACCTGGTAGTGGTCGCCCTGCGTGTCGATGTGGCGGAAGTTCACCTTGGCCGGCGCACTTTCGTCCGGGATCAGCGCGGTCAGCCAGTACTTGTCGGTGATGCCGCCCCAGCCGCCGGTCGAGGTGGCGTCGAAGGCGAGGCCGTCCTTCTTTTCGCCGTCGCTCTTGGCCTTGGCGTAGGAGACCTCCTGCAGCGTGCCGTTGGTGACGCCCAGCAGCCCCTCGAACAGCACGTAGTAGCCGGAAACCTCCGGCTTGTAGTCGCGGCGGATGCGCGACCAGGGAAACAGGGCGACCGGCTGTCCGGTGCTGTTCTTCACAACCTGATGGACGGTGAACATGTAGTCGTCGTCCACCGCCATCTCGATCTGGAAGATCAGCCCGGCGCCGTTGTCCCAGGACAGCGTCACCGGCCTGCCGGGGCTGAGCGTATCGGCCGAAGCGCTCCAGACGGTATTATCGTCCGGCAGTTTCAGGTGATTGCCGCCTGACTCGGTCCAGCCGTACTGGATGTAGTACGGATGCGGCTGCGACCGTGGTTCCAGCAGCCGCACATCGGGCGAGTCGGCGGCGATGGTGTCGCGATACTGGGTCAGGGTCAGGTCGTCCAGGCGGGCGCCCAGCAGGCTGATGGAGCCGGCGATGCGGGACGCGGCGATCTTCACGCGTGGCACGTTGGCTGGGATCGCGGCGGCGGATCCGGCGGACGGCGCGGCACCGCCGGTGGGGCCGCCCTCGGCCGGCGTGGCGGCGTCCAGGTGGGGTCCTGGCGTGGCCGAGTCGGCGCCATGTGCCGACAGTTCCGCGACCGGCCGCGGTGGCGGCTTCGGCAGATGCGGCGCCACCAGCATCTGGAACCCCAGAAGGATCGCCAGCGACACCGCGATCGCCAGGAAGAGCCGTTTTTGGTCCATCAGTGCCCCATGTGGCTGTCTGTGCGAGCGTCCGGCCCCGGCACCGGATCGACGCCGCCTTCATGCCATGGATTGCAGCGCAGGATGCGCCTGGTCGCCATCGCCGAACCCTTCAGCGCGCCATGCAGGCGCAGCGCATCGACGGCATAGTCGCTGCAGCTTGGCCAGAACCGGCAATTCCGCCCAATGAACGGACGCAGCGTCCACTGATAGACGCGGACCGCACCAATGCCCACCGCGGCAGCCGGCCCGACCGGATGAGGTTCAACGGACGCAGCCTGTGTCATGTCACGCCATTCCTGTCCAGCGCGCGCCTGATGTCGGCTTGCAGCGCACGAAAATTCCGCTTGCGGGTGCTGTCCCGCCCGATCAGTACCAGATCCGCGCCGCACACCGGGCATTCCTTCAACAGCAGACGGGCGGCTTCTTTCAGCCGCCGCCGCGTGCGATTACGCACAACAGCGTTACCAACCTTGCGGGTCACGGTGAAACCCAGTCTGGCCGGCTCCTCGTCCCGCCGGATCAGGACCTGAAGCACGACACCGCCAGTCGCCGCCTTCCGGCCGGAGGCGGCCACGCGCAGAAACTCCGCCCGCCGCTTCAGGCGGCCTGGCTTGATCGCGGGGCGCGATGAGGCTTCGGCTGGCACGGACGGCACACCAGCATCCGCGGCCTGATCAGGCGGACAGGCGCTTGCGGCCCTTGGCACGTCGATTGGCCAGGACCTTGCGACCGCCCACGGTTTCCATGCGGGCGCGAAACCCGTGCCGACGTTTGCGGACCAGCTTGGACGGTTGATACGTGCGCTTCACGACTACTCTCCAGAAACCGCTTGGCCGGAAGCCGTTCAGGCAACGGCCAGGCGGGCAGCGTCCATGCAGGTATGACAACGAGTGCGCCGGTGAGAGCGGCCCGTCGGAAGCGGCGGCTTATACGGGCGCGGTTCTTGTGCGTCAATCATCACGCGCGCCGCTGGCAGGGCGATCGCTTGAGTGGTTGAGGGATTCCCGTGCGGGCTAGAATCGGATTCATAGGAAGCCTCTCATCAGGAGGTCTCTATGTCCATGCCAAGCCAGCCCTGCTTCTTGTCCCACTTCGCGGCCCTCCGGGACCCGCGCCAAGCGACGAAGGTGCTATATCCTCTACCGGAAATCCTGTTGCTGATGCTCTGCGGGACCATCGCCGGTGCGGACGACTTTGTCGAAATCAGCCTGTGGGGCAGCGAACGCCAGGGCTTCCTCCGCCGTTTTCTGCCGTTCAAGCACGGCATCCCGAGCCACGACACATTGTGCGACGTGATCGCGGCGATTGATCCTGAGCTGTTCAAGACATGTTTCCTGACCTGGGTAGACGGGTTGCGGACTGACACGCCCGAGATTATCGCGATCGATGGCAAGACCTCGCGTCGCAGCCATGCCCGCGGCAAAGGGCGTCTGCCGCTGCATACGGTGTCCGCCTGGGCGACGCGTCAGCGATTGGTCCTTGGACAAGAGGCGGTGTCGGCGAAATCCAATGAGATCACCGCCATTCCTGTGCTGCTGCGTCGTCTGGAACTGGCCGGCGCGTTGGTGACCATCGATGCCATGGGCACGCAGAAGGAGATTGCCCAGACGATCATCGAGGGTGGTGGCGATTACGTGCTGGCCTTGAAGGAGAACTGGCCAGCGACCTATGCCGAAGTGGAAACCGTCTTTGCCGATCCACCACCAACGCTGACGCTGCAAAGCTTCGAGACCGTCGATGGCGACCATGGCCGGATCGAAACCCGCCGCCATACGATCTGCCACGACATCAACTGGCTGTTCGCCGAGCGGCGTCATCCGGGCGAATTTGCATTCCCTGGCCTGACCGCCATCGGCATGATCGAAAGCGAAACCGAGCGGGGCGGCGTTATCCAGACAGAAACCCGATACTACCTGTGCTCAACCAAACTCAGTGCCGAGACCCTCGCCAGGGTCGTGCGGAGCCACTGGGGCATTGAGAACCGGCTGCACTGGGTGCTGGATGTGGTATTCCACGACGATTTGGCGCGCCTGCGCACCGCTCATGGCCCTGCCAACATGGCGGTCGTGAAACATACTGCCATGAATTTACTGAACCAGGCGAAACCCGTCACCAGCTTTAAGAACCGCCGTAAAAAGGCCGGCTGGAATCAGGATTATCTGGAAAACGTCATCCGGCGCATCGCATGAGACACTCAAGCGATTCCCCTGGCGCCGCTGGCATGACACGCGCCGCTGGGCGATCGGCTGTTACCCTGTGGCCTTGGACCGAGGTGTTACGATGATCGCGTTGACCGGGCAGTGGCTGGCGCCGCCGGTATCCTTGCGCCGACCGGAAGCCGCGCGCGCAACGCCGCACCGGCCGCGCCGCGTCCCCAGCGCAAGGCCGGCATTTCGACATGGGTGTGCAGCCAGGCCGACAGCAGGATCGGCAGCACGATCGCGCTGGGCAGCCATAGCGCCGTGAAGACCACCGGGTCACCATCCGCAAGCCTGCTCAGGGTAGCGGCGAGCACCTTGTGGATCGGTTCGTTGACCAGATAGATGCAGTAGGAGATCGCCCCGAGGTACTGCGCCGCCTGGCAGCGCAGCAGTCCGGCGAACCATCGCAGCCCTGGTGTGGCCTGCCGCATCTGCACCGTCAGGCACAGCGTCCAGACCAGCGGCGGCAGCATCTTGCCGAACATCGCATAGCTGGCACACACCGCCAGGCTGGCCGCCAGCGTCACGCCATAGATGACAAGCGCGCCACGGCGCTGGCGCACCACCGCGAGGCTGGCCACGCCCAGGGCGAAGAAATGTGCCTTGTTCGCCAGGAAGGCGCGGCTGAACTGCCAGCTCTCCGGCGTTGCCTGCTGCCAGGCGACCCCGACGATCGCCAGCAGCATCAGCCCACCTGTCAGCCGGCTGGCGCCGCCGCGGCTGGCCAGCAGAGCCAGCAGGTAGAATTGCCATTCGGTGGAAAGGCTCCAGGCGGCACCGAGGAAGCTGACCCAGACATGGGGCAGCACGCCGTTCGGCAACAAGCCGTGGGTCATCGTCAGATGCGCCGCGATCGCGGCCGGCCAGGCATGCGGCCAGTCCGTCACGCAGATCGTCCGCGCGGCGTTGTCGGGACCGATCCAGGGCATGCGGTCGAAGCCGCATGAGCCCGGCTGGATTAGCACCGCGACGACGAACACCGGGACGAACACCGGAAAGATGCGCGCTGCCCGGGCCATCAAAAACGGCACCGCTCGGCCGCCGGCGCGATCCAGCGACTGGGTGATCACCAGGCCGCTCAGGATGAAGAACATGTCCACCGCGGCCTCGCCGTGCGACACGCCATCCTGCAGCCATGCTGGCAACGTGGCGAACGGGGCCATGTGGCCGAACAGGACGTAGACCGCGAGCGCGCCGCGAAGCCCGTCCAGGCATTCCAGGCGCTTCATGTGACCAGGCGCTTCATGTGGCCAGGCGTTTCAAGGGGCGTTTCATCGGGGGCGTTTCATGCGGCGAAACATGCCGGATAAAGGTTAACAAGATGCGAAGCCTTGCAATGATGGGCGCCGCGCGCTACTTATCGGTCCATCATTTCTCGTCGTCCGACCAAGGGGCGGCTTTCGCGAGGTTCGCCTCCGCGGGCCGCCTTTTTTAGTCTGGACGGACGATACTGTTTGGACGGCGCTGTTTTGGACGGAAACGAACCAACCTATACAACCCTGGAATCGAGGCTGGCGGCCATGATCGCCCCGCGACTTGAATCGATGGGGTTTGAACTGGTCCGGGTCGCCGTTCTGGGCCGGGAACATCCGACCGTGCAGGTCATGGCCGACCGCGCGGATGGCTCGCAGATCTCCGTGCAGGATTGCGAGCAGATCAGCCATGATGTCAGTGCAGCGATCGATGTCGATGATCCGTTGCCTGGCGCCTGGACGCTGGAGGTCAGCTCCGCCGGCATCGATCGGCCGCTGACGCGGGTGAAGGACTGGAACCGTTTTGCCGGTCATCTGGCGCGGGTGGACACGTTTTTTCCACAGAACGGCCGCAAGCGCTTTTCCGGCATCGTGCTGAAGGCTGATGAGACGGCGGCGTGCCTGCGTCTGGACGACGGGTCGGAAATCGCGATCCACCTGGCCGACATCCGCCGCGCCAAGCTGGTCTTGACGGACGCTCTGATCGCGGCGACGGCCTCGCCGCCGCCGACCAACTGAACCCCGCCCTATCGCACGCAGAGGTCGCCATGGACACCGCTATAGCCCGCCCCGAACTGCTTCTGGTCGCCGACGCCGTCGCCCGCGAGAAGAACATCGACCGCGAGGAAGTGCTGGAAGCGATGGAGCAGGCAATCCAGAAGGCCGGCCGCGCCAAGTACGGGCACGAGAAGGACATCCGCGCCACCATCGACCGCAAGAGCGGCGATGTCCGGCTGTCACGCTGGACCGAAATCGTCGACGCGGTCGAGAACGAGGAAACCCAGATGGGCAGGGCCGATGCGGCCAAGCTGTTCCCCGACAAGTCGGTGGGCGAGTTCGTCATCGACCCGCTGCCGCCAATCGATTTCGGCCGCATCGCCGCGCAGACCGCCAAGCAGGTCATCGTCCAGCGGGTGCGCGAGTATGAGCGCAAGCGCCAGTACGACGAGTTCAAGGACCGTGTGGGGGAGATCATCAACGGCGTGGTCAAGCGCACCGAGTACGGCAACCTGATGGTGGAACTCGGCCGGGCGGAGGCGCTGCTGCGGCGCGACGAGCTGATCGCCCGCGAAAGTTTCCGCAATGGCGACCGGGTTCGCGCCTACATCTACGATGTGCGGGAGGAACCGCGCGGGCCGCAGATCTTCCTGTCGCGCACCCATCCGGGTTTCCTGGCCAAGCTGTTCGCGCAGGAGGTGCCGGAAATCTACGACGGCATCATCGAGATCAAGGCGGTGTCGCGCGATCCCGGCAGTCGCGCGAAAATGGCGGTGATCAGCCGCGACAGCTCGATCGACCCGGTGGGTGCCTGCGTCGGCATGCGCGGCTCACGCGTCCAGGCGGTGGTGCAGGAATTGCAAGGCGAAAAGATCGACATTATTCCTTGGAGCAGCCAGGCGGCGACCTTCATCGTCAACTCCCTGGCGCCGGCCGAGGTCAGCAAGGTGGTGCTGGATGAGGAAGCCGGACGGGTTGAAGTCGTCGTGCCGGATGAGCAGCTATCCCTTGCCATCGGGCGGCGTGGACAGAACGTCCGGCTGGCGTCGCAACTCACGCGCTGGGACATTGACATCCTGACCGAAGCCGAGGAAAGCGAGCGGCGGCAGGAGGAGTTCCGCCGGCGCTCCAGCCTGTTCGTTGAGGCGTTGGATGTGGACGACATGATCGCGGGACTTCTGGTGACCGAAGACTTCACGTCGGTGGAGCAGCTTGCGTTCACGCCGATCGACGAAGTGGCGGCAATTGAAGGTTTCGACGAGAGCATCGCCGAGGAACTGGTCCGCCGGGCGGAGGCTTTCCTGACGCAGCGCGACACCGAAATGAACGACCGGCGGGTCGAACTTGGCGTGGCCGACGAGATCGCCGGCATCGAGGTCCTGACACCGGTCATGCTGGTGGCGTTGGGTGAGAAAGGGGTAAAGACCCTCGACGATCTTGGCGATCTGGCATCCGACGAGCTGATCGAGATCATCGGCGCCGACAAGATGGATGAAGCGACGGCGAACGACGTGATCATGGCCGCGCGCGCCCACTGGTTCGATGGCGAGCAAGAACCGGTTGTGACGGAGGAGGCGGGACACGACTGATATTGAAAAGTGGCCGATCTTCGCGCATCCCGTTGCCGGGGCCACGGTTGCGGAAAGCAGCGGGACTGAAGACGGAGCTGCGCAGCAGGGGGCTGCTGAAGACCGGGCTGCGCAAGATCGGGTCGCTGAAGACGAGATCGCTGAAGACTGGGCCGCCAACGTTCCGCTCGCCGGAAATGTTGTCGTGGACGAACCGGAATCCGGTCCGCTGCGACGCTGTGTCGTCAGCCGCGAACGGTTGCCGAAGGAGCGGATGATTCGCTTTGTGATTGGACCGGAGCGCCAGCTTGTCCCGGATCTGGCGGCAAGGCTGCCAGGGCGGGGAATATGGTTGAGTGCGTCGGGTGATGTGCTAGAATTCAGTTCTGGTGATGAAGCTCGGCCAAGAACAGAAAAATCGGCTGCTGGGCTTGCGGACCGGCGCCTCGCACGCGCATTTTCCAGGGCGGCCCGCGGTCCGGTCCTGGTGCCGCCTGATCTTTCCTCGCTGCTTCAGACGGCGTTGGTTCGTCGGATCACGGAGCTTCTGGGTTTGGCCCGACGCGCCGGGCAGGCCGTCGCTGGTTTCGAGAAAGGGCGCGAGTATCTGCGGACCACGCCGTCTCGGCTGGTCCTGCAGGCGTCGGATGGCAGCGTGTCGGAGCGGGCGCGATTTCTGACAGGGGCCGGCGCGGACGTGAAGGTTTTCGATCCGCTTCCGGGCGATGTGCTGGGACGGATATTCGGACGGGACTATGTGGTGCACGTCGCGGTCGCGCCGGGCAAATTGGCGGAGTCACTCGCGATGGAAGCGGGCAGGCTGGCCGGGTTGAGAACCAGCTCTGAACGAGCTGGAGGGTCCGCGAGGGCCATGGGGTCCGCAAGGGCCACCGGACGGGACACCGTCACGGTAAACACTGTATTGGATGCCAACGGATAACATGAGCGAAAGCAACGATCAGGACGGCGGCAAGGGTCGGCTCTCCCTGCGTCCGGCGGGACGGCTGGAGTTGGGGCGGACAGTCGATGCGGGATCGGTCCGGCAAAGCTTCAGTCACGGACGGTCGAAGGTCGTGCAGGTGGAAGTGCGCAAGAAGCGTGCGCCGATGCCGAACCCGTCGGCTGCCGCGGGTGCGCCGCCGCCGCCGCCGGTCGGTGGCGCGCCGGCGCCGCGCGCGCCTCTGCCGGGTGCCAAGCCCGCGCCGGGGGCCGGCAGGGCACTGACCGCGACCGAACAGGCCGCCCGCCAGCGGGCGCTGGTGGAGCAGCAGCGGGATGCCGCGAAGCGCGAGGCGGAGCGGCGCGAGCAGGAGAAGATCTCGATCATGTCGGCGGCCGAGGAAGCCCGCCGGCGCGAGGACGATGCGCGCAAGGCCGCCGAGGAGGAGGCTCGCGCCCAGGCCCAGCAGGCCAGGGCGGACGCCCTGGCTCGGCGGGAGGCTGAGGCGGACGCCGCCGCGCAAGGCAGGGTCTATGTGCCGGACGAGCCCAAGGCCGTGCCGTCCGAGGATGTGCCGTCGGCGGATGTCGGCGCTGCGTCGCAGCCGGCAGTGCCGGTGCAGGGTGGGCCGGTGCAGGCTGCGCAGCCACAGCCGGTCGCACGGGCGCCCGGCGGCCGGCCCGCGCCAGCCCAACCGCCCGCGGGCGCGCCTGGTGCCGCGCCCTCGGCGGCGACCGAAACCTTGCGTCTGCGCACCGGCACCGGACGCGCCGAGGAGGATGACGAATCACGCCCCGCCCGCCGTCCCGGCACCGGTGGCCTGCCAGCGCGCAAGCCGCCCGTCGTCCTGCCGAAGAAGGGCACCGACGGCGGCCGCCGCGCCGGGCGCATCGACGTGCAGGCGGCGATCGAGGGGGAGGACGAGCGGGTCCGCTCGCTCGCCTCGGTGCGCCGCCAGCGTGACCGGGAACGCCGGCAGGCGGAACTCGATCGGCTGCGGTCGGATCAGGTCAAGGTGGTGCGCGACGTCATCCTGCCGGACCAGATCACCGTGCAGGAATTGGCCAACCGCATGGCCGCGCGCGGACCGGAGGTGATCAAGGCGCTGATGAAGATGGGGGTGATGGCGACCATCACCCAGTCGCTGGATGCCGACACCGCCGAACTGGTGGTGCAGGAATTCGGTCACCGGGCACGTCGGGTATCGGAATCCGATGTGGAGATCGGGCTGGAAGGCCTGGCCGACATCGACACCGACCTGGTGCTGCGTCCGCCGGTGGTCACCATCATGGGCCATGTCGATCACGGCAAGACATCGCTGCTGGACGCGCTGCGCGCCACCGATGTGGCGGCCGGCGAGGCTGGCGGCATCACCCAGCACATCGGCGCCTACCAGGTGACGATGCCCGGCGGCGAGCGGATCACCTTCATCGACACGCCGGGCCACGAAGCCTTTACCGCGATGCGGGCGCGTGGCGCATCGGTGACCGATATCGTCATCCTGGTGGTCGCCGCCGATGATGGCGTGATGCCGCAGACGATCGAGGCGATCCGTCATGCCAAGGCGGCCAATGCGCCGCTGATCGTTGCCATCAACAAGATGGACAAGCCGGACGCCAATCCCAACCGGGTCCGCCAGGAACTGCTCAGCCACGACGTCGTGGTCGAGGAGATGGGCGGCGAGACGCAGGACGTGCCGGTTTCGGCGACCAAGAAGACCGGCCTCGACAAGCTGGAGGAAGCGATCCTGCTGCAGTCGGAGATCCTCGACCTGCGGGCCAACCCGATCCGGTCGGCGGAAGGGTCGGTGATCGAGAGCCGGCTGGATCGCGGGCGTGGCCCGGTGGGCACCGTGCTGGTGCAGCGCGGCACCCTGCGGCAGGGCGACATCGTCGTGGCCGGCGCCGAATGGGGCCGGGTGCGGGCCATGCTGGACGACAAGGGGCGGCCGATCATCGAGGCCGGTCCGTCCACCCCGGTGGAGCTACTGGGGCTGAGTGGCGCGCCATCGGCCGGGGAACCGTTCGTGGTGGTCGAGAACGAAGGCCGAGCACGGGAGATCACTGAATTCCGCGGGCGCCGTCAGCGTGACAAGGTGGCGGGCGCCGCGGCCGGTGCGCGCGGCACACTGGACCAGATGCTGGCCCGCATCCAGGCCGGCGTGCAGAAAGAGGTCGCCGTGCTGATCAAGGCCGACGTCCAGGGCAGCGCCGAAGCGATCGAGGCCACGGTGCTGAAACTGGCGCACGAGGAGGTCAAGGTCCGCGTGCTGCTGTCCGGCGTCGGGCAGATCACCGAAAGCGACATCCAGCTCGCCAAGGCGTCCAGCGCGGTGATCGTCGCCTTCAATGTCCGGGCGACATCCCAGGCGCGGGAGCTGGCGCAGCGCGAAAGCGTGGATATCCGCTACTTCTCGATCATCTACGAAGTCGCCGACGACATCGAGAAGCTGGTCCGCGGCAAGGTGGCGCCGAAGGCACGCGAACGGTTCCTGGGTTACGCCGAGGTCCGCAAGGTGTTCAACATCACCAAGACCGGCAAGGTCGCGGGCTGCATGATTACCGAGGGCCTGGTCAAGCGCGGCTCCGGCGTGCGGGTGCTGCGCGACAACGTGGTGATCCACAACGGCGAGCTGTCGCAGCTCAAGCGCTTCAAGGACGATGTCCGGGAAGTCGCGCGCGGCTATGAATGCGGCTTGTCGTTCGCCAACTTCCACGACCTGCAGGAAGGCGACGTGATCGAGTGCTTCGAGACGGAGATGGTTCCGGGTTGAAGAAGCCGGCCAGGACAGGACCCTCGCAGCGGCAGTTGCGCGTGGCGGAGGAAATCCGTCACGTGCTGGCCGGTATCTTCGCGCGGAACGAGTTCCGTGACCCGGAGCTGGCGGCGGCGCAGGTTACCGTTACCGAGGTTCGGATCACGCCGGACCTTAAGAACGCGATTGCATTCATTGCGCGCCTGGGGCGATCGGATGTCGATGCGCTGCTGCCGGCACTGAAGCGGGCAACGCCATACCTGCGCGGGCAGGTCGCGCGCGTGCTGCGGCTGAGGTTTGCGACCGACCTGACGTTCCAGCCGGATACCGCGCTGGATTATGCGATGAAGATCGAGGAACTGATGCATCGGCCGGAGGTCGCGCGGGATCTGGAAGGGCTTGATTCTAAGATTGATACGGTTTAATCTAGCCTGTCTGGACAGATCAGGAGGATGCCGGTGCAGGATTGGCAATTGCAGGATGCGAAGAACCGCTTCAGTGAGGTGGTCAAGCGTGCCAAGGAAGATGGGCCGCAGACTGTTACCGTCCATGGCCAGCGTGCGGCGGTAGTGGTGGCGGCGCTGGAATTCGATGCGCTGATCAAGCCGCGGATGTCCTTCGTGGACTTTCTGCTGAGCGATACACCCGGTGTCGATCCGTGGCCGGATGATGTGGTGGATGCGATCAACGACCGCTCGACCGATACCGGCCGCGACATCGCCTTCTGATGTACCTGATTGATACCTGTGTGGTGTCGGAAGCGCGTCGACGTACGCCTGCGGCGGTGGCGTGGCTTCGCGGGGCGCAGTCGGACACGCTGTTCCTCAGTGTCATCACGATCGGCGAGATCATGAAAGGCATCGCAATTAAGGCGCGTGTTGATCCACCTCAGGCGGCGGCCTTGCTGCGCTGGCTGGATGAACTACGCTTCGTCTACGCGGGGCGCATCCTGCCGATCGATGATGCGGTGGCAGTCGGCTGGGGACGGCTGATGGCGCAGCGCACGCGGCCTGTCACGGATGGCCTGATCGCCGCGACGGCAAGGGTTTTCAACAAGGTGGTGGTCACCCGCAACATGGCGGATTTCGCCGATACCGGGGTGGACATCATCGATCCGTGGGCGGTTGCGGGGTGACCGGCCTGGCGCGGCTACATGCCGTTGCCGCCGACAAGCACGACAAGATGGGTGGCTTGGTTGAGCTGATGCATGGGTGCCTTGGCCGAATGCCGCATGGTCTGTGATAGTCTGGCCAGCGCAACCCGAGGACGCCGATGCTCACGCTGGATCAGCTCAATGCCATGTCGCAGGACGATTTCGTCCTGGCGCTGGATGGGGTATTCGAGCATGCGCCCTGGATCGCCGCCGGCGTACAGCCTCCCTTCGCCACTGTCGCGGCGCTGCATGAGGCGTTGATGACGGTCGTACTGGCCGCGCCGGCTGACATGTGCCTGGGTTTCCTGCGCGGCCATCCAACGCTGGCACCAAACGCGCTGGCCGATCCCGCCGTTACCGCCGCCTCGCGCTCCGAGCAGATCGGGCTTGGCATGGCCGCCCTGGGCCATCAGCTCGCACAATTCGACACGGCGTCGGCGGCTTATGAGGCGCGCTTCGGCATTCCGTTCATCGTCTGCGTGCGCCGGCTGACGCCGCCCTTCGTGCTGCGCAACCTGGAACAGCGGCTGGCCAACACAGACCAGCAGGAACGGGCGGCTGCGCTGGCGGAGATCGGCCATATCACCCGGCTGCGGCTGGTCGATCGCGTCAGCCGGCCGGGCATGCCGCCAACCACGGGCCATCTGTCGTCGCACGTGCTGGACACGGTGCGGGGCAGGGCGGCCGAAGGGATACGGATCAAACTGTTCCGGGAGAATGTGCTGATCAAGGAAGGCATCACCAACCGGGATGGCCGCACCGACACGCCCCTGCTGTCGCGGGAACCGCTTCGGATCGGCCGCTACGAACTGCGTTTTCACGTTGGTGACTATTTCGCTGACCTTCCGGACCAGAACGACCCGCTCTGGTACGACGTCATCCCAGTCCGTTTCGGAATCGCGGAGCCCGAAGGGCACTACCATATACCGCTTCTGCTAGGCGCCTGGACCTACACGACGTATCGGGGAAGCTGAGTCTTGAACAAGCTGACCGGGTTGGTCACGCCTCACCGTCAGCATGAAGCTTCAAGCCACCGTCCGCGGCCGCTCGGCCATACGCGCCTGAAGGGCGGCGTCCAGCACGCCGCGCCGGTTCCACAGCGAACGGTACCAGGCGATACGGGGCGCAACCTGATAGGCCAGCATGCGCTGCTCCGACACGTAAGCCCGTGCCGCATCACCCAGGTCGCGGGCCATTTCGGGCGTGGCGATCAGGCGCAGCAGGCGGCTATGCAGTTCGGTAGCATCGCGGAACAGCAGGCCGGTGCGCTCATCCTCGATGCTGTCGCCATAGACCACGGTGCTGGCTAGCGAGGCGACGCGGCAGGCACCGGCCTCGATGAATTTCAGGTCGGACTTCGCCCGGTTGAACACGGTATCCGACAGCGGCATGAACGAGATTTCCGCCTCGGCGAGCAGGCGCAGATAGGTGTCGTAGTCGCAGGTCGGCGTGAAGCTCTTGAACGGGGTCTCCAGCGCCTCGAAGAACGTCTGGTCGTGGACGATCTGAAGCCGCAGACGCGCGCCGGCCTTGCTGGCAACGGCATTAATCGCTGGCAGCAGGGGCCGCCAGCAGGCCTCGCGGTTCAAGGCGCCGAAGAACAAGGTCAGGGCGCGTGGGTCGGCGAAGTTCCGCACCGGCGGCAGGGCGGGGACAGCGTTCGGAAACACCGCGATCTCGGGATTGTACTTGCGCAGGACCTGGGCCAGCGCCGGCGTACTTGTCTGGAGGGCGTGAACGCCGCGAAACGACAGCTCGCCGCCTTGTTGCATCATCTTGAAGAAGTCGGGATGATCGTCGAATTCGGTCACCACCAGGTAGCCGGCCTGCATCAACGACCGCAGCATCTCATGGCCTTGCCGTGATGTCAGGGCAGGGCGGTGCAGCACGAAGATGCGGGCTGTGTCATCGCCTCGCTGGCTGGTGTCCAGGTGATTGATCACGCCGACGGTGAGCAACGGATCGGTGCCGATCGCATGCAAGGGATGCACCACGCGGACATGCGATACACCGCCCACCGGCGCCAGCATGTTGCCCGAGACGATGACGCGCAGGTTCGGCGTCTTGCGAACCCGCCAGATGAAATGCGTTGGCGCGGAGCGGCGGACGTAGCTGTCAGGCTCGATGCCCAGGGCGGTCAGCCCGGTGGCGATAGCATCGGTGAAGCGGCTGGCGGCCTGTGGGTCCGGCTCCTGATCGAGCGGGATCACGTCGCACAGCGAGAGCCCGGCGTCAGTCAGGGTTCGGCGCATGGCGTTAAGGTTGAACCAGCGAGGATGCGCTTCTTGCCGCGGTTCAGCGCCAGTATCCTCCCACAGGCCACGCAGCAGGCGCTCCGCTTCGCGCCAATGTTCCGGATTAGGAACACGGATCAGCATCATGCCATCCGGGCTCAGTGCTTGTGCATGGCGGCGGATCAGGCTCCAGGGATCGCGCAGATGCTCCAGAATGCCGTTGTAGATGATGCAGTCGATGCCGTCCGGCAGATCGAACGGCAGCGGGTCCGCTTCCACGCCGCTGGTGGCGACCTGGTGGATATGCCGAGCCGCCGAGGTGGCGGCGGCCGGGTCGGCTTCGATGCCCAGCAGCCGCGCCCTCGGGTTCATCAGCCGATAAGCCGCCGCTAGGCCGCCGTCGCCGCAGCCGACGTGCAGGATTGTCAGCGCGGACAGTGGTATCCGCTGGAGCAAGTCGGCGTCGGGTGAAACAGGCTGCATCGTCGGCGCTGGTATCCCGCATAAGATGGGCGGCGGAGCCTGTGCGCGGTCAGCCGATCGATCTGAGTTGGTAGGCGGATTCGTCAGGCCGGCGCAAGCCGCATCGCTCGCCTGGCACGCTGCCGCGTTGGTTTAGGCCATGATCGCTTGAGGTTGCAGCTTCGCCGGTGTCCGATCATGGCCTGACTCTTTGCTGGTCCCGTGACTCACGCCTTCT
Source organism: Rhodopila sp. (assembly GCF_965276935.1). GTDB lineage: Bacteria > Pseudomonadota > Alphaproteobacteria > Acetobacterales > Acetobacteraceae > Rhodopila. Next base: position 1,293,687 of record NZ_CBDIBS010000003.1, on the reverse strand, counting down.
GGCTGGTCAGTCTCAGGCGATCACAACGATACAGGATCACGCCGCTACCGGCAGCGTGGCGGCCTGGGCAGCCGCCCGCGTCGCCGACCAGCCCAACGCCGTCCTGATGAAACCGCCCGCATAGGCCAGGCGCCAGCGCGCGCCCAGCAGGAAGGTGGAGCGACGGGGGATCAGGGCGGCCGGCGCCAGCAGCACCGCCACCAGCACCCGCCGCGGCAGTTCCCGCCACACCGCCTCCGGCTGATGCAGCAGCCGCCTGGTCAGGACGGTGGATGCGCCTTGCCAGAACAGCCGCGTCAGCAGCCACTCGGGCTCCAGCCGCCGCGCCTGGATCTGATGGTGCACGACGATGCGGGAGTCGTAGCGCACCGAGTAGCCGTTGTCCTGCAGCGTCCAGGCAAGCTGCACCTCCTCGTCCGATAGCAGGCTATGGCCGTAGCGCCCGACGCTGCCGCTGAAGCCGCCGGCTGCCAGCAGGGAAAGGACGTGTACGACGATGTTCGCCGCATAGGGTTCCAGGTTCTTCGGCACCGCCGGCGTGCGGTATTCGCCGACGCCTTCGTGCTCGATGATCGATAGCACGCCACGCAACGAGGCGGGCCACCAGACGGGCAGGGGTGCCTCCCACTTCGGCAGGATCTGGCCGCCGATCAGGGCCGGAAGACGGCCAGGCTGAACGATGGCGTGCAGAATGGAGCCGATCCAGTCGGCGGCCGGGATGGCGTCGTCATCGATGTAGGCGATGAACCGGGTGCGCGCCGCCCAGGCGCCCGTGTTGCGCGCCAGACTGACACCAGCCCGGTCGAGCCGGATCAGCCGCGCATCATGCCGTACCGCCAGCGCCTGAAGTTCCCTGGTATTGTCCGGCGAGGAGGCGGTGTCCACCAGCAGGATGGCGAAACGGTGGCGCGCAACAGTCTGCCGGCGAAGCCCGTCCAGGCAATCGCGGACGTAGCGCGAACGGTTATGCGTGCAGATGCAGACGGTAAGCTCCATGCCAGGAGGCTAAGGCCAAATAATTGAGAAATGGTTAATCCAGCCGAGGCAAAACCGGCCATTGGCCTGCGGTCCACGAATGCGGATGATCCGAAGCGGTACCGTGTTCCGCCGTTCCGCGCTTTGGGAGCCGTCGACTGGCTCAAGTATTTCTTGTTAGAAGGGATGGCCAATCGGCCGGAAGACGTGTGATGGCCTGTGCCTTACAGCGGTAGAAGCAGGCTCTTGCGGCGCCGACTGGCACCCTCGGAACGGCCGGATGGCCAGGCTCGTCCTTCGCACGAGCCTGGCCACGATCCCCTGAGCGTGGAGCGACCTGATCGCACGCTGCTTTAACCCGGCTGCTTGTCCTTGCCGGCCGGCACATTGGACAGCGACAGCGGCACATACTGCACGCCGCCTTCCCGCTGGATCAGCATCAGCACGAACTTGCGGTCGGCGCCGCGCGCCGCGTCCACCTGCTTCTGCACGTCCGCCGGCGAGGCGACCTCACCCTGCTGCACTTCCATGATCACGTCACCCGGCTTCAGGCCACGCTCCGCCGCCGGCGTGTTGGGCGAGACATCGGTGATCACCACGCCCTTCTGGCCGTCCTGCAGCGAGAACTTGTCCTTCAGGTCGGAACTGACCGGCGCGACCTTCAGGCCCAGCCCGCTGATGTCGGTCGGCTTCGTCGTATCCACCGGCTTGGTCGCGTCCGCCGAGGCCAGTTGCGTGTCGTTCGGCCGCTCCGCCAGGGTGGTCTGAACGGTGACTTCCTTGCCGTCACGCCATATCACGACCGGCACTTCCTCGCCGACCTGCGCATCCGCCACGATACGCGGCAGGTTGTGCATCTCCTTCACATCCTGGTTGTCGAACTTCAGGATGATGTCGCCGTTGCGCAGCTTCGCCTTGTCGGCCGGACCGCCGTCGGTGACGCCGGCGACCATCGCGCCGGAGGCATCCTTCAGACCCAGGCTTTCGGCGATATCCGGCGTCACCTGCTGGATCTTCACGCCGAGCCAGCCGCGCCGCGGATGACCGTACTGGCGCAACTGGGCAACGGTGTTCTTCGCCATGTTGGACGGGATCGAGAAGCCGATGCCGATCGAACCGCCGGACGGCGAGAAGATCGCCGTGTTGATGCCGATCACCTGCCCGTCCATGTTGAACAGCGGGCCGCCGGAGTTGCCGCGGTTGATCGACGCGTCGGTCTGGATGAAGTCGTCGTACTGGCCCTGGTGGATGTCGCGCCCGCGCGCCGAGACGATGCCCGCGGTGACGGTGCCGCCCAGGCCGAACGGATTGCCGATCGCCAGCACCCAGTCGCCGACCCGCGATTGCGAGGAGTCGCCGAACGGAACCGTCGGCAGCGGCTTGTCCGCTTTCACCTTCAGCAACGCGATGTCGCCACTTTCGTCGCGCCCGACCACCTGGGCCTTCAGCGTGGTGTTGTCCTGCAGGATGACGGAGATCTCGTCGGCGCCTTCGATGACGTGGTTGTTGGTCACCACCAGGCCGGACTGATCGATGATGAAGCCCGATCCCAGGCTTTGTGCCCGGCGCTCCGGCCGCGGCTGGTCGCCCCCGCCGCCGCCACCGGGGCCACCCTGACCCTGGCGGTTGCGGTTGAGGAAATCCTTGAAGAACTGCTCGAACGGTGATCCGGGCGGAAAGATCGGCATTTCCGGACCGGCGCCTGGTGAACCGGCCTTGGCGGTGATCGTCTGGGTGGACGACACGTTGACCACCGCCGGCAGCAGTCTGGCCGCCAGGTCGGCGAAGCTGTCCGGCGCCGACCGGGCCACCGCCCGAGGGAACGCCGGGGCCAGCGGCAGCGGCGACACCAGTGCGAAGGAAACCCCCAGCAGGGCGGCGCGGGCAACGGTGGAGCGGAACGGGCGCATGATCAGGTTTCCTGGCTTGTAAGCCGCATGTGGTCCGAAGCGTGACGGTAGCAAGTTATCCGCCGGATGACATCGGCGGTTTGCGATTTATCCGCCGGATGACATCGGCCGTTGGCGATGCCCGGCTTCAGGCTGGACATCACCGCCCGGAACCGGCCGCCGGAACCGGCTGATCCGGCGGAACCTGCAGATAGCGCAGGTAATTGTTGTCCGGCGTCAAGACGAGCCTGGCAGCGCCGTTGTCGAAGATGTCGCGGTAGCCTTGCAAGGTGCGCCAGATCGCGAAGAACGCCGGGTCCTGGCCGAAGGACCGGGAATAGATGTTGGTTGCCTCGCCCTCGCCCTCGCCGCGCAGGTTGTCGGCGGTGGCGCGCGCCTCGGCCAGCAGCACTGTGCGGTCGCGTTCCGCGTCGGCGCGGATTTTGGCGGAGGCCTCGGCGCCTTCGGCCCGCGCCTGGGCGGCGACACGCTGACGCTCGGACTGCATCCGCGCCAGGATGGCCTGGGTGTTCTCCTCCGGCAGGTCGGCCCGCCGGATGCGCACGTCGACGATGGTGACGCCGAAGTTGTGCATTTCCGTGTTCACCTGGCCGCGGATGGTGGACATGATCCGCTCGCGGTCCGCCGACAGCACGTCCAGCAGCGTGTTGTTGCCCAGCACGCGCCGCAGGCTGCCGGTGACGATGGAGTTCAGCCGGCCGCGGATGTTATCCGGCACCGGCCCGATCGCCTGGTAGAACTTCAACGGATCGGTAATGCGGAAGACGGTGAAGGTATCGACGATCAGCCGGCGCTGGTCGCCCAGGATCACTTCCTCGCCCGGCAGGTCGACGTTCAGCAGCCGCTTGTCGAAGCCGATGACGTTCTGGATCAGCGGCAGCTTGGCGTGCAGCCCTGGGGTCTCGATCGGCCGGACGATCTCGCCGAACTGCACCAGCAGCGCCTGCTCGGTCTGCGAGACGGTGAACAGGGTGCCGCCAGCCAGCACGGCCAGCACGACAAGCAGGGCGATGCCGGCAATGGCGATCCGGTTCATCGGCTGGCTCCCGCGGTCGTGGTCAGCGGCAGCGGGTCTTGCGTCGAATTCTGTGCCGTCGGCGCCTGCGACGGCGCCGCCGGTGGCCGCGCCGGCGGTGGCAGATTGAGCGGCAGGAAGGGCACCAGTCCCTTCAGCTTGTCGTCCACCACCAGCGGCTGCGAATGCGACAGCACATCGGTCATCGTGTCGAGGTACAACCGGGTCAGCGTGACGTCCTTGGCGGCCTGATAGGCCTTCAGCACGCTCTCGAAGCGCTGCGTCTGGCCGGTGGCCTGCGCGACCGACGCCTGCTTGGCGCCTTGCGCCTCGGCGGTGATGCGGGCGGCGTCGCCGCGCGCGCGCGGGACGATGTCGTTGCGGTAGGAATCAGCTTCGTTGCGCATCCGTTCGGCGTCGGTGTTGGCGCGCTGGACGTCGCGGAAGCTCTCGATCACCGCGGCCGGCGGATCGACCTTCTGCAACTGCACCTGGGTGACCTCGACGCCCGCCTTGTAGCGGTCGAGGATGGTCTGCGTCTGCTTCAGCACGTCGGTTTCGATCTGACCACGCAATGGACCGAGGGCCGGCTGGATCGGCGTGCGGCCGATCACCTCGCGCATCGAGCTTTCCGCCACGGCGCGCACCAGGGCTTCCGGGCTGGCGGTGTCGAACAGGAAGTCCGACGCGTTGCTGACCCGCCAGAAAACCGCGACATCGATGTCGATGATGTTCTCGTCGCCGGTCAGCATCAGGCTTTCGGCCAGGACGTCGCGGCCGCTGTTGCCCTGGCCTTCATCGACGCGGCCGTTGTTGGGCGCGGAGCGGTAGCCGATCTCGGTCCGGTTGATGCGGGTGACGGTGGGCAGCAGAACCGACTCGACCGGCCAGGGCAGGTGCCAGTGCAGCCCAGGCGGGGTCCAGTAGCGATAGGCGCCGAAGCGTAGCACCACGCCCTGTTCGTCCGGCTGCACCCGATAGAAGCCGCTGCCGACCCAGACCGCGACCACCAGCAGGCCGAGGAAGGCGAGACCGCGGCCGTTTGCGAGATAGCTGACTGGGCCGCCACCCTTGATGCCGCCTGGGCCACGATAGCCGCCGCCGGAACCGCCGCCCAGCAGGCCGCGGATGAAGCCTTGCGCCTGTGCGATCAGCCGGTCGAGATCCGGACCGGGGCCTTTGCCGCCCGGTCCGCCGCCGAATGGTCCGCCGCCGCCGAAGGGACCGCCGCCGCCCGGCCCACCGCCGAACGGTCCGCCGCCGAATGGCCCGCCGGGCTTGCGCGGCCCGCCAGGCCGGTCACCGCCGCCGCTGCCGCCAGGGTTTCCCCACGGACCTCCAGGCGGCTTCTGGCCGCCGTCGCCGCCGGACGATCCGGATGCATTGCCCCGCGGGCCGGGACCATCGTTGTTCCATGGCATGGGTGGAGATAGGCTCCTGTCATAATGCCGTATGCGTGCGCTGTTGGCGATCGAGGCGCGATGCGCCATATCAAATGGAACAGGCGCTCACGGCCGCTTGCTTATCCACTTGCCGTGTCAAGTTTGCAAGGTAAGGGTTCAGGCACCATGGCTGAGGCTTCGTCGGACGCGCTCCGCACCGCATTGCGCGCGATCAGGGACCCGGCGTCAGGCCGCGACATCGTCACCGCCGGGCTGGTCGAGGGGATCGAGGTCCGCGGCGGCCTGGTGCAGGTGACGCTGCTGACCGATCGCGCCCACGCCGCGGCGATGGAACCGGTGCGCCGCGAGGCCGAGGCGCTGCTCGGGCGGCAGCCAGGGATCAGCAACGTCACCGCGATCCTGACCGCGCACAAGACGTCCTCGCCCGCCGCCGCCCAGCAAGGCGGCCACACGCAAGGCGGCCACACGCACGCACCGGCCAAAGCGGCCGCGGGTGCGCCCGCGGGCGGCAAGCCGGCGCTGCTGTTGCCGGAGGTGAAAGCGATCGTCGCGGTCGCGTCAGGCAAGGGCGGCGTCGGCAAGTCCACCGTGGCGGTCAACATGGCGGTCTCGCTGGCCCGCCAGGGGCATCGCGTCGGGCTGCTGGACGCCGACATCTACGGCCCCAGCCTGCCGCGCATGGTCGGCCTGAATCGCAAGCCGGAGGTGCGTAACGAAAAGATGATCCCGATCCAGGCCTGGGGCATGTCCTGCATGTCGATCGGCTTCCTGGTGGATGAGGAAACCCCGATGATCTGGCGCGGCCCGATGGTGATGGGGGCGCTGGAGCAGATGATGGGCCAGGTCATCTGGGGTGCGCTGGACATCCTGGTGGTGGACATGCCGCCCGGCACCGGCGACGCGCAACTGACCATGGCGCAGCGGGTGGCGCTGACCGGCGCGGTGATCGTCTCCACGCCACAGGATATCGCGCTGATCGACGCCCGCCGCGGCGTGCGGATGTTCGAGAAGACCCAGGTGCCGGTGCTGGGCCTGGTGGAGAACATGAGCTTCTACTGCTGCCCGAACTGCGGCCACCGCGCCGACATCTTCGGCCACGGCGGCGCCCGCCACGAAGCCGCCCGGCTCGGCACCGAATTCCTCGGCGAAATCCCGCTGCTGCTGGATATCCGCAGCGCCGCCGATGCCGGCACGCCGATCGCCGCGTTGGCGCCGGACAGCGACGCGGCAAAGGCCTATGACGCTCTGGCGAGGCGGGTTTGGGAAAAGGTGAACGGGGCGGTCGTGGCTCGGAGCAGCGGGCCACGGATCGTGATCGAGTGACGTGAAACGTCGCCTGTGCTATCGAGAATGCGCAATGCCCAACGACGCAGCCAGCACGAGCCTTTATCATCAGGACCGGTACGCCTGGGCGGTGGATCAGGCAGCGACACTGCGCGCGGCGCACACGGCCAACCAGAGTGGTCCTTGTCAGCCTTCGGAACCGCTGAAACCAATCGATTGGGCGAACCTGGCCGAGGAAATCGAGGGATTGGCGCAAAGCGATCGGCGGGAGCTTGGCAGCCGTCTCGCCCTGATCATCGAGCATCTGGCCAAGCTTGAATTCGGTCGGATTGCCGCGCCACGTGCCGGATGGATCCGAACGGTGTGGCGCGAGCGCGAGGAAGTTGAAGAACTGCTGCGGGAAAGCCCGTCGTTGCGTCGCGAGCTGCCTGACCTGCTGGCGCGGCGAGCCGGCGGCGCGATCGAGCAGGCCGTCAGCGCCCTGGGTGACTTTGGCGAGACGGTAGAGGCGAAGGCACTGCTGGCTCGCGTGATCGCCGGTTATCAACCCGACGAAGTCGTTGGCACCTGGCTTCCGGACACGCCAGCTCGGTAAGTCGCTGGCGACCGGCAAGCCCACCGCTTGCCGCGGCGCGTCACGCTCCGAACGTCCTGGCGGGCGCAGGCACGAAATCCGATCCTGGCGGAACGTAGGGCGACGCGACAAGATCCGGTCAATGGCAACGATGTAACGGTAATCCACCGGCATAGACCACCCTGTCGTGCAACCCAGGCTGTTGTTCAACGTATTGGCGTCGCCTTGTTCGGCAGCGGCGAGATCCGCTGCTTCTGCGTTTTCTACAGAGGATACCCCGATGTCATCTTTGCCTCATTCGGCCGTCATTTCTCTAACAGTCAAACGTTCAGCGGCGGCGGCGTTGTTCGGCGCTGTCGTGCTGGCCAGTCCGCTCGTTCCGGCTTACGCGCAGCATGATACCGGCCGACCGGCGCCGACCCGTGCCGCCAGTCAGGCACAGACGGTCGACCAGCGGATCGACAACCTCCACACCGAGTTGAAGATCACGCCGGCCGAGGAAGCCGACTGGCAGGGTGTCGCGCAGACGATGCGCGACAACGCCGCGGCCATGCAGAAGCTGGCGGCCGAGAAATCCAGCCAGTCGCAGCAAGGCATGACCGCGGTTGAAGACCTGCAGACCTATGCGCAGTTCGCCCAGGTGCGTGTCGACGGATTGAAGAACCTTATATCATCGTTTCAGACGTTGTACAACTCGATGCCTGACCAGCAGAAGAAGCTTGCCGATCAGGTGTTCCTGAATTCCAGGCGGCAGGAAGCTTCCAGGCATGGCTAGCTGCCGCGGCGATCATTATTCGATATCGCATCAAGCCGCATGAGGAAACGCGTGATGTACCTGTTCATTGATACCACGCCGTCACGCCAATATCCGCGGCGGCGCGCGGCGTTGCTCGCGGCTTCGGCGGTCTTCGTGCTGGCCACGCTGGCCGCACCGGCTTATGCCGAGGATCACCATGGCGGTGACCACCATGGTGATCACCGGCGCGATGATCGCCGCGGCGGTGACCACCCGGTCTATGGTGGCCGTCCCGACTTTGATGGCGGCTACTACCGGCCTCCACCGGTGGTCTATGGCGGGCCTTACTATCCACCGCCGCCGGTCGCTTATGGCCCCGGCATCGGCTTTCCTGGCGTCACCATCAATGTTCGCTGAGACTTCTGGTTGCATAGCAGGAACAGCGCGGTTTACCTTGTGTCCATGCTGTTGGCGTGATGGCGGGCGCAGGCCCCATAGCCGCTAAAATAGCGCTCCGCATGCCGCCCTGCGCCCCTGCGCCATGGTCGGCGGAGGCCGACCATCCACGATCTTGCGGCGTGCAACACTGCAAGGCGGAAGTGGTCGGCCATGACGCAGGGTGCAGCCGACACGCATCAATCCGCAACTCATGATCCTGGTCTGGACACCGGCGTTGCAGGCCGATGCCCGCCATGACGGGATGCGACGACCGTGCCTGCCGCGCACCGGTTATTTGATATTAATAATTGCCATTCCATTCCTGCGCTGGGTCGTGCGTCCGGGGCCCGACCCAGCCACGCCGCTTGCTCCCTATCGCGGCTCTCCAGGCTTCTTCTCTCGTTCCGCCTGTGCGGCACGGGGTGGCGGGGGTGCGGGCCGCATCGCTTCGACCCGTTGAGGCGCCGGCGCCCGAGGCGCCTCGGGCGCCGGCCGGACCGCTTCGGCACGCGCGGGCGGCGGCGCATGGGGTGTCTCGGGTGCCGGTCGAACCGCTTCGACATGCGGGGGCGGAGCCGCGTGCGGCATTTCGGGCGCCGGCCGGATCGCTTCGGTGCGCGGCGCCGTTGGCACGACGACGCGCGGTGTCTCTGTCGCCGCCGGCCTTGACGGCGGCGTCGCCGCGGAACGCACAACGGGCTCGGGCGCACGGCCAGGCACAGGGGCTGGATGAACCATTCGTGGTTCGGCGGCGCCGGGTGGCCGAGGTCCCGGTGCCGCTGTCAGCGCCGGTCTACCTTCCGGCGGCTGGACGACCAGTGGCAGCGGCGCGGCGGGCCGGCCTGGTTCCCGCACGCCGTTCGGCGCCGGCACCACCGCGGCCGCGGGATGCGGCGCACCCGGCCGTTCGCCACGCGGCCCGACCAGTGCAGGCCGAGCGGGCGTGCCGCCGGAGCGAGCGGGGGGCTGGGCGGGCACGACCGGACCGGGTGCGACACGCCGCGCCGCACCCACGGGAGCCAGGTTCAATTGACGCGCCACGACCGGTGTGACACCGGCGGTCGCGGCGGTCGGACGCATCGGCTGCTGCCCCACCACCGGGTGGGCCGCCGCGAACGCCTGCGCCGACACAGGTTGCGCCGCCGCCTGCACCGGCCGTGATCCGGTCATCACGGCGGCCGGCACCGACGTCGCGGCGCCACGGTTTACGTAGTTGTTGATCGTCGTGATGTTCGTCACGTTGGTGACGTGGGAGATGTTGACCTGCCGGACATAGTTGTCCGAGGCATGGTACCACGGATGGTAAGCCTCTCGCGGGCCCAGCGGCACCCAGCCGATCGAGCCGCCCGCGATCGCCGCGCCCACCGCCGCGCCGGCGGCAAGGCCGACGAACGTGACCAGGGCAGGGGCGTAGACCGGCGGTCCGACAGCCCGCTCGACGCCCGGCGTCCAGCCCCAGCGGTCGTCGATCCGCACCCAGCGGCCGTAGTGGAACGGTGCGAAGCCCCAGGGTGCGTTATCCACCCAGGTCCAGCCCCATGGGGCGACATACGCCCAGTGGCCCTCCCGGTAAGGCACCCAGCTTGCCTGCACCGGCGGATACCAGACCTCGCCGTACTGCGGCGCCCGCGACCAGTTGCCGTAACCGGCGAGATCGCTGCCACCCGGCATATAGGCCACCTGCGGCGGGATCCCGGCCGGCCGTGGCGGCGGACGCTCCGCGGTCAGCCGGGCATTCAGGAACGCGTCGCGCTGGGCCGGGCCGATGCTGCCCTGGAACGTGTCGGTGCCGCTGACGCTCGCCGTCTGGTTGGCGGCAACCCGCAGCGACACGCCCGGCCCGTCGATCTCGGCCGCGCCATCCAGCACGGTGAGCAGGGTCGGCTGGTCCGTGCTGCCGACGACGACGTCGTAGCGGCCGTTAGCGGTCATCCGCACCATGCCGCGCGGGGTCTGCACCGACCAGGCCTCGTTCGGGGCTAGATCGCCGAGATGAAGGTAAGTCTCGCCCTGCGGCGCCACGGCCTGCAGGCCGCCGGCATCCAGGGTATTGACGACGAACTCGGTCTGGTCGGCCAGCGCCACACGGCTGTCGGAGATTTCCAGGTTTGCCTCGGCGCGGGGCTCGGTCCAGAACGCGTCGCCGCTGCTGACCGGATAGTTCGCGCTGGCGGCGTTCCATTGGGTGTCGTCCGTGGTGCGGAAGGATACGGTGCCGGTCAGGCCGGCGATGCGGCCGACGCGGCTGGGCGGGTCACCCTGGTTCTGGTCGGCCTGGTTCTGGTCGAATTGTGCGGCGGGGGGCGCCGGCTGCGCGGTCGCGACGGCCGGCAGGGCGGCGTTGCACAGCAGTGCGCCGAGCGCCACGCTGGCGGAAAGGCGGAACAGGCGAGGGTTTTTTCGCATTAGACCGGTCCGTTGGCTGAGGAACGATCCGGGGCATCACATCAAACCATGGCGAAACAAAGTCCATGTCACGTTTGCGAAATGCCTGCTTTTGGCTTGGCAACGGCCGCACCCTGGTCCTCAAGCTGACCGGCCCCCGGATGTGATGTCATGACATGGGATTGACGAGGTACAGCCGCCAATACGCCGCAAACCCGCACCATATGCCCTTCCTGACGTAGAAGGAGTTCTTGTCATGGCGGGTCGGGTTCCTGGCCGGTTCGTGCTGCCGTTGGTGGCTCTCGGCGTGGCTGCGATGTTGGGTGGCTGCGTCGCCTATCCGGCGTATCCCGGTTACTCGGGTTATGCCGGGTATCCAGCCTATGGTTACGGCTACGGTTATACGCCGTACAACAGCGGCGGCTACATCGCGCTTGGCGGCGGCTGGCACGATGGCGGCGAGCATGAGGGCGGGTGGCATGATGGCGGCGGCCACGAGGACGGCTGGCGCCGCTGATCCGGCGAATTTGTTGGCTCGCCAGCGGCCTTGCTTCGTCGCTTGATTGTCCGCATGCCTACTGGCCCGTCGGGCGCACGTGGCTGGCAGCATTTGCCCGCACCTGCGCGGGGGGTGCTGCCGCGGGCTTCTCTCGGCCAAGGGCAAGCCATCCCGCCATCAGCCTGCCACCGTCCGACGGATATGTCTCGTCCAGCACGTTCGCCGTCCTGATCCGGTCAACCCGAAAATGGCGGTAATCGGCTCGTAGTTCGCACCACGCCGCGATCAGGGTCACGTCCACGTAGTAGGCCATCGCGATCGGCCAGATGGTCCGGCGCGTACGCCGATCCTGCTCGTCCGCATACGCCAGACGCAGCTTTCGATTGTTTCGGATCGCACCGCGGATTTCGGAGAGATCGATCCCGTCGGGAACGCGTGCGCTGCCCTCGGATACGTAGAAGGGAGCCAGGGCAAAGTAGGCTCGGGTCGCGTCCGGCAGCACGACGGCAACTTTCGCCAGCACGCTTGCGGCCGCATCCTGGAGCGCGGGGTCCCGCAGCCGTCGGACGAGCTGCGCGCCGACCGCGATCGCATCGACCTCCTCCGTCGTGAACATGAGAGGCGGCAGGTCGAAACCCCGGCGCAGCACGTAGCCGATTCCCGGCGCGCCTTCGATGGGCACCCGCCGCGCCTGCAAGGTGGCGACATCGCGATAGACGGTGCGGACGGTGACCTCCAGGTGCTCTGCCAGCGCGGCGGCGGTGGTCGGCCGTTTTGCCGAACGCAGGACCTGGATGATGTCGAACAGCCGATCAGCCCGGCGCATGTCGCAACTCCACGAAGTACGGTGGACCCTAAGCCTGCTGACACAACGCTGTCAGTAGCCAGCCTGTATGCTCGCCGTGAACTGAACATCGCGCGGGATAGAACAATGGCCCCAACACCCACCCGTATCGCGGCCGTGGCATGGACCCGGTGATCGCCGGCACCCCATCCGGCGAGAGAAATCAGAGTTGGCAGGGAATTCTTCTCGTCCTCGGGTCGGCGGCCGCGTTCAGCACCGCCGGCTACTTCACGCGGCTGATCACGGTCGATGCCTGGTCGGTGCTGTTCTGGCGGGGCCTGTTCGGCGGCCTGTTCATCGCTGTGTATGTCATCATCAAGCAGGGTCGGCGCACGCTTGTGGCAATCCGAACAATCTGGCCGGTCGGGGTTCTGGTCGCCGCCTGTTCAACGCTCGGAACCATCTGCTTCATCAACGCCTTGCGACGCACAACCGTCGCCGATGTGACGCTGATCAATGCGACCGCGCCGTTCATCACCGCGGCGATCGGTCGGATGTTCCTAGGCGAGCGGGAAAGCAAGGTCACCCTGGCGGCCAGCGGGATCGCGCTGGTCGGCGTTCTTCTGACGTTGGATGGCGCGGTGGCGAATGGACATCTGCTTGGCGATATGCTGGGCCTGGTGATGACGATCGCCATCGCGGTGATGATGGTCCTCATTCGCAGCCATCGCCGCACCCCCATGCTGCCCGCCGCCTCGCTCTCGGCCTTCGCGAGCGCTCTGCTGGTGCTGCCGCTCGCACACCCTGAGGTGCCAAACGCTGAGCAGCTTGTCTATCTCATGCTCTTCGGTGTTACGCAGTTCGGGCTTGGACTGCTGCTCCTTACGCTCGGCGCTCGTCTGATATCGCCCACGCGCGCGGCCCTGCTCGGCAATCTGGAGATCCCGCTCGCTCCAGCCTTGGTCTGGGTGGCATTTGGGGAAATACCGCCAATGGCAACATGCACCGGCGGTGCGCTTGTCATGCTTGCGGTTCTAGGCGATCTGCTGATGGGAAAGGCCAAGGCTTGACGAAACCGGAATGACCTGGCGTTTGTCGTTCTTGTTGTCGCGGAATTCCTGAACAGGAAGTGGCGCGGGCCGGTCGTTCATCCGGATCGCCAGCGCGGTTTTCCGATCAGTTTGCACCAACTCGTCATGGCCGGGTTTATCCCACGGCCATCCGCCCCCAGCCGTTGGTGCGAAGATGGCCGGGACAGGCCGGCCATGACGGGTTTAAACCGGGGCGACCTGACTGGAAAACGCTCTACAGCCCAGCCGCATCCAACCGCAGGATCGCCCTGGCGCAGGCCTGGGCGCGCGGCACCAGGCTGTCGATCCGCAGGAACTCCGCCGGGCTGTGCGCCTCGCCGCCGACCGGCCCCACCGCACAGATCGTCGGCGCCCCGACCGCGGCGGTGAAACCCGAGTCCGCACAGCCGCCGGTGAACTCGCCTTCGGTGCGGAAGCCGGACGCGGCGGCGGCGTCCACGTACAGCTCGAACAGCCGCCGAGCCGGCGGCGACTGGCTCAGCGGCAGGAATTCGCCGCGCACGGTCAGTTCGGTTCGGTTCGGGTGCCGGGGACGAAGCTGCGCTCGACGATGGCGCCGATGCGGGCCATGATGTCGTCCTTGTCGGCCGGATCGATGTAGCGCAGGTCGATCTGGCCCTCGGACCAGGGTGCCACGGTGTTGACGCTCTGCCCGCCGCTGACCAGCCCGACGTTCAGGGTGATGCCGCGGTCCAGATCGGTCAGCGCGTGGATCGCCTGCACCTTGCGCGCCAGTTCCTCGATGGCGCTGATCCCGGCCTGGAAGTTGCCGCCGGAATGCGCCGCCTTGCCGGTGATGCGGAACACCATGAACACGCCGCCCTTGCGCCCGGTGACGACATTGCCCGACACGCGCCCCGGTTCGCTGTTAAACACGACACGGGCGTGGCGCGCTTCGCTCTCGATGACCGGCCGGCCTTCGGGGGAGCCGATCTCCTCGTCGCCGGTGAACAGGCCGACCAGCGGGGCCGGGGCGCCGCCGAACCGGGCGAACGCCGCCAGGATGAAGCAGTTCATCACCAGACCGGCCTTCATGTCGGCCACGCCGGGGCCATAGGCGATGCCGTCGCGGATGGTGAACGGCCGGCGTGCGGCCTCCCCATCCGGAAAGACGGTGTCGCGGTGACCCATCAGCACGATGTTGCCGCCGGCGTTGTTCCTGGGAGAGTTGCCGGAAGAACCCTCCCACGGCACCGCGGCACGCAAGCAGTCGCCGGCTCGGCTTTGCGGCAGCACCTCGACCGGAATGCGCTGATCTTCCAGGAAGCCGCGCACCACCGCGCCGACCGTGTCGATGCCGGGCTTGTTGTAGCTGCCGCTGTCGATATCGACCATCCGCCTCAGCATCGCCACCATCGCATCCTGCTGGGATACGAGCCAGGCGGTGATTTTTTCTTCCGACATCAAGACGCCTTTCGTGTGACCGGGTTTGCTGGCCTGGTGGCAACGTCTATGCAGCAACCGGGCGCCCTGGACAACTGGCCTGCTGAGAAGAAGAACGTCCTGGATCGTGAGTATCTCCGTCAGCCCTACCAGCGACCTGATTGCCCGGCGCGACGGGTCCCGCGGACGCAACCACGCGCTTGGGTCTTGGGTCTTCGCCATGGCGGCGGCAACTAGTATCGCGGCGGTCATCGTTGCTGTTATTCCCATGGATGCTGTCGCTGGCCTTCAAGAACGAGGCTGACAACTTCGTGCATCCACGCGCGTTCGTTTTGAACACGTCTGCATTGGACATTTTACTGACGTATGCGTGCGGGAACTTTGTGATTTACATGGTCATGCTATTGCAGTGGCAGTCATTCGTCTGCTGCTGCTGGCATGTCTGCGGACTACAGCATTGCCAAGGAACAGCCAGTCAGACGACAGTATTCATCCTGATCGTCTGGATAAAGCCTGCTCTGTCGGGCCTGATCCCGCTGTGAGCATCGATGAAGGCCTCGGCTTGCCATGAGGGGGAACACACGTCGCCGTTGGGCGGAACCTAAAGCAGTTTCCGATCACGTTGCACCAATTCGTCATGGCCGGCTCGTCCCGGACATCCACCCCCAGCCGTTGGTGCGAAGATGGCCGGGACAGGCCCAGCCATGACGGGTTCAAAACGGAGCGACCTAATCGAGAACTGCTCTAGTTGAGCTTTCATCCACATCGAATGGGTGATCATCAAACAAGATCAAGCGCGTCGATCAAAACCGCGTTTTCAGGTATCACGACAAACTGGGGCAGTCATTACCCGGCGCCGTCGTATGCGCGCCGGCGGTCAGTGACGACGCTACTCCGGCGGCGTCAGGTCAGGCAGCGGCCCGTCTCGGGGCCTTCCTTCCACCAGAGGCTTCCGTCATGATGGATCGTAGATCGCGCAGGAAAGCAGCGCCCTTGGGGGTGCGCTGCACCAGCACGCTGCGCCGGTCCGTCGGATCAACCTTGCGACGCGCCAGGTCCAGTTCGCCCAGACGGTCAAGCGCCCGGGTGATTGCCGGCTTGGACACGTTCAGCCCGCCAGCCAGACCACGGACCGTATGACCGCCTTCGTTCAGGTAGCAGGTCAGAAACACGCCCAACTGGCGTGCCGACAGATCGGCGCCGTCTCGCCGAACCAGCGCGACAACTGTATCACGCAACAGACCAACCTGGGCATCCGAGACTGGATTAGGGGGAGATGCCACGTCCTTGAACCTTTCTTCATGTATGTGATGCGGACCCATGAATAACTCGTGCGAGCTATGAATGAATTCCGGATCGAAGTCAACCTTATTACGGTATAATACTCATCACGACTTATTATAGAGCCGCCAGCCGCTTCCCGTCCTGATCAGATGGAACCAGCAACCGCTCCTTCAAGGCTAAGAACAGCGCACGTATTGTCATTGCCTCGCCGCCTTCCGGCCGGCCGGGCCGGGTCGCGTCATTCCAGGCATACAAATCGATATGCACCCAGGGAATCACCGGCTTGACGAACCGTTGCAAGTAAAGTCCCGCGACGATCGACCCGGCCATCGGCTTTGATGCCACATTGTTGATGTCGGCAATTGGACTTTTTAGCCAGTCGTCATAACCGGACCATAACGGCAGACGCCACAACGGATCATGCACAGCATTACCTGAAAGTAACACCTGCGCCGCCCAGGCGTCATCGTTGCAGAACAACGCGGGCAGGTCAGGGCCCAATGCCACCCGCGCGGCACCCGTCAGCGTCGCGCAATCGATGATGATCGCAGGCGCTTCCTCCGACGCCTCGTGCAGCAGGTCGCACAGTACAAGCCGGCCTTCGGCGTCGGTGTTGCCGATCTCGACCGTCAGGCCGGCGCGCGTGAGCACCACGTCGGATGGCCGCATCGCGGTGCCGGAGACGGAGTTCTCCACGCAGCCGACCCGCACCACCAGGCGGACCGGAAGATCCGACTCCATGATGATCCGGGCCAGCCCCAGAACCGTCGCGGCGCCACCCATGTCCTTCTTCATCCGCAGCATGCCGGCCGACGGTTTCAGATCGTAGCCGCCGGTGTCGAAACAGACACCCTTGCCGCACAGCGACACCAGCGGTGCGTCGTCGGCGGCCGCAGAGCCACGCCAGCGGAAGGTGACCACCCGCGCCGGACGCACCGATCCCGCCCCGACCGCGGCGATGGTGGGATAGGCCTGCCGCAACGCCTCGTCCGCGAAGACGTCCGCTTCGGCGCCGTAACGGCCAGCCAGCGAGACGGCGAAATCCGCCAGCTCGACCGGTCCCAGGATGTTGGCAGGCGTATTGATCAGGTCCCGCACCATCCAGGTTGCGGCGGCCTGGATCAGGCTTGCCTCATGCGCTGGCGGGCACAGCAACTTCGCGGGTGCGCGTGCCTGCCGCCGAAAGCGCGCATAGCGATACGCGCCGAGACAATAGCCGAGTGTCGCGGCGAGCGGGTCGTAGTCGCCTGGTTGCAGCCGCCATGTGCTGATTTCCGGCAGCAGCATCGGCAGGCCGCCGAATACGAACGGCGTGTGATCCTCGCCCAGGCCCAGCGCCGCCCCGGCAATGCCATCCGGGCCGGGCAGCAAGCGAAGGTCCCCGGCGGTCGCACCGAAACCGCAGTCGCGCAGAAAGCCGGCCTGATGCGACGGCAGCGAATTAAGGAACCCGACAAGACGGTCGGGCCGGACCGCATGGATCGGCTGCGTGCTATCATCTGTATCTACAAGACAGTCGAGTATCTGATCCAGCATATAGGTAATTCCTCTGCCCATACGACATTGAAGGTTTGGCGGGTCTGTTAGATCAACCGTCGCACCTTGCTACCTACGCCCGCTGACGTTCTCTCGCCATCCATGCAATTGTATCCACGCGCAAAAGCCGTGGAGGCTAAAGCGGTTTCCGATCAGGTCTATCCGTTTCGAAACCGTCATGATCGAGACAAGCTCGGCCATGACGAATTGGTGCAACGCGATCGGAAACCATTCTAGCCTAAAGCCGCAGGGGGTGAACCAGATGGAGCCGCGTGACAGGAGGATGAGCTGTGTCATTCGTTCATCGTCATGCGCCCGAACCTGATCCAGGCATCCGTCCAACAGCGGTGCGGAGACGGACGCGCAGCCTTATCCTCGGATATCATCCAAGAAGGATCATGACGATAATGGCGGGAAGTCCGCCGCCGCATCACGGCTTGTTCTGGCGCCTGTGTCGCCAGGCTCAGTCATGACACGGCTGCGGCGGCCTTACCCCAGGCTGTTCGCCAGCAGCGTCGTGACCCGCCTGGCGAAGGCGCTCGCGTCACTCGGCAGATCGCCTTCCTGCACCTGGGCGAGGTCCAGCAAGGTGGCGGCGGCCTCCTCGATCAGCGCCGTGTCGGCCAGCTTGCCGGACAGCGTCTCGATCAGCTTGTGCCGCGGGTTGACCTCCAGCACCGGCTTGGCCGGCATCATCGCGCGTCCCGCCCGCCGCAGCAGCCGCTGCATCTGCAGGTCCGGCCCCTTGCCGTCGGAGGCCAGCACCACCGCGCTGTCGGTCAGCCGAGAGGTGGCGCGGACATCGGATATGCGGGCGCCGAGGGCCTGTTTCATCGCGGCCAGCAGCGGCGACACATCCGGCTGGTCCTCATCCTTGCCCGTCTCCTCCGCCGCCTGGGTGACGCTGCGCAGGTTCTTGCCCTCGAAGCTGTCCAGCCGCTCCGGCCAGAAGGCGTCGATCGAGTCGGACATCAGCAGCACCTCGATGCCCTTGGCGCGGAAGCCTTCAAGCTGCGGCGAGGTCTTCAGCGTCTCGGCGTGATCGCCGGACAGGTAGTAGATGGTGTCCTGGCCTGCCTGCATGCGGGTGAGGTAGTCCGGCAGCGACGTCCAGCCGTCCTGCGTGGAGGAGCGGAAGCGCAGCAGCGGCGCGATCTCCGTCCGGTGTTCTGCGTCCTCCCAGATGCCTTCCTTCAGCACCGGACCAAAGTTGTCCCAGAACCTGGCGTAATCGTCCGGCTCCTTGGCGCGGTTCTTCAGTTCGCCGAGCACGCGGCTGATCAGCGCCTTGCGGATGCGGGCCAGCACCGGCGTGGTCTGCAGCGTCTCGCGGGAGACGTTCAGCGGCAGGTCCTCGGTGTCCACCACGCCGCTGACGAAGCGCAGCCAGGGTGGCAGCAGGTCGGCCTTCTCGGTGATGAACATCCGCCGCACATGCAGGCGGACATGCGCCTCGCGGTCGTTGTCCACCGCGTCGAACGGCTTCATGCCCGGGATGAACAGCAGACAGAAGTATTCCAGCGCGCCCTCAGCCCGCCAGTGCAGGGTGGCCCAGGGCTGGTCGAAGAAATGCCCGAGATGACGGTAGAACTCGGCGTAGTTCTGCTCGGTCAGGTCCGCCTTCGGCTTGCGCCACAGCGCAGTGCCCTCGTTCGCCGGCTGGTCCTTGCCGTCCTGCGCCACGGTGATCGGCAGGGTGATGTGGTCGGCCCACTTGCGGATCACCGTCTCCAGCCGGATCGGCTCCAGGTACTCCGACGCGTCGGCCTTCAGGTGCAGCACGATGTCGGTGCCGGGGCTTTCCCGCGTCGCCGGCGCCAGGGTGAACTGGCCGGTGCCTTCCGAGGCCCAGGTGAAGGCTTCGTCACTGCCAGCCTTGCGCGATGTCACCTCGACGCGGTCGGCGACCATGAAGGCGGAGTAGAACCCGACGCCGAACTGGCCGATCAGGTTCGGCCGGTCCTCCGGCTTGGCAGTGGCCAGGTTCTGCGTGAAGGCGCGGGTGCCGGAGCGGGCGATGGTGCCCAGGTTGTCGATCATCTCCTGGCGCGTCATGCCGATGCCGTCGTCGGCGATCAGCACGGCGTTCGCCGTCTTGTCGGGCACCACCCGGATCTTCGCCTCGGCCGGCGGCGCCAGGGCGGCATCGGTCAGCGCCTCGAACCGACGGCGATCGACCGCGTCGGCGGCATTGGCCACCAGTTCGCGCAGGAAAATCTCACGCTCAGTATACAGCGAATGGACGACCAGATCGAGCAGGCGGCCAACCTCGGCGCCGAATGAATGTTGTTCCAAAACAGTGTCGCTCATGCGTAACCTCCTTGTCCGGCGCGATATGCGTTCGCACGCGCGGGTGTTCAATGCGTGCGCGCATCTGAATTGTCGCCTTGTCGGACGGGGTGAATTCAAGTGCCAAGGGATGGCGCATCAACCCGTCGGCTGCTGGGTCAGGTGCCGCCGCGGGCGACGGCGCGGGCGCGCCGCGAGGATCGGCTGCCGTCCGGCTGCCGGATCACTGGCTTAAAGCGCGATTGGTTCAGGTTAACGTGGATATCGCGCTTTAAATCATTGTCTGACACCTTCTGACTGGGTCAGCCTCAGGCGATCACGCTATTGCGGTGTCGCTGGAGCGTGTGTCGCCACCAGTCGAACTGGCGGGTCGGCACCGCGGGAAACAGTGCCGCCCATCATGCAGCGCAGCGCTTGGGCAATGGCGAAGGAATGGCGGATCTGCGCCGCCTCGTTCAGATGGTCCGGCGAATCGAAGAAGTCCGAACGCGGATAGCGGCTGCGGTTGGGCAGCTCCAGGAAGCCGGCGCCGAGGTAGACCGCGCGAATGGCGGCCAGGCTGTCGGTGCCGATGGGCGAGTCGGCGAACCCGGTCGGCAATCCGCCGATGACGCGGATGTCGCGCGCGGCGGCCCAGCGCACGAACTGCCGCACCAGTTCGGTGCCATACCCGCCGCTGATCTGGGCGGCGGTCGCATGGAACGGCTGCTCATGCAGCAGCGCCGACCGGCTGGCGGCGCTCAGGGCGATGGTATGTCCAATATGGTCGCCCCATGCGTTGGTGGAGCCGGTGGCGGCCGCGCGCGGATCGTGGAAATCGCTGTCCAGCAAGGCCATTTCCAGCAGGCTCATGATGCCGGCCCGCAGGTCGGAGGCAAACAGCGCCGCAAGCTGGCGGTGCGGCGGCATGGTCCACAGCGTGGCACGGTCATGCCGCAGCATGATCGCCGCGTCCGGCCCGAGTTCGCTGGTGGTGCGTTCACGGGCGTACTGCGTCTCCTCCAGCGGCAGGTAGACCACATCACCTGGACGCAGCAGCGGCTTCCAGCGGGCGAACAGGTAGTCCAGGCCGACGCCGACCGCGACGCCGGCATTTATGCAGGGACGGCCGACGATGGGACCGATCATCTCGCAGCGATGCGAGTAGGGGCCGTTCGATCCGGCCAGGATGACCAGCTTGGGACCAGTGATCGCGGTGCCCAGGGCCAGATTGGCGTTGATCTGCGCGCGCAGCCTGCCCAACGTCAGCGGCCGGTCCAGCAGGCAGCCAAAGGCGATCCCATACAGCACCAGGGACGCGGCGCAGGCGAGCAGGATGCGGCGCATCAAGCTTGCCCGGTGCGGCGCATCAGAACTGGAAATACAGAAACGGCGCGACATGCGGCGCGAAGAACAGCGCCTGCACGGTCAGCGCGAAGCCCGCGGTCAAGGCCCAGGGGCGGGCGCGGTCGGTCATCCGCTGCACGTTGGGCAGCGCCAGCACGATGATCCAGCCGATCAGCAGGCAGGCGGAAATCTCCGGAAAACTCAGCGTGCGGGCATCGCCGAGGGACGGCATCACCGCGACCGGCAGGGCGATGGCCGCCAGCGGCGGGAAGGCGGCGACGATCATGCGCGGCAGGGCGATGCCGTTCAGGCCGCTCAGGCCGCGCAGCATGGACAGGGTATCGGCCAGGGTGGCGGCGCGGAACGGCACCCAGGCGACCACCACCGCCAGCAGGGTCAGCGTCTGGCCGAGCAGCGCCGGCAGCGGCGGGAAGTGGCGGCGGTACTGCGTGTGGATCACCAGGAAGCCGCCGTGCAGGCCGCCCCAGGCGATGAAGTTCCAGGCGCTGCCATGCCACAGGCCGGCCAGCAGCATCGTCACCATCAGGTTGACGATGCGCCTTGGCCCACCGACGCGGTTGCCGCCCAGCGGGATGTACAGGTAGTCGCGCAGGAAGCCGCCCAGCGTGATGTGCCAGCGGCGCCAGAAGGCGGCGATGTCGCGCGCCTGGTAGGGGCTGTCGAAGTTCAGCGGAAAGCGCACGTTCAGCATCCGCGCCAGGCCCATCGCCATGTCGGAGTAGCCGGAGAAGTCAAAGTAGATCTGCAGCGCGTAGGACAGGGTGGCGTACCATGCCTCGAAGAAGCTTAGCCCGATGCCGTGCGAGGCGGCATCGAACCCGGTGTCGGCGAAGCCGCCGAACAGGTCCGCCAGCACCAGCTTCTTGCCCAGGCCGAGCAGGAAGATCATCAGCCCGTCGGTCAGGTTGTCGAACTGTGCGCGGGGGAAGCGGGATGCGGTCAGTTGCGGGATGATCTCCGATGCCCGGACGATCGGGCCGGCGATCAGATGCGGGAAGAAGGTGACGAAGGCGGCATAGGGCAGCAGCCCCGGCAGCGGCGCCGAGGCGGGGGTTCGGCTGGTATCCACCAGGAACATGATCTGCTGGAAGGTGAAGAAGCTGATCGCCAGCGGCAGGGTGATGCGCAGCGGCGGCGCGCCGGGGGCGGCGATGTGCAGCAGGAAGTCGGCATACTTGAACCAGCCGAGCAGCAGCAGGTTCAGCGCAATTCCCGCAATCAGCCAGCGCCGCGGCACCAGGCTGCGGCGCAGCCGCCAGGCGATGGCGTAATTCGCCAGCACGGAGCCCACCAGCAGCGGCAGATGCGCCGGACTCCACCAGGCGTAGAAGAACAGGCTGGCGGCGATGATCCAGCGCAACGCCCAGCTACCCCCGCCGTAACGGCCGACGAGAAGGAAGCCCGTCAGGCAGGTCGGCAGAAACCCTAGGATGAATGCGGTGGTGTGGAAGAGCATGGCGTGTGGGCGCCAGGGTAGGTGTCGAGCATTAATGCCTGGTTAACGTGGACGCCGCGGGAGCAGCGTCCTGTCCGCTTAACCAACAACGATGGTCCGAGCACTTCTCCTGCGGGCGGTGCTCGGACCTGATAAGCTGCCTTTCTGGAAAGAAAACACGATGTCGATCATTGAATGGCTCATTCCTGGTATTGCTTGCCGGCTTTATTGCCAGCAAGATCATTAACAAGCGCGGCAAGAGCCTAAAGGCTCGACATCGTCCTCGGCGGCTTTATCAGGGTTTTCTGTTCTCACTGATCGGGGGGCTTTGGTGACCGGCCTGAACCTCGATAGCATGTTTGTCGCCGTCGTCGTGCTGTTCGTCTACCATCCGATCACCGGCGCAGCGACGGCCGTATAGCCTGACGCATAGCCTCGCTTCATCTCCAGAAGGAAGATAGACAATGGGAATTCTTGACACAATCATGTCCAGCATGGGCAGCGGCAATGCCAGCGGCGAAGCGTCACCCATCCAGGGTATCCTCGGCAGCCTGCTTGGCGGCGGTCAAGCCAATCAGGCCGGGAACCAGGGAATGACGGGTGGAGCGGCCTCGCTTGGCGGCATGGGCGGCCTGCAAGGCTTGATCTCCAAGTTTGAAGGCGCTGGCCTTGGTGGCATCGCACAGTCCTGGGTCGGCAATGGAGCCAACCAGCCGGTCTCCCCGGAACAGCTCCATGGCGTCCTGGGAAACGATCAGGTTCAGGCGATGTCGTCGCAATCGGGCATGGCTCCGCAGGATTTCCTGTCGCAGCTCAGCCAGCATCTGCCGAACGCCGTTCATGCCGCGACGCCGGACGGCCGCTTGCCGGATGAAGGTTCGGTGTCGGTTTAGCCCGATGGTCAACCGCGCCCTGTCCACAGTGGTCGCAAGCTGCCTGCTCGCGTGGCAGTGCGCGGCGCTTCCGGCGCAGGCTGAAAACCGGATGGGCTACCGGTTGCTCTCGCAGCAGGAAGCCGCCGGGTTGCCGCACAACCAGGGCAGCCTGGGGATGAACATCGAACGCGCGCAGCAGATCACTGATGATGGCATGACGTTCGAGCTCATTCGGGTCAAGCAGGTGCGCCAGGGCTCGCCTGGCGCACAGGCTGGCTTCAAGGCCGGGGATCAGATCATCGCGGTGGATGGGCAGGTCTTCCCGAGCCTCGCCACCTTCGCCAGCTATGTCGGGTCGAAACCGGCCGGCAGCCAGATAAGCGTCGATTACATTCCGGCAGGCGGCGGTCCGCAGCAAGCGCAGCGCGTTGCCGTGGTGGTCGGCGCCGCTGGCCGACCGGCGCAAGCCATGGTTTCGGGCCAGGCGACTGCGCCTGCCTCGACGGGAATGTCCACCGGGACCAAGGTTGCCATCGGTGTCGGCGCGGCAGCCTTGTTCGGTTGTTACGAGATGGGCTGCTTTTCGCATCGTCATGCCACGGCGACATCAAACACCGGGCAGCAAGTCCAGCAACCGCATGGGCTTCAGCAGCAGCGGTAGGTAAGCTTCGCCTGGCGGTCGGGCCGCGGACGCCGGAGCAGCGCCTTGCCCTTCCTTTCTTCCGCCTCGGCTGATACCTGAACGACCGACATGACCGATGACCTGCCCCCCAACCTGGCCCTGCTGCCCGCTGGTCTGCGTGATCTGTTGCCGCCGGACGCGGAAACGGAAGCCTCCGCCGTCGAGGTGCTGATGGGCGTGTTCGCCGCGCACGGCTACCAGCGGGTGAAACCGCCGCTGCTGGAATTCGAGGACAGTCTGCTGCTCGGCTCCGGCGCGGCCGTGTCGGAGCAGACCTTCCGCCTGATGGACCCGGACAGCCAGCGCATGATGGGGCTGCGCGCCGACACCACGCCGCAGGTCGGCCGGATCGCCACCACGCGACTGGCCACGGCGTCCCGACCCCTGCGGCTGTCATATGCCGGACAGTGCCTGCGGGTGCGCGGCAGCCAGTTGGCGCCCGACCGGCAGGTGGTGCAGGCCGGCATCGAGCTGATCGGCCATGACAGTCCCGAGGCGGACGCCGAGACGGTGCTGGTCGCCGCCGAAGCGCTGGCCGCTGTCGGCCTGATCCGCGTCAGCTTCGACCTGACCTTGCCGATGCTGGTGCCCTCCCTGCTGGATGAAGCCGGCTTCACCGGATCGGAGCGTATTCACCTGTCTCGGGCGCTGGACCGCAAGGATGCGGCGGCGGTGACGCGGCATGGCGCGGCCCTGGCGCCGGTGCTGACCGACCTGCTGCTGGCGGCGGGTCCGGCCGATCGCGCGTTGGCGGCGCTGGCGGCGGCGGTCTTGCCAAACGCCGCCGGTGTCCTGGCCGAACGCGTGGCCCGCACCGTCGCCGCCATCCGCGCCGGTGCGCCGGCGCTGCGGCTGACCGTCGATCCCGTGGAATTCCGAGGGTTCCGCTACGAAACCGGCGTTTCGGTGACGGTCTACGCCCCCGGCCGGCACGAGGAACTGGGTCGCGGCGGTCGCTATGTCTGCGGCGAGACGGAACCCGCCACCGGCCTGACGCTGTATCCCGACGCCATCCTGCGCGTCGCACCGCCGCGTCAGGCGCGCACCCGCGTGTTCATTCCGCTCGCCGCCGATCCCGCCCTGGTCGCCGGCCTGCGGGCGGATGGCTTCGCGACGGTTGCGGCGTTATCCCCGACGGTATGTTATGCCGGCGACGATGCCGCCGAGGCGGCGCGTCTTGGCTGCTCCCATATCCTGCGCGGCGGCCGCGCGATGCCGTTACATACCGATTGCTAAACCATGGGGACTGAACAATGGCCAATGTCGCCGTGATCGGCGCCCAATGGGGCGACGAGGGCAAGGGTAAGGTCGTCGATTGGCTGGCCAGCCGAGCGGATGTGGTCGTGCGGTTCCAGGGCGGGCATAATGCCGGCCATACGCTGGTTGTCGGCAACCAGACCTACCGGCTGTCGCTGCTGCCCTCGGGTTTGGTGCGGGGCAAGCTGGGGGTGATCGGCAACGGCGTCGTGGTCGACCCCGACGCGCTGCTGGCGGAGATCGACCGGGTGCGCGCGCAGGGCCTGACGGTCACCCCGGACACCTTGCGCATTGCCGAGAACGCCGTGCTGATCCTGCCGCTGCATCCGGCGCTCGACAAGGCGCGGGAGGAAGCCCGTGGCGCCGCCAGGATCGGCACCACCGGCCGCGGCATCGGCCCGGCCTATGAGGACAAGGTCGCCCGCCGCGCCATCCGGGTAGCCGACCTGGCGGAGCCGGATACCTTGTCCCTGAAGCTGGACGAGCTGCTGCTGCACTACAATACCTTGCTGCAGGGTCTCGGCGTGGCGCCGTTCAGCAAGGATGCATTGCTGTCCGGGCTGCTGGCGCTGGCGCCGCGGATCCTGCCCTATGCCGAACCGGTCTGGGAACGGCTGGATCAGCTCCGGCGCGCCGGCAAGCGCATCCTGTTCGAGGGCGCCCAGGCGGTGATGCTGGACGTGGACCACGGCACCTATCCGTTCGTCACATCGTCCAACACCGTCGCCGCCACGGCGGCGTCCGGCAGCGGCGTCGGACCGGCGACAGTGGGCTTTGTGCTGGGCATCGCCAAGGCATACGCCACGCGGGTGGGATCGGGACCGTTCCCGACCGAGCTGAACGATGACATCGGCCAGTCGCTGGGCGACCGCGGGCACGAGTATGGCACGGTGACCGGCCGCCGCCGCCGCTGCGGCTGGTTCGACGCGGCGCTGGTGCGCCAGGCAATCAAGGTCGGCGGCATCCAGGGACTCGCGCTGACCAAGCTGGATGTGCTGGACGGGCTGGCGGAGCTGAAGATCTGCACCGGCTACCGGATCGATGGCACCGTCTTCCGCCATCTGCCGGCTGCCC
Organism: Rhodopila sp.; assembly: GCF_965276935.1. Classification (GTDB taxonomy): domain Bacteria; phylum Pseudomonadota; class Alphaproteobacteria; order Acetobacterales; family Acetobacteraceae; genus Rhodopila. Next base: position 1,267,431 of record NZ_CBDIBS010000003.1, on the reverse strand, counting down.
CCGGCGCACAGGCTGCGGCTACTCCCGAATATGAGGTGATGCAAGGATGGTCCGGGTCCTCACGCGGCGCACGATCCTGGGCCGATCTGCCGGCACAGGCGATCAAGTACGTGCGGCGGATCGAGGAACTGGTGGAAGCGCCGGTCACCTTGCTGTCCACCAGTCCGGAACGCGACGACACCATCATGGTAAAAGACCCGTTCGAGGGGTGATGCCAGCAGCCCGGAGGGCCGGCTGGCGTGCGCGCGCGACCGGTGGAGCGACCGACCTGCAACGGAGGCGGCCGCGCGCGAAAGCAATCGGTTGACGCCAGCACGTTAACCCCTGGTCAACCTTTCCAACTCTAAGCTTCCGCGGCCTGACCAGAATGGTTCGTCCGCATGGCCGCTGAACTCACCCCGTCCGACACGCTGATCGCTGGCCGCTACGCTGTCGATGCCGGCCGACGGCTGCACGACGCGGGTGGTGGATTGCCGGCCTTCGCGGCGACCGATCGGCAAAGCGGTGAGGCGCGACTGGTCGCGCTGGCGGTCGGGCGGCATGCCTCGCCTCGGCTGCTGGCGATGCAATCCCTGACCGGCCCGATCGATAACCTGATGATCCCCCTAGGCCATGGGGTCGGGCCGCGGCCAGGCGGCGGCCAGGGCTACTACGTCATCTGCTCCGCGCCGTCCGGACCGCCGGTATCGTCCTCGACGGAGGCCTGGTCCGAGGCCGCGTTGCTGGAACACGTGCTGCGGCCCGCGGCACAGGTTCTGGTCGCCTTGCAGGGCATCGGCGTCACGCACCGGGCGATCCGGCCTGATAACATGTTCATCGCCGCCCGCGGCCAGCCGATCACGCTTGGTGCCGCCTGGGCGGCGCCGCCGGCGATGCTGCAGCCGGCGGTCTTCGAGTCGCCGTTCAGCGCCATGTGCCATCCAGCCGGACGCGGCGACGGGACGATCGCCGACGACGTCTATGCCCTGGGTGTGCTGCTGATCGTGCTGGCGACCGGCCAGATGCCGATGGCCGGCCTGGACGATGCCACGATCGTACGCCGCAAGCTGGACCTCGGCAGTTTCGCCGCGCTGACTGAAGGCGTCGCGATCCCCGCCTTCCTGGGCGACCTGCTGCGCGGCATGCTGGCGGAGGAAGCCGAACATCGGCCGGCACCCAAACTGCTGACCGATCCCAACAACGCCCGCATCCGCCGCATCGCCGCTCGGCCCGCCCGGAGAAGTCAGCGGCCGCTGATGCTGAACGACATCGCGGTGTTTGACGCCCGCACCCTGGCCTACGCGCTTTCGCTCAACGAAAAGAAGTCCACACAGGCGTTGCGCAACGGCCTGGCAACGCACTGGCTGCGTCGCGGCCTGGGCGATGCCGGGCTTGCCGCGCAGATCGAGGACCTCATCCGCATTCGTCTGGCGGACGGCAAGACCGCCGCCGATGCCGATGCGCGGCTGCTGATGCACACCATCAGCACCATTGAACCGCGCATGCCGCTGTGCTGGCGGGAGGCGGCGCTGTGGCCGGACGCGGTCGACTCGCTGCTGGCGGAGGGCATGCGGGGCAACCCGGGCATGCTGAACCTGGTTGAGGAATTGCTCCGCAACGACATCCTGTCGACATGGTCCGCCGCCGGCCCGCGCGGCAGCCGCGATGATGTGCTGTCGCTGTCGGTGGAAGGGCGCCAGCATCGGGTGTTCCTGCAAAAAGGCGGGGAAGGTGCACTGGCGCGGGTGTTCTACGCGCTTAATCCGCTGCTGCCGTGCAGCGGTCAGGCCATGGCCGACGCCTGGGTGATCGGCATGCCGGATCTGATGCGATATCTGGAGAAGGCCGCGGCCGCGGCGCCGGGTGGCAGTCTGGTCGACCTGCAGATCCGTGCATTCATCGCGGCAAGAAGCGACCGGCAAATCGAATCGGCGGTAAACCTGATCCTTGCCACCAAGGATCCCAGGACCTGTCGCATGCGGCAGCTTGGCCTGTTGCGCGATCTTCAGCAACGCCACCACGCTCAGCCGATGCCGGCGCTGGCAGCCTGGGCGGCGGCGCAGCTTCGTCCCGAACTGGAGACGTGGCGCAACCAGTCGACGCGGGCGGCGCTGCTTGAGCGGCTGGACGCTCTGGCGAAGGCCGGCTTCCTCGGCCGTCTGCTGGCCCTGGTGGAGGATGGCAAGGCCCGTGCCGAGGACCACGTTGGCGCGGCACGGGCGGCCGTGCTGCTGGCGGCCATCGACGGCGAACTGGCGGCGATCGACCGGTCGGACGACGCAAGGCGGGTTGTCATGCAGCGCTTCGGCCGCGAGATCGCCGCGGCGGCCGGGATGACCGCGCTGATCCTGATGATGCTGGCCGCCGCGCTCGGATGACCGGCCCCGGATGAGCACGAAAACCGCCGGGAAGGGGTCGGTGCTGTCACGCGCGAGCGGTGGGCTGGTGCTGCTGATCGTCGGCCTGGGCTGTGGCGGCATGATCGCGGTCGCCCCCGACATCGCCGCCGCGGTGCTGCTGCTGCTGCTGCCCGGGGTTGTCGGATGGCTGCTCGACCCGACGCCGGGCAAGGCGATCGGCCGGACCATGCTGCTGTTTCAAGGTGCCGCCAGCATTCACCCGATTGTCTCGATCTGGTTCCAGTGCGACGGCCTGGATGCCTGCGTGGCGATGGCGGCGGATCGACGGACGGTGCTAGTTGTCCTGCTGGCGGCGGGGTTCGGATTCGTGCTGACGCAAATCCTGCCGATGGCGCTGAAGCTGCTGGACGACGGACGGATCCGGATCAGGCGCGCGCGCCTTGTCGCCGAGCGGCAGAAGATTGTCGAGGAATGGGAACTGGAGCGGTCAGAATAGCCAGGCGGTAATCCCGCCGCCACGGGATCACGCTTGCGTATATCGTGACGCAGCAAAGACAGTATTGCCACAGGCCGTGCATGGCCGGCACGGGACATGAGCAACACGTGTACGGCCAGCGGGGCCAGCCATGCACGTGTGTCGTCAGTCAAAGCGGCGGCAGCCGAACCGGACGACGTTAGCCAGGCTGCGCTGTCAGCGCCGGCTGATGGTTGGACGGCAGGCGAGCGTTGGCATTCATCCGCCGTTCGGCGATCTGCGCCTTCATTGCCTTTTGCAGCTTTTCAAACGCGCGGACCTCGATCTGGCGGACCCGCTCGCGGGAGATGTTGTATTGCTGCGACAGGTCTTCCAGCGTGGTCGGGTTGTCCTTCAGGCGGCGTTCAATCAGGATGTGGCGCTCCCGCTCATTCAGCGACTTCAGCGCGCCATTCAGCAGCGCCTTGCGTCCGGTCAGTTCCTCACGGTCCGCGATGGACGATTCCTGGGTTTCCGACTCGTCGACCAGCCAGTCCTGCCACTCCCCCTCACTATCCTGGCGGACCGGCGCGTTCAGGCTGTGGTCGGGCGCCGCGAGACGGCGGTTCATGCTGACCACGTCCTGTTCCGGCACGTCCAGCACGCGGGCGATCTTGGCCACCTGCTCGGGTTGCAGATCGCCATCGTCGATCGCCTGCATCTGGCCCTTCAGCCGGCGCAGATTGAAGAACAACTTCTTCTGCGCGGCGGTGGTGCCCATTTTAACCAGCGACCAAGAGTGCAGGATGTATTCCTGAATGGCGGCCCTGATCCACCACATGGCATAGGTCGCCAGGCGGAAGCCGCGGTCGGGATCAAAGCGCTTGACCGCCTGCATCATGCCAACATTGCCTTCGCTGATCAGCTCGCCGACCGGCAGGCCGTAACCGCGATAGCCCATGGCGATTTTCGCCACGAGTCGAAGATGCGAGGTGACAAGCTTGTGAGCCGCCTCCATATCCTGTGTATCACGCCAGCGATGAGCCAGTGAAAGCTCCTCCTCCGGCGTCAGCATGGGGAATTTACGGATTTCCTGAAGATACCGCGACAGGTTGCCCTCTGGGGCGATATTAAGGACGGCAGAGGCCACGGCGTAGGCTCCTTTCGTCAGCCGGAATTCACCTGCCCGAAGCGGCGCAGGAATACGGCCTGAATGTGACTGAACTCAGTCTGGATGCGTGAGGGTACATCACGTCCCGGAGACCCGCTCCACACTGGCAGCGGCTTGACCGGACGAACCCGGCAACACAGGGCATCCACCTAGGTTGATGAGGTTGATATACAGGACCAATGCGGTCCTGTCAACATGAACGAGCTGGCCGAATGGATCAGTGTTCAGCCGGCTCCCAGGACCCGCTCCACGGCCTGGATCAGCGCCGCCATATCAGGCGGTGGCGCTGCCTGAAAGCTGATCGGCCGGCCAGTTCGGGGGTGGGCGAATCCGAGGCTGGCGGCGTGCAAGGCTTGCCGCGGGAAGTCCAGAAGCTGGCTGCGGAGTGGCTGCTCGATGCCGCGGGCGCCAGCCGGCACCCGACGCAGATACAGCGGATCACCAACCACCGGATGTCCACGGGCCGCCAGATGCACGCGGATTTGATGCGTCCGTCCGGTGGCCAGGCGGCACTCCAGCAGCGCCAGACTGGCTCGCCAGGCGCGTTGCGTGCGGTAACGTGTCAGTGCCGCCTTGCCGCCGTGGCTGACCAGCGCCATGCGCTTGCGGTCCCGCCTGTCGCGGCCGATCGCGCCCTCGATCTCGCCGTGCAGCGGTGTCGGCAGGCCCCAGACCAGCGCCAGGTACGCGCGGTCCAGATCGCGCGCGGCAAAGGCGGCCGTCAGCTTGTCGTTGGCGAACTGCGTCTTGGCAACGACCATGACGCCGGAGGTATCCTTGTCCAGCCGGTGCACGATGCCGGGCCGCCGCTCCGCGCCGATGCCGGTAAAGCCTGGACCGACATGCGCCAGCAGGGCATTCACCAGGGTGCCGTCGAGGTTGCCGGGGGCCGGATGGACGACCAGGCCGGCGGGCTTGTCGAGGACGATCAGGTCGGCGTCCTCATGCAGGATGGTGAAGGCGATGCTTTGCGGCCGCGGTGTCGCCGGCGTCGGCGGCGGGATGTCCAGCGTGTAGGTGCCGCCGGCGCGCACCGCTTCCGCCGGCTCGGTGATGATGCGATTGTTGCTGGTAAGGCGGGCGTCCTCGATCAGCGTCTTAACGCGGGAGCGGGACAGCGTGCCGATCGCATCCGCAATGAAGCGATCGATGCGCTGGCCGGCATGTTCGGCGGCGGCGATGATCCGGATTGGCCCGTGCTGGAATGAGCCAGCCTGGCATGATCCAGCGGGCAGCGAAGCCGTGCGCGGACCGGGTAGCGGATCGACGGGTGGTGCGGACGGCATGACGCCTGGGCAATAGGCGCATCCGTGGTCGCAGGGAAGAATGGGCGTGGTTGGGGGGGAAGGATGGGATCGGGCATGCGGGCGCTGAAGATCGCCGTGATCGTGATGGGCGTGCTGATCGTGGCGGGCACGGCGGCGCTGGTTGTCGTCGTGCTGCGGCGCTCGGCAACGCCCTTGGGCGGTCCCCTGGCTGCGGCCGCGGGACTGCCGGCGGTGATCGGGGCGGTGCTGCAGGAGCCGGCGGGGACGCATATCGCCGGGATCGCCGGTGTGCAGGACCGGCTGGCGGTGCAGTTGCAAGGCGGCGGGCTGGATCGGGTGATACTGATCGACCCGCGCACCGGCGCGGTGGCGGCACGGGTATCGCTGGCGCGGTAGCGTATCTGGGTGCTTGAGGTTTGGGGGGTTCGGAGGTAGAAGCCCGCCTTGGCCGAGGTCCCGTTCGTCTAGAGGCCCAGGACAGTGCCCTCTCACGGCACCAACAGGGGTTCGAATCCCCTACGGGACGCCAGCTAAGCAATCAGTTGGAGTGATGCCAGTCGTCCCCGCGGCCGGTTTTCATGAGCGATAACACGGTCTGACGCAAAAGCCGTGTGGTGGCTTGGCCTTATTGAACCTCCGGCCAAAACACCTGCCAGGGGAGGCTGCAACGGTTCCGGATGCCGTCTGATCCGTCCTCGACCGGCCGGCCTTCGTCTGGCTTGCCTGTTTTGAAGCGCGATGGCTGGAAACGACACGATTGATGTTCGGTCTAGGGATTCATCCATGGGTTCGCGTCACCGTGCCCCCGGCCGTGGTCCGATACAGGCTGCTCCGGATTCATCCACGGATTTGCGCCACCGCGCCCCCGGCCGTGGTCCGATAGAGGCTGCTCCGGATTCATCCACGGGTTCGCACCAGTGTGCGCCGAGAATTTGTCGTTGGAAGAATGGCCTGGGTTCATCCAGGGGTTTTCCGCCGCTCGCGTAGTGTCACGGGTGTCGCGTGGGGCGGCGGCATCAGCCCGTGCCACGCTAGTGCGGTCTCGATTCCTGTTGACCATGTTGCCATGGACGCCGCTGAAACCGAATTGCCGCCAGTTTTCGTAGCCGCCGCGTGTCGAGATAGATGGATGTCGCCCGTCACCACGCGCCTCGGCGCTTGCGTCAACCCCGACCAGCAGGAAAGCCCCGATCAAGCCCAGCGCTAAAATCCTCATGTCATCGTCCCTGTATGACACCACCATAGCAGCACGTTCCGTTGCGGCCTTTCAAAATTCTGTGTACATCCACAACGGCCTGTTGAATCGGCCCCAGAATCGCGCCGTCCATCTGTCATCATCGTTGCTAAACTGGGGTGGTATCTGGGTGGCACATGCAAACGCTGCTAAAGCGGCGCTTGGCGCCATGCGACTGACGGTCGCATCGAAGCCTTGGAAGTCGTCGCCAATAGACGGTTGAACCGGGTGGAGGCGAGCTGACCACTCGTTTGCGGCAAGCCCAGTATATCGTTGCCCAGGTCGCGGCCGCACCGCGCCTGAACCAACTTCATCGCACTAGCCGGCGGCCGATTCTTCTTGCGCCTCGGCAACGGTTTGCGATAAGAACTCATAAGAACGAAACAAGAATTCACCGATCGGATTTTCAGCCAGGGGTTACCGTTCCCATGACCAACCCGACCGTCGCCACTCCTGACAACAATGCTCCTGGCAACAATGGGACCTTGCCCGCTGATCCCGTGTTCGGTCTGATCGAATGCCTCGCCAACCGCCTTGCGCCGCTGTTCGTCGCTGGCCGGGACGACCTGCCGGTTGCCCAGGCGATGGCGGTGTGCGCGATCGCCTCCTATCAGCCGCGGACGCACGCGGACTGCATCAACAGCGCGCGCGTCATCGCCTTCTCGATGGCGGCGCTTGCCGCCTTGGGCAGGGCAGCCTCGGAAGACATGCCGCCGGCGCTGCAGTTGCGGTATCTCGGCAAAGCCAACACGCTGAACCGTTCGGCTGCCCAAGGCGAACGCCTGATGGAGCGGCGCCAGCGCGACCTGCGGTCGAAATCGCTTGGCATACCGCCGGGCGCACCCGATGAAAAAACCCCCCCGCCGATGACAGCGGGCGGCCTGGCGGCGGATCTCGCCGTTATCAATGCCGCGGTCGCCGAAGCCATGCAGGAGCCCGTCGGCGACAGCATTCCGGCCCCGGCGCCCGCCGCGACAGCGACCGGCCCCGCCGCGGCGGAAATATCACCCGCCGTCGCAGCGAAAACGACCCGGAAGGCAGCGACCGAAACCACCCATTGTCCCGTGGCGATGCCGCAAGCAACGCCGGCAGCACCCCGGCTACCGGTGGTCCGCCCGATGCCGGTTATTCAGCTCGATCAGCGGCCAAACTTTGCGCAGAGGATGGCGGACGAGCTGGTGCGGACGGCGGCATTGCAGCGGCGGGCGCTTGCTGCGACGACGCCATCGGTAGTCTGACCGACGGCGTGCGGCGCCAATCCCGGTCTATTCCGGCTGCGGCCCATCGTATCCCTCGATGATCAGGACATCCGCCTGCGACCGCCCGTCGCGCAGCGCCTTGGCCGCTTGATACTCCGCCGAGTGGTAGCAGGCGACCGCCGTCTCGTAGTCGGCGAACTCCAGCACGATGTTGCCTGACCGGGCGATGCCCTCCGGCGCCTCGAAGCGACCGCCGCGAACGATGAAGCGGGCGCCGAAGCTTCGGAATGCGACGGCGTTGGCCGCGACGTACCGTTGATAACCCTCCGGATCGGTCACATCGACCCGCGCGATCCAATATCCCTTCGGCATGAACCCTTCCTTTCAGTGGACCCGTCTTCATGCGGCCCATCGCGTTAATGCGGCCCATCGCGTTAATGCGGCCTGTCGCCCAGCATCTCGGCCAGCACCGGCTCCATCGTCCGCGACATCAGCCGCTGTCCCTCCGCCGAGGGATGCAGCGGCGGGTCCGGCGGCGTCAGCCGCGGATCGAGATACAAGGCGCGGTTCAGCATGCCGTTGCGCATGAAGATGACGGTCAGGTCCAGGTAGGTCACCGACGGCACATCCTTGTAGCGCGATGCCAGTTGCGTGTTGATCTGCCGCGTGGTCTCGGACACCCACGCCGACCGCGCCGACGGCAGCACCCCCAGCAGCAGGATCCTGGTCTGCGGCAGGCGGTGGCGCAGTTCGGTGATGATCGTGTCGATACCGGCCACGGTGTCCGCGGCGGACCAGTGGACCCGGCCAAGGTTGTTCGCGCCGATCAGCAGCACGGCGACCTTGGGCGCGATCCCGGCAACCTCGCCGTTGCGGATGCGCCACAGCAGATTGGCCGTGGTGTCGCCGATGAAACCGAGATTGACCGCATTGCGATCGCCGTAGAAGCGTTGCCAGTCCGGGGCGAAATCCCGCCAGGCCGGCGGCCCGGATTTCTCCCAGTCCTGGGTGATCGAGTCGCCCAGGAAGATCAATGTTGGATGCACCCGCGCCAACGCCTGCAGCTTCGCCTCATGCCGAGCGCGCCACCATGGCAGATCCATGCGCGAGATGGGCACCGCCGCCAGGATGGTGCGGGCATCGCTACGCATGGGAAAGCCGATGGTCAGGGCCGCCAGCAAAATGGCAGTCCAGCGTAGCGGTTTGCTATGATCGCGAGGCTTGCCTGTTGGTCGCGGGTCAATTCGCGTGGAGGACGATGCATCCACCTCGGGAATCACGCCGCAAGCGCGATCAGGTCGCAAGCGTGGTCCGCTGCCATGGCGCGCGCGAAGCGCCGATGCGGCGCGGATGCAGCAGCGGCAGGATGATGCCGACACCCAGGCCCCAGATTTCCCAGGCGATCAGGGAGCGCAGCATCGGCCAGGCCTGCCAGCCGAATGCCGCGGCCAAGCCCTTCAGTGGCTGGAATACGAACCAAGCCATCAGCGTGGCGAGCAGGCCAAGCGGCAGGCCGTTCAGCCAGATCCGCCCCCGCAGCCGGGACGTCAGGAACCCAAAGCCGCCGCCATACAGCGCGCCCCAGAAGGTGAGGCTGACCACCATCGGCAGGTTGAACGGCGGCACCTGGGCAACCCCGAATGCCGCCCGTGGGGCAACACCCAGCCAAAAGAAAATCTGCAATATGGCTTGATGAAAGACAATCACCGAAACGGCGCCCGCGACGCACCCCAAAAATACGCGGGTCGACGAGGTCATCATGGGCCTTCCTCCGGACGGCTGCGTTGATGCGCATTTTCGACAGTCCACTCGATCCGTCAATCCTGTACTACAGCGGCCTGCACCACAGCGGACAGATACGCGTGCGCGGTGGCAGGGGGACAGATAAATCGCCGGCGCCGTCGTAACGCTACGCCGCATCACTGACTGTCACGCGTGTTGCCCGTGTGCCTTGCCGTGTAGTCGGTGATGAAACGACCTGCCCCGCAAGGTGTCATGAACCAAAACCGCCGCCGCGCCATTTACCAACCTGCCGGAGGATCAGGAACATCGACCGGAGCAATCCACCCGCCTCGACGCGAGGCATGGCATGCCGATTTTGCTGGACAAGTCTGGCGGCGGCCTCTATATGCGCGCCTCTTTTGGAACGCGGGAGACGTCGGGCCGCCTCATGGCTGCCTGGGTCGCATGCACCGCGGTCCCTTGAAACAAGAATGAGGGATCATGGCGAAAAAAATCGTCGGCTACATCAAGCTGCAAATTCCGTCAGGCAAGGCCAATCCATCGCCGCCGGTCGGCCCTGCGCTCGGCCAGCGCGGCCTGAACATCATGGCGTTCGTTAAGGAATTCAACGCGGTCACCCAGAGCATGGAGCCGGGCATCCCGCTGCCCGTGGTCATCACTGCCTATGCCGACCGCAGCTTCACCTTCATTACCAAGACGCCGCCCAATACCTATTACCTGAAGAAGGCCGCCGGGATTACCAAGGGCAGCCCCACCGTCGGCAAGGGTGCTGCCTCCGGCAGCGTCACCATGACGCAGTTGCGGGAGATCGCGGCGATCAAGATGAAGGACATGAACGCCAACGACATCGATGGCGCGGTGCGGATGCTGACCGGTTCGGCCACATCCATGGGCCTGACCGTGACGGAGGGCTAAGCAATGGCGAAGAACAAGCGTCTTTTAGCGGCCCAGGCGGCGGTCGACAGCAGCAGGTCCTATCCGCTGGTGGACGCGATCAAGCTGGTGAAGTCGATCTCCAAGGCGAAGTTCGACGAGACCATCGAGATGTCGATGAACCTCGGCATCGACCCGCGCCACGCCGACCAGATGGTGCGCGGGCTGACCAGCCTGCCGAACGGCACCGGCAAGACGGTGCGCGTCGCCGTTTTCGCCCGCGGCGCCAAGGCGGATGAGGCGCTGGCCGCTGGCGCCGACGTGGTTGGCGCGGACGATTTGGCGGAAAAGGTGCAGGCCGGCGACCTCGGCTTTGATCGCTGCATTGCCACGCCCGACATGATGGGAATCGTCGGCCGCCTCGGCAAGGTGCTTGGCCCGCGCGGGCTGATGCCGAACCCGCGTCTGGGCACGGTGACGATGGACGTGAAGGGTGCCGTCACCGCGGCAAAGGCGGGGCAGGTTGAATTTCGGGCCGAAAAGGCCGGCATCATCCACGCCGGCATTGGCAAGGTATCGTTCGAGGAGGACAAGCTGCTGGAGAACGCTCGCGCCCTGGCCGATGCGATCCAGCGCGCCAAGCCGACCGGCGCCAAAGGCACCTATCTACAAGGGGCGTCCGTCAGTTCGACCATGGGACCCGGCGTGCGTGTCGACGTCAGCACGCTCGGCGCCGCGGGGGCGTAGGGCGCCTGAAGCATCGGGTGCCAGGGAACCGCGCAGGGAACAAGGCGCGCAGCCAAATAGATCAGGAATCAGGAATATTGACGACGGAATACACCGGTCCCCCGGGGATACCCGAGGGTCGGTGGACAGGGAGGGCCTCGGCCTTCCCGAACCTGTCCAAGACCGCTCGTCCCGACCACGGATCCGATCCGGCGGCCGGGGTAATGGACCCAAGGGAGAATGATCCTCCGGTCCGCGCGCGGAAGATGGGGAAGCCAGATTTTCCGGAGCGATCCGTGGATCTTTGGTGGTTCCTGGGACAGGCGAACCGAACCGCTCCGGCATGGGCCGGCGCGGTTGCACGGCAACCTGGCCTGCCGCCCCCGTCCGGGGAGACAGGCCGAACGGAGACGAAACGTGGACCGTACGGAGAAGCGGGAGTTCGTCGCCAACCTCAATCAGGCGCTGGCCGTTACAACGATGATCGTGGTCACCCGCAATGCGGGCCTCACGGTTGCCGAGGCGACCGATCTGCGCCGGAAAATGAGGGCGGCGGGTGCGACCTTCAAAATCGCGAAGAACCGGCTGACCAATTTCGCCCTGGAAGGGACCCCGTTCGACGGCATTCGTCCGATGCTGAAAGGTCCGACCGCGCTGGCGTGGTCGGCCGATGCGGTAGCGGTTTCGAAGGCGGCCGTCGAGTTCGCCAAGACCAACGAGAAGCTTGTGCTGGTCGGTGGTTCGCTGGGAACCCAGACGCTGAATGCGGATGGGATCAAGGCGCTCGCCGAACTGCCGAGCCTGGATGAGCTGCGTGGCAGGCTGCTGGGGATGATCCAGACGCCGGGCACGCGGATCGCCGGGATCTTGGCGGCGCCGGCTGGACAGCTCGCGCGGGTCTTTGGGGCCTTTGCCAGACGGGATGAGGAGCCGGCCGAAGCTGCCTGACCCCCGGATCGCGTCCGGGGGGCATGCTCCCCAAGCAAGCCTGGGGCGTGCCAACTCAACCCGCAAGTCGGATGTATGCCGCCTTGTATGGAACCAATCAAAGTCTAGATTATAGGAACACACGACATGGCCGATCTACAAAACCTGGTTGATGAACTGTCCAAGCTGACAGTTCTGGAAGCCGCCGAACTGTCCAAGCTTCTGGAAGAGAAGTGGGGCGTTTCCGCGGCAGCGCCGGTTGCCGCCGCCGCTGCCGCCCCGGCCGCCGCGGCCGCCGCGCCGGTGGAAGAGCAGACCGAGTTCACCGTCATCCTGGCCAAGGCAGGCGACAAGAAAATCAACGTCATCAAGGAAGTCCGCACCATCACGGGCCTCGGTCTGAAGGAAGCCAAGGATCTTGTGGAAGCCGCGCCGAAGCCGGTGAAGGAAAGCGTCGGCAAGGACGAAGTGGCGAAGATCAAGAAGATGTTGGAAGACGCGGGCGCCAGCGTGGAGGTGCAGTAACGCCTACCTTTGGTAATGCGACTTCGGTCCCGCGTCTCCGCCGAGACGCCGGGGCTTATGCGTTGGGGCGGGTGGAAATCACCGCGATTTCCGCCCGCTGTCCTGTTTTCGGCGAATGGATTACGCGCGCGCTATCACTCGGTGGCTGGCGCCGGCAGACGGCATAACGGCAGGTAGGATTATCAATGAACGCCATCACACGGTCATTCACTGGACGCAAGCGCATTCGCAAGAGCTTTGGCCGGATCCCCGAAGTTGCTCCCATGCCGAACCTGATCGATGTGCAGCGCGCCAGCTACGAGACGTTCCTGCAGATGGTCGTCAACCCGGACAACCGTACCAACTCCGGGCTGCAGGAAGTCTTCAAATCCGTGTTTCCGATCGACGACTTCGCCGGCCGCGGCCGCCTGGAATTTGTCCATTATGAACTGGAAGAGCCGAAATACGACGTCGAGGAATGCATCCAGCGCGGCATGACCTTTGCCGCGCCGTTGAAGGTGATCCTGCGCCTGATCGTCTGGGACGTTGATGAGGACACCGGCGCCCGGTCGATCCGCGACATCAAGGAGCAGCCCGTCTACATGGGCGACATGCCGCTGATGACTGACAACGGCACCTTCATCATCAACGGGACCGAGCGGGTTATCGTGTCGCAGATGCACCGCTCCCCTGGTGTGTTCTTCGACCACGACAAGGGCAAGACGCACTCCTCCGGCAAGTACCTGTTCGCGGCACGGGTGATTCCGTATCGCGGCTCATGGCTGGATTTCGAGTTCGACAGCAAGGACCTGGTCTACGTGCGCATCGACCGTAAGCGGAAGCTGCCGGTGACCACGCTGCTGTATGCGTTGGAAAGCGCCGCCACGACGCAGCTTCGCGCCGCCCGCGCCGCCCGCAACGAACCGCTGGACATCGCCGAGATCAAGGGCATGGACCAGGAGGAAATCCTCCGTCACTTCTACACCCAGGTCGTCTTCGACCGCACCCCCAAGGGCTGGGCTCGCCCGTTCGAGCCGGATGCGTTTCGCGGCGTCAAGCTGCTGGAACCCTTGGTTGATGCCGCCAGCGGTGAAATCGTTGCCAAGGCCGACGACAAGCTGACCGCCCGCCAGGCCCGCCGCATCGCCGAGGCCACCAAGGAGGTGCTGGTGGGCCGGGCCGATCTGCTGGGCCGGTATGTGGCGGTCGATCTGGTCAACGACGAAACCGGTGAGATCTACGCCGAAGCCGGTGAGGAACTGGCCGAGGCGCGTCTCGCTGCGCTGGAAGACGCCGGCATCACCAGCCTGCCGACCCTGGCGGTGGACCAGTCCAACGGCCCATGGATCCGCAACACGCTGGCGGTGGACAAGAACACCAACCGCGACGACGCGCTGATCGACATCTACCGCGTCATGCGTCCCGGCGAGCCGCCAACTCCGGAAACCGCCGAGGCGCTGTTCCGCGGCCTGTTCTTCGACGGCGACCGCTACGACCTGTCGGCCGTGGGCCGGGTGAAGATGAACATGCGCCTCGGCATCACCGATGCGCCGGACACCATGCGGGTGCTGCGCAAGGACGACCTGCTGAAGACGGTCAAGACGCTGTGCGACCTGAAGGACGGCCGCGGCCAGATTGACGACATCGACAACCTAGGCAACCGGCGCGTGCGTTCCGTCGGTGAGCTGATGGAGAACCAGTACCGCATCGGCCTGCTGCGCATGGAGCGGGCGATCCGCGAGCGGATGGGCTCGGTCGACATCGACACGGTGATGCCGCACGACCTGATCAACGCCAAGCCGGCGGCGGCGGCGGTGCGCGAGTTCTTCGGCTCGTCGCAGTTGTCGCAGTTCATGGACCAGACCAACCCGCTGTCGGAAGTGACGCACAAGCGCCGCCTGTCGGCGCTTGGCCCGGGTGGCCTGACGCGGGAACGCGCTGGCTTCGAGGTGCGCGACGTGCACCCGACGCACTACGGCCGCATCTGCCCGATCGAGACACCCGAAGGCCCCAACATCGGCCTGATCAACAGCCTGGCGACCTACGCCAAGGTCAACAAGTATGGCTTCATTGAAACGCCTTACATGCTGGTCCAGGACGGCATCGTGCAGAAGGACGCGCGCTACCTGTCGGCGATGGAGGAGGAGCGGCTGGTGGTCGCGCAGGCGGATGCGCCGATGGACGGCGGCGGAAAGTTCACCCAGGACCTGGTCTCGGTGCGCAAGCAAGGCGACTTCCGGCTGGTCAAGCCGGAGGACGTGACCGCGATCGACGTCTCGCCGAAGCAGCTTGTCTCGGTGGCGGCGGCGCTGATCCCGTTCCTGGAGAACGACGACGCCAACCGCGCGCTGATGGGATCGAACATGCAGCGCCAGGCGGTGCCGCTGATCCGCGCCGATGCGCCGCTGGTCGGCACCGGCATGGAAGCCGCGGTGGCGCGGGATTCGGGTGCGACGATCGTCGCCCGCCGGCCCGGCATGGTCGACCAGATCGACGGCGCCCGCATCGTCGTGCGGGCGACCAACGAGGACGCGACGACGAAGGGGGTGGACATCTATCGCTTGCGCAAGTTCATGCGGTCGAACCAGTCCACCTGCATCAACCAGCGCCCGCTGGTTAGGGTCGGCGACCGGGTGTTCGAGGGCGACATCATCGCCGACGGCCCGTCCACTGAACTGGGTGAATTGGCGCTGGGGCGGAACGTGCTGGTCGCGTTCATGCCGTGGAACGGCTACAACTTCGAGGATTCCATCCTGATCAGCGAGCGCATCGCGCGCGACGACGTGTTCACCTCCATCCACATCGAGGAATTCGAGGTGATGGCACGCGACACCAAGCTGGGCCAGGAGGAGATCACCCGCGACATTCCGAACGTCGGCGAGGAGGCGCTGAAGAACCTCGACGAGGCCGGCATCGTCTACATCGGCGCCGAGGTGAACCCGGGCGACATCCTGGTCGGCAAGGTAACGCCGAAGGGCGAAAGCCCGATGACGCCGGAGGAAAAGCTGCTGCGGGCGATCTTCGGCGAAAAAGCGTCCGACGTGCGCGACACCTCGCTGAAGCTGCCGCCCGGCGTCACCGGCACCATCGTCGATGTCCGCGTGTTCAGCCGTCGCGGCGTCGACAAGGACGAGCGCGCGATGGCGATTGAACGGTCGGAGATCGAGCGCCTGGCCAAGGACCGCGACGACGAGAAGGCGATCCAGGAGCGGTCGTTCCTCAACCGGCTGCGCGAGAAATTGCTGGGCAACAAGGCGTCCGGCGGTTTCAAGGGCATCAAGTCGGGCACCGAGATCGATGAGGCGATCCTGGGGGAGCATCCGCGTGGAGCGTGGCGCCACATCGGCGTGCAGAACGATGCGGTGATGGCCGACATCGAGACCTTGAAGCGCGAATACGATGCCGCCGTTGGCCGGCTGCAGGCGCGCTTCGACAGCAAGGTGGAAAAGCTGCAGCGCGGCGACGAGCTGCCGCCCGGCGTGATGAAGATGGTGAAGGTCTTCATCGCGGTGAAGCGCAAGCTGCAGCCCGGCGACAAGATGGCCGGCCGCCACGGCAACAAGGGCGTGGTCTCCCGCGTCGTGCCGGTGGAGGACATGCCATTCCTGGAAGACGGCACCTCGGTCGATCTGGTGCTGAACCCGCTGGGCGTGCCGTCGCGGATGAACGTCGGGCAGATCCTGGAGACCCATCTTGGCTGGGCCTGCGCGACCCTGGGCAAGCAGATCGGCGAGCTGGTGGAGGAATACCGTCGCACCGGCGCGCAGCGGGATGCCCTGCTGGAGTCGCTGAAGGGGGTCTACGGTGACGAGGTCTACAGCCAGCAGATCGCCAACCTGGACACGGATCAGTTGATCGAGCTGTGCGAGAACCTGAAGAAGGGCGTGCCGATCGCCACCCCGGTGTTCGACGGCGCGCGCATGTCGGACATCGAGGCGATGCTGACGCGGGCCGGACTGAACACCTCCGGCCAGGTGGTGCTGACCGATGGCCGCACGGGTGACACGTTCGAGCGCAAGGTGACGGTTGGCTACATCTACATGTTGAAGCTGCATCACCTGGTGGATGACAAGATCCACGCGCGCTCAATCGGGCCGTACAGCCTGGTGACCCAGCAGCCGTTGGGCGGCAAGGCGCAGTTCGGCGGCCAGCGCTTTGGCGAAATGGAGGTCTGGGCATTGGAAGCCTACGGCGCGGCCTACACGTTGCAGGAGATGCTGACGGTGAAGTCGGACGACGTGTCCGGCCGCACCAAGGTCTATGAAGCCATCGTGCGCGAGCAGGACAACTTCGAGGCCGGCATCCCGGAAAGCTTCAACGTGCTGGTGAAGGAACTGAAGTCGCTGGGGTTGAATGTCGATCTGGACAACCGGGCGGCTTGAGAATCATCGCTACGCACGTTCGCTCTCACCGTCGTGGCCGGACGTGTTCCGGCCATCCGCCCGCCGCTGTTCGTGCGCGGATGGCTTGCACAAGGCCGGCCATGACGACCAGGGCAGAGTGGCGCGTAGCCTCCGCCCACGACGACCAGGAGGATAAAGTGGCGGATGGCTTCGCCCATGACGGCGAGAAAGAGTGGCGAGTGGCTTCGCCTCTACAGTCATGGCCGGGCCTGTCCCGGCTCTCCACCCCCGACCGTTCGTGCGCGGAGGGCCGGCACAAGGCCGGCCATGACGGTGAGGCTAGCGTGACGCGTGGCTCCGGCTATGACCATTGGGGTAAAGTGGCTTGTACGGCGACCGACGTACTGAACCCGCGGATTAGAAGGGTATCGAACCTATGAACGAGCTGATGAAGATTCTTGGCCAGACCGGCCAGGCGATGACATTCGACCAGATCAAGATCCAGATCGCCTCCCCGGAACAGATCCGTTCCTGGTCGTATGGCGAGATCAAGAAGCCGGAGACCATTAACTACCGCACCTTCAAGCCGGAGCGGGACGGGTTGTTCTGCGCCCGTATCTTCGGCCCGATCAAGGACTACGAATGCCTGTGCGGCAAGTACAAGCGGATGAAGTTCCGCGGCATCATCTGCGAGAAGTGCGGCGTTGAGGTGACCCTGGCGAAGGTTCGGCGGGAACGCAT
Source organism: Rhodopila sp. (assembly GCF_965276935.1). Lineage (GTDB taxonomy): Bacteria > Pseudomonadota > Alphaproteobacteria > Acetobacterales > Acetobacteraceae > Rhodopila. The sequence goes on along the minus strand of NZ_CBDIBS010000003.1, from coordinate 1,249,909 downwards.
GGGCCATATCGAGCTGGCGTCGCCGGTGGCGCATATCTGGTTCCTCAAGTCGCTGCCCAGCCGCATCGGGCTGATGGTGGACCTGACCTTGAAGGAGCTTGAGAAGATCCTGTACTTCGAGAGCTACGTGGTGCTGGAACCCGGCACCACCGACATGAAGATGTTGCAGTTGCTGACCGAAGACCAGTTGATGGCCAAGCAGGATGAATTCGGCGACGACCAGTTCGAGGTCGGCATCGGCGCGGAAGCCATCAAGAAGGTGCTGAACCGCATCGACACCGATGCGGAAAAGGTCAAGCTGCGCGCCGACCTGAAGGAGACCAGCTCCGAGGCCAAGCGCAAGAAATTGGTCAAGCGCCTCAAGCTGATCGAGGCATTCGGTGAATCCGGCTGCCGGCCGGACTGGATGATCCTGGACGTGGTCCCGGTGATCCCGCCCGAGCTTCGCCCGCTGGTGCCGCTGGATGGCGGCCGCTTTGCCACCTCGGACCTGAACGACCTGTACCGCCGCGTGATCAACCGCAACAACCGCCTGAAGCGGCTGATCGAGCTGCGCGCGCCGGACATCATCGTGCGCAACGAAAAGCGCATGTTGCAGGAATCCGTCGACGCGCTGTTCGACAACGGCCGTCGCGGCCGGGCGATCACGGGGGCCAACAAGCGGCCGCTGAAGTCGCTGTCGGACATGCTGAAGGGCAAGCAGGGCCGCTTCCGGCAGAACCTGCTGGGCAAGCGAGTCGACTACTCCGGCCGCTCGGTCATCGTGGTGGGGCCGGAGCTGAAGCTGCAACAGTGCGGCCTGCCGAAGAAGATGGCGCTCGAGCTGTTCAAGCCATTTATCTATTCCAAATTGGAAAAGTACGGTCACGCGACGACCATCAAGGCGGCCAAGCGGATGGTGGAGAAGGAGCGTCCCGAGGTGTGGGACATCCTGGAGGAAGTCATCCGCGAACACCCGGTGATGCTGAACCGCGCGCCGACCCTGCACCGCCTGGGCATCCAGGCGTTCGAGCCGGTGCTGATCGAAGGCAAGGCCATCCAGCTTCACCCGCTGGTCTGCACCGCCTTCAACGCCGACTTTGACGGCGACCAGATGGCGGTGCACGTGCCGCTGTCGCTGGAAGCGCAGCTCGAAGGCCGCGTGCTGATGATGTCGACCAACAACATTCTCAGCCCGGCCAACGGCAAGCCGATCATCGTGCCGTCGCAGGACATCGTGCTGGGGCTGTACTACCTGTCGCTGGAGACGCCGCTGTTCCGCACGGTGCCGGACGAGAAGGCCCCGGCGTTCGGCAAGATCGGCGAAATCGAGCACGCGCTGTTCGCCAAGGTGATCGGCCTGCACGACAAGATCAAGGCGCGCTATGAGACGATCGATGCCGGCGGCAACGCCGTGCGTCCCATCGTCGTCACCACGCCAGGCCGCATGATGATCGCGCAGATCCTGCCGAAGCATCCCAACGTGCCGTTCGACCTGATCAACCGCCAGCTCACCAAGAAGAACGTCTCCGACGTGATCGACATGGTCTACCGCCATTGCGGTCAGAAGGAGTGCGTGATCTTCGCCGACCGGCTGATGGGGCTGGGGTTCGCCCAGGCCGCCAAGGCCGGCATCTCCTTCGGCAAGGACGACCTGATCATTCCGGAGACCAAGGGCGCGCTGATCACCACCACCCAGACGGAAGTCAAGGAGTTCGAGCAGCAGTACCAGGACGGCCTGATCACCGCCGGTGAGCGCTACAACAAGGTCGTCGACGCCTGGTCGCGTTGCACCGATGAAGTCGCCACCGCGATGATGAAGGAGATCAGCAAGCAGGAGATCGGCGTTCCCACCAACTCGGTGTGGATGATGTCGCACTCCGGCGCGCGCGGGTCGCCGGCGCAGATGCGCCAGTTGGCCGGCATGCGCGGGCTGATGGCCAAGCCGTCGGGTGAAATCATTGAACAGCCGATCATCGCCAACTTCAAGGAAGGCCTGTCCGTCCTGGAGTACTTCAACTCCACCCACGGCGCCCGCAAGGGGCTGGCGGACACAGCGTTGAAGACGGCGAACTCCGGCTACCTGACCCGCCGGCTGGTCGATGTGGCGCAGGACTGCATCATCGTCGAGGAAGACTGCGGCACCGAACGCGGCCTGACCGTGCGCGCGGTGATGGACGGCGGTGAGGTCGTGTCGTCGTTGTCGGAACGCACCCTGGGCCGCACCACGGCCGAGGACGTGATCGATCCGGCAACCGGCAAGGTCATGCTGCCGAACAACACGCTGATCGAGGAGCCAGAGGCCGAACTGATCGAGAGGTCCGGCGTCGAGGCGATCAAGATCCGCTCGGTACTGACCTGCGAGTCGCATATCGGCGTCTGCGGCCATTGCTACGGCCGTGACCTGGCGCGCGGCACCACGGTGAACATCGGCGAGGCGGTGGGCGTGATCGCCGCGCAGTCGATCGGCGAACCTGGCACGCAGTTGACCATGCGCACCTTCCACATCGGCGGTGCGGCGCAGCGCGGCGCCGAGACATCGAGCGTGGAGGCCAGTCATGAAGGCACGGTCACGGTGCGAAACCGCAACGTGATTCCGAACAGCACCGGTGCCTTGGTGGTCATGAGCCGCAACTGCGAAATCGTCCTGGTCGACGACAAGCAGCGCGAACGTGCCCGCTTCCGTGTGCCCTACGGTGCCAGGTTGCTGGCCGAGGAGAACCAGGTGGTCACCCGCGGCCAGAAACTGGCCGAGTGGGACCCGTTCACCCTGCCGATCATCACCGAACTCGGCGGCACGGTCGAATACATCGATCTGATCGACAGCATCACCCTGGTCGAGCGGATGGACGAGGTGACCGGCCTGACATCGAAGGTCGTCGTCGACTACAAGCAGGGGTCGAAGAGCATCGACCTTCGCCCGCGCCTGCAGTTGAAGGACGCCAAGAACGAGGTCATCCGGCTGCCGAACGGCTCCGACGCACGCTACTTCCTGGCGCCGGACTCGATCCTGTCGGTCGATGCCGGTGCGGTGGTGCAGGCGGGCGACGTGATTGCGCGTATCCCGCGTGAAGGCAGCAAGACGCGCGACATCACCGGCGGTCTGCCGCGTGTCGCCGAACTGTTCGAGGCGCGGCGTCCGAAGGATCACGCGGTCATCGCCGAGTGCGATGGGCGGGTGGAATTCGGCAAGGACTACAAGGCCAAGCGCCGCGTCATCGTCAAGAACGACGAGACCGGCGAGGAGACCGAGTACCTGATCCAGAAGGGCAAGCACGTGTCGGTGCAGGAAGGCGACTTCGTCCGCCGAGGCGACCCGCTGGTCGATGGGCCGCGCGTGCCGCACGACATCCTGAAGGTGCTGGGGGTGGAGGCGCTGTCCGACTACCTGGTGAACGAGATCCAGGACGTCTACCGGCTGCAGGGCGTGAAGATCAACGACAAGCATATCGAGGTGATCGTCCGCCAGATGCTGCAGAAGGTGGAGATCATGGACCCGGGCGACACCACGTTCCTGACCGGGGAGCAGGTGGATCGCACCGAGTTCGATCAGCTCAACAACAAGCTGATGAAGGACGAGCGTCCAGCGGTGGCGATGCCGGTGCTGCAGGGCATCACCAAGGCTTCGCTGCAGACCAACAGCTTCATCAGCGCCGCGTCCTTCCAGGAAACGACACGGGTGCTGACCGAGGCGGCAACCGCCGGCAAGACCGACAGCCTGATGGGGCTGAAGGAGAACGTCATCGTCGGGCGGCTGATCCCGGCGGGCACCGGCGCAGTGATGAACCGTCTGCGCGCCATCGCGGCGGGCCGCGACCAGCGCACGCTGTGGGAGGAGAATGCCCGCCTGGCCGGGGAGACCGCGGCGGAGTAGCTTGCAGGATCGGTCTGAAGCATTGGGGCCGGTGGTTATTCGCCACCGGCCCTTTTCATGTCAGAGCCCTGGCCAGGTAACCGTTGACGATGCAGCCGCGTACCACTTGTTCAAGATGGCTTGCTTGAAGGGCTGATTAGTGCTACTAAGCACACCAGCTATTAGAGGCACTCATCATGTCGAACGATAGGGGGCGAAAAGATCCCATCGCCACCGCACGACGTGGACGTTCCGTTGAGGACAGGGAACGTCGAAAGAAGTTAGGCGATCGAATCAGATCCGCCCGGTCTGAACGGGGCCTCTCGCAGGCTCAGCTATCAAAGGCCATGGGCGTCACACCCGGTGCCGTTGGACAGTGGGAGATCGGCGAAAGTTCTCCGGCCACCGAAAAGCTGGATCAACTTGCCAGCATTCTGGACGTATCCGTGGATGAACTGTTCGGCAGGTCCCAGCCAGCCGCCAGTCCCGGATTTATCGCCGGGGCGGCGGCTGATGATCTTCAACTGATTGATGAAGCACGCAGGCTTGGGGTTGATCTGAAGCAGATTGTGGCTGAAGCCCGCCAACAGCGCTGGCGTCAAGAGAACAAGGACGCTCTCGCCGACGCCAATGCCTTCCTGATCCGCTACGGTCTATGGAGCGATGGCAAGCGCCAGTTCTGATGCAGTGCGAGGTGTATGTGAATGCCGAGGATCCGTCGGGTCAAACACCCTACCTGCTCGACATCCAGGCCAATCTCCTTTCAGATTTGCAAACGCGTGTGGTCGTTCCCTTGATCAGGTCGGAAGCATTCGGCCGCAAAGCCAATCGTTTGCATCCCGAGTTCATGATTGAAGGACACCAGGTCGTCATGGCCACTCATTTGCTCGCCGCTGTTGGCAGGCGTTCCCTGGATACGGCCGTTGCGTCCCTCATGGATCAGCGTGATGCGGTTCTGCATGCGATCGACGTGCTGTGGTCAGGTGTATAACGCCAACCAGTGGAACAGATGACAGATCGGCGGCACCACCTGTTCATCCCAACGCAGGCGGCCATCCACGCTTTACAAAAGCATGGATGGCCTCGTGCGCCCGCGATGACGGCAACACCTGTGTCCGCTGATCAGAACTTATGCCGCTTGGCATGAAACACGGCAGGGCGTGCCCTTATGCGGCCGTCGAATAGTTCGACGGGAACATCGCCCGCTTGGCGTCCTCGTCCATCTCCTGCTTGAACGCATGATCGGTCCCGACAGCCCGAGCCCGCGCCACGGCGGGACGGGCGTCGATTGCCTGGAACCAGCGCTTCAGGTTGGGATAAGGTCCCAACGGATCGCTGCCGCCCAGCACCACGGCCGCACGGTCGAGCCAACCCCAGGCCGAGATATCAGCGATCGTATAGCCGTCGCCGACGATAAAGCTGCGTCCCGCGAGGTGCTTGTCCAGCACGTCATAATGCCGTTCAGCTTCACGGCGATAACGGTTGACCGCGTATGGCATCGGCTCGGGTGCCATACGCTGGAAGTGAACCGCCTGCCCGGAATACGGCCCGATGCCAGTGGCGATGAACATCAGCCAGGACAGAAGCTCACCCCGGTCGGCCGGCAAGCCGATGAATTTGCCGGTCTTTTCGCCCAGGTAGAGCAGGATCGCGGTGGAATCGAACACCCGCGCGTCGGCGCCGCTGTCGGTATCGACGATGGCGGGCAGCTTGCCGTTCGGATTGATCGCGCGGAAGGCGTCCGCGTGCTGTTCGCCGCGCCTGGTATCGACCGTCACGACTTCGTAGGGAAGTCCGGCTTCCTCCAGAAACAGCGATACCTTCATCGGGTTGGGGGTCGGATGGTAATAGAAGCGGATCATGTTGACTCCTTCGACAGACTGCGCAGGACGTCGATGGTTGGTTCCACCTCGGGCCGATGCGTGTAATCCGGATCGGCTTCAGCCGCGGCGACGATGCCGTCGCGGCGGATGACGATCCTGGCCGGTATCGAAAGCCGCCAGCTTTCGTCACCGTTGAAACGAGGCAGGTCGACGCCGATCTTCCTGTAGACCCCGATCAGGTCGTCCGGCAGGCGAAACGCCAGACCATAGGCCTCGCCGACCTGGTTGCCGTGGTCAGTCAGGATCGGGAAGCCCAGCTTCTGCGTTGCGGCACCTGGCTTGGTGAATTCCGGCAGTTGGGGGCAAAGCACGACCAGGCTGGCACCGAGAGATTCGATCTGGGGTAATACTGCTTGCAAAGCATCCAGCTCATGCCGGCAGTATGGTCACCAGAATCCTCGGAAGATGCCGACGACAACCGGCCCGGCGGTCAGCAGCGCCGACAGGGAAACCATCTGGCCATTCTGATCGTTCAGTGCAAAGTCCGGTGCTTTCGCGCCCGGCTTGATCACTCTGTTCAGGATACCCGAGCCGCGCAGCCGCGTCGTCGCGTCGTGCATGATCGCCTGCAAATCCACCGGGATGCGCTTTCCGACACCCTCCCGCGTTGCCGCGAGTTTTGCTTCGAGAGTCATGACAATTCTCCTTTGTTGAATTTAGTGTCGCGGACGATCCGCCGCGTTAGGGCCGAAACAGGATCTTGTTGCCCGCCATGATCAACAACGCACGTTCGCTGCAAGGCTCTCCCACGACATCGGCATGGTCGGCATCGGGCCGGCCATCCAATGTTTCGGATCTGAGTGCCGGTTCGTTACACCGCGGCTAACCTGCCCCCGCCGCTTCCAGGGCACAATCCCTTGATAGAACGTCCTGCCGGGTTTGTAGACGTCTCGCCAGCAGGAATGGGATGGCCGCTGATCGCAGCCGCATCGGCATGACCCGGCGGGTGATCGTGATGCGCCTGTCGCTGCCTGAGGGCACCTGCCGTGTTCCCTCCTTACCTTGATCCGCGCTAGCCTGGGCGAATGCTCGCCGCTATCCCTGATCCCGCCGCCGACCCGTCGCTGCGCGACCTGATCGCCGCCCGGCCGAACCTGAAATACGACGCCATGGCCGGCCTGTTGCTGGACGGTGTTCCGCTGGCCGGCATCGCTGATGCGGTGGGCACCCCGACCTGGGTCTATTCCGCCGCCGCCATGCGGGGCCGCTACCGTCACTTGACCGGCGCGATGACAGACGCCGGAATTGACCTGCACGTGCATTACGCGGTCAAGGCGAACGACGGCCGAGCGGTGCTTGATCTGTTCAACCGGCAGGGCGCTGGCGCGGATGTGGTCAGCGGCGGGGAACTGCGGAAGGTCCTCAACGCCGGCTTCCCCGCCAGCCGCATCGTCTATTCCGGCGTTGGCAAGGCGGAAGCCGAACTGCGCCTGGCGCTGGAACACGACATCGGCCAGATCAACATCGAAAGCGCCGAGGAACTGGCGATGATCGCCGGCCTCGCCACAACGCTCGGGCGGCAGGCGCGTATCGCGTTGCGCGTCAATCCCGACATCGACGCCGGCGGCAACGACAAGATCACCACCGGGCGGGCCACCGACAAGTTCGGCATTGCCTACAGCGACGCGGCAATGCTCTACGCGCACGCCGCCACGCTGCCTGGGATCACGCCGGTGGGCCTCGCCACCCATATCGGCAGCCAGGTCCTCACTCTCGCCCCCTACCGAGCGGCCTTTCGCCGGCTTGCCGACCTGGTCGTCACTCTCCGGGGGCGCGGGCTGCCGGTCGAGACCGTGGACTGCGGCGGCGGCCTCGGCATACCGTATCGCAATGAGCCCGCCCCCAGCCCCACCGGCCTCGCCGGCACGATCAAGGCGGCGTTCCACAACCTGGATGTGCGAGTCGTGATCGAGCCCGGACGTTGGCTGGTCGGACCCGCCGGTGTGCTGCTGGCCTCCGTCGTCCTGGTCAAGCAGGCCCCCGGCATGCGGTTCATCGTGCTGGACGCGGCGATGAACGATTTGGTGCGGCCGGCGATGTATGATGCCTGGCATGGCATTGTCCCGATCTCCGCCATCGACGCCGCTCAGCCGACGCAGCCCGCCACCGTCGTCGGCCCGGTCTGCGAAAGCGGCGACACATTCGCGCGAAGCCGCCAGCTTCCGCCGCTGGCCCGCAATGCCCGCGTGGCGATCCTGGATGCCGGTGCCTATGGTGTGGTCATGAGTTCAACCTACAATGCCCGCCCGCTGGCGGCCGAAGTCTGGGTCGAGGGCGACCGCTGGTCGGTTATCCGCGACCGCCAGCCGGTCGAAGCCCTGTGGGCGCGGGAGCACCTTCCGGCATGACCGATCCGGCGCCTTCATCCCGGCGGCTGGCTGGCCGCCGCCTTCTGGCCCGCGGCGCCATCCTGTTCGAGGCGCTGTGGCCTGCCTTATGGCCGCCGATCGGCCTGATCGGCCTGTTTGCCTGCGCCGCCCTGCTGAACCTGCCGGCGCTGCTGCCGCCGCTGGCGCATCTGGTGCTACTGCTTACCGTGGTGCTGGCGGTGGCCGTGCTGGCGGTGCGCGGCCTGCGCGGCATCCGCTTGCCGGACGATCGCGCCGCGGACCGGCGGCTGGAAACCAGTTCCGGTCTGATCCACCGGCCATTGTCGGTCCTGACCGACCGCCCAGCCGGCGGCGACAGCCTTGGCGTGGCGGTCTGGCAGGCCCATGCCGCCCGGGCAATGACGCAGATCGGGCGGCTGAAGGTAGGATTGCCCCGCCCTGGCCTGGCCCGTCGTGATCCGCGGGCGCTGCGTTATGGTCTCGTGCTGTGCCTTCTGGCAGCCGCGGTCATTGCCGGCCTGGACGCACCCGCGCGATTGCTGGCCGCGCTGTCGCCCTCGCTTCCCGTGGCACCGAACGCGCCCGGCACTGAACTGCAGGCCTGGATCACCGCGCCTGCCTATACGCGCGTGGCGCCGATCTTCCTCAAGCCGCCGGGGGGCACCGTCTCGGTTCCTGCCGGATCGCATCTGACGGTGAACGTCTCCGGCGGCACCAGCGCGCCGACCTTGTCGTCGAATGATCGCTCCGATCGATTCACCGCGCTGGACCATACTAGCTTCCAGGTCGAGCGGGATCTGGCGCATGGCGGCCTGCTGACCGTGCGGCGTGACGGCACGACCCTGGCCGCCTGGACCTTGACGGTGGTCGCCGACCAGCCGCCCACCGCGGCCTGGGGCGAAAATCCCGGTCACCTGCCGTCCGCACAGCAGACCCGGTTGCCATGGCAGGTGTCCGACGATTACGGCGTCACCGGGCTGCAGGCCGAGTTGCGGTTGCGGGACCGGCCAGAGGCGCCGCCGCTGATTGTGCGGATACCCCTGCCAGGTGGCTCGCCGAAAGACGCGCACGGACTCAATCAGCAGGATCTGACGGCGCATCCCTGGGCCGGCCTGCCAGTGGTCGGCCAGCTGATCGCCCGCGATGCCGCCAACCAAACTGGCGCCAGCGCCGATGCCACGTTCGACCTGGCGGAGCGGCCATTCCACAACCCGGTCGCGCAATTGCTGATCGCGATGCGCAAGGCCCTGAGCGCACATCCGGATGATCGCGACGTCCCGCTGGACGGGCTGGACCGCCTGATGCAGCAGCCGGCGCTGTTCAACGGCGACCTGGGCGCCTACCTGAACCTGAGCTCGATCTACTACCTGCTGGCGCGCAACCCGAACGCGTCAGCCGTGCCCGAAGCACAGGGCGCCATGTGGGAACTCGCGCTGCACATGGAGGAAGGCCAGACCGAACAGAGCGCCCGCCAACTGGAACAAGCTCGCCAGGCGGCGCGCGACGCGCTGGACCGCGCGACGCAGCAGCCGACGGATGCGAACCGGCAGGCGCTGGAAAAGCGCCTGCAGGAATTGCGGCAGGCGATCGACAAGCACATGCAGGCGCTGGCCGAGCAGGCCCAGCGCAACAACGAGATGACGCCGTTCGATCCGAATGCCGCGCAACTGTCCAACCGCGACCTGGACAAGATGGCGGAGCAGGCGCAGCAGGCGGCGCGGCAGGGGCGGATGCAGGACGCGCAGCAGCAGATGGCGGAACTGGAGAAGATGCTGGACCGGCTGCGCAATGCGCACAGCCAATCCGGCGGCAGCAAGCAGGCGAACGGCCAGCGCCAGCGCGGCAAGCAGCAGATGGGCGCGGTGCAGGACATGATCGGCCGCGAGGCCGGGCTGATGGACCACGCCCAGCAACGCACCGAGCAGAATCCCGCGCAGCCCAATCCCGCGCAGCCCAATCCCACCCAGTCAACCGACCCGGCGGAGCAGCGGGAGGCGGATCGCCGGGTTCAGCAGGCTCTCCGCCGTGCCCTGGGTGAACTCATGCAGCAGTTCAGTGACCTGACCGGGCAGATGCCGCCCAGCCTGGGAGAGGCCGATCAGGCGATGCGTGACTCGATCGGCCGGCTTGGCCAGGGCGACGACGTAACGGCGGGTCGGTCGCAGCAACAGGCGATTGCCGCGCTGCAGAAGGGCAGCCGGGAGATGGGCCAGACCATGGCGCAGCAGTTCGGCCGGCAGCCGGGGCAGGGCGGGGAAGATGGCGAGGAAGGCGTCATGGGCATGATGATGCCGGACGGCTCGCGTGCCGACGGGCGCGGACCCGGACCGATGCTGGGCCAACCGGACCCTGCCGATCCCAATGGCCGTGATCCGCTTGGCCGTTCGGCGCAGGGCAATTCGACGGACAATGCGGACGTGACGGTGCCGGAGGAGCGGGAGCGGCAGCGGACCCAGGCGATCCAGGAAGAACTTCGTCGGCGGGGTGCCGACCAGGAGCGTCCGCGGGAGGAGCTGGATTACATTGATCGGCTGCTAAAGCAGTTCTAAGCGGCCGCTGGGCAGGCGGCCCAATCAGATCGCCAAATGGTCGTTGGCGCGTCGGCACCGATGTTATCGTGATAGGCCTAAAGGCCGCTAATCATGGAACGCATTGCTCGATTAGCACGCCACGCTGTTGGCATCATGACCCACGGCCGAACATGCCAGGCATGGCCTGCCATCACGGTCTTGCTCGGCTGCGTCCGATTCGCAATCGTTATACATGCACCGTCGTCGCTGCGCGATGCTTCGGCAGGTCCTTGCGCCTTTCAGCGCCGGACCTGCACCACGCAAGCCTGCAGGCTTGTGCTACCGCTTTTCAAAAACCATCGTATCGCCATCGGAGGTCAGCTTCAACTGCTTGCCATTCGCGACTGTCTCATACTGGTCGGTCTCCGGCTCCACGGTCCCGCTTTTGACGGCAGATTGGGTTGGCGTGAAGATAAGCGTTCCTGTGCCATTGTTTGATGGCATCTGCTTGTATGTGCCCTTCATCTGGCGCACGACCTGATTCCGCTGGAACGTCTCGCTGCTCCACGCGCCATCAGGGCTCACGTTCATGTTGATCGTGACGCCACTTCCTAAACTCGTGTGCCAGTTTCCCGACACGCTTTCATCGGCAACGGCTAACGAACTGATTGATAGCAAGACCAGACCGGACAGCAAAAGTGCTCGCAATGTTTCCTCCTGAGCCAAAGATGGTTTCTGCAACACGCCGACCAACGCCCGCGAGGCAGCCTATCACTTGAACGGCCGTCGCAATATCTGGTTGCCGGTTCAAGAACAAGCGGCGGGCGGCGAACCGGATAATGAGATGTTGGTGATAAATGCTACCCAGGGATCACGCACGAACGTTAAAAGGTTATAGCAATGGCTGGCAAGCAATTGCACAGCGGGCACGACGCGTTCAAACAGCTCAAGGATGAAGTAGATGAAGGTTCGCATTCTGGTTTCACTCCTGGCCCTTACTGGTTTGGGCTTTGGGTGGAATAGTCCCGCAAATGCCATTGGCTGCATTAGTGGCGGTGCCGCCGGTGCCGTTGCCGGACATTTGGCACACCACGGCATCCTAGGTGCCGTCGGTGGCTGTATCGCGGGGCATGAGTTGCACAAACATCAGCAGCGAGCCGCCGCCGCCCAGGCACAAGGTCAATACAACCAGGCGCCAAACCAATACAACCAAGCGCCAAACCAATACAACCAGGCGCCGAACCAATACAATCAGGCGCCAAACCAATATAACAGGAATGCGCAATAACACAGGCGTCAGCAGCAACACGAGCCTTGGCGTGAGGCGGGCCGGCGATGGTGCCAGTCACGCCATGGGCAGCGGCAGCACACAGCGCGTGCGCGCGCGGGCATAGACGAAAAAGTCGGCGAACGAGGTGTCGTCAGGGCTGGCCGGGTCATACGGATATGGATTTGGCAGATGCGCGCACAGCCGCCAGGCCGGAAGGTGGCTGGTGACATGGTTGGTAAAGCGGCGGTGGCGCACATGCGGCGCTGGCCAATCCTGGTCCATGTTGCTCGCGTAGATCACCACCAGGCGTGTTGCGTGAGCGAACAGCTCCGCCATATAGGCGGCGAAGACCTCCGGCTCAGTCAGGTGGTAGATGACGTCGATCGACAGGCACAGATCGGCTGGCCGCAGTTCGGCCGCCCGAGTAAAGGGCAGAAAGACGTGCTCCGGAAAACGCTCCACGCACCGGGCGATGACGGTATCGGAGACGTCGAGCCCGGTATAGGCGGACGGCCGCAGCATCGACAGCAGATTTCCGTCGCCGCAGCCGAAGTCCGCCACATGGGCGATGCCATTCATCTCGATCACGCCGTTGATCAGGGCGGCCTTGTAGTCGGCCAGCCGTCCGTAGGACCCGGCACCTGATGTGCCGCCCGCGCGGTAGCGGGCATCCCAGTAGTCCGCCGAACCAAAATGATTGGTCATGGCGACGCCAAGCGGACAGGCGTGGTCCGTCGCCGCGCCGCAAGCGGCTTGGCGATCCGTTCCGCGCTGGATGGCAAGTACGCACGACACCGCATGGCCACATAATGCCCTAAAACCATGTCGAATTCAACATGATTATCGGTGTCGCTTCCTTGCCATGGTGTATGTCAGCCGAACGAGGCCGATTGCCGTGTCGTGGAAGATACGCCTGCCGAACGCGCTGCCGACGCTGTTCGCCGGCATGAAGGTCGGCATCAGCTTTGTCCTGGTTGGCGCCATCGTGGGCGAGTTCGTCGCCGGGTCGGACGGTCTGGGCACCGCGATCCTGATGGCCGAAGGCCAGTTCGACACCACGCGCGTGTTCGCCGCCCTGGCGATGTTAAGTCTGATGGGCGGCACGCTGCTGTTCTACGCCATCGAATCCGCGGAGACGCTGTTGCTGCCGTGGCATCCGTCGTATCGGGCACGGCACGGCACGGCAACGCGCGTGCGTAATCGGACGGTTTGATTCGAAGCGGCCAGTTCAACGCTTGTTCATGGCATCCGGCCCGAACTGGGGCTTGATTTGGCGAACGAAGCGTGACATACGCGAAAAATGCATATGTGCTATCCTTTCGTGGATGGCTAATTCGCTTTCTCTTGCCACCGCCACACTTGACTTCGTGTCAAAAATGGAAGCCGGAATGATGATCGGCGGCGGCTAGCGTCGGCTTCATTCGGACTCAGTGATGGCGCGGGGGCCTGTCCCGCCGCGCTAGGAGCCCTGTCGAGCCTAGACATCGCTTTATCGCCAGCCGCTCCAATTGTCGCCGTGCCGGCACTAACGTTGCAAAATCGTATAAAAAATCAGGGAGCAAAGTTCATGGCAATGTCCATGGGAACCGCAGACGCAATGCCTTGGTGGAAAGAACCGACCAAGGACCAGTGGATGGCGTGGATCGCTGCCTGGCTGGGTTGGACGCTGGATGCGTTCGACTTCACCATCTTCCTGATGATCATGGTGCCAATCGCCCAGACGTTTCATGTGCCGCTGATCGAGGTGACCGCGGTTTTCACCGTCACGCTCTGGCTGCGTCTGGTCGGTGCCACCGCCTCCGGCTGGCTCGCCGACCGCATCGGCCGCAAGAAACCCTTGATGATTTCCATCGTGTGGTACTCGGCGTGCAACTTCATCGCCGGCTTCTCGCCAAGCTTCCTGTTCTTGTTCATCTTCCGCGCGCTGCTCGGCATCGGCATGGGGGCGGAATGGCCCGCCGGCGCCGCGCTGGCGATGGAGACGTGGCCGATACGCTCACGCGGATTGATGAGCGGCCTTTTGCAAGGGTCATGGGGAATCGGCTTCCTGGCGTCCAGCCTCGCATATGCCTTGCTCTACGATCAAATCGGTTGGCGCGGCCTGCTTTGGATCGGTGTGCTGCCGGCGCTCGCCGTGCTGTGGATCCGCAAGAACGTCAAGGAGCCGGAGGTGTGGGTCAAGAACCGTGCCATCCAGCGCGAGCAGAAACAAGAAGTCCATGTGCCGCTGTTGCGCATCTTTCGCCGCAAGATGATCGGCAACACAATGACCGCGTGCCTGTGGATGGCCAGCGGCTTCGTGGTCTATTACTCAACCTTTGGCATGTTCGCCACGCATCTGCAGCGTGACATGCACTTCAGCCCGGCGCTGGTTGCCTTGCCGGTCGCGCTGTCCAACATCACGGGGTTCGTGGCGAGCGGCTTCTGGGGCTGGATCGCCGACCGGCTAGGCCGCCGCTGGGCGATGATCATGCCAGCCATGATCGGCCTTTTCGTCGTGCCGTTCTATCTGCTCACGTCCGACTATACCCTGACCGTCATCGCGTTCACGGTTCAAGGGTTCTTCTTTGGTGGCATGTATGGACAGAACCCGAGCTACCTGACCGAACGGTTCCCGACCGAGATACGCGCGACCGCGGCGGGTTTTTGCTATCATCAGGGGGCGATCTGGGCTGGCCTCGCGGCACCGATCCTGACCTGGTTCGCCGCCGGCCAGCCAGGTGGCTTCGTGATGCCGATGCTGGTGGCACAGTTCGGCGCGACACTTGTCTTCATCGTCGCCCTGCTGCTGGGACCTGAGACCAAGGGAAAAGCCATGGCGGCGGAGTTGGACGGGGCGCCCCTGGCGGTCGTCCAACACTAACCCGCATGGCACCCGCGGTGCGTTGCGCCGCGGGTGCCGCTTCGGTGCGGCTTGGCTTTCACCTAGTATCGCGCATAACAGAAGCGCAATACGTCGCTATTGGTCTGAAGTATCTGATTCACGCGCCGAAACGTGGCCGCTACGCGTCTCACGCTTCTCTGCGATCAGATACTAGACCACGATCGTTTGCGGTCGACCCTTCTTGCGAGTCCGATCGTGCTCTGGGCTTTTGCTTGATCGCGTGATTGACGCCTTCCGACTGGCCAGCCTCAGGCGATCACGCTTGAACCATCTGGCCCGGCAAGCGTGACGTGCACGGATGATTTGCCATGATGCGTCGGATCACGTACCGAAGAGCATGAGCGATCGTCCGGACCGCTCGCTGTCCGACGTCATAGCAGGCGCACCGTAACCGACCCGTACCTTGATGCACCCATTCAGATCCGCAGCCGGTTTCCGCCGCCGTGAATGATATCTGGCGCGACTTGCTGCATGCGCGGGCGAACATGACGCTGGCGATCGGCCTGGTGCTTGCCATCGGCGTCACGATCCACATCCTGCTGAACAAGCGAGAGGTCGCGTCCGCGGTCGGCTGGATCGGGCTGGTGTGGTTCGCGCCGATCCTCGGGGCGTTCGCCTATCTGGTGTTCGGCATCAATCGGGTGAAGCGCCGCGCCCGCCTGCTGCGTCCACAGGACGGTTCAGGCGGCCAGCCGGGGCGGCCGTTTGCAGGGGTTGGCGACGACCTCGATCCGTTGGCCCGGGGCATCGGCCGCATCACCGCCCGCCGGCTGCTGGCGGGGACCGTGGTGACGGCCTATCAGAACGGCGACGAGGCCTACCCGCCCATGCTGGCGGCGATCGCGGCGGCCTCGGTCAGTGTGGGCCTGTCGTCGTACATCTTCCGGAACGACATCTGGGGCGGCCGCTTTATCGAGGCGCTAACCGAAGCCAAGGCGCGCGGCGTGGCGGTGCGCGTGCTGATCGACGGATTCGGCGGCGGCTGGCTGCTGTCGCGCGCTTATCGTCGGTTGCTGCGAAACGGCGTGACGGCCGCCCGCTTCATGCATTCATCGCTGCCCTGGCGCATGCCGTTCCTCAACCTGCGATCGCACAAGAAAATCCTGCTGGTGGACGGGGTGGTCGGCTTCACCGGCGGCATGAACATCGCGGACGAGAACGTCATGGCCACCCACCCGAAGCAACCGGTGCAGGATCTGCATTTCCGCATCGAGGGCCCGGTCGTCGCGCAGCTTGCCGAGGCTTTCGCGCAAGACTGGGCGTCCGTCAGCAACGAGGATCTGGACGGGGATGCCTGGTCACCCGAGATCGTTCCCCAGGAAGGGCCACCGGCCCGCGTCATCGATTCCGGCCCCGACGAGGATATCGAGAAGGTGGAGTTCGCCGTGCTCCAGGCGGTTGCCTGCGCGCGCACCAGCATCGCCGTCATGACGCCGTACTTCCTGCCCGACGAGCGGCTGGTGACGGCGCTGGCGCTGGCCGCGATGCGCGGCGTCGGCGTCGATCTCGTCATACCGGAGAAGAGCAATCACCGGCTGGTGGATTGGGCGACGCGCGCGAATATCGGGCCGCTGCTGTCCGACGGTCTGCGCATCTGGCGAAGCCCGCCACCATTCCACCATTCCAAGATGATGGTTGTCGACGACGAGTGGTGCCTGATCGGCAGCACCAACTGGGACATACGTTCGTTCCGGCTGAACTTCGAGCTTTGCATGGAGGTCTACGATGGCAAGCTGGCAACGACACTGATGACGCTGATGCGGCGCGCCCGAAACTCGGAGCTGACGCAGGCGGACCTGGATGCCCGCGCGCTGCCGGTGCGGATACGCGACGCGGGTGCCCGACTGATGCTGCCGTATCTATGACCGGACCGGCCTGCCTGAACGCGGTGATCGTGCTGCGGGCGGATGGAACCTGGCTGGCCGCTTCCGGGCCGGCCATGGGGCTGTTCAAGCCGCGTCTGGCCGAGCAGCATCGGCGAACGAGCGCCGTCCGCACGACCGTCGGCGATGCCTGCTGTCCCGTGTGTCGGCGAAAGGCCAGCCATGCGGACGAAATGGTTGCGTTCAGCCATGCGCCGCTCCTATTTAAGGTACGTAATGACCAAACTTATTAGCTGGAACCTGCTCCGCCTGACCGGGGCCTCACGCGACGATGTTGTTCGGCTGATCCGGCGGGAGCATCCGGACCTGCTGCTGATGCAGGAGGCGACCCGGGAGATGGACGGGCTGACACGAAGCGTGGGCGGCCACTACCAGCGGGACCAGATGCCCGGCCGTGTTCATGGCCTTGCTGTCTGGAGCCCGGTGGCATTTCCCACTCAGCCGGTCGTGCTGCCGCTGCAGGCCGGCGCGATGTTCACCCGGATCTGCCAGATTGTCGACTTTGGCTCGATCACGGTTGCCAATGTGCATCTCTCGCATGGCCAGATCCTGAACCGCCGGCAGCTTCGGCGGATCGCCAGGGTGCTGCCCTATCGGACCGCCGTGGTGGGTGACTACAACCTTATCGGGCCGGCGCTGCTGCCCGGCTTTCGGGACGTCGGACCGCGCGAACCGACACACGTGGCGGGTGATATGGTGCCATTACGGATCGATCGGTGCCTGATACGGGGCATCGCCTGTCTGGAAGCCCGCGCCCTGCTGCGGGAGGCATCGGATCACCGGCCGATCGTGGTCAGGCTCGACACGATTGCTCATGTTCGGGCGCCGGAGGCGGTGTCGGCGGTGACGCTGGGTGTTGTTGCGTAACTGGAAATTGGCACAGCGCGGCAAAGCCCGTATTCTGATAGAGGCCTGAGCCCTGCAGCGGCCGGTACGAGGTGGTGGGTCCGGCAATCGATAGGTTGCATACCCGCCAAGCCCGGCATTTTACCATAAAAAGCGCCGGCGCCCTGCCGTCGCACGCGGGAACAGCGATAAGCTATCGCACCGGCAGTCGCTGGTCAGGCGTTGCAGGCGAGGTGCCAGGACATCACATAACGGTCCTGCATCGACATGGCGAAATCATAAATGCCAAGGGGGATGGTCCTTTGAAAAAATTGGTCAACGACCCACGCCACGTTGTGCGCGAGATGCTCGAAGGCCTCGCCGACATCACGCCGGGCATAGCGCTGCTCGACCGTGAGGACGTGGTGATACGCGAGGATCTGCCGGAGCCGGCTCAGCGGCCTGTGGCGGTGATATCAGGCGGCGGCGCCGGGCATGAGCCGGCGCACGCCGGATATGTCGGCGTCGGCATGCTGCACGCGGCGGTGGTTGGCGATGTATTCACCTCGCCATCGGTCGACGCCGTGCTGGCCGCGGTTCAGGCTGTCGCCGGGCCTGCTGGTGTCGTGCTGATCGTGAAGAACTACACCGGCGACCGGCTGAATTTCGGCCTGGCGGCCGAACTGGCGCGGTCCGCCGGAATTCCGGCCGAAATCGTCGTTGTCGCGGACGACGTGGCACTGCGCGGGACCGTCGAGCCGGGCCGGCGGCGCGGCATCGCCGGCACCGTGCTGATCCACAAGATCGCCGGTGCGCTGGCCGAAGCGGGCGCATCGCTGCCGGAGGTCGCCGAGGCGGCGCGCCAGGCGGCTTCGGCGATCGGCTCGATGGGTGTCGCGTTGGGCGCCTGCACCGTGCCCGCTGCCGGCACCGCGGGCTTCAGTCTCGCGGATGACGAGATCGAGCTTGGCCTTGGCATCCATGGGGAACCGGGTGTCCAGCGGACGAAGCTGCAGCCGGCCGATCCGTTGGTCGACCTGATGCTCGACGCGATCCTCGAGGATCGGAGCATCCGCTCGGGTGACGGCGTGGCCCTGCTGGTCAACGGATTGGGGGGCACGCCGCCGATGGAACTGGCGGTGGTCACCCGTCGGGCGCTGACGACGTTGCGCGCGCGAGGGATCACGGTGGAGCGGGTCTGGAGCGGCACATTGCTCAGTGCGCTGGAGATGCCGGGGTGCTCGCTATCGTTGCTGCCGGTGGACCCCGCTAGGCTGGCACACCTGGATGCCGCGACGACAGCGCCTGCGTGGCCTGGAAGCGGCGTGGTGCCGCGGGCACGGGTGATCCGTCCGGCGAGCGTTCCGATTGTCACGCAAGACAGGCGGAACCGGTCGCATGATGAGGCGGGGGCGGCGGTCCTGGCGGGCGCGTTGGCCGGCGCATCGGCGCTGGAAGCGCGGAAGCGGCAGTTGACGGATCTGGACAGTGCCGCCGGCGATGGCGACCTGGGGATCAGCATGGCGCGCGGCGCGGCGGCGATACAGGCATTGTCCGGCAATGGCGCGGCTGATGCGGCCTCCGCCCTGACCCGTGTCGCGGAGACGTTGCGCCGGTCGATCGCCGGCAGCTCCGGCCCGTTCTATGCAGTTGGCCTATTGCGCGCGGCCCAGCATCTTGCCGCAAGCGAGACCCTTGATGCGTCGACATGGGCGACCGCTTTCGAACGCGCCGTCGACGCGGTCGCGGAATTGGGCGGTGCCAGGCCCGGTGACCGTACCATGCTGGACGCGCTGTATCCGGCGGTCGCGGCATTCAAGGCGGCACTTGGGCGGCAAGCGGACGTGGCCGCCGCGTGGGCGGATTGTGTTCAGGCAGCGGAGGCGGGCGCCGCCGCCACAGCGCGGATGCGGCCTCGGCTGGGGCGGGCCAGCTATCTGGGTGACCGGGTCTTGGGCGTGCAGGATGCGGGCGCCGTGGCGGTGACCATCTGGCTTCGCGCGCTTCTGACGGTTGTCGAATAGGATGCTGGCAACAAGGACAACACTCGGGCGACGCGGTGGCAGCCGTCGAGCAGGGCTTGCTCTTGCGCCGCCCTCTCGCCGGGTCGTTCTGGTCGTCGCGGCGGTTGCCTCGACGTTGCTCGCCTGCTGGTTCACGCGGGGCGAGGCCGCGTCGCACGCCATGATCGTCGCGGACGCCGAGTTGACGTGGTTGCTGCACTTCATGACGGCGCTGAAATGCCTGCTGGGTGCCGGCGCGCTTTGGCTGGTGTGCCTGCGGTTCCGTTTCGCGATCTCGTGGCCTTTGGCATCCGCCTATATCGCGGGCGGGATGGTGATGGCGGCCGGACCGGGGGTGATGTGGAACATCGCGCATATCGGCCTGGGTGCCCTGCTGTTCTACGGCGGCCTTGCCAGCTTGTTCATTGTCGCCCGCATCGATGAAGGTGCCAGGTGGGGGTTTGGGAAGCGGCAGGGCCGAGCAGCGGATTGTCCACGATCATAGCAGATACGGAACCCATGGATGCGCCGTGTGCCGCTACATCAGCTTGTCGAGCGTCAGCGGCAGATCCCGAATGCGCTTGCCAGTGGCATTGAAGACGGCGTTCGCAACGGCTGCGCCGGTGCCGGTAATGCCGATCTCGCCGATGCCGTGCGCGCCCATGGGCGTGTGCGGATCGGGGATATCAGTCCAGACCACGTCGATCTCCGGCACGTCCAAATGCACCGGAACATGGTATTCGGCCAGGCTTGGGTTCATGACGCGACCGCGGCGCTCGTCGAACTGGGTTTCCTCCATCAGCGCCATGCCGAGGCCCATGATGATGCCGCCGCGGAATTGGCTGGCTGCCGTTTTGGCGTTAAGGATGCGCCCGCAGTCGAACGAACCCAGAAAGCGGCTGATCCGCGTCTCACCGGTGACGGCATTAACCCGTGCCTCGCAGAACATGCCGCCGTAGGAGTGCATCGACCAGTGCTGCGTCTCCATCGGCGGAGGAGCCGCCGCCTCAACCACCACCTCGTCGCGCTGCGCCCGTGCCAGGATCGACGCATAGCTCTCATGCCGCTCCGGCTCGTCGAGCTTGGCCAGGCCGCCGTCCAGACCACCAACTTCGTCCGCATTAAGCCCGGCGAGCGGCGAGTTGTTCCCCGCGAGCTTTAACAGTTCGGCCACCAGCGCGTGATGCGCCGCGATCACGGCCGCGCCGATTGAGGCGGTCTGCTGCGAGCCGCCGGCCAGCACGGCGCCGGGCATGATCGAATCACCGTAGCCGAAGCTTACCTGGTCCAGCTCCAGCCCGAGCCGCTCGGCAGCGACCTGGGTCTGCGCGGTGGCGGTGCCCATGCCCATCTCGTGCGCGGCGACCTCGACCCGGGCGTGGCCATCCTTCGTGAGGGTGATGCGCGCCGCCCCGCCGGGCATACGGTAATACGGATAGGTCGCGGTGGCGCAGCCCATGCCAATAAGCCACTCGCCCTTCCGGACGGCACCCGGCGACGGGTTGCGCTGGCTCCATCCGAACCGCTCGGCGCCCGCGCGCCATGCCTCCACGATGTGGCGGGAAGAAAACGGCGTGCCCTCGGTCGGGTCCTTCTCCGGCTCGTTGCCGATGCGCAGCTCGATCGGGTCCATGCCGAGTTTCGCGGCCAGCTCGTCCACCGCGCACTCCAGGCCGAAGGTGCCCACCGACTCGCCGGGCGCGCGCATGAAGGTGTTGGCCAGCATGTCCATGTAGGCCACTTCCACGTCGAGCTTGAAGCTGTCGGCGGCATACGCGCCCCGCGTCGGCAGGATGAACGGCTCGGGCATGGCGTTGTGCCGTGTCATCGCCACCGTGCCAGTGTGGATGATGGCGGTGAAGCGGCCGTCCACCTCGGCGCCGATCGCGACCCGCTGCTCGGTGACGGTGCGGCCGCCGACCATCCGATACACGCCCTCGCGCGACAGGGCGATGCGGACGGGGCGGCCGGCGAGCTTGGCTGCCGCCGCGCCGAGCACCTGGTGCTGCCACAGCGTCTTTGAGCCGAAGCCACCGCCCACGTAGGGGGAGGTGACGCGGACCTGCTTCTCGTCAAGCCCGAACACGTTGGCGAGCGACCATGCGGTGTGCACCACCGCCTGGGTGGCGTCGTGCACGATCAGCTCGTCGCCGTTCCATGCCAGCGTCGCCGCGTGCGGCTCGATCGCATTGTGACTGTGGCGGGGTGTGGTGTACTCCGCATCGATCGACACGGGTGAGGCTGCCAGCGCCGCCTCCGCATCGCCGATCTCCGCTTTCAGCGGCTGTCCCATGAACATCCCGGGTTCGGTCCCCTGCGCCTTGGCCTCGGCAAAGGCGGTGATGGCGGGTTCCACCTCGTAGGTCGCACGGATCAGGGATTTGGCGTGGTCGGCCTGTTCCTGGCTCGCGGCCAGCACCACCGCGATCGGCTGGCCGTTCCAGTGGATGCGGTCGTCCTGCATGATCGGCAGGTTGTCGCCGCCCGCTGCCTTTTCGGATGTCAGGAACAGCGGCATTGGCTGCATCCGCGGCGCGTTCCTGTAGGTCATGACCAGGACGACGCCGGGGGCAGCCTCGGCCGCGCCAGTGTCGAGTGCGGCGATGCGGCCCTTGGGCATGGTGCTGAATGCCACTGCCGCGTAGACCATCCCCTGCAGCGGGAACTCCGCCGCGAACTTCGCCTTGCCCTGAACCTTGAGCGGGCCGTCGATGCGCGAGATGGGTGCGCCGATCAGGCCGTGCTTGTTGCGGATCAGCGGGTCGGGCTTGCCGCCGGGCAGCCAGCTATCCGGCGCCAGCTCAATGGCCTTCTTCATCACGGTCTGTGCGGCGCCTTGCGCGGCGGCCTTGGCGTTTTCCACAATGCTCATGCGGCTTCTCCAGCCAGGTCGCCGAGAACGGCGGTGATGGTGCGTTTGGCGAGTTCGATCTTGAACCCGTTGTGACGAAGCGGCGCGGCGTCCGCGAGTTCCGCCTCGGCCGCGGCGCGGAACGCCTGCACGGTAGCCGGGCCGCCCCGCAGCGCATCCTCCGCCTTGCGGGCGCGCCAGGGCTTGTGTGCGACGCCGCCCAGCGCCAGCCGGATGTCCTTGACCGTGCCTGCCTCCAGCTCCAGCACGGCCGCCACCGAGACCAGCGCGAAGGCGTAGCTCGCCCGGTCGCGCACCTTGCGGTAGGTGGAGCGTGCCCCAACCGGCAGCGCCGGCAGCTCGACCGCGGTAATCAGCTCTTTGGGTTCCAGCTCCGTCTCCACGTCGGGATGGCCACCGGGCAGGCGATGCAGCTCAGTCAGCTTCAGGCTCCGCGTGCCGCCGGCCCCTTGCAGGTGCACCGTGGCGTCGAGCGCGGCCAGCGCGACGCACATGTCGGACGGGTGGGTGGCCACGCAGGCGGGCGAGGCGCCGAGGATCGCGTGGATGCGGTTGAACCCGTCCACCGCGTCGCAGCCCTGGCCGGGATTGCGCTTGTTACAGCGCGACCCGTCATCGTCGTAGAAGTAGGTGCAGCGGGTGCGCTGCAGGATGTTGCCGCTCACCGTTGCCATGTTGCGGATCTGCGCCGAGGCGCCGGCCAGGATCGCACGCGCGAGCACCGGGTAGCGGCTACGCACTGCACGGTGCTCGGCCAGCGCCGTGTTACGCGCCGCAGCACCAATCAGCAGGCTGCCGTCCTCGCGCTCCTCGATGCTGGAGGAGAGGCCTGTTACGTCCACCAGCGCGGACGGCCGCTCGATCGTCTCGCGCAACAGGTCCACCAGGTTGGTGCCGCCGCCGAGGTACTTCGCCTGGTCCATTCCGCCGAGCCGCACCGCGTCGGCGGCGTCGGTGGCCCGCACGTAGCTGAAGGGAGTCATTCCGCCGCCTCCGCGTAGGTCTCGGAAATCGCGGCGATGATCCCATTATGCGCGCCGCAGCGGCACAGATTACCGCTCATGCGTTCGCGCACCTCCTCGCGCGTGACAACGACCGCATCCGAGCAAAGATCGGCGGTGACCGCGCTCGGCATCCCACGCTCCAGCTCCGCCGCCATGCCGACAGCCGAACAGATCTGGCCGGGCGTACAGTAGCCGCACTGGAAGCCGTCGTGCTCGATAAATGCCTGCTGCAACGGGTGCAGCCCGCTCTCGCCATTCAGCCCTTCGATGGTGGTGACGCTGCGCCCCTCGTACTGCACCGCGAGGGCCAGGCAGGACACGATGCGCTCGCCATCGACCAGCACGGTGCAGGCGCCGCACGCGCCCTGGTTGCAGCCTTTCTTGGTCCCGTGCAGGTGCAGCGTCTCGCGCAGGTGGTCGAGCAGCGACACGCGCGGGTCAGCCGGCACGGCGGTTTCATTTCCGTTGATCCGTATCGCCACGGCGTCTGTTCCTCTCAGCCTATGTGTGTTCAACGCCAGCGCGCCACAGTAGGTTCAGCACGCCTTCGTACTAATTTAGCTGGTGGAAGATTGTCGGCACACTCTCCTCCGGCGTAGACTGGCCTCGACCGGCTTAGAGCTCTCCGCGTGCCGCCAATGCCTTGATCCGGTCGGCCGTGCGCATGGCGATCGCGGTGATGGTGAGCGACGGGTTGACCCCGCCCGTGGTCGGAAAGATCGAGCCGTCGCAGACCCACAGGTTGGGGATGTCCCATGTCCGGCAGTCGGAGTTCACCACGCTGGTGCGCGGGTCGTCGCCCATGCGCGCGGTGCCGGCGAGGTGGTTGGTGTCGTTCTCCTGCCGGAAGATGTTGCCTGCGCCCACGGCTTCCAAGCTGGTCTGCATCTGACCGAGCGCGTGCTGGATCAGCGCCTTGTCGTTGTCGCTCCAGCTATAGGTCACCCGGGCGACGCGCAGACCATACTGATCCTTCTCCTGGTCCAAGGTCACCGTGTTGCGCTCGTCTGGCAGCATCTCGCCAACCATCTTGAGTCCGACCTGATGGTTGTACTTCTCCATCTCGTCGATCAGCGCCTGGCCCCACAGCCCGCGTGATCCGGTCTGCACCGTCACCCACTCGACCGGCAGCGGTCCCTGCGCCATCCAGCAGTAGCCGCCGGCAAAATCCTTCCGGTCGTCGTAGTTCCAGTGCTCGGTGATGGAGAGGGAAGGCGGACCCTTGTTCCAGCGCACCTCCTGCTGCATCGTGCCGAACACCGCCTGATTGGACTGCGTCATCAGGTTCTTGCCGACCAGGCCGGAGCTGTTCGCCAGGCCGTCGGGATAGCGGTCGGTGGCGGAGGCCAGCAGCAAACGCGGCGTCTCGATCGCGTAGCCCGCCACCACGACGTTGCGGGCGCGCTGGAACCGCCAGCGGCCGTCACGGTAGTAATGCACGCCGGTGGCGCGCCCGGCTTCGTTCACCTCGATCCGTCCGACCATCGCCAGGTCGCGGATCTCGGCGCCCGCCGCCAGCGCGCGCGGGATGAATGTTACCAGTTGGCTCTGTTTCGCGTTGGTGGAGCAGCCGAAGCGGCAGAACCCGCGATAGACGCAGGGCGGCGAGTGCCCGTGCGGGGCGGACACGGTGGCCAGCGGCGTGGGCGTCCACTTGATGCCCATCGCCTCGGCGCCGCGGGCCAGCAGTTCCGCGGCACCGTTCAGCTCGTGCGAGCGATAAGGGTAGCGCGGCCGCTTGGGTCCCCAGGGGTAGTTCACCGGTCCCGAGATGCTGAGCGCCCGTTCCGCCTTGGTGTAGTAGTCCCACATCTCCCGCCAATCCAGCGGCCAGTCTGCACCGTAGCCCAGCGCGCTGCGGGACTTGAACCATTCCGGCCTGAAGCGCAGCGAGACCATGGCGAAATGCACGGTGCTGCCGCCCACCGCCTTGCCGCTGTTCTTGCCGCCCATGACCATCGGGTTGGCGCCGTCCACCACCCGCTGATCGGTCCAATAGAGCTTGTTCTGCTCGGTTTCGTCGGAGGCGAAATCCTCCAGTGGCCGGAACCAGGGTCCGGCGTCGAATCCCACGACGGAGAAGCCAGCCTCGGCCAGGCCGGCGATCAAGGGACCGCCGCCCGCACCCGTCCCGACGATGACGAAATCGACGGTGTCGTCCTCGCTGAACTGGCGCATCGGCACCCAGGCGCCGCGCTTGAAGACGTCGGGCGCGCGGCCATGGGCGCCCCGCGGCGCGGCGAACGGATCGGTCGAGTCCACGACGTTATCAACCGACACGCTGATTCTCACGCCGAACGCGCGCTTCCTCTCCGGGCTTTGCTTCCGCCGCTTCCCAAGGGTCTCGCCGGTCCAGTTGCATGCGCACGTAGCCACGGGGACTGGCCGGGCCGCCAAAGCCGATCTCGTTCCAGGCAACCGGGTGAGCATAGTAGGCATGAGTTATGTCGGCGATGACGCGGTGCTCGAAGAACGGCTTGCAAGGCATTCCCTGCCAGGCATCGGCCTGCAACTCGCCTTTCTGCATGCGTCGCAGCAGATCGTCCTGCGCGTCCGGCGGCAGGCTGTGGAAGCGGCCGCCGTGGGCGTCCCGTGCCTCCTGATCCAGCGCGGCGAGGCCGCGTTTCCAGGCTTCGCCCTGGTCCGGCAACGCGGCGTAGCGATAGCCATCCATGTGCTTTTCGGTGATCTTCGCATCGACGTAGGCAGGCAGCGGGATCGGCGGTCGGTCGGACGGCTGCGGCATGATGCGGTCGCACACCGCGCCCAGCGTCTCCCACTCATTCACGTTGAAGAAGCGCGGCTCGCGCGGCACCGCGAGGCGCCGCTGAACCACCTGCCGCGTGATCGGGTTCCACGATTGTGACCACTGCTTGTTCATCACGTCATAGTCGGGATAACGGTCAGTCATCGGGGTGGTCCTCCATCAATCCCAGCGCGGCCAAACCGGCGAGGGCAAGTCCGGTGAAGCTGGGCGGTGCCGGGATTGGCGGTCCGTTCAGCAGGTTTTGGCTCCAGTTGCGCCACCCTCCCATGTTGCGGGCGACGCCCATCGCATGGAATCCGGCACCGGCGTATCCCATCACGGCGGTGAGGCGCAGCCATATGCGGGTCGCGCGCCGGGGCCGGCCGATCTTGCCGACGGCGGCATTGCCGAGCACGGCGGCGGTGATGGGCGGGATGCTGACGGGCAGGAACATGAACGGGTCGTGATAGGCGCCGCGGAAGTGCAGCAGCCCGGCTTCTCCAACCGTGCCCAGCAGACCGATGCTGGTTGCCGCCGCCACGGCGCGGCCGGCGGACAACCCGGCGATGGTCGGCGACACGCCCGGCGTGGTGTCGCGCACCCGTTCAGCGAGGAACCCCATCGCACCGGACAGGATCAGCGCTGCGGGGGCACCGATCGGCGCGGAGTAGAACAGGTTCTGCCAGCTTACCCCGCCCGGCTTCTTGGTGATGTTGAACAGGTGGAACCCGGTGCCGACCAGTCCGGTCAGACCGGCGGCGGCATAGATGGTGTCCCGTACCCGGTGCGGCGACGGCCGGCGGTCGGTGTGCCCATGCGCGCTGGCCGCCAGCGACAGGGACGCCGTCACCAGCGGCGCGAACATCGCCTTGTTGTGGAACGAGCCGCGATAGTGCTCGACCGCGCTGTCCGCCAGCACCGATGTGGCGATGACGCCGGCGGCGCGGTTCAGCCGCCGGGCGGCGCGCACCGCCGCGCCTGGGTCGATTTGCTGAACCGCGGCGGCGGGAGCGGCCACCGCGGCCCGCGTGGCAGGTAATCGAGCCAAGGTCTTCGCGGCCCTATCGCGGGCGGCGGGGATCGAGGCCGATGTTTTCGCCGTCACATCGCCGGCGGCAGGTAGGCGGATCAACGGCTTCACGGCAGCGGAAGCGTGGGACGCGGATCCGCGGGCCAATGCGCCCGCCGCCAAGCCCAACAGGACCAGGCCCGGCACCGTGAGGTCCGTCGTCTTCGTCATTGTCCCCCGCCTGGCGCCACGGCGAACCGCTCGGCATCCTGTTGCTTCAACATAAGGCCAAGTCCCGGCCGGGTCGGATCAGGCGAAATGCCGCCGGCGTGCGGCACCGGCGCGCCGTCGAACAGCGTGTGCTCGATACGGACATGATCGTGAAACCACTCGCAGTGCCGGAAGCGCGGCGCGGCGCACCCAAGATGCCGGTGCAGCGCCGGGGCGCAATGGGCGGACAGGTCGACGTGGAACGCCTCGCATACGGCGGCCGCCTGCAGGAAGCCGGTGACGCCGCCGCAGCGGGTGGCGTCGGCCTGCTGCACGTCCACCGCCTCGGCGGCGAGCATCCGGCGGAAATAATCCAGCTCGTAGCCATACTCGCCCGCCGCCACCTCCATCGGTGACGGCACGTGATCCCGCACCCAGCGCAAGCCGGTGAGGTCGTCGGAGGAGACCGGCTCCTCGAACCACTTCACGTCCTGCTCGGTGGCGAAGATGTGGGCCAGGTGCTGCGCCTGCTTGATGCTGTAGGCGCCGTTGGCGTCCACGAACAGGTCGGCGGCGGAGCCGATCGCCGCCTTTGCCGCCGCGACACGGGCCGGATCGCGCGCCGGTTCGTTGCCGATCTTCATCTTGACCCAGCGGCAGCCGTCCCGCTCCACCCAGCCGAGGAGCTGCTCGGTCAACTGGCTGTCGTCGTAGCTGGTGAAGCCGCCGCTGCCATAGATCGGGACCACATGGCGATAGCAGCCGAGAAGGCTGGCAAGCGGCAGATCCAGCAGCCTGGCCTTGAGGTCCCACAGCGCCGTGTCCACCGCCGAGATCGCCGTCGCCGCCATTCCGGCTCGGCCGAGGTTGCGGACCGCGACCTGCATGGCCCGCCAGGCGGCAGGCGGGTCCATGGCATCGTAGCCGGCGAGGACGTCCGCCAATTTGCCGGCCACCAATCCCGCCACTGGCGCATCTGCGTAGGTATAGCCAATGCCACGGTGTCCGCCGGCTTCGGCGTGAACCACGACGATGGTCGTCGCATTCCACGACGCCGTCCCGTCCGCCTCCGGCAAGTCCGTGGGGATGGTGTAGGCCCGCGCCTGCACCCTTCCCACACACACATCCGCAGCCATGGATCAGCTCTTGCCGCCGGGCAGCACGCTGGCCAGCATTTCCTTGGCGCTGTTCTTCAGGACACTGCCGAGTTCAGGTTCGCTCGCCATCATGGTGGTGAAGTTCTTGGCGTCCTTCAGGGTGATGTGCGGCGGCAGCGGCGGCACGTTGGGATCGGTGTAGATATTGAGGATGACCGGCCGGTCGGCCGCCAGCGCCTCGTCCCAGGCGGCGCCGACCTTTTCCGGGTCGCGCACCACGATGCCCTTCAGGCCGAGCAGTTCTGCATAGGTGTGGTATGCCATGTCGGGGATCGCCTGGGTCGACTCGGTCTTGCCGGTGCCGAGCTGCACCCGTTCTTCCCAGGTAACCTGGTTCAGGTCCTGGTTGTTCAGCACCATGACGATCAGATGCGGGTTCGACCACTCCCTCCAGTATTTGGAAATGGTGATCATGACGTTCAGGCCGTTCATCTGCATCGCGCCGTCGCCGATGAAGGCGATCACGGTGCGCTCGGGGAACGCCATCTTGGCGGCCATCGCATAGGGGGTCGCGGCGCCGAGGGAGGCTAGGCTGCCGGACAGCGAGCCCTTCATGCCGCGCCGCATCTTGATGTCGCGGCCATACCAGTTGGCGACCGAGCCGCTGTCGCCGGTCAGAATGCAATTATCCGGCAGCCGCGGCGAAAGCTCCCAGAACACACGCTGCGGGTTGATCGGGTCGGCGGACTGCATGGCACGCTCTTCCAGCGTCTTCCACCACGTCGTGATGTTCTTCTCGATCCCCTGCCGCCAGCTATCGGCGGTCTTCTGTTGCAGCATCGGCAACAGCGCGCGCAACGTGGTGGCGCTGTCGCCGACCATGTTGATCTCCATCGGATAGCGCAGGCTGAGCATGGCGCCATCGATGTCGATCTGCACGCCGCGCGCACTGCCGGGCTTGGGCAGGAATTCACTGTAGGGGAAGGCTGAACCCACCATCAGGAAGGTGTCGCAATCCTGCATCAGGTCCCAGGACGGCTTGGTGCCCAGCAGGCCGATGCCGCCGGTCACGAACGGCAGGTCGTCCGGCAGCGCGGCCTTGCCGAGCAGCGCCTTGGCGACGCCGGCCTGGAGCTTTTCGGCGACCGCGATGACTTCATCAGTGGCGCTGAGCGCACCCGCGCCGACCAGGATCGCCACCTTCTTGCCGGCGTTCAACACCTCGGCGGCCTGGCGCAGCAAGCCTTCCGCCGGCAGCAGGGCAGGGCCGGCATAGCCAACGCCGGTATGGGTTGTGCCGTGCACCAGCGGGGGATCCTCATAGGCAAGCCCTTGCAGGTCGTTGGGCAGGATCACGCAGGTCACGGTCCGCTTGGCGCTGGCGATGCGCACCGCGCGGTCGATCAGGTGGCGCACCTGGGACGGCACGCTGGCCATCGCGACGAAATCCGAGGCGACGTCCTTGAACAGCGACTGAAGGTCGACTTCCTGCTGGTAATGCGCGCCGAGCGCGGAGCGGGCTTGCTGGCCGACGATCGCCACCACCGGTACGTGGTCCATCTTGGCGTCGTACAGGCCGGTCAGCAGGTGGATGGCGCCTGGCCCGGAAGTCGCATAGCACAGCCCGACCTCGCCGGTGAACTTGGCGTGCGCCGAGGCCATGAAGGCGGCCATCTCCTCGTGCCGCACCTGGACATATTCCATTTTGTCCTTGGCGTGCTCCAGCGCCACATCGAGGCCACCGACGCCATCGCCTGGATAGCCGAAGACCCGCTTGATGCCCCACTCGTTCAGTCGGTGCCATACAAAGTCGCTGACGTTCATGGCCATGATATTCTCCTCACGCGGTTCGAGGGCAACGCGGCCCATGGTGTCTTGTTCCTGATCCGCATGGCCCGCCCAAGCATCTGTGATAGACGAGGGGCCTGTCGTGCCGCGGGATGGCGCGTTGGCCTGTGATCGGACCAGGAGAGCTGCATGGACATCGAGCTTGTTCTTGACGCACACGCCATAATCGCTGAATCGCCCACCTGGGTGGCGGAGGAAAACGCTGTCTACTGGATCGACGTCAAGGCGCCCGCGCTGCACCGGCTTGATCTCGCGACGCGGGTGGACCGGGAATGGCGGCTTGCGTCCGACGTCGGCGCCTTCGCCCTGATCGCCGGGCGGCATGAAGCGCTGGTGGCGTTGCGCCACGGGCTGTTCCGGCTTGATCTCGCGACAGGCGCGCTGGTGCTTGAGGTGCCGCCGCCGTTCGATCCTGCCCGGCACCGGTTCAACGAGGGCGCGTGCGACAGCACCGGGCGGTTCTGGGTTGGAACCATGTTCGATCCCATGCCGGACGTGGAATGCAATCCTGAGCGGTCAGGCATGAGCAGCTTCACCTTGTCCGGCGGCTTGCGACCTGAACCGGACGCGGCGGAGCTGCACAACGGCATGGCATGGAGCCGCGATGAGGCGACGTTCTATCTGTCGCACAGCCAGCAGCAGGCGGTGTTTGCCTTCCCGTACGACCGCGTCCATGGGTCGCTGGGGTCGCGGCGTGCTTTTGTGACGATCCCAGCCGAACTAGGCCTGCCGGATGGCGCCGCCGTCGACGCGGCGGGCGGCTACTGGTGTGCGCTGCACGGAAGCGGGCGGCTGCATCGCTACCGCCCGGACGGCACGCTCGACCGGGAAATCATGCTGCCGGTCAGCCAGCCGACGATGTGCGCGTTCGTCGGTGCGGACCTCGACATGATGATGGTGACGACCGCGTCGGACAAGCTGAGCCCGCGGCAGCTTGCGGAGCAGCCGCATGCGGGCGGCCTGTTCTGCTTTCGGCCCAGTGTTCGGGGCATTCCGCGGCATTACCAACTAAAATGACGTAGCCGCCGCGATCTTGCTGGGCTTTGCGTTCCCAGCGCCCGGTCGCGGCAATCCCCATTCGGGCGTGCAATTACGTTCAGGTGTGTGCTGGCAACGCTGGCAGGGCCCCGCCGTTAGGTCGCTACACAGTCAGGGGAGAATTCCATGCAGTTGCAGGGAAAGGTGGCACTTATCACGGGTGCGGATTCTGGGATTGGTCAGGCAACCGCATTGGCATTCGCGCAGGCGGGTGCAGACGTATGCATCACCTACCACACTGACGCCGAAGGCGCGCAGGAGACCAAGCGTCGGATCGAGGATGCAGGGCGCCGCGCCGTCGTGGTCCAGTGCGACATAACCGACAAGCGCAGCGTCGATGCCGCGTTCGATCGCACCGTCGCCGCGTTCGGCACGCCGGACCTGCTCATCGCCAACGCCGGCACGGGCATGAGTGGAATGCCGGTGGCCGAGATGGACGACGACAAGCTGATGCAGGTGCTGCGGACGGACCTGGTTGGCCCACTGTTCTGTGCCCGCAGGTTCGTGAAGCTGCGCCAGGCGGCCGGTGGCAAGGGCCGGCTGATCTTCACCGGCTCGGTCGCCGGGCACCTGCCGGCGCCGGGCAGCGCGCCCTATGGGATGGCCAAGGCCGGCATCAACTCGCTGGTGCGCAGCCTGTCGCGGGAGGTGGCCAAGGACCGGATCAACGTCAATGCCATCGCGCCCGGCCTGATCGCGACGCCGATGACGCAGCAGCGGCTGGACGACCCGGCCGCGCGCGACCACAGCATGCAGGCGATCCCTTGGGGCCGTCCCGGCCGCCCGGAGGAGATCGCCGGCCTTGCGGTGTTCCTGGCATCGGACGCGGCGGACTACGTCACCGGCCAGACCCTGGTGATGGACGGCGGGCTGACGATGAACTGGGGCGGGGCCTGACACCGCACCCGACTGGCGTTCTGGCCGCGCTGCATCCCCTTGTGTCATGGTCGGGCTTGGTTCGGCCACCCACGACTTGCGGTGCCAAACCAAGCCAAAGTCGTGGGTCACCAGGCCAAGCCCGGTGATGACACAACGGGAAATGCGCCATCCCGTGGCTTCGATCTACTTCACCCGATTGCCTTGGCAGTTCGCCACCTGATGGCGCCTGAAGGTCAAGGGCGGGTTCAGCTTCTCGTGGCACGGCGGCGGCTTTCCTGTTACGGAACGGAGTCACGTCAGGGAGAAGGCGGTGAAAGGCTCGAAGCGGTTTGGCCAAGCAGGTTCCGCTGTCGTGATCTGGGTTCTGCTGGCTGGGTTCTACCTGCTGTTCGCCGGACAGATCAGCATGACCGAGATCATCGCCGGGGTGCCGGCCACGACCGCGGCGGCGGCTGTCGCGGTCCTGCTGCATCGAGCCCGATCGCGACGGCTGCGGTTTCGCGCGCCCTGGTTGCATGTGGTTGGCCGGCCGCTTGCCGCATTGTTGCCGAACGCGGTACAGGTTGCCGGCGTGCTGCTGCATGCGCTGTGGCGGCGACCGGACGGTCCGGTGGGCGTCGTCGCCCGCCAGCCGTTTCGTCAGGGCGAAGGCCATGCCGACGATGCGGGACGGCGCGGCCAGGCCGACGATGCGGGATGGCGCGGCCAAGCCGACGATGCGGGACGGCGCGGCCTGGTCACGCTGGGCATTTCGCTCGCGCCGAACGGTTACGTGCTGAGCATCCCAAAGGGCCAGGACGTGCTGGTGATGCACCGCCTGGTTTCGGCACCCCCAAGCCCTGACCGGCAATGGCCGGCGTGACATCCTGGATGCTGGCGCTCGTGGCGCTGCTGCCGGCCTTCGCGATTCCCGCGGTCGCCGCATGCCACGGCGGCACGGCTGGGCGGCTGGTCGCTGTCCAACTCGCCACCTCGGTCGCCACGCTGATGCTGATCCTGATGACCTTCGCATTCGATCAAAGTGCGTTCATCGATCTGGCGCTGACGCTGGCGCTGCTCACGCTGCCAGGCACGTTGATCATCACGCTGTTCCTTGAGCGATGGCTTTGATGACTTTCGCGATCCAGGGGTTGCTGGTGGTCATCGTGCTGGCCGTCTGGCTAGGCTGCGTCGGCTTCATGCGGCTGAGATCGCCGCTGGACAGGATGCACTGCGTGGCGTTCGTCAACACGACAGCCGGCACCGCCCTGGTTCTTGCGGCGTTCCTGAGCGACGGGATCTCGGTCCGCGCGCTCAAGATCCTGCTGATCATCGGCATCAGCCTGCTGGCCGGCGCGGCGATGTCGCATGCGGTCGGACGCGCGCTTGTGCTGCGGGGTTCGGCACCGGAGGCCGCGGCGTCCGGGGCTGAAGCAAGCATTGGGAAGAGCCCATGAGCCTGCTGATCACGCTGCTGTTTCTGCTGACGGCGGTGACCGGCACCGGCGTTGCCCTGTCGCGGACGCCGCGCCGGCAGGTGATGGCGATGGCGGCGAACGGGCTGGTGCTGGCGCTGCTGTTCATGGCCCTGCAGGCGCCGGATGTGGCCTTCTCGGAGTTGACCGTCGGCACCGTGGCATTGCCGTTGCTGTTCCTCGTCGTGCTCGCGAGCATGCGCATGGATCGCCGCGCCAAGCGGCCGGACGCCGAATGAGCCCGCGCATCCGGCTGCTGGTCTTCCTGCTCGCCTGCGTCTGCCTGGTCCCGGCGGTGTTTCATGTTGCCGATCGCATGCCGGTGTTCGGCGCCCATCCCCTACCGTATGGCGATGCGATCAACGCGGCGGGGACGCGGGAGCGTCACGTCACCAACATGGTCAGCGCGGTGAATTTCGACTATCGCGGCTTCGACACGTTGGGCGAGGAGTTCATGCTGCTGTGTGCCGTCACCGGCACCACCATGCTGCTGCGCGGCAGCCGGGGCGAGCACATCACCGCTCGCCCCGGGCAGGTCGAGGGGCGGCCGATCCCGGCCCGCAGCGACGCAATCGTCTTGATCTGCCGCATGCTCGCCGGACTGACCGTGCTGTTCGGCCTCTATGTCGCCCTGCATGCGATGACCACGCCCGGCGGGGGTTTTCAGGGCGGCGTCATTGTCGCCTGCGGAACAATGCTGTTCTTCCTTGGCGAGGGCTACCGCGGCTGGCGCAGGCTGATGCGCTCGGAGTTCCTGGATGCCTGCGAAGGCGGCGGTGCCACGCTCTATGCGCTATGTGGCTTCGCCTCGATGGCGGCGGGGGCGCCGTTCCTGGGCAACATCCTGCCGCTGGGTTCGGCGCGCGACGTGTTCTCGGGTGGCCTCATGCTGGTCGAGAATGCCGGTGTCGCCTTCGCCGTGGCGGGAGGCTTCGCGGTGCTCTTCCTGGAGTTCCTCGAGGAGACACGGATCGAACAGGACGGGAATGGGCGATGACCACGCTGGCCAGCCTGGTTCCCTGGATCGTCGCCGCCTGGCTGTTGGGGATCGGCCTCTATGCCATCATCACCAGCCGCAACTATGTCCACCTGATCGGCTGCCTGTCGGTGGTGCAGTCCTCGACCTATGTGCTGCTGCTGGCCGCCGGGTATCGAAAGGGGGCCGCGGCGCCGATCTTCTATACGCATCCGCCCGGCACGCCGGCGGTTGATCCGGTGGTGCAGGCGCTGGTGCTGACCGACATCGTGATTGGCGCCACGATCACGGCGCTGCTGCTCGCGCTGGTGCTGCAACTGCACAAGCAGCGCGGCACGATCGATCCGGAAAAGCTGCGGCCACTGCAACCGTGATCGACCTGCTGCCGCCCCTGCCGGTCGCGGGTCCGCTGGCGATCGCCGGCCTTCTGCTGGCGTTCGGTCGGGTATTGCCGAGCCGCGTGCCCGATGTTGTGGCCGTGCTGACCGCGCTGGGCAGTGCGGCGATCTGCGTGGTCATGGCGATGCACGCGGGCGAGCATCCGCTGATCTACTGGTTCGGTGGATGGACGCCACGCACCGGCCAGGCGCTCGGCATCAGCTTCGTCGTCGATCAGGCCGGCGCCGCCTTCGCGGCCTTCATCGGTCTGCTGTTCGCCGCCACCCTGGTGTTCGCCTGGGGCTACTTCGACGAGGTGCAGGCGCATTTCCATGTGCTGATGCTGCTGTTCATGGCGGGAATGACAGGCTTCTGCCTGACCCACGACCTGTTCAACCTGTTCGTGTGGTTCGAGGTCATGAGCGTCGCCGCCTTCGCCGTCACCGGCTACGCGCTGCGGCCCTCGGCGCTGGAGGGGGCGCTGACCTTCACCGTGGTCAATACGATCGGCAGCTACCTGATCCTGGGCGGGATCGGGCTGATCTATGCACAGGTGGGCGCACTGGACTTCGCCGCGCTTGAGAGGGGTGTGGCAGCCGCGCCCGGCGATGCCGTGATCACGGCGTCCTTCGTCTTGTTGGCGACAGGTCTGCTGATCAAGGCGGCGCAGGTGCCGTTCCAGTTCTGGCTGTCGGATGCCCATGCGGTGGCACCGAGTCCGGTCTCGGTGATCTTCTCCGGGGCGATGGTATCCATTGGACTCTATGGCGTCGCCAAGCTGACGTGGGCGGTGTTCGCACCCTCGGACGTGGTGCTGCACGTCGTTCGCACGCTGCTGCTGGGGATGGGGGTGGCGAGCGCGATCGTGGGCGGGGTGATGGCGGTGGTCCAGCGGCACGTGAAGCGGCTGCTGGCGTTCTCCACCATCTCGCATACCGGCATCATGCTGATCGGGCTGGCGCTGCTGAACCGCGAGGGGCTGTCCGGCATGCTGGTCTACATGGCCGGGCACGGGCTGGTGAAGGGCGCGCTGTTCATGGTGGCGGGCATCCTGATGGCGAGCTGCGGCGGCATCGACGAGATCGGCCTGCGCGGCAAGGGGCGCGACATCTGGCCGGCTGGCGTGGCGATGGCGGCGGGCGGATTGCTGCTGGCGGGCCTGCCGATCGGGCTGATGGACAAGGGGACGGATTTGATCGAGGCGGCCGGACATGAGGCGGGCAAGGGTTGGGTCATGATCGCGGTGACGGTGGGCGCCGCTTGCACCGGCGGCGCGGTGCTGCGGGTCACCGGGCGCGTGTTCCTCGGGCTGGGACAGGTTCCCGGCGAGGAGGAACGTTCGCCGACCGAGGAAGAGCAGGAGAAGGCCGACCGGCCGCTGTGGCTGATGCTGGCGCCGACGGTCCTGCTGCTGGTGCTCGCGTTGCCCGAGGCCGAGGCGGCCGGCGATTACGCCATGCGGGCCGCGACCAGCTTCATGCATCCGGATGTCGAGGCCATACTGGGGTTGCGCGCGGCGAACACGGGGACAGTCCCGCTGGTCCCGTCACACGATTCCGGCGGTTCATGGATGCCTTGGGTTTCGGTGGCGCTGGCTGTTGCGATCGCGGCGTTCGAGCTGACGCGGCGGCGCCTGCCCGAGCGGCCGGTTGTCTGGGTCGACCGGATCACGACGCCCGTGCTGAACGCGCTGAGCACGATCCACAGCGGGTTGATCGGGGATTACGTCACGTGGGTGATGGTGGGGTTGGCGCTGTTCGGGGTAGTCTTCGCGTTCAGCTAGATGACAGCGTGATAAAGAGATGGAGATACGATGTTGTCGCGGCTCGATGCTTGACGGTTACCGAGGCAGCGACGTTCGCGTGGAACAGCCGCGTGCGGCAACGGCTTAACCCGTTCCGTCTACGTATTTCCTGTGTGACGCGGCTCTGGGACCGCGTGTCGTCGAAAAGGAGGAGCGCATGCCTGCCTATCTGCTTGTTCAGATCAAGATCACTCGCGAAGAGGGGTGGCCCGAATACCGGGCGGCGGTGGGACCGCTCGCGCAACGGTTCGGCGGCCGCTATGTCGTGCGCGGCGCCAAGCTTGAGGTGCTGGAGGGTTCGCACGACGGGCGGAGCCTCGTGGTTTTCGAGTTTCCATCGATGGAGGCGATCCACAGCTTCTGGGACTCGCCGGAGTATGCCGAGGTGAAAAAGCTGCGCGAGGGTTCGGCCGAGCTTGACGTGTGGGCGGTGCCGGGGGTGTGAGGCGAGAAGGCAAGTGCGGCGAAGGGAATGGCAAAATTCATTACTCCATAGTAGCAGCCGCTTTTACGCAACTTGACGGACCTAACTATCCATAGTTCCGCGGTGAACATGTTTGGCCTGAGGTATGGTCGGAAATGTCAGCGGGGCCACGACCGACGATGATGAACTCTATGTTCATGCTGGAGCCCTATAATGGCAACTACCAGGCAAGTACGGCATGGTTGTGCTGCCGCACATGCGGCGAGCATGTTGACATGTTGGTCACATGCGTTGAGATTACCCAAATGGCGGTCATGATACAAATCCGTAATGTGCCGGATGCGTTGCATCGTCAGCTCAAATCGCGTGCGGCGCTGGCGGGTATGTCGCTCTCCGACTACCTGCTCAACGAGATGCGCCAGGTGGCCGAGCGACCGACGCTTGATGACTTGCGGGCGCGTTTGGAACGGCGTTCGGGAACGGCCCTGTCAGTGGAACCAGCACAGGCCGTCCGCGCTGAACGCGACCGCCGATGATCGTCATCGACGCTTCAGCGGTGCTCGAAGCGCTGCTTCGCACGCCAGCAGCCAAAGCGGTGGAGAAGTGGCTATTCGATCCGTTGCAGACGTTGCACGCGCCTTATTTGCTGGACGTTGAAGTCGCGCAGGTGGTTCGCCGGTATGCTGCGAATGGTGAGATCGATGCGAAGCGCGGTCGCGCGGCTCTCGCTGACCTCGTGGAACTCCCGTTGCGCCGATATCCACACGACTTCCTT
The DNA here is from genome assembly GCF_965276935.1 of Rhodopila sp. Classification (GTDB taxonomy): domain Bacteria; phylum Pseudomonadota; class Alphaproteobacteria; order Acetobacterales; family Acetobacteraceae; genus Rhodopila. Next base: position 1,211,975 of record NZ_CBDIBS010000003.1, on the reverse strand, counting down.
TTGCCGCGAGTTTGGGATCTGCGGAACAATCTTACGGCGTATGACGCGGTCTACGTCGCCCTCGCCGAAGCGCTCGACGCTACGCTGCTCACCCGCGACAAACGTCTCGCCGCTGCGCCGGGCCATCATGCGCGAGTCGAGTTGGTGTAAAGGCATCGGTCTGTAGCCCGGCCCCGAAAGCGCCTTATTCAATAACTGTCGGCGCCGGGACGGACTGGCGGGTCCTAAACCATGATCGTTCGAGGTTGCATTATCACCAGCAGCCGATCATGGTCTAGCGCTCTGCTTGATCGCATGATTCACGCCTTCTGACCAATCAGCCACAGGCGATCACGCTCTAGACTGGCGGAGAGGGAGGGATTCGAACCCTCGGAACGCTTGCGCGCTCAACGGTTTTCGAGACCGCCCCGATCGACCGCTCCGGCACCTCTCCGTTCCAGCATGCGCGTCGGCGGCGTGACGTAGCCGGTCGCTTGGCAACACGCAAGCCTTACCGAAACGGGGTAAGGCCGTCGCGGCTAGACGTTGAAGCGGAACAGCAGGACGTCGCCGTCCTTCACCGCATAGGTCTTGCCCTCGATCCGCATCCGGCCGGCTTCCTTGGCGCCCTGTTCACCGCGGTAGGCGACGAAATCATCATAGCCGATGGTTTCACAGGCTATGAACCCGCGCTCGAAGTCCTTGTGGATCACCGCCGCGGCCTGTGGCGCCCTTGTGCCCCTGGTAATCGTCCAGGCGCGGGTCTCCTTGGGTCCGCAGGTGAAATAGGTCAGCAGGTCCAGCAGGCCGTAGCCGGCACGGATCACCTGATCCAGTCCGCTCTCGGCCAGGCCGAGGCCGTCCAGGAACTCCGCCCGGTCGGCCTCGGGAAGCTGCGACACCTCGGCCTCGATCGCGGCGGACACGGCGATGGATGGCGCTCCCATACGAGCGGCTCCCTCCTGCGCCGCAGCCCACGCACGCACCTGTTCCGAAAACGCGTTGCCGGTGGCGGCGGAGGCTTCGTCTACATTGCACACATACAGCACGGGCTTCGCGGTGAGCAGCTGCAACCGGCGCACGGCGTCTTCCTCGCCGAGCGGGATCGCGGTGCGGGCGGGCCTGCCCGCGCTTAAGGCGTTGACCAGAGGTTCCATGATCGCCACCGCGGCGAGGCTTTCCTTGTCGCCGCCGCGGGCGCGTTTCTGCGCCTGGGTCAACCGGCGTTCCAGGCTGTCAAGGTCCGCCAGCATCAGCTCGGTTTCCACCACCTCGATGTCGCGCAGCGGGTCGATCGAGCCTTCGACGTGGGTGATATCGCTGTCCTCGAAACAGCGCAGCACATGGATGATGGCGTCCACTTCCCGGATGTTCGCGAGGAACTGGTTGCCCAGGCCCTCTCCCTTGGAAGCGCCGCGCACCAGGCCGGCGATATCGACGAACTCCAGGCTGGTCGGGACGATCTTGATCGACTTGCCGATCTCCGCCAGCACGTCCAGGCGCCGGTCGGGTACGGCGACGCGGCCGACGTTCGGCTCGATGGTGCAGAACGGGTAGTTCGCCGCCTGTGCCGCCGCGGTGGCGGTCAGCGCGTTGAACAGGGTGGATTTGCCGACGTTCGGCAGGCCGACAATGCCGCAGTTGAAACCCATCAGCGTCTATCCCCGATCAGCTTGAACCTTGGGTCCGCAAGGCGACATTGGTCATGAACTCCGCCGGCCTGCCCTGCGCCAGCAGCTCGGCAGCATCCGCCACCGCATCCAGCAGGGCGACCAGCCACGTCCGGTCGTGCTTGCCGAAGTCGCTCAGCACATAGCCCAGCACCTGCTCCTTCGAACCGGGATGGCCGATGCCAAGGCGCACACGCCAGTAATCCTGGCTGCCCAGCATCCTGTCCATGCTGCGAAGACCGTTATGACCGGCGGCGCCGCCGCCTTGCTTGACGCGCAGCTTCCCCGGCACCAGGTCGAGTTCGTCGTGAAACGCGGTGATCGCCTCGGGCGGCAGCTTGTAGAAGGCGGCGGCGGCCTGCACCGACTCGCCGGAACTGTTCATGTAGGTCAGCGGCTTCAGCGCCAGGATCTTCTGCCCGGCGATGCTGCCCTCGGCGGCAAGACCCTTGAAGCGGCGGCGCCACGGCGAGAAACCGTGGCGTGTCGCGATCATGTCGAGTGCCATGAAGCCGATGTTGTGGCGGTTGGCCGCCATGCCAGGCTCCGGATTGCCGAGGCCGACCCAAAGGCTCGTCACAGCGGAAGGTTTGTCACAGCGGAGGCTTGATCACGCTGTCTAGCCCTTCTTGGCGGGCGCCTTGGCGGCGCCCTTCGCGGGTGTCGCGGCCTTGGCCGGTGCCACGCCGGCGCCGGCTTCGGCGACCACCTCGATCTTGGTCGGCGGCACCACGGTGGCCACGACGAAGTCCCGGTCGATCACCGGCTTGACGTTCTCGGTGCCCCGCAGGTCGTGCCAGCGGACATTGTCGTTGAAGTCCAGCGGGCCGAGGTCGGCGGTGAACTGGTCCGGGATGTGGTCGGCGTCGCAGTAGACCTCGACCGTGTGGCGGACCACGTTCAGCACGGCGCCGCGCTTGATGCCGGGGCTGATGCCGTCATTCTCGAAGTGGACCGGGATGGCGACCTTGACCCGCTCGCCTGGTGTCAGACGCTGGAAATCGACGTGTTCCGGCGCGTCGGAAACCGGGTGGAACTGCACGCCGCGGATCAGCGCGCGGATCGGCTGCGCGCCGGCGTTGATCTCGTATAGCCGGGATTGCCAGCCGGCACGGTGAATTTCGCGGATCACCACCCGTGGGTCGAGCGCGATCAGGTTGGGATCCTGTTTGCCGCCATAGATGACCGCGGGCACCTTGCCCGCACGCCGGGTCGCCCGCGCCGCCCCCTTACCGCTGCGCGCACGTGCCTCGGCCTCGATCGACACAACGTTGGCCATGGTTCGCTCCTGTACAAGCGCCGGCCTCCAGGGGTGCCGGCGCGGGGGCGTGTAGCCCAGGGTGGGGTTGCGGGCAAGGGTCATGCGGAGGTGAGGAAGGCCAGGGCGCTGCCCTGGACCCGCGAAGGGGCGGATGCCCCTTTGATCCCCGTCCAGGGGTTTGGGGGAGAGGGGGCGACCGAGGCGGTTGCAACGACTGAATAGCCCCCTCTCCCCCAAACCGCTAAATGGGTTCCAAGGGCGTCAGCCTTTGGCGGGGTCGAGGGGCGGAGCCCCTCGCCTTGCTTGCTTCAGCGCAGGGCGTGCATCCGCCAGGACCCGTACATGTGAGCCCACCAGGCGATCCCGCACACAAGGACAATGACGATGACGGATTCCATGGGCGAGCCGGTGCGGCATAGGTTCAATCCCCAGGTCCGCCGGTGTGGCCATGCCAGCCGCAGCCCGCGGGGGGTCAGCATGTCCGCCGCAAGGTGCGACAGGTAGCCGATTGCGAGGGCGGACACGGCACCGCGGCGATAGCCGGATTGGAAAAGCAGCAACGTCAGGCCGACGATCGCCAGAGCCGAGTGGGTGATGCCGCGATGACCCAGGGTCGAGGCGATGACTGTCGAGACCGGCCGTGCGCGCCGTCCAACCCAGGAATTTGGATGGTCCACGTCCGGCAGCAGCGATCCGGCCAAAGCCAGGCCGAGGTAGACCGGGTCCACCGGAGACAGATGCAGCCAAGGCGCCGCGGCAATCCATGTCGCAAGGCCGATGACCACATGGGATCTCGCCATCATGCCGCGCACCTACACGCGCCGCCTTGGTCCGACAAGGCGACGGCATCTGTTGCCTTTGAAGGGTTGCCGGCGCTGTCATCGCCTCGGATCAGAAGCGGCCACCTAGCGACAGATCTCGACGGTATTGACAAAGCAACGAGTTCGGCGTGAACATCCGTCCCGTTACGAAACCGGCATGGCAGCGATGCGATATCTGCTCGTGGTCCTGATCCTGTTGTTTGCTGGAGCCGCCTGGGGGGATGACGACCTCGTGCTACCGAGCGTCGATTTCTCGGCGACGGACGTGCAGGAGACGGGGGCGTTGCTCAGCCGGCAGACCATCCACTATACGCCCGGCATACTTCGCATCGATCGCGCGAACGGTTTCAGCACCACGATCCTCGACCTGACGACGCAGACGCAATACCTGCTGATGGCCAACCACACCTATCTCGTGCTGCCGATGGATGATGCGTTGTTCCGACGCTATATCGCGCGCACTCCGGCAGTCAGCGGTGCGGTGAAGGCGGGGACCGAACGTATCGAGGGTTTGAAGACGACGAAATACATCTTCGGCGATGATGGCGCGCTGGACGCGGCGGGGGCTTACTGGCTGACCGACACGGGGATCATGGTGCGCCGCGACTATGACGACGGCGTGTTTGGTCAGAACATCCATCATCGAGAGTTCCTGACCGGCATCACATTCGCCAAGCAGCCGCCCGAGCTGTTCAAGATTCCAGCGAGTTATCGGCTGACGAACTGATGTCGCGTGCCATCATCACCGATCGCGATTGATCACGCGTCGGCGGCCGTGCTGCCATGCTTGCGGCAAACCGAGGATCGGCATCATCCGACCAGGTCACGCCATTCGGCTTCCGTCATCGTCCTGACCCCTAGTTCCGCCGCCTTGCGCGCCTTTGCTCCGGCATCGGCGCCGACCACCACGATATCCGTCTTCTTCGACACCGTATCGGTGACTTTCGCTCCCAGCGTCTCGGCTCGCGCCTTCGCCTCCGGACGGCTCAGCGTTGCCAGCGTGCCGGTGAACACCAAGGTCTTGCCGGCGATCGGACTGTCGGCGGCCTGCTCCGCCGCCGCGTCCTCGATGGTCAGTTCGGCGGCCAGTTCATCCAGGATGGCGACGTTGCGCGGTTCGGCGAAGAAATCCACCAGTTCCTCGGCGATCGACGGGCCGACGCCGCTGATGCTGCCCAGCGCCAGGCGTTCATCGGAGCCGACGGTCATCGCCGCCAGCATCTGCGTGCGCCAGTTGGCGAAGCCACCATAATGCCGAGCGAGCAGTCTGGCATTGGTCGCGCCAATGCGGCGAATGCCGAGGGCGTAGATGAACCGGTTAAGCGGGACAGTGCGGCGGGCGGCGATAGCGTGCGACAGGTTGCGCGCGGACAGCTTTCCCCAGCCCTCCCGGACGGCGATTTCCGCTTCGTGTTCCGGCAACCTGAACAGGTCGGCCGGGCCGTTCAGCCAGCCCTCATCGTAGAATTCCTGGATGGTCTTCTCGCCCAGCCCGTCGATGTCGAAGGCGGGGCGGGAGACGAAGTGGATCAGCCGCTCGACGCGCTGGGCGGGACAGATCAGGCCGCCGGTGCAGCGGCGCACCACTTCGCCCGGGGGGCGAACGGCGTGGCTGCCGCAGGCGGGGCAGGTATCGGGGAAGACATAAGCCGCGGATGTCGCCGGCCGCCGGTCCGGCACGACGGACACGATCTGCGGGATTACGTCGCCGGCGCGTTGCAGCAGCACGGTGTCGCCGATCCGGATGTCCTTGCGGGCGATCTCGTCTTCATTGTGCAGCGTGGCGCGGGCGACCAGGACACCGCCGACATTGATCGGTTCCAGCTCCGCCACCGGCGTCAGCGCTCCGGTGCGGCCGACCTGGATGCGGATGTCGCGTAACACCGTCGTCGCCTGTTCGGCGGGAAACTTCCAGGCTGTCGCCCAGCGCGGCGCTCGGCCGACAAAGCCCAGGCGGCGCTGCAAGGCGAGGTCGTCGATCTTGTAGACGACGCCGTCGATGTCGTAGCCGAGGGCCGAGCGGGCGAGACCGATCTCGATCTGGAAGGCCTCGGCGTCGGCTTCGTTCGCCAACTGGCGGGACAGCGGATTGACGGTGAAGCCCCAATCCGTCAGCCGTTGCAGATAGGCCCAATGGGTTTCCGCCACCGGTCCGCTGCTGTCACCCTGCGCATAGGCGAACAGCGACAAGGGGCGGCCGGCGGTGATCCGGACGTCGAGTTGCCGCAGGCTGCCGGCGGCGGCGTTGCGCGGGTTGGCGAAGACCCTGGCACCGGCCTCGGCCTGCGTCTGGTTCAGGGCGATGAAATCGGCCTTGGTCATGAAGACCTCGCCGCGGATCTCGATCAGCGCGGGCGCGTCGCCGTGCAGGGTGTCGGGGACGGACCGCATGGTTCGCAGGTTGGCGGTGACGTCCTCGCCCTCCGTGCCATCGCCACGCGTGGCACCGCGGACGAAGTGGCCATGTTCATAGGTCAGGCTGATCGAAAGGCCGTCGATCTTCGGTTCGGCAACGAATGTCAGCGGCTCGGTGCGGCCGAGGAAGCGTCTGGCGCGGGTGCAGAATTCAGTGAAAGCGGCGGCGTCGAAGACATTGTCCAGCGACAGCATCGGCACGCGATGGCGGACCTTGGCGAAGCCGCTGTCGGGCGCGCCGCCGATGCGGGTGGAGGGGGAGTCGGCGCGGATCAGGGCAGGAAAGCGGGCCTCGATCGCGGCATTGCGGCGGCGCAGCGCGTCGTAGTCGGCGTCGGTGATCTCCGGCGAGTCATGCTGGTGGTACGCGGCGTCGTGGTGCGCGATCTCCGGTGCCAGGCGCGCCAGTTCGGCGGCGGCTTCGGCTTCGGTAAGGGAGTCGATCGGGGGGTGCCCGTTGGCTGCGGTCATGGTAGGACGGGTCGCGAGGAAGCGGGCGGGACAGGTCGCGAGAACCCGGTACGAAGGCAAGGCCGACCAACATCGTCATGACAGACGACCGACCAAGCGAGGGAGGGGCAGGGCCGCCATCCATGCCTTCTAGTCTTGACGCAGGCGTGGATGGTGAGCCTTCGCGTCAGGTGCGTTGAAACAGGGACCCATGTGTGTTGGTCAAGGCCTGCTCCATGGCCGAGCGTGGCCTGGCTACCCGCCATGTGCAAGGCCGGGCGCGGCAAAGGCGTGGATGGCCGGCCTCCGCCGGCCATGACGTGGGGGCGTGAAGGCCGCCTCCAGAGTGCTATTTTAACGCACATGCGGCCTGCGCTTGTCATGACCGTAGAACTGCCCCAAGCCTCATACCAGCAACGGTTTCTGGCCGCGCAGCAGGTCGTCGGCGGCGGCGCGAGCAGCCTCGGTAACGGTCTCCCCGGCCAGCATGCGGGCGATTTCCTCGCGTCGCGCGATCGGGTCCAGCCGGTCGACCAGGGTTGCGGCGCGGTCGCGGGCGGCGGACTTGGCGACGCGCAGATGTGCCGCCCCCCGCGCCGCGACCTGCGGGCTGTGCGTCACCACCAGCACCTGCACCTGTTCGGCGACCCGCGCCAGACGCTCTCCCACCGCCGCGGCGGTGGCGCCGCCGATGCCGCTGTCGACCTCGTCGAACACCAAAGTCGGCACGGCGGAGCCGGCGGACAGCACCACCTTCATGGCCAGCATCAGCCGCGACAATTCGCCGCCGGACGCGACGCGGGCGAGCGGCCCAGGGTCCTGCCCCGGATTGGTGGCGATCAGGAAACGGACCTGGTCCATGCCGGCGGGGCCCCAGGCGGCCTCCGGCAGCGGTGCGACCTCGGCGAAGAAACGCGCCTTGTCGAGACGCAGCGGCGGCAGCTCTCGCGCCACCGCCTTTTGCAACTTCCCGGCGGCGGTGACGCGGGCGGCGGAGAGGTCCGCGGCGGCGGCCAGAAAACGGTCCTTGGTGTCGCGGGCGGCCTGTTCCAGCGCGACGACCTCGGCCGCACCGGATTCCAGCGCCGCCAGACGCGCCGCCAAAGTATCCAGCAAGGCAGGCAGGTCGGTGACGGCGATGCCGTGCTTGCGGGCGGCGGCGCGCAAGGCGAACAGCCGTTCCTCCGCCTGTTCCAGCAGGCGTGGATCGACGTCGGATTCCGCCGCCAGGCGAGTCAGCAGGGTTTCCGTCTCAGCCACCGCCTCCTCCGCCCGCTCCAGCGCCGCCAGCGCCTGATCGGCCGGATTGGCGGCGGTTGACGGGTCAGCGGCGTGTTGACTAGACGGGGTGAGACGCTGGAGCGCGCGGGACGCGGCGCGCAACGCGGCGGCGGGTCCGGCGGTCCGACGGTCGCGCGGGGTCAGCTCGGACAGCGCCGCGGCGATCGCCTCGGCGCGCCGTTCATGCTGTTGCAGGCGCTGGCGTTCGCGGGCGAGATGTTCCTCCTCGTCGTTGCGCGGCGCCAAAGTGGCGAGCTCCTGCAGGGCGTGCCGCAGGTAGTCCTCGTCACGCTCCGCCGCGGCGATCGCCGTGCGAGCCTTGTCCAGCGCGCCAAGGGCGTCCCGCCAGGCGCGCCAGGTCAGGGCGACCGTCTGGCGCAGGGCGGCGGCCACACCGAAGGCATCCAGCAAGGCGGCGTGGCTGGTGGGATCGGCCAGGCTCATTTGTTCATGCTGACCCTGCACCTCGACCAGCAGGGCGCCGATGCGGCGCAGCAAGCCGACACCCACCGGATGATCGTTGACGAAGGCGCGGGAGCGGCCGTCCCTGGTGAGGACACGGCGCACGACGATCTCGTCCTCCGCGGTCAAGCCATGTTCGTCGAGGACAGCAGAGACGGCGTGGTCGTCCGGTGGCGTGAAACAGGCGGTGACCGAGGCCTGTTCGGCGCCGCCACGGACCAATCCGCTTTCCGCCCGCGCGCCGAGGGCGAGACCCAAGCTGTCGAGCAGGATCGACTTGCCGGCGCCGGTCTCTCCGGTCAGGACGGTCAGGCCATGATCAAACGCCAGATCCAGCCGCTCGATCAGCACGACATCGCGGATGGAAAGCGCGGTCAGCATCCCGCGTCCCGGTGCCGCGATGGAATGTCAAACCATGATCGTTCGAGGTTGCATCTTCGCCGGTGTCCGATCATAGTCTAACTCTTTGTTTGATCGCGTGATTCATGCCTTCCTACTGGTCAGCTTCAGGCGATCACGCTCTAAAACACCGCATGCCACGCGCGAGAGAAGAAGCCGCGCCTGGCCGCTTCGGTCGGGCTGTTGCCGGTCGGGGCAACCCCATCATCGACGAGCTGCGCGTAACTATCACCATACCAGAGGCTGCCGGGATAGTTGTATCCCAGCACGGAGGCGGTCTTGCGGGCCTGATCCTTCAGTCCCAGCGCGAGATAGATCTCGGTCAGGCGAGCCAGCGCTTCCGGCACATGGTTGGTGGTCTGGAAATCGTCCACCACGCGCTGAAACCGGCCGATGGCGGCTTCATACAGATGCTGCTTCTGATAAAAGCGGCCGATTTCCATCTCCTTGCCGGCAAGGTGGTCGAAGCAGAGGTCAACCTTCAGCTTGGCGTCGCGGGCGTAGGTGGTGTCGGGGAAGCGGGAGACAACCTCCCGCAGCGCGTTCATCGCCTGTTCGGTGCCCTTCTGGTCGCGCTGGATATCGGCGATCTGTTCATAATAGCAGAGCGCGCGGAGGTAATAGGCATAGGCAATGTCGCGATGCGCTGGATGCAACTGGATAAAGCGGTCCAGGGTGCCGATCGCGTCGGTGTACCTGTTCTGCAGGTACAGCGAATAGCCCGACATGAGCTGGGCGTTCACCGCCCAGGAGGAATAGGGGTAGTTCTGCTCGACCGCGTTGAACTGGTCGTCGGCGGTGGCGAAGCGGCGCGCGTTGAGCGCATCCACGCCATTATTATAGAGCCCCTCCACCGGGGCGACAGTTGCCGGCTTGGCGGCTTCATCACTGCTGCCACTGCTGCTGCCGCAGGCGGAAAGCGACAGCAGCCCCAGCATCACAACGGCAGGAAGGCGGAGAATACGGAGGGACATCGTGCGGCTCTGGTTCATCATGTGGCTTATATCATGCCGCCGTGATCCGCGAATACCGGCTGATACTAGATACTGTCCTGATGGCGAATAATGCCCCTTGGTCCAGTCGCGCGGCCTAGTGACGGCCTGCAAACGGGGGTGGGGCTTCGCCGCGCGAGGACCGCTTCCGCATGGCGTTGCCTTGACCGGCGAAGGCGCGGCTGGCGGCACTGGACGCGATGACGTCGAGAGCGGGTCGCGCCGCAGTGTATTCGTTGTCTAGCTTTACCTCAGGCGGCGGCTGACAGCGGCTCGGTGGTGACGGCTTGCCAGGCGGAGGCATCGGCGAAAAGTGCGCGCAGCAGACGGTTGTTCAGGTCATGGCCGCTGCGGTGGGCGATGAAGCGTCCGTGCAGCAGGCCGCCGGCCAGCGCCAGGTCACCCACCGCATCGAGCAGCTTGTGGCTGGCGAATTCGTTGTCCATGCGCAGGCCACCAGGGTTGAGCACGGCGGCGCCATCGACGACGACGGCATTGGCCAGGCTGCCGCCGAGGGCCAGGCCGGCCGCCTGCAGTTGGCGTACGTCCGGTGCCAGGGCAAAGGTACGGGCCTCGGCGAGTTGAGTGCGAAACGTATCCGCGGTCAGGCGCAGGGAGCAGGATTGGCGGCCGATCGCCGCGGCGGCGAAATCGATCGACAGGTCCATTTCCAGCACCGGGTGGCTGGCGCGCGCCAGCGGACCCAGCGGACGCAGTTCCGCGTAGGCATTGCCGGCGGTGACGCGGACCGGCCGCCGCACAGCGATGACGCGGCGCGCGGCGTCCTGTGCAACGGCGCCGGCGCAGTCCAGCAGGAACACGAAGGGTCCGGCCGAACCGTCCAGAATGGGCAGTTCCGGGCCATCAACCTCGATCAACGCATTGTCGATGCCGAGGCCGCACAACGCGGCCATCAGATGTTCGACCGTGCCGATGCGCGCGGACGCCATGGCCGGGTCCGCCAGGCTGGTGCAGAGTCGGGTGTCGCAGACATTGTCGAAGCGCGCGGCGATGTCACGGCGGAGATCGGTGCGACGGAAGACGATGCCATGATCCGCGGCGGCCGGACGGATGACCAGGTTGGCGCGCCGGCCGGAATGGACGCCCACGCCGACACAGTCGATCGCGGTCTTCAGGGTGCGTTGCCGCCAGCCAAAGGTGCCGGTGTCGGAGGTACAGGCGTGGGAGGCACCAACCTGCAAGGTAGCGGTCTCGGGGAAGGCGATTTGCGATAGTCCATCCATCGGGTCGGGTTTCCAGCACGATCGAATCACGTCAGTCGGGGTGACGGGCGCCATGCTTGTCGATAGGCCGATGTGGGGACCGCGGCGAGTCAATGATTGTTGCCAGGTGTTACTGCTCAAGACGCTGAATTCATGGCATTTGTTGCAATGCGTTACACGCCCGCATCACGCCGCCGCATGGCGTGTGGCGGTGACGCGAAAATGCGGCATCACCTCATGCGCGAAGCGGCGCAGGTTATCGCGCGAGGTGCCGCCGCCGTTCAGCAGCACGTATTGCACGCCGGCTTCACGCAGCCGCTCGAGCTTGCGGCAGATCTCGTCGGGGCTGCCATAGAGGGCGCTTTCCTCGCTGGCCTCGCGGGTATCGGAAAATGCCATGATGCTGGAGGTGTTGTTGCCGTCCGGGCGCTGGCTGATCGCGTGCATGCGGCGCTGGCCGGCGATGCGGCGTTCCAGCGCGGCGTCCTTGTCCGCCTGATCGCGCGCCACGTGGAAGGCGCGGGCGACGCCGACCTGCGACGGATCAAAGCCAAAGCCGTTGGCGATCATCGCCTGCCGGTAGGTGTCGAAGCGGCTGATCGTGTCGGCGAAGGAGGCGAACTGGTCCAGCAGCAGGTTGTGGCCACGGGCGGCGACGCGGCGGATGCTGTCAGGATGGCCGGCGCCCTGCCAGAACGGCGGATGCGGCTTCTGCGCCGTCGGCGGTTCCACCACGATGTCCTTGAACTGCCAGAACCGGCCGTGGAAATCGAAGCGGTCATTGCTGGTCCAGGATTTGGTAATGATGTCAATCGCCTCATTGAAGCGCGGCTGGGCGTCTTCCATGGGAATGCCGAAGCTGTCGAATTCATTGTGGCGGTAGCCCTTGCCGACGCCGAAATCCAGCCGGCCGCCGGACAGCAGGTCCACGGTGGCGGCCTGTTCGGCCAGCAGCACCGGGTTGTGCCAGGGCAGCACGATGACCGCGGTGCCGAGCCTGATCGTGGAGGTGCGGGCGCCGATCCAGGTGAGCAGGTTAAGGGTGGCGGAGACCTGGCCGAAGCCGGTGAAGTGGTGCTCGACGATGAACGAGCTGTCGAAGCCGAGCGCCTCGGCTTCGATGATGTAGTCTATGTAGTCCTTGAAGCCGGCGGCGCTGTCTACGTCCGGGGATTGGCCACGCCGTGCCGTGGCGGCGCCGAACAGTCCGAAGCGCATGGGCGTGTCCTTTCGAAGGGGTGCTGCCTCGCTGCGTGGCGAGGCGGGCTAGCTTGTTGTTTGATCGCATGATTCACGCGCCTCGCACGTTCCGCTCGGCGCGATCATGCTCTTCATGTGATCGCATGATTGACGCGCCTCGCACGTTCCGCGCGGCGCGATCATGCTTCAGTGGATCTCGCCGGCACGCCGCAGCGCGTCCCGCAGCTTCGCGGGGGTGAAATCGGCGGCGCGGCAGACGTCCAGGATCACCTTCTCCCGGCGGGAGACCAGGTCGATCGCCGCCGGCAGCTTGCGCACCGCGTCCGCCGGGATGACGACGGCACCGTGGTAGTCGGCATGGATGACGTCGTCGTGCGCCACCTGCATGCCGAACACGTTCACCGGCTTGCCGAAATCGACCATGTGGACATGCGCGTGGCTCGGCCCGATGCGGCCGCCGATCATCTGGAAGCCGGGCGCCCACATGTCCATGTCGCGGAACGATCCGTTGGTGACGCAGCCGATGCTGCCGAGCGCCTTGTGGATGTTGGACTGGACCTCCCCCCAATAGGCGCCGTAGCCGATCCGGTCGTCGATATCCTGCAGCACCGCGATCGTCGGGAAATCGGTGCGGGCGACGTAGTCGTACCAGTCGGCGCGGTCGGTGACCTTGGAGCGCGGCGGTTCGGTCGCGCGGATCATGCCGACGCGGGCGAGGCCGACGATCGGCTTGGCCTTCGGGTCGATGCAGACCATCGGCTCCACCGTGAAGCCGATGGCTCGGCGTTCCGGCACCACGACCTCCAGTCCGTTGCAGATGGTGGGGGTGTCCCACTGCGCGAGGATATCCAGGTCGGACTGGTTGAACGGGTACTCGGGCATGAAACGGTTCCTTTATCTGGCAACTGGGTTGTAGTGTGGCGCGGTGTTCGGAGGGCGGCAAGGTGATCGCTTATGGCGGCAAGGCGGTGTACGGCGCGCCGCTGGGGATTCTGATGCTGGAGGCGCGGTTTCCTCGGATTCAGGGGGACATGGGGAACGCCGGGACCTGGCCGTTCCCGGTGCTGTACCGGGTGGTGAAGGGCGCCAGCCCGGAGCGGGTGGTGTTGCACGGCGCGGCCGGGCTGCTGCCGTCGTTCCTGGAGGCGGCGGCGGAGCTGGTGTCGGTGGGCGCCGAGGCGATCACCACGAACTGCGGGTTCCTGTCGCTGTTCCAGCGGGAACTGGCGGCGCATGTCGGAGTGCCGGTGGCGACCAGCGCGCTGATGCAGGTGCCATGGGTGCAGGCGATGCTGCCGCCGGGAAAGCGCGTCGGGGTGGTGACCGTGTCGGCGGGATCGCTGACGCCGCGGCACCTGGAGGCGGCGGGCGCGCCGTTGGACATGCCGGTCGTGGGGACCGAGGACGGTGTGGAGTTCTTCCGGGTGCTGATCCTGGGGGAGAAGCAGGATATGGACGTCGGGCTGGCGGCGGCCGATGTCCTGGACGCGGGACGGCGGCTGATGGCGCGGCATCCGGAGGTGGGGGCGGTGGTGCTGGAGTGCACGAACATGCCGCCGTATGCGGCGGCGCTGCGGGCGGCGCTGGGGGTGCCGGTGTTTGATGTTTATTCGTTGGTGACGTGGCTGCAGGCGGGGGTAAGGCCGCGGGAGTTCGGTGCTTTATCTGTAGCATGACCGCCACACGGGCATGATCTCCAACGGCTTTAAGACGAGCGCCCGGATCTTAAGCCGCAGGTTCTTTTTACAGCAAATTAGCAACTAATCAAAAGGTGCGGCCTTTCCGCGCTCAGGCGACAAAGGAACCGCGACGAACCAAGGTCCAACGGGGGGCTATACCAGCCAAGGGGTCAACCAAGGAAAGACGGGCCATATCGTTGCAAATTAATTGCAACGATGCCTTCGACTGCTTTATAGTTACATTACAGAATCACGACGAGCAATGTCAGGCGTAGCTTTGCAGAATGACCAGGCTAATGAAGCACCATATGGTGGCAACCGCGACACGCCTGCTGGAGAGGGTAGGATATACCCTTGTGCCAACATGGCGGCTTCATGACCGCGCTTTAGCCCAGCATCTGGGCAAATTGCTCAAACAATTTGAGGTTGACTGCGTAATCGACATTGGCGCGAATGATGGCGGCTACGTCAGATTTCTCCGGGCGGAGGTTGGCTACGACGGATTAATCTTGTCGTTCGAGCCGCTTCCGGCGCTGGCGGCAAAATGTCGCGCCGCGCGTGACCCGCACTGGCAGGTTTTTGAATATGCGTGTGGTACTGAGGACAGCGAAACAGAGATTAATGTCGCCGCATACTCACAGTTCAGCTCCTTGCTGCCGACGGTTGCATCGCCACCCGAAGCGTTTACCGACATGATGACCATCCGTCACAGAGAAACCGTCCAATTACGGCGGCTCGACGGCTTACTGCCTGAACTGCAACGGCTTAATGGCTACAAGCGCCCCTACCTGAAGGTTGATACCCAGGGGTTCGATCTGGCGGTTCTTGAAGGGGCTGGCAACCTTCTGGAGGCCATGATCGCGGTACAGACAGAATTATCGTTCTGTCCGATTTATCAAGGTATGCCAGGCTGGCGCACTGTCCTGGATGTGCTGGAAGCGAAGCGTTTCTCCGTCAGCAGCATGTTTGCGATCAGCGTGGATGCCTCGCTTCGGGCGATCGAGTTCGACTGCATTCTTATAAACGATCGTTACGTCACAAATACTTAATGCCGACGGTTTGCCAATATGGATCATGTTGATATTGGTCATTACCAACGCACACCGACTAGCTCCCATCGCCGAAGCCGCTTCCATGCCTTGGCCATTACTCCAAGCGTGAATCGCTCCGCACCATCCGGCTGGCCCGTGGCGAACCATATAGCCAGCAGCGCTGCTGCATAACAAGTTGCACCAATGGCCGCCCGACGCACCAGATCTATTGCCAAACCGAACTCGTTGAGACCATGGCCGGGAGTCCACGCCATGTCCAACTGCCAAAGCAACAACGTCATGGCCATCGTCGCGATGACCGGACGCATCACACAACGAGCAAGCCGCCACGGCGAAATCCTTGCCCGAGGTAGTGCGATCCCAAGAAACAACATGACGTCGGCGATGGCGGCAACCGAAAGCGCCGCGGCCGCTCCTGGAAGACCGAAGCCGGGAACAAGCATCAACAGGCATATGACCCGTATAATTGTCGAGACAGTCACGACGTAAAAGGTCACGCTCGGCCGCCCAATGGCGTTCAGTAGCGTTCCGCTCGCATGGCTGAACATCGCTCCGGTGGCCGCCACGGCCATAATTTGAACCACCGGCACGGTCGCAATCCAGTGCATCCCCAGCATCAGCCGCACGATCGGGTCCGCAACCATGGAAATGCCGATTCCTGCCGGCAAGATCAGCATAAAACCCATCCCAACGGCATTCAGGAACATGTTGTCGAGGCTCTCTGCCGCATTATGAAGCGAGGCAAAGCCAGAAAACAGCGCGCGGTTCAGCGGTTCCACAATCTCCGTTATTGGCAACGACCCCAGTTCCGCGCCAACTGAAAAAACACCCACCTGCGCCGCACCGAGCAGCCGCCCCACCACGATGCTGTCCGATCGGTCGCGTGCCTGGTAAAGCACCGTCTGCGCCCATGACCAAAGTGAGAAGCCGATAATTCCCTGCCATGCCCGCAACGTGAACCCGGGCCGATAAGGCGACATCAGGTAGCTTTGCAACAGCCGAGCGATGCGGTTGGCTAAGATGCCGGCAACCAGCGCCCAATAGGTTTCCCAGATAGCCGCGATGGCGACTGTCGCGACAACACCGACCACCCGCGACCACAACTGCATGTCAAATTCCTTGCGGAACGCCAGATTGCGGCGGAAGTCGACGACGCGGATGTTCTCAAACGCGGTGATCACCGTTCCCACGGATAGTGCCAGCATCACGACGGTCAGCCGCGGGTCGGTAAAAAACGCCCCAACCGGCCAGGCGATCGCGCCGATCACCAGCGCGGTGAGGATTCCACGCAGGACACCCAGGCAGAAACCCGTGTCGTACATGTCGCGATCCAGGGCAGGCGCACGCACCAGAGCGTCCTGCACGCCAATCGCCGAAAGAGCATCAACCGAATTAATGAAACCGCCTGCCAACGCGACAAGACCGAAATCCGACGGTTGCAGCAGCCGGACAAGTATCAGCGTGCTCAGCAGGCCCAGGTTCCGTGTAGCCAGGCGCCAGGCAATGATCCAGCCGGCACCCATCGCGGCACGCTTCGAGACGGACAGCGGTTTCGTATCCTTAACCATACTGTCGAATGCCTCCTCGATGCGGCTGTTCTGTCCGCCGTCGATCTGGCGGATGTCTGAACTGACACGTCATTATCACGGGAGCCTGACGCATTGGGCACTCTTTATCCGATTTCATGCCGCAAGACAGAAGATAATTCTCGGCTTTGCCGCATCAGGAAGCCTATATGAGTTCGCCGTAGGAAGGCTCGACGTCCTATGTCAGGAACCCGGTCTTCACCCGGCACATGGTTGGTCGAGAAGTTGCCACATCGCAATCGAGCTGGAATTCAGCATTTGACTGGCTACAAGGTTACGAAGTCGCGCCTACATATTTTTGGTCCTTCTATACGCCGTAAGATTCGCTGCATAATCCATCCCGATACCATTGCTTCGGAAGCGTTATGCAAATTGATATTGTGCTGGCGACTTTTAACCGTGCCGGGCTACTTCGGAAAGCAATCGACAGCTTTGCTCACACCCGTGTGCCTGACGGCTGTACAGCACGGCTCGTGGTGGTGGACAACAACTCGAAGGACGATACGCGTCGCGTCGCCGAGGCTGCGCTGGAAGCGCACCCGGATAGGCGGATCAGCTATGTGTTCGAGCCCCGCCAGGGGAAGGCTCATGCGCTTAACTCGGGGATAGCCCGTTCCAAGGCCGACGTCATCGGGTTTTATGATGATGACGAGCAGCTTGCGCCTGATTGGCTGGATGTTCTGCACCAGGCGTTTCTGGACCCGGTGCTGGAGTTTGCAGGTGGTCCGGTGCTACCAGACTGGAGCCGGCCGCCGCCCGCATGGCTGCCACGCCAGGGCTATGGCGGCGTGCTGAGCTTGGTTAGCAACGGCGAAGTTCGACGGCAGTATGGCCAGGACGGCTTCGCCGGCATGCTGATCGGCGCAAACGCTGCAGTCCGACGCACGACATTATGTCGTTGCGGCCCATACACGACCCGGTTCAAGTGGGCCGAAGACCGCCAGATGTATGCCCGGCTATTGGCGGAAGGCGCCGTGGGCTACTATCTGCCAAAGCTCGTGGTGTATCATCACATCTTGGATAAGCGACTGACCAAGCGATACTTCAGGCAATGGGCCCATGCAGAGGGTCGTACCAACGGGTCTGAGCTTCAGGCGCTTGAAGCCGGACCGCTGCGAACGGTTGCGGGGGCGCCGCTTTGGATGTGGCGGCGAGCTGTCTCCTCTGCCGGTGTGATGACTTACGGCTATGCACGCTGCCGGACCGGAGATCCGGGAGTATTCGGGGCCGAGCTGGATTTGCGCCAGTTTCTAAGTTTTTATATCGAGCGTAACTTTCCATTCATTCGACAGCGTCACTTTGATCGGACCTGACGAACTGTTCAGTAACGAGCTAGAATCCGCGATCATACCAGCTTGCTAATCAACGGCACTCAAGGCTGCCCAGAATACTTGTCCGAACCGCGAGCCGGGATACCCATTGCTTTGGACGGCAATCAAGGTTAAGATAGGATGAACGTGACTCAAAAAGTTGCTATGCCGATTCAAGCCGGTGTATAATGGCTGATGCCGGATTCAAACTGTATCAGCGTTCTTATGCCAGCCTACAATGCCGAGCGCTTTATCCGTCAAAGCGTACAGAGCGTGCTCGGACAGACATTCGAGGATTTTGAGCTACTGGTCGTCGATGACTCCTCGACGGACGAAACCGGTAACATTCTGTCTTCAATTCAGGATCAACGGCTCCACGTGCTGCGGAACCAGCATAATCTTGGCATCGTCGGATCATTGAACCACGGCATGACCCAGGCATCCGGTCGTTACATCGCACGCATTGATGCCGACGACTTTTGTTTGCCGACCCGCTTCGCCAAGCAGAAGGATTATCTGGACCTTCATCCTGACGTGGTAATGGTCGGGACCCAGATGTCAGTGCTGAGCAATGGGCAGATCCGACGAAGCCGTTTGCCGGCCGATCCCGATCCCGTGCTGCTGCATTGGCAGTTCTACACCGCCAACCCACTCGGCCATTCGTCAATGATGTTCCGCGCTTCGGCCGTCGGATTGCTCGACAGTTATCTGCGGGAGGCGTTTCAATATGCGGAGGACTTCGATTTTTCCCATCGCATGCTGCAACGGGGAGGCATCGCGGTACTGCCGGAATTCCTTGTAATTTATCGCCACCACGACGCTAGTCTGACCCGAACGCGGCGGAACGAGATGATGTGCAAGACCGCCGCGGTCCTGCGCGATGCTTATACGGCCCTGCTTGGTGTCGACTCCGCAGCCGAGGCGCTGCTCGCCGCGGAGCATTTTGTCGCTGGCACCCCAGTCCGCAGCCTTGCCGTCCTGGCGCGGCTCGGCCTATTGCTGAACCGACTTGTCGATGCGTTCGTGGCGAAGCATGACCTTTCCGGCAACCGTGCCGCCGGCGTCATCGGCCATGCGGCCAGATTGTGGTGGGCCACCATCCAGACATCGCTGCGCGCCGGGACGGTCATTCCAGCCGCCTTCGGCCACGATTGCTTTCGCTGGAGCAGCCTTGGTCGTCCTGGGATGCCTCGGCTTGCGCGCTCTGCCGTGTCCGGCGTTACCGGAGCCGCGCTACAGCCCCTGCAGCGTCTGGCAACGGCCATCGCAAGACCGTCTCTGATCAAGGCTGACGGCGGCATTATTCTGAATGGCGTTGGCCTGGCGCTTGAGCCGA
This sequence comes from Rhodopila sp., assembly GCF_965276935.1. Classification (GTDB taxonomy): domain Bacteria; phylum Pseudomonadota; class Alphaproteobacteria; order Acetobacterales; family Acetobacteraceae; genus Rhodopila. The sequence continues at coordinate 1,192,859 of NZ_CBDIBS010000003.1, read as the reverse complement.
TCCGTCAGGACGACCCACCGAGCCTTTATGTCGAGGTGGATACCGAGGCGGAGTTCGACTGGGGAAAGCCATTCGAACGCGGTCAGACCGCCGTCAACTCGATCGGAAGCCAATGGCGGGCGCAGGCAATCTTCGATGCCTACGGTCTTCGCCCGATCTACGTCGTCGACTACGCTGTCGCGTCTCAGGCGATGGGCTACGAGCCGCTGCGTGGCTTCCTTAACCGGCACAGCTGCGTAATCGGTGCGCATCTGCATCCCTGGATCAATCCGCCTTTCGAGGAAACGGTTTCGGATTACAATTCGTTTGCCGGGAACCTGCCAGCGGAGCTCGAGGAACAAAAACTCGCGGCGCTGATCGACATGATCGACAGAAACTTCAAGGTTTTTCCTTTGTTCTATAAAGCGGGCCGCTATGGGATAGGACCGCACACGATGCAGACGCTGGCCCGAATGGGCCTCGTCGTTGATTTCAGCATCATGCCAAAAACCGACATGAGGCAGAGTGGTGGCGTGGATTTTCGCTCGGCGGAGGCCCGACCCTATCGAACCGAGCCGCATGGGATATTGTCCGTTCCGATGGCCCGCGAGCAGTTTGGCCTGGTCGCATCTCTATCTTCTCGCCTGTTGAGCGGTCTGCAGTCGCCACTCATGACGGCGCTCCACGTTCCCGGCATGTTGTCGCGGCTGGGACTGGCAAATACCGTGACGCTGACCCCTGAAGGCGTCACTGCCGAGGAGCAGATACGCCTGATCCGCGCAATGATGCGGCGAGGCTACCGGACCTTCGTGATGCACTACCATAGTCCATCATTGGTAGCTGGAAACACACAGTATGTCCGGTCGGATACGGAACTTGTTAGCTTTCTCCGGCGCATCGAGGACGTCTGCCGGTTCTTCTTCGGAGAGCTTGGCGGTCTACCAGGCAATCCGGTTGATCTGCTCCCTCCGCACATGCGCGAGTGTGCGTGGCCCCAGCCACAGGTTCAAGCGGTCAACTTGGGTGAACAGCCTCATGCCGAGGCGGCATCTGGCTCATGAAGCCGACACCGTCGTGCTGGATGTCCTTATTTTTCTTCAAGTGGCCTTCCGCCGCGTTGACCTTTTGCGTCATGCCGCGTTCGGCAGCACCTGGCCCCCCGGTACCTCATCCAGGTGGCAGGCCGACAGGTGTCCCTCACCCATCTTGCGCAGCAACGGCTCCTCTGTCCGGCAGCGGTCGAACACGAACGGGCAACGCGTATGAAACCGGCACCCACTTGGTGGATTGATCGGGCTCGGCACGTCTCCGGTCAGGATGATCCGATTGCGCTTCGCCATCGGGTCCGGCACCGGAACCGCCGACAGCAGCGCGCGGGTGTAGGGGTGGTGGGAGTGCGCGAACAGGCTGCGCCGATCGGCCAGCTCGACGATCTTGCCCAGGTACATCACCGCGACCCGATGCGTCAGATGCTCGACCGTCGCCAGATCGTGGCTGATGAACAGCAGCGCGAGACCGAGTTCATCCTGCAGGTCGACCATCAGATTGATGATCTGCGCCTTGACCGAGACATCCAGCGCCGACACCGCCTCGTCACAGATGATCAGATCGGCACCGGGCGCCAAGGCGCGGGCAATGCAGATGCGTTGGCGCTGGCCGCCGGAGAATTCATGCGGAAAGCGATCGACGGCATCGCGCGGCAGACGGACCTTGTCCATCAGCGCCTCGACCTTGGCGTTCAGGTCGCGGCGGCCGCGCGCCATGCCGAAATTGATCAGCGGTTCGGCCAGGATATCGCGCACCTTCTGGCGCGGGTTCAGGCTGCTAAACGGGTCCTGGAACACCACCTGCACGCGCTTGCGCATGGCTCGCAAGGTGCGCGCCGGCATGTTGTCGATGCGCTCCCCGTCCAGATAGACCTCGCCATCGGTCAGCGCGAACAGCCGCAGGATCGCCTTGCCGACGGTGGACTTGCCGCAGCCGGATTCGCCAACGAGCGACAGGGTTTCGCCGCGCCGGATGTCGAAGGTGACGCCGTCCACCGCATGAACATTGCCGGTGGTTCGGCCGAGCAGGCCACCGCGGATCGGAAAATGCTTCTTGAGGGCGTTCACCTCCAGCAGGGGGTGTTCCCTAGACGCGACGGGCGCCCTGGTCATGCCGCCACCTTCTGGCCGGCGTAGTGACAGGCCACGCTGTGCGCCGGCGCCTTCGGCTCGATCGCCGGCGCCACCCGTCGGCACAAGTCGGTCACCATCGGGCAGCGGCCGGCAAAGGCACAGCCGATGATGGGTTTGCGCAGGCTTGGCACCAGCCCGGTGATCTCCGCCAGCTTGCCGCGGGCATTCGCCTCCAGCGAGGAGCCCAGCTTCGGCATGGCGCCGAGCAGACCCCTGGTATAAGGATGCATTGGCCGGGCGAAGATCTCGTTGACCGGCGCTTCCTCGACCTTGCGGCCGGCGTACATTACCACGACACGCTGGGCCATTTCGGCGACCACGCCCAGATCGTGGGTGATCAGCATGATGGCCGATCCCAGACGGGTCTTCAGGTCGCGCATCAGATCCAGGATCTGCGCCTGGATGGTCACATCCAGCGCCGTGGTCGGCTCATCGGCGATCAGCAGCCTGGGATTGCAGGCCAGCGCCATCGCGATTATCACCCGCTGGCGCATGCCGCCCGAGAGCTGGTGCGGATACTCGCGCACCCGCCGGCCGGGGGCGGGAATGCCGACGAGTGTCAGCATGTCGACCGCCTTGGCCTCGGCGTCGCGGGCGTTCATGCCCTGGTGCAGGCGGACCGTCTCGCCGATCTGGCGGCCGACCGTCAGCACCGGGTTCAGGCTGGTCATCGGTTCCTGGAAAATCATGGAGATCGCATTGCCGCGCAGGTCGCGCATCTCCGGTTCGCTGAGCGTCAGCAGATCGCGGCCCTCGAAGCGGATCTGGCCGGAAATCCGGCCCGGCGGTTCCTGGATCAGCCGCAGGATCGACATCGAGGTGACCGACTTGCCGCAGCCGGACTCGCCGACGATGCCAAGGGTCTCGCCCGCCTCGATATGGAAGGAAAGCCCCTCCACGGCGCGGACGACGCCATCCATGGTGCCGAAATGCGTCTGCAGGTTCTCGACCTCGAGCAAGGCTTGTCCGCCGCGCGGACTTTTGCCTTGGCGCAAGTCCTGTCCATCGCGCTGATCGGGCGACAGCGCCATCGGCTACAGCCGCTTCGCCAGGCGCGGGTCGAGCGCGTCGCGCAGCCCGTCACCCAGCAGGTTCACCGCCAGCACGGTGACCGACAGGAAGATCGCCGGGAAGAAGACGATATACGGCTTGACCTGCCAGAGCGCGCGTCCCTCCGCCATGATGTTGCCCCAGCTTGGGATGATCGGCGGCGTGCCGGCGCCGATGAACGAAAGGATCGCCTCGGTAATCATGGCGGAGGCGCAGATGAACGTCGCCTGCACCATCAGCGGCGCCAGCGTGTTGGGCAGGATGTGTTTCCAGATAATGGCGGGCACCCGCGTGCCGGAGGCGATGGCGGCCTCGACATAGGGCTGTTCGCGCAGCGACAGCACCACGCCGCGGACCAGGCGGGAGACGCGGGGGAACTCGGCGACGCTGATGGCGATGATGACGTTCTGGACGGAGGCTCGGGTCAACGCCATCAGTGCGATCGCCAGCAGGATGGGCGGGATCGACATCAGTCCATCCATGATTCGCATGATCACGGCATCAAGTGCGCGAAAGAAACCGGAAAGCAGACCGATGAACGCGCCGACCACGCTGGCGCAAAAGGCCACGGCGAACCCCACCACCAGCGATACCCGCGCACCGTACATCACGCGGGAATAGACATCGCGTCCCAGCATGTCGCTGCCAAACCAGTACTGCGCCGAGGGCTGACGCAGGCGGCGGGCCGGTGCCAGCGCGGTCGGATCCCTGGTTCCAAGGTACGGCGCGAAGATCGCGATCAGGATCATCAGGAGCAGGATCAGTCCGCCGAGGAAGATGGCCGGGTGGCGGTAGATGAAGCCGGCAATCCTTCCGCGCTGCCTCGGCACCGGCAGGATGGCAGGCAGATCCGGGGCTTCGGCATAGCCAGGGGTGGTGGCGCTCAATAGCGGATCCTCGGATCGAACAGGGTATAGAGAAGGTCCACCAGCAGGTTGACCAGCACGTAGACGAAGCTGAACAGCAGCACGACGCCCTGGATGACCGGATAGTCGCGCCGCAGGATGGCATCCACGGTCAGCCGCCCCAGGCCGGGTATGGCGAACACGCTCTCGGTGACCACCGCGCCGCCGATCAGGGCGGCGAAGCCGATGCCGATGATGGTGACGATCGGCACCGCGGCGTTTTTCAACGCGTGGAGGAACAGCACGCCGCCTTGTCCGACGCCCTTGGCCTTAGCGGTGCGCACATAATCCTGCGCCAGCACGTCCAGCATGGTGGCCCGGGTGATGCGGGCGATCAGCGCCATGTAGATCAGCCCCAGCGACACCGACGGCAGAATCAACGTGCGCAGGAAGGGGATGAGACCCTGGCTGATCGGCGTGAAACCCTGCACCGGCAGCCAGTCCAGCCGCAGCGCGAACACGTACGCCAGCACATAGCCGATAACGAACACCGGGGTGGAGAACCCCACCACCGCTGTCATCATTACCAGCCGGTCGATCCAGGTACCAGGCTTCCAGGCCGCGATCACGCCCATCGGGATCGCCAGGCTGATCGACAGGATCAGGGTCAGCACCATCAGCGACAAGGTCGGCTCGACGCGCTGCGCGATCATGTGAGTGACCGGCAGATTGGTAAAGATCGAGGTGCCCAGGTCACCCTGCAGGACATGCCAGAACCAGTCGCCGAAGCGGACCAGATACGGCCGGTCGAGCCCCAGCGACGCATGGATCCGCGCCACATCGGCCGGGGTGGCCTGATCGCCGGCGATAATCGCAGCCGGGTCGCCGGGGGCGATGTACAGCAGGCTGAACACGAACAGCGCGACCAGCAGGACCACCGGGATGGTGGCGGCGATGCGCCTTGTGGCGTAGGCCAGCATCAGCGCGGTCCTGTCGCAGGGAAGGCGGGGGCTCCGCCCCTCGACCCCGCCAAGGGCGGATGCCCTTGGAACCCATTCAGGGCGAGGATCGAAGGGGCGTCAGCCTCTTTGCAGGTATAGGGCAGAGCCCTGGCCTGCCTTACGGACACCACCGCGCTCACGCCTTGGTCACGTCCCAGAAGACCGGGAACGGCGCCTTGACTACGCCGGACAGGTTGGTCCGCCAGGCCTGGTACGCCTTGAAGAACCCGGTCGGAACGTAGACCACGAAATCCATCGCCGCCTTGTTCAGCTCGTCGATCGCCCGCTTCTCCCCCGTCAGGTCTGTCGCCGCGTACCAGGCAGCGATCTTCTCCTGCACCAGGTCGGATTTCGGCCAGCCGAACCAGGCGGTAGGGCCGCTGCAGTCCAGCGCGGTATAGGGGGCCGGGTTCACACAATCCGCGCCGGCATGCCAGGTGTGGAAGATGTGCCAGCCGCCCTTGTCCGGTGGCTCCTTGCTGGCACGCCGCTGACCCACCGTGCCCCAGTCCAGCGCCTGGTACTGCACGTTCATGCCGATCCGCTTCAGCAGGTCCGCGGTGACGTCGCCCTGCGCCTTGGTGATGGCAACATCGGTCGCGACCAGCAGGATGATCGGCTCGTTCTTGTAGCCTGCCTCGGCCAACAGCTTTTTGGCCAGCTCGTAGTCGCGCTTGCCCTTCAGCGGCTCACCACCGACTTCCGTATATAAAGGTGTATCCGGCGTGAAGAAGCTCGGCAGAGTCTTCCAGAGGGATTGGTCGTCGCCGACGAGGGCGCTCATGTAGTCTTCCTGGCTGAGCGCGATCTGAATCGCCCTGCGGGCACGCACGTCGTTGAACGGCGGATACAGGTGGTTAATGCGAAAGGAGCCGATGTTGCCTAGCGGGTCCGCAATATCCACCGCGATGTCGCGGTTCTTCTTCAGCAACGGGATCAGGTCGTTGTTCGGCGTTTCCAGCCAGTCGACCTCGTTGTTCTGCAGCGCCGCCGCGGCGGTGGCGCCGTCGGGCACGATCTGCCACTCGATCCGGTCGAAATGGATCCGCTTGCCGCCGGACAGCCAGTTGGCCTTCTCGGGGCGCGGCAGGTAACCGTCGAACCGCTCGAAGACCGCCTTCGCGCCGGGTACCCATTCGTCCTGCTTGAAGCGCATCGGGCCGGAGCCGACGTACTCGGTGATCTGCTTGTAGGGATCAGTGGCGGCGATCCGCTCCGGCATGACGAACAGCGTTGGCGTGCTGCTTTTGCCGAGCGCGAACAACATCTTCGGGTAGGGCTGGTTGAGGCGGAAGCGGAAGGTGCGGTCGTCCACGACCTCCAGCGCGGCTAGCCGCTGTTTGATCGGACCACCCATCGGGGCATCGCGCACCATCCAGCGGTTGATGCTGGCGACGGCATCCTTGGCCAGCACCGGCGTGTTGTCGTGGAATTTCAGCCCAGGGCGCAGCGTGAAGGTCCAGGTCTTGAAGTCGGGATTGGCGTCATAGCTTTCCACCATCTGCGGTTTCGGCTGCAATTGGTCGTCCACGCCCAGCAGCATGTCCCAGATCAGCAGCGAGCCGTTGCGCACGACATATTGCGTGGTCCAGATCGGATCAAGGTTGGCGAGGTTGGCCTGCGGCACGAAGCGTAGGGTCTTGCGGTCGGCTGCCAGCGACAGTCGCGGCGCCGCCAAAGTGCTGGTGGCAGCGATTGCGGCCGTTTTCAGAAAACCCCGACGATCCATTCTATACTCCGTGGCGGTTCACTCTCACCGCGCGACGCTGGCATGCAAAAAACGAGCCTGCCCGACTGCGCGGTGAAACACCATAGACATTCTTGTTCATGTTCGGCGGAGGTTCCGGAACGGCGCAAAGCTGTTGACCGGGTTCGTCAGGTCGGCCCGCACCACCGTGAAGCTGGTGTCGAGACCCAGGGAGCGGAGTAGCCCGCGCGCCACGTCTGGCGCCTCATTTTTGGGTGTGTTGATCGTGAGCACTGTGGTTGCGGCTGCGCGCCCGACCCTCGGCATAAGGGCAGGCGCAGGGCCGCCATTTATGCCTTGACCGGATCAGCGCCGCGAGGCGTGGATGGCGAGCCGATGCCCGCCATTACGAGATCAGGCGATCGTGCTCGACATCCGCTCTGATGCCAATGTCCAATTATTTAGATTACGACTGGTCGTTTGATCGCGTCATTCACGGTTCCGAGTGGTCAGCCTAAGGCGATCACGCGCCGGAACAGCAGCGGTTTTGCCCTCTAAGCCCTATGCCCATGTGGGAATTTCCACGTGCGGGTGGAGCGGTCGCGTGCCTGGTTCGCGGTGGCGACGTCGGACCGGTTTATTGCCGTCCTTCACTCGACCGTCTGAATGACCTCAAACCCTTCAAACTCCGGGTGGCCCAAATACAATGGCTTGTTGCCGCCGGCGCTGCGGTGTGCCTGACGAAAGGCTTCCGACGTGGTCCATTCCTCGAAGACGGTCTTGTTGCGCCAGATCGTGTGCGAGGAATACAGCACGTGATCCTCCCGCTCTGGTCCGCGCAACAGATGGAACGATACGAAACCAGGAACGCCGGGCAGGTGCGTATCGCGGGAGGTCCAGACCTCCTCGAACGCCGCCTCGGCACCTGGCAGGACCTTGAAGCGATTCATCGCGATGAACATGAGCGGATTCCTTTTTTCCTCGATGCGGGGGTCCAGTGATCGGGCCAGGCGCAGGCTAGCAGATAATGCGTTTCGAGGGGATGCCACGGGTCCCGGTAAAAGATTGGGCGGCGAACCGGGCGCCGTGGCAGCTACGTCAGGGCGATCGGGTGAACCGGATGACGCGAGGAGTTCTGCGCCATGGGCACCCGACTGGCGTCCTGGCCGCGCTGCATTGCCTTGTGTCATGGCCGAGCTTGACCCTACCCGATGCACACATCCTATGAACGACCTTGCTAGGCCCCGTGCGGTATGGGCTTGTCATCTGCCTCAAATCGAGAAGTGCATTGCGGAGCATGGCATGACAGCCAACCCCTCGCTGTTCAGTGATCGTCGTTTGGAAGCGGCTTGGCTGGACATGCAACAGCGGCTGTGCGGGATGGGCCAAAAGCGGGTGCAGGTGCGCGCGCTGGGCGGCGACCGGGCCGGCGAGATGAGGATAAGGCGGTTCCTGCACAACCCCCGCGTGACCCCCGATGAGATGATCGAGGCTGCGCGGACGCACACCGCCGCCTTGGTGGGCGGCCGGCACGTGCTGGCGATCCAGGACACCACCAGCCTGCGCGACGATGGCAAGGACAGCGGCCACTACCTGCATCCGACGATTGCCGTGGACGCCGACGACGGCACCTTGCTGGGCGTCGTCGCGGCCAGCTTCCTGCTGCGCCGGGGCAAGCAGGCGGTGCATTGCAACAAACGAGCGTTCGGCGACAAGGAAAGCGCTCGTTGGCTGGAGGCGACGCAAGAGGCGGCGCGGCTGTCGGCGGCTGGCGCGGCCTGCGTCACCACGGTGGCCGATCGCGAATGCGACCTCTACGAGGCCTTCGCGCTGCGCCCGCCGACGACGGAGTTGCTGATCCGCTGCCACCACAACCGCGTGCTGGCCGACGCGACGCGGCTGTATGCCGCCCCCACCGCGCTGGGCGAACTGGGCGGCAGCGTGGTGCACGTGCCAGCCGCCCCCGGCCGCGCCGAACGCCAGGCCAAGGTGGTGCTGTCTGCCTGCCCGGTCACGCTGCGCCGGCCAAAGCGCAACCGCGCGGCGGAAGCCGCCCGGCTGCCGGCGAAACTGAGCCTGACCTACGTCGAGGCGCGGGAAGTCAATGCACCGCCGCGAGTGAAGCCGCTGCACTGGCGCCTGCTGACAACGCACCCGGTGCAAACCCTGCCAGAGGCGCAACGCATCATCGACTTCTATCGCCGCCGCTGGAGCATCGAGCAGGTGTTCCGGGTCATGAAAACCCAGGGCTTCGACATTGAGGCCGTCGAAATGCAGGACGAAGCGGCCTTCGAGAACCTTGTCGCCACCACCCTGATCGCCGCCGTCAAGGTCATGCAGATGGTGCATGACCGGGACGGAACCGCCGCTCGGCCGCTGACCGACGCTTTCGACCCCGACGATCAACCCGTGTTGCAGGCCGTTTGCACCACCCTCGAAGGCAACACCGCCAAGCAGAAAAACCCGCACCCCCCCGGCTCGCTGGCCTACGCCACCTGGGTATGCGCACGCCTCGGCGGCTGGACCGGCTACTACGGCAAGCCGGGACCCATTGTCATTCATGCCGGCCTCGCCCGCTTTAACGCAATGCTCATGGGATACCACATCGCAAGGCATCAGCCGGGCCATGCTTGACGCAGCAGCCGCCAGATCGTTTCCATGTTGTGTGAATCCGGTAGAGCTTGACCTGGCCACCGACGACTTGCGGTGCTAAACCAAGCCAAAGTCATGGGTCAGCGGGCCAAGCCCGGTGATGACACAACGGGAGATGCGCCATCCCGTGTCCTCGATCTACTTTACCCGATTGCCCTGGCAGCTACGTGACGACCCTGATATGTGGCGCCAAGGCAGATTGGTCAGCTTCATGGCGCGGGTCAGCCGGTGAACCGATCGCGGCCGAATGCCAGCAGATCACCGATGGCATCAATCGCGATGTCGGCCTCCGGGCGCGTCCTGATCTCCTGCGGGTCATGGGCGTAGTGCCCCTGGCGCGGGAACACGGTGATCACGCGATCCGCCCATTGCTGCTTCAGCGCCTGCAGGATGCGCAGCTTGTCGTCGATCATGACATAGCGGCGCGCCGGATATAGCCGTTCGACATCATCCAGCGCCTGCTCCTTATGGATATAAATCAGCACATTGTCGGAAAACGCGTGCCATAGGCCGGCGCGCTCGATCTTACGCGGCTGGAACGCGGCGTCGCCGTCGGACAGGATCACCACCGGTCCCCAGGCGGCGACATGGCGCACCACCTCCAGCGCATGCGGGTAAAGCCGATCGGCAAACGGGTAATCGGCCAGCCAGTTGGCGATCCGCAGAACCTTCGGATTATGCAGGTCCTCCAGCCGGTAGCGCTGCAGCGCGCCAAGGTAGTCGGCATAGCCTTGCGCCGCCCGCAGGTCCTCGAACAGTGCCCAATAGCGGTCGCGCGCCTCGGTGCCGTAGTGCGTGCCGAGATGCTCGCCCAGGTCGCGCTGGACCTGGTCGTTGTCCAGCAGCGTGTTGTCCACGTCGAACAGGAAAACAACGTCGTCCATGGCGAACCTCTGCGGGATGTGGATTACGGGCGATGATGCTTTGGCGCGGGTGGATCGGTAAACCCGTCGTCTGAAGCGGCGCGCCGCGCTCTCGACACTACGACGCGCATAGTCCCACCATCCATGTCTGGCAACACCGATCTTGCCAAAGGCGTGGATGGCGGGCCTGCCCCTCGCTCGCGTGCTCGGTCGCCCGCCATGACGGGATCATGCGACGGTGCCCGGATCGCTGGCGTTGGCTGTCCGCAAGTGCTCGGGCCTGATCGTGACATGCTCGGGCTTTGCGCTTTCCGGCAAGCCTGCCAGAACGCCTCGCTTCAGCATGTGGCGGGCAGGGCGGTGCCGATCATGTTGTCGAGCAGGCGGTCAATCCGGCGCGGTTCGTTCCAGACCAGTTCGACACCGATGACCGTGACCCGAGGCCGGATCGCTGGCGGCAGACGCACCGCGTCCTTGGGGGTGGTCACCAGCATCGCATCCAGCGCCGCCGCTCGCCGGAGCAGCGCATCTAGTTCCCGCACCCGGTAGACGTGGTGGTCCGGGAAAGGCTGGGCGGCGACGACGACCGCGCCAGCCCGACGCAGCGGCGTAAAGAATTTCTCCGGCAAGGCGATGCCGGCGAACGGGAGGATGCGGTGCCCCGCCAGCGTGCCGATTGCCGCATCCTGCGCAAGGGTTGCCCGCAATACGGGCAGAGCGGCGGGCAACGCGGCCGTGACGCCGGTGCTGTCAGCGCCGATCAGCACGGCGGCCTGGACGCGGCCGATGGCTGCCGCCAGAGGTTCCCGCAACGGGCCGGCCGGCAGCACGCGGCCATTGCCGAACCCGGTCGCGCCGTCGATCACCAGGATGCCAAGCGTCTTGAGCAGTGTCGGGTTCTGCAAGCCATCATCCATCAGCAGCACCTGGGCGCCGGCGTCGATCGCGGCGCGGGCAGTGGCGGCGCGGTCGGCGCCGGTCCAGGTTGATGCGAGGCTTGCGAGCAGCAGGGCTTCGTCGCCGACCAGCGTGACCGGGTCCCGCGGACTGACGCGGTGGACGCCTCGGGCCGAGCCGCCATAGCCACGCAGGAGTATGTGGACATCCGTGCCGCGTTGTTTCAGGCGGCGCGCCAGATCCAGCACCAGGGTGGTCTTACCGGCGCCACCAACCGTGACGTTGCCGCAGCACACCACCGGCACGGGGGCCAACCATCCGGGACGAGCGACGCGGCGGGCGGTCAACGTGGTGCCGATCATCGACAGCGGCGACAGCGCGCGGGCCAGCAGGCCATTGTGCGACCAGAACGCCGGCGCACGCGGCATGATCAGGACGAAATCATGCGGAAGGCGGTCATGCCGGCGGGTGTCCTGCGGAACCGGGTCTGCGGGCCGGCGTCATGCAGGGCGGCCGGTTGCAGACGGGCGCAGCAGGGACAACAGCGTTTCAGCGGTGCGCTTCGGCAGGCCGGCATGCCGTTGGGCCACCGCCGCGGCCTGCGCGCCCAGGTGGCGGCGCTGGGCCGGATTATCAAGCATCGCCGTCACGAACCGCGCCAGTCTGGCCGCATCGGCTACCTCCGTCAGTGCTCCGGCGCTGCGCAACAGGGCCACATGATCGGTGAAGTTGCCGCAATGCGGGCCGACAGCGATGGCACAGCCAAGCCGAGCCGGCTCCAGCGGGTTCTGGCCGCCGCCGGGGGGGAGCAGACTATGTCCAACGAAGGCGATCGGCGCCAGCCGATACCATAGCCCAAGCTCGCCCATCGTATCGGCGATCCAAAGCCCCTCGGCCGGGAGCGGCTGACCAGCGGCGCGTCGTGGCGCGTTCAGCGCCGCCGCGAGCGCGGGACCGCGGTCCGGGTGACGCGGAGCGATGATGGTCAGCAGCCCCGGATGGGTCTGCGCCATCAGGCGGTGCGCGGCGGCCACCAGCGCCTCCTCGCCCGGATGGGTGCTGGCGGCGAGCCAGACCGGCCGCCCGGACAGGTCCCGGTTCAGGCGATCGAGTTCCGACGGGTCGACCGGCAGCGGCAGCGCGGCGAACTTCAAGTCGCCTGGGCAGTCGACATCCGCCGCCCCGAGACGCCGCAGGCGCGCCGCGTCCTGCTCCCCGCGTGCCTGAATATGGGAAAAGCGGCTCAGCGTGGAACGGGCCAGGCCGGGGGCACGCTGCCACCGCAAGAAGCTGCGGTCCGACATGCGGGCATTGACCAGCATCAGCGGAATGCCGCGCGCCTGGCAGGCGGCGAGCTGGTTCGGCCACAGTTCGCTTTCGACGAAGCAGGCGGCGTCCGGCCGCCAATGCGACAGGAACCGGGCGATCCAGGCCGGCACGTCCAACGGCGCGAATCGATGCAGCACGTCACCGGCCAGCCCAAGCTCCGGCAGGCGCCGATCCAGCAGCGCCTGGGAGGTGACGGTGCCGGTGGTCAGCAGCACGGTTATCCGGTGGCGCAGCGCCTCCAGCACCGGCAGGATCGACAGCGTTTCTCCCACGCTGGCGGCGTGCATCCATAACAGGCGACCCGCCGGGCGCGGGGTGGGATCAATGCCGCGACGCTCCGGCAAACGAGCGGCGATCTCGCGGCCGTTCGCGGCACGCCGGCGCAAGTTCAGGCGAACCGCCGGGGCCAGCAGCATGGCGGCGACCGCCCAGCCGCTGGCCAGGACATTGCTGGCCGGAGTGGGCCTGGCCGGGGCGGGGGCCGTTATGCCTGACACAATGCCTCCGCGCGGTCGGCTGCCTGGTTCAGCGCGTCAGTGACCGCCGGGACCGCATCCCTCCAGCCGTGGCGAGGCACGCTGATGGCGGGGCCGCAGACCATGACGCCGCGGCCAAACGGCAGCGGCACCGGCATGCGGTCCCAGGTATCCAGCCGCATGCGCTGGCTGGTCCGCGCGGCAAGGGGTACGATAGGCACGCCAGACAACGCGGCGAGTTGCAGGGCGCCGAAAGCGGCTTGACGACGGGGGCCGCGCGGACCATCGGGCGTGATCCCGATCAGGTCACCCCGCCGCAGCACCGCCAGCATATTGCGCAAGCCGGCCGCGCCGCCTCGCGAGGAAGAACCCAGAATGGGCAGGATGCCGAAACGCTGTACCACGGCGCCAATGAACCGGCCGTCGCGGTGGTGGCTGACCAGGGTATGGATCGGCCTCGGGCGATAAAACGGCAACTCGCGCGCTATCAGCGCCAAGGCCGGCATCAGGGGCAGGAACTCATGCCAGAATGCGAAGATCGCAGGCGTGCCGGCGCCAAACGGACGAAAATGTTCCTGCCCATCCAGCGTCCAGCGTGTGGTGCGGAGCGCCAACGCCAGGTAGCGCCCCAACAAGACCGCCAGCATGGATTGGGCTCGGTTTGTGCGCAGCAGTGACTTCATTGCCGCGCCGGTAGCACGTGGAGGGGATGTCACGGAAGTGTAAGGCGCCATCGATCCTGCTTAGCGCGCTGAAGAAGGCGTTGTTAAACCGGCTGATGGCGGCGAGTTCGAGCACCATCTGACCCAGGACCGGGTCTCCGGGCGAGCGCAAGAACCGCCGCAACGGCTGCACCCGTAAGTGGGTCCTGACAGACGACGGCCATATCGAAGCAACCGTTCCGCGTGACCGGCAAGTGCGCTTTGTTCCTGAGCCGCGCTCGGGAGACGGGCTGTCATGACGACATCGCCTTCGCTACCGGCTCCGGTTCGTCCACCTGCGGCCAATGGCCCGCGGGCACGACCGTGAGGGTGGCACGCATCAGCCGAGGCTGGCGCCGCTCGGCCGCGGCCACGTCGGGATTGCACTAACCCCAGATCAGTTTCATCGGGATGTCGACGGCCTTGAGGTCGGGCAGGCGCGCGGCGTTGCCCGCCTGGATGTCGAAAAACCGTGTGGCGATCTGCATGAAAGTCGGGCTCGAGCCGTCTTGATAGTAAAGTTCTCCGCGGCAAGCGGACCGATGAACCTCTTCATCCGGGGCTTCTGGGCGTCCGGTAGCGCGTCCTGAAACTGCTGCTGCTGGCAGGTCAGTAGCCAGCCGAACAGCTCGGGATTTTCGCGATCGCCATCACGGGCGCCTGGCGAGTTTGGATCGTGAACAGCGTGATCATCCTGGGCCAGAGGGCTGGGTCGTCCTCGGCGTAGGCCGAATTCAGCATGATCAGGGACTCGAGGCCATTGCCGTGCGCAAGCGCGTCATTCAATCATGTCATCCACACCCAGCACGATCGGACCAGTTGAAACAAAGGCGCTGATTAATAGCACGCGTGCAGCCTGTCGGCTGTTCCAGCCCGCGCGGTTGAGCACGCGGTGACAATTGACGAAGTGCCGCTTCCGCCGCAGCCCAACAATTCGCAGCAGGCTACTCATTGTGCGTTGGATCGGGGCCAACCATGCGCCTAGCAACAGCAACTGAGCGTGACACCAGGTGCGCTGCTGCACAAACACCGGAGCAAATGCTAAAGTGATGACGGCGAAGCGGGGCGGCATCTCCTGGCAAGGATACCTCATTGCATGCCTCCGTCCACTCCGCCACCCAACATTGACGGCTGGATAGCAGTGGCCCGACAAGTGGCCAAACTCGAAACAAGCGTCCGCGCAAATCAAGGACCAGGGGGAAACGCGATGAAAGCCGCCAACAGGCATTTATTGGTGCGACGCCGCAAGGTGCTGATCGGCATGGCCGCCGCGCCGCTGGCAGCACCCTGGATCACGCGTGCGGCCGAACCGATCCGCATCGGGCTGCTGCTGGCGAAGACCGGGCAGATCGCCGGTCAGACGGAATATCTTGCCAACGGCACGTTCCTGGCGATGCAGGAGCGCGACAACCAGATCATGGGCCAGCCAGCCGAACTGGTCTGGCTAGACGAGCCGACGCCGCAGGCGGCGACGCAGAACATGCGGAAGCTGGTGCAGGAGAACAAGGTCTGCGCCGTCCTCGGCGGGTCGTTGTCGTCGAATGCACTGGCGGAGGAAGCGACCGCGGCGCAACTGAAGGTGCCGTTCGTGTGCGACAACGCGGCGGCGACGGAGATCTCCGGCAAGAACTGCAACCGCTTCACGTTCCGGCTGAACACGCCGGTTGTCGTGCAGTCGCGCATGATCGCGCCGTATGCGCTGACCTATGGCAAGCGGTGGTACCACATCACGGCATCGTACGCCTTTGGGCAGGACATCCTGCGGTCGTCGCGGGCGCTGCTGAAGGCGGCGGGTGGCACCGAGGTCGGCGCCGATGAGGTGCCGCTGAACACCGCTGATTTCAGTTCCTTCATCCTGAAGATCCGCCAGGCCAGGCCGGATGTGGTGGTCGGCGGCCTGTCGGCCGGCGACCTGTCGACGTTCCTGAAGCAGTGGAACGAACTGGGAATGAAGGGCAAGATCCCGTTCGTGGAGATCGCCATCGGCGACACCGACATCTGGGCGGTTGGGCCGGAGGCGGCGACCGGCACGTTCACCAAGATGTGGTATTACAACAATCCAGACAATCCGCCGGAAGAAAAAGCCTTCGCTGCATCCTATCAAAAGAAATACCGCAAGCCCGCCGCCGACAAGGCGTGGATGGGCTGGATCACCGCCCGTTCCTTGTTCGAATCGATCGACGCGGTGAAGTCGACCGACCCGATGGCGATCGTGCAGGGGCTGGAGGCCTGGAAGGTGCAGGCCGGCAACGCGTCCTACAGCTATCGAAGATTCGATCACCAGATGCTGGCGCGGAACCTGGCCGTGTCGGTGAAGGACAAGATCACCGACAGGTGGGATTATTTCGACGTGAAGGCGACCTTGCCGGAGAATCCGGCCGACCTGGAAAAGGTGTTCGGAACGCCGGAGGAAGTCGGCTGCAAGATGAGCTGAGGGGCATTGCGATGGATCGGGTTGCCGCGCCGCCCACTCTGTAGCAATGCAATACATTCCGGAGGCGAGCCCGCCATTCTCGCGCGGCCTGCTTATCTATCGTCAATGGTAAAGCCTTCCAATTAGACTGTCGTTTCCTGGTTGGCCGTGAATGAGACGGGCGATGGAGAGGTGTGGCGTTATGGATGTCGGCCTGATCGGTCAAAGCACGTCCTTGAAACTGGCCATGCTCGCTGCAGCCCGACATCCATGACGTGCGGTGGCGATATGAATAAGGTCGTAGGTGGCGAGCCTTCGCCGGCGATGACATAAAAGCCGCCGAACCTGTCTGACGAACTTTTGCCTGAGTGCCAATCAATCCAAACTTGATGATGAGATGAAAGGAGGGGCCACACATCGTGCTGGAAGTCTTACTGTCCCAGATCGTCAGCGGCCTGGTCCTCGGCGGTCTGTATGTTCTGATCGCCATCGGTCTTTCGATCATCTTTGGCCTGCTGGGCATCGTCAATTTCGCCCATGGCGCGTTCTTCACCTTGGGCGCCTATCTTGCCTTGACATTATACCAATACCTCGGCTGGCCGGCGGTGATCGCGGCGCCGTTGTTTGTCGGCGCGATCGGCATGATCGTGGAACGACTGCTGATCCGGCGGCTGTACGACAAGGAACCGCTGATCAGCCTGATCGTCACCTTCGCCCTGGCCCTACTGATCGAGGCAAGCGTGCGGCTGATCTACGGCGGCATCGGTCAGCCGTTCAGCCCGCCGCCGCTGCTGAGCGGGTTCATCATCTGGGGGCCCGTGCTGATCACGAAGTATCGTTTCGCCGTGCTGCTGACCAGCGGCGCGGTGCTGATCGCGCTCTGGCTGTTCCTGGAACACACGCGGTTCGGCCGCATCCTGCGCGCCGGTTCCCGTGATCCCGAGATGGTGGGTCTGCTGGGCATCAACCTGCCGCGGGTGCTGACCTGGGTGTTCGGGCTAGGCTGCGCCATCGCCGGCATCGCCGGCGTGCTGGCGGCACCGCTATGGACCATCACGCCGTCGATGGCGACCAACGCCATCATGCCGGCCTTCGTTGTCGTGGCGGTCGGCGGCCTGGGATCGTTCGCCGGCGCGGTGATCGCCGGGCTGCTGGTCGGTGTCGTCATCGCATTGACCATCCAGTTCTACCCGGAGGCGTCCGGCGCGGTGATGTATGTGTTCATGGCGCTGATGCTGCTGCTGCGCCCGCGCGGCCTGCTGGGTGAGCGGTGGGAGCGCTTTGAATGATCCGCCATCCGGCTTTACTGGTCTTCGCCGTCCTGGTGCTGCTCAGCGGCGTGTGGCACCTGATCGGCGCACCGATCAGCCTGATCACGCAAATCGCCATCTACACGCTGTACGGCGCGGGCGTTTGCCTGCTGGTGAGCTATACTGGGCTGGTGCCGTTCGGTGCCTCGGTGTTCTTCGGCTGCGCCAGCTATGCCGCCGCCTTTGCCATGCTGCGCGGCGCCGGCAACGAAATCGTGGCGCTGCTGTTCTGCCTGCTGTTCTCGCTGGTGCTGGCGGCGGTCATCGCGCTGATCATCCTGCGTCGCCGCGGCCTGTATTTCTCCCTGCTGACACTCGCCTTCTCGCAGATCGCCTTCGAGATCGCCTACAAATGGACCGACGTGACCGGTGGCGAGAACGGCCTGCAGGGTGTCCCGCGCCCGCTGTTCCGCGACGACTGGTCGTTTCATATATTTACCGTCGTCACCGTGACCGTGGCGATCGCCGTTCTCTGGCAGGTGGCGCATTCGCCGTTCGGTCGTTCGCTGCAGGCGCTGCGCGACAACGAACAGCGCGCCGAAAGCCTGGGCTACGACCCGTTCCGGCTGAAGTTCGTGTCCTTCGTGCTGATGGGTGGCTTTGTCGGCTATGCCGGCGGGCTGCTGTGTTTCATGCTGAAGGGCGCCTATGCCGACAACCTGAGCTGGCAGCACGCTGGCGATTCGCTGCTGATGGCGGTGCTGGGCGGGGTGCACCATTTCCTCGGGCCGCTGTGGGGCGCCATCGCCTTCATCCTGCTGGAGGACCGGCTGTCCGCCATTACCGAAAGCTGGTGGCTGATCTTCGCGCCGATCGTGATCCTGTTCGCGCTGGCCTCGCCCGAAGGCATGCAGGGCCTGGGGTTCCGCCTGATGCGCCGCGACGACTGGACGCTGACCCGCAAGCGTATTCCGACGCGGCCGGCACGGATTGAGCCCTACCGCGTGGGCGGAGCGCAACTGGACGTCGATCAGCCGATCCTGACCGTGACCGGCCTGAACAAGCGCTTCGGGTCGCTGGTGGTGGCGTCCGACCTGAACTTGCAAGTGTATCCGTACCGCCTGCACAGCTTCATTGGCCCGAACGGCGCCGGCAAGACCACGTTCTTCAACATGCTGACCGGCATCCTGAAGGCCAATACCGGACAAATCCTGTTCGACGGGCACGACATCACCAATCTGCCGGTGCATCGGCGCATTCGCCTAGGCTTGTCGCGGTCGTTCCAGATCCTGAGCGTGTTCCGCAACCTGACAACGTTCGAGAACGTGCGCGTCGCGGTGCAGGCGCAGGACCGGCGGCGCTGGGGCCTGTGGCGCGACGCCTACCGCTACGACGACATCAATGCCCGCACCTGGTCGCTGCTGGCCGCGGTGGGGCTGGCGGACCGCGCGGCGGAATCCTGCGCCAATCTGGCGCACGGCGAGCAGCGGCTGCTGGAGATCGCCATCTCGCTTGCCACTGACGCCAAGCTTCTGCTGCTGGACGAGCCTTTGGCCGGCCTGGCGGAGGCCGACCGGCAGGTGGTGGGCACGCTGATCCGCCAGCTTGCCGAAACCCATGCCGTGCTGCTGATCGAGCACGACATCGACCGTGTGCTGGCGCTGTCCGACCGCATCAGCGTGCTGCACCAGGGCCGGCTGATCGCTGATGGCGCACCGCAACAGGTCGCCAGCAACCCGGACGTGGTGACGGCGTACCTCGGCGCCGAACGGATCGTGCCGCCGCCGGCGGCAACGGATGCCGAAGGCCAGGCGCATGCGGCGCGCAAGCCGCTGCTGGTGGTGGAGAAGCTGCGCGCCGGCTACGCCGGCAGCGTGGTGCTGGAGGATCTGTCGCTGACCGTGCACGAAGGCGAGGCAGTTGCGTTACTTGGCCGCAACGGTGTCGGCAAGACCACCACGTTGCGCGCGATCACCGGGACCGTGCGGGCTTCCTCCGGCCGTATTGGCCTGGAGGGGTCGGCGATCACCCAGGCAAAACCGTACGAGATCAACCAGCGCGGCATTTCCCTGGTGCCGGAGGGCCGGCGGCTGTTCCCCAACCTGACCGTGCTGGACAACCTGCGGCTGGCGACGCGTCCTGGCGGTGCCTCGCTGGAGGATGTCTACAGGCTGTTTCCGAAGCTGCGCATGCTGCAACGATCGAAAGCCGAAAGCCTGTCCGGCGGCGAACGCCAGATGCTGGCGATCGCCCGCGCGCTGATGGTGCCGGCGAAGCTGATCCTGCTGGACGAGCCGTTCGAGGGATTGGCGCCGGCTATCGTGAAGGAAGTCATGGACGCGCTGGCCAAGCTGCACGGCCGCGTCGCCATGGTGATCGTCGAGCACCACGCGGAAACCGTGCTGCCGCTGGTCGATCGGGCGTACGTGCTGGTCAACGGCCAGGTGGCGTTCGAAGGCACCGCCCGATCGCTGGAGCAGGACGTCGCGCTGCAGGTTCGGCTGCTGGGGGTGGTGCAGAAGGAGATGGCTTAGTTCCATAGCCAAAGCGTTCGACGTGTTGCAGGACTGATCGCCTGATTTAGGATCGTCTGTCAGCCCGGGGAACGCCGCGCGCAGGACGGTTGTACTTGTCCCAACGCTGCCCGCCACAGCCGCAGCCCAACCGGTCGAGACTGGCCGATGACAGACAGGCTGCGTTGGCGTGTCAGACGTTGGCAAGCAGACATTCGTCCTTGGAAATTGTCGACGGAAGCCACCTCCGTTGGGCGGCCGACGACGGCGCAATAGCTTGCCCCCGCTCAAAGGCCCTTCGCGGCTGGCAATGTGGGATCTAGTTGCAGTGCCGCCGACGCCACCGACCTGGGCTCTGCCCTTCGGATCGCACGAAGACGCGGGTGAAGTGGCTCTGGTCCGCGAAGCCGCAAGCCAGCGCAATTTGGCATAGCTCTTCACCGCCGAGCAGCAACGCCTTCGCACGCCCGATCCGCCGATTGACCAGCCATCTGTGGGGCGAAGTGCCGGTCGATGTGGAAAAAGCCCGGGCAAAATGACTTGGCGACAGACGGCATTCCCCGGCCAAATCGGCAACCGAGGGATCGGCGTCGAGATTGGCGTCAGCGTACGCGCGAACGCGCCGAAACTGCCACGGCGCTAGGCCGGCGCCGACGTAGCGTCCACTTGCCAGCCCACCGCCATAGCTGCGCATGAAATGAGCGTGGAATGCGAGTGCAACGGAGTCGAGGAACCCGGTCGCTTCTGCGTGCGGCGCCTCAAGGGCAGGCAGAAGCGACAGCGCCAATCCCTGCATCACCGGATCGCGGACTTGCCGCGGCGGTGTGCGCAGGCCCCGGACGCGAGGCAAGCCCTGATCGTCAGCCAGCCGATCGAGCGTCACGGCGGGGAGATAAAACCGCACGAAATCATAAGGTCCGGCAAAACTGGCAACGGGACTTGCTGCCAGATCAAACACGAAGGTATCGCCGGGATACGCCGGCGGCAGCGCATCGTGCGTCCCGTCGATCCAGATTTCACCCGCGGCCACCGGCGCGAGTGCCACCAGAAGCTCGAAGGCCGCATCCGGCGGTGCGGCCTTCGCCCGCTCGCCGGCTATCGCGGTGGCGCGCAGCCTGGTGAAAGCGATCGGCCGGGGCAATCGCCGCTGCGCCAGCAGCGTTGGAGCCTGCGTCAAGCCGAACTTCCTGGCGACGTCTTCTTCGATCTGGATTGCCCGCACTGTTACCTCCCGATGCCGGTACGAGTGCGATGCTCGCAGACCGACGGGCCCCGGTCGCGTGAGCGATTGTGATATCTTATGAGACCACCATGCTCGCCAGATCCGGGCAGCCGATCAGGACCAGTCAGCGATAAGCCGCCGAGCGCCGACGACATCGCCGGTATTAAATCCCTCGGTGAAGCGATCATGTGTTGCCGCCAGCAGGTCGCGGGCCTGGATCACGCGCCCGCGTCGGTGCCATAGCCGGGCCAGGCTCGTCGCCGCGCGCAACTCCCACGACAGGGCCGATTGCTGCCGCGCCAAGTCGAGGGAGCGAAGCAGCGTCGCTTCGGCCGCCGCCGAGGCATCCGACGCACCATGCCAGAGCAGAAGTTCGGCGTTGACGCGCAGCACTTCGGGCAAGCACCACAGGGCTTCGCCCACGTCATCGTCGGGCTGCGGCATCGCGCTCGTTGCAGCCGATGCCAGCGCGAATAGCTGTTGCGCCGTATTCAGGTCGACCCTCGGCTCAAGCGACGCCGCGATCAGCGTGCTGCTCTCACCGCTTTGCCGCAGTCGCAGAATGAACGCCCAGCAGCGCCTCCATCGGTCCGCCGCGGCCCGGTTCACGGTCACGTCCAGGTAATGCTGTGCCTGCGCCAGATCGCCGACCCACAGCGCAAGCGGCAGGCCCGCAAAGCACAGGACATAGTACATCGAATACCAGTGGTCGGACCGCTGCGCCGCGTCGATCGCCTCGTGAAGCATGGCTGCCGCCTGATCGGGCAAGCCTTGCACCCAAAGGATGCGCGTCAGCATCGTCGTGCCCGCGATCTCCGGACTAAGCTGGAATTCGCTGTTCAGCACATTACTTGTGCGGCGCGCGACATGCAGCACCTGTTCGGAGAGGTTCCGGGCCGTCTGCTGGTGGCCGAGATAATGATGTGTCAGCCCCAGGATCCGGCCACCCAGCAGCATGGCGGCCTCATCTCCCGACGCCCGTGCGACGGTCTCATATGTTTCCGCGAACGTCAGCGCCTCCTGGTAGAGGCCGCGCGCGCGCCGGGAAGCCCATAACCCCCAGAGCGCCTGCAACCGCACCTGCACGTCGCCAACTTGATCGGCGAGCATCAAGGCTCGTCGGAAGGCGCGCTCCAGCCGGTCCGCCTCGCTCGCCGAATACCACAGGGCGTGACCCAGCGCGGCCAGCAGCCGCATCTCCATTACGGCGTCCGAGTACGGTGCGTCGGACAGAAACCGAAGAGCGAATTCGATGCGGTCCCGGCACTCCAGGGTCAACGACAACTGAAACCAAAGCCGAGCGGAAGCGATCATGAGAAGCAGCCCGATCGATGAGTCGCCTGCGTCGGAAAAACACCAGTCCAGCGCTGCCCGGATGTCATCGATCCGTCCGGCATAGAACCGCAGCCACGCCTTCCCGGCATGCGATTCCCAATTGGCGGGCGCGGCCTCGATCAGCTTCAAGTGGTGCTCGGCGTGCCGCCGCGCGGCCTCCGGCCTGCCACGGCCGGAAGCGAGCTTCTCGTTCGCGTAGATGCGCGTTGCCTCCAGCAGCCGATACTGCACGACCTCGCCCGCACTGTCTGCGGTCAGCATCGACTTGGCGACCAGGTTCGCCATCGCGTCCACGGCGCTCTCGAACGTGATCGTCGGTCCCCGCACGATCGCAAGGGCTGATTCCAGCGTGAACGTTGTCCGGAATATCGCGATGCCCTGCAATACCGCCTGTTCGGTCGGCGCCAGCAGGTGGTAGCTCCAGTCCAATGCCGCACGCAGCGTCTGATGGCGCGGCAACGCGAAGCGGCGCCCTTGCGTCAATACGGCGAACATGTCGTTCAGGCCACGCGCGAGACCAGGAAGGCCAAAGAATTCCACACGGGCCGCCGCCAGTTCGATGGCGAGCGGAATACCATCCAGCCGTCGGCAGATTTCGCCCGCAATTGGCGCCAGGGCATCGTCGAGTGCGAAGCCGCCAAAGCCGGCGGTCGTGCGATCGACAAACAGTTGCACGGCGGCATAGCTCAGCGCGTCCTCGGCCGACAGGTCGTCCTTCACCGGCGGGCATTCCAGCGGCATCAGCCGATGCACGTGCTCGCCTTGTATCCGCAGCGTCTCGCGGCTCGTGACCAGCACGTGCGTCGCGACGGTATTCCGAACGATACGGTCGGTCAGGGCCGCCACCGCTTCGATGACCTGCTCGCAATTGTCGAGCACAATCAGCAGCCGCCGGTCGCCCAGGTACTCGACAAGGGCGTCCATCGGCTCCTCGGCGCGCTGTACTCGTCCCAGCACCGATGCCACGGCGCCCACCACCAGCACGGGATCCTCGATCGGCGCCAGATCGACGAAGAACACCACATTGCCGAAGCTCGGGCGCAACGTTTCGGCTGTTGCGATCGCCAGCGTCGTCTTGCCGATGCCGCCCGGACCGGCAATGGTGACTAGGCGCCTGCGCAACAGTTCGCGCGATATGGTTTCAATAGTGCTCGTCCGGCCGACAATCACGCTTGTCCGCGTTGGCAGGTTGAGCCTGGCACCGAACAACGCTGGGCTCAACCCGGATGCATTTGCCCGATCCAGTCGCTCGACGCGTGCGGTGAAGCAATAGCCGCGGCCGAACACGTTCGTCACGTGACCTGCGTCCGGCCGGCTGTCGCCAAGCGCCCTGCGGAGATTTTTGACGTGAAAGCGCAAACTGCTTTCGTCAACTGTTACATCGCGCCAGACACTCTCGAGAATATCCCTGTTCGAGACGACCTCACCGGCGCGCTCGACGAGAACGATCAGAAGATCGAGCGCGCGTCCGCCGAGGCGCACGGGCTTGCCGTCGTTCTCCAGGCGGCGTTCCGCGGCGAACAGGCGGAACGGGCCGAATGCGAATGTCGAGGACCCGCCATCGAGCATCCTGAGCCTTTCGCTGGCAAACCGCACGCGGGAACCAACCGCCCGCGGCTTCAGCTTATTGGTATGCCAAGTTTATCCCGGCGCGCCTGGGCGCGACGCCGTACTCAACCAATGCGCCCGATAGTTGGAAAATGCAAAATTGCAGCGGAATGCATCAATCTCCTGCCTGCTCCATCCGGCATGGATTGGCACACGCGACGACGCCAAGCCGCCGCGCGAATGGATGGAGATTTCGCATGGAAACCCAGGTTGTATTGATCACCGGCGCCTTGACAGGCATCGGCCGCGCGGCCGCGATAGCCTTCGCCAAGAGGGGTGCCCGCGTCGCGGTGTCCGGCCGCCGGGACAGGGAAGGAAAAGCCCTCGAAGCAGAGCTGCTGGGCCTCGGTGCGGACGCGTTCTTCGCCAGAGCGGATGTGCGCCACGACGAAGACGTTGCCGCGTTGCTGGAGGCGACCCTCACCCGTTTTGGGCAGGTCGACGCTGCGGTCAACAATGCTGGCACGGAGGGTCAGCCCGGACCGGTCGCCGAACAGACGGCGGAGAGTTATGCCGCCACATTCGAAACGAACGTCCTCGGCACGCTGCTTTGCATGAAGCACGAATTGCGCGTCATGCAGGCGCAGGGCCACGGCAGCATCATCAACATCTCCTCCACCTATGGTCATCGTGGAGCAGCCGGCGCTTCCATTTATGCGGCCAGCAAACATGCCGTCGAAGGCCTCACCAAGTCCGCGGCCTTGGAAGCCGCCGCTTCCGGCGTCCGGGTCAACGCCGTGGCGCCGGGCCCGACCGATACCGGCATGCTCGACCGCTTCACGGGCGACCCGCAAAGGAAAGCGGCCATGGCATCGGCCGTCCCGCTGGGACGCGCCGGCAGGCCCGACGAGATCGCCCAGGCGATCGTTTTCCTGGCTTCGCAGGCCGCTTCATTCGTCACGGGACAGATCGTCTCTGTCGATGGCGGCAAGTCCGCCGCCTGATCGATCAGGGCAATTGTTTTCCAGCATCGCTGGGGCGCAACCGCGCAACGGCGGCAAATCGGGTGAGAAACATCATGTTTTCCAAAGCCATCAAACTGTATCACGCTACGGGCTCACCCAATTCCAGGCGAGTGCGCATCTTCCTCGCCGAAAAGGCACAGAATGTCACTCTTGTGCCGATCGACCTCGGACAAGGGGAGCAACATTCGGTTGCTTACCGCGCCATCAATCCGCGTCGCGTCGTGCCGACGCTGGTGCTGACCAACGGTGTGGCGATCGGTGAGGTTCCGGCCATTTTTCGTTACTGCGAGGCAGCGTATCCGGCTCCGCCGCTGCTCGGCACCGGGCCGGTCGGCGAAGCGCTGGTCGTCATGTGGGAACGGCGCGTGGAGCTGGAAGGCTTCGCCGCCGTCATGGAGGGGGTTCGCAACGCCGCCGCGAGACTAAAGGGCCGGGCGATCGCGGGGGCGCACGACTACGAGCAAATTCCCGCCCTGGCCGACCGCAGCAGGCGGCGGGTTGCGAATTTCTACGCCGATTTCGACCAGCGGCTGACACAAGCGTCCTTTGTCGCCGATGACGCGTTTTCGGCTGCCGACATCACCATGCTCGTCACCGTCGACTTCGCGACGCGGGCGTTCGACATGCCCATCCCGCCAGCCTGCGCCGCCCTAAGGCGCTGGTACGACACGGTCGCAGCGAGACCGAGCACAACAGCCTAGCGGTTCATCCGCTTGCAATCCCGACGTCCATCAAATGCCCAATATTGGGCTTGAGGAGAATGTATCATGGCAAACCTTGCCAACAAAACCGCCTTTGTGACCGGCGGATCCCGCGGCATCGGTGCTGGAATTGCCAAGCGATTGGCCGCCGAAGGCGCGAGCGTGGCCGTCACTTACACAAAGGGCGCCGACGCCGCCCTCTCGGTCGTTTACGAGATTGAGCGCTCCGGCGGAAGGGCCATGGCGATTCAGGCCGACGCGACCGATGCCAAGGCCGTTACGACCGCGGTCGACAAGACCGTCGCGACCTATGGACGACTGGATGTGTTTGTAAACAATGCTGGGACTGCCATTCCGAAGCCATTCCTGGAGACGACGCTAGAGGAACTGGATCGTGTGATTGACCTCAACTTCCGTGGTGCATTGATAGCGACGCAGGCGGCGCTGCGGCACCTGCGAGACGGAGGTCGCATCATCCTGATCGGCTCGTGTGTGGGCGAGCGTATGATGACGCCTGGCTTGGTTGCTTACGCGGCCACGAAAGGCGCCATAAAGATGTTCGCGCAAGGCTTGTCTCGAGAGGTTGGGGGCCGGGGCATCACGGTCAACAATATTCAGCCGGGACCCATCGACACGGACTTAAACCCCGCCGCGGGCGATTGGGCGACGCCGCAGACGGTCCTCACGGCGCTCAACCGTTATGGTCACGTCGAAGACATCGCCGCGATGGTAGCCTTCGTCGCGGGCCCGGAAGCGGCCTACATAACGGGCGCAAGCCTAACTGTTGACGGTGGCACGAACGCATGACGCGAGCCGAACAGGCAGGGCGCGGCATGCCCGTTCATGGATACCAGTCCGCGCTCATGCGTTGACTTTAGGGCGTCGGTTGACGCGATTGGAGCATTAATGGGCCCAGATCGGACCTCTGGGCCGCCTGCCTTTATAGCCGCTTTCCACCAATAGCGGCCGGGAAGCCGGCGAACGCAACGTCCGCTTCGGATGCGCAGAGACAATCGGCTGGACGACCGACTTGTGCGCAAACTAGCCGTTGCGGGCGCGAGTGTCCTACGTTCGGTCTCCGCCAAAGCGGTCTCTCTAGGGACGACGAGCCGGGTTCAAAACCAGGCAGGTGAGGCGTCGATAAATCGCGACCGCGCAAGCAATCGAAAAAATCTGGCATCGAGCTACCACCCGCTACCCTGCCCTGCGACATTGACACCACCGGCGTGATGCCTTGCCTGTTCAACACGCGTCAGGCCGTTGGTTTCGTGCTGATTCCATGCCCGCCCACCAACCTAGTGCATACCTACAGCTCTTCAGGTCGCTGATATGATTCACAACCTGCGAACCCGCCCCTTAAACCGCTCGCACCAGCGGCAGCTTGGTCCCCGCCACCAGCCGTTCGGCCAGCACCTCGCCGCGAAACCGAAACAACTTGGCCGGGCGGCCGCCGGTGTCGGTGGTGACATCACCAGTTTCCTCGACCAGATCCTGCTGGTCGATCAGCCGGCGGAAATTCTGCTTGTGCAGCAGCCGGCCGGCCAGGGCCTCGACCGTTCGTTGCAACTGCAACAGCGTGAACGACGGCGGCATCAGCTCAAAAACCACAGGCCGGTACTTGATCTTGGCGCGAAGCCGAGCGATGCCGGTGGCCAGGATGCGGCGGTGGTCGTGCTGCATTGCCGCGCCGAGGGCCTCGGTCAGGATGTCCGACAGCCCGCACATTCCGGCGCGGGCCTCCGCCACCAGGCCGGCCTCCCACAGCAGTTCATAGCGTTGCAGCACCAGATCCTCGTTCCATTTCTGGCCGCGCAGACCGAAATTGATCGCGATGCGCCGCTGCCGGTCACGCGTGATGCCCGCATCATTCGGTTTCTCGCACCAGTCGAGCAGCGCCGGCTCCAGCAGGGATTCGCTCAGCGCGGCGCCGGGGCCGCGGAAATCCTCCCACGGGAAGTAGCGGTACCAGGGTGCCCACGCCGCGTCCCAGCCCTTGGCCGCCGGCGCTTCCCTAGTCAGTCCCAGATAGCTCACGGACACCGCTCGGCCTTGCGCCTCTTTCTTCCGGTCGAGGTCGGCGAAGGTGTAAAGCTGCTCGACATAACCGAGAGGATGATGCGTCTGGGTTTCCACCCACGATCGCAGGCCGGCCTGCAAGGACCGATGCCCCGGCTCGAACGGCCCCGATGGCAGTGCCTGCCCCTTTTCGATGGTCAGCACGCGCGGCTGCCCTTCGGTCACCGCGACGATGACCGCGGTCAGCTCCGCGGCGACCGCCATGCTGTCGAGGTTACCGAGCGTCCGAGCCATGACGGCGGTCTCGCGCGGCGACGGCCGGTTCGGTTTCATTGAAGTCACCGCCGCGGCCGCCTCTCATCCGCCTTTGCGGCCAGCGTCCTTGACCGCCAGGCTCACACCTAGAACCATTGCTCCGGTCGCCATGCTGATAATGGCGGTCCCGATCATCATGCCAGCCAGCCATGAACCGCCTGGGCCCGGTTTCCGACCACTGGTCGTATTCTTCGATCGCCGCATCCAAAAACATCCCTTCGTGACCTGTCAGATCGTCATCCGACCGACAATAGCAAGACAACGCATGCGGAGGCACCCGAATTGGACACCCGTTCAGCGGCGGGCAACACTCACGGCATAACAGGAAAGGAAGACCCTGATGGATATCTTGCTGCCACTGGCTGAGAAGATCGGTGCGCGCCTGAAGCAACGTGGCGAGACGATCGCCATCGCCGAATCGTCCACCGGCGGCCTGATCTCCGCCGCGCTGCTGTCGGTCGGCGGCGCCTCCGCCTATTTCCGCGGCGGTAGCGTGATCTATACCGCCTATGCGCGGAAAGGCTTCCTTGATATTGGCAATCCGCTGCCGGCGCCGGTCGAACGGGCCTCCACCGAACCCTACGCCATGCTGCTCGCCAAGACCGTGCGCGATCGGCTGGAGGCGACTTGGGGCCTGGGCGAAACCGGCGCCACCGGCCCAACGGGCAATCGCTACGGTGATCTGGCCGGACACACCTGCATCGCCGTCACCGGCGCCGGCTTCTCGGAAGCCATCACGTTGGAAACCGGTAGCGCCGACCGCATCGCCAACATGCGCGCCTTCGGCGTTCGCGCACTGGAACTGCTGGCCGAGGCGTTGGGGGACTGAGGCGAGGGAAGCAAGACCAGGGCGCTGCCCTGGACCCGCAAAGGGGCAGATGCCCCTTTGAGCCCCGTCCAGGGGTTTGCGGGAGAGGGGGCGACGCAGGCGTTGCAACCGTCTCGGCCGCCCCCTCTCCCGCAAATCCCTAAATGGGTTCCAAGGGCATCAGCCCTTGGCGGGGTCGAGGGGTGGAGCCCTCGCCTTGCTTATCTCGCCGCAGCTTCCAACGCCCCAGCCGACCAGGCCAGCCGCGAGGACCGATGGTGGGCATGGCAGATGGCGACGGCAAGGGCGTCGGCGGCGTCGGCGCGGCGGATCGTAGCGCTGGGCAGCAGGCGGCGCACCATCATCTCAACCTGGTCCTTGTCGGCGCCGCCGGTGCCGACGACGGCCATCTTGACGGTCTTGGCAGCGTATTCCGCCACCGCGATGCCGGCCAGGGCCGGTGCCAGCAGCGCGATGCCGCGGGCGTAGCCCAGTTTCAAGGTCGCGGTGCCGTTGCGGTTGACATAGGTCTCCTCGACCGCCGCCTCGGCTGGATGATGCAGCGCCAGCAGATCGGCCAGGGCGTCGTGCAGGGTTTTCAGCCGAACAGGAACGGCGTGCGCGCTGTCGGTGGCGATGACGCCGTCGGCAATGTAGCGCAAGCGGCTGCCGTCACTCTCGATGATGCCCCAGCCGGTAAAGCGCAATCCGGGATCGATGCCAAGCAACCTGACCATGCGCGAATCGTGCTCCCCGATTTGGAAACCGTATGGTTATACGGGTGTCGGTGCGGGCGCCATGTTAAACTGAACTTTACCGTCTTTTCGACGTAAGTCATTGATCCGACTCCGGACCCCACCTGCTTGCTGTCTACGCTGCCGTCAATTCGACCCCCAACAGACTGAGTGCGCGGCGCTGTATCGGCGTTGCGGTGGTCTGAACGGTAAGCATCTTCTGCCCTGCGAAGCAGACGGTGTTTCGGGCCAATGTTGCCAGATCGCCCAGCAGGGTGCGGAAGCTGTGCACCGGCTGGAGCTCGCCGCTAGCGTCCACCACGCGCTGCGTCGAGGCCTTGCGATAAGCCGCCTTGGAGACCTTGGCCTTGGCCACTGGCGACGTCCGCTCTGCTTCGGCCGACGCGCGGTCATGATCGTCGAACAACATCGGCGCCAGCGGCTGGCGCATATGCCACTCCAGGTAATACGCCAGCATGCACAGCAGGACATGCGCGCGTACCCGCGGCGCGGTCCAATGGAACACCGGCCGCAGGTCCAGATCGACGCTCTTGAGGCAGCGGAACGCGCGCTCTACCTGGGCCAAGGCTTTGTAGGCCCGCACGGTCCCGGCGGTATCGATCTGCTTGGCGGGGAGGTTGGTGCGCAGCACGTAAAAGCCATCGAACCTGGCTTCATCGGCGATCGCTTCGGCCTTGCGCGTGAAGTCAAATGCGGCGTCGGTGATGGTCAACGCGAAATGCTTGGCCATCTTGCGTTTGCCCAGGAGAGCGCCGACCGCGCGGCCGATGTCCCCAGCCCCGCGCAGAGGGTTCTTCGCGCGCGTCACCCGGGCCTGGATCTTGCTCAGGTCGGCCTCGGTCAGCGCCAGTAACGCGTCACGCTTGCGTTGGCGTTCCGCCGCCAGCAGCGGGTTCTGGCACACCACCAGCCGTTCGTCGGGATAATCCGGGCTGCTGATCTCAGCCATATCGCGGGTGTCGAACAGGGAGAATTGCAGCTGTCCGCCTTCCGCCAGTTGCCGGATCGCCGGGGCACGCAGCGCGGTGATCCAGTCTAGGCCGGCGGGGCGGAGGGCTTGTTCGATCCGTGCGGCGGTGAGCATGCCGCGGTCGCCGACCATCACCACGTGGCGCAGCCGCAAGCGCTGCTTCAGCTTGCTGATCTGCGCCGCGACGGTGGCCGGGTCGGCGGTGTTTCCCTCGAACACCTCGACCGCCACGGGGCAACCATCCGCGGCACACAGCAGGCCGATCACCAGTTGCGGCCGATCGCCACGGCTGTCGCGGCTGTAACCGTGGTGGGCCAGCGGACAGCAGCGGCCCTCGAGGTAGGTGGAGGTGACGTCGTAGAGCACCAGCGCGCCGTTCTTCAGATGGCGGCGGGCGAGTTGGTTTTCGATGAAGGCCTGCTCGCTGCCGAGCCAGTCGAGGGTGGTGTAGATTTCGCCGGCGGTAACGCAGCCAAGGCCGAGGCTTTCACCCAGCGAGTGGCTGGCGGTGGCGCTGTCGAGCATGCGCGCTGTCGCCAGCTTCGCCGCCGGGTCGAGCAGTCTGGCGACGATCAGCGCCAGCGCCAGGTCACGGCGGCGCGGCGGGGCGCGGCGCGGCAGCAGATCGTCGAGGCCGATGCGCCGTGCCACGCTCAGCGCCGCAAGCACGTGGCCATGCGGCAGCGAGCGGCGGATCTCGAAGCCGTTGTCACCAACCGGGGCGAGCGGGTCGCCACGCAGGGCAGCACGCAGAGTCTCGATGCGCTCGACCGGCAGCTTGGAGAGGTTGGCCAGCGTGCGGTTCTTGACCTTGCCGTCCTCGCGATAGGTTTGGCGCAGGAGGAAGGACGGTTTGGCGTTACGGTTTGGGACCTTGGCGATGTGCATGAGGCATGGAATCAAACCGGTTCGGCCTGTGTCAAGGAGAAATTCGCCAAATGCTTGACTACGTTCGTGGCACGTTTCCTTGGTAATCAACCGGATGGCTCAAAAACACAGCAAAGTTCGGGCTAAGCTGGCGCCGCCATAACGGAATCACGCGCTGTCAGCGATGAAGATCTGCGTCGT
Source organism: Rhodopila sp. (assembly GCF_965276935.1). Taxonomy (GTDB): domain Bacteria; phylum Pseudomonadota; class Alphaproteobacteria; order Acetobacterales; family Acetobacteraceae; genus Rhodopila. The sequence continues at coordinate 1,161,260 of NZ_CBDIBS010000003.1, read as the reverse complement.
TACGCCATACTTTCAAACTGAACCGGCATGGCTGCAGCAGGCGCATGACAGCGTCAAGGCGCAGTCGATCCCGGCGCATCACATCCTGGTCTGCGACGGTTCGGCACCAGCACAGATCCAGGCGTTCCAGGGCTCGCACATCGTGCTTCCACGCAACTATCGGGACTACGGCAACACGCCCCGGCTGATCGGCTGCCACCACGCGATCGCCGCACAGGCCGACGCGATCGCCTTCCTGGATGCCGACAACTGGTTCGACAAGGACCACCTGGAAGGCCTGATGGCCTTTGCCCAGGCGAACAGGCTGGATGCCTGCTCATCGGCACGGATGCTGCATCGCCTCGACGGTTCCCGCATGGCGAAGTGCCCCCAGGTGAACGCTCGGCCGTACATCGACACAAGCTGCCTGCTGGTGATGAGGTCCGCTTTCCAGCACATGATCGCCTGGGTGCTGTTCCCGCCGGCCGTCGCGGCCGAGGCGGACAACCATGTGTGGAACCACATGAAAACGAGCGGCGCGCGGCTGGGCTTCCTGGACAAGCCGACCATGGCCTATCGGACACGGCATGCGGTGCATTACCAGATCGCCAATGAGGCGCCCCCGCGTGAGGCTGTCGTCCGGGTCGATCTCAGCGGCGACAACTATCACTGAAAAACGACATAGGGAGCAACCGCATCAACCAGACCGTTACTTCAGTAAACTGTCATTACGCCGATAATGCCTGCACCACCGCGTCCGGAATGTCGAAGTTGGCGTAAACGTTCTGCACGTCGTCGCTGTCTTCCAGCGCGTCCAGCAGCTTGAGCAGGCTGGCCGCGCGGTCCTCATCCAGCGTCACCAGCATGGTCGGGCGCCAGTCCAACCGAGCGGTTTCCGGCTCGCCAAAGCGGCTTTCCAGGCTGTCGCGGACGGCGAAGAAATCCTCGACGGCACAGGTGACCTCGTGCCAGTCGGTATCGCTTTCGACATTGTCGGCACCGGCCTCGATCGCCGCTTCCAGGATGGCGTCGGCTGATCCGGCCGCCGCCGGGTAGCGGATTACGCCCAACCGGTTAAACAGAAAGCTGACGGAGTTGGTCTCCCCCAACGCGCCGCCATACTTCGAGAAAGCGGTGCGCACGTCGGAGGCGGTGCGGTTGCGGTTGTCCGTCAGCGCCTCGATGATCACCGCGACGCCGGCCGGGCCGTAGCCTTCGTAGCGGACCTCGGCGTAGTCATCCCCGCCGCCGGCGCCGGTGGCTTTCTTGATCGCCCGGTCGACGGTGTCCTTCGGCATGTTGGCCTGGCGCGCGGCGATCACCGCGGCGCGCAGGCGGGGGTTGAACGCCGGATCAGGCAGGCCCTGCCTCGCCGACACGGTGATCTCGCGAATGATCTTGGCGAACTGGCGCGCACGGCGGGCGTCCTGCGCGCCCTTGCGGTGCATGATGTTCTTGAACTGGGAATGGCCGGCCATGGTCAGCGATCAGCTTTCGTCTGGTGTGTCGCCGCAGGATACACCGAGAACGCGTCACACGGAACGCGCGGTCAGCTCGGCTGTTTCGCGATCTGCTCAACGCGCGCGCAGCCGTTATTGATCGGCTTGTCGAGACTGGTCAGGAATGCGGCGTCGCCACCGCACACCAATGCCTGACGCTGCGCACGCACCGCGTCGTTGCGCGCGGCAACGGTTTCAGGTGTCAGCACCGCACCGAAGTCCGGGGCGCCGGCGCCGATGACGCGTCCGATCATGATCCTGCCAAGCTGCTTCTTGAAGTGAGTCGGCTCCCAGAACCAGCGCATCGGCGTTCGACGGTCGCCCTGTGGTGGCACGGCTTCCGTGCTGAAGCGGCTGTAGTCCATGAAGTCCCACAGAACGACATTCCTGCCCTTGCTAGCGGCCAGTGCGGCAAGCTCGGTCTTGAGCTGCTCCACCCGCGGCCAAAGACCGTTGCGCCAGTAGAGTTCCAGGGCGTCGGCATGGTGTGGGGTGATCACCAGGGTCAGCTTCACGTCATGGGTCTGGGCGAGGGCCATCATATCGACGACGATACCGAGATTGGGCAGCGGCCCGTGCCATCTGGCCATGACCTGCGCCAGACCACGCGCGCGGGCAGCCTCGAACGCGTCCTTCTGCGCGAACAGGTCATGCATGCCGTCATTGCGGGCGGCGTTGATGAAGTCCGCCTCGGTGGAGGAGCCATCCGGCGCCAGGTTCAGCAGGGTGGGATTGCGCTGGCTGATCACCGTGGTGACGCTGTCGGTCAACGCGCCCATCGTCGCCAGCGACAGGAACATGTCGTCGGCGACCTGTGCCTCGCGGTTCGGGTTGCGGGCGTCGTTTGCCAACCAGTGGAACCGTCGGTCGTCCTCGCCTTGCGAAGTCGCCGGTTGTTGCGGGGCCGGCTGTTCCGGAACGAAGAAGTTCTGGAAATCCAGGAACACGATGGCATTTCTGACACCGCCCAACGCGATCGCCTCGCGCAGCGTGCTCAGGCTGGTGGAGGTGGCATAGCCGCCTGGGATGCCATAGTTGTAAACCGGTCGCATCGCCAGCGGCCAGGCAGGATCGGCGGCGTCGATGCCGATATGGGTGGATGAGGATCCGATCAGCACCGTCACCGGATGGACGCGTGCGATCTGATAAGTCTTCGCCAGCATTGAGTGATTCTTCGCGGCCGGCTTGTAGGCGCTGATGCCGGCAATGCGCGGCGTGCCGAAGACCTCATAGGGGTCGACCAGCAAGTTTATGCCGATGACGAGGGCCGCGAGACCCAGCAGGCTTGCCAGCCATATCCGGATGAAACGTGCGGGACCTGCCATCAGAACTGCCAGTACAGGAATTCGCTCAGTTCACCCAGTGACAGGATGCCCGCCAGGGCGACGCAGGCGAGGCCAACGGCCCAGGGAGCACTGGGTGTCCAGGTCAGTGAACGGACCAGCAGCGGCGATGCCTTTGCCGGTTTGACCCCGAGCGCCGGCTCGTACGGCGCCAGGATCTCCAAGGTATTCGGCAGCGCCAGGGCAATGAACAGAAGCACGCCGATGCGCAAGGTTGCTTCCACCAGCAGCGACCCGCTGGTCCAGGCCGGGTGAAAGCCGATCGTCGTCAGCAATCCCACCAGGGAGCCAAGGCGGGCGAAAACCGCCTGTGGCAGCGTCGCGCCATAGGCCCCGGCCATGCCCTTCCACAGCATTACTGCCGAACCGATGGTTGGCGCGCGGAACAGCACCATGGCGAAGACCACCGACAGGAATGTCAGCGCGAAGCCGACCGGCGCCATCCGGCGGTTATAGCTGTTGGTATCACGCCAGATCCGCGGGCGGATCAGCCGCCAGGCGTGATTGATGCACAGCAGCACGCCGTGCAGCAGGCCCCAGAGGACGTAGGTATAGCCGGCGCCGTGCCACAGGCCGGAGATCAGCATCGTCAGGATCGTCGGCATCGCCAGCAGGGTCAGGAACGCCGGGATGTTGGTGTTCCGGCCGCCAAAGATGGCCTTGCCCCGGGCCATGCGCCGGCGGGTCAGCGCCAGGGTCATCGGATTGTAGATATACGCCGTCAGGAAGCGGGTCAGGCTGACATGCCAGCGCAGCCAGAAATCGACGATGCTGCGCGCCTTCAGCGGCGAGTTGAAGTTCATCGGCAGCTTGATCCCGAAGAACCGCGCCAGCCCCAGGGCCATGTCGGTGTAGCCGGAGAAATCGAAGTAGATCTGCAAGGTAAAACCGAGCGCGGCGATCCAGGCCTCGGTGGCGGATTGCGGGATGCCGGCGGCGGCCTGGCCGTACAGCGGCGCCACCATGCGGCTGAGCGGGTCCGCCAGGATCAGCTTCTTCGCCAGGCCGAAGAAGAACAGCGTCAGCCCGACCGCCACATTGGTCGCGTCGAACCGGCACGGCGCGGCGCGGAACTGCGGCATCATCTCCCGGTAGTGCACGATCGGTCCGGCGATAAGCTGCGGGAAGAACAGCACGAACAGCCCGTAGTCGCGCAAGCTGAACCGGCTGACGCGGCCGGCCTGGACATCGACCAGAAAGGCGATCTTCTGGAAGGTGATGAACGAGATGCCCAGCGGCAGGATCAACTGCGTCAGCAGGAAGCCGCTGCCGAAGGCGTCGTTCAACGTTCCTTCCAGGAAGTTCAGATATTTGAAGTAGCCCAGGAAACAGATGTTGAAGACGATCCCGGTGGTGAGGATCATCTTCGCCAGCGCCGGTTTGGCCTCGTTGGTCCGCTCCAGCGCCCTTGCCAGGGCGTAGTTGATCAGGATCGACGGTGCGATCAGCAGGACGTTGACTGGACGCCACCACGCGTAGAACAGCAGGGAAGCCGCGGTCAGCCACAGTAGCGCAAGTTCTCGGCTGCGGCGGCCAAGCAGGTAGAAGCCTGCCAGGACGATTGGCAGGAAGCCGAAGACAAACGGGTAGGAGTTGAACAGCATGGCGGGCTTGCGTCAGCGTCCGCGGGCAGTACCGATCGCCCTCACGATCGCGCCGACGTCGGGAAACGATTCAACCTCGGCAATGCGGAACTTGACGCCGTATTCGGCCTCGACCGCGACAATAAAGTTGACGTAGTTGAAGGAATCCCACCCGGGCACGTCCTGGCGCAGGGTGGTCATGGTCAACTCGATCGCGTCATCGCCCAGCAGATCGCGCAGGATCTGTGTCAACGTGGCAAGCCGTTCCTGCTCTGTCATGGTCGCGCTGTCCGCGTTGAAGAATGCAGAGCTGGTAATGCCACACAAAAATGTGAAATGCCAGATAAACGTTGCGAGGTGCGAAGTATGGCGGCCCAGGGACAAAGTTCCGTGGGGGCAAGGTTTCGTGGTGGAGAGATCCCGCCTCAGAACGCGCCTGCATGATGGCCTGATCAAGCCGGCGAACGACATCGCCGGCGGATGCATCGAGAAACCATGTAATACGGAGGCCGCGAAGGCGGATGGGCAGTCCGGCACCGGCTGAACCGGCCTGCTAGCCTTGAAAGAACACGCGTATGAAAAGCCGGAGATGATCAGTCATGAACGTCTGATCCGCCGGTTATTCCCAGCGCGGAGGCGACACGTCCGGTCTGGCTTGTCATTGCGCCATCGCGGCCGTTGCCGGTCAACGCCGCGTCAAGCCAGTTCGCGCACCCTTGCCGGGGCCGCTTGCGGGATCAGACAGGCCGGCAGAGGTTTGTCGTAACGCGGAGAGGCACCCGTGTCCGGCAGCGGCGCGGGATCAGGCGGTATTGGCTCGTTTGGCGGCAGGTGCCAAGGTCCCGGCCCAAGCTGCCAATACTCCCGCACGGCGAGCACCATTGGCACACCGAAGGTCAGCGCGAAACTGCAAATCACCTGGGTACTAGCATTCATCGGCGGTTCGTCCTGGACTGACTGCTGTGGCTTAGCGAAGCACAGTGCCGCCGGTCGATCAAGAATACGGCCAGATGGCGGCCGGCTACGTCGCCAAATAGCCGCCGTCCACGTAAAGTTCCGCGCCGGTGATGTAGGACGCCTCGTCGGACGCCAGGAACAGGATGGCGTTGGCGACCTCATCGGCCTCACCGGTGCGGCCCAGCGGCACGGACTTGAGCATCCGGGCACGGACTTCGGGGTCGGCGGTGGCGCCGGAGGTGCGCATCGGCGGCATCAGGCCGGGATGGATCGAGTTGCAGCGGATGCGGTCCTTGCCAAACTGCACGGCGGTCGCCTTGGTCATCGTCCGCACGGCGCCCTTCGAGGCGTTGTAGCTCATGTGCACCATGCTCTGGCCAACGACGCCGGAGATCGACGACAGGTTGACGATCGCGCCGCCACCATTGTGCCGCATCTGGCGCACCTCCGCCGCAGTGCCAAGGAAGACGCCGGTGCTGTTCACCGCCATCACCCGGTGCCACAGCGCGGAATCGAGCATGTCGTTGGTGGCGCTGCCGCTGATGCCGGCGTTGTTCACCAGGATGTCGAGGCGGCCGAAGGCGTGCACGGTTTCGTCCACCACGCGGGTCCAGGCGGCTTCATCGGTGACGTCCAGCGACAGGAACATCGCGTTGCCGCCGTCGGCACCGATGCTGGCGGCCACCGCCTGGCCATCTTGTTCCAGCATGTCGGCGACGACGACCTTGGCACCTTCCCGGCCGAAGCGGCGGGCGGTAGCGGCGCCCATGCCGGATGCCGCGCCGCTGATAATGGCGACCTTGTCTTGCAGGCGCATTGTCCGTCTCCCAATCTTGTGGTTTGGCGTCTTGCTGTTGGCGACAACGTGCCATCCCGGCGCGGGCTTGGCTACCGGGCGGCCGGCGGCGCAGAATGACGTATGTTCAAGGAGACAGATCCATGGCGCATCGCGGCTTGACGTTCGGCATCTTCCTGGCGCCGTTCCACCGGACCGGCGAAAACCCGACCTATGCGATCGCGCGCGACGTCGAACTGATCCAGTGGCTGGACCACCTGGGCTACGACGAGGCGTGGATCGGCGAGCACCACTCGGCCGGATGGGAACTGATCGCCTCGCCCGAACTGATTATCGCCGCGGCGGCCGAGAAGACCAAGCACATCAAGCTGGGGTCCGGGGTGACCAGCCTGCCGTATCACCATCCGTTCCTGGTGGCGCAGCGCTGGGTGCAACTGGACCACATGACGCGCGGGCGGGCGATGCTGGGCTGCGGGCCGGGCGCGCTGACCTCGGACGCGTACATGCTGGGGATCCAGCCGGAGACGCAACGGCCGCGCATGCTGCAGGCGATGGACGCGATCATGGCGCTGCTGAAATGCGAGGAGCGCGTCACGATGAAGACCGACTGGTTCGAGATGAACGACGCGCGCCTGCACCTGGCACCCTACAGCGACCCGCATTTCGAGATCGCGGTGGCCAGCACGATCACGCCGTTCGGGATGATCGCGGCGGGGACGCACGGGGTCGGCGTGCTGTCGATCGGCGCCGGGTTGCCAGGCGGGCCGGAGGCGCTGGCAAAGCAGTGGACGATCGCCGAGGACGCCGCAGCGAAGGCGGGCAAGACCATATCGCGTAAGCAATGGCGCGTGGTGGTGAACGCGCATATCGCCGCCGACGACGAGCAGGCTTTGCATGAGGTGCGCCAGGGCGAGCGGAACGAGACCGTTAGCTATTTCGAGGACACGCTGGGCCGCCCTCCGGGACGCGCGGATGATCCGCTGCGGGACGGGGTGAAGATGGGGACAACCCTGGTAGGCTCGCCGGAGACGGTGGCGAAGGGCATCAAGCGGCTGCTGGAGTACAGCCAGGGCGGCTTCGGCGGCATCCTGTTTCGCGCGCACGAGTGGGCCGATCGGGAGCAGACGATGCGTAGTTACGAGCTGTTCGCCCGCTATGTGATGCCGGTGTTCCAGGGGTCGCTGGATCTGCCCGCCGGGTCGGGTACCTGGGCACGGGAGAATCGCAGGCAGGTATTTGGTTCGACGCCGGAAGCGGTGCGTCGGGCATTCACCGATTTTGGCGCGGCGGTGCCGGAGGATTTCCGGTCGCGGACGATCGGGGCGCGGGATGGAGATGGGGCGGGGTAACGGGGCTTTTCAGTGCACGGCTTCGCGCCGAGGCAAAACGATGCAACGTCGGCACAAATCTGCGCGGATTAGAAACGCAGGCTATCGAGGCCGGTTTATCGGCACCAGATGCGAAAGGAAACTCTCCGCACAGGCTCGCCACGAATAGCGTTCGGCATGCATCAGGCACGCCGCGCGATCCGCGCCCAGCGCATCCAGCGCCGCCAACCGCAGGTCCATGTTGACCGCGCCGATCCGGCCGTGCGCATCGGTCAGCACATCCTTCGGACCGGTCACCGGGAACGCGGCCACAGGGGTGCCGCAGGCCAGGGCCTCCAGGATCACTAGACCGAAGGTGTCTGTCAGGCTGGGGAACACGAATACGTCCGCCCCCGCGTAGGCCCGCGCCAGAGCCTCACCATACCGGGGCCCGGTGAAGGTCACGTCCGGATAATCGCGTTGCAACGACACCAACTGGGGGCCGCCGCCCACCACCACTTTCGACCCCGGCAGATCGAGATCGAGGAAGGCACCGATGTTCTTCTCCACGGCGATGCGGCCGATATAGACGAAGATCGGTCCTGGCAGATGCTGAAACTCGGTGCGCGGGTAGGGCTTGAACAGATCCAGGTCCACGCCGCGGGTCCAGGCGCGGATGTTGCCGAAACCTCGCGCAGTCAGCTCCTCGCGCAGCGATTGCGTGGCGACCATGGTGCCCTTGCCGGCACCGTGGAAGCGGCGCATCCAGGCGTAGATCGGACGCACCGGCAGGCGGGTACGCGCCTTGATGTATTCGGCGAAGCGAGTGTGGAACGACGTGGTGAAGGCAAACCCGTTGCGCTTTGCCCAGCTTCGCGCCGCCAGGCCGAGCGGGCCTTCGGTCACGATATGCAGCGCGTCGGGATCAAACGCTTCGGTCAGGCGGACCAGCCGCCGCCGCGGCAGCAGCGCCAAGCGGATATCCGGATAGGTCGGGCAGGGAAACGTGCGGAACCGGTCCGGACCGATGACGTCCACCACGTGACCCATCGCCCGCAGCTCCTCCACCACCGTGCTCATGGTGCGCACCACGCCGTTGACCTGCGGCCTCCAGGCGTCGGTGACGATCAGAATGCGGTGGCAGGGCGCTGGCGGCAGCATGGCGTCGATGCCAGTCAGGTCCGCGCGCGCGCGTTGATCAGGCAGGTTCCGTCACCGGAACCGGACGCGGCTGGAAGAAGGACAGGCGGTTGAGTTCCGCCCAATCGATCAGTTCCAGGTGTCCATCGTGGTGTTCCACCAGGGCGGTGCAGCTTTCCACCCAGTCGCCATCGTTCAGGTAGAGAATGCCGTTCACCTCGCGCATCTCGGCGTGATGGATATGGCCGCACACGACGCCGTCGAAGCCGCGCCGCCGAGCCTCGGACGCGAGGGCGGTTTCGAATCGGTCGATGGCTTTCACCGCCTCCTTGACCTGGCGCTTCAGCCAGGCGGACAGCGACCAGTAGGGGTAGCCCAGCCGGCGGCGGATCGCGTTGAACCAGCGATTGACGACTAGTGCGGTGGTATAGGCGCCGTCGCCAAGCAGGGCGAGGAACTTGGCGTAGCGGACGACGCTGTCGAACTCGTCGCCGTGCATCACCAGCAGGCGCTTGCCGTCGGCGGTGGTGTGTTCCGATTCGCGGCGCATCCTGATGCCGCAGATCTCCAGCCCGATGGGCAGCCAGTTGCGAAACATCTCGTCATGGTTGCCGGGAATATAGGTCACGTTGGTGCCGGCGCGGGCGTGGTGCACGATCTGGCGCAGCACGTCGTCATGGTGTTCATCCCAGTACCAGGACTTGCGCAGCCGCCATCCATCGATAATGTCACCAACCAGAAACAAGTTATGGCAGCTTGACCGGCGGAGGAAATCGGCCAAGAATTCACTGCGGCAGCCACGGGTTCCTAAATGCGTGTCTGAAATGAAAATGGTGCGATAGCCGGGCCGAGCACCAAGGTTGGAGCCAACGGGGGACATTGCGTTCATTGCCAGTCCTTCATGTCCGGCGGAGCACATACCCGCTGGACCGCGCTGCGAAAGTGAAGATTGGATGACGGAAGCTCTATTTGATCAATTCAATGAAAGTAATGTCATCGTCATTGAACCGACATGAAATCGTCATGCTCCGCGCTTACCGATGTATTTTTAATCTGGGTTTCCTTCCGATTTGCCCGATCATCTTTTCCTGTTGCTCGTGATCCCGGCTTGTGATCATCGTCTTTAACCCGGTTGCCGGCCGCCGGCGGGCACATCTGCTGTGGCGCGTGCTGGACGTGTTGGCGGCCACCGGCGTGCGGCTGGACCTGGCGGAAACCCATCGGCCCGGTCACGCCGAAGCCCTGGCGCGAGAGGCGGCGCAGCGTGGCGAACGCCTGGTCGTCGCGGCCGGCGGAGACGGCACGATCGCCGAGGTCGCGAACGGCTTGATGGGTTCGTCGGCGCATCTGGGCGTCATCCCGCTGGGCACCGCCAACGTCCTGGCGCATGAGCTTGGGCTGCCGTTCTCGCCGCGTGCCGTTGCCGCGGCGCTGGCATTCGGCCGCACTTGCCGCTTATGGCCGGGTCAAGCCAACGGCGCCGACGGCACCCGGCTGTTCGTGCAGATGCTGGGCGTCGGCTTCGACGCGCACGTCGTGCGCAACCTGCCGTTTCCATTGAAGAAGGCGTTCGGCAAGGGCGCCTATGTCCTGCAGTCGGTGCGGGAGCTGAGCCGTTATCGCTTTCCTGTCATACGATTGCGCATCGATGATCAGGAAACCGAGGCGGCCAGCGTCATCATCAGCAAGGGGCGCCTGTATGGCGGGCGCTTTCGGCTGGCGGTCGCGGCGGAACCGGCGGAGCCTGGATTTTCCGTCGTGCTGTTCGACTTGTCAGGCCCCGGCGCCGCCATGCTGTATGGATCGGCGCTGCCGCTGAACCTGCTGGGGCAGGCACCGGGGGTGCGGCACATTCGTGCTAGCCGAATCGATTTCCTGCAGAACCTGAGCGTGCCGGCTCAAACCGACGGCGATGCCGCGGGATGGGCGCCGCTTTGGGTGAGCGACGCGCCGCAGCCGATCCAGGTTGTGGTCGGCTAGCCGCGACGCATCTGGACCGGGCCGAACGATGCCGCCGACTGATGCCGCCTTGGGCAGCGGCCGCCTCGGGCAGCGGCTCCAGGGATGTCATGAAGGGCTCTTTAGCCTCCTGCCTTGACGGTGCGCCCGATGATGACAACTATCACGATAGTAGTTGCCGTCGAAGGTTCTCCCGATGCAGCGCAAGAGCTTCAGCACCATGCAATGCCCAATCGCCCGGGGGTTGGAACATGTCGGCGAGTGGTGGAGTATCCTGATCCTGCGCGACGCGTTCCGCGGCCTGACCCGGTTCGATGGGTTCAGCGAAAGTCTCGGCATCGCGCCGAACATGCTGACCAGGCGGCTGTCCGCGCTGGTGGAAGCGGGGCTGCTGGAGCGCCGGCGCTACAGCGAACGCCCGCCGCGGGACGAATACCTGCTGACCCAGCGCGGCCAGGATTTCCGCCCGGTGTTGCTGGCCATGCTGGCCTTTGGCAACCGCCATTTTCCGCCCGACGACCGGGACGTTCGGATCGTGAACATGGCGACCGGCGCGCCGGTGGAGCCGCTGCTGGTCGATCCGGCGACGGGCCTGCCGGTGGACGGTCCCGGCTACGCGGTGGTTTCCAGGATGCGAGAGGCCTTGAACACGTGAACGCACCGGCGTCTGCTGCGGTCGCAGACGCCTCATCCAAGCGGCCGATGGCGTGGTGGGCCTTGACCTGCTGCGTGGCGTGCGCAGCGGAACTATCCGGACGCGTCCACCGGCTGCCGAGCAGCATGTCGTTCGCCAAACTCGATGCAGGATGCACCACCATGCACCCGACGCCGGCCAAGTTGCAATACGATGTGATTGGCAGGATGCATGACGGCGCTCTGGCGCCTCTCCTTGATGTCGCCCCGGCGCCGCGCCGATCAAGTCATGCTGCCGCGGCGCCGAGGGTATACGGCCTTGAGAATTAACGTGAACTCTTTGCGGGGCGTGCCGGAGGGCATCGGAAGAACTGGCGGCCGAGGGCGGCGTGGTCAACCTTGGCTGCCGGTCCGCCGCGGCAGAGGAAATATTTATTGATGCCAAGGACTGGCACTACGCCATTGTCAGCATCATTTGCGCTGATACTCGATCAATCGGTGACCTCTGGTATCAACTGCGGATCGAGCAACACATCGGCGCCATCTCGTCATGCCGAGGACGAGTTGCATGAGCGCTTTCATGCGTATGGACAAAAGTATGGATGGTGGGCCTTCGGCCGCAACGATGGTTCAGACAGTCGCGGACGGTTGAGGCCGTCGGGCCGATCGATTAGAGCATAAGCTGGTACGTGTGATACCGCTTTGCCGGCCTACTAACGCAGTAGCCCTCATCTCACTGTCGGTATCCAGGCCACAATCAGGAAGCAATTATCATGGATCTCCCGATAACCCTCACCGTGAACGGTGTCGCCCGGCGCGTCATGATCGACGATCCGCGCGTCACCTTGCTCGATCTGCTGCGCGAGCGGCTTGAACTCACGGGCACGAAGAAAGGCTGCGACCGAGGCCAATGCGGCGCGTGCACGGTGCTTATCGATGGCCGGCGCATGAATTCCTGCCTGGCCCTGGCGGTCAGTCACGACGGCGCCGATATCCTGACGATCGAGGGCGTGGCCGAAGGCGACAGGCTGCATCCCGTGCAGACCGCTTTCGTCGAGCATGACGGCTTCCAGTGCGGCTTCTGCACGCCCGGCCAGATCATGAGCGCGATCGGGCTGATCAGCGAAGCACAGGCCGGCGACGATCCCGAACGCGTGCGCGAGGCCATGAGCGGCAATCTCTGCCGCTGCGGCGCCTATGCCGGTATCACCGACGCCGTGCTGGATGCCCAGGTGCGGATGCGCGGCGATCGTCACGCGGGTCCTTCCCGGCACGGAGAGGCCGCATGAACCGTTTCGAGTATTCCCGTCCCGCGAGCCCCGCGGAGGCGATCGCCGCCGGCGCCGAACCCGGCGCGGCCTATCTCGCCGCCGGCACCAACCTGCTTGATCTGATGAAGGGCCGTATCGCCCAGCCGACGCGGCTGGTTGACATCAGCCTACTGCCCGGCCTCGACGTGATCGAGCGGCTGCCTGACGGTGGCGTGCGGATCGGCGCGCTGGTGCGCAACAGCGACCTTGCGCATGATCCCGATTTCGCGCGGCGCTTTCCGGCGGTCGCCGAAGCCTTGCTGTCCGGCGCTTCGGCACAGTTGCGCAACGCGGCGACGACGGCGGGCAACCTGATGCAGCGCACGCGCTGCCAGTATTTCTATGACACCGCCAGTGCCTGCAACAAGCGCGATCCGGGCGCCGGCTGCGACGCGCGTGGCGGCGAAACCCGGCTGAACGCGGTGCTCGGCTGGAGCGAACACTGCGTCGCCACCCATCCATCCGACTTCTGCGTGCCGCTGGTCGCCTTTGATGCGATCATCGAGATCGAGGGCAAATCGGGCCGGCGCGAGGTGAAGCTGGAAGATTTTCACTGTCTGCCGGGTGACACGCCGCAGCATGAGACGGTGCTCGAACCTGGCGAGTTGATCGTTGCCGTGCGCCTGCCGCCCGAGGCCGCCGGGTTCGCGGCCCATGCACGCTACCTCAAGGTGCGGGAACGCACGTCCTACGCCTTCGCGGTAGTCTCGGCCGCCGCCGGCGTTCGCCTGGACGGACAGACCATCGCCGAGGCGCGGCTGGCGCTCGGTAGTGTTGCCCTGAAGCCGTGGCGTGCCCGGGAGGCGGAACGTCTGCTGGTCGGCCGCCAGCCGACCGAGGCAACCTTTCGCGCCGCCGCTGACGCCGCACTCGCCCAGGCTCGGCCGTCCGGCGACAACGCGTTCAAGATCGAACTGGCGCGGCGCATTGTCGTGCGTGCGCTTTCCCTTGCGGTTGAAGGGACACCGGCACGTCTGCCGGCGCTGCCCGCGTCCGCTTTTGCCCATGCGCCCGGAGTATCCGCCAATGTCTGAGACCGCCCCCGCCCATATCCGTCACGGCTCGAGCATGGGCCAACCGCTGACCCGGCGCGACGGCCTGCTGAAGGTTACCGGCGGCGCGCGTTTCGCCGCCGACAACCATCCAGCGGGCATGCTGTTCGCGGTAATGGCAACCAGCAGCATCGCGCGCGGCCGCATTACCGCACTGGATACCGATGACGCCCGCGCGCATCCCGGTGTTGTCGAGGTGATGACATCCGGCAACACGCCGAAGCTGGCACGGCATCCCGACGCGACGGATGAGATGTTCATGTACAAGCTCGATCTGTTGCAGGACGATCGCATCCGCTACGCCAACCAGCCGATCGCGGTGGTGATCGCGGAGACGCTGGAGGCGGCGACCGAAGGGGCGGCGCTGATAACGCCGACCTATACTGCCGAACCCGCGCATATCGGCCTGGACGCGGCCGAACGCTTTGAACCGCCGGCGATCGGTGTTGGCGAGCCGCCGAATGCCGGAAAGGGCGATGTCGCGGCCGGTCTCGCCGGTGCCGAGAAGCAGGTGACGGCGGTCTATGAGACCGCTGCGCAGTATCACAACGCAATGGAGCCGCACGCTGTCGTCGCGGCCTGGGACGGCGATCGCCTTACGCTGGACACGCCAAGCCAGGGGATGTCGGTCGCGCAGGCTCGCCTCGCCGGACTGTTCGGAATTGATCCCGCCAACATCCACATCCGTTCTCCCTTCCTTGGCGGCGGCTTCGGCTCGAAGGGCGTGCTGTGGGCGCCGCAGGTGCTTGGGGTGATGGCGGCGCGCCTGGTCGACCGGCCGGTGAAGCTGGTGACGCGGCGCGAGCAGATGTTCGGCCCGGTCGGCCATCGGGCGGAGACCCGGCAGACCTTGCGGCTTGGCGCGGACGCGGACGGGCTGTTGACGGCGCTCGACCACCACACGCTGACGTCCTCCAGCACCTTCGATGATTTTTTCGAGCCGAGCGGCGGAGTTTCACACACGCTGTATGCGACACCGGCGCTGGCGACGAGCTATGAGGCGGTGCGGCTGGATACCGGCACGCCGTTCTTCATGCGTGCGCCGGGCGAGGCCTCGGGCAGCGTCGCGCTGGAAAGCGCGGTGGACGAGATGGCCGATGCCTGCGGCATGGACCCGCTGGCGTTCCGGCTAAAGAACTACGCCGAGGTCGAGCCGATCTCCGGCAAGCCGTTTTCGTCGAAGTCCCTGCGGGCGTGCTATGAGCAGGGAGCAGAGAAATTTGGTTGGGCGTCGCGGCCACTCGCGCCGCGGCAGATGCGTGACGAGGCTGGCCTGCTGGTCGGCTGGGGCATGGGCACCGCGAGCTTCCCCGCCATCATGTTCCAGGCTGGAGCACGGGCGGTGCTGCACGCCGATGGCAGCGCGCTGGTGGAGCTTGGCGCGCACGACATGGGGCAGGGCGCCTGGACCGCATTGGCACAGATCGCCGCCGACGGGCTGGGACTTGACTACGAACGCGTCGAGTTCCGTATGGGCACGTCCGACCTGCCGAATGCGGGCATTGCCGGCGGCTCCTCGCAAACCGCGACTTCCGGTGCGGCGATCCACAATGCCGGCGCGGACGTGATCGCGCAGCTCGCGGACATCGCCATGGGCGATGAGCGCTCACCGCTGTTCGGCGCGGGCAATGCGGGGGTGATCGCGCGTGACGGGCGCCTGGTGCGCCGCGACGACGAGAGCCGGGGTGAGAGCTATGCCGACATCCTGGCCCGCGCCGGGCGGAGCGGGCTGGAGGGCAAGGGCCAGGGCGCGGGCAATCCGGCGGACCAGGAGAAGTACGCCATGCATGCCCATGGCGCCGTGTTCGCCGAGGTGAAGGTGGACCCTGATCTCGGTCAGATCCGCGTCACGCGCCTGGTGGGCGCCTTCGCGGCGGGCAGGATCATCAATCCGCGGCTGGTGCGTAGCCAATATTTCGGCGGCATGATCTGGGGCGTGTCGTTCGCGCTACACGAACATGCCGTGCTGGACCCACGGTCAGGGCGAACGATGAATGGCAATTTCGCGGAATACCACGTGCCGGTGAATGCCGACGTCCCTTCGCTTGAGGCCATTCTGGTCCAGGAAGACGACGCGCACGTTAATTCGCTCGGCATCAAGGGCGTCGGCGAGATCGGCATCACCGGCACGGCGGGGGCGGTGGCGAATGCCGTGTGGCATGCGACGGGTGTTCGGGTGCGGAAGATCCCGATCACGTTGGACAAGCTGCTGTAGGCAGCCGCATCCTGATCCGCCACAGGGGATGATGACGGACACGCGGCTTGTCTTGCTGAAGCGGCTACAAGAAACCAATACTGAACCATGGCACCGCCGCCACCACGATCAGCCCGGCTAGCACCGCCAGCAGATACGGCCAGATCCGCCGCATTGCCGCATCAGGCGAAGCCCGACCGATCGCGCAGGCGGCGTAATATCCCACCCCGAATGGCGGCGCGAAAAGCCCGATGCCCATCGCCAGGATCACCACCATTGCATAGTGGACCTCATTGATCCCCACGAGACGAGCGGAGGGAAACAGCAGGGGGCCGAACAGCACGATGGCGGGAATGCCCTCCAGCACGCTGCCCAGCACGATGAAGGCGATGATGGAAACCGCCATGAACCCTGCCGCGCCACCCGGCATGGCGGTCATCGCCGTCGCCAGTTGATGGGAAAATCCTGACTGGGTCAGCGCCCAGGCCATCGCCGTCGCGGTGCCGATGATCAGCAGGATCGCGCCCGACAGCGCGGCGGTCTCAACCAGCATCGGATACAGCCGGCGCAGCGGGAACTGCCGATAGATCAGTATGCCCGCCAGCGCGCCGTAGACGATGCCGATGGTGGAGACCTCGGTGGCGGTGGCGATGCCCTCGATCACCGCAGTGCGGATGACGAAGGGCAGGACCAGCGCCGGCAGCGCAACGATGAAGGCGCGTCCGATGGAGCGCCACGGCGGCCGGACGACGCCCGCCAGGCTTTCGCCGCGGCCGCGCCAGCGGGCGATCGCCGCCAGCGCCGCCGCCAGCACCAGCGCCGGCATCAGGCCGCCGGTGAACAGCGCCGAGATCGACACGCCGGTCACCGAGCCGATGGTGATCAGCACCAGCGACGGCGGGATTGTCTCGCTCATGGCGCCGGAGGCCGACAGCAGCGACACCAGCTCGCCTTCGTCGGCGCCGCGCCGCTTCATCTCCGGGAACAGCACGGGTGCCACCGCCGCCATGTCGGCGGCCTTGGACCCGGAGATGCCGGAGACCAGGTACATCGCGCCAAGCAGGACGTAGGACAGGCCGCCGCGCACGTGGCCGAGCAGGGAAGCCAGGAAGCCGACCATGGCGCGCGCCATGCCGGTCATCTCGATCAGCAGCCCGAGGAAGACGAACAGCGGCACCGCTAGCAGGATCAGGCTGCTCATGCCCTCGTCCATGCGGGAGACGACGACGGTCAGTGGCGTGCGGGTCAGGGTCGCCAGGTAGGCGAGGGTTGCCAGCCCGAAGGCGAAGCCGATCGGCACCGACAGCAGCACGCCGGTGCCCAGCAGCAGCACGAAGAACAGCACCAGGTTCCAGTTGCCGAAGCCCTTCAGCCAAGGTGCGGCGAGATGCAGCGCCGCCATCATGACCAGGACGACGACAACGCCAAATGCCGCATCCTTCCAGGACAGCCGCAGCAGGCGGGTCAGCGCGGTGATCAGCATCAGCACGCCGCCCACCAGGATCGCCATGGCGCGCCATGTGTCATGAATACCGAGCGCGGGCGTCTCGATGAACCACTGGTCGGATGCGTAGTCCCAGGCGGAGGGCACCAGCATCAGCAGGAACACGGCCACCGCCGCGGCTGCCAGGGCCTCGGTCCGGGCCCGTGCCGCCGCCGACATGACGGCTACGATCGCGGTCAGCCGCATATGCTCCGACCGCTGCAGCGCGATGACGCTGCCCAGCATCGCCAGCCAGAGGAACAGGATGGAAGCCAGCTCGTCGGTCCAGATCAGCGGCGCGTGGAAGACGTAGCGGGCGACCACGCCGGTGAACAGCACGACGACCTCGGTCAGCACCAGCAGCGCGGCCGGCACCTCCGCGATCCGCCGCAAAATGACATCGATCCGCGAGGCGGCGCGGCTGGGGGTGCGGGCGAAAGCAAGGCTGGTCATGATGGCGTCCCGCCGACCGTCACGACAGGGTGCCGACCTCGGATTCAAGGATCGCCCAGGCCTGATCACCGAACTTCCGCTTCCACTCGGCGTAGAATCCGGCCTGCTTCAGCGCGTCGCGGAAGGCCGGTTTGTCCACTTCGACGAACACCAGACCCTTCGCCTGCAGGTCGCCGGCGACCGACCCGTTCAATGCGGCGATATCCGCCCGCTCCTGCAACGCCGACTGGTTCATCTCCCGCGCCACGATCGCCTGTACGTCGGCGGGAAGCGACGAAAAGCCGCGCTTGTTCGCCAGCAGCCAGAAGCCGTCCCACATGTGGCTGGTCATCGAGACGTATTTCTGCACCTCGTACAGCTTGGCAATCTGGATCAGGCTGAGCGGGTTCTCCTGGCCTTCCGCGATCTTGGTTTGCAGCGCTGAATAGACCTCGGAGAAATTGATGCTGATGGGCGAGGCACCCAGCGCCTGGAACATGCTGGTCCACAGCGGCGAGACCGGGACCCGAATCTTGAATCCCTTCAGGTCGGATGGAAGCTTGATCGGATGGGTGGAACTGGTGATCTGGCGGAAGCCGTTGTCCCACATCTTGTCGAACGCGATCAGGCCACGCTTGTCGATCTCGCCCCGGACGTAGCCGCCGAGCTTGCCGTCCATCGCCTTCCAGACGGTGTCGTAGTCCTTGAAGGCGAAGCCGACGCCGTTGATCGAGGCCGGCGGCACCAGCGTTGACAGGATCAGCCCCGACAGCGTGAAGAAGTCGATCGCGCCGGATCGCAGTTGCGACAGCATGTCGGTGTCGGAACCCAGCTGGTTGTTCGGGAACAACTGGATATCGACCTGGCCGTTGGTTGCCTGCCGAATGCGGTCCGCGGCCTGCTGCTGACGCACGGATTGCGGATGCGTCACCGGCGAATTGTTCGCCAGCTTCAGGCTGAACGCCGCGGCGCGAGCGGGGCGGGTGCCGATCGCGAACAGTGGCAGGGCGGCGCCGGCGACGCCGCTGGCAAGCCCCCGGGCAAGCAGGGTTCGGCGGTGGACAAGGGACATTCGACTTTTTCCTGGAAAGCTTCTCTTGGGCGGCAAAATACCGGCCTTCACCAGGGTGGCAAGTGCTGGCACCAGGCTATGACCTGGCCGCCGGGCGCCCCGCAAGCGGCGGCAACGGCGCGGCTGATCGGAGAAAGCGGTCCTGGGCTGGCCCCTGCCGGCCGGATCGTGGTTCTACCGGCGAGGCAAGCCGGACGATTGCGTCAACCAGATTGACTCTGCTGGTTCTTCTCGTCATAAACCACAGAGCCGGGTCAGCCACCCGGTCCCCGCCTGACGCGGGGGCAACGCCGCTCCGCGAGGGTTCGCGCAGCGGCGCTTAACTGTTTGGAGTAACGCCACCCGTGTTCGAGGCACTTTCAGACAAGCTGTCTGGGGTTTTCGACCGGCTTCGCACCCGCGGATCGCTGAGCGAAGCCGATATCACCGAAGCCCTGCGGGAGGTCCGGCTGGCGCTGCTGGACGCCGACGTGGCGCTGCCGGTGGTGCGTGATTTTGTCGCCAAGGTGCGCGACCGGGCGGTCGGTTCCGAGGTGCTGACCTCGGTTACCCCCGGCCAGCAGGTCGTCAAGATCGTCAACGACGTGATGATCGAGGCATTGGGCGGCGAAGGCGCTGTGCCGATCAACCTGAACGCCGCGGCGCCGATCCCGATCCTGATGGTCGGGCTGCAAGGCTCGGGCAAGACCACCACGTCGGGCAAGATCGCGCTGCGGTTCAAGGACCGCCTGCGCCGCAAGGTGCTGCTGGCCAGCCTGGACACCCAGCGGCCGGCGGCGCAGTTGCAACTTGCGCAGCTCGCCACTCAGGCCGGCGTGCCCAGCCTGCCGATCGTCGCCGGCCAGACCCCGGTTCAGATCGCCCATCGCGCGATGGACAGCGCCAGGCGCGAAGGCTTCGACATCGTCATTCTCGACACCGCCGGCCGGCTGTCGATCGATCAGGAGCTGATGGACGAGGTCCGCCAGGTCCGCGCCGCCACCAATCCGGCGGAGACGCTGCTGGTGGTCGATGCCATGACCGGGCAGGACGCGGTCAACACCGCCAAGGCCTTCAACGACGCGCTGTCCATCACCGGCATCGTCCTGACGCGCATGGACGGCGATGCCCGCGGCGGCGCGGCGCTGTCGATGCGCGCCATCACCGGTGCGCCGATCAAGCTGATCGGTGTCGGCGAAAAGCAGGACGCGCTGGAGGATTTCCATCCGGAGCGTGTCGCCGGCCGCATCCTCGGCATGGGCGACATTGTCGGCTTGGTGGAGCGCGCCTCTGAAACCATCGACCAGGCGGAGGCTGAAAAGCTCGCCGCCAAGATGATGAAGGGGAAGTTCGACCTGCAGGACTACGCCAATCAGCTTCGCCAGATCGGCAAGATGGGCAGCATGGCCAATATCGTCGACATGCTGCCTGGCATGGGCAAGATGAAGCAGCAGCTTGCCGGCGCCGACCTGGACACCAAGGTGTTCAAGCGCCAGGCGGCGATCATCTCGTCGATGACGATCAAGGAACGGCGCCAGCCGGACATCATCAAGGCCAACCGCAAGAAGCGCATCGCCGCCGGGTCCGGCACGACGGTGCAGGACGTCAACCGGCTGCTGAAGCAGTTCGATGACATGTCCACGATGATGAAGAAGATGGGCAAGCTGGGGCAGAAGGGCCTGATGCGCCATGGCCTGAGCGCCCTGATGCCGAAAGGCATGTCAAACAACCGCCGACCCTATTAGTTCACAGGAGCAACACGTTCATGGGCCTGAAGATCCGCCTCGCCCGCGCCGGCGCCAAGAAGCGTCCCTACTACCACATCGTCATCGCCGACAGCCGCAGCCCGCGCGACGGGCGCTTCATCGAGCGTGTAGGCAGCTACAACCCGATGCTGCCGGCCGAACATGCCGACCGTGTGCGTCTGCGGGAAGAGCGCCTGACGCATTGGCTGGAAAACGGCGCGGTCGCGACCGAACGGGTAGCGAAGTTCCTTGGCAAGGCTGGCCTGGCGCCGATGCCGGTCTGGAATGAGCAGCCGCACCAGTCGGCGCCGAAGAAGAAGGCGCAGGAACGTGCCAAGGCCGCCGCGGCGGTCGCCGCCTGAGACTGAACGGTGCCCGCAAGCCACACTCCAATGGGCCGCATCCAGGTCGGCGTGATCGGGCGGCCGCATGGCGTGCGTGGATTGGTGCATGTCACCAGCCATACGACCGATCCGGCCGATCTGGTCGCGTATGGACCTTTGTCCGACGCCGCCGGGCAGGTCTTCCTGCTGCGCTGGAAGACCGGCGGCGTGGCCGAGGTTTCACATATCCTCAACGGCGCCGCTGTGAAGGTGGCGGATCGGACGGCGGCGGAAAAGCTGACCAACACCCGGCTGTTCATCGACCGGTCGGCTTTGCCGCCGGCGGAGGATGACGAGTATTACCTGACCGATTTGATCGGGCTGTCCGCGGTTGACCTGAATGGCGACGTGGTCGGCACGGTGACCATCGTGCACGACTATGGCGCCGGCGCCAGCCTGGAGATCGAGCGGACCGGTGCCGCGCCCGTTATCCTGCCGTTCACTCGGGCCTGTGTGCCGAGCGTGGATATCGCGGCGAACCAGGTCGTTGTCGTATTGCCCGAGGAGATTGTGGTACCGCCCCAGGCGGAGGATGCCGCGGCATGAGCTGGCGCGGCGCCGTCCTGACGCTGTTTCCGGCCATGTTCCCAGGTCCATTGGGCCAGTCCCTGGCAGGCCGGGCGCTGGCGACGGGCCTGTGGGCGCTGGATGTGACGAACATCCGCGACTTCGCCCGGGACCGTCACCGGACGGTGGACGATACGCCGTTTGGCGGCGGCGCGGGCATGGTGCTGCGGCCGGATATTGCCGATGCCGCCGTGGCCTCGGTGGCGGACGATCGGCCGGTCATCTGCCTCACCCCGCGCGGGCAACGCTTTACCCAGGCGGATGCGCGCCGGTTCGCGGCTGGGCCAGGGTTAATCCTGCTGTGCGGGCGTTATGAGGGCATCGACCAGCGGGTGATCGAGGCGCGGGCGATGCACGAGTACAGCATCGGCGACTACGTGCTGTCGGGCGGCGAATTGGCCGCGCTGGTGCTGCTGGATAGCATTGTTCGGCTGCTGCCTGACGTGATGGGCGCGGCGGACAGCGCCGCGGAAGAAAGTTTCTCCAGCGGATTGCTGGAATACCCGCATTACACCCGCCCGGCCGAGTGGCAGGGGCGGCGCGTGCCGGAGGTGCTGATCTCTGGCCACCATGCCGCTGTCGCCGCCTGGCGGCAGACGGAATCGGAAAGGATCACGCGGGAACGGCGGCCTGATCTGTGGGCGGCACCCGCATCACCCACTCACCCCGCCTCCGCCACGTCTTCATAAGCAAAGGATACAGTCATGAACATCATCCAGAAGTTCGAGGCGGAGCAGATCGCGCGCCTGACCGGGGGCCGACCGGTTCCCGCTTTCATACCGGGAGACACGCTGCGGGTCTCGGTCAAGGTTGTCGAAGGAGAGCGCACCCGCGTCCAGGCGTTCGAGGGCGTATGCATCGCGCGGTCGAACAAGGGGCTGAACAGCAACTTCACCGTGCGCAAGATCAGCTATGGCGAGGGGGTGGAGCGGGTATTTCCGCTGTATGCGCCGACGATCGCGGAAATCGCCGTGGTGCGTCGTGGCGATGTGCGGCGGGCAAAGCTGTATTATCTGCGCGGCCGCAGCGGCAAGTCCGCGCGCATCGCGGAGAAGGCCCGTAGTGTGGCGCCAGCCGCGGCCCCTGGGGCGGCGGCGGTGAGTGAAACCGCCGCTGAATGATTATATCGGGTTCATATAAGGCGGCTTAAATGTTGGCGGGTCGGCGCGACAGCCTCAACCGTCATCGCCGGCGGGAGCCGATCCTCTACGCCTTTATAGTCGTCGTTGTCGGCTGGGTGGAGGAGCACGGATCCGATTCCAATCCGAAGTGACCGATCCTGGCGCGCTTGTGTCGACGCGTCATTGAGGGTCTTTGAGTGCAGACAGGCGATTTGCAGGGGCGTGCCATACGGAAGTTTTGGCCTTTCGTCGACTGAAGGATGCGGCTAGAGTATTCATTATGGTCCAATCGCCATCGGCAGAAGATCAAGAAGCACCTGTGCCAGGCTCCGGGGGTTTTGCTGTAGTGCGAGGAAGTTCGCTACCCGAAGCTCTCGACATCTCGATATCCCAGGCTACCCCGGTGCATACAAGCACTCTTGGTATAGTATTAGGGTCGCTAATTAACTACCGACGTCTAGGGGATGACACAGTGGCTCTAGACCTCGTTAAGAATATTGCTGCTCAGCTTTCTGCAGGTGATGTTGAAAGACCGCAGACTGCAGCTGATCAAGTTTTAAAAGACCATATTTCGTCCGCACCCTCCGAGACAGACCAAGCGATTCTAGAGGAAGCGGAAACGCTCATGGCAAGTATTAACAGCCGTTTGGATGCTCAGGAGGCGTTCACCGACCAGTTGATGAAGCGGTACGGTCTGTAGGGCAGGTGACGCTCAGTCCAAAGGCGTGGCTTGACACTGCGCGGACGATTGATCGGCTTCTGACGATGGACGATAAGCTGCAGAAGCTTATTGCCAAACAAGTCGATGCGATCGATGACCTCGAAAAGCGAGTTACCGGCTCGAAGCGCGGGAAGAGATCGTGGTGGCAAAGGCGCAAGGTGCTGCGGCGGCTGTGGCTGCGACCGCTGCGGCAGGTCCGATCGCGGAGATCTCACGTCGCTAGGGTGCATTGGAGCAACGGACGGCGCAACGCGACGACTCCCGGCTGCTACCGCCGACTTAGCCATGTGCAGAATGCCTCGGGCCGGCTGCGCACATGCCCTAGAGGCCACCCATAGGCGATAATCTCGCTGCCCTCGGCGTGGAACAGCCGGACGGGACCTCTGACGCGGGACATGCTGATAACGACGCCGATACGAAAGCCTCATGCTTCATGGGACCGGCAGGCATGATACTGTAACAGGATGTCCGCCTCCCTCGAGTCGTCCGTCGTGCTGCAGGTGCTTCCCTCCCTGGTCACCGGTGGGGTTGAGCGTGGCACGGTGGAGATTGCCCAGGCCCTCGCCAAGGCCGGCAACACCGCGATCGTGGCCAGCGCCGGCGGCCGGATGGTCGGCCTGATCGAGCGTGCCGGGGCCACCCACCTCACGCTCCCGCTCGCCACCAAAACCCCGTTCGGTATCTGGCGCAATGCTGCTCGCCTGGAAGCGCTGATCCGCGCCCACAACGTCTCCGTCGTCCACGCCCGGTCGCGCGCCCCCGCCTGGTCCGCCTGGCTCGCCTGCCAGCGCACCGGCGTACCGTTCGTGACCACCTATCATGGGACCTATACAGAGAACCTGCCGTTCAAGCGCCACTACAACGCGGTGATGGCGCGCGGCCGGATTGTCATCGCGGCAAGCCATTTCATTGCCGATCTGATCACGCGGCAGCACGGCCTGCACCCGACACGCATTCGGGTCATCCCCCGCGGCGTTGATACGGTGCTGTTCAACCCGGACACCGTCTCGGGCGACCGGATCGCGAACCTGGCCCGCGACTGGCGGTTGCCCGACGGCATGCGGACCGTGGTGCTGCCAGGGCGGCTGACGTCCTGGAAGGGTCATGCCATTCTGCTTGAGGCCATTGCCAGGCTCGACCGGCCGGACGTGCTCTGCGTGCTGGTCGGTTCGCATCAGGGTCGCCATCGGTACGCACGGGAACTGGCGCAGCACGCGACGCGTCTTGGCATAGCCGAACGTTTGCGTCTGACCGGCCACTGCGAGGACATGGCGGCGGCGCTGCTGCTATCGGACGTGGTGGTGCATGCCTCGGTCAAGCCGGAAGCCTTTGGACGCGTGGTGATCGAGGCGCAGGCAATGGGCCGTCCCATCGTCGCCGCCGATCTTGGCGGCCCGGTGGAGACGGTGCGGCATGGCGAAACCGGCTGGCGCGTGCCGCCCGGTGATCCCGGCGCCTTGGCGCTTGCGATCGCACAGGCGCTTGATCTCGATCCCGTGGCGCGCGCGGCGCTCGGGCAACGGGCGCGGGCCTCGGTTCCCACCGTTCGCGCGATGCAGGAAGCCACGCTGGATGTCTACCGGACGGTGCAGCGAGGCGGGTGACCAAATGGCTTTGTTCACGCTTTGCGCAAGTTCCAGAACAACGCGTAACCGGTCAGCACATCGGTGACATTGCGGCGATAGGCCGTGGATGACAGGGCCTGGCCGAGTGGAATATAGGGTACATCGATGAAGACCTGCTGCTGGATCAATGCGGCAATCCGCTTCCGCTCGGCCGGTTCGGTCGCGAAAAGCCAGTTGTTCCGCAGCGTCTCCAACGTCTCGCTGGTCGGCCAGCCTCGCGACGCCGCTCTGCCGTTGCCCCGGATATACACATGCACAGCCGGATCGACCTGATCCAGACCGGACCAGTAGGTATGGAAAAGGCTCCAGCCGCCTTGCGCCACCGGTTCAGTCTTGTTTAGAAGCTGCAGCACGCTGCCCCAGTCGGCGTAGCGGGCATCGACGTTCAAGCCGATGCGCTTGAGCATGTCGACGCCGATATCGCCAAGCGCCTTGAGGGTGGGCAGATCGGACGGGACCAGCACCACGGTGCTTTCGCCCTTGTAGCCTGAAG
Organism: Rhodopila sp.; assembly: GCF_965276935.1. GTDB lineage: Bacteria > Pseudomonadota > Alphaproteobacteria > Acetobacterales > Acetobacteraceae > Rhodopila. The sequence goes on along the minus strand of NZ_CBDIBS010000003.1, from coordinate 1,135,887 downwards.
CCTCGACCAGACGCCTGACCTTGTCGATGTCGCGTGGGCTGGTTAGCACATCCATGCCCGCCGCGGTCGCCATTGGCGTTCCTGGGCAGAACACCCCGACGTTCACGCGCCAGTTCGCTGGATCGTCACCCGCCGCCGCCGCCATATAATCCTCCTGGCTGACGGCACCCAGGATGGCTCGCCGCAGCGCCGGATTGTCGAACGGCGGCTGCAGGTGGTTCATCCGCAGGCAGCCGATGTACCCCAGCGGGTCGGTCGCAGCGACGGTGATGTCCCGGCCGCGCCGCAGCAGAGGCAGCAGATCGGCGGTCGGCACTTCCCACCAGTCCATCTCGCCCGCCTGCATCGCGGCGGCGGCGGTGCCGGCATCGGGAATCACGGTCCACTCGACGCGGTCGACATGCACGATCTTCGGACCAGCGGTGAAGCTGGCCTGGCCATCCGGGCGCGGAACGTAGGCCTGGTTGCGTTCATAGACGACGCGCGAGCCGGCGATGTGCTCGTCTGGCTTGAAGCGAAACGGCCCGCTGCCGACCATGTCGGTGATCTGCTTGAACGGATCGGTCGAGGCCAGCCGTTCCGGCATCATCATGCAGACATTAGAGCCGGCCTTGCCGAGTGCTGCCGGCAACAGCGGGAAGGGTCGCTTCAGGCGGAATCGCAGTCGGTGGTCGTCCACCGCCGACAGCTCGTCAGTCACCGCCATCAGCGTCTGGCCGAAGCTGTCACGCGCGCCCCAGCGGCGAATACTGGCGACGCAATCCCGCGCCAGCACCGTCTCGCCGTCGTGCCAGAGCAGCCCGTTGCGAAGTGTCAGGGTCCAGGTGCGCCCATCATCCTCCACCGTATGGCCGGCCAGCATCTGCGGCGATATCCGATAGGACGAGTCCATGCCGTAAAGGGTGTCGAAGATGAGCATGCCGTGGTTGCGGGTCACGTAGGCGCCGGTCCAGATCGGGTCCAGGATACTGAGGTCCGATTGCGGAATGAACTTCAGTACCGAAGCATTCGCCGAACGGCCGATCGCCGGCGCGGCAAGTGCGCCGGCAACGGAGGTTGCGAGGAAACGCCGCCGCCTTATCGTCATGCCAGCCGCCCTTCCGGTTTCACCGGCAATCGTCGCCGGTTCGCGGCAAGGCGTCCCGCCAGGTACCGGCTTCGCCGGACCCGTTCAAACGTCAGCTTTGGTGTCGAGAGGCTGTCCGCATCGCAGGCGGCTTGGCCGGTCGTCATGACGAGCATCGTGGCATCCCTCGAATTCGGCGCTGAGGTACTATGCGCGTCCGATCGGTCCGACGAAAAGGGGTTCCATGGATCTGTCACGACGAACAACCTTCGTGCTGCTGGCGATGCTGCCAGCCGGTCTCGTCTGGCACGCCGATGCGCAGGCCGCCTGGATGGCTGGCCGCGCTCGCCACGGCTTAGCGGCCCGTGCCTGACCCGCGGCCGTTATCTCCGCATTGACGCTCAGCCGACTTCGTGCGGCAGTTTGGGCTGCTCGACGATCCGGAGATACGGCCTCAAGGTCTTCCAGCCATTCGGAAAGCGCTGTTTCGCCTCGGCATCTGAAACCGAAGGCACGATGATGACGGGATCGCCGTTGGTCCAGTTGACCGGGGTCGCGACCTTGTGGGCGTCAGTCAGTTGCAGGCTGTCGATCACCCGCAGGATCTCGTTAAAGTTGCGGCCGGTGCTGGGCGGATAAGTCAGGATCAGCCGCACCTTCTTGTTGGGGTCGATAACGAAGACGCTCCGCACGGTGACGGACGGATCAGCGTCCGGGTGCACCATGTCATAGAGATCCGATACCTTACGATCCGCGTCCGCGAGCACTGGAAAGTTCAGGGTCTGGCCCTGGGTTTCCTCGATATCGCGCTCCCAGCCCTTGTGGTTCTCGCCAGAATCCACGGACAGGCCGATCGGCTTGACGTGCCGCTTGTCCCACTCCGGTTTCAGGCGCGCGACTTCCGCCAGCTCGGTGGTGCAGACCGGGGTGAAATCCTTCGGGTGGCTGAACAGCACGCCCCAGCTATCACCCAGCCATTGGTGGAAGGCGATCCTGCCGGCGGTGCTGTCCTGCTCGAAGTCCGGGGCGATCTGTCCGAGTTGTATGGACATGAGTCTTCTCCTTGTCGGCTGGCCGATCGGTCGGCCAGTTGTATTGTCCTGAACCATCGGAGTGGTCGCTTGGAAGCAGGACCGATCCATCGCATCCGTGTGAACGCAGCCGTCCATACGATCAGCGGCGGAACCTGTCAGTTCAGGTCGGCGGATCGAACGCCCGGATCGGCGGCGGTTCGCTGTCGAAGCGTTCGATCTGCACCACGGTCAATTGCCCGGTGCAGGCCTGCGCCAGCTTCGACGTGCCGACGTCCCGGGTCAGCACGTTCGGGTTGCCGTGCACGCACAGCGGGTTGTCAGCGGCAGGATCGAGCGGATCATACCAGGCGCCGGTGGCGAGCTGCACCACGCCCTGGCGCACCGCGTCACTCAGAACCGCCCCGGCCAGGCAGGCGCCGCGATGGTTAAACAGGCGGACGATGTCGCCGTCCTTGATGTCGCGCGCCGCCGCATCGGCCGGATTGATCCGCACCGGCTCGCGTCCCCTGATCTTGGACCCAAGGCTGGTCGCGCCGAAATCCAACTGGCTGTGCAGCCGCGTCGCCGGCTGGTTGGCGACCAGGTGCAGCGGGTAACGCGCCATGATCGGGCTGCCGGCGCCTTCGACCGGCGGCATCCAGGTGGGGTGACCAGGACAGTCCTGGTAGCCGAAGCCGGCGATGGTGGCGGAGACGATCTCAACCTTGCCGGTCGGCGTTGTCAGCCTGTTCCCCCGCGGATTGGCGCGGAATGCACGAACCACGCCGCCATCCCAGGGCCGCGTGGGCAGGGTCAGCTCGCCCGCTGCCCAGAAGCCGTCGAAGTCCGGCGGATTGCGCCCCTGTTTGGCCAGGGCGGCACGGGTCGGCTCGTACAGATGCCGCAGCCAGGCGTCAGCCGATCGGCCCTCGGTGAATTCCGCCTCCCGGCCAAGCCGGGTGGCGAGGCCGGAAAAGATCGTGTAGTCGTCGCGGGCCTCGCCATAGGGCTGGGCCACGGGGTGCATCGCCACCATCAGCGGATCGTTGCCGGCGGCGCCGATGTCGGCACGTTCCAGGGTGATGGTGGCCGGAAACACCAGGTCGGCGTGGCGGGTGCTGGCGGTCCAGGCGGAGTCATGCACGATGATGGTGTCCGGGCGAGAAAACGCCTGCCGCAGCCGGTTCAGATCCTGGTGGTGGTGGAACGGATTGCCGCCGGCCCAGTAGACCAGCCTGATATCCGGATAGGTCAGCCGGCGTCCGTTGAAGTCGTACTCCTGACCGGGGTGCAGCAGCATGTCGGCGATGCGGGCGACCGGGATCAGGTCCGGCACCGGGTTCCTGCCCTGCGGCAGGGTCGGCAGCGGCACCGCCAGCGCCGGCTTTCCCACATTGGCGATCGAGCCCATCGCATAGACGAACCCGCCGCCCGGCAGGCCGATCTGTCCCAGCATCGCCGCCAGCACCACACCCATCCATAGCGGCTGTTCGCCATGTTCGGCACGTTGCAGCGACTGCTGGCACGTCACCAGCGTGCGCCTGCCAGCGGCTTGGCGTGCGATATCGCGGATCGTCCCGGCTGGCAGGCCGCAGATGCCCGCCGCCCAGGCAGCGTCCTTTGGTGGATCGCTCAGGTAGCGACGGAACTCCGGCCAGCCGACGCAGAAGCGGTCGAGGAAGTCGTAATCGACCAGGCCTTCCGTCATCAGGGTATGGGCGATGCTCAGCATCAGCGCCACATCAGTACCAGGGCAGATCGGGTGCCAGATGGCTTCGATCGCCGGCGGCAGGTCGTCACGCAGCGGGCTGATCAGGTGGAATCGGGCGCCCCGCCGGTGGGCGGCCAGCAGATGGTCGCGCGCAATATGCTGGCTGGTGCCGCCGCTGCTGACGCTGGTGTTCTTCAGCGGCAGACCGCCGAAGGCCAGGATGACCTCGGTCTCGGTCGCCAACTCGTGCCAGCTCACGTTCTCCCGCCCGGCGGATTCCTGCGATCCGATCACGTGCGGCAGGATCACCGCCGCGGCGGCGGCGCTGTAGCTATGGACAGATTTCACGTAGCCGCCCAGCCCGTTCAGGAACCGGTGCACCTGGCTTTGTGCGTGATGAAAGCGCCCGGCGCTTGACCAGCCGTAGGACCCGCCAAAGATTGCTCGACCGCCATGTTCGGCATAGACGCGGCGAAGCTCCCCCGCCGCCAGATCAAGCGCCTTCGGCCAGGACAGCGCGACAAAGGCGTCCCGCCCGCGCCCGCGATCCGGCCCAGGGCCGCGTTCCAGCCAGCCGCGGCGGGCCATCGGCGTGGCAATGCGGGCGCGGTGGGTGAGCGAGGCCGGAATGTTGCCCAGCAGTGCCGCCGGATCGGGATCGCGCGGATGCGGCAAGATCTCGATCCCATCCGGCTCGATCCCACCTGAGGCAAACCCATCCGCCCGCCGGACAACGGAAAAGGCGCCCCAATGGGAGCTGTGCGGGAACCTCTCGTGGTCCATGCGGTCAGATCGTGTAGTTAAAGGATTCGTAGGCGAGGTCGCTGAGGGTCTGGTCCATCGCAAGCGCCGGCTGGTCTGCCGTGGCAACCCGCACGACACGGGCGGGAACGCCGGCTACAGTGGCATGGGCGGGCACCGATTTCAGCACCACCGAACCGGCGGCGATGCGGGCGTGCTCGCCAACCTCGATATTGCCTAGCACCGTGGCGGCGGCGCCGATCAGCACACCCCGGCGGATCTTCGGGTGACGGTCGCCGGACTCCTTGCCGGTGCCGCCCAGGGTGACGTGCTGAAGCAGGGACACATCGTCCTCCACCACCGCGGTTTCACCGATGACCAAGCCGGTGGCATGGTCCAGGAAGATGCCCTGGCCGAATTTCGCCGCCGGGTTGATATCGGTCTGGAAGACCTCCGATGAACGGCTTTGCAGATACAGCGCGAAATCGCGGTCGCCATTGTGCCACAGCCAGTGGTTCAGCCGATGTGCCTGGATGGCGTGGAACCCCTTGAAATACAGGAACGGCTCGATCAGCCGCTCGCAAGCGGGGTCGCGGTCGAGGACGGCGACCAAATCAGCCCGCAGCGCATCCCCGATCGTCGGATCGGCGGCGAAGGCTCGGCTGAAACCCTGCACGATCAGCGGCAGGGAGATGACGTCGTTCTTCAGCCGAGCGGCGACACGATGGAAGACCGCGACCTCGAAGCTGGGCTGGTTGAGGATCGAGTCCAGGAACAACGGCGCCAGCTTGGGTGAGCGCTCGTAGGCTTCCTCGGCCTCGGCGCGCAGGCGGACCCAGAGGGCATCATCGGCGGGCCGATCCGGATGAACCAGCGTCAGGCAGCCTGGGTTTGCGCGCATCACGATGGTTCCCGCGGAAAGGCGTCTGGCCGAGATCGGCACCCTCACATGTTCGAATTCCGAGGCGGTTCGTCAACTCCCTTTGTTCAAAGGCAGTGCATCGCTTGCGACAACCTGAAATTGCGAGACTATTGATGTTAGGCTGCAACATCCAGACAGTCGTGGATCCTATCCGCGTGGCTGCAAGAAAGTCAGCCCGCCGCATGGCAACGCTTTACAGGAAGTTTTGCGGGCCCAGGAACATCCGGCGCCGACCAGCGAGGCGCGTTCGATCCTCCGGTCCGCGCTCATTCATCAATTATGCGCTTCACCCAGCGTGTCCGCTGCCCTCGCCTGGCGGCTGCCCATCGGTTTCGGTTGGCCAGCCGTTGAATCGGCCTGGGTCTGCCGTTCCGACTGGGCGTTGACGACGGCGCCGAACAGCGCCACGAAGGCGGACAGGTAAAGCCAGGTCAGCATCACCACGACGCCGCCCAACGAGCCATAGGTCTTGTCGTAGCTGGCGAAGTGGCTGACATAAAGGGTGAACAGCAGCGACCCGATGATCCACAACACTGTGGCGGCGATCGCGCCGGGCGACACCCAGCGCCACTTCGCCATGTCGCGGTTTGGTGCGAACCGATACAGCAGCGCCAGACCGGTTATGACCACAGCGAACAGCAGCGGCCATTCCAGCACCAGCAGCAACCATTTCGCCACGCTGCCCAGGCCGACGAACTGGATGACGACCGGCAGCACGGCGACCAGAGCGATGACCACCAGGCCTCCAACCAGCATCATCAAGGTCAAACCAACCGCCAGCAGATTGAACCGGAAGAAACTGCGCGTCTCCTTCTGGTCATAAGCGATGTTGAGCGCGGTAATCAGGCCGCTCATGCCGCGGGAGGCACTCCACAAGGCCACCAGCAGGCTGATGGCGGCACTGATTCCCAATGTGCCGGAGGATGCGGCGACAAGCCGGTGCAGTTGATCCGCGATCATCTGCTGTGTCTGTTCGGGCAGGAGGCCGGATAGGCTAGCCACCTGCCGCTCGACCTGGGTCGGATCGAGGGCCAATCCATAAATCGACACCATCGCAGCAAGGCCGGGAAACAATGCCAGCAGAATTGCGTAGGTCACGCCGCCGGACACCAGGAAGATGTTGTTGTCGGAAATCTCCTTCCAGGAGCGCAGCAGCACATCCTTCCAGCCAGGCGCCGGGATCTGCCCAGGATGTTCGGCCGACCGGCCACGGTTCGATGCGGTTTCGCCGCGGCTGATCGGCGCCAACGAAGGTTCACGACCGGTTAGTGCCGTCACGTCGGTCTTCAGCTTGTCGAGCCGCGACGGCATCAGGCGGCGGGGCTTTTCGCCCGGCCGCGCATGTCGGCGATGGGACGGGGAAAACCGCTCCGGCTGCTGTAGTCGGGCACCGGCACCGCGCGTCGCGCCTGGAACGTGCTCAGCCAATGGGCGCACAGCACGTCCTCCACGGTGACGCCGTCGACCACGGCAAAGCCCAGCAGCGCGCGGGCCTGGCCGGTGCTGCCGTTGGTCGTCGCGGCGGACAAGGCGGCGATATCCATCGCATCGCCGCCCGCCCGCGCCCAGACCCACGGAGTGGGATCATCCGACGCCAGGATGCCGATGCCAACGCCAACTTCCCGTAGTCCGAAAGCGGTCATCGTGCGGGGCCTGTCGCCTAGACCCACCGAGTGGCCGAGCAGACGCGGGGCCAGCAACGCGGCGGCGCCAAGGGCGACGCTGAGCCAGCCGAGGCGCCGGACGGTGGGATACATCGATCCGGCCGGATTGGCGGGCCGCGCGGTGACCATCGCCTGCTTGTCCATCATGCCTACTCCTTATGGCTTCATCACGACCTTGATGCAGCCATCCTGTTTTTGCCGAAACGTCTCGTACATCAACGGCCCCTGTTCCAAGCTGACGTTATGGGTAATGACGAATGACGGATCGATCTCGCCTTCCTCGATACGCTTTAGCAGATCGTCGGTCCAGCGGTTCACATGCGTCTGGCCGGTGCGCAGCGTCAGCCCCTTGTTCATCAGCGCGCCGAACGGGACCTTGTCGAGCAGGCCGCCATAGACGCCGGGGACCGACAGGGTGCCGGCGGGACGACAGACGTAGATCATCTCCCGCAGCACATGCGGACGGTCGGTTTCCAGCATCACCGCCTGCTTCGCCCGATCATACAGCGAATCGATCGAGCGCGATGCGTGCGCCTCCAGGCCGACGGCGTCGATGCACTTCTCCGGACCCTTGCCGTCGGTCAGCGCGTTCAGCCGCTCAATGACGCTTTCCTCATCAAAATCGATGGTGATTGCACCGCCGGCCCGCGCCATCGCCAGACGCTCCGGGACATGGTCGATCGCGATCACTTGGCGGGCGCCCAGCAGGACGGCGCTGCGGATGGCGAACTGGCCGACCGGGCCGGCGCCCCAGATGGCGACGGTGTCGGCGGGCTCGATGTCGCACTGCACCGCGGCCTGCCACCCGGTCGGGAAGATGTCGCTCAGGAACAGCACCTGCTCGTCGGTCAGGCTGGCGGGGACCTTGATGCAGCCGGCATCGGCGAAGGGCACCCGGACATACTCGGCTTGGCCGCCTGGGTAGCCACCGGTCAGATGGGTGTAGCCGAACAGCCCGGCGGGGCTGTGGCCGAACGCCTTGTCGGCGAGTGCCTTGTTACGGTTGGACCGCTCGCAGACGGAAAAATTGCCGCGCCGGCACTGGTCGCATTCACCGCAGATAATGGTGAACGGGACGACGACGCGGTCGCCGACCTTCAGGCGGGTGTTGGCGTTGCCGACTTCCATGACCTCGCCCATGAACTCATGGCCCATGATGTCGCCGGACTTCGTGCCTGGAATGAAATTGTCGTACAGGTGAAGGTCGGAGCCGCAGATGGCGCAGGAGGATACCTTGATGATGGCGTCCCGGCCGTGCTCGATGACGGGATCGGGGACGGTGTCACAGCGGATGTCGTGTTTCCCGTGCCAGCGTAGCGCGCGCATCGCATGATTCCCCTTAATAACTGGAATAACCGGCCGCGGGCGCGTTTGGTTGCAGACGTTCAGCCATTTTTGCGCGACCGACAAGGCCCATGGTGGCACCGGTTACAAAAGCGTGGGAGCATTCCGCTGCGGCGGATTCGCCGCCAATGAACATTTTCGCAAAGACCGGAGGAAACATGACCAACCGCCGAGACTTCCTGACAGGCTCTGCTGGCCTGGCTGGCATCCTGTTCTGCGGCTGTGGCCTGCCGCGGGCGGCGCATGCCGCCGCCGCCGCGCCCCATCGCCTGCCCGTCACCGTGGCCGGCAAGCACGTCAAGACGATCGATGTCCACTCGCACTGCCTGTTCCATGAAGCCAATGCGCTGATGGGGGATGAGGCAGCCAAGCTGACGCCGCCGATCAATGGCGCGCAACAGGCCTTCATGACGGTCGAGGACCGCGCCCGCGCGATGGATGCGATGGCGGTCGACATGGAGATCCTGTCGGTCAATCCTTTCTGGTATGGCAAGGAACGCGACCTGGCGGCGAAGATCGTCTCGATCAACAACGACAAGCTGGCGGCGCTGGTGGCATCCAAACCGGACCGGTTCGGCGCCTTCGCGTCGCTGACCCTGCAGGACCCGGCGCTGGCGGTGACGGAACTTGAAACCGCGATGAAGAAGCAGGGCTTGGGGGGAGCGGCGATCGGCGATCAGGTCGCCGGGTCCGAGTTCTCCGACCCGAAGTTCGATCCGGTCTGGGCGAAGGCGGAGGAACTCGGCGCGGTGCTGTTCATTCATCCGGAAGGCGTGCCGGAGTTGAACAAGCGCTGGGCCGGCAATGGCTGGCTGCTGAACACCATCGGCAATCCGCTGGCGACGACGATCGCGCTGAACCACCTGATCTTCCAGGGCACGCTGGACAAGTTTCCGAACCTGAAGGTGCTGGCCGCGCATGGCGGCGGCTATCTGGCGTCGTATGCGCCACGTGACGACCATGCCTGCTTCGTGGCGCCGTCGGCCTGTGATCCGAACATCAAGCTGAAGAAGCAGCCGACCGAATACCTCAACCAGCTTCACTTCGATGCGCTGGTGTTCACGCCGGAGGCGCTGCGTCATCTGGTAGCCCAGGTCGGCGCCAGCCAGATCATGCTGGGCAGCGACTGTCCCTATCCATGGGAATTGCACCCGGTGGACGCCATCATGGCCACCGACAGCCTGAGCGACGCGCAGAAGCACGCCATCCTGGGCGGCAACGCGGCGAAGCTGTTCGGGTTGAAGGGAGTGGGCTGAGGTTGTGGCGGCAGACCACTTGACCTTTCGCAGCGGGCGGCGGCACGAGAATAGCTGTTTGCACGGCCCTGGGCTCGGTTAAGCGTGAAACCGCCATGACGCATATCTTTCAAGCCGCCGCTTCATCCAAGACCGCCGGCTCCGGGATCGCCAGTTCCGGAATTCGCGGCCTTGATGAACGCGAGCCGATCCCAGGTCACACCCGGTCGTTTGAGCAGACTGTCTTCGTCCGCGACGTATTGAACGCAGGTCAAACCTTCCGCTCGCGCAAGACGAGCTGTCTCGGCCGGCGTCACATTGAACATGCGCCGACCTACCGGCACCGGACCATGGCGAAGGGAAAGCATCATCACGCCTTTCGGCCGGATCAGCGCTGCGACACGGGGCATGGCACAACGTCTCTGCTGCTCGTCCAGGTGCATCCACACGGCAGTCAGCATCACGACGTCAAATGCCGCGTCGCGCCCGGATAAGGCGGCAAGCTCCGGCAGGCAGTCATCCAGCCACTCAACTCGAGGACAGGCGTGCAGCACGGTTGCACGCCTGCGCAGCTCGGCCGTTGGCTCAACGGCAGTCACCAGATGTCCCATAGCCGCGAAGCCAGCCGCGTCACGCCCAGTTCCAGCGCCGATGTCGAGGATGTGAGAGGGCGACTTCGGGATCAAGTGCATGATTTGCTTGTGCACGTCAGCAAACCGCACGCTCTCATATTGCCGGACCAAGGCTTCCGCCTCGTTCGCATAGCCTTCTGTGCCGCTTGGCCGCGTTTGTGGCATGTCGACCTATCGGTGATCGTGCCGACGCATCAGCGCCATCATCTCATCAATATTGTCCCACGCCGAGCAGCGATCAACCGCCGCTTCCACCGCCGTCACCCCAGCCGGCGTCAGCACGACCCCCGCGAGTTCGTGGAACTTGCCACGGATCTCCGCCGTCTCGAACGGCTGCGAAAAATCCCCCCTGTGGCTCTCAACCGCCCGCTCGGCCTTGCGCCCGCCCGTCAGCGTCACGGTCACGCGGGCCGGCCGAAGTCGCGGCGCCACGGCGGACATCGCCGGATCTTCGGTCACGTGCACGCGGTGCCGCAGCGCCGCGATCACCGGATCGTTCAACGCCGCATCGTCCAGTTCGGCGAACCCGGCACCGCCGCGCACCACCATGGCCGCCGCCGCATGCGGCAGCGAATACTTCGACGCGAAGTAATTCAGCGGGTCCGGATTGCGCATGACGGAGGCGAAACGATATGTCGCAACGTCAATCCGCGTGATCTCCTCCGGCTTCGGATCAAGTTCATCCAGCGCCATCCGAAGCGCATCCAGCGAAGGATGGATCGGATTGCAACAGGCGTACAACCGAAAGTAGTTCCGGGTGATTTCCCAGCGTGTGCCGAGCCCCTCCAGCAGTCCGGACGGCTCGAAGCCATCGCCGACCAGTTGGCCAAGGGTTTCCTCGATCGCATCCGGCTGCGCCTCGAAACCGGCCAGTACCAGGTCCGGTGCCAGAGCGCCGACAAACCCGCTCATGCCGCCGGCGACATTCAGCGCCGTTGCGCCTGCCACCACGTTTGTATAGCTTGGCGTCAACACCAGCGTCGTGGCAATCCGCATCGCTCGGCTGATCCCGGCCGCATCCAGGCCACGCAGCTTCGCACCCGCCGCAACCGCGCCCAGCATCGAGGCCTGTCCATTCTGATGCGCCAGCGGCCGCGGCGTGAACGCGGCGCTCAATCGGGACGCCACGTCGTAACCCAGCACAAGCGCCGCCATCATGTCCTGACCGGAACTGCGCATGACCTCGCCAACCGCGAGGACAGCGGGCAGCACCTGGATTGCCGCCTGGCCGGAAACCAGCCGGTGACCCTCGCACAACTCGATCGACCGCCCGGCGATGCCGTTCAGCAGCGCGGCGGTGCGCGCGTCACCGGTGGGCCAGCCGCTGGCGAACACCGTGGCACCGGTGCCCGCGGTGGCACCCACGCGGTCGCGCAGGCCCCGCACCTCCGGCCGTTCCGAACCAGCGAGGATCACGCCCAGGGTATCGAGGAACACCAGCGTCGCATGCTCTTGCACCGATGCCGGAATGTCGACCCAGCTTGTTGTCGCGACGAAGGACGCGAGTGCCTCGATCTGCTGACCCATGGTGTGAATTTCCCCTGGTAATTACTTGATCGCCGAAGCCGACCGGGCGATCTCGCGCAGCGTGAACTTTTGAATTTTTCCTGTCGAAGTCTTCGGGATTGCCTGGAACACGAACGCCTTCGGCACCTTGAACCGGGCCATGTGCCGGCGGCAAAAATCCCGCAGCTCATCCGCCGTCACCTGGGCGTCGATCTTCAGTTCGATGAAAGCGCAGGGCGCCTCGCCCCACTTCTCGTCAGGCTGCGCCACCACCGCTGCACTCAGCACGGCCGGATGGCGATACAATGTTTCTTCCACTTCGATGGACGAGATGTTTTCGCCGCCCGAAATGATGATGTCCTTCGAGCGGTCGCGGATCTTGGCGTAACCATCCGGCTGCATCACCGCCAGATCACCGGTATGGAACCAGCCGCCCTCGAACGCTTTCGCGGTGGCACCTGGGTTCTTCAGATAGCCTTTCATCGTGATGTTGCCGCGGGTCATGATCTCGCCCATTGTTTCGCCATCCCACGGCACCGGCTGCATCGTCGCCGGATCGAGCACGCTCATCGCTTCCTGCAACGGCGTCCTTACCCCCTGGCGCCCATTCCGCTCCGCGCGCCGGTCGATCGGCATTTCGCTCCAGGCTTCATGCTTGGAGCAGACGCTGACCGGGCCATAGACCTCGGTCAGCCCATAGACATGGGTCAGTTCGATGCCGATCGCCTCGGCGCCCTCGATGATCGCCGCCGGCGGCGCCGCGCCGGCCACCTGCCCGGCAATGCGATGTGTGATGCCGGCGCGCAGATCCGCCGGGGCGTTGATCAGCATCGAGTAGACGATCGGGGCGCCGCACATATGCGTCACGCCATGGTCGCGGATTGCCGCCAACACCGCGTTCGCCTCGATCCGGCGCAGGCAGACATTGACCCCGGCGCGCTCCGCCATCGTCCAGGGAAAGCACCAGCCGTTGCAATGGAACATCGGCAGCGTCCAGAGATACACGGCGTGATGCGGCATGCCCCAGTTCAGGATGTTGCTGACCGCGTTCAGATGCGCGCCGCGATGGTGATACACCACGCCCTTCGGGTCGCCGGTGGTGCCGGAGGTGTAGTTCAGCGCGATCGCGTCCCACTCATCGGTGGGGTTCCGCCACGCATAGGCTGGATCGCCGTCCGCCAGGAAGGCCTCATAGGTCGTTTCACCCAGCAACTTGCCGTCCGGATGGGCCGGATCGGCGATATCGATGACCAGAGGTTTCGTCTCCAGCAGTGCCAGGGCGGCCTCGATGACCGATGAGAACTCGCGATCGGTGATCAACACCTTCGCCTCGCCGTGGCGCAGCATGAAGGCGATGGTTTCGGCGTCTAGGCGCGTGTTCAACGTGTTCAGCACGCCGCCGCACATCGGAACGCCGAACGCCGCCTCCACCATCGGCGGTGTGTTCGGGGCCATAATCGCGACAGTGTCGTTCCGGCCGATGCCCCGTCGTGACAGCGCCGAGGCGAGCCGCCGGCAGCGCTCATACGTCTGCTTCCAGGTATAGCGTTCGGCGCCGTGCACCACGGACAGCTTGTCGGGATAGACGTAGGCTGCTCGCTCGATGAAGGTCAGCGGCGTCAGCGGCGCATGGTTGGCCTGATTCTTGGGCAGGTCGTCATACGGACTGGTCATGGCGGCGTCTCCCGATCGCGCAATCCGGTCTGGGCCGGAACATTGATGCAAGCACATATCGCCCAACAGTGCATTGCGGCAAACGCAGCCTGCCGCGCGGGGGTGCGCAATGATTGTCGCCGGTTACCGGGCGTAACATGCCGGCGGAGCCGGAATTACCAGGCCGCGATGACTTCTCAGGCCGTCGATCGGGCAGCCACGTCGCTGTCCTGAAGCACATCCGGCGCCAGGCTACACGCTTTTTCGTCTGACTATTGCCGCAGCCAACCGAAATCTGATCGCGCCGATTCTTGTTACATCCGACATACCATGCCATTTGCAACTGGGCGTGCATTGCCGGACCGGAGATCCAACCCAACCATGCCAGCCGAACCCGCCATGATCCGGCCAGACCTTGCCGCCGCGGCCCGCCTGTCCAGGCGACAACACTGCCGTGGCCTGGCGCTGGCCGTCGCGCTGCTGGCAACCGCCTGTGCACCCCATGATGCCAGCGCCCGCGCCACGCCCGACAGCCTGGCGCCGCTGGTGAAGAAAGTGCTGCCCGCCGTGGTCAACATCGCCGTGACCGAAACCGTCACCGGCGGCGACGTGGCGAACGAACTGCCGCGTGAACTGCGCGACACCCCCCTGGGGCGGGAGTTCCGCCGGCGTTTCAGCAACCGCCGCGAGCAGGTGGCCGGCGCCGGTTCCGGCTTCATCATCGACGCCTCCGGCATCATCGTCACCAACAATCACGTCGTCGGACATGCCGACAAGATCGTCGTGTCCCTGACCGATGGCCGTCAGCTTCCAGCCAAGGTGCTGGGGCACGACGAACTGACCGACATCGCCGTCATCAAGGTGCAGAGCAACGAATCGCTGCCCGCCGTCACCTGGGGCGACTCCCGCAAGGCCGATGTGGGCGACTGGATACTTGCCGCCGGCAACCCGTTCGGCCTGGGCGGATCGGTCAGTATCGGCATCATCTCCGCCGAGGGACGCGATCTCGGCTCCGGTCCGTTCGACAATTTCCTGCAGCTCGACGCGCCGATCAACCCAGGTAACTCCGGCGGCCCAGTGTTCAACATGGACGGTCAGGTGATCGGCGTCAGCTCGGTCATCGTCTCGCCCACCGGCGCCTCGGTCGGCATCGGCTTTGCCATCCCCAGCGACACCGTCACCCGCATCGTCTCCCAGCTTCTCGCCCACGGCTCCATCGAGCGCGGCTGGCTTGGCGTTTCCGTGGAGGAACAGGATGATGCCGTGGTGATCGCCGCGCTGGATCGCAATGGACCCGCCGCCCACGCCGGCATTCGGGCCGGGGACCAGGTGGTGGCGATCAACGGCGACCGGATCGACAGCTCACGCGGGCTGATCCGGGCCGTTGCCGTGGTGCCGCCAGGCAATAGCGTGCGGGTGACCATCCGGCGCCAAGGGCGAGATATGGAGTTTCCAGTCAATGTCGGCCGGCGGCCGAACGAGCAGTCAGGTTAGTATGCGGTCACAACCAGGTTGAGTACACATTGCCTAGTGATCGACTACGCCAAACAAAGGAGTTCAACCTATGCGCATCCTGGTGGTCGAGGACGACAAGGACGTGGCTGGCTTCGTCGTGCGGGGTCTGCGCGAGGCCGGCCACGTGGTGGAGCACGCCGATAACGGCCGTGACGGCCTGTTCATGGCGGCCAGTGAGAGCTTCGACGCGGTGATCCTGGATCGCATGCTGCCCGGCGGAATTGATGGCCTGAAAATCCTTGAGACGCTGCGCGGCCAGAAGAACACCGTGCCGGTGTTGATCCTGTCCGCCATGGCCGAGGTGGACGATCGGGTGAAGGGACTGAAAGCCGGCAGCGACGACTATCTGACGAAGCCCTTCGCCTTCGCCGAGCTGCTGGCGCGTGTCGAAGCGCTCAATCGCCGCGGCAAGGGCGAGGGTCCGGTCACAAAGCTGGAGGTCGAGGACCTGGAGCTTGACCTGCTGTCCCGCCAGGTAAAGCGCGCCGGCCAGAAAATCGACCTGCAACCGCGCGAGTTCCGCCTGCTGGAATACCTGATGCGCCACGCCGGCCAGGTGGTGACCCGGACCATGCTGCTGGAGGGCGTATGGGACTACCACTTCGACCCGCAGACAAATGTTATCGACGTTCATGTTTCTCGGCTGCGGCAGAAGGTTGACAAGCCGTTTCCCTCGCCACTGATCCACACGGTGCGCAACGCGGGCTATATGCTGCGGGCGGAACAGGCGTAGTCCTGCGCGCCTATGGGTTTGCCTGGTCATAGACGTATCGTTTACGTTGATGCACCGCGTTCTCGACGGCATGACGGGATTGGGCGACCGTCCCTGTCTCGCGGCAGTCAACTGTCCACGAACCTTACGGTTTCAATATGCTAGACCGCGGCCTGTTCCGGTCCGCCGGCTTTCGCTTCGGGGTGATCTACGCCTTGCTGCTGGCGATCAGCGCCGTCGCGCTGGCGAGCTTCCTGTGGTGGGCAACCGCCGGCCTACTGGACCGCCAAACCGATGCGGCGATCTACGCCGATGCGCAGGACCTTGCCGCCCGCTGGTCGGACGGTGGCTTGCAGGCCCTGGCCAGCACGATTGACGACCGGCTGGCGCAGAACGTGGACGACGATGCGATCTATCTGCTGGCCGACCCGGCAATGCACCGGATCGCCGGCAACCTGGCGAGCTGGCCAGCGACCGTGGCCCAGGTTGGGACGGCTTATGAATTGCAGTTGCAGCGGGCCGGCATGAGTTCACTGGCGTATGTGCAGCGCTACGACCTGCCCGGCGACTATCATTTGCTGATCGGCCGTGACGTGAAGGTGCGCGCCCAACTTCGCACTCTGCTGACGGATGCGCTGCTGTGGGCGGTGCTTGTGGTCGTGCTGATGGCGACCATCGGTGCCCTGGTGATCCGCAGCCTGTTTCGCCGCACGCTGGCGAATATCTCGGCCACCGCCACGGCGATCGCCGCCGGCGACTTTGCCCAGCGGGTCAAGCTGACCGGCCGCGGTGATGAATTCGATCAGCTTGCCGAGGTCATCAACGACATGCTCGACCGCATCGGGCGGCTGATGGATGGCGTGCGCCAGGTGTCCAACGCGATCGCCCACGACCTGCGCACCCCGATTACCCGGGCCCGCACCCGGCTGGAAGATGCCACCTTGCACGCCTCTTCGCCCGACGATCTGCGCGCCGCGATCGAACGTGCCACCGCGGACCTCGATGGGATCGTCGCGGTGTTCCAGGCGCTGCTGCGCATCGCTCAAATTGAAGCCGGATCGCGCCGCTCCGCCTTTGCCCGTCTGGACATCGTCCCGTTGCTGGCCGAGGTTGTCGATCTGTATGGCGCGGTCGCCGAGGAGCGCGGCATTTCGCTTCAGGTCGACACGCCACCGCATGTGGCAGCCTATGGTGACCGGGCGCTGATCCAGCAGGCGATCGCCAACCTGGTGGACAACGCGGTGAAGTTCTCCCCGTCGGATGGCGTGGTGCGTGTCGGCGCCTTGGTCGGCGGCACGGTGGCCGTCACGGTCAGCGACCAGGGACCCGGAATTCCAATGGCCGATCGCGCCAAAGCGACGGACCGCTTCTACCGCGGCGAGAGCGCCCGCAGCACGCCGGGCTCCGGACTTGGGCTTTCGCTGGTGCAGGCGGTGGCGCAACTGCATGGCGGAAGCCTTCGGCTGGAAGACAGTGACCCGGGGCTGCGCGCCATCCTGTCGTTGCCGATGCCGGAGGATGGTGCGGCGGATGCGCGGGCCGACAACCCCGATGACCGTGATACCTGATCGCCACAATATCCGATCAACCTGATATCTGACCGCTTTGTCACTTGTGAAACAGCCCGCTGAGAGGCCGGACATGCGATTGACCAAATCATGTCGATCCTTGTTCGTATCCTCGGTTGCGCCGGTGTTGCATTCAGCCTTGGCTTGATGGCCGTCGCCTCAAGCATGCAGGCGGGTGCCCAGTCAAACGCGCTGGAGGTCACGAGCGATACGCCCGAGTATTGTGTGCGGCTGCTGGATCGTGTGAGCAACCTCGTGCGTGTCTCGCCGTCGCCGCCGCCGTCCGACGTGACACGTCTTTCGGCGGAGGGTCAGCGCATGTGCGATCAGGGCGAGACCCGCGGTGGGATCCTGCGGCTGCGTCGTGCCTGGCTGCTGATGACCCGACTGGAAGGGCAGCCGGCGCGATAGACCCGGTCGCCCGCCGAAACCGGTCTTCGTCTTGCAATCGCCGGCGTCTTGCAATCGCCGATGTCTTGCAATCGCCGGTGCTGTCGCCTCTAAGCACATAACCAGGCCAAGAAGAATGTCATGCCGGGAGGATCAGTTGGCCGCTAGCGAGCCATGGAATCAGGATCGGGCGCACGGCATTATCACGATGCACACTGCCCTGGATGGCGCCGCGCTGCCAATTCTCCATGCGCTGCAAGCGGTGTTCGGCTGTATTCCGCTGGAAGCCGAACCGCTGGTCGCCGAGGCGCTGAACATCAGCCGAGCGGAAGTGCATGGGATCGTGTCGTTTTATCATGACTTCCGCCGAACGCCGCCTGGCCGCCATGTCCTGCGGGTCTGCCGGGCGGAGGCCTGTCAGGCGGTGGGTGGAGAGGCGGTGGCGGATCGCGCCCGCCGGACCCTGGGGGTAGGCTGGCACGGAACCTCGGCCGATGGAGCGGTGACGCTGGAGCCGGTCTTCTGCCTCGGATTCTGTGCCGCCGGCCCAGCCGCGTTGCTGGACGGGGCGCCGCTGGTCCGCCTGGATGCCGCCCGGATCGAGCGCATGCTCGCCAGCCTGACATGACGCGTGTATTCGTCCCGCGCGACGCGGTGGCGCTGGCGCTTGGCGCGGATCAGGTCGCGGCGGCGCTGGCGGACCATGCCACGGTGGTGCGAACCGGGTCGCGTGGACTGTTCTGGCTGGAACCAATGATCGAGATCGAGACGCCGGAGGGCCGCATCGCCTACGGTCCGGTTGACGCCGGCGCCATCCCCGGCCTTCTGGCCAGCGGTCTGCTGGCCGGTGCGGCGCAGCCGATGCGGCTGGGACCGACCGAACGGATTGCATTTCTCGCGCGGCAGACAAGGCTGACCTTTGCCCGGTGCGGCGTGGTCGATCCGCTGTCGCTGGAGGATTATCGCGCCCACGGCGGCATGACGGGGCTGGACAGGGCGCGCACCCTGGGACCGGCCGCGACCATTGCCGCGGTCGTGCAATCCGGGCTGCGTGGCCGCGGCGGCGCCGGCTTCCCGACCGGCATCAAGTGGAAAACGGCGGCGGAGGCCAGGGGCGAACGCAAATACATCGTCTGCAACGCCGATGAGGGCGATTCCGGCACCTACGCCGACCGGATGCTGCTGGAAGGCGACCCGTTCAGCGTCATCGAGGGCATGGCGATCGCCGGCCTGGCGGTCGGTGCGTCCAAGGGCTTCGTCTACACCCGGTCGGAGTACCCGCACGGCATCGCCACCTTCGATCAGGCACTGGCGATCGCGCGCGCGGCCGGCATTCTGGGTGGCGAATTCGACATCGAGCAGCGGGTCGGTGCGGGCGCCTATGTCTGCGGCGAGGAGACCTCGCTGCTCGAAAGCCTGGAGGGCCGGCGCGGCCAGGTTCGTGCCAAGCCGCCGCTGCCGGCGCACAAGGGCTTGTTCGGCTGCCCGACGGTGATCAACAATCTAGTCACCCTGGCGACCGTACCAGCGGTCCTGCGCGACGGCGCCGAGGCCTATGGGACGATCGGCATGGGACGCTCGCGCGGCACGATGCCGATCCAGCTTGCCGGCAACATTCGCCATGGCGGGCTGTTTGAAGCCGGCTTCGGCATCACCCTCGGTGAACTGGTTTTCGACATCGGCGGCGGCACTCGGTCCGGCCGTCCGGTCCGCGCGGTGCAGGTCGGCGGACCGCTGGGAGCGTATTTTCCGCCCGCCCTGTTCGACACGCCGTTCGATTACGAGGCGTTCGCCGCCCGCGACGGCCTGATCGGCCACGGTGGCGTCGTGGTGTTCGATGACACGGTCGACCTGGCGCGTCAGGCACGCTTCGCCATGGAATTCTGCGCCACCGAATCCTGCGGCAAGTGCACGCCCTGCCGCATCGGCTCCATTCGTGGTATGGAGACAGTCGACAAGATTATCGCCGGCCAGGTGGGAGCCGACCAAGCAGGCGATGCCAACGAAGGCCGCGTGAACGCGGTGGATGCCAACCTGAATTTGCTGCGCGACCTTTGCCACACGATGAAGTTCGGCTCGCTCTGCGCGCTGGGCGGGTTCATTCCCTATCCCATTCTCAGCGCGCTGAACCACTTTCCGGAAGATTTTTCCGCGGATCATCACCGGCCGGCGAGGTAGGAGGACAGAAGGATGCCATTGCTGCTAGAAAGCGATCATGGCACGCGTGCCGTCGCCGCCGAGGCGATGGTGACGCTGACAATCGACAGCCATGTGGTGACGGTGCCGGAAGGCACCTCGGTCATGCGGGCCGCGATGGCGGCAGGGATCAAGGTGCCGCGGCTGTGCGCCACCGACACGCTGGACAGCTTCGGCAGTTGCCGCCTATGCCTGATCGAGATCGATGGACGCGCCGGCACGCCCGCATCGTGCACCACCCCGGTCGCGCCCGGCATGAAGGTGCATACCGTTTCGGGTAATCTGCGAAAGCTGCGCCTCGGCGTGATGGAACTCTATATCTCCGACCACCCGCTGGATTGCCTGACCTGCTCGGCCAACGGCAATTGCGAGTTGCAGGACGCCGCTGGTGAGGTCGGACTGCGAGCAGTCCGCTACGGCACCAAGGGCGCCAACCACCTGACCGCCGCGGTGGATGCATCGAACCCGTATTTCCAGTTCGACCCGTCCAAATGCATCGTCTGCTCCCGCTGCGTCCGGGCGTGCGAGGAGGTGCAGGGCACCTTCGCGCTGACCATCCAGGGCCGAGGCTTCGACTCCAAGGTCGTGGCCGGGATGGACGAACCCTTCCTGACCAGCGAATGCGTCTCCTGCGGCGCCTGCGTGCAGGCCTGCCCGACCGCGACGCTGATGGAAAAATCCGTCATCGAGATGGGCCAGCCGGAACATTCGGTGGTGACCACCTGCGCCTATTGCGGCGTCGGCTGCAACTTCAAGGTGGAGATGCGCGGCGACCAGGTGGTGCGCATGGTGCCCTGGAAGGATGGCAGTGCGAACCACGGCCATTCCTGCGTCAAGGGCCGCTTCGCCTGGGGCTACGCCAACCATCCGGACCGTATCCTGCGGCCGATGATGCGGGAGAAGATCACCGATCCTTGGCGGGAGGTGAGCTGGGATCAGGCGATCGCGCGCGTGGCGTCGGAGTTCCGGCGCATCCAGGCGGCGCATGGCAGAGACTCGATTGGTGTCATCACCTCATCACGCTGCACGGATGAGGAGGCCTATCTGGTGCAGAAACTGGCGCGTACCGCGTTCGGCAACAACAACACGGATACCTGTGCGCGAGTGTGTCATTCGCCGACGGGCTATGGCCTGAAGACGACGTTTGGCACCTCGGCCGGTACACAGGACTTTGACAGTGTTGAAGCGTCGGATGTCATCCTGGTGATCGGCGCCAACCCCACTGATGGGCATCCGGTGTTCGCCTCACGCATGAAGCGGCGGCTGCGGCAGGGAGCGAAACTGATCGTCATCGATCCACGGCGGATTGACTTGGTGCGCACGCCGCATGTCGAGGCCGCATTTCACCTGAAGCTGCGGCCGGGCACCAATGTCGCCCTGCTGACGGCGCTGGCGCATGTCATCGTGACGGACGGGCTGGTCGCCGAGGCGTTCGTCACGGCGCGTTGCGATGCCGAGGCGTTTGCCGACTGGGTGGAATTCGTCGCCGATCCGCGGCAGGGGCCAGAGGCCACCGAAGCCGTCACGCAGGTGCCGGCAAACCTGGTGCGGGATGCGGCCAGATTGTTCGCGACCGGCGGCAACGGCGCGATCTATTATGGCCTGGGCGTGACCGAGCATAGCCAGGGCAGCACCGCGGTGATGGCGATTGCCAACCTGGCGATGGCGACCGGCAACATCGGCCGCCCTGGCGTCGGCGTGAACCCGTTGCGTGGCCAAAACAACGTGCAGGGAAGCTGCGACATGGGCAGCTTTCCCCATGAACTGCCAGGCTACCGCCATGTTGGCGACGCTGCCGCGCGGGCGATCTACCAGGCTGAGTGGGGCGTGCCCATCGATCCCGAACCAGGCCTGCGCATTCCCAACATGCTGGATGCGGCGGTGGAAGGCAGCTTCCTGGGGCTCTATATCCAAGGTGAGGACATCGCGCAGTCCGATCCCGACACCAAGCATGTCACCGCCGGCTTGTCGGCAATGGAATGCGTCGTGGTGCATGATCTTTTCCTCAACGAAACGGCCAACTACGCGCATGTCTTCCTGCCCGGCGCGACCTTCCTGGAAAAGGACGGCACCTTCATCAACGCCGAACGCCGGATCAACCGGGTCCGCAAGGTGATGGCGCCGCGCGCTGGGATGGCGGACTGGGAGGTGACGCAGGCGATCTCCAACGCCATGGGCTACCGCATGGACTACGCACATCCATCCGAGATCATGGCGGAGATCGCTCGCACCACCCCCAGCTTCGCCGGCGTATCCTATGAGAAGCTGGATGCGGGATCGGTGCAGTGGCCGTGCAACGACGCGGCGCCCGATGGTACGCCAATCATGCACCAGGACGGGTTCGTGCGCGGCAAGGGTCATTTCGTCATCACCGAATACATCGCGACGGACGAGAAGGTGGGGCCGCGGTTTCCGCTGCTGCTGACCACTGGGCGCATCCTGTCGCAGTACAATGTCGGCGCGCAGACGCGGCGGACGGCGAATAGCGTCTGGCATGCGGAAGACCTGCTGGAAATCCATCCGCATGACGCCGAACAGCGCGGCGTGCGCGACGGCGACTGGGTGCTGCTGCAGAGCCGAGCGGGCGGGACGACGTTGCGGGCGCGGGTGACGGAGCGGGTCGCGGCGGGTGTGGTCTATACCACGTTCCATCATCCGCTGACCCAGGCGAACGTCGTTACCACCGACTATTCCGATTGGGCGACCAACTGTCCGGAGTTCAAGGTGACGGCGGTGCAGATTTCGCCGAGCAATGGGCCGTCCGAGTGGCAGGTGGCGTACAGCGCGCACGCCGCCGAAAGCCGGCGGATCGACCCGGTGCCGGCGGGTGACTGACCCGGCGCTATCCGTCCCGCGCCTGGTCTGGCGGGGCGACGCCGCCGAGGCCGGCAGCCGGCTTGTGCCGCGCGAGACGCCGGTCGCGCTGACCTACAATCGTTCGACGCATGCGGTGATGCTGGCGACTCCGGCGGATCTGGCGGATTTCGCCGTTGGCTTCAGCCTGTCGGAAGGGATCATCCGGCACGCCGAGGACATCATGGCGCTGGACATCGTCAGCGTGCCGGATGGCGTGGAACTGCGTATGGACCTGGCAGCCGATCGGCTGGACGCGCTGACCCGGCGGCAGCGGCGATTGGCGGGTCCCAGCGGCTGCGGACTATGCGGACTGGACAGCCTGGCGGCGGCGCTCCGCCCGGTGCCCAAGGTCGCGGACGGGCAGGGCTTTACCGCCGGGATGATCCACACCGCGATGCAGTCCATGCCGGCGGCGCAGACGCTGAATGCCGCGACGCACGCGGTTCATGCGGCCGGGTTCTGGACCCCCCGACGTGGATTGGTCGCGCTGCGGGAGGATGTCGGCCGGCACAACGCGCTGGACAAGCTTTCAGGCGCGCTGGCTTGCGCGGGGGTGCCGGCGTCGGATGGGTTGCTGCTGCTGTCCAGCCGCGTCTCGGTTGAAATGGTGCAGAAGGCGGCGACGCTCGGCGGGTCCGTCATCGTCGCCGTCTCCGCCCCGACGGCGTTGGCGATCCAGACGGCTGAACGCGCCGGCATCACCCTGATCGGCGTTGCGCGGCAGGACGGCTTCGAGGTCTTCACTCATCCGCGCAGAATTGGCCCGCAACCGGTGCGGCATGTCGCCTGACGAGAAACTGGCGCATATGGCAAACCAGATCGGCCGGTTCTTCCAGTCGCAGAAAGCCGATACCGCGGTTGCCGCGATTACTGACCATCTGCTGAAGTTCTGGGACCCGCGCATGCGACAGGCGATCCGGGCGCAGGTTGCCGACGGAACGGCACGGCTCGATCCACTGGTTCGGGAAGCGGTGGAGCGACTTGGTAACGATGGGTCTGCCTGACGTATCGCTTCCGCACAGGAGCCGGCACAGGCTGATCCATCGGCGCTGGCGGCGGACCGGCCACCGATTTGCGAACCAGACCACACAGCCACATACTGGCCATAGTTCACTTGCAACCTCAAAAAGGGCTTTTGCATGACCGAAATGGAATGTTTCTTTGACTGCTCCAGTCCATGGTCCTATTTCGCTTTCGAAAGCCTGCTGCACATGCAGCAGGAGATTGAGGTCACCATTCAGTGGCGCCCCATCCTGGTCGGCGGCGTGTTCAACGCGGTCAATCCCAGCGTCCATAACGCCCGCGAAAAGCCGGTGCCGGCAAAGTCCGCCTATGGCAAGAAAGACCAGCAGGACTGGGCGCGCTACCTCGGCATTCCGATCCACTACCGGCCTACGGTATTTCCGGTGAACAGCGTCAAGGCCATGCGCGCCTGCATCGCACTGGAACCCGACGGCAAGCTGGTTCCGTTCGCCCGCGAGACCTTCAAGGCTTACTGGATCGAGGACCAGGACATCTCGCAAGTTCCCGTGCTGACAAACGTCCTTCGGAAGATCGATGCCAATCCGGACAAACTGTTCGCCGCCATCGATCAGCAACCGGTCAAGGACGCCCTACGCGCCAGCACGCAGGAACTGATCGACCGTGGCGGTTTCGGCTCCCCTACCATGTTCGTTGGTGGCGACGACATGTATTTCGGCAACGACCGCATGCCGCTGATCAAGGATGCGGTGCTGCGCCGGCGTTCATGATCGAAACCGCATTCAGCCCTGGGCGGACCGTCGCGACCGTCACCGTCAACAACCCAGCCCAGCGCAATGCCCTTGGCAATGCCGGCAAGCGCGAACTGGCGGAAGCGATCGAGTGCCTGCTCAACGAGCCCGACTTGCGCGTCGTCATCCTGACCGGCGCCGGCGACAAATCCTTCATTGGCGGTGCCAACATCACGGAGATGGCCGGCTTCGTCCGCCACGACGCCAGCGAAGGTCCCAGCCTGACCCACCGGGTCTGCGAAGCCGTCCGTCGCTGTCCGGTGCCCGTCCTGGCCCGCATCAACGGCTGGTGTCTCGGCGCCGGGCTGGAGATCGCCGCATCCTGCGACATGCGCGCCGCCGCCGACACCGCGTGGTTCGGCATGCCCGAAGTGTTGTTCGGCCTGCCGTCCGGCATGGAGGCCTGCCTGCTGCCGCAGTTGATCGGGTGGGGCAAAACCAGGGAACTGGTGTTTACCGGCCGTCACATCAACTGCGCCGAGGCTGCCGCGTGTGGTCTGGTGGAACGCGTGGCGCCGCCGGATAAACTGGACGCGGCGGTCGAGGACTGGATCGCCGCCATCCTGAAAGCCGGCCCGAATGCGATTCGTGCGCAAAAGGAATTGATTCGTGACTGGGAACGCATGTCGATTGTCGAGGCGATCCAGCAAGGCATCCGCGCGGTTGCGGCGGCACATGGCACCGACGAAACGAAACGCCTGATGGGCGCCTTCATCGACCGGTATAAAAATGGCCCAAACGGCGGATAACCGCTTGGGCCAGACCTTCAGCTTTGTTGATGATACGCCGCCCAGTTGCCTCCGGCGTCGTGCTGGTTCGACCACGACCATCCGCCGCCGCCGGTCGAACCGGTGCCTCCACTGCTGTCAGACGAGCCACCTGCTGAAGGCACGGTATAGTCTTGCGAGGAGGTGCTCGTGCCGCTGGTTACCGATGCCACTGTCGCCGGCGTCGTGTCGGTCGATGTGCCGCTGCTGCTGCTGCCGCCACTGCTGCCCGACGCCGAGGTCGTTGGTGTCGACACGAAGCTCATGCCGCTGGACGATCCGGTCGACGCCTGGCCGGACGCAAGGCTGCTTGCGGTGATCGTTGCATTGTTGCTGGTCGTGCTGTCGGTGCTTGCCGTTGTCGCGGCCGGCGTGGCTGTCGTCGAACTGGAACTTGCACCGGCCCCGGGATTCGAACCGGCGGTGACGTTGAATGTATAGGTGCCGTCAGTTGCCTGCTCCCACGGCGGACCGGATGCCGACGCGCCACCATCGAGGCTCGCGCCCATGACGTACAGGTTGCGATCTGCAGTATCGAGTCCAAGATTGGTGCCGGGATAGTAACCGCCGACCCCGTCGTTTGTGAAGGTCACGGCGACCGTGTGCGTACCGCCGCCCCAGTTGCCTTGAAGATTGAATGCTTGCTGCTGGCCTTCCGACACCTCGGCGGTCGTGGTCTGTGTTCCACCGACCTGTTGACCGTCGACCGAAACGGTAAACTGCGCATCGCCATTATACGCATCTTCCGCCATGTTGAGCACGAGCGTATCGGGTCCACTGCCAACATACACCGGCCCGGGCGTCGTCGTCGGATTTGGCGACGAACCGGATGGAACCGGTGTCGTATCATTTACTTTAAAGACCGCATTGCCGGGTTCAACCGTATTCGAGTTCGGTGGGAATCCCGGCGACACGTAGATCGGCGTTGTCGTGTTGGAAACGGTTTGCCCATTATAGGAGACGCCGTCAACATATAGATTTCGGTCGCCGGCGCCAGTGTTGGTCGACAAGGATCCGTCGGCGTTTATGACCGGATAAATGAAGTTATTGGTGAATGTTACCGTAACGTTATGCTGGCCGACGCCGTAGTTGCCCTCGAAGGTGAATTGCTCCGCCTGCCCCGAGGACTGTGAGGCCGTGGCGGTCTGGATGCCGCCGATCTGCTGCCCGTCAACATTCACGGTGAAGTTCGCGTTTACGCCAAGCGCTTGATCTTCCGCGACATTCAGAACGATCGAATCCGATCCAGAACCAATTACGCTCCCACTGTTATAAATATTTCCACTGCTTGTCGAACCGGACATGCACATGCTCCACTGTTGCTTGTTTGAACGCAAGTCCGCTCGGCCGACGAACGGACCGGGGCGTAACAGGGACTTCGGCCGATCACAACGTGGGACGCGGCAAGTAGTTTGAAACGGGACGATTTTGTCCAATTTGTGCTGTGGATAAGCGAAGCGCTGAAGAAAGTTATCCTATATAACTTGGGATTTTTCAAACATAAATCGGGAGCGGTATGTAATATGACAGTCAAAAGATAGAATGAAACCTTTACTGACTGGCAAATGCTCGAATTCGTCATGGACATCCGGCAGACCCGATTGGCCCTGGACAGATGTCGGGACAGCGTAAGGATAAGTTCGTGCAAGTGGTCAGGATACGGCGCCGACGTGCGTCAGAGCGTCGTCCGCTCACGCTGGTTGCATCAGGTCGCTCCACCTTGAACTCGTCATGGCCGAGCAATCAAGCACGCGAGGGAGCGTTGTCTCAGCCATACGAATGGTGCGATCGGAAGCCGCTAGCGCCTAAAGATCACAAGCGGGTTTATTTGGAATCGGTTACGTGACAAACTATCGCACGTAATCCCGCTACACCGCCTCGGCGGAAAATCGTCGCGGTGCGGCGCAGCAGGCGCATCCGCCGACATGCGCGCGTGCCGGCGCATTGCCGGCATCGGCGGGCAAGGTCCCACCGCCGATTGCCGCCACGGTCAGCAATCGAGGCGCCAGCGCCTCACAATCCGGGCAGGGCTGCGGCCGGTCGTACTCGGCCATCGGCCTGAGCTCGCTGAATGGGCCGCAATCCGGGCATTCATATTCATAGGTCGGCATCCACGCCCTCCATCATCCACCGCCGTATCATGCCATTTCCCCGCGCGACGGGCCAGCCACCCGCCTTGCCGCCCCGGCCAACCGACGCCATGTTGCAAAGCACCATCGCCGCAAGGGACGCAAGCATGAACGCACCTGTCGATCTGACCCTATTCGCCGAGGAAAGATATGCCGTCGGCCAGCCGGTTCCCCGCAAGGAAGACCCGGTTCTGCTGCGCGGCGAGGGGCGTTATTCCGACGACCTGAACCTGCCGGGTCAGGTCTACGCGGTTATGGTCCGCTCGGGCTACGCGCACGGCGTGATCCGCGCAATCGACACCAGCGCGGCGAAAGCCATGCCAGGCGTGCTGGCGCTCCTGACCGGCGCGGACCTGATCGCCGCCGGGATGGGCAACATGCCCTCTGGCATGGCCCTTAAGATGCGCGACGGCAGCGACATGCCCAAGCCCACCCAGCCGATCCTGACAACCGACAAGGTCCGCTTCGTCGGCGATCCGATCGCGGTTGTCGTGGCGGCGACCGCCAAGCAGGCGAAGGACGCGGCCGAGGCCGTAGTCCCCGACATCGAGGTGCTGCCGGCTGTCACCTCCGCCGCCGAGGCCGTGGCCGCCGGCGCCCCACAACTGTTCGACACGACGCCCGGCAATGTCATCCTGGATTTCCATCATGGCGATGCCGCGGCGGTCGAGGCGGCTTTCGCCAAGGCCGCGCACGTCACGAAGCTGAAAATCTTTAACAGCCGGGTCGTTGTCTGTCCGATGGAACCACGCTCCGCCATCGCCGAATACGACCCGGATAGCGAGCGCTGGACGCTGCGGCTGGGCTGCCAGGGCGTGTTCAACATGCGCCAGCTTCTGATGGGGCCCTTGAAGGCGCCGGTCGAGAAGATCCGCGTGCTGACCGGCAACGTCGGCGGCTCCTTCGGCATGAAGGCGTCCTGCTACCCGGAATATCCCGCCATCCTTTACGCCTCTCGGCTGCTGGACCGCCCGGTGAAATGGACCGACGAGCGTGGTGAAAGCTTCCTGTCGGACAGCCACGGCCGAGCGCACGACATGCAGCAGGAGATCGCGCTGGATGCGGAGGGGCGAATTTTGGCGCTGCGGGTCACCGGCTACGGTGACATCGGCGCCTATCTGTCCAACGGCACCGTGCTGCAACCCACTGGCAACGTCGTTCGCAACACTATTGGCGTCTACGCGACGCCGCTGCAGGCAGTCTCCACCAAGGCGATCTTTACCAACACCACGCCGGTCGGTCCATACCGTGGCGCCGGCCGTCCCGAGGGCAACTATTATATAGAGCGCCTGCTGGACACCGCGGCGCGGGAAATGGGCATCGACCGCGTCGACATCCGCCGCCGCAACCACATCCAGCCCGAGGCGCTGCCCTACAAGACTCCCGCCGGCACCACCTATGACAGCGGTGATTTCCCGACGATCCTGGACAAGGCGCTGACTGTTGCCGACTGGGACGGCTTTCCGGCGCGCCGGAAGGACAGCGCGGAACGCGGCAAGCTGCGCGGCCGCGGCATTGGCCAGTATCTGGAGGTCACTGGGCCGCCCGCGCCCGAGATGGGCGGCATCCGGTTTGAACCGGACGGTACGGTGACCCTCATCACGGGCACCTTGGACTACGGTCAGGGCCACGCTTCCCCATTTGCCCAGGTGCTCGCCTCCCGGCTTGGCATTCCATTCGAGAAGATCAGCCTGCTGCAGGGCGATTCAGACGAATTGCTGGCTGGCGGCGGAACGGGCGGCTCGAAGTCGCTGATGGCCAGCGGCACCGCGATCATCGAAAGCGCGGAGATCGTGCGGGAGAACGGCCGCAAGATCGCGGCGCATGTTCTGGAAGCGGCCGAGGGCGACATCGAGTTCGAGATCGTTCGCGGCGGCGGCCGTTTCCGTATCGCTGGCACCGATCGTGCCATTGGCCTCATGGACCTCGCGGACAAGCTGCGCGATGGCAGCGTCATGTTGCCTGAAGGCGTGCCGACCACGCTGTCGGTGTCCCACGTCGCGCAAAGCCCGCCCTTCGCCTTTCCGAACGGCTGCCACGTGGCCGAAGTGGAGGTTGATCCGGAAACCGGCGTCGCCGAGGTTGTCCGCTACAGCATGGTCAACGATTTTGGCGTGATCGTGAATCCGATGCTGGTCGAGGGCCAGGCGCACGGCGGCATCGTTCAGGGCATCGGCCAGTGCTTCATGGAGCACGTCGTCTATGATGAGTCCGGCCAGCCGCTGACCGGGTCTTACATGGACTATGCCCTGCCACGGGCCAATGACGCGCCGTTCTTCACCTTTGCCTCCCACCCTGTGCCGGCAAAGACAAACATGCTGGGGTCGAAGGGCTGCGGCGAGGCTGGATGTGCCGGCGCTCTGCCGTCGGTGATGAATGCCCTGGTGGACGCCCTGTCCCGGTATGGCGTCAAACATATTGACATGCCTGCTACACCGGAACGCATTTGGGTGGCGATCCAGTCAGGCCAGCCGGGGTGACGGGGCGCCACTTGGTCATGCCGACGGAGGTCGGCATCCACGGCTTTTTTGCGCATGTAAAGGCGTGGATTGCCGGCCTTCGCCCATCATAACGATTGAGGCTGCCGCGCGGAGCGGTCAGCATTGAAACCCGTTGGTATCAGTGGTTGGCCTGTGCCTGCCATGACACAAACGCTTGATCCGATTGCTATGGGTGACCGAACCAGTCCAAAATCTAGACTCAAGCTGCCGTCTGGACGCGTGCTTCCGCAACCTCTGCACGCGCCATAAGCGATTCCTGAATCCGGAACAGCAACTGGGAATGATCTTCTTCTGACACCTTATCGCTGTGCATCACGAGGCGTACAAGCGGGTCCTGCAGCATCGTGTTCAGTGTAAGCGTGCTGATGGTTGTCGTGCACATCGTTGTCACCATCCTTATTCATTGCCTGCGCAGATTAGCCGCTGCTGATCGACATAATGGAAATGAATTGTGTCTTAAGGTTGCTCCGTGCTGGTTAATTTTAGGAAAGCATCGAAAACTTCTTGGCGAGACCGTGGCAGATCCGCGATGCTCCGCACGGGTTGGCTGGCAATTCGGGTGATCGCACAGCCGATTCAACCGGGATGAACCGGAAGATGACAGCAAGAGGGCGGAGGGATTAAAAAGAGGGCTCTTCCACCAGGTCGATGAAATTCAAGCCCGGACATTGGAGTGCCACCTGTAATATCAACCGGCGCAGGAAGTGACACATCGGCGGCGCTATCTCGTCATGCTGACGCAGGTCGGCATCCACGCCTTTCCCAGCACAGACAAAGACGTGGATGGCGGCCCTTCGCCCGCCATGATGGTTAAGGCCGTCACGCCGACCGGTCAACATCAAGGCGGCTGGTGCAAAATTAGAAAGATCTGGTGATTTCCCGCGTTATTCCGCGGCTTCCGGTTTGCGCGCCACCCACTCGGCCACGCTGATACGTGGTACTTCGAACCGGTCCGTCACCCGCGAATACCACCCACCGCCATGCATGCGCCCGATCAGGTCCAGCTTCGGCGTGTCGATGTAGCAGCGGTCCTGGTCCAGCACGCAGTCGTCCCGCACGTAGATTGCCAGCACCTTGCCAAGCACCACCGCGCGGTCGATGCCGACATCGACAATCACCAGCCGTTCGCACTCCATCGAGACCGGCGCCTCGGCAATCCGCGGCGGCTTGACATGCAGTGAAGCCGCCGTGGTCAGACCGGCTTCCCGCAGTTCGTCTACGCCTTTCGGAAAATCGATGGCGGTGACGTTCATCGGTTCGGCCAGTTCATAACTGACCAGGTTGACGACGAACTGCCCAGTGCGGCGAATGTTGCCGCCGGTATCCTTCACGTCGCCGGGAGCGCGTCCGCCGATGCCGAACGCCACCACCGGCGGATCGCCCGACATCGCGTTGAAGAACGAGAACGGTGCGGCGTTGATCGTTCCATCGGTGTCCTGCGTCGTGACCCAGGCGATCGGCCGGGGGCCAATGGTCGAGACCAGCAGCTTGTAGATGTCGCGGGTCTGCGTCGTGGCGAAGTCGAACAGCATGGCTTGCCTCGGATGAATTCAGGGATGCAGCGATACGCGTAGGGTTCAAGGCTGTCCAGATCGGGCGCGGCCATGATCATGCTTGGACAAGGGGTTCAATGCGTTTTTGGCCGAGGTTTGACGTGCGGTGAAGACAATATGTCTTGTCCTGGATGTAGTCGGATGAAAGCCGCCCTGTCCTCCCCGGATCTCTTCACATATGTTACCTTTACGTTTCCTTAAGGTCTTCGCCATACGCTGCACCGCCTTGGTTCAGGAAAGACATGCCGATGTTGTCCATCAATGCCTGCGCACGCGTGGCCAGAAGCCTGCCGATCGGCTGGAAGCTGGCACTCACTGTCGCTGGCGCACTCGGCCTGCTGACCGGCGTTGCCTGGTTTGCCCTGGACCGCCTGACCTTCGTCGCCTCGCTGCAGGCCAGCGTGACCGCTCAGGCCGATGTGGAGCATCAGGTGCAGCGCGGCCTGATCGCGGCGCAGGAGTTGCGGGTGGTCAGCCGCGAACTGCCGCACCAGCAGACCGCCGCTGGCATCAGGACGGCAACCGAGCGGGCCACGCATCAGCGCGACCAGGCGACGGAGATCATGCGCGGGGTCAGGGATCGCCTGACGGACGCGGCTGACCTCGGGTTGCTCGACCAGTCGATCGGCCGGCTGGACGCGCTGATGGCGGCGGTCACCCGGGCCGGCGCCTTGCGTGGCGACATCATCACGCTGCGGCAGAAGAAGCTGTTCCAGGTCAGGCAGGTGTTCGACACCAGCCTGAACACGCTGCGCAATGAACTGACCGCGGGCACCGCGCCGGCGAGCGGCGTCGATTCCGTACGGGCAGCCGCCACGACATCAGGCGATGGAAACCAGAACGACGCGAACCTTGCGGAACTGACCCGCTACCAACTGGCGATGGGCCGGTTGCAGGGTGCGGCGCTGATGTTCATGGCAACCGGCAATCCCGCCGCCGCCAATAGTATCCGGGAAGCGACGCAGGCGGCGCAGACGAGCATGACCGCCATTATGGGCGGCGGCGCCGCTGATCAGATCAAGGCCGACGCCCGCATCGTCGGCTCGATCGGCGCCGGCATCGCACAGGCCTCGGCCGATCTGATCGACATGACGAAGCGCCTGGACGATGTCGCCGGGCCGGAGGTGGAACAGGCCAGCCAGGCGATGCAAGCGGCCTTCGAAGCGCTGGCCGAGACCGCCGCCCAGCGGGCGGATGCCGCATCCGCCATCGCCAGGGACGCCACCAACGCCGCCTGGCGGCACATTACCATGATAATCGCCGCGACGGCCGTGCTGATGATCGGCGCCGGCGGCGGCGTCACCGCGACGATCGCGGGACCGATCCGCCGGCTGACCCGGATCGTGCAGGCGATCGCCGCGGGTGAGACCGGACGATCGGTGCCTTACACCGATCGGGGCGATGAAGTCGGCCGCATGGCGGCCTCGGTAGAGCGGCTGCGCGGGGTGATGCGGGAAACCTTCCTGCAAAGCCAGATGATCGAGCAGATGCCGGTCGGCGTCATGACCGCCGAACCGACCGGCGACTGCCGCATTACCTATCTGAACGCCGAAGCTTGCCGGATCCTGGAGACCGTGAAGGAGTCCGTGGCCGTACCAATCGACCAGCTGGTGGGCCAGAGCATGAACGTCTTCCAGGCCCTGCCGCCGCAGCAGCGCGCGATTCTGACCGATCCTGCAAACCTGCCAAGCCACCTGCGCCTCGCCATTGGCCCGGAGACGATGGAGCTTCGGGTCATCGCCACGCACGACCGCCAGGGCGACTATGCCGGGCCGCTGATTATCTGGCGCCGGCTGACCGGTCAGGTGAAGCTGGTGGACCAGTTCGAACAGAGTGTCGGCGCCATTGCCCGCACCATCGGGGATTCGGCCGACGGCATGCGGTTGGCTGCTTCCGGCATGCGGCAAAGCGCGGTCGATGCGGGGGAACGCACGGACGCGGTCTCGGCGGCCTCGGACGAGGCCGCTCGGAACGTCAGTGCCGCCGCGGCGGCCGCGGAGGAACTGGCGGCATCGATCGCCGAGATCACCCGACAGGTCGCCGAACAGGCGCACATCGCGGCGGAGGCCGTGGCGGAAGCCGCCGCGACGGATGCCAGCGTCGGCGGCCTGAGCGAGGCGGCGGACAAGATCGGCTCGGTGGTGCGACTGATCGGCGATATCGCGGGACAGACCAACCTGTTGGCGCTGAACGCGACAATCGAGGCCGCGCGCGCCGGCGAGTCCGGCAAAGGCTTCGCCGTGGTGGCCGGCGAGGTCAAGAACCTGGCCACCCAGACCGCTCGTGCCACGCAGGAGATCGGCGTGCAGATCGCCGCGATGCGGCAGGCCACGGGTCAGGCGGTCGGCGCGCTCCGCTCGATTGCCGCGACGATCCAGCGAATGAACGAGATCGCGACGGGGATTGCCGGTTCGGTGGAGCAGCAGGGATCAGCGACGCAGGCGATCGCCCAGGCGGTGGCCCAGGCCGCGGCCGGGACGGCGGAGGTGAACGGCAACATCACGGTGGTCAATCAGGCGGTTGGACAGACCGGCGACAAGGCCGGCACCGTGCTGCACGCGGCGACGGATCTGACGGCGCAGTCGGCGGTGCTGAAGGCGGAGGTCGAGCGGTTCCTGGCGGCGGTGCAGCAGGCGGCGTGATCGCGGACCGCTCAGCTAGCCCGAACTTTGCTGTGTTTTTGAGCCATCCGGTTGATTACCAAGGAAACGTGCCACGAACGTAGTCAAGCATTTGGCGAATTTCTCCTTGACACAGGCCGAACCGGTTTGATTCCATGCCTCATGCACATCGCCAAGGTCCCAAACCGTAACGCCAAACCGTCCTTCCTCCTGCGCCAAACCTATCGCGAGGACGGCAAGGTCAAGAACCGCACGCTGGCCAACCTCTCCAAGCTGCCGGTCGAGCGCATCGAGACTCTGCGTGCTGCCCTGCGTGGCGACCCGCTCGCCCCGGTTGGTGACAACGGCTTCGAGATCCGCCGCTCGCTGCCGCATGGCCACGTGCTTGCGGCGCTGAGCGTGGCACGGCGCATCGGCCTCGACGATCTGCTGCCGCGCCGCGCCCCGCCGCGCCGCCGTGACCTGGCGCTGGCGCTGATCGTCGCCAGACTGCTCGACCCGGCGGCGAAGCTGGCGACAGCGCGCATGCTCGACAGCGCCACCGCCAGCCACTCGCTGGGTGAAAGCCTCGGCCTTGGCTGCGTTACCGCCGGCGAAATCTACACCACCCTCGACTGGCTCGGCAGCGAGCAGGCCTTCATCGAAAACCAACTCGCCCGCCGCCATCTGAAGAACGGCGCGCTGGTGCTCTACGACGTCACCTCCACCTACCTCGAGGGCCGCTGCTGTCCGCTGGCCCACCACGGTTACAGCCGCGACAGCCGTGGCGATCGGCCGCAACTGGTGATCGGCCTGCTGTGTGCCGCGGATGGTTGCCCCGTGGCGGTCGAGGTGTTCGAGGGAAACACCGCCGACCCGGCCACCGTCGCGGCGCAGATCAGCAAGCTGAAGCAGCGCTTGCGGCTGCGCCACGTGGTGATGGTCGGCGACCGCGGCATGCTCACCGCCGCACGGATCGAACAAGCCCTCCGCCCCGCCGGCCTAGACTGGATCACCGCGCTGCGTGCCCCGGCGATCCGGCAACTGGCGGAAGGCGGACAGCTGCAATTCTCCCTGTTCGACACCCGCGATATGGCTGAGATCAGCAGCCCGGATTATCCCGACGAACGGCTGGTGGTGTGCCAGAACCCGCTGCTGGCGGCGGAACGCCAACGCAAGCGTGACGCGTTACTGGCGCTGACCGAGGCCGACCTGAGCAAGATCCAGGCCCGGGTGACGCGCGCGAAGAACCCTCTGCGCGGGGCTGGGGACATCGGCCGCGCGGTCGGCGCTCTCCTGGGCAAACGCAAGATGGCCAAGCATTTCGCGTTGACCATCACCGACGCCGCATTTGACTTCACGCGCAAGGCCGAAGCGATCGCCGATGAAGCCAGGTTCGATGGCTTTTACGTGCTGCGCACCAACCTCCCCGCCAAGCAGATCGATACCGCCGGGACCGTGCGGGCCTACAAA
Source organism: Rhodopila sp. (assembly GCF_965276935.1). GTDB lineage: Bacteria > Pseudomonadota > Alphaproteobacteria > Acetobacterales > Acetobacteraceae > Rhodopila. Next base: position 1,100,368 of record NZ_CBDIBS010000003.1, on the reverse strand, counting down.
GCCTTGGCCCAGGTAGAGCGCGCGTTCCGCTGCCTCAAGAGCGTCGATCTGGACCTGCGGCCGGTGTTCCATTGGACCGCGCCGCGGGTACGCGCGCATGTCCTGCTGTGCATGCTGGCGTATTACCTGGAGTGGCATATGCGCCAGCCGCTGGCGCCGATGTTGTTCGACGATCATGACCGCGCGTCGGCCGAAGCAGAGCGGACGTCGCCAGTGGCCAAGGCCAAGGTCTCCAAGGCGGCTTATCGCAAGGCCTCGACGCAGCGCGTGGTGGACGCTAGCGGCGAGCTCCAGCCGGTGCACAGCTTCCGCACCCTGCTGGGCGATCTGGCAACATTGGCCCGAAACACCGTCTGCTTCGCAGGGCAGAAGATGCTTACCGTTCAGACCACCGCAACGCCGATACAGCGCCGCGCACTCAGTCTGTTGGGGGTCGAATTGACGGCAGCGTAGACAGCAAGCAGGTGGGGTCCGGAGTCGGATCAATGACTTACGTCGAAAAGACGGTAAAGTTCAGGCTAGCGCATGTTCCAGGCAGCCAGTTCCTCCGTGCGCAGGTTGTGGTCTACCGCGTGCAGTCCGTCTGAGCCGCCTAGGATGTTCACCGACGGCATCGGATCGGCGGCCGGCGTCCAGTTCTTGTCCGGAACACCCCGATGCGCGAATGCGGCCCAAGTGCCAAGCATGAAGGCCGAGAGCGTCGCCGAGTCCGCCCCGTCGCCAGCCTTTTTGGCGAAGAACGGATCGGCATAGGTGCCGAACACGAAGGGGATCTCCGCCGTGTGCGGGACGCCGTGCGCGGGCGGGACCAGCGGGCGGGCGAACTCGTACAGGAAGGTTGGATGGCCCGCGGCCACGTGGCGCTCCGCCGCGGCGCGGGCGCGCAGGCGGAACACGATATCGGTATAAGCCGCGATCCATAGCGGCAGCGGCGTGTCCGAGGTGCCACGTTGTCGTGCGGCCGCGGCGTAGGCGTCGGCGATATGCTCGGGCGGGATATTGGCACCCTCCGGCCGATAGATCGCGACCAGGTCGTGGATCATGGAGACGAGCCGCGCCCGGTCAGCCGGCGGTGCCAAGCCGGGCACCTGCTTGCCATCCGGGCCGATCAGGTCGTACCAGAACGTCCCCTCGGTCCGGGTCGTGCCGATCAGCAGAGGGATGGCGGGCAAGGCACCGTCGCGGGGCCACACCTTCAGCACCACCCCGTCCAGGACTGGCAGCACCGGCGGCCGGCCCAGGCTGCGCACCATCACCGGATCTCGCGCCAGTGTCAGCTCCGCCTGGTGCAGGGTCATTGCCGGCACATGTCGCAACTCCGGCACGGTCACATCCAGCCGCTTGGCCAGCGCCTCGGCGTAGGCGGCGGCGGTCGCGATTTCCGGAAAGCCAGGGGCGCCGTGCAATGATCCGCTTTCGATGATGGCCTTGTGCAGCAGCCCTGCATTGCGGCTGTCCTGCGCGATGGAGGCGGTGGAGGAGCCGCCGGCTGACTGGCCGAACAAGGTGACATTCGCCGGATCGCCGCCGAATGCGGCAATATTGGCCTGGACCCAGCGCAATGCCGCGACCTGATCCTGCAGGCCCCAGTTCGCGAAGGCGCCGGTTTCGCTGTCCGCCAGCGCGGGATGGGCCAGCCAGCCGAGGGCGCCCAGGCGGTAGTTGATTGTCACCACCACCACATCGCCCGTCTTGGCCAGCGCCGTGCCGTTCGTGCCCACCGCGTTGCCGCGTCCAGTGCGCCAGGCGCCGCCGTGGATCCAGACCATGACCGGCCGCCGGCCCGTCACGCCCGGCGTCCAGACGTTGAGGAACAGGCAGTCCTCGCTCTGCGGCGTAGCACTTTCATAAAGCCAGGCAGCGGCGCCCCCAAGCGTCTGAATCGAGGCCGCACCCGCGCGCGTGGCGTCGCGCGGCGCCGTCCAGCGCCTGGCGGGACGGGGAGAATTGTAGCGGCGCGCGCCGGTCGGCGCCGCGGCATAGGGTAGGCCGAGAAACGCCGTCACACCCTCCGCGGCCAGCCCGCGCACCGGCCCGCAAGGCGGCTCGACATCGATGGCTCGTCCGCTCCGTGCATCGAACATCAGGCCAGAGACGGCCGCGGCCGCCACGATGGGGCGACGTCCGATCAGCATTCCGATCACACCTGTCCTCGTCCAGCGTATCGGGTCATTGTTCGCCCAGTTCGCGGTGTCGTCCAGTGGCATCGCGGTCATAGGCACGATCAGGCACACATGGAAGACCGAGCGAGACTTATAGTCTCGGCATCCCACCAGCCCAGTTGCCCAGCGACAGTGCCCGCGCCGGTTCCGCCGCGCCGCATTTCGGACAGGCTTCCGCATGGCACGCTCGGCAGTACGCCCGGCCGCAGTTCGAGCAAGCAGCCAATGCGGCCGGAACCACCAGATGCAGCGCATCGTCGCACACCAGGCGCGGCCGTTCCGCCGAGAAGGTCGCTTCGCACACCGGCGGCTCCAGCCGCCGCGCCAGCGGGTTCCAATCCAGATGAATGGTCCGGTCCGCCTTGCGCCGCCGGATCTGCACCGCGAACCGGTGCACCGGCATTATCAGCTCCAGCGTCTGAACCCATTCAATTGTAACCCGTGTCGCGTATTGCCGCGCCAGATCGTCCAGCTTGGCGCGATATTCCCGCTCGATCGCCGCGGCCCGCTGTTCCTCCCGTGCCCGTTTCGGATCGCCCTCGGGCAGCACGGCGGCACGTCGCAGCGCATCACAGTATAGATCGTTGTGGTACTGGTGCAGCCGGTCCTGGTCGCGTCCGAGGCGCCGGCGCAGCCCCTTGACGAAGGGACCTAGCGCCGCGTCCAGTCGCGCCGGCAATGCCCGCGCCAAAACGCCAAGAACGCGTGTCCTGTCCCAAATCGCCGGCGGATCGGCGTTGTCCGGCATTATTAAAGTCGTTTCTTCGTGGTCAATCAATGGTCCGATCGCCGTGAGCACCGTGTCCGGCAGCGCGCCAGTCGCCATGTTGATGCCCACGCGCAGCATGAAGTCGCGCTTGTCGTCCGAAACGGCCGAGGCACGAAAATCCATCACCAGGTAGCGCGTCCAGGCCGGCGTCACCTCCAGCAACCGGAACGTTGCGTTATCCAGCACCAGCTCATGCTCCAGCACCCGCTCCGGATCGCCAGGTGCCTTCCCGGTCAGCGGCAGAACACGCCTTGACCGACGTCCTTGCGGGCCGAGCAGCCGGGCGAAACGGTCGAGCCAGTCAGACTCCATGCCGACGCGCTGAGCGGCCGGCGGCAACGTGGTGCCGAAACCCAGGCGCGCCAGCTCGCCGACGCCCAGCGCATGCTGCACCTCGGGGGGCGCCAGGACTTCCAGGCCCTCGGGCTCAATCGGCTCGACCAAAGCACCTTGTTGGCGCAGCAGAGCCTCGGCGAACTCCTGCATCCGGCCAGGTTCGGCGGCATCAGGCTGCATCGAGTTCATTCCCGAACAATGCCTCGTCAAGCTGCTTCACGGCATCGTAGTCCTGGCGGGCGGCGAGCAACTGATTCTCCAGCCTGGCGAAGGCATCGGCGCGGGCCTGTTCGGTGCCTTGCAACCAGGCGTCCAGCACCAGCGTCGAAAACTCCTGCTGTTCATCAACCTCACCCAATATGGCGCCGACCTCGCCGACCACGAGCTCGAACATGTTGATCTTTTCATCCAGGATGCGGAGCACCTCGTCCTCGATCGTGCCGGCGGTGACCAGGTTGAAGATGAACACCTCGCGTGTCTGGCCGATGCGGTCAATGCGGCCGATGCGCTGCTCTATGGCCATTGGGTTCCAGGGAATGTCGAAATTTATTAATGTGTTGCAGAATTGCAGGTTGCGCCCCTCGCCGCCGGACTCGGTGCATAGCAGGATGTTGACGCTGTCTCGGAAAGCATCGACCGCCGCGTCCTTCTGCGGGCCGGACATGTCGCCACTGAACTGCGCGAACGGCATCTTCTGCCGGCGCAGCCGTTCCGCCAGATGCATCAGGCTGTCGCGCTGATGGACGAACACCAGCTTTTTCTCGGTCGGATTCTGCGCCAGCAGTTTCAGCAGCGCGGTTTGCTTTGCCCCGGCGGCGACGGCGCGCGTGCGGGCCAGCAGCTCGGCCCAGCGTTTATCCCCCGGATGGCGCTCCACGTAACGGCCGATGGCGGCGGCGGCGGCCACGGGAGACGATCCGGCCGCCGCCAGCAGATGCTGCAGCGACAGGCGGTGGGTTTCCTCTCCGCCCGCCGCTTCCCTCACCAGCGCGGCCAAGTCCGCGTAGCAGGCGGCCTCCGTCGCATCCGGGGCGGCCCGCAAGGTGGCGGCATTTCGCCGCGGCATCCGAAGCGCCGCCAGCGCCCGCGTGTTGCGCACCATCACGCCACGCATCAGGTCGCGCAGCCGCTCCCGGTTCGCCGGTTCCCGCGGCTTGCCGGGCACCATGTAGACCGAGCGGAATTCCTTCTGCGTCTTGAAGATGCCTGGTTGCAGCAAGGTCAGCAGGTTGTACAGTTCTAGCAGGCTGTTCTGCACCGGCGTCGCCGACAGCAGCAGCAGGAAACGTTTTTGCAGCCGGTTCACCAACTGGTAGCTGGCACTGGACTGGTCGCGTAGATGATGCGCCTCATCGACCACCACCACGTCATAGTTCAATCCAGCCAGCATCGCCGCCTGCTCCTTGCGCCGTGCCGATGCGATCGAGGCGATCACCAGCGGCTGCGCCCAGAAGGCAGCGGGATCGCCGCGCAGCAGCGGATCGTGACTGGTGGCGAATTCGATGCCGAATTTGGCCGCCATCTCGTCACGCCACTGCCCCACCAGCGATGCCGGCGTCAGAATCAAGATCCGCTCGGCCATCCCGCGCAGGATGTATTCCTTCAGCACCATTCCGGCTTCGATGGTCTTGCCGAGACCGACCTCATCAGCCAGCAGCACGCGGCCGCGATATTGCTTCAGCACCTTGCGGACAGTTTCGACCTGATACCAATGCGCTTCGACGCCCTGCAGCGCCGGCAGGCAGAGCAGTTCGTCGAACCCCTCGAACAGGCTGAGCCGGACCAACTCCCCGCGCAACCGAAACGGGATCTGATCGGGATCGGTCTCAGCGCCAGCGATCTCGATCGCATCAGGATTGACCAGGTCGAACGTCATGTCGAACCGGGCCTCCAGCTTCGGCAGATCAGCGACGGTGGGCAGCACCGAGGTGGCGGGCGCCGGCCGAACGCTTTGGGGCTTCGCCTGGGAAAGTGCTGCTTGACGGGCGGAGCCTGGTGTCGCGCCCTGCCTCACCTGCGACGGTCGCTTCGCCTGGACCAGAGCACGCGATCCCTCCAGCCTAATCTCGCGCAGCCGGGCGAACAGCCAGTCATTCATGATGTCGTCGCCGACGAACCAGGCCAGCGCCGCCTGGTTCCCGTCCAGGTGGTTTTCCTTCAGCAGGGTCAGGGCACGGGCAAAATGACCCTGCTGAGCAAGCGCAAGGCCGATCAACAGCAGCGCCGATTTATTCTGTATATAGCGTTTGCTGTAACGCTTGATCACCGCCAGCGCGCGCTCCGGCCGAGCCGCGGCGAGAGCGGTGAGGCTGGCCAGCAGCAGGATTTCGGGATCGACCGGATGGACCCGCAAAGCCTCCTCGGCCGCCTCAACAACCTGCGGCGACCGCTCGGCCAGCAGGTCGCGCAGGCGCACGACCCACATATCTGATCCCGCGTTGGCGTCGGCCGTGGTTGGGTCTGCGTCCAGGTTCGGCAGCAGGGGCTGCGAGCCGCGGACACGTCGGGATGGGACGAGAGTGCTCATGACATTGGCTCTCCGCCGAGCTGGTTGCTGAACAATTCGGCGGAGAGTATCCCGTACCAGCGCGGTGGGCACCAGCACACCACACTATTGTGTTGATGGCCGGACAACGATCCGTCCGGCGGACGGGCCAACTTTGATAGCTGGATTATGCCAGCCAAACCGGCAGTGCGCGGCGCATGCCCGTCCAGTTCAGGCGCCGGTGGAGCGACGTCCGGCGTGCCGCGAATTCTGAGGCCGGTCCGATTTGAAAGCGCACCGACATTTTTTGTCACCGCCTCTTGATCGCCATCTTGACCCTGATGTTTACAGTTATCGTGATCGGCAGCAACGGTCCGAGACGTGTGCATCGCTTACTTCGGATTCGCTGGCGAGGACGACTTTCGCCGGCGTTTCTGTTTAGACCTGTAGTATAAACGATTGTTTGATGGTGGGGCCGGCGGACCATGCGCGATACGCCTAACGCCCGATCAGGCGGCGGCACACGGGCAAAAGGCTATATTCCGCCAGCAATGGCACCGTGAAAGCGCCGCTTCAAGCCGTGTTGGCGCGGCATGAAGCGGTCTGGCGTGACTGGCCAGGCGATGAACCAGAACCCTGGACAATACGGCATCGCTGCTTATGTATCAGTCAACAGGCGCGACTACTGTTTAGACCTGAACTAAATCGCAAGACGCGATCGAGTAAACGCAACGATCAAGGAAGTCCTCATGTCACACCGGGGCTGTGTCGCATCGTCATGCAACTACCTGGAGATATCCGCCATCGGCGGTAATTTAGTTTCCAATGAGACGATCCGCGCCGTCGCCTGTGCTGCTCGGAACGAGTTGCGACTCCCGTTCGCTGCCCTTTCGCTGGGTTCTTCCGAGTTTTCCTGCACGACGTCTCTGTTCATTCGCGATGTCATGGTGATGCCGCAGACATTTGCCCCTTGCGCTGTCACCGCCGCTGGCAAGGACGTCTGCGTCATCCCGCAGTTGCCGCTGGAGCACGAAGATTCAGGTTCTGCTGCTGTCCTGCGGTCCTACGCCGGTTGCCCGGTATTCGACCGTGAGAGTCATTGCGTGGGCGTGTTTTACGTGATGAACACGAAGCCGTGCCGGTTCTCACCCGCGGGCGTTGCGCAACTGCGTGTCTATACACAACTGATCGCAAATCATATTGAAATCCTGCGTCGCTTCGGCATTGATGGTCCGGACCCTTCTCCGCGGGAGATTGTGTGTCGTGCCGACCGGGTGGCCAGGCAAGGAAGGCACAATGAAGCGCGAAGGCTGATCACGCTGGCCTATACGGCACATGACATCGCATGTCTCCGCCGTCGGCAGCAGACCTCTACACTGTCCTGACGGCGGATTGCGCGTCAGCGTTTATCCACGCATGGTTCGTCGCTTGGGAATGACGGGAAGCGCATGGTCAATATGGCAATCGATCCTGGCCGGCCGACGCTGTTCGGCGGTGTCGTCTTCAGCTTGCCATGGAAGCCAATGCGGCACCTGGCACTTTCGGACTGGTTTCGTAAAACTGATCCGGCGGTGACGGACTATTTTCGTCGCTCGCGGATGCGGCGGTCAGCTTCCTCGACGAGGTCGCGGGCGGGCGGGACCGGCTGATGGGTGCCCTGCCGACCATCGCCGACGTCGATCGTTGGAGCCATATGGTGTTCATCGCCAAGAGCGGCATGGACATCGCGCACTGGCCCAACCTGCACGCCTGGTCCAGCGGCTTGGCCGAATTGTCCGGCTTTGCCCCGCCCTACGACCTGATCCCCCCGCCCTACGACCTGATCCCCCGCCCTACGACCTGATCCCAAGGACAGCCACGGAGTTTTTTCCATGCGCGTAGCGGTTATCGGTGCTGGCGGAGTTGGCGGCGCGTTCGGTGCGGCTTTGGCCCAGGCGGGCGCGAACGTCAGCTTTGTTGCTCGCGGTGCACATCTGGCGGCAATGCGCCGAACCGGCCTTCGCATCGAGGGCGGCCGCGGCGAAACGATCCTGCACCGGGTTCAGGCCACCGACGAGCCGGCCATGATCGGACCGGTCGATTTCATTCTGTTCTGCGTCAAGCTGTGGGATGTGGAATTGGCCGGCGCGCAGATCAGGCCGCTGATTGGGCCGACGACAGCGGTTATCCCCTTGCAGAACGGCATTGATGCACCGGAACGCCTGATCCCGATCCTGGGCCAGCCGGCGGTGATGGGCGGCGTGGCGCAAATCACAGGGGAATCGCTTGAGTGTCTCATGCGATGCGCCGGATGACGTTTTCCAGATAATCCTGATTCCAGCCGGCCTTTTTACGGCGGTTCTTAAAGCTGGTGACGGGTTTCGCCTGGTTCAGTAAATTCATGGCAGTATGTTTCACGACCGCCATGTTGGCAGGGCCATGAGCGGTGCGCAGGCGCGCCAAATCGTCGTGGAATACCACATCCAGCACCCAGTGCAGCCGGTTCTCAATGCCCCAGTGGCTCCGCACGACCCTGGCGAGGGTCTCGGCACTGAGTTTGGTTGAGCACAGGTAGTATCGGGTTTCTGTCTGGATAACGCCGCCCCGCTCGGTTTCGCTTTCGATCATGCCGATGGCGGTCAGGCCAGGGAATGCAAATTCGCCCGGATGACGCCGCTCGGCGAACAGCCAGTTGATGTCGTGGCAGATCGTATGGCGGCGGGTTTCGATCCGGCCATGGTCGCCATCGACGGTCTCGAAGCTTTGCAGCGTCAGCGTTGGTGGTGGATCGGCAAAGACGGTTTCCACTTCGGCATAGGTCGCTGGCCAGTTCTCCTTCAAGGCCAGCACGTAATCGCCACCACCCTCGATGATCGTCTGGGCAATCTCCTTCTGCGTGCCCATGGCATCGATGGTCACCAACGCGCCGGCCAGTTCCAGACGACGCAGCAGCACAGGAATGGCGGTGATCTCATTGGATTTCGCCGACACCGCCTCTTGTCCAAGGACCAATCGCTGACGCGTCGCCCAGGCGGACACCGTATGCAGCGGCAGACGCCCTTTGCCGCGGGCATGGCTGCGACGCGAGGTCTTGCCATCGATCGCGATAATCTCGGGCGTGTCAGTCCGCAACCCGTCTACCCAGGTCAGGAAACATGTCTTGAACAGCTCAGGATCAATCGCCGCGATCACGTCGCACAATGTGTCGTGGCTCGGGATGCCGTGCTTGAACGGCAGAAAACGGCGGAGGAAGCCCTGGCGTTCGCTGCCCCACAGGCTGATTTCGACAAAGTCGTCCGCACCGGCGATGGTCCCGCAGAGCATCAGCAACAGGATTTCCGGTAGAGGATATAGCACCTTCGTCGCTTGGCGCGGGTCCCGGAGGGCCGCGAAGTGGGACAAGAAGCAGGGCTGGCTTGGCATGGACATAGAGACCTCCTGATGAGAGGCTTCCTATGAATCCGATTCTAGCCCGCACGGGAATCCCTCAACCACTCAAGCGATCGCCCTGGCGCAAATCAGCGCGACCATTGCCGAACCTGGGCTGATCCGCCAGACCGGCAGCTTTATGCGCCTGGTGTTCGGCGAACTGGAGGGCGGCCAGAGCGCGCGCGGCGAAGCCTTCCTGGCGTTGTGCCAGAAGGCCGGCTTCGATGCCACGCACAGCGACCAGATCGTGACCGACCTCTGGCTGAAGTTCATCCTGCTGGCGACCAACAGCGCCCTCACCGCTGCCACCCGGTCACCATTGGGCAGGCTGCGGGACGATCCGGACATTGCGCCGCTGTTTCTGGCGGCGGCGTCGGAGGTTGCCGCAGTCGGCCGAGCGCGCGGCGTCAGTCTGCCGGACGACGCGGCGCAGAAGGCGGTCGGTTTTACCCATGCCGCGCCACCGGCAATGATGGCCTCGATGGCGCACGATCTGATCCGCGGCAACCGGATCGAACTGCCCTGGTTGTCTGGAAAAGTCGTCGCGCTGGGCAAGACGCTTGGCGTACCCACCCCGGTGCATTCCGTGTTGTATGCAGTATTGAAACCGTTCACAAACGGTTAGTTGAACATGAGTAATACTTGAGCGGCAACGTTCTGCCTGTGCATATATGCATTGTAAACGTTCAGTTTTTGCCGCAATTTTTCCTGATGTCCTTGATTATAACGTGATAAAATAACATGCAGCAGCTTTACAGTCATCGCTCAGGCTGATCTCCCGAACAATCGAATTGACATTGGATGCTTGGGCCGTTTCGTTACCTGCTGTCAGGCGGTTCGTCGGCCGCAGTATTGGCGGCTACCATTCATTCTGGAAAGCAACTGGGTGCAGGATGCGGATGACTGTGAATGCCTTGGATCCTCATCGTCGTCGTTACGCGGGGATCGAAGCCGCCAGAGCCGTAGCGGCGATTGCTGTCGTCATCAGTCACGTGGCCTTGATCACTGCCGAACCACGCTACTTCGGCGTGATGCCCTTTAATGGTGTGCTGAAGCCTCTGGCAGCCGGCGTCGATTTCTTTTTTGTCCTCAGTGGCTTCATTATTACCACCGTGCATTGGAATGACATCGGCTATCCGGATCGGCTCGGCCGCTATGCCAGACGGCGCTTTCTGCGCATCTTCCCGCTGTTCTGGACCGTCCTTGTTCCGCTTATTGTCATCTACCAGATCCGGCCGTCCTTCGGCATCCCATCGCAGCACGCACTGTCCAATGTCATCCTGTCATTCTTTCTGCTTCCAAATCCGGATATGCCGGTTCTCGGCGTCGCCTGGACCCTGACGTATGAAGTCTTCTTCTACCTGATGTTCGGTCTTGGGATCGCGTTCGGGCGCAATTGGATCAAGGTGCTGGTCGCCTGGGGCGTCGCGATCATCACTGCCAACCTGGCATGCCCGGACATGGGCTTTCCGTTCTCATTCTTTCTAAACGTTCGCAATCTGGAGTTCCTGACAGGTGTGGCTTGTGCCCTTTATCTGCGGGCGCACACGACACCTTGGCCGGCCGCCGTTCTAGCGGCTGGCATCGCCGCCTTCGCGGCGGGGGTCGCGTTCGTTCCAGACATAACCGACCCACAACAAGTGCAAGAGGTGTTCACCCTGGTATTCGGCAGCGCCTCGGCGCTGACGCTGCTGGGGCTGATCGGTGTGGAAAGAGCCGGCTGGTTCAAGCTCTGCGAACCGGCCTTCATTGCCGCGGGCGCCTGCTCCTACGCCATCTACCTCGCACATCCAGTCGCCGATTCCATTTTCGTTCGAGCGGCGATGTGGTTCAGTCACCGCCTATCAATTGAAACAATCGCGATCGGATTATCGGTAGTCTGTGTGGGTTGCGGAGTGGCGACCCATTATTTGCTTGAACAGCCGGTGACGTCGTTCGCCAAGCATGCTCTGGATCATATTGCCGCGTTTGCTGGCAGGCGTTCGCGTGCAATAGCCAAGCGGCGTAAGGTTCAGAAAGAAGGTCCGTCTGATTGGGCCACGCAAGAGCCGCCGGCGACAGGTTACCTGAAGCCGTAAGGATCTGGGCCAGGATTGTTAACTATCCAGGGGTCGCGACAGGGCTGCCGGTGCGGCAGACTACCCCTGGCGCCAACTGGCTGTAGACCGCATATTGCGCCGGTCGCCGCGATCCATCCGGGGCGAGCGTACCATCAAGTGGCTGTCCGGTCAGGTTGCCCCAGGCCCACCAGTCCGTCGACACGCCCTGCTCCATTCCCCTGAAGCTCGGCCCGCCCTGGGAGGCCAGTTTGCCATTCAGATAGTCGACCAGGGTCGCGGCCCAGGCTTGACTGGCGGCAATATTTTCATGGCAGCAAGTGCCATCGAGGTTCGCACCCATCTCGCCAATCCAGACCGGTGCGATCTTCTCCGATACAAGAAAACCCCAGGCCCGGTTCATTCCAGCCACCTTCGGCCGACCGCTGTTCTCTTTCACGCCCGAGACATACGTCGGATAATCATGCACCGAATACACCAACCGGTCTGCCCTATTAAGCTGGACCGGGGCGGCTCGCACGTTCGACAGATCACCCCATGGCGCCCTACCAGGGTAGTTCTGCGGACCCTCCGCGATGATCAGCACATCCGGGTTCGCCGCCAGAATGGCATTGCCGACAGTCTGGTACATCAGGCGGATATCGGTCACGCCGCCATCGCCCCAGGTGGAACCGCCTGGGATCATCAGCGGTTCGTTGTCGAGATCAAAGCCGATGACGGTGCTGTTGCCGGCGTAGCGCCTGGCGACTTCCACCCAGTGCGCCTGAAAGACGGCCTGGGTCACGGTGCCTTTGACAGACGTGCCGTTGGTGCCGTTGGTGCCCGGCCCGCTGTCGTACCAAAGCCCATTCCGCTGCTGCGCACCGTAGCCATCGGCCGGTGTGCCCGCCTCATTGGTGTGGTGATCCAGAATGACCTTGATGCCATGATGCGCCGCCGCTGCGACGATCCTATCAATCCGTTGCAGGTCGCTCCGCATCGTCGCATCGACCCATGAGATCCGCACGGCGTTGAAGCCGAGCTGCATGATCTTTTGCATCGCGAAGTCCGGGTTCTCGAACCCCTGAAACCAGCCGACCGAGGCGATACGGACGGGTCGCCCGGTCTGATCGACGATCTGTGACCCGGCTGTATGCAGATAGCCGGCGGGCAGCAATGCTGGACGGCTGGCGCCGCTTGGTGGCATCAGACCTGCCTCCGCCCCGATGGATGATCCGGCCGCCGAACAGCCAGTCGCCATCCGCGTTTCGGCTTCATCCGTCTGTCGCGGGGCTGTCACGATGGCCGCGGACAGCAGCAGGACCGCGGCGGCTTGTTTCAGGTAGCTCATGCGAGAGGGTCACCTTCGGCCAAAACGAGGGCTCGCAACGTTGGCGGTCAGGCCGTCCTGCATTACTGCCGCAATACCGCATCGGTGTGAACCCGGTTTGAAGGCCGCTGCCGAAGATGTCAGGCCGGCCGCGGGCTGGCGACGGCTGACGACGCACGTCCAATCGCATGCCAGCGCATCATCCGTAGCCGCTTCTCCCGCAGCAGCTTGACCCGCAGCAGCCAGATCTCCGCCTCCGCCACCAGTTGTGCCGCCACTGGCGGCGCGGGCTTGTAATCCCGCAGGTCCCGCACCGCCACGCGCCAGCCAATCATCGCGTTGTGCATGTGGCGGTCCGAGATGTCCTCCGCGATGCGGACGTCGAAGCCAACGCGCGTCAACATGCGGGTCACGCCATTCGCCGTGGGCACTGCGGCGGCGGTGCGGTGCTCCAGCCTGGCCCAGCGGCTAACCGTGGGATCGCCGGCGAGCAGCGGCGCGTCGGCGACCAGCTCGATCATCACCAGTTGCCCCCCGGTTTTCAGCGTTTGCGCCAGACTGTCGATGATCGGTTCCGGTTGGCCGCCGGCCCGCAGCGGCTCGATCGCCAAGCAGTGGTGGTGCTGGCCGCGGCCGAAGCGTGGGTTCTCGGGGTCCCACGCCTCGATCTTGGCCTTGTTGGCGATCTGCCCGGCCTTCATCAGCGCTTTGGCTTCTTTCACCAGAGCGGGATCGACTTCCAGACCGGTGACCCAGGCGCCCAGGTTGCGGACAATGCTGCTCGCCGGTCCACCGGCGCCCACGCCGATCAGCAGCAGGCTGGAGGCTGACGACAACCCGAGCGACCGGGTAAGCTGAAGGATTTCCACCTCTCCGCCCGGAAGATTGAAGCCCTTGCCCCAGAGCTGGCTGGTGACCGCCAGCCGAGCGGCTGGCCAAAGGTTGGGCGGCTGTTCCGGTGCGGGACTGAAGTTGTAGCGTGAGACGGCCGCGTCCGGCAGGCAAGCGGCTGCCGCGACCGGAGGCACCTCCAGCGTTCGTCCAAACCAGCTCCGCACCGCGGTCGAAAACATACCCGCGCCTCCATTGGGCCAGTCTGACGGATAATGGTTACCAAAGGGTTTATGCCGGCCGCATCAGCCGAATTCGGTCAGCACGTAGCGGACGGTCTCATTGCCCGCGACCGAGGGCTTGTGCCGGTGCGCGCGGCCGGCGGGGATATGCAGCATGTCGCCGGGTCCGGCCTCGACCGAGTGGCTGTCAAAGTCGTAGCGAATGTGGCCGGACAGAACGAAGATCGAGTGCCCGGTTTCGCACCAGTCGGCCTCCGGCGTGCCGGGCGGGTCAGGCGCGCGTTCCTGATAGCGCAGGGCGATGCCGAAGCCGGAGACGGCCTCACGCACCTTCAGCCGATCGGTCGCGTCATGCAGCGGATGGTCGGCGGCGGGAAACAGATAGGGACTGACTGTCATGCGGCCAGTGTGCCCGCTCTCGCCAGCACTTGCCACCCTGGTCAGCCGTTTTCATGACCTACCGCCTTGCCCACCCGGAGCCGCGAAAGTGCTCCTCGATCATGGCGAGGTTCCGCAGGTTGGCTTTCAATGCCATGTCGAATAGATCGCCCAGCACAGGAACGCTGCCGGCAAATACCTCGATCCCGACATTCGCCACCATCCGGGCCAGCTTGTGTCGTGGCAGTCCAAGCTGTGCTGCTTCATAGACAATATAAAGTGACAATGCTCCGAGGACCGCATCACCGCCGATTGGCAGTAGGCCAATCAGGCTGTTCAGGCCAAACCGAAAACTGGTTCCTGGCAGCGCGAAGGCGCCGTCGATCAGCCATGCCAGGCGGCGCAGGCGAGCGAGCCGAGACGCCGCGTCAGAGCCGATATAGTTTTCACCGGTAGCAGCCCAGGCCATGATACAAATCTCCTGATACGTGCCATTATGTCAGAAACGTCAGGCCGGAAATCAATGGCCCCTCGGTCCCGCTCGATACGCCCTGAAGGACCGAATGAAAAAGCGGTTCGCTCGGCCGAACAAGCCTGGCATGGATCGAGCGTTTGAACGTCGCCACTGGCACCAGCATGGCAGGATCGTCGTCCGGTTTCCTGCGCCTTGTTGGTCTATATGTGGCCTTGTTTGTGGCATACGGAGCCGTGTCACCTTTCCTGGCAGCCTTTCTTGCCAGCCGGGGCTTGTCGCCGGAAGCAATTGGCCTGGTGCTGGCGGCCGGCACCGCGGCGCGGCTTGCCGCTGGTCCGCTCGGAGGCTATGTGGCCGATCGGCTCGCGGCGCCACGCATGGTTCTTGTGGCCTGCACCGCCGCCGCCGCCGTCGTCGGTTTCACCTATCTGCCGGCCGCCGATCTGTGGCCGCTGCTATGCGCCAGTGTGGCTCACGCAACGGTTCTGGCGCCGATTACGCCGCTGGCCGATGCGCTGACCTTGGCGGCCGCAGGGTCCAGTCGTCAACCCGGTTCGCTCTGGCGAAGGTTTGATTACGGCTGGGTGCGAGGCACCGGATCGGCCGCCTTCATTCTTGGGACACTGCTGGCGGGCCAGGTGGTCGGGCGATACGGGCTTGATTCCATCATCTGGCTCAATGGGCTGCTGCTTGGCGGGGCGGCGTGGTGTGGCGTCTGGGTGCCCGATGTCATCCATTCGGTCACGCGGGCAGTGACCAAGCAAGCCGGCAGCCTCAGGACTCTGCTGCGATTGCGCCCATTCCGGCGGCTTATGCTGGTGGCGGCGCTGATCCAGGGAAGTCACGCGATGCACGACGGCTTTGTCGTCATTCACTGGCGCAGTGTTGGCATCCAGGACAGCACGATCGGTCTGCTCTGGTCGGAGGCGGTTGCCGCCGAGATCGTGGTCTTCCTGTTTGCCGGGCGCCCGCTGGTCAACTGGCTGGGGCCGGCCGGCGCGTCCATGCTAGCCGCCGTGGGCGGCATAATGCGCTGGGCGGTTCTGGCACAGACAACGTCGGTAACGGCATCCGCTTTAGTTGAGCCATTGCACGGATTGACCTTTGCGCTGCAGCACCTCGCCTGCATGCGCCTGATCGGCGACACCGTTCCGCTGCGTCTCGCCGCCACGGCACAGGCGTTTTACGGCACGGTAGCGGTCGGCGTGGCGTCAGTGCTGCTGACGATCGGGTCGGGCCTGCTGTATGCTCATTTCGGCGCCGCCGGTTTCTGGGCCATGAGCGGGCTGTGCACCGCGGCCATCCCAGTGGCCTGGTTCCTGCGCCGGCCGAGCGTCGGTGACAATTGCTGAAGGCATCCAGGCACGATGGGATGTCTGCCTATCGCGGGGGCTGCCGACTGCAGGTCATAACGCTGCTGTTGGTTACGGACACGTGATCACAACCTTGCGCTGTTGCGGCGGAGACATTACGGTTGCCACACCGAAGTGAAAACTTTCGGCGCAACTTTGAAGTCATGGTGTGATGGCTGACGTTGGAATTTCCGCGAGCGTCGTGAATGCAGGAGCGTTGGCAGCAGCGTTGGATTGTGTCTTCACGCCGACGTTTCTTTTGCACTCCGATGGACGGATCGCCCATGTCAATATAGCTGGAAACGAACTGCTTCGAAACGGTTTGGCGTTAAGGAAGAATAACTTTCGACTGGTTGCGCGCCGATCATCTGAGGCGAAGCTGCTGGCCGTCGCGGTGCTTCGGGTCGCTGACAGTCAGCAGCCGGAACTTTTCCGTCTATTGAGCCGGGATGGCAGCCTGCGCCTGCTGATGACGATCACGCCTGTTCCGGGCGATACGCTGGTGGCAGCATGCGTGGCGGATCTGCAAGCAGATGCATCGCGCACCTCAAGATGGATTCAGGAGGCATTTCATCTGTCCCGGGAGAACGCCGAACTCGCTGAAGGCCTGATATCCGGTCTTAGCCTGGCTGAATTCTCGGTCGAGAAGGAGGTAACGCTGGGCGCCGTGCGAACCCGGCTCAAGAAGCTTTTTGCCCAGACCGGCAAGCGGTCGCAGGCAACGCTGGTAGCGGCATTGCTGCGTGCGAGCATGATCGCACCGCGTCGTCTGAAATAAAACAGACCATAAATCAATGTGAGGGTAGCCCCATATGAGGCTATTCCGACCGAGCAAGCAATAGTTATGTATCCGTCATCAACCATCCACGCCACACCAACAGCGGCGGGAATAGACGGAGTACAGATCATGACGAAAACCCGATCAATCCTGATTGCCGAACACGACGGTAGCCAGCATCAAATTCTGGCGGAAAGCGTGACTACGGCCTGCGATTTCAAGCTCACGCTTGTAACAAGCTTTAAAGAAGCTGATGAACTTCTCGCCGTCGCGGGTGCGCATTATGACGGTATCGTCCTCAGTCTCCAAATGCCAGACGGTGACGGATACGACTATTGCGCGAAGCTGCGGCGGCTCGGCTATAAAATGCCAATCATCACGACAGCCGTTTCCTGCGACGAGGGTGATGTTATTCGCGCACTTGATGCGGGCGCGAACGATTACGTGACGAAGCCGCTTCGTCCAAACGAGCTGTTGGCGCGGATGCGCACGCACCTGCGTGTTTTCGACGACAGTGAGAATGCCGTGTTCATGATTGGCCGCTATACGTTTCGACCCGCCGCCAAGCATCTGCATGATCAAACGAAAAACAAAACCTTCCGGCTAACAGAAAAGGAAACCGCGATCCTGAAGTTTCTCTACCGGGCAGGTGCGGTGCCGGTTACGCGTGTGACATTACTGGACCGCGTATGGGGCTACAATTCTGGCGTGAACACGCACACGCTCGAGACGCATATCTACCGCCTGCGGCAAAAGATCGAGGCCAATCCGTCCAACTGTCAGATTCTGCTGACGGTCGAGGGTGGGTATCGACTGAATGCCTCTGGCAACATTGCTGCTGCTGCCTAGGCCTGTCTGAAAGGAGGGTGCCGGCGCTTCGCCACGCGCCGGCACCAGCCTTGTTCACGAACAACATGCCTGCGGCTCCCGGCGGCAGGAACCGGCCTGTCTCAGAAAATCGCGATCAAGGTAATCCCGCCAACCATCAGCATACCACCCAATACCCGCCAGACATTCAGGTGGTGCACCTCCATTCTGAACAGTCCGAACTGGTCGATAAGCAGCGACATCAGGATGTTCGCGGTGATCGTCAGCCCGGCGAAGGCGCCAGCGCCGACCTTGTCGACGAACAGCAGCCCGGCGACCACGGCGAGGGAACCGATCAGACCGCCGAGGGGCGCCCACCACGGCATGCCGTCGATCCCGGCGGCGGTCGGCAGTGGCCGAGGCACGCATAACCACAAGACGCTCAACGCCGCCACCACGGGCAAGAACGAGACGACGCTGGCAAACCAGGGGTTGCTCAGGGAGGTCCGCAACGTGCCGTTCATCGGCGGTCCCCACGCTTGCAGTGCGCCGGCAATCAGGATCAAGGGATACAGCCAAGCCGCACTGATGCTCTGCATACATTGTTCTCCCGTTTTGTCAGCCAAACGCGAAGGCGCCTGCGATTGCCAGCAGCAGCGCGGGTGGCATTACCAGGAGCCCAAGCTTCAGGAACGTCCAGGCGCTGACCTGAAGCCCCTCGCGCCGTAGCGCGGTCAGCCAAAGGATGGTAGCCAGCGATCCGGTGACCGACAGGTTCGGCCCCAGGTCCACTCCGATCAGCACGGCGGCGCGGACCGACTCAGGCACATGCGCCAATTCCACCACACGGCCCGCGACCAGCCCGGCCGGCAGGTTGTTCACCAGGTTGCAGCCGACACCCAGCACCGCACCGGCCGCCCAGGCCGACCCAATTGCCGACCAGTGCACGAGGTGGCCGAGCAGCCCGGCTAGGTCACTGGTCAGGCCGGTCTTCTCAAGCGCCTGCACCAGCACGAACAGTCCCGCGACCAGAGGCAACACCCCCCAAGAGATATCACGCACCACCGCCGTCATCCCACACCGGGACCGGGTCATGACCAGGCCGGCGGTCGCCACCCCCGCCAGGAAGGTCGGCAGGCCAAGCTGGAGATCGAATGCAGAGGACGCCAGCAAAACGACCGCCGTCCCGACGATGCCCAATGCGGCAAGCTTGCCGGCGGCGGACAGAGCGGGAACCTTGATCTCGGACGAAATCGACTGCCGCAGGCTTGATTTTTGCGTCCAGCGAAGCATGGCATAGGTCACGATCACGGACAGTGCCGAGGGCAAGGCGTAGGTCGGCAGCCAGCGCAGCAGGGGCGGCATGTGGCTGCCGTAGATCACCAGGTTCGCCGGGTTGGAAATCGGCAGCACGAAGCTCGCGGCGTTGGCGATGAAGGCGCAGATGAACAGGTACGGCAGCGGCTGCTTTGCCTCGGCTGTCTTGACCACGGCGGCGACGGCGGGGGTCAGCACCACGGCAGTGGCGTCGTTCGACAGGAACACCGTGACCATTGTGCCCACGGCGAACACCAGGGAAAACAGCCGGCGGCCTGAACCCTTCGCCTGGCCGGCCGCTTTCGCCGCGAGCCAGTCGAACAAACCTTCCTGCCGAGCCAGCTCCGCCAACAGCATCATGCCGGTCAGAAACAGATAGACGTCGGTGCCCTTCGCCACGCCGGTCAGCGCCTCATTTGCGGGCAGCGCACCCAGCACGATCAACAGCAGTGCGCCGCCGACGGCCCAGATGAACTCCGGCCAGGAGAAAGGACGGATGATCACGCCAGCCGTGGCCGCGGCGGCAATTCCCCAGATGGCCCAGGGCGAACCGGCGATTACGCCCATCACGTGGCCCCGCCGGACGGCTGGGCTTCAGGCTGGGTCCGGGACCGGGTCTCCGGCATCAGGAAGGCAAAGAACAAAAGCGCGCAAACGGCGAGGCCGGCGAGCGTGAGGAAGCCCGTCGCATAGCCGAACCACTGCACGGCATACTCTCCCACGACGTTGCTGAGGCCCGCGCCAATGCCGACGCAGAGTGCCACCAACCCCTGCGCCAGGTTGAACCGCCCGGTGCCCCGCATCAGGTCGGAGGCGATCAGAACCGAGACCACGCCGAAGACTCCGGCCGCCACGCCATCGAGCACCTGGATTCCGACGACGCCATAGGGGCTGGTGGTGAACGAGAACAGCACGCCGCGCACCGGCAGCAAGGCGTAGGCGACCAGGAAGATCGGCTTGCGCCCGATGCCTCGCATCATCGCGCGCCCGACCGCCCAGGCGACGCCGACCATCACGAACTGCGCCATGATGATGCACGCCGAGAGTGCAATGGTGGCCTGGTCCGCGTGGGCGCGGGCCAGCACCTGCCCGGCCATGGGCAGCATCGCCGCGTTGCCAAAGTGGAACAGCGTTACCGAGCCAAAGAAGACGAGCAGATCGCGGCGCTTGAGCAAGGTAAGGATCGCCACAGGCTCCACCTGTCCAGTGCCATCCTGCTTCGCTTCGCCGCCGCGCGCCAACGCGTGGTCGATCTCGGCTGGCTTGATTAGTAGCGTGGACAGCGCGCTGGCGGCGGCAAAGGCGCAAATCAGGTAGAAGATCCAGAGAATCCCGATGAAATGCCCGAGCGTGCCGGCCAGCGCCGCGGCCACGAAGTTGCCGCCGTGGTTGAACGACTGCGTGCGGCTGATCGTGGCATCGAACCGGGTGCGGCCGGCCAGCCCGAGGGCAAGCGCCGCCAACGTTGGCGGCACCAGCGCCGCCGCCGCGCCGATCGCCAGTTGTGCGCCGAGCACCGGAAAAAAATGCGGCCACCAGGCAATCAGCAGACACGCCGCCGCGATCAGCAACCCCGAGGCGGCGGCGACCAGCCGCTTTGCCGGTGTCGCATCGACCACAAGCCCGGCAGGAATCTGGCAGACCGCCGCCGCGATCGAGCTGGCCGCCATTGCCAAGCCGATGCTGCCAGGCTGCCATCGCTGATCCGCCAGGAACACCGTTAGGTAGGGGCCGAGCCCACCCTGCACATCCGCCATGAGGAAGTTGAGCGCGTCGAGGCCACGCAGGCTGCGCCACGAGACCTGCTTGCCGGGCCGCTCAGCCCGCGGCTCGCCCGGTATCCCGCCGCTGTCATAACCCTCGGCCGCGACCGCGGAACTTACCACTTCCTGCCGTTCCGGTTCGGTCCGAGCTGGGTGTTCAGGATGCCCTTCTCCGGCCAGGCGTCGATCCGATCCTGATCGCTGCCGTCGGCGACACGTTCCGGGGGCGTCCAGTCAGGGCGCGCCGGATGGACGCGATCCTGATCCCCTCGGCTTCGCGCATCTCGCGCGCGGACGCTCACGCCTTCGCCCAACCCGTCGCAGGGGGCCTCCCACAGCGCGGAGGCGCCAGGCACAGGCACCATTGGCACCCACTTGCCATCGTCTAACCGTACCTCCACCACCTCGATCGGCGCGTCGCCTATGACCTTTACACGCATGAGAGACGCGCCGCCGACGGTTTGGCCAGCCCCCGTGACAAGTCGCCGGTCGGCCGGTCGGGCTATCAGGACAAACGGCCAGGCGCGCTCGATCGGCGTGAACCGCCAGCTCATGCGGCCGCCGTCTAGCGCGGCGATCGAGAAGCCGGGCGGTCCCTCCTCGATCTGTCCGGTCGAGCGTGTCGCTATGAAGATCGTACTCCCGTCATTGGCGAGTTCATTGTAATGGGGTTGGCGTCTAGTTCGCTATCGGGCAGCTCGGCACGGGGCCAGACCAGCCGGCCACATAAAAGCCGTAGCGATTCCGAATGACGTCGCAGGCGCGGGCGATCATCGCTTCGGCATGGCCAATCTGCGCCTGGGCGGATTGGCGATAGAGTTGAACCAGCAGACGGTCAACCGCGACGCTGGCGATGAGTGAAAGGCTCCACAGGCTGAGCAGGCGGAGTTTCAGCGAGCGTAAAGGAGCGCCTGGCGCGGCGCTATCGCCGCGCACTATCCGGATGGAAGCGGGTATCCGCGGTCGCGGTCAACCACGAAACCGGATTGGAGGCCTGACCAGGGACCAGCAGATGCTGGCCGTTTTGCGATCACTCGACCTTGACGTCTTGCCAAAATCCAAACCGACCACCGACCGCCTGCATAGCCGGCCGCGGTGATTCGTAGGACCAGGCCGCTCTGCTGGAACGGGTGTTGTCGAGCACCACGTCATAGAACTGGACACCGTGCGGACAGGCACGGTCTGATTCGGTTTTTGGCACTTTCTCCAACCACTCCAGGCGCGTCGCGGTGCTGGGAAAATACTGGTAGCCGCCGGCTTCAACAATATCGTCGCTGTCAGCGATCACATGGCCGTTCAGGGTTGCTTGCATCGTTTTGTCCTCCTGTCTCGCCGGAAGCATGGCGGCGTTTACTGCTTTAGCATTGGCAGATTGGTGCGGAGGCGGCGGTGTTCCAGAGCCGATCTGCGGTATCCGCCAAAACACCCGGGACGAACTAGGTGAACGTCCGCAGCGAGTCGTGGATCAGTCTAAACGCGTGCAGGACGGTCGCGGCGCGGATTTCAGTGCGGTCGCCGGGGAAGACATGGCGCTGACTGATCAGCGGCAGGCCGGTGCGGGCGACGCCGAACCATACAAGACCAACAGGCTTTTCCGTACTGCCGCCACCTGGGCCGGCTACGCCGGTGACTGACACGGCAATGGCGGCGCGGGAGCGGCTGAGCGCGCCCTCGGCCATGGCACGGGCAACCGCCTCGCTGACCGCTCCATGCGCCTGGATCATCGGCATCGGCACACCGATCATCTCGTTCTTTGCCTCGTTCGAATAGGTGACGAAGCCGCGATCCACCACGTCCGACGATCCGGTGATGGCAGTCAGGGCGGCGGCGATCAGCCCGCCGGTGCAGCTTTCCGCGGTGGCGAGCCTGACGCCCTTGGTTCGGCAGGCAGCCAGCAAAGATGCCGCTTCGGTCAGTGTCGAATCAGGGAGCATGGATGGGTCCTGCCCGGCGTTGCGGCGTTAAGCCTGACGCCGAGCGCGGCTGCTGTCCACTGATGGGTTTTTGTACTCCTACAGACCAGCCAGCGCATCGGGGAAAGACCTGACGAAACAGTCGGAGGATTTCGTGGCGTTATGTCGACGATCCAAAGAATCAACAAAGTATGCGCGTGGCGCGGCGTGGTGGGGCGGCTGCGGGCGAAGCAATGAAATAGCAACGGCCGTTGACCCGGGTATCGCCGGGTCAACCTAAACGGCCATTGTATCAGATCTCGGTGCCGTCCTCGTCACGGCTGCGGAAATAGGTGCGAAGCTGGTCGCGTAGCTGGAGCTTCTGGTCGGTCAACTGCCAGAGACCCTGCCAATCGCGCTTGATGTCCTTCAAGGGATCGAACTGGTTCTTCCAAAGGATTTCGTCCCGCCTGGCATAGCCGCGGTGCTTCTTCGATCCATGAAAATAATGCAGCAGCAAGCCATCGACCAAACCAACGTTGCGCTTCACGTAGGTCTCGGCGCGAGCCTGCCACTCGAGGCACCATCCGGCATAGGTTGGGCATGCATGCCCGGTATCAGCGCTCAAGGCCTGCGCCATCTCGCCAAACAGGCCGCACGCCATGTAACGATCGGCGGAGCCGACAGCACCCCAATCGATCAGGCCGCCGAGGTGGTCCCAGGCATCGCGCCGGCAGGCCCAGGCATACCCGGGATGCCAGACGCCATAACGGTCCAGCTTGGGGACCGTGTTGCCATGCCGGCGCATATAGCGTGCGACGAACCCGTCAAACGACGCCAGCGGCTGGTGCTGTGGGCCGAGATCGGTGGCGTGCGAAAACATTTGCACGACGCTGAAGTGCTGAAGCTGGTGGACCGTTTCCGCAACGATGTCGGGGCGCGCGAACTGCACGTCGGCATCAATCCAGGCGACGTATTTCCAGTCGGCCGGCAGGCGGGACACGCCGATGTTGATCAGGTTCTCCTTGTGCCAAAGTTCATGATTGGTGCGAAGACGGAGGTGATGTGGATTGGCGGCGTCGGTGATCTCGAACGCGCGGTCGCCGTAGGCGGCCTCTACGGTGTAGAGAACAGCACCGATGTCGGTGATGTATTTCTCGAAATTCCGATACAGGTGATAGCGGGAGCGATAGCGGGATGGATTGATGATCGGCGTGACAACATAGAGCGGCGCGTCGACTGGCTTGATGGGAAGCATGAAAAGACCTTGAATAGACAATAGCTGGTTGAAATCAGATTAGCTTAAGATCGTGCGTGGACCCGGCGCGGGTTCTGTGGCTCACTCATACTCCTGTCGTTCAGCCGGGTTTGTCGCGCGCGCCTGAACGCCTTGCGGGTTCATCCAAGGTTTTGAGTCGGCACTGCGAGCGTTTGGTTTGTGCCAAGCCACCACGGGGATCGCGTCGGCTTTACTTTGGCGCAACTCAAAACCAACCGACTCGGCCGCCGACACTTATGGAATTTGAGGGAAGGCGTATGATTCGCAGTGTCGTTAAAGGTTGCGGTGTCGGCGGAAATGAGATTGGCAGCACAGAAGAAAGATACTCACCTGATGTTCGCCTTACGTTCTTGTTTTCTATCTCAGGTTGCAACGTAACGCAATAGGAAAATGAGCCTGAAGGAGGTCATCAAGCAATATTTCAGAAGGCATGACGGTTTAAGCGGCCTCGCCGATCCGTCAATACATGGGCCGCCTGGTACTATGTCACGCGAGGCGGCAACAACGGTCAAGATGTGCAACCAGCCGAGCACGACGTTTGATTGTGTAGCGCGCCAATGCAACAGCGGCGGTTAGAGGTTCAGCCGCGCCTGGTCATTACGGCGCGATCGCCGCGCCCGCCGGACGACGAGGATCGCTGGCGCCATAAAAAACCTTCGCCGTCCCACGCTGCCCGGTGACAAGATCCATACCTGGCGGCGTCGTCCCGGGCGCTGGCGGCGCGCCCATCGCGATCAGCTCCACCGCGCCCCAATTCGGCTGTTCCTCGATCCGGTAACCCATCCGCAGCAGCGCGTCCCGCGCATCCGGCGACAGTGCCAGCCGTTCGGCATATAGGATATCCGGCAGCCACTGCAGGTGCAGCCGAGGAGCGTCCACCGCCTCCTGCGGCGTCATGTCATAGTCGATCATGTTCAGGATCGTCTCCAGCACAATGGTGACAATCCTCGACCCGCCGGGGGAGCCGAGGACCATCCGCACCTGCCCGTCCTTCAGCACAATCGTTGGTGCCATCGATGACAGCGGCCGCTTGCCTGGGGCAATGGCGTTCGCCGCACCTTGAACCAGTCCGTACAGATTGGAAACCCCTGGTTTCAAGGTGAAGTCGTCCATCTCGTCGTTCAACAGGAATCCGGTATCGCCGGCGATTACGCCCGCACCAAAGGCGCCGTTAATGGTGTAGGTCACCGCCACGGCGTTGCCGTCCTTGTCGATCACCGAGTAGTGCGTCGTCTGCGGCTTTTCCCTGGTCGGTGCCTCCGCGGGTCCCAAATCGGCTGACGGCGTGGCCCGGCCAGTGATCTGACCACGCAAGCGGGCGGCGTAATCCTTGGACAGCAACCGGTTGAGCGGGTTGTCGATAAAAGCGGGATCGCCGAGGAAGGTGCTGCGGTCGAAGTAGGCAAGGCGCATGGCCTCCGCCATGACGTGCACCGATCCGGCGGCGTGGAAACCCATCGCACGAAGGTCGTAGCCTTCCAGCACATTCAGGATTTCGCAGATCGATGCGCCGCCGGAGGATGGCGGAGGCGTGGACAGGATGACGTTGCCGCGGTATGTGCAGGTGAGCGGCGACGTCTCCGTGACATGATAGGATGCGAAGTCGGCGGCCGTGATGATGCCGCCGCCGGCGCGGGATGCGGCCTCGACCGCCTGAGGAATATGTCCCGTGTAGAATGCCGCGGGGCCATGGTCGGCGATGGCTTGCAACGTCGCGGCAAGGTCCGGCTGACGCAGGATGTCGCCGGCTTGGTAGGCAGTGCCATCCGGATAGAGGAACTGGCTTGCGGCGACGGCATCCTGCCGCAACAGGCGCTCGCCTTTACCCAGGATATCGGCATCGGCCTTGCTCAGCACAAAGCCGTCGTGGGCCAGACGGATGGCCGCCGCCATGACCGTTCGGCGCGGCAACGTGCCGTACTTCGTCAGGGCGGTCTCAAGGCCGAGCACCGTGCCGGGTACGGCGATGGCTTTCCAGCCGTACCGGCTGGCGTCGTGAACCGGGTGGCCGGCGCTGTCCAGATACATGTTCCGACTGGCGGCGGCCGGGGCGGTTTCACGGAAACTGATGGCGATGTTGCGTCCGTCGGCCAGTCGCGCCGTAAGGAATCCGCCGCCGCCGATATTGCCGCAGCACGGGTTGACCACGGCTTCCGCATAGCCGACGGCAACCGCCGCATCGATCGCATTGCCGCCCTGGCGCAGGATCGCCACCCCCGCCTCGGCTGCCAGACGCTGTGCGGAGACGACCATTCCGGTTTCGGATTCGACGGCGGGAAGAGAGGCGGCGTGGCCGGAGCCAATGAAGCCGAGGAGGACGAGCACCACCAGCGCGTTCTTCAATGCGATCATAACGCTGCCCGTTCACGAATGACGCTTGCCTTTGTCCAAGGCTTCAGGCGGCTCGAACGCGAGCGCCGCGACAAGGCTTCGCGAAGACTCTTCGTCATGCGCATGGTTCATACTTTGTGTCATGCGCATGGTTCATCGCCTCGCACAGTTAGCGGATCGGGTCATCCGGCGGCGTCTGTCGCGAGATGACCCTGATCTTGTCGTTCGCTACATTGCCGCCTGGATCGATTCACCGGTGATCTGAACGATGCGGTCCAGCGTCACTTCCGAAGTCGGCAGCGGTGGCGCGAAGCACAACGTGTCGCCGCTGGCGGGCGGCCCGTCGGCGGCGGCGCGCAGGCGCAGGATCAGGCCGCGGTCGGCGGCTTGGGCGGCGACGCGCGCACCCAGACCCTTGGCCGGCGCCTTGCTGCCCTTGTGCTCCACCAGTTCGATGGCAGCAAGCATGCCGATGCCGCGCACCTCCCCCACCGCCGGCAGAGTCAGCAGCGTCTCCAGCCCGGCACGGAACCGGTCGCCCTGCACCTGGGCGCGCTCGACCAGGCCTTCCTTGTCAATAATGTCGATGTTGGCCAGGGCGACGGCGCAGCAGACCGGATGGCCGGAATACGTCGCCGCATGCATGAATTTTTCATCCGCCGGCGCATCCTGGATCACCTGATGGATGTGCCTGGACACAACGACGCCGCCGAGTGGCAGATAGCCGCTGGTGACGCCTTTGGCGAAGGAGAACAGGTCCGGCTGGATGCCCCAATGGCCAAGGCCGAACCACTGGCCGGTGCGGCCGAAACCGGTGATCACCTCATCGGCGATCAGCAGGATCTCGTGGCGGTCGCAGATCTCCCGCAGCCGGGGAAAGTAGCTGGGCGGCGGGACGATCACGCCGCCGGAGCCCATCACCGGTTCGGCGATGATGGCGGCGACAGTGTCGGCACCTTCGGCCAGGATGGCTTCCTCCACCGCGTCCGCCGCGCCGATGCCGGCATCGCCGTTGCCCGGCCAGCGGTAGGGATACGGCGGTGCCACCTGCAGGAACTCCGGCACCAGGGGGCCGAACATCTTGTGGTAGTTGGGCAGGCTGGTGGCGCTCATGGCGGCCAGCGTGACGCCGTGGTAGCCGTAGCGGCGGGAGATGATCTTCACCTTCTCAGGCTTGCCCAGGCGCTTCCAGTGATAGCGGGCGAACTTGAAGGCGCTTTCATTGGATTCCGCGCCGCCGGTGGTGAAATAGACCGCCGCCATGTTGTCGTACGCGAGGTTCACGATGCGCTCCGCCAGGCGGATCGCCGGCTCGTTGGAGTAGCCGGCATAGGCCGACGCGTAAGCCAGCTTCTCCATCTGTTCGGCGGCGGCGGTGGCGAGTTCCTTTCGGCCGTGCCCGATGTTGACGTTCCACAGGGCCGAAAGGCCGTCGATGTATTCCCGGCCATCGGCGGTGCGCAGCATCGACCCGTTGGCGGAGACGAAGACCTTGGGGTTGGCGTGGTCCTTGGCGTGGTGCAGCGGGTGAATCAGGTGGCGCTGGTCGGTTGCCACCAGAAGATCGCCCGTTGGCATAAGATCGTTCATCGCGCGCGCATCCTTTCGCTGTTCTCCAGGACAGGCTAATGCATCCACGGCAAAGGTTGAAGCACCCCACCCGCCAGGATCGCGGCGCAGCGGCGCGGTAATCAGCCAGGCGGTTCCTCGGCCTGATGCCCGCCGCTACCCTCCGGCGTCGATCATTCCCGACTTGATCGCCTCCAGGAACAGCCGCCAGTCGGTTTCCGTCTGCGCGGCATACGCCACCGCAAAGCCGGCGATGGCCGCGTCGAAGGCGCCGCCTGATCCCATGTACCCGCCGATACAGGCTGCGTCGGCGGAGCGGGCATGGGCGCGAGCCAAGGTCACGCCGCACAGGGTCGCGTAATACGGCAGCGCCGCTTCCGCCACATCGGCGCCGATCAGCGCGAGGCGGCTGTCCTTCAGATGGCGAACGTAACATTGCTGGTCATCGCCCGAATGCTCGGTCCAGCCGAGGAACAGGTCCGGCACGGTCTGCATGATACGCTGGCCGACGACGACCCGCTGGCCCTGGTTACGCGACAGGCTGGGACCAGCGAAGTCCGCCAGTACGGAGGCCTGGGCCTCCTTCAGTTGCAGCAGCAGGGTGTGGTCGTCCTTCGTTGCGAACAACCCGATGGCGCAGAACGTGCCGACGCTGCCCACGCCGACGACCTTGAAAGCGACATCCGCCAGTTCGTAGCGGTCCAGCAGGATCCGTCGCTCCTCCGGCAGGGACAGCTTGTAGGATTCGAAGCCGGTGCGCGCGACCCGTTCGTGCGTATCGTCGGCCTGACCCGATAGCGGCGTGACCAGGGGCGGCTTTTCCTTGATCCGCCAGCCGCCCCTGGTGCGCTCGATCAGCTTCGGGTAGCCGTTGTGGCTGGCGTCGGTCGCCGTCCGCAGACGTTTCAGGGCGCGGTCCCGCAGTTTCTCGTTCTCGATCCCGTTGACGATGTTGGTGACGTCGATGCGCGATCGCCAGGACATCAGCGGGTCGAGCCGCGCGAGTTGCTGCATGTGCATCCGGTAGGCCAATGCCACGGTGCGGGCCAGTTGCCTGGCGGCACGCGCACCAAGGTGGCGGGATGTCGCGTCAACGGCGAAGCTGGCGGCGAGGCGCTTGACGTCCCACTCGAACGGCGCCGGCAGGGTTTCGTCGAAGTCGTTGACATCGAACACCGGGATGCCTTCGGGGGAGGCGAAGGTGCCGAAGTTGGCCAGATGGCAGTCGCCACAGGCCTGCACCAAAAGGCCGCTGGTCGGGGTCATTGCGAGATCGGCCGCCATGATCGCGGCGGCGCCGCGGAGGAAGCCGAATGGCGAGGCGCGCATCCGGTCGTACCGGATCGGCAGCAGGCTGGCAATGCGATGGCGTCCGGTCTCGATCAGGATGGCGACCGGATCGCGACGCGTCGGCGATGGCGTCCAGGCGGCGTGCAGGCTGCGCGGCACGATTTTCCGGATTGCCTGACCGGCCAGACGCCGTTCCGCGATGGGCCGCACGCTGTCAATCCGCCTATGTTCCAGGGGCATGGATCGCTTTCGGAATTTCCGAATACCAAGCCTCAAACACTTCGGTTCGCAACGCAAGAACAGGGGCTCGCGGCGCAAGGACAGGGGCTGGTGACGCAAGAACAGGTAAAGTCGGCGGATTTTCAGTCAGCCGCGGCAGCACTGCGGCGCCGATACTGTCATATCCGCAAGGCCGGCCACATCAGGCCGGCGAACGCCAACAGCAGTGCCGCGATCACGCCGGCGATGACGTCATCGGCCATGATCCCGAAGGCACCGTGCTGGCGGTCGGCCCAGCCGACGGGGCCAAGCTTGGTGATGTCGAAGACGCGGAACAGCAGGAACGCCAGGATCAGCCCCGGCAGGGTCGGCCGGTGCAGCGCGAGCAGGGTGATCCATTGACCGGCGAACTCGTCGATCACCACCCAGCCGGGGTCGCCGTCGACCTTGGCGCGGCTGATCGCGGCATATCCGCCCACCGTGGCCCCCAGGGCAACGAGCGGCACCGCCCAGCGAGACAGCGTCATCAAGCCGGCGCCCGTCAGGACCGCGGCCAGTGACGCCACCGTGCCGGCGGCAATAGGCGAAAAACCGGTGCCGAAACCGCCGGCGATGAAACGGGCCGGGGTCATCCTGTCCGCACCAGGAATGTGGTCAGCGCGGCCGCCGCAAGGGCCTCGGTCAGGGTCGGCGCGTGGCCGATGCCGGGCAGCGTTACCAGCGCCATGTCGGGACGCGCCGCCTGCATCCGGTCGACCGTCTCAGGCAGCAGGATGTTGCTAACCCCGCCACGGACCAGCAGCAGCGGGACATCCGCCAAAGCGCCGAACAGCGGCCAGAGGTCGGGCATCCGGCCGGCCAGCAGCCCAGCGATCCTGATATCCCAGACCGGATGGTAGCGCTGATCCGGTCCGGGCGCGTAGGTCAGTTCGGCCATCCGACGCCATTCCCGGTCAGTCGAGAGCGACAATGGCGGCAGGTTCTGTCGCAGGAAGGCGACGCAGGCATCCAGGCTCTCCAGGGCAGGGTCGAGACCAATGAAACCGCGGACGAAGTCGCCGCCTTCGGTGCCAACCCGCGGGCCGATGTCGTTCAGCACGGCGGCGGCGATCAGTCCAGGACGCGCGGCGGCAAGACCCATTGCCAGCAGGCCGCCGAAGCTGGTGCCGATCACCACGACGCGATGCAGGTGCAGGGCGGCGCAGATGTCCATGACGTCGCGAGCGCAAGGCTCGGGCGCATAGCGTCGGATATCGCGGCTCCGGCCGGATCCGCCGCGGCCAGCGTAGTCCACCGCGACCACCCGGCGGCCTTCGCCGATCCGCTCGGCCAGCGCCTCGAAGTCAGCGCCGGTGCGAACCAAGCCAGGCAGGCACAGGATGGGCCGGCGTGTCGTCCCGGCGTGCCATTCGCGCACGCACAGCGGCAGGCCGTCCCAGGCGCTGAGACTATGGATCAGCGCGTCCATGGCGTGGTCAGGATCGGCGTCGTGTCATTGTCCTGGGCACGATAGATCGTCACGTTTTCCACCACGCGCTGAACGTAGTTCCTAGTCTCGTTGAACGGGATCAGCTCGATCCAGTCGACCATGTCGATCGGGCCGGTACGGGGATCGCCATCATCAGCCAGCCATTGTGCCACGCGGGCGGGCCCGGCATTGTAGGCGGCGGCGGCCAGCGGCAGCGACCCGTCGAAACGCGTCAGAACCTCCTGCAGATAGGCGGTGCCCAGGCGCATGTTGTTGCTGGCATCGACGGTCAGGGCCGAGATCGATACCGGGATGCCAAGCTGCCTCGCCTCGCTGGCGGCGGTCGGCGGCATCAACTGCATCAGCCCGCGCGCGCCGGAGGAACTCAGGGCGCCGATATCGAAGCTGCTCTCCTGGCGCATGATGCCCAGCGAGAAGCCGGCATCGGGTGGGGTTGGCGGCTTGAAGGGCTCGGGCCATCCCATCCGCGGCAGCGCAAGCCCATCGCGGCCCATGCGTCGGGCGACGGCGACGGCGCTGTCTGGCAAGCCGACCTGCAGCGAAAAGGCGGCGGTCAATGCGCGTTCGGCGGGGATCGGCGCCAGCTCGTCCATGCGCCGCAGGAAGACTCGGGCACGTTGGTTGTCGCCCCAGGCGATCAGCCACGCGGCGGCGCGCAGCACCTCGTGGCCGGTGAATGCCAGGGCGGTGTCCTCGGTCCAGGCCGGATCACGCAGGGCGCGGATGCGGGCGGCGGGTGATGAGCCCAGGGCCAGTGCGGCAAGTTGACCGTAGAAGGTGGTCGGCCAGGCGGCAGCCTTCTGGTACTCCGGTTCAGCGTCGGCACCTGCCGCGGCGGCGGTGCGGGCGAGCCAGTAATGCGCGCGGCCCTGGGTGATGGCGGCGGGCGATGCGGCAGCCAGAGCCTGGAAATGCGGTGCCGCCTTCGCCGGATCGTGCAGCAGACGAAGGGCGATGAAGCCGGCGAGGAATTCGGCGTCGACCAGCGGCTCGCCGGCGGTCTGGCCGTGGGCGGCGACGATCGCGTAGGCGTCCTGCATGTCGCCGTCATGCAGCAGCTTGCGCGCCAGCTCATTCCGCTCTGCCCAGAATTCAGCCAGATGTCCCGGCGCGGCGCGTTGCGCCTGGGTACCGCTCTGCAGCCAGAGCGCCACGGCGTCTCCCGTTCGGTCGGTTTTGCGGAAGCAACGGGCGCGGTCCAGCATCAGGCCGGGATCATCGCGCCGTTCCGGCGGCAGGGAGGCGACTAGAGGTTCGCCCTGCGGGTCGTCGCGTCTGACCGCCAGGCGGGCTTCGCCGGCGGTGTGGTGCGCGACGTCGAGGCGGGTCAATTGACGGGCGGCGGCGGACGGGTCAGTCCAGGCGAGGCGCTGGAAGCGAGCCCACTGGTCGTCCGGCGTGGCAAGGCCGGACCAGCGGCGCAGGAAGGCGGCCTCCGCGCCCGCGCCGCTGATAGCATCGATCCAGGCCGCGCGCGCCATGGCGTTGGCGTCTGCGGTCCGGCCGGCATTCGCCATCGCCTCGGCGCAGCGCAGCATGGCGTTGGCCAAGGTTGGCACGGATGCGGCACATTGCGCCAGGACGGCCGCGTCGTCAGGCTCCAGCGCGATGGCTTCCTGCCGCCGGCGTTCCAACATCGGCTGCGCCGGCCAGTCCGGGTTGCGCTGCATGAAATCGGCGATGTCCGCGGCGGTGGCGGCGCCCGGCGCGCGCAGGCGGAAGTAAAGCACTAGCTTCTCGGCCACCGGATCGGCGAAGCGCGCGGCGGCGGCCTGGGCGTCGGCCCAGCGGTCCGCATGTAGGGCGATGATTGGATTTTGGGCGGCATCCTGCGCCTGAACCGAACCTGTCAGCAGGCAGGCCAGACAGGAAAGAATGGAGCGAATCGGAACGCGCATGTTTCCTTCTATCAAGCCACGCCTTGCGGCGCATCTGTCGCGCGCCTAGCTTCGTGTGTTTCGCTGGAAGCCCCGGTCGGGAGAGGAAACATGTTCAAGGGATCGCTCGTCGCGCTGATCACACCGATGCGGGAAGATGGCTCTGTCGATGAGAAAGCCTATGCGGCTTTCGTCGACTGGCAGATCAAGGAAGGCACCCATGGCGTGGTGCCGGTCGGCACCACCGGCGAGAGTCCGACGCTGTCTCATGCGGAGCACCGACGGGCGGTGGAAATCGCCATCGAGGTGGCGAAGGGCCGCGTGCCGGTGATCGCCGGGGCTGGATCGAACAGCACCGAGGAGGCGATCGAATTGACCCGTCACGCGCAGGAAGCGGGGGCGGATGCGGCGCTGATCGTGACGCCATATTATAATAAACCGACGCAGGAGGGCATGTTCCTGCATTTTTCGGCCATCGCTGATTCCGTCGACCTGCCGATCATTATCTACAACATCCCATCACGCAGCGTGGTGGACATGAGCGTCGAGACCATGGGTCGGCTGGCGAGGCACAAGAACATCGTTGGCGTAAAGGACTCGACCGCAAGCCTGGTTCGGCCGCTGCACACGCGCCGAACGTGCGGCGACGACTTCTGCCAATTGTCGGGGGAGGATCATACGGCGCTGGCATTCTACGCGGCTGGCGGTCACGGGTGCATCAGCGTTACGGCGAACGTGGCGCCGCGACTCTGCAGCCAGATGCATGGGGCCTGGGCCGAGGGCCGTGTTGCCGACGCGATGGCTCTGCAAAATCGTTTGGTGCCGCTGCATGATGCGTTGTTCAGTGAAACCAGCCCTGCACCCGTCAAGTTCGCCGCCGCCTTGCTGGGCAAGACGTCGGAGCGCTGTCGCCTGCCGCTGGCTCCGATCCTGGAGCCGACCCGCGCGCGGGTGAAGGCGGCCATGACAGAGGTTGGGCTGCTGAACTAGGAATTATTGATCGGATTGGTATGATTGGCTTAGTCTTCAGTTTGAACCTCTGTCGCCCAGCGTGTTCGGGCCGCAATACTTGGCACCGGCCGATACTTGGTTGCCATGGCTGAAGCCAGGAAGAAAGGTCTGATCTCCCACGGCATCGCGGCACAGAACCGCAAGGGACGCTTTGACTACGCCATCGGCGAAACGGTGGAGGCCGGGCTTGTCCTGAAAGGCCCGGAGGTCAAATCCCTGCGGCTCGGCCGAGCGACTTTGGGCGAGGCATGGGCGGGGGAGCGGGAAGGGGAGATGTGGCTGTTCAACGCCTATATCCCCGAATACCAAGGCGGTGTCCTGTCCCGGTTCGAGCCTCGGGCGCCCCGGAAGTTGCTGCTGAAGAAGAAGCAGATCATGCAACTGCTGGGGCAGGTGGCGCGGCGCGGGGCAACGCTGGTGCCGCTGCAAATCCACTTCAATGACCAGGGACGGGCCAAGGTCCTGCTTGGGGTTGGTCAGGGACGGCAGAAGCAGGACAAGCGCGAAGCGATAAAGGATCGGGACTGGAAGCGGGACAAGGCGCGGCTGATGAGTGCGCGCGGGTAGGCAGTGACCTCTGAAAAGTGCGACGATTGACGCAAGATCGACCGGTAAAGTTGTTTCCGTCTCCTGGATTAGACGTTCGCTGGCGTAGACGAGGCACGATCCAGGCCAGCAAATTCATGTCTTAACCGGATCGGCATTTCCCGCGGGTCCGCCGCAACATGCGATAAACGCCGCGGGCAAGACACTAGTGGATAAAATCCAACGGATAGGTCCGTTGAATTTATCCACTAGGCTTTGATTTGGTGGGCCGATTCACCTAACGCTTGGAAACCAAGCGTCAGGATCGGACCACTAGCGTACTTGATTATTGGACAGCATGATTTCCGCGTTGCTGGGCCGCACGGCTTGATAGGCCGAGACCATGAAGCCGTTGTCCTTCCTCTCCATCACCAGATCCCCAGGATGATTATAGATAAAGTGACCAGTAACAGTCTTTCGCGTCTTGGCGAATTTCTCCAAGCACGCCATGTTGGAAAATGTGGAATTGCTCATTCCGATGAAACGGGGAGCGGTTTTCGCTATCTCAAAATCGACGATTGAATGATCGAACGAATTCATGTTTCCAATCTCCGCGCTGGTCAGAAAATCGCTTTTCCAGACAAGGCCAAGATCGAACCGACCGCGTGCCAGCGCCCGTATCTCCTCCTTGGGAACCGGCATGGAAGCCTCATCGGCTGTTACGTAGGCATTATCAAGCGTGGGAAAAGTCTTCCTGATCTTTGCCAATATTTCAACAAAACCAATATTATAATCTTCCACGTTATGCAGGATCGGGCGCAGCGCCTTGGCGTGATCGACCCAATCATCCTCGATCCTGAGTTGGACCACGGTCTGGATCTTCATTGCAGCGAACACGAAGCTTCGAAGCTTTTGATACACCGGCAGGGAGATCATCTTGGGCTTAAGGCTTGCCAGACCACCCAGGATCGTCTCGATGACATCATTATCCAGCGATCTTGATAGCCGATCGGAGAAATGACGAAAGTGATCCCAGCCGTCGCGCTTGCCACCGGGGGAACCGTCGATAATTCGGACGTCCTTACGACGAGCGAACTCATGAACGGCCTCTATCTCGAAGACATTGGCAAAATTTGTAAGAATTTCCTCTACCGATTTCTGGTCTTTAAGATACATGTAAGGTAGATTTAGCGACAGTCCATGCTCAATCGCGTTTATCAGCAGGCCGATGAAAGCCATTTTCTGGTTGTTCAGGCCGCCATGATTGTAAAGATACTCGACGACGTTCGAGGTTGGGGGTGCCGGGACGACCTGAGATGAATGCACCACTTCATATAGCATCATGCAACCTTTTCTCAGGCGAAAGCGGTGTGCGACTACCTGGTCCCGAGGAGGCTATAGGAGTCGGCGTGACGCGAAATCAAGCATTAATATCGAGGTCATGCTGAATTCATCCAGCATCAGGTCTCGCCAGGAAAGTGCGGCAAAAACGATCATGATTTGCAGTAGATCCAATGTCCCGAAGTTCGATTGCCGCTGACAGAAGGCCGCCTTTGGGACTGCGGAAACGCGTCGCGCGACCCTATGCTTCCGATAGGCGAACACGGCCTGGAACAGGTCCAATGACCATGTCAGGGGAAAGCCGCCGAACGGAACCTGCACATTCGCCTCTAGACCTATATGTAGGATGTAGCAACGACATCGAGATGCTTTTCGCACTATGCATCCGTCACGATCGGCCCGCGGCACGCTTTCCCCGCTAGCGCCTCGGTGCCGGCTGGGTGTCCGTAGACTTCCACTTCGTCCATATGAAGGCAGCCAGTTCCGCGCAGCCGCAGCATGACGAAGCGGTAGCGGCATTCGGACCGGCCGGGGACAACCAATGGCGCGCCATCGCCGCCAAACGGCTCGGCTTTCGTGTATGACAGCAGCATTGTCCAGGTGGAACCGTCGTCGCTAGCGAGCACGTCCATGTCGTTCGCCCGCGCGGCGATCATCCGGTCGCCGCCGCGATTGTAGATGTGAACGTCCTCAATATAGTGCGGCATGAGCAGATCGACGATCCACCACGGCCGTATCTCGTAACTTGTATGAAAACCATAAGTGCCGGTTCGCATGCCGTTGTTGCCGCCACCGGCCAGCCGGCTGAACGGTGCTTCGGCTCCGTCCGGTTCGAACACCGAGCTCTGGAAGGACGGCTTGTTCAAGGCCACATTTTCACCAGGCTGCGCTGCATCGTGCGGCCGGAGTCCAAAGCGCAGCGCGGGCGCCGTATAGTTGTACCAGTATTCAGCCAAGTACGTATCATAGACGGCATTGTTCTGTGCCAGCATGGCCCGATGCACACCCGTGTCATGCGCCGCCTTCCACTGCTCGCCATTCGGAAACCCACCGCGACGCCAGCGCCGAAGGAAATCCTCCTCCGACCTGAACTGGAAATGTGCGATATAGCCGCAGTCCAGCACAGTCTCGGAAAATCCCTCGCGCGCCACCAGCGGAATGGCGTTCAGCGGAAAGTCCTCGGCATACCCGTCGGTAGGCGCGTTCAGCACATCACGGCAGCGCACACCCGGCAGCTTGTAATTGTCCAAAAAGTGCCAGAACGCCCCGCGGCCGGCCTCCAGACCTTGCTGAACCAATGCCGCGTCGACAGCCGCCGCTCGGCACAGCATCTTCGTATGCGTGTCCACGACACCAGCCCGGCGCAGGTAGGATGTCAGTGTCGGCCCATCCTCGCGGCGGACCTTGTTGCTATTGCCGTAGATCACCCAGTTGAAATAGAGGCAGTCAACCCGTGCCTCATGGTCCAGCATGAAAGCGAATATGTCATCCAGGCCCTTGAGGACAAAAAACTCGTCGATATCCAGGAAGGAAAACCACTCCGTCTCATGCTTGAAGGTCTTCAGGAAATGCAGGTAGATTTGCGGTTGCTCGCCAATATGCGGCCAATGCCGAAAGGTGACGAACGGGTCGAAGCCATGGACGTACGGTGCGACCGCGCGAAACAACTCGGCCGGGTCCTCATCGTTTGAGTAAAGGTAGATATGATCGAACCCGATGGATTTATGGTATTCGACCCATTCCTGAATATGTTTCTCCTCCCAGCGCGCGCAGGCAACGAGGGAAAACTTGTGCTTGGACATTGGCGAATCCAGAATTGCTGCCAGCGCATTTAGCGTGACTGCCGCGTCCAAGTCACCCGAACTCGTCATCGTCCTGACCGCCGACCTCCAGCCGGCGCGTTTGGGGGAGCGAGTCTTTCGTTCCCCGAACGCCCACGGGTTGCTGCATTCCACCAGCCGCGCCGGCTGCAAGCCCTGCTGGATACACGCAATGCCAGCGACGTCGCCGGGAACGGCTGCTTGAACAGGTTCGGTGTCATAGCCAGGCGCGGCGGCTGTCAGATAAAAGCCGCAGGTTGCTTGTGGAGCGTCACCACGCGCGATCAGGTCCAGCACCCTGCCGTGCAAAGTCGTTCCTGACAAGAGAAGACGATGGAGATGGGGCATGGGCATTGGCGCGGAACCCTTGCGGTCACCTAAAATCAACTAAAGGTAGTGAATTAAATCGCCTTTAAGTTGTGGGTGTCGCTGAAAACTTTGATCATTCGCAAGCTTTCTTGTGACCGCCCCATGCGGCTGCTGATCTACTTCGGGAAAACGATGGATTTATGCAGAAATAACTTTCTTTTTCTCCCGCATTGACGATAACGTCGTCAGGAGCAAATGAGGTGCCCAATGAAAATCCTGGTTGCGGAAGACGACTTCATGCTGGCGGATTTCCTGGAAGAAGCGCTGGTGGAGCAGGGGCACGACGTATGCGGGGTAGCCAGCAATGTGCGTGACGCTGTCGAACTGGTGCGCTCGCGGCGCCCGGAGGTCATTGTTCTCGACCTGCAGCTTGGTGACAATGAGCTTGGAACCGATATCGTCGACCAACTTATGATGTTAGGCGATCTTGGAGCTATCGGGGTCCTATATGTCAGCGGTGATGCTGACCGCATCCGCCGGGATGCGCCTTTAGGCCACGCCTGTCTCAACAAGCCATACAGCCTCGACGCGTTGGAAGCGGCACTCGAGATCGTCCTGAATATCGCGCGTGGCAGCACGATCGCCCATGTCCTGCCGCATGGGATGGAGCTTCTTCCGCAGGGTCAGGTCGATGCCGCTCGGTTGGCTCGTCGGTTTCCCGGCCGCGATCATACGGTGAACGGTAATGCCATGGACGGTAGCGATGTCCACTTGCACAACGCAGCGCACCCGCCGGCTTCAAGCTGGCGCCGCGCCGTGGCCTGATGATGCGCTGCCGGTTGACGAGGCCGATCCTTTGCTCTGGTCGCTCTTGCTGAAGAGTCCGCGGCCGATCAGATGACGTTTGTGCCAAATGGCGTTTCTGCGAAGTTGGGGTTTCCGCTTGCATTTCCAGTAAAACTTATATAGGAACATACCACGAACATATTGGTGGCAGCATGAGCGATGATCCTGCCGATAGGCTGACAAAAGCCAATCGGATCTCCATCCAGGCGGTACTCGTCCCGGAGGGCCATGATCCTGTTCCGCTCTTGCTCGCCAATGGAATCTACGAGCCAGTCGCAATTCCATTTGTTGTGGACGACGACGCGTTCAACAGTGGCGGCATCCTGGGGGACGGCGTGACTCCCAACGTCGTCGCCACCCTCGACTTTGGCGAACAGGAACCGACGGACGCGACGTCCGGACAATCGGCGCCCGATCCGAGCGCAGCGGATGCCGCTGGCCAGGCGGCGGAGAAGCAAGCCGCGCCCACCGTGACGCTGCCGGCGGCCTATGGCATCAAGCCTCTTGCCCCTGTCCGCAAACGGTGGTTGTAGCTCGCTTGGAACAAGCGTTCGGCGACGCGCCGCCGTCGCTCCCGCGGGTCTGGGGGACCCATCAAAGCCTGAAGGATCCTGCAGCCGTCGGCTACATTCGCCCGGCGTCCACCACCCAGGACTGGCTCGTGCACATGCGGCTGTCGTCAGACGCAAGCCACAGCACCATGTGAGCCACATCCGCCGGCACCAGCTTGGCCTTCAGGCACTGCGCACGCAGCAGGTTCGCCTCGGCTTCCGGCGTCAGCCACAAATCGATCTGCCGCTGTGTCATGATCCAGCCAGGGATCACCGTGTTGACGCGGATGCCATGCGGACCAAGGTCGCGGGCCATGCCTTTGGTCAAGCCCTCGACCGCCGCCTTGGCACTGGTATAGGCCGGCATGCCGCCCTGGCCGGCATGCCAGGAGATCGAGCCGAAGTTGATGATCGATCCGCCGCCCGCAGTCCGCATCATCGGCGCCACCGCCTGAATTGCGAAGAACTGGTGCCGCAGATTGGTTGCCATCCGCTCATCCCAGTATTCGACCGTTACATCCTCGTAGTTGTGGCGCTGGTCGTTGGCGGCATTGTTCACCAGCACGGTCACCGCGCCCAGGCGCCGGTTGACCGTGGCGATCGCTGCCCGCAACGCCGCGATGTCGCGCAGGTCACACGGCAGGAACAGCGGCGGCGGCATACCGGCCTCGCGTAATGACGCGATCAGGATGCCGGCCGCTTCCTCGGCGATATCCAGGAAGGCGACTTTGGCACCGTGGCGTGCGAACTGAGTCACTTCCTCCGCGCCAATGCCGCTGGCGCCCCCGGTGACCAGCACGACCCGGTCGCGCAGGCTGGGATAGGCGGCGAAGACCTGGGTCATCGCAAACGCTCCTCCAATGATTTTATCGCGGTCTCTAGCACTGTGGCCGGTGGTCCGCCAATCTCCACGATCACCGGGTGCTCGTCGGGACCGGGTTCCTCCAGCGTGGCAAGCTGGCTGTCCAGCAAGGCCGTCGGCATGAAATGGCCTTTTCGCCCGGCCATCCGCCTGGTAATCAGGTCCTTGGGGCCGCGCAGATACAGCAGAACGACATCCGGATGCCCGCCCACCAGCACATTGCGATAAGCGCGCTTCAAGGCGGAACACGCCACCACCGCGGACACGCCCTCGGCCCGCATTGCGTCGGCCCGGGCGGCGATCGCCCGCAGCCAGGGCCAGCGATCGGCATCGGTCAGCGGGATGCCGGCCTTCATCTTGGCGACGTTAGCGGGCGGGTGGAACGCATCGCCCTCCAGCAACGTCCAGCCCCATAGGCGAGCCACCCCTGCCGCGACGGTGGTCTTGCCGCTGCCGGAGACCCCCATCACGACGACAACGGTCATTACGGCTTGTGTGTCCCCGGTTCGACATGGCCACCAAAGCCGAAGCGCATGGCCGACAGGATCTTTTCGGCGAACGTGTGTTGCTTGCGCGAGCGGAAGCGGGTGAACAATGAGGCGGCCAGGACTTCGGCTGGCACGGCTTCCTCGATCGCGGCTTCGACGGTCCAGCGGCCCTCGCCGGAGTCCTCCACCTCACCGGAGAACGCGTCCAGCTTCTCGTCCGTCGCCAGCGCCAGCGCCGCCAGGTCCAGCAGCCAGGAACTGACCACGCTGCCCCGCCGCCAGACCTCGGCGATGTCGCCGATGTTGAGGTCGTAGCGTTCGCCTTCCGGCAGCGAACCGAGGTTCTTGTTGCGCAGGATGTCGAAGCCTTCGGCGAAGGCCTGCATCATGCCGTACTCGATGCCGTTATGGACCATCTTGACGAAGTGCCCGGCGCCGACTGGCCCCGCATGGATGTAGCCCTTCTCGGCGCGCGCGTCGCGGCCTTCGCGGCCGCTGGTGCGCTCGATCGTGCCGATCCCGGGCGCCAGCGCGGCAAGGATCGGATCAAGCTGATTCACCGCATCGGTGTCGCCGCCGATCATCAGGCAGTAGCCCCGCTCCAGGCCCCAGACACCGCCGGAGGTGCCGACGTCGACATACCGAAGGCCCTTCTCCGCCAGCGCCTTGCCGCGGCGGACGTCGTCCTTGTAGTAGGTGTTGCCGCCGTCGATGATGATATCGCCACGCGACAGCAGGCCCGACAGGGTCTCGATCGTGCTCTCGGTGATCTTGCCTTGCGGCAGCATCACCCAGACCACACGCGGTGATCCGGACAGCTTGCCGACAAGGTCGGGCAGACCGCTGGCCGTTGCGGCGCCGTCCTTGCCCACTGCCTCTGTCGCCGCGGGACTGGCGTCCCAAACGACCGATGAATGCCCTGCCTTCATCAGCCGGCGAGAGATGTTGGCTCCCATCCGTCCAAGCCCGACCACGCCGATCTGCATTGCTTGTACTCCGTCGTTGTGCGCTTTCGGGGGCGCGCTTTCAGGGGGCGCCGTTCGCCCCTTCCTGCGGCAAACTGCCACATGCTGTCCCGAAGGCAAGCAAGCCCGCAAACTCACTGACCCGCGACTTCAGGAGCAACGGCTTGATGATGCGATATCGAGTTGAAATTGCCATCGATATTTCGATAGCACGGCTGGCCGAGCCGCGCATCAGTCGCCGCACCGGCTGGTCCGGGTCATCTCTTTGGTGCTGCATAGTTGTCTACCGGGTCCTGTCGGTTCATTTTTCCGGCGTTTACTCTTTAGGAACCCTGACCCTCGATGAATACCGCGACCCCGCCTGACGCAACCGATGGGTTGCCGCCGGACCGCCGATGGCTGGCCATGCTGGCGGTTGGCATCGCCGTCGGCATGGCGGTGCTGGACGGTTCGATCGCCAACGTTGCCTTGCCGACGATCGCGCGGCAGATGCACGCCACGCCTGCCTCGGCGATCTGGGTGGTGAATTCGTATCAGCTCGCGGTCACCGTCAGCCTGCTGCCGCTGGCGTCCTTAGGTGACATCCATGGCCATCGCCGAGTCTACTGCTGGGGGGTGCTGCTTTATACCCTGGCCTCGGTCGGCTGCGCTTGGTCAACCAGCCTGCCGGAGCTGGTGACCGGCCGGGTGCTGCAGGGATTTGGCGGAGCAGGCATCATGAGCGTCAATGGCGCGCTGATCCGCTTCATCTTTCCCCGCGCACAGTTGGGCCGCGGCATTGGCTACAACGTGCTGGTGGTGGCGGCATCCTCGGCGGCCGGCCCATCGGCGGCGGCGGCGATCATGGCGGTGTCATCCTGGCCCTGGCTGTTCGCCATCCAGGTGCCGTTCGGCGTCGTGGCCCTGGCGATGTCGGTGCGCTTCCTGCCGCTGTCACCGCCGTCACGCCACACGTTCGACGTGCTGAGCGCCGTGATGAACGCGGCGACCCTGGGGTTGTTCATTGTCGGGCTGGATGGGATCGGCCATGGTGAGCGCCTGCCCCTGGTGGTGGCGGAACTGCTTGCCAGTGTCGCGGTGGGATTCGTCTTCGTGCGCCGGCAGTTGCACCTGCGACCGCCGATGCTGCCGGTTGATTTGCTGATGCAGCGGCCGATCTTCGCCCTGTCGGTGGCGACCTCGGTCTGCACCTTCGCCGCTGCGATCATCGGACTGGTCGTGCTGCCGTTCTACTTCCAGTATGTGGGCGGCCTGTCGGCGATCCGGATCGGACTGGTGATGACGCCCTGGCCCGCGGCCGTTGTGGTCATGGCGCCGATCGCCGGGCGGCTGGCGGACCGCTTCTCGGCCGGCGTCCTGGGCGGGCTGGGCCTGATGGTGATGGCGTTAGGGCTGTTGATGGTGACACTGATGCCGGCGACCGCCGCGTGGCCGGACATCGCCTGGCGGCTGGTGCTGTGCGGCGCCGGCTTCGGTCTGTTCCAGTCGCCTAACAACCGGCTGCTGCTGGGCAGCGCACCGCCCGACCGCGCCGGCGCCGGCAGCGGCATGCTCTCGACCGCCAGGCTGGTCGGTCAGACAACCGGCAGCGCGATCGTGGCGATGGTGCTGGGCCTGACGCATGGTGGCCCGGACGCCATCGTCTCGGCGACGCATATCGCAATGGGCATCGCCACCGCGTCGGCCGTGCTGGCGATGGGGCTGAGCTGGATGCGGGTGATTCCGCGCGATAAGACAACCCAGAGTCGCGGAAGATCATCCGCCTAGGCGGCCGATCAGCCTAAGTGAACGGTCAGCCTGAGCGGCGGGTCAGGCGTCCGCCGCCGCCTTGCGTGCCATGGCTTCTTCCGCCGAGGCGACACCGCCGTGCGCGGCCGACCAGGCGACCGGGTTTTCCAGGAAGCGCCGAACCTCGGACAGCGACTGTTCGGCGAAGTAGGGCCGGTCCTTGCAGGCCTCCAGCACATCCCACCAGGTGCACAGATGGTGCAGCGTGATGTCCATGCCGGACAACGTCTCGAACGCACCAGGGAAGACGCCGTAGAAGAACACCACGAAGGCGTGGTTGACGATCGCGCCGGCATCGCGCAGCGCATTGGCGAAGCGGATCTTCGATTGCCCATCGGTGGTCAGGTCCTCGACCAGCAGGGTGCGTTTGCCGACCGGCACATCGCCCTCGATCAGCGCGTTCTGGCCGAAGCCCTTCGGCTTCTTGCGCACGTAGGACATCGGCGCGTTCATCCGGTCGGCGATGAAGGCGGCAAAGGGAATGCCGGCGGTCTCGCCGCCAGCCACCGTTTCGATGGTCTCGAAGCCGACGTGGCGGTCGATCTTCTCCACCGCCAGATCGCAGATCTTCCCGCGCGCGCGCGGGAAGTAGATGATCCGCCGGCAGTCGATATAGACCGGCGACTTCCAGCCGGAGGTGAAGGTGTACGGCTCCTCCGGCCGGAAGTTCACCGCCTTGATCTCCAGCAGGATGCGCGCGGCGGTCAGTGATGAGTCGCGATCCCACTCGGTGACGGCGGCGGTGGTATGGGCGGGTCGGGCCATCGCTGGGCGTCCTCGATGCTGGATTGACCAAGGCTTGATAGCCGATCGCGGCCATGGGTGACAGTCCCGCCGAACGATCGCGATAATGTGCCGCCCGGATCGGATCGGGATGATCTAGGATCGGATCAATTCGTCGCCCCTGGAGTGCTTTCGCGTTTACCATGACCCATGTGCGACCTGCCACTCCGGCCGGGACCCAAGCGAGCGGTCGTCGGTCCTGGCGATTGCCGCGGCGGGATTACTTCCTGCTGCCGCTGATCTTCGTCATGACAATG
This sequence comes from Rhodopila sp., assembly GCF_965276935.1. GTDB lineage: Bacteria > Pseudomonadota > Alphaproteobacteria > Acetobacterales > Acetobacteraceae > Rhodopila. The sequence goes on along the minus strand of NZ_CBDIBS010000003.1, from coordinate 1,056,407 downwards.
GTGATTATTCTGATCGGCGGTGAAATTACCACCCGCCTTCTGTATGTGCAGGTGGATTCCGTCGAGCCGTGCGAGTACAGCACGGCTTCCGGGTTTCGCTACAAGCCGTTCTGCACGTCCCACACCAAGGTTTGGGATGGTCCCTGGATCACGCAGCATTTCAACGATTGTGGCTATCGCACCGCGGAATCCTGCGCGCCGCGACCCGCCGGCTCGCTTCGGGTTGATGTCATAGGTTCTTCCACCGCACGTGGCGTGTTGGTGAATTATCCCGAGTCATTCGCCGCAAGGGCCTCCGCGATGTTGTCAAGCCGTTGCGATAGTACTGTCGATTTCCAGAACCTGGGGACCGAGCCCACGGATGTGGATACGATCGATCGCCGCATACCTGAAGCGCTGGCGCTGCGACCGGCCGCCATTGTCATGACGGTCGGCCCTTACGACATGATCCATCTAAAAGATAAGGAAGCGACAAGAGGCGACGCGATCCCGCCCGCGCGCTTCAAGCTGCGAGACCTAGTGACGCTGCTGCGCGATAGCCGGCTTTTCCTGGTCATGCAGGCTTACCTTTACCGCGACCCTGCGTTCAATATTCGGGCGTTTCTGCTGAACGGCGATCCGGCGGACTATGTTCGCACCCCACTCAGCGCGGCCTGGCGGCAAAGGGTCTCCGACATCGGCGACCTGCTCGGTCGCATCACCGCCCAGACAACGCCGGCGCATGTTCCGGTCCTGCTGTTCTATATTCCCGAACGGGCGCAGGCGGCGCTGGCGGCTTTGCCGTCCGACCCGGCGGGGGTGGATCCGCTGGCGCTGGGCGCGGCGCTAAAAGCCGTGGCGGCGCGGCACGGCGTGCAGTTGTTCGACTCGACCCGTGCCTTTGCCTCGGGGCCGGACTTCGAGTCGCTGTATTATCTGACCGACGGTCATCCACGAGAGGGTGGTCATGCCGCACTCGCAGGGGTGGTCGAAAAGGCGCTGCTGTCTGAACCAGCCTTCAACCGCTGCAAGCAGCCGGGGCCATCGGGAGTGCCATCGAGATGAATGTCCCATCCTGGCAATTCCTGGTGTTCGCATTGGTGGGCGCAGCGGTTTTCAATATTCCGTTCGGGCAGCGGTGGCGCGATGCCGTATGGCTGGTCCTGAACCTGGCATTTGTCTGGAGCTTCTCGTACGCCGTCGGGCCGCTGCTGCCGCTCGCCGGGTTCCTGGTCCTGGGATACCTGGGGCTGGAGGCTGCTCGCACCCGGCGCGCCTGGACAGCACCGGTTTCCATCATACTCGTGCTGGCGGTGTTCATCTGGTTGAAACGCTACACGTTCATTCCGCATGCGCTGCTGTTGCCGCCAGGCTACATGGCGGTTGGCCTGTCCTATATTTTCTTTCGCGTGATGCATCTGGTGATCGATGCGGGTCAGGGCGCGGAGGAGCGGATCAGCGTGTTGAAATACGTCAATTTCACGCTGAATTTTCCCGCGTTCATTTCCGGTCCGATCCAGCGCTTTGAAGACTACCAGGCGAACAGCGCGCTGCCGCTGGATTTGCCCGATATCGGCGTGGCGGCCTGGCGCATGGTGCTGGGCGCCTTCAAGGTGCTGATCCTGTCCGCCGCGCTGCATGCCTGGCAGCTTGACCTGCTTGCGGCGTTGCCGGAGCGGTCGGATGTGCTGATCGGGGCGGGCGTGGTCGTGCTGTATCCGCTGTTCCTGTATGCCAATTTCTCAGGCTATGTCGATTTTGTCATCGGGATCGCCCGGCTGTATCGCCTGCGGCTGCCGGAGAACTTCGACCAGCCATTCGCCGCGACGAACTTCATCGACTTCTGGAGCCGGTGGCACATAACGTTGTCGCAATGGCTGCGCAGCTATGTGTTCAACCCGCTGTTGATGACCTGGATGCGGCGCTATCGGTCGGCTCGGACCAAGCAATATCCGGCGGTGGCGGCATTCTTCGTCACGTTCTTCCTGGTCGGCGCGTGGCACGGCCAGACGTCGGAATTCCTGTTCTTCGGCCTGTTGCAGGGCGGCGGCGTGGCCGGCAACAGGCTGTATCAGGTGGCGATGACGCGGCGACTGACGCCGTCCGGATACGGTCGGCTGTGCGCGAACCCGGTCTATCGTGCGGTGGCGCGGGGACTGACGTTCACGTGGTTCGCATTCACGCTGCTGTGGTTCTGGGCGGACTGGCAGCAGATCGGTGCGTTGGCCGAGCGGCTGGGGCTGGCGGGGTCGGTGGCGGCGGTGGTGGGCACGGTCGGCGCGGCCAGTATCGTGTTGGCGCTACCCGATGCACTGGGTGGTCTCAGCGGCCGGATCGGCTTGGTGTTGAGGTCGCGTTACACCCGAACGGCGTTCGCCTCGGCAATGATCCTGGCGCTGACGGTGGCCGGACTGGTGCTTCGGCTCTCCTCGCCGGAGATCGTCTACAAACAGTTCTGAGCGGCGGGGGCTGCCTGCTGCGATCGTCGTGCGGCGCGATACGGACAGGGATCAGATAGCGCGGGTCGGCATCAGGCGACGCGGGCGGAAGATCCAGCCGGTCAGACCTCACCCTGTCCTGCCGCCACCAACTCCGCGATCGCCGTTCCCACATCCGCGGTCCCCGCCTGGCCACCCATGTCCCGCGTCTTCGGCCCGCTCTCCCGCAGCAGTGTTTCGATTGCGGCCACAATCGCCGCCCCGGCTTGTGCCTCACCCAGATGCTCCAGCATTAGCGCGGCTGACCAGATCTGGCCGATCGGGTTGCAAATGAACTTGCCGGCGATGTCCGGTGCTGATCCGTGCACCGGCTCGAACATCGACGGAAACGCCCGCTCCGGATTGATGTTGGCCGCCGCCGCGACACCGATGGAACCGGCCACGGCCGGCCCAAGGTCCGACAGGATATCGCCGAACAGGTTCGACCCCACGACCACATCGAACCAGTCTGGGTGCTGCACGAAATGCGCGCACAGGATGTCGATATGGTACTGGTCCGTCCGGATCTGCGGATACTCCGCCCCGATCGCGGCGAAGCGCTCGTCCCAGTAGGGCATGGTGAACGTGATGCCGTTCGACTTGGTGGCCGAGGTCAGGTGCTTCTTCGGCCGCGTCATCGCCAGTTCATAGGCATAGCGCAGGATACGGTCGGTTCCCTTGCGGGTGAAAATGCTTTGCTGGGAGACGAACTCGCGGTCGGTGCCCTCGAACATCCGGCCGCCGACGGACGAATATTCGCCCTCGGTGTTCTCCCGCACCACAAAGAAGTCGATGTCCGCTTCGGTGCGGCCCGCCAGCGGGGTCTTGACGCCGGGCATAAGCTTGCAGGGCCGCAGGTTCACATACTGGTCGAAGCCGCGGCGGATCGGGATCAGCAGGCCCCAGAGCGAGACGTGGTCTGGCACGCCTGGCCAACCGACGGCGCCCAGCAGGATGGAGTCGGACTTCGCCAACTGCTCCAGCCCGTCCGCCGGCATCATCAAGCCAGTGTCCTTGTATGTCTCGCACGACCAGTCGTAATGCGTCAGGTTCAGGTCGAAGCCGAAGCGGCGCGCGGCGGCATCCAGCACCTTCAGCGACTCCGGGACGGTCTCCTTGCCGATACCGTCGCCAGGCAGGACCGCAATGCGGTGGCTGCGGGTCATGGGGTGGTTTCCTCCATCCTTTATCGAGCAAAGAGATACTGGACGAAGCGCTCGGGGCCAAGCCTTCCATAAAGGAAGCTGATGGTCTCTGCCGGGAATGACGCCTGGCGAGAGGCATCAGCCCATCAAGGCGGCGCGATTGATCAGGATCAAGAGTTTGCCGTGTGCCCGCCCGGTGTGGCTCAGTTCAAGTGCCGTGCGCCAATCATCCATGCTGAAAGTGCGCGCCACCGGGACGGTAAAACGTCCTTCAGCGGCAAGCTGCGCGAAATGACCAAGCGCATCATAGCGTGGAACCGAATCCGGCTCGCGCCCTGTGGTACGGACGCCAAGGCCTTGTTCGTCGAAATCGCTGATGCTCATCACGCGGCGTGGATCCCCGTCCACGATCTTGATCAGGTCCGGCAGCACGCCTGGAGCGAGTGCGGTGTGTAGAACCAAGTCGGGCGCTGCGCCCGCGAGACCGCGAACTCGCTCGACCATTCCGTCGCCGTAGGACGTGACATTAGCACCCAGCTCGCGCAAGCGGCTTGCAAAGGTCTCGCCCGCGGTTGCAATCACGTGCGCGCCGCGCATCAGCGCCATCTGAACGGCAGCAAACCCCACCATCGTCCCACCACCGTTAATCAGGATGGTCTGACCGGTTGACAAGCCGAGCAGATCGAGACTGCGAACCGCCGTCTCGACGGCCATTGGCAACGCAGCCGCTTCGAGAAGGTCCAGGCCTTCCGGAACAGGCTGCCAGGCCGCCAAGACCGCATATTCCGCTACCCCGGCGCTGGGATAGCCCATGAAGTCAGGAACACCGAAGACGCGATCCCCAACGCCGACGTTTGTGACGCCCTCTCCGATAGCATCAACGGTTCCTGACACGTCCAGCCCGATTCCACGTGGCAGAGTGCCGGGCATGAACCCGAGGCATAAAACCCAATCCATCGGGTTAAGCGCACACGCATGAACCCGTACCCGAATTTGGTTCACGCCCGGCTTTGAGACGGGAACACGCTCCAGCCGGAGCACGTCCGCCCATTCGCCGTAGCTGTGGAAGCAAAGGGCACGCATGCTGGTGGGTTCCGGATTGGTCATGATCGTTCTCCAATTCTGGACCGTTGCGCGTCTCTCACCGTGTCAGGGTTCGCGATTGCGCAACCAGGGTCGTCAGTTGTACCGTCATTAACTGACACTATACGTATAGTCAGTCACTGACAAGAGGTCATTGGTTTATGCCGCGAAACGCGAAGGTCGTGCGCCGGCGTCTGCAAGAGGCCGCGTTGGACCTTTTCGATGAGCGCGGGTACGGTCAGACCACATCCGCCGAGATCGCGGCGAAAGCGGGGGTCACGGAGCGAACCTTCTTCCGTCACTTTCCCGACAAGCGGGAGGTGTTGTTTGATGGCGAAGCCACGTTGAGCGCGATCCTGACCAGTGCTGTACATGACGCGCCGCCTGCGCTCGGCGCTTGGGACACGCTGTTCCGCGCCTTTCAGGCAGCGGAGCCTCTTCTTGTCGAGAACCGTCCGTTCTCCGAGCCTCGCCGCCGCATCATCGCGAGCAGCCCGCCGTTGCAGGAACGCGAAACGGCGAAAACCATGTCGCTGACCGTGAAATTGGCTTCGGCGCTACGCGAACGTGGCGTTCCCGATCGACTGGCGTCTCTCGCGGCCCAGATGGGGACGGCTGCATTCGGTCAGGCCTTCATGTGTTGGCTGGATGACGCCCAAGCCGATCTCGACGACCATCTCGCACAGGCATTCCGCGACGTGCACGATCTTGTCATTGGTCGAGAAGAATGACACCAGCGATGCCATCGCTGGCGCATTTGGTCGGAAGCAGCAGGGGCTTGGTGCAAGATTCAAGCAGACTGTGTGAAAACGCGATTTCGAAAAATCTTAAGAGAATAGATTTCCCCGACGTCCGAAACCTTGAGGTGGAACTCCAATGAACCGCTCATATTCGAGCCATTCAGCATCGAAATTCAGATGGCTTAGAAAAGTATTCTACAAAATCGTTACGGCCATGACTTTTCACACGGTCTGCAGGAATTATGCACTGCTAATCGGAGCGTGGTTGTCCAGCGGCTTAACCGGTGCAGGAGTCCTGTGCGAATGTCCGCTCAGGGTCGAGTGCGACCATCCCACATAGTACCTCGTACCCGACTGACAGACCGTATTGACCCAGAGATCCCACCTTGCAACCTGCCAAAACCTTCCGCAACGAGGTACGGTCCGGGCTCGTCTGGCCGCCGCGACCCGACCCACTATCAACCTGACGATACGGCCAGACAGGTTGGCGGCGGCGGATTCTGCTGCCATACTGAAGAGTATGGCCATCAAGATGCATTTGGTGAAGATCACCGATGACGAACGGCTGGTGCGATCGCCGAGATGACGCCACCCGCGCCCATCGACTGCGATGTGCATCCCGTCGTTCCCAACCTGGCGGCGCTGCTGCCGTATCTGGACGATCACTGGCGGGAAACCGCCGTCCGGCGCGGCATAGATGATCTGACCACGATCAGCTATCCATCCCGCAATCCGCTGAGTTTTCGCGACGACTGGCGGGACGCCACCGGACGCACCGCCACGGATGCGGCGACGCTGGGGCGGCAGGCGCTCGATCCGTTCGGCACACGGCTGGCGATCTGCAACTGCCTGTATGGAGTGCAGGCGCAGTTCAGCGAGGATCTGGGCGTCGCCTTCTGTCGTGCCTTGAACGACTGGATTGCCCGGGAATGGCTGGACCGCGATCCTCGCCTGCGCGCCTCCATCGTCGTGCCGATGCAGAACGCCGAGATGGCGGTGGACGAGATCAAGCGCTGCGCCGCTGACCGCCGCTTCGTCCAGGTCATGCTGCTGGTCGGCTCCGAGGCAACGCTCGGCCGCCGTCAATACTGGCCGATCTATGCCGCGGCCGAACGCCATGGCTTGCCGGTCGGGATCCACGCCGGCAGCATGTACCGGCACCCGATGACGCCGGTCGGCTGGCCGACCTCGTTCACCGAGGAATACGTCAACCAGGCCACGGCGTTCCAGTCGCAGCTTACCAGCCTGATCACCGAGGGCGTCTTCGCGAAATTTCCGGCGTTGACCGTGGTGCTGATGGAATCCGGCGTGTCCTGGTTGCCGGCCTACCTGTGGCGCCTGACCAAATTCTGGAAGGGGCTGCGCAGCGAAATCCCATGGGTGTCCGATCCGCCCGGCTCCATCGTTCGCGATCGGGTGCGACTGACCTTGCAGCCGTTCGATGCGCCACCCGATCCGGCCGCGGTGATGCGGCTGATCGAGCATATCGGCTCGGACGAGATGCTGCTGTTCTCCACCGATTATCCGCATTGGCAGTTCAACGGCGCGGATCCGGTCCCGGACGGGCTGGATGCGGGCCTGACGCGGAAAATCATGGTGGACAACCCGCTGCGCACCTATGTTCGGCTCAATGAAACGGTAGACAGGGAGATCGTGCCATGACGGTGGACGTCGTTGCTCGTAGCGGTATCCAACCCACCGCCGCATCGCGGCTGGCGATCGCGGATTGCGACATTCATCCCCGGCCCGGCGGCGTCGGCATCGGCGGGGTGAGCAAGTCGCTTTATCCCTATCTGTCGAAGCGCTGGGTGGACCATGTCGAGACATTCGGCATCACCTATCGCCAGCCGTGGGAGAAAGGTTCGGCCTATCCGAAAGGTCAGCCTCAGGCATGCCGGCGGGATTCGTTCACGCCGGATGGCGGCTCGCCCGGCAGCGACCTGAACTTCATGCAGCACCAGCACCTGGACCCGAACAACGTGGCGCTCGGCATTCTCAATCCGCTGACCAGCGGCCAGGGTGCAATAAGCCCGGACCTGTCGGCGGCGATCACGCATGCCACCAATGAATGGCAGAAGGCGGAGTGGACGTCGCAAGACCGCCGGCTGCGCGGGTCGGTGGTGGTGCCGTATGAGGACACCGCCGCTTCGGTCAAGGAGATCGAGCTGCGTTCCGGCGATGCGGACTTCGCGCAGGTCCTGCTGCTCAGCCGGACGGCGGAGCCGCTCGGGCAGCGGCGCTACTGGCCGATCTATGAGGCAGCGGCGGCGGCGGGACTCGCGGTCGGCATCCACGCCTTCGGCAACGGCGGCTGGCCAAACACCGCCGGCGGCTGGGGCAGCTACTACATTGAGGAGATGGTCGGCCATGCCCAGGCGCAGCAGGCGCTGCTGGTCAGCATGATCCTGGAAGGCGTGTTCGAGCATGTGCCGGATCTACGGGTGGTGCTGATCGAGGGCGGCTTGGCCTGGGCCGCCGCGCTGGGTTGGCGGATGGACCGGCAATGGGCGAAGCTGAAGCAGGAACTGCCGGCGCTGAAGCGCGCTCCGTCCGAGTATATCCGCACGAATGTCTGGTTCACCACGCAGCCGATCGAGGAGCCCGAGCCACGCAGCCAGTTGGCGGAGGCGATCGAGTGGATCGGCTGGGATCGCGTGCTGTTCGCCACCGACTATCCGCATTGGGACTTCGACGATCCGGCACAGGCGTTGCCGCTGAAGCTGACCGAGGCGCAGAAGCGGGCGGTGTTCCAGGAGAACGCGATGCGGGTTTACCGGCAAGGGTGATCGCCCACCCGCCGGAACCACCCCATGCACATCGCCACCTCGCCCGACTTCAAGAAGAACGCGCAGCAGGCGCTGTCCGATCCCGGATTGCAGAAGGCGCTCGCCCGCAGCGGGCCCAGCTTCATTGCCCGCCGCACCGCCGCGGTCGCCAACCTGCCGGAGTTCGAAACCCTTCGCGACGAAGCCCGCGACATCAAGAACCACGCCCTCGCCAACCTGGATTTCTACCTGGAAGCCTATGAGGCGAAGGTCCTGGAATCCGGCGGCAAGGTCCATTGGTGCAGTGACGCCGACGCCGCCCGTTCCGCCGTGCTGGCGATTTGCCAGGCAGCGGGCGCGCGCACCGTGACCAAGGGCAAATCGATGATCGGCGAGGAAATCGCCATCAACGACCATCTGGAAGCCAACGGCATCACGCCGATCGAGACCGACCTCGGCGAATACATCATCCAGCTTCGCCATGAATTGCCGAGCCACATTATCGCGCCTGCTTTCCACCTGAACATGGAGGACTGGGAGGAGGCATTTCGAAAAACCCACACTGACCTGCCGCCTGACCGCGTGTTCGCCGAGCGCCGCGACATCCTGAATGAGGCGCGCACCAAGCTGCGTTCGAAATTCCTTGCCGCCGACGTCGGCATCACCGGCGCAAATTTCCTGATCGCCGAGACCGGCAGCAGCGTCATCGTAACGAATGAGGGCAACGGCGACCTGACCCAGACCCTGCCGCGCGTTCACATCGTGCTGGCCAGCATCGAGAAATGCGTGCCGACGCTGGAGGACACGACCTCGCTGCTGCGGGTCCTGGCACGATCGGCAACCGGCCAGGATTTCTCCGTCTATACCACGTTTTCCACTGGCGTCCGTCGGCCCGGCGACCTCGACGGCCCGGACGAGTACCACGTCATCCTGCTCGACAACGGCCGCTCCGCCATGCTTGGCACCGCGTTCCAGGAGATGCTGCGCTGCATCCGCTGCGCCGCGTGCATGAACCACTGCCCGGTCTATGGCGCGGTCGGCGGCCATGCCTATGGCTGGGTATATCCCGGCCCGATGGGCGCCGTGCTGACGCCCAGCCTGATCGGCGTGGACAAGGCGGGGCATCTGCCCAATGCCTCCACCTTCTGCGGCAAATGCGAGAGCGTCTGTCCGGTGCGCATCCCGTTGCCAAAACTGATGCGGCACTGGCGCGAGCGGGAGTTCGAGCGGCACCTGACTCCCGCGACCACACGCGCCAACCTGCGCATCTGGGGGTTCTTCGCCCGCCGGCCCGCGCTGTATCGCCTGGCGACGCGGGCTGTCGCGAAGAGTCTGGGCCTGCTGGGTCGCAGGCGTGGACGATTTACGTCGATGCCGCTGGCTGGCGGCTGGACCCAGGGACGCGACCTGCCGGCACCCGAGGGTGATACCTTCTTTGCCCGCTATGCCCGCGAACAGCGCGCGGGGCGCATTTGATCGCCAAACAGGCGATGTTGACCGCCATCCGCCGTGGCCTGAGGCGTGGACCGCTGCCGCCGGATCAGGCCGCGATGCTGCGCGATCGCATCGCGCGGCACCCACGCCATCCGATCCCCGCCCGCTCCCGCCTGCCGCACCCGCAACAGGTCGATTTGTTTGTAAATAATGTGGAGAAAGAGTTCGGCACGGTTGCTCGCGTACCGGATCTGGCGTCGGTGCCGGGCGCGGTCGTGGACTACCTGGCGGTGCGGAACCTGCCCGTCCAGGCGGCGATGGCGCCGCATCCCGAGTTGCGCACGATCCCCTGGTCCGACCGCCCGCTGCTGGAAATCCGTATGGGCCGAGCAGAGGCGACCGATGCGGTCAGCGTGCAGCATGGTTTCGCGGGTATCGCCGAGACTGGATCGCTGATGCTGCCCAGCGCGCCCGAACGGCCGACAACGCTGAACCTGCTGGCGGATACCGCGATCGTGGTGCTGCGCGCCTCCGCCATCGTCGGCGCCTATGAGGAAGCCTGGAACCGGCTGCGGACGGAGATCGGCGGCATGCCGCGCAACGTGATGATCGTGACAGGGCCGTCGCGATCGGCGGACATCGAGCAGACGCTGGAACTGGGCGCGCACGGCCCGCGCAATCTGCATGTCGTGTTGGTGGATGATGTGGCGGCGTAGGGTGGTTTTCGATCAGGTCGCTCCAGCTTCAACCCGTCATGGCCGGGCGCGCGCCAGGGCTCGTTCGGGCCATCCTCGCATCAATGGTTGAAGACGGATGGCCGGGACAAGATCCGGCCATGACCAGTTGGTGCGACCTGATCGAAACCCGATCACACGGACGAGTTTCCGCCGGCAGGCCTCCACGATATTCACCCGATCTTAACCAGTATCTGCCATGCCCGCCCGGTTGGACCATGACCATCCCGACCCATTCCGGGACGGCTGCGCCATGACCGGACAAAGGCAACCCTGGCGGATCGGCGGGCATGAGCATTACCTCAGCGAACCACGTCACCTACCTGAGCGTGTCGCAGATCGCCAGTCTCGGCTCGCGAACGATCGCGGCGATGGGAACCGACTTTATCACCGCGCTGACCACGACTCAGGTCCAGGCGCTGACCGCGGCCGAGATCAAGGGACTGACCAACGTGGACCTGATCGCCTTGTCCAGCGACCAGATCGACAGCCTGACGCGCCCGCAGATTGCCGCCCTCGGCACCGCCCAGATTGCCGCCCTGCCGACCGCGACGGTCGCCACGCTGGCAACGGTGCAAGTCGCCGCCCTGCCGATTGCGGGGATCGCCGTTCTCGGCACTGATCAACTAGCCGCGCTGAGTCCGACGCAAACCCGGGCGCTGACGGCGAGCCAGATTGGCGCCTTGACCACCGTGCAGATCGCGTCGCTGTCCACGGATCAGCTTGCCGCCTTGTCGGCTAGCCAGGTTGCCGGGCTGAAACCGGGCCAAGTGCTGTTCCTGGGTTCGGCGCAGGTCGCTGGTCTGACCTCGACCCAACTTGGCGCGCTGAACCCGGTCCAGCTTGGCGCCCTGTCGACAGCGGCCGTGGCCGCGCTGACATCGGCGCAGATCGGCGACTTCGCGACCACCGCGGTTCCGGGCCTGACGGCAACGGCGTTGCGGTCGCTTTCCGACGCCCAGGTTACCGGCCTGACCGCCGGGCAGATCGGCGCGCTGAGGCCGGCGCAGGCCGCCGCCCTGCCGGCAACATTTCTTGCCGCGCTCAATCCCGCGCAGCAGGCCGCGTTGCCCATCGCCGGCATCGCCGCGCTGAACTCGGCTCAGCTTGGCGCCCTGTCCACCGATCAGGCCGACGCGCTGAGCACGGCGCAGGTGGCGGCGATTGCTCCGGCCGCGATCGCCGGCCTATCCACCAGCGCGGTCGGCAGCCTGGGCAGCGCGCAGGTCGCCGCGTTGACCGCCGCGCAGGCCGCCGCCCTGACCACCGCGCAGGTCGCCGCATTGAGTTCGGCCCAGGTCGGGTCCCTGACGACGGCACAACTTGGCCGGCTGACCGCCGCGCAGGTCGGTGCCCTGTCCACCACGGTCCTGTCCGCCTTAAGCTCCACGCAGATCAGCGCCTTGCCGGTCACCGGCGTCGCCGGCCTGGGCACGGCAGGTCTCGGCATCCTGTCCAGCAGCCAGATCGCCGGGTTATCGCCCGCCCAGGTAACCGCCCTCAAGGCCGCGCAGGTCGCCGTGCTATCGCCCGCCGTGCTCAATGACTTCAGTTCGGCGCAACTGCGTGGGCTGTCGAATGTGGAAATCGGCGCACTGACGTCGACCCAAATCGCTGGACTGGCGGCATCCCAGTTCGCCCAACTGGCGGCGACCCAACTTGCCGCTCTGGGATCGGCGCAGACCGCGGCGGTGCCAGGCGCCAGCCTTGCCGCGCTGTCCACGGCTCAGATCGCCGCCCTGTCCGCAACGGCTGTCGCCGGCCTCGGCACCGGCGCGATCACCGCTTTCGGCACGGCGCAGGTCGCCGCGCTGAGCCGCACGCAGCTTGCCGCGGTCGCCACAGCCGGTATCGCAGCTTTGTCCACTGCCCAGATCAACGTGATTGCCGCCACCGCCCTGAGCGGTCTGAGCAGCGCGCAACTTCAGGTCCTCAGCGTCCCTCAGGTGGGCGCGCTGACCACGGCTCAGGTGCAAAGCCTTGGCGCGGCGCAGATTGCCGCGCTGCCGACCGCGGACACCGCCGGGCTTTCGGCGACGCAGGTGGCCGCGCTGTCGGCGGCTGGCGTGTCGGGTCTGGCCGCCGCCGCGACCAGCGCCTTCGGTTCAGGTCAGATCGCCGCGCTGGGAACCGCCCAGATCGCCGCCTTGGGCACCGGGAACGTCGCGGCCCTGACGACCGACCAGTTCGCCGGATTCTCGACCGGCCAGCTTGGCGCGCTGAAGGCGGCGCAGGTCGCCGCGATCCCGTCAGGTACCGTGACCGGCTTCACCACCATGCAACTTGCCGCGCTGTCCGCCGCCGCGATCGCCGGTCTTTCCACCTCCTCGATGGCCGGCTTGAACACGGCCCAGTTCACCGCCCTGACCAGCGGCCAGCTTGCCGCGCTGACCGCTGGACAAGGCGGCGCGCTTTCGGCCGCCTCGGTCGGTGCGCTGACCGGCGTGCAAATCGCCACATTATCGATGGCCAGCATCGGCGGCCTGACGACAGGCGGGCTGGCGGGCCTGAGTGCTAATCAGCTTGACGCGCTGGCGACCGCGCAGGTGCGTGCGCTTGGGTCGGCGCAGGTGGCGGCGCTGTCGTCCGACCAGATCGCCAGCCTGTCGGACACGCAGTTCCAGGCGCTGGCGGCGGCCGGCGTCGCCGGCCTGGATGTCACGGTGACAGCGACGGCAGGCCGGGTCGGCCTGTTCGGCGCCAGTCAGATCGCCGGCTTTGGGTCGGCGCAGGTGGCGGCGCTGTCCAGCGCGATCATCGGCGGGCTGACCACCAGCCAACTCGGCGGATTCTCAGCCGGCGCCATTGCTAGCCTGGCGACGGCAACAGTGGCCGGTCTGGGCACCGAGGCCAGCGCGCTGACCGGGACCCAGCTTGGCGGCTTCAGTTCGGCGCAGGTCGCCGCCTTGTCCACCGCTGCCGTCGCCGCGCTTTCGGCCGGCCAGGTCGGGGCATTCTCCTACTCCGGTATACTCGGTCTCAGCACCCCACAAGCGGCGGCCCTGTCGGCGCAGCAGATCGGCGCCTTGACCACGATCCAGTTACTGGCGTTCGGCACGGATCAGGTCGCCGCGTTGGCGGCGAACCAAATCGGCGGGCTGACCTCGGCGCAGGTCGGCAGTCTTTCGGCGGCGCAACTCGCGGTGTTGACGACCGCGCAGGTCGGCGACTTGGGGACCGACTTGGCCGGGCTGCTTTCGGCGCAGATCCCCAGCCTGTCCACTGCCGACGTGGCCGCGTTGTCGACTGACGCCTACGCGGCGCTTGGCGTCTCCGCGGTGCAGGCGCTGTCCGCCGTGCAGGTTGCCGCGCTGACCACCACGCAGCTTTCCGCCACGGCTGCCACCATGGCTGCCGCCTACAGCCATACCCAACTACTGGAGATGACGCAGGCGCAATTGTCGGCGCTGTATGGCTAGAGTCTTCGGCGCTGTATGGATAGAGTCTGAACGGGGTCTATAACTTGAACCGGCCGAGACGGAACCCGGGTCGCTTGCCGTCGCGTCACCGTCGCGACGGTGGCAGCGCCAGCAGCACAGCAGATGCCAGCGCGCAACCGGCAGCGACAATGTAGCTTAGTTCATATCCCCCCAGCGCGGTGACCGCCACACCGAACACCGGAGGGACTGCCATGCCGCCGGCAAACAGGATCGCGGTGCCAAGCCCGGTTGCCTCGGTCCGTCGTGCGCCACCCAGGGCGGCATATTCCGCATAGGCGACCCCGGTGTAGCCGCCGGTGGTGCAGCCGGCTAGCAGCGCATTCGCCAGGATCGCCCATGTCGGCCAGCCGCGTGCATACAGCGCCGTCAGCACCGAGGTCACTGCCATTCCCGCGCCAAGCGCCGCCAGGGTCTGCGCCGGCGTCAGGAACCGGTCGGCGATCCAGCCCCAGATCGGCCGGCTGACCGAGCCGGCGATCTGGTACGCTGCCAGCATCTGGCCGGCGCGTACCAGGTCCAGCCCAACCGTGGTTGTCAACTGCACTGTCATGAATGCCACCAGGCACAGCGACAGGCCGGCATAGACGAAGGCGGCGACCGACAGCCGGCGAAAGCGCTGATCGCGCAGCAGCGCGAACGGCTGCACCAGGGTGCGGCCGAAGACGCGCCGCGTTGGCTCGCGGTCGATATCCCAGCGTCGCCGGGGGAACTCCATCAGCACGATCAGCAGCAGGATTGGGCCCAACTCGGCCATCAGGGCCGCGCGCCAGCCGATTGCCAGGGTCAGCGGCGGCAGGATCAGCGCCGCCAATACGCCGCCCAGCGGCACGCCGATCTGGCGCAGCGACATCACCAGATTGAATACCGGCTGCGGTGTCTGCGGCACCAGCAGATGGGTGCTGGCCGGGGCGGCGGCGCCATAGCCCAGACCCAGCACCACCGCCGCCAATGCCAGGCCGGTAACGCCGGAGCCAAGTCCTGCCAGCAGCAGCATTCCCGCCGCCGCCAGCAACACTGCCTGCGTCGCCCGCACGCCGCCATAGCGCCGCACCAGACCGGGCGAGACCAGCGCCGACAGGATGCCGACGCCATAAGCCGCGGCGACGAAACCGCCTACCAGCGTACCGTTTACGTGCAGGTCCCGCGCCACCTCGGGCGCCACGGCCGGCAGCGAATACATCGCCATCGTTGCCAGCGTCTGCACCGCCAGGGTCGCCAGCAGGGGCCATACCGGCATCGAACGGAGCAGGCCGAGCGTCGAGTCAGGCTTCATCCGCCGCACCTTATGCATCGGCAAGCTCGATGGTTCGGCGGGCGCGCATCGGCCGGTTCATGCATGGCGATGGGAACAACGGCCACGGAACCACGGTGGACCAGCTCTGGTGGCGCCGGGTAAAGATGCCGCTGCGGACCGCTTCAACAAGTTCTCACGATTACGTGTCATGATAATCCAGCTTATCCCACGGCAGCATTTGCGCGGCCACGACAGCCCATATACTTTTTGGTCCCGGGTTCTAGCAGAGATGAACACGTGCGGCTGCCCGGAGCGAATGCGAGCGCGATTGGATCGCTTCGAGTGTTGCTCGCGGCGTCGGTAACCCTGCCAATCATGGTTTTAATCACCCTGTCATGGCTGAATTACCGCGGCATCATCGCGGAGGCTCGGCATGACCTTGAACGAACCGGCGAGGTGGCACGGGAAAATGTCGGCAAGGTCTTCGACAGCCAGAGCCAGCTTGTCGACTATGTTAACGACCTTGTCAGCAACCTGAGCGAAGCGGGCATCATCGCCAACGAGTTCCCGTTGCATCAGGTGCTGGTTCGGATGGTCTCCCGGCTACCTGATGTCGTGAGTGTCATGGTCGTGGCCAGGGACGGCAAACCGCTGGTGAATGCCGGCAGTTATCCAATTCGCCGTGACGTCGATCTGCGTGACCGAGACTACTTCAAGGCCTTGATCGGCGGCCAAAACGGGCTGTTTGTCAGTCGGCTGCAGACCGGCCAGATCTACCAGCGGCCCTTTTTTGGGCTGGGACGCCAATGGACCGCGCCGGACGGAGCGATCAAGGGAATCATTGATGTCGCCGTATCTCCTGAATTCTTTTCCAATTTTTACCGCGGACTGCTGCGGGAGGCGGGCAACGACCTTGACGGCAAGGTCATCACCCTGCTGCGCGACGACGGTGAATTCCTGGCTCGCTATCCGCGATACGATGGACCGCCGCTGCCTGCCAGTGCAGCCGCCACATTCCTGGCCGCCATCAAGAAATCGCCTGATGGAGGGACCTACGAACGCAACAGCCTGATCGACCGCACGCATCCGCTGCGCCTGTTCGCCTACCGCAAGGTGCGCGGCTATCCGCTGTACGTTGCCGCCGGACGCTCATGGAGCGCGATCATGGCGGAGTGGCGCCGCGCCGTGCTGATCCGTCTGCTGATCGGAATACCGATCACCATGGTGCTGTTCGGCCTTGCGAAGACCGCGCTGTCCCGCGCGATCAGCGAGGAGCAGGCGCTTGCCCTGGCGCGGCAGGAGATCGCGCGGCGGGAGATCGCGGAACACACGCTGCTGCGGTCACAACGCCTGGAGGCGGTCGGCCAGTTGACGGGCGGCGTCGCACATGACTTTAACAATCTGCTGACGGTCATCCTTGGCAACGCGGCGATGATCGATCGGCGCCCGGATGACCCGGCCAGGGTTCAGCGCCTGGCCGCCGGCATTCAACTTGCCGCGAAGCGGGGGGCGGAGATTACCCAGCAGCTCCTCGCCTTCGCCGGTCGGCAGATTGTCAGGCCGCAGATGATCTGCCTAAACGACCGCTTGACCGCATTCAAGCTGTTGCTGGACCGCGCCGCCAGCGAGGCCGTGCAGATCGTGTTCGATCTGGATCCCGCGCTTGAGCCGGTCAGTATCGATCCAGGACAGTTCGAGTCCGCCATTCTCAACCTGGTCGGGAATGCCAGGGATGCGATGCCGAATGGCGGCATGGTGAAGATCGCCACGCGCAATGTGAGCGGTGGCGATCGGCCGGCACCAGGATCGGCATCCAGGGCGACATCACCTGAAGTGCCGGAACCCAGCCTCCGCGGGCTCGGCGTGCGCGTCACGATCTCGGATACTGGCAGCGGCATGGACCAGGCGACCATGGCGAAGGCGTTCGAACCGTTCTTTACCACGAAGGATGTCGGCAAGGGAACCGGACTGGGCCTGAGCCAGGTCTATGGTTTCGCCAAGCAGGCAGGTGGCAGCGTGCGCATCGCCTCCGTTCTGAACAAGGGGACCAAGATCGAGATCACCTTGCCGGTCACAGGGCGGATGGTCTTCGACAACGATGCCGAACCCGCCAAACCCGTGGTTCCGCGAAATGCCCGCGGCAAGGTTGTGCTGGTCGTGGAAGACCAGCCAAGTGTGCTCGATACGACGGTGGAGACGCTGCACGAGCTGGGATTTGCGACGCTGGCCGCCACCAATGGACGTGACGCGCTGGAACGCCTGCGGAAATCAGATCAGGTGGATCTTCTGTTCACGGATATCGTGATGCCGGGCGGCATCAATGGCGTTCAACTGACGAACGAGGCAAAGCGGCTGCGTCCGGGCCTCAGGGTCGTGCTGACATCGGGATACAGCGGGACGGCGGGTGCCGACCCGCCAAGGAACGTTCCGCTGCTGATCAAGCCGTACAGCCGCGACCAATTGCTGAGGCAGTTGCAATCTACTTTCCAGCGGTAGCTCAAGTTGCCAGCGGCCTGATGCTGATCATCATCAAGAAGCCGGCCGGCGGGTACACTCATACGACAGGAACAAAGCCGAGATGGATTTGAAATGAGCGTTTCTTTTCTTGGTGGTTTGGCAGTCGATGTGCATACGCACGTCTATTCGAATCGCTATATCACTTTGTTGCAAAACAGGACGGCTGTTCCGCGCATCGTGACCCGCGGTGGACAGGATCGAATGCTGATCCTGCCCGGCGAGGACACCGACGCCAGCACCAGTTCCGGCCGGCCGATCGGCAGCGAATACTGGGATGGCGCGCGAAAGCTGGCGTTCATGGACGGGCACGGCATTGCCGTATCGGTCGTCAGCCCCGCCAATCCGTGGCTGGACTTCTTGCCGGCGGCTGATGCCGGCCCAGCGGCCGTCGACATCAATGAAGATATGGAGGCATTGTGCGCGGGCAGCGGCGGTCGCCTGTACGGCATGGGTCTGCTGCCACGCGACCCGATGACCGCGGCGGCCGAACTCGGCCGGATCGCCCGCCTGCCGCATCTGCGCGGTGCGGCGATCGGCACCACCGGCGCCGGCAAGGGTCTGGACGATCCGGCGCTGGACCCGGTCTGGGCGGCCGCGGAACGCAACGGACTGATGCTTTTCGTCCATCCGCATTACGGGCTGGGCAACGAGGTAATGGGCGGCTACGGCCATGCGATGGCCCTGGCACTGGGCTTTCCGTTCGAGACGACCACCGCCATCACACGGCTGATCCTGGGCGGCACGCTCGACCGGTTTCCTGGGCTGAAGCTGATGGTCGCGCATGCCGGCGGCGTGCTGCCTTATCTGGCGGGGCGGCTGGATGCCTGTGTCGCCGGCGATGCCCACTCACCCGTGCGGTTGCGCCATCCGCCGAGTTCCTATCTTCGCATGATGCACTACGACGCGATCGGCTATCAGATGCCAACGCTGTCCCTGCTGATAGCGCTGGTGGGCGCCGACCGGCTTCTGTTCGGCACCGACTATCCGTTCTTTCCGCCGCATGTCGGCAACGCCGAACTGGATACCGCGACCTGGCATAGTCCAACCGTGCACCGGGCGATCCTTCAGGAACTGGAGCCGCAAACCGCATCGGCGATCCTGCGTAGCAATGCGATGAATACATTTGGTCTTGCCGTGCCGGCCAGTGCCTGAGACGCAGGCGATCAGGTCCCCCCTTTGTTCGTCAGGAACTTGCGCTCGAAACCACCCAGGCGATTGCTGATGGGTTCGCGGCGCTGATCGGCTTTACCGACCGTCTGCTACTGGATAATACGAGTCCATTCGCTTGACGCTTACCGGAAGCGCGCTTCGCCACCTTGCCGAACCGGACCCCAACAACACCTGCCGTCTTGAGGCATTGCAGGCGCAGGCGGCGGAGAACACACGATCATGAGGATAAGACCGGCAAGCGCTCTGACAATCAGCATGATCGTGCTCAGCTTGGCCACAGCGGTTTTACCGGGATGCACGCTCGAGCAGATAATGATTGGTCAGTGGTATCATATCTCTACCCCACGGTCAGGTGCCTGTCCGAGTCTTGAGTGGCAGTTTGTCGTTGATCCTCAACGATCCATCGGCGGATATCTGTCTGGTGACGGACAACAGTGGATAGCCAATCTGTCCGGCCGGCTCAACGCGGATGACAGCTTTCAGATCACCGCCACGGACCTGACGGGGAATCGGACGGCCAACGTGACGGGACAATTCACCTCGCAGGTAAGCACGATTTCCATCCATGGCGATGCGGCCGGCAGCGGTTGTGACGGACAGACCTTCAAACTGCGGCTGGGAGGTTACTTCTCGTTTCCCGGCGGTGGCGGCGGTGGCGGTGGCGGTGGTGGCGGTTGAAATGGCTAGTGCCGATGATTGTCGAGCGTCGTGACCAGTGTAGCTTGACGAGGCGCGGGTCGCCGGATGATACGGTCCAGGATAATTCCCGCTGGACGCACTGCCGGAGCTGTCCGCATTGTAGTGCCTTCACGCTTGGGCCAATTCACGCAAGTTCATGTTGGTGCCTTTGTCCACGCTTCATGACACGACGAGCGGCTGGTAAGCGCGCATGGTCCGGTCCTGGCGCCTCCGTGGCACAATTCTGGTCGCAGCCGTGCTCATCGTCGCCGGGTGGGCGACGGTCTGGCACCCTGCCATTTCCCGCATCGCGCGCCCGGACGACAGCGCCTTCCAGCCGGACCGGATCGCACGCGGTGCTGAACTGGCGGCGATTGGTGACTGCGCCGTCTGCCACACCGCCGACGGTGGCCGTCCCTATGCCGGCGGGCGCGGCATCCCGACGCCGTTCGGCACCGTCTATGCCACCAACATCACGCCGGACCCCAGGACCGGGATCGGCACCTGGTCGGAAGCGGCGTTCCGACGCGCGATGCGCGACGGGATCGACCGTGCCGGACGCCATCTTTACCCGGTGCTGCCCTATCCGCATTTTACCCGCGCGAGCGACGCGGACATCGCCGCGATGTATGCCTTTCTGATGACCCGCGCGCCGGTCCGTCAGACGCCGCCGCGCAACCGCCTGCCGTTCCCGCTGAATAACCGGATCCTGCTCGCCGGCTGGAACCTGCTGTATCTGCGCCCTGGTCCCTGGCAGCCTGACCCGGCGCATGACGCCGACTGGAACCGCGGCGCCTATCTGGTGGAGGCGATCGGCCATTGTGGCGCCTGCCACACGCCGCACAACGCCCTCGGCGCCGAACGCGGGGCGCTGGCGCTGGGCGGCGGCGAAGCGGAGCATTGGTATGCGCCGGCGTTGCAGGCAGCCTCCCCGGCACGCGACCCATGGACGCGCGATGCGCTGGCGACCTACCTGCGCACCGGTTTCCAGGCCCAGCACGGCGCAGCGGCCGGCCCGATGACAGCGGTTACCGAGGAACTTGCCCAGGTGCCCGAGGCGGACATCCGCGCCATCGCGCGCTACATCGCTTTCTTTATGCCGAAAGCCGCCCCTGAGCCGCCGCATACCCGTACCAGCGGCGACCAACCGGCAGCCGCGATGTTCGCCGGCGCCTGTGGCGGATGCCATGCCGCGGATGCGCCAATGACGCGCAGCGGGGCGCCGCCGTTGTCGTTTGGCACCGCGGTCAACGCGCCGACGCCACAAGACGTGATCGAGATCATCCTGCACGGCATTCCGTGGCGTGAGGGAAAAGCCGCCCCTTACATGCCGGCGTTCGGCGATGCGTTGACCGATGCGCAGGTCGCTGACCTTGCCGGCTATGTGCGGGCGCACGACAGTGACAAGCCGCCGTGGACCGACCTGCCGGCCGCGGTGGCACGGGCGCGACAGGGCGGAGGCGCATCATGATCAGGCTGCACCTGAACGGGCAGGATCGAGACATTGGGTCTGATCCGGATACCCCGCTGCTGTATGTGCTGCGCGACGAGCTTGGTTTGAACGGCTCCAAGTTCGGCTGCGGGCTTGGCCAGTGCGGCGCCTGCACGGTGATTGTCGACGGTAAGGCGGTGTTTTCCTGCCTGATGCCGGTCGCGCTGCTGGCTGGCCGGCGTGTCCGCACCATCGAGGGGCTTGGCTCGCCTGCCTCGCCCAACGCGGTGCAACGCGCCTTCATTGCTGAGCAGGCGGCGCAATGCGGCTACTGCATCGCCGGCATGGTGATGCGGGCGCAGGCGCTGCTGGAGCATAATCCGCATCCGTCCGAGCGGGAGATCCGCGAAACCATGGCGGTCAACCTGTGTCGCTGCGGCACCCATATGCGTATCCTCGCAGCCGTGCGGCAAGCCGCGGCGGGTCAGCGGTCCGCGGGGCTGGATCAGGCGGCGCTGGCGCAACCAACGGTGCCTGGTTTGGCTGCGGCCGGCGTGAGCGGGAAGCCGTGAACGCCCTGCTGTCGCGCCGCGCGCTGCTGGCAGCCGGCGGGGGCCTGGTGGTCTCGTTCTCCCTGCGTGGCGCCAGCGCGGCGGAGCAGGGCGGAACGCCGCCGCCGGCGACCACCACGCCGCTGCCAGGCAGCCTGAAGGAGACCCCGCTGCTCGACGCCTGGATCCGCGTTGGGTCGGAAGGCCGGATCACCGTGTTCACCGGCAAGGCCGAGCTGGGGCAGGGGCTGAAGACAGCCTTGCTGCAGGTCGCGGCGGAGCAGCTCGACGTGCCGACCGGAGACATCGAGCTGGTCACCGCCGATACCGCCGCGACGCCGAACGAGGGCTTTACCGCCGGCAGCCACTCCATGCAGGACAGCGGCACCGCCATCATGAATGCCGCCGCGCAGGTTCGGGCGCTGTTGCGCGATGCCGCCGCCGCCACATTCGGCGTCGCCGCGGAAACGCTGGTGACCGCGGGGGGCGTGGTGCGTGCGCCGGACGGGCGCAGCCTGGGTTACGGTCCATTGGCGGCGAAGCTGGCGCTGCACGTCCAGGCGCAGCCAACCAGCCCGTTGAAAGATCCGGCGACATATCAGGTGATGGGCACGCCGGTGCCGCGGGTCGACATCCCGGCGAAGGTGACCGGCGCCGCCGCGTACGTGCAGGACCTGCGCCTGCCGAACATGTTGCACGCCCGGGCGGTCCGTCAGCCGAGTGTCGGCGCGAAGCTGCTCGATTTCGATGCCGGGCCGGTGGAGCGCATGCCTGGCGTCGTGCGGGTGGTGCGCGAGGGCAGCTACCTGGCTGTCGTAGCCGAGACGGAATGGCAGGCGATCAAGGCGATGCGTGCGCTGGCCGCCGCCGCGCGGTGGCAGGAAACCGCGAGCTTGCCGAATGAGGCGAGCGTGCTCGACACGCTGCGTGCGCTGCCGGCGCGCGACATTCCCGTGCTGAACTGGTCGGCCCCGGCCGAACCGCCGGTGAAACGGCTGACCGCGCGTTACACGCGTCCCTACCTGATGCATGGCGCGATTGGTCCATCCTGCGCTCTGGCGCGGTTGGCGGATGGCGTGATGACGGTCTGGACGCACACACAGGGGGTGTTCCCGCTGCGTGGCGCCCTGGCGCAGCTTCTGGGCCTGCCGTCCGAAGCGGTTCGTTGCATTCATGTCGAAGGGTCCGGCTGCTACGGCCATAATGGCGCCGACGACGTCGCCGGCGACGCGGTGCTGATCGCCCGTGCCGTGCCCGGCCGGCCGATCCGCGTGCAATGGATGCGTGAGCAGGAGCATACCAGCGAACCCTACGGTCCGGCGATGATCGCCGAGGTCGCGGGCGCGATCGACAGGGACGGGAGCATCGTTGACTGGAACTATGAGGTCTGGAGCAACACGCACAATCGCCGGCCGAACGTCGGCGGTCTGATGCTGCAGAACGCCGCGTTGCCTAATGCCCTGCCGGTTCCGCCGCCGGCGCCGATCCCGATGCCGGAGGGCGGTGGGGATCGGAACAGCAACCCGATCTACGCCTTGCCGAATGCGCGCGTGGTGTCGCATTTCATTCCGCGGATGCCGCTTCGTGTCTCCGCGCTGCGCTCTCTGGGCGCCTACTTGAACGTGTTTGCAATTGAAAGCTTCATGGACGAGCTGGCACAGGCTGCCGGTGTCAATCCGGTTGCATTCCGGTTGCGGCATCTGACTGACGAACGGGCGAAAACGGTGATCGAGACAGCCGCCGCCAAATTCGGCTGGCCGAATGCCCCGCCGCGCTCGACGGAGGAGGGCCGCGGCTTTGCCTTCGCCCGCTACAAGAACCTGGGGGCCTATTGCGCGGTCGCACTGACGCTTCGGGTGGAGCATGAGACGGGGCAGATCCGCCTCGGGCGCATTGTCGCCGCGGTGGATAGCGGGCAGCCGATCAATCCCGACGGCATCCGCAACCAGATCGAAGGCGCGATCGTGCAGTCCGCGAGCTGGACGCTATATGAGATGGTTCGGTTCGACCAAGAGCGCATCACCAGCACAGACTGGAGCGGCTATCCGATTATGCGCTTTCCGGCAGTGCCGGAGTCGGTCGAGGTGCATATCGTGCCGCGTCCGGGCCAGCCGTTTTTAGGCACGGGGGAGGCAGGGCAGGGTCCCACTGCCGCCGCGATTGCCAACGCGGTCCGCGATGCGACGGGCGCTCGGCTGCGCGATCTGCCGCTGTCGGCGGCGCGGGTGAAGGCGGCGGTCGGAGTGTGATGCCAGCGCGTTCGAGACGACTTGTTGTTTGACGGATCACGTCCGTCCGGTGATGGCGAGAAGTAAGCCACGCAGCTGGGCCTGGACTGGGTTTCGCAATGCCGCGCCAGGTGGCACGTTGTCGGCTCTTATCGCGTCGTGCCGGCCCCACCGAACAGCCGGCCGATCAGGCCAGACAGGTCCGTAGTCTGGGCTGGAACCTGTCCCCCCGGCGTCGCATGGTCGATCACATGAGGCAAAGCTTGTGCAAGCACGTCACGCATGGCATCCGGCGTTGTTCCTGCCTGCTGCGCCCAACCTTCAATCTGATTCTGTGAAAAGACCTGTCCGACCTGGTTGCCTGAAACGGGCGCATTCTGCCCGGTTCCCACCCAGGATTGCACCGGCTGCCCAAGGCCCGCCGACTGGAATTTCGAAATGATCGCCGCAACGCCTTGCTTATCGCCGTCCTTGACCGAGAGCACCTGTTGCAGAATGCCGGCAATCGGCGAAGCCTGACCCTGCTGGCCGCCGCCAAGCACGCCCTGGAGCATCTGACCAAGAAATCCACTCATCGCGAAGCCTCCGGGGTTGATAATTGATACGAGCCAGATAATCCGGCGCCGCAATGCGGTCAGTTTATTCTGCGATCACCCGGAATGCCGTTGTTGGCGCGGTTGCGAACAACCATACGATAGATGGCAAGAATGATGATCGCGCCGACCACTGAACCGATGAACCGCGCGCTCTGCTCACCATGATACCAGCCCAGCGTCCGACCCAGCCAGGTCGCCACGACCGAGCCGCCGATGCCAAGCAGGATGGTGACGATGAAGCCGCCTGGGTCACGTCCCGGCATGATGAGTTTCGCAACCGCGCCCGCAACGAACCCAATAATGATAGCCCAAATAAATCCCATTTTTCGCCGCGCCCTTCCAGGCATCCAGCGTGCCCTGCTCCACCTAACAGGATTATCCGGCGCATGGCATCCTGGAACCGGCGGTATTCCTGGGTGTCACAACCATTTTACAAAAGTCATAGGCAACTGCTCCGAGTTCTATCGCAAGTAAGCTCGCGTTACGCCGATCCAAGGTCTGGTCTCAGGTTGCTCTTGTTCTTCTGCATCAGAGCAAGATCGCGCGGCTTGAGAAACGTGGCGCACCGCTGCGCACGACGCGTTCACTGACACCACAACCTGCATGCGTGGGGATTGATTTGATTGGCTACAGGCGTGCAGACAATGCTCGACGGCTGATGCCTACACCGTGACGACAACATAGTTTTCCTCAACCGCCACCTGCACCGACTCCGCAACGAAAGGGCCTTCCACGACCGCCTTGCCTGGCTCGACCGCCACATTGAACGCGCGCGCCTGAACGCTGTTCGGGTCGCACAAGGACTGGCCCGTTCGGATGTCAAACTCCCAGCAATGCCAGGGACAGCGGATCATCTCGCCAGGGCGGGTCAGCCGGTATTCCCCAGGGACGGGTGCCACCAGCCGGCTGACGATTTCGCCGCGGCATAGCGGCGCGCCCTGGTGGGGGCAGCGGTTGATCAGGCCGTAGAAGGTTTCGCCGACCCTGAAGATGCCGATCTCCCGTCCCTTCACCGTGACGATCTTGCGGCTGCCCGTTGGTATCTCGTCGGCCCGGGCGACGACGTGCCGGCTCATGCGTCAGTCCAACTGGTAAAGCGCGCGTGCGTTGTCGCGGTAGATCCGCCGCTTCCAGTCCTCCGGCAGCGGGATCTTGAAGGCGTAGCGTGGGTCGTCCTGATCCCAGTGCGGATAGTCGGTGGAGAACATCACCCGCTCCGGGCCGATCCACTCCAAGACGGATGCCATGTCGGCCGGCCGCTCCGGCTCCTCGATCGGCTGGGTGGTGACCCAGAAGTGCTCACGCACGTATTCTGACGGTGCACGCTTCAGATGCGGCACCTCCGCGCGCAGGCGGTTCCAGTGCTTGTCCAGGCGCCAGCACAGGGCGGGGAGCCAGGCGAAACCACCCTCCACCAGCACCACCTTCAGGTTGGGGATCTGCTCGAACACACCTTCACAGACCAGGCTGGTAACCAGGGTCTGCATGGTCTGCACATAGGACGGATGTTCCTCATGGTAGAAAGACGGCCAGCCGCCGCCGGTGGAGGCATGGCCGCTGGTGCCGCCCAGATGCAGCGAGATCGGAAAACCATTGGCGGCGCAGGCCTGCAGGATCGGCCAGTAACGGCGGCGGCCCAGCGGCTCCAGGCCGCGCGGCGGGATGTTGACCTGGACGAAGCGGCGGTCGCCGGCGCGCTTCTCAATCTCGGCGATGGCGGCTTCGGCGTGCTCGATGTTGACCTGCACGGCGCCTTTCAGCCGCGGGTCGGGATCGCACCAATGAGCGATCTGCCAGTCGTTGACGGCGGTGGCCATCGCCGCGCCAAACTCGACATTGCGTTCGCCGCCGCCACCACCCACCAGCGGGGCGAGCAGGCCATAGGCGACATCGAACAGGTCCAGAAGCTGCTCGCGCATCATCGGCAGGTCGGAACCGGGGTGACCGCCGCCGGCCGGCCAGCTATCCATCCGCATGCCGGCGCCGGGGGAGATGCGCGGATACATCGATGTCTTGCCGAGACCCTGGCGCGAACGGTTGCCGATGGTGCGGCGATGCTCCACCCAGCGCTTCGACAGGAACGGATCAAAATCCTCGGCGGTCTTGACGTAGGGATGCACGTCGCAGTCGATGAAGCCAAGATGGCTCTGGGCGGCGCGCGCCGGCTGAGAAGCAGGATCGGGCTTGCGATCCAGAACGGTCATGTTCATCGGGTGGTCTCCTTCAGGTGCGCAGGCGTGGATAGGTATCTAGCGGATTATCGAGGCAGATTTTCCGGATCAGGTCAGCGGGTAGGCCGAGCGGCAGGGCATCGTCGCCATCGAAGTGCCAGTGGGGATAGTCGGTGGAAAACAGCAGCATTCGGTCGGAGCCAAGCTGCTCCAGCAAGGTCAGCAGTTGCCGCTCGGTCGGCGGCGCGTCGAATGGTTGCAGGGTCAGGCGAACGTGTTCGCGCACCACCTCGGTCGGCTGGCGTTCCAGCCAGGGCACCTCGGACCGCACGCCGCGCCAGGTCTTGTCCAGGCGCCAAAGGGACGCCGGCAGCCAGGTGACGCCGGATTCGATCAGCACCACCTTCAGCGCCGGGAACTTGTTGAAGACGCCCTCGCTGACCAGGCTGTTCAGCGCGGCCTGGAAACCCTGACCTTGCGAAACGTAGTCCTCCAGGTAGTACGATGGCCAGCCGAGAGCGCTCGGTGGATGGCGAAAGCTGCTGCCGGCATGGATGCCGACTGGCAGATTATGTTGTTCGGCGGCCTGATAGATCGGCCAGTTCTGCCGCCGGCCCAGCGGCAGCTCGGTCATGGCGAGAAGAAGGACCTGGACGAAGCGGTGGTCGGGGGCCATGCGGTGGATTTCCTCCGCCGCCAGCTCGGCGCTGTGCACCGGCACGACGATGGAGGCGCGCAGCCGCGGGTCCCGATCAAGCCACTCCGCCTTGATCCAGTTGTTAATGCCGCGGCAGAGGCCGGCGGAAAGGTCCTCGCTGAACATGACCTGCGCGCCATGCAGGACGTTGCAGATAGCGAAACTGGGGTGCAGCCGGTCGAGAATATGGCTTTGCAGCGCTTCCAGGCTGCTGCCGGGTGGACCGCTGGGCAGGTGCCAGTCCGGCCGGCCATTGATCGGCGCATTGGCCGGATAGGCACTCAATTCCAGGTTTTCTCGTTCCAGACCACGCCGCAGGATGTGCTCACGCCAGTAGTCATCCAGATACGGCAGCAGCACCCGGGTGCTCGGCACGGCCGGATGGACATCGCAGTCGATGGCGCCTGTCAGGCGGTGATCCGGGTCGGGACGGTCCGCCGGAGAATGGTTCATGGCGGTGGTTTTCGCCTTGGTTTATGGAAAATAAGGTAGGCGCTGCGGTGTATCGTGTAAATGACGGCGACCCTGCCAAATACCAGGAGACGGTTTTCGTCGGATGGCTCCAGCAGTTGGGCACGCGCCGCTGCTGAACGTCACGGCTTGATCATCCTGGCGGCGCACCCGGCATGACACGCGCAGACCCGCTGGATATCCTGGCACCGGACTTCCCCCCGTAATCCATCCAGCCTCCGCCGTGGAGCGCATCATGAGCGAGTACCAGTATTATGAATTCCAGGCGATCGACCGCCCGCTGAGCCCGGCGGATCAGGCGGCGTTGCGCGACCTGTCCACCCGCGCGCGGATCACCGCGACCAGCTTCACCAACGACTACCAGTGGGGCGACTTCAAGGGCAATCCATCCAAGCTGATGGCGCGCTACTTCGACCTGCACCTTTATCTGGCGAACTGGGGCACCCGTCAGCTCATGATCCGACTGCCGAAGCGGCTGGTCCCACCCGATCGGTTCGAGCGCTTCCTGCGTGAGAATGACAACGTGAAGCTTGACGACGTCGCCGAGAATCTGGTCCTGCAGATCAACTGGGATAGCGAACCGGGACGCGCAGGAATATTGGATAGGTTGCACGAACTGGCGGCAACCGGTCTTATCGCGCCTGGACAAGGGCGGATCATTCGTGGACCTGAACCGACAGATATCTGCGCCGGGCTTGACGCCGCCGCTGCGTGACGCCGCGCCGCGCGGCCTCTGCACCGATTGCGGTATATCCCGTTCAGCCGATCCCAGGCGCTGCGGGCGGGCCTGCCAGTTCATAAAACCTGACTACCCCGGCCTTGAGGCTCGCGTGCATGGGCGCGCGCGCGACCCGGCCCGCATGGACGAGGTATTCTTCGGCCCGTTCCGCCGCATGTTGCGCGCCTCGCTGGTGACGCCCTTGCCGGGCGCGCAATGGACCGGGATCGCCACGCGGATCGCCGAACGGCTGCTGGAAACCAAGGCGGTCGATGCCGTGCTGACAATGGCACCTGATCCGAACGATCGCTGGCGGCCGGTGCCGGTGCTGGTGACCGACCCGGCCGGCATGGCGCACTGCCGCGGCATGCGCATGGGCTATGCGCCGCTGCTGGCGCTGCTGGAACCGGCGCGGGAAAAAGGCTTCAGGCGCCTGGCCATCATCGGCATTCCCTGCCAAGTTTATGCGCTGCGCGCGCTGGAACAGGAACTCGGGTTCGAGAAGCTGTACGTCATCGGCACGCCGTGCTCGGACAACACCACCACGGAACGATTTCATGAATTCCTGGCGCTGCTGGCCGAGGATCCGGACACCATCACCTATCTGGAGTTTCGTGCCGACTACCATGTCGAGCTGCGCTTCACCGACGGGCGCACCAAGGCCATTCCCTTCCTTATGCTTCCGATCTCCAAACTGCCGCCGGACTTCTTTCCGATGACCTGCCGCACCTGCGTCGATTACACCAACGTGCTGGCGGACATCACCGTGGGCTACATGGGCGGCCAGGGTGAACAGTGGCTGCTGGTCCGCAACGGCCGCGGGGAGGAACTGCTGGCGATGCTCGGCGACGAGATCCGCACCGCCGAACCAGGCAGCGCCGGCAAGCGCAAGGGCCCGGTCACCGGGTTCATGAAGAACACCGCACGCGCCGCCGGCGGCCTGCCGCTGCGTGGCATGCCCAACTGGGCGCGCCCGCTCGTCGGCTGGCTGATGCCGCGGGTCGGACCGCGCGGTCTGGAGTTCGCCCGCGCACGGGTGGAGATGAAGGCGATCGAGACCGTGCTGCATCTGCGGCGCCGCTACCCGAAGCGTGTACGCAACATGGTGCCGGACCACGTCTGGGCGCTGGTGAAGCCATACGGCCTGACGCGCGAATGAAGTTGCTGACGGTTATGCTGCTGCTGGCCGCCGCGATCCTGATCGGCGGCGGCATCTGGCTCTACACGCCCGACAGGCCGCGCGCGCCGCTGGAGGCCAAATATGCTGGGAGGGAGTCTGAATTTCTACAGATAGCCGGGTTAAGGCTGCATGTCCGCGACACTGGGCCAAGGAATGCTCCCGCGGTCATTCTGCTGCACGGTCTCGGCTCCAGCCTGCATACCTGGGAGCCGTGGGCGCGGGCGCTTTCGCAGCGCTTCCGGGTGATCCGGTATGATTTGCCGGGCTTCGGGCTGACCGGCGCCGATCCGACCGGTGACTACTCGGACGCCCGCGGCATGGCGGTCTTGGCCGCCTTGATGGATGCGCTGGCGGTGCCGCAGGCGTCCTTGGTAGGCAACTCGATGGGCGGCAAGCTCGCCTGGATGTTCGCGGCCGAACACCCCGCGCGGGTGGACAAGCTGGTGCTGATCTCGCCGGATGGTTTCGCCAGCCCCGGCTTCGAATATGGCAAGCAGGCCGAGGTGCCGCTGATCGCCCGGGTGCTGCCCTACACGCTACCTCGGTTCATGTTGCGAATGAACCTGGTGCCGGCCTACGGCGACCCGTCGCTGCTGACCAACGCGGTGGTGGACCGCTATCGAGACCTGATGCTCGCGCCGGGCGTCAGGCGGGCGCTGCTGGCGCGGACGGCGCAGGTGCGGCTGGAACCGCCAGAGCCATTACTTCGCCGCATCAAGGCGCCTACTTTACTGATCTGGGGAGAGAAGGACGCGCTGATCCCGCCCGGCAACGCCCAGGACTACCTGAGGGCGATCCCCAACAGCCGGCTGGTGACATTCACCGGATTGGGACATGTGCCGCAAGAGGAAGCGCCTGATCGCTCGCTGGTGCCGGTAGAGGCGTTCCTGACGCAGCAGGATTGGGGATTTGCCGGCGTGAATGCGCCGCCACAGGCTGTGCCGTAGGCGTTCGGACTGCAAGGGTTATCAGCAGCCTGTCGCGCCTCGCCCGATGACTGGTATGGTAGACGACAGAAGCCGAGGGGACGCCCTTGGCCTGGCGAGGAGAGGCCATGCCGCTGATCTTGCACAGTCTGCGTAACGCCGTCACCGCCTTGCGGGCCGTCCAGGCCAAGAGCGAGGACATCCCTTTCATGGCCGCCCAGGACGAGATTACCCGAGAGGTGATCAGGTCCGGCGTCATCCAGCATTTCGAGTTCACCTATGAACTATGCTGGAAATTCATGCGGCGCAGGCTGGAGGCGGATATTGGCCGGAGCAGCGTGGACGGCCTGAACCGGCGCGACCTGTTCCGCATCGCTGCCGAGAACCGGCTGATCGAGGACGTCGAGAACTGGTTCGGCTATCATCAGGCACGGAACGAGACCTCGCATACCTATGATCTGGCGGTCGCGGCGCGGGTTTATGCCACAAGCCTGAATTTTGCGCGCGATGCGGCTCTGTTGCTCGCTGAGCTGGAGGCGAGGAATGCTTGACATATCGTCACACTGTTTGGCGATCGTACGCCAAATCCTGGCGACGCATGTGCCGGATTACGACGTCTGGGCCTTCGGATCACGCACACAGGGAACCGCCCGCCGCTATTCCGATCTGGATCTTGCCATCATAACCGAAACGCCTTTGTCGTTCGAGGTCAGCGGATCAATGTGTGAGGACTTTTCCGAGTCCGACTTGCCGTTCCGGGTGGATATCCTCGACTGGGCATTAACGACGGAATCATTCCGTGCGATTGTCGAGAGAGACAAGGTGGTTGTTCAGCAACGAAGACTGGCCGAGGAAGCCGCCATGTCGATGCCCGGACGTCAAAGCTGACGGCATCGGATGACGCTGACGGACCCGTTATCTTGGCTGGCGGAGCCTGATCCATGGGTGGTCTCGGCTGGCCTGACGGTATCGCCGCATGCAAGGAAGCTTTCGCCGAGGCTGATCGCGGCTTTGCGGCATCCGGGGACAGGCGCCGCTCCCCCGCGTCAGGATAGGGCAAGGTATCGCTGCGTCACCCTTCGCTGGAACAAATCTTTTTAACGTACAAAATGCGCACGGCGGTCTATACCCGCCGCCAAGACAGGAAATCAGGCTGGACCGGATGTCTTAACCATGCGTTAACAGTCTGCGCGTCTTGAACTTCGGCGGATGGGGTGGGATTCGAACCCACGGAACGCTTGCACGTTCGGCGGTTTTCAAGACCGCTGCCTTCAACCGCTCGGCCACCCATCCGGTGGACACCGAAACTAGACTTTCCGCTGGAGCACCTCAAGCATTGACGAAACCGCCCGCGGACGATCTTCTCGCACTGCATTCCGACCCAACAAGAAGTCCTGCCTGATGAACCGAATGACGACGCTTGTCATCGCCGCTGCCATTCTGCTGCCGGCTGTTTCGGTCCGCGCCCAGCCGGCTCCGGACACCGCCAGCATCTGGACGTTGCAGGACGAGAACGCTTCCATTTCCGCCTCGAAGCCGACCGACCGCTTCTATGTCAATGGCTTGCGGCTGGGGTGGACATCGCCGACCACCGTGGTTCCGGATTTTCTGCAAAACCTCGGCCACACCTTGTGGGGTAACGGTCAGCAGCGGATCAGCTTCGACCTGTCGCAGCAGATCTACACCCCGGTGAACACCCAGGCGACCATTCCCAATCCCCGCGACCGGCCTTATGCCGGACTCCTGCTCGGCGACTTCTCGTTGCTCAGCGACACCGACGACAGCCGAAGCGTGCTGGCCTTGAGCTTCGGCATTCTGGGGCCCGCGGCAGGCGGCAAGGGCATCCAGAACGGCTTTCACAATCTGATCAGCCAGAATGTCGTCAATGGCTGGAACCACCAGATCCAAAACACCGCGGCTGTCGAACTGCTGCATGAACGAACGTGGCGGCTGCCTATCGCGACCGTCGCGGCAATGGAAACCGATGCGCTGCCGTCCCTGACAGTCGCGGTCGGCGATGTGCGCGACTACCTACAGACCGGCATCACATTCCGGATTGGCCAGGGCCTGAACTCCGACTTTGGCGTGCCAAGGCCGCGCCCCGGCCTGAGTGGCGGCGATGCCTACAAGCCGACCAGACCGTTTGTCTGGTATGCCTTCGTCGGCGCCGACGGCCAGGCGGTGGGCTATGACATCCTGCTGCAATCCTCCCCGTTTCGCGGCGGCCCGCACGTCGGCAAGACCTGGGACGTGGGGGAACTGCAAGGTGGTTTCGCCGTCATGGCATTCGGCATGCGCCTGACCGTGGCCTATGTCGCCCAGACGCAGGAATTCCAAGGCCAGACCGGAGGCCTGCACCAGTTCGGATCAGCCTCCATAGCGTTTCGCTTCTAATCCCCCGCTTCTAATCCCCCCGTCTACTCGCCCGCGAGTCGAGCCGACATGAGCGGGGCGGCGAGGCGCATCATGTTGGCCACGTCGGCGGTGGTGTCGATCGCCAGCACCGCGTTGGCCAAGGTGGTGGCTCGGTCGGCACCAAGGACGGCGTCGGTCAGGCCGGCGAACTTGGCGCGCAGTTCCTGTTCCGACAGGAAGTTGCCAGGCTCGCCCTTCGGCACCACGACGGTCTGTTCAAACCGCTGGCCGCGCGCCTCGATCGTCAGTTTGCCGGACATGTTGGTCGGAAACTCCGCTTCGACATCGGGATCGAGCGCGCAGGTAACCTTGGATAGCAAGCTGCGTACGGTGTTGTCGTTCAGCAGGGCATAGCTGTCCCAGCCCATCGCGCCGGTCGCCAGCGCCGAGGCGATCACGAACGGCCCGCTGAACTGACCATCGACCACGTTCCGCGGGTTGGCCTTCTTTTCCGCCGGCGCGCCGATCAGCAGCATGCCGGCTTTCGGCAGGCCGAGGCGGATCGCGCTGATCTCCGACGGCTTGATGTCGTTGGCGGCGCGCAGCGCCAGTGCCGCGTCAATGCCGGCATGGCCATAGCGGCAGGATGGGTAGGGTTTCACCGCCGTGTTCATCAGCTCCCACACCACGCCGAGATCCTGCACCGCACGCTCCGGCGTTGGATTGGGCGCATAGGCCCGCATGAAGCCATGCTTGCCTTCCAGCGCGTCAGCCGCGCCCTTGAAGCCCTCGCGCACCAGTGTTGCGGCCATCAGCCCGTTCATCCCGGCCCAGCCGACCTGGAACCGCTTTGTCCAGGCACCATTGGCGAGGAATTGCAGGCTGCCCGCGGCTTGCGACAACACAGTACCAAGTGCGCTCGCGACACCCTCGGCGTCCAGGCTGAAAACCCGCGCGGCGGCAGCGGCGGCACCAAACGCGCCGCATGTGGCGGTCGGGTGATAGCCGCGGTCGTAGTGCTCACCCGCGGGAAGCGCCAGGGCGACGCGGCAGGTCACTTCATAGCCGGCGATAATGCCGGCCAGGACATCGGCACCGGAGGCTCCGACCATCTCACCGGCCGCCAGCGCGGCAGGGATGACCGGGGCGCCGGGATGCAGCGATCCGGCGGCATGGGTGTCATCGAAGTCCAGCGAGTGAGCCAGCGCGCCGTTCAGGAAGGCGGCGCCGGCGGGCGTGTAGCGGGCAGCATCGCCGAACACGCCGGCGTTGCCGGCTGCCATGCCCATCGCCCTGGTGGCAGCAAGGAAGGACGCGGTACTTTCCGCGTCGTGACGGGCACGGACAATGTTTCCGACAAGGTCAAGGACCAGGAAGCGGGCACGATCGACCACCTGAGGCGGCAGCCTGTCCAGGCGGATCTCGGCGGTAAATTCGGATAATGTGGCGGTGATGCCCATGGCTCGGTTTCCTTCCGGCTAATGGCGAACAGTCTGCCCGAGAGCGGGAAAAAGGAACAGGGCGGCTCGAATGATCAATGGCGGCTTTAATATGTCGCCCATTCGTTGACCTAACAGGTTGGACACATATGACTGGATGCTTGGTTCCCGCCCAAAGCGGCACGTCGCTAATTGACAAGAAGTCTAAACTATACTCGAGCCACAATTGAAGCAGCTCAGCTCCAGCCAGCTCGCCCGTCATCGGCACCCACGTCGCCCAGCTACAAGATCGCGATTTACCGGCACGATCTTGCTGTCCGTCGAAGCAGGGTTCGGACGGCGCCCTCGGCGGATGTCCCATCATCAATACCCCGGCAGCTCATTCAACGAAATCACCCGCCACTCGTCGCGGCTATGCTCCAGCCGCGTCAGCGATAGATTCTGCACAGCCATGTGCAGGGCGTTGTCGGCGGCGATCCGCAGCGCATGCGCCACCGCCCCGCGAATCGCCCCGCCATGGCTGACGATCACCACGTCCTGGCCGCGGTGCGTCTCCGCCAGCCGCTCCATGGCCGTGCCGACGCGGGCGATGACATCGGCCATGCTTTCCCCACCCGGCGGCGTCTCCTCCCCGCCCAGCGGCCAGAACGCATGCGCCGGCAGTTTCAGCCGAACCGGCAGGTCGGCGTGCGGCAGCCCCTGCCACTCACCCAGCGACTGCTCGATCAGATCCGGTTCGACCGCCAGCGACGCCGGCGGATAGCCATGCGCGAAGATCGTCTCCGCCGTCCGCCGGGTGCGTGACAGCGGCGTCACCAGCCACACCGCCGGCCGCGGCAGGCGAGCCGCGAGAGACCGATACATCGGCGCCTGTTCCAGCAGCGTGGGCTCGCACAGTGGCACATCCATCACGCCATACAGGAAGGCGCGGGCGTTCTCCTCCACCAGGGCGTGGCGGATCAGCCAGAAGTTCGTCTCCATCATTCACCCATGCTGACGAGCGCGCCGCAGACCCGCGCATGGTGGAACTGCCTGGCGAACAGCAAGGCGGCGGCGCCCAGCCAGATCAGGTTCAACGCGGAAGCGGCGGCCAGATGATCCCACCGGACCACCCCGTTCAGCAGAATGCCGCGCATCCCCTCGAACACATGGCTGGTCGGCAGCGCCAAGGCGAACGGCCGGAGCGTGGCCGGCAACACCGACACCGGATAGAATACGGCGGAGAACGGTGCCATGCCGAACAGCACGCCCCATGCCAGCGCCTCCGCGCCCGCGCCGTGCCGCAGGATCAAGGAGACCACGCCCAGCGCCACCGACCAGCCGAACATCATCAGGTTGACGAAGAACAGCACCAGCACGGGGCCGAGCAGAAAGAGGTTGAAGGCGTAGAAGGCCCAGGCGAGCAGGATCGCCGGCATCACGCCCAGCAGCATGCGGATGATCGACATGCCGATCAGCGCCGCGATCAGCTCGATCGGGCGTAATGGGCTAACAAAGATATGCCCGAGGTTGCGCGACCAGATTTCCTCCAGGAAGGACATCGACATGCCCATCTGGCTGCGCAGCGTGACTTCCCATAGCAGCACGCCGCCCAGCAGCGCCGCGCCGGCCATGATGGCGGCGTTACCCATCCGTGCCATCAGGAAGCTCGCGGTGAACCCCCAGATGCACATCTGCAGCGTCGGCCAGTAGCACAGCTCCAGCAGGCGCGGCCAGGACCGGCGGTACAGCGCGAGGTGCCGGTACATCAGGCCCCAGATGCGGCGCAGCGCCGGCGTCATGCCGCCACCGCCTGCCGCCGATCCCGGGCAATGTCCAGGAAGACATCCTCCAGATCCGCCCGGCCGTATCGCGTCAGCAGATCGTCCGGGCTGCCACGATCAACCACGCGGCCTTGCTTCAACATCACGACATGGGTGCACAGCCGCTCCACCTCCGCCATGTTGTGGCTGGCGAGCAGGATGGTGCAGCCGCTTTCCGCCCGGTAGCGCTCCAGCCAGGTGCGGACCATGTCGCCGGTATCGGGGTCCAGGCTGGCGGTCGGCTCGTCCAGCAGCAGCACCTCCGGCCGGTTGATTAGCGCCTTGGCCAGCGCCACCCGGGTCTTCTGGCCGGCCGACAACTGCCCGGCCGGCCGGTCCAGGATCAGGCCGAGGTCCAGTTCGGCGGCCAGTTCACCGATCCGCCGGTCCACCCGCGCCACGTTGTACAGGTGGCCGTAGACCCGCATGTTCTCCCGCACTGTTAGTCGATGCGGCAGCGAGATATAGGGCGACGAGAAATTCATCCGTGCCAGCGCCGCGAACCGGTCCTTCGCCATATCATGCCCCAGCATCGTGATGCGGCCGGAGGTCGGTATCAGAAGCCCCAGGAGCATGGCAATCGTGGTGGTCTTGCCCGCGCCATTGCCGCCCAGAAGGCCGACCGTGGCACCCTGGGGGGCCGTGAAATCGATCTCGTCCACGGCCAGCACGTCGCCGTAGCGCTTGATCAGTCGCTCAACCTGAATTGCTGTCATGCCGCCTGGATTACGGTGCCCGCGTCGTTTCGCCAAGAGATGATTGGCCAAAGCCTCGGTCCGGCATACCTTAGCGTGATCATGATCGAACTTCTCGCCGCCCCCGCCACCCTGCCGCCCGGCCAGCGCATCTATGCCATCGGTGATATCCATGGCTGCCTTGATCGGCTGGTCACGCTGCATGAGATGATCACCGAGGACCTGGCGGATCGGCCATCTGGGAACGTGACGCTGGTGCATCTGGGCGACTACGTCGACCGCGGCACCGACAGCGCGCAGGTGGTGGACTGGCTGATCAACGGTCCCCCGGTCCCGGCGGACGAGGTTGTCAACCTGATGGGCAACCACGAGCAGATGATGCTGGCCGCGGTGGCCGGGGCGGACAAGGACGCGCCTTCCCACTGGCTGGTCAACGGCGGTGCCGACTCGCTGCTGAGCTGGGGCATTGGACGGACCGTCCCACCCGCCGACTGGGCCGCTCGGCTGCCGCTCCAGCATCTGGTGTTCCTGCGGGACCTGGCAACCAACCACCGCGTTGGTCCTTACCTGTTCGTGCACGCGGGCATCCAGCCTGGCGTGCCGCTAGATAAGCAGACGCGTCACGACATGCTTTGGATCAGGGACCCGTTCCTGAATTCCAGGGAAGATCACGGGGTTGTCATCGTTCACGGCCATACGCCGAAGCGCGAGCCGATCGTGCTGCCGAACCGGATCGCCATTGACACCGGCGCTGTCCTCGGCGGCGCCCTGACCTGCGTCGTGCTGGAGGAAGACAAGCTCGGCTTTCTGCAAAGTTGAGCATCGGTGGCGACGGCCTCGGCGGCGCCGGAGGCCGGTTGTGCGACATGCCGGAGACGCCATCTTCCGATGGTTGGCTAGACCGGAGGTTTGGATGACAGCCAGTGACGCTTCGGGCGCGCCTCGCGCCAGATTGCGCGAGGCGGCGCACACCCTGCTGCGGGCCTATCCCGCATTTCGACCGGTCACCGTGCCGGCGATGTACGGTTTGCTTGCCACCAACGCGTTCACCGCGCGCGGGCTCTATCTGAACCTGGGCTACTGGAAAGACGCTCGTACGATTGATGAGGCGTGCGAGGCGCTGGCGCAACTGGTCGCGGAGACGGCGGCGTTGGGGCCGGATGATGACGTCGTCGATGTAGGATTTGGCTTCGCCGACCAGGACATGCTGTGGATGGAGCGTTTCGCGCCGCGCCGCATCACCGGACTGAACGTGACCCCGTCGCAGGTGCGGATCGCGCGGCATCGCGTACGCCGTCGCGGCATGGCGGACCGGATCGAACTGCGTGAAGCGTCGGCCACCGACATGCCGCTGCCGGACGCGTCATGTGATGTCGTGACCGCCGTCGAATGCGCCTTCCACTTCGACACGCGGGAGCGCTTCTTTGCCGAAGCGTTCCGCGTGCTGCGCCCAGGCGGGCGTCTTGTGCTGGCCGATGTGATTCGCAATGCGCCGGCGGCGGATCGGTTTCGCCGTCGGCTGCAGGATTTCAACTGGACCAGGTTCGCGCGGACATTTCGGATACCCGCCGCCAATGCCGACAGGCGTGACAGCTACGCCGCGAAGCTGCAAGCAGCCGGGTTCGTCGACATGCACGTCACGTCGATCCGCGATGACGTGTTTGCCGGCTGGCATCGGGCATTGGCGCAAGATCCGGCTTTGCTCGGCAGGCTTCCCTTGGCCGGTCGCCTGCCGTATCGCTTTTTGCTCCGCTTTGACCCCAACACGGTATACGGCGCCTTCGATTATGTCCTGGCCGCGGGTCGCAAGCCGCTCCGTCAATCAGGCCTTCAACTCCACGCCTGATTGCCGGAGCGGCGATCGGACAAATCTAAGGCCATATCCGTCGGCGGAGTGCGTGAATGAACAAAAAGGACGTGATGTCGATCTATGCCTTCAGCGCCAGGCTTGGAACGGGTGAAGAACGCAGCCTCGCGGATTACCGTGGCAAGGCGCTGTTGGTGGTGAACGTTGCCTCGAAGTGCGGCTTCACGCCGCAGTACAAGGGCTTGCAAACGCTTTACGAGCAGTTCGGGCCGCGCGGGTTCGAGATCCTTGCCTTTCCCTGCGACCAGTTCGGCCACCAGGAGCCCGGCTCGGATGCGGCGATCGCCGCCTTTTGCGAGCGCAATTATGGCGCCTCCTTCCCGCTGTTCGCCAAGATCGCGGTCAACGGCAAGAGCGCCCACCCGCTGTTTGTCTGGCTCAGGCACGAGAAGCCCGGCCTGCTGGGCGACGGCATCAAATGGAACTTCACCAAGTTCCTGGTCGACAGGACCGGCGCCGTGCGGGCACGCTTCGCGCCGTCAACCGCGCCGGACCGTCTTGCGCCTAAAGTGGCGGCACTGCTTTGACGTTCAATCGGGCCGCTGCCGCGGACTTGGATGTGGCGCGGATGTCATACAGGCGCGGCATCGCAACAGTCTGCGCTTGCTTCTTTTCTCGGTCGCACGCGAAGATGGGTTGCACGATAATGACAGCCTCGATACGGCAGATCGAATGAACCAGATCACTCCCGGCTCCGCCTCTCGGGCGGATGAGCCGCAGCCCGACCTTGCCGCCGCTGTCCGGCGTCTGGCCCATACAAGCGTACTGGTGATTGGCGACGTCATGCTCGATCGCTACACGTATGGAGAAGTATCCCGCATCAGCCAGGAAGCGCCGGTGCCGATCCTGGCCATCGACCGGGAAGTCGCACTGCCTGGCGGTGCCGGCAATGTTGTGCGCAACCTGACGGCATTCGGTTGTGCGACCGCTTTTATCTCCGTCGTCGGCGATGACCAGGCGGGATCGGACCTGACCGGCCTGATTGGCGGCCAGCCGAACGTGGAGCCCTGGCTGCTGGTGCAGGGCAGCCGGACAACCACGCTGAAGACCCGGTTGATCGCCTCCGGCCAGCAGCTTCTCCGCGCCGACCGGGAGCAGACCGACCCGATCCACCCCAAGCTGGCTGACCGGATGCTGCGTATTGCGCTGGATGCGATGGCGGCGACCAGCGTCACGGTGCTGTCCGACTATGGCAAGGGCGTGCTGTCCGCCGATGTGCCGGTGCGGCTGGTGGAGGCCGCGCGCAAGGCCGGCCGGAAGCTGATTGTCGATCCCCGCGGCAGCGACTTTGCCCGCTATGCCGGCGCCGATGTGGTGATGCCGAACCGTCTGGAACTCGCCGCCGCGGCCCATATGCCGGTGGATACCGAGGCAGCGATCATCGCCGCCGCCCAGCACCTGCGTGTCGAGCATGGCTTTGGCGCGGTGGTGGTGACCCGCGGCAATGACGGCATGACCCTGGTGGACGCCACGCGCGTCCTGCATTTTCCGGCCGAGGCGGCTGACGTCTACGATACCTCCGGGGCCGGCGACACCGCGCTGGCCACCTTGGGGGCGGCGCTGGCGGCGAAGCTGGATCTGGCGGTCGCGGTGCGCCTGGCGAATTTGGCGGCGGGTATCTCGGTCGGCAAGGTCGGCGCGTCGGTGGTGCGGGAGGCTGATCTGCTGTCCGCGCTGACGCCGCAGCGCAGCGCCCTGCGAAAGATCGTGACGCGGGAGGAAGCGGTGGAGCAGGCGGAGCGCTGGCGTCACCGCGGCTGGCGCGTCGGCTTCACCAACGGATTCTTCGACCTGCTGCACCAAGGCCACATCCATCTGCTGGAGCAGGCCCGTGCCCGCTGCGACCGGCTGATCGTCGGGGTCAATTCCGACACCAGCGTGCACCGGCTGAAAGGCGCGCCGCACCCGGTGCAGCCGGAGGCCGCGCGGGCGGCGGTGTTGGCCAGCTTCGCCTGCGTCGATGAGGTCTGCCTGTTTGAGGAAGACACGCCGGAAGCATTGATCGAGGCGCTGCGTCCGGATGTGCTGGTCAAGGGCGGCACTCAGTCGATCGAGGACGTGGAGGGCGCCGACCTGATGCGCAACTGGGGCGGCCGGGTGCTGCTGATCGATCTGGTGCAGGATCACGTGACGCAGCCGGCTCTGACACCGCTGAAGGGGTGAGGTGGGTTGATGGTATGTGAGTGTTGCTTTTCGAAACAGGTCGGTCAGAGGGGCGACGCGCCAACGAGCCGGAAAGCAAACATCGGCCGCTGTTAGCCGTTACGCATCCGGAAACCAGTTTCCATGAAAACCCGGTGGGATCC
The DNA here is from genome assembly GCF_965276935.1 of Rhodopila sp. GTDB lineage: Bacteria > Pseudomonadota > Alphaproteobacteria > Acetobacterales > Acetobacteraceae > Rhodopila. Next base: position 1,015,577 of record NZ_CBDIBS010000003.1, on the reverse strand, counting down.
TGTGCGGCAGCCGGACGGTGGCAACCGGGGCCGCTTCGAAGGATCGCGCATTGAGGATCACGAGGTCGGTGGTCTCGTCCGCCGTATTGATCACCAAGCCGAGAAGCCAGCCTTGGTCCTCCTCCGCGTCGGCGGTCGCCGGGACGAACACGAACTCGCCCGGCAGGTGATCGTCGCCGAAGTCGTGCACAAGGCGGCAACCGGTCTCGAGATCATGCTTGTAGAGCCGCGTGGCGCCGACAAGTTGCGGATTGCCGTCAAGCGGAACGGAAACGGTGTAGACGTAGCGATAGCTCTGGCTGAAGCGGCGCTCGTCGATGCGGGGGAACTCCTGCGGCGTGGGGTCGATCACATGCCGGCTGATGCGGCGCGTTGCAGGATCCACCGTCCAGCGCTCGAGCCGGCCCAGCGCGTCGAGGCTGCTCGCGCCTGAGGCGAACATCGTGGCGTAGGCGACGACGTCGAGGATCACCTGGCCGTCGGCGCCATCGAAGGCATTGGCCACGTGGAAGACGAAGCACGGTTCGACCTCAAGCCAGATGATGTCGGCCGCCTCACCGTCTCGCGGCAGAAGGCCCAGGCGGGGCTGGTGTGCCGGATTCCAGCGGAACGGAAACAGGTGGCCGCCGAGCACGGCCCGCATCGAGAAGGTGACTGGGAGATCGAGCACGATGGCGAACCGCGCGGTGATGGCGCAATCGTGGATGCAGGGGCCGTGCTGCACGGCGATCGACACGTCGCGGACCACCTTGCCAGTCGCCGAGACGACAACGTGGCGGACGGCGTCCCAGACGCTGCCGTCATAGGCGATGGCGTGGTACTCGCCGGTAAACGGATCCCGGTGCGGGTGCCCGGTGAAAGAGCCATCGAGCGTTCCGTCGAACGGATTATAGCACTGCTCCTCCAGGGTCTCGGAGAGCTCGACGGGGAAGCCGCCTGCCTCCACCAGGGCGAAGGCGCGACCGCCGATGTCGACCACGTTGGTGTTCACGGTGTCGTTGCGACCCCTGCGCGGACCGGGCGCGGCGGGCCGTCCAAGCGCCGCCGCCGCCAGGCGTGAGCGGATCCAGCGGTTGCGATACCACAGGGCCCTGCCGTCCCGGATAGCGATGCCGTGCACCATGCCGTCGCCGAGAAACCAGTGATGCCCCGCGGGATCGGGACTGACCGGGTTCGCGCCGATCTTGAGATAGCGGCCGGTCAAACCCGCCGGGATAGATCCGGTGATGGCCAAATTCTCAAGCGTCAGTTCAGAGTGCATTGGCTTGTGGATGCCGACCACGTAGGCGGCTCCCGTCAGCGGCAGCCGTTTTCGGTTCCAGGCCGCGATCAGCTCGACCGCACCCTCGACGACGGCGCGAACGGCCGATTGAACAGGATTCGGCATGAATCGCGGTCTCCGGCGACGGCGCGTCACTGTTGAGCTTGGATGCTAACAACCTGCCAAGGTATTGTCGCGTGTCATCCGGCGAATGGCCGCATAGCGCCCATTCCGGAAATGGAAAGTAGCAGGGGCGGTGCTGGAAAGCTGCCGATCTGCTGCGGTCTGGTCGCCAATGCCCGGACCTGAAACATTCTCTGAAACTCGCTTCGTATAGCGATCAGCCAACGAGCAGCGCGAGATCGAGCGCCGACAGCGCGGTCAGGACGACACTGTGCGCGAAATGACCGTAGTCCTTATACCGAACCACGGTCGCGACGGCCGCGACGCAGATCGCCGCGCCTAGCATAAGGCCCGCAACGCGCGCGGCCGGCATCGCGATAAGCGCAACCACCAGCCCGTCACGAGATTCCACCAGCGCGGGTAGCCCCAGCGAACGAAGTCGTCCTTGATTGCGGCCCAGCCGGCTGCGTTGACGACGCCGGCGCCGAGAAAGACGAGGCTGAGCAGCCAGGCCAGCAGGGTTGCGGCGGAAATGCCGAACAGAGTCATGGGTTGCTCCCGTGCTAAGAGGTCGTGAAGGGATCAAGCGGCGCTCAGGCCATGAGCAGCGCCGCACTGGCGGCCAGGGCGATTGCCGCCGTGGCACCGTGGATGCCAAAGGCCGCAGTGCGAGTTCCGCCGCTGCGCAGGACGATCACCGCATCGCCCACGGGAATAACGCTGGCGGCGGCCATGAAGGCGCCCAGCAGGTGCGGCGCCCGGTTAGCCAGCAGGACCCAGATGAAGATCCCCGAGGCGATGTCGCGCACCCCCTTCGCGTAAAGCCAAGGGTAGGGGCCGGCGACTTGGGTTTGCGCTCCAGGCGGCTCGGCCGGAATGCCGAATCCGGCCGCGGCGGCCTGCGGCACCAAAAGGAAGCGAGCGCCGATGAGGGCGATGCCGACGCCGATCACGCCGGAGACGATGGAAGCGAGGGTGGTGAACATGTGAGGCTTTCCTGTGCCGGGAGCCAATATCTAGCAACGCTAGGAAATATGCCAATGATATTTTATAGCGTTGACAGGCTTTCGAGCGTCAGTAAAACACGCGCATGTCTGTCGCAGACCGCCGCCGCCGCGAACGCGCCAGCCGCCACGATCTAATCATCGCGGCGGCTCGCGATCTTGCCGAGGCCGAGGGGTGGGAGGCGGTGACCACGCGCCGGCTGGCTGACCTCGTGGAGTACAGCCAGCCGGTGCTGTACAGCCATTTCGACGGCAAGGGCGCGATCGTGCGCGCCGTCGCGATCGAGGGATTCGAAGACCTTGCCGCCCAATTGCGCCAGGCGCAGTCGGCTGTTGATGAGCCGGGGCTAGCGTTGCGAGCGGTCTGCAGCGCCTACCTGACATTCGCAGCCGAGCGGCCGGCGCTCTATCAGGCCATGTTCGTGCTGCCGATCGATGTCAAGTTCGCCAGCGAAGACACGCCGTCACCCTTGAAGGCGGCCTTCGGCGAACTGATTAGCGCGCTCAGGCCCTTTGACGCACATCCCGCCCTGCGGGCGGAAATCACCTGGGCTGCGCTGCACGGCCTAGCGGTACTGCGTCGTGGCGACCGCATCCCGCCAGAAGGCCATGAGGCGCGCATCGATCTGCTGGTCAGCCAGATTATCAACGAATGTGCCGGCTGAAGATCCACTTCATCGCTACCGCGCACGGAGGCTACCTGTCCGCTTTCGGCCATTTGCTGACTTGCGAATATGGACACGACCGACGGCCCTGGCCCTACCGGCAAGGCTGCGGCAGAGTCATCTTTGCTCGCATTCAAAGGGGAACCGCCCATGGCCAAGGTCATCATAAGCTGCGCCGTCACCGGCGCGATCCACACTCCCAGCATGTCCGACCACCTGCCAATCACGCCGGAGCAGATCGCCCGGTCGTCAATCGAGGCGGCGGAGGCGGGGGCGGCGATCATCCATCTGCACGCGCGCAACCCGGTGGATGGCTCGCCCACGCCCGATCCGGCTGTCTTCATGAATTTCCTGCCGACGATCAAGCAGAGCACGGACGCGGTGATCAACATCACCACCGGCGGCGGCCTGACCATGACGCTCGAAGAACGCCTCGCCGCGCCGCTGGTGGCACGGCCTGAGATGTGCAGCCTGAACATGGGCAGCATGAACTTCAACATCTCCCGCGCTGGCGACCGGATCAAGACGTGGAAGTTTCCCTGGGAAAAACCCTACCTCGACGCCACCGACAACTTCATCTTCCGCAACACCTTCAAGGACATCGAGGGCATCGTCCAAAAGCTCGGCCGCGCCCACGGCACGCGGTTCGAATTCGAGTGTTACGACATCGGCCACCTGTACAACCTGGCCTACTGCCTGGATCGCGGCATTGTCGAACCGCCGTTGTTCGTGCAGTCGATCTTCGGCATCACCGGCGGCATCGGCGCCGAACCTCGCAACCTGCTGTTCGCCAAGGAAACCGCGGACCGGCTGTTCGGCGACGCTTATGTCTGGTCGGTGCTGGCCGCCGGACGGCACCAGATGGCATTCACCACAATGGCCGGGATAAACGGCGGCAACGTCCGCGTCGGACTGGAAGACAGTCTTTACATCGGCAAGGGCAAGCTCGCGACATCGAACGCCGAGCAGGTAGCGAAGATCCGGCGGATACTGGAGGATCTGAGTCTGGAGATCGCGACGCCAGCGGAAGCGCGAGAGATGCTCAAGCTGAAGGGCGGCGACCGGGTCGGGTTTTGACGGCCTCGCGCCGCACCTGCCGCTGTCTCGTCACGCCAATGGAGGAAACGGATGTTCGACCTGAACGAACTCAAGGACAAGATCGCCGTCATCGGCGTCGGCAACACACGGTACGGCAACTTCCCGGATATTGATGACTACGGCCTTGCGGCGCAGGCGTTCCGCAACGCGGTGAGCGACTGCGGCATCGACAAGAACAAGATCGACGGCCTGCTCGTCTCCCGCATTCCGTACTACGCCCGGATGGGCGAAATCCTCGGCCTGAACCCACGCTGGACCATCACCTTGCCTGGCCATGGACGGATGTCCGGGATGGGCATTATCGAGGCCGCGACCGCCATCGCCGCCGGCCACTGCGATTACGCGGCGTTGCTATACGCGAATATCGGACGCTCGCGGCGGGTGAACTATGGCGGCGACGAAAGCCCCGGCACCTGGGACCCGTGGGGATTCACCTCCCCTGGTGCCGCGCATGCCATGGCATTCCGCCGGCATATGGAGATGTACGGCACCACCACGCGGCAACTCGCGGAAGTTTCAGTCTCGATCCGGTATCATGCCTGCCTGAACCCGCACGCGGTGATGCGCAACCCCATCACGATCGAGGATCACGAGAGCGCCCGTTTCATCACCGCCCCGTTGCGGCTGCTGGATTACTGCCTGATCAACGACGGCGCCGTCTGCCTTATCCTGACATCCAGGGAACGAGCAAAGGACTTCGCCCAGCCGCCGGTGCTGATCTCCGGCATCGGTGCGCGGGAGACGTTCAGCCCGTCCTCGATCGCCAATTTCGACATGGATTTCTGGTATCCGGCGATCAGTGCGGCCGGGAAACAGGCGTATGAGATGGCGGGAGTGACGCAGCAGGATGTCGATGCGTTGATGTGCTATGACAATTTCTCGCCAACGGTGCTGTTCAGCCTGGAGGGCCTGGGCTTCTGCGGCCGTGGCGAGTCAGGCGCGTTCGTCGAGAATGGCGCCTTGAGCCTCGGCGGCCGGCTGCCGGTCAACACCGATGGCGGCCACCTGTCGAACTCCTACATGCAAGGCTGGGCGTTGAACGTCGAGGCGGTCCGCCAACTCCGTGGTGAATGCGGCACCCGACAGATCCCCGATTGCAAGGTTGTGCAGTACGTGCAGGCGACGCCCTGTACGCGCTCGATCATTTACACAAGCGGCTGAGGGAGGAACGTTTCATGAGCTACGACAAGCCACTGCCGCGCCTGGACACACTGAACAAGCCATTTTGGGCAGCGGCGCAGCAAGGTCGGTTCATGCTGCAGCACTGCCCGGCGTGCGGCGACACACGGTTTCCGCCAGGCCCAATTTGCCCAAAGTGTCTGGCGGAGGATCAGACTTGGGTTGAGGCTTCGGGCCGGGGAACGCTCGAGTCCTGGGTCGATATGCACCGGGCATACTGGGACGGATACAAGGATGACCTGCCCTATCGGGTGTGCCTGGTGCGGCTGGCGGAAGGCCCGGTGATCGTCAGCAATCTGGTGGACCGGACGGACAACCTGCGGATGGGCGCGCCAGTCAAGGTGGTGTTCGACGCGGTGACGCAGGATGTGACGTTGCCGAAGTTTACGCTGGTGTGAACGGACCGGAGCGGTCATCCATGATGCGGTTTCGCCCGAGGCGATAGACGTCACGAAGCACGCGAACGGCACTGGCGGTCGACAGCGAGACGTAAGGCGGGAACCAGGCCTGACACCCCGCTCACCGCATGGTTTCGCCACAGCCGACCGTCGGCCATCGAAGCGGGCGGCCGCGCGTCTGGTCGCCCGAGGTATTGGCGGAGAACGCGCGTGGTTTACAACCTCGCGAGCGTCGCCGCGTCGGACTTGCCGTCAAAGAACGTCCGCAACGCCGTGCGGAAAATTTCGTCATCCGCCGATGCTTTGGCGAATAAGGTCATACTGGAGTGAAATTTCATATCGTCGGGGCTACCAAGCATCTGCTGCACCGTCCGGCCCTTGACCACGGTCACCAGCCTGGTGGTCTCCCTCAGCCTGGCGCCGAGGATGGGGTGATCCAGGAAAACCCTCGCTTCTTGCAGCGACGAAATCGCATACCTACGGCTCATCGCACTGCTGCCGAGGCCGCCAATCTGCGGAAAGATGAACCACATCCAGTGCGTTCGCTTCTGGCCAGCCGATAATTCGGAAAGTACCGTCGCGTAGACGGGATTCTGGGCATCGACAAAACGTTGCAGATCAAACGGGTCGGATGCCTCGGTGACCATGGCGATTTCGCTCCATACCTTTGATACCGACGGCCATGCGCTTCGCCGATCGACACGCTCGCCTGAACGTCACGCCCCGCCCGCGGTTTGACACGACGATCGCACCTTGGGACGCTCAATCAAACTCGGTCGCCAGTCTCGGTTCGCGTCGATGAGCAAACATCCGGCCGATGTGATGCGCCGACGTCCGCCGCAGCGACAGATCGCACGGCACGTCGGTTTCCGCGAACCACCCGACTTCGCTTGTCTCCAGGCTGGTCGCCGCGGTGCCGCCCTCCAGCGCGCAGACAAAGAACATCCGTACCACGGAAAACGCTGTCGGCGGCTGCGCCTGCCTGGCCCGGTCCCACACCGCGGCGAGTTTCACGGCACGCACTTGGTAGCCGGATTCCTCGAACACTTCCCGCACCACCGACTGTGCCGGCGTCTGGTTTACGTCCGCCCAGCCGCCCGGCAAGGTCCAGCGGTTATCATCCTCGACCTCCCGCACCATCAGGATGCGCCCGGCGGTGTCGAACACCGCTGCGCGCACGCCGACTTTGGGGGTGGCGTAGCCGGTCTCGGCGTCGAACAGGCGCTCGATCCGGCTGATGTTCGCCGCGGTGTGCGCGGCCATGATCCGGGCGGACAGCCGGCGCAAAGCGGCAAAGCGATCCCGGTCATAGGGGTCTTTGCTGAATGCCAACCCGGTCTGGGCGATCGCCTGGATTTCCCGGCTCCAGATCAGCCAGTCGGGATCTTCCGTTCCTGCCACCGCTATCATCGCCGGAGACGCTTTCGCCAACCTTTGCTCGAACAATCAGGGACGAATGGCAGGCTCACTCCACCCTCGCGCGTTCGGCGGCTCGATCATGTCCGACAAGAAATGACCATGCCTGCCACAACCACCAGCGGCGGTGCGACAAGGATCTCAATCCGCCGACACCGTCATCAGCCTGACGTCGGCGGGTTCCCGTCCACTGATCTCCGCCTCCGTCAGCACCCGCCAAATCCCGCCGACGAGCACCTCGCTCGGCTTGAAACGGGCTTTGTAGGCCATCTTCCGGCTCTCCGGCACCCAGTAGCCGAGGTACACATAAGGCAACCGCAAGGACCGCGCCTGTTCGATCAGCCATAGCACGGCGTAGGTGCCGAGCGACTGCCTTTCCAGGCCGGGGGCGAAGAAGCTGTAGACGGCGGAGAGGCCATCGCCCAGCTTGTCGCCCAGGCAGGCGCTCACCAGCCGGTCCTGAGCATCGCGGAATTCGATAATGAACGTCTCGATCGGCGTATCCTCGACCATCGCGCGGTAGTCGTAGAAACTCATGCTCGCCATGTCGCCGTCGCCATGGCGCGCCTGCTGGTAGCGCTGGAACAACTGGAACTGTTCCGCGGTCGCGCGCGCCGGCACGCGGTAGCCATCCAGCCCCGCGTTCGCCCGGCCGATCTTGCGCAGTGTGCGATCCGGTTGAAACTGCTCCACCGGGATGCGGATTGGCACGCAGGCCTGGCAGGCTGGGCACACCGGCGCATAGGCGATGTTGTGGCTGCGGCGGAAACCGGCGCGGGACAGCCGGTCGTGCAAGGCCTCCGACTCCGGTCCGGCGATTTCGGTTACAACCTTGCGCTCGGTGCGACCCGCCACATACGGGCAGGGCAGGGGGGCCGTCGTGTAGAAGAACTGCGGCCGGCGCGGAGGCTTATAGGTCATGGGGCGAACGTTCCACCACCTATGTTCCAGCCTGCGCCCGGCGCGGTCAACGCCTCCATTGCCCGCACCCGCACGACCACCAGCCCGCTCACAAGGTCGTGCAGTGTGCGGTGGCGCGTGGTGAACAGCGCGATGATGAGCAAAAGGCCAGATGTGGCCAGCGTCAGATAGAACACCACGGTAAAGACCAGGGCTTGCAACCCGGTCGGCGGACCCAGGTCGAAGTTCCGCCGCACCGTCAGGCCGAGCATCTGCTGCCCAGGCGTGGCGCTGGCCGAACCGAGCAGGGACAGCAGGTGATAACAGAACGGCACGAAGGGCAGGATGGCCAGGGCGCCGAAGCCCAGGCCAAAGGTCAGCATGCCGAACAGCACCAGGATCCACCACATCACCCAGACCAGCACCACGATCAGCACGACATCGATCATCCAGCCCAGGAAGCGGCGCAACAGCGCCCCGCCCACCAGAGAATCGTCGTCCAGGTAAGGTCCGGCGTAACTCATGGCGTCAGTTGAATCGTCCCCGTGGTTCGGGCCGCGACCGGCCCTAGCAGGATCGTAGCACCGTCACGCCATCGCGTGACAAAATCTCTTGCATGGCTGCTGAACGGATTGCCCGATTGGCCGGGCGTGATCATGAACAGGCTGCGATCCAGATCGGCCAGATCATAGACACCGCGATACGATGCGCCATGCACCGACTGCAACTGCGCGTCCGTCCCGCCGCGCCCGACTGTATCGTCATCGCCGCCGCTGGGAATACTGATCGTCGTCAGGTTTCCCAATACCGGAACATTGCGCAGGATCGGGTGCGCGAAAATCGCCTGGTGCGCCTCGCCCCAGCGCCAGGCGGCCGGGTCGTCGCCGAAACGCGCGCGTAATGCCGTCACCGCCGAGTCCAGGGACTCCCGCAGCAGCGGCGCGCAATCACCGTCGCACCAGTGCACGCCGGCTGGCGACAGCACGAAAGCGACGAAATCGGCGACCGGTGCGCCCAGGCCGTGCTCGATACGCGCGTGCCGCAGCAGCGCATTGTAGAACGCATCCGTCCAGGCGTTGAAGATTAGCGGCTGCGGCAGGTTCATCGCCGCCGACCCATCCCAGCCCTTGAGCAATCCCAGTGCCACCGCCGATGGGCCGCTGACCCCAGGTACCGCCAGCAACTCGGGCAGCACCTGGCGGGCGAAGGTGTCGACGAAGTCCACCTGCATCGCCGCGAAATCGGCTGGCGTTTGCCGATCGGAGCGATCGAGCATCTTCCTGATCCGGCGCGCGCGCCAATCGCCGAACGTGTCTCGGCCCATGAACACCGGAAAGTCCGGTCCGGCCAAGGGCTCGTTCGCGTTCACCAGCCGTCCGCTGGCCGGGGCGACATCGTGTGGCAACTGTTTGCCTGCGGCCCAGCCGATCCAGTCATGCGAGCCATCGCCCGCCACCGGCGCCGATCCGTCACCGGCCTTGCGAAGCGGCACCCGCCCGGTAACGAACAGCCCGATGGTCTGCCGGTCGGCGACCAGAAGGTTCTGCGCTGGCGAGCTGATTTCCGCCGCTGCCACGCCGGCTTGTTGCACGCTCTCGGCGCGGTTCAGCGCCAGCAATCCGGCGGCGGCGGTATCGCCCGGCTGCAGGTTGCCCATCGCCACCGCCATGATCGGACTGTTCGGGTTGTCCAGGTCGCTGATCACCGGGCCATGCCGGGTTTCCCGAACCGTCAGCACCTGGTCCGGCTGGCCGCGGACGGCAATCCGTTCCTCCCGCACCGTGAACGGCCTGGGTCCGTCCGGCGTCTGATAGGTGCCCTCGCCGGCCGGTGTTTCGATGAAGATATCCTGCACGTCGGCACCGGTGGTGGTGAAGGTCCAGGCGATCTTGCCGTTGTGCCCCAGCACCAGGAACGGCACGCCGGGCGCGGTGGCACCAGCCAGTACCCGCCCCGGCAGGTCGATCCGCGCCAGGTACCAGATGCCGGGAAAGCTGAACGCCAGATGCGGATCGCCGGCCAGCAGCGGCGCGCCGGTCGCCGTATGCCGCCCATCCACCGCCCACTCGTTTGAAGCCGATTGCGGCAGCGTGTAAGGCCCTGGGAAACGCGGCAGCACCGCCGCCAGGCGTGACGCCGCGGCGGCAAATCCCGGCATCGCCATCGCCGATGGACCAGACACGCCGGTCTCCCGCGGCCAAAGCTGGTCGAGCATCACCGGCGAAATCTTTCCCGCCAGCGCCTGGCGCGACAGCTCCTGCCGCCAATTCATCGACAGCCACAACCCCATGGTCTTGGCCCATAGCAGGCTGTCGGCCGGCTGCCACGGCTCCGGCTCGCCCAGCACCAGGAACTCTGGTGCGGCAAAGCGGCCCTTGAGCTTGATCCAGGCGTTCACGCCGTGCGCATAGGCCTGCAGCATTGCCCGCGTATCGTCGGGCAGGGCGGCCAGGTCGGCCACCGCATGCCGGCGCAGGCCCAGGGTGCGCATCATGCGATCGATCCGCAGCGTTGCCGGCCCGGCGATCTCCGACAATCGTCCGGATGCCGCGCGCCGCATCAGCTCCATCTGGAACAGTCGATCCCTGGCATGCAAGAAGCCCAGCGCCGTCGCGGCATCCAGTTCGGACGTGGCTTGGATCCGCGGCACCATGTCGGCGTCGAAGGTGATGCCGACCGGACCGGTCAGGCCAGGGATCCTGGCGGTCCGGCTCGCCCACGGGATGGCGCCTGGAATGGTCAGCCAGATTGCGCCGACGACCAGGGCAGCGAGCAGCAGGACAACAACCCCGATCGTTGCCAGCACGCGCCGAATGCCTCGAATCACGGGATTCATGATTGGCAGCGTGACCGGACGGGAGCCGAATGGGAAGTGACGGGATCATGCCGCATCATGTCGCGCTGGCGCCGCGGCAAAACGGATGGGTCGCGCGGCCGGTCGGACGAAGGTTCAAATATTACGCCTTGCGGGTGCGGGCTGATGCGATAAATTCACATCCCTGCCTACATTGGAAACGTCTGTTCAAAAAGACCATGAAGCCGCCCAACCCGGATATGCCTGTCACGCTGGATGCCATCGACCGCCAGATCCTGTCCGCTCTACAGGAAGATGGCCGCATGACCAATGTTGATCTGTCGAAACGCACTGGGATCTCCGCCCCACCTTGCCTGCGTCGGGTACGCGTGCTGGAGGAAGCCGGCGTCATTCGCGGTTATCACGCCGATACCGATCCCCATAAGCTGGGCTGGGAAATCACCTTCTTTGCCATCGTCGGGCTGGAAAGCCAGAAGGAAGTCGTGCTGTCGGCGTTCGAACAACTCGTCGGCGGCTGGGCGGAGGTGCGGGAGTGCCATATGATCCGTGGCGGCGGCGATTTTCTGCTGCGGTTGGTGGCGCGCGACACGGCGCATGAGAACCAGTTGACCCAGCAACTGACCGGCTCCCCCGCGGTCAGCCGCGTGCAAACCTTGCAGACAATCCGTACCAGCCGCAGTGAGGCAGGCGTCCCGCTCTAGTGTCCTGCGTCAGGAGTTCGCCATAGTTGGCGAACTCCTGACACCAGCCACTAGGTCTTTGTTTTCAGTGGCCTGCTTATCCCCTCCGTCCGTCATAAGATATGACGATCTTCGGGGGCAGGACACTAATGTCGATCGCGGAAGCAACTGATTGGCTACGTCGCCGTATGTAAAAGTGGCGGCCTCTGCTAATCCGGCTGACCTCGATCCGCGCGCGGTCAAATAACCCCCCGCTTCGACATTTGACGCTGATCACCACATGCGCCCGGTGAGCTTTGAGACTGACAACATGTCACAGGAGCATTCTTCTGTTGCTCCGTTCTTCTTCATGAATTGCACACGACCGTGATGACTATGGATGCCGCTTGGCAATTTGTCTTGACGGCAAATACCGGTCTTGTATCTCCTGCGCCGCACCCGAATGGAACCAGATGGCCGAAATCAAAAGCCTGGCTGAACGACCGATGTCGGTGCGATCCGCCAGCACCCCGGTCCTGAGCGTGATCGTTCCATGTTTCAACGAGCGCCCGAACGTCGTGCCGATGATCACCAAGCTCGATGCGGCCCTGGCCGGCATTGCCTGGGAAGTCATCTATGTCGACGACAACAGTCCCGACGGCACGACGCAGGAGGTGCGGCGAATGGCCCAGCAGGACCCGCGCGTGCGCTGCATCCGCCGCATCGGACGGCGCGGCCTGGCCTCGGCGGTGATCGAGGGGGCGCTGTCTTCCTCGGCCGATTTCATCGCGGTGATCGACGGCGACCTGCAGCACGACGAAACCCGGCTGCCGGTGATGCTGCGGGCGCTGCAGGCCGGCGATTACGACCTCGCTGTCGCCAGCCGCCATGTCGCCGGCGGCGACAACCAGGGCCTTGGCGGCCGCTGGCGGCATATGATCTCGGACGGCGGGATCAGGCTGGCGCAGTCCTTCATGCCGGTGCGCCTGAACGACCCCATGAGCGGCTTCTTCATGCTGCCCCGCCCGCTGTTCGAGGACCTCGCCAAAGGCCTCAATGGCCAGGGCTTCAAGATCCTGCTCGATCTCGTCCTCAGCAGTCCGGCCCCGCTGCGGGTGCTGGAAGTCCCCGCCCGGTTCCGCGAGCGCGTGGCAGGGGAAAGCAAGCTGGACGCGCTGGTGATGATGCAGTTCGCTGGCCTGCTGCTGGACAAGGTGTTCGGCGGCTTGCTGCCGCTGCGCTTCTTCTCCTTCGGCCTTGTCGGCCTGCTCGGCGTCATCGTCAACCTTTTCGTTCTTGCCTTGCTGCACCATTTCACCGGCCTGGGTTTCGAAACCGACCAGACCATTGGCACGGTGATCGCCATGGTATTCAACTTTCAGCTCAACAACGCGATCACCTATCGCGACCAGCGCCTAAAGGGGCCGCGGCTGTGGCGCGGCCTGCTGTTGTTCATGGTGGTCTGCGGCTTTGGCGCGGTCGCCAATATCGGCATTGCCGGGGCGCTGTATCAACAGCACACAACCTGGAAGTTCGCCGGCGCCATCGGCGCGGTGATCGGCGTCGTGTGGAACTACGCAGTGTCCGCGACACTGGTGTGGCGCGCGAGGTGATCCGCCTCGCCGCCGTCATGGCGGCGGTGACGGTGGCGAGGCTGGTTGTTGCCGCCACGGTGCCGCTGGCGCCGGACGAGACCTATTACTGGGTTTGGTCGCACGCCCTGGCGCCTGGTTTCCTGGATCACCCGCCAATGGTCGCGCTGTGGATCAAGGCCGGCACCACGTTGTTCGGGCAGACGCCCTTGGGTGTCCGTCTGTTGGGACCGCTGTCCGCCGCCCTGGCGTCATGGTTCCTGTTCGACGCCGCCCGTCGCCTGTTTCCGTGGCAATTGGCCGGCCCTGCCGCAGTCCTGCTGCTGAACGCAACGCTGCTGCTAGGCGTGGGAACAGTGGTCATGACCCCGGACTCGCCGCTGCTGTTCTTCTGGACCGCGACGCTATGGGCGATGGTGCGGCTGCTCGGGGGCGGTTCGGCCGCATGGTGGCTGGCGGCCGGGCTGTTCGCCGGGCTGGCGCTGGACAGCAAATATACCGGGCTGTTCCTATGCGCCGGGATCGGCCTCTGGCTTCTGCTGGTGCCGTCGGCGCGGCTCTGGCTGCGGCGGTGGCAACCCTGGGCCGCGGCGGGATGCGGCATCGCGCTGTTCGTGCCGGTGTTGTGGTGGAACGCGGCGCATGGCTGGGCCGGGTTCGTCAAGCAGGGCGACCGGGTCGGCGATTGGCAGCCGATCCGGGCGGCCGGCTTCCTGGCGGAACTGGTGGGTGGGCAGATCGGCCTGGTGACCCCCTGGATCTGGGTTCTGTGCATGATCGGGCTTGTCGTGGCGGTGAGCCGAAGCTGGACGTGGCGGGAGCCGCGGTGGTCGCTGCTGGCCGCGCTGTCGCTGCCCCCGGTGCTGGTGTTCCTAGAACACGCGGTCGGCGACCGGGTCCAGGGCAACTGGCCGGCCATTATCTATCCCGCCCTAGCGCTCGCGGCGGCTGGCTGGCTGACACCGCGGCGGAACACGGCCTGGATTGGCGCCTCGGCACTCGGCTTCGGCATCACCGCCATCGTCTACCTTCAGGCCACACTGGGTCTGATCCCGCTGCCGCCCCGCTTTGATCCCATCGCGCTGCGCCTGGCCGGCTGGGGCGCGTTTGCCCGTGATGTGGACGCGGCGCGGGTTCAGGCCGGAGCGGTCTACGTCGCGGCCGACGGCTACGCGACGGATAGCGAACTGGCATGGTGGCTGCCGGCGAGCGTGCCGGTGGTCGGGACGGATAAGCGCTGGGCGCTGACCGATCTGCCGCCGGCGCGGATCGCCGGACGTAGCGGGCTGCTGCTCCGCGACGCACGCCGAACCGGCCCGCCCGATCCGGCCATCTGGCAACAGGCGGAGCGAATTGCAACGCTATCACGTCCCGGTGCCGTGGCGAAGTTCGCGGTGTATCGGGTAACGGCCGACGCCGCCCCACCGGTCGCGGTTGCCTTGCCGCGCCGATCCTGACGGCTTCAGACTTCGCGCAGGGCGCTTTCCATCGACGCCAACATCTGCGTTATATTTGCCTTTGGTGGGACCGGTCCAAGAAGTGCGGCCCACCGTTGCCTGGACGGAGCAACGTTCGGACCCAGGGAGGCAAACCATGAACGCACCGGTGCAACCCGACCCGCGACCCGACGCCTATGCCACGCCGATCGAGCGGATCGATGTCAGCGATCCGCATCTCTACCAGGACGACACATGGCGGCCGTGGTTCGAACGGCTGCGCCGGGAGGATCCGGTCCATTGGTGCGAGAACGGCATGTATGGCGCCTTCTGGTCGGTAACCCGTTATCGCGACATCATGGCGGTCGATACCAACCACACCGCGTTCTCATCCGATGCACTGTTGGGCGGCATCGTGCTGCGCGATCTGCCGATGGACTTCCGCCGGCCCAGCTTCATCTCGACGGACCCGCCAAAGCACGACGCGCAGCGCAAGATCGTGGCACCCATCGTCGCGCCGATGAACCTGCGGAACCTGTCGGGCACCATTCGCGAACGCGCCGGCCGCATCCTGGACACCCTGCCGCGCGGCGAAACCTTCGACTGGGTTGATCGCGTCTCGGTCGAACTGACCACGCAGATGCTGGCGACCTTGTTCGATGTCCCGTTCGAGGAACGGCGGATGCTGACCGACTGGTCCAACGTCGCCACGGTGAACACCCGCGCCGGCACCGAGATCGACTCGGAAGCCAAGCGCAATGCGGTGCTGGACCAGGCGGTCGCCTACTTCACCGACCTCTGGCATCAGCGGGCGGGGCAGCCGCCACGGCCTGATCTGATCTCGATGCTGGCGCACGGCGAGGCGACGCGCGACCTGCCGTCACGCCCGCACGAGTTCATGGGCAACCTGTTGTTGCTGATTGTTGGTGGCAATGACACGACGCGCAACTCGATTTCCGGCGGCCTGCTGGCGCTTAATCAGTTTCCCGACCAGTACCGCAAGTTGCGCGCCAATCCCGCCCTGGTCACCGGCATGGTGCCGGAGACCATCCGCTGGCAGACGCCGGTCATCCACATGCGGCGCACCGCCCTGGCGGATACCGAGGTCGCCGGCAAGACCATCCGCCGCGGTCAGAAGGTCGCCATGTGGTACCTGTCGGGCAACCGTGACGAGGATGCCATCGAGCGGCCGGACGACTTCATCATCGACCGCGCCCGCCCGCGCCAGCATCTGTCCTTCGGCTTCGGCATCCATCGCTGCGTCGGCAACCGGCTGGCGGAGATGCAGTTGACGATCCTGTGGGAGGAAATCCTCAAGCGCGACTGGCCGATGATTGAGGTCGTCGGTGAGCCGACACGCGTCTACTCCAATCTGCTGCGCTCGATCAGTGCCTTGCCGGTGCGTATTCCCGCCGCCTGATCCGCAGGAGATTGGCTATGTCCCTTCCATACTACGACTGCATCGCGCATCACGCCATGCGGCAGCCGCGGTCGCTGGCGGCGGTCGATCTGGCGACTGGACGACGCCATACCTACCAGGATCTCGACGACCGGATAACCCGGCTGGCGGCTTGCCTGCGATCTCAGTACGACATCACACCCACCGACCGTATCGCCGTGCTGTCGCCGAACAGCATTGATACGTTCGAGGTGCAGTTCGCCTGCGGTCGCATCGGCGCGGTCTTCGTGCCGCTGAACTGGCGGCTGGCAAACCCCGAGCTGCGCACGATCCTGGCCGACTGCGCGCCGGCCGTGCTCGTCTTCGATCCGGAATTCGCCGAACGGGCGCGGGAACTGGCGCAGGACACAGGCATCGGCCGGCTGTTGTCGTTCGGTCCGGCATTCGAGCGGATCGCCCTGGAGGGCCCGCGGGATGTCCATTCGGCCGAACCGGTGGCGGCGACGCTGGATGACATATCGACGATCCTTTATACCTCCGGCACGACCGGGCGGCCCAAGGGTGCCGTCATCACGCACGGGATGAACTTCTGGAACACCGTCCACAGTATCAGCTTGTGCGGCGTCGCCCGCTCCAGCGTGTTCCTGGGCCTGCTGCCGCTGTTCCACACCGGCGGGCTGAACGTGTTTTCCTATCCCGTGTTCCAGGTTGGCGGCACCGTCATGATCATGCGGAACTTCGATGCCGGCGAGGCGCTGCGGCTGATCGACGATCCCGCGCTGGGGGTGACGCATATGTTCGGCGTCCCGGCCAACTACCAGTTCATGGCGCAGCATCCGCGCTTTCGGGACACCGACATGAGCCGGCTGGTGTTCGCCGGCGTCGGCGGCGCCCCGACGCCGGATGCCATCCTGCGCATTTGGCAGGAACAGGGCGCGATCCTGCAGCAGGGCTACGGCATGACCGAGACCAGCCCGCTGGTCCTGGTGCTGGACAAGCAGGACGCAGTGCGCAAGATCGGGTCGGCTGGCAAGCCGGTGCTGCACGTGCGGATGCGCGTGGTCGGCGACGACGGCACCGACGCGCCGCCCGGCATCATCGGCGAGTTATGGGTAAAAGGCCCCAACATCACCAAGGGCTACTGGAACCAGCCGGAGGTGACCGCCGCCGCCTTCACCGATGGCTGGCTGCATACCGGCGACGCCGCCCTGGTCGATGATGAGGGCTACTATTTCATCGTCGACCGCTGGAAGGACATGTACATCTCTGGCGGCGAGAACGTCTATCCGGCGGAAGTCGAGAATGTGCTGTATCAAAACGATCTGATCGCCGAAGCCGCGGTCATCGGCGTGCCGGACGAGCGATGGGGCGAAGTCGGACGCGCGGTCGTCGTAGTGAAACCCGGTCATTGCTTAAGCGAGACAGAAGTGGTCGCGCATTGCGCCGCCAACCTGGCGCGCTACAAGCTGCCGCATTCCGTGGTGTTCACCGACGCTCTGCCGCGCAATGCGACCGGCAAGGTGCACAAGCCAACGCTGCGCCAGCGGTTTGGCGGGCCATGAGCCGACCGCAAGAACGCTGGCCCCTGAAGGATTGCTGATGACATTCCCGATCACTGAACACGTCGTCGAAACCGACCGCCACACGACGTTCTACCTGGCCTGCGGGCCGGCCGACGCGACGCCGCTGATCTTCGTGCATGGTTGGCCGGAGCTGTCCATCAGTTGGCGGCATCAGCTTCCGGTCTTCGCGGATCTTGGTTTTCGCTGCATCGCACCGGACATGCGCGGCTACGGTCGCTCCGGCGTCTATGCGAGGCACCAGGACTACGCGCTGGAACACAGCGTCCGAGACATGATCGAGCTGCTGGCTGCCCTCGGCCGCGACAAGGCGGTGTGGGTGGGTCACGACTGGGGCACCCCAGTTGTCTGGAGCCTGGCCAGCCATCATCCCAATCGTTGCTTTGGCGTTGCGAACATGTGCGTGCCTTATGTGCCTGCAGGGTTCGCACCGGCCAACCTTATTCCGCTGGTTGACCGCAAGGTTTATCCCGAGGCGGACTTCCCGGCCGGCCAATGGGACTACCAGCTCTTCTACCAATCGCATTTCGAGCAGGTTCGACAGGTTTTTGAAACGAATATCCCCGCCACGGTCAAAGCCTTGTTCCGCAAGGGCAGCCCCGCGGGCAGGGGCCAGCCCTCACGCACCGCGCTGGTGCGGCGCGACGGCGGCTGGTTTGGGGGCGCCGGGCAGGCCCCGGATGTGCCGATGGATGCCGATGTGCTGACGCAGGCGGATCTGAACCACTATGTCACCGCGCTTGAACGCAATGGGTTCTTCGGACCTGACTCCTGGTATATGAATGCTGATCGCAATGGCGCCTATGCGGCGGCCGCCGGCAATGGTGGGCGGCTCCAAATGCCCGTCCTGTTCCTCCATGGCGCCTATGACTACACGTGCGAAACCATCGATTCGCGGCTCGCCGAACCGATGCGGGCGTCATGCGCTGATCTGGCCGAACGGGTGGTGCGCTCCGGTCATTGGATGGCGCAGGAGGCGCCGGTCGCTGTGAATGCCGCGCTGGCACGCTTCCTGGCGGTCAAGCTGCCGGATGTCTGGTGCGATTGAATGTCCGCGGCTGAGTTCAAGTGGCGGGTTCTGTGGTTGGAGCCTTGCGCAGCCGCCAGCCCCGCGCGGTATCAGATACCGCCGCCTTTCACCACAGCCCAGGAATCAGTCGGAACCTCACCCGCTTTGTATAGTCATCATAGCCAGCTAGCGCGTCACGCAGCATTCGTTCCTCGCCCACTGCCCGCACCCCCAGGCCAACGGTAAACAGCGGAACCGCAATCAGGCCCCACCAGGAGCCGAGCAGCAGCGGCATACCGGCGAAGTAGGGAATGGTAGCGGCATACATCGGGTGGCGTACGATCCGATAAGGCCCCTCGCTTACCACCCGTTGCCCCCGCTCGGCCTGCACCCGTACTTGGGGCACGGCAAAGCTGTTGAAGCGGAAGGTCTGCCAGACGGCAACCATGCTCAGCCCGATCAACAAGCCGCCCGCCATCTGTGCCCAAAGCGGCACATGCGACCATCTGAAGCGGCGCGCATCGAAGGCTATCACCACCGCCCAGGAAATAACCGCGACGACAGCCAACGACATGAAAATGCGGTCCCATGGTTTTTGATCGCGCTGCACCGGCAAGCTAAGCCGCAGACGAAGCAGCGCCGGATCGTGACGCGCCAGCCAGACGGTCATCGCGGTGGAGCAGGTTGCGAACTCGCCGAGGAACATCCAGCCTTGCGGCCAGCGCCAATCGCCGGCGGCAAGGAACAGGATCACCCCCATCATCGCGAGCCGACCCGCCGCCTGGATCAACGGCTGCATGATCACCGGTTCATCTTGAGCGTCAACCGACGGACGTCCGTGCCCGGCGCCCGCACCAGCGCGCCTTCCTATCCCGTCCGCGATACCTCCAGCACATGGTCGGCGAGCGCCAGCGATGCGGTCAGTCCTGGGCTTTCAATTCCGAACAGGTTGATCAGCCCCGCCACGCCATGTGTCTGCGGCCCCTGGACAACGAAATCCTGCCCCGCCGCACCTTTTGCAACGATCTTTGGCCGGATGCCCGAATATCCCGGCTGCAGCGCCCCATCCTTCAACCCCGGCCAATAGGTCCGCACCGCCGCATAGAAGCTGTCCGAGCGCGACGGATCGACCGTGTAGTCGATCGAGTCGATCCACTCCACATCCGGGCCGAACCGCGCCTGCCCACCCAGATCCACCGTCAGATGCACGCCCAGGCCGCCGGGCACCGGCACCGGATAGATCAGCCGCGAGAACGGCGACCGCCCCGACAGAGTGAAGTAATTTCCTTTCGCATAGTACGCCGTCGGCACCCGATCGCTCGGCATGCCCGCGATCCGGCCGGCCAGACCCGGCGCATGCAGCCCAGCCGAGTTCACCAGCACGCGGCACCGCAGTGTCATCGGGTCGGCGCCGCCGACATCGATCTCGATCTGCCGGCCAGCCACGCGGCCGCTCAGCACCGGACTGTGGAAGACAGGGACTGCCCCCGCATTCTCGGCGTCGCCCAGCAAGGCAACCATATAGGTGTGACTGTCGATGATGCCGGTGGTGGGGGAGAGCAGGGCGCTGGTGCAAGACAGGTTTGGCTCCAGCGCAATTGCCTCGGACGCGGTGAGCACCCGCATGCCCTCGACGCCATTGGCCTCCGCCCGCTGCTTGATCCCAGCCAGCAGCGCGTCTTCCCGCGTGTTGGTTGCCGCGATCAGCTTGCCGCAGTTGCGGTGCGGCACGCCTTTTTCCGCGCAATACTCATACAGCCGCCGCCGCCCGGCGACGCAGGACTGCGCCATCAGGCTGTTGGCGGGATAGTAGATCCCGGCGTGGATCACCTCGCTGTTGCGCGACGACGTCTCGGTGCCGATCCCCTCCGCCGCCTCCAGGAGAATGACCTCCCGTCCCGCCAGCGCCAGCGCCCTTGCCACCGCCAGTCCGACAACCCCGGCACCCGCCACCACGCAATCGACTGTCTCCACGCCTGTTTCCTCCTGGGGTTGAGGGGAGCAAGCCGGGGGCAGCGCCCCATAAGCGCTAGGATAGGATTGACACGGCACGTTTTGGCGTGATTCCGGGGCAGATGCAAACCGCATTGTTTCATCTGGATCATTGGCCAAGCGTCGTCGGCCACGTCTCTTCGCTGATTGATCTGGAGGTCAGCGCCCGGACGCACAAAGCCCTGGTGCGCAAACGTGGCGTGCGCAGCGCGGCCGACCTGCTGCATCTGGCTCTCCTCTACGGCCCCGGCAGGCTATCGCTGCGTGCGGTCGCCAGCCATGCCACCGAAGCCGGGATTGCCGATCTCTGTGACGTCTCGCTGCTGGATCGATTGCGCAATTCGGGTGATTTCCTGGCTGATGTGCTGGACCGGCTGCTGGCGGATCGTCGCGGCGACACGCCAATGGAGGGGCGCCTGCAACTCAACCTGGTGGATGGCTCCACGGTCTCGATCCCGGGCAGTAAAGGCAGTGACTGGCGGCTTCACGCGCGCTATGAACCGGCGCGCGGCTGTTTTACCGATCTTGCGATGACCAAGGCCGCCACGGCCGAAGCGCTCAGTTGCGTGGCGGTGCGGCCCGGTGATGTTCTGGTGCAGGATCGTGGCTATGCGCGGGTGCGCAACTTTGCCCATGCCCACGCCAACCAGGCGGACTTCATCACCCGGATCGGCTGGCGCTCGGTGAACGTGTTCGATGCGTCGCGGCAGGCCTTTGATCTGGTCGCGGCGCTGTCCGACAACGGCCCGTCGGTGGTGGAACACGCCGTGTCAATCGGCGCCGGCCGCGCCCCGGTGCGCGCGCGCCTGATCATCGCGCGCAAGCCGCCCGAGGCGACCGAGCGCCAGCACAAGAGGCTGCACCGCAAGGCCAGTCGCAAGGGCCACAAGACCGATCCGCGCACCCTGAGGGCGGCTGGATACATGATGCTGCTGACCTCGCTGTCGCCAGAACAGGCGACAGCGGCGGAGGTCGTGCGGCTCTACCGCATGCGCTGGCAGGTGGAACTCGCGTTCAAACGACTGAAAAGCCTGGGCGGCTTTGCGGCGTTGCAAGCAAGCGATCCCAAGCTCGCGCGCAGTTGGCTGCTCGCTCATCTCATCGCCGCCGTGCTGATCGAGACTTCGCTGGGCGAGGATCTCGGCTTTCCCCCCTGAGCCAACATCTGGCCGTGCAACCCGTCACGCCAGCCTTTGGCGGGTTTGGCAATCCAACCACCGCCGTCTGCAAGTGGCTCTGTTCGCACAACCCCGAAGACGCCGCAGCCTGGCGACCCGCAGAACGGCACGCAGGCGGCTGGCCGAGCCGCCCAGAAAGCGCCGCTGCCAAGACAAAGACGCTAAAAATGCCTTATCCTAGCGCTTATGGGGCGGAGCCCCTCGACCCCGCCAAGGGCGGATGCCCTTGGAACCCGTCAATCAAAGCGTCTCGGAAACCGACACGATCGCCCTGCTTCCCGAACGCCTTATTCAATGGTTCCAAGGGGCGTCGCCTCTTGGCGGGTCCAGGGCAGCGCCCTGGCCTTCCTTCGCCGCAGGCCCTTAGCCTCAGGCGAACCGGGAGTCCAGACAGGCAAATCACGATGACCGAGGCTGGCGGCCCGACAATTGGAAGCCAGCCCCTGCCATGCGGCAGAACTCTTGCAGACGGTGCGGCGGGACCAGCGTCCCGCCATCCGGAAATCAGTTTGGCAGAACCACGCTGTTGATGACGTGGATCACACCATTGGATTGCTTGACATTCGGAATCGTAACTTCGGCAACGCCGCTTTTTTCGCCAAGCACGAAAAGTTTCGTTCCATCCTGACTTATCGTGAGCGGCTCACCTTCGACTGTCTTCAGCATCGCCTTGCCGCCGCCGGCTTTCACCATCTTCATCAGATCAGCAGCGGTATAGTCCCCTGCCACCACATGATAAGTCAGGATCTTCGCGAGCATCGCCTTGTTTTCCGGCTTCAGCAATGTATCGACCGTGCCGGGGGGAAGCTTCGCGAATGCCTCGTTTGTCGGGGCAAACACCGTGAACGGGCCCTTGCCCTCCAATGTCTCGACCAGGCCGGCGGCCTTGACAGCGGCCACAAGCGTAGTGTGGTCCTTGGAGTTGACAGCATTCTCGATAATGTTCTTCGTCGGGTACATTGGTGCGCCGCCGACCATCACGGTATCCGATGGCATCGAGGCGTTCGGTGCTTGGGCGCTGGCCGGCACCGCCGCGAGCGCACTTGCACCCATGCCAATCAACACCAAGGCAAAAAGACGATTTGACATCAAGGCTTCTCCTGGATAACGGATTGCAGGCTAGACGGAACTTCTTACGCGCGCCTTTCGAATTCGGATCAATCGGATTGCGCAGCATTACGCCGATGCTTGAACATGACGTTGGTATGCCGAATGAAAGGCAAGCGCGATCAGCGGCAAAACCGTCACGGCCCGTTCGGGAAGCAATCAATGCATCCGCCGCCGCCGAAGGAAATATCGTGCGTCACGCCCCGCGCTGCGCGGCTTGACCTCGGGCCAGCGCAGGCTGCCTCAGGAACGCGCTTGATCCAGCATCTCCAGCGCCGCGTCCGATCCGATCAGTATTTCCATCAGCCGTACCTGGTCAGTGAGCTCTAGCCCGCCATCGTTCGAACAGGCTCGCACTTGATCGGCCGCCTGCGCCAGAAGCTTATCGTAGGTCGAGCCGCCGCTGATGGTGCGTGCCTCCGCCTCCAGCGCACGCAGGCCTCGAGCCGTCGCTTCCAGGTCAGCGAGCGCGGCGGCGCTGGGCTGAGCCGACAGCTCGCGCAGCGGGATCAGCAGTTGTTCATTCAGACCCGTGCTGAAGCGTGCCTTGCAGTCGGTATCCAGCCGTTGCCGCAGACCCCGCACCTGATTGCGCCGAACCTGGGGCGCATTGTCCTGGCCCAGTTCATTCAGAAGTGCCGCGATGCGAGCCGCCGTGGCGCCGGATTCCGCCAGTGTGGCGGCAGCCACCAACGACTCGGCGCCTTCAGTGGCATCAAACTGCGCCAGCAGCAACGCAGCGGCCTGATCGGTCGCAGCCTTGATGGCGGCCGCCTTGCTACCCGATTCAATCACGTACAACAGCCGAACCGACGTCGGCAGGCGGGTCAGCAGCAGCGTGGTCAGCATCGGCAACGCGGTCGGGTCCATCGCTGAAACCTGGCGCACCATCGCCTCGACGACCTTGCGGTTGGGCGGCAGCAGCCCTTGCGCGGTTTCAGCGCACAGTGAATCCAGTGCCGAGGCCTGGCTCAGCAGAGCGGCAAGCCGGCGGGCCAGATCGCGGTAGACCTGGGTTCCGAGACCGGTCTGCTGCCAGACGACCGGCACGTCGGACGCCGCCAGGATCACAGCAGCCTCCGGCCACAGCATCGTGCCCAAAGCCGAGATCAGGTCGGTCTGGTCGGTCCCTCGGTCATGCACCGCCCGTTTGATCGAGGCCGCCTTGTCGCCTAGCGCCATCTCGACCACTTCCGCCATTGGCGAAATGACAGTCCGCGGAATCGTACAGTGGACCGGCTTCCAGTGTGCTGGGCCAACGATCAAGGGATCCAGCGGCAGGAACAGCAGCCGAGCCAGCCGCAGCGGCCGGGCGGGACGCATTTCGCACAGACGATGGCGGACCGATGCGATCAGATCATCGGCCGCGCCACGCGCCGCCATTGCGTCGACCGTCGCCACGATCCGCATGATCCGGGCGTCATCGGCATCGGCGACACCGCGGCTGAGTGCGCGGATCGACGGGTCGCGGCTCTGGATGCCTGGCTCTGCCATGTCAGGTCACAGACTCAAGGCACGCAGCTTCTCGTTTCGCCCGATCAGCGTGAAGGCGCCGCCGCCGGTGCGCCATCCGTCATTCTGGCAGGTCACCCGGCAGGCGGGATCCAGAGCCTCCCGCGGGAGTGGTGTCGGGCTCCATTCCATCGCCTCGCATGGCAGGGCCGGGACCAGTTGCGCCATTTCCAGCAATGCCGCCCGCCGCACCATGTTGGTTTTGGCGGATCGCCAAAGCAGGCAGATTTGCTCCCAGCCGTCCAGGACCCACTCCGCGCGTGTCACCAACGCGGTCACCCGCGCCGGGTTGACAATCCAAAGGCTCAGCAACTTTATCGGATCCGAGAGCAGGGCGCGCGTGGCGGTCAACATGCCGCGTCCGCAGGGCAGAGTGATATCCATGGAGGCGATGACCGAGCGGCCCAACCTTGTGCCGTCGGTTTCCTCGCCGACCTGGAATGACCGAGCCATGTCATCCCGTGTGTCTTCCAGGCGCTCGATCAGGCGCGCGACACGCGACTTTGTATCGTCCGCCGCCACGCCGAGCGGCGCGAAGACCGCACCCAGTCCCGCCAGTGCGTCGCCAAGTTGCGGACCGGACCGGCCGAAAGACGGCCCCAGCCGGTGCAATACCGCGCTGGCCCTGCGATCGAGTTCCGCCGACCGGTCGGCGAATGACCTTATTTTCAGGCCATGCGGCTCCACCTGCTCCACCAGGGTGGTCAACAGCAGGAACTCGGCCCACAGCCGCTGCGACCGATCGGTGCTGAAAGCGGTCTCGGCAGCGGCGCGGGCCTCCGATCCCGCCAATCCCTCGCGCGCGACATCCCAGGCGGCGCCGCGCATCGACGACGGGTCCAGCAGGGTCAGGTGAGCGATGCGCTGAAGCAGCACGGTGTCGTGGACGGTTGGACGGTATCGTTCCCGCACCCTGGCCGGGTGCAGGATATAGACGCCACGGCCGCCGGACGGATTGGGCACCACCAGTTCAAGGCCGGCCGACCCCGAGTCGCGAATGCGGGTTCCAGCCAGCAGCGGCGCGGTAAAAGGCACCGCGACGCCACGTTCCCGAAAAGTCATCGGGTAGTGGGATTCGATCAGGGGTGCATTCTGCGAGGCCACCCGTGTAGGCTAGACGCTGAAGATGAATGAAACGTTACTGCACGAGCAATTTGTTCACGCGCCGGTCGCGTATGAACATTTTTACCCTCAGTCCAACTCCTCAGCGCCTCATCGCGGCTTCAGCGCAACCACATTCCCGGTATCCGACACACCCAGCGTCGCTGATAGGCCAAGTACCTCGGCGACCTTGCGGGCCAACTGCTCACGCTTGAACGGCTTGCCGATCAACTGCACGCCGTCATCCAAGCGGCCGTGGTGGACGATGGAGTTCTCGGTATAGCCGGACATGAACAACACCTTGACCTCCGGCCGGATTGCCGCAATCCGCTCGGCTATCTCCCGCCCTCGCACCTTGCCGGGAAGAACGACATCCGTCAGCAGAAGGTTTACCTCGCTGGCATGGGCACCAAATACGCGCAGTCCTTCCTCGCCGTCCGCCGCCTCCAGAACATGATAGCCAAGGTCGCTCAGGATCGCGACCGCGATTTCCCGCACCGCGGGTTCATCTTCCACCACCAGCACGGTGGCCGAACTGCGCGGCAGATCGATCGGCGCCTCATTGCGCTGTGCGGCCGTCATGACAGCGCCGACCGCGCGCGGCAGATAAAGGCGTACGGTCGTACCCTCTCCGGGCTCGGAGTAGATGTTCACATGTCCCTGTGACTGCTTGATGAAGCCGAACACCATGGCAAGGCCGAGGCCGGTTCCCTTGCCATCCGGCTTGGTGGTGAAGAACGGCTCGAAGGCACAGGCAAGCACGTCCGGCGTCATGCCGTGGCCGGTATCGGATACCGCCAGCATCGCATAGTCGCCCGGCGTCACCTCCGCATGGTGACGGGCATAGGTATCGTCGAGGACCTTGTTGGCCAGTTCGATTGTCAGACGGCCGCCGCCAGGCATCGCGTCGCGTGCATTGAGTGCCAGATTAAGCACGACGTTCTCAAGCTGCGCCGCATCCGCCATGGCGGGCCACAGGCCTGCGGTTTCGACGTAGCGGACATCGATATGCTCACCGAGCGTGCGTCGCAGCAATGGGACCATGTCCGGCACCGTCGCCGTCAGGTCTACCGGCGCCGGTGCCAATGGTTGCTTGCGCGCGAACGCCAGCAACTGGCTGGTCAGGGTCGCACCACGCTGAGCCGCCCAGACCGCCCTTTCGATGCGGATCTGCAAGGGATGTTCGCTGTCCAGCTTGGTCCGGGCGAGTTCCAGGTTCCCCAGGATCACCGTCAGCAGGTTGTTGAAATCATGCGCGATGCCGCCGGTTAGCTGGCCGATCGCCTGCATCTTCTGCGCCTCCCGCAGCACGGCCTCGGCCTGGGCACGCTTGGTCATGTCGGCAACCGTCAGAACGAAACCAGCGTCAGGCATCGGCGTACGGCGTATCTCCAGGTGACGGCCGTTAGAGCAGGTGCGTTCATAGGTCACCGGCTGCCCCGGCAGCGACCGGCCATACCGGATCTGCTGTTCAGTCTCCAGGAGCGCTGCCCCGCCTTCGGCCGTCTGTTCGACGAAAGCGACGTAGGGCGTATCCACGCGGGCCATCGCCCTGGGCAGATCAAGCAAGATCTGGAAACATTCATTCCAATGGGTTAAGCGTCCATCGGTCGAAAATACCGCGACCCCCTGGCTCAGGCTGTCGAACGAGGTCCGCAACCGCAGCGCCAGCGTCCGCTGCTCGGTCTCCACCTGGGAGGACCGGAGCCACGCCTGATTAAGCAGACGGGCGGCCCAGGCGAGCGCGGCGATTGCCAGGATGCCACCCGATAACACCAGTCCGCGGATCCAGGCGCCGCGGGCTTCCATGGCCGCCTGCCGCTGCGCGAGCAAACGCTGCTCTTCCGCATTCATCGCATCGAGCGTTGCTTCGATCGCCCGCATCATGCCGCGTCCGGCGCCGGAGCGAACGATCCCCAATGCGCCATCCAGGCCGGCCTCGCGCCGCGCTTCGACCGCCTGGCCCATCTCCTCCAGCTTGTGTTGCAGGGCGGGGATCAGCGTGTGCAATCGGGTCTGTTGCGCCGGGTTGTCGGCGGTCTGGTGCTGAAGGTCCCCTTCGAGCAACCCGACGCGGTCGAGCGCCGCGTTGTAGGGAGCAAGGTAGTCGTCGCCGCCGGTGAGCAGAAAGCCGCGCTCCCCGCTTTCCGCGGCGCGCACGGCTAGATTGAGATCCTTGATGGTGCCGAGCACCGCGTAGGTGTGCTCCGTCCAGTCACGTGCCGAACTCGACGCATTAAAGCGGTCCCAGATGGCACCACCAATCAGGACAAGGATCGTGACCAATCCCGCGAACACGAGGGAGTTGGCGCGTGCGACAATGTATCGGCTCATTTATCCGCTCGGCCAGGCTCATTTAATGCGGAATTAAATCCCGCCAGACACTCCTATCGTTTCGCACTGGCATTGTCAATCGCACAGTCCTGGCAGGTCGTGAGGCCTCGCGACCGCAAACGTTCGGTTGAAATGCCACGACGACCATGCCTCCGCCGGCTTCGGCGGCGAGGCCGCTGTGACGCGGTTATTTGTCCACCAGTCCTATCCTCGGATAAACGCCAGAAGATCCTGGTTGAGCTTGTCCTTCTCGGTAAAGAACAAGGCATGCGGCGCCCCGGCATATTCCTTCAGCACCGACCCGGGGATCATGGACGCCGCGACGCGGCCCGACTTGTCCACTGGCACGGTCGCGTCCGCATCGCCATGCACGATCAAGGTCGGAACACGGAAGGCGGCCATGTCCTGGCGAAAATCCGTCTCGGAAAAGGCGCGGACACAGTCGAGGGTCGCTTTTGGCGATCCCGTCATCGCCATCATCAACGCCCACTGCAGGATCTCGGTCGTAACAGTAAAGTTCAGCAGGCCGGCGCCGAAAAACTGCTTGCCGAAGGTGGCCAGGAAGTGCGGGCGGTCCTGCCGCAATCCGTCGATCATCTTGTCGAACGTGCCGCGGTCCACGCCGTCCGGGTTGTCGCCGCCCCGCAGCAGGCAAGGCGTGACGGCGGATATCAGCGCGGCCTTTGCCACACGCTCACCCCGGTGGCGTCCCATGTAGCGCGCAACCTCGCCGCCGCCCATGGAGAAGCCGACAAGCACGGCGTCTGTCAGGTCAAGCGTATCCAGTATCGACTTCAGGTCATCGGCCATCGTGTCGTAGTCGTAGCCGCTCCATGGTTGGCTGGATCGTCCGAAGCCGCGCCGATCATAAGCAATGACACGCAGACCCTGGGAGGCGAGGAAGACAGATTGGTACTCCCACATGTCGGCGTTGAGCGGCCAGCCGTGGATCAACACGACGGGACGCCCGCTGCCCCAGTCATTATAGAACAGCGTTGTCTTGTCGGCTGTCTCGATGAACGGCATGATATTGCTCCGGAAGCAGCCTTGTGAACGCCTGTGGCCTGATATGGTTTCGCCGGCGCCGCGCTGCTGCTTTCACGCGATGACGCGACTACGCACCGTCGCCATTGAAAACACGCTCCAATATATAGCCGGTATCATGGCCGAGCGCGGCAAAGCTGGTTTCATGGGAGCGGGCTTGTCACATCCAGGCTCGGTCCCTCCTTCTGCCGTCAAGGCCCACGGTCGTGATAACAGCAGAAGGAACCAAAGGTCAGATGACGTGGTCTGCGTTATCACGGTCCATGATGCCCAGCGCGACGGTGCTGCCTGGTGCTCGCAGGCCGGGCAAGTTCCATGTCCTCCAGGCACCAACGGAGCCGATCCACTGCGAGACCAAGACCCGGACGCGCCGGCGGGCATGAACCTGCTGCCGATGGATCATCCACTTCAGGCCGGGTTCGATCGTCACCGACCGCCGGTACTCCGCATCATGCGCCGACTTCGCATCGCAGGCCCGTTTGATCGGATCGTTGTAAAAGGCCGCTATCTTCGCTTGTCCGATGCCGTCAGTGCGTAACCATTCCGGTATGTGCACAAGGCACAGGCGTTCGATGTCCGTCAGTATCTTGGTTATGCCGGTGCCCGCGGCGGGACAGGCGGTCTGAAAGGCGTCGCCGATCAGGACAACCCCATCGCGAACATGCCCTTCGGACATATAGAGGTCCATCGCGCGCACCTCCACCTTGCCGCTGACATCAAAATCACCGATCAGCTTCGTCAGGCCGGGTAATGCTGCTTTCAAGCAACGCGCCGGATCGGCCCGGAACGCCGTCGTCCAGGGATCGCGATAATCCCGGAAGGTAAAAAGGTTGGCGCGAGTCTGATCACCCAGTCTGAACAGGGCGAGGTAGTCGATCCGGTCAGCCACCTTCTCGCCTTGATAGACGACGTATGAATGCTCGAACGCCGCGCGGTCCTTCGGCGTGATGCTGAAGCCGAACGTCAGGGAATGAGCTTCACGAACCATTTTTCGTGTAATGCCGAGCCTCCGGCATAAGGCGTAGCCCAGGCCTGCCGCGACGATCAGAAGCCGGCCGCGCAACACGTGCCCGTCGGCGAGGCGGACCTGCTGGATCGTGTCGCTGGTGACGACATCGACGACGCGACCGATGACGGATGTCACCGTCGTGGGCATAAGCCGGCGGGCGATATTGACCATCTGGTCGTAGCGCAGCCCAAAGTTGATCGTCTTGCCGATTTCGATCAGCCGGCCCCGGCGCCCACACGCCACTGTCTCGCCGCGATACAGGCCAGCCGTCAGGTCATCGAGCAGACCAAGCCGGGCAAACTGGTCGATCTGCGTGCCGTCAAGATGTTCGGCCCGAAAATCGGTCGGGTATTCCTTGTAACGATCGACAATCGTCACACGATAGCCGCCGCGGGCCAACACCGTCGCGGCGAGCGTGCCACTGATCCCCGCCCCGATGATGACGATGTCGGCCACGTGGTCAGGCGGTTCGTCTTCATGCTGCAGGCAGGTGATTGCTTCGGACATTGAATTTGGATCCCGCGCGGCCAGGATTGATCTCTGTTAATCAGGTATCGGTGATTTGGAGTGATAATACGGGGCGAAAGAGCGGTTCAGCGGTTTCCCCAAAAAGTTGATCTGTCGCCGGTCTAGTCGCCTACCAGGTGTGCGTTGAAACTTTGACGTCGGTATCTCCTGGAAAAAGTGCAAGCCCAGGCGCTCCGCCGTGCTCGGCTCGACAAGCAATTTTAGGCCAAAGCGGCTGTTTAGCCACGGCACTCATACTTATATCGCTGCCATGACCTTACTTTCAATTCTTGACCTCGCCCCGGTTCCTGAAGGCGGCACCGCCGGTCAGGCACTGCGCAATGCGCTCGACCTGGCCCGCCATGCGGAAGCATTTGGCTACAGCCGCTACTGGATGGCCGAGCATCATAACATGCCGGGCATAGCCAGCGCGGCCACGGCCGTGGCGCTGGCACACGTTGCCGCCGGCACCAGCACCATTCGAATCGGCGCCGGCGGCGTCATGCTGCCTAACCATGCGCCGCTGATAATCGCCGAACAATTCGGCACACTCGCGGCGCTGCATCCGGGGCGGGTCGACCTGGGGCTCGGCCGGGCGCCGGGATCGGATCAGCGCGCCGCCCAGGCGATGCGGCGCAATCTCGCCGGCGACGGCGATCGTTTTCCGCACGATGTCATGGAACTGATGTCCTATTTCGAGCCGGCGGCCGCTGGCCAGGCGCTTCAGGCGGTGCCGGGCGCCGGACTGGATGTCGAGGTCTGGATCCTGGGATCCAGCACCTTTGGCGCCCAACTGGCCGCGATGCTGGGCCTGCCCTATGCGTTCGCCTCCCATTTCGCCCCGCAACAGATGCGCGACGCGATCTCCGTCTATCGCCGCACATTCCGGCCCTCGCAGCGGCTGGCCGCCCCGCACGTCATGCTGGGCGTCAACGTCTTCGCGGCTGAGACGGACACCGAGGCTTTACGGCTGTTCTCCTCGCTGCAGCAAGCGTTCCTGAACCTCCGCAGCGGGCGGCCAGGAAAACTGCCGGCACCGGTCGACGACATCGCCGCGCGGCTTGATCCTTATGCCCGGGCGATGCTGGAGGAAGCTCTGGCGTGCTCGATTGTCGGTGGTCCCGACACCGTGCGGCGGGGGCTGCGGTCCTTCATCGCGTCCACCGGCGCGGACGAGCTGATGGTGACAGCGCAGATCTTCGACCATGCCGCCCGCAAACGGTCATTCGCGATCCTTTCGGACGTCCATCAGGCGATAGCGAATGAGGATGCCAGGACTTCATTGCTGCGCCAGTCAGCGTGATTAAAGCGCGATTGGTTTTGGTTGACCGAAGAATCGCGCTTTCACGCATTGTCTGATCGCGTGCTTCATGCCTTCTGACTGGGTCAGCCTCAGGCGATCACGCTCTAGCACCAGCCGGCGATGCCAGGCGTCACGGCGCTGGACCGCGACGCATCGTTCCGCTTTGTCTCAATTTGGATAACAGGGATGAAGACGAAGCCGCGGTGTTTTCAACATCGGCTGGCCGTCTGACACATTATCCTCGTTACAAGCCGAGTAGAACAGCGGCCTAGCCGTGGCCCGCCGCAAGTGTCTCGGACAACATGGTTGTCAGCTCCAGTCCCTTGAATGGCTTGGAGCAAACCCGCCAGGTTGACTTTCCCTTTGGAATCGCCGTGTCGCCGTAGCCGGACAGGAACAGGAACGGAATGTGCCGTGCCGTCAGCGCCTCGGCGACAGGGTAGACTTTCTCTCCCGCCAGGTTGACATCCAGGATCGCCAGGTCGAACCGCTCGGTTCGCGCCGCATCCAATGCGCTTGCAAGCGTATTGAACGGTCCGATCACGGTGCAGCCCTGGTCAACCAGCATATCCTCGATAAGCATGGCGATCAGCATCTCGTCCTCAACGACAAGGACATGCTTGCCCGCGAGCAATGCGCTCTCGACTTTCATGCGGTCGCGCTCCTTTTCAGTTGGCCGGCGCGGCTGCCATGCAACGGCGCATGCAGCCTGGCTTGAACGCCGGTTGGCCGGAACTCGATCCTTGCTTCGCCACCAAGATCGTGCGCCAGGCCACGTTCGATCAACGTCATGCCAAAGCCATTGCGTACCGGGCGAGTGACAGGCGGGCCGTCCTGCTCGATCCAGTCCAGGGCAAGCCTGTCCCCGTCCGTTCCGCAATCGACATCCCATGTCACCGTCACGCGTCCCTCCGGAACCGATAACGCACCATATTTCGCCGCGTTCGTTGTCAGTTCATGAACAGCAATGCCAAGAGCGAGAGCCGCCCGAGGTTCAACCATCACCGCGGGCCCATCCAGCCAGACATTGATGTGCTCGCTCGCGAGGAACGGCTTCAGTTCCTCCATCAGCACCTCTCGCAGCGGGACCGCCGACCAGCCTTCCCGGCTCAGCAGGGCGTAAGCCGCTGTCAATGCGTGAATTCGTCCAAGAAAGACATCGGAGAACTGTTCCAGCGTAGTGGACCGCCGCAGCGTGTTGCTGGCCAGCGAGATCACCACCGTCAGCATGTTCTTCACCCGGTGGTTGAGTTCATCCACCAGCAGCCGCTGATGCGCCTCGGCCCGCACGATCGTGGTCACATCAACAAACGTGATCAGCGATCCGTCCACGGCATTGTCCGGCGAGCGATACGGCAGGATGCGCATCAGGTAATGGACACTTCCATCGACGCGATCGACCCGCCTCTCCAACGGCTCAAGCGTCCGCAGGACGTGCTGCACGTCCTCGCGCAGGGTGTCGTAATTCAGCCGGCTGACGATATCCGTCAGCGGCCGACCCTGATCGCTGGGAATAAGATTATAGATGCTGGCGATTTCCGGCGTGAAGCTGCGAACAATGAGGAACGGGTCGAGGAACACCGTCGCCACCTTCGTGCTCTCGAACAGATTGCGCAGGTCGCTGTTGCTCCGGTCGAGCTGATCGATCTTGGCGGTCAGTTCCAGGTTGACCGTGTTCAGCTCCTCGTTGACCGACTGGATCTCCTCCTTGGAGGTTTCCAGTTCCTCGTTCGACGACTGCATCTCCTCGTTGACCGATTGCAGCTCCTCGTTGGAGCTCCGCAGTTCCTCGATCGCCGTCGCATGTTCCTCGGTGACCGCTTGCAACTGCTCGCGAAGATCGCGGTTGGCTCGCTCCAACTGCGTGATCAGCGCCTCCGGTTCGGCGGGCGCACCGATCCGCGCCGGCTGATCCGTCGCGGCTGCCTGCTCCAGTTCCACGAACACGATCATATAGAGCGGATTGGGATCACGAACCGGCAGCGGCTCGACCACCAGCTTGACGGTCTCGGTCGGTCCCGCGTTGGACGTTCGGAAGCTACGCTCCTGCTCGACCTGCCGTCCGGTTTCGACGCAGCGCCGCAACGCCTGCCGCAGGTCCGCGCCCCACATCGGGCGCGCCATGTCGAACAGGTTGGTAGTGGGTACTCCCAGGGCGGGCTCAAGGAACTTGCCGGTGTGGCTGGAGTAGTGCATGACCTCACCCTGGCCGTCGACCACGACGAAGGCCGAGGCGAAGCGCTCCAGCACGCGCCGGTTGGCATAGCTCACCGCCAGTGCCCATTGTCCCTTGGGGTCCGGCGGTGCGGTCGGGTTGCTGCCCGGTCGCGGGCGGACTTCCCGTTCCGGCGTCCGGGACAGGCTAGGGGCTACGCCTGGTCCGGCTTGGCGCAGGAAAATCCGGTGCGTGCGATCCAGCGTAGTGAACAACCGCTCGTGGGGCGCAATGGTCTCCGAGCTGCCCAGCATGAGGATGCCGCCAGGCATGAGGGCGTAGTGGAAGATCGGAATGATCCGGTCCTGCGGGTCGCTGTCGAGGTAGATCAGCAGATTACGGCAGGACACCATGTTGATCCGCGAGAACGGCGGGTCGCGGATCAGGCTATGCGTCGAGAACGTGCACATCTCCCGCACTTCCTGCCGCACGGTGAAGCCGTCCGCACCATCGGTGAAGAACCGGGACCGCCTCTCGGCCGACATGCCTTCAAGCAGGGATGCCGGATAACGCCCGGCGCGCGCGGTGGCGATCGCGAGCTCGTCGATGTCGCTGGCGAAGACCTGTACCTTGGGGGCCGCCGACACCGTGTCCAGATGTTCCCGCAGCAGGATCGCCAGGGAGTAAGCCTCTTCGCCGGTCGAGCATCCCGCCACCCAGAGCCGTATTTCGCTGCCCGCGTTCTTGTCGGCGAACAGGCGTGGAATAACGGTCTTCTCAAGCGCCGTGAATGCCGCTGCGTCGCGAAAGAAGCTGGTGACGGAGATCAGCAGATCGCGAAACAACAGGACAACCTGCTCCCGATCGGTTCTCAGCCGCGTCACGTACTGGTCCAGGTCGGTCAGCCGCAGCACCTGCATGCGCCGCTGCACCCGGCGCATGAAGGTTTGTCCCTTGTACTGGCTGAAGTCATGTCCGAGTTGGGACAGCAGGATCGCGCAGACCTCCAGCCGGATGGTGTCCGCTCGCTGGGCATTTTCCGCCGGATCGCCCGTCGGCTCCGGTCGCGTTTTGCGGGCGGCCAGGATGTGGCTGATCATCTCTTCCGCGGGCACCAGCAGGTCGACGCCGCCTGCCGCGACAGCGCTGTCGGGCATGCCGGCATATTCAGGTTTCGAGCCATTTGATCCCTGTGCCAGGGTCAGGCCGCCCGACGCCTTGATTGCCTTGAGACCCAGAGTGCCATCATGACCGGTGCCGGAGAGCACGACACCAACGGCATCCTCTTTCAAGTTAGACGCCAACGAGTCGAGGAAGGCGTCGATCGGCGCCATGCCTCGCACGGCATCGCCTGGCATCGCCTGCAACGACAGCCGCGTCTGCTGCAACGTCGCGATCACGCCGCCCGGAATGACATGGACGTGGTTGGCCTGAACCTCATCGCCATCCTGTGCTTCCGATACCGGCATCCGGGTCCAGCGCGCCAGGATCTCCGGCAACAGGCTTTTGCGGTCGGCCGCGAGATGCAGCACGACGACGAACCCCATGCCCGTATCGGCCGGCATCCGTTCAAAAAAGTGGCGGAGCGCGTCGATACCACCGGCGGAAGCGCCGATGCCGACAATCGGGATGGCGGTCATGGCCGGATCACCGGCACTGCCTGAACCCGCAGGATGGCCCGAAGCAGCAGCGACAGGGATGACGCGCCCTGGTCCAATCGTCCATTTCGGCACCCCTGGCGCGCCTTGCTCGGAAGAACAGAACATATCCTCCCGCAGTTGGTTGTCAGCATCGCGCGCTTATCCGGGACAGCAGATGGAAAAACAAATGGAGTCAAGAAAATTTAATCCATCTCCAATGGTTTTTGCTCTTAATAATGGTAGCGTAACAGACACTGTCATTTCGGATATTATTGGTTAGACCACCGGGTTTACAACATCTTACCGGAAAATGTCGGCTGCTGTCGTCGAACAATGTGCGTCTCCTGAACCGAGTACCAGGACCTCGGCACCCCTTACCAATGCCAGGCCCTGGCGCTTGGAGAGCAGTGCGGTGTTGCAGACTCAGCTATTTTATCCAGCCGGGACGTCCGGACAAACAGGCTGCGACATTACGGTAACATTTAGAAAATTTGCGCGATCACGCGCACGCCGGCAGTTACCTGGCGGACGAACAGGCGGTATGGCCCCGGCCATGAACACGCATATTGGGGGACGGATGTCCGAACAAGATGACGAATCCAAGCCGGCGCACCCCGTGATCTGGGCCCGTCTGCTGCTTCTGCTGCCGTTCATCGGCATGCTCTGGGTGTCGTCCTACAACACGGCGGAACCCTCGCTGGGCGGCGTGCCGTTCTTCTATTGGTACCAGCTTCTATGGGTGTTGCTCAGCGCCGCGATCGTCGCCCTTGTTTATCTCGTGGAGCGCTGATCCGTGGCCACTGACTGGACGGCGCTGACCGTCTTCATCCTGCTTTTCGGCTTTGTCGCCGGACTGGGATTTTTCGCCGCCCGCTGGCGCAAGGGTGACCTGGACCTGCTGCACGAATGGGGGCTGGGCGGCCGCCGTTTTGGCACGCTCGTCACCTGGTTCCTGATCGGCGGCGACCTCTATACCGCCTACACCTTCGTCGCCGTCCCCGCCCTGATGTTCGGCGCCGGCGCGCTCGGCTTCTTCGCCGTCCCATACACCATCATGGTTTATCCAATCCTGTACGTGGTGTTCCCACGGCTCTGGTCGGTGGCGCACCGGCATGGCTACGTCACGTCAGCCGACTTCGTGCGCGGGCGCTTCGGCAACCGCTGGCTGGCGCTGGCCGTGGCGTTCACCGGCATCCTGGCCACCATGCCATACATCGCGCTGCAGCTCGTCGGCATCCAGGTGGTGATCGGCGCGATGGGGGTGGAGACCTCCGGCTTCTTCGGCGACCTGCCGCTGATCATCGCCTTCGTCATCCTGGCGGCCTTCACCTACAGTTCCGGGCTGCGCGCGCCGGCGATGATCGCGGTGGTGAAGGATCTGCTGATCTACCTCACCGTGATCGTCGTGATCATCGCCGTGCCGCTGCACCTGGGTGGCTACGGCAAGATGTTCGCCGCGATCCCCCCGGCCAAGCTGCTGTTGGCCGCGCCACCGCCTGGGTCACTGGGATCATTCAGCGCCTATGCCACCCTGGCACTCGGGTCGGCCGGCGCGCTGCTGCTGTATCCGCATTCGATCACCGGCATCCTGAGCTCATCCAGCGCCCGCGTGGTGCGGCGCAACGCGGCGATCCTGCCGGCGTACTCGTTGATGCTGGGGTTGCTCGCGCTGATCGGCTTCATGGCCATCGCCATCGGCGTTTCGTCCATGCCGGCGTTCGCCGACGGGTTCAAACGCTACAGCAATAACTTCTCGGTCCCGGCGCTGTTCCTGGCAATGTTCCCATCATGGTTCGTCGGCGTCGCCTTCGCCGCGATCGCCATTGGCGCGCTGGTGCCGGCGGCGATCATGTCGATCGCCACCGCCAATACCTTCACCCGCAACATCTACCGGGAGTTCATCAATCCGGCCTGCACGAACGCGCAGGAAAGCCAGATGGCGAAGTATGTCTCGCTGGTGGTCAAGGCGGGAGCACTGGCGTTCATCTTCTTCCTGCCGCTGCAATACGCCCTTTGGCTCCAGCTCCTCGGCGGCGTCTGGATCATCCAGACGGCGCCGCCGGTGGTGCTGGGGCTCTACACCCGGATGCTCAACGGCTGGGCGCTGCTGATCGGCTGGATGTGCGGTTTCGGCCTGGGCACATGGCTGGTGGTCGTGAACAAATACGCGCCGGTCTATCCGCTGCACATCCTCGGTGTCACGGTGCCTTGCTATATCGCGCTCATCGCGCTGGTCGTGAACCTGATTGTCGGGCTCGTCTTGTCGTTGGTGTTCAACCTGGTCGCGTCCGATCGTGGCAACGACAGCACGGTGGCGGAGGATTACGGGTAGGCCGCCACTTGCCCTCCATCCGGAAACAGCGCGATCCTTTCGCGTCATAAGTCGGACGGGGGAGCAGGATGCAGCGGCACACAGGCACCGGATCGGGCCGGTCATGACCTTCGACACGATCATTGTCGGCGGTGGTTCCGCCGGTTCGGTGCTGGCCAACCGGCTTTCGGCGCGCAGCCAGAACACGGTGCTGCTGCTGGAGGCCGGGCAGGATACACCGCATGGCAAGGTGCCCGCGGCGGTGCTGGATTCCTATCCCGGCACCGCCTACCTCAACCCGAACTACACCTGGAACAAGCTCAAGGTCAGCACGGAGGTGATCTCGCACAATAATCCGGACCAGCGGCCGCCGCCGCTGCGCGCCTATGAGCAGGCGCGTATCCTCGGCGGCGGGTCGTCGATCAATGGGCAACTGGCCAACCGTGGCGCACCGACCGATTACGACGAATGGGCGTCGAAGGGTGCCACCGGCTGGGACTGGAACAGCGTGCTGCCCTACTTCAAGAAGGTGGAGCGCGACATGGATTTCGACGGTCCGTGGCATGGCACTGAGGGCCGCATCCCGGTGCGCCGCATTTTCCCCGACCTGTGGCCGGAACACGCCAAGGCGGTGGGCAAGGCGTTCGCCGAATCCGGCTATAAATTCATCCAGGACCAGAACGCGGAATGGCAGGACGGGTATTTTCCCATTACCATCTCCAACGCCTATGAACGCCGCGTCTCGGCGGCGATCGGTTACCTCGATCCGGGCACGCGGCTGCGGCAGAACCTGACGATCTCTACCGCCACCGAGGCCTCCGAACTGATCTTCGAGGGCCAGCGCTGCGTCGGCGTCAAGGCAATGGTCGCCGGTCAGCCGCGGGAGTTTCGCGGGCGGGAGATCATCCTGTCCTGCGGCGCCATTCATTCCCCCGCGCACCTGATGCGTGCTGGCATCGGCCCGGCGGCGCATCTGCGGGATATGGGCGTCGAGGTGCGCGCCGCACTTCCCGGCGTCGGTCAGCGGCTGCAGGATCATCCGGCGGTGGCGGTGGCGGCGTTCCTGAAACCGCATGCGCGGATCATTCAGGATTACAGCCGGCGCCATATCTACACCGCGCTGCGCTATTCCTCGAACCTGCCCGGCATCCCAGCCGGCGATATGTTCACCGTGGTGACCAACAAGACGTCCTGGCACAAGGTGGGCGAGCAGATCGGCTCGTTCATCATCACGGTGTACAAGACCTACTCGGAAAGCGGACAGGTCCGGCTGCGCTCCGCCGATTGGCGGCAGGAACCGCGGGTTGACTTCAGCCTGCTATCCGATCCGCGCGACCTTGAACGGATGATGGATGGCGTGCGGCGCTTCGGTGCGCTGCATCTGACGCCCACCCTGGAGTCGGTGACAACAGATCCGTTTCCCGCCAGCTACAGCGACAAGGTGCGGCAGGTCGGGCTGCTCAGCCGCAAGAACAAGCTGATCACCGACGCGCTGGCCCGCGCGCTGGACGGACCGGCGGCGCTGCGGCGGTACCTGATCCAGAACCTGGTCATGGAGGGCGTCACCTTGCAGGACGTGCTGACCGACGACGACAAGCTGGAGGCGTTCGTCCGGAAAGCCGCCGTCGGTGTCTGGCATGCATCCTGTACGTGCCGCATGGGGGCGGATGACGACCCGATGGCGGTAACCGACCCCGCTGGGCGGGTGCGCGGCGTGGAGGGGCTGCGCGTCGTGGATGCCTCGGTGTTTCCGGTGGTGCCATGCGCGAACACCAATTTCCCGGTGCTG
Organism: Rhodopila sp.; assembly: GCF_965276935.1. GTDB lineage: Bacteria > Pseudomonadota > Alphaproteobacteria > Acetobacterales > Acetobacteraceae > Rhodopila. The sequence continues at coordinate 976,061 of NZ_CBDIBS010000003.1, read as the reverse complement.
ATGACGGCGGAGAAGATGGCGGACGCGATCCTGGCGGGGGTTTGACAAGGGGGATTTGATCAGGGGGTTTGCAAAGCGGGAGCAGGTTGGTAGAACCCGGCCCGCGTTGGTGCGGGCGCATAGCTCAGTTGGTAGAGCAGCTGACTCTTAATCAGCGGGTCCACGGTTCGAGCCCGTGTGCGCCCACCAACAAGCCGCTGAGACTAGAGCGTGATCGCCTGAGGCTGACCCAGTCAGAAGGCGTGAATCACGCGATTAAACAATGAACTAAAGCGCGATTCGTAGGTCAACCTAAACCAGTCGCGCTTTAGCCGCGCATAAAGCCTGGCTTACACTACCCGAGGTCGAGAAGGCGGCGCGGCGCACGCACGCCAACGAGGTCATCGAGAGCTGGAAGCAGCCGCACGGCCATAGATAAAGTCACGGCATGCCGGAGGGCAGCATGAGCGACTACGACACCGACATCCTCGAGTGGTCCGAGCGCCAAGCCGCGTTGCTGCGTCGGCGCGCCGCCGGCCAGCTGCTCAACGACGATGAAGTGGACTGGGCAAACATTGCCGAGGAGATCGAGAGCGTGGGGAGCGAGCAATGGCACGCTGTCGAGTCGCTGCTGTTGCGGGCGCTCATCCACATGCTGAAGGCTGAAGGGTGGTCGCTCGCGCGCGACGTGCCACATTGGCAGGCTGAGGCGCGCGTGTTTCGGGCTCAGGCGCGACGGCGATTTGTGCCGTCCATGCGGCAGAAGATCAACCTTCCCAGTATCTACGCCGACGCCCTGCGGGGCCTGCCCGAGACAATCGACGGTCAGCCGCCGCTGCTTATGCCGGCAGTCTGTCCCGTAACGCTCGACGAACTGCTGAGCGTCGATTGATGACCCTGATTCACCGCTGCGACCTGCGGCGCAGCGGGTAGCCAGCTTCTATGTTCCTCCTGATAGCGCCACATAATCCGTGCGAAGTTGTAATAGCGTGGGGTGTGTAGCCTGCATGTGGCATGCCGGGCGTCCTTTTCGATGCTTATCGAAAGGATCATGACGACGCTTGCCGCTGCGTTAGAACGGTTTTGATCGCGTTGGACCAATCCGTCTCGAATTCCCGCCTGTTCGTCATCAGTTGACATGATAGCAGGAACACGCCGTTGCACGCCCAACGATGTAACGGTTGCTTCCGTTGATCCACACGTTTTGTGCTAAGCCCACCGCACTGCTTCTACCGGTAGGCGATAATGGCTACGATCAACACAACCGAAGCATCTGTCCATCTGACTGCGGATGGCTCGCCGAACGACCAGGACGTGGCGCTGGCCATTGCCTGGCTCGCGTTCAACCAGCGAGAGTGGACAGCCGCGGCAGTCCGCTGGGCGGATATCCGGCTTCGCTTTCCGGACAACCGAATCGGCTATCTGATCGGCGCTCAGGCGTTGCAGGCGGCCGGAGCGGTCTCGCGAGCCGTGGCGGTTCTCGCGGACGCGCGGCGTCGCTGGCCGGACGATCTCGAAATCCTCGCCGCCGCCGCCGATCTCGCGCACGCGCGGGGGGATTACCCGGCAGGCATCCGCATCGGCAAGGCGATCATCGGGCTGTTTCCCGGCGAGAGTGCAGGCTACTTCCATGCCATCCACGGCCTGCGCCACCTCGGCAAGCACGCTGCGGCCGAAGCCGTGCTGTCCGCTGCCACGCAACGCTGTCTGAACGACCGGATGATCGCCTCGATGCACGTCGAAAGCCTGCCGCGTCGCGGTGCGGCAGCTGAGGCCGACGCGACGGCGAGCCATACCCATGAGGCTTTTCCCAACCATCCCGCAGGCGACGATCTCGGCGTCGGCGCATGCCAGACGATGAACGGCCAAACCGGTATAAAGGAGATCCCAGAGATCATGCATCAGCGCTTGCCAAACGATCCGATGGCGCAGCGTCTATCGGCGCAACAGGCGACGGAGCGGCGCGAGTGGGCCGTCGCGGAAGCGTGCTGGACCCGGTTTCGCGAGCAATTTCCAGACGATCCCGCCGGCTATATCGGCGGCGCGCTGGTGCGGCGGGAAACCGGCTGGCCGGACGGGTCGGATGCGCTGCTGGCGCAAGGCATCGCCTCGCAGCCACGCGACATCGGATTGCTGACCGAGTACGCGCACAACGCCATGCGTCGCAAGGACTGGAACGAAGCGGTCAGGCGGTGGGAGACGTTCCGCCTGCGCCTGCCGGACAGCCACCTCGGCTATCTTGGGGGCGCCGGGGCACTGCGTGATGCGGGCCAGTTCGAGGTGGCGGAAGCACTCCTGCGCGGTGCGCTCACGCTGTTCCCGGACGAGGCGAACCTGGCGGGCGAATACGTCAACCTCGCCCGCATCCGCGGCGACGTCGCATCGATGATCGAGCGGTCCAGGCAGTTGGCGGAGCGGTTTCCCGATCGGGTGGACGGTGCCGTGAGTTACGCCGAGGCACTGTCGGTCGAGGGCCGGCACGCCGAAGCCGAAACCATCCTGCTCGACGCCCAGAGGCGGTTTCCCGACCAGGTCGAACCTTTTGCCGAATTTGCGCAGGTTGCCATTCGCCAGGGCGCCTGGATTGCCTCGCTCGAGCGCTGGCAGGCGGCACAGCGCCGCTTCCCGCGTCTGGAGTCGCTGTCGCACCGGATTTTCGAGGCGCGGATGCGGGTCGCGGAGGTCGATCCGGAAAGCACCGCCGAGGCTGCGGTAGAACCCGTTCCACAGGCCGCAACGCCTGCCATGAAGGAGATCGTCGAGGACTTTGAAAGTCTCGGGGGTGCCGGTCACGGGTGCGAATTCGGCTTGTTTCAAAGAACCCATGGCGCCGAACCGCTGGGCTTGTTGCGCTGGGCGGATCTTGGCGCCGACCTGCTGATTGCCGCGCTCGAAGCCGAATTTGAGGGGGTCGGGCTGCCGGAGAACACACTTGTATTTACACCGCCGACGACAGGCCGGTCGGAGTACTGGACCAGGGACAAGCGCTACTGGATGGCGATGCGGTGTTTCATCATGGCCGACGAGGTGGCTTATGAGAAGATGGTCACCCAGGCGTGCCGCCGCATCCAGTTCCTGCGCCGCAAGCTGATCGACGACCTGCAGGCCGGCGAGAAGATCTTTGTCTTCAAGTCGATCGCCCGCAATCTGACCGATGCGGAACTGGCACGCCTGCACAATGCGGCACGGCGCTACGGCGACAACGCCCTGCTCTATGTCCGTTACGAGGACGCAGCGAACCCGAACGGCAGCGTGCGTGTCGCCGGACCCGGCTTGATGATCGGCTACGTCGATCGGTTCGCCTTTTCGCCGGATGACAGGGATCTGGGGCCGGCGGTGGATCGCTGGGCGGCGATTTGCACCAAGGCCCACGCGATATGGAAATCGGGCGACCTTGCCCGCGCGACGCCTGGCGAGGTTGCCGTTTCGTCCGCCCCCATCGCGACAGCCGCGGCAAAGCCTGCCGAAGCAGAGCCGTCGCGCGGACAGCGCCTGATATCCGGCCCCGGCCCCGACCGATCCCCGGTTATCCTGAAATGGTCGGCGGCCAAGGTGGCGGAAGCGCGGCAGACCCTCGTCGAACAGGCTCCGAACACGCGCGAACAGGCATTCGCATCGATTGTCGTAAACTCCCTGGATGGAGACCATGCGGCGGCCCGTGGCCGCATCGGCAAGCTGGTGGATGACTTCGCCATTCACTATCCCCACGATGACTTCATGTTTGAAGGCCTGCTGCTGGCCTCGGTCATCTCCGGCCAATGGGACCTCGCGCCGCGACTGCTGCGGGACCGGTTCGGGACGGACTGGTGCGCGGCGGTGGATGTTGAAGCGATCGAACCGCCGGCGCAGACCATGCGATGGGAAATCGACCCGGCCGGGAAGTCGCGGTTTCATTTGAACGCCGCGCTGTTTGCCTCCGATCGGACCTGGATCGAGCTGTTCGGCTGGTCGCGGTCCATGACCTTGTTCCACGATTACACCACCGCCCCCGCACCGGAGCACGGCAGTGTCCTGGTCTCCCTCGGCGACAGCGGCGCGACACCGGGTCTTGCTCCGTCGGAGTACCGGCCGGGGTACTTCCTGATTCCGGACCCGGTGTTTCTGAACACCAACGCCTACAGCGCCGCCCGTACCGCCATCGACGCGGCTTGGGTGCCGTGGAACGATCGCGCGCCGATTGCCTTCTGGCGCGGTGCCAGCACGGGACAGCTCCGTTCAAACTGGCGTAACCTTCCCCGCATGAAGCTGTGCCTGATCGCCAGGCAGGCTGCGTCCGCCGGCCTGATCGATGCCGCCATAACCAGCTTTGTCGGCCTTCCCGCGGCAATGTTGCAGGAAGCCGAGGCGGCCGGTCTGGGCGGCGACTTCGTCAGGCCGACCGACTTCACGCGCTACAAGTATCAGATCGATATCGATGGCAACACGAACGCCTGGGCGGCGCTGTTTCAGAAGTTGCTGACCGGTAGCCCGGTGCTGAAGGTCCGTTCACCCTTCGGCTATCGGCAGTGGTATTACGACGATCTGATTCCGTGGGAGAATTACGTTCCGGTCGAACCGGAAATGCATGATCTGATCGAGAAGATCCGATGGCTTCGCGAGCATGATGACCATGCCCAGCGGATCGGTCAGGCTGGGTTGGCGCTCGCTCGCTCGATGTCGCGAGCCAATGAACTCAAACGCGTCCGCCCCACGATCAGCGCGGCCATCAGATGTTTCTCCGGCCGCCCGGATATCGTGATACCTTTCGGCGCCGAAACCGATGAGAGCCGCTTCCTGATCGATGGCTGGTCGGGCATCTTTACCGCCTCAGGAGCAACTGGGCGCTATGCCCTGGGTCCGGAAAGCCGGATCAAATTTCCTAGACCAATGAGCGAGCATGATATGGAACTGCGCCTGTCGCTCGCGGCTCCTGCTCCCGCCAATGCCTTTCGCATGATCACGGTCGTGAACGGCCTGCAGGTTGATGATGTGGTTGTCACCTCGCCGCGGGATGTCGTCAGCACGGTGCCGGCGTCCACTGTCGCCCGCGGCAGCCAGACAACCATCACGTTGCTGTTTCCCGACCTTTGTCAGACGTCGAAGCCAGCGCTGCCCGCGGTTCCGGCCATGGCAGGCTTGCTGTTTACCGGCTTGCAGATGACAGCGAAATGATCCGCGGCGGGAGGAACGGCCAAAGGCACAGCACCGCCGGGGACAAACCAGGATAGCCCCTAGGCCTGCAACGACCGCTCCCCGGACTGGCTTGCATGCGCCGGGTCTTGATTTGTCCGTCGTTGCGGCGCGGCTTCGGCCGTGACGCCGAAGCGGATCATGTAGGGACGGAACTTCGCGCGCTCCTGCTGTTCCTCCAGCCCGTGATCCTCAAAGTGATAGCTATGTTCACCGTAGCCGCCTTTCGATTGGGCCGCGACGTAATCCTCGATCGCACCGGCGGTACGCGGCGACAGCGTCAGGCCAAAATGCCGATACACGCCTTCGACCGTGCTGACCGGGTCGCTGATCAGGTCCATGTGATGAACGTGGCAGATCGGCTCCGGAAAACCGGCGTCGTCGCCGGCCGCCATCATGCGACGCGTTCCATCCAGCCAACGCCGGCTTTCGGCCGGACCCAGCGCCTTCGGATCAAGCCGGCGGGTAAAGGGCTGGCGCAGCACCTCAGTCAGCCGAGCCTGCGACAGCAGCACCTTCACCGGGTCCCGATGCACAAACACCAGACGCGCGTCGGGATAGACCGCACGGATCGCCTGCAGGGCGAAAAGATGCTCCGGACATTTCAGCACCCAGCGGTGCGCGACGCGGTCCTGGTGCTGAAGGTATTGCAGGAACCGCCGATGAAAGCGGTAGGCCGGCAGTTGACGCATCACGTCAGCGTCCAGCCATGTCCGGTAGGACGGAATGTGGTAATTGGTATCAAACCGAAGGCTGCGAAAAACATGAGCCGTGATCTCGCTGCATTCCTGCGGTGAGGTGGCATTCAGCGGATGCAGCGCACGGAAGGCGGGCGCCAGCCAGTCGAACGTCTTCAACTGGCGCGTCACCCGGGCGATCCGCTTCGTCGTTGTGCCAGCCGCCGGCGAAGGATAGATCGTTTCCCACACCAGCGGGGCGCGATTGTCCAGGTCCGTCATCATCAGCCGATGTAGAAACGTCGTGCCGCTGCGTGGCAGACCAGTGATGAAGATCGGTTGCTGGATCGGCTCCTGCAAGATCTCCGGCGACCGGGTCATGGCATCATGCAGCAGGAGCAGGTTCGACAGGAAGCGTACCATATCCCAGCGCGTTGCGCTGCGGCCCATCAGCCCAAGCGCGGCCTCGGCGGAACAGGAATCCAGTAATCTGGTGAGCGGCCCGATGAACGAGGTGTCACCAAACGCGCGCAATCCAGTCTGCCGGCGCGCGATCTGGATAAGAGTGTCGGGATCAAGCGGCTTGTCGAGAAAACCAACGGTTTCGGCAACCTTATCCGCCAGTCGGAAGGCATGGGTCGTGATCGACAAAAATCCGGTCTCCCGTTCAACGCGCGGCAAGTCAGTGCCACTGATCAGAGGTAAGTCGGGCCTGGAGCGAGTAATGTCACAATCAAGTGATTCCTCGGTGTCTCACAGGCGTGAATGCGCATAAGAAGTGCCCATGTATCTGCATTATGTCAGTCGTTCGATCTTGGGGGCCGCGTCGGTCATTTTATTTGCTCCGTCACCGGGGCGGCCCCAAATACGTCTGAACCATCGGTGATGTTGGAGAATAGTCTCATGGACACATTGTCCTGCCGGCGCCGTGTTCTGTTCGCGGCGGCAGCGGCTGTTGCTGTCGTCGCGGCGCCAGTCGCGGTGCCGCTGGCATACGCAGTCGACACGGAGAACGTTGTGGCGCCCGTCCAGCAATTAACCAACGGGCTGCTGCGCGTGATGAAGGCAGGGAACGCCACTCCGTTCTCGCAACGCATCGACATGCTGGCCCCAATTATCGACAAGACCTTCGACCTGGACGTGGTCCTGCGGGAATCGGTTGGGCCGACTTGGGACAATCTGCCGCACAACCAGCAGAAGATGCTGCAGGATGCGTTCCGCCGCTATACCGTTGCATCATATGTCAACAATTTTAACAGCTTCAAAGGTGAGCGTTTCCAGGTAAAGCCCGATCCGCGGCCGGTCGGCAATGGCGAGCAGGTGGTGCAGACCGAGATCATCCCGACCTCCGGTGACAGGCACGAACTGGACTACGTCATGCGCCGGGTCTCCGGCGACTGGCGCGCCGTGGATGTGCTGGCGGACGGGTCGGTCAGCCGTGTCGCCGTGCAGCGATCGGATTTTCGCCGCATGCTGACCCGCGGCGGTCCCCAGGCGCTGGCGGATAGCCTGCGTAGCAAGTCGGCGGACCTGTCGGAAGGGTCGAGTTAAGCAAGAGCGTGGCGCTGCCCCCGCACCCCGCCGAGGGCGGATGCCCTTGGAACCCCTTAATTAAGTGGTTCCAAGGGGCGTCGCCCCTTGGCGGGTCCAGGGCAGCGCCCTGGCCTTTCTTGCCCTAAACCGTCGCCACAGGCGTAGCCGGTGAGCCGACCGCGCCAGGCAGCCGCAGCGGTGGAGCGGTCAGCAAAAAGCGATTGCGCCCCTGCGCGCGCAGCCAGTCCGCGAGTTCAGTCAGATACCACATCTCGCCCAGATAGCAGCCGAGCGTGAACAGGCAATGGGCATGCAGCGGCAGCATGGCGCAATGGTCGTCGGCGCAGGGCTTGGCGGGGCTGGCCTCCACCGCGTAATTATCGGCCAGCAGAGCGACGACGCCGCTGTCGGTGACCCATTGCCGCAGTTGCGGATCGCGTCCGTCGAAGGCCGAGGTGGTCGCGAACAGCACCTTCGGATCAGGCTGCTTGTTCATCTCCAGCAGAAGCTGAGCAAAGCCGGTGCGGATGCAGACGAGGTCGCCTGGCTCGATCACGACCTTGTCCTTGTCCAGCACGGTCATCAGGTCCTCATAGCCGACAACCCTTCCGCTGCGTCCAAAATGCGCCTCCAGATCAATCATCACCGCTCGGCCTTGCACGCAGGCAGCCGCCATGTTCTCCACCCCAAGGCGGCGCGCGCCGGGGGTCTGATGGGTCGGCGTCTGGTTGCCTTTCGCATCGTACAACACCGGCCCGATGATGTCGGTGCCGGCACGATAGCCGTTGTAGAAGACGTCTTCAGCAATGCCGTCGCCGTCGACGTCGAACATCTGGCCGACATGCGCCAGGCTGTCCCACTGCGTCGAGTATTGCAGCGTCAGCACCACCTGATCATCGCAGACGATATCCAGCGCGGTCGGGTCGTCGCAGCGCATCGGGTAGTTCATGTTGGGGCGGCCGTTCCGCTCGGTGGGTTTCAGCACCGGCGGATGGCGACGGGGATTGACGATGTTGCCGCCCGGATAGTCCAGCGGCAGCGACAGGCAGAAGGTTTTGCCTAATTTCACCTCGGCGATGCCTTGCAGCACCTTCTCCGGGGTGACTAGGTTGAGGCGGCCGAGTTGGTCATCAGGTCCGAAATCACCCCAGGTCGAGCCGGCGGGGCGGCGGGTCCAGCGTGGATTGTCGGCCATGGTCGTTGCCTTTCTTGTCCTGGGGATTTGGCAAGGTAGTAGGTTGATTGACGATGTCGAGGTTCAGGGGGCAGCGTAGCGGATTGACCATGACATTGAACGATGACGCCACTCTCAATGTCGGACCAATATCCTCCATATTCCCAGACTTTCCCCTTCGAAACGCATACCGTGTTCGGCAGCAAATTCTGCTACTTAATTAATGAAAGTGGATTAAGGTTAAACGGCAGCTATATACCCTTTCTCCTTTAAAGTAGCAGCTTCCCTAAGAATCCTATCTACATCAAGCCTCGGCTTGATCTCCTTTACTTTCCGAGCTGTGTCAGGGACAGTCGCTTGCCTGCCCGCCAGAGATTCCGTACGGTCCAAAAATACAAGAGTACTTGCCATTTCCAGGTCAGTAGCGGAACGATTCCCAAATTCACTTATAACAGAAATAATATCTGCCTGATAGCGCTGTATAGCGGGGCTGCGTGCAAGAAGAGCATCAATTTCATGCCCAGGAACTATTGCATATCCAGTGCCTATAGAATAGCCCACCTCAGACGACCGCACAGCCCCCTTCAATTCAGCGACCTTCAAATCCTCAAGAACCTGTCCATCATAAGGACCATAGGTATAGATTCTGAAGTCATATCCAAGAGGAACCTTGCGCAACGTCTGAGGAAAATATACCAGCTTCATTATAGCAGTTCGACCGAGAGGATGCGGATCGGACTGCCTTACGAGAGCGGCGATCGTAGCGAGGCGCAGGTCACCTTGGGGTGGCTGAGTGCTCATCATGCAGACCTTTCTTTAAGCAAATTTGTAAGACGTTTCTGTGCCTCAGAACGAATGGTTCTGGGAACATAGAGGCGAACGCTGCGCGATGGCGTCATTTGGCGGACAATTGAGGAACATGCAGAAAGCAGCATTGTTCGACCGCCGCTAATAGATGCTGCAACAGGCAGGTCATCTGACCCTACCTTGTACCAGGATTTTCGCGCATCTCGTCGCACGGGCGATAGACCCTCCAGTGCTGACATGGCGGCATTAAGCCGACCTTCATCTTCAAGGGTCGGAACTTCAGGCGTCTCATACACAAGTCGAAAGAAATCCCGTCCTTTAAGATGGCGGGCGTGCTCGCCTCCACAGTCCTGAGAAAAGTAACCAAGAACCCGCCAATCATCCCATTTCAAATATTCGTCGAGATCTGATCCTATGGGTGGTGGAAAGACACCCCCAGGAAGCAGTGCCTCAACCGCATGATGTAGATGATAGTCCAATATTACTCTAGCTTTGTGGAATTAGATTTGACTAAACATCATGTAACGAGCAATAATAAGACCCTCCGCTACATGGCGTCCTCCATCAGAAACTCCTAAGCGCCAGGAGCCGCTCTCAGCGTCTTCAACAAGCTCGATGGAATTTATGAGGCGTCGCCAGTCGTATCGGCCATATTCCACCCCTGAATGGTATGCATCTCTGAGTAAATAATCCATTCGGTCAGCGTCCAGTTGGCTGGATATAATCTCCTGCCAGATTGCAGCACTTCCCGCGGCAGATTTTCCCTCAATTAGGCCTGCGACGTCGTCAATGGTGAACCGGTAGTTTGCATTAGCCGGATGATTTTCGATGACGTCTCGAAAGTGCCTTCGGATGATTGCGGCAGAGTATTCCTCATGACGATAACGTCGACTGCTTTCCCCTCCATCATTGAGTGGAGCCAACTCCTCTACGGCATGGGAAAAGGGTCCATGTCCTACGTCATGAAGAAGCGCGGCTAAACGGACGAGACGACGGTAACGCTTCACCCCAGCATCGCCATACTGATATTCACTGCGGAGAACGTCACTGCAGCGTTCTTGAACGCCGTCGTATAGCATCGATGCCATGTGCATGACGCCAAGCGAGTGCTCAAAGCGGGTATGCATAGCTCCAGGATAGATTGCATCAGTCCATCCCAACTGACGAATGCGACGCAGCCTCTGAAATGCAGGCTGCGCAACGATCTCGCGCTCCCAAGCATCTAGCGGAATGAAGCCATAAATCGGACAACGAATTTCAAACGTCTTTATCGTCATATTAGTCTCATACAGCCCAATCCGATTCGCGATGAACGGCAAAACCAAGATGCCGGTCTAACCTAGAGCGGACAATGTGCATGATTCGTTCCTCTTGGTCAAATCTAGGCTCTGCAACGGTTATAGGCGCTACGGCTTCGCCGAAATCGTTATCTGCCGCCGAGCCAACCGCACCCTTTGCGTGCGCTGCACGACCGGCCATTAGGACAACCGTCGTGCGCGATTTGAACGGTAATTGCTGAAGATAGATCGGCGAAATACGGGCGCGATCCAACTCGCATTCCTAGCAGAACGTCTCTATCCTGATTACCGTGGGGTAGTTGGCCTGGCCTTCCTCTTAAGGTTGAATCTTCGGTTAGCCGTAGGACGGGCATAACGATAACAGGAAACTTCGCTTATCAATCCACTTATCCCCCACACGCGCACACCCGGCATCAGACCTCCGACCCGGCGATCGGCCGATCAGCATACGCCTGTGGAGAGGAACGCCAATGTTCGACCGGCTTGCGCCCTTCCTGTTCGTCCTGCTCTGGAGCTCGTCGTTCATCACGACAAAGGCCGGATTGCGCTACGTGTCGCCGCTGCTGTTCGTTGCTGTGCGCCTTACGGCCTGCGCGGTCGTGCTGGTGGCATTGATGCTGCTGCTGCGCCGGTCATGGCAACCGCTTGCCGGACGTCGTTGGCTGCACTGCGCGGTTGCCGGAGCGCTGCTGAACGCCGTCGGATTGATGGGGCCACAGGCCGGGCTGATGATCGCACCCGCCGCCTCGATCGCGCTGGTGCAATCCCTTACGCCGCTGCTGACCGCTGCCTCGGGTGCCGTATTGCTGCGGGAGCGGGTTCTGCCTGGCCAATGGCTGGGCCTGGCGCTGGGGGTCGTCGGTGTCGGGCTTGTCGTCGGTCAGGCGGCGCTGCGAAGCGCCCTACAGTTCGACGGCCTGGCGCTGGCATTCCTCGGAGTTCTTGGACTGGTTGGGGGAACGCTGTATTTTGGGCGGTTCTGCCGTGGCGTTCCATTGCTGTGCGGCGCCACCGCGCAGTTCCTGTCCGCCGCCGGCGTGTCCGCGTTCGGCACCTGGTGGCTGGAAACCCCGCACGCGGACTGGACCGACATAACCATCGCCGCCGTTGCCTGGAACACCATCCTGGTGTCGCTCGGCGGGATGGGGATCTACTTCGCCATGCTGCGCCGCGGGACTGCCGCGCGGACGACGGCAAACTTCTACCTCGTCCCTGGCACGGTGGCGGTGCTGGCGTGGGTGCTGCTGGGGGAGCGGGTCAGTCCGCTCGCCATGATTGGGTTGGTCGTGGCCTCGGCCGGATGCTGGCTTGTCAATGCCGTGCCCGCCAAGCATTGACGCCTGCCGGTATCGACCGTCGGAGCCAGGCGCTCCATCCTGCCCTGATGCGCGGTCTCCATTCGGCGGTTCCCATTCGGCGGTTGCGGACTCCCGCGTGCCGCATGTAGTAGGGTGCCGTCCGCGATTGGGAACACAGCATGAACGATCTGTTTGGATCAGAGACCGGGAAGATCCCCAAAAGGCGCCCTGACATAAAGCGCCCTGAGAGTGGGCGCCCTGACATTGGGCGTCCTGACGCGGCCGCCGTGCAACCCACGGCCAAGCCGCAAGTCCGCCCCAACGGCGCCCTCGCCGGAAAGTCCGGCATGCCAGCACGCGACGACTCCGACTACTCCGCCAAGGACATCGAGGTCCTGGAGGGGTTGGAGCCCGTCCGCAAGCGCCCCGGCATGTATATCGGCGGCACCGACGAACCCGCCCTGCACCACCTGGCGGCGGAAATCCTGGACAACGCGATGGACGAGGCAGTGGCCGGCCATGCCAGCTTCATCGAAGTCTCGCTGGAGGAGAACAACTGGCTGACGGTGCGCGACAACGGCCGCGGCATCCCGGTCGACCCTCACCCGAAGTTCAAGAACCTGAGCGCGCTGGAGGTCATCCTGACCACCCTGCACTCGGGCGGCAAGTTCGGCGGCAAAGCCTACGCGACCTCCGGCGGCCTGCACGGGGTTGGCAGTTCGGTGGTGAACGCGCTGTCGGAACGGATGGAAGTCGAGGTCTGGCGCGACCGCGTGCTGTGGAAGCAGAGCTACGCCCGCGGCAAGCCGCTGACCAGGCTGGTCAACGCCGGACCCGTCCACAACCGCCGCGGCACCAGCATCCGCTTCAAGCCGGACACCGAGATCTTCGGTCCGCTGCGCTTCGTCCCCAGCCGGCTGTATCGGCTATGCCGCTCCAAGGCCTATCTGTTCCGCGGCGTGGAAATCCGCTGGAGCTGCGCCGCTTCGCTGGCCGGCGGCAAGGACGAGGTCCCAGCCGAGGCGGTGCTGCACTTCCCTGGCGGCCTGCGCGACAGTCTGGAAGCCGATATCGGGACCATCCCTCGCGTCCTGCCGCAGATCTGGGCGGGCGAAGCCAACCTGCCCGGTGAGGCCGCCGGCCGCGTCGAATGGGCGGTCTCCTGGCTGGAGGAAGGCGACGGTTTCCTGCATTCCTACTGCAACACCGTGCCCACCTCGCAGGGCGGCACGCACGAGACCGGGTTCCGCGCCGCGCTGGTCAAGGGCCTGCGCGCCTGGGGCGAGCAGCGCGGCAATAAGCGTGCGGCGCAGATCACCGCTGACGACGCGCTCGATCCAGTGGCGGCAAAGCTGTCGCTGTTCATCCGCGAGCCGCAGTTCCAGGGGCAGACCAAGGAGAAGCTGACCAGCAACGAAGCCGCTCGGCTGACCGAGACGGCGCTGCGCGACCGCTTCGACCATTTCCTCGCCGGCGATCCGGGGTCGGCCGACAACCTGCTGGCCTTCGTCATCGAGCGGGCGGAGGAACGCATCCGCCGCAAGGAGAGCAAGGACACCGCGCGCAAGTCGCCCACCCGCAGGCTGCGGCTGCCCGGCAAGCTGACCGACTGCACGCGGGAGAACGCGGCCGAGACCGAAATCTTCCTGGTGGAGGGCGACAGCGCCGGCGGTTCGGCCAAACAGGCGCGCAACCGGGAAACCCAGGCGGTGCTGCCGCTGCGCGGCAAGATCCTGAACGTCGCCAGCGCCTCGGCCGACAAGCTGCGGCAGAACCAGGAGCTGAAGGACCTGATCGAGGCGCTGGGCTGCGGCGTCGGCGACCGCTTCGACCGCGCCAGGCTGCGCTACGGAAGGGTGATCATCATGACCGACGCCGATGTGGACGGCGCGCATATCGCGTCACTGCTGATGACATTCTTCTACCGCGAGCTGCCGGAACTGGTGCGCCACGGCCATGTCTATCTGGCGCAGCCGCCGCTGTATCGGCTGACCCAAGGTGCGAAATCGATCTACGCCATGGACGACGACGACCGCGAGCGCAAGATCAAGCGCGAGTTCAAGGCCGGCGCCAAAGTCGACGTCAGTCGGTTTAAGGGCCTGGGCGAAATGCCGCCGGCACAGTTGAAGGAAACCACCATGGACCCGGCGAAGCGGACCTTGCTGAAGGTGGTCGCGGCGGCGGAGGAGCGGGCGGCCACGAACGAGCTGGTGGAAAGCCTGATGGGACGGCGGCCAGAGTTGCGGTTCGCGTTCATCCAGGACCGGGCGAAGACGGTGGAAGAGGTGGATGTTTAGGGGCGCGGCGGGCGGATGAAGCTAGTAGTCCGATCCTGACGCTTGGTTTCCAAGCGTTAGGTGAATCGGCCCACCAAATCAAAGCCTAGTGGATAAATTCAACGGACCTATCCGTTGGATTTTATCTACTAGGTGCCGGAGCGGGATGCCGCCGCTAGTACCATTTGCCGATCGGTGTGCGGTCCTGCAAAGGAAGGCTGATTTCGACCTACAGCGGCCATTTGCGCGAGATTTTCGCAACACAAGCCCGTCCAACCTTGCGCAGATCGGCGGTGCGACATTCTTGGTTTTTTCCGGGGAATGTGGCCGTTCGCATCCTCGCCACGTTGCTCGATGTGGGTTATTTTCAGTTTCGTCGAACACCGTGACCGCTTCCAAGGCGCCGATTCGGAATCCGGTGAGCCAGTCGGTCATCTGCCGGATTATTTCGTACATTTTGAAACTTTTTACCTAAACTTTTAGCTTATTGGAATCGGCGTGAACGTTGCAGTGTCGGATCCACGTCTCGTTGTATGCGTGAAACGACATCTAGTAAGGAAATTTCGCCGTGAAAAAGCCCGTCCTGTCTACCGCCGCCTTGCTCGCACTCGGCGTGGCAACCGCGCCGGGGGCCCGTGCGACCGCAATCGCCTACGATGTATCAGCTACCATTCAAGTGACCGATGAGAATCGCAACAACCTCACCTACGATGTCGGGGTGTCCGGCAGCTTCACACATAATACAAACACCAATTCCGAGACCAATGTCTCCCTCGAAGCGACCAATGTGTACGATGCGGGGGGTAGCAACGCGCTCAACTTGTCGAATGCATGTTCCACGATCTACGTCTGTGCTTCATACGCGGCATCTTTCGCAACCGCGCCATCTAACTACAACCCCGCCATCGTTTTGGATCCGGTGAACCACAATCTATCCCTGGGCGTGAACACTGGCGTATCGAACGCCGCCGTCTACGTTAACGGCTACGCAACCCAGGACAGTGTGGTCTCGGGCGAGTTCACCATTGCCTCCGTGCCCGAACCCGGCAGCATAGCACTGCTCGGCGCCTCCCTCGCTGGCCTCGGCGTGATCCGTCGCAAGCGCGCCCGATCCAGTCTGTCGGGATGCTTTACAGGTGGGGCAATGCCGCAGGGTGCCGCCCTTTCTGCGTCGCTCGAGCGGTGACGACGGCGTAGGCTGCCCTATGATCCTTGTATTCCACCGCGCCTATACGCCCGCGTGTTTCGATGTGGCGGCTGGTGGATCATATTACTGATAAGAAACATGAGGCGTTCGTCGTCGCCGGAGTCGACGAACGTCAAGATGCTGACCTATCCCGGCGCCCTGCATGGGTTCGACGCCACCGCACCGCTGCATTTCTACGTTGGTCATGGCGGCGGCGGTGTTCCGGCCACCGCCGCCAATGCCAAGCGGCAGGTGCGCCAGTTCCTCGCTACGCGGCTGGTGCCGCGATGATCAGCCCTTCGCAACACCTGTCTGCGCCGACGCACATTGAAGATCCGCTATTCGCTTAGCCGCCTTGAAAGTTCTGAGTTTTGCAGTCTTACGGCTATGCGCGCGGGCCATGCGGCGGCGTCAGGCGCGGCGGTAGCACATGGGTTATGGTGTCGATGAAGCGCGCCGCCGTGGCAATTGCGGCGGTCGCCTCGGCGGGCGCTATCGGCGTGGCCGCCGAACCAATGGCATAGTCAGCCCGCATCTTGAATTGATAGCCGGTGCCGAGAAAGGTAATGAGGTCGCGCCCGATGCGCGGCTCGGCTCTTGCCAGGCGGGAAAATTCGCTGCGGACGCCCCGATGCGTCTTTACCACCTTGCCGCTTTGCTCGAAAATGTAAGCCTCGGCGGCATGGAACACAGCAAGGTATGCCTCGCGCGCGGCGACATGGGGCAAGGGTAACGCTGCAATCGTGTGGGCGTCAGCAAGCGTTGTATGGGCCTTCGCCAGATAGTCGGCGGTTTCGGCCTTCATAAATCAAGGCCATCCTTGCGTAGTTCGTGCATGAAACCCGTGCGTTCGCGATAGGCCCCGGCAGGGAACGGCGTGGCGGAAATCACCGCGCCAGTGTCCAACAGAATATCAGTGCTGACGGCGGCGAGGCGTGCGCTCTCTTCGGTGAATGTGCCTGCGTCCCTGAGAAAAACGGCAATGTCGTAATCGGAAGCCGGCCTTGCATCGCCCCGCGCGCGCGAGCCGAACAAAACGACGCGCTCAATGCGCTCGCCACAGATTTCAATCACGGCGGCGCGGAAGCGGGTCAACACAGGATCATCGGGCGGCTTTTTCATCATTGTGCCTTAATATGGCACAGATCCACGTTCGAAAAAATCTCCGTAGGTCCTGAATTTAGCATCACGCTTAACGTCCGCTTCCCACCCATAGCAGACGGCGAAGCGGCAAAGTTTCTATCCGACCTCGGATGCTGGTAAAGGCAAGCCAGCGGAATTGCGCTGGCACGCGTCAAAACCTCTATGCCGAGTTGGTGACGGGCGTGCCTCTGATCCGCTTCCGCCCATCCTTGCTTGCTTGCGCCAAGTAATCGTTCCGTGTTATCTTGAGCATTTGTTAACGCCCAGCCGCGGAAGGGATGCATGACCGCCTACAATCAGCATCACCCGCGTGGACCCTGGAACGCCCCGCGACAGCACGTCGTGGGGCGGGTCAAACGCTGGATCTGACGGCTTCTTCTCGTCCTCTGTCCGGTTTCGCCCGCTCGGCGATCGCCGCGTCGGTATGACATCACGTCCTCCGACGCGGCCATGACATTCCGTCGCTTCGGCGACCGACCCGGACACGAGAAAACCCATGAGCCTGATCCATCTGCGCAGCCTCGGCGTCGTGTCGCCGCGCCTGCTGTTCCGCAATCTCGACCTCAGCCTTCACGACACCCAGCGCATCGGACTGGTCGCCGGCAACGGGGCGGGTAAGACCACGCTGTTGCGCTGCCTGTCTGGCGAAGCCGAGGCCAGCACGGGCGAAATCACCCGCCGCCGTGGCCTGAGGGTAGGACTGGTGGCGCAGGAAATGCCCGCCCACCTGCTCCCCCTGTCGTTCATCGAGGCGATCCGACGTGCCATTCCACTGGCGGAGCGCGGCGAAAACGCCTGGAAAGCCGGGCTGGTGCTCGACCTGCTGAATACCCCCGCGGCGCTGCGGGAGCGGCCGCTATCGGCGCTCAGCGGCGGCTGGCAGCGGCTGGCGTTGCTTGCCCGTGTCTGGGTCACCGATCCGGATGTGCTGCTGCTGGACGAGCCGACCAACCACCTCGATCTGCAACGGCTGGCGGTGCTGGAGGATTGGATCAATCATGCAACCGAAGGGGTGGCCATGATCATTGCCAGCCATGACCGGCAATTCCTGGATAACTGCACCACCCACACGCTGTTCCTGCGCCCCGATACCTCTTGCTTGTTTGCGCATCCGTTCAGCCGCGCGCGTGAGTTGCTGGCCGAACACGATGCGGCCCGGGAAGCCAAACTGGCGCGCGATGCGAAGGAGGCCAAGCGTCTGCGCCGCAATGCTGGGGAGCTGCGCAATGTCGGGGTTAACAGCGGCAGCGACTTGTTGCTGAAGAAGGCGAAGCAACTCAACGGCCGCGCCGAGGCGATCGAGCAGTCGCTGCAGCCGCCGGAGCGGACGCGCCCCGGCCAGATCCGGCTGGTTAATCGCGGCACGCACGCCAAGGTGTTGATCAGCTTGGACGACGTGGCGGTCGCAACGCCTGACGGACAGGGGCTGTTCCGGACTGACATACTAAAGATCTTTCAGCACGATCGCATCGTCGTCTATGGGGCGAACGGCGTCGGCAAGTCGCGGTTCGTCCACCTGCTGCGCCGTGCAATGTCCGACGACGCGGCAATTCCGGGCGTCACCGTCGCGCCGACCGTGGTGACGGGCTACCTGGACCAGCAGATGTCGCAGTTGCCGCCGACGCGGACACCGCTGGACTTCGTGGCGGATGAGTTCCGGCTTGGCGACCAGCGCAGCCTCAGCCTGCTGGCCGGCGCGGGCTTCGATGTCGACACGCAGCGCCGGCTGATCGGGCAACTGTCGCCGGGTCAGCGGGCGCGGCTTGGCCTGCTGGCGTTGCGGCTGGCGGCGCCGAACTTCTATCTGATGGACGAGCCGACCAACCACGTGGACATCGCCGGTCAGGAGCGGCTGGAGGCCGAGATCCTCGCGCACAGGGCAACTTGCTTGCTGGTCTCACACGACCGGTCGTTTGTCCACGCCGTTGCTACGCGCTTTCTTCAAGTTGCGGATGGCCGGATGCGGGAAACCGCTGCGCTGGAGGATTAGTGCGTCGTCCAATCATGTTGTGCGACTGATGCGGCTAGAATACAGGCGCACAACTGACACCTGCCGCGGTTCCTGCTGATGCTGCAAGGCTAAGCATAGGGTCATCGCGAATTAAGAAAAAATACTTGCGAAATAAGGACTTCATGCCTATGATCCGACAGAACAACCACGACCCACCCGAGGCACCCGCATGTTCCCCTTGGCCAACATCCCACTCGCCATCCAGGACACCGTCCTCGGGCGCCTCGCGCTGCTTTTCCTTGCCGGTGCCAACGGCGACCTGACCGCCGCACGCGACGCCGCCAACCACATGCTTGCCACCTATCAAGCCGAAACCGAGGCCGAACTTCTGCTCGCGGCTGAAATCATCAGCTTCGGCTTTCATACCCTTGAAGCGCTCAGCCAGGCCATGGACGACGATATGCCGCTGGCCCGGATCATCCGTTTGCGAAGCAGCGCCGTCAGCCTCAATCGCGAAGCGCATCGCAGCCGCCAGAAGTTGCAGGAAATGCAGCGTGACCGCCAAGCCGGCATCGCTCAGCCGGAGGTCGAAATCCCGGATAGCCAGCCTGATGCGCCTCCAGATCGTCCTGCCGTTGAAAAGGCAATCGCCCTGATCGAAACCGCCCGCGACCCGATCCGATCCGCTGACAAGAACAAGAACCGGGGCAAGTACGGCGGCCTGACCTGGAGTCAGGCCTATCAGAAACGTCTGGCGGTTCAGTCCATGGCCAAGACCGCTAAACGTCGTCAGGCCGAACACGCCGCCCGCGCGGGCGAGCAGATCGCGGCCACGCCGATGGAAGCCGCGCCGGCGGCGTAGACAGGACAGCGTCCGGACAACCGGACTCGGCCCGCTGATGAAAACCAGCGCGACCGGTGTCTGCTCCTGACCACGTCGCGGCTCCCGTCATGGCGCGTGAGACAAAACTGTAGAACCGCTTGCCTCGCCCAGCCTGGCCTGATCTAGCAAGCCCCCCTGGAACGCGCGATTAGGTAATTCACCGACTGTGCCCTAGCGTTCGTCGAACAACCAGCCCAGGAAACAACCATGCGCATCTTGAACCGGCGAAGGTTTTGCATGGCAGGCGGCGCCATGCTCGGCCTGAGCCCGATGCATGGCAGAGCACAGCCCACGGCCCTTCGCGTCGGCGTGCTGACCGACATGACGGGTGTCTACTCCGACAGCATTGGATCCGGATCAGTCCTTGCCGCGCGAATGGCGGCCGAGGACGTCGGCGGCAGCGTGCTCGGACGCACCATTGAGATCCTTTCCGCCGATAATCAGAACAAGGCGGACATCGGCTCCGCCATTGCCCGGCAGTGGTACGAGCGGGATGGCGTGAACCTGATTGTCGGCCTGGATAACTCCGCCGTGGCGCTGGCCGTCGAGCAGGTGGCGCGCGAGCGGAGCGGCATCGTTATCGCAATCGCTGTCAGCACCAATGACTTCACCGGCAGGTTCTGCACCCCGACCGCGATGTCATGGAACTACGACAGCTACGCCCTGACCCACGGTGTGGCGCGGACGCTCGTCGCCCGCGGACTGGATAGCTGGTTCTTCCTGGCGGTGGATTTCGCCTTCGGCACCGCGCTGGAGACATCCGCCTCGGACGCTGTCCGTTCGGCCGGGGGCCGTGTGCTGGGTTCGGTCCGGCACCCGATCGACGCAGGGGATTTCAGTTCTTTCCTGCTGGCGGCGAAAGCCTCCGGCGCGAAGGTTGTCGCCCTCGCCAGTGGTGGCGCCGACATGACCAATGCGGTCAAGCAGGCTGCGGAATTTGGTATCCCGCAGGGTGGGCAGACCTTGGTTCCCCTGCTGTGCACCATCCAAGACATCCATAGTCTCGGGCTTTCGGTCGCGCATGGCATGACGTTGATGACATCGTTCACCTGGAACCGCACGGACCAGACACGCGGCTGGTCCGAAAGGTTTTTCGCGCGGCATCATACCATGCCGTCGATGTCCCAGGCCGCGACGTATTCCGCGGTGCTGCATTATCTTCGCGCGGTCGCCGCGGCAGGCGGCACCGATAGTACCGTCGTCGCCGCAAGAATGCGCGCCATGCCGGTCCAGGATGTTTACGCCAACGAAGGGCACATCCGTGCCGACGGCCGGCTGCTCCACGACATGTATCTGATCCGCGTCAAGCAACCGGCGGAGTCGAAAACACCCTGGGACTACGAGGCGATTCTGCAGACCGTTCCTGGCGATCAGGCATTTCGTCCGCTGGCTGACGCCGGCTGTCCGCTGGCGGAAAAGACCTGAACCGGCACCCCCTGCCATTGCCTGCCTCGGGGGCTACCTCCCGTTGCGGTATCTCACACCGCCGCGTCATGACCGGTCTTGGCCAGCCAGGCACGTCTGTCCCCGCATGACGTCGCGCACCGTGGTGCCGTCAGACCAAGACGTCCTCGATGCGGATCGGCACCTTTCGCACCCGCACTCCAGTGGCGTGATACACCGCATTGGCGATCGCCGCGGCGACGCCCACCATCGGCAACTCGCCTATTCCCTTCACCCCCAACGGATTGGACCGGGTCTCATCGTTCTGCACGATAATCGTCTGGATGTCAGGTACATCGGCGTTCACCGGCATCAGGTATTCGGAGACGTTGGGATTGACGATACGGCCGGTTTCCCCATCCACCAGCGTCTCCTCCAGCAGCGCCATGCCGATGCCGAAAGTAATGCCGCCGATCAACTGGCTGCGCGCGGTCTTGGCATTCAGAATGCGGCCGCCATCGAACGCGCCGACAAACCGGGTCACGCGGATCGTGCCCAGATCGGCATCGACACGCACCTCCGCGAACTGTGCCCCAAAAGCGTGCAAGGAGTATTGCTTTTTCTCGTCGCCCGGCGCGCCCTTGACCGTGGCCTCGATGAACGGTTGGTTGTGCCTCTCCAGCAGCGACGTGATCGACACACGCCGATCTGGTCCGATGACAAGCCCGTCCCGCACCTGCAGGACATCCGGCGACTGATTATGCCAGCCGCCGCTCGGGTCGGCGATGGCAAGGTCCTTGATCTTCGCCAACAGCCCCTTACAAGCCGCCGCCACCGCCGGTGCCACGCTCGGCACGGTCGAGGAACCGCCGGATACCGGCGCCGGCGGCAACACGCTGTCGCCGAGTTCGAAGCGGATGCGCTGGATGGGAATGCCCAAGGTGTCGGCGGCGACCTGCGTCATCACGGTGTAGGTGCCGGTGCCCAGATCCTGCGTGCCCGACTGCACCACCACGCTGCCATCGCGGTTCATGCGCGCCCGCACCGTCGCGGGCTGGCGGTTGGTCGGGTAGGTGCTGGTGGCAAAGCCCCAGCCGACCAGCACATGACCGTCGCGCATCGAGCGGGGTTCCGGCGTCCGCTTGTCCCAGCCGAATGCCGCGGCACCCTGCTGGTAGCATGCCCGCAGCGCCTTGCTGGCGAACGGCTTGTTCTCATGCGGGTCGGTCTCGGCGTAGTTGCGCAGACGGAACTCGATCGGGTCCATCTTCAACGCGACGGCCATCTCGTCCATCGCCGATTCCAACGCGTAGACGCCGGAGGATTCGCCGGGCGCACGCATGTAGGTCGGCAGAGGCGCGTTCAGCGCGACGAGCCGATGCGTAATCGCGACGTTCGGGCACGCGTACAGCATCTCGGTTGCCAGCGCCACCGGTTCGACGAACTCCCCCAGCACCGGCTGGGACATCGAGCTGAATCCGTCATGCCGCATGGACAGCAACTTGCCATCGTTGTCGGCCGCCAGTTTCAGCTTCTGCACCGTGCGCGGCCGATAGCCGTTGGAGGTGAACATCTGTGCCCGCGACAGCACCAGCTTGACCGGCCGGCGGACCATGCGCGCGGCCAGCGCCGCGAAGGTGGCGGGCGGCCAGGTGTTGCCCTTGCAGCCAAAGCCGCCGCCGACATAGGGATCGATCACCCGCACATCCGCCTTGTCGAGGCCAAATTGCCCGGCCAGGGTGTTCTGTGCACCGCTGATCCCCTGCGTCGCGGTCCAAACCGTCAGCTTGTTGCCGTTCCACGCCGCGATCGTGGCATGCGGCTCCATTGGATTATGGTGCTCGAGCGGCGTAACATAGGTGGTGTCCAGCTTCACCGCCCCGGTGCTGAAGGCGCCCTCCGAATCACCGCGGTTGGAGTCAGGCGGCCGTTGCCCACTGCGAAAATGCTTTGGCACGTAAGCCTGGCCCAGCAGTGCATCCATCGAGGTGGCGACTTCACCATTGTTGTAATGAACCCTCACCCGCGCGCCGGCAGCCTGCGCCTGCTGCAGCGTCTCGGCGACCACCACGGCGACATGTTGGCCATTGTAGAGAATGTCATGGTTCTGCAACAGGGGACCGGCCACCGCCTGCGGCATATTCTTCGGGCTTTCAAGCTTGCCGGCGTTGTCCGGCGTGATGATCGCCAGCACGCCCGGCATGCCTTGCGCCTCGGCCAAGTCAAATCCGGCGATCGAGCCGGCGCCGATCGTGCCTTCCACCAGCACCGCGTGAACCACGCCCGGCACGGCGAATTCGGCGGCGTATTTCGCCGACCCGGTTACTTTCAGTCGGCCATCGATGCGGTTGATCGGCTTGCCGATCATCGCCCCATTCATCGCCATGTCGCTCTCCTATACCGAAACGGTCTGCAGCGCGCGCAGCACGGTGCGGCGCAGAAGCAGGGGCTTGAACGCGTTCATGCTGGCCGGATGTGCGCCCTCGCCAGCTCGGTCCGCGGCCGCCTTCAGCGTGTCCGCGTTTGCCGGCTTGCCAGTCAGCGCCGCCTCCACCTCCGGCAGGCGCCATGGCTTGGTGCCGACGCCGCCGGCCGCGACGCGCGCCGAACGGATGACGCCCCCCTGGATATCCAGGGCAACGGCGGCGGAAACCAGAGCGAACGCGAAGCTGGATCGATCGCGCACCTTCAGATAAGCCGACCGCTCGGCCGTCGCGGGAATGCGGATCGCCGTGATCATTTCCCCCGGCTGCAGCTCCGTTTCGATATGTGGCGTATCGCCCGGCAGCCGGTGGAAGTCGCCGATCGGAACGGTCCGCACGCCGGCGTGTCCGCTAAGCTCGACCTGCGCATCCAGCACGAGCAGCGCCACCGCCATATCCCCAGGATAAGTGGCGATACATTGATCGCTGCCGCCCAGGATGGCGAGGTTGCGGTTCTCGCCGTTGATTGCCGGACAGCCGGAGCCAGGGTTCCGCTTGTTGCAGTTAAAACCGGTGTCGCGGAAATAGCCGCACCGGGTGCGCTGCAGCAGGTTGCCGCCCATCGTCCCCATGTTGCGGATCTGCGGCGAGGCCGAGGCCAGCAGCGCCTGCGACAGAACCGGCCAGGATTTCACCACCGCCGGATGCGCCGCGACATCGCTCATGCGCGCCAGGGCTTCCAGGCGGAGCCGCCCCGGTCCCGCCTCGATGCGCGACAGGTTCAGCGCCTCCAGGTCGACAAGGTGGTCGGGCGTTTCGATGTTGTCCTTCGCAAGCTGCAAAAGATCGGTGCCGCCGGCAATGTACTTCGCATTGGAATGGCTGGCCGCGACGACGGCGGCTTTCGCGTCGGACGGATGAACCAGGGTGAACGCTTGCATCGGTCAGCCCTCCCGCGCGCCCTGCTGGACCGCCGCGACAATGTTGGGATAGGCACCGCAGCGGCAGATATTGCCGCTCATCCACTCACGGATCTCATCGGTCGAGCCGGCGTGACCTTCCTTGATCAGCGCCACGGCGGACATGATCTGCCCTGGCGTGCAGTAGCCGCATTGAAAGCCATCATGTTGCATGAAAGCGGCCTGCACCGGATGCAGCTTGTTGCCGTTCGCCAGACCCTCGATCGTGGTGATCTCCCTGTTCTGGCAACGGGCCGCCAAGGTCAGGCACGACAGTACCCGCCGGTCGTCGATGTGCACCGTGCAAGCGCCACAGGACCCTCGGTCGCAGCCCTTCTTCGTGCCGGTCAGGCCGGCCTGTTCGCGCAGCGCATCCAGCAAAGAGGTGCGCTGGTCGACCATCAGCTTCACCATTTCGCCATTCACCCGCAGCGTCACCGGGACCATGTCGGGTACGGGACGGTTACCACCGGAAGTGCGGGCAGGCGACGTATCATCGGCCAAGGCCGTTGCCGCCGTCGTCAGCGCAACGCCGCCTACTGTGCCAATCATCACCCCACGCCGGGTGATTGAAGCATCTGCCATCATCTGTCTCCCCTCAAACCGCAATTACCTAAGGTGTCGCGTGAGACTGCATCCTCACAATACGCGGGAATGGAGATTAATGATTTGTAAGTAAACCGAAAGCCGTTGCGGGATTCGCAACTTCTCTGATCCGCGTCACCAGGGCAGTATCGCGGAATCGCCGTGAGACCGCTGCGAGGGCGCTGACATGGTCTGCCGCTCCCGCTGGGATCAGCAGCAGGAACACCAGATCGACCGGCTTGCCGTCGATCGCATCAAAGTCGATCGGCCGGGCGAGGCGAATGAAGACCCCGAGGAAACGGCTCAATCCTTCAATCCGCGCGTGCGGCAGCGCAAAGCCGGCACCCAGGCCGGTGGAGCCAAGCTGCTCGCGCGCCAGCAACGCGGCTTCGATGGTAGCCCGTGAAATACCAGTCGCGGAACCGCCAGCCATGGTACCATTGCTCATCAGACCACCGGCCATCTGACCTGCGGCAATGCGCGCTGCCTCAGTCAGCAGGCTCGGCTTGTCCCGAGCGCGCAAACCCAACACCACACGATTGGCATTGAGGAAATCGTCGATGTCCATTCGCGGCCTTAGACCATGATCGTTGGAGGGTGCATCATCGCCGGTGTCCGATCATGGTCTAACCGCCTTGTTTGATCGCGTGCTTCACACCTTCTGACTGGTCAGCCTCAGGCGATCACGCCTTAGTCGTGAACACGCAGTCTGTAGCCAACCCCGGTTTCCGTCAAAATATGGCTCGGCCGTTCCGGATCCGGCTCAATCTTCTGGCGCAGGGCACGGATGTAGATACGCAGATACTGCACATCGGTTTCGCTTCCCCAGACGTCCCGCAGGATCATCTTGTGCGTCAGCACCTTGCCGGCGTGCTGCACCAGCAGGCGCAGCACACCATACTCGCGGGGGGAGAATTTGACCTCGTTGCCGCGCACGGTGACGATGCGGCGCACCAGATCAACGGCGACATCGCCGCTATGGAAGATCGGCGCCTCGCCCTCGCGCTGCAGACGATGCCGCTGGGCAGCCCGCATCCGCGCCAGCAGTTCATCGATGCCGAACGGCTTGGTGACATAGTCATCCGCACCCAGGTCGAGGGCGTCCACCTTCGCCGCCTCGTCGTCACGGCTGGATAGGACAATGATCGGAATGGCGGACGCGGCGCCGCGCACCTGGCGGATGACCTCGATGCCGTCGATGTCGGGCAGGCCGAGATCCAGCACGATCAGGTCGGTGCCTTTGCGGCGAGCCACATCGACCGCCGGCAAGCCGTTCTCCAGTTCCGAGACGATGTAGCCCTGGCTGGACAGGCCGGCGCGCAGGAAGCGCCGGATCGCCGGCTCGTCGTCCACCACAAGCACCCGCAGCGGGCCGGTTCCGGTGGTCATGCGCCGGTGGCCGTGTGGCCGCTAGCCATTGGGAATGGTCTCCTCGGGCAAAGGCAGATTGACCAGTGGGGCACCGGTTGGAACGGGCAAGGTGATCGCAAACACCGCGCCGGACCGATCGGAGCGATTCGCGGCCACGACCGTGCCGCCCATGGCCTCCACGAAGCCGCGGCAGATGGCAAGCCCCAGGCCAGTACCGGCGCGCCCGCGATCCGGTCCTTTGGCGCGATAGAATTTCTCGAAGATCGGCTCCAGGTCAGCCGCCGGAATGCCGGCGCCTTCGTCAATAATCCGCAAGGTGACGGTATCGCCTGTTCGCACGGCTTCAAGCCGGACCAGCGAGCCCGCTGGCGCATACTTGGCGGCGTTGTCGAGCAGGTTGAACAGCACCTGCTCGAACAGCACCATATCGAGTGCCAGCATCGGCAGGTTAGCCGGCAGGTCGACCTCGATCCGATGGTCCGCCAGGATCTTCGCCGCCCGCTGCAGCGCCGCGCCGATCACGTCCGACAGCACGTTCAGGCCGCCACGCGGATGCAGCGCGCCCGACTCCAGCCGGGTCATGTCCAGCAGGTTGCCGATGAAGCGGTTCAGCCGGTCGGCCTCCTCGATGATGGTGCCGAGCAGCGAGTCCCGTGTCTCCGTGTCGAGCATGACGTGCTGCGAGCGTAAGCTGGTGGCCGATCCCAGGATCGATGCCAGCGGCGTGCGCAGATCGTGCGAGATCGAGGTCAGCAGCGCCGATCGCAGCCGGTCGGTCTCCACCTGCAAGCGGGCTGAGTGCAGGTCTCGCGCCAGGTTCACCCGCTCGATCGCCAGCGCGGCCTGATCGGCCAGGCTGTCCAGCAGCCGCTGCTGGTCCGGTGTCAGCAACGGTCCCGGTTCGTCGCGAATGATGCCGACGACGCCCAGCGGACCACGGCCGGTGCGCATCGGCAGAAACAGCCACTTGGCGCCCGGCAAGGTATCGGAGCCGCGGCCGGCGACGTGGTTCTTCTCCCAGCTCCACTTGGCGGCGGCGAGGTCGGCGTCATCCAGCACATCCTCCGGCGGAAAGCCGGCGCGCACCGCGATGCTGCCGTTCGCACCGTCTCCCTTGGGGTCTGCCTCGGGCAGCAG
This sequence comes from Rhodopila sp., assembly GCF_965276935.1. Taxonomy (GTDB): domain Bacteria; phylum Pseudomonadota; class Alphaproteobacteria; order Acetobacterales; family Acetobacteraceae; genus Rhodopila. The sequence goes on along the minus strand of NZ_CBDIBS010000003.1, from coordinate 948,829 downwards.
CAGCACGACGCGGACCTTCAGCATCAGCGCGATCTGGTGTGCGGTGGCCCAGAGCAGATCGTCCAGCGTCACCGCCACGGTCAGCTTGCGGCTGAACTGGTACAGGTCGTCCGTGGTGCGTGCCCGCACCCGCGCGCTGACCGCCTGGCCACGCACCCGCGCCGCGAGGTTGGAGGCAACCAGTGCGACCACCGCGAAGAAGAACAGCGCGACGACGTTCTCTGGTTCAGCGATGGTGAACGTGTACAGCGGCGGCAGGAAAAAGAAGTTGTAGGCCATCACCGAGGCGAGGCAGGCAAGCAGCGAGGGACCCAGGCCGAACAGTACGGCGTCAATCAGGATTGCGGTGAGAAACACCAGCGCCACGTTGGTGATGCCCATCGTGTGCAGGCCCATCGCGACCGCCGTCGTCAGGGCCACGACCGCCGTGGCGATGATATAAGGCCGAACGTCGGCGGATGGCTTTTCGTCACGGGTGGGCACCGCGCTGCCCGCTCGTTCGACCGGCGCCTCGATGATGTGGATGTTGATACCGCCGGCGCGGTTGATCATGCGCTGTGTCACCGAGCCGGACACCATCTGCCGCCAGCGCGGCCGGTCGGATTTGCCGATGATGATGTGCGTCACATTGTTGGCGCGGGCATAGTCGATGATCGAGTCCACGACATCCTGGCCAGGGATCAGCACCGGTTCGCCACCAAGCTGCTGGGCAAGGCGCAAGGCCTCCACCACGCTACCTTGTTCCGCAACCGGGTTCCTGCCGGAGCGGGCTGTCTCCACGCTGATCGCGCTCCAGGGAGCGCGGAACTGATCCGCCAGGCGTTTGGCATGGCGGACGGTGGCGGTGGCCCGCTGGCCGCCCTGGATACAGACCAGAACGCGCTCACCCGCCGGCCACGGCCCGTCGATGGCGTGGCTGCGCATGTAGTCAACCATCTGGTTGTCGACACGTTGGGCGGTGCGGCGCAGCGCCAGTTCCCGCAGCGCGGTCAGGTTGCCGGGTGCGAAGTAGTGCCGAACCGCCCGTTCGGCCTGCGCCGGCACGTAGACCTTGCCGTCTTTCAGCCGCTGGATCAGGTCCTCCGGCGTCAGGTCGATCAGCTCGATGTCATCCGCCCGCTCGATCACCGAATCAGGGATGGTTTCGCGCACCCGGATGCGGGTGATGCGGGCGACGACGTCGTTCAGGCTCTCGACGTGTTGGATGTTCAGCGTGGTGTAGACGTCGACGCCGGCGGAGAGCAGTTCCTCGACGTCCATGTAGCGCTTGGGATGACGGCTGCCGGGGGCGTTGCTGTGGGCCAGCTCATCGACCAGCACCAGGTGGGGGCGGCGGGCCAGGATGGCGTCCAGGTCCATCTCGGTCAGGGTCTGGCCGCGATAGGCGATGGTGCGGCGCGGCACCATCTCCAGCCCCACGGTCAGCGCCTCGGTTTCCGCCCTGCCGTGGGTTTCGACCACACCGATGACGACGTCGGCGAGGGTCGCATCGGAGGCTGCGCGCGTCCGGGTCTGGGCGGCGGAGAGCATTTCATATGTTTTGCCCACGCCAGGCGCCGCGCCGAGGAAGATCTTCAGGCGACCCCGCAGGGTCTTCCCGGCCTCCCGCAGCAGGGCGTCCGGCGATGGGCGACGATCCGTGGCTGAGTGTTCGCCCATACGTGTCAGCTAAGGGCTCCGTTCAGGTCTTGGCAAGCGCATCCAGCGCGAGGTTCAACTGCAGCACGTTGACGTGCGGTTCGCCGATCAGGCCCGCGACGCGGCCGCTGATGTGTTCCTGCACCAGCGCGCGCATCCGCGCCTCCGGCAGGTTACGCGCGCGGGCGATGCGTGGCACCTGGAAAAACGCCGCTTCCGGCGAGATGTCCGGGTCGAGCCCGCTGGCCGAGGTCGTCACCAGATCCATCGGCACCGGGGTGCCTGGGTTCTGCACGGCAAGCTTGGCCGTATCGGCCGTCACCCGGTCCAGCAGCGCCTTGGAGGTCGGCCCGAGATTAGATCCACCCGAGTTGGCGGCGTTATAGGGCGCCGGCACGGTCTTGCTCGCATCGTTCGGATCGGTGTCCGTGGTGGCGGACGGCCGGCCGTGGAACCAAGTCTCGCCGGTGAAGTTCTGGCCGATCAGCGCGGAGCCGACCACATGGCCGTCGTGCCGGATCAGGCTGCCATTCGCCTGGAACGGGAAGATCGCCTGGGCAAGCCCGGTCATCGCCAACGGATAGGCAAGCCCGGTCAGGATCGTCATCGTCAGGATCATCACGATCGCCGGGCGGATATGCTGGATCATCGTCGTCACCTTCTGGGTAGTATGAGAGGAGGCAAGTGAGGCCAGGGCTCTGCCCTGGACCCGCAAAGGGGCGGATGCCCCTTTGATCCCCGTCCAGGGGTTGGGCGGAGAGGGGGCGACCGAGGCGGTTGCAACGGCTGAGTAGCCCCCTCTCCGCCCAACCCCTTAATGGGTTCCAAGGGCGTCAGCCTTTGGCGGGGTCGAGGGGCGGAGCCCCAGCCTAGCTGACTTCCTCTCATGCCAATCCCAGCGCGTGGACGCCCATGTCGATCAGCTTGATGCCGATGAACGGAACCAGGATGCCGCCCAGGCCGTAGATCAGCAGGTTGCGGCGCAGCAGGGCGGCGGCGCCGACCGGGCGGTAGGCGATGCCTTTCAGCGCCAGCGGGATCAGGGCCACGATGATCAGCGCGTTGAAGATGATCGCCGACAGGATGGCGCTTTGCGGGCTGCCCAGGCGCATGACGTTCAGCGCCTGAAGCTGCGGATAGAAGGCAATGAACATCGCTGGGATCATGGCGAAGTACTTTGCCACGTCGTTGGCGATGGAGAACGTGGTCAGTGCTCCGCGGGTCATCAGAAGCTGCTTGCCGATCTCGACGATCTCGATCAGCTTGGTCGGATCGCTGTCCAGATCGACCATGTTGCCGGCCTCGCGCGCCGCCATGGTGCCGGTGTTCATCGCCACGCCGACGTCGGCCTGGGCCAGGGCAGGGGCGTCGTTGGTGCCGTCGCCGCACATCGCCACCAGCTTGCCCTGCGCCTGCTCGTCGCGAATAAGCTGGAGCTTGGCTTCCGGCGTGGCCTGCGCCAGGAAATCGTCCACGCCGGCCTCGGCGGCGATGGCGGCGGCCGTGAGAGGGTTATCGCCGGTGATCATCACGGTGCGGATGCCCATCTTGCGCAGCTCGTTGAAGCGCTCGCGGATGCCGCCCTTGACGATGTCCTTCAGGTAGATGACGCCCAGCAGGCGCCCGTCCTTGGCGACAGCCAAGGGTGTGCCGCCGGCCTTGGCGACCTTCTCGGCGATCGCCGTCAATTCCTTCACCACCTGGTCGGACGCCGACGGACGCAGCGCGGTCGCCACGCCGCCGTTGGCTGGTGCCGACGGAGCTGTGCGCACCCAGTTCAGCACCGCGTCCACCGCGCCCTTGCGAATGGAGGAGCCTTCATAATCAATGCCGGACAGGCGGGTTTGCGCCGAGAACGCAATGAAGTGGGCATCCATCGGCGCCATGTCGCGGCCGCGGATATCGTATTTCTCCTTTGCCAGGACGACGATGGAGCGGCCTTCCGGCGTCTCGTCCGGCAAGGACGAGAGCTGTGCCGCATCCGCCAGCTCCACCGGGCTGACGCCGCCCAGCGGCAGGAACTCGGTGGCTTGGCGGTTGCCCAGGGTGATGGTGCCGGTCTTGTCCAGCAGCAGGGTGTCGACGTCGCCGGCGGCCTCTACCGCGCGCCCGGACATCGCCAGCACGTTGAAGCGCACGAGGCGGTCCATGCCGGCGATGCCGATGGCTGAAAGCAGCGCGCCGATCGTGGTCGGGATCAGCGCCACGAACAGCGCCACCAGGATCACCACGGACACCGAGCCGCCGGCGTAGGTGGCGAAGCTTGGGATGGTGGCCACGGCGAAGACGAAGATGATGGTCAGGCCGGCGAGAAGGATGTTCAGCGCGATCTCATTCGGGGTTTTCTGCCGAGCGGCGCCTTCAACCAGGGCGATCATGCGATCGAGGAAGGTGGAGCCCTGGGCGGCGGTGATGCGCACCTTGATCCAGTCCGACAGCACGCGGGTGCCGCCGGTGACCGCCGAACGGTCGCCGCCGCTTTCGCGGATCACGGGCGCTGACTCGCCGGTGATAGCGGATTCGTCGATCGAGGCGATGCCCTCGATCACCTCGCCGTCGCTGGCGATCAGCTCGCCCGCCTCGACCATGACGATGTCGCCCTGCTTGAGGTCGGCGGCGGCGACGTCCTCGGTGCCGGTCGCGGTGATGCGCCGAGCCATGGTTTCGGTGCGGGTGCGCCGCAGGGTGGCGGCCTGCGCCTTGCCGCGGCCTTCCGCGACGGCCTCGGCGAAGTTGGCGAACAGGACGGTGACCCACAGCCACAGGATGATCTGCAGGGTAAAGCCCCGATCGGGACCGCCGGTGAGCAGGTCGCGCAGGAAGATCACCGTGGTCAGCGCGGCGACGACTTCCACGACGAACATCACCGGGTTGCGGATCATGATCCGCGGATCGAGTTTCCGCGCGGCCTGGCCGAAGGCCGGCAGCAGGATGGACGGGTCCAGCAGGCTGGACCTGGTATCGCGGGCGCTGGTTCTGCTTGACATAGGATATGCCTTAGAAAGTGGTGCCGGCGTGCATCGAGAGTTGCTCGACGGCCGGCCCGAGGGCGATGGCGGGCAGGAACGTCAGGCCGCCGGTGATCAGGATCACGCCGATCACCAGCCCGACGAACAGGCCGCCGTTGGTCGGAAAGGTGCCGGCGGAGGTCGGCACGATCTTCTTGGCGGCGAGCGATCCGGCGATAGCCAGCATCGGCACGATCATCAGGAAGCGGCCGATGAACATCGCCAGTCCCAGCGTGCCGTTCCAGAACGGCGTGTTGGCGGACAGGCCGGCGAAGGCGCTGCCGTTGTTGCCGGTGGCCGAGACATAGGCATACAGCGCCTCGGAAAAGCCATGCGGCCCGGCGTTGGACACGGCCGACAGGCCGGGCTGGATCACCACCGCCAGGGCGGTGAAGCCGAGCATGGACAACGGCAGGATCAGGATCGCCAGCATGGCCATCTTGACCTCCTTCGCCTCCAGCTTCTTGCCGAGGTATTCGGGCGTGCGGCCGACCATCAGGCCGGCGACGAACATCGCCACGATGACGAACAGCAGCATGCCATACAGGCCGGAGCCGACGCCGCCGAAGATGATCTCGCCCAGCATGATGTTGATCATCGGGACCATGCCGCCCAGCGGCGTCAGGCTGTCATGCATCGAGGTGACGGCGCCGCAGGAGGCGTCTGTTGTGATCGTGGCGAACAGCGCGGAATTGGGGATGCCGAAGCGCACCTCCTTGCCTTCCATGTTGCCGGCCGCGTGGTCGAGCGGCAGATGGGCGAACAGCGTGTTGCCGGCGGCCTCGGACGAGTACAGCACCGTGGTGCCGGCGAGGAACAGCAGGCCCATCACGGCGAAGATCGCCCAGCCCTGGCGCTGGTCGCCGACCATGCGGCCAAAGACGTTGGTCAGCGCCGCGCCGATCGAGAAGATCAGCAGCATCTGGATCAGGTTGGTCAGCGCCGTCGGGTTCTCGAACGGGTGGGCCGAGTTGGCGTTGAAGAAGCCGCCGCCGTTGGTGCCGAACATCTTGATGACTTCCTGGGAGGCAACCGGGCCTTGGGCAATGAGCTGCTTGCCGCCTTCCAGTGTCGTGACATTTGTATAGGCAGACAGATTGTCTGGCACGCCCTGCCAGACCATGACCAGGCCGACGACGACGCAGACCGGCAACAGTATATACATTGTGCAGCGGGTCATATCGACCCAGAAGTTGCCGACGGTGCGGGCCGATCTGCGGGTGAAGCCGCGGATCAGCGCCATCGCCAGCGCGATGCCGGTGGCGGCGGACAGGAAGTTGTGCACGGTCAGGCCGGCCATCTGCACCAGGTAGCTCAGGGTGGTTTCCGGTGTGTAGGACTGCCAGTTGGTGTTCGTAATGAAACTGACGGAGGTGTTGAACGCGAGGTCGGGCGAGACCGCGCCGAGGTCTTGCGGATTCAGCGGCAGCAGGTGCTGCAGGCGCTGCAAGGCATAGAGTAAAAGAAAGCCGGCGAAGCTGAAGGCCAGCATGGCGACGGCGTAGGCGACCCAGTGCTGCTCTGTCTGTTCATCGAGGCCGGCGAGTTTGTAGAACAGGCGCTCGACCGGGCGGATCACCGGCGACAGCGGTGTCCGCTCCCCGGCGAAGACCCTGGTCATGTAGCCGCCAAGCGGCTTGGTGATCAGAAGGAGCAGGGCGCAGAACAGCGCGATCTGCAGCCAGCCATTGATTGTCATGGGTTCTGGTTCCCGAGGGGATGGGAGGTCACGCGAGGGTGCTGGCCATACGGTAGCGGCTCAGAAACGTTCCGGGCGGATCAGGGCGAAGACCAGATAGACCAGGAGGAACACGGTGACCGTGCCGCCGAGGATGTAGTCGATGATCATGCGCCCGCTCCTACAGATGGTCGCAGGCGAAGGCGTACAGGACGCAGACAAACAGAACCGCCGCGCCGGTGGCGACAAAGGCCAGGTCGAACATGCCGATACTCCTTGACCGGGGGCGAGAGCGTCCGCCGGAGAGTCGTTCAGGACGGCATGGGAGGTAGGCGCATCGACCTATAGAAGCCATGCGGCTTGAGGCCGGGCGTTATATAGGGCGCATATAAAGCAAGAGCAGGGCGCTGCCCCGCACCCCGCCAAGGGCTGACGCCCTTGGAACCCATCAAGGCGGTTGGGGGAGAGGGGGCAACTGTGTCGGTTGCGACGACCGTGTCGCCCCCTCTCTCCCAACCGCCTTATTAGCGGGATCAAAGGGGCCGTCGGCCCCTTTGCGGGTGCGGGGCAGCGCCCTGCTCTTGCTTAGTAATGTATCGCCCGCCCAAACGCATCCAGCACCGACTCGTGCATCGTTTCGCTGACCGTCGGATGCGGGAACACTGTATGCATCAGCTCCACTTCCGTCGTCTCCAGAGTCCGGGCGATGGTATAGCCCTGGATCATCTCGGTCACCTCGGCGCCGATCATGTGGGCGCCCAGCAGTTCGCCGGTGTTGGCATCGAAGACGGTCTTGACCATGCCCTCCGGCTCGCCCATGGCGATCGCCTTGCCGTTGCCGATGAAGGGAAAATGCCCGACCTTGACTTCATGTCCGGCGGCCTTGGCCTTTGCCTCCGTCAGCCCGACCGAGGCCACCTGCGGCCGGCAGTAGGTGCAGCCGGGGATGTTCAACACGTCGATCGGGCGGACGTCGTTCTGTCCGGCGATCTTCTCGACGCAGATCACGCCCTCGTGGCTGGCCTTGTGCGCCAGCCAGGGGGGGCCGGTTATGTCGCCGATCGCGTAGATCCCCGGTTCCCCGGTGCGGCAGTATTCGTCGATCACGACATGGGCGCGCTCGACCTTTACGCCGGTGCGTTCCAGGCCGATGTCTTCCACATTGCCGACAATGCCAACGGCCGAGATCACCCGATCCACCGTGATGTCCTGGCTTCTGCCGGCCAGCTCCACCGTCACGGTCACGCTGTCCGCGGCTTTGCTGACGCGCTTTACCGTGGCATCGGTCAGGATCTTCATTCCCTGCTTCTCGAAGGCCTTTCGCGCGAAGGCGGAAATTTCCTCGTCCTCCACTGGCAGGATGCGCGGCAGGACCTCCACCACCGTCACCTGCGCGCCCATGTTGAGGTAGAAGCTGGCGAACTCGATGCCGATCGCGCCGGAGCCGATCACCAGCAGCGTCTTTGGAAAGACACTGGGGATCATGGCTTCCTTGTAGCTCCAGATCAGCTTGCCGTCGGCTTCGAGGCCGGGAAGCTGGCGGGCGCGGGCGCCGGTGGCCAGGATGATGTGCGGCGCCTTCAGGCTGGCGATGTCCTTGCCGTCTTTCGTCACCGATATCGTCTGGCTGCCGGCCAGCTTGCCGGCACCGTCGAACACGGCGATCTTGTTCTTGCGCAACAGATGGCCAACGCCCGAGGAAAGCTGCTTGGCCACCGCGCGGGAGCGTTTCACCACCTTGCCAAGGTCGAAATGGGATTCCACCGCGGCGAAGCCGAAATCGGGAAGATGGTGCAGCAGATGGTTGATCTCGCTGGTACGCAGCAACGCCTTGGTCGGGATGCAGCCCCAGTTCAGGCAGATGCCGCCAAGGTGCTCGCGCTCGACCACGGCGGTCTTCAGTCCGAGTTGCGCGGCGCGAATCGCGGCGACATAGCCGCCGGGGCCGCCGCCCAGCACGATCAGATCGAAGGTTTGCTCAGCCATGGGAAGATCCTTGCGCCAGCGCGAGGAGTGCCTCGCCGCCGAGTTGCCGTGTGTGCCAGTCGCGAATTTTCTCCGCGCCGAGACGCTGATAGAAGTCGATGGAAGGCTGGTTCCAGTCGAGCACCCGCCATTCCATACGGCCACAGTTTTCCGTGACCGCACGGTGAGCCAGGTGGCGCATTAATGCCAGGCCAAGGCCCGTGCCGCGATGCGCGGGTTCGACGAACAGGTCTTCCAGAAAGATGTTGGCGGAAGCCTTGAAGCTGCTGAAGGTGTAGTAGAACAGCGCGATGCCGACGGGGTGGGCGTCGATGTCCGCCAGGATGACGTGGGCGCGGGGATGCGGGGCGAACAGCGCGCGCTGGATGTCGTCTTCGGTGGCGGTGACCTCGGGCAGCAGGCGTTCATATTCGGCCAGGCATCGGATCAGGCGGCGGATGTCCGGCACATCGGCGGGTTGAGCGGGACGGATGCGCCAACGCGCTGGTTCCAACCGCATCTATAAACCGCCGAGTTTCGTCATCGCCGGCTCGTTGACCCGTTGAGCAAGGCGCGTGTGCCAATGCACCATTGCCAACTTCGGTTGCGAGCTCATGGTATTCGGCATGACTGGCACGTCGACGGGTTGAGCGAGATGCGTATGCCGATGCGCCATTGCCAACCTCAGTCGCGGGCTGTCGGATTTCGTCATGGCCGGCCTTGTGCCTACCGGATTCACACAGCATGGAAACGATCTGGCGGCTGCTGCGTCAAGCATGGCCCGGCTGATGCCTTGCGATGTGGTATCCCATGAGCATTGCGTTAAAACGGGCGAGGCCGGCATGAATGACAATGGGTCCCGGCTTGCCGTAGTAGCCGGTCCAGCCGCCGAGGCGTGCGCATACCCAGGTGGCGTAGGCCAGCGAGCCGGGGGGGTGCGGGTTTTTCTGCTTGGCGGTGTTGCCTTCGAGGGTGGTGCAAACGGCCTGCAACACGGGTTGATCGTCGGGGTCGAAAGCGTCGGTCAGCGGCCGAGCGGCGGTTCCGTCCCGGTCATGCACCATCTGCATGACCTTGACGGCGGCGATCAGGGTGGTGGCGACAAGGTTCTCGAAGGCCGCTTCGTCCTGCATTTCGACGGCCTCAATGTCGAAGCCCTGGGTTTTCATGACCCGGAACACCTGCTCGATGCTCCAGCGGCGGCGATAGAAGTCGATGATGCGTTGCGCCTCTGGCAGGGTTTGCACCGGGTGCGTTGTCAGCAGGCGCCAGTGCAGCGGCTTCACTCGCGGCGGTGCATTGACTTCCCGCGCCTCGACGTAGGTCAGGCTCAGTTTCGCCGGCAGCCGGGCGGCTTCCGCCGCGCGGTTGCGCTTTGGCCGGCGCAGCGTGACCGGGCAGGCAGACAGCACCACCTTGGCCTGGCGTTCGGCGCGGCCGGGGGCGGCTGGCACGTGCACCACGCTGCCGCCCAGTTCGCCCAGCGCGGTGGGGGCGGCATACAGCCGCGTCGCGTCGGCCAGCACGCGGTTGTGGTGGCAGCGGATCAGCAACTCCGTCGTCGGCGGGCGCAGCGCGAAGGCCTCGTAGAGGTCGCATTCGCGATCGGCCACCGTGGTGACGCAGGCCGCGCCAGCCGCCGACAGCCGCGCCGCCTCTTGCGTCGCCTCCAGCCAACGAGCGCTTTCCTTGTCGCCGAACGCTCGTTTGTTGCAATGCACCGCCTGCTTGCCCCGGCGCAGCAGGAAGCTGGCCGCGACGACGCCCAGCAAGGTGCCGTCGTCGGCGTCCACGGCAATCGTCGGATGCAGGTAGTGGCCGCTGTCCTTGCCATCGTCGCGCAGGCTGGTGGTGTCCTGGATCGCCAGCACGTGCCGGCCGCCCACCAAGGCGGCGGTGTGCGTCCGCGCAGCCTCGATCATCTCATCGGGGGTCACGCGGGGGTTGTGCAGGAACCGCCTTATCCTCATCTCGCCGGCCCGGTCGCCGCCCAGCGCGCGCACCTGCACCCGCTTTTGGCCCATCCCGCACAGCCGCTGTTGCATGTCCAGCCAAGCCGCTTCCAAACGACGATCACTGAACAGCGAGGGGTTGGCTGTCATGCCATGCTCCGCAATGCACTTCTCGATTTGAGGCAGATGACAAGCCCATACCGCACGGGGCCTAGCAAGGTCGTTCATAGGATGTGTGCATCGGGTAGGGACGAGCCCGGCCATGACGACCCACCAGGATGCCCTGCTTGGCCACGTTCATGTCCCGCCAGCGAACTGCTGAGGATACTCTGCCCTGGCGCGTTCATGCCCCTCCAGCGAACGGCCGCGGATACTCTGCTCTGCCACGTTCATGTCCCGCCAGCGAACGGGTGAGGACACTCTGCCCTGGCGCGTTCATGCCCCTCCAGCGAACGGCTGCGGATACTCTGCTCTGCCACGTTCATGTGCCGCCAGCAAACGGCTGAGGATACTCAGCCAGGTGACATTCATACTCCCCAGTGGACGCATGCGGATAATCCGTTGGGGCCATACTCGTACCACTACAGCAATAGACTCAGCGGATCTTCCACCACCTGCTTGAACGCCCGTAGCCATCGGGCGCCCAATGCTCCATCCACCACACGGTGATCGACCGACAGCGTGCAGGTCATCACCGTCGCGATCGCCAATGCGTCGTTCTTCACCACCGGACGCTTCTGTCCCGCCGACACCGCCAGGATCGCGCTCTGCGGCGGGTTGATGATCGCGGCGAACTCCGACACGCCGAACATGCCCATGTTGGAGATCGAGAAGCCGCCGCCCTGGAATTCATCCGGCTTCAGCTTGCCGGCGCGGGCGCGTTCGGCCAGGTCCTTCATCTGCCGGCTGATCGTCGCCAGGCCCTTCTGGTCCGCCTGGCGGATGATCGGGGTGATCAGCCCGTCGGGGATGGAGACCGCGACGCTGATATCGACATCGTCGTAGAACACCATGCCGTCGTCGGTCCAGCTCGCGTTCACCGTCGGGATCTGCCGCAAGGCTGCCGCGGCGGCCTTGATCACCAGGTCGTTGATGGTGATGCCATAGGCGCCCGGCCCCTCCTTCGGCGCCTTGGCGTTCAACTGCTTCATCAGGTCGACCAGGGCGTCGATCTCGATATCCATCGAGACGTAGAAGTGCGGGATCGTCGCCTTCGCCTCGGTCAGCCGGCGGGCGATGACCTTTCGCATGGAGGTGTGCGGGATCAGCTTGTGCGGTGCGGCAATGGCCGGGGTTGCCGCCTTGCCGATCGGCGCCGCGGCAGGCGGGGCGACCGCCGGGGCAACCGTGGCCGGAGCCGCCGCCGGTGGCGCGGCGCGTGGCTCCGGCTCTGGCGCGCCACCCTGCCGCGCCGCCTCGATGTCAGCCCGGACGATCCGCCCGCCCGGTCCGCTGCCCTTCAAGCTGTGCAGGTCGATGGCCGCCAGGCGAGCCATCCGCCTGGCCAGCGGCGAGGCGAAGACCCGTTCACCGGCGGCTGCCTTGTCGTGCCCATTAATGGCCGGCGGCACGGGGGTGGCCGGCGGCGCGGACGCAAGCGGCGTCGGCGGGTTCGCCGGTATCGCAGGCAGCGGCAGGCTTACATGCGATGGGTGCGGCATGTCGGCCACCGGCGCAGGAGCGGGCGCGGCGGCAGGCGTCGCAGCGGGCACCGTCTCGCCGGCCTCGACCATTACCCCGATCGGTGCGTTCACCGCCACGTTCGCGGTGCCGTCCTGGATCAGGATCTTGCCCAGGATGCCCTCGTCGACCGCCTCGACCTCCATGGTCGCCTTGTCGGTCTCGATCTCGGCGATCACGTCGCCGGCCTTGATGCTGTCGCCTTCCTTCTTCAGCCAGCGCGCCAGCGTGCCCTCGGTCATCGTCGGGCTCAGCGCCGGCATCAGGATGTTGTTTGCCATGTATCGGCTCCCCGCTCAGACGATCTTCTTCACCGCGTCCACCACCCAGGCCGGCTGCGGCAATGCCAGCTTCTCCAGGTTCGCGGCGTAGGGCAGCGGGACATCCACGCCATGCACCCGCACCGGTGGTGCGTCCAGCCAGTCGAAGGCATGCTCGATCACCCGCATCGCGACTTCCGCGCCGATGCCGGCGAATGGCCAGCCTTCCTCCACCGTCACCAGCCGGTTGGTCTTCTTGACGCTTTCAATGATCGTCGCGGTGTCCAGCGGGCGCAGGCTGCGCAGGTTGATCACCTCGGCGTCAATGCCTTGTTCGGCCAGCGTCTCGGCTGCCTTCATCGCCACGCCGACCATGATGCTGAACGCCACGATCGTCACCTGCTGTCCGACGCGCTCGATCTTCGCCTGGCCGATCGGCAGGATGAAGTCCTCGTCCACCGGGCAGTCGAAGGTCTGGCCATACAGGATTTCGTTCTCCAGCACGATCACCGGGTTCGGATCGCGGATGGCGGCGCGCAACAGTCCCTTGGCGTCCGCCGAGGACCACGGCGACACCACCTTCAGCCCCGGCACGTGCGCGTACCAGCTGGCGTAGCATTGTGAGTGCTGGGCGCCGACGCGCGATGCCGCCCCGTTCGGGCCGCGGAACACGATCGGGCAGCCCATCTGGCCGCCTGACATGTACAGCGTCTTCGCGGCGGAGTTGATCGTCTGGTCCATCGCCTGCATGGCGAAATTGAAGGTCATGAACTCGACGATCGGGCGCAGGCCATTGAGTGCCGCGCCCACCGCCATGCCGGTGAAGCCATGCTCAGTGATCGGCGTGTCGATGATCCGCTTCGGGCCGAATTCCTCCAAAAGGCCCTGGCTGATCTTGTAGGCGCCCTGGTACTGGGCGACTTCCTCGCCCAGCAGGAACACGTCGGCGTCGCGCCGCATCTCCAGCGCCATGGCGTCGCGCAGCGCCTCGCGCACCGTGGTCGGCCGGGTCGGTCCCCAATCCTTCTCCGGCGCCGGCGCCGCCTCGACCGCTGGCTTGCGCAGGCCCTTGGCGCCCTGTTCGGCGATCGCCGCTGGATCGGCGCCCTCGGCGGCGACCTTCGGCAGTGCCGCCGCCGCCGGAGGAGGAGCTGGCGGCGCGGTGGTCGGCGGCGGCGGGGCAGCGGCGGCCGAGGCATCTTCCCCGTTCATGCTCAGCACCGCGATCGGCGTGTTGACCGCAACGCCCTCGGTACCCTCATCGATCAGGATGCGGGACAGCTTGCCCTCGTCCACCGCCTCGACCTCCATGGTAGCCTTGTCGGTCTCGATCTCGGCAATCACGTCGCCGGCGTGAACCTCGTCGCCGACGTTCTTCAGCCATTTCGCCAGCTTGCCCTCGGTCATGGTGGGCGACAGCGCCGGCATCAGGATCTGCGTCGCCATGGCTCAGCTCTCCAGCAGAACATCGGAGTAGAGTTCGGTTTCCGCCGGCTCCGGGCTGCTCTGGGCGAACTCCGCGGCGTCCTGGATGATGGCCCTCACCTCGTTGTCCATGGTCTTGAAGGCGGCTTCCTCGACGCCCAGCGCCTGCAGCCGGTTGCGCGCGCTCTCGATGCAGTCGTGCTGGGTGCGCATCATCTGCACTTCCTCACGCGTGCGGTATTTTGCCGGATCGGACATCGAATGGCCGCGGTAGCGATAGGTCTTCACCTCCAGCAGATACGGCCCGTTGCCCGTTCGGCAGGACGCCACGGCCTGCTCCGCCGCGGCCTTTACCGCCAGCACGTCCATCCCGTCGACCTGCGTGCCGGGGATGTTCCAGGGTGCGCCGTTCTTCGACAGGTCGTGGCTGGCGGAGGCGCGCTCCACCGAGGTGCCCATGCCGTACTTGTTGTTCTCGATTACATAGACCACCGGCAGCTTCATCAGCGCGGCGAGGTTAAAGCTTTCGAACACCTGGCCCTGGTTCGACGCACCCTCGCCGAAGTAGGTGATCGAGACCCGGTCATTGCCGCGATACAGGTTGCTGAGCGCAAGCCCAGTGCCCAGGCTGACCTGCGCGCCGACGATGCCATGGCCGCCGAAGAAGTTCTTCTCCTTGCTGAACATATGCATCGAGCCGCCCTTGCCGCGGGAATAACCGCCGGAGCGTCCGGTCAGTTCCGCCATCACGCCGCGCGCTTCCATGCCAGTGGCAAGCATGTGTCCGTGGTCGCGGTAGGAGGTGATCACCTGGTCGCCTTGACTGAGCGCCATCTGCATGCCGACGACGACGGCTTCCTGGCCAATATAGAGGTGACAGAAGCCGCCGATCAGGCCCATGCCGTAAAGCTGGCCGGCGCGTTCCTCGAACCGGCGGATCAGCAGCATGCTGCGATAGGCCGTCAGCAGCGCGTCGCGATCGACCGCTGGTTGCTTCGCCTTGCCGCGTTTCCGCGTGTCAGCCGCTGGTGCCATCGCGACATCCTCCCGTTCCGATTGCCGGACAAACTAGACCATCTGAGCGGCGACGGGAAATCCGTGAGCCGCCGCCGCATGACGATCAAGCCTGTCGCACTTGCCTAATGCGAACCGATAAGCGCCGCCATACCGGAGAAGTTGCCATCAAGCCCCTGCTGCCAGTCGATTACCGGCTGCCAGCCGATCAAGGGTGGCTCTAGCTCGCAATGGCTGTGTCGACAAGCGCGGCACGATACAATGATCGACCATGCACCGGCACCGCCGATCAACCGAATTTTGGTCAACCGGTGGGTCCAGCGATGGTCGGCGCGGCAACGTCGGCTACAGGGCCATGAAGACCCGGCCTCGGTCACCCGCTATTCCGTTCCTGTCCGCTCCACGCCGCCGCCAGTTGTGCATGGTTGGTCAGCCAGCAATGCGGACTGGCTTTTACCACGGCAAGGGCATCGAGGAACGCCAGCGCGCCGTATGGACGGCCGAACACATGGGCGTGCAAGGTGATGTCCAGGCAGCCGTACGGACGGCCCAGGCGTGGCCAGCCCTCGACGATTTTCGTCAGTGTCCGGGGGAAGGCATCCGGCTCATTGCCGTAGCGAACATACAGCGGCATGTCGTTCACCTCCATGGTGAATGGCATCCCGATCAGGCGGCCGGCTGGCGTGGCGATCTGATACGGCAGGTCGGAGTCGAAGATGTCGGCGTGCCAGGCGAATCCTTGCGCCGCCAGCAGCGCCGAGGTCCGTTCGCTGGGCGTGCAACGCGGGCTGAGCCATCCAGCTGGAGGCGCGCCGGCGGTCTTGGTCAGTACCCGGACACAGCGGGCGATGTCAGCTTCCTCCTGTTGCCGTGTCAGGTAGGGCGGCAGGGCGCCTTGACTCCAGCCATGCGCCGCGACGGTGTGTCCCTGGCGGGTGATGGCGGCCGCCAGATCGGGATACTGCTCCGCCACAACGCCGGAGGTGTAGAACACCGCCCGCGCTGCCTCGCGATCGAGCAGATCGAGCAGGCGCCAGGCGCCGACCTTGGCGCCGTAGTCCGCCCAGGATCGCGCCTGAAGGTCAACCACGCCGGGCTTCAGCGGATTGCCCATTGGCCCAATGCCCGGCGCATCGGGCGCGGCCCAGCCTTCCAGCATGACGTTGACGGATACCGCCAGCGGACGATCCAGCGGCCAGCTTGCTGGTATTTCAGGTTGCTTCATCGTGTGCTTTCCGTGGCGGCGGGTTTTCCTGTGTCAGCAACGGGCAGGCCCGGTAGGCGTTGCCGTGACAGGGGGCGGGATGCGACAGGCTCCATCAAAACGATGCGGCTCGCCGAGGACGTTCCGCTGCCCGACACAGCAGCAGCGGCGCAGTGCCGGCTGGACGGTTTCACGCAATCTCGAACGCAATTGTTGATGACGCGCCGCCTGATCTTGCCTAACGGGGTATGGCCGTGGCGGGCGGTGTGGCCGCGCTTACTCCAACGAGAGCATGAACCGCATGGTTGACGAGACGCCTATCCTCCCTGCCCATATCGAGGATACGATCCAGGCGATCGCCAAGTTGCACGCCGCCCATCATCAGGAGGCGGGCGCGCTGCAGCGGCTGGTCGAGCGCCTGACGGCCTGGATTGGCCGGCCCCGATTTATTGGTGCCCTGACGGGGATCATCGCGCTGTGGATTGCCGGCAACCTGTTGGCGGCGCTGTCTGGGAAGCCGCCCTGGGATGAACCACCCTCCGCCTGGCTCCAGGGTGCCTTGGGACTGCTGGCGCTTTACGTCACGGTCCTCATCCTGACGACGCAGCGCCGCGAGGATCAGCTTGCAGGATATCGCGAGCAGTTGACCCTGGAGCTTGCAATCTTGAGCGAGCAGAAGTCGGCGAAGATCATCGCGCTGCTGGAGGAGATGCGCCGCGACAATCCCATGCTGAAAAATCGCATCGACGAGGAGGCGGCCGCGATGGCGGTGGCGGCCGATCCTCAGGCTGTGCTGGATGCGATCAAGGAGAGCGAGGATGCGCCGCTTGCGGAGGAACTCATGACCCCGGCCGACGCTGATCTTGATCTGCTTGCCGTCCACGACGTTCGGACTCAAGAAGAAACCTCAGATTGACATGAACCGCCGTCGGGGATCTGGCCACCGCCGCGACCTTTCCCGGATATCGAGTTGCCGTTGCATGGCTGATACGCCATGTGCCAAGAAGTGGATTGCCTTGGTTGAACGTGATCCATTCGTTGCCGCGGCACGTAATAGGGTTCGTGAATGCAACATATCTCCGGCCTGAACCTTACCGCGGGCCATCCGGCCGCCCGGTCGCGCCAAGACGGGCCGGTTCGATCAGGTCCGCGTCGCGGGGGGTGGTGCTTGCGTTCCACCGCGGCCTATTCGTCGGAGGGATGACAAAACCGACCGCGCCGCCGGACAGGCTGGACCACCCAGTGCTGATCCAGGCCATCGCCCTGCGGCAGGACCGTGCGGCGTTTGGCGAACTGTTCCGCTATTTCGCGCCGCGGGTGAAGGCGTGGATGCTGCGCGCCGGTGCCAGCCCCACGGCTGCGGAGGAGATGGCGCAGGAAACCATGCTGATCGTCTGGCGCAAGGCCGCGCTGTTCGATCCGGCACGAGCCGGCGCCACGACCTGGATCTTCACCATCGCCCGCAACCTGCGGATCGACACCATGCGGCGGGAACGCCACCCCAGCACGCTGCTGCTTGATCCGGCCGACGAGCCGGAGCCGGCCGAACCCGCCGACCGCGCGCTCGACATCGCCGAACGCGAGACTCGCATCAAGTTTGCGCTCAGCCGGCTTCCCGTTGAACAGGCCGCCGTCGTTCACAAGGCGTTCTATGAGGAAAAGGCGCATGCCGACATTGAAAAGGAGCTTGGTATTCCACTGGGAACGGTCAAATCCCGCTTGCGGCTCGCGATGAACCGGCTGCGGTCGGCGCTTGAGGATTTGACGTGATCACTCATCATCCCAGCGACACGACCTTGTTGTCGTATGCCACCGGCACGTTGCCGGAGGCGCTGGCGATCGTGTTGGCAACCCATCTGACCTATTGTCCCGCCTGTCGACAGGCTCTTGCGGACCTGGAAGCAGTGGGCGGTGCCTTGCTGCAAGAGATCCAACCGATAGCGTTGTCGCCTGAGCTTGCTGATGCCGCGGCGCTGGATCGGCTGCTGGCGCGTGAGCCGAAGCCGGCGCCGGTTCCGCCGGTCGTCAACCCCGAATTGCGTGCCCCACTGGACCGCGTGCCGCTGGGCGAGCGCTGGTGGCCGATCGGGATCGGTGTCCGCTGGCGGCCGCTGCGCGTCACGGGCGCGGCCTGGGGTGGATTGATCCTGGCGCAGCCCGGCCGGTCGCTGCCGCGGCACGGGCATGACGGACTGGAACTGACATGCCTGTTGTCCGGTTCCTTCGCCGACGGCGGCCAAGCCTACATCGCCGGCGATCTGGCCGAACCGGAGGTTGATCACGACCATCCCCCGATCGTGATCGGAACCGATCCGTGTCTTTGCGTCATCGCCACTGAGGGGATGCGGCTGCGTGGTTTCCTCGGCCTGGCGCAGCGCCTGGTGGGCCTGTAGGCCGCACATGCGTGGTCTGCTGGCGGCGGTCATCGTGATGGGCGTGGCCGGTTGTTCGCCTGTCTCGGTGCTGAATGCCCTGGCGCCGCGTGCGGGAATTGCCGTGACGCACGATGTCCCCTACGCGCCGGGGCCGAGGCAGACGCTGGATATCTATGCGCCCGACCATGATGCGAAGACAGCGGATCAGGCGGCCGGTGCGCCGGTCGTGGTGTTCATCTATGGCGGCGGTTGGAAGGATGGCGACAAGTCGATGTACCGCTTCGTCGCGGCGACATTGGCGGCGCGGGGCTTCCTGACTGTCGTGCCCGATTACCGGCTGTTCCCGCAGGTGCGGTTTCCGGTGTTCATTCAGGATGCCGCCGCCGCCGTTGCCTGGACTCGGGCAAATATTTCCCGCTATGGCGGCGATCCGCATCGGCTGTTTCTAATGGGCCATTCCGCCGGCGCGCACATCGCGGCGATGCTGACCCTGGACAAGCAGTGGCTGCGGGCCGACGGGCTGGATCCCGACCGCGACATCGCCGGCATGGTCGGCTTGGCGGGTCCATACGATTTCCTGCCGCTGCATGATCCTGAACTGGAAGACATCTTTGCCCCCGCCGGAGACCTGCGACTGACGCAGCCGATCACCTTCGCCCGCGGCGATGCCCCGCCGATGTTCCTGGCCGCCGGCACCGACGACACCACCGTACGGCCGAGCAATACTGAACATCTGGCTGCCGCGATCCGCCGCGACGGCGGCCGGGTGGAGGAGAAACTGTATCCTGGCATTGGCCATCCGATGATTCTGGGCGCGATCGCCGGCCCGCTGCGCTGGTTTGCTCCGGTACTGCGGGACGTGACGGCGTTCTTGGACCAGCATGACGGACGAGCCTTGGTCTTGGGCACGGCACCGGCTGACGAGTTGGCCAAGACCGGGAAAGGCCGGGGTGCCCGACCGATGGGTGGCGTTGCTGGAATACGTGGTTTAGTGCCGTGATCTCTGCGGTCCATTGAACCGGATCGGTTGAGGCTCGGACACTGGTTGGATGCAACCTTGAGCAGTCACGGGCTTATTCGCGGGCATCCAGCGCGGCCACGACTGATGGCAAAAGTGCTGGATCGCCGACGGCGATGATCCGCCCATCCCCGTTCATCCTCGGCTGGTTCCCCTGCCAGTCGGTCATCCGGCCGCCGGCGCCTTCCACCACGGGCAGCAAGGCTGCCCAATCCCAGGGCTTCAGGTCACACTCCACGATCACATCGATCTGGCCCAAGGCCAGTAGGCCATAGGCGTAGCAATCACCGCCCCAGGTGTTGCGCCGCACCCGCGCGGCCACGCGACGCCAGCGCGGCAAATCCTCGCCCAGCATCTCCGGGCTGGTGCAGGACAATTCGGCGTGCGCCAAGTCGCCGCACGCCCTGGTGCCGATGCGTCCGCCGAGTGGTCCGGAAAATACGGTGGGGCGTCCGGCAACGCCGATCCAGCGCTCCCCGGTGATCGGCTGATCGATAATCCCCAGCACCGGCGTGTCGCTATCCAGCAGCGCGACCAGGATGCCGAAAACCGGTCGGCCGGTGATGAACGCGCGGGTCCCATCGATCGGGTCCAGCACCCAGCGCAACCGGGAGTCAGACCCGGTGAGGCCGTATTCCTCACCCAGGATGCCGTGGTCTGGACAGCGCTGGGCGAGCACCGCGCGCATCGCGCGTTCGGCATCACGGTCCGCCAGCGTGACCGGCGACTGGTCAGGCTTGAGGTCGGCCGCCGTCGTGCCACGAAAGAACGGTCGGATGACGTTGCCGGCGGCGTCGGCGGCGGCGATGGCAGCCGCCAGCCATGTATCGGTCGCGGCGGTCACGGGGAAACCGGTTGCACGGGATCGGGGCGTCCTTCTCGGTCGGCATGATCGGCGGCATCGGCCGGCCGTTGCACGGGATCGTGCGCATCCGTAAACTCCCGGCACCATAGGAACTTGAATACCGCTCTTCAACCGCTCCCTCCATCGGACGGGCGCTTCTCAGGACAAGCTTGCCTCGTGAACCCCATCGTCGTGATTCCCGCCCGCATGGCCTCCACGCGGTTGCCCGGCAAGCCGCTCGCCGACATCCATGGCAGGGCGATGATCCTGCATGTGCTGGACCGGGGGCGGGAGGCCGATATCGGCCCGGTCGCCGTGGCCTGCGGCGATCCGGAAATCCTGGCTGTGATACAGGCCGCCGGGGGCACCGCGATTGCCACCGACCCGTCCCTGCCAAGGGGTTCCGACCGGGTGCACGCGGCGCTGGGGCAGATCGATCCGCAGGCGCGCCACGATGTGGTGGTCAACCTGCAAGGCGACCTGCCGACCATCCCGCCGTCCTACCTGCGCGCCGTGCTGATGCCGCTGTCCGATCCCGATTTCGACATTGCCACGCTGGTCGCCCCGATCCGGTCGGCGGAGGAGGCGGCGATGCCCTCCGTCATCAAGGCTGCCTGCGCCTTTGATGGCGGCCGGGCGGTGTCGGCGGCGCTGTATTTTTCGCGGGTGGCGATTCCATGGGGCGATGGGCCGCTGTGGCATCACATCGGCATCTACGCCTTCCGGCGGGAGGCGCTCGCCCGGTTCGTCGCGCTGCCTGAATCGCCGCTGGAACGCCGTGAGAGCCTGGAGCAGCTTCGCGCGCTGGAAGCCGGAATGCGCATCGCCTGCGTCCGGGTCGATCACGCGCCGTTCGGCGTCGACACCCTGGCCGACCTGGAGCGCGCGCGCGACGTGCTGCGTCCCCAGGGTGCATTTTCCCGGGGCGAATTTTCCCCGGGCGAATTTTCATGAGCGGGGTGATTTCCTTCCAGGGCATTCCTGGTGCCTACTCCGATCTGGCCTGCCGCGGCGCCTGTCCGGCGATGACCACGTTGCCCTGCGCGTCGTTCGAAGCGGCGATCGACGCGGTAAAGGACGGCACCGCCGATCTTGGCATGCTGCCGTGTGAGAACAGCCTGGCCGGGCGCGTTTCCGACATCCACCATCTGCTGCCGGACTCGGGGCTGTTCATTGTCGGCGAGCAGTTCCAGCGGGTCGAGCACTGCCTGCTTGGCGTCAAGGGGGCGGTGATCTCCGACCTCCGGCGCGCCCATTCGCATTCGGTCGCGCTGGGCCAGGTGCGGCACATCCTCCGCGACCTGAATCTCGCCCCAGTGGTGGAGGCTGATACCGCCGGCGCGGCGCAGCTCGTCGCCGGCTGGGGGAAGAAGACCGAGGCCGCCATAGCGTCATCGCTGGCCGCCGAGATCTACGGCCTGGAGGTCCTGCGAGCCAACGTGGAGGATGCGGCGCACAACACCACGCGGTTCTACGTCGTGTCGCCACGGCCGGGGACGCAGGATCCGGCGACACCAAACCTGATGACGACGTTCGTTTTCAGGGTGCGGAACGTGCCGGCGGCGCTGTACAAGGCGCTGGGCGGGTTTGCCACCAACGGCGTGAACATGACCAGGCTGGAGAGCTACATGCTGGGCGGCGAGTTCGCCGCCACGCAGTTCCTTTGCGACGTCGAAGGGCATCCCGAGCAGCCAGAATTGCGGCGCGCCCTGGAGGAACTATCGTTCTTTTCCTCCGAACTCCGCGTGCTCGGCGTGTATCCGATGGCGGCGTTCCGGCTGGCGCAGGGATCGGGCGACTGATGGACGATATCCTGATCGAACTCCACGGCGGCTGGCGCAAGCTGATCCTGAACCGCCCTGCCAAACTGAACGCGGTGAATAGCGCCATGCTGACCAGCCTGCTGGCGGCGATCGAGGCGGCCGAAGCCGATCCGGCCACGCGCGTGGTCATGCTGACCGGTGCGGGCCGCGGCTTCTGCGCTGGCCAGGAGCTGGGGTCGGACGTGACTGCCGGGCCCGATGGACCGCCCGACCTGGAGAGGCTGGCCAATACCTGGCATCACGAGGTCGTGCGTCGCATCCGCGCTTCCCGCCTGCCCTTCATCGCCGCGGTGAACGGTGTGGCGGCTGGTGCCGGAGCCAGCTTAGCACTGGCCTGCGACATCGTGCTGGCGGCGCGTTCCGCCAGCTTCGTGCAGGCGTTCATCCGGATCGGACTGGTGCCGGACAGCGGCGCCAGCTTCTTCCTCAGCCACATGGTTGGCGATGCGCGCGGCCGAGCGCTGGCGATGCTGGGCGACGCCATTGGCGCGGAGCAAGCCGAAGCCTGGGGCATGATCTGGAAGACGGCCGATGATAGCGCGCTGATGGCGGACGCAGGGGCCATGGCGGAGCGGCTGACGCAAGCCCCGGCGCAGGCGCTGGCCGCGATCAAGCTGTTGTTCGCCACCGCGCCGCACAACACGCTGCACCAGCAGCTCGATCTCGAGGCTCGGCTGCAGGGCGAGGCCGGACGATCGGCTGATTTCATTGAGGGCTTGGACGCGTTCCAGCAAAAACGCGCGCCTCGGTTCGGTCCAGCGTAACCTTTCACGTCGGTGTGCGTTCAGGCTTTCGTGAGCAATAGGAGGCGCACATGGCAAGTTTAGACGACACCGCGAATCCAAGCGGCCATCTGATCGGTGCTGATCAGGTGCAAGGTACGGTCGTGTACAGCTTGGCTGGCGAGAAGCTTGGCTCGGTTGAAGACGTGATGATCGACAAGCGCAGTGGGCGGATCGCCTATGCCTTACTGAGTTTCGGCAGTTTCCTTGGGGTTGGTGGGCATTACTATCCGCTGCCATGGGAAAAGCTGAAGTACGATACCGAGAAAGGCGGTTATGTTGTCGATGTCGATCGCGAGACGCTGGAAGGCGCCCCGTCCTACAGCGACGAGAAGACGGCCACCTGGGGCGATGATGCCTGGAGCCGGGATGTGTACATGTATTACGGCGTGCATCCGTTCTGGGACATCGTGCCGGGAGGATAGCATTGGCCTGATCATGAAGGCGCTGCCTTGAACCAGGCCGCCAATGTCATGGCGGGGCGAGCGCGGGGACAGGGTTCGGTCCGTCATGACGATGAGCCTGCGATGAGGATGAAGTAGCGTTGTCCCGTTCAAGCAGATCCGTTCGCCTGGTGATCTTCGATTGCGACGGCGTCCTGATCGACAGCGAGGCGTTGTGCGACCGGGTTGTCTCGCTCGAACTGCGTCAGGTCGGCTGGGAGGTGTCCGCCGTCGACTGCCACAGGATGTTCCTCGGCCTGACCTTTCCAGACATTCAGCACGCGGCGGAGGCGCAACTAAGCAGGGGTCTTGGTGCCGGCTGGGTCGATCAGGTCGTGCGGCGCGTGACGGCCGTCATGGCGGAGGAGGTTAAACCCATTGCCGGTGCGCGGGAGGCGCTGGAAGCCACCACCGCCCTCGGCCTGCCGTTCCGTATCGCGTCGAATTCCACGCGTGCCGAGATGGCCGCCAAGTTCGCCCGCACCGGACTGTCCGCCATGGTCGCCGGCCGCATCCACAGCGCCTATGACCTGATTGCCCAGGGCAAGCGCGGCAAGCCCGCTCCCGACCTTTTCCTGCAGGCCGCGGCGGCCGAGGGGGTTGCACCGGAAGCCTGCGTTGTGATCGAGGACTCGCTGGCCGGCGTCCGCGGTGCCATTGCCGCCGGCATGACCTGCCTGGCGATCACCGCTGGTAGCGACGGGATCGCCTTGTGCGAGGCGGGTGCCCTTCCATTCCCCTCGATGTTCGCGCTACCAGATCTGCTCCGCAGCTTGCTGGACCGCCGCCCATGACGATCGCCGCGCTGAGCGCCTTTTATCCGTGGATCAAGTCCTTCCACATTATCTCGTTGATTGCCTGGATGGCGGGGATCTTCTACCTGCCGCGTCTGTTCGTCTATCATTGCGGCGTGGCCCGCGGCAGCGAGCAGAGTGAACGCTTCAAGGTCATGGAATACCGGCTGATGAAGCAGATCATGACGCCGGCGATGATCGCCACCTGGCTGTTCGGCATCCTGCTGGTGCTGACCCCCGGCGCGGTCGACTGGACCGCGACCTGGTGGCACGTGAAGCTGACCTGCGTGATCCTGATGTCGGGCTTTCACGGCGCGTCCTCACGCTGGCGCAGGGACTTCATGCAGGACGCCAACCGCAAGCCGGAGAAGTTCTTTCGGATTGCCAATGAAGTGCCGACGGTGCTGATGGTGGTCATCGTCATCATGGTCATCGTCAAGCCGTAGTTCTTTGTTTTCAGTGGCCTGCTTATCCCCTCCGTCCGTCATTAAGCTATGACGAACTTCGGGGGCAGGACACTAGGAAGGGTCCATCATGCCGCTGCGCATCGTCGATGTCCGGGAGGTCACCAAGCCGATCAGCTCGCCCATCCGCAACGCCTATATCGATTTCAGCAAGATGACCTCCAGCCTGGTTGCCGTTGTTACCAACGTGCAGCGGGGCGGCAGAACGGTTGTCGGATACGGCTTCAACTCCAACGGCCGTTACGGCCAGGGCGGCTTGATCCGCGAGCGGTTCGCGCCGCGCATCCTGGAAGCCGATCCGGCGTCCTTGCTGGACGAAACCGGCGACAACCTGGACCCGGACCGGGTCTGGGGCAGCATGATGCGGAATGAGAAGCCTGGTGGCCATGGCGACCGGTCGGTTGCCGTTGGCAGCATCGACATGGCGGTGTGGGACGCGGTCGCCAAGATCGCCGGCAAGCCGCTGTTCCGGCTGCTGGCCGAACGGAACGGGGTGGCGGCGGATCCGCAGGTTTTTGTCTATGCCGCCGGTGGCTATTACTATCCGGGCAAGGACGATTCGGCATTGTGCGCGGAAATGCGCAGCTATCTGAATCGCGGCTATACTGTTGTCAAAATGAAAATCGGAGGCGAGTCTATCGCGGACGACCGTCGGCGCATCGAGGCGGTGCTGAAGGAGATCGGTCCGCATGCCCGCCTGGCGGTCGACGCCAATGGCCGTTTCGATCTTGAAGCTGCGATTGCCTACGCGAAGATGCTGCGGGACTACGAGTTGTTCTGGTATGAGGAAGCCGGTGACCCGCTGGATTACCAATTGCAGGCAGCACTGGCGGCATTCTATCCCGGTCCGATGGCGACCGGTGAAAACCTGTTCAGCCATCAGGACGCCCGCAACCTGATCCGCCATGGCGGCCTGCGCGCCGATCGCGACTGGCTGCAATTCGACTGCGCCCTGTCCTATGGGCTGTGCGAGTATCAGCGCACCCTGGCAATGCTGAAGGAGCATGGCTGGTCGTGGCAACGCTGCATTCCGCATGGCGGCCACCAGATGTCGCTGAACATCGCCGCCGGCCTGGGCCTTGGCGGCAATGAAAGCTATCCGGACGTGTTTCAGCCATACGGCGGTTTCCCCGACGGCACTCAGGTGCGTGATGGCTTCGTGACGCTGCCGGACCTGCCTGGGATCGGGTTTGAAGCGAAGTCGGATTTGTACGCGATCATGCGGGAAGTGGCATCCTGAAGCCACGCGCCGACCCACCGCGCAGGCTCCGCCTGGTCATTGTCGGAAGCCGGCACCTGTCGCAGATCGAGCGTGCTTTTCGTTATTCCGGAACAGTTTCGCCGGAGCCGCCGAACTCGGCCGGGAAGTCCTTCAGCTTTGGCAGCCCGTCGCGCATTGGCAGCACCGTTTCGGCATAGTTGACGTGCACCTGCGGCACGAACGTGAAACCTGGAATGGTGGCTGAGAAGACGTCGATCATCTGCAAGGACGGATGCGTCGTCATCAGATGGCCACCACATAGCCGACAGAACTGCCGATGGCTGAGGTCTGTCTTGTGGTAGGTTGCGATGTCTTCCTTGCCCTTGGTCACCTGAACCGCTTCCGGCGACCAGAGTGTGAAGGCGTTCACCGGTCCGCCGGACCAGGAACGGCAGGATCGGCAATGGCAGTAGCCCATTGCGTTGGGCTCTCCACTGACGCGGATTTCCACAGCTCTGCAGAAGCATTGGCCGGTGTATGGACTGCTCATGAGTTTTCCCTGATTGACCTTGTGGTGCGTCAACAATCTACCTGGACAACGCGTGCAGTCCTGCCGGCGAATCACGACGGATGATTTTGTCATGTCCATCCAGGGGATGTCGATATAGTGCGTCAGGTGATGCGCGATCCGGACACAGGCTGGCCGTCGTCTTGGCACCGCTTGCGACCGGCGCTACACCTGATCAGCGAACGCCGCCGGAGGAAACCGCCCGCATGATCAACAAGATCGTCCAGACCTTGGCCGATACCATGGCTGGCATCAGGGACGGCTCGGTCGTGCTGCTTGGAGGGTTTGGCGCGGTCGGGCAGCCCAATGCGCTGATTGACGGCCTGATCGAGCAAGGTGCCACCGAGCTTACCGTCGCCTGCAACAACGCCGGCGTCGGCCATGTCGGTCTGGCTCGGCTGATGGAGCTGGAACGCCTCCGCAAGATCATCTGCTCCTTCCCGCGCAGTTCCGATCCGGTGGTGTTCGAGACGCTGTACCGCGCCGGCAAGATCGAGCTGGAGATCGTGCCGCAAGGCACCCTTGCCGAACGCATGCGCGCCGCCGGCGCCGGGGTGCCGGCCTTCTTCACCGCCACCGGCGTCGGCACCAAGATGGCGGTCGGCAAGGAGCACCGGGAAATCGACGGCCGCACCTACATCCTGGAACAGGCGCTGAAAGGCGATGTCGGCCTGGTGGAGGCGTGGGAGGCCGACCGCTGGGGCAACCTGACCTACCGGCAGGCCGGCCGGAACTTCAATCCCGTGGTCGCCATGGGCGCCGAACTGACCCTGGTGCAGGCTCAGCATATCCGTGAACTCGGCGAAATCGATCCCGATCACGTCGTCACACCCGGCATCTTCGTCGACCGCGTGCTGCACGTGCCCTACGGTGATCCCTCCGGCTTCTGAGACAGGAGACGCTTGCATGTCCGCCACCGAACTGACCGCCTTCAAGCCTTTTAGCCGTCCGCAGATGGCGCAGCGCGCCGCCGCCGACATTCCGGAAGGCTGGTACGTCAACCTCGGGATCGGCATGCCGACCGCCATCGCGGATTTCGTTCCAGCCGACCGCGAAGTGATCTTTCACTCGGAGAACGGCGTGCTCGGCATGGGCCCGGCGCCGGAGAAGGACAAGATCGAGCCCTGGCTGATCAACGCCGGCAAGCAATACGTCACGCTGCGCGCCGGGGGCAGCTTCTGCCACCATGCCGATAGCTTCTCGATGATCCGCGGCGGTCACCTGGACCTGTGCGTGCTGGGCGCCTTCCAGGTTGCCGACAATGGTGACATCGCCAACTGGGCGACCAGCGAGAACGACACCGCCCCGGCCGTCGGCGGCGCCATGGATCTGGCCGCCGGCGCCAAGCGCCTGTGGGTGCTGATGGAGCACACCGCCAAGGACGGCACGCCCAAGCTGGTCAGCCAATGCTCCTATCCGCTTACCGCGCCGGGCGCCGTCAAGCGCATCTATACCAACATGGCAACCGTCGAGGTGACCGAGCGTGGCTTCGTCGTGCTCGACATCGTCCCTGGCCTGAGCTTCGAGGCGCTGCAGGCGCGCACGGCGGCGAAGCTGCACGCGAAGTAAGGCAGGCCAGGGCTCTGCCCTGGACCCGCAAAGGGGCGGATGCCCCTTTGATCCCCGCTAATAAGGCGACGCGGGGAGAGGGGGCGACCGAGGCGGTTGCAACAATTGTGTCGCCCCCTCTCCCCGCGTCGCCTTAATGGGTTCCAAGGGCGTCAGCCCTTGGCGGGGTCCCAAGGGGAAGCGGCGGGCTGAGCCCTCGCCTTCCTACCTTCGCCAGCAGCGCCGATGCGGTCAGCCCGAGGACTGGATGCACCCAGTCCGGAGCGACGTCGGCCAGGGGGGCGAGCACGAACGCGCGTTCGTGGGCGCGCGGATGCGGCAGGATCGGATCGGGTTCGGAGCGGATCATGTCGCCGATGGCAATGATGTCGAGATCCAAGGTTCGCGCCGCGTTCGCCGCCTTCCGCTGGCGGCCGAAGTCTTTCTCGATCAGCATCAGACGCGCGAGCAGCCATGCCGGGTCGATGACCGCGGCGGGGTCAACCCGCAATGCGGCTACGCCGTTAACGTAGTCAGGTTGTCCAGAGGGAGGGACGGGTGCGGAAAGATACCATTGAGAAAGACCGCACAGGCGCAGACCAGGCAACAAGTCAAGATGCGCAACGGCTCGCCTGCACGTGTCAAGCGGCGTTCCACCATCCGGATCAGGCAGATTCGCGCCCACGGCGATGAATATCAATGTTCTTGCATGCATACCGCTACCGTTTCGGCTTTCACAAAATCGAATGATGGTTATAGTGACTTTGCACCGGTATTTTGACGTTTTGCCGGTTGGCGTGGCTTGACGCCAATTGTCCGCCTCCATTCACCGAATATAGCAAGGTTCAGCCGATGCCTTTTCTGCCAAACGAACGGGTCGCCCTTTTTATTGATGGCGCCAATCTCTATTCGGCTTCGCGAAACCTCGGCTTTGACGTCGACTACCGCAATCTCTTGGAGTATTTTAAGAGACAAACACGCGTGATACGTGCATATTACTACTCTGCCGTGCTTGAAACCGAGGAATACTCGCCGCTTAAGCCGCTGACTGACTGGCTGGCCTATAACGGTTACGCACTGGTCACCAAACCGGCCAAGGAATTCACCGACTCGACCGGCCGCCGCCGCGTCAAGGGCAACATGGATATCGAGATTGCCGTCGATATGCTGGAACTGGCGGACAAAATCGATCACGCCGTTTTGTTCAGCGGCGATTCGGACTTTCGCCGAATGGTTGAGGCGGTGCAGCGCAAGGGCGTGCGGGTCTCGGTCGTATCGTCCGTGCGCACCAGTCCGCCAATGGTCGCCGATGAGCTGCGTCGCCAGGCCGACGATTTTCTGGAGCTGGCGGAGATTGCCGCGGAGTTCACCCGCCGCCAGACCGAGCCGCGAATCCGCGGCAACACGATGCGCAATACGCCAGCGGAACCTTATGCCGATCCGCACGACGTTGCGTGAGCCCGACGCTTCCAGGGCCTGACTGCCCCCGCTGCGATCGGCTGGTTGCATATCGGCACAGCAATCGAGCCGCCAATCCTTCATGGCACAATGCCCCGGTGCCCAGCTTCGGCCCGCTCGATGCCCGGCTTCTGGTTGTTGGCCTGGCGCCGGGCGTGCGTGGAGCCAACCGCACCGGCCGGCCTTTCACCGGTGATTTCGCCGGCCTGCTGCTGTATCAGACCTTGATCAAGTTTGGTCTGGCCGAGGGTTCCTATCGTGCCGATCCGGCCGATGGTCTGGTGCTCCGGGATACCCGCGTGACCAACGCGGTCCGTTGCGTGCCGCCTGGCAACCTGCCGACACCCGCGGAAATCACCGCATGCAATCCGTTCCTGACCAGTGAACTGGTGGCAATGCCCCATCTGCGTGCGGTTCTGGCGTTGGGGGGCGTTGCCCATAAGGCGGTGCTGCGCGCGCGCGGCCTGCGGGCGGGTTCCATCGCATTCCAGCACGGCGCGCTGCGGACGTTGCCCAAGGGGGATTGGCCCGACGAACTGCTGATCGCCGACAGCTACCATGTCTCCCGCCTCAATACGAACACCGGCCGCCTGACGGCGGCGATGTTCGAAGCCGTTGTCGCCGCTATCCTGGCGCGGATAAACTGACAGCGGAGGCTGGCCTTGCGGCTGACCACCTTCTCCGATCATACCGTGCGAACCCTGATCTATCTGGCGCTGTCCCCGGGCAGGTTCGTTTCCATTGCCGAGATCGCCGGCGCCTGCGGCATGTCCCACAATCATCTGATGAAGGTCGTGCAGCATCTGGCCGCGACCGGCGATGTCACGACCTTGCGCGGCCCACATGGCGGCGTGCGCCTGGCACGGCCACCCGGCGACATCCGGCTGGGCAGCGTGGTGCGCGGCAGTGAGCGAATTTGCGTGCCCGATTCGCGGACCACATGGGCTGAGGTGACGGCCCGGGCGCTGGCGGCCTTCATGGCGGTGCTGGACGATTGCAGCCTGGCGGACCTCTTGGCGGGTGACCCGGATGCGGTCAGGCAAGCGGTTCAGGGAAACCGGACGGATGCCAAAACGTCGCCCTCCTAGTGGATAAAATCCAACGGATAGGTCCGTTTAATTTATCCACTAGGCTTTGATTTGGTGGGCCGATTCACCTAACGCTTGGAAACCAAGCGTCAGGATCGGACCACTAGAATGCTCTCAGGCTGATCGTACCGCCTGAAAGCGGTCTAGCGTAATTCACGCCTTCTGACAGGGTCAGCCTCCGGCGATCACGCCTCTGACGAAACCACCCGCCGCGTCACGTCAACTGTATCGTTCCTCCGTCCAGGGGTCGCCGTTGTTGTGATAGCCGCGCTTTTCCCAGAACCCCGGATGATCGCTGATGGTGAACTGGATCCGGCGCAGCCACTTGGCTGATTTCCAAAGATACAGCCGCGGTACCAGCATGCGCACCGGGCCGCCATGCTCACGGCTGATCGGCTGGCCCTGCCATCGATGCACCAGGAAGACATCAGGCTGATCGAACTGGTCGAGGCGGATATTGGTGGTGTAGCCGTCGTAGGCGTGAAAGATGATGTGCTTGGCTTCCGGCGCTGGGCGGACGATCGCCAGCAGCGCCTGGGCGGACACGCCCTGCCAGCGGTTGTCATAGCGCGACCACTGGGTGACGCAATGCATGTCGGAGACGCTGTCCGACTGCGGCAGCGCCATGAACTCGTCCAACCGCAGGCTCAGGCGATGCTCCACCGCGCCATCGACATCCAGCCGGAACTTCGCTTCGGTGACGTCAGGCTGCGCGCCGAGGTCCAGCACGGGCCAGTCCTTCACCAGTCGCTGGCCGGGCGGCAGCCGGTCTTGGTCAGGGTCGCCGGTGGTGCCGGTCAGCAGCCGGCCCTGGCGCGCCCAGTCCTGCTTGCGCTCGATCAGCTTGTCCCGCGCCTTGCCGGTGATCGGGATATCTTCGTCCGCCATGCACGCCTCGCTTCCTGTTCGCTGGCGCATAGACTGGCGGTTTCATGCGGCGCCGCAAGGGCGGCATGCGCTCAGAATGCCGCGCAAGGTGCTGGCGGTACTGCAAGCGCGGAGATTTGGCCGGGCCGGTCGGCGCAACCGAGGACGGTGCCAAATTCGTGTTCCCAGTGGTGACCTGGCGGACGAACACCGGATCGACCATGCCGGCTTATTCCGCCGATTGACCAGCGCCCGCCGCCGGACCAAAGATGATCCACATGATCCTGCTTATTGACAACTACGACAGTTTTACCTTCAACCTGTACCACTTCCTGGGCGATCTTGGGGCCCAATGCGAGGTCTGGCGCAATGACAAGCTGACGGTTGATCAGGCCCTGGCGATGCGGCCGGAGGCGATCGTGCTTTCTCCAGGGCCATGCACGCCGACGGAAGCCGGCATCTGCCTCGACCTGATCGCGGCGGCGGCGGGACGCATTCCGCTGCTGGGCGTGTGCCTCGGTCATCAGGCGATTGGCCAGGCCTTCGGCGGCGCGGTGATCCGCGCGCCGCAACCGATGCACGGCAAGGTCAGCGGCATCACCCACGACGGTACGGACATCCTCGCCGGCCTGCCCTCCCCGTTCCAGGCCACCCGTTATCACAGCCTGATCGTCGAGCGGGACACGCTGCCCGACACGCTGGTCCCGACGGCCCGGACTGATGACGGGCTGATCATGGCGATGCGCCACCGCACCCTGCCGATCCATGGCGTGCAGTTTCACCCGGAGAGCATTGCCAGCCAGCATGGCCACGCCATCCTGGCGCGTTTCCTGGCGCTCGCCCGCGGCGGCAACACGCCGGTTCGGCCGCCGCTTGACCATGCGGCCTGACCGGCCGTGTCCACCACACTGAAACCCGCGCTCGCCCGCCTCGCCGCCGGCGAGACGTTGTCAGACGAGCAGGCCGAAGCCGCTTTCGACATCATTATGTCCGGTGAAGCCACGCCGGCGCAGATCGGCGCGCTGCTGATGGCGATGCGGCTGCGCGGCGAGACGGTTGCCGAGATCACCGGCGCGGTTCGCGCGATGCGGGCGCGGATGACGGCGATCGCGGCGCCGGACGGTGCGATTGATGTTTGCGGCACCGGCGGCGACGGCGCCGGCACGCTGAATGTCTCCTCTGCCGTGACCTTTGTCGTGGCCGGTTGCGGCGTGCCGGTCGCCAAGCATGGCAACCGCGCGTTGTCGTCGCGCACGGGGGGCGCCGACGTGCTGGCCAAACTGGGTGTGAACCTCGATGTGCCGATCGAACGGCTTCCGGCCATCCTGGCCGAGGCTGGCTGCGTCTTCCTGTTCGCCCCGCGCCACCACCCTTCGATGCGCCATGCGGCCGGTCCCCGGGTCGAGCTCGGCACCCGCACCCTCTTCAACCTGTTGGGTCCGCTGGCCAACCCGGCGCGGGTTCGGCGGCAGTTGACAGGCGTCTTCTCTTCCGACTGGACACGGCCGATGGCGGAAACATTGGCGGCGCTGGGGCACCGGTCAGCCTGGATCGTGCATGGCATGGGATTGGATGAACTGACGGTTGCTGGACAGAACCACGTGACCGCGCTGCGCGATGGCGCGATCCGCAGCTTTCTTGTGGATGCCGAACAGGCCGGCCTGCCAAACGCGCCGGTCGAGGCAATCCGGGGTGGCGATGTGGCGTTGAATGCCGCGGCGTTGCAAGGGTTGTTGCAAGGCACGCCTGGCGCCTACCGCGACACGGTTCTGCTCAACACGGCCGCGGCGCTGATCGTGGCGGACCGCGCGGGCAGCCTGCGCGAAGGTGTCGCCCTGGCTGAACAAGCCATTGCATCCGGTGCGGCCCTTGCGGCGTTGGAGACACTGCGGCGCGTAAGCGCGGCCTGAAGTCAAGAGGAAAGTCGATGCCAAACGATTTCGACTCGATGCCTGATGTTCTCGCGCGGATCTGCGCCGACAAGCGCGCGGAGGTGGTGACCGGCAAGGCCGCGCGGTCGGTCGAAGCCCTGCGGCACGAGATATCGGCGCGCGCCAGTGCCACGCGCGGGTTCGGCTTCGCGCTGAAGGAGGCGGCGACCAGTGGACGGTACGGGTTGATCACGGAGATCAAGAAGGCATCGCCATCGAGCGGGCTGATCCGGCCAGACTTCAATCCTGGCGCCATCGCGATGGCCTATGCCGCGGGCGGCGCCACCTGCCTGTCGGTGTTGACCGATCGGCAGCACTTCCAGGGCCACCCGGCGCATCTGAAGGCGGCGCGGGCGGCGGTGAGTTTGCCGGTGCTGCGGAAGGATTTCATCATCGATCCCTGGCAGGTCTACGAAAGCCGAGCGATGGGGGCGGATTGTATCCTGCTGATCATGGCGGCGCTGTCGGATGTGCGTGCGCGGGAGCTGGAGCAGGTCGCGGTGAGCCTTGACCTTGATGTGCTGGTCGAGGTGCATGATCGGGACGAACTCGATCGGGCGCTGCTGCTGGAGACGTCGTTGATCGGCATCAACAACCGCAACCTGCGGACGATGGTGACCGACCTTGCGGTGACCGAGGAACTGGCCCCGTTGGTGCCGCCGGACCGCTTCCTGATCGCCGAGAGCGGCATCCGCGACACCGCCGACCTGCGGCGGCTATCGGCTGTCGGACCGCAATGCTACCTGGTCGGCGAAAGCCTGATGCGCCAGGCGGATGTGACGGCGGCGGTGCGCGAGCTGCTGGGCGACGCGCGTCCGGCGCCATGAGCGGCGGCGGGTTCACTCATTTCGACGCGGCCGGCAATGCGGCGATGGTGGATGTGTCGGCCAAGCCGATTACCGCGCGGGTGGCGACGGCGCGGGCGCTTGTGGTGATGGAACCGGCGACCTTGGCGATGATTCAGGCCGGTTCGGCGAAGAAGGGCGACGTGCTTGGCGTTGCTCGTTTGGCCGGGATCATGGCGGCGAAGCGGACGGCCGAGCTGATCCCGCTGTGCCATCCGCTGCCGATCTCGTCGATCAGTGTCGATCTGGAAGCCGATCCGGCGGCGGTCGCGGTGGCGATCACCGCGACGGTACGCACCACCGGTCAGACGGGGGTAGAGATGGAGGCGCTGACCGCGGCCAGCGTGGCGGCGCTGACGGTGTACGACATGTGCAAGGCGGTGGATCGGTCGATGCGCATCGAGGGGGTGCGGGTGACGCACAAGGCGGGCGGGAAGTCGGGGGAGTTTTCGCAGAATTGAGGGCTTTGTTGACTCGGTCGCTCCTGAAACCAGAATTCGCTAGCAAATCGACTCGTCTGACTGCGTGATGGTTTCCTTTGTTATCGCCGTCAAAGTCGCATGACAGGTCCGAACTTTCGCTGCCATATTGCTGCGCACGCTAATCACGATATACATGGTCTGATCATTGCGCGTTTATCCTGATACACCGAATCAGGATAGCTTGGCACTGATGAACAACCACTCCCACCCGCGCGACAAGGCCATGTGCTTGGCTCCGCACTCCACGGCAGAGCGATCCAACGCAAGATCTCGAGTAAGCTCTTCCACTGCCTGTTCTGTTGGTCTTCCAGCAACATCGCATACGAGCGCGCCGAGATGACCGGGAAGGCCAGGCAAGCCGCTGTCCGCCAAATGCCGTTGGAGCAGCGCGATTTTTTTCCAATCATCTACGACGCCCTTCGGCTTTCGTCCCTCATCAATGATCTTGATTTCTAGAATTGCTGAGGGCTTTTCCTTGATCATAGATCGCTACATCTGCACGCTGACCACCAAACTTTGAGACGCTGTCGGTTCGGTAAACGCCAAGGTCACGAAGAATGCTTGAATAGGGAATCTCAATGCAAGCGTCCTAATTGCAATCGGCGATCAGTTTCGATGCAATGTATAAGCTTAGGCATGTTTCAGGTATTCTGGTTTCATCTGTGATAGCCGCCCTGCCACGATATTCGAGCACCGCGTCTGCTCCGAACCCTGTAATAGCGGTCTGGATATTCATGACGTTCTCCGCCTGTTATATAATTCTCAGCTTACGGCATCAACGATGCCAGGCCACTCGGCGTCCACCTCTACACGTGCCTATCAGACATGCTGGATCATAGAGGGCCTAATTCAGATGCTTTGAAGCTCCCGATCCGCGCCCACGTGAGGCGCCATCGCGATCGTGGCAGGCAGCAGGCCTTCCTCGATGGCCTTGATCTGCAATGCCAGGTACTTCGAGTAAATCCGCACATGCGGCAGCCCGCCGGCGGTGAACCACAGGCCCGGCTGCGCGGTGCGGCGCCACATGTTGCATTCCTCGCCGCCTTCATCAAAGCCCCAGACCGGGCCGATCCGGTCGGCGATCTCGTCGCCGAGGTAAAGCCGCACCACATCCTGCTGGTTCTTGTATCCCGTCGCCGCCACCAGGAGCTCGGCCTCGATGACACGGCCATCCTTCATGCGCACGCCTTGCGGAACGAAACGCTCGATGTCGTTGTATTGCAGCAGGCCGATCTTGCCATCGACGATCAGATCGGAGCAGCCGACGTTGAAGTAATAACCGCCGCCGCGCCGCAGGTATTTCATCTGGAAGCCGGTCTCATCAGGCGGCCCGTTGTCCAGCCGGAAGCCGCGCGCCGCCAGCCCGTCCAGCAGTGTCTTGTCGGCGGCCTGCGAGGCGGCGGCGGAAACCTGATAGCCCTGCACCAGGACCTTGTAGGGAACCGCGGTCGCCAGCAGGTCGCAATCGGCCAGCGTCGGGCCTTCCTTGTACATGTCATAGACCTTCTGCGCCTGCTCCAGGCTTACGATCAGCGTCGTGCTGCGCTGGATCATTGTCACCGCCGCGCCGCTGGCGTGCAGATCATGGGCAACATCATGGCCGCTGTTGCCGGTGCCCATCACCAGGACTTTCCGCCCGTTCCACGCATGGCCTGTGGCGTACTGGCCGGAGTGCATCACGGTGCCGGCGAAATCGTCCAGGCCAGGCGCATCCGGCCGGATCGGAATGGCACTGACACCGGTCGCGAAGATCAGGTGACGCGGGCGCAACGTCCGCTCCGACCCGTCGTGGCGGCGCAGCGAGACTTCCCACCGCCCGGTGGTCTCGTCGAAGGTGCCGTGCTTCAGTTCGGTGCCGGTCCAGACGTACAGTTCCATCGCATCGGCATAGGATTCAAACCAGTTCGCCAGCTTGTCCTTGGGAATGAACACCGGCGTGTTGGGCGGGAACGGCATGTAGGGAAGGTGGTTGATGTGCACCTCATTGTGCAGCGTCAGCGAGTGGTACCGCTTGCGCCAGGCGTCGCCGATCCGCTCGTGCCGGTCGATTACCAGGGTATCGATGCCAAGCTGGCCGAGGCTGGCGGCGATGCCCAGGCCAGCCTGCCCGCCGCCGATGACAATGGCGGCCGGATCGTGGTCCTCGTACGCCATGGCCTTGCGCCGATAGTCCAGCCAGTTCGGGCCGCCGAACTCGCGGGAATAAGCCTGCCCGGTGGAGACGCGCGGACCAATGCGTTCCTCGTGATGCTTGATCTCATCCAGCGCGGTCAGCAATACCCAGGCGGCAAGCCTGCCGTCCGCATCGGCTACCAGCCGCAGGACGCCGCTGGCGTGGCCGGTGGCGGTTTCGAACGCGAACAGCGCCTCGATGGTCGGGGTGCCGGCGCGCGTGACAAGGCGAGGCGCCACGCGGTTCGGCGCGATGCGGAAGTTGCCGGGCCGGGTGGTTGGCAGCGTCCGCTGCAGCGCCGCGGTGATCTCGGTGGTGCCGTTCATGGTGAGGATGTGCCAAGTGAAGGACACGAGGTCGCGCCAGTGGCCGTCCGGCAGGAACAGCGCCGCGGCGGCATCGGCGTCTGTCTGCGAAAGGGCGGCTTCGAAGGCTTGCAGCCACGCGGCGGTGGCCGTCCGGGGATCTATCTCGTTCAGGTTGGTCACGGTGTTTGCCTTTGGGATACCTTACGGTAGATCGTAATACCGGCCGGTTCAGCGTGGAAGGCAGGCGTTGTGGCACAGGCTAGCCTGCCGCCTGTCCCACCGCTTCGGCGGTGCCAGCTTCCGACTGGTCCGGCTCGATCTCGTCGTTGAACAGAACGGTGACGTCGCCTGGGTTTTGCGCCATCTCCACCACGGTGAATTCCACCGCGGCGACGATCTGGGCGAGGTTGACGGTTGCCAGCGTCGCACCCGGCACCGGCGCACCCAGGAAATGCTTGTACTGCCAGGCTTGATCGATGCCATCGGGCACACCGGCGTGATCGAGCAGGACATCCAGCAGGATGACCCCTTCGGAGGACTGGTGCGCCGCCGCGATCGACGTCAATTTCATGACATCGCCGGTCGTCAGCAGCAGCCCGAACGAGCCGCGCAGCCCGACCATCCGGCGGCCCAGCCAGGCAGGCAGAAGCCCTGTCACCGTCTCGGGATCGGTGATCCGCGTCCATGTCATTGGCTGGTCCTCCACGCTGTGTGCCAAGCTCTATGCATACGGTGAATGCCGACGGAGCAAAACCCCGCGCTGGAAGACGCCGAATTGCGGAATCGTGCCGGTGCTGCCAAATCCGGCCGACGGCGGACCGGCAGTGGGGGAGATAACGAGCATGTCTGGAACAGCAGATCGGTCATCCGGACAGCAGGTCCATGTTGTTCTTGCCGCTTACCTGGGCTGGACGCTGGATGCCTTCGACTTCTTTATCATGGCCTTCGTGCTGCGGGAGGTGGCGGCCACCTTCAGCGCGCCGATCGGCAGCGTGGCATTCGCCATCACCCTGACGCTGGCCTGCCGAGCGATCGGCGCGGCCGGGTTTGGCAGGCTGGCTGATCGTTATGGGCGTCGGCCGACGCTGATGGTCAACGTGCTGTGCTATTCGCTGCTGGAGTTCTGCTCCGGCCTGGCGCCGACGCTGACCACGTTCCTGATACTGCGCGCGCTGTATGGCGTGGCGATGGGCGGCGAGTGGGGCGTCGGTGCCTCCCTGACCATGGAGAGCGTGCCGGCGAAGTGGCGCGGCCCGGTCTCCGGCCTGTTGCAGGCGGGGTATCCGAGCGGCTACCTGCTTGCCTCCGTGCTGTACCTGGCGCTGCCCTGGCTGGGCTGGCGCGGCATGTTCATGGTCGGTGTGATCCCGGCGCTGCTGGTGCTGTATATCCGCCGATCCGTGCCGGAAAGCCCGGACTGGCTGGCACGCACGCAGCAGGAGCGGCGGGTCGGCCTGTGGAGCGTGCTGCGCCAGCACGTCGGGCTGGTGGTGTTCGCCGCCATCGTGATGATGGCCTTCAACTTCTTCAGTCACGGCTCGCAAGACCTGTATCCAAGCCAGTTCCTGGGGGCGCAGCATCATCTGTCGCCGGGACAGATCTCGGTGATCTCGATCATCGCGAATGTTGGCGCGATGCTGGGCGGCATCGGCTTCGGCACGCTGTCGCAGCGGATCGGACGGAAGTGGTCGATCGTGATCGCCGCCGTGCTGGCGCTGCCGGTGCTGCGGCTGTGGGCGTTCTCCACCACGCCGGTGATGCTGGGGCTGGGGGCGTTCCTGATGCAGGTCTGCGTGCAGGGCGCGTGGGGTGTCGTGCCGGTGTACCTGAACGAGTTGTCGCCGGCCTCGATCCGCGGGACGTTTCCGGGACTGGTCTACCAGTTGGGCAATTTTTTGGCCTCGGCGAACGCCAATATCCAGGTGTGGATCGCCCAATGGTATGGTGGGGACTATGGCATGGCGCTGGCGATCGTGATCGGGGTGGTGGCGGTGGTGATCGCCGTGCTGGTGGCGCTGGGGCGGGAGCCGAGGGGCACGCGGATGGGGACTGATCTGGCTTGAGGGTGGGTTGATTGCAGCGCGGCCGTGAACATTCATGTGCGCTCATGGTCGGTGAGCAAGGCGGTAGGCGAGGCAATTTGTCCAGGAACCGCGAGTTGCTCCCGCACCGCGAGTCGTGCATCTGCGGGTAGGTGCTGAGGTGGGGATAGCCATGATAGCGGTCTTGCGTCTGCGCGGTGTTTTCGGACGTATCTTTTGGAACGGGTAAGTCGTTGAAAACATTGGGCATGCAAAACGCCAAAAATTCTTGAATTAAGCACGGAAGGCTGTCGTGCAGGGTATCGGGCCGCAGCTTGTCGAGTAGAGACCGCTAGAGGAAACTTAGCACTCGCGCCTGAATCGAGGGGAGCTGTAGCTGTGAGATTTGCTGTATATGGGGGTTTCGAGATCTATCGAAAAGAGAGGAATGGTTGGGGCGTCTTTGATAAAGCATTTTGGGCGCGAGTCGAACAACAGGAGCAAGGGCTTTCTAGGGCATGTGGATGCTATGTTTTTGCATTGAAAAATGGGGAAAATATTAAAGCATGGTATGTCGGAAAAACGGAAAAAAGCAGCTTTCAAAAAGAATGTTTTCAGGCAACAAAGTTGATGTATTACAATGAAACCCTTAACGATCATAATGGAATGCCTCATTTATTCTTAATTGCACGCTTAACTCCAACTACAGGAAAGTTCTCAAAGTCCGGCGTTAATGGGTATAAGGACATTGATTACTTAGAGTCAATGTTAATTGGTATGGCATTAGAGAAGAACGGGATGTTGCAAAACGTGAAGAAAACAAAATTCCTTAGGGAGCTGGTTGTGCCCGGCGTAATAAATACCCCAGCAGGTCGCTCAACAGAAGCAGTTCTCGACCTAAAAAATGCGCTTGGCCTTTAAATCTTGATTTATGGTAGTCTCTTTCAGTTGCATATTAGGCCTTTAAGTTTTGCGGTGCAGGTGGCCTGGCCCTGCACGGAGCCGACCTGGCGATACAGCGGCAGGGCCTTCTCATAGTTCATCCGGGCCGCGTCATGATCTAGAAGCACAAGCGCGATGTCGCCAAGGCGTAGAAAGCAATTGGCCTTGCTCTGCCTGGAGCCGACCTGGTGATATAGCAGCAGGGCCTTCTCATAGGCCGCCTGCGCTGCGTCATAATCCGAACGCACAAGCGCGATGTCGCCAAGGTGCAGGATGCAATTGGCCTCGCCCTGTACAGACCCGACTTGCCGATACAGCAGCAGCGCCTGTTCGCAGGCTGCCTGCGCTGCGTCATAATCCGAGCGCTCAAGTGCGCAAAGGCGCAGGATGCAATTGGCCTCGCCTAGTGCATCCCCGACCTGGCGATACAACAGCAGCGCCTGTTCGTGGGCCGTCCGCGCAGCGCCATAATCCGAACGCTCACGCGCGATGTCACCAAGGCGCAGGATGCAGGTGGCCTCGCCCTGCACGGACCCGACTTGGCGATACAGCGGCAGGACCTTCTCATAGGCCGCCCGCGCTGCATCATGATCCGAACGCACAAGCGCGATGTCGCCAAGGCGCAGGATGCAGGTGGCCTCGCCCTGCACATCGCCCTCGGCTTGACAAGCAGTAGCCAAATCACTCAGCGCAGCCGACGGTCGTGCCGCGATGTAGGTGAAGCGTCCAAAACCGTTCAGAGCAGCCATCACCTGCTGACGCTGGCGTACGGCAAGAGCCGCGCGAATCGCCGCCTCTATGTTGGCAAATTC
Organism: Rhodopila sp.; assembly: GCF_965276935.1. Taxonomy (GTDB): domain Bacteria; phylum Pseudomonadota; class Alphaproteobacteria; order Acetobacterales; family Acetobacteraceae; genus Rhodopila. The sequence goes on along the minus strand of NZ_CBDIBS010000003.1, from coordinate 908,218 downwards.
CGCAACTAATCGGCCGACTGCACCTTCGCCTGCCTTGGTGGCGACAGTCTCGCCGAAGCGGCGGGCCAATCCTAGATAATGGATTGGCCACGCCGCGCCATCCGGGGCCAGCGGCGCATGGTGACGCGCGGCGTGATCACGTATGGGGGGTAACAGGTCTAGGCGGTCACCGCGCTCGACCGCTAGGCCGATGCGCAGTAGGGCGTCCTCGCCATCAAAGCCCTCATCGCCCAGCAGTTCATCGCGATCTTCGACAGCGAGACCCGCCGGGAGCTGACCGAGTAAACAGAACAGACGGCGTGCTACCGGCGTCAAACGGTTAGACGTCAGCGATAGTTCGATCGAATGCGGCAGGGACGTTAAACGGCCTGCGTCAAAATCAGGATCAACGGCAAGTGCCGTACCAATGCGTGTCCATTGTGTCCAGAGCGCCGCGAGCGATGACCGGCTATGGGCGCGCGCGGCAACTAATTCGATCGCTAGCGGAATACCGCCCAAAGCAGTCATGAAGCACGGCAAATGCGGGTCGTTCGGGAACCGTCCTTGAGCAACACGGCAGAAAAGCTCAACATCGTCCGGCGGATCGAGCTGACCGACAGGATGCACCAGCGCCCAGGCCGGACCGCCGACGCGGTCGTTACCACGAAAAGATGCCAGAACTGCCAAAGCCGGAATGTCAGCCAGTGCGGCGAGAATTTCTTCAGTGGCGCGACGCTCAGTTTTGGGGTCCCAGGGTGTTTCGAGATTATCGAGGACCAATAGTCCCGGCCGCTGACGCAGCATTACTAGCGTAGCACCGAACCCCTGAGACGGATCGCCGCCACTGGATCGGGTGATGGCGTCCTGTGTGGCAGCGGCACTGCTGACCGCGTCAAGAGACACAAACCAGCGATTATTTTCGCCAAACCAACGAATGACATCGGGATGGTTTCCGACGGCTTGGGTTAGGGACGTCTTGCCGATACCCGGACCGCCCTGAACCAAAATGGCCACAGACGCGGACGAACTCAGTAGGACATCCAGGATAGCCGCAACGTCCTTAACGCGGCCTAGAAAATACGCTGGTGGTCGCGGAATGCTGCTAGTTGGTGGGGGCTGCCGACGACCATCATAGGCTGCGCGCAGATCGATGCACCACTGATCGTAGGCATCGTTATCGCCGAATAGCTCCCGTTCGATACTACCAAGTTCGGTAGGGGGATTTCTTCCGGCACGCCAGTTGCGAACTGTCCTTTCATTTATGCCGCTCAAGGCCACTGCGAAGTCCTTGTTGCCCCAGCGTCTACCGGGTCGATCCGGGCTGCCCTGAGGACGGGTGCCGAAGTCGAGATGCCAACTCAATAGGTCGGCAAAGCTGCCGCCTTGCGGATAGGGCACCTCGTTTCCGGATTTTTCCGGCGGTTCCAACGGCGGCATCGAGGTTTCCGGACAATAGGTATTTCTGAGGGACCAGGTTTAACCCTGGCTCGAAAGCCCATCCCATGTCGATTCTCCACGCCGCCTTGGCGCTGTCTACCAACTTTAACTTGCACCTCTGTCTCTACGGAGCTTTCGGTGCCACGCTTTTGCATCGCTCGCTTTTGGCGATACGCGATCATCGATACGACGTCGCCCGCAAGGATGCCGTGATCGGCCTCGTTCACATTCTGCTGGCAATGCTCTAAGGGTAAGTTCCTACCAGCCAAGACCCAATAATCCCGGCTTATGGCAGGACCATCCCAGGCTGTGGTTTTCCATAATGGCCGTCATTGTTCGCGCTCCGGCTCGCAACATCCCTGCCGGATGTTGCGCTTGACCTCTACGGTCGCGGCGGCGGCCATGCAGGCCCGGTCTGGTCCGGTCGCCTCGGCCTGCCCGAACAGCCCCGCTCCGCCTTTCTCAAGCCCAGTGCGGAGTTCGGCCACATCAAGCGCGGGAATGGCGGGTTGTTGCGCCAAATGCCCGGACAATGGCCGTGAGAAACGGGTGCGCCGGGCCAAATGTGTCGTCCGCCGTTAAATCTGCCTTGCTATCCCCGTGGGCCTCCATGAACGCCCGCAGCACGGCGTTCATTCGCGACAGATAGCCCTTGTCCTGTTCCTGAACCATACCAACACGTCGGGATCGAGACGCAGGTGAACGGAGCCCACGCCGAGCGCTGGCATGATGACACGGGCCGAAGCCCAAAATCCGTGTCCACGAGCACGCTTTCGGCATTTGCCGCGGCGACGGCGCGGCGGGGGAGTGGTCACCGCATCACTGGCGCCGATCCTGTGACGCAGGCCGTACAGGCACACGCCGTCGCCTCATGCCCAGGAGCCGCCTTGCGAAAGTTCGACGATCTGCGGGATACCCTGGCAAGGCGATGGCATTCAGAAGGCCTTGGCGATGTCCGTTCTGGCAAAGTCGTTTCCCACGAACAGCAGCGGGCAAGCACGCTGCCGCGCGAGGGCATAGGCAAAGCAGTCGCCATAGTTGAGGCCGGCAGGGTGAACGCCCTTGCCCCACAGCGCGTAAGCCTCGGCAACCTTGAAGGCGTCGTGCTCGGTTACCGATACGACCTGGCATCCAAGCCCGCTTATCAGTTGCTCCATGGCAGGACCCATGTTGCGCCGGCCGGCGACAACCAGGGTTTCCGCCAGTGTTCCGGCCGACACAATAATCTCCCCTGCCTGGGCCATTACATCGATACAGGCTTCGGCGGCCGGTTCATCCAATGCTACCGCCATGAAGGCCGAGGTGTCGACCACGATCATGCCGGGAGGCCGTCCTCATCGTAGAGAAAATCCTGGCTCCGATCACCACTCGGGCCTGATGTGGCTTTCGCTCGGCCTTCAGCTCGCACGGCGTTCAGGAGGGTTCGGCGATCCGCTTGACTTGGCTGCTTCACGATACCGACGAGTCGCGCCACCGCCCGGCCGTGGCGCGTAAGGACGATATCCTCGCCATGCTCAGCACGTCTCACGAGGTCTGTAAGCAGGCCCTTGGCGTCACTGACCGGTATATTCATGCAGGCTACTTTGGACCAAAGCATAGTCCAATGTCAACGCAACGACCAAAAGCGTGCCCACCGGCCTCGGGTAAACCAGCGGCACCCTCTACTCCGCCGCCACCTTCTGCCCGACGATATCCGTCGAATACCGCAGATGCACCGGCGCGTTCGCCTCCCACGGGTCCTTCAGCCCCAGGGTGGCGCCATATTCCTTGATCGCCGGCATCACCTCGCCGCACAGCAACTGGATGCAGCGGCGGCGGTCTTCCTTGCTGACCGTGCCGTCGTTCGCCCAGATGCCCATGATCCCCGGCTTGGTGTGCTGCACCAGGTACTTCAGCCGTTCGATCACCTGGTCGGGCGTGCCGGCGATGATCATGGTGCTGGCGACCTGATCCTCGAACGTCGGGGTGCCACGGGGATTTTTTGCTCGGCCCGTCGAGAACTCGACAAACGCGCGTCGGCCCGATGGGGAGAAGTATCCTGCCGGATTGGCCCAGACCGGATTGGCCAGACCGGTGAATTCGCCCTGCATCCACATGAACTGGCGGGCGTTCCGCATGGCCTTTTCTTCCGTGTCCTGCACGTGCACACGGATCAGGTAGCCAAAATTCTCCGATCCGGCGGTGTAACCAACATCCGCGGCGGCCTGCGCATAGGTTTCGCGGATCGTCTTGGTGGCCTCGATCGAGGTATTCAGCGCGATGTACGGATAGCGCTGCTGCGCCGTCCAGATCACGGTTTCCTTCGACAGCACGCCGGGTATCCACACGCGGGGATACGGCTGCTGCAGCGGCAGCGCCCAGGGATTGACCACCCGCTGCTGGTAGTGCGTGCCTTCCCAGCGGAACGGCCCGGGCTGCGTCCAGGTTTTCTGCACCAAGTCATGCGCCTCCATGAAACGTTCGCGGTTGAACGCCGGGTTCACCCCGTTCGCCAACTGCTCCTGCCCGCCGCCGCGCACGAAGCCCGACACCAGCCGTCCCTTCGAGATCATGTCGATCATCGCCAGCTCTTCGGCGAGCTGCACCGGATTTTCCGTCAGCGGCAGCGGATTGCCCAGGATGACAATCTTCACCCGGTTGGTCACCGCGGCCAGGATCGAGGCGAACATGTTGGTGCGTGCCTGCATGCAGAACGGCGCGTTATGGTGCTCGTTCAGCATGATCCCGTCGGCGCCGCATTGCTCGGCCAGGATGTATTCTTCCAGGTATTCGTTGTACAGCCGGCTGCCCTCGACCGGGCTGAAGTGCTTGTTGGAGAAGGTCAGCGCGGTCGCGCCGTAGTCCAGGCCGGCCTCGGCGTCGTAGGCCGACATCGGCTGTTCGGTGAAATACATCATGTGCATGGGGAAAGCCTCCTGCTGTCCGGCGTCAGTGGTTGATGAAGTTCGTGGTCAGGCTGGCGACGACCTCGGGCTTTTCCATCTCGGCGAAATGACCGCAGGCGGGGATCGTGGTCAGCGTCGCGTCATGGAATGCGCGGGCATAGGCGTGACCGGCGCTGACGGGCACGATCTGATCGTCGTCGCCCCAGATCAGCAGCGCCGGGGTGCGCACGCCGCCTAGCAGATGCGGCAGGGTCTGACTGTACATGTAGGGTTTCCAGGCGGTGCGGAAGCACATCTCGCGCGCGATGTCCCAGGCCTCGAGCTGGTCGGTGGAGATATCGCCATAGATGCGGGTGAACGCGGTCTCCTCATGAAAGCCGGACTTCGGGTAGGCGATGTATGAAACGATCGCCTGGTCGGCGATGTCGCCCTCCGGCGGCTTGAGGCCGGCGGCACCGACCAGTACCAACCGGCGGTATGTGGTGGGGGACTGGCTGGCCATTTCCGCCGCGATCCAGCCGCCGAAGCCGAGCCCGATGAGGGTGACGCCGACGGCGTCGAGGTCGGCCAGCAGCCAACTGTAGATGGCGGCGATATCACGGGGATGGCGCAGCCACCCTGGCCGCTCCGACTTGCCCCAACCGGGATGATGGGGGATCACCACGTCGAATTTTTCCGCCAGCAGGTCGTAGAACGGCAGGCGGTCCACAGTGCCGATGTCGTGATGCAGCACCAGGACGGTCGGGCCGCTGCCAGCGCGCGAGATGTGCAGCTTGCCGCCGGCAATGTCTTTGACCGTGTCGGTCCAGGTGACAGCCATGCGTTGTTCCCTCTCGGACGGTTTTTCGGTGTTCAGACTACCCACGGGTAAGCTGGCTTGTCCAATTTACCGCCGGCCTCGCGCATTGATGATGCGGTGCGCCTGACCTTGTCATTTAACTGGGCGTTCCGTTAACCTGTAGCCACGAAAGTCGTCCGGGCGTCGTCATGCTGGCCAGTTCCATCAGCTCCCTGCTGGCATTGGCTGGCCATTCACCGGTGTTCCAGGCCGGCGCCATCATCATTGGCACCTTCATCCTGGAGGACGCGGCCACCGTCGTGGCGGCGATGCAGGTCGAGCAGGGGGTGTTGCCGTTACCGCTGGCGCTCGGCGCGCTGTATGTGGGGATTGTGCTGGGCGACCTGGGCCTGTACGGCCTCGGCCGCCTATCCGCGCGGATAGGCTGGCTGGCACGTCGGCTGCCGCCGCATCGCCAGGCGGCGATCCGCGACTTCGTCGCCGGCCGGATTTTCAGGATTGTTCTGGTCAGCCGCTTCCTGCCGGGGCTGCGCCTGCCAACCTATACCACCTGCGGCTTTGTCAAGGCCGACCTGCGGCAGTTCACACTGGCCGCCGTGGTCGCGACCTCGTGCTGGACCAGCCTGCTGTTCGCCGCCTCCATGCGGGTTGGCCAGTTTCTGATGGACCATCTGGGCGCCTGGCGCTGGGCGGGCGCCATCGGGTTCGTCGTATTCATTGTCGTGGCCGGCCGCGCCGCCGCCACCGGGTTGCGGAGTGCGCGCCGATGAAGCTTGAAACCGCCGTGACCGAACAGCAAGCGCTGGTGTCGGACCAGGTTGCTTCCGCCCGGCAAGGCAATCCGCTGTCGTTCTTTGAGTTCTGGCCAGGGTGGTTGTTCTATACGCCGGTCGTCGCGCACTGGGTGCTGCTTGGCCTGCGCTATGGCGATTTCAGCCTGCCGACGGCGGCGAACCCGCGGATCACCACCGGCGGTCTGTGCGGCGAGTCGAAGCTTTCCATCCTGTCGCAGATCGGACCGGAAGCGGCGGACCTGACCGCGCCGGCCCGCGGCGTGCTGGCGCATCCGGACGGCGTGGCGGCGGTCGAGGCGGCGATGGAAACCGCCGGGCTGGCCTATCCCGTGGTCGTGAAACCGGATATCGGCTGCAACGGCACGGGTGTGCGCCTGGTCCATGATGCCGCCGAGGTCGCGGCGTATCTGGCCGGATTTCCCGCCGGCGAGACGCTGGTCGTGCAACAGTATGTCGCTGAACCGCATGAGGCGGGCCTGTTCTATGTCCGTCATCCACACGAGATGCGTGGACGCATAACGTCGATGACGATCAAGGAGCCGCCGGTGGTCGTCGGCGACGGACGATCCACCCTGCGCACGCTGATCCTGGCCGATGAGCGGGCCGGACGGGTGCCGCATTTGTATCTCGACCGTCTCGCCGACCGGCTTGATCAGGTGCCTGATCAGGGCGAGCAGGTAAGGCTGGTTTTCGTCGGCAACCACTGCAAGGGATCGATCTTTCGCGATGGCGGCGACCTGATCACGCCGGCGCTGACCGAGGCGATCGAGCGCCTGGTCCGCTCGATGCCGGATTTTCATTTTGGCCGGATCGATGTGCGGTTCGCCTCCATCGCGCTGCTGCGGCGCGGGTTGGGCTTCCGGGTGATCGAGATCAACGGCGTCGGGTCGGAGGCGACGCATATCTGGGACCCGCGGACCAAGCTGCTGGCGGCTTGGCGGACGCAGTTCTTTCATTATGGCGCGGCCTTCCGGATCGGCGCGGCCAACCGCCGGCGCGGCTTCCGGCCGTCGGGTCTCAGGACGATGTACCGGGACTGGAAGAATCAGCGGCGGCTGATGGCGGCCTACCCGTTGAACGATTGAACCTGGGTGGATGGACCGTTGCGATGCCGCTCGCCATGGCCCGGACAGGCCTGACTGGCAAGCCGCACTGGAAGCCGCACTGGCGCCAAGTTGATCGGTCGAGTGGACGTTGGCCATACGGTATCGCCGGCGAAGGCCGGTCATGACGACAGGAGAGTTCCTTGCCCGAAGCCGCCTATGACCAGAATTCCTTCGATCCATCGGAAGTGGAAGAACTGGAGCGGACTGCCTGTTGGCATCTACGGCTGCACGACGTGGATTCTGGGAACCACAGCCGTGCCGCCGCACGGCTTGACGTTCTGGTCGAAGACCTGCGGCGCAATGACTACACGCCGCTTTGGGTTGAATTGCGGGCAATCGGCAACTGGCTGGCGGAATCCGACATGATCTCCGACTACGCTGAACTGGCCTTCGAATACCGCTCCCGGATCGGCCTGTCTGAGATGCCGGCCGACGGAGCCGACTACCTCCGCAGCCTGCTCGAGATCGCCCGCGGCCTGATCTGACGGCGCAAATTGCATGCGTCGGATCGATAGAACCGGTCGGACGGTGATCTTGGCACCAAGAATCCGCTAGTGTCCGGTCTCGAATTGGCCGGAGCCATGCATGGACACGTTACAAGCCCTCGTGATCGCAATCCTTCAGGGCGCGACTGAGCTCTTCCCCGTCAGTAGCCTCGGCCACGCCGTGGTGCTGCCGGCCCTGCTGCACTGGCGCATCGACCAGCGTTCGTCCGAGTTCCTGCCATTCCTGGTCATGCTGCATCTCGGCACCGCGGCGGCCCTGCTTGGCTACTTCTGGAAGGACTGGTGGACCCTGGTCACCGGCGTGCTGGGCATTGGCGGCGCGCACCAGGTGCAAGAGAGCCGCCGGGTCTTCCTGCTGGTCGTCATCGCCACCATCCCGGCCGTCGTCCTGGGGTTCCTGCTGGAGAAGTTCGTCCGCGGCCTGTTTGGCTCTCCCGTGGTTGCCGCCGCGTTCCTGATCGTCAACGGCGCGCTGCTGCTGTTCGGGGAGCGGCTGCGCGGCCGCGGGCGGCGTGATCTGGCGACCCTGAACATGGTGGATGCCCTGGTCATCGGCTGCTGGCAGTGCACCGCGCTGATCCCCGGCATCTCCCGCTCTGGTGCCACCATTGTCGGTGGCCTGCTGCGCGGCATCAACCATGAGGGGGCGGCGCACTTCTCCTTTCTGATCGCGACGCCGATCATCCTGGGCGCCACGGTGCTGGAGGTGCCGAAGCTGATGCACGAATCCGTGCCGCCGGGGGTGCTGACCACCTCGGTGATCGCCGCCGTCGTCGCCGGGATCACGGCGCTGCTCAGCACGGCGTTCCTGATGCGCTATTTTCGCCAGCACGACGCCATGGCGCTCAATCCGTTTGCGTACTACTGCGTGTTGGCGGGTGGGATCAGCCTGGCGGTCCTGCTGCTGCTGTAGCCGGTTGCGCCAAAGGGATGCGACATAGCGCGGCGCTGACGGCGTGGCTGATCGTCTGTTTCGCGTTCTTGTATGTGCCGATCGTGTTCCTGGTGGTGTTCAGCTTCAACGACTCGCGGCTGGTCACCGGCTGGTCGGGTTTTTCCACACGGTGGTACGCGACGCTGCTGCACGACCGGGCGATGATCGATGCGACACTGCTGTCGCTGCGCATTGCCGCCGTATCCGCCAGCCTGGCCTGCCTGATTGGGTCGGCTGCCGGCTTCGCGCTGGCTCGCTTTGGCGGCTTCCGCGGGCGCCTGCTGTTCGAGGCGGGGATCGCCGCGCCCCTGGTGATGCCGGAGGTGATCACCGGCCTGTCGCTGCTGCTGCTGTTCGTGGCACTGGAGCAATGGATCGGCTGGCCCGCCGGCCGCGGCGCTGGCACGGTAATCCTGGCGCACGCGTCAGTGTCGGTCGCCTATGTGGCGGTGGTGATCCGCGCTCGCCTGGCGGATGCGGGGGAGGCGTTGGAGCAGGCGGCGATGGATCTGTATGCGCCGCCGTGGAAGGCGTTCGCGCTGATTACCCTGCCGCTGATGGCGCCGGCGCTGGTCTCCGGCTGGCTGCTGGCGTTCACGCTGTCGCTGGATGACGTGGTGGTGGCGAGCTTCACCTCCGGCCCAGGGGCTTCCACCTTGCCGATGGTGGTGTTCTCGGCGACGCGGCTGGGGACCACGCCGGAGATCTATGCGCTGGCGACGGTGATCGTGGGTGCCGTGGCGGCTGGGCTGCTGGGGTTCGCCGTGGTGGCGCGCGGACGAGCGGGTTGAGACGGATGGGGCAATGCCCAGAGCGGCGATGCGGTGCCTCGCGAGGTACGTGCGCGTGCTGAATTCAGTTCCGACTATAAAGAAGAATGCGGCTTTCAGGGAGCAGTTGGTTGAGAATGTCGAAGTCGCCGATATTCCCGGTGAGGACGACGTAACCGTTTTCAACGGCCTGAAGGAGCACCAGGGCGTCGTTCAACAGCTTGCGTTCCTGTCCCGGCTGATATTTGCCCAGGCGAAACGCCAGGCCGGCCAGCATGCCAGCAGTACCCCAGGCCGAGTGACTCGGTTCGCGAAGCCGATGTGGCCGCATGGCGCCGATGGTCTGGCTAATGCTGTCCAGCGTGTTCGCGGTTCGAGGATGGCTTGAGGCAAGGCGTCCATAGGCATGAGTTAGTTCCGCCAGGCAGACCGCGGAATGGTTGCAGACACGCACCGCCATGAGGCGATCTACCTCATTGGGTGATCGATCTTGCAACCCATCGATGTAGACGGTTGTGTCCAACAGCAACTCGCGACCTGGCTGCGGAAACGCGCTGACAAACGGCAGTTCCTGGATGTGGCGGCGGGCCAGCGGAGCGATGAGTTTCGACGGCTTCAGCCGCCGGAGGGACAGGGCAAGCTCAAAACTCAAGTTCCACGTCCTTGCTCACGCTGCCCCGCAGGCGCGCGAACTGGTCGCTGAAATTGTCCTCGATGGCGACCTTGGCCAGCGCGTACTCCAGCAGGACGGTTTCGGATGTCAGGCCGGTCCGCTGTTTCGCCGCGTCCAGAAGGCTCCGGTGGACCCGTCCGGAGACTTTGGCGTCCTTGTCCGACTTCGGGATAAATCCTTCCGACCGCGCGACATCGAGAACCTTGTCAACATTCGGGTTCATTGTCATGGGATGCTCCTTTTATGTCGTACATATTGCTTATTTGTCGGACATAAAGCAATAGATAATGTTGCTCAATGTCGGCGGGTCTCATTCCTGGCTTCGCTTCCTCCTTGGCTTCGGCGGTTTCGCCGTAACGATCGTCGCCTTCCCAGACGGCCGCCCCGCCGCCTTTTCCGCCATCTTGCGCTCCGGCGCCGCCGGCAGCTTCCGCCGCGCCGCCTCGAACCCGTCCCAGGGATCAGCTTTTAACCGGCCCAGCCGCTCCGGCACCGACCGCAATGTGAACGCCGCCAAGTCCAGCTTCGGCGTCACCTCCTGCCACGCCAGCGGCGTCGCCACCCCAGCACCGGGCCGAGCCCGAGGGCAGAACGAAGCGACCGCCGTGGACCCCAGCCCGTTCCGCAGCCAGTCGATCAGGATCCGTCCGCGCCGGTCGGCGATCTTGACATGCGCCAGATATTTATCCGGAGCGGCCTCGCTGACAGCTTCCGCAAGACTCTTGCAGAACCCTCGCACCGTGTCCCAAGGCTGCTCGGCCACCAGCGGCACCACGACGTGCAGCCCCTTGCCGCCGCTGGTGCGGCAGTACGACGCCAACCCGATCGCCTCCAGCTTCTCACGGACCTCCAGTGCCGCGGCGACAATCGCCGGCACAGTCACGCCTTCGCCCGGATCGAGGTCAAAGACAAGCTGATCCGCATGCAGCGCATCGGCCTCGATGGCGCCCCAGACATGCAGCTCCACCGCCGACATCTGCGCCATCGCCACCAGTCCTTGCAGCCCGTCGATCGCCAGGAACGGTGCCTTGTCGGCAACCCCGTCGCGGATCCCTAAGGGCATGGCGCCGTGGCCGTGCTTCTGGAAGAAGTGCTCGCCCTCCACGCCTTCGGGACAGCGCAGGATCGCCAGCGGCCGCTGCGCCAGTCCCGGCAGCGCATGTGGCGCCACCGCCTGCCAATACGACACCAGGTCCCGCTTGCTGATCCCCGGCCACAGCGGGCGGTCGGGATGCGTCAGGGTCACGCCCTCGATCGTCTCGGTACGTGCCCGCGGCGCCTTGGCGGTCACGATCACGCTGCTGCGCGCTGGCGCATGGGGGGTTGGAGGGGGCGTCGGTGCGCCGTGGCTCGCCGCCCGTTTCGGCGGCACCGTGATTACAAGCCGTTTGCGTACCGCTGAACCGGCCGGCGGTTTCGGGTTGACGGCCCGCTGCTCGGCCGCCGGATCAGCCACCGCGCGCACCACTTCGGCGGCGGATTTGTCTTCCCGCAGCCCCAGGAACACGGCATGGCGGACGCGGCCGGCGCCGGACCAGGCAATGAACGACGTCTCCACCACCAGCTTCGGCTCGACCCAATGGATGGTCCGCTCCAGATCGTCGCCCGCCAGCAGCAGGCCCTTGGGCGGCGCTGTCTCCAGGTCGTCCAATGCGTTGCGCAACCGCTCCAGCACTTCGTCGGAAAAGCCGGTGCCAACGCCGCCGGCGTAGTGCAATCCGCCGTACTCATCGTAGTAGCCAAGCTGCAGCGACCCGAGGCCGACCCGGCCACCGGCTGGCGCGGTCCAGCCGATGACGACGAACTCCTCCCGACCCTGGCACTTGACCTTCAGCCAGGTGTGGCCGCGGCCAGGCCGGTAGGGTGCATCCGCCTGCTTGCAGATGATGCCCTCCAGCTTCATCCGGCAGGCGGCCTGGCGCATCCGCACCACGTCACCCTCATGATCATCGCTGAAGCGCAGCATCCCTTGCCAGGCATTCAGGCGCTTCAGCACAAGCTTGCGGTCGCGCAGCGCGCAGGGCCGCAGGTCCCAGCCGTCCAGGTGCAGCAGGTCGAAGGCATAGAACAACAGCGTCTCGTCCCGCCCGTCCGCCAAAGCCGCCTGCAGCGCGGGAAAGCTGGACGAGCCGTCGTTGTCCAGCGCCACCAGCTCGCCATCCAGCATGGCCGACGACACGTCAAGCCGCCGCACCGCCGCCGCCACCGCGGGCAGGCGGTCGGTCCAATCGTTGCCGTTGCGGGTGATCAGCGTCACCTTGCCCTCTCGCACCGAGGCCAGTATGCGATAGCCGTCGAACTTGATCTCGGTCAGCCATCCCGCGTCCTCGGGCGGCGCGTCGACCACCGCGGCAAGCTGCGGCGCCTGCCGATCCGGCAGCGCCCGCCGTACTGCGCCGGGCGCAGGGGCGTTGCCCGCGGCGACAGGCTGCCGGCGCTTCGGCGGCTTGGGTGCTTCGACCGTCGCCTCCAGCGTCTCGGCGTCGCCGCCGGTCTGCTCGAACGGATCGTGCTCCTTGATCAGCAGCCAGCTATCCTGCCGCCCGCGCTGACCCGGCTTGGCGCGCAGCCGGATCAGGACAAAGGCGCCGTTCAGCCGCTTGCCGCTCAAGCGGAACTTGATCTCGCCATTTCGAAAGCCGGCATCCGGATCGGTTACCGGTGTCCACGTGCCGCGGTCCCAGGTCTCCACCGTACCAGCCCCGTACTGGCCGTCCGCGATGGTGCCTTGGAACTCCGCGTAGTCCAGCGGATGATCCTCGACATGCGCCGCCAGGCGCTTGTCCTTGGGATCGAGCGAAGGGCCCTTGCGCACCGCCCAGCTCCACAGCACATCGCCGTGCTCCAGCCGGAAATCCCAGTGCAGGCCGGCACGATGCGCCAGGTGCTTCTGCACCACGAAGATCGGCGCGCTTCGCTTGGCTGATCCGACCTCCGCCGAGGCAGTTCGACCGGCCGACGGCTCGTCGGTCGCATGGAAGTCGCGCTTCGCCTGATAAGTCGTGATCGAGGTGTCGCGTTGCGATGCAGCCGGCCGGACCATGACAACACCTTATGGCACAGGTTGAGCGACAGACCGGAACGTTCGGTCGCCTGCTCGGTTGCGTATCGGCACGCCCAGGTCCGCCAACGCTTCGCCGCCGTCACGAGAACACATGGGCGATTGCGCGTCGGCAGATGTGTCGCTAGCTTGCCCAAATCATGGGCAACTGTCGTTCACACATCACACCACCTGCCCTTGCAACGATCGATCTGCATCCCATCGATCTTGGCCAAGGTGTCCGTATCGCGACACCCGTCATCCTCGCGCCGATGTCTGGTGTCACCGATCTGCCGTTTCGCCGCATCGCCAAGCAGGTCGGCGCCGGGATGGTCGTGTCGGAGATGATCGCATCCTGGGCGATGATCCGGGAGAACCGCCGGACTCTGGACATGGCGGAGATCGACGGGCAGGGCGGTGTCTCCGCCGTGCAGCTCGCCGGTTGCGATCCGGTCGCGATGGCCGAGGCGGCGCGGCTGGCGGTGGACAGGGGCGCGCACCTGATCGACATCAACTTCGGCTGTCCGGTGAAGAAGGTCGCGGTCGGCCAGGCTGCCGGCTCCGCCCTGATGCGCGATGAACTGGCCGCCGCGGCGATCCTTCAGGCCACTGTCGATGCGGTGCCGGTACCGGTAACGCTGAAGATGCGCATGGGCTGGGACCATGCTAGCCTGAACGCGCCGAACCTCGCCCGGATCGCGCAGGACGTGGGCATCCGCATGGTGACCATCCACGGCCGCACCCGGCAGCAATTCTATACCGGCGTCGCCGACTGGGATTTCGTCCGTCGGGTCAAGGCGGCGGTGCGCATTCCGATCATCGTCAACGGCGACATACTGACCGAGGATGATGCCGCCGCCGCGCTGTCCCGCGCCGGTGCCGACGGCGTCATGATCGGCCGCGGCTGCTACGGCCGGCCCTGGTTCCTCGCCCAGGTGGCGCATTTCCTGCGCACCGGCGCGCGCCTGGCGGAACCGTCGCTGGAGCAGCAGAAAGCCATCCTTTTGGAGCATTACGCCATGATGCTCAGCCAATTTGGCATTGGACCCGGCGTCCGGCTCGCCCGCAAGCACTTGTCGTGGTATTCGCGTGGTCTGGCCGGATCGGCCGAATTTCGTGCCGCGGTCAATCGACTGCCGGATGCCGACCAGGTCCTGCGGCTGATCGATGAATTCTACGATCCGCTGATCGGCCAGGGCGCCAGCCGCACCACGGCCGGGGGCGGCGACGTCCAGCAAGCGCAGGCGGCATGAGCACCGTCGTCGCTCGCGCCTCGCGCCTGTTGGCCGGCCGCAACCGAGGCGCCGATGCCGCCACCGTACTGGCCGCGCTGCCGGTGCCGGTGATCCTGCTGGATCCGGAAAACCGGTTTCGCCTGGTCAACCAGGCGGCGGAGCATTTCCTGGGCATCTCGGCCGCCGGCTTGTCGCAACTGCGGCTGAACGACCTGATCCCGGCCGACAACCCCATCTTCCTGCTGATCGAACAGGTGCGCGGCACCGAAGCCACCATCGTCGACCATGATCTGAACCTTGACAGTCCCCGGCTGCACAAGCGCGGCATCACGGTACAGGGATCGCCGCTGCCGGAGGAAGCCGGCGCGGTGCTGCTGGTGATGCAGGATGCTTCCGCCGCCCGCGCGCTGGACCGGCAGCTTGCCTTCCGCGGCGCCGCCCGCAGCGTGTCGGGCATGGCGGCGATCCTGGCGCATGAGGTCAAGAACCCGCTGTCGGGCATCCGCGGCGCGGCGCAGCTTCTGGAGGCCAGCGTCGGGCCGGCCGATCGGGAACTGGCCGAATTGATCCGCGATGAGGCCGATCGCATCCGCGCCCTGGTGGACCGCATGGAAGCCTTTGGCGAAAAGCCGATCGCCCGCACCGCGGTCAACATTCACCGCGTGCTGGAGCATGTGCGCAAGCTTGCCCAGTCCGGTTTCGCCGCGCACATTCGGTTCCATGAACTGTATGACCCGTCGCTGCCGCCGGTCTGGGCCAATCGGGACCAGCTTGTTCAGGTGGTGCTGAATCTGGTCAAGAACGCCGCCGAGGCGGTCACCGTGGAAGGCGTCCACCATCCGGAAATCACGCTGGCGACCGGCTTCCAGCATGGCATGCGGGTCGCCATCCCCGGCAGCACCTCGAGACTTGACCTGCCGCTGGTCGTTGCCGTGCGCGACAACGGGCCCGGCATTCCCGAAGACATCCGGCCGCATCTGTTCGAGCCGTTTGTCTCCTCCAAATCGACCGGCAGCGGACTGGGCCTGTCGCTGGTCGCCAAGATCGTCGGCGATCATGGCGGCCTGATCGAAGTGGATAGCCGCCCCGGCCGCACCGAGTTCCGCCTGCATCTGCCGGTGGTGACCGAGAGGGACTCCGACCAATGACACTCCCCACGGTCCTCGTCGCCGATGACGACCGCTCGATCCGCACGGTGCTGACGCAGGCGTTAGGACGTTCCGGCTATCAGGTCCGCAGCACCGGCAACGCCGCGACCTTGTGGCGCTGGGTAGAAGACGGCGAAGGCGACCTTGTCATCACCGACGTGGTGATGCCGGACGAGAACGGCCTCGATCTGATCCCGCGCATCAAGCGGATCCGGCCCGATCTGCGCGTCGTCGTCATGAGCGCGCAGTCCACGCTGATCACCGCGGTGAAGGCCACCCAGCGCGGCGCCTTCGAGTATCTGCCCAAGCCGTTCGACCTGCGTGAACTGCTGTCGGTGGTCGGCCGAGCGTTGGCGCAGCCGTCGGAAGCGGCCATCGCCGTCCGCGAGCCACGTGACGCCGAGGAGCGCCTGCCGCTGATCGGCCGCAGCCCATCCATGCAGGAGATCTACCGCACCATCGCGCGGCTGACGACGGCGGACCTGACGGTCATGATCAACGGTGAATCCGGCACCGGCAAGGAACTGGTGGCCCGCGCGCTGCACGATTATGGGAAACGCCGAGCCGGCTCGTTCGTTGCCATCAATATGGCTGCCATCCCGCGGGAACTGATCGAAAGTGAGCTGTTCGGCCATGAGCGGGGCGCGTTCACCGGCGCTACCAACCGCTCCCAGGGACGCTTCGAGCAGGCCAATGGCGGCACGCTGTTCCTCGACGAAATCGGCGACATGCCGCCGGAGGCGCAGACCCGCCTGCTGCGCGTGCTGCAGGAAGGTGAATTCACCAGCGTCGGCGGCCGCCAGCCAATCAAGGCCAATGTCCGCATCATCGCCGCCACGCATCGCGACCTGCGCACCGCCATCCGGCAGGGCCTGTTCCGTGAGGATCTGTTCTATCGCCTGAACGTCGTGCCAATCCGCCTGCCGCCGCTGCGCGAACGCGTCGAGGACATCCCGCTGCTGGCGCGTCACTTCCTCGATCGCGCGCGGGAGGATGGGCTGCCATCCAAAAGCCTGGATCAAAGCGCGGTGGACCAGCTCAAGCAGCACGGCTGGCCCGGCAATGTGCGGGAGCTGGAGAACCTGATGCGCCGGCTGGCCGCGCTGTGCCCGGAGGAGGTGATCGGCGCCGATGTCATCGCGCCCGAACTCACTGATCCATCACCGATGCTTACGCCAACATCTTCCGGCCAATCCGGCAATGGACCGGAGACGTTGTCCAGCGCGGTGGAGCGGCACATCAAGGACTTCCTCGCCACGCATAACGATGGCGTCGGCATCACCGATGTCTATGACAAGATTATCGCCGAAGTGGAACGGCCGCTGATACGCCTCACCCTCGCCGCCACGCGCGGCAACCAGATAAAAGCCGCCTCCATGCTCGGCCTCAACCGCAATACGTTGCGCAAGAAGATACGCGACCTGGAGATCCCGGTCGTGCGGGGCCTGATGTAGATGATTGCCGGGCGGCCGCCAAAGGCAGACGACATGCCCAAGAACGACGTACCAGAAGGCCTGCCGCCGGACATGACCGTATCCTCCGGGCAACGTGGGCCGCGGCCGGCGGAGCCGCCCAACATCATTTCCGAGCCCCGCTCCTCCCGCGCCGGCCAATTGGGCGATGTGTTGCTGGGCAAGGGCGTGACGTTGGTGCTGACGGCGCTGGCATTGATGGTCGGCTTGGCAACCTTCATCATCCTTGCCCGCGGTTCCCCGCTGGGTTGGAAGCCGGGGGTCAGCGTCGGGCTGGTGCTGGCGAACCTGTCCGTGTTGCTTTTGCTGGGGACGGTGCTGGGTGGCCGGCTGACCCGCGTCTGGGTGGAACGGCGGCGTGGATCGGCCGGTTCGCGGCTGTATGTGCGGCTGGTCTTCCTGTTCAGCGGCGTGGCGGTGGCGCCTTCCATCGTCGTCGCCTGCTTCGCCGTGGCTTTCTTCCACTTTGGCATTCAATCCTGGTTCAACGATCCGGTGCGGGCATCGCTGGCGGAATCGTTGCAGGTCTCGCGCGGCTATCTGGAAGAGCATCGCAATAACATTCGCGCCGTCGCGCTGGAGATGGCGAACGACTTGGCGCGGGCCGGGCGATTCCTGTCGGCCGATCCGACGGTGTTCGCCGAGGTACTGGATACCCAGACGACCCTGCGCGGCCTGACGGAGGCGGTCATCTACGAGCCGACCACCGGGCAGGTACTGGCGGCGGCGGGCATCTTCGTCGGCATGGGCGTGGAGGCGCCGACCCAATCGGCCACCCAGCAGGCGATGCGTGGCGACGTCGCGGTGCTAGATGGCGGTGACAACACCCGCGTCCGGGCGGTGGTTCGCCTGGAGTCCACCCCGCCGCTGATGCTGATGATCGGCCGTCCGATCGATCCGGCGATCCTGGCCTACATGCACCGTACCGAACAGGCCGTCTCGGAGTATCAGCGCCTGGACCAGAACCGATCCTGGCTGCAGATCGCCTTTGCCTGGATCTTCGCCATCGTCGCCCTGCTGGTGCTGCTCGCCGCCGGCCTGATCGGGCTGGTCATGGCGAACTCGATCGCCCGCCCGATCGGCACCCTGATCAACGCGGCGGAGCGGGTGCGCAGCGGTGATCTGAATGTCCGGGTGAAGGAGGCCGCCACCGGTGACGAGGTCGCCGGCCTGTCGCGGGCCTTCAATCGCATGACCGGCCAGTTGACGGCGCAGCGTGCCGAACTGATGGAAGCCTACAGCCAGATCGACGAGCGTCGGCGTTTCACCGAGACTGTCCTGGCCGGCGTGTCGGCTGGCGTGATCGGCCTGGACGCGCAGGCCCGGATCGAGCTGCCGAACCGCACCGCCGACGAGTTGCTGTCGCTTGATCTGCTGACCGCGATCGGCCAGCCACTGGCGCAGACGGTGCCGGAATTCGCCAGCCTGATCGCCGAGGTCGCGGCCGCGCCCGAACGCGCGCGTACTGCCGAAATCCAGATCGGACCGGCGAACCGTCGCCGCACCTTGCTGGTGCGGATCGGTGCGGAGCTGTCGGGTGGCCGGACAAACGGCTTTGTCGTGACATTCGACGACATCACCGAACTGCAATCGGCGCAGCGCAAGGCGGCCTGGGCCGACGTCGCCCGCCGTATTGCGCACGAGATCAAGAATCCGCTGACGCCGATCCAATTGTCGGCGGAACGCCTGAAGCGCCGCTTCGCCAAGGAAATCCAGTCCGATCCGGACACCTTCGCGCAGTGTGCCGACACGATCATCCGCCATGTCGGCGATATCGGCCGGATGGTGGACGAATTCTCGGCCTTCGCGCGCATGCCGCAGCCGGTGATAAAGCCCGAGGATGTCGGCCGTATCGTTCGTGAAGCCCTGGTCCTGCAGAAGACCGCGCGGCCCGGCATCGAATGGCTGTCGGACATCCCCGACCGCGGCCCCGTCGTGCCCTGCGACCGGCGGATGCTGCGCCAGGCGCTGACCAATCTGCTGCAGAATGCCGCCGATGCCGTTGCGATGCGGCCAAAGGACGAGCGCGACGGTGCCGGCCGGATCGCGGTTGCGGTGGAGGACGTGCCGGAGGGCGTGCGGGTTACCGTGACGGACGATGGAATAGGCTTGCCACAGGCGGACCGATCGCGTCTGACGGAGCCGTACGTGACGCACAAGCCGAAAGGGACCGGATTGGGATTGGCGATCGTGAAGAAGATCATGGAAGATCACAGCGGCAAGCTGCTGCTGGATGACCGGCCCGACGGCCGCCCTGGCGCCATGGCCAGCCTGTTCCTGCCGCTGGGCCAGGGTCAACCGGCGACGGGCACGGTTGCCGGCGTGGAGCAGCAGATGAAGGTGTCTCATGGCGCATGAGATCCTGATCGTCGACGACGAACCCGATATCCGCATGTTGATCGACGGTATCCTGCAGGATGAAGGCTACGAAACCCGCGGCGCCGGCGACTCCGAGGCGGCTGTCAGGGCGTTCCGCGAGCGCCGGCCATCCCTGGTGGTGCTGGACGTGTGGCTGCAAGGCTCCCGGATGGACGGGCTGGGCGTGCTCGAGACGTTGAACAGCGAGGAGCCGCAGGTCCCGGTGGTAATGATCTCCGGCCACGGCACGATCGAGATGGCGGTCGGCGCGATCCAGCAGGGCGCCTATGATTTCATTGAAAAGCCGTTTCAATCGGATCGGCTGCTGCTGTCGGTCAGGCGGGCGCTGGAAGCCGCGGCGCTGGCGCGGGAGAATGCCGAGTTGCGGCTGCGGGCCGGGCCGCCGGCAACGCTGACCGGTGAGTCCGGCCTGATCGGACAGTTGCGTTCCCAGGTGGAGCGGGTGGCGCCGACCGGCTCACGCGTGCTGATTTCCGGTCCCGCCGGATCCGGCAAGGAGGTGGTGGCGCGGATGATCCACGGGCGGTCGCGCCGGTCCTCCGGCCCGTTCGTGGTGATGAACTGCGCGACCTTGAACCCAGGCCGGTTCGAGGAGGAGCTGTTCGGGTTGGAGGCTGGCGCCGACCCGGTGTCGCATCCACGCCGAGCGGGGGTGCTGGAGCGGGCGCATGGGGGCACCTTGCTGCTCGATGAGGTGTCCGACATGCCGCTGGAGACGCAGGGCAAGATCGTCCGCGCGCTGCAGGACCAGACGTTCGAGCGGCTGGGCGGATCGTCGCGGGTGAAGGTCGATGTGCGGGTGCTGTCCACCACCAACCGCGACCTTCAGGCCGAGATCGCCGCCGCGCGGTTCCGCGAGGATCTTTACTACCGGCTGGCTGTGGTGCCGGTGAAGCTGCCGGCGCTGCGGGAACGGCGGGAGGATGTGCCAACCTTGGCGTTGTCCTTCATCGGTCGTTCGGCCGAAAGTTCGGGCATTCCGGTGCGGGCGCTGTCCGCCGACACGCTGGCCGCGCTGCAGGCCTATGACTGGCCGGGCAACGTGCGGCAGTTGCGCAACCTGATGGACTGGCTGCTGATCATGGCTCCCGGCACGGCAGGCGAGCCGATCCGCGCCGACATGCTGCCGCCGGAGATCGGTTCTCGCGCGCCGGCGCTGCTGAACATCGACCCGACGGCGGATATCATGTCGCTGCCACTGCGCGAGGCGCGGGATCTGTTCGAGACACAGTATCTGCATGCGCAGTTGCTGCGGTTCGGCGGGAATATTTCCCGGACGGCGCAGTTTGTCGGGATGGAGCGGTCGGCGCTGCACCGCAAGCTGAAGCAGTTGGGAGTGAATTCGGAGGAGCGGGTTGGGGGGTAGGCGCTCCCGGCGAGGGTGCCAGCCGCTCTCTATATTGCCATTTCCGGAATTTGCAGCGAATCAAGTCGGGGCAGCAGGTCTGGAACTTCATACACCAAGCAGTATTCCCAGTGGCCGAAGCGCTTGGTTGCGTTAACGGCGGCGCACCAACGATGCGCCGCCTGTGCCTTGACCTCGGCGGTGCCTTCCCGGTCCGCGCCCTTGATCTCCACGATAAGATACCGCTCATCCTCGGCTTCGAGGCGAACCATGAAGTCGGGCATGTAGCCCGACAATTTGCCATTGTGCAGATAGGGAATCGTGAAGCTTAGGCCGACGTTCTTTACGAAAGATCGCACCGTCGGGTGCTGATCCAGAATATAGGCAGCGGACTCCTCCCACTTGAGGGTGTCGAAGACACAGAGGTTCACGTGGCTGCGCACGACCTCGCGCACCGGTTTGATGGTGAACACCGAGATGTCGGCCGTGCGCAATGGCCGGTCCTCGTCGATTTCGGGGACCTCTGGGGTCTCTCCGGCTTCTGCGTCAGGTCGGATCGCGCCGAGCAGCCGCTCGATGATCCAGCCGTAGTAGGGCGAAAGGAACGCGTCCAGGCGGTCGGCGGGTGGCAGCGGCTTCACCTTTTCGGCGATATACCGCCTGACGATCTTCAGCACCTGCCCGAATAGCACGTGCACGGGCACTTCACACGTCGGCTGCCCAGCATACAGCCGGGTCAGGTCGGCCGCCATCTGGAAGGCAAGTTCCTGCTCGCGGTGCCGCTCGCGGAACGCCGCCAGGCTGGCCACGGCGACGCCGCCCGGTGCGTTCACCGAGGGCCTTGTGACGTTGAGTGTCGCGGCCAGCGCCGAGGTCGGCGGCAGGTCCATGGGGTCGAGCTTGATCGTCGGCACCGTGGTCCAGTCCGCGACCGCAATGCGGTCACGTACGGCCATCTGGTAGCCGACCACGTTGGGAAGCGTGATGGCGTGCCGCGCCTTCGCGGGCACAGGGTAGATGCGCTGGTGCGGCGGCTTTGGTTTGGGTGTCGCATTGCTTGCCTTGAACGGCACCACCTCGAAGGGCACGCCAAAAACCTTGGCGACCTCTTCCTCGAATTTTCCATCATTGCCGATCTGATAGGAGCGCCGCCGCAGCGCGCGGCCGACGACCTGCTCGCACAGCAACTGGGACTGGAACGGCCGCAGCCCGATGACGTGGGTGACGGTGTTGCAATCCCAGCCCTCGGTCAGCATGCCGACAGACACAATGCAGCGGATGTCGCGGCCGGGTGGGTGCAGCGGCCGGTGCAGCTTCGCGGCAAGCTCCTGAAAGCCTTCCGGGTAGATCGGACGGTTCTGCTTGTCCACCGGCCAGGCCGTGCTGCCCACCGTGTCGAGGGTGAGCCGCATCCAGCGGTTGTCGTCCAATTTGGCGTTATCGCTGTCGGTTTCGGCGACCACGCTGGTGTCCACGCGAATGGTGTTCACGCGGCCGTCCTCGTTGCGCAGGCCAGGGATGCTCAGGGGTGCGACGCCAGGTGATGCGCTGCCCTCGCCGATCCATTCGAACAGCGCCTTGGCGATCTTCTTGTTCTTGGCAACCAGGATGAGGACGGGCGGGCGCTTGTCGTCACCTTCCGCCCACGACTCGCGTTCCTTCGCCCACATGCCGCCCAGGATCGCGATCGGCGTGTGCGCCCATTTCAGGATCGCGTTGGCGTCCGGGCTGGCGCGCGCGGCGCCACGTTCCTGCGGGGTGAGTTTCGTGAGTATCCACGCCCAGATGTTGAAGAAGGCCGGCATCGCGGCGCCCGTGTCGTCTTGCGCGACAAGCTGCGGGACCTTCACCAGCCCGCTCTCGATGGCATCGGTCAGGCCGAAGTCGCTGACCACCCATGGGAACACGGTGTTGGTCGCGTCCCCCATCCGGCCGAGGTAGTAGGGCGTGGCCGACAGGTCCACGCACAAGTTGATGCCTCGGACCTTGTTGACCTTGTCGAGGCCGTCGATCCAGACCGTGGCCTGCTTGCGGTCGGCTTTCTCGGCGTCTTTGTCCTCGGTCTCGGAACCGCTGTTGCCGGCGCCATCCGCGGTGCCGTCCTCGTCGTCCGCTTCCTCGGGTGGGATTCGGTAGGCATGGTGCGCCTCGTCGTTGATGACCAGGATGTTCTGCTTGCCGCCGGTGCGGTCCAGGATGCGGTTGACCAATGCCGAGTCGCTCTCGACGTATCGCGTGGCGCGCACCTCTGCCTTGATCACCGCGCCCGTGGCGTCCAACGCCTCCGCCTTCACGTCCAGTTCGCCTGCCGCGCGCGCGGCGTCATAGGCTTCGTGTGTGTAGTGGCGGCTGCCGTGTGCGGCCGTCGTCCTCGCGCCGACCGTGATCCGCTCCGTTGTGGCCTTGGGCACCCCCGCCTTCACGACGCGTGCCCCGCCGCCGCCCGGTGTCTGCGGCTCGAAGACGTGCCAGTTGGTGATGATCACCCTGCCGTGCATGAGGTCCGGCATCATGCTTTCGGGCACCAGGTCGCGGACCCGGTAGAGGCTCGCCTCGCCTTCGGCCGGATCGAGTTCGTTCAGCCGACGCCGGATCGTCACGTTCGGGCAGACGATCAGAACCGTGTCGCTGAAGCGCTTGTCGCTTCGGTCGGCAACCTTGTTCAGGATGCTCCAGGCCGCGAGCATGGCCGCCACCGTGCTTTTGCCCGAGCCGGTCGCCATCTTGGCGCAGCGGCGCTCAAACCCTGCATAGCCCTCCCCGATCCGCGCCTCGCTCGGCTCGTCGCGCGGGATCGCGATGCCCTGCAGGAAGTCCTGCCGGGCCTCGGTGAGGAAGACGACGGTTTCCACCGCCTCGCGCTGGGCGAAGAACAGGCGCGGGTGGCGGCCTTCCCGTTCCCACCATAGGAACAGTTCGGCGGTGACGCCGGTGATGCCGGGCCGGCCGGCCAAGCGCCATTCGCGCACGCGGTCGCGAATGAGGTTCACCAGCGGCATTTCGCGCCATACACCGCGGCTGCCGCCGCCGTCCTGCACGCCGCGGCCCGGGTCGCGGAAGTAGTAGCCGGCGGAACGTCGTCCCGGCTGTTGCACCGGCGGCACGCCTTCCTGTAGCAGCCAATGCTGCTCGGGCTCGTCGAACGGGCCGTTCAGGATCGGGGTCGAGACCTCGAAGCCGCTCATGATCCTAGCCCCCGAGGCGCGTGATCTTGAGCAGCTCGTTGCCGCGGTCATCCAGGACCTTCACCGCGACATCGGTGCCGGCAGGGGCGGCGAAGGGCGCCGACAGATCGCCAGCGAGGTGGTCCCACACGGTTTCGTCGTGGGTGGACTTGAGCGTCTTTTTCAGGTTGTCCCAGGCGCTGGTGCGGGGGAAGAAGACCTGGTCGGCGCTGAACGCCATGCCGTTCCAGTCGGTGTCCAGCATCCACATCGGCACGTCGTCGCCGTTCAGGTGGTGCGGCTTGATGCTGGTTGGGTCGAAGGTGTCGAGGCCGAGCAGGCGCACCTGCCAGCGTGGCGTGTCGTCCTCGGCGGCGTCAGGCAGCGGGATGACGGCGACCTCGGGGCTGCCGGCGATGGCGAAGATCTGGCTGCTGCGCTGGGTCTTGAGCAGGTCGCCCATGAGCAGGTCATGGGTCACGGTCACCCGGCTGGCGGGCAGGCCGAGCACGTCCTCGCCGGCGTCGATTTCGGCTTGCGCCTCGGCGGTAAAGCCGAAGCCGATGACGTAGAGGTGGGTGAAGTTCTTGGCGTTCGCTTCCTTGGCGGCGTCGAGTACGCCCTTGGCGGTCACGGCGCCGTTCGGCGGCCCGAACAGGACGGCGACCGGGCGCGGGGAGACGGGCAGGGTGGCTGGGTTCGCGTCCTGTGCCGGGGTGGCGGCAGCGGAGAGCGAAACGGCATTGGACGCGGGTTCGAATTCGACCACGGCTTCGGCCGAAAGCGAGAGGGATTTAGCGGGGCGGCGGATGGATTTCAGGGTGACGTTGGCACCGCCGGGTAGGCGCAATTCGGGCGAGCGGCGCAGCACCTCGATCATGCGCGCCACGTGGTCGCCCGGCGCATCCTGAGGCGGCACGGTCGCGTCCTCGTCGTCGAGCGTTTGGGGGTTTGGAAGTACGGCCTCGACGACGAAGGGGCCGCTGACGCGCGTGATGGTGTTGTCGGATTCCGGGCGGTCTACGAGTACTTCCTCTGCAGGGGGCTCGTTGTTGGCGATGGATTTGAGGGTGATGTGCGGCACGATGCCGCCGATTTCCTCACCCTTCTTGTTCTCGCGACGGGTATAAACAAAGCCGGCGGCAGGGCCGGATGTCTCGTCACGTAGGCGATACCATGGGAAGGTTGCTGTCAGAATGCGCTGCCGGGCAAGTGCGAGCGGTACGCGCGAAGTGTCAATCGTGATCCAGCGGCGCCCCCATTGCTCAGCGACATACGCAGTGGTGCCGGAGCCGCAAGTTGGGTCCAGGACGAGGTCACCCGGCCTTGAAGTCATAAGAATACAACGTTGGATTACTTTCGTGGAAGTCTGGACTACGTAAAGCTTATCCATCGCACTACCACTTCCGGTATCCGTCCAAAGATTATCGAGTGGGTTTGCCGGAAAGTCATTTAAGTATCGAACAGCGGATAAAGTGTTACCCTGCACTCTCACGCGTCCGACCTTGATTAGCTTCTCCATACTCTCGGGCGGAAAACCCCACCACCGGGTTCCCGCTGTATATACTTTGTCATTTAACTTGATGTCATACCGCTGGCCCGGCCCCGGTTTGGTAAGAGATACAAAGCGGAATAGCTTGGCATTCTGTGGAAGAACGCCTGTGCGGATTTCCTCCTCAGTGACGGATCGCGTTATGCCATCCGCCTGCTCGACAAGTCTGTACGCAGCGTCGTCACCAAAGGATTTGGGAACAAAAACATCCTTGAAGAACGCGTTAGCTTTATCCCGGGCGTACCAAAGCAAGTAATCGTTTCTAGTCGCAACCAGATTTGCGCCTAACGCGCCGGCTTTGACTACACTTATTTCCGAGCAAAAATTCTCTTCACCAAATAATTCGTCGAGTATATCCCGCACCCGATGCACATTCTCGTCACTAATTTGCACGAACACACTGCCGCTCGGCGTCAGTAGATCCCGCGCCACCATCAACCGGTCGCGCAAATACGTCAGGTAGGAGTGCAGCCCCAACTCCCACGTATCCCGATACGCCTGCACCATCTCGGGCTCGCGGGTCATATCCGCGTCGTCGCCGTGCTTTACGTCGCGCTTGCGCACGAAGGGCTGGAAGTTGGAGCCGAACTTCACCCCGTAGGGAGGGTCCATGTAGATCATCTGGACCTGCCCCCCAAGCCCCTCGTAGCGCAGCAAGGAGTTCATCACCGACAGGTTATCGCCGAGCACCATCCGGTTCACCCAGTCGCCGTGGTGCGTGTAGGCGTTGACCTGCTGCGCCATCGGCATCTTCGGGTCGGCGAACAGCGCATGCATGTCCGACTGCGGCGCCAGCCGCCGGTGTCCTTCGAACGTCTTGATGATTGCTTCGGTCGAGAACCGCTCGTGCACGAACAGCGGCAGCGTCGGCACGTCAAAGGACAGCCGCTCGGCCTTGCCCGCCCAATCCAGAAACGGCGCCTGCATGCGCTTCAGCGCCGTCAGGGCGTCCTGCAAGCCCGCGACCGTGAGCAGTGCCTTGCCGTCGGCACCGCGCAGCACGCGCGCCTCCGGAAAGGTCTGGCCAGGCAGCCGGGCGCTGTCCTCGATCGCCGCGAGCAGCCAGGCCGCCACCTCTCGCGCGGGATTGGTATCCCAATCCAGCGCAGGCGACAGGCTGCTGTCGTAGCGGTAGGTCGCCTTCTCGCGCTTATCCCGAAAGCGCGGCGCTGCCCCCGCCTCCGGCCGGCTGACGGCCTTCTGCGCGTGCCGATACACCTTCGAGGCCGGTGCGGAGGCCAGCTCGGCAGGTTTGGTCTGCGCAGCGCGTTGGAGACGGGGCATGGCCGGGAGAGCCTCTTTTGATAAAAAGTTACAACGATAAATAACTGCAATGAACATGCCCCGATATGTTCAGTCCCGCAATCAAAAGTTGCATTCGCCCGCGCTGAATTAGCGACATTTCACGGTTTTAAATGAACCATTGCCGTCCCACTGACGGGGCATGGCTTTCCCATTGCTCAACCGGGCACTGCCATATCCACCCGAGCATCCAGCGGGGATCGGCGTGCGGCGCAAAGCTATGCTTCCCAATCCACCGGGAAGACGAATACGGTTGTTACTGTATAGAACCGTTCAGGGCAAGCTTCATCCGGCCGGAAACAGCAGCGCCTCATAGTCCCGGGCGCCGTGCAGGATCTGCACGATAAAAGCCTGATCGCCTTTAATGCGGTAGAAGATCAGGTAGGCCCCGAAGGGCCGGCGCCGGAGACCATGATGCTCATAGCGTGGAACAAGCGAGAATGCGCGAGCCATGTTGCCGATGTCCAGCACCTTCGTCCGAAGTTCGCGCACGAACGATCGGGCTCGGTTTGGATTGTCCAGCGCGATGTAGAAAGCGATTTCACGTAGGCTGGTTCTAACCTCTTGCGAGAGGACAATCCTATACCGCCTGGCGGTCAGAAAGAGCCGCGAGTTCCTTATCCAGTTCGTTGCACACCTCGTCGAGATCGTGTATGCGACCAGCCTTGATGTCGACCAATCCACGCTCGATTGCGTCATCCAGCGCACCGAGTCTGCGCTCGCGATCTTCCAACAGTCGCAACGCGTCCCGGAGCACTTCGTTCGCGTCCGTGTAGCGTCCGCTGGCAAGTTGGGCTTGTATGAACGAATCAAAATATTCATCGAGTGCGTAGGTGCCTGGCAACAAACAATTTCCTTCAGGGACCAAACCACCGTAGCGGTAAAGAATTGGGGGATGCATGCTCTTGTCAAGAACCTCAGCGAGGCTGCCAGGTAAGACAGCGGATCAGAATTACGCCTCCGCCCCCACCAGCCCGCGCGCGAAATCCCCAGCATCAAACGGCCGCAGGTCCCCGGCTTTTTCCCCCACACCCACGGCATGAACCGGCAGTCCAAAGCCTTCCGCCAGCGCCACCACGATGCCGCCGCGGGCGCTGCCGTCCAGTTTCGTCACCACCAGGCCGGTCACCTCGACCATCTCCTTGAACACCTTGACCTGCTGCACGGCGTTCTGACCGGTAGTCGCATCCAGCACCAGCAGCACCGAGTGCGGCGCCGTCGCATCCTGCTTGCGCAGCACGCGGATCATTTTGCGCAACTCATCCATCAGCGCGGCCTTGTTGTGCAGGCGCCCGGCGGTATCGATCAGCAGCACATCCGCCCCGGTCGCCTTGGCCTGGGTCAGCGCATCGAACGCCAGGCCGGCCGAATCCGCATTCGCCCCGCCGGCGATGACCGGCGTGCCGGTCCGCTCCCCCCAGATCTGCAACTGCTCCACCGCCGCGGCGCGGAACGTGTCGCCGGCCGCCATCACCACGCGCCGACCTTGCTCATGATAGCTCTGCGCCAGCTTGCCGATGGTCGTGGTCTTGCCGGTTCCGTTCACGCCCACCACCAGCACGACATGCGGCTTCAGCGCCGGATCGAGCACCAACGGCACGGCGACCGGGGTCAGGATGGCCGCGATCTCCTCGGCCAGCGCCTGCTTGACCTCCGCATCGGTAACCTCGGTGCCGAAGCGCGAGCGACGGAACCCGGCGATGACGCGCTGCGCCGCCGCGGTGCCAAGGTCGGCGGAGATCAGCAGTTCCTCCAGCTCCTCCAGCGCCGCCTCGTCCAGCCGGCGCTTGGTGAACACCGCCGTGATGCCGCCGGACAGCTTCTGCGTGCTGCGCGACAGGCCTTCCTTCAGCCGCGAGAAGAATCCGCCGAGCGCCATCAGGCTGCCTCCGCCAGCAGCGCGCCGGCCGCCGTGCCGATCACCCGCGCCGCCAGCACGGTCCCCGGCGAGGCCGCCGCCGTCAGCCGGACCGGGGCGAAGTGTTCGGTGTGGCCGGCGTGGTCCGCCTCGGTCAGCACCGAGACCTCTCGTCCGACCTGGCCTGCCAGAAAGCGTTCGGCGACGGTCTGCCCCGCCTGGCGCAACAGGGCCGCACGGGCGCGCCGCACCGGCTTTGGCACCGGCGGCATCCGCGCCGCCGGTGTGCCGGCCCGCTCGCTGTAGGGAAACACGTGCAGGTAAGGCACCGCGGCATCCCGCACGAAGGCCAAGGTTTCCGCGAACAGGTTGTCGCTTTCGGTCGGGAAGCCGGCGATCAGGTCGGCGCCGATGGCGATGCCGGGCCGCAGGTCACGGGCGCGGGCGATGACCGCGAGCGCCTGGGTACGAGAGTGCCGCCGGCGCATCCGCTTCAGGATCAGGTCGCTGCCCGCCTGCAACGACAGATGCAGATGTGGCATCAGCCGCGGCTCCTCGGCGATCAGCCGCCACAGGTCGTCGTCGATGGCGGCGGGATCAAGGGAAGATAGCCGCAGCCGCGGCAATTCTGGCACCAGGGCCAGCACCCGGCGGATCATCTGTCCAAGGGTTGGCGCGCCGGGCAGGTCCGCACCAAAGGAGGCAATATCGACCCCGGTCAGCACCATTTCCTGGTAGCCGGTTGCGATCAGCGCCCGCACCTGATCGACAATGGCGCCGATCGGAACTGAACGGTTGGGGCCGCGTCCGAACGGGATGACGCAGAACGTGCAGCGATGGTCGCAACCCTGCTGCACCTGCACGAACGCCCGCGCCCGGCCGGCGAACCCGGTGACCAAATGCGCCGCGGTCTGCTTCGCCGTCATGATGTCGGACACCGCCGACCCAGCGCCAGGCGCCCAGCTCTGCGGCTTCAGCTTGTCGTCGTTGCCCAATACACGATGCACGTTGGGCAGGCCGGCCCAGGCGGCGGGATCGATCTGCGCGGCGCAGCCGGTGACGACGATGCGCGCCTCCGGCTGTTCGCGCGCCACGCGGCGGATCGCCTGCCGAGCCTGACGCTCGGCTTCGGCCGTGACGGCGCAGGTGTTGACGACCACGGTGGCGGCTGGCTCGTGGGCGGAGAGCGCGCGCATGACCTCGCTTTCATAGGCATTCAGGCGACAGCCGAAGGTCAAGATTTCGACTGTCATGGCGAATACGCCTCCAGGTCGACCTGGCCATGGAACGTGGTGGCGACTGGGCCGGTCATCAGCACGTGGCCGTCGTCGCGCCATTCCATAACCAGCGTGCCGCCGTCGACAATGACCTGGGCGCGGCGGTTCGCCAGGCCGCGGCGATGCGCGTTCACCAATGCGGCACAGGCGCCAGAGCCGCAAGCCAGGGTCAGGCCGGCGCCGCGTTCCCAGACCTTCAGGCGGATCGCGTCGGGGTTCAGCACCTGCACGAAACCGATGTTGGCGCGTTGCGGGAAGATCGGGTCATGCTCCAGCAATGGACCGACGCGCTCGATCGGCACGGCGTTCAGGTCCTCGACAAAGAAGGTCGCGTGCGGGTTGCCCATGCTGGTGGCGGCCGGGCCGGACACAGGGCCGGCCGATACATCAAGCCGCAGCGTATCCATGGGGCGAAGCAGCGGAATGTCGCTCCAGTCCAGGCGTGGCAACCCCATGTCGACCGTGATCTGGCCATCGGCGTGGATGAGCGAAGGCAGGTCGCCCGAAATGGTGCGGATGGTAAGCGCCTGCCGGCCGGTCTCGCGCGCCAGCATCGCTGCCACGCAGCGTGTGGCGTTGCCGCAGGCGCCAGCTTCCGAGCCGTCCGGATTATAGATGCGCATGAAGGCGTCAGCATCCGGTTCGCCGGACTTGATCACGACAAGCTGGTCACAGCCGATTCCGGTATGGCGGTGGGCGAGGGCGGCGGCGCGCGAGGATGTCAGGTCAAGCGGGTGGGGACGCTCGTCCAGAATGACAAAATCGTTGCCGCAGCCGTGCATCTTGACGAAGCCGGTGGTCATGCCGGAGATATAGAGAGCCTAGTCGTCTTGCGCCATGTCCGGCGCCACATGTGTCGTGCACCGGACATGTGGCGCCGGTCAGGGCGTCAGGGCGTCAGGGCGTCAGGGTCAGGCGACGGGTGCCAGGCGCGGCACACGCAGCGGAGCATAGGCCGGTGCGGCCGGCGCGAAAGCTTCCATTACCGTCGCCGCCGGTTCGCGGATCATGTAGCCGCGGCCCCAGATGGTCCCGATCATGTTGTCGGCGCCGGCATGCGCGAGTTTCTTGCGCAGCTTGCAGACGAAAACGTCGATGATCTTAACCTCTGGTTCATCCATCCCGCCGTAAAGATGATTTAGAAACGCTTCCTTGGTCAGCACCATGCCCTTACGCAACACCAGCAGTTCCAGGATGGAGTATTCCTTGCCGGTCAAGCGGACATCCTTGCCGGCGACGGTGACTTCGCGACTATCCAGGTTCAGCTCCAACGGCCCCAAGCGGACGGAAGGTTGGCTAAAACCCTTGCTGCGACGGACGATCGCCTGCATCCGTGCCAGCAGTTCGGCCTTGTCGTATGGCTTGGTGATAAAATCATCCGCACCGAGGCTGAGCGCTTTCACCCGCGCCTGTGGCATTGTCAGACCCGACAGGATGATGACGGGCGTGTCGTTGCGGGAGATGCGCATGCGCCGTACCACCTCGAACCCCTCGATGTCCGGCAGGGCCAGATCCAGCAGAATTATGTCGTATTCATAATGCCGCAGGAGCTCCAGCGCTTCTTGCCCGCTATCAGTCTGATCCATGATCACGCCAGCGGCTTTCAGCATGAGGTTGATGCCTCGCGCCGCAATCAGGTCGTCTTCAACGAGCAGGACGCGCATCCGCCCCTCCTTAACAATCACGAATTAGCAATTAGCACTATAGCGTGTTTTTAGCTATCGAAAAGTTTACCTGATGGTGTAAATTTTTACTCGCGTCATCACCAACAGGCGCCTGGTCCAGAATATTTCAGGAACGTTAATGTTAATTAGATCATGATGTCTAAATGAGAAATCATAGTCTCGACGATCGGCTAACCGCGTCCTCCGCGCTGCTTCGTCGCATTCCTATCGCCAGCATCAGTGGCACGGTTGTCAATCTGCACGGACTGCTGGTGGAGATCGACGGCGTCAGCGGCTTGATTGCAGTTGGCGACCGGCTTGATTTATGCACACGCGATGGCCGAATTGTGCCGGCCGAGGTGATCGGCTTCCGCAACCGGCTGGCCCAAGCCATGGCATTCGCACCGCTGGACGGCCTTGGGCCAGGCGCCCGGGCGGAACTTCTCACCCGGTATCACGGCATGATCGATGTTGGTCCCGGCTTGCTTGGCCGGGTGATCGATCCGCTCTGCGCGCCGCTCGACCGGAAGGGCGCCTTGCTAGGCGGCGCGGTTGCGCGGCCCACGCGCGTCGCTCCGCCCGACGCTATCCTGCGGGCACGGGTCGGACCACGGATCGACCTCGGCGTCCGCGCCCTCAACTGCTTCGCCACTTGCCGACAGGGCCAGCGGCTCGGCCTGTTCGCCGGTTCCGGCGTCGGCAAATCGACGCTGCTGTCGATGATGACCCGGGGCACCGCGTGCGATATCGTCGTGCTTGCCCTGGTGGGGGAGCGTGGGCGGGAAGTGCGGGAGTTCCTGGAGGACGACCTTGGGCCCGACGGCCTGGCACGGTCGGTGGTCGTCGTCGCCACCTCCGACGCACCACCGCTGATGCGCCGGCAATGTGCCTATACGGCAATGACAATCGCAGAGCACTTCCGTGACGAGGGCCTGTCCGTGCTGCTGCTGATGGACAGTGTGACGCGCTTCTGCCTTGCGCTGCGGGAGATCGGGTTGTCCACTGGCGAGCCTCCCGCCACCCGCGGCTATCCACCGAGCGTCTTCGCGGAACTGCCCCGGTTGCTGGAACGTGCGGGCCCCGGCCTGCAGCGCCCGGACGGCAGTGCCGGCCAGATCACTGGGTTGTTCACCGTGCTGATCGAAGGCGATGACCACAATGAACCGGTCGCCGACGCGGTCCGCGGCATCCTGGACGGGCATATCGTGATGGACCGGCGGATCGCCGAGGCCGGCCGTTATCCGGCAATCGACATCCTGCGCTCCTTGTCGCGCCTTGCCGCGGGCTGCCTGGATGAAGGGCAGACCGCGCTGATCAGGCGCGCGCGCGGGATTTTGGCGGTGCACGCGGAGATGATCGATATGGTTCGGCTCGGGGCCTACCGTGCGGGCAGTGATGCCGCGGTGGATGAAGCGCTGCGCCTGACGCCGGCCATTGAAGCCGTCCTGCGGCAGGAGCGGCACGACATCACCGGCTTCGATGATGCATTCCTGCGGCTGAACCAGGCGATGGAAGCCTGATATGGCCCATAATCCGATGGCCCGTAATCCGATGGCCCGTAATCCGATGGCTGGTGATCCGATAGCCGGTGATCCGTCGCGGCGTGATCCACTGCGGGTTGTGCTGACCATACGGCAGCGAGCCGTCGATCAGTCGCGCCAGGCTCTGGTCATCTGCCTGAACGCGGAAACCGCGGCGATGGAGGCGGTCCGCACGATTGATCAGGCGGTTCGTCAGGAGCGCACGGTGGCGGACCAGACGATGGCGCAGCAGCACGGCATGGAACTGTTCACTGCCTGGCTCAATCAAGCCTGGACAAGACGGGAGGCCGCGGTGGCAGCACTTGCCGCCGCTGAAGCACGAAGCACGCAGGCGCGCGCCGATCTGGCCGCAGCCCGCTCAGCGGCGGAGGCAACGGAGCAATTAATCGAAGACCGAAGGACCGCCCAACGGGCAGCGGCTGAAGCGCGTCAGGCTCATGACCTGGATGACGTCGCCAGGGCGCAGCATCGCGCACGTGGGCTTGAGCAATCCCGGTGGGAAGCTGGCGGAGCAGGGAATGATCGTTAACAACGTGCCAGGCTGTGACTATGTCGACGAAAGGCGTGATACATAAGACACCAGAAATAACATCCTTAGCTCATACTTAATCTTGTCTTGTCATCCCCCTTGATCCGGAAAACATGCATTGCGGCCCCATGATCCGAAGGACGCCCCGCAGTTTCGGTCTCGCGGTGAAAACCTGGTGCAGAGGGTCGCGTGCCTAGAGATGCTGAATCACGGTCAGGATTTCGTTGAGGTGAAGCACATGA
The DNA here is from genome assembly GCF_965276935.1 of Rhodopila sp. Classification (GTDB taxonomy): domain Bacteria; phylum Pseudomonadota; class Alphaproteobacteria; order Acetobacterales; family Acetobacteraceae; genus Rhodopila. Next base: position 874,587 of record NZ_CBDIBS010000003.1, on the reverse strand, counting down.
TCATACATGTTCGAAATAATTAGCTGAAGTTAGCCTCACAGGAATTTGCCAGTCATGCACCGCGATTTAGACGGCTGAGTTACCTATATCTGAGATCATGGATATCATAATGTCATATACTTCTACAATTTCGGACTCCATGTCCGCCTATACAGTCCTTGTTGTGGAGGACGACATGATGGTGCGCATGCCAATTGCGGAATACCTCCGGGATTGCGGTTACAACGTTCTGGAAGCGGGCGATGCTTCCGAAGCAATTGCCGTGCTGGATGCAACAGTGCCAGTGAGCCTGGTATTCAGCGATGTGCGGATGCCTGGTTCGATGGACGGGTTCGGGCTGGCTCGTTGGCTGCGCAGCCATCATCCGGATATCCCTGTCATCCTCACGTCCGGTTACAATAACAGTCGTAGTCTTTCGCAGGATCTGGCGCAGGGCGTCAGGCTGATCGAAAAGCCATATCTGCAAGGCCATGTTGCTCGGCGAATTCGGGATCTGCTCGACAATTAGGTGATGTTCTCGGGGGTTGCCGCGGCTTTGGCAGGATCCGCCGACCGCGTCCGATGCCGGTGATTCTTCCTCACAAAAGGTTTGGCGGCCAGCCCGACGTCTAGCGTCCTGAACCGATCGGCGCGCAATTGCTGCGACCCGATGCGACACAATCCTGGATCGCCGAAGCGTGGCGAAGCTGCTGCATCACGAACAGCACCCCCAGGATCAACACAACGATCAGGCCGAGCCCAACCAGTGCGCGCAACGGGGAGGCGGGCTGGGGGTCGGAGGGAGAGCCGGAGGGATCCTGCTGGTCATCCTCGGTCCTCATGCCCGCTCTCGTCCTTCCTCGACCGCATGGCAAGCGACTTCGACTCCAGCGGTCCTGGTATAGGCCGGTTTTTCAATCCGACACCGTTCGTTGGCAAGCGGGCAACGTGGGTGGAACGGGCAGCCTGAGGGTGGCGCGATGGGGCTTGGCACCTCACCGCCCACCGGCGTGCGGCGGCGTCCGATCTGCTCCAGATCCGGGATCGCCTCCAGCAGCAGGCGGGTATAGGGATGGCGCGGACCGCGGAAGATGGCTTCGGCGGGGCCGAGTTCAACAATGCGGCCGAGATACATGACCCCCAGGCGGTCCGCCATATGCCGCACCACGGCCAGGTTATGGCTGATGAACAGATAGGTCAGGCCGAGGCGACGCTGCAGGTCGCGCATCAGATTGAGGATCTGCGCCTGCACGGATACATCCAGCGCGCTGGTGGGTTCGTCGCAGACCAGGAACTCCGGCTCGCTCGCCAGAGCGCGAGCGATGGATACGCGCTGGCGCTGCCCGCCGGAGAACTCGTGCGGGTATCGGTCACCGTCGCGCACGGTAAGGCCGACCTCGGCAAGCAAGGACCCGACGCGGGCCTGCACTTCGTTTGGGCGGGTGGCGAGGGTGAAGGCGCGGATCGGTTCGGCAACGATGTCACGCACACGCCAGCGCGGATTCAGCGAGGCGTAGGGGTCCTGGAAGATCATGTTCATCCGCCGGCGCAACGCGGGTTGCGCACGGGCCGCGGAGAGAGGCTTGTTTTCGAAACGGATTTCACCAATGGTCGCGGCGTGCAAGCCGACCGCCAGGCGAGCAATGGTCGACTTGCCGCAGCCGGACTCGCCGACCAGGGCAAAGGTGGTGCCGGCTGGGACGGCGAATGACACATCGTCCACCGCGCGCAATCGGCGCTTCTGTTCGCGGGCCACAAGGCGTTGCAGGAAGGGGCGTGAGACATCAAAGAAGTGCGAGACGCCGATCGCTTCCAGGACGATGCGTTTGGCGGTCATGACAGGCTCGCCAGGAAGGCCAGGGCGCTGCCCTGGACCCGCAAAGGGCCACTGGCCCTTTGATCCCACCCATAAGCGGTTTCAAGGGGCGTCGCCCCTTGGCGGGGTCGAGGGGCGGAGCCCTCGGCTTGCCTAGCCATCAGCATGCAACCAGCACGCCGCCTGCGTGGCGCCAGCCGGCAGCAGCTCCGGCCGCTGCGCCAGGCACCGATCGAACGCGTGCGGGCAGCGTGGATGAAACCGGCAGCCGGTCGGGATGGCGTCCAGGCGGGGCATGGCGCCGTCGATCTGGCGCAGGCGGTCGACCCGGTGTTCCAGGGCAGGAATACTGGCCATCAGGCCCTCGGTGTAGGGATGCGCGGGATGGCGGACAACGGCGGCGACCGGACCGATCTCGGCGATCCGTCCGGCGTACATCACCGCCACACGGTCGGCGGTCTCGGCGATCACGCCCATATCGTGAGTCACCAGCATGACCGCGGTGCCATGGTCGCGGGTCAGATCCTTGAGCAAGGTAATGATTTGCGCCTGAACCGACACATCCAGCGCGGTGGTCGGCTCATCGGCAATGACCAGAGCCGGTTCAGCACACAGCGCCAGGGCGATGACCACGCGCTGACGCTGGCCGCCGGAGAACTCATGCGGGTAAGCGCCGAACCGTTGGGCGGCGGCGGGGATGCCGACGCGTTCCAGCCAGCCAATCGCCCTATCACGCGCCTGGTTGCCGGATAGGCGCAGATGAGTCTGCATTGTCTCGGTCAACTGCCGACCGATGGTGTACAGCGGGTTCAGCGTGGTCAGCGGGTCCTGGAAGATGGTGCCGATGCGTCGCCCTCGGATGCGACGGAGCGGTTCGGCCTCAAGGTTGTCGATGCGTTGTCCATCCAGACGGATTTCCCCGGAGGCGATGCGGCCTGGGCGTTCCAGCAGACCGACGATGGCGGCCCCGGTCAGCGACTTGCCCGCACCGGATTCGCCGACGACGCCCAGCACCTCGCCGGTGTCAATGCTGAAGGACACACGGTCCAGGGCGCGCAGCACGCCGCGGCGGGTGGGAAACTCGACTGTCAGGTCCACCACCTCCAGCAGCCCCATCATCGCAACCCCATCATCGCAGCCTGGGGTTCAGCGCGTCGCGCAGCCAGTCGCCGAGGAGGTTGATCGACAACACCATCAGGATCAGCGCCAAGCCGGGAAAGACGCTGACCCACCACTGGCCGCTGAACAGGAAGTCGTCGCCGAAGCGGATCAGGGTGCCGAGGGACGGCCGGGTCGGCGGCAGGCCGACGCCGAGAAAGGACAGGGTGGCCTCCGCGATGATGGCCAGACCGAGGCCGAGGGTGCCGATCACCATGACCGGACCGATGACGTTGGGCAGGACGTGCGTCAGCATGATCTTCCAGGAGGGGACCCCGATCACCCGTGCCGCCGCCACGTAGTCCTTGTTGCGCTCGACCAGTGTGGAGCCACGGACGGTGCGGGCGAAGCTGGGCCACAAGCTGATGCCGATGGCGAAGACGATGACGTCGATCTGCAGCGCGTCGCGCATCGTGCGCGGCAGGGCGGCACTGATCACGCCGTCGACCAGCAGCGCCGTCAAGATTGAAGGGAAGGTCAGTTGCACATCGGCAATGCGCATCAGCAGCGTGTCGATCACGCCGCCCGCATAGCCAGCCAGCAGCCCAATGGCGACGCCGACGACGATCGCGAACAGCACGGAACTGGCGCCGACCAGCAGGCTGATCCGCATGCCGTACATGATGGCCGACAGGACGTCACGACCCTGGTTGTCGGTGCCCAGCGGGTTCGACCAATCGGCATCGGGTGCACCGATGGGCGGCTTGAAACTGTCCAGCAGCGAAAGAGAGGCCACGTCCATCGGGTTGTGCGGCGCCAGGACAGGGGCAAACACCGCGGCGATCAGCAGCACCAGCAAGATGCCGCTGGAGATCAACGCGACCGGCGACCGGCGGAAGCCGTACATCAGATCGCTGTCCCAGCCGCGAAAAAGCCGTCCGCGAAAAACCCGCCCGCGAAAAACCCGTCCGGCCATCAGCGCCGCAGCCGCAGCCGCGGATCGACGGCATAATACAGCAGGTCCACGACCAGGTTGATGACCACGAAGACCAACGCAATCAGAATCAGATAAGCGGACATCACCGGAATATCCGCCACCGCCACCGACTGCACCAGCAGCAGTCCCATTCCGGGCCACTGGAACACCGTCTCGGTGACGAGCGAGAAGGCAACGATCCCGCCGAACTGCAAGCCGATGACGGTGATGACCGGAACCAGCGTGTTCTTTAGCGCATGGCCGAAATTGATCGTCCGGCTGGTCAGGCCGCGGGCGCGGGCGAATTTTATGTAGTCGGTGCGCAAGACCTCCAGCATCTCGGCGCGCACCAGGCGCATGATCAGCGTCATCTGGAACAGGCCAAGCGTGATGGACGGCAGGATCAGTGAGCGGATGCCGGCCCAAGAGGTCAAGCCGGTGGTCCACCAGGCGCCAACATGCACGACCGGGCCTCGCCCGAAGCTCGGCAGCCAGCCGAGCCAGACGGAGAACAGCAGGATCAGCAGGATGCCCAGCAGGAAGGTCGGCAGCGATACCCCGACCAGGGAGACGACCATGAACAGCCGCGACAGCGGCGTGGTGCGGTGGATGCCGGTATAGACGCCCATCGGCACGCCGATCGCCAGCGCCAGCACCGACGCGGTCAGCGCCAGTTCCAATGTCGCCGGCGACCGTTCGGCGATCAGGCGGGAGACGGGTTGCGCGAGCCGGTAGCTGATGCCGAAGTTGCCGTGCAGCGCGTTCAGCAGGAAGTGCCAGTACTGGACGAAGAAGGGCTGATCGAGGCCAAGCTGGCGGATGAGTTCCAGGCGCTGCGCTTCCGTGTGGTCCTGCCCCAGCAGGATGTTGACCGGATCACCAACGTAGGCAAACAGCGCGAAGGCGATGAAGCCGACGATCAGCAGAACCGGAATGGCCTGGAGAATCCGCGATATGATGAAGCCGAACATGGTGCTGACACATAACGCGCACCGCTGGGCTGTTGGCAAGCTGTGGCGGCGCCGGCGCAACGGCGGTCTGGCTGCGGTATGGCCAAGACGGTCTGGCGGACACAATCTTGTTGCATCGCGGAAATTTGAACGGATAAAATCCCAATGCCTATCGAGTCGGCACGGCCAGCCCGAGGGGTGTTCGGGTTAACCAGGAAGGATTGTCCGTGGACCAAAATGCCGAAGCGACGCATTCCTATGTCCGTGCCGCCCCTGGCAGGGTTTTCGCCAGATTGGCGCGGAGGACCGCGGATGGAACGCTGGTGCGCGGCATGCACGTCGAGTTCACGCCGGCGCAGGCGCTGCAGATGGCGCGTCACCTCGACGAGTGCGCCAGGATGGCGATCGCGGCGGATGGACCGCCGCAGCGGCAGACCGGCAATTCGACTGGCCGACCCGTGGACGTGTTACCTTCAGCCTGACCATTCGGAACACCGTCATCGTGAGCACGGGCCGCCTTGACAGTGAACCGCCGGTGCTTCCGTCCTCATTTGTGGTCCCCGATGCCCCCCGGTTCCGAACAATGACATAGACGCAAGCGAACCGGCGCGCCGGCCGCGCATTATCCATGGCATGTCGCAAGCACCCGTCCAGACCACCGACCCGCACCCCTTCAGCCTGTCGCCCGACATCCTCAAGGCCACGGCGAAGGCGGCCAAGCTGCGCTATGTCTCCGACCGCACCCGCGGCATCCGGCGGGAGCTGACGGGTGAGGGTTTCGAGTTTTACGATCCCAAGGGTGCGAAAATCACCGATGACGAGGAACTGAGCCGCATCCGCAAGCTGGCGATTCCCCCCGCCTACCAGGATGTCTGGATCTGCCCGCACGCCAACGGACACTTGCAGGCAACCGGGCGCGATGCGCGCGGCCGCAAGCAGTATCGCTACCACCCACGCTGGCGGCAGGTGCGTGATGAGGGCAAATACGGCAAGATGTTGCTGTTCGGCAAGGTGCTGCCGACAATCCGCGCCCAGGCTGAACGCGATCTGGCCAGGCGCGGCCTGCCGCGTGAGAAAGTGCTCGCCGCGATCGTCCGCCTGCTGGAGAGCACGCTAATCCGTGTCGGCAACGAGGAGTATGCCAAAACCAACAACAGCTTTGGCCTGACGACGTTGCGAAACAGGCATGTCAAGGTCGAGGGTGAGAACCGCATCCGCTTCGACTTCCGCGGCAAGAGCGGCACCGAGCATCATATCGATCTGCGCAACCGGAAGCTGGCCGCCATTGTCCGACGTTGCCAGGACATGCCGGGCCAGGAGCTTTTTCAGTACCTTGATGACGAGGGGCAGCCGCACACTGTCGGATCGGATGAGGTCAATGACTATTTGCAGGAGATCACCGGAGAGGAGATCACGGCCAAGGATTTTCGCACCTGGGCGGCGACCAATCTCGCGGCGCTGGCCTTGCAACGACTGGAAGTATTCGACAGCCAGGCGAAAGCCAAGAAGAACGTCGTTCAGGCCGTCGAAGCCGTTTCCAAGATGCTCGGCAATACGCCGGCGATCTGCCGCAAATGCTACATTCATCCAGGGATCTTCGACGGCTACCTGGATGGCAGCCTGCTTGAGGCGCTGAAGCAGCGAACCGAGGAGAAGCTGGCCGATCCGGGTCACGGCCTGCGCGCGGAAGAGGCCGCGGTGATGGCGTTCCTCGACCAGCAGCTTGGAGGTTCCACTACCGCAACAAGAATTCAGGTAGGCGCCGGAGACCGGAAAAAGCCGGACGCGCGTGCAACGGCAGAGTAGCGTTCCGCCGATTTGCCGCAGCTTCTTCCAGCGGCCCGCGCCCGAGGTTGCCCGGGACATGATCGGCACGACACTTCTGGTCGACGGCGTCGGCGGTGTCGTGGTCGAGACCGAGGCATACGACCGCGACGACCCGGCCTCGCACAGCTTCCGCGGCCGCACCCTGCGCAACGCTTCGATGTTTGGCTTCGCGGGTTGTGCCTACATCTACCGCTCGTACGGCCTTCACTGGTGTCTGAACGCCGTCTGCGGCGCCGAGGCTTCCGGCAGTGCGGTGCTGATCAGGGCGCTGCAGCCGGTTTCGGGTATTGATGTCATGCGGGATCGGCGGAAAGTCGTCGATCCTCGGCAGCTTTGCAGCGGGCCAGGCCGTTTATGTCAGGCACTCGGCGTAACCGGGTCGTTGGATGGCCAGGCGCTCGATACACCGCCCTTTGCGGTCGAATCACGATCAGAAACCGTGCAGATCGTCGCCGGGCGCCGCGTCGGAATCACACGTGGTATCGAGACACCCTGGCGCTTCGGTTTGTCCCGTTCGGTCTTCCTGAGCCGGACAGTCAGGGCGTGATCTCCGATGCCCATGACAAGCAGCAGGCGGCTTTCGGGGCCACGGCGCAGTAAGTAGCCAGGGAGTTGAAGCAGAGACACATACTGGATGTTCGGGCCGCAATTTGGTCACAAAGCTGTGCGCGCTGCGTACCGGTTGTGACGCGGCCACGTTAGACCTCCATCAGCCGAACTCCGATGGAGCATAGCAAGATGAAAGCCGTCATCTATAATGGGCCGCGTGAGGTCAGCGTCGGTCGGGCTCCCGACGCGAAGATCGAAAAGCCGACCGATGTCGTCGTACGCGTGACGACGACGAACATCTGCGGTTCCGACCTGCACATGTACGAGGGCCGCACCAGCTTCGAGACAGGCCGGATATTCGGCCACGAAAACCTCGGTCAGGTCATCGAGATCGGTGCCGGGGTTGACCGGATCAAGAAGGGCGATTGGGTTTGCCTGCCGTTCAACGTCGGCTGCGGCTTCTGCGAGAACTGCGAGCGCGGGCTGACCGGATTTTGCCTGACCTGCAACCCAGGCTCCGCCGGCGCCGCCTACGGGTTTGCCGAGATGGGTCCTTATGAAGGCGGTCAGGCGGAATTGCTGCGTGTGCCTTATGCCGACTTTAACTGCCTTTCCTTGCCGGAGGACGCGCAAGAGAAGCAGGATGACTACGTCATGCTGTCCGACATCTTCCCCACCGGCTGGCACTCGACCGAGCTGGCTGGGTTAATGCCGGGGGAGACGGTGGCCATCTATGGTGCCGGCCCGGTTGGCCTGATGGCCGTGCATTCGGCGGCGATCAAGGGCGCGTCCCGCATCTTCTCGGTTGACGCGCATGACGACCGGCTGGCGCTGGCGAAGTCGCTTGGCGCCATTCCCATCGACACGCGGCGCTGTGATCCGGTGGAGGAGATTCTCGGCCAGACCGGTGGGCTTGGCACGGATCGCGGCTGCGAATGCGTCGGCTACCAGTGCTGCGACCGTCATGGTCGGGAGGCGAACAACGTCACGATGAACAGCTTGGTTGCCTCGACCAAGGCGACCGGCGGCATCGGTGTGGTCGGCGTATTCGTGCCGCAGGACCCCGGCGGCCCGGACGAACTGGCCAAGCAGGGCAAGATGGCGTTCGACTTCGGCGCTTTCTGGTTCAAGGGCCAGCAGATCCGCACCGGGCAGTGCAACGTGAAGGCCTACAACCGGCGCCTGCGCGACCTGATCCACGTCGGCAAGGCGACGCCGTCCTGCATCATCTCGCATCGCCTTGGATTGGACGACGCGCCGGATGCCTACAAGCACTTCGACGCACGCGATGAAGGATGGACGAAAGTGGTGCTGAAGCCAGCGGCCTGATCCTTTTCCTTTTGTCAATCCAGTTGCGGCTGCTCAGCACATCCGCTCGGGTTTCGAAATCGCGACCGAATGCCTGCAACCTCGGCTGGACGTAGGTCAGTGGCATCTGGAGGGTAACCAATAACCGAGGCGCGGCCATTTACACGTGCCTCGCTTATCAACCAGTCGCGGAACTGCCGTACCTGACGGACCCGCAGCCGACCCGGCAGTGTGACGAACCAGTGGCCGTCTGGGCCGAGCACCGGCGGATCGGGGGCGCGTTCCGCCAGCAGGCCATTGGCCAGCATCTCGGCGATCAGGTTGCGGTCCACGACCGCCGCACCCATGCCGGCCACTGCCGCCTGCACCGCCAGGGCCCGGGTCTCGAACGTCAGGGCGGACGGCGCGTCCGGCAGACCGAGGGCGCCGGCGACCAGCCGCCAGTCATCCGGTCGCGTTCGGGCGGCGAGGCGAGGAAGTTCGGAAGCGGCGTTCAGCAGTCTTGGAGCAGTCACCAGCACAGGACGATCGCGAAACAGCAGGGTCTTTTCCAGGCCGGTCCAGCCGCTGGCTCCGTCTTCGCCGCGGCCCCAGCGGATGGCGCACTCGAATGGTTCGGCGGCAAGATCCACCGGCTGTGTACCGGTGGTCAGCAGCAGGCACGTATCAGGATGGCGCGACTGGAAGCTGGTCAGCCGCGGCACCAGCCAGAGCGTGAGAAAACTCGACAGCGTGGAGACGCGGATATCGCTGGCCTGATGCGTGGCCTCGGCGATGGCGAGGTCGATTGCATCGAACGCCGTGATCAGGCGGGCACCGAGCGCGGCGCCGGCCTCGGTCAACCGGATCCGTGGGTTGTGGGCCGAGAACAGCGTGATGGAGAGGATCTGTTCGAGTTCCCGCAGCAGATGGGAAACGGCGGAGGGAGTCACATTCAGGCTACGAGAGGCTCCAGCTAGGCTGCCGGCGCGGGTGGTCTCGGCGAAGGCGCGCAGCGCGCGGAGCGAGGGGGCGGGCATGAGATATCCTCATGATGGCGATCAATGTTCTCATTAGCGCTCCGCGACCGGTTGCGCCAGGATGGCTGAGGAGGTGGCACATGCTGAAAGCACATTTCGATCAGTTGGCGGCGTACAATCACTTCGCCAACACGCGGCTATATAGTGACGCCGCAGGCTTGCCTGATGATGTCCGCAAGCGGCCGATCGGGCTGTTCTTTGACAGCCTGCACGGCACGTTAAACCACCTGCTGGTGACGGATTACATCTGGCTGCGGCGGATGACCGGCGAGGGGCCCCAGCCGGAGCGGCTGAACCAGATCCTGCACGAGGATTTCGCCAAACTGCGACTGGCGCGCGAGGCGGAGGACGCTCGCATTATTGCATTCGTTACGGGATTGACCGCCGTCGATTACGACGCAGTACTGGAATATCGGAATTCAACCGGCAAGCTGTTTCAGCAACAGTTGGCGGCGGCGCTGACGCATCTGTTCAATCACCAGACGCATCATCGCGGGCAGGCGCATGCGGCGCTGACAATCCTGGGCATCGCGGAACCGGCGTCACTAGACCTGCTGGCGCTGCAACGGTCGGCCGCCGCCTGAGGTCGCGGATCGGTTTGGGCCGTGCCAGGCGACAATCAGGTGACCCTGGAGAGCCTTTTACGATGCGCTACGCTGAAGGGGGCGAAGCCCTGCGATGCAAAGAAATGCTGCGCATCGAGGTTGGCTACCCACGTCCCCAAGGCGATTTCGTCAACACTTTCCAAAGCGGCCTGATGTTCAAGATAGCGCATCAAGGCGGCGGCAATGCCACGGCGGCGTGCCTCTTGCACGACCGAGATATGATGCAGGTAGATGCGTGATCTGGCAGGCGTCAACGGCGTTTCAGGTCTCGACTGTCGTTTGAACCAGGCGTAGCCGACAGGCACGTGATCGGCCTCGGCCATCCCAATCGTGTTCCTTGGATTGGCCAATTGTGCCGCGAAAAATGCACGCAGTGCGGACTGGTCCGGCGTCAATTTGAAATCGTCCGGATAAAGCATCGCGGGAAGCGTTTGGACGACCTGATTGAGCTGAACGAGCGCATCAAGATCAGCCTCCGCCGCGGCACGCACATTCGTTGACATCGCGACGCCTCCTGCCTCAGAGGTTATCCAATCCTCAGGCCGCCAACTTCTCCGCCCGGATGTCCTTGATATCGCGGAACGTCAAACTCGGCGCCATTTCTTCCGCCCGCCGCATCATGAATCCGGAGGTCGCCAGGAACACCGGATCGCCATCGACATCATCGGCCATGGCGACGCGGTTTTCAGCGACAAATTTGCCCAGCGCCATCCGGTCCGCCGCTGACACCCAACGCGCCAGGGAATAGGTCGATGTTTCGAATCCGATGGCCACACCATACTCGCCGGCCAGACGCGATTGCAGCACGTCCAACTGCAACGTGCCGACAACGCCCACCAGCGGCGCCGATCCGTCCTGTGGCCGGAACAACTGGACCACGCCTTCCTCGGCCAGTTCCACCAGCGCCTGGCGCAGCTTCTTCGCCTTCATCGCGTCGTCCAGCCGGACGCGACGCAGAATTTCGGGGGCAAAATAGGGCACGCCGGTGAACTGAATGTCCTCGCCTTCCGTCAGCGTGTCGCCAATGCGCAGGGTGCCGTGATTGGGAATGCCGACCACGTCGCCGGCGAAGGCCTCGTCGGCGATCTCGCGTTCGCGCGCGAAGAAGAACTGCGGCGCGTGCAGCGGGATGGACTTACCAGTTCGCACCTGCTTCAGCCGCATGCCGCGCACCAGGCGCCCCGAGCAGACCCGTGCGAAGGCGATGCGGTCGCGATGATTGGGGTCCATGTTCGCCTGAATTTTGAATACAAGCGCGGTCAGACCCGCCTCGGTCGCCTGGATGATCCGCCTGTCGGCTGGCTGGGCGCGCGGCCGCGGACCGTATTCCGCCAGCCCGTCGAGCAGGTCGTTCACGCCGATGTCCTTGATCGCGCTGCCGAAATACACCGGCGTCAGATGCCCGGCGTTGAAGCTTTCCAGATCGAATTCCGGCAGCGCCGAGCGGATCAGGTCCACCTCGTCGCCGACCGCCTGCAAGCGCGGATCGGACTGCGCCAGGTCCCTGGTCAGGTGCATCGCCCGCTTGCGCAGGTCATAGGTGCCGGCAAAGTCGGCCGCGCGCCCGACCGGCCAGGTGACGGGGGCGGTGTCTAGCGCCAACGTGGAGGCGATCTCGTCCAGCAACTCGATCGGGTCGCGCGCCTCGCGGTCCATCTTGTTGATGAACGTGACGATGGGGATGTCGCGCAGGCGGCAAATCTCGAACAGCTTGCGCGTGCGTGCCTCGATCCCCTTGGCGGCATCGATCACCATCACGGCGGAATCCACGGCGGTCAGCGTGCGATAAGTGTCCTCAGAGAAATCCTCGTGGCCCGGCGTATCCAGCAGATTGAAGACGCAGCCGGAATGTTCGAATGTCATGACCGAGGTGACGACGGAGATGCCGCGGTCGCGTTCGATCCCCATCCAGTCGGAGCGGGTGCGTCGCCGTTCGCCCTTGGCGCGGACATTTCCGGCAAGCTGGATGGCGCCGCCGGCGCGCAGCAGGTGCTCGGTCAGCGTCGTCTTGCCGGCGTCGGGATGGGAGATGATGGCGAAGGTGCGGCGGCGGGCGATCTCGGTGGCGGGGTCGGTCATTCCGGGGCTTTCGTGACAACGGCCCTGTATATAGTTGCTGCCAGGCGACGGATCAAAAAAGGTGATGGAGCGGTGAAACCAGTGGTCAAGCAGCCGCCGCGGCCGGCGCAGGTGCGGATCGAGCGGGTCGGCGCGGACGGTGACGGTGTCGGGACGCTGCCGGACGGCGTTCCGGTCTACGTGCCGTTCACCCTGCCGAACGAGGTGGTGACGGTCGGCCCGACGCGGCCCCGCGGCGAGGGTTGGCTTGCCCGGGCCGACAGCATCGAGCAGGTCAGCCAGGCGAGGATCGAAGCGCCCTGCGACTATTTCGGCCGCTGCGGCGGCTGCGCGCTGCAGCACTGGCGCGAGCCGGATTACGCCGATTGGAAGACCGGCCTGCTGGTCGCGGCGTTGCGGCGGGCGGGGTATGCGGAGATTCCGGCGGTGACGCTGCTCCGCGGGCTGCCGGGCGAACGGCGCCGGCTGGATTTCGCCGTGCGGCGATCGCACGGAAAGATCATCCTGGGGCTGCATTCGGCCGGATCGGGCGAGGTGATCGACCTGACCCACTGTCTGGTGTTGCATCCCATGCTGATGGCGCTGATGACGCCGCTGCGAACGGTCCTGTACGGGCTGGCGGCGATCCGACGGGCGGCGTCGGTGGTCATCAACCTGCTGGACTCGGGTCCGGACGTGCTGCTGCGGACGGATGCGGCGCTGTCGCTGGCCGACCGCAACGCGCTGATCAGTTTTGCTCAGGCGCATGGCGTTCCCCGCCTGTCCTGGGCTTCGGGCAATGCGCCGAGCGAGCCGGTATGCATGTTTCGCCCGCCGGTTGCCATCCTGTCCGGCGTCGAGGTCCGGCCGCCGCCCGGCGTCTTCCTGCAGGCGACAGCGGCAGCCGAGGCCGCGATCGTCACGGCCATCCTGGCCGGGCTGCCGGAGCGTATGACCAGCCGATCCCGGATCGCTGAACTTTATGCCGGATGTGGGACGCTGACATTTGCCCTGGCGGGCCAAGCACGCGTGGCCGCCTGGGAGGGCGATGCGGCGTCAGTCTCGGCGCTGAAGGAGGCGGCTAATCGCGCCGGCCTGGCGGGACGGATTGACGTAACGCCACGCGACCTGGCGCGTCAGCCGCTGGCGGTGAAGGAACTGGCCGGGTTCGCCGCGGTGGTGCTGGACCCGCCGCATGCGGGTGCGGCGGCGCAGATTGTCCATGTCGCGGCCGCCCGGGTGCCGGCGGTGATCTACGTAAGCTGCAACCCTGCGACGCTGTTGCGCGATGCGCGGACGTTGCACGCCGCCGGCTACACGCTCTCCGCTGTGACCGCCATTGATCAATTCCTCTGGTCAGCTCGACTGGAAACGGTCAGCGTGTTTCACCGAGGCGCGTAGCCTGATCGCATGATTCACGCGCCTCACGCGAGCAGCGCGTACTTTGGACGATGACCGTTCCGCTGTGCGCAATCATGCGCCAGGTGACGCGCGACTTCTGATCTTCCAACCCGCTGATCAAAGTCCGAGGTCACGCTTGACTTGCACCCAGCGGTCCAGGATCGGCAGGATGACATCCGGTTTTTCCGCCGGCAGGCTGAACACGACGCGGTCGATGCCGATCTGCTGGCAGAAGCGCAACTGGGTCAAATCGTCGGGCACACGGAAGATGCTGATCAGCAACGATGCCGGATCACGCCCGGCTTCCGTGGCCATGTCGCGAAACTTGCCGATTACCACCCCGATACCATCATGCTCCAGCCGGTCGGCGCGGGGAATCCAACCGTTGCCGTAACGGATCGCCCGCTGCGCGGCGTAGGGAAAGGCGCCGCCGACGATAATCGGCGGATACGGCTTCTGGAAGGGCTTCGGCCATTGGTTCATTGGTCCGAACCTGACGAATTCGCCCTCATACGATGGTTCGTCCTGGGTCCAGATCGTCTGCATTGCCTCGATCCGCTCCCGCGCCAGCTTGTTGCGGGTGGCGAACGCGGTGCCATGGTTCTCGATCTCGTCGCGGTTCCAGCCGTTGCCGACGCCGAACAGGAAGCGTCCCTCAGAAAGCTGATCGATGGTCGAGACCATCTTTGCGGTCACGATTGGATCGCGCTGCACGACCAGGGCGATACCGGTGCCAATCTTCAGCGTCGTGGTCGCGGCGGCGGCGGCGTTCAGCGCCAGGAACGGGTCGAAGATCTCGTAATACGGCCGGGGCAGGGCACCGCCGCCGACGTAGGGCGTCAGCCGGGTGAGCGGAACATGGGTATGCTCCGGCACCCACAGCGACTCGAACCCCCGTTCCTCCAGCGCCCGACCCAGATCGGCCGGCCGCATCGAGTCGGTGGTGAAGAACATCACGGCGCCGATCTTCATAATTTGAAAATCCTTCTCAGGCGGTGCGTACGGCGGGGACGACATCCTCGGCGATCATCTGCATCTGTTCCATGGCCAGGCTCGCCGGCATGCCGGCCCAGTGGATGCCCAGCACCAGCGTATTGACGCCGAAACGACGCTGCAGCAGCAGGATCTGCTCGGTTACCTCGGCCGGCGAGCCGAACAGGAACCGGTCGGTCATCAGGTCCTCGAAGTCGAGATCGAAGTGGTCGCCAGTAGGCATCACCTTGTCCTGGCCCCAATCGCGATAGGCGTTGTATTTGACTTCCAGGTATGGCTTCGCCAGGCGGATTGCCTCGTCTCGAGAGCGGGCGACGAAGACCTCGCGCGCCATCGGAAGCTCGTGCGGGAAGGGTTTGCCGGCATCTTCCAGGGCGCGCTTGTAGACCTCCATCTGTTGCGCGATGGTGTCGATCTTGTTGTGCGGGTTGATGAACCAGGTATCGGCCATGCGGGCGGCTCGCCGGATGCCGACATTGGCGTTGGCGCCAATCCAGATCGGCGGCATCGGCTGCTGCACCGGCATGACGGTGCAGTTGGCGTTCTCCAGCGCGAAGTAGCTGCCCTGCATGGTCACGAAGTCTTCGGACCAGAGGCGCTTGACAGCCGTCAGGCATTCCTCGAAGCGCGGGCCGGATTGTTTCTTCGTGGTCCCAAAAGCCTGGAATTCGACTTCGCGGTAGCCGATGCCGGCGCCGAACACCAGCTTGCCGTTCGACATGACGTCCAGCGACGCCAACTCCTCCGCCACGTGCAGCGGGCTGTGCAGCGGCAGCAGCACCACCCCCGGCACCAGCCGCAGCGATGGCGCGACCAGCGCAACCTGGCTCAGATAGGGGATTTGCTGGATGTACTGGAATGGATGCGAACTGTAGTGCGAGCCTTTCGCGATCAGGTCATAGCCTAATTGCTCCGCCCGCCGAGCGGCGTCCAGGTCCTCACGCAGGCGGATGCGCATGTCATCGCCCAGCGCGTACTGGCCGCGGATGATCAGGCCGAAGCGCATGTTCTCCTCCCCCCACTGTCGTCGGCGTGAGCGTGGCACTCCATGCGGGACTGTCAAGCGTGTGGCTGTCAAACATCAGCCGCATTCGGAATTGCCGATTTCCTTCTCGAATTTCACCTGCGCGAGGCTGTCATGTTTGCGGCGGATGATATTCACTGGCGGTATTTGTGGTCGGCCGGCCATTGCTGCTTGCCCAACGTGCGAGGGACAGCGGGGGCAGCGGCCGCGAGGCGGTGGGAGCGGCACTCGCAGGGTGCCGCCCCCAGCATTCATCCCAGGCCCGTCTAAACGCGGGTGCCCGATGTCACGGTCGGTTTCAGGTCGTAGCGATCGGCGTTCATCACCTTGTTCCATGCCCCGACGAAATCCTTCACGAACTTCTGCTGGGAGTCCGTGCAGGCATAGACTTCGGCAAGAGCGCGCATTTGCGAATGCGAGCCGAAGATGAGATCGACCCGCGTGCCGGTCCACCTCGGTTCCTTGGTCTTGCGATCGCGGCCCTCATACGCGTTTTCCGAGGCGGTGGGCTGCCATTCCGTGCTCATGTCGAGCAGGTTGACGAAGAAGTCATTTGTCAGCTTCCCTGGCTGCCTGGTGAAGACGCCGTGCCGGGAGCCGGCGGCGTTGGCGCCCAGCACTCGCAAGCCGCCGACCAGCACCGTCATCTCCGCCCCAGTCAGCCGCAGCAGCTCGGCCCGGTCCACCAACGCTTCCTCAGGCGCCATGAACTGCGCGCCCTCATAGTAATTGCGGAAACCATCGGCGGTCAGTTCCAGCGGCGCGAAGGAAGCCGCGTCGGTTTGCTCCTGCGCTGCATCCATGCGCCCGGGCGTGAACGGCACCTTGACGTCGTTTCCAGCAGCCTTTGCCGCTTGCTCGATCGCCGCGCAGCCGCCAAGGACAATCAGGTCGGCGAGCGAGACCTTCTTGCCGCCGGACGCGGAAGCATTAAACGCTGTCTGGACGGCTTCAAGCTTCTGCAGCACGCTCGCAAGTTCACCCGGATTGTTCACCTTCCAATCCTTCTGCGGCGCCAGCCGGATGCGCGCGCCGTTGGCGCCGCCACGCTTGTCCGAGCCACGGAACGTCGCGGCCGATGCCCAGGCGGTCGACACGAGCTGCGATACCGAAAGCCCGGTGGCGAGGATCTGGGCCTTGAGCGCCTCGATCTCCTGCTCGCCGATCAGCGGATGATCCACCGCCGGGATCGGATCCTGCCAGATCAGCGTCTCGTTGGGGACGAGCGGGCCGAGGTAGCGCTGGATCGGGCCCATGTCGCGGTGCGTGAGCTTGAACCAGGCGCGGGCGAAGGTGTCCGCGAACTGGTCGGGATGCTCATAGAACCGCCGTGAGATCTGCTCGTAGATCGGGTCCATCCGCAACGCGAGGTCCGAGGTCAGCATGGTCGGCACACGCTTCTTCGACGGGTCGTGCGCGTCCGGGACCGTGGCCGGGGCGTCCTTCGCCTGCCACTGCCAGGCGCCAGCCGGGCTTTTCGTCAGGTCCCATTCAAACTTGAACAGGTTGTCGAAATAGTGGTTGCTCCACTGGGTCGGCGTCTGCGACCAGATGACCTCCGGGCCGCCGGTGATCGCGTCTGCCCCGAAACCGGTGCCGTGCGTGCTGCGCCAGCCAAGCCCCTGATCCTCGATGCCGCCGCCTTCCGGCTCCGGGCCGACAAACGATGGATCGCCAGCGCCATGGGTCTTGCCGAAGGTGTGGCCGCCGGCAATGAGGGCGACCGTCTCTTCGTCATTCATCGCCATGCGCGCGAAGGTCTCGCGGATGT
Source organism: Rhodopila sp. (assembly GCF_965276935.1). Taxonomy (GTDB): domain Bacteria; phylum Pseudomonadota; class Alphaproteobacteria; order Acetobacterales; family Acetobacteraceae; genus Rhodopila. The sequence goes on along the minus strand of NZ_CBDIBS010000003.1, from coordinate 857,213 downwards.
CGCGCGCCGAACCGATCGGATCGGGCTTGCCGTTGGGCCCTTCCGGATTGACGTAGATAAGGCCCATCTGCACCGCGCCAAGCCTGTTGTCCAACTGGCGCTCGCCGCTGTAGCGCTCATCGCCCAGCCATGTCCCCTCGGGACCCCAGTAAAGCTCTTCAGGCTCCCAGGTGTCCGCCCGGCCGCCGGCGAAGCCGAAGGTCTTGAAGCCCATCGATTCCAAGGCGACGTTGCCGACGAGGACAAAGAGGTCGGCCCAGGAGATCTTGTTGCCGTATTTCTGCTTGATCGGCCACAGCAGCCGGCGCCCCTTGTCGAGGTTCGCGTTGTCCGGCCAGCTATTGAGCGGCGCGAAACGCTGTTGGCCACCGCCGGCGCCACCGCGGCCGTCGGTCGTGCGATAGGTGCCGGCGCTGTGCCACGCCAGGCGGATGAACAGGCCGCCGTAGTGACCGAAGTCGGCCGGCCACCAATCCTGAGAATTGGTCATCAAGGCGTGCAGGTCTTGAATGACGGCGTTCAGATCAAGGCTCTTGAACGCCTCGGCATAGTTGAACCCGTCGTCCATCGGGTTGGCCCGCGGCGAGTGCTGGCTGAGCGCGGACAGGTTTAGCTGCTCCGGCCACCAGTCACGGTTGCCCCTGCGCGAGCCCCCGCCCCCCATCGGGCATTTGCCGGAAGTCTTGTCGTCGGTCATCCCATCCATGGTCTATCTCCTGTTACGATGGCCTCTTCGGCTCCGCCGGCGACGGCTGTCCTTGTGCCCAAGGCGCCGGCGGAATCTGCTCGCGAGGTCGAACGTGCCGCAATCTAGCGTCGGCATGCTCCCTTGGGAAATTGATTATCAACGAACGAGCGATTGACCCAGGCGATTAATCAGCGTCGGTCAGATGCGGTGAACGCCCTGCGGCAGATGATCACGCAGGGTTTTCGCGAGGTGGTGAATGTCACCGAGCCTGGGATAGCTGCGGCGCCATGCAAGGCCGATGCGCCGTCCGACCCCGGGCTCCAGCGGCCGCGTCGTGACCGAATGCGCGCGGGCTTCGCCGCACGCCATCGCCGGCAGCAGCGTACTCCCTAGGCCTGTCGCCACCATCTGCAGGATCGTCTGCAGACTGGTGGCGCGGAAATCCCCCTCGGAGTCGCGGTCAGCCGTCTCGCAGATCGCCAACGCCTGTTCGCGCAGGCAATGGCCTTCGGTCAGCAGCAATAGCCGCTGGCCGTGCAGATCGTCCTCCGTCATGACCTTGGCGCCGACGGGCTTGCGGCCCTTCGGTTCGGCGAACCAGAACGGTTCATCGAAGAGGGGGAGGGTCTCCAGACGGTCATCGGGAACCGGCAGCGCAACCAGCGCGGCGTCCAGGCGGTGCGAGCCGAGTCTCTCCAGAAGGGGAGCGGTCAGATCCTCGCGCACCACCAGCCGCAGCTTTGGATAGTCTTTCTTCAGCGCCGGTACCAACCAGGGCAGAAGATAGGGCCCGAGCGTCGGGATGACGCCGAGGCTGAAACCGCCGGCCAGAGGTCCGGATATATGCTGCCCGACACTGATGATGGCTTCGACATCGGCCAGAACCTGACGCGCGCGGCCGACGATTTCCGCACCAACGACGGTCACGCTCACGGACTTGGTCGTGCGCTCGAACAGCGTCACACCAAGCTGCTTCTCGAGGTTCTTGAGTTGTGTGCTGAGCGTCGATTGGGCGATATTGCACGCGGCGGCGGCGCGGCCGAAATGGCCATGGTCGGCAAGCGCAACGACATAGCGCAGATCTTGTAGCGTCATGCTCGCCGCCGATCCCCATGTGCTCCACCGATGAATGGCAGATGTCTGATTGATACGCTAGATCATTTGGACACGTCAAGCTGTCGGAGCATGACATGTGGCTGTCAAATATCGGCTGGATTTGCCATGCTATCGTCATGCGCCTGACCCACCCGACCATTCGCTCCACCGGCCGTGCGATTTCCTTTCAGTTTAATGGACATCGTATCGAGGCGCTGGACGGCGAGACGCTTGCCGCCGCGCTGTCCGCCGCCAATGTCACCACGTTCCGTCATACGTCCACCGGTGCGCCGCGCGGGCTGTTCTGCGGCATGGGCGCCTGCTGGGATTGCGTGGTCACCGTCGATGGACGCATCGGCCAGCGTGCCTGCCTGAGCCACGCGGTGGACGGGATGACGGTCCTCGGCGGCTTTCCCGCGACCTTGGCCGAACCGGACCCATCACCGGACGGATGCGAGCGGACCTGTGACGTGCTGGTGGTCGGCGGTGGCGTCGCCGGGCTGTCCGCCGGCATCGCCGCGGCCGAGGCCGGCGCGTCCGTGGTGCTGCTGGATGAACGGCGTTCGCCGGGCGGCCAGTTCGCCAAGCCGCTCGCCGCCAGCCACACCGACAGTTCACCCGACCCGCAGTTCGCCCTCGGCCATCGCCTGCGCGCCCGTGCCGAACGGGCCGGCGTGCGGCTGGAGGCGGAAGCAATGGTGTGGGGCGCCTTCGCGGCGGACGAGATCGCCGCTGTGGTGCGCGGCCAGGCAGTCACATTCCGCCCGCGCCGCCTGATCTTGGCGGCCGGCGCGCATGAGGCGCCGGTGCCGATCCCTGGTTGGACCCTGCCGGGCGTGATGACCACGGGCGGCTTGCAGACCCTGGTGCGGACGCAGCGCGTCGTCCCCGGCCAGCGCATCCTGATCGCCGGCAATGGACCGCTGAACCTGCAGCTTGCCTGCGATTTGCTGGCCGGCGGCGTGAAGCCGGTGGCGGTGCTGGAGGCCGCTCTGGCGCCCGGTCTGGCGGCGTGGCAGGAGCTAGCCCGTATGGTTCGATCGGCACCGGACCTTGTGCGCGATGGAGCCGCCATGCGGCTGCGCCTGAAGCGGGCCGGGGTGCCTGTGCTCTGGGGCACGATGCTTGACCGCCTGGATGGCAGCGAACGAGTGGAAACCGCGAGCGCCGGTACTCATCGCTTCGAAGTCGATATCGTTGCCCTGAACATGGGGTTTCAGCCGGAGACTGGGCTGGCCCGCGCGCTTGGGGTGCCGCACCGGCTTGTCAGCCGCGGCGCCGGGTCCCTGGCAACTGAAACCGACGCCGACGGCCGTACATCGCTGGAGGGCGTCTTCGCCGTGGGTGACGGTGCGGCTTTGGGAGGCGCCCGCATTGCCGAGGCACGCGGGCGGCTGGCCGGTTTGGCGGCAGCGCGGGAACTCGGGCTGGGGGCGCCGGCCGATCCCGCCACGCAGGCGGCGTTGGCCCGGGCGGAGGCGTTTCAGGACGCGCTGTGGCGGGTGTTCGCCGCTCCTGCCGTGCCGATCGCCGACGCCGCTATCGTTTGCCGCTGCGAGGAAGTCTCCGCCGCTCGGCTGCGGGCGGAAATCGCCAGTGGCCTGACCTCGCTGCCGGCGCTGAAGAAAGCCACCCGCGCCGGGATGGGCCGGTGCCAGGGTCGGTTTTGCGCCGCAACGATTGTCCGAATGTGTCCGACCACCGCGGAGCCTGCGGCAGGCCCGGACCGATTTGCCGCGCCTCGCGCGCCGCTGCGGCCGGTGCCGATCGCTCCGCTGATGCGGGAGGCACCCGAATTCATCGCCCCGCTGCTGCCCGATCCTGCCCCACCTTGCAGGCTGCACGCCCTCGCACCACTGCCGGTCGAGATGCGGCATGCCGATGTGGTGGTAGTCGGCGGCGGCGCGGCCGGGCTGTCGACCGCGTATTTCCTGGCGAAAGGCGGTGCCGACGTGCTGCTGATCGACCGCGACGAGGCGGCGATGGCCGCCAGCACCGCCAATGCCGGCAGCCTTCACGTGCAGTTGCTGTCCTACGATTTCAATGAAGATACGCCTTCGGATGGTGGCCCGGCGGCGCATACCCTGCCGCTCGCGCCACGCAGCATCGCGCTGTGGAAGGCGATCGCCGCAACAGCGGGAGAAGACCTGGGCATCCGCACCGAAGGCGGCCTGATGCTGGCCGAGGACGAAGCCGGACTGTCATGGCTCCGCCGCAAATCCGCGATGGAGCAGCGCTGGGGGATCGAATCCCACATACTTGGAAGTAACGAGTTACGTGACCTCGCCCCTGCCTTGTCGGACCGCATGGTCGGCGCGGATTTCGTTCCGGCCGAGGGATACGGCGATCCGCTGCGTGGCATGATGGCGCTGCTGCGCCTGGCGCAAGCGTCCGGTGTTCGGCTGTTGCGCGGCGCCGAGGTGCAGTCGATAGAACAGGCTGGCACCGGGTGGACGTTGACGACCAGCAAGGGTGTGGTCTCGGCGGGTCGTGTGGTCAACGCGACCGGACCCTGGGCGGCACGCATCGGGCGCATGGTCGGGCTAGATCTGCCGGTCACCGGGACGGTGCAGCAGGTCATCGTGACCGAGCCGGCGCCGCCGCTGACCCGGCATCTGGTGGCGATCGCCAACCGGCATCTGTCATTGAAGCAGCAGGCCAGCGGCGGCTTCCTGATCGGCGGCGGCTGGTTCGGCGGTTTCGATCCGGCCACCGGGCGAACCCACAACCTGCGGCGGAACATCGAGGGCAATCTGTGGGTCTGCGGCCGCGCCCTGCCGGCGGTGCGGTCGCTTTCAATCGTGCGCGCCTGGACCGGGATCAACGTGGCGGTGGACCGTGCGCCGCTGCTGGGGGAAGCTGCGGGCCTGCCAGGGTTCTACAACACAGTCACGGCAAACGGCTATACGCTCGGCCCAGTAGTCGGGCAGATGACGGCAGAGGCGATCTTGTACGGAGAGACGATTGATCCGCGCTATCGGGCCGAGCGCTTCGGGTAGAGGATCAGAGCCAGTGAAACCCGCGTGCCATCGCGGCCAACAGGCTGCCGATGGTGGCGATATTCATCGCCAGTAACCAAAGGAAGTCGGCGTGGTGGCGGCTGGCCAGGGTGTCGAACTTAGCTTCGAGCTTGCGATCCATCGCTTCGAACTTCCGATCCACCGCTTCGAATTTCCGATCGACTGCCTGGAACTTATGGTCCAGCGCGTCGAACCGGCGGTCCATCCGGTCGAGTAGTTGATCCTGACGTTGCTCCAACCTCTCCAGGGCGGCCACGGTGGTCTTCGCGATATGCTCCAGGACTGCGAGGCGCGCTTCCATATCAACAGGATAGGGAGACGGGGGCAAAAAATCAACCGACATATCTGGCATCAACGTCTTCCTTCGACAGGCCCATACTGCTCGTCGAAAGGTAAACAGACTATAAATCGCTACGTGCAGCCCGTCTCTTGAACGCAATGGCATGCGGCGCGTTCACATCCCGCCAACCCGCAGCCTGTCCCCACCAGTACCCCCCATCGCATTCCGCAACGCCGACAGCAGTGCCACGATCGACGGCGCGGCGCGTGGCGACCGTCTGGCAGCCTCCCGCTCTGGCGTCTGGTAAAACCAGCGCACCGGGTGCAGATCAGGATGGGCCTGGGCGACCGAGAACGTGCCGACTGGAGTCTCGATTGCCACGTCCGCGTCGCGCACGAAGACCTTGCCTTCGACATCCCACAGCTTCAGGCAATCCAGCAGAAGGTTGCGAAGTGCCGCATCGGTCAAGGCCGCCTATCCTACAGGCGAGGCGCGGTGATCATTGCCTCCGCCACCTTGCGGTGCTGCCATGTTCCGTGGCCGAGGCTGCCCTTGAACACGCCGTTCTCCACCGCGACCTGGCCGCGGATCATGGTCAGGCAGGGCCAGGCGTCCATCTTGCGGCCTTCCCATGGGGTGTAGTCGGCCTCGTGCAGGTCCTCGGCGCGGATCACCCGCTGGTCAGCCGGATCCAGCACGCAGATATCGGCGTCCGAGCCCGCTGCCAGTGCGCCCTTGCGCGGGTACAGCCCCATGATCTTCGCCGCGTTGGTGGAGACAAGATCGGCGTAGCGCTGCAGCGAATAGCCGCGCCTGCCGACCATCTCGGTATACATCAGAGCCATTCTGGGCTCCACCCCGGCATTGCCGCCGGTGGTATCGTCGATCCGCACGCCCTGCAGCTTCCTTGCCAGGGTACAGCAGATTTCGTCGGTGGCGACGCAGTTGATCGAGCCGTCCAGCGTGCCCTGCCATAGCGCCGCCTGATCCTCCGGCGACTTCAGCGAAGGATAAGTATGATAGATCTGACCGTTTGGTTTCTTGTAGTCCTCGCTGTTGTACAGCATGTATTGATGCAGGGATTCGCCATAGATCGGCACGCCGCGGCGGCGCGCTTCCTGAATCGCCGACACGCCGGTGGCGGCGGAGACATGCATCATGTAAAGCGCGGTGCCCGGCACCTTCTCGGCCAGGCGGATGACGCGGCGGAACGAGACATCTTCCGACAGCGTGTTGTGCACTTCGGCTAGGTTCTCAAACCCGGTGCGACCCTCACGAATCAGCTTGCCATACATGTGCATGACGATGTCGTTGTCTTCGGAGTGGATCACGCCCAAGCCCTGATTTTCCGCCAATACCTGGAAGATCTCCCAGATGTCGCCGAAGTCGACCATGCGTCCCTTGCGGCTGGGGGTGATGTCGGTGGTGAAGATTTTCACCGTCGGATAGCCGGCCTGGATCGCTTCGGCTACCTGCGGCGGCAGGTCGATCGGCAGCGCGCCTTCCACCATGATGTGCTGCGCGTAGTCGCAGGCGCAGTGGCCTTTCCAGTCGCGTTCCCGCACCTCGATCGCATCGCGCAGGGTCTTGCCTTCGGAGGCGCGGGTGAAGTCGATGATGGTGGTGGTGCCGCCATGCACCGCGGCTTTGCTGACAACGTCGGGGGGTTCGGTCAAACCGAAACTGCCGTCCGGGTTCGGCAGCGACCATTTGCAGTGCACATGCGGATCGATGCCGCCCGGCAGGACGATCTTTCCAATGGCATCAATGAACCGGGCGCCTTCGGGCACCGGAATTGAGCCAGGCGCCGCCACGGCCGCGATTGTGCCGCCCGTGACGAGGATATCATGTGCCCCCACGCCCTGCGGCGTCACCACCGTGTCGCCGCGGATCACCAGATCAATCATGTTGTCTCCCCCTGCGCTTCCGCCGCATGGTTACGCGTCTGCGCACCGGCGGCAAGGTGACGCCGGAAATGCGCTCAGCGATCTTAATTCCGTTATTGGCGCTGCCTGTCAGGAGGTCAGCTGAGACGCAGGGCGGCTTGGATGCCGCAGGAACTTGCCGTGCATTGGACAAGCATTACGCCGAATGGGGCCTGACGGGACGAATAAAACAACCCGAGCGTTTCGAGGCGTGCTACCGACCCGTCGGTTTCGGCCTTTGTGCCGAGCTTCGGGATTTTCCTATCGTTCATCAATACGCCGCGAGACGAAGGCTCAGGGATGGCCCAGGGGGTGGCGGTCGATCCTGGTGCGATCTTTACTCGAGCCGCACACACGTGAAGCGCCGCGCGGGCAAATGAACGCGGCACAGGTGCAGGGGGAGGAACCATCGTGACAATCAGGTTGACAGGGGCTTGCCACGCCTTATCGCTTGCTGTTTTCGGGACGTTGATCTGGATCGGTGCCGCGTCGGCGCAGGCGCCAACCTCCGGTTCCGCGGCGGGTGCGCCATCGGCCGGAGGTCCGGCTCGGGCTCCGGCCGCGCCTACGTCTGACCAGGGACGGCCTTGGGGGCTTCCCCCACCGCCGCCCAATGTCGGGCCGGTTTCGCTGTTCGCAGATATCCACGACACGCCACAGGGCAAATTCCTGGAGGGCGGCGCTTTCGATGACGTGGGCAACTTCTGGTTCGTCGCCATCGGCAGCGGGTGGATTTCCTACCTGACGCCGGAGGGCAAGCTTGTTCCGGTCGTCAACTGCAACCCAGCGGCCGAACTTGGGTTTGCCTGCGAGCCGCAAGGTACACGCTGGCATGATGGCAAGCTTTATCTGACGACGCGCCATCTTGGCATCATGGTCTATGATCCTGGGACGAAGAAACTGAACTCACTGGTCACGACCTACCGAAATCAGCTCTTCAAGGGTCCAAACGACCTTGATTTCGACGCCGAGGGCAATCTTTATTTCACCGATCCATGGGGCACGGGTGCTGGGCCGGATGCGACGGATCGTACAGGGGCGGTTTACCAGTATTCCACACAAGGTGTGCTTCGGCGCATCATCTCGACCGGAGAATTTCCCAACGGGATCGCTGTCTCGCCGGATGACGGTACGCTGGCCGTCGCTGACTATGCCGCGAACCGGATGCTCTACTACTCGTTTCTTAACGGACCAAACGCGGCCTGCACCGAATGCGCCAAGGATCCGCAGCATCTGACGTTCTTCTTTGCCACGACCGGCAGCTACAATCCGGGAAACGGTGGCCCTGACGGGATTCATTACGACGTGCACGGGGATCTTTGGGCGCAGCTTGGCATCGGCGGGATTATTGAATACGACCCGCGAGGCGTGATTCTCGGTTACGTGCCGCTGCCGAATGGCGACGCCTCGGCAACCAACTTCGCGTTTGGTGGCCCGGATAATCAGTATATCTATATGGAAGGCGCGGTGAGCGGAACCGTCTATCGTTTCAAGGCGCCTTATCCAGGGCTGATCGGACCGGGAGGTAAACGGTTGCCCGCGCAGCATTGAGGCACTGCCTGGCGCGCACAGGGGCGTTCGGTATGACCGCCCCCGGCAGGTCCGGCAAGCACTGCCGGACGCTTGCTCAACTAAACGACGCTTGCTCAACTAACATGGTCAACGATCTGGGCGGTCAAGGACTTTGCCATTCGGTAGCCGGTGTTCGTTCCGTAGTTCCGCGTCTTGACTCCGTCTTCGGCGTAGCCGTTGGCGTGGTAGAAACGCCGCGCGGTTTCAGTGCTGCTCAGGGTGGATCGTGTATTGCCCCGTTCTATCGCCCGGGCTTCGAGCGCGGCGAGCATGGCCCTGCTGACGCCACGAAACCTCGCATCCGGAGAGACGTAGTTCAGGATGATCTCCCCTGCATCGGTCACCGAACCTACCACGAGGATCGCGCCATGCTCGATAGCGACCAACAGAGAGCTATCCACCTGGGCGATCCATGAGGCGACGATCTCAGGGGTCTTGTTCCGTAGCCACGCAGCCAGGATCGCGGGATCGTTCCCGTGATCGGCCACGCATAGCTCGCTGATCGATCGCCTCAGGACTTCGCACGCAGCGGGCGCGTCATTGATCACCGCATCTTGGATCTTCATTGCTTCATCATGCACTCTGGCGTCAAGACGGAGCAAGTCTGGCACAAAGCGTCCAAGCTTGGCTATTATTGTTTCTTTTTCGTATTGTTGACGCTCCTGGTGTCGCGGCAGGGGCAGAAAAGTCTCTCGCCTGATTGCGGGACGCCACAAGGACAACAATCTATAAGCCTCAATATTCAACCGGCGCGTCCCGCGGCGAATTCCTCCGCCGGCGCGTCACTCGCCATGGAGGCTGTATGACCACCGCCCAGGATTTCGACATCGCGGTTATCGGCGCTGGCATGGCTGGCGCCACCGCCGCGGCGTCGCTGTCAGCCGAAAAGCGCGTGGCGCTGATCGAGGCCGAGGAGGTCGCCGGCTATCACACCACCGGACGCTCCGCCGCGATCTGGATCCAGAACTATGGACCGCCGGATGTGCGTGCGCTCACGCGGCTGTCGCGCGCGTTCTATGAGAACCCGCCGGCCGGGTTCGCCGAGGCGTCGTTGATCCGCTATCGGCCGGTGCTCACGCTGGCGACGCCCGAGCAGATGTCGGCGCTGGAAGCCGCGATCGCCGTCGGCCGGGGCATCAGACGGATTACGGTTCCCGAGGCCGAGGCACTGGTTCCGGCGCTTCGCCCCGGCTACCTCGGCGGCGTGGCGCTGGAGGAGGACGCATTCGACATGGATGTTGCCGCGATCCACCAGGGGTTCCTGCGCATGCACCGGTCGCGCGGAGGTGTACTGGGCTTGCGCAGCCGAGCGGGACGGATTGAGGAACGGAATGGGATGTGGGAGGTGGAGACGGCGACGGGCACGGTATTCCGCGCGCCGGTGGTGATCAACGCCGCCGGCGCCTGGGGCGATGAAGTTGCCAGGATTGCCGGTGCCACGCCGCTTGGGCTGGAGCCACGCCGGCGGACGGCGGCGATCGTCGATCCCTCCCCATTTGACGCCTCGAATTGGCCGATGATCATCGACGTGCAGGAGGGCTGGTATGCCCGTCCCGAGGCGCGGACTCGGTTGATGGTGTCGCCGGCCGATGCCACGCCGACGCACGCGCATGACGTGCAGGCCGAGGAGTTCGATATCGCCGTGGGGATCGACCGGATGCAGCAGGCGCTGGATATCCCGGTGCGGCGGGTGGAGCATAGTTGGGCCGGGCTGCGGACGTTCACCCCGGACGGCAGCCTGGCGTTCGGCTGGGATCCGCTCGTGAAGGGGTTTTTCTGGTGCGTCGGGCAGGGGGGTTATGGCATCCAGACCGCACCCGCCGCCGGCCGCTTCGTGGCGGACCTGGTGCTGGAACGTGATCCGGGGGATGCGGCAGCGCTGATCCCAGTTGTGACGCCGGGGCGATTTGCATGAACCTTATGGTTTTGCAAATTTATTGATGGGATGTTCCTTCGAACCGCTCTCCGATGATCGGCATGTCAATATTGATGCGGCGCTGTTTTGTCGTGACCGGGTAGGTTGGCCGCAGGATGTCAATACCTTTCGTGCCGTCTTGCGTACTCAGATTTCCAGTCAAATCGAAATGCGCGACTTTCTGATAGTCCGCGCCGTTGATCACGGCTTGGAACCGAGCCATCACCGCAAGATCCGACCAGAAGCCAGGCTGTACGACGAAATATGAACCGCCGACATCACGCAGCATCTGGGCAATCGTCGCTTCGTCATCGTCAGCCTGCTTGACGCCGCGCCGTCGCTCGCCAAACGGGTCGGACAGCAACAGCTTATCGACCCGGATCACAGCGACGTCGGACCGATCCGAATGCGTCGCGAGGTTAAAGATCAGGTTTCCGTCACGGTAGCCCGCGTAGACGACCAAGCCGTCATGGGGCACAACCCTGGCGAGGTAGTCAGCAACGGCACGATATCCGCCGACGCGTGAGACCGGACAGAAGGCCAGAGTATAGACCAGTGTGGCTACACCTAGCGTCAATCCGGCTGCTTCACCGAGCGGCTTCGGCAAGATGGCCAGAAGAAACAAAGGTGCCGCGCTCGCCAGCGGCAAAAGAACCATGATGTCGTGGCGCACTTCCTTGAGAGCAATCAAGCTAAAGAACAGGTAACCCATCACCAGCCACGTCAGCAGCAGTGCATAAATCCATTGATCCCGTGCGGCGGCGGCCCGCCTGAACATCACGGCGAGGCCGCCAGCCGCCGGCGCCAAGGTTATAGCACCCACCTGAACAGGCAGCGCTTCAACATAAAACAGCCAGCAGTCCAGGCTGCCCAATGGAATGGTGCCCGGTAGACTGGCTATGGAGTCCAGATTGCGCGCGCCGAACTTGAGCATGATGACAAGCGCCGGCACCAGGCCAACGGCCGTCATTGCGGCCGCGATGATCGCGTGGCGGTCACGCAAGGCGGTCCTGCCTTTACCCATGACGAACCCGACCGCCAGCGCGGGTGCGACAAAGGCAGCATTGTATTTCGTGTAGATCGCGGCCAGAAGGAACAGTGCGGCAAGATAAACCGCCAGCGGCCTGCTGCCTTTAACATAGCTGACGAGACACCAGGTGCTGGTCGCGATCAATGCATAGGCTGGCACGTCCAGCATGACCTGCCGCCCCCAGAAGGCGGTCTCCGGGGTGCCGATTGCCAGCAGGGCCGCGCCGAGTGCCGACCATCGTGGCAGGAACGTTCGGGCGAGCTTGTAGGCCGCACAAGCGAGCAACAGGACGAAGAGCATGACCGTGGACTGCGCAACGAAATGCGTGAAGCCAAACAATTGAAAGGCGATTGCTTCTATCCCGTAGAACAGCGGTGGATAGAACATGATCGTCAACGCGGGCCGCATGAGGTAATAGTTGATGGCCCAGCGAACCGGGTCGCCGAATGGATGGGCCGCCACCAGATCACGGATAAAAGCGCCGTTCAGAGCATGACGCGGGGCATCCTGCCACCAGAAATCGCCGTCGACGGGCGCAGTCAGCAGAAGTGCGAGGCACGCCAACAGCAGGATTGCCGCCACGGCCGCCGTTTGCAGGACTGATCGAAGTACGCCTTCGGTTTGATTCCCGAGCGGAACTGAAGCCCGTGATGCGTATGACGCCATGGACTGATCAACTCCGGAGTGTTTCTGTTTTGATACCAGGACTATTCTGTTGAGTCCAGCTTAAGACGAAACGGCATGTCGGCTGATTGTCCACCGAAAGAAACGCTGGCAGGATTTCGTGTGGAAGCGAAATGCCCGCGTGTCGTCCGCTCAGCGGGATGTCAATCCTCACGCGGCGGAAACTGTTTGAAGCAATGTTCCGCGCATGCGTTTATGACGTCGGGCAGTAGTGGGGGCTTTGATGCGTTATCGATTTGCCATGTGTCTGCTGATCGTGACTATCGGGGGATGCGCAAGTCTCTTTGGGACGAACAAACAGAAATTCAGCATCTTTTTCCAGCCTTACTCCGTCGATCTTGACCAGCAAGCGCGGCAAACCGTCGATACGGCGGCGGCCTTCGCGAAAGACCACCCCTCGCAGCCTGTGGAACTAATTGGTTTTGCCGCGCCACCCGATCCAGGACAGGACGTTGCCGGCCTGTCGGCTCAGCGTGCCGAGGTGGTAAAGCAGGCTCTGGTCAGCATCGGTGTCAGGCCGGATCGTATTACCGTGACGGCCAACGGTATTACGGATCCAGAGAACTTGCCCAACCTGTCAGTTCGACGAGTCGATATCAGCGTTGGTCCGTAAGCGCGGGTCGCCCACCGGCAACGGCAGGAATGGCGGATACAGGCTGACAGGGGACCCGGCATGCCCACGGCATCGTTCATGGGCGATTGCCACGGCCTTAGGGTGCCCCGGTAACGGAATAGCGTGTGATCGCCGAAGGCTGATCCGAAGGCGTGGACCACGCGATCAATCCTACACGACCGCGTCCGCCCGCAGCATGGCAATGGCCGCGTCGTCATAGCCGATCTCGGCCAACACGGCGTCAGTGTCGGCGCCGGCGTTGGGCGCGAGCGTATCCAGCCTGCCGCCGCCATGCGCCATCTGAAAGCCCGAGCCCATCAGCCGCAACGAACCATGCGGACCATCCACCGTCTGCATCACGCCACGCGCGGCGACCTGTGGATGGTCGATGATTTCCTCCACCTTCCAGATACTGGCACAGGGCGCGCCGGCATCGTTCAGGCGGCGTTCCCACAGCCTGGAATCAGCTTCGGCCAGGGCAGTTTCAATAATATCCCGTAATGTCTGCTCGTTTTCCTTGCGGCTGAACCAATCGGCGAAGCGCGGATCGTCCAGCACGTCGGTTCGGCCGATGGTGGTCATCAGTGCGTGGTATTGTCTCTCATCGTTGACCGCCAGCAGCAGGAAGCCGTCCTTGGCACGAAACAGGTTGGCGGTGACCTTGCGGCTGACGGCCTGATTTCCCGCCTGCTGTTGCCGGTGCCCGGCCACGGTGTAGTCGGCGACCTGGGTTGCCAGGAACGCCAGACTCGCCTCCAGCATCGAGACGTCGACGAACTGCCCGCGCCCGGTATGGGTCCGCTGATACAAGGCTGATGCCAGCGCGAAAGCGCCCGTGGCGCCCGACAGGATATCGCACACGGCGAAGCCGGCGCGCGTCGGGCCCGTCTCCGGATGGCCGGTGATCGCCATGATGCCCGACATCGCCTGTAGCTTGCCGTCATACCCGGCTTCGCCGCTGGCCGGGCCGGTCTGGCCGAAGCCGGAAATGGCGCAGTAGATCAGCTTCGGATTGATCGTCGACAGCGCCTGGTAGCCAAGGCCAAGCCGGTCCATCACGCCGGCGCGGAAATTCTCCATCACCACATCGGCGCGGGCGGCCAGTTTCAGCACGATCTCCCGCGCAGCCGGCTTCTGCAGGTCGAGCGTCAGGCTTTTCTTGTTGCCGTTCACCGCCAGGAACGGCGGCGCCATGTTGCGGTCCGCCCATTCACGGGACAGCGGGGTGCGGCGCATGTCCTCACCGCCGCGCCGCTCGATCTTGATCACGTCCGCACCTAGCAGCGCCAATTGGTAGCTGGCATAGGGGCCGGCCAGCACCTGGGTAAAATCCAGGATCCGGACACCGGTGAACGGACGCCCCGCTTTGCCGTCCATACTCATGCCGCCTTGACCGTGCGGTTCGGCCGAGCCAGTTCCTTTTGCCGATCGAATTCTTCCCGCCGGCGCTTGAGTTCCGCCTCGCCGATCTGCTCCAGGTTCAGGTAGTCCAGCTTCCACTTGCCATCTTCATTCCAGCGGATCGGCGACTGCATCGTGGTTTGCGGGCCGGCCGCGGTTTCCAACAGACGCAGCGCGAGCGCCAGCGTCTGGTCCTGTGCGGCGACGTCGTGTGGCTTGCCGGCGCTGTTGCCCAGGGGAAAGTCGCTGAACAGGAAGCGCGGCGCGGCGGCATGCTCGACGATGTCCTTGGCGCAGCCCATGACGACGGTGGGGATGCCGTTGGCCTCCAGGTGGCGGGCGACCAGGGTGCTGGTCTGATGGCAAACCGGGCAGTTGGGAACGACAACGGCGACGTCCGCGCCGTCTTCCTGAACGCGACGCAGGATTTCCGGCGCGTCGGTTTCCACTGTGACGCGGTGGCTGCGGTTGGTGGGGGCGCCGTGGAAGCGCGCCGCAATTGCACCAATCTGGCCGGAGGTAGCCGCTCTGCGCAGTGCCGGCAATGGGAACCAGGTGCCGCTGTCGGTCGCGGTGGTGTGGGTGCGATCGTAGCCGATGTGGGAGATGCGGAGGTCGTGGTCCTGCGCGGTGTCGCCGGAATACACCGTGTAGAACTTGGCGCTGCCGTTATAGGGCGCACCGGGTCCCTGATCGCCCTTGCCAGGTTGATAGGGCGCGGCGGTGGTGATCAGCGCGACGGTGGATTGGCGGAGCGGCTTGCGGAGTGGGGTGAACGGCGCGGCAAGGAAATGCGCCCAGCGATACGGTGTCGCGTAGCCAATCGCGGCATAATACTCACGAGTGCGGCGCATGTAAGGGATTGGGGAGTTATAGTCCGGGGCAAAGCCCAGCAGAGTGTCGAGGGTCTGATCCATGTGTGTCCTCCAATTGCTGAAATTATAGGACAGGCCGACAGGACTGTCTGCCCATGAAACGCGTTTCTTGGCACGCCAAACACCCTGCTTCGGTGGTGATCCCGGACCGTCAGAACTTCGCATGCAGCCGTGGTGCAAAAGCCGAAACGCATGTTGCCGCGGTGGTTGCGGGCGGCCAGCCGAGGGAAAGGACATTTTGTAGTTTCGCTCGCGCCCGGATTTGGCGGTTCCCGAATGGCCAGTATCCTGCCAGACTGCATGCATGACAGAGGCTTTGTCCATACGATACCAGCGGTTCGCGGCGACCGAGGCGCGGGGGCGTTCGCCGCTGTATGAGGCGCTTGCCTTGGGCGTAGCGAACGACGGGGCAATACTCACTCTTCTGGCAGCCTTGCCGCTGGAAAAGCAGCAGCCGAACCTGCTGTTCGCGGCGGTGCGGGTTGTCGCCGGAACGGCCGCCGGGTTCTCGGATTTTCGCAACCGGCTGCTATCGCATGCGAACGCGGTTTGCAGCCTGATGCTGCGGCGGCGGACGCAGACGAACGAGCCAAACCGCTGCGCAGTGCTGTTGCCTTTGCTCGCCCGCCTGCCTGGGCCGCTGGCGTTGATCGAGGTAGGAGCCTCGGCCGGGCTGTGTCTGTTGCCGGACCGTTATGGATATGATTACGGTTCTGTCACTTTGCCTGGCATGCCCGTGCTTCACTGCCGCGCCCAGGCTCCGCTGCCGTATCGCAAGCCGGAGGTGGCGTGGCGCATAGGCCTTGATCTGGACCCTGTCGATCTGGCCGATCCTGCCGAGGTTGCATGGCTGGAGGCGCTGGTGTGGCCGGACCAGCCGGAGCGGCTGTCGCGGCTGCGGCAGGCGATGACCGCAGCCTGCGCCGATCCGCCGTCGGTAGTGCCTGGCGATTTGCGGGTGGACACCATTCGGCTGGTGGCTGAAGCGCGCCAATATGGCACGCCGGTCGTGTTTCACACCGCGGTGCTGGCTTATCTGCCGGACGCAGCCGAACGAGTGGAATTTGGCCGGCTGGTGATGGAAGCTGGCGCTGTCTGGATCAGCAACGAGGCGCCGGCGGTTTTTCCCGCCATTGCCAGGCGGGTAGGCTCTCCGGCGCCGGATAGGGCATTCCTCATGGCGCAGGACGGCGTTCCGGTCGCCTGGACCAATCCGCACGGGAGCTGGATTACCTGGATTGCATGATGCCGTTGGCTCCGCTGCGTGCCACAGCAAAGATGCGACACGGCTGCCCAGATTGGCCAAATGCCAGGCGCGGCCGCTCGCCGTCGATCGATCAGGCCACCGGGCGGTCAGCGTCGTTCAATCGCGACCTGCCACAGGGCCGCTTGCCGGATATGCCAACTCAAGCCGGCTGCCGCCCGCGCGTAAGCTCAGCCACTGAAAGCAGCCTGTAACAATAGCATGGTTCACCTTTTATTAAGCTATTCCTGCACTTATCGGCGTCTCAGTGGTGTTCAAGCGAATTCCGTAACCTCATGTCCCAGCTCGTTCCCCAGGTCTGTCAACTTTCGCATGCCGGCTTTCGCATGCTCGGCGACCCGGTCTTCCGTCTCAGTGAGGGCGCTCGGGTGCCATCGATGGTCATGCGGCTTGAAAAGCAGGAAGCGGTGCTGCCGCTTCGTTCGGTCGCGCGTGAGTTCGGGGTCGATCCCGACAGCCCTGATGGTCAGATGCTGAACCTGATCGAGCAGGCGCTGGATTTCGTGGTGGCTCTTCGCCTTGGCGACACGCTTCCGTCGGAGCTCAATGGCGGTAAGGCAAGCTGGAAGCCAACCGAGCAGGACCGGATGCTGGCGACCAGCCGGGTGCGCCACAATCTGGTTCGCTGTGTCTTCGCTCGCATGGGGCAAAGCGTCACCCTCAGCGGCACCATGACACCTGGCTGGGAAGACACGGCCGGAAACCGGGACCTGATGAAGAAAGCAATTGACGGCGCGGCGGCGCAGCTCGACGGGGCGGAGGTGGCGGAGGTGACAGAGGGTATCGGCTCGCTAAGCGAGGAGATGGCCTGCATCGAGACCATGCGTCGCACCCTGATGCGCGGCATTGCACGGCCACGGGAAAAGCTTCTGGCCTTGCAGATAATCGAGGTGCCGGTCAGCCGACGGGACACGGTGAAGCAGGTGCAGGCATTGGCTCGCCGAGGCCTGAAGGAGATTACCGACCGGTTTGATCAAGTGGATGCGCGGCTGGACGACATCCTGGCCATGCTGCGGGACCTGCCGGCCGCGATTGCCGGGTTGCGGCGGCAGCGGGACTGGCTGTACCGCACCGGTCAGGCATGGGAGCCGATGTTCGCGGATTGGGCGGCGGCGCCTAATCATTATGACGATTTCCTTTGGAGGGTCGTGGAGCGCAGCTACAGCTTCCTGGCCCCCAGGTTCATGTCGTTCCAGGAATGGGCAACGGCGGGATCCTTGTTAAAACAGAAAGAGGCGCGGGTCACCGTGTGGTAGACCTTGGAGGCAAAGCCACACGGTAGCAAAACGGCGGCCAAGGTCAGATGGCCCGAATATTATCCAGCAGTCGGACGTGGCTCAGCATCGCCGCCGCGATCAACCGCGCGCCGGGCACGAGGTTGCCGAGTGGCATGAGCGTTGCCGGATCGACCAGCGCAAGATAGTCGACATCGAAGCCTCTGGTGCCCAACGCCGCCCGCGCCATTGCCAGCACGCCAGCCGCGGCCTCGCCAGCGGCGAGCCGCGCCGCCGCGGTTCGCAACGCCTCGATCAGGGCCGGCGCGACAGCCCGCTCCGTCGCGGACAGGAAGCGGTTGCGCGATGACATTGCCAGGCCATCCGTCTCCCGCACCGTCTCGACGCCGATGATCTCCAGCGGCAGCAGCAGATCGGCGGTCATCCGCCTGACCACCTGCAACTGCTGCCAGTCCTTCTCCCCGAAATAGGCCCGATCCGGCCGCACCTGGCCGAACAGTTTCGCACACACCGTCGCCACGCCACGGAAATGTCCGGGTCTGGCATCGCCTTCCCATTGCTCGGCCGGACCGGCCACGGTTATGGTCGTTGCTTCGCCCACCGGGTACATCGTTGCCACGTCCGGCAGCCAAGCCAGCGCGCAACCCTCGGCCTCCAGCACCGCCAGATCGCCGGCCTCGTCACGTGGATACCGTGCCAGATCCTCGGTCGGCGCGAATTGCAGCGGATTGACGAAAATGGAGGCCACTGTTGCCGCACCCGACGCGATACCCGCGCGAACCAGCGCGCGGTGTCCCGCATGCAACGCGCCCATCGTCGGGACGAACGCCAGCGCATCGGCATGGCGGCGCAAGCGGGCGCTGGCGGCACGCAGATCGGGCAGGGTGCGGGCGATCAGCATGTGGCGGAGCTTGGTGCGGATCGCGATCCCAGGCAACATGCCGTGGCACGGCGGAGGACAGGTGTCATGAAACTGCGGAACCAGATTGCATTGGTAACCGGCGGCTCCCGCGGCATTGGCCGAGCAACGGCGCTGCTGTTCGCGGAACAGGGGGCGGATATCGCCTTCTGCCATCTGGACGACGACGCCAAGGCCGAAGCCACCGCGACCGAGATCCGCGCGCTGGGCCGGCGTGCCCTGCATTGCTCGCTGGATGTCGCGGACATCGCCGCGACCAAGGTGTTCGCGCAACAGGTCGCCGAGGCGTTCGGGCCGGTCGACATCCTGTTCAACAATGCCGGCATGAATATCCGCAAGCCGTTCGAAGCCTATACCGAAGCCGAGTTCGACCAGATCCTGTCGGTCCACCTGAAGGGCATGTTCTTCATGGCGCAGGCGGTCTATCCGGCGATGGTCGCGCGCGGGCGCGGCTGCATCATCAACATCGCCTCCCAGCGCGGCCTGAAGGGCGCGGTGAACTCGGCGCCGTATTCGGCCGCCAAGGCGGGCATCATCGGCTTCACCCGCGCCTTGTCGTGGGAGGCCGCGCCGAAAGGCGTTCGGGTCAACGCCATCGCGCCCGGCCCGGTCGACACCGACCTGACGGCGACGATGGAGCCGGCCGATCGCCAGGCGTTCATCGACGCTCTGCCAGCCGGACGCTTCGGCCGGCCCGAGGAGATCGCCGCCACCGCGTTGCTGCTGGCCGGGCCGGAGGGCGGCTTCTACGTCGGTGCAACCTTGTCGCCGAACGGCGGCGACGTGATGCACTGATGAACCTCCGTCAGCGCAAGGTCTGGATAGCTGCAAGCACCGGCATCAGCTCATCCGATCTGCCACGCGACAAGTTCTCGAACACGGCGGCTGCTTCCTATCGCGCCCGCGAGCCGGGCGGCTTCGACAGACCGCCTTTCCGCCAGGATCATCGCGCCATAAACTGAGGACAGCCATGACCGACAAGCCGAACTTCATCCTGATCCCAAACGAGGCCGTGCCGTCGGCGCCGCCGGCACCGGCACGGAACGATGGGGCGTTGGTTCGGCTGCGGACGATGGCGACCACCGCCGCCACATCCGCGGCCACGGCACTGCGGTCGGCGCTGCGACATGCCGAACCGCCGGCAGATACCGGCACCCCGGTTCGGCCGCGCCTGGTGTTCGCGGTAGATGCCACCGCCTCACGCGAGCCGGCCTGGGCTGCCGCACGGCAGGTGACGGACAGCCTAGTCAAGGCGCTGCCGGGCGAGCTGGACGTGGCGCTCGCCGTACATGGCGGCTCCCGCGTCCACACTTTTTCCGCCTTCACCGATAACGCCGCCACGCTGCGTGATCGTGCCGCCGGCGTGGCGTGTCAGGCCGGAATGACCCGGCTGCTGCCGATCCTCTCGGCCAGCCTGAAGCAGCCGGGAGTGCGGGTTGTGATCTATATCGGCGACGTGTTCGAGGAGAGCGTGTTGCAGGGGCGGCGGCTGGCGGACGCCATGGGTGCGCAGGGCACCAGGCTGATCGTGCTGCACGATACGGCCGACCCGACGGCGCGCCGCGATGCCGAGGTATTCTGGGATCTCGCCAAGCGTACCGGCGGCTGCGTGTTGCGGTTTGATGCCAGTGCCTCCGGCCGGCTGCGCGACCTTCTGTCGGCCGTGGCGGTCTACGCTGTCGGCGGCGAGAAGCTGCTGCGGGCAAGGCGGCACGACCTGCCTGGCGCGGTGGCGCTGCTGGAGCATCTAGACCAGCGGACCTGATCCGCGTGGCGTTTTCACCCGGCGGCTCACTATCGCATGGCTGGCGTCCCGTCGGGCTAGAGGATCGCCGGCGGGGTCTGGAAGCGGACATTCAACCGCAACACGATCACTGACCGAGTGATGTTCCATGCATGGCGGCGGAGTGTGCCTGACGCGCCACCCTGGCTGACGCGTTGCCCAAGTTTAACGCTGAATGTGCGAACCAGCCATTGTCCATCCCGCGTCCCATGCTCTAAGTCCCAGGCTTATGGCGAACGCTGACTCCGGCAAGACAGCCGCGAAAACCTGGCTTCGGCAGCAACAACGCGCCGGCAGCCGAGCGGCAAGGCCCGTGCTGGGCCTGCACGTGGCGGGATCGGTGGCGGGAGTCGGACAGGCGATCGCCGCCGCGTCGGCGCTGACCGACGCGTTCCGAGGATCGGCCACCGTGGTGCTGGCCATCGCCGCGTTCATCGTGTTGGCCATCTTGCGCGCCATCCTGTTCTATTTGATCGAGCGCAGTGCTTTCGCCGCCGGCGCGTCGGCGCGCCGCCGGCTGCGCACCGACGCGCTGTCCCGTCTGCTGCATGCCGGGCCGGTTCTGCTGCGCAGCCGCCATTCCGGTGATCTGGCGACCATCGTGGTGGACCGGATCGAGGCGCTGGATGGTCTGTTCGCCCGCTACGTCCCCGCCGCGACGTTCGCCGTGGTGGGACCGGTGATCGTGCTGCTGGCGGTGCTGTGGGTCGATCCCTGGGCCGCCGCCGTGCTGGCTGCCTGCGGCTTGCTGGTGCCGGTGGCGATGGCGGTCGCCGGGATCGGCGCGGCCGCTGCTTCTCGCAACCAGTTCCTGGCGATGGCGCGGTTGCAGGCGCGGTTCCTCGACCGGGTGCGCGGCATCGCCACCATCGTGCTGTATGGCCGGTCGGCCGACGAGGCGCGCGATCTGGCCAAGGCCGCGGCGGAACTGCGCGTGCGCACGATGCGCATCCTGCGGGTGGCGTTCCTGTCGTCGGTCGCCCTCGATCTGGCGGCGGCGGCGGCAATGATCATTCTGGCGATCCACTATTTCTTCAGGCTGCGTGGTGCCGGCGGCGAGCTGCCGGCGGAGATTGGGCCGGCGCTGATGGTGCTGCTGCTGACGCCGGAATTCTTCGCGCCGCTGCGCACATTCTCCGCCGCCTACCAGGACCGCCTGCACGCCACCGGCGCGGCCGAGGCGCTGATCGATTTGCCGCCGCTGCCCGAACCGGTGCCGGCGCGGGAAATCCGCACCGTCTCGGCCCAAGGCGTCACGGTGGCATTCGATGCGGTCACGCTGACATGGGACGCCTCACGCGGTCCGGCATTGGACGCGTTGTCATTCCGCGTCTCGGCCGGGGAGACGCTGGTGCTGGCTGGCCCGTCCGGCGCCGGCAAGTCATCAGTGATCGAGATCCTGCTAGGGTTTGTTCGTCCCGACGGCGGCCGGGTAACGATCAATGGCGCCGATATCACTGATCTGGTGCCGCAGGCGCTGTCTCGCCTGACTGCCTGGATCGGCCAACGGCCGGTCCTGTTCGCTGGCTCGATCCGTGATAATATCTGGTTTGCAAGGCCTGAGGCAACCGATGAGGAGGTTGCCGAAGCCGCTCGTGCGGCGCGGGTGGAACCGTTCGCGGCGACCCTTCCGGCCGGGTTGGACACGCGGATCGGGGAGGGCGGCTACGGCCTGTCCGGTGGTCAGGCGCAGCGCGTCGCCATTGCTCGCGCCTACCTGAAGAACGCGCCGCTGCTGCTGCTGGACGAGCCAACCGCGCATCTGGACCCGGCGACCGAGCAGGAGGTGTTCGACAGCCTAAAGCGCCTGGCGCTGGGGCGGACGGTGATCCTGGCGAGTCATTCCTCCGCCGCACATGCCTGGGGCGGCCGGCGGCTGGACCTTCGGGACGGACGTGTGGCGTCGGCGCGCGGTGCCGCGTGATGGGTCCGTTGTTTCGCATCCTGGCGCTGTGGGCGCCGCGGAGCGGCTGGTTGCTGGCCGGGCTGGCGATTTCGCTCGCCGCGCTGGTGGCCGGTGTCGGGCTGATGGCGGTGTCCGGCGTGACAATCGGTGCGGCGTTGCTGACTGGCGCGTTGGCGATGCCGTTCCTGCTGCGTGGCCTGGGGGTGGCGCGGGTCGTGCTGCGGTATGCCGAACGGCTGGTGACCCATGGCGCGACATTCCGGGCACTGGCGGATATCCGGGTGTGGTTCTTTCGCCGCCTGGCCCGCACGGCCGCGGGCGGCCTTGGTTTTCGGCATGCGGGCGACGCATTGGCCAGGCTGGTTGGCGATGTCGAGGCGCTGGACGGGCTATATCTGCGCATCCTGCTGCCGCTGGCCGGCGGGGTCCTGCTGCTGCCGGTTCTGGTGATCCTGGTCGGACACCGCGCGCCGGTGCTGGCGCTCGAGATCGGCGCGCTGTTCGTGCTGGCGGCGTTCGTGCTGCCGTGGCTGGCGGCTCGCGCCTCCAGCGACGCTGGCCACGATCTGGCCGTCGCCTCGGGTGACTTGCGGATCGCCGCGCTGGACGCCTTGACCGGTTTGCGGGAGGTGCGGGCGTTTGCCGCCGAGGGCCGCATGCTGGCCACGGTGCAGGCGCGGGAAGCGACGATGCTGACGGCGCAGCGCGGCATGGCGGCGCGGACGGCGCTGGCTGGTTCGGCGGCGTTCCTGTGTGCTCAGGCGGCGGTGCTGGCGGTGCTGCTGGCGGCCGGGACCAATCCGGCAGGGGCGATCGCGGCGTCTTTTCTCGTGCTGGCGGCGTTCGAGGCGGTGGGCGGATTGCCGCGTGCCGGCGCGGCGGCGGGGCATGCCTCGGCCGCGGCTCGGCGTGTCCTGGATGCGGCAGACGCGCCGATACCAGTGCCCGATCCGGCCGATCCGGTGGCGATGCCGAAGGGCAACACGCTGCGGTTCGAGGCAATTCAGTTCCGCTGGCTGCCCGACCGGCCACCGGTGTTCGACGCTCTGACGTTGGAGGTACCGGAGGGGACTCGGGTGGCGCTGCTGGGGCCATCCGGCGCAGGCAAGTCCACGCTTGCGGCCTTGGCGCTGAAGGTTGTGGCGCCGCGGTCAGGCCAGGTTCGGATCGGCGGGGTCGACATCGCGCTGCTGCCGGCGGCTTTGGTGCGAGAACGCATTGGCTGGCTAAGCCAGGCGACGCATCTGTTTGATGACACGATCCGGGCGAACCTTCTTTTGGCTTGGCCTGAAGCGGATGAGACCGCGATATGGACAGCGCTGGACGCGGCACGGATCGGCGACACCGTGCGGGCGTTGCCGGATCGGCTGGATACCTGGGTCGGCGAGGGGGGGATGCGGTTCTCCGGCGGCCAGGGACGCCGGCTGGCCTTGGCGCGGGCGCTGTTGTCAAACGCGCCGATCCTGATCCTGGATGAGCCGTGCGCCGGGTTGGATGCGGAGACCGAGCGGGCGTTCCTGGAAACGCTGAACGAGACGGCGACGGGGCGCACCGTCGTGCTGATCACGCACCGTCTGACGGGCGTGGAGCGGTTAGACCGCATTTTCCGGTTGTCGGGCGGAAAGGCGATCGCGGCGGCGGGGTAGGCTTTCCTGACTTGCGGCATGAGGAGCACCAGCGAACCCAAGCCGCTTAGGCAGTCGGGTCTATTCCCTTAAAGCACGACTGGTCTAGGTTGACCTACGAATCGCACTTTAATTCATTGTTTGATCGCGTGATTCACGCCGTCTGACTGGGTCAGCCTCAGGCGATCACGCTCTAAATCGGCCTTCTGACGATCCACTTTGGAAAGCTCGGCATCAGCGGCACGTTCTTCTCGGCGGCGAACTGATCCGCCGCCTGCATCACCTCAGGCCAATCCTGATTGTAATCATCGCCGATCAGGTAGCCGCCGGGTGCCAGTATGTCCCAGTAGGTGCGGGCGTCCCGCAGCACATCCTCATGCTCATGCGACGCATCGATGTGGATCAGGCTGGCCTGCACGCCCAGGCGGCGCAGCAGCAGGCCTGCGATGGTGGATGTCTGGGCGAGCGGCACGATTTGATCCTGTGCGCTGGCTCGGACGACGTTGCTCAGGAACTGCTCGTACAGCAATGGCATGCCGTGGCGAAACGGCATCAGGCCGCCGAACCCGGAGGTTCGGTCCCAATGCTCCACACTGCCCAGAAAGGTATCCACGCCGATCACCGTTCCGCTAACGGCGTTACGCTTCAGGAGGTTGGCGAGGTAGATTGTCGAGGCACCCTTCCATACCCCGACATCAATCGCCACGCTTGGCCTCACCTTGCGGATGATTTCGTCAAAGGCCGCGTGTTCACTGTTCCAGCCTTGCCGGTCCTCGGCAAAGGTCGGTACAAACCCGGCATAGATGTCGGTGCCGTGAATCCGGTTCATGAGGTCGCGATGTATATGGTTTCCTTGATCGACCACGGTGTGCTTCGCTCCTGTGCCTGGGGCATGACATTGGGCGCCGCTTACACCAATTGGTCGTCAGATTGTTTCGAAAATCACGCCGGCTGCTAAAGTTCGGCGGTCTTGGCACGATGGTTCGGCCGCAGCAGCGAGGTCAGGTGCGCGATGCTGGGCAGCGTCTCGATCCGCATCAATGTTTCGAAGATCTCCGGCAGGCCGGCGCGGGGCAGGCTGCGTTCGGCACAGTCGGCGAATTTCGTCCACAGCTCCGTCCGCGTCATCGGCACGCCCGCGGGTCCGCGGCTGGGATACCGATCCAGGCGAGAGACGTGGCGGGCGCCGTCGGTGGTCCGCACGATCACCTCGGTTCCCCAGTCGTCCGGCATGTCGGGGTGCGGCCGGGTCTCTATCCGCTGCATCAGGGCGCGGATGCCAGGATCAAACAGCGCATCGCCCTCGAAATGCGCCCGCTTTACCGACCGGTCGGCCAGCGCGCGGGCAACACAGTACTGCAGGCTGAATTTTGCTTCCAGCGGCGTGCGCGGGTCCGGATTGTCGGTGTGCGGCAGACGACGGGGATGCGGCATGACGGTGACACGCTCCACCTGCTCCGGGTGAAGATCATGATTGTGAGCCAGGTTGATGACGCGGGTGATGGACGGGTGCGTGCTGCCGCAGCACGGGTAAGGCTTCAAGCCAGGATCGCCGCCGCCGCCGCACTCGATCGGGTCGTACCAGCCATCCAGGATGCGGGCGGTATCGTAGGTGCCGGGGCCATTGAAGACATCGAGGAACCCCTGACGGTGCTCCAACGCGGCGGCGTTGGCGGTGAAACCCTCCCGCGCCATCAGCGCGGCGAACAGGCCGTTGCGAATGGCATGACCCACGTGCAGCGGCTTCGTCATGGTGCCGAAGTTGGCCTTCAGGCCGCAGGCGAAGGAGGCGGCCATGCCCAGCGCGCAGGCCGTCCGCGCCGTCGTCAGGTTCAGCAGGCGGGAAGCGGCGGCGACGGTGCCGAAGATGCCCAGCGTGGCGGTAGGATGCCAGCCTTTGTCGTAATGATGATGATGCACGCCGCGCCCCAGGCGACAGACGGTCTCGAAGCCAACGACATAAGCCAGCACCAAGTCCCGGCCGCTGGCGCCGGTCATCTCCGCCAGCGGAATGAGCGCGGGCACCAGCATGACAGATGGATGGCCCCCCATCGCGCCGGCGACGTCGTCATAGTCCAGCGCATGGGCGGCGACGCCGTTCACCAGCGCCGCATCCAGCACGCTGGTCCGCCGGTCGGTGCCCAGGATCAGCGACGGTCCGTCCGCCTCGGCCACGCCCGGCACGCGCAGCAGCAGGCGCGGTGCGTCCTCCGTAATGCCGGCCAAGGTGACGCCGACAGTGTCCACGAAGGCGCTGGCGGTCCATTCGCGCGCGTCCGGCGAGACGTCCTCAAACCGCGGGGCATGGATCCGTTCAGCGATCTGCCAGGCCAAAGTGGTCATTGACAATCCCCTTCGTTGCAAGCGGCCCAGCGTCCTTACTTGCGATCATAGACTGGCAAAAACCCTGACATCAATTCGCCCAAACCAGACCGGCGCCATTTGCCCAGACCGCGATGGCGCCCAGCGATCGGCGCCGACCGGATTTACATCGCTGGCACCTGTCCGCTGGCCAACGCCTTGCCGGAGATCGGTTCATTGCCAATCCCCAGCGTGTAGGCGCCGGCGGACAACAGCCCGATGACACCGGCGACCAGCAGCGGCGGGGTGAATGATCCTGTCGCCTGCACCATGAAGCCGGTGACCATTGGCGCCAGCGCACCGCCGATGAAGCCACCAAAATCCATGATCGCCCCCAGCGAGGCGGCGTAGTTTGCTGGCGCGCAGGCAGTGGCGAGTGACCACGACGTGCCCGACGAGCTCTGGCCGAAGAAGATGGCCGCCGAAATCGATGCGACGGCGATGAAGTTGCTGTCGGTCTCCGCCGCCATGAAGGTGGCGCACGCCATGATCACCAATCCGCCCACGGTCAGCATCTTGCGGCTGGCGATCGCCGTCATGCCGCGCGCGGTCAGCCGGTCGGCGAGGTATCCGCCCAGAATGCTGCCGACCAGTCCGAACAGGAACGGCACCGAGGCGACAAATCCGGTCTTCGCGATGCTCATGTGGCGTTGCTGTTCCAGGTAACCCGGCAGCCACGCCGCGAACAGCCAGCCGATATAGACGTTGCCAAAGAAGCCGAGGATCAGCCCCCAGGTGCTGCGAAAGCTGAACAGCTTGCCCCAGGCGGCGGCATGCACCGGATGCGCCTCGGGCGCCACGCCCTCTTGGTACAGATAGTGCCGGTCCATCTCGGTAAGTGTTTTGCTATCGAAATCACGATACACCGAGTACCAGATGCCGGCGAGGATGAAACCAAGCACCGCCATCAGAACGAACATCCAGCGCCAGCCGAACATCAGCATGACCGGGGTCAGCATGATCGGAGCGATGGCGTTGCCGAGCGGAGGCGCACCATTCCAGATCCCGACGCCGAGGGCCTGGTCGCCTTCATGATACCAGTCGTTGACGACACGCGACGCGGTTGGAAACATCGGCGCTTCGCCGACGCCCAGCAGCGCCCGGACCAGCAGGAATTGTCCATAGCTGACGATGAAACCCGCGGCGCCCTGGGCGATCGACCAGACGATCATCGCAATCGTCAAGACCCGTCGCGGCTTGAGGCGATCAACCAGGCCGCCCGCCAACAGGAGGGTGAAGGCATAGGGCCAGAGAAACGCCGACAGCAGCACGCCCATTTCCGCGACCGACAAGCCGAGTTCGTTGCGGATCAGTGGATTCGCCACCGAAAGCGTGCCACGGTCCATGTAGTTCAGGACGCAAATTATGAATATGAGCGACAGGCTGACGTTTTGAATGCGCTTCACACGCGAGGTACAAACACCTCGTTTCGTGTTTGCCATGGCAAACCCTCCCCTTGACGTTCACCCGTCTGATCGCGGGTGTGCGGTTTGGTAGCGTGGCGGGACGACAGGCGCGGTCAGCAGAAAGCCCATCCTCGCACCGACCGCCACATCAGCGGCGGCAGCCACTCCGTGTCAAAGGAAAAATGCTGTCAGGAACACACGATTTTGTGCGCCCAGGTGGGCGGGACACGTGGCTTGTCCGCCCGCGGATCCGGCATGATCCGGCGCCACCGGGCCGCTCGGAACCGGATCGGCCAGGATTACTCCGCCGCAGTGGCCAGCTTGTTGATCGCGACACCCTTGCCGACACCGGCACGATCCTTGAACGGTGTGGTGTCGATGTCCTCCAGTTCGATCTCCCGCGACAGCACCTTGCGCTTCCATTCCTGATGTTCGGCCTCGTTGGCGGTGAATTCAGGCATCACCTCGCTGGCGAACAACTCCAGGCTTTCGCAGATATGCGCATGACTGTTCTTACCGGCCTGGTTGAGCAGGATGATCTGATCGACATGCGAGTCCTGGAAGCGCCGCAGCTTCCGCCGAATCGTTTCCGGCGATCCAATCAGGCCGCCGGTCAGTGCCTTGTAAGCGAGTTCCGGATTGGCCTGCTTCCAGGCGTTGTATTCGTCCCAAAGGCTGATCGTCCCGGGTGCGGCGCGTTCACGGTTGCGGGCACTGCTGTAATAGGCCAGCGAGAACTGGAAGAACGTTACGCCATCGGCTCGGCGGCGCGCTTCCTCATCGGTTTTGGCGCACATGAAGTAGCTGACCATCGCGATGTTGCAGTTGGACTGGTAGTCGGTCAGCTTTTTCTGTCGCAGCACAAACGAATTGTAGTAGGCGTGCACCCAGGCATGCGCCATTTCCGCCGACAGGAACTGGAAACCGAGGGCACCAATGCCGCAGCGGCCGGCCATCTCGATCGTTTCCAATTGAGAACAGGCGACCCATAGCGGCGGGTGCGGCTTCTGGATGGGCTTGGGCAGCACGTTGCGCAGCGGCTGCTTGAAATACGGGCCGTCATACTCCCAGCCGCCGTCCTTGAACATTGGCAGCACGCAGCGCACGCCGTCTTCCCAGACCGCCTGCTTGTCTTCCATCTGCCGGCCGAACGGGCCGAGTTCGGTGATGCTGGCGCCTTCGCCCATGCCGAACTCGACCCGACCGTTGCTGACCAGATCCAGGCAGGCGACTTTCTCGGCAACGCGCGCGGGATGGTTGGTGGTGAGCTGGATGATGCCATGGCCCAGGCGGATCTGCTTGGTGCGCTGGCTGGCGGCGGCGAGAAAGACCTCGGGCTGCGGCGAATGGGAGTATTCTTCCAGAAAGTGGTGCTCCACTTCCCAGGCGTAATGGTAGCCGAGACGGTCGGCCAATTCGACCTGCGAAAGGGCGTTCTGGTAGAGCTTGTGCTCGGTGTCTACTTCCCAGGGCCGCGGACATTGCAGTTCATAGAAGAGTCCGAATTTCATGGCTTGCCTCCCGCCGTTTCCTACTGGCCGGTATGCTAGACCTGGCGCCTGTGAAAAGTCGAGCGAGGCGGGTTGTCGGGTCGATTGCGCTGAAGCGGGCCGGCAGACGTTGCTGACAGTCAATCGGACCCGCGCCCTGGAATTGGCACCGCTTTGGGTTTCGCCGAGACCCGGTATATTGAACCTGAAGCTTCAGATCACACAGAGGGCTCCATGACCGACAACCCGCTGCGGCCCGCCTTGTTTCACACGGACGCGATCGCCGAGGACACGTTAAAGCTGAACGACGCGTTGGTTGGTTTGATGACGGGCTTGCCGGACTGGTGGAACATCGGCCCGGAGGTCACGCGGGAAGCGCGGCGGCAGGGGCGTGGTCCGTTCCCGCCGCCGGTCAAGTCATCGCGGGCGCGAACCATTATCGTTCCCGGGCGGGACGGCAACGAGATCCCGCTGCGGATCATCGCGCCGGACCAGCCGCGCGGTGTCTATCTGCATGTTCATGGCGGCGGCTGGGTGCTGGGTTCGGCCGACTCGCAAGATCCGATGCTGGAGCAGATTGCCGACAAGGCCGGCGTGGCTGTCGTCAGCGTCGAATACCGCCTGGCGCCCGAGCATCCGTATCCCGCCGGACCGGACGACTGCGAGTTCGCCGCGGCCTGGCTGGTGAACCACGCAAAGGCGGAATTCGCTACCGACGTTCTGACGATTGGCGGCGAGTCGGCGGGCGGGCATCTGGCGGCGGTGACGATCCTGCGATTGCGCGACCGATACGGTTATACCAGGTTTCGTGGTGCTAATCTGGTTTATGGCGCGTTCGACCTCAGCATGACCCCAAGCCAAAGGGCTTTCGGCAACCGCCGGCTGGTGCTGCGGACGATTGACATGCAGCAGTTCTACAACGCGT
The DNA here is from genome assembly GCF_965276935.1 of Rhodopila sp. GTDB lineage: Bacteria > Pseudomonadota > Alphaproteobacteria > Acetobacterales > Acetobacteraceae > Rhodopila. The sequence continues at coordinate 827,201 of NZ_CBDIBS010000003.1, read as the reverse complement.
TCCTGCCGACAATCACGGATCGGCGGGTGCCGGATATCTCGCCGCTTTACGCGGACCTGAAAGGGCTGTGTCCAGCACTGTTCAGCGTCGGAACCGCTGATGCGCTGCTGGACGATTCGATGTTCATGCATGCCCGCTGGATTGCTGCCGGGAATGAAGCGGAACTAGCCGTCTATCCAGGTGGGGCGCACGGCTTCACGCTGTTTCCCAACCGTCTGGCCGAGGAAGCCGCGGCCCGATCAGAGGCCTTCCTACAGAAGGTCGTGGGATAAACAGTTGTTTCCTAACAGGATAGAAACAACACTCACTTCTCCATCTCCCGCAGCCGCGCGACATCATTCTGCAGGAACACGGCATACCCATAAACAGTCTCGTCCGGCTGGTTCCAGCAGACATAGCCGCGACAGTCGTGCGGCCGAGCCTCGTAGACACCGCACATGTGGTTATTGGTGAGGAACTGGCAGGTCTTGTAGCCCTCCTTGATCCGCTTTTCGCCGGTCTTGCTGACCTCCACGATGTGGCGCTTATCGAAGTCGGCTGGGCTGATGTTCAGGTGCTTCGACAGGCGGCGGATGTCATCCCGGCTGACCCGAACATAGCCTGCCATGCGGCAGCACAGCGCCGGGCACTTCAGGCAATCAAGCCGCTCGTGCGATGCCATCGGGCCTTATCGCGATCGCGCTAGATGGGTCAGCCAACGTCCTCCGTCTTGAAGTCGGCCGGCACGATGATTTCCAGCACCTCGCAGTCCGCCGAGTAGTCCAGCACCGTGTGCCTGACGCCGGAGGGCTGCAGCCAGCAGCTTCCAGTGGACATCATCTGTACGCCAATCCCTTCGAACTCGTTCTTCATCCAGCCCTTCAGGACATAGACCAATTGCAGGTCCACGCTGTGCAGATGGGGTTTGCGGACCTCATTGGTGCAAGGTGGAACGAAACGGATCACATGCGCCTGGCACAGGCCGGCGGTTGCGGCGGCGATCCCCAAGTCGCGGTACTGGGCGTAGCTGCGCAAGCCATCGGCTTTGAACTCGGTCTCGTTCAGGTGGCTGACGGTGAAAGACTGTGGCGCCTTGACATGCGGCATGGACGGCTTTGCGCGCTTCGAGGTGACCGGCGGGCGACTGCGGCGTGCAGTGGGGACAGCGACGGCCGCCTTGACCTGGGCTCGACGCGGTGCGGCCTTCTTCAAATTAACGGTCTTCGAGCCGGCGACGGTCTTCTCAACCGGCTTCATTCGAGTGGCCGGCTTGGCGACCACCCTCGGCGGCGCGGACCGCTTTGGCGTGAGCTTGGATGGCGCGGCCTTCCGGGAAACAGCGCCCTTCGAAGCAGGCAGTGGTAAAGCAGCCACTTTCTTCGGCGCCTTCTTCGTAGGCATCTTGCTGCCCGCTTGCTTCCTCAGCCCGGTCTGACCACTCGCTGCCGGCGTAGCGGCCTTGACGGCGACCTTCGCCTTTCGAGCCGGTGGTTTTTTGGCAGGCAGAGGATCGGCCGCGGTCTTTGCTTTCTTGGTGGTCGCGATGCCGGTGCTGGCTTTGGCCATGGCGTCATCCTTGTGGTGACTCTCGATTGGCATCAGTATCGACGGGATCGGCTTCAGATTTCAAGTGCTTGCGACGAAGCTGATCGCCGACGGACTGCCGACCCCAATGCGCACGCCGGTCGGGATCAGACTTCCGCTTTTCAAGTCGATATGGAACACCGTGATGTCGTCGCTGTCCTGATTGGCCGCATACAGGTGCCGCCCATCGGGTCCCAGCGCAAAGAAGCGGGGCTTCATGCCACCGGTCGGGAAGTGGCCCGCATAGGTCAACAGGCCAGACCGCGGGTCCACGTCAAATTGCACAATGCTGTCCTCGCCCCGATTTGACACGTAAAGCGACCGCCCGTTTGGCGACACCTCGATCTCGGCCGTGGTGTTCCGTCCGACGAACCCGCTCGGGATGGTCGTTGTCACTTGCCGCTCCGTGGCCTGACCCGACGCCGCGTCCCACGCGAACATCGTCACTGTCGAATCCAGTTCATTGTTGACGTACAGCACCGGAAGGCTTGGGTGGAACGCGGCATGACGGGGCGCGGCACCGGGCCGCGAAGCAACGGAGGCCTGAGCGGCCGGTACCAGGCGTCCATCTTGCAGGCTGAACACAAAGGTGCGATCAAACCCTTTGTCGGGCACGATAACAAACCGCCCGCTCGGGTCGAAGATGACCGCATGCGGATGGGACGAGGTCTGCTGCTTCGGATCGGGTCCTGGCGCGCCGACCAATGCGACAACCTGGGTGGGGAACAGCAATCTGCCGTCGGTCTCCACCGGCAGAACCGCGACGGCACCGCTGCCATAGTTCGCCACCACGAGGAATCGCTCGGTCGGGTCCAGCGCCGAATCGACCGGATTGCTGCCCTGGCAATCCACTTGATTAAGCAGGGACAGCGCGCCGGTGTGGCGATCCAGCGCGAAGGCACTGACCAGGCTCCGCCCGCCATGTACACTGTACAATCTTGTTTGCGCCCGGTTGAGGGTAAACAGGGCGGGATTCTCCAAGCCCCCCACGTTCTGCAAGTGGGCCCAGGCGCCGCTGACCGGATCAACCCGATAGACATTGATGCCATTGCCGCGTCCGTCGCGATCCGCAGTGGTATAGCCACCGACATAAGCGAACATGCTTGCTCCCCATTTGTTCAGGCGGCGCTTGCTTGCGCCATTATGATATGCGTCATTTCAGGCGTTTCCGTCACCGAGCCATAATTGTGAACTGGCGGTCCGCTTGGACCACGCAAGCGCTGCTCCGCCGCAATCAGTTCCGGCACATCCTCGTACACATGGCTGCCTTCACCGGCAAAGAAGCCGATTACCGCGACAGTGTGGCAGCGCAGGGCCCGTAGCGCGTTGGCGAAGAACGGGGCCTCTTCCAGGCATGCTGCCTTGATCTGCGCAAATGCCATCGCGGTCATTGCTATGGAAACATGCCGATGCAGCGCCAGCGCCCGTCCCGACGCGCGTGCTGATCCATGTCCCACGACAAGGACCGTGGTCGCCTGAGGCGAGATGCCGCGAGCCGAGCAGCCATCCAGGGCGCATTGCACGATCAGGTCGGCCATGCCGGCATGCACGCCGACAGGGGGACAAAGCCGAAGCCGGTCGATCGCGCCGGGCTGTGTTATTGCCAGCGCGCGGGGCACCGCCACCTTGGTAAAATAGCCATCTTCCATGAACCAGGGCACGACGCGGACGACAGGAGCGGCCAGACCGGCGAGCGCCTCGGCCACCGACGGCGTGCCATTCAGCAGGCCCAGCCCGACCTCTCGCATGGGTTCGGCCTGCTTGATCCGCGCCAATTGCGCCAGCGCGATGCGGCTGGCGTCGGGGTAGCGGGCTGACCCATGCGCGACCAGCAGCAAGGCATCGTTGAGACGCACCGGTGACACTCCTTCGTGGGCGCTTACATGAAAGCTGTAATGCAGGTTTGCCCCATTTGGTGATCTGGCGCAGATAAGGCCAAAAATGTGGGCATCGCAAAAGCGACAAGGAGTTAGATATGGCAGACGAACTGCCCCCGCGGGAGGCAATGGAGTTCGACGTGGTAGTCGTGGGCGGCGGTCCGTCGGGCCTGTCGGCGGCGATCAGGCTGAAACAGATTTCGCCGGACATCGCCGTGTGCCTGGTGGAAAAGGGCGGCGAGGTTGGCGCCCACATCCTGTCCGGCGCGGTGATTGAACCGCGCGCGCTGAACGAACTGATTGCGGACTGGAAAGAGAAGGGCGCGCCGCTGGACACGCCGGCGGCCGAGGATCGGTTCCTGTTCCTGACCGCGACCAAATCCTACCGTCTGCCGACGCCGCCGCAGATGCACAACCACGGCAACTACATTGTCTCGTTGGGCAACGTCGTCCGCTGGCTTGGACAGCAGGCGGAGGCGCTTGGCGTGGAAATCTATCCTGGCTTCGCCGCGGCGGAACTGTTGGAAGAAGACGGCCGCATCGTCGGTATTGCGACCGGTGACATGGGTGTCGGCAAGGACGGTGAGCCGACCGACCAGTTCCAGCGCGGCATGGAGTTGAGGGCGAAGTACACGCTGTTTGCCGAAGGCTGCCGCGGATCACTTTCCAAGGAGTTGATGCAGCGGTTCAACCTGCGCGACGGGCGTGATCCGCAGACCTACGCGATTGGCATCAAGGAGGTGTGGGAGATCCCGGCCACAAACCATAAGCCGGGCCTGATCGAGCACAGCGTGGGTTGGCCGCTGGATCGCGCGACCTACGGCGGTTCGTGGCTTTATCATTTCGGCGCAGGCCTGGTCTCGTTCGGCTTCGTGGTCGGCCTGGACTACAGCAATCCGTGGCTGTCGCCGTTCGATGAGATGCAGCGGTTCAAGACCCATCCGGTCATGCGCAAGCACTTCGAGGGCGGCCGCCGCGTCTCCTATGGCGCGCGGGCGCTGAACGAAGGCGGGATGCAGTCGCTACCGAAGCTGACATTCCCCGGCGGCCTGCTGATCGGCGATGCAGCGGGGTTCCTGAATGTGCCGAAGATCAAGGGCACGCATACCGCGATGAAGTCCGGCATGTTGGCAGCGGAAGCCGTGGCCGAGGCGCTGGCCGGCAATGTGCCGGCTGAACTGACCAATTATCCGGATCGCCTGCGCGAAAGCTGGATATGGGAGGAACTCTCGAAGGTCCGCAATGTTCGGCCTTCCTTCGCGAAGTTCGGCCTATGGGGTGGCATCGCCTACAGCGCGTTGGATACCTATGTACTGCGCGGCAAGGCGCCCTGGACCTTCCATCACCCGCACGCCGACAATGACACCTTGGTTGATGCCGACGCCGCGCCGCGGATCGCCTATCCGAAGCCGGACGGGGTGCTGACCTTTGACCGGCTGTCCTCGGTGTTCATCAGCAACACCAACCATGAGGAAAATCAGCCGGCCCATCTGACATTGCGCGACCCGGCCAAGGCGATCGATCTCAACTGGGCGCGGTTCCGCAGTCCGGAGGTGCGTTATTGTCCAGCCTCGGTCTACGAGATCGTCGGTGCGGAGGAGGGTGCGCCAAGGCTGCAGATCAACGCGCAGAACTGCGTTCACTGCAAGACCTGCGATATCAAGGACCCGAGTCAGAACATCAACTGGGTTACCCCGGAGGGCGGCGGCGGACCAAACTATCCGGGCGGGATGTGATCGTTCATTGGTCTTGTCGCGGACGGGACCTATTCAGCCTGTCGTTCAGCTCACTCCAAGGGGGCGGACATCTTTAGGATTTGTCATTCGCAACCATCTCAAGATGACTGACACGGACGATCACGACTGGTAGAGTGTGCAGATGCAACATGTCCGTGGCGCTCGCAGAGCGTTTCTTTTGTCGTTGTCGCTGCTGTCGGCTTGCGCCGCGTCCGAGCCTTCGTCCGGTAGCGCCGCGGACCAGAGCCAAAATGGCGTGCTGGGCAATTACCTGGTTGGACGGTTCGCGCTGTCGGAGGGTGATTCGACGACCGCCGCCAACGACCTGCTCAAGGCGGTTGCGCAACGGCCCGACGATCCGGAATTGATTTTGCAGGCGTTCGTTGCGTGCTTGGCCGCTGGCCGGCCGGAAGCCGTCAAGCTCGCGCGCCAGTTGCCGGACAGTCAGGTCGCTCAGCTCGTGCTCGCGGATGTGGACATCAAGGCGGGCCACTGGTCGGCGGCCGAGCAGCGCTTTCGCGGGTTGCCCCGACAGGGCCTGACCCAGTTGCTGCAGCCGCTTCTGCTCGCTTGGGCGCAGTTGGGAGACAAGCGTGTCGACGCCGCGCTGTCCACTTTGCAGCCTTATGTCGACAACCCGCGGTTCCGTGGCATTTTTGCGCTGAACGCGGCGATGATCGCCGATATTGGCAACCGCGAGGAGGAAGCCGGCAAGCTTTATCACGTCGTGGAAACCGATGTGTCGGAGCCCAACCTGCGGCTGGCGCAAATCCTTGCCAGTTGGCAGGCTCGCACTGGTCAACCGGCGGATGCGCAAAAGATCCTGGGGGGTCTACCGACGGTGGCGCCGGAGCTCGGGATCGCCATGCCCAGCCTGTTGGCGAATGTTACCAAGCAACCCGTGGCGCGTCCCAGTGATGGGGTGGCTGAAGCCTATTTTACCTTCGCCGCCCTACTGCGCGCGCAGGAGGCTGATGAGTTCTCCCTGATCATGCTGCACTTGGCACTGGACCTGCGGCCGGATCTGACCGCGGCGAAGCTGCTGGCTGCCGATATACTGGTGAATGAGCGGCATCCCCAGGTTGCGCTGCACATGCTGAACGACGTGGCGACCACGGATCCGATCTACCCGGTGGTGCAGTTGCGCAGAGCGGCAATCGTTGATCGGCTGGGGAAGGCGGATGACGCGATGCGGGATCTGGAGCGTCTGTCCCACGACTATCCCGAAAGCTCGCTGCCGGATTTGCAGCGCGGCGATATCCTGCGCATGAAGCAGCGCTTTCCCGATGCCGTCGCTGCCTACGACAGGGCGATTGTTCGCGATACGCTTCCCGCGGCGACGGATTGGGTGATGTTCTACGATCGCGGCGTTGCCGAGGAGCGCTCGCACCAGTGGCAGAAGGCCGAAGCCGATTTCAATCATGCGCTGGAGCTTTCGCCCGATCAGCCTTTTGTACTGAACTACCTTGGCTACTCCTGGGCCGATTCGGGTCATCATCTCGCCAAGGCACGCCAGATGATCGAGCGCGCGGCGGAGAAGCGGCCGAATGACGGTGCGATCACCGACAGCCTCGGCTGGGTGATGTTTCGGCAGGGCGATGCGAAGGATGCGGTCAAGACGCTGGAGCGGGCGGTGGAAATGGAGCCCGAGGACTCGACGATCAACGCGCACCTTGGGGACGCCTATTGGGCCGCGGGGCGGAAGGTGGAGGCGCAATATCAGTGGCGGCGTGCATTGACGCTGAACCCCGCGCCGGATGATGCGGTGAAGCTGGAAGCCAAGCTGAACACCGGGCACGTCGGCGCGGTGCTCAGCGGGCAGTAGGCGGGACAACCGGGTGGCGGCGGCAAGCGGCATTCGGATGGGCCGCTTGAGCTAGCGCCGACACTGGTGCACCGGCCCATGACAGCAGAGAAGGTTCGTGCAGCCGGGTTCAAACCGCCTGAGGCTGAGCCGATGAATTGGTTCAAATCCAGCGTGATAAACCATTGACCACCATGTCCCCAATCCTGATCGAAGACGCGCCGGCAAAAATCAACCTGCATCTTCACGTCGTTGGGCGGCGTGAGGATGGCTATCATCTTGTGGACAGCCTGGTCGTCTTTGCCGCCATTGGTGATCGGCTTACCGCTACGCCGGCGCGAGATTTTTCGCTCTCCATCACTGGACCATTCGCGGCCAGCCTGGACCAAGGCACCGATAATCTCGTGCTGCGTGCCGCCCAGGCACTGGCGGCTGCGACAGGCGTCACTCCATCCGGCCGGGTCATTCTGGAAAAGCATCTGCCCGTCGCCTCCGGGGTCGGCGGTGGATCGGCTGACGCCGCTGCCGCGTTGCGCCTGCTGTGCCGGTTATGGGCGGTCGATCCGGGGCCGGAGCGACTGGGCCTGATTGCCCTGGGATTGGGTGCGGACGTGCCCGTCTGTCTGTTCGACGAGCCGGCGCGCCTGGCCGGCATCGGTGAACGGCTTTCTTCATCACCGACGCTGCCGGAGGCGGGGATCGTGCTGGTCAATCCCGGAGTGGCAGTCGCCACGCCATCCGTATTCAAGGCTCGCATGGGCGCGTTTTCACTGCCAGCGGCGTTGCCCGCGGGCTGGCCGGATGCAGCCTCCCTTGCCGCCACCCTCCATACAATCCGCAATGATCTGCAGCCCGCGGCTCGGCTGATCGTCCCTGTCATCGAGAATGTGCTGATGGCCCTGTCGGCCAATCCAGCCTGTCTGCTAACCCGCATGAGCGGATCTGGCGCGACATGCTTTGGCTTGTATGAAACAGCGTCGGCGGCTCAGGCGGCGGCGCATGCGATCAGCGAGCCCGGATGGTGGGTGTGGGGCGGGGCCATCAGACGTGAGTCTCGCGCGTCGGCGGGATCATAGCACACTACCGGTCCTGCAAGGCATGGCTGCGTCACCGGCTACAAGGAGAGAAAAGTCACCAGATGACGTTTGTGTCGGCAGTCAACGAAATTGGCGTTAATCTGTGGCGTTGAAGATCGGCAAGGGCGCCGCGGCACCGCCTTTCCTGGTGATGGACATCATTGCCGCGGCCAATGCCCGTCAGGCCGCGTTGCCGCCCGGTGCGCCCCACATCATCCGAATGGAAGTCGGCCAGCCCGGCACCGGAGCGCCGGCCGGAGCGGTGGCAGCGGCGCAGGCCGCTCTGAACTCTGGCCATCCACTCGGCTACACCGAGGCCTTCGGTCGGCGCTCGCTCCGTGAACGTATCGCCGCCCATGCCAAGGATTGGTATGGCCTGGATCTTCCTATCGAGCGGATCGCGGTGACGGTCGGCGCGTCCGGCGCCTTTCCGCTGGCATTCCTGGCAGCTTTTGATCCGGGTGACCGCATTGCCATGACATCGCCGTTCTACCCGCCGTACGTCAATATCCTGACCGCGCTGGGGATGACTCCGGTGGTTCTGGAAGCCGGACCGGAAACGCGCTTCCAGCCGAACGTCGCGATGCTGGATCGGCTGGAAGCGCGGCCGGCCGGGCTGATTGTCGCCAGCCCCTGTAACCCGGCTGGGACAATGCTGCACGTCGACGAGCTGGCAGCGATCGCCGCCTGGTGCGACCGCAATGACGTGCGGCTGATCAGCGACGAGATCTATCATGGATTGAACTATGACCATCCGATTGCCTCGGCCGCGCAATTCACTGCCAAGGCAATCGTGGTGAACAGTTTTTCGAAATATTTCTCCATGACCGGCTGGCGGATCGGCTGGCTGGTGCTGCCACCCGATCTGGTGCGGCCGGTGGAACGCCTGGCACAGAACATGTTCATCAGCGCGCCGCATATCTCCCAGGTCGCAGCCGAGGCGGCGTTCGATTGTCATGCTGAATTACAAGGCAATGTCGCGTGCTACCGGCGGTCGCGGGATTATCTTCTGGCGGCGTTGCCGTCAGCGGGATTTAGTCGGCTGTCGCCGGCCGAGGGCGCGTTCTACCTGTTTGCCGACATCAGCGACCGGTCGAACGACAGTGTCGAATTCTGCGCGCGAATGCTGCGCGAGACCGGAGTTGCCGCGACGCCGGGTGTGGATTTCGACCACGCGCGCGGCACCCGGTTCATCCGCTTCAGCTATTGTGGTCCAGAGGCTGACATGCACGCGGCGGCGGAACGGCTGCAAAACTGGCGGTAGACGCGCCCACTCGGCATCCGTACGACCCCGGACCGTCATCGAGGTGCATTTCATGCCGCACCATTGTTAAAGCGCGACTGGTTTAGGTTGACCCAGAACTCGCGCTTTAACTCGATGTTTGATCGCGTGATTCACGCCTTTGACCAAGTCAGCCTCAGGCGATCAAGCTCTAGACTGTCATTAAGTCGCTCTGTTGATCGCGTGCGGCACGCCTCATGCGTCTGCTTCTTGCGTGGGAGCCTCGCCGGCGATCTCTGGTGCGCGTGGCAGCAGAATTGTAAGACTGGTGCCATGGCCGGGTCTGCTGCTCACTCGAATGTCGCCGCCAGACTGGCGGACAAACCCATAAACCTGAGCAAGATCAAGGCCGGACCCTTTTCCGACATCCTTCGTGGTGAAGAACGGCTCGAACAGATGCGCCAGGACGTCCTCTGACATGCCCTTGCCGTTGTCACGCAGGCAAAACGTACCATAATCGCCAGCCGGTAGTGTCGAACCGCTCGCGGAGGCGGCGACCGACTCGTTGCCGGTCGAAATCGTTAATAGTCCGCCGGATTCCATCGAGGCCCGGGCATTTCCCGAAAGGTTACGTAACGCCATCCGTACCTGGCCAGCGTCCGCTAGAACCGGCCATGCCTTTGGGTCAAGCGCCAGCGAGACCTTGGCTGGCGCGCCAACGACGCGCTCCAGCTCCTGCCGCATACTGCTCACCAGCCTGTTTAGGTCGACACGCTCGACATGCAGCTTTTGCTTGCGTGCAAACGCAACGAGTTGCGCGATTAATCTGGCTCCGCGCTCGGCGGCGTTCATGGAACTGTCGATCAGCCGCAAGGTTCGAGGATCCTCGATCCGCAGGCGCATGACCTCCAGCCCCCCCATGATGGCGGTCAGCAGGTTATTAAAGTCATGTGCGATGCCGCCCGTCAGATGGCCAAGAGTTTCCATCTTCTGCGCTTGGCGAAGCTGCTCGGCAGTGCGGTCGTGTTCGGCGATTTCGGCCAGCAGATTCGCGTTTGCCGCCGCGAGTTCGCGCGTGCGATCCGCGACACGCTGTTCCAGATCCGCGTTCACCGCGTCGCGAAACGCGTGTTGCTCCGACCGGTCGTGCAGAATTTTTAGATATCCAGAGATGCTTCCGCCACGGTCAAGCAGCGGCAGCACGCGGCTGCTGGACCAGAACAGCGAGCCGTCACTCCGCTGGTGCCAGCACTCCGACTCGACGTTCAGGCCGGAGGGTGCGCCGCTTGTCGTCTGCTCCGGACGGTCGGCGGCTATATCAGTGTCAGCAAAGATATATTCATGCGACTTGCCGATGACCTCGGCTGGAGACTGGCGGAAGATCATCTCTGCACCGGCGTTCCAGCTTGTGATGCGACCATCCAGGTCGCAGGTAATGACCGCGCACTCTGTCGCGGTCTCAATGATCATGCGGTAGTGCTCGTCATGTTGCCGTGCCTGAATATCGGCCCCACGCAGCCGCAGCATGGCACAGGTGACCGTCATCAGGTCGTGCGGGTCCACCCTGGTTGTCAGACAGCAGTCGGCACCGCCGTTGGGGATGCCGACCTCAGCGGCGCGCATGACCAAAGGGCTTGAGATCTTGATCACGATGATGTCCGGCCACTCAGCCTTTATCCGCTGGCCAACGTCCATGCCATCGATTTCGGGCAATCGTCCGTCCAGCAGCACAAGGTTCGGGTGCTGTTGCGTGATCAGCACCAAGGCCGCCGGGCCGTCATCGGCCTCGATCACGTCCAAATCGGCTGTACGGATTATCTGTGTCCTGATATTGCGCACAGCCGCATCGCCGTCAACGTTCAGAACCAGCTTTCCTGGTTGTGCCAAAGGGTTCATTTGGCGGATTTCCGGTTGTTGCCGAGGCTGTCGCCAAACCGGTCCTCAGCCAGCTTCTGTCCGCTCGTCCAGTGCCGCGGGCGGCTAACGGCTGACCCCGTTTCCCTACCACGGAAAAGGCTGATGCAGCCTATCTGCATCTGACTTGCAAGATCGGAACAGTCTTTACCATTGGCCCGAATAACGCGCCAGCCTCATGACCGGTTGAGGCACAACACAGGGAGCGATAAAGCAGGTCGGGGGCAGGATGATGAAATGGTCCGGCAACATAAGACCATGATTGTTTTGGATTGCATTATCGCTGATGTCCGATCATGGCTTACCTGCTTGTTTGATCGCGTGATTCACGCCTTCAGACTGTTCAGCCTCAGGCGATAACGCTCTGAGCGTCGTTCCCCTGCACACCGAATGCCTGTGTTGCCAACGTAGCAGCGCTGGGCCAGTCTCTGAGTGAAAGGCTTCTCCTCCCGAACAGACACTGTCGCCACCACAGTTCGACTTTTCGCACCAGATCAAGGCGCCAACACACCAATGAGCGAACCGAGCAATCGTTATGACTTGACCGCGGCACGGGCACATGGCCGGCTGGGGCGGGAAACCAGGCCGTCCAGCCTGACGATCGATATTCACTCGCACGTGCTGGTTCCCGCGGCGGCGGATCTGGTGCGGGAGCACATCAAACCTGATGCCCGGGCCAGCGTCTATACCGAGGAAACCCGGATCCTGACGCGTCGACAGGATGAGGATCGGACGCCGAACCTCATTGACCTGGGCCTGCGGATGCGGGATTTTGATGCGATGGGGCTGGATGCCCAGGTGATCAGCCCGGCACCGCCACAATGCTATTATGGCGTGCCACCGGAGGTAGGCATACAGGCGGCGCGGCTGGTGAACGAGGGTGTCGCGGCGATCGCGGCCAAGATGCCGGACCGTATTCCGGCGGCTCTTGGATCGGTCGCGCTGCAGGCGGGCGGTGCGGCGGCTGCTTCGGAACTGGAATACTGCATGCAGTCACTCGGTTTGAAAGGCGTCGAGGTGCTGGCGCATGTCGGCGACCTGGAACTGTCCGATCCTGATTTCGAACCGTTCTGGGCAAAGGCGGAGGCGCTTGGCGCCGTGGTGTTCATCCATCCCAGCGGGTTCACCGAACCTCGCCGATTCGGGCGGTTCTATTTCAGCAACGTGATCGGCAATCCGCTGGATACGACAATGGCGCTGCATCATCTGATCTTTGATGGCGTTCTGGAACGGTATCCTGACCTGAAGATCATTGCCTCACATGGCGGCGGCTTCCTGCCAGCTTATTCCGGACGGATCGACCACGCCTGGGGCGCGCGCAGCGACTCGCACGGCGATCTGCCGAAGCCGCCCAGCTATTACTTGAAAAAGGTCTATCTTGATACGATCGTATTTACGCCGCACCAGTTGGAGGCTTTGGTTAAGCTGTTTGGTGTCGAGAAAATACTGTTGGGCACCGATTACCCGTACGACATGGGCGAGTATGACCCACTTGGTCACATAAATTCCACAACGTCCTTAACGAGTGCTGATCGGGCGGCAATCGCGGGAGGTAATGCGAAGACGCTGTTTGGGTTATAGCCAGCCAAACCGCTTTGGTTCTGCCGCCTCGTCAGCCAATAAAGCCTCAGCAGTTGTGTGGCTGGCGAACTTGCCGCCAATCATGAGGGGTCGTTGTTCTCGGCGGCCGTTCCGCTAACATAGAATGAGTGAGTTTTCCGCCGCTGCTACGACGCCTGCGGCGACGCCGCCAGCAGTTGCTCGATTGGGTCCCAAACAAACGCGGTCTGGGCGATTTTTTCGCCACCGATCTGGATTGATGCTTCCGCGATCGGCTTGCCGCCCAGCCTCTGGTAGAACCAGCGACTGGGATTGTCACGCAGCACCCAGCAGAACGCCGATTTGCAGCCGATATCGACGAGATGGGAGGCGGCTGCACGCATCAGACGGCGGCCGACGCCGCGTTCGCGCCAGTCATCCAACACATATAATGTCTCAACCTCCCCTTCCGCCAGGCGCTTGCCGCCAATTTCCGCATGTCGGGCGCGCCCGGCGGTGGTGAAGCCAACAATACGGGGGCCGCTGCCGGTCGGCACATCGACGCCGGAGGCGGTGGCGACCACGACACCCGTGCCGCCGCGGATCGCCGCGTCATAATGCGCCGCCTGACGGGAGACCGACAGCTTCGCCAGGAAGGCATCCGGCAGAATGCCAGGATAGCTGCTGCGCCAGGCCGCGACATGCACCGCGCCGATGGCGATCGCGTCCGCGCCCCTGGCCTTGCGCAACGAGATCAAGCGGCGCGTTCCAGCACAGCCGCAAAGAAGCCGTCCGTGCCGTGCCTGGCCGGGGTCAGGAAGAGAAAATCACCACCGCTTGGTGCTGGGTTGACCAATGACCAGGCCCGCCACAGCGGGACAACCACGAAATCGGGATGGCGCGAAAGAAAGCCAGACACCTGAGCCTCGTTTTCCTCTTCCAGCAGGGAGCAGGTAGCGTAGACCAAACGGCCGCCTTTGCGAACCAGACTTTGCGCGGTGTCGAGAATCCCGGCCTGCTTCGACACCAACTCACTCAGGTCGCGCTCAACCAAGCGCAGCCGAGCATCGGGATTGCGCCGCCAGGTACCGGTGCCGGTGCAGGGGGCATCAACCAGTACGCGATCAAAGCTGCCGGCGCGCCGCTTCAGCCACTTGTCCCCTGACTCCAGCAAATGGCGCTCCACGTTATGCACTCCGGCTCTGCGCAGCCGGCGGACCGCGCCATCCAGGCGCGGTGATGACACGTCGCAAGCGACGATCTGACCGCGGTTTTCCATCATGCCGGCCAGTGCAAGGGTCTTGCCGCCGGCGCCGGCGCACCAGTCCACGACCCGCATGCCGGGCGTCGCGCCGACCATGACGGCAACCAACTGGCTGCCCTCGTCCTGAATCTCGATCAGGCCCGACATGAAGGCGGGACCCGTGGTGATCGGGCGGCGGCCATCAATGCGCAACCCCCAGGGGGAGATCTCGGTCGGATGCGCAACCCAACCCTCCGCCGCCAGTGCGGCCTGTGCCTGAGCGCGGTCGCCCTTCAGTGCATTGACCCGCAGATCGAGCGGGGCGGGTTTGGCCAAGGCCGCCATCTCCGCGGTCAGGGCGGTGCCAAAGCGGGCAGTCAGCCGGGGTAGCAGCCAGTCAGGAACCTCGAGCCGGATCGCTTCCGGCATGGCGGGGTGATCGAGACTATGGCCAGCAATGCGTTCCAGCACGTTGTTCTCGGGGCGGTGCAGGCCAGAGGCGGCGAATTGGCCGCCGGAATAGGCCCCGCGCACGCCGGACAGCGTCCAACCTTCCAACAGGAGAGAGGTGGCGACCAGAAGGCGAGGTGTCTGTACGGCATCGCCAATCCACCAGCCAAGGCGGCGGCGGGCGCGTAGCACGTTCCAGACGCGGTCCGCGACCGCACGCCGGTCGCCGGAACCAATATACCGGCGGGCGCGAAAGAAGTCGTTGGCAATGGCGTCGGCGGGACGGCTGGATGCCGTCTCCACCGCCTCCAGCAGGTCGATGGCGGCGGCGATCCGCGCGGCGGGGGTCATGGATGGGTTACCGGATCGCTTTGTGTCGCGGCTGGGCCTGTCGCCACGGGGGCTAACTTGGTTGACTGAGGCAGGCGTTTGGCAAGGTATCGCAATCGTCGCACGGGTCAGGTAGACGAACGGACGCTGGCTGGCCACCCATGACTTGTGGCGCGGAAATTAAACGCATCGGGATGGCCAGCCTCCGTCGGGCGTGACATGGCAGAAAGCCGGTGCCCCGGATCCGCTTATGAAAGCATCGACGGGACGCGACTGACGCCACCCCTTCAGCCATCAAATGCAACACCGTCGCCCATCAATCCTGCCGATAATTCGGCGCCTCGCGATCAATTGCAACGTCGTGGACATGACTTTCCCGCAGGCCAGCGCCCGTGATGCGGCGGAAGCGGGTGGCTGACTGCAGATTGGTGATGTCGGAGCTGCCGGTGTAGCCCATCCCGGCCTTCAGACCGCCGACAAGCTGATGCACGACGCTGCTGACCGGGCCCTTGTAACCAACGCGGCCCTCGATGCCCTCGGGAACCAGTTTCAGTTCATCCTTGATGTCCTGCTGGAAATAGCGGTCGGCGGAGCCGCGGGCCATTGCCCCCAGACTGCCCATGCCGCGGTACGACTTGTAGGAGCGGCCTTGGTAGAGAAAGACTTCCCCAGGCGCTTCATTGGTACCTGCAAGCAAGCTACCGATCATGACAGAATCCGCACCGGCGGCGATCGCCTTGACGATGTCGCCGCTGGTCCGCATGCCGCCGTCGGCAATGGCCGGAATGCCCTGCTCCTTGCAAGCGGCGGAGGTTTCCAGTACGGCGGTGAATTGCGGCACACCGACGCCGGCGACGACACGCGTGGTGCAGATGCTGCCTGGGCCGATGCCAATTTTTACCGCATCCACCCCGGCGGCGACCAACGCCAGCGCGCCCTCCGGCGTGGCGACGTTCCCGGCGATCACCTGTGTGGTGTTGGACGCCTTCTTGATTGCCTCCACCGCCCGCAGCACACCCTGGGAGTGTCCATGCGCGGTATCCACGACGACCACATCCACTTCGGCCGCGATCAGTGCGCGGGCACGGGCCTCGCCATCGGCGCCCACACCAGTTGCGGCGGCGACACGCAGCCGCCCGAGTTCATCCTTGTTGGCGAGCGGGTGCGACTCGGCCTTGTCCATGTCCTTGACGGTAATCAGGCCAATGCAGCGATAGGCGTCGTCGACCACCAGCAGCTTCTCGATGCGGTGCTTGTGCAGCAGGCGGCGGGCAAGGTCGGCGCCCACGTCGGCGGTGACCGTGACCAGATTTTCCCGCGTCATCAACTCATAGACCTTCAGGCTAGGCTCGGTGGCGAAGCGGACATCACGGTTGGTGACGATGCCGACCAGGCGGTTGGTTTCGCGTTCGACCACGGGAATGCCGCTGATCCGCTGGGCGGCCATCAGCGCCTTGACGTCCGCCAGGGTCTGATCAGGGTGAATGGTCAACGGATTGACCACCATGCCCGATTCGAACTTCTTGACGCGGCGAACTTGGGCGGCCTGTTCGTCCAGGGTCATGTTCTTGTGGATGACGCCCATGCCGCCAAGCTGCGCCATGGCGATCGCCATCTCGAATTCCGTGACGGTGTCCATGGCGGCGGAGATTAGCGGAATGTTCAGGCCTATGCCGCGGGTCAGCCGGGTCGCCGTATTGGTCGAGGAAGGCAATACCTGAGAA
Source organism: Rhodopila sp. (assembly GCF_965276935.1). Taxonomy (GTDB): domain Bacteria; phylum Pseudomonadota; class Alphaproteobacteria; order Acetobacterales; family Acetobacteraceae; genus Rhodopila. The sequence continues at coordinate 810,723 of NZ_CBDIBS010000003.1, read as the reverse complement.
TAGGCCGGAATGATTAGAACATCGTCGAATGCCAGGGCTTCCTCCACGCGGGCGGAAACCATTCGGGCGAGACTGGACGCGGGAAGCGTCTGCTGGGCATTATCGAGTGCCATGGGCGGTGAGCCTTTCCGCTACCTTGGCGGCCCCACATAGGGCGACAGGCTGGATTCCGCAAGCGTCGGCTGGATGACAACGCTCAATTCATCGGTTTGCAGCAATGTCATCGCTGCTCGGCCGATGGAGCGTCTGGCGGCGCTGTGCCTGGCCGGGAAACCGAGGCCTGCGGGACGGGGCAGCTCAGCCAGTCGTTGCCCCGCGCGCAAAGGAAGATGGAAGCATTGTTAACGCCTGTCACGAAACCGCCCAGAGCGCCGAGAACGGCGCACAGTGCCGCCAGCGCGGCAATACCTTTCTGAAAGCCGGTCAGGACAAGCGACTGCCTGACCTCGATCCGCCGTCCATCCCAAAAAAGCTGGTCGTGCTGATTAATGCCGAGCCGCCCAAGGTCTTCAAGGCTGATTTGTTCGACGCCGGACGGCCAGTTCAGAGGTTTTCGGCCACTCAAGGCGGACGAGCCACCAACATGGCATCAAGCCGTCGCTGGATCTGCTCCAGCTTGTCCACGATTTTCTCGATTGCCTGATCGTGCCTGGCGACCGTCTGTTCCAAAACCTGAACCACCTCGATCGCCGCAATGAGTTCGTCGATCGTTCTTTTAGCCACCGTTCAAGACAGGCGTACAAGCAGACGATCCGCATTCGCCAACAAGATTTCCGCTCGGCTTCGAAGATCACGTACCATTTGCGCGGCCTGTAGGTGTCTCGCCTGGCTGTTGCTGCTAGTTGATGGCGCGGCGCGGGACGGCGAGGATTTTGTTTTTCGGCTGATAACCACTTTCGACGCCGCCATCTTGGTTTCCCCACGCTTCGACTTCGGTAATGCGGCTCGTCGTGTATCCACCTGTGTCATCCTCTCGGCATGATCATGACAGTGGATAGCATATAGGTCGCATTCGTCGGCTGGCCAAGCCAACCGATCTTCATATCATGGCAGACGACCGATAGAGGGAACCTGTGGTTCGCTAGCTGCTTGGCCAGATAGCCTTTGTCACCGCCATCTGGGGTGGGTAAGTCGTGACGATCCGGCCGTTCTGCCATTGCACGATCATGAGTTCCGCATCGACCCGCCGCCCGGCCGCGTCATATTTCACGTGTTGGCCCGGGAACAGCAGCGCCGGACCGTCGTGCAGGTCGAAGGCACGGATCTGATCGGCCACTGCCTTGCGGTCGGCGCTGCCGGCGCGCTCCACCGCCATGGCCAGCAGCATGATGTGGCCATAGGCCATGATAGGTTCCTGCAGCATCCAGGGTTCCTTGGTGCGAGCCATGTAGCGGCGCTCGATGTCCTCAAGTCCGCGGCCGGCACCGGCGGCGGTGATGATCATCATGCCCTGGACGACAGCCTTCCCCGCGTTGGCGACGAGTTCCGGTGTTGCCCAGTGGCCGCCATTGCCGACCACCGGCAGCTTGCCGCCGCCCATGCCATATTCGGCGAGATTATCCAGGATCATCTTGTCATCCGGCACGTTGGAAGATAACGCCAGCAGGAAATCGGGTCTGGCGGAGCGGACCCGCTGGACCAGCGTCGTGGCGTCCGTCAAGGGTGGGGTGAAGACCTCATCGACCACCGCGGTCAGGCCAAGATCGGCCAGCACATGACTACGGATCGGCTTGAGGAAGCTGACGGTGGAGGCGGTGTTGTCGGCGATGATGGCGACGCGTTTGAGCCGCTTGCCGGTGGCGCGTGCCGCCAGGTCCATGATCGTCGGCAGCGCCTTTTCCGCCTGGTCCACGGCGGTCGGCGAGGACTGGAAGACAAAGCGAAACCCACGGCTGGTGATCAGGTCGGAGTACGACTGGGTGAACCAGGGGATCTGCGCACGCTCGGTCACCTCGGTCACCGCCAGGGTAAAAGTGGACAGCCAGGCGCCAAAGCCGCCCGCGACGCCGGGTTCCTGGGACACCATACGCTGCGCGGCATTCTTGGCTTTCTCCGCGCTATCGCCGGCGTCATATTGGACCAGGCGCACCGGCGCACCGCCCAGCGCCTTGATACCACCAGCCTGGTTGATGTCGTCGATCGCCATCTCGGCGCCCCCGCGCTGCAACTCGCCTTCCCGCGCCCAGGGGCCAGAGAGCGGGCTGATCATGGCGAAAACCACGGACCTCGGACCTTGTGCCTGTGCCACGCTGATCAGCGGCAGGGTAGCGACGGCGGCGAGTGCCGACCGCCGTCGAATCAGGGTAGGCTGTGTCATGTGTTTCTCCCAGCGCCGACGGCCTTTGTCCTGGTCGTGTTACGCTGCGGCAGCACCGCATGGCTGGCGGTTGATGTAAAGTGTGGAGCATTCACTCGCTTAAGCAGATGATTGTGCTTGTTGCTTGGGAAGTATACGATTGGCATCAGGCGGATTCTTGTGCGGGGTTGGACAGTCCGCATCAAGTCCATGTTTGCGTTTGCCGAAGACCGCACGGGCCGATGGCGTGCCCTTGAAGCGGTCGTGGCGCAACGCCGCGACGACAGGGATCGTGATGTCAGTGTCGTTATGACTTTCCGCCTCCGTTATGCACTTCAGACTGACCAGCATTGTGCGAGATGCGGGCATTCGCGATCTCGTGTTACGGCACTCGGCAGGCAACTGCGGCCGCTACACGGGCTGCGGCTTTATGCATACCGGATTGAGGCTGTCGTGCGTGGCTTGGTGCTCAACCGGGCTGACATCCCACAGCTCCTTCAGTAGTCGAATATCGTCGCTAACGGCGCCGTTGTGATCGGCGTTCGCGGGGCCATCAAATGGGTTCCGCCTTCGGCAAACGCACCCAATCCCTAGCGTTAACCGTGCCGCGACAGGGCATTGGTCGAGGCAGTCGCCTTTGCCGCCAGTCGCGGATTTGCAATGCGGCAGGATTAGTAAGCTGGTCAGCAAGCCGCAGGGTTTGCGTATAACCTGTGACGAAAGCCACCAAGCTGAGCGGTTTGATGCATTGCCAATGCCGAAGTGATTGCCGCTGGCACACCGGACGATCGACCCTCACGTTCGATAACTTCTCTCGCGTATGCACGTTGGTATTGGCCGCATTGCGTCTTCCGGCGAACAAGGACCTTGTTTTTATGCTGCGATGCACAATAATGTTTGGCTAACGGTTTAACCGAGTTTGATAGAAGGCGGCCGAGTGATGCGACGACCGGATCAGCGCGAAGACCATTCTCGCGGCTCGTCATTGACGCCCTGGCTGCCGGTTCTGGCGGCGATGGCAATCATGGTAACCGGATGCCTGAGCACTTTTCTGGTGCTGCAACTGGATGAGTTCCGGCCCAAGGTGGGCGACATCGTGGTCTTCAAACCTGGGTCAGAAGACACGGATACCTGGCAGATGGCGATTCCCGCGACCGTTGTCTCCGCTGTGGGTGCATCGGTTACGAACTGTACGCTTGATCCGAATATGATGGCGACGGATGGCGGTAGCCTGGTGGTGGAAGGCCGTCGAGAAGAGCCGGCGTTGTCGTACCGCGTTCACTGGGCTGGCTCGCGGACCGCAAAGGGCAGCGAAACGTGCGGTCCGGCGGCGGACATCACGGTATCACGGACCGATCTACAACGGCTTGCAAATGCCGCGGGCGGCTTTGGGGTCGAAGACAAAGGCATCGTCCGCTGACCCTCTACCGAGACGCCGGCAAATCATCGGCAGGTTTGGATGTCTGGAGGACACTTCATAAGCTGCATGAAATATTTGCCATTTGGCGATGATCCATGGGCAAGCCAGGGGAATCGCTTGAGTGTCTCATGCGATGCGCCGGATGACGTTTTCCAGATAATCCTGATTCCAGCCGGCCTTTTTACGGCGGTTCTTAAAGCTGGTGACGGGTTTCGCCTGGTTCAGTAAATTCATGGCAGTATGTTTCACGACCGCCATGTTGGCAGGGCCATGAGCGGTGCGCAGGCGCGCCAAATCGTCGTGGAATACCACATCCAGCACCCAGTGCAGCCGGTTCTCAATGCCCCAGCGGCTCCGCACGACCCTGGCGAGGGTCTCGGCACTGAGTTTGGTTGAGCACAGGTAGTATCGGGTTTCTGTCTGGATAACGTCGCCCCGCTCGGTTTCGCTTTCGATCATGCCGATGGCGGTCAGGCCAGGGAATGCAAATTCGCCCGGATGACGCCGCTCGGCGAACAGCCAGTCGATGTCGTGGCAGATCGTATGGCGGCGGGTTTCGATCCGGCCATGGTCGCCATCGACGGTCTCGAAGCTTTGCAGCGTCAGCGTTGGTGGTGGATCGGCAAAGACGGTTTCCACTTCGGCGTAGGTCGCTGGCCAGTTCTCCTTCAAGGCCAGCACGTAATCGCCACCACCCTCGATGATCGTCTGGGCAATCTCCTTCTGCGTGCCCATGGCATCGATGGTCACCAACGCGCCGGCCAGTTCCAGACGACGCAGCAGCACAGGAATGGCGGTGATCTCATTGGATTTCGCCGACACCGCCTCTTGTCCAAGGACCAATCGCTGACGCGTCGCCCAGGCGGACACCGTATGCAGCGGCAGACGCCCTTTGCCGCGGGCATGGCTGCGACGCGAGGTCTTGCCATCGATCGCGATAATCTCGGGCGTGTCAGTCCGCAACCCGTCTACCCAGGTCAGGAAACATGTCTTGAACAGCTCAGGATCAATCGCCGCGATCACGTCGCACAATGTGTCGTGGCTCGGGATGCCGTGCTTGAACGGCAGAAAACGGCGGAGGAAGCCCTGGCGTTCGCTGCCCCACAGGCTGATTTCGACAAAGTCGTCCGCACCGGCGATGGTCCCGCAGAGCATCAGCAACAGGATTTCCGGTAGAGGATATAGCACCTTCGTCGCTTGGCGCGGGTCCCGGAGGGCCGCGAAGTGGGACAAGAAGCAGGGCTGGCTTGGCATGGACATAGAGACCTCCTGATGAGAGGCTTCCGATGAATCCGATTCTAGCCCGCACGGGAATCCCTCAACCACTCAAGCGATCGCCCTGATGGGCAAGCGGTGCTCACTGGTGTAGATCGGGCGGTTGCTGCTAGGCTACATGGCATGTCGATCGCCGCCACCGCACGCGCACCAGAGGATCACAAGCCGTCCACCGCTGGCCAACCGGCATCAGCCGAAGCGGTTTTCGAGGCGCTGCTCGCGCCTCATCGTAGCCTGAGCCGGCGCGGGAGCGTGACCTTGATGGCTGCCGTCGCGATTGCCAGCGCGGCAATCGCGTGTCGCTTCTGGTTTATTGGGGCCTGGCCGGTGATGACCTTTAGCGTGATTGAAGTCTCGCTGGCGGTTTTGCTGTTGGCGATCAACCTGCGCCGTGCCCGCGCGCGCGAGCTCATTCAGCTAAGTTCGGCGGCAATAACGGTTGTTCAGACCGATCATAATGGTCGGCGGCATAGCTTCTCACTGCCTTCCGCATGGCTCCAGATCAAGCTCGACACTGCGGAAAATCGTTGCTCGCGCTTGCTGCTGAGCAGCCGTGGGTTTGCTCGGGAGATTGGCGCTTTCCTGCACGAACCTGAGAAGCTATCGCTGTTCGAGGCGCTGCGAGATGCCTTGCAAGCCTTGCGGCAGCCGCGGTTTGACAATGAGCAGCTTCGGGAAAGTTAGCGTCTGACGGAGAGCGTCTGGTTTGAGCGACGGCGGATGAACTGCCGGAAGCCGCGTTTCAATGCCTGTGGGGTGCAGGACCAACACAAACTAAAGGAAAAGGCGGCCGTTCTGGCGCCAATTCAACGAATTCGTCTCAAACTCTTAGGCTTCGGATGGACCCATTGACTTAATCAAGTCGAAAACGCGCTTGCGGACCGATGGATCAATGATCCGGTAGTAGGCCCGCACGAGTTCAAGCGTTTCCCGCCGGCTGAGTGTGTCATCTCCAAACGGATCGGTGCCATCCTGCAATCCTGTTGTTCGGCGGTTAGGGCCTCCGCCAAAATTCGCTGACAGACTATCCGGCATGTCATCAAAGAAGAAGCTTATCGGCACGTCCAGGACGCGCGATAGATCGAACAGGCGTGAGGCGCCGACGCGGTTAACGCCCCTTTCGTATTTCTGGACCTGTTGGAATGTCAGACCGAGCGACTCGCCAAGACGTTCCTGAGACATGCCCAAAAGCGTACGTCGGAGGCGAATACGCGTGCCCACATGCACGTCGATCGGGCTGGGGCGGCTCTCTCTCTCACTCACCATGACCTGGTCGGCCCCCGCCATGCTCTGCGTCTCCTTTCCCGCAAGGGACCATATACAAGTCCCTGCTCCAAAACGTCATCAACAGTTTCATACAAATCAAAGCCTCGCGAATTTAGCAGGACAGCTCATAAACTGCAACCAATAATTGTTAATTTAGAAAAAACGCCCTGTCAATAGTTTCAAATGTCTCGAACAGCATTATAAATTGGACAGAGGCGTTGACTTTAACGTTTTACTCCACCATGACAGTCCAAAAAAGACGCTTAACATGCCGATGCAGGCCGGGAGAAACAGTCCGACGCGGGCATACAATGTTACGGGAAGAGCCTCTGGCAGACCGATCGACACGACACCCGCCTGCCGCATGTTCAATCTGGCGAGTTCGCGTCCCTTCGAGTCGAAGGCCGCCGATATGCCCGTGTTGGCAGCACGCAGAAGCGGCAGACCCTCCTCCACCGCACGTAATCGGGCCGCCGCCAGGTGCTGCCGCGGTCCAGCGGAGTTGCCGAACCAGGCATCATTGGTGACATTGACCATCCAGGCTGGCCGGTTGGCTTCGTCGACGACTTGACCGGAAAAAATCGCCTCATAGCAGATCAGTGGACCGACCGGCGGGATACCTGGAAGGTAAAGAGTACGCGGACCGGGACCCGGCGCGAAGCCGCCGCCTGGAACAACCTGGATGCCCAGCGGCAGCCAGTCGGGCTGATATTCGCCGAACGGCACGAGATGCCACTTGTCGTAGATGCCCTCGATCACGCCGTCGGCACCCAGCGCGAACAGGCTGTTACGCGGGCGGCCCGCGGCGTCGAAGCGGACCGCGCCGATCAGCGCCTGGTTGTCCTCCGCAGCCTCGGCGATCAGTGCCCGCGCCTCGGGATCCGTTTGCAACAGGGCTGGGCTGGCGGTTTCCGGCCAGACGACCACGGCGGGACCGTGCACCTTGCCGACGGCATCGCGCGTGAGAGACAAATAGTGGCGGAAAATGGCAACCAGCAGCGCCTGGTTCCATTTCTGGCCCTGGGCGACATTGCCCTGGACCAGCAGGACCGTCACGCCCGAGGTGGACGGAGACGGCTGATCCAGTCTTATGATGCCGAAGACGCACCACAAGGCCAGCAATCCAATCCCCCCCAGGCGCCACCGCCAGCTTAACAGCGGCGTCGCGGCCAGCAGGACAGTGGCAAAGGTCATGCCATGCACGCCGGTCAGCGCGGCCGGTTGGATCAGAATATCGCCGATCCGTCCCGGCAGCTCCCAAACGCTGCCCAGGGGATTCCATGGAAAGCCGGTGGCGACGAACTGGCGTGCCAAATCGGTGAGCACCCACGCCCCGGCCAGGGTGAAAACCATCGGCCAGCCAGGGCGAGCCTTGCGCGCAACGGCGGCGGCGATGGCAGTGAAAAGCGCCAGCATCGCGGCCAGGGCCGGAACCGCGAAAGGCACCAGCCACCAGAAGCGGTCGGCTTCCAAAAAAATCGCTTCAGTGACCCAATATAGCCCAGCCGTATAGAGGCCGAGCCCGAACCACCAACCCCGGCGTGCGGCGACAGCGGATCCGCGTGCGCCCTCAATCAGGCACAGCAAAGCCGGGACCGTCAGCAACAGCACGGGAATGGCATGCACAGGGGGCAGGGCCAAGGCTGAACCCGCGCCCATCAGCAGCGCCGCCAGGTCGGCCCGCCATCCGGTCAACGAGGCAAGCCAGACAGCCGGCCGCCGGGTGCGCGCTATCCGCATTGGCGGCGGATCAGTCCTGCGGCTCGCGCGACTGAAGTTGGTAGTGTCGATAATACTTCTCGGTAATGAGGTCGGTCTGCACCACCACGGCGACGTCGATGGTATTGAACTGTGGATCGATCACCGCGCCGTCGCCGACGAAGCCGCCAAGCCGTAGATACCCCTTGATGAGCGGGGGCAGGTGGCTCAGCGCGGCACGTGGGTCGATGTCGACCGGCTCAAGCCGGCGCATCTCGACGTAGCGATGCTGCAAGGCACGCGGCCTGATCTCAGCAGGCGCGAGATGATGATGGGACAGGTAGCTCAGTTCCGTCGCCAGGACGTCCGGGTCGGTGCCTGGCAAGCTGGCACACCCGAACATCAGGTCGATCCGGTGGTGGAACACGTAGGCGGCGATCCCCCGCCAGAGAAGCTGCATCACCGATCGGTTGCGGTAGCCGGTATCCACGCAGGATCGTCCTAACTCGAGAATGCCGCCGGTCAACGCCTCAATGCGGCTGATGTCGTATTCATCGGCGGAGTAAAAATGACCGATACGGTGCGCACCGTCACGTTGGATCAGTCGATAGGTGCCGACGACGCTTTCCGGTCCGTCGCCCAGGCTATGATCAACCACAAGCAGATGGTCAGCAACGGTGTCGTAGATATCGCGGTCGCGCTGAGACAGGGCGGCGTTGGCGTCCGGCCGAGCGCCTAATTCCTGGTAGAAGATGCGATATCGCAGCGCCTGCGCCGCGTCGACCTCGGTTTCGCTGATCGCCAACCGGACACCAAGGTTACCCGTCCGCAGTTCCGCGAAAAGCGTCGAGGAGTCAGCGTTGGTCACGGCTCTACCTCGCTGCTCGACTTAAGGTCCGGCGGATCGCGATCATGCGCGTGTCGCTGCCGTCCAAACAGTTCAAGCCGCAAGGATACAAGGTCAAAGCCCAGCCGAGCAGCAATGGATTGCATGAGTTTATCGTGCTTGGCGTCCTGAAATTCGATAACCTTCCCGGTTTCGACATCAATCAAGTGATAGTGATGCGCTTCTTCACTCGGTTCATAACGCGCTCGGCCGCCACCAAAGTCGCGACGTTCAAGGATGCCGTGCTCCTCGAAGAGGCGGACGGTGCGGTAGACCGTGGCGATGGAGATATGCTGATCGAGTGCCGAGGCACGGCGATAAAGCTCCTCAACGTCAGGATGGTCGCTCGCCTCGGACAGGACACGCGCGACAACCCGGCGCTGTCCAGTCATCTTCAAGCCCCGTTCGACGCAGAGGCGCTCGATGCGCGATACCATTCGGTTCCTTGCCGTCGGCCTACTTACGAGTGACCCGCGACGGCTCACTCGAAGCATCGGCATACAATGCGAAGGTGGGGCCAGGGAAGCCCAACCGAAAGATCGGCCGGATACAGGCGGTCCGGCGGCCGATAGCGGAAGCGGGACCCTGAAGGGCAGCCGGGAAGAGTCAGGCGCCGCTGGTACGCCTGGTACCCAGGCCGATCTGTTTGGCCAGTGATGACCGTTTCTCGGCGTAGTTCGGAGCGACCATCGGGTAACCGACGTCCAGTCCCCATTTCTCCCGATACTGCTCCGGCGTGAGATTATAGGATGTAGCGAGGTGGCGCTTCAGCATCTTCAACCGTTTTCCGTCTTCCAGGCAAATTATGAAGTCCGGAAACACTGACTTGCGGACCGGCACAGCGGGCTGCTGTTTTTCCGCCGGGGTGGCAGGCTCCTGCCCAATATTCGTCAGTGTCTTATAAACATCCCGAATAAATACCGGCAGCACGTCCGCTTCCACCGGATTATTCGAGACATGAGCCGAGACGATCTGGGCCGTCAGTCCAAGCAAATTGCTCTCTATCATCTTGTCGGCCATTGGGAAGCCCTTTCAGATCACTATGCTGGATCTATATATGAAGCCAGATCGCGGTTTAGCAACAGCGACTGTTCAATCTTGAGTAAGTTGATATCATGACGGTAATGCAAGAAATTAGCCGCGAACTCGACATTACATCCGAGGTCTGTCCAATGACCTTCGTCAGAACACGCCTCGCCTTGGACCGCATGCTGCCAGGCGAAACTCTTCTAGTTAAATTGAAAGGGGATGAGCCTGTGCAAAACGTCCCTCGTACTGCAATAGAACAGGGACATGAAATACTTTCCATGAGGACTGATGCGGACGGAATCAGCCATTTGTTGATTCGCCGTGGCAAATAACAAATCCTTTAGGTCGTTTTCGGCGGCACTTTCAGGTCAAGGCGCAACACCAGCGCATCGGACCCATCAGAATAATACCGTTGTCGTCGTCCAGTTGGTATAAACCCTAGTCGGGTATAAAGTGCCTGGGCTGCAGTATTTTCGACCGAAACTTCAAGAAAGATCACGTCGGCGGCCGCTACGGTGAGCCTGAACAATACTTCCTTAAGCAGGTTGGTGGCGACACCGCGTCGCCGCGCCATGGGAACCACCGCGACGGTCAGGATCTCCGCCTCCCCGGCCGCGACTCGGAGCAGGATCATCGCATGCTCCCCGCAAAGCAGGCCGATCACGTTGGGCAGAGCCAGTTGCAGGCTGAACATACTCCGGCTCCACGCCTCCGCCGGCGGAAAAGCGGCGGCATGGATCGATTCAAGCAGACCGCTGTCGGCCTCGGTTGCCACGCGCAGCGTCATGCGCTAGCCGATTGGTGGCGGTCGGAAACCCTCGGCGGGCGGTTTCGCCTCCGGCGCATCAACATAGAGCGGGACGGTCGGCAGCGGTTTGATGCCACCGCGAAAGCGGCGCTGGCCTACCAGCGCGATGTGACGCCCAATCGGAAGCCTGGCGTCGGTCAGCATCACATTGGCGCCGCGGGATGCAAGCCGGGAGGCAACGTCAAGCGCGGCGCTGCCGGCGATGGCGACAGGGCCGCCGGGCAAGGGCAGGTCGGTCACGGCCAATGACAGCACATCTTCTCCGATTTCCAGGAACACACGGCCACGCCGGCTTGGCACCGCGCACCACAGGGCGCGGCCGCGCAGGGAAGGCAGCGAATCAGTCAAGGCCTCACCTACGGTCACACCGACGACCGGTGTGCTGGTAGCCATGCCAATCCCCAGCGCCAAGGCCAGCCCACTGCGAATGCCGGTAAAGCTGCCAGGGCCGACCGTGACGGTGATTAGGTCGAGAGATGAGGCCTTGATCGCCGCATCATCCAGAACGTCCCGCGTCATGATCGCCAGGGCGGAAGCATGGCCACGGTCCATATCCTTTTGACGTCCGCTCACCACTTGATCGCCGGAAACGAGCGTCGCCGAACAGCGGGCCAAGGCCGAATCGAGAGCCAGGATGCGCATGATCAGATGAGGCTAGCGCCTAGGTCAGACCTGGAAAAGCCAATCCCGGAAAAGCCAGATCATGCCAACATGCAGGCTTCGTCGAAGGTCAGACGCGGAGAGCGGTTGAACAGACCCTCCGGATCGCCATAGCCTAGGTTGACCAGAAAATTCGACCGCCAGCCGTTGCCGCTGAAGAAGGCCGCATCAACCTTGCCATTGTCGAACCCCGACATCGCGCCGGTGTCCAGGCCGAGGGAGCGGGCAGCGATCATCAGGTAGGCGCCCTGCAGCGTGCCGTTGCGAAACGCGGTGGTGGCGGCCAACGAGTCGTTGCTGGTAAACCACGAGATCGCATCGAGATTGTGCGGGAACAGCTGCGGCAGCTTTTCATAGAATTTCGGATCATAGGCGACGATGACCGTCACCGGCGCGGTCATGGTCTTTTCGGTGTTGCCGGATGACAAGGCCGGTGCCAGCTTTTCCTTGCCTTCCTTGGTCCGGATAAAGACGAAACGAGCCGGCGAGCTGTTGGCTGAAGTCGGACCGAATTTCACTACATTATAAAGCTCGTGCAGCGTTTCATCGCTTATCGGTTGGTCACGCCACTTGTTGTGCGTCCGCGCTTCACGAAACAGCAGGTCGAGACCAGCGGGCTCGATGGTCATAGGCAACTCTCCGAGAAGAATGCGGCATAGGAATGCTGCGCCGCAGCATGAAAGATAGCGCGTCGCGCGTCAACCGGCCCAAGACGAAGAACCGATGGCAAGCTGATCAGAGTTCGACCTGCTCGACGGCGACGACTTCCGGTACGTAATGGCGCAGCATGTTTTCGATGCCATGCTTCAAGGTCGCGCTGGAAGACGGACAGCCGGAACAGGACCCTTGCATATGCAGGCGAACAATGCCTTCGCGGTAGCCGCGGAAGACGATGTCGCCGCCGTCACCAGCCACGGCTGGGCGGACGCGGGTGTCCAGCAATTCCTTGATCTGGTCCACGATTTCCTGGTCGGCTGGGTCGACGTCCTCGGACAGGTCATCTTCCTTGCCATCAATGACCGGCAGGTCGGCGACGAAGTGGTCCATGACAGTTCCCAGTACCTGCGGCTTCAGCGCCTGCCAGGAAACCTCATCGGTCTTGGTCACGCTGATGAAGTCGCCGCCCAGGAACACGCGCGCCACGCCTGGCAGGGCAAACAGTGTGCTTGCCAGCGGACTGCGACCAGCCGACTCGGCAGACGCGAAATCGGCGGTGGAAAAGCCCATGACGTCCCGTCCCGGCAGGAACTTCAGGGTGGCAGGGTTAGGTGTGCCTTCGGTTTCAATGAACATGTCGGAGGCCTATTCTGGTGGTGAATATCCAATCCGGACCAGGGCGGTCCGGTCGCGTATCGCTACATCGGTCGAAAACCCGTGGCTGGCAAGAGGGTGTGGGCGACAAGGGGGTGAACCACTGCTTTTAATCCAGGCCAAAGAAGCCGTCGATTGCCTTGCCGATGCGGCGTATCCTCGCGCGCCTGCTTGTTGCGCAGGCGGAGAAACGGGCTTATCCGCCGCAAGCTCAGTCTGCCGCGATGGATATTCCTCCGAGACGAGCATCTTCTGCGTAGGCGCGCACCGCAGCACCAAACTGCTTGAAGATGGCACGCGAAACCGGATCACTCCGCCAGTCATATTCCGGGTGCCATTGGATGCCAACAGCGTAACCGGGAGCCGGCAAGTCGCTGCTGATCCCATCACAGCAAGTAATGACCTGGACGGCCTCGATGGTTCCATCCGGCGCCACGCCCTCCACCGCGAGACCGGGCGCAAGGCGATCGATACCCTGGTTGTGCAGCGAGTTGACCGCGATCTCGGTGGCGCCGGACAGCCGATGCAGCCAGCCACCAGGTGTGACCCGAATTGCATGCGCTTTGCCCTGCCGTACGCGCGCGGAGCCCTGCATCGGTGTGGAATGGTCCATACGGTCCGGCAGATCCTGAAGCCGCTGGTGCAGCGAACCGCCCAGCGCCACGTTCAGTTCCTGAAAGCCACGGCAGATCGCCAACAGCGGCATGCCGCGGAAAACGGCAGCACGGATCAATGGCAGGGTAATGCCATCGCGTCCGGGATCCTCGGGGGTTCCCTCGGCGTGCGGCGGCCCCTCATACAAAGTAGGCTGAACATTGGAACGGCTGCCGGTCAGGATGATGCCGTCCAGTCGCTCCAGCAAGGTGTCGATGTCAGCCATCGGGCCATTAGCCGGCAATAATACCGGAACGCCGCCAATCACCTCATCCGTCGCGCGGATATAGGTATCGGAGGCCGCATGATTCGGCATGCCAAACGTGCCAAACTGCTTGGTGCAGCAGCTTACCCCGATCAGTGGCTTGACGACCCGTGGCAACCTCATGTCGAAAATAATACTCCGGTTGGTCCGTGGTAAAAAGAAGACATTTTGGCCAGCGGCAGCAAATGATGGTTATGTGGGTTAAAACATGTCAACCGTTGCTGCCAGCCGCTGGATCAGCCTCCCTTTGTCGCGGCGGGTGTGTTGATCTGCTCGAACAGTTGCTGGTCGAACGTGCCGCCGATCTGGACGTTGTAAAGGGTGACATGGGTCTCGCGGCGCTGTGCGTCGACCACTGTCCATTGCCGCAAGGCCAGCGGCTGATCCGCAAAGATCAGCGTCAGCGAACCGTCGCCAGGGCTGTCGGTGCGCACGAGGGTAAGTTGAACCTGACCCGGCAGCCGCTGGATCGCAGTCACCGTCACACCGCCAGACAGCACGACGTGCCCCGCCAGCAGGATGCCGAGCGGTGTGCGACCAAGGGGAATATTGGTGGTTTGCTGCAGGGCCGCATCATGGAAGGTTAAAACACCATAATCAGCGATCAGCAGGAAAGGAGCCGGCGGATCATACTGGAAGCGCATTCGTCCCGGCCTCTCCAACCAAGCGGTGCCGTCAGAAATCCCACCATCGGCGGCAACCTGAACAAAGTGCGCCTTGAGCGTTTTCAGCCCGTTGAGATAAGCCTCCACCCGAGCCGTATCAGCCTGGTCCTGGGCGGATGCAGGATTCGCACGCGCGATGATCGAACCAACGGGAAGCAGACCAACAGATAACAGCAGAGAACGACGACGGATCATGGATATTGAGATGGCGTGTCGGGTGGCTCTTTGCAAATCCGCCTGGCTCCGCCTGGCGTCGATTGAGACATGCCCGACTTGCTTACGGTGATGGATGCCACCGGATCACCTTCGTGCCATGCGCAGCAGGTTTTTGCCGACGATCGGCAGGCATGTTGGCCAGGGTCTTGTGTGCTGGTCGCACCGATGCGCGCGAGGCAGACGCCTTCTGTTTATAAAGACATGCCGTGCATGCGGTCATCGGATTTCATGACGATGCCGTGGACGCAGCGGCTATTTCCCGTGATGGCGGCAGTGCCGATTACCGGGGCCTGGACGCAAATCGCCCACGGCGTGCCGCCAGCGTGGGCGAGCGGCTCTGTCGGGACGACAGCGAACCAGCTGCTGGTGCCGGGTTGCCGGATTTGTCCGCCGTCACGGTGGACCCGCTGTCGCGGGCGCGGCCGCGAATACAAAATCATCCATGTTAACACACCTGGATGAAGAACGTTTCATGTTGCCGGTGGTATGCGGAAAAGGCCTCTGGCTGTATTGGGATCTGCCTTTTCAATCGTCGACGGAGGCCGACTTGCGAACCACCAGGAATCTTATTCTCGTCAGCGCGGCGGCGATGACGCTCGCCGGCACGGCCAGCTTGGCGCAGGCAAAACGCCCCGATGATCACATCCTGACCCTTCAGCTTCCGGATGGAGCGGTCGAGCAGATCCGTTACACTGGGGACGTGCCGCCTCAGGTAGTTCTGACGCCCGACAGGATGCCGTTAGCGATGTCCTTCGCCGCAGACGATCCATTCGCCAGGATCGAGAGAATCTCCGCCGCAATGGACCGTCAGGCCGCCGCCATGCTTCAGGCCATCGGCGGCATGGCCGCGCAGCCAGTCAGCCGCCCGTTGACCGAGTCGCGACTACGCCCGTCTTCGACCGAGGAAGGCTACAGTATTATCTCGACCGCGTCTGGCAGTGGCGTCTGCACCCGCAGCATGCAGATTACATACTCAGGCGATGGTCAGGCGCCGCACGTTGTATCGCGGACCACAGGCGATTGTCGGGCCGAGGGTTTGGCTGTTCCAAGCAAGTTGCCGGGTGCACCGGCACCGGAGCATGATTTCAAGACAATCAAGGTCAAGGCACATAGGGGTTCGCCCGCGACCGAACCGTACAAGGGCCTGGTGCACCAGATCAGTGACTGGCGGCGCTGAACCGTAGGCGTCAGATCTGCCACGCTGCCAGCAGCGTATCAATTTCGTCGGCGGCGACGGGCGCAAGGACGGTTTGCTGCTGGCTTATGACCGAAAGTATGCCGGCCAAAGGGTAGATTGCGACTGCGCGCCTTGTCCGATAGAACCTGTTGCCTTGAGTGGCGTTAAGCCCGAACTATAATCGGAGATGTTCAATGCGAGGTATTCTGCTGGCTACTGTTCTCATGAGCTTTGCCGTTGCCGCCTATGCCGCGGACGATAGCAAGCCGGCGGGAACGGCCAAAGGCGCAGCCGTCGGCGCCGTCGCGGGGCATGAGGTCGGCAGCGGCCATGCCGCGGCTGGCGCGGCCACCGGTGCCGCTATTGGGCATCATCAGTCAAAGAAGGCTGAGAAGACCAAGCAGTAAAACACACTGTCGCATCTCACGCGGCGGACAAGACCACTGTCAAGCCGGAGTTGAAAAGGCGCTACGGAGGCACGGGAAAACCGGACTGCCATACTTCATGTACGCAGCAGGAACGGGTTTTGCTGCGCATAATGGAAGATCAGATGGGATTTCAATTCCTTTCCTATGTCTCGGTAGTTCCGGTCCTTTGCGTTGACGTCAGCGCCATGCGACGTTCCGACGGGTCAGGCTGACGTTCATGGTGGCATGAACCTTCAAGCAATGACATTCATATCTCGCATTGCGCGGCTGGATCGCTCGTTATAGGAGCACCAAAACGCCAACGGGAAACGATCCGCAATGACAGCCACCGTGCTTTATTCGGAAAATTCATATCCAGACGATAGTGTGGAGCGGCGGATCTACGGCGCCGATGTACGGGTTATCTTTCCAACGTCGTCCGGGTCCCTGGCCGATCTGCCCGATGAGGATTGCGCCGCGGCCGAGGGGCTGATGATCCTGCGCTTCAAGGTCACCGCTGCCGACCTGCCCCGATTCCCGAAGCTGCGCGCCATCTGCCGCATGGGTGTGGGTTACGACAACCTGGACCGGGCGGCCGCGGCCGAACGTCAGATCATGATCTTGAACGTTCCCGACTATGGCACCACCGAGGTTGCCGATCACGCGATTGCCCTGGCGCTGTCGCTGCGCCGGGGCCTGCTGCTGCACCACGAGGCACAGCGCGACAACCCGCCAGCAGCCTGGCGCTATATCATTGATCCATTGGTCCGCCGATCATCGGTGCAGACCTTCGGCCTTGTCGGCATGGGCCGCATCGCCACCGCCGTCGCGTTGCGAGCCAAGGCGCTCGGCTTTCGCGTCGTGTTCTTCGATCCGTATCTGCCGAATGGCGTGGAACTCGGCCTGGGCATCCAGCGTGCCGCCACGCTGCAGGACCTGCTGCGGCAGACCGACACGCTGTCGGTCCATACCCCGCTGACCCGGGAAACCAGAGGTCTGCTGGGATTCGAGGAACTGTCGCTCCTGCCCAGGAGCGCGGTTGTGGTCAACACCGCCCGCGGCCCGATCATCGATATTGATGCGTTGGCGACACTGCTGAAAAGCGGCCACCTCGCCGGCGTCGGATTGGACGTGGTCCCGGTGGAGCCGCCGGTGGAGCCGGTGCCGGAACTGCTGCGTGCCTACCGCGCCCGTGAACCCTGGACGCTGGGTCGGCTGATCATTACGCCGCACTCTGCTTTCTTCACGCCGCAAGCCTGGGACGACATTCGCTCCAAATCCGCCGAAACCATGCGCGCCGCCCTGCTCGGCCCACGGCCACAGAACGTGATACCGCCGGAGAGCGACTGACGGCAGTGCCAACGGCGTGACAATCACGCCCGACCGGCCCTGACTGCTCGCTTCAGCCATGTCCGGTCCGCCGGCCTTGATCGCCAGCGGGAACGCTCGCCGGACGGCATGATCGGCATACACATCCGGGCCGATTAAACCACATCGCCGCGGCCCGCCACGGCCGCGGCCTGGCGCAGTCGCTCCTGCACTTGCGGCGGTCCCACCGCCAGCACGCGTGCGCGGGCCGATTAGACCGATGACCACCCTGAGCAAAGCATTGCGGTGGCAAAAGGAATTGCGCTATGCCGGGGACAGGTCGTTGCCTGGGTGTAGGCGCGGCATGTGGGGCCAATTCAGGTGGAAGAAGCGGCAGAAGATCGGCATCGGGGCGCCCCACTGGTCGCGCATATCTTTCCAACATTCGCGGTAGGCGGAGCACAGGTGCGGTTCGCCGCCATTGCCAACCACTTTGGCCGCGCGTTCCGCCATATCGTTGTCTCGCTGGACGGAAACCTGGTCTGCCAGGAACGCCTTCGCCCGGACCTGGACGTGACGTTCCCCCCGGTCCGCGTCACCAAAAGCGCGATGCTGTCCAGCGCGTGGCGCTTCCGCCGTCTGCTGCGCGAATGGCGGCCGGACGTGCTGGTGACCTGCAACTGGGGCGCGATTGAATTCGCGCTGGCCAACATCCTGCCGATGACCCGCCACCTGCACGTGGTGGATGGTTTCGGGCCGGAGGAACGCGCCACACAGATCCCGCGCCGGGTCCTGATGCGGCGGATGGTGCTGGGGCGCACGCCGGTGGTCCTGCCATCCCGCAACCTCGTCCGCATCGCTACCGAGGTCTGGAAGCTGCCGCCGCAGGTAATCCGCTACGTACCCAATGGGGTCGAGCTGCAGCGCTTCGCCGAACAAGCCAGCGGCCGCGGATCGTCGCCGCTGGTGATCGGCACGATCGCGGCGCTTCGCGAGGAAAAGAATATCGCCCGTCTGCTGCGCGCTTTCGCGCTGCTGCAAAAAACCATTCCGGTTCGTCTTATTATCGTCGGTGACGGTCCGGAGCGCGCAGCGCTGACCGCGCTCGCCGCCGAGATCGGCGTCGCGGAGCAGGTGACGTTCGCTGGTCACCGGCAGGACACGCCTGACTTCTACGCCCGGTTCGACGTGTTCGCGCTGTCATCGGATACCGAGCAGATGCCGTTCTCGGTGATCGAGGCGATGGCCAGCGGTTTGCCGGTTGTCTCCACGGATGTGGGCGACGTGCGGAGCATGGTGGCCGAGGCGAACGCGCAATTTGTCACCAGGCTGGACGACGCGGCGCTGGCGGCTGCCCTGCGCAGGCTGCTGGCGGACCCGGCATTGCGACGAGAGGTCGGCGTCGCCAATCGGGCCAAGGCGCATCGGGATTTCGATCAGGCCGCGATGTTCGCCGCCCATGGCGCACTGTGGCGCGGGATATCGGCTAGTCCGTGACCGTTGTGCAAGGTGCTGGCGTTGAGGTTTCCGGTGTGACGGACTTCGCCGCGCTGGAGGCGCGTTGGAGGGACCTGGAGCAGCGCGCCAGCCCCTCATTCTTCCAAAGCTGGACCTGGACCGGCTGCCTGGTGGCGGAGCGGTTTCCCGACCCGGTGCTGGTGACCGCGACCGAGGCCGGACGCACGGTCGCGCTGGCACTGTTCAATCGGGTTCGCCAGCGCATCGCGCCCAGCCTGCTGTACCTGGGCGAAACCGGCGATGATGGACTGGACTCGCCCTACATCGAACATAACGGCGTGCTGGCCGAGACGGGACGGGAGGCGGCACTGGCCGAGATCTGCCTGCGCGCCGTGGCCGCATCCCACATACTCGTCTTGTCCGGCATTGGTGAACCCGTTCTGCGAACCGTTCGGCGGGTGGCTGGCCTGGTCTGGACCCGCAAGCAAAGGGAGTCGCCGTTCGTCGACCTGGCGGCGTCGCGGCGGTCCGGGGCAGATTTTCTGGCGGGACGAAGTCCCAATACCCGCCAGCAAATTCGCCGCTCCGACCGATCCTACGCGGCGCGCGGCGTTCTGACGGTGCGGTGTGCCGATACGCTGGAAGCGGCGCACGCCATGCTGGATAACATGGCGGCCTTACATCAAACGAGCTGGGTCGCGCGGGGGCAGCCCGGAAGTTTTGCCAGGCCGTTCTTCGGGCGCTTCCATCATGCTTTGGTCGATGCCGGCTTTCCACGCGGCGAGGTGGCGCTTACCGCCACCTATAAAGGCCAGAGCCTCATCGGCATCCTGTACAATTTCTCATTCCGGGGGCGGATCCTGGCCTACCAGAGCGGGTTTGATTACACGGCGGCCGGAACGCATGAGAAACCGGGGCTGACCTGCCACCACGCCGCGATACGGCAGGCGCTGGAACAAGGTGCGGATGTCTACGATTTTCTTGCGGGCAATGATCGTTACAAGCGCAGCCTTGCTGATGGATCGGACCAGCACTACTGGGTGGAAGCTGGCCCAGTCTGGTCGCCGCGGCTGCTTTCGCGCCGGATGCGCTCGATTTTTGGATCATGATCGATGTCCATCGCCAGGCGCGGCGGTCCGGGGGCTGCGGAAGAACCGCGGCCGGCCGGCGCCTTCCGCATCGCCGCGCGCAGCCGGCCGGATATATGCCGCATCAATTCAACCGCTCCGGATAATCGCCATGGGTTGACCAGCAGCAGACCGATACGCTGGCGGCGCTGCGTCGCCCAGCCTTGCTTGTAGTCATCGTCTCCACGGCCGAAGTCGATCTGATCCACGTGTTCCTCGTCGAGCAGGTGGCGCAGCATCAGCGCGGTCAGCACAGTGCCGGGGGAATGTGCCTTGAAGGCCTCGTCATGTGCCAGTTTCAGCACGGTGGCGTGGCCAGCCTCCAGGATCCAGAACTGCACCGCGACCGGCGTGGCGCCGATCGACCAGACACCGAACCGCAGCAGGCCGAGCGCTGCTGTCGCGTGCATGAACGCCACGTTGAAGCGCGGGTAGGGTTCCGGTCCTTTCCAACTGCGCGCGTAGACTGACTCAAACGCATCCGCCGCGATGGCCATGTCCGCCGGCGTGCTCAGCACCGCAAAGCGCGCGTCCGGCAACTTGTCGGCCTGCCGCAGCCGGCGACGGATGGTTTCGCGCAAGGCACCGGACCGCCGTGCCAGATAGCTGGTCCAGTCCATTCCAGCGACATCCTCATGCCAGTTGCCGAAATGGTTGAAGCGTAGCGGTCGCAGCCCGGCTTGGCGAACGCCGGCGAGCAGGTCGGGCAGCTCGTCCCATTCCGCCGGCAGCGCGTCCAGCCGGGTGACGCCGCGGATTCGGCAGAAGCGGCCGAACGCCGCCATCGTGGCGATGCGGGTTAAACGATCCAGGCCGGTGGCGAACAGTGGTGTATAGCGGCAGGTGTAGGGCGTGGTCAGGCTTTCCAGCGCGGCGATGCCATTGCGGCGCAGCAATGGAACCAAAGCCAACACATGATCGCCGGCTTTGCATACAACAAACACCGCCGCGGAACCCGCCGGCATGGCGTCCGACAGAACGACGCTCCACCACGCGCGTCCGGCAAAAAGCGATCCCGCCTGGTCGCGCGGAAGCCGCTGATCCAGCAAGAACTGGACTTCGGGCGGCAGAACGGCCGCCGTGGCAAAGGTCTCGACCGAGACATCAGCGTACGCAATACCACGCATAACCGATCCACTCGTGCAGGGCATAGTAGCCGGCCAGCCAGGCGCTGGCGTGTGGCAGGAAGTCATTGAAATTCGGCCGCAGCGGATCGCCTGGCGGGGTTGGCGCCGCGGTCACTGTCAGACCGGTGCCCGCGAATGCCAGCAGCGCCCGCCGCATGTGCCAAGCGCTGGTGACGACGTAGACAGAATTGATGCCTTCGGCGCGCAGGATACCGGCGCTGAAGCGAGCGTTTTCCCAAGTGTCGCGCGATCTGTCCTCGATCCAGCGGGCCGGCCTGCGGAAGTCGTCACGCAGGCTGTCGCCCATCACGATGCCGACCGGCGCGGTATTCGGTTGGGTCACGCCGCCGGTCGCCAGGATCGGCAGGCCGGTACGTCGGGACAGGCCAGCGGCGGTGCGCAGCCGCTCCAGCGTCAGTGGACCAGGCCCGACCCCAAGCGGTTCCGACTTCGCGCGGAACACTTCGGCACCCAGGACGACGATCGCACCCGGCGGGTGATCGGCCGGCGGGGTCGTGGGCAATCCGGCTTCCAGCGCCAGCAGCAGGTTTTCCGATACGATCGGCATTGCCAGCAGAATCAGTGCAATCACCGCTGTCCACGCCAGGCGGTATCCGAAGCGCCGCCCGCGTCGGTGCAGCAGCAGGCCGACGACAATCAGCGTCGCCAATCCCATTGGCGGCATGACCAACGTCAGGAGCAGGCTTTTCACGAACTAGCAATCACCGCGATGCGACGAGCCAAGCAAGCACCTGACCAAGACCGTCCCGCAGCGTCATCCGGGGCGGCAGTCCCAGGACCGTATCCGCCAGGGACGGAACGCCGACGGAATGCCTGATCTCGGCGGATCGAGGCGGCTGCGGACGGATGTCGAGCGGCCTGCCGGACAGGTCGGCGATCAGGCGCGCCAGGGTCTCGACCGAGGTCGGAATGCCGGTGCAGACGTTGAATACCGGCGCATGGCCAGGTTGCAGCGTCATCGCGGCCAGCAGCGCGGCGACCACGTCGGCGACATAGACGAAATCGCGGGTCTGCCGGCCGTCACCGAAGATGTTGATCGGCGCGCCAGCGGCAATCCGCTCACAGAATATGGAGATCACGCCGGAATAGGGGGAGCGTGGATCCTGGCGCGGGCCGTAGACGTTAAAGAAGCGTAGCCCGACGGTGGGGATGGCGTGCACATGGCTGGCGACGCGGGCGTGCAACTCGCAACTGTATTTGTCCGCTCCGTAGGCGGATAATGGCGCGCGGTCGGCGTCTTCCGGGATCGGCACCGCCTTGCAATCGCCATAAACCGCGGCGGAGGAGGCATAGACGACCGGCACCCGGCTGCCGTTCCGGCGGATCGCATCCAGCACCGTGATGGTGCCGGTTATGTTCGTGCGGTGGGTATTCAACCAGTCGGTAACGCCTTTCTCCACCGAGGCTATGGCGGCGAGATGAAAGCATCCATCGACACCCCGGATTGCCCGCGCCACAACCTCCGGATCGGCGACGTCGCCTTGTGTCAGGGTCACGCCAGCGGGAAGATTGGTCTTGGATCCGGTGGACAGATCGTCCAGTACCCGGACGTTATCGCCCCGCGCCGCCAGCGCATCGCACAGATGCGAGCCGATGAAGCCGGCGCCCCCGGTGACCAGCCAAGTCTTCATGATAAGACGCAGTGTCCGTGCAACGCGAAATCACGCGTGCAGGCGAAGCACCTGCCGGAGGACCGACCCATCGGAAAGACGATCAAAGCCGTCGTTGATATCGTCAAAGTCGATGTGTCCTGAACATAGTTTCTGTACCAGCAATATACCATGTTGATTGGGCGCGAGGAAGCGTGGAATGTCGCGTCTGAGAGCGTGATCGCCTGAGGCTGACCCAGTTAGAAGGCGTGAATCAGGCGATCAAACAATGCGTTAAAGCGCGATTCATGGGTCAACCTAAACCAATCGCGCTTTAACGGGCAGCTTACGCCGCTGCATCATGTCGGAGGACGACGCTGTCGATGAAGCGCACGCCTAGCGCCGAAAGCCGTTCGTGTGCCGCCTCGATCGTGGTCCGGCCATCCGGAGTGGACAAGCCGATGCCGCGGCAGGCGTCCTGGACGATAATGACCTGAAAACCTGCTTGGACGGCATCCTCGGCGGACCAGGCGACGCAGAAATCGGTAGCCAGGCCGCACAGGAACAGGCGGCTAAAGCCGCGCTGACGCAGCCATCCCTCCAGCCCGGTAGGTGTTACCCGATCGTTTTCAAAGAACGCCGAGTAACTATCCAGCGCCGAACGAAATCCCTTGCGAATGATCACCTCGATCCGCGCCTGGTCAATGTCACCGTGAATCGCGGCATTCGCACTGCCAGCAATGCCGTGATCCGGCCAGAGGACCTGCATGCCAAATTGCATTTCAATCGCGTCGTAAGGTTGCCGCCCCGGATGGCTGCTGGCGAAAGAGGCATGGCCCGCCGGATGCCAGTCCTGTGTCGCGAATGCATGGCCGAACCAGCCGAGCAGCCGATTGATGGTTGGCACGATCGCATCACCTTGCTCGACCGGCAGTTCGCCCCTGGGCATGAAGGTCGGCTGGACGTCAACGACGCCCAGGATATCCGTTGTCGGGTCGATTTGCATTGATACTTTTCCTGGTCATGGCACAAGCGGCGGGCTAGACCACCTTGTTATCGACGAGACGATCAGGAGTGCAACCGAATGAGGCTGTCACGTTTCTTGCTGCTCGCCGGCTGTCTTGGTATCGCTACCCTGGCATCGCCAGCCGGCGCTGCCACGTTTCGTTGGGCAAATGACGGCGACGTGAACGCGATGGACCCGGCGACTCGGCAGGAAACCGTGCAGCTCTCGTTCCTGGCCAATATCTACGAACCGCTGGTCCGCCGCAACCGCGACCTGAAGCTGGAACCATCACTGGCGGTGTCCTGGGAGCAGACCAGCCCAACAGTCTGGCGCTTTCACCTGCGGCCGGGGGTGAAGTGGCAGGACGGCTCACCGTTCACCGCCGATGATGTGGTGTTCACCTTGAAGCGGATCCAGTCCAAGGACTCGGCGCTGCGCGCGCCGATGTCGCCGGTGAAGGAGGCCCGCAAGATCGACGACCTGACGGTCGAGTTCGAGACCTTCCAGCCCGATCCGATCTTCCTGCAGGAGCAGACCAACCTGCTGATCATGTCCAAGGCCTGGTGCGAGGCGCACAACGCGACCGAACCCGTGATCATCGGCAAAGAGGACAACTACGCGCTGCACAACGCCATGGGCACCGGCCCGTTCAAGCTGGTGTCGCGGGAGCCGGACCGGCGCACGGTTGTGGAGAAGAATCCAGGGTGGTGGGACAAGCCACTATACAATCTGGACCGGGTCGAGTTCGACGTCATCGCCTCGGCGCCGACCCGGGTGGCGGCGCTGCTGTCCGGCGAGGTCGACATGATCTACTCCGTGCCGCCGCAGGACATCGCGCGGATCAAGCAGACCGATGGTCTGAAGCTGCTGCAAACACCGGAATTGCGCACGATCTTTCTGGGCTTTGACCAGAGCCGGGATGAACTGCCGAGCAGTGACGTGAAGGGGAAGAATCCGTTCAAGGATGTGCGGGTGCGCCAGGCGGTGGCGCTGGCGATCGATGAACCGATCATCGCCAAACGCGTGATGCTGGGCCTCGGTCACCCAACGTACGAGATGTGGGGGCCGGGCGTGAACGGCTACGATGCCGCGCTGGACGTGCGGCCGAAGGCCGACCCGGCGAAGGCCAAGCAGTTGCTGGCCGAGGCCGGCTATCCTACCGGCTTCAAGGTCGGGCTGGATTGCCCCAACGACCGCTATGTGATGGATGAGCAGATCTGCACCGCGCTAGTGCCGATGCTCGCCCGGATCGGCATCAAGATCGATCTGAACGCGCAGACCAAAAGCAAGTTCTTCAACAAGATCGGTGCACCCGGTTACGACACCGACTTCTACATGCTCGGCTGGACTCCGGCCACCTACGACGCGCACAACGTCCTGTATACCCTGCTCGGCACACGCAACGGCAAGCGTGGCGAAGTCAATGACGGTGGCTATTCAAATCCCACGCTGGACGCACTGACTGACAAGATCGGCGTCGAAACGGACCAGACGCGGCGAAATGATATGATCCGCCAGGCGATCGAGATTGTGCAGAAGGACGTCGCCTCGCTGCCGCTGCATCAGCAGGTGATCGTCTGGGCGACCAAGAACAACGTCGACGTGGCGCAGCCGGCTGACGATACTTTTCCGTATCGTTATGTCCATGTGAAATGAGGCGCGATGACCGGGCCGATCGGCCGGCGACAGGCCGCCGCCGCGACCCCGGTTTTGACGGACGGATTGCTCAACTTCTACGATGCTGACCAACCACCCAGTTCGGTTGGTCCGTTGGTCGCCGCGGCGACCTCAACCTCATGGAAGGTGTGGGCGCCGATATGCCATTTCTTCCGCCAGTTGAGTATCATACAGTCTCGATCTTAATTGGGAACAACCGATCTGGATCCTGCACTTGTAGCAGGTGATAGACATTGAAATGATAGGCCGGCCCCAGCGAGACCTCCGGCGGCGTGAACGGAAACGCGACGTTGCCGGCGGTGGAAAGCCGGCCGGGGTAGCCGTAATGCAGCAGGAACTGCTTGCAGGTGCGGACGACCTCGGACGCTCGTTCGCGGGTCGGCGCGATACACTCGCCCATGATGAACACCTCTCCGGGTAATGGCTCATGGTCCGGCACAACCATGCGCACGCCGTCGATGCCATAGACCCGAAAACGTAACGTGTAATCCATTGGCTGTTCATCGCAGACCAGATCGCGCACCACGTCGGCTACCTTGGGCAGCAGGTCCTTGCATCGCGCGATGAAGCGCGGGTCGGCGCAACCGCACAGCAGCACGGCCCGTTCGCCGATCTTGCGCGCGCCTTCCAGCTTGATGGTCGGACTTGTGGTATCGCGCCAAAGCGCGCCGCTGACGCGGGTGCGGCGGTCGTCCACCGCCTCATAGTGCGCATGCGTCAGGTCCAGCGTGCCGTCGGGCTCCTGCATCGCGAATGGATCGCTCTGCTCATACAGGCTGTGCGCCGCGACCGAGGTCGGTGTCGCGCGCCGGTCCGGGTTCATGCTTTCCAGGACGAAGCCGTACTGATCCAACTCCGCCAGGATCGGATCACGACCGCCCGGCACGCAGCAAAGCGAGCCGCACTCAATGATCTTCGCCATGTGCATCGCCAGTCCGATCGGAAAGCCGAGCATGGCCGGAAGCGAGGCGAAGATCGCGGTGTCGCAGGCGCGCCCGGCAACAACCACGTCTACGTCGCGGGCCAGCGCCTTGCGGAACGGACCTATACCCATCTGGCCGACGATATGCGCCGCTTCGCTGACCTCTAGCTCCGTCAGGGCAGGCATGCCGTCGAAGCTGCTGACATGGCCAGATCGGACAGCATCCAGCAGATACGGACGGGGAATGTCAGCGGGAATCGTGGCCATGCGAAAATGCCGGCCATCGGTGCGGCCGATCTCCCGCAGCATGTGCAGGGTTGCCTCCAAATGGGGCGCGGCACCGGCCGAACCGGCGGTTCCGATCACTAGCGGCACATCAAGATCGCGAGCGGCATGCAGCACGCGCCGCAGGTCACGACGAGTCGCTTCAGGGGATGTCGCCATCTCGCCCTTGCCCAGATACGTGGGGCCGATGTCGATTGATCCCATGTCGCACCCGATCAGATCCGGGCCTCGGTCCAGCCCGGCGCGGAAGGCGTTCGCCGGAATGCCGTAGCCAAGCTGCCCGGACGCGCCCAGCAGGCGAATGGGACGGAGATTGCGGCGGAAAGCCTCCAGGATGCGGCCGGATGCGCTCATATCTCGATCCCCAGCAGGGGCGCATGCTGTTGCGCCCCATACACGTCCAGGTCACCCGGATCGCCCGCCATGACCGCTCGCGCCAACACGATCTTGATTGCTCGGCCGACAGGGTAGGGGATGATGGTCACCTGCTCCGCCGGCACGCGATAAAGCGCGCCGATGGCCCGCGCGCCAAGCGCCGGCGACTGCACGACGCGCTGGTAATCCGCGTCCGAGGCAAACATGATGTCCAGCGTCAGGCGCCTGGGGCCGGCATTCTTGCTGCGAATGACCTGGGCGATGTCGGACAGTTTCACGGAGCATGCAGTTCGGCACGCGGCCGGGTGACGGTGCGGATGCCGCGCTTGAAGGCGACCAGCGGCGCGCGGACCTCGGCCACCGCCTGTTCCGGCGTGGTCGCATCGAACACCACGACATCGGCCGGATTACCGACCGCGATGCCGTAGTCCTTCAGGTTCATTAGCCTGGCAGAGCGATCGGTCAGCATGGCGAAGCATTCCCGCAGCCGGCGCGAATGGCTGACCTGGCAGACGTTGGCCTGCATGTTGGCGATGCGGATCAGGTTGCCGTCGCCCAGCGGCGTGAACGGGTTAAGGATGTTGTTGCTGGAGATCGAGCAGTTCACCCCAAGCTCCACCAGGGTGTTCGCATCGGCGACACCGCGGCGAACGCTGTGGTCCTGGTCGCGTGCCATCATGAACAGGTCGGTCGCCGGCAGCACGGTGACCGCCACGCCGGCATCGGCCAGCGTCGCGGCGAGCCGAGCCAGGTCGGCGGGCGGCATGGTCGAATACTTGCAGCCGTGGCCGACCGTGACACGTCCGCCCATGCCGTATTCCCGGGCCAGTTCGCACACCAGCCAGATGTCCATGTCGTCGGCGCTGTTGCCGGAGTCCAGGTGCATGTCGATATCGGCGTCGTACTCGCGGGCAAGCTGGAAGATGCGGCGGATCTGGCCGCCGTGATCGGGATCATAGTTGGGCGCGGCACCAATAACCCTGACGCCGCGCTTCAAGGTTTCGACCAGCAGCTCATCCGCGCGGGGATTGTTGGTCAGGCCCTCCTGCGGGAAGACGCATAATTCGATGTCGATAGCCCAGGCGTAGTCTTTCCGCAATTTCTCCAGCGCCTCGAAGCTGCGCAGTTCGACCCCGGCATCGAGTTCCACATGCGTGCGCATTCGCGTGGTGCCATACTTGAGGCAACCTTCCAACGTCTGGCTGGCGCGCCGATAGACATCGACCTCGGTGAAAGTCGACTTCACCGCGGCGACACGTGGCACGACGTTGGGGTTGCGGCCGGGTTCGGGCTCGCAACGGTCAATGATGCGTGACTTGTCGAGGTGAATGTGGGTTTCGATCAGGCCAGCGCATACCAGGTTCTCTTCCGCATCGTGGAATGGGACGTCGACCGGCAAGCTGGCTTCGATCGCGGCAATCTTGCCACCCTGGATGCCAATATCGACCGGGGGATCCTCCGGGGCACTGGGCAAGCGCGCATTGCGGATGACGAAATCCATGCTGTTCCCTTCTGGCTGGTCCGGCTCAAGGCTACCGTGCCAGCCGATGACCGAAGCTGTAAAGACACGGCCGGGGGGCGCCTCCAGGCAGCGCGACAATAAACAAGTGTAGTTGAAGGGAGACCAGCGCAGAACCACCCCGCCAGCCGACCAGGACCCGTTCGGGCAGGGACAACCGATTGCGCGCAGCGGTATTGCAGCAGGCGCATGGCAAATGGAGTGGAAGTCATTATAATAAGGTGGCTTATAATGACGGAAAATTCGAGGAAGCGCCGTTGGACGAGTTTCACCGCGACCTGATGTTCCTGCTGCATGACGTTGCCCGGCTTCTCCGCGTCGACGCGGACAAGCGCGCGCGCTTGCATGACATGACCCGCGCGCAGTGGGGCATCCTGATCTGGCTGGAGCGGCAGCCTGGCATCTCGCAGAAGGAACTTGCCGAATTCCTCGAAGTCGAACCGATCACCGTTGCCCGCCTGATCGACCGTCTGGAAGCCCGCGGCATGGTTGAACGCCGTCCCGACCCACGCGACCGGCGGATCTGGCGGCTGCACCTGCTGCCCCCGGCGCGTGCTGTCCTCCGCGAGATCGACCATCAGCGCGCTGACATGACGCGCATGCTGACCAACGGAATTAATGAGCAGTCCATTGAAATAATGACCGAGGCATTGCTGCGGATGAAGGCGACGCTGACCCAGGAGTCTCATTCGTCTCGGCGGGGCGCGGACATCGCTGATCCGGCGGCGCGGGAGGCGGTTTGATGTCGCAAGCCACACTCTCCAGTCCCGCAGCGCGGACCAGCGATCACGTGCAGCCGGCTCCGGTTCGCCGCCGACTGGTTCGCAGCGCGATGCGTCCCATCCTGATGATCGGCGGCATCGCGATGGTCATCGTTACCGTTGGCGCCTGGTGGCTGACCGGTGGCCGGATGGTCTCCATCGATGACGCTTATGTCCGCGCCGCCAAGGAGGTGATCGCCACCGACGTGTCCGGCATCGTGACTGCGGTGCCGGTGCATGAAGGCCAGCGGGTCAGCCAGAATGATGTGCTGCTGCGCCTCGATCCACGGCCGTTCCAGATTGCCCTGGCGGGCGCGGTGGCCAACAGGAACGGCCTTGTCGCCACGCTCGAGGCTGAAAAACTCGACTACAAGCGGATGTTGCGCCAGGTCGATGTGAAGGACGCGCAGGTCGCGTCCGATCAGGCGAACTACGATCGCTTTGCCAATCTGGTCAAGAACGGCGGCGTGACACGGGCCGAATATGACAACGCGCGATTTCAACTGATGGCGGACAAGCAGACTGTGGAAGCGTTGAAGGTCACTGCCGCGATGCAACTGACGAGGCTGGGTGGCGATCCCGAGGTCGACGTTCGAACCATGAATGACTATCTGCAGGCCGCCGCGCGGGTGGACGAAGCACAGCGGCAGCTTGACCATACCGTGATTCATGCGCCGTTCGATGGTGTTGTGACGCAGGTCGACAGCGTGCAGCCGGGCATGTATCTGGCCGCCGCCACCGCTGCATTCGGCCTCGTGTCCGACCAGCACCTGTGGGTCGAGGCCAATCCGAAGGAAACCGAACTCACCCACGTCAAGCTTGGCGACAAGGTCGAGGTCACGGTCGATACCTACCCTGGCCGGGTCTGGCATGCCGTGGTCGAATCGATCGCGCCAAACAGCGGATCCGAATTCTCCGTGCTGCCGGCGCAGAACACGTCCGGCAACTGGGTCAAGGTCGTGCAGCGTATCCCGGTGCGTATCCGGGTCGAACGCCAGGAGGGCGATCCGCAATTGCGGGCCGGCATGAGCGTCATTGCCGATATCGATACCGGCCACACGCGAAGCTGGCGCGACCTGTTCTAGCAGCTTGGCGCCTCGGCCCGGCGTCCATCATGACGGGGCCGCATGAGATGCCGGGTTCGGCGGGCTTTCCGTTGTTGCACGCCGGCCTGATCCGTGCTTCAAGCCCCGCCTTCCCTGCCGGGGCGACGGCATCGCGCCCGGCTATGCCCGATTTCCATTGTGGAAACTGACCCCTCCCGGGTCTTGGGCGGAGACAAGCCATAGGGGGTTTATTCATGCCGCTATATGAAACCGTGCTGATCGCGCGGAATGATGTGACGCAGCAGCAGGTCGAGCAGATCGCCGACGAGATCGGCACCGAGCTCGAAGCCGACGCCGGCGCGGTCAAGAAGCGGGAATATTGGGGCCTGCGTGGTCTGGCCTATCGGATCAAGAAGAACCGCAAGGGCCACTACATGCTGCTCGGTCTTGATGCCAAGCCCGCCTTCGTCACCGAGATGGAGCGCAAGCTAGGACTGAACGAGGACATCCTGCGCTTCATGACGGTGCGCATCGAGGAAATCGATGAAGCGCCGTCCGCTATCCTGTCGCGCAAGTCCGATGACCGGGAGCGTAGCTTCCGCGGACCCAAGCCAGCCGGCCGCTTCGAAAGCGGCCGCCGTCGCGGCTTTGACGACCGGGAGGAATTTCGTGCCCGCGATGAATTTGTCCGTGAGGACTTCCGCGGCAGTCCTGAGGAGTAGCCAGCATGTCGGATACCGAAGTCAATCCCGCCGCCCGGCGCACCGCCGTCGGCGCCCGTCGACCATTCTACCGCCGCCGCAAGTCCTGTCCGTTCTCCGGCCCCAATGCGCCGAAGATCGACTATAAGGATGTGCGTCTGCTGTCCCGCTTCCTGTCGGAGCGAGGCAAGATCGTGCCAAGCCGCATCACCGCCGTGTCCGCCAAGAAGCAGCGGGAACTCGCGGTGGCGATCAAGCGCGCCCGATTCCTGGCGCTGCTGCCCTATATCGTTGCGTAAGGAGCGGATTTCATGGCCGCCGTTGAACTGGTCCTGCTGCAGCGCGTCGAGAAGCTTGGGCAGATGGGTGATGTGGTCAAGGTGAAGCCGGGCTATGCCCGCAACTTCCTGCTGCCGCAGAAGAAGGCGCTGCGCGCCAGCAAGGACAATCTGGCCCGCTTCGAACAGCAGCGAGCGCAGCTTGAAGCGCAAAACATCAAGCGCCGCGAGGAAGCTGAACGTCTGGCCGAACGGGTTGGCGGCCTGACGGTGGTGATCATCCGACAGGCTGGCGAGTCCGGCAGCCTGTATGGCTCGGTCTCGGCGCGCGACATTTCCGACGCCTGCACGGCGGCCGGGCTGACCATCAATCGTTCCCAGGTTGTGCTGGAACACCCGATCAAGACACTGGGTCTGGCGAAGGTCCGCGTGTCGCTGCACCCGGAGGTCTCCATTCCCGTCACCGTCAATGTCGCCCGCAGCCCGGAAGAGGCAGAGCGGCAAGCGCGTGGCGAGCGCGCCACCGGTGAGCTTGAGGAGGAGCAGACGCCGACCGCCGAGGACATCTTCGAAGGCGACACCCAATTGCCGGGTTGATCCCGGGGGCATGATGTCTCTGTTTTGTGAATCCCACCGGGCGGCAATTTCACATCGGTGCTTTGACGGATGCGCATTTTCGACTCAGTCTGACTGCCCTAATCAAGGCGGGAGATTGACTGGGAGTGATGCACGCTGTTCTTGACGCCATACTGCGGCGTTTTGTCACGATCGGTCGATTGACCGTATGGTGGCCAGACGGCTCCAGAACAACCTATGGCAGCGACGATGAGCCTCAGGTCGCCATGCGGCTGCGGGACACACGAACGGTTCGGCGGCTCGTGCTCAATCCTTCCCTTGCGGCGGGCGAGGAGTATGTCGAAGGCAGGCTGGTCGTGGAGGACGGACGTCTGTACGATTTGCTGGATGTCTTGCTGGCCAGTCGGGACGATGCGCCAACTGCTCATCCCGTAATGCGGCTGCGTGAACGTCTTGGTGCCCTGACGCGTCGTCTCGACCAGTACAATCCCGCGGCTCGGTCGCGGCGGAATGTCGCGCATCATTACGACTTGAACGGACGGCTCTATAGCCTGTTCCTGGACCGCGACTGGCAATACTCCTGCGCTTATTTCGCCACCGGAGACGAGACCTTGGAAGAGGCACAGGCCGCGAAGAAGCGTCACATCGCGGCGAAACTTTGCCTGGACAGACCTGGATTGCGGGTGCTGGACATCGGATGCGGGTGGGGTGGTATGGCGCTGACCCTGGCGCGTGACTTCGGCGCGCACGTGACCGGCGTAACTTTGTCGCAGGAACAGTTGCAGGCGGCGCGGGCTCGCGCCGTGGCCGAAGGGCTGGACGATCGAGTACGCTTCGAGCTGCGGGATTACCGGGCGGTGACGGAACAGTTTGACCGGATCGTCTCGGTCGGCATGTTCGAGCACGTAGGTGTTGGTCACTTCGGCGAGTTTTTCAACACCGTGGCGCGTTGCCTGAAGCGCGACGGTGTCGCCTTGGTGCATGCGATCGGCCGCAGCGATGGTCCGGGCGGCACCAACAAATGGATGCAGAAGTATATTTTTCCGGGCGGCTATTCGCCGGCCTTGTCAGAGGTGTTGCCGGGGATCGAACGCAGCGGCCTGATGACGACGGATATCGAGATCCTGCGACTGCACTACGCCAAGACCTTGCGCCACTGGCGCCGCCGCTTCGCCGCCAATCGGGACGCGATCACGGCGCTATATGATGAACGCTTCTGCCGCATGTTCGAGTTCTACCTGGCGGCGTCGGAGATCACCTTCCGCCGCTGCGGACATCTGGTGTGGCAGGCGCAATTGGCGCACGACCAGACGGCGGTTCCGCTGACCCGAGACTACGTAGCCGCGGCCGAGGCGATGCGTCCGGTGGGGCAGGTGGCGCAAGCGGCGGACCCCCTCGGGCGATAATCAGGCTAACAGCAAGCAGATCGCGGCGAAGCATTGGGGGCGCCGGCGCGTTGATCCGGTGCTGCAAGGGCCATTATTTACGCCAAGGGATCGAGGCAAGGCCGGTGGTTCGCACTTGACTGTGGCGGGAAGGTGACCTCGGCTCCGGGCCGTGCCATAGTTCCGTAGGCATATCGGGAGATGAATCATGCATTTTGGCGCTTCCATGTTCCTGATCGACTACTCGATGACCCCGGCTGCCTTGGCGAAAGCTTTGGAGGACCGCGGCTTCGAGTCCATCTGGGCGCCCGAGCACTCGCACATCCCGGCATCGCGGCGTTCGCCATGGGGCGGCGGCGGCGATCTGCCAAAGCAGTACTATGACGTCATGGACCCATTCGTGACGCTGACCGCCGCGGCGGCGGCAACCACGACCTTGAACCTCGGCACCGGCGTCTGCCTGGTCAACCAGCGCGACCCGATCCAGACGGCGAAGCTGGTGGCCTCGATCGACCAGGTCTCCGGCGGCCGATTCCTGTTCGGCATTGGCGTCGGCTGGAACGCGGAGGAAATGGAGGACCACGGCACCGTATTCAAAACCCGCGCCAAGCTGGTGCGCGAACGGGTCGAGGCGATAAAGGCGATCTGGACTGAAGCCAAACCGGAATACGCCGGTGAGTTCGTCAATTTTGGCCCAATGATGAGCTGGCCAAAGCCGGTTCAGAAACCGCACCCGCCGGTCATCGTCGGCGGCGCCTTTCCGCACGGCGCCCGGCGTGCGGCACGCTATGGCGAAGGTTGGATTCCACTCGCCGGCCGGCCGGGCACGTATGGCGATGTCTTCGAGACCGTGCCGAAGTTCCATGCCTTGCTGAAGGGCGCCGGCCGTGATCCGGCATCTTGCCCGGTCACCATTTTCGGCGCCGGCGAGGACATCGAAACACTCAGCCGCTATCGCGATCTAGGCATCGCCCGCGTCGCGGTCAGTCTGCCGGCGGCGAAGGAAGACATCGTGCTGCCAATCCTGGACCGCTGGGCGGAGCTGATCCGGCAGGCCGGGTGATCGACGCGCCTCAGGACATCCTGAAGCGCGCCACACGTCCCGCGGCACGCCGATCGCGATGTGGCATGCGGTAGCAGCATGATCACGTCAGGCGGAACGTCCAAAGCCTGTGAACCATGTGATTAAATATAAAATCAGACCATTTCGACTTGCACCCGCTATCCACAGCCGTCCACAGGCGCGACCCCATGCGCGACTCCGCCTGCTGGATTAAAGGTGTTGCGATGAACACCATCGACACGCCGCTGTTCGGTCTCTCCCAGCGCCTGCCGCCCTCGAACGTCCAGGCGGAGCAGGCATTGCTCGGCGCCCTTCTGGCCAACAACAAGGCATACGAACGGGTGTCGGAATTCCTCATCGCGGACCACTTCGTTGATCCGGTCCATGGCCGTATCTACCAGGCCATCGTCCGCCGGGTCGAAGCCGGCCAGCTTGCCGACCCAGTTACCCTGAAGGCGGAGTTCGAGCACGCCGGCATTCTGGAGGAGGTCGGCGGCACCGCCTACCTGACGCAATTGCTTTCCGCCATGGTCGGCATCATCAATGCGGGCGACTACGGCAAGGCCGTCTATGACACGTGGCTGCGTCGCCAGTTGATCGACATCGGCGAGACCGTGGTCAACAACGCCTTCGGCGCCGACGCCGAACTGGCCGGCCCGGAGCAGATCGAGGCCGCCGAACAGTCACTGTTCGAACTGGCGGCGGATGGCGGCGCCACCGGTGGCTTCATAACATTCGAAAAAGCGCTGACCGAGGCGATCCTTGGCGCGGAGCGAGCCTTCCGCCGCTCGGGCAGCGTGTCCGGCCTGTCAACCGGGCTACGCGACCTGGACAGCAAGATGGGCGGCCTGCATCCATCCGACCTGCTGATTCTCGCCGGCCGGCCCGGCATGGGCAAGACCGCGCTCGCCACGAAAATCGCCTTTGGCGCGGCCAAGGCGCTACAGGCGGATGCCCGTGCCACCGATCCCGCCGCGGTGCCGAAACAGACGATCGCTGTCTTCTCGCTGGAAATGAGTGCCGAACAGCTTGCCACTCGTCTGCTGAGCGAGGAGGCCCGCATCTCCGGCGATCGCATTCGCCGTGGTGACATCGGCCAGAAGGACTTCGACAAGTTCGTGCAGGTGTCGCGGGAGATCGCCTCGCTGCCGATCCAGATCGACGACACCCCGGCCATCACCATGTCGGCATTGCGCACCCGCTGTCGGCGGCTGAAGCGGACCAAGGGACTGGCGCTGGTGATCGTCGATTACCTGCAGTTGATGCGGCCGTCCGCCGGCACGCGGCCGGAAAACCGGGTGTTGGAGATCAGCATGATCACCCAGGGCCTCAAAGCCCTGGCCAAGGAACTGGCGCTCCCGGTCATCGCGCTGTCACAGTTGTCCCGCCAGGTGGAAAACCGCGAGGACAAGCGGCCTCAGTTGTCCGATCTGCGCGAGTCCGGCTCGATCGAACAGGACGCCGACGCGGTGATGTTCGTCTATCGGGACGAATACTATCTTGAGCAGAAAATGCCCAAGGAGGTTGCGTTCGAGGGCAGCAGCGACAAGTTCAACGCGGCAATGGACGATTGGCAGCAGCGGATGGCGAAATCGCACAACAAGGCCGACCTGATCATCGCCAAGCAGCGCCATGGCCCAACCGGCACGATCTCGCTGTTGTTTGAGGGCGAGTTCACCCGCTTCGGCGATCTCGATCTCGTTCATTCCGATTATGCCAACTGAGACATCGTTGTCCACGCACGGGCCATCCACGGGAGCCCATGCGGTGCTGGAGGTCGATCTCGGTGCCATCGTCGCCAACTGGCGCCTGCTGCGGGCGCATCACCTCGCCGGTCCCGTTGCAGCCGTTATCAAGGCCAATGCCTACGGACTGGGTAGCCGCCCGGTCGCCGAGGCGCTGTACCAGGCTGGCTGCCGGCATTTCTTTGTCGCCTATCTGGATGAGGCGCTGGCGGTGCGCGACCAGGTACCAGGCGCGATGCTGGCGGTGCTGAGCGGCCTGATCGCCGGCACCGAAATAAATTATATCGAGCATGACCTGACCCCGGTACTGGGCTCGCTGCAGGAGATCGCCCGCTGGTCCGGCCGCGGCAGCGCGATCTTGCATGTCGATACCGGGATGTCCCGCCTGGGTCTGGATGATCGTGAACTGGCGATGCTGGCCGAAGATCACACGCCGCTGAACGGGCTGGCCATCCGCTATCTGATGACACATCTGGTATCAGCGGAAATTCCGGGTGCCGCGCAGAATAAGCGGCAACGGGACAAGTTCGCCGCTGCCCGCATTCGGCTGCCGCCGGCGCCGGGCAGCCTGGCCAATTCGTCCGGCATCTTCCTCGGCGCTGCTTTCGGCTCCGACCTCGCCCGCCCCGGCGCGGCGCTTTACGGTATCAATCCAACACCGGGGAAACCCAATCCGATGCGCTGCGTGGTGCGGCTGATGGTACGGGTGCTGGCGGTGCGTGACGTCGCGGCCGGCACCTCGGTCGGCTACAACGCCACCTGGACCGCTGCTCGGCCCAGCCGGATCGCCACGGCGGCGCTCGGCTACGCCGATGGTTTGCTCCGCAGTCTGTCGGATCGTGGATCGGCCTGTTTTGACGGCAACCCCATCCCGCTGGTAGGCCGCGTCTCCATGGACCTGACCACCTTCGACGTGACCGATCATCCCGCCGTGCAACCCGGTTGCTGGCTGGAGGTTCTCGGCCCGCATTTGTCCCCGGACGATGTGGCTGTCGCGGCCGGCACGAACGGGTATGAGGTGCTGACCTCCCTCGGCCGCCGCTTTCATCGGGTATATCAATCAACGTGAACGTCTTCCTGGATTTCCTGGCCACCATCGGCCGGATTGTGATCAACTGGTGCCATGCCGCAGGCGCGATGGCCTTGTTTGGCATCGACGGGCTTTCACACCTGATCCGCCCGCCATTCTATCCGCGCCGGTTTGGGTCGGCGCTGCTGGAAATCGGTTATTTCAGCCTGCCCGTCGTGGCGCTGACGGCGGTATTCACCGGGATGGTATTAGCATTGCAATCCTATACCGGATTTGCCCGCTTCTCTGCCCAGGGAGCCGTCGCCAATCTGGTCGTGCTGTCTGTGACGCGGGAGCTTGGGCCGGTATTGGCCGGGCTGATGGTCGCCGGCCGTGTCGGTGCCGCGATGGCGGCGGAGCTTGGCACGATGCGCGTCACCGACCAGATTGACGCGCTGTCGACGCTGTCCACCAACCCGATGAAGTACCTGGTGGCACCCCGGCTGCTGGCCGGGACCATCGCGCTGCCGCTTCTGGTGGTGATCGCGGACATATTGGGGGTATTGGGCGGCTTCATCGTGTCCACCCTGAAGCTGGGTTTCAATGTCACGTCCTACCTGACCAACACGTTGAATTTCGTGCAGGTGAACGACGTGGTCTCGGGTCTGGCAAAGGCTGCGGTGTTCGGCTTCATCATCGCGCTGATGGGCTGCTATCAGGGCTACAACAGCAAAGGCGGTGCACAAGGCGTGGGGGCTGCGACCACACTGGCGGTGGTCACCGCGTCAATCCTGATCCTCGCGTTCGACTACGTCCTGACGGAGATGTTTTTCGCGCGATAAGGGCAATCAGCCTCGCCAGGGCCAGTTGCCTCGATCGGAATGCCTGCCACGGATCACATCACTGTTCGGACCTCACGCACGGCGTACGTTCCAGAAGATCACGAAGCCATCCAGCATGTCGGTGAGGTCCTTGCGGAACGCGGTCGGCTGATAGGCGAAGCCGAGCGGGTAGTATGGAATGAAGTCGAAGGCTTCCGTCTGAATTTGCGCGGCGATGTGCTGCTGCGCTGCCAGGTCGGGCGCTTCGAACCAGGCATTGCGCAGGTCTTCCATCTTGGCGTTGGTCGGCCAGCCGAACCACGCGCCCTTGCCGTTGCCCCGCAGCGGTAGGTCGCCAGCCGGAGTGGACAAATCCAGTCCGGCGAAGCCCGTGATGAACATGTTCCAGCCACCCTCGGCCGGCGGCTTCTGCAGCGACCGGCGCTGCACGACTGATCCCCAGTCTGTCGCCTGATACTCGATATTTATGCCCGACCGCTTCAGCATGTCATCGGCCACCTCATCCAGCGCGTTCAGCGCGGCTTGGTCGGTGGATGCCATGAACACGATCTTTTCGCCCTGGTAACCGGCTGCTTTCAACGCCGCTTTCACCTTCGTGTAGTCCGGCGTGGCGGATGGCAGTGCCGCCATCCCGGCGTCGGTGGCCAGCGGCGTGCCGGGCGGGAAGAAGCCGCATGGCACCTTCCACAGCGACTTGTCGGTACCTGTCATCGCCGTCATGAACTCGGACTGATCGATTGCTCCCAGCAAGGCGCGGCGGATAGCGGGATTGTCGAACGGCGGATAAAGAAAGTTCGGGCGCATGATCATGCACTCGCCGGTGGGATCCTTCACGGCGACGGTCACATCGCCGCCCTTGGGAAACATCGGCAGCAGATCGCTAGTCGGGTCTTCCCACCAAGCCACCTCGCCCGATTGCAGCGCGTTGGCCTTGGTGGCGGGGTCGGGTATGATATGCCACTCGACGCGGTCGAAATGAACGATTTTCGGTCCCGAGGTCCAGTCCGCCACGCCAGTCGGGCACGGTTTGTACTGCGCGAAGCGCTCGTATGCCACAAACGACCCGGGAACACGTTCCTGGGCCAGGAACTTGAATGGGCCGCTGCCGACGACCTCGGTGATCTGCTGAAAGGGCGGCGTCTTCGCCACGCGCTCCGGCATTATCGCGCACATGTTGGAATAGGAATGCCCCAGCGCCACGGGCAGCAGCGCGAATGGCCGTTTCAGCTTGAACACGATTGTCTTGTCGTCCGGCGCCGTGAGCGCGTCCGTCCGCAGCATCAGCGCCTGGCCGAACGCGTCGCGCGCCGCCCAGCGCTGGATGCTCGCCACGCAGTCCCGCGCCAGCACCTTTTCCCCGGTGTGAAACAGCAATCCGTCACGCAAGGTCAGCGTCCAGGTCTTGCCGTCATCCGCGATGACATGACCTGCCACCATCTGCGGCGTGGCCTTGAACCCGTTCGCTGGGCCGGTCTGGCCGTACAGCGTGTCCCAGACCATGAACCCGTGATTGCGAGTGACGTAGGCGGTGGTCCAGATCGGATCGACCACCGCCAGGTCTGACTGCGGCACAAACTTCAGAACCCGCTCCGCCGCTCGGCTGATCCCCGGCATCGCGAGTTGCGCGGCGGCTGCCGCCATGAGTGTCCGTCGGCGCATGCTTCGCTACCTTCCTGGCATGAAGGAAAAAAGTAGACCCCAGATGTTCGGGGCAGACCATGCGGAATCGGGCGCCTCCGTGTCTACATCTGTTGATATTTTTGTTATGACGAACCGGCACTGGCTGCCTGGTGCCAGGCAGGGTCAGACCGTCGTGTCCCGGGACAGCAGCGTGACACTGTCGGTTTCCGACTTTGCTTGGTCGGCGCGACCTGGCACAAATGCGCAGCCCTTCATGTCGGATATGCAACGCAGCGCCGGCGTGCGGCGCCGACGCAATGCGGGCGGCATGCCGACGGCGGGCGGTCTAGCCGCGTCGGTCATTCCGCCGTTGTCTTCCTTGACAGTCTTGTGACCCACCGCTACGCCCCCTGCCAATTCCACCGGTCGTCAACCCGTAGTCTCGAGAGTTTGCTTCCCATGCCGGTCCACGCCTTCATCTTTCCCGGCCAGGGCAGTCAGGCCGTCGGCATGGGTCGTGAGTTGGCCGCGGCCTTCGCCGTCGCGCGGGAGGTGTTCCAGGAAGTCGATGACACCCTGAACCAGAAACTGTCCCGCCTGATGTTCGACGGTCCGGGGGAGGAACTGGTCCTGACCGAGAACACCCAGCCCGCCCTGATGGCCCACTCATTGGCGGTCTTGAGGGTGCTGCAGCAAGAGGGCGGTCTGACCCTGCGGCAGCGGGCTCTTGTCGTCAGTGGCCATTCTCTAGGCGAGTACACCGCCCTGGCCGCGGCCGGCGCCTTCAGCATCGCCACCGCCTCCAGGCTGCTGAAACTGCGCGGGCAGGCCATGCAAAAAGCCGTCCCGACCGGCCTGGGCGCCATGGCGGCCCTGCTGGGCGCCGACCTGGAGCAGGCCAAAGCCATCTGCGCCGAAGCCGCGCCGGTCCCGGAGACGACGCAGACCGAGATCGTCCAACTCGCCAACGACAATGGCGGTGGCCAGCTCGTCATCTCCGGTCACCGCACCGCGATCGAGCGGGCGATCGAGATCGCACGAACAATGGGCATCAGGCGTGCCATGCTGCTGCCGGTCTCGGCGCCGTTCCACTGCGCGCTGATGGCCCCGGCCGCCAATGCGATGGCCGAGGCGCTGGAAAACAATCCGCCCGGCGAACCCATCGTGCCGCTGGTCGCCAACGTTTCCGCGAAGCGTGAATCCGATCCCGCCCGCATCCGCGACCTGCTCGTTCAGCAGGTCACCGCCACCGTCCGCTGGCGCGAATGCGTTGAGGCGATGACAGCGATGGGCGTCGACAGTTTTGTCGAACTTGGTGCCGGCAAGGTGCTGATGGGACTGATCAGGCGGATCGCGCCGGACGCATCCGCAATGGCGGCCGGCACGCCGGCGGATATTGAAGCGGTGCTGAAAAGTCTTTGAACAGGGGCAACGGGAGGTGGAAGCAGGAATGTTCAGGTTGAACGGCAAAGCCGCCTTGGTCACCGGCGCCTCCGGCGGTATCGGTGCGGCGATCGCCCGCGCTCTGCATGTCCAGGGTGCGATCGTTGTCCTGTCCGGCACAAGGCGGGATGCGCTGGAGGCGCTGGCGGCGGAGCTGGGCGAGCGAGCGCATGTTTGCCCCGCCGATCTGCGAGATGCCTCGGAACCCGCCGCACTGATCGAGAGCGCGGAAGCCGTCGCCGGCCCGCTGCACATCCTTGTCAACAATGCCGGCATGACACGCGATATGCTGGCGCTGCGGATGTCGGACCTCGATTGGCAGTCGGTGCTGGACGTCGATCTGTCTGCCCCGTTCCGGCTCACCCGCGCCGTGCTGCTCGGCATGGTGCGCCGCAGGGCAGGGCGGGTGATTAATATTTCCTCCATCGTCGGCGCGACGGGAAACGCCGGGCAGGCCAACTATGCGGCAGCGAAAGCCGGGTTGGTCGGCCTCAGCAAGGCGCTGGCGCAGGAAGTCGCCTCCCGCGGCGTCACCGTGAACGTGGTGGCACCGGGTTTCGTCGTCACCGCGATGACCGATAAGGTTGGCGAAGCGCAGCGTGCGAAACTGACCGATGCAATCCCGCTGCGCCGCCTGGGCCAGCCGGAGGACATCGCCGCCGCG
This sequence comes from Rhodopila sp., assembly GCF_965276935.1. Lineage (GTDB taxonomy): Bacteria > Pseudomonadota > Alphaproteobacteria > Acetobacterales > Acetobacteraceae > Rhodopila. The sequence continues at coordinate 769,143 of NZ_CBDIBS010000003.1, read as the reverse complement.
GTCGCCTATCTGGCCTCGGATGAAGCCGGGTGGGTCACCGGCGCCACACTTCATGTGAATGGCGGGATGGCGATGCTTTGACGGCAACGGTATAGCCCGCCGAGCTTTCCCGTAATTGGGAAATCATGCTAAGCGCCCTGATACTATGAATGGCACGGGCCCGCTTCATGGACCGGGGCACATCGCTTGCGGCGCGGTACAACCCGGGCAATGACGAAACACAGACAATATTTAGGAGTAGCGGAGCCGATGAGTGAGGTTGCTGACAAGATCAAGCAGATCGTTGTGGAACATCTGGGGGTGGAAGAATCCAAGGTCACCCCGGAAGCATCTTTCATCGACGATCTGGGCGCCGACAGCCTTGACACGGTCGAGCTGGTGATGGCGTTCGAGGAAGCCTTCAACGTGGAAATTCCGGAAGACGCGGCGGAGAAGATCGCCACCGTCAAGGACGCGATCGATTACATTGAAAAGCAGGGCAAGTAAGTCCTGCTGTCGAGCAGCGTGAAAGGGCCTGCGGCAATGCGGCGTGTTGTGGTGACGGGCATGGGGATCGCCTGTCCCCTTGGCTTGGGCGTTGAGCATGTCTGGCGCCGGTTGATTAACGCCGAGTCAGGTATCGGCCCGATTTGGTTGTTCGATGCCAAGGATCTGCCGTGCAAGGTAGCGGGCCAGGTTCCAACTGGCGACAAGGCCGGCGGCGGGCTCGATATCAATGAATGGGTCCCGGTCAAGGACCAGAAGAAGATGGATCGTTTCATCCATCTGGCGATGGTCGCCGGCACTCAGGCGGTGGAGGATTCCGGCTGGCGTCCCGAAACCGAGGACGATCGCTGCGCCACCGGCGTGATGATCGGCTCCGGCATTGGCGGGTTAGAAACCATCTTTGATGCCTCTATCCTCGTGCATCAAGGCAAGGCGCGTCGCTTGTCGCCGTTCTTCATTCCCTCCGCATTGAGCAATCTGGCGTCGGGACACCTATCCATCAAATACGGTTTTACAGGACCAAATCACTGCGTCGTGACGGCTTGTGCCACTGGCGTACATGCGATCGGCGATGCCTCCCGGCTGATCGCGCTCGGTGATGCCGACGTGATGCTGGCAGGTGGATCGGAAGCCGCGGTCTGTGAACTTGGCATTGCCGGCTTCTGCGCCTCTCGCGCGCTGTCCACCGGCTTCAATGACCGCCCGGCCGCGGCATCCCGCCCATGGGATACGCAGCGAGACGGCTTTGTCATGGGCGAAGGCTCCGGTTGCGTTGTCCTGGAAGAATACGAGCACGCCAGGAAGCGCGGCGCGAAGGTTTACGCGGAAGTCTCCGGCTACGGCATGTCTGGCGACGCTTACCATATTACCGCACCGGCGGAGGGCCATGACGGCGCCCTCCGTTCCATGCGCGCGGCAATGAAAAGCGCCGGATTTAGACCGGCGGACATCCAGTACGTGAACGCCCACGGCACGTCGACGCCATTGGGTGACGACCTCGAGCTGGAAGCCGTGGAGCGTCTGTTTGGGGAGGACGCACGTGGTCTCGCGATGTCGTCCACAAAATCGGCCACCGGCCACCTGCTCGGTGCCGCGGGCGCGATCGAGGCGATCTTCTCTATTTTGGCCATCCGAGATGGTGTTGCGCCGCCGACGCTCAATCTGGACGATCCGAGCCGAGACAGCGTGATCGACCGGGTGGCCAGGACAGCGCAGGAGCGGCGGATCAGGGTCGCCCTGTCCAACAGCTTCGGCTTTGGCGGCACGAACGCATCCATTATTTTTCGGGCTGCGGCCTAATTGGATTGTAACCGATGTTGGCCTGTTTTTTCTGCGGATGAAACGTTGGTTTTTCCTTTGTGCATTGGTCGTGCTGGCAATGGGAGCCGGCGTCGGTGTGTCATGGTGGAAAACCGCGTTGCGCCAGTCCGGCCCGCTGGCCGAGGCGCGTGCCATTATCGTGCCGCATGGTGGTACTGCCAAACTCGCCGCCGACCTTGCTGCCGATGGGCTGATCGCGCGTCCGATCATGTTCCGGGCCGCGGCTTGGCTGACCCAGGCCAATGGCGCCCTGCATGCGGCGGAGCTCGAATTTCCCGCTCATGCCTCGATTGATCAGGTACTGGCCATCCTCCGGACCGCACGTCCCGTCGAACATCACGTCACCATCGCCGAGGGACTGACCGCGCGGCAGATCGAGGGCGTGCTGGCGCAGGCCGAGGCGGCGACCGGCGCGGTCGGATCGATCGAGGAAGGCAGCGTCTTGCCGCAGACCTACGACTATGAATACGGTACGGCACGTAGCGCGATTATCGCCCGGGCGACAGCGGCGATGGACAAGGATCTCGCCGCCGTCTGGGCCGGCCGCGCCGCTGGTCTGCCGTTGGCCAGTTCGCGCGATGCGCTGATCCTCGCCAGCATTGTTGAGCGGGAAACGGCCAAGCCGGAGGAACGCCCGCATGTCGCGGCGGTTTATCTGAACCGACTGCGACAGGGAATGAAGCTGCAGGCCGATCCGACGGTTGTCTATCTCGCCAGCGGCGGCGCCGGGGTGCTGGATCGTCCTTTGACCAAGACCGAACTGGGGCGGGATGATCCGTTCAATACGTATCGCAGCAGGGGACTGCCGCCCGGGCCGATCTGCTCACCAAGCCTGGAGAGCCTGAACGCGGTGGTGCATCCGGCGGCGAGTGATGATCTGTTCCTAGTCGCTGACGGCACCGGCGGACACGTTTTCTCCCATGGTCTGGAGGCGCACGCCGCCGCGGTGGCGCATTGGCGGGCACTGGCTCCATCGGCGCCGCATGCAAGGCCGGATTGAAAAGGGCGTTGCCTTTCATCCTGCCGTTATTTGGCGACGTCACATCGCTGGTCCCGGCCTACTCCGAATTGGAACTTTCAATTTACCTACCCGTTTCACTTTAGAGAAATACAAGAAGCGGAGTATCCGCCCATGACCACGGACCCCAAGGCAGCCGGAACAGGACGGATCGCGGCGCGGATCGACCGCTTGCCATTGACCTGGGCGCAGTGGCGGCTTGCGTTGATCAGTCAGGTCTTCTGGGGCGTGATCATCGCGGCGGATGGCATCCCGGCCAAGGTTTATCCTTATGTGTGGCTGCCCCAGCATGCCTTTGGCATGACCGCGTTTTCCTTGCTGCTGGCGATGCAGTTTGGCGTCGGCATCCTGATCGGGGAGTATCTGATCGGGATCGTCGCGGATCGGTGGGGCAGGCGGCTTGCGCTGCTGATCTCAACCCTGACAATCGCGCTGCTGATGTGGCCAACCGCTCTGACCAACAATTTCACCTTGCTGATGATATTCTTTGGCTTGTCCGCTATTGGCCTAGGCGGCGTCTTGTCCACGAATGTCGTCTACATGGGTGAATTCATCCCACCGCAACACCGTGGCCGCGTGATGCTGGGCTCCCAGGTCCTGGCCGTCGCGGTCTATGGCCTGCTCGGCAATATCCCGGCAATCCTGTGGATCCCGAACCACTACGAGCTTTTCATCAACTTCTATTGCATCGTTTCAATGGTCGTGCTCGTGCCGTTGGCCTGGGTCATGCCGGAGTCACCACGCTGGCTGGAGTCGCACGGCCGGCACGAGGAAGCGGAGCGGGTGACAATCGCATTGGAACAGGAATGTCTACGGCGCAGCCGCCTGAGTAGCCTGCCGCAGCCGCATTATGAGAAATATGCCGTGACGGCCGGGCGGCATGTGCCAATGCGGGAGTTGTTTCAGGGCGTGTATGGACGGCGCAGCATGCTTCTGCTGGTGGCCTGGATCCTGGGCTACAGCGGCATGATTTATGGTTTCGGTGGCTACGAAACCTTGATGCTGCGCGGTTTCGGCCTGGATGCGGATCAGGCTTTCGGCGTGATCCTGGTGTCTTCCACACTTGGCGGCGGCGGCGGCCTAGCGATCTGCGCCTTGCTGGGGGAGGCGGTGGAGCGCCGGATGATTATTCTCTTCAGCGCCATTCTGACCGCGGCGATGCTGGCGGTGCTGTATTTTGTCCATACCGTCATCGCGTCCTACATTCTGGTAACGCTGTCGTGGGGCGCGACGGAAGTGTGGCTGTTCAGCATGTACAACTATACCGCTGCCAGCTACCCGACCCGGTTGCGTGCGACCGGCACCGGCCTGACCGATGGCGTTGGTCATCTAGGCGCAGTGTTCGGACCCATCGTGGCGGGCTGGCTGTTTACCGCGACCGCGGCGTTCGGGCACGCCGGCTGGTTCGTCTACGTCATGATTCCAGGCGCTGTCGTGCCCGCCGTCATGATCGCGGTTTGGGGAATAGATCAGCGACGAGCGATCCTGGAGCATATCTCGGCTTAAAGCGCGATTGGTTTAGATTGACCCACGAATCGCGCTTTAACTCATTGTTTGATCGCGTGATTCACGCCTTCTGGCTGGGTCAGCCTCAGGCGATCACGCTCTAGACCATGATCGTTTGAGGTTGCATCCTCGCTGGTGTCCAATCGTGGTCTAACTCTCTGTTCAAGCACGTAATTCACGCCTTCTAACCGGTCAGCCTCCGGCAATCATGCTATCGACCATACGGCCTACGACGATCATGCCGATCCGTGAACCGTTTCGCCCTCCGCTCCTTGCTCCGGCACCGGGTCGGCAATCCAGCTTTTTCGCTCTCCGGCGTAGGCGGCGCCGGGATTGCCGCTGACGGTGGTGCGCCACATCAGCCGCGTCTGTGTGGCGGCATCAAACCAAGTCGCGGCATGTACGAGGCATCGGTTGTCCCATATGATCAGATCGCCCTCTGTCCATTCATGCACATAGACGAACTCTGGGCGCGTCAGGTGTGTCATCAGGGTGAACAGCAGGTCCGCGCCGTCACCGTCGGGACCGGACTGCATGCCGGCGAAGGGACCGTCCAGCCAGTCCATCTGGCCGAACTCGCACAGGTATAGCGCTTGCCGTCCGGTCACCGGATGAACGCGCACAACGGGCTGACGTTGCGGGCGCTGATGCGCCAGCAGGTCACGCGGTGGCTCGTTGGCGAGCACCGCGTCTCTGGTGCGTCCGGCGCCGGATGAGACGTGGATGCCCTCCAAGCCGTCGACACGCGCTTTCAACTCCGGTGTCAGCGCATCATACGCGGCGGCGCCGTCGGCAAAGAGCGTCTGCCCCTGGTCCTTCGCAACCGGAATGACCGCGAAAAACAGGGAAATATCCGGCGGCGGCCGGCGATAGCTCTGGTCGGTGTGCCAGCCCCTGCGATGGGGAAACTGAACAGGCAGCTTTCCATCGGCGGTGAACGGCGGGTCGGGCCGGCGCGGCGGCTGACGCAGCACCGGCGGCGTATTGGAGACAACAAAAATCTCCGGAACGGTTTCATGCACCATGTTCAATGGCGTCAGGGTCTGTCGATAATTTTCCACCTCCGGGCCAAAGACGCGGCTCAGGCGCAGCAGCAGGTCCGGCTCATCAGCCATGGCTCCCATGCCCTGAACCAGCAGAAGGCCTCCGCACGCTGCAAGCGCATCTGGCAACGCTTCGGGATCGCGTTCCGCGGACCGCACGAACGGGTAACTACCGGCCGCTCCAGGAAGCGATAGGCGACCGCCAAAATTGCTGCCTGGCAACGGCGTGGAGAGTTTGAAGGGGCTGCTCAAAGATCACCTGTCCGGCATTGCGCGCATGGATTTGATCCCGAGCGTATCCGCCGCTGTCCGCACGTCAACCCGGCGCGCCAAGGCGCGCTGAGGCGTTCAGACTTTTAGCGACTCTCATCAGGCAGGGATGTCATCGACTGTCCCAAGCGTGGCTCCAGTCCGACCGAGAAAGCGCGCCAGTCGCTGGCAACGCGGAAGCCATTCGGCATGACGGTCTCGACCTTCCACGTGTAATGGGCGGCATTGGACGGCAACTGGACCAGCGCGGCGGTCTCGATGACCGATGCCTGGAAGACAAGCCTTGGCGTGGGGCTGCTCATTTCCTGGACCTTAACCTCGTAGTGGGCCGGTTTCGGTTCGCGAGGCGCGACCCATACCAGCGCCACTGTCTTATCTCCCGCGAGCGTCAGGCTCGCGTTTACAACCGGCCACGCCAGCACCACGCCGGTGATCTGATCGGTTCGCAATAGTGCGCCCTGGGCACTACGCGAAGACGCAGCTTTCAGAGCCTTCAGACGGGCTCCAGCGGCTGACACGCCACCATCTACCGCGGCCTGGAACCAGGCCGCGGCAGCATCAGGATTCCGCGGAACGCCGTCGCCTTGCTCATAGAGCAGACCCAGCGCGAATTGCGCTCGATGATGGCCGCGCGCGGCGGCCTGCGCGTACCACAAGGCGGCGCGCTCACTGCTCCGCGCAACGCCGCGACCGGCATCATACATAGCGCCGACGTTGAATTGAGCCGCGGCTACACCAGCCTGCGCCGCCAGTTTGTACCAAGCAAACGCACTCGCAGGATTCTCTGGCGTGCCGTTGCCTAGGTCATAAAGCAAGCCCAGACCGAACTCGGCCTCGGCATTTCCCTGGGCACTGAGTTGTGCCCAGATACCCATGGCGTCGGTGAAACGCCCGGCATCGTAGTCACGCCGAGCATCCTCGGGTGTTGCAGCGCCGGCTGCTGTCGATGAAAGCGCGGCAAGGCATGCGCTGAACGCGAGGCGGCATAACCTCCGCGCCATCAGCGCCAGCTTATCTCCACCCGCCGGTTGCGAGCCTCCGCTTTTCCGTCCGGGGCCGGCACGGGCGGTTCTGTCTCGCCTTTGGCGAGGATCTGGAAATGCTCCACAGGTATGCCGCGGGCAACGAGGCCTTGCACGACGTTGTCCGCCCGAACTTGCGACAGGTGGAGGTTGGCCGCGGGTAATCCGGTGGAGTCAGAGCCGCCACTGACGACCATGATGATTGGTTTACCGTCCCTGTAGGTTTTTGCCGCCTTATCCAGAACGCTTTGCGCCTCGGCTGACAGGGTCGCGCTGCCCGAATTGAAATAGACCGACAGGGAGTCGGCCGCCGATGTTGCGGCCGGGGCGGAATATGCGGCCGGGGTGGAAGATGGGGCCGGGGTGGAAGATGAAGCTTGTGGGCCTTGAGCCAATGTGGCTGTCGCGCTAGCGATCACCACGGTTGCGGTGAGCAAGCATAAGCGGCTGAGCATGTATCGCCTCCTGACCAAAGTCGACTAGTGATTTTACTATCGCACAGGACACCAACCATGAAAGCCGGTTTGGCCGCCCCCACGTCAATTTGAAATAGTCAATCCTGCTCAAACCGAGGAGCCGCCGTCATCCCACCACAGCGGAGGTAATCGTGGCACCGACTGATAGGGCCGCCTTTTGGCATCATTGCAATGATGCACGGCCAGCGGTTTCACAACCTGAGGTGGTAACCTCGCTCGTCAGACCTTTGCCGACCGACAATCTGTCTCAAAGTGGCTGTGGATGGTCACCGAAGCGCATGCCATCTTGTTCATGGCAAATGGGGATGCATGACGCGCCGGCGCGAACAATAAAGCAAACCGGTCGTGGCTTTATTCCACCAATGTTTCCACTTACCGGCCCTGCTAAGAAATTCGCCGCCTGAGTAGAAGAAAGCGCCCCTGGGCAGGTGCAAGAACCGTGACGATACCAAATCAATGCCAGCCGCTGCTGTTCCGCCTGGCTGCGTGGCACGGTGCGGCCTGTGCTGCGATCTCGCGGCGGCGTCCTGCCTTCCCTCAACGCAGCCAAGCTGGAAGACAGGACGGAACGGATTTGCCGCGGGCTATAAATTCGCCTGGAAATCGACGTAGTTGCGCACCTTGCGGTAGATTTGCAGGCGGTTGCGCTGGCTGTCGGCGACAATGATTTCGTCGGTCTTCGGATTGAACTCCACCGCTGTCGGAAAGCAGAAGCGCCATTGCGGCTCCAGGTTCCTGACCCGGCGCAACGCCTTCATCATGTCCGGATTGGCGTCGATGCTTTGCTGACCCCACTTCGACATGACCTGGGCATCACCCAGCAGATTGGTCAGCGGCCGCCCCTGTTGATCGAAGATGCTGATCCGATGGTTGCCCCAGTCGGCAACATAAATGTCCCCATCGCTGTCCACCGCGACGTCGGTCGGATGATTGAGCAGCCCCGCCTTGGGATACTCCGCCGCCAGCGTGCTTGAGACATACGGCCCAAGGTAGGTCACGGCGAACGCATCAGGCGATCCGGAAACTTTCCCATATTCGCCGATCTTCATCAGGAATTCTCCGTCGGGAGAAAGTTTCTGGATCCGATGATTCTTCCAGTCCGCCACGTACATGTTGCCACTTGTATCGAGGGTGATGCCCCATGGCTGATTGAACTCGCCGTCTCCGCTGCCGGCGGTGCCATACTTGGTGATGAACTTTCCCTCGCCGGTGAACACCTGAAGCCGGTTGTTCCCGCTGTCGACGACAATGAGGTTGTCGTCCTTGTCGCAGATCAAGCCCGCCGGCCGCAGCAGTTCGCCGTCGCCACTGCCGGTCTTCCCCCAGTTGCGCACGAACGTGCCGTTACCGCGAAACACCGAGATCGTATTGGTCCATTCATCCGAGACATAGACCGTGTTGGCACTGTCGACCGCGACGCCAAACGGCCAGGTCGAACGTCCTTCTCCCTCGCCCCATTCGAAGAATTCAGCCACCAGCTCCTCGTCGCCCGGCGCACCCAGCTTCACCCTGTTCACCCGCTGGCCAAAGTTGTTCTCGTTGCCGCGGTTGGCGACAAAGATGTCGCCGTCGTTGCCTAGGCACATCGTCTGCGGATAATTGAATCCCGTGCCAGTGGCCGCGGCACGCCCCACGGCGTGGCTCCAGTCATAGGTCCTTCCGTTCGCAACCGTCGTAAGCGGCATGGTTCCCCTCCTATCATACGCTGTTTGTTGAGTTTACGCCTGCCTCCCTCGTTCCCCTGCCAAGGGACCGAGGGAGATGCCGTGATCGGTTCGGCTAGTTCAGGAAGGCGGACTGTTCGTAGGTGCCGTTGACGATCGGGATCGGGTTCACCTTCAGCCACTTGTCCAGGATAGTCGAGTAGATACCGCGAAAGTCCATGCTCGGGTTCAGGTCGCCCTGCACCAGGCGTTCGGCTGCAAGCGACGGATATTCACCATAGTGACCGCCCTTGACCTTGTCACCGAACACAAAGGTCGCGCCAGCCGCCCCATGATCGGTACCGGAGCCGTTGTCGCGCACCCGGCGGCCGAACTCCGAGAACATCAGGACGATGACATTGTCAGCCGCATCATGCTGCCGAAGGTCGGTCATGAACGCGTCCAGACCCTCCGACACGTCGGTCCAAAGCTTGGCGTGCAGGGGGTTCTGCCCAGCGTGGCTGTCGAAGCTGCCATGGTCGGCGTAGAAGATGCGGGTGCCCAGGCCAGCCAGATGCACTTGCGCGATACCCCGCAGCTTGCTGGCGATCGCGGTGTCGGGATACTTCACCGTCGAGCTATATATCGACGGCGCGACCTTCAGGATATCCGCGCCCTTCAGCGAATCGAGACCGGTGGTGCCGAGATACTCCATCACGCCGCTGCCCTCGATGGGCTGATACATGCGGGAGAAACGGTCCAGCACCTGCTGGCGCTGCGTCGGCTCCTGGATGTTTGGCAGGAAGCCGTAGTTCTCCAACGCACCGGCCACGCACGCGACGGGAACCCCGGGAACCGCCAAGGCCCGAAACAGGCAGGGTCCGAAGCTGACAGCGGTGATCACGTTCTCCTTGTTCGGGTCGAATTCACGGATCACGCGGCCGAGCCAGCCCTCGGTCCCGACCTTGTCCGGCTCACAGGTGTGCCAAATGTCCATGGACCGGAAATGCGAGCGGGGTGAGTCGAGGTAGCCGACGCCATGCATGATGGCGAGCTTGCCTTCATCCCAGATCTTCTTCATCGGCGCGAGATACTTCGGGAAGCCGTACTCGTTGTCGAATGCCAGGATATCGGCTTCCTTTATGCCGACAGCCTTTCGGTTATCCTGATACAGCGGATTATTGTATGGGATCACCGTGTTCAGGTAATCGTTCCCGCCGGTAAGCTGCACCACCACCAGTACCGGGTCCTTCTGCTTTGCCGCCATTGCGAATACTTCCTTGTTGTGTTGGATTAAACGTATATTAGGCGAACTGATATTCTCGTGTCGCCGCGATCAACTGCATCATCTCGGTTGCGCGCTGCGCGGCGGTCCGTGCATTCTGATCACTGTCCCAGCTTATCTGACCCCACTCGCCGGCTTGATCGACCAGCTCCTGCCGTGTGGCGGCATTGACCTCCACCGGGCCAAGCAGATCGAGACATTCGGTGACCAGTTGATCCGGATTGAGTGTGCCCTTGGCCTTCAGCCGACCAATGATGGCGCGCACGCCCGGCAAGGACTGGTTGCCGAGCTGGTCGGCGACGAAGTTGATCCGTGCCATCAGGGAGCCGCTGTTGATCCATTCCTGGCCGGTGTGCCAGCCTTCCACCGATGGCGGATTGAGCAGATCCTGTCCCATGTAGGACGGCTGCATCGACAGCTCGCCATAGCCGGGCTTCGGCAGTTCATACCCACCGACCAGGCGCAAGGTGCCGACGACGACCTCACCCGGAGACTTCAGATGCTTGTAACGCGCGTTCTTGAAGAAGTCGGAGTTGAACAGCAGGCGCAGGACCGGCCGGAGTTCGTAGTTCGACTCGCGGAACGCTGTCGCCAGGGCGTCGAGTGCCGCGGGATCACGCGGTTCCTCCAGCGACCATGCGGGCACCTGGGGCTCATCGGCGACGAAGAAATTGTAGAGATGACGGCAGATAAAGCGGGCGCAGGCCGGCTGCTGCACGATGATGTCGATGATGTCTTCGCCGTTCAGATGGCCGCGGTGGCCAAGGAATTCCTTTGGTCCATCGTCGTGATCTTCCGGACGATATTCGAACTTCCAGGGAAACCGCCCATACGGCAGGCGCGGGATCTTGGTCTCGAAGGTCCAGCCGGTAAACGCCCGTGACGCCTCACGGACGTCCGTCTCCGTATAGTTGCCCGCCCCCAGGCTGAACAGTTCAAGCAGTTCGCGGCCCCAGTTCTCGTTGACCGCCGTCCCGTGGTTCTGGTTGTTGTCCAGCCAGAAGATCATCGTTGGGTTCTTCGCGATCTTCAGCAGAAGGTCACGGTAGTTGCCCATGCCGTCGTTGCGGAACATCTCGATCTGTTCCAGCAACTGATCGTAGTTGTCGACCTTTGAGTTGCCGGTGGCGAACACATGATGCCAGAACAGCCCCATCTTCTCTTCAAGCGGCCGCTTGGTGCTCACCAGGTAATACATGTAGTTCACGTTACCCATCGGCGGCTGCCCGCCGGGCAGCAAGGCCGCCGGCTGATAGCGCAACAGCTCGTATGGATCGACCGGTGGCAGCGCTTCGGGATGCAGCAATTCCTCGACTGTTGCCTCGTAGCCTTTGGCCACACGCGCTTCAAGTTCATCGCGAGATGCGCCGAAGCCCGCGCGCCGCATCAGATGGGCCATCAAGGCGATATCGTCATGATATGGCATTTTTTTCCCCTTCTTAGTGATAGGTCGGCGTCGATCAGGAATGTCTTGGTGATCGGAACCAGGAATGTCGGCGGCGAGTTGCGCTGGAACTATGAACACCAGCAACTAAGAGGCAAGGCGTCGCACCAGGCAGAAGTATCGGCAAGGATCAAGCCGGAGTAGATGCTCTTATCTGCGCCAGATGTTGCCGGCGATGCCGCAATCAGTGGCGATAAAATTCAAGAATTACTTTGGTTGGCATAGCAACACTCTGATTGCGAGGTTGCGCTGCACCTTTGCACGGTTTTCCTGCCATCGTATCAGGCGCGGCTGATGGAACAACGATCTTGCATCTGGATCTCTGTCCAAGAAGCCTAACGTTTCAGTCCAGCGGATCTTCTTGCCGTTGCATAACGGAACACTTGCAGCGGGACCCGCGTATCGCGGTGGCGCTGCCTCCTTTTCAGCGCCGAGGATTCCATCGTCCCTTGCACCGGCCCATCGCTATCAAATGCCCTGGACCGACACTCAGATCAGCAGCTCGGAGGTAAGGGAAAAGGAAACCTCCCATGCTGTCAAGGACCGTGACGCGTTTCCGGACCTTCAGCCTTGATTGGCCAGCATATGAAATGCCATGTCGTATCGAACAAGTATCAAAAGTTGCCCTTGATGTGCACGGAAATCAGCTTGAAGCTTGGTCCTCTGGCTCGATGCGTTCATTTTTCATGCTGCGCCCGATAGATTTGCTTCAGCAGCAATATGCTCCGTTCGGCGTGCCGCGAGCCCATCGAAGTGCCACTGACGCGAATGACCCCCGGCACCAGCCGCCCGCGGCGGTGAAATATAGAAAGGCAGGACGCCCTCGACCCGCACAGCCCGGCGATAGCCACCATCCACGCCCGTGTCTCGCCAAAGCATTGGCGCGGCCGGCAAACAGTGGCATGGTATTGCGAACGATTCGCAAAGATCTAGCCCGTGCGCATTTTCTACCTGTTGCGGAGTGTCCCGCTCGCGCTGCTCTGGGGCGGGCTTTCGTTGTCCGCCCTCGGCGACCAGCTTTACGCCGTCGCGCTGACCTGGATCGCGGTTGGCGTGCTTGGGTCCGAGGCAGGTTATCTTTCCGCCTTGCAGGCGCTCGTTGTCCTTCTCGCCGTTCTTGGGATTGGACGATGGGCGGATCGGAGGGACCAGCAACTTGCTTTGATCGAAGCGGACTTGGCGCGCTTCGCTGTGCTGGTGGTCGCCGTCTGGCTGGCGACGGGCGGGCCGAGCGTTGTCGAACTGGTGGCCGCGGTCGTCGTTCTGGCGGTCGGACAGGCAGTGTTCCAGCCGGCCCTCCAGTCGGTGCTGCCCTCCATGGTTGACGATGCGTCTCTGCTCCCGGCTGCCAACGGCCTGCTGGACGCGACCAATCGCAGCGCTCGGCTGCTGGGTCCTAGCCTGGTGGCGCTGCTCGCTGGCACCATTCCACTGGTGCATTTCCTCACGCTGGACGCCCTTTAGCTTTCTGGCTTCAGCCACGGCAGTCCTGCTGATCACGCGCATGTCTGCGGTTCATCGCGCAGCACCTCGGCGCGAACCAGAGACCACCTGGGCCGGCATCATCCGCAGTGTTCGTGCGATGGCCGCGCATCCGCTGCTTGGTTACGTCCTTGCGACGGCTGGCCTGCTCAATGGTACATGGTATGCGGTCTTCTTCCTTGGTCTGCCGCTGATGATTGCTCAGCATCCGACGATGGCAAGCGGATTGTCCAATTATGGCTTGGTGCTTTCCGCCTATGGCTGCACCAACCTTGTCGCAACCATGATCTTTGGCAGCCGCCCGCTCTCCGTCCGGCCGCAGTTGCAGATGTTTGCCGGCGACCTGCTGCTTGGGACTGGGCTGGCGCTGGTGGGGCTAGCTAACCCGAACTATGGATAAGGGTTGAGGGGATTCCCAAAGAACCAAGGCTTTGACAGCATCGGTTTGCGAAGACTGATCGTCAAACCCGGTTCTGGAGAGCCCCCTCAATGGCCATCGATATCACGGCGCTGTATTGCTGTCTCGACGACTTCTGCAAGGTGTTTGAAGATTGGGAGGCGCATCGGCTCATCCCTTTGCAGAGAACAAGACAGCGCCCAGGCAAGCTGTCGCGCGCCGGGATGCTGTTCATCATGGTGCTGTTTCACCTCTCGCCATTCAAGCATTTCAAGGCGTTCTACCTGTATGGGATTGGGCATGAGTATCGCAGCTGCTTTGGCGAGATCCCAAATTATGATCGTTTCGTCAGCTTGATGCCGCGGCTATTCGCGCCGCTGATGGTCCTGCTGCACAGCCTGGGCGGCGCGCAGACCGGCATCTACTTCGCCGACTCAACCAAGCTCGCCGTCTGTCACAATCGCCGCATTCACCGTCACAAGGTGTTCGAGGGCCTGGCAGCCCGCGGCAAGACCAGCATGGGGTGGTTTTTCGGGCTCAAGCTGCACTTCGTCATCAACCATAAAGGCCAGATCGTGGCCTTGAAAATTACCCCAGGCCACACCGCCGACAGCACCGTGCTGGATGAGATGATCAGGCACCTGACGGGCAAGCTCTATGCCGACAAGGGCTATATCGGCCACGAACTGTTTAAGACACTCTGGCAGCGCGGCCTGCATCTCATCACCGGCATCCGCCGCAACATGAAAAATTATCTCATGCCCATGGCCGACAAAATCATGCTGCGCAAACGCTTCGTCATCGAGACCGTCCTCGGTATCCTCAAATCCGACATGCGCCTGGAGCATTCACGCCACAGGTCCCCGGTGAACGCCATGATTCATGTCCTCTCCTGCCTGGTTGCTTACGCCTTCAGACCCGGCAAACCGTCTATCTCCCTCGCTGGCAAACAACTCGAGGCTTATCCATAGTTCGGGTTAGCTAACCTGCTGCCACCAGGCTGGCTGCTGCCAGGCTTCGTGGCGGCGGCGGCGGTGGGTGCGATCGGCGGACCAATGAGGGACATACCGCTGGCGGTCCTGCGCCAGACCCGCCTGCGTCCGATGGACATGGCGGCCGGGATGCGAGCCACCATGGCCATGAGCAGCGCCGGCACCCTGTTGGCCATGCTGCTGACGCCAGGCGCGATCGGTCTCGCCGGCGTCGTGCCAGTCGTCGTGGCGTGCGGCCTGGCTTATTTTAGCGTCGGATTGGTCGGTTTGGCTTTATACGCAGGCTGGATCGAGGCGGACCAGAAGCGACCTGGCTGACCCTGGTGACGAAATCCCACGAGCGATGAAAAGTCGAAATTGTTGAAAAGGAGCAAGATCGCGCATGCTTTCTTCAGGCCGTTCCGACAAGCAGACCATGCCGCTCTTCCGACGGCAGGCATAGCGCGGCAAGCGCCGGTGCCACCGCCTCGGGTTGCGGCAGCGTCGTGCGATCCTCGCCCGGAAACGCCGCTAACCGCATCCGGGTCGCCACCGGCCCCGGATCGAACAGGTTCACCCGGAGCCGAGTGGTGGCGATTTCCTGCGCCCATGTCAGCACCAGATGCTCCATCGCCGCCTTGCTGGAACCCACAGCGCCCCAATAAGCCCGAGGCTCCCGCGCCCGACTTTCCGTGACAAATACCGCTCGCCCCGAGAGCGCCTGACGCAGCAACGGGTCGCAGGTGCGGATCAGCCGCCACGACGCGGACAGGTTCACCGCGACAACGTCGGCCCAATCGTCCGGCAGGATATGAGACACCGGGGTCAGCCGTCCCAAAGCCCCGGCATTGTGCACCAATATATCAAGCCGGCCGAACCGCTGGAACAGGGTCGGACCGATCGCGTCGAGCTGCTCACCCTCCCGCAGATCCAGCGGCAGCAGGGTCGCCTCGCCGCCCAGGGCGCGGATCGCGTCGTCGGTCTCCTCCAGGCCGCCCTGGGTACGCGCCGTCGCAACCACATGGGCGCCAAGGCGGGCCAGTTCCACCGCCACGGCCGCGCCAATGCCACGGCTGGCACCGGTGACCAGAGCAACCGCGCCATCAAGCGGGCTGGCCATCAGTCGTTCATGGTCAGCAGACTGAGCTGCTTCTCGGCGTTGTCCTGCTGGTCCGGCAGCGGAATAGGATAGTCGCCGGTAAAGCAGGCATCGCAGTAATGCGGCTTGTCCGGATCGCGACCCGGCTTGCCCAGCGCGCGGTACAGCCCATCGATCGAGATAAATGCCAGGCTGTCGGCGCCGATCAGATCAGCCATCTCGTCCACGCTGTGGCGGGCCGCCAGCAGCTTGCCGCGCTCCGGCGTGTCGATCCCATAGAAGCAGGAATGTGTCGTGGGCGGGGAGGAAATCCGCATATGCACCTCCCGCGCGCCGGCCTGGCGAACCATTTCAACGATCTTCTTGCTGGTGGTGCCACGGACAATGGAATCGTCCACCAGCACGACCCGCCTGTCCTCCAGCACGGGGCGGTTGGCCGAGTGCTTCAACTTTACACCCAGGTTGCGGATATGGTCGGTCGGCTCGATGAAGGTGCGGCCGACGTAGTGGTTGCGGATAATCCCCAGCTCGAACGGGATGCCGCTCTGCGTCGAGTATCCCATGGCCGCTGGCACACCGGAATCCGGCACCGGCACGATCACATCGGCGGGCACGCCAGCCTCCCGCGCCAGTTCCGCGCCGATGCGCTTGCGGGCGTCGTAGACCGGCATGCTCTCGACCACCGAATCGGGACGGGAGAAATAGATGTATTCGAAGACGCAGAAGCGTTCGCGGGACCGGCCAAACGGCTTCACGCTGTGCACGCCCTGGTCGTTGATGACGACGATCTCCCCCGGTTCGACATCGCGGACGAAGTTGGCGCCGACGATATCCAGTGCACAGCTCTCGCTGGCCAGCACCCAGCCGCCAGTGCCTTCCGACCCGATGCGGCCCAGGATCAGCGGGCGGACGCCAAGTGGGTCACGCACGCCCATCAGCGCCTCGTTCGATAGCGCTACCAGGGAATAGGCGCCAACCACCTGCTTGAGCGCGTCGATCAGCCTGTCCACGACGGTGGAATACAGGCTGATGGCGATCAGGTGGATAAACACCTCGGAGTCCGTGGTGGACTGAAACAGGCAGCCGCGGCGGACCAGGGCGCGGTGCAACAGATGCGCGTTGGTCAGGTTGCCGTTGTGCGCCACGGCGAACCCGCCGAACTCAAAATCCGCATATAGCGGCTGTACGTTTCGAAGGATCGTGTCGCCCGTCGTGGCGTAGCGGTTGTGGCCGACGGCGATGCGCCCCGGCAGCTTGTCGATCACCCGCCGGTCGCCGAAATTGTCGCCAACCAGGCCCATGCCGCGGTGGGAGTGAAAGCGCGCACCGTCAAAGCTGACAATCCCGGTGGCTTCCTGCCCGCGATGCTGCAGCGCGTGCAGGCCGAGTGCGGTGACGGCGGCGGCGTCCGGCACGTTCCAGATGCCGAAAACGCCGCACTCCTCGTGCAGCGAGTCGTCTTCGGCGCAGCCTTGGTCAAACGCCATGCGTGACAACTCCTAATCCCTGGCGAGCGGCTTACCGGTCGCACGCCCCTGCGGGCTGGCGCGCAGCAGATCGTCCGCCGTGGCTTCCCGTCCAACCGGCGGTGCATAGATGCGTGGACGATAGTTCTCGGGCAATTGGTCTCGCAGCCGCCGCGCACCCTGATAAGCCAGCGGGAGAGTACGGGCATTCAGCACGGCTTCAGGCCAGTGATCGATCGGAAATACCATACCGCCGAGGATATAGGCGATCATGACAATCACCGCACCCCGTCCCAGACCGAATACCAGTCCCAACGTCCGGTCAACACCACCCAACGCGGAGCCGCGCACGAGGCTGCCGATGGCCCTGGCTGTCAGCATCAGGATGATCAGGGTGATCACGAACACCACGAAGAAGCTGGCAGGGTTGATCCACTCCGGCGCCTGCAGCCAGGCGCGCACGTAGCCGCGCATGAACGGCACGCCGGCGACACCGGCGGCGATGGCGCCGATCCAGGCGCCAATGCCGAGGACTTCCCGCACAAACCCGCGCACGAAGGCGAGCAGCCCTGAGATCCCCAAAAGCCCGAATACCGCCAGATCAACCCATGTCATGCGAGCGTCACTGCCAAGGTAAGCGGTGTTCCAAGTAAGGGGTTGCGGAAGGCTGGGTTTATGGTTGCGGCGCAAGCCGCCGCCAAGCCTAGCTAACCTTCTTGCCACGCGATTCGGGCGCAAATCGTACGACCAGATCGGCAATGTGACCGATTTCCTCCAGATGCAGGCCATCGGGGGCGGCCAGTTTGCGATTCCCATGCGCCAACCGCCGGGGCAATGTCGCCGCATCGAAACCAAGCTTGGCGGCTTCCTTCAGGCGCGCCTCGGCCTGGGCAACCTGACGGACCTCACCAGACAAGCCGACTTCACCAAAGTAGACCATGCCGGGACTGGTCGGGGTTTCGAACGCGGCGGAAGCGATGGCCGCGGCGACGGCCAGATCGGCCGCGGGTTCGCTGACCCGAAGGCCACCGGCGATATTCAGGTAGACATCAGTCTGGTTCAGCCGCAGGCCGGCGCGGGTTTCCAGCACCGCCAGCAGCATCGACAGCCGGCCGCCGTCCCAGCCGATGACCGACCGGCGCGGCGAGCCGCCGGGATTGGGGGCGAGCAACGCCTGTACTTCCATCAGTACCGGCCGGGTTCCCTCCAGTCCGGCGAAAACGGCGCTGCCGGCGATGTTGCCGCGGCGTTCGGCCAGGAACAGGGCGGAGGGGTTCGCCACTTCGGCCAAACCGAGATCCGTCATCTCGAACACGCCGATCTCGTCGGTGGCGCCAAAACGGTTCTTCACCGCGCGCAGGATGCGGAACTGGTGGCCGCGGTCGCCTTCGAAATACAGCACGGCATCGACCATGTGCTCCAGCACGCGCGGGCCGGCCAGCGCGCCGTCCTTGGTGACGTGGCCGACCAGAACCAATGAGAAATTGCCGGACTTGGCCAAGCGGATCAGCTCGAAGCTGCTGGCGCGGACCTGGGCGACGGTGCCGGGCGCGCTCTCGATGGCGTCCACCCACATGGTCTGGATCGAGTCGATCACCACCAGCGTGGTGTCCTTCGCCTGCTCCAGGCTGGCGGCGATGTCGCGGACATTGATCGCGGCGGCAAGTTCGATCGCAGAATCCGCCACGCCCAGGCGGCGCGCGCGCAGACGGATCTGATCGATCGACTCCTCGCCCGTCACATACCGCACGCGGCGGCCGGAGCGGGCGAGGCATGCCGCTGCCTGCAGCAGCAGGGTGGATTTGCCGATGCCCGGATCGCCGCCGACGAGTACCACCGACGACGGCACTAGGCCGCCCCCCAGCACGCGGTCCAGTTCGGCGATACCGATGGCGGCGCGCGGCGGCGGTTCGGCGCTGCCGGCGAGACCAACAAACGTAACGCTGCGTCCGGGCGCGGCCTTGCCGGCGGGGCCAGGACGGGGGATGATGGTTTCTTCCTCGATCGTGTTCCACTCGCCGCAGGTTTCGCAGCGGCCGGACCACTTGAGGGTCACGGCGCCACAGGACTGGCAGACGAAGCGGGATGCGGCTTTGGCCACCGGTTGCTCCGGAATGGGGTGAAGACAGTAAGGCCGGGCGCTGCCCGGACCCGCAAAAGGGCTGACGCCCCTTTGATCCCCTTACATAAGTGGTTTGCGGGGAGGGGGCTACGCGGACGTTGCAACACCTCGGTCGCCCCCTCCCCGCAAACCGCTTACCCTAGATGGGTTCCAAGGGCATCCGCCCTTGGCGGGGCTCGGGGCAGCGCCCCGACCTTGCTGCCTCACCTCACTCCGGCGCACCCGTGATCATCGCCTGGCCGCCTTTGTCGCCTTTCACCGTCGCCAGCAGAATACGCCAGCTTCGGCCGTTTTTAGTGGCAAGATACTCGCGATCATGGATTGCCGGAATGTTCTTGTCGTCCCGTTCAATGACCAGGCGGAAAGCGATGCCGCCCTGACGCAGGTCCGTTTCCAGCGCGTCGATCGCCGGTTGCTGAGTGGACTGGTCGGTGAGGGCGGAGCAGATCCCGTCATCGGACGACACCAGCACGAACTTGCCGACGGCATTCGAACCGTCGAAGACCTCCCCGGGTGCGCCATGCAGAAAAGCGACGCGGGCTTGTTCGGCGGCATGCGGCAGGCCAATCCGCTTGGCCCAGCCGCGCAGCCCGGCTGGATCGCCGGCGTAGGGCAGGCAGCTCTGCATGAACAGGCCAGCGAGTTCCTGAGCCGCATCGGCGTGAGCCGTCGCCGGTGCCACCAGCGCCGCCACCAGCAGCGCCGCCACCAGCAGCCACGACCGACGGATCAGCGTCGGAGTTCCATCTGGATCGGGCCTTCACGGCGGCCGTGCGTGAACTGGTCGACTTCCTTGCTGCCGCTGCTCATAAGATCCCCGGCAGGTCCAGACCAGATGATGCGGCCGTTCAGCAGCATGGCCGCCTGGTCGCCAATCCGGCGGGCACTGGCCATGTCATGGGTGATGGCGACTGCGGTGGAGCCAAGCCGCTTGACGCAGTCGACGATCAGCCCGTCGATCACCGCGCCCATGATCGGGTCCAGGCCGGTGGTCGGCTCATCAAAGAACAGGATGTCGGGCTGCGAGGCAATGGCGCGCGCCAGCGCGACACGCTTTTGCATTCCGCCTGACAGTTCCGCGGGCGACAGGTCGCCGACCGTGGCGGCAAGGCCGACCTGCCCGAGAAAGTCGTTGGCGCGTGCGCGGGCATCCGCCCGGCTGGCCTTGTGCCGAGCGAGCAGGCCAAATGCCACATTTTCCCACACCGGCAGGCTGTCGAACAGCGCGCCGGCCTGAAACAGCATTCCGATCCGGGCGCGGGTCAGTTCCCGCTCGTTGCGCGGCAGCGTCAGGATGTTCTTGCCATCGATCTCGATGACGCCGTGATCCGGCTCGATCAGGCCCAGGATGCATTTCAGCAGCACTGACTTGCCGGAGCCCGAGCCGCCAATCACCACCATGGATGTGGCTGGCATCACGTCCAGGTTGACGCCGTCAAGCACGACCTTGGGGCCGAACCGCTTGTACAGGCCGCGGATGCGAAGTCTGGGAATGGGGTCGTTCATGTCGGTGTAGATGCCGCGCCGGGGCGGTTTGAGCAAGGCATCGGACGTCAGCACGTCGCACCATCCGTGTGATGTCAGCAGCACTGACAATGCACCGGCGATTGCGGGCGGCAGCGGATCGGTCTTAGCTGATGGCGCGTTGCGTCCAACAGGAGAATTAACATGAACGATGCAGTCGGGACCACCGGAACGACCACCGGCAAGCTGGCCTACGCACCGGCGAACGCCGCCAATTACGTTTCTGGACGGCGGGCGTTCTTCAAATATCGTGATCTTGGGGTCACCGAGGCCACCGGGGGAAAGCTTCGCGTCCAGGTGACCTCCGCCACGCAAGGACTGGGTAAGCCGACCGGCTGGCACTATCACGTCTGTGAGCATCAGGTCGTCTATATGCTGAAGGGTTGGGTGGACCTGGAATTTGAAGACAGCACCAAAGTGCGGCTGATGCCCGGGGACTCGCTGATGATCCCCGGCGGGATGCGGCACAACGAGACCGGCACGGCGGATGAGCTGGAACTTCTAGAGGTCTCGGTCCCGGCGGAGATGAAGACGGTGGCTTGCGATCCGCCGGCTGGGTTGTCGTAGCAATCCGAACCGGCCGCGAAGCGGCCGGTCTCGCAGGCGCATGCCGAATAAGCAGAATGTCGTGGCGCGGGTCGCCTGGCTCGTCGGTTCTGCAAGGCTGCCTAATTACGCGGCAGGGAATAATCCATTCGATGCGATCTTGCTGCATCGCACAAACAGCGCCAAGCTCGACACATGCCGGATGTGCCAGCCGCACCACGATCCACCGCGTTAGCTCAGGAACTCCTGGACCTGACCGAGCGCCTCGGCGCCAAGACGGATGAAGACCCATTTGGCAATCCCGTGCTGCTGGTTGCGCTGGCGATCACGCGGCGGATGGACACCGGCACGCTGACCGAGGACGACATCGCCGCCTTGATCCGCCACCTGCGCGACGCCGCCTTTGTCGATCGCGCCGTCCGTATCGGCGGCTATGTCGGCAGCCTTGATATAGCCGCCAATGACGCGACCCTCACCAGCCTGGCGCGGCACCTGCTTCGCCCGGACCCGGACGACAGTCCAGTACGCTGGGCGGAATACCGTGCGCTGACGGAACGCACCCGTTTCGCCGCTGTTTTCACCGCGCATCCGACGTTCTCCCTGCCGCTGCCGGTCAGCCGCGCACTGGCTGAAGCGGCGTGCGGACGGCCGTCGCAGGCCTTCGAGTCGCACCGGCCTCCGCCGATCACCCTGCGTGCCGAGTTCGACCAGGCCGCCTTCGCCATCGACAATGGTCGCGACGCGATCGACCGGTTCAACGCGGCGCTGATCTCCGTTGCTCGCGGCGCCTGGCCTGATCGCTGGACTGAACTGACACCGGCGCCGGTCATCCTGTCCACCTGGGTCGGCTACGACACCGACGGGCGGACCGATATTGGCTGGTGGGACACACTGCGGCTGCGGCTGGAGATGAAGCGCCTCCAGCTTGCGCGCTTGCATGCCCAGGTCTGCACAGCACCGACTGCCGATATCTTGACAGACCGCATCCGGCAGGCGCGGGACGCGGTGGACCGGCAGATCGAGCTTTGCCCCGACCAGCCGGACCCGACACGGGTCGCCGCTTTTGCCCAGGCCCTCGTGGGCGGCCGGGAAACCGCTCTGATCACGCCCGCGCCGCTGCTGCCGCTGTTCCGCGACGCGATTGCTCGCGCCGAACACCCTGACAAACTGGCGCTGACCGTCGCTCGCGCGGGGCTGGTCTCGCACGGCATGGCGCTGGCGCACATGCACACGCGGCTGAACGCCGCGCAGATCCACAACGTCGTTCGCCAGCGCCTCGGTATCGTTGATGCGCCGGAAGATCCGTCCCGCCGGCGCGCCCTGTTCGCCGCCATCAATGCCGCGCTGGATACCGTGCAGCCGGAACCGGTGGATTTCGGCGCCTTGATCAGCGAGCAGGCCTCGGCCGCCAGGCTGATGATGACGGTCGCGCAGATCGTCAAGCACGTCGACGGCGCGGTTCCGGTTCGCTTCCTGATCGCGGAAACCGAAACCGGCTACACGTTGCTGGCCGCGCTCTGGCTCGCCCGTCTGTTCGGCATCGAGCGCGCTATAGAGATCTCGCCGCTGTTCGAAACCGCCGAGGCGCTGGATCGAGGCGCAACAGTATTGGACGAGGCGCTGCGCAGTCCGCACTTCCGCGACTACCTCAAGGTAACCGGCAAGCTCGCGCTGCAGTTCGGCTATTCCGACTCAGGCCGCTACGTGGGACAGCTTGCGGCCAGCTACCTGATCGAGCGGCTGCGGCTGAAGATTGGTGAGGTGCTGCAACATCACGGCGTGACCGGCGTCGAGGTGATCCTGTTCGACACCCATGGCGAAAGCATCGGCCGCGGCGCGCATCCTGGATCACTTGCCGACCGGCTGAAGTATCTGTCCCCCACGGCGTCGCGCCAGGCACTCAGCAAGGCTGGCCTGAAAGTGCGGGAGGAAGCGGCGTTTCAGGGTGGCGACGGCTATCTGCTGTTCGGCACAGCGGAACTGGCGATGGCAACGATCACCCGGATCGCCGAACAGACCTACCATCCGGCAGCCGGCCCAATCGAGGACCCGGTCTACGCCGATCCGGACTTCGCCGCGGATTTCTTCGCCACCATTCGCAGCGGGATGGAGGGGCTGGTGGAGGACGCCGGCTACGCCGCGCTGCTAGGTGCCTATGGGCCGTCTTTACTGGATCGAACCGGATCGCGTCCGGCGGCGCGCCAGTCGGATGCGATGGCCGGCGCGGCACTGATCCGCCACCCGCGGGAGCTGCGGGCGATTCCCAACAACGCCATCCTGCAACAACTCGGCTGGTGCGCCAACACCCTGCAAGGCATCGGCGCCGCCGCCGCTCGGCATCCCGAAACCTTTACCGACATGCGGCAGGGCAGCCGCCGGTTCAAGCGCGCGATGGACCTTGCGAGCCACGCGCTGGCGCATTCCGATATCGACGTGCTGCGGGCGGTGATCGCCTCGCTGGACCCCGGCACCTGGCTAGACCGCGCTGCCCATACACAACGGCCGGGACGGCGGGAGGCGCTGGTCTCGGTCGCCAGGGCGCTGGAACGGCTGGACATCTGGGCCGCCGCGCAATCCATGTTCCGCCGCATCAGCGCCGATCACCTGGCGCTGCGCGTCGCCTGGAAAGACGTGCCGCGCATGGCGAACCGGGAGGTTCTTCTTCACGCGCTGCGCCTGGCGCTGATTCATCGGATCTGGCTGCTGGCGGCGGAAATTCCTGATTTCTCGCCACGCCACGCGATGACCCGTCAAGCAGTGGAGGCGGCGATCCTGCGGCTGGATATCGATGCCGCGCTGGCCATTCTGGGGGAGATCTTTCCATTGGCCGGCGATCCCGCGGCCGGTTGCGATTTCGGCGAGCCGGCGCCGAAGCGGCGCACCGCCGCCTATTCGCGAGAGCACGAGGAGATTTTCACGCCGATCCGGCGGCTGTTTGGAATGGTACGAGAGATCGCCGCCGCCGTGACGCACGAGGTTGGCGCGTTTGGATAGGGGATGCGCGCCGAGCCGTGTCCTAGGGGCACGATATTCCTGGTATGACGGTCGCTGTCATCATGGCGACGACAGCGCACGTTCCAGCAATCGCACCGAATGGATCGCCTCGCGCCCCGCGAGATCGCGGATCTGATGCCGGCAGGACGTGCCGTCCGCCACGATGAAGTCGTGCGCCGCGGCCGCGCGGACCGCTGGCAACAGGCCGGCCTCCGCCATGTCCCGCGACACCGCCGCGGTTTCCGCCTGGTATCCAAACGCTCCCGCCATGCCGCAGCATGAGGAAACGATCGGCTGAGCCGACAGCCTGGGGATCATGTGCAACATCGACAGCATATCGGGAAAGGCGCCCATGGCTTTCTGGTGGCAGTGCCCGTGCACCCGCGCTGTTCCGGGCAACGGCCGCAGCGCCAGATCCGGTTTCACCTTTGCCAGGAACTCACTCAGCAGCATCGATCGGGCCGCGAAGCGATCCATCTCCGCATCCGGCAGCAACGACCGGAACTCATCGCGCAATGTCATCAGGCAGGACGGTTCAAGGCCGATGACCGGAATATCCTCTGGCATCCGCCGCATGGTCCGGCTGGCTTCCTCGCGTGCCTTGTCCACCATGCCCACCGCCAGCCAGGTTCGCCCGCAGCAAAGTGGGCGCCCCTTGGTGGGCGGAACGATGGCGCGGTAGCCGGCGGCGGCCAGCACCTTTAGCGCCGCTCGCAGATTCTCCGGCTCGAAGTAGCGATTGAACGTATCGGCCAACAGGTAGACCTCGCCGCGCGGAGACGCCGGCGCCGCCGCGGCCGCTTCCCGATCCAGGAACCGGTCAGATCGCCATTTCGGCAAATGGCGTGCGGCGGACAGGCCGAGGGTGCGTTCGGCCAGCCACCGCAACGGCGGCAAGTGGTTGCGCAGATTGGCCAAGCTTGGTAGCCGAGAGGCGATCGGCGCATAGCGGGGCAGCTCGGCGATCAATGTCTCCCGCCACTTCACGCCATGTCGTTCGGCACGCGCGGCGGTCACCTCGATTTTCATCTTCGCCATGTCGACGCCCGTCGGGCACTCCCGCTTGCAAGCCTTGCAGGACACGCACAGCGCCATCGCATCGCTTAAAACATCCGAAGACATCGCATCGGCGCCCAACTGCCCGGTCAGCGCCAGCCGCAGTGTATTCGCCCGCCCCCGCGTCAGGTGAGTTTCATCGCGCGTCACGCGGTAGCTGGGACACATCACGCCAGCGTCAAAGCCGCGGCAGGTGCCATTGTTGTTGCACATCTCGACGGCACCCAGCATGCCGCCCAGCGGACCAGGATGGCCGGACCAATCGAGCTTGGGGGTGAAGTCGCTGACCGAGCCGTAGCCGGGGCCATAGCGGAACAGCGTCCGGTCATCCATCCGCGGCGGGTGGGTGATCCGGTTCGGGTTGAGCAGGCCGATTGGGTCGAAAGCGTCCTTCACCGCCTCGAACGCATGGACGATGCGCGGACCGAACATCGCCTGATGGAATTCGCTGCGCACCAGGCCGTCGCCATGCTCGCCGCTGTGCGATCCTTTGTAGGCGCGGACAAGGGCGAAGGCCTCCTCGGCCACCGCCCGCATGGTTGCCACATCCGCCGGGTCCTTCATGTTCAGCACCGGCCGGACATGCAGGCAGCCGACCGAGGCATGCGCGTACCAGGTCCCTTTGGTACCATGCTGTTCGAACACCGTATTCAGCCGTTCGGTGTAGTCGGCTAGGTCATCAAGATCGACGGCGCAGTCCTCGATGAACGAGACCGGTTTACCGTCGCCCTTCATCGACATCATGATGTTGAGGCCAGCTTCGCGCACCGCGGCTATGTCCGCCTGCAACGCCGGCTCGACGGCGCGGACCACACCGGGATGACCCAGATCGCCCATCAGGGTTTCCAGTTCGGCCAGTTTCGCCAGCAGCGGCGCGTCCGCGTAGCCGTGGAATTCGACGATCAGCAGGCTGTCCGGCTCGCCGATCAGCATCTGGTCGATGGTGGTCCGGTAGATCGGGATGCCGCGGCCCAGGTCGATCATGGTGCGATCGACCAGTTCCACCGCCTCCGGCTCCAGTGCGACGATGTGCTTGGCCGCCGCCATCGCGGCGCGGAAATTGCCGAACTGGCAGATGCCAAGGACCTTGCGCGGCTTGATCGGGTGCAAGCTCAGTTCGATGGCGGCGGAGAACGCCAGCGTGCCCTCGGACCCGACCAGCAGGCGCGCCAGGTTGTCACGTCCCGCGGCGCGGGCGGCCGGGGTCAGGGCGTCGATGTTGTAGCCGCCGACCCGGCGAAGCTGCCGTGGAAACCGGGCGGCGATCTCGTCGGCCTCGCTCGCACCCAGCACCCGCAGGCGCTGGATCAATTCCGCCACCGTGGCCGGTATCTGCTCGCCAAAATTGTCCGGGACCAGGCCAAAGCGGTGCTGCGAGCCATCCGACAGGATGGCGTCGATCGCCCGCACGTTGTCCGCCATCAGCCCGTAGCGGATCGACTTGGAGCCGCAGGAGTTGTTGCCGGCCATGCCGCCCAGGGTGCAGCGGGTGTGGGTGGACGGATCGACCGGAAAGAACAGCTTGTCCGCGCGCAAGGCGTTGTTCAGGTGGCCGAGCACCAGGCCCGGTTCCACCAGCGCCGTCCGTGCGTCGGTGTCGACATGCAGGATGCGCCGCAGGTGCTTTGAACAGTCGATCACCAGCGCCCGGTTCACCGTCTGGCCGCATTGGCTGGTGCCGCCGCCGCGCGCCAGCACCGGCACGCCCTCGTCCCGCGCGATCGACATCGCCGCCACGACATCGTCGATCGTCTCCGGCACGATCACGCCAACCGGCTCCATCTGGTAGATCGAGGCATCGGTGGCGTAGCGGCCGCGGCTGGCGCGGTCGAACAGCACCTCGCCTTTGATGTTGCGGGCCAGCCGCAGGGCAAAGGCCGTGCTGTCCGGCATGATCTGATCGACAAGAGAGGCGCTCATTCGGGTTGGCAACCTTGGCTGTATCGCGGAGTGCAGTGTCGCGGGCTTGGCAGACGCATCTGTCGCACGCGGCCATTTGGCGCACCATTGGCAAACCAGGCGGGATACCGCACGTTACGATTTGGCAGGGTAGGAGGAGCGGGTCATGGCCGGTTCGCATCGCACGTCACAGGCGGCTGGACGCCACTTCCTTCAGATTCCCGGTCCGACCAATGTGCCGGACCGCATCCTGCGCGCCATCGACAACCCGACGATGGACCATCGCGGGCCGGATTTCGGCGAACTCGGCCTGGAGATCATGTCCAATCTGCGCCTGGTGTTCCAGACCGACGGTCCGGTCATCATCTATCCGGCCTCCGGCACCGGCGCCTGGGAAGCCGCCCTGACCAACACCCTGTCCCCCGGCGACACCGTGCTGATGTGCCGCACCGGGTGGTTCGCCAGCCTGTGGAAGGACATGGCCGACCGGCTGCAACTCGATCCCATCTTCCTCGACACGGACTGGCGGCGCGGCGCGGATGTCCCCGCCCTTGCCCAGGCCCTGGCAGCGGATACCGCCCACCGGATCAAGGCGGTCTGCGTCGTGCATAACGAAACGTCCACTGGCTGTGCCTCACGTATCGATGAGGTCCGCGCGGCGCTGGATGCGGCCGGACATCCGGCGCTGCTGCTGGTGGATACCATTTCGTCGCTGGCGTCGATGGATTACCGCCACGATGCCTGGGGCGTCGACGTGACCGTGGCCGGCTCCCAGAAGGGGCTGATGCTACCGCCGGGCCTGTCGTTCAACGCCATCAGCGCCAAGGCGCTTCGCGCGACCGAAACCGCCCGTTTGCCGCGCAGCTATTGGGACTGGCGCCCGATGCTGGAGGCGAACAAGACTGGCTACTTCCCCTACACCCCCGGCACGAACCTGTTGTACGGCCTGAACGAGGCAGTGAAGATGCTGTTGGATGAGGGGCTGGCGAATGTCTTCGCCCGCCATGATCGGCACGCTGAAGCGACGCGTCGCGCCGTGCGCGCTTGGGGACTGGAGGTGCAGTGCGCCGACCCGCGGCATTATTCGTCGTCCCTGACCGCCGTCCGGATGCCGGAGGGCCACAGCGCCGACGGATTGCGCGCGACCATCCTGTCACGCTTCAACATGAGCCTGGGCAACGGCCTGGGTATCCTCAAGGATCGGGTCTTCCGCATCGGCCATCTAGGTGACTTTGGAGACTTGCAGATGATCGGCACGCTGGGTGGGGTCGAGATGGGGCTACGGGCCGCCGGGGTCCCGCACAAGTCCGGAGGTGTGCAGGTTGCCATCGATTATTTGTCGGGCAATGCATAGTCTGGCCTTCTCAGCAAAACCGCGGCATGACCTCGGTATGGAAACGCTCGATCGATTTCATCAGCTTTAAATGAGGCACCAGGCCGTTGTAGGTATAGCAGAACACCCAATCGACGTTCTGCCGCTTCATGTTCGCTTCTACCCCGCGGATTACCGTGTCCAGCGACCCCGCCAGGATATAGCCCTGCTCGACCGCCTCCTCGGGCGACAGAAACGAGCCCGTCTTTGGGTCCTGCATGCCACGGCGGAACCCGAAGGGCTCAAACCAGGCACGTCCGGAGAATTGGCCTGAGTCCCGCCACAGTGCCATCGCTTCCTCGTCCGTGTCGGCGATGATCACGTCGCGCAGCAGCCCGGTACCATGGCCGCGGGGCCGCCCGGAAACTTCGGCGTAGACATCGTACAAGTGGCTCTCGTAGACCGGCAGCATCGCGGGTAGGATTGCCGTCACGCCCTCCTTCGCCGCCCAGCGGATCGAGTTCTCCGACGACGCGAAAGGCAGGAACAGCGGCGGATGCGGCTTCTGCAGCGGCTTCGGCACGACCCCGACCGACGTCAGAATGCCGTTCTCCACTCCCTTGCCGTACTTCCGCGTTGTATCCAGCGGCCATGGCGTCTGGCCGGCTGGGACCTTCCAGTAGCGGCCGTCATGCGTCAGCATCTCCTGCGTCCAGGCCTTCTTGATGATCTGGAAATTCTCCTCGAACGCCGCGCGGTTCGCGGCATCGATCTCATCATGCTGGTGTGGCAGGGCGCCGTGGATGTCGTGTGTCTGCTGCGCCATGATGTCGACCCAACGGCGTTGATAGCCGCGTGCGAACCCCGCGTTGGCGCGGCCGCCGGTCATGTGGTCCAGCATGGCAATGTCTTCCGCCACCCGGATCGGGTTGGAGGCTGGTAGCACGATGCCCAACTGGCCGACCCGGATTTGCTTGGTCTGCATCGCGAAGTACAGGTCCAACAGCACCGGGTTGTTCGACATCTCGAACCCCTCGATATGGAAATGGTGCTCGGTGAAGCTGACCGAGTTGTAGCCCAGATCGTCCGCCAGCCTGATCTGTTCCGACAGTTCCGCCAGCATCCGCTGGTACAGCGCGGGCTGCATCCCCGCCATGCCCGCCTCGATCTCCGCTCGGCTGCCAATGCTGGGCAGGTAGAACAGGGACGCCTTCATGAATTTCCGCTCCTTTCGCCGACGCTTTGGTGAATTTGGCGCGTTTGCGCGTTCTGGGCTAGGTTCAGAGCAACAGTGGCGTTAGCCATTCTGTCTGAGATAGCTACGCGGCGACGATCCAAGGACGCGTTTGAACATCGTCGTGAACGCTGCCGGATTGTCATAGCCGAGGTCGAATGCGACCGTCGTAACAGGCTCACCCGCCACCAGACGTGGCAGGGCCGCGACAAGACAGGCCTGCTGGCGCCATGTTACGAAACTGAGGCCGGTCTCGCGCCGGAACAGCCGGGTGAAAGCGCGCCGGCTCATGCCAAGCGGTTCGCTCCATGCTTCGATTGTTTCATACACAATCGGTTTCCGCAGGAACTGTCGGCACCGCTGGGCCAGCGGACGGTGCGCCGGGTACGGCAGCGAGAGCGGTAGCACCGGTAATTGCCGCACCTCATGCTGAATGAGGGTCATCAGCGCACCCGCGCGACTATCCGGATCATATGCCACGGGAAGGTCCAGCGCTTCGGCTATCAGGCTTCGCATGAACGGTGAAATGCCGACGACCTGGCAGCGGTCAGGCATGCCGTCGGCGATCTCCGGCTCCAGATAGAGGCTTTGGATGCTGACGGCGCCGAGCATGCACACGTCATGTATGGTGCCAGCCGGTATCCAAATTCCGTGTTGTGGAGGCATGACCCATTTGCCCTGCGGCGTCGCCACCACGACCGCCCCCGAGGTGCCGGAGATCAACTGGCTACGCCGGTGTTGATGGGGCGCGATCACATGACCATAGGGATAATCGTTGCCCACCGCGATAATGGGGCGAGAGACATTCTCGACGACCTCGACCAGGACATTCCGGACCATGGCCCACTCTAGTAAGAATTAGGCCTGACTTCGGTGGCGGGACTTATCCTGTGGTCTTAATCCTATACCCCTGTCATGCGCAACAAAGCCTTTACCGGACCGCTCGTCCGGCAGAAGGGCGAAAGGTTCATTTCCTGTGAGTCAGGCCGTCATCAGCCGGAAAAAGTCCGGCAGGACCGCGTTTCCCATTCTGGGCGCGATCAGCTTCTGTCACCTGCTGAACGACATGATGCAGTCGCTCCTGCCAGCGATCTATCCTATCCTCAAAGGTGGGTTTGATCTCAGCTTCGCGCAGATCGGCCTGCTGACGCTGACCTACCAGATTACCGCCTCGCTGCTGCAGCCTCTTGTTGGTCTCTACACCGACCATCGGCCGCTACCTTATTCGCTGCCTTTCGGCATGGGCGCGTCGATGCTCGGGCTTGTCACCTTGGCTTTCGCGCCGGCCTATCCCGTATTGCTGGCCGGAGGGGTGATGCTGGGCCTCGGCTCGTCCATCTTCCACCCGGAATCATCGCGCCTCGCTCGCCTGGCTTCCGGCGGCGCGCATGGGCTGGCGCAATCGCTGTTCCAGGTCGGCGGCAATTTCGGTTCGTCGCTGGGTCCGTTGCTCGCCGCGTTCTTCGTCCTTCCACGCGGACAAAGCAGCCTCGCCTGGTTCGCGCTCGCGGCGCTGGGCGGCATGGTCATTCTGACCGGGCTGGGGCACTGGTACAGCAGCAACGGTCATGCTCGCCCGCCGGCTCGCGGCGCGGCCGGCGCACACGCGACCCTGTCGCGCGGACAGGTAAGACGAGCGATGGCAGTGCTGGTCGCGCTGATCTTCTCCAAATACATCTACCTGGCGAGCTTCACCAGCTACTACGTGTTTTACCTGATGCACCGCTTTGGTCTGCCGATGCAGACGGCGCAGGTCTTTCTGTTTGTCTTCTTCGCCGCCGCCGCGACCGGCACGGTCATTGGCGGTCCGATCGGCGACAGGATTGGCCGCAAGAAGGTCATCTGGGGCTCGATCCTGGGCGTCTTGCCGTTCACCTTGGCGCTGCCCTATGTCGGCCTGCCGGCGACGGTCGGTCTCAGCGTGCTGATCGGATTGGTGCTGTCCTCGGCGTTCTCGGCGATCGTGGTCTATGCACAGGAGCTGATCCCGGGCCGGGTCGGCATGGTCTCGGGCCTGTTCTTCGGCTTGGCCTTCGGCATCGGTGGTATCGGTGCCGCGGCACTTGGCGGGTTGGCCGACCGGATGGGGATCGACTTCGTCTACAAGCTGTGTTCCTTCCTGCCGCTGATTGGTCTGCTCGCGGCGCTACTTCCAGACGTGGAGCATGTTGCACGGAAACGTGCCTAGCCCGCCGAGCAAGGCGTCTTCGCTGAACTTCGGCTCACACCACAGGGGCAACTTGCAGCGGGGCGAGCAGGTCTTCAGAGCCGGAAACTGGTGCAAGCACGGTGGCTGCGAAGGAAAATTCCGACAATGGTGCCATCCGACCGAACGCCGGTGCCATGTACGGGCGAAGACAAGAGATTGAGTAGCAAGGCGATGCGCCAAAGTCGGCAACCTGGCACCCATCACGACGTTCCCGCTGCGCATGTCCCATTCACAAAGGGGCTGCTCGACGATGAAGTAGCAAAGGTCGAGTGAATGGCGGCATACAGCGTGGTTGTCGATGACTCGGGCGGCTTTGCTGTCCAAATTCGGTCGGAGGGCCTCACCGAGGAGGTCGGCGGCTTTAAGACCGAAGAGGAGGCGAAGGAGTGGATGGCCGCCAAGCTACGTGCCGACGATCCTGGCAACGACTTCGCCTAAACTCTGCACGCAACCGCATTCAATTCAGGAGCATTCCGATGGCGATCGAACCGCAGCCACTGCCGCCCGAGCTTCCCGGGCCGGGTGAGGATATGCCGCCCGCCGAGGTGCCGACGCCAACCGATCCGATGCCGGACCCTGGTCAGCCGCCACAGGTGTAGGTTTGCTTGAAGCAGCGCCCCGGGCTGTTCTGGAGCGTCCGGTTCGAGCGTCTTCTGTCGAGCCGGAAACCGCTTCGGCGTAAATCGGCCGGAGCTTGCTACTGACCGTCAACAGGAGTGGAGAGTCGACAAAGGACTTGACGATAATGTTTCCAAGGGAAAATGGTTAGGTATCGTAATATAATCGGCTTGTCGCGCTGCTTAAATTTTGCTCAAGGCGTATAAACGGCGCCTCCGAGGCCGGTTCGATGTCTGTGAAGGATGCCTCGTCCACAAGGTTATCCACCGAAACGGTGGAAATCTTATCTTGATAGTTATGTGCTAAGAATGTGCAACGATAACCATATGCGACTGGTTGGTTTCCATCATTGGTAATGGAGCAGGCAGGACGCTCCGCCTGCTTCCGACGGAATCGGCGATCCGGTCCGGCGCTTACGGAGGGGCCCCAGTCACCTCCGGGATACAGCGTTCGAACAGATCCGGCCCTTTGTTCCGAACGCTGTCCCAAGCCATGATCATTGCGTCGCGTCAAGGTCTTCCCGGTCAGGTCAAACCCGCCGCACCCCAGGCAATATCCGCGCCGCATTATCACGCTCGATTCCGTGCAGCACAGCGCCGTCGAACCGCTGCGACAGGCCGCTTACATGCTCCGCCGACGTCCGATATGGGAAATCCGATCCAAAGACAATTTGTGAAGTCGGCACCAGCTTCGCCAGCGCCTCGATCGTTACCGCGTTGACAACCTGGGCCGTGTCATAATAAAACCGGTTCAGTTCATGCTCCACCTGATCGTGCGTGACCTTCCCCAGATACGGCGGCCTCGACACCAGTTGGATTTGCAGCCGCTCCGCCACCGCCGTCAGCACGCCGCCGCCGTGGGAAAAGATGAAGTCGATATCGGCATAGCGCCGGGACGCGCCGGTGAAGATCAGGTTGACGATCGTCCGCGTCGTGTCCGCGCCATATTCCATCGCGACCTCCGGCACGCCCCGTACCAGGTTGACGCAACAGTTTGGCGACGTCGGATGCGTGTACACGACAGCCTTGCGCCGGTTCAGCTCGTCGAACACCGGCTGGAATTCGCTGTAGCCGAGCCATTTGTCGCCATAGCTGGTCATCATGCCGATGCCGTCGGCGTGCAGGGTGTCGAAGGCGTAGGCGATTTCCTTCAGGCTTTCATCGACATGCGGCATTGGCAGCAGGGCGAACACGCCAAACCGGCCAGGATAATCGTTCGCGAGCCTGCGGGCGTACTCGTTTGATTCCCGCGCGATCCGCGCCGCGTCGGCGGCCGGAAGAAACCCGACCTGTGGCGTCGTCGGACTGGTCATGGCGGTGGCGACGCCGCCTTTCTCCATGTCTTCCAGCTACTCCTCCGGCGACCACGCCACCATTGGCGGCGTGTCCAGGTTTGCTTTCTTCACGGCCTCCAGCCAGCTTGGCGGCGAGACATGATGATGCACATCGATCCGGAACGGCTTGCCGTCGGCCCGCGCCGATCCAAAAAGCCCCGCCGCACCCAGCGCTGAAGCCCCTGTCAGCAGCCCGCGCCGGCCAAGAATACCAATCCCAGGACAGGTGCAGCCGCATGCCGTCACCATCGTTATCTCCCTCCGTCACCGCCAGCGGTTGATCCGCCGCTTAATCTTGTCCAGCCACCTTATGGTAGCCACGCCCATAATAGATCAGGCCCTCATGCGCGGATCCAGTGCGCACTGCCTCGACCGAGCAGAAGAACACATCATGCGTGCCAATCTCGACAACCTGGTCGATCCGGCAATCGAACACGACAACGGCCTGGTCCAGCACCGGTGCTCCGGTCTTCAGCGTCTGCCACGCATAGCCATCAAATCGCTCATCCATCGTATGTTGGGTCATTCCCGCGAACACGGGTGACAGGCCTTCCTGCGCCGGTGTCAGCGTGTTCACGCACAGCACGCCATTTTGCCGCATCGCCGGGTACGAATCGTTGGTCCGGTTGGCACAGACCAGCAACGTCGGCGGCGTATCGGTCACACTCGTCACGGCGCTGGCGGTAAAGCCCGCCCGCCCGCCGGGCCCACCTGTGGTAATCACATTCACGGCGGCACCCAAACGAGCCATCGCCTCACGGTAGGCTTGCTTTTCCACAGGCACGGCGGTGATCCTTCCTTGTTTGCCGCCAATCATGCGGCAACTCCGCCATTCTGGCCAGACGACGGATGCGGCCGCCGGCGAGGCGACCGCCACGGAAAAGCCGCACGCCGAAACAATGAGGATCGTCATAATGCTTCGCTTCGTCATCCTGCTGCTCCTGCTCGTCGTGCCCGCCCAGGCGGAGCAGACCGGCTTGTCTCCACCCACCAGCAGGGTCGAACTTCGAACCTTTGGCCTGGGATTTTTTCCGCTGGACGGAAAGTTCACACGGTTTCACGGCTGGATGCGGTATGAACCGCTCAACTCAACCGTCTGTCAGGTCATGCTCGGCGTTGAAGCTTCCAGCTTGGTAATGGGTAGCGACCTGGTTCAGGCGCGAATCACGGGACCTGATTTCATGGATGCCGCGCGGTTTCCTGGTCTGACCTTCAATGGCGGGTGCCAAGGCGACACGATCGCCGGCAACCTGACCTTGCATGGTGAAACGCATCCCTTCGTCCTCGATGTTGAACGGTCGGTCCGCGGCATCGTCGCCACCGGTCATCTGAAGCGAGCCGAGTGGGGCATCATCGGCCACCCGCTGATGGGCGGCTCCACCATCCGTATCCGGGTCGAGTTTCCGAACCCACCGCCCGAACCGCATACCTGATGCGTCTTCCCGCCGCCCTTGTGCCATTGCGCAACAACACGTTCCGCCATCTGTGGATCGCCAGTGTCATCGGCTGGCTCGGTACATGGCTGCAGAACACTGGCGCCGGATGGCTGATGACGTCACTGGCGCCACGGCCCTTCATCGTCGCGATGGTCCAGGCCGCGACCATCATGCCGGTGTTCCTGCTCGCGGTCCCAGGCGGCGCGCTGGCTGACATCGTCGATCGGCGGATCTTCCTGATCGGAACGCAGCTCTGGACCATCACCGCCGCGACCGTGCTGGCGGCGCTGACCATTTC
This sequence comes from Rhodopila sp., assembly GCF_965276935.1. Taxonomy (GTDB): domain Bacteria; phylum Pseudomonadota; class Alphaproteobacteria; order Acetobacterales; family Acetobacteraceae; genus Rhodopila. Next base: position 733,634 of record NZ_CBDIBS010000003.1, on the reverse strand, counting down.
CGGTGGCATGACGGCGGAATGGCTGCTGGTGCTGACCTTTGCCATTGGTATCGGGTCCGCTCTGACCAACCCGGCCTGGAGCGCCATCGTGCCGGAACTGGTCCCGCGTGAGGACATGGTCCAGGCCATCGCCCTGAACGGTATCGGCTACAACCTGACCCGTGCGATTGGTCCCGCACTCGCCGGATTCCTGATCCTGATCGGCGGCTCCAGCCTGGCATTCTCGCTTTACGCCGTCTCGATCATTTCAGTCATCGCGGCGCTGTTCGCCTGGCGCCGGAACAGCCGCCACTTCACCGGATTGCCGCGAGAGACGTTTGTACCCGCGATGCGCGCCGGCATGCGCTTCGTACGAAACACGCCGGCGATCCAGGCGGCGATGGTGCGCACCGCGTCCTACGCGATTCCCGCCTCGGCGCCCTGGGCACTGCTACCTTTGTATGTGCGGCACGACCTTGGGTTGGGCGCCGGCATGTATGGCGTGATCCTGGGCATGATGGGGATTGGCGGCGTCACGTCTGGCATGCTGTTGCCGATGGTGCGCGGCAAATTGTCGCGCGGCGCCACCGTGACCGGCTGCTCGTTGCTGTCCTGTGCCGGCATGGCCGTCGTTGCTGTGTCGAGCCATTGGTTGCCAGCCTCTTTCGGCATGCTGCTGTTCGGTCTCGGCTGGACGTCCGCCTTCGCCACCATGCAGGCGGCAGCGCAACTCGTCTGCCCGTCCTGGGTCCGCGCGCGCGCTTTGTCCATCTATCAGCTCGCTCAGAATGGCGCGCTCACTATCGGCTCCTTTGGCTGGGGCTGGCTCGGCGGGCAGGTCGGCATCGCCCACACCTTCCTGTGCGCCTCGGTCGTCGGCCTGGTGCTGATGGTGTTCGCCCGCACCTTCAATATCGAGGCCATCGTCCGCGCCGTCATTCCCGCCGCCGAACAACCGGCGCTGCTGCCCGAAGCGCCCGCCCCTGAATTCATGCCACTGCTGCGCAACGCGCGCGGGCGGATCATGGAAATGGCTCACTACCGGGTCGAGACATCGCAGCGGCCAGAGTTCCTCAAGCTGATGAACGAGGTTCACAATATCCGCGGCCGAGCGGGAGCGGTGTTCTGGCAATTGTATGGCAATGTCGCGCATCCGGAAGGCTGGATCGAAGTTTGGTCGATGGAAAGCTGGACGGATCACCTTCGGGAGGTGATCAGGCTGTCCGATGACGACAGACGGCTGCTTGCGGTGGTATCGGTTTTCCAGCGTGACGCGGAACGTCCCTCCCGTTATCTGGCGGTTGACCCACAGGAGTATCTTCATGCACATCAGCCTGGCCGGAACGACCGACTGGCCGTGAGCGCTTCAGCAAAATAAATTAGCTGTGTTCGCGTCCTGACTAGCTCGGGTGTTCGCGATCAAAGCCCCTATACGCCGCGCGGAGCGTGGATTGATCAGGTTGCTACAAGATAGCCATGCCTGAGCAAAGCCAGTCGCTAAAGCATCCTCGCGCGGAGCGGACCGTGCGAGGCGGATGGATCACGCGCTTCAACAAAAGGCTGGCGAGTTTAACGTTGCACAGTCAGCCCAAAAGTCCTCTCGCACCCAGCGGGCGTTAGTGGATCGTGATACGTTTAGTGAAAGGACCGGTGCTTCGTAAAGAACGAGAGCCCCCACAAGCTGAACGGGATTGCAGCAATGAGCATGGCAAGGGAAACCCACGTGCCGATGTGGCCAATCGTATGAACGTCCATGATAGGCTCCTGAACAGTGGAAGGACTAAAGTTGCAGGTGCGATCGCTCCATCTGATGTCAAGGCGATGAAACCCAAGCGCGCCGGCTTGCACCCGGACGGCCGCTCAAGAACGGACGTTACGTCTGAATCGGACAGTCTATCGTCATCAGGATCCATGTCCGCTATCTTGATTAACATGAGGGCGACAAGTCCGATCGGAGAATTTCTGTAATGATGGGGTGGAGGGCGCGGATCGGGTTCCTCGTGCCGCCGGGTAATCCGACGGTGGAACCGGAGATGGCGGAGCTCACCCCAGCAGGGGTCTCGGTGCATTTCACCCGCATGTCGGCCAGCGGGCCGGCTGGAACCCATGGCGGCCAGGAGGAACGCAATCGCAGCCAGCTCGCCAGCCTGGACGAAGCCACGCGTCTGCTGGCGATGATCTCTCCCCAGGTCATCGTCATGGCTCACACCGCGACTAGCTATACGCTTGGCCGGGAGGCCGAGGCGGCCCTGGTCCATCGGCAAGAATCCACATTGGGTACACGGTTTGTGACAGCATTCGGGTGCGTGCTGGAAGCGCTGCGATGCCTTGGCGTCGGGCGCATTGCCTATGCTACGCCATACGATGCCGATCTGACGGAGCAGGGGCGGGCGCATCTGGCGCTACACGGCTTCGATGTGGTGGGCGTGGCGCGGCTGGAGGCGGTACGCAACATCTACGAGGAGACGGCCGAGCGTGCCTATGCGGTCGGCAGGCAGGCTGATCGACCGGAGGCAGAAGCTATCTTCCTCAGTGGCACCGGGATGCCAACCTTGGCGATGCTCCAGGCCCTGGAGGACGATCTCGGCAAACCGGTAATCTCCGCCGCCTCTGCCATGATGTGGAATGCGTTGCGTATCGCCAACGTACGGAGCCCGCGGCGAGGCTATGGGCGTCTGCTTGCCGGCTTGTAGCTATACCACGCTGCTAGCAGCGTGCCGGCCTGATCCTTGCCGACGACGCGTTCAATTCAGTCCTGGTGCTTGCGGTGACCACGACCCGATTGCGTCTTTGAACCGCCTATTTCCGCCGCATGTTCCTTCTCAAGCTTGCCCACCGTGGCTGTGCTGGTGTCGTCGCCTTCTATCGCCCCCTCGGCGGATGCCTTGGAAGCAGAGCCCCTGGGAGCGCCATGGCCTTCTGTCGGGGCCGGCGCCACACCACCTTCAACGACATCGTCGCCAGGCTTGGGGTGGTGGCCCTTGACCGTGCCCCTGCTGGTGGTCGTGTCATCGCTCTTGCGCGTCGTCACTTTCTTGGTCATCGCCGTCGTCCTATCTGGTGTCAGTCTTCAACCCGCTACACGTCGGTAAGTTGCGGGCGCGGGCAGCCTGGCCACCGACACTTACTTTTGCGCCGGCGTCTGCACGAGCCGCATGGCGTGCATCCTCGGCACTTGCGGCAATCAACTCGTCACGGCCGGCCACCGTGCTCCGCACCGCATTGTCGTGGCTTGGCCAGCCAAAGACACTCGCTCAAGTTCGCAGATGTGAAAATGTCGTCCATAGCGGAACAGGATGGCGGCGCCGTCTGCTGGCAGTCGCATCAATAACTCCGTGGCAAACCCAGCACATGCTCCGCGATATACGACAGGATCAGGTTGGTGCTGATCGGCGCCACCTGATACAGCCGCGTCTCGCGATACTTCCGCTCCACATCATATTCCTCGGCAAAGCCAAACCCGCCATGCGTCTGTAGACATGCCTCGCCGGCCGCCCAGGACGCGTCCGCGGCCAGCAGCTTCGCCATGTTGGCTTCCTCGCCCGGCGTCTCGCCCGCCTCGAACTTCTCGCATCCCGCCTGCACCATCAGCTCCGCCGCCCGCATCTGCGCATATGCCTTCGCCAACGGGAACTGGATCCCCTGGTTCTGCCCGATCGGCCGGCCGAACACCTGCCGGTCCCGTGCATACTCCACCGCCTTGCGCAAAAACCACTTCGCGTCCCCGATACACTCCGCCGCGATCAGCAGGCGCTCGGCGTTCATCCCGTCCAGGATGTAGCGGAAGCCGCGCCCTTCCATCCCCACCAGGTTCTCCGCCGGCACAATCATGTTGTCGAAGAAGATCTCGGTCGAGTTGTGGTTCATCATCGTCCGGATCGGCCGGATGGTCAGCCCATTGCCCAGCGCCGCCCGCATGTCGACGATGAACGTCGACAGCCCCTCGGTCCGCTTCGCCGCCTGGTCCCGCGGCGTCGTCCGCGCCAGCAGCAGCATCAGATCGGAATGCTCCGCTCGGCTGGTCCACACCTTCTGTCCGTTGACGACGTAGTGGTCGCCCTCCCGGCGCGCGACGGTGCGCAGCGCGGTTGTATCGGTGCCGGAGGTGGGTTCGGTGACGCCGAACGCCTGCAGCCGCAGTTCCCCGGTGGCGATCTTCGGCAGATAGGTCTTCTTCTGCGCGTCGGTGCCGTGCCGCAGGATCGTACCCATGATGTACATCTGCGCATGGCAGGCCGCGCCATTGCAGCCCTCCGCCTGCACTGTCTCCAGGATCGCCGCGGCGGCGGATAGCGGCAGGCCGGCGCCGCCGTATTCCTCGGGTATCAGCGCGGCGAGGTAGCCCGCCTCGGTCAGCGCCTGGACGAACGCCGTGGGATAGCCACGTTCCTGGTCCAGCTTGCGCCAGTACTCGCCGGGAAACTTGGCGCACAGCTTGCGGACTTCCTCGCGGATTTCCGCGTGCGGGTCGGGACGCAGGGTCTCTTGCATGGCATCCTCCAGACGAGCGTTGATGTGCTTATGGTGATTTCCGGTGATCTGGCAACACGCACGGAACGCCATACGCTCGATCCGGATCACCACTTGCCGGATTGCACCGAATGACCTTATCCGCGCCAACACGTCCTGACCGCAAAGGTGATGGCCATGCCGGCAGCCCCAATCCCCGACCCGTCGCCGTTCGTCCAGTTCCATGCCTGGATGGCGGAGGCCGCGAAAACCGAGATCAACGACGCTAACGCGATGATCCTGGCGACAACCACGCCGGACGGCCGCCCCTCCGCCCGGACCGTGCTGTTGAAGGGCGTCGATGACCGCGGTTTTGTCTTCTACACCAACAAGCAAAGCCGCAAGGGCGACGAAATCGCCGCCAATCCCCGCGTGTTCCTGTTGTTCTACTGGAAGTCGCTGCACCGCCAGATCCGCATCGAGGGCCCGGTCGAGCCCGTCACCGACGCCGAAGCGGATGCCTACTTCGTCACCCGCGCCCGCGTCTCCCGCCTCGGCGCCTGGGCCTCGGCGCAGTCGCGTCCGCTGGCCGAGCGGGCTGTCCTGGAAGACCGGCTGACCGAGATGGAACAGCGCTATCCCGGCGAGATACCCCGGCCAGGCTACTGGTCCGGCTTTCGCGTGTTGCCGACGGCGTTCGAGTTCTGGCAGGACATGCCCTTCCGCCTGCACGACCGTACGTTGTACCGGCGCGATGCCGATGGGACCTGGACGCAATCGAAGCTGTTCCCCTGATCACCGCATTAAGACACTTGAACTTTCAGTGCAAACCTGCATTGCTCTGTATGCAGAACCACATCCGATGGAGCTGACGATGGCGATACGCAAGCTTCTGCTGCCGCTGACCGGAACCGCCGCCGGGGAGGCGGCGTTGGCCTCCGCCTTGACCGTTGCTCGCCACTGGAACGCGCATGTCACCGCGCTGCACGTCCGCGTCGATAGCCGCGATGTCGCGCCGCTGGCTGGCGAGGGCCTGTCCGGCGCGATGATCGAGGAAATGATGTCGGCCACCGAGAAGGAAAGTTCCGATCGTGCCTACGCCGTCCGCTCGATGTTCGAGCGCTTCGTCGCCCGCCACCAAGTCACCGTGCAGGAAGCGCATGTCGGCCTCGACCATGCCACCGCGAGCTTTGCCTCCGTCACTGGCCGGGAAGAGGACATTGTCGCCCAGCAGGCGCGCCTGGCCGATCTGACCGTGGTGCCGCATCCCGAGTCAGGGGAAGACGTGTCCTCATCGGACGCGCTGCACGCGGTGCTGTTCGATTCCGGCCGTCCGGTGCTGATCGCGCCGCGGACGGCGCCTGCACGCATCGGCGACCGCGTCTGCCTGGCCTGGAACGGCACCGCCGAGTCGGCTTCCTCCGTTCTGGCAGCCATGCCCTGGATGCAGCGCGCCGAGGCCGTCGCGATCTTGTCGGCGGATGGCTACCAGCGGCGCGGACCGGGTTCGCCGGACCTCGCAGCCTATCTCGCACTGCATGGTGTTCACGCGGAGATTATCACCTTCCGGTCGATCAACGGATCGGTCGGCGCCGGGCTGCTGGCCGCCGCCGGCAAATTCGGCTGCGATCTGTTGTCGATGGGGGCCTACTCCCACTCGCGGCTGCGACAGCTTATCCTGGGTGGCGTGACGCGGCATGTGCTGGAAAACTCCTCGCTGCCGGTGATGATGAACCGTTGAGGCTCGGATTGCCTTCAAGACGCAGCGCGCCCGCCTCAGGCCGGTCAGGAGGTTTTGGCACCATAGGTGTTGAAATAGCGCTTTGAAGGCGGTCTTCATGCCTCCACCTCATGATTGGCAGAGACCGCCTATTTACGACTTTGCCGCGGCCAGCACCGCAAGTTCTGCGTCGCCGGCCCCTGACACGGTGCTAACCAGCGCGCGCTGATTGCCATTTCAACGCTTATAAGGTTTCTGGCCCGCCATGGTGGGTTGGACCGACGATGCTGCATCTGACACAGGCAAGAGGCGGCACATCGATTGCCGCAACCGCATGCGTCAGAACAGCTTGTCCTTCGGCCCCAGCTTGATGATCACCTCGTCTGGTTGAGCCAGGTTCAGCATGGCCCGCGCACGCTCATCCAGCGTGTCGGGGTTGAGATGACTGGGGCGTAGATCATCCACACGAATTTGCCAGCCGTCCCGCTCCGCCTTTGCCGCGGCCTGTTCCGCGACAACTTGACGTAAAACCGCCTGTCGATGGGCATATTCCACAAGGCCCCGGTCTCCTTGCGCCGCATTCCAGGCGAAGTAGGCGGTGAGGGACAGGAAGATTGTCGGCGGCAGCACCGTCTTGCACCGCCGCTTCAGTTTCAGCCCGATTGACATCATTTGCTCCAACCTGACACCGCAGCGTCTAGCCTGAACAAGCGCTTAGGTGCATCGAAAAACGTCCGCGGGCGCGAACTGAATTCGTTCAGCCCGGTCGCCGAACCCATTCCGCGTTGACAGGACAAGGGAGCCTGCGCATCGTCCGCCCGCGTCAAGCAGGAACCACCGCGGTATGCCCCAACACAGCCTTCAGCAACCGATCGAGGACCTTTGGGAACAGCGTGACAGCCTGTCCGCCGCCACCGAGGGTTCGGCGCGCGACGCCGTGGAAGCGGCGCTGGACTCGCTGGACAGCGGCGACGTACGGGTCGCGGATAAGACCGATGCCGGCTGGCAGGTCAACCAGTGGCTGAAGAAAGCCGTATTGATGTCGTTCCGGTTGACCGACTCATCGCCAATGGAGGGACCGGGCGGCGCGCCGGTCTGGGACAAGGTGCCGATGAAATTCGCCGGCTGGGGCGAAAACCGCTTCCGGCAGGCCGGCTTCCGCGCGGTGCCTGGCGCCGTCGTCCGCCGCTCCGCCTTCATCGCACCCGGTGTGGTGCTGATGCCCAGCTTCGTCAACGTTGGCGCCTGGGTCGGCCGGAACACCATGGTGGATACCTGGGCGACAGTGGGAAGCTGCGCCCAGATCGGCGCCAACTGCCATCTGTCAGGCGGCGTCGGCATCGGCGGCGTGCTGGAGCCGCTGCAGGCCAACCCGGTGATCATCGAGGATGACTGCTTCGTCGGCGCCCGGTCGGAAGTGGCGGAAGGCGTCGTCGTTGAACGCGGCGCCGTGCTGTCGATGGGCGTGTTCATCGGCGCCTCCACCAGGATCGTCAACCGTGCGACCGGGGAAATCCACATGGGCCGGGTGCCGGCGTATTCCGTGGTCGTGCCGGGTTCATTGCCCGGCAAGCCGTTGCCGGACGGCTCGCCTGGACCGTCACTGTATTGTGCCGTGATCGTCAAGACCGTGGATGCGCAGACCAGGGCCAAGACCTCGATTAACGAGCTGTTGCGCGATTGATCGACCTGCTCGATCCGCTGCCGCTGGCGCAGTCGCTGATCCGCTGCGCCTCGGTCACGCCGAGAGATGCTGGGGCGCAGGACGTGCTGGCCGGCGCCCTTGAACGGCTGGGCTTTACCATCCACCGGCTGCGCTTTGGCGACATCGAGAATCTGTTCGCCCGCCTGGGCATGAGCGGCCCGCACCTCTGCTTCGCCGGCCATACCGATGTGGTGCCGGCTGGTTCCGCCGCCTGGCGCGGCGGCGATCCCTTTGCGGGCGAGGTGCGAGACGGCGTGCTGTATGGCCGTGGCGCCTGCGACATGAAGGGCGCCATCGCCGCCTTCGTCGCCGGAACCGCGCAACATCTGTCGAACGGAACACCGAATGGCTCAATCAGCTTCCTGATCACGGGCGACGAGGAAGGGCTCGCTGTCGATGGCACCGTCAAGGTGCTGGAATGGATGCGCGCGCACGACCAGATCCCCGATTTCTGCCTGGTCGGCGAACCGAGCTGCCCGGCCAGGCTGGGTGACATGATCAAGATCGGCCGGCGCGGCAGCGTGAACATGAAGATCGAGGTGCATGGCCGGCAGGGCCACGTTGCCTATCCGCACCGCGCCGACAACCCTGTCCATCGCCTGCTGCTGGCGTTGGCCGCCCTGACCGCGGCCCCATTGGATGCCGGCACCGACTGGTTCGAGCCTTCGACGCTTCAGGTCACCAGCATAGACGTTGGCAATGGCGCCACCAATGTCATTCCCGCCGCGGCGCGCGCGGCGCTGAACATCCGCTTCAACGATCGGCACAGCGGTGCCTCCCTGACTGCCTGGGTGCGAGCGACCCTGACCCGATATGCCGACCGCTTCGACCTGGATGCATCGATCAGCGGCGAGTCCTTTGTTACAAAACCCGGGCCGCTGGTGGAGGTCCTATGCTCCGCCATCACCGGCGCGACCGGGATCGAGCCGAAGCTGGACACTGGCGGAGGCACCTCTGACGCGCGTTTCATCGCCAACGACTGTCCGGTGGCCGAGTTCGGCCTGGTGGGCGCGACCATGCACCAGACCGACGAATGCGTGCCGGTCACTGAGTTGCGCGATCTGGCGCGGATCTATCGCGACGTGATCGCGGCGTTCCTGGGATGAGCCAGCGGCCAGCCGTACGGCCCGGCGTGATCGTCGGCATGTTTCGCATCGCCCGCGGCCGGGCGGACGGGATCGGCTGCTTCGGCGGCAGCGTGCAATCGTTCCTGGCCAGCCTCGCGCCGTTGATCGCGTTCCCCCTGGTCGGCGCCGCCCTTGGCTTGTTCACCGAGGGACCGCGCCGCGCGTTGACCGGTCTGGCGATGACGATCTGTGGCCTGCTGACGCCCGCGGTGCTGTCGTACGAACTTGCCCGCTTCTGGAAACGGACGGATGCATGGTTCCGCTTCGCCACCGCGTTCAACTGGTGCGAGTGGATCCTGCCGGTCGCCGCCTGTGTGGCGATGCTGCCGCTGAGCGTCGCAGTCAACGCCGGCGTGACCGAGACGGTCGCCAGCCTGGTCCTGGTCGGCTTCCTGGGTGCCTATGGGTTGTGGCTGCACTGGTTCCTAGCCCGCAAGGCGCTGGCGCTGTCGGCTTTGCGCGCGGTCTTGCTGGTTCTGATCGTGAACACTGGCACCGTAGCGGCGGTGATGGTGCCTAGTCTGCTGGTGTCGGAGCAGGGATGAAGGCGCTTGCAACGGTCGCCGCCGGACTTCAGGGCGCGCTGCGTCTGGCGAGCGGACGAGCGGATGGCGTCATCCTGGTGTCCGGCGACCGGGACAGCGCCACGCGCAGCTTCTGGGCGATTGCCTTCTGCATCCCCTCGGTGGTCTGCCGGCTGTTGATGTCGTGGGCGGAGGTCGGCATGCCGGCCGATCCTGCCCATCTGATGGGCCGGGAAATGATGATCTTCATTCTGGGCTGGCTGGTGTTCGTCGAGGCTACCCACTTTCTGGCGCCGACGCTTGGCCGGGCGGAGCGCTGGGGCAGGTTCATCGCGGTCTGGAACTGGTGCAACGTCGTGGAGGGCGTGCTGGTCATCATTGGCGGCCTGCCGGGCCTGCTCGGTGCGCCATCGGTCATCGCGGAGGCGTGCGAACTGGTCACCATCGGCTGGGCACTCTGGCTGGAATGGTATGCGACCCGGCTGGCGTTCGGGATCGGGGCGGCGACCGCGGGCGGGCTGGTGCTGCTGGATCAGTTGATTGGCATCTTGCTGGCCACGGTGGCGATGGCGATCGGCGGATAATCGCCGAAGCAGCCGATCCGGCTATGGGTCATGCTTTACCGTCATCACGCTCTCGGCGATCGGAACGCCGTTTAGCGGGCGATGCGTGGCCGCACATGCGCGATAGTTGGCGTCAAGTTCCGGTGCCATCAGGCGGAGGGCGGTGAGGCGGCGCGCCACGTCGCGCACGTAACGTACCTCCGCTGGTGTGAGCGCACGGCCGAGCAGCGGTTGCTCGCGGTAGGACAGCCACTTTTTAAGGACCTGGTATCCGCCAATGGTGAAGCGCCAGACGGTTTCGGGGATGTTCCGCCAGTAGGCATCCTGATTGAGGAACACGTCGTGGGTTGTGGCGCCGAGACAGGCGGCATCTGCCGCTGCGGCTGCTTCCTCTGGTGCGTAGTCCCGTGTGCTGATACGGCCACGACCGGCCATCACGGCGCCGCTTTTGCCGGCATGACCCCATCCGGCTGTCAGCCTACGCTCGGCCTCGGCCATCGCACCGCCGCCGCGCTTCGACGGCACCGCAATAATCTGGATGGCGGGCGGGAGCGTACCAGTCGTAACGCCCACGACCGGCGTATCGGGGTCCAATAGGGCTGCGACCCGAGCACCGAGCGCAGCGGAAGCGCGCAGCAGATCGGCGTTGTCCGGCAGCGGGACGCGCGGCCAGTCCTGACGGATGGCATCGCCGTTCTCTGCCAGCCAGGCGGGTGCGTAGCCGATGGCGAGGGCATGATGCCAGGGGAGGGCGGCGATGGCGTGATCTGTATCGGGATTGGGCAGGGCAAGAGCGGCAAGCCAGCCGCGGGCGACAACGGAGAGGTTGGCCTTTGCGGGATCGGCTAGGACTGGCATCGGATGGGCGTTGGGATCAAGAATGTGATCGCCTGGAAGCACCGGTGTCCAGAAGAGCGGAAAACCCTCCTCAGGTCGCCGGGCGCGAAGGCGTGCAACTACGAAACCATTCCCGGGAAATGCGCGCGCCGAGAGTTCAGGTCGCGACCTGTTCCAAATTTGTTGGACATTCGTATGGTAAGCCCATCTGACCTCAAACGGATATAGTGCGAGTAACCGTAAATTTTTTTCGGAAAACGTTTCGCTTCTCAGCAGGCGCGTTCGAGCGTCATAGGCTTTGAATCCCGCCATATCTTCCACCGGACCGATGCCAAGTACCTTCAATTCCTCAAACGATATTTTCGGATCGAAATAACGGCGCATCCGATCAGCAAGTTCCGATCTGTCCAGCGATCGCAGCGCGCCATGGCGCTTCTCCACAACGCCGCTGAACGGCTCGAGGGCCGCTATATAAGGAAGCGGCGGCCATGACTGATAATCCGCGGCAACTGATGCAGGGCGAAATGAGTATCGGTTTTGCGCGACTGGCGATGTCTGATCGTAATGCTCATCGAAGGCAGATGACTCAAGCATTGCCAGTAGTTGACCGCGTCGTTCCCCAGCATCAGAAGCATCCGCACGGTTGTTGAAGAGGACTTGCGTTGTTGCCGCTCTTGTTGGAGTACGAACAAGCATGGAAATCGCCGTACCTTGCTGGATCCCTAAAGAAGCTCCTCTCATTGCAAAAACAGTTTCACTGGTGCGTCCATCACGGCCACGTTCGCTGCTTTTTCTGTCCCCATGAAGATTATCGACCCAGATGCGATCAAATTCAGCAAGTAGACGCTGACGCATGACCACGAAGGACGGCGACGACAACCAAGAGTGGTTACTAATGAAACAAATAATCCCCCGGCCGGTCCCCCCAGCAATCCGCCGTTCGGCGATCCGAAAGAACCGCACATAAAGATCATCTAGGTTGAACTTGCGGATTCCCCAGTCGCGTTGCAGTCCCTCCTTATAAGGCTCAACCAGCCCAGATTCCTCGGCGGGTGAGGTGCCAGCGAAAGCGTTGTAAGGCGGGTTGCCTAGCACCACGAGGATTGGCCTCGCCTGCTTCACCCGCGCTGCCTCATCGCGCTCATCCGCCAACGGCGGATAGGTGAAGCGAATCCCATGTTGTGCGTCGCCTGGCCCGGCCCCCGCTTGCGGCGCCGCCCAACCGGTCAGAGCGTTTGTCAGATACACCGCCGCGCGTTCCTCCGGGCCAAGCGGGGCGCCAGCCGCTCGCAGCGCGTGACCCACCTGCCAATGGGCGATGACATAGGGCGCCGGCATGATCTCGAATCCGGCGACGCGAGTCATCGCCGCTTGCTTCAGATCATCCGCCGTCAGCGCATCCTCACCCTTCTCCTTCAAGGTGCGAGCAATGCGGGCCAGCACCTCCACCAGATACGCACCGGTGCCGCAGCACGGGTCCAGCACCCATACCGACGGGTCGGCCAACCCATCCGGTATCCCGAGTTCGCTGCGCAGCACCTGATCCACCCGCTCCACCATATAGCGAACGATCTCCCGCGGTGTGTACCAGACCCCCATGTCCTTCCGCAGGTCCGGATCGAAGGCCGCCAGGAACGGTTCGTAAAAATAGCGGACGGCATCGGCCTCCTCAAACCGGGTGAAGAACGCAATGCGGTCGACTCGGTTCAGCGCCGCTGCCGCCCAGGACAACGGTTCTTCCAGTCCCAGCGGCTTCAGCGACCGAGGCCGCGCGATGCGCTCGAACAGCGTGTCAACGAAAGGAACGTGCAGGTTCCAGCCGGCCGCCCGCCAGTCGAATACCGCCTGACCGTCCTGCGCGACCTCCACCCAGGCGCTGAACAGGCCATAGAACAGCGTCTGAACCAGGGTGCTGCGGAACAGATGCTCGCCCTTTGGTCCCTCGAACTGCAATCCCAGCGCCTCCTGCAAGGCGCCGCGCAATTCGGCGAACGCGGGCAGGCTGGCATGTTCGTCCACCCGCGCCAGCGCGTCGCGGGCATAGGACGCAAGGAAGAACGCGACATCCTCCGGCTTAGCCAGTGGCGCCTGGTGCAGCAGCACGCGTTCCAGAAATTCGGCGAAGCGGGCGGCCTGGCCGACGGGGCGGCGTGGACTGCGCGCCAGCGCAAAGAATGCAGCCGCGTCGTCGCACTCGAAGCTGAAGCTTTCCCGCCGCTCTGCCTGGCCCCGTGCGTCGCGGCCCAGCAGCTCGAAGTCGCGGTAGTTGGTAACCAGCACCAGCCCGTGGGCATCAAGATAGCGGCGCACCTGGGCACTGCTTAACTTCACCGAAAGTTCGGCCGGAATATCGTCGACCTCGACCACCCCACGCTCGGGCGGTTGCCCGTCAGGCCAGTCCTCCGGCACATGACCACGCGACACCACGAACAGGCCCATGTCGGGAAAACCCGCCCCCCGGTTGCGGAGGTTGGGCACGCAGAACACGCGGGGCCTCAGCCGTTGCCCGGCTGCGTTCAGCGCCCCGGCGAGCGCGCCGTAGTAGCTGATCTCTCCAGTGCCAGCGCGCGTAGCGCGGATACGTGCAATCTCTGCCAAATAATCAGAGAGGATTTGCGATGGCATGAATGATTATCACCGGTTTTGAGTCCGTGCCGCAACAGACTCCTGTTTCAGGATCATGGCTTTCGGTCGCGCATGCGTGCGGCCTTATGGCGGGCAGCCGGACGCTGCTATACTTCGGACATGCGCCGATTCGCCCCCAGCCAGTCCGACCTGTTCACCGAGCCTCCCGCACCAGTGGCCCCACCCGAGCGGCCGCCGCTTGCCGAACTCGCCGACCTGCTGGCGCGATTGCGCCTCGCGCAGCGCCTGCCGTGGCCGGATGCCGCGGCGGCGATGGCCGAGGAGCTGCGTGCTCTTGGTCTGGCGCGCCTCACCGGCGAAGAGGGCGGACGTCTCGCCGCTGCCATCATGGTGGAAACCGAGCGTCTTTTTACTGCGGCCGAACAGGACGCTGGGAATGTGCCTGCTCCGCCATAGGTGAAGATCAGTCGGCTTGCCCGCTTAAGTCGTCTGCCCAGGTCCTCGGAACAGATCGTCCGGATAGCCAACCGCCATCAAGGTCAGCCCTTCCGCGGGTGCCGTCGGACCCGCCTCGGCCCGGTTCCTGGCTTGCAGCGCGGTCGTCACCCGCTGCACCGGCCAATGCCCATCGCCGACAAGCTTCAGTGTGCCGACGAGGTTGCGGACCTGATGATGCAGGAAGCTGCGCGCCGCCGTGTTGATCTCGATGATGTCGCCATCGCGATGGACATCCAGCCGGTCAAGCGTGCGGATCGGCGATTTCGCCTGACAGGATGCGGCACGGAACGAGGTGAAGTCGTGCCGGCCGAGCAGGCGCTGGGCAGCGTGGTGCATGGCGTCGGCGTCGAGCGGGGCGGCGACGTGCCACACCCGGTTGGCCAACAGCGCGGGACGGCTGCGGCGATTAAGGATGCGATAGCGGTAGGTGCGGCGATTGGCGGTGAAACGTGCATTCCAGTCGGCCGGGACGGACACGGCGCTGACGACCACGATTCGATGCGGCTTCAGGTGGAAGTTCAACGCATCGCGCACTTTTTCCGGCCGATATCCATCGGGAAGATCGATCTGCGCAACCTGGCCTTCGGCATGGACACCCGCATCGGTGCGGCCGGCGACGATGCAGGCGACCGGCGCGTTGTGGTTCAGCCGTTCGGCTGCTTGTTCCAGCAATCCCTGGATGGAAACGCCTTGGGCCTGCCGCTGCCATCCGACAAGGCCGGTGCCGTCGTACTCGAGCAAAAGCGCCCAGCGGGTCATGCTTTAGACCTTCGCTGGCGCCTTGCGGTGTATGGCCCAAACAGCGCTTCAGGCGGAATACGATCGCTTGGCATCGTCATTATGTGGAAGGCTGGGCGTGGAAGGCCAGTCTGCTCGCTCAGCTTGATCCGGTCGGTCCAGGCAGCGCCTCGGGTGACTGTTCATCCGCCCAGGCGTGTGCCAGGGGCAACCGGGTGGCCCCGCAGGAATGCCGCCGCATCCAGCGGCCCTCGACCGGGAAGCTGCACACGGGTCAGCCGGATCGCACCGGTCCCGCAGGCGATGGTCAGCGCGGTGTCGAGAACCGTTCCGGGCGCCGCGGCCTCATCCGCCCGCCTGACCGCCAATCTAGCCGCCAGGACCTTCAGCGCCACACCATCCAGCATCGTGAACGTGCCGGGCCACGGGTCGAACGCGCGCACCTGGCGGTCAATCGCCTCGGCTGGCTGGGTCCAGTCCACCCGCCCGTCCTCGCGGCCGAGTTTTGCCGCATAACTTGCCCCGTCGTCCGGCTGCGGCTGGGGCTGGGGGGCGGACGACAACGCCTCCAGGATCAGCTCCGCGCCGATCGAGGCGAGCGTGTCGTGCAGTGCCGCCGCAGTCGTCCGGTCAGTGATCGGCACCGACCGCGACAGCAGCATCGGACCCGAATCAAGCCCCGCCTCCATCTGCATGATGGTGATCCCGGTCTGACGATCCCCGGCCAGAATCGCTGCCTGGATCGGTGCCGCGCCGCGCCAGCGCGGCAACAGGCTGGCGTGGATATTCAGGCAACCCCGCCTTGGCGCATCGAGCATCGCCTGCGGCAGGATCAGTCCATACGCGGCGACGATCGCCACATCCAGGTCCAGCGCGGCGAACGCGGCCTGCGCCGGCGGGTCCGTGCGCAGCCGAACCGGTGTCCGAACCGGCAGGCCGAGGTTTTCGGCCGCGACATGGACCGGACAGCGTCTTAGCGCCTGGCCGCGCCCGGCCGGGCGGGCCGGTTGGCAATAGACCGCGACAATATCATGGCCGGCGGCATGCAGCGCGTGCAACGCCGGGACCGCGAAATCCGGACTGCCCATGAAGGCCAGGCGCAGAGTGCTACCGCTTCTGTTCATCGCGCTTCTGGCGCTGTTCCTTGGCCAGGCGGCGCATGATCATGTTGCGCTTCAAGATGGACAAATGATCGACGAACAGGACGCCGTCCAAGTGGTCGATCTCGTGTTGCAGGCAGGCGGCGAACAGACCCTCCGCCTCGATCTCCCGCTTCGCGCCGGATAAATCCAGGTAGCGTACCTTGACCTTGGCGGGACGGGTGATGTCGGCGAACTGGTTCGGCAGCGACAGGCAGCCTTCCTCACGCGTCGCCAGTTCCTGGCTGGTGGCGATGACTTCCGGATTGATCAGGCCGTATGGCTGGTGCTGGTCGTTCGGCATCAGGTCGACCACCACGACCCGCAGGCTCTCGCCCACCTGCGGCGCGGCAAGGCCAATGCCAGGGGCCTTGTACATCGAGCCGAACATGCGGGGAATCAGGCTGCGGACCCGCTCGATGTCCCCCGGCTGCACGGCGTGCGCGCGTGCCTTCAGGATCGGGTTGGGCGCAATCAGGATCGGCAAAAGCTCTGGCGTATCAGCGTCGGGCTGCACGCAGATGGCGGGATTGTTCATTCTGACGATGGATGTAGCGGCGCCGCCCGCGTCAATCAACGGCAGCGGTTGCGCCGGCGTGGCCCGGGCCTCGATATCCCCTTGCAAGTCAGGTCGCTGAATCCAAGATGAGGGAGTGCCGGGATGCCAGAACGGGTCCCGGTAGCTGCTTCGCTCGCAGGAGGGGGCCTTGACCACTCGTATGTTTACCTCGCCGTTATTCTTGGGTTTTGACCATCTCGAGCAGATGCTCGAGCGTGCGTCGAAAACGTCATCCGACGGTTATCCGCCATACAATATCGAGCAGATCAGTTCGACAGGATTGCGGATAACGCTCGCGGTTGCCGGTTTTACCATGGATGATCTTCAGATCACCCAGGAAGACAACCAGTTGGTGATCCGAGGCCGACAGACCGATGATAGTCAAGGCCGAATTTTCCTCCACCGTGGCATTGCCGCACGTCAGTTCCAACGGTCGTTTGTTCTGGCCGAGGGAATCGAGGTACGCGGTGCCTGGCTTGACAGTGGGCTCCTCCATATTGACCTGGCGAAGCCTCAACCGGAGGTGCGGGTGAAAACCATCCCCATCACGCGGAACAGCGTCGGGTCGGCGCTGCGACCAAATGGAGCGGAAAACGGGCCAGTGGTGGAAAGCAGGCCGGAGCAGGGATGACCGAAGTCACGCTCCGCCGCTGGGCGAAGTGTAATGAGTGTGGCGGTGCTTGAAGAAGGCCGCTGATTGCAAGGAGTAGAGAGCATGAACATCAATTCGGGCGATCGCTCGGAGTCCCCGGCGGCACCAGCCAACGAAGTTGCTAGTTTCGACATCCGCCATCTGTCCGCTGAACAACTCGGCGCGCTCGGCGTCTCGCAGATTGCCTACGTCAAGCGTGTGGTCGTGAACGGCGAGCAGGGCTTTGCCATTCACGCAGCCGACGGCACACCGATGGCAATCGCTGGTGATCGTGATGTGGCTCTGGCCGCTATTGTGCAACATGAGATGCAACCACTTTCGGTGCATTGATACCGCTCCGAGCAGGGACCGGGTGCGGCGACAAGGATGGGGCAGGGCGCTAAGACGCCCTGCGCGCAACCGCCAAGTCAAAACGTAGCAACATGGATTAGGCTTTATTCTTTGGCTGGGTCAGTGAGAGCTGACCCGCACGAGGCGCTGCTTCATCGGCCCGCACGGGTCTGCTCCATTGGCACGGCAGGCTGCAAGCAGTGGCCATAGTACCACCACCGCGACCAAGTTGTGTATTTGAAAAGACTGGTTTATTCCGGATTACCTGCGGCTGCTCTTCTAATGCCTGTGTTCATATCGGCGATCCAGGCGGACTGGCTGTCGCACGATTGGGCAGCTTCACTGCCGCTCGGTCCTCCATGCCGGGATTTTGCAGGAGATTCCTGATCTCTTCCAGAAGCTCCTCGCTTCTTGTCGGTAGGGTTACCGGTGCCTCTGCCTCGTGCCGGATATTCATCCTCGTCAGCACTTTCACAATCCAGAACACCGCGAAGCTGACGATCAGAAACTGGATGATCGTGTTCAGGAACAATCCCACGTTCAGTGTCGGCGCGGCGGCTCTCTGCGCATCCGCCAGATTGGCGTAATGTTGACCGTTCATTGGAATGAACAGATTGGAAAAATCCAGGCCGCCGGTCAGCAGACCGAGGAACGGATTGAAGACATCCTTTACCAGGCTACTGACCACGCCGGTAAAAGCTGCGCCGATGATGATGCCGACCGCGAGATCGACGACGTTGCCGCGCATGATGAAGGAGCGGAACTCCGACATCCAGGACGGTGCCTTTGGTCTTAGCATGTTTGTTTGGCCCCCTTGGCATTGACTGAATGTGATCACGTTTCCCAGCCTGAAACCAGACTACCGCCATCCGAACTGGACGCGTCGCCGGCATGCGGAATCCATGGCCAGACATGAATAAGTGGCCACGAACAGCCAAACGGGAAGGGCCAGACAAGTTCGGCGAACACTAGCGGCATCATGACCGTTGTGTTTCATGATTATCATGTCCTGCGCGTTTCAGCGGATCGCGGCTTCATCGGGCAGACGTCACTGATCCGGCCGGGACTTACCCGCCGCTGACAAAGCTCTGCACCAGGCTTCCAGCAATCAGCCGCCAGCCATCGATCAGCACGAAGAAGATCAGCTTGAACGGCAACGATACCGCACTGGGCGGCAGCATCATCATGCCCAGGCTCATGAGCACGCTCGCCACCACCATGTCGATCACCAGGAAGGGCAGGAACAGCAGAAATCCCATCTCGAAGGAGCGCCGCAGTTCGCCGACCAGGAAAGCTGGCATCAGCACGCGCCACGGCACCGCGTTCTCATCCTTTGCCGGCTCCAGATGCGCCAGATCAGTGAAAAACCGCAGATCCTCGTCGCGCAGGTTCCGCGTCATGAACTGGTGGAACGGCGCGGTGGCTTGCTGCAGTCCATCGATCTCGTTGACCCGCCCCTCGGTCATTGGCTGCACGCCATTGGTCCAGGCCTGCTCCAGGGTAGGCTGCATGACGAAGAACGACAGAAACAGCGCCAGTCCGATCAGCACGATATTCGGCGGCGTTCCCTGTGTGCTGAGCGCGCTGCGCAGCAGCGACAGCACGATCACGATTCGCGTGAACGCCGTCATCATCACCAGCAGGCTAGGCGCCAGGGACAGCACCGTCACCAGCGCGGTAAGCTGCACAAGACGCGCGGTGGCACCCGCCTGACCTGCCGCCCCCAGATCGATGTTGACCGACTGCGCGTGCCCGGCGACCGGCAGCACCAGCACCAGCACCAGCACCAGCATGAGGATCAGGACAGCCAGTCTCATGGGGTCCCGCTGGGTGGTGTTGTCTCGGCGCCATCAAGCCATCCGATGACCACATCCTGCGTGCCGCCGGTCAGCAGCACCACCCGCCGGTCGCCGCATTGCACCAGATGCAGCCGGCGTCTGGTATCCAGCGCCACCGACTCCCGCAGCGCCAGCAGCTTGCCCGCGGGTGGCCGCGCCGCCCAGCCACCCGCCCGGATAAGCCGAGCGGCGAGGACGACGAGAAGCAGGACCCCGATCAGCGCACCGGCGGCGGTGACGATGGACCCAAGGTCGCCGCCCATTGAGCCACCAATCATCGCACGTCGATCATCGTATTGGCCGACGGCCCAGCGTTTCGACCAGGACCTCGACGGTATCGCGCAGCGCCAACAGGTCCGGCAGCGTCTGCCGCGCCAGCGGCGGCGGCAGGCCAAGCGCCTGCGCGCAAAGTGCCGCCATCCGTCCATCCATCCCGGTCAAATCTACCGCTCGGCCGGCGTCGAGCAAGGCCTGGGCGGTCCGGAGGTCGGTTCTGACATCCTCCAGGCAGGTGCGAACGGACGCCAGATCATGCGTGTCGTACTCGGTCAGCATGGGCCGAGTAGGCGTGCAATTCATGAACAAATCGTTAAGGAAATCCCGTTAACCTTTCGTTTATTCTTTTCCGTCATCTTGCCGGCATGGACCCGACCCGAATTGGCCTGTTCGACCTGGCGGAGAAGCGCCTTGCATGGACCGCGCAGCGGCAGACCGTGCTGGCGACGAACATCGCCAACGTCAACACACCCGGCTTTGAGGGCCGTGATGTCGCATCCTTCGCTCAGGTTCTCAGCGGCTCGGCTTCAATGGCACCGGTTCAAACCCAGCCAGGTCACATGGCCGGAACCGCGCCGACTGGCCTCGCCTCGCTGATTACCGATCCGCCCAAGGCGCGGGCGCTGGACGGCAACACCGTCACCCTGGACGAGCAGCTTACCAAGGTTGCTGACACCGAAACGACGCAGAGCCTCGTGACAAGCATCTGGAAGAAATACATGGGGATGTTCAACACCGCGCTGGGCCGCTCCGGCTAGCCATGGCCGGCGACCTCAACACCGCCCTCGGCGTTTCCGCCACCGGCATGACCGCGCAGACCACGCGGCTGCGGGTGATCGCGGAGAACATCGCCAACCAGGACACTACGGGCTCATCGCCCGGCGCTGATCCCTACCGGCGCCAGACCGTCATGTTCGAGGCGAAGCTGGACAGCGCCCTGGGCGCCGAAACCGTCCAGGTTAAGAGCATTGGCAAGGACGACAGCGACCTGCCGCTGAAGTACGACCCGGCGAACCCCGCCGCCAACCCGCAAGGCTACGTCAAGCTGCCCAACGTCAACAGCTTTATCGAGGTCATGGACATGCGCGAGGCAGAACGGTCCTACAGCGCGAACTTGTCGGTGATGCAGGCGACCCGCAGCATGCTCAGCCGTACGATTGACCTGTTGAAATGACCACCATCCCCACTGTCGTCGTGACGCCGTCAGCCGCGGCCGAGGCTTACGCACGTGCCGCCCGCGGCGGCTCCAGCGCGACCTTGACACAGCCCGGTGGCAGTTTCGGCTCCACCATGCAGCAGGCGATGGAGCAGGCGGTGCAGACCGGCCACACCGCCGAGGATCAGGCCACTCAGGCGCTGCAGGGTGGCGGCAACCTGACGGACGTGGTTGTCGCCCTGTCGCACGCGGAGATGACCTTGCAGACCGCGACCGCCATTCGTGATCGCGTGGTGCAGGCCTATCAGGACATCATGAAGATGCCGATCTGAGCCATGCGCTGCATGCCAATGAGCCGCGTCGCGAGATGCGACGCGCCCCTAAGCGACGCTCCCCTAAGCGACGCGCCCTTAAGCGACGCGCCATGAACGATGCGGATGTCGGTGCGCTGATCCGGGAATGCATGATCGTCACGATGAAACTTGGCGGTCCACCGCTGTTGGTGGGCCTCGCGGTCGGTCTGGTAGTGTCCTTCGTTCAGGCGGTGACCCAGATCAACGAGGCCACGCTGGCTTTCCTGCCGAAAGTGATCGCGATCGGTCTCGCCATGGTCCTGCTGGGGCCGTTCATGGCGGAGACCCTGGTCACCTTCTCGCGCCAGGTGTTCGACCGCATCGTCATGGTCGGTGGCTCATGAACCCGACGGTGGGTGAACTGCTGGCCTCGGCGCCGGCATTCGCCCTGATCCTGGCTCGTGTCGGCGCGACCATGACGCTGATGCCGGGACTGGGGGAGAGTTCGGCGCCGGCCGTCGTGCGGATCGGCATCGCGCTGTGCATCACCATCCTGCTGGTGCCAATCCTGCAGCCGATCATGCCACCAGTGCCGTCCGCCGGCCTGATGATGGCCTTGATGGTCGCGGGAGAGGTCGTCACCGGCCTGTGGTTCGGCTGGCTGACCCGGGTGATCGCACTGGCGCTGCCGATCGGCATTCAGTTCGTCGCCTACCTGCTGGGCCTGTCCAGCGTGCTGCAGCCGGATCCGGATCTGGGCGCGCAATCGACCGCGCTGGCCAAGCTGTTCAATCTCGCCGCGCCGGTGATGATCCTGGGGTCGGGGCTTTACACCTTGCCGCTGCGTGCCCTGGTCGGCTTGTTCCAGCTTATTCCTCCCGGTCACATGCTGCCGGCTGGTGACAGTCTCCAGGTCGCTGTCCAGGCGATCGGCACGACGTTCAACCTGGCGCTGCGGGTGGCGTCGCCCTTCGTGCTGGCGGCCATCGTCTGGCACGTCGCCATGGGGCAGATCGCCCGCGTCATGACCCGTGTGCAGATCTACTTCGTCGCGCTGCCGGGCCAGATCCTCGGCGGCCTGCTGCTGCTCGCCACCATCGGCGGGGCGATGATCGTGGCCTGGCGGCAAGGGGTTGAAACCTACCTCGGCGCGCTTCCCGGCGCCGGCTGAAGGATGGCCGACGAGGGGCAGTCCAGTGAAGACCGCACGGAAGCCGCGACGCAGCGGCATCTGGAGCAAGCACGGGAAGCCGGCAATGTGCCGCTCTCGCGGGAGGCGGCGACCTTCCTCAGCATGGCCGCGGTTATCGCCGCCTTGTATTACAACATCCCCACCACGTTTCGCGAACTGGGTCGGGAGACCGCGCTGTTCCTGGCGCGCGCCAACCAGCCGCAGATGGCGGGACCAGCCGGCTTGCGGCTCGCCGCACAGGGATTGCTGAGCAGCGTGCTGCCGGTTCTGGGCGCCGCGATCGTCGCGGGCGCCGCCGCGATACTCGTGCAGACCAATTTCCTGCTGCACCTCGGCGCCATGCAGCCGAAGCTCTCCCGCGTCAGTCCGGCAGCGGGAATCAAGCGCCTGTTCGGCTCGAACGGCCTTATCGAGCTGGTCAAGTCGCTGGGCAAGCTGTGCCTGCTGCTGTTCGCACTGTGGCTGGCGGCACGCAGCGACGTGATGTCGATCCTGGCACAGCCCTGGCAGGACCCTGGGCATCTGCCAGCGGCGATCGGTCGTTCGGTGTTGCACATCATGATCGCCGGTCTGTGCACGCAGGCCGCGATCGCCGGCGCCGACCTGCTGTGGGTTCGGCTGAAGCACGCCCGTGACCAGCGCATGAGCAAGCAGGACGTCCGCGACGAGCAGAAGGACGCCGACGGAAACCCGCACATCAAGGCCCGCATCAGGCGCATCCGCTTCATGCGGGCGCGCAAGCGGATGATGGCGGCGGTGCCGCAGGCCACCGTGGTGGTCACCAATCCGACCCACTACGCGGTCGCGCTGTCATACGACCGGTCGAAA
Organism: Rhodopila sp.; assembly: GCF_965276935.1. Classification (GTDB taxonomy): domain Bacteria; phylum Pseudomonadota; class Alphaproteobacteria; order Acetobacterales; family Acetobacteraceae; genus Rhodopila. Next base: position 710,645 of record NZ_CBDIBS010000003.1, on the reverse strand, counting down.
AACGCCGCGCCGCGTGTTGTCGCCAAAGGCGTTGATCACGTCGCCGCCCGGATCAGGCAGATCGCGCAGGCGAACAACGTGCCGCTGGTGTCCAATCCGCCGCTGGCGCGGGCGCTGTATCAGCAGGAACTGGATACCGACATTCCCGCGGAACACTACAAGGCGGTGGCGGAGATCATCGCCTACGTATGGCGGCTGCGGCGACCCGCGCCGCTGGGCTAGGATCAAACTCGCTGCATCGCGAACAGCCATGGCCGCCGTCATCGGCTTAAGTCGACGCGTTTCTAAAAGGTCAAGACACTGCGCCCTGCTTTTGCCGATAATAAGCAGTAACCTTTGTAGTTATTATCCTGTGGTTAAATGTAACAAATTTTGGATATGCGCCTTTAAGGCATACCAGGCAATCCCTTTAGATATCGACTCGATTGGTGACTTCGACTTGACGAACGTCACAGCGGCCCGCCCGGACCACTTCCACGCTTCTTCAATTCAAGAGAGGATTCGTAGGCAGTGACACAACCTTACATAGTGACACAACCTTACATAGTGACAATTGAATTGTAATCGTTTTGAATAGCGCTGTCCGGTCGGAGTTATCCAAGCAATGAGTTCCATCCGAAATCTTCTTCTGATCGCAACATCCATCAGCGCGGGCTTGCCCACCATGTCCGCTTTGGCTCAAAACAGCCCAGGGCCGGCGATCAGCGTCAATCCCGCCGCCGATCAGCACCCGATCAGCCCCTATATCTACGGCATGGCGGAGTACGGCGTAACACCAAAGTACCAGGCGGCCGCGCGGCTGTCGGTGATGCGCTGGGGCGGCGATGGCACCTCGCGCTATAACTGGATTGTCGACAGCAGCAATGCCGGGTTCGACTGGTATTTCATGGGCGGCGATGGCAACGCCAGCCCGGTGCCCAGCGCCGAACCGGATGCATTGGTGGCGGCCGACAACGCGACCAACACATCCACCCTGCTGACCATTCCGATCATCCCTTACATCAACAACAGCGCCGCCTGGTCCTGCAGTTTTCCCGTCTCGGTCTATGGCGCACAACAAGCCACCAATCCATACGTCTTTCCCAACGGACAGACGTGCGGGAACAGTATCGCAAGCAACGGCACGCAACTGCTCGATAGCAACATTCCGGTCAACAACGTGGCGAACACGCCCGCGACGCAGGCGGCGTGGGTGCAGCATCTGGTGGCGAAATTTGGCCCAGGCATCAAGGGGGGAGGCGTGCGGTTCTACCAGTTGGACAACGAGCCGTTTGGCTGGAGCAACACGCATCGCGACATCATGCCGAACGGCGCGACGTATGCCACCATCAGCACGCTGGGGGCGGAGTACGCCGCCGCGGTCAAGCAACAGGATGGGTCAGCGCTTATCTTCGGCCCATCGGACTTCACGCTGGGCGGCTGGATCGGCACGCCAAGCCAACAGAACAATCTGTTCGCCGGACAATACTACCTGCAGCAAATGGCCGCCGCCGGCCACGCCAATGGAAGGCGCCTGCTGGACTCCTTCGACGAGCACTATTACTTCAACTTCACCGACGTCACGAGCCAGCTTGCCTCGACCCGCACGTTGTGGGACCCGACCTATAATGGCGGCACCTGGGTGGAGAAATACTGGTTCGACGGACCGATGCAGCTCATCCCCCGCTTCCAGCAGTGGATTGCGCAGTACTACCCAGGCACCCGGCTTTCGTTTTCGGAATACTCCATCGATAGCGGCCACAAGCTCGTCACGGATGCCATCGCGGAGGCCGATGTGCTGGGCATTTTCGGCCGCGAGCAGGTAGCCCTGGCCACCATGTGGAACCCGCCGCAGCCGACCGACCCGATCGCGTTCAGCTTCCTGCTGTTCCGCAATGTCAATGGCAAGGGATTGGCCTTTGGCAGTACCTCCGTTCAGACGGTCAGTGACGATCAGGGCGAGGTGTCGGCTTATGCAGCATTGCAGGGTCCCGGTGCATTGACATTGGTGCTGATCAACAAGACGACCAGCAATCTGACGACGCCGATAAGGATAGCGGGCCAGACCGGAACGACGAACGCGGCATTCTACAGCTATGGCAACGCCGATCTGACCGCGATCCACAAGCTGGCGAATGTCCCGTTCAGTGCTGGTACGGGCAACGTGACGTTGCCGGCGTATTCGATGAACATGCTGGTGATCCTGCTGGACTAGTCACGCCTCAGGCACTGTCGCGGCGGTCTGTCTCCATTTCATCCCGTGGCGCCTCGGCTTCACGCCGCAGCCGCCTGAAGCTGCGGATGCTGAACGGCAGCATCGCCAGATAGATCAGTCCCGCCGCCGCCAGCGCCGCCCAAGGATCGGCCAGCAGCACCGCGGCGAAGGCCCCGGTGCCCAGCAGCAATGGCAGGACATATTCCGCCGGGATCTTGAAGTTCTTGAAGCTCCAGATCGGCAGCGGCGAGACCAGCAGAAGTGCGATCCCGGTCAGCACGACCGCATTCAGCAGCGGATAGCGCGTCGTGTGCAGCAGCCAATCCCATCCCTGCGTGGTCGCCTCCAGCCCCAGGAACACCGGGAACAGCACAAGGCCGGCCCCCGCCGGCGCCGGCACACCGGTAAAGAAGTTATAGGCGTAAGCCGGTTTCGGCGCGCCATCCAATGAGGCGTTAAATCGCGCCAGCCGCAGCGCCATGCAGACCGCGAACATCATGCAGGGCACAAAACCATAGGCACCTGCCCGCCGCAGCGACCACAGATACAGCGTGAACGCTGGTGCAACCCCGAAGCTGACGAAGTCCGACAGGCTGTCGAACTCCGCGCCAAAGCGGGAGGTCGCCTTGAGCAGGCGTGCCAGGCGTCCATCAATCCCATCAATCGCGCCGGCCACGGTAATCGCCACGACGGCGGGACCGAAGCGGTCCTCCAGGCCGAAACGCATGGCAGTCAGGCCGGCGCATAGCCCCAGCATCGTCATCAGGTTCGGCACGATGCGGTTGAACGACGGTCCCTTGTAGCGCGGGCGCAGCCGCTTGCGCGGCCGGTAGCGCCGCAGCCGGCGAATTGATGCGCCTTGCGGACGGTCGCTCATGCGCCGGGCCGCGCACCGGCAAGAACCTCATAAGGCGGCGCGCTCATGGCAGCATCTCGGCGATCACCGTCTCGCCGCCGATCATCGTCTGACCCTCGGCCACCAGCGGGCGCAGCCCGTCCGGCAGATAGAGGTCGGTGCGGCTGCCAAAGCGGATGATGCCGAAGCGCTCCCCGGTCCGCACCGGATCACCCTCCCGCACACCGCACAGGATGCGCCGGGCGATCAGGCCGGCGATCTGCACCACCGCAATCTCCTGTCCCGAGGCGACGCGGATGGCCAGCGCGTTGCGCTCGTTCGACGTGCTGGCCTTGTCGAGGCTGGCGCTGACGAAGGCGCCATGCCGGTAGGCGATGCGGGTGACGACGCCATCCAACGGCATCCGGTTCACGTGCACGTTCAGCACCGACAGAAAGATCGAGACCCGCCAGCGTGGTTCGGCCCCTAGCCCGAGTTCCGGCGGCGGGGCGGACAGGCCCATGGACACGATGCGCCCGTCCGCGGGTGCCACGATGGCGCCCGGACGCGCCGGCGGTACCCGCTCCGGGTCGCGGAAGAAATACAGGCAGAACAGGGTGAACATCAGGCCAAGCCAGATCAGCCAATGACCGATGGCGACGCCCAGCAGCGCTGCGATCAAGCCGCCCATGATAAACGGACGGCCGGCCGGGTGGGGCGGTGCCAGAGAGGCACGGATGTCGTCGAACATGGCCATCTAAAGCGCGTTTATGGCCTTTTGGAGGATCACCGACAAGACGTTTGGAACCGGCAAGGCATCTAGGATCGGCGAGTTCCCCGTCTCAGACCGCTGCTTCCTGGAAAATGCGGCCGATGTCGCCCCGCCATGCGCCATGATACCGCTCCAGCCAATGCTCCGCCTGGACCGGTCCGCCGGCGGCGATGGCTTCCAGCGGCGCCAGCAGAACCGTCTCGTCCTGTCCCGCCGCATTCAGACGCCCACGCGCCCGCAGGCCGTCCTTGGCGATGCCGATGGCGTCGGAAAGGATATCTCGCAGCGTGCCCCCGCGCCACGGTGCCGCCAGACCCTGGCGCGGCACCGCGCCGCGGGCTGTGATCGCGTCGGTCCAGCCGGCGCCGCGGAGCAGCGATTCCGCCGCCGCCAGCGCCGCGCCGTCGTATAACAGCCCGACCCAGAACGCCGATTGCGCCAGCATCATGCCAGGGCTGCCGGCATCGGCGCCGCGCATTTCCAGGAAGCGCTTCAGGCGCACATCGGTGAAGGCCGTCGTCACGTGGTCGGCGAAATCGCCGACCGTCGGGGTCACGCCCGCAAGCTCGGCGACCCGGCCGGCCATGAAGTCGGTGAACGACCGGCCGGCCACATCGATGTAGCGGCCGTCGCGGTAGACGAAATACATCGGCACCTGCTCGATCAGCCATCTGGCGTGGCGCTCAAACCCAAAGCCGTCCTCGAACATCACTGCGGGAATGCCGGAACGCTGGTTGTCGGTGTCGGTCCAGACCTGGGCGCGATAGGACAGGAAGCCGTTCGGCTTGCCCTCGGTGAACGGCGCATTGGCGAACAGCGCCGTGGCCAACGGCTGCAGCAGCAGCGACACGCGCAGCTTGCGCCGCATGTCCTCCTCCGAGGCGTAATCAAGATTGACCTGCACGGTGCAGGTGCGCTTCATCATGTCCAGTCCGGTGCTGCCGACCAGCGGCATGTAGCGCCGCATGATCGCGTAGCGGCCCTTCGGCATCCACGGCATCGCGTCCCGCGTCGCCAGCGGATGAAAGCCCAAGGGCGCGAAGCCGAGGGAGAGACTTTCGCTGGCGGCGCGGACCTGGTCGAAATGCGCCTCCAGCTCCTGCTTCGTCTGGTGCAGGCTGTCCAGCGGCGCGCCGGACAGTTCAAGCTGGCCCGCCGGTTCCAGCGACACCGACGCACCATCCGGCTGTTTCAATCCGATAATGTGCGCGCCGTCCGGGATCGGCTCGCCGCCGAAGCGCGTCAGGTTGCCCAGGACATCCCGGATGCTGCCCGGCTGCCCGTCGGCCGGATGGTAAGGCGGCGGCGTGAGGTCGGGCAGCCGAAAGCCGAACTTCTCATGTTCCGTGCCGATACGGAACTGCTCCGGCGGCTTGCAGCCGGCGGCGAGATAGTCGGCCATTTGGCGGACCGATGTAATCGGGGTCTCGTCGGCGTCTCCAGGATTGGACATATGGCTCTCAAGGCATTCTGGTTGATACCGCCGATCGGGCGATGATGCACATGCACGAAACGTCCATGCAGGCGACTGTTGAACACACCGTACTAGCCACAGCTCGATGCTTGCAACAAGGCCAGGCCGACGATGGCGGCAGTCTCGGCCCGCAGGATACGCCGTCCGAGGGACACCGGCCGCACGAAATCATGGCGGCTCAGCAGGTCGCGATCACGTGCGCCGAAACCGCCCTCTGGCCCGACCAGCAAGCCGGCCCGGTCGTCGACCCGTGGCAACGGGCGCTGCTGATCGCGTTCCAACGCGGCATACAACGATCGTTGATCGGACCACTTCGCCAGGACCTGGTCCAGCGGGCGGACAGCATGGATCGCGGGGACGGTCAGCCGTTCGCTCTGTTCGGCGGCCTCGATCGCGATCGCGTGCAGCCGATCCGCGTTCACCCGGGCGGCATTGGTCCGTTCGGTCAGCACCGGAAGCAGTCTGGAGACCCCCAGCTCGGTGGCCTTCTGCACCACCATATCCGTTGTGTCGCGCTTCAGCAGGGCAAATACCAGCCACAGATCCGGCTCGTCATGCTGCGGTCGGACCAGCGTCTCCGCCAGCAGCGTGGCCTTGCCGCGAGACAGTGCCATCACGCGGCCATCCCATTCGCCATCGCGTCCATTGAACAGCCGGACCGCGTCGCCGACCGATCGGCGCATCACCGTGCCGAGGTAGTGCGCCCGCGCCGCGGCGGCCTCGATCGTGGCGCCCGCCGAGAGCGGCGGCTCGACATGCAGGCGGATCGGCGTCATGCCCATTGGCCGCGCCATGGCCCTAACCGGTGTCCGCTTGACTGTGGCATCGAATGACGAACACACCTTCCGCTTATGAACGCCCACACAGACATCATCGCGACCGGCTGGGTCACTCGGCTGCCACGATCCTGGCTGCCCTACCTGCTTCTGGCGCGCGTTGACAGGCCCATCGGCACCTGGCTGCTGTTCCTGCCCGGCCTGTGGGGCATCCTGCTGGCGCGTCCCGGCGCTGGCGAGGCAACGCGCCTGGTCGTGCTGTTCGCCGTCGGCAGCCTGCTGATGCGCGCGGCGGGCTGCGTCGTCAATGACCTGTGGGACCGCGATATCGATCGGCAGGTGGCGCGGACCGCGGGCCGGCCGCTGGCCTCCGGCGCGCTGCGGCCGCGGCACGCGTTGGTGTTCCTGGCTGTGCTGCTGCTGGCCGGGCTGGTCGTCCTGCTGCAACTGAACGGATTGTGCCTCCGGCTGGGCATCGCCTCGCTGCTGCTGGTGGCGGTGTATCCCCTGGCCAAGCGGGTGACCTGGTGGCCGCAACTGATGATGGGGTTCACCTTCGGCTTCGGCGCGCCGATGGGCTACGCTGCCGCGGCGGGACGGCTGGATGCGGCCTGGGCGACGCTTTATGCGGCGGCGATCCTGTGGGACCTGGGCTTCGACACGATCTATGCCCATCAGGATCGAGAGGATGACGCGCTGGTCGGCGTCCGCTCCACCGCACGCCTGTTCGGCGACCGGACCAGGCCGTTCCTGGCCGCTTGCTACGCCGCCTCGGTCGTGGTGCTGGCGGTGGCGGGCTGGTTGGCGGGGTTGAATGGGTGGTTCTACCTCGCGCTGCTGCTGCCGGCGGCCTTGCTGGCCCGCCAGGTCATCCGACTGGATATCGACAACCCCGCGCAGTGCCTGCGGCTGTTCCGCGCCAACCGCGAGGTCGGGCTGGCGGTCGCGCTGGCGATCCTGACGGGCTGGCTGTGACAGCGGACGATGCAATGACGCCCAGCGGCGATGACAGCCGCCGCCGCATCACCTTCACAACGTGAAGACGCGGCGTGGAGGATTTGCCGCCTCATGCGATTTCCGCCCGCTCGCCCGACAGGCCCGGGACCCGGTTCAGCGGTCGCCCGCTTTATCCGCCGCCATTGCGCGCAGGCGACCGCCGCTGCCCGACACCGGGCGTATCCTTCCGTCGGTGGCCGAACGGGTCAGGCCGCGGCCGAGAGAACATGGATAACGCGGCTGGCGATCAGGTCCTTCGTCTTGGCGCCATAGGCCGCCATGTGCGGCGACGCCGCGTGCGCCTTCAGGTGGTCCGGACTCTCCCACTTCTCGATGACCAGGAAGGTGTCGGGACCAAATTTCGTCTGGAAGTTGCCGATGCCCTCGGCGTCGACCGCCGGGCCATATTCGAGACAGCCGGCTTCGGCGTGCACCGCCGGCATGTTGGCGCGGAACGCCTGCAAGATTGCATCACGCTGGTTCGGCTTGGCGGTGATGATGGCGACGACGTGAATCATCGTATGTCTGCTCCTTGTTGAGGTCGCGCCACGGCGCGCCTGCCGGATGATGCGGCAATTCCGCCGCAACGCGAAGACCCGTGCCGCACGCGTGACAGGGGCAAACCCCCGCGGACGAAGCTCGACCCATGGGTCCGTCATGGCGAACAGCCTGGCGCGTGCTCACGCTGAGCGGAACGCTCAAGGCGCGTAAATCATGCCATCAAGCAAGAGCGAGCGTGCTGCGCCCGAACCTCGTCGCATCTTGTGACGGATGCAGGGCATAAGCCGGCCGCTGAAAACAAGCAGCGAGTGGACTGGGTGGGGTTGGCCAACGATGGCGAACGGCTGACCCAGGACGCCTGACCGCGTTCAGGCTGACTGTGCGGCCTGAACGCGGTCAGGCGATGAATGTCGGGTCGGAATCCATGGTGTCCTGATATAAGCGCGCCGAGTTGCCCAGGGATAAGCCGCTGCCATGTCCAACGCCTCCACCATCATTCTGATGCCGTTCCTGGTGGCCTTCCTGCTGTTCGTCGGGCGCTTCTACTTCCGGGAGCGTGCCGGCTCGAAAACCAGCCCAAGCTTCCTGCTGGCTCTCGCGACAATCGCCATTGCCGCCGCCTATCTGATCCTCGGCGTCACGAACAGGTTGCCGGAGTACGGCACGATTGGCTTCGGCGTTGCCGGCGCTGGCCTGCTGTTGCTGTCGATCGTCCGGATGTTTCAGTTGTAGCCGGCTACTTCCGGATCAGGCGCGACCAGAAGCCGGTCGAGGCACGTTTGCCATGCGACACATGCGGGGCGTGCGCCGGCGGTGGCATGGCGCTGCTGATCAGGTGCCGGCCGATATCCCGCCGGGCAATGCGGGCGCGCTGGAAGGCGATGATGGCAGCAGCGGTTTCTTCGTTGATGCGACCGGCGAGGCTGTCGCCCCAGGCTTCGGCTGCCTCGAACGCACCGGCACGCCGCAGCACATCCAGCCGCCGCAGGCCGAGTTCCACGTCCTCGGTTCCGGCCCACAGCGCGGCGACCTCGGCGCGCAGGCTGGACGCCGCCGTCATCGCCGCCGCGTCGTCCGCTGCCCAGGCGGCCTGCAACAGCGCCTCCGCCTGGTTCGCCGGATCGCCGGTCCGCTCACAGATCAGCGCCCAGCGCCGAAACGGCAGCGTCTCCTCAAGCACCGTCGTGGTCAGCGCCTTGTAGTCGGCCGAGTCCACCACCGCCCGCGCCGCCGTGGGCAGCACCGCCAGATCCGGCGCCGCTGCCCCGCAATGCCGGCAGCCTTGAATCCAGTCGATCAGCGTCGAGCGCGCCGGCTCCCCAGGCCGCATGTCGAGATCCGGCGCGATTTCCGGCTGCGGTGCCCGGAATGGCGCCCGTGCGGGGTTGCCGCACACTCCGCATGTCCTGTCGTTCACGTCGCTCATGATCCCATCTCCGCACGCAACCCGTCTCGCAGGCGTTGCATGGCGCGTTCCAGCAACGGCGCCGACTGGGCAAAGCATACCCGCAGCCAGCCTTCGCCCGCGGCGCCGAACGCCACACCCGGTGCGACTGCAACACCATGCCGGGTCACCAGTTTCTTCGCCAGGTCGAGACTGTCGTGCAGGCCGTCAACCGCGAGGAAGGCATAGAAGGCGCCGTCGGGTGGCCGGTAATCGATTCCGGCCAGTCCGGCCAGCGCCTCGCTCGCGATGCACCGGCCGGCCGCGCAATGGCTGCGAAACGCGTCCACCGCCGCGGCATCGGCGACCGCGGCCACGCCGGCGTGCTGGATGAACGGCGCGACGCCGGAATGCGACACCTCCACCAGGTCGGCGATCGCGTCCCGCGTGCCGTCCGGCACGACCAGCCAACCCAGGCGCCAGCCGGTCATCATCCAGGTCTTGGAAAAGCTGTTGCAGACGATGACCCGGTCGGACGGATCGGCGATGTCCAGCACGGATGGGGCGGCGGACCGGCCATCATACACCAGGCGGGCGTAGACCTCGTCGGCGATCAGCCAGGCGCCGTGGCGGCGGGCGATCGCCAGGATCTGGCGCAGGTCCGCCTCGCTGGCGGTCCAGCCGGTCGGGTTGCCGGGCGAATTCAGGATGAAGGCACGCGCCCCGTCCATCATCAGGTCCAGCCGGTCGAGGTCCAGCCGGAAGCCGCCATCCGGTTTGGCGGCAAGGTCGATCGCCTCGACGATGGCGCCGCGCAACTGCACCGCGTTGGCGATGTTCGGCCAGGTTGGGCTGTGCATGACGATCCGGTCTCCCGCCCGTACCACGGCGGACAGGGCGACGGAGAGCGCGGCCATGCCGGACGCCGTTACCTGGATCCGGCTTTCGGCGACCGGCAGGACATGCAGCCCGGTCAGGTAGCCGGACAACGCGGCACGCAGCGCCGGCAAGCCGCGCACGTCAGGATAGCGTGTCTCGCCATCCTCCAGCGCCTGTATCGCCGCCTGCGTCGCATCCGATGGGCTTGGCTGATCCGATTCGCCAAAGCACAGAAAGTCGACATCCGGCATCGAGAACGCGAGACGCGCGACCTCGACGATGCGAGAGGCGGGGGTGTGCGTGATATCCATGTCGGTCATCTCGACTCGGTCATGCGGAATGCCCTGAAACGATGAAGCTCGGTCGCGGCACGCCTCGCGCCGCTCGGGCAAGGACGATTGGCTTGCCAATGGCTGCGTCGCCCGACCGTTTGACCCGTTCATCGAGACAGCCAAAGCCGCCCAGATCAGCCGATGCGTCTGGGCGTCGTGATACGACGGGTCGCCTCGTCCACCGGCCTGCCACTGTGCAACATTCCCGCGGGCGCACCTGATTGGATTGCTCCTTGAGGTCCTGCCTCGCCGGTGCCCTGATGAACTGACGCCAAGCCTTCACGAAGGCGGTCATGGTGCTGTCGGGCAATGCGGCGGACGGTGTTGTTGGCAATGCAGCCAGGCTAGCCGCACTTGGTTCACCTTGCGGCGTCGTGGCAAAAACCGTCAAATCTCTTGCTACCGGCACTTCACGCCACCTCGTCCGTCCGTTGAGCGGGTTCGTGCGATCACCGCGATGCGACGCACCCACTGGCTTCCGCCCAACCCGACATATCATTTGGCCATGACGATAATAATACGAGACGGATCGAGATGTTACAGAAATCGATCGGCCGGACTGGCTTTACGCCGCGCGAAGTCGGTTTCGAACGTGGGTCTTATGCGGCGGTCGGTCCCAGATGCGCTCCAATGGGTGCCAGAACAGACAATCTGCGGTCCGCGCCGTGCTGGCGCGGATCGCGGACATGCTGACCGTCGCGGCCGCGTTAGAGCTTGCCGGTGGAGGGAGGCCGAGCAGGAGCAGGTCCCGAACCAGCGGGCCCAGGAGGAACAGGTGCAAGCGGCTGGCTCCGCTCCGAACCCGTACCGGTATTGCGCACGCAGTCGCTGATCAGCTTGTCATGCGCGAACAACTGCGCCAGGCCGCGGTCGGCCTGGTCGGGTTGATAGCTGGCCGAGAACGGCGTGTTGACCTGCAGCGCTGGGCTGTAGATCTCGCCCCGGTTCTGCTGATTGTAGACCTGATCGGCGCGCTGCCGGCAGGCGGACCGTGTTGCCGCATCGGCCTGCGCCTGGCCGGTCAGCGGGGCCGGGTTGTCGCAGCCGCACAGCGCGAGCGAGCTCATCACGACGAGAACACGAAGGCAATTCATCAATGGACTCCTGACAGGCGATCGCCGAGCGGTGCTTCCAGATGGAAGCCGGCGATGAAGCGGGACAGCCGCAGACGGAATCCGGCCTCATCGAACCGGGCCTCGGCAGTCAGCGGCTGACTGGCGGCGGCGCGCAGCAGTGCGGGATGCAACTCGGCGCCGTCGCGGGCCAGCTTGAACAGCGGCTGCGCCCACGTCGCCCTGGCCAGCAGATCAACCAGCGCGAGCAGCCGGAGGCAGAGCGACAAGCCTCGGGTCGTCGCAATCCCGACAGTGCGATCGACCGCGCCAACCCAGCAGCTTGCGTCACGGTCGGCGAGGGCGAGGTCGGTGTGGCTGCCGTCCGGGCGGTTGAAGCGGAACGCCCGTACCGATCCCCAGCGATCGGCGATCGCCGCTTCACGCGCCGCGTACCAGGCCAGTTCCAGGTCGCGCTTGCAGACGCTGGGCAGCGCCTCCGGCGGCAGGTCGATCAGATAGGTGACGGCTCCGCCAGGGCCGCCACCAATGCGGATGGTCTGGCCGCTGACCGGGCGGCTGTCGTCGTCCTGGTACTGCTCTTCAACGTTCATCAATCTCAGAATGGACCCGTGTGGGTCGCCGCGCCAGTGTCGCCTGTCCTTCAGATCGGAAATTCAGCCACAGCCGCCGACCTGTTCAGCCTGATCGCGGCCGCTCGGCTTTTGCAAGATCATCGACGCCACATTCATGATCATCGCCATGCTGCCGCAACCGGCGAACCTGGTGGACGTCCGCCGCTATTTCGTCGCGCTGCATCGTGCTCAGGTCGACATCGACGCGATGCATCAGCCGTACATTGGCTACTGGAATGCTCACCGTCACCAGCTAATCCAGCCAAGCCTACCACAACAGTTTCACCGCATAGCTGCCGAAAATATTGTCAGTCGTAACAATCGTCATGTCCTCGACGGTAGCCTGTGCGATCAGGAACCGATCCATCGGGTCTTTGTGATAAAACGGCAAACGCGCGGCAACCTGGGCGTGGCGCATGGTGATGGCCAATTCGGTAAATCCTTGCGCCGCGACCACGCCGACCACATCAGCAGCGATATGACCAAACGCCAGTTCCTTTCCCGATTGAAACTTGGCAACGAATTCCCATGCGGTGATGGCACTGATATATTTTTCATTCTGATCATCCGCGATAGCGGACCGCGCCTTCGTGGATAATGCGGTATCGCCTGTGTGCCACCAATAGAACGCGTGGGTATCGAGAAGGAGCCTTAGAGCCCCCATTCCGCCGCTTCCTCATCGGACATTGGCGCGAAAGAACTTAGCGGGACATTGGGCCACTTGTCCTTCATCATGCCGAACACCGGCTGTGGCTTGATCGGCACCAGCTTTGCCACCGGCCGGCCATGACTTGAGATCGTCACCGACTCTCCCTGCTGTGCGAGAGCAACCAGTTTGGACAGTTGCGTTTTAGCCTCGTGCATGTTGACAACATGGTTCATATGGCGACTCTCCTTAGCTAATATGTTAGCTAATCCAGTCCGCTCCGTCAATGTCAATTGACGACCATCCGCCAGCCCCCGGTAGTCTAGGCAAAATTTGGCCAGACCTAAAATGTGGAGAAATCAGCCATGGCTCATGACGTCCCGGGTAATCCGTGCAGCCTGACCGCGACCGCGGCGGTGCGCCTGATCCATGACGGCAAGCTGCGCCCCGAGGTGCTGATGGACGCCTACCTCGACCACATCGCCAACCGCAACCCCAGCGTCCAGGCCTTTACCCATCTCGATCCCGCCCAGGCGCGAGCAGCAGCGGCTTCGGCACGTTCCGGTCCGTTGCACGGCATCCCGATCGGCGTGAAGGATGTGCTGGACACATCCGACATGCCCAGCCAGTACGGCTCCCCCATCTGGACCGGCTGGCGACCTCGCGCCGACTCGGCACCTGTCGCCTGGGCCCGCGCCGCCGGCGGTGTGGTGATTGGCAAGACCGTGACCACAGAATTCGCCACGCGGCGACCCGGCGCCGCGATGAACCCGGCCAACCCGGCGCACACGCCGGGCGGCTCTTCCTCCGGTTCGGCGGCCGGCGTGGGTGCCGGGCTGTTCCCGCTGGCCTACGGCACGCAAACCGCCGGCAGCATCATTCGTCCGGCGGCCTATTGCGGGGCGGTTGGCTACAAGCCGACATATGGGCTGATCAGCCGGATCGGCATGAAGCTCATGTCCGACAGCCTGGACACGGTCGGCGTGATAGCCAGGACAGTGGCGGATTGCGCACTATTCGCCGGCGCCGTGTCCGGCCGCGATCTGGGCGACCCCGATACCAGGCCCGACCGGGCCCCGAGAATCGGTATCTGCCGCTCCCCCACCTGGGGCAACGCCGAGCCGGAGACTCAGGCATTGCTGGCCAGGGTCGCCGATGCCGTCGGCCGGGCAGGGGCGGCGGTCATCGACCGGGAACTGCCGCCCGGCTTCGCCGCGTTGATCGACGCCCATCCGATTGTCATGAACAGCGAAAGCGCGCGGGCGCTGGGCTGGGAACTTGCCCACCACCCTGGCCTGCTGAGCCCTGACCTGCGGGAGCGTCTGGAAATCGGCCTCAGCCACGCCCAGGCCACGCTGGAGAACGCCTACGTGGTGTTCGAGACCACCCAGCGCGGCTTCCCCACGGCAATGGAGGACCTTGATATCCTGTTGACCCCGGCCGCACCCGGCGAGGCGCCTAAGGGCCTCGGCTGGACCGGCGACCCGGCGTTCAACTTCATCTGGACATCGCTGCACGTGCCCTGCGCCACCGTCCCCGCCGGCATCGGGCCGAACGGCCTGCCGCTCGGTATCCAGATCATCGGCCGGCAGAACGAGGACCGCGCGGTGCTGGCCTGGGCACGCTGGGTGGAGGCCGCGATTGGCTGATCCGCGGCCGATCCTGTTCGCCGGCGACCCGCATCGGAACTTCGCCCCGATCCTGCGCGCTTGCCATGCGCTGCCCGCCGGGACGCTGATCCTGCCGGGCGACTGCGACTGCCCCGCGCCGCTGTCCAGCGTGTTCGCGCCAGCCATCGCGCGCGGCTGGGACGTCCGCTGGATCCTGGGCAACCACGACACGGAAACCGAAGCGGCCTATGACAACCTGTGCGAAGCGCCAGGGAACCTGGGGCTGCGGGTCACGACGATCGAGGGTCTTCGTCTCGCCGGCCTGCCGGGCGTGTTCAAGCCAAGGGTCTGGTACCCCCGGCTGGAGGGTGACCGCACCGATCCGCCATCCTTCCAGACCCGGCCATCCTTCCAGACCAGGGCGGCATTCCAAGCCCAACTGCGACCGCACGAGATTTGGCGCGCCGGCCTGCCGCTGTTTCACCGGGACACGATCTTCCCGGAGGATTTCGACCGCCTCGCCGCTTTCCAATGCGATATCCTGGTCTCGCATGAAGCGCCCTCCTGCCATCCGCATGGCTTCGGGGTGATCGACGATCTGGCATCCACGTGCGGCGTCCGGCTCATCGTGCACGGTCATCACCACACCGCCTACACCGCGGTGCTCCCGAGCGGCATCACGGTTCGTGGGCTTGGTCTCGCGGAACCCTGGCTCCTGGATTTTTCCGCCGTGCCGGCGCCGCACGATGGGTAGCCCCGTAGCGGCGCAAGCCGAACAGCGCCGGATGCCATTGCTCACGGAGCCAGCATACGCAGGCGGACGCATAGCCGGCGCACGCTGTCCGCATTGGCGCTGGCCATCATGATATCGTAGTCTGTCCGACAGGCGTTCCATGACATGAGACATCCGTGACAGACATCGCGATCACCCGGACCACCAACCCCGGGAAACCACCCGCCGACGAGACGCTGACATTCGGCAACATATTCACCGACCACATGTTCCTGATGAACTATGATGCGGGTCACGGCTGGCATGATCCCCGCATCGTGCCCTATGGCCCGTTCAGCCTGGACCCGGCATGCTGCGTGCTGCACTATGGACAGGCGGTGTTCGACGGCATGAAGGCGTTTCGCGGCCCCGACGGCCATATCCGGTTGTTCCGCCTGGCCGATCACGCCCGCAGGCTGAACCAATCCGGCCATTTCCTGTGCATGCCGGAACTCGATCCGGCGATGGTGGAGCAGTCGATCCGCGCCCTGGTGGAGGTCGACCAGCGCTGGGTCCCGTCCCTGGCCGGCACGTCGCTCTATATCCGCCCGACCATCATCGCGACCGAGACGTTCCTGGGCGTCCACCCCTCGCACAGCTATCTATATTACGTCATCGTCGGACCGGTGGGCGCCTACTACAAGGAAGGCATGAACCCGGTCCGCATCCTCGCCTCCGACACCCATGTGCGCGCGGTGCAGGGCGGCCTGGGCGCGGCCAAGACCGCCGCCAACTACGCCGCCTCCTTGTTCGGCGCCGAAGCGGCACAAAAGGCCGGCTACACCCAGGTGCTGTGGCTCGATGGCGTCGAGCGCAAGTATCTCGACGAGGTCGGCACCATGAACATCATGCTGAAGATCGGCGACGAGGTCATCACGCCGCCGCTGAATGGCACCATCCTGGCCGGCATCACCCGTGACTCGGTGCTGACCCTGCTGCGCGACTGGGGCCTGCGCGTCTCGGAACGGCCGATCGCGATCGACGACGTCATCGCCGCCGCCCAGGCCGGCAAGCTGGAGATGTGGGGAACCGGCACCGCCGCGGTGATCTCCCCCGTCGGCGAACTCGGCTACAAGGGAGAACGCTACGTGATCAACGATGGCCAGACCGGCGCGCTGACGCAGAAGCTGTACGACACCATCGTCGGCATCCAGTACGGCACCGCAGCCGATCCGCACGCCTGGGCTCGGCCGTTGGGCAACCGTCTGGGCGGCTAGGGCTTCTCCTTCTGCCAGCAGCATGAGTTCTTCTACCAGCGGCATGGCCCAGTGGTTTTTCGTGTCGTGGCCGGCGCAGGCCGGCCACCCACGACTTGCGGTGCTGGGTCGGACAACGTCGTGGATAGCCGGCGGATCAAGTACAGCCGCGGATCAAGTGCGCCGGTGCCGACCCCGGCCTTGATGAGGGACGCCGGCTGCGCAGCGCCCTGAACAACGAAAACGCAAAGTCGTCATCGAACCGCATGCTTCGCCTGACCGAACTCAAACTCCCGCTGGATCATGCCCCCGACGCGCTCCACCACGCGGCCGCAACGCGGCTCGGCATTCCGCCGGAGGACCTGATCAGTCTGTCGGTCGCCCGCCGCGGCTATGATGCCCGCCGCCGGTCGGCCATCAGCCTGGTCTATGCCGTCGATGTCGTGATCAGAAACGAGGCCGATGTGCGCTGTCGGCACGCAGCCGATCCCGGCATCCGGATCGCCCCGGATACCAGCTACCGGTTCCCGACCCGCGTCCGGACGCCGCCGGCCCGGCCGGTGGTGATCGGCACCGGCCCGTGCGGGCTGATGGCCGCACTGACCCTGGCCGAGATGGGGTTCCGGCCGATCATCCTGGAACGCGGCAAGCTGGTCCGCGAGCGAACCCGCGACACCTGGGGCCTGTGGCGCCGCGGCGTATTGAACCCGGAGAGCAACGTGCAGTTCGGCGAAGGCGGCGCCGGCACATTCTCCGACGGCAAGCTGTATAGCGGTATCAAGGATCCTCGGCATCTCGGCCGCAAGGTCCTGACTGCCTTCGTGCAAGCCGGTGCGCCCGAGGAGATCCTGTGGTCCAGCAAGCCGCATATCGGCACCTTCCGCCTGGTCACCGTCGTCGAGGGGATTCGCGCCAGAATCGAGGCGTTGGGCGGCGAGTACCGTTTCGGATCGCGCGTCGAGGACATCGTGCTGGACCGCGCGCGGTGTGTCCGCGGCCTGGTGCTGGCGGACGGCGCGCAACTCGATACCTCGGCGATCGTCCTGGCGATCGGCCACAGCGCGCGGGACAGCTTCGCCATGCTGCACCGGCGCGGCGTTCATATCGAGGCAAAGCCGTTCTCCATCGGCGCGCGCATCGAGCACCCTCAGGCGCTGATCGACCGGGCGCGGTTCGGCGGGTTCGCCGGGCATCCGCTGCTGGGACCGGCGGATTACAAGCTGGTGCATCACGCCAGCAACGGGCGCTCGGTCTACAGCTTCTGCATGTGTCCCGGCGGACGGGTGGTGGCAGCTTCCTCCGAAGCCGGCTGCGTCGCGACCAACGGCATGAGCCAGTATTCGCGGGCCGAGTTCAACGCCAATGCCGGCATCGTCGTCGGCATTGCGCCGGACGACTACCCCGGCGGCCCGCTCGCCGGCATCGCCTTCCAGCAGGCCTGGGAGCGGCGCGCGTTCCTGACCGGCGGCAGCGATTACGCAGCCCCGGCTCAGCTTGTCGGCGACCTGATCGCCAGACGAGCCTCTGGCGCGCTGGGAGCGGTCGTGCCGTCCCACAAACCCGGTGTCCATCCCGCCGACCTGGCGGCCTGTCTGCCCAGCTTCGCGATCGAGGCAATCCGCGAGGCATTGCAGAAGTTCGCCCGCGACATTCCCGGTTTCGCCATGCACGACGCGGTGCTGACGGGGGTGGAGACGCGCACCTCCTCCCCCATCCGGATTGTCCGCGGCGCCGATGGACAGAGCCTGAACACGAAGGGTCTTTTCCCGGCCGGGGAGGGGGCGGGGTATGCCGGCGGAATCTTGTCGGCGGCCGTGGACGGGATCCGGGTGGCGGAGGCGGTGGCTTGCGGTTTGACCGGAACGCCTATGATGGAGCGAATGACACGGGGCGAGGCGGCGGTGGCGTACGGGTAGCTTGTTCGCCCTTTCACGCAGAGCAGATCCGGAAAATCCAATACTTGGTTCTCGCCAGCAAGTCTTGCCGCCGACGCGGCCGCTTTGATAAAGTAGTTCGCGCGTGTTCGTGACCTTGGCTCGACTGCCATTTGTCCAGCCCATGCATGCAACATGATATAGTTGTTCATTAGCACCTATGCAGGCGTTAAATTATGAACAGGCGCGAATAAGCGATAGAAATACATCTGCGCCGATATAGTATCGATATTTCTTTCACTGCACAGCCAGTCTTCCGCCAGACATTGTGATCGCCATAAGCCGGCAAACCTCGCCTTTTGTCTTGCTCGCCTCCGAAATATTTCCAACAGTCGAGCATTCCCTAATGGAGAACGGCATCATGAGAGCAGCTCTAATAGCCGCTATACTTGGCACAGGATTGTTGCTGGTTCCCGCCGCCTATGCACAGACGGACACGGGGGTCACCGCCGCCTGCAAGGACGGCTCCGACTATTCCGGGAAATCCCGGTCCGGCGCCTGTCGTGGCCACGGCGGGGTCGCATCCTGGGGCGCCACGACGGCGTCGGCCACACCGGCCGCGAAACCAGCCAACGCTCGCATTGCCAGTGCGTCAACGCCCGCGACGACGCCTTCGTCTACGCCGTCACCTTCGCCCACGCCGTCACCTTTGATCGGGTCGACCAAACCCTCCCTTGCCTCAGCCCCGGCAACTGGGCCGACCGGCACAACCGCGCCAAAAGCCGGTGGCGGCACCGGGCAGGTATGGGTTAACAATACCAGCAAGGTCTACCACTGTCCTGGCACGCGTTACTACGGCAAGACGAAGAACGGCGCCTACATGGCCCAGTCCGCCGCGGAAGCAGCCGGCGATCGGCCCAGCGGCGGCAAGGCTTGCTCCTAGGCCAAATATAACGCCCCGAATGTAACGCTGGGGAAAGCACCGGCAGCGGGCATCGCTGTATGCCCGCGCCCTGGGGTAGCGGTGGGCCCTGGGGTAGCGGTGGGTTTGGTCTCCCGTACAGGAAACCGCTGCCCTATGTCCGCCGCGTAAGACAACGAACTTTGGGGGCAGGACCCCGTCTGCATTGAACCCTGCATCAAAGCCTGGAACAAAGCCTGTCGCAAATCGAGCGTCTGTTTGTTCTTGATTTGGTTCGGAATCTGCGATAAGAACAAAACACAAACATTTTCTGGATCCGCCGCTATGTCCCAGCATCCTACCCTTTACCAACCCAGCATTTTCCTCGAACGTCTGGTCCGCTTCCTGATACCGTACTTCCTCACGATCACGCCGGATCTCAATCTGGCCCGAACGGAAATCCTCGAAACACTGATATCCTACGGCGCCC
Source organism: Rhodopila sp. (assembly GCF_965276935.1). Taxonomy (GTDB): domain Bacteria; phylum Pseudomonadota; class Alphaproteobacteria; order Acetobacterales; family Acetobacteraceae; genus Rhodopila. The sequence continues at coordinate 691,326 of NZ_CBDIBS010000003.1, read as the reverse complement.
GTACGCGGGCGGAGATGTTGAACGCCGTTCAGATCATTGCTTTCGGCTTCTCCGCACTCGACGTTCTGGCGGAGGCCAAGGCAACCGAGATGTCGCCCACCCTACGGCTGCGTTTCCGTGGCTGCGCCAACGGCCTCAACCGCTCCTGCCAGCAGAATGAGAAAGCGCTGGCCAGGCGCCTGACCTGCGATATACCCAACGTCGCTGCCGCGGAGGCCGAACCGCTAAACGACGTCCCGGACCCAGCGGTCGAGGAAGCCATCCAGCAGGCCAGCGCCAAGATCGAGACCTACCGCAACCGCCTTTCCGGGGCCCGACCCGCTACCGTGCCGCATGCCATAGCGCCGTCGCAGCAGGACGCAAACCCGCGGCCATGGGGCAGCGCGATCATGCAGGCTCTCGCCGAAACACAAACTCCCGGTTCGGCTGCTCTCGCTCCGTGACACCGGCGGCCCGAACAGCCTGATCAGGTTGTCATCCGGGACCTGATTTCGCTGGCGAAGGGCACGACCCCAAGCTGCCGATCTCAGACGTTCATGCCCGATCCGCAACCATCAGCAAAGCCAGCTTTCCCCGGGCGTCTTCCGGGATCGCTACCGGCCTTTGCACCCCTCGCTCGACAAACACATGCACAAAATGCCCCTCGGCCGTCGCTGCCGCCTCATCGTTGCGGAAAATGCCGATTTCATAGCGCACCGAACTTCGCCCGATCGAGGCCACACGAATCCCTACCGTCACCCGGTCGGGAAACGCCAGTGAAGCATGATACCGACACGCCACCTCGGCCACCACGCAGTGCACCGGGCCGTCCAGCAGGCCGACCACCTTCTCCGACATTTCAAAATATGTGATTGCCGTGTCGAAGTAGGAGAAATACACCACGTTGTTCACGTGCGCGAACACATCGTTGTCCATCCACCGCGTGGTGATGGCATGGAACCAACGGTAATCATCTCGTTTTCCGGGCGGTTGACGGCTCATTGCGACACGCATCCTGCACAAATCCAGTCTCCGCTTCCCTTAGCCGAGCCCTGCGTCATTGGACAGCGCGAACGTCCGGGGCTACACGGCCGGTCGCTTTCCTCGGCCTGAAAGGGATCAGCTTGCAGCACCGTCTCATGATCCAGGCTATCGCCGGTCCGCTTCTCCTGGCCGCCATGCTGCTGCCGGCACCAGCCTTTGCCCACGCGATCCTGGAGGACAGCACGCCGCCCGCCGGCGCCTCGGTCCCCGCCGGTCCGCTTGACCTGCACCTGCGCTACAACAGCCGGATCGATCGCGCCCGCTCCCGCCTGACCCTCACCCGGCCGGACCACAGCCACGACACCGTGCCGATCGCGGCCGCCGGACCGCCCGACATCATCAACGCCCGTCTCGACCTGACCCCCGGCGCCTACGTCGTTCGCTGGCAGGTGCTGGCAATCGATGGCCACATCACCCGCGGCGACGTTCCTTTCACCGTCACGGCGCCCTGATCAATGGAGTTGCTGGTCGACCTGTTCGGCTACCTCTCGATCATCGTCCACGGCCTGACCATCCTGTCGCAGTCGATGGCGCTGGGCGGGGCCCTGTTCCTGGTATCGCTGGCCCGCCCGCTAGCCAGGCGCCTGGGACCCGCCGGCCAGACCATCGCCGCCGGCACCGCGCGCATTGCCGGCTATGCCGCGCTAGGTCTGCTGCTGTCTGAGGCCGCGACCGTCGCCTTGCAGACCGCCGTATTGACCCCGACCGTGGACCTGAGTGTCTCCGACGTTCTGGCCGCCAACTTCGCCGTGGCTGGACTGGTGAAGACCGCGGCCGCCGCATTGCTGGCGATCCTGCTGCTGGGCTGGAAGGTCCGAGCGCCGTCCCTGCCGCTGCTGGCGCTGACCCTCGTGGAACTCGCCGCCGCAACCCTGACCACCCACGCCGCGGCTCGGCTGGACGATCGCGCCGTCCTGCTGCTGGTCGAGGGTCTGCACCAGCTTGGCGCGGCGATCTGGGTCGGCGGCATCCCATGTTTCCTGCTGGCGCTGGCCCGCGTGCGCGATGCCGCATCCTGGCGGCTGGTCGGTGCCCGCTTCTCCCGCATGTCCATGGCAGGCGTCGCCTGCATCCTGGTCAGCGGCAGCACCATGAGCCTGTTCTACATCGGCGACTGGCAAGGCTTCTATGGCACCGCCTTTGGCATCATGGTTGGCGCCAAGATCGCCATGTTCCTGATGCTGCTGGGTCTTGGCGGCATGAACTTCCTGCTGGTCGAGCGCCTGCGTGCCAATCCCGCCACCTCGGTCAACCGCATGCGCCGCTTCGCCGAGGTCGAGTTCGGCATCGGCATCGCCATCTTCTTCGCCGCCGCCTCATTGACCTCGGTGCCGCCCGCCGTGGACCTGAAGCAGGACCGTGTGACCTGGCCGGAGATCGTGGCGCGCAATATGCCTGAGTGGCCACGCCTCAGCAGTCCTGACCGCGACAGCCTGGCGCTGCCCGCCCTGCAGGACAAGCTGGATGCCGAGGCGGCGACGCGGAAAGCCGCACCGCAGGTGGCCTTTGTTCCTGGGGCAGGGGAGCTGCCGCCGCGCAATGCCGACGACATCGCCTGGTCGGAATACAACCACCATTGGGCCGGACTGTTCGTCGTCGGCGTCGGGCTGCTCGCCCTGCTCAACCGCGCCGGCATCCGCTGGGCCAGGCATTGGCCCCTGCTGTTCCTCGGCCTCGCGGTCTTCCTGTTTGTCCGCTCGGATCCCGAAACCTGGCCCCTCGGCCAGATCGGCTTCCTGGAAAGCTTTCGCGACGTCGAGGTGCTGCAGCACCGCGCCTTCGTGCTGCTGCTGGTAGTGTTCGCGCTGTTCGAATGGCGGGTGCGGGCGACCAACTGGACCAACCGCAACGCTGCTCTGGTCTTTCCGCTGCTCTGTGCCGGCGGCGGCACGCTGTTGCTCACCCACAGCCATGCCATCGCCAACCTGAAGGACCAGGAGCTGATCGAACTGATCCACACGCCCTTGGCGCTGGCCGGCATTGCCGCCGGCTGGGGTCGTTGGCTGGAGATCAGGTTGAACCCACGGGAAAATCCCATCGCCTGGCAGATCGCCGGCTGGGTCTGGCCCGTCTGCATCCTGTTCGCTGGTCTGCTGCTGCTGGGGTATCGAGAGGCATAGAGTTGCCGTCATGCTTAACGTCGGGCGGTTTCTCGGATGCCTTTAGGCTTCCGCCACAAGCGAAGCGACCTTGTCGGCGTGCGCCGGATCACGCGGCACCTGCTCCGGCCGCGCCGCCGCCGGCGTTGTCGAATTGCCGAACCGGAGCAACAGGTCCGCGATCTCCTGGACCGGCTTGGGCTTGCTGAACAGATAGCCCTGGATTTCGCCGCACCCTTCCGCCCGTAGCGCGGCGAGTTGCTCGGCGGTCTCCACACCCTCGGCGTTGACGGCGATACCCAAGGAGCGGCCCAGGCCGATCACGGCGCGGACGATCGTGCGGCTGTCCTCCTGATCCTCGATGCCCTTCACGAATGACTGGTCGATCTTGATCTTGTCGAACGGAAACCGACGCAGGTAGCTCAAGGATGAATACCCAGTGCCGAAATCGTCCATGGCAATACGGATGCCCATGGCGCGCAAGGCGTGCAGGCTATCAAGCACCGCGGCCTCGTCTTGGATAAGCACCGACTCGGTAATCTCCAGCTCCAGCCGGGTCGCGGCAAGTCCAGATGTCGACAAGGCATGCGCTGCGTCCTCCGCCAGGGAGCGGGTTCGGAACTGCGCCGGTGAAAGGTTGACGGCCACCTTCAAGGCACCGGGCCAACCCGCCGCATCGATGCAGGCTCGGCTCATGACCCAGGCGCCGATCACGCCGATCAGCCCGATCTCCTCGGCGACCGGAATGAACTCCGCCGGGCTCACCAGGCCACGCGTCGGATGGTGCCAACGCAGCAGCGCCTCGAACCCTGCTATCCCACCCGTCTGCACAAGCGGCTGGTAGTACAGCTCGAACTGTTCCTCGGCCAGCGCTTTGCGCAAGTCGATTTCCAGCGTCCGCCGCGCCTGCATCGCCGCGTCCATCTCACGCTCGAAGAATCGGAACGTGCCACGGCCATCATCCTTTGCCCGATACAGCGCGAGGTCGGCTCGCTTGAGCAGCGCATCGGGCGTTTCAAGTCCGTCCATCGATAGCGCAATGCCGATGCTCACCCCGATCACGACCTCCTGCTGATCGATATCGAATGCTTGGCCCAGCATCTCCACCAGTCGCCGCGCCAACGCCGTTGCGTCCGTCGGCTGGCTAGCCTTTTCCTGCACGATGACAAATTCGTCGCCACCGAAGCGGACCACCAGATCGGTTTCCCGCGTGCATTGGCGCAACCGCTCGGTCACCGCGCGCAGCAACGCGTCGCCGGCCGCGTGGCCCAGCGTGTCGTTGACCGTCTTGAAACGGTCAAGATCGAGGCACAGCACCGCGATACCGTCGCCGCGGCGGGCCCGCGCCAGGGTCTGCTGCATGCGCTCGCTGAACAGCAGGCGGTTGGGCAAGCCGGTCAGTGGGTCATGACGCGCCATATGAGCGAGCCGACCTTCAGTGGCACGCCGCTCCGAGATGTCTTCATAGGTCGCAACCCAGCCGCCGCTGGCGACGGCCTGTTGGGAAACGGCGATCGAGCGGCCGTCCGGCAGTTCGCATGAAAGTGCCGCTACCGCGCCATCGCGGCCGCTTTCAAGCAGCATGTGCAGGCCCGCATTCCGCAGAACCGTTTCCGCCAGCGCTTCCGGCTCTGGCTCGCCAAACATCTCGACAAAGCGGCGGTTGGCGACGGCGAGCCGTCCATCGGCGCCGAACAGGCAAAGTCCCTGGTTCATGTTGCCCAGCGCCGCCTCCAGCCGCGCGTGCTGTGCGGCGAGTTCCCCGGCATGATGGGTCGCCTGCTGGTTCATCAGCCCCTGAATACGCGCCAGCGCCTGCACGATACTGCCCTGCATGATCGAGAGCGCCCGCAACAGTTCCGCCGTTTCGCCGCGGCCGGTGACGGAAATCGCATTGTCGAGCTGCCCCGCGGCGATCAGTTGCGCGATTCGGACCGCTCGCCGCACCGGCGGGGCGATCATTTGCGTGAGCAGCACGGTGATGCTCAGCGCAATCAGAACCGTCACCCCAACGACCACCGAGGTCCGCCGCACCTGCGCCGCCACCAGCGCGCCGACGCTTCGGCGATAGCGGAAGCCGTCGTCAGCGAAGGTTTCTACCGCCTGCTCAAACTGCGCCTGCACGGCGAGAACGTCCGGACCAGCGAGCGTCTGGCCTCCGCGTCCCACGACCGACCTGATCGTGCGGCTAAGGCTTTCCGCGGCGTTTCGGCCTGCCGGCGACATCGCACGGTCACGCGCCACATCCAGGTCCTCCAGCACGGCACTGACCGCGGCGGGTTGCAATGATCCATTCCGCCCGGCTTCAGCCAGGGAGGCGAAGCCGACCTGTGCCGATCGCAGATAGCTGACGCCCATGAACGCATCGTCGTAGATGCGGAACGCCAGCGCCCCGAGTTCTCGTTCCGCCCGCTGAGCATAGCCGCCCAGCACCCCGGTCAGCACCGTCAGCGCCATGCAGCCGGCCAGTATCTTGGAGCGTATGGACATGTTGGCTTCTCGCCCCACCCGCTTCAGCGCGCCTCGACCACGAGCAGCATCTTCGGGTGAATTTGGCATCGAACTTCGAACGTGCCGGCACTTGGGAACCGGATTTCGACGCTTGTGCCTGGCTCCTGCTCATCGGATTCGTAATTCAGAGATGGCGAATGAACGTAGATCTGGTGCAAGAAAGTGTCTTCATTATTGAACCGGACCGTGTCGCCATGGGCGATCTGCAGGTGGCTGACGGAGAACGCTCGGCTTTTTTGCGATACCATCGCGACACCACCGGCGGCGGCGATCGCGATCGACGCCAGAATCACTGTCGTTGCAAGAAAGGAAATCAACAGGGTGCGCAAAACTCCGCTCCTATCGTGTGACGATATCGCGCTGCATCGGGGCGAGCAGGGCCATCAACTGGTTCTGCGTCCAGTACGGGATGCCCCGGTGCTCCATCGCTGTCTGCAAATCCTCGGCAACAGCGTTGAATTTGGCTTGGGTTACGTTCAGGCCATTATGCGCGGCCGCCATGGAACGGCCGTGATACACGCAAGGCCCCCTGGCGAGTACGCAGATCTGTTCCACCAGGCGGGTGTTCAGGCGCTTGGCGTTGATGTTGTCGAAATCGTCCTTGACCCGGTCGTCCGCGAGGAAAAGCGCGTGGGCTTCCTCAACGATGCGCGTGATCCCAGCCTGCCCGCCGAGACGCTGGTACAGCGTGTCATCCGCATTGGCTCGCATGGGGATTGTCGTGGCCAGCAGCAGCGTGGCTAATACGACGCAACGCCAATGTCGTGGCGAGATCATCAGAAACCTCCTTGCAACGAAAGATAGACGCCGTTTTGATCGCCCTGCCGCGCGATCGGCCCCAAGGCGACGAAGGCCAAGGTCGCCGACAGGTGCTTGTTCAGGAAGTAGGATGCGAACGCGTCAAACGCGGTGCCCTCCTTCGCGAAGCTCAGGTTGTCCGGCTTGGTGCGGACCTCGGCGCCAATGGCGAAGTCACGGCTTAGCAGCAGAGCGGCGGAGCCCTCGAATTCCGCGTGGTAACCGTTATCGCGGTCGCCGCCAAAGCCGAGCAGGCCGAACTGGTTGGCCTTCGTGGCGCGCACCGTCGCGTCCAGCAGCAGGCTTTGGGCCAGGAACAGCTTGGTGGCCGAAATGTAGAAGTCTTCCCCATCCGGGCTGCGCGCGCCGATCGCCTGCAGCACGTTGTGGCTGTCCGCGGCCTTGAACTGCGTGCCGATGGCGATTTGCGGCAGCCAGCTATCCTGGTCATAGACCGCGTCACCCAGTACCCGCACCTTGGCGCCGACCACGTCAAGGTCGAATACGTATCCCGACCCCAGGCCAAGCCGGCCGCCGGCCGAGCCCGTGTTAAACCACTGGTGCGTATAGGACAGTTCCAACCGATTATAGAGGCCGACGCCCACGCCGGCGGATTGCAGCGTAAAACTGGGCAAATAGGCCGAGGTGTAGTGTACATTGGCGCCAATGGCGTCCCGTGTGCCATAGCCGGTGATCAGCGCCCACGGCACAAGCCCGCCGCCGCCGGCGCCTTCCAACTGCGTCACGCCAGAGGTAGCCAGCAGACGGCCGCTATCCTGCGCTCGGCCGGCCATCGGCAGGCAGAAAAGCGCCACCAGGATATACCCGCATAATTGGCAAGTCGCCCGCACAGTAATCCCCCGGAATGAAAGCCGAGCCGTCTCAAGCCAGGGCGTGAACCTGCGGGATTTCTGTTAACAAACGGTTTACGCCCGCAGGTTTAGTCGGGCGCGCCAGACAGCTTCAGGCTGACCGGACAGCCTGAAAGCCATCGAGACCTTCGTTCGATCGCATCATCCACCTGCCTTGAACGGTCTGCCCGGCGTGATCAGGCGTCAGGCCGCATCCTTCAGGATGTCGCTGATCGTGCGTTCCAGATGACGTAACGTATTGCATACAGTCACCAGATGACAGAATGGCGCGTAGCGATACATGTCCGAATCGCCGATGCCCCAGGCGGAGCGGTACTCCGGATTGAGCCAGATGATCCGCTTCGACCGTTGCGAGATCTGGCCGATGATCTCGGTGCGCGGGTCGGTGCGGTTGCCGCGTGCGTCGCCCAGGATGATCACGGTCGTCTTGTTGGTAACGAACCGCATCCAGCCATCCTGGAAGTCGGCGAAGGCATTGCCGTAGTTCGAGGAGCCGTATCCGATCAGCGACATGATCCGGGTGATCGCGTCCTCGACCGGCGCCTTCTCCAGGATGTCGGACACCTCGATCAGCGATCCGGCGAAGGCGAAGGAGCGAATATCCGACAGTGCCTCATTCAACGCATACAGAAACATCAGCAGGAACTGCGACATCGCGGCGACCGAGCCGGAGACGTCGCACAGCACCATCACGCGTGGCTTCTCGATGCGCTTCTGCTTCCAGACAGTAACGAACGGCACGCCGCCCCAGCCCATGTTCCGCCGCAAGGTCCGCCGCGTGTCCAGCACCCCACGCAGATGCCGGCGGCGGGTCTTGGCGTAGCGCGCCGCCAGCTTCTTTGCCATCTGCCGCACCAGCACGCGCATCCGGTCCAGATCGCGCCGCTCCAGGTTCGACAGGCGGGCGGACTTCAGCAGGTCCTCGCGGAATTTCTCGGTTTCGCCCCTGGCGAACAGGATCAGGTTGCGCTCGACGAAATCCCGCACCGCGTCACGCAGCGCCTCGAGCCGGTTTTCCAGGAATTGAGCGCGCCCAAGACCCTCCGGCGTGCCAGTCTGGCGCATTGCCTCGATGTCGCGTTCAAGCGGACGCAGGCCCATGCGGTCCAGGATGCGGCGGGCGTAAAGGTTCTTTTGCGTAAAGAACCGGATCGCCTCGATGCCGGCGTCCCGCGCCGCCTGCTCCATTGCCGTTGCCAGTGCGGCGCGATCGTCGCCGGCCAGCAACTGGCCGAGGGACTGGCCGCCTTGGCCGCCCATTCCATCGCCGCCTGGACCGCTGGCGGGGCTGGAAGACGGATTGGCATCCGGCGCTTCGGCTGCGTCCGCGTCTTGTCCCGTATCGTCGAATTCATCGCGCTTAAAATACAGATCGAAAGCCTCGTCGTACAGCGCCTTCTCGTCCGGCGTCTTCGCCAGGACCAGGCCGAGGCTGTCCTTCAGCACGGCACGATCGCTGAAGCCTACGAGGTCCACCGCGCGGGCCGCGTCGATCCCCTCCGCCGCGGAGACTTGCAGACCCGCGCCGCGCGCGACCTGGAGGAACCGTCGCAGCGGTTCAGTGGCGGGCGCGGCCTGCATCTAGGCGACTCCCGCCTCCTGCCGAGCCTTGTGCGTCAGGCCGGCAAGCTGCTTGGCCGCCGCCTCGACATCGGCCTCAAACTTCAGCAGCACGTTCAGCGTGTCACGCACCAGATCGACCTCCAGAACAGAGGCATGCAGCAGCAGCATCACCTTCGCCCAGTCAATCGTTTCACTGACCGAGGGCACCTTCTTCAGGTCCAGCGCGCGCAACTGCTGCACGAAGCTGACAAGCTGCTTCAACAGCCGAGCGTCGATGCCCGGCACGCGGGAGGCGATGATCCTCGCCTCCAGCCTGTCGTCCGGAAAGCCGATGTGCAGATGCAGGCAGCGCCGCTTCAGCGCGTCGCCCAGGTCGCGGGTGCTGTTCGAGGTCAGCAGCACGATCGGTGGCGTGACCGCCTCGACCGTGCCGATCTCCGGGATCGTCACCTGGTAGTCGGACAGGATTTCCAACAGGAACGCCTCGAACTCCTGGTCCGACTTGTCGATCTCGTCGATCAGCAGCACCGCGCCATCCGGCTGCTGCAAGGCGCGCAGCAGTGGCCGCGGCTCGAGGAACTGGTGCGAGTAGAAGATGTCGCCGAACGCGTGCAGCTTGGTCAGCGCCTCGGCCAGGCCGTCCGCCTCGCCGATGACCGAGCTGATCTTGTCCTTCAGGATCTGCGTATACAGAAGCTGCTTGCCGTACTTCCATTCGTACAGCGCCTTAGATTCGTCCAGCCCCTCGTAGCACTGCATGCGGATCAGCGGCAGTTTCAGCCAGGACGCAACCGACTTGGCCAACTCCGTCTTGCCGACGCCGGCGGGGCCTTCCACCAGAATGGGCTTGCGCAGATGGTGCGCCATATAGATCGCGGTGGAAATCTGCCGGTTGGCGATGTAACCGGCCCCGCTCAGGCCGTGTTCGACAGCATCGATCGATCGCAGGGCAGACCCGCCCTCCGGCAGCGCATCATTCACATCCGGCTCCAGCTACTGTGCAGTAGGTCGGATCGCATCCGGACGGGGGAATGTCAAACCGTGGCAGGAAGGCGAGGGCTCCGCCCCTCGACCCCGCCAAGGGCTGACGCCCTTGGAACCCATTTAGGGGTTTGTGGGAGAGGGGGCTACTCGGTGGTTGCAACACGTGAGTCGCCCCCTCTCCCACAAGCCCCTGGACAGGGATCAAAGGGGCATCAGCCCCTTTGCGGGTCCAGGCAGAGTCCTGGCCTTCTTCTACAGTTCGATCACCCCGCCCCGCAGGCCCTTCGCCACCGCCTCCGCTCGGCTTGTCGCGTCCAGCTTGGCGAACAGTGCCTCCAGGTGAAACTTCACGGTATGCACGGAGATCCCCAGATGGCGAGCCACCGACTTGTTGCTCAGGCCCTGACCGACCAGCGCCAGGATCTCACGCTCCCGCGGGGTCAGCAGAGGTGCGTCCTCGGCCACCGGCGCGAAGCCTCGCTCCACCGCCGTTGCGGGGGAACGAACCTGCAAGCCCGCCGCCACCGCGCGCAACGCCAGATCAAGCTGGTCCGCCGAGGCGTCCGCCGCCAGCACCCCGGCCGGCGAACCAGACACTACCTCACTGTCCGTCAGGACCACGACCGGCGCCTCGGTTTCTCGCGCGCCGCGGCCGACGTCACAGAGTTCCACGTCGGGCGTATCCTCGGTGACCGTGTGGCCGGCGGCCTGCAGCATCGCCGCCAGTCCGCGACGGCGAAGCGCATCCGTCGCGTGCAGTCGGATGCGCAGGCCGTCGGACGCGCTCATGCGGCGGGTCTTGCCGCTATGGTCACGCTGATCGCCTGAACGGCCCCGGCGCGCAGCACGCGCAGCATGACCGCCTGGCCGATGCGGTCCGAACTCAGCGAAGCAGTCAGCGCCCGCGGCCGGGCGACCGGCTTGCCGTCGATGTCCAGCACGATATCGCCCGGCAGCACGCCGGCCGTCTCGGCTGGCGCGGACGCGGCCAGGCTCACCACCATCAGACCGCTTTCCCGCCCGGCGGCCGGCCGGAGACTGTCTGGGATCATCACCGGCTGTAGACCGAGACCCAGCCAGCCGCGGGGGATGCGTCCTTCTGTCAGCAGCGGATCGACCACCCGTTCCAGGGTTGCCATCGGGATCACGATGGTCCGCCGCCGTGGGCCGGAGGTGGACATGCCCAGCATCCCACCATCCAGTGACAGCACGGGTCCGCCCTCGTCGGCGCCGAGACGCGTGTCCAACCGGATCAGCGCGTCGATCCGGCCGCCCGCCATGCTGGTCCAGGCATCACCCAGGGCATGCACCATCGCCAGCCGCGCTGTCGGGCCGCCCGCCGCGTCGGCACCGACCACCAGCGCCAGCGATCCGACGTTGGGGGCGGCGGCCGAGGGCGGCAGCGCGCCGGTCAGCGCTGTCCGCAGTTTCAGCACGGCCACGTTTGTGCCGATATCGCGCCCGGCGAGGGTCGCTTCGACCGTTTGGCCGCCGCCGGTGACCGTCAGCCTAGGATCGTCGCCGAGGACTTGCTCCGACGCCAGCACCACGTCCGGCCGCCATAGAATGCCACTGCTCTGGTGCTGGCCCGCACGAATACCGACCACGATCGGTGCCGCCTGGGTAATCCGGTCGGCCAAAGCGGCGGAAAACTGCTCGATGATGTCCATGGGAACTGGCTCCTTGCGTGGACGCATCCTGGCGCGTCTTGCGACGCATGGGCATCGGCCGGATGGCCGGGAACAAACCTCGCCGGATGGCCGGGAACAAACCTCGCCGGATGGCCGGGAACAAACCCGCCGGATAGCCGGGTGCCGCTTTGCTGATCTGGAACCCATCTGGATCTGGAAAGGACCATTTCCATGCCACTTGATGTGTTGACCCAGCCGCTTGATCCCTATTCCGCCCAGGTGGTGCAGGCGTTTGATCGCGTCGGACCAGCGGTGGTGCATGTCATGGCGTTTGGCAAGGACGGCCGGCCTGCGAGCCAGGGATCAGGTGTCATCTTCACGCCGGACGGCTACGTGCTGACGAACTCGCATGTCGTCGCCAACGCGGCCGGTTTGCGGGCCAGCCTGACGGATGGCCAGGATTGCCAGGCCGTCCTGGTCGGCGACGATCCCGCCACCGACATCGCCGTGCTGCGCCTTTCGGGCACTGGATTGCCCCATGCCGAACTGGGTGCCTCGGCTGGCTTGCGGGTCGGCCAGCTTGTCGTCGCGATCGGCAACCCGTTGGGGTTCACGTGCACCGTCACCGCCGGCATCGTCAGCGCCCTCGGCCGCACCTTGCGCACCCGCTCCGGCGGCCTGATCGACAGTGTAATCCAGACCGACGCGCCGCTTAACCCGGGCAATTCCGGCGGCCCGCTGGTCTCGGGCGCCGGTGCGGTGATCGGCATCAACACGGCGATGATCGCCCCCGCGCAGGGCATCTGCTTCGCCATCGGCATCGACACCGCGATCTGGGTCGCCACGCGACTGATGCATGATGGGCGGGTGCGGCGGTCCCGGCTGGGGATATCGGCGCAGACCGTACAGATCACCACACGGCTGCGCCGCTTTCATCGGCTGGAGCAGCTCACCGGCGCGATGATCTCGGATCTGGCGGCGGATGGAGCCGGACGGCAGGCCGAACTTGAGGTTGGGGATGTGGTGGTGTCGTTCGATGGCGCGGTGGTGACCGGTATAGACGACCTGCATCGCGCGCTGATCTCGGAGCGCGCTGGAACGTCGGTGTCGCTGGGTGTGTTGCGTCGGACCGAGCTGTTGACGGTGCCGGTCGTCCCGCGTGAGACCTGATCCTCGCGACGCTGTTGGTCGTCCGGGCTAGAGCGGTTTCACCAAGTGTGGAACCGCTCTAGCTGTATTTCACGAGCAATTTCATCAGCCTGAGATCGCTTCGCTATTCCAGTCAGGCTGATATTGCTCTAAGTTGGCGGCGGTGAGCGTTGCCCCGGCCCACCGCAGCATGGCAAGCCGGATGATCTGAAACGCAATTGTCTGGCGGATGTCGCGGGAGCGGCAGCAAGGTTCAGGTGTGCCGTGTTGACACCCATCCAGCCGACCGATCAACTAAAGTCGTTCCGGCCGATACCGGTGTTGACAGTAGAATGGCCCTGGCATTATGCGGACAGTACTTGCAATCCCTTCCATGCGGTTGACCGCCGCGAACCTGGTTGGATAGCCATGCTTCTGGTGGTCGATGCCGGCAACACCAACATTGTCTTCGCTGTCCATGACGGGTCGGGCTGGCGCGGTTCGTGGCGCATCCGCACCGACGCGCAGCGGACGTCCGATGAATATGCCGTCTGGCTCAATTCGCTGCTGACCCTGTCCGGCCTGAAACGTGACGAGATCGCCGCCGCGGTGATCGGCACGGTGGTACCCGCCGCGTTGTATCACCTGCGCCGCCTGTGCCGGGAGTGGTTCAGCGTCGAGCCGCTGATTGCCCGCGCCTCGCTCGACTGGGGCTTCGACATCAAGATCGACAACCCCAACGAGGTCGGCGCCGACCGGCTGCTGAACGCCCTGGCCGGTTTCCGCCAGTTCCGCTGCCCGCTGATCGTGGTCGATTTTGGCACCGCCACCACGTTCGACGTGGTGGACCAGACCGGCGCGTATTGTGGTGGGGTAATCTGCCCCGGCATCAACCTGTCGCTGGAGGCGCTGCACCAGGCCGCGGCCCGCCTGCCGCGGATCGGCATCGGCCGGCCGCAGTCGGTGATCGGCCGTTCCACCGTGCCTGCCATGCAATCCGGCATGTACTGGGGCTATATCGGGCTGATCGAGGGCCTGCTGAACCGCATCAAGATCGAATTCGGCAGTCCGATGAAGGTCGTCGCCACCGGCGGCCTGGCGCCACTGTTCGCCGAGGGCACGCTGCTGATCGAACATATCGAGCCTGATCTGACCCTGGATGGGCTACGGCTGTTGGCGGAACGCAACCCAGCCCCCACATTGCCCAGGGAGAAGACACGGCTGATTGAACCAGAGTAACGGAACGAACCTCGACATATGGACTCAGAAAACGGCGACCTGGCCTTCCTGCCGCTTGGCGGGACGGGCGAAATTGGCATGAACCTGAACCTGTATCGCTATAACGAGCCTGGCAAGGAACGCTGGCTCGCGGTGGATTGCGGCATCGGCTTCGGCGGCAGCGAGCATCCCGAGGTGGACGTGCTGATGGCCGATCCGGCGTTCATCGCCGACCGCCGCGACAAGCTGGTTGGGTTGGTGATCACTCATGCGCATGAAGACCACATTGGCGCCGTTGCCTGGCTGTGGCCGCGGCTGAAGTGCGCGGTGTACGCCACGCCGTTCGCCGCCGCGGTGCTGCGCCGCAAGCTGGCGGAGACCGGCCTGGTCAATCAGGTGCGGCTGCACGTCATCGCGCCGGGTGGCAGCATCGACCTGTCGCCGTTCAGGCTGCGCTTCATCCGCATGGCGCATTCCATTCCGGAAGCCCAGGCGCTGGTGATCGACACGCCGCTGGGCACCGTCCTGCATACCGGCGACTGGAAGCTGGACCCCACGCCGCTGATCGGGCCGCCATCGGACGAAGCCGCGCTGGCGGAACTCGGTGCCAAAGGCGTCCTGGCACTGGTCTGTGATTCGACCAACGCCATGGTGGAAGGCCATTCCGGCAGCGAACGGGACGTGCGCCGCAACCTGTCGGCGTTGATCCGCGACCTGTCCGGCCGGGTCGCGGTGACCTGCTTCGCCAGCAATGTCGCCCGCATGGAGTCGATCGCCCTGGCCGCGCGGGACGCCGGCCGCAGCGTGGCGCTGGCGGGCCGATCGCTGCGCAACATGGACGCCGCGGCGCGCGACTGCGGCTACCTGAAGGGACTGCCGCCGTTCCTGACGGAAGACGACATCGACGACGTGCCGGACGACAACATCCTGATCCTGGTGACCGGCAGTCAGGGCGAGCCGCGCAGCGCGCTGGCCCGCATTGCCCAGGACAACCACCCGCGGGTGTCGCTGGGGGAAGGCGACACGGTGATCTTCTCGTCCCGCGTCATTCCGGGGAATGAACGGGCCATTGGCACGGTGCAGGACAACCTGATCCGTCATGGCGTACGGCTGATGACGGATCAGGACCACATGATCCACGTTTCTGGCCACCCCGCGCGGGATGAGCTGCGCCGGCTGTATACGCTGGTCAAGCCGCGCTACGCGGTGCCGGTGCACGGCGAGTGGCGGCATCTGTCGGCGCATGCCGAACTGGCGCGGGAAGCGGGTGCCACGCCGTTCCTGCTGGAGGATGGCGACATCATCAGCCTGGCGCCTGGGCGGCCGGCGATCATCGACAGCGCCCCGGTCGGCAAGCTGGTGCTGGACGGCACCCGCCTCGTGCCGATGCACGGCGAGGTCATGTCGGCGCGCCGGCGCATGCTGTTCAACGGCCTGATCGTCGCCAGCCTCGCGGTCGACCAGGCCGGCACCATCCTCGGCCGGCCGCGCATCAGCGCGCCAGGGTTGCTTGACCCCGAGGACGTTGAAACCGATCGGGTCGCCGGGGAATTCCTCGACATCATGCGTGATTTGCCGGCCAACCTGCGGCGCGAGGACAGCGGCTTGGCCGAGGCGGCCCGCGCCGCCTTGCGCCGAGCATTGGGCCGGCGCCTGGGTAAGCGGCCGATGGTTGATGTGCACCTGATCCGAGTGTGAACCGAGATGAACTGGTTCACCGGCATCGTGGTGTTCGTCATCATCTGGTGGACGGCGTTGTTCGCGGTCTTGCCGATCGGCACGCGGCCGGTGCAGCAGGCGGACGCGGCCAGCGGCTGGCGCGGCACGCCGGAACACCCAAGATTACTGATGAAGGTTATCGTTACCACGATAGTCGCGGGCGTACTTTGGATCGCTGCCGATGCGCTGATCCAAAGCGACTACATCAGTTTCCGGCACGGTCTGTTCGCCGCGCCGGAATATTGATAATATAAGCTTTTTGCCACAGGTTCCACCTCGGGCAGGCGGGACGATATCCTCACCTGCCCGGGCGGTTGGCGTTTCCTCCCCAAACCTGACCCACCTACTAACCGGTATGTGGCCCAAGAGCTTGCTTAGACAAACTTCAGTGGCAAGTCACGGGCTTTGGTTGGGGTTTCCGCTGATAACGCGGAGTTTATTGCGCGCAATCGTTGTGCAACGCAGCAAAATTTCAAGGAAACGACAGGTTTGCTGTCAAATGCTGCGTCGCGGCATTTGTGCCTGGGCTGACAGCCGGCCGTCGCCATCCTGAACCAAGCCGCTGCCGTGGGTGCTCAACCGGGTAGCGACATTCGATCAAACGCGATACGAACCGGCGAACCGCACTTTCAACGGGAACCAATCGCGATGCGCCTGTCCCATGGCTTCATTCCCACCCTGAAGGAAACGCCTGCCGAGGCGCAGATCGTTTCGCACCGGCTGATGCTGCGGGCGGGGCTGGTGCGACAGACATCGGCGGGCATCTATGCCTGGCTGCCGCTGGGCCTGCGGGTGCTGAAGAACATCGAGCGGATTGTGCGGCAGGAACAGGACAACGCCGGCGCGCAGGAGATCCTGATGCCGACGATCCAGTCGGCGGAGCTGTGGCGGGAAAGCGGTCGCTATGAGGATTACGGCAAGGAGATGCTGCGCATCCGCGATCGGCATGAGCGCGACATGCTGTACGGCCCGACCAACGAGGAAATGGTCACCGACCTGTTTCGTCAGTCGGTCCGCAGCTATCGCGCGCTGCCGCAGATGCTGTATCATATCCAATGGAAGTTCCGTGACGAGGTGCGACCCCGCTTCGGCGTGATGCGCGGGCGGGAATTTTTGATGAAGGATGCCTACTCGTTCGATATCGATCGCGCCGGCGCCGTGATCAGCTATCGCAAGATGATGCTGGCCTATATGCGCACCTTCCAGCGGATGGGCCTGAAGGCGATCCCGATGGAGGCTGACACCGGCCCGATCGGCGGCGATCTGAGCCATGAATTCATCATCCTGGCCGCTACCGGGGAAAGCCAGGTCTACTACGATGCCGCGTTCGAGGAGATCGATTTCCTGTCATCCGGCGCCGGCGGATTCAGCCACGACAAGCCCGACGACCTGGCGCGGTTCTTCCAGGAGATGACCACCCACTATGCCGCCACCGACGAGAAGCACGACCTCGCCCGCTGGGACCAGGTGACGGCCGAACGCAAGCGGGAGGGCAGGGGCATCGAAGTCGGCCACATCTTCTACTTCGGCACCAACTACACGCAGGCGATGGGTGCCACCGTCGCCGGCGCGGACGGCAAGCCCGTTTACCCGGAGATGGGCAGCTACGGCATCGGCATCTCCCGGCTGGTGGGCGCGGTGATCGAGGCCAGCCACGACGATGCCGGCATCATCTGGCCGGACAGCATCGCGCCGTTCAAGGCGGCGATCCTGAACCTCAAACCTGGCGATGCGCCCTGCGACGCGATGTGCGAGACACTTTATGCGTCGCTGGCCGGCAACGCCCTGTATGACGACCGCGCTGACCGCGCCGGCGCGAAGTTCGCTGACGCCGACCTGATGGGCCACCCTTGGCAGATCGTCGTCGGGCCACGCGGCGCCGCTGCCGGGCAGGTGGAACTGAAGCGGCGGGCGACGGGCGAACGCATCGAGGTCACGCCGGAGGCGGCGCTGGCGCGGATCGGCTGAATGTTCGGCCCGTTCGAACGGATGGTGGCCGGCCGCTACCTGCGGGCGCGCAAGGGCGAGCGGTTCGTCTCCATCATTGCCATCTTCTCGCTGGTCGGCATCGCCTTGGGGGTGGCGACACTGATCGTGGTGACCTCGGTCATGAGCGGCTTCCAGCGGGAGCTCGTCGCGCGCATCCTCGGCGTCAACGGCGAGGTGACGATCGAGGCTTTCGCTGGCCAGAAGATCGACGATTATGCCGCACTGGTGACAGGCATCCGTGGCATTAAGGGCGTCGCATCCGCCACGCCGGTGCTGGACGGACAGGCGCTGCTGAGCACCGAAGGCGGCGGCGCCCGCGGCGGCCTGGTGCGCGGCATCAGCCTGGACGACCTGCGGGCGCTGCATCCGATCAGCGACCACATCGTCGCGGGCAGCCTGGCGAGCTTTACCGGTGATGATGCCATCGTCGTGGGGATCGGGCTGGCCAGCGCCTATCGGCTGCGGGTTGGGGATGCGCTGACGGTGATCTCGCCGGAGGGTGCCGCGACCGCGTTCGGCACCATTCCGCGCGTGCGCGCCTACAAGGTGGTGGCGATCTTCGATGCCGGGCTGAACGACTACAATACCGGCGTCGTCTTCCTGCCGCTGCCGGCCGCGCAGATCTTCTTCCAGAAGTCCGATGCGGTGACCGGAATCGAGATCAGGCTGAACAACACGGACGATGTCGGTGCGGTGGAACGCCCGCTGACGGCGCTGCTGCACGGCAAGCCCGTCTATGCCCGGGACTGGCGGCATGCCAACGACACCATCGTCGGCGTGCTGCAGGTGCAGAAGGACACCATGTTCATTGTGCTGGGCATGATCGTGCTGGTGGCCGCATTCAATGTCGTGTCGTCATTGATCATGCTGGTAAAGGACAAGCGCGCCGACATCGCCGTGTTGCGCACCCTGGGCGCCGGCAGCTTCGCCGTCATGCGCATCTTCCTGATGTGCGGCGCCTTCGTCGGCGTCAGCGGGACGCTGATCGGCACCGTCATCGGCGTGGTGTTCTGCCGCAACATCGTTGCCGTGCAGCATTTCGTGGAGCGGGTTACCGGCGGGCGGGTGTTCGACGCCTCGGTGTTCATGCTGAGCGAACTGCCGAGCGCCATTGACTGGGGCGATGTGGCGCGGGTGGTGGGGCTGGGTCTGGTGCTGTCGCTGCTTGCCACGCTGTATCCGAGCTGGCGCGCCGCCCGTACCGACCCGGTGGAAGCGCTGCGGCATGAGTGACCCGCTGGTGCTGCGGGCGGTCAGCCGGGTCTATCGCGGTGACGGCGGCGAGCTTGCGGTGCTGCGCGGCGCCGACCTGAACGTGCGCGTCGGTGAGATCGTGGCACTGGTGGCTCCGTCCGGTGCCGGCAAGTCCACCTTGCTGCATGTCGCGGGTCTGCTCGACCGGCCGGACGACGGGTCCGTGCTGATCGAGGGCCGCGATGCCGGGGGTTTGCCTGATGCCGCTCGCACCGCCGTCCGCCGCGACACGATCGGCTTTGTTTATCAGTTCCACCATCTGCTGGCGGAGTTCACCGCGCTGGAGAACGTCGTGCTGCCGCTGATGATCGCCGGGCGTCCGCGCCGGATGGCGGAGGATCGTGCCCGGTCGTTGCTGACGACGTTCGGCCTGGCATCCCGGCTGGGTCATCTGCCGGGGAAGCTATCGGGGGGGGAGCAGCAGCGGGTGGCGATCGCGCGGGCGCTGGCGAACCAGCCGAAACTGCTGTTGGCGGATGAGCCGACGGGGAACCTTGACGTGGCGACGGCCGAGGGGGTGTTCGCGGAATTACTGTCGATCGTGCGGGAGCAAGGGGTGGCGGCGCTGATCGCGACGCACAACCCGGAGTTGGCGGCGCGGATGGATCGGACGGTGACGTTGCGGGATGGGCGGTTGGTGTAGGCTGGTGCCCTTCGTCTCGCAACGCGAGGTACCTTATGCCAGCCAAATCGGTCGCGACTCATCATTTAGTTTGGAGGCAGCAGGCCCCGCCGATTCCGCCAGCTTCATGCTATATATCAGCGCAAGAATGAAGATGACCGATACCCAGAGACAGGCGTTCACATGACATCGTGGATGATCTTATCTTCTTGCTAATGTATTAATCGTTGGGGTTATGCTCATTGCATCCTGGATTGCCTGCGGTCGGACCCCAAGCGGTGCCGATATCCCGATGCAATGGGGTTTTGACCGTCGGCCAACGTGGTATGTGCCAAGGGACGTCGCACTTGTCTTAATACCGGTGATCGTAAGGTTATACTGGCCAGTTTGTTTTTTGCGCACCGAAAGCTGCTGTCGTTATAAATCACCGTGGCTTTAGTTTTTCCGGTGGTCCACCTTGTCTGGCTGCGTTACGCCTATCGCACCTGACGACAATCGATGCCGACCTGGAGGTCGAAAAGGAACCGCCTAGCAACGCCATCCGTTTGGCAAGGGTATGCAAGGAGACCGAGATGCCAACGCCGCAGGAACTCGAGACAAAATTCTGGAAGTCGCTTGAGTCGGATATGACGATGATGCTCGGCCTTGACGGGGTCGAGGATGGCCATGTTCGCCCAATGACAGCGCAGTTCGAGGGGGAGAAAAGCCCGATCTGGTTCTTCGCCGCCAAGGACAATGTGCTCGTTCAGTCCCTCGGGAAGGGTCATCGCGCGATTGCCACGTTTGCCTCGAAGGGTCATGACCTGTTTGCCAGCGTCCGGGGCAATCTGGCGCTCGACAACGACCGCGTCGTAATCGATCGGCTTTGGAATAAGTCCGTCGCGGCTTGGTATCCAGGCGGCAAGGATGATCCGAACCTGGCGCTGATCCGTTTCGATGCGGAGAACGCGGAGATCTGGGAGAGCGGGTCGAGCATTGTGGCGGGGATCAAGGCGCTGTTCGGCTCCGACCCGAAGAAGGACTATCAGGATAAAGCGGCGGAGGTATCACTGAGGTAACATGAGGCGATGCGGATGGATGTCGGCAGGTGACATGACATCATGAGACGGAACGATCCCGCGGACCAGTCAGCGAACGCAGGCCCAACCTCCCGCTGCATGTCGCGGGCAATCACCATGAGGTCTGTCGTATCCCGCGAGTCGCGGTCCACTGCTGGGATGATAATCACATAGCCGGGGCAGAGGGCTTTCATCAGTTTCTCGAGCGGCGGGCGCTCGGCGGTCATCAACTCAGATCGTCCGGGAACCCCGGCCCGAGCACTTGCTCCGTGCTGTACCCGATCTGGTCCAGTGGCACCCGTGGTGCCTCGTTATACTGTGCCAGCGCGATATTGTGCCAGCGCCTCAGCGACCAACGGACGAACGCGCCGCATCTCCCGCTGGATGACCGCATCGAGGTTTGCACGCAGGCTGGGGCTTTCCTCCAACGCCTCGTCGATGGCGGCGCGGGCACGTAATATGATCTAACGCCATTCGGCGCGTGGATCGGCCGCGGGAGAGGCTTGCAGCCTGGCGAGATGCTCGATGATGGTTCTGACATTGCCTGCCACCGCGGAGCGCTCCGACCGACCGACGCTTTCGATCTCTTCGATGATGTTGGGCCAGTCGATCGCGGTGTCATTCGGTCTGGTAGCGGCGGCATGTTGGCGCAGCAATTCAGCCTGGTTCTCGGACCATCTCAAGATGTCGGTGTCATAGTCGCTCATGCTGCCTCCTATCCCTCGGGATATAGCAGATTTTATGACAAGTGGCACGGATGGGCCGATCCCAGACGTGCGCGCGCTCGGTGTGAGTCGCTGGCGAGCAGCGTCTACAGCCGGCCCAAAAACGCCCGCACCTTCGCCGCGACCGTCTCCGCCGCCATCGCCACGGGGCCCGGAGCCGGCGAGGGGTCCGGCGTGGACGCCAGGCCATGGACATGGGCCGCGATATCCGCCCCCGCCGCCGGCAGCCGCAGCGCCGCCGCGTTCAGCGCGTGCTGCATCGAATTTGGCTGCCGCGCCGCCGATCTGGCGATCTGCGCCGGCCCAGGCGTGGCCTCGTTCGCCTGAACCACAGGCGGGCCATCGTTGCCGCCGTCCCCGGTCAGCGCCTCCAGCAGGTCGGGCGCCGCCGCGTCCCGCCTGGTCAGCGGCGGAAACCCGAACAGCCGCCCCAACGTGGCACTGATCGAGGTATGGTCGAACGGCGTCGGACCGTGCGGACGAATGACCGACCCAGGCTTGACATAGGAGGAGATGATCAGGGCCGGCACGCGCACGCCGAAGCTGCCAAAGTCGAAACCATCCGGCCGCAGGTCGTCGGGTGACACAGCCGGCGGCGGCGGCACATGATCATAACAGCCACCATGCTCGTCGTAGGTGACGATCAGCAAGGTGTTCTTCCAGCCTGGGCCGGTCCGCACGGCATTGTAGACCGAAGCGATCAGCGCATCCCCGTGCGAGACATCGTGCGGCGGGTGCTGATCGTTCGGCATCTTCCCAAGGACCGTGTCGGTGAAATAGCGCGGCTCGATAAAGCTGTAGGCCGGCAGGCTGCCGCTGGCGGCGTCGCGCGCGAAATCCTCCTCATAGTGATGAAAATGTGTCGGAATGTCGGTCCACAGCTTCGCCAGCGCAGCCGATTGCGGTATATCGTGGAAATACACCCGCCAGGTCTGCTTCACCGACTCCAGCCGGTTGAACACCGTTTCCATCCTGTACGGAAAATGCGTCGGCGCGTTGTTGATGTAACCGCCCGCCGTGGCGGCGTGGGTAAAGAACCGGTTCGGCCAGGTCTGGCATGGCGCCGAGGCGTGCCAGCGATCGGATACGCCAAAAGCACGCGCCAGGGTGCTCATCGCCGGCAACGCTTCGGGTGTGAAACAGTGCATCGTGGCGGCGGGATCGAACGGCGGATCGGTTGCCGACTTGTCCGGCGGCTGGCGCATGTAATTGTCGACAAAGCCCGACATGTTCGGGCCGCCGCTTGTCAGGCCATGGAGCTGCGTGTGGATGTCGTCGAACGACTCGCCAGGGTCGGGATCGGGAATGCAGGCACCCGCCTGCGTCAGGTCCGGCGACGTCCACGCCGCGGTCGTCTGCTGGGTCCCGTCCGCCTTGTGCCAGACGTTCCGCTCGGTGCCGGTCAGTCCGTCGAACCTGTCGTTGGACGGATAGAGCGTCCCCAGCATGCAGTCGAACGAGCGGTTCTCCAGCATCAGCACCACGACATGCCTGATGTCCATGATCTTGTGCCCCCCTCAGGCCTGATGAGAGCCGCAATCCGCGCCGTTTGTCCACTGCAGATTGGCGGCAACATCCGCCTCGCCCGGCTTGCCGGTCGCAACCAGATCACGCAGCATTGGGAAGGAGGCCGAACGGATGCCGCAGCGGAAACCCCATATCGCCATCATCGGCGCCGGCATCGGCGGCCTGGCCGCCGCCGTCTGCCTGCGCCGTGTCGGCATCGACGTGCGCATCCATGAACAGGCGCGAGGCTTCATCCGGCTGGGTGCCGGCATTCAGCAGGCACCCAACGCCGTCCGCGTGCTGTTCGCGCTGGGGCTGCGGGACAAGCTGCTTGCCCAGGCCTTTCAGCCTGACAGCAACGACTCCCGCGACCACGACACCGGTGCCCTGACCAACTCGTTGCCCCTCGGCCAGTCGGTCCGTGACCGCCATGGGGTGCCCTACTTCCTGATGCACCGCGGCGACCTGCACGCCATGCTGGCGGACCTCGTGCCGGACGACGTCATCCGCCTGAACCACAAGCTGGCCGGTCTGGACCAGGCGCCGAACGGCATGGTGCGGATGATTTTCACCAACGGCGAGACAGCCGTGGCGGATGCGGTGATCGGCGCCGACGGCGTGCATTCCGTGGTGCGGGATCTCATGTTGGGCGCTGAACAGCCACGCTATACCGGCCGGGTCGCCTACCGCACGGTGTTTCCGACCGCTCGGCTGAACGGGCTGCCGGTGGAGCCCTGCGTCAAGTGGTGGGGCCCAGACCGACATATCGTCAGCTATTTTGTCAACCCGCGGCGCGACGAGCTATATTTCGTCACCAGTACGCCGGAGCCGGAGGCGTCGGTCGAATCTTGGTCCGCCAAAGGCGATCTGGCCACACTGCGCGCCGCTTACGACACGTTCCATCCGCAGGTTCGCGGCATCCTCGCCGCCTGCCCGGATGTCCACAAATGGGCGTTGGTCGAGCGGGACCCGCTGCCGCGCTGGGTGGAGGGCAACGTGGCGTTGCTCGGCGACGCCTGCCACCCGATGACGCCGTACATGGCACAGGGCGCCTCCACCTCGATCGAGGATGGTGCCGTGCTGTCGCGCTGCCTGGACGGCGTGGACCGCGACGGCGTGGGTGACGCGCTGCGCCGGTATGAAGCCACGCGCCGGCCACGGACATCGCGCATCCAGCAGACTTCGGCACAGAACACCTGGCTGCGTGAACCGCACGATGCCGACTGGGTTTATGGCTACGACGCCTGGACAGTGCCGCTGGCGGACTGATCCGACGGCCGAGGCTTGGTGTAACGACCCCCGCGGCGTGGCGGGAACCGAATACTGGAATGCCGTCGCCGTTAATCCCATTATACGTCCAAAACGGTTTTTCGACGTCCTCGGTTAAACCTTGAAGACTCCCGCCACGTTCGCTTCCCGTCAGCGCTTACCCCGCATACGATGAACATCCAACTGCTTCAAGAACGTTCATCTTTCATCGTACTAAAACTGTAACATGGGGGAGCACCAACATGACCCGGCGCCACGATGCTCGCCATACGACGCCACGCGGCCGTTCCAGGGCTGCTCGTCCCGCGACACCGTCCGCGCAACCCACCGTCGTGAACAATGTCACATCGGACCCGCAGGACGAGCCACGTTTCGCCCAGCCGGAGATCACCGCCGACCCGGCCGAGTTCCAGATCAAGCACAGCTCCGACTCCGCCGCCTATAAGGTGCTGGACGCCATGGCACGGGCGCATGAACTGCGGCCGATACCGTTTCCCGCGGCGCGCGGCGGGGCGGAGCCGGTGCTGACGTTCGCCCAGATACTGGGCAGCCATGGCGCCGACGCGACACGCCAGGTGACCGACGCCGGCCGCTTGGTGTTCCACTCCGTCGGCGACACCGGGAACACGCGTGGGCCGTCCCTGCAGGACGAGGTCGCAGCGATTTCACCGACGAACCGGCGGATCGGCCCAGGTTCTACTTTCACCTTGGCGACGTGATCTATAACTTCGGCGAGGCGCGCTACTACTACGACCAGTTCTATGACGCATACCGCAACTACCCCGCGCCGATCGTGGCGCTGGCCGGCAACCATGATGGCATGGTCGCGCCGAACACCGAAGCGGCCTCCTTGGATGCCTTCCTGCGCAACTTCTGCGGCCGAGACATTCGAGATTGCTCCGGAGGCGGGTGGCCTGGACCGCACGACGCAGATCCAGCCTGGCGTCTATTTCACCTTTGAAGCGCCGTTCGTGCGCATCCTGGCGCTGTACAGCAACGCGCTGGAAGATCCCGGCGTGATCTCCAGCCATGGCGGCGAATTTCCCGAACTGACCGACGTCCAACTGACCTACCTGCACACGGCGCTGGAGCGGGTGAAGTCGGAGAATTTTTCCGGCGCAGTCATCATCGCGCACCATCATCCAGCCTACACCATCGCGGGCGAGCGCGGACATGGGTCGAGCACCGACATGCGCAAGCAGATCGATGCGATCTGTCAGGAGGTTGCAATCTGGCCGCATGCCGTGCTGTCGGCGCATGCGCACAACTACCAGCGCTATACCCGCACCATGGCGGACATGCAGATCCCCTACCTCATTGCCGGCGGCGGCGGACACAGCCGGCCGCAGAAGCTCACTCGCGCCAACCAGCCTGCCCTGCGCACGCCGCTGACGATCGCAACCGATGCGGACATGGTGGTGCTGGAGAACTATGACGACACCGATACCGGCTACCTGCGCATCGTCGCCACCGCGCCGCAGCTTCGGATCGAGTATCACCCCTCCAGCGACTCCAATGTCGCCAAGACGCCGGACGATCAGGTCACGGTCGACCTCGCGACGCGCAAGATCGTTCATTTCACCGGGTAAGGCCCTGGTTCCTGGTGATGGCCTGGCGTGTCCGCGTCGCTACGATGGCGGATGGGCTGCGCCGGCGCGCCTCACCTTCCCGCGTTCGGCATGGTCCGAGCGGTTGCATCCGTGTATAGGCAGGTCATCCTGAACCTGGACGGCGCCACCCGTCCGCCCATTGCCGCACGGAATTGCCATGAACGACGTCGTCACTGATGCCCCGCCCGATTACCGCGACACGGTGTTCCTGCCGCAGACCGGCTTTCCGATGCGCGGCGATCTGCCGAAGAAGGAGCCGCAAATCCTGGCGAAGTGGGACGCCATGGACCTTTGGGGCAAGCTGCGGCACGCCGCGGCCGGTCGGCCGCTGTTCATCCTGCACGACGGGCCGCCCTACGCCAACGGCAACATCCACCTGGGCACGGCGCTGAACAAAATCCACAAGGACATGATCAACCGCACCCGCCAGATGGCGGGCTACGATGCTAACTACGTCCCCGGCTGGGACTGTCATGGCCTGCCGATCGAGTGGAAGATCGAGGAGGAGTATCGCAGGAAGAACAAGGACAAGGACATGGTCCCGATCCTGGATTTCCGCGCCGAATGCCGTGCCTACGCCGAACATTGGCTGGCGGTGCAGGCGAAGGAGTTCCGCCGCCTGGGTGTCGAAGGCGATTTTGCCGGCCGCTACGCCACAATGGACGCGGCCTCGGAAGCGGCGATCGCGTCAGAGATCTGCAAGTTCCTGTTGAACGGCGCGCTGTATCGGGGCCTGCGCCCGGTGATGTGGTCGCCGGTGGAAAAGACCGCCCTCGCGGAAGCCGAGATCGAGTACCACGACCACACGTCCGCGACGATCTGGGTTCGCTTTCCAGTGATCAAGCCGTCGATCCCAGCGCTGGGCGGCGCTTCGGTGGTGATCTGGACGACAACGCCCTGGACGATGCCTGGGAACCGCGCCGTCGCCGCCGGGGCCGACTTCGACTACGCCGTCGTCCAGGTGGATGCGGTCGCCGACGGCTCGCTGGCGCGCGTCGGAGAGAAGATCGTGGTCGCCGCCGCGCTGCTGTCCGCCGTGCTGAAGGATGCCGCGATCAGTGGACATACGGTGCTTCAGGTGGTCAAGGGAACGGATCTGGCCGGCACGGTGATGGCGCACCCGCTGCGTGGCGCGGCAGGGGCCGAGGGAGGCTACGACCAGGACACGCCCCTGCTGTTGGCGGACTTCGTCACCACGGAGGCCGGCACCGGCTTCGTCCACATCGCGCCTAGCCACGGCGACGACGATTTCCTGCTGGGCCGAGCCAATGGGCTGGACGTGCCGGAGACAGTGGGCGACGACGGCACGTTCAACCCCTGGGTGCCGCTGTTCGCCGGCGTGCATGTCTACAAGGCCGCCGACCCGGTCGCCGCCGCGCTGACCGAGGCGGGCACGCTGCTGGCGCGCGGCTCGATCCGCCACTCCTATCCGCACTCCTGGCGGTCACGGGCGCCGCTGATCTTCCGCGCCACGCCGCAGTGGTTCATCCGGCTGGATGGGCCGGAACGTATGCGTGACAAGGCGCTCGCCGCGATCGACGCGACGCATTTCGTGCCGGACCAGGGGCGCAACCGCATCGGCTCGATGGTGGCCACGCGCCCCGACTGGTGCGTCAGCCGCCAACGCGCCTGGGGCGTGCCGATCCCCGTGTTCGTCGAGAAGGCGTCCGGTCAGGCGCTGCGCGATCCCGCCGTGGTTGCCCGGATCATCGAGGTGTTCGAACATGAGGGCGCCGATGCATGGTATGCGTCGCCGGCGTCCCGCTTCCTCGGACCGGACTACAACCCGGACGACTACGAGCAGGTCAGGGACATCGTCGACGTCTGGTTCGAATCCGGTTGCACCCACGCCTTCGTGCTGGAAAAGCGTGGTCTGCCCTGGCCGGCGGACCTGTATCTGGAAGGCTCCGACCAGCACCGCGGCTGGTTCCAGGCCTCGCTGCTGGAAGCCGTGGGGACGCGCGGGCAGGCGCCGTTCAAGGCGGTCGTGACGGACGGCTTCGTCAATGACGAGCACGGCCGCAAGATGTCGAAATCCCTGGGCAACGTGGTTGCCCCGGAGCAGGTGGCCAAGCAATATGGCGTCGACATCCTGCGGCTTTGGGTGATGATGTCCGACACTACGCAAGATCTGCGCATCGGGCCGGAAATCCTCAAGCAACAGGCGGAACTGTATCGCCGCCTGCGCAACACGCTGCGCTGGGTGCTCGGCAGCCTGGATGGTTTCTCCGAAGCCGAACGCCTGCCGGTGACGGAGATGCCGGAACTCGAGCGCTGGGTGCTGCACCGCCTGACCGAGATCGATGCGAGGTTCCGCGCCGCGGTCGAGTCTTATGACTGGTCCGGCGTGTATCCCGATCTGCATAATTTTTGTGCCGTCGATCTGTCGGCGTTCTATTTCGACATCCGCAAGGACGCGATCTACTGCGATCGCCCTGACAGCGTGCGACGCCGAGCCGCTCGCACGGTGCTGGACCACCTGCATCGCGGCCTGTGCACCTGGCTCGCACCGGTGCTGTGCTTCACGGCGGAGGAAGCCTGGTGCGCCCGCTTCGGCCCACCTGCTTTTGGCGACGACGCCAGCGTGCATCTGGAACTTTTCCCGGCGCTGGCCGCCACTTGGCACGACAAGGCCCTGGCGGCGAAATGGGAGACAATTCGCAGCATCCGCCGCCGCATCACCATGCCGATCGAGGAAGCCCGCAAAGCCAATGCGATCGGTTCATCGTTGCAGGCCGCGGTGGAGCTGCCGCTCAACGCCGCGCACGAAACCTTACTGGACGCCGCCGCATGGGCCGAGATCGCGATCGTCTCCTCCGTCAAACTCGTTCAGGACACGGGCGAACCCCCAGCGAGGGTCACGCCCGCGCTCGGCGCGAAGTGCGCCCGCTGCTGGCGGGTTCTGACGGAGGTCGGGACCCAGGCGTCGCACCCGGCCTTGTGCCTGCGCTGCGTGGACGCGGTCGAGTCGGGACTGGTATCCCGGCCAGCGGCGTGATGCGGTCGATCGAGAACCGGCTGAACTGGGACAAGCGAGGCCTGGCGGCATCTGGTCTGGTGCCGCTTGGCCTGCTGACCGCCTTGATCGTGCTGGCCGCTGATCAGGCGAGCAAATGGTGGGTTCTCAATATCCTGGATCTGCCGCGGCTGCGGCAGGTCGTCCTGCTGCCCGTGCTCAATCTGACCATGGTCTGGAATCGTGGCGTGACGTTCGGCCTGCTGAACGGCTTTGGCTCATGGGGCCATATCCTGCTGGCAGCCGTTGCCCTGGCCGTGGTGGCTGGGCTGTGTCTATGGCTGCGGCGGGCGGAAAGCCCGCTGGTTGCCGCCGCGATCGGCGCGATCGCCGGGGGCGCGGTGGGCAATGTCATCGACCGGCTTCGGTTTGGCGCCGTGGTCGACTTCATCCATGCCCATATCAACAGTCCATGGGGCGAGCTATCCTGGTACGTCTTTAATGTCGCCGACGCGGCGATTGTTTGTGGGGTGGCCGTCCTGATCATCGATTCGCTGGGATCAAGAAAGCAGACGCGCCGGTCTGCCTGATGGCGCCATGATCACGTTTTTGTAGCGACGGGATGACGATGTGAATCTCCGGGCGCGTAAGATCGCTGAAATGCCCAGTCCATCCGGATTATTGGCTTATCCCCAGCGGCTTGCGGTCGCGGACGACCGGCCTGGCCCGGGCGTTCCCGACTCCTCGGTTTTTTCGGACGCGGCGTCATTGAAATCGGTGGCCAAGAAGAATTGGGGCGTGACGTTCCTCGCCCTGGGCCTGTTGCTGGCGTCCTCCGCCCTGGTTGGCTGGCTTATCTGGGACTTGCGCCATATCAGCCTGATCGAGGCGACGGAGCAGCACATCCGGCTGGCGGACCGCGGCGCCGCCATCCTGTCCAAGGATATCGAGATCGATGACCTGCTGATGGACACGATCCGCATCAGCCTGGAAAACCCGCGGGTCGCCGATCTGGCCAAGGATGCCCAGCACGCCGCCTTGTTCGACAACATCGGCAACTACGGCGGGATCGGTGAGATCATGGTTACTGATGCGACCGGGCGGGTTGTGCAGTCCTTGAATCCGCACGGCACCTCACATGCCGGAATAGCGCAGCGGCCATATTTCAAGGCGCACCGCGATGGGGGCGGCCTTGGGCTGCAAATTTCCGGGCCGCTTACCAATCCGTTCACCGGCGCGCCAATGATGGTCCTGACGCGGCGCCTGCAGGATCGGACTGGCGCCTTCACGGGCATCATCCTGGCCAGCGTCCGGATTTCCTACCTGCGGACTATCCTAAGCCGCATTGATGTCGGGCCGGACCGCATCGTGACGGTAATGCGGTCGGATGGGCATATCATCGTTCAGGCCCCAGGCCAGCCGGCGTCCGCCCTGGGTGACGCGGCAACCGATCAGGCCTTGATGACCGCCGCCGCGCGGATGTGGTCAGGCACATTCATCGCCCGTTCCGCGGCCGCTTCCGGACAGGAACCGGTCGAGCGCCTGTATGCCTATCGCGTGCTGGACAACGCGCCGCTGGTGCTGTCGGTCGGCACCGCGATGTCGGATGTCCTGGCGCACTGGATATCAACCGCCTGGCTGATCGGTATCGGCACGACGTCCCTGTATGTCATGGCGATCGGCCTGTCCCTGGCGATCAACCGGGAACTGCGTCGCCGCCGGATGGCGGAGCGGCAGGCGCAGCTATCGGAACGGCACTTGCGCGCCACGATCGAATCGATCGAGGACCATGCGTTCTTTCTGCTCGACCGGCATGGCCGGGTGATGGCGTGGAACGGTGGTGCGCAGGCGATGCTGGGATATACGGCGGGCAACATCATCGGCCAAATGGTTGACGTCCTGATGGTATCCCCCGCGGTGTTGCAGGGGGAGCCGAAAGCACTGGCGGTCAGCCAGGCGGCCGGCCGCTGGGAAGCGGAAACCGAATGCCGGCGTTACGATGGCACCACGTTCTCGACCGCCATGACGCTCTGCGCCATTGTCGAGCCCGACGACGTTCCGGTCGGACACGCTGTCATCATCCATGACCTGACCAACCGGAACCGGCTCGAACGCCGTGTGCGCTTCATGGAGCGCATGGATGCGATCGGCCAGGTCACATCCGGTGTCGCGCACGACTTCAACAATCTGCTTCAGGCGCAGATCATGAGCCTGGAGCTGCTGCAGGAGCGGATGGATCCGACCAGCGTCGAGCGGGAATTGTCCGACGTGGCGGTGAACGCGGCGGAGCAGGCGGCGCGCCTGACCGACCAGCTTCTGGCCTTCTCCCGCCAGCAAAGGCTGCATCCGACCCGGGTCAACCTGGACGAACTGCTCGTCTCCGTCGTGTCCCTGGCTCAACATACCGTCGGCCCGAATATCCGCCTGTGTCCGTTCGTTGCATGCACGCTGCCGCCAATCTCCGTCGACTCGGCGCAATTGCAGACCGCGCTGCTGAACCTGATCATCAATGGCAGGGACGCGATCGCCGGCAGCGGCGTGATCACCCTGCATGCCCATCCCGCCGATCCCGCGGCGGACCCGCCAGTCGGCAGCATGTCGGCGACCGGCTTCATCATCCTGGCGGTATCGGATACCGGCTGCGGCATGGATCAGGCGACCACCGAACGGGCGTGCGAGCCGTTCTTCAGCACCAAGGGCGCGCAAGGCTCGGGACTGGGCCTGTCGATGGTGCAGGGCTTCGCCCGGCAAAGCGGCGGCGACATCCGCATCACCAGCATGCCGAACCGCGGCACCAGCGTACAAATCTGGCTGCCATGCGTCATATCCGCGGAGGAGACGGAGAACGGCCCTATGCCGCGTTCGCGTGCGCGGGCGGGTCATATCCTGCTCGTCGATGATACACCGGACGTACTGCTTGTGCTGGCCGCCTTCCTGCGGGGTGCCGGTTTCGCGGTGACCCAAACCGGCCATGCCCGGGAGGCGCTTTGGCACCTGCGGCGCGACACGGACTTCACAATGATGGTGTCGGACTTCCTCATGCCTGGCATGAACGGCATGGATCTGGCGCATCAGGCGCGTCAGTCACGACCGGATTTGCCGGTGCTGATGATCAGCGGCTTTGCCCATTCCGACAGCCTGAGCGACCTGCCTGCCGGCTTTGCCTTGCTGCGCAAACCGTTTCGCAAGGAAGACCTGCTGGCCGCGGTGAGCAGTCTGTTGCCACCGACGGCGGATGCGGCGGACGAAACCCCGGCCTCCGGTTCCGCTGGACCGCCTGACGCCGGCGCGGTAGTGGAAGGCCCATCATGGCACGCACCGCCGACCTTACCCGAGCGACCGCCGAAACCGACATCAGCGTGACCCTGGACCTTGATGGGACAGGCCGCGCCGACATCGACACCGGGATCGGGTTCCTCGACCACATGCTCACCGCGCTCGCTCGGCATGGCCTGTTCGACCTGACGGTTCGGGCCGCCGGCGACCTTGACATCGACTTCCATCACACCACCGAGGATGTTGGCATCGTCATCGGCACCGCCATCGCCCGCGCGCTGGGCGACAAGCGCGGCATCCGCCGGTTTGGCCATGCCCTGATCCCGATGGATGAGGCCCTCGCTGATGCGGCGGTCGATCTCTCCGGCCGGCCGTTCCTGGTCTGGAACGTCGAGTTCCAGCGGCCAAAGATCGGCGAGATGGATACCGAGCTGTTCGAGGAATTCTTTCGCGCACTCGCGTTCAATGCACTGATCACGCTGCATGTCACGCGCCGGGCAGGGCATAACGCGCATCATGTCGCGGAGGCGTGCTTCAAGGCGGTGGCGCGGGCACTGCGGACGGCGGTGGAGACTGACCCGCGGATCGGCGATGCCATTCCGTCCACCAAGGGGGCGCTGTGAGACTGTATGGGGCGCACCTGAAGGCAGACGCCGAACCCGTGCTGGTGCGGGAAGGCTTTTCCTGGGGCGCCTTCCTGTTCGGTCCAATCTGGCTGGCGGCGCATCGCGCGTGGATCGCGGCGGCGATCAGTCTGGCCGGCTTTGTCGTGATCGCCGCACTGGCAACACAGCCGCTTGGCCTGATCCTGGGCTTTGGCCTCGCTGTCGGGCTTGGCCTGATTGGACATGATCTGCGTGTCTGGTCGCTGGAGCACAAAGGTTATCTGCTGGTGCATGTCGTGGCCGCGCGCGGAGCGGAGGAGGCGCTGCTGCGCCTGCTGACGAACCGCCCCGACCTGGCCCAGCGGTATGGTGCGGGCGCCTTGTGATGAAGATTACAGTAGATACCTTGTGATGAAGATCACAGTGGGTACCTTGTAATGAAGATCGCGGTGGTGGATTACGGCAGCGGCAACCTGGCCTCCGCCTCTCGCGCGCTGGCACTGGCGGCGGAGCGGGCGGGGCTCGATGCCACCGTTGACGTCACCGCCGATCCGGACGCGGTCGCCGCGGCCGACCGGATCGTGCTGCCTGGCCAGGGGGCGTTCGCTGACTGTGCCGCCGGTCTGGACGCCGTGGCCGGCATGCGTCAGGCAATCGAGACCGCGACGGCCGGAGGAACGCCGTTCCTGGGCATCTGCGTCGGCATGCAATTGATGGCGGAGCGTGGGCTGGAACACGCGGTCAATGCCCCATTTGGGACGCCCGGTTTCGGCTGGATCAAAGGCGACATCACGGAAATGCCGGCGCTCGGCCTGCGTCTGCCGCAGATGGGTTGGAACGGACTGGACTTCGCTTCTGGCGTGCATCCGCTGCTGCAAGGCCTGGAACCAGGCGACCACGTCTATTTCGTGCATAGCTATGCCCTGACCCAGGGTGTGCCGCATGAGACCATCGCCACCACCGACTACGGCGGCCCGGTGCCGGCCATCGTCGTTGCCGGCAACCGCGCCGGCACGCAGTTCCATGTCGAGAAAAGCCAGGATGTCGGCCTTCGCATCCTGAGCAACTTCCTTCGCTGGTCACCCTGACCGATGTCGGGACCGACCCCCACGCCTGGCGAGCCGGATCTGTTCGTCGAGCACCTGGAGCGGTTCACTGACCAGGACCTGCACGCGCTGTGCGAGGCCACCGACGCCGCCATCATCGACGGCGGCGGCTTTGGCTGGATCAATCCGCCCGGCCGGCGCGCGCTGGAGACGTATTTCCGCGGCGTCATGCTGGTGCCGGAACGTGACTTGTTCGTCGCGCGGTTAAACGGCGACATCGTCGGCTCCGCCATCCTGGCCCGGCCGCCGCGCAACAACGAAGCCCAGGCCTTCGCGGCGCACCTGATGCATTCCTACATCGCGCCGTATGCCCGTGGTCACGGATTGGCACGCCTGCTGACCGAGGAGGTGGAGGAGCGCGCGCGCGAACTTGGCTACCATGTGCTCAATCTGGACGTCCGGGAAACCCAGGCCCCGGCGATCCGGTTATATGAATCCCTCGGCTATATTCGCTGGGGCGAGCATCCGGAATACGCGCTCGTTCGTGGCAAGGCGACGCACGGGTTCTTCTACTACAAGCGGTTGCGTCCCCGGAAGGGCACCTCCGGTCAATGACGGCGCTGACGATCTATCCGGCTATCGACCTGAAAGACGGTGAATGTGTCCGTCTGCGGCGCGGCGACATGGCGCAGGCGACGGTCTATTCGTCCGATCCCGGGGCGCAGGCGAATGCCTGGCAGGCCGCCGGGTTCGCCTGGCTGCACGTTGTCGATCTGAATGGCGCCTTCGCCGGCAGGCCGGTCAATGCCGGCGCGGTGCGGGCCATCCTGGACAATGTCGGTGTGCCGGTGCAACTCGGCGGCGGCATTCGCGACATGGCCGGTATCGCCGCCTGGCTGGACGCCGGCATTCATCGCGTCATCCTGGGCAGCGCCGCGGCCAGGAATCCGCCGCTGGTGCTCCAGGCCTGCAAGCAGTTCCCTGGCCGGATCGCCGTCGGCATCGATGCGCGCGACGGCCTCGTCGCCACCGAGGGTTGGGCAACAACCTCCGCTATGCCGGCGGCCGAGCTTGGCCTGCGGTTCGAGGACGCCGGCGTCGTCGCGATCATCTACACCGACATCGGCCGGGACGGGATGCTGAGCGGCCTGAACCTGGAGCAGACGGTTGCCCTGGCGAACCGCTTGACCACGCCGGTGATTGCTTCCGGTGGTGTCGGTTCACTTAATGACCTGATCGCCTTGAAGCAGGCCGCGCATGGCACCCGCATTGAAGGCGTGATCATCGGCAGGGCGCTGTATGACGGGCGCGTCGAAGCAGGGCAGGCGTTGGCGTTGTTTGCCGCCTGATTCTGGATGACTCAGGTATTGATCCGCACTTTCCGACCTTAAACCAAGGTTTCGCCGGATATTTCTTGCATCCCGGCTGTCCGCCCTTAGTAAACGCTGGCATGTTGAAATTGCGCGTCATCCCCTGCCTGGACGTGAAGGACGGCCGCGTCGTGAAGGGCGTGAACTTCGTGTCGCTGCGGGATGCCGGCGACCCGGTGGAGCAGGCCGCCGTCTACGATGCGGCCGGAGCGGACGAATTGACGTTCCTCGACATCACCGCCAGCCATGAGAACCGGGACACCATCCTGGACGTCGTCTCGCGCACGGCGGCACGGGTATTCCTGCCGCTGACCGTCGGTGGCGGGATACGGTCGACGGACGACATGCGCCGCCTGCTGCTGGCCGGCACCGACAAGTGCAGCATCAACTCGGCCGCCGTCGCTCGGCCGGACCTGGTGCGCGAGGCCGCCACCAAGTTCGGCAGCCAGTGCGTCGTCGTGGCGATCGATGCCAAACGGACCGGTTCGGGGAAATGGGAGGTATTCACCCATGGCGGCCGCCGCAACACTGGGATCGACACAATCGCCTGGTGCCAGCAGGTCATTTTCCTGGGCGCCGGCGAGATTTTGTTGACCAGCATGGATCGTGACGGTACCGGACAGGGTTTTGATCTTGAACTGCTGCACGCCGTTTGTAGTGCCGTGCGGGTGCCGGTGGTTGCCTCAGGCGGCGCCGGCACGCTGGCGCATTTCGTTGCAGGCGCGCGGGCAGGGGCCACCGGCCTACTGGCCGCCAGCGTGTTCCATTTCGGCACATTCACCATCGCCCAGGTGAAGCAGGCGCTGCATCAAGCGGGACTGCCGGTGCGCCTGCCTCGCAAGGCGGTCTGAGCATGGGAAAATCGGCCAAGAAGAAGGTCCTGCCTGGGCCGCGGGAGGCAGCCGGGAAGGCGCCACGAAAGGCGTCGCGCAAGCCGAAGAGGTCGGAACTGGTCGCCGTTCCCGTGATCGAGGCGTTGTCCGGCGCAACCGTGCTGGATCGGCTGTTCGCCGTGGTCGAGGGTCGGCGCGACGCGGATCCGTCGGTCAGTCACTCCGCCCGTCTGTTGTCGCGCGGTGCCGCCAAGGTGGCGCAGAAGTTCGGCGAGGAAGCGGTCGAGTGCCTGATCGAGGCGGTGGCCGGCAACCACGATGCCCTGATCGCCGAAAGCGCCGACGTGCTGTATCACCTGCTGGTACTGTGGGTGTCCGCTGGCGTCAGCGCAGACGATGTCTGGGCCGAGCTGACACGGCGGGAAGGCATCAGCGGGATTGCCGAGAAAGCCAGCCGCCCAAAGCCTCTGGTCGTGCCGCGCGGATTACGGACGACGAAGATTCCGTGAGCATCCGGGTTGGATTTGGTCCGCCTGCCAGGCCATATCTTCCCTTGAAGCGCGATTGGTTTAGGTTGACCCAGGAGGCGCGCTTTAACTCCTTGTTTGATCGCGTGATTCACGCCTTCTGACTGGGTCAGCCTCAGGCGATCATGCTCTCTAACGCAACCACTCCAGGAGGCGCCTCATGCCGATCAGTGGCCTGCCGCCCTACGACCCGCAGAACATCTTCGCCCGCATCCTGCGCGGGGAAATCCCGTGCAAGAAGGTGTTTGAAGACGAATGGTCGCTGGCCTTCCACGATATCAACCCGCAGGCGCCGATCCATGTGCTGGTGATTCCGAAACGCCCGTACTGCTCCTTCACCGACTTCAGCGCCACAGCCGGCGCGGATGAAATCGCTGGTTTCATGCGTGCGGTCGGCAAGGTCGCCAAGGAACTGGGGCTGGAGGCGGCGGGCTATCGGATTCTCGCCAACATGGGCGAGCATGGCGGGCAGGAGGTGCCGCATTTCCACGTCCATCTGTTCGCCGGGCGGTTGCTGGGCCGCATGATAGCGGGCTGATCAGCCGGCGGTGAAGGTGCGGAGCGCGGCGGCTACCCGGCGCAGAAGCGGCGCCCAGACCGCACATTGTCCTTCATCGTGATCGCTAACCCCGACGTCGGCGGGCCCGACATTAGCGGGATCGTCGCGCCGAGGCGCCGCTGTAAGAGGCCGCTTCGGCGGCAAGCGGAACAGCCGAGCAGATGGGTACCAGGGACTGTCTGACCGGCTGGCCAGCCATCGCCAGTCGGGGGCTACATGCAGCAGGATCCATACCGGTTTGCCCAGCGTGCCAGCCAGGTGCGCGATCGCCGTATCTACTGTGATCACCAGATCCAGTCCCGCGATCAGCGCTGCGGTATCGGCGAAATCGCCAGCCTTCTCCACGGTCCGGCTGATCGCCGGCCTGGCTTGCAGTGCCGCCAGATCGCTGGGGCGAATGTCTTTCTGCAAGCTGTGAAACCGTGCGTCCTGCTGGTCCGCCAGCTTGAGGAACACCTCGGCCGGGATCGAGCGGAGATGGTCCCGCATGTGCCGTTCATCACCCGACCAGGCCAGCCCGATTTGCCAACGCTTCCGCCGGGGTCGCCTTGAGCCATCCGGTGGGCGCGGACAGGGCATGGTCGCGGGGATTGTCTTCAGCGTTGTGCCGAACCAGCGCGGCAGGCTGGAAGAGGTGCAGTGATAGTCGAAACGCGCCTCATTCGGCAGGGTGGGCAGCACGGCGACATCCGGCGCGGCATCCGCCAGCAGCCGCACCAAGGGTGGGAATGTTCGCAGCGTGATGTGCCACGCCCTGCGCGCCTTCAGCAGCGGCAGGTAACGAGAGAACTGGATCGAGTCGCCATGTCCCTGGTCATCAGCCACCAGGATCGTCTTGCCGGCCAGATCCTGCCCTTGCCACACCGCGCCGAGCGCCGGTGGCGGCCCGTCCGGATAAAGCGGCGTGACTTGCTCCCGCACCGCATAGTTGGCCCAGCCGTTGGCGAAGTCGCCCAGGCGGAGTTGGTTCATGCCCAGGACCAGCCTGGGCGCGGGCAGTGCCGGCAGCAGCCGCAAGGCTTGCTTCAGATGCAGGTCGGCTTGGCGGAAATGGCCCTCGGCCACCGCCAGTTCGCCCAGCATGCCGAGAGCGGTCGCGTGGATCATCCTGTCGCAGGCAATGGGATCGAGCAGCGGCGCCAGGCTTCGCCGCGTTTCATCCCCCCGGCCCATCCAGGCGGCGAACTGGGCCAGTTGCAGCCGATGCTTCGGGTTGAATGGCTGAATATCGACCGCCCGCCGCGCGGCGGCCAAGGCGTCCTGTCGCCGCCCGGCCATCCAGCAGGCCTGCGACAGCTCACACCAGGCGGGCGCGAAATGTGGCTGGATTGCCAATGCGGCGTTCAACCGGTGGGTTGCGAGGGCATGATCCTTTCGCCGCAAGGCGATCTCGGCCAGCTTCGTCAGGGCCATCGGGTGATCCGGTTCGACGTTCAGCGCCGCGCCGAAGGCGGCTTCGGCGGCCTGGGTCTGCCGCGCCGCCAGTGCCGCCAATCCTTCCCCCACCAGGCGCTCTGCTTCTGTCGGGGGTGCGAACATTGAATTCCGCATGGATTAGGAGAGGGCTTCGCTGTGCCGGGTTACGCCGCAAAACAATAGACCAAAATTACCAGGACGGCGGAACAAAACACCGCCTTCAACCTTGTTAAAGCACATTCCGATCAGGTCGCTCCGTTTTGAACCCGTCATGGCCGGGACGAGGCCCGGCCATGACGAATTGGCGCAACTTGATTGGAAACCGCTCTAATGGTTGCGACCGTTGCGCGGCATCCGCGCGAGACCAGCTATCGGAACACGAGCCATCCGCCGCTCAACGCGTTGCTGTCTTGGGTACGGCCGCTTCAACCTGGCAGCCCGATGGGGATCCAGCTCTCTTTCCCGTCCCGCCGGACCAGCACGGCGGCATAGGGCTGTTTCGCCGCGACACGCGCGGCCAGGGCCGCCACCGCCTGCTCCGGCGTCGAGACCGCCTGCTGCTCCACCTGAACGATCACGTCTCCCTTCTGAAGGCCGCTGTCGGCGACGCTTCCTGACGGCTCGATCTCTTCGACCGTCACGCCTGACGCCTGGTCATGGCCCGATGCAGCCGCGAATTGCAGACCTAGCGTCGTCGGCGGCGGGCTTTGTCCCGGCAGTGGCAGCTTTTGCTCCGTCAACGGCAGGATCGGCACGACGACCGACGACATTGTCGCGCCACGCGAAAGTCCCAGCGTGACCTGAGTGCCAACCTCGGTAAAAGCCGCCTTACGGGCCAGGTTCCGCGGATCCAGAACCGGATCGCCATTGAACGTCCTGATCACGTCGCCAGGCCTGATGGCGTTGTGCATCTGGTCAGCCTGCGGCTCCAGCTCCGCGACCAGGGCGCCCCCAGGGCCTGGTGCGCCAATCGCCTGGGCCATCAATCCGGTGACCGCCTGCGTCCGGATCGGCAGCATCCCGGCACGGACCTCGCCGTATTTTTTTATCCGATCCACGACGAACCATAATTGGTTCGACGGGATGGCGAAGCCGACACCAACCGAGCCGGTGCCTGGTGCATAGATCACGCTGTTCATGCCGATCACATCGCCGGCCAGGTCAAACAGCGGGCCGCCGGAGTTGCCGTGATTGATCGCCGCATCCGTCTGGATGTAATCGTCGAACGGGCTTTCCATGATGTCGCGGTTGACGGCGCTGACAATCCCGGATGTCACGCTCTCGTCGAAGCCGAACGGGCTGCCGATCGCGATCACGGAGTCTCCGACGCGCACCTTGTCGCTGTCGGCGAAGGTCAGCGCGGGCAGCTTGCGGCCGGCATGGATCCGCAGCAGGGCAATATCCGCCTTGCCGGTAAGCTCCACCGCTTCGGCACGATAGCGGTCGCCGTCGCTGGTCCCGACGAAAATCGAGACCGCGTTTGCCACCACATGCTTATTGGTGAGAATCAGGCCTGAAGGGTCAACGATGAAGCCGGAACCGATTGCTGTCTGCGGATGACCATCGGTGTCCTTTACCTCGGCCTGGTCCCCGGCGGCGGGCTTTTGCGGCGGTTGCACGCTGATGATCCGCACAACGGACGGCTCGACCCTCGCGACGATGTTGGCAACAGGGCTGGGCGGCAGGTCGGCCCAGGACGGTGTTGGGCGGATCGGTGCCACGCTCAACACCATCAGTAACCCGGTGACCAGACGCAAGCGCTTCATGACCCGCTCAGATGACCTTTCTGGAGCTTGGAAGGCAGCGGCACCACAGCAAATGGCCCTGGATCGAGCCTCGATCCAGGGCCATCACGCAACCATCCGCCAACTGCCTACTTGGGCACGGCGCGGCTTGCCGGACCTGTATCGAAACCGCCGTCGGACGGGCCTTCCTGGGTATGCTGCTTCATGCCCCCGATGCCGCCCGCCCTATCGAAACCGCCGTCGGACGGACCTTCCTGAGTATGTTGCTTCTGCGCCGTCTGCATCGACTTCTGCGTCGGCTTGGCCTGCTGTGGCGTGGTCTGAGCCATCGCCGGGGCGGCGGCAAAGACGCCACCGGCCAACAGCGCAGCCGCGAGGTGAACCATCTTCATATTAAGCTCCTATCAACGTATCGCGCCCAAGCTATGGCCGTTATCAGGCTGCTTCAATCAGCAAGGATGGTCGCACTTAACACGATCCCGTGACGCGAGAGATCGTGCATGTACCGAATGCTAGACAATGCATTGACAACGTTCAACTTATCAAGTTAAAATTAGATAGCCGGGCGGTTAGCTTTCCGCTGGATCGGTGGATGGGCCACAGCAAGCCATCATCATCAAGCAGTCCACGTCTCACTAGTGCGCTTTCGCGGTGACTGGAAAACGGCACAGGCCTTCCCTATTCGTCATGGCCGGCCTTGTGCCGGCCATCCGCGCACAAATGCTGGGGGGCAGATGGCCGGCACAAGGCCGGCCATGACGGCGGGTGGTAGATCGAGCGGTTCCAGTCACCGTAAAAATGCCCTAGATGGCATGATTGAGCCATTGCCGCGGCTCGGTTCAACGTGGTCATCCTTGGGCGCCCTGGAACGTAAGTTCGGCGTGGCCTGCGAACCATCTGGTCGGAAGTGGCTCGTTTTCACGTGGATGGCCGACCGCCTGCGTCCTATGCGCAATGCAACGAATCTTTGGGCAACGAATCTCCGGCTAGGTGATCAACTGCTGGCTTGCAATTGCTCGCGCATCTGACGTGCCCGGGCCAAAACCTTGTTTTCGATGTCGCCGACGGTGCTGGCGGCGATCGGCTCGTCCACCCATTGGCCGTTCTGCAGCGTCTGGCGGAAGATGTTCACGCGCAACCCGTCGCTGCGCAGGTCGCGGCTGAGGATATAGATCGTTGCCTTGAATCGCTCCCCGGACGTGCCGGGTGGGGTGTACCAGTCGGTAATGATAACCCCGCCGAACGGATCAGCCGAAGCGAGCGGCATGAAGGCGATGGTGTCCAGCGCGCCGCGCCAGAGGAAAGCATTGACGCCAAGGCCGCTGCCGCCGCCGCCGATACCGCGGTTCTGGTCGCGCCCTTTGCCAATGCCGAAAATGGTTCCGCTGTCGTCGCCGCCCACGCGTGAGCTCAAGGCATCACCGGGCGACCCGCTGCCAAGACCTTGGAAGTTGGGGGGTGTCGGGTTAGGCCTGATGGCGTCCGATGAGCACGCGGTGACGGCCAGCATGGCGACCAGGGCGACGAATGGCAGCAGGATGGATGGAGCGGGGCGGCGCATTGTGATGGCTTGCCTTGGTCAACCGATCAGTATTGCGTCGTCTTAATCCGACTTCGTCGGAGCCGCAATCCAGGATTATCCGGTCGCCGCCGATGGCTGACCAGCAACGGAAGAAAGCGGCGGGGCGATGCCCGCCGCTTCTCTGTCAACGTTCCGGCAGACGTTACCAGAACAGCACGGTGGAGAACAACCCGCCCTGGCCCTGGGCATCGACCGTTCTGCCGCCGACGCCGACGTTGTTGTTGGCGAAGTCGAACCCGCCCTGATGGCGATGGGTATACATGTACTCGCCCACCAGCACGACACCTGGCGCCAGCCGGTAGCTGCCGCCGAAGGCGACTTCATATTCGTGCCGCTGCGAAACACCAACCAGACGCGGATCACCCTGCGTATCGACCAGCCCGACTTCCGCGCCCAGGGTAATGGGACCATTGGCGTAGGTCAGGCCAGTCACCACGGCATTGGTGTTGACGCCGCCGGACGGACGCAACGCAAGCTGGCCGTTGACCGCGCCGCCGATGTAGTCGGCGGCGGCGGTGACGTTGAAGGCGGTGACGGCCACACCCGCCTTGTAGAAGCCCAGGTTGTCATAACGCAATGTCAGCGCACTGGCGCCGCCGGTTCCGGCTCGTGCGACCGCGGGCGTCGTGTAGGCGGCCGTCGTCAAGTTCTCCTTGCCGGAGGTCTCGCCAAAGCCATAGGCCTTGAAGTCCACCGGACCGAAGACCTGCTGGTAACGCAGACCGCCACCCACCTGGTTGATCCAGCGGGACGGATCGTTGCCGGACGAGACGCCGATGCAGGTCGAGTTGGCTTGGTTGCAGCCGACCCCAAGGCCTGAGTTCTGGTAGGTGTTGCCCTCGTTCGGCGCGTACTGGATGCCGAAGTCGAAGCCGTAGACCTGCGGTGACAGGTAGACGACCTTGGAGTTGCCATAATCGGCGCCGGCCTGCGCCAGCCAGACGAAGGGGATACCCACGCCGCCGCCTGCGGTGGTGTCCTGCAGCGCGCCACCGTTGAAGTTGCCGACACCGCCGTCCCAGCACTGCGTGGTGAAGATACAGTTGTCGAACAGACCGATGACGCCGTCCCCCTGGCCGAAGCGGACGATACCGACGTTATCGGCCGCCAGGTAGCTGAAGACGCGGCGGACGAAGATTGTTTCGGCGCTGGTGTTGGCGCTGGGACTGTTGGCCGCGCCGCTCGCGGCCGAGGTCGCGAACGGGCGGTCAGCGGGGCCGAAATTGGTACGCAACTCGATGGTGGCGCCGTAGCGCAGGCCGTTTGCCGCGACGCCGTCGAAGGCGGGATAGAGGCGAGCGTAGGAGCTGATGCCGAGCGGGTTCAGCTTGTAGCCGCTGGGAGCGCCGGTTGTGGTGCGGCCCTTGTCGAGGCTGGTGAAGTCGGCCGTGAGATCGACTTCCACGCGGCCATTCAGGCGGATGACGATGGTGCCAGGCGCCGGCACGGCATCAACATTCGGCGCGTAGACCGTGCTGAGCGGGCCAGCGGCCGCGCTG
Source organism: Rhodopila sp. (assembly GCF_965276935.1). Lineage (GTDB taxonomy): Bacteria > Pseudomonadota > Alphaproteobacteria > Acetobacterales > Acetobacteraceae > Rhodopila. The sequence continues at coordinate 648,333 of NZ_CBDIBS010000003.1, read as the reverse complement.
CCGGTCGGCGTGTTCGCGGTGCCCCAGGAGTTGTTGTTGTTGTTCGCGGCCGGACCGGCGCCAAACGGCGCCGCCAACTGGCCCTGAGACGGGTTCGCTCGCGGCGGTGCGGGTGCCTGGGCGTGCGCCAGGCCGCCGGTCGCCCCGATAATGGCCGCGCTGGCCAGGAGAAGCTTGCGCATTTGTGAAACCTCCATTTCTTGACCGGCTCGCCGGCGATGTCCCCGAGGCCCCGCCCGTCGACTCCCGCGAGCAGGCGGGGGGCAGCCAGACCTGGACGAAATTAATGACCGGCCAGTTACGCCCCGGCAACCCGCTTTAGCAGGGCGACATGGCATCTCCGAAACAGTGTGGCAACGGCGCCACAATGGCGCCTGGCCACAGCGATGTTCGCCGTGGTCTTCCCCAGGTTCAGGCAGGTTCCCGGTCTGCTCGTTCGCCAACGCATGAGGCGGATCAGCCGTGCGGGAGCGAGTTGCTTCGAGGCATCGGGCGGGCTGGCCAGCGGGGTGCCAGGCGTCTCCACGGGGGGAACGTCGGCAACTTGCCCTGTCATGCCTTATCGCGGCAGCGTCTCCGGCACGGTCGCCAGGGCGATCTCACGCCGAACTGCCGCCCCGCGCGGAAGGCGCGAATATCAGGTCTGGGCAGGTTCGCTCAGTAGATGGTCGAGCGCAACCGTTCCGGATAGCTCCGATCGTACTCCTCGCCGTTGACCAGGCCGAGGGTGATGTCCGCCAGCATCCTGCCCGTGCTGGGCAGCGCCTTGCGGGAGATGTGCCTTTCCGGGTTCCACAACTCCGAGCGGATCAGCGCCTTCGGGCACTGGAAGTAGACCCGTTCGGCGCGCACGACGATGACGGATCGCGGCAGCGAGCCACGATAGGGAAACCGCCCGATCAGCTCCGGCGCCACCGAGATCGAGGCACGCCCGTTCACCCGCAGTGTCTCACCGACGCCGGGGATCAGGAACAGCAGCGCCACCCGGTCGTCGCGGATGAGGTTGCGCAGCGTGTCGACCCGGTTGTTGCCGCGCCGATCGGGGATCAGCAAGGTCTTCTCATCGATTACATGGACGAAGCCGGCCGGATCGCCGCGCGGCGTGACGTCCAGCCCCTCCGGTCCGACGCTGGCGATCGTCAGGAACGGCGAAGCTTCGATCATCGCTCGGTAATGCGGATGGATGTAGTCGATCTCCTTGGCGACCGCGCCCGCCGATACTTCGCCATACAGCGCGTCCAGCGCCGCTTCGTCCTTGATCAGATGATCGCCGCTGATCGCATCCAAGTCCATTCTCCTGCTTTGCCCGACGCCACGGTGACATGGTCACGGTGACATGGCGACGGGAAGACGTATAGTCGCGCCGGAATGGCGGACGAGACAAGGCGGAAACCATGGCGCCCCCGATGACGGAACACCCGACGGAACACCTCGCTGACAAGGACGCGATCCGGGAACTTCTGGCGCGTTACTGTTTTCATCTGGACAATGACCGCTTCGAGGCGATGGCCGGGCTGTTCGTCGCCGACGGCGTGTGGGAGACCGCGTTCGGGACCGGCACGGGACACGCCGGCATCGCGGCCCAGGCGCGCGGCCTCGCCACCGGCCCGCGGCCTCGGCGGGTGCATCTGACCACCAACATCGTCATCACGCTGACCGGCAATACCGCCACGGCGCAATCCAACTGGATGCTGTTCCAGAATACGCCGTCCGGCCCGGCGATCGGCTCGGGCGGCGCCTATGACGACCGGCTGGTGAAGCGGGACGGGCAGTGGCTGTTCCAGCATCGCCGGATCGATCGCTTCATCGCCGAGGGGCGAAACTGAGGCGGGCGGCGGTCTGGCCAATCCGCGCCAAACCGATTAGGGGTCTCGATGCATCGGAACCCGACCTGAGGCGGGGCCGACGGGACGACCCAGATGGGATGACAACGTTGGGATGACCCAGTTGGAATGACAACGTTGGAATGACAACGGGAGAAAAGCTTGATGAACGGCGCCGACAGCCTGGTGCACTCGCTGCTGCGAAGCGGTATCACCACCTGCTTCTCCAATCCCGGCACGTCGGAGATGCATTTCGTCGCGGCGCTCGACCGCATTCCCGGACTGCACTGCGTGCTGGGCCTGTTCGAGGGCGTGGTGACCGGGGCGGCGGATGGCTATGCCCGCATGGCCGGCAAGCCCGCGGCGACCTTGCTGCACTGCGGTCCCGGCCTGGCGAACGGGCTGGCGAACCTGCATAACGCCAGGCGAGCGGCGACTCCGATCGTCAATATTGTCGGCGACCAGGCGACCTATCACCGGCCGCTGGACGCACCGCTGACCGCTGATACCGAAGGCTGGGCGCGTGGCGTCTCCGGCTGGGTGCGCACCGCGATGGACGTGCGCACCGTCGGCGCCGATGCCGCCGCCGCCGTGCAGGCGGCGATGACCGCGCCGGGCCAGATCGCCACGTTGATCCTGCCGTCGGACACGTCCTGGAACGAAGGCGGCGTGGTGGCCGAGGCGCTGCCGGCGCTGCCGACCCCGCCGGTGTCGCCCAACCAGATCGAGGCAGCCGTCACCGCCTTGCGTCGCGGCGGGGCGGGCGTCGTGCTGCTGCTGGGCGGTGTCGGGCTGCATGAGGAAGGGCTGGCGCTGGCGCACCGTATCGCCGCCGCCACCGGCTGCCGCGTCATCGCCCAGGGCTCCAACGCCCGCATGGCGCGTGGGCAGGGGCGGCTGCCGGTCGGGCGGGTGCCCTATGTCGTTGATGCCGCCGTCAAGGCGATGGCCGGGACGACACAGCTTATTCTGGCGGGCTCGCGCAAGCCGATCACGTTCTTTGCCTATCCAAATATGGTGCAGACGTCGGTTCCCGAGGACGCCGAGGTGCATATCCTGGCTCGCCCCGAACAGGACATCGTGGAAGCGTTGGCGCGCGTGGCCGACGCGCTGGGTTGCCCGAAAGTCGCGGCGCCTGACAATGGCACGCGGCCGGAGCCGGGCCGGGGCGCGCCGACGCCGGAGGCCATCGCCGCCACGCTGGGCGCGCTGATGCCGGACGGCGCGGTGATCGCCGACGAGTCGGTGACGTTTGGCCGGGGGTTCTTCGCCGCGACGCAGGCCGCGCCGCCGCACGACTGGCTGAATGTGACCGGCGGCGCGATCGGCGGCGGCATGCCGATGGCCACCGGCGCCGCCATCGGTGCGCCCGGCCGGCGGGTGATCAACCTGCAGGCCGACGGGTCGGCGATGTACACCGTGCAGGCGCTGTGGACCCAGGCGCGGGAGAAGCTGGATGTCATCACCGTCCTGCTGTCGAACCGGAAATACGCCATCCTGCTGGGCGAACTGGCGAATGTCGGCGCCAATCCTGGCCGCACCGCGCTGGACATGCTGGATATCGGCAACCCGGACATCGACTGGCCGCGTCTGGCTGGCTCGATGGGGGTTGAGGCCGCCCGCACGGATACGGCGGAGGGTTTCGCCGACCTGCTCGCGCACGCGCTGAAGCGGTCCGGCCCGTTCCTGATCGAGCTGCTGATCTGACGTGGCGGATCGTCTCCATTGCGCCTAAGTCATGGCTGATCAGACCACGCTTGACTGTAGCGACAGGCGTGCGTACACACCCCGTAGCGCCGGCCGTGGCTGACGGTCTCGACAGGCCACGGCAAGACGGTGCAATCGAGCCCGGAACCAACCAGGCTCGTGTTCTACGGGAGGATATCAAGATGGCTAAAGCTGAGCGTAGCACGCGTTCAACGTCCAAGCAGCGGCAGAGCAAGGTCGCACCTTCTCAGGCTCGGGCCCGTTTATCAGCTTCAAAGGCCCCACCTCAGACACAGCCTCATTCCGCTCAATCCGCCGCGCCTAGCCAACAACATGCCGGGTGGGCGGCCGATCTGGTGTTCGACGTGCGGGAGCCGAAGTTGGCTGTCAGTCTGCGTCTGGATGCCGATGTCCTGCGCTTTTTCCGCGGATTTGGTGCCGGCTACCAGACCCGGATCAATGAAGTGCTGAAGGCCTTCATGCATGCGCGGGAAGAGGTGGAAATCGACGATCGGGTCGTCGCCAGCGCCAAGTCATCGCGCGCCATCACCAGTGGGAAGCGCGCCCGATAGCACGCCGGCGAAGCGCCAGAACCTAGGCTCCGCAGGGTTTGGCTTGAGGTTACAGAAGGCAACTGGCGGATGACACCGGCTGTGGTCAGTAGAACCTGGCCGCCATCAGCCGGTTGGGGATGCGTCTTGCTCCGGCATTTGCGCGATGACCCAGGCGTTCAAGACAACACCGATTTCCCGCCGCCAGTCGAGGTGGTTGTTCTTGAACCAGGCCAGTGTTGTCGGGTTCAGGGCGAAGCCAATGTCGTGTGTCCCGTTGGCTGGCCATTCGGGTATGTCCACCGCGGCGGCAGCCGCATCCGGGCCAGGTGACCCAGCATCAAGATAGGCATTGCCAAGTGCCGCATCATCAAGAGAGTTGGCGTCCTCATCCGGCTCGTCTGTAATCATTGTCGACTCGAAAAACCCATCTTTAATCTGAGCAGCGGGATCATCAGGACCAAACTTATGAAACCCAGGTCGGCTACAAAACCCGGAGAGGACGCCGAGAAGGAGATTACCCGGAAGGGGTTAAGAAATGGTTAACGGGTCGCATCGTTCGCATACAATCATGCGTCGGTCGCGTCCAAACCAATGCCTCGTCCGGTCGTTCATGCCAGCGTTGGTATCGGCCTATTCAATGGCTGGGACGCTTGCTTCACCGCTTGAGGCGGCGCCGATGCGCCGGATGATCCTGGCACGCGACTTGCATGAACGTCCTGGTTAAACCGGAGAGGGCGATCGCCATGGATGATTATGCCAAGCGCGGCTACGGCGGCCGTTCGGTCGGCTTTGGTGAGCGGATCGGCGTCGCTGTCGTGGATTTTCAACTCGGCTTCACCGACCCTCGTTTTCCACTGGGCGGCGCGGCGCTGACGGACCGTGCGGTCTGCAACACCGCCCCATTATTGGCCGCCGCCCGTGCCGCCCGCCTGCCGGTGGTGAGCTGCTACACCGCCTACGCCGGCGGTGACGCGCCGCATTGGAAAGTGCCGCCGGTGCTGGACGAGTTGCGGCATGGCTCGGAGCAGGCGCGCCTCGATCCGCGCATCGCGGATAGCGATTACGACTACATCCTGTGCAAATCCGCGCCCTCGATCTTTTTCCAAACCGCCGCGGCGCCGATCTTCATCCGCAACCGCTGCGACACGATCATCATTACCGGCTGCACCACCTCCGGCTGCGTCCGCGCCAGCGTGATCGATGCGTTCAGCTTCGGCTTCCGCGTCATTGTGCCGGAGGATTGCGTCGGCGACGTTGCCGAGGGGCCGCACGTCGCCAACCTTCAGGACGTCGGCCGGCGCTACGCCGATGTGGTGGATCTGCGGGCGTGTCTGCAGCAGATCGCCGGGCTGCCGCGTCCCGAGGCCATCTGACACCGGTTGTAAGCAAGGCGGCGAGGACGCAGTATTGGCATAACAACAACGTCCCAGGCAGTCACCAATGGTCGATGTCCCAATCCAGCCGGGGCTGAGCTACGCGCATGGTGCCTCTGATCAGGCGATGATCGGGGAGACGATCGGGGTGCATTTCGACCGCACCGTGGCGCGCTGGGGTGGTCGGACGGGGCTGATCGCCCGCCAGCAGGGCATAAGCTGGACCTGGGCGGAGTTCGGCGCGCGGGTGGACGCCTTCGCCGCCGGGCTGCTGGCGCTGGGCCTGCAGCCGGGGGACCGGATCGGCATCTGGTCGCCGAACAACGCCGAATGGGCCGTCACCCAGTTCGCCACCGCCAAGGCCGGCCTGATCCTGGTCAACATCAACCCGGCCTATCGCCTGACCGAGGTCGAGTACGCGCTGAACAAGGTTGGCTGCAAGGCACTGATAACCGCCACGCGCTTCAAGACCAGCGACTACATTGGCATGATCAACACGCTCGCCCCCGAACTCGCCATCGCCCAACCCGGCGCGCTTCACGCGGTTCGCCTGCCGGCCTTGCGGTCGGTGATCCAGATTGGCGGCGCCTCGTCCGGCGCCTTCGCGTTTGAAGCGATCGCCGATCTGGGCCAGGACGCCGAACGCCGGCGCCTGAAGGACTTGGCGTCGGTCCTGCAGTTCGATGATCCGATCAACATCCAGTTCACCTCCGGCACCACGGGTTTGCCCAAGGGCGCCACGCTGACGCACCATAACATTCTTAACAACGGGTTCTTCATTGGCGAGGTCCTGCACTACACCGAACAGGATGCGGTCTGCATCCCAGTGCCGATGTACCACTGCTTCGGCATGGTCATTGGCACGCTGGCCTGCATGACGCACGGCTCAACCATCGTCTTCCCAGGCGAGGGCTTCGACCCGCTCGCGACGTTGCAGGCGGTGGCGGCGGAGCGCTGCACGTCGTTGTATGGCGTGCCCACGATGTTCATCGCCGAACTGGATCATCCGGATTTCGATAGCTTTGATCTGAGCAGCCTGCGCACCGGCGTGATGGCCGGCACGACCTGTCCGATCGAGATCATGCGGCGCGCCATCCGCGACATGCACCTGACCGAGATCACCATCTGCTACGGCATGACCGAGACCAGCCCGGTCAGCACGCAGACCCGCATCGGCGACTCGCTGGACAAGCAGGTCGGCAGCGTCGGCCGGCCGCATCCGCATGTCGAGATCAAGATCGTCGATGCCGAAGGCCGCATCGTGCCGCATGGCGTCACCGGGGAACTCTGCACCCGCGGCTATTGCGTCATGCTCGGCTACTGGGATGAGCCGGACATGACGGCGGAGGCTATCGACACGGCCGGCTGGATGCACACTGGCGATCTGGCGACGATGGACGCCGACGGCTACTGCGCGATTGTCGGCCGCATCAAGGATCTGGTCATCCGCGGCGGCGAGAACATCTACCCGCGGGAGATCGAGGAGTTCCTGTACCGCCATCCGGCCATCCTGGACGTGCAGGTGTTCGGCGTGCCGGATGAACGTTTCGGTGAAGAACTGTGCGCGTGGGTCAAGCTGCGGACCGGCGAAACCCTGACCGAGGACGATGTGAAGGCGTTCTGCAAGGACCAGATCGCGCATTACAAGGTGCCGCGCCATGTCCGGTTCGTCGAGGAATTCCCGATGACGGTAACCGGGAAGATGCAGAAATACCTGATGCGTGCGACAATGACGGAAGAACTGACCGCAAGCCTGCAACCGGGGGAATGAACCATGCGCTGGGCACGTTTTGAGCAGAATGGCACGCCATCCTATGCCGTCGTGGAGGACGACACGCTGATCCCGGTGCGCGGCTCGCCGTTCGAAAGCTGGGAGCGAACGGGCGCCAAGCTGAAGCTGGACGAGGTGAAGCTGCTGGTGCCAATGATCCCGCCGACCTTCTACGCCGCCGGGATGAACTATCCGGAACACGTGCGCGAGGTGGCGGCGAAGATCGGCCAGAAGCCGAACCTGCCGACCCAGCCGGATATCGGCTACCGCGCCAACAACGCCTTGATCGCGCAGGGCGAGACTATCGTGATCCCGGCGGACGCCACCGAGCAGGTGCAGTACGAGGGCGAACTGGTCGTGGTGATCGGCCGCGAGTGCAAGAACCTGACGCGGGAGAACGCGCTGTCCGCCGTACTGGGCTATACCATCGGCAACGATGTCAGTGAGCGGACGTGGCAGAAATCCGATCGCACAATGTGGCGCGCGAAGAACACCGACACGTTCAAGCCGATGGGGCCGTGGATCGAGACGGATGTCCGGCTGGAAGATCTGGTGACCAGGATCCGCCTGAATGGCGAGCAGCATATCGAATTCTCGACCAACCACATGATCTTCGGCGTGGTTGACTATCTGGTGGCGATGACGAGCTGCCTGACGCTGTATCCCGGCGACATGATGTGGATGGGCACCGAGGGGGCGACCGCGAACATGAAGCACGGCGACCACATCGAGGTTGAGATCAGCGGCATCGGCACACTGAGCAATCCGGTGGTGCGGGCGGGCTGATAAAGATTCCAACGGGCCGTTGATATCGGATTGCTTTCGCGCGCGGCCGCCCCTCCAACCTCGCGCGCATAGCAGCCGGCCCTGGGCTGCTGATATCAATTGCCGCCGGCATAGCCGACCTGCCGCCAATGAAACTTGAGGTCCTGCCCGATGCCCGACGGCAGGCAAAAGCAGTTTCCATTAATTCAACGCCCATGCCGCAGGATAATACCAGTCGACGCTTGCGTTGACTGGTATCGCACGTAGGGTTGGTGGGGCGGCCGCGCGTCAAATCAATAAGATACCAGCCGACCGGCCGCAGACAAAACGGCCAGTTCATTGGTCGGCTGGTATAACAACGGGCTGTCATCCGACCGTTCGACAGACTGCTTCGATGTTGTGCCCGTCTGGGTCCAATATGAACGCGCCATAGTAGTCCGGATGATACTGCACCCGCAGGCCCGGCTTGCCGTTGTCGCGACCGCCGGCCGCCAGACCGGCCGCATGGAACCGGTCGACCGCGGCACGATCCGAGACGGCGAACGCAACATGAGCACCGGTGATTGGATCCGTCCTCAGGCCAATCCAGAAGAACGCCCTCTTGCCAGCACCATATCCCGCAAATGCGTCTCCGTTCGAAGCGAGACGTTCAATCCCGATGACGGTCAGCGTCCGGTCATAGAACGCCCTCGACCGCGCGATATTGCCAACCCCAACCGTCACATGATCGATCATCCGTCGATCGCCGCGTGCACCAGGTTGGCCACCCGGTCGAGCCGAGCCGAATGCCACGGGTCGGGCGAGACGAAGTTGGTAAGGTAGGAGAAGGAGACACCGCTGCTGGGATCGGCCCACGAGTAAGAGCTGCCAACCCCGCCATGGCCGAACGTCACCGGCGCGCCGATTGTGCCGAGACCGCGGATCCGGTCACTTTCCCCACGAACGTGCGGCCCCAGACCGCGATGCATCGGGATGCCGGTCATCGCCAGATCCGGAGATTCCCCGGTGTGGCCACGGGAGACATAGGCAATAAGCCGTGGCGAGAACAGCCGCACGTTGCCCAGCCGCCCACCATGGCCGAGCATCTGGTAGAACGCCGCCATCCCGCGCGCTGTCGCGTAACCGCCGCCGCTCGGCAGGCCGGCGGCGCGGAAGGCGGCGGAGTTGTCCCGTGCCTCCGGCCCATAGGTGTCGGCGCAGCGCACCTGCTGATCCTCCGGCACGCCGACCATGATGTCGTTTCCCAGGCCCAGGGGCTGGATGACCCGCTCACGGATGACGTTGCGAAAATCCTGCCCGGTCACCGCCTCGATCACCATTGCCTGTACCAGATGCGCGGCCTTGCCGTGGTATTGCAGTTTCGATCCCGGCGTCCATTCCAGCGAGAAGTCGCAAACCTCGGCTCGCATCCGGGCGTGGTCGGTCCAGGTGGCCTGCGTCACGTCGCCGTTGGGGAAGCCGCCTTGGTGGGTCATCACCTGCTGCAGCGTGATGTCACCTTTGCCCCGCGCGGCAAATTCCGGCAGGTGGTCGGCGACACGATCCATGAAGGACAGGCTGCCGTCCTCCACCAGGGTCCAGACGGCGGACGATGTCAGCACCTTGGTCTGGCTGAACAGCAGGAACAGGGTTTCGTTGGTTGCCGGGATGGTGCCGCCTTCGGTCCGCGCGTTGCCGTAGGTGCGGAACAGCGCCAGCTTGCCGTTACGGGCGAGGGCGATCTGCGCGCCTGGATAGCGGCCTTCGCTGATGTGGCTCTGGATCAGCGCGTCGAGGTGGTCGAGCGGCCTGGCCGCGAAACCCAGTGCCGAAGGATTGGATTCGGGAAGCGGATAGAAGTTAGGCATGCTGGTATCCTCCTGGGGGTTGGCGACAAGCCGTCCGGCTCAGGCTACGCCGCCTAACGTCTGGCGCCAATTGGTGAGCCAGGCCCGTGTGGCAGCGCCACCTTTCCATGCTCGACCTGATCCGGTGATCCGTCTCCGATAATGGTGCACGGATGGGCTGGGACAGGCTCGATAGATGCTTCATGTCGCCTCAACTCAGGGCGTCGATTGCTCCAACTGCCTGGCACAGATCCGCCGGCAGGCGCCTGACGGAGTTGCCGTTCATCCCGCCCAGGGCGGCAAGACGTGTGGAGGTGCCAGCGTGTCGCCCCATTGCTGCCCACCTCAGCGGCCCCAGACCCGGTGCGCCGGCATGACTGGCTGTCGGGAAGGCGGGGGACAGGAATACCAGCCTAGCGCCCGCTCGCGCGGCCCGCCGCAGCTCCGCCACCGAATGGGCCGAGCTGGTGATGACACCCCGCAGCCGGATTGGTGCTGGCCAGCGTCCACCGCGCAGATGCACTCCGGCGCCCAGCGCCGCGGCCAACCGCGAATCGCCTGCGACAACCAGCAGCAGCCGTCGCTGTCGGCAGATCCGCGCGAGGTCTCGGCCCAGCGCCGCCCGTTGTGGATCAGCGTCATGGCGCAGAATGACCCCCGCCGCGTTCGGCGGCAGGCGTGCCACGGCGGCGCGGGGGTTGGGTAATCGTTTATCGTCAGTGAACAGCCAGAGGCGGGGAACCCGCGGCCGGCCGCCTGATCGACGAAACACCACCTCCCCCGGCCGAACCGGCATGCCGGGGAGGATCGCGCCGGCAGCCGCGACGGACAGCGGCTCGGGACGGGTTTCCTGTCCAACAATATCCCGCGGCACCGGGTGCCTGGGGATGACGTTCAAGGAGAGGGAACGCCGCGCCATCGGCGTGTCCGAGGCCACGCCGGGCCGCATTCCCCAGGCCAGGAGCTTGTTGTCCAACCGCACTACGCCCGCAGGTAATGATCCTTGTAGCGCGTCCGCAAACTCGTCTTCAGCAGCTTTCCCGTTGCGGTGTGCGGCAGCTCGTCCACCACCACCACCTCGTCCGGCAGCCACCATTTGGCGACCTTGCCCGCATACAGCGCCAGCACCGAGGCGGGATCGACCGAATGACCGGGCCGCGCCACGACCAGCAGCAGGGGACGCTCATCCCATTTCGTGTGCGTGGCGGCGATCACCGCGGCCTCCAGCACGTCGGGGTGTGACACGGCGATGTTTTCCAGCGTAATGGAGCTGATCCACTCGCCACCGGACTTGATGACGTCCTTCGACCGGTCGGTGATCTCCATGAAGCCGTCCGGATCGATCGTCGCCACGTCGCCGGTGGCGAACCAGCCGTCCTGGTCGAGCGCGCTGCCGGGTTCATCGCCGTAGTAGGCGTTGGCGATCCACGGCCCGCGCACCATCAGGTCGCCGAACGCAACCCCGTCCCAGGGCAGGTCCACGCCATCGCCATCGACGATCTTCATGTCGATGCCCGGCAGGATGCGGCCCTGCTTCAGCATGTGCTGCGTCGCCCGATCCGGCGTCAGACCAGCCTGGGCCGGCTTCGGCGCATTATAGGTGCCGACCGGGCTGAGTTCGGTCATCCCCCAGCCGTGCTCCACCGCCACGCCATACTCGTCGCGAAACGCCTCGATCAGCAGCGGCGGCGCGGCGGAACCTCCGGTCATGATCCGCTTGACGGTTTCCAGCCTTTCGCCACTGCCGCGCAGGTGTTGCAGCAGGCCGAGCCAGACGGTGGGAACGCCGCAGGTGAAGGTGACGGCTTCGGTGTTGAGCAGGGTCGCCATGCTGGCGCCATCCAGATGCCGGCCAGGCAGCACCAGGGATGCTCCGGTCAGCGCCGCGGCATACGGAATGCCCCAGGCGTTGACGTGGAACATCGGCACCACCGGCAGCACGCGGCTGGTGGCGCGGACGTCCAGCACATCCGGCAGCGCGACCGCATAGGCGTGCAGGAAGGTGGAGCGGTGGCTGTACAGCACCCCCTTCGGCCGCCCGGTGGTGCCGGAGGTGTAGCACAGCGCGCTGGCGGTGTTCTCATCGAAGGTCGGCCAGACGTAATCGTCGTTCATGTCATCCATGAGCTGGTCGTAGCAGGCCAGCGTCATCCCGGGCGCCAGCGTCACCCCCGGCATGTGCGCCGGATCGGTCAGCATGACGACGGTCTTCACGGTGTCCGCGATGCGCGGCGCGATGCCGCTGATCAGGGGCGCGAAGCTGCTGTCCACGAACAGCACCGCGTCGGCCGCATGATTGATGATGTAGACGATATCGTCCGGATGCAGGCGGGGATTGATAGTGTGGCAGATCGCCTGCATCCCTGAGGCGGCGTAATATACCTCCAGATGCCGATAGCCGTTCCAGGCCAGGGTGCCGACCCGGTCGTGCGCGGTGACGCCGAAGCGGTGCATGACGCGAACCAGGCGACGGGCGCGACGCTCGACATCCGCCCAGGTGTAGCGGTGGGTGGTGTTCTCGTGCGTGCGGGAGATGACTTCGGCGGACCCGTGATGCCGCGCGGCGTGCGTCAGGATCGAGGAAATCATCAGTGCATGAGGTTGCATCAGGGCGAGCACGATCGTTACCTCCGGTTTGGCTGTTCGTTGACAGGGGATGATACGGTATTGGCCGGGCGGAGAAAGGGGCGACCATCGGCGCAACCATGGTTACAGGCTCCGGCGACACCGGACCTGCGACGAGCCATCGAATGACGCACCGGCCCCACCCGCGTCACAGTGGTTGTCGGACGCCATCACGCGGCCAGACAGCCGTGCGATGTCATCGATGATGCGCCTGGGCAGGGCTGCCGTGGCCGATGCGGTGGTGTGGCTGGTTTGCCTGAATGCGGCCTATAGTAATGGCGCCATAATCAGCCGTAAGGAGCGTTAGCATGGACCTGAAATCCGCTTTGATCGTTGGCGTCGGGCCGGGCCTCAGCGCCTCGCTGGCGCGCCTGTTCGCCAAACATGGGCTGCAGGTGGCAATGGCCTCCCGCAACCCGGACAAACTGGCGAAGCTGGCGGAGGAGACGGCCGGCGTCACCTTCGCCTGCGAAACCACCGAACCCGAGGAAGTCGCCGCGCTGTTCGACGTGGTGGTCGCCACGCAAGGCGTGCCGGATATCGTGGTCTACAACGCCAGCGCGCGGGCACGCGGTCCGGTGACCGATCTCGATCCGACAGAAGTGGCGCGTGCGATTGCCGTCAGCGGCTACGGCGGCTTCCTTGTCGCACAGCAGGCGGCGAGGCTCATGGTCGCCCGCGGCTCGGGCGTGATCCTGCTGACGGGCGCCTCGGCGAGCGTGAAGGGCTACCCGAATTCCTCGGCCTTCGCGATGGGCAAGTTCGCGCTGCGCGGCCTGGCGCAGAGCCTGGCGCGGGAATTGGCGCCCAAGGGCGTTCACGTCGCGCATTTCATCATCGACGGCGGCATCCGGAGCGCTCACCGATCCGATTCAAACGAAAATCCCGACAGCACACTGGACCCCGACGCGATCGCCGAGAGCTACTGGCACGTTGCCAACCAGACGCGCAGCGCCTGGACCTGGGAGGTTGAGTTGCGACCCTGGGTTGAGAAATTCTGAACCGGCAATGTCCTGGCCGTTCATACCCTGATAAGGTCAGCAGCCGCCGCGATAGTTGGAATGCGCTGATACCGAAGATCCAGCGAGGCCAACACGCGCCGCGCTGATCACAATGCTCAGTCGCAGGTTTGCCGCCTAGGCAGCGTCCGGCGAAAGCCCTGCGCTCAATTCCGTGATACGCAGGATGACCCCGTCGGCACTTGTCTGGCTGGGGAAGCGGGTTACCGTCATCCGCCACCGCTGCCGGACCTCCGCAAGTTCCGCGTCGGCTTTCGCGCCCTTCAGGAACAGGCACACGCCGTCCACGGACAGCAACCGGGCGGCGAGCGGCAGCAGGCGGGGCAGCGGGGCAAGGGCGCGGGCGGTGACCAGACTGGCCGGAGCGACGTCGGCCGCCTCGATGCGGCAGGCGTGCACGAACGCCGGCGCGCCGGTCTCCAGCACCGCGGTTCGCAGGAAAGATGCCTTGCGCCGGTCCGCTTCGATCAGGTCGAACGGGATCCCGGTCGCCAGCGCCAGCACCAGACCGGGGAACCCGCCGCCGGTTCCCAGGTCCACGCCCCGGGTGACGCCAGCCGGCAGCAGCGGCACCAGTTGCAGGGAGTCGGTGATGTGCCGGTCCCACACCACCGCGGCATCGCGCGCGGCGATGAGGTTCAGCGTGGCGTTCCAATGCAACAGCAGCGCCGTGAAACGGTCCAGTCTTTCCTTCATCGCAAGATCCAGTGCCATCGGCGGCAATCTTCCTGATTCAGACCGCCCGACCTGGCGCCAGGACAACCAGCAGGACCGTCAGCGCCCGTCAACCCGAGTCACTCCGCTGTTCTGATAAAAAATCATAAGGGGAGCGCAACGTGACCTGGGTCACGAAACCGAGGCGGCAAGCCGGGTAGATGACGCTCGTGCCGGCACGATAACAAACTCATCGGACGGCCGCATCACCCTCCGCCCGGACATCGGGCCGTCACGTCAGAAGGATCAAGCGCCATGGCCTACACGTTTAACCCCATCATCGCCCCGGGGGAGACCTTGTTCACCCAGGCGCTCGGCATTAACGACTTCGATACGATCGTGGGCGTTCACAACGCCAACGCCAATGCGGCGTTCTCGCTCGCGAACGGCAGCTTCACGACATTGACCCCGCCAGGCGCCACCGCCACGGATGCCGTCGGCATCAACAATTCAGGCACGGTTGCCGGATTCTACGTCGACGGCAACGGTGTGACGAACGGGTTTATCTGATCCGGCAGCAACGCGAACCCGTCCTTCACCAAGCTTGATGCGCCCGGCACCGCCTTCAACCAGCTGCTCGGGATCAACGACAAGGGTGAACTGGCCGGCTATTCGTCGGACATGGTCAATGGACTGACCGATCAGCTCGGATATTTCGTCAACAACGGCACTTACAACTATCTCGACAATGCCACTCATACGGCGCTGTTGCCGACCAACGTCAACAGCCAGGCCACAGGTGTCAACAACGCCGGGCAGGTCGTCGGCTTTTTCATGCCGACCGCCGCCACCTCCGACGGGTTCATCGACAACAACGGCTCGCTGACCGTGCTGTCGGCGCCAGGCTCCAGCTTCACCCAGGCGCTAGGTGAGAACAACCAGGGCCAGGTCGTCGGCTTCTACAACGACGCCAAAGGCACATCGCACGGCTTCGTCTACAGCGCCGGCAACTACACGACCGTCGATGCGCCCAACGCATCAGCGACCACGATCAATGGCATCAACGACGCCGGTCAGGTTGTCGGCTTTGATGTGAACCAGACTGGAAGCATCACCGCCGGCTTCACCTCTAGCCTGCCGGAGGCCGCGCTGTCGGACACCACTACCGGAACGACATGGCAGCAGGCGATGACTGCCTACAGTGGCCCGGTCAGCTACCTGACCAGCGAGTTCATTGATATCTCCAGCCACAGCCTGAACATGTCGACCACCCAGGCGAACGTCTTCCTGCACAGCGGGGCGGGGGAAGACGCACTGCAGGTCAGCAGTGGTCAGAACGTTCTGGACGGCGGCACCGGCTCGAACTTCCTCACAGGGGGTAGCGGCACGGGTGCCGGTGCCGGCGCCGATACGTTCTTCGTCGACGACCGCGCGGCAACGGCACCGATCTGGTCTACGCTGGTCAACTTCCACGCAGGCGATGCCGCGACGATCTGGGGTGTTACGCCGCAGGATTTCGGCCTCTCCCGGGTGGATGGCCAAGGCGCCGCGGGAAACACCGGCCTGACCCTGCACGCGACCCAGACCGGTGGCCCGACTGCCTCGCTGACGCTTGCCGGCTACACGTCAGTCGACCTGACTGACGGGAAACTCAGCGTCAGCTACGGCAACTCTGATGGCAGCAACTATATGTATATCCATGGCAATAGCTGATGGCGGCGCAGCCAGGGCCTGCCGCCGCTCGGTAAGGCTGACGATCAGGCGAAGGCAGGTGCGGCGCCGGTCAGGCAAAGCCATACCGTCCCGACAGACAGGCACGAAGGCATTGTCTTCGTACCTGTTTCCGTTGTCGCTGAGGTGCTAGCGGCTGACATGCGATCGGGCGGCACGACAGCCTTTCCGAATGGCACAGCGGCGACTGGACGGTTGCGGTGCGATGATGGCATCAGCGATGATGTCGATGGGCGATATGCGCGACGACGTCCTTGCCGCGCCAACCTCGACACGGCAAATAGTGTTGCATGATGATCATCGATACCTGGTTTGTTTCAGGCCACGTCTCGGTTTGCCACTGTCTCGTCGTCAGCCGATCCGCAACGGAGCCTCAGCCAACATGATTGAAGCGATCGAGTGGCCAGCGGCGGCCGCCTCATTCACGGCCCTGGCGGTCTGCCCGAACTGCGGGAATGTCGAGAGTAAACAGTTCATTCTGCGCGCGCCGTGGCCGCACGCCACGACCGCGGACGGCCGCGTTGGTCTGCTCCGCTGCCCCGCCTGCGGTTGCGGCTTCGTTTACCCGGCGAAGACCGCCGACTATGCCGCTGAACAGGCGGATGGCGGCAGCGGCCTTGCCTTCTATCTGCAGCAAGGTGCCGGCCTTTCAGGCATCGCCTCGAATGTCGCGGCGCTCGATCGACCCGCCGGCACCCGGTTGCTCGAGGTTGGCTGCGGCTTCGGCTTCGGCCTGGACTTCGCTCGCCGCGCTCTCGGTTGGAACGTCGTCGGACTTGATCCGTCACCCTTCGCGGCCGCCGGACGCGCCTGCCTCGACCTGCCGATCGAGTCGCGTTACCTCGTGATCGACGATCCAGCCCTCGGCGACCGGTTCGATGTGGTGATGGCGTCGGAGGTGATCGAGCACGTAGCGTCGCCGCCGGCTTTCGCGCGGACCTTGCGATCCGCTCTGCGCGACGGCGGCAGCCTTGTGCTGACAACGCCCGACGTGGAGGCCGTTAGTCCCGCCACGCCGCGCGGCATTCTGGTGCCGCTGTTGTCAATCGGCTATCACCTCGTTCTGCAGAGCGCGTCCAGTCTTGCCGGAATCCTGCACGATGCCGGCTTCGTCGACGTCGATGTCCGTCGCGTCGGCGGTGGCCAGCTCATCGCCCAATGCCGGCGCGGGCCGCTGCCGCAGGGTTCATTCGCCACCATGACAAACTATCCTGGGGCGGCCAATCCTGGCTTTCGTGACCAGTACCGCCGCTACCTGCGCGATGCGGCCGAGGCTGCGGACACTGACAGTGACCTGTGGTTCGGGCTGACCGCGCGGACCTACCGGGAAGCGGTCAACGCGGCTGACCGTCCGGCCGCGGACGCTCTTTGGATGGCGTTCTCCACCGCCTGCCGTCGCCGGTTTGGCTCCCATCCGGAAGCCGCGACCAATTCCGTCGCCGACACGGCGGCAGAGTCGCTGGATAGCCTGGTGGTGCGTGAACCCCTGTGTCTGGGGCCCGTCTTGCTGCACCGCGCCTTCCACCGTCTGCTCGCCGGCGAGCGGCGGAGTGCGGTCGGGGACGTGTTGCAGCGCGCAGCGGATGCCTGTGACCGGCTTCGGCGATCGCTGCAGCGCATCGGGTCCGATGACGGCGACGCCGAGGATGTGGGCTGGGTCGCGGGCGCTGAAGCGCTGCTGTGCGCGGCCGAGGGCGGCGCCAAGAACCTGCCGGAGCGGTTCGACGCGCTGGGCGCGTCCCCCGCCGACGCGATAGCTCGGCGCGACGGGCAGCCGCTGCGCACCGAGCAGTACCGGCGTCGGATCTTCGTGTCGCTGATCAATGCCGCGCAGCTTGACGAGGCTGATCGTCTGGCGGACGTTGTTCAGGCGGTGGAAGCCCGCGCGACGGTGCCTGGCATATTGCTGGCCGACGATGAGCTGGACGCGCTTTTCTGCGCCGCCGTACGAGAATTGCAACGGCGGGAGGGTGGGGCCGCGCGCGCGCTTGATCTGCTGCGGCAACTTCGCGCGGCCTGCGACCGGGCCTGCGCCGCTGGGCGAGGCGGGTCAGCCGTTAGCCTCATGCCGTTGGCGCGGGACAGGGAAATCCTGGCTCTGAAGGTCCTCGGGCGAAAGCAGGAGGCCAAGGCGCTGCGGCGATCCAGTCCGGCGGCCAACGTGGGTAGCAGGATCTGGTGACGCTTGACGCGTATTCCCCAGCGGTCGCGGCGCGTGCCAGGGCAGCGCGGTAGTCGCGATCGTCGAGCCTGATCAGCCGGTCGGGTGCGCGTTCCAGCACGGCGGCGGTCATGGCAGCCTCCTGGCATCGGCGGATTTAGGTTGACGGCATGACGCTGCCAAATCGCCGCATCGGGGACCGGGCCAGGAGCGGAGGCGGAACGCGGGATACTCCGCCATTTCCCGATGCGGTCGAAATCGCGGGCGGTGGGGTATGTCGTGGCGGTGAGGCTGGTGTAGGGCATGGACTCAGCGCCCGGTAGCTTTCGTCATAAAAATGACCCATCCTGGTGCTCTCTTGATGCAAGTCGCTGCAGAGCGGGACGGTGAGAAAGGGCTTGCGGGTCATCCGTCAAGCCAGTAGGAAAATTGGCTTTGGCAGGGATGGGCGCGTAGCTCAGCGGTAGAGCATCGCCTTCACACGGCGGGGGTCACAGGTTCAATCCCTGTCGCGCCCACCATCCGGATCAACGAAGTGGCTGGCCGGCCGAACTGGCTTGAGTGCCGGAAGCAAGCGGGAGACTGCCCTATCTCCAGGCTGATCCAATGGCTGGGCCGGCCAAGCCGTCCCTCTGATCCGTGGAAGCGGATAAAGGTTAGTTCCTGTCAAACCGAGGCGACACGCGCCGCCCTCTATTTTTGCGACGTTGCCTGATGGGCGGCATTTCGCTCGCCCGCATCCAGTGGCGAATGCGGCGCCAGCGTTATGAGGGTGCGTTCGTATCCATCCACGCCGATCAGGCGCCGTTGCTGATGCGCTGTCGCAAGCGAGCCCAGTCGGCATTTCCACTGCGACCGACCAAAGGCGGCAAGCCCCCGCCAGTGGCGCGGCAGCCGTGAAATTGACCAGTCCAGTCAGCGGTTTCATGGTGGGGGCAAAATTGTGGGGGAGCGTGATGTCCGACATCGGCAGGGAACGGCCAAGCCGCAAGCGGTTCATCGTGTACGGGCTGTTATTCGCGATGACGTTGATCAACTACTTTGACCGCACTGTCCTTTCCATCGCCATGCCGGTGCTGACGCAACAATTCGCGCTGACACCGATCGCCGGCGGCTACCTGCTGTCGGCCTTTATCTGGTCGTACGCGCCGTGCCAATTGCCGGCCGGACTGATGCTTGATCGGTGGGGGACGCGGAAGACAGCCGCACGATGCATCGCCTTCTGGTCGGCGGCGACGGCGCTCACTGGTGCAGCGACCAGCTTCCCCTTTGTGTTTTTCACCCGGCTGCTGCTGGGCATCGGCGAGTCTCCGACGTTTCCACTCGCTGCCCGCGCGATACGAGAATGGGCACCGGTGCGTGAGCGAGCGTTGGCCTTCTCGATCTCGGGTTCGGGTCCGGCGTTCGGCACCGCTGTTTCCGCGATCACCATCGCCTGGTTGGTGAACACGATCGGCTGGCGCCTCGCCTTCGTGTTTTCCGGGGTCCTCGGTTTCATCTGGGTGGCCATGTGGCTGCTGCTATTTCGCGATCCTGAAGACGCGCGCTGGCTGCCCGAGGCCGAGCGGCGCATGATTTTGCGCGACCGTTCACCGGGCGGCACGACCGAGACCCAGGCAATGCCGCTCAGGGAGTTGCTCGGCTACCAGACCATGTGGGGATTGTTCCTGGTGCAGGGTTGCGTGAACTACACGCAGTATTTGTTCCTGACTTGGCTGCCCACGTACCTGGTGCAGAGCCGCGGCTTGAACATCCTGCATTCCGGTTTTCAAACAGGCATCTGCTACTTTGGCGCGATGGTGCTGACGATCGGGATGGGACGCCTGTGCGACCACATGCTCACGCCGGCGGCGGTGCAGGCGGGCAAACGACGCTATGCCGTGGTCATCCTCGCGTTTGGCGCCTCGGTCATGGTGCTGGCGCCCTATACGAGCTCCGAGGTGTTGCTGCTGGTTGAAATCACCTTCTCGCTGGCGTGTGTGCAGAGCGTGTTCGTGAACACCTACGCGCTGACCAACGATTTGCTGCATGCCGGCAAGAGCATCGGGGCGGCGATCGGCTGGATCCAGCTCGGTGGCAACATCTTCGGTCTGGCCGCGCCAATCGCCACAGGATATATCGTTGCAGCAACCGGCAGTTTCACCAGTGCCTTCCTGCTGGCCGGTGCGCTGCTGATCATTGGCGCAGTCGTGACCCTGACGATGACACGCCGCCCTGTCGGTGCCGCTCTGGTGCGTGTCGCTCACCCGATTTAGCGCCGCAATCAGGAAGTGCGCCGTATCAGCCAATGCGTTTTGCCCACCAACCGACAGCATTCTGGAAGGACATCACGCACTTGCTGGACGGGTTGCATGGCCGTTTGCGACGTGCGCCAACCACGGCTTGGCAATGGCCAGACCGTGAGGTGACCCGCGCGGGCCTGACGTTATAACCATTTTCGGTCGACACATAAGAACGGGAGGAAGCCGATGCCGCCAGCAACCGTCCATGTGGCGGACACCGACGACGTGTCGGTTTCGCCAGCCCGAGCCTTCTGGGCCGCCTGGAGCGGCTGGATGCTCGACGGCTTTGACAGCGGCCTTTACATCTTCGTGCTGGTCCCGGCGCTGATTGATCTGCTGCGCACCGGCGGGCTGGAGCCGACCAAGGGCAATATCGCTCAGTATGGTGGTTATCTGTTCTCGATCTTCATGCTGGGCTGGGCTTGCTCGATGTTCTGGGGCTGGCTCGCCGACCGCATCGGGCGGGTCAAGGTGATGTGCCTGACGATTCTGATGTACTCCGTCGCGACGGCATTATGCGGTCTCGCCTGGAGCCTGACGTCCTTCGCGGTTTTTCGCTTTCTCGCCGGATTTGGTGTCGGAGGCGAATGGGCCGCGGGCACGCCGATGCTGCAGGAGTCGGTGCCGGAGCAGATGCGCATCCGCCTGGCGAGCTGGCTGCACACGGCGACGCCGATCGGTGGCCTGTTGGCTGTGGGTGCATCGTTCCTGGTGCCCGTCATAGGCTGGCGCGGCGTGTTCCTGCTGGGCGTGCTGCCGGCTCTGCTGACGGTCTGGCTGCGGCGCAACGTGCCGGAACCCAAGGTGTGGCGGACGGGCGTCGCCAGGACTGCCGTGGCGGGTGCCGACTCGCTGTTTCGCGGCCCGCAAGCGCGCACCACCTGGGCAGCCGCGAGCATGATGGCGTGCATCATCTTCGGTCTTTGGTCATGCACGTTCTGGGCGCCGACACTGATCATCTCCAAGCTGACGGCGGCCGGCATACCGATGGCGGTGGCACAGCATACCGCGTCGGTCAGCGGGCTGCTCTTAAACGGTGGCACCCTGGTGGCGTGTGGCCTGATGCCGTGGATCGCGACCTTGATCGGGCCACGGCGCCGAGCGGCGGCGATCTTTTTCGTGGGATCGTTGATTTCGGTTATTGCCGCCTATGTCGTCGCTGTGACGATCCTGGACAGCGTCGAACTTTTCATCTGGCTGCTGCCGCCGCTGGGCTTTTTTACCAATGGGGTCTTTGCCCTGTTCACGCTGTGGCTGCCCGAGCTTTTCCCGACATCACAGCGTTCATTCGGAGCGGGCTTCGCCTTTAGCCTGGGTCGCGTGCTTGGCGCGATCGGACCAACGATTGTTGGTATCGTCGTTGCGATGACCGGATCCTATCCGCTGGCCATAACCGCAGTATCAGTCATCTATCTGGTTGGACTTCCGGCCATCGCGATGGCGCCGGAGACGGCGGGGCGGCCGCTTCCCGCTTAATCATCCGCGACGGCCTGGCTGTCGCGGATGTCGTATCCTGGCGGCAGGCTCAGCCCTTGCCCCACTTGCGGGCAGCAAGGGTCGGCGTCGGACTGGATGCATTCAGCCTTTTGTCCTGTGCGATCCAGCCCATGACCGCGGCTTCCGTCGCGAACCCGGCCGCCATTTGCGGCAGCGCACCGAAACGGAGCACTTCAACCGCAAAGGTGTCGTCCTCACGCCGAACGATCCGATATGTCGTTTCTATCATTATTCGTTCATAACGTTTTTGCCTTGTGGCCGCATGTGATCGTTGAGGTTCAGGCGCCGAACCCCACCGAGGCCACAGCACCGATGCGGTTTATCGGGCACCACGAGAAATCATGTATGTAATATAGTCCGCTTGGGTCGTGCCGTCATACGACATGCTGAACGGCTTTTTCTTGTCGTCCGCCGGCTTTGTCGCGACCGCTTTCACGGTTTTTGCCCGCGTGGCGGGCCTAGACGGCGCCGGTTTTGTCACTGATACGGCGGTTTCAGCCTGCCGAGAGGACTCTTCCGACCGCCCGGCCTTCCAGGATGAGACATCGCTGCGCAACTGGTTCTTCATCGCCTCTGAGCGCATGTCATCTTCATTATTCGGATCGCCCTGATCATCGGCTGGATTTATGGTCATCAATTTCGCCTTCCGATTGTAAAAACATTAATTCAAAGCCAGAGATATTTGATGTCGAACGGTCACCGATGCCACCATCCGACTCTGTCCCGACTGACTGCCGTCGATCCGGCCAGTCGCGTCCGCCGATACCTCACGGAGAACCACGCCACGATGCCCTCGGACCCAGGTCTAAGCCTGTTGGCGCAGAAGCCAGCCGGTCACCGCATTGACTTGGCAATCGGCTTCGATGTGATCCAGTGCCTGCTCGCTCCACAAACGCGTGCCATGGCACTGTGACCTTGCCATGGCACGCCTGGTCTACCAACAAGCCGCGTGACTGCTGCTCAATAGCCTGTATCGCCGCCCGATGATGCTTCACCATTGCCGGGCTTCTCGACCCGTTCCCCAACCATCGCTTCGGTGGTGATCATCAGCGCGCCAACGGAAGCGGCATGCTGCAACGCCGTTCGCACGACTTTCGTCGGATCGATGATGCCAGCCTTGACCAGGTCCTTGTAGCCGCTGCTCTGCGCGTCAAAGCCCCAGCTATACTCGTCCTTTTCCAGCACCTTGCCGGATATCACCGCGCCGTCCTCGCCAGCATTTTCAACGATCTGACGCAGCGGCGCGAGCGCTGCCTTGCGGACGATCTCGATGCCGACCCGCTGGTCTTCATTGTCGCCCTTGAGCTTGGCCAGGATGAGGGAAGCCCGCGCCAGCGCAACGCCGCCGCCTGGCACGATGCCTTCCTCGACCGCGGCGCGGGTGGCGTGCAGGCCGTCATCGACACGGTCCTTGCGCTCCTTCACCTCGGTCTCGGAGCCGCCGCCGACCCGGATGATGGCCACGCCGCCGGCAAGCTTCGCGAGCCGTTCCTGCAGCTTCTCCTTGTCATAATCGGACGTCGTCTCCTCAATCTGTGCGCGTAGCTGGGTGCAGCGCGCGGCGATGTCGGGTTTCTTGCCCTCACCTTCGACAATCGTGGTGTTGTCCTTGTCGATCAGCACCTTCTTCGTCTTGCCCAGCATGTCCAGCGTGACGTTCTCCAGCTTGATGCCGATGTCCTCGCTGATCACCGTACCCTTGGTGAGCACCGCGATGTCTTCCAGCATCGCCTTGCGGCGGTCGCCGAAGCCAGGCGCCTTCACGGCAGCAACCTTCAGGCCGCCGCGCAGCTTGTTCACCACCAGCGTGGCAAGCGCTTCGCCTTCCACATCCTCGGCGATGATCAGCAACGGACGGCCGGATTTCGCCACTGCTTCCAGCACCGGCAGCAGCGCTTGCAGGGCGGACAGCTTCTTTTCGTGCAGCAGGATATACGGCTGCTCCAGCTCGACAGTCATCTTTTCGGCGTTGGTGATGAAGTACGGCGACATGTAGCCGCGGTCGAACTGCATGCCTTCGACGATGTCGAGTTCGGTGGTGATGCCCTTGGCTTCCTCGACCGTGATGACCCCTTCGTTGCCGACCTTCTGCATGGCCTCGGCGATCATGCGGCCGATCTCGGCCTCACCGTTAGCTGACAGCGTGCCCACCTGCGCGGTTTCCGCTTGGGTGGTGATCTTCTTGCTGCGCTTGGCCAGTTCCTCGACCAGGGCGACGACCGCCTTGTCGACGCCACGCTTCAGGTCCATCGGGTTCATGCCGGCGGACACGGCACGGATGCCTTCCCGCACGATGGCCTGGGCCAGCACGATCGCCGTGGTGGTGCCGTCGCCAGCGATGTCATTGGTCTTGGACGCAACCTCCCGCACCATCTGCACGCCCATGTTCTCGAACTTGTCGGTAAGCTCGATCTCCTTGGCAACCGTCACGCCATCCTTGGTCAGCCGGGGTGCGCCATAGCTTTTGTCCAAAAGCACGCTGCGCCCCTTGGGACCAAGTGTGACCTTCACTGCTTCGGCGAGAAGATCCACGCCATGCAGCATGCGGCTTCGGGCATCGTTACCGAACCGAACGTCCTTCGCAGGCATTTGCCTTATCCTTTCTTGAGACCATGGTCCGCTTGGCGCATCACCGGCTCTGCCGGAGACGAACCGCGCGTGTGTTGTTAGAAATGGCATGAATGACTGGTATTTTGGCGGCGGGGAAGAACCAGTCGAGGCAAGACAGTAAGTCGCCAACACCTGGTAGATAGCACTCTTCCCATGCGAGTGCCAGGGGCCCGTCAGCTTCAGCCCGCTTTAAGGAAAGGGTCCGGCAGTGCAAAAGCTGATCGCACCAAGGTTTTCGACAAATACGTGGTCGAGCCATGGTTGCCGATTGGTAAAACCAAGCTCGATTTGTACTACGGCAAGCGCACAGGCGCCCGACCACCAAACCAACAATACGAGTACTTAATCTTGATGCTATCACCCATCAGCAAATGTGTCATAATGCGGCTATGGTGGACACTGTATATTGCGTGATTTCCAAAACCGACGGCAGTTTCGATGTTCAGATGGCCAAGCCGTCTGGGCAACCGAAGACCGCGACCGGGTTTGGCTCGGAGCACGAGGCGAACGCCTGGATCGTTCAGGCCAAGCGCATGAAGCGGGACGCTGCTCCGTGGACACCCCTCGTGCCGCGCAAGCCGGGTGCTACGACGACACCAAAGGACATGAGCACAGACGTAGCCAGCATGGCGCGCCTGCCCAAGCCGTGACCACGTCAGCCTGAGCCGGTCGGGACAGCCAAGCCGGGCGGTTGATCTGATACCGGAACGTTAATGCCGACCTGATGTATCCGCCGCCGCTGTCCCCATATCAAAGCAAGTTCTGAGCAGGTGGAAAAATTGGCGGGAATGTCTTCGATCACGATGGCAATGGTGGATGCCGCTTACGGCGCAACAGCAGCGCAGGCCAGGCCGCATGATACGGATCCGTTCCAACCGGGCGACTTCGTGGTTTATCCAACGCATGGCGTCGGCAAGGTGGATCGCGTGGGCTCTGAGGAGATTGCCGGTCATACGCTGGATTTCATCTACATCTCGTTTGAGGAGAACCGGATGACGCTGCGCGTTCCGATCTCCCACGCCCGATCGTCCGGCTTGCGAAAGCTGGCGACGCCGCAAGCCATGGACGCCGTGCTGCGCATTCTCGCCGGTCGTCCTCGGGTAAGCCGCCTGATGTGGGCAAAGCGGGCGCAGGAATTCCTGGCGAAGATCAACTCGGGCGATTTGAAGATGCTGGCCGAGGTTGTGCGTGATCTGCACACTAGCGCGGGCGGTGCGGGTCCCAGCTTCAGCCAACGCAACCTGTTCGAGTTGGCGCTCGACCGCCTTGCCGGGGAATTCGCCGGCGTGGCCCAGATTGATAAACAAGCTGCGTTGGATAAGCTGACGCAGACGTTGGAAGGCGCACGAAAGGCCGAGGCAGCCCGGACTGATCCCGAACCGGCAACCACCGGCGCCTGATCGGAAGATTTGTCTGGCGGAACCTTCCAAGGCTCCTTATCTAACAGGAACGGCGCTTTTCACTTTTGACTAGTTGTACCTGCCTCTTTGCGAATCCTCGCAGTCGGTGCTCCTAAATTCTGAAGAGTATTCTGGTCCACACCATGTGGGCCGCCGGGTGTAACGGAGAGACGAGATGTCGCAAGGCACGGTTAAATGGTTCAACTCGCAAAAGGGTTTTGGCTTTATCCAGCCGAATGATGGCTCCAAGGATGTGTTTGTCCACATCTCCGCGGTGGAGCGGGCTGGCCTCGGCGGCCTCAATGAAGGCCAGAAGCTCAGCTATGAGCTGGAAAGTGGACAGCAAGGCAAGACCTCCGCGACGAACCTCAAGACCGTTTAAGCCGCAGGAGCTACCATCAGCATCGGCTTTGGTTGAAGGTGCCGTGCCGGGTGCGAACTCGATATCTGGCACGGTTTCCTTGGCGCCCGCGGCTGTGTAAAACAGGATCTGAGGCCTAGGTGCCCAGCCTGAACCGCGCCGGAGAACAAGATGGTTTTCAAGCCTAACTACAACCAGCAGCGCGCTGAGCGGAACCGCCTGAAACAGGCAAAAAAAGACGCAAAGTTGCGTGATCGTGATGAAGTCGCCACCCGTCGCAAGCTTGAGCAAGACGCCTCGCCACCGGAGCCGCCGGAGTCCGAAGAGCCGAAAGAAACGTGATCGTCAGGTGCTCGGCACAGGATTCATGAAATGAAAAGTCGATCGTTAAGCACATTCGTCTTCTTCGACGTCACCTACGTCGATGGCAGCAAGAGATCGAACCGCAAGGTGCTGACTTCGGTGCTGAAAGGTCTGGACGGCGATGCCGCCGCCCAGCCGGTCATCGAGGCGCAGGATGAAGAAATCGCCTTGGCGTCGGGTCGCCCGCGGGTCGAGATCAGGTCGGTCACGCGCTCTCGGACCTGACCCGCGGCGTGCCGGCTTCCCCTAGATCCCACCAAAGGCCGGCGTAGGCCGCCAGACCCTCCCGCGCCGGGGCACGCAGCAGATGTTCGTCCGGGCCATGTTGCTTGCAGCCGTTGTAGCTGTGCGGGATCCAGACCAGCGGGACGCTCAGGTAGTCGACAAAAACGTCCCCCGGCAGGCCGCCGGACGAGTTCGGAATGACCTGAACCCGCTTGCCCAGCGACCGCTCCATGCTGGCGACGCTCCAGCGCACCCACGGGTGCCCGGGATCGGTGCGGCTGGCAGGCATCCGAATGCCGGCGTTCTCGATGCGCGCCGAGTCGAAGCCATTTTCGTCCAGGTGCCGGCGCAACGCCGCCTGGAAGCCTGCCGGATCGGTGTCCACCGTATAGCGTATCTGGCAATGCGCCCGCGCATTCGGAGCGACGGCATTAACCGGGTTCTCCGGCCGACCGGAAATCATCGACAGGACGATGAAACTGTTCCAGCCATAGATCTTTTCCGCCGACGTCAGGCCGGGTTCACCCCAATTTGGGTCGATGCTGGCGGCTTCCCCGCCGCCGCCTACTGGGCAGCCATCTAGTACGGCGCGCACCACCGCCGGCAAGCCATTTGCCGGCAGCCAGTCCCGCACAAGTATCTTGCCGTGCCGATCGATGATGGCGCCCAGCGCATGGCTCAGCACGATCGCCGGATCGGTGGTCAGCCCGCCCCAGTGGCCGGAATGAATGCCGCCCGACCGCAGATCCACCACAAGGTCGAAGTGAAACGTGCCGCGGGTGCCGGTGGCGATCGTCGGCACCTCCGGCATGACCCGTGGGCCGTCGCTGGCGATCAGCACATCGGCGCGCAGGCGGTCCGTGTGTTCCGCCACGAAGGCGCGCAGACCGGGGGAGCCGCGCTCCTCGCTGGTCTCCAGGATCAGCTTCAGGTTGCAGCCAATCTCGCTGCCGCGCTCCGCCAGCACCGCTTCCAGTGCTGACAGATTGAGTGCGTGCTGTCCCTTGTTGTCGGCGGTGCCGCGGCCGTACCAGCGATCCTCTTCCTCAACCAAGATCCACGGCTTCAAGCCGTCGCGCCACTGGTCGTCAAGGCCGCGGACCGTGTCGCCGTGCCCGTATGTCAGAACGGTGGGGCGATCCGCTCCCTCCATCCGATCCGCCATCAGGATCGGGCCGAAGCCAACTTCGGGGTTCGGGTGGATTTCGACCGAGAACCCCATCCGCTCCAGCCATGGCTGGATAGCCGAAGTGAGGTATCGCTGAACGTCGGCTTTGTGTCCGGGATCTTGGGACGTGCTGGGGATCGCCACCAGATCGGTCAGGTGGTCGCGGAATCCGGCGCCGTCGAACCAGGCCAATGCGCGCGTGATCGCCCCGTGCCTCGATGCCATTTTGTCTTCCTCGGCTGATGCGATCAGGTTGCCAGAGGCAGGCGACCTCTTCCAGGGGCGATGTGGGCCGGATTGCCAAAGACGGTTACGCCGGCTGCTACGTCGCGCGTGACGCCGCAGCCGGCACCGACCACCGCATCGTTGCCGGCCGTCACGCCGGCCAGCCTTAGCCCCGCCGCAGCCGAATCCGCCTCGCGTTTACAATCGGCCTGATAAAGCTGTCCAGCCAGCATCTTCCAGTTTTCGATGACAGGCGGGACCCGGAACCTATCGAACAGTTAGCAGCTTTATGAAACGTATCGTGTCACACCCGCCTGATCGCGGGTGTCGCGGTCCAGAACTGGGTGCCTTTCTGCCGCAGCGGCAGCAGACTGGCGGCAATCTCCGGTGCGTCGGGCCACGGCAGGATGATCACGTCATCGGGTCGGTCTTCGATCAGTGCTCCGGGCGAGACGATCGGAATGTGGCTGCCCGGCAGGTAGCGTCCATGCGTGGCCGGGTTCGGGTCGGCAACCGATAGAATGTCTTGGGCCGTGATCCCGCAGGTGTTCAGCAGCGTGTTGCCTCGTGCTGTCGCGCCATAGGCGGCGACCTTACGTCCGGCGGCGCATCTGATCCGCACGAACGCCAGCACGTCCTGTCGTGCGGCATCAATCCTTGCGGCGAACCCTGCGTAACCGTCCGGTCGATCCAGCCCAGCCGAGGCTTCCGCCTGCCGCACCGCCTTCAGAGCTGGGCGTGCCGCGAACGGACCGCGCGAATGACACGCATACACCCGCAGCGATCCACCACGATCCGGCAGCCGCTCCGCGTCAAACGCACGCAAGCCAACCGATCGCAGCACCCGCTCCAGCACCAGCAGGGACAGATAGCTGTATCGATCGTGCCGGAACGCGTCGAACTGAACTTTCTGAACCATCGTCAGCAGATGGGGAAATTCGAACACCGCGGCCCCTTTCGGCCGCAGGATGCCGGCAAATCCAGCGGCGAAGTCGAACAGATCAGGCACCTGCGGCAGCACATCGCGCACCACCACAAGATTGGCACGGCCGTGCCGGACGGCGATCTGCATTGCCGTTTCGGCGTTGAAAGAACCGATCTCCGTCGTGACACCCAGGGCCTGCGCGGCGTGCGCGGCGTTCACCGCTGGCTCGATCCCCAACACGGAAACACCCACATCACGGAAATGCCGCAGCAGGGAACCGTTGTTCGAGGCGACCTCGATGACGAAAGATCCGGTCGCCAGGCCCAGCCGCTGGCAAATTGCCGAGGCGAAACGGCGCTCATGATCCGGAGAGGGACCGAAGCGGGAGGCGGCGTGATCCGTACCAAGGTCGATCGGGGCAGTATCCTGGGATTGCACGAGCAGACAGGAGTCACACACAAGAACGCGCAATGGAAAAGACAGCGCGGGCTGGCCAGTCGCGACAGTTTGGTTGGCCAGCGGCGTGCACCCTAGGTCCACCAGGAGGTGACGCAGGTCAGCACCGCACAGCCGGCAGCCCGGGTCGTGTTGCTTGAGGGCGGTTGACGCGATGGGCTTCAGGTCGGTCAGCATGACGCGACCGCCGATGCGGCGGCAGGAGCGGGGGGGTGATGGATCACGGAGGGGAACAGGCCTTTCCCACCTAAGGAAAGCCAGGGAAATGGTCCGTTCTGTCCACCGAGCCTGACGCGCGTGCGTTCTTCGCAGCCGGTGTGTAGCGGGTGAATGGTAAAGGAAAGGTTTCTACGCGACGACAATCTCCAGATCGCCGACACTGACCTTGGCGACGTGCAGATCACCTGTCCAGGTAACGGTGTTGGCGGAAAGCGTGATCCGGTGCCACGCCAGGGCCGGGGCAATCAGCGCGCCAGGCTGGGTGGACGCCATCGCCACGGCGGCATCCGGCTCCGCGAGACCCCAGGCGACGACGTTGCGCACCGCTTGATCCAGGGTCAGGGCCGAACCGGCAAGAGTGGCGGTCCCAGGGATGCGGACGGACCCATCCGGTCGGTGCTGGATCGTCATGCCGGCGAAGAAATAGAGGCCAAGCGGCGCCGCGGCCGCGGCGGTGGCATCGGTGACGAGCACGGACCAGGGCAGCGTCTTCGCCCGCAGCAGCACCTTCAGCGCATCCGGCGGAATGTGGATGCCATCGGCGATGAAGCTGGCATGCAGGCCATCATGCGCAAGCTGTGCCATCAGCGGGTTGAGGAATTTCGGTTGCGGCTGCGGCAGCGCATTGCCTAGGTGAGTACTCAGCGTCACGCCGGCCTCCACCGCTCGCCTGGTCACGGCGGCATCGGCGGCGGTATGCCCCATGGCGACGACCATGCCATGCTCGCGGGCCCAGATGATCAAGGGCAGGGCATCATGCCGCTCGGGGGCGACGGTCAGCAGCAGGATGGGGCGCTGAAGGTGTCTTGTCAGCCGGCCGAGCACGGTCGGGTTGGGGTCGATCATCGCGGCCGGCGGGTGGCAGCCGGCGTAGCCTGGCATCGGATTCAGGAAGGGGCCTTCCAGGTGAAATCCCGGAACCATTAATGGACCTAACCGGGTGGCGCGCACGGCGGCATCCAGTGCGGCCAGGCGGCGGGCGAGGGTGGCTTCGTCCGCGGTTATCAGCGTCGGCAGGCATGTGGTGACGCCGGCGCGGAGCATGGCATGAAGGGCGTGGTCGAGGGCGGCTGGCGTCAGCGCGGAATCGTTGAAGTCGATGCCGGCGTAGCCGTTGACTTGCAGGTCGGTCAGGCCAGGGGTTTGGCGAACACCTGCCGCGGCGAACCGCTGCTTCGACGCAGGGGCGAAAAGCAGACGCTCTTCCATCTACGTTAGCCGACTTTGGATGGGAACCGCTGGCTTCTCGACGCGCCATGGCCCGTGATCAACCACGCATGGTACTGCCCTATGCCGTACCGCAAGTCGTATATGGCCGCATCAAAAGCAGCTATGAGACATAGCGGCGGCTGTTGAGCCACAGTCACCCCCGCAACGCCTCCAGGATCGCTGTCCGAACCGCCTCGTCCTGTGCCTCCACCGCGCGTGCCACGGCACGCATCTGGCCACGCAGCGCGTAGACCTGGTCCAGCAGCGACAGCACCAGCGGTATCGTCTCCTCCTGCACCGCCATGGCGTGGCGCAGGTCGCGGATCAGCCGCACGCGGGCGATGTCGATGTCCTGGAACACCCACTCCTCGCCCTCCTGTCCTAAGCCGCTCTGCGCCGGCCGCACCCAGCCGCGCTCCACCCAGGTCGCCACCTCCGGCTCCCGCAGGTCGGGAAACAGCGCGACGACCGCCGTCAAGCGCATCATGATCCTTCCCTCGGGTTGAACGTGTTGCGCGGAGTCCAGTCCTTCAGGAACGCCGCCAGATCCGGTTCATCGCCCGGCGGCAGCACCACCTTCAGTTCAACAAACTGGTGGCCCTCGCGGATGCCCCGGCCGCGCAGCCTCAGCCTGGTGCCGGTGCCGGAGCCGGCCGGAATGGTCAGCCGCACCGATCCGCGAATAGTCGGCACCTCCAGTGACGCGCCGAGCACCGCCTCCCGCAGCGTCACCGGCAGGTCGACGACGATGTCGTCGCCGTCGTGGTGGAACTGCGGGTCCGGCGCAACCGAAATCTCGATCAGCGCATCACCGGCGGCCGCCCCGCCGACGCCGGCACCACCCTGACCACGCAGACGCAGCACGTGTCCGTCCTCGGTGCCGGGCGGGATGCGGACATCCAGCGTCTTGCCGTCGGGCAGGCTGAGCCGGCGCGTCGTGCCGTTCGCGGCGTCGATGAAGCTGACGGTCAGACCATAGGTCACGTCACGGCCCTTGGCGGCGAAGCCGGCGCCACGTCTGCCGCCTGACTGGTTGAAGGCCTGCGAGAAGAACGCCTCGATATCCTCCTGCGTGAAGCCGCCATTGGTCTGGTAGCGCTCCTGTCCGGCGGAGAAGCCCGCGCCTTGCTGAAAGTCGCGGTAAAACGGGCGCTCCGGCGGAACGTCACGGCCTTCCGCATCGATTTCGCCGCGATCGAAGCGGGCACGCTTGTCCTTGTCGGACAACAGGTCATAGGCGGTGCTGATTTCCTTGAACCGTTCCAGCGCCTCCGGTTTGTCGGGATTGACGTCCGGATGGTGGCGTTTGGCCAGCTTGCGATAGGCGGTGCGGATCGCCTTTTCGTCATCGCTACGCTGGACGCCAAGGATTTCGTATGGGTCTCTCATCGCTACCAGTCAGGTGGAAACGGCAAAGGCAATGATCAAGTGCCCGTCCAGACCGGAGGGCGCTTCGCCAGGAACGCATCGATACCCTCCGCGGCATCACGCGCCAGCATGTTCCGTGTCATGACCTTTGACGCGTAGTCGTAGGCGGCTGCCAGGTCCATCTCCGCCTGGCGGTAGAAGGCTTCCTTGCCGATCGCCACGGTCAGCGGGCTCTTCGCGGCAATCTGGCGGGCGAGGGACAGGACCGCATCGTCCAGCGCCGCCTCCGGCACCACACGGTTGATCAGTCCGAATTCCCGTGCCCGTTCGGCCGAGACCATGTCGCCGGTCAGCAGCATCTCCATCGCCGCCTTGCGACCGACGGCGCGTGACAAGGCAACCATCGGGGTCGAGCAGAACAGGCCGATGTCCACGCCGGGTGTGGCGAAGCGGGCGGTATCGGCGGCGACGGCAAGGTCGGCGGAGGCAACCAGTTGGCAGCCGGCCGCGGTGGCGACGCCGTGGACCTGGGCGATCACCGGCTTGGGCAGCCGGACGATGCGCTGCATCAGCCGCGAGCACAGGGCGAATACTTGTTCATAATCCTGACGCGTCGGGTTGGCGCGGATCTCCCGCAAATCGTGGCCGGCGCAGAAGGCGGGGCCGTTGGCGCTGATGACAACGACGTGGATCGCCGGATTGTCCGCGATCACCGCCAGTTCGGCATCCAGTGCCTCCATCAGGCCCAGTGACAGCGCATTGCGCGCCGCCGGGCGGTTCAGGGTCAGGATCGCGACACGGTCGCTGTCGCGCCGCAGCAGGATATCGGTCATGCTGCGTCGTATAGCAGAAGGAGATCGCCGTGCCGACAGGGGGTGCTCAGCCGAGTGGGGAGTTGTCGCTGCGGACTGTGGCGATGCCGGCGGATACCAATCCGGCCGGCGATATCTTCGGCGGCTGGATCATGTCGCTGATGGATCTCGCGGCCGGCGTTTCGGCTGGGACGCGGGCGAAGGGACGAGTGGCGACGGCGGCGGTCTCGAACCTGAGTTTTCTGCGGCCGGTGAAGGTGGGCGATGTGGTCTGCGTCTACACCGACGTCGTCAGGACCGGCCGCACCTCCGTCACCGTCGGGGTAGAAGCCTGGGTGCTGCGGCGAAACCAGGGCGAGCGGGAACGGGTGACCTTCGCTCAGTTCGTGCTGGTGGCGGTAGACGAGCATGGCACGCCCAGGCCGCTGCCACTGGCGTAATGCCAGTCAGCCCGAAGCGCCGACTGGCATGCGTGCGGGGTTGGTGAGGCGGCCGCGTGCGAGATCAATCAGATACCCACGGCCGTTGACCGGCCATCGGTCAACATCGGGGGCCGTTGGTGTAAGGCACCCAGGCCTCGACCTTCCAGCCGCATCACGTGCACGGCGCCACCGGGAAGCCGAGCGGCCAGGTTGCCAACATGCGGGTGATGGGTCAGGACGATCACCTGCACCTTGGCGCTGAGCTGCAAAAGGGCCTGCAAGGTTGCTGTCGTTCGTGGATCGTCGAAGGTCTGCAGCACGTCGTCGGCGATGAAGGGCAGCGGCGGGGCGGTTGTCGCGTAATCCTCCAGCGCGGCGATGCGTAGCGCCAGATAAAGCTGGTCGCGGGTGCCCTCGCTGAGCTGATCGAGCGATTTCCGGGTCGCCCCGTCGGCCTCCAGCGCTACCATCGTGTGGCCGTCCTTTTGGCCCTCCCTGGTTTCCTCGATCCGCACGCCGGCCTGGGCGCCGCCGGTGATGGTGCGGAACACGTCGCTGATGCGCGCCAGCAACGGCTGGTCCGTGCCGGCCGCCTGCCGGTCGAGCGCCGCCTGAAGCAAGGCATGCGCGGCATGCAGCACCAGCGCCTCCTCGGCGGTGCGGGCAAGCATTGCCTGGGCCGCTTCCCGCCGCCGCGCCGCGTCGGCTGCATCCGTGCCGCTGCTCGCCCGCTCCAGATCGGCCGCGGCGGCGGCGGCGGCGTCCCTGGCAGCCTCGATCAGCGCCAGGCGCGTCTGGTGGCGAGCGTCGATCTCGTTGATCCGCGCGGCATCCGCTTCGGCCGTGGTCTCGGCCGCGCGTGCGGTCAGCGTCTCCGCGCCAACGCCGCAACCTTGAACAGCAAGGTGTTGCAGCGCCTCGGCGCTGTCCGCGCGTGCCGCGGTTACCGCCCTGGCGCGTTGAAGCTGATGTTCCGCGGCTTCGTCGGTATCCGCTCGCAGCGCGGCGCGCAGGCCATCGAGCATGCGGGCGGCGGTCTCGGCGTCCATGGTACAGCGGGCCAGCTTCTGCATGGCCTGTTCGATCCGCCTGTCAGCGTCCGCGCAGCGCGCGGCTTCCCGATGTTCCGCCTGGAGCCGCCGCTGGAACGCTTGCGCGGCTTCAATCGCCGGCAGCGCCGCGAGGTCGGGCGACAGCGCCGAAAGATGCCCGATCTTCGCGGCCAATTGCGCGATCGCCGCTTGCATGTCGTCGATCCGGCGCTGGTCGTCGGCAGCCTTATGTTCGGTGGCACGCAAATCCTCAGTTCGCGTCAGCGCGTCGCTCGTCATGGCCATGGTTTCGCCTTTGGGCCGAGCCAAGGCCATGGATACGGCCTCCCATTGCCCGACCCACTCCGCCAGCGCCTGTTTGGACGTGTCCGCCGCCGCCGCCGCGGTTGCCTGCATCCTGCGCAGCCGGCCGGCCTGCGCGGTCAACGTCTTCCGAAGCGCGGCCAAATCACGCTCAGCCTCGATCCGGCGCTCGGCTTCCGCCATAAGGATGCCAACCGCGGGCAGGTCCGGCAACGTGACGGACAAGGCCGCTGCGAGCTGACCACCCAACGTCGTTAGATGCTGCGCGATGTCCGCCAGATCGACGGCGGCGGCATCCCGCGCCTGGTGGCAGGTCGCGGCGGCATCGCGAGCGCGCAGAAAGGCCCGCAGCGCGGACATGTCGTTGGCGTTTCCGCCGGCAGTCCAGGCGATGGTCTGAAGCTGGTTTCGTGCATTTGCGACGCCAGCCTCTGCCTGGACCACTGCTTTGGCGTCTTTCGCCCATTCGGTCTCCATGGCTGCCAGCCGGCCACGCAGCGCCGACGCCTCGGCGACCTCTTGCCCATGCTCGATCAGGGCATCGGCAATCTCGTCGGCGTTGCGCATGGCCCGGTCCAAGGCCACCGCCGTGGCCGGGTCCGGCTGCCGCGACGCCGGTGAAAAGAATTGCGCCCATAAAGTATCGCGATGCAAACGGGCTTGCTTAAGCGCGTCAGGTGGCGGCAGCATCGCGACCCGTTCCAGGGCCATAAGCTTCGTCCGTTCGGCTTCAATCGCACCCGAACGGTTCCGGTGATCGCGAAGTGCCTGGTCGTGGGCGGCTTCTGCTTGAGTTAACGTCTTGCCGGCTGCCTCCAGCTTCGTCTCCGACGGCGCCGCGGTCGTGCTGAGTGATGCCTCCGTCAAGCGGCAATCGGGGCCAGCGGCCAAAGCGGTCCGCAATGCGGCCTCCGCCGCCCGCAGCTTGCGCCGTCCGGCATCCAGCCGCGCCGCTGGATCGCCGTTCGCGCGCAACAGCGCGACGAGATCGGTGATCGCCGCGACGTCACCTTGCCCCGGCAGCGCAGCCAGTTCGTCCCGCGTTGCCGCTAGCTGACGGTTGGCTTCGGCCAGGCTGGTCGCGGCCGAAGCCGCCTCGGCGGCGAGTGCCGGATATTGCCGCAGGCGTCCTTGGGCGTCCTTGACGATTGGCGCTGGCGGCAATGCCACAGCCTCACCCCACCCCAGGTCGCGCCGCAATGCTGTCGATTTCAACTGCTCGGCTGCCAGTTCACGCTGCACCTTCGGCAGGTCGGCCTCAGCGCCCAACGCAAGGCCACGCAGGTCGGCCAGCGCCTTGATATCCGCCTCAGCCGCGATCCAGGCGGGATCGAACGTCAACGCCGCGCGGTTG
The DNA here is from genome assembly GCF_965276935.1 of Rhodopila sp. Classification (GTDB taxonomy): domain Bacteria; phylum Pseudomonadota; class Alphaproteobacteria; order Acetobacterales; family Acetobacteraceae; genus Rhodopila. The sequence continues at coordinate 612,073 of NZ_CBDIBS010000003.1, read as the reverse complement.
TCCCGGGCGGTTCGCAGTTCGCTTGTTGCAGCGGTTGCCGCGCTCGCCGATGTCACACGATCCTGCAGTGCATCCCGCCAGCGTCTCTCGAACCCCTCGTCCAGCTCGGGCGCGTCGGCGGCTTCCAGCAGGGTTCGTCGTGCCGAATGCAGCCTGTCGAGCCATGGGCGGCAGGCGCCGATGGTGCGCAGCCGGTCGCGTTCCCGCGCATCCGCTGCCTGTTCCGCCAGAAGCCTCTCCAGATTCTGGCTCGCCTCCGACGCCTGCCGTTCCAGGGCCGCCCAGCCGTCCGGGCGCAGAGCCGCCTTGCGTAGATCCGCCGCACCTTGTTCCCAGTTGCTCAGCGCGCTCCATAGCGGCCGCGACTTATGACGCGCGTTGGCCTTCCCCAGTTCGTCACGTTTCCGCTCCAGTCCCGTCAGCAGGTCACGCACGCGGCCCAGGCCGCCGCCCGCCGCGAACAGCACCTGGCCGAGACGGCCCTGGCTGGTGATGAGGTCTTGGCCGCCGGAGCGCAGCAAGGTGGTGTCGAGGCCGAACAGCTCCTGGAAGATCGTTGCGTCGGCGCCGCCGAGCAGGCGGCGTGCTTCCTCGGGCGGAACCTCGGTCCCGTTCGCCAGCGCCAGGGTATTGCCGTTGCCCTTGCGTCGCACCATTGGCCGGGCAATGTCGTCCTGGGCAACAGTAGCCAGGATGCGCATCCGCTCGGTGCCGAAGCGGAAGCTCATTGGCGAACGGACGTCGATGCCAAACAAGAACTCATTGATCGACCGGCGGATCACCGATTTGCCGTAGCCGTTCGGGGCAACGATCAGGTTGACGCGTCCGGGTGTGGCGTCGAACGGCATGTCGAGCTGCTCGAACGGTCCGTACCGTTCGAGCCTGAAGTCGGCGAAACGCATCAGGTTTCGCCGCTTAGGGCGGCTTCCAGCCGGTCTCTCGCCTGCCGCAGGATACCGCTTAGGTCGCCATTGGCGCAGGCGTGCAAGGGATGGTCGTCGGGCAGGGCCTCGCGTAGCCTGTCGAACAGCAGATTGGGCCAGTTGCCCAGCAGTCCGGGTGGTGGAGCGGCGGCCAGGGCGTCGATCTCGGTCAGCAGGCGGCCCAGGTTGTCCTGGCGCGCCGGTAGCTCAGGCTCGCTGGGCAAACCAGTATCGCGGGGCGGCCGGGTGCGGAGCTTGACCGCCTCCAGCCACAGGCGATGCTCGCCTGTCAGGCCCTGCGCTTCGTTAAGCACCTTGTCGCGCAGCCCTTCGCGGAACAGGGCGGCGTGGGCGCCGGTCGTGCCGGTCAAGGTAATTCGCGCGGCCAGCGGCCACGGTTCGGCGTCGCGCAAGGCGGCTTCAAGCTCGGTTTGCACGCGGCTCATCGCCTCGGTTTCATTGGCCGCGCCATCCAGGTCCACATTGACCCTCGCCCAGCGCAGCACATCCAGCACGTGGGGTTCGACCGACACGGCACCGCCGCTGACCGTGACCAGGCTGGCACCTTTAGGGCCGGTCTCGTTGATATGACGGCCCTGCAGGTTGCCGGGGAAGACGATCCATGGATCGCGGCAGAGTTCCTGCCGCTCGTGCACATGGCCCAGTGCCCAGTAGTCGTAGCCGTGCGATCGCAGGCGCGACAGTTCGCATGGCGCATAGCGCGCGTGCGCGGTGTAGCCCTCGGCCGAGGTGTGCAGCAGGCCGATGTTGAACAGGCCCTCGATCGGTGGCGGATACTTGCGTGACAGATCGTCGGTCACCGCCTGGTCGGCGAAGCTCTGGCCATGAATCGCGACGCCAAGCGCTTCGAGCCGGTGGGTATGGGCGGTGGCATGGTCGAAGATGGTGACGTGCGGCATCCGCAGGGACCGCGTCATGCGGTTGGCGGCGTCGTGGTTGCCGCGGATCGCGAAGACCGGGATCGCGGCCTGATCCAGCCGGCGGGTCTGCGTCGAAAAGTAAAGCCCGGTGCCGAAATCCGGCCAGTCACCATCGTAGATATCGCCGGCGATCAGGACGAAGTCGACTTTCTCCGCGATGGCCAGATCGACCAGCCGCCCGAAGGCCCGGCGCGTCGCGGCGCGAATCGTTTCAACCGGCGCGAAGGGATCGGATTCCAGGCCGCGCAGCGGACTGTCGAGATGGATGTCCGCCGCATGCAGGAATCGGAAATCAGCCATGCGGCTTCCTTACCATGACTGATCCGGTGCGGAACAAGGGCAGATTGCGTGAACAGCGGGCGATTGATGGTCAGCCCGCGACGCCCGTCACGGCAGGACACAAGATCGCAGAACGACTTCTGGAAACCGTCGCGCATCATGCGCTGGGCATGGCTTGTGCCGCCATCACGCCTATGAAAATTTATCGTCGTGATAACGACAATACCACTCATGATCGCTTCCGGCGCATTATTGGGCGGCTTTGTATCTGGTCTGGCTGGCTTCGGCACGGGACTGGTCGCGCTCGGCCTATGGCTCCATGCCTTGTCGCCGGCCCTGGCCGCGTCGCTTGTCATCCTGTGTTCCGTCATCGCGCAATGCCAGACCATTCCCGCCATCTGGCATGCGATCGATTTCAAGCGCATATGGCCAATGCTTGTCGCGGGCGTGCTTGGCGTTCCGCTTGGCGTCAAGTTCCTGGATCACGTGAATCCGGATGCCTTCCGTTTCGGGATCGGCGTTCTGCTCGTGGTGTTCTCGGTGTCGATGCTGATCGGCCGCGCCCGGATAACAACCCACTGGGGCGGCCGCGTCGCGGATGCCGCGGTCGGCTTTGGCGGCGGCATCCTGGGCGGACTGGCGGGTCTGTCCGGCCCGTTGCCGACGATTTGGGCCACGCTGCGCGGCTGGAGCAAGGATCAACGCCGGGGAGTTTTCCAGGCGTATAACCTGACCACGTTGAGCGCGGCGCTCGCGATGCATGCCGCGAAAGGACTTATAACCTGGGAAGTCGGCTGGTTGCTGCTCTGGGCCCTGCCTGGCACGCTTGGCGGCGCTTGGCTTGGCGCACATGCCTACCGTCGCCTGAGCGACCATCGGTTTCATCAGCTCGTGCTCTGCCTGCTCGGCGTCGCGGGTCTGTCGCTGATCTGGCCGACCGTGTTTGGCAAGTGAGCGGCATCAGACAGATGTCGGCGGGATGCTGCTGTTCATCGTGGACAGCATGAAGGCGGTCCGTGAAGCGGTGTTCACCGGCAGGTTAGAGGCGGAGCAGCGACGCTGGCCGCGGGAGCAGTTGAGCATTACCGACCTTGGAAGGGCGGTACTGGCCGGCGAGGTGGACTGGCTTTCGCTGTCGCCGCCGGATCGGTGGCTGGGCGGGGTTAGGATCTCCGCGGCACGGCCCTGCTGGCGGTGGGACGAGCCGTTGGCGACGACTGTCCTGCGGTAAGCCGTAGTAGACGGGCTGGGTCGTGAAGTCCACTTATTGACCTCCGCCGCGAGAGCCATGGCTGCCCGCATCGTGCCGCGTCGAAGTTTTGCTCGGGATGTCTGCAACCCTATCGCAACTGGCGTAGCAGGCGCTAAGACTGGATGGTCGGCGAGAGGGCATTCATCCAAGGCCACGCCGGGAAACCGTGGCAGTCGTATTGGCGTATTCACTAGACACCGAGGAACCCTGAATGGCCGCCTTGTCAAACCGCCTGCCGGCGCTGAACTTCGACCTTGGCGAGGCCGCCGACATGCTGCGCTCGCAGGTCGAGGCATTCGCGGCGGCGGAGATCGCGCCGCGGGCCGCGGCAATCGACCGGGACAACACCTTCCCGATGGACCTCTGGCCGAAACTGGGGGCACTCGGTGTTCTGGGAGTCACCGTGGCCGAGGACTATGGCGGCGCGGCGATGGGCTATCTGGAGCATGTGGTGGCGATGGAGGAGATTTCCCGCGCCTCGGCTTCGGTAGGGCTGTCGTATGGCGCGCACTCCAATCTGTGCGTCAACCAGATCTTCCGCAATGGGAACGAGGAGCAGAAGCGGCGGTACCTGCCGGGGCTGGTCGACGGTTCGCGGATCGGCGCGCTGGCCATGAGCGAGACCGGCGCGGGGTCCGACGTGGTGGGCATGCGCACGCGGGCTGACAAGCGTGGCGACCGCTACGTGCTGAACGGCGGCAAGATGTGGATCACAAACGGGCCGGACGCCGACGTGCTGGTGATCTACGCCAAGACCGATCCGGCGGCGGGGCCGCGCGGCATCACCGCGTTCCTGGTGGAGAAGGGGTATGCCGGTTTCTCCACCGCGCAGAAGCTGGACAAGCTGGGGATGCGCGGGTCGAACACCTGCGAACTGCTGTTCCAGGACTGCGAGGTGCCGGAGGAGAACGTACTGGGCGCGATCGGCCGCGGCGTGAACGTGCTGATGAGCGGGCTGGACTACGAGCGTGCGGTGCTCGCCGCCGGTCCGATCGGCATCATGCAGGCCTGCATGGACGTGGTGGTGCCCTATGTGCATGAAAGAAAGCAGTTCGGTCAGGCGATCGGCGACTTCCAGTTGATGCAGGGCAAGCTGGCGGACATGTACACCACGATGAACGCGGCGAAGGCGTATGTTTATGCCGTGGCGAAGGCGTGCGACCGCGGCGAGACCACGCGCAAGGACGCCGCGGGCGCGATTCTCTATGCCGCCGAGAAGGCGACCTGGATGGCGCTGGAGGCGATCCAGGCGCTGGGTGGAAATGGTTACATCAACGACTATCCGACCGGGCGCCTGCTGCGTGACGCGAAGCTATACGAGATCGGCGCGGGAACGAGTGAAATTCGCAGGATGCTGATCGGGCGTGAGCTGTTCGCGGAGACGGCATGATGTCCTGCCAACCGGGTCAGGACAGCACGATCCGATCGGGTCATGGCCAGACGAGGCCAGCGTGTCGTGTCGAGACGATGCCATGGTGTCGTGGCCGGGTTTGGCCCAGTCAACCACGGCTTGCGATGCCGGTTGAAACAGAATCGTGGTTGGCTGGGCCAGGCCCTACCCGATGCACACATCCTATGAACGACCTTGCTAGGCCCCGTGCGGTATGGGCTTGTCATCTGCCTCAAATCGAGAAGTGCATTGCGGAGCATGGCATGACAGCCAACCCCTCGCTGTTCAGTGATCGTCGTTTGGAAGCGGCTTGGCTGGACATGCAACAGCGGCTGTGCGGGATGGGCCAAAAGCGGGTGCAGGTGCGCGCGCTGGGCGGCGACCGGGCCGGCGAGATGAGGATAAGGCGGTTCCTGCACAACCCCCGCGTGACCCCCGATGAGATGATCGAGGCTGCGCGGACGCACACCGCCGCCTTGGTGGGCGGCCGGCACGTGCTGGCGATCCAGGACACCACCAGCCTGCGCGACGATGGCAAGGACAGCGGCCACTACCTGCATCCGACGATTGCCGTGGACGCCGACGACGGCACCTTGCTGGGCGTCGTCGCGGCCAGCTTCCTGCTGCGCCGGGGCAAGCAGGCGGTGCATTGCAACAAACGAGCGTTCGGCGACAAGGAAAGCGCTCGTTGGCTGGAGGCGACGCAAGAGGCGGCGCGGCTGTCGGCGGCTGGCGCGGCCTGCGTCACCACGGTGGCCGATCGCGAATGCGACCTCTACGAGGCCTTCGCGCTGCGCCCGCCGACGACGGAGTTGCTGATCCGCTGCCACCACAACCGCGTGCTGGCCGACGCGACGCGGCTGTATGCCGCCCCCACCGCGCTGGGCGAACTGGGCGGCAGCGTGGTGCACGTGCCAGCCGCCCCCGGCCGCGCCGAACGCCAGGCCAAGGTGGTGCTGTCTGCCTGCCCGGTCACGCTGCGCCGGCCAAAGCGCAACCGCGCGGCGGAAGCCGCCCGGCTGCCGGCGAAACTGAGCCTGACCTACGTCGAGGCGCGGGAAGTCAATGCACCGCCGCGAGTGAAGCCGCTGCACTGGCGCCTGCTGACAACGCACCCGGTGCAAACCCTGCCAGAGGCGCAACGCATCATCGACTTCTATCGCCGCCGCTGGAGCATCGAGCAGGTGTTCCGGGTCATGAAAACCCAGGGCTTCGACATTGAGGCCGTCGAAATGCAGGACGAAGCGGCCTTCGAGAACCTTGTCGCCACCACCCTGATCGCCGCCGTCAAGGTCATGCAGATGGTGCATGACCGGGACGGAACCGCCGCTCGGCCGCTGACCGACGCTTTCGACCCCGACGATCAACCCGTGTTGGAGGCCGTTTGCACCACCCTCGAAGGCAACACCGCCAAGCAGAAAAACCCGCACCCCCCCGGCTCGCTGGCCTACGCCACCTGGGTATGCGCACGCCTCGGCGGCTGGACCGGCTACTACGGCAAGCCGGGACCCATTGTCATTCATGCCGGCCTCGCCCGTTTTAACGCAATGCTCATGGGATACCACATCGCAAGGCATCAGCCGGGCCATGCTTGACGCAGCAGCCGCCAGATCGTTTCCATGCTGTGTGAATCCGGTAGGGCCAGGCCCGGCCATGACACGGAGGGGTATCGGCGCCAGCGTCTCTATCCGGCGGGCAACGGTCGCATCTTTGCGGCGAGCAAAGCTTGTATCCTGGCCGTTTTCGGCAAACCTGCCGGCGCAAGCCAGATGACCCTGCTTCGCGCCGACATCACGTCCCGCTCCCCCGACTTCGCCGCCAACGCCGCTGCCATGCGCGGGCTTGTCGCCGATCTGCGCGCCCGTGTCGGGGAAGTCTCCCAGGGCGGCGGCGCCGTCGCGCGTGAACGCCATGTCGCCCGCGGCAAACTGCTGCCGCGCGAACGTGTGGCCGCGCTGATCGATCCAGGTTCACCGTTCCTCGAATTGTCCCAGCTCGCCGCCCTTGGCCTATACGGCGATGAAGTCCCGGCGGCCGGCATCGTCACCGGCATCGGCCGCGTCTCCGGCCGGGAATGCGTCATCGTGGCGAACGACGCCACGGTGAAGGGTGGCACCTACTTTCCCATGACGGTGAAAAAACACCTCCGCGCGCAGGAAATCGCCCGCAAGAACAATCTGCCGTGCCTGTATCTTGTGGACTCAGGTGGTGCCTTCCTGCCGATGCAGGACGAGATCTTTCCGGACCGCGAGCACTTCGGCCGCATTTTCTTCAACCAGGCCAACATGTCGGCCGAGGGCATCCCTCAGATCGCCGTCGTCATGGGCTCCTGCACCGCCGGTGGCGCCTATGTCCCGGCAATGAGCGACGAGAGCATCATTGTTCGCAAGCAGGGCACGATCTTCCTTGGCGGCCCGCCGCTGGTGCAGGCGGCGACCGGCGAGATTGTCTCGGCCGAGGACCTGGGTGGCGCCGATGTCCATGCCCGTACCTCCGGCGTGGTTGATCATTACGCCCGCGACGACCACCACGCGCTGTCGATCTGCCGACGCATCGTGGGCGGCCTGAATCGGCGGAAGACGGTGGGCCTGCCGCTGCGCGCGCCGGAGCCGCCGCGCTACGACCCGGCTGAACTGCACGGCGTGGTGCCGGCCAACCTGCGTGCGCCGTACGACGTACGGGAGGTGATTGCCCGCATCGTCGACGGCAGCGATTTCGATGAATTCAAGCGCTTGTACGGCACCACGCTGGTGTGCGGTTTCGCACACCTGTACGGCTACCCGGTCGGCGTCATTGCCAACAATGGTATCCTGTTCTCGGAGTCGTCGCTGAAAGGCGCGCATTTCATCGAATTGTGCAGCCAGCGCAACATTCCGCTGATTTTTCTGCAGAACATCGCCGGCTTCATGGTTGGACGAAAATATGAATCCGGCGGCATCGCCAAGGATGGCGCCAAGCTGGTCACCGCCGTTTCCACGACAGCCGTGCCGAAGCTCACGCTGATCATCGGCGGCAGTTACGGCGCGGGCAACTACGGCATGTGTGGCCGAGCGTATGATCCGCGCTTTCTGTTCATGTGGCCGAATGCGCGGATCTCGGTGATGGGCGGCGAGCAGGCGGCCGGCGTGCTGGCAACGGTGCGCAGCGGTTCGGCATCCTGGACGCCAGAACAGGAGGAAGCGTTCAAGGCGCCGATCCGCGCCCAGTACGACACGCAAGGACATCCCTACTACGCCAGCGCCCGGCTGTGGGACGACGGGATCATCGATCCGGCTGACAGCCGCCGTGTCCTTGGCCTCGCATTGTCGGCAGCGTTGAACAAGCCGATGCAGGAGACGCGCTTCGGCGTGTTCCGGATGTAAGCAATATGTTTCGATCGCTGCTGATTGCCAACCGTGGCGAGATCGCCTGCCGGATCGCTCGCACCGCGCGCCGTATGGGCATGGAAACGATCGCGGTGTTCTCGGAAGCCGATGCGCGGGCACTGCATGTGCAAGTGGCGGATCGGGCTTACCCGATCGGGCCGGCGCCGGCGCGCGACAGCTATCTGAACATTCCGCGCATCATCGCGGCGGCGCGGGCGGCCGGCGCCGAGGCGATTCATCCCGGCTACGGGTTTCTGTCGGAAAATCCGGATTTCGCCGAAGCCTGCGCCGCGGCGGACATCGGGTTCGTCGGGCCGCCGGCGTCGGCGATGCGCGCGATGGGATCGAAGTCCGCCGCGAAAGCCCTGATGGAACGATCGGACGTGCCGCTGCTGCCCGGCTACCACGGTGACCGGCAGGAGGCCGATTTCCTGGCCGACCAGGCGGCCCGCATCGGCTTTCCCGTCGTGATCAAGGCGGTCTCGGGTGGCGGCGGACGGGGCATGCGTGTCGTGTGGTCGGCCGCCGATTTCGCCACTGCCTTGGGGTCGGCACGACAGGAAGCCGCCTCGGCCTTTGGCGACGACCGCGTGCTGATCGAGCGGTACCTGCAACAGCCGCGCCATATCGAGGTGCAGGTCTTCGCCGACACGCACGGCAACGTGGTGCATCTGTTCGAGCGCGATTGTTCGGCGCAACGCCGTCACCAGAAGGTGATCGAGGAAGCCCCCGCGCCGAACCTGTCCGCGACGCAACGCGAAACAATGGGAGCGGCGGCGGTCGCGGCGGCGCGCGCGGTCGGCTACGTTGGCGCCGGCACCGTCGAGTTCGTCACCGACTCCAGCGGATTTTTCTTTCTGGAGATGAACACCCGGCTTCAGGTAGAGCATCCTGTTACCGAAATGACGACCGGCTTTGATCTGGTGGAATGGCAGTTGCGCGTGGCGGCCGGCGAAGCGCTGCCGGTCACTCAGGCGGCGATCACGCTGTCCGGTCACGCCATCGAGGCGCGCATCTATGCCGAAGACCCGGCACACGACTTCGCCCCATCGGTCGGCCGGCTGGCACTGTTCCGCACACCGCCGGCGACCGAGGATGTGCGCGTCGATACCGGCTTTGCCAGCGGGGATACGATATCGATTCATTACGATGCCATGCTGGCGAAACTGATCTGCCACGGCCCGACCCGGGAGGCAGCACTGCGACGCATGCGGCAGGCGCTGGCCGGCTGCGCCGTGGTCGGCGTGGCGAGCAACCTCGATCTGCTCGGACGCATCGTTGCCGATGGCCGGTTTGGCGCCGGCGGGATCGACACCGGCTTCATTGCTCGGCACGCTGCCACGTTGCTGGCGGGGCAGGGAACCCCGCCGCTTGAGGTGCTGGCGGTCGCGGCGCTGTGTGTGCTGGACACGGAGACAACGGCGACGGCCGACGCTGGCGATCCATTCTCCCCTTGGAACGAGCATGATCTGTGGTGGGTCAACGCCATCCCGGCACGGGTTCTGGGCTTCACCGATGGAGCGGCGACCCATCCGGTGTCGGTCACCCGTGAGGGAACCGCATGGCGCCTTCAGGTTGCCGGTCAGGCAGTCGTCGGGATGGCCGAGGCTTTGGGAGATGGATGGCTGCGGGTATCTCTGAACGGGGTCTGGCGGACGGTCACCGCGATGCTGGACGAGCATGTGGTGACCGTGCGGGACGCCGGATCGACCTGGCGTCTGAGGCTGCCGGACCCGCTGGCGGCGGGCGATGAGCAGGAAGATGCGGGCGACCGGCTGGTGGCGCCGATTCCTGGGCTGGTGACCGAGGTCTCGGCGGCGGCGGGCGATCGGGTCACCCGTGGGCAGGTACTGGTGGTGCTGGAGGCGATGAAGACCGTCTTCCGTCTGGCCGCGCCCGCCGACACGATTGTTGCATCCGTATCGTGTTCGGTTGGCGACATGGTGCAGGAAGCTCAGATGCTTGTTGCTTTCGCGGAACCTGCCTCCGTAGCGGAAGCGGGATGAAACGTGTTGCAATTCCAGACCGAACAGGGCAGTTTTAAGCTCCCCAGGTGTGTCGTTCGGATGAATATGACGCTTCTGAAGTCTGCTACCTCAAGTTTGATCACCGTAACTCTGTGCTAGTAATGCTGTGATACGTTCTGCTGACGATCGCGGCTGAACCCTAGCAGTGACGGCTATGTTGTCCGAAAGCCACCTTTGGTTCATCCCGCACCATCTTTCCTAGGATATTCTGTCATGACGATGATCTCTCGTTCAACCCTCCTGGTTGCCTCGCTGTTCGCGGTTTCCACGGCAGGCGCGTTAGCACAAACCAAACCCGGTGATGACACCGCTGGTGCTGGCGGACTGGTTGCCAAGCCGAGCTATCCTTCTGGGTCCGTCGACGCTCGTGATCCAGCGCTGTCTGGAAAGCTTGCCAAGGGCACAACCAAGGTTCCGGCTCGTCATAACCCGCACGTCGCGGGCGCGACCGGACGCACGGTCGTGCCAGGCACTCACAGCACGATCGCCACGGACAGCAAGAATACGCTCGAGCAGAAGACTGGACCGACTGGCCAAGTGCGTTAAGCGAATAAAGTTGCCACAGCCATGCTGACAGTTCGCAGTTAGCAAAAGATTCCCGCAGCGGCGGCAGCACAGCATGTTGTGCTGCTGTCGGCTGCGGATGATGCGCAACGCTGCTCCAGATCCGTAACAACGCATCATTTGAATTTGGCGTGCCGTCTGTCGCTCAGCCCGTTGGGTAAACGCGGCAACGGCTGAACTGCATCTTCGCATCCGCTGCTCAAGCCGTAAATCCCGAGCTAAAAGGCGACAAGGCACAACGCCGACGACGTCTGAAGGCGCGGACCTCAGGCATATTATTCAGACCAGGCATGCTGCGCCGTCATGACTCGATCCAGATTAACGCACCAGATCCGACTGTCACGGTTGATCTATCGAATGAAGGGTCGAGTGTCGTGGTTACAATGATACGCTTAAATGTGCTATTAGGCGCGCTACTCATCGTTTTGACCGGGTGCGGCGTACAAGACACCGGCGAAACCACAAGTGGGGCGGCCAGGAATTCCGCCACGCCAGGATGGACTGGCCGCACAACCGTGGTCGGATCCAACAGCACTGTGGCTGGCGATGCGGCGGCGACATTTATCCAACAGAAGTGGCCGTATACACTATCACGCTAGAGGACCAGGTCACTGCCGGCATCCGATGGTCATGTAACCCCTGTCGGTTGCATGGTTTGCTCTCTTCTGTATTGAGTCTGGTCAACAGGAGCAGGAGCGAGCGTGCCACCCGAAACCGGCCTGCGGTCCGCCATGGATAGCGTGCCCTTGGACTGGGAAGCCGTCCGCCGTCATTTGGCTATCCAGGGCCGTCGGCTGGACGCCGATCCGCCACCTCGCCAGTTTGCCGGCGGTCTCGCCAACCTGAATTATCTTATCCACCTGGACGGCCAGGCCGCCGTGTTGCGCCGCCCGCCAATGGGTGAATTGCCGCCCGGCGCCTATGACATGGCGCGAGAGTTCCATATTCTTTCGCGCTTGCCGGACGCGTTGCCGTTCATCGCCCGCGGCCTGTACTTATGTGACGATCCTGATGTCATCGGCCAGCGCTTCCAGATCATAGAGTACCGCCCCGGGCTGGTGATCCGCGAGCACCTGCCATCCAACCTCGCCCACCGACCAGAGATCGGTGTTCGGCTGTCCCAGGTTCTCCTGGAAACCATTGCCGCCATTCACGCGGTTGACGCCAAAGCCGTTGGATTGGACGACCTTGGCCGACCGGAGGGATTTTTGGCACGCGGCGTCGCCGGCTGGCGCAAGCGTGGGCTGGCAGCCAAGGAAGACGGCAGCGACAGCCTGCATCACGATATCGGCCAATGGCTGGAACGCCACATCGTGCCCGACGGCCCGCCAGGGCTGCTGCACAATGATTTCAAGCTCAACAACATCATCCTGGACCCGGGCGATCTTTCGCCGCGCGCCGTGGTCGACTGGGACCAGGGCACGCGCGGCGATCCGCTGTTCGATTTCGCCACCCTGCTGAGCTATTGGATCCACCGGGACGACCCTTGGGCCATGCACGACATGGAACAGATGCCGGCCGTCGAGGCGTGCCTTTGCTCCAGGCAGGATGCCGTAGCGGCGTATGCCCGCCTGTCGGGTCGCGACATGTCGAACTTCCTGTTCCATCGCGTGCTGGCGATGTACAAACTCGCGGTCATCTTCCTGCAGCTTGGCCTGCGCCATCGCACCGGCGCGACGCAGGAGCCTCGGTATGCGCCGCTGACCGGCATTGGTACTGGGATCCTGGAATTCACCCACGAGATCGCCCAAGGACGCGCATTCTGATGGATTTCTCGCTCACCCCGGAACTGCAAGAGCTGCAGCGGCGCACCCGCGCGTTCATTCATGACCAGATTATTCCTCTGGAAGGCGACAGCCGGCAGACCGATCACGGCGCGACCGAGGACTTCCGCCGCGAGCTTGTCGCGCTGGCGGCGGATCAGGGTCTGGTCGCGCCGCATGTTGGCGTCGAATATGGCGGCCTGGGCCTTTCCCACGTCGGCAAGGCCGTCGTCTTCGAGGAAGCCGGCTACTCCCTGCTTGGCCCTGTCGCGATGCACATCTTCGCCCCCGACGAGGGCAACATGCACCTGCTGGAAGCCGTTGCGTCCAAGGAACAGAAAGACCGCTGGCTGCGTCCGCTGGCGGCCGGTCGGAGCCGCTCCTGCTTCTGCATGTCGGAGCCCGCGCCCGGTGCCGGCTCCGACCCGGCCGCGCTGCGCACCACCGCGGTGAAGGATGGCAACCACTACGTTATCAACGGCGAGAAATGGTTCATTACCGGCGCCATTGGCGCCGCGCTCGCCATCATCATGGCGAAGGACGAGGACGGTTCCGCCACCATGTTCCTGGCCGACATGGACACCCCCGGCATCGAGATCGTCCGCGCGATGAACAGCCTGGATCACGCCTTCGCCGGCGGCCATGCGGTGGTGCGGTTCAACAACGTCCGGGTGCCGGCCGGCGACATCCTCGGCGAGCCTGGCAAGGGGTTTCGCTATGCTCAGGTACGTCTGGCACCGGCGCGTCTGACCCATTGCATGCGCTGGCTCGGCGCAGCCAGACGGGCGCACCAGATCGCCACGGACTATGCGCTGAAGCGCGAGGTCTTCGGGTCGAAGCTGATTGGCCATGAAGCTGTCGGCTTCATGCTCGCCGACAACGAAATGGACATCCGCATGAGCCGGCTGTCGATCCTGCACACCGCTTGGCTGCTGGATCAGGGGGAGCGCGGCGGGACCGAGTCGTCCATGTCGAAGGTCTTCTGCTCCGAGGCGATCTGGCGCGTGGCGGATCGTTGCGTTCAAGTATTAGGTGGCCAGGGCGTTACCGACGAAACCCTGGTCGCCCGCATCTTTACCGAGGTCCGCGGCTTCCGCATCTACGACGGCCCGTCGGAGGTGCACCGCTGGAGCCTGGCGCAACGCATCGCCCGCAACGGCGCCAACTGGTGAGCGATTTTGATCTGTCTGGCAAGGTCTGCGTCGTCACCGGAGCCGGACGGGGAATCGGCCGCGGCATGGCAGAGGGCCTCGCCCGGCACGGCGCCACGGTGGTGCTGAGCGGGCGCACGCGTGCCACGCTGGAGGAAACCGCCGCTGCCGTCGGGCAAAAGGCAATCGTGATCCCGGCGGACGTATCCGGCGAAGCCGACGTGCTGGCATTGCGCGACACAGTATTGGCGTCCTGCGGCAAGATCGATGTCCTGGTCAACAACGCCGGCGTGAATGCGATCTTCAAGGGGATCGAGCGCACCTCCCTGGCCGAGTGGCAGGACATCATCGACGTCAACCTGACCGGCGTGTTCCTGTGCTGCAAGCATGTTGGCGGGGCAATCGGGGAAGGTGGATCCGTGATCAATATCAGCTCGGTCGCCGGCCACGGCGGGCTGCCTCGATCGGTGCCGTACTGCGCGTCCAAGGGCGGTGTTGAACTGCTGACCAAGGCGCTGGCGCTGGACTGGGCGAAACGCAAGGTGCGGGTGAACACGCTGGCGCCGGGATGGGTGGACACCGACCTGACGCATGGACTGCTGGAGCACGATGTGCATGGCAGGCGCCTGCTGGACCGCACGCCCCTGGGTCGTTTCGCGACGCCGCGGGATATGGCCGGCGGCGTGGTGTTCCTGGCAAGCGACGCATCGGCTTTCATGACCGGACAGAGCCTGGTGATCGATGGCGGCTGGGGGGCGGAGTAAACTTCTGTGCCGCCGTCGGGCGACGCACGACAGCATGATGTTGATACTGGCAAGATGATAGCTGGCGAGCCTGCGCCGGCCATGGCTTGTACCAATCGGCGTAAAATGCTGACTGGCGGCCGCCGATGTTTCCCGGGGTCGGCGACGACAAGGATTCGCCGACACGTCGGCTGAAAGACGAGCTGGCATAAGCTGTCGAGTGCCATCCTCCAGCAGGTCGGAGCAGGCCAGCGCTTGGTCCGGCGGCACGCCAGCCGGTTAGCAGTTTCGATCCGGTCCGCGCGCGGAACAAGCAGTCGGCCGGACGCGATGTCGTCGTGCCTCGTCAACTGCCTTCGTCGCGACCGTCGATACGTTCCGATAAGCGCCAGTGCCGTCGGGTTCGGCCATGATCAACGCCCTGACCTGGCGCAGCGTGGCATCCCCGACCCGCCCTGTTTCTACCAAGGCGGCGTGAATTTCCGTATCGGTGGCACTCAGAATCTCCGCCTCCAGCGCATCAAGCAACGTGTCGAGTTTCGCCGTGGGTTTCCACCTGTTCATCGGCCGGATCCTGCCAGACCATGGCGCAAGAGTGATCGCCGCATCCGCCGACGAGCCGTATCGTATTCAAGTTCGCTCAAGCCATACAGGCGGCGGATGTCCTCCGCGCCCAAACCATGTGCCAGCCCGGCAACGATCCGGAGCGCCGTCTCATCCGCGGCGAACAAGCGATCAATGACGGCGAGCGCCTGAGCTGCCGCATAAACCCGCTCCGGATCAGCATCGGGCGTTGTGTTCGGGTGTTCACGCAGGCCGGCATCATCAGCCGGGAGCGGCTGCATCACTCGCCCTTCGCGGCGGGTCCGGCGCCAGTGCTCATCGCGCAAGCTGCGCATGATGCCGGCCAGAAACGCCACCATGGGAACAGCCGCCGGCCACTGGCGCGATCCATCAAGCGCGCGGAGGATCGCCTCGTTCAGCAGGTCGGATCCGGTCACGCCGCCCGGCAGTCCGCGAGCGCGCAGGCTGGCCAGTGCGTGCAATCGAAGGACATCGGTGTCCGACAGGCTGCGGATGGCCCACCCGACGTCTTCGGACGGAGGATCGACGGGTTCCACCAGGGATCTTCGTCTTGTCACGGACTGCGTCATGCCATTGAGTATGCGCGTCAACCGAACTCATGCGGACATTGGACAAAAGATTTTTTCAGTCCGTCCGCGCGCGGCGCCCCCAACCGCCTGCTTGTTCATGAGGCTTGCGGAAGGAGTGCACCATGGCCGGGATTGAACAAGACATCACCACACACATGGCTGGATTTATCGCCATGCTGGACAACGCCTTCAGGCGCTTTGGTGTCGCCGCCGGCCTGCCGCCCCGCCTGCGCGCGGCTGTCCAGGCGGTTCCGCGCCACCGATTTGTGCACCGCTTCCGCATCGACGACGGCCCGCTGGTAAACTTCGAGGATGACCCGGCCCGGCACATGCCGACGATCTACAGCGACAAGATCATGCGCCATGTGGACGCCGCCGGCGAGCTATTGGCATCCAGCAATTCCCAGCCCAGCTTTGTGCTGTTCCTGCTGCATCTGCTGGATATCCAGCCAGGCCACAGGATGCTGGAGGTCGGCTCAGGCTCCGGCTGGCTCGCCGCCATCGCAGCCTATCTCGCGGGTCCTGATGGTGCCGTCACCGGCATTGAGATCATCGCCGATCTGGCGGAGCAAAGCCGGGCCGATCTTGCCTCCGTCGGCAGCGGGACAGTCACCATCGTGACGGGCGACGGCGCCAAGGGTCATGCCGCGAGCGCCCCCTTCGACCGCGCGATGATCACCGCGGCAACCTGGGATCTGCCAGCGGTTCTGTTCGAGCAGGTGAAGCAGGATGGCACTGTCCTGGTCCCCATCGAATTACGCGGTGGTGTGGACTGTCAGGTGACCGTGCTGCGCCGCGGCGGCTCGCATTTCGTGGCGGAACGCTCGGTTGTCGGCTGGTTCGTGCCGCTGGTCGGTTCCAGCCAATCTCGTGCCGGCGCTCATCGCATGCTTGGAAGCCTGCCATTCTGGCCGGAGATCTCGGCCTCGCCGACCGTGCGTTGCAAGCTGCCACTCGGCGCCTTCCCAGGCAGCGCCGCCGGGCCAGTAGCCGCACAATTTCGTGCGTTCCTGGGACGAACCGAACCTGCCTTCGCCGTCTTCGGACAACACGTAACTTGGAAGCAACAAGCTCGGATGTCGGTCGAATCGCGAAGTTGGCAGTCAGTCGAGTCGTTTGGCCTGTGTGATGAGGCAACACGGTCGGTAGCACTTTGCACGGCTGGCGAACTGCTGGGATATGGCGAACCCGCGACGGCTCGGCGTCTGGCGCGGGCCTATGCGCGATGGGCTGAATTCGGCCTGCCCGGCATGGCAGCATTCGATCTTGAAGTGGTTCGGAAAGCCGAGATCCCTGTTGCCGAGAAGAACGTCTGGGTCGAGCCGCGAGGCGACACCGCCCTGGTATGGCGCCTGCCAGCAGATTCGGAACCCTGGCGGAGCCTGCTGCGCGACGGCGCCGGCGACCAGCCGGACAGCCAGTCAAAGCCTTGACATGTTGACCGCCGCACCGGATGTATGACGGACACCGGGGTGCCCTCGCATCGAGGGCTGAGATCATACCCGTGAACCTGCTCTGGGTCATGCCAGCGAAGGGAGATGTCATGCAGACAGTCATCGTCGGGGCCGGCATTCTGGGCGCGAGCACGGCTTTCCACCTTGCCAGAACAGGCGCGCGCGTCGTCGTCATTGACGAGGCCCTTGACGGACGGGCGACCGCCGCCGGTGCCGGGATCATCTGCCCCTGGGTCTCCGGCGTGCAGGATGACGCTTTCTATCGGCTGTATGCCGGCGGCGGAGAGTACTACAAGGAGTTGATCGCGGCGCTGGCCGAGGCCGGGGAAAACGACCTGGGTTACCGCCGAACCGGTGCGATGCTTCTGTCAGGGGATGTGGAAGAGCTGGCCTGGCTCGAACGCCTCGCGATCCGGCGCAAGGCGGCTTCGCCCGCCATGGGAGACGTGACGCGCCTGTCGCCGGCTCAGGCACAAGCGCTGTTTCCACTGCTACGGCAGGATCTGGGCGCGGTCCATGTCGCCGGTGGAGCGCGGGTCGATGGCCGGCGCCTCGCCGCCGCGCTGCTGCGGGCGGCGCGGCACCATGGTGCGACGCTTCTGCAAGGTCATGCCGACCTGCGGCAAGACGCGGGCCGCATCCGTGGCGTCGAGCTGCGCGGCGAGTGGATACCGGCGGATCGGGTCATTGTCACAGCGGGTGCCTGGGCGGATCAGGTCGTCCGGCCCCTGGGCCTCAACCTGCCGGTGGAGCCGCAGCGCGGGCAGATCGTCCACTTCTATCTCCAGGACGCCGAGACGGCGGACTGGCCCGTCATACTGCCTCCCGGCAGCCATTACATCGTGCCGTTCGACGGCGGCCGGATCGTTGCCGGCGCGACCCGCGAAACCGGCGTCGGCTTCGACAATCGCGTCACCGCCGCCGGGCAGATGGAGGTGCTGTCCGAGGCACTGCGGATCGCGCCTGGCCTTGCGCCGGCGACAGTGATGGAGACCCGCGTGGGCTTCCGACCCGTCGCCGCCGACGGCCGTCCACTGCTAGGTTGGCTGTCAAAGGTGGAAGGCCTTGCGGTCGGCAATGGTCTCGGCGCGGCGGGCCTGACGATCGGTCCGTTTGCCGGGCGGCTGCTGGCCGATCTGGTGATGCGGCGACCAGCATTAATGAGCATGGCGCCATTCTATCCAATGCGGCATGCGGCGGCAACGGCGGATACGCCGGAGCCATTGCGTTGAGGGTGATCCGTCCTGCCCGTCGCGCCTCGCGGCGGCCGCCTGTCAGGCCGATCGGGTCGGCGACCATGTCCCTTCGATGATCTCCGCCTCTCCCTCGCCGGGCCACGGCGGCATGGTGACCGCGACAGCGGCCAGTGCTTCAATGCCGACAGAGCGAAACTGGAACGTGGTGCCGGCCGGGATTGTCAGGCATGTGCCAGGCGACAAAGCAGCAATATGATCGTGCCCGTCGTTTGACCGCCACATCTCGCCCTGGCCGGACAGGACGTACCAGATCTCCTCGACGGTCCGGTGACGCACCGCGCGGGATGTTTCTCCGGCGGGGAGGAGAAAGTGCGCCATGCTCCCGGCTGACAGCGACAGCAGAACGCGCACCTCCGAGCCATCCGGTGCAAGCACGTCATAACCGTTCGGCAACGTCTTGATCGAACCGGTGTTCATCGGGTCCCGATGGCATGATTGGCCTGCCGCGGATGAGACAAGATAAGGCTCCGCCACCGCGAACAGCCCAGGAACGAAAACATAGCGGTCAATGGCAACAGGGTGGGCATATTATCGATTTATCCCGCGCACCGCCTCCACCACCGCCGCCGTCACCTCTTTCGTCGTGGCGGTGCCGCC
The DNA here is from genome assembly GCF_965276935.1 of Rhodopila sp. Taxonomy (GTDB): domain Bacteria; phylum Pseudomonadota; class Alphaproteobacteria; order Acetobacterales; family Acetobacteraceae; genus Rhodopila. The sequence continues at coordinate 593,214 of NZ_CBDIBS010000003.1, read as the reverse complement.
CAGATCCGGCGACAGAATCCCCGCGGCACAGACCTGTTCCACCGCCCGCATCAGCAGATCGGCGGCAGGCTTCTCCCCCAGATGCTCCAGCATCATCGCCCCGGTCAAGAACGTGGCGACCGGATTGGCAATGCCTTTCCCGGTGATATCGAACGCCGATCCGTGGATCGGCTCGAACATCGACGGGCTGCGCCGCTCCGGGTCGATGTTGCCAGTTGGCGCGATGCCCAGCGAGCCAGCCAGGGCGGCCGCCAGATCAGACAGAATGTCGGCGTGCAGGTTGGTCGCGACAACCGTGTCGATGCTGCGGGGTTTGCGGACCATCCGCATGGTCATCGCGTCAACCAGTTCCTTGTCCCAGGTGACGTCCGTGTAGTCGTGGCTGACCAGCGCCGCGATCTCGTCCCAGAACACCATGCCGTGCCGCTGCGCGTTCGATTTCGTTACCACCGTCAGGTGCTTGCGCGGGCGGGACCGGGCGATGTCGAAGGCGAAGCGCATGATCCGCTCCACGCCCCGGCGAGTGAAGATCGCGGTCTCGGTCGCCACCTCCTCCGGCAGGCCGCGATGCGTGCGCCCACCCTGGCCGGCATATTCGCCTTCCGAATTCTCCCGCACGATCACCCAGTCGAGGTCGCCGACGCCGACATCGCGCAGCGGAGAGGTGACGCCCGGCAGGATGCGGGTCGGGCGGACATTGGCGTACTGGTCGAAGCCCTGGCAGATCTGCAGCCGCAGACCCCAGAGCGAGATGTGGTCAGGCACGTTCGGATCGCCGACAGCACCGAAATAGATCGCGTCCGCGGTGCGCAGCCAGGCCAACCCGTCGGCCGGCATGAACGCGCCATGCTTGCGGTACCAGTCCGAGCCCCAGCCGTAGTGGTCCACCGCCAGGGAGAACCCGCCGTCGCGGGATGCCACCGCGTCCAGCACCTCCAGCCCGGCCGCGATCACTTCCGGCCCGATGCCATCGGCGGGAATGGACGCGATACGGTAACTGCGGGTCATCGGCCGGCTCCTTGCTGCGATCTCCCGCGTTCCTAGCGCCTGTGGCGGATGGAACCAAGGCGTGGCGGGCGACGCCCTTGCCTGATAGGGTATCTGTCATGGTCGCACTTCGTAAACGCCTGCCGACGCGGATGACCGTTGATGAGTTCCTGGTATGGGACGCCGACGACGCGACTGGCCGGCGCTGGCAGCTTGTCGATGGCGAGCCGGTGCTGATGGCTCCGGCTGCCGAGGTGCATGGTGCGATACAGAGTGAACTTGACCGCCTGCTTGGCAACCACTTGCTTGCGACAGCAAGCCATTGCCGGGTTATCAGCGCGCCGGGAATAGTGCCACGCATACGCGCCAATGAAAACTTTCGCGTTCCTGATCTTGGGGTGACATGCGCCCCGCCTTCCGGAGGCGTGATGGTGCCAGAGACGGTGCTGCTGATCGAGATCTTGTTGCCAAGCAACGAGTCCAAGACCCGTTCGAACATCTGGACCTACACCACCATCCCCAGCGTGCGAGAAATCCTGGCGGTTCGCAGCACGCGGATGGAAGTGGAGCTGCTTTGCCGCGGCGATGACGGCAACTGGCCGGCTTCGCCCGATATCATCCGTCCGCCGCAATCGCTTGAGCTGACCAGCACCGGCTTTACGTTCCCGGTGGGTGATATCTATCGCACCGCCGGCCTGCTCCAGTAGCGAACGCTACCGCGTCTCGATCGACATCGCGCCGGGCTCGCCCTGCCAGCTCATCCCGAACAGACCCTCATACGCGATCGCCCAGGGCGGACGCAGGAAACCGGCAGCCCGCACGTCCTCAAACCAGAAGCCGAGCGGCGAGTGGCGGGAATAGGCGCTGCCGCCAGAGATGCGGCAGAGACGGGTCATCACAGATTCCGCCAGCACCGCGATGTTGGCCTTCGCCAGCGCCGCCTCGTGCCGTGCGTCGCCACTGCGTTCGATCGCCGTCAGCGCGGCCTCGTAGCTTTGGTAGATCAGGACGGCCTCGCGATGGGCAGTCGTCCATTCCATCTTCTCGAATGCACGGAAACTGTCCGGACGCTGCTCGCGGCGGACGAACTCCTGGCGCATGAACCGCATGGCGGCGTCGATAATGCCCACGATCGGCGCGATGGTGCCAAGCGCGCCGGCGCCTCCGGTGGCCTCATGGACCTGGCGCCACGTGCCGGGCCAGGCCATGCGAGTCGCCGGGAATTCGTCGAACGTGAACGCGTGGCTGTTCGTCGATGCCATGCCGTGCGCCTCCCAGGGAACCTTCAGGGTCATGCCGGTGGAGCCATCCCACGGCACATCGCGGACATCCAGGAAGAACCAGTCCGGCCCAGCCGCGTCCGGCCGCAGAGCCGTGGTGACCATGTGGGTGGTGGCGCCGGAGCCGCTGCCAAAATGCTTTTCCCCGGAAATCCGGTAGGTTTCGGGCCCGCCGCCGGTCGGGATCGCGCGGGCGCGCGTTCGTGCAATGTCGCCGCCGCTGCCCGGCTCCGAGGTGATGGTGCCCCACCATCCGCCGTCGATCACCGTGCCGAAGACCTCGCGTCGCTGCGCCGCCCAGGCGGCCTGTCCGGCCGCGAGTGGTTCCGGGTCGCGCCAGAACGTCAGCACCGCCGGATGCATGCTGGCGACCAGCGCCAGCGACGGGTCGCCCTGCGCCAGCAGCCGCAACGCGTCACACTGCACCCGCAGCGACCGCTGCCGGCCTTGCCACCAGCCGCCATGGTCCTCCGGCACGGCGGCAAGATGCAATCCCATCGCCTTCAGCACGTCGATATCCGCCGGATCGAGTGCGCGACGCTGTTGCCGCTGCCGCCGGTCCGCGGCGAAACGGCGAGCGGTTTCACGCATATCCGCCAGCAAATCCTTGGCGTGCAACATTTGGCTCTCTTCCCCAGGGTCAGGCAGCTTAGGGCGCTTCCGATCACGCTGCACCAATTCGTCATGGCCGGGCGATCGAGAACGCGAGGAAGGTGCTGGCCGATGTTCAAGGAGGTTGCACCCAATGCATTTCGCTCTGCCGCATCTGGTCCAAGGAATTTTTGGCTTGTCCATGGCGCACGATGAACACCTTCTCGCCGGCGCCGACGAAGCCTCTATCCAAGCGCTCGGCCTCAGCCAGCCCGTCCTGGCGTGGTTTCAGCAAGACGCGGCGGTGCTCTGTCCCGATCTGGTGCATGAGACGCAAATGGGGCCTGCCCGGAAAATGACCTGTCTATTCCAGCCTGATCGAGCCGGCACCCTCGCGTGCCGGCTCCACCTCGCCGATGATCGCGGCGTCGAGGCCGCCGTCGCGCATCGCTCGCAGGCAGGCATCCGCGTGTCTTGGTGGCAGTCCGATCAACAGGCCGCCGGACGTCTGCGGGTCCACCAGTAGCGCCGTCTCCAATTGATCCAGGCCTGCAATCGGGCGCCGGTTGTCCACCGCCAGCGTACTTTCGATGCCATGCGCCGCCAGGACACGGGCGCCGGGCAGGGCGGGAACAGCCTTCAGCCGCAGCACCGCCGCGACGCATGAAGCGTTCAGCATTTCGTCCAGGTGTCCAGCCAGTCCGAAGCCGGTGATATCCGTTCCGGCGGTCGAGCCATGCGCCATCGCGATCCGGGCCGCGACGGCATTCGTGGCGCGCATGGACCTGATCGCCGCCAGCAGCCACTGCGCACGCGCCTGGCCCCGCATGTGCGCGGCGAGGATGATGCCGGTGCCCAGGGGCTTGGTCAGGATCAGCCGGTCGCCGGCTTGCAGTCCGCCTTTGCGCAGCACCTTGCCGGCATCAACCAGCCCGGTCACCGCGAAACCCAGCGCCGGTTCCGCCGCCTCCGCGCTATGGCCACCAACCAGCGTACATCCGTCCCCACGCAGGACCTCGGTGGCACCTTGCAGCATCGCCGCCAGTTCGGCTCGCATCTTGCGGCCGGCGGCATAGGGCACCGAGGCGATCGCCAGCGCGGTCCATGGCGAGGCACCCATCGCATGCAGGTCGGACAGCGCATGCGCCGCGGCGATCTGGCCGAATATGAACGGATCGTCCAGGAACGACCGGAAGTGATCGACCGACTGGACCAACAGCTTGCCGGCCGGTGGCCGCAGCACTGCCGCATCGTCCGCCGCGTCCAGCAGATCAGGACTGCCGGTGCGAGACAGTGTAGCAAGCGCGCCCGCCAGCACCTCGGCGCCCACCTTGGCGCCGCAACCGCCGCAGCGCATCGGCGCGTCGGGATCAGGCGCCATCTGCATGTCGGTATACATCCGCATCCAGCGCCGGTCGATCCGGTCCTTGAGCCACCAGACCTTGCGCCCCCGGATAGATAGACCATTGCGCCACGCAACCGCTCTGCCGTGGCCCAGGCCCAGGATCACCAGCGCATCGCGCTGCGGATGCCAGCGTTTCAAGGACCGCCGTTGCGCGGCGCGGCGCAGGTTCTCCGCCAGGGGCGCACCGGCGCGCACTGCCCAAACACCGGCCTTTGGCCGTGGACTGCCCTTTAATGCAGCGCAATCGCCGGCGGCGAAGACATAGGGATGGCTCACACTGCGCAGGGTGGCGTCAATGTGGACGCAACCGGCCGCATCGCAGGCCAGGCCGGACGCGGCGAGGAAGTCCAGCCCCACTACCCCCGTCGTCCACAGCGCCGTAGCGACATCGAGGCAACTGCCGTCGGAGAGCGCGAGGCGACCGTCCCGCAATCCGGTGGCGGTGACCCCGCAAGCCAGCTCCACCCCCGCCTCCACCAGGGCCTGACGCACCGCTCTACGGGCCGCGGCCGGGGCTGTTTGGATCGGGTCGGGGCTGGCTGACACCAGGACCAGGCGAAAGCGGCCGGCGAAGCGGACCGCCAGCGCCAGTGCCAGTTCGGCACCGGCCGGCCCGCCCCCCACGACGGCGATGCGAGCATTGTCGGACAACTTCGGTTCGAGGCTCCGTAGGCGATCCAGGAAGCGGCCGATCGGCTTGACGCCTACCCCGGCGCCATCCGGAACGACTGGGATGCCGCCGACATCGATCGAGAGCAGGTCGAACTCGATCGCTGGGCGTCCAGCGACCGTGACGACACGGGCAGCGAGGTCGATTGCCGTCGCCTCCACCATGATCAGGCGCGCGTTCGCGGCGGCGGCGAGCGGTGCCAGGTCGATATGCGCCTGCTGATGGGTGTAGTCGCCGCGGATCAGCCCCGGCAACATGCCGGAGTAGGGCGTTTCCGGCTCACGTCCGATCAGGGTTAGGCGGACACCCGGCTCTGGGCGCATGGCGAACCGGCGCAGCACCTCCAGATGCGCATGGCCCGCACCAAGCAGCACGATGTCGGTTTCGATCAAGCGAGCGGCTTGCATGCTGTCAGACTACCCGGCTTTATACGCGTATGACATGGTCGATCCTGGCTCGGGATCCTGCAACGGGCGCATTGGGCGCCGCGGTGGCGACCCGCTTCTTCGCGGTTGGCGCCTTGGCGATCCATGTGGAAGGTGGTGTGGCGGCGCTGGCCACCCAGGCGCTGATCAATCCGATGTATGCGGTGCTTGGCATGCCGAGGCTGCGTGACCAGCAGGCGCCGGATACGGTGATCTCCAGGCTGCTGGCAGCCGATGCCGGGCGGGACCACCGGCAGATCCACGTGCTGCATCACGATGGCCGCATCGCCGCGCACACCGGCGCGGATTGTGTCGGCTGGTGCGGATCAGTCAGCGGCAAGGATGTCTCGGTGGCCGGCAACATGCTGGCGGGTCCGGCTGTGGTCTCACATACTTTGGCGGCATTTCAGGCTGCCGTTGGACCCTTGGCCGAACGGCTGCTGACCGCGCTGGAGGCGGGCGAGGCTGCCGGCGGCGATGCCCGTGGCAAGCAGTCGGCCGCGCTGAAGATCTGCACGCGCGATCCCTATCCCGATCTGGATATCCGGGCCGATGACCATCCCGATCCGCTGCGGGAACTGCGTCGCCTGCATGCCGTCAGCCAGGAGCGCTTCGCCATGTTCCGGCGCCTGCTGCCGGGCGCCGACAGTCCCTGCGGCGTCTTCGATCGGCATGTGATCGAGGCGGCAATCAAGGCAGGCTCAGTCCGCTGAGCGGCGCAGCAGGGCGATCAAATCCGTCTCCGCGCCTGTCGGACGTCCCGAAAGCACCCAGCTTCCCAGTAGAACGGCGGCATAGACGGCAGCACCCGCTGCTGCTGTCTTGCACAGGATCAGCGGGTTGGTATCGTCGGACCAGCCTGATGCGACTGTCGCCAGGACCCCTGCCATGACGGCGGCGGCCAGCATTGGACGCCATATGGCGCCGATCAGCAGCACGGGCTGGACGCGGAAGCGGCGCAGCGCGGTGACGACCGTCAGGGTTTGCTCCAGCAGCGTGGCGATCCCGGCCGCCACCGCCGCGCCGGTCAGGCCAAAGGGTGGGATCAGGCTGGCCAACAGCGCGATGCGGACCAGGGCGCAGCCAAGGGTGATGCCGAGCAGGCGCCCCAGCAGGGCGTGCGCGCTGAGCAGATGCAGGCTCAGGTGGCCAAACACCATGATCGTGAAGCTGAGGGACAGGACGCGAAGCACCGGCACCGCCTGCGCCCAACCCGGTCCGAATGCCAGCGCGACCAGAGGTGCCGCGACCAGCGACAGGCCGACTCCCGCCGGCAAGGTCAGCAGGGCCGCCGAACCGATCAGGCGCAGATAGGTCTGTCCCACATCCGTCGCCTCTTGCCGCGCCACGGCGAAGCCGGAAAATGCCGCTCTGCCAAGCGGTTCGATCAACTCCGTGGTTGGCAGTGCGGCGATTTCCGCGCCAACCGAATAGAAGCCGACGGATGCCAGGTTCGTCAGCCGCCCGAGCAGCAGACTGTCGCTGCGGTCCCGTAGCAGCACGGCCAGGCTGAGCAGCCAGGTCCACACGGAATAGCCGGCAAGGCCGCGCCACGACGCCAAGGAAAATCGCGGACGATAGGGATGCATGACATAGCTCGTGATCACCCGCAGGGTGCGGTTGACGGCGATGCCGAACAGCATCGCGACATATGAATGAAGTGCCGCCGCCGCCGTCATTGCCACGACGATGCCGCAGAGTTTGGGCAGCACCATGATGGCGAATTCCTTATGAAAGGCGAAGTCGCGGCGGAAATCCACCGCACCGATGTTGGCGCAGCCGTCCAGCACCGGCAGGCAGGCGATGAACAGCAATACCGGCCCCAGCCGCGCATCGGCGAAGAAGTGCGCCGCCGGGTAGGCAAGGGCAGTGACTAATACCGTTACGGATAGGCCACGTAGCAGGTTCAGGGTGAAGGCCGTGTCGTAGAAGTCGCGGCCGGGCGTATGCTCGCGGATGACGGCTTCCTCGGTGCCAAGGGTCAGCATGCCGTCGATCGTCTGCATGAAGCTGGTGGCGAGCGCGATGATGCCAAAATCCGCCGGCCGGATAAGGCGGACCAGCACCAGGGTGCTGACCAGGCCGAGCACGCGCACACCCAGCCGCCAGGCCATGACCCAGCCGGCACCTCGGGCGGTGCGTGCAAGGACACTTTCCTTGGGCGCGGCGAGGGTATCCGGATCTTGCACCGTCTGTCTGTTATCATACCGAGACAGTCGACGACAGCAAATCTGGACGCACGGCCCAAGCAGGCGTCATGATGCGGCATGACCGTTGTTCTGTTCGATCTGGCCGGCGCGGATCCTGATGTCCGCTTCAGCCCCTATTGCTGGCGGACCCGGTTCGCCCTGGCGCACAAAGGCATTCCGGTTGAGACCGTGCCGTGGCGCTTCACCGACACGCCGGTGATCGCATTCTCCGGCCAGGGAAAGGTTCCGGTGGTCAGGGATGAGGCGAAGGTCGTCTTCGACAGTTGGACGATCGCCGAGTATCTGGAGGATGCCTATCCGGGTCCGACCCTGTTCGGCTCCCCCACCGGGCGGGCGCATGCCCGGTTCATTAACGCCTGGGTCGACTCAGTCTTGCTCGGCGGCATTGCTCGGCTGATCGTCCGCGACCTGCTCGACATCATCGACCCGAAGGACCAGGGGTATTTTCGGTCGAGCCGGGAGGAACGGTTCGGCATGAGCCTGGAAGCGGTGCAGGCGGATCGTGACGACCGCGTCGTGTCATTCCGCGCGTTGCTGATGCCGATTCGCCTCGTGTTGCGCCGGCAGGACTGGTTGGGCGGCGCCGCGCCAAGTTATGCCGATCATATCGTGGCGGGAACGTTGATGTGGCCCCGCTGTACAAGCCGTTTTGAACTGCTGGAAGACGCCGATCCAGTGGCGAAGTGGCAGCAGCGGATGATGGAACAATATGGCGGACTGGGCGCGCAAGCGAAGCGGGTCTGACGCGACCGCCGCCGGCTGTGCCAGGAGATAATTCCGGACAGGATCATCGGTAAGTCCTAGTCGCCGCCGCCTGAATCAGAAGGCCGGCTTCAAGTGCCCTTGATGTCCTTTAGTGGACTGCTTGTCCCTACTCCGACCCTATCAGATGCAGCAACAGAGTACGATCCTGCGGCGCTGTCCGGTGCTCAAACAAATAGATCGCCTGCCATGTTCCAAGCGTTGGTTGGCCGGCCAGGATCGGAAGCGACAGGCTGGTCTGCGTCAGAGCAGCCTTGATGTGCGCCGGCATGTCATCGGGTCCTTCGACGTCATGACGATAGCCGCTGTCTTCCGGCACCAGGCGGCGGAAGAAATCAAGCAGATCCGCGCGAACGTCGGGATCGGCATTCTCCTGCACGACAAGCGACGCTGACGTGTGCCGGCACCAGATCGTCAGCAGTCCGGTCGTGACGCGCTGCTGCTCGAGCCAGACGCGTATGGCACGCGTCACGTCATAAAATGCCTGTCCGGCAGTCTGGACGTGAAGCGGTTCGATTGCCTGTCGCATGCGGCTTGTCTGGCGCGTTTCAAAGGCGCGCGCAACGGCTGACGCAGACGCGGGCAGCGCGTGATCCGCCTGGTCGGTGGTCAAAGGGCGCCAATCTGCCCCGTGCTCATGGCACCAAGCTGTTCGCCGGTAAAGGCGGGAATCTGGCTACTCGACAGCGCACCGAACTGGGTGGTCGAAAACGCTGGTATCTGCGCCGTTGTGAACGCAGCGATTTGATTGGTCGTCAAGGCCGCCATCTGAGTGGTGGTCAGCGCAACGATCTCCGAAGTGCTGAGCGTGACAAGTTGCTTGCTGGATAAGACAACGATATCGGCGGTGCCGAGCGCGGCGATCTCGGTTGTCGAGAGGGCGCCTATCACGGCGGTGGTCAGCGCGGCGAACTGCGTGCTGCTCAGGCTGGTGACATCGGCGGTGGCCAGCGCGGCGAGTTGGGCCGAACTCAGCCCGGCCAGCGCGGCGGTGCTCAGCGCGGGCGCCTGGGTGGAGGTCAGCGCGGCGGCCGCGGCGGTGCTCAGCGCGGCGAGCTGGGCCGACCCGAGGGTGGCGATCTGGCCGGTGGTGAAGGCGGCGACCTGGGCGGTGGCCAGGCCGTGCAGCTGCGCGGTGCTCAGGCCGCGCACCTGCGCGGTGGACAGCCCGGCGACCTGCGCGGTGGTCAGCGCGGCGGCCTGCGCGGTGGTCAGGCTGGCCAGTTGGGCGGTGCCCAGCGCGGCGGTGACGGCGGTGGCCAGGGCGGCGACCTCGGCGGTGGCCAGGCCGGCCAGCGCGGCGGTGCCCAGCGCGGCGGCCTGCGTGCTGCTCAGGCTGGTGACATCGGCGGTGGCCAGCGCGGCGAGTTGGGCCGAACTCAGCCCGGCCAGCGCGGCGGTGCTCAGCGCGGGCGCCTGGGTGGAGGTCAGCGCGGCGGCCGCGGCGGTGCTCAGCGCGGCGAGCTGGGCCGACCCGAGGGTGGCGATCTGGCTGGTGGTGAAGGCGGCGACCTGGGCGGTGGCCAGGCCGTGCAGCTGCGCGGTGCTCAGGCCGCGCACCTGCGCGGTGGACAGCCCGGCGACCTGCGCGGTGGTCAGCGCGGCGGCCTGGGCGGTGGTCAGGCTGGCCAGTTGGGCGGTGCCCAGCGCGGCGGTGACGGCGGTGGCCAGCGCGGCGACCTCGGCGGTGGCCAGGCCGGCCAGCGCGGCGGTGGTCAGCGCGGCGACCTGCGTGCTGCTCAGGCTGGTGACATCGGCGGTGGCCAGCGCGGCGAGTTGGGCCGAACTCAGCCCGGCCAGCGCGGCGGTGCTCAGCGCGGGCGCCTGGGTGGAGGTCAGCGCGGCGGCCGCGGCGGTGCTCAGCGCGGCGAGCTGGGCCGACCCGAGGGTGGCGATCTGGCTGGTGGTGAAGGCGGCGACCTGGGCGGTGGCCAGGCCGTGCAACTGCGCGGTGCTCAGGCCGCGCACCTGCGCGGTGGACAGCCCGGCGACCTGCGCGGTGGTCAGCGCGGCGGCCTGCGCGGTGGACAGGCTGGCCAGTTGGGCGGTGCCCAGCGCGGCGGTGACGGCGGTGGCCAGGGCGGCGACCTCGGCGGTGGCCAGGCCGGCCAGCGCGGCGGTGCCCAGCGCGGCGACCTGCGTGCTGCTCAGGCTGGTGACATCGGCGGTGGCCAGCGCGGCGAGCTGGGCCGAACTCAGCCCGGCCAGCGCGGCGGTGCTCAGCGCGGGCGCCTGGGCGGAGGTCAGCGCGGCGGCCGCGGCGGTGCTCAGCGCGGCGAGCTGGGCCGACCCGAGGGTGGCGATCTGGCCGGTGGTGAAGGCGGCGACCTGGGCGGTGGCCAGGCCGTGCAACTGCGCGGTGCTCAGGCCGCGCACCTGCGCGGTGGACAGCCCGGCGACCTGCGCGGTGGTCAGCGCGGCGGCCTGCGCGGTGGTCAGGCTGGCCAGTTGGGCGGTGCCCAGCGCGGCGGTGACGGCGGTGGCCAGGGCGGCGACCTCGGCGGTGGCCAGGCCGGCCAGCGCGGCGGTGCCCAGCGCGGCGACCTGCGTGCTGCTCAGGCTGGTGACATCGGCGGTGGCCAGCGCGGCGAGTTGGGCCGAACTCAGCCCGGCCAGCGCGGCGGTGCTCAGCGCGGGCGCCTGGGCGGAGGTCAGCGCGGCGGCCGCGGCGGTGCTCAGCGCGGCGAGCTGGGCCGACCCGAGGGTGGCGATCTGGCCGGTGGTGAAGGCGGCGACCTGGGCGGTGGCCAGGCCGTGCAACTGCGCGGTGCTCAGGCCGCGCACCTGCGCGGTGGACAGCCCGGCGACCTGCGCGGTGGTCAGCGCGGCGGCCTGCGCGGTGGTCAGGCTGGCCAGTTGGGCGGTGCCCAGCGCGGCGGTGACGGCGGTGGCCAGGGCGGCGACCTCGGCGGTGGCCAGGCCGGCCAGCGCGGCGGTGCCCAGCGCGGCGACCTGCGTGCTGCTCAGGCTGGTGACATCGGCGGTGGCCAGCGCGGCGAGCTGGGCCGAACTCAGCCCGGCCAGCGCGGCGGTGCTCAGCGCGGGCGCCTGGGCGGAGGTCAGCGCGGCGGCCGCGGCGGTGCTCAGCGCGGCGAGCTGGGCCGACCCGAGGGTGGCGATCTGGCCGGTGGTGAAGGCGGCGACCTGGGCGGTGGCCAGGCCGTGCAACTGCGCGGTGCTCAGGCCGCGCACCTGCGCGGTGGACAGCCCGGCGACCTGCGCGGTGGTCAGCGCGGCGGCCTGCGCGGTGGTCAGGCTGGCCAGTTGGGCGGTGCCCAGCGCGGCGGTGACGGCGGTGGCCAGGGCGGCGACCTCGGCGGTGGCCAGGCCGGCCAGCGCGGCGGTGCCCAGCGCGGCGACCTGCGTGCTGCTCAGGCTGGTGACATCGGCGGTGGCCAGCGCGGCGAGCTGGGCCGAACTCAGCCCGGCCAGCGCGGCGGTGCTCAGCGCGGGCGCCTGGGCGGAGGTCAGCGCGGCGGCCGCGGCGGTGCTCAGCGCGGCGAGCTGGGCCGACCCGAGGGTGGCGATCTGGCCGGTGGTGAAGGCGGCGACCTGGGCGGTGGCCAGGCCGTGCAACTGCGCGGTGCTCAGGCCGCGCACCTGCGCGGTGGACAGCCCGGCGACCTGCGCGGTGGTCAGCGCGGCGGCCTGCGCGGTGGTCAGGCTGGCCAGTTGGGCGGTGCCCAGCGCGGCGGTGACGGCGGTGGCCAGGGCGGCGACCTCGGCGGTGGCCAGGCCGGCCAGCGCGGCGGTGCCCAGCGCGGCGACCTGCGTGCTGCTCAGGCTGGTGACATCGGCGGTGGCCAGCGCGGCGAGCTGGGCCGAACTCAGCCCGGCCAGCGCGGCGGTGCTCAGCGCGGGCGCCTGGGCGGAGGTCAGCGCGGCGGCCGCGGCGGTGCTCAGCGCGGCGAGCTGGGCCGACCCGAGGGTGGCGATCTGGCTGGTGGTGAAGGCGGCGACCTGGGCGGTGGCCAGGCCGTGCAGCTGCGCGGTGCTCAGGCCGCGCACCTGCGCGGTGGACAGCCCGGCGACCTGCGCGGTGGTCAGCGCGGCGGCCTGCGCGGTGGTCAGGCTGGCCAGTTGGGCGGTGCCCAGCGCGGCGGTGACGGCGGTGGCCAGGGCGGCGACCTCGGCGGTGGCCAGGCCGGCCAGCGCGGCGGTGCCCAGCGCGGCGACCTGCGTGCTGCTCAGGCTGGTGACATCGGCGGTGGCCAGCGCGGCGAGCTGGGCCGAACTCAGCCCGGCCAGCGCGGCGGTGCTCAGCGCGGGCGCCTGGGCGGAGGTCAGCGCGGCGGCCGCGGCGGTGCTCAGCGCGGCGAGCTGGGCCGACCCGAGGGTGGCGATCTGGCTGGTGGTGAAGGCGGCGACCTGGGCGGTGGCCAGGCCGTGCAACTGCGCGGTGCTCAGGCCGCGCACCTGCGCGGTGGACAGCCCGGCGACCTGCGCGGTGGTCAGCGCGGCGGCCTGCGCGGTGGTCAGGCTGGCGAGCTGGGCGGTGCCCAGCGCGGCGGTGACGGCGGTGGCCAGGGCGGCGACCTCGGCGGTGGCCAGGCCGGCCAGCGCGGCGGTGCCCAGCGCGGCGACCTGCGTGCTGCTCAGGCTGGTGACATCGGCGGTGGCCAGCGCGGCGAGCTGGGCCGAACTCAGCCCGGCCAGCGCGGCGGTGCTCAGCGCGGGCGCCTGGGTGGAGGTCAGCGCGGCGGCCGCGGCAGTGCTCAGCGCGGCGAGCTGGGCCGACCCGAGGGTGGCGATCTGGCTGGTGGTGAAGGCGGCGACCTGGGCGGTGGCCAGGCCGTGCAACTGCGCGGTGCTCAGGCCGCGCACCTGCGCGGTGGACAGCCCGGCGACCTGCGCGGTGGTCAGCGCGGCGGCCTGCGCGGTGGACAGGCTGGCGAGCTGGGCGGTGCCGAGCGCGGCGGTGACGGCGGTGGCCAGCGCGGCGACCTCGGCGGTTGAGAGTGCACCTATCGCGGCATTGCCCAGTCTGGTGACCTGCGTTGTCGTCAGGCTGGTGACGTCGGCGGTGGCAAGGCCAATGATTTGCGCGGAACCGAAACCCGCGACGGCGGTCGAACTGAATGCCGAGACCTGGGTGGTGGTCAGCGCCGCGGTTTCGGTGGAGGTCAGGGCGGCGACCTGCATGGATGTCAAGGCCGCCACCTGTGCGGTGGTCAGCGTGGCGATGTCCGTCGTGCTAAGTCCGGCGATCGCGGCGGTTGGCAGTTCCGCAATCTGCGCCGGCGTCAGGGCGGTAATATTGGCCATTTACGGACTCCGAGAAAAACTGCCACGGGCAAAGGCGAACTTTTCCGGCCCGACGGCAACATGCCGGCTGTCCGTTAATGAAGAATGAACGCCAGCCATTTTTTCGGCGCTCAAACACCTGACTTGGTACCTGCTGGTTAACCGCCGCTTAACCGCGGCCGTGCAGAATGCCGCAAGCATTCCCAGGCACAACATAATGTCCCTCCCGCGCGATATCCTGAACCGGTCTCTGGCGTTCCTGGGCCGGCCGGCGGCCCGGTTTGCCTACGGTGACGCGCTGGCCAGCCGTAATGACCATTGGGCGGCCTTCCCGCAGTTCGCCCGTGCGGCCCGGGCTGGACTGCGCCAGGCGCAATTTCGCCTTGGAGAATGCTACCTGGTGGGACTGGGAGTGCCGGCAAGCAGCCAGGAGGCGATCCGGTGGCTGACCAAGGCCGCCGAGGCGGGTGAGACGGCGGCGCAGACGCAGCTCGCCTCCCTCGCCCTGCAAGGCATTACCGACCGAAACGCCAATGGGCTGTCCGCCCTGGCGCCGGCGCATGGCACGGCACCCGATTACCACCGTGCCGAACACTGGAGCCGAACCGCCGCCGCCGCGGGATCGGCGGAGGCCAAGGCGCTGCTGGCGTTCATTCTGATCGCGGGTCCGGACGACCTGAGGGACCACGTTGCCGGCGATGCCTGTTATCGCGAATCCGCCGACGCCGGCTGGTCGCGCGGTCAACTCGGCCGCGCGATGATCCTGCTATGCGAGGGGACCTTGGCAGCGGCGGTCGAGGCCCAGACCCTGCTGCGCGCGGCAGCGAAGGCTGACGTCGCCGTCGCTTATTTCCTGGTGGGTGCCGTGGCCGAAAGCGGCGCGGCCGGACTGGTCGACTTTCCGGCTGCCTTGGCGGCTTATAAAGCCGCGGCGGAGCTTGGACACGCGCCGGGGCAATTGCGCTACGGGCTGGCGCTGTTGGCCGGGCGAGGCGGCCCGACGGACGAATTCACCGCGGAGACCTGGCTGCGCCGCGCCGCGCTTGCCGGGCAGGTTCACGCCGCCGCCGCCATCGGCGACCTGTATGTGCGGGAGGGCGATCTGCCGCCAAACCACGCCGAAGCCGCACTCTGGTTCCACCGGGCGGCCGAGGCGGGACATGCTGGATCGGCTCGCATGCTGGGACGGTTTCACCTGCATGGCACCGGCGTGCGTCGGGACATCCAGGAAGCCGTCCATTGGCTGCGCCTCGCCATTGAACGTGGCGATGACCATGCCCGCGCGGATATGGCGCAACTCGCGCTGACCGGGCAGGTGGGGGAGGCGGACCAGCGCGACACCGCAGTATGGTTTGGCCGCCTGGCCGAGACCGGCATTCCGGCCGCGCAATTCAATCTAGGTCTGTGTCTGGCGCAAGGCATCGGCGTCGAACGGGACGACGCGGCGGCGCTGGCGTGGTTCGACGCGGCGGCCGAGGCGGTGCCGGCGGCACGGTTCTGGTCCGACCGGATGCTGGCCGAGGGGCGCGGCCTGCTTGCGGCGTCGGCTTAAACGGACAACGCGCAGGCGGCGGCTGGCTGACGGTGAACACGCAGCAGGCTGGCCTCGAACCGGCGGGTGAACCCTGCGATGTCACCCATGGTGCCGGCCCAGGCTTGCGGGGTGAAACCGGCGCGGTAAGCCGCATAGGCGTTCTTGTCGGAAGCCAGCCCGACGGCCTTCGCCACATAGTCGGCTGGACTGCCGGTTATTCCGTCGTCGGCGCCGATCGCGTGCAGCAGCCTCGCCGCCATGCGGGAGGCGAAGGACCGTCCGGCGAGGGTCAGAAGGGGCAGGCCCATGCGGATGGCGTCACTGGCGATGGTGCCGGCATTGTAGGGAAACGTGTCCAGAAACAGGTCGGGCAGCGTCAGCCGAACCATGTAAGCGGCTGGGTCGACCCGGCCGGCGAAGATCAGCCGGCCGGGATCAATGCCGGCGACCATGGCATGCAGGCGCAGGTTCTGGCGCGACCACTCATTATCGTCCACCAGCCAGAGAACCGAACCGGTGGTCTGGGACAGGATCGCCATCCAGGCAGCGAACATGGCCTCGGTGATCTTGTAGTGGTTGGAGAAGCAGCAGAAGACGAAACATCCCTCCGGCAGGCCGGCCTGCGCGCGCGTCATCGGGGTGCCGATGACGCGCTTGCTGTCGTTGGCCTGATACATGTCGGCAATATACAGCGGCGCCGGCTGGTAGGCGGGCGCCACCGTGGCGGGCACCACGAAGGCGTCGCACAGCATGTAATCCAGTTCCGGCAGGGGAACCGGACCGATGAAGCCGAGATAGGTCGCCTGCACGGGGGCTGGGCGCCAGCGCAGGATTTGCAGGCGCGATCCGGCGGTCAGGCCGTTCAGGTCGATCAGGATGTCAATCTCGTCCTGGCGGATCCGCCTGGCCGCGTTCTCGTCCGACAAGGCACGCACCGGGACGAAGTGGTCGAAGCCGGCAATGACCCGGGCGCGGATGGCGCTGCCGTCATCGGGACTGGCGCAGTAGCCGTAGATCTCGAAGCGCGAGCGGTCGTGCAGTTCGAACAGTTCGGCAATCAGGTAGCTCATGGCATGGCTGCAGAAGTCCGACGACAGGTAGCCGACGCGGATGCGGCCGTGGGCGTAGCCGTCGGGTGGCGCCAGGCGAACGGCAGCGGCATGGGTCTTGCGGTCGATCCAGCCAGCCGCGACGTCGCGCTGTGTCGCCACGTCATCGGTCAGCGCCAAGGCGGCGAGCGGTCCGGACTGGGCAATCAGGTCCTGCCGGGACAGGCCGGGGATAATATCCGCCAGAATGGGCCATTGGCACATCTTCTGCCGCAGATGCAGCCAGTGCTGCACGGCATCGGGTTGCGCGCTCCGGGTCAGCAGGCTTGTGCGCAGGGTATCCGCCGCGTCGGCAAGCCTGCCGCATTGCTCCAGCAAGCGGGCACGCTGGTTCAGCAGGGCGACGCGGGCATCATCAGGCTGGAGCGCATCGGTCCAGACCTGAAGTGCCGCCTCCGGCTGGTCCTGGCGTTCCAGCATCATGCCAAGGTTCAAGGCGGCGGGATGAAAATCGGGCTTGACCGCCAGTGCATTGCGGTAGGCCTGCATTGCCTCGGCCGCCACGCCGGCCTGATTCAGTTCGGTGCCCAGGTTGAACCAGGCCGCATACAATTCACGGGTGCCAGACGGCTGGATTTCGATCCATTCGCGGTACAGCGCGATGACGCTGGGCAGGCCCTGACCGGAACCGATGGCCTCCGCCTTGGTAACGACCTCCAGGAACGACCTTTCGGCCGGCGGTGTCGGCTGAGGTGTCGCCAGGAATACCATCGTGTGTCCACCTGCGTGATCCTGCGGCGGACTAGGCGACGAAAATTCCTAACATCGGGTTAACATCAGGTTAGTCCGGCTGCGCCGCCTTGTGCGCCAGCAGCGCCATCAGCCGTCGATCCCGCCATTCCTGCCGCACCGGTTGCATGTTGACGGGGAACTCCGCTCGCATGGCGGTATGCAGACGGTCCACCAGCGTCTTGTCCCAGTCCAGCGGGGTCATCTGCCGCTGCATGGCGGCATACAGCGGGCCGTAGCGATTGCAGTAATCCGCCAGACCGCCAGGGGCGTTCAGATCGATTGTCTCCAGCGGACCCATGAAGCTCCAGCGCAAGCCCAGCCCGTGCTTGACCAAGGCGTCCAGATCGGCCGGGGAAACGACGTCCTCGGCGAGCAGACGGAAAGCCTCCGCCAGCAACGCGCCTTGCAACCGGTTGAGGGCAAAGCCGTCGATTTCCTTGTTTACCGTGGCGGGAACCTGGCCGGCGCTGATCATCAAGTCGCGCGTGCGCCCAGTTATCGCCGGGTCGGTCCAGGGCGCCGGGCAGATTTCCACCAGCGGCACCAGATAGGGTGGGTTCACCGGGTGGGCGATCAGGCAGCGGGCGCGGGTCTTGAGGTTTTCCGTAAAGGCGCTGGCGGGGATGCCGGAGGACGACGACGCGATCACCGCGTCCAGGCGAGCGGCGCGTTCCAGTTCGGTAAAGATGGTCTGCTTGACGGGCACGCGCTCCGGCCCGTTTTCCTGGATGTATTCGGCGTCGCGCACCGCTTCCCACATCGATTGCAGCGGGCGGATGCGGCCGAGGACGGTTCGCGGTTCGTCGGCGAGCAGGCCGGCGTCGTGAAGTTCCGGCAGGCGGTCGGCGATGTAGGTCATGGCCTGGGTGACCTGCAGCGGGAACTGGTCCCACAGCGTCACGTCGAAACCGGCCCGGGCGAAAACGATGGCCCAGGCCCTGCCGATCAGCCCGGCCCCGATGACGGCGACATTGGTCATGTTCGGTTCTCCCTTCACCGACGGCGGCTTGCGCGATCGGCGCTTGATTGTCACGTTCCGTGCCAGGATTGCAGGAGGAAACGTCAATGAGCAACCTGACCCGGGTGGCGGTGCTGGATGACTGGCAGGGCGTGGCGCGCGGCGCCGCGGACTGGATGCCGCTGACCGCGCGGGCGGCGGTAGTGTTCTTCAGCGAGGCGTTCGCTGATCAGGACGATGCCGCGGCGAAGCTGGCGGATTTCGACATCGTGCTGTCGATGCGGGAGCGGACGCCACTGCCGGCTGCTCTGATCAACCGGCTGCCAAAGCTGCGGATGTTGGGCATGACGGGCGCGCGGAACCTGTCCCTGGATACGGCGGCCTGCACCGCCCGAGGCATTCCGGTGTGCTGCACGCAGGGCGGCGGCTACAACGACTCGGCGACGGCCGAACTGGCACTGGGACTGCTGATCGCGGCGGCGCGCGGGCTGGCGGTCGGGGATGCGGTGATCCGTACCGGCGGATTCCAGATGGGCGTGCCGGTCGGCATCGGCCTGGCCGGCAAGACCCTCGGCGTGCTCGGTCTCGGCAGGCTCGGCGGCTACATGACAGCTTACGCCAAGGCGCTGCGAATGAACGTGATCGCCTGGAGCCAGAACCTGACAGCGGAAAAAGCAGCGGCGGCGGGGGCTGTCCTGGTCCCGAAGGATGAACTGATGGCGACGGCGGATGCGATCAGCATCCACATGGTGCTGTCCGAGCGCAGCCGTGGACTTGTAGGGCGGGACGATATCGCGCGGATGAAGCCGGGCGCGATCCTGGTGAACACGTCGCGCGGCCCGATCATCGATGAAGCGGCGATGCTGGAGGCACTCCAGGCCGGGCGGATCGTCGCGGCACTGGATGTGTATGACCGGGAGCCCTTGCCGGTGGACCATCCGTTGCGCTCGGCCCCGAATACGGTGCTAAGCCCGCATCTGGGGTATTGCGTGAAGGAGACGTGGGACGGGTTCTACCCGCAGATGATCGAGAACGCACTGGCATTCATGGATGGAAAGCCGGTTCGGGTGACGAATCCGGAAGTTTTAACGAAGTAACGTTAACCGGCGAACATGTGATTGCCGGAATGCGGCAATCTGTGCCGCTTACCGTGAGAGGTCCAGAATGACCAGCACCAACGCCTTTACTTTCCTGATGCTTCCGCCGCAGACCGACCTGACCCGTCAGTGGGCGAGGCGACTGGCGGAACTCGTTCCCGCCATGAACCTTATCGTTGCCGAAGACGCCGAAACGGCTGCCGCCGCGATACCAACAGCCGATGCGGCCTTTGGTACGCTGCCGGCGGAGCTTTTGGCGAAGGCGAAGAGCCTGCGCTGGCTGCAGGCGCCCCAGGCGGCGCCGCCAGCGGGCTATTATTATCCGGAACTGGTGGCGCACGGGCTGACCGTCACCAACTTCCGGGAAATCTACAACGACCATATCAGTGCCCATATCCTGGCCTTCGTGCTGGCGTTCGCCCGTGGCCTGCACGTCTTTATCCCCCAGCAGCTCCGCCATGAATGGAAGAAGCCGCCGGAGGATCAGGGCGTGGTCCCGCTGCCTGGTTCCACTGCCCTGATCGTCGGCCTGGGCGGCATCGGCGCCGAGACTGCACGTCTGCTGTCCGCCTTCGGCATGCATGTCCTGGCGGTGGATGCCCGCCGGACCGACAAACCCGACCATGTTGATGAACTCCATCCGGCCGACGCGCTCGACACGGTGCTGCCGCGCGCCGACTTCGTCATCCTGACCGTGCCGCACACGCCGGCCACCGAGGGCTTCTTCAATCGCGCGCGGTTTTCCTTGATGAAGCCGACGGCTTTCTTTATCAACATCGGTCGCGGCCTGACGACAAAGCTGGACGACCTGGTCGCCGCGCTGAAGGCCGGGACGATCGCTGGCGCTGCCTTGGATGTCTACGAGCAGGAACCGTTGCCGCCCAACCATCCGCTGTGGGGCCTGCCGAACGTGCTGCTGACGCCGCACATGGCCGGCTATGGCCCGCATCTGAACGAGCGGCGGTTTCAGATCATTCAGGACAACTGCCGTGCCTTCGCTGAAGGCAGGCCGCTGCGCAACGTCGTGGACAAGGCGACCTGGTTCTGACCCGGCCGGCGCCGCTTTAACACGACGCCGGCATGGGTGACGTCATCCGCCGGTTGGTGTCACTCGCTGAAAACCGCCACGGCCCGGGTCCACCCGGCCGAAGCCCGATGCACCTTCACCGGGAAACACACCACCTCGAACCCGTTCGCCGGCAGGTCGGGAAGGTTGCCCAGCTTTTCCATCTGGAAATAGCCGATCTCCCGTCCGGCACGGTGACCCTCCCAGATCAGGCCGGCGTCCCCGGTCGCCTTCACCTTTTCCCGCGTAAAGGAGAACGGGGCGTCCCAGCTCCAGGCATCGGTGCCGACCACGCGCACGCCGCGTTCCAGCAGCCAGAGCGTCGCCGCCTTGCCCATGCCGCAGCCGGTATCGACGAAGTCGTCTTCGCCATACCGGGCACCCGCGGCGGTGTTGACGATGACGATCTCCAGCGGGCGCAGTTCATGGCCGATGCGCTTCAACTCCGCCTCCACATCGCCCGCCGTCGCCACGTAGCCATCCGGCAGATGCCGGAAATCCAGCTTCACGCCGGGCTGGAAGCACCAGTCCAGCGGTACCTCGTCGATCCGCCAGGACGGTTCGCCACCCGGCTTCAGGGCGTGGTTCATGGTGGAGAAGAAATGGTACGGCGCGTCCATGTGCGTGCCGTTATGCGTGCTGATCTCCGCCCGTTCGACCGCCGCGTATTCACCATCGGGAAGCTGATCGACCTGCACGCCCATGTAGTCCGCCATCGCGGGCGCGGTCTGATGGTGATCCATGTAATCGATCCGCGGCAGCATATGCGGCGGATCGCTGCGGATCCCCGCCTTCAGCGGCGAGGAGATATCCACGAGCCGCCGCGGCATCACTCGGCCGCCTTCATTAGCCTGGTCGGATCGGCGCCCACGCGTCCGCTTTCGCCTGGTGCCTCGGCGGCCAGGCGGAAATCATAATGCACCGCGCGCAGGCCGGGAACCGGAGAGGCCGGATCGATTGTGGCCTCCACCACCAGGGATCTCGACACGCCGAACACCGTGTCGGAGTCGATATTCGGATCGTCGCCAAAATAGAGCGCGGTGACCAGCTCACGGTGCCCATCGGCACTGATCAGGCAGTGGATGTGCGACGGCCGCATGCCATGGCGATTTTGCAGCTTGACCAGTTCGCCAACCGGCCCGTCCATCGGGATCGAGTAGCCCAGCGGCCGGACGGTGCGGAAATGGTAGCGGCCGTCGGCATCCGTTCGAAAGATGCCGCGCATGTCCATGCTTTCGCCGTGGCGTTCCTGCAGGTCATAGAGACCGCGCTCGCTGGTCTGCCAGACCTGGATCACCGCGCCGGGGAGCGGCGTGCCGTCGTTGTCGCTGACCTGGCCATAGACCACGATCTCCTCGGCGGTGGGATGCTCGACGATCTGTGCGCCATTCGGCAGATCCGGTGCGCCTTCCCGGAAGAACGGACCCAGCAGGCTGCTCTGGCTGCCAAGCTCGCGCGCCTTCTTGTCGTGCAGGGCGTTGACCACGGCGCTGAGGCCCAGCACGTCGGACAGCAGGATAAATTCCTGCCGCAGTGGCGTGCAGGCCTGGCCGACCGCGGTCATGAACTGGATGCCGGTCAGCCATTCCTCCGGAGTCAGGTTCACCTCACGCGCGAAGGCGTGCAGATGGCGGACCGCCCCGTCGGCGATCTGCTTTAGCCGCGGGTTCTCGGTGCCGGCCATCTGCGCCAGCGCGACGTCGGTGACGGTCAATTCGTCCAGATCCTGCATGGTATGGCTCCCTTGGTTCCCTCGGCCGCATCATAGGTGGAAACCGCCCGGCTTTGCCACCCGTGGCGCGCTGCCATAGGATGCCGGCAAGAAATCACGCAGGGGGAAGGCTATCATGCTCAAATGGCTGGGGGCGGCGCTGCTTGCCGTCACGATCACGTTCGCCGCCGCGCCGGCAGCGCGCGCCGCCGACCCGATCACCATCGGCTTCGGCATGGCGCTGACCGGCGGTCTGGCGCCGAACGGCAAGGCCGCGCTGCTGGCGATGCAGATCTGGGAGCAGACGGTGAACGCCAAAGGCGGCATCCTCGGGCGGCCGGTCAAGCTGGTTTATTACGACGACCAGTCCAATCCCGCCACGGTGCCGGGCATCTACACCAAGCTGCTGGATGTCGACAAGGTCGATATCGTGGTCAGCGGCTACGCCACCAACATGGTCGCCCCGGCGATGCCGGTGATCATGCAGCACAAGCGGACGTTCCTCGGCCTGCTGGCCCTGGCGGCGAACAGCGAGTTCAACTACCCAAATTATTTCTCCATCGCGCCGACCGGCGGATCTCATCCGAAGCAGGCCTTCTCCAAGGGCTTCTTCGACGTCGCGATGGCGCAGACGCCGAAACCCGCAACGCTGGCCATCGTCGGCGCCGATGCCGAGTTCCCGCGTAACGCGATCGAAGGCGCGCGGGAACTTGCCAGGCAAGCCGGCCTGAAGATCGTCTATGACAGGTCCTATCCACCCAGTACGGCGGATTACACGCCGATCGTGCGGGCGATCCAGGCGGCCAATCCGGATCTGGTGTTCGTCGCCTCCTACCCACCCGATACGGTGGGCATGATCCGCGCCGCCAGCGAGGTCGGGTTGAAGGCCAAGCTGTTCGGTGGCGGCATGGTCGGGTTGCAGGCGACCGCCATCAAGACACAGTTGGGCCCGCTGCTGAACGGCATCGTTGATTACGACTTCTGGCTTCCGATCGGACCCTATGCCACGCCGGAGGCTCTGGATTTCCTCAAGCTCTACCAGTCTAAGGCGGCCGCCGCCGGGGTCGATCTGCTGGGCTTCTACCTGCCACCCTTCGCCTACTCGGACATGCAGGTGCTGCAAGCGGCAATCGAGGGGACAAAAAGCCTCGATCAGCAGAAACTGGCGGATTATCTACGGTCGCACACGTTCCATACGCTGGCCGGCGATATCACCTTCGGCGCGAACGGCGAGTGGACCGAGGCCCGGGTGCTGGAAGTGCAGTTCCAGAACGTGAAAGGCAACGATGTCGATCAGTTCAAGGACCCGAAAGTCGAGGTCGTGCTGTCTCCGCCAACGCTCAAGGATGGAGCAATGATCTATCCCTATTCCAATGCGCGAAACTAAGGCTTTTCCGCTGTCCGTGGCACATGCGGCGGCGGAACCGTGCGTCGTTTACACATTGTCGTGCGCAGTGCCGCCTGGTGGAGCCAAACCTGTCGCCTGGGCGTCGTGGCACCACGATTGATCCCATTCGTTAGTTCCAGCTAGAGCCATTTTATCCGCAAGACGCTTTTGCTGACTCTGTTTGGGATCTGCGGCTGACGATGGTCTGAGGTTGAAGTCCGCGCATGGCAGGTGGCGAAAAGCTGCAACCGGTCTATGGTCCCGGCATGGACACGGACCGCATCAACCTCCATCTGGTTTCGGACGCCACCGGGGAAACCCTGAATTCCATCGCCAGGGCAACGACCGTGCAGTTCGAACATGCGCAGATCATGCACCACAGGTGGAGCCTGATCCGCACACGCTTTCAGCTTCATCGCGTGCTGGAGGGGATCGAGGCCGAACCGGGTCCGGTTCTGTCGACGCTGGTGGACAGGGCGTTGCGCGCGGAACTCGAGACAACGTGCGGACGGTTGAATGTGCAGGTGGTCAACGTCCTCGACCCCGTGATGAACGTTCTGCAGGCGTGCATCGGGACGCAGGCCGCGGCGCGTCCGGGGCGGCAATATGTGCTCAATGCCGACTATTTCTCCCGCATTGACGCGATGCACTATGTGCTGGCGCATGATGACGGTCAGGCTCAGCCGGGACTGGCGGAGGCGGACGTCGTGCTGGTGGGGGTTTCGCGCAGCTCGAAGACGCCGACCTGCTTCTATCTGGCGAACCGCGGCATCAAGGCGGCCAACGTGCCGCTGGTGCCGAACCTGACGGAACCGCTTGGGCTGTCCGATGTCAAATGCCCGGTCATCGGCCTGACGCTGGCACCGGAAGCGCTGATCGACATCCGCCGCCACCGCTTGCGCCTGATTGGCGGCGGCGGACAGACCGGCCCGATGCGGCAGGACAGTTCCGAATACGTCGACGAGGACGCCGTCAAGGCCGAACTTCTCTGGGCTCGGCGTTTCTGCAACGCCCGCGGCTGGCCGACAATCGATGTGACCCGTCGATCAATCGAGGAGACGGCGGCGACGGTGTTGCAATTAATAGAGGCTTGGCACGACCGTCAGGCGAAGGCAGCCCAATCCGGTCCGGTCCATCAATCCGGGGCATGATGAGTAAACCACCTTGCCGGGTGGGCGGGGTGCGGCTATATGGCGGCGCTCGGTCGGAGTGTAGCTCAGCCTGGTAGAGCACTGTGTTCGGGACGCAGGGGCCGGAGGTTCGAATCCTCTCACTCCGACCAATGCAATTAACAAGCTAGATGTTGCCAGCGTAGCTTATCCGAGACGCTGGGGTCGGGTTGTTAGAGTACCGGCGGCGCCGATCGCTCTAGTCCGGACAGGTCGCATCTCGGTGTTCCGCATCTTCCAGCCGCCAAAAGCCCCGCATGGATGCCTGGTGGACTAGGTCCAGCCGTTTGCCGCCAAGGTTGTGACGCCAGCGACCCACTACCTCGACCTGTTCAGCGATGAAACCCGCGACCAGGCTGCGCCGGCCCCGCCGGTCGGAAATTACCCATCCGCGTCCCCTCGCCGCGGCAGGCGCACTTGAAACAGACATCCCAATGATCTTGTCACCTTGGGCTGCCGCGTCGGCGGACAACCTTGGTTGCCAGGCGGCCGCCATGTTGCGCACTCACATGGATTCTAAGTTATTTTCTGCAATAATAGAGAAATCTGCGCATTAAAATTTGTATTCAGAATAATAACTATATTGTATCATAATATGCAGATCTGGAAGATAGGAGCTATAAATTAGATTCATATTATGAATACAAAACGAATTACACATTCGAATGCGGAAAGGCCACCAAAAATGCGTAAAATGGATCGCGAAGCGGATACGAAACATCCTGCAATCGCTACATTTCGCACATGCGATCATCACAAAGTCGTGTTGACCGTCCTCACACCTACGTGAAATCAATGGCTCCCAGATCACATCTTCGGGAGCATTTTATGACCTCTACCACTCAAGCAAGCGCCTCCAGCCACGGCAGTTCTCTGCTTCCCCCAGGCTACTTGAGCACCAGCGGCGGCCAGATCATGGCGGCGAACGGCACTGCGGTCACCCTGGAGTCGATCGCATGGTTCGGCACGGAGGGACCCTCCGGCAGTTCGCTCGGCGGTCTCTCCACCAACAATCCGTCCGACCCTGCCACCGCAGCGCAAATTACATCATACCTGACGAATATCGCCAACGAAGGCTTTAACACGGTTCGCATTCCATGGTCGGATGTCAACCTGCAGGCGGCACTTCCGCTGCTCCAGGCCGTTGTCGCCGAAGCTGGCACGCTCGGTCTCAGGATCATCTTCGACCACCACGACAACAATGGTCATTGGTCGCAACAGGGTAACGGTCTCTGGTTTGACAGCGGCCCGGGCTCCGACGGAACAGACGGCAATGGCGACACCGGAACCATAACCGCCGCGCAATTTCAGGCCGACAGCGTCACCCTGGCGAAGACCTTCGCCGGCAACAGCACGGTTGCCGGCTTCGATCTCGACAACGAGCCGTTCCTCTCCTCCAGCAACGGCGTGAATTGGGGTGGCGGCGGTCCGACCGACATCCAAGCGATGTACAACACCGTTGGTTCAGCGGTGGAAGCCGCCGATCCTGGCGCCTTGATCATCGCGGAAGGTCCGCAGAACTGGACCGGCACTCTGCTCAATGGCAAGAGCGGCCTTGCAAGTGAAGGCGATCTGTCGGAGGCGGCGGCAAAGCCGGTCACGCTGACAGTCAACGGCAGCACGGTCGCCAACAAGGTGGTCTATTCGGTGCACGAGTATCCGTCGACGATCGGCGGCGAGCCGGTGGATTCCGGCTCCGCCTACATCGCGCAGATGAACGCGGCCTGGGGCTATCTCGAGGCTCAGAACATCGCGCCGGTCTGGATTGGCGAGATGGGCGGTTCGCTGGATTCGACCGGCGTTGACAGCAGCTCAGCCAGCAACCTGGCAAATGAACAAGCCTGGGCGGCCACCATCGTGCCTTACCTAAACGGCCAGGACGCCGCGCAAGGCGGTCCCAGCGTCAAGACCGGGTTCGACTGGTGGGCCAGCGGGACAAATCTCGGCTACGATCCGGATGAATACAACTCTGGTCCCAATGGGGCGGTTCAGCCAGGACAGCAGGCCGTCGTCAGCCAGCTGCTGACCTACATCAATTCAACGCCCGCCACCGGTCCTTCCAGCTCCACCCCTTCGTCAAACGATACCGTCGTGCTCGCCGGGTCATCCGCGGGCATCACTGACACCAGCGGACACACCTGGACCATCACCAACGGTGGACAGGTCGCGGTCAATGGCACCGCCGACACCACGACCGCCAGTGTCATCGAACTCGCCTACGTCAACGGGACAATCTGGCAGGAGAACGCGTCCAAGCTTTGGTGGGGTGAGACATCGCCGAACAGCGCCTGGTCCCCATCAGCCGGGACCGCGACCAGCCCGCTGCCACCGATCCCGGTGAAGCCAGCGCCCAGCCTGAATGACACGGTGGTGATGGCTGGCTCGACCGCGCCAATCATTGACGCCAGCGGCAACGCTTGGACGATTACCAGCGGCGCGCAGGTCGCGGTGAATGGAGTCGCCGACACGGCAACCGGCACGGTTGCCGAACTGGCCTATGTGAATGGAACAATCTGGCAGGAGAACACGGCCAATCTCTGGTGGGGTGAAACAACCCCCAGTGCCGCGTGGGCGGGGACGTCAGGAACCGCCACCAGCCCGCTGCCGGCGAGCGGGACAATCAGGGTTTACGGTGCGGCCAACAGCGGCGTGATCACCCTGGGTTCCGCCAACGCCCTGGTCTACCTCGGCGGCGCTGGAGAGACGGTGGACGGCGGCAGCGGCAACGCCGCCTTCTATGTGACCGCAGCCACGATCGGCGCGACGATCACCGGCGGCAGCGGGTCGAACACGTTGGACGTGCAAGGCGGCGGCGGTGCCACGATGGGCACCAACATCACTGGCGTGCAGAGCGTGTTTCTGGACGATGCCGCGTACAACTTTGTTGCCAACAGCACGGCGGCGCTGGCGATCCACGCCGGCGCCGGCACTGATACGGTAACATTGGGCGCCGCGTCGCAGGCGGTATTCGGGTCAGGCGGAAGTCTGACAGTGCAGGCAACAGCAGCCAATGCCGGAGCGGTGATCCATGCCGGCAGTGGCGCCGTGACCTTGGCGGTCACGACAGCCGGCACGGTTGCGGTCGCCAGCGCGGACAGCCACATCACGCTGCAGCTTGCCGCGGCGGACACGCTGGTGCTGCCGGCCAACACGTCAATCGTGATTGATGGTAGTGCCACCGGCGGCGACAATGTTCTCGTGACCGACGGCATCCTGCGCGGCGGCCAAAGTTTCACCGGCAGCGGAACCAACACGCTGCTGCTGCAAGGCGCCGGCCTGTTCAACCTGAGCGCGCCCGCGACCTTGACGGGGATCGGGATGGCGAACGCGACGGGCGCGGCGGCGGGTCAGACACAGTCGATTACCCTGCGCGCCGGCCTGGATTTGACGTTGAACGTGCTGGATGCCGCGGCCGTGACTGTGCGGGGCGCAGCCAACAACGACGTGATCAATCTCGGCGCGGGAAACAGCGCGGTCTTCCTTGGGGGCGCCGGCGAGACGGTCAGTGGCGGCAGCGGCACGGATATCTACTACGTGACGGCTGCCACGATGAGTGCCACCATCAGCGGCGGCAGCGGGTCGAACACACTGCACGTGCAAGGCGGCGGAAGCGCGGTGATGGGTGCCAATGTCACCGGCATACCCACTATTGATCTGGACAACGCCGCAAGCAGCTACAGCTTTGTTGCCAGCACTACGGCGGGACTGGCGATCCATGCCAGCACCGGCAACGACTCGATTACCGTGGGCGCGGCGTCGCAAACGGTCTTTGGGTCCAGCGGCAGCCTGACCATAAAGGCCACCGCGACAACGGCCGGGGCGGCGATCCACACCGGCAGCGGCGGGGCAACCCTGCAGTTGACGACAGGCGGCGCGGCCACGCTGAATGCCGCCGACACCAACCTGACGGTGACGCTTGCGGCGGCGACAAACCTGAACCTCGGAGCATTGTCGTTCATCACCGCGATCGGCACGGCAGCCGGCGGCAGCAGCATTACCGCGGGCGGCGCCAGGCAGACGCTGGAAAGCACCGGCGGAAAGGATACCCTGACGGGTTCATCAAGCTTTGGTGATACATTCCTCGGAACCGCCGCTGGCCTTGCGGGCGATACCATCGCGAACTTTGGTGGCAGCGATGTGATTGACATCACCGATCTGGCGGCCGCCACGCTCAAGCCGCTGGTGTTCAACGCTTCGACGGACGCACTCACCGTCGCCGACGGCACACACGGCGTCACACTGACCATGAGCGGCAACTATACCCTGGCCAGCTTCACGGCGACGAGCGACGGTCATACAGGGGTGTTGCTGAAGTTCGTTTAAGGGTCACTGCCAAGAAGACACGAATATCAGAGGATTACTGCAGGTCGCATTTACAACTGAGTAACGGACAAGGCAGTGAATGCGACCTGCCGCGTCCTTAACCAGTAGACCTGTGTCGCACGGAGTGCTGGATTTTGCTGCTGGTCGCTACCCGCCTCATGGCTAGCGTATTCGCGAACCGAGATGTGACCCGGACAGCGGCCAGCAGCAACAACTTCTTAGTGCTTGTTATCTACGCATGGAGCAGCGCAAGCCGAATCCTGGAGGACCAGCAACCAAGGACCTGACGAAAATTCCGGATACGCCAAGTCATGACGGGAAAAACGCGTGTCGGCTCAAGCCTATTCGGCACGTCGACAATTCAGCCTCCTGTTTCTGTATTCGACGTCTGCTTGCTTTCGAATGATCCAAGGCATTGGGCTGAAAATGTCCGATCCACCATCCGTCACAGGCGCACGACTGTTGTTTTACTGGGCTTCCGTCTCAATCTTTCCAGGATTTAGTGCCTGGAAGCGAGAGAAGGTATCAGGCTCAGCGGGGCCGTCTCGCTGCCTCGTCGAGACTCGTGCGCATTGCCTCGGGGCTTCTTACTTGATCGTTTGCCCCTGCCATCGGATCATTCGGACCACCAATGCCGCTTGTCCTGCCGCCCGTCTTCTGATGACTACGAGTTGAAACAAAGTTCCAGACGCCAAAGGCGATCAGTGCTAAGAAAGTGGCGAACGCAAGGATAAACAAAGGGTGCATTGCGAGCCTCCATTCAAGGCGGTTGAAAAGGTCTTGCCGGAGACTGCAACGCAGGCACCGGAGGGAACAGCCAAGCGGGCTGGCAAATTTTTTTCAACAAAACCGTGATCGCTTCAATGCTGCAATTCCGGAGGTCATCATACCTGCCGGAAGCTGCCAGACAGATCAGGCCCACCTCGTCTAGCGCGGCTTATCATTAATCGATGGTGACGGCGAAATGCCTATGGCCACGCCTGCTGCATAAGTTTTGGTACTGCCCTGCAGCATTATGATCCGCACTGTAGGTCCATCTAAGCACCCTTCAAAGCCGGATATACCGCCTAGGGTGGCCCAAGTAATGCTGCACTATCGTAACGATCC
Source organism: Rhodopila sp. (assembly GCF_965276935.1). Classification (GTDB taxonomy): domain Bacteria; phylum Pseudomonadota; class Alphaproteobacteria; order Acetobacterales; family Acetobacteraceae; genus Rhodopila. Next base: position 563,447 of record NZ_CBDIBS010000003.1, on the reverse strand, counting down.
GCTAATCGACATGATAACCTAGGCGCTGACGTCAGTAACACATCCCTCATCATGGACAATATTCATACCGCGGACTTTCAGTCCGCGAGACAGAAATTTGGAGAATGTGATGCATGACAACCCGGTTCATAGTTTCTTTCAGTTTCTAACCGGCCAACTCGGTGACCAAATGAGCGCCGGAGGCATGCGGTGGGTGACCGTGGTCTTGTACTGGTTGCTGCTTGTCGCGGGCATCGGCATTGCGGTCTTCAACCTGCGCCGTGACCCGGAACAGCGAACCGTTTCACATGTCTCTATCGCTGTCATGCGCTTCCTGGGTGCTGGCATGTTCTATGTCGGCTCGCTTTGGAAGCTGCCGTTGCCGGTCTCGGCGGGCTTTCAGTTCTGGATGGAAAACACCATCAAGTTCACGGCGTGGAAGTGGCACGGTGATCTGATGCAGCTATTTCTTGACCATATTACGATTGCCGCCCCACTGGTCTACCTTATGGAAGTCGGGATCGCGGCGTCGCTGATGCTGGGATTCATGGTGCGGCTGTCCGCAACCGTGGGTGCCTTGTTCATCCTTAATCTGATGATTGGGCTGTTCAACGACCCGAGCGAATGGGTCTGGACCTATGTCGGGCTGATCTGCGCGTATGGGATGTTCGCTGCGGCGCAGGCGGGCCGTAGCCTGGGCCTGGACAACGTGATCGCAAAACGAATGCTGCCTGTCTTCAGCGAGAACGAAAGCTTGGTTCGCGCCATTCGCTGGGCTTCATAATGCATCGCCGTCATGGCAGGCGGGGCAAGACAATCTTGATCGCCGACGCGAAGAGACGGTGATTGCTTCACGTCGCTCGATATCAGAAGTCGCTGATCGGAAAGCTCAATACGAGCGCGGCATGCCGAGCACGTGTTGGCCTACATAGCCAAGGATGAGGTTGGTCGAGATCGGCGCGATCTGGTACAGCCTGACCTCCCGCCACTTCCGCTCGATCTCATATTCCCGCGCGAACGCAAAGCCGCCGAACGTCTGCATGCACGTGTCCGCCGCCTTCCAGGCGGCTTCCGATGCCAGCAGCTTGGCGATGTTCGCGTCCGCGCCGCATTCCTTGCCATCGTCGAACAACGCCGCAGCGCGCCGGCACACCATGTCCGCCGCCTCCAGCTCGGCCCAGGCGCGCGCGATCGGGAACTGCACCGCCTGGTTCCTGCCGATCGGCGCGCCGAACACGACGCGGTCATTGGCATACTGCGTGGCTTTCCGAACAAACCAGCGGCCGTCACCCACCGCCTCACTGGCAACCAGGATGCGTTCGGCGTTCATGCCGTCCAGGATGTAACGGAAGCCTTTGCCTTCCTCGCCGATCAGGCTGTCGGCGGGAATGCGGAAGTTGTCGAAGAACACCTCTGTCGTGTTGTGGTTGATCATCGCCTTGATCGGCCGCACCTCCAGCCCCGTCCCGGTGTTCTTCTCGCGCATGTCCAGCAGGAAGACGGACAGGCCGTCGCTGCGCTTCTTCACCTGATCCACCGGGGCGGTGCGCGCCAGCAGCAGCATCATGTCCGAATGCATCGCCCGCGAGGTCCAGACCTTCTGGCCGGAAATCAGGTAGGATTCGCCATCTCGCACCGCGCGCGTCTTCAGTTGCGTGGTGTCGGACCCGGTGGTCGGCTCAGTCACGCCGAACGCTTGCAGCCGGATGCGTCCGGCGGCGATCTCCGGCAGGTATTTCTGCTTCTGTGCCTCGCTGCCGTGCCGCAGCAGGGTGCCCATGATATACATTTGCGCATGGCCCTGGCTGGCGACACAGCCCGACGCGTTGATCTCCTCCAGGATCACCGCCGCGGCGCGAACAGGCAAGCCGGAACCGCCATATTCCTCCGGGATCAGCGCGCCCAGGAAGCCGGCGCGGGTAAGTTCATCGACGAATTCCGAGGGATAGGCTTCCTTGTCTTCCAGGCTGCTCCAATACGACCCGGGATAGCGCGCGCAAATCCTGCGGACCGAGTCGCGCAGTTCGGGATAGTCCTCGCCCACGGCGACCATGGTTTCCGCGACATGGCTTGCTTCGGACATGGACGCATCTCCTGCGGTTTGTTGGCGCGCACGCTGCCGGACCTTGGCCCACCGGTCAAACGCCTGCCAGACCGCCTTTGGCGTAACAATGCCGCCCGAAGACGGCCTGCCGCCCCGTCTGATTGGATGACTGACGTGTCGCCGACGTTCCGTGCGGTGCGATCTTGCTGTAATCCCTGCGAGCAATGAGAATCCTGTTCGTGACATCCACCCGGCTGGGCGACGCCGTCCTGTCCACCGGCCTGCTGGATCATCTCATCGCGGCGCATCCCGCTGCCCGAATTACTGTTGTCTGCGGACCGGTCGCCGAGGGCGTCTTCGCCCGTATGCCGAACCGGGAACGCACGATCATCCTGGCCAAGCGCAGCCTTGGCCGGCACTGGCCGCCGCTATGGGCCGAGACCGCGACGACGCTGTGGGACCTGGTCGTGGACATCCGCGGATCGGCGCTGTCCTGGCTGGTGCCGACGCGACGGCGGGCTGTCTTCCGACGAACGCAGGGGCCAAAGATCGCCCAGCTCGGCGCGATCCTAAACCTGTCGCCGCCGCCCCTGCCGGTCGCCTGGATCGGCGCGCCGGACCGCTTCTGGATCACGCAGCGGCTGCGAACCGGCAGACCAATCATTGCGCTTGCCCCGACGGCCAACTGGCAGCCGAAAGTCTGGCCGCCCGACCGCTTTGCCGCGGTGTTCAACCTGCTGTCCCACTCCTTCGCGACCGGCGCCGAGGCAGTCGTTCTCGGCGGTCCCGGTTCAGCGGAAGCCGCGATGGCGGCGCCGCTGCTGGCGGCCCTGCCGCGGGCGATCGATCTGGTCGGCAAACTCTCGCTGCCGGAGGTCGCGGCCTGCCTGGAGCGGTCTGCCCTGTTCATCGGCAACGACTCCGGCCTGATGCATCTGGCTGCGGCGGCTGGTGCGCCGACGATCGGCCTGTTCGGCCCCACTGACGCCGCCACCTACGCCCCGGCCGGCGCGAAGGCGGTCGCGGTTGAAGGACAAGGCGGCCACATGACGGCGATCTCCGTGCAACAGGTCGCCGCCGCCGCCGAAACCCTGTTGGCTCAAGGCCGTACGATCTTGATCAATGCTTCCAGCGTCGCCGCCACGTCCCGTCCAGTCGTATCAAGCTGAACGTCCGCCCGCGCATAAAGCGCCTCACGGCTTGCCAGGATGGCCCGCAGATCGTCCATCGACCGGCGGTTGTCGTGCATCGGCCGCAGGTCGCCCTGATCGATAACCCGTTGCATATGCGCCTCGGGTGAGGCTTTCACCCAAATGGTCAGGCACGCCTCCCGCAAGCGGGCGAAAGTGGCCGCTTCCGCGACGATGCCGCCGCCCGCTGCCAGCACCGCCGCCGGATGCGCCGCGATCAGCCGATCCAGCACGGTCCGCTCCATGCGGCGGAAGCCGGCCTGGCCGTGCAGTTCCATGATCTCCCCCAGGCCGAGACCCGCTTCCCGCTCGATCTCCTGATCCAGTTCCAGGAACGGCACGCCGATCCGCGGCGCCAGAAGGCGACCAAGGGTGGATTTGCCGGCACCGCGCAGGCCGATCAGGGCGATGCGGCGGCGGTAGCCTCCGGCGCGCCGCGCGTCGAGGGGAACCGGCGTCACCTCATCGTCCAGCAGCGCATGCAGATCGACATGCAGCGCGATGGCGAGCGAACGCAACAGCAGGATGGAGCCATTGCCGGTGCCGGATTCTACCGCCGAAATATAGCGCTCGGACACGCCCGACTGGTTCGCCAGGATGCGTCTGGTCATGCCGCGTCGCGTCCGCAGCAGCCGCATGCGCTGGCCCAGGGCCTGCAGGAACGCGTTGTCATCGGCCGGCTCGCTCATGACCTGGCAAGAAGACGGGACGAAGCGGTGGAACAGGTCCAGGACCCGGAAATTGGACCATTCATTGTCAGCCATCCTATCCCATGCTAGCCGCCCGATCGGCAACAGAGTGGCCTTCACCATGACCGATGTCTTTTCCATCCCCGCCGAAAATCGCCGCTTCGAGGATTACGCCGTCGGCGTCACCTACGACTGCGGCATGGTGACGATCACCGAGGACGACATCATCGCCTTCGCGTCCCGCTATGATCCGCAGGCGATGCATGTGGATTGTGCGCTGGCAGCCGAAGGCCCGTTCGGGGAGGTTATCGCCAGCGGCTGGCACACGGTTTCGCTCATGATGCGGCTGCTGGTGGACAACTATCTGCCGGCCAACGGCCTTGCCGCCCCCGGCATCGACGAACTGCGCTGGCCTCTGCCGGTGCGGCCAGGCGACGTGCTGACGCTGCACGTGACCGTGGAACAGACCAGACGCTCACGCAGCAAACCCGATCGCGGGTTACTGCACAGCCTGATAAGAGTGCTGAACCAGCGCGGCGAGGTGGTCATGACCATGAAGCCGATGAACCTCGTGCGTTGCCGCACGCCGGAGCCGTAGCATACTTCTATTTTGTAGGTCTGAAGAAACGAATTCTGTGCATCAGGCGCGGCCAGTAACAACATGCCGGTGCCTATCGCAGCCCTGTGGCCATCTCAGCCCCGCGGCTGGCTGGCGACTCGGACAAACGTCGAAATGATCTTGCCGCCTGCCCGCAAGGTGCCGCTCAAGGAACCTGCGACCTTCGATTGGCCGCCGACGCGACAGCGGTATGGCATCGGCAGCTCCAGGATGCGCAGCCGAGCGCGGGCGGCTTTCATCTGCATCTCGATGTTCCAGCCGTATGTCATTTCTTGCAAGTTAAGACGTTGCAGTGTATCGCGATTGATCGCTCGAAAGGCGCACATGTCGCTGTAGCGCACGCCATACAACGCACCCATGCCAACGCCGGCCATCTGTCCGGCCAGCACCTGGTGCCACTGCATCGATCCAGACTCCCGGCGGCCGCGCGTGCGTGACGCCAGCACCAGATCGTGGGTTCCCGCCAGCACGGGCCTGGCGATCATGCCCAGCAGGTCGCCGCGATCGGCCCCGTCGCCGTCCAGAAACACGATGACATGGCAGGCCGGATCGGCCGCCGCCGCGCCCAGACGGCACGCCCGTCCATAGCCGCGTCCGGCATCGATGACCCGTGCACCGGCCGCCCGTGCCGCCGCCTGCGTTCCGTCGGTGCTGCCGCCATCGGCGACGATGATGTCCCGCACCGTCGGCAGTTCGCGGATCACCCGGCCGATCGCATCGACTTCGTTGAACGTCGGTATGACGACGGCTACAGGCTCCATCGCAGCCCGCAGTTCTGGCACGGCAGCGGTGGTGTTTCACCCAGCAGCGAGGTGCGGAAGCCGCGATAGACCGGACTGTTCCAGATGTCCCGCAATGTCTGCTGTGTGGCGTCGCCCAATGTATAGTTCTCATAGCCCCGAGCGGAGAACGGCGCGATGCAGCACGGCAGCGCCCGTCCATGCGCGGTAAAGTACATCAGCGACCAGGGCCGACGGCAGGTCGCCCACGGCTTGTCATCCGCCGCCCGCTTCAGGCTCAATCCCGGCTCGGTCGCGCCCGAGGCATCCAGCGTCACGCCCAACGTGGCGCCAATTGCGGTTGCCGCCTCGATCGCCGCCTGTTCATCCGCTCGGGTCTGCTCGAACAACGAATGTTCCGACCGCGCCTTGCCGAAGCCGGTCGCATCGAACACCAGCCGCTGCAGATGCACTTCCCTGATACCCATCGACGCCGCCAACCGGACAAAATCCGGCAACTGGTCGACGGTTTCCTTCAGGCCGGTCAGCCAGAGCGAGACCCGCGGCGCGGTCAGTTCCATCTGCTGCTGGTAGGCGGTGAACTTGCCGACATCGCGCACGATGCGATTGAAGAAATCCTTGCCGCGGATGGCGGCATAGCTCTTGCGGTCGGCCGCATCCAGCGACACGCGCAACTCGTCCAGCCCGGTATCGATCAATTCCTGGAACTTCTTCGGCTGCAGCAACGTGCCATTGGTGTTGAACAGCACATAGGTGCCGCGATCCTTCAGGTAGCGGATCATCCGCGGCAGCGCCTTGACCAGCATCGGCTCACCGACACCATGCAGCACGACACGCGCGACGTTCGGCACCTGATCGACGATCCGCGTGAACAGCTCCCAGCTCATGTCGGCCGGCGGCTCCAGGTCCTCAAAAGTACGGGGACAGGTCTCGCACAGCAGGTTGCAGCGGTTGGTCACCTCCAGGTACAGGCAGACCGGTGGCTGTTCGGCGACATCGTGCCGCTCCGCCGTCACGGCTTCGAAATAGCGGCGAGGGTCGTGCAGCATGGTTGTTGACATCAGGTATTTCCCTTGATCGGTGCAGCAACGCAGCTCGGCCGTAGATCGGCCAGAGCCAACAGCAGGGTGGGAACAAAGACAACCGATGGCCAGATGAAACGGTCGCCAAACGTGTCGAGGTAGAACAGGATCGGTGAGGCCGCCAGCCACACCAAGGCACGATACGGCGCCAGCACCGCCGGCACCGCCAGCCAGGCGAAGTACCACGGATAGTGCGGGCTGATGGCGAAGGTGACCACCGCCATTAAGATCGCGGCCGCACCGCAGAGCGCGACCGGGTCATCCGGACGCCGAATGAAGGCCAACCAGCCGGCAAGCCCAGCCAACAGACCAAGCACCGCCGTCCAATACAGCGGCACCGCGATCGCCGGCAAGGGGACCGCCCGCGCCAACCCGGCCAGCAGCCAGATGCCGCTGCCGTCGGTCATCCCCTCTTCCGCGCCATAGCCGCGCAGGAAGCCGAACATCCGCCAGCCCACGCTGCTGTACAACGCGAACAGGACGGCCACCGTAAGCGCGCAGCAGATCGCCAGCCGCCATCTTGCGCCGCGCCGCCACAGCGCCGGCGCCACCACGGCGGGCAAGAACTTTGTGGCGATCGCAGCGCCCATCACGATGCCGGCGAAGCCGTCCCGACGCCGCGTCCGCAGCAGCAATGCGAGAGAAACGAAGCCGACTGTCGCGGCGTCGATATGGCCGTCGCTGGCGAAGGCCCACACCGGCAGCGGGTTCCAGACATAGATCAGCACACGTTCGGCCGGCAGCCGCGCCGCCGCCAGCAGTCGCAGCAGGCAGACCACCGCCAGCACCTCGAAACCAACCATCACGATCTTGACGCCCGTTACGCTGGGCCACAGCAGGGCGGTCGCGGCGAAGATGGCCTGCGCAGCCGGCGGATAAATGGTCGGTGCATACTCGGCGCGGTTGACATGCGGATAAACCGCCTGATCGCGCAATGGAACCAGCGCCGGATCGGCTGGAATGTAACGATAGGGATTGATCCCGTCCACCTGCACCATGCCATCCCAGACGTAGCGGTTCACATCCGACGACAGGAAGGGCAAGACCGGGATCAGCGGCAACCGCAGGGCGGCAGCGACCAGCAGCACGACCCATACGGTGTGCCGCGGTGCGGGCCGGTGGAGCACCAGCCAGACCGCCAGCAGATAAACCGCCAGACTGATCCCGGCGATGATGACGAACCACATGTTGTCTCGGATCGACAGCTCGCGGGTGCCTGGAACGTGCAGCGACATCGCGCCCAGGGTTAAACCCAGCAGCAAACCGCCCAGCATCCAGAAGCGGGTCATTCCGCTGCCAGATCCAGGCCCCATGCATGCAAGCCTATTGATAACAACGCCGCCGCCGTGACCGGCGCGGCGTACGGCAGCAGCCCGTCGCCGATTACAGGCGACGCCGCCGCCTCCAGCAGCCGTTGCAGCGCGGTCTGATCGTCCACGTCGTACCAGGCAGGCAGTTCCACCACCTCCAGCCCAAGCTGTGCCGCCCGGGTGCGCGTGGTCGCGGCGACACTGCCGGTGCTCCAGGCAATGTCGGCGAACAAGTGCGCGTGAGCCTGCTTCATGCCCAGCAGGTAGTAGCCGCCGTCATCCGCCGGTCCCAGCACCACCTGATCGCCATCCTGAGCCAGCACCGCGGCGGCGCGCGCCAACAACGCTGTCGGCAATGTGGGGCTGTCGGAGTTAAGCACCACGGCGGATGGATGGCCGAGCGCCAGCATGGTCTGGATGGCATGCAGCAGGCATCGGCCAAAGCCTTCGACGGCCGGCGGCATGGGTGGCGAGCCATCCGCCAGCAGCAAGCCTGTCGCTGTCGCCAGATGGCCTTCGAACAGCGCCTCCTCGCCGGCGGGCGCATAGGCGATGTACCCGCTGATCGGCTGCAGCCTTGCCGCCAAGACAATGTTTTCAGTGATGTCGCGCAGAAAGGCGGCGCTCAGCGCGGCGGCTTGGTGCGGCTGCAACGGCGGACAAAGCCTTGTCTTCGACTTGCCGGCTTGTGGTGCCTTGGCCATCACGCCAATCGCACAATCGAGGCGACATCGCATCAGTCAGATCCCATTGAACCAGTTGTAGTCGCGATCCGTTCATGAACCTCGACGGTCATCGGGTGATAAAATTGATCATTGTGTCGAATTTCAGGTTCTGGAATCTCACTTCGGTTGGACTGCGGATGTTGAACAAGCAACCATGCCGTGTCGGCAAAATGTCATCCGAAAGGTTGAACGCCGAGAAAGTCCGCGGGTGCAACATGCTTCGCAGATCAGCGCCCTTGTAGCAATCATAGGCGCTTTAACGCCCGACATGCCGCGCGGTCGCATCGGCGCCAATGCGGGGTCCAATCGTCAGTGGGTGGAGTGGCAGTCCATTCGCCAAATCATGCTCCAGGCTTCGACGTGATTATGTGAAGGGATCCGGTCGACCTGCAACCGGTCCACCATCCACGGGCGCCACTCGAGGCGCATGTCCAACTGCAATCGAGAAGGACACCGCCTCGGCGGTTCCGTTACATCGGATTCTGCCGGTTGGCGTCGACCCTGATCGCACGATAGGCTGAGGCCAACATTCATCGGGAACATGCCATGCCGCAGATCCTGCCCGCGCTCAGCCTTGTCGCCGTCCCGGGGCGTCGCCGGCGCACGATCGAAATTGCCCAGGAGATCGAACGGCGTGGCTTCGCCGGCCTCTACACGCCCAGCATGTTCGGCAACATGTCGTTCTGCGAGGCGCTGGCCTGGAACACGGGTTCTATCCCCTTCGGCACCGCCATCGCACCGATTTATCAACGCACCATCAGCGATTTCGCGCAAAGTGCCGCGGTGATGCACGAGGTCTCCGGCGGGCGGTTCAGGCTGGGGATCGGTGTGGCGCACGGGCCATCCCATGTCCGCATGGGTGTCACGCCCGGCAAGCCGCTGGGTGACATCCGCGGCTTCGTTGAACGGTTTCGCGCGCAGGAGGGGTTGGGCACCCTGCCGCCAATCACCATTGCCGCGCTGCGCCGCAAGATGGTGGCGCTGGCCGGGGAAATCGCCGAGGGCGTGGTGTTCGCCAATGCCTCCCGCTCGCACATGGCCGTGTCGCTGGCGGCGCTGCCGGCGGACAAGCGCGCCGATCCCGGCTTCTTCATCGGCAACATGGTCCCCACCTGCATCAGCGATGATATCGAGGCGGCCAAGGCGGTCAACCGCCGCACCCTGACCAGCTACGGACTGCTTCCCAACTACCGGAACTACTGGAAGGAAGCCGGCTATCAGGCCGAAATGGACGCCATCGAGACCGCCATCGCCGAGGGCCGGCAGGCCGATGTGCCGAAGTATTTTTCCGACAAATGGCTGGCGGACAACACGCTGTTCGGTCCGGCGGCGATGGTGCGTGAAGGCGTCGAGGCTTGGCGCGACGCGGGCGTGCGCGATCTGATCATCGTGCCGTCCTCCGCCGCGGGAAACCAGATCAAGGCGCTGGAGGAGGTTTTCGCGACGTTTGGCTGAAGCCGGACAGGGCTGTCGCTTCGTCGGCCTGTCCAGGACAGGTGCAGGCGCTCCCGCCCTTGCTTGTGCCGACTACAGGTATGCACGAGAATAAGGACAGCCGGACGACAGCGTAACGCCGCCAATCCAACCGACTATCACGCCACTCGACGTCCGCTGGCCGCAGACGAATTAGCGTGAGGTCAGCGTGGCGGCGGTCAACCGTCCGCTCGGGTGCAAGCGTTACATCCTTGTCATTGCCCAACTTGGGCTGCGGCAAATCGGAAGGATAATTCATGGTTGATGGAATACAGGCTGTCGCTTTGGCGGTGGTCCTTATGGTTGTTCCCATGGCGGCCGCGTTGGCCGCGGGCGGCGGCGGTGCCCCCAGCGGCGGTGCCCCCGGCGGCGGCGCAGCCGGATTTGGTGGTGCATCGTCCAGCGGGATATCCGGCGCTGCCGGCGCCGGCGGCTTGGCAACCGGCGGCAGCGGCGGACCAGGCACGAGCCTAGGTGGGACCGGCGGCACCGCGGGCTCTGGCTCGCTCGGTTCGCTGACTGGAACCGGCGCAATCCCAAGCGGCGGTGGAACCGCAGGCGGCCTAGGCGGTAACGGCGCCGCAACGCCAAGCTACCAGGGTACTGTTCCGTCCGCGACTGGTCCCAATTCTCCACCATCCGGCAACGGCGTGAATGGCCGGTAAGGACATAGCTGGAGGTAAAGCCTCGCGGCGCGCATGGGCGACCGAGCAGCTTGGTCGACGACAAAATGCGAACATCGCATTTGGTGGATTTACCACGGGCTGCACCATCAGGACTTGCCGATACAGTCAACAAGGTGAGCGTTTGTAGTTAGCCATCGTTGCGTTGGAGGTGAATACCTTAGCGTGAATGCTTGAGCCTAACCAGTCAGAAGGTGTGGATCAGGCGGTCGAATAAAGCATTAGATAATGAAGCAACACCGACGGTGATGCAGCCCCGGACGATCATGATCTGATGTTCATGTAACGCGCCAGTTTGGTTTGGAGCAGGAAGGGATCGGCTTTTTGCCGCCGCTTATCACGAAATCTTTATTTCCGGTCGCTATTGTCTGGCTCGTTCTTTGTATGGCCGACCGGCAAAACGTTGTCTTCATATAGGTGCATGCTGCATTCAAGGTATGGCAGATCTGTTCGATTCTTAATCACCTGGTTGTTGACAAAACGAGCGTGCGGCTCCACATGACGCGGATGTGCTGAACGCCTCGACGTAAAGTGCTGTGAGGTCGAGACAACAGAGGCGACGGCGTCGGATCAGGAGGGAAGACTATGAAGGATGTGTGGGCACCCGTCGCTGGCACGCGTTTCTTTACGCGGAATGGCGAAGGACTGTATGAGCGCCTCACCGAGCAGCTATATCTACGTGTTGATGAAGTTGATGAGACGGATGCGGAAGAGGTATGTAGCCGCTTCGCCGAAGCGTTTGAATCGCGTGCTCCAGTTTGTATGGTCGCCTAATCATCTGCGGAGGTGTTTGCGCTTTAGTCGAGTTGACTTATCAGGCGCAGGAATTGGCGGTAAGCGAAGACAATACTCCTGTATTTAAGGTCTTATCAGTCTGTGGTGTTTGCACTGCGGTTTTCGTTGCGAGACGATTGGCTTGATCTAAGCGTTAACCTTTGAGGCGTGACTGTCTGGCGCCTGTGTCCAGGCTGAGCAAACCGCGAGCCAACTGTGCCGGCTGTTTCGTGCCAACCGCCATTGATCCCTAGCCGGGTCAACGGCGATTGGTATTTTAATCGTCCAGATGCGGTTGCCCGCTGACCCTGTGCGCATACCAGTCGGCCCTTCAAACCGCTGGTATGGCGTACTGAAGCGCAATTGAGCACCCGTCGCAACATGTCGTTTCGCCGTGGATTTCAAGCCATGCATGGCCAGTATGTTAATGGTAACGGGGCTGTCTTCGGCGCAATCCGATCGTGGAACACGCCATATATTGGTATCAACCTAGTCAACTAACAAGCATTCATTCTTGAAAGAAGCACAACTACCTAACTACGACCGAAAGTCGCGTGAAAGTTCTCATTCCATGTCACGCAGCATCAACGGGGTGTTGAGCACAAAAGGGGTGTGAAGTAAATCGTCCGATAGTCGCCGCGCAGGGGAATCGCTTGAGTGTCTCATGCGATGCGCCGGATGACGTTTTCCAGATAATCCTGATTCCAGCCGGCCTTTTTACGGCGGTTCTTAAAGCTGGTGACGGGTTTCGCCTGGTTCAGTAAATTCATGGCAGTATGTTTCACGACCGCCATGTTGGCAGGGCCATGAGCGGTGCGCAGGCGCGCCAAATCGTCGTGGAATACCACATCCAGCACCCAGTGCAGCCGGTTCTCAATGCCCCAGTGGCTCCGCACGACCCTGGCGAGGGTCTCGGCACTGAGTTTGGTTGAGCACAGGTAGTATCGGGTTTCTGTCTGGATAACGCCGCCCCGCTCGGTTTCGCTTTCGATCATGCCGATGGCGGTCAGGCCAGGGAATGCAAATTCGCCCGGATGACGCCGCTCGGCGAACAGCCAGTTGATGTCGTGGCAGATCGTATGGCGGCGGGTTTCGATCCGGCCATGGTCGCCATCGACGGTCTCGAAGCTTTGCAGCGTCAGCGTTGGTGGTGGATCGGCAAAGACGGTTTCCACTTCGGCGTAGGTCGCTGGCCAGTTCTCCTTCAAGGCCAGCACGTAATCGCCACCACCCTCGATGATCGTCTGGGCAATCTCCTTCTGCGTGCCCATGGCATCGATGGTCACCAACGCGCCGGCCAGTTCCAGACGACGCAGCAGCACAGGAATGGCGGTGATCTCATTGGATTTCGCCGACACCGCCTCTTGTCCAAGGACCAATCGCTGACGCGTCGCCCAGGCGGACACCGTATGCAGCGGCAGACGCCCTTTGCCGCGGGCATGGCTGCGACGCGAGGTCTTGCCATCGATCGCGATAATCTCGGGCGTGTCAGTCCGCAACCCGTCTACCCAGGTCAGGAAACATGTCTTGAACAGCTCAGGATCAATCGCCGCGATCACGTCGCACAATGTGTCGTGGCTCGGGATGCCGTGCTTGAACGGCAGAAAACGGCGGAGGAAGCCCTGGCGTTCGCTGCCCCACAGGCTGATTTCGACAAAGTCGTCCGCACCGGCGATGGTCCCGCAGAGCATCAGCAACAGGATTTCCGGTAGAGGATATAGCACCTTCGTCGCTTGGCGCGGGTCCCGGAGGGCCGCGAAGTGGGACAAGAAGCAGGGCTGGCTTGGCATGGACATAGAGACCTCCTGATGAGAGGCTTCCGATGAATCCGATTCTAGCCCGCACGGGAATCCCTCAACCACTCAAGCGATCGCCCTGAGTCGCCGCGCGCGTTAGCAATGATCGTGCTCCCGCCAGTTAGTGTCTGTTATGAACCGGCGTTGACTCACTGGCGGTGCTCCATGACATTCAAGCCAACCCAAGCTGCACACTGGCTTTTCTTTTACTCACCAGTCGGTAATATAGGCGACACTTGGTGCGTGGAAGAATGAGCGGATCAGTTTGGGTGAAGCCTTGATAGCGTCCAATTGTTCCTCGATCTTGTCGCGCAGCCGTTCGCCTTTGCGCAGTGGTGTTCGGGCCACCCCGGTGCGCTTCATATGGCTCCAGACCGCCTCGTCGGGATTCAGCTCCGGCGCATAGCCTGGCAAGACATGCAGTGTCAGCCGCTCTTGGGTTGACTGGACGTAGTCCTTCACCAGCTTCGTCTTGTGCGCCGGCAGCCCATCCACCACCAGATGCACCGGCTTTGCGCGATACCGCATCATCTTGCGCAGTAGACTGACAAACAACTCCGCCGTAAGCCCACCCTCGTACGTGCAATGCCAGAACCCGCCCTTGGCATTCACCGCCGAAGCCGCACTGACCGACTGCCGCTGACCGGGCCGCTGCACCACCGGTGTTTGGCCGCGGGCACCCCAGGTTCGTCCATGCACGGCGTCGGCACGGAACCCCGACTCGTCCCAGAAGAACACCTCCCCGCCGGCCGCCTTCGCCTGGCGTGCAATCGCCGGATAGGTCTCGCGCTGCCACCGCTCGATCGCCTCCGGATCACGTTGATAAGCGCGCTGCAGCGGCTTCTGCGGGGTCAAGCCGAGCTTGGCCAGTAATTCGCCCACTGCGCTTAGGCCAAGCTGGATGCCAAACTTCCGCCCGATCAGATCCGCCACCGTCGAGCGCGTCCATAGGCCAAAGTCTAGTCCATATTGCCGTGGATCCTTGCCGTTGACCCAGCGGAACACCTGCCGTTCCTGGCGCGGCGTCAGGCTGCGGGGACGTCCGGCGGCTCGTCGTGCACGCAGTGCGCGCAGGCCCCTGCCAGGTTTGGCCGCCGCTTTAAGCCATCTGTAAACGCTGGTGCGGTTGAACCCATAGGAAGCGATAACCGCCGACGGTGCTTCGCCATCTCGCACCCGTTCGACCGCCATCAACCGAATGGTCTCCAGCGTCCCGTGATCAAAGGTTCGTCCATCTCGCTTCATGCCACCTTGAACCGTGGCTCGGAGACCTTGTCAAGACTTGTCGCCTAAGTTATCGACTGGTGAGTAATAGCGCCCCACACGGTCTTGCCCAGTTTATGAAGCCTGTTTATCCAATACAGAATTGAAACATAAAATCTCTATAGTCTATCGGCATAAACGTGCAATCACGCGCATGTCGTGTTCTTTTTATATTCGTAACGACCGCCGTTTGCTCGACAACGATGCTGCCGAACCTTGACGGCCTGCCGGCTAGGCGGACAACGGATGGTCATGGCGGAAAAGCGAGTGAAGCTGGCCGCCCTTGATCAGGGCAGGTCGCGCCCCCGCTTGCGGGAGGGCCGCGGGTTCAGTGGGCTCTGGCCATCTCCGGGATCAATCGGCTCGCCTGCCAGAAGCGGGCGTTACTATCCTGGTGTACGGCGACGGCGGCGGCATCCAGGTCGGCCGCGGGACTAGGCTCCGGATCAAAGTGTCTATAGCCATCCCGCCCACGCACCAGTGTCGCCGACAGCCGCGTCGGTCCGACATGACGCACCCGCGTGGGAATGTAGCTGATGCCAATCCCGATGCGATCGTCATCACCCGTGTTCGGATCCGAGGCATGTACCGCCAGGGTGTGGTGCAGTGAGAATTCACCCGGACGCAGCACCACCGGCACGGCCCGCGCCGCATCAATTTCCGCCTGTACGGTCTGGCCGCGCGACAGCATGAGTGTTGAATCGCGATGGTCGCCATGTGCCATCTGTCCGGTGCGATGGGAGCGTGGCAGAATGCGGACACAGCCGGTGCGTGGGTTGCTGGTGCTCAGCGCCACCCATGCGGTGACATGCTCATGCGGCGCAAGGCCAAAATAGGTGCCGTCCTGATGCCACGGCACACGGTTGGGGGAGCCCTTCGTCTTCCACCACAGGGTGGTGTGGTAGACCAGGATGTCTGGCCCGATCAGGTCCTCCACGGCGTCCAGTATGGACGCGGTTCGCACCAGGCTGGCGGCCCACGGAAACAGCAGGTAAGGTTTCACACGATACGACGGCGTACCGGTTAAAGTGGCCGGTCGCGGTGCCGCGTCGGCGCAGGTTCGCTCGACAGCCGCGCGATAGGATGCCGCTGTTTCGGCCGAAAACGCCTGGAGCGGAAAAACGTAGCCCTCGTCGCGATAGCGGCCGGCCTCGCTCTCACTCAACATCTTCATGATAGCCTCCTGTTTCCCAGTGTTCGCGAACGACTGTCTCGACCTCGCCTTCCCGCGTACAGGCGGACGTCGGGACAGTCGGCCTTCCCGCGCGAGAACGACCGGTGTAGCCAGGATCAGACTGCCACCTCGCCAAGATCGGGGCAACGTTGAAACGCATCAGCGGATACCGACGGCCTCGCCGGACCACGCTTACGTCTTCCCTGTGCCAATCCAGTAGGGTCCAGCGGCCATACGGAGGATCGGCACGGACCCGGCATCGCCAGCGGCGAGGTGGCGCATCTAACATGTTGAACGATCGCACCGCCGACCGCCAGCAGCGTTCAGCCACATCCTTGTGTCACCGGATCGCCGCTCTCCGGCCAGTTGCCAACGCGCCGGCCGCGGCTATAGCTACACTGCGCATGCAGAGGGCTACAACCCATGACCGCTGTTGATCCACTCTCCTACTCCGACACCAAGCTGCGCGGGATCCTGTCTACCGTGCGCACCATTGCCATGGTCGGCGCCTCGACCAACGCGAGTCGGCCCAGCTACCACGTGATGGAGTACCTGCAGGGGAGGGGGTATCGGGTCATTCCGGTCAACCCAGGCACCGCCGGCAAGGTTCTGCTGGGGGAACTCGTTTATCCTAGTTTGCACGACATTCCGGACAAGATCGACATGGTCGATGTCTTCCGGGCCTCCGAAACTGTCGGACCAGTCGTCGATGACGCCATCGCCATCGGCGCCCGTGTGATCTGGATGCAGCTCGGCGTCCGCAACGACGAAGCGGCGGTAAAGGGTGAGGCCGCCGGTCTCGACGTGATCATGGACCGCTGCCCAAAGATCGAACTCGGCCGCCTGGGAAATGGGGCGTAAGGGCTCTGCTCGCCAACTCCCGCCAAGGGCTGACGCCCTTTGATCCCATTAATGGGATCAAAGGGGCATCCGCCCCTTTGCGGGTCCAGGGCGGAGCCCTGGCCTGTCTCTACCTTAAGCCGCCGGAGCCGTCATCCGGCGGATCGTGCCGGTGGTGCTGTAGCCCTCCCGCAGCGTGACCAGAACGACCTTGCCGCCCCAGCTTGCCACCAGATCGCCGCCGACCACCTGATCCACGGTATAATCCGACCCCTTTACCAGCACGTCCGGCCGCAGCATCCGGATTATCTCCAGCGGCGTATCCTCATCGAACAGCATCACCATATCGACCGGCGACATCGAGGCCATCACCGTGGCCCGCGCCATCTCGTTCTGCAGCGGCCGCGTCGGCCCCTTCAGGCGCTTTACCGAAGCATCAGTGTTCAATGCAACGATCAGGCGGTCGCAGGCGGATCGCGCCTCGCTCAGCAGTCGGACGTGGCCGGGATGGATCAGGTCGAAGCAGCCATTGGCGAACCCTACTTTCAGCCCGCGTCGATGCCACTCGGCGACCTGTTCCCGTGCTTCCTCCAGGCTGCAAACCTTGCGGTCCGTGGCGACCAGTTCGTCCAGATGCAGCACGTGCAGCAACTCCTGCCGTGTAACGGCGGCGGTTCCCTGCTTGCCGACCGAAATTCCGGCCGTGGCATTGGCGAGCATCGCGGCTTCCGGCAACGCCGCGCCTGTCCCCAGCGCCACCGACAGCGCGGCCACCAGGGTATCGCCGGCACCCGAAACATCGGCGACCTCTCGCGCGCGGGTCGGCAGATGCAGGGTCTCCGCATCCCGGCGCACCAGGGTCAGGCCCTTGGCGGAGCGGGTTACCAGCACCGCCTCGGCTCCGGTGGCGTCGAGTGCCACCCGTCCAGCGCGATCGGCCTCGGTGTCGTGGTCGGCTTCAATCCGCGTGGCGATGCGCACCTCGTGCTCGTTCGGCGTCAGGATGGTCGCGCCGCGATAGGCGCCAAAGTCCGCACGCTTCGGATCGGCGATCACCACCTTGCCGGCGCGGCCAAGCCGTGCAAGCGCGGCGTCCAGCACGTCATCGCATAAAACGCCCTTGGCGTAATCCGACAGCACGATGACATCCACTGCCGGCAGGCTCCGTTCGACAGCGTCCAGCACCGCCGCCATGCTGGCGGCGTCCAACGGCGCGGTGGTTTCCTCATCAAGCCGCAGAAGTTGATGAGAGCCGCTCATGAAGCGGGTCTTCGCCGTGGTCGGCCGGTTCGGTATCCGGATCAGCGCTGATGTGATGCCAGGGGTGGCGGCAAGCAGCCGCTCGACCTCGGCGGCCGCCTCATCAGTTCCGATCACGCCGATCAGGATCGCTTGCCCACCCAGACTGGCAATGTTGACCGCGACATTCGCGGCACCCCCCAAGGTGCGGCGGTCAGCCGCCGGCCGCAGCACCGGGATCGGCGCTTCCGGCGATAGCCGCTGCACGGACCCTGTAACATAGCGGTCCAGGATGATGTCGCCGATGACCAGAATACGCGCGCTGTGAAAATTCCGCACGATGGCCGCCAGTTCAATGTCGGTCGGCGCGCCTGCCTGGTCGGTTGGCGCGCCTGCCTGGCTGGCAGCGACTAGGGTCTGTGTCACGGGCACTCCCGGTTTGTCATGCTCGGCTTTCGCGGCCCGGTTCATCAGGTCAGACGGCGACGCCGATTTCATAGCAGGCCGGTTCCAATGCTGCACCTGCAAAAAAATGAATCGGTTGTTCCATTCGGCAGGCGAAATCGGTATCAAAGGGCGGGGCGCGATCGACTGCCGCCCCGTTTCACGCGTCTTAGTCCAGGAGCCACCGTGAAATATCTGCCGCCATTTGAAATGATCCGTCGCTCGATCGAAATTTCGACCGTCCGCGGAGAACTGCGGGTCAATCTTGCCTACGAGGATTTCGTCAAGATATTGCGGACGATGATCGGCGGCATCGAGATCAATGAAGCGTGGTATCTCAGGACCTATGAGGATATCGCCTCCGCCATTCGAAAGGGCGACGTGGGTTCAGCAAAGCAGCATTTTGTCGATGATGGTTACTTCGAAGGCCGTTTGCCATTCCCAATCATGGTGGACGAGCGCTGGTACCTGGCGCAGCATCCCGATGTTGCTGAAAGTATCCGCGAGGGCGCTGTCGACACGGCACAGGCCCATTTTGATCAGGATGGCTACCGTGAAGGGCGTCTTCCCTTCGGTATGTGACATTCGCATTGCTCCGCGTCGGCCCGCCTGACGGTCTGGTCGCGGCCGAACCAAACCCGGCGTGCCAGACGGGCCGCAGGCCATCGACAGGATATCGGTCCGCATGAAGCGCAAAAGCCCGCCATCGACAAAGACGACGGACCCGATCCTGCCGCCAAGATCCTCCCGAAAGGCCGGCGGTTCGGCTCCGGCCGGCGCTATCGACGCGCGGCTTGACCAATCTTCCGACGAGATGCGCCGGAGTGGTTTGTGCCAGGCTAACACTCAAGCCCTATCGGAAGGCGTGGCGCACCCGGTGGTCTCCCCGCATCCCGAAGTCAAGGCCGATGCTCAGGATCCGGTCGTCCTGATCGAGATCGACCCGGTCATGTCCGCCGGCTTCGCTCGCGACCGTGTCGATGTGACAGTGCGCGGCTGCGCTCTGTCCCCGGCCGCCATTCATGAAGTCAGGATGCAGGTCGGCGACCAGACGCGAAGCAAGGCTTCTTACGGCCAGCCGGAACGGGCCGCCGTCAATACGCTGCCGGACGGCACGCAGGCTCGGCAGCGGCCGTTCCAGTTCAACCTCCCGCGTCTGACCAATGAGCAACCCGAACAAGTTACGTTTCAAATCATCGCCCGCGCCGAAGGCGGTTTTGAATGCGCCGAGAGCTTTACCATTGATCTCGATCCAGCGGCTGAAACCTCGGTCTCGGTAATTTCTGGACCGACACGATCCGCCGCGGACCTCGGCGGCATCCGGCCATACGCAATGATGTATATCGAGCGCGCGAGCATTGACGCCGACGGCAATCTTGCCGTGGACGGATGGGCGGTCGCACGCGGGCCCATCCTGGCCTTGCAAATCTTTGCTGATGAGCAGCCCGTCGGCACGGCAAGCCTCGGCGGCGAACGTGATGATGTCGGCAGGGCGTACGCGTCTTATCCCAATGCTCGGCTGTCCGGCTTTGCACTGACCACTTACGTGCATGAGGCTGCCCTTCATGCCCGAACACTCCGCGCGCAGTTGCTTTGCGCAAACGGCTTCGCACTGGATGAAGCCATTCCGGTTGAGCATGTAAAACGGCAAGCCACACCAGCGCCGGCCACCGGCCGCCTTGTCGCGGAGCCGCTTCCGGGCGCCGCGCCACTGGACTTCTTGCTGGTGAACCAGACGCCAGCCTACCAGATCAAGGCTGACTTCCGGCTCGACGCGACCCCCTTGCTGGGCCTCGGCCTGATGGTGCCGTTGTCGGCGATGGCCGATCCGGTGCCGGCGCTGTCTGTCCCGCTTCGGCATGAGCCGTCGACTGAAATCAGGATGTTTTGCGACACCGCTCAGCTCAAGAGCGACGGCACGCTCTTTGTCGACGGCTGGGCGGTTTGCGCCGCCGGGATCGCTCAGGTGCGGGTTCTGCTGGATGAACGGGACGTTGGCCTCGCCGTCTTCGGGCATGAACGACCGGATGTCGGGTCTCTCCATGACAATATCCCGATGGCGGCCCTGTCAGGCTTCCGGTTCGAGAGCCGCCTTGATGAAAGATTTCATGGCGAACATATTGTCCGCGTGATCGTTCGCAACGCACGGCACGACGTCGCGGACGCAAACCTTGTGGTGATCGCGACACCAGTCAGCCAGGAACCGCTTTCCCCAACGACAGACCCGCGGCCGATCGCGGGCAGATCGGAACCGACGCCGGAGCAAGCCGCCGAATTCCGCTTCGAGCTCGATGCCCCCTGTATCGCCAGCGGCGCCGTGGTTGAGCCGATCACCGGTCGTCTGACGATCGATGGATGGCTACTGAGCCGTTCCGGCATTGCCAGCTTTGAGGTCTTCCTCGATGACCAGCGGCTGGGCGATGTACATTATGGGCTTGCACGTCAGGATGTCGGCGCGGCATTTCCGGATTGGCCAAACGCGCTGCGCAGCGGTTACGCGTTCCACTGCCCACCGCGCAGCCTGCGTGACGGCGAGCACACGGTCCGTCTGATCATCAGGTCGAACAGTGGTCAGGAGATGCGGCGCACGTTCCAGATCACGGTCAGGAAGTCCGATGACCAGCAGGACTTCGCGGGCATCCGCCGGCGTGTTCCGCGCGCGGAGGCGGACCTGATGTCGTCCCTGCTGACGGACCTGAACTACCACCCCGCCTATTGTTTCATCCTGCGGCAAGGCCCATCGATCGATATCGGCCCGCTCAATGCCACCCTGGATTCGCTGCGGTTGCAGGCCTTTCCGGATTGGTCGGTGCTGGTTCTGACGGAGCATGATGATACGGCGACCACGACGCGGATCGCCATCGATCACGCGATGCCGCATCTGGCGGATCGGTTCACCATCCTGACGCCGTCCGATACCGAACGCTGGAATGCGCCTCTGGCGGCCACACGGCTGGACGATGGCGGCGACAGCCGACTCTATGCACTGCTGCTGCCGGGTGACGAAATCGGCGCTGATGCACTGCTGGAATTCGCCGTTGCTGGTGGGATGAACCGCGATGCGGACATGTTGTACGCCGACGAAGTGCGGCCGAGTCCGGTGACGCATGAACGAGAGCCGTTCTTCAAGCCAGATTTTTCGCCTGATCTTCTGCTCTCGACGAATTATGTCGGCCGACCCTGGGTCGTCACGTTCTCCTTGCTGGCAAAGATCGGCGTGACGCCCGCCAGCCTGCTGGCCGAAGGCGAGTACGACCTTGTTCTGCGATGCGCGGGATTGGCCGCGCGGGTCCATCACATTCCAAAGCTGCTATGCCAGCGCACATCCATCGCGCTGGATGATCCGGACCAGGAACAGGCGGCGTTGCGACGCACGCTGAACGCCGCCAGGGTAACCGCGGACGTGCTGCCCTCGACGATCTCCGGCACATGGCGCGTCAAACGGGCGGTGCCGTTCAAGCGCAAGGTTTCCATCATCATCCCAACCTGCGCCGCGCACGGCTACATCGAAACCTGCATCAAGAGCCTGCGGGCCAGGACGGCTTATTCCGACTATGAAATCGTTGTCATCGACAATATTCCAGACAGCCTGCTCGCCTGGAAGGTCTGGGTGCAACAGAGCGCCGACAAGGTCGTCGACATCCCGGACGCGTTCAACTGGTCGATTTTCAACAATCGCGCCGCCGAGGTCGCGGATGGCGACTACCTCCTGTTCCTCAACGACGACATCGAGATCGTGCAGGACGACTGGCTCGATGCGATGATGGAGCATGCGCAGCGGCCGGAGGTAGGCATCACCGGCCCCAGGCTTCTCTATCCCGACGGCAAGGTCCAGCACGCCGGGATGTTTCTCGCCAACAATGGGATTGGCCGCCACGCGTTTCGTTTCTGCGCGGCCGACGATCCGGGTTATTTCGGCCTCGCCTTGACCCAGCGCAACGTCATCGCCGTGACGGGCGCCTGCCTGCTGGTGCGGCGGGAGACGTTCGAAAGCCTCGGCCGATTCGATGAGGCGCACGAGATCACCAACAATGATCTCGACTTTTGCCTGCGGGTGCATCGTGCCGGCCTGCTGACCGTGTTCACGCCTTACACCACCCTGATCCACCACGAGCTTGCCAGCCGGGCGCGGTTGAAGGATGTCTTCGACCTGCCGCACTTCGAGATGTCCTGGAAGACGCTGTTCGCCGCAGGCGATCCTTATTTCAATCCGCGCCTGTCACGTCATGCCGACGACTACCGGCCGGATGATGAGCCAGTGCAGTGGGTAACCCCTGGCGCACCCCTGTTCCGCGCGGACGAGATCAAGCGCATCCTGGTCGTCAAGCTCGATCATATCGGCGACTTCGTCACCGCGCTGCCGCCGATCCGGCGGCTGAGGCAGATCTTTCCGCAAGCCACCATCACCGTGCTCGCCGGACCCGCGTCCCGCGCTTTCGCGTCGATCGAGCCATGCATCGACACGTTCATCCCCTTCGCGTTCTTCCACGCCCGTTCTCAGCTCGGCGAACAGCGTTTGGAAAAGCAAGCTTTCACCGCACTCGGGGAACAACTTCGCCCTTGTCATTTCGACTTGGCTGTCGATCTGCGCAAGCACCCGTCGACGCGGGACGTGCTAAAGCACACAGGCGCGCGGTTCCTGGCCGGCTTCGACTATCTTGGACAATTCCCGTTCCTCGACATCGCGCTCGATTGGGATGGCGACCGCACCCTGCAGCGCAAGCGCAGCCACGTCATCGACGACCTGCTGGCGCTGGTGAACGCGATCGGCCATGCCGCGGAGGCGGATCGGCTGCTGATGCAGCCGACGCCGGCACCGATGCCGCTTTCGGATTTGCCGGAACCGGTCCAGGCGTTGTTCGGCAAACCCGTAGTCGCGATTCATCCGGGCGCCGGCAACATCACCAAGCAATGGCCGACGGAGCACTTCTCGGCGCTGATCGACCTGCTGATTGAACGCAACGATGTCAATGTCCTGCTGATCGGAGGTCCCGATGAGGTCGAAGTCGCCGACACGCTGTTGCAAACCGTGCTGCATCCCGCGTCCGTCGGATCGATGGCAGGCAAGACATCACTCAGCGACCTGCCGCGCCTGTTGCTGAACTGCGCCCTTTACATCGGCAACGACAGCGGCCCCAAGCATATCGCGGCGGCCGTCGGCATACCGACGATCGGGGTGCACTCCGGCGTTGTCGATCCGGTCGAATGGGGTCCATTGGGGCCGCGTGCCGTGGCGCTGCGGCGGAACATGACCTGCAGTCCGTGCTACCTGGCCAATGCCGAGGATTGCCCTCGATCGCTTGCCTGCCTGCGCCTTCTGGAGCCCAATCTGGTCCATGAGGCAGCCACCATGCTGTTGAAGCCGTCCCTACCTTTGATCAAGGCCACCGGCGCGCCGACCTCGTCCAAGGCGGAACCCGATGCCAACCTGATCAAGCCATTGGAGCAGGGCAGCTTGATGACCGGCGATCCGGTCTTGATCGCCGAACCGGCCGCCTCGCCGCGGCAGAAGGGCGAGTCAAGGCGTCCGCAACCCGCGCCGCTGCCGGCGTGAGCAGCGATATCACGCTGTTGTCCTTGGCCGTCGACCTGGCGGAGCGGGCAGGGGCCGAAATCCTGGCGATCCGCGCGCGTGGCTTTCAGGTTCAGCGCAAGGCGGACCATTCGCTGGTGACCGAGGCCGATCACGCGGCGGAGGCACTGATCCTCGCCGGCCTGCGGCAGGCACTGCCAGGCTGTGTCGTGATCGCCGAGGAGGCGGTCGCCGCCGGCGTCGTCACCCCTGCCACGGCGGAGTTCTGGCTCGTCGACCCGCTGGACGGAACGCGGGAATTCACCGGCGGCGGCACCGACTTCGCGGTCAACATCGGCCTGGTCCGCGGCGGCAAGCCTGTTCTGGGGGTTGTCGGCGCTCCCGCCTCGCATGAGGTGTTCAGCGGCATCGCCGGTGTCGGCGCCTGGCGCCAGAACGACGGACGGCGCACGCCCATCGCAGCTCGCCCGCCGCCGCCGGAGGGGTTGACGGTTGTCGCCAGCCGTCATCACGGGGATCAGCCGCGTCTCGACGCCTACCTCGCCGGCCGGACTGTCGCCGGCGTGGTCAATTTCGGCTCCAGCCTGAAGTTCTGCCGCGTGGCGGAGGGTCAGGCCGATCTGTATCCGCGGTTCGGCCGCACCATGGAATGGGACACCTGCGCACCCCAGGCGGTGCTGGAAGCCGCCGGCGGGTCGGTGGAAACACTGGACGGCGGCAGGCTGAGGTATGGCAAGGCTGGCTGGGACAATCCCCACTTCGTCTGCTGGGGCCGCCGGCCGGGCGGCCATAGCTGACGTGCAGCCGTTATTTGTCCACAAATCTCGGTAACATGTTTCACGCGCCTCGCTTGTAGCGACGCGTCAGGATCCGGAGATGGTCGCGGAAATGCGGCCGCAACCGTTCTGTCCATTGGGTCGAGGCCGCCTCCTTCCAGGCCTGGCCCATCGTCACCTCGGGCGATGTCAGGTGATACAACGCGAGATACCGGTGCGTTCCTTTCGTATCGATAAATCGCCGGGCGGACAGCACGCCCGGAACCGCGGCCAGCGCGGGAATATGCTCATGGTCGTACCACTCGTTGAACTCGGCGTCATGTTCGCGCGCCACGTTCATCGCGTTCACCAGCAGTCCACCCGCGCCGGACGGACTGTCCGCGTCGCCAGGCAGGGTCTGCTCGCCATCGAAGCGGATCAGCCGTGTGCACATCGCGGTAACCCGCTTCGACCAGACCGACAGGTTCTCGAACGCGATGGCGCGATAGGCTTGGCTGTCCAGCACTGCTGGGTTCTCCAGGTCATAGCTCGCGACCGCCTGTTGAGGATTGGCGACGCTGATCCAGCGCTCGCACAACCCGAAGCCTGGCACGCGCTGGCGTTCGGGGACATGTTCCAGGTCGTACCAATCATGAAACTCATCCGCATGCGCATTGGCGAAGTCAAAGCCGACCAGCAGAATTCCCTTTGCCATCTCTTTCTCCTTTAAAGCGCGATCTGATCCAGGTCCCGCCCGGCATGTTCCGGCGTGAACCACCAAACGCCCAGCGCCATGCATGCCATCGCCGCGGGGATCAGCAGGAACGCGGCGGCGAAGGACCCTGTCCGCTGCTGCAGTCCGACAGCCAAAAACGGCCAAAGCACGAAGCCGAACAGCCAGGCGATCGACCAGGAAAACCCGTTGCCGGCGCCGCGGATGCGCGTCGGATAGATCTCCGCCGTCAGGATCATGCTGGGTCCCCAGAAGCCCAGAAAGCCGATGCTCCACAACAGGCCAAAGATCCAAAGCTCCAGATTGGTTGTCGCGAACACCCACAGGGTGATGAACACCGCTCCTTCCGCCAGCATCACGAAGAATGCCGGGCGGCGGCCGAACCGATCGGAAATCCAGCCGGAGGCCAGCAGCCCGAGGAACCCGACAAGGCCCCACCAGATGTAGAACTGCCCATATGTGGACGTCGACCAGTGCCGCTCCTGCGCCAGGTACAGCGGCATCCAGCCGCCAACCGTGCCGTAGATGGTGGTGGAGCAGCAGGCGATGAATGTGGCCACCGCGGTGTTGCGGCGCATGTCGGGCAGGAACAACTGCCGCAGCGGGATGCGCTGGGCCTTTGCCACCCAGGCGCTGTCCTCGGCTGACAGGATTTGCCCACGTGACTGTCTTTGCGCGATACGGCGCTTGCGGTCCTGCAACCGCACCCAGTACGGCGACTCCGGACATTTTGCCCGCACATACACCGCGACAGCGGCCACCACCGCCGGCACCGCGAAGGCCAGGCGCCAGCCAAAGTCGGCAATGATCCAGGTGGCGATAACGCCCGCCAGGGCGGCGCCAAAGCACCAGGTCCCTCGGTTGATGCCGATCACCCGGCCACGCAGCCGCGCCGGCCAGGTTTCGGCGACCAGCATCGAGCCGAGCGACCATTCCCCGTTCAGGGAGAAGTTCACCACGCAGCGGATGGCGACGAACCAGGCCCAGGTCTGGCAGATCGCCAGCAGCGGCATCATCAGGGAAAACAGCGCGATGTTGATCGCCAGCAGGCCGCGCCGGCCGTAGCGATCGGCCAGCCAGGGCCAGGCGTACATCCCGGCAATCCCGACCAGCAGTGCGAGTTGCAGCCCGGACCGGTACTCCGGAACGCTCAGCCGAAACTCCTTGATGATCAGCGGCGAGGCCAACGCGAAAATGACCCCATCCATGCCATCGAAGCCCCAGCCCAACCCGTTCGCCACGGCGATATGCCAATGCGTGGGCGTCACCCGCGTCTGGTCCGACGCGGCGCGGAATGCGGCCGAGCGGCGATACTGTTCCTCAAGCGGGCCGATCTCGGCTTCTTCTAATGCGGCGCTCATGCTGGCGCTCCTTCCCCTGGAGCATCAGTAGGCACGCAGTCGGACGGTTCGTCCAGCCCGGCGCCTCAGTCGAGTTCGAAGAATCGCGCGATGGCCGCAGTGGCGTCCAGTGGCGCCTGCAGAAC
Organism: Rhodopila sp.; assembly: GCF_965276935.1. Classification (GTDB taxonomy): domain Bacteria; phylum Pseudomonadota; class Alphaproteobacteria; order Acetobacterales; family Acetobacteraceae; genus Rhodopila. The sequence goes on along the minus strand of NZ_CBDIBS010000003.1, from coordinate 536,876 downwards.
GAAACGCCCCGGCTGCACGATGCGGGTGCCAACGGGGTAGCCATGCGCCATCAGCGGCAGCCACCAGAGTTCCACCTGCTGCCCGGTCTGGTCGGACCAGGTCTGGTGCCTCACGCCATCGCGTACTTCATTCGTCATCATCGCCGCTGACACACCATGCAGGGCGCACCATTGCGTCGCCAGCAGGTTGGCATTGTCCGGTGCGACCGTATTGTCCGCCTGGCCCTGACAGATCGACAGCCGCGGCCAAGGTCCAGCGAAGCCGGCGGGCGCGGCTGAGCGGACCCGGGCCGCCCAGACATCCGCGCTCAGAGCCGGGCCGCCCGAGGCCATCCGCATGATCGCCTGCATGCCGGACTGTGCGGTCCCGACCGGCAGCCCGGCAACCGAGGCGCCAGCGGCAAACAAATCCGGATAGGCCGCCAGCAGCGCCACCGCCATCGCTCCGCCGGCTGACAGGCCGAGGATAAAGACGCGCCTCGGATTGCTGTCGAACAAGCTGATCGCCGCCTCTGTCATGCCGGCGATCGAGGCGGCCTCGCCCGCATCGCGTGCGGTATCGGACGCTTGGAACCACTGGAAGCAGCGCCCGGCGTTGTTCGCCTCCATCTGCTCCGGCAGGATCAACGGAAAGTGCAGCCGGTCGGCCAGCTCGATCCAGCCCGAATCCGCGGCGAAGCTGGCGGCATCCTGCCCACAGCCATGCAGCAGCACCACCAATGGCCGCCCGGCGACATCAGGCGGCAGATATGTCAGCATCTTCAGCCGGCCGGGGTTGTCGCCAAACCCGCTGTAGGTCACCATCCGGCCTGGCCCGGACGGCGGGCGCGGCTGCTCGGGTGGAGCGATCTGCGCCTTGGCAATCCGGCTGACCAGGCGAATGCCACGGCGCAAACCACGAAGATTGCGGGTCAATTTCATGCCGCCGCCGGCCTTTCAAATGTCTCCGCCAGAATATGCTGCGCTGCAACAATCAATCAACCTGCCAGGCGTTAGCAACCGGGTGATGCCGTTGCTGCTTTCTGCCTACACTGCCATGCCGAAATCACAGAAGGCCCGAGTCGCCGAACCATGCTGCATCTGACCAAGCTCGCCGTCGGCGTGCGCGACATCGACCATATCCGCGCCTTGCAGGCCGATCGCGCCCGGATCAACCCACCGTTGCGCCACCGTACCCGCGCCTTCCCCCGTCGCCGCGAAGACGTGCTGGACGGCGGCTCGATCTACTGGGTGATCGCGCGTAGCATGCTGGCTCGCCAGCGCATCCTCGACATTGTCGAGGACCAACGCGACGACCACACGCCGTGCGCGGCTCTGATCCTCGATCCGGATATCGTGCCGCTCGCTGGCCGCCCGACCCGGCCGTTTCAGGGATGGCGTTATCTTGATCCAGACGACGCGCCGCCGGATCTGCCGGATATCGGCGCGGCCATCGGTGCCGATGTCCTGCCTGCCGCCCTGCGCCGCGAACTTCAGGCGCTCTGTCTCATTTGACAGGCAGCTTTCCACGGTCTGTTGCGTATCGCTGACTGTAGGGGCACAACGCCGCGGTCATGAGCCAGACTCACGTCATAGGCGCCGGTATGGCGGGGCTTGCGGCCGCACTGTCCCTGACAACCGCGGGCCGAGCGGTGACGCTGCATGAGGCAGGCCCGGCCGCGGGTGGAAGGTGCCGGTCGTATTTCGACAAGGGACTCGATCTGCGGATCGACAACGGCAACCACCTGCTGCTGTCCGGTAATCGTTCGGCGCGTGCCTATATCGCTGAAATTGGCGCCACCGACCGCTTCCGCCACCCGGCCAGCGCGGTGTTTCCCTTCATTGATCTCAAAACCGGGCAGCGCTGGTGCGTGCGGCCAAATCGCGGACGCATTCCCTGGTGGATACTGGTCGAAAGCCGCCGGGTGCCGCAAACCCGCCTGGCCGATTATCTTGGCCTGGCACGGATCGCCGGTATCAGGGACGACACGGTGGTCGCCGATGCCATGCGGCCAGGATCGCTGTTCCGGCGTCTTGTGGAACCGCTCGCTATCGCGGCGCTCAACACCCGCTCACAGGCTGCTCTGGCGCGTCTGCTTGCCGAGGTGATGCGTGAGACGCTGATGCGCGGGGGCGACGCTTGCATTCCCTGGCTTCCGAAACAGGGGCTGTCGGACGCGCTGGTCGATCCCGCCATCACCACTCTGGCGGCACGCGGGGCCACGGTGCGCTTCAACAGCCGGATCGCGGCGATCACGATTGAAGGCGGTCGGATCACGGCGCTGCGAGGACCGGACGGCGTCATTGCACTCAAGCCATCCGATGCCGTCGTACTGGCGGTTCCGGCCTGGGTGGCCGCCGACCTGCTGCCCGGGCTGACCACACCAAACGCGTTCGAGGCTATCTTGAACATTCATTATCGCTTCGCCGCCGACCCGACGGAACCGCTGGTGTCGGCTGGTTTCATCGGTCTGACCTCCGGCATCGCCGAGTGGGTGTTCCCGAAGCATGACCACGTCTCGGTGACGATCAGCGCGGCGAACAGTATGGTCGATGATCCGGCCGGCGTGCTCGCCGCCCTGGTATGGCCGAATGTACGGGATGCCCTAGACCTGCCCGCCGACGGCAAGACCGAAATGCCGCCGTTTCGGGTGGTAAAGGAACGCCGCGCCACCTTCGCCGCCACCGCGGAGCAGGAGGCGCGGCGGCCGGCGGCACAGACCGCGCTGGCCGCCAACCTGGCTCTCGCGGGCGACTGGACCGATACCGGGTTGCCCGCCACGATCGAGGGCGCGATAAGGTCCGGTCGCAATGCTGCCAAGCTTCTCCTTTCATTCTGACGACAAGGACATGATGGCCCTCGACGCGATCTCCCTTGCGCCGGTCGTTGATGATGCCGCATTGCGGGACTCGGTCACCCGCGCGGCCGAGGCGCTGAAGCGGCACCAGAAGCCGGACGGTCACTTCGTCTTCGAGTTGGAGGCGGATGCCACCATTCCCGCCGAATATGTGCTGCTGGAACACTACCTCGACCGGATCGATCCGGTGCTGGAGCAACGCATCGGGGCCTATCTGCGCGCGATCCAGGGGGCGCATGGCGGCTGGCCGCTGTTCCACGATGGGGCGTTCAATATTTCTGCAAGCGTGAAGGCCTACTACGCCCTGAAGTCGATCGGCGACGACCCTGACGCGCCGCACATGCGACGCGCGCGGCAAGCGATCCTTGCGGCCGGCGGTGCGGAACGGACTAATGTGTTCACGCGCGCGCAGCTCGCGTTGTTCGGACAGGTGCCATGGCGGGCGGTGCCGGTGATGCCGATGGAGATCATGCATCTGCCGCTGTGGTTCCCGTTCCACCTGTCGAAAGTGTCCTACTGGTCGCGCACCGTCATCGTCCCGCTGCTGGTGCTGATGGCGCTGCGTCCCAAGGCGCGGAACCCGAAAGCAATCGAGATACCGGAGCTGTTCCACACACCGCCGCAACAGGTCCGAGACTATATCCGCGGGCCCTACCGTTCGGCCTGGGGACGCTTCTTCAAGGGCCTCGACAGCGTGCTGCGCCGCATCGAGCCGCTGTTTCCGAAGCGCCCACGGCAGCACGCCATCGACAAGGCTGTGGCCTTCGTCACCGAGCGCCTGAACGGGCAGGACGGACTGGGCGGGATTTATCCCGCCATCGCGAACAGCGTGATGATGTTTGATGCGCTGGGCTATGCGCCCGACCATCCCGATGCCGCCATCGCCTGGCAAGCGGTGCGCCGGCTGCTGGTGATCCAGCGGGATCAGGCCTACTGCCAGCCCTGCTTGTCTCCGGTCTGGGACACCAGCCTCGCCGGCCACGCCCTGGCCGAGGCTGATCTGCCGACCGATGATGCCTGCGATTGGCTAAGGCCCAGGCAGATCACCGATGTTGTCGGCGACTGGGCGGTGCGCCGGCCTAGACTGCGGCCCGGTGGCTGGGCGTTCCAATATGAAAATCCGCATTATCCGGACGTGGACGATACCGCCGTCGTCGGCATGCTGCTGCACCGGAACGGCGACCCCGCACATATCGACGCGATCGACCGCGCCCAGGAATGGGTGATCGGCATGCAGTCGTCTGACGGTGGCTGGGGCTCGTTCGAGCCGGAGAACACCCATCATTACCTGAATCATATTCCCTTCGCCGACCATGGTGCTCTGCTCGACCCTCCCACGGCGGATGTCAGTGGACGTTGCGTATCCTTCCTGGCACAGATCGGCATGCCGCCGGACGACCCGGTGATGGCCCGCGCATTGGCCTATCTGCGGCGGGAGCAGGAGGCCGACGGAAGCTGGTTCGGCCGCTGGGGCACGAACTACATTTACGGAACCTGGTCCGTCCTGTGCGCCTTGAACGCAGCCGAAATTCCACCTGACGATCCCGCGATACGGCGTGCGGTGGACTGGCTGGTGTCGGTCCAGCGTGACGATGGTGGCTGGGGTGAGGACGAGGAAAGCTACGCCGACGCGCCACATGGCCGTTACAAGGAAAGCACCCCGAGTCAGACTGCCTGGGCGGTGCTGGGCCTGATGGCGGCTGGTGCCGTGAATCATCCCGCGACAGCCCGTGGCATCTTCTGTCTGGCACGCACCCAGCACGCCGACGGCGAATGGACCGAGAAACCTTACACCGCCGTCGGTTTCCCGCGGGTGTTCTACCTGCGCTACCATGGCTACCGGCTGTATTTCCCGCTGTTGGCCCTGGCGCGCTACCGCAACCTGCTGCGCGGCAACACGCGCCGGGTCGAGGTCGGGTTCTGATCCTGGGCTTCGTCGTCGGCCTGGCAGCGGAGGCCCAGATCGCCAGGCGCTTCGGCTGTCCTGTCCTGGCCGGCGGCGGCACGCCCAACGGTGCGGCTGACGCGGCTCGACGGCTGATCGAGAATGGCGCGGATGCCCTGGTCAGCTTCGGCCTCGCGGGCGGGTTGGACCCCGCGCTGCGGCCGGGGACCATTATCGTTCCCGAAGCGGTTCTCTCCGACGACAGGATGTATAAGGCGGACCCTGATCTCGGCCGCCGGTTTGGTGGACTGACCAGGCATTGCCTTCTGGCCGGCACGTCAGTCGCCGCGGACGCAGCCGCCAAGCATCGGTTGCACATCTCGACGCGGGCGCAGGCGATCGATCTGGAAAGCGGCAGCGTTGCAAAGACGGCCGAGGCCCACGACCTGGCCTTCGTCGTGGTGCGTGCGATCTGCGACCCGGCGGGACGGAACTTGCCCCCAGCCGCCTTGATGGCTTTGGATCACCAGGGGGAAATTGGCCTGCCGCAGGTGCTGACGTCCCTGCTGCGACAGCCGCTCCAACTGCCCGCACTACTAAAACTTGCATCAGATGCCGCTCGCGCCCGTCGGGCTCTGGTCAGGTGCGCCGCCGGGTTCACGGCGCCGTCAGGAGATCGAGGCGGTAGCCAGGCTGGCGGTCTTGACGCCTCACGCTCAGGGTTCCCGCCGTCGCGGCGATAAAATGCTCCGCCGCCTGGTCACCGGAACAGGGATCGTCCGACTGGCCGAGCCAGTTGACCAGAAGCACCCTGGCACCGGGCAGCAGGCTGTGCTTGGCCCGGTCGGCACAGCGACGGATGTCATGCGGAGTCAGGAAGTAAAGCACCTCCGAAAACAGGATCAGATCGAAACGCTGATCGGGCCACTCATCTGGCATCCGCATGCGCTGGAACCTCACCCAAGGACGGTCGGCGCATCGCTTGACAGCGGCCTCCAACGCTTGGTCGACAATGTCGAGACCCAGCAGCGTGTCGCACAGTGGCGCCAACATGCGGGTCAGCACGCCGATCGAGCAACCAACTTCCAGGCCGGCGGTGAAACGGCGGCTCGACAGATCGGTCGTTTTCCCAGTGTCATGACCGGACAACCGGGCACGCGGGGCAGGATTGTCTGGGCCATCACGGGACAACAGGGCAGCCTCGAGCACTTCTATGGATCGCCGGTATTTGGCCTGCTCGTACGGGTCGGTCTGAAATCCCCAAGGGTCGGGATTGGATTCATAAAGCCGTGCGAAATGATCCGGTGTTCTGGAAGTGCTCATGACTGAAGGAACGTCTCGAATGAAGTTTCAAAGGCCGAAAGAAGCGCCGGCGGAAGCTGAAAGCCGGTCGGATCGTCGGTGATCAGTCCGCCATACTGCGAACGGTGCGCCTGAATGGCTTGCCGTTTCAACGGCAGGAACCTGGCGATGTCCAGTCGCCACCCGCTGCTTTCCGGCGCCGGAACGGCATGATCGTCGGGCAATGTCCAACCCCAGACCGGGAAGCCGACTGCACGGATTTCGCAGCGCTCGGCCACGGCCGCGGCGATCAGCGATGCGGCTTCGTGGTCGCAATGCGGATCATGCCGCCATGGCGCAAGGATGGCGCTGCAATGGTTCTCCCGCTTGACACAGGCGGACAGTGCGTTGACCGCCACGGTGAACGCCGGTCCCTGGTGCGGTGCTGCGGTATCTGGCTGGCCCAGGAACAGGATGCGATCGGGCGGCAGACCCAGATACGCGACCGCATCCCGAGCCTCCCTCTCACGCAGCGCGCGCAGCCGCGCGGGTGGAAAGGCATGGGACTGCGGATGCGACCCGGCGCCGTCGGTCAGGATTGCCACCAGGGGCGGGCGACCGGCCGCGCAGCAGGCGGCAATCAGGCCGCCGCAGCCAAGGCTTTCGTCGTCAGGATGCGGCGCCAGGATCAGGCATGTCCCGCCGCCGATGATGTCGCTCAATGGCGCAACCGGCAGCGCGCGCCAGGCCTGATGCAGGTCGCCGGCCGCAATCATGGCGTTGGGTTCTCGGTAAACCAGCGCGTGGCGTCAGTCAGCGTTTCATCCGGCGCCGGCTGACGCAAATAGGTCGAAAGGTCGCGGCAGAGAAGTTCGACCGGGTTGCCTTGCCGGAAGGCCGACAACCCCAGCGACCGCTGCACCAGCCGCATGGCATCCAGGCACGCGCTTTCCACCGCGATCCGCCCGAGCCCCACCGTGGCGACACGATGCCCGGCCGGTGCCGTCGGGTCCTCCGCGACGCGTCCGGCGTGCCGCACCCACATCCGGCTGGTTTCCCGCGCGATCATCGCCTGACCAAGACGCGCCTGGACATGCGGGCTGGTCAGCCGGCCGGACGCGCGAAGCTGCTCGGTCGCAAGATCCAGCAGCGCGATCAGCCCGCCCAGTGCCACAGCCGATCCGCGCCAGGCGCCGGCGGAGAAATCCGGCTCTCGCAGGTAATCGCCTGCCTGACCCAGGACGCTGTCCACCGCGGTCTCGCAACCGGAGAAATCCACCGCGCCGGTCACCGCTGCCCGCATGCCTTGCAGCGGCGATGGCAGGCCCGTCACCGTCTCGCCGCTGCCCAGCCGCAGGATCAGCATCCGCGTGCCTCCGTCCTCATCCTGGGCGGTCACCAGCGTACGGGTCGCATATCCGGCGGCGGAGCAGAATTGCTTCGCGCCTGTCAGCCGGATGGTGCCGCCGGAGCGCCGCATCCAAAGTCCCCCTGTCGGCGGATCAGTCACCCACAGCGCGAACAGATGCCCAGCCTGAACGTCGGTAGTTGCCGTCTGCCACTGCGCCGGCGTTCCATAGCGCCCGATCAGGTGCAGCGTGTTGAGATGTGCCTCCAGGACCCGGCCGACGGACAGGTTGCCGCGCCCGGTCAGTGTCAGCACCGCCGCCAACTGGTCGGCCAACATGTCATCGCGTGAGGACAACCGCACCGGCAGCGCCAGCGAAAGCGCGCCGGCCTGCCGCAGTTCGGCGATATCCTCCGCCGGAAACATCGCATCCCGGTCCAGCATCCCGGCTCGGCCCTGCATCCGGGGAACCAGGGCGCCGACCTGATCCGCCAGCGCTGGCATCATTCCGCCGCCATGGTCTCGGGCGCCTGCAGCCGGGACAGCAGGCTGTTCGCCGCCTCGATCTCGGCCGGCAGATCGGTGAACCGTACCCGGGTTCGCGCCAAGCGCGGGCTGCGGGATTCGATCTCCGCCCAGGCCGCGCCGAAAAATGGCCTGGATAATAGTTTGCCCAGCAGGGCCGGTTCAATCGCCAGATCCTCCGCCAGAAAACGGTCCGGCCGGCGACTTGCCCAGGCGGAGCGCGTCCGGCCGCGCAGGGCCACGCGGCGTATCACGCTTTCCGCCGGCTCGATCTGATCATCTGCCAGTTCATCCTGCCGCACCAGCCGCCGCTGGAGCGTCGCCGCCATGCCGCCCTCGGCGCGTCCCAGAACACGGCCGGAAACCACCACCTCGATCGCGGGATCATGCCGGATGCGGGCGTCGATGCGCCGGAGCGCGTCGACGAACGCCCGGTCTTCCCCGCAGGAAGTCGGCGGAATCCCGCCGACCTTGTCGAAGACGGCGACCCAAACCGCCAGACTGGCACCCGACGCCTCGGCGTGGCGCCGCGGCGGGTCGTATGGATCGGGATCAATCTGGCACGCCAGGTCGTCCAGCACCTGAATGAGGTGACGTTCCCTGTCGTGGTCCGCATTCAGCCGCGCCGGGATCAGCGCCGCTTCGACCGGATCGACCGCTGCCTTGCCGCAGACCAGATCGGCACCACGCAGCAGCCAATTCAGATTGCGGCCTATCCAGTCCGAAGGCACCACGGTGTCGGCATCGGTCGTGAGCAAGATCCCATCCCGTCCGGCCTCGCGGGCGGCGAGCGCCATGGCCATGCGCCGAGCCTGCCCAGCATTGGCCCGATCGGGTGGTAAGGTAATGGGGATGATATGCAAAGTATACCGGAGCTCTGGCGACAGCGCGCGAGCAACGAAGTCTGTTTCATCCGTACAGTTGTTCAGCAATAACACCACCGCATCCGGCGGGTATATCTGATGGTTCAGCGCCGTCAGGCATGGCCCGATCCGATCCGCCTCATTCTTGGCCGGCACCGCGACGACCGTCTTTGGATAAGGCCGCCTGAGCGCCGCGTCTAAGCTGTTCACGAATCAACCTGAAAGTTGCCAATCCGATAGGTGGGCAGCCGGTTATCGCTTACGACCCGATGTCACGCGGGTGTTAGGTCCTTGTCCTGACAAAAAAGCGACTTATACGCCATGCCATGACACGTCCTATCGAAACTGACGTCGCGATCATAGGTGCCGGCCCGGTGGGGTTGTTCGCCGTTTTCGAGCTGGGCATGCTGCGATTGTCCAGCGTGCTGATCGACGCACTGGCCGAAATCGGCGGCCAATGCACCGCGCTGTATCCGGAAAAGCCGATCTACGACATCCCCGCGCATCCGGCGATCGAGGCCGGCACCCTGATCACCCGCCTGGAACAGCAGATCGCCCCGTTCGCCATCCCCCGCCTGCTCGGCCGCCAGGTCAACGGCCTGAGCGGGCAGTCCGGCGCCTTCCTCCTGACCACCGACCAAGACGATGCGGTGCGCGCCAAGGCGGTGATCATCGCCGCCGGCGCCGGTGCGTTCGGTCCAAACCGCCCGCCGCTGCAGGGCTTGCCGGCGTTCGAGGCCAGCGGCGCAGTGCGATACTACGTCCGCCAGCGGGAAGACCTGCGCGGCAGGCGGGTGGTTATCGCTGGCGGCGGCGACTCGGCGGTGGACTGGGCGCTGGCGCTGAAGGACATCGCCCAGGTCGCCGTGGTGCATCGCCGCCCGAAATTCCGCGCCGCGCCGGAAACCGCCGCGCGACTCGACGAAGCCGCACAGCGTGGCGAGATCGAGCTGGTGATCCCTTACCAGCTTCATGCGCTGCATGGGACGGATGGCCTGCTGTCAGCGGTCGAGGTCGCTACGATGGAGGGTGCCACGCGGCAGCTTCCGGCCGACGTGCTGCTGCCGTTCTTTGGCCTGTCGATGGATCTGGGGCCGATCGCCGCCTGGGGGTTGGAACGGCACATGCACCACGTGACCGTCGATCCATCCACCGGCCAGACCAGCCTGCCGGGCGTCTTCGCGATCGGCGACGTGTCGACCTATCCCGGCAAGCTGAAATTGATTCTCCAGGGCTTCAGCGAGGCGGCGGTCGCGGCACATGCGATCTTCCCGATCGTGCATCCGGACCAGGCGCTGCACTTCGAGTACTCCACCAGCAAGGGCGTGCCGGGGTAGCGCGCTTCATGCCACGGCGATGTGCAACCGGCTCGCCGCCCGCGACCGCCCGATCAACGGCAGCAGGTCGGCCAGATCCGGCCCGGTGTCTTCTCCTGTCAAGGCCAGGCGCAGCGGCGGCAGCAGGTCCTCTCCGACGCGTCCGGTGGCCTGTTCCAGCGCCGCGATCCAGCGCGTCCAGACCGAGCCATCCCATGGTTCGGGCGGCAGCACCGCTTCGGCGGTGGCCAGAAGCCCATACTCGTTTTCCACCACCGGCGGAACAATGGTACCGCCGACGACATCCCACCAGCCGCGGACTTCCTTCAGCAGGTCCAGGCTGCCGCGCACCGCCAGCCAGAACGCTTCGGTGGCGCCGCCCGGCAAGCGGTCGGCGACGGCGGCGAAACCCATGCGTCGCAGCACGCCGCGGTTGATCGCGAGCAGCCGGGTCGGATCGAAACCGCATCCGGCGAATGCCTTAAGGTCGAAGCGCGCAGCCAGATCGTTCAGCGCCGGCGGCTCCGCCTGATCAGCCTCGCAATTCGCCAGGCACGCCGCGATAGCGATCGGCTCGACGCCGTCGTTTCGCAGTCCGCGCAACGACAGGCTGCCGATGCGCCGTCCCGCCACGCCGGCAGGCGCTGGTTCGGCCGCATCGGCCAGCGGCGGCAGATGCGCGAACCGGATCATGGCGGGGGCACCGGTCAAGGTCTCGAACAATTCGATCTGGATCGCCGTGTGGCCAGCATTGCCCTCGCCGCGGATGATGTGCGTCGTGCTGAATGCGATGTCGTCGACCACGCTGGCCAGGATCGGCATGGGCCTGCCATCGGCGCGCACCAGCACCGGATCGGAAACCGAGGTCAGCGCGGTCCGGCGGTCCCCCGCGATCATGTCACGCCATTCGATGACCCGACCGGACAGCCGCAGACGCCAGTGCGGGCGTTTGCCGCCGGCTTCCGCGGCGTCCCGCTGGCGCGCGGTCAGCGACAACATCTCTCGGTCGTAGACCGTGGACTGATTGCGCTTGCGGCGGAATTCCCGCTTCGCCCGAAGTTCCGCCTCGCTTTCGAAACAAGGATACATCAGGCCGCGCTGCTTCAGGCGGGATATTGCCTCCAAATACAGTTCCAGCCGTTCGGACTGTTGGGCGCAGTCGTCCCACTCGATGCCAAACCAGCGCAGGTCCTGCATCATCTGCATGACGTGGGCCGGGCTGGAGCGTTCCTGGTCCAGATCGTCAAGGCGCAGCAAAAGCCGGCCATCGCCGCGGCGAGCGAACAGGTGGTTCGCCAACGCGACCCTGGCGCCGCTGACGAACAACGGCCCGACCGGGCTGGCGGCGAAGCGGACGCGGATCACTCGTCGCCCTCCTCGGCGTCGAGACCGGTGTCCGGATCGTCACGACGCGGATCAAGAGAACGCCAGTCGCGCTCCTCCTGGCTCGCACGCCGATCCACGAAGTCACCGAGTTCCGTAGCGCTTTTCCAGCCGCCCTCGGCGGCGTCGAGCACGACCGCATCTTCGCCAAAGGCGAACCAAGCCTCCAGCACGTCCTTGGTGGACATGCCGGCGACGCGGCAATGCTCGATGGAATCGCGGACGTATCGCCGCGCGAATTCGTTGGCGTGCATCAGGGTGTCGAAACCGCCGATTTCCTCGGTGATATTGTCCTGCGCGCCGCCAGACAGGTCCATGATGCGAACCCGCCAGCCGCCATCCGGAGCGAACAGGTCGCTCATGTAAGACCCATACGGATTGGATCGTTGGAAATCATGGTGTTCATGCGCCAGAACTATGAACGCGTTCACGGCAAATCAACAGCGGCCGATCTCGCCGGAATCCAAGGCGGTGTTGCACGCGGCCGTCATATCCGTCGCCGGCGGTCGCAGCGCCGACAGAATGGCCTCGGCCAGCGGCGTCCGGCATAGCGCCGAGTCATCGGTGTCGATCCGCCGCCGCCAGTTCGGCCGTTCCCGGTCGGTGCCGGGAAGGTTGACCGCCACGGCCTCGCCCGCAGGTCGTCCGCCTGGACCAGAGCCAGCAGGGCAGGGGGTGGCACAAACGAAGCCATGCACCGCGACGGCGACCGACATCGGCATCGGGTGGGCGACGTCCACGTTCTTGGTCAGCAGCGCCGGCTCGCGCAGCAGGTCGACCAGCATGGTCTTCTCTCGCGTGCGGCCGCTGTCGGCGTGATCGGCCTGCCGGCCATCGATCAGGCCCAGGTCATGCTTTTCCCGGATGTCAGCGCCGTTCCACCAGCCTGCCAAGATCGGCAGGTCGTGCGTGGACACGTAGGCGGCGGCAAGATTGTCCTGTCCCTTCACATCAACCTTCCGCAACGCGCCCCTGTCTCCTGGGGTTACCCGTCCTGGTCACGCCTTACAGACGTCGTGGCAGGCCGACTCCACCGTGCAGCAAAGCGAGCAGATCGTGCCGCGATGGAACGGGCAGGACACCGTGTCGAACGGCTCGAATGCATCCTCGCACCGCACGCACACCTGTCGCGCCGAACCCGCCGTATTCCCCATCCGCTCGGCCTCCGGCATCCGCTTGATGTAGAACCGCCCGCGCGTGGCCACCGCCACGATCGGCACCAGCACCATCGCCAGCCCCGCTGCGACGAACGGCGAGTAGTTCGCCAGCACCGTCCCAAAGGCGCCGAAATACGCCGCCACGGCCACCACCGAAGCGACGATCATGCTGCCGAACCCGACCGGGTTGAAGTCATACAGATATCCCCGCCGGAATTCGATCCAATCCGGCCCGATCCGCAGCAGGCGGCGGTTGATGAACAGGTCCGCGAACACCGCCGAAATCCACGCCACCGCCACGTTGGAGTAAAACCCCAGGAGCGCGTCCATCTCCTTGAATATGTTGGCCTCCATCAGCCCCAGCCCAATCGCCACCTGCAGGATCAGCCAGGTGAAACGCCCATAGTGCCGGTGCAGCACGCGCGAGAAGAAGTTCGACCACGACAGCGATCCGGAATACGCGTTCGTCACGTTGATCTTCGCCTGCGCGCAGACCACCAGCAGGAACGCGCAGGACAGTCCCAGCCAGTGCGGCAGGAACTGGTCGTAAGCATAGAGAAACGACTGGAACGGCTCGTCCGACCGCACCCCGATCGCTGGCGCCGACCAGGACGCCAGGTACGCCCCCAGCGAAAACGTCACCACGAACAACACCGCCCAGCCAGGTCCGGACAGGAACGTCCAGAACACATACCAGGCTCGGTTCCCGTCGTCCTTGTCCGGCATGAACCGCACATAGTCAGCCTGCTCGCCGATCTGCGCCAGCCCGGAGGTCAGCGCCGCCGCGATCAATCCGATCGCCGCCGCATTCACCCCCGTCGCGCCGCCCCGCACATGCGTCGGACCGGTCGGCATGCCCTGATATGACAGCCACGCGCCGACCCCGTGATGTGCCCCGATCGCCACATAGGCCAGTGGCGCCGCCAGCAGCAGTAGCCATAGAGGCCATGTCCACGTCTGGAACTTCGCCAGGAACGACATCCCGAACGCCACCAGCGGTAGCACGCCCACCGAAACGATCACGTAGGACAGGCGGATCGGCACCCCGAATGTGCCGGTAATCCCCTGCGCCATGATCGCGCCCTCGAAGGCGAAGAAGATGAAGGTGAACGTCGCAAAGATCAGCGAGGTGATCGTCGACCCGAAATAACCGAACCCGGCACCCCGCGTCAGCAGATCCATATCCAGGTTATAGCGCGCGATCGCGTTGGCGATCGGAATTCCTGTCAGCACGCAAAACGCCGAGGCAATCAGGTTGCCGATCAGCGCGTCATGGCTGCCGTACTGATTGACCATCACCGCGCTGATCGCGAACGGGAACAGCGCCGCTGTTCCGCCCAGCCCGGCGGAGGCGACCATCCGCGGCGTCCACTTACGGAACGACGAAGGGGCATAACGAAGCGAATAGTCCTCGACATCTTCATGCCGCAGGAACTGCACATACAGTGAACGCAAACTCATCAGGTACTCCGGGCGCTTGAGTTCGATCCCGCCACCACGCCGCCGGAACCGCGCCGGCGTCGTTGCCCCAACCGGTGCAAGCGCGAGTCCAGGTTGCCAGACCACAACAAGCCAAGCCGTTCTCATGCCGGGGCTACGCCAAAGCAGAACAGCTTGCCACGAATACGCCCATGCGCAGCCGACTGTGAACGTGTCAAGGAAACGGCTCTGGTCAAAGTCTGGTCTGTAAATCGGCGAAATCTATGCAAATGCCTGTCACGAGGCCATACTACGCGAAACGGACGCGATTATTGCCTTTTATTAAGGCTTTATCTGCTGACGCACCCCAACGTCCGTAGTTACCGTCCCCTGGACAGCAGATCGCGTCCGGCACCGCATCTGATTGGTTCGACGCCCGAGCGACGAATGCAGCATGGAGGATGGCACGCCGGGCTGTCGCGACAATCGTCCAGCGTCGCGGCTGGCAGGCGTATCGCCGCCAGCAGCGCCTGCCTGGTGTCCGCGCCGACCGTGCGGAACCCGCCTTCGACGTCCCACCAGACCGGATCAATCCCCGCGAAGGTTACCGATCCAATGCTGCATCCGGCACGCCGGTCGCGTGGCGGACAACGTCCCCGGCTTGCTCCACGAAAACCGCGATCGAGCGGGCCGCAACCAAGCTATCCTGTTCCGGTTCGGCGGTGTCCAGCAGCCGGCGCCATGTCTGCGCCGGCCGCGGCGCGGGCAGCACGACGTCGGCTGGCGCCGTGCCGGCGTGGAACACCAGCACCGCCCTGACACCGCCGCCATACAGGCAAGCGATCACCGTCCGGTTGCCGTCGCGGTTCCAGTCGTCCGGGGACAGCGGCTGTCCATCCGCTCGGAGCCAGGCGACATCCGGCAGCGTCGCGTCCGGACCCGGTCCGCCTTGCAGCACGTTGCCGCCGAACAGCGGCAAAAGGCACCGGCGGACAGCAACCACACGCGCGGTAAATTCGATCAACGCCGGATCGGCATTACGCCAATCAAACCAGGACGTCGGGTTATCCTGCGCGTAGGCATTGTTGTTGCCGGCCTGCGTGCGGCCGGCCTCATCGCCCATCGACAGCATCGGCGTGCCACGCGACAGCAGCAGGGTCGCCAGCAGCGCCCGGACATCACGCCCCCGCTTGCCGCGGATCGCCGGATCGTCGCTCGGCCCTTCCATGCCGTTGTTCCAGGACAGGTTGTCGTCCGAGCCGTCGTGGTTCTGCTCGCCATTGGCGAGGTTATGCTTGGATTGATACGCAACCAGATCGGCCAGGGTGAAGCCATCATGCGCGGTGATGTAGTTGATGGCGCGTGAGATCGGGCGATGCCTAGGTGCGAAGATGTCGGCCGATCCGGCGAAGCGGGTGGCGAATTCGCCCGCCATGCCGCCGTCGCCACGCCAGAACCGCCGCATCGTGTCCCGGTAGCGGTCGTTCCACTCGCCCCAGCGGGCGGGGAAGGCGCCCAACTGGTAGCCATCCGGCCCGATGTCCCAGGGTTCGGCGATCATCACCCGGTTAAACAGCACCGGGTCCTGTTCGACAGCCAGCAGAAACGGCGCATCCGGGTCGAACCCGCTCTCGCGCCGGGCCAACGTCGCCGCCAGGTCGAGCCGAACCCCGTCCAGCCCGCCGAACCGTGCCCAGGCGCGCAGCGCGTCCAGGCCAAGCCGCAGCGCCGCCGGCCGGTCCATCGCCAGGATGTTGCCGCAGCCGGCGTCATTGACGTAACGCGCCGGATCGCCTGGTGCCAGCCGATAGTAGCCAGCGTTGTCCAGGCCGCGCAGCGACAATGTGGGTCCGTGCTCATCGCTTTCGCCGCTGTGGTTCAGCACCACGTCCAGGATGACGCTGATCCCGGCCGCATGCAGCGCATCGACCGCGGCGCGCACCTCGGCCCAGCCGCCGGGTGCCAGCCGGGGATCAGGCGCGAGGAACGCAACCGGATTATACCCCCAGTGATCCGTCAGGTTCAGCGGCGGCAGATGCCGTTCATCGACCCAGGCGGCGCAGGGCATCAGTTCGACCGTGGTGATGCCCAGGCGGGTCAGGTGGCGGATGCTGGCGGCATGGCCGAGACCAGCGAACGTACCGCGCAGCGCTGGCGGAATGTCTGGATGCGTCTTGGTAAAGCCGCGGACATGAAGTTCATAGATGACCTGGTGGTCCCAGTCGAACACCGGCCGACCGGTGACGGGCGCCGACGCCGGTGTGCCCACGATCCCTTTCGGCATCAGCGATGCAGTGTCGTCCGGCAACGGCGCATCACTGTCGAACAGCAAGGGATGCAACCGGAACGGCCGGTCGATCGCCGTGGCGAACGGGTCGACCAGCAGCTTGGCCGGGTTGAACCGGCGCCCGTTCGACGGCTGCCACGGGCCATAGGCGCGCAGGCCGTAGCGCGTGCCGGCGGGAACGTCGGCGACATGGCCATGGAACACCGGCCCGGTGCGCCCCGGCAGCCGCAGCCGGTCGGTTTCCTGGTCATGCTCGTCAAACAGGCAGATGGCGATCGCCTCGGCCGTCGCCGATCGCACGGCAACGTTGATGCCGCCGTCGAATACGGTCACCCCCAATGTTTCCGCAATTCCCGCGCCGATCTTTCTCAAGCCCGTTCCACCTCCAACGCCCGGTACAGTGCCGCATAACGCTCGGCCGAACCGCGCCAGGAGACGTCGGCGGCCATCGCGTTGCGCTGCATGCGTTGCCAGCCCACGCGATCCTCCCACAACCGGCCCGCGCGATCCAACGCCGCAGTCAACGCGTCCGCCGTCACCGGAGCGAACTGGATGCCGGTGGCGACGCCGCGGGCCAAGGCGGCCTCGTTGGCGTCGATCACCGTGTCCGCCAGTCCGCCGACGCGGGCGACGATCGGGATCGCGCCATAGCGCAGCGCGCACAACTGGGTCAGGCCGCACGGCTCGAACCGCGATGGCACCAGCAGCGCGTCGCTGCCGGCCTGTATCAGGTGCGCCAGGATTTCGTCATAGCCGATGACGCAGGCCACCAGATCGGGCCGAGCCGCCGCCGCCGCGGTAAAGGCCTGCTCCATCGCCGGATCGCCGGAACCGAGAACGGCAAGCTGGATGCCCTGTCCGGCCAGCCGGTCGAGCTGGCCAAGCAGCAGATCGAAGCCCTTTTGGTAGGTCAGGCGGCTGACCACCCCGACCAGCATCGCGTCGGGGCGCGCGGCCAGCCCCATTCGCCGTTGCAGCGCCGACTTGTTAACGGCGCGTCTGGCCAGCCATGGGGCGGTATAGCATGACGGGATCAGCGGGTCGGTCGCCGGGTTCCAGACCACGTCGTCAATCCCGTTCAGGATGCCGGACAGCACATCGGCGCGCTGGCGCAACACGCCGTCCAGCGCCGCGCCGTTCTCCGGCAGCAGGATCTCCCGCGCATAGCTCGGCGATACGGTGGTCAATCGGTCGGCATAGACCAGGCCGGCCTTCAGGAATCCGACAAGGTTATAGAATTCCAGCCCCGCCACGTTGAAGGCGGAGGCGGGCAGGCCCAGCCGGGGAAACACCGACGCCGGAAACATCCCCTGGAAGGCAAGATTATGAACGGTGAGCACCGTGCCAGGGCGGCGGCCAGGGTGGAAATGCAGATAGGCGGCCGTCAGCGCCGCCTGCCAGTCATGCGCGTGCACCACATCGAAACGTGGTTCCGCTCCGACCGCCAGCGCGGCCGCCGCGGCGCCAAGGCCGGCGAAGCGCAGGTCGTTGTCCGGCCAATCGTGCCCATCCGGACCGATATACGGATTGCCTGGCCGCGCGTAGAGATGCGGCGCGTCGATCGCCAGCAGGTCGAGGCCGGACGCCGACCCATGCAGGACATCCGCCGGACCGCCGAACAGGTCGGCGAACCGGTGCACGATCCGTGCATCGGCCAGTTCCGCCAATACGGACGGATAGCCGGGTACCACCGTGGTCGTCTCGATCCCGGTCGCCCGCAACGCCAGCGGCAATGCGCCGGTAACATCGGCTAGTCCGCCCGTCTTCACCAGCGGGAAAATTTCCGAGGCGACCGCGAGGACGCGCGTCAAGCGGTCAGGCGATCGATCATCGGTTGCGTCACCAGGCAGATGCCGCGGTCGGTGCGACGGAAGCGGCGGGCATCGTCGTTCGCGTCCTCCCCAACTACCAGGCCAGGCGGGATGCGCACGCCCTTCTCGACGATCACGTTGCGCAGCCTGGCGCCGCGGCCGATATCGGCATCCGGCAGGATGACCGCCTTCTCGACGCGAGAATACGAATGCGCGTGCACACCGGTGAACAGCAGCGACTGGCGAAGAAAGGAGCCGGACACGATGCACCCACCGGATACCAGGGAGGAGATCGCCTCGCCGCGCCGGCCGGCTTCCTCATGCACGAACTTGGCCGGCGGCGTGATCTCCGCATAGGTCCAGATCGGCCAGTCGCGGTCGTACAGATCGAGCGCGGGGATGATCTCGGTCAGGTCGATGTTGGCTTCCCAGTAGGCATCCAGCGTGCCGACATCGCGCCAGTACGCTTCCCGCTCCGCGCCCGAGGTGACGCAGGAGCGGGCAAAACGATGCGCCACCGCCTTGCCGTGCCGAACCAGGTAGGGGATGATGTCCTTGCCGAAATCGCGGCCCGATCCAGGGTCCGCCGCGTCCCGACGCAATTCCTCGATCAGGAAGCGGGTGCTGAAGACATAGATCCCCATGCTGGCCAGCGCCTGGTCGGGCCGGTCCGGCATACCCGGCGGATCGGCCGGCTTTTCCAGGAACGACAGGATGCGGTCCTTGTCATCGATGTGCATGACGCCGAAGGCGGTCGCCTGCTCGCGCGGTACCTCGATGCAGCCGACGGTGACGTCGGCGCCTTGGTCGACGTGCTGCATCAGCATCCGCGCGTAATCCATCTTGTAGACGTGATCACCCGCCAGAATGACGATGTATTGTGGGTTGTAGCCCTCGATGATGTCGATGTTCTGATACAGCGCGTCGGCCGTCCCGGCATACCAGTCGTTGCCCGAACGTTGCGAAGCCGGCAGGATATCAAAACCCTCATTGCGCTCCGGCCGGAAGAAGTTCCAGCCGCGCTGCAAATGCCGGATCAGGCTGTGCGCCTTGTACTGGGTTGCAACACCGATCCGCCGGATGCCCGAATTCAGCGCGTTGGACAGGGCGAAATCGATGATCCGGCTCTTGCCGCCAAAATAGACCGCCGGCTTGGCGCGGTTGTCGGTCAGCTCCAGCAGCCGTGACCCGCGGCCGCCGGCAAGCACATAGGCCATGGCCTCGCGGACGATCGGGGCATACAATCCGGATTGCTGGACCAACGACGCGTCTCCTGCCTGGTGTGTCTGTTATTGCCCACCGTTAACACACACAGCGGCGTACGCCAGGGAGGCAGGCCAAGGGAGGCAGGCCACGGACACAGAAGCCAGATCAGCGCGGCCGGATCACTGCGGCGTGTAGGTTGGAACGTTCCAGACCTCCTCCGCATATTCCCGGATCGACCGGTCGGAGGAAAACCAGCCGACGTTCGCGGTGTTCAGAATCGCCGCCTTCCACCAGTCGGTCGGCTGCCGCCACAGATCGGCGAGCCGCCGCTGCGTCGCGTAGTAGTCATCGAAATCAGCGCAGACCATGAAATAGTCGTTATGCCGCAGCGAGTTGACAAGGCCGTGGTAGCGGTCAGGCTGATCGGGGGAGAACACGCCGAATTCAACGCTCGCCAGCACCTCCGCCAGCACCGGAGACGCGGCGATAAGATCCTCGGAAGCGAGGCTCAGCTTGCGCCGAGCGGTAACTTGCTCCGCTGTCAGACCGAAGATGAAGATGTTGTCGTCGCCAACGTTTTCCTTGATCTCGACATTCGCGCCATCCAGCGTGCCAATGGTCAGCGCGCCGTTCAACGCGAACTTCATGTTGCCGGTGCCGGACGCCTCCATGCCGGCGGTGGAGATCTGCTCGGACAGGTCAGCCGCCGGAATGATGACCTCGGCCAGACTGACTGAATAGTTCGGCAGGAAGACGATCTTCAGCACGTCGCGCACCGTGGGGTCGCTGTTGATCACCTTCGCCACATCGTGGATCAGCTTGATGATCAGCTTGGCCTGCTGGTAGCTGGCCGCGGCCTTGCCGGCGAATATCTTGACCCGCGGCGTCCAGTCGTCCATCGGACGCGCGCGGATGGCATTGTACAGCGCGATCGCTTCCAGGATGTTCAGCAACTGCCGCTTGTACTCGTGGATTCGCTTGATGTGGACATCGAACAGCGCCGTTGGATCGACCCGGATCTCCAGCTCCCGCCGGATCAGCTCGGACAGCGCCAGCTTGTTGACGGTGCGGCTGGCGGCGAAACGCTTCTGGAAGCCGACATCGGTGGCCAGTGGCCGCAGCCGGGTCAGCGCGGCCTCGTTGTCCAGCACCTCCGGCCCCACGGTGTTGATCAGCAGGCGGGTCAGCCGCGGATTTGCCTCGTGCAGCCAGCGGCGGAAGGCGATGCCGTTGGTGACATTGACGATCCGCTCCGGGAACAGGCTGTGCAGGTCGTGGAACACCGTTTCCCGCATCAGGCCGGTGTGCAAGGCGGAGACGCCGTTGACCCGGTGGGACCCCAGGAACGCCAGATGGCTCATGCGCACGCGGCGGCCCTGTTGTTCGTCGATCATCGAGACGCTGGACAGCAGCCGGTCGTCGCCGGGGAACTCACGCCGGACCTGACCCAGGTGCAGCGCGTTGATCAGGTAGATGATCTGCATGTGACGCGGCAGCAGCCGTTCCATCAGCGGCACCGGCCAGACCTCCAGCGCCTCCGGCAGCAGGGTGTGGTTGGTGTAGCTGAACGTCGCGCGGGTCATCCGCCAGGCGTCTTCCCAGGAAATCTGGTGGATATCCAGCAGGATGCGCATCAGTTCGGCGACGGCGATCGCGGGATGCGTGTCGTTCAGTTGGATCGCGGTCTTGTCGGACAGGTTGCCGATATGGCCGAACGCCCGGATATGCCGGCGCACAAGGTCCTGCAGCGACGCAGAGACGAAGAAGTATTCCTGCCGCAGCCGCAGTTCCTGCCCCGCTGGCGTGGCATCGGACGGATACAGCACCTTCGAGATCGACTCGGCCCGGACCTGGTCGGCCAGCGCGCCGGCATGGTCACCATGGTTGAACGCATCCAGCCGCAGCGGATCAGCCGGATGTGCCGACCATAGCCGCAGCGTGTTAACCCGCCGGCCGCGCCAGCCGACCGCTGGCGTATCATAGGCCACCGCCTCGATGGTTTCGGCGGGATGCCAGACATGGCGATAAGCCGCCTCCGAAATCGGCACCGCCTCGATCGAGCCGCCAAAGCCGATGTCGTAGTTGACCTCCGGCCGATGGAATTCCCAGGGGTTGCCAAGCGACAGCCAGTCTTCCGGATATTCCTGCTGCCAGCCGTTCTTCATCACCTGGCGGAACAGGCCATGGGCGTAGCGGATGCCATAGCCGTAGGCCGGGACATCGAGCGTGGCCATGCTCTCCATGAAACACGCAGCCAGCCGCCCAAGGCCGCCGTTGCCCAGCGCGGCATCGGGTTCCAGCGCGCGCAGCTTGTCCAGATCGACATCCAGGCCCGCCAACGCGGCCCGCATCGTCTCCAGCTTGGCCATGTTGTTGAGGTTGTCGAACAGCAGCCGGCCAATCAGGAATTCCAGCGACAGGTAATAGACCCGTTTCGACCCCTTCTGATAGGTAACCTCGTTGCCGGCCAGCCAGCGGTCGATGATCTGGTCCCGCAGCGCAATGGCGGTGGCCATCAGCCAGTCACGCTCGGTCGCAATCGCACGCCGCTTGCCGACATGATAGGTCAACTTATCGAGAATGGCGGTTCGCAGGGCGACCACGGCCTCATCGTGACCAGCCTGATCACCGGCAAAAACGGCCTCATCGCCGACGATCGCCGACATGTCCATCTCCAAGGTCAAACCGTTCACCTTTTCGCGATTGGGTCGTTCCAACGAAAGCATGTTGAGCCGTGAGCTTCAACCATTTGTGCGTGACATCCGCGTATTGTATCGATGGATTGGCTCGTGAAGCACAATGAACGAATTATTTCACAAATCCGCGCATGTGACCTGTGTTCGATCGCACACGGTGACAGGCCCGCCGTAGCGCCGGTGTCATGGCTTCCTAAGGCTTGCCGCTGGCATACGGCGTGCGCCGACCGTCCGGTTGCTTGACGCTCTGCCCCGGATGACCAGCCCCCAGGATCCATGCGCTCGGTGGCCATGCCTGCACGACCTTGCCCCGCCATATGACTGTCGCGGCAGCCGACCCGATCAAGATCACCAATGTTGCCGCCCAGGCGGCACGCAGTGCCACGGAAGCCGGCGCCGGACGCGCCGCGGCAAGACGATCCATCGCCGTCATATTCACCGCGCCAGGCAGCCCGGGTATTGGCATCGCGGCAGGTCCCTCTGGATGAGGTTCCTCTGGTGCGGCAATTTGTGCCTCGCGTACCGGCGTCCATTGTCCGCCGCAACGGGTGCAGCGCACTTTGCGACGTGGCGGCAGGTTGGTGGACGCCACCTCGTACTCGGCGGCGCAACTCGGGCAGACGATTCGCATGATGACCTGTCGGGCGGCTGCACCTTCATAGACCAGGGCCAAGCCGGCTGTGCAGCACCGAAAGAATTTGTCGTATTGCCCAGATGGTGAGCCGGCTCGAATGACAAGCGCGGGCTTGCTCAGGTAAATACCCACGCATGCTGCGATTCGATATGGTCGGGTTGTGCTACGGCCGAACCGCTGGCTCCCGCCCGGGTTCCCCGGGGCGCGGTTCGACCACTGGGCCGGAGGTGCTGCACGACATAAACTTTCAGCTTCAGGCGGGCGCGTTCCGTTGGCTGCTGGGGCCGTCTGGCGCCGGCAAGACCAGCATGCTGCGGCTGCTCTATCTGGCCGAACGTCCGACCCGCGGACGCCTCAGCCTGCTGGGTACCGATGTGACCACCGCGCCGCGCAGGGCACTGCCCGCGCTGCGCCGGCGAATCGGCGTCGTCTTTCAGGATTTCCGGCTGCTGCCGCATCTCTCCACCTTCGACAATGTCGCCTTGCCGCTGCGCCTCGCCGGCCGTCCAGAGGGTCAGGTTCGCGCCGACGTGACCGAACTGTTGCGCTGGGTGGGCCTGTCGCGCTACCTCGACATCCCGCCCGCTGCCTTGTCAGGCGGGGAGCAGCAGCGGGTCGCCATCGCCCGCGCGGTGATCGCCCGGCCGGCGCTGCTGCTGGCGGACGAACCAACCGGCAACCTGGACGACGGCCAGGCGGAGCGGCTGATGCAGTTGTTCAAGGAAATGAACCGCATCGGCACGACGGTGATCGTTGCCACCCATAACGAGGCGCTGGTCGCTCGCCACCCCGCCCCGGCGTTGCGCATCGCGCATGGCCGGTTGCTCGGGACCGAGCCGGAGAACTGACATGGCCGTACGGCAAACGTTCGGACACTTTTGGCGTATCCGAAGTTCCGCGGATTTAGCCACGGCAATGGGCGAACGCTGGTGATCTCGCTGCGGCCGTCCAGGTTTGATGAGCTGGGTCTGCGCCGAGCGCTGGCCGACCGGATGCTGCCGCTGCTGGTCGCGGCAATGGCATTCCTGGCGGCGCTGGCCCTGGCCGGCTGGTTCGGCACCGCCGCGCTGTCGCGACATTGGCGTGAGGGCGCCGGCGCGGCACTGACCATTCAGGTACCACACGCCGAGGCATCGGCCGCCCGGGGCGACACCGACCGCCTGGCCGCGGTGCTGGCGGTGCTGCTGGGAACGCCTGGCATCGCCTCCGCCCATGCGCTGTCGGAGCAGCAGTTGACCGACCTGCTCAAGCCATGGCTCGGTGCCGATGGGATCGGCGGGACCGACCACCTGGCGATGCCGATCCCGGCGGTGATCGCGGTCCGGCTGACCGACGCGGCATTCGACCTCACGCCGCTGTCCCGCCGTCTGCAGGCGGCCGCACCGGGCACGCTGGTCGAGGACCATGGCCTCTGGATTGGCCGCCTGACGGTGCTGGCGCGCAGCCTGCAAGCCTGCGCCGCACTGGCGCTGCTGCTGGTCGCCGCGGTGGCGGCCGCCGTGATCGCGATTGCCACAAGGGCCGGCCTGTCGACCCGGCGGACAGCGATCGAGATCGTGCACGGCCTTGGTGCGGCCGATGGCTATATCGCCGGCCGCTTCGCCGCGCGCGCGACCTTGCTCGCCGCCGTCGGGGCGGCGGCCGGCGGCCTTGCCGCGTTGCCGATCCTGCTGGCCCTCGCCAGTCTGGCCGCGCCGTTCGGCGGCGGGCCGGTCGCGGATGGCAACCCGGTGCGTGACGCGCTTCAGACGCTGCCGGCGGCGCTGTGGCTGGCGCTGCCCTGTTTGCCCGGGGCGGCGGCGGCAATCGGATTTGTCACGGCGCAAGGCACCGTCAGGCGTTGGCTGCGGCGGCTGCCGTGACCAGCATCGCCTTGATCCGCGCGGCATGACGCTGTTTGCCGCACGCCCAGGACACCGGCCGCTGACGCTGCTGACTGCGGCCGCCGTCGTCGGCGCGCTGTGCTGGGGCGCCGGCTTCATCTGGTTCCTGCAGCTCACCGCACGGCCGGCCGCACCGCCGCCGCCGCATGTCGATGGTGTCGTAGCACTCACCGGCGGGGCCGGGCGGGTGGAGCTTGCGCTGCATCTTCTAGCGACTGGCCAGGCCGACAAGCTGCTGGTTTCCGGCATCGGCGGCAGCGCCGACCTGCCCACGCTTGCCAGGCTGGCCAGGATCGACGTCTCGGCGCTGGCGCCGTCGATCACCCTGGGCCGCTATGCCGCATCAACCCAGGGCAATGCGGTGGAAGCAGCGGCCTGGGCGGCGCAGAACCGCATCCGCACGATCATCGTGGTCACCGCCGCTTATCACATGCCGCGCGCCCTGGCCGAGTTGCGGCAGGCACTCCCCCTGGTTCGGCTCTACCCCTTGCCGGTCGAGCCCGCGCTGGCCTCGGGCGCCGATGACGCGCGGATCGATCGTGGGCCGACCCTGCGGCTGCAGGCCGAGGAGTACATCAAGTACCTGCTGGTGCTCGCCGGCGTATCACCCTGGTTCCCACATCGGGCCGCCATCTCGAACATGGTCGCGAAATTGAGTGCCAACGGATGATCACGTTGCGCTCCGCCCTGTTCAACCTGTGGTTTTTCACCGTGACGTTCTTCATTACGCTTCTCGCCGCGCTGACGCGAATGATCGCACCTCGGCACGTGCTGAGCGTTGCCATGGTGTGGGCGCGGATCATGGTCGTCGCCGTACGGATCATCTGCGGCATCCGGCTGGAGGTCTCCGGCTTGCAGCACATCCCGCCGGGTGCGGCCCTGATCGCATCCCGTCATCAGTCGGCGTTCGACACCTTGGTCTGGCTGACTCTGCTGCCGCGCTGCTGCTACGTCGTCAAGCGAGAGCTCCTGCGCATTCCACTGTTCGGCCCGCTGATGATCAGCGCGGGCATGATTGCCGTTGATCGCTCCGCCGGGGGTTCGGCCGTGCGCGCCCTGCTGCGGCAAGGCGAGAATGCGGTGCGGGAACAGCGCCAGATTGTGATCTTTCCGGAAGGCACGCGCGCAGCGCCGGGAAACATTGGGGAACTGCAGCCTGGCATCGCCGCGCTGGCGGCGCGCACGGGACTTCCGGTGATCCCGGTTGCCACCGACTCCGGTCGATGCTGGGGACGCCGCGCGTTCCGCAAGCGGCCCGGAGTGATCAGGATCATGGTTGGCCCACCGATTTCGGCCGCGAGCGGACGTGTGGAACTGATGCGGTCGCTGCGATCATCGATGGGGCGGCTGGATCATTCCACTAAACCAACCGATTCCGTTTGACGCCAGGAATATTGTGGATAAGTCTGTGTGCTCAACCCGCGCAGGGTTCAAATCGCACCTAAGGCAAACGCCTCAACGCATTGATGCAACTGATCAATATCAGACCTGTACGAGATGTCAAGAGGCTCGTCGCGCCTGGGGATGATATTGTCGAAATTCGCGCGTAAGTTGTATCGATCCGCAGATTCTCGCCTGACTCATCCGTCTGGCGGCCCAGGCCCGATGCCTGATACTAACCCGCTCCCTGAATCGAGGCATGATGCGGCGCAGATATTGGCTACTCATGGCTGTGATCGCGAGTCTGCTGCTCGGTGCCGACCTCGTCTACTGGCGGATCGCCTCGGTTCGGCTGCGGGATGAGCTGCGGACCTGGATCGCCGCCAGGCGCGCCGAAGGATGGGACGTGGAATCCGGCGCGGTCTCCACCGGCGGTTGGCCGCGGGCGGCAGCCGTGACCGTACCGGCCCTGACGCTGCGCCACGCCGGCCAGGACATGCCTGGCACGATAAGCTGGACCGCGGCCGAGGTCGGTCTGTCGCTGCCGCTGTATTATCCGTCAAAGCTGCGAATCGCGTTGACCGGCCCGCAGCACATTCGCATCGGCGATGCGCCGGATGTGATCGTCACCGGTGATACGATCGCGTTTTCGGTCGGGCTTTTATCGGAGCAGACGCTGCCGTTGACGCTGCATGCCCAGGGGCTTCGGGTGGAGCCGGCCGCGGGAGGCTGGCACCTGACGGTTGGGCTGCTCAATGCGGATGCCGAGGTTGCGCCGGCCGCCGGACGGTCGCAGCCACTGCTGGCATTTTCGGTCAGCACCGAGGCAGTCGCCTTGCCCGCCAACGTCAGGTGGCCGTTGGGTCCCAACATCTCGTCACTCTCGACCGAGGGCGCCTTGAACGGACCGCTACCCCAGGTTCATGACATGACCCGCTGGGCCGAGACGTGGCGGGACGGCGGCGGTTCGCTGGAAATTTCGCATCTCGCGCTTGGCTGGGGGCCGCTGGGCCTGACTGCCAAGGCGACCCTGGCGCTGGATGATCAGCTTCAGCCAACGGGCAGCGGCGGCGCCCACTTGGTCGGTTATGCGGAAGCCCTGGACAAGATGGCGAGCGCCGGCGTGATGAGCCGATCGGCGGCGACAGCGGCCAGGGCGGTGCTGTCGCTGATGGCCGGATCTGGCGCGGCGGACGAATCCCCGGCGGTTGATGTACCGCTCACGCTGCAATATCGCACATTATCGATGCGCCATGTGCCGCTGCTCCGCCTGCCGGCGCTCGACTGGCCGGCGCGGTAGTGCTATTAAGCTGTCATGTGCAACGTCCTCCAGTGCCTTCGAATTAGCCGCCCGGCTGCCTAGCAGCCGGGGCCCGTCCCGCTTTTTCGATGAACTGCCTGGAGTT
Source organism: Rhodopila sp. (assembly GCF_965276935.1). Taxonomy (GTDB): domain Bacteria; phylum Pseudomonadota; class Alphaproteobacteria; order Acetobacterales; family Acetobacteraceae; genus Rhodopila. The sequence continues at coordinate 509,559 of NZ_CBDIBS010000003.1, read as the reverse complement.
TCGACCAATGCCCGACACCCTATCCGCGCCCGACGTCTTCGTCCGCTTCCTGCTGGATGCCGACAGCTCACCCGGCCTGTTGTCCCGCTTGCTGCAGCCTTACGCCAAGCGCGACCTGATCCCCGACCGGATGTGGTCGCACCGCTCCGGCGACACCGTCCATGTTGAAATTGCCATGGAGGCGATGCCGGCACAGGTGGTGCACCTGGTCGAAGGCAACCTGCGCCAGATCGTCGGCGTTCGCTCCGTCAGCCGCGTATCGCGATCCTGCCTGCGTCAGGTCGCCTGAAGCGATCTTTTCTGAAGTGGCGGGTCCTGAGCCGGCTCACCGTCAGCGTCTTGTCGGGCCAACGTCTTGTCGGGATAGCGGCACCAGGCCGCGGCGGCGCAGCGCCAGCACTCCGGTCGGCGCGCCTTGCAGATGTAGCGGCCGTGCAGGATCAGCCAGTGGTGCGCATGCCGCAGCAGGTCGGCGGGGATGCGCTTCAGCAAGCCGTCCTCCACCTCCCGCGGCGTCTTGCCGGGCGCAATGCCGGTGCGGTTGCCAAGCCGGAAGATGTGGGTGTCCACCGCCATCGTCGCCTCGCCGAAGGCGACGTTCAGCACCACGTTGGCGGTCTTGCGGCCGACGCCTGGCAGTGCTTCCAGCGCGGCTCGGTCGTGCGGCACCTGGCCGCCGTGCTTTTCCTCCAGATCCCGGCAAAGCTGGATGACGTTGCGCGCCTTGGTCTGCCATAGACCGATCATGCGAATGTAGGAGGCAACACCGTCAAGGCCGAGCTGGATCATCGCGGATGGGGTGGGCGCGACCTTGAACAGCGTTCCGGTGGCGCGGTTGACCGAGACATCCGTCGCCTGCGCGGACAGCACCACGGCGACCAGAAGCGTGAACGGGTCGATATAGGCCAGTTCGGTATCGGGCGTCGGATTCTGCGCGGCCAGGGCCTCAATAAAGCCGCGTACCTGGGCACGCGTCATCAGCGGCGTTTTCCGCGATTTGGCAGGCGGTGTGTTGGAAGGCTGGGGCACGGGTCTAATCCTTTGGCGTCACGGCCGGCGCAGGCCAACCATCCACGACCTGAACTGCCGATGCCAGCAACGCCGGCCTCCGCCAGCCATCACCGCACGGTCGGCGGACATTCCACCGTAGTGCGGACCATGTGGCGGCGTTCCGCGCCGCTGGCGAACGGCGTGGCGCGGTGCATGACGGCCCGGTTGTCCCACAGCACAAGGTCGCCAGCAGTCCAGTGGTGGCGATAAACAAAGTCGCCGCTGCCCGCGAAGTCGTTCAGCCCGTCGATCAGGACGCGGCCTTCGGCTTCGGGAATGCCGTCGATCGAGCGGGCGTGGGCGCCAAGGTATAGCGCGGGTCCATATGGATTTTCCGCCACGACGGTGGCTCGACGGACCGGCGGGTGGGCGTCGCGTTCGGCCGCCGTCATCAGGGCGGGATCGACGCGGGCACGTGACCAGCCGAAGTCGTGCACGGCCATGCGATCCTGCACGCGCTGGCGCCGGGCTGGGTCCATCGCTTGCCAGGCGGCGCGGGTGGAGGCGAATTCGGTATCGCCGCCGGCCTGGGGAATTTCGCGCGCGGACAGCAGCGACGCCCGCGCCGGTGTCGCCTTGAACGAGCTGTCATGGTGCCAGATCTGGTTGGCCTTGTTGTTCAGCACCTGCTTGTCGGTCGGCGGCGCGATCTGTCCATTCGAACCGATGTTGGTCAGCACGATCAGCTTGCCGCCGGCTCCGTTCGCGCCGGCGCGCGTGGTCTCCAGCGTGCCGAACGTCTCGCTGAACGCGACCTGGGAGTCGTCGGTGATGCTAGGTGCCGCGAACACCAGCACCGACCAGCGGTCCAGCGCATCGCGCAGCCACGCGGCGTCAGCGGCGGAGACCGGCTGGCCGATGTCAATCCCGGCGACACGGGCGGCGAATAGCGGATGCAGGGCGGTCGTCGTTGGCATGATGTCCTCTCAGGTCTTGAGGGCGGCGTCGGCCGTGGTCAGCAGGCGGGCAAACCTTCGGGCCCAGTCGTGCTGGCCCTCGGGCGAGATGATCAGATCCTGGCGGATTTCGATCTCCACATGCGGCAGGCCGCGGCGTTCGCCGTGAACCGGGATGCCGTAGTCGCTGTTGCCGGTGATCGCATAAGGCGCGTTGTCGCCGACTACAAGATCGCCTTCCCGCCGCAGCAGGTCCATCAGGATGCCAGCCAGCCTTGGCTCCTTGTTGTACAGCATCCCCACATGCATCGCTCGGCTTTCACCCTTGAAGCTCGGGGTGAAGCTGTGCATCGCGATCAGCACGGTGCGGCGGTTGGCGCGCGCGTCCAGCAACGCCGCGATGCGGTCATGGTAAGGCGTGAAGATGGCGGCGACGCGGGCGGCTTTGGCCGCTTCCGACAGGCCGACATTGGCCGGGATGGGCGTGTGCTCGCTGATTTCCGGCATGGCGCTGGGCCAGTCGGGATAGCGGTTGCAGTCGATCACCAGCCGGGAATAGGTCTGCAACACCGCCGTGGCGTCCAGCATGTCCGACAGGTGCTCGGTCACCGCCGCGATGCCGATGTCCCACGCGATGTGGCGCTGGCGTTCGGCCTCGGACACACCGAGGTCGCCGAGGCCGGCGGGGATGACGCGGCCGGCGTGGTCGGCGGTCAGGAACAGGTCGGACGTGCCGTGTTCGCGCAGCACCCGCACCGGGTCGGGGTCTTCGGGCGTCAGCATGCTGGCTCCTCTGGCATTCCTTGCAAGATGGGCTATCGTCCGCGCATGGACAAGGAAGCCAAGCGGGCCCACCACGACCTGGGCGGAGCCTCGAAATTCATGTGCGAGCCGGTGGACACCGAGCCGCACGGCCTGACCGACTTCGATCGGCAGGTGGACGCGCTGCGCCAGGTGCTGGCGGCGAAGAAGCTGATGACAGTGGATGAGCTGCGGCGCGGCATCGAGGCGATTCCGGAAGCCGACTACCACCGCCTCAGCTACTACCGGCGCTGGATCCGCTCGATCACCGATACGCTGCTGCGGCATGGCGTGATCAGCGAAGCCGAACTGCGCCTGATGCTGGAGGACGGCTGATGTTCGCGTCAGGCGATACGGTACGGGTGAAGGACGCGTGGCCGGAGGCACAGGGACCGGTGCACATCCGTACGCCGCACTACGTGCGCGGCGCGGTGGGCGAGGTGGTGCGTCACCTTGGCGACTTCCCCAATCCCGAGGATCTCGCCTTCGCCCGCCCCGCCGCCAGGCTGCCGCTGTATCACGTGCGATTTCGCAAGGGCGCGATCTGGAACGAACCGAAGGCGGACGACGAACTGCTGGTCGAGATCTTTGAACACTGGCTGGAGCGGCCATGAACATTCTGGAAGCGGATGGCGAGCGGTTGCTCGCTTCGGTGCGGGCCCTGCTGGAGCAGAAAGGGATCATTTCTTCCACCGAGGTGCGGGAGCGGCTGGAGGCCACGGACAACGCCAGTCCGGGGCAGGGGGCGCGGATGGTCGCGAGGGCGTGGGTTGATCCGGCGTACCGTGCGCTGATGCTGGCGGACGGAACGAAGGCGGCCGAGGCGCTTGGGATCCCAATGCGCGGAATCCCGCCGCTCGGCGTGCTGGAGAACACCGCGCAGGTGCATAACCTGGTGGTCTGCACGCTGTGCAGTTGCTACCCGCGCGCGGTACTGGGGTACCCGCCGTTCTGGTACAAGTCGGCTTCGTTCCGGGCGCGCGCGGTGCGCGATCCGCGGGGGCTGCTGGCGGCTGAATGGAAGACGGTGGTGCCGGAGGCAGTTCGGCTGGTGGTGGTGGATTCAACGGCGGATTATCGCTGGATGGTGCTGCCGGTGCGGCCTTCGGGCACCGATGGGTGGGATGAGGCAAGGCTGGCGGGCATCGTGCGCGAGGGTGACATGATCGGGGTGACGGTGCCGGTGGTTTAAAAGCATAATCATAGCCAGCTTCGTCGTTTCATCCAGGTGAGGATGACGATCAGCGCGGGCTCCTCGCCGCAGGCTATAGGTGTGCCGCTCACCTGGATTTGAGCGATCGGCATCCTGGCCAACTGGGTATGGCGCAGGGAACAGGATTGATTGAGCCGGTTCCTGGGTTGCTACTGCCTCGCGTCCACTAAAAGATGTCGTATGGCTGATACGTCCAAAATCCTTCGGCAGGTACTGTGTTCCTGGCTGGCGACCGAGGTGCTGACACCACAGACCGTCAAGGACGGATGGGGTGGTCTTGCCGTCGAAAAAAGTGGGCAACAGCGCAACAAGGCTAGTGCGACGCCGGACGGCTCCGCGCACTGGGAGATGCCGGGTGACGACGATGCGACACCGTGGCCGCTTCTGCCGGAACGTTTGAACAGCGACGCGCGCTTTCCTGATCCGGCGGAGAAACACGCAGCGGCGACACCGGATCAAGAACGCCGCTGGTACTATGTTGTTCTTGGCGCACTGCCTGCGCGCCTCGCGTTCAAGCGGCTTGATGCCGCTTTCTCGGACCATGCCGACGATGACGAGACGAACCGCCGCAGCCGGGGGAACATCATCGGTGCCACTGTGGTGCTGGACGAGTGGGGTGTTCTTGTCGCCGACACTTTGGCCATTGCCAGCTTTGCCTGGGGGCTTGGCCACATCCTCAGTGGCGGGTCGGTGACCGCGCTGGCCACCTGGGATGAGCAGGAGCAGGATCTCAGGGAGCGGTTCGGCGGTCTTTTGGCCCCGGCGGGGCCCGGTGGTCGCTTCCGGTCGCTCACCTGGCGGGACGTCCGCGGCGTGTCGTCAGCACTCGCAGTAGAATTCGGCTTGCCAACCGAGCTGTGGGCGGTCACGCCGTGTGCCATTGAGGTGGTGAGCAAGCATCCTCCCGCCGCCGATATTCTCTCCAGCTTCTATTTGCCGGACCTGAAGCATGTGCTGCGGGAGGCGGATCATCTGCCTGATGCGGCAGCGGCCTATCTAGGTCTGCGGCCACCGGAGCAGCCTTGGAACCCACTGAGCGACTGCCGGCGCCCACAGCTATCGTCGCTGTTGCAGCCGGCGTTGTTCCCGCTAGGACGTTGGCCAGGGCCTGGACTGCATCCCTTGACGCTGCTGCAGCAGGCGGCGGTCAACACCATCGTACGCGACCTTGACCAGGCCGGTCTTGCCGCGGTGAACGGGCCGCCCGGCACCGGCAAGACAACCCTGCTACGCGACCTTGTCGCCCATGTGCTGGTGTCCCGCGCCGAAGTGCTCGCGGGCCTCGACAAGCCTTGGGCCGACTTGTCGGGGCTCAACCTGATGGATTTTGCCGTCGTGGTGGCAAGCAGCAACAATGCGGCGGTGGAGAATGTCAGCCTTGAACTGCCGCTCCGCGCCAAGGCATTGGACAAATCGGTCTGGCATGAAAATGGCCTCGACTACTTCGGCCACACCGCCAGCGCCGTATCGGGCGTATTGGACAAGCCGGCGGACCAGCGTGCCTGGGGCCTGATGGCAGCGCGGCTGGGCAAGGCCGAAAATCGGCGCGACTTCTTTCAGCGGTTCTGGTGGAACCACGACTGGGGACTGAACGACTGGCTGGACCGTGTCGGCTGGCCAGACGTCAAGCGGCCGTGGCGGGAACCGCCCGGCAAGCTGGTTCAACTCGACCCACCGCCGCGGCGGCCGGAGGCAACCGCGAATTGGCGTACGGCGCGCGATGCCTTTCGACAGGCGCTGGATCATTGCCGTAAGTTGCGCGCGAAACTGGAAACGCTGAACATCGATGGGGCGCTCTTGCGGGAGACAGAGGCGCAATTGCCCGCCGCTGCAAGCCGGCTCCGCGTTGCCGTCCAGGACCTTGCCTCCGTCACCCGCGCCGTCGAAAAGGCACGACGTGATGTCGAGGACAACCGCGGCCGGGACGCAACCGAAGCCGCCAAGCTGGCGGCGTTGGCCTCCGTGGCACCGTCCCGGCTGATGAAGTTGTTCCGCACCCGCGCGTGGCAGGTCCACGAAGCCGAAATCCGCATGCAGCTGGCAAAACTGGACAAGGCTCAGGCGACAACACGAGCCGCGGAGCAACGATTGGCGGAAGCCGTGGCAGAGGCAGACCGATATGCCAGTGAATGCCAAACAGTGCGGGCGATGCATGACGATCTCTGTCAGCGGGCCGACAACCTTGCGCAATCACTGCGGCACGCGCAGTCGGAGATGGGAGTGGCAGCGCCGGGGCCAGGCTTTTGGAAACAACCCGACGATGACCTGCAACGTACAGGTCCATGGAACGAGGGGATGTTCCGCGCCGCCCGTGACGATTTATTCATCGCCGCGGTCCGGCTGCACAAGGCATTCATCGTGGCAGCGGCACGCAAGGTGAAGCCGGCGCTGAAAACCATTGCCGAGGCGGTTCAGGGTGGCCCCGGAGCACCTAGGCCAAGCGCCGCTGACTGGGGTATCTTCTTCTTGACGGTGCCGGTGGTCTCCACGACCTTTGCCTCAGTCGGCCGTATGTTCCAGGGGTTCGGCGCTGGCGAGATCGGCTGGATGATGATCGATGAAGCGGGCCAGGCGACCCCTCAGGCAGCGGTCGGCGCGATCTGGCGCGCCCGACGTGCCGTGGTGATCGGCGACCCGCTGCAGATCGAGCCAGTGGTTACCACGCCCCCGCACACGACCCGACTGGTCTTCGAAGGCAACGGTGCTGATCCCGCCAACTGGGCGGCGCCGGAGCAATCCGCCCAGACGCTGGCCGATCGGGCCAGCCGGATACAAGGTCGCTTCGGCGTGGAAAACGGCGAAGCCGGGCGGGAGGTGCGGATTACCGGCATACCGTTGCTGGTGCACCGGCGATGTGAGCGGCCAATGTTCGATATCGCCAACCGCATTGCTTACGACGGGCGCATGGTGTTCGCGGCCAAGGAAGCCGCCTCTCCCATCCGCGATCTCCTGGGTTGCTCCGCGTGGATCGACGTTGATGCGCCTTCCATGGACAAATGGGTGGAGGCCGAGGGAAAGCTGATCACCGCGGCGATCACCAGGCTCAGCGACGCGCTTCAGGCACCGCCCGATATCTACGTCATCTGTCCCTTCAAGATGCCAGCACAGCGGCTGCGCGCAATGCTCCGGAACACGCCTGGCGCATTGGCAGGATTGCCAACGTCGGAGCGGCGAACCTGGATCGACAAGCGCGTGGGGACCGTTCACACCTTCCAGGGCAAGGAGGCCGAGGCGGTCATCCTGATGCTCGGTGCGGGAAGCGGCGCAAAGACAGGATCGAGAGTTTGGGCGGGACGAACCCCCAACTTGCTCAATGTCGCCGCTACGCGGGCAAAATGCGTGCTCTACATCGTCGGCAATCGCACGGAATGGCAATCCGCGGGGGTTTTCGCCGACCCGGCGGCTCATTTGGCTGTTCGATCCGAGTGGGAATGGCTGTCCAACGAACCACCCGATGGCAGTTCCGCAAGACAGCGGACCTGCTTGCTTGGCGAGCAGACCGCATAGGCTTGCCCCCCCGCCATCCCGGGATAACAATCCCCCGCAGGGACGGAAAGGGCCAGGCCGCATGAACTTCGAATTTCCCGACGAACTGCTGCAGCTCCGCGACCAGGCGCGCCGCTTCCTGGCCGACCGCTGCCCGCCGGCGGTGCCGCGCCGCATCCTGGACACGCCCGAACCCTACGCCGCCGACCTGTGGCGGCAGATCAGCGAAATGGGCTGGACCGGCGCGGCGATCCCCGAGGAATACGGCGGCGTCGGCCTCGGCCGCCTGGCGGTCTGTGTGCTGGCGGAGGAACTCGGCCGAGCGGTGGCGCCAACGCCGTTCTCGTCGTCGGTGTACCTGGCGACGGAGGCGATCATGCTGTTCGGTTCGGAGCAGCAGAAACGAACCTGGCTGCCGAAACTGGCAACAGGTGAAACCATCGGCACCTTCGCGATGGCCGAACAGCCCGGCGCCTCGGACCCGGCGAAGCTGCAGGCCACGGCGTCGGGTGGACGTCTGAACGGAACCAAGCTCGCGGTGCCGGATGGCGACATCGCCGACATCGCGGTGGTCGCGACGCATGGCGGCGCTGGAGCCTGGCTGCACATCGTCGACCTGAAGGCCAATGGCGTCGCGCGCGAGTCCGTCGCCACCTTCGATCCCACCCGTTCGCACGCCCGCATCGAGTTCAAGAACGCCCCATCCGAACCGCTGCCCGGCAGCACCACGCCAGAAACGATCCGTACACTGCTCGACCACGCCGCCGTGCCGATGGCGTTCGAGCAGGTCGGCACCGCGCAGGCCGCATTGGACATGGCCAATGCCTACGCCAAGGAACGCTACGCCTTTGGCCGGCCAATCGGCTCGTTCCAGGGCATCAAGCACAAGCTCGCCGATATGTACATCCAGGTCGAGATGGCCCGATCAAACGCCTATTACGGCGCCTGGGCGGTACACACCAATGCCGCCGAACTGCCGATCGCCGCATCGGTCGCGCGCATCGCCGCGTGCGAGGCCGGCTGGTTCGTCACCAAGGAAAACATCCAGACGCACGGCGGCATGGGCTTCACCTGGCAGATGGACTGCCACCTGTATTACCGCCGCGCCAAGCTGCTCGGCCTTGCGTTGGGCGGCGCGCGTGAATGGAAACGGCGCCTGGTCAGCGAACTGCGCGCTCGCAACACCACTGACTTGGCCGCGGCGTAACGCTTTGTTTAATCGCATGATCCCGCGCATCGCGCGAACAGCGCGTCCTTTGGACGACGAACGTTCCGCCCAGCGCGATTATGTTCCAGGAGCACGAACATGGATTTCGAAGACACACAAGAAGAAGCCGCTTTCCGCGCCGAAGCCCGCGGCTTTCTTGATGCTAACGCCGAACGCCGCAAGCCCGGCGAAGTCGAAGGCTACCGGCGCGGCCAGGACGCTCCCGGCGCCATGCAGCGCGCCAAGGACTTCCAGCGCCGCAAGTGCGCCGCCGGCTTCGTCGGCATCCATTGGCCGGTTGAATGGGGCGGCCGTGGCGGCACGCCGATCCAGAACGTCATCTACAACCAGGAAGAAGCGAAATACGACGTCCTCAGCAGCATCTTCAGCATCGGCGTCAATCTGGCGCAGCCCACCATCTGCACCTGGGGAACGCCTGAACAGCGCGACCGCTTCGTCAAGCCCGCCATGCGCGCCGATGAGGTCTGGTGCCAGTTGTTCAGCGAACCCGGCGGCGGATCGGATCTGGCCGCGCTGCGCACCCGGGCGGAGAAACAGGGCGACGAATGGGTCGTCAACGGCCAGAAGATCTGGAACTCCGGCGCGCACTACAGCGACTTCGGCATCCTGGTGGCGCGCAGCAACCCCGACGTCGCCAAGCACGCCGGCCTGACCTTCTTCATCCTGGACATGAAGACCCCCGGCATCGAGATCCGCCCGATCCGCCAGGTCTCCGGCTCGTCGCATTTCAATGAAGTCTTCTTCACCAACGTCCGCATCCCCGACAGCCGCCGCGTGGGGCCGGAGGGTGCCGGCTGGAAAGTCGCCCTGACGACCCTGATGAACGAGCGCCACGGCATGCGCGACGCCCCCGGCCCGGACGTCGACGAACTGTTCCGCCTGGCCCAGTCGATCGAACTGGAGGACGGTCTGGCGATCGAGGATGCGGCGGTGCAGGAAAAACTGGCGGACTTCTACGTTCGCTCGCAGGGCCTGAAATTCACCAAGTTCCGCGGCATGACGGCGCTGTCGAAAGGCCAGACGCCGGGGCCGGAATCGTCAATCATCAAGGTCGTGGCGGCGAACAAGCTGCAGGATATCCTCTCCTACGGCCTCGACATGATCGGTATGGCCGGCCCCACCATGGGCACCTCCATGCCCGTCGCCGGCATCTTCGAGGAAGCGCTGCTCTACTCCCCGGCTTTGCGCCTGGCCGGCGGCACCGATGAGATCATGAAGAACATCATCGCCGAACGCGTCCTCGGCCTGCCGCAGGACCCGCGCGCGGACAAGGGCATGGCATTCCGCGACATCCCGACCGGGGCGCGAAAATGACGATGCATAAGCTGCATAGTTTTTTCTGGCCGGATTCGATCGCCGTCCTGGGTGCCTCCCCCGACCTGCACCGCATTCGCGGCCGCCTGCTGCACCAACTCCGAGAAAACGGCTTCCCGGGCCGTATTCTGCCGATCAATCCCAGCTACCAGGCGATCGACGGCCTGCCCTGCTATTCCTCGATCGGCGCGGCCGGCGGCGACATCGACCTGGCCCTGGTGGCGATCCCCGCCGCCGGTGTCGCCGCCGCGGTCGAGGAATGCGCCCGCGCCGGCGTGAAAAACACCCTGATCATCAGCAGCGGCTTTGCCGAGGAGGGCGGGGCGGCCGGCGACATGCAGGCCGAGCTGCTAGCGGTCACCCGTCGCACCGGCATCCGCGCCTGCGGCCCGAACTGCGAAGGCTACTACAACGCGCTCGGCCGCGTCGCCACCACCTTCAGCCCGACGGTGGAAACCAGGGAGGACGACAATCGCGCCCTGGTGTCGGACAAGCGCATCGGCGTCATCGCCCAGTCGGGCGGCATCGGCTTTGCCCTGTTCAACCGCGGCAAGGCAGCCGGCATCGGCTTCAGCTACGTCATCTCCACCGGCAACGAAGCCGACCTGACGATGGCCGACTTCCTCGACTACATGGTTGAGGATTCTCATACCCACGCGGTGATGCTGTTCTGCGAGGCCGTCCGCGATGGCCCCGGCTTCGTCGCCGCGCTGGAAAAAGCCCGCCATCTGGGAAAACCCATCATCGCCATCAAGGTCGGGCGATCAGATGCCGGCACCCGCGCCGCCGCCTCGCACACCGCCTCGCTGTCCGGCTCCGATGCCGCCTACCGTGCCGTGTTCGAGCGCTACGGCGTCATCGAGGCCGAGGACGCCGACGAGGCCGTCGCCGTCGCCGGCGTAATGCTGACCTGTCCGCGGCCGTTGGGGCGGCGCACCGGCATCATCACCGTCTCCGGCGGCGGTGGCGCCTGGATGGCGGATACGCTGTCCGCCCACGGACTGATCGTGCCAACCTTGTCCGCCGCCGCCCAGGCTGGGCTGCGGCCGCTGATGCCATCCTATGGCGCCGCCGCCAACCCGGTTGACGTCACCGCGCAAGGATCGAACACCGGCCCGGCGATGATGACGGTGATGGAGCATCTGGCGGAGTCGGACGAGATCGACATGCTGGTGCTGGTGACCTCCCTGGCCAGCGAGACGCGGGCATCGCTTGACGCGGCCAGGGTGCGCGCCGTGGCTGCGCGCTGCGGCAAGCCGATGACGGTCTGGTCCTATACGCTGCCGTCGGCTTTTGGCCTGCAAGCGGCTGCCGGCTGCGGGCTGTTCGTCAATACCAACCTGCGCAATGTCGGCGTGGCATTGGGCAAGCTTTCGACCTATGCGGAGTCGCTGTCCCGCAACCTGCCGGAACCGTTCTCGCCCGTCTCAGGGCGGCTTTATCCCGGCCTGCCGCCGGTCGTGCCGGAGTATCTGGCCAAGCAGACCCTGGCCGCCTGGCTGCCGGATACGCGGGAGACACTGGCCGCCTCGGCCGAGGCAGCCGCCGATGCCGCCGATCGCCTGGGCTATCCGGTCGTGCTGAAGGTCCAGTCGCCGGACCTGCCGCACAAGACCGAGGCCGGTGGCGTGCGCCTGCACCTGGCCGACCGCGACGCGGTGATCGCCGCCCATGCCGCCATGCTGGCCGACGTCGCGCGCTACAAGCCGAACGCGGCGGTCGACGGCGTGCTGGTCCAGCGCATGGCGCCGAAGGGGCATGAACTGGTCATCGGCATGGTCGACGACGCCACGTTCGGCCCGATCATGATGCTGGGCTTCGGCGGCACGACGGTCGGGCTGTTCGGCGATGTGGTGCACGCGCCCGCGCCGCTGGACGAAGCCGAGGCGACCCGCATGCTGCTGTCGCTGCGCGCCGCTCGCCTGCTGACCGGTTTCCGCGGCGCCCCGCCGATCGATTTGGCACCGGTCGCCGCGCTGATCGCCGCCCTGTCACGCGCCGCGCTGACCCTGCGCGACCAGGTGCGGGAGTTCGAGCTGAACCCGGTCATCCTGCACGCCGACGGCTCCGGCCTGACCGTGGCGGATGCACTGCTGCTGATGAAGGACTAGGTCATGCTGAACATCGAACCCACCGGCGCGATCCTCGGCGCCACCATCCGCGGCGTCGATTTGTCCCGGCCGCTGAGCGAAGCCGATTTCGGCCGCATCCTGCTGGCCCTCGGCCGCCACGGCGTGTTGCGCTTCCCGGACCAGACCCTGGACCTCGGCGATGTCAAACGCTTTTCCGAAATGTTCGGCGAGATCCAGGGCAACCCGATCCGCGCCGTCGATACGACGCAGCCGTACGCGGAGGTCGGCATTCTGTCGAACCTCAAGCAGGACGGCGCCTTCATCGGCAGTCCCGATGCCGGCCAGGACTGGCACACCGACATGTCCTACCGCGACGTGGTCGGCTTCGTGAACGTGCTGTACGGCATCCGCATTCCCCGCCGCGACGGCAAGCCGCTCGGCGGCACCGAGTTCGCCAACATGCACGCCGCCTACGACGCCCTGCCGGACGACATCAAGACCCGGCTCGACGGCATGACCGTCACGCACAGCTTCGAGAAATTCTGGGAGCATATGCGCCAGCACAAGGCCAGCAGCCGCCCGGCGATGACCGATGAGCAACGCAGGCGCCGCCCGCCCGTGGTGCATCCGATCTTCATGACCCATCCGATCACTGGCCGGAAGACGCTTTATTGCAACGAAGGCTACGCGGTCCGCATCAATGAGATGTCGCAGTCGGACAGCGACGCGATGCTGGACCTGCTGTTCCGCCATCAGTTGCAGCCACGCTTCCGCTACACCCATGATTGGACCGAAAACGACCTGCTGATCTGGGACCATCTGGGCACCATCCACCGCGCCATCGCCGATTACGCGCCGGACGAGATCCGCCTGATGCGCCGCTGCCAGGTCATGGCGACCAAGGTGTTCGACCCCGCCTTCCTGCGGCCGGCACGCCAGACGGGTGGCATGACTGTGTCATAGCGCCTGACATCAACATCCAACACTTGTGCAACCGGTGCCGCCGGTTTCACCGGTAAGCAGCACAACCGCGTGAACGCGAAAAAGGCGACGTTGCCCTCTACCGGATCACCCCCATTAACTAATCGTTAGCCGGCCCGATAGGGCGTGAACGTTGCGATAGCACGCGATTATTTGGTTGTTGATCAAAATGATCTGGCAACGCAAAGCGGACGTTCCGCGATTGGGGGATCCATGCAGACCGACATGTCAAGACGCGTCACCGCCGAATTCTTTGGAACTTTCTGGCTGACCTTCGGTGGCTGCGGAGCGGCCGTGCTGGCCGCCGCTTTTCCCGCCGTAGGGATCGGCTTGTTGGGTGTTTCGTTCGCTTTCGGACTGACCGTGCTGACCATGGCCTACGCCGTCGGGCATATCTCGGGCGGCCATTTCAATCCCGCCGTAACCTTGGGTCTGTGGTCGGCCGGCCGCTGCGCCAACAAGCACGTGTTACCCTACATCGTCTCGCAAGTGCTTGGCGCGGTCGCGGCGGCCGCGGTCTTGTGGCTGATCGCCTCTGGCAAGTCGGATTGGGTGCCGGCCGGCTTCGCGGCGAACGGCTATGGCGATCTCAGTCCCGGCAAGTATGGACTGGTGTCGTGTGTCGTAATCGAGGTCGTCATGACTTTCTTCTTTCTCTACATCATCATTGGCACGACCTCCAAGGGAGCGGCTTCCGGTTTCGCCGGCATCCCGATCGGCCTGGCGCTGACGCTGATCCACCTGGTTTCGATCCCGGTCACCAATACCTCCGTCAATCCGGCAAGCAGCACCGGTCCGGCGCTGTTCGCGGGCGGTGCCTACGTCGGTCAGCTATGGCTGTTCTGGTTGGCGCCGATCGCCGGCGCCATGCTCGCCGGAACGTTCTGCCGGTGGCTGTATGAACCAGACGTGCTGATCCAGACTGTCGTCGTCGAGGAGCGTGCTCCGGCCTGAAGCTCCGCCGCCGTCGGCCGTCCTTTCCACCGGAAGCGGCGGCTGCATGGCCGGCTGATCGGCTTGGCAATCGAGCAAGCGGCGCTGCGGTCTCCACCACTATGGCGACCGACGGACCGCCAGCCCCGCCCAGGCTCCGATTAGCATCCTTCCGCCACCCTCGTTCGCCGGATCAGTCAAGCAAACGCGCCGGGCTTATTCCACCAGGCGGCGGGCGATCCCGATGATCCGGTGCGCCTCCGACCACAGCGCGAATGGCTCCAGCGCACCCATCGGCGCCCACACGGCGGCGGTCACGTCGGAGCCGGCGAACGGCTCCCCGGCCTCCCACCGCGCGGCGAAATCCAGGATCGTGTAGTGGTATTGTACCCGCCCATCCGGGTCGCGCCGGATCGTGTCGACATGCGCGCAGAAATGCAGCGGACCCACCACCAGGCCGCATTCCTCATGCAGCTCCCGCCGCGCGGCTTCCTCGCAAGTCTCGCCGATTTCCTGCGCGCCGCCGGGCAGCGTCCAGGTGCCGACACCGGGCGGTTTGCCGCGCTGGCACAGCAACACCTGATCATTCTTGATGACCACGATGCCGATCCCGATGATCGGCCGAGCGGGATATTCCCGGTCGGTCACTTGGTGTCGGCGGCGGGTGCAGGGGTCGCGGGCTTAACCGGTTCCGCCGCCTTCAGGTCGCCCAACGTGGGCACCAGCGATTGCTCCTTCCAGGCGCCGATCTGGTAGGTCCAGCCGGCCAGCCGTCCCGTCAGCTTCTCGGCTTCCGCCCTGTCGCCGCCGGTGACGGCGAAACGCGCCCAAAGATCCTTGTCAGCGTGGCGCAGCGTGACGGTGACCGCAAGCCCGTCGCTGGTGGTGAACACCGCGTGGCCCGCGTCGACGCCCGGCGCATCGAAGTCGGGCGCATCGGCGTCCGCCTTCACCGCCTGGAAGGTCAGCGTCTCCAGCGCGCGCGCGACATCGTCCAACTTGTAATCTTCCAGTTTCGGATGCTCCGCCGGCTGGGTCAGCGCGAACTTGCCGTCCACCCGTCCGAACACCAGCGCCTTGTCGCCAACCACCACCGAAGCGATCCTGTCATGCGGGATGTTCAGCACATCGCGGTCCAGCCACAGCGAGGCATCCGCATCCACCTGCAGGCTGCCCTGAGCCAGCCAGGACTGGCTTTCGTCCGGTCGCCGGACATAGACCTCCTCCGGCACATTCGCCTGGCTGCGCACCCGGCGATGCCCGACGATCACCGCCAGGATTGGCTTTCCAGCGGCATCCACCACCCGCAGCAGATCGGCGGTGGAGGCGGCGGTGTTCGGATCATCCACCCCCAGCCGGCTGTACTCCGCCCGGTCGCTGGTGCGGGGTTCGGCCAGCCGCAACTCCGTCAGCGCGGTCAGCATGCCGCGCAGCTTCGTCTGCTGCACCGGGTAGTCGTGCATGGCGGCAATGCCCCAGTCGCCGTCCGGCCGCTTCTCGATGACGAGTTGTTTGCCTTGATGCGTGATCTCGACCTTCGCCGCTTTCTGCAACCGGGGCGCCAGGCCGGGAAACATCAACTTGCCCGCCGCGACCGTGGTCTGTTCGGACGGGGTGGTGGCGGTGCCGAAATACCAGCCGTGCCGATGCGCCGGCCAGCGCGACGACGCCAAGTGCCACCAGTATGGCAACCACGGCCGGCCTCATCGGCGCGGCTCCGCCAGGAACATCGTCAGACAAACCGAGTTGGTCGCGGCGACGCCGCGGCCTCGCCTCGTCATGGCGGTCGAAAGGTTGTTATTGATGGAATCATCCGCATTAACGCTGCGTCCCCTCCACGTCATGGCGGGCCTCCACCCGCCATGACGCGACTACGCAACCAGCCGGTATTCGAGGCAAACGTTTCCCACCAGATCCTGCGCACCGCCGGCGCGCCCTGGCGCTCTATCACCGGCACGCCCTGGCGCTCCATCACCGGCGCGCCCTGGCGCGACGCCGGCGCTGCACCAGCCCCATCCCGATCGCCAGCACGGTCAGCACCGCCGGAACCAGCACGATGGTGAACACGCGCATCTCGGTCTCCAGGCGCGAGATGTCGCGGTTCAGCTCCAGTTGCACCGCCCGCAGCTTGCCCCGGGTCTGAAGCACATCCTGACGCGCCGCATCGATCGCCGCGCGCTGCTCGGGCGTGATCACCGCATCCGACCGCGCCGCCTCACCACCGCCTGAACGTAATACCCGAAGCTGCTTCTCCACATCGTCCAGGTGCTGCTGCAACGTCTGCTGGGTCTGGCGGAACCGCGCCTCGGCGTCGCTCTGCATCGCAGTCACCAAGGTGAACGGCCGGTTGGTGTCGCCGCGCGACCGCAACCCGATCAGCGCGTCGCTGCCGGCCAGCGTGCCGACCAGGTTGGCGACGAAAGGGCCGTTATCGGCGAACGGGGTCGCGGTCTGCTGGCCGAAGAAGTCCGAGACTCGCACCCAGAAGCGGTCGGCCAGGATGTCGGAATCGGCCACCACCACCAGGTTCGCCGGCCCGTCCGTCTGCGCCTTGTAGGCCGGGACATTGTCCGGACGCTTCTGGGGCGCCCCATTCTTGTCCGCGGCCAGCGGCGGCGGGCCGGAGAACGCGGATTTCAGCACCCCGTGCACTCGCGCCGCGATCACCCGCGGCCCGCCCGCCACCTTGAATCCTGCCAGCACCTTTGCCGGATCGGGCGTCTTGACCTCGTCCACCGGAATCAGCCCGCTGCGATCGCTGCTGGTCAGCAGCGGGGTGAAATCGATCGACGCCCCCGGTGCCTTCGCCAGGAAACCGGAGGACGCCACCGTGACCTGCTGCAGGTCGGCGGTCGCCGGATCGTTGTGGTTCACGCCGTCGCGAATGTTGAACCAGGCGACGTAGTTCACCGCCTGCACGGCATCATTGCCGCCGGCCCGCACCCGCCAGGCACCCGTCAGATCGCCCACGACCTTGGTCGGATCGAACTGGATGCCCCAGGCGTCGAACAGCCGCTTCAGGTCAGAATGCGCATCCTGCGTCGGCATGCCGGTGGCGGAGGGGGCCGAGGCCATCGTCTCGCTCCAGGGATCAACCATCGCCATCAGCTTGCCGCCGCGCATGACGAACTGGTCGATCGCATACAGCGTCGCCGGCGACAGGTTCTGCGCCTCCGCCACCAGCAGCACCTGGATATCCGGATCGATCACCTGCGCGTCCGTCGCCACCGTCTTCACCGTATTGGTCTGCCGCAGCAGCTCAGCCGACGCGTAAGGTTGGCCGCCGGGACCGCGGCCTTGCGTCATCATCATGCTGCGCGGATCGCCATCCAGCGGCAGCGAGGACATCACGCCCACCACCGGCCGCTTCGGGTTGGACAGCTCATACACCAGCTTGGTCAGGTCGTACTCCAGGAAGCGCTCCCGGTCGGCCTGGAAGAACGGAATGGTGCGCTCGTCGTCCTCCAGATTGGTGCCGGCCAGGCCAAAGTAGATCTGCGAGCCGCCCTGATCCAGCGGCACGCCTTGCAGGCCATAGGCCATGGCGCGGTCCTCGGTATCGCTGAACGGCTCCGGGTCGTAGAAATCCAGCTTCACCTTGCCATGCGAATCCGCCGCGTAGTCGCGCAGCATCTCCCGCACATGATCAGCGTAGCTGCCATAGGCCGGCACGGTGCTGCCCAACTGCCGCGAGTAGAACAGCCGCAGCGTCACCGGCTCCTTCAAGCCGGCCAGGATCTGTCGTGTGCCGGCCGACAGGGTGTAGATCCGGCCCTGCGTCAGGTCGAGCTGGACGTTCGCCAGCCTGGCGTCGGCGAACAGGTTGATGCCGATGGCGATCGCCGCGACGGCGATGACACCGACGATGGAGTAGGTCACCCGGCGCATCGGCTCAGTCCGCCTTCCGTTGGTCGACCAGCACGGTGTTCAGGAACAGCCAGAAGCCGATGAACGTGACGAAATAGATCAGGTCGCGCAGCGAGATGATGCCGCGGGTGAAGTCGGTGAAGCGGTCGATCACCGCGAGCCTGCGGGTGAAGGCGCCCAGCGCCGGGATGGCGTGCGACAGGAAATCGTTGACGATCGGATTGGAGGCGACGGCGAAGACGAAGCAGACCGCCACCGCCAGCACGAAGGCGATGACCTGGTTCCGCGTCGCCGCCGACATGGCCGCACCGACCGACAGGAACGCGCCGGCGATCAACAGGCAGCCGACATAGCCGGAGGCGATCACCCCGTTGTCCGGGCTTCCCAGGATGTTCACCGCGATGACGAACGGGAACGTCAGAATCAGCGCGATCGCGCAGAACGCCCAGGCGGCAATGAATTTCCCCAGCACCGCCTGACCCTGCGTCACCGGCAGTGTCAGCAGCAGCTCGATGGTGCCGAGGCGGCGTTCCTCCGCCCAGAGCCGCATGGTGATGGCGGGGATCAGCAGCAGGAAGACCCAGGGAATGAAGGTGAAGAACGCATTCAGGTCGGCTTGTCCGCGGTCGAAGAACTGGCCCAGGTTGAAGGTCAGCGTACCTTGCAGGACCAGAAAGATGACGATGAACACGGTCGCGACGGGCGTGGCGAAATAGGCCCGCAGCTCACGCCCGGCAATCACCAAGGTGGTTCTCATGCGCCGCGTGCTCCACCGCCGGAGCCGTGACTCGAGCACGGCGAAACACCAGCCGCCTGCGGCCGATCCCGGTTGTTGCCGGCCATCAAGCCGCCTCCGGCATAGTCAGTTGGCGAAACACTGCCTCCAGCCGCCCCGACGGGTGCCGTTCACCCAGCGCCCGCGGCGTTTCATCGGCAACGATGCGGCCGCCGGCGATGACAATTGCGCGGGAGCAGACCGCGTCCACTTCCTCCAGGATATGGGTCGAGATCACGATCGCCTTGTTCGGCGCCATTCGCTCGATCAACAGACGCGCCTCGTGCTTTTGGTTCGGGTCCAGCCCGTCGGTGGGTTCGTCCAGCACCAGCACCGGCGGGTCGTGCAGCAGCGCCTGCGCCAGTCCAACGCGGCGCTTGAAGCCTTTCGACAGCGTCTCCACCGGCTGCAGCCGCACGCCTTGCAGTGTCGTCAGCGTCAGTGCGTGGTCCACCCGGTCCGTCAGTTCCCTGCCGGAATAGCCGCGAACCTGCGCGCAGAAGCGCAGGAAACCGGCGACCGACATCTCCGGATAAGTGGGCGCGCCTTCCGGCAGGAACCCGAGCAGGCGTCTGGCGGCAACGCTGTCGGTCTGCACGTCGTGGCCCTGGATGCGCGCGGTCCCGGCGGTCGGGATCATGAACCCGGCCAGCATGCGCATGGTGGTCGATTTGCCGGCGCCGTTGGGACCGAGGAAGCCCAGAACCTCACCCCGCCGAACCTGGAACGAAAGATCATCCACCGCGGTGAAGCCGCCGAAGCGCTTGGTCAGATGGTCAATCTCGATCAGCGCCGGCTGATCCGGTGCGTCCTGGACGCGCTCTGTCACGCTGCGTTCCCCATTGTCCCCATGGGATACCATTCCGCGTTTGTCCCCGTGGGACACCATTCCGCATTTGTCCCCATGGGACACCATTCCCCGTTGCGTCCCATGGGACACTCTTGAAGAGCATCCCAACCGGGGCGGGGACATACCGGAACCTTGCGTCCATGCAAACCGCTGTAGCGCTTTGTGACGACAGATTAATACCGGCGTCCGAAGGGACCGCCTGATACGGTTGCGCGCACCGGGAGCGCGTGCTTACGTCGAAACGTGCCGACGCGATTGCCGCCGTCAGGCGGCCGCACGTCGCATCCCCCAGCCACGATGCAGCGTCGCTGCGAGACTAAGACAAGGCGCGGCGACACATAAGCCGGCGAACGGCACGTAGCCCAGCAGATACCAGGCTGCGTGATGCGCAACGTTTGTGTGAAGCACCGAAAGCACGAAGTCGCGCGCGAACGCGATCAGGATGTAGTTCATCCCTACGATTCGCAGCAGGCGCCAAAGCCTCGGGCCGAGCGCCGCCGACAGCCGTCCGAAGGACAAGGCCATCAGCAGATAGGTCCAGAAGAGTCCGATCGCGAAGAAAACGAACAGCGTTCCGCCGAGGGGCAGGCGCTGTGTCACCCAGTAAAGCCAGACAAGCAGGCCGACATGAACCAGAAGTGCAGACGCGAAGGCCAGGCCAAGCTCCCGGCCGCGCCGCGCCAGCAGCGCGAACGCTGGCCCGAACAGCTTGGCCATCGCCCTTCCTGCATAGGCCAACCAGAACGGCAGAAACGACCAGCGCGCTGTCAGCCGCAGTGCCATCCGGGTGCTCTCCGCATCCGTTCCGCGAACGCCGAGAACCGCCGCGGCCACGGCGAACCCCACCGCGAAAGCCATGCCCATGTACAGCCCTGCAACAGGTTTGCGCTGCATCCTCTGCCCCATCAACGTCCCGCTCATTCTAGAAGCATGAATCGACGCTCAACAAGTCTCCTGCCGTGGCGGATCGGCTGACCCGCCACGGCTGGCGTTGCGCCAGGATGCCCCAGTCGCGGCACGTGTTCAGTCGCGGCACGTGTTCAGTCGCGGCACGTGTTCAGTCGCGGCACGTGTTCAGTCGCGGCACGTGTTCAGTCGCGGCACGTGTTCAGTCGCGGCACGTGTTCAGTCGCGGCACGTGTTCAGTCGCGGCACGTGTTCAGTCGCGGCACGTGTTCAGTCGCGGCACGTGTTCAGTCGCGGCACGTGTTCAGTCGCGGCACGTGTTCAGTCGCGGCACGTGTTCAGTCGCGGCACGTGTTCAGTCGCGGCGCGTGTTCAGTCGCGGCACGTGTTTGCCAATGATCGCTCAGCCAATGATCGCTCAATTGAACATCGCGTCCACCGCATCCTGCATCAGGTCGGGGTCGTCCGCCTCGACCGGGTCCGTCCCAGCAGGCGGATTGCCGTCCTCGGCCGGCGCCATCTCGGTCAGTATGGTTTCAACCTGCTGGAGATGCTGGATCGCCCTGCGGATGCGCTGACCGGTGACATCCTGAAACGTGCAGGCCTCGAAGATCGCGTTCACCCTCTCCGCTGCCGCCTCGATCGATGCCGGGTCGCGCCGGCCTTCCCGCAACCAGTCGCCGATCGCCTCGGCGGCTTCCATGATACGGTTGGCGGCGGTCTCGGTCGCCTGCACCACGGCTTCCAGTTCCAGCCCGCTGTTGCGGGTCGCCGCCGTCGGCATCGCCAGAACGCCGACGATCTGTTCGCGGATCCCCTTGATCTGAGCCGACAGGTTGTTTTCCGAAAAATCCATCAACTGGGTGGTGGCGTGGACCTCGGCACTGAGTTCGGCAATGCGCCGGTCAACGAATACGCGCAGCGAGTCGACTTCAGTGCGGATGGTCGCGCATACGGCCTGCTGGATCTGGTCTGCCTGGTTCGCCACGTGCCGTCCCTTGTCGAAAGCCCTATCAGACCGGTCCGCGGTTAAAATTTGATGAATCGCCATGGCAATTCAGCGCGGGGAATTCAGCGCCGCGTCGGGTCACGACCCGCTGTGTCATGCTTTGTGGAGTCACGCTTTACCGGGTCATGCCCTGCCACGGGTTGGCTCGCGCGGTGGCGCGGCTGAAAGACTCGCAGCCGATGTGCCGCCCTTGGGCGGGAAACACCCGAACCGGATCGCGCCGCGGTCGGTCTCGGCATGATCGCGTTCGCGGTACGGGACGGCCCCAACATCATCATGACCGGCGCATTTAACAGGTTGCCGCATCCCATCACACTCGCTATCGACCCCTACCGGAGGCTGGCCAAACCGGTCCCGCCATTTCATAGGAAGGAAAACGCAATGCGTGCTCGCAGTCTGACGTCCCTGCTGGCGGTCTGCCTGCTTACCGCGGCGGCCACCCTGCCAGCCGCGGCGCAAACCGCGCCGCCCACCCGAATTCGCGGCACCATTGAGTCCGACACCGCCAACAAGCTGACGGTCAAGGCTCGCGACGGCCAGACGGTCGACATCGCGCTGACCCAGCCGCTGATGGTTCTGACGGTCAAGAAGCTGGACCTCGCCGCGATCAAGCCGAACTCGTACGTTGGCATCGCCACCCGAACCGGCGCCGGCGGCGTCATGCAGGCCATCGAGGTCCTGGTGTTCCCCGAGGCCGGCCGCGGCTCCGGCGAAGGCAGCTATCCCTGGGATCTGGAACCCGGCAGCACGATGACGAACGGCACGGTCGAGGGCGCGGTCAAGGCGAGCACCGCGCTGCAGCTTACGGTCGACTACAAGGGCGGCACCAAGACGATCCAGGTCGCGCCAGGCGCACCGGTGGTGACCATTGCGCCGGCACAACGGTCTGATCTGAAGCCAGGTGCGCCGGTGTTCATAGGTGCCACGAAAAGCGCCGACGGCGCGCTCAGCGCCGGGCGGGTCATCGTTGGCACCAACGGTGTCGCACCACCGATGTGATCGCTGCTCGGCCTTCAATTGCCAGACTAGAAGCGCGCTCTCATCCACCGTGTGATGGCCTGGCTTGCCCTCGCTCGTGATAAACCCTACCGCGCCAACACCACCCGCAACGCCTCCAACGCGCCCGGATCCTCGATCGTCGGCGGCACCGGCGCGACCTCGCCGTCGGCGATCTTGCGAATGCTCGCGCGCAGGATTTTGCCCGACCGGGTCTTCGGCAAGCGTGCCACAACGCGTGCGTCCTTGAACGCCGCGACCGGTCCGATGCGTTCGCGCACCAGTGCCACCAGTTCGGCGGCAACCTCGGCTTCCGGCCGGTCGACGCCAGATTTCAGCACCACCAGACCAATTGGAGTCTGGCCCTTCAACGCGTCCTTCGCGCCAATCACGGCACATTCCGCCACGTCCTTGTGCGACGCCAGCACCTCCTCCATCGATCCGGTCGACAGACGATGGCCGGCGACATTGATGATGTCGTCGGTGCGGCCCATGACCCAGACGTCGCCGTCCGCGTCCACCATGCCAGCGTCGCCGGTGCGGTACCAGCCGGGGAAGTCGGACAGGTAGGCGGCGCGATATCCCTCATCATTCTGCCACAACGTGGGACCGCAGCCGGGTGGCAGCGGCAACCGGAGCGACAGGTTGCCGGTTTCGCCCGACGGCAGCACGCGGCCCTCGTCGTCCAGCGCGTGCAGGTCATAGCCGGGGCAGGGGCGCCCGCCGGAGCCTGGCTTGAACGGGAACAGCCCGAACTGGCGAAAGCCGGCGGTGATCGGCCAGCCGGTCTCGGTCTGCCACCAGTGGTCCACCACCGGCTTGCCAAGCAGTTCGTGCGCCCACATCGCGGTCGGCGGGTCGCAACGCTCCCCGGCCAAATACAACGCTTCCAGGCAGGACAGGTCGTGGCCGCGCAGGAGCGCACCATCGGGGTCCTGCTGCTTGATGGCGCGCATCGCGGTCGGCGCGGTGAACAGCACCTTCACCCGGTGCTGCGCGACCACCCGCCAGAACGCGCCGGCATCCGGCGTGCCGACCGGCTTGCCCTCGTACATCATTGACGTGCAGCAACGCAGCAGCGGCGCATAGACGATGTAGCTGTGCCCGACCACCCACCCGACATCCGATGCGGTCCAGAACACATCCCCCGCCTCCAGACCATAGATCATCCGCATGGAGTTCCACAGCACCACCGCGTGCCCGCCATTGTCCCGCACGACGCCCTTGGGCCGGCCGGTGGTGCCGGAGGTATACAGGACATACAGCGGATCGGTCGCCAGCACCGGCACGCAAGGATGCGGTTCGGCCGCCTCGACCGCCGCGTGGAAATCATGGTCGCGACCGGCGGCCAGTGTGGCCTGGTCCTGCGGCCGTTGCAGGATCAGGCAGGCGTCCGGCTTGTGCGGCGACATCGCGATCGCCGCATCCAGCAGCGGCTTGTATTTGACCACCCGGCCAGGCTCCAGCCCGCAGGAGGCTGAGATGATGACCTTCGGCTTGGCGTCGTCGATCCGCGTCGCCAGCTCCGCCGCCGCGAAGCCGCCGAACACCACCGAGTGCACGGCGCCAAGGCGAGCAGTCGCAAGCATGGCAATGGCGGCCTCGGGAACCATCGGCATGTAGATGACCACTCGGTCGCCTCGCCGCACACCCAGGGCGGCCAACGCGCCGGCCAGCTTTTCGGTGCGGGCCAGCAGATCGCCGTAGGTGAAGGTCTCCACCCGTCCGGCCATCGGGCTGTCCCAGATCAGGGCCGCCTGTTCCCCATGGCCGGCGATCACGTGCCGATCGAGGCAGTTAAAGCAGGTGTTCAGCATGGCCCCCGAAAACCACTGGCCGAAGGCGCCGAGCGACGGGTCGAACACCTGGTCCCAGCAGCGATCCCAGTCGATGCCCTGTGCCTCTTGTGCCCACCAGGCCGCCGGCTCATGCATCCAGGCGCCATACGCGTCCGCATAGGATGTCGCTTTGGTCATGCTGCGTTGCTCCCGTTGTCATCGGGTTTTCCAGCCGGACTGCCTCACCGGTCAAGACAGGCTTGCGTCCCGCCCGCGCTGATGGTTTCTGCGGCGACGGGATGCAAGGGGGTGCGGATGCGGATCAACGGACTGGCGGCGGTGGTGACGGGCGGCGGTTCCGGCCTGGGTGCGGCGACGGTGGCGCACCTGGCGGAACTGGGCGCCAAGGTCGCCGTGGTGGACATCAACCAGGCGGCGGCGGAGGCTCAGGCGGCGCGGATCGGCGGCATCGGCATCGCCTGCGACGTGGCCGACGCGGCCTCCGGTGAAGCCGCCTTCGCCGCCGCCCGCGCTGCCCATGGGCCCGCGCGCATCCTGGTGAACTGCGCCGGGATCGGCACCGCCGGCCGCATCGTCGGCCGCGACGGGCCGCTGAAGCTGGAGGCGTTCGAGCGGGTCATCCGCGTCAACCTGATCGGCAGCTTCAACATGCTCCGTCTGGCCGCCGCCGAAATGAGCCAGGCCGACCCGTTGGAGGAGAACGAGCGGGGCGTGATCATCAACACCGCCTCGATCGCCGCGTATGAGGGCCAGGTCGGCCAACCCGCCTACGCCGCGTCGAAGGGCGGCGTGATCGGCATGACGTTGCCGGCGGCGCGCGAGTTGGCGCGTGCCGGCGTGCGGGTGGTCACGATCGCCCCCGGCCTGTTCCAGACGCCGATGGTGGACGGCCTGCCGCCGGACGTGCAGGCCAGCCTCGGCGCCGGTGTCCCGTTCCCGCCCCGTCTTGGGCGGCCCAGCGAATACGCCGACCTGGTGGCGCATATCGTCGGCAACCGGTTCCTGAACGGAGAGGTGATCCGGCTGGACGGCGCGCTGCGGATGCCGCCGCGGTAGGCGAAGGCGAGGGGCGGAGCCCCATAAGCGCTAGGATAGGATTGACACGGCACGTTTTGGCGTGATTCCGGGGCAGATGCAAACCGCATTGTTTCATCTGGATCATTGGCCAAGCGTCGTCGGCCACGTCTCTTCGCTGATTGATCTGGAGGTCAGCGCCCGGACGCACAAAGCCCTGGTGCGCAAACGTGGCGTGCGCAGCGCGGCCGACCTGCTGCATCTGGCTCTCCTCTACGGCCCCGGCAGGCTATCGCTGCGTGCGGTCGCCAGCCATGCCACCGAAGCCGGGATTGCCGATCTCTGTGACGTCTCGCTGCTGGATCGATTGCGCAATTCGGGTGATTTCCTGGCTGATGTGCTGGACCGGCTGCTGGCGGATCGTCGCGGCGACACGCCAATGGAGGGGCGCCTGCAACTCAACCTGGTGGATGGCTCCACGGTCTCGATCCCGGGCAGTAAAGGCAGTGACTGGCGGCTTCACGCGCGCTATGAACCGGCGCGCGGCTGTTTTACCGATCTTGCGATGACCAAGGCCGCCACGGCCGAAGCGCTCAGTTGCGTGGCGGTGCGGCCCGGTGATGTTCTGGTGCAGGATCGTGGCTATGCGCGGGTGCGCAACTTTGCCCATGCCCACGCCAACCAGGCGGACTTCATCACCCGGATCGGCTGGCGCTCGGTGAACGTGTTCGATGCGTCGCGGCAGGCCTTTGATCTGGTCGCGGCGCTGTCCGACAACGGCCCGTCGGTGGTGGAACACGCCGTGTCAATCGGCGCCGGCCGCGCCCCGGTGCGCGCGCGCCTGATCATCGCGCGCAAGCCGCCCGAGGCGACCGAGCGCCAGCACAAGAGGCTGCACCGCAAGGCCAGTCGCAAGGGCCACAAGACCGATCCGCGCACCCTGAGGGCGGCTGGATACATGATGCTGCTGACCTCGCTGTCGCCAGAACAGGCGACAGCGGCGGAGGTCGTGCGGCTCTACCGCATGCGCTGGCAGGTGGAACTCGCGTTCAAACGACTGAAAAGCCTGGGCGGCTTTGCGGCGTTGCAAGCAAGCGATCCCAAGCTCGCGCGCAGTTGGCTGCTCGCTCATCTCATCGCCGCCGTGCTGATCGAGACTTCGCTGGGCGAGGATCTCGGCTTTCCCCCCTGAGCCAACATCTGGCCGTGCAACCCGTCACGCCAGCCTTTGGCGGGTTTGGCAATCCAACCACCGCCGTCTGCAAGTGGCTCTGTTCGCACAACCCCGAAGACGCCGCAGCCTGGCGACCCGCAGAACGGCACGCAGGCGGCTGGCCGAGCCGCCCAGAAAGCGCCGCTGCCAAGACAAAGACGCTAAAAATGCCTTATCCTAGCGCTTATGGGGCGGAGCCCCATAAGCGCTAGGATAGGATTGACACGGCACGTTTTGGCGTGATTCCGGGGCAGATGCAAACCGCATTGTTTCATCTGGATCATTGGCCAAGCGTCGTCGGCCACGTCTCTTCGCTGATTGATCTGGAGGTCAGCGCCCGGACGCACAAAGCCCTGGTGCGCAAACGTGGCGTGCGCAGCGCGGCCGACCTGCTGCATCTGGCTCTCCTCTACGGCCCCGGCAGGCTATCGCTGCGTGCGGTCGCCAGCCATGCCACCGAAGCCGGGATTGCCGATCTCTGTGACGTCTCGCTGCTGGATCGATTGCGCAATTCGGGTGATTTCCTGGCTGATGTGCTGGACCGGCTGCTGGCGGATCGTCGCGGCGACACGCCAATGGAGGGGCGCCTGCAACTCAACCTGGTGGATGGCTCCACGGTCTCGATCCCGGGCAGTAAAGGCAGTGACTGGCGGCTTCACGCGCGCTATGAACCGGCGCGCGGCTGTTTTACCGATCTTGCGATGACCAAGGCCGCCACGGCCGAAGCGCTCAGTTGCGTGGCGGTGCGGCCCGGTGATGTTCTGGTGCAGGATCGTGGCTATGCGCGGGTGCGCAACTTTGCCCATGCCCACGCCAACCAGGCGGACTTCATCACCCGGATCGGCTGGCGCTCGGTGAACGTGTTCGATGCGTCGCGGCAGGCCTTTGATCTGGTCGCGGCGCTGTCCGACAACGGCCCGTCGGTGGTGGAACACGCCGTGTCAATCGGCGCCGGCCGCGCCCCGGTGCGCGCGCGCCTGATCATCGCGCGCAAGCCGCCCGAGGCGACCGAGCGCCAGCACAAGAGGCTGCACCGCAAGGCCAGTCGCAAGGGCCACAAGACCGATCCGCGCACCCTGAGGGCGGCTGGATACATGATGCTGCTGACCTCGCTGTCGCCAGAACAGGCGACAGCGGCGGAGGTCGTGCGGCTCTACCGCATGCGCTGGCAGGTGGAACTCGCGTTCAAACGACTGAAAAGCCTGGGCGGCTTTGCGGCGTTGCAAGCAAGCGATCCCAAGCTCGCGCGCAGTTGGCTGCTCGCTCATCTCATCGCCGCCGTGCTGATCGAGACTTCGCTGGGCGAGGATCTCGGCTTTCCCCCCTGAGCCAACATCTGGCCGTGCAACCCGTCACGCCAGCCTTTGGCGGGTTTGGCAATCCAACCACCGCCGTCTGCAAGTGGCTCTGTTCGCACAACCCCGAAGACGCCGCAGCCTGGCGACCCGCAGAACGGCACGCAGGCGGCTGGCCGAGCCGCCCAGAAAGCGCCGCTGCCAAGACAAAGACGCTAAAAATGCCTTATCCTAGCGCTTATGGGGCTCCGCCCCTTAGCGGGTCCAGGGCAGAGCCCTGGCCTTCAGCTATGCACCATCGGGCAGCCGCCCGCGGTCAGCGGCCTGAACCCTTGATCGGCCGGCGTGGTAGCCAGCAGCTTGTAATAGTCCCAGGGATACTTGCTCTCCGCCGCCGTCTTGACCTCGTACAAATACACCGGATGCAAAGCGCGGCCGTCGGCGCGAATGCTGCCCGGACCGAAGCAATCGTCATCGGTCGGCATCGCCTTCATGCGGCCGACCGTCGCCGCGCCGCTCTTCTTCGCCTCGGCGACGCCCATCGCCGCGACAGCCTTCAGGTAGTGGAACGTCCCGGCATAGCATCCGGCCTGTCCCATCCCGGCCCGCGCGTTACCGATCTGCGGCTGCAGCCGCTTGCTGAACGCGCGCGTGCGGTCGTCGCGGTCCCAGTAGAACGTGTTGGAAACCACGATCCCGTGCGCCGTCTGCAATCCCAGCGCATGAATATCGCTGATGAACACCAGCAGGCCGGCGAGTTTCACGCCCTTTCCGGTAATGCCGAACTCGCCCGCCTGCTTGATCGAGTTGACGGTGTCGCTGCCGGCGTTGCACAGGCCGATCACCTTGGCGCCGCTGGACTGCGCCTGGATCAGGAACGACGAGAAATCGCTGGTGCCGAGCGGCGCCAGCACGTTGCCGAGCACCTTGCCGCCGGCCTGTGTGACGAAGTTGCTGGTGTCGCGCTCCAGCGCATGACCGAACGCGTAGTCGGCGGTGATGAAGAACCAGCTATCGCCGCCCGCCTTCACCATGGCCCCGCCGGTGGAATGCGCCAGCATCCAGGTGTCCATCGTCCAGTGCACCGTGGTCGGGGCGCATTGCGGTCCGGTCAGATCGGCGGTGGCGGCCGGTGAGTTGATGAACGCCTTGTCCAGGTTCTTGCAGACCCCTGCGACGGCCAACGCAACCGCGCTGTTCGGCGTGTCGGTGATCATGTCGACGCCGTCCCGTTCGATCCATTGCCGTGCGAGGCTGGCGCCGACATCAGGCTTGTTCTGGTGGTCGCCGGTAATGATTTCCACCGGAATGTTTCGTCCGGCCGCCTTGCTGTCGGCGACCGCCAGCTTCACCGCCGCGATAGCGATGGGACCACTGAGATCGCGGTAGACCCCCGACTCGTCGCCCAGCACGCCGATCTTGATCGTCGGCGACTGCGCGCGGGCGGGCAGGCCAGTTGTGGCGGCGATGGCCGCGCCTCCCAGAAGGCTGTTTCCCAGCAGGCCGCGTCGGGTCAACACCATGATTTGCTCCCTTTCCACGGGCCGTTCAGAACAGGCGACCCACCTGGTCCCGTCCTAAGCGAGACCGCCGATCGATTACACCGTGGAACGTGACCGAGACAAGAGCTTCGGCAGCGTTGCCCTCGAATGGCTTTCCTGCTTCCCAACCGGCCTGGTCCATGAGGCGAAACCTTGCCGCTCGAGGTCTAAAGCAGCCTCACCACGTCCGTCGGCGTCGCCGCCAGCGCATCCGCGCCCGCTTCCACCAGTTCCGCCTGTCCGCCATACCCCCACAGCACACCGATCGACCGCAGCCCATTGGCCTTCGCGGCGTGAATGTCGTGCATCCGGTCGCCGACCATGACCGTGGCGGCGGCGTCATATTCCTCGACCCGCAGCAGTTCGGCCAGCATGTCCTTCTTGTCGTCCAGGCCACCACCCGGCAGCGCGCCATAGACCGTCGGCAGCCAGCGGCGGAAGCCAAGGAAATCGACCACGCGTTCGGCGAAATCACGGCGTTTCGATGTCGCGACACACAGCCTGCGGCCGGCGTTGTGCAGGATCGCGAGCATCTCCGGAACGCCGGGAAACACCGTGCAGTCGTACAAGCCGACAGCGGAGTAACGGGCACGATACGTGCTGACACCCAGGTCCACCCGGTCGTCGCCGTATCTCTCCAGCAGCGTGCCGATCGACACGGCGATCGGCGGACCCACGGCCCACGTCAGATCGCCCGCCGC
This sequence comes from Rhodopila sp., assembly GCF_965276935.1. GTDB lineage: Bacteria > Pseudomonadota > Alphaproteobacteria > Acetobacterales > Acetobacteraceae > Rhodopila. The sequence continues at coordinate 479,619 of NZ_CBDIBS010000003.1, read as the reverse complement.
CGCCGGATCGTGACCAAGTTCGCCCACCATGAAGCGAAGACCTGCCTCGATGCCCGGCCGGGAATCCGCCAGGGTGCCGTCCAGGTCGAGCAGGACAGCCCCCGCCCGCGATGAACTCAAGCCGCCCTGCCGAACAGGCCGCCGTGGCGGGCCAGATAGGCCAGATGAGTATCGGCATCACCGAACAACTGCTCGATCATGGTGGTTCGCTTGAAGTAATGGCCGACGGCATATTCAGTGGTCACGCCGATGCCGCCATGAAGCTGGATCGCCTCCTGCCCGATGTGGTGCGCCGACCGGCCGATCTGCACCTTGGCGGCGGCGATGGCACGGCGCCGCTCGATCGGGTTCTCCTCTTCCGCCATCACGGCGGCGAACATCGCCATGCTGCGCGCCTGTTCCAAAGCCACGAGCATGTCCACTGAGCGGTGCTGCAGCGCCTGGAAAGACCCGATCGGGCGGCCGAACTGCTTTCGGGTCTTCAGGTATTCCAGGGTCAGTTCGTGCATCGCCTGCATTGCGCCCACCGCCTCGGCACAAAGCGCGGCGATCGCCTCGTCAACCACGTGCTCGATCAGCGGCAGGGCATTATCATGCAGCACGTCGTCGGCGGTGACACGCACGCCGGTCAGCGTCAACTCGGCGGCGCGCTGCCCGTCCTGCGTCGGGTAGCCGCGGCGGCTGACGCCCGGCGTCGCGGGATCGAGCAGGAACAGGCCGATGCCGTCGCGCGCCCGCCGTTCACCGCCGATCCGGGCGGTGACGAAGATGCGGTCGGCGGCATCGCCATGGATCACCACGCTCTTGGCGCCGTCGAGGACGTAGCCGCTGCCGTCCCTGCGCGCGGTGGTGCTGACATCGCTCAGGTCGTAGCGGGAATGCCGCTCGACATGCCCGAAGGCCAGCTTCAGCTTGCCAGCGGCGACACGCGGCGCCAATGCGCCCAGCACGGAGGCCGGGGCGGCCCGGCGCAACAGACCACCACCCAGAATGACGGTGGCAAAGAACGGCTCCAGCACCAGGCCGCGGCCAAACGCTTCCATGACAATCGCGGTTTCCATGGCACCGCCGCCAAAGCCGCCCAATGTCTCCTCGAACGGCAGCCCCAGCAGCCCCAGTTCGGCGATCTGGTCCCACATGGCAACGCTGTAGCCGGCCGGCTCGCGGATGTATTTCTTGCGCTGCTCGAAGCCATACTGCTGCGCGATCAAGCGATCGACGCTGTCCTTCAGCAGGCGCTGGTCCTCGGTCAGATCAAAATCCATGGCGAAGTCCCTTCAGCTAAAGCGTGATCGCCTGAGGCTGACCAGTCAGAAGGCGTGAATCACGCGATCAAACAAGGCGTTAGACCATGATCGGACACCGACGATGAGGCAACCTCAAACGATCATGGTCTAACGTGCAGTCGCCACACCAACCCCGCGCGCTATAACCCCAGGATCGCCTTGGCGATGATGTTGCGCTGGATCTCGTTCGATCCGCCGTAGATCGAGACCTTGCGATAGTTGAAATACATCGGCGCCGCCTCGGTGGCATAATCCGGGCCGATCACCGGTTCATTGTTGCCGTCGAAGTCCCGCTGATACGGCATGACATACGGACCGACGACCTCCATCACCAGTTCGGTCAGTTGCTGCTGGATCACCGTGCCCTTCAGCTTCAGGATCGACGATGCCGGGTTCTGCCGCCCCTTCGCCAGCTTGCGCTCATCCGACACCACCCGAAGCTGGGTCATCTCCAGCGCCTTCAGCTCGACCTCGACCCCGGCTAGCTTTTCCTGGAAGCGCGGGGTTTCGATCAACGGACGTTCGCCGGCGAATTCCAGCGCCGCGAGTTCCTTGATCCTGGCGATCTTCGCCTTCGAGGCACCGACGCGGGCGATGCCGGTGCGTTCGTTGCCAAGCAGGAACTTGGCGTAGTCCCAGCCCTTGTTCTCCTGACCGACAAGGTTCTCGACCGGAACTTCCACATTGTCGAAGAACACCTCGTTGACCTCGCGGCCGCCGTCGATGGTGACGATCGGGCGAACCGTGATGCCCGGCGTCTTCATGTCGATCAGAATGAACGAAATGCCTTCCTGCGCCTTGGCGCTGGGATCAGTACGGACCAGACAAAAGATCCAGTCGGCGTGCTGCGCCAGGGTGGTCCACATCTTCTGGCCGTTGACGATGTATTTGTCGCCCTTGCGCTCGGCCTTGGTGCGCAGCGACGCCAGGTCGGAACCCGAACCAGGCTCGGAAAATCCCTGGCACCAGAAGATGTCGGCGTTGGCGGTGGCGGGCAGGAAGCGTTGCTTGGTCTCCTGGCTGCCGAACTGCGCGATCACCGGGCCGACCATGCTGACGTTGAAGGGGATCGGCGCCGGACAGTCGGCCTGCTGCATCTCGTCCTGATACAGGTAGACCTGAATCGGCGACCAGTCCTGGCCACCCCATTCCACCGGCCAATTCACCGTGGCCCAGCCACGCGCGTTCAGGATGCGCTGCGAGGTGATCATGTCATCGCGCGTCAGACCCTCGCCCTCCGCGACCTTGGCGCGAATGGTCTCGGGGATGGCGGTGCGGAAGAACTGGCGCGCGTCGGCGCGAAAGGCGCGTTCTTCAGCGGTAAAGTTCAGGTCCATTGGCGTCTCCTTATCCCGCTGTCCGGTTATAGGGTCGGCTGCTTGGCGTCAAATGGCGGTGCGGCGGCGGCGCTAGTTCAGAAGTCATGGTCTGGCCTGGGCCGAATTCCTTGCGACACAAGGTGACCACAACCAGGGCGTGTTATTTTTAGGTGGAAACAATCACGGACTTTGACCTAATGTCCTGAGCGTTGTGGAGGCGATCCGGCCGTGGCTTGCATCATATCCGAGACTCTTGAAGTGATCGAGGACAGCCGTCGGATCAGGGCGCGGACAAAAGATTTGATACATGCCAGCCGCGCGGCTCGGCTGGGACTTGCAGCCAACCGAACGGTTCTTCAGAACGACAGGGCATGGCGGCAGATAAATCGCGCGACGAGCCAACCAGTTCCGATCATCTGGCCATCCCCGGATCTGGACGTGGCGGCAGTCCTGCCACCAGCCGTCCAACCCGAGATCATCGCCAGTTCCAAGCCCTTGATCTGGCCGGCCCTGGATCTGGACGTGGCGGCAGCCCTGCCACCGGCCGTTCAACCCGAGATCATCGCCATTTCCACACCCTTGATCTGGCCGGCTCCGGATCTGGACGTGGCGGCAGCCCTGCCATCGGCCGTCCAACCCGAGATCATCGCCACTTCCACGTCCGTCGAGAGCGCCGCCGGAGGGATGATCGAAGTGTGATCGCCTGAGGCTGGTCAGGCAGATGGCCTGAATGGCGCGGTCAGACAAAAGAATCGCACCACGATCATACACTGACCAGGAACCAACCTCCAGGGATCATGGTCTTGGCACCCAATGCCGCGGATTGACTTGGCACCTCGCCGGATGCCGGACCGTGTCTACTCCGCCGCTTCCCGCTTCAGCCGGTCGGCGAACTGCTTGCGGAATTTCACCACTTTCGGCGCCACGATGGCCTGGCAGTAACCGGTGTATGGGTTGCGGGCGAAGTAGTCATGGTGTTCCGGCTCCGCTTCATAGAACGCCGTCAGCGGCTCGATCTGCGTCACCAGCCTGCCTCGCCAGATCTTGGCCTCGCTGATCTCCCGCATCACTGCTTCCGCCGTTTCACGCTGCGCGTCCGAGTGGGTCAGGATGATCGAGCGGTATTGCGAGCCGACGTCGTTGCCCTGGCGGTCGACCGTCGTCGGGTCGTGGATCGAGAAGAACACCCGCAGCAGGTCGGCATAGGCAAGCTGGCTGGGATCGAACTTGACCTGCACGACCTCGGCATGGCCGGTGCGTCCCGAGCAGACGGCGTGGTAGCTGGGGTTGGCAACCTGCCCGCCAGCATAGCCCGACATCACCCAGGTGACGCCTTTCAGGTCCTTGAATACCGCCTCCAGGCACCAGAAGCATCCGCCGCCCAAAGTGGCCGTTTCCGTTGTCGCGCTCATGTTGCGTGGCTCCCTATCCAATGACATCAATTCATATGGGGCTTTGCCACCAATTCTTGAGGCCGCCGGACGCTAATATCGCCCAATCCCGCCATCAACCCAGCCAGGGGGTCCGATAGCAGGGGAACCAGAAGTTCGATTGGTCATGGCCACATAAGCTCGGCACACATCTTCCGATCGCCGGCCTGCTCAGTGATCTTCTCGGATGTCAAAGCGGGTGACCTTGCTATTCCGCAGATGGAAGACGTGACCGACCGTTTTGTCCCGGAGCCCGTGCGTTTGATCTTGCAGGGGCCTACCTTGTAGATCCCTCACGGACTGACGCACCTCGACAACGATTGAACCATTCGGAGCCCTGTCAAAGCTTACGGGCTCGACGTGCGGGCTGACGATGGCCCACTGGCGCGTCCAGTATTCGCGGACACTTTCGCGGCCGTGGACGTGGCCGGCATCCATGCCGTTGGCCCAGGCGACGTCATCGGTGAGTGCGCCGAGGACGCCATCGATGTCCCGTGCGTTGAAACGGTCATACATCACCCTGAGAACCTCGATGTCGTCAGCCATAGGCTTGCTCCTCATGACAAAGTGCCGGGGCGCGACGGAACGGGATCGCAGCGCCTTGATGCGAAACAGATCGGCATTTACATATGGGCATATATAAATTGAGGCGCATGATGCAAGAGAGCGATACGGGCACGGACGTGCTCTCGACGCCGGGACACCTGATCAGCCTTGCAGCGCGGGGCTTCGCGCGCTTGAGCGAGGCTCGCCTCAAGCCGCTGGGTTTCGGGGTCGGCCATGTGCCGGTTCTAGTCGCCCTCCAAACCGGTCGGGCCGACACGCAACGTGATCTGGCGCGCTTCGCGCAGATTCAGCAGCCGCCCATGGCGCAGATGCTCACGCGCATGGCGCGGGCCGGGCTTATCTGGCGCACGCCTGATCCCGACGATGGACGCAGCAGTCGCATCGCCTTGACGGAGCTCGCGTTAGCAAGGCTGCCGGAGGCCATCGCGACCTTGTTCCGAGGCAATCGCGACGCGGTGGCTGGGTTTACCGACCAGGAGACCGCGCAACTTGCCGTTCTGCTCGACCGACTAATCGCGAACCTCGATCGGCTCACCGATACGCCCTAAGCCGCAACGCCGTGTTCATGCCGGCTTGTGATACTCCGGTCCCAAAGCGTCATGGTGTCCGACACATCCGCTTTTCGGGAACGACAACGGCTCCGGCCAATGTCCATTATGGGTCGTAATCGGCGGTAGCCATCAACCGGACAGCCTTAATCGAACTGTTGGTCCCGTTGCTACCGAACCCCCGGCCACCACGGGCAAACCTCGCCTAGCAGCCCGTAGAGAAATTATTCTTGCATTTCAGGCAATGTTCCCTTAACGTTCAGCATAATCAGGACGATATCCCGTATCCCAACTCGCGAGCACATCCCGATGTCTTTCTCCACAGGGTCCTTCTCCACAGCCATTACACCCGCCATCCTGGACACGGTTCTTGCCTTGCTCGCGCCCTTCTTTCTCATCGGCGCCGATGGCGACCTGATCGCCGCGCGCCATGCCGCCAATCACATGCTGGCCGACTATCAGGCCGAAACTCAGGAAGAACTCCGCCTCGCCGCCGAGATCATCAGCTTCGGCTTCCAGGCGCTCCAGGCGCTCAGTGAGGCCGCGGCGGCCGATCTGCCGCCCAACAAGATCCTCCGTCTCCGCGGCAACGCCGTCAGCCTCAACCGTTCGGCGCAGCAGAACCAGCGCACACTGGACCGGTTGCGGCGGGAACGTTGCAAGGCGGCGCCCACCGCCAAGGAAGCCGCGATCCCACCGGCACAGCCCCAGCCCGCCGCCACACCCGATCAATCCGCTGCCGGCCAAGCGCCCGCCACAATGGACTTCGCCGGCCATGCGCCGGATGTCAGCAGCAACAAGACCGTCAGGGTCTGGAGCCGAGCCGCCGAACAGCAACGAATGGCGCGGCGCATGGCGGAGAACCACAAGCGGAAGCAGGCGGAGCAGAAGGCCCAGGAAAACCTGATGGCGATGCCCGTGAGGATGCCCGTGGGGATGTCCGCACCAGGCGCAGCTCAGGCCGCAGCGGTGTGATACCAACCCGTGAACGGAATTGGCGCGTTTATCCGATGTGAAGGCATGCACAGGCGCTGCCTTTACGCGCGATCCTAAGCCGCTGCCGCCAGCACTGGCTTTGCCCGTGCGATTCGCAGCACCAGCAGCGCCGCCATCAGGCAGGCGATGCCGCTCGCCAGGAAGGCAGGAACATAGCTGCCGGTCAGATAGCGCGTTTCCCCGGCACCCAGCGCCGCCAAGGCACCGCCCAACTGATGCCCGGCGACAATCCACGATATCATCACCGGAGCGTCCTTCTTGCCGAACACGTCGTTCGTCAGCGTCACCGTCGGCGGCACCGTCGCCACCCAGTCCAGTCCGTAGAACACCGCGAAGATACCCAGGCTGACCACATCGAACTGGGTGAACGGCAGCACCGCGAGCGACAGACCGCGCAGCCCGTAATACCAGAACAGCAGGATCCGCGGGTTGTACCGGTCGGTCAGCCAGCCGGACAACGTCGTGCCGATCAGGTCGAACACCCCCATCGCCGCCAGCAGCCCGGCGGCACTGATCTCCGGAATGCCATGGTCGATGCAGAACGGGATCAGGTGCGTTCCGACCAGCCCATTGGTGGAAAAACCGCAGACCCCAAAGGTGATGAAGAGCAGCCAGAAATCGATCGAGCGCGCACCGCGCGCCAAGCCGCCAATGGCGATCATGAACGGGTTGCCCGCTTGCGGCGGCAGCACCACGATGTCCTGCGACCCGAACGGTCCGATCCCGATTGAAGCCGGGCTTTCCGGCAGCATCAGCATCACCACCGGCATCAGCAGCAGGATGATCAGCGCCACCGCCCAGGGCACGGTGTGCCAGCCGTGATTCGTCGCCAGCGAAGCCAGCAGCGGCAGAAAGATCAACTGGCCGCTGGCGTTGCTCGCCGTCAGTAGCCCCACCACAAGGCCGCGGCGCGCCACGAACCAGCGGTTCGCCAGCGCCGTCGCCAGCCCGACCATGCCGGCCCCCGAGCCAAGCCCGACCAGCACCCCCCATGTCAGGTAAAGCTGCCAGAGCTGCGTGACGAAACTGCTCAGCCCGGCGCCAGCGACCAGCAGCGCCATCGAGATCAGCACTGTCCGCTTTAGCCCGATTGTCTGGATCAGCCCGGCGGCGAACGGTCCCACCAGTCCGAACAGCAGGATGTTCAGCGACACCGCGCCGGAAATGGCGGCGTTGCTCCAGCCGAACGCATCCTCAAGCGGCACGATCAGCACCCCCGGCGTGGCCCGCACCCCGACACTGGCCAGGATCACGACGAACATGACCGCCACGACGATCCAGGCGTAGTGGATGCGGCCGGCGGCCAGGCGGGCAATCGTCTTCGGTCCCATGCAGCGGCACTCCGGGAAGGGTTGCAGGCAACATGACGATCGTCATATGGAAGTCAAGCGCCAAGACCGGAGGCCCGAGATGCGTACCACCACCCAGCGCAAGACCGCGACCCGACAGCGGATCATTGACGCCGCCGGCTTGCTGTTCCGGGAACATGGCGTCGACGGCACCGGCGTCGACGCCGTGATGCGTCTGGCCGGCCTGACGCATGGCGGCTTCTACCTGCATTTTGCCTCGAAGGAGGCGCTGGCGGCGGAGGTCGCGCGATCCCTGCTGGAACAGGCGGCAACGCGCTGGGACGGACTGAGCCGCCTGCCGGATCACCAAGCCGCCCTGAAGCGGATCGTCGAAACCTACCTGAACCCCGCCCATGCCATGTCCGACGCCGCCTGTCCGCTCACGACGCTTGGCCCTGATGTGGCCCGCCGTGCCGAGTCCCGCGACGCCATGTCCGGTGCGCTGCGTGGTATGCTCGATGCGCTTGCCCGTCTGGTCGGCCGCGACCAGGCCGCCGCCTCGCTCGCCACCATGGTCGGCGCGGTCGTGCTGGCCCGTCTCGCCGACGATCCGACGCTGGCGGAGGCGTTTCTCGCCGCCGCCGCCGCAAGTGTCCTGGCAACGGATGTCAATCAAACGGGAACGGCATGCCGGCCGGCTGATGACGTCCTATCTGAATGACAATGCTTTAGGGAAACCCCATGCGCTTATTTTCAGCTTCGCCGCTGGCCCTGGCCGGCGCCCTGTCCCTCGCTCTGTCCCTCGGGGCCTGCGCGACCTTGCCGGCGACGCGGAACACGCCATTCCTGCCGGCCGGCGTGTTTGGCACCTATCAGGACAACGACATCGGCGCCATCAACCAGTCGGCCTGGGCCTTCGCCTCCCCCGCCAACACCCGCGGCAACCCGATCGAGGCCGCCCGCGCCATCATCGCGCTGGAGTACCTGTCCGGTGAACTGCCGGAGAATCCGCGCTGGGTTGGCATGGGTAGCACGATCAAGTTTCGCATCAACGAGGCGCGTGGCGACCTGCGCCATATCGTTGGCATTCGTCCGGATGCGCCGCCGCAACTGGTGGTGAACGCGCTGCTCGCGCTTGCCTGGGATCTGCAATTCGGCAACCAGACCGCCGCCTTGCAGGCTCTGGCCTCGCCGGTCTTCACGCAGCCTCCGCGGGTGACCCTGCAGGCGCTGTCCAACCTGCCTTATGTGCAGACCGCGAACCTGGCGACCGTGCGCGCCGCGGAGGTGGAGTTTCCAGGCGGCGGGGTACGAGGTTGACGCAGCCGCCATCACGGTCGTCGAATCGCGTCATGGCAGCCGGCCGGGCACGCAAGGAAGATGGCTTGCACGCCCCACGGCATTCACACCCCACGGCTTTCACACCCCACGGCTTTCACACCCACAACATGACCGGCGGCGGTCAGCGATGCACGCCTTCGCCGCCTCCTGCTCCGCAAGTGGTGGATAGGCCGAGTACCCTGGTATGACGATCGCGGCGGCGCCCGACAATCGTTTCACCAGTTGATGTCAGACCTCATCCATCACCGATCGCAGCATTCTGGCCAGGCTCTCGATCTTGTACGGCTTTGGCAACAGGTGGACCCCGCGTTCCAACATGCCCTGACGGGTGATCGCCGTTCTCGCGTAACCCGTCGTGTAGACAACCTTCAGGCCGGGCCGGCTGCCGATCGCCTGGTCCGCGAGCTCTCGTCCATTCATGCCGGGCAGGCCTACATCCGTGAACAACAGGCTGATGTCCGGACGGGTCCGGATGATGTCCAGCGCGGCTGCCGGGCTGCTCGCCTCCAGCGTGTTGTAGCCAAGATAGCGCACCGCGCTGACGCTGTAGCCTCGCACCCGGTCATCATCCTCGACCACCAGCACGGTTTCGCTTCCGACCGGCAGCGGCAACACCGGTTCGGCGGCCAGCGCCGCCGCCTCGACCGCGGCGTGGTGACGCGGCACGTACAACTTCACCGTCGTGCCATGTCCCACCTCGCTGTAAAGCTCGAGATGTCCGCCGGACTGCTTGACGAAGCCGAACACCTGGCTCAGTCCCAGACCGGTGCCCTGGCCGATCTCCTTGGTCGTGTAGAACGGCTCGAACGCGCGGGCCAGCACGTCGGCGGCCATGCCCGTGCCGCTGTCGCTGATCGCGATCGCGACGTACTCACCGGCCACGACCTCGTCGCGCCGCTGCACATAGTCCTGATCGAGGAAGGCGTTCAGCGTCTCGATCGTCAGGCTGCCACCCTGTGGCATCGCGTCGCGTGCATTGACCGCCAGGTTCAGCAACGCGCTCTCCAACTGGTTGCGGTCGATGAACACCGGCCAAAGCCCGCCCGCCAGTTGCGTTTCGATCGCGACCGATTCACCAAGCGTGCGTCCCAGCATGTCGGACAGCCCCGACACCAGCCGGTTCACGTCGGTGACCGCCGGTGTCAGCATCTGTTTGCGGGAGAACGCCAGCAGCCGGCGCGTCAGCTCGGTGCCGTGATCGGCGGCCTTGCGGATCACGCAGAGCATCCGATACGTCGCCTGGCTGAATTTCTCCTGATGCTTGTCGAGCAGTTCAAGGCTGCCCAGGATCGCCGTCAGCATGTTGTTGAAGTCATGCGCGATGCCCCCCGTCAGTTGTCCGACGGCTTGCATCTTCTGCGATTGCGCCAGCGCCAGCCGCGCTTGCCCCAGCGCTTCCCGCGCGTGGTGCTCCTCCGTGATGTCGCGCGTCACCTGGGCGAAGCCGATGTGCACGCCGGCCCGGTCGAACACCGGATTGATGATCACATTGGCCAGGAAGCGCGAGCCGTCGGCGCGCAGGCGCCAGGCATCCTCCTGGTGCTGGCCCTCCGCCATCGCCACCGCCAGCCCCTGCGCTGGTGCATCGTTGGCCTGGTCTTCCGGCACGTAGAAGCACCCGAAGTGGCGGCCAACGATGTCCTCGGCCGCGTAACGCTTGATGCGTTCGGCGCCGCCATTCCAGGATGTAACAAAGCCATTCTTGTCCAGCATGAACATGGCGCAGTCGCGTACGCTTTCGACAATCAGCCGGAAGCTCTCCTCACTCTGGTAAAGCTGCTCCACCGTCTGTTCATGCCGAACCGTCTCGTCGGCAAGCTGATCGGCGATCCGGCGCAACTGACCGGGCGTCGGAATGGCCTGCAGCCGGGGCATATGGAGCCACAGCAGGCAGGCGGTGGAAATCGAGGCCAATGCGGTGAACGCCTTCAGCAGGCCTTGCACAGCGTAATCCGGATGCCACAGCACCCAGATTTCCATGAAGTGCGTCGTGCCGCACGCCAGGATGAACAACGCGAACAGCCAGAACATCCAGCCAAAAGCAAGGTCCCGGTGGCGGATAACGAGAAATGCCAGGGCGAGCGGTATCGCGTAGTAGGCGACGCCAATCATTGCGTCGGAAAACGCATGCAGCCAGACCAGCTCTGGCTGCCATAGAAGGCAGAACCCGTGCGGTGACAAGCCTTGTTGGGAAAACAGCCGGATCATGCATGCACTCGCGAAAGTCGCGATTTGTTGAAGCACGTTTCCGAGAGCACTGTCATCAAAATTACCGAGATATAATCTCGGGACCGCACGAAGCGCCGGTGTGGGCAGCGGGGTTGTCACGTCGCAAGGCATGGGTCTGGACTGCGGGACGGCCGGATACCCGCCGGATCAGCCGTCCCACACGCTGCTGGGCATGGGCAGCCCGGCGAAGTCTGGCTCATGCAGTGTCGTCGCCGGCGTGATCCCGGCCATCCGCAGCAGCATGTCCCACTGACGGACATGCTGTCCGCAATGCCACGTCGTTCGTTCCAGGTATTCCTGCAACAACTGCCGCCCGTAGTAGGTTTCCACGGCTTCCCGTCCCGCCTTGTCCGGCTTGGCATCCCACCAGGCCCGAACCTGGCCCAGCACGCGCTGTCCATAGGCCGCGATATCGGCGCTGGTTTCCATCCCGGCCGGCGGCGCGGCGGTCAGCATCTCATAGCTCAAGGTTGCGCCGGCAACGACCTCCAGCAGCGCCTCCGGAATGCGGAAGATGTGGTGCCCCAGGACGCGATAGCTGCGCGGACGGTTCGGCACATGCAGTTCAAGCCGGTCATCCGGCATAAGCGGGATGATTTGCACCGCCGTCGACATGAAAAGCTCGAGGCGCCGCATGAGTTCGACAGCCGACAGGACCGGACCGGTTGCCTCGTTCAAGCCAAGGAATTTGACAACGTGCCCGATATTCTGGGCGAACACCCAGTCATCACCGCGCGACAGCACCGGCACCGAGCGTGCGCCAAGCCGGCGCAGCTCCGCCAGTCCCACGGGGTCTTCCAGCACATTGATCGATTGGAACTCGATCGCACGGACCGAGAGAAACTCCTTGAGCTTCAGGCAGCTTGTTCAGCCAGGCTGCCAGAAGACCTTCAGCGGTGGATCATCCTGCATGATCTGTCCTCCAAGCGATCAACGCTATGCCGGCGACCGATGTGGGTCAATCACGCTGATATCCAGCCAGCCTCTTGCGTCGAAGCGGGCGGTGTCGTCCGCCCGCAGCAGGACGGTCGTGGTGTCCGACTCGATCACCGCCGGGCCGGTGATGGCCTGATCCACACCCAGCGTCAGGAGGTCGAACACCGGCACCTCCGTCCATCGGCCGAGATAAACCCGCCGCTGTCCCTTCGGCATCGCCGCGCAGCGTGGTTCGAGGCCGGCCGGTTCTATCTGCGGCAGTTGGCCGATCGCCGACAGATGTGCGTTCACCAGAACCACCTCCTGGTCGCGCAAGGCATAGGTATACAGCGCCTCATGCGTCGCGTGGAACCGCTCCGCCAGCGTTTCATCCAGGTCCACCGCATTCCAGTCCAGATCATCCAGCGGCACCGCGATCTCGAACACCTGTTCGCCGTAGCGCATGTCGGCGGACCGGCGGAGCGTTACCTCACCGTTGAACCAGGCCAACCGAGCACGGCCTTCCTGCTCCATCGTGACAAAGGCGGCTTTCAGGTCATCCACGTCGATCGCGCCGGCCTGTCCCTGGCTGCGACTGAGTTCCACCCGAAGATCGGTGTTCAGCATGCCCCAGGCGGACAGCACCGAGGCGGCCAGCGGAATCGCCACCCGCGTCATGCCCAGTTCCGCCGCCACGGCGGTGACATGCAATCCGGCGGCGCCGCCGAACGCCAGCAGCGTGAAGCGCCGCGGATCGACGCCGCGGCGGACGGTGGCGACGCGAACGGCATCGGCCATGCGGCCATTGACCACCCGGTGGATACCGCCGGCGGCATCGGCGACATCCAGACCCAGCGCGGCCGCCAGTTTTCCTACCGCCACCGTCGCCGCGCCCAGATCCAGCATGCGGCGGCCGCCGAGGAAATTTGCCGGATCAAGGTAACCCAGCACCAGATTGGCGTCCGTCACGCTGGCCGCGGTGCCGCCCTGGCCGTAGCAGGCCGGTCCCGGATCGGCGCCGGCGCTTTCCGGACCTACCGCCAGCAGGCCGGCCGGGTCCAGCTTGCCGATCGATCCGCCGCCCGCGCCCAACGTTACAATATCCAGGCTCGGCAGCGCGATCCGCGCATTGCCCACCACCTTGTCGCCCGACAGCGTCGGCTGGCCATCGCGCACCACGGCGATGTCCGTCGAGGTGCCGCCCATGTCGAAGCCGATCACGTCCCGCGCCAGCCCAGCGCGGCTCAGCGCCACCGCCGCCGCTACGCCACCAGCGGGTCCGGACAAGGCGGTGCCGGCGGCCAGCCGTGTCGCCTCCGCGACCGACGCGACGCCGCCATGCGACAGGATGACCAGCAGCTCGCCATGATACCCCGCATCCACCAGCCGGGATTGCAGCCGGTCGAGATAATGCTGGATCACCGGTCCGACGGCCGCGTTGGCGACCGTGGTGGAGAACCGCTCGAACTCCTTGATCTGCGGCAGCACGTCGGACGACGTTGTGACATAGACGCCGGGAAGGCGGCCGCGGACCGCGGCGGCGGCATGGCGTTCGTGGCCAGGATTGCGCCAGGCGTGCAGGAAGCAGATCGCGACCGACTGCACGCCCGCCTCGGCCAGCGCGGCGATGGCGCGATCCAGCGATCCGGCGTCCAATGGAACCTCCACCGTTCCATCGGCCCGCAGGCGTTCCCGCACCGCCAGCCGCAGGCGGCGCGGGACCAAGGGGGCAGGCGGGGTCATGCGCAGGTTGTAGCGGTCCGGTTTCAGGCCTTCCCGCATCTCCATGACATCGCGGTGTCCCTCGGTCGTCAGCATGCCGACCTGTGCCGCCTTGCCTTCCAGCAGGGCATTGGTGGCGACCGTGGTGCCATGGAGAATCCGGGAGGTCGCATGCAGCAGGTCGCCGGCGGTCAATCCAAGCCGCTGCGCGGCCAGGGCGATCCCATCCAGCACGCCGTCCGACTGATCCGCGGGCGTGGTCGTGGCCTTGGCGATGATCGTCTGGCCAGCCGGCGCGGCGACGACAACGTCGGTAAAGGTGCCGCCGACATCGATGCCGATGATGTAGGTCATGCGCTGACGGCCAGCCGGTTGCCGGCGATCCCCGGGATCAGGCGGCGCCAAAGCTCGTCATGATGGTTGTAGGGTCGCCATCCCTGTCCTTGTTCCGGTCCGCGCCGCAAGGCGTGGATGGCGGGCAACCGAGCACGCGAGGAAGGGTTGCGCGCGCCATGACGTTGACAGGGCGGCGCGCCGCGGCAAGCGGTGCCGTGGTCGAATTCATTCATCAACAACCCTTTGATGGATGGTCGCATCTCGACTTGCTTTCAGATTTCGCTTGTCGAAGGAAGCGGCTTGGTCATGAAGACGCGTGCCGTCCCCGGCGGATCGCAGGCGACGCGGCCGAATTCGGTCCAGCCGTGCCGTTCATAGAAGCCGGGCGCCTGAAAGGTGATTGTGTACAGGACGGCGGACTTGCAGCCGCGGCGCCCGCCTTCATCCTCCATCATTCGCAGCAGCCGGCTGCCAATGTCCTGGCCCCGCAGCGTTCCGGGCAGGAACACCTGTTCGATGAACAGCAGGCCGTAGGACGTGCGTCCGATCATCCCGCCAAGCGGCTCGTTGGTCTGCGGATCGCGTGCGAGCGCCGCCACCGCACGCCAGTCGCGATAGCCGGCTTTCAGCAGGTTGAAGTCGTCCAGGCCGCTTCCAATGACCTGCTCTTCCGTACTGGACGGCTGATCGGTCAGGATCAGAACCGGATCGCTCACGCCAGCCCCTCTACCGCGTCCGCCTCGCGCGCGGCCGGGTCTCGCGCGCCTGGGTCGCCCCAGCCGCCGCCGCCGCCGGACAGCACGTGGATCACGCTGCCCGATGGAACCGGCACGTTGATCTCCTTGCTTCTCAGCTTTCGGGCCGGCGTGCCAGGAGGCAGCAGCGTGTAGTCGTGCGGCGCGCCGTCCTGGCCGCCGCCGATGCCGCGGGCGCCATGCACCACGCCTTCGCCGGCGGTGTTCGCGTTGGTGATTCCCTCGGCTTCGACACGCAGGCGCATGTCGCCCCCATAGCCGCCGCGGAATCGTCCGTCGCCGGCCGATCCGGGGCGATATTCGTGCGTCTCGAACAGCAGCGGGAAGCGTGTCTCCGCCACCTCGATGCTGCCGAACTTGATGCCGCCGGCGGAGTGCCATTCGCCAATGGTGGAATAACCGTCGCCGGCGGCCGATCCGCCGCCGCCCGGGCGCGCCTGGAACATGTGCCAGATGAAACGCCGGCCGGTGCGCGGGTCGGTGCCGTTCAGCGCGATCCGCAGCCGCCGCCCCCAGCCGCCCATGGCGCGGTCCGGACACGCCCGCGCCAGCGCGACGATGATCGCCTCGATGATCTCGTTGCAGCAATGGCTGGTGCACATCGTCACCGGCGCGCCCTCCCGCGCCCAGACGATGGTGCCTTCCTTCAGCTTCACCGTCAGCGGCCGAAACGCGCCTTCGTTCTTGGTGATGCCAGGATCAAGCAGGAAGGCGAAGGCAATCGCCACGGCCGATTGCGTATTGGCGTGGGAGGAGTTGATGAACCCGGTCACCTGCGGGTCAGACTCCGTCAGGTCGACGGTCAGGTCGCTGCCCTGCTTGGTGACGCGGGCGCGGATGACGATGTCGCGTCGGTCGAACCCGTCATCGTCCAGCACGGCCTGCCCCTGGTAGACGCCGTCGGCCCAGCCCGAGACGATGGTCCGGGCGTAGCGTTCGGCGGCATCCAGCATCGCCTCCACCGAGGCCGCCAAGATCTCGGCGCCGAACTCGTTGATCACCGCCGCCAGGCGCTGCTCGCCCAGCCGCGCGGCGCCGATCTGCGCGGCGAGGTCGCCGCGGAAGTCGCGCGGGTGGCGGACGTTCAGCGCCAGCATCTCCAGCAGGTCCTCGCGCAGCACGCCGTTCTCGGTCAGCCGCATCGGCGGCAGGCGCAGGCCCTCGTGCCAGATTTCCGTGGCGGCGGGGTTGTAGGCGCCATGGGTGGCGCCGCCGATGTCGGAGTGGTGGGCGCGGTTGACCGACCAGAACATCAGGGTTTCGCCAGCAAAGACCGGAACGAAAATCGTCAGGTCCGGCAGGTGCGAGCCGCCGCGGTACGGATCGTTCAGCAGGTAGACATCGCCCGGTGCCGGAAGCGGGAACCGCGCCGCCACCGCCTTGGCTGCCCACGACATCGCGCCGACATGCACCGGGATATGATCCGCCTGCGCCACCAGGCGGCATTGCGCGTCGATCAGCGCGATCGAGAAGTCGCGCGAGGAGTTCAGGATCTGCGAGTAGGCGGTGCGCAGCATCGCCTCGCCCATTTCCTCGGCAATGGCGTTCAGCCGGTTCTGCAGCAGGGCAATGGTAATCGGATCGGTCATGCCTGGAAGGTGGCCCATCCCGGCGTGCCGGGGAAGCCGGATTCGCGAAATTGGTAGTTTCCTGATCGGCAAAAGTTGATCGCACACGCGGGTCAAACGAGACCATGTTCACCGATACGCGATGGCCGTGACTTGTTCGTCAGGCGATCAGAGACAAAAGGCGCGTGACGGGCCGGCGGCTCCGCGAATGATACATTCGGGAGGAGGCTAGCATGATCAAGACACCGCCTGGCTGGGGGGCCGACATGGTCACTCGTGCCTATAATTCGTTTGCCTCGACCAGCCGCCAAGACGCCGAGCTACAGGTGGGGACACGCGCATCGCTTGCTGTCTGCCGGATCAGCGGAGCGGATCTGGGATGGGCGCTCCGGCGCGGATTTGAGGACTTCGGTGCGGCTCGCACCGACGTCATCTTCCTGTGCGTGCTGTATCCCCTTATCGGCCTGCTGCTGGCTCGCCTGGCGTTCGGCTACGAGTTTCTGCCGCTGGTGTTTCCGCTGGCGGCGGGCTTCGCCCTGGTGGGGCCGGTTGCCGGCGTGGGCCTGAACGAGATCAGCCGGCGGCGGGAGCTTGGCGAGCAAGTCGGCTGGTTCGACGCGTTCAACGTCTTCCGGTCCCCGTCGATCGTCGGCATCATGCTGCTTGGCTTTGTCCTGCTCGGCATGCTGCTGGCTTGGCTGGTGGTGTCGCAATTGCTCTACGTTCTGACGATGGGGCCGCAGGCGCCCGCGTCGCTGGGTGATTTCGTCTATCAGATGCTGCATACGAGTGCTGGCTGGACGATGATGATCGTTGGCATCGGCATCGGCTTCGTGTTCGCGGCCATCGCGCTGACGATTGGCGCGGTTTCATTCCCGCTTCTGCTGGACCGGGCGGTGTCACTGGAAACGGCGGTGCGAACCTCGGCCGAAGTGGTCCGCCGCAATCCGCTGACAATGGCGGCCTGGGGGTTGATCATCGCCGTCAGCCTGGTGCTCGGCTCCATCCCGCTGCTGCTCGGTCTGGTCTTCGTCATGCCGGTCTTGGGTCACGCCACGTGGCATCTGTATCGTCGCGCGGTGCCGCGTTAGGGTCATATCGATTAATCAAACAAATACTTGCTCCCGAAGTTCGTCGCATGTGGCGGCGGACTTCGGACCCAAGGCTAACTTGGAACCAGCTTAATGCAAGCGCCTAATACTTAGCGACCATGCCTGTCGCTGTAGTATTTCTGGAAAAAGACTCGTCCTTTCTCAGTAAGATGATAAGGCTCATCCCGTCTTTTTATCGAGCGGGCATGATATCCTTTCTGCGTCGTGATTTTCAGAATGTGCGCCAAGTGGTTGACGAATATCGGGCATCCATTGGCGCCCTTTCTTGCCAGGTCTTCCGGCGTTAGGTTCAGGACTGCAATAATCGCCTGCTCCACTTCTGGAGCAGAGTAGCTGGTTCGCGCGCGCTCGACCAGATTGACCGCGATCCACGAGTGGGCTGAATTCCACATTAGTGGAGAGACAGTCTGCTTACCAAGAGCCGACATCAAATATTTGCTTTGTCTGTCGCGCCGCCAGAGCATCTCTGGCGAATAGAACTATCCTCATTGTAGCCAAGATAGTTGGCCGCGCAGCAGCCTACCACTATTCCAACGGCGCCGCCGGCGGCCCCAAGCGGCCCTGCGACAGCACCCGCAGCGGCCCCCGATGCGACCGCCCCCCACTGCTTCTGAGTCAATCGGATGCTTTCCCTCACGTCCTTGCTCATGTTCATCCTCCATCTGCCACGCCATCCTGAGGATGATCTTATCGTACGCGACATGACATAGTGGTTGCACATTTCGTTGAAAGAGCAAGGGAAGCAGATTGTTTAAGCGATCGAAACTTCGTGCTAAGATTAGGCGGTATCCACGCCTTTAGGTGGAGACGCAATGGCGTGGATGATCGGCAGGCGCCCGCATGACGTAGATGCTGCCGGGGGACAACATCTAAACTCCCGCCAGTGGGAAACCGACGGGATGTATCCGGTTTCGTGCCGCACAGCCGACTTTGGCTGCCGTGCGATGACCCGATCAGGCTACCGGCACGGGGCGGGCGCGCTGGTTGTACATAATCTTGTTGCGACGTTCCTGTTCCTCGGGCGGGAGTTTCGATGCGTCTTCGGACAGGTCGGCGCCGACCGCCATGCCGCGTTGCACCGCCGGGCGGGCGGCGAGTTCGTCAGCCCATCGCTTGAAGTAGGTGAATTCCTCGATGTCCTGGCCCTGGGCTTTCCAGTTCACCGTCCATGGATAGGCGATCATGTCGGCGATGGTATATTCCTCGCCGGCCAGATAGCGGCTTTGATACAGGCGGTTGTTCAGCACGCCGTATAGCCGGTTGGCTTCATCGGTGAAGCGGCGGACGGCATAGGACTGGTCGCCTTGCTTGTCGCCCAGGCGGCGGAAGTGGCCGCACTCGCCGAGCTTGGGACCCTGGTTGGCCATCTGCCAGATCAGCCACTCGGTGACGGCGTATTTGCCGCGCAGGTCCTGCGGATAGAAGCGGCCGACCCTCTCCGCCAGGTAGAGCATGATCGCGCCGGACTCGAAGATGGTGATCGGCTCGCCGCCGTCGGCAGGCGTGCGGTCGACCATCACCGGCATGCGGTGGTTCGGGTTCATCTTCAGGAATTCAGGGGAAAACTGATCGCCCCGGCCGATGTGGCAGGGAACGATGGTGTACGGGATCGCCGCCTCTTCCAGCAGGATAGTGACCTTCTTGCCGTTCGGCGTAGGCCAGTAATGCAGGTCGATCATGACGTATGTCTCCACGCGGTGATTGTTGTTCGCGATGCTAGCGCGGAGCCGAGCGTTTGGCGAATGACGGTTGACGGACAGGCTGCCGACGGGTCTGATGACGCCCGTTCCCTGGCTGGAAGCTGCAATTTTGACGTCCGACATCGTGCTGGTGCATAGCTCCGACCTTCATGTCGATGACGATCCGCACCAGGGTCCTCATGGCGAGGATGGCGCCACTGGGCTGCGGGTGGTGCTGGCCACGGCGAAGACGCTTCGGGCGGATTACGTGCTGCTGGTGGGGGATGTTTTCGACAGCAACCGCCAGTCGCCGGCGATCATCGAGCAGTGCGTGGCGCTGCTGAACGAGGTCGGGCGGCCGGTGATCGTCCTGCCGGGAAACCATGATCCCGTGACGACGGATTCGGTCTGGCTGCGTGGCGGATTGAACCACCTGCCGCATGTCCATATCATTGGCGTGACGCATGGGCTGACGGTGCATTTTCCAAGCCATGACCTGCAGATCTGGGGGCACGCGCATGTCGACTACGGCAACATGGTGCCGCTGCGGGACCCGCCGGCGCGGACCGCCCGATGGCACGTGACGCTGGCGCATGGGCATTACGAGGATGATGGTGTCCCGCCATTGCGGCCGTCCTGGCTGATCAGCAACGCCGAGATCGAGGCGACCCGCGCGGACTACCTAGCGCTGGGGCACTGGAACCGGGCGGCACAAGTCGGAACGGGCACAACCGTTCCGGCCTACTATTCCGGGTCACCGGATCTGGCGAAAACGGTCAATGTCGTACGGTTGCGGGGCCATGGGACGGTGGTGGTGACTCGCGAAGGCATAGATTGGGGCCCAGCCGAAACGTTTCCGAACTGAAACAGCGCTTCGTCAGGCCCGTGCTCTCGGATCGTCCTGAGCTTCGATCCTTCGCGATCAGTGTGTCATGGTGACGTGCAGCGCGCCGGTGGATGGGTGCGAGGTAATCGCCATATAGTTGGTGGCAAGACCGGTGGTTGGCGCCGCGTACAATGCGCCGGTGCCGGCGAACTTCAGGTTTGCCACTTCGGTGCCTTGCGCGGTGAACAGGCTTAACATGCCCGTCGTCTGATCGAAGGTTTCCTGCACGGCGTTGAGCGCATTATAGACGGCAACCGACGCGGTTGATCCGATACGCGACGTGGCCGGCGCGGAGTCGGTGATGGTGCCGAGGAAGCTCATTCCGTTGGTCAGGCTGAGCATGCCGCCGTCCAGCTTCACCGTCTCGCCGGCGCCGACGGTGCCGACGCGCAGCAAGGCACCTGGCGCGGTCAGATGAAATGTTCCGGTGCCGGCGATCGAGACATAGTCCAGGTTCGCCGTCGAGGTTCCGTCAATCGACATCGTGCCGTTCACGGTTTCGGCGCCGGCTCCCGCATAACCGGTCGCGGTCAGCGTGCTGCCGTTGCTGATCTGGCTGATGCCGTCGAACGTGACGCTGGTGCCGGGTCGTTGGCTGATCGACAGCATGGCGTCATTGACGGTCAGGCCATTGGTGACGAGAGCCGCGCCTGGCGAGAGGCTGATGGTGGCGGCGCCGGTCGTGCTGGCGGTACCGGTGTCGGTCACGCCGCTGAGCGTATCCGGGCCGGTGAACGTCACGGCCGGCGGCGGCGTTGCGGCGCCGCTGGTGCCGGCGAACGCCAGGGTGTCGCCATCCCATTGATGAGCCGCGACGGTGGCTGACTGACCATTGCGCAAGGTGTGTTGGGCCACGGTAATTCCCTTCTGAATAAAGGCGACAATGCTGGGATAGCGTAACGACGAGAAAAACAGTCCTCACGAACTCGAGTGCTGACAATTCGGTGCGGAAACGCACCGTCTGGAAATATGCCGTCTTATTTGACAGGAGCAGGTGATAATAGGTTTAGAGCCTGAAGGTCGTCATTTCAACAAAAATAATGCAGAAAAGAAACGGAGCATCCATGGTGCGCCGGAATTAACCCAAAATGGACGACACGTTATCGTGACATATTGCAGTTCGTAATGTTGTTGACTTGCCTAGGTCATGCGGTGGCGGCAGCGATCTGGGATGCCTGGCGAGCTCAGCCAACCAGCCCGATCGCACCGGCGACAGCGGCGCCGCCCAGGATCAGCATTGGATGCAACTTGGTGAAGATGAACAGCGCCGCCGTCACCACCGTCACCGCCGCTGTGGTCCAGTCGAGGGTCGTGCTTTCGATCAGCAGCGCCGCGCTGGCCATGATCAGGCCTGCCGTCACCGGTTGCAGCCCGGCCTGAAGCGCCTTTCGCCAGTTGGCGTCCTTGAACCGATACCACGCCCCGCTGACCAGCCACGTCAGCACCGAGGACGGCGCCGCGACCGCCGCCGTGGTGACAAGCGCACCCCAAAATCCGGCGACCCGCCATCCGATCAGGCTGACCACCATCATGTTCGGCCCTGGCGCCGCCTGCGCCAACGCGTACAGCGCCGCGAACTCGCGCATGCTCATCCAGTGATGCACGTCGACCACCTGGCGCTGCATCTCTGGAATCACCGCGTTGGCGCCGCCGAACGCCAGCAGCGAAAGCTGGCCATAGACGATCGCAAGCTGGATCAGGGTCTGCCCGATTGTCACCACCATCTTGAAGATATCGTCGGGGTCGAGGAACGGTATGCCAGCATTTTTGGGGTAACCGAGCAACCGACCCAAGCCATTCGGCCGAAAGCCGGGAGTGCTGCCGCTGACGTGCAGTCCGTGGACCGCGCTGTTGCCAAACCGTTGGCATGTGACGGACACCGTGCCCAAGCCGCGTTCCTGGCCGTCTTGCTTAGGCTGATAAGACGGTCATGGCTGGTTGAAGTCAGCCACGAAAAAATAGGCTAGAGGAAAGATGCATCTGCCCGGACGGCCCGTTCAACCTGCGAGGCATGTTATACCATGTGTGGACGGCCCCTTGGGTTCAAGACGGCTATGCACAGGATGAGCTGAGGGTCGCATGCGGTCATGTGTCCGGCCTGTTGGCGCGGTCGCATGACCGCTGGCCCAGATGGGATCCGCAAGCGAGTGCCAAACAACCGCGCGGCCTGGTTCGGCCACAGGTATAAACGGCATTTCTCGCTTGTCGGTGCGACCGTTGGTCATCTTGCTGTTGGCCTTGAACCCCGGCAGCCGCTGCGGCTAGGCGGTAGCCGGCTGATGCCGGTAGGCCTCGCCGCGCGACATCATCGCCCACACGATGCGGGCTGTCTTGTTGGCCAGCGCCACCGCAGCCAGCTTCTTTGGCTTGCGCGCGAGCAACGCCAGCAGCCAGGTGGAGGTGTTTGGCCTGCCTGGCCTGACATGCTGGATCACCGCGGTGGCGCCCACCACGAACAAGCTGCGCAACCGTTCATTGCCGGCTTTGCTGATGCGGCCCATGCGCTGCTTGCCGCCCGTCGAGTGCTCCTTCGGCGTGAGGCCAAGCCAGGCCGCGAAGTGGCGCGCGGAGGCGAAGTCCTGGCTATCAATGGCGAGTGCCAGGGTGATGGCGGTGACCGGGCCAATGCCGGGCACCTCAGCCAGCATGCGGCTGACCGGGTTGGCCTTGTGCTGGGCGAGCAACTCGGCATCGAGTTCGCCAATCTGGCGGTCAAGCTCTGCGATCTGCTCGCCGATGCGCACAAACATCGTCCGTGCCGCCGCTGGGATCGCCGTCTCGGCACCCAGCCTGTCCAGCAACGGTTGGACATGCGCCGTGCCTTTGCCGGCAATGACGCCGAACTCGGTGGCATGCCCGCGCAGGGCGTTTATTAATTGAGTGCGTTGGCCGACCAGCATCTCACGGTGGCGCAGAATGACCAGCGCGGCTTGCCGCTCGGCGCTCTTGACCGGCACCGAGGCCATGCCAGGGCGCGACGCCGCGTCATTGATCGCTTCGGCATCGGCGCGATCGTTTTTGGCGCGCTTGACGAACGGCTTGACGTACTGAGCCGGTATCAGGCGCACCGTATGGCCCAGCCGGGCCAGCAAGCGCCCCCAATGATGCGCGCCGCCGCACGCCTCCATGATCACCTCGGTGCTGGGAAGCTTGCCAAAGAAGGTTTCCATTTCTGCGCGCCTGAGATTCCTGCGCACAACAGGATGTTCCTGCTCATCGACGCCGTGCAGCGTGAAAACATGCTTGGAGGTATCAATGGCAATGCGCTTAAGCTTCATCTGGACGGTCCTCTTGTTGGAGCTATGACAACCCAACTTTGGCACGCGATGCCGTGGGGCCGTCCACCCCAACAACCGCCCTTGATGTTGACCGATAGCCGGTCGACGGCCGTCGGTACCTTATTAATTTCGCGCGCGGCCCGCTCCCTCGCGTGCTCGGTCGCCCCACCAACCCCGCGCGCATACCAGTCCGCGCTTCGGGCCGCTGGTATTACAGTATCTCAGGCATTGCATGACGTGCGGCTTGGGACTGTAAAATTCCTCGACAGGCTGAAATCTGGTGCCGATTACAGGCGTCTGATCAAAGCGCCATATTTTCTCACGATAGCACCATGGTTTACCGGTTTGTAGACACCCTGCATACGTCGATATTTCATAATAATGGCATAATAAATGCATTTCTTGTCGTATTCATCTTGTTCAGGACATGGAAGATGCGCCGAAACCAAGTGTGGCTGCTCATCCGGTTGCCACGGCGGCAGTGCCTCATGGCGGTAGCGGCTTCAGTCGCATGTCCGCCCAGGGATCATGTCCGACAGTCAGTGATCCGACATCCACGTAATCAAGGCGTTCCGTGATCGAACAGTCGATGGACCGGTTGCCGCGATGTCATTCGGCTTGCAAAGGATGAAGCACCATGTCGACCCGTCGTGATCTCGAGCGCGGCTACGCCGTCGACCTCAAGCGGGTGGTCCTGGCATACGTCGCCGAAACCGTGATCGTCATCGCCTCGCTGATCGGCGCCTACCTGTTCGCCGAACAATATGGCCATCATGACCCGGCGACCATGCTAATGATGATGCTGGCGCCGGCGGCCTATGCCGTCGTGGAGTTCTGCCGTGTGCCGTTGGCGATCTCGATCCGCACGCAGACCTCATTGCTGCTGCGGCTGTTCGCCGTGCTGGGCGTGCTTGGGGCTGGTTGCGTCACCATCAAGTCGATGTCTCAGCTTGGCGAGATCATGTTTCGGCCCAGGCTGTACGATGTCGTGCATGCGCGTGAGCGGCTGGACGACGCCCGCGCCGCCGCTGCCAGCATGCAACAGACGATCAGCGAGGCGGATGATGTGGTTGCGCAGCGCCGCGCGGAGCTTCGCAACGCCGAACAGCAACTTGGCGTCAGCACCGAGAAGCTGGGCAACCTGCCGGAACAAAAGTGCCTGCCGATCTCCGGCATCAGCAAGGACGGCCGAGCGTGGCGGAGCATGAAGTGCAGTGCCGATCAGCGCATCGCGCCGCTGGTGCGAAGCGTCGCCAATGCCACCACTGATCGCGTCGCCGCGTCCGATCGATTGGACCGCGCAGGCAGCGAGCGGGACACGCTTAGTCGCGCGTCAACCGACATGGCGCTGCGCACGGAACAGCTTGCCTATCGCGAGGCGGTTATGAACTCGCAACTGCATTCGTTTGCCGCGATGGTGTTTGGCAAACAACCGACCGAGGTGACAGACGGCGAAATCCATCAGTTTCTGCGGTTCTTTATCTTCATTCCGGCAATCGGATCGGCGTTCGCCGCCACATTGATCGCCCTGATGGCGGTGCAGCGGCTTCCTGTCGTGCCGCCGGTCGATCTGGTTGACGATGCTGGGGCGTATATCCTTGAACCGTTTGCCGGCGCGGTGGTCCGGCAGGCTGTCGAAGCCGCGACCAAAGCCGCACGCGAAAGTGTTGAGCGTCCTATTTTCACTCATGCCTGATCAGGTGGCAAGCATGTTTATCACGCCGTCCCGCAACAACGCCGCGCTTGCTGCCGCTGTCAACAACCGGATCAGGGCCGATGGGTCGATGATCGCGGCCAAAGCCGTGTTGTGGCGGCTGACCGGTGTCGGCGTGCTCTGCTTGATGGCGGGCTGTGGCCTGGGCGCCGTGCTGTTCGGCTATGCCCAGGTGACCGACGGCCGGACCTCGGCTGACAAGATGGCCGCCGCCTTCGCCGTGGCGCTGGAGCATGCCAATCTCGGCAGCGTCCGGTTGAACCCGGACTCCACCGTCAAACTGGACCCGACAGCGACGGTCAGGCTCGATCCCGCGGCGACAGTGCGAGTGGATGCTGGGGCGACGGTGCCGATGCGGCCGTCGGAGCGGCAACTGAGAGGTGGATCGGAAGCAAGGACCGTTACCAACTATACCATCTTCAAGCAGGTGCCGTTTGGCAAGGGCGCCGTCTACACCGGCTGGGACTTCAACTCCAGCAGTCAGGACAGGCCGGATGCGCAGTTTTGTTACTACGCGGAACAGGCATCGAAAGGCGGGGAGTATAACGATGTCGTGCTGGGGCGGAACGGGCAGCCGCAGCAGTACCAGCCTACCAACGCCTATAACATCGATGCGCCGGCAGCCTACCAGCAGTGCGTCTGGTTCCGCTAACAGCGTTGCTCCATCGCCGCCTGATCAATTGTGGACGCGGCTTGATCACTCGTTCTGGTGCGCTTCAGGGCGCGTGGGGCCGTGGCCAGCAGCAAGAGCCGGCGATGCAGGTCCGCCAGATCGGGCAGCACCGGGCCGGTCGTCAGTGCCGGAACCGCCACAGCAGGACGGTCGAGGCCAGCACCAGCACCGGCAGCGCCGCCGCCAGAGGCAGGCGTAGCAGGGCAATGACAATAAAGGTGCAGGCGGCGACCGCGATCGCCAGGGGGCGACCCTTCAGCGGGGTGGCGATCTTCAGCGCGTTTGCGAACAGATAAGCTGCCGCCGCGGCGGCCAACGCAACGAAGGCCGGCCGCACCGGAGGTAGATCGAAATACCGGTCGTAGATCAATCCAAGGGTGATGACGATCGCAACCGGTGCCGTCATCAATCCGAGGAAGGCGGCGAGGGCACCTGGAATGCCCCTGAACCGCGCGCCCAGCGCGATCGTCAGGTTCATGATGTTGCCGCCCGGCAGGAACTGGCAAAGGCCGAGCATGTCGGTGAACTCGGTGGGCGAGAGCCACTGACGCTGATCCACGATCAGACGCCTTGCCCAGGGCAGCACGCCGCCGAAGCCGCAGATGCCGACGACGAAGAAACCGGCGAACAGGTCGAAAACATCAGGGTCGGGGCGCGATTGAGACATTTGATCGTGAATATGGGGCGATCGTGACTATCGGGTTGATCCCGGTTGGACAAACTGAGGTGTTGCCGGAACAGGGCCAGCCATCGCATATCCGCGCCACCGCGTCGTCCACCGAGGGAGAGCAGATCGCGTGCGCAAAACTGGCGGCGGCTTCAGGTCTATCCGGCTGCTGTGCCTGTTGTTCGGCTTCCTGACGGCGTCCGGCAGCGCCAGTGCGGACTGTCAGGTGCGGAAAGCGAGCAGCGTCGCACTCATCGTAAAGGACGGCTCGATCATGGTGCCGGTGGAGGTCAACGGGGCAACTGCCGTGTTCATCCTGGATACCGGCGCGCAACGCTCGTTGGTGACCGAGGCGGCGGTTGCCCGCTTGGGGCTGGCGCGTGACCCGTGGGTCGGCACGACTATGAGCGGCATTGGCGGGCTGAACAGCCGCGCCAACGCCGACACACGAAGCCTGAGTCTGGGCGGCGTGCCGCTGGTGCGCCACACGTTGAACCACGACACCAGCCTGACGGTCGGCGTCCTGCCCCGCGCTGCCGTCGCCGGCCTGGTGATCGACGGACTGCTTGGCCGCGATTACCTGTCGATGTTTGATCTGGACCTGGATATGCTGGCGCATCGGCTGACGTTGTACCGGCCGATCGGCTGCGCGGGCCGGTTTCTGCCATGGGGTGGCGGCTATGCCGCGATCCCGGTCAGCATTCCGACCGAACATGCGCTGGTGCTTCCGGTGGTGCTGGACGGCGTGGCTTTGCGGGCCTTGCTGGATACCGGTGCCAGCAGCAGCTTGCTGGGCGCGCCAGGGATGTTCCGCCTGGGTCTTGAGCCGGCCCGTCTCGGCGCCGATCAGGCGGATCAGGTCAGCGGTCTGGGACCGCGCATCGTGACGATGCGTCGGCATCGGTTCGATACGCTTCGTGTCGGCAGCCAGACGATCGACCGGCCGCTGATCTGGGTGGGGCCGATCCGGTTGACGCCGATCGTGGACATGCTGCTTGGGGCGGATTGGCTGGCGGGGCGGCGGGTGTGGATTTCCTATGCGACACGGCAGCTTTTCATGGCGGTTCCCTAACCAGCCGGATTGCGAGGACCAACGGCGCCCATGCAGGTATCTCTGAAGGCTTTGACCGGAGGTGCGGCAAATCTCATCCGCCGGCGAACTCGTTCTGACTACCAGGCGACTTCCAGCAGCGCCCGCACGGCTGGTGGGCCATCGATCTTGCGCGGGTTGGTGTGAACCCATCGGTCATGCATCGAACCGGTCGCTATCGCGTCGAGTTGCTCAAGCTTGACACCGACATCCCGCAGGGTTGCTGGAAGGTTCAGGCTGGCGATCAGCGCGGCCACCGCGTCGCCCGCGGATTCGTTCGCGTGTCCAAGCGCCTCGCTGACCCAGGCCTGACGGGTGGCGTTGACGGATTCGTTGAACCGCAGGACATGCGGCAGCATGATGCACGAGGTGTAGCCGTGCGGCACGCCTGCGGTGCCGCCAAGGACGTGCCCGATGCCGTGGCTGGCGCCTTTGGCAACGCCGTTCTGCGATCCCATGATCGACATCCAGGCGCCAAGCTGGCAGTTCAGGCGCGCTTCCAGGTCAGCCGGGTCCGCCTTGACCGCCGGCAGGCCGGCGGCGAGCAGCCGCAACGCCTGCAGCGACATGCCGTCGGAGAACGGTGTCGGGTTGACCGAGCAGATATCCTCCACGGCGTGATCGACGGCGCGGATGCCGGTGGACAGGAACAGCCACTCCGGCGTGTGGACCGTCACCGCCGGGTCCAGGATGACGGCTTGCGGCATCATCAGCGGATGGGCGAAGCTCTCCTTCACATGCCGCGTCGTGTCGGTGCAGCCAGCCATCGCGGTAAATTCACCGGCTGACAGCGTGGTTGGCACATCGACCGAGCGCACCGCCGGCGGCTTCACCGGCGGGCGTTCCGTCTTGCCGTCCGGGGTGATGACGGCGCGGAAGGCGTCAAGCTGCGCCGCTTGGGTGACGTCGTTCCCCAGGCACAGTCCGACCATCTTGGCCGCGTCGGTGACCGATCCGCCACCGACGGTCAGCAGCAGATCGGCCTTCGCCGCACGTGCCTCGTTCGCCGCGGCCACCACGTCGGTGCGCGGCGTGTGCGAGCCGATCCTGGCGCAGACGCCGGCCAGCCGGTTGCCCAGCACGCGGCGGACGCTCTCCACCACATCGGTCTCCCGGTCGAGGGTGCCGCTCGCCATCACATAGACGGCACGGGCGTCTAGGCGATTGACTTCGTCGGCCAACGCCTCGGCCAACGGGATGCCGTAGATCACCCGCTCCATGGGCGGGTAGCGGTGGATGCCGTGGATCATGGCGTTCTCCTGCTTGTCCTGCGCGAGCATGGCCGAAGCTTGCTGTCGCGAGAAGGGGTGACGGATTGGCTTGCCAGATCAGGCGAATCGGGGGCACACTGCTTGCGTCAACAACCGAAAGGAGGTGATCCAGTGTCTCATTGTTCCGTGGTGTCCCTAAGCCTGACCTGGATCGCTGGCGCTCCGGCGGCGGCGTAAGACTTCTCCAGTCCGGCGACGGACGCTTACAAACAATGTGAAGGCCTCGGGCATCCGTCCGGGGCCTTCAGCATTTTTCGCTCCATACTATCGATCCGCATTATCGATCCGTCAGGCGCAGTTCGATCCGCCGGTCCTTGGCGTAGGCGTCCGGCGTATCGCCGGTGCCCAACGGCTGGTACTCGCCGAAGGCGGTCGCGGCGAGATGGTCCGGCGGCACGCCG
Source organism: Rhodopila sp. (assembly GCF_965276935.1). Lineage (GTDB taxonomy): Bacteria > Pseudomonadota > Alphaproteobacteria > Acetobacterales > Acetobacteraceae > Rhodopila. The sequence continues at coordinate 450,547 of NZ_CBDIBS010000003.1, read as the reverse complement.
TCGGCGATCAGCAGCTTGACCACGGTGATGGCGCGCGCCGCCGACAATTCCCAGTTCGAGGCGAAGGCACCGCCCTTCACCGGCTGCGGATCGGTATGCCCGTCGACCCGCAGGATCCAGTGGAGGTCCGGCGGGATCTCCGCGGCGACATCCTTGATGGTGATGGCCAACGCCGTCATTTCGGCGGCTCCGGCCGGAGTCATGTCGGCACTGCCGACCGGGAACAGCACCTCGCTCTGGAACACGAAGCGGTCGCCGACGACCTGGATGCCCGGCCGGTTGGCCAGCACGCCGCGCAGCTTGCCGAAGAATTCGCTGCGATATTGCTGCAATTCCTTCACCTTCGCCGCCAAGGCCAGGTTCAGCTTCTGGCCGAGGTTGGTGATCTGCACATCCTTTTCGTGGCCCTGCTGCTGCGCCAGATCCAGGCTGCTTGCGACCGCGGAAAGCTGGTTCTTCAACTGATCGATCTGCTGGTTCAGCAAGGCAATCTGCGCCCGCGCGCTGTCGCCCAGCTTGCGCTCGTCGCCAAGCTGGACCTCGACGGCCTGCCGCCGCTGCTGTTCCGTCATCGCCCGCGCCGCGGCGTCCTGCGCCTGCTTCTCCAGGTCATCGCGCAGCGCGGCGAGGGCGCGGGACTGTTCCGCCAACGTCGCCAAGTCGGACAGCTTGGCCTGCAGCGTGTCCTTGTCGGTCGCCACGGTGCGGTCCAGCGCGGCGATCTGCGCCCGCATTTCGGCCAGATGCGCCTTCGCCGCCTCGGCATCGCGCGTGGCGGCATCCGCTGTCCGGGTTGTGTCGGTCAGTTGTGCCTGTAAGCGGCTGCTGGCGGCGGCGGCGGTCTGGATCGCGGCATTCGCGTCGTTCAGTTGCCGCGTGACCCGGTCGCGTTCGGCCGTGGTGCCCGCGAGGTCGGCGCCAAGCTGGGAGACCGAAAGTTGCAGGCTGGCCGTCCTGCCGCGCTCCAGCGACAGCGCGTCGGACAGTTCCGCAAGCTGCTTGGTCGCCTTGTCGAGCGCCTGACTGCGGCCCGACAGCGTAACCGACAGGAACGCCTGGGCCAGGACGAACACCAGCAGCACGAAGATGATGACCATGAGCAGCGTGGACAGCGCGTCCACGTAGCCGGGCCAGGCGTCCAGACCATTGCCGCCATGGCGGCGGATGCGCGATGCCATGGGCGTCTACCGTGGCGGTTCGGCGCGTGCGGCGACGGTGCGCGTCAGCAGCCGCAGGTCGTTGCGCAGTTCCGCGGTGGATCGCGCGCGTCCCTGTTCGGTTTCGCTCAGCAGGCGCTGGACGAAGGTCTCGATGTTGCGCAGGTGGCCGCGGGCGACATCGTCGCCGTGCATGTCGCCAAGGCGTTGCAGCGCTGGACCAAGCGCGGTCTGCATCTCGGCGATGCGCAGCATCAGTTGCTGGTTTGCCCGCATTGTTTCGACCAGCATGCCGAGGCGGTCATTGAGGCCGAGCACCGCGAGGTTCATCTGGTTGCGGGTTTCCTCGTCGCGGGTGAGAACGTTCTGCAGGCCTTCCATGTTTTCCGCGGTCTGCTCCAGCAGTGCCTGGACATAGACCGGTACTGACCCTTCGCCTTCCGCCAGCACGCCAGACGACAGCCGGGTGAGGCCGGCCAGCCATTCCTCCAGTTCGTTGAAGAAACGGTTTTGCGCCTGGCCCGCCGTCAGGTCCAGGAAGCCCAGCACCAGCGCGCCGGCGAGGCCGTACATGCTGGCGGAGAAGGCGGTGCCCATGCCGGCCAGCGGCTTGGTCAGGCCGGACTTCAACTGCTCGAACATCAGGTTCATGTCGCCGTTGCCCAATGTCATGCCGCCGATCACGTCGGACACCGAGCTGACCGTCTTCAGCAGGCCCCAGAAGGTGCCCAGCAGGCCCAGGAAGATCAGCAGCCCGGTCATGTAGCGCGACAGTTCGCGGCTTTCGTCGAGCCTTGAGGCGATGCCGTCCAGCAGGCTGCGCATCGCCGTCGTGGACAAGGTGAAGTGGCCGGTGTTGCCGTGACCATGGCTTTCACGCATGCCGAGCATGCTGGCCATCGGCGCCAGCAGCTTGGGGGAGGGCAGGGCGGCCAGGCGGGTGCGCGCGGTCTGGTAGGTCTCCAGCCAGGTGACCTCCGGCGACAGCCGCAGCACCTGGCGCAGGTTCCAGCCGATGCCCAGCAGCAGGATCAGCAGGATCAGGCTGTTCAGCAGGGGATTGTTGTCGAACGCCGTGATCAGCACCGGCGACAGCAGACCCGCGACGACGGCGACCGCCACCAGGAAGACCAGCATGCGTATGACGTAGGCGGACGGGCGGGTCATCGCGATGCCCCCTGGGAGGGCGTTTGGGACGCCCCTTGGGACGCGGCGTCGGCGCCCAGCACGTTCACGTCGACGCGGTCGGGTGGGCCGTTGCCGTACTGTGCGCCCAGCGCGCGGACATAGATCCGAGCGGATGGAACGCCATCGGCGATCAAGCCGCTGCGCACCGCCATGGCCCGGGACAGGGAGATCCGGCGCGCGGCGGAGGGATCGTCCGCGGGACCGGGCGCATACGCCATGACGTTGAAGCTGGTGGTCTCATTCGCCGGTGCCGCCGTGGTCAGGTGCTTGAGCGACGCGACACTTTCGGGGCTGAGATCGGATTGCCCGGAAGCGAAGGTCAAGCGCAGGCCCATTGGGGTGGGTTCAGCCTCGGTCGCGGCCTTGTCCGATACCGGCGGGGGCGGCGGCGCTGATCCAGCGGGCGGCGGGGCAGGGGCGATCGGCGTGATCGTGGCGATCCGCGGCTCGGTCAGCGGCATCGCCGGCGGCGTCGGACTGGCCGGCGCGGCGGGTGCCGCGGACGCGGCCGATGTGGACGCGGTTTGCGCTGGCGGCGAACTTGATGGCGGCGAACCCGATGGCGGCGAACCCGATGGCGGCGAACCTGGCGACCGGTCGGCAAGCGGCGTCCGCCCGGCCGTTTTCTTGGCGGTCAGGTGCTCGGCGGCCGGCGCCGTTGGCCTGGACGGAGCGGGGCTGGCGCCTCGCTCGGGCAGCGCCTGCAGCGCATGCAGGTCAAGCGTCACCTGCGCGAATGCGTGCGTCGTCACAGACAAAAGAACCGCAGTCAGGAACGGCAAGGGGCGCATACATAAAGTCGTAGCGGAACAAGCGGTTCGTATCAATGAACCTTGCGTGTGCGATGCAACCGCCGCTTGGAGGTGAGGCTGGATTGACAAGCTGTGCCGGACGCGCCGGTAATCGGTCTTCAACGCGCCAGGGAGCGTGACATGAACCATGTCGGCCTGGGGTCCATCGCGGTCGATCCGATCGCCCAGGCCCACGACCTCGGACCCTCGATCGTCGCCGCGGCGGACGAGATCGAGCGCAGCCAGACGATTCCCGAACCGCTGCTTTCGCAAATCCACGATGCTCGCCTGGCTCGCATGCTGCTGCCACGATCCGCCGGCGGTGATCAGGTGGAGCCTTGGATCTACCTGCACGCGATCGAAGCGGTCAGTCGCCACGATGCCTCGGTCGGCTGGAACCTGTTCGTCGCCAACAGTTCCGCCCTGATCGCGCCGTTCATTCCGTTGCGGACGGCGCAGACGATCTACGCCGACCCGCGCACGATCATTTCCTGGGGACCGCCGAATGAGTGCAAGGCCCGCGCGGTGCCTGATGGTTATCGGGTCAGCGGTGCGTGGCACTTCGCCAGCGGCAGCCGTCAGGCGAACTGGATGGGTGCGCATTGCCAGGTGGTTGAGCCGGATGGCTCACTTCGGCTGAACCGCTTCGGCCGCCCGACCGTCCGCACGCTGCTGTTCCGCAAGGAGCATACCCAGCCGATCCGTGACTGGAACACGATCGGCATGCGCGGCACGGCGTCCGAAGGCTACCGCGTCAATGACCTGTTCGTGCCGGAAGCCTACAGCGGCACGCGGGAGGACCCGGCGCTGCGGCGGGACACCGGGCCGCTGTACGCCTTTACCATGCAGGGGCTTTACGCTGTCGGGGTTGCCGGTGTCGCGTTCGGCGTTGCCCGGGGCATGCTCGATGCGTTCATCCGCCTTGCCACCGAGAAGACCCCGCGCGGCTTGCAGCGTCTGGCCGACAGTCCGGTTGTACAGGCCGACGTCGCGCGCCGGGAAGCCAATCTGGGATCGGCGCGTGCCTGGCTGGAGGCGATCCTGAAGGATGTGTGGGCGAGTGCCGGCGATCACGCGTCCATCGATCTGGATGCACGGATGCGCGTGCGGCTTGGCTGCGCCCATGCGATCCACACCGCTGTCGAGATCGCCGATCATGTTTTTAAGGCGGCCGGCACCTCGGCGATCTTCCTGGGCACCCCGTTCGAGCGGCGCTTCCGCGACATCCATACCCTGTCGCAGCAGATCCAATCCCGCGAGTCGCATTTCGAGGCGGTTGGCCGGGTGATGTTCAACGGCGATCCCGATGGGGTATTTCTGTAGGCTGTTTTGAACATAGGAAACACGGATGACACAACTGACCCTGGGCAAGGCGCAGACGATCATCACCGCCGCTTTGGCATTTTCGCGGCAGAAGTCGTTCAAGCCGATGGCGGTGGCGGTGCTGGACGCGCGTGGCGTGCTGAAGGCGTTCAGTGCGGAGGACGGCACCTCGCTGCGGCGGGCTGAGATCGCGATCGGCAAGGCGCACGGCGCGCTGTCGATGGGCGTGGGTTCGCGTGCCCTGGCCAAGCAGGCGCAGGAGCGGCCGCAGTTCATCGCCGCGGTCACCCATGCGGTCGGCGGATCGCTGATCCCGGTTCCGGGCGGCGTGCTGATCCGTGGCGATGACAACAGCATCATTGGAGCTGTCGGTGCCAGCGGCGACGTATCCGACAATGACGAGGCGGCGGTGCTGGCCGGCTTGGCGGAGGCGGGGCTGACTGCTGATCCGGGCTGACGAAGTGCTGGCGAGGACGCGCGTGGCTGATGTGATGAACTCGTGGCGAGACGCAGGTTCGTCATGTCGTCGCACGATGCGCCCTCCGCTAGAGGTCCGCCAGCGCAATCATGCTCTGGAGCGGTTCGCGTGCCGCCAAGGCCGACACGGATGACCCGGACTGAAATCCTGACCCGCTACCGTCGCCTGCGTCAGATCAGCAAGGAACACCACGCGGCTGTCGTGGACATCATCGCCCCGGACGTCATGCTTGACTGGGCCAAGCGGCTCGGGCTGACGCAGGGCAAGACCCTGGTCCTCGAGAACGAGAATGAAATGACGCTGGCGGAGGATCTTGCCATCTACCTGCCCAGGCTGGGCCGCTCACATCCGCTCGACCGCTACGCGCGGGCGAGACAGTTCGCGCCGGACGAGGCGATCGTGCTCGCAGCGATGCGCGATGCCCGTTTCTCCCTCTGGCATATCGAGCGGCGGCACGAAACCGCGGGCCTGATCCTGCGGGACCTGCTGCGCGGCGGGGAAATTCGGCTGATCGACGAGGCCATGGAACAGAACGCGCCACCGGGGATGGAGATGGCCGCGCGTCTCCTGAGGCTTGGAGGTTTCGCAATGACCGCCCGCATCATCGTGCCGGTCACCCCGGATCTGATGGAACAGGTTTTCGACAGGGCTCCCGCCTTGAGGCGTGGCGAGGGGGACGTCCTTGCGCAGGACCCGCGCTTCGCCATCGGCGTCTACCGAGCCGCCGTGGCCGCGGGAACGATGAACTCGGTCCGCTTGCAGCGCACATAGAGCGTGTCTACGCTGACTGGAACCGCCCGATCTACATCCGCGGTCATGACGACAGGGAAAAGGCCTGTGCCCGTTTCCAGTCACCGTGAAAGCGCTCTAGCGGCCAGCTTCATGCGTGCGGATGCATCTCTGTTGCCCATCCAAATGCGCCGAACGGCAGACCGGCACCAGCCTGACAGTGTCGCCGCTCCGACTGCTCGGCTCAGCCGAGCTGCGGCGTGGTCTGCTGGTAGCTGGGCATGGCCTGCATTCGCTCCCACCAGGCGGTAAATCCGTCTACCGTAAAGACCTCGTTGGCGTCCGGCGTCAGTGAAACATAGAAGCAGATCGGCGCGAGATAGAGATCACCAAGCGAAGGGCGTTCCCCGGCAATGAACAGATCGTTGCCGCGTAGTTTCATCAATTCCTGTAGCACACGTCGGCCGGTCGCGATGCCTTGCCGCCTTGCGTCCTCGTCCGGTCCGCCGATGAAGTCAGGGAACAGATGATAGCCGGCGACGCCGATCAGCGCGCCATACCCGTAGGAGTCGATGATGCCCATCGCCATGCGCATGCGCGCGCGATCCTTTGGGTTGTCCGGCGTGAACGACGGGCCGGTTAGCACCTCATCCAGATAAGGCGCGATCGCACTCGTTTCGAGAACGCGGAATTCATCATAGTCGAGCACTGGCACCTTGCCGAACGGATGACGAGCGAGATGCTCGGGCTGGCGCGGCTCACCTTTCAACACGTGCACCGGCACCTGCTCGTACTGCACGCCCTTCTCGGCCAGCAGCATTCGCACAGTGCGAACATAGGTGCTGCCGTCGAAGCCGTAGAGGATGATCTTGGCCATCTTGTTCCTTTTGCTTGCTGCGGGCCGAGGCTGGCAGGGTTGCGATCTTGGGGCAAACGTCGTTTGGATGACGATTGCCGCGTTGCAGGTTGAACAGTCGGCTTGCCCTGCCGCGGACGGGCGCGGCTGCTCCCGCCGCAGCACCGTCTGATCAGGCCTTGAACGCCGCCACCGCCTTTTCATCGAACGTCAGCCCAAGTCCAGGCTTGTTTGGCAGCACGAGCTGACCGTGCTCGAGCGCCGGTGTTTCCTGGTACAGGCAGAGCATCCAGGGCATGTATTCGACCGTCAGCCCGTTCGGGCAGGCGGCGACCAGATGCACCAGCATCTCCGGCATCACGTGGCTGACCACCGGCAGGTTGAACGCCTCGGCCATGCCGGCGACCTTCATCCATTGGGTCACGCCGCCGACGCGGCAGATGTCGATCATGACGATGTCGACCGAGCGGGCCTCGATCATGTGGCGGAATGGCACGATGCCCCAGACATACTCGCCACCGGCGACTGGGGTTTTCAGCGCCGCCGTCACCCGCGCCAGCCCGGCGTAGTCGTCCGCCGTGGTGACATCCTCCAGCCAGAACAGGCCGACGTCCTCCACCCGGCTGCCGATATCGATCGCCTGTTCCGGCCGCCAGCGCTGATTGATGTCGCACATCAGCTTGATGTCCGGCCCGATCGCCTCCCGCACCACGCGCACGCGCCGCACTTCCTCGGCCGGTGTCGGGTTGCCGGGCAGCGCCATCTGGGTTTTCATCTCGTTGAAACCCTTCTGCACCAGGATATGCGCCGCGCGCTGCGCCTGATCATCCGACAGACCACGCCGCAGCGAACCGGAGGCGTAGGTCGCCACGCGGTCCCGATGGCCGCCCAGCAGTTTCCACAGCGGCTGGTCCAGCGCCTTGCCCTTGATGTCCCACAGCGCGATGTCGATCGCCGACAGCGCCAGCATGAAGATGCCGCCCGGGCCGCAGGAGTCGCCGGTGCCGGCGTGCAGCCTGGCGACGATCTTCTCGATCCGCAGGGGATCCTCGCCCACCGTCAGGCCGGCGAGTTCCTCGACCGCCACCCGCAGGCTGCCGGTCATCCTGCCGCCGTAGAAGGTCAGGCCGATACCCTCGATCCCGCTGTCGGTGCGCAGGCGCAGGATGACGACAGGACGGGTGCGGCCGGCTTCTTCCGGCATGTTCGCCAGCGGATCATCTTCCGGAATAAGCAGGGTGGTGGCTTCATAGCTGGTAATCTTCATGACGTTGCCTCCGATCACCCTGATCCTATGCCGGATAGGCGGCGGCGTCAGCCTCCTCGCAAGGCTTCGGCCGCCGCGACGCTGCTGCGGTACTGGACGACCTTCGCGTCGCCGCGCAGCACATCCCACACGGTCTTCTTGCCGTCACGCCGGAAGCGGATGTCGAGGTGCCGATGGCCCAGCCGCAGATCGATCAAGGTGATGTCCGGCAACCAGGTTGGCAGGGCGGGATCGACATACAGACGGTCATTGGGTGCATCCGGCTGGATGCCGAGCATGGCCTGAAGCAGGGCGAAACAGGAACCGGCGGCCCAGGCCTGCGGCACGTTGGCGCCGAGGTACTGCACCGGGAAACTGCCGCTGGTGCGTTCCACGCCGGCGTAAAGCTCGGGCAACTGGTTCATCAGGAAGTGACTGGCTGCCTCGCTGATGTCGCGCGCGATGCGGCCAACCTCCTCGGCGTAGCCATAGCGCTTGAAGCCCAGCGCGATCAGGCTGTTGTCGTGCGGCCAGACGGAACCGTTCTGGTAGGAGTAGGGATTGAAGGCGGGATGATCGCTGGACAGGGTGCGGATGCCCCAGCCGGAATTCATGTCCGGCGCCATCAGGCGGGCGACGACGCGGGCGGCGCGATCGGGCGGCACGATGCCGGACCACAGAAGGTGTCCCGGATCGGAGGCGATCGTCACGACCTGCCGCTTGTGGCCATCCAGCATGTATGCGTAGAAGCCGGTCTCCTCGTCCCAGAAGGCTTCGTTGAACTGGTCGAACAATACCGCGGCCTTGCGGCGAAGCTGCGCGGCACGGTCCGGCTTGCCCAAAGCGTCGAAGATTTCCGCGCTGCGCAACCAGGCGTCGTAGACATAGCCTTGCAGTTCGCAGAGCGCCTTGGGCCCGTGCACCGGCGAGCCATCTGAATAGACCATCGAGTCGCCGGCGTCTTTCCAGGACATGTTCTCGTAGCCGACCGGCGAGCGGGTCTGGTATTCCTGGAATCCATCACCGTCGCGGTCGCCGTCGTTATCGATCCAGTCGAGCGCCGCCTCGGCATTCGGCAGGTACTTCTCCAGCAGCGCATGATCGCCGGTGGCGCGCCACGCGGCGTGCAGCGTGATCAGGTAAAGCGGCGTGGCGTCGGCGGTGCCATAGTACGGCGTGTGCGGAATAAGCTTGAAATGCGCGAGTTCGCCATAACGCAGCTCATGCATGATCTTGCCGGGTTCGGCGTCGCGATAGTCGTCACGCTCCGTGGCCTGCCAGCGGCCCAGCACATCCAGCGATCCGCGGGCGAACTCCGGATAGACCAGGATGTTCTGCAACGAAACGATCAGGCTGTCGCGGCCGAATGGCGCCATGAACCACGGCAGTCCGGCGGCGGGAACGAACACCATGTGGTCGGTGCCCTCGATCGGCAGCCGCAATGCCGCCATGTCGTCAACCGCCTGATGGAAGAACCGGTAGAATTCCTCGTTGCTTGTCCGCAGTTTTAACACCGTCTGACGCCAGTCGCGGTGGGCTTTCGCCTGTGAGGACTGTTCCGCCTGGGCAGCGCAGCCGTGCGGCGCGTGGTAGCGTTTCTTGCCGGTGGCAAACTCATACAACAGGCAGCAGTGCCACTGGCCGCCGGGCGGCAGTTTCACCTCGAAGCTGAGCCGGCCATTGGCGAACACGGCCCGTGAATCGCCGTGCCCGACGGATATGGCGACAGACCGGCCAAAATCGGCGTTGTCGTAGTTCGTGCGCAGGGTCTGACGCGCCTCCGACCAGTCGGAGGTTATGTGGCCGCGGCGGATCGAGCGTTTGGCCTTGACGTCGAAGACATCGGCGAAGTCGGACCGCAGGGCGATTTCCAGGTTGAAACGGACCGGCTTCTGGCCGTGATTGCTGATGTCCAGGTCTTCGTGCATCCCCTGATCGATGACGCGGGACAGTTCGAAAGCCAGCGTGTGGGGCAGGATCGGACCATCCTCGGTCAGGAAGGCCTGGTTGGTCAGAAAGATACGGGCGGCATCGAAGTTGGTCGCGCCGCCGCTCAGCAGTTCCCATTCCGTGCCGTTGGCATAGACCGACCAGGCGCTGATCAGCCGCGTATCAAAGAAATACAGCCCCTTGTCGCCTGGCCAGTCGATACGGCCGTCGGTCTCCGACACCATGACCGTCATCGCCTGATGGATGGCGATCTGCGGCGGGCCGACCTGGACCTTGAATGTCATGGGCAAAGTCTCCGCGTTGGTGGAACGCACCAGTTCCATATAGCGTACAAATGCGCGCTGGATCACATGACAGGATGGTGGTGTTAGACAAGCAGGATGCAACATGGACGCTGGACCACATCCGGGCACATATCGAGCAGGGCCTGCCATAGCGCGATCGGGCGGGCGTCGGGAAAACGCTGCATGGTGATTGGCTGGCACAGGGATTGCTAAGCCTTGACCGCGTCCCGTCCAGCATGTCCGGAGCATCACTCGCAGCGATGACGGCCACCGCGACCATCCTGCCATCAGCCGCCCGCGCCGAGCGCACCAGGCCGCGTCTGGCCGTGATGTCGCGTCAGCAGATCATGGGTCTGCTGCTGCTGCTGCCCGCCGCGGCCTTTCTGCTGGCGTTCTTCGTGCTGCCGGCCTGCACCCTGTTCACCTACAGCGTGCTGACCCAGCGCGCCGATGGTGTCGTCACCGTGCCGTTCACCCTGTCGCATCTCGGGCACTTCTTCAGCACCGGTCTTTACACCCATGTGCTGATCTCAACCCTGCGCATGGCCGCCGTCACCGCCGCGATGGCTGCCTTGCTGGGCTATCCGGTGGCCCTGGTGATGATCCGCAGCCGCCCGATGATGATGCGTGTCATGACAATCGTGGTGATCGCGCCGTTGATCGTCAGCGTCGTGGTGCGGACCTATGGCTGGCAGTTGATCCTGGCGAATAACCGCAGCGGCGTCTTGAACTGGCTGCTGATGTCGCTCGGCCTGATCGACCATCCGATCCAGGTCCTGTACTCCGAGACGGCGGTTGTCGTCGGCTCCCTGCATGTATTCTTCCCATTCATGGTGCTGCCGCTGGCCTCGGCGCTGGCGAAGGTCAACCCGGAGGTGCTGGATGCCGCGCGCACGCTGGGGGCGCCGGCCTGGCGGGTCTTCTGGCGCATCAGCCTGCCGCTGAGCCTGCCGGGCCTCGCGGTGGGCTTCACCCTGGTGTTCTCGCTGACGGCGAGCTCCTACGTCACGCCTGCCATCCTCGGCGGCACGGCTGCCCAAATGCTGGGCAATCTTATCGAGCAGCAGATCACCGCGGTCTACGACTGGCCGTTCGGCGCGGCGGTGGCGCTGGTGCTGGTGGGAACGGTGCTGGCCATCAACCTGGCCTCCACATGGTTCTTCGAGCGGCGCACCCGCGCATGAAGGGGCGGCCGTCGTTCGCGACCGCGCTGATGTACACGGTGGCGATCGGCATGCTGGTGTTCATCGCCGCACCGCTGGTCGTCACGATGTCGCTTTCGGTGTCCGACACGATGTTCGTGGCGTTTCCGCCGAGGGGCTTCACGCTGAGCTGGTTTCGCAAGGTTATCGAGGATCCGGACTTCCAGTCGGCGCTGTCGTTCAGCATCTGGCTGGCTGCCTCCGCCACCGCGGGGGCGCTTTTCCTTGGCGTGCCGGCGGCCTTTGCCCTGGTGCGGTTCCCGCTGCCGGGGCGAGCGATGCTGCGGTCGGCGCTGCTGTCTCCGCTAATCTTTCCGGTGCTCATCACCGGCCTGGCGTTGCTGCAGCTTTTCTCCATCCTCGGCTGGCGCACGGTCTGGCTGAACCTGCTGCTGGCGCATATCCTGGTGACATCGCCTTACGTCGTACGCACCGTCTCGGCCAGCCTAATGCTGGCCGATGTCACGCTGGAGGAAGCCGCGCGCACCCTCGGCGCCAGCCAGTGGCGCACGTTCGTTCGCATCACGCTGCCGCAGATCGCACCCGGCGTGGCGGCCGGCTCCTTGTTCGCCTTCATGGTGTCGTTCGACAACTATCCGGTTTCGATGTGGCTCGCCGATGCGGCGAACGATCCGATGCCGATGCTGATCTATCGCAAGGCGACCGGTGTGTTCGATCCGTCCGTGGCGGCGATGTCCACCCTGATGATCGGGCTGGCCATCGGTGTCGTGCTGATACTGGAACGGCTGGTCGGCCTGCGGCGTGCGATGGGAATGTAGGAGAATGTCATGAAGATCAGCATGGGCCGCCGTGGCTTCACCAAGGCCGCTGTTACCGCGCTGGCTGCGCCGATGATCCTGACGCCACGCGCCTGGGCTGACGGCAAATCGATCCAGGTGGGGATCTATACCGCGCAGCAGGGCGAATATGTCCGCAAGAAGATCATTCCGAAATTCGAAGCGGACTACAAGTGTCGCGTCTTCACCACCGAGGGCGTTACCTTGTCGCAGATCGCGGCGCTGCGGGCGACACGAACGAACCCGAAATACAGCGTGATGTTCATGGACGACATCGGCATCGACCTGGCGAAGTTGGAAGGGCTGATCGATCCGCTGCCGGTCGAAAAACTGCCTAATCTGCAACGTGTCTACAAGCGCTTCCTGTTCAGCGGAGGCTACGGTGCGGCCTTCGCGATCTCCACCGGCGGGCTCTACTTCAATCCACAGAACGATCCGAAGATCACCAGCTACGGTGATCTGTGGCAGGAGCGCTTCCGCAAGCAGGTCCTGATGGTCACGCCGAAGTTCACCCAAAGCATCTACTTCCTGACGGCGACGGCAAGCATCGTCACCGGCAAGCCGCTGCATGAGGCGCAGTATGCGCTCGACACGGCGTGGCCGAAGATGGCGGCGTTGAAGCCAAACATCCTGACGATCTACGAGGCCCCGACAACGGTGATGATGGTGGCGCAAGGCCAGGCCCTGGTCGGCGGCATCGAATACTCCAAGAACATTTACCCATACACGGTCGCCGGCGCGCCGATCGACATGGTGTTCCCGAAGGAAGGCACATTCGCCGGCATCAACTGCCTGAGCTTCGTGAAGGGCGCCCCGGAACCCGAACTCGGCGCCGCCTTCATCAACCGCATGCTGGAACCGTCGGTGCAGCAGGGGCTGGCCGAAGCGACTTTCACGGCACCTTCCATCAGCGGCCTGAACTTCAAGCCGGAGATCGCGAAATACATCGCCTATCCCGAAAGCAGGATGGACGAGATGAAGCTGTTCGCCTGCGACTGGGCCTATATCAATCCGCGGCGGCCGGCCTTGCTGGAAAAGTACAATGAAATCTATGGAAGCTGAGCGTTTGTTGACAAACAACGGCTGCGCGTCAGGCAGGCCGCCCAATCCCGTCCATGTGGACGGCCGAGCCCATGAGGGACAAGTCCGCCATCGCGTCGAGAGCATGCCGCGCTGCTGCGATGATGGGTTCATCGGTCCGGAGGCTGTGACGGGCGTTGCACACTGAACCCGCCTCGGTGCGGCTCTTCGACCTGACCAAGCAGTACGGTCAGGTGGCGGCGGTTGACCACCTGTCGTTGAATATCGAGCCTGGGGAGCTGGTGGCATTTCTGGGTCCCAGCGGCTGCGGCAAGACCACAAGCCTGCGCATGATCGCCGGCCTGGTGCAGCCGAGCGGGGGGGAGATTTTCGTTGATGGGCGTTCGATCACGCGGATACCCGTGCATAAGCGCAACATCGGCATGTTGTTTCAAAGTTACGCTTTATTCCCGCACCTGACGGTGGCGGAGAACGTCGTCTTCGGGCTGGAGATGCGTGGCATCAAGCGTCGCGCCGCGACGCAGCGGGTCAACGAGGCGCTGGACCTGGTGCAGCTTCGCGGTCACCAGGACAAGGTGCCATCGCAGCTTTCTGGTGGCCAGCAGCAGCGGGTCGCGCTGGCCCGCGCATTGGTGATCGAGCCGGCGATGCTGCTGCTGGATGAGCCACTCGGCGCGTTGGACAAGAGCCTGCGTGAGAGCATGCAGGTTGAACTGCGCCTGTTGCAGCGGCGGTTGGGCATCACCACGGTGATGGTGACGCACGACCAGGATGAGGCATTGACCCTGTCGGACCGCATTGTGGTGATGCGGGATGGAAGGCTGGAACAGGTCGGCTCGCCGGCGGAGGTGTATCAGCAGCCGACATCGCGTTTCGTGGCGGGATTTCTGGGGCTGTCCAACTTCTTCCAGGGCACCGTAGCGGAACGGGCCGGTGGCTCGATCCAGGTGCGGTGCCGGGATGGCGCGGCGTTGACGCTGGACGGCGATGCCCCGGTCGGTGGCAAGGTCACCGTCGCGCTGCGGCCGGAAGCGGTGCATGTCACGCCAGCCAACGGAACGACCGACAAGCCGAACCAGGTCATCGCGACGCTGGAGCAGGCGGTCTATCGTGGCTTCATGGTGCATTACTATATGCGCCAGCAGAGTGGAGAACCGTTGGTCGCGTTTCAGCAGAACACCGGCAACGGGATTGGTGCGTCATTCTCGGCTGGGCAGGCGGTATTGGCGGCGTGGGATGAAGGCAGCAACCGGTTAGTACGGGATGACGGCTGATTCCGGATCATTCACGCTCCCCAGGCTACCGCGCCAGGCCAGGATCGTCATGTCAGAACGGTCCAGCCGCGAGGCAGCGCTTGACATGGATCGGAAAATCCACAAGTTGCGGCATCTGATCGAGAATTTCTTCTGCGGGCTTAAGGAGTTCTGGCGCCTGGTCATGCGCGGCGGCTAAATGGGTACAGGCGTCACAGCCATGGTCGATCCGGGTTCGGCCAACATCACCTCATGATGACATTCAGCGGGCTCCAGCAAAAGCAACCGCTTTAGCCGTTGGTCAGGTGTTCGGGAAGATCACCTGAGCATCCTGGGCGCTCCAGCCATGCCAAAATCATACCAAACCGGTCAAGGACGCCTCGGTGTTCGCTGATGCCGCGCTACATGGGTGAAATCCGGCCGTTCCTGCTCCGGTTGTCAGTCATTCCGGTTACTCTTGAGGAGCATGCTGGTTGACCCTGCATCAAATTGAATCGTTCGCGATCGTCGCCGGCATGTTGGGTCTCTTCATGTCCGATCGCCTGCGTTATGACATGGTTGCGGCTCTGGCGCTGTCATGCGCCGCCTTCGCCGGCATTGTGCCGCGGGCGAAGGTTTTCGAGGGATTCTCCAATCCCGTCGTGATCATCATCGCCTCCGTCCTGGTGCTCGGCCGAGCTGTTTCGGCCTCTGGTGTTGTCGAGGCCTCCATGCGCCGGCTGCTGACGCGCCTGCGGACGACATCGCTCCAGATCGGTGTGCTCACGGCCTGTGTCACCTTCCTGTCGGCCTTCATAAAGAACGTCGGAACGCTTGGCATCTTCATGCCGATCGCCATCCAGACGGCGGAACGCGGCAAGCGGCCGGCTTCCCTCTACCTTATGCCGCTGGCGTTTGGGTCGCTCGTCGGCGGCACCATTACCCAGATCGGAACGTCGCCCAACCTGCTGATCTCCGCCGTGCGCCAGGAGACACAGGGTCGCCCGTTCACGCTGTTCGATTTCACCCCGGTCGGGCTGCCACTCTCAATCATGGCGGTCGGTTTCCTCGCGGTTGGCTGGAGGCTGATTCCCAGAGGCCGTACAGGTCGGGCGTCGGCCGAGCGGCGGTTGGAGATCGAGAAGTATACGAGCGAAGCGCGATTGCCAGCCGGCTCGCCGCTGGTCGACAAGACCGTCGGCGAGCTGGAAGCGCTGAGCGACGGCGACGTGGTGGTGTCGGCGATCATTCGGGAGGGCCATCGCCGCTACATTCCAGCACGGCACTGGACGCTTTACGCCGGCGACCTGCTGATCCTGCAGGGTGATCCCGTCACGCTCAAGCCGGTGATCGACCAGGGCGGCCTCGAATTGCTTGGAGCGGTGGCGCTACCGAAGACGGGCAGCAAGGATGACCAGCTAGAGGCGGCGGAAGCGGTCATCATCGAAGGCTCCCTGTTGATCGGCCAGACCCTGGAGAAGCTCTCCTTGCGTCAGCGGTTCGAGGTGAACGTGCTGGCGCTGGGCCGTAGCGGGCAGCGGATCAGCAACCGGTTGCGCGAGACACGCTTCCAGGTCGGTGACACCATCGTGGTTCAGGGCCGGCAGGCAACGCTGGCCGAGGTGCTCTCCCAACTCGGGTGCTTGCC
Organism: Rhodopila sp.; assembly: GCF_965276935.1. Lineage (GTDB taxonomy): Bacteria > Pseudomonadota > Alphaproteobacteria > Acetobacterales > Acetobacteraceae > Rhodopila. The sequence goes on along the minus strand of NZ_CBDIBS010000003.1, from coordinate 434,625 downwards.
GTTGGCCGAACGCCACCTGGTGCTGGGGCAGAAACGGCCCCGGTTGCTCCCGATTGGCATTGTCGCAGCCACTATGGGGTTGATCGCCACACATCTGGTTGCAACGGAAACTGCTTTCTTTGTCGCCGCCGTGCTCGTCGTGCTGTTCGGCGCGCTCAGCCCGAAGCAGGCCTACGACGCGGTCGACTGGCCCATTGTTGTCATGCTGGGCTGCCTGATCCCGGTTGGCGAGGCGCTCAAGGAGACTGGCGCGGCGGGGCCGATGGCGGATGCGCTGACGGTGGTCGCGGCGCATCTGCCAGGTGCTCTGGCCGTTGGTCTTATCCTGCTTGTTTCCATGCTGGTGACGCCGTTCCTGCACCATGCCGCGGCGGTGCTGGTCATGGGACCGGTGGCCGCTTCAGTCGCGGGTAACCTCGGCTATCGGCCGGATGCCTTCCTGATGGCGGTGGCGCTGGGTGCGTCCTGCGATTTCCTGACGCCGGTGGGCCACCAGAACAATCTCCTGGTGATGGCGCCCGGCGGTTACCGGTTCAGCGACTACTGGCGTATGGGGCTGCCGCTGTCCTGTCTCGTTGCCGGACTTGGCACCTGGCTGATCGTGCACGCATGGCCGCTTCATTGATCGAGGGATTTGGGCAACCACAACCGGACGCGGTTGGCCAGCCATGCCGCCGGCGTCTTGCTTGGATCGCTTGCCAGCCTTTTGTGCCGCACGCAAGATGAGGCTCGATGCAGGAGGAACCACCGCATGACCGACCTACCCACTGATGTCGAAATCCATGAGGAAGGCCCGCGCGAGGGCTTTCAGATCGAACCTGGCCCGATCGCGACCGCCGACAAGATCCGGCTGATCGAGACGCTAGCGCAGACTGGGCTGCGCCACATCCAGGTCTGCTCCTTCGTCAACACCCGCCTGGTGCCCGGCTGGGCCGACGCCGAGGCGGTGGTGGACGGCTTCAGCGCCAAGCCGGGTGTGGAGTACACAGGGTTATTCTTTAACGGCAACGGCCTGGATCGGGCGCTGGCGTTCAAGCACAAGCTGACCATCAACGGCAGCATCTCGCTGACCGCATCGGAGGGGTTCACGCGCAAGAACCTGAACCGCAGCCATGCCGAGAATGTCGAGGCAATGAAGAAGCACAGCGCGCTGCAACAGGCGAAGGGCGTTGCCGTCACCCGGATCGGCGTGATGGCGGCGTTCGGCTGCAACTATCAGGGTGACATCTCACCGGCCGAGGTGATCAGCACGCTGCGGGACGGTCTGGCGATCGCCGCGGAAACCGGTGCCGAGATCACGCTGTTCTCCTTGGCCGATACCATGGGCTGGGCCACGCCGGCGCGGATCGAGCGGGTCATCAACGAGGTGCGCAGCCGCTGGCCGGACATGTTGTTGTCGCTTCACCTGCACGACACCCGTGGCCTGGCGGTCGCGAATGCCCATGCCGGCCTGAAACTGGGCGTCACCCGCTATGACTCGACCGTGGGCGGCCTGGGCGGCTGCCCATTCGCCGGCCAGCCGAAGGCCGCGGGCAATATCTGCACCGAGGAACTGGTGATGTTGTGCGAGGAGATGGGGATCGAAACCGGTGTCGATCTGGATGCGCTGATCGAGGCCGGGCGCCTGGCGGAGGCAATTGTCGGGCATCAGTTGCCAAGCGAGTTGATCCACGCGGGTAGTTTTGGATGCGTTCCGGCGCAAGGCGGCGTGACGAGATCGAGCGACTGACGAAAAGTGGCGGAGCAGACGCCCCGCCACCTGCCTCCCGTTGATTTTTCGTTGCTTACTTCGCGGTGACGGCCCAGTCGTGGTTGTGCACCAGGCCGTCATCGTGACGCTCATGCGCCTGCTCGCCATGCGCATGCTCGTGGAACTGGGCTGCCTCGGTCGATCCGGATAGCGCGGTCGTTGAAGACCGCCCGCCGGAGATCGCCATGGCAACCGCATCAAAATAGCCGACGCCAACCTCCCGCTGATGGCGGGTCGCGGTGTAGCCTTCCGGTTCGGCGGCGAATTCGGCCTGCTGCAACTCGCTGTAGGCCGCCATGCCGCGTTCCTTGTAGCCGCGCGCCAGGTTGAACATCGACAGGTTCAGGCTGTGGAACCCGGCCAGCGTGACGAACTGGAAGCGGTAGCCCATCTTGCCGATCTCCCGCTGGAACGACGCGATCTTGTCGGCCGGCAGCTTCTTCTTCCAGTTGAAGCTGGGGGAGCAGTTGTAGGCCAGCATCTTGCCGGGAAATTCGCGATGGATGGCGTCGGCGAAGCGCTCCGCCTCGCGCAGGTCGGGCTCGCTGGTTTCCCACCACAGCAGGTCCGAGTAGGGCGCATAGGCCAGGCCACGGGCGATTGCGTAGTCGTTGCCGCAGCCGGGCTTGATGCGGAAGAAGCCTTCCGCGGTGCGCTCGCCGGCGATGAACGGCCGGTCGCGCTCGTCCACGTCGCTGGTCAGCAACTGCGCTGACTGCGCATCGGTGCGGCACAGCAGGACGGTGTTGACGCCCTCCACATCCGCGGCCAGACGGGCGGCGTTCAAGGTGCGGATGTGCTGGCTGATCGGCACCAGGACCTTGCCGCCCAGATGGCCGCATTTCTTCTCAGAGGCAAGCTGATCCTCGAAATGGACACCGGCGGCGCCGGCCTCGATCATCGCCTTCATCAGTTCGTAGGCGTTCAGCGCGCCGCCGAAGCCGGCTTCGGCGTCAGCGATGACGGGCGCCATCCAGTAGGTGCCGTCTTTTTGTCCCCCTGGGCCGCCTTCGGACCTGGCGATTTGGTCGCAGCGGCGCAGCGCGTTGTTGATCCGGCGCACCACGTTTGGCACCGCATCGACCGGATAAAGCGACTGGTCGGGGTACATCTGGCCGGCGGTGTTGGCGTCGCCGGCTACCTGCCAGCCGGACAGGTAGATCGCCTTCAGGCCGGCCTTGACCTGCTGCACCGCCTGGTTGCCGGTCAACGCGCCCAAGGTCGGCACGAACGGCTCGGTGTTCAGCAGGTGCCACAGGCGGGCGGCACCCATTTCCGCCAGGGTGTGACGGATGCGGAATGAGCCGGCCAGCCGATCGACGTCGGCCGGCGTATAGTCGCGGCGGACGCCGGCGAACCGCTCCGGATCACCGCCGGCGCTGGTCATGCCATCGGATGAATAGAGGGGGGTTGAACGCATCGGCTTGCTCCTTGGGTCTCAGTGGTCGACGAGTGAATAATTGACACTGTTGGCGCAAAAACAAAGCGCATTCTCATAATCTGCTTTGCAATTAGGTCGTTATCTTGACGACAAAGGTCGCAATCTTGTAAAGAATGTAAAGCATGAGTCGAACCCTGATCGGCCGCACGGTGCGGCGGCTGCGCATCGAGCGGGCGTTGTCGCAGCAGGCTTTGGCGACCAGCCTCGGCATATCGGCCAGCTACCTCAACCTGATCGAGCACGACCAGCGTGCCGTGACCGCGTCGTTGCTGATCAAGCTGGCCGAAACGTTGCGCGTCGATCTGCGGGAATTGTCAGGCGCACAGGAACGCCAGCTCGAGGTCGGGCTGCGCGAGGCGTTCGGCGATCTCCTGCTGGGTGCCGAGGAGGTGCCGGAGCAGGAAGTGGAAGCGCTGGCCGCCGGCAGTCCGCATGCCGCGCGCGCCGTGCTGGCGCTGTATCGGGCGTGGCGGGTGGCGCGGGAGGATGCCAACGGCATCGCGTTGCCATCAGGCCGTCGGATCGTGCTGCCCAATGAGGAAGCTCGCGACTTCTTCGACGACCGTTGCAATCATTTCCCGACGCTTGAGGCGGCGGCGGAGGCTTTGGCCACCGACCTTGCCCCCGGTGTGCCGGCTGAAATGAACCACGCGATCGCCGAACGACTGCGCCGGGTGCATGGCGTCAGCGTGACGGTGCAACCGCTGGAGGCGGCGTTGCGGCGCTACGACCCGGCAACACGCGGGCTGGCGCTGTCGGAAGCGCTGCCGCGTGAGAGCCGCGGCTTCCAGATGGCCTTCCAGCTCGCGCTGCTGGAAGCGCGGGAGGCGGTCGAGGCGGCGGTGACGGAGGCGGCGCCCTCGACGTCGGAAGCCTTGATGCTGATCCGCATCGGGCTGCTGAACTATGTCGCGGGCGGGTTGCTGATGCCCTACGCCGCCTTCCTGGCGGCCGCCTCCACGTTGCGGCACGACATGGAAGCGGTCGCCGCCCGGTTCGGCGTCTCCTACGAGCAGGCCTGTCACCGACTGTCGACGCTGCAGCGTGTCGGCGCACGGGGTGTCCCCTTCTTCTTTCTGCGGGTCGATCCGGCGGGCAATGTATCGAAACGCTTCTCGGCGGCCGGCTTTCCGTTCGCCCGCTATGGCGGTTCCTGCCCGCGATGGGTGGTGCATACGGCGTTTGCCCAGCCGAACGCGGTGCAGGTGCAGATCGCGGAATTGCCGGATGGCGCCACGTTCCTGTGTTTCGCGCGGACCATCGCGCGCCCCTCGCTGCACTGGGGCGAGCCACGGCCGGTGCATGTGGTGGCGATGGGCTGCGCCCTGGCGAATGCGGCGGAGGTTGCCTATGCCGATGGCCTTGATCTGGACCGCGCACGGGTTGGCATCGGATTGTCCTGCCGGCTGTGCGACCGTCCCGACTGCCGCAGCCGAGCGTTTCCGCCGCTGGAGCATCGGCTGTCGCTGGATCCGATGACGACAGGGGCAACGCCGTTCCGGTTCGAGCCGAAGCGGCGGTAGGGCGTGCGTCGTCGATCAGCCGATGTTCTGTCGAGGCTTCGGCTGGGCCATTATTTCAGGCGCGTGCCGGCTTGAAGAGGGAGAGTCGGCCTGTCAGAATCGGCGTAGACGTCGATTCGATCGGATACTTCGGCATTGTATCCAATCTCTCCGGCAAGGCGGCGCCGCGTCTCAGGTGCGCTATCGCGCCATTATCCGAATAGCAACGATGTGTATATTCTTCTAGCGGATTACACATTGGTGATAATCATGCGAACGAACATCGAGATCGACGACGCCTTGATCGCGGAAGCCATGCGGGCGACCGGCCAGACGACCAAGCGCGGCACCGCCGAGGAAGCCTTGCGTCGTGGGGTGGTCAGTCAGCGTCGCCAGCAGGCTATCGCGGACATGGCCGGATCAGGCTGGGATGGCGATCTCGATGCCATGCGCGCCGGTCAGCCGGGTTGATCGTTGTGGATACGTCGGTATGTGTAGCGGCGCGCAATAATGAACGGCTCGCCGCCCAATAGATGGTCTTTCTCGAGGCACATTGCGTGAGACGGAAGCAGGCCTGCGGCGCACATTAGAGCATGATCGCGCTGAGCGGAACGTTCAAAGCGCGTGAATCATGCGATCAAACAAAGAGCTAGACCACTTTCACGCTGTACATTCAGCCTGAAAGTGGTCTAGCTGAGACACAACGCACAATCGGTGAGACGGACGCGCAATAGGCGGTTGGCAGCGCACGGCCATTGTGCCTGACTCTTCTCGGGTATTCGACGCGCGTGACAGGTTCGGCTCAATGGGCGGCAACAGGGCAACAGGAGCGGGTGAGATGGATCTCGAGGGCGGATGCCAGTGTGGCCGCGTCCGATATCGCGCTGAGGGGCCGAGTGATCTCTCAAGCATTTGCTACTGCCGCATGTGCCAGAAAGCATCGGGCGGCCCGTTCATGGTCTTTGTTCGGTTCCTGGCCCACAAGATTAGTTGGTCGGTTCAGCCGGAGATCTTCGCCAGTTCGAATTTCGTTGAGCGGGGTTTTTGCAAGGCGTGTGGCACACCACTAACTTACCGATTGATCGACAGCCCGAACGTCAGTGTCACGCTGCACAGTCTAGATGATCCCACCGCTGTACCAGCGCCCAACGTAAGCGGTCTGACGGAACAGAAGGCGTCTTGGCTGCCAGATTTCGCCGGCATGCAGCACGACGAGTGGGACCTAACCACCAATCCTAATTTCACCAGCAATCAGAGTTCCTGACAGCGCCTGCTGTCGCCAACGGCCTTCATAGGGCAAAGGTACTCTCTCCACCAATTTGGCGGTAAGCCGACCATGGCGACGCGCCGTGAACCCAGCTTACCGCCGCCACCAGCCGCGCTTCTTCTCGACGGGTGCCTCGTTGTCCGCACCAACCAGAATTGGCTTGACCGCCGGTTCCGCGGGTGGCGGTTCCGGCATTGCGATCTCCGCCAGCACGTCATTGGCAGGTGTCGGCGCGGCCGGTTCCTCCGCCTGCGGCTCGGGTTCCATCATCAGCGGTTCGGCCGACGGCTCCGGGGCGGTCGCGTTGAGGATCTCCGCCGATGAGTCAGCCGTGATATCCCGCGAGACAGGACCCGCAGCGGGTTCCGCCGCGTCCGGCTCCGCCTCCGGCGCGGCCGTTTCCGGCTGAGGTCCGCTGATGGAAATGATCTCCACGGCGGAAGCCGCGCGCATCGGCGGCGCGGCCTCGGCTTGCCGCTCCGCCTGATCCATCACGTCGAAAATATCGAAGGCCTGGCCGCCGAACGGATCGGCCGGCGTGGGGCCCGCATAGACCGGCAGCAGATCGGGTTGCTCTGCCCCAGGGATCGCGAAGGGCGAAGTATCGGCATCGCCGTCCCGCCGCCGCCGTCGTCCGCCGCGTCGTCCGCGCCGGCGGTTGCGGTCATCATCAGTCTGCGGCGCCGTGTCGGTCTGTGGCGCGACATCTGCCTGCGGTGGCGTCGCCTCTGCCGCGGCAGGCGCGCTATCGGCGGCTACCTCGGCCGGTGCCGCGGCGGCCATGGCAGGGGTTTCCTCGACAGCTTCATCCGGGCCGGCCAGAGCAGCGGGTGGCAGAGCAGCGGGTGGCAGGGCAGCGGGTGGCAGGGCAGCGGGTGGCGGAGCGGCGGGCGCTTCGTCGCGTGCCTCGATCGCGGTGCCGGCCTCGTCCCGCCTGCCGCCGCGCCGGCGGCGCCGCCGTTTGCGCCGCCGCTTCTCGGCTTCCTCGGAGGTCTCGCCGGCAACCGCCCCCGCATCGTCGGCGCGCGCATCGTCGGCACGCTGTGCCTGATGGTCTTCGTCGGTCTCGTCGTCCTCGTCCTCGGACACGACGACATCGTCCTCCTCCTCCGGGTCGGCTTCCGCTTCGGGCACGGACGGCGCCATGACCATGTGATCCGGCGCCACCACGACCGGGAGTTCATCGGGCGAGCGGACGCGCAGGCGATCAATGCGGAACTGCGGCGCGATCTGCGCGTCGTCCGCGGCGATGATGACTTTCATCACATAGCGCAGCTCGATCTCCCGCAGCCGCTCGCGCTTGTGGTTGAGCAGGTACAACGCCACGGGCGTGGACACATGCACCGCGATCTCCGCCGCGCGGCGCTTGCTGCCCTCGTCCTCGATGCCGCGCAGCACGTGGATCGCGGCGTTTTCCGTGCTGCGCACATGGCCGGTGCCGCCGCAATGCGGGCAGGGGATGAAGCTGGTCTCCGCCAGTGATGGCCGCAGCCGCTGGCGGCTCATTTCCAGCAGGCCGAAATGGCTGATATGGCCGACCTGGATGCGGGCACGGTCGTTCTTCAGCGCCTCCTTCATGCGGCGCTCGACCATCGCGTTGTGGCGCTTCGACTCCATGTCGATGAAGTCGATGACAATCAGGCCCGCCAGATCGCGCAGCCGCAACTGGCGGGCGGCCTCGTCCGCCGCTTCCAGGTTGGTGCGAACCGCGGTTTCCTCGACATTGCGTTCCCGCGTCGAACGGCCGGAGTTGACGTCGATGGCGACCAGCGCCTCGGCCTGGTTGATCACCAGGTAGCCGCCGGAGCGCAACTGCACCGTCGGCATCAGCATGCCGTCGAGCTGGGCTTCGACCTGATTACGGGCGAACAGCGGCTGTCCGCCATCGCGCCACATCTGCACCTTCTTGGCGTGCGATGGCATCAGCATGCGCATGAAGTCGTGCGCGGCGCGCCAGCCGTCCTCACCGTCGACCAGGATTTCGTCGATGTCGCGGGAATAGACGTCGCGGATCGCCCGCTTGATCAGGCTGGCTTCCTCGTAGATCAGCGCCGGCGCCACCGACTTCATGGTGTGGTCGCGGATGTCGTCCCACAGCCGCAGCAGGTATTCGCAGTCGCGCTTGATCTCCGGCTTCGGGCGGTTGGCGCCGGCGGTGCGCACGATCATGCCCATGCCGCGCGGGATATCGAGTTCCGCCATCACCTCCTTCAGCCGGCGGCGATCAGCGGCCGAGGTGATCTTGCGGGAGATGCCGCCGCCGCGTGGCGAATTGGGCATCAGCACGCCGAAGCGGCCGGCAAGCGAAAGGTAGGTGGTCAGCGCGGCGCCCTTGGTGCCTCGCTCCTCCTTGACCACCTGCACCAGCAGGATCTGCCGGCGGCGGATGACCTCCTGGATCTTGTAGCTGCGCATGAAGCGAGAGGCCAGGCGACGTTCCCGCTGATCGTCGCCGCTGTCGTGGTCGCCGCCCATGACTTCCGGCGGCGGCAGGTCACCGGCGGCGTCCTCGGTCGACCCGAATGGCGTGTCGTCGTCTTCCGGCGAGTGTTCAAACGACTGGTCTTCAGATGCGGTTCCGGTTTCGGTCTCCACCGGTTCATTATTCTGCTCCGCCAGCGGCACAGGCAGCTCGGGCGTGGCCCAGACGTCCGGAGCCAGTGCCGCATCCTCCAGCGCCACGACCGGCTCCGGCGCCATCAGCAGCGGCAGGGACGGCAGCGCCCAGGCTTCAACCTTGGGTTCGCCGCCCGGTTCGCCCATGCGGTCCTGGACAACGGGCGCCGCCGGTTCGGCCGCGTCGTGGTGATCCGGACTCTGCATCAGCGCCAGTTCGAGGTCGGCTTCTTCTTCCTCACGCCGAGCTTCCTCGGCCTGCATCTCGATCAGGCGCTGCCGGTCGGCGACCGGGATCTGGTAGTAATCCGGGTGGATTTCGCTGAAGGCGAGAAAGCCGTGCCGGTTGCCGCCATACTCGACGAAGGCGGCCTGCAGGCTTGGTTCGACCCGAACGACCTTGGCAAGATAGATGTTGCCCTTGAGCTGCCGCTTCGTCGAGGTCTCGACATCGAAATCTTCTAGGCGGTTACCGTCCAGCACCACCACGCGGGTTTCTTCCGCGTGCGTGGCGTCGATCAGCATACGTTTCGTCATCTAGTCCTGAACTCCGATACGCCGCGCTGACGCACGATTCGGATCCGAGCGGGACCACGACCGGCAGGCGGCTTGCAAGGCTTGCGGAAAGAGGCCCATCCGAGGGGTCAGGAAAACGATGCGGATTGGCGCGCGCGACTGTCATGCCGCCCTGCGAAGCGGGCGAAAGGCCAATTTCGGACAGGCATGGCGCGACGTGCTTCATCAGTTCCTGGCGTTCGGAAGGCACGTCCCAGGCTGGAACGCTGCCCCGTGTGAAAAGGCGGCGCTAGCGCTGTCCACGAGGGACAGGCTCCGGCGCGCCACAAATCCATAACGGCGGGCGCGACGCGAACAATGAGGCGGCCATCGCCTCGGCTGACGCTGTCCCGGATTGGCTCGCCTATCTCCGACCAGGCGAACGCACGGGATAACGCGCCACCGGAGCAGGCCAGGGAACCGCGCGTAAACCGCTAGTCCCGGTTGCATCACCGTAGCGACCATCAGGATGAAGCAAACCAGCCCTCACCGCAAGCGACTCGTATGAGGCTGCCTTAAACTCGCCGTTATCAACAAGAAAGCTGCGTAAGCTTATCCAATATGTTAAGAAGCCGCCATGGACCCCCGCCCGCCGATCACGCGTCGCCTGCTGCTGCGCCGTTTCAGCCAGGGCACATCCGTCTTTGGCACGTTTCTGTTGCCGCCCGCGCTGCACGCCGCGATGGCGGCGGCTCCGCATCCCGAGCATGCGCCGGGCGGCTGGGTGGGCGCGAAGCCTCATGACGCGAAGGCCGCGAAGTCTCACAGGATCGGCGCGAAACCTCCTGCGCCGCTGGTGATGCTGGACCCAGGTCATGGCGGCAAGGATCCTGGCGCGATCGGCGTGTCCGGCACCTTCGAGAAGCATGTCGCCCTCGCCACCGCCCTGGATCTGAAGCGGCAGCTTGAAGCCGGCGGCCGCTATAGGGTGGTCCTGACCCGCTCCCGCGACATCTTCATTCCGCTGGACGACCGCGTCGATCGCGCCCAGCGCCAAGGCGCGGCGTTGTTCGTGTCCATGCACGCGGACGCGCTGTCGGACCATTCGGTGCGGGGCGCCTCGGTCTACACTCTGGCGCAGACCGCTTCGGATGCGCAGACCGCCGCGCTGGCGCGGACGGAGAACAGCGCCGACCGCTTTCTCGGGCGTCAGTGGCAGGCTGCCACGCCCGCGGTCGCGCAGATCCTTGCCAGCCTGGTGCGACGGGAAACCCAGGCGGGGTCCGTCCGCATCGCCCGGAGCCTGGTCGGCAGCCTGGACCAGGACCTGCCGATGCTGCAGAACCCGGACCGTCATGCCGGGTTCGTGGTGCTGAAGGCGGCGGATATCCCAAGCGTGCTGGTCGAGATGGGTTTCATGTCGAACCTGCGGGATGAGGCGGCGTTACGCCAGGCAAATCATCGAAAGATGGTGGCGCAGGCCATGCGCCGCGCGGTCGACGCCTATTTCGCCGGCCTGATGCATATGGCGGACGCTTCGCCGACGGAGCTGCCGCCGCTGGGTTGGCCGCCGCTGGGTTGAAGGATTGCGGCCTGTGATGCTAGCGATCTCGTTGCTGGCGGTTTTACGGAAAGCACGCATACTCCCCCCATGACTGAACCGTTCACGGCTGGCGAGAGGCTGGCTCCCACCAAACCCCCTTCGCGCGGCGCGCCACAGGCGCCGGGGCCAAACAAACCACCCAAGGCGAACCGTGGCCTGAGGCTGCTGTCGCGCGCGGTGCACGGCCTGTTCGGCGCCTTTCTGGCCCTGCTGGTGCTGGTGGGCGTCGCTGGCGGGATCGGCGCGTGGGTCGTCTATCACCATTTCAGCGCCGACCTGCCGGATGTCGACGGGCTGCGCAATTACCAGCCTCCGGTCATGAGCCGCGTCTATGCCGGCGATTCGCGCCTGCTGGCCGAACTGGCGAGCGAGCGTCGCATCTTTGTGCCCGTCGCCGCCATACCGCAGATTGTCCGCCAGGCTTTCATCTCGGCCGAGGATCAGAATTTCTATACTCACCGCGGCATTGATGTGATGGCGATCGCCCGGGCCGGGGTGTTCGACCTGGCGCATTTCGGCCAGGGACGGCGTCCGATCGGGGCGTCCACCATCACCCAGCAGGTCGCCAAGAACATGCTGCTGGACAGCGAGGTGTCGCTTGGCCGCAAGATCCGTGAAGCGATCCTGGCGATGCGAATCGAGGAGAACCTCAGCAAGGATCGCATCCTGGAGCTGTATCTGAACGAGATCTATCTGGGTCTTGGCTCCTATGGCGTTGCCGCCGCCGCGCAGAGCTACTTCAACAAGCCGCTGGACAAGCTGACGATCGCCGAGGCGGCTTTCCTGGCGGCTCTACCGAAGGCGCCGAACAATCTCAATCCGTTCAAATATCCGGAAGCCGCGCGGGCGCGGCGCGACTATGTCCTGGACCGCCTGGCCGAGGACCATGCGATCACCGCCGCCCAGGTCGCGACGGCGAAGGCGGAGCCAATCGTGCCGTCGGAATTCCGTCGTCCGCCGCCGATTCCGGGGGCTGACTGGTTTACCGAGGAAGTCAGGCGGCAACTGGTCGCCCAGTTCGGTCAGGATACCACGACGCAGGGCGGCCTGATGGTGCGCACCAGCCTTGATCCGGCGTTGCAGGTGGTGGCGGAACGATCCGTTCGCGACGGATTGATGGCGTACGACCGCAAGATGGGCGGCTGGCGCGGCCCGGTCACGCATCTGAACCTGCCGCCGGCGGATTTCCAGACAAGCTGGCCGGCGGCGCTAAATGACGTGCCGCGGCCGGGCGGGATGCTGCCTGCGTGGAAACTCGCGGTGGTCGCCGCCACCAGCGAAAACGAGGCGAAGGTCGAGTGGCTGACCCCGGCTGGCGAGCGCCGCGTCGCGGTCCTGGCGTTGCAGGATCTTTCCTGGGCCCGGCCGGTCCACGACAACAAGCCCGGCGCCGCGCCCAGGCGAATGACCGAGATCGTGCGGACCGGCGACGTGGTGATGATCGAGCCACCCGCTTCGGGGTCGGCGGTTCCAGCTTCGGCGCGGCTGGCGGTCAACGTGGCGCCGGTGAAGGGCAGGGCGCCGCCGGTCCCGGCGGCGACGATCAACCGGGCGATCCTGCGCCAGATACCACTGGTGCAAGGTGCGCTGGTTTCGCTCGATCCGCGGACCGGCCGGGTGCTGGCGATGGTCGGCGGCTGGAGCTACGAGCAGAGCCAGTTCAACCGCGCGATCCAGGCGCAGCGCCAGCCCGGCTCAAGCTTCAAGCCGATCGTCTACCTGACGGCGCTGGAAAAGGGCGTTTCGCCGAGCCAGCGGTTCCTGGACGCGCCGATTGTCATCGACACGCCGGAGGGTCGCTGGCGGCCCGGCAACTATGAAAACACCTTCAATGGTCCGACCCCGCTGCGGGTGGCGCTGGAGGAGTCGCTCAATCTGGTGACCCTGCGGGTCGCTCAGCACGTCGGGATGCGGGCGATCGCCGACAATGCCATCGCGTTCCACATGGTGGACAAGATGCCGCGGGTGTTGCCCGCCGCCCTCGGCGCGGTTGATACGACGGTGCTGCGGGAGGCTGGTGCCTATGCGTCCCTGGCGACCGGCGGGCGGGAGGTTGTTCCCAGCTTCATCGACAGTGTTCAGGACAGGGACGGCCATGTCGTGATGCGCACGCCGGGGCTCGACTGTCAGGACTGCGGCGATGCCGCCAAGCCGCCGGATCTGAGCGATTCGCGGCCCCAGATCGCCGATCCGGACAGCGTCTTCCAGCTTGTCACCATGATGCAGGGGGTGGTGCAAAGGGGAACCGGCGTGCCGGCCGGGAAGGGGCTCAATCGGCCGATCGCGGGCAAGACCGGGACCACGCAAGATTTCGCCGATGCCTGGTTCACCGGCTTCACGCCCGATCTGGTGACCGCCGTCTGGGTCGGCTACGACACCCCGGCCTCGCTGGGTGACAACGAGAACGGCGCCGCGGTGGCGGCGCCGATCTGGCATGATTACATGGCGGCCGCGCTGGCCGGCCGCCCGGTGCTGTCCTTCCCGCAGCCGCCTGGCGTGACCATGGCACCCTGGAACACCGCGACCGGGACGGTGATCGATGCCTTCAAGCCGGACCAGGTTCCGGGTGCGTCCGGGCCTGTCGGCGGCGGCCTGGCGAGCGGGACCGTTGGAGACCCCCAGGTTACGCCGGCGGGCGTGCATGGCGGGATTGATAACAGTCTGGGCGGTCTATATTGAGCCGATCCCTTGCGAGAGCATCCTGTCCATGTCCGCTGAATCCGACGCGTTGAACGAACAGATCAAGCAGTCCGTGGCGCTGCTGAGGAGGCATCTTTGACTGGGATGTCGCCGAAGACCGCCTTGCCGACCTGAACAACCGCGCCGAGGACCCGGCGCTGTGGAACGACGCCGCCGCCGCGCAGAAACTGATGCGGGAGCGCAATCAGATCGCCTCGGCCATGGAGGGCGTCCGCAAGCTGGAAGGCGACGTGTCGGATACGCTGGAACTGATCGGACTGGCGGAAGCGGACGGCGATGCGGCCATGGTGTCGGATGCCATGGCATCGTTGCGCGACCTGGCGGAGGAAGCGAAGCGGCGAGAGATCGAAAGCCTGCTGTCCGGCGAGGCCGATGGCAATGACTGCTACATCGAGCTGAATTCAGGCGCCGGCGGCACCGAGGCGCAGGACTGGGCCGAGATGCTGATGCGCATGTACATGCGCTGGGCCGAACAGCATGACTACAAGGTGCAGTTGCTGGAGGAAAGCGAGGGCGAGCAGGCCGGCATCAAGTCGGCGACCTTGCAGGTCAGCGGTCCCAACGCCTATGGCTGGCTGAAGACCGAGGCCGGGGTGCATCGCCTGGTGCGCATCAGTCCGTTCGATTCGAATGCTCGCCGGCAGACCAGCTTTGCCTCGGTTTGGGTGTATCCCGTGGTGGATGATTCGATCGAGATCGAGATCAATGAAAGCGATCTGAAGGTGGACACCTACCGCGCGTCGGGGGCGGGTGGTCAGCACGTGAACAAGACGGAAAGCGCCATCCGGATCACACATGTGCCGAGCGGGATTATCGTGGCCTGCCAGACCGACCGCAGCCAGCACCGCAACCGCGCGATGGCGATGGCGATGCTGAAGGCGCGCATGTACGAGGCCGAACTGCAGCGGCGGGAGGCGGTGACGGCGGCGCAGGAGAATGCGAAGACCGATATTGGCTGGGGACACCAGATCCGCAATTATGTGCTGGCGCCGTATCAGTTGGTGAAGGATCTGCGGACGGGGCTTGAGAAGGGCAATCCGGACGCGGTGCTGGATGGCGACCTGGACGCGTTCATGGCGGCGGCGCTGGCGGCACGGTCGGGGGCTACGCGGTCGGAGGCGAGTGCGCAGGCGCGGTAGGGCAGCGCTGCGGGTCTCGCTGTTAAATCCATACCATGGATGATTAGACGTCGCATAAGATAAGGACAGACAATAGAAAAGATCGGCACTGTTACTGAACGCCATTGCAAAACAAATGCGATTCGCAGCCGAGGCGAAAGCACTTGCTTACGACTCTGAGCGATTGCTACTCTCAGAAAGTTGAAAGATTGTCCGGAGCTTCCATGGATCGATGTCTGCAAAGCCAAATGCCTTGCGCCGTATGCGCAAATGCAAATGCTATATGGATGCCGCCTGGTGGAGACTTCGACGATATCGACTGTCCCTCGTGCGGTGACATCCGTCTTGCTGGTACAGCACGAGTAATAATTGCGCATAAAATGGCTTATGGACAAATTGATGTTGTGATGCTAAGCCAGAAGTTGGTAGAGTGTCAAAGATCGGTCGGTGAGCGGCTGATCGTCAATACCTACTTGATAGATGCACTTTCCGGGCTGACCAGCGTTTGATGCGAACCCTCTCATTAATCGCGGTATGGGCCAGCGTCAGTACAGTCGCCCCGGCCCATGCTGAATTTCTATGGGCGGGGCACCAATATACCTGTCAAGACACAGCCGCCGCCGGCCTGACCTTTAACAAAATGGCCGGAGTATGGCAGCCGCAGGCATTTAAACCAGAGCAGTATACGCTCAGAGAAACGACTTCAGAAGAACGAGCAAAGCCATATAGCCAAGCGCGGGGCGATTGGGGTCTGTACGATCTGTCCGATCCTACTTTTGATTACGTGCTCGGCAGTTGCTCAATCATTAAACTCCATGCCTATGAAAAAGAGGACCATATCAGCTGCCAGTCTAGCGCTCCAACACTAGACGTTACGTTATCTACTGATGGCCGCTTTGCGCTGATCCGTCCTGGCGCTCTACCCAACGCCACAGGCGGAGATGACGCTATCATCGAGACCGGGTATTGCCAGCTAAAATAATTAGACGGTTATAGAGATGGTTCCGTTCATGTCGCGCCAAACGTAAAAGCGGTCCTTGACGGCAGCGAATAACGAGACATCATTGGGCAGCGAACGCAACCATATAAAAAAGGCGTTCAATTGGCGCGACTTGCTGGCTGGTAGCAGCAGCTGCACCCACGTAAATGCCGCCTTCGACACATCGCTTACGGAGTGCCCAAAGACCAGAACATACTTTTCCTAATCGGTCTGGTTCCAAGGCGTCGCGAAGCACTCGATTTTGTTGCGGAGCCACCGAATCACAGCCTACGAGAACGACTACCCTTCCAGATTGACTGAGTCTTGAGTAACAGATGATTCCGGATAGATTTCCGATCAGACTTCAAATGCCACCATCAACGGCCCAAAGAATTGATCCTCTGGCAGTGGAAAGGCCAAACTTTTGCTCGGTCCCAGGCCGACCCACAAGGGTCATTCTTTGGTGCCGTTGATATACTATGAAAATCCGTTTCTTCATAGCTATAAAAGGAACATTTGCATGAACACCGCTCTGCGCAACGCCGCCAAGACGTACCTCACTCGCTATGGCGGCGACGCTTTCCCGAACCTTTTCGTCGCTGCAAAGGGCACGGTCGTCAGTGATGACACCGGACGAGACATCCTCGACTTCACCTCCGGCCAGATGTGCGCGACGATCGGACATAATCATCCCGCCATTGTCGAAGCCGTGCACAGGGCGGGTGAGAAGGCGTTTCACCTGTTCAGCGGCATGATTCCGGAAGTGGTGGCCGAGCTCGGCCAGACGCTGGCACTGGATTGGATGCCGAGCGGCCTGTCCAAGTCGCTGTTCGTCAGTACTGGGGCGGAGAGCAACGAAGCAGCCCTGCGCATGGCAAAGCTGCATACCGGAGGCTATGAGGTCCTGGCAGTGGGCGGTTCTTGGCACGGCGTGACCGGCGGCACCAGTGCCGTCTCGTTCGCCAGTGACCGCAAGGGCTACGGCGTACCGGTACCCGGCGTGTTCGTGATGCCGGAGCCGAATGCTTATCGGCCCTATATCCAGGCCGCGACCGAGGAAGCCTCGGCGCTCGCCTGCCTGGAGCTTGGTCTCAAGATGTTCGACATGCAGTCGTCTGGCCGTGCGGCCGCGATCATCATCGAGCCGATCATCAGTGCCGGCGGCGTTCTGGTTCCGCCAAGGACTTATATGCAGGCGCTGCGGAAGGCCGCCGACGAGCGGGGCATGCTGCTGATTTTCGACGAGGCGCAGACCGCCTTCGGCCGCATCGGGCACAAGACCGGCGCGGCGCTGTTCGACGTGACGCCGGACATCATGACCGTGTCGAAGACCCTGGGTGGCGGCTTGCCGCTGGCGGGCACGATCACGACGCCGGAGATCGAGGACAGCGTCCATCGCAAGGGCTTCAATTTCTACACCAGCCACGTCTCCGATCCGCTGGGCGCCGAGGTCGGGCTGGCCGTGCTGCGGGTGATTGCCGAGGAACATCTGGTCGAACGGGCGCGCACCGTCGGCGGTTACCTTCGCGCGCGGCTGGAGGAACTGCAGCAGCGCCACGAGACGATCGGCGATGTCCGCGGGCAGGGCCTGCTGCTGGGGGTCGAGCTGGTACGGGATCGGGAGCAGCGCTTGCCGCACCACGAGCTGGGCGGCCGTACGACCAGGAAATGCTTCGAGATGGGCTTGAGCATGAACATCCGGCGGCGGCCGGAGCGGGGCTCCGTCTGGCGGATTGCCCCGCCGCTGACCGTGTCGACGGACGAAATCGATCGCGCGGTCGCGATTCTCGATCAGGCGCTGCGGGAAAGCCTTGACGAATTGGCGGCGAGCCGGGTGTTCTAGCGGTTGCCGATGACCGCATACCGACGGGCGGAGATGTGACAAATCAGCGGCATCACCCCGTCAGGCCGACGCACGTCGGCAGCCGCACCTTCGTTGTGCACATCGTAGAGCGTAGATAGCGTTCGCCGGCCATGATGGTTGAGGCAGTCGCGCCAACCGGCCACCATATAGGCCTGTTTGGTACTATATGTGATTAGGCACGGCTCGAGTGGGGATTTCAGCCTGCCTTGAAACCTGCCGCGGAGGGGTCGCATCCAGGCGCCGGCAGCGATGGCGTGGCATCTCGACGAAGTGTTGCCGGAGTCAGGGCATTCTCGTTGCATCCTTAATCAAAAGTGGTTTGGGGGGTTCGACATGCAAAGCGATCAATCAACGGGTTCAATCGTTGCGCGGCTCGATCGGCTGCCCCCGTCGCGGTACTTCGTGCAACTCGTCGCGCTGATCGCCATCGGCGGCTGGTTCGAGTTCTACGAGTTCGCCATGCCAGGCGGCATATCGCTCGGCTTGACGAAAAGCATCTTTACGACCAACGCCGCCGGCCTGCTGGCCTGGAACAGTTTTGCCAGTTTTCTTGGCTCATTTTTTCTGGGGATGTTCGTCGGCGCGTTCCTGTTCACCTGGGTCTCCGACCGCTTTGGCCGGCGCTCGACCTTCACCTGGTCGATGCTGGCGTATTCGATCGCCATTTTCCTGACCGCGTTGCAAGGCTCCGCCGTTGTCATCGACGTGCTGCGATTCATCGCCGGGTTTGGCATCAGCGTGCAGCTCATCAACAACGACTCGTTCATCGCCGAGATCACGCCGCGGCGTTGGCGTGGCCGCTACATGGCGTTCAGCATCCTGGTCGTGCTGACATCGGGACCGGTGGCGCTGTTGCTGTCATGGTTGCTGGTGCCTTACCGGATCCTGGGTCTTGATGGCTGGCGCTGGGTCGTCATCGTTGGTGCGCTGGGCGGCGTGGTCGTGCTGTTCATTCGCCGCAACCTGCCGGAATCGCCCCGCTGGCTGCAGAGCCATGGCCGCCACGCCGAGGCGGAAGCGGCGATGCAGCGCATGGAGGCACGTGTGCGAGACGAACTGGGGCACGATCTGCCGCCGCCTGATCCGCACCATGCCGAACCTGTCGTGGCGCGCGGCGCCTGGATCGAGATGTTTAGCCCGGTCTACCGGCGCCGCACGATCATGTTGTCATTGTTCCAGTTCTGCCAGACGATCGCGGCGTTCGGCTTCATCACCTGGGTGCCGATCATGCTGGTGCGGCAAGGGTTCGCCATTGCCCACTCATTGGCTTTCACCGCGACGATCACCCTTCTGGCGCCCGTGGGTGCGGCACTAGGCCTGTTCTTCGCCGAACGGTTCGAGCGCAAGTGGCAGTTGGTTGGAACGGCGATCGGCATCGGCGTGTTCGGCTTGCTGTTTTCGCAGGCCCGAACGAACGGGTCGATCCTGCTTTGCGGCGGACTGGTGTCACTGTGCACGAACTGGCTGGTCGCCATTTTTCACCCATATGCGGCTGAACTTTTTCCCACGCGCATGCGTGCCCAGGCGGTGGGTTTCACCTTCAGTTGGAGCCGGATCAGCTCGATCCTGGTGGGATATGCGGTCACCTTCCTGCTGGCGGCATACGGCACCGTCGGCGTGTTCACGATGATCGCCGTCGCCATGCTGGTGATCGTGCTGGCGGTCGGGATCATGGGGCCGACCAGCAATCGCCAAAGCCTGGAAGTCCTGTCACGATAATGGTTTCTGCTCGGGGTGTTTTGCAGCCTGATCGCGAGGCTCTCTAACCACACCACCCGCTTGACAAGCGCGCGGCGCTATCCATCCGCTTGCCGGCCAGATCGTTTGGCGGCCATTTTGCGTAATGGACATGACTCGGCTACGATGTCGGGATAGCGCAGGGCGCACGCAGATGCGCCTACGGAAGGAACACGATCGATGCAACCCTGATAGCGTGGACCGTCTTCACCTATTCCCTGGTAGGGTCGTCGTTATCTCCATTAAAACGTAACTCTGCACCGTGACATCAACGGCGGCGGGTAGAGTTGAATTGCGCCTCAAACGACAAATTCACCGCCACGTCACATCCTCCGGTGCAAGCGAGATCGCTAGTGTTATTTGCCGACGAAAACGCTGATGCATGCTCTGTCTTGATCACCCCGAACACGGCTTGTCCGTAATCAACGACCGAGACCGCCAAAACGATCTGCGTGCCGGTGGTGAGTAATCCGACGACAATCGTTCCAGTGCAATCCTGGCTGACCGAATAGGTTCCGGTCACGCCTGTACGGAAACCTTGATCGTTGACTGGGGATGGCGGGAAAGCTGGGGTGCCTAGACCAACGTTGTAGTCGGTTCGTGTAAAACTACCTTCCCCATCGAACATATATTGGCCGATACCCGCAAAAGGCTCAGGGCTTGTAAACGGATGAAACACGTTAGCCGAGTCGAGTAATCCAAGATTAGCGCCTTGGACTCTGAACGAATAGGACCCCTTAAGGGAATTATTGTCACAAGTCCCGGCAGCAAATGAATGACCCGCAGCGAATAACAAACTCAGTGCCGCAAAACCTGCTCGCGTTTTCATCTTTTTTATCTCCTTGGCATAGTCTCTTATTGTCAAAGCATTCACCATTAAGTTCTCCTGCTAGTAGCAGTAGCCAACGCAAACTTTCCGCAGTTCCGTTCCCTCGATGGTGATGTTAAACTCGAATCGTCGGCTGACCATGTCCATACCCCCTAATCGTGGTCTCGAAATCGCTTGATAGCGAGCGGTGAATTGGCTAAATATTGCTAAGACTTGCTAATCGGCCCACTGTATAGTATGTTGGCCATTATCTCGGCTGGCGCCAATCAACCGGGGTTGGCTAAGCCGCTTTTACTGGCGAGAATGTTCCAGCTCTAGCACGGCAATGCTACGAGGTGCGACGATGGACCTGGCTGCCACGAACGATGTTCTGGTATTTAACGGCTGGCGCTTCGACCGCAGGGTTAGGCAGCTATTCCACCATGACGACGGCGGGGCCTGGTTGCCAGTCTCAGTCGGGTCGCGGGCGTTAGCGGTCCTCAACGTTCTCGTCGATCGGCCCGGCGCCTTGGTGTCCAAAGATGCGATCATGGGCGCAGTTTGGCCGCGCTACGTGGAACCGAACAATCTGACCGTACAGATCACCATATTACGCCGTGTTCTCGATCAAGGTTGCACAAAAAGCAGCTGCATTCAAACGGTGCCCAGACAGGGCTATCGTTTCGTCGTCATGACCACAAAGGGCGAACAAGACGAAGATGTCAATATTTCCTTCATCCGTTCAACCGATGAAGATCAGGCATCCGGCGGGGTGATTTCAGGTCTTCCGATCGGCACCAAGGCGCCGCGACTTTCTTTGGTCGTGTTGCCATTCCAGAATCTTAGTGGGGATTCCGACGATGACCGCTTGGCGGCAGTCGTCACCGAGGATTTAAAAACAGACCTTTGTTACCTGGATGGTGCGTTAGTCATCGCCTATAACGCCGCGGCGTTTCGCGCCAAACCAGTTGACATCAGGCTAATCGGCAAGCAATTGGGCGTGCGCTACATCATTGAAGCCAGCATATGCAGATCAGGCGAGATGTGGCGGGTCAATGTCCGACTGATTGCCACCGAGACAAACACCTACGTTTGGGCAAGCCGTTTCGATCAAGATCTAAGTGACTTTCGCCTTGGAGCGGAAGAGACCGTCAGCCGCGTGAGAGCCGAGCTGGTCGTAAAGATGCTTGCTGTCGAAAACACGCGCAGCCTACAGGAACGGCCAAACAACCCCGACGAGATTGATCTCGTGCTTCGCGCCCGGTCTATGTTGCGCAAGCACGATCAAACTGAGTCGCTGCGAAACGCGACTCTACTGCTTGAGGAAGCGTTGCGCCTAGACCCCGCTTCCGTCCCCATCATGTGCGATCTAGCTGGCCAATTGATCAACCGCTTCATGAATACAGGAGATGATCAAGACGACGAGAATATCCTTCAGCAAGCGATAGATCTGGTTACCGCCGCCGCCGCAATTGAACTCAACTACCACGGTGTTATCTACCGCCGGGGATACCTGTTGCGGGCGCTCGGACGTTGGTCCGAGGCGATCGCATTTCTGCAGCGCGTCGTCGAGCTTTTGCCACGCTTCAATCACGGGTTCCGGCAGCTCGGATTCTGCAAACTCGCGGTTTGTCAAACGGAGGAGGCGATCTCGTTGCTGCGACGGTCAATCTATCTTGACCCGCTTGCACCTGAGAACCGTTGGGCCTACTGGCGCATGGGCCAGGCGCATCTGTTTCTCGGGTGCGACGCTGCCGCGATCGATTGCGCGCAACGCGCACTGGCACAAGGGTCCATGGGTCGTTCGCGCGATAGCGCAGCATGTTACTTGCTCATGGCCAGTGCCCATGCGCTGGCCGGCCAGTTAGAAGATGCGCGCCATGCCCTGGCGGAGGCTAATCGCCTCAATCCATTCGAAACCGTGCACTCCTTTCTTTCGATTCTCAGTCACCGTGGGCTACCTGGTCCGGCCTACATGGCTCAAGTGTGCCGGATGAAACAAGGATTGCGTCTTGCCGGATTGCGCGAACATGCGGAGGAAGGCGCCGATTTCGGCGCGATGTCAGATGGTATGTTGCGTCGCGAACAGATCGGCTTAACGCCGTCTAGCGCTTGTGGCGCGACCACGATTTCCACAAGCGAACTGGTCGATTTTATATCCAAGCGAAATCCAATATTGCTCGATGTTGGCTTTTTAAGCCACGGCCAATCGCTGCCGAGGGCAATCGGGCTTCAAGGATTGGGGCATGGAGCGACCTTTTCCGACACGATCCAGACCCGCTTTCGTCGCAAGATCCACGATCTGACAGAAGGCGATCTGTTAGCGCCGATTGTTGCCTACTGTGCAAACGCGGAGCGCTTTACTGGCTACAATCTGGTGCTGCGACTGGTAGCACTCGGTTACAGGCAGGTTTATTGGTATCGCGGCGGGTGGGAAGCATGGCAGGTAGCCGGCCGCTTGATGACCACGCTTGACTTGCAGAATTGGTGAAAGGTATGGCGCGGACGTCCTAGCAACACGGCGTGCACAAATGCGCCTACGGGAGGAACATAATGGATGCGACACTGATCGCGACACCCGCGGCGGAAATCACGGCACGGCTCGATCGCTTGCCGATGACGCGACACATGTGGATGCTGGTACTGCTGATATCGCTGGGCGGCTGGTTCGACACCTATGCCATCTTCCTGACCGGCTCGATTGCCCCTGGCATGTTCGCCGACAAGATCTTCACGCCCACCACCGTCTCCTTGTTCGGCTTCACGGGTCTGGCGTCGTTCATCGCCGCGCTGTTCACCGGCTTGTTCATCGGCACGATGTTCTTCACTCAGGCGGCCGATCGCTTCGGGCGGCGGACCGTCTTCACCTATTCCCTGGTCTGGTACTGCGTCGCCACCTTGGTCATGGCATTCCAGTACACCCCAGGTGGCGTGAACCTGTGGCGCCTGATCGCCGGGATCGGCATCGGCGTGGAGCTTGTCACCGTCGACACCTTCCTTTCCGAACTGGTGCCGAAACGCGCCCGTGGCCGGGTCTTCGCAATCCAGCAGTCAATCGGGTTCATTCCGGTCCCGCTGGTCGCGCTGCTCGCCTGGCTGCTCAATCCCACTGCCCCGTTCGGCTTGTCCGGCTGGCGCTGGGTGGTGATCATCGGCTCGGTGGGCGCCATCATCGTCTGGCTGGCGCGGCTGAAGCTGCCGGAGTCGCCGCGCTGGCTGGCGCAGCAGGGCCGTGTCGAGGAAGCCGATCGCGTCATGAGCGCCATCGAGGCCAAGGTCGCCGCCGAGTCCGGCCGGCCGCTGCCGTCACCGGAACCGCCTGTCGCGGAAGATCCGCGCAAGGGGCGGCTGGCGGAGATCTTCAACCCGACCTACCGCAGCCGCACCATCATGCTGTCGGTCGCCAACTTCTTCCAGACGATCGGCTTTTACGGGTTCGCCAACTGGGTGCCGACCTTGCTGATCGCCAAAGGCATCCACGTCTCGCAGACGCTGGAGTACTCCTTCATCATCGCCTTCGCCTATCCGCTGTTCCCGCTGCTGAGCACGCTGTTCGCCGACCGCATCGAGCGCAAATGGCAGGTCTGCCTGTCGTGCATCGGCATCGCCATCTTCGGCATTGCGTTCTCGTTGCAGACGGCGGCCGGTCCGCTGATCATCATCGGCACATTGCAGACGATGATGAACGCGTGGCTGTCGTTCTCGGCGCACAATTACCAGGCGGAGCTGTTCCCCACCCGCGTGCGTGCCCGCGCCGTCGGGTTCGTTTATTCCTGGAGCCGCTTCAGCACCATCTTCACCGGCTTTTTTATTGCCGCGATCCTGCAGCGGTTCGGCGTCCCGGGCGTGTTCATGTTCGTTGCCAGCGCCATGGCCGTCGTCGTGATCTCGATCGCCCTGTTCGGCCCGCGCACCAACCACCGTTCGCTGGAGGAGATTTCGCGCCCTGTGACTCAAGCTGGGGCGCCTCAAGATCGGGCGCCTCAGGCTGGCTAGAGCGGTTCGACCAGGCATGGAACCGCTCTAGCTGTATTTCACGAGCAATTTCATCAGCCTGAGATCGCTTCGCTATTCCAGTCAGGCTGATATTGCTCTAGATCAGCGTGCGCGATCCTTATCGCGGCCAGTCGAGACGCGGCTCGGACCGCTGCGCCCGCTCCACCGCCGGATCGTGCCGCCGAACCGGGCGCATATGCGGCGAGGGTGGCGCCCGCTCGTCTTCTCCGTCATCCGCGTGCAGATCGTGTGCCGCGGGCGGGATCGGCGGGCGTTCCCTGATCGTGTCGACCCGGCGCTGCGACTGTGGCAGCGGCGCGTAGACCTCCTCGAAATCGACTTCCCGCGGGCCAGCAGGCAGGCGGAGTGCCAGATGCCGGATTTCGTTCTGGATCTCGTCGAGGCGCGCCTCCATCACCTCCAGCCGGGTCTTCACTCCCAGCACGCTGAACGGCATGAACAGGAAGGCCAGCGCATACAGCAGCGCCGGGACGAGCAGCGCCAGCGGCACCCACCAAGGCACCCAGTCCGGCAGGACAAACGGCATGTTCATGGGTGAATCCTAACACCGAACCAAGATGGCGTGGATGGATTTATCAGGCCCGTCATGCGAGTTTAAGATTATGTTGCTGCTCATCCCTGGTCCGGTGACCACCCGCCCCGACGTGCGCCAGGCGCTTTGTCGGGACTTTGCCCCGTGGGACAACGACTTCCGCCACTTCTTTGTTCGGCTGCGCAGCCGCATTCTGCGCCTCGCCGGCGGCGCCGAGGCCGATCATGCCTGCCTGCCGCTGCAAGGCTGCGGCCATTTCATTACCGAAGCGGCGATCCGCACCTTCCTGCCGTCCGGCGGCCGCATCCTGATCCCCGCCACCGGCTCCTACGCTGACCGGATGATCCGCCTGGCTGCCGAAGCTGGCCGCGTGCCGGTGCCGCTGGCGATGGGGCCGGCCGATCCGACGGACCCGCAGGCCGTCGCGCGGGCCTTGCAGGCCGATCCGTCAATCACCCATGTCGGCATGGTCCACTCGGAAACCGGCAGCGGCGTGATCCACGATGTTCAGGCCGTCGGCGCCGTTGTCCGCAACGCCGGCCGGCGCATGATCATTGATGCCGTCTCGGCGTTCGGCGCCCTGCCGCTCGATCTGTCCATCCAGCCGGAGGTCGATGCGGCGGTGTTCACGACGAACAAGTGCCTGGAGGCACTGCCCGGCGTCGCCTTCGCGGTGGCACGAGTTGACCGCCTGCTGGCCTGCGCCGGCAATGCCGGAAGCTGGTCGTTCGACCTGTCCAACGTCTACACCCACGCGCTGCGCGCCGGCTGGGGCAGCTTCCGCTTCACGCCGCCCGCGCAGCTTCTGGCGGCGCTGGATGTCGCGCTGGACCACCATGACAGAGAGGGACAACCAGCCAGGCTGGCGCGCTACACCGCCAACATGCACACCTTATATAAGGGCGTCAGCGATCTCGGCCTGTCGCCGTATCTGCCGCTGGCGCGACAGGGCCCCGTCATCGTCAATGTGCATGCCCCGGCCGATCCGGCCTGGGATCTGCAGGCCTTCGTGGACGCGCTGAAAGCACGAGACGTCTTAATCAGCAATTTCGACAGCACGCCGGTTCCCACCTTTCGCGTCGGCTGCATCGGTGCGATCACGCCGGACGACATGGCGGGCGCTGTCCGGGCGATGCACGCCGCGTTGCTGGACATCGGCGTCACCCGGCGAGAGGCCGCCTGAGATGAACCCCGATCTCGCCATTG
Source organism: Rhodopila sp. (assembly GCF_965276935.1). GTDB lineage: Bacteria > Pseudomonadota > Alphaproteobacteria > Acetobacterales > Acetobacteraceae > Rhodopila. The sequence goes on along the minus strand of NZ_CBDIBS010000003.1, from coordinate 408,990 downwards.
CCCGTGCCGCCACGCTCCGTCCCATCCAGGACATCGCCGACAGGCTTGGCATTCCGGCCGATGCGGTGGAGCCGTATGGCCGCCACAAGGCGAAGATCGGGCTGAATTTCATCGACAGCCTGGAAGACCGTCCCGACGGTGCGCTGGTCCTGGTCACCGGCATCAATCCGACGCCGGCCGGCGAGGGCAAGACCACCACCACCGTCGGTCTGGGTGACGCGCTGAACCGCATCGGCCGTCGCGCGGCGATCTGTCTGCGCGAACCCAGCCTGGGGCCGAGCTTCGGGATGAAAGGTGGGGCGGCCGGCGGCGGGCAGGCGCAGGTCGTGCCGATGGAGCAGATCAACCTGCACTTCACCGGCGACTTCCACGCCATCACCTCGGCCAACAACCTGCTGGCCGCCATGATCGACAACTCCATCTACTGGGGCAACCCGCTTGGCATCGACGCCCGCCGAATTTCCTGGCGCCGCTGCCTGGACATGAACGACCGTGCCCTGCGCGGCATCGTCGGCAGCCTGGGCGGTGTCGCCAACGGCTTTCCGCGGGAGGACGGCTTCGACATCACCGTCGCGTCCGAGGTCATGGCGGTGTTCTGCCTGTCACGCGACCTGTCCGACCTGCAGGCCCGTCTCGGCCGGATGATCGTGGCGCAGTCCCGCGACGGCACCAACATCACCGCCGCCGACCTGAAGGCCGACGGCGCCATGGCGGTGCTGTTGAAGGATGCCATCGCGCCCAACCTGGTGCAGACGCTGGAAGGCTCCCCCGCCCTGGTGCATGGCGGACCCTTCGCCAACATCGCGCATGGCTGCAACTCGGTCATGGCCACCCGCCTCGGCTTGAAGCTGGCCGACGTTGTGGTGACCGAGGCCGGCTTCGGTGCCGATCTGGGCGGCGAGAAATTCCTCGACATCAAATGCCGCTCCGCCGGCCTGAGACCATCCTGCGCCGTGGTGGTGGCGACGGTGCGGGCGCTGAAGATGCACGGCGGCGTCGCCCGCAACGCGCTGGGGCCGGAGAATGTCGCGGCGGTGCGGCGCGGCGTCGCCAACCTGCAACGCCATGTCGAGAACATGCGCAAGTTCGGCCTGCCCGTGGTGGTCGCGGTCAACCACTTCACCGCCGACACCGAAGCCGAGTTCGCCGCGATCCGCGACGCCATGGCGGCGATCGCCACCGAGGCGATTTCCTGCACCCACTGGGCGGACGGCGGCGCCGGCGCCGAGACGCTGGCCCGCGCCGTGGTCAGCCGGATCGCGGCCGAGACGGCGGACTACCGGCCACTGTATCCGCTGGAGCTGAAACTGGCCGACAAGATCCGCACCATCGCGCGGAACATCTATCGTGCCGATGATATCGCGGTGCCGGATGCGGTGGCGCGCAAGCTGGCGGCGTTCGAGGCCGCCGGCTTTGGCGATGTGCCGGTCTGCATCGCCAAGACGCAGTACAGCTTCACCGCCGATCCCACCGTGATGGGCGCGCCGTCGGGTCACACCCTGCCGGTGCGCGAGGTGCGCCTGTCCGCCGGCGCCGGCTTCGTCGTGGCGATCTGCGGCGACATCATGACCATGCCCGGACTGCCGCGCGTCCCGGCCGCGGAGTTCATCCATCTGCGCGCGGATGGCCAGATCGAGGGCTTGTTCTGACCCGAGTGATCATCCTGGCCGATGCCGCCGCGAACGCGCTGAAAGGAACCAATGGCCAAGCAGTTTGAGCAGATCGAGCCGGCGCATGCCGCCTTTATCGAACGCCAGCACATCTTCTTCACCGCGTCCGCCGCCGCCACCGGCCGGGTGAACGTCTCGCCGCGCGGCGCCGACGCCTTCCGGGTGCTCGACCCAAACATGGTCGCCTATCTGGATCAGACCGGCAGCGGCAACGAGACCGCCGCGCATCTGCGCGCGACCGGCCGGTTGACGATCATGTTCTGCGCCGTTGAGGGGCCGCCCTTGATCCTGCGGCTGTATGGCCAGGGCACGATCCTGCCGGCCGGCAGCCCGGATTACCAAACCCTGCTGCGAACCAACTTCGACAACCAGGAGCCGCCCGGTGCTCGGCAGATCGTCCGGCTGGCGGTCGACCTGGTGCAGACAAGCTGCGGTTACGGCGTGCCGCTGTTCGACTATCGCGAGGAACGGCCCACCCTGCGCCGCTGGGCCGAGGCGAAGGGAGCGGATGGCATTGCCGCCTACCGCCAGGAGAAGAACGTGCGCAGCATCGACGGCTTCCCGACTGGCTTCGCCCGCATTGACGCACCCTGCGCGGACCCGCTGCCGGAAGGCGTGCCGGTGGCCGAGGATACGCTGGCCGACTGACAGCGAAGGCATCCATGAGTATCGACGACCTGCTGCCGTTTGGCCTTTGCCTGCTTGGCTACCTGCTGGGATCCATCCCGTTCGGCCTGATGCTGACGCGGGCGGCCGGGCTTGGGGACATCCGTGGCATTGGATCAGGCAGTATCGGCGCGACCAACGTCTTGCGCACCGGCCGCAGGGGCCTGGCCGCCGCCACCCTGCTGCTTGACGGACTGAAAGGCGCGGCCGCAGTGCTGATCGCGCGCTTCTATGGTCATTTGGATATTGCTCTGCTGGCTGGCCTCGCGGCGGTCCTGGGGCACCTGTTCCCGATCTGGCTGCGGTTCAACGGCGGCAAGGGCGTCGCCACCGGCCTCGGCGTGCTGATCGCGGGGTCCTGGCCGATCGGGCTGGCGGCCTGCGCGGTGTGGCTGGTTGTTGCTGGCGTCTCCCGAATTTCATCGCTGGCGTCGCTCGCGGCCTTTGCCGCCGCGCCTGTCGTGGCATTGATCCTGGAAAACTTCAGCTTCGTTAAACTTGCCTTTACCATTGCCGTGCTGGTCTTCGTCCGCCACCAGGCCAATATCCGTCGCCTGTTCGCCGGGACCGAGCCGCGGATCGGACAGGTGAAGACCGGAACCGCCTGATCTGGCCCGCCGGCATCCCGCCCGCGGCACGGAAAGACGGTGCCGGCATGGCTGCCAAACGCGATCACGGCCAACAGGACCAAGGCCTTGCGGATCAGATCAATCATTTGCGCCTGGTCCGCACCGAGGGCGTAGGTCCGATCACGTATAGGCGATTGATCGAACGCTATCGCACCCCGGCGGCCGCGCTGGCCGCTTTGCCTAGGCTCGCCCGCGCCGGCGGCCGGACCAGCGCGCTGAGCAGTCCCCCTGCCACGGACGTGGCGCGCGAGATCGAGCAAACCATGGCGCTGGGTGGCCGCCTGGTGTTCCTGGGAGATGACGACTATCCGCCCTTGCTCGCGCTGATGGATGATGCGCCGCCTTGTCTGATCATGCTGGGCGATGCCGCGTTGGCGCGATCCCCCTGTGTCGCGGCAGTGGGCGGGCGTAACGCGTCGGCCAATGGCCAGCGGATCGCGGAAACGCTGGCGGCGGAACTGGCGCAGAGCGTGGTGGTGGTTTCCGGTCTGGCCAGGGGCATTGATACCGCCGCGCATCGGGGCGCGATGCAGACCGGCCGCACCATCGCAGTGGTCGCCGGCGGGATTGATCAACCCTATCCGCCGGAAAATGCCGCCTTGCATCGGCGGATCGCCGACACCAATCTGATCGTCACCGAGACCCCGATCGGCACTGTTCCACAGGCCAGGCACTTTCCGCGCCGCAATCGGATCATCGCGGGGTTGTCGCTGGGCGTCGTGGTCATCGAGGCGGCGCTTCGGTCCGGCAGCCTGATTACCGCGCGCCTGGCGCAAGAGGCCGGGCGGGAAGTCTTCGCGGTGCCGGGATCGCCGCTCGATCCGCGTGCCCGGGGTGGTAACGACCTGATCCGCCAGGGTGCGATGCTGGTGGAGACCGCGGCCGATGTGCTCACCAACCTGCCGCCGGCACCGTCGGCATCCGCTGCCAGTTCACCAAGGCGGTTCACGGGCCTGAACGAGCCTGTTCAGCCGTTGAATAATGCTTCTGTACCGGCGGAAGGTTCCGCCGATGCCCGGCTGGAGGTGCTGTCACGATTGTCGGCGGACAGCACGACCGTTGACGATTTGCTGCGGCGTTGCCAACTGGCGTCATCCGTGACCATGGCGGTTCTTCTGGAATTGGAACTCGCAGGGCGTGTAGAGACGTTGCCAGGCAACCGCGTCGCTCTCTTGCCCGACGCTGTTTAGTAGGATACCGCACGCCCCAATGTCAGACGTTGTCGTCGTCGAATCGCCTGCCAAGGCCAAGACCATCAACCGTTATCTGGGTGGCGGCTACACCGTCCTGGCCAGCTTCGGGCATGTCCGGGACCTGCCGCCGAAGGATGGCAGCGTGCGGCCGGACCAGGATTTCGCGATGGACTGGGAGTCCGACGTGCGCGGCGACCGGCAGGTCAGTGCCATCGCCAAGGCGCTGAAGGGCGCCAAGACGCTGTATCTCGCCACCGACCCGGACCGGGAGGGCGAGGCGATCTCCTGGCATGTCCGCGCGATGCTGGCGGAAAAGAACGCGCTGAAAGGCGTCGACGTCCGGCGGATCACCTTCAACGAGATCACCCGCAATGCGGTCCGCTACGCGATCGCGCATCCGCGCGAACTCGACCAGCCGCTGATCGAGGCCTATCTGGCCAGGCGAGCGCTGGATTACCTTGTCGGCTTCACGTTGTCCCCGGTGCTCTGGCGCAAACTGCCCGGCAGCCGCAGTGCCGGCCGTGTCCAATCGGTGGCACTTCGGCTGGTCTGCGAGCGCGAAGCCGAGATCGAGATCTTTCGCGCCCGCGAATACTGGACGATCGAGGCCGAGTTCATCACCCCCGGCGGCGCGCCCTTCACCGCTCGCCTGACGCATCTGAACGGCAAGCGCCTGGACCAGTTCGACCTGAACAACCAGGCGCTGGCACTACAGGCCAGGCAGGCGGTCGAGGCCGGGACCTTCTCGGTCGGTTCGGTCGAGCGCAAGCGGGTCAAGCGCAACCCGCCGCCGCCGTTCACCACCTCGACCCTGCAGCAGGAAGCTTCCCGCAAGCTGGGGTTTGGCGCGCAGCAGACGATGCGGCTGGCGCAGGGCCTGTATGAGGGCGTGGAGATCGACGGCGAGACGACGGGCCTGATCACCTACATGCGGACCGATGGCGTGCAGATGGCGCAGGAGGCGATCACCGGCATCCGGGAGCATGTCAACGACAGCTTTGGCGCGCGGTACCTGCCCGCCGCGCCGCGTGAATACACCAGCAAGGTGAAGAACGCGCAGGAGGCACATGAGGCGATCCGTCCGACCGACGTCGCCCGCACGCCGGATCAGGTTGGCCGCGGCCTGAGCACCGAACAGCGCCGGCTGTACGAGCTGATCTGGAAACGGGCGGTCGCATCCCAGATGCAGTCGGCCGAACTGGACCAGGTCAGCGTCGATGTGACCGACAACAAGGGTCTCAAGCTGCGCGCCACCGGCTCGATTGTTGCCTTTGATGGGTTCCTGAAGCTGTATCGGGAAGATACCGACGACAAGGCCGAGGGCGCCGCCGAGGAAGACGACAACCGCATGCTGCCGCCGATGGCGGAGCGCGACCCACTGAAGCGCAACAAGGTGGACGCCAGCCAGCACTTCACCCAGCCGCCGCCGCGCTACTCGGAAGCCAGTCTGGTGAAGAAGCTGGAGGAACTGGGGATCGGCCGCCCGTCCACCTATGCCTCGATCCTGTCGGTGCTGCAGGACCGCAACTATGTGCGGCTGGACAAGCGCCGCTTCATCCCGGAAGACCGCGGCCGCCTGGTCACTGCCTTCCTGGTCAGCTTTTTCGAGCACTACGTGGATACCGGCTTCACCGCGGCGCTGGAAGAGAAGCTGGACGATATCTCCGCCGGTGAGCTCGACTGGCGCAAGGTGATGCACGCCTTCTGGGACGAGTTTTCCCGGGCTGTCGAGCAGACCCGCGACCTGAAGATCAGCGATGTCATCGCCGCGCTGGACCACGACCTGGGGCCACACTTCTTCCCGGCGCGGGAGGATGGCTCCGATCCGCGGGTCTGCGCCGCCTGCGGCAACGGCCGGCTGGGGCTGAAACTCGGCCGCTACGGCAGCTTCATTGGCTGCTCCAACTATCCCGCCTGCCAGTACACCAGGCGGCTAGCGATCAATGTCGGGGACGACCAGGGCGAGACCCTGAAGGAAGGCATGCGCACCCTGGGGCACAACCCGGAAACCGGAGAGGAGATCACGGTCCGCCGCGGCCCCTACGGCCTCTATGTCCAGCAAGGCGAAACTTCCGAGGACAAGAAAGCTCGGCCGAAGCGCACCTCGCTGGCGCGTGGCATGGATGGCGAGCAACTGACGCTGGAGCAGGCGATGGGCCTGTTGTCCCTGCCGCGGGAGATCGGGCTGCATCCGGAAACGCGGGACAAGATCGAGGTCGGCATCGGCCGGTTTGGCCCCTATGTGCGGATGGGCGTGGTGTTCGGCTCGCTCGACAAGGACGACGATGTGCTGGCGATCGGCATCAATCGCGCTGTCGACCTGCTGGCCAAGAAGCTGGCGAGCGTCCGGACCATTGGGCCACATCCGACGGACAAGGAACTGGTGACAGTGCGCAAGGGTCGCTTCGGACCCTACATCCAGCACGCCAAGACGGTGGCCAACCTGCCGCGCGGGGTGGCGATGGAAGATGTGACCCTGGACGAGGCGATCGCGTTGCTGGCCGAGAAGGGCAAGACGCTGAAGCCGCGGGGAGCGGCCGGCAAAAAGGGACGGGCAGGCGTGAAAGCGGCTCCGACCGCCGCGGCGCCAGGCAAGGCAGCCGGTAAGAAGGCCGTGGCAGCCGCTGTCAAGCCGAAGACCGCAGCGACCAAGAAGGCGTCCAAGCCAGGGCGGAAAGCTGCCGCGAAATCGCGCAAGGCACGGCCGAAGGTGACGCAGAGGGCTGCGGAGTAGAGACGACTGGGCCAAAATGGCTGTCGCTGGCAGCTTGACGAAGGTCCGCGGTTACGCCCACGCGTAGAAGGTCGAGGCTAGTGTCCTTGTCAGAAGTTCGCCATAGTGGGCGAACCCTGACCCCGGCCACTCACTGTTTGTTTTCAGTGGTCTGACTGCCCCTCCGTCCGTCACAGGATATGACGAACTTCGGGGGCAGGACACTAGTTCTACTGTGTCAATTCTTCCCTATATGTGAGGTATGACAGGATCGACCGCAAGACAAACCCCGCCGAGTGAGGATCGGTTTGCCTCTTATCTGGGTGGGATCACCAAGGTGTTGAGCCATGCCAGCCGGGTATCTGCGGCACGGGCGTATTGCACGGGGCTGCTGCTGCCGGGTGAGCGCAAGAGCATCGAGCCGATGGCGGCCAGGATGGAACCGGCTCAGGTCCAGGCCGCACATCAGTCGCTGCATCACGTGGTGGCCAAGGCTGAGTGGGATGACGCGGCAATGCTGCATGCGGTGCGCCAGCAGGTGGTGCCGGCGATCGAGCAGCACGGGCCGATTGCTTATTGGATCGTCGATGGCACGTCGTTTCCGAAGAAAGGTCAGCATTCGGTTGGCGTGGCGCGGCAATACTGCGGCCAGCTTGGCAAGCAGGACAATTGCCAGGTCGCGGTCAGCCTCTCGATGGCCAATGATCAGGCCAGCCTGCCGATTGCCTACCAGCTTTATCTGCCCCAGGCCTGGGCTGAGGATCCGATCCGGCGGGCCAAAGCCGGTGTGCCAGAGGCGATCACGTTCCAGACCAAGATGGCGATCGCGCTGGGGCAGATCCGCCAAGCCCGGGCCGATGGCGTGCCGGCCGGTGTGGTGCTGGCCGATGCCGAATACGGTGATGACACCGATTTGCGGGTCGGTGTGGCCGCGCTTGATCTGTCCTACGTTCTGGCCGTGCGCGCGGGCACCAGTGTCTGGCCGCCAGGCTTGGCACCCTTGTCGCCCACTTGGTCCGGCCAGGGACGGCCGCCGCAACGGCTGCGCCGCAGCCCTGAACACCAGCCGGTGTCGGTCAAGGCGCTGGCCGCGGCGCAACCGCTGCGCACCTGGCGGACGGTGACATGGCGTGAAGGCAGCCAGGCCGCGCTGTCCTCGCGCTTCCTCGCCCTGCGCGTCCGCCCGGCCCATCGCGACGAACAGCGCGGTGAACCCTGGCCGGAGGAATGGCTGCTGATCGAATGGCCGCGCGGTGAGGCGGAACCGACCAAATACTGGTTCTCCAACCTGCCCGCGCACACCTCGCTCAAGCACCTGGTGCACACCGCCAAGGCGCGCTGGCGGATCGAGCGTGATTATCAGGAGCTCAAGCAAGAGATCGGGCTCGGCCACTTTGAGGGCCGCGGCTGGCGCGGCTTTCACCACCATGCCAGCCTGTGCATCGCAGCGTATGGCTTTTTGGCAGCCGAGCGCTGTCTTTTCCCCCCTCAGCAGCGATTTGCCCGCGAGCGGATCGCGGCACCTGCGCTACCCCAAGGCTACCAGCCAAGAGGGGCCGCCCATCCGGCCTGAGCGCCATGTGGCGCACTCGATTACCTCGGTTCGCCGCCGGCTCACCGTTGGCCTCATCCAACACCTGCCACGATGCCCATGTTGCTTGCAGGCCAAACCCCACAGCCGAAATCAGAAAATGACACAGTAGAACTAGTACCTCTCTGCACAGAGGTTTTGACGGATTAAATGACGGGCTGTTTGCATGACCGCCATCGGTAAGCGGGAGGCGCTGCGGAAGAGCCAGGTCCGCCAACCGCGGCGCGAGATGACTGCTCGCCGCCTCAGATCTGGGCCGAGCCGCCATCCACGAACAGCTCGCTGCCGTTCACAAAGCTGCTCTCGTCAGAGGCGAGAAACAGTGCAGCACTAGCAGTCTCGTCTGGCGTGCCGAGACGGCCGAGCGGTGTTGCGGCCTTGGTCATCGCCACCATCTGCTGGCTCTGTCCTTGCGACGACGCCAGATCGTGCCAGCCGGGCGTCGACGTGGCGCCGGGCACCAGCACATTGACCCGGATGCGTCGAGGCGCCAGGTCGACGATCCAGCCACGCGCGAAACTGCGGATCGCTCCCTTCGTCGCACTATAGACGCTGAAGGCCGGCAAGCCGGTGGTGGCAGCGGTGGAGCCCGTCAAAATAATCGAGCTTCCGTCACTCAGCAGCGGGAGTGCCTTCTGGACCGTGAACAGTGTGCCTTTTACATTGGTGGCGAAAGTACGGTCGTAATGATCTTCCGTAATCTCGCCTAGCGGCATGAATGTTCCGCCCCCCGCATTGGCGAATAGCACGTCGATAACGCCCGCTTCTTCACGGGCGATCTCATAGAGCCGGTCGAGGTCGGCCAGGTTCGACACGTCGCCTTGCACGCCACGGACATCACCGCCCACCTCGCGAACGGCACTGTCGAGTTCCGCTTGGCGGCGGCCAGTGATGAAGAGGCGCGCGCCCTCGCGGGCGAAGCGTCTCGCCGTCGCGAGACCGATTCCGCTGTTCGCGCCGGTCACGACGGCGACCTTGCCTTCAAGTCTTCCCATGAGAGTATCCTTCCGGAGAGCCCCACCGGGGCCGATACCAGAGACGTAGGCAGGCGCTTTCTTCGCGTCTAGAACCTACCTGAAGGTAAGTATGGGATGATGGCAGTGGCGGAGCATGATGTCATGTGCGGCCTGGACGTGGCGCTGGCTGTGATCGGAGGCAAATGGAAGCCGCTGATCCTGTTCCATCTCGGCAGCGGTCCTCGGCGCTTCGGTGAGCTGCGCCGGCTCGTGCACGGCATCAGTGAAAAGGTCCTGATCCAGCACCTCCGGGAGTTAGGGAGCGACGGCATCCTGAGCCGCACAGACCACCGGGAGATCCCGCCGCGTGTGGATTACGCGATGACCGAGTTCGGGCGCACGCTGGCGATCGCGCTTATGCCGCTCTGTGCCTGGGGCGACGCGAACCGGGAAAGCGTTGATGCAATCCAAAGACTGCAACGGGCGCAAGAGGAGCAGCCAGCATAGCTGCTCATGCGCGTCAAAACCTTTGTGCAGAGGTACTAGTTCTCCAACGCCAGCCTGCCGACCGTCACCGGCTTGGCCTGCCAGTTACCGGGAAACAACGCCTGCAAGTTGCGGACCTTCGGCATGTCGTTGAAGGCGATGTAAGGCATGTCGGGGTGCCGATCCAGGTAGTCCTGATGATAGGCCTCCGCCGGATAGAACCGTGCGGCTGGATCAATTCGCGTCGCGATGGGCCGCTTGAATGGATGCGCCGCGTCAAGCTGCGCGATATAGGCCCGTGCGATCCGCTCCTGCTCCGGCCCGCTCACGAACAGCTCCGAGCGATACTGCGAGCCCCAGTCTGGTCCCTGCCGGTTGACCTCGGTCGGATCGAGCGCCACCGAGAAGAAAATCCGCAGCAGCGTTCCGTAGCTGACCCGCGTGGGGTCGAAAGTGACGCTGACGGATTCGGCGTGCCCGGTATCGCCGGAACTGACCTGCTCGTAGGATGGGTTGACGACGGAGCCGCCGGCATAGCCGGAAACCGCCTGCGTCACGCCCTTGATGTGCTGGAACACGCCCTGCACGCCCCAGAAGCAGCCGCCAGCAAAAATCGCCGTCTGCGGGGCAGGATCGTTCGAGGCCATGTCAATGGCGGGTGGAGGCAGCGGACGTGCCACGTCGTCGGCACGGACCGGGGCAAGCCACCAGTTCAGTGTCACTACGCCCAGAACGGCGGCCGCGGCGACGGCACCTGCCTTGGTCATCGCGCGTCGGATCATCGTGGATCTCCTGTCGACAATATTTCTTCTATCATGGTTGGCCGCCTCTGTCGTGCATCGTTCCCATATCCAGGTGTTGAGGGGGAACAAGGCGGGGGCGCCACCCCTTGACCCCGTCAAGGGCTGACGCCCTTGAAACCCGTCAAGGGGTCTGGAAAGGGTCTGGTCATCCCCTGCGTCCGGCGGACAATATCGGCGAACTTCGGCAGCACATGCGCCTTTGGCATATGAAGACAACACGAGCAGGCGCCGGGTGACACGCGTTAAGAGCGCCATCGATGTGCACAAGATCGTTCGTGCCGCCGTTAGTCCCGGTTGATGAAGTTTATAAGAATGCTGTTGCCACGACGGGTTCTGATCGCCGGCTTGCCCCTGATCGCTGCGGGAGCATCCCGCGCCGAAGTGCCACCGGTGCAAGTGTACGCCGCCACGACACTTCGCTCGGCGCTCGATCCCGTGCTGGCAGCTTGCCGCGACACCGGCGCGGCCGCGGTCGGGATCTATGCACCGACCCCGGTGCTGGTTCGCCAGTTGGCCGCCGGCGCCATCGCGGACATTCTGTTGACGGCCGATCCGGACTGGATGGATGAAGCCGACCGGCAGGCACTTATCCAGCCGGCAACCCGGTCGAATCTGCTGTCAAACGATCTCGTGCTCGCTGGCCCGGTTGGCATCCCTGTCGCGGGAACCATCACCGAGTCCTTCCCGCTAGAGGCGCTGCTCGATGGCGAACGGCTTGCCATGTGCGACCCGGATCATGACCCCGCCGGCCGCTATGCCAAGCAGAGCCTTCAGGCGCTGGGCTTCTGGCGGATGGTCGCACCGCGTATTGCTGTCGCGGAAAGCTCCCTGGCGGCGGTTACGCTCGTTGATCTGGGGGAAGCGCGTGCGGCGATCTGCTTCAAGACCGATATGCATGGCGCCGATCATGCGGCCATCGTGGGAATTTTTTCATCGCGAACCCACGCGCCCATCGTCTATCCCGTGGCATTGACGCACAACACGCGCGCGCCCAGCGCGGCCGATGTGCTCAGGTTCCTGCGGACGTCTGACGCGCTGACGATCTTCACCCGCTTCGGCTATCAGCCGACGACCTGAAGCCGGGGGGTTGATATGTCAAACCAGCCGCGAGCGGCCTTCGATCAAGCCAGCAGGCGACGCGGTGCGGCACCGGGTTGGTGCATGAACCGACGCATGTCCCGCCGGTGTGGAATAGCGGCTACTGTCACCTTCGACATCCCTCACAACCTGAATGTAGGTCCTCGATGATCGAGAGCATCAGCGCCGTTAGCCTCGCGACGCATGACATGGCTCGCGCTGTCCGCTTCTACACCATGCTGGGCTTCGGCCTGATCCGTGGCGGCGAGGGCGAAGCGTTCAGCAGTTTCCGGGCCGGAGCGAGCTACCTGAACCTGACGCGGCAACCCAAGGGCCGCCACTGGGTCTGGTGGGGTCGCGTCATCTTTTACGTGTCGGACGTTGATGCACTGCATGCCATGGTCATTGCAAACGGCTATCAACCGGATACGGCGCCGCGTGATGCTGCCTGGGGCGAGCGCTACTTTCGCCTGACTGATCCGGACGGGCACGAGCTCAGCTTCGCCCGGCCGCTGGATTAGAATCCGTCTTATCAAATGAACCGGCTATACAACCAATCAGGCCAGTTGGCTGCACTTTGATACGCCGGGCCTCACGCTGCGGCGGCATGCCGATCATCCGCGAGATGAAGCCCAATCCAATCCATGGCCTGCTTGACATGGTCAAGCGTGACCGGGTCCTGCCGCAGGGCGATCGCTTGAGTGGTTGAGGGATTCCCGTGCGGGCTAGAATCGGATTCATAGGAAGCCTCTCATCAGGAGGTCTCTATGTCCATGCCAAGCCAGCCCTGCTTCTTGTCCCACTTCGCGGCCCTCCGGGACCCGCGCCAAGCGACGAAGGTGCTATATCCTCTACCGGAAATCCTGTTGCTGATGCTCTGCGGGACCATCGCCGGTGCGGACGACTTTGTCGAAATCAGCCTGTGGGGCAGCGAACGCCAGGGCTTCCTCCGCCGTTTTCTGCCGTTCAAGCACGGCATCCCGAGCCACGACACATTGTGCGACGTGATCGCGGCGATTGATCCTGAGCTGTTCAAGACATGTTTCCTGACCTGGGTAGACGGGTTGCGGACTGACACGCCCGAGATTATCGCGATCGATGGCAAGACCTCGCGTCGCAGCCATGCCCGCGGCAAAGGGCGTCTGCCGCTGCATACGGTGTCCGCCTGGGCGACGCGTCAGCGATTGGTCCTTGGACAAGAGGCGGTGTCGGCGAAATCCAATGAGATCACCGCCATTCCTGTGCTGCTGCGTCGTCTGGAACTGGCCGGCGCGTTGGTGACCATCGATGCCATGGGCACGCAGAAGGAGATTGCCCAGACGATCATCGAGGGTGGTGGCGATTACGTGCTGGCCTTGAAGGAGAACTGGCCAGCGACCTATGCCGAAGTGGAAACCGTCTTTGCCGATCCACCACCAACGCTGACGCTGCAAAGCTTCGAGACCGTCGATGGCGACCATGGCCGGATCGAAACCCGCCGCCATACGATCTGCCACGACATCGACTGGCTGTTCGCCGAGCGGCGTCATCCGGGCGAATTTGCATTCCCTGGCCTGACCGCCATCGGCATGATCGAAAGCGAAACCGAGCGGGGCGGCGTTATCCAGACAGAAACCCGATACTACCTGTGCTCAACCAAACTCAGTGCCGAGACCCTCGCCAGGGTCGTGCGGAGCCACTGGGGCATTGAGAACCGGCTGCACTGGGTGCTGGATGTGGTATTCCACGACGATTTGGCGCGCCTGCGCACCGCTCATGGCCCTGCCAACATGGCGGTCGTGAAACATACTGCCATGAATTTACTGAACCAGGCGAAACCCGTCACCAGCTTTAAGAACCGCCGTAAAAAGGCCGGCTGGAATCAGGATTATCTGGAAAACGTCATCCGGCGCATCGCATGAGACACTCAAGCGATTCCCCTGGGTCCTGCCGGAACGCCAACGCCATCACGTGATCCCTGACACCCACCACGCGTGAGGACACCTCGGCGCCACCGCCTGGAAGCCGCAGCAGGATTTCCGTGCCGTCGTCGCATAGCCAGTCACAACCGACCGCGATGCCGCCTAGCGAGATGTTGATGACTGTCGCCGCAGCCGGGTCATTTGTCGCGGTGCGAAGATGCGCCTTGGCGCCGCGGCCGGAAATTCGCTCGTAATTGCGGCGCTCGCCGGACTGCTGGCTGGCGTTCATGGCGGTCGAGAAATGGTCGACCTCCTCGCGCAAGGTGCCGGACATCCGCATGACCTGATCGGCGACCGCGAGGACAGCCTGGCTCGACTGACCTGATCGTTCGGCCGTGCTTGAGGCGTCGAGCATGGCGCGGGTCGCCTTGTTGGTGGCCTGGGCGACTTCATTCACCTGTGTCGCGATCTCCCGCGTGGCGGAGCCTTGCTCCTCGACCGCGGTGGCAATCGCGGTCGCGACATCGCTGACGCGGCCGATGGCCTCGGTGACCTTGTGCACCGCGCCGGCCACTTCACCCGTGGCGGTCTGTATGGCGGCGACCTGAACGCCGATCTGTTGCGTCGCCTGAGCCGTCTGCGTCGCAAGCTGCTTCACCTCGCTCGCCACCACCGCGAAACCCTTGCCGGCCTCTCCGGCGCGTGCCGCTTCGATCGTCGCGTTCAGCGCCAGCAGGTTGGTTTGTCCGGCAATGCTGTTGATCAGGGCGACCACCGCGCCGATCTGTCCGGCGGCCTCGCTCAGGCTGTGCATGGTCGTATCCGTGGCCCGCGCCTGATGAACAGCGTCTTCCGCCGCCTGAGAGGCTTGATTGACCTGACGGAAGATCTCGCTCACGCTTGCTGTCAACTGTTCAGTGGCGGCGGCGACACGTGACAGGTTGTGCGAGGATTGTTCCGCATCAGACACGGTCGCCGCCATGTCCTTATGCGTGGCCTCGGCTGCTTCGACGGTCTCGCCCGCCGCCTTGCGCATGTTCTCGGCGGAGCCGACCAGCCCCGTCAGTACGCCGGAAACGGACTTGCTGAAGTCTCGCGTGACCTGGTCCTGGGCGATCTGTCTGCGCACACCGGCTTCATGGTCCGCCGCCGCCTGCGTCTCCAGGATCTGCGCCCGCTGCGCCTTCAGCCGCAGCATCTCAACCGCTCGGCCGATCTCTCCAAGCTGGTCCGTGCGATCGGCACAGGGCACGGGAAGGTCAAGATGGCCATCGCTGATCATGCCGACAGAACCGGCGAGCTGCCGCAACGGCCGCATGGTCGCGCGCAGGATAGACCAGCCAACCGCGCCAACCACCAGGATCACGACCAGGGCGGCAACCGAGCCATGCCAGATGATCTTGTCCACCACGTCCTGAACGGTTGCGCTCGCCACGCCGACAAACAGGATCCCGACCTGCTTGCCGGCCATATCGCGCAACGGTTCGTAGACGGTAAAGTAGGAAACGCCAAGGATATTGGCCGTGCCGCGATAGGACTTGCCATGGCTGATCACTGCATCATACGCAGGCCCGGCGGCAAGCTTCGTGCCGGTCGCGCGCCCACCGCCAGGTCGTGGCACCGTCGTCGCGATGCGCGTATCGCCGGCGAATACGGTGACCACCCCGTGGGTGATGTTGCCGACATCCTCGACCAGCCTGTCGAGCCCACTGACGACCTGACTGCCCTGCATCAGCTTGCCATCATCGCTCAAATGCCAATCGGAGCCATACGGGAGCAGGGCTTCCTTGAGGACCGCGAGATTGAGGGCGAGCCGTACCTGCGCGGAATCCCGTTCGGATTGTCCAATGACATGCAGCGTCCATGTCTGCACCACGGCGACCGCGACCACAACTGCCAGAATCGACGCCATCAACAAGCGCGGGACGATGCCGACCCGATTGGCACGGTGCCTTAAAATGCCGGAGAATTCAAACACTGTGGGAATCCTAATTGCGTCGGGAACCGATAATACGTCGATGTTTCATTATCCCTCAGCATCAACTTGTTGGTCAACTTTTTTGCGAACGGCTCGCTAAAAAAAATCCATTGATCACGATTCGGTCGTGTGCAGCGGCACGCCGTGTTTCCGCCGCCCCGGTGGGCCCGCGCGCGATGTGTAGCATTCACTTGTCGGTAAACCTGCAACTCGGCTGAAAACGCCGTGAGACAGATGGAAGTCGTTCAGTATTGAACCCTCAGCCGCGATGGCGGACATTCCAGAACAGCGGCATTACGGTCGGCACGCCTTCCAGCGCATTGCCGTGTTTCGTCAGCTAGAAAGAACTCGCCGAGCGGGACACATGGAACATCAATGAAGGCCGGTGCCTGGATTGCCGCGGCGAGGTGTTTCCGTGCCGCCAGGTCGGGAACGCGTCGCGCTTCGCTTAGCGACGGATGCTGGCGACGCAGTCCCGGACGAGCACCGGCGTGTTATTGTGGAACAGCAGCCCATCTCGCAGGCGCAGCCGCCAGATGTGGCCGGCCTGCTCGGTGACCGCACCCTTGATCATTCGCGGCTGGACACGAAACGAACTGCCCTGGCCGTAGAGCGTATCGAACACCGGGTGGCCGTGGTTGCGGGTAACATAGACGGATGTCCATACAGGATCGAGCGCGGTCAGGTCCGATGGAGGAATAAACCGCGGAACTTGCTCGTTCTCGGCACGAACCAGCCTGCGCGCGGCCAGGGCGCCCGCCGCCGCCGTCAGACGTTTCGGCCGCTTCATCAAGGTCCAATGAACAGATCGTTCCAGCAATTGCCACGTGAGGCGGATGTGCGCCAAGCATTAAAACAACGTGGCCTGCCTTGTCGGCGCTGTGGATGCCTGTTGAAGTGAGGCGCCCCTAAGGAGTCGCCATGCTCACCCTCTGCGGTATTGTCATTGTCGTTGTTGGCTTCGTCGCCGGCATCAATCCGCTGCTGGTCGTCACGGTCGCCGCGCTGGCAACCGGGCTGGCGGCCGGGCTGAACATCGTGGCCGTGATCTCCGCCCTCGGGCACGCCTTCACCACGAACCGCTACGTTGGCATCGTCTGGCTGGTGCTGCCGGTCATCGGTCTGCTGGAACGCGCCGGATTGCGCGAACGCGCGCAGGTGCTGATCGCGCGGTCCCGGCAGGCGACCACCGGACGCGTGCTGATGCTGTACTTCGTGGTGCGGCAACTGTCCGCCGCGCTGGGCCTGACCGCGCTGGGCGGCCAGGCGCAGATGGTGCGGCCGCTGATCGCGCCGATGGCGGAGGCCGCGGCCGAACGCCGCTTCGGCCCGCAGACGACGGAAACCAACTACCTGATCCGCGCCCACGCTGCGGCGGTGGACAACATCGCCGTGTTCTTCGGCGAGGACATCTTCATCGCCATAGCGTCCATCCTGCTGATCAAGGGCTTCCTGCAGACCAACGGCATCAATGTGCAACCGCTGCACCTCAGCGTCTGGGCGATGCCGACCGCCGCGCTGGCGCTGGTTGTTCACGTCTGCCGACTTTTTCTGCTGGATCGGCGCCTGCGACGCCAGGCGGAGACGGCGGAGCCGGCGTTAGTAACGCCGCCGGCGGAGCGCGCGCCATGATCACGCTGCCGATGATCTACGATCTGGCGGGGCTGATGTTCGCCGCCGTCGCGATCGAGGCGGCGCTCGACCGGGCAAACCCGCGGCGCTTCCTCAGCGCCGGTTTCTGGGGGCTGTATGCCGTCAGCTTCGGCGCTGGCTCCTATCTGCCGGACCTGGCGAATGGCGTGCTGGTGCTGGTCATGGTGGCGCTGGCGGCGCTTGGCCTCGGCCGCGGCGCACCACCCACCACGACGCCGGCGCAACGCGTCGCCGGTGCCGAACGTTACGGCAATGCGCTGTTCGTGCCGGCGCTGCTGATCCCCGGCGTCACGCTGATCGGTTCGCTGTTGCTGAAATCGGTGGTGATCGGCGGCCGCCCGCTGATCGACCCCACGCAGGCGACGCTGATCTCCCTCGGCTTGGGCGTGGTCGTCGGGCTTGCGGCGGCCCTGCTCCTGCTGCGTCCCCCCGTACTGGCCCCGGTGCGGGAGGCTCGGCGGCTGGTCGAGACGATCGGCTGGGCAGCGGTCCTGCCGCAGATGCTGGCGGCACTTGGGGCGGTGTTCGCGCTGGCAGGTGTCGGCACCGTCATCGCCGGACTGCTGAACGACTACGTGCCGCTGGACACGCGACTGCTGGTCGTGGCCGCCTACGCGATCGGCATGGCGCTGTTCACCGCCATCATGGGCAACGCCTTCGCCGCGTTCCCGGTGATGACGGCGGCGATTGGACTGCCCCTGGTGGTGCATAAATTCGGCGGCGATCCCGCGGTGGTTTGCGCGATCGGCATGCTGAGCGGATTTTGCGGCACCCTGGTCACGCCGATGGCCGCCAACTTCAACATCGTGCCTGCGGCGCTGCTGGAGCTGCCGGATCGGAATGGCGTGATCCGGGTGCAGGTGCCAACCGCGTTGATCCTTTTGTTGGGAAACATCATCCTCATGTATCTCCTGGCCTTCCCGCGATGACGCAGCTTACGCCCGATCTGGCGGATCGGTTCGCCGGCCTGGCTCTGGGTCATGTCACGCGCGAATATCCGAACAAGCTGGACCATGTGCTGTCCGGGCCGCAGGACGCACGCGGCCCGCGTGACCTGCATCCGGTGTTCTACGGCAGTTTCGATTGGCATTCCTGTGTGCATGGCTACTGGATGCTGGCGCATCTGTACCGGCAATTTCCCGCCATCCCCGTGGCTTCGGCGATTCGTGCCTTGTTCGACGAACATCTGGTGCCTGAACGCGTCGCCGGGGAGTGTGCCTATCTGGGCCGCCCCGGCGCGCTGGGGTTCGAGCGTCCCTATGGCTGGGCCTGGCTGCTGAAGCTCGCGGCCGAACTGGCGCTGCATGACACGCCAGAGGGGCGGGCATGGTCCGCCGCCTTGCAGCCTCTGGCGGCTCTGTTCGCCGAGAAGTTCAGGACGTTCCTGCCGCTGGCGACCTACCCAATCCGCGCTGGTGTCCACTCCAGCACCGCGTTCGCGGTCCGTCTGGCGCTGGACTATCCCGACCCCGCGCTGCGAGCCCTGTTGATCGAGACCGCTCGGCGCTGGTATCTGGCGGACGCCGACTGCCAGGCCTGGGAGCCCGGTGGCGACGAGTTCCTGTCGCCCGCGCTGATCGAGGCCGAGTGCATGCGCGCCGCTCTGCCGGCGGCGGAATTCCGGCCGTGGTTCGCGCGCTTCCTGCCGCGGCTTGACCGGCGGGAGCCGGCGACGCTGTTCACGCCGGCAACGGTCAGCAATCGGGCGGATGGCAAGATCGCACACCTCGACGGGCTGAACCTGAGCCGAGCGTGGTGCTGGCGGGCGTTGGCGGGGTTGACGGCGGACCCGGCGGCGGTGCGGCAGACGGCCCAGGCGCATATCGATGCGAGTCTGCCGCATCTTGGGGATGATTACATGGGCGAACACTGGCTGGCGAGCTTCGCCGTGCTGGCGCTGGAATAGAGAGTTGTCGTACCCCATGCGGCGCTGCCAAGGTTTTCGAACGGTAGCGGCGGTGTGCCAGGCACAGTCGCTTGATTCCCACATGACAGTTAACAATCCCGTGGCGCCATGCACTGGCTTTACTAAATAGACGAAAGCGGCGAAATGCGTCGCGGCTCCTCACGGGATTTGTGAAGACAACCCGCTTTCCGTCGATCCGTTGATTCCATATCGGATCGCACAACGTGCGGTTCGTTTCTTACAACCACAAAAGAGGGACTCCAGTGGCCGAACAGCAACATAAAGGCCATCCGGGCAATTTCGCCGAAGATCGTGAGAAGGCGTCCCGGGCCGGTCATACCGGCGGCCAGCACAGTTCGGGCAACTTTGCCAATGATCGTGAGCGGGCGGCGGAGGCTGGCCGCAAGGGCGGCCTATCGGGCCGCGCCGTCACCGGCGGCAGACATGAGCAGCAGGTTGCCAACGAGCAGCACGGGTCGGAGCACAATCCTGGTGTTTTTGCCGAAGACCATGAGAAGGCCGCCGCGGCCGGCAGGAAAACTGGACGTGCGTCGGATCGATTATAGACTGCATTCTGGCAGAAGGGGTCTTACATGAGTGACAATCCGAGTGGTGTCAGCAATCTGCGCGAGGTCCGCGCGACATTCAGCGATCCACAACACATGCAGGACGCGGTCAGCAAATTGTCGCTGTCGGGTTTCGACCGCGCTGACCTGACTCTGCCCACCCAGGGTCATTCACTGGACGAGGCAGCTTCGGAAAGCGCGACCAAGCCCGCTTCCACGGGGGTGGACGCGCAACAGGCAAGGGCCCTCGGCGGCGGTACGGTCGGCGCCGCCGTGGCGTTGGCGGCCGCTGGTATTACAATCGCGACAGGCGGTGCCGCGGCGCCCGCTATAGCGGCCGCTGTCGTGGCGGGTGGCGCCGCGGGCGGTGCGACGACGGCTGTCATTGGCGCCGGGTCAGGTGCGGAGCAACAGGCTCGGGAAGCACAAGCCGCCGAGGGCGGGCTGATGCTGTCTGTTCGAACGCGTACGGCAGCCAATGTGGCGGAAGCTACGAACATCCTGCGCGCGGCGGGCGCGACGAATATCGAGACGATTGAATAGGACACCGAGCCATTCAGGTCGGCGTCGCGTGATCTTCCCGGATCATCGCGGCGCCTTTCTCCGCGATCATGATGGTGGGCGCATTCGTGTTGCCGGTCGTCAGCGTCGGCATCACCGAGGCATCGATTACTCGTAATCCCGCCACTTCATTTACCCGGAGCCGCTGATCCACGACCGACGAGGGTCCTTCGCCCATTCGGCAGGTGCCGACCGGATGATAGATCGTGGTGCCGAAACGGCGGGCGTAGTCCAGCATGGCATCGTCCGTCGTGACTTCCGGGCCGGGCAATGTCTCCACGACACTGTGCCGGGCGATCGAGGGGGATGAGAATATGTCGCGGGTGAAGCGCATGCCGGCGATCAGTACCCGCGCGTCGTTTGGATCAGATAAATAGTTTGGCGTAATGACAGGCGCCGACGTCGGATCCGGACCGCGCGCCATGACTGTTCCCCGGCTGTCGGGGCGCACCGGACAGACCGCGACTGTCATGCCATCTTCCTGCTCCAGCGCACCAAACCTTGCCGCGTCGTAGCTCGCAGGCGTGAACAGAAGCTGCAGGTCGGGGCTGGCTTTTTCCGATGAGGATCGACAAAATACCTGGACTGTCGTGACACCGAAGGTCAGTGCGCCACGGCCTTCAATCGCGAAGCGCAAAGCCTCCCGCGCCAGGCGGGTGCCGCGCGACAGCTTGTTGATCGAGATGGAATTTCGCACCCGATGGGAAATCCTGGCGATGTAATGATCCTGCAGGTTGGCGCCGACGCCGGGCAGGTGATGGACGACCGGGACCCCGATTGATTGCAGATGCTCCGCCGGTCCGACGCCTGAAATCTGCAGCAGGTGCGGCGAATTGACTGTCCCGCCGCACAAGATCGTTTCTTTCGCGGCGCGCACCTCGTTATCCTTGCCGTGCTGCCGGAAAGCGACGCCGACGCAGCGCTTCCCCTCGAACAGCAGCCTGGTTGCGAGTGCCTCGGTTTCCACTTGCAGGTTTGGGCGGCCCCGCGCTTGCTTCAGGAAGGTCTGCGCGGTCGAGCCGCGCCAGCGCCCCTTGCGCGTCATCTGCGAATAGCCGACGCCTTCCGGCTGCCGTCCGTTCAGGTCCTTGCTGAACGGATGACCGGCCTGCTGCGCTGCCTCGATAAAGCGGTGCGTCAGCGGCAGGATCGTGCGGTAGTCCTCGACCTTCAGCGGGCCAGCCTTGCCGCGATAGTCAGGATCGGAACCCTGCTTGTAGTCTTCTGACTGGCGGAAGTACGGCAGGACATCGTCGAAGCTCCAGCCACGGCAGCCCATCTGTGCCCAGCCGTCGAAGTCGGCGGGATTGCCGCGCACATACAGCATCCCGTTGATTGAGCTCGACCCGCCCAGGGTCTTACCACGCGGCCAGTGGATGCGCCGTCCGGCGCTGCCCGCCGTTGCCTCGGCGCTGTAGTTCCAGTTGACAACAGGATGGTGCAACAGCTTCAGGACGCCGGCCGGGATGTGGATCCACGGCAGCGAGTCCCTTGGGCCGGCTTCCAGCAGGATCACCCTGGCACCGGTTTCGCTCAATCGAGCGGCGACGACGCAACCGGCCGATCCGGCGCCGACGACGATGTAATCCGCCTGCATCGGCCTCAGACCTGGTTTGGGCGCGGCAGGGCCTCGCCGGCGAAGAAGCGGCGGGGGTTGTCGAGCAGGATCTGGTCGATCTCGTGTCCCGACAGGCCACGTTCCTTCAGCATCGGCACAAAATTGGTGAACAGATAGGTGTAGGGCGGCGGCCATTCGCCATCCGCCCGCAGCGCCTCGATGCGCGCCTGCTCCTGGTCCGAGATCTGGCGGGGGAACTTGCCCAACCAGCCGCAATAACGATCCTGGCTCATCATGATCTGCGCGTGATGCCCGCTTCTGACCAGGCGGACCAGGTTGTCGGCACGCACTTCGTCCGGCTGGAACCGCAGCAATCCAATGCGGTCGAAGCCGATGTAGGACCCGCCATCGACGATGCGGCGGTGATAGGCCGGATCGGCATTGCCGCAGCAATGCCCGATCAGGCAGCGGTGCGCCGGCACGCCGCCCGCCGCGAAGGCCGTCTGCTGGTCCGGGCCGGCACAGCCGTCCTGGGTATGGGTGATGATCGGCACGCCGGTGGCCTGCTGCGCGATGCAGGCGGCTTCCAGGAATTTGTGCTCCAGCGGCGTGATGGCGGGCGCCCCGGTGGCGACCTTGATGGCGCCGGCCTTGATGCCGGTCGTGGCGATGCCGTGCGTGATCTCGCTTATATACAATTCCGCGATCTCCTGCACCGTGCGGGCGCGCCAATAGACCGGCAGGCCCAAGTCCTCGAAATAAAAGCCAGTGGTGCACACCACGTTGAGCTCCGACTTCTCGGCGATTTCGCGCATCAGACCAGCGTCGCGGCCGAGTTCGATCGGACAGGGATCGACGAAGCTTTGCACCCCATGCTCGATACGAAGCTGCCGCAGGCGCCGCACCGCCTCGACAACAAAGCCGGCGCGGTCGAAGCGCGCGGTGGGGTCGAATTCCGCGCCTGGAAAGGCAATGAACAGATGCTCATGCATCAAGGTGCGGCCGAGTTGATCCAGGCCGATCGGGCCGGTGACCGTTTGAACCCGCATGTGTCGTTTCCCCCGGTTCTACAGCGTGCCGGTGATGTCCTGCCAGAGCCGCCGGCCTTCGCCCCTGGGATCGTTCTCGATTCGGCAGACCTTGTCCAGGATCAGTGTTGCCCTGGTGCGTGCGTCATAGGCCGGCCAGTCCGGGATCGAGGCGTGCCGCGGCGTGCCGTTGCGCGCGAACGTCGCCCACACCGACGACATGGTATCCGACAGCGCCTGTGCTTCCCTGCTGCCGCCGGTGGCGTTGGTCAGGTCCAGGGTGTTGAAGGTGAACGGCACGTCCATCGCATGTGGCGCTTTCAGACGACCGCCGAGCACCGGGGTTTCCCAGTCGAAGGAGTACATCCAGACTGGGGCTCGGTTTTTTGCCGCACGTCGTTGCGCGAGCACCAGCGATCGAATGCGAAAATTGCTGTCAGTGGTGATCGCGATCAGCCGCTCCGCCGGGTTTAAATGACCATACAAACGACTATACAGATCGAGCACACGATCGGTTTGCGTGCCGGCAATGCTGGCCACCTTCTCGCGCATCTGCTGTTCCGTCAGCGTGCGGTGCCAGACGCGCTCATCGACTGCCAGGAAGTTGGCGGTCTCGTCCTTCATGTCGCCGATGATCAGCGGGATGTCGGCGGAGACATCCGGCGCCGTTGGGTCGAACGGGTGCGCCGGCAGCAGGTCCCCATCCACCACCGGCCCAAACGGATATCGGTCGAACAGCAGGGTGGGCGAGGGGCCAAGCGCCTGTTGCGCCGGTCCGATGGCGGCGAGAAGCTGCTCGACCGAAACGGTCTGCAGCGCATCGATCGTCGCGGCTGACGATCCCAGGTGCTGGCGCACGCATTCGGTCAGCGCCAGTGCGCGTTCCCGGGTCCGCAGCCGCACCGCCGCGCCGCTCTGGATGATCGCACGATGGAACAACCCCGCCGCCCGCGGCATTGCCAGCAGCGTGCTGACCTTTCCGCCGCCGCCGGATTCGCCGAATATCGTGACGTTGCCGGGATCGCCGCCAAACGCGACGATGTTGTCCCGCACCCATTCCAGCGCGGCGATCATGTCCAACGTCCCGGCATTGCCAGAGTGCCGGAAGGCTTCGCCGCCGAACGCCGACAGATCCAGATGGCCGAAGATGTTCAGCCGCTGGTTAACCGACACCACCACGACATCGTTGCGCCGTGCCAGCCGTGTGCCCCGCAGGCGGGGCGCATTCGCATTGCCGTAGGCGAAGGCACCGCCGTGGAACCACACCATGACCGGCCGCCTCGCCGCCGGATCTGCTGCTGGCGTCCAGATATTGACCGTCAGGCAGTCTTCCGTTTCGGGCGAGGCATCCGGCGCGCCGGAGAAGTCCGCCAGATCGGGGATCGGCACCGGTGCCAGACCGGCTTGTGGCGAGTGTCCGGTGAAGCTGGTGCAGTCGCGCAGGCCGGACCAGGCGGCCGGCGGACAGGGCGGCAGGAAGCGATTCATCCCCGAAGTGGCGGCCGCATAGGGAATGGTTCTGAACGAAACAATCTGTTCATCGACAACGCCAAGCACCTTGCCGGCCGTCGTCTCAACGATCTGGTCCATTTC
Organism: Rhodopila sp.; assembly: GCF_965276935.1. Classification (GTDB taxonomy): domain Bacteria; phylum Pseudomonadota; class Alphaproteobacteria; order Acetobacterales; family Acetobacteraceae; genus Rhodopila. The sequence goes on along the minus strand of NZ_CBDIBS010000003.1, from coordinate 384,462 downwards.
CGTCCTCCCCCGCGTGACGGAGCACAGCATGCCGGACGAGACGGCGGGTAGGGAAGGGCGGACGGGCCAATTGAGACGCGGTCGGCATTCAAGGGCGAGGCACTTGTCGTCATCAGGCGATCCGTCGCCGGTGCGACCACACCCAGGCCATCGTCGATGGCAATCCGCTTGCGCCAGAATCGGTCAGCCTGTGGAATACTCGCGTACCGCAGCGAAAGGGTGATGCATGATCAAGCAGCCGGTGAAATACCAGGATTTCCAGGACCCCCAGGCGCATCCGCGCTATACCGGCATCGCGACCTTCTTCCGCACGCCGCCATCACAACAGGCTGATCAGGTGGATATCGGCATCATCGGCGTTCCGTTCGATGGCGGCGTTACCAACCGTTCGGGCACCCGCCACGGTCCCCGCGCGGTGCGCGAGCAGTCGACATTGCTGCGGCGGATCAACGGCGCGACCCGCATCGCCCCGTTTGCCACGGCGCGCGTCCGTGACCTGGGCGACTGCTGGATCGAGCAGCCATACGAGTTGCAGACGGCGTTGCGGGAAATCGAGACATTCTTCCGGAGCCTGACCGGCGCGGGGATTGTGCCATTGTCGGTCGGCGGCGACCACGCGATCAGCCTGCCGATCCTGCGCGCGGTGGCGGCCAACGGCCCCATTGGCATGATCCACATCGATGCCCATTGCGATACCGGCGACGACTACATGGGCTCGCGCTTTCATCACGGCGCCCCGTTCCGGCGCGCGGTGGAAGAAAACCTGCTCGATCCGCGACGGGTGATCCAGATCGGCATTCGCGGCACGACAAATGATCCCGACCTGTGGGGCTTTAGCCAGCGCAGCGGCATGCGTGTGCTGCCGATGGAGGAGTTCGCCGACCGCGGCTGGCTTGCCGCGGCCGAGGAAGCCCGTCGCATCGTCGGCGGCGGTCCGGTCTACCTCAGCTACGACATCGACAGCCTTGATCCCAGCCAGGCACCTGGCACCGGCACACCCGAAGCCGGCGGCATCACCGTGCTGGAGGCGCTGCGTCTGCTGCGCGCATTGCGCGGCATCGACTTCGTGGGCGGCGACCTGGTGGAGGTCTCGCCCCCCTTCGATGTCGGCACGTTGACGGCGTTCAACGGTGCGTCGATCCTGTTCGAGATTCTTTGTCTTCTCGCGGAAGCAAGGGAGATGCGTCAGGCAACGCACTGAACATGTCCAGCGTGTTGCCTGGACCATGATCGTTCGAGACTGCATTTCCCACCGGTGCCCGATCATGGCGCACCGCTTTGCCTTGCAGATCCGGTGCCGGCACGGTCCAGCGCGACTGCATGCTTCAAGACCCTTTGCGAGACAGGTTCGCCAGCAACGCCGGGATGAACACCAGAGTGGCCACCAATGTGCACGCCAGGCTGATCAGCAGGAGCTTTCCCATGCTCGCTGTCCCTGGGTGCGCCGACATCGTCAGCGACCCGAATGCCGTGCCCGTCGTCAAGGCCGAGAACAGAATGGCTCTGGCTGTGGCACTTCCCAATGGATTGCGTAGACCGGCCCGCCAGTTCATCACGAAATAGATATTGAATGAGACGCCTACGCCCAGCAACAGCGGCAAGGCGATGATGTTGGCGAAATTCAACGGCAAGGGCAGTGTCACGGCAACCAGCAGGGTCAGCAGCGCCGACAGCAGCAGCGGTGCCATGACCAGCACGACATCAAGCAACCGGCGCAGCAGCACGAACAGGATAATGGCGATTGCTATCAGCGCGTAGATCGCGGCGGAGCGAAACGCCCCGGTGATCGTGTTGCTGGTTGCCTCGATTGTCACCGCGGAGCCGCCGGCATTCGGCGCGATCGCGCTGACAGCCGCAACGAATCGCCGCAGGCCGCTCGGCGTATGAAACTCGGGCTTCGGATTAACCTGGATCCGCGCGCGCCCGTCAGGCAGCAGCCAGTCGCGCGCGAAATCAGCCGGGATCGAGGCCAGGGTGATCGGCTGCGCGCTCAAAGCCAGCCGCAGATGATCAAGCTGTTCAGGTAAAAACCGCGTCAGTTCTTTATTGGTGATATTCAAAACCGCATCCGAGGCGGTTTCCATTTGCCGCAGGTCATTGGCGAGCAACGCGAGGGCGTGGTCGGGCGGCAGCTTCTTCAGTGCCGGATCGATCTGGGCCAGTGCGGCTTTTGCCGCCATCCTCATTTCATTCGGCGTGGCCGGCGCGGGCGTCCCACGTGGCGCCAGCGTCGGCGCCAGAATACTGTTGGCGTCCGCGATCACCGCCAGCTTCTTCGCCTGATCATCCGGAACGAAACTGTTGATGCTGATCACCTGCGACACCTCCGGCAAGACCTTCAAACGGTCCGTCAGTGCCGCCGCCGCTTTCGCATTCGGCGCGAGGATGTCGATCGTGTACGGGTTGGTCACCGGATTGTTGATCAGGTCATGCAGCGTGCGTACCGCCTCGGTATTCGGGTTCTTTGTCGCCAAGGGATCGGAGTTGAACACCAAGAACGGCGAGGATGCGACCGCGGCGACCGCCAGCAGCGCGGAGACCAGCAGGATTGGCCGACGCCAGCGGACGACAACTGGGTCCATCCGCGCCGCCCAGGCAAAGCCGACCTCGGCCTGTTCGCCAGGTGGCCGGAACAGCGTGATCGCCGCCGGCAGCAACCCCAGCGTGCAGATAAATGCGATGATCATGCCGCCACCGGCGATCAGCCCAAGCTCCGCCACGCCGGAGAAATCGGTCGGCACGAAGGCCAGGAACCCTGCCGCCGTGGCCAGCGCGGCGATCAATATCTGCACCCCGACGCGGCGCGCCGTCTCGGTCATCGCCGCAGCCGCATCGCCGGTTTCAAATCGATACTCGCGGAAGCGGACCGAGAACTGGATCGAGAAATCAACCGCGATGCCGACAAACAGCACGCCGAAGCCAACCGACACCAGATTGAGCGTGCCCACCGCGACGGCGGCGAACAGCACCGTCAGCATGAGGCCGAGCGTGAGGGTCATGAGGATTGGAAGGATGAGACGCCAGGTGTGAACGGCGAGGAACAGCCACAGGGTGATCAGCATGACGCTGCCGATCAGCTCCTGCACCGCGCCTTGCGCGACCGAGGCGAATTCCTCGTCGGCCAGGGCCACCTGCCCGGTAATCCGAACCTGCGCGTCGCCGGCTTTGACGTAGGGAAGATCGGCAATGATGGCGCGCATCGCCTGGGTCGCCGCGCCGCCCGGTTCCAGCGCGCCGTAATTCTGCTTCGGCTGCGCCAGGACGAACCGGTAGGGACCAGCCAGGTCAGACAGGCTGCCGCCGAGTAGCGCCTGCCACGACAGCGGTGTCGGGTGCCCGGACAGCGCGTCCGCCATCGCCTGGTGGAAGCCGAGGATTGGCTTCACATACGCCGTCAGGTCGGCGCCGACCTCGGTGACGCCCATGCCCAGCAAGGACAGGGCGGCGAACAGACCACGCGCGGACGGATCAGCGACAAGCTGGCCCAGAAAAGGCTGCGCGTCGATCGTCTGATCCATCAGGGCGGAAAGCTGCTTCAGCGACAGAAACAGCAGACCTTCCTTTTGCAGGAACGGTGAGGCGTCCGGCCGACGGACAGTCTCGAAACGCGCGGTATCCGCGCTCATTCGGTGTGCCAGCTCCGCCGCGGTCGCTTCGGCTTCTTCCGGGATGCGCGCATCGACCACGGCGACCAGCAGGTTGCGGAACTGCGGGAAGTCCTTGTTCATCTCGGCGGCGTGCTGCCGCCAGGGCAGGCGGTCCGAGAACAACAGGTCGGTGTCGGTGGTGACGCCGAGGTGATTGGAGGCAAACCAGGCGGAAAACGCCACAAGGACAACGCCTGCCAGCACGAACGACACGGCGTTGCGGCGGCTAAGATCGACCAGGCTTACGAGAAGTCGGATCAGCATCGACAGGGCGTGTCTCTAAAGTGGTCGGCCCTGATAGTCGCTCCGCCGAGCCGGGTCTATCGGTTTTGCCGTCGTGGTGGAACGCTGTGTCAGGATGCGCTTGAGTGGAACACGACAGCCGGCTATAGCCGCCGGCTTGCGCGGCCGGTCGGGATCGGCGGCGCCAGAACGAAGGACACCTGATCATGAAGACCGGCATTCATCCTGAATATCATGAGATCAAAATCGTGATGACCGATGGCAGCGAATTCACCACTCGGTCCTGCATGGGCAAGCCAGGCGACACGCTGCGTCTGGACATCGATCCGAAGTCTCACCCGGCCTGGACCGGCGTGCAGCGGATCATGGACAGCGGCGGACAGGTCGCGAAGTTCAACAAGAAGTTTGCCGGGCTTGGCATAAAGAAATAGCGTCAACTGGGGTGCCGTTTTTTGCACGCAGCGCCTTGAATACGCGACTTTACCAGCTTAAATCCTGCGTTGTCGGATACGCCCTCTGGGGTTTCCGAGCTTTTGACGGGTTGGCCCACCGGGCAACCTAACAGCAGACCTTGCTTTGCAGGAGGTTTTCATGACTCGCGTTGACTTTGCACCCCTATTTCGCACCGCCATCGGCTTCGACCGCCTTGCTCGGCTTGTTGATACAGCAGCTTCAATGCCTGAAGCGCAGTCCTACCCCCCCTACAATATCGAGAAGACCGGAGACGAAACCTATCGGTTGACGATGGCTGTCGCCGGTTTCCGTCCCGAGGAAATCGATCTGACGGTCAAGGATAACACGCTGTTCATTTCAGGACGCGTGTCAGACGAAGGCCAGCGGGCGGAGATTCTCTATCGCGGTATCGCCGGACGGGCGTTCGAGCGGCGCTTTGTGCTTGCGGACCATCTGGTCGTGGAAGGCGCGGACTTGCAGCACGGCTTGCTGCATGTTGGTCTGAAGCGTGTCGTGCCCGAGGCGTTGAAGCCCCGTAAGATCACAATCGGCAGTTTGCCTGCCGCCGAGGCACTTCCAGGTGCGTCGACTCCGGCCGAGATCGCCAATGACCCGCAGGCGCCAGTAAAGGCAGCCTGATCAGCGGCAGCCGTTTCGAGTTTCAGGAAAGGGGGTCGGTTATCCGGCCCCCTTTTACTCATCTCGGCTTGAAAAAAGCGTCGGCGGCGCTTCGGTGGCCCTGCTTACGGCCAATATCCGCTTCCACGCGGGCAATTTCCTCCGTTAATTCACCGATGTAGGCGCGGAGTTCATCGACCCCGAGACTATCGAGAACAAGTGCCTCCAGCCGACGCCGCTTGCGCACCGGCAGGTCATCGTCGTGTGCCATATGTCATACCTCCCGATTCAAGATGGCCGATTCAAGATGGTTCCCTGGGTGCCCACCCTTTAACGTGCCAGCCATGCGTGCTGGGCGACACATTAGCGTCAGGATCGGCTTGACCCACCTCTTTCACCTTGTCATATGGCTTACTTGGTCGCGTTCACGACTTGTCACCCGCGCCGATCGCCGCATGGGACCTACTTGGGACAGTGTCAGCATGAAGAGCGTCGGCCGGCGATCCTGAGAGTATCAAAGCAATGACCCTTCCGTTGATGCCCAAAGCCACCGCCGTATGGCTGATTGACAAGACTGCCCTCACATTCACGCAAATCGCCGAATTCTGTGGCATGCATCCGCTGGAAGTCCAGGCGATTGCCGATGGGGAGGTCGCGCAGGGGATCAACGGCTACGATCCCGTCGCCAATGGTCAGACAACGCAGGAGAGCATCCGTCGCTGCGAGGCCGACCCGAACGCTCGGCTGACGCTGGCTGCGACCACGTTGCCCATGCCGAAGCGGCTGCGCGGTTCCCGCTATACGCCGGTTGCCAAGCGGAATGACCGGCCGGATGCGATTGCCTTCCTGCTCCGCAACTTCCCGCAACTTTCGGAAGCCCAGGTCGGCAAGCTGCTCGGCACCACCAAGGAGACCATTCAGAAGGTGCGGGAACGTACGCACTGGAACAGCCCCAACATCAAGCCGCGCGACCCGGTCATTCTGGGCCTGTGCAGCCAGACCGACCTGAATGCTTCGGTGTCGCAGGCCAATGAGCGGCTGGAGCGGGAAGGGCGTGCGGTTCCCGTGCCGCCGCCGCCGGAGGCGGATGAGGCCGCCTGACGGCGGGGCGGGGTTTTTCGTGTCGGTTCAGTCCGGCCTCGCCTTTAGCCGCTCCATCTCTTCCTTGATGTGCAGTTTCTCGATCTTGAGCCGCGTGAGCGCTTCGGAGTCGGGCCGCGGCCGATGGTCCTCGTCAGTGATCCGGTCTTCCAGGGACTCGTGGCGGCCCTTGAGGGCCTCGAGGCGTGGATTAGACGTCATAGGCTTGCTACCTCCGTTCAAAACCGGTTGGTTGCCAGCGACCGCCGCGGCGGACACGGCAGGAGATCGTAACGCCAGTGGCGCAAAGGGCGCCAGTCAAAATTCAACCGCTCAAATGAGATATCTGTTATTTTTCAACCTTAGGTTGCGTTGGTGTTGAGCGATCGAGACTCGCTGCTGCGGAAGTTGCACGGATTGCGCAGTGAGCATCGCGACCTTGATACCGTTATCGCCCGTCTGGCGGATCAGGGTGCCGCCGATCAACTTCATTTGCAGCGGCTGAAGAAGCGCAAGCTGATGCTGCGCGACGAGATCGCCTGGTTGGAAAGCCGGCTGATCCCGGACAGCATCGCCTGAGATGACGGATTGCCTGAGATGAAGGGGTCGGAACAGATGTCCGGTCATCCTGTGCCGCGGGTCGGGATCATCATGGGCAGCCAATCGGATTGGCCGACCCTGGCGCAGGTGGCCGAGACGCTGAGCCGCCTGCGGGTGCCGCACGAGGTCAGGATCATCTCCGCCCATCGTACGCCGGATCGGCTGCGGGAGTTTGCCGGCAGTGCCCGCGAGCGCGGCTTGAAGGTCATCATCGCCGGTGCCGGCGGAGCGGCCCATCTGCCGGGCATGTGCGCGGCATGGACGGCGTTGCCGGTGCTTGGCGTGCCGATCGAGTCACAGGCGCTGCGGGGAATGGACAGCCTTCTGTCGATTGTGCAGATGCCGGCCGGTGTTCCCGTCGGGACCCTGGCGATCGGCCGCGCCGGCGCGGTAAACGCCGCGTTGCTCGCCGCGGCGATTCTCGCGCTGAGCGATCCCGCCCTGGCGGAGCGTCTGGATGCGTATCGGGCCACGCAGTCCGCGGCCGTGGCGGAGGCACCGGACACGACCGCGGCAGCGTCATGACACCGTTCCCACTTCCGCCCAATGCAACCATCGGCCTGGTCGGCGGCGGCCAGCTTGGCCGCATGTCGGCGCTCGCCGCCGCGCGTCTCGGCTACCGCTGCCATATCCTGACGCGTGAGGTGGACAGCCCCGCCGCCCAGGTCTCGCATCGTGTCACGATCAGCGACTACAGCGATTCTGCCTCATTGCGGGCGTTCGCCGACGCGGTGGACGTCATCAGCTTCGAGTTCGAGAATGTCAGTGCCGAGGGCCTGGATCTTCTCGCCTCGATCCGCCCGGTTCGCCCTGCCCCGTCGGTGCTGCGCATCAGCCAGGATCGCATCGCGGAGAAAGCCTTTCTGAATGGCGCCGGCGTTGCCACCGCCCCGTGGGTCCTGGTCGATTCTCCGGCAGAGCTTGCCGCGGCGGTGGAACGCCTGGGGCTGCCCGCGGTCTTGAAAACCACGCGCCTGGGCTATGACGGCAAGGGCCAGGCGACGCTGCGCGCGCCGAGCGACTTGGCTTCGGCCTTCGAGCGGCTGACCCCCAAGCCGCTGGTGCTGGAAGGCTATGTCGACTTTGCCCAGGAGATCAGCGTGGTGGTGGCGCGCGGCGCGGACGGCGCGCTAGCGGCCTTCGACACCGTGGAGAACCGCCACCGCGATCACATCCTGGATGTCACGCTGGCCCCCGCACGGATCCTGCCCGACACGGACCGGGCGGCGCAGGCGATTGCCCGCTGTATCGCCGAGGCGCTCGATTTGGTCGGTCTGTTGGCGGTCGAGATGTTCGTTGATGCGACAGGCCAGGTCCTGGTCAACGAAATCGCGCCGCGCCCGCACAACTCCGGCCATTGGACACTGGATGCCTGTCCGGCCAGCCAGTTCGAACTGCATATTAGGGCGATCGCCGGCCTTCCGCTGCCGCCGGCAACGCGTCATTCGGACGCGGTGATGAAGAACCTGATCGGGCCGGCGGTTCTGGCGCTCTGGCCGGTGGCGACCGCTGAACCCGGGCTGATCCCACATCTGTATGGCAAGGCCGCAGCGTTGCCGGGCCGAAAGATGGGACACGTGACGAGGCTGTTCCCGCGCGGCGGCCTGCCGGGTGAATTTGGCATCGCAGCCGCATTGGGGCCACTCGGAACCAGTTGATCGCGGGGCAGGGGTTGCCGCCAATCCCTGCCAGCTTCTATTAAGGCGCAATTGGTTTAGGTTGACCCACGGATCGTGCTTTAACTTATTGTTTGATCGCGTGATTCACGCCTTCTGACTGGGTTAGCCTCAAACGATCACGCTTTAGACCATGATCGTTTGAGGTTGCACCTTCGCCGGTGTCCGATCATGGTCTAACACGTTGTTTGATCGCGTGATTCATGCCTTCTGACGGGTCAGCCTCAGGCGATCACGCTTTAGCGCCGCCTGAGGAGAGTCAATGGCTGCGACAGCCGAATTATTATCCGCGCATGCCGCGCTGGTGCATCAGGCGGGGCTTCCCGCCGATCGCACGCCAGCCCGTCGCATGGCCAACGCGATCCGCGCATTGGCAATCGATGCCATAGACCAGGCGCGGTCCGGCCATCTTGGCCTGCCAATCGGGATGGCCGATGTCGCCACCGCGCTATGGACCCGCTTCCACAAATTCGATGCAGCCGATCCGCGTTGGCCGGACCGCGACCGCTTCGTCCTGTCCGCCGGCGACGGTTCCATGCTGCTGTACGCGCTGATCCATCTGACCGGCCATGACGGCATGACCATTGAAGATCTTCGCAGCTTCCGTCAGCTTCACTCGCCGGCTGCCGGCAACCCCGAGCACGGCGAGCATCCGGCGATCGAGACGACCACCGGCCCGCTTGGCCAGGGCCTGGCCGCGGCGGTGGGGATGGCGATCGCTGAGCGCAACATGGCCGCCCGCTTCGGCAAGTCACTAGTTGATCACCGCACCTGGGTCATCGCGTCCGATGGCGACATGATGGAGGGGATCAGCCATGAAGCCGCCTCGTTTGCCGGTCATCTGGGACTGTCGAGACTGACTGTCCTGTGTGACGACAGCCTTGCCCCGGTTGACGGCGCCATGACGCTGTCGAATTCCGAGGATGTCATGAAGCGTTTCGCTGCCTATGGCTGGGCCACCAAGCGGGTGGACGCGCACGACCAGGTTCAGGTGAATGCGGCCTTGTCCTTCGCCGTGCGCTCGAAGAAGCCGACCCTGATCACCTGCCGCACCATTACAGGCAGCGGTGATCAAAACGAGGCTGTCGTGGCTGATGCCGACGGCGCGAAGGCGCTTCTCGATTGGCACGAACCGCCCTTCGCCGTTCCCGACGACCTGCGGCATCGCTGGCATGCTGTCGGCAGCCGCGGCGCCTCCGCCCGTCGCTCCTGGCTCAAGCGTCTGGCGCGGCACAACCAGCGCGGCGAGTTCGAACGCGTCATGGCCGGCCGCCTGCCGGACACTTGGCATGAGGCCGTGGTCGCCCTGAAACAGGAGATCGCGGAAACGCGTCCCAAACTGTCAAGCCGGGCATCAAGCCGGAAATGCATGGAGGTGCTGGTGTCGGCGACACCGGAGCTGCTGGGTGGATCCGCCGACCTGCCCGGCTCGAATCGGGCACCGGTCAAAGGGCTGGCGTCGGTCTCGACCGGCAACTATGGCGGCCGATATCTGCCGTTTGGGATCCGTGAACATGGCATGGCCGCGGCGGCAACCGGGATGGCGTTGCATGGCGGCATTATCCCCTATGTCGGGACACGCTTCGTCTTCAGCGACTACCTGCGGCCGGCGCTGCGGATGAGCGCCATCATGCGTCAGCGGGTCATCTATGTGCTGACGCATGACTCGATTGGTCTGGGGGAAGACGGCCCGGCGCATCAGCCGATCGAGCATCTGGCAAGCCTGCGGGCGATGCCGGATGTCCTGATCTTCCGCCCATCCGACGCGATGGAGACGGCGGAATGCTGGGAACTGGCGATCCGCCGTTCCGAGGGGCCCAGTGTTCTTGTTCTGTCGCATCAGGTGCTGCCGGCGTGGCGGGCCGATTCGGGGGAAAATCGCTGCGCCCGCGGCGGCTACGTGTTGGCGGAAGCCGAGGGGCCTCGGCAGGCGACCGTCATCGCGACCGGTTCGGAGGTGCCAATCGCCATGGCGGCGCGGGAGAGGCTGGCGGTCGATGGAATAGCCATCGCGGTGGTGTCCTTGCCATGCTGGGAACTGTTTGCGCGCCAGGGTGAGGCCTATCGTGCTCAGGTCCTGGGCGGTGCGCCCCGGATCGGCATCGAGGCGGCCAGCGGTTTCGGCTGGGAGCGATGGCTGGGGTCCGATGGCACATTCATTGGCATGTCAGGCTTTGGAGCCTCGGCGCGGTACGAGGATCTATACAAGCATTTCGGCATCACGCCGGAGGCGGTGGTCGCGGCGGTCGCGCGTCATGTTGGGTGACGCGCGCATCGATCGTCGTGTTGGGTGACACGCGCATCGATCATCGTGTTGGCTGACACGTGCATTGATCGTCGTGTTGGGTAAAACGCACGTCAAACGTCAACCTTGGCGAAGCGCGACCGTTGATTTACCTCAACGACCAAGGTGATAAGCTATGGGTTGTCACACTGATTGAGAGCGGAAGGAAGCGAGCCATGGCCGTAAAGGTCGCCATTAACGGGTTTGGGCGGATCGGGCGCCTCGTGTTGCGGGCCATCGTCGAAAGCGGGCGGGACGATGTGGTCCCGGTCGCGATCAACGACCTGGGCAGCGTGGAGGCCAACGCGCACCTGTTTGCCTATGACAGCGTGCATGGCCGCTTTCCCGGCCAGATCGAGGTCTCCGGCGACACCATCACCATCCGGCACAACGGCCGCGTCTACGGCCCGTTGAAGGTGTCCGCCGAACGCGACCCGACGAAGGTGCCCTATCAGGGCGTAGACGTGGCACTGGAATGCACCGGCATCTTCGCCAGCAAGACCAAGGCTTCGGCGCTGTTGAGCGCGGGGGCGCGGAAGGTGCTGATTTCCGCTCCGGCCGATAAGGTGGACGCGACGATCGTGTATGGCGTCAATCATCAGGTGTTGACCAGGGACATGACGGTGGTCTCCAACGCGTCATGCACCACGAACTGCCTGGCGCCGATGGCCAAGGTGCTGCATGAACGGTTCGGCATCCTGCGCGGCTACATGGTGACCATTCATGCCTACACCGGTGACCAGAACACGGTTGATACGTTGCACAAGGATCTGCATCGCGCCCGCGCCGCCGCGATGTCCGCTATCCCGACCTCGACCGGCGCGGCCCGTGCCATCGGTCTGGTGCTGCCGGAGCTGAAGGGCAAGCTGGACGGCACCTCGATCCGTATCCCGACGCCGAACGTGTCGCTGGTCTCGCTGGACGTGAACCTGTCCAGGACAGCCACGAAGGACGAGATCAACGCGGCGATGCAGGATGCGTCGAAGGGCGAGCTGGCCGGCATCCTGGACTACAACATAGCGCCGCTGGTCAGCATCGACTTCAACCATAATCCGGCGTCTTGCACCTTCGACTCAACCCAGACCGCGGTGGTGGACGGCGCGCTGGCGCGGGTGATGGGCTGGTACGACAACGAATGGGGGTTCTCCAACCGGATGTCGGACACCGCCGCGTTGTTTGGAAGCCTGTAGCGCGTTTGCAAGATGGTCTCGCGGTGGCGTCTGGAGGTGGCGATGCATGCCGGCTCCGGCCGCTGCTTCAGACCTCAGCTAATGTCCGGTGTCAGGAGTTCGCCATAGCGGGCGAACTCCTGACATCGGACATTCGTTCTTTTTTCAGTGGCCTGCTTATCTCCTCCGTCGGTCATAAGATATGACGAACTTTGGGGGCGGCACACTAAGGGAACGCGCCTGCCGAAGCTGCCCTGAATGATGTCCATTGGCTGGTGGCAGGGCCATGCCAGCGGTCGTGGGCTTGATTTCCCCGTCATTGACTTGCCAGCGGCCGGCGATCGTGTGCGCCTCGACGCCGCCGGCTGTGATGCTGTCGGCCGCACGACCCGCACGGCGACATGACGTCTTGTCGATCAGCTCGCCCCGACATGTCAGGATGAGAGCGGACTACATGTCAAGGCGCTAACGATGTCACAATAAGACTATCCAGTGGTCTTTGTGGCCAGTGAAATCAAATAGTTGCACAGCTTTGTTAACAGTACTTCTGATCAAGTCATCCTCCGCCTACTGGACTCGATACCCTTGTCATCCGATCGCGCTGTTCAGGCGTTGGCAAATCGTTCTATTATTATGATCAATATCCAGCCACTGTTCCGACGCCTCACGGCTTGATCGCTGCCTGCCTCGGCTCCGGTGCTGGAACCGGCCCTGGTCAAACCAGCGATGACGACAGACCCCGCGGGAAACCATCATGCCTGTCCAAACTCTCGATACCGTCAATGTTGCCGGCCTGCGCGTCCTGCTGCGTGCCGACCTCAACGTCCCCGTGCGGGACGGCAAGATCACCGACCTGACCCGCATCGAGCGGCTGTCTCCGACGATCAGGGAGCTTGCCGGCAAGGGGGCGAAGGTCATTGTCTGCAGCCACTTCGACCGCCCCAAAGGCAAGCGCGTCCTCTCCATGTCGCTCGCCCCGATGGCGGCGGCACTGGAAGAAGTGCTTGGTCAGCATGTCCGCTTCGTCGAGGATTGCACCGGCATCGCCGCCGAACAGGCGGTGGAGCTGTTGGTTCCCGGCGGGGTGCTGGTGCTGGAAAACACCCGTTTCCATGCTGGCGAGGAAAGCAACGACCCGGCCTTTGCCGCCGGTCTGGCGAAGCTGGCGAACATCTTTGTCAATGATGCCTTCTCCGCCGCCCATCGAGCCCATGCCAGCACCGAGGGCGTGGCGCACCTGCTGCCGGCCTATGCCGGCCGCCTGATGCAGGCTGAACTTGAGGCGCTCAATGCCGCTCTTGGTTCGCCGGTTCGTCCGGTGGCCGCCATTGTCGGCGGTGCCAAGGTGTCCACCAAGCTGGAATTGCTGGGTAATCTGGTGGGCAAGGTTGATGTCCTGGTGATCGGCGGCGCGATGGCCAACACCTTCCTGGCGGCGCAGGGCAAGGCCGTCGGCCGGTCATTGCAGGAAGCCGAGATGCACGACACCGCACGGGGCATCCTGGCGCGAGCTGCCAGCGCCGGCTGCCGCGTTGTCCTGCCCACCGACGTGGTGGTTGCACGCGCGTTCAAGCCAAACCCGCCGACCCAGACCGTGCCGGTGGATGCCGTGCCGGCGGACACGATGATCCTGGATATCGGTGCCGCCTCGGTGGCGACCCTGATCCAGTGGCTGCCGTCGCTGAAAACCCTAGTCTGGAACGGGCCGCTGGGCGCGTTCGAGACGCCGCCGTTCGACGCGGCAACGGTTACCCTGGCGCAGGCTGTCGCGGCGGCGACGCGAAAGCATGGGTTGCGCAGCGTCGGCGGCGGCGGCGACACGGTTTCCGCCCTGCGCCATGCTGGGGTGATCGAGCAGTTCAGCTATGTCTCCTCCGCCGGCGGCGCCTTTCTGGAATGGCTTGAAGGCAAGAGCCTGCCCGGGGTCGCGGCACTGGAGGGGACGCCATCGTTGGGGTAACGGAGTTGTTTACCGCAAGTCCTGTCGCTTGCTCGGCAACTTTGGCCTTATCCGGGCCTCTGTTCAAGCATTTCGCCATAAACAAGCTGGCCTGAGGCGGGAATGCGATTCTCGACTCGACTCCGGGACATCAAGGGCCTTATGTTCATGTTATGTTCCATCCTGTTCCTTTGGTTTCCAATCCTTCACGACCCGCTTCCGTTCAACCTGCTCCCGTCCAACGCGCTTCCGCCCACCCTGATACGACAGGCGCCAAACCCGCGGCCGCCATGCTGCGTGATCTGCGAGAGCGCATTGGCCGCCTTGAACATGCCCATGCCAGAGGCGCCGTTGCCAGAGGCGCCATTGCGAAATTCATACCGCTTGGGATAGCCATTATCGACCAGGTGCTGCCCGGCAGCGGCCTGAGCCTGAATGCGCTGCACGAAGCCGCCTCCGCTGGACCGGATACCGAACATGCCGCCGCCGCGACCTTGTTCATCGCCGGCATCCTGGCGCGTCTGGACGGACCGGTGCTGTGGGTCTTGCAGCAAGCGGATCTGTTCGCGCCAGGCCTTGCCGCCGCCGGGCTGGAAGCTGATCGGATCGTGTTTGCCGAAGCCGGCAAAGCCGTGCTGCCCGTCATGGAGGAAGGGCTGCGCCATCCAGGCCTCGTCGCGGTGGTGGCGGAATTGACCGGGCGGCTCAGTCTGGTCGCCTCCCGCCGGCTGCAACTCGCGGCGGAGCAGACCGGCGTCATGGCTATCCTGGTCCGTCGCAGCCGCGGCTTCGACGATCCCGTGCTGAAGGCGTCATCCGCCGCGGCCACACGATGGCGCGTCGCCGCCTTGCCGTCGCCGCCCGCCTTGCCGCATGCGCCGGACACGCCGGGGCTGGGACCAGCGCGCTGGCGCTTGGACCTGACGCGATGCCGTGGTGGAGAGCCTGGTTCATGGGTCGTGGAGGCTTGCGATGCGACGGGTCGTCTCGGTTTGGTTTCCAGCGTTGGCGACGGATCGGATCAGGAAGCAGAACGAAGGTCTGCCTGAAGGAGGTATGTCCAAGACGGGGCTGCCTGGGGAGGAACCGCCTGGGGGAGAAATGCCCAGGGGAGGAATGCCCAGGGGAGGAATGCCCAGGGGAGGAATGCCTGAGGAGACGCCGCTGGTTACCGTGGCGCGGGATGGCAACAGCCGCGTGTTGGCCGCGGCGAATGCAGTGGCCCAAAACCTCGGCCTGCGTCCCGGCATGAAGCTGGCGCAGGGTCAGGCGCTGGTGCCGGGGCTGGCGATCCATGACGCCGATCCCCAGGGCGATGCGGCGGCACTGGTTCGGCTGGCCGGCTGGTGCCTGCGCTACGCGCCATTGGCCGCGGCCGACCCACCCGATGGGCTTTGGATCGACGTAACCGGCAGCACGCATCTACAGGGTGGTGAGGCCGCAATGCTGCATGACCTGGTGCGGCGTCTCACGCGCCAGGGTCTGGCAGCCCGCGCCGCCGTCGCGGATACCCCGGCGGTCGCGCATGCGCTGGCCCGGTTTGGAGCCGATCCCGTCACCGTGGTGCCGCCGGATGCCGCTGTCCCGCCCAACCTGCCGATCCAGGCGCTGCGTCTGCCGCCCACGATCGTCGCCAGCCTGCGCCTGATGGGGTTCGACCAGATTGGTGCTCTGGCCAACGCTGCCCGGGCGCCCCTGGTCCGCCGCTTTGGTGCCCTGCTGGCCACAAGACTGGATCAGGCATCGGGAAAGACGTTCGAGTCGATCATGCCGGTGGTGCCGGCCGAACGGATCCAGGCCAGGCTGAGCTTCGTCGAGCCGCTGCTGACGCCGGAGGCTTTCTCCGCCGTGATCGCGCGCCTGACCGTGCTGGTCTGTGCCGATCTGGAGCGCGCCGGCCGCGGCGCCCGGTGTCTGGATCTGTTGTTCGAGCGGGTGGATGGCAGCCTGCAGGTGATCCGCATCGGTTCCGCGCGTGCCGCTCGCGATGTGCGCCATCTGGCCCGCATGCTGGATGAGCGGCTGGAACAGGTCGATCCCGGCCTGGGGGTCGAGGCGATGCGGCTGGTGGTCTCCGCCGACGACAGGGTGGGTTTCATCCAGACTTTTGTTTCGCTGGCCGATACCGGAGCGAACTCACCGGATATCGCCCCAATGGATATTGCCCCATTGGTGGATCGGCTGGTGAACCGGCTGGGGGAGACGCGGGTCTATCGCCTGGCACCGGTGGAAAGTCATGTGCCCGAACGGTCGGTGCGCAAGATGCCGCCCTTGGAAGCGTTGCTGGGTTCGCGGCGGGGGCAAGGCTGGCCGGCCGATCTGCCGCGGCCGGTGCGGCTGCTGGACCCGCCGCAGCCAGTGGATGCGATGGCCTTGCTGCCGGATCACCCGCCGATCGCCTTCACCTGGCGCCGGATGCGGCATCGCGTGCGCCGGGCGGACGGGCCCGAACGGATCGCCGGCGAATGGTGGAAACGGGACGGGGAGATGCGCTCGGTGCGCGACTATTTCCGCGTCGAGGACGAGGATGGGCGCCGCTTCTGGCTGTTTCGCCGCGGCGATGGCAGCAATGCGGACACTGGCGACATGCGCTGGTTCCTGCACGGATTTTTCTGATCGAGGTCAATATGGACGACGAGAAACATCTGCGGCCGGCGACAACCGAGGAGATCGCTGACAGCATCGCCTTCGCCTTGCGCTACGAGGGACGCAAGCGGGTCAACCATGCTGATGAGATGATGGCGCGGATCACCGCCGATCGGCTGGTGCGGCATCTGCGCGGCTCAGGCTTCGTGGTGATGCGCCAGCCGGAGGCGCCGGCGCCGACGGACAAGCCCACCCCTGGTCCCTCTCGATCCAAAGGAACATAACTCACGGCAGACACAGCACCGCCTCGATAGCAGTCGGCAAATCCGTTCTTCGCAATAACGTGATTTCACCTGTCCATAACCGGGTCAACTGCTGCCGATCAGGATTCCCACCGCGAAGACCAGCGCCCCGCCGAAGGCAACCTGAAGCGTTGCCGACACCGGCGGAGTGTCCATGTACTTCCAGCGAACCCAGGAAATCACCCCTAATTCCACGATGACGACGCCGATCGCCACGACCATGGCGGTCCAGAAGTACGGGATCAGGAACGGCAGGGTGTGACCAATGCCGCCCGCCGTCGTCATCAGCCCGCAGATGCCGCCGCGGATCAGCGGCGCGCCGCGGCCGGTCAGGCTGCCATTGTCCGACAATGCCTCGGCGAAGCCCATCGAGATGCCGGCGCCGACGGATGCCGCCAAGCCAACCAGGAAAGTCTCCCAGGTCTTGCCGGAGGCAAAGGCCGCGGCGAAGACCGGCGCCAACGTGGACACCGAGCCGTCCATCAGACCAGCCAGGCCCGGCTGGATGATGCGCAGGACGAAGGACTGGCGAGCATGCAGGTCCTCATCGCGTCGCACGTTCTCCGGTAGGTTCTCTTCGCGCAGTTCATCGGCGCGGTGTTCGTGTTCGGCCTCGGCATCCGCCAGATCGCCCAGCAGCTTGCGGATGGTAACGTCCTCGCTGCGTGCGGCGGCGCGGCGGTAGAAGCCCTGGGTCTCGGTCTCCATGTTCTCGGCCAGGGACCGGACGGCATTCAGGTTCAGCGGCGCCATCTGCCAGACTGGCTTGTGCTGGACAAAGCCTCGCACGTCCTGGCGGCGAATTAGCGGAATGTGCTCGCCGAACTTGCCCCGGTAGACGTCCAGCAGACGGTGGCGGTGTTCGCCTTCCTCAGTCGCCATCTTGAAGAAGACATTCGCGCTGCCTGGGAAATCCGGCCGCAGTCCTTCGGCGATGTCCAGGTAGATACGTCCATCCTCCTCCTCATTGGCGATCGCCAGAGCGAGGATTTCCCGTTCAGTCAACTCGGAGAAATTGCGCATGGCCGGGAATGTGGCTGCCAAGGCCGCCACGTCAAGTGGCGAGCGTAATGATGAGAATGCCTCTCAGACGCCCTTCAGCGCGGCCTCCACCGCGTCGCCCAGCCGTTCAACGATTGTGTCGATATCGGCGGCCGTGGCGATGTAGGGCGGTGCCACGATGACATGGTCGCCCCGTTTGCCGTCGATTGTGCCGCCCATCGGATAGGTGGCAAGGCCACGGGTCAGGCCTGCCGCCTTGATGCGCTCGTTCAGCTTCAACGTAGGATCGAAGACCTGCTTGCTGCCACGGTCGGTAACGAACTCCAGCGCCCAGAACAGGCCGCGGCCGCGGATGTCGCCGATGTGGCGATGGTTGCCGAACCGCTCCTGCAATCCGCTTTCCAAGCGACGCCCCATGGCTTGGACGTTCTCGACAAGGTGGTCCTCGCGGATGATGCGCTGCACCTCCAACGCCGCGGCGCAGGCAACCGGATGCGCCTGATAGGTCTGCCCGTGCAGGAAGCCACCCGAGCCGTCGGCCAAAGCGTGCACGATGCGGCCGGCAATCAGGATGCCGCCGATCGGCTGGTAGCCGCCGCCGAGGCCCTTGGCGATCACCTGGATGTCAGGGAAGACTGCTTCCTGTTCCCAGGCATGCATCGTGCCGGTGCGGCCCATGCCGCACATCACCTCATCCAGGATCAGCAGCGCGCCATAGCGGTCGCAGATGGCGCGAACGCGTTGAAAATAGCCGGGCAAGGCGGTCACGCAACCGGTGGTGGCGCCGACCACCGGTTCGGCCAGGAACGCCATGACCGTGTCGGGGCCGAGTCGTTGGAATTCGACATCGAGTTCCTCGATCAGCCGGTCGAGGTATTGCGCGTCGGTTTCATCCTCCTGCTTGAAGCGATAGGCGAAGCAGGGGGACACCAGACTGTGCGCCTGGCTGAGGATCGGCTCGTAATTCGCCCGCCGCATCATGTTGCCGCCGGCCGCCAGCGCACCCAACGTGGTACCGTGGTAGGACTGGCGGCGAGCGATGGTGCGGGTGCGCTGGGGCTGGCCGATTTCCAGGAAGTACTGGCGCGCGAGCTTGATCGCGGCCTCGTTGCCCTCGGAGCCGGAGGAGCAGAACCAGGCGCGCGTCAGGCCGCCGGGTTCGTCATGCAGAAGTATCTCGGCGAGGTCTTCGGCAGGCTGATTGGAAAACGTGCCGGTGTGGGCATAGGCCATCGCGGCGGCCTGTTGCCCGACGGCATCGGCGACACGTCGGTTGCCGTGCCCGAGGCAGGCGACGGCCGCGCCGCCGGACGCGTCGATGATGGACCGGCCATCGTCGGTGTGCAGATAGATGCCCTCGCCACGAACGGCGACGGGCGGAATGGCGCCGGAGCGATGGAGAACGCGCGTCATGGGAAAACTCCGGAACGATTTGGCCTGGGCGTACTCTCGCACGATTTCTTCGCCCTGGTCACCCATCGCGGGCCGCCATCTCCTTCTCCACCGGTATATCGAACGGCAGCCCCGCACTGACCATGCCGAAGACGCGCAGCCGCGCGGCGATTTAATCCAGTTCGCCCAATTCATGTCTCAAGGGCGGCGGCAGTACAAGACCCAGAGACGCCAGCCGCTGCTCGACTATCCCCACCGGCATCCCAACGTATCTGTTACGCTGGCGTCAGGTGGCCGATCCGCGGCAGCACTTCCTGCGCCAGCAGCCGCAGCGAATTGTGCCAGGCCTCCGGCTGGTCGACATAGTCGAAGCCAAACACCAGCAGGCTGCCGAAGCCGCCGACGTCGCGATAGACGCGATCCAGCTTGTCCGCCACCGTGGCCGGCGAGCCGATCAGCCAGTTATGGTGGGCGCAGTAGTCGGGCGTGACGTCGGCGTCGGGCACCGACGGATCGTGCTTCAGGTATTCCAGAAAGCCAAAATTCGCCAGCAGGGGCAGGAAATACTCGCCCATCATCCGCCCCATCATGCCGCCGACGGACAACCGATAGGCTTCCTCATCGGTCTCCGCCACGAACACCTCCCGCACCATGCGCCAGTCGCGACGATGCGGCGTACGGCCAGTGCGTTTGGCACCTTCCTCCACCGCGTCCCAGTGCGTCGCCACATAGGCCGGGTTGAGGTTCAGGCTCAGCGGCAGAAACCCATGCTCGCCCGCCATCTTCAGCGTGTCGGAGTTCTTCGACAGACCGGCCACGCCAATCGGCGGATGCGGCCGTTGCAACGGCTTCAGGTGCGGCTTGAGGAAGCCGAACATCTCTTCCGGCTTCGTTACATTCCAGAACTTGCCGTGATGCTCGAACGTCGGCTCGTCGCCCCACAGGCGCAGGATGATATCCAATGCCTCCCGCGTCATCTCGCGGTTGGTCCCCGACATGCCATCCACGTTGAACATCGCCCAGTCGCTCGGCAGGCCGGAGGCGGCGACACCGAACATCAGCCGCCCTTCGGACAGATGATCCAGCATCGCCACGCGGTTCGCCAATTCCGCCGGATGGTGATAGGGCAGCAGGAAGCCGCCTGGGCCGATACGCAGCCGCTTGGTCTGCAACAGCGCCTGGGCGACCAGCAGGTCGGGCGACGGATTTGGCTCCCACGGCGCGGTGTGGTGCTCGCCGATCCAGGCTTCCGCGAAGCCCAATTCGTCCAGCCAGCGCAGCGTCTGCAAATCCCAGTCGACGCCAGCCTTCAGGCCGCGCTCCGGCGGGTGCGACGGCATCGAGAAATATCCGAGTTCCATGGCGGTTCTCCTGGCGTGGGGCACTCTGCGGCGCTTGCTGGTAACAGGAGATCACAATGGCGGTTCAGGTCAAGTGAGTGCTGGTCAGCATGTGGCGGCCGATCTGTTGCGGGTCGGCGCTGGCCGCTGGCATCTCGTGCACCACCTGCCTTCATGCCCGGAATAAACCGCCGAGCTTTGTGTTGGTGAGAATCATGCGTTGGTCTAGAGTTTTGCGAACCGACACAAGGAGATCCTATGCCGAGCAGGCGAGCGCTACTGGGCATCGTCCTCGCTGGCGCGCTGGCGCCGTTCTGTCGGGGTAACGCACAACCTCCGCCTCCACCGCCTGGGCCAGGCGGACCTCCTGGCCGGCCCCCGCCGCCGCCACGACCTCGCATGCCGCCGCCCCGGCGTGACTATCGCCCGCCCCCACCACCTGGGCGGCGAGCCTGGCGGTGGCGTCCGGGACACTGGATTTGGAACGGTCGCCGGTGGGTATGGATACAAGGGCGATGGTATCTATAACGAGAGGCGTGGAACCAGGATCGGATGACGGATGCGTGGGCATGTTCGGCTGATCGGGGCATTCACAGGGTTCGGTGTCTGGGCCATGCTCGCAACGGGCATCCGCGCGCAGACCGTTGGGCCGGACTATCCGGTGCCGCCATCCATCGAATATGGCGATCTCTATCGCGATGTGGAGCTCGCCGCGATCTTCGCCGACAGCAAGACTTTTCCTGACCTGATACCCGCCGCCTCGCCGGCGGCCATCCTGCTTGACTACGATGCAGCCAAGGGGACGCCGGGCTTTGATTTGGCGAGCTTCGTCAACCAGCATTTTTCCGGCCCCACGCCGCCAGGGCCGGCCGTCGATCCGGCTGCCAGTGGTCAGCGCTTGTTCGACTATGTCGAGAGTCTGTGGCCGGTGCTGCGGCAGTCGGCAATGTCGGTGCCGCCCTACTCGACCTTGCTCCCGCTGCCTTACCCGTACGTCGTTCCCGGCGGCCGGTTTCGCGAGGTCTACTACTGGGATTCCTACTTTACCATGCTTGGTCTGGAGGAGGACGGCCAGCACGCGCTGGCGGCCGACATGCTGAAGGATTTCGCCTACGAAATAGACCGGTATGACCATGTTCCAAACGGCAATCGCAGCTATTACCTGAGTCGTTCGCAGCCGCCGTTTTTCGCGCTGATGGTCGAGCTGATCGCGCGGCGTGACGGCGACGTGACCTATGTCACCTACCTGCCGGAATTGCAGGCGGAATACGACTATTGGATGCGGGGCGAGAACGAAGTGCGGCGCGGCGGCGCGGTGCGCCATGTGGTGCGGCTGCTCGATGGAACCGTGCTGAACCGCTACTGGGACGAGCGCCGCGCGCCGCGTGATGAATCCTATAGGGAGGACGTTCAGACCGCGTCGCAGTCGTCTCGCCCCGCCTCCGAGGTCTGGCGAAACCTGCGCGCGGCGGCCGAATCAGGCTGGGACTTCAGTTCGCGCTGGCTGGCCGACGGCAAGAGCCTGAGCACGGTCCAGACACTCGCCCTGCTGCCGCCCGATCTCAACAGCTTGCTCGTGCATCTGGAGGAGACGCTCTCGCAGGCGTACCGGCTGAAGGGTGATGCGGGGCTTGCAGCGGCTTACGCGCAGCGGGCGAAGCGCCGGGTTGATGCGATCCAGCGCGTGATGTGGGATGCGGAGGACGGGGTGTTTACCGACTACCTCTGGCGCGAAGGCAAGACCACGCGAACCGTCACCGCGGCAACAGTGGTTCCGCTGTTCCTGATGGTATCACCGGCTGAACAGGCACAGCGGGTCGCCAGCACGATCCGCACCAGGCTGTTGGACGCCGGCGGTCTGGCGACGACCTTGATAGACAGCGGGCAGCAGTGGGACGCCCCGAACGGCTGGGCGCCACTGCAATGGCTCGCGGTGATCGGCTTGCGCAACTATGGCTTTACCAAGCTCGCCAAGGAGATCGCGACGCGCTGGGTGACAGAGAACATTGCCGGATACCAAAGGGAGGCCAAGCTCGTCGAGAAATACAATGTTGTGACAACCGGCGGTGAGGAGGGTGGCGGGGGTGAATACGCAACCCAAATCGGCTTTGGCTGGACCAATGGCGTTCTGCTGGCGCTGGGGTCACTCTATCCTGATCTGAAGGCGGCTGCAGAAGCTGCGACGCCGAACCAGCCGGTGACATCGGTGCGATAGAGCAATATCAGCCTGACTGGAATAGCGAAGCGGTAAGAGGGGCAAAACTGTGGGCACCGTCGCATTTTCTCTTGCTCTGGCTCGACTTGGTCGGGTTCTTTACAGGTGTGCCGGCGCCACCGTCCCTTTCCGGGCTGAGTCGTGCAGAGCTTGAGGCTCTGCTGGTTGAGCTGTTTGGTAAAGTCGCCGCTCTGGAAAAGGTCATTGGTGAGCAACGCGAAGAGATCGCCCGTCTGAAAGGTTTGACGGGCCGTCCGACGATCAAACCGAGCGGCATGGACAAGGGGACAGAGCCGCCCAGGCCCGCCAAGAACGAGAAGCGGCGGTTCCGGGGCAAGGTGGCGCCCCGGGTCAGCATCGAAGACCAAGTGGTGAAGGTCGCCGTCCCGGAAGGCTCGTGCTTCCGGGGTCATGAGCCATTTCTGGTGCAGGATCTGGTGATTTCGGTATGTGCAACCCGGTACCAGCGCGAGCGCTGGGTCACGCCGGATGGACGCACGCTGCTGGCGCCGTTGCCGGCGGGGATCGATGGCCATTTTGGTCCCGAACTTCGCCGCTTCGTGCTGATGCACTACCATCAGGGGCAGTCCACGCTAGCCCGGCTGACGACACTCTTGCGCTCGGTCGGCGTGTCGATCTCGAAGCGCCAGCTACAACGCCTGTTGACTGACAAGCAGGCGGATTTCGTCGCCGAAGCCCAGGACGTTCTGCGCGCCGGGCTGGCGACGGCGCCCTACGTCTCGGTGGACGATACCGGGGCACGGCATAAGGCCAAGAACGGCTTTTGCACGCAGATCGGCAATGACTGGTTCACCTGGTTCGCCACCCGCACATCGAAAACCCGGCTGAACTTCCTTGACCTGCTGCGTGCCGGTCATAGCGACTATGTGCTCAACGACGCAGCCTATGGCTACATGCGAAAGCATTCTTTGGCCACGCCATTGATCGCCCGCCTTGCGGGTCAGCCGGAGACGCGCTTTGCCAATCACAAAGCATGGCTGGCGCATCTCGACCGCCTAGGCTTCACCGCACTGGAGGTGACGCCCGATCCGGTGCGGGTTGCCACAGAGGCCGCCGTGTGGGGCAGCGTTCAGGCGCACAAATTCCTCTGCGATGCCGTCGTGCTGAGCGATGACGCCGGCCAGTTCAACGTCGGACATCACGCGCTGTGCTGGGTCCATGCGGAACGGTTGGTGCATAAGCTGGACGCCTTCACCGACATGCATCGCGCGGCGCAGACCCGGGTGCGCAGCCTGATCTGGGACTTCTACACCAGTCTTAAGGCTTACCGGCTCAAGCCAAGCCCGCGCCGGGCTGTCGGATTGCGCGCGCGGTTCGACCGCATCTTCCTGCGCCGTACCGGCTTCGTCACGCTGGACCGCTTGCTCAAGCGGCTGCATGCCAACAAGGCCGAGTTGCTGATGGTGCTGCAGCGGCCAGAAATCCCGCTCCACACCAACGGGTCAGAGAACGACATCCGGTGCTAACGGGTCAGAGAACGACATCCGGTGCTACGTGACCCGGCGAAACGTCAGCGCCGGAACACGCAGCGACGGCGGCCGCGACTGCCGTGATGCGTTTCTGGGTCTCGCCAAGACCTGCGACAAACTTGGCATCGCGCTCTGGGACTATCTGGGCAGCAGACTCACGACGCCAGGGCACATCGTCGTTCAGCCGCTCGATCGGTATGTCAGAGGCCAGTTCCGCCCCGCCTGAACAGGCGCTGCCCACAGTTTTGCCCCTGTTACGCGAAGCGATCTCAGGCTGATGAAATTGCTCGTGAAATACAGCTAGAGCGGTTCCACGCTTGGTGGAACCGCTCTAGGCTGCGCCAGATGCGGCCAAATCGGCAACGCACCGGCATACGATGGCGGAGGCCAGGGGAATGGCCGTCAACTGGCCTAAGGCATCGGCTCAGCCTTCTTGCACGTTTGGTCACGACAGGTAAAAACAACTGGCTCTTGCTCATTCGGTTGCCGAGGGCAGCCGCACCAGGTCTCGAAAGATGTATCGCAGGCGGATGAAACAGTTTGACCCGGTCTCTCGCCGTCGTATCGGGACAGGCCGGTGCGCCGGTCACCAGGCCGGGAATGGCAAGGGTGCGAACACGATGCATCAGGCTGAACCTGGGTCGGAGGTCTCGCCGGTTTCGGCGAAGTGAGCGATCTGTGCGGCCTGGCGGAGCAGCACGCCGATCGGCGCGTTGACGCGGACCGACATCTTGTGGACACGCTCCAGCGCCCAGCGCCCAGCGCCCAGCGCCCAGCGCCCAGCGCCCAGCGCCCAGCGCCCAGCGCCCAGCGGCGCAGGGCGGTGCCGGCCGTGTCGGTTGCGCCGGGATCGATTGGGGTGGCAGGATCGTCCGGATGTTCGCCAGTTTGCAGGAAGCGAGTGACGACGGCTGCCTGCTCGATCAGGGTGGCGATCGTGGGATCGCCCCGGAGTACCTCGCGCGTCCAGGCGAAGGCGAACTGGCGGGTGTTCTTTTGGTAGAACACGGCGCTCGCAGGTTCGAGGTTGTGGCGGAGCGGCATCAGGCGGCGGTCGATATGGCGGCTGTGCAATGGGCGGCACGAGCGGCGCCGACAGGTGCGTTGCTCTGCCGTCTCGTTAGGGCGATATTCGACCGATGAGCGCCGCCCCGTTTGATACCCATGAGGTCGTGAAAGAGCTGAAGGCATCCGGCTTCACCGACGCGCAGGCGGAGGCGCTGACGCGTGTTGTGCGCGACGTGCACAACACGGGGATGGCGAATTTGGCCACGAAAACGGATCTGGCGGTCTTCGCCACCAGGAGCGATCTGGCAGAGACCAAGGCCGATATCCTGAAATGGATGGTCAGCACGATCGGCATTCAGACCGTCGTCATCATCGGTGCCGTCGTGGCGCTGGTTCGCATGGGGCATTGAGCGCCGATGAGCCTTGTCGTCCGGTCTCGCTTGGCATTTGTCGAGCCGGCCCGGTCTCGGCGAAATTGATTAATCCATGACCACCGTCCGGAAACAGACCCGCACTGAAGCTGACGGCTGCACCGTGGTTTCACCTACCTTGAGTTGCGGCGAAGGTGAAACGTATACTCCAGGTCGACTGCGCACTATTTCATTTTGGTGCGCAATTGAAAACTGGCTCTATCGGCCATCCTTGCTGGACGCTGGCCATGCGCGGCAGCCGGCATGAGCCTAGAACAGATGGCGAGCATGGCCTTGGCCGCCGACCACGCACACGCCGACCCGGCGATCTGGATCACCCGCCTGCCTGACGAAACGGTCCTGGCGCGGGCCAGCGTGCTTGAACGGGAAGGTCCACGCGGCCGGCCACTCTGGGGCGTTCCATTCGCGGTAAAGGATAATATCGACGTCGCGGGTTTGCCGACCACGGCCGCCTGTCCCGGCTTCGCCTATGTGCCCGACACCGACGCACCGGCGGTGCGACACCTGCTGGAAGCCGGCGCCTTGCTGCTGGGCAAGACCAACCTGGATCAGTTCGCCACCGGGCTGGTCGGCACACGCAGCCCGTACGGTGTTCCGCGCAATGTCTTCGACCCGCGGCGCGTACCCGGCGGGTCGTCCTCCGGATCCGCCTGCGCCGTGGCGGCCGGCATCGTATCCTTCGCGCTGGGCACTGACACCGCTGGCTCCGGCCGTGTGCCGGCGGCGTTTGGCAACATCGTCGGGCTGAAGCCGACCATCGGCAGCGTCTCCGCCCGCGGCACGGTGCCAGCCTGCCGCTCGCTCGACACGATCTCCGTCTTCGACCGCTCGGTGGACGAGGCGCTCTCGGTACAGCGCGTCATCGCCGGGTTCGACAACCGGGACCCGTACGCGCGGCAGGCGCCGTTCGAGCACCTGCGCCGCGGTGCGTCGTTGCCGGTGGCGCGCATTGCGATGGGGGATGTCGCTGACCAGTGCGAGCCGGCGGTGGCGGCGGCTTTCCAGCAGGCCGGCGTGTTCCTGAACGCCGAACCGATTAATCTGGCCATCTTTCTGGAGGTTGCCCGCCTGCTCTACGAGGGTCCTTGGTTGGCGGAACGCAGCGCGGCGCTGCGTTCGCTCCTGACCGACCGTCCCGACATCCTGTACCCGGCCACGCGCGACATCCTGAAACTTGGCTTGCACCGTCTGACGGTGGACGCCTTCGATGCCTTCCACCTGCTCCGGCAGGCACGCCGGCAGGCTGATCTGCTGTTCAGGCAATACGATGCGCTGCTGCTGCCCACCACGCCCTGCTGCCCCAGCCTGACCGACATCGAGGCCGATCCGCTCGGCCCCAACCGCCGCCTCGGCGCCTTCACCAATTTCGCCAATCTCTGTGACATGGCCGGGTTTGCCGTGCCGATCGGCTTTGCGCCGGACGGGCTGCCGGTGGGCGGCGTGCTGCTTGGTCCGGCCTGGTCCGAGGGCCGTCTGGCGCCGCTCGCCGACGCGCTGCACCGCCGCTTCGCCGCGACCGTGGGCGCCACCGGCCAGGCCCTGCCATCGCCGGCCGAACCGGATGCCTTGACGGCCGGGGAAACCGCGCTGTTCTGCGTCGGCGGGCACATGTCCGGCCTGCCGTTAAACCATCAGATTATCACGCTGGGCGGACGCCTTCTGTGCGAAGCCGCTACCCAGGCGGAATACCGGTTATACGCCTTGGGCGACCGGCCTGGACTGCTGCGTGCTTCGCCTGGGGCGGCGATCGGCGGCGAGGTCTGGGCATTGCCGACCGCCGCGATCGGCATCCTTCTGCGCCAGGTGCCGCCGCCGCTGTGCTTCGGCACCGTGGCACTGGACACCGGCCCCTGTCTGGGCTTCCTGGCGGAACCCGCTGGCCTTGCCGACGCTCCCGATATCACGCGCTTTGGCGGCTGGCGCGGCTGGCTGACTTCAGCTTCGAGGACGAAGAATGGATGACGCTGCCCTGGATGCATGGATCAACGCCGGAACGGCGGCGCTTGACATCGAGGTGAAGCCGGACTGGCGATCCGCTGTCCGGATGCATCTGCGGATTTCGCTGGATCACGCGAAGACCGTGCTGGCTGCCGACCTGGACGATCATCTCGATCCCGCCCCGGTGTTCCGCGCATGACGGCGTGGCTTCCGGCGACGGCGATCGCCCATGGCGTCGCCAGCGGAACGCTGTCGGCTTCCAACGTCATCGCCGGGGCACTGGCGCGGATCGAGCGGCTGAACCCCGTGCTCAACGCTTTTACCGCCGTGCTGGCGGATCGCGCGCAAGCACGGGCGGCGGCGATCGACGCCGCGATCGCGTCGGGAACGGCGCCGGGTCCGCTCGCCGGCGTGCCATTCGCGGTGAAGAACCTGATTGATGTCGCCGGCCTGACCACCTTGGCGGGCTCGAGGATTAATCGCGATCATCCGCCCGCCGGAGCCGATGCGCCGTTGATCAGCCGGTTGGAAGCAGAAGGCGCGATCCTGGTCGGCGCATTGAACATGGGCGAATACGCCTATGACTTTACCGGCGAGAACGCCCACGACGGGCCGTCCCGCAATCCGCATGACACGACGCGGATGGCCGGCGGCTCCTCCGGCGGGTCGGGCAGCGCGGTCGGCGGCGGACTGGTGCCGCTGGCACTAGGGTCGGATACCAACGGGTCGATCCGCGTGCCCGCATCGTTCTGCGGGTTGTTCGGACTGAAGCCGACCTACGGCAGGTTGACCCGCGCGGGCAGTTTTCCCTTTGTCTCCAGCCTGGACCATCTGGGGCCGCTGGCTCGTTCAGCCGCCGACCTGGCGGTGGCGTATGACGCGATGCAGGGCTACGATCCGGCCGATCCGGCCTGTGTCGATCGTCCGGCGGAACCAGTCACCGGGCTGCTGAACACCGGAGTGAATGGCCTGCGCATCGCTTCGGCCGGCGGCTATTTCCGTGCCGGCGCTTCGGTGGAGGCGCTGACTGCTCTCGATACCGCCGCGACCGCCCTGGGTGTTTCTGAAACCATCACGCTACCGGACGTTCATCTTGCCCGAAGCGCGGCCTACATCATCACCACGGCCGAAGGCGCCGCCTTGCATCTTGATCGGCTGCGGACGCGACCGGATGATTTCGATGCCGACGTGCGCGACAGGTTGATCGCCGGTGCGCTGGTGCCGGCCACCGCCGTCGTGCAGGCGCAGAAGATCCGCCGCCGATATCGCCAGCAGATGCTGCGGCTGTTCGAGCATGTCGATGCGATCCTGGCGCCGGCGACGCCTTGCGTGGCGCCGCTGATCGGCCAGAAAAGCTTTGTGCTGGATGGACAGCAGGTGCCGTTGCGACCGAATATCGGCGTCTACACGCAACCGATCTCCTTCATCGGCCTGCCGGTGGTCGCGGTTCCGCTGCCGACGGCGTCCGGCCTGCCAATCGGCGTGCAGGTCATCGCCGCGCCCTGGCGCGAGGACGTGGCACTGAGGATCGCCCGGGCCATGGAAGCCGCCGGTGTTGCCCGTTCACTGACGCCGAACCTGGAAGCCTGACCATGGACATCAACCTGCCCGACGTGAAAGCGGATGTAGAGGCGGCCTTCGCCCGCTACGAGGCAGCGCTGATGAGCAACGATGTCGAAGCGCTGCAGGCGTTGTTCTGGAACAGTGACCTGACCATCCGCTACGGCGTCGGAGAGAACCTGTATAGCTACCGGGAAATCGGTGCTTTCCGTGCCGCCCGCTCCGCCGTCGGCCTGGCGCGCACCACGTCGCGCACCGTGATCACGACCTTCGGCCACGACTACGCCACGGCGTCCACGCTGTTCCATCGCGCCACGATCCCTGGCAAGGTGGGTCGACAGATGCAGACCTGGGTTCGCATGCCGGATGGCTGGCGGGTGGTCGCGGCGCATGTCAGCATGATCGAGGACCCATGACGGACTCCGCCCCTGTCTGGATCAAGGACCCGCTGGGGATCCTGGCCGAGGGAGCCGAACGCGGGATCGTCATTCGTGAGGGACGCGTCGCCGAAGTCGTGCCGAGCGGTGCCGAACCGGTCACGCCGGGCGTTTCGGTGTTTGATGCTGGTCGCCATGTCGTGCTGCCGGGGCTGATCAACACGCATCATCATTTCTTCCAGACGTTGACCCGCGCCAGCCCGGCGGCGCTCGATCGCACCTTGTTTCCCTGGCTGCAGGCGCTGTATCCGATCTGGGCGCGCCTGACGCCGGAAGCGCTGGATGCCGCGGCCACCGTCGCCATGGCGGAATTGCTGCTGTCCGGCTGCACCACCACCTCCGACCACCATTACCTGTTCCCCGCTGGCCTGGAGTTCGCCATCGATACGGCGATCGCCGCCGCCCAGCGCCTGGGCATCCGCGTCGTGCTGACGCGCGGCTCGATGAACCTGTCACAGCGCGACGGCGGCCTGCCGCCGGACCGCGTGGTGCAGGATGAGGACGCCATCCTGGCCGACAGCGAACGCCTGATCGCGCGTTATCACGACGCGGCGGACGGTGCGATGGTCCAGGTCGCGCTCGCACCCTGTTCCCCCTTCAGCGTGACCACGTCATTGATGCAGGCCACCGCCGCGCTGGCCAAACGGACCGGCGTGCGGCTGCATACGCACTTGGCGGAAACCACCGATGAGGAGGCCTTCTGCCTTGCGACCTTCGGCTGCCGGCCGCTGGATTATCTGGAACGCTGCGGCTGGCTAAGCGACCGCACCTGGCTGGCGCATGGCGTTCACCTCGACGCCCGCGAGATCACCCGCCTGGCCAGCACCGGCACCTGCGTCACGCATTGCCCGTGCAGCAACCAGATCCTTGCCTCCGGCACCTGCCGGGTCTGCGACATGGAGCAGGCGGGCCTGCAGGTTGGCTTGGGCGTTGACGGATCGGCCTCCAACAACGCCTCCAACCTGATGCAGGAGGTGCGCTCGGCCTTTCTGCTGCAACGCAGCCGCTACGGCGTGGAAAAGGTCAGCCACACGGACGCGCTGCGTTGGGCTACCCAGGGATCGGCGGCCTGTCTTGGACGCCCGGAACTGGGCCACATCGCCGTCGGCATGCAGGCGGACCTGGCGCTGTTCGCAATCGACGAATTACGCTTCTCCGGTGCGCTGGACCCGCTGGCGGCTGTCGTGCTCTGCGGTGCGCACCACGCCGACAGGGTCATGGTGGCCGGTCGTTGGGTGGTGGAGGACGGAGCGATACCAGGGCTGGACATGGCGGCCCTGGTTCGGCGACACACGGCGGCAGCGAGAACGTTGCACGCGGGATGAGGAGCGCTGGAAATGGCCGACTATGACCTCGTGATTGGCGGCGGCACGGTGGTCACGCCGTCGGACATGTTCCGGGCCGATGTCGGCGTGCGTGATGGTCGTATCGCCGCGGTCGGCATCGGCCTGCGCGGGGAGCGGACGATCGATGCGGATGGCCTGCTGGTGATGCCCGGCGGCGTCGACTCGCACTGCCACATCGAGCAGTTGCAACCGGCCGGGGGCGCCGACGAGGAGACCTTCGTCACTGGCAGCACCTCGGCTCTGGCGGGCGGGACGACCAGCGTCATCACCTTCTCCACCCAGTTCAAGGGCCATGGCATCCTGGCGCCGCTGGCGGAATACCGCCGGCGCGCGGCCCAGGCGATGGTGGACTACAGCTTCCACCAGATCATTACCGACGCCTCCGATGAGGTGATCTTCAACGAGCTGCCGCAGGTCGTCGCGTCGGGCGTGCGCAGCCTGAAGGTCTTCCTGACCTATGATCCGCTGCACCTGGACGACCGGCAGTTCCTGCGCGTGCTAGCCGCCGCGCGCCGCACCGGCGCCCTGGTAACGGTGCATTGCGAGAACTACGAGGCGATCCGCTGGCGCACCGCGGCGCTGCTGGCCGACGGCAAGACAGCGCCGAAATACCATGCCTGGTCGCGCCCGGCCGTGATCGAGCGGGAAGCCACACACCGGGCGATCGCGCTGGCCGAGATGGTTGATCAGCCGATCCAGATCTTCCACGTATCCTGCCCCGAGGTGGCGGAGGAAATCTCCCGGGCCCGGGCGCGTGGGGTGAAGGTCTGGGGCGAGACCTGTCCGCAATATCTGGTTCTGTCCGCGGCCGATATGGACCGGCCGGGATTTGAAGGTGCCAAGTTCATGTGCAGCCCGGCGCCGCGCGATGCGGCGGCGAGCGAGGGACTGTGGAAGACGCTGCACGACGGCGTGCTGGATGTGGTCTCATCCGATCATAGCGGCTGGAGCTACGGGACGCCTGCGGGAAAGCGGGTGAACGGCGTCGACGCGCCGTTTCGGGATATCCCGAACGGTGTGCCCGGCTTAGGCGCGCGCCTGCCGATCATGTTCAGCGAAGGGGTCTCGAAAGGCCGCATGGATGCCTGCGCCTTTGTCCGCCTGATCGCCACCAATCCGGCCCGCCTGTTCGGCTTGTACCCGCGCAAGGGCACCATCGCGCCAGGCGCGGATGCCGACCTCGTGCTGTGGGATCCCAAGCGTGTTGTCAAAGTTACAAACCAGCTCATGCAACATGTCATCGATTACACTCCCTATGACGGGATGGAGGTGACGGGCTGGCCGGTCACGACCATTCGCCGCGGTGAGGTGGTGATGCGGGACGGTATCGTGCAGGCGGAACCAGGCAGCGGCCAGTTTCTGGCACGCGAACCGTACGATCTGATCAAGCCGACCGGACGCTTGCCGTTCGGCTTCGATGCCAGCGCGTTTCCGGTATGAGCCACAGAACAGCATGAGCCTGATCGACGTCATTGCCGGACCATACGCGTTCAAGGCGCGGTTCGAGGACGACAACGCCCCCGCGACCTGTGCGAAATTCCGCACCTTGTTGCCGTACCACGAACGCATCATCCATGTCCGCTGGAGCGGGGAAGGCTGCTGGATACCGCTTGGGGATCTGGATCTGGAATTGCCGTTCGAGAACCACACCAGCTATCCCGCACCCGGCCAGTTCCTGCTGTATCCGGGCGGCATCAGCGAAACCGAGATCCTGCTGGCCTATGGCGGCGTGCGATTTGCCAGCAAGATGGGTCAGTTGGCGGGCAACCATTTTCTGACCGTGGTGGAGGGCGCTGAAAACCTTCTGGCGCTGGGGAAGCTGGTGCTGTGGTCTGGTGCACAGGACATTGTATTCAAGGTGCCCTAGACCTGGTTATCCTTGATCCGAGCTGCTTCAATAGATCACGCGCCTGCGGATCGCCTAGTTCGATTGCCTTGCGATACCAGTCAGCCGCTTGAACAGGGTCGGTCCCAGCCGCCTGAAACGCCGGGTCATAGGTCTTGGCCACTGCGGTAGCAGCCCGCGCATCGCCCGCTTCCGCCGCGTGCTGGAAGAACAGACGGGCGCCCGCGACATCGCCCAGGTCGAGTGATCGTGCACCGCCCTTCATCAGGGCACGTGTCGTGCCATCCGCCGGTATGGGCGGATCGGTCGGAACGCTGCCGGACAAGCCTCGATACAGAAAGGCCGCCATCCCGATCAGCAGGATGGCGACGGCAATCGCCTGTATCACGACCCCCGTTCGCCGCGGCCGGTGTTTTCGACCATGATCCGTAGAGGGAGCGACAACGGAGGCCACCGTTCGAGCGGTGATCAAGGCGTCACCGCGAGCGAAGCCGGCGGTAAACACGGCTTCCATAAGCCGGTTGATCGAACCGGGAACTCCATTCGACGCCGGGATGATCAGCCGCAGTGCATCGGGCGCGATCAGCCGTCGCGTTGTACCGCCGGCGATCCATAATCCATGTTCGATATACTGGCGAACCTCCGCCGCGCCCAATCGGGGAATTTGAAGCTGCGTCCGAGCAAGCCGCACGACGTGAGGTTGTGAGGCGATAGGGTGAAGCCCCGGGTTGAGCGTCAGCACGATGGCGATACCTGTGGCGCCTTGTTCAAGTATAGCCATGAGTATGGCCTGGCACTCGGCCGTCAGCAGTTCGCCATCATCAAGAACCAGAACGGATCGCGGCGGACCAAGCAAGGCGCGTATTGCCGCCTGGCGATCGGTTTCACCGGCTGAAACGTTTTCCGCGCGACCAAGTATTGCTGCCAACAGGTGCGCCCTGTCGAGCCTGCGGTTCGACGGCCGGTCCGGCTTGATGACACGCAGGCCGGACTCGACGGCGGCACGCGCCGCCGCCGCCAGCATTTCCGATTTGCCAGAGCCTTCGTCGCCGCTAAGCACGGCCATGCCCGAGCCATTGATCATGTGATCCAGCAGCCGCTCGAACACCGGGCGGTGGCTGTGAAACAAAATGTAGCCGCTGCTGTCGCTCGGCCTTTCAAACGGCGGCTTCGACAGGCCATACAGGTCCAGGTAGCTCTCCGCCCTTCGCACCTGATTTGGAATCAAGGGCGTGTCCGGAGAATCCTTCAGTAGGTTTGATACTCGCATATCGCGGTCCGCGAGGGGGTTAGCGGGTTGCAGCACGATCTGACGCGGGAGGTAGAGGTTTAGTCGCGGTATCACCTTGAGTTGATGGTTCCATTTGCACAGTATGCTCAGTCAACAGAACCGAGCCGTAAAGGCAATGCCAGGACCTTCACGAACAAGGTATGTCTAAAAGTGTTTAACATGAAAATCCGGATGAACCAAATGCAATGACCAGAGAAAACTATTTTTCAGTATTATCGAACATAAGCTCGTCAATGAATGAATAAACAACTCCGCTCATATGACGTGTGCGAATACAGTCGAATGGCGGCGGACAGGAATATCACGAATTTGTGTCAGTCATTGTCTGGTTGACGATGACGCCGAAAGCAGCCCGGGCTTTGTCAGCGACGAATGGCCGGTTAATGGAGCGAAAGCTGGTAACCAGCGCGCGACGACGGTGGACAACATACCTGAGGGTGTCCAAGGTTCATTAGCAGACTGCGTTCAGCAGCGATCCTTTGGTGCGGATTGTATCGACGACTTGCACAACGGGCCGGTGTCAGAGTCCTCACCTTTAAGCGGACAGTGTCTATCGGCCGTCGGCTGCCGCCGCACTCGTGGCATGATGGCGGGTTATCAGCTCAGCAAGCGCTTTTTGTTCCGAAACGAACGCCAGCGCCGGCTCAACGCGCGCAATATCCAGTAGCGATCCCGCAGTTCCGGCTTTATCAGCCGACGCACCAGTTCGGGCTGTTCCCAGGGAACATCATGGTAGCCGCTCTGCAGAAATTTGTTGGACGGATCCAGATGCCAGGAATCAGGAAAGAAGACAATGATATCCCGATCCGTTCGAGCCTGTCGCTGGTGCATCGGCCGCTTCGCCAGCCGAGCCACCAGCGCTTCCGTCAGGTCGCGTCCTGGCCCCAGGCGCAACGCGCAGATCGGCGTGTTGCGCGGGTTCATCTCGATCAGATAGGCGGCGCCGGTCGCGGCTTCTATCATGAAGTCGAAGCCGATGAGACCGGAAAGCCCAAGCGCATGCACAAGGCGCCGCGCCGTGTCGACCATTTCGGGATTGTGAATGATGCGCGCGACGGTGGATGGGCCGGTCGCCGAATGGGTGGCGACAGACTCGACGCAGGTCGCGGCCAACAGTTCACCGCCCCAGCAGGCAACGCCGACGTTCGCCGGCCATCCATCGATGTAGCCTTGCACCGACATGGCTGGCCGTTCACGCCGCAGCCATGGCCGCAGGCCAAAGCATTTACCCTCCAACAACATCTCCCGCAACGCCAGGTATCCGCTTGCGGGACGCGTCATCTGGTGGAACACCGCCTTTGCCGAGCGACTGTCGGAGATGATCCGCACGCCAAATCCGGCCCAGCTTCCATCCGCCTTTAAAACAAATGGCACGTCGCCCCGGCTGATCCATTCCTCCAGCGCAGCGACATCAGGCAGCGGCATCGAGGCCGGCACACGCACCCCAAGGCGCGCCGCGAGCGTCAGCAATCTGGGACGCGATACGATGGTAGGATAGCTTGATGGTGGTCCGGCTGAACGTTCGATCAACGTCCTGATATGGTCATGCCGCGTGTGCCGATACACCGCGTGCACATCACGAACGGTGTGTTCATCACAGGCGATCACAGCATCCGGCGTCAGCCGCAGCAGGGTCGCTTCCAGGGTTGCACGTGGTGAAAGTGCACTATGGTTTGTTGTATGGTGAAGAAAATCCAACGCCGTCGCGGCGTGGTTGTTGGGCGCGATCAGGCTGACGGTGGCGCCGGCATCATGCAGTTCCATGGCGACACGCGCGGTTGACGCAAGTCGGCTGGTGGTGGCCAGCAGGATATGCGGCGCACCGCCACGAATGCTGCTTTGTGCAATCGTCATCGACATATCATGAGACGGGCGAACAGCGCCATCCATAGCCAAGGCCGGTTTGAAGCCGGGGCTAAGCCGAAGACGCGCTGTATGCATGTCCTTGCCATCATTTACGAGTGTGTTACTGGACAACAGGCGGTTTGTTCTGCGATCAGGTATGACGTTGCCCATGCGTCAGTAGACCATTGTCGCAACGGCAAGAAAAGCGTTTTACCCTAACGATGAGGTGCTTGTGATGACTCGGTTTAGGTCAGCGATTACAGCAGGGCACCTGGGGGCACGATGATCGACATCGCCATTATTGGGGCGGGACCCTATGGGCTCTCGCTCGCCGCTCATCTCGTTGCCGATGGACTGAACGTGCGGGTCTTCGGTCAGCCAATGCACACGTGGCGCACCGGAATGCCACAAGGCATGGTCCTGAAATCGGAGGGTTTTGCTTCGAATCTTTGGGACCCGACCGGGGCCTTCACCCTGAAGCACTATTGCGAGGATCTGGGTCTTCCATACAAGGATTCCGGCCTGCCGGTTCCGCTGCGGACGTTTTCAGACTATGGTGTCGCATTCCAGAATCGCTTCGTCCCGATGTTGGATCAGCGGTGGGTTACCAAGCTTGAGCGGAACAATAACGGGTTCTCACTTCATCTTGACGAAAACGAAATAGTATCGGCGCAGCGTGTCGTGATCGCGGCCGGCATCAGGCAGTTTTATGATGTACCCGCCGAACTTGACGCGATATCCGGACCGCTGGTCTCGCACAGCGCAAATCATCATCGGCTTTGCCAGTTCTCAGGCAAGCAGGTGCTGGTCATCGGCGGCGGCGCCTCGGGTGTCGGTCTGGCTGCTCTCATGAGCCAGAAAGGCGCGCAGGTCACCGTCGCGGCCCGCAGGCCCCGCATCGCCTATTGCGGACCGCCGACACAACGAACCCTGCTGGAAAAGATCCAGGAGCCTGAAACCGGCCTTGGCACGGGATGGCGATCACTCGCCTGTGTCGTGGCACCCATGGTCTTTCACCACATGCCGCAAGACTTCCGGCATCTCGTGGTTCGCAAGCACCTCGGTCCGTCTCCTGGCTGGACATCGCGGGACGAGGTCGAGCAAAACGTGCGAGTTTTACTCGGTGCCAAGATTGCCCGGTCCGAGCAGCACGATGGCTTGGCATCGGTGACGTTCCGGACTGACGATGGTAATGAAACTGTCGTGCAGGCGGACCATGTCATCGCGGCAACCGGCTACAAGGTGAACATGCGACGGCTCCAGTTCCTCAGTCCAGCGATCTTGCAGAACATGCAGCTGGCGGACCAATCTCCGGTGCTGTCGCGGAATTTTGAAACCTCTGTTCCTGGATTATTTGTCGTCGGGACAGCGGCTGCCAACAGTTTCGGACCGTTGCTGCGGTTCGCCTATGGGGCCGGTTTCACGTCCCGTCGTCTGTCTCGCTTCCTCTGCCGGACGGCGATCCGACGGTCGGTCACGGTGAACTCGGAACTCGTGGCCGCTTAACAGTGACTGAGCGCGACCCGTCGTCGCGCTCAGTCAACCGCTTCAAGCACCTGTGGAATTGCCGGTACCCGCTGCTGACGTCGGCGAGCCAGCCAGCGGTGACCGGAAATGGCGACACGACCAATCAAGGTGCGTGCGCCACTGAAGCTGCCAATCAGCGTTTCGGCATTCGCCAGTCGGAACTTGAAGGCCTCTTCGCCCCGCAGGAAGTCAACATGCCGCAGGCCGCGGTCGAAGGACCACTGCGCATATTCGACAATCAGGATGGTCCCCGGCGACGCGCGCTCATAGGCAGCATCATAGGATGTCAGATAAGCCTCCATCCGATCCGCGTAGACAAAGTTGACCGATGCCGCCGCAATCTTGCCGCCGCAGGTCAACAAAAAGATTTTCGTAAGGCCCGACGCCCAGGCGTTGTCCAGGATGGCACGTTGAACAACGCTATCGGCTCCAAGCAGCGGAGAATTCGGGTCGGCCGTCCGCAGCCACGCTTGTTTCAGTCGCGTGATGGCATCAATTGTCGGTCCGATCGGTTGGCCGGGTTCGATCACCTCGAATGCGACGTCGCCTCCCAGCTCCGTCAGGATTCGCTTGCCGCGCATGTGGTTGTTGCGGCCCTTCTTGTTCAGCGACCGAAAAAACGCGGCGCCGTCCGCCCAGTGGTTTTCAATCCGCATGCAGCGGTCCTGCCGACTGGCGTATTGCAAGGGCTCGCCGTCCCCGGTCATCAAATCCAGCAGCGGGCGGCATTGCGCGTCCGGCCGTACCTGCTGCAAGCTGATCAGGTCAAATCCACCAGCGTGCCATAAGGCATCCCACAGTCTTTTAAGAACAACCGACCGCGGATACGCGGGATCAACCAGGCAGTCGCAGTAGTCGCTGAAAAGTTGCCCGGCCCAATGCAGCATCCGCAGACCCGACCGGCGATGGATGGCACAGGGCATGATCCCGATAAGCGTATCGTCATCCCAGGCCAAGCCAATCAGAAGCCTCATTTCCTTGCGGCCATGCATCCCGGCGATCCAGCCTGACAGCCAGTCGTGCGTCTGAAAGACGTAGGATTGCGCTTGATTCCACAGTCGCTGCCAAGCGTCCCGTACGGCGGCCAAACGCGCCGAGTCCGTCACGATCTCGATTCGAATGGTCACACCACTTCCCCGGCATGGTGAACCCGGCGACGTCTGCCCAGACGGACTGCGATCTTCTTAAGCGGCACCACGTGCAGCTTATAAAGGGACTGATACTCCTCTGCCTCGTTCCCGGTCAGACCGAACACGAAGTCCTCATCCTTTTCGGGGATAACCAAGGTGCCGAACAGGCGGTCCCAGATGCTCAAGGTCAAGCCGAAATTCTTGTCCCAATGGCGCTCCGCGACACTGTGGTGAAGCTGATGGTAGTGCGGTGACAGCAGGACGGCGTTCAAATGCCGACCATAGGACAGCTTCAGATGCGTATGGCGAACAAAATCCATCATCAGAATGATGTTCCGCAACAGATAGACATTCAATCCAAAAACCGTGACTTCCACTGGGTCCAGCGCGAAGAACAGCCAGACGCCGTAGCAGAGGCCTGGCAGCAAGCCATCCCACCAGGTGTTCATAATGTCGTCGATCGGGTGGACCCGGTCCTTGGTCACGCCGACCATGATCTGCGCCGAGTGATGCACCTTGTGCAATTCCCACAGAATGGGGACAGCATGC
Organism: Rhodopila sp.; assembly: GCF_965276935.1. Taxonomy (GTDB): domain Bacteria; phylum Pseudomonadota; class Alphaproteobacteria; order Acetobacterales; family Acetobacteraceae; genus Rhodopila. The sequence goes on along the minus strand of NZ_CBDIBS010000003.1, from coordinate 345,518 downwards.
TGCATCCGGTGATAGAGGTAGTAGGAAAGGTCATAGGCAATCAGCATCGTGACGGTGAACGCGACCAGCATGATCGGGCCGGCCGGCGCCACCGGATGTGCGGGCGCACCCAGCACCGCACGCAGCGCGGCATAGGCAACATGCCCAGCCGCCACGGTCGAGATCGCCAACGGCACCACCAGCAGCGGGACAAAGATGCGGCGTGACAGCCAGAACAGGAAATCCGCCCGCGCCGACGGGTGATGAAAGACTTCACGGGGCAGCATATGCCCGATGAAGTCACGCACCGACCAGTCGCCAGGATTGGCCCGAACATAGGTGACCACCCCAGCCAGTAGAACCGTCGCCCACAGCAACAGAATGGCGATGCCGTTCGCACCGGCGACGTGCTGCCAGCCCAGGACGGCAAAGCGATGGAACTGTGACGCGAGCATTATGTCATTCCACCATCGCTGGCTGCGCCACAGTGCCGCTCACGTGCTGCCCGTCGCGTCGCAGGTGGTCGGCCAAGCGCAGCGCCATCGCAACAATTGTCAAGGTAGGATTGGCCTGGCTTGAGGTTGCAAAGACGGCGCTACCCGCTACGTACAGATTGTTAACACCAAAAACCTTGCAATTCGAATCAACAACCCCTGAAGCCATGCTGCTGCCCATGCGGGTCGTGCCGATGTGATGGCCACCATAGGCGCCGTCCCGCCGCACCACAGTCGCTATATCGGGTTCGCCGGCCGCCAGTTCCAGTGTGCCGATGCCCTGTTCGGCCACGTCATCACGCAGCAGATTGAACGCCTGCGACACGGTCGCGACATCCTGGCCGCTATAGCGCCAGTCGATGCGCACCTGCCGGTTGCCGAACCGATCCGTCGCCGTCGCAAGATCCACCCGACTGTTTGCGTTGGGCACCTGTTCTGCATTGAAGTCGAGACTGAACAAGTTCGTCCTGGGACGGATGATAACGGATGGAAACTTTCGCTCCGCCAGTGTCCGGTAGCGCAGCCAGTGGGCCAGGAACCCAGCGGTGGAGAACGGATCAGTCGCCGCGTTCAGCAGGTGCCGCATCCAGGGCAGGCGTGCCGATGGCGTGCCGCTTACCAGGCGCTTGGCGTATTCGTAGCTGATGAACTTCTGCGCGAGATAGATCGACGACAGTGGCCCGGTTCGGTGCGATGGGTCGGTGATCCGCGGATGGTGCAGCCGGAACACAATGTTGCCCAGGCCACGGCGAGCCTGGATGTCAGGCAGCAGAGCGATCCGCCGCCGGCAATAGGTGCCGTCGTCGGCGACATCGTAGCCATGCCAGACCGAGTCGCGTGGACCGTTGACCCGCAGGCTGCCGACCGTGCCGGCGATGTGGCACATGTAGTACCGACCAACCAAGTCGTTCACATTGCCGATTCCCGCGGCATGGACGTCATTGGATGTCAGCAGCAATCGCGGGATCTCGATGCCGCCCATCGCCAGAACGAACCTGTCGGCCGATACACTAAAGCCGATGTCGTGGCTGTTGCGGACGCTCAGCCCCTCGATGCGGGCACCATCACGGGAGCAATCTAGCCGAGTGACGGTCGCGTTCAGCAACACCCGGATGTTGGATGCCGTCCGCAGCGCAGGGCCGTAGCGAAGACCGAAGTTGGTCGGGCAACTGAACCGCTCAATGCCGTTCATATCGAAATGTTCGGCCGTAAAGCCCCGCAGCAGCGGACGCATGCCGCCATTCGTGGCCAGACGGGCATCGTACTCGTAGGCTCCGGCTTCGCAGACAGCGTTGGCAACCGGATAGTACTGTTCGACGTCTGCATGGGAAAGCGGCCAGGAGGCGCCGTCGATCCAGGATCGTGTCTCGAAGTCAATTGGATCGAACGGCACACAACGGCCGCCCCAGATTGCGGTCGAACCGCCCAGGCACCGCTGGCGGTACTTGTCAGGCGGACTGTGCAACGCCTCGTCCACCACCTCGCCGGCATTGAGAGCTTGCGCCGTCTCGTCGGGCGCAACGCCACCGGATTCAATCAGCAATATGCTTTGTCCGCTCCGGGCAAGTTCGCGGGCCAGCGTAATGCCGGCCGGACCGGCGCCAACGATGCAGATATGCGCGCGAAGAACGGCGTCTCGAACGATATCGTTAGCGTCCTCGATCATTGACCGCCTCCTGGGCAGAGGGCCATAGCGAACGGCCAAAAAAAGCATTCCGTGGCGTCAGCGTCGCACGCCGTGCACCGATCGACCGCATCCATCAGTCGGAGCGCCTTCCATTGCGGCGGGGCAGGCCATGATGCGGTCCATCCCGCCGCCGGCCTGCCCATAAGAACAAGTAACGCATATTGCCGGACGCTCATGGTCTTGCGGGTTCCATGCGGGCAACGGGGCGCCCTGTTGCCCGCTCGTTCATCCACCGGTTGACCGCCACGGCGATCATCCGTTCGGCCGAGGTCCGCGGCAACGAAAGCATTGACGCCGCGGCAGAGCAGTCGATGTGGATGTCCTGTCCCATCAGCGCCAGGAGCGACGGGGTAATCGCTTCGCCGACGCCCATGCCAGGAAAACCCCGTTTTGCGATCCGTCTGGCCGGGGCCAGCAGCTTCGTTTCAAGCTTCAGCCTCCGTTGCGAAATTCGCCTGACCGGCGTTGCGCCCAGTGCCTTGCCGAAGCGCAGCAGGAACTCGTTCCAGGTCAGTGCCGACGAACTGGAGATGTTGAACGCCCGGCCGGACACGCCGCGCGCGCTCAACGCGCAGATGATCCCGGCCACCAAGTCGTCGATGAAGGCCAGGTTGCAGCACCCGTCGCCGGCTGTTCCGAGATCGCCCAGACGACGGGCCAGGAGCAGATGAGCCACTCGAGTTGTCCACTGTGGACTTCCAGGACCGAACACGCAGGTTGGCCGCAGGATCACGGCATCACCACCATCATGAACGTACTTGCGCACGATCTGCTCGCACGTCATCTTCGCCACACCATAGTCGCTGACCGGCGAGACCGGCGCCCGATCTTCAGCCACTGTTCCAGTCGCAGCGCCGTAAATCGCCATGCTGCTGAGGTGGACGATGCGGACCGGCGGATTGGCCCGCGCCGCATCGCAAAGGACCTGCGTCGACGTGGTCATCGTTCGGCCGTTGCCGGCAATGCAGTTGACCACGTAATCCACATCCCGCAGCGCCGCCCGAACCGCCGCGGCGTTCGTCGCATCCACGGACAAACCAGCCCGTCGTGAGGCGGCGATCGGGCGATAGGCCAGGCTTTCGGATAACGCCGCCACCAGCCGCGAACCGACGAAGCCGGAGGCCCCCAGGACAAGCACGGACTTTCGTTGCCGTTCAAACGAATCAGGCATCTATCATTCCGCTGCTTCTGGGGGGTGAACCGCGCGAGGTTGGTCTTTAGGCCGGTATGATCAAGACCGACCCGCCGCCGCGCAACGCGCCCATCTCCGGCACGGACGCGAGCACCGTCAGTCCCGTATCCACTTCCAAGGCTTCCGGCCGCAGATAGCTCGAGCGGAAGAAGTGCGACATCAGGACCGAGCCGATTGAAAGCAGCATGCTGAACACGATACCGGCCAGCAGGATGAGCCGGCGCGTGCTCAGCGGCAATGCGGGAATCCGTGGCGGCTGAATGATCCGCACCGAGGATTGGCGATTGGCATCCACAGTCTCCACCACCTGCCGTTCGTCCAGGATCTTCGAGATTGCCTTATAGTTGTCTTCCAGGATCGCACGGTTCAATTCCAGCCGGTGCAGCTCCATCTCCTCGCCATCCACCGAGTCAATCTGCGTCTTTAACGTCGTGAGTTGCGCCGAGATCGCTTCGTGCCCGGCGAGGCTGGAACGCAGGTCGGCTTCGGTTTTGTTGCGGTCGGCCTGCACGCCATAGGCCTGGGTTGACTGCATCCGCGCGATATCCGTCTCTCGCTCCAGTGCCTGCCGGCGCGCGTCATCGACCGCGGGTGAGCCGCGATACGTGGTCTGCGCCTCCTGCTGCCGCTGCCGGTAGGCCTCCACCATGCCTTGCAACGCGGACGCGGCATTCCGTTTGGCTCCAGCGACAGTGCCAAGCTGCTGGTTGAGTTGCGCCAGGCGAGCCTGCTGTTCGGCAATGGTGCTCTCCGCCCTGGCACGTGCCGTCTCCAAATCACCCTGCTGCCGGAGCAGGATCGCACGCCGGTCGGCGAAATTGCTGATGTCGTGCTGATGCTTGAAGGCTTCCAGCGTCGTGTTCGCCGCGGCAAGCTGCGCGCCGGCGGCGTTCTGCTGCATTTGCACGATTGGTGCCTGCACATCCCCGTACAACTTAGCCCGCAAGTCGAAATACCGGGATTCCAGCACCCGCAGCGCGTCAGCCGCCATGACCTTGTCGGGATTGGTATAATCCAGTCCGATGACGCTGGACTTTTTGTCCACGGTGATTGACAGGTTGTGCGAGAACGCATCCACCGCCCGTACCATCGGATCGGCAGAGCCGCGATCGGTCGTAGGCGAGGTCATGCCCAATCCATCCGTGATGAAGGTCTTGACATCGGCCGTCCACTTCTCGAACGGCGAAGGTTGTTCAAGCAGCTTTGGAAACAGCTTTTCAATCCCGATTTCCCGGATCACGCTACGGTGCAGGTCGTCGCTGCCCAGTATGCTGGCCTCGGTGCGCAACACCTGTTCAGCGTCCACCGCACCAGTGTTCATGAACTGCTCCCCGGCGGCGGGACGGAACGCGTGCTCGGTACCCATCAGCACCAGCAGGCTGGACTTCGCCTTGTAGTCGGGCTGGATATGCACCGCGAGGGCGACGCTGGCAGCCATGACACAGAAGAAGATCAGGATGATCCTGGCCTTCAGGCTGACAGCAGTCAGCATAAGGTCGCGCATGACCAGCCGCGGCGGCAGCATAAGTGTTTCGCTCATGGCTTGGTTCCTGCCAGGTTGATGTGACCCGGCTGCGTCCCTCGCAGTCGGGAAGAAGTAGAAGCGCGCGACGAAACCGGCGCGGTCGTCGGCAATTCGCCGTATTTAGTCATGGCCAGCAGGCAGGCTGCCATCATGAACAAGTCAATGCTCACCGCCATGGATGAAAAGGCGCACGGCACGAGCACAGCGGACAGCGCTACCATGATCGCCATCCACATCCACCGGTTGTTACCGGCTGTCTGCTGGCGATCCGTCAGCCGAACCGGGGCCATGGTTGGAACTCGTTTCATCCGCAAAACTCGCTTTGGATGTTTGTTATGCCAAAGCCGATCGATGTCGTCCCATACCGGCCGCTCCGGCAGGCTGGCTCATGCATGACCCGCCAAAGCCGCTTGATACGCGTGGATCGCCAGCGCGACGGTGCAGGCTGAACCAGACCAAGTTCGAGCTTCACCGCTTGCCCGACGCAGAACGCCCAGCACGGCGGCAGCAGCGCCCGATGGGTGTCGACGAAGATCTCGCTCCACGGCGTGCACACGGCCAAGATCAGAACGGAGGTACTGTACGCCGCAATCATGCACGCCAACCGTTCAGAATACGCCGCATCCTTTTCAAACCCAAAGGGCGCTACCGTGATGGCACACCTGTCGGCAACACCATGCCGATCGGCCCAGGCGCGCAAGGCACGCTCGGTTACCGCGCCGTCCACCACGAAGAACAGCCGCTGCCATGCCGGGTCGGGCGCAATGCGCATCAGTTCGGAGGCAATCTCGGCGCCCGTCGCACGGCCCAGCCGAAGCCCACAGAACCGCGCGTACAAGTGCACCGGCCAGCCGCCACAAACGATGCGTTCGGCATTTGAATAAGCGCATGCCAAGGCTGAAGAGCGTTGGCTCATCGCAATGTGATTCAGGCTCGGCGTGACCACCAGACCGACCCCGTCAGCGGCCGAGCGCGGGGCGCGAACCGCGGCGGCGACAATGTCCGCCGCGAAGCCGCCGCTAAGGCGCGGTTGAGAAGACCGCTTCTTGACTGCGGTATCCACGGTCATGCTGTCCACGCCCGATGCGGCGCCAGAACTTTGAAGAGGCCGATGTAGCGCGAAGCACAGGCGGCATAGCTGAAGTCTGCGGCGCGTTCCCGCAAAGTGGCAGCGGGAAACCGTTCCCGCAGCGTGGCCACCTGATCCATGCCGTCTGCCAACGCCGTCGCGCTGTTTGGCGCCACCAGGACACCGTAGCGGCCTTTCTCCAGGATTTCAGCCGGCCCGTGCACGCAGCGCGCCGAAATCACCGGCGTTCCACAGCCCATCGCTTCCACCAGCACATTGCCAAAGCCTTCGCAGCGAGAACTGAGCACGAAGGCGTCGGCCTGCCGTAAGTATGGCAAGGCGTTCGGTTGAAAGCCCAGGAAGTCCACGGCGTCCGTCAGTCCAAGTTCCCGCACCAATGCATCCAGCGCCCCGCGCAGCGGACCAGTGCCGAGAATGATCAGGCGGCTGTTGGCGCGCCGGCGATGGATCGCCAAGGCACGCAGCAGGGTTTCGTGATCCTTCTGCACCACCAGCCTGCCGGCTGTGACAAATACCGGCTGACCGGCTTGGCCAAACCAAGGGTGCGCCGCATCGTCCTGGCAGCGCGTCTCGAAGTCCGGGCCGACCACGGGATTGTTGATCGTCAAGATGCGCGAGGCAGGCAACCCAGCGATTTCGCTCAGCTCTTCCGCCACGCCGCTCGACACCGCCACCGCTCGGCTCACGAGAGGTGACAGCAGCCGGTACGACGTGCCGACATAACGATACAGCCAGTTCTCGCATGCCGCGAAGCTGGAAGAGATCGGGTTATGCTGGCAGATGATCACCTTGGTCGAGCTGAACGCCATGGCCTTTGCCAGCAGCGCCGCAATGTTGTTCAGGTCGAGATTCGCGAGCAGGAAATCCGGCTTTTCCGTCCGCAGGAACCGCACCAGGCGAGGTATGTCCCATAACGTGCGTGTACTCTTCAAGTCGACAACGGGCAGGCCAGCCGGCACCTGGCTCAGCAGTTGACCCCGCAGGCGATGCAGCACCAGGGTAACATTGACACCTCGGCGGCGGAGTTCATCGGCGATGATCAGATTTTGCCGCTCAACCCCACCACCGGACAGGTCGTGCATATAGATGGCAATCGACATCGGGCGTGGCACCCCGGCGGCAAAGCGCGGCGGCGACCTGAACGAAAGAACGCGCTTAGTGTCGGATACGGCAACTGATCCAGACATCTTCAGACCACCCCGGCTCTGGAGAAAGTACGCGAGGCCTTGCCAAGCAATTTTAGTCCGATTGCCTGAACGTCGAGAACAAAGCGCTTGCCATCCACCCAGAAGCGCTCACCGTCGTGAACCAAGGTGTGCAGGCCGTGCGGAAACGGCCCTGTTCGGTCCGGCCGCAGCACGGTCACCACCGTCTCGCTGAATTCGGCTTCAGTGAGAACCTTGACCTCGTGGATCGCGACGGCGGCGCCGTACGTGGCGGCGCAGTCCTGCCCGGGACGGAACAGTCTGCCGCCGAGGCTGAAGAACGAGCCGGCGCAGCGGGCACCGCGCACGTCGATCCGGACCGGCCATCGGGCGTGCGGTATCCACGGACCGGTTATCCGCGCAGCATGCAGCAGGCACAGATTGTCGTGCTCGCCCAGGTCAAGGTCGGTGCAGGCGATCCAGTATAGATCGTTCCATCGGAACAATGTGGGATCCGCCAGCCGGCTGTGCGGGGCAATGTCGCAGACCGGAACCAGGACACCATTCTGGTCAAGTTGATGAATTCGGGTGGCGCCACGCTCCGTCGCCTCCGGCAGGAAGTAGACGCTGTTATCCGCGCTGAAGGTGCAGGGATAGGAATGATGAAAGCCATCCTCGAAGATGGCGGCGGGAGCACCCAACCGACCCGCTTTATCGGCCACCGCGACAATGCGGCCGACGCCGTTGCCAAGCGGCATTTCCTCGCACAAGATCCGACCGGTGCCGAACCAGGGAAACGGGTCAGCCAAATAACGCCGGCCAGCCTCAGGGTTGTACCAATGGATCGCGTTTAGCCCGTCACCGGCCAGAATGGCATTCAACGAAGTCGACGTCGTGCCCAGGCTCCACCACTCGCACATCAGGCGGTCGCGCCAACGGACGCCGAAGCGATCCATCCAGCCCGGCAGGCCGTGCACCCGGCCGGCGGGTGGCGAAGCGGCCGGACCCCGACCGCCCCCAAGGATGGCGTCGCGGACAAAGCGCATGGCCAGGCGTTCCAGCGCGGTGGTGAACGCGTCACGCGGCACGCGGGTGCCGATCGTGCCTTCATCCAGTATGTCCGGCACCATCGAGCCGGGCGCATATCGCACCAGACGCAGCGTGAACGCATAGGGTGATCGATGCCAGTGGCGGGCCACGACCCCCACGCTGTTCACGGCTTCGCCCGACGCGGTCTCCAGACGCCAAAGCGTAGCGTCACAGGGTGGTGCACAGGCCGGCTCGAACCGCACTGTGGCCGCATCGGCCAGGGTGGTATCGTTCAGGGCGGCGCTGACGATCTTTGAGCGGTCGATGCCGCCCAGGATCACCACCATTGGAGACCTGCGCGGCAGCGGCCACAGGTTTGCCTCTGCCCATAAAGCCGGCGTGCGGGAGACGAAGTCCATTTTAGCGCCGGCCCAGCCAGCGGGGCAGCAGGCTCCGCTCCCGGTTCAAGACGACACCGACCGTCTGGCCACCCAGGCGCTCCAGCAAGGTCTTGGCCGTCTCGATCTCCGACTGGCGGGTGCGGCCAGCCGCAACCACCAGAACCGACCCGTCGCAATAGCGGGAAGCGGCGGCGGATTCCGGTGCGTCGGTGGGCGGTGTATCCAGCACGATCACCGGATGGGTGGCGCGCAGCATGTCCAGCATGGACCGAAGCCGGTCGCCGCCCAGCGCCAGCAGCGGCCGTTCACCGGGACCAAGACGCGTGCAGACCAGGTTCCTGGCGTCCCGGACGGGCACGATCGCGTCGGACAGCGGCAGGCCGCGGCGCAGGGCGTCGAACAGCGTCGGTGTCTGCGGCTGCTTGTCGCGGCCGCGCGATTTCACCGCTGATCCGTTACAATCGACGAACAAAACCGATTGGGCGCAGTCGTCAGCGGCAACGCGGGCATAGCCCGAGGCGACCGTCGTTGAGCCTGTTCCCGGTGTCGGCGAGACAAACTGCACGACCAATGGCATCGCACTAGTACGCCGTGCCTCGATCGCATAGTAGAGTTGCACGAAGGAGGGATGATGGCGAGCAATGGCACCGATGCCGATCCGGATCGGCGCCACGGCGTTCTCCTCCGGTAAGCCGCCGGCGCTTAAATTCGCGTTGGTCGGTGGCTGGCGAAGGATAGTCAGCTCGGGTGTCGATAGCCTGTTCACGTGGGGGCTCTCCAATCCTGGTCCGGGCCTGGTCGAAACAGCCGGTCGGCCGTCACACCGAGACGATATGCATGATCGCAATCAACACGAAATCAAAACGCATTGTCATCGGCAAAAATCAGCTTAATTGTCAGCCACAATATCTTGAGGTCAAGGGCGAGCGACCAGTTTTCGATATAATACAGGTCATGGTTCACGCGGTGTACGATCTTTTCCACGCTGTCCAGCGCGCCGCGATACCCGTTCACTTGCGCCCAGCCGGTTATTCCGGGCTTGACGCGGTGTCGTGAAGGATAAATCGGCACCGCGTCCTGAAGCGCAAGGCCGCCCGCCGTCGTGGCAAGGGCATGAGGACGTGGGCCAACCAGGGACATGTCCCCCTTCAGAACGTTCAACAACTGTGGAAGCTCATCCAGGCTGGCCTTGCGCAGCCACGCACCAACCCGCGTCACCCGCTTATCGCCACGCGATGCCTGCTGGTGGGCGTCCGCATCGGCCAGGTGCGCGAACATCGAACGAAATTTCAACACTTCGATGACACGGTTGTTGTAACCCAGTCGGCGCTGCCGAAAGAAGATCGGCCCCTTTGACGTAAGCTTGATCAGCGCGGCAATGGCCAACATCACAGGCGCGATGAATACCAGCAGCCCGATGGCCAAAACGATATCCTCGGCGCGCTTGATGACGGCGCCCCAGCCGTCGATCGGCCGAGCGCAGGCCATCAGCAAGGGAAGTTCGAAAACGGAGGCCGCGCGTCGCGGCGGAATGTCGAAGGCGTTCATGCCAGGGTAGACGTAGACATTGACCGGCGCCATGGAGACGCGCTGGACGATGGCTCGGGCTTGCTCACCGGCTGACCACGGAAGTGCGACCAGCACGGTATCAACCGCGTCCTTGCGGATCATCCGCTCCAGCGCATCAAGGCCGCTGAACAGCGGAAGTCCAAGAAAGCTGCGGCGCGCCGACAATGGCGCAACGGTCGCGACCGCGGTATCCTGCGGTTCTTTCTCATGCTCAAAGATGCCAACAACGTCAAAGCCCCGACGTCTGCCGCTGCGGATCCGCAGCAGCAGGTCGTGCATCGAGCCAGGCTCGCCGATAATCACCGTCCGATTGAGCGATGCGGGTCCGCCGTCGACGCGGAGGCACGCCAGACGCGCCAACGAGATCGCGACAAAACCGGCCAGCAGCAATGTCGGCAGCCAAGGGCCGGGCAGCGTCCTGGCCATGCCATGCGGCGCAGCGGTCACGCCGTCGGCAACCGCCGCGAAACAGAAGGTGAGCAGTGCCCCCACCGCGACCGCTTGCAACCACGAAAGCGCCATCTTTCGCCAGTTCAGCCGAGGGCTCATGATTTCGGGAGCGGCATACAAGCCGCGCTCGAAGAAGCTGAAGCTCATGCAGAGCGTGAGCCACGCGATCGTGACAATGACCGACGACGACGCTGCCTCGGCGACAGGATGAAACAGGCAGAAAGTCCCCAGCGCGGCGCCGGCGGCAACCGTTACATCCAACGCAATGATGCCGAGCGTACGGAGTGCCAGGCGCGGCCGTGGCTTGAAATCACTCTTGTCAAACTCGAGGAACTCCGACAGCGTGGAGGCTGGTGAGATGATGTCGATGGCTATATCTGTTTCAGCCATGCCTGGCATCGATCTATTCCTGTGCTGTTGGAAGGCGGCAAATATTACCTGAGCGCTACGGAAGGTCCGGCCGCTCACGCCATGGGTTGTCCGCTGCGTTGTGCAATATAGCCGCCTAAGCTTTAGCGGAATGGCTTCCGCTGGGTGCGGAGACAAAGCCCGTCCGACACACTGAATCTAGCCCGCGCCAAAGAGCGTACGAAACCAAAATCTCCGTGTACGGCCGATAGTTGAAACGTTGCGAAACGCAATGCAACCATTGCCTCACGCCTGATGGCGGTTCTTCACAATATGGCATGTTGATGAAGAAAACCTCATTTGATGCCTGACACGTTCTCGAAGCGAATGTTAATCATCGTCCATATCAACCATTTTCGCCTTATACCAGATATCGTGCTGACACTAGAATGATCGGTCGGATGTAAAACAATATTGTAAAACTTGCAATTAGTCCGTGATCCGTTCACCAGCGCAGGCTCATCACGGAGTTTTTTGTGCGTTGCACCATATGGGTCGCAATTCGCCGTGGCGGATGAAGGACAGGTCATATTCGCGGGCATCCAAACCAAGCAGCCCGCAGCGTCAGCTATCCAGAAACCCGCGCAACAAAGATGTGACCGCTTCCGGCTTTTCTTGCTGTACCCAGTGACCGGCGTCCGGGACCAGATGGCAGCCAGTCATGGCGGTGCAGGCCTGATCCTGCATGCGCTGAATCGCGCCAGGGGTCTGATGAATGCCCCAGTCGCGGGCACCAGCCACGAACATCGACCTGACATCGATCGTGCGGCCGGCGAAGACCTGGAGTTGCGCCATGCCAATGCCCTGGGTGCGGCAGCGATACCACTGTAGGCCGCCTTGGAACCCGGTTCGTGCATACTCCGCGCTGAACACGCGAAGCTCGGTGTCCGGCAGCCAGAGGCATCGGACGACCGCCGCAGCGGACGGCATCGCGGCTGCCACCGTGCTGCCCATCTCGCGATCCTGGTCCATGATGTAGTAGGTCGGCATGCGGGCAAGTTCCGCCGCAGTCCAGCCGGCCAGCCGCACCGGATTGTTGTCCGGCCAGTCGGCGCTTTTGAAGTGATAGTAAGCGCGCAAGAAGTCGTGAACGCCCTGCCGGCAGTATCGCATGTCGGCATTGGCCTGGCGGGTGGCGTAGTACCATTGATAATGCTTGCGCGGCCGATCCAGCGCCGCCAGAGCCAGATGGATGTCCTCGCCGGCGGCAGGCGTCAGGCTGGGCGGCCCGACGAATGGTGCGCTCATCAACGTCACGGCGCGGAAGATGTCCGGCCGCAGCAGCGCGCACCAGGCAGCCACGGACGCACCGAAATCATGTCCGACAACCGCGCGGACGGATTGCAGGCCCAGCGCCGCGAGCAACCCAATCATGTCGCGCACCAGATTGAGCATATGAAACGACGCCAGATCACCATCGTAGTCAGAGTCCCAGCCGGTGGTCCGGCCATAGCCACGCTGATCCGGCGCAATCACATGATAGCCTGCCTCGGCCAAAGCGGGCATGATCTTCCGCCAGGAATACGCAAGCTCCGGGAAGCCATGCAGCAGCAGCACGCTCGGTTGGCCGGGCCGCTCGAACCCGGCCTCCAGCAGATGGACGCACAGTCCGTTTACGTCAGGCACGAAGCGGGCACGTACACCCGCCGGCAGGACATCGGCGCCGAAGGGCTCGATCACGCCGGAATGCGCACCTGCATTTCCGAAATGCCGTGAATGAAGTTGGAGTAGATACGTTTTGGCTCCTCGACCAGCTCGATCCGGGGAAACCGCTTCATGATCTCCTCCCACAGGATGATAAGCTGCATCTCCGCCAGCCGGTTGCCGACGCAGCGATGCACGCCGAAGCCAAACGACAGATGATGCCGCGGACGGGCGCGGTCGATGATAAAATCGTTTGGCCGATCGATCGACTCTTCATCACGGTTGCCTGAGATGTACCACATCACCACCTTGTCGCCCTTGCGGATCTGCTTGCCTCCAAGCTCCGCGTCCGCCAGCGCAGTGCGTCGCATATGCACGATCGGTGACTGCCAGCGGATGATCTCCGGCACCAGACTTGGGATCAGCGCGGGATTGTCCTGCAACTTCTGGTATTCCGCCGGATGCTTGCACAGCGCCCACAGGCCGCCGCTCATGGAATTGCGTGTCGTGTCGTTGCCGCCGACGATCAGCAAGGTCAGGTTGCCGAGGAATTCCGCCGGATCGTTGACCAGATCCTTCGTCGCTTCGCCATGCGCCAGCATGGAGATCAGGTCGTAGCCAAACGGACGCGCCGCACGCTCGTGCCACATCCCGGTGAAGGTCCGCAGCGCTTCACCCAGGATCTCCAGCCGCTTTGCCTCGGAATCGACGATGCCGCCGGCATTTACGTCGGCGGTGGCGCAGTCAGACCAGAACGTCAGCTTGGACCGCTCCTCGATCGGGAAGTCGAACAGGGTGCTGAGCATCAGCGTGGTCAGCTCGATCGACACGCGCTGCACCCAGTCGAAGGTTTCGCCGCGCGGCAGTTCGTCCAGCACCTTGCAGACACGTTCGCGAATAATGCCGGACATGTTGTTGAGGTTCGCCGGCGCCACGATTGGGCTGACCACCTTGCGCTGCTCATCGTGCCGTGGCGGGTCCATCGAGATGAAGCTGGACCGGCGGAATTCCATCGGCCGGTCGGTGATGCTGATGCCGCCGAGCCTGGCTTCGGAGGAATAGATCTGCGGGTGGGTCTCCACCTGCATGATGTCCTTGAACTTGGTGACCGACCAGAAGGAGCCATACATGCCGTTCTTGCGGTAATGAACCGGATCCTCGCTGCGCAGTCGTTCGAAGTATGGGTAGTAAGTGTCGTCTTGATACAACTTAGGATTGCTGACGTCGATCTGGTCAAGCGGAACGGTCATAACATCCGCAGTCAAGTCGATGGAAACTGGCGCATTCACTGGTTGAGTCTCCCGGTAGTATTGCCACGTACAGTGGTTAATCTGCTAGAATTTACGTAATGTTGAGACGGGAAAGCCCGACACGTTCAACGAGCGGTTCCAGGAACAGGACACGCTCAGTCTTTTCCTGTCCCGCGTCACCCGGCTTGACGTCGTGCATGACATGGGGCTGACGCATTGATTTTTCAGTGCTGCCCCTCTGGCATCCGCACTACGAGGCCATCCAGCGCCGAGGTCACCTGGAGCTGGCATGACAGGCGCGAGTCCGGCTGGGTGACGGCAGCGAAGCTCAGCATGCTGGCTTCCTGCGAACCCGGAACCGGCCGGCCGATCATGTCCAGCCAGGCTGCATCTATATAGACATGGCACGTGGCGCAGGCGCACTCTCCGCCGCAATCGGCATCGATGCCGGGAACATTGTTGTCCACCGCGCCCTGCATCACCGATCGGCCGACCGGCACATCGATCGGATGTTCCGTCCCATTGTGTTCGATATAAGTAATCTTCGGCATGAGGTCCTCTTTTCCCGCCGCCCTTTATGCCGCGAGTTCCTGCATCGACACTGACATATCTTCGATAACAGCGCGAGTAAGGCGTTTGCGCCGAGCAATGATGCGCCGTCCGCCCATGAATTCGGTCGGAGCGTTGACCGCTTCCACCGCCTGAACGTTACCATCCGCGGTCAGATGGAACAATGCGAACTTTGCCGCATCCAGATTGCCGCGCACGGCGATATCCACCGCATCGAACGGCAATCCTGCGATCTGTAGTCGCAGGTCGTATTGGTCGGACCAAAACCATGGCACTTCGGGCAGCGGCGATGACTTGCCGCAGATCAGACTGGCCGCTTGCTTGGCCTGCTCCAACGCGTTGGGTACACTTTCCAGCCGGCCCATGCGTGCATAGAGCGGCAGTGGCCGGCGCGTGCAGTCGCCGATGGCGAAAATCGCCATATCGTCGGTCCTTGACGCCAGGTCCACGACGATGCCACCGCCTTGATCCGTGGTTTCACAGGACAGGCCGGCTTCGCGCGCAATCTCGTCATTCGCCACCGCACCGACACCCACCAGCGCGGTCTCGCACGGGATCAGCCTGCCGTCGACCAGACGGACGCCGACGATGCGGCCGCCGGTGCCTTCCAGGCCCGCCACCTGGGCATCGACCTCGATCGCGACACCCCGGGCGTGGTGGAACGACTGGAAGAAATTCGACAGGATCGGGCCGGCGACGCGGGCGAGCACCCGGCTTTCCCGCTCGATGATGGTTGCCGCCGCCCCCAGCGCACGGGCCGATGCCGCGGCTTCCAGGCCGATATAGCCGCCGCCGATCACCGCCAACCGGGACCCCGGGTTCAGCGCCGCCTTCAGCCGGTCGGCATCGGCGGCGGAGCGCAGTTCCAGGACGCCGGCGAGATCAGTGCCCGGCAGCGGCAGCCGGCGCGCCCGCGCGCCCATCGCCAGGATAAGATAATCGTATGCCAGCGTCTCGTTATCCGATAACGCCACCGTCTTTTCCGCCCGATTGATGCTGACAACGCGACAACTCATGCGCAGGTCGATCGCGGCGCCGGAATAGAATTGCACCGGCTTCAGCGCCAGGCTTTCGGCTGTCGCCTGTCCCGTCAACCAGGCTTTCGACAGAGGTGGCCGCTGGTAGGGCGGAATGGGCTCCTCGCCGATCAGGGTGATCGCCTCGCGCCAGCCAAGCTGGCGCAGCATGGCCGCCACCGATCCGCCGGCGTGGCCGGCGCCGGCGATCACGATGTGCCTGCTCTGGTTATCCACCGCATCCGCTCCCTGATCCTGTCATGCGAATAGGAGCAGCGCCCGGTCCAGTCGGCAAGTCGGTTCGGCGCTCTGGTTGTCATTGCATGGTCGCCGGCTCCAGCATTTTCCGGCAGAACGGTGCAATGACCACAAAATCCCGATCGAGGCAAAAGCTTGCGTTGTCGCATGACAGCCGCATGCTGCCAGATGGTCGATCTCGACGCGGCGATCGCAACCGGGTCATGGATAGTTCACCAGGGTTATCTGGTTTTATCGCAGGGCTTGCGTGGCCGCCGGCGTCTCGCTTGCACCGACCATGACCGGCCGATCGGCATCATAAAGAAGCCCATCTTCGACCTGCTCTTGCCCCCAACCCCCCGATCCGTGGTAGACACAGTCTGGGAGGTCGGCGGTGGACGGGCGCCTCGCCAACCCGGTCAGGTCCGGAAGGAAGCAGCCGCAACGGGTCACCGCTCGGGTCGTTTGTCGATCTCCCACTTTTTTCCGTTAACCCGGCGAACGGCTCCGGCGGCCGCCTAGGTAAGCATTGCGCATGTCTGGCCTGTTCCAGGACGATCCCGCCGAACAAGACGACATCCCACCCCCGCCCGATGGCCCCGGCCTGTTTGGCGATGTCCTGCCGGTCGCCCTGCCGGAGCCGGTGCACGCCGGCCCATACCGCGTGCTGGCGCGGAAGTACCGCCCGACGACGTTCGATGACCTGATCGGGCAGGAGGCGATGGTGCGCATCCTGCGCAACGCCTTCGCCATCGGCCGCGTGGCGCATGCCTTCATGCTCACTGGCGTACGCGGCGTTGGCAAGACCACCACCGCCCGCATCATCGCCCGCGCGCTGAACTGCATCGGCCCCGACGGCACCGGCGGTCCAACGGCCGATCCCTGCGGCATCTGCGCTAACTGTATCGGCATCCTCGCCGACCGTCACCCCGACGTCATCGAGATGGACGCCGCCAGCCGCAACGGCATCGGCGACATACGCGAACTGATTGAAGCGGTGCGCTTCCGTCCCATGCAGGCCCGCAACAAGGTCTTCATCCTGGACGAGGTCCACATGCTGACGACCCAGGCGTTCAACGCGCTGCTGAAGACGCTGGAGGAACCGCCGCCGCATGTGAAGTTCATCTTCGCCACCACGGAGTTGCGGAAAGTCCCGATCACCGTGCTGTCGCGCTGCCAGCGCTTCGACCTGCGTCGCGTGCGGATCGCCGAACTGTCCCAGCACTATGCCCGCATTGCGCGGAACGAGGCCGTCGCCGTCGAACCCGGCGCGTTGGAGCAGATCGCCCGTGCCGCCGATGGCTCGGTCCGCGACGGCCTGTCCATCCTGGATCAGGCCATCGCGCAAACGGATGCCGGGCCGGACGCCGTCATCACCGCCACCCAGGTTGCCGACATGCTGGGCCTGGCGGACAGAGAAGCCGTCTTTGACCTGATGGAAGCGGTCATGGGCGGCAAGCCCGCCGCCGCGCTGGCGATCACCGACGGCGCCTTCGAACGTGGCGCCGACCTCGGCACCCTGCTGCAGGACCTGCTGGACCTGCTGCATACGATCACTCGGCTGAAGTCCATTCCCGGCCTGCGCGACAGCCACGACCTGCCAGAGGCCGAACGCACCCGCGGGGCGCAGATCGCCGATCGGCTGGCCGTGCCGGTGCTGGCGCGCGCTTGGCAGATGCTGCTGAAGGGCGTGGGTGAGGTGGAAACCGCCCCGGACCGCAGAGCGGCGGCCGAGATGGTGCTGATCCGCCTCTGCCACGTCGCCGATATACCCACGCCGGGTGACTTGGTGCGGCGGCTCAATGCCAGCGGTTCGGCGGCTGGTCCCGACCTGTCCGCTGCGGCCGGCGGGGGTAGTGGCGTGCGGGCGGTTGCCAATGGCATGCCGTTGATCAGCGCTGAAGCCGCTCCGGCCCCGGCCCCGGCAGCGCCGCGGCTGAACAATTTTCGCGACATCGTGGCGCTGGTCGGGGCACAGAAAGAAGCGATGCTGCACGCGCATCTGCTGCATTCGGTGCATCTGGTCCGTTTCGCCCCGCCGGTGATCGAACTGCGTCCGCAGCCCGAGGCGCCGCGCGACCTCGCCCCGCGGCTTGCCGCACTGCTGTCTGAAGTGACCGCCACCCGCTGGACGATCGCCATGTCCACCGCCGCCGGCGAGGCGACGCTGGCGGAGCAGGGCAACGCGGCCGACAGTGCCCGCCGCACCGCGGCGGCCGACCACCCGTTGGTGCGGGCAATCCTGGACACATTCCCGGGGGCGCGTATCGACACAGTGCATGATAGAACCACAGATGCCTACGGTTTGCCGGCGCCGCTGACGGAACAACCCGACATGCCCGGGTTCGCGCCGCCCGAGGCGGACTATTTCGACGAAGACCCGATGGAGATCGACCCATGAAGAACCTCGCCGGCCTGATGAAGCAGGCGCAGCAGATGCAGTCCAAGATGCAGGAGATGCAGTCGACGCTCGAGGCCATGGAGATGACGGGCGAATCCGGCGCCGGGCTGGTCAAGGTGACCTTGAACGGCAAGAACGATCTGCGTCGGATCAAGATCGACCCGAAGGTGATTGATCCCGCCGAGGCGGAGATGTTGGAAGACCTGATCCTGGCCGCGCATCGCGACGCCAAGGGCAAGATCGAGGCGGCGGCGGCGGAGGAGATGCAGAAAGCCACTGGCGGCCTGGAACTTCCGCCCGGGATGAAGCTGCCTTTCTAGGTGTCAATCGGTCAGGTGTCAGAGGAAAGCGGTATCAGGTTGGTGTCTCGCCGCCACGCCGTCGCGCTTCCGAGAACCGACGACTGACGGCCGAAAACGGATCATGGGCGGCCCTGAAATCGATCGTCTGATTGGCCTGCTGGCCAAGCTGCCCGGCCTGGGACCACGCAGCGCCAGGCGTGCTGCGCTGAAGATGCTGCAGCAGCCGGAGATGCGCATGCTGCCGCTTGCCACGGCATTGGCCGAAGCCGCGCGCGCCGTTCGCCCTTGCGCCGAGTGCGGCAACCTGGACAGCCAGGATCCTTGCACCATCTGTGCCGATCCGCATCGCGACCGTTCGGTCATCTGCGTCGTCGAAGGGGTTGGCGACCTGTGGGCGCTGGAGCGGGCGCTGGTCCATCGCGGCATTTATCATGTCCTGGGCGGCACATTGTCCGCCCTGTCCGGGCTCGGGCCGGAGGATCTGAACCTGTCCGGACTGATCAGCCGCGTCGTCACGGGCAACGTGACGGAAGTCATCCTGGCCCTCGGCGCCACGGTGGACGGCGCTACCACGGCGCACTTCCTGACCGATCAGCTTCGCCCGACCGGTGTCGCGGTCACCCGGGTGGGCCAGGGCGTTCCAATCGGCGGTGCGCTGGACGTGCTGGACGATGGCACCCTGGCCGCCGCGTTGCGTGGTCGTCGGTCAGCCTGACGCCCAGCCTTGCGCTGCCGCCACTCGCTCGACAGCCGCGTGACGCTCGCCTCGAACCGCCGCGAACTGAGCCTGGACCGCGGCCAGAACGTCGGGCGGGGCGGTGTCGGGGCTGCCGGCGTTGAACGGCGGCGCCGGAGCGTATTCAATGGACAGTTGAATCGCCTCGGCGACCGCTTGGCCGGCCAATTCAGCGACCATTGTCAGTGCGAAGTCGATCCCAGCCGTGACGCCGCCGCCGCTGATGAACTTGCCGTCGCGCACCACCCGGGCCTTTGTCGGGATCGCACCCAGCGGCGCCAGCAAGTCCATTGATGCCCAATGGGTCGTCGCCTGCTTGCCGCGCAACAGGCCGGCGGCGGCCAGCACCAGCGCACCGGTGCAAATCGAGCCGACGAAGCGCGCCGTCGCCGCCTGGCCACGCAGGAAGGACAAAACCTCCGCGTCCTCCATCAGCGCCTGCACGCCGGGTCCACCTGGCACGCAGATCACGTCCAGCGTCGGGCAATCGGCCAGCGTTGTCGTGGGCAGCAGGTGGAAGCCGCCCTGCACCTGGACCGGATCGAGCGTCTTCCACAGCAGCCGGACATCGGCCCCGGGTATGCTGGCGAACACCTGCAATGGTCCGGTCAGGTCAAGCTGCGTCATCCGCGGGAATGCCAGCAGGCCGATGCATAACGATGCCATGGCAAGTCTCCTTGGTCGGACAGTGGGTCAGCGCGGCAATGCCATGCCGGTCGGAATGTCATGCCGATCGGAATGTCATGCCAGTCGGGGCGATGCTTGATGATGTCGCACCTGTTCGTCGTTGCACGGTTCATCCAGTCCATTGCCGTCAGCATTCCGCGGCGACCGGTCGCCGCGACAAGCCCTGCAACATGCACAAATAGTACGGAATCGGGCCGAACGCCAAGCTGATCCAAGGGCCGACCTAACGCAAGCCGATATGATCGGCCAGTTGCGCGGCCGTATAGGTTTCGGCAAAACTGTCAGCAATCTCCGGCAGCATCGTGGCGTTCCATGCGTGCCAGTCCGACACCATGCGATCGAACAGATCCTTGCGTCGCTCCCGCAGATTGGCGCGTTCCCTTGGATCATCGACAACGTTGAACAGGAAGGTGTTGTCCTGGATCTTGAGATACTTGAAGTCACCATCGCGAACAGCACGCTGAGCATTCGACTTGTAGCGCCAGAACAATGTGCGGCGAACCGGTTCGTGCTGCTTCGTCAGGATCGGCAACAGATCCAGTCCATCGGCGGGGTAATCCGCATGCGGAACAATGCCTGCCGCCGCCAGCAGCGTCTGGAACCAGTCCATCGTGATCGTCACCTGATCGCTGACCTGGCCGGCGGGGATCCGGGTGGGCCAGCATATCACCACTGGGATGCGAAGGCCGCCTTCCAGCAGTTCCGTCTTGACGCCGGTGAACGGCCAGGTATCGGAGAAACGCTCGCCGCCGTTGTCGCTGGTGAAAATGACGATGGTGTCGTCGGATAACCCGTTGGCATCCAACGCCTGCAGTACGCGACCAATCTGCAGATCCATAGCCTGGATCATGCGGATATAGGTGCGCTGCGTGCCGCCGTCGAAGTGGCGTAGGTCGGTTCCGCGCAGCCGCTCGGACTCCGCCGCGTCTCCAGGTGCTTCCCACGGCCAGTGCGGTGCGGTGAAATGCAGGCTGAGCAGGAATGGCCTGCCGCTGGCCGCATGGACATTGACCGCATCGACAGCCTGGTCACCGAGGATGTCCGTCAGATAGCCACGCCGCCGGACCGGGACGTCGCCATCCCAAAGGTCATGCTGCCGGCGCGGGTTCTCGTGCGAATAATAGTCAACGGCGCCGCTGCGGATACCGAAGAACCGGTCGTACCCGCTGCGCGACGGACCGAAGTCCGGCGGCATCCCCAGGTGCCATTTGCCCACCAGGCTGGTTTGGTAGCCGACCTGCCGGAGCAGCGATGGCAGCGTCGGGTGTTCCGGCGGCAGTCCGACATCAGGTTTGCCCGCGAGAGGTTCTTCCAGTCCGAGCGGCAGGCGATATTGGTAACGACCGGTGATCAGCGCGAGGCGGGTGGCGGAGCAGACCGCCGAATTGGCGTAGGCCTGGAGCAGTCGTATGCCTTTTTTGGCAATCTGGTCGATGTTCGGGGTGGACAGGTCGCGGCGGCCGTAGCAACCAAGATCGGCGTATCCGAGGTCATCAGCCATAATGAACACAATGTTGGGCGGACGCGACGGACCGGCCGGCACCGGCTTGGCAGCCGACGGCGAAGCCGCACCATCGACTGCGATCATGGCCCCTTCCGCCGCATCCCGCCACGCCCGCGCCGCTTCGAGGGATCGTAACCACCGCCGCCCGGCCCTAGTGGTTCGGGCGTGCGATCCCGTTTTGGCCGCGACAGGGCGGTTGCCATGGGTGGCTCCGGCAGACCGAGTTCCAGCGCCTCCAGCCGCTTGATCTCGTCGCGCAGCCTGGCCGCCTGCTCAAATTCCAGATCGGCCGCGGCGGCGCGCATCCGTTTCTCCAGGTCGGTGATCGACGCTTTCAGGTCCTTGCCGACGAATTCGGTCGTGTCGGCATCCTTGATTGGGGCGACCGTCACGTAGTCCTGCTCGAACACGCTCTCCAGCACCTTGCCGATCTGCTTGCGGATCGACAGCGGCGTGATGCCGTGCGCCTCGTTCCAGCTTCGCTGCTTGTTGCGCCGCCGGTCGGTCTCCTCGATCGCCGCGCGCAGCGATCGGGTCAGCGTATCGGCGTAAAGCACGACCTTGCCGTCGATGTTGCGCGCCGCCCGCCCGATCGTCTGGATCAACGACGTTTGCGAGCGCAGGAAGCCTTCCTTGTCCGCATCCAGAATCGCCACCAGCGCGCACTCCGGGATGTCGAGGCCCTCGCGCAACAGATTGATCCCCACCAGCACGTCGAACACGCCTAGGCGAAGGTCACGGATGATCTCGATCCGCTCCAGCGTGTCGATGTCGGAGTGCAGGTAGCGAACCTTGATACCGTGTTCGGTGAGGTAGTCGGTCAGGTCCTCCGCCATGCGTTTGGTCAACGTGGTAACCAGCACGCGTCCGCCGCGCGAAGCGACCACCTTGCACTCGCCCAGCAGGTCGTCGACCTGATGCTCCACAGGGCGAACTTCCGTGACCGGGTCTATCAGGCCGGTCGGGCGGATCACCTGTTCGGCGAAGACGCCGGCGGTGCGTTCCATCTCCCACGGACCGGGTGTGGCGGATACGAATACCGTCATTGGGCGGAACCGCTCCCACTCCTCGAACTTCAGCGGGCGGTTGTCGATGCAGGATGGCAGGCGAAAGCCGAACTCCGACAGGACGGTCTTGCGGGCATAGTCGCCTTTGAACATGCCGCCGATCTGCGGCACGGTGACGTGGCTCTCATCAACGATCAGCAGGGAATTTTCCGGCAGGTATTCAAACAGCGTCGGCGGCGGGTCACCGGGCTCCCGCCCGGTCAGGTAACGGGAATAATTCTCGATCCCCTTGCATGATCCGGTCGTCTCCATCATTTCGATATCAAAGATTGTGCGCTGTTCCAGCCGCTGCGCCTCCAGCAGCTTGCCCTCGGCATTCAACTCGGCCATGCGCTCCTTCAGTTCGACCTTGATGTCGCGGATCGCCTGGGTCAGCGTCGGCCGCGGCGTCACGTAGTGGCTGTTGGCGTAGACCGTGATCTCCTTCAGGTCGGCGGTCTTCTCGCCGGTCAGCGGGTCGAATTCGTGCACCGATTCGATCTCGTCGCCGAACAGGCTCACCCGCCAGGCACGGTCCTCGTAATGGCTGGGGAAGATGTCGACGATCTCGCCGCGCAGCCGGAATGAGCCACGCTGGAAGGCGGTGTCGTTGCGCCGGTACTGCAGATCGACCAGTGCCTTGGCCAGGGCGTCGCGATCGATCCGGCCGCCGACCTCCAGCTTCGCCACCATTTTCGCATAGGTCTCGACCGAGCCGATACCATAGATGCAGGACACCGAGGCAACCACCACCACATCATTGCGTTCAAGCAGCGATTGCGTGGCGGCGTGACGCATTCGGTCGATCTGCTCGTTGATCTGCGCGTCTTTTTCGATGTACGTGTCGGTGCGGGGGACATAGGCCTCCGGCTGATAGTAGTCATAGTAGCTGACGAAGTACTCCACCGCGTTATCGGGGAAGAAGCTCTTCATCTCGCCGTACAACTGGGCCGCCAGGGTCTTGTTCGGCGCCAGGATCAGAGTCGGCTTCTGCACCGTCTCGATCACCTTTGCCATGGTAAAGGTCTTGCCCGAGCCGGTGACGCCAAGCAGCACCTGGTCGCGGTCATCGGCGCCGACGCCGCGCACCAGTTCCTTGATCGCGGCTGGCTGATCGCCGGCGGGCTCGTATTCGGACACCACGCGCAGGCGGCGTGTCATTGGCCGCGCCGCCTGCTTCTGCGGCATGAACAGCACGGGCGGCGCGCGCATCAGGGTTTGGGACATACAGCAACTCCTTGGTCCCAAAGATGGATCGCCGAACCCCTGGCGTCGAGGGGTTTCCGATCAGGGCGACCTGAACCGGCCGCGCGCGTGCCGACCGGCCAGGCAGATCCGCAGCGTGGCCTTGAGCGCACGCCGCGCGTCAAACAGCAGGGCGCGCATGTTCGTCAGGCGCAGCTGCGTGCGCTGCCGCCACAGGTGGATGACAAGCCCGCCGCGGCGCCGCCACCTCAGTTCGCGCTGCGCCCGCGCGGTCTGTTGTTGCGCTCGCCAGGGAAAGTTGCGCGCCACCCGCGCCGGCGTCGGTACGAGGTCGAAGATCAGCACATACGCCAGGCGGTCCCGGTCCGACACGTTGGGGCCCGCGCCATGCACCGTACGCTGGGAATGGATCACGCAGCCGCCGGGCGACAGAGGGCAGCCAACCGCGTCCCGCACATCGAGGCTGCTGGCGCAATCAAGGGCATGGATCCGGTTGTCGCCGCCGGGGAAACCGTGCGGCAGGACCGGGCCCTTCTGAGAACCGGGGATATAGGCCATGCAGCTATTGGTCGTATCGGTCGGCTGCAGAGCCAGCCAGAAGCTCACCTCCCTGTAGTCGAAGTTCGGATCGTGGAACGCCTCGTCCTGATGCCAGGGAGTCGCTTCGCCGATGTGCGCCGGCTTCATCAGGGAAATGTCGGCCTTGAAGCGTACCTGATCGCCCAGAAGCTGTTCGGCGATCCCTCGGGCGAGGTGAAAGAAGTCACTCTCCAGCAGTTCCGGCGCGAAGGAGCGCGGGTGCAGGATCTGCGGAAAGCGCTTTGGTTCCGCGCCGTCGTCCACGCCCATGGCGTCGAACAGCGCACCCTCGTTGAAGCCAATGTTCTCGTTATGCAGACGGGTCAGAATGCCACGCATCTCGTCCACCTGCCGTGGCGACAGGCCGGTTTCGAACGACAGAAACCCCTCATTTTCAAATCGTCTTATCTTCTCCGCATCGAGACGCATAAGCATAGTGCTTCGCCTTTATATGACGATCACACAAAATAATAGTTTTCATGATCGCACAGTCAAAACGAGGGTATCTTGAAACACAAGCTATAGTCCAATCACGACTTCGATCGATTAGGTACCGATTGGTTGCGGACCAGGTAAGGCTGCGACATGGAAGGTAAATTTATTGCGCAGGCCAATAAGGCTAACCGCCCGAATGAAAGGCGAGAGCGGCCTGACGCCGGTAAACCGGACAGCTCGCCTCGCTCATGCAGGTCGCCCACGCCAGAGACTGCGCGCGGCCGACGGCCACAAGCCACTACGCCGCAAGTGGTATGGTAAATCATGGTGCAAGCAGACCGGATGCCGATGCACCGACGTGCCAACCAGTGGCAGGACCATCCGACGCGAACAGCACTACCTCCTGTGGTTGCAGATGATTCTGGTCCCCAGCCACAGGTTTCTGTTATGGCGCTCACGCAATCGGGAGGTCGCGTGCCTGCGATCCCTGGCGGCGGTGTCCAATGGCGAGCATCAGTGCAATGTGGTTTTTCAGGATGACGACCGGAACGGTGCTTTTCCTGCTGGATGCCGGCCTGATCCTACTCGCCTGGCCGGTTGTCCTGTGGCTGGGCCGATCCGGCTTCACCGACCTGTTTAGCCTGCCCGCCGACCCGCGTGGCCTGCTGTATCCGGCCTGCGAACTGCTTGTCCTGTTCGCCATGGGGTTGTATCGTCGGGATGCCATCCTGGAGGAGCGGCGGTCCTTCAGCCGGGTGCCGCTGGTTGTCGGGATGGGCGCCGCCCTGTCGGTGCTGATCTCACTTGGCCTGCCCATGGTCACGTCCCGGGCAACCCCGGTCGGTCGCCTTGACCAGGCACAGATCTTCACCCTCGCGACGGTTTCCTTCACGGCGTGCGCTTTCGTCGCGCGCCTCGTGCTGCATCTGCTGCTGCGTCAGCATAGGCTGCGCCGCCGGCTGCTGATCGTGGGCGCCGGTCAGCGGGCGTGGGACCTGCTGCTGATGCTGGGGCGCGAAGGCCGCAGCCTGCACGACGAGGTGACGCTGATCCACCACCCCTCGCTGGGGGAGGTCGATCCGCGACTGCTGGACGAACGGCCGGAGCGCATCCTGCGTCCCGCAGGATTCGATATTGCCGCCGTCGCCACGCAGGTCGGTGCGGACATCGTCATTGTCGCGCCGGACGAACGGCGCGGCATGGATCTGCGCCGGCTGCTCGAGTGCAAGAAGGCCGGCTTCCCGGTCATCCAGTACCTGACCTTCGTGGAGAAGGAGATCCGGCGCATCGACCTCAAGCGCATGGAACTTGGCTGGCTGGTCTACACCAACGGTTTTACCTTCGGCATGATGGATCGTGTCCTGAAGCGGCTGTTCGACCTTGTTGTCAGCAGCCTCGTGCTGCTGCTCTCGTCGCCGCTGCTGCTGGCCGGCATGATCGCCATAAGGCTGGAAGGGCCGGGCTCGGTGTTCTACCGGCAGGAGCGAGTGACGCGGGACGGCGCCGTGTTCTGGATCCTCAAGCTGCGCACCATGCGCGTGAATGCCGAAGCCGAGGGCGCGGTCTGGGCGCGGGAGAAGGACAACCGCATCACGCGGGCGGGGGCGTTGCTGCGGCGGACGCGGATCGACGAACTGCCGCAGCTGGTGAACATCCTGCGCGGCGAAATGTCCTTCGTCGGCCCGCGGCCAGAGCGGCCACTGTTCGTGGCGGAACTGGCAAGCCAGATCCCGCTCTATCATGAACGTCATATGGTAAAGGCCGGCCTGACCGGATGGGCACAGATCAATTACCCCTATGGTGCCTCGATCGACGATGGCCGGTCCAAGCTGAGCTACGACCTTTATTACGTGAAGAATTTCTCCATCCTGTTCGACCTGGTCATCCTGCTGCAGACGCTGCGCGTGGTGCTGTGGCCCAGCGGCGTGCGTTAAAGCGCGATTGGTTTAGGTTGCCCCAGCAGTCGCGCTTTAACTCGTTGTTTGATCACGTGATTCACGCCTTCTGACTGGGTCAGCCTCATGCGATCACGCTCTGAGGCAAAAGCCGGCTGGCCTCACGCCCGCTCGAAGTCGATGCGCTCGACCACCGGCAGGCCCTGCAGGAAGCGGCGGAGGCAATCCAGGCCCAATTCGACCGCGCCCAGGCGGACCCAGTCCCGCCCGCCCAGAATGCGGGAGCGGCGGAATTCGGTGCGATCCGCCGTGGCGATGCCGATCCAGATCGTGCCTCCCAGATCAAGCCGGTCAGCGCCTTCGTCCAGCTCGATGAGGACCACCAGGGCATGGCTGGCGCCGGTCTGCCGGCGCGCGGCGTGGACGACAGCCTCGGTGGTGTCCTGATCCAGTTCGGCCGGAATGGCGACGCCGAATAAGTTGCCGGTTCGCCGGACCACGGTGCCGTGGCGGAAGACGTTTTCAGCCCCGGGCAGATGCGCGATGCGCGCGGCGATCTCGCCGGCGGTGAAGGTTTCCACCACGGTCAGCGTCGCGTCCCGCGCGGCCAGCGCCGCCAGGGTCACGCCTTCCAGGGTCTGGTCGTCCTCGGCGATGATGAAGTTGCCCAGGCGCTGCTTCACCTCGGCCGTCACCGGGGCCAGCTTGCGGTGGACGTCGGCCATGTCGGTGCCGCGCACCGTCAGCTTGGTCTCCAACTGCGGATAGTGCGCGCGGAAGCCGAGCTTTACGCCGCCATCCGGGTCCAGCGCCTCCAGCCCGGTCAGCAACTGGTCGACATGCGACTCGCCTAGGCCATAGGAATGGAACCGCTTCAGGTAGATCGACGCCGGCGCGCCGGCGCGGGCGAGGATCCGCGGGATGACCTGCTCTTCCAGCATCCGCCGCAGTTCCCGCGGCACGCCGGGGGTGAAGAAGAAGCGGGCCTTGCCGATATCCAGGGCGAAGCCGCAGGCGGTGCCGACCGGGTTGTCGATCATCTCCGCCGATGCCGGCAGCATCGCCTGCTTGACGTTGTTCGGCGGCATGGAACGCGCCCGCCGGGAAAAGAAATCCTGCATCTTCGCCAGCCACGCCTCGTGCAGCACCAGCTCCACGCCCGCGGCCTGGGCGGCGATCTCCTGCGACAGGTCATCAACGGTCGGCCCCAGTCCGCCATTGACGATCACCGCGTCCGCCCGGGTGCCGGCAAGCTGGAACGCCGCGAGCAGGCTGTCGCGATCGTCGCCCACCGTAGTGCCCCAGTGCACCGACAGGCCGACATCCTCCAGCTTCTGCGCCATGTAGGAGAAATTGGTGTTGGTGATCTTGCCAGTCAGCACCTCGTCGCCGGTGCAGATGATCTCGATGCGCATGCGGGCCCCTTTCAGCGGCGGCAGATTGCGGGCAAGCGGCGCGAGGGGCAAGCCGCTTGCGAGAGCACTGCGGAACCGTCAGCGGAAGGTGCTTCATTTATCAGTGCCTTCGCCGTTATAGTTCGCGTCACGCCGCAGACTCGTGGCGATCGACGCAAGAGGACCCATGGCCACTCGATCACCCACGGTAGACACTCGCCGAATCGCTTCCCCCGCGCTGCGGACCTTGATGAACCGCCGTGCCGCCGAGTTCGGCGGATTGCTGCTGGGGCTGCTGGGCCTGGCGATCCTGGTGGCGCTGGCCACCTATGATCCGCGCGATCCATCGTTGGATACCGCCACATCACGGCATGTCGGCAACATGGGCGGGGCAGGCGGGGCAATCCTGGCGGACGTTCTGCTGCAAGGTTTTGGAGTCGCCGGATTCCTGCCGGGCCTGACCATGCTGGCCTGGGGCTGGCGGATTGGCTCCCGCGGCGGTCTGGGCAACCTGGCGCTGCGTGTGGCGGCCCTGCTTGCCGCGATGCCGCTGCTGGCGGCGGTGCTCGGGATCTTCCCATCGGCGTCTGCCGGATGGCCGGTGGTCGCTGGGCTGGGCGGGTCGATCGGATCGATCATCTCGACCGAGGCGCTGAAGGCCGGCCACTCGCTGTTCGGCATCGTCGGCGCCGCGTCGATCTGGCTGATCGGCGCCGCCCTCGCCGGCATCCTCACCCTGCTGGCGCTCGGCCTGTCGGCGTCCGAATGGCGAACCGCCGGACGCGCCGCCGCAATTGCCGGCCGATATTCGGTGCATGGCGGCCGTAGCGCCGCCGGAGTCCTGGCGCAGGGCGCCGGCAATGTCGGCAGTGTATCAGGCTGGCTGGCGAGCGTGGTCAGTCGCGGACCCGGGCTGGAAACGGATGAACCCGCGGTGGCTCGCCCTGCGACCCGCGCCGAGGTGCGGGAGGAGCCACGCCGGCCGAAGATCACCGATGCGTCGCCCAGGGAAGTACCAAGGGAAGCGGGAACGCCGTCCGGTCGAACCGTCAAGCCAGCCCCTGCTCCGGTTCGCAAGCCGCTGCAGCAGAACCTGCCGCTGGCGGAAGAGGGCTGGAAGTTTCCTTCGCTCGACCTGCTGAACGATCCGCCGGCGCGTGCCGTCGCCGGGCCAAGCGAGGAGGCGCTGCAGGCGAACGCCCGCTTGCTGGAGACCGTGTTGTCGGACTATGGCGTGCAGGGAGAGATCGTCGAGATCCGCCCAGGCCCGGTGGTCACCTTGTATGAACTGGTGCCGGCGCCCGGCATCCGCAGCGCGCGGGTCATCGGCCTGGCTGACGACGTGGCGCGCAGCCTTTCGGTCACCG
Source organism: Rhodopila sp. (assembly GCF_965276935.1). Classification (GTDB taxonomy): domain Bacteria; phylum Pseudomonadota; class Alphaproteobacteria; order Acetobacterales; family Acetobacteraceae; genus Rhodopila. The sequence goes on along the minus strand of NZ_CBDIBS010000003.1, from coordinate 316,280 downwards.
CGGTACGGATCGCCACCGTCTCCGGCCGCAACGTCATCGGCATCGAGGTGCCGAACAGCAAGCGCGAAACCGTGTTCCTGAGCGAGATCCTGGCGAGTGATGAGGCGCAGCAGCATGGCGGGCGGCTGTCGCTGGCGTTGGGCAAGGACATCGGCGGCAAGTCGGTCGTCACCGACCTGGCGCGGATGCCGCACCTGATGATCGCCGGCACCACCGGGTCGGGCAAGTCGGTGGGCGTCAACGCGATGATCCTGTCGTTGCTGTACCGACTGTCTCCCGACCAGTGCCGGCTGATCCTGATCGACCCGAAGATGCTGGAACTGTCCACCTATGAAGGCATCCCGCACCTGATGGCGCCGGTGGTGACCGAGCCAGCGAAAGCGGTGACCGCGCTGAAATGGGCGGTACGCGAAATGGAGCGTCGCTATCGCGCCATGTCGCAGTTGGGCGTCCGCAACATCGGCGGCTACAACGATCGCGTGGCCGAGGCCCGCGCCAAGGGGGAGATCGTTACGCGCCGGGTGCAGACCGGCTTCGATCCCGACACCGGCCGCCCGACGTTCGAGGAACAGCCGCAGACCTTGGAGTCGCTGCCCTTCATCGTCGTGGTGGTGGACGAGATGGCGGACCTGATGATGGTCGCCGGCAAGGAGATCGAGGCCGCGGTGCAGCGGCTGGCGCAGATGGCGCGCGCCGCCGGCATTCACGTCATCATGGCAACTCAGCGGCCGTCGGTGGACGTGATCACCGGCACCATCAAGGCCAACTTCCCGACCCGGATCAGCTTTCAGGTGATCAGCAAGTTCGACAGCCGGACCATCCTGGGCGAGCAGGGGGCGGAGCAGTTGCTGGGCATGGGCGACATGCTGTTCATGCAGGGCGGCGGACGGATCACCCGCGTGCACGGCCCATTCGTCTCGGACGAGGAAGTCGAGAAGGTGGTGGCGTTCCTGCGTGAGCAGGGCGAGCCGTCCTATGTGGAGGATGTGACGGAGCCGCTGGAATCCTCGAGTGACGCGGACCCGCTGCTGTCCGGCATCACGGGCGCCAGCGACGGCGACAAGACGCTGTTCGACCAGGCCGTGGACGTGGTGGCGCGGGAGGGCAAGGCGTCGACGTCATTTATCCAGCGGCACCTGAACATCGGCTATAACAAGGCGGCAAAACTGATCGAGCAGATGGAGAAGGAAGGCATCGTCGGCGCCGCCAACCACGTCGGCAAGCGCGAGATCCTGGTGCGCCGGACGCATGATGACATGGATTGCTGAACCGGCCGGTCATCCCATCGTCGAACTCCGCCACCATTGTCGCCTTATGCAAAAATGTCAGCAATGATCCATAACAGGCCGAGATGCAATCTTGATCCGATATGGTGTATCCACCACATTACATGACGAAACGGTAAGGCTGGCTTGGTCGCGATGATGTCGATGACCGGCTGCTGCAAGGAGCACCCAATGCGGTTCGTGCCTCTGACCCTGCTCTTGGCTTCGCCCCTCATGCTGGGCGGATGCATTGTCGAGGCTCCGCCGCGACGGCCGCCTCCGCCGCCCGAGTATCGGCCGCCGCCACCGGATTATGACCGCGGTCCGCCGCCGCCCGGTTATGATCGGGGGCCGCCTGGTTATGATCGCGGACCGCCTCGGTAAAGTTCAAGCGCCGTCGGCCTTCGCCACGGTTTTCGGCCGGGCGGCGGACATGGGTCTGGCGGGGTCAGTCTATGCGCCGTGCCGGATCGAATTGCGTCAGCAGTTGGTGGACCGGCGGCCGACGTGCTTAGCGCGGCGAGGCGCCGCTGCCATCCGGCGTCATCTGCGCCAGCACGCGCTCGAACGGCTCGGGCGAAATCCTGAAATCGCCGCGAAACGGATTGCTGAGTGCCACGATCAGCAACAGCACCAGAGCGCCCGACAGCGTGAGCAGGAATGACATCACGAGATGCATGCGCAGGCTACGGGCGCCGAGGAACGAAGCGAAGGCGACGCTGATGCTACCCCCGGCGAGAAGGACGAGCCAGACGATCAAGGGGATCGGATTGCGCTGGACCAACAGGCGCTCCCGCCGCACGCTGCTGAGTTTTGTCAGGTCATCAAGCAGCAAGGTATGCAGGTCGCCGTCAGCGATGTTGCCTGGGCGCAGGTGCAGGGCGGTGCGGGTCAGGCGGATCAGAGTGGGGTCGTCGGCTCGCGGGACAATGCCTTTCGCCTGCGCGGGCCACTCGGTTTCGACGACGGTTGCCGCGTAGGCGATGATGTCGCTTCGCATCGTCACCATGTCGGGTCCGGTCAGGCCGTCGACCAATTGGTAGACGTTCTGAACGAGTGATGCCTCGGTATCGGTGACGGACTGCGCCTTGTTGAAACCGTCCCAGGCCAGCATGGCAACGAATGCCAGCAGCACCGCGTAGGTGGTTCCGACGACGTTGAACATCGCTGAGGCCGCCGTGCTGTGGTTCGTCCGGACCTCGAGCGAGATCAGCCGGCGGACGAGCAATTCGACCAGAACGGCACCCATCATGGCGAAACCCGCGATCAGCAATCCGGCCAGCCAGATCGGCAGGCTGGCGATCATCTGCGGCTGCATCGTCATCATCGTAGGATTGTGCTCATGGGGCTGACTTCCCGCGCTGACGACGGCCAGTCAATCGCCTGGCGGAAACTCAGACGAGCGGCATCGTGGATAGCGTCGCATTGGGCTGAGACCGCATCCGATGCCGGCGATTGCCGCTGAGACATCACGAATCGCGTGTCAGGGAAATTCCGGCGGTTCAACAACGTCCGTCCGATCATACAATTACCGCTTTATCGCAACAAAATAGGCCGGAGAAACCCGCATGGTTGCCGATCCTGAGAGCCTGTCAGGCAGCCCTGTTGGAGACGACCCTAATTTAGGGCATCACTAATGTTAGTCTCGGCGGCGAGCCGCTATGTTGCGCCATCAAACCGCCAGGAGCTATCATGATGCGTGCTGCTGTCCTGCTCGCCGCTCTGCTCGCCACAGCCGCGGCGCACGCCGCCGAACCCATCCGGATCGGCATCACCACAATCCTCAGCGGCCCGACCGCCGACAGGGGCCAGTCAGAGCAGTACGGCGCGCAGCTCGCACTCGACCGGATCAACCAGGCGGGCGGCGTCCTCGGCCGCCCGGTGGAGGCATTCTATGCCGACAATGCCTGCAAGCCCGCCGTCGGCGTCCCCGCGACCAGGCGGCTGATCGAGCAGGAGCACGTTCCCGTGGTGATCGGCGCGCTGTGCACGCCGGTGACGCACGCCATCATGCCGATGATGGCCGAGGCAAAGGTGCCGCTGGTGATCGCCACCTCCGCCGGTCAGGATTTCGTCGATGCCTCGGGTCCCGGCGGCAACGACTATGCCTTCAAGACCATCCCGTCGGAGGTTGACATCGCCCATGCCCTGGTGCGCTGGCTGCAAACGCAAGACGTGAAGTCGGTGGCGATCGTTGCCGACGCGGGCGGCTTTCCGCAGGCCAACGCGGTGGCGATGGCGAAGGCGGCGGCGGAGGCCGGCATGAAAGTGACGGATCAAGCGACAATCGCACCGGCCACGACCGATTTCGCCCCGCTGCTCGACAAGCTGAAGGCGACCGCGCCCGACCGGCTGTGGACGATGCTGGGCAAGTCCACCACCGGTTTCTTCCGCGCCTATGAGGCTTCCGGTTGGAAGGTGCCGATCACCGGCCGCGTGGATCTCGCCGCGGCGCTGGGTGCCGTGTCGCCGGGATTCCGCCCCAGCCTGTCAGACCTGACCAGCGTCGCGGTTTTTACGCCGCTGCTGGATAAGCCCGGCGTGCGAGACTTTGTCCTGGCATATCAGGCTCGTTTCCAACTGATGCCGACGCAGCGATCCTTCTTTGTCTATGAGGCAACCTATCTTGTGGTGGACGCCATCCGACGCGCCGGGTCTGACCAGCCGGCCGCGATCGAACAGGCGCTGAAGACCACCGCCATGCCGTCCCTGCTCGGTGGGACGTATGCGCCCGACCCGCACAACCACGCCCATACGCCGCTGTTCATCCTTGGCATGAAGAATGGCAATCCAGCGGTCATAGCGACGGAACAGTGACACAACGCGCACCTTATCGCGCCGGCGTCTTCGGCAGTCCGCCGCGGCGGTGACGGGGATCACGTGGCGTCTGGCTTAGACCGAAAAAGCGCCGCCCCCGCAAGGGCGGCGCCTTCCTCAGTTTAAAGGCATGTCAAACGGCATAGGCGGGTTGACATAGCGGAACCGGGTCGTGGCTTCCGCGTCCAACGGGTCCGATTCAAAAGGTATCGGAAAGGGCTCATGCCGGCTGAATTCGTCAATGAGCCCCTTATAGTCGGCGACAGTTTCTTCATAATACTGAATGGTTGCGGCAATCTGGGCGAACGTCATGAACTGGGGTAGTTTTCCTTCACGAAGACTGGCGATCTTCTTTTCAAGTATCGCGCGCTCCGTCGTCCACCCTGTTATCAAATCGGCGGTTGATCGAGACATAATTGCTAGCACTGTGCTGGTGTCGCGCGTGCCGTTTTGCCTCGCGCGGCTCAAGGACATACAAGCCAATGATTAATCAATCGCTAACGATAAGTCTGTCAGTCGGTGGCACGTTGAAGCGCCTGGCGGCCGTCCGGTTCAGCGGCCTGCGCACGAAATCGGTCGCCTAGCCTCTGCGTGCAATCCGCCGGACGTCTTGCTGGCAAGCCCATGGCGGCGATGTGTTGCCGCGGTTCGACCGTCCCGCCGCCAGGTCCTGGATTGACTGGTGGAGCCGAGGGGAATCGAACCCCTGACCTCCTGAATGCCATTCATGGGCCGGCGCTTGACAGCACGCGCCACCTGACGCCAAAGCTCGCCATATCAATGGTGTAGCTAGTTGCGTTCAGGACAGGACATGCAACCATACGTCGTAATTACCCGCTCCCGTTGGTCCGCGGTTGGTCCGCGAACTAAGCGAAACGAATCAACAGGAGATTCAAAACCGGCCTTGGGACCCTCTTGTGTTCCGGTCCTGTTCATGGCTGTAGGATCGGCAACCGAGAAATCACGGTGTTCTCTGTGTTCCAGTGTTCCACACACAGATAACAAACTGATTTGCCGGGTTCCCTTGCCCGGATGGCGTGGAACACCAAGGCCGATCGTGGTGTTCCATGGTGTTCCACGAGCGGTGTCCCGATGAAGCTGACTAAGCGCGAAATCGACGCGCTCGGTTGTCCGCCGGGCCGGCGCGATCGGATCGTGTTTGACGACTCGCTTCCCGGATTCGGCATCCGGGTGACCGCCAACGGTGCCAAGACCTTCGTGCTGCAATACCAGCTTGGCGGACGCGCCGGCCGCCGGACCCGTCTGGTGCTGGGATCGTATGGCGAGATCACGCCGGCCGAGGCGCACCGCCTGGCGGAGATCGCGCGGGCGAAACTGCGGCTTGGCCAAGACCCGGCTGGCGAGCGCCGCGCGGCCATCGCCGCCACCGCGGCGGCGGCGGACGCGCAACACCAGGCCCGCCAAGCCGCAGCCTTCACCGTCCGGACGCTGATCGACCAGTGGGGCGCCGGTCCCCTGGCCGACCGCAGCGCCACGCACCGGACCGAGGCGCCGCGGGCGATCAAGACGACGTTCGCGGCGCTGCTGGACCAGCCGGCGCAGAGCGTGACAACGCTGGCCGTGCAGCGCGTGCTCGATGCCGTGGCGAAGTCGCACCCGATCGCCGCGCGCCGCACCCGCGACTACGGCCGCGCAGCATTCAACTGGGGGGTTGGCCGCGGGCTTATCACCGTCAATCCGTTCGCCGGGGTGAGCCTGGACGTGCGCGAGGCAAGCCGCGACCGCGTACTGTCGGACGCCGAGCTGGCCGAGGTCTGGCGCGCCGCCGCGGCGACGGCCTACCCATTCGGTCCGCTGGTGCAGTTGCTGATCCTGACGTTGCAGCGCCGCGGCGAGGTGGCCGGCATGCGGTGGTCCGAGCTGGCCGAGGATCTGTCGACCTGGACGATCCCGGCCAGGCGGGCGAAGAACCGCAAGGCCCACATCGTTCACCTGGCCGAGCCGGCGCGGGCGATCCTGCGCGCGCTGCACCCGTCGGACCGGCGCGCCCTGGTGTTCACCACCAATGACCGGGTGCCGGTATCGGGCTTCTCCCGGGCGCATGAGGACCTGAAGGCCGCGATCGTCGCCACCCGGGAAGCGGCTGGACACGATCGGGCTGGCAAACATCGGGCCGCGCGGGCGGCACCGGATTGGCGATGGCACGATTTCCGCCGCACCGGCGTGACCGCCCTGGTCCGGCTGGGGTTCGCGACCCATGTCGCCGACCGGCTGCTGAACCATGTGCAAGGCTCGATCAAGGGCGTCGCCGCGGTCTACCAGCGGTATGACTTCATGCCCGAGCGCGAGGCCGCGCTATACGGTTGGGCGCAGCATGTGCTGGCGGTGGCGGCGGCCCTGGATCGGACTGAGAGTCTGCCACGATCCGACACGATTGCCGAACCATCCAAGGCGTCGGCGCCTGGCGCGTCACCCGATCGGCGGCGCGGTGTCGGTGGCTGAGATCATAACGTATCCATCGAAACGATCTGGTTGCATCGGATATTAGCGGATATTACCGGGCGCCTTTGGGCGCGGGCCTGGATGCAACGCGGCCTTCAGCCGTTGGGACAGCCCATGCCCAAAACCGTAAACCCCGCCGGCGCGCGTCACGCGTCGGACCGGTTCTGTGAATTGGTATCGAAGCACGCCTACCGCGGCGGCTTCGTTCGGCCGCGTCACCCGTGCGCGGCCGTGGCGCGGCGGGCAACTGTCGGGCTGTCCATGACCCGCCGCGCCAAAGATTTCCCGTCGGCACGACCTGCTTCGCCCGACTCGACACCGCCCGACTCGACAGCGCCCGGCCGATCGCTTGCCATTGCCCAAGCAGCATACGCCTTCATCGCGTGCCTGGAACCCCCTGGCGCCGCGCCGCGCCGTCGCCATGGGGTGCCGCGCCACGGGTGTGGCGGGTGCCCGTCACCAACAGATGCCGACGGCTCGCGTCCATCGCATCGGCCTCGCGCATAGACGCCGCGGGCAGACCATCGGTCCGATCTGAGGTCAATACGAAAGCTGTCCTGCAACATTCGCCAATAATATACTGCAACAGTCACGTCTCAGCCCAGAGGATCATTCATGGGACCGCAGCGCCTTCAGCCGACCGTATCGATTGATACAATCCATTTTCGCGGCATCAAGACACTGGCGACACAGCCACCGTCGGCGACCGTTCGCTCGCGCCCGGCCGCGTGGTCGCGGGTGTGCGCGGAAAAACCTGTCCGATTCCTCGGCATAGGGGCCGGCGGACGCACCCCAGACGTCGCCGCGCGCGAGCGGGATCATCCTGATCCTGGCGGCGCTGGCCGGGCCCGTCAGCAGCGGGCGGACGCCCTGCTGGACCGCTGCGCTGCCGCCGCTGGCATCACCTAGCCGACCGGGAGCTGGTCATCTCCCCCATCCGCCCCACCGCTAATCAGGGACACGCACGGCACGCCAGGCGTCCCGCCGCTTTGCTCTAGCAACAGGAATCAACAATGAAGATCACAGATGATGCAATCATCCAGGGCATGCAAAAGGCGCGCGCGGCGCTGGACGATCGGACACGCCTGGTCGCCTTCGGCCGCGACCTGACCGCCCGCCTGGCGGCGGCCGAGGTGGCCGAGGCGGCAGCCACCGCGGCGCAAGGCGAGGCCGATGCCAAGGCGATCCTGGCACCCCCGGCGGAGCGCGATAGCTGGGCGCAGCGGGCCGATGCGGAAGCCATGAAGGTCGCGACTGCGCGCCGCGAACGTGACCGCCTGACCGCCGCTCAGGGTAGTTTCCCGGCGCTGCTTCAGACCGCCGACGAAGCCATCATGGCCGCGCACACCATGCTTGCGGCAGCCAGCGCGCCGGTTTTGGAGCTGGCACGGCAAGACCTCCAGGCGGAGCTTCGGGAGACGGCCGAGCAGCTCGGCCGGATCAAGCTGCGGGGCTATGCGCTGGCCGCGGCGGGTGTGCCGCTCGGTTCGGTATTGGACCAGATACAGATCCCCAGTGCCACCGGTGGGCCATGGCTGATCCGCGGCGCCACGATGCAGCTTGGCGATGACGCCGTCGCCTTGAACACCGCCTGGCGCGCTGTTCCGGAGGCACTGGCGCTGTTCGAGGCGCACATCGAACTAGCGGCGCTTCAGTCGCAAATCGGACGGGATGTCTCCCGCATCGAGGCGGACCGCCAACAGACCCTGCGGGCGGTCAATCGCGCCGCGCGGAGCCGATCATTCGACAATCCACCCCCGCAACATGTCGGTCCCCGAACAGAGTATGTCGCGCCCAAATCCACGTTCGTGCCAAAGGTAACGAACCAGCCACCCGCCGTTGCGCGGGATGCAACCGTGCCACTGGATGTCCTCGGGGAAGACCCTGTAGCAATGACCCGTGGCGAGACCGATGCCCTGCATGATCAGGCAGCCGGCGCCGGCGCGCGACCAACTCCGCCGGCCGCACCGCAGGGCGACACGCCGGAGGTTGCCGCGCTGTCGCGGCACATGCCGGTCCGAATGGCGCGACGGCAGGTGGAGAACGAAGCTCACCTGAAACGGCTTGCCACCGGACAGGCGCCGGCCGCCGGCGAGCCCGTTGTCGCGGCGGATGTCGACGCGGCATAGACGACAGACGCAGAGCGTCGGGCCCGCTCGCGGCCCGGGCTGGCGGATCGCGCCGGCTCGTCATTTCGTTCGGCGATCAAAGGAACCGCGATGGACCAGCCTGAGGCAATGCCGCCACCCCCAACGCCTGTCGGGTTCCTCGACAACCTGGCGGCGGTGACCTTCGAAGGGCAGCCGATCGATCCGGTGACCATATTGGGTGAGCCCGACGAATGGGCGGACCAGGCGGCGCTTGACTACGCGCTGCTGCGGCAAGCCCTGGAGACCTTCAAACGTTCCGATCAGCAGGTGAAGGGGATGGCGCGGGATAGCGGCCGGGCCCGCTTCGTGGCCTTCGGCCGCGCCGTCGCGGAGCTGCGTGACAGGTTCGCCAAGCTCTCGGAGTTGCTCGAAGCCGCGGCGATCCGGGTTGCGGCCGTCTTGGCGCGTGAACCGGACGGCCGCGCCGATGCGCTGGACATCGCCCTCGCGAACGGACGCGACACCGGCGGTGCGCCGAGCGATGCGAGCCTGATCCTGGCATGTGAGGTATTGGATCGGCTCGACCACGCGGGCATTGAGCATGATCACCAGGCGCATGCGGCCGGCGACGCGGCCAGCCAGGGTCAGCACCGCGCCGCGGCCGAAGCGGCGGCGTCCGGGTGGCTTGCGCAAATCTGGACGGTGAGCTCGATCCCGGCGCAAACGCGCTTTGGCGAGACGTCCAAGGCGGCCATCCTGCTCGACCTGATCACCACCAACCTGGATGGCGCGCCAGACCGGCTGGCCGATCCGTGCGAGCAGCTCGGCTTTTCCCTGGCGTCGGATATCCTCCGCCGCTCCGCGTTGCTACCGACGGGAAGCAGCGAAACCGTACAATCGGGATGAGGTGGACTTGGCCCCGCCCGTGGCGGCTCGGAGCCTCGAACGGCGAGTCGGGCAGGATCGGTTCCGCCGCCCGCCTGGCCGCCATCAGGAGTGCAATACGGGCGACACCTGACGCGCTGACCGCCGGCACCGAGCGTCGTCGCCGCGCATTACCCCAACAGCCGCTGTCGGTCCGTGGACCGCCGTCCACCAGGCCGGCCCAGGACAACACGGTGCCAGCGAGGCGCGCCCGTTGCCCTGCACCACCTGGTTGGCTTGGTGCGCCAACGTGCCGATTGTTGTCCCTCTGACCGCCCAGGACAGCGCCGGGGTTGCCCCCGTGCCTGGCCCGCGGCACCGGGTGGGCTGTCCGCCGGTCGCCCCGAACTGTTGCGCCCCGCGCAAGCCAGGCTGGCGTCCATTGTCGTCGAACGGTGCGCCGCCACGGCATCCGCTGGCCGCCGGCGCGGATCAGCACGTCGGCACAGCCATGCCAGCCGCGGCCACATCGTTTGCGGTAAGGCATTGTTCTTTCACCGGAGGATGGCCTGCGGTAAACCAGGCATCGTTGCGGCTTGGGAGTTTGACGATGCTGGTGATCAAGGTTGATACGGATGGCCTGCTGCGCATGGAAAAGGCGCTGATCGCCCTGGCGGACAAGCAACTTGCCACGGCGACCGCAAAGGCCTTGACCCGGGTGGCGACGGGTGCGCGAAAAGACGTCATGGGTCGCCTCGACAAAATCTTTGATCGGCCGGTCCCGTTCACCCTCAACGCCATCCGCTACGAAGCGGCGACGCGGGATCATCTGCAAGCGCGGGTTTTCATCAGCGACGATGCGCCGAAGGGGATTTCACCAAGGAAGTACCTGGAAGCTGAAATAGCGGGCGGCAACCGCGGCATGAAACGTTCTGAAAAGGCCTTGGTGGCCATGGGCTTGATGCAACCAGACCAGCACATCATGCCAGCAAAGGGCATGACATTGGACGGTCACGGCAATATCTCTGCCAGCGCGATGACCCTGCTGTTGTCGCGCATCGGCGGCTTTCGCGAGGCAGGCTACAGTGCCAATGCGACGGCCAAGACGAAAAAGCGATTGGCCCGGCGCAAGATGGCGACGCGCCGATCCGGCACGGATTTTTTCGTTGCGCAGAGCAAGCAAGACAGCGCACCGCTTGGGGTCTACCAGCTTATGGGACGCCATAATGTAGCACCGATCTTGTATTTTTCGCGAAAGGCACCGTCCTATCGGCCGATATTTCCGTTCCCGAAGCTGGTGGAAGAGTATGCGAAACGGAAATTTGCAATCGAAATGATTAAGGCAGTAGAAGAAGAGATGGACCGGTCAAAATAGTCGGATATTACGGCCAACTACTATCATTATTTTGTTCTAGCAATCATCCGCTTGTCGGCTGATCCGCCTACGTGGGTCAGGCCGCGCCACCAACCCTCGCCCTGGCGTTCCTGGCGCCCGGCGCAGACCAGCCACGGCCAAAGTCGGCTGACGCCAGGATGACGGTCTGCCCGTCGATCGCCGGCGACGGCCGCCGAACCAACCTGCTTGGCGACGCGCATCGCCATTGGTCGCCGGTCGCCGCTGATTGTCGCCGGCGGTCGCTTGCTATGATGAAAGCCATGTCGGCCGGCTCCGTCAGTGCCCTGAAGCGCCGTCGGACCGCGCGAATCGCCTGTCTTGTCACGATCAAGCCGTAACATCCTATCTGGAACATTCTGCCTAGCCAACGGAGCCGCGTTGTCGGCGTCGGACGGCTGGTGGTTTGGCGCAATATCCGCTCCTCTCCATGCGCAACTGCTTCGGAGCCGCCAGGTCGGGCCGCAACTCCGCGCCCAACGCGAAGACCGTAAACGCAAGCAAGGGGAAGCGATGCTCATGACCAGTCACACCATGCGGATTCGGCTTTTGCCTTTATGCGGGGTGGCATTCGTCACGCTTGAAAATGGCCACCCTGGGCCATCGACGGTTCGCCGGATCGGCTGTTAGCGATGGCGCACCGCGTTGCCGCGAAACGGCCGTCGGCGCCGCGTCCGCCCAAACGCTCGGAGATCCTCGACAGGATGGACGAGGTCGAGGCGGCGCTGCTGTCGATCGTGCGGCGCTGGCAGGACGGCGTCGCGCCGGAGCTGCGGGACGAGATCAACGTCAAGGCGCGTGAGCCGCTGCTGCGGATGCTGATCCGTGCCGGCCGTCGGCCACACGCCGCGCGGGGCCGATGATCAGCCGGGACGAGTAACTAAGGCACACCTGGTCCGCAGCGCCGCTCACGCGCCGGTTTGGCCCGCCCGGAGAACCTCGCGTTCGCCGCGTAACAGAAGCCATCTTCCGGAGTCGCCTTTTCCATCTGCTTCGTCCGTGCAGAGATCACGAACCCAGCCCCGAGGAACCAATGGTCGTGACCAGTCACAGCACGCGAACCATGCTCTTGGGCGACCGAGCACGCGAGGAAGGGCTTCGTCCCCGAGGGTTGGGCCTTGCCTTCAGCTAAAATGCCAATCGCCACCCTGCACAATCATGCTGTCGGGCATCGGTGGTCCGCCAGGATCGGCGGTTGGTAATGGCACGCCGTTTTGCAACGCAGGGACCGCCGCGTCAGCCGCGGCCCAGACGATCCGACATCCTCGACAAGACGGACGAGGTCGAGGCGGCGCTGCTGTCGATCGTGCGGCGCTGGCAGGACGGCGTCGCGCCGGAGCTGCGGGACGAGATCAACGTCAAGGCACGCGAGCCGCTGCTGCGGATGCTGATCCGCGCCGGCCGTCGACCGCACGCCGTGCGGGATCGATGATCAGCCGCAAGCGCGCAACGCGGCAACGCCCGGTCGCCGGCGTGTCTCTGGCGCCGATCACGCGCCGGCCGGCCGTCGGCCTGACAGGCACTGAGCCGCCGCCCATCACCTGGCCGATCACCGCCCGCCTCGGCGCCGGCCTGACAGCACGTCGCCGCTGGTCAGTCACCCCGCCGCGCGGTTGATTGCCGCTTACCCCGCGCGGGCTTCAGCAATCGCCTCGGCAACGACATTCGGGCTCTGGCTGATCACGATCAGCAATATGCGGGCGGCGGAACCAGGCCGTCGCAACCCTTGCTCCCAATCGCGGACGGCCGCGACCGCCAGGCCGAACCGCTTGGCAAACGCCGGGCGACTGAGGCCCAGCTTTTCGCGGATGGCGCGTACGTCGACCGCGTCCGGCGGCTGGTGGACCCGCGCCGGCTCTGTCTCGCCACGCACGATGGCGACTGCCTCCATAGCGGCGATCAGCGCGCGTCCGAACTCGGTATCTTCGTCCATCACGTGCGCTGCTTCGTCTCGGCCGCCAGATCAGCCACTTTCTTGCGCTGTGGTGGGCTGAGGTCCCCCGGCTCGTTCTTGCCATGGATCAGCAAAGCCAGGATCGGTTGCGCCTCGGTCAGCACGTCGTGGATCACCCGGAAGGCGCCGCTCTTGCCGCGCCCCTTCGGAGCAACACGAAGCCTTCGTATACCGTCAAGCCCGGGCATGACATCGCCAGCGCGCGGATCGCGGGCCAAGGTGTCGATCAACGCCATTCGCGTCCCGCCACAGCAAAGCATCGGCCTGACTGGAAAAGATCGAGGTTTTCAGCCGCACATGCAGCACAGCATCGCTGTAAGGTTGCAGCAACAGCATTGCTGTATGCCACTGCCCTTGCTGGCAGCCGCTTGTTCGACCCGTTGGCGGCGTGGTCCGTGCATCGAGCGGCGTTTGTCTGGACACCATCCGGCGCGCACGGCGAGCCCGCCCCGTTCAATGATGCCAGAGGCGCGCCACGGAACGGCCCAGGGTAGACCGAGACAAGGGAACGGCGCTTGGCGTGACCAGCGGCATCCACCCGCCGTCGCGCGACCGCCGCCGCCGCCCACCGCGATCCTGGCATTTGCCGATGCACCGCGCTTTGCTGTCAGGGCACCGATCTGCGTCACCGGGATGGTGCGACGCGCGGACCGGATGCCGAGGCGAGACGGCCAGCGCTGGTCGCCGGCGGCGGCACAGCGGCCGAGCCAGGCAACCCAGCCCGCCCTGGAGCGCAATGCGCGCTGATCCCTTGCGGTCGTTCCATACAAACCGCTTGCACCGACTCGGTCCCGTCAATGAGCGTCGCCGCTGGCGCGGCTAGGTTGGCCGCCGAACGGCGCGACCACGCGCGCCCCGCCGCGCCATTTCACTGCGCGCGTGGGACAAGGAACGTGGACAACCTTGCCTGACCAATTCTCGCAGCACGGGCTATGCCCGCCGTCCGAGTACGGCGTGCCGCTTTGGTCTGCGGCCATACTTGTCGAGCCACCCATGGCCCTCTCGCTTTATGAAGCGCGACAAGCATACCGTGTCGCGCACGACCGATTCGATCGGTTGTATCGAGCAGCCGTTTATGAAGCTGCTGACAGACAAGAAATCTATGGGACTGAAAGCAACGTTCTACGCAACGTTTGGCGCGAAGTGCGGGACGCCTGTCTGCCCCGCCTGCAAGCGGGCTACTGGCTGGCCTCGGGAAGGCGGTCCGATTGCAAGTATCATTCGATCGAGCGGGATGAATGGTCGCACATTGGAAACCACACGATCGAAGACTGGCTGGCCGGACATTTGAAGCTTGCGGGCCAGGAATACCACGTTATACATGTCCGACCGGCGTCTTTATTGCCATTTTGCGTCGCCGCGATTGTATTCGGCAATTGGATCTTGGTGAGGGCTCACCTTCTACATCAGCGCGGTGGCAATAAAATTGCTGCCGAAAGTGTCGCTCAGCAACTGAATAGCGACTTGCTCAAGGCCATTCTCAACGGTCATGTCGAAGCGAGCGGTTTTGATCAATCGTGTGCAAACCGACGCCTCATAACCGTCCAGGATCTGCACAAGCAGTGGCTAGGGATTTCAGGATCGGATTTTACGTTCGATAATGGAACGTCGATACAGGATGTCCGCGTCCGCCTCCGAGATCCGTTCACGCCCGTGATGTTAGTAAGCCCCATTCCAGTACATGTTGTAAATGCCTCTGACATAAAACCGGATCAGTCCAACGGCGATAGCTTTCAGGGATCAAAAAGGAAATCGGGACCAAAGCCGGTTTATAATTGGCGTAAGCTTGTGACCGAACTTCTGCGGCGCGCTCACAAAGGCAATTTTTCTTCAATCGGCGAATTAAACCGGGGGGACCTGAAGACATGGTGCGAGGTGACGTGGGGCAGGGAGCCTGGAAGTATCCTTAATACAAAGATCAGTCTTTTTGTGCCGGCTGAATTCAGCCAACTTGGTATTTACGATCAGGATGCCAGCAATGACTGTGTATCGAAGCCGATATCGGACAGAGCACTGGAGCGTATCTGGCGCGAGCTTATTGGACTGGCCATGGCTCCAGACGGTTTCCCGGAGTCCTGGACCGACGTTGTGCGGCACCTGACGGGCTTTTGCATTCGAAGCCTAAAATTTAGACCGTCCGCCCCGCACCTTCTAGAAGAGCTTCA
Organism: Rhodopila sp.; assembly: GCF_965276935.1. GTDB lineage: Bacteria > Pseudomonadota > Alphaproteobacteria > Acetobacterales > Acetobacteraceae > Rhodopila. The sequence continues at coordinate 301,269 of NZ_CBDIBS010000003.1, read as the reverse complement.
ACGCACGATACCGCCGGAAATCGATCGCTCAAACAATATCGGCTAATATCGGACGATAGCGGTCGTGTTCTGGCCTGCCAATCTGCAAACACCCGTGACGGCGCCAAGCCGCGCCACAACATGAGGTGTCGCGACATGTTTCAGAAACCGCTTAACGTTCTGCGAGAAGACAAGGCCGCCGAAACCGTTGGCCTCAGTCTGCGAACCATGCAGCGGCTGCGCCAAGACGGCGGTGGGCCGCCGTTCGTCAAGCTGACCGATCGCCGTGTCGGCTACATGGAGTCGGCGCTGCAAGACTGGTTGCAGGCCCGTACGGTGGGCTCCACCTCGGCCGCCACCGTTGCAAAGGCCGCGAAATCCCGATGATCACCCAGATGAACACGTCAGGATGGCCGATGCGGATCCTGGCAAGCTGGCGCGCCGACGCCAGCCTTGCCGTCGATGGCCTGAAGCACCCGCCGCCGTCTCGCTCCGCCCCATGGTCGGCCGAAGACGAACGGGTGTTGCAGCCCGCCATCGCCCGCCTGTCGGCCATCATCGGGCACCACGACCGGATCGATCAGCGCCAGTGGGACCAGATGGAAGCGGCCCTCGCCGCGCTCCGGCACCACGTCTTGCGGCGCCGGGATGCCTGTTGGCCAGCCTTGCCCGCCAGGGCAGGGACCCGCGCGCCGATCGACTTCACCATCCTAGTCGGATGGGGTGCCGCCTGGCATTGCCGCCGGCTCGGCACCCACACCGATGACCGGTCGCGGCGCGCCCGCGCGGCTGCCGAACAGGTGGTCACCGCCGTCGCTCTCGCGCTGGATGTCGCGCAACGTGACACCAGCCGGCCGGCGCACCGTGATCAAAACGTGAGCCGCAGGCTCCTGGCGCTGCGAACCGTCCTTGACAACCGCCATCGGGTCGATCCGGCCAACCAAGGTCTCGCCGCGGACATTGCGTCACTGGCGGTGGCGCGCGTCCTCGGAACTCGGCGGATGCTGGCGGGCGTCCTGCTTGGCCTCTGATGCGGGGGATCTCGCGCGGATGCTGGCCGCGCGCGCGCCGGAGCTGGTCGGGCGCCTGCTGCCGGATGGCCGGCGGGAGGGACACGAATGGGTACACGCCAGTCTGAACGGGACATCCCGGCGCAGTCTCTCGGTCCATCTGACCGGCCGCAAGGCCGGCGTCTGGTCTGACTTCGCCAGCGGCGACGCCGGCGACGCCCTCGACCTGGTCGCCGCGGTGGTCTGCGCCGGCAAGCTGCGCGACGCCATCGCCTGGGCGCGCGCCTGGCTTGGCCTGGCGGACGGCCCGGCCCCATCCGAGCAGCGCCGGCCGCCGCCGCCAGCGCCCGATCCCGCCGAAGCGGCGCGGGCGGAAGCTGCCACGCGAGGCGCCGCGATCAAGCTGTTCCTTGCGGGCGCCGAGACGCTCGCCGGCACCCCGGTTGCCGCCTACCTCGCCGGCCGTGGTATCGATCTGGCCGAGCTGACGCGTCAACCGCGTAGCTTGCGCTACCACCCGGCCTTGTGGAACCGCGAAAGCCACCGCCACTGGCCGGCGATGCTGGCTGGCATCACCGACGCGGCTGGCGACATGGTGGCGGTGCACCGCACCTGGCTGGCGCTGGCCGAGGATGGCCGCTGGCGCAAGGCGCCCCTCCAGGACCCAAAGATGTCCCTCGGCCGCCTGGCCGGTGGCGCGGTGCGTCTCTGGCGAGGCGCCTCGGGCAAGCCGCTCGCCCGCGCGCCGCATGATGAAACGGTTGCCATCGGCGAGGGCATCGAGACCGCCCTCTCGGTCGTCATGGCCTGCCCTGAATTGCGCGTCCTGTATGCGGTCTCGCTCGCCAACATGGCCAATGTCGTTCTGCCGCCGGCGGTCCATACGGTGATCCTGCTGAAGGATGAGGACGGCGCGAATGTCGCCACCACGCGCGCCTTCGCCCGGGCGATCGACGCCTTCCAGACACAGGGGCGCAGCGTCAGGGTCGCACGCCCGCCGGTCGGCAAGGACTTCAACGATGCGTTGCTGGCGGAAGCGGTCTGATGGCGGTCAAAAAGGGCGGCAAGACCGCAATCCGCCAGTCGATCGAACAGGCGGAGAAAGTTCCGCCGAAGCCGGCTAATGACACGCCTGAAGGTGAGGCGCCGAGCATCAGGGTGAGCGGCGGCCGCCTAATCATGCGCCTGGACGGTCTGTTCAAGACGTCGGATGAAAATGGCGTGTTGCAGATCGCCGGCCCGTTCGAGGTGATGGCGCAAACCCGCGACGATGAAGCCACCGCGTGGGGCCTGATGCTGCGTTTTCGGGACCCGGATGGCCAGGTGCAGCACGTCGTGGTGCGGCGCGACCTGTTCGCCGGCGAGGGCGGCGAGCTGCGCACCCTGCTGGCCCGTCGCGGCCTGTACGTCAATCCCGGGCATGGCGTGCGGGGCTGCTTGCCGGAATACCTGGCACGGATCGGCAGCGATCGGCGGGCCCGGATCGTCGTGCGCACCGGGTGGCACCGATTGACGGTGCCGCGGTATTCGTGCTGCCTGGTCGCACTTTCGGATCGCCACCCGTGGATGTGATCTATCAGCCGGCGGTCAATGACGCCTCGCTGTTCAACACGGCCGGCACCCTGGCGGAATGGCGCGACCAGGTCGCCGCGCTCTGCGTCGGCAATTCCCGTCTCTTGTTGGCGGTATCGGCGGCGTTCGCCGGTCCGTTGCTCGACATCGCCGGCGAGGAAGGTGGCGGACTGCATTTCCGGGGGTCGTCGCGTGTCGGCAAGACGACGGCCCTGCGGGTCGCGGCGAGCGTCTGGGGTGGCGAGGCCGGCGCCGGCGCGGCCGGCTACATCCGGCAGTGGCGCGCGACCGACAACGCGATGGAGGGGCTTGCGCTGGCCCAGAGCGACACGCTGCTGCCCTTGGACGAACTCGGACAGGCCGATGCCCGGGGCGTCGGCGACACCGCCTACCTGCTGGCCAGTGGCCAGGGAAAGGCACGCTCCGATCGGGCTGGCGGGTTGCGCACCCCGATCCGCTTCCGGGTGCTGTTCCTGAGCACGGGCGAACTGTCGCTCGCCGACAAGATCGCCGAGGCCGGCCGGCGCGTGAAAGCCGGCCAGGAAGTGCGCCTGGTCGACATACCGGCCGACGCCGGCCACGGCTTGGGTCTCTTCGAAGATCTGCACAAGGAGATTTTCGAAGACCCCCATAAGACGGACGCGGGGCCCAAGGCGATCGGGCCGGAAGAGTTCATCCTGGCGCTGCGCGCCGGCACAACCCGTGCCTATGGCACCGCGGCCCCGGCATTCCTCGATCACCTGGTGGCCGAGGTCGCGGCTGATGCCGATTTCGCGGATGATATTCGAAGCTGGATGCGTGACCTGGTCACTGGCTGGATGCGTGAAAACCCGGGTGCTGGCGGACAGGTCGGCAGTGTCGCGCGGCGCTTTGCCCTGGTTGCGGTCGCGGGTGAACTGGCGACGAAGGCCGGTATTACCGGCTGGACGCCGAACGACGCCACGGCGGCCGCGAAGATCTGCTTCCAGGCATGGTTGGCGGAACGTGGAACCACCGGCGCGCGGGAGGACGCTCAGGCGGTGGCCCAGCTTCGTGATTTCCTGACGCGACACGGTGATTCACGCTTTCACGAATGGAAGGAGCCGCCGCCGGGCGATGCCGGGCAGGCGGAAACAACGCCACCGCCAGCAACCTCGGAACGCTTCCGCACCGTCAATCGGGCCGGGTGGAAGCGTCGTCTCTCCGACGCGGAGCGCAATCCGGACGCATGGCACTACTACCTGACGGCCGATGGAATGAATGAGGCGTTGACGGGTCTCGACAAGCGCCAGGCCAACAAGGTGCTGATCGATCGGGGGTTCATGCTGAAGGGTTCTGGCAACAAGGCGGCGGGTAGTTTCAGCCCGCCCGGCCACGCCAAGGTCCGTCTCTACCACGTCCTGCCCACGATTTTTGATGCGGATGACAGCGAGTAGGGACCTTTGCTCGGCCCGACCGCAACGGCGCCAGCCCTGACGGCACCGTGTTGGTGGCACGGTCGGGCTTCGTGGCATGGCTTGGCATCGTGACGCCCATGCGGGTCCTGTCCCGGTGCTTCAAGTCGATCTCGCGCGGGCAGCAGGCTGCCTGGATGGGACCGCCTGCGAAATCGAATGCGGAGCCGCCGCCGCCAATCTCGGCTGCGGTGGACAGGCGACCGAGCCGGTGAGGGCGGATGAGCTTTGACCTCACCCTGAGGTCGGAGCAGCGACCTTACCAACCGGCCGTTGCGGACGCTGGCGCGGACCTGATGGCACGACGGCCTGATGGCACGACGGCCTGATGGCACGACGGCCTGATGTCAGCACGCGAGGCGAGCAACGCCGCGCGCGCCGCTGGACGACGTGCCGGACCCGATGTTCATGCCGTTCACCGGTGTGCGGCTGTCGGCATGATGGACCGCCTGCCTTGGCTGGCGGTCCATCACCGCCCGAGATGAAGTGCTGTGATCAGGACGGAAATGAAGCCGGCGAAGCCGCCGATTACGGTCACCACCGCCAAGGCCGGCGCCAGCCAGCGGTCGCGATCCAGCTTCATCGCCTCCGCCATCAGCTTGCGCTGTTCGGCCACGAACTTCTCGGTCTCGCCGCGCAGCTTGCTGCTTTCCGCAAGGTCACGGTCGATCCGCGCCTTCACGGCCTGAATGTCCAACGGGCCTTCTGATGTTGCGCTCACCGGGGTGATCCTCCGATTTCTGTCAACGGGCCCATTTCAGCAGCGCGACCGCCACCCCGAACAAGGCGGCGGCGATCCCCACGCCAGTTGCAATCAGCGTGTGGGGATCGTAACGAGTTTCCTGGGTGCGCCTGACGCTTTCAAGCGCCTTCAGCATCGCATCGTTCTCCAGCAGCCGAATCCTGGCTTCCTGTTCGCGAATCGCGCGCTCGGTGGTGCCGTTCATGTTGTCCCTATATCGCCATTGCCTGCCGCGCGATGGCCAGATCATGCGCCGTCTGCAAGTTCATCTACAACGCCCCGCTAGTCCCGAACCGGCGCGCCAGCAGCAGGGCCGTCTCTGCCGTGATGCTGCGTAACCCATTGACAAGGGCGGAAATGCGATTGCCTGGCACCCCCAACTCCGCCGCCAGTGCACGTGCCGTCAACCCGAGTGGCCGCGTGAACCCCTCCAGCAATACCTCGCCCGGCGTGAGCGGCGGCAACGCCGGCCCCGGCGCGATGTCGTCAAACGACAGGCTGTTCATGTCATCCCGGCTGGTCATCCTGGTCGACCAAAAGGTCGTCCACGCGAACGCCGAGACGCTTTGCAAGCCGCTGGAAGACCGCAATCGTCGCCTCGCACTGACCGCTTTCAAGCTGGGCCAGGCAGGATTCCGCTATCCCAACGAAACCGGCCAGTTCCACTTCGGTCAGCCCGCGGTGCTTGCGCCAGAACGCCAGCGGCGTCGGCGCTGCCAGATAGGCGTCCACATCGGCCCCGGACACGGTCTGTATCGTGCCATTGGCGATCTCGCGCATGGCGATCGCATGGTCGCGCGCGTCGATCAGGTCTTGGTATTCGTCGGCGGTCATTGTCACCAGCCGTTCGCCGGTCGCCGAGATCGTGGTCTCAATGGTCATGGCGCCGCCGCGCGCGCCGGCGCGTCCTTCAGCCCAAGCGTCTGGCGTAGCAACACGTTGATCTGGGACTGCCAACCCGGGCCGGCTTCTCGCAGCTTCGCCACCACGTCCGGGTCAAGTCGCACGCTGATCTGTTCCTTGGGGGCCGGCGACTTCGGCCGCCCCCGTCCACGGCGGATGAACCGGTCACCATCGAAATACTCGGCTTCGTCAAAAAACGCGTCCGTGAGCGACGGCGCGTCATCCAGGTTAGAATGCATCGCTTTATCCATTCGCGGTGACTGTTGACGATCCTTGTGCCAGCAGCCTGCGGACGTGCAGCAACTCAATGCCGATCACGCGCCCCTGCTTGTCATAGTCGAGGACAACCCCGGGGGCGACCTCCCGGCTGGAGTCGTATTCCGCCCCGTCCGGCACGAAATAGACACCGATCGCGTCGGCCTCGCTGTCGTAGCTGACGCGCCCTCCCTCAAGTGCTCGGTCGCCCTTTGGCTCGTTGGTCATGCCGTTATCGCCTCCCGCGCGACCGCCAAATCATGCGCCGTCTGCAGGTTCATCCACAACTCGCCGCTGGTCCCGAACCGACGCGCCAGCAGCAGCGCCGTCTCCGCCGTGATGCTGCGCGAGCCGTTGACGATGGCGGAAATACGATTGCCCGGCACCCCCAGCTCCGCCGCGAGTGCCCGCGCGGTCAACCCGAGTGGCCGCATGAACTCCTCCAGCAGCACCTCGCCAGGCGTCAGCGGCGGCAGCACCGGCCCTGGCGCGATGTCGTCAAACGACAGGCTGTTCGCATCATCGCGGCTGATCATTCCGACCTCCTTAGTGATAATCAACGATTTCAACATCTTCCGCATTCCCGTCGCGCCAGACAAAGCACAGCCGCCACTGATCGTTGACGCGGATACTGTGCTGGCCGGCGCGCGCGCTGGACAGCGCTTCAAGCCGATTTCCCGGCGGCGACCGCAGGTCGTCAAGAGTGGCCGCCGCGTCCAGGTAACCCAGCTTCCGTCGCGCCGCCGTCAGCAAGTCAGGCGGAAAGCCCTTGGGAAGCCGACCTTGGGCGACCGCTGCTGTCCGCTTGTCTCTGAACGACCTGATCATACGTGGTATGTATCACGTATCGCTTGCGTCCGCAACGGGAATATTGCCCGATGACCTCCGACCCGGTCACCCTGCTGGTGAACGGCATGCACTACGCTGGCTGGAAGGAAATCACCATCGAGCGCGGTGCCGATCGCTGCATCCGCAGCCTGCTGGTCGTCAGTCGTCCGCTACCATTGCTGAGACAGGCGAAACAGAAGCCCTCCTGCTGACCTGATCCTTATCAGCAACGAACAGTGATATCTATGCAAGTGGCGCATGGCATCGCACCAACAAACCTTATCCGAAAACCTTATCCGAGGCAGGCGACGGCGACTGCACCTGGCAGGCGAATAACGTTTTCTCGGCCGATGTCCGCGCCTGTCGGGCGGATCGGTGGAACACCAGATCAGCCGGTGTTCTCCATGACCCAGCCCCGGTGTTCCACAATTAGACGTGTGCTAGCAACAGGTTGGCATCAGGTGGAACACAGGAACACATGGAACACCGGTTCCGGGACAAGGGTAGCGATCGGGCAGAGGTGTCACCGCAGATAGACATGCGCTTCATGCATGGATCGCGGAAAATGATCTCCCTGACGGCACCGCGTAGGAGGGCCGATGATCATGGGTCCCTCCTGGCCAAAGTTTGTCCCGGGGGTAATTCGAACCCCGGTTAGTCACACCCGCTTCAAAGAAAAAACTCGCTTGGTTTTGTTGGTTTTGTTGATTTAAGGTTATAAAACAATGATTTGAGGTTTGACGGATGCGCGTCAACAAGTCTGAGATCGCCCGGCTACTTGGTTGCAGCCTGCCAACCGTGAACGCCTACCTGGTCCGCTATGGTGAGGACTTTCCGGTACTTGACCGAGGCGGCCGAGGCCGGGACTGGCGGTTTGATCATGAAGCGGTTGTCGCCTTCCTGGACGGCAAACGAGCGGACGAAGCAGCGGCAGACGCAGATCGCCAAGCGGCCCTCCAGCAAGCGATGTTGCCGCTTGGGCACAATGGCGGCCCGCCGATGGACGCCGAGCCCAGTCTACGACCGGCTGAGCTGCTGGCGTTGATGAAGGTCCGGCGGCTTCAGCGGGAGGAAGCCTATGCCTGCGGCCGACTGGTCGAGGCATCGAAGGTGCAGCACGCTCTCCAGGATCTGCTGGCGACATGGAACCGAGAATTGCACCAAGCCCTGCGACGGTTTGGGCGGGAGCGTGGTCTGGCTGATGACTTGGTTGTCGACCTGACCGAGACGCTCAGTGGCTGCCAGCGACGAACCGTCGACTATGCGCAGACGGTGGGCGTTGCAGGAGCGTCGCAACCCTCATTGTTCGGGAACAATGCCGCGTGAAGCCCGGCCAGGATGTGTCTTTCGTTGGTCCGCGGTTGGTCCGCGAGATTTAAGTAATCGAACCGGTTTCAGACTGGAAATCCCGTAAACCATTGATTTCCCTGGTGGAGCCGAGGGGAATCGAACCCCTGACCTCCTGAATGCCATTCAGGCGCTCTCCCAACTGAGCTACGGCCCCGACCGGTGCGGCAGGCGGTATAGCCACCTCGGTCGGTGGGATCAAGGGCAACCGTTGGAAATGCGATGCCTGCTCAGGCCCGTCTGAACGTCCAATACAATGGGGAACGCCCGGCCCGCAGCGCCTTCGCTTCATACCGTGTCGGCGGCCAGCCATCCGGACGGCCGGTCGCCGGTTCAACCCGCTGAAACAGAGTTTGCGTCGTCATCACGTCCCGCACCCAGGTTTGATAGGTCGGGTCATCGCTGGCCACTCGCCACTCGGCGCCAGGCTTCAGCACCCGCGCCACCAAAGGCAGCATTGCCGGATGCACGAACCGCCGCTTGGCATGCCGTCCCTTCGGCCACGGATCGGGAAACAGGAGGAACAGGCGGTCAAGGCAGGCATCCGGCAGCGCCCGCAGCAGGACCCGCGCATCATCAGGCCAAAGGCGCAGGTTTGGCGGCAGTGGCGCTGCGGCTTCCTGGCCTTCGGGCACCAGCGCCGCCAGCAAGGAACAGATGCCGTTCTCGAACACCTCGCAGGCAATCAGGGTTGCCTCGCAATGCGCCCGCACCTGGGCCAGCGTGTGCTCACCGCCGCCAAAGCCAACTTCCAGCCATAGCACACCGGGTGGGATCGACAGTGGTTCCGGCAGCAGCAATCGGGGCAAGGTCACATCGAGCAGGCGTTCCTGCCGGGACCGCAGGCGGTGGCCGCGGCTGCGGCCGTACAGCCGGTCCGGTGGCGGCTTTACCGCCCGAGCGCCGCCCTCAACGCCGGCACCAGATCGGTTCGTTCCCACGTGAAAGTGCCCTTCGTCTCGTCAGGCTCTCGCCCAAAATGGCCATAGGCGGAGGTGGGTGCGTAGATCGGCCGGTTCAGGTGCAGATGCTCCCGGATGCCGCGCGGCGACAGGTTCATCACGTCGTGCAGCGTCTTCTCCAGGCGCTTTTCGTCGACGTCCTTGCCGGTGCCCTGAAGGTCCACATAGACCGACAGCGGGCGGGAGATGCCGATTGCGTAGCTGATCTGCAAGGTGCAGCGATCCGCCAGGCCGGCGGCGACGACGTTCTTCGCCAGGTAGCGGCAGGCATAGGCGGCCGAACGGTCCACCTTCGTGGGGTCCTTGCCGCTGAACGCACCGCCGCCATGCGGGGCCGCGCCGCCATAGGTATCGACGATGATCTTGCGTCCGGTCAGGCCGCAATCGCCGTCCGGACCGCCGATGACGAAATTCCCGGTCGGGTTGACGTGAAATTCGTCCTCCCGGCACATCCAGCCGTCTGGCAGGATCGATGCGACCAGCGGCCAGAGCAGGCGCTTGATTTCGGCCTGCTCCATGCCGGCCTCATGCTGGGTGGAGACCACTACGGAGGTCGCGCCGACCGGTGTGCCATCAACATAGCGCAAGGTCACCTGGCTCTTGGCATCCGGCAGCAGCCCTGCCACCGCGCGGTCACCGATCTTCCGCAGGTCGCGGATATAGCGCAGGATCTCATGGGCGTAGAACAGAGGTGCCGGCATCAGCGTCTCGGTCTCACGGCAAGCGTAGCCGAACATGATGCCCTGGTCGCCGGCGCCCTCGTCCTTGTTGCCGGCGCTGTCCACGCCCTTGGCGATATCGGAGGACTGTGAATGCAGGTGCACGGCGACATCCGCGGTCTTCCAGTGAAAGCCGTCCTGCTCATAGCCGATGTCGTGGATCGCCATGCGCGTCAGATGCGTCAGCAGGTCCGGGGTGATCGACGCCGGGCCACGGGTCTCTCCGGCCAGCACCACGCGGTTGGTGGTCACCAAGGTCTCACAGGCTACACGTGAATACGGGTCGGCATCGAGGAACGCGTCCAGCACCGTATCGCTGATACGATCCGCGACCTTGTCGGGATGTCCCTCGGAAACCGATTCCGAGGTAAAAAGATACTCGCCCGTGTCACGCATGGGTGGTGTCTCGCGTCGCGGTAGGTTGCGGCCGCCGGAACGGTGGCCCTGGGCGGAATGCCAAGCCGGCGGTGTGTGGCGGAATCCGGCGCAAGGGTCAAGGCAAGCGGAACAGACGCTACGCCATACCCAGCACGTCCATCATGCTGTAGAGCCGTGGCGGCTGGGAAACCGCCCACAGCGCCGCCCGGACCGCGCCGGTGGCGAAGGCGCGCCGGTCGAACGCGCGATGGGTCAGCGCGATGTGTTCGGTCGCCGAAGCAAAGATCAGGGTATGCTCGCCCACCACCTGACCGCCGCGCAAGGCCGCGAACCCGATCGCCCCAGTCCGGCGCGGGCCGGTGTGGCCATGGCGTCCGCTTTCCATCACCTCTTCCAGCCCCACGCCGCGACCCTTCGCCACCGCTCGGCCCAGGCCGACGGCGGTGCCGGAGGGCGCGTCCACCTTCTGGCGGTGGTGCATTTCCATGATTTCCGCGTCGTAGGCATTTGCGGGCAGGGCCGCGCCCATGCGTTCGGCCAGCGCCAGCACCAAATTGACCCCGGCGGAGAAGTTGGCGGCATAGACCACCGGAATGCGCGCCGCCGCCGCCTCGACCGCTGCCTCATCGGCGCCGGACAGGCCGGAACTGCCGAGCACCCAGGGTTTGGCGGATGCGGCCATGGCGGCGGCGTGGGTTTGGGCGGTGGCCGCGTTGGTGAAGTCGATCACCACGTCGGACGCGGCGGCGAGGGCAGGAAGGTCGGGGAAACTCCGAACCCCCGCCGGTGTGGTCCTGCCGGCGCTGCCGCGGCTGGTACCGCCTGACAGCGTGGCACCCGCCGCCGGGATTTCCTCGGCCAGAAGCTGACCCATTCTGCCAGTGATGCCGGCAATGCCGATGCGGTGCGCCATGGCGTCCTTCTTGAACATGGTCGCGTAATCCTGCGTGTGGTCACACGCCGCGTCCAGAGACGGTGCGCAGCGGCCGGTGACTTTCCAAGGATGCCGGTCCATTGTCTGATGGTCCGTTGCCGTCGTCGGTATCGCAACTTCCGGCTGAACAGTATTAGCGCGGCGCCCGAGGCGCGGGAGTTGGAGTCTGTTCCTGGTATTTTCCAACGGGATCGGCAGCGCTGACCCACTTCTACGTCTCCAGCAACTGGGCCGATCATCCGGGCTGACGCTGCGATCGAGCGATGCCAAAGCTGCTGGAGGATCTTGCGAATGCGCCGTGCGCCGAAGGAGCGTGCGGACCCGGTCCAGCTCGTCACCTGTCAGTTGGTGCCATCGGTCAGGTGGGGACAGCACGCGCGCCCGGCTACCGCGGTCGTCCGAAGACCATGATCGTATCATCGTTTCCAATGTTCTGACAGGTGGAGACGTGGCATGATGACCGGCACAGGCGGCGTATCGCCGCATTGCAGCTATTGTTCCGCGAAAGGATGCGGCACATCGATCAGGCTCGGCTTCATCAATTCATCTCGGCCATGCCAAAGGCCGAATTGCATCTTCACATTGAGGGCACGCTGGAGCCCGAAATGATGATGAAATTATCTATACGCAACGGTGTGGCTCTGCCTTACACCAGCGTGGACGCCATCAGGGAGGCCTATCGTTTCAATTCGCTCCAGGATTTCCTGGAGCTCTATTATATCGGCATGTCGGTGCTGCTGACCCGGCAGGATTTCTTCGATCTCGCGTTCGCGTATCTGGAAAAGGTCGCGGCGCAGCATGTGACGCATGTCGAGATCTTCTTCGACCCACAGGGCCATACCGAGCGCGGCGTCACTTTCGGTACGGTCCTGTCCGGCCTGACCGACGCGCTCGACAGGGCGCGACGTGATTATGGAATTAGCTCGAAGCTGATCATGTGCTTCCTGCGGCACCTGCCGGAGGAGCAGGCGTTTGAAACATTGCGACAGGCCTGCCGGTGCAAGGACCATATCTTCGCGGTCGGCCTTGATTCATCCGAAACCGGGCACCCACCGGCGAAGTTCGCGCGCGTCTACGCCGAGGCACGGCAACAGGGCTTCGTGCCCGTCGCTCATGCCGGCGAGGAAGGACCAGCAGCCTATGTGTGCGAGGCAATCGACGTGCTGCGGGTCAGGCGTATTGACCACGGCAATCGGGCGCTTGAAGACCCCGCGCTGGTCGCCCGCATCACGCACGCGCGGATCCCCATGACAGTCTGCCCGTTGTCCAACCAGTGCCTTCAGGTGTGCCCCGATCTGACGCTGCATCCGCTCCGGCGGATGCTGACGGCAGGTCTTCTGGTGACGGTCAATTCCGATGATCCGTCCTACTTCGGCGGCTATGTGAATGAGAATTTCCTGGCCGTGCAGGCGGCACTTTCCTTGACCGAGGCTGAAATCGTGACGCTTGCGCGGAATTCGTTCATCGGGTCCTTCATGTCCGACCCGGAGAAGGCGGCGGCGCTGAGGGGCTTTGATGCATTTCATGCGAAATGGTGAAAACACCGAAACATTTATGATTTGGGTTTTACCAAGCCGAAGCCGCCGGTCGATCAGCGGGATTGTTTTGCGGTCGCCGAACGGGTCCACGCCGCCGGCAACATCATCCTGCCGCGGGACCAGGATGCGGTGCGCCGTTCATCGACCGTCTGCTCAGATGGCAGGGTCTGTGTCAGGCGCCGGGCGCAAGCAGCGGGCGACGTAAGGCAGGAAGTGGGCAACCGGTGGGGTTTCCAGGTGCTTGACCTTTGCCTGCTCATCGAACCGGCGCAGTTGGACTGCGGCGGATGACTGCGGAAGCGCATCGAATGCGGCAACCTCCGCCGCTGACATCGGGCCACCCTGCAGCGACAGGCTGCGCACCGAGTCTTTCGACAACTTTCCAAAATAATCCGCTTCGGTTGCGCAGAGGTAGCGCTTGGCGGCGACATGCAGCCGCACGGGTTCGGTTACCTCTGGTCCAAACCAGACGGCGAGGAATTCATAGCCGCGTTCCTCATGCAGATCGTCCACGCCGGCTTCGGCCGGATTGGCGCCGAGGTCGTGCACCAGATGGCCGATATCGTGCAGCAGGCTGGCGGCGATCAGCGAGTCGGGACAGTCAAGCCGCTCCGCCAGCCAGGCGGATTGCAGCGCGTGCTGACGCTGAGTGATGTCGCTCAGTCCATACAAACCATCCGCCTTCAGTGTTAGCAGATCGGCGATCTGTCGCAGCCGCTGATCGGTCATGTCCTCATCATTTGCTGATGCTGTTCAAGCTTAGTAAATTAAGCGATAGGTCAACCCGAGGCAACGCCCGCAATGCCATCGAACGGCGTGTCGCTGGACGGGCGCCACACCCTACGAGAGGGATCATCATGTCATCAACCGACGCTGGCATCCCGCATCTTGAGATGACGTTTCCAAAAAAGATTGTTGAGCAAAAGTACCGTGCGCACGAAGAGACGATGAACGCGCATCTGGTAAAGCTTCTGGCATTTGAGGTCGACAATCGAACCCGGACCTTTTGGAAGAAGGAAATTCTTAATCACGTCAACTATCTTTCGGATATTCGATCCAAGGGCCAGGGCCTTGTCCGCCGTCGAGATGCGTTCATGTGGCTCTACAGTGACCCCTTTGGCGGCAATGAGGAGACCTACGTGGCGGCATTGATCCGCATGGCTGACGATGATGACCGGCGCAACAGCCGTTCGACCGAGGATATCGCCGCACGCATTCAGGTATTCCACGAGCAGGTCGCTGACGCGCTGGCCAATGGCATCGCCAGGGCGGATGTGCTTGACGACCTGTAGCGCAACCTGCCGATGAGTTATGGGACGTACTACAAAATGATCACTGCGATTGTCCTCTATGACCTGCCCCCGCACATCGACAAGGAAAGCTGCCGCGCACATTTTCATGCGATCGCGCCAGGCTTCCTGGAGGTGCCGGGTCTGCTTCGCAAGCAATTCATCCATGCGGCCGAGGGCGGGTTCGCCGGCGGCTCATACCTGTGGGAAAGCCGAACGGCGGCGGAGGCGTTCTATTCGGGATCGTGGCTGGACGGGATCATTGCCCGCTACGGCGCACCGCCGCGCATTACCTACTTCGACACGTTCGCGATCGCTGATGTGCCGGCGCGGCAGGCGGTTGTATTCGACGACTGACGCGACAGGCTTCCCGCCGCCTCGCGGTGCGCGTAGGTTCCGGTACCATTAGAGCATGATCGTTTTAAGTTGACTCCTGCGTGAGTAGGGGTTCCGGCGCGGCCTAAAATCTGATCCAAGCTGTGGGCTGGGTCGGAGGCCAGCATGGATGGGTGCTCCTTACACGTTGGATTTGCGAGAACGCGCTGTCGCGGCATTCCGCTCAGGCAGGAGCCGGCTTGAGACGGCGACCCTCTTCCAGGTCAGTGAGTCGTCTGTGCAGCGGTGGTCGCGGCTGGATCGACAGAAGGGCAGCGTGGCGGCGCAGGGGCTGGGTGGTCATCGGCCCTTCGCACTGGCCAACGAACGCGACAGGATTATCGAACGGATTGCGCAACAGCCGGATCTGCCGTTGCGCGCACTGCTCGCTGAGTTGCAAGACCGTGGCATCACGGTGAGCTATTTTGCTGTCTGGAACATCGTTGACCGCGCTGGTCTCAGCTTTAAAAAAAAGCCTGCACGCCAGCGAGCAGGATCGTCCCAATGTTGCCCGTCGGCGCCTGCAATGGCAAAAGCGGCAGGATAAAGTTGATCCCAGACGGCTTGTTTTTGTAGACGAAACCTGGACGAAGACGAACATGACCCCGATCCGGGGGCGGTGCCCGGTCGGCCAGCGTCTGCTCGCCAAGGTGCCGCATGGTCATCGCCAGACGCAAACCTTCGTTGCCGCCCTGCGATGCGACGGCATTCATGCGCCATGCCTGCTCGATCAGCCGATGAACGCGATCAGTTTTCGCGCCTATGTCGAGCAGTTCCTGGTGCCGACGTTACGACCGGGCGACGTTGTGATCATGGATAATCTGAGCAGTCACAAGGGCCCTGTCATCCGCAAGGCAATCCGGACAGCGGGTGCAAAGCTGATTTTCCTGCCACCCTATAGTCCCGACCTCAACCCGATCGAGCAGGTGTTCGCCAAACTCAAAACCCTGCTGCGCAAGGCCAACGCCCGCACCATCGACGCAGTGATCGAAGCGATCGCCAAGCTCCTCGACGAGTATACCGTCGAAGAATGCGCCAATTACCTCGTCAACTCCGGCTACGGGTCAACCTAAAACGATCATGCTCTAATAGCCGGATTGGGCAGGGAGACGTTCAAACAGATGCCAGTTGGCAGCGACACGGTCCGCCTGGGCTGCGGCGCGGGCTTTTCGGCCGATCGGTTGGGACCCGCGATCGATCTCGCGCAGCGCGGCGTGCTGGATTATCTCGTGTTCGAGTGCATCGGTGAGCGCACCATGGCATTCGGCCACCGCGACCGCATGCTGGACCCGGCACGTGGCTATAATCCGCAGTTACGCGCACGCATGCTTGGCGTCCTGGGTCACTGCCGAGCGAACGGGACGACCATCATTACGAACATGGGAGTGGCCAATCCGCGGGCTGCTGCCATGCTGGTCGTCGACATCGCGCGGGAGCTTGGTCTGCCGGGCCTCAAGGTCGCCTGTGTCGAAGGTGACGACGTCACCCATCTTGTTGATGCCGATACCGCATTCATCGACCATCCGGGTGCGGTGAAGGATGTCGGTCTGCGGATGGTTGGAGCCAATGTCTACCTGGGTGTCGACGCGCTGCTGCCGGCGCTCGAGGCAGGCGCCGATGTCGTGATCGCCGGCCGGATCGCCGATCCGACATTGTTTCTGTCACCGCTGGTCCATCGTTTCGGTTGGGCGCTGGATGACTGGTCCGCGCTTGGGCGTGGCACCCTGGTGGGCCACCTGATGGAATGCGGCATGCAGATCACCGGCGGCTACTTTGCTGATCCCGGCTTCAAGGATGTGCCGCGCCTCGCCGATTGCGGCTTTCCGATCGCCGAGGTTCAGCCGGATGGCAGCTTCGTCATCACTAAGCTGGATGACACTGGCGGATGCGTGACACCGGCGACGGTGAAGGAGCAGCTTCTATACGAAGTGCATGATCCCGCGGCTTATCTGACGCCCGATGTGACAGCCAACTTCCGAGGTGTTTCGGTCGATCCGGTTGGTCCCGACCGGGTGCGGGTCAGCGGGGCGAACGGCAGTGCGCGTCCGGACAAGCTGAAGGTGACGATCGGGTTTGACGGCGGATTCCTTGGTGAGGGCGGAGTCAGCTACGCCGGCCCGAATGCCGGCGCCCGCGCCGAACTGGCGGCCGGCGTGGTGCGGCAGCGTCTGACCCGGATCAATCAACTGGGTGGCGACCTGCGGGTCGATCTGATCGGCCTGAATTCGCTTTATCAGACAGCCGAGGTTCCGGCTGGCGACAATGCCGACGTGCGGCTGCACGCGGGCGAAGACGTGCGGCTGCGCGTGGCGCTTCGCTCGTCCAATCGGGATGACATCGATATGATGCTGTGGGAGGTGGAATCGTTGCTGTGCTGCGGACCCGCGGGTGGCGGCGGCTACCGAGGGCAGGTGACACCCTGCGTCGTGACCCACTCGGCCTTGATCGGGCGCGATCAGGTCAACCCGACGTTCGAGATGTTCGTCGCATGACCCAGCCGCGCCTGATCCATGACATTGCCCATGCGCGTGCCGGCGACAAGGGAAACACCTCGAACGTGTCGGTCTGGGCGTACGATGCGACGGACTATCCGCTGCTGAAGCAGCAATTGACGGCCGAACGGATCAAGCAGGCGTTTCCGAAGCTGTTCACCGGCACGGTCACGCGGTACGAGATGGATGCCTTGCATGGCCTGAACTTCGTGCTGCTGGATGCGCTCGAGGGAGGGGTTAACACGTCGCTCAACCTTGATTCGCACGGCAAGTCGTTCAGCTACCTGATTTTGGGGCTGCCGATCGAGCCGTAACGTTCAGGGCCTTTTCCGTCCTGGTCAGGGCCAGTGCTGCTATAATGCTGCTCTATTAAGCGCACGTCGGTTGAAGCACTCGTGTCACTTATTGTCTTGGTCCTGACACCGGCGGTTGGCCGTGGTAGTCTTCATCATTGGGCCGCTGGTTCAACGCGCGACAAGGCTGGGCGTGTAATCCGGCTGTGCCACGCGACCCCATGGACCCACCCAACTGCGTGTCCATCTGCGCTGCCACAGCGTAAGCCCAATCAGAACGAAGCCGGACAGAGCGGCATAGCTGATGAACCCGGTGGCGAAGCTGCCGGTCCACTGCTTGGAAAATCCCATTACGTTCGGCAGGATCGCGCCCCCAAGCGCGCCGATTTCGCCAATCATGCTGGCGGCGACCGCTGTGTTACCCGGCCAGCGCAGCGGCACGAGTTGGAACAGCGCACCGTTGCCGGCGCCCAATGCGGCAAAGCAGATCATGAACAGCACAGTACTGACCACCAGCGAAGGTTGCGTCGACAACGCCAGGAAGCAGCCGACGGCCGCGATCAGAACAACGCAGAGCGCCGCTATCCCGCCGACCCGGTCCGCCGCCAGACCGCCCACGGCGCGGATCCCCGAGCCCATGATAGCCGCCAACATGGTCAGCCATCCGGCCTCCACCTTGGTGACATGGAATTCCGAGAAGAAGAAGCTTGGCAGGAATGTGGACAAGCCAATAAAGCCGCCGAAGGTGATGATGTAGATCAGGTTGAAGGACCAGCCATCCCTCTCCCACAGGCACGAAAGATGTTCGCGCAGGCTCTGGTGCATGGTGTCCGGCGGCTCCTTCGCCATCGTGATCATGACGATGAGTGGGATCAGCATGACAACCGCGGACCATGCGTAGACGGCATGCCAGCCGTAAGCCTGAGCAACCGGAGGCGCCAGCAAAAGTGCCACGACTGTTCCCGCATTGCCGGCGCCGGCTATGCCCATCGCCAGGCCCTTATGCTCCACCGAATACCATCCCGCGCCCAACGAGAGCGCTACCCCGAATGAGGCACCAGCAATGCCCAGAAGCACGCCCATTGCCAGCACATCATTGAAGCTCGTGACGAACAGCCAGCCATAGAGCATCGCCACGATGATCAGGATCATTTCTACCAGCGCGGCATTCTTCCGGCCGATATACTGCGACAGCACACCAAGCGGGAAGCGCATCAGCGCGCCAGCGAGCGTCGGGATCGACACCATCAGCCCGGTCTGTGACGGGCTTAGATTGAAGGATTGGGTCAGGAATGGACCCATCGCCCCGTTCAGCACCCAGACCGAGAAGCAGAAATCGAAATACAGGAACGCGGCGAACAACGTGGGCCAGTGGCCCGACTTCACTGCCTGCCGAAGATTTGCCATGGATGACCTTGTTTCCAGAACGCGCGGGTTGTCAGTTGGCGGCCGTGATCGCCTCGGACGGCTGCGGCACAAGCTGGATCGTGCCGTCGGCACCGATCCGCACAGGGTACACGCTGATAGCGCAGGGGGTCCCAAGGCCCGTCCCGGTGCGCAGGTCGTAGATGCGATCGTGCAGTGGACAGACAACCGAGATATCGTCGGTCAGACCGTCAGCCAGCGGACCGCCGCGATGCGGACAGTGTGCCTGTGTGGCGAATACCTGGCCCGCGCGGGTGTGGAACACCGCCACGCGCAGTCCGCTGAGTTCGAACGTCCGCCCCTCGCCCATGGGTATCTGGGACAGGTGGCCGATCGCAAGCGCCTCGGCCATGCTCAGTCCTCCGCCGCGACAAGCGAAGCGAACTGATTGGGCGTCCTGGGTTGCTCCCGCTCCTTCCAGGGGTCGCGCACCGCCGCGGCGGACGCTGCCATCGCCGCGTCCAGGGCCGCGGCTACTCCATCCGCGTCGTCCACGACAACGGCGCGCGCCCGCTCAATTCCCATGCGTTCGACAAACGTGTGCGTGCGTTCCTTGAACTTCGCGTTCTCGCGATACCACTGCATGAAGCGGCCGGTGATTTGCAGCACCGCTTCCTCGCCGGTCACGATGCACAGGACATCGCCCTTGCGCACCTGCGATCCGGCGGCGCCGCCGACATAGATCTCCCACCGGTCGTCGCCGATCGCCACCGCGCCGACGTCCTTGACCATCGCCTCGGAACAGTTGCGGGGGCAGCCGGCGGTGGCCAGCTTCAGCTTGCCAGGGCTGTCGATGCCGCGGAACCGCGCCTCGATCTTCCGCGCCAGGCCCATGCTGTCGCCCAGGCCGAACCGGCAGAAATCAGTGCCAATGCAGCTCTTGCAGGTGCGGTAGCTTTTGCCCCAGGCCCAGCCGGCGGGCATGTCCAGGTCGGCCCAAACCTTGGGCAGATTGTCCTTCGATATGCCCACCAGATCGATCCGCTGGCCGCCGGTCAGTTTCACCAGCGGCACGTCGTGTTTCAGCGCCACCTCCGCGATGCGCATCAGGTCGGCGGGCGTCGTGATGCCGCCCGGCATCTCCGGCACCACAGAGAACGTTCCGTCCTTCTGGATGTTGGCGTGCACGCGGTCGTTGATGAAGCGGGCGTCACGCTCATCCTCGTAATCGTCGTTCCACAGCGTGATCAGCAGTGACGCGAGTGCGGGCTTGCTGGCCGCGTCCGCCCGCCCATCGATCGCCAGCGCCCGGAACACGGCGGAGACCGATTTCAGCCCCTGCTCGCGGACGGCGCGCACCAGCGCCGGTTTCGCCATCGGGATGCACGGCACGTAGTAGTGGATCGAGGGATCTTCCTCGATCTCGCCGCCGCAGAACCATTCCACCAGTTCACCAACAAGGCTTTTGCAGGAGCCGCACCCCATGCCGGCCCGTGTCGCCCGCATCACCGCCGCGGCACTTCGCCCGCCGCCGGAGACGCAGGCCCCGATCGTCGCCTTGGTGACGCCGTTGCAGTTGCAGACCTGCGCGTCGGCCGGCATTTCGTCCAGGGTCACCTTCTGCGGCGGCGTGCCGAGGTCGAACAGCAGTGACAGCCGTTCCTCCGGCAACGGACTGTCGCGGTCGAAGGCCTGCATCAGATAGGCTGCCTTGCTGATGTCGCCCATCAGGATGCCGCCGGCCAGCCGGCCGTCGCGCACGATCAGCTTCTTGTAGGTGCCGTGCTTCGGCTCGGTGAACTGGATGACCTCGTCGTTCTCATCGGCCGGTTCCGTGATGCCCATCGAGGCCAGCTCGACACCCATCACCTTCAGCTTGGTTGCCAGTTTCGAGCCATGATAGGCGGCATCACGGTTCGCATCGGTCACATGATCCGCGAAGACCTTTGCCTGCTCCCATAGCGGCGCGACTAGCCCGTAAACGTGCCCGCGATGCTGCGCGCATTCGCCAACGGCATAGACGTTCATGTCGTCCAGCGAACGCATGTGGTTGTCGACCACGATCGCGCGTTCGACCGTCAACCCCGCGCCGTGCGCGATCTCGACATTCGGCCTGATGCCGGCGGAAATCACCACCATGTCGCAGTCCAGCCGCTCACCATCCTTGAAGACCAGGCCGGTGACGCGGTCCTCGCCCAGGATCTCAGTGGTCAGTTTGTGCAGATGAATCCGCACCCCCAGCTTTTCCATCATCGTACGCAGGATCACGGCACCAGTCCGATCGAGCTGCGCCGGCATCAGATAGTCGCCGAGGTGGATGACATGCGTTTCGCAGCCATGGTTCAGCAGGCCACGCGCCGCCTCCAGGCCGAGCAGGCCGCCGCCGATCACGGCGGCACGTTGACTGGTCCTGGCGCTGGCGATGATGCCGTTGCAGTCGTCGATGGAGCGGAAGCCGAACACGCCGGCCTTCATCTTTCCATCCGGTCCGGTCAGTCCCGTCATCGGCGGAATGAAGGAACGGCTGCCGGTGGCGATCAGCAGCACGTCGTAGGCGGCCCGAACGCCGTTCGCGGCCTGCACCAGGCGTGCCGCGCGGTCGATCTGGGTCACCGGCGAACCGACGTGCAGGGTGACGTCGTTGTCCGCGTACCAGGCCATCGGGTTAATGTAGATGTCGCTGCTGTCCTGAACGCCGCTCAGCACGTTGGACAACAGGATGCGGTTGTAATTGCCGTATGGCTCGTCACCGAACATGGTGATCTCGAATTGATCCGCTCCACCGCGCGCCAGCACTTCCTCGACCGCGCGGGCGCCTGCCATGCCATTGCCGATCACAACGAGCCGTTGCTTTTCCATGATTGTGCTCCGCCTCAGATTTCGACCAGGCCAAGATCGACGACCGCCGAACCGGAGCAGCCCGACGGCGCCGCCAGGAACAGCTCGATGCGGCTGTCGGGCGGCAGGTCCTCCACCACGGCCAGCGGCACGTGCGACGCGGACTTGGCACCAACCGGAAAAAGCCGGATCGGCTTGCCGTCGTGCATCAGCGACAGGTAGATCATTTCCGAAGTGGAATTTCCCAACCGCACGTAGATGAGCTGCGCGCGCTTGTCGAACGGCACGGTATAGACAAGCCGCGGATCAAGCAGGTTCGGCTTGTCATAGCCGTTGCCGATGAAATGATAAGCGCCGTTCAGGAAGCGTGGGATCGAATCGATCATGATGCCTTATTCTCGGGAACTGGGCGAGGGATTCGCCGCGGCGGAGCTTGCCCGGGCGGCCGGCATCTTCTCGATGCGAACCGCGCAGACCTTGAATTCGGGAATTCGCGAAACCGGATCGAGCGCGGCATTTGTCAGCCGGTTCACGGCTGCTTGGCCTGACCAGTGGAACGGCACGAACAGCGTATCCAACCTGATGTCGCGATTGACACGGGCACGCAGTTCCGCCGTTCCGCGGCGCGTCGTCAGCCGCACCATGTCGCCAGCGGCAACCCCCAGCCCACGTGCCGTATCCAGGTTTATCTCGACGAAGGCATCCGGTTCGGCTTCGCATAGTTCGGCCACGCGCCTGGTTTGCGCGCCGGTCTGGTAGTGCGACAGCACGCGCCCGGTGGTCAGCACATAAGGAAATTCCCGATCGGGCGTTTCCGCCGGCCCACGATACTGAATCGGATGGAATCGTGCGCGCCCATCCGCGGTGGCGAAGCCGTCGAGGAACAGGCGCGGCGTGCCGGGATGCGCGTGGTCCGGGCACGGCCAGAACACGCCGTCTTCCTTGGCAATGCGTTCATAGGTGATGCCGGCATAGTCCGCCGGCCCACCGCTGCTCGCCTGCCGCAGCTCGTCGAACACCCGACCTGGTTCGGTGTCGAATCGTGCCGAACATCCCAGCCGTTCGGCCAGGGCGTGAAAGATCTCAAGGTCGGTCCAGACGCCCGGCGGCGGCGCCTGCGCCCTGCGGCGCAGCAACACGCGGCCTTCCAGATTGGTCATGGTACCGTCCTCTTCCGCCCATTGCGTAATGGGTAGGACCACGTCGGCGCGCCGAGCGGTTTCAGACAGGAACATGTCGGCGACGACCATCAAATCGAGGCCGCCGATGCCGCCGGACACATTGTCGGCATCGGGTGCGGATATCAGCAGGTTCGACGCAACAACGAACAACCCGCGGATCTTGCTGCCCAGTTCGCCCAGCAACTCGCAGGCCGAAAGGCCCGGACCAGGCAGGCTGCCGGGTTCGACCCCCCAGACAGTCGCGACCTCGGCGCGGTGGCGGGGATTGTCGAGCTTGCGATAGCCTGGAAGCTGGTCAGCCTTCTGACCGTGCTCACGGCCACCCTGGCCATTTCCCTGGCCGGTTAGACAGCCGTAGCCACAGTGCTTGCGGCCGGCATGACCCAGCGCCAGGATCAGATTGATGTAGGCGAGCACGTTGTCCGTGCCGTTTCGCTGCTGTTCGGCGCCGCGCGCCGTCAGCAGCATGGCTGTGGCTGCCTCCCCCAGCATATGCGCGGCACGTTGCAGTTGGGCCGCCGGCACGCCGGTGATGCGCTCCACGCGGTCTGGCCAGTAGGACGCGCAGATCCGCCGCACGGCGTCGAAGCCCGTGGTCCGCTGCTTGATGAAGGCATCGTTCAACAGCCGGTCGCGGATGGCGATATTCATCAGGCCGTTGGCCAGTGCGGCGTCCGTGCCCGGGGTCAATTGCAGGTGCAGGTCGGCGGCGCGCGCGGTCGGCGTACGTCGCGGGTCGGCCACGATCAGCTTGCCGCCGCGGCGCTTCTGCGCGGCGAAATACTGCATGATCGGCGGCATCGTCTCGGCCGGGTTGCCGCCCGGCAGCAGGATGACCTCGGCCCCCGGAATATCATCCAAGGGAAACGGAAGACCTCGATCAATGCCGAACGCCCGCTGGCCGGCGGCGGCTGCCGACGCCATGCAAAACCGGCCATTGTAGTCAATGTTGGCCGTGCCAAGCGCCAGACGGGCAAACTTGCCGAGGAGGTAAGCCTTTTCGTTGGTCAGACCACCGCCGCCGAACACGCCGACAGCGTCCGCGCCGTGTTCGGCCTGGATGCGGCGGAAGTCAGTGACAATGCGGTCGAGGGCTTCATTCCAACTTGCCGGTCGCAACCGCATGCCCTTGCGATCGCGGATCAAAGGGGTCGTCAGCCGATCGGGCGCCGACAGCAGAGCGGCCGAGGTCCAGCCCTTGCGGCACAGGCCGCCTTTATTGGTCGGAAAATCCCGCGCACTGACGGTCCAGTCGGCAGTGTCCCGCGTCAGCGTCATGCCACACTGAAGCGCACAGTAGGGACAATGCGTATCGACGGGCTTGGTGATCGCCGGAACGCCCAGGAGCAGTGCGGCGTGATCTGTCATTCGCGCGCCTTATCATCGCCCGTCGCTGCCTGTCACCCGATAAGCCTATGGAATGAGCATAATGACCGAATACTCACGATTTGTTGTCAGAAGATGCAGTGGATTTTGAACATAAGATTAGAAAATATGCATAAACAGCGTAAGATAGGCATAATCTGCACAATTATCAGTCGCGACGTGAGATCCGATCCAGGCCCAACTGTTCCTCTGCAAGCGCCCTTAAGTAAGAGTGTCGGGATAGCGTGCTGGCAGATAAATATCCGGTCGTCGCACAATCGAACTTACGTGGCCCCGCCCGTTGCGTCGGGTCTCGAAACATTTGGCCAGAGCGTGGCAGGCCTGTCCCGCAACTCCTATGCTCGCCCAGTCTCGCCGCCTGGTACAGTGAGGGGGCAAGTTGTTACATGTTGCAACGCGCTGCCCTTACCTCTGGTAGGCTGGGCATGATCAAGCGGGCGGTGCCCGGGCATTTGCGGTGGCGTCGGACTGCGCCATGATCCGACTGCCATACACGATGGGAAGGTCGCGACCATGCCATACGATGCCCTGCGCTCGATCCTGCCGAATGCCGGCTGGGCCGCCGAACGCGCCGACGCCGTTGCGTTCACCGGCGGCACCGATCCGGTCCTGCCGACACCGTTCCGCATCGGTGTCGCCGGGGCGGCGACCCTGGCCGCGACCGGACTGGCCGCGGCGGACCTGTGGGAGACGCGTATCGGCCGGCGTCAGCAGGTGGCCGTCGATCTGCGCCAGGCCACCGCATCGCTGCGCAGCGGCCACTACATGAAACTCGGAGACGGCGCTGTCTCGGCCGAACGCAACGCGATCATGGGCGTCTATCCCGCCAGGAATGGCCGCTGGAGCTACATCCACGCCAATTTTCCCAACCACCGCGCCGCCGCGCTTGCCGTGCTGGGTGTCCCCGAGGAGCGGGAAGCCGTGGCGCGCGCCGTGGCGGCCTGGGATGCCGCTGACCTGGAGGAGGCGATCATCGCCGCCAAGGGCGCCGGCGGCATGGTGCGCACACAGGCGGAATGGGCCAATCATCCCCAGGCCGCCGCCATCGCCGCGCTGCCCCTGCTGGAAATCGTCCGCATCGGCGACGGCCCGGCGGAACCGCTGCCGCCCGGCAACCGGCCGCTGTCGGGCGTCCGCGTGCTCGACCTGACCCGCGTGCTCGCCGGCCCGACCTGCGCACGCACGCTGGCGGAGCACGGTGCCGACGTGATGAAGATCACCGGCGCGCACCTGCCGAACCTCGGCTATCAGGAATTCGACACCGGCCACGGCAAGCTGTCCGCCCAACTCGATCTGCGCGAACAGCACGACGTGGAGACGCTGCGCGGGCTGGTCGGGCAGGCGGATGTGTTTTCGCAAGGCTACCGGCCGGGAACCCTGGGCACGCGCGGCCTGTCGCCGGAGGAACTGTCGGCCATCCGGCCAGGGCTGGTGTATGTCTCGCTGTGCGCCTTCGGCCATACCGGTCCTTGGGCGTCGCGCCGCGGCTTTGATACCGTGGTGCAGACCGTCAGCGGCATCACCGCTCGGCAGGCCGAGGTCGTTCCAGGCAAGACACCAGGACCGCAGTTCTACCCGGTCTCCGCCATCGATTACTGCACCGGCTACCTGATGGCCTTCGGCGCGATGGTCGCGCTTGAACGGCGTGCCCGGGAAGGCGGAAGCTGGCTGGTCCGCATCTCGCTGGCCCAGGTTGGCAAATGGATTGTCGATCTGGGTGAAGTCCCGGCGGCCGAACTGCACGGCGTGCCAGGCGAATTCACCGCCGAAGAACTGGATCGGTGGTCGATGGTGACTGAAACGCCGGCCGGCCGGCTGCGCCACCTGAAGCCCGTCGTCCAGTTGTCCGAAACGCCACCCCACTGGGCTCGGCCTTCGGTTCGGCTCGGCTACCACCCGCCGGTGTGGCCGGCGCGCGGCGCGTGATGCCGGCACCCCGGTTTGCACGACCAACCAGGTCTGCAAGCCGGACTTCGCCTGCCTGAGGATCGGCTCCGGTCGACCATGGACGCCTTGGAATGGCATGCGGCCGCCCTTGGTTGGTATGACGGCAAGGCTGGCCGGAGGAGCCGGGCATAGGCGGTCCATGGCGAGGCCAAACCAGGCGAAGCGGCATTCGCATTGCTGCCCGGGAGTCGTTTCGTCAAAAACTAGAAAAACGGGCGCACGTTCGTAGGAACTAGGTCTTATACAAACTTCTGGAAAGATCGATCCTCGCGCGTCGCCTCCAACGTCCAGCGCGGGCAACCGAGCACGCGAGAAAAACTTGATCTGGACATCTGTGCATGGACATAATCCATTGTATCATAATGTTTTTATCTGGTGCGGATGGCGGGGTCAAGTTCTGGCCATGATAATGAGTAGGCAGTGCCCACCGGTTGATCCCTACAGAGATGCGGTATAAATACCTATTTAATTGTTGCATTATTTCCTACTACCCGCTAGGAATGTTCCGCCACGCCGAACTTGCTCCCAGCGGCAAGAAGGAACATGCGCAATGGTTCATCCCTGCTGGATGCTTTCTTATCAGGGCGCCGTTCCGGCGATACATAGGGTCTTACATGCACCCCTTTCAGGGTCTTGTTTTCGCATATGCAAGGACGCGTGCGGTTGCGACGTGGGCGCGTGCGGTTTTGCCATCGACGCAGCCCTTTGGTTTGGGGGTGTTGGGGCCGCGCTTGCTGGTGGCGACCTGCCGCGGGTTGATGTGACGGGCGAGGGCAAGCAGCCGTTGGGCCAGGCGTTCGGGATCGGCGCCGTGCCCGGGCGGCCAGTGCTCAGGTGGCACGGCGATGAGCAGGCCTTCGTAGCTGCCCCTGACCTTCGTAGCTGCCCCTGACCTGCTGGGCCAGGTGGAAGGTGGACACCTCGGGCGGCGGCTCGTGTTGCCGGTGCGCCTGCTCCACGCAACGGCCCAGCAGGGCAAGGACGTTGTAGGCCAGCACCGAAACCGCAAACCCGAGCAGCGCCGCGCGAGGGTGGCCGAGGCTTGCGATCTCGCTGTGCAACACGCTTTCCCGCCGCCCGAACATGCCTTCGATCTGCCAGCGCGTGCGATACAGCTCGGCAATCCGCCCGGCGCCCACCGCTGCGGGCAGGTTGCTCCATATCCGGATGGTGGCGTCGCCATCCTCGGTGGGCTGATCCAGCGCAAGCTCGATGCGGCGCCACAGTGCTTGCGAGCCGGCCACCGCGATCTCCTGCTCGCGCACCTCACCTGTTTCGGTGCGGCCACAGCCTTGCCATCCACCCTGCCGGACCAAACAGGGATGGCGGCCGTGCTCGCGCACGATGAAGCTGGCGCCTGTCTCCTGCCAGCCGCCCAGGATCGCCCCGGTGCAGAAGTGGCGGTCGGCAATCCACAGCTCACCCGGACCTGCGCCCTCCAGCAGCGGTGCCACCGCAGCGCGCTCACTCGCGTGCGCATCCTCGCAGGCCACCAAGTCCACAGCCAGGCCCATGTCCGGGTCATACACCACCAGCGACTGCCCCGGCAGGGCCGCGCCGCGGTGGCCTCGCAACGGGGCCAGCCGTTGCTCGCTTGCGGGCAGGTGGTTGCCGTCCAGCACACGCAGCCGCCAGCCGGGCAAACCGGCAGGGCCGCCATGGCCCACCGCCGCCATCAACGGCGCCAGCCGCTCCGCACTCCCGCGTATCAGCGCACGCAGGACGCCGGGCTCCGTGTGGTTCACCTTGTCATACAAGGCGGCCAGCGACACCGGCAGCGCCGCCATCTGCCGCGCCGCAGCGTGCAGCGAAGGGCGCAGGCCAAGGCACACAAGCGTCATCAGTTCAACCACGGTGGAGAACAGCAGCTCCCGCGCATACGGCTTCTGACGATCGGCCTCGAAGACCTCGTCCACCCAGCCCGCCGGCATCGCGTGCTCCAGCGCAAGCCGCGCCATCACACTTGCCGGCACGCGCCGCTCAAACCGATCCAGAACAACAGACCATACCAACCCAGTCCCGTCCGATGCACCGCTCATCCACCAAGGCTGGGAATGAAATGACCACCCTGAAAGGGGTGGGTCTTACGCCGCGTTCGCCAGCGCCCGCCACACCCGCTCGGGGGTCGCGGGCATGTCGATATGCGTCACGCCGTCGCCGCTGAGTGCGTCGATGATCGCGTTGATCACCGCCGGAGGACTGCCCACCGCCCCGGCCTCGCCCGCGCCCTTCACCCCCAGCGGATTGGTGGCGCAGGGGATTTCCAGCAGCTCGATCTCGATGTCCGGAAACTCGTTCGCCCGCGGCAGAGCGTAGTCCATGAGGCTGCCGGACAGCAGCTGACCGGAGGACGGATCATAGACCGTATGCTCCAGCACCGCCTGGCCGAAACCTTGCACCACGCCGCCCGCCACCTGGCCGCGCACGATCAGCGGGTTCACCGTCTTGCCGAAATCGTCGCAGACGATGTAGCGGACCAGTTCGACCGTGCCGGTTTCCGGATCGATCTCGACCTCGGCCATGTGGCAGCCGTTCGGGAAGGTATGGGCGGCGATCGGGGCGACCTCGGCGGTGTCAAGGATGGTTGCCGGCTGGCCGGCGGCGGCCTTGTTTCGCTGCGTCGTGGCCAGCGAAACGATGTCGATCGCGCGGTCCGTGCCGACGATGGAGAAGCTGCCGTCGGCGAAGGCGATGTCGGTCACCGCCGCTTCGAGTTCCTCGGCCGCCGCCTGCTTGCCCTTGGTGATGACGGAATCGGCGGTCACCAGGATGGCCTGGCCTTCGGAGTACAGGCTGCGCGCACCGCCGGTGCCGCCGCCGGTCGGGATGGTGTCGGTATCGCCCTGCCGAATGCGGATCTTGTCACCGTCAATGCCCAACTGCGCGGCGGTCAGTTGAACATAGGCGGTCTCGTGACCCTGTCCGGTGGACTGGGTGCCGACATAGACATCGACGAAGCCGTCCTCGGCGAAGCGGATTTCCGCGCGCTCGCTGTCCGAACCGCCGGTGGCTTCCAGGTAGTACGCAAGGCCAAGGCCGAGGCGCCTGCCGCGGGAAGCGGCGGCGGCCTTGCGGGCGGGGAAGCCGGCGTAATCGATCTTCGCGGTTGCCGCATCGAGCACGATGCGGAAATCGCCGCTGTCGTACATCTTGCCGACTGGCGTCGCGTGCGGCATCGCCGAGGGCAGCACCATGTTCCGCCGCCGCAGTTCGACCCGATCGATGCCGGTTTCACGCGCCGCGGCATCCACTAGCCGCTCGACCAGATAATTGCTCTCTGGCCGGCCGGCGCCGCGGTAGGCATCCACCGGCACGGTGTTGGTAAAGACGCCTAAAACGTTGGCATAGATCGCCTTGAACCCGTAGACGCTCGCCAGCACGCCGGTGCCGGCAAAGGTCGGGATGAACGGCGCGAAGGTGGACAGGTAGGCACCCATGTTGGCGACATTGCGGGTACGCAGCGCCAGGAACTTGCCATCCGCGTCGATCGCCAGTTCGCCAATGGTCAGGTTGTCGCGGCCTTGGGTGTCGCAGACGAATGCCTCGCCACGTTCGGCCGCCCATTTCACCGGCTGGCCCAGCTTGCGAGACGCGTAACAGGTCAGAATGTGTTCGGCGTACAGAAACAGCTTCATGCCGAAGCCACCGCCCACATCGGGAGTGATAATGCGAAAGTTCTCCGGGCTGGTGCCGAACAGCGGGCCAATCAGGTTCTTCACCATCCAGCCGCCCTGGGTGTTGGCGTACAGCGTCCAGCGGCCGGTCGCGGAATCGAAATCCGCCAGCGCGGCGCGGGCCTCCAGTGAATTCACCACAATGCGGTTGTTGACGATGGTCAGCTTGGTGACATGCGCGGCCTTGGCGAACTCGGCCTCGGTGGCGGCCTTGTCGCCGATCTCCCAATCAAAGGCGAGGTTATGCTTCACCTCCGGCCAGACCAGGGCCGAAGCGGTGTCCATCGCCGCGGCCAGTTCGGTGGAGGATGGCAGGATATCAAAATCCACCTCGATCTGTTCCGCCGCGTCACGCGCCTGCTTGGTGGTTTCGGCGACGATGAAGGCAACCGGGTCGCCGACGTGGCGCACCGTGCCGTCGGCCAGAACCGGGTGTGGCGGCGCCGCCTGCGGCGTTCCGTCGCGATTTGTCACCGGTGCCGCGCAAGGCATGGTTCCCAGACCATCGGCCTTCAGGTCCGCCGCCGCAAAAATTCCCCGCACCCCCGGCAGGCTGGCTGCCGCCGCGGTGTCGAGCCGTGTGATCCTGGCCGCGGCATGCGGGCTGCGCAACACGACGCCGAACAGCATGTTCGGCAGGACGATGTCGTCCGTATAGCGTCCCGCGCCTTTCAGCAGGCGGGGATCCTCGACGCGACGGATCGGCTGGGCAACGCCAAATTTCGTGGCCATGGTGGTAGATCTCCGGTCTGCGGCGGACATCACATCCCGCGCTTGCACTGCATCATGTACGCTGTCGTCAGCAAAGGCCAAGAGGTGCCGTTCATCTACCTTATCGGGCGTTCGGTCCTGGCGGGAGCTGAACGTCGTATCGTCATCCTGAACCCTGGCGCCCGCAGGCGGAATTTGGCTGGCTCTGCCGACCAGCCAGAGGCCCGGTCGGTTCTTCGAAACCTGACGAAGGCATTGGATGGGGTCAAATGGCGAATAGCGATGGACGGAAGGCACGCACCACGGCCGGTTCGCGTCCGGCGTTTGTCATGCCGATGGATGAGCAGCGGGGGCTGGCAGCGAAGACGGCCGCTCCGCTGTCACGACGGCTGGGCGGTCGTCCTTCAGTTCCACACCGGTCAGCTTGCGCGCGCGGGCCTCGGTCATCAACCAGGCCAGCATGTCGGCCGCGGCATCGTAGGACAGGCCGTCCTGATGGATGTTGGAGATGCAGTTTCGTTGCGCATCCCGCCGGCCGGGTCGGGGTTGATAGGTCAGATAGACACCCAGGCTGTCGGCGACACTCAGGCCTGGACGCTCGCCTATCAGCATGGCGCAGAGCTGGGCGTCGAGGCGAGCGCCGATGTCGTCGCCAAGCGCGACCCGCGCCTGAGTGGCGATGACGACAGGGGCAACAGACCAGCCGGGCAGGCGGGCGAGGCACGCGCGCAGCAGGGGTGCGGCGTGGCGGCCTACGCCGACAGGCGAGAGGCCGTCGGCAATGACGAAGACCACGTCCCAGATGCCGGTCAGTGCGCCGTGGCTCGCGGGATCGAGTTGCCGACCCAGATCGGGACGCCGCAGATAGGTTGCCCGGTCGGCCGCCTGACTGCGCACTGTCACTGTGGGCAAGGGTGCCAGCGCCTGAGCGATAGCGGCGGTGTCAAGCGGCGTGTGGACCGCATCCCGCGCCCTGGCGTGGGCAAGCTGGAAGTCCAGCAGATGGCGCAGCGGCGGGGCATCGCCGGTGCGACCAAGACCGATGCGGGCGCGGGTCGTTGCTCGCAACGCGGCCCAGGGGTCAGGCGGCATCGAACGGGTCCGGCTCGGATGCAGGCAGCAGGCGGCTGGTCCGGGCTTGCGAAAGACGGATGCGGCCAGCGCGGTCCTTCATGTCCATGCGGTCCAGCCAGGCATCGAACTCGGGCGCGGTTCGCCGGTGGAACTGGGAACGCAGATACAGCAGGTCGTGGAACGAGGCACTCTGGTAGTTCAGCATGATGTCATCGGCGCCGGGAACCGCGATCAGAAAGCTGACGCCGGCGACGGTCAACAGGGTCATCAGCGTGTCCATGTCGTCCTGGTCGGCTTCGGCGTGGTTGGTATAACAGACATCGCAGCCCATCGGCACGCCCAGCAGCTTGCCGCAGAAATGATCCTCCAGACCGGCGCGGATGATCTGCTTGCCATCGTACAGATATTCCGGACCGATGAAGCCGACCACGGTGTTGACCAGCAGGGGCGAGAAGGCGCGGGCGACGGCGTAGGCGCGGGCCTCCACCGTCTGCTGATCGATGCCGTGATGGGCGTTAGCGGACAGCGCGGCGCCTTGCCCGGTCTCGAAATACATCACGTTGTTGCCGGCGGTGCCGCGCTTCAGGGCCAGGGCGGCGTCGTGGGCTTCGCGCAGGATCGCCAGGTTGACACCGAAGCCGGCGTTGGCGGCTTCGGTGCCGGCGATGGACTGGAAGACCAGATCGACGGGTGCGCCACGGCGGATGATCTCCAGCGCATTGGTGACGTGCGTCAACACGCAGGTCTGGGTGGGGATGTCATGTCGTTGCCGCAATGTGTCGAGCATGTCCAGCAGGGCGATGGCGTTGGCGACGCTGTCGGTGGCGGGATTGACGCCGATGACGGCATCGCCGCAGCCCAGCAGCAGGCCGTCGATGACGGCGGCGCCGATGCCCGCCAGGTCATCGGTCGGGTGGTTCGGCTGCAGCCGTGATCCCAGACGGCCGGGCAGGCCCTGGGTGTTGCGGAAGGCGGTCGTCACGTGACAGCGGCTGGCGACGCTGATGAGGTCCTGGTTGCGCATCAGCTTGGTCACCGCGGCGGCCATCTCCGGGGTGATCGCGGGGGCGATGTCGAAAAGTTTCTCCGGGGTGGCTTGATATGACAGCAGCCAGTCGCGAAAGCCGCCGACCGTCAGGTGCGCGATGGCGGCAAAACGGGCGGCATCATGGCTGTCGAGGATCAGTCGAGTGACTTCGTCGGTTTCATAGGGAACAAGCGGTTCGGTCAAAAAAATGCCTAGTGGCAGGTCGGCCAGCACGGCACGCGCGGCGACGCGCTGGGCGTCCGTCTCCGCCGCCAGGCCGGCGAGTTCGTCGCCGGAGCGGCGGTGGGAGGCTTTGGCGAGCACGTCCCGCAGGCCAGTGAAGCGGTGGCGTTCGCCATGGAAATCGCTGGTGTAGGTCGGCATGACATCCTCCAGATCCATCAGCGGGTGCGGAATGTCGCCCAAGCGTATAATGTCGGTTGAACCACGATTCACATCCGTGCGGTCATCGAGCAGGAGGTTGCGGCGTGACTTTAGAGATCCTGGCGGAATTAGCCATCATTGTGATGGTTGCCGCGCTGCTGGGGACCCTCGTTGGTCACTGGTTCGGTGGCCGGCGAAGATCGGCCGACCCTGCGATGATGCATCAGTTCCAGGGCCTCTCGACCCTTGTCGAGCAGTCAGGAAAAGCCACAAGGCAAGACGTCGACAGCCTGCGCAAGGCCATGACGGACACTGAACGTGTCCTCGGCGCCAAGATCGATGAAGGTCTGCGGTCGGGGTTTGATCGGTCACTGGCGACCATCAACGATGGTGCGAAGGTTCAGACCGCGCAGATCGACACGTTCCGGACGGAAATCGCAGCGGTGCTGAACGCCATGACAAGGCTGGGAACCGAGGTACCAGCAGCACTCGAGACCGCGGGAGCCAAGGCGAAGCTTGACGCGATCGACGCCAGCAGGCTTCTGCTGAATGGGCTGACCGCCGGCCTGCATCAGCACGGCCTCGACCAGGGCCTGAAGATAGAAGCATTCGGCGCCAAGGTTGAAGCATCGGGTGCGGCCGTCCTGAAAGCGCTGGCCGAATTCCAGATGTTGCTGACGGAACGTCTGGGCGATGTCCGTCTGGCGGTAACCCGCATCGGCGGGGAGATGACAACCACGCTGGCGGAGAACCAGGGCAAGACAGCGAAGGCCCTGACCGAGGATTTCTCGAAGTTGATCGTCCACGTCGACGCGAAGATTATCGAAATGCGCGAAGGCAACGAGGCGAAACTGCTGCAGATCCAGGGCATCGTGGACCAGAAGCTGCAGGAGGGCATCGAGAAGCGAATGACGGAGAACTTCGCGAAGATCACCACGCAGTTCGCCGAGGTTCAGCAGGCGGTCGGCGAAGTCAAGACCGTGGCGGGTCAGGTCGGCGACCTGAAACGATTGTTCTCCAATGTGAAGTCCCGTGGCGGGTGGGGTGAGGCGCAGGTCAAGGCGACGTTGGATGACATCCTGCCGCCTGGGTCCTACGAAACCAATATGCGCATCAACCCCGCAACGTCCGACATGGTGGAATTTGCGCTGCGATTGCCGGTGCAGGGCGGATCGCCGGTCTATCTGGCCATCGACGCAAAATTTCCGGTCGAGGACTACACGCGGTTCCTCGAGGCCATCGAAGTCGCGGATGCGGTGGCTGAAAAAGCCGCCAAGAGCGCGCTGGAAGGTCAGATTCGCCTGGAGGCCAGGAAAATCCAGACGAAATACATAGCGCCTCCCCACACGGCGGAGTGGGCGATTCTCTATCTGCCCAGTGAGGGGCTCTACGCCGAGGTTACCCGCAATGGCGAATTGATGGAGGCGATCCATCGCGACAATCGGGTCATCATCATGGGACCCTCGATGCTGGCCGTGATGCTTCGGACCATCCAGCTTGGCCACTACACCCTGGCGATCAGCCAGAAAGCCGACCTGATTGGCAAGATACTGGGGGCGGTGAAACATGAGATGGTGGATTTTGGCAAGCAGTTCAGCGCGCTGGAAAAGAATGTTCGCGCGCTTGGGAACAACATCAAGAAAGGGCAGACACGAGCGACCGTCATTACGCGGAAGTTGAAAGACGTCGCGGCGCTGGAAGGCCCCGCGGCCGCCGCGCTGCTGGAGATCGCGCAGGATGGCGAGGACGACGCGGATGCGGACCTGGAGGCCGTCGAGTAAACCCTATTGCAGATCCGCCACGGCGAACGGCTGCGCCAGTTCGATCACCCGCGCCGCCCGCAGCACCAAGTCATCCCGGAACTGTGCCGCGGCGATCTGCACCGAATTCGGCAGGCCATCCGCGCGCGGCCCCATCGGCACGGTGATCGCAGGCTGCCGCGTCAGATTGAAGGTGAAGGTCCAAGGCGCCCAATCGGTCCATAGCGCCCGCACCGGGTCGGCCACGGTCGCATCGGCCAGCGGCGGCCCCGCCGGCACCGTCGGGCACAGCAGCAGATCGAACCGCCGGTGCAGCAAAGCCATGGCATGGCCGGCGGCGGCGCGCGTGGCCTCGGCATCCATGAATTCAATCGCGCTCATTCCGCCCAAGGCCGCGGCGACCTGCCGGATCCCAGGGTCGAGCAACTCGGCCAGTTGCGAGGGCAGGGCGGCGACCAGACGGGCCAGCGCCGCGCCCCACACGCGCCCGAACACGCTGCTGGTATCTGGCAGGCCGGCATCCGCCTGCTCCACATAAGCGCCGGCATTCGCCAGAAGCTGTGCTGCCCGCTCCACTGCGGCGACCCCATCGCGATCGGTCGGCGCGTCGAAGCCGGGATCGCCGAGGATGCCGACCGTCAGGCCGGCGACGCCGTCCTCGATCCCGTCTCGCCAGTCGCGTGGATCGTCGGGCAGGCAGAACGGATCGCGCAGGTCCCACCGTGCCATGGTGGAGAACATCAGTGCCGCATCGCGCACGGTGCGGGTCATCGGACCGGGGCAGGAAACGCCGGCGAAGGCGCTGGCCGGCCATTGCGGAATGCGTCCATAGGTCGGCTTCAGGCCAACCAGCCCGCACCAGGCGGCGGGAATACGCACCGAACCGCCGGCATCCGTACCGATATGCAGTGGCCCAAATCCCGCCGCGCCTGCCGCGCCAGCCCCGGACGAGGACCCGCCGGTGGTATAGGCCGGGTTCCATGGATTGCGGGTGATGCCATGCAAAGGGCAGTCGCCGGGCGATTTCCAGCCAAACTCCGTCGTTGTCGTCTTGCCGAGGATCACCGCACCAGCCGCCTTCAGGCCCATGACCATCGGCGCATCGTCCGCCACCGGATCGGTACTGCTTGTTCGGCTGCCGCGCCGCGTCGGGAAGCCGGCCAGATCGACGAGGTCTTTCACCGTGCAGGGCACCCCGTCCAGACAGCCGAGGGGACGGCCGGCGCGCCAGCGGGATTCGCTTTCCCCGGCGGCCTGCAGCGCGGCTGGGTTCATCACCGCAAACGCGTTCAAGCCGGGGTTCAGACGGGCGACACGCTCGGTTGTCGCTTGCAGCACCTCGACCGGGCTGAGCTGGCCGCGGGCGTAGCAGGCCAGCATGTCCTCGGCATTGAGCAAGGCGGGGTCGGTATCGGGCATGGGTACTCTTTTCCTTCGGGGCCAACCGGGTGCAGCATGGCGACGGCATCGCGTGAAGGAAACCCCGCATGAGCAAAGCTACAATGGAACCCTGGCAGTGGCCCGAGGAGACCTGGCGGAAGATGGTCGGCCGAGCACGTGGCGGGCGAAGCCTGAAGCCGGCGTCCTGGCCCGAGGGCGCGCGCTGCGCCGTCGCCATCAGTTTCGATGCCGATCATGAGACGATCCCGCTGCGCGACAACGACGAGAGCCCGATGCGCATCAGCCAGGGCCAGTATGGCGCTCGCCAGGCGATGCCGCGGATCCGCCGGCTGCTGGAGCGTGAGTCGGTGCCGGCGTCGTTCTTCTATCCCGCGGTTTCAGCCCTGCTGCATCCCGAGGAGGTTCGCGCGGTCGCCGCCGATGGCCATGAGATCGGCATTCACTCGTGGATTCACGAGGTGAACACCGCCCTGCCGCGCGAGGCGGAACGCGAGCTGACGCTGCGGTCCCGCGATACGCTGGCGAAGATCAGCGGCAAGGAGCCGGTGGGGATGCGCACGGCAAGCTGGGACTTCTCCGTCAACACGCTGGATATCATCCGCGAGATGAAGTTGCTGTACGACAGCAGCCTGATGGCGGATGACGATCCCTATGAGCTGGAAGACCAGGGTGAGCCGACGGGCATTGTCGAGCTTCCGCCGGAATGGATCCGCGACGACGCCGTCTACTTCAACATGCTGCGGTTTTCCGGGCTTCGGCCTTACACGCCACCCTCGGCCGTCGAGGAGATCTTCACCGCGGAATTTGATGGCGCGTGGGAGGAGCGTGGCCTGTTCCTGCTGACGATGCACCCGCACATCACCGGCCATCGGTCCCGGTTGCCGCTGCTGGAGCGCCTGATACACCACATGAAGGCGAAGGGCGGCTGCTGGTTCGCCACCCACGCCCAGGTGGCGGCGTGGTGCCGAGGGTAGCATCGCAGCCTCGGTATCGCGAGCTGAACGTCGGTCTCGGGACGATGTCCGAGACCGACAACCGATGGTCCCGCCAGCCTACGAGGTTTCGATCGGCACGATGCCCGGCCGCGGTGAAGCGGCATGTTCCTTCATGACCGTCTCATTCGACGGGTCGACTTCCTTCATCAACACATCGTAGCCCCACAAGTCGGCCAGGTGCTGCAACACCATGCGGGTATCCTTCTCATCCAGCAGGACCCGGTTCAGCGCCCGGTGATGCAGGATGAGTCGCCGGTCGCCGGCCAGGTTGACATCCACCACCTGGATGTCGGCGGCAGTCCACGATATATCGTAATGCTTCGCCAGCGCCTGCTTGATCTTGCGATAGCCTCGCTCGTCGTGGATCGCCTCGACACGGAGGTTGGGTTCGCTGGCGTCGTCCATCACGTGGAACAGCCCGAAGTGCCGTGTCAGCCGTGGGCTGAGGAATTGCAGGATGAAGCTTTCGTCGCGATAGTTTGCCCAGACATCGCGCAGCACCGCCATATGGTCGCCGTTGCCGGCGATATGCGGGAACCATTGCCGGTCCTCATCCGTCGGCGTCGTGCAGATGCGCTCGATGTCCTGCATCATGGCAAAGCCAAGCGCATAGGGATTGATACCGGAATATCGGGGATCATCGAATTCTGGCTGGAACACCACGTTGGTGTGGGATTTCAGGAACTCGACCATCGCGCCGTCGGTCAGCAGGCCCTTTTCATGCAGCCGGTTCATGATCGTGTAGTGCACGTAAGTCGCGCAGCCCTCGTTCATCACCTTGGTCTGCGACTGAGGGTAGAAATACTGCGCGATGATGCGAACAATGCGGAGGATTTCGCGCTGCCAGGGCGCCAGCCGCGGCGCGGTCTTTTCCAGGAAATACAGGACATTTTCCTGTGGAAGCTGCAACAGCGCCTTGCGGCGTTCCTCGGCGGTGGGATCTTGGCGAACATTTTCCTTGCCGGGAACCGTGCGCCACAGGTCGTTGAAGACCTTCTCGTCATGCTCCCGCCGTTCGCGCTCCCGCTTTTCTTCCGAGCGGAGATCGGTGGTGCGCGGGCGAGGATATTTATGGACGCCGTGGCTCATCAGGGCGTGCGCGGCATCCAGCAAGCGCTCGACGGCCACTTCGCCGTAGCGTTGCTCGCAGGACATGATGTAATCGCGGGCAAATTCCAGGTAATCCAGGATGCCATTGGCATCGGTCCACTGCTGGAACAGGTAGTTGTTCTTGAAAAAATGGTTGTGCCCGAACGCCGCGTGCGCGATCACCAGCGTCTGCATCGTGGCGGTATTTTCCTCCATGATGTAGCTGATGCACGGGTTGGAATTGATAACGATCTCGTAAGCCAGCCCTTGCATACCGGCCTGATAAAGCGCCTGGTTCCGGGCAAAATGCTTGCCAAACGACCAGTGCTTGTAGAACAGCGGCATGCCGATCGACGAGTATGCATCCAGCATCTGCTCGGTGCCGATCACCTCGATCTGGTTCGGATAGACATCCAGCCCCATTTCCTCGCGGGCGATCTTGGCAATTTCGTCGTGGCAGCGCTGAATGATTTCAAAGCCCCAGTCGGCGCTTTCAAACAGCGGACGCTCCGCCCGCAGTCCAGGCTTTGTATCAAGTGTCGTGCTCATTCGGCCGCGGCCTCCGCCCCGTGCTTTTTGGCGAACAACTCCCGGAATACCGGATAGATGTCTCGCCGGTGCCCAACCTTGCGCATGGCCATTGGCGCGCCGTTGCGAATGATCGAGGAGTAGGTCTGCCACAGATCACTGTCGCGCCGGATGAAGCCAGGCGGAAAATGCTCCGAGTCGCGGCCCACTTCCAGGTAGGCATAGTACTGGCACGCCGGCAGGATCGTCCGGGTCAGCAGG
This sequence comes from Rhodopila sp., assembly GCF_965276935.1. Classification (GTDB taxonomy): domain Bacteria; phylum Pseudomonadota; class Alphaproteobacteria; order Acetobacterales; family Acetobacteraceae; genus Rhodopila. Next base: position 262,599 of record NZ_CBDIBS010000003.1, on the reverse strand, counting down.
GCCGCCGTCTTGTCGTTGTCGCTGGCGGTGTTATCGCCATCCGATGCCTGAGCCGCGTAGATATTCCAGTTGTCCGGGCTGTAGCGTTCGTCGATGACCTTCTGCATTTCCTCCAACGCCGTTGACACCACGGTGCCGCCGGTTTCCGGGCTGTTGAAGAAGGTTTCCTCATCGACTTCCGATGCCTGATGGGTGTGGCGGATAAACACCACCTCGACGTTCTTGTAGCGGCGCTTCAGAAAGATATACAGCAGCACGTAGAAGCGCTTGGCCAGATCCTTCATGTGTTCGGTCATCGAGCCGGACACGTCCATCAGGCAGAACATCACGGCCTGCGCAACCGGCTTGGGCATCGGGTCGAACCGCTTGTAGCGGACATCCAGCGGATCGATGAAAGGGATCAGGCCGGTCCGACGCTGCTTGCGTTGCAGTTCCTCCTCAAGTGCCAGGCGCCGGGGCTCGTCCTGGCCTTCATCGAGCGCCTCGATCTCGTCACGCAGCGCCTGCAGTTCCTCCGGCTTCGGCCGGCGCAGCGCGATGCGTCGCGACAGACTGTTCCGCACGGTTCGGTTCAGCGCAAGATTGGCCGGCGAGCCGGTCACGGAATAGCCGGCCCGGTGGAACACGACGGCCTCGGCGTTCACCACGCGACGCTTGGCAAGATCGGGAAGCTCCAGATCCTCGAGAAACAGATCGACAAACTCCTCGCGCGACAGCGCAAAGCGAAAATCGTCCTCACCCTCGCCATCCGGGCTGCCTTCGGAGCCGCCACCGCCGCCGCCATTCGGCGGCCGCTGAATGGTATCGCCGGCGATGTATTCCTTGTTTCCCGGCAGCAGGTGGTCGCGGATGCCGCCGGAGGAGCCGCGGCGGAAGGACGGTTCGTGCACGCCTTGCGCCGGCAGGACAACCTCTCCCCCTTCGTCGGCATCCTTGATGCTGCGACTGCCCGAACTCTCGTGCACAGCCTTGCGGATCTGCGATTTGGCCCGTCGCATGAAACGCTGACGGTTGGCGAGATTTTTCCCGCTCGGGTTCAGGCGACGGTCAACGATATGCATTGGGTGCCTGTACGACCTTGGTTGGTTGGGCTGAGCGCATCAGCCAGCCTGCTTGACCCGCATATACCACTCCACGAGGCGACGCACCTGCCGTTCCGTGTAACCGCGGGCTGTCATCCGTTCAACAAAGTCCGTGTGTTTCTTTTCGGTGTCACTGTCCTTTTTCGAACCGAAGCTGATCACCGGGAGCAACTCCTCGACTTGGCTGAACATGCGCCGCTCGATCACGTCGCGGATCTTCTCATAGCTTGTCCAGGACGGATTCTTGCCGTTGTTGTTCGCTCTCGCCCGCAGGCAGAACTTCACCACCTCGTTCCGGAAGTCCTTGGGATTGGCGATGCCGGCGGGCTTTTCGACCTTGGTCAGCTCCTGGTTAAGAAGTTCGCGATTCAGCAACTGTCCTGTGTCGGCGTCCTTGAAGTCAATATCCTCGATCCACGCGTCGGCATAGGAGACGTAGCGATCGAACAGGTTCTGGCCGTAGTCGTGATAGGACTCGAGATATGCCTTCTGAATTTCATTGCCGATGAACTCGGCGTAGCGGGGTGCAAGCTCGCCCTTGATGAACTCCAGATAGCGCTTCTCGGCTTCCTGCGGCATCTGCTCCCGCCGGATCGACTGTTCCAGCACATACATCAGATGCACCGGATCGGCCGCGATCTCGGTCGTGTCGTGGTTGAAGGTAGCGGCCAGAACCTTGAAGGCGAAGCGGGTAGAGGCGCCGTCCATGCCTTCCTCGACGCCGGCTGTATCCTTGTATTCCTGCAGGCTGCGCGCGCGCGGGTCGGTTTCCTTCAGGCTTTCGCCGTCGTAGACCCGCATCTTGGCGAACAGCGTGGAGTTCTCGTGCCGCTTGAGCCGGCTGAGGACCGAAAAACGGGCCAGCATTTCCAATGTCGCCGGGGCACACGGCGCCGCTCCCAGCTCCGACCGCGACACCAGCTTGTCGTAGATCTTCTGCTCCTCCGCGACGCGCAGGCAGTACGGCACCTTGATGACGTAGATGCGATCGATAAAGGCTTCGTTGTTCTTGTTGTTCTTGAAACTCTGCCACTCCGACTCGTTGGAGTGCGCCATGATGATCCCCTGGAACGGGATGGCGCCAATGTTCTCCGTGCCGATGTAGTTGCCTTCCTGGGTCGCCGTCAGCAGCGGGTGCAGCATCTTGATCGGCGCCTTGAACATCTCGACGAACTCGAGCATGCCCTGGTTGGCCCGGTTCAGGCCGCCCGAGTAGCTGTAGGCATCGGGATCGTTCTGGGAATGCAACTCCAGCTTGCGGATGTCGACCTTGCCGACGAGCGAAGAGATGTCCTGATTGTTCTCATCACCCGGTTCAGTCTTGGCGATGCCGATCTGACGCAGGCGGGACGGGGTGATCTTCTGCACCCGGAACTTGGAGATGTCGCCGCCGAATTCATCCAGGCGCTTGATGCACCAGGGGCTCATCAGCCCGGTCAGCCGCCGCCGCGGGATACCGTAGCGGTCTTCCAGCAGCACGCCCATGCGCTCGGGATCAAACAGACCAAGCGGATTTTCGAACACCGGGCTGAGGTCGTCACCGGCCTTCAGCACGTAGATGGGCGCGTTCTCCATCAACGCCTTCAGCCGTTCGGCCAGGGACGATTTTCCGCCGCCGACCGGACCAAGCAGGTACATGATCTGCTTGCGCTCTTCCAGACCTTGTGCCGCATGGCGCAAGAAGCCGACGATGCGCTCGATCGTCTCTTCCATACCATAGAATTCACTGAATGCCGGATAGACCCGGATGGTCCGGTTCATGAAGATGCGGCCCAGGCGCGCGTCTTTTGACGTGTCGACCATTTCGGCATCGCCGATCGCCGCCAGCAACCGTTCCTGCGCGGTTGCGTAGATCAACGGATCCTCGCGGCAAGTCTCCAGGTACTCCGCGAGTGACATCTCTGCTTCGCGGAAAGCCACAAAACCGCGCGTGTAAGCGGAAAAAATATCATCGACCGGCTGCATCGGCAGCTCCATCGTTAAGGGTGGTGCCACGGCCACTTACCGTCACCAGCATTTCACAATGCAAGATGGGTGCAACCGAGGCGAATTGCGGGGGTGTCGCGGGAATGTTTTTCGCAGGTGCGTTCATCTGGGCATCAGCGGATCAAACTCCACTTCCATCGCATTTACGTAATCAAGTCACTTGTGTCGCTGTTCTTTGCCGGCTCGGCGCCGGAACCAATTCGGATAAGCCGCCGTGAACCGCTTCGCCGTCTCGGGCTCGCCTGGTCGGTCGCCTCGGGGTTCACCAACCAGCACCGAAGGATCAGCCCATGGAAGTGCGGCAGGCAGGTGGCGATCAAGGCAACCTGCGCTTCCAATCACGGGAGTGTGAAAGGCTGGCATCTGCATTTCAAGAAAAATCGCCGGCTGACCAACAAAATTACTAGCGACAGTCTTGCTCGAAGCAAACCGTTCAGTCTGATTGGGTAAAGTCGAAAGTGGCCTTGCTGGCGCTCTGGTCTTGGTTGGCTCAAAAGCTTTCAGATGCATTGAGGCCACTCCTCAAGCCGAAAGTCATGGCCCGCTGCGACTAGGTCCATCGCAGTTGAATACACATATATGGTTAAAAAAAGGTTAATTTCGCGCAACGCGACTCCGAGCCTGCCAACCATGTCTGAACGCTACACCAGCCGTGATCCGGTGCGATGAAAATCTTCGTATGATCCATCTATGGGCAGCCGTTGCCATGTCGCAAGGCACGTGCCTCGGCAATCATCCACTCGGCGTCAATGAGGCGACAAGGATGGATCAACCAGTTGTATCAGCTAATCTTCCTGCTGTCTGGAAAGCACCGGGGCCGGCGCTTCCTGAAGCAACGTCAGAGCCGCCACATCTGATCAAGATATCGGCTGCAGGCCTGGCACAGAGAAAGATGCAATCGCGCCTTCAGACGCCGGCGAAATGGCAGCTTCCCTCAAGCCAGTCGGTTACCAGCTCCGTCATGTCGCGACAACCAGGCATCGCCATACCCTCGCTCACTGCCGTCATTTGGATGGATCGGTGACGCAGCGACGGATCAGCGCCGCGCTGTCCTTGATCGGGAGCCAGACGCAGGCCGAGGAAGCGGTGCAGGATGCCTGGCTGGCCGTGTTCGGCGGCATCGGCCGCTTCAAGAACCGATCCAGCGTCGTCACCTGGATCTTCTCGATTGTCCGCAATGCGCCCGCCGCCGCGCGAGGCATAAGCGGCGTCTTGTTGGCCTGCCTGCCGAGCGTTACAGCGGCGAAGCGGGGAAGACGTGCGGGAGAGGGGCATAGCGCTTTCGGCGTTCAAGCCGGACGGCCATTGGAGGCGGAACCTTGCGTGTGGGACAGCATCAGCGCCGAACGGATTGTCGCTGGCCGTCAGCTCTGGGACCACGTGCACGAGATCATCGAGCGGCTGCCGCACGCTCGACGGGCCGTACTGGTGCTCGGCGACATGGAAGGACAGACTGCCGAAGAAGCGTGCAAGTTGCTTAAAATCTTGTCGGAAAATCAGCGTGTGCTGCTGCACCGGGCGCGGTCACGGTGCGCCAGGCGATGGACGTGTTGACCGGTAGCCCGGTGCCGGTGCTTGCGGCGACACCGTCTCGCCAGCCAACCCAGGCGCAGCGTCCTGGCCTCATCGAGCGGATGATGGTGTCCGCCAGGCGGCCCGCGACGGTCGTACTGGCGAATATCGGTGCCGGCTGGCTGTAATGATGTTGTCACCCGGAACCCATTGGGCGGAACTCGCACTGGATCAGCCGCGTGTCATGGGCGTGCTGAATGTGACGCCTGACAGCTTCAGCGATGGCGGTCGCCGCATGAATCCGGACACGGCGATCGCCGCCGGCCTGGCCATGGCGGCGGATGGCGCGGACATCGTCGACGTGGGTGGCGAGAGCGCCAGGCCAGGAGCATCGGCGATCGCGCCCGATCAGGAACAGGACCGGATCATCCCGGTGATCCGCGCGCTGGCGGCGGCATCGGTGCGGGTCTCGGTGGACACCCGCAATGCCGCGACCATGGCGGCGGCGCTCGCGGCCGGTGCCGCCATCGTCAACGACGTGTCCGGCCTGACTTACGACAAGCAGGCTGCCGCCGTTGTGGCGGAGCATGGCTGCCCGGTGGTGCTGATGCACATGCGCGGCACGCCGGCGAGCATGAATGCGCTGGCGCACTATGGCGACGTGGTCGCCGAGGTGCGGGACGAACTACTGGAGCGTGTCGCCGCGGCGCGGCAGGCGGGTATCCGGGCCGAACAGATCGCCATCGACCCAGGGATCGGCTTCGCCAAGCTGGGCGACCAATCGCCCGCCCTGCTGCGTGGCCTGCCCGTCCTGGCCAATCTAGGTTACCCGGTAGTGGTCGGCGTATCCCGCAAGATCTTCATTGGCAGACTGTCGCACGAAAGCCGGCCGGACCATCGTCTGGGGGGTTCGCTGGCCGCCGGCCTGTTCGCGCTGGCACGCGGCGCTTCAATCCTGCGCGTGCACGACGTGCGGGAGACGGCCCAAGCCGTTCGTGTTTGGCATTCATTGTCGGGATGAACTATACTTGTGCTTCCTTGAACCGGGACATTCAATTAGACGCGCCGGACGCGTTGATGCGTTCGGCCGGTGGGAGCGTTATGAGCAAGGCAAGACGGCTGTTCGGCACCGACGGCATTCGGGGCAAGGCTAACTCGGATCCGATGACCGCCGGGATCGCCTTGCGGCTGGGTCAGGCGGCGGGCCTGATGTTCACCCGCGGCGCGCATCGCCATCGTGTCGTGATCGGCAAGGATACCAGGCTGTCCGGCTATATGATCGAACCAGCCTTGACTGCCGGCTTCATCGGTGCCGGCATGGACGTGACGCTGCTTGGCCCTTTGCCGACGCCCGCCGTCGCCATGCTGACCCGCTCCCTGCGCGCCGACCTGGGCGTCATGATATCGGCCTCGCACAATCCCTATGAGGATAATGGGATTAAGCTGTTCGGGCCGGACGGCACCAAGCTGTCCGACGCGAACGAACTGGAAATTGAGACGTTGATGGACAGCGGCTTTGCCGGCCGGCTGGCGGACTCAGCCGACCTGGGCCGCGCGGCTCGGCTGGAGGATGCGGCGGGTCGCTATATCGAGGCGGCGAAGGCGAGCTTCCCAAGGGGGCTGCGGCTGGACGGGCTGCGCATCGTCATCGATTGCGCCAATGGTGCCGCCTACAAGGTTGCACCCACCGTGTTGTGGGAACTCGGCGCGACGGTCATCCCGGTTGGCGTTGCCCCGGATGGGTTCAACATCAACAAGGCTTGCGGCTCGACCGTTCCCGAATTCATCTGCGCGAAGGTGATTGAGCATGGCGCCCATCTGGGCATTGCGTTGGACGGCGATGCCGATCGGGTACTGATCGCCGATGAGGCGGGTGAGCTGGTCGATGGCGACCAGATACTGGCGCTGATTGCACAGTCATGGCACCAGGCCGGGCTGCTGCTTGGCGGCGGGATCGTGGCGACGGTCATGTCCAACCTCGGCCTTGAGCGGTACTTGGCCGCGCGCGGTCTGGCGCTGCACCGGACAAAGGTTGGCGATCGGTATGTTGCCGAACATATGCGCGCGACCGGTATGAATATCGGCGGCGAACAGTCTGGTCACCTGATCCTGTCCGATTTCGCCACGACTGGCGATGGGTTGCTGGCGGCGCTGCAAGTCCTGGCGGTGCTGGTGCAGCAGGACTGCGCCGCGTCGGAAGCCTGTCGGGTGTTCGAGCGTCTGCCGCAGCGCCTGAAGAATGTCCGGTTCATCGGCATGTCGCCGCTGCGCGATGGTGCTGTCCAGGCGGCGATCCGGGATGCCGAGCAACGACTGAACGGCACCGGCCGGCTGTTGATCCGGGAAAGCGGAACCGAACCGCTGGTGCGGGTCATGGCCGAAGGTGAGGACGGCGCAATGGTTGCCGAGGTGGTCGATTCCTTGTGTGAAGTCATCGCCGAGGTGACGCGGACCGGGGGAGCGGCCGGGATCGACGTGACACAGCGGGAAGTCGCCGGATGATGCATGGCCGCGTCCTGATCATCGCGGGTTCGGATTCGGGCGGCGGCGCGGGTATTCAGGCTGACATCAAGACCGTCACGGCATTGGGCGCCTTCGCCGCCACGGCCATTACGGCACTGACCGCTCAGAACACCCTCGGTGTGCATGGCGTTCTGCCGGTCCTGCCGGATTTCATCCGCCAGCAGATCGCCGTGGTGATGGATGACATTGGCGCCGACGTGATCAAGATCGGCATGCTGGGCGATATTGCGACGATCGAGACGGTGTGTGACGCGCTGGCGGTTCACGCGCCGGGCGTGCCCGTGGTCCTCGATCCGGTGATGGTGGCAAAGGGTGGGCATCATCTTCTCGCCCCGGATGCTGTCGACAGCCTGCGACGACGCCTGCTGCCGATGGCCGTTGTGATCACGCCCAACCTGCCGGAGGCCGAGGCGCTGACCGGCCTGTCGATCAAGACCGAAGCGGATATGTCGGTTGCCGCCACGGCCCTGCTTGCGCTGGGGGTCCCATCGGTTCTGCTGAAAGGCGGCCACCTGCCATCCGACAGGCTGGTGGATCTGCTGGCGACCGCCGATGGCATTGAGGCTTTCGTCGCGCCGCGCATCAAGACCAGGCACATCCACGGCACCGGATGCACGACCGCATCGGCCGTGGCTGCTGGGCTGGCCCAGGGCATGAGCCTGCTCGATGCGGTCAGGCGCGCGCGCGCCTATGTCAGGGCGGCGATCACCGCCGCGCCTGGCCTGGGCCAGGGTCATGGGCCGCTGGATCATGCTGTCACGGTTGATCTGAACCGACTTGACGCGTGACCGCCTGGGGCTGACCCGTCAGAAGGCGTCATGCACGCGATCAAACACAGCATCATGCAAGATTGGACACCGGCGAAGACGCACCCTCACGCGGTCATAGTCCAAGTCGGATGAAGCCGCGGTCGGCGCGGGCGCTGGCTGAAACGCCTACTGTCCCACCAGCAGTGCCGCGATCGCATCGGCAAGCCGGCCGACCGCGGTACTCATGGCCGCAACCAGGGCGGAGGTTGTCTGATCCGACGGCCTCACCGTCAGCGATATGCCGCGTTCGGCTGTCGGGTGGCCGCGCACGGCAACCTGCGCCAGCAGCAGCACGGCGCCGGTGTGGTCGAGATCGAAGCGCTGGAGGTTGATTTCCACCGTCGCGTCCGGTGGCATGGAGATGGCGCCATTGTCGGCATACACCGTGCTGCCGGGCAGCCGTTGCGCCAGTTCCTGCACCAGGATGCGGTTCATCAAGGCATCAAGCGGCTCACCCCACCACTCATTCGACAGCACATCCAGGCGATAGCCTTCGGATGAACGGACGATCTGCGAGCGTTCGAGGTAGCGTGCCAGGCTGATCGCGCGCAGTGCGACATTCCGCGGCGCACCTGTCAGGATCGTTCCGGGCACCGGTGCGAGGACATACAGGATCGGGTTGGGCGAGGTGCAAGCAGCAGGCGCCGCCGCCAGCAGCAGCAAGGCGGCCCGCCGCGGCATTTCCGAAGACATCAAAGGCATTACTGCGTCCCTTGATCCGTGCGGCCGCGGATCAGCGCCTCCGGGTGACGGGACAGCAGGTCCGCCAGCACCCGGATCGACCTTGCCGCATCGGACAACTGCATCAGCATCTGGCCGATGTCGCGGCTGAAGCGTGAATCGCCGCCGTAGCCGGTTTCCACCGATCCGATCAGCTTGTCGGTCCGCTTCACCGAGTCCTCCAGACTGGTGGATATCGCCGGCAGCCGCTGGAGCATCGGCGTCATCCCCTTGTTCAGGCTGTTCACCAGCGTTTGGGTGCTGGCCAGGGTTGATTGCAGGGTCGAGACGGTCTCGGCAAGCTGCTTGTCGTTCACCAGCGCACTCGTCCCGGCCAGGGTCTGGCTCAGGTTCTGGCCGATCGCCTCGAACGGGATGCCGTTGACGCGGTTCATCAGGTTGGTCGCCGCCGTCATGACGTCGTCACTGCCGCCGCCGAGGACCGGGATGACATAGGACCCGTCCTGCTTTTCCAGGTTCGCCGGACCAGCATGGGGGAAGAGGTCGATGGCCAGTTCCTTCTGCCCAGTCAGGAAGCTCGATGTCTGTAACTCCACGCGCAGCCCCCGCTGCACAAGTTCCCGCATCTTGGCATCGAGACTGCCGCCAGTCGGAAGTTCCAGACTCTCGACACGCTCGGGTTCCATGGTGAAATGCACCGGCGAGATGACGGTGTCGGTGCTGCGGTCGTAGACCAGGGAGACGCTGGTGACCTCGCCGATCTTGATGCCATGCAAGGTCACCGGCGAACCTTCCCCCAGGCCGGCCACGGATGTCGTCAGATTGGCGACGGCCGTCACGCTGCGCTTGAAGGTTGAATCCTCGGCCGCTTCCTTTGTCTGAAACAGGGTGAAGGCGTAATCCGGCTGGCTCTCCGCGGTTGGCGTCTGCTCATCCGGCGTCTGGAAGGCAATGCCGCCCAGGACGATGGCGCGCAGGGACTCGACCTGGAGCTGCAAGCCATTGGCGCCGAGGTGGATGTTGGCGCCGGAGGCGTTCCAGAACAACGAGCCATCGTGGACATACTTGTCAAACGGCTCCCGCACGAAGACATGGATGACGATACTGCGGGCCATCTCGCCAATGTCCCACCCCAGCACTTCGCCGACGTCGAGGTCGCGATACATCACCGGCGACCCCAGGCTGATCGAGCCGATGCGGTTCGCCTGCAGCAGGAAAGTACGGCCCGGCACGTCAGATTGCAGCACCGGCGGATTTTCCAGACCGACAAAGTCGCGTTTCGGCTCGCCGCCCGGCGCGGCGGGAAGCATATCGATATACGAGCCGGATATCAGCGTTTGCAGGCCGCTGATAGAGCCCGCGAAGAACCGTGGCCGCACGACCCAGAAATCCGTCTTGTCGGTCAGCAGCGGATTGGCCTCCTTGTTCATCCGCACCGTGACCTGCACGCGCTTGCCATCCGGGGTCAGCGCGACCTTGCGCACTACCCCCATGTCGACGTCCTTGTGCCTGACATGGGACTGATCCGCGGCCAATCCCTCCGCGGTCTCGAAGGTGATGGTGATCAGCGGCCCGCGTTCGGAAATCGTCTGCCACGCCAGCCAGACGCCGATGCACAGCGTCACCACGGGGATCGCCCAGATCAGCGAGATGCGACGCTTGCGATCGATGCGGGTGCGCAGGACGGCGGTCGGGTGATGTGGCGCCGCGGGTGACGAAGCGGGCGCCAATGAGGGCGTTGGGGGGAGGGGATCGTTCATGCCGCCTCGGTTCTGGTCCGAGCATTATCCCACATCAGGCGCGGATCGAAGCTGCGCGCCGCCAGCATGGTCAGGATCACCACCGCTGCGAAGGCAAGCGCGCCTGGACCAGGATACACGCTGGCAAGGGTGCCGAACTGGACCAGCGCGACCAGGATCGATTCCATGAAGATGTCGATCATCGACCACCGGCCGATCGCCTCGACGATCCGATACAGCACGGTCCGATCATGCAGGCAGCGTGTATTGCCAAGCTGGGTCAAGGTTAGCAGCGTGCACAGCCCAACAAGCTTGAGCATCGGCACCGCGACGCTGGCGAAGAAGACCAGCGCCGCGAGCGGCCACATGCCGTAATCCACCAGTTCCTGCACGCCGCCCAGGATCGTGCTGGGTTGTCCGGCGCCGAGCCGCACCACGGTCAGCACTGGAAAGAAATTGGCGGGAACATAGAGCGTCATCGCGGCAAGAACATAGGCCCAGGTTCGCTCGATCGACCGGGGTTTTCGATCATGCAGCCGAAATCCGCAGCGGGGACAGTGCATACCCGGTGCGGCTCTGCTGACCAGGCGGCAGGTGTCGCAGCCGATGCGCCAGCGGCGGGCGGTGTCGGGAATAGTGTTCACCGGCGTCGGCCGTTCCCGCGTCCGCCGGCGCCGATTTGGCGGTTCCATTGCCTCCCAGACCGCCTGTTCATCGAGCGTCACGTCGGCCCCGACCATCATCGCCATCAGGCCGCCCAGGGCGTAGACCGCCGGCCCAAGGTCGACTTGCGCCATGCCGCTGAGGCGGACATAGGCGACGAACAAACCCAACAGGTAGATCTCCACCATCGACCAGGGCTTGAGATGCCCGACCCAGGCGAAAATTGCCCGAAGCTCGGCAGGCGGCCGGGGCAGGTGAAGGCCGGCGAGAACCGTCAGCATGCAAAGCACCCGGGCAAGCGGGGCGGCGAGCGTGGTGACGAGAACCACGAGCGAGAGTTCCCACAGCCCGTACTGCTCCAGGATCGTCGGGCCGCTGACCAGGGCCGCGGAGCGCTCCTGTCCACCCTCGGTCACCGACATGATGGTCAGCGTGGCGCCGACGGCCAACAGGATCAGCGCGGAGACGTTCAGCATCGCCGGGAGCAGCAGCGGATGATACTTGGTGCGCCGCAAGACCGAGTCGCAGCGCAGGCAGACCACGCGACTGGCCGGCGGCATGGCCGGCAGCACCTGCATCAGGCCGCAATCACGGCATTCCTGCAGGCGTGGGCTGGTGACCGAAACCGCTTCCGCCACGGAAGCCGTTGTGGAGCTCATGGAATGCCGGGTGGCTGACAGGTTGCTATGCGCACGAACGTCAACTACCACGCCAGATTGGAAAACATGTGTATCATAATTTTAAGCTGACCAATCGGGTTCGAATGGGTGGACCGCAACCGAGCGCGATATCCGGCCAGCAACGCCCGGTCAGCAGTCCAGCGTCGTATCCAGCTCCCACTGGGTCAGGTGGCGCATATACGACTCCCACGCCTGCCGCTTCAAACCGATATAGGCGGCAGCGAAGGATGGCCCCAGAGCGTCACGGAGCAGCGCGCTTGCCTCGAAGGCGCGAAGGGCATCGAGCAGATTGAGCGGCAGCGGCCGCGATCCGGCTGCGTGCGGTTTGGCCGCAGACATATTCAGGTCGAGCGGCGGACCCGGGTCGCGTGCCTTGGCCAGCCCGTCCAGTCCCGCGGCCAGCAGCGCCGCCTGCAACAGATACGGGTTCGCTGCCCCGTCCGCGAGGCGGTACTCGAGCCGGCCCGGCGCGGGCACCCGGATCATATGGGTCCGATTGTTGCCGCCCCAGCTTACCGCGTTCGGCGACCAGGTGGCCCCGGACACCGTCAGCGGCGCGTTGAGTCGCTTGTAGCTGTTCACCGTCGGATTGGTCAGCGCGCACAGCGCCTCGGCGTGAGACATGACACCGCCCAGGAACTGATGCGCCGCCGCCGACAGGCCCAACTCGCTGTCACCCAGGAAGATGTTTTCCCCATTCTTCCAGAGCGAGACATGAACGTGGCAACCGGAGCCGGTCAGGTCCGCGAACGGCTTTGGCATGAACGTCGCACGCAACCCGTGCCGCTCCGCGATCGTGCGGACCATGTATTTGAAGAAGACATGCCGATCGGCGGTTACCAGTGCGGAGGCATAGGCCCAGTTCATCTCATACTGGCCGTTCGCGTCCTCGTGGTCGTTCTGGTACGGTTCCCAGCCCAGCGCCTCCATCGCGTCGCAGATTTCGGTGATCACGTCGTAGCGGCGCATGAGCGTAAGCTGGTCATAGCAAGGCTTCGGCTGCCGGTCGGCGGCATCGGCGATGGCCTGGCCGCTGGGCTGGATCAGGAAAAATTCCGGCTCGACGCCGGTGCGCATCTCCAACCCTTGTTCGGCGGCCTTGACGATCAGCCGGCGCAGCACGTTACGGGGTGCCTGCTCGACAGGTGCCCCGGACATCCAAAGGTCGGCGGCCATCCAGCCGACCTCGGGTTTCCAGGGCAACTGGATCAGGGTCGTGGGGTCCGGCAGCGCCAGCATGTCGGGATCGGCTGGGGTCATGTCGAGCCAGGTTGCGAAGCCGGCGAAGCCCGCGCCGTCCCGCGCCATGCCGTCGATGGCGCGGGCCGGCACCAGCTTGGCCCGCAGGACGCCGAACAGGTCGGTGTAGGCGATCAGGAAGTTGCGGATGCCACGCTCGCGGGCGATGCCTGAAAGCTCGGTCATCTTGCGGGGGCGGTCATGACGGCACGGGCTCCGGCGTAGCGTTCATTGCCGGAGCGTGAGGGCGATTGGTTTCCGGCGTCAAGGCGCCTGTCCACACCACCAGGCTGAAATCGTGGGTCAGTCGTCGAACCTATCCGATTTGAAGGGAAATGCTCCCGCCGCCTGCCATGGCCCGTTTCGGTAGATCCACAGGTGCAGCCCGATTGCGATCACCTCATATGGCATGAAACCGGCCGACATTTGCATGTGCAGCGCCTTCGCCACCGCCGGTTCAACCTTGTTCTGTATAGTTACGTGTGGACGCCACGCCTGGCGATCCTGCGGTGTCAGGCGCGCCGCCCAGCGAGCGCGAAAACCCTCCCGCAGCCGCTGCAACCGCGCAGAATTTAGCACGAAAGCAACCCCGTGCCCCAGAAAACGGAGGCCGGTTACCTGAACCGGGAAAGGGGCTTCCGCCGCCGCCTGGCGGGCCGCGTCCGAGATGTCCAGATCACTCGGCAGCGCATGAAACAGCGTGACATGTGCCCCGACCACCAGCCGATCAGCCGGGAAGTGAGCGGTCCGCAAAGTGTCGAACCGGGCCTGGGACGTGTCGTCCAGGATCAAGGTCAGGATGAATGGCGCTGGATCGGCTGCCATTCGCCTACAAGGCCAGCTTCAAATAGGCCCCCAGTTCGCCGATGATCCCACGGCGGAACGCCAGCACGCAGATCATGAAGATCACGCCCTGCGTCACCGTCACCCAGGCACCGAACTGCGCCAGGTAGTTCTCCATCGAGGTCACTACCAGCGCGCCCAACGCTGGGCCGAACACCGTGCCCAGGCCGCCCAGCAGGGTGGTCAGCACGACATCGCCTGACGTGGCGGAATTCACGTCGGTCAGGGTGGCGATGCCGAACACCAGGGCCTTGGTGCCGCCGGCGATCCCAGCGATCATGCAGGACAGCACGAAGGCGATCAGCTTGTAGTCGTCGGTGCGGTAGCCAAGCGATGTCGTACGCGGCTCATTCTCCCGGATGCCCTTCAGGACCTGCCCGAATGGCGAGTGAATGATGCGATAGACCAGCAGGAAGCCGCCGATGAATATGGCCGAGACAACCCAGTACATCGTCATGTCGCCGGACAGGTCGATGAAGCCGAACAGGTGACCGCGGGGGACCTGCTGGATGCCGTCCTCACCCCCGGTGAACGGCGCTTCCAGACAGAAGAAGTACACCATCTGCGCCAGCGCCAGGGTAATCATGGCGAAATAGATTCCGGAGCGGCGGATCGCCAGGAAGCCTAGCACAAGCCCCATTATGGCACCCGTGGCGCCGCCCAGGATGATGGCGATGGAGGCGTCCACGTGCCAGGTCTTGATCGCCCAGGCGGCAACGTAGCTGCCCATCCCGAAGAAAGCCGCCTGACCGAACGACAGCAGGCCGACATAGCCGATCATCAGGTTGAACGAACAAGCGAACAGCGCGGCGCACAGCACCTGCATCAGGAACACTGGGTACAGCACGAAGGGGCAGACCGCGATCAGCACGACCATCACCACGAAGGCGATGAACTGCGCCCGCGAAAATCCGAACATCTCAGGCGGCCTTTCCAAACAGGCCGCGCGGCCTGACCAGTAAAACGATGACCATTACCAGGAACACCACGGTGGCCGAAGCCTGCGGATAGAACACCTTGGTCAGGCCCTCGATCACGCCCAGCCCAAAGCCGGTGATGATCGAGCCCAGGATGGACCCCATGCCGCCAATCACCACGACGGCGAACACGATGTTGATGAAGTTGCTGCCCATGTTCGGATTCACCGAGTAGATTGGCGCCGCCAGCACGCCGGCGAAGGCGGCCAGGGCAACGCCGCCGCCGTAGGTCAGGGTGATCAGCCGCGGCACATCGACGCCGAAGGCCTGCACCATCGGCGCGTTTTCCGTCGCCGCCCGCAGCCTGGCACCGAGCGACGTCTTTTCGATGATAGCCCACGTGCTGAAGCAGACCACCGCCGCCGCCAGTACGACCCAGCCACGATACTTCGGCATATACATGTAGCCGAGGTTGACCGCGCCCTGCAGGACGTCCGGAATGCGGTACGGCATGCCTGAACTGCCATAAGCGTTGCGGAACAGGCCCTCTATCACTAGCGCCAGGCCAAAGGTCAGCAGCAGGCCATACAGGTGATCCAGTTTATACAAACGGCTGATAATGGTCTTCTCAAGAACGATTCCAAATAAGCCGACCAGCAACGGAGACAGTATAAGCGCCGGGAAGTAGCCGATGCCCACGTAGTTCAGCAACATCCAGGAGGCGAACGCTCCCATCATGAACAGCGCCCCGTGGGCGAAGTTGATGATGTTGAGCATGCCGAAGATAACCGCCAAGCCAAGTGACAGGCAGGCGTAGAACGCGCCGTTTATAAGGCCGAGCGTTGCCTGGCCAAGCATGGCCGACACAGATACGGTGGTGCCGAAGACGGTGAAACTATAACTCAGCAAACCACTCATACCAACGGCCCTTGATGTTGACCGATAGCCGGTCAACGGCCGTCGGTATCTGATTGATTTCGCGCGCGACCGCCCCACCAACCCACCGCGCATACCAGCCAGCGCTTTGGGCCGCTGGTATCATACCCGTGTTAACCTCATGTTGCTCGCCGGCTTTTCGTCAGGCCTTGATGAAGGAGCAGTGGCCGTCAGCCAGCGGGCGGAAGGCCTGGTCCCCAGGAGTGGTCGCCACGAGGTTGTAATAATCCCACGGAGTTTTGCTTTCGCTAGGCTTTTTCACCTCGAACAGATACGACGTGACCAGGTTACGGCCATCTTGGCGGATTTTGGACTTGCCGAAGCAGTCGTCCTCGACCGGCATCGCCTTCATCCGGTTCACGGTCGCCACACCATCCTTCTTGGCCTCGGCCGCACCCATGTCGGCGACCGTCTTCAGGTAGTGCAGGGTGGCGGAATAGCAGCCCGCGTGAACCATGTTGGGCCAGTTGTTCGGTGTCTTCGGCTTGACCCGATTGGTAAAGGCGCGGGTGCGATCATTCAGGTTCCAGTAGAAACTCTCCGTCAGGTTCAATCCCCCGGCGACATCCAGCCCCAGCGCATGCACGTCGGTGATGAACATCAGCAAAGCGGCAATCTTCATTGATGCGTTAAGGCCGAACTCATGCGCCTGCTTGATGGCGTTCTCCGTGTCGCCGCCGGCATTTGCCAAGCCGAGCACTTTCGCGCCGCTGGACTGCGCCTGCACCAGGAACGAGGAGAAGTCGGTCGTACCCGGAAATGGATACTGCGCCGCCCCCAGCACCTTGCCGCCGCTGCTTTGGATGAATGCCGTCGTATCCGATTGCAACTGCTTGCCGAACGCGTAATCGGCGGTCAGGAAGTACCAGGCATTGCCGCCCGCTTTCACCACGGCGCCGCCCGTCGATTTCGCCAGCATGTAGGTGTCGTAGGTCCAGTGGATGAAGTTGGGCGAGCATTGCTCGCCGGTCAGTGCCGACGAGGCCGCGCCGGAGTTGAGATAGACCTTGTTCTTCTCCCGCACCACCGACTGCACCGCCAGCGCCACCGAGGAGGTCGGCACATCCAGCAGCATGTCCACGCCCTCCCGGTCGAACCATTGCCGAACAATGGAAACCGCCAGGTCCGGCTTGTTCTGATGATCAGCGGCGATCACCTCGACATTCAGGCCTTTGGCGGACACGCCGAAATCCTCCAGCGCCTGCTTGGCGCAGATGACCGAGGTGGCGCCGCCGGTATTGGCATAGGGGCCGGACTGGTCGTTCAGCACGCCGATCTTGATGACCGGATTCTGGGCACGCGCGGGCTGAGTTAACGGCAGCGTGGCGGCCGCGATGGCCGTCTTGAGCATGCGACGACGTGAGGTTTGCATGAGATTGCCTTGATGCCTTGAAATGAAAAGACGGTCGTTCTAGCGCGGACGGAAAGCCGCATCAGCGACCTGCGGACATGGCCAAAGCGCCCGCCGCTTAGCTTGCCTGGGTCACCGGCTCTAGCACCTGCCGTGCCAGGCAACCCCGACGAGCCGGACCATGACCGCGCGGAAAGTCTTGCCGATGTATCATGTTTGCCGCCGGCCAACATCACACGCCCAGATAATCGTGCAGCTTGTCCATGCTGGCTTCGAGTTCGTGGTTCGGGATCATGTCGACGATCTTGCCGTGCTCCATGACGTAGTGGCGGTCGGCCACGGTCGCGGCGAAACGGAAATTCTGTTCAACCAGCAGCACGGTGAAACCACGGTTCTTGATCTCCCGGATGGTGCGGCCGATCTGCTGCACGATCACCGGTGCAAGGCCTTCGGTCGGTTCGTCCAGCAGCAGCATCCTTGCCCCGGTCCGCAGGATGCGGGCGATCGCCAGCATTTGCTGCTCGCCGCCGGACAGGCGGGTGCCATGCGCGGTCTTGGCACGCTCCTTCAGGTTGGGGAACAGCGCATAGATCGTTGGAATGTCGAGGCCGCCGGGTGCGACGACCGGCGGCAGCATCAAGTTTTCCGTCACCGACAGCGAGCCGAAGATGCCGCGCTCCTCGGGACAGAGGGCAATGCCGGCGCGAGCGATATGATCGGGGCTCAATCCGATCATTTCCGCGCCGCGAAATGTTACGTGCCCCTCCCGTCGCGGCACCAGGCCCATGATGGATTTCATCGTCGTGGTCTTGCCGGCGCCGTTGCGGCCCAGCAACGTGACGACCTCGCCCTCGCGCACCGTGAAATCGACGCCGTGCAGAATGTGGCTTTCACCATACCAGGCGTTTAGAGCGCTGATCTCAAGCATCCGCGGTTCCCAGATAGGCGGCGATCACCTCGGGGTTCCTCGACACCGTGTCATAGTCGCCCTCGGCCAGGATCCTGCCGCGGGTCAGCACGGTGATCTTGTCGCAAAGGCCTTCGACAACCGACAGGTTATGCTCGACCATCAGGATGGTGCGACCTTCGCGAATGCGGGCGATCAACTGCACGATCCGGTCCACCTCGCCATGCGCCATGCCGGCGGTGGGCTCGTCCAGCAGCATCATTTCCGGTTCCAGCGCCAGGGTCGTGGCGATTTCCAGCGCCCGCTTCTGGCCGTATGCCATGCCGGCGACAATGGTGTCGGCGAAGCCGGCCAGGCCGACATCGGACAGCAGCGCCCGCGCCCGGTCCTGGTAGATCCTGAGGCTGCTCTCCGAGCGCCAGAAGTCAAAGCTGGCGCCGCGGGCACGCTGCAGCGCCAATCGCACATTCTCCAGCGCCGTCAGGTGCGGAAACACCGCGGAAATCTGGAAGCTGCGCACCAGGCCGAGCCGTGCCACCATGGCCGGCTTCATCCCCGTAATGTCGTGGCCCTTGAAGATGATCTTGCCGCGGGTGGGCGGCAAGAACGACGTGAGCAGGTTGAAGCAGGTTGTCTTGCCGGCGCCGTTCGGGCCGATGAGCGCATGGATCGTGCCGCGGCTCACGCGCAGCGCCACGTCGTCCACAGCGCGGAAGCCGCCGAACTCACGGGTCAGGCCTTCGGTTTCCAGGATGATGTCTGTCACCCCCGGACGTCTCCTCGTTAGATTTGCTTAATGTATAGGGCGTTATGCATAGACTTTGCCCAGGCGCAAGGCCGTCACCGCGCCAAAACCATGAACAGTGCGACTTTGGCGCGCAGAAGACCGAGATTGCTGTCGTTGGGTGGAACGCCGATTGCTATGCCTCAAGTTGGTTCCGGCTCATAGCCACCGCCTTCCGAACGCGCGGGGCGCTTTGCCAACGAAACGATCGATATACGAAAATGAGTTCACATTGGTGTCCAGCTCAGTCGCCAGACCGCAATTTATTAAATATGTGCAACGACATTGCACGTTCGATTCATTAAAGTAAAAGATACGATATCGCACTAGAAAGCCAACGTAAAGGCGGTTTATCAATAACTTGTCGTCAGCATATTGTTTGGCCTTCGAACTAGCGGCGACGACTCGTTCTGCAACTAACTTTTTCGAAACATTCTTCTTGCCGCTGCCGACACCGGTCGGGCAAACATCACATATGCGTGATTTCGGTTGATCACGCATTGAGCCGTCAGAAGGAGGTTTCAGTGCAGCTACATCGCGCGTCAGCAGGAATGCCGACAGGACTTTCGTTTGATGTGCCCGATCTGATGCTGATGCAAGCGTGGTCGGAATTTCATGAGCTTCGCATGGAGGTGGAACTGGACTGCTGCATTGAAGGTGACGAGTACGAGGAGATGGTGGCGCTGTTCACGCTCGCCAGCGGGTTTCGCCGCTGGATGATCTGGCGCTCCTGCGACGGGATCATCGTGCAGCCAATGGTCGGCCGCCCAATGTTGTTCGACAAATTGACGGAAGCACTGGATCTGCTGATCCCCGCACGGGATTGAGGCGTGAAACAAATCATGCAGGAGTCCACCAATCAGTAACCCCTAATACTCTTCATCGACTTCCCCCGCGGGATCACCGGGGTCGCGGCGTTGATCGGCCGGGGGATCGCGGCTGTCCAGGTTCAGCGCGGTGTTGATGAGTGCAAGATGGGAAAACGCCTGTGGAAAGTTGCCAAGCTGGCGGCGGGCAATGGGATCATACTCCTCCGCCAGCAGGCCGACGTCGTTGCACAAATCCAACAGCCGAGCGAACATCGCTCGCGCTTCCGCGGTGCGTCCTTGTAGCACCAAGTTGTCGACGTACCAGAAACTGCACGCCAGGAAGACGCCTTCCTCGCCTTTCAGCCCGTCGTCGGTTTCGTCCGTGCGGTATCGGCGGATCAACCCATCGACCATCAGGTCGCGGCCGATTGCCGCCACCGTGGCGTCAATCCGCGGATCCTCAGGCGGCAGAAAGCCCACCAGCGGCAGCAGCAGCAGGCTGGCATCCAGCGCTTCGCTGCCAAACGATTGAACAAAGGCATTGCGCTGCGCGTTGAAGCCATGTTCACACACGGCTTCATGCATGCGGGTGCGCAACGCGCGCCAGCGATCCACAGGTGCTGGCAGCTTGAAGGTTTCGGCCGAGCGAATCGCCCGATCCACGGCAACCCAGGCCATCACCTTGGAAAAGGTGAAATGCTGCGCTTCGCCCCGCACTTCCCAGATGCTCTCGTCCGGCTGGTGCCAGATCGTCTCCAGATGGGTCACCAATGACCGTTGCAGATTCCAGCTTGCCGTCGGTTTGACCAAGCCAAGCGCGGCCTCCTGATACAGCGCGTCCACCAGTTCACCGTAGATGTCCAGTTGAAGCTGGGAACTGGCGGCGTTGCCGATGCGCACCGGACTGGCGCCTTGATAGCCGGACAGCCATGGCACCTCACACTCCCATACCAATCGCTCACCGCTCAACCCGTAGAGCGTCTGCAATTGGGAAGGTGAGCCGGCGACGCTGCGGCGCAGCCAGGCGCCCCAGGCCTCCGCCTCCTCGCGATAGCCAGCATGCATCAGCGCGATCAGGGTGAACGTCGCATCGCGCAGCCAGCAGTAGCGGTAGTCCCAGTTGCGCGTTCCGCCCGCCTGCTCCGGCAGCGATGTGGTAGGGGCAGCGACGATGCCGCCGGTTGGGGCGTAGCTCAGCGCCTTCAAGGTCAGCAGCGACCGGTTCACCTGGGCGCGATAGGTGCCGCGGTAGGTGCAGCGCGCGGACCAGGCGGTCCAGACGGCGTCGGTCTCATCCAACGCGCGGTCGGCATCGGGCGGTACCGGCGGATCG
Organism: Rhodopila sp.; assembly: GCF_965276935.1. Taxonomy (GTDB): domain Bacteria; phylum Pseudomonadota; class Alphaproteobacteria; order Acetobacterales; family Acetobacteraceae; genus Rhodopila. The sequence continues at coordinate 241,805 of NZ_CBDIBS010000003.1, read as the reverse complement.
AGGTGGGACGCCGCATGCGTCATCACGAAGCGGATGCGCTGGCCGGCCTCGGCGGTGAAGCCGGCGACTGTGGTCATTGCCTTACCGTGCAGCTTGACATCGCTGTGCAGCACGACCTGATCAGGACCAGCGACAGCCAGAATACCGCTGCCGTGCTTAAGGCGCGTGACCCATGGGACGGCGGAGCCGTATTCAAAGCGTAGCGCGAGATCGAACTGCATCTCGACCGTGCCGGTGCGGCCTTCGACGATGCGAACAACCGAATTGCTTTCGACCGGCATGAAGTCGATCAGCGCGACCGAACCAGATTCGGTCTCGAACAGCGTCTCAAGGATCATCGTGCCGGGAAGATAGCGACGGGTGACCGCCAGCGGGGCAGCATTCGGCGCGATCCGCCAGCGCCCGTTCGCGGGTGAGCCAAGCAGGGCCGCGAGGCAGGCAGGACTGTCGAAGCGCGGCCAGCACAGCCAGTCGATGGATCCCATCTTGCTGACCAGCGCCGTGGTATGACAGTCGCCGATCAGGGCGTAATCCTCGATGGCGGCGGGGTGTGGATGCTCCGCCACGGGATTGGGTTGTTTCGGATCAGGGTGACCGGCGGCGGCGTGACCAGAATTGGCAGATGCTCCGCGGCTAGCGGACATCAGTTGGCGCGACCCGTCACCCGTTGACCACCATTACCCAGGCAGTAACACGCCGCTCCGCTCGGCACCGGGCGTTCCATTGGACAGACATAAGCGCCGGCGTAGCATGTTTGGCCACCGCCGCCGGGCGAAACAGCCGGGCCGGGCGTATAGACCTGCGGCGGCGTATAGACAACTGGCGGGGCGGCGTAATACGGCGGCGGATAGTAGATCGGCGGTGGAAGATAGGCCGGACCATAAAAGCCTGGGAATCCAAACCCGAAACCGACGAACACACGTGCCTGTGCCGGGGATGGAACGGTGGCAAATGCTCCGATCACGGCGCAGGCCGCGAGGGCTATGGTTGCGCTACGGAGAGACGGGATGCGGAAACGGCTCATTACCTCTTCCTAGTGTCGTCGTGTAACCGGAGTATGTCAAAGTCAAGCAGGGTCCGCTACTGTCGATACGTCCGTGCGGGCGCGGTGGTTCAAGTTCTCACAGCTTGGTGCGACGCCGGCCAGCCAGGGTAAAATGGTTGTCGTCCGATTTCGGCTTGCCGCCGTCCATGTCACGAGCCAGGCCATTGCGTTGCCAAACGAGGAAGCTCCAGACGCGGACGACCCGCGGCTTGAAGCGCATCCGGTTGAACAGGCCAAGCTGCCTGCGGTGCCAGGCCGACCATTTGGCGAACAGCAGGATGTTTCGTGTTGCTCGCGCAGACCGGTTTATCGATGGCCATGTTCAGGGCGTTGATGACCGCGTTGGCGACAAGCGTGGCGTCTGCACTATAATTGCAATGCCACGCGTGCCACCGACTCGGCCGCCTGACAGGTGTGTGAAAGATCCTCTAGATGTCTGCCGACGCCCTTCTCGACGATCCCGCGCAGATCCTGCGTCGGGTGTTTGGCTTTGCTGGATTTCGCGGTCAACAGGAAGCAGCGGTCGACCATGTCGTGCGCGGCGGGGATGCGTTGGTGCTGATGCCGACCGGCGGCGGCAAGAGCATCTGTTATCAGGTTCCCGCGCTGGTTCGTCCCGGCACGGCGGTGATCGTCTCGCCGTTGATCGCGCTGATGGACGACCAGGTCGCCGCGCTGCGCCAGGTTGGCGTGAACGCCGGCGCATTGCATTCGGAACTTGATCCAGCCGAGGCCCGAGCGGTCACCCGCGACCTGATCGAGGCGCGGCTGGACCTGCTCTATGTCTCGCCAGAGCGACTGCTTGCCAGCGGCACGGCCGACCGGCTGTCGCGGCTGCGGCTGGCGCTGGTTGCGATCGACGAAGCCCATTGCGTCTCCCAGTGGGGACACGAGTTCCGGCCGGAGTTCCGCGCGCTGACCCGCCTGCCCGACATGTTTCCCGGCGTGCCGCGGATCGCCCTGACCGCAACCGCCGATCCGCGCACCCGCACCGACATCCTGGCGGCGCTACGGATGCCGGATGCGGCGGTGTTCGCGTCCAGCTTCCATCGGTCGAATCTTCGGCTGTCGGCGGCGCCGAAGGTGGGGGAGACGGCGCAGCTTCTGGATTTCCTGAAAGCGCACAAGGGCGAGTGCGGGATTGTCTATTGCGGCAGCCGAACCAAGACCGAGCGGGTGGCGGCTAAGCTGACGGAGAAGGGCTTTCCGGCGCTGGCGTTCCATGCCGGCCTCGACCCGGTGCACAAGCGGGAATCGCTGACCCGGTTCCGCTCGGGAGAGGCTTTGGTGGTGGTGGCGACGATTGCCTTCGGCATGGGCATCGATCGGCCCGACGTGCGGTTCGTCGCGCATCTGGACATGCCGGACAGCCCGGAAGCCTATTACCAGCAGATCGGCCGAGCCGGGCGGGACGGTGATCCATCGGATACGCTGCTGCTGTTTGGGGGTCAGGATGTCGCTCAGGCGCGCCATTGGCTGGCGCAGTCCGCGGCGCCCGAAGCACGCAAGCGGGTGATGCGCACCAAGCTGGAGGAGATGGTGGCGCTGACCGAAGCGGTGACCTGCCGCACACGGTCCTTGCTGACCTGCTTCGGAGAGACGCTGGAGGGACAATGCGGTCACTGCGACAACTGTGAGGCCCCCCCGGTCACCGCGGATGCGACCACCGAAGCTCAGATGGTGCTCTCCGCGGTCTACCGCACGAACCAGATGTTCGGCGCGGTGCATATCGTCTCCGTGCTGCGCGGGGAGCGGACCGAAATGGTGCTGCGCCACAACCACGACAAGTTGCGCACCTTCGGTGTCGGCGCGGCGCATGGCGCTGGGTACTGGCGTGGGCTGATCCGCCAGTTGATCGCATTGCGCGCACTGGACGTGGATACCGTCGGCCACGGCGGACTGTTCCTGGTGCAGGAGGAGGCCCGCCCGATCCTGCGCGGCGAAACCAAGGTGATCCTGCGACAGGGTGGCGCGCGTCCGGCGCGCGTCGAACGGCCGGAACGTGGCCGGACCGCTGCCATGGCGGCACCGGCGGCCGCGCCGGTCTCCAATGCGGCGTATGAGGCGCTGCGCCTGTGGCGGCTGGCCGAAGCAAGGGGACAGTCGATCCCACCCTACGTCATCTTCCATGATTCGGTACTGCGGGAGATCGCCACGATCCGTCCCACCAGCCTTGATGAGCTTGCCCAGATCAAGGGTGTCGGCGCCTCGAAGCTGGACCGGTATGGCAGCCGGGTGCTTGGCGTGTTGAGCGGACAGATCCCGAACGGACTGACATCCGGTGGATAGGCACCGTGCGCCCACCACGGCGTATCCGTGATGGCTTGAGCCGGCGAACCCACGGCCGGCCGTTGCCGCCGATCCAGGGGGCGGATGGTTCGCTGCCAGTAATCGATTGGCGCCTTGGCGGGTTGAGCAAAAGGACCGATAAGCATCCGCATGACAACGTCCCAGGTTTCTACCCGCGCTGAGCGTATTCGGGTCGCGCTGACGCAGGCTTTCGCGCCTGCGCTGCTCGACGTGCAGGACGATAGCGCCCGTCATGCGGGCCATGCCGGCGCCCGTGCAGGCGGACAAACCCACTATACCGTTCTGGTCGTCGCCGCATCGTTCCAGGGGCTCAGCCGTGTTGCCCGGTCGCGCGCGGTGCACGCCACGTTGGCGGCCGAGTTCGGTGACGCCGATGCGGGTGGCATGCACGCCCTGGGGCTGACCCTTCGCACGCCGCAGGAACATGCCGCCCTGTCACGTCCGTAGCTGGGTCACGCCCGTAGCCGCATGTCGGTCTCTGCCCGATAACTTGAGGATTTTCTTCTCCCGCGGATCGCTTCATGCCCTACAACCGGAGAATTCCGTTCATTCCCTGGCTTGAGAGAAAGGATCTCCCACATGGCTGCCGACAAGGAGATCGATCGCCTGGACCGGGAGATCCTGCGTCTGCTGTCATTGGACGCATCCTTGTCACTTGCCGACATCGCGGCCAAGGTGGGGCTGACGCCGACGCCCTGCTGGAAGCGCATCCGGCGGATGGAGCAGGACGGCATCATCCAGCGGCGTGTCGCCATCCTGAACGCGGAGAAGGTCGGTCTTCCGGTTTCTGTCTTCGTCGCTGTCGAAACCGCCGACCATTCCTCCGACTGGCTCAGCCGTTTCGCGAAGGTGGTCCAGGACATTCCGGAGATCGTCGATGCCTGGCGCATGAGCGGGGATGTCGACTACTTGCTGCATGTCGTCGTGGCCGACATCGCCGCCTATGACCATTTCTACCGCAAACTGATTGCCGCCGTGCCGTTGCGCAACGTCAGCAGCCGGTTCAGCATGGAGCGCATGAAAGCGGCGCCGTTGCCTGTGTAGTGTCCTGGGTCCGAAGTTCGCCATAGTGGGCGAACCCCTGGCCTGGCCGCCAGGTCTTGGTCATCAGCGCCTGCTTATCCACTATGTCCGTTACAAAGTACGACGAGCTTCGGGGGCAGGACAGCAGCGCATCTTGATCAGGCGGATCAGCGTGAACGAGAGACGCCCCGATCCTCGGACATACCGGCGCGTGCCAAAAAAGTTGTGCTTTTTCCGTGCCGTGAACCTTCTGTTAACTCCCGGCGTGGTTTCCTCCGGATCGCCAACAGGAGGTGGCTATGCCAGTAAGTCGTCTTGTTAATCGAAACGTCGTCGCCGGACGGGGCCGGACCAGCATGAGGCTGGAGCCGGAGCTATGGGACGCGTTGAGTGAAATCTGTGAACGGGAAGAGCAGGACATGAGCACCCTGGTGCGTCAGGTCGAATCGGCCGGTCACATCGGCGGTCGCACCAGTGCGATTCGCGTCTTCATCTTGAACTACTACCGCATGGCGGCGACAGAAGTCGGTCATGCAGCGTTCGGCCACGGCCCCATGCCGCGGTCCCGGCTGCCGGAGCTGACACGCTCCGCCGCCTGACTGAGGCCGACCGGTTCGGCTCACACGATAGGGTCGGCCACGGGCTCACCGAGACGGCTATACCGCAAGTGCCAACAGAATGATGGGCTTGCGGCTGCTAGCCTCCCGGTTCTTTCGCCGCCTGCGACAATGTGTCCAGGGCGGCTTGAACCATGCGTGCGTCCTCGCTAGCGGGTGGCAGTTTCGCCAGCAGCGTGCCCCAATAACGGCGCGCCTCCTGCGGTTGCCTGTCTTGCACGGCGGCCATGCCAAGGAACCAAAGCACCATCGGCTCCTGCGGATCGGTCGCCTCGACCCGCTTCAGCAGATCGACGACCCGCGGCGGCAGCCGGGCCGTCGGCTTTTGGTCGGCCAGCAGCGCTCGCACCGCCTGCAGCGGAATGGACACGTCGCCGGGCTTGAGACTGGCGGCCTTGTCAAACGCATCAGCGGCCTTGTCCGGCTCGTGCAACACCGTATAGGCACGCCCCAACTGCAACCAGCCATCCAGGTTGTTCGGGTCCGCCGCCTGCTTCGCGGCGAGGCGAGCTACCATTCCGGTAACCATGGCCTGTCGCTGCGCGTCTGTCATGTTGGCCGCCGAAGCGACCGTGTTCGCATCCGGACCGGGCGATGAAGCGGCTGCCGGAGCGGTGCCGTTTGCCAGTTCCGGAACGGGGATGTGCGCCGCCTGCGCGGCGTCGGCGATACGCTGCCCGATCTGTCCCCGCAACGGCGAATCCGACGGCATGCCGGCCAGCAGCGCCTGCAGCATGTCGATCGCCTTGCGCGGCTCACCAGCCTGGCTGGCAGCGATGGCGAGGTAGTAGCGGGCGACTCCGCTATTCTGATCGGCTGCCAGAACCTGCCGGAACGCCGCTTCCGCCGCCGGCGTGACCGTGCCACCGGCGGTCAACACCAGCATCTCGGCGTAGGCGGCGGTGACCTCCGGGCCGGTCTGTCCCAGCGTCATCGCGTGACGATAGGCGTCCGCGGCCTGGTCCCAACGGTTCAGCATCGACTCGGCCCGGGCGAACAGCAGCCAGCCTTGCGGGTCCGACGGATTGGCCTGGAGTTTCGCCGCAAGCCGGTCCGCCGCCTGTTGCATGCTCAGGCGGTCCTTGGCGTCAGCCGAGGCCATCGCCGCCTGACGCGAGGCGAACGGCTCGTCTGGCAAGCCGGGTGCGCCAATCCAGAGATAGACGCCAAGCGAACCCGCGGTGATCACGACGAAAACCGCGCCGGCGAGCACCGGGCTGCGGGACAGACGGGCAGGGGCGGACGCAAGCCGGTCAGTCGCCAGCAGGCGCCGCTGGATCTCCAACCGCGCGGCCGAAGCTTCGTCCGGCGTCAACAGGCCGCGGGCGATGTCGCGATCCAGCTCGTGAAGCTGATCGCGATACACCGCCTGATCGAAGTTGGCGCGTTCCGGAACCGGCCGATTGCCCCGCAGCAGCGGGGCCACGATCGCCAGCAGGGTGACGAAAGCCAGCGCGGCGAGCAGGAAGGGCAGAATCAACCGTCGCGTTCCCCGAGCAATCCATCCAGGCGCCGCCGCTCCTCGGTGCTGAGGGGAGCGGGCGTGACCGTGGTGGGCGAACGCCGTCGCATCCAGAACAGGCTGCCGGCCACACCCAGCAGCACCAAGGCGGGAGGTCCGAACCAGAGTATATAGGTCGCCGGCTCCACCGGCGGGCGCAGCAGGACGAAAGCGCCGTAGCGATCGACGATCGCCTGGACCGCCTGGACGTTGGTGTCGCCTTCTGTCAGTTTTTCCCGCACCAGGACGCGGATGTCGTGCGCCAGGGCCGCATTGGAGTCATCGATCGACTCGTTCTGGCACACCAGGCAGCGCAACCCGGCGCTGATGGAGCGGGCCCGGGCTTCCAACGTGGCGTCCGACAGCCGTTCTCCCGGTTCCACCGCATGGGCGGTCACACCGATAAGCACCAGCAACAGCAGGGCGAGATACCACTTCATGATTGGTCCAGCTTCTTCAGCAGCGGCAGCAGTTCCTTGTCCACCGTGTCGGCGGTCAGCGGACCAACGAAGCGCTTGCGAATACGACCGGTGCTGTCCAGCAGATAGGTCTCCGGCACGCCATAGACGCCGAAGTCGAGGCCGACGCGGCCATTTTGGTCCATCCCGACCTGACGGTACGGGTCGCCATAGGTCGACAGCAGGTTAGCCGAGGCATCCGGCTTATCCTTGTAGGCAATGCCGTAAAGCGGAAGATGATCCTGCTGCGCCAGGCGCATCAGCAATGGATGCTCAATCCGGCAGGGCACGCACCAGGAGGCGAAGAAATTGATAATGACCGGATGCCCCTTCAGCGCGTCCAGCGCCAACGGCTTGTCGGTTCCCAGGCCGGCGAGGTCGAAATCAGGCGCGGGCTTATCGATCATCGCCGACGGCAATATCTGGGTGTCGCGGCCGGGCTGCAGTTCAATGAAGAAGTACTCCGCCAAGGCCAGGAAGATCAGCAGCGGCAGCAGATACAGGACGCGGGTCATCGCGGGTTTCCCGAGCGTCTATTCACCAGGAACCGGGGCTGGGGCTGGCAAGGGACTGCGGCGACGCGCCTGTGCGGCGACCCCGACACGCCACCGGCGATCGCTCAGACTGACCATGCCGCCCAACGCCATGATCACCGCGCCAATCCAGATCCACGGCACCAGCGGCTTCCAATAGGCACGAACCGTCCAGGACCCCGCCTGATCGGCGTCACCAAGGGCCAGATAGAGGTCAGCGAGCAGATTTGTCCGGATCGCGGTTTCTCCCGTCGTCTGGTTCTGCAGTGGGAAGAAGCGGCGTTCCGGATGCATGACCTTCACCAGCGTCCCGTCTTGCGTGACGCGAATGCTGGCGTCATCGGCCGTATAATTCGGCCCTGGAACACGATCGACATGCTCCAGGGTCAGAACATAGCCGGCAATGGTCATGCTGGCGCCCGGTTTTAGAATCTCGATCGCTTCCTGCGCGAAGGCGGAGGCGGCGAAGCCGGCGACGGATACGGCGAGGCCCAGATGCGCGATCGACATGCCGTAGGTGGAGCGGGGCAGATTGAGGGTTCGGCGGACACTGTCACCAAACGGCACCCGGAACAGCCGCACCCGGTTCGCCAGTTCGGTCAGCACCGCGGTGAACAGCCAGGCAGAGAGGCCAAGGCCAAATACCGCCAGCACCGGTCCGCCATGGGTGACGTAAAAGCCGATCAATATGACCAGGCCGGTGGCGATGTAGGCAACCCACAACCGCTGCAGCGCGCCCAGCAGGTCGCCACGCTTCCAGGCGAGCATCGGACCAATGCCGACCGCGATCACCATCGGCACCATCATCGGCGCGAACGTGCGATTGAAGAACGGGAAGCCGACCGACAGTTTCGGACCTCCCGTCGCGTCCAGGAACAGCGGATACAGCGTGCCAAGGAAGATCGTGGCACAGCCGCAGGACAGCAGCAGGTTGTTCAGCACCAGCGCCCCTTCCCGCGAGATCGGCGCGAACAGGCCGCCGCCTTTCAGCGCCGGCGCGCGGATGGCATACAGCGTCAGTGATCCGCCGATCGCCACCAGCAGCAGCAACAGGATGAAGGTGCCGCGCCGCGGGTCGGTGGCGAAGGCATGCACCGAAGTCAGCACGCCCGAGCGCACCAGGAACGTCCCCACCAGCGACAAGGAAAAGGTGATGATCGCCAGCAGGATGGTCCAGGACTTCAGCGTGTCCCGCTTTTCAACCACGATGGACGAATGGATCAGCGCGGTGCCCACCAGCCAGGGCATGAAGGATGCGTTCTCCACCGGGTCCCAGAACCACCAGCCGCCCCAGCCCAGCGTGTAGTACGCCCACCAGGACCCCATCGCGATGCCGATGGTCAGCGCACACCACGATGCCAACGTCCAGGGCCGCACCCAGCGCGCCCATGCGGCATCGACCCGGCCCTCGATCAGGGCCGCGACGGCGAAGGCAAAGGCCACCGAAAAGCCGACATAACCCAGATAAAGGAACGGGGGATGGAAGGCGAGGCCGGGATCCTGCAGCACCGGATTGAGGCCCTGCCCGTTGGGCGGCGGCGGGAACGTGCGCAGGAATGGGTTGGAGGTGAACAGGATGAACAGCAGGAAGCCCACGCCGATCATGCCCTGCACCGCCAGCACCCGCGCCCGCAAGGCCGGCGGCAGGTTGTTGGAGAACAGCGCCACCGCGGCGGCGCACAGCGACAGCATGAACACCCACAGCAGCATCGAGCCTTCGTGGTTCCCCCACACGCCGGTGATCTGATACAGCAGCGGCTTGTCGGTATGGCTGTTCTCGGCGACGTTGATCACCGAGAAGTCGGACGTCACATAGGCGTGCATCAAGGACAGCATCGCCAGCGCGATCAGCGCGAACTCCATCAGCGCGCAGGACCGTCCGACCGCCATCCAGCCAAGATGCCGCCGTTGCGCACCCACCAATGGCACGACTGACTGGATGATGGCGACGAACAGCGCCAGGATCAGTGCGAAATGGCCAAGTTCAATAATCATGGATCGAAACGCCCCTGGTCGTTATCGTCGGGCTTGATCTCGCACTTGCCCGGCTGAACCTTACAATGGCGGCGTACGCCGGTTTGTCAGGATTGGGCCAACACGGCTTGCAGTGTCGGCACCGGACCGCTGATGTGCTGCTCACGCCGCCTGCCGCCGCTCCAACGGGATGATGGCGAGGAGCGCGTCGACCAGATCGTTCATCATCGCATCGGTGTGCAATGGGCCTGGTGTGAAGCGCAACCGCTCATCACCGCGCGGCACGGTTGGATAGTTGATGGGCGTCGCATACATCCCGAACTCGTTTAGCAGGCGCTGGCTGACATTCGTGCACAGGCCGGCATCCCCTATATGCAGCGGCACGATGTGGCTAACCGACGCGATCCGCGGCAAGCCGGCGGCGTCGAACCGCGCTTTTAGTGCTGCCGCGCGTTCGAACAAGGCCGCTCTGCGGACATGGTCCTGCCGGACATGGCGCACGCTGGCAAGTGCCGCGGCTGCGGTCATCGGCGGCAATGACGTGGTAAAGATAAAGCCAGGCGCCGTGGAACGAATGAAATCCACCACTTCGGCGTCGCCGGTGATGTAGCCGCCGTGGCAGCCGAACGCTTTGGCTAAAGTGCCTTCAATGATGTCGATCCGGTGCGCCACACCGTCACGCTCCGACACGCCGCCGCCGTTTGGGCCATACATGCCAACAGCATGGACCTCGTCCAGATGGGTCATCGCGCCATAGCTGTCCGCCAGATCACAGATCGCGCCGATCGGACTGATGTCGGCATCCATCGAATAGACCGATTCGAAGGCGATCAGCTTCGGCGCCGTGGCGGGTGCGGCACGCAGCAGGGCATCCAGATGAGTCAGGTCATTGTGGCGAAATACATTAACGACGGCTCGGGATCCCTTGATCCCGGCAATCATCGAGGCATGATTCTTCGCATCCGAGAACACCTGCCACGGCTGATCCGCGCCATTAGGATCACTGTTCAGGATGGTCGACAGCGCCGCCTGGTTCGACACGAAGCCGGATGTGAACAAAAGCGCCGCCTGCTTGCCGTGCAGAGCGGCCAACTCCGTCTCCAGATCATCGTGCACCGGGCTGGTGCCGCTGATGTTGCGCGTGCCGCCGGCACCGGCGCCCATCGTCTGCACCGCCTCGCACGCCGCGGCCACCAGAACGGGATGGCCGCCCATCGCCAGGTAATCGTTGGAGGACCATACCAGAACCCGCGTGCCGTCCGGTCGTAGATAGTACGGGAAGTCATCGGCTCGCTTTTGCAGCGGGGTAAACGTCCGGTAGCGACCCTGAGCCCGGATTGCTTCGAGGGATCGGCGACAGTGATCGTGGAAGGCGTTCATGCTCAGCAGTCCTTACCTCGCCAACCTGAACAGTTGACCCAACCGTCATGCGGCATCACAGGACGCGACCCAACGAAGGGATCAACCGTCCGTGATCTTAAGTCGATATACGACTATCGCCGGGCTGACAAATGCTCCGATTGATCGCTGCGTCAATGGATAGCCAGCCCGAATTCGCCGGGCGCCGACCGTGAGCGGATTGAGGAAGCCAGGCCAAGGCGCTGCCCTGGACCCGCAAAGGGGCTGATGCCCCTTTGATCCCCGTCCAGGGGTTTGGGGAAGAGGGGGCTACTCGTGCGTTGCAACCGCCTCCGTCGCCCCCTATTTCCCAAGCCCCTAAATGGGTTCCAAGGGCGTCAGCCTTTGGCGGGATCGAGGGGCGGAGCCCCATAAGCGCTAGGATAAGGCATTTTTAGCGTCTTTGTCTTGGCAGCGGCGCTTTCTGGGCGGCTCGGCCAGCCGCCTGCGTGCCGTTCTGCGGGTCGCCAGGCTGCGGCGTCTTCGGGGTTGTGCGAACAGAGCCACTTGCAGACGGCGGTGGTTGGATTGCCAAACCCGCCAAAGGCTGGCGTGACGGGTTGCACGGCCAGATGTTGGCTCAGGGGGGAAAGCCGAGATCCTCGCCCAGCGAAGTCTCGATCAGCACGGCGGCGATGAGATGAGCGAGCAGCCAACTGCGCGCGAGCTTGGGATCGCTTGCTTGCAACGCCGCAAAGCCGCCCAGGCTTTTCAGTCGTTTGAACGCGAGTTCCACCTGCCAGCGCATGCGGTAGAGCCGCACGACCTCCGCCGCTGTCGCCTGTTCTGGCGACAGCGAGGTCAGCAGCATCATGTATCCAGCCGCCCTCAGGGTGCGCGGATCGGTCTTGTGGCCCTTGCGACTGGCCTTGCGGTGCAGCCTCTTGTGCTGGCGCTCGGTCGCCTCGGGCGGCTTGCGCGCGATGATCAGGCGCGCGCGCACCGGGGCGCGGCCGGCGCCGATTGACACGGCGTGTTCCACCACCGACGGGCCGTTGTCGGACAGCGCCGCGACCAGATCAAAGGCCTGCCGCGACGCATCGAACACGTTCACCGAGCGCCAGCCGATCCGGGTGATGAAGTCCGCCTGGTTGGCGTGGGCATGGGCAAAGTTGCGCACCCGCGCATAGCCACGATCCTGCACCAGAACATCACCGGGCCGCACCGCCACGCAACTGAGCGCTTCGGCCGTGGCGGCCTTGGTCATCGCAAGATCGGTAAAACAGCCGCGCGCCGGTTCATAGCGCGCGTGAAGCCGCCAGTCACTGCCTTTACTGCCCGGGATCGAGACCGTGGAGCCATCCACCAGGTTGAGTTGCAGGCGCCCCTCCATTGGCGTGTCGCCGCGACGATCCGCCAGCAGCCGGTCCAGCACATCAGCCAGGAAATCACCCGAATTGCGCAATCGATCCAGCAGCGAGACGTCACAGAGATCGGCAATCCCGGCTTCGGTGGCATGGCTGGCGACCGCACGCAGCGATAGCCTGCCGGGGCCGTAGAGGAGAGCCAGATGCAGCAGGTCGGCCGCGCTGCGCACGCCACGTTTGCGCACCAGGGCTTTGTGCGTCCGGGCGCTGACCTCCAGATCAATCAGCGAAGAGACGTGGCCGACGACGCTTGGCCAATGATCCAGATGAAACAATGCGGTTTGCATCTGCCCCGGAATCACGCCAAAACGTGCCGTGTCAATCCTATCCTAGCGCTTATGGGGCTCCGCCCCCGCCTTCCTTCTTTAAATCTCCTCCACCTGATCCACTCCCGCCAACGACTTCAACGCCTGCGCCAGCCGCGGTGTCACATTGTAGCCGCCGGGCAGCGCGATCTCCACATCCTGCTCCGCGCCGATTCGCGGCACCAGCGTGACGCGGCCCCGCCCACCGCTTTCTCGCGCCAGCACATCCCGGATATGCGGCACGGCCGCGGTTTCGCCCAGCCAGACCCGGATCGACGCGCCGGCCGAGGCGGCGGCCTGGTCCAGCGGAACCACATCCATCGCGGTAACGCGCATGGCTTCGCCGTCAGTCTTCAACTCCGCCGTTACCAGCAGGTTGGACCCGGAGGTCAGCATATCCCGCGCGCGGTTCAGCACCTCGCTGAAGCAGGTGACTTCCACCGAGCCGGCGGCATCCGAGATGCGCACCCAGGCCATTCGGCTGCCGGTTCGGGTTATCCGCTCTTTTGTCGCAACCACGGTGCCGGCGATCTTGATTCGAGTCACGCCGGCGGCGGCGCGTCCCTCGACATGGATGGACTGGGTGACACCAAGCTGCCGCAGTGCGTGAGCATACGTGTCCAGCGGGTGCGCGGTCAGATGGAACCCGATGGCTTCGGCCTCGAACGCCAGACGCTCCAGTGGCGGCCAGTCCGCCAGGTCGGGCAGGCGCACCGGCTCGGGCTTGCTGGCGGCGCCGCCGAACAGACCGATCTGGCCGCTTTGCTTCTCCTCCTGGTCCGCCTGCGCTCGCCGCAGGATCGTCTCGGCACCGGCGAAGACTCGGGCACGATTGCCGTCAAGTCGATCGAAGGCGCCGGCGCGCACCAGGTTCTCGATCTGCATCCGGTTAAGCTGTCGAGGGTCGACCCGGGTGGCGAAATCCGTCAGATCCGCGAACGGCATTTTTCCCCGCGCGGCCGCCACGCCTTCCATGGCCGCGAAGCCGACTTTCTTGACGCCGGCCAGGGCGTAGCGGATGGCCAGACGGTCCCCCTCGATCCGCTCGACGACAAAGTCCGCGCTGGACCGATTGATATCCGGCGGCAATATCTTGATCGACCCACGCTCCGCCTCCTGCTTCAAGGCCGACAGACGATCGGTGTTGTTCATCGCCAGACTCATGCAGGCGGCCAGGAAGACTTCCGGGTGGTTCGCCTTGAGCCACGCGGTCTGATAGGCGACCAGCGCATAGGCGGCGGCGTGCGACTTGTTGAAGCCGTAATCGGCGAACCGCGCCATCAGGTCGAAAACCTCGGTCGCCTTCGCCGGATCGATGCCGCGGGCGATCGCGCCCTCGGTAAAGATGTTGCGCTGCGCTTCCATCTCGGCGGCGATCTTCTTGCCCATCGCCCGCCGCAACAGATCGGCGCTGCCCAGGGAGTACCCCGCCATTGTCTGGGCGATCTGCATCACCTGTTCCTGATAGACCATGATGCCGTAGGTCTCGGCCAGGATCTCGTGAATGACGGGATGCGGCGCGTCCCACTTCTCACCGTGCTTGCGCCGGCAATAGTCCGGGATGTTGGCCATCGGGCCGGGACGATACAGCGCCACGGCGGCGATCAGGTCCTCGAACCGGTCGGGCCGCATCTGCCGCAAGGTGTCGCGCATCCCTTGACCTTCCAACTGGAACACCCCGCCGGCGTCGCCCCTCTGCAGCATTTCATAGGTTTTCGCATCGTCCAGCGACAGCCGGTCGAGATCGACCTCGATCCCGAGGTCGCGCAGGAAATCCTCCGCGCGGCGCAGGATGGTCAGCGTGGTCAGGCCAAGGAAGTCGAACTTGACCAGCCCGGCCTGCTCGACATGCTTCATCGAGTACTGCGTGACCAGAAAGTCCGTCTTCGGATCGCGATACAGCGGCACCAGTTCGATCAGCGGCCGGTCGCCGATCACCACGCCGGCGGCATGGGTGGAGGCGTGGCGGTACAGTCCCTCCACCCGCAGCGCGATCTCCAGCAGCCGGCCGATGCCCTCGTCCTCATCGCGCAGCGTTTGCAGGCGGAGTTCGCCGTCCACCGCCTGCCGCAACGTCACCGGCTTGGCCGGATTGTTCGGGATGAGCTCGACGACCTTGTTGACCTGGCCATACGGCAGCCCGAGGACGCGCCCGACATCGCGCACCGCAGCGCGGGCTTGCAGCTTGCCGAACGTGATGATCTGCGCGACCCGGTCGCCGCCATACTCGTTGCGCACATAGTCAATGACCCGATCGCGGCCCTCCTGGCAAAAATCAATGTCGAAGTCCGGCATCGACACGCGTTCCGGGTTGAGGAACCGCTCGAACAGCAGGTTGAACCGCAGCGGATCAAGGTCGGTGATGGTCAAGGCCCAGGCGGCGACTGAACCGGCACCTGATCCGCGGCCTGGCCCGACCGGGATGCCCTGCGCCTTGGACCACTGGATGAAGTCGGCGACGATCAGGAAATAGCCGGCGAAGCCCATGTTGGCGATGACCGAGAGTTCGTACTGCAGGCGTTGACGATAAATCTCTCGGGTGGCGCCGTCGGCGCCGGCGGCGTCCATGCGGCGTTCGAGCCCCTCCATTGCCATGGCACGAACGGTTTCCTCCTCGGTCGCGCCTTGCCGCACCTTGGGACAAAGCGGCAGCATTGGCGGACGGGTCTCGGCCATCACCGCGCAGCGGCGGGCGATGGCCAAGGTGTTGTCGCAGGCCTCCGGCAGGTCGGCGAACAAGGCGCGCATATCGGCGGCGGGCTTGAACCAGTGTTCAGGCGTGACGCGGCGGCGGTCCTGCTCCGACAGGGTGCGGCCCTCGGCGATGCACAGCAACGCATCATGCGCCTCATGCATGTCCGGCGTGGCGAAGTAGCAGTCGTTGGTGGCAACCAGCGGCATGTTGCGGGCATCGGCTAGGGCGATCAGGCCGGGTTCGATGGCGGCTTCCAGGGGCAGGCTATGGCGGTGCAGTTCCTGGATGGTGCGGCCGGCGAAGGCCTCGCCGAGCGCATCCAGCAGGCGTTCGGCTTCTGGCTTCTGGCCTTCGGCGAGCAGCCGGCCGATCGGGCCGGTCGTGCCGCCGGTCAGCAGCAGCAGGCCGGCGGCGTGTTCGGCGATCCGCTCGAACGGCAGTTGCGGCTTCAGCGTCGGGTCGGTGTCGAGGAAGCCGATCGAGGAGAGCCGTTGCAGATTTGCCAGCCCGGTCCCGTCCTGCGCCAGAAGCACCAGGGGGTCGGGAGCCAAACGCGGATTGTCGGTCCGCGCCAGCGCAACCTGGCAGCCGATGATCGGCTGGATGCCCTTGCCGACGCAGTACTGGGAAAACTCCAACGCGCCGAACAGGTTGCCGGTGTCGGTGATCGCCGCTGCCGGCATGTTCTCCGACCTGGCCAGGGCGGCGATCCGGTCGGGCCGGATCGCACCTTCGCTGAGCGAGTAGGCGGAATGGGTGTGCAGGTGGACGAACGCGGCATGCGGCATTGTCGCAGCGTATCAGAAGCCGCCGAGTCGGGGTATCACCGGACGTGGAGCCATTAGCCGGCAGCGGATACCGCGACGCTCTGTCAGACGGTCGTGAAGCTCGAACCGCGCGGTATCCGGAAGGACCGCGTCCGGTGGCTTTCACGCCGCCAGTTGTACGGCAGCATCGTCGCCAGACCATCCTCCGCGTCCATCACCGCGGGCAGCACCCCGGCGAGCCGATCGCGGGTCGGCTGGCTGGCCCGCGTTAACGGCAGCCGCAGCTCGTTCGGCGCCAGATCGAGCATACCGAGCGCGGCCTTCAGCGGGATCGGGTTGCTCTCGAGGAACAGCGCCTCATGCAGCGGTGCCAGCAGATCGCAGGTGTTGGCGAAGGCGCGCAGGTCGACGGCATCCCAAGACCGATGCAGCAGCGAGCACAGCGCCGGGGTAAGGTTCGCGGTGACCGAGATGCAACCGCCGCCGCCCGCCGCGCGATAGGCCGCGGCTGTCGCATCGTCGCCGCTGAACTGCGCCAGCTCAGCCCCGCACAGCGCGCGCAGCCGCGCCACTCGGGAGACGTCCGCGGTGGCGTCCTTGATGGCGTGGATGATGCCGCGCTTGAACAACGTAGCGACCGTTGCGTCGGCGATGCCAACACCGACCCGCGACGGCACATCATACAGCACCAGCGGCCGGTCCGCGGCATGCGCGAGCGCCCGCATGTGGCAGATGATCCCCTGCTGGGTCGGTTTGACATAGGGTGTCGGCGCGCACAGCAACGCGTCCGCGCCGGCCCGCATGAGCAGGTTCGCCAAAGCGACGGCGGCCTCGGTCGCCGGCGCCTGACATCCAGCGACCACCGGTACGCGGCGCGTCGCCGTCGCCACCGCCAGAGCGACCAGCGCGGCCTGTTCCTCCGGCTGCATCGCCGCGGCTTCCCCGGTGCTGCCGCAGATGATCAGCGCCGTGGTGCCCCGCGCGATCTGCCGCTCGCACAGCCGGATGAACGCCGCTTCGTCCGCCGCGCCATTCCGAAACGGGGTGATGAGGGCGGTCATGGAGCCGCCAAGGCTAAGGCGAGCCGTCATGCGGGTCATGTGATCCTACCATGCGAGAGGTTTGCGGGAAGCGAGGCCGCGCCCATGATGGGACGCTCCGCCCAGACCAATGTCCAGCAGGGCACTGCCCGGGTCCGGACGCCGGTGAAGCCGTGCAGTTTCAGGCGGCGTACCAGGCCACGCGTGGTGCGGCCGGTCGAGTCACCGCTGATGCGGGCAACCAGCCGGCCGCTGGGGACGATGGCGCGCCTGGCTTGCCGGATGACCTGCTCCAGTGCCGTATCCGGTGTTATGTCCGGAAAAAACGCGAGGTCGTAGGCCGCTACTTCGGACCGGGCTGACGGCCGCAGGCAGGTTGCCGCCAGACAGCCGTGACGGATCAGGGCGCCGAACAGGCCCAAGCCATGTTCACTGACGATCAGGGCATGTGATCCCTGGAGCGATTCGGGCTGAAGCGGATGAAGGTCCATGGTGTCGGCATCGCCGCCTTTGCTGGCAGGCGGCGATGCCCCCATACCGGCGGGCGACGAAAGCGTTAATCTGGAAGCAAGCTGGATCATGCAAGAAAGCCTCCTGCCTCGCGCACCCGACGAGCGGGCGGCATGGCTGATTGAAACTGTCAGGCGTCGGCCGCCTCCGATGGTGTGGCCCTGTTGGTCCAGCACCACGGCATTCGCAGCGAAGCGACGTGACGCTCTTGAGACTGAGACTTGGCGCATAGCAATTCGAGGGGGTATGGCCGGCGGCCGAATATCCGTTCCCTATATCCCGGTCGCGAATCAGCGGTTGGACCTGCCTGTCCGGCCGGCCATTATCGGAAGGCCGCAACCGGAGCAGAAACCATCATGCCGCGCATGACCACCGCTGAAGCCGTCATCGAGTCCCTGCTGGCGCACGGCATCGACACGCTCTACGCGCTGCCCGGCGTGCATAACGACCACCTGTTCGACGCCGCGCACAAGGCGTCCGACCGCATCCGTGTCATCCACCCCCGGCACGAGCAGACCGCGGCGTACATGGCGTTGGGCGCCGCGCTGGTCACCGGCAAGCCGCAAGCCTTCGCCGTCGTGCCGGGTCCCGGTGTGCTGAATGCGTCCGCCGCTTTGCTGCTGGCCAATGCGATGGGGGCGCCGGTCGTGGCACTGGCGGGACAGATACCGTCCTTCGCTATCGACCAGGGTCATGGCCACCTGCATGAAATCCACGACCAGATCGGCCTGCTGCGTCACATCACCAAGAAGGCCGAGCGCATCCGTGCGCCGGGAGAAGCGTCGGAGGTCATGGCCTGGGCGATCGCGACGGCGACCTCCGGCCGGCCGGGCGCCGTCGCGCTGGAATGCGCCATCGATGTCTGGGGTCAGGCCGCCGAAGTCACGCTGAAACCCCCTATCGCGCATTCGCCACCCTGTGCCGGTCAGCCGGCGATTGGTTCGGCCGCCGACATCCTGGCGAAGGCCCGCCGCCCGCTGATCGTGGTTGGCGCGGGCGCCCTTGGTGCTGGTCCGGAGGTGCGGGCCGTCGCCGAACTGTTGCACGCGCCGGTGTGCTCGTTTCGGCGGGGCAGGGGGGTCATTCCGACGAGCCATCCGCTTGCCGTGTCGTTCGCCGAAGGGCATGCGCTTTGGAAGTCCGCCGATGCGGTGCTGGCCATCGGCACGCGGCTTTATTGGCAACAGGGCAACTGGGGGCTGGACGACAACCTGCCGGTCATCCGCCTGGACATCGATCCCGAGGAAATCAACCGGTTCCACCATCCTGCCTGCGCGCTTTTGGGAGATGCCGCCGTCACCCTGCGCGCGCTTGCGGTGGAACTGGCGGGTCGGGCGGTAACGTGGCAGGACAACCCCGACCTAGCCGAGGTCCGGGCTGCCTTCGTCGAACGGCTGTCGCGGCACGAGCCGCCCATGGCGTTTTTGCGCGCCATCCGCGCGGCGCTGCCAGACGACGGGATTTTCGTCGAGGAGGTCACCCAGATGGGCTTCGCCAGCCGTCTGGCCTTTCCGGTCCACGCGCCGCGCACGTATCTGTCGCCTGGTTACCAGGACTCCCTCGGCTGGGGCTATGGCGCCGCTTTAGGTGCTCAGGCCGCCGCGCCGGGACGCAAGGTGGTGCTGGCGACCGGCGACGGCGGCTTCATGTTTCAGGCGGCCGAACTCGCCACCGCGATGCACCACAAGCTGCCGCTGGTGGTGGTGGTCTTCGACGACGGCGCCTTCGGCAATGTGCGCCGCATCCAGGCGCAGCAATACGGCAACCGGCTGATTGCCAGCGACCTGACCAACCCCGACTTCGTCAAGTACGCCGAAAGCTTCGGCATGGCCGCATTTCGCGCGACGACGTCCGATGGTCTGGAGGACGCGCTGCGAAAAGCCTTCGCCCTGAACGCGCCGGCGCTGGTGCACGTGCCGGTCGGCGAAATGCCAAGCCCATGGGACATGATCCTGCTGCCACGGGTTCGCGGACCGGTCGGGCGCCCGCCCTTGCCGTAGATCATCAAGTAACGAACGGAGAGGCTGCAATGACCGAGACAAGCCATCGCTTTATAGAAACCAACGGCATCCGGATGCACATCGCGGAGAAAGGCAACGGCCCGCTGATCCTGCTGTGTCATGGCTTCCCAGAATCCTGGTATTCCTGGCGCCACCAGATCGATGATCTGGCGGAGGCGGGGTTTCATGTCGTCGCGCCCGACATGCGCGGCTACGGCCAGACCGACCGTCCCGAGGCCATCGACCAGTACACGTTGCTGCATCTGGTCGGCGACATGGTCGGCCTGCTGGACGCGCTGGGCGCCGAAACCGCGGTGATCGCGGGCCATGATTGGGGCGCTCCGGTCGCCTGGCATGCCGCGCTGCTGCGGCCGGACCGCTTCCCGGCGGTGATCGGACTGAGCGTCCCGTACCGTCCACGTGGCGTTGCCCGCCCCACCACCGTGATGCCGCGGACCGACGATGCGGTGTTCTATCAATTGCATTTCCAGACGCCTGGCGTGGCGGAGGCGGAGCTGGAGCACGATGTCGGCGCCTCGATCCGAAGCGTGTTGCTGTCGTTGAGCGGCGATGCACCGCCAAGATCGGCGGCAGAGGGCTTCAGCATGGTGCCTCGGGTAGGCGGACTGCGGGCGCGACAGTCCGCAACCGGTGACCAGGCGACAGCGCTGCCAGCGTGGCTGACCGAGGCGGACATCGCCTTCTACACCGGCGAATTCTCCCGCACCGGGTTCCGCGGCGGGCTGAACTGGTATCGCAACATCGATCGGAACTGGGAACTGCTGGCGGCCTATCATGGTGCGCGCGTGATGGTGCCGGCGCTGTATGTAGCGGGCGACCGCGACCTGGTGATGGCTTTTCGCGGCATGGACGAACTGGTCGCCAATCTCTCGGCTATTATCCCCAACCTGCGGCAGACGTTGATTCTGACGGGCTGCGGGCACTGGACCCAGCAGGAGAGGCCGCGCGACGTCAGCAAGGCCATGATCGATTTCCTTCGCCAGATCTGACCGCGTTCTTGACGGAATCAAATCGTACCGCCATCACTTGGTCCGCTCCATTAACGGGGCGTCCAGGAAAGGCACCATAATGCAGCACGGCATCTCCCGCCGGACGCTCGGCCGTTCGGCCATCGGCATGATTGGAACCTTCGCGGTGCTGAGGCATCCGCGGGGCGAGGAGGCGCTGAAGTTGCGCTGTTCCCTCGACACCGCACCATCGCATGTCCGCAATGTCTCCATCGTGGATTACCTGAAGAAGGTCGAGGACGCCACGGGCGGCAAGGTCGTGGGCGAGGTCTTCCATTCAGGCCAGCTTTTCGCCGACCTGAACGTCGGCAAGGCGCTGCTGCAGGGTCAGGTGGAAATGGCCGCGCCGGGCGCCTGGACGCAGACCGGCATCGTGCCGGACTGCGACTTCTGTCAGCTTCCGGTCTTCTACGGTCAGAAGATCGAGACAACCGAGCGCGCCGCCGACGGCAAGCCGGGCGCTTATGTAGCCGGCCAGATCGAGACCAAGCTGCGGGTCAAGGTAATCGGCCCGTGGATCGACCTGGGCTTCCAGAACTATTACTCCACCCGAAAGCCATTGACATCGACGGACGATCTGAAGGGCCTGAAGATCCGCAGTCCGGGCGGTGCCGGGATTAGTTGGCGGATCAGCTTCTTCGGCGGCATTCCAAACACTACGGCTTGGCCGAACGTGCCGTTGGCGTTGTCGCAGGGCACCTTCGATGGCTTTGTTTCGACCAACGAAAGCTGTGCGACGGCGAAGCTTTGGGAAGCCGGCGTCAAGCATTCGTATCAGGATCACCAGTATGTCGGTCAGTACATGCCAATGATCAGCAAGGCGTTCTGGTCAAAGCTGACCGCCGACCAGCAGACGATCATGACCGACATCTGGGCCCGCAACATTGGCGCCTACCGCGCCAACGCGCTGGCGGCGCAGACGCGTGCGCGGCAGATGATGGAGCAGAACGGCGTCAGCTTCAGCGATCCGTCCCCGGAGCAACTGGCCGCCAATCGCAAGCTGCTGCAGGCCGACGTTGCCTCCTTGATCCGTGCCACGAAACTGTCGCCCGAGTTGGTGCGCCTGTCGGAAGACTCGGTGAACGGAACCGCCTGAACGTGGCGGAGCGGGCGGATACCATCTGGGACCGGATCGAGCGCGGGCTGGTCGGCATTCTTGGCGCGCTGGCCATGATTGTCGGCCTGGTGCAGGTTCTCGGGCGGTATTTCTTCCCGGCGCTGGCGATCTCCTGGGCCGAGGAGGTGATCGTCTACCTGATCGTCTGGGCGGTGATGATCGTCTCCAGCCAACTGGTCCGCACCGACGGCCATGTGCGGCCCGACCTGGTTCTGCGGCTGGTACCGTCTTCCGGCCAACGCTGGCTGGAGGCCTTCAACTGCGTCGTGGCGCTGGCGTTCTCCGCCGGCATGGTCTGGTACGGTTGGGAGATCGTCGACACCTCGCTGCTGCTAGACGAGCGCAGTTCCAGCGGATTGCAATTCCCGATGTGGATCTACTACAGCGCGCTGCCGGCCGGCGGGGCGCTGATGACGATGCGCTACCTGATCCGGCTGTTTCGCTACCTGTTCCGCTTCAACCCGGCCACCATGACGGTCGGCCATGTCCCCTCGCACGAGTTGCCCACGAACCTCGGCGACCTGGCGAACCGCTGAGTCATGGGAACGCTGCTGTTCCTGGTGCTGTTCTTTGGTTTGTTGTCGGCCGGCATGCCGATTTTCCTGGTTCTTGGGGCCTGCGCCGGCGTGCTGTACGTCGTGTCGGATCAGCCGCTGATCGGCGTGGCGCAGGTGATCATCGATCATCTGAACTCCTCCACGCTGATGTCGCTGCCGCTGTTCGTCATGGCGGCGGCATTCATGCGCCAGGGCGGGGTGGCGAAGGCGCTGGTGGATGTTTCGGCGGCATGGCTGGGCGGCATCCGAGGGTCATTGGGGCTGGTGACGGTGGTCGCCTGCACGCTGTTCGCGGCGATCTGCGGGTCATCCGTGGCGACGGCGCTGGCGATGGGGACAATCCTGCTGCCGGCGATGATCGAGAAGGGCTATCCGCGGTCGTTCGCGCTGGGCGTGATCGGCGCGTCCGGCACCATCGGAATCGTCGTTCCCCCTAGCCTGGCGCTGATCCTGTACGGCATCGTGGCGGAGCAGTCGGTGCCGCGGCTGTTCCTGGCCGGCATCCTGCCCGGCCTGCTGCAGGCGGCGGCCTTCTTCGCCTGGGTCTGGTACGACGCAAGGCGGCGCAACTTCCCGAAGGAGCCGGCGCTGCCCCTGGCCGAGCGCCTGCGCGTCAGCGTGCGCGCGCTGCCGGCGCTGCTGGTGCCGGTGGTGGTGCTGGTCGGCATCTATGGCGGCTTTGTTACCGTCACCGAGGCCGCTGCCATCGCCGCGGCCGTGGCGCTTCTGGTCAGCCTGGTCTTCTACCGCGGCTTCCGCTTCAGCCAGACCCTGTCGGTGATCGCCGACGCCCTGCGCAGCGCCGGCACGATCATGCTGATCGTCGCCACCGCGCTGGCGTTCGGCCACTGGATGACGGAATCCGGCGTGCCGGCGCAGCTTGTCACCTGGACCTTGGCGCATCACCTGGCGACCTGGCAATTCCTGCTTGCCGTCAATATTCTTCTGTTGCTTCTGGGCTGTTTCCTGGAGGTTGTGGCGGCGCTGCTGCTGATCATCCCGATCCTCGCCCCGGCGCTGCAGCCGCTCGGCGTCGATCCGATCCATTTCTCCATCATCTTCACGCACAACATGGAGATCGCGCTGATCCACCCGCCTGTCGGGCTGAACCTGTATGTGCTGTCCACCATCTCCGACGCGCCGATCGGCGAAGTGATCCGGGGCATCCTGCCGTTCCTGGTGCTGCTGCTGATCGTACTGGGGATCATTACATACGTGCCGGCGCTGACGATGTGGCTGCCGCAGTATGTTTACGGCGGGTGACGCCGAGCACTTCTGATAAGCACCGTAGTCACGCATCCATTCCAGGAACAACGGCAGGGCTTCCGTTGCATAATCCTTGCCCCAGCCACTCCGGCCCAGGATATAGACAAGCAGCGGGTCGGCTGCATCGGCGGGGTCGAAAACGCCCATCCGTCCGACAAAGCCGCCCGCGTCCTCCGTAGCTACGTCGCTCCCACTGCCTAACCGCTCCCGCTACGCGATCATGTACATCTGCAGCGGAAGGCACCGGCCCTTCGTGAAGAAAACGCGTCACTTCCGTATCTTGTGCCAGGGCGAGAAGCGCGTGTGATCGGTAGCACATAGAGAGCACAACGTGAGCCGTGATGACCGAAGCACGACAACGGGTGCAGTTCCACCTTACGAGCATACTCGTGTCACACTCTGTCCACAAACTTTGCACCGAGCACGGCCATAACTCCGGACGGAGTTCAGGCGGTTTCCTTGGTGCCCGAGGTCGCACAGGGTGGCTGTCCACCAAACCAACGGTTGGCGGACACCCGGCAGGTCCGCTCTCGACCCAGAACAGACATGCAGCGCACCAAATCGTGGTGGTCGATCTCTCCGCTGGTCGAGGGCTGCAGCGAGGTGTATTGTGGCTTTCGTCGCGCCCCCTTGATCCTTTGATCGGGTCGCGCGCCTGATGCCGCCAGTCGCTTCCGATGCGTTCCGGCCACGTCTCAGCCTGCCAATTCAATATAACCTGACCGGCTCGACGGAGGATCTATCATGGCCGACGCCCAATGCCTTTGCGGTGCCCTTAAGCTTAAGTCGCAAGAACCGTCAAAACTGACTGTCGCATGCCATTGCTTCGCCTGCCAGAGACGGACCGGTAGTCTATTCAGCGTCGGGGCATTCTATGCGATCGACACTGTCGAGATTTCTGGTGCCGCCACAGAATTTGTCCACGTTGGCGATAGCGGTCGTAGGGTGCGTATTTATTTTTGCCCAACGTGCGGTTCGACAACCTATTGGAAGCCCGACGCGCTGCCATCAATGATCGGCGTAGCCGTTGGTGCGTTGGCCGCTCCTGACTTTCCAGCCCCAGTGTTATCGATATTCGAGCGGTCGAAACATCATTGGGTGCAATTTGACGGAGAGGTCGAACATTTTCACGAAGGCGCAATGCGAAAATATTCGCCTGACCTAACGAGAGGGTCCGATTCTCGTTGATCGCAGCGTCTGCTCACCATCAGATTCGGCCCCTGCTGCTGACCGGTGCAGCACAAAATGCCAGTCCGTCAAACGACCGGATACCGTTGGCGAATTCGGTGTTGGCTGTTTGTTCACAGCGCCACTGGTTCCGCGAACCCCGCTTTGCCGGCATTGAGGACGGGTCTCCCCAGCTTTCTGACGCACGTCGTGCCGGGTCCAGCGAATTCGCCAACGGTATCCTGTCCGAAAACTGGGGACTGCGCTTGCCAATGCGGACATGATGATTGACGGACGGGAAAACGGATAGGCTGGTCACGATGCACGCCTCTCGCCAGCGAGCCTTCCGCAGGATCGGGAGTCCGCTTGGGCTCGGAACCATCCATGCCGCGTCGGGATTTACCGATTAGCAGCCAGTCCAAAACAAGGCCACCTCGCAACGCGGCAAATTCTTGTGCCGTGGGCTAGCGACGATCAGGCGCCAAGGCGGCGCCATCTTCCGGCCACAGGTGCTTTGGATACCGCCCGCGCATGTCCCGCCGCGCGTCCGTCCAGGCGCCTTTCCAGAACCCCACCAGATCCGCGGTCACCGCGATCGGCCGGCCGGCTGGGGACAGCAGCGCCAGTCGCAGCGGAACAAGGCCGCCGGCCAATCTCGGCGTCGTCGCCATGCCGTAGAAGGCCTGCGCCTTCGCCGAGGCCAAAGGCGGCGCTGCGGTGTAGTCGATCGCGGCGCGTCCGTCTGGCAGGGTCAGATGGGTCGGCAGGTCGCGGTCCAGTCGCGAGGCCAGTTCCCACGACAGGCGCCCGCGCAGGATGGCGTGCAGGTCCAGCCGTTGCAGGTCGGACAGCCGCATCAGGCCAGCGAGGTAGGGCGGAAGCCAGTCCTGAATGCACGCGATCAGCGCCGAATCGCTTAGGTCCGGCCAGTCTGCTTCGGGTTCGATCCCCCGCATCAGCGCGACCCGCGCCTGAAGCTGCCGGCACGTGTCGGTCCACGGCAGTGCCCGCAACTGGCTGGCGGCGATGGCGGTGGCGAGCGTTTCGGCGACATGGGCCGGATCGACGGCCTCGGTTCGGTCGGACAGGATCAAGCTGCCCAGCCGCCGACGACGACGGGCTAGCACGGCTCCCGAACCGGGATCAAATCCGGTTTCAACCTGCTCGGTCACCCGTGCCGCCAGGGTTGCGGGCAGCACATCGGGATCTAGCCTGGCGGCAAGCTTGATACGGGAGGATGCCTTCAGTTCGAGCGAGGCCACCACCAGCAACCCGGCCTTGGCGAGCGGGTCGGTCACCGGCAGGCGGGCGCCGCCGCCACCGGACAGGCGGAACGATCCTGGTTCACCCCGACGCTGGGCAATCCGATCCGGAAAGGCGGCGGCGAGAAGCACGGCCGGATCGCCGGCGGCGCGGGCATCCGACGAGATTCGCATCCGGCGGCGGTACTGACCGGCGGCTCTGCGGATGCGCGACAAGGCGCCTCGATCGGCATCCGGATCGCCCTGCGCGATGGCGGCGATGCGAGTGGCGATGTCGGCTACTGCCGCCGGGCTTCGCAACGGGTCGCGTTCCTCCAGCAGGGCGGCGAGGTCGGCGGCAAGCGCGGCTTCATCCGCGGTGGCGGCGGCGTGCATCATGGCAGCCAGACGAGGATGTGCGCCGATCCGTGTCATCTCACGGCCAGCCGACGTGATGCGGTCCTGGCTGTCCAGCGCGCCCAGGTCCTTCAACAGCGCCGCACCGGCGGCCAGTGCGCCGGCCGGCGGTTTGTCCAGAAAAGCCAGATCGGCCGGCGCGGTGCCCCAGGCGGCGCAGTCCAGCACCATGGCGGACAGTTCGGCTTCCAGGATTTCCGGCCGGTCATGGGCGGGCAGGCCCCGATGCAGCGCCTGTGACCAGACACGCAGGGCGACACCCGGTGCCTCCCGTCCCGCTCGACCGGCCCGCTGATCCGCCGCGGCGCGGGAAATGCGGGTCGTGGCCAGCCGGGTCAGGCCGGTGGAGGGGTCCAGCCGCGGCGTGCGGCGCCAGCCGCCATCAACCACGATGCGCACACCGGGAACAGTCAGGGATGTTTCAGCGATGGATGTGGCAAGCACGATGCGACGGCCGTCGGCCGGGCGCAGCGCGTGGTCCTGTTCGGCCGGCGGCAGGTCACCATGCAGCGGCAGCACCAGCGCGCCGCACCCGTCCAGCGCCGACTGGGTTCGACGGATCTCCGCCATGCCTGGGAGGAAGGCCAGAATGTCGCCGTCATGCCTGTCCAGCGCGCTGCGGATGGCGCGGGCAACGGCATCCGGCAGGTCGCGAGGATTGGCGACGTCGCGCGGCAGGTGTTCCACGGCGATTGGGAACATGCGGCCGGCGCTTTCGATGACCGCGGCGTTCATCAGGCCGGACAGGCGCGCACCATCGGCGGTGGCGGACATCGCCAGCAGCCGCAGGTCCGGGCGCAGGACGCGTTGCAGGTCAAGGCATAGCGCCAGTGCCAGGTCCGATTCCAGGGAACGCTCGTGGATCTCGTCCAGGATGACGGCGGCGATGCCGTCCAGGCCGGGATCCGATTGCAGGCGGCGGAGCAGCAGGCCCTCGGTGATCACCTCGACGCGGGTTTCGGCGGAGGCGGCACCATCCAGGCGAGTGCGGTAGCCGACGGTCTGGCCAACCGTCTGCTTCATCAGCGACGCCATGCGGGTCGCCGCGGCGCGGGTGGCCAGGCGGCGGGGTTCCAACATCAGGATGCGGTTGTCGCCGCGCCACGGTGCGTCGAGCAGGGCAAGCGGCACCAAGGTGGTCTTGCCGGCACCAGGTGGGGCGACAAGCACCGCATTACGGCCTGCATCGAGAGCAGCGAGCAGCGCGGGAAGAACGTCGGTAATGGGAATGTCGAGCACAGCCACGGGTTGATAGACCGTGCAGGGATCGCCGGCTATCGGACGGAGTGAGTCAGGCCGTGCTATTCGCCAAATCGAGGTGCCGTTCAATGCGCTCCATTCGCAGGTCCATCCGGTCAACACGGCGGTTGAGCGCGACCAAATGCTCCTCCACGTTGATCACGCGGACCTTCAAATCGCCCAGATCATCGATCATACGATTAAGTTTGGCGTCAACCTGACGCATGAACCGAAGAACAAGACTATCCGGGCCGTCACTCAGTCGATGTCTCCTGCCGCTAATATCGCCCGGATAAGCGGGCGTTTCAAGAATGACCTCGCTGATCCGGCGGCCTGATGGCGCAACCCGGCCGGCCACGTCATACTGAGCGCATGCCATATTCCAGGGCCGCCATGAGTTTCCACTCGCTTTATCGCCACGGCTTCGCCCGTGTCGCCGCCTGCACGACCCGCACCGCGCTGGCCGATCCGGCAACGAATGCGCAGACTATCCTGCGCATGGCACAGGACTGCGACCGGCAGGCCGTGGCGCTGGCAGTGTTTCCGGAACTCGGCCTGTCCGGCTACGCCATCAGCGACCTGCTGCAACAGACTACCTTGCTGGACGCGGTGGAGACTGCCATCGACACCCTGGTTGCCGGCTCGGTGGACCTGATGCCGCTGCTGCTGGTCGGCGCGCCGCTCAGGCACCTGGGCGCGCTCTACAATTGCGCCCTGGCCATCCATCGTGGACAGTTGCTCGGCGTGGTGCCGAAAATCCACCTGCCGAACTACCGCGAGTTCTACGAGACCCGGCACTTCGTCAGCGGCGACGGCACCGACGGCGGCGCGATCACCCTAGGCGGACACACCGTCCCGTTCGGCACCGACCTGCTGTTCGAGGCATACGACCTGCGCGGCCTGGTTGTCCATGCCGAAATCTGCGAGGACGTTTGGGTGCCGAACCCGCCGAGCGGGGAGGCTGCGGTGGCCGGGGCGACGGTGCTGGCAAACCTGTCGGCCAGCAACATCACCATCGGCAAGGCGGAGACGCGGCGGCTGCTGTGCCGGTCGCAGTCGGCGCGCTGTATCGCGGCCTATCTGTACGCGGCGGCGGGCGCCGGCGAATCGACCACGGATCTGGCCTGGGATGGTCAGGCCTCGGTGTTCGAGAACGGCAACACCTTGGCCGAGACCGAACGGTTTCCCGTGGCGGATCAGGCGGCCGTCGCCGATATCGATCTCGACATGCTGGCACAGGAACGCTTGCAGATGGGGTCGTTCGACACCAATCGCCGCCGTCATGCCCGCGCCTTCCGCCGCATCGCCTTCGCACTGCTGCCTCCGGCCGGCGATGCCGGCTTTCGCCGGCGCCTGGAACGTTTCCCGTTCGTGCCGGCCGACGTCACGCGGCTGGAGCAGGATTGTTACGAGGCATACAACATCCAGGTGTTCGGTCTGGCGCAGCGGATGCGGGCGACCGGCCTGAAGCGCGTGGTGATTGGGATATCGGGAGGACTGGACTCGACTCAGGCGCTGCTGGTCTGCGCCCAGGCGTTCGACCTGCTGGGCCTGCCGCGCGCTGACATCCTTGCCTATACGATGCCGGGGTTCGCTACCTCCGGCCATACGAAAACCAATGCCTGGCGCTTGATGAAGTCGCTGGGGGTGACCGGCCAGGAACTCGACATCAAGCCCGCGGCGAAACAGATGCTGACGGATCTGGGGCATCCTTTTGCCACCGGCAAGTCGGTCTACGACATCACCTTCGAGAACGTGCAGGCCGGGCTGCGTACTGACTACCTGTTCCGCCTGGCAAACCATCAGGGTGGCATCGTGATCGGCACCGGAGACCTGTCGGAACTGGCGCTGGGTTGGTGCACCTATGGCGTCGGCGATCAGATGGCGCACTACAACGTCAATGCCGGGGTGCCGAAAACGCTGATCCAGCATCTGATCCGCTGGATCATCGGGACGAAACGCTTCGACGATGATGTGCTGCTGACGCTCGACGCGATCGTTTCGACTGAAATCTCTCCCGAACTCGTGCCGGTGTCCGTGGGCGAAACGCCGCAGAGTACCGAGGCCAAGATCGGGCCTTATGCGCTGCAGGATTTCACCTTGTTCCACATCCTTCGCTACGGCTTTCAGCCATCGAAAATCGCCTTCATGGCGCTGCATGCCTGGCAGGATCCGGCGCGTGGCGACTGGCCGCCGCATTTCAACGCGGATCGTCGCGTTGGCTACGACCTGAAGCAGATCCGCCACTGGATGGGCGTTTTCCTGACCCGCTTCTTCGCCTTCAGCCAGTTCAAGCGCAGCGCCATGCCGAACGGGCCGAAAGTCTCGGCGGGCGGGTCGTTGTCGCCCAGGGGCGACTGGCGGGCGCCATCCGACGGCAACGCCGCCGCCTGGCTGGCGGAGCTTGAACGCAACGTTCCCGAGGAATAGCGGGTTCATGCGGCATTATGGCCTGCTGGTCCTTGCCGGGCTGCTCGCCGGGACGATGAACGCCGTTGCCGGCGGCGGGTCATTCGTTGGATTTCCGGCAATGGTGTTCGCCGGGCTGCCGCCGATCGCGGCAAATGCCACCAGCACGGTCGCGCTGTTCCCCGGGACCGTCGCCAGTACGTGGGCTTACCGCGCCGACCTGACGGGTATTGCCGGCATCAGCCTGAAGGTTCTGCTGCCGATCAGCCTCGCGGGCGGCCTGGTCGGCGCGATCCTGCTGCTTGTCACGCCGGGCGGGGCGTTCGACTTGGTGATCCCCTGGCTGCTGCTGCTCGCGACCCTGACCTTCGCCGGCGGTCGGCGGCTTGGCGAGTGGCTGCGCCGCTACGCGCGGATCGGGCGCGGGCCACTGTTGGTGATCCAGTTCATCTTGTCGATCTATGGCGGCTATTTCGGCGGCGCGATTGGGCTGATGATGATGGCCGTCTGGACCCTGCTGAATGGGGCGGAACTGAAGGCATTCGCGCCGGTGCGGACGCTGCTGGTCAGCGCGGCCAATGGGATGGCGGTGTTGTGCTTCCTGGCGGCCGGCGTGGTGCGGTTGCCGGAGATGCTGGCGATGATGTTGTCCGCCGTCGCCGGCGGCTATTATGGCGCCCGCTTCGCTCGCCATTTACCCCCGAATGTGCTGCGGGTATTTGTGGTCTTGCTAAGCGCCGTGGTGACGACAGGGTTTTTCCTGCGCAAATATTGAGCGTCCAGCCACACGGCATTTTGGGCGTGCATTTGCCCGGTCAGCGAGCTGACGGCCTGAAAGCGTGGCTGGAAGCATCGAGTTCCTTAGACGATGCCATGGTTGGCGAAGCTGGCGTTGCCAAGGCCGGTTCCAATGGTCAGAATACCCCAGCGCTGGATATCCTTCATCCAAGGGACCTCGCTCAGTCCTTGGATAACGGCATCGTTGTGGAGCATTACGCTTGTAGGCTGACCAGCGATCTGCGGCACTGCCTGGATGATGCACCGTGACAGGTTGAACTCAGGACTCTGCCAGTTGCCTGGCAGGTTCTGGGCGCCACGTTCAATCCCGCCGTCCTTCCGGACCACACCCGGACAGCCGATCCCGATAAATGGCGCCAGATGCAGCTTATCATTCTCGGCACGTCGGATTAGGGTATCAAGCATGCCGCACAAGCCAGCCACCGCGTCGTCGCGCGTTGGCGAGTCATTCTGATGCCGCCATATCCTGACGCCCATCACGCGAGCAGCGCACAGGTCGGGCGCTTCCTTCAGGTTCAGCTCGACCAGGCCGACCCGCATGTTGGTACCGCCGATATCGACAGCCAGCAAGCTGTCGTGACCCGCCAGCATCCATGATGGAACAAGATGCGCGGCGCCCATCAGACCGGCTTCGTCGGGATGGTGCTTGATCGGCCGAAGTTCGACCTTCTGCCCTCTTGATTTGAGCAGGACGGAGGCGCGGCCAATGGCTATCTCGCCGGTCCGGCTGGCACGCATGCCGCCGCCAACGGCAATGCGCTGAACGCCGCGCCAGCCGGCCGTGCGTAGCAGGCGCTGCGCGATCATCGCCAACTCGGTCGCAAAGTCCTCGACCGCTCCGAGTAGCAGGCCGGCCGCTTCCGGCTCGCCTTTGGCCAGCGCCTTGTCGAGTGCCTTCTTCCCGATAGCCTCGGTTGACACGTCCCCGAGCGGATCTTCGTGCTGCGTTCGCAGTCGGTCTCGCCACTCTTCAAGAATGGATTGGAAACCGCGCTTGCTGGCGCGGTCGCCGATGAAGCCGTCCTTGTCCCTCAGTTCCGCATTGTAGGCGCATACTTCAACGGCGGGCAGGTCGGCACGACCGTGCATCAGGCCGCCGATGTTGCGATCGTCTTGCGCGAAGCGGGTGTCACGCGTGCCGCCGCCGGTCATCTGGTGTGCCCCGTCGCCGCCCAACCGCGGTTACAGTTCGGCGAGGACGGCTTCCGCCTTGCTGACCTCGAAGCCGCCAGGCGCTTCGACGCCAAGATGCGTCACCTTGCCATTCTCCGCCACCAAGGCATAACGTTGGCTGCGCCAGCCCATGCCGCGGGCGTTCAGGTCCATCTCCAGGCCAATCGCCTTGGCGAAGGCGGCGGCGCCGTCAGCCAGCATGGTGATCTTGTCGCCTGTGCCTGAAGCCTTGCCCCAGGCGTCCATCACGAAGACGTCGTTGACGGCAATACAGGCAATGGTATCGACACCCTTGGCCTTCAGCGCATCGGCGTTCTGCACAAAGCCGGGCAGATGCTTGGCGCTGCAGGTGGGGGTGAAGGCACCCGGCACCGCGAACAGCACCACTTTCTTGCCCTTGAAGATCTCGTCCGTGGAGGTTTCCTTCGGGCCCTCCGCCGTCGCGACCATCAGCTTCATGGATGGAATCGTGTCGCCAACCTTGATTGTCATGAATATCTTGCTCCCAAAAAGGGCTTCATACAGGTCTGCCGTGGCATGACAGGCCGCGACTCCTAGCCCTCCCGCCGCCGGAAGTCACCCCCGCACCCATGGCCGCGTCGGGATCTTGCCGCCGCGCGGACTGAACCAGGGATTGAGCTTGTGCGACGTGAAGAAAGCCTGGATGGCAGATGTTGTCGCAGCCAGCCGAGCGCTGCCGGCCGTCGCTGGAGCAGGCGTGCAGGTCAAACGGCTTTTATGAAAACCAGTCACCGGGTTGTGCCGATTGTACGGCAAAGCCGCGGAGTGAGAAAATCCAGTTTGCCGTGACCTGTTGACGACGTGACGCTTTGCCATTGAAAGGTCCTGCACGATTATCTCCGGCGACATCAGTTTCAAAGGGACGTGGCCATGAGCCTTCGAGGAAAAGTCGCGTTGGTGACCGGATCGACCAGCGGGATCGGGTTGGGCATCGCGCGAAGCCTGGCCGCGGCAGGGGCGGACATCATGCTGAACGGCTTCGGCGACACCGGCCAGATCGAGGCGATGCGCGCTGGCCTGGAAAAGGATCATGGCGTGAAGGTTGGCCATGACGGCGCGGACATCGGCAAGCCCGACCAGATCGCCGCGATGGTGGCTGCCACGCACCAAGCCATGGGTTCGCTGGACATCCTGGTCAACAACGCCGGCATCCAGTTCACCGCGAACATCGAGGACTTTCCCAGCGAGCGCTGGGACCAGATCATCGCCATCAATCTGTCCGGCGTGTTCTTCGGCATGAAGGCGGCGATCCCCGGGATGCAGGCGAAAGGCTGGGGAAGGATCATCAACATCGCCTCGGCGCATGGCCTGGTCGCCAGCCCGCAGAAGGTTGCCTATGTCGCGGCCAAGCATGGCGTGGTCGGAATGACCAAGGTCGCCGCGATTGAACTCGCCAATGCCGGGGTGACCGTGAACGCGATCTGCCCTGGCTGGGTACTCACCCCGCTGGTGGAAAAGCAGTTGCACGATCGCGCTACGCGGCATGGTTCGGCGATCGATACGGAATCCCACGCGGTGCTTGCCGAAAAACAGCCGATGACGCGGTTTTCCACGCCAGAGCAAATTGGCGCGCTGGCCGTCTTTCTATGCTCCGATGCCGCAAGCACCATGACCGGCGCACCATTATCAATCGACGGCGGCTGGGTCGCGCAGTGAATCAGCGGCGACTTATTTTGCTTCCTGGGAAAGCCTGTCGCCGTGTAGAACACTGTCGTTTCGGTTCGATGGAGTTCTCATGCCGATGCTGGAAACTGCGCGCTTCGCCGCGATGATGACAAGATCGGCCGATCTGAAGCGCCGCATTGGCAACGAACTGGCCGATACGGTTGTGCAGGTTGTGGATGTCTGTGAAACCAGCCTGCGCGGTGGCGGCAAGCTGATGTTCTGCGGCAACGGGGGATCCGCCGCCGACAGCCAGCATCTGGCAACCGAGATGCTGATCCGGCTGCGCCCAAAAACCGAGCGTCAGTCGATCGCCGCCCTGGCGCTGACGCTGGATGCCGCCGCGCTAACCGGCTGCGGGAACGACTACGGCTACGACCGCGTGTTCGAGCGTCCGCTGCGCGGCCTGGGCCGGCGTGGCGACGTGCTGTTCGGGATCACCACCTCCGGCCGTTCGGTCAATGTGATCCGCGCCTTGGAAGCAGCGCGAGACATGGAAATCTCCACGATTGGCCTTCTGGGCGGAACCGGGGAGCCGGCGTCGAGCCAGTGCGACCTGGCCTTGGTGGTGCCGGACACGGAGACCGCCCGCGTTCAGGAATGTCACATCGCCCTGGGTCATGCCGTCCTCGAACTGCTTGAGGATCGTCTCATCGCTCGGCCATAT
>NZ_CBDIBS010000003.1:0-202500 GCF_965276935.1 Rhodopila sp. | reverse complement strand
GCACTGGAGGGCCGAACCCACGCCTGTTGAAAAAGTCGGGGATGAGCTGTGGCTAGGGGTGAAAGGCCAATCAAACTCGGAAATAGCTGGTTCTCCGCGAAATCTATTGAGGTAGATCGTCACGTCTATGCCCTCGGGGGTAGAGCACTGGATGGGCTAGGGGGGTCCAAAGCCTTACCAAACCTAACCAAACTCCGAATACCGAGGTGTCTTGCGTGGCAGACAGACGGCGGGTGCTAAGGTCCGTCGTCGAGAGGGAAACAGCCCAGACCACCAGCTAAGGTCCCCAAATCGTGGCTAAGTGGGAAAGGATGTGGGAATTCCAAAACAACCAGGAGGTTGGCTTAGAAGCAGCCATCCTTTAAAGAAAGCGTAATAGCTCACTGGTCTAGTCAAGAAATCCCGCGCCGAAGATGTAACGGGGCTCAAGCCACGTACCGAAGCTGTGGGCGCACGTAAGTGCGCGGTAGCGGAGCGTTCCGTACGCCTGCGAAGCCATACCCGTGAGGGGTGGTGGAGGTATCGGAAGTGCGAATGCTGACATGAGTAGCGACAAACAGCGTGAGAAACGCTGTCGCCGAAAGTCCAAGGGTTCCTGCGCAAGGTTAATCCGCGCAGGGTGAGCCGGCCCCTAAGGCGAGGGCGAAAGCCGTAGTCGATGGGAATGGGGTTAACACTCCCCAGCCTGCTGGAAGTGACGAATGGCCGAAATTGTGCGGGCTTATCGGATTGCCCGTGCCGTCACGCCGTTCCGGGAAACAGCTCCAGCGTATAGACCGTACCCGAAACCGACACAGGTGGACTGGTAGAGCATACCAAGGCGCTTGAGAGAACGATGCTGAAGGAACTAGGCAAATTGCTCGCGTAACTTCGGGATAAGCGAGACCCAAGGGTGGGCA
Source organism: Rhodopila sp. (assembly GCF_965276935.1). Lineage (GTDB taxonomy): Bacteria > Pseudomonadota > Alphaproteobacteria > Acetobacterales > Acetobacteraceae > Rhodopila. The sequence goes on along the minus strand of NZ_CBDIBS010000003.1, from coordinate 201,601 downwards.
ACCACGCTTGGGTGGCACAGAGCAGGGGGTAGCGACTGTTTAGTAAAAACACAGGGCTGTGCGAAGTCGAGAGACGACGTATACGGCCTGACGCCTGCCCGGTGCCGGAAGGTTAAGAGGAGGTGTGCAAGCACTGAATTGAAGCCCCGGTAAACGGCGGCCGTAACTATAACGGTCCTAAGGTAGCGAAATTCCTTGTCGGGTAAGTTCCGACCTGCACGAATGGCGTAACGACTTCCCCACTGTCTCCAGCATCGGCTCAGCGAAATTGAATTCCCCGTGAAGATGCGGGGTACCCGCGGTCAGACGGAAAGACCCTATGAACCTTTACTGCAGCTTTGCAGTGGCATTAGGAGGGGGCTGTGTAGGATAGGTGGGAGGCATCGAAGCCAGGGCGCTAGCTCGGGTGGAGCCAACCTTGAAATACCACCCTGACCTCTTCTGATGTCTAACCGCGACCGGTCAGCCCGGTCCGGGACCCTGCATGGTGGGCAGTTTGACTGGGGCGGTCGCCTCCTAAAGTGTAACGGAGGCGCGCGATGGTGGGCTCAGGCCGGTCGGACATCGGCTGCTGAGTGCAATGGCACAAGCCCGCCTGACTGCGAGAGTGACAGCTCGAGCAGAGACGAAAGTCGGCCATAGTGATCCGGTGGTCCCGCGTGGAAGGGCCATCGCTCAACGGATAAAAGGTACTCTAGGGATAACAGGCTGATCTCCCCCAAGAGTCCACATCGACGGGGAGGTTTGGCACCTCGATGTCGGCTCATCACATCCTGGGGCTGGAGCAGGTCCCAAGGGTTCGGCTGTTCGCCGATTAAAGTGGTACGTGAGCTGGGTTTAGAACGTCGTGAGACAGTTCGGTCCCTATCTGCCGTGGGTGTTGGAGACTTGCGAGGATCTGTCCCTAGTACGAGAGGACCGGGATGGACAGACCTCTGGTGCACCGGTTGTCACGCCAGTGGCACCGCCGGGTAGCTATGTCTGGACAAGATAACCGCTGAAAGCATCTAAGCGGGAAACTTACCTCAAAACCAGGTCTCCCTGGGGTCACACCCTGTAGGGCCGTGATAGACCATCACGTCGATAGGCCAGACGTGCAAGCGCGGCAACGCGTGCAGCCAACTGGTCCTAATCGCCCAAGCGGCTCGATCCCCCAACAGCCCCCTACAGGCCAACACCATGCATGGAAATCATCCCCCGCCACAGCCTCCGCCGTGACAGCCTTCCCCCCCAACAGCGCCGGGGTCGGTTGGCAACGGCGCGGGCCTGCAAGCCGCGGGGGTGAACGCTGCGGGCCGCCAACACAGTCACACAACACCAGAACCACGATCCCCCCTCGCCCAATCACCCTCGACAGGGTGGATTGGACGACCTGGTGGCCATGGCGGGGAGCCCGCACCCGATCCCATCCCGAACTCGGCCGTGAAAACCCCCAGCGCCCATGGTACTGTGCCTCAAGGCACGGGAGAGTAGGTCGCCGCCAGGTCCTCCCATCCACCCTGGAACGCCGTTGCCAGTCGTCAGGGTTCAGACGTCGATCCTCAGACGAAAGCGAAACCCCTCCAGCGCGCAAACCGCCACGTGAACGGCGCAACGTTACCACCACCGCGGGGTGGAGCAGCCCGGTAGCTCGTCAGGCTCATAACCTGAAGGTCACAGGTTCAAATCCTGTCCCCGCAACCCAATTCCGGCACGGCGCTCGCACACAGACCTACGGTTCGCGCATTTAGATCATGTAGGCGGACCATGCCCTTGCTGGTAGGATGTCCCTGGCAGAGGGTTAGGAGCCCGATCCAGCCAACGAATGCGCGCGAGTAGAGGGGATACCGTGACGGGCGGCACAGCAACAAGCCTATTCAAAGAGAGATGGCTCGGCGAGAGCATACGGGTGACGTACTTCGTTCCCCAGCCCCTCTCGAAACAAACGAGCCTCGCATCGCTTATCGGACTGGTTCCTGAGCAGATAAGTGACCGTCCTGCGCAAGGAATAAGACAGGAGATTGTCTCATTTGGCCAAGGCAAGCTCATTCTCGGCGAAACCCCGGGCCGTGTGGATGTCATTTATGCGGCCGATCAACCGCAGGGTTTATCCCCAGTCGTCCATGTCGGTCCCCTGGAGGAAGCCTTCTCACGCTGTTCGGACCTCGGTCGACAGCTTTGTGAGAAACTTGGCCCGGTCGCGAGATTGGCCATTGCTCCAATCGCCATTCGCCAATTAGGTAGTGAGCGGGAAGTAGCGGAAGTTATGCTCCACCATTTCCCTACCTTGCCCGTTAACTTAGATACCGATTCCGAATTAGCCTGGCGGTTCTCTCGTCGGATTTCAGCAACTACCTTCAAAGGGCAGATCAACCAAGTCTGTAATTGGCAATCAATGACAACCCAGGTATTTACTGGGTCAATCCCAATGACCCTTCCTTTTTCGGAAGGCTTAAAGATCTTTTTGCTTAGGGCAGAGATCGATATAAATACCTATACCAACAATCCGGTCGCTATATTTGAGATGGAAACGATACAAGTATATCAGGAAGTCTTTGAAAGGGCAAAAGCCATTTTAGAAGGACTGGCATAATGAGCCTTACAACCGCATATCCGACCACAGACTATTTGATAAGTCTCGTTTCGGGATATTCCGTGAGTTCGAACACGAGCAACAACGTTGTTAAGCTCTCTGTAGCTTACGAGACGGGCAGCCCTATAGCCGACGGGACACTGTACGGTGCCTCAACCAACCTAACTACTTATACAGATCCGCATTCTGGCAATGGCGCCGTCCAATTGTCCCGCACCGAACTTGTGAGACTGTCTTTAGCAGATGCAACTTCGACGGCTCTTTCCTTCTGGGCGCTCCTGCAGTCGGGCGAATCCAATTTTGCTATACCGGCAAATGACGTAGTTCATCGACTTTTGAGTGTAAATCAGGGACTTTTCACCAACGCCCTCCAGAAGTGCCGAGAAGTGTTAGACGAAATCGATCCGAATGATGAGGTATCGCTAGAAGTTGCTCGGGTAAGGCTCAAAGACTTATTCGACGTGTTTTCTGATTTGAGTGCCGGGCTTGTGGGCGAACTGGCGAGCGCCTATCGCGATCAACCAGACCTACTTGGGTTTGTTCTTTCAGACTGCTTTGTAGACGTAAGGTCTGTTCAACCTGCAGTTAAGGTGGCCGTAGCGTCGCGTTTGCTGCTGAATGACAAGGCTTCAATCAGGTATGAGGCTGTCCGCGCGCTGGATGCAATCAACGATACCGCCGCATCCGCTGCCATGCGCCTGTTACAAGCGTCCGAGACGAACCGAGACGTTAAAAACCTCATCGAGGCGAGCCTAGGGAGTCCGAGCTGACCGTGACACACCTAGCTCGGTTTATAACCAGCAGCGAGTGGGCCGACTTCGCTGGTTCTATTGAAACCCGCACCTTGATCGAACCACACCTTGAATGCCCGGTCCGGGTGCTTCAGGACGTGCTCGGAAGCAAAAGCGACCTCTCGTTTTGGGAATTGGGTCCGGATCACCGAGACCTCAATCGCGTCGTGTCCGCTTATTGTGCGGGAAGGAAAAAACTCGAAGGTGTCAAATTGCGGTGGGTAGACGACGCGGAAATCCAACGGTTGTTGGGGTGGACGGCCCCACGGCATCGCGTGCCAAAGTTGGGTTGTCATAGCTCCAACAAGAGGACCGTCCAGATGAAGCTTAAGCGCATTGCCATTGATACCTCCAAGCATGTTTTCACGCTGCACGGCGTCGATGAGCAGGAACATCCTGTTGTGCGCAGGAATCTCAGGCGCGCAGAAATGGAAACCTTCTTTGGCAAGCTTCCCAGCACCGAGGTGATCATGGAGGCGTGCGGCGGCGCGCATCATTGGGGGCGCTTGCTGGCCCGGCTGGGCCATACGGTGCGCCTGATACCGGCTCAGTACGTCAAGCCGTTCGTCAAGCGCGCCAAAAACGATCGCGCCGATGCCGAAGCGATCAATGACGCGGCGTCGCGCCCTGGCATGGCCTCGGTGCCGGTCAAGAGCGCCGAGCGGCAAGCCGCGCTGGTCATTCTGCGCCACCGTGAGATGCTGGTCGGCCAACGCACTCAATTAATAAACGCCCTGCGCGGGCATGCCACCGAGTTCGGCGTCATTGCCGGCAAAGGCACGGCGCATGTCCAACCGTTGCTGGACAGGCTGGGTGCCGAGACGGCGATCCCAGCGGCGGCACGGACGATGTTTGTGCGCATCGGCGAGCAGATCGCAGAGCTTGACCGCCAGATTGGCGAACTCGATGCCGAGTTGCTCGCCCAGCACAAGGCCAACCCGGTCAGCCGCATGCTGGCTGAGGTGCCCGGCATTGGCCCGGTCACCGCCATCACCCTGGCACTCGCCATTGATAGCCAGGACTTCGCCTCCGCGCGCCACTTCGCGGCCTGGCTTGGCCTCACGCCGAAGGAGCACTCGACGGGCGGCAAGCAGCGCATGGGCCGCATCAGCAAAGCCGGCAATGAACGGTTGCGCAGCTTGTTCGTGGTGGGCGCCACCGCGGTGATCCAGCATGTCAGGCCAGGCAGGCCAAACACCTCCACCTGGCTGCTGGCGTTGCTCGCGCGCAAGCCAAAGAAGCTGGCTGCGGTGGCGCTGGCCAACAAGACAGCCCGCATCGTGTGGGCGATGATGTCGCGCGGCGAGGCCTACCGGCATCAGCCGGCTACCGCCTAGCCGCAGCGGCTGCCGGGGTTCAAGGCCAACAGCAAGATGACCAACGGTCGCACCGACAAGCGAGAAATGCCGTTTATACCTGTGGCCGAACCAGGCCGCGCGGTTGTTTGGCACTCGCTTGCGGATCCCATCTGGGCCAGCGGTCATGCGACCGCGCCAACAGGCCGGACACATGACCGCATGCGACCCTCAGCTCATCCTGTGCATAGCCGTCTTGAACCCAAGGGGCCGTCCACACATGGGTATAAGTGCGAAAAAGACGACCGCGAAGGATTGTCCGGACGGATGTTTCGCAAAATCAGCCCATTGGGATCTATCGGCTCGAGACGTGGGCAAAGCCGCGCGACTGGCTGTTGCGTTGGCTTCGACCGAAAGTATCGAGCGAACCGAACGTCAGGTAGCTCAATGTATCATCGAGTCGGTTAGGCAAAGCCGGTTCGGATGGGGTGACCTGCAGCCAGAGGTTGTTCGTCAACTGCTCAAGGACGGGCACGTAAAGGCCGAGCTGTAACTCACTTGGGATAGATAACAGGCTGATTTCCCCCAAAAGTCCACATCGACGGGGCCAGCACTCGACCCGCGCAGGGGCTGACCTTCCTGTACCAACGCCGTAAGCCTCGACCTTTATTCAGGTTTGTGGGACGATCAAGGTAAGATTTCAGGCCCCACTTGAGGATCTACCAGGAGTCAACATTTTTGGGTGTCAGTATTACGGCGGCGGGGAGAGCAAGGCTTAGCCCACCGGTTCACGCGCCGGAACCGATAGCGCCACTGCGAGATGCACCCGCGGACCAAGATCAATCATCGCGCTTCCTGCGTATAGGGATGGGATGAGCCGAGTGGGTTAACGAGAAACGCCGAGAAGTCAGCCGCGTGAAGACCAAACGCGAGCAACAGGAAACCCCCGGCCAGGGAAAAATTCTTGAGGAAGTCCCAGAAGAGTGTGCGCGCCTTGCTCTCGCCCGTATGCCAGAAGTCGCCTGGCTGCCACCACCGCTTCCACAACAAAGCCGTCACGCCACAGTAACTTGCCATGATGAAGGCAGCTAGACGGTCAGCGACACCCGTCAGAATGGCGAGCGGCATTATGATCTCTACGGCGAGTCCAGTCAGGATCAACGCGACGGCTAGGCCATTGGCTGTCACCATCTCCTTCGCCTGACCCACCGCGCTCTTGAAGTTGATGATCTTGTCCAATGCACTGAACGGCAGGAACAGCACAACCAGCAGGTAACGGACCGCGAGTGCTACGGCGAAACTCATGCGCCAATCCACTGACGGAAATGCATCGCTACGTCCCTGTTCACGATAAGGCTGGGCTTGCTGTGCCGGTTGGATCGGCTTTGGAGCATGTAATCGCTCCGCTCGATCAGCGTAATACGTGTGCCATACTGTGCCAGCCGGTGCTCAAGCATGTCACCGCCTGACCCTGTGCCGCCAGCGATCAGCTCGTCATCATCCATGTTATTCTCCTATCAACTGCTCGGTCGCGATGTCCTCTGCCGAGCCTGCGCGATATCGATCCCATCCAGCGTCAGAGCCGCTCCAACCAGTGCGAGATGGGAATAGGCTTGCGGAAAATTTCCGACATGTCGGTTTACTGTGGTGTCATACTCCTCCGACAGCAGACCGATGTCGTTGCAAAGCGACAGCAGGCGCTTGAATAGAACCTGTGCCTCCTGGTGGCGACCCTGTTGCTGATAGACACTGACCAGCCAAAACGAACAGGGCAGGAAAGCACCCTCTCCCGTGGGAAGTCCATCGCCACCGCCCTCTGTTCGGTAGCGCAACACGAAGCCGTCCACCAACAGGTCCTCCTCGATCGCCTTAACCGTACCGAGAATGCGCGGGTCGTTCGCTGGAAGGAAGCCGACCTGCGGGATCAACAGCAGGCTGGCATCCGTCGCCGAACTGCCAAAGCTTCGGGTAAAGCTGTTGCGCGCCTGGTCGTAGCCCTTCTCGCAGATCACCTGGTGCATGTGCTCACGCAGTTGGCGCCAGCGGTCCAGCGGCGCCTCCAGCCCGAACGCCTCCGCGTCACGCACGCTGCTATCGACCGCCACCCAGGCCATGACCTTGGAGTGGGTGAACTGACGGCTTTCGCCGCGAACCTCCCAGATCCCGCTGTCTGGCTGCTCCCAGATCCGCTCGAGGTGCTCCACGAACGCTGTCTGCATTTCCCAAGCCTCTCTGGGGTGGCTCAGGCCATGGAGGCGAGCAACGTGCAGCGCGCCCATGGCCTCGCCGAACGTGTCGAGCTGCACCTGGCCGGATGCGGCATTGCCGAACCGCACCGGGGACGCGCCTTGGTAGCCTGGTAGCCAGGACGGCGACCATTCCGTCAGCCGACGCTCACCGCCGATGCCGTACATGATCTGCACCTCGTCCGGGTTGCCGGCCACGGCCCGGTGCAGCCATGCCCCCCAGGCCGCGGCTTCGTCCAGGTAGCCGCCAGCCATCACCGCGATCAGCGTCAGCGTCGCGTCCCGCAGCCAGCAGAAGCGGTAGTCCCAGTTGCGCGACCCGCCGAGTTGCTCGGGCAAGGACGCGGTCGGCGCCGCGACAATGGCGCCGGTCGGGCCGAAAGACAGAGCCTTGAGCGTCAGCAGCGAGCGCAGCACAGGTTCGCGCCAAGTGCCGTTATAGTCGCAGCGGCCTGACCAGTCGCGCCAGAATGCTTCTGTCCGGGCCAACGCGTCCGCTGCGTCGAGCGGGGCCGGCGGCGAAAGATGAGACCTGCCCCAGGACAGAATGAACTGCGCAGCCTCTCCCTCGCCGATGGTAAAGTCCGCCACCGTCGCGCCATCCTCCCCCCGCAGCGCAATGCCGGTGCGCAGCAACACGCGGTTTGGACCCGCGACAGCCTCGATACCGCCGTCGTCCTCAAGCCGCGTGACCCATGGCGTCGTCAAGCCGTATTCGAAGCGCAGCATCATATGCATGCGCATGGGCATTTGGCCGCGGCGGCCTTCCACCCGGCGAACGATGGCGAACGTCTCCGCCTTGAACGGCATGAAGTCGATCAGTGCGACGCTGCCTTCGTCGGTCTCGAACAGCGTCTCCAGGATCATCGTGTCGTCGCGGTAGCGCCGGGTGACGCAGGCGGTCGTGTCCGCCGGTGTGAGCAGCCAGCGCCCGTTGTCGGGCGAGCCTAACAAGGCGGCGAAGCAGGCGTCGCTGTCAAAGTAGGGCCAGCACAGCCAGTCGATCGACCCGTTGCGGCCAACTAGCACGGCGGTCTTGCAATCACCAATCAGTGCATAGTCCTCGATCGGAAGCGGACCATCATGTCTATCCGTGCCATCCATCAATACCGCTGCTCCCCTTACTGCCTTTGGCTCACCCGACCAGTGGTCCGGCTGCGATTTCGCCATCATGCCAGATCAGCCTGGCGTCCCGGCCGTAGGTCACCATCCTGAGCCGCCTGGACAACAGCAGGCTTAATCGCTCAGCCTTGACCATGCATCGCCGTCATGTTGCAGCAGGGCATCGGCCCCTGCCGGGCCCTGGCTGCCGGCTGTATAGCTTTCAACCTCGCCCTCGCCGCGGCCCCAGGCCTCCAGCAGCGGCTGTACGACCCGCCAGCTCGCCTCGATATTGTCAGCGCGCTGGAACAATATCGTATCGCCCATCATGCAATCGTAGAGTAGCGTCTCGTAGCCGACATTCGGCGGCTCCTCAAAGAACGTCTTGTAACGCAGGGATGTCTTGACCCGGCCGAGCCGCATCTGCGGTCCCGGCACCTTGGCATCAAGTTCCGTATCGATGCCCTGATCCGGATCGATCAACAGGCGCACGACGTTCGAGGTGGTAGCATCCACCGGAGTGCCGCTGAAAATCCGATAGGGGGCGGGCTTGTAATGGATGGAAATCTCCGTCTGCCGACCCGCCATGCGCTTGCCAGTACGCAGGTAGAACGGCACGCCGGCCCAGCGCCAGTTCTCGATTGACAGCTTGAGAGCCACGTAGGTTTCCGTGTGGCTGTCCGGTGCCACGTGCGGCTCTTGCCGATAGGCCGGCACGGCGGCTGCCAGCTCTTCGCCGGCGGTATACTGGCCGCGGACTGCCTCGTCCGGCCGCAGCGGGCGGATCGCCTGCACCAGCTTGGCCCTCTCCGTGCGCACGTCCTCCGCATCAAAGGAGTTCGGCGGCTCCATGGCAGCCATGCACAGCAGGGTGAACAGGTGGTTGGGCACCATGTCACGCAGTGCCCCGGTGGGTTCGTAGAAGGCGCCGCGCTGCTCCACCCCCACCGTCTCGGCGGCGGTGATCTCCACGTGGTCGATGTATTCCCGGCGCCACATCGGCTCGAACATGCCGTTGGCGAAGCGGACGGCCATGATGCTTTGCACCGTTTCCTTTCCCAGGAAATGGTCGATCCGGTAGAACTGGCTCTCATCCGCCTGCTTGAGGATGCGAGCGTTCAGCGCCTGAGCGGACGGCAGATCGGCGCCGAACGGCTTCTCGATCACCACGCGGCGGAACATGCTGTCACTTTGCTTCAACAGCCCGGCCTTGCCGAGGCCATCCACCACGGTTCCAAAGAAGCGTGCCGCGACGGCCAGATAGAACACGGCACTGCCGTCGCCGATTGCCTTGCCGATGTTGGCGAAGGTCTCATCCTGGCTGAAGTCGCCTGACAGGTAGTGCAGGCGGCTGGATACCCAGCCCCAGGCAGCGTCATCCAGCTTCGGCGTGTAGAATTCGGCCGTCTTGTCCTTCGTGAAGGACTGCATCGTCTCGGTCAACGTATGCCGCCAGGCATCGTCGCCCTGCTGCACGCGGTCCACGCCGATGATGGAAAACCTGTCTGGCAGCAGCTTGCCGCCGGACAGGTTGTAGAGCGCCGGCATCAGGAGCCGCTTTGTCAGGTCGCCGCCGGCGCCGAAGATCACCAGGGTGCAGGGCGGCGCCTGCTTCACCCCGGCCGCGGGCTGATCGAATTGATGCGACGAAGTGTCCGCGCCAGGGGATTTGCCCCCCGAAGATGCCAAGCTTGATGAACCAGTCATAGTTCAGCCCCCAAACTGATTATTTGCGACGTAGGAACTTCACAGCACCACCACGCCTGAAAACAACTCCGCAATACCAACAAAGTTTCACGAAGCCCTGCCAGCAGAGTATCCCGAAACCTGCCACCACAGAGCAGCAGAAAAGCCATGTCCATTAATTCACAACGATATGTGGCCTTCATAAAGACGGTTGCAGTCTCAGTGATGATGGTCAGGTCATCGATCCGACATTAAAAAGTTCTTGCAACGAATCATGTAGACGACAAGCAGCAGCCGACCGTTGCCTTGACGAAGAAGGTGTTGACCACCTCGTGAGCGGTGAGGAACCGCGTGACCCGCCGCGGCGACCCATTTTGTTTCGCATAAGGTTCGGTTTGGCCATGATTCCCGTCCTCGTCGCGCCTTGACTGACCAGCTTGCCGGTGATCATTCCGTGGCCGTTGCGGCAGTCCATCGGTGCATTGGTATCATGACGGATTAAGCCGCACCCTGGGATGCCACGCCAGCAGGAGCGACAGCATCAATGCGACGAGGACGGCGGCGCACAGCCAGGCAAAGCCCGCACGCAACAGGATTCCCCCCAAAATTCCGCCAATCGTTGCTCCAATGGAGGTTGCGGCATTCAGCAGCCCAACGCTTTCGGCTTGGCGCACAGGTGAGAGCGTGACCGCAAGCGTGTTGCTGGCGACTGAAAGCAATGGCCACATGACCTGGGTCGCGCCAAAGCAGATCAGGATCGGCAACACCGTCGTATCGGTGTGCCGCGTTGCCAGCACCACCATCCCCGCCACCAGCAACGCCCGCGCCGCAAGCCCCATGCTCAGGATGTGCCAGGGGCCAAACCGCGTATCCCACCCACCGACAAGCCGGTAGAGCAGCAGACTGCAGCCAACACCGACAGCATACGCCGTAGTCGGCAGCGTTGCCGGTACCTGGTAGTCGCGCACCATGGCGACCGCGAACATGACCGAGAGCCCATTCGTCGCAGTGTACGAAAGCAGCCATGCGGCGAGGAACCACGCAAGACCACTATGACCAAGACCCGCCACGGCGCGCCACGTGACCTTGTGCAAGGAACGATGAGGACCCATCGGTGTGGCGTCTCCGCCACGCGCCGGGCGGGACGACAGGCTGGCCCGATCCACCTCGACAACCGGATCCGGCGCGAATGCGAATGCCAGCGGCACGGCGAGCAGCAGCACCCCCGCACCGAGGAGAAAGGCCGTGTTCACGTGCTTCAACCCGAGCAGGCCGGCAATTAGCAGACCGACCAGTTGCCCGCCTCCGATGCACGCCTGTAACGCGCCGATCTGGCCATCCCACCGCGATCGCGGCTCCACCTCGACAATGAACATCATGCTGACCGTGCTGGCGCTCGAAACGCCCAGCCCGACGAGCAACGCCGTGGCCATTTGCAGCGCGATCCCGCCGCCCAAGGTGTGTGCCAACAGCGCCAGACCAGCGAGACCGAGACCACAGGCAAGCGTCAGGCGATGCTTGCGGTGCCGGTCGCTCCAGGCGCCGATGAACGGTGCCGCGACACCGGCGGCGGCGAAGGCGGCATAGGTCAGCCCGGCGGCGGCTCCTTGCTTGGCGGCGAGTGGCAGGATAACGGGCACCATGCCGCTTTGAACAAGACCGAGCAGCACATAGCAAGCCAGCCAACGCGGTATCACGATGCACGTCCGGCACGTGCTGTCCCCGGTTGTGTGGGTCCCAGCGCACGCAGATCGATCGCCACTTCGTCCGCCACCTGCCCCAGCAGTTGGCTGAGCAATGCCACCAACGCCCCCATGGTTCTATCGTTTAATGGCGTCACGACATGCAGCGGCCTGATATTGGGTATGGGACCATGCGGACGGTGCACCGACACCATGGCGGTGATCTCCGCCCGGCCGGCGTCGTCTTCGGCGAAACGTGAGACATTGACGGCCACAACCGCCTCGGCCGTCGACGAGATCCCGCCATTCGCGGCGTAGACGTTGCTGCCGGGCAGACGTTGACTGAGATCCAAGGCTAAATTGCTGCCGATTGCACCGGGAAGCGGTTCCGCCCAAGCAGCATTTCGGGCGAGATGAAGCTGATAGCCGCGATTATCGAGAACAATGTCGTCCCGGTTGAGGTAATCCGCCACGACTGGCGTCTCGACTTCCACCGTCAATGGGCCGCCGCCTTGCGGGGTGCCCGGCCAAGGCGTCAGAGTATAGTATTTCGGTTCGGCTGATCCGCAGCCAGCAACCAACAGAACCAGCGCCAGCGTGACCACGTTGCGCGCCCCCCTACGCCAACGCGGCCCAAAATGCGTATCGGCGATATCTTGGCGTATGGGACGTGTCACGGACCGTTGCGTCCAAACAGCAGGGATGACGGGTGGCGCTTGAGAAAGTCAGCGAGAGTACGCAGCGACGTTGCGGTCTCGTTCAGTTGTTCCAGGGCCTGGTCAAGGTCGCGGTGAAAATTCGAGTCGCCGCTGTAGCTGTTCAACGCCTCGTTGGCATGAGCGATCGTCTGCTGGAGCTGCCGTGACATCTCCGGCAGGCGCTGCATGAGCGGTCCGGCGCCTCGATTTGTTTGCGCAACAAGATGCTGCACGCTTTGCATTGACTGATTTAATTCGTGGAGCGCCTGCTTCAGGTCGGGATCGTTGACCGTGCTGTCGGCATGGGACAGCAGGCTGTTGAGATTTTGACCAATCTGGTCAAGCGGCATTGACGACAGCTTGGTGGAAAGCCCTGACAATGCATCCTCGATTCCGACCAGACCCGTCCCAGATTGGCTCGGCAGCACAATCTCATCACCCTCCGTGGTAACTTTCACAGGCGCCGCATTCGGCACGAACGTCATTGACATCATCGAGGCTCCGGTGAGCAGGCTTGATGTATTGGTTTCCGCTCGCATCCCGTTGTTCACCATCGCCTGAACCGACGTGAGCGGCGGGTTCTGCGTGATCTGATCTTCCGACAGGAAACGCTCAGGCTGCACCACCATCGACACCCTTACTTGAGCCTGTCCGCGACGCGGGTCGACCGCAAGTTGGATTCCGGTAACGTTGCCGATTTGAAAGCCGAACATGTCGACCGGGCTGCCGACGGCGAGTCCCTGTACCGAACCCCGGAGGTAGGTCACGAACTTGGTCTGCTCCCGGTACCCGGCGAGATCCGCGTCGCCCTTGCTGGCGAACAGCTTGAAGTTGGCATTGTCGGTCGCCTCGGGTGCGGGATTCTCCCGCCGCTGCGGCGGCAGGCCAAACGCGACGCCACCTGACAGCACCGCCTGAAGCGATTGAATTTGCAGGTGAAATCCACTGGGACCGACCTCGACCTGAACCCCGGAGACGTCCCAGAAGCGCGTGTCCTGGCGGATGTCGTGATCGTACGGCTCGCGAACAAAGACCTTGACCGGGATCAGACCGATCCCGCCCGCCGGTATGGTGTAACCGAGGACCTCGCCCACAACCACATTGCGAAAGAACACCGGAGCACCCTGGCCGATCGCGCCGATGCTGTCGGTCATCAGGGTGTAGGATCTGCCCGGTTCATCCGAGCGCACGTCAGGCGGCGCTTCGAGGCCCTTGAACCGCGTCGCCGGACGCCCACCCGGTGCTCCTGGGTCGATCGCGATGAAGGCGCCGGAAAGCAGGGTTTCGAGACCGGAGATGTTGATTCCGTTCAGCCGCGGCCGGACGACCCAGAATTTGGCGTGGTCCGTCAGCAGCGGCGCGGCCTGTGCGTTCATTTGCACGTGGACCTCGACCTGCTTCAGATCCTTGCTGAGCACCACGCTCTGAACCGTGCCAAGTCCCACCGACTTCTGTTTTACCTGGGTCTGGCCTGCGGTGAGCCCGTCCGCGGTGTCGAATTCGATGGTGACCTCGGGACCGCGCCGCGACAGGCCCTGCCAGCCGAGCCATGCCGCGATCGCGAGCGCCACGATGGGAATGATCCAGATGACGGAGAAGCGCGTGCGATGGGTCGTTGCTTCAGGCGGCGACTTCTGATCATCGTGCCTGTCCGCTGGTTGCTGATCGCTATCGCTCAAGCTTTGGCGGCCTCCCCTTTGGCGGCCTCCCGACCCGGTGATCGTTCAGCGTCCCTACGACGCTGCCGCGCCGACGGCTCGACGCCATTTAGCCCTGCCGCATCCCACATGAGACGCGGATCAAAGGCATTGGCGGCGAAAATTGTCAGCACGACAACGGCGGCGAACGCTTCCACGCCCGCATTGGCCCTGATGTTGCCAAGCGCGCCAAACTGCACCAGCCCCACCAGGATTGACACCATGAAAACGTCGATCATTGACCAACGCCCGATGAACTCGACAATCCAGTACAGCTTGGAGCGATCCACCAGCAGGACCGCCGAACCGCGCCAGGTGCCTAACATCATCACGCCAAGGCTGACAATCTTGAGCACTGGCACCGTGATGCTGGCAAAAAACACCAAGAGCGCCAGAGGCAACATCCCGGCCGCGTAGAGTTCAAGAACCCCTTCGACGATGGTGTGGCCGCCACCTTGGTAGAGCTTGATGATGGTCATGATCGGAAACAGGTTGGCCGGGATGTAGAATATCGCCGCTGCCGACGTCAGGGCCACGGTGCGCCTCAGGCTGTCCGGCTTGCGCCGGCGAAGCGTCTGATTGCAGCGTGGGCAGGGGCCAACCGGCGCCTCAAGTTCGAGTGCATAGGGGGACGAACAGACCAGGCTGCACGCGGTGCAGGCAATCATCTTCCCCGGCGGCGGCAGTCCGGGGTTGCCGACATCCCGTTTGGCCGGACCGGCATTTTCCAGCCTGTCGCCAGCGGTGCCGCGTATGCGTTGCCAGATCAGGTCAACCCGGAGCGTGGCGTCGGTTATTCCCATCGTGAGCATGAGCCCACCAATGGCGTAGACCGAAAATCCGATTTCAACCCGGGCCAGGTCAATCAGCTTGGAATAGGCTACAAACACGCCGAGGATATAGACCTCGATCATTGCCCAAGGCCGCAATTTGTTATGCCAGCGGAATCGCCTCGCGGTCCAGGCCGAGGGCTGCCCGCGTGTGACGCTCATGAGAATCACGAGCATCAGTCCGATCACGATCGCAGGAAAGATCACAGTCGCGAGCATGACCAGCACGCCAACTGGTCCCCAGCCCTCACGAATGAGTTCCAAGGGTCCGGTAAAAAGGCTGATGGTGCGAGAGCGGCCATAGACGTCGAAAGTCATCAATGGTCCGGCAACCGCGAGAAGATAGAGGATCACCGAGCTGATCGTGAGGGCGATGGGCGCAAGAAACGGACAATGCGTATTATTTCGCTCAAGCCGGCATGCGCAGCGCGAGCATCGTGCCGAACGCCCGGGCGCCAGTTCTGGCAGGCGCTGGAACAATCCGCATCCTGGACACTCGCGCAAATGCTCAATGGCCTGGAGCCCTGTAGCAGCCGTGCGAAACTGACGCGGCGCTCTCATTGGTCGGCCGAAAATCATCTCGAACATGGCGGGCAGGTCACGACCCCGGTGAAGATGGCGCCGACGTGTGTTCGACTGGCGGTCGATCGGGTCAACTCCGGACCGCAAGCGGATGTGCCCCTGTATCTCCCGGCCCCGCTATCATGCCGGCTGGTGTGACGGCTCGATACGGGACTGCGATCGTCAGTCCGCCAATTCCGCATGCAAGACCGGGTCTGGCTTTTCACCGCCGCGTGGCTCTTTAGCCTGCCGTCAGGAATGGACGATAATGGCAACAGCCTGCCGTCAGGAATGGACGATAATGGCAACAGGATTGCCAGTTGTTGATAGGCATACCGCCACCTTGCCGCTGGGCCGTTGCAGAGCATTCGATCGCGGGCAGTTCTTTTTGGCCACATATGAGGGATGACGCTGCATTCCCTTGAATACGCATAAAATCTCAGACCTGCCTGTGTTGATGTTGATACTTTGCCGGTGCCCAATGGTCGTGCTCTGTCACCAGCCATGACGGCTACGGTAGGCTCCTGGCGTGGCATACTCAATGCCAGCGAATATTATTCATGGTGCCTGCAGACCGCGCAACTAGACGTAGGCTTGCGCCGCCTTGATTTTCAGCATGATCAAGGCCTCGTTAGTAGACTCCGCCTCCGCTGCGCCGGTTTGGCGGAGCGATTGCGGCCTTGTTACAAAACCGTTGTCCGAGCTTGCCGCGTCGGCATCGCCGTGGATCAATCAGGCGTTGAGCATCGCGGCTATCACGGACAGGACGACGCATTCGGTAACCACCTCGCTGGCACCAAGGACGTCGCCTGTATACCCGGTGATCTGGGTATGGGCGAGCCTCGCCAAAATCATCACGAAGACGAACCCAAGCGCCACGGCTGCGCCGGCTGGCACCGCCGGCAGCAACAGACCTGAAGCGACTGTCGCAACTCCTAATCCGAGCGCAGCGCTGCGAGGCTGGGGTTCCCCAATGGCGACACCCATCCCGTCGCTACGAGCCGGCGCAAGCAGCAGGAGCAACAGGAGTATTCCGCCCCGCCCCAGCATCCCCGCCACAACCATGGCCGCCATGACGACAGGTGGATGGTCTAGCGCGGCAATGGCGGCCGCGCGCACGGTCACCGACAGCAACAGCGCCAGCGCGCCGTAGCTGCCGATACGGCTGTCGCGCATGATCTCCATCTTCCGCGCCTGGGTGGCGCCGCCGCCGAAGCCGTCGGCCGTGTCCGCCAGGCCATCTTCATGCAATGCACCCGTTAGGATAATTGTAGCCGCCAGGCTCCAGGCAGCGGCGAGCAGCGGCGGCATTCCGGCCTTATGGGTGAGCCAGTAAACCAGGCCGCCCATGCCGTTGACGACAAATCCCACGATGGGAAAAGCCCATACGCAACGGGCAAGATCAGGCGGTCCGCGATGACGTGCGAACCGCGCGACCGGCAGTCGGGTAAGCAGCATGAAGGCGCTGATCAGATCGGTCAGCGGCAATCGATCAATCCCGATCGTCGACCGCGGCCTCGGCGAATGTCGCCATGCCATTATGACAGGCGACGGCTGCCCGCAGCAGCGGAACGACAAGCGTCGCCGCCGATGCTTCGCCAAGCCGCATGCCGAAATCGAGCAGCGGACGCAGCCTGAGCGCCTCCGCCAAGGCGTGATGTCCGGCTTCGGCGGACAGGTGGGCCAGCATTGTGTGGTCGAGTGCATCCGGCCGCAGCCGAACCAACGGCGCCGCGGCAGCCGTGCAGACGAAGCCATCCAGCAGCACGGGAATGCCATGCTGCCGCGCCGCCAGCGTGGCACCGAGAATGGCCGCAAGCTCCCGGCCGCCAAAAGCCAGTGCAATCAGCAAAGGGTCGTCCAGCAAGTCGGCATGACGATCAAGCCCCATGTCGACCACGCTGCGTTTGCGCGCCAACCCCGCGTCATCGATGCCGGTTCCACGGCCGGCCCAACGGCTGCCGCCGCCACCAAACAAGGCAGCCGCGATCGCGGCGGCGGCGGTCGTGTTGCCGATGCCCATCTCCCCCAGGCAGAGCAGATCGCCGCCAGGGGTAACAGCTTCATGGCCGATGGAAACGGCGTGCAGGAATTCCGCCTCGCTCATCGCCAGATCCTGGGTGAAATCTTGCGTCGGATTTTCAAGCTCCATGGGGATAACCCGCAGCACCGCGCCCGCAACCCTCGCGATCTGATTAATTGCCGCGCCGCCGCTGGAAAAATTGCCGACCATTTGCGCGGTCACGGTTGCCGGATAGGGCGAAACGCCTTGTTGTGTGACGCCATGATTGCCGGCGAAGACCAGGGTCTCGACCCGATCAAGGCGGGGCAGCGGCCGGCTCTGCCATCGGGCCAGCCACGCGGCGAGTTCCTCAAGGCGCCCAAGGCTGCCAGGGGGCTTGGTCAGGATGGCTTGTCGGTTGCGCACCGCGGTCGCGGCGCTGTCGCTGCCCGCGGGCAGGTTGGCACAAGCGTTCCGGATTGCATCAAGGTCGACAAACCTGCTCATTTGAAACCCGGTGCTGTTGGCAATCCGCCCGCTGCCTTCGCGCTATACACCCTTAAGTCGCTGCTGCTTAATCGTCGCCGCTGCTCGATAGATGCGTTGTTTGTGCAGCGCCACGCGCCATAAACGTCGTGACGGGATTGGGCGCCTGTGCCGGCCTTGCAGCGGTTACTGGTGCGCAAGCCCTGATCTCCCGGATTGGAACGTTGTGTTGCGCCGTTCTCGTTGGCAGTGCGAAAGCCGCTGCCATATCATGTTCTCCCGTCATCCATAGGTCGCTTGATCATACAAGAGCTGTCGCACATCACCCTTGTTCTCGGCGGCGCCCGTTCAGGCAAAAGCCGGCACGCCGAGGAATGCCTGACCCGGCATGCCGCTCCCTGGATCTACATCGCCACCGCCCAGGCCTTCGATGACGAGATGCGCATCCGTATCGCCCAGCATCAGGCTCGCCGCAATGCCGGGTGGCATACGATAGAGGTACCAATCGACCTCGCCGATGCGCTGGACCGAGAAGCCGCGCGGCCCGTGCTGGTGGACTGCCTGACCCTCTGGTTGAGCAACCTGATGCTTGGTGGACATGACATTCCCACCGCCACTGCGGCCCTGGAGGCTGTGTTGGACAGGCGGCGGCAACCGACGGTCCTGGTCAGCAACGAGCTAGGCCTCGGCATCGTTCCTGGGACATTGCTGGGCCGGGCATTTCGCGATGAAGCGGGGTTGCTGAACCAACGCATGGCGGCGCGGGCAGCTCATGTGCTGTTCATGATCGCCGGCTTGCCAATGACGCTGAAATGAGAATCGCCCTCATCCGTCATCCCGCACCCTTGATCGCGCCAGGAATTTGCTATGGACGTCTTGACGTCGGCGTGGACCCGTCAGCGGAACAGCAGATCGGCGGGCTTGCGGCGGATCCGCGACTTCACGGCGCAACGCGTGTCTGGACCAGCCCGGCTCGTCGATGCCGCGGTCTTGCCGAGGCGGTCGCTTTGGCCTTGTCGGTGCCGCTGACCGTTGACCCGCGATTGCAGGAACTCGATTTCGGAGAATGGGAAGGACGACCCTGGGACACCATCGCCCGAGCTGATCTTGATCGATGGGCCGCGTCTCCCTTGCATTTCAGATCACCCGGCGGCGAGTCCGGTGTGCAGTTGATTGACCGCGTTGGCGATGTTCAGGCCGAGCTTAGCCGGCATCGGCAAGATTGCGTTATCGTATCGCATGGCGGCCCGCTCAGGGTCCTTGCCGCGCTGTTGCTTGGCAAGCCGGTGGATCTGCTCGCGGCCGCACCGCCGATGGGATCCGTCAGCATCGTCACCCGTTCGGTGGCCTGATCACGATCCTTCAGGAGAAAACCCGAGTGGAGGGATGCGGGAAATGACGCCTTTTCGAAACGACTGCGGCCGTTCCCGCCACGGGATGATGCCGTTCGTGGTTGCCCCATATCGCATGGCCGTGGCGATGACGTCTTCCACATGGGTCTGGTGATCGAGACCGCCGATCACATAGGTCCACTTGCCAGTCGCCGCCAAGGCAAGCGTGCAGGGGCGTTTGCAGACGGAAAGGCATTCCACCGGCGTGATCGCCAGGTCGCACGCCGCGCGATCACGCACACCGGCGCTTACCGCATCAAACAGCAGAGCTCCAGGCCGTTCGGCATCCGCCGCCTCTCCCCTGCAAGTAATGCAGATAAACACAGTGACGGCCGCATGACCCATTGTTCTGTTTCCTGACATCACTTGATGATCCTGACCTGTCGTCCCGCGCATGTCCGGCTTTGCCAGCCATGGCGTTCGAGTTCCGGATCGAGGTGTTCGGTTTCCGGCCAGCCGACGCACAGATATGCCACCAATTCCCAGGACGGCGGCGCATCCAGCAGGCGGCTGACCGTTCGCGGATCGAGAATCGACACCCAGCCGACCCCGAGGCCCGCGGCGCGGGCGGCCAGCCAAAATGTCGAGATCATCACGACCGTCGAATATTCAAGCATCCGCGGCATGCTGTGGCGGCCGAGACCAGAGCCTTGCTCTGTCGCCATGTCGCAGAACACCGCGAACTGGAATGGCGCGCGATCAATTCCTGCAAGCTTCAGCGACGCATAGGTCCGCGCCCGTTCGCCGGGTTGCGCCTGGCAGGCCGCGGCATTGCTGGCAAGGAAATTTATTCTGATTTCGCTGCGCTTCACCGGGCTGTCCACCTGCACCCAGCGCCACGGCTGGCTGTTGCCGACCGAAGGCGAAAGCTGTGCGGTATCCAGCAGATCGTCGATCAATGACGGCGGAACCGGCCGGTCGCTGAAGCGCCGCACGTCGCGCCGCCAGGCAATCAACGTTGCCAATCGTGCCTGGAACGCCTCATCGAAGCTTGGCGCCATCTCCGCGTCACCCGTGCATCCCGCGGTCACGGTTCGGTTGCGATCACATGAAAGAAGCTGCCTGACACCAGTCCGCGCCGGCTGCCGGTCGGCACCGGCTCTGCTCCATGGGCGTCGGAGACCAGCGCGAACGAAATATCATCGCTCGGCGTCTCGACGCTCGAATAGTGAAATTCGTGACCGCGCAAGCGCGTTCCAGCCGGCCCAAGGCAGCCGTGATCGATCAAGCGCGCGCTCCGATAGCCCAGGTGGAGCTTTCGCCTGGCGAAGCTGGTCGAAATGCTCAGCAGCCCAGCCATCGGGTGCATGACGCCGCCGGCGTCCGTCAGCGACGTGCCCAGCGCCATGTAGCCGCCGCATTCACCGTGAACCGGGCGTGTTTCCGAGAAACGACGCAGGCGGCCAAGGAACCGGTGAGATCCGGCAAGCCTGCCGGCGTGCAGTTCCGGATATCCACCGGGCAGCCAGCAGGCGTCGCAGTCATCATCCGGCCCCTCGTCGGCAAGCGGAGAGAAGCAGCGGATTTCGGCTCCAGCGGCGCACCAGCCTTGCAGCAGGTGAGGATACAGGAACGAGAAGGCCGCATCCTGGGCGATGGCGATGCGTTGTCCCGGCGGCTGGACGGCCGGACCGGCGCTCCCACCGGCCGCTGCGCGGTGACCGCGCGATGCCAAGGCTTGAATGACGTCGACCCGCGTGTGTTCAGCGACGAACGCCGCTATTTGCGCCAGCCGAACCTCCAGATCGCTGGTTTCGGCCGCCTGCACCAGGCCGAGATGCCGCTCGGGCAGCATGATACCGTCGGATCGGGGCAGGGCACCGACGACCGGAATGCCAAGCGCCTCGATCGCTTCGGTGGCGAGCCGGGCATGGCGTGGGCTGCCGACGCGGTTGAGCACGACGCCGGCGATGGTGATGCGGGGATCATAGGTCGCACAGCCCTTGACGACCGCCGCCGCGGATTGCGATTGCCCGCTGGCGTCCAGAACCAGCAGCACCGGCCAATCCAGCGCCGCCGCCACATCCGCCGATGACCCGGTTTGGCCAGCAGGCCCAGGAACGCCATCGAACAGGCCCATCGAGGCTTCACAGATGATCAGATCGCAGTCGATCCCGACTTGGGCAGCCAGTTCACGGAGCAACGCGGGCGACATCGCCCAGGAATCCAGATTGACGCTGGCTCGCCCGCTCGCGGCCCGGTGAAACGCCGGGTCGATGTAGTCCGGACCGCATTTCGCGCTGCCGGCTGCCACGCCGGCGTGACGAAGCGCGCGCAACAGCCCCAAGGTCAACGTTGTCTTCCCGCTGCCGGACCGCGGCGCCGCGATCATCAGGCCAGCAGGGGATGGATTGATATTCGTCATGGCGCGGCCACCAAAATGCCGGGCCGCCAAGATGCTGGCGAACCATGCAAGTGCCTGGGCATCAATAAAACGCGTCGTTGGAAGCGATACGGCACGCTCTCGGCGTCATGGCGGCCGCAGGTCCCCCATCCACGCCTTCGTCCGAACCAGCGGCGCCAGGCGTGGATGGCAGGCCTGCGCCCACCATGACGAGACTGGCGGTCCGTGGCGGATTCGCGGCCTTTAGCTGACATTTTCATGCTACCAAGCATCAGCGACATGACCAGCGTGCATCGCCGCCGCATGGCCGCATCGCATCGATTACTAGGCGGGACAACACAGGTTCGATAGGACGAACCATCATGGAGCGTGCCGAACTCAATCGCCCGATGCGGCGCGGCTGGACGACGGGAACATGCGCCGCCGCCGCAAGCCGCGCTGCATACCAGGCGCTGCTAACCGGCACGTTTCCCGATCCGGTTCCCGTGCTGTTGCCGGGCGGGTCGCGCCCAACCTTTGCCCTGGCGACCAGCAAACACGGCCAGGATTTTGCCCATGCCAGCGTCGTTAAGGACGCCGGCGACGATCCCGACGTGACCCACGGCGCGCTGATCGTCTCGACCGTCCGCCGTGCCTCGCCCGGCAGCGGCGTCATCTTCCGTGCCGGAGAGGGCGTCGGCACGGTGACCCGTCCCGGCCTGCCATTGCCGCCGGGAGAGCCAGCGATCAACCCGGTCCCACGCGCCATCATACGAACAGCGATCGCCGAGGTCGCCGCCCAGTATGGCGGAAGCGGCGACGCCATCGTCGAGCTGTCGATCCCCGGTGGTGACAGGATCGCGGAGCGGACGTTGAACGGCCGCCTCGGCATCGTCGGGGGGTTATCCATTCTGGGCACGACCGGCGTCGTCGTCCCTTATTCCTGCTCCGCCTGGATTCATTCGATCCATCGCGGCATCGATGTGGCACGCGCGGCGGGCCTGGACCACGTCGCGGGCACCACGGGGGCCACGTCGGAGGCGGCGATTGCGCGGCTCGATGGCCTGCCCGAGCAGGCATTGATCGACATGGGTGATTTTGTCGGCGGGATGCTGAAATATCTCCGCCATCACCCGGTCCCTCGTGTAACGGTCGCCGGCGGAATGGCGAAGATGACCAAGCTGGGGCAGGGACTGCTCGACCTGCATTCCCGGCGGGGCGAGGTGGATCTTCGTTGGCTGAGCCAGACCGCCACGGACATGGGCGGCAACATCGAATTGACTGCCCGCATCACGCAGTCCAATTCCGCCATGGAAGCCTTCAGCCATGCTTCGGCCGCGGCCATCGACCTTCCTGCCGGCGTGGCTCTGTCGGCTTGGCGAACAGCCGCACAGGCCCTCGGCGGCGCGATGCGGCTGGAGGTCGTGATCTTCGACAGGTCGGGCCAGTTGCTCGCGCGCACGGGTTTTCATTGGTCCCTCGACAGGCCATGGTCCGACAGGCCATGGTCCGGCCGGAAGCGGCGCTGATGATCCGGATCGTAAAGCGCGCTCGCA
This sequence comes from Rhodopila sp., assembly GCF_965276935.1. Taxonomy (GTDB): domain Bacteria; phylum Pseudomonadota; class Alphaproteobacteria; order Acetobacterales; family Acetobacteraceae; genus Rhodopila. Next base: position 178,684 of record NZ_CBDIBS010000003.1, on the reverse strand, counting down.
CGGAATGCGGTCGCGCCCAGGACGGGCCCGACCAGGATCAGCGCGGTGCGCTCCATCGGCGTTGCCTCGAACAGCCGGACGATCGTCGCCAGCGTCCCCCGGACCACACGCTCATCCGGCCATGAGGCGCGATGGACGATCGCGATCGGACAGTCCGGCCCATACAGCGGCGTCAGCTCCGCCACCACCTTGTCGAGGACATGGATCGAAAGATGGATGGCGAGGGTCGCGCCCGTCGCCGCGAAGCGCGCCAGTGTTTCCCGCTCCGGCATCGCCGAGGCGCGGCCGCTGGTTCGCGTCAGCACCAGCGACTGCGTCACGCCGGGCAGTGTCAGCTCCTGTGCCAATGCGGCCGCGGCGGCGGCGAAGGATGGCACGCCGGGCGTCACCGTGAAGGCAATGCCCAGGCTGTCAAGCCGCCGCAACTGCTCCCCCATCGCGCTCCAGACCGACAGGTCACCCGAATGGAGACGGGCCACGTCGAGGCCCGCGGCATCGGCACGGACGCATTCAGTGATGATCTCGTCGAGCGACAGTGGCGCGGTGTCGACAAGGCGGGCGCCAGGCGGGCAATGAACCAGAAGCGCCGACGGGATCAGCGACCCGGCATGCAGACACACCGGGCACGCGGCGATCAGATCGCGCCCGCGGAGCGTGATCAGGTCGGGCGCGCCTGGGCCAGCGCCGATGAAATGGATCGTCATGGCGGATCACCCCGCGATCCGGCAACCGCGCAGGTCGCGCTCTGGCTGGCCATCCGTGGCACAACCAGGACCGCGTTCGCGCCGATCCCCGCCAGCGCCGCCGCCTCCGCGACCGACGCAACGCCAAACAGGCTTTCGGCCCGCAGCGATCGTGTCTGGATGAACGGTGCCTGCGTCCGCAAGGCCTCACGCGTCAGAAATATCAGATCGAGCCCCAGGCGGCCGGCGGCCTCAATCAAGCCGGTCTCTCCGGTCTTGTCGCGGATGGTGAAAAGTCCCAGCCGTTCGGCAGTGGGCGCCCGCTCCAGCGCCTGCCGGACCAGCGTTTCGATGACGTTCGCCGAACATCCGAGTCGGCAGCCGACGCCAATTGCGATCCTGCCGCTCATGGCTTGACCACCGCCCATTGGGTCACCGCCATCGCCGGACGCATGGCGTTAAAGCCGCCGACCGGATCGGCATGAGCGATCTGGATCGTCTTCAGGCTGCCGCCCATCGTCTTGAAGCGCCCGATCAGTTCGGCCTGGGTCTCGATGGTTATGCCATTCGCCACCAGGCGTCCGCCGCCGGTCAGCGCGGCCCACGCGGCATCAATCGTGCTGCCCACGCTCGCGCCGCCGCCGATGAAGACGGCATCCGGCGGCGGCAGACCCCGCAGCGCGCCGGGTGCCGACCCTTCCACGACGGACAGGTCAGGCACGCCCAGCGCCGCCGCGTTGCGGCCGATCCGTCCGGCGCGGACAGCGTCCCGTTCGATCGCCACCGCGCGATTCGCTGGACATGTCAGCATCCATTCGATCCCGACAGAACCGGAGCCGGCCCCGATATCCCACAAATAGTCGCCCTGACGCGGCGCTAGCGCGGCCAGCGTCATGGCGCGAATGTCCTGCTTGGTCAGTTGGCCGTCATGCTCGAACCATGCGTCGGGCAGTCCCGAGGCCAGCGGAATGATGCGTCCCCGCGTCGCCGCCGTCAGTTCCAGTGCGACCAGGTTCAGCGGATCGATGCCATCAAGCGCGAAATCGTCCGCGTTCGCACTTCTCAAGCGCTCGCGTGGCCCACCCATCGCCTCGCCAACCGTGATCCGTGTATCCCCGAATCCATGCCGAACCAGAAGTTCGGCCAGCCGGTGCGGCGTCGTCTGATCCCAGGACAAGGCGAGTATGCGGGCGTGCGGCTGCAGGTGCGGCACAACCCGCTCGATCGCTCGGCCATGCAGGGTCAGCAGGGCGCAGTCCTGTACCGCCCAGCCGAGACGACTTGCCGCCAGGCCAAAGGCCGACGCACCGGGCAGGCAGATCATCTCTTCCGGCGGAACCTCCCGCGCCAGAAGGGAGCCGATCCCATAGAAGAACGGGTCGCCCGTCGCCACGACGCAAACCGAAGCATCACGAAGCGCGACGATGGCCAGGAACGCCGCTTGCGGCGGCGACGGCCAGACGAGGGTTTCACCATGCACGGCGCCGGCGACCAGCGAAACATGCCGCCGCCCGCCGACCACCAGCGCGGCTTGCGCGATCAACCTTCGTGCGGCAGGAGAAAGGCCGTCCAGCCCATCCTCGCCGATCCCGACGATCGACAGCCATCGTCGTGCGGCGCTCAATGGATCAATCCTTGCAGGGCGGACCGATGCGGCTTCTGATCCTCGGCGGCACGACGGAGGCGAGCATCCTGGTTCGGCGGATTGCCGGCCGCCGCGACATCAATGCTGTCCTGTCTTTCGCCGGCCGGACGCGAAGCCCGACGCCACCGCCGATCCCGTTTCGGATTGGCGGCTTTGGTGGAGTTGCCGGTCTCACGACCTATCTGATTGAGCGGAAAACCGATGCGGTCATCGACGCGACGCATCCATTCGCCGTCCAGATGTCCCGCAACGCCGCCGCCGCGTGTCATGATCTTGGGCTTCCCCTCGCCGTTCTCACCCGGCCGCCCTGGCGCCGGACGCAAGATGATCGCTGGACCAGCGTGGCCGACATGGCGGCAGCGGTTCGTGCACTTGGCGGCCAGCCACGAACGGTTTTCCTGACGGTCGGAAGCCTGGGACTGGCTGCCTTCGCGGACGCACCACAACACCGCTACATCGTGCGAACCATCGATCCGCCGGATGCCATCGGCATCCTGCTGTCTCATTGCCTGATCGTCGCCCGCGGGCCGTTCAGTCTTGAAAATGAAATTACCTTGATGCGTGATGCGCGGGTCGAGGTGCTCGTCACCAAGAACAGCGGCGGGACAGCCACCGAAGCCAAGCTCGCCGCCGCCCGCGCGCTGGGCATCGACGTCATCATCATCGAGCGGCCCGCGCCCGAACCGGTTCCGGCGTTCGAGGCGGTCGAGGATATCCTGACATGGATCGACGCTCATCGGCCGACCCCGTAACTCCGCGGCGTCAGCAGCCAGGGCGGCCGGCCGGGCCGCTCGATGAACCGTGTTTCGCTCGACCCGATCAACACCAGCGTGCTCATGTCGGCGGTGGCCGGGTCGGCATCGCCCAGCCTGGTCAGCACGATCCGCTCGTCTGGCCGTCCGATGGCGCGGGCAAAGGCAACGGGCGTGGTTGCCAGCTTGCAAAGTCGTAACTGCTGGAAGGCCAGATGAATGTTCTCCGGCCGCGCCCGCGAGGCTGGATTGAACAGCGCGATCACGAAATCTGCTTCCGCCGCGGCATGCAGGCGTCGCTCCACGACATCCCACGGCTTCAGGTTGTCCGACAGGGAGATGGCGCAGAAATCATGACCAAGCGGTGCCCCGAGACGGGCGGCCGCGGCCTGCATCGCCGAAATTCCCGGAACAACCATGACGTCCAGCCTACGCCACGCCGCTTCGCCCGCCTCGATCGCCTCGAACACCGCGGCGGCCATGGCGAACACGCCTGGATCTCCACCGGATACCACCGCGACGCGGCGCCCTTCCGTTGCCATCGCCAAGGCATGCCGAGCCCGAGTGATCTCGGCTCGGTTGTCGCTGCCATGCCGCTGTTGGCCCGGGCGCTGGGGCACGCGGTCGAGATAGGACTGATAGCCGACAATATCACTCGCGGCGTCGAGGACGGCACTTGCCTCCGGCACAATCCAGTCAGCAGGGCCAGGGCCAAGGCCAACGATTGTCAATGCCCCGGTCATGGCCGCCGTCCCTGACCTGGAATCAGGATAAGCGAGAAATACGGGGCATTGTCGTCCATCTTCTCGGCAAGCGGCATGACGATCTGGTTTTCCATGGTGCCGCGCTCGACGTAGACGGCTCTAGGCAGCAGCCCCGCCGCCTGCACCGCGATGCGGACTTTGCCGAAATTCCGTCCCAGCTTCATGATGACCGCCGCATCCGTCGCGCGAAGCCGTTCGATCAATCCGGCCAGGGGCAGGGTGCCCGGCATCACCAGCAGCGTGTCGTCGCCCCAGGTCATCGGTTCGGCCGCCGCGGCCCAGCAACCCGCCATTCCGGTCACGCCCGGAACCAGCGTCACGGGATACCGCGACCGCAGCCGCATGAACAGATGCATGAACGACCCGTAGAACAGCGGGTCACCCTCACTCAGCAACGCAACATTGCGGCCAGCGTCCAGATGCGCCGCGATCGTGGCGGCGGCGGTTTCATAGAATGCCGCCAGGATGCTGACGTAGACGGGACTGTCGAACGCGTGCTCGGTCGTCATCGGATAAGACAGTGGCAGTTCCTCGGCGTTGCCGGTCATCCAGCGGTCGGCGATGCCGCGCGCATTGCCGCGCCGTCCGGCCTTGGCGAAATATCCGACAACCTGCGCCGCCTGGATCAGCCGAACCGCCTTCACCGTGAGCAGCTCCGGGTCACCTGGACCCAGTCCGATGCCATAGAGCCGGCCGCTTAGCTGGGGCGCGGTCATTCCCTGGCACTGGCCAAGGCATTGATTGTCGCGGCGGTCATCGCACTGCCGCCCTTGCGCCCGCGGATGCAGAGATAGGGCACCCGCCCGTCGCCGATCAACGCGTCTTTCGACTCCGCCGCGCCGACAAACCCGACGGGCATGCCAATGACACAAGCCGGTGGCGGCGCACCCTCATCGAGCATTTCCAACAGCCGGAACAGAGCCGTTGGCGCATTGCCGATCGCCACCACGGCACCGCTAAGCTTGTCGCGCCATGCCTCGGTGGCCGCCGCCGTTCGCGTGGTTCCCAGTCTGGCGGCGAGCGCCACGACCCATGGCGCATCCAGGTTGCAGATCACCGCGTTATCGCGCGGCAGGCGCGCCTGGGTCACCCCGTTCAACACCATCTTCGAATCGCACAGGATCGGCGCGCCCCCTTCCAGCGCGGCAATGCCGGCAAGCACGGCCCCGGCGGAAAACACGATGTCGGCCGCCGCCTCCACGATGCCGCAGGCGTGGATGATCCTGACGGCGACCCGTTCTTCTTCCGTGGTGAAACGCCTGAGGTCGGCCTCGCGCCGGATGATGGCGAACGAGCGGCGGTAGATATCCGCCCCATCGCGGATGTAGTCGGCGCGGATATACTCAGGGCGGCTGGTCATGCGGCATCGCCTGCCGACTGATCGGCCACCCGGTTGCGCACCTGTTCGGCGGCCTGGGCCAGCGTCAGGTTCCGCAGAGTCGGCGCATCCGAGGCAACGCCGTCATCGACCAGATCATAGCGCCCATCGCGGCCAACCAGCGTAACCCGGGCCGCTCCAGGATGCGCGCAGCCTTTTTCGCAGCCCGAGACATGCAGGACAACGCCCCCTTCCGTCGTGTTGGAGCTGTTTCCGATCACGTTGCACCAATTTGTAATGGCCGGGCGACCGAGCACGCGAGGGAGGGTTGTCCCGGCCATCTTCGCACCAGCGGCTGGGGGCGGATGGCCGGGACTAGCCCGGCCATGACGGGTTGAAGGTGGAGCGACCTGATCGGAAACCGCTCTAGCCGTCTCGGCTGCCAGCGCGACGGCATCGCCACGCGCCGGGGTGGTGCCACGCGCGCAAGATGGGGCGCCCGAACAGGCGGCGATGCGGCGACGGGTATCGGCGGGATCGAGGACAAAGCGATCTTCCGTTAATCCAGCAGAGAGGGTTTGCGCGGCCAACATCGATGGGACCGGCGCCAGGATGGCGCGCCATGGCGTCAAGTGAAGCGCCGGGGCGCCGTTTGCCGCGGCCGCCGAGGCGAGTTCCGCGAAATCCTCCGCCATGATCCTGCCGAACGGCAGACCAACACCCAGGAAGCCGGCCGAACCCAGCCTGTGCGCGCCCAGGAAGCTGGCCGGACGAGCCGCGCGGGCCGCACGCGGCGAATGGGCATGGGCCAGCGTGGCGTCACCGGCGATCGCTTCGGCGCCGTGCGCGGCCACCATATCGCGCATGCGGCGGACAAGGGTTCCTCGTTCCGCCCGGTGACGCAGAAATACGTCGCTCAGTGCCGCCGCGACATCGCCGACCGCCGCCGGATGGCACGGACCGAGGCAGTCGTGCGCCGCGCCGTCGAGGTGAATATCGAAGGCCGGACCATCGTTCGTCTGGACCGCGATGAACCGGATATCCGCCGGCACCTCGTCAAGGCCGAGCATCCCGCCGTCATCAAGGACGAAGCCGAACTTGCCCGGCAGGGCATGCAGCGCGGCATCATGCACGAGGCGATGCTCAAGGCTTTGGGCCATCGGCCGTACATCCAGCACGGCTCCCGGATCGAGGCCTGCCAATGGGCTGGAGATGACATTGCGAACGGCCTCACCCGCCTCGCTGCCATCAAGCAGCCCGTATTCCGCCAGCGCCTCGTGCAGCGCCGGCAGGTGCCGCACCGCAAGCCCCCGCACCTGAAGGTTGCCACGGTTGGACAAGTCAATCTGGCCATTGCCCCAATGACGCGACCATCGCGCGATCTGCTGCGCCAGCGCGATATCAACAATACCGCCGCTGATCCTCAGCCGCACGAGCAGACCATCGCCGCTTTCCATCGGCCGCAAGGCGCCAGGGCACCATCCCTTGACCATCGTGTCCACTCAGCGCGCTTCCGTCCGCATGGTGGTCACAACCATCGCCGCCGAGTTGCGCCGCGTCCTCCAAAGCCCGCGCCGCGTCGCCTCATCAAACCGCTCGGCTATGCCTCTTGCCGCCGCCGGGTTGGCATCCGTCAGGAATGTCCTGACCGTCTCGTCGCCGATCGTCGCATCGAACAGCAGGTCGAACTGACGGTCGTCGGTGACATCAGCCAAGGCGGCATAGGCGAGGAAATTATCGACCGTCTGCGCGATCTCCGCCGCGCCACGAAAGCCATGGCGCATCTGACCAGCGAGCCAGCGCGGGTTGGTCGCCCGCGCGCGAAGCACCCGCGCGACCTCCTGGCGCACTGTCCTGATCCGCGATCTGTCCGGGTCCGTGGTATCAGCGTGATAAAGCGCCGGATCATTGCCTAGAACAGCGGCGGCGGCGGCGAAGCCGCCTTCATGCTCGGCGAAAGCATCGGCGTCTAGCACATCCTGCCCTGGCATATCCTGAACGTGCACGAACGCGTCCGCCCGAGCGACGCGGGCACGGAAATCACGTGCGGCCGGAACACCCTCCAGACCAACGCCATAAGCATGCGATGTCGCCTGAAGATAGGCCTCCCCCAAAGCATCGCGATCCAACCAATTCTCATCAGCCAGCATGCGAGACAGGCCGATTCCATAAGCGCCGGGCGCCGCACCGAAGATGCGCCTGCCGCTGTCGCCGGCGCCCGACAAGACGCTGGCGGCCAGGGGGTTGTCTTCCGGCGCCTCCTCCAGCGCGGCGACCTCGCGCACCACATCATCGAACAGCGCGATCTGGCTGGGGAACACGTCGCGAAACAGGCCGGAAATGCGCAGGGTCACATCGACACGCGGCCGGTTCAGCACCGCCAGGGGCAGGATATCGAAGCCCGCGACGCGGCTGGAGCCGCTGTCCCATCGCGGCCGCACGCCCAGCAAGGCGAATGCCTGGGCGAGATCATCACCCCCCGTACGCATCGTGGCGCTGCCCCAGATGTCGAGCACGATGCGCTTCGGCCAGTCGCCGTGGTCCTGCGCATGACGGATCAGCAGCGCCTCGGCGGTGCGGCGACCGATCTCCCACGCGGTGCGCGTCGGCACGGCACGCGGATCGATGCCGTACAGGTTGCGGCCGGTCGGCAGGACGTCGATGCGCCCGCGGGTCGGCGCCCCAGCCGGACCGGGCGGCACGAACCGACCGTCCAAGGCGGCGAGCAGCCCACGCAGTTCCGCCTCGGCACACGACCGGATCAGGCACTCGACCGCCGCGGCGTCCTGTGAACCTGTCATGGCGGAGAGCGACCTGGCCGTCTCGGCGCACCGGCCGGCATCGGGCGCCTGTCCGAAAACGTGCAATCCATCGCCGATCTGCATGTCCTTGATGTCGCACAGCCACGCGTTGAGCTTGATCAACGCCGCTTGCGGGTCTTCATCGGCCGCAACACCAGACTCCGCGGCCAGGCCCGTCTCCCACGCGCGCGCCATGATGAGTTCGGCCAGACGGGCGGCACGCCGCGGATCGAGGGACTGCGCCTCGGCGTATTCATCGAAAAGGTTCTCCACCTCGGCCGCGGCGCCATGCGCGCCAGCCTGGGTCAGCGGTGGCGTCAGATGGCCAATGGTGACCGCCGCCACACGCCGTTTCGCCTGTGCGGCCTCACCCGGGTTGTTAACGATAAACGGATAGATCAGTGGAACCGCCCCCAGAACCGCTTGGGGAGCGCAGGTCTCGGACAGCGCCGTGGCCTTGCCGGGCAGCCATTCGAGTGTCCCGTGTGTCCCGCAGTGGATCACCGCATGAACCTGCTCAACCCCGCGCAGCCACAGATAGAAGGCGACATAGGCATGCCGGGGCGGCAGCAGCGCGTCATGATACTCGGTCTTGCGAGCGGCCGTGTTGCCGCGATCCGGCTGCACGCCGATCAGCAGATTGCCAGCCCGGACAATGCGAAATCGGAACGCCCCGTCCTGGACGGCAGCGTCGCCGCCGGGTTCGCCCCAGGCGGCGCGAACTTGGTCGACAAACCGCGTGGGAAGTGTCGCGAGCAGGCATTCATAGTCGGCAATGCTTAGCACGGCGCTTGTCTCGCCGGCGGACAGTGCCGCTGCCAACGCGGCGGCGTTGCCAGGCGGTTCGACCGTGAACCCTTCATGCGCAAGCCGCTCCGCGATGGTGATGATACTGCGTGGCGTATCGAGTCCAACGGCATAACCGGTGCGCCCGGCCTTCGCCGGATAGTCTGAAAGGATGCAGGCGAGGCGCCGTTCGGCGCGGGGTGTGCGAGCCAGCGTCGCCCAGGCGAGCGCGAGATCGGCGGCGTGGGAAACGCCATTCGCCTCCGGCTGGTGAACCAGACGGGTGAACTCCAGCGCCTCGTTGCGTGGGGTCTCGCCCTTGAAGGATATCGCCCCGGCGAAGATACGGCCGTCAAGCTCGGGCAACACGATATTCATCGCGAGATCAGCCGGCCCGAGACCCCGTTGCGACGCCATCCACTGCGCCCGACCGCCGCCGCTCAAGGCCAGTTGAAAAACCGGTGCGTTCGCTTGGTCCAGCACCGCGCCGCCGGTGTCCAGCCGCGCCGAAAACGCGGTCAGATTGAGGATGATGTCAGGCCGGTTCGCTTTCAGGTACGCGCGCAAGGGGACAGCGGCTGCCGCGTCCTTCAGGCTGGTCACATAGACAGCGGTGACACGAAAGCCGCGAGATCCCAGCGCCTGCGCCAGCGCCACGACGGGATCAGTGTCCGCCGCCAACATCCAGGCGCGATAGAAGACGATCAGCGCTTCCGGGGCCTGAGTGGCACTTAGCCGCATCGCCGGCGGGAAGAAGCCGAACGCTTGCGACGTCACGGCGGGTGCAGCCTCGCCTCCCATGACGGGATTGGGCGACCATGCCTGCCTCGCAGCCATGACGGGATTGGAAGACTGTGCCCGCCTCGCCGCCGTTAGTTGTTCGCCAACCTGTAACGGCGAAACGTGGCTGGCCATGAAGCGCAGACACTGAGCGATATTCTCGATCCCACCGGCGGTGAAATACGACCAGATCTGGCGCAGCGCCTGGGGATCAAGCGTTGACGCTTCATCCAGACGCGCATCCGCCCGATGGTCGCCCGGCACCATCGCCAGTTGAAAGCCCGACGACCGCGCGAGGGACGCCAGCTCGTCGACGCCATAGCGCCAGTAATCCATGCCGCCGAGCAGACGAACCAGCACGAAGCGGGCCTTGGAGAGAACCTTCTCGACGTAAAGGTCGACGGAATAGGGATGACGAAGCGCGGCCAGATTGGCCAGCCTGAGGCTTGGCGATGCGTTCTTCCGCACCTCCCACGCGGCAGCGAGAAGCGCAAGGTCGGTGTCGGTGAAAGACAACGCGACAATATCCGCCGGGCTCTGCCCCAGGTCCACGGCTTCGGACGTATCATCGATCGAACGGGATTCGACGCGCAGCAAATGCATCGCCGCGCCTCAGCCCGCGAGAGCCGCGGCGATGGCATCCCGGTCAAGGCGTTTTTCGCCAATGACCACAAGCCGGCTGCGCCGCTCATCGCCTGGCGCCCAAGGTCGATCGAACTGCTGCCGGAAACGCTGCCCGACACCCTGGACCAGCAGCCGCATCGGCTTGCCGGACACCTCGATGAAGCCCTTCATCCGCAACACGTCGAACGTTTCGGCGACGCGGGCAAAGCGCCTGAGCAGTTCGGCTGGATCGGACGTCGCCGGGATATCGACAACAAAGCTGGTGAAGTCGTCGTGGTCGTGGCCTTCTTCCGCGTCGTGGTGCGATGGCCGCTGAGCAAGATCGTCCTCCACCGCCGCGGCCAGTCCGAGCAGAACCGACGCATCAATCCGCCCCTCCCGCGTCTCGACGATCTTGACCGCGCGCGGGATAGTCGCTTGGATCTCGGCGATGACGCGCTGCGCGGTTTCAGCCGTCAGAAGGTCAGCCTTGTTCAGTACCACCAGGTCGGCGCACAGAAGCTGGTCCTCGTAGACTTCTTCCAGCGGGTTGTCGTGATCGATCGCGCTGTCGGCGGCGCGTTGGGCGGCCAGCCTGGCAGGATCGTCGGCGAAGCGCCCATTGGCGACGGCCGCGCCGTCAACCACCGCGATCACGCCGTCGACGGTCAGCCGGGTCCGGATCTCGGGCCAGTCGAATGCCTTCACCAGCGGCTTCGGCAGCGCCAATCCGGACGTCTCGATGATGATGTGTTCGGGTTGCTGGGACCGCGCCAGCAGAGCCTCAATCGCCGGAATGAAATCGTCGGCGACGGTGCAGCACAGGCATCCGTTAGCAAGCTCGACGATATTCTCCTCGGGACAGCTATCGATGCCGCAGGATTTCAGGATCGTCCCATCGACGCCGACATCGCCGAATTCATTGATGATCAGCGCGAGGCGCCGCCCCTGGGCGTTTTCCAGCACATGCCGGATCAGGGTCGTCTTGCCGGCCCCCAGGAAGCCGGTGACGATCGTGACCGGAATTTTCGCCATGATCTGCCGCATTCACACCTCTTCGGCCAAGCCGGGATCAAGGCGGCCGATGCCGCCAGTCTCCAAGCCTGACCATTCCTTGAGGTACGAAAACCAATCCGGCGCGCACGTAAGGCCGCGAGTCCGAACCGCACCGGGGCACCCCGCCCGCCGCGTCAGCACTGATTCGTTGGCCGGTATCCTGGCTTGTGGGTCAATGCCTTGCGCCGCCTTCCCGGAGGATCACCCGTGGTGACCTGATTCCAGTGGCTTTGTCGGCGTTCGGCTATCCACTTACAGTTGCGGGGGCAGCTGCGGTCTCGGCGCGATAGTCCACGTCGTCCGCATTCCCGTTTAACCCTCGGTCTAGAGGGACCATCGAAACAGGACCATGTATGCTGCCGGTGCCGATGGCTGTCAAACGGTTTCCCGGAAGCCGGACCCGCGATCCATGTGGGTGATCCCGACCAGACATGGCGGCCGGACGAGCTGCCGATCGCATACCCGTAGCCTTGATCAGATCGTCAACCAGCGGCATTGGCTGCCGGCATTGCCTCGACAGGAGCAGGATTGATGACCGAAGCCGACGATCCCGACCGCCGGCACGCGGAGAAGATGGTCAGGCGCAAGCAGGTGCAGGACGCCGAGGTCGCATCCAAGACGATCACCTCCAAGGGGCTGCTCATGGTCAACACCGGGCCAGGCAAAGGCAAATCCACGGCGTCCTTCGGTCTCGTGCTGCGCGCGCTCGGCCATGGCTGGCGCATCGGCGTCGTGCAGTTCGTCAAGGGCGCCTGGCACACCGGCGAACGCAAAGCCCTGGAACGCTTCTCGGACCTGGTCGAATGGCACACAATGGGCGAGGGATTCACGTGGGAGACGCAGGATCGGCAGCGTGATATCGCGGCGGCGGCAAAGGCCTGGGACATGGCGCGAAAGCTGATGAACGATGCTTCAATCCGCCTTCTGGTGCTGGATGAGCTAAACATCGCGCTGCGCTACGATTACCTGCCCCTGCCGGACGTGCTGGCGGCGCTGGCCGACCGGCGGGATGACCTGAATATCGTCGTGACCGGCCGCAACGCGAAACCGCAGCTTATAGCCATCGCCGATCTCGTGACCGAAATGGCCCTGGTCAAACATCATTTCGCCGCCGGGGTGAAGGCGCAGGCGGGGATCGAGTTCTGATGCCAGCCGCGTCCACGCCAGCCAGGGCGCTGATGTTCCAGGGGACCGGGTCCGATGTCGGCAAATCCCTGGTCGTCGCGGGATTATGCCGAGCGCTGAGTGGTCGCGGCATGCGGGTTCGGCCGTTCAAGCCGCAGAACATGTCCAACAATGCGGCGGTCACCGTGGATGGCGGCGAAATCGGCCGGGCACAGGCGCTGCAGGCGCGCGCCTGCGGCGTCGCGGCCTCGGTGCATATGAACCCGGTGCTGCTCAAGCCGCAGAGCGATGTCGGCGCGCAGGTTGTCGTCCTGGGCCAGGTAACCGGCAACGCGACGGCGCGCGCATTCCAGGCGATGAAGCCGGGACTGCTTCCCACGATCCTCGACAGCTTTCGACATCTGCAGGCCGATGCCGATATCGTTCTGGTTGAAGGAGCAGGCAGCGCGGCCGAGGTTAATCTGCGTCCCAACGACATCGCCAACATGGGCTTTGCTCGCGCCGCCGGCGTGCCGGTCATTTTGATCGGCGATATCGACCGCGGTGGCGTCATCGCACAGCTTGTCGGCACACAGGCCGTGCTCGATCCGGCCGATGCGGCTATGGTCACGGGATTTCTGGTCAACAAGTTTCGTGGCGACCCGGCGCTATTCCAGCCGGGCATGGACTTTATCGCCGCGCGCACCGGCTGGCCCGGCCTGGGATTGATCCGTTATTTCGGGGATGCCGGACGCCTTCCCGCGGAGGATGCGGTCGCGCTGGACCGGCGGTGGGCGAGGGACGGGGGCAGCATCACCGTCGCAGTTCCGCGCCTGGCGCACATCGCCAATTTCGACGATCTCGATCCGCTCCGGCTCGAGCCGGCGCTCCGTGTGGTCATGATCGAACCCGGCCAGGCGCTGCCTGGGGATGCCGCGGTGGTCATCCTGCCCGGTTCCAAGGCAACCCTTGCGGATTTGGCGGATTTTCGGCGGAATGGCTGGGACATCGATCTTCGCGCGCATGTCCGCCGTGGTGGGCATGTCCTGGGGATCTGCGGCGGCTACCAGATGCTTGGGCAACTGGTGGCCGATCCCGATGGGATCGAGGGCCGTCCCGCCAGCCTTCCGGGGCTTGGCCTGCTCGATGTTCAGACGGTGCTGACCCACGGCAAGACGCTGACCGAGGTCAGCGGTATCTCGATGATCGAGCGGGCCAGGTTTCGCGGCTACGAGATGCATGTCGGGCAGACCGGCGGCGCGGACTGCGATCGGCCGCTGCTCCGCTTTGCCGATGGTCGAAGCGACGGCGCGGTGTCGGCCGATGGTCGTGTCCGTGCCACCTACGTGCATGGGCTGTTCGCCGACGACAGCCAGCGTGCCGCGCTGCTGTCCTGGTTCGGCGCCGATGCCGCTGGGCTATCCTATGAGGCGGATGTCGACCGGGTTCTCGATGCGCTTGCCGATCACCTCGCCGCCGATATCGATCTGGATCACCTGCTCAGTGTCGCCAGATGACGACGATCGCGAACAGCACCAGCCACTGTGCAACACAGGCTGCCTGGTACAGCCGCAGCGCGCGGATTATGTCGGCGACGGTCGCTTCCCGGCGACCATTGCCCATGAAGGCGTCGTCGAGGAGCGTGTCGCCATAGACTCTGGGTCCAGCGAGTTGCAAACCCAGTGCGCCAGCCATCGCCGCTTCGGGCCAGCCGGCATTGGGCGAGCGGTGCCGGTGCGCGTCTCGAAGCACCGCCCGCACGGCATCTTGCGGCGACCCGGCGACAGCATCTTGCGGCGGTCCGCCGACGGCGATCGACGCCAGAACAAGCAAGAACGCGGACAGACGGGACGCTGGAAGATTGATCAGATCGTCCAGCCGCGCCGCCGCCCAGCCGAAGGCGGCGTAGCGAGGCGTCCGATGCCCAATCATGGAATCGGCCGTGTTCGTGGCCTTGTAGCAGGCAGCACCCGGCAAGCCTCCCACAGCCAACCAAAACGCTGGAGCAACGATACCATCGGAGAAATTTTCAGCCAGGCTCTCGATTGCCGCGCGGGCCACACCAGCCGCGTCCAGGCAGTCGGGATTGCGGCCGACGATCATCGACACGGCTTTGCGCCCAGCTTCCAATCCGTCCCGTTGCAGCGCGTCGGCGACCGCACGGACATGGTCGTGCAGGCCGCGCTGGGCCAGAAGGCTGCTGGCGGCCAGGATCAGGAGACCCGCGCCGACCGGTCCCCGGGAAAAAATCCGATCAAGGATAAATGCCGCGCCTGCCGTCGCGGCCAGCAGCACAAAGAGGGTCAGAATCCCCAGCATCCGGCGGTGGATGTCTTGCGCGGCTGGGCGATTGAACCGCATCTCCAGCCCGCTGAGCAGCGCGCCCATCCAGGCGACAGGATGACCGATGGCGCGGTAGACGAAAGCCGGATAGCCGATTGCCGCTTCCAAGAGCAAGGCGGCCAGCGCCAGATCGACGTTGGAAACGCGGTTCATGATTTCACGGGAAAAGGCTCGGAACGTAGTCCGCGCGCTGATACCAACAGGCGGAGGACGTGACAAATCAGAGGCGGCACCTCGTCATGCCGTCGGAGATCGGCATCCACGCCTTTTCTCAACACGGACAAAAGCGTTGATGGCGTGCCTGCGCCCGCCATCACCACAAAACACCGCCGATCTTGGGTCAGAACTTACGGTGGCTGGTAGCAACTTGCTAAATCAGGTGATCGACCACTCATTCTTTGTTTTCAGCGGCCTGCTTATCCGCGCTGTCCATCATAAGATATGACAAACTTCGGGGGCAGGACACTAAGCTAGCGCCCCGCTTGATAGGTCGGAGCTTTTCCGCTGGAGAGTCGCCACCAGCGCATCGCCGCCGCCGTTCGTCAAGACGTGCCGGAAGTCCGACCGCTGTACCGCCACCCGGCTGATCGTGCCGGCGGCCAGTACATCGACGACTTTCCACCCTGAAGGCGTCTGCCTCATGACGTAGTCGAGCTCCGTCGCATCACCGCGCACGGGCGTAATTCGGCTGAGCACGACCATTCGGTCGGCGCCAAGGCTGCGCGTATCAGGCGAAACGGTGAAACGCTGGCCGGCATAGCTGTCGAAATTGGCCACATAGGTGGCGACCGTGTAACGGCGGAAAGCGTCCAGCAACCGGCCCTGCTGATCTTGCGAAAGGGTTGTCCAACTCGGGCCAACCGAAACCGCCAGCACGGTGCGCAAATCGAATACCTGATCGACCTCGGGGGCCAGCGCCTTGAACCTGTCGTTGAAGTCGACGTGCCCACCACTCCTCATCGCGTCGAGCAGCGCCTCGTTGAAGCGCTTAATCACGGAGGTCGCATCCGCTTGCGGTACATCTGCCAGAGCGGGTCGGCCCAGTGGTGCCGCCGCGATCACCAGGAGGCCAAGCAGTGAGCGCCGGCGAAGGCCCGCCGCGGCGCTGGAGGCGGTTGCAGCGGTCGAACTGATAGGCATGACAACTTCCTTTCGGTTTCCTGAATATCGGTCCAATGTTGACCGGCTCGGCATGAACGAAGTGACCTGATCAAGTCAGGCGGAATGGACTAGAGAAAACCGCTTTTCTCGCTGAGGCTGGCGGCACGGCCTGTTGAGATGGACAAGTTGTGATACTTCGATCGATCAACAGATGGATCGCCGTACAGCGATGGCCATTCGTTTTCTGGCATTAGATTTATGCACCAGGCGGACCTAATCCGGCTGAATGCTGGCTCATGCCCTGCTGAAACAGTAAGCAACATTTGGCTCGCGCACATGTCTGGATCGGCACACGCCATGCGGACGGCGCAGCACCCCCATGGTTTGAAGTGTTGCCTGATCCAGCCTAAGAACCCACGACCACGACAGACGGCAAGCTGCTTGCTGATCTGCGCCCGTCATGACGCCGTTAAACCGACATGCCGCGCTCGCCGTTGCCTTGACGAAAAGGCAGTCTGCCGCTCAACCGACACGTCGGTGCGACGCTGATCAATTTCCTCTGACCGAGCCTCAGCGCATCGCCGCAATTCGCTTACAATGTGATGCCTGAATCAGCAGAGGCGTTTGGTGGCCTCTCGCGAGATTTATCACCGTGCTGGCGATACAAGGTGTCCGAATTGAAGAGCCTTCAATAAGGTCGCGAAAGTTTGGTTGATTGCAAATAGATGCCTGGAGTTTGTGGTGAATAAGTTCCTTTTGAAGGATTTCATTTTGTCGTGTGTCCTTAGCAGGCGAACTCAAATCGCAAATTCGTTGAACAACTGAAACATGATGGACCTGCGGATCCTATGCCACCGGCGGCCGCTGTGCCTGCCTGCAACTAAATCTGCCATGGTTGCCTAGCGTGCGCCAACTTTTCGCGCCTGGGGCGGACGCGATCCTGCGCCTTGCGCTCCTTACGGGGATACTTGGCATTATCACGCTCTTGGTGATTGCGGGCTTCGTCTCAGAATCAAACTATGTCACGACCGTCGGCGTGGCGCCCGCCCAGCCCGTCCCGTTCAGTCATAAGCATCATTCCGGGGAACTCGGCATCGATTGCCGCTATTGCCATCAGCAGGTCGAGGTGCAGGCCACCGCCGGGATACCACCGATGTATACCTGCATGACCTGCCACTCGCAGATCTGGACCGGATCCGAAATGCTGGCGCCGGTGCGCGCCAGCTTGGCCAACAATACCGCATTGCACTGGACGCGAGTTAACCGCCTGCCTGACTACGTCTATTTCAATCACTCGATCCATATTGACAAGAACATCGGTTGCTCAACCTGCCATGGGGCCATGGACCAGATGCAGCTCACGACCCGCGCGCAGGCCTTCACCATGGCATTTTGCCTGAACTGCCATCGCAATCCTGAAAATTTCATTCGCACCAAGGAGCAGATTTGGAACATGGAGTGGACACCGCCGTCCAACCAGGCGACCCAGGGTGCCGATCTGGTCAAGCAGTATCACATCAGAGGCCCGGCCCAGCTCACCGACTGCTCGATCTGTCACCGCTGATGCACGCATGAGCGATCCCTATGATCTTGCCGCTCTCCGTGCCCGCCTTGCCGGCCCGGTTCGGCGGACCTGGCGCAGTCTTGACGCGGTCGCCGACACACCGGAATTCCGGCGGTTTCTGCACAACGAGTTTCCCTCGGCCGCCGGTCTGGCCGCCGGATCGGACCGTCGTGGGTTCCTCAAGCTGATGGCTGCGTCCCTGGCGCTTGCCGGCCTGGCCGGCTGCGACGATGACGACCCGCGCGATCAGGAAGTGCCCTATGTCCGCGCGCCCGAACAGGTCGTGCCGAGCGCAACGCTGTCCTATGCATCCGCTGCGCTGATCGATGGCTTCGCCAACGGCGTACTGGTCACGACGCGCAACGGCCGGCCGATCAAGATCGAGGGTAACCCGCAGCACCCATGGACCCGCGGCGGCACCGACGTGTTCGGTCAGGCCTCGATCCTCGATCTCTATGACCCCTTGCGTTCGCAGGCTGTACAATACCTGGGCCGGGCAAGCACCTGGCTGGCGGCCCGAGCCGCCTTGGTGGGCCGGTTCGCGCAGTCTCGGGCGGAGCAGGGCAACGGGTTGCGCCTGCTGACCGGGCCGGTGACATCGCCGTCGCTGATCGCCCAGATCGACGCGATGCGCCAGGCGTTTCCGCGGATGCGCTGGCACAGCCACATGCCCGCGGATCGGTCGCCAGCCTACGCGGCCACGCAACAGGTGTTCGGCCGCGCCCTGGAAACTCGCTGGCACTTCGATCAGGCGAAGCTGGTGGTGGCACTTGATGGCGACTTCCTCGACCCCGGCCCGCACCAGGTCGGCGTGTCGCGCGACTGGATCGAGGCGCGACAGGCGTCCGCCAGGAACGGCAGCCTGCTGCAACTGCATACCGCTGCGATGGTGCCGAACCTGACCAGCGCGAAGTCGGATTACCATGTCGCGGTCGGTCCCAGGGATATGGAACAACTGGCGCGAAGCCTGTTGTCGACCGTAAGCGGTCAGCAGCAGACAGTTCCAGCAGGCCCGATCAGGGAATGGCAGTCCCGCGTCGCCGCCGCGCTGCAGGCCGCGCACGGCCAGTGTATCGTCATCGCCGGGGCAACCCAGCCCGCCGCGGTGCAGGCCGCCGTCCATGGTCTCAACGTCGCCCTCGGCAACGTTGGCAAGACCGTGTTCTACACCGCGCCGGTGCTTGCCCAGGCGGAGTCGCTCACCGCTCTCGCGGCGGATATCGATCGAGGCGATGTCCGGACGCTGGTCATGCTGGACACCAATCCCGCCTACGATGCGCCGGCCGACCTCCGTTTCATCGACCTGTTCGCCAAGGTGCCGCTGAAGATCCATGCCGGGCTCTACGTGAACGAGACCGCGAACTACGCTGACTGGCACCTGCCGCTCGCCCACCCGCTGGAAACCTGGGGTGATGCACGCGCGCTCGACGGCACCGTCAGCGTGATACAGCCGACCATACAACCGTTCTACGGCAGCCGCTCAATGCAGGAGATTCTGTCGCTGCTGATCGATCAGACGGCGGCGAACGGGCTGACCCTGTTGCGCGGGCACTACCAGCAGGATACCGACGCCGCGACGTTCGAACCGCGGTGGCGGCAGGCGCTGCTGGACGGCTTTCTGCCTAATACAGCGCTTCCGGCGGAGGACGTGCGGGTCAACGCGGTGCCCAAGGCCGGGGCGCCCGAGGCCGTCGCACCCGACGCCAGGGCGCCCGCGCCACCACCGAACAGTCCGCCGAAAGGCCTTGACGTGATCTTCCGGCCCGACCCGACGATCTGGGACGGTTCGCTTGCCAACAACGGCTGGTTGCAGGAACTACCGAAGCCACTGACCAAGCTGGTTTGGGAGAATGCCATCTCGATCGCACCGGCGTTGGCTGAACGGGCGCACCTGTCGCAGGGCGATATCGTCACCCTGGCGGTGGCTGGACGCTCCGTGGAAGGACCGGTCTGGGTGTTGCCCGGCCAGGCCGACAACACGGTTGCCCTGACGCTGGGCTACGGCCGTCCCGCGCCGGACCTGTTGTTTTCCGGCCTTGGCTACGATGCTTACGCGGTGCGTATATCAGCCTCTCCATGGCAGCTTCCCGGCGGTACGCTGCATGCGGTGGGACGCCGCGTGCAACTGGCGACGACGCAGATCCATAACACGATGGAAGGGCACGATTTCGCCCGCGTCCAGCCGATGGGCGCCGCGCCAGTCGGTGATCCCGCGAACGCCGTGCAGCCGACACTTTATCCGGATAACAGCCAGCATGGCGATGGCCGCGCCTGGGCCATGGTGATCGATAACGACGCCTGCATCGGCTGCAACGCCTGCGTCGTCGCCTGCCAGGCGGAGAACAACATCGCCGTGGTCGGCAAGGAGCAGGTCCTGGCCGGGCGTGCGATGCACTGGCTGCGGATCGATCGCTACTACGAAGGCGGCCTCGACGACCCCGACACGCATTTCATGCCGATCCCGTGCATGCATTGCGAGCAGGCGCCGTGCGAAGTCGGCTGCCCGGTCGAGGCCACCCTGCACGACAGCGAAGGACTGAACCTGCAGGTCTACAACCGCTGCATCGGCACACGTGCCTGCTCCAGCTACTGCCCCTACAAGGTGCGCCACTTCAACTACCTGGACTACACCGGGGGCCAGGCGCCAAGCATCCAGGCGCGTAACAACCCAGATGTGACGGTGCGTTCGCGCGGCGTGATGGAGAAATGCACCTACTGTGTGCAGCGGATCGCCGCCGCCCGGATCACCGCCGACAAGGACAACGCGCCGATCCCCGATGGCGCCGTGCAGACCGCTTGCCAGGGCGCCTGTCCGACCCGGGCGATTACGTTCGGTGATAAAAACAACCCCAGAAGCGCTGTCGCCGCCTTACGGACCGACCCGCGTCACTACGCCTTGCTCGGTGAGCTGAACGTACGGCCGCGGACCACCTACCTTGCCGAATGGGCGCCGCCAACCGCCAAGCCGGAGGGCTGACCATGCCGAGCGATATCGCACAGCGGCCGGGCCGATTCATCGCACCGGACCAGACCTACGTGACGGTCGGCCGCGAAGTCGCGGGGATCACCTTCCTGCATCCACGCTGGGTGCTCTGGTGGCTGGCGCTGACGGCATCCCTCGCGCTCGTCGGCTTGCTGCTGATCAGTCTGTTCTTCCTGTACTGGCAAGGCGTCGGCATCTGGGGCAACAATATCCCCGTCGCCTGGGCGCTCGACATCGTCAGCTATGACTGGTGGATCGGCATTGCGTCCGGTGGGTTGCTGGTCTCGGCGCTGATGCTTCTGCTGGATATGGAATGGCGCGGCGCGCTGAACCGCATCACCGAGACCATGTCGGTGCTCGCGGTCGTGGCAGCCGGCATCTATCCGATCATCCATCTCGGGCGGAGCTGGTTCTTTTACTGGAACCTGCCTTACCCGAATTCCATGGTGCTATGGCCGCAGTTCCGCAGCCCGCTGTATTGGGATGCGGTTGACATCATCAGCTTTCTGCTGATCAGCCTGACCTTCTGGTATCTCGGCCTGCTGCCTGATCTTGGCACGTTGCGCGACCGCGCGTTTGAACGTGCGGTCGAGGCGAAGGGGCGCGGATTGTTACGCGCACAACTATATGGCATCGCGGCCCTCGGATGGCGTGGCTCTGCCGTGCACTGGCAGCGCTGGACCCACGCCTACCGCACCGTGGCGCTGCTGGGCGTGCTGCTCGTCATGTCGCTGCAGGCTGCCGCCGCGGTGATGTTCGCCGGCACGCTGGAGCCTGGATGGCACGACACGCTGCAGCCCGTGGCGTTCGTCGCCGCGGCGCTGTTCGCCGGTGTCGGCGTTGTCGCCATGCTGGCGGTCATGCTGCGGAGCGTGTTCGCGCTGCAGCCACTGATCACCACGCGCCATATGGAGATCGTCGCCAAGCTGCTGCTCGCCCTCGGCCTGATCAACATCTACTGCTACGCGCAGGAGTTCTTCAACACCTACCTGTTCGGCGACAGCTACGAGATCGCCACCGCGGGCCGTCGCATCGCCGGCGACGGCGCCTGGAGCTCCTGGGGGATCCTGGTCTGCGCCCTGCTTCCGGTGCAGCTTTTCTGGATCCCGGCGCTGCGCCGCTCGGCGAAGCTGCTATGCCTCGTAGGGGCGCTGGTGGCCGCCGGAATGTGGGCGGATCACTACATGGTCATTGTTGTTACGCTACAGCATGATTTCCTGCCGTCCGCGGCGCGCCCCTACAGCATGGATGTCTGGGGCGTCTCGACCTTGGTCGGAGTGATGGGCCTGTTCCTTTTCCTGCTGCTGTTGTTCCTCCGATACATACCAGTGGTATCCATCATTGAAACGCGGCAACTGGTGCCGCCTCCAAACCCGCCGCGTCGCCGTGGCTGAGGCAGGCACCGAAGCCGAGGCGCCGCTCTGGGGCGTGAGCGCCGAGTTCGGCACGCCGGAAGCTGTGCTGAACGCCGCACGGGTCTTGCGTGGCCGCGGGCTTGGCCGGCTGGACATCTTCTCTCCTGTTCCATTGCCAG
Organism: Rhodopila sp.; assembly: GCF_965276935.1. Taxonomy (GTDB): domain Bacteria; phylum Pseudomonadota; class Alphaproteobacteria; order Acetobacterales; family Acetobacteraceae; genus Rhodopila. Next base: position 156,867 of record NZ_CBDIBS010000003.1, on the reverse strand, counting down.
ATGCCGCCGACGTGCTCGGCTTGCCCCGGCGGGCGATCAATCCGTTTGCGCTGGCGGGCGCGCTGATGGGCGGGGCCGCCATGATGGGCATGTGCCTCTACGCCACCGGCTTCGATTACGTGTTTAATATCGGTGGGCGGCCACGCTTTAGTTGGCCTGCCTTCGTCATACCCAGCTTTTCCTTCGGCATGATGGTCGGCGCGCTGGTCGTGCTGCTGGTCATGTTGGTCCAAAGCCGGTTGCCGCGCCTGAACCATCACGCGTTCAATATCCCGTCGTTCACCCGGGCCAGCCAGGACCGGTTCTTCCTGGTCGTCATGGCGGGTGAGAAAGACTTCAATGCGAACGCGGTGGAACGCGTGCTGACGACGCTTGCCGTGCCGCCGCTGGTGATCAGCCAGGTGCCACGGTGATGCCTGTTCGTGCCTGCGGCATTGCCATGCTGGCCATGCTGTTGCTGGTAACAGGTTGCAAGCGGGAGAACATGTACACCCAGGGCAAGTTGCAGACCTGGGACCGAAACAACTTCTTTGCCAATAATGCGACGATGCAGCTTCCTCCAGCCGGCTCGATCGCGCGAGCCACCCCCAACCAGCCGGTGCCGCAGCCCGCGGTCGCCGACGCCGCGATGCTCGCACGTGGGCGCGAACGCTATAATATCTTCTGCACGCCTTGCCATGGCTTGGCCGGGGATGCGGCCGGAATGATCGTGCAGCGCGGATTTCCCCAGCCGCCATCGTTTCACAGCATCGAGCTGCAGCAGGCGAAGGCAAGCCGCTTTTATGACGCCATCACCAATGGCCACGGTGTGATGTACAGCTACGCCGATCGTGTTCCTCCGGCTGATCGTTGGGCCGTGATTGCCTACATCCGGGCGTTGCAGCGCAGCCAGGATGCACCGGCCACGGTGCTTTCCGCCCAGGACCGTGGCGAGCTTGGCGGAAGCCCATGAGGCTACCGGCCTTGATTGCCGCCGCGATAGGTGTGATCGCTCTGGTTGTTACGCTGCTGCTGGAACGAGGCGGCATGCGGGTGATGCCGTCCTACCTGGCGGCATGGCTGTTCTGGGTGGCACTGCCCGTGGGGGCGTTGCCGCTGGTCATGGGGATGGAGCTCGCGGGACTCGCGAGATCTTATGTCATGCCGCCATTGCGCCGGATGCTGGTGCTGCTGCCCGTCGCGGCTGTATTTGCCATACCGATCCTGCTTCGTGTCCACAGTCTGTATCCTTGGACCCAGACGCCGCAGCACGGCCTTGCTGTCAGATGGTTCAGCCCAGGCTTCTTCATTGGCCGGATGATCGTCTTCCTGCTGATCTGGGTCGTGCTGGCGCTGGTGTTCCTGCGTTCGCCCCCCGCCGGCAAGACGACAGGCCGGCGTGGCCTGGCGATCCTCGGCCTGCTGTTGCATCTGTTCATCGGTACGTTGGCGGCGACCGACTGGGCCATGTCGATTGATATGGGGTTCGGCTCATCTTGCTTCGGACTGTTGCTCATTATCGCGCAATGCGGAACGGCTCTTTCCGCCGCAGTGCTGCTGGCCGGCGGCGGCCGTCCCATTATTACCAGCACCGGGCAGGATGAACCCGGCGAAGCCGGCGAGCCGTCGACCCTGCCGCAGCAATTCGCGGTGATGATGCTCGCCGTCCTCGGCGCCTGGTTCTTCCTGCACTTCACCCAGTTCCTGGTTGTCTGGTCGGCCGACCTGCCGCGGGAGGTCGTCTGGTATCAGCACCGTGGCGCCGGACTGGGCGCCGCGGCGGAGTGGCTGGGGTTCATCGGGTTTGTGCTGGCGCTGTTTCTGCTGCTGCCTCGGCGTCTGGCTGGCCAGCCAAGGCTGGTCGCGGCGGTGGCGGCCCTGCTGCTGCTGGTCCATCTGGTTGAAATGTACTGGCTGATAACCCCGGCTGTCCGAGGCCGGTTCACGCTGACGGTCAGCGACGGGCTGACCATGCTGGGGGTTTGTGGATTGAGCATCGCCACGCTTCTTATGCGCCGGCCGGCGGTGGGGGGATCCCATGGATACGTTTAGCAGTTCGGATTCGCGGCGGCCGCGCATCGCCAGGTGGATCGTCAGCGGCGTGGTGCTCCTGGGCGGCCTGCTTCTGGTCTCCAACCGGACGTCGGTGCCGCTGGTGGCGCGCGACCCGCACGGACCCGAATCCGGACGCGGCGAGCCTTCGACTCCACCCAGCGCGCAAGCCGCCGCGCATGGGTTCGAGACGGAGGACATGAGTGCCAGGGACATGACCTGGCTGGTCTTCAGCCTTGGTGCCAGCGTCGCCGTCTCGATCGGAATACTGCTGCTGATGCTGACCTATTTTCATAGCCGCAACGAAGCGGCGCAGCCAAGGCTGACACCGGAACAGCAGGCACAGATCGAGCCGCCTGCTCCTGGCCTGCAAGCCAATCCGGCTGACGAACTGCGGCAGCAGCGCGCGCGTGAGGGTGCCTTGCTGCACGGCTATGCCTGGCTCGATTCGAATCACACCCGCGCCCGCATTCCGATCGACCGTGCCATGGCGCTGACGGTCGGCCAGTCGTTGGATAAAGCACCATGAACCCGAGCGATTATCCGCTGGCGCTTTGGCCGCCCTCGGCGTCCGCCGCCGCGGTGGACACCGACCACCTGATTCTGGCCTTTACCGTGCTGACCCTGGTGCTGGTGCTGCCGATCTTTGTCGGCTTCACCTGGTTTGCGATTGTCTATCGGAACGGCCGGCCGGCCAACCGCAAGCACGCCGAAAGCCACAGCGAGCGGATTGAACTGAGCTGGATGATCATTCCATTCCTGCTTACGCTGTTCTTTTTCGTCTGGGGCGCCTGGTCATTCGACACGCACCGGCATCCTCCCGCCAACGCCATGCAGATCAGCGCGATTGGGCGGCAATGGATGTGGAAATTCGAGCACCCAGGCGGCCAGGCCGAGATCAACAACCTGCATCTTCCAGCCGGCCAGCCAATTGTCATCAACATGATCTCGCAGGATGTCATCCATTCCCTGTACATCCCGGCAATGCGCATCCAGATGGAGACGCTGCCGGACCGCTACACGCTGATCTGGTTCAATTCGGATCGTCCTGGCACCTATCGGCTTTATTGCTCGGAATACTGCGGCACCGACCATTCAAATATGGATGGACTTCTTACCATCATGAAGCCGGCTGATTACCAAGCCTGGCTTGCCCAATCCAGCTCCGGGCAGTCGCTCGCGTCCGCCGGCAAGGCGTTGTTCGCATCTTATGGCTGCAGCGGTTGTCATAACCAGCAATCTACCGTGCGAGCCCCGACACTGGCCGGCTTCTATGGCAAGCCGGTGGCGCTGGCGGACGGCCGAACCGTCACCGCCGATGACAGCTTCATTCGGGGCAGCATTCTCGACCCGAACAAGAACGCGGTCGCCGGCTACAAGCAGGTCATGCCGAGCATGAAGGGTCTGATGTCGGAAGATGATCTGGCGCGGGTCGTTGCCTATGTAAAAGCGCGTGGACAACAAGGAGAGCAGGCACCATGAGTCCTTCCGACATTACGCTACGCGATCCGGTCACCGCGCGCAGCACGATCGGCCGGCCGCTCGATTACCTGCATGAGTCACATACTTTGCGATCCTGGTTCCTGACCAAGGACCACAAGCGCATCGCGCTGCTGTATCTGGCGGCCATCACCGTTTTCTTCATCATCGGCGCGATCGCCGCCGGGCTGATCAGGCTGTCGCTGATCGTGCCGAACGGACAGATCTTTACCAACGATACCTACAACAAGCTTTTCACCCTGCACGGCGTGATCATGGTCTGGTTCTTCCTGATCCCGTCAATCCCGACGACATTTGGAAACTTCCTTGTGCCGATCATGATTGGGGCGAAGGAGCTGGCGTTTCCGCGCATCAATCTGCTCAGTTGGTACATATTTGTCACCGGATCGCTGTTCACCGTGGCTGATCTGATCATCGGCGGCGTTGATACCGGCTGGACCTTCTACACGCCGTTCAGCACGACCTTTTCCAACACTTACGTGATTCCGGCTTTGCTTGGCGTCATCATTGTCGGGTTTTCCTCAATCCTGACCGGGCTGAACTTCGTCGTTACCATCCATACGATGCGCGCGCCGGGCATGACGTGGTTTCGCATGCCGATCTTCGTCTGGACGCAGTACGCCACCAGCCTGATCTTCCTGCTGGCGACGCCGGTGATCACCATCACCTTGATTCTGGTGGTCATGGAGCGTGCTTTCGGTATCGGCGTCTTCGACCCGAAGCTGGGCGGCGACCCGGTGCTGTTCGAGCACATGTTCTGGTTCTATTCGCATCCGGCGGTCTACATCATGGTACTGCCGGGAATGGGCGTGATCAGCGAGATCGTGCCCGCCTTCGCCATGAAGAAGCTGTTCGGCTACCGCTTCGTCGCCTACGCGACGATCGGCCTTGCCTCCATCACCTTCTTCGTGTGGGGCCACCACATGTTCGTCAATGGTGAAAGCGAGACCGCGGCGACCGTATTCTCCTTCCTGAGCTTTGCCGTGGCCGTCCCGTCGGCGGTGAAAGTCTATAACTGGACCGCAACGATATACAAGGGCTCGATCAAGCTCGATACGCCGATGATCTACGCGATGGGCTACATTGGGCTGTTCGTCCTGGGCGGGTTGACCGGCCTGTTCCTGGCGACGCTGTCGATCAACGAGCATGTCCACGACACATACTTCGTGGTAGCACACTTCCACTACATCATGGTCGGCGGAACCGTGCTGGCCTTCCTGGGCGGACTTCACTACTGGTGGCCGAAGGTCACCGGCCGGTTGTATCCGGAAGCCTGGGGTCGGATTTCCGCCGTGCTCATGTTCATCGGCTTCAACGTTACCTTTTTCCCACAATTCCTGCTCGGTTATCTCGGCATGCCGCGCCGCTATCACGATTACCCGCCGGAGTTCCAGATCCTCAACATCATGTCGTCGGCCGGCTCGACGATACTGGGTGCCGCGTATATCTTTCCGATGATCTACCTGATCTGGTCGCTGTGGTTTGGCAAGCAGGCGCCGGCCAATCCATGGGGCGCGAAAGGACTGGAGTGGACGACCAGTTCACCGCCACCCGCGCATAACTTCAATGAACAGCCGATCGTTGACTTCGAGCCCTACGACTATGAATTGCGGGCAGGGGGCTCGGACTGATCATGTCGCAGGCCGTCAACCCAGTCGGCATCGAGGTCGCCGAACATTTCGCCACAGCCGACCAGCAGCGCAATGCATCGATGCTGGGCATGTGGGCGTGGCTGCTGACGGAGTTGCTGCTGTTCGCCGGATTGTTTCTGGTCGCGCTGGTGCTGCGCGTGATGCATCCGACTTCGGTCACCGCGACCGCGCTGCACCTGAAGTTCTGGATCGGAGCCGGCAACACGGCAATTCTGATCCTGTCCAGCCTGACGATGTCCGCCGCGATCCAGGCCTCCCGCCTCGGCTGGCAAAAGCTCATGGTCCAGGCCATGCTGGCCACCGCCGCGCTTGGCACCCTGTTCCTATTGTTGAAAGGCTACGAATGGTACCAGGACTATGTCGAGCACATGACTCCATTTCTCGACCGGCCCTATGCGCTTGGCGGCGATCAAGCATCGAAATTGTTCATGAACGTCTATTACCTGACCACGGCCCTGCATGGGCTTCACCTGACCACCGGGGTCAGTATCCTGCTGGTGCTGGCTTGGCAGGCCAGCCGCCCCGGCTTTCTCAGTCGCCATCAGAACCGCATCGAGGTCTATGGACTGTACTGGCACTTCATCGATCTGATCTGGATTATCGTGTTCCCCGTGCTTTACGTGCTTAACCGATGAAAGCGACGCGAATGACCCCGGAAGACCGGCAGACGTTCATGCACCACATGCGCACGCCGATCTTCGCCTGCGTGGCGCTGCTGCTCATGCTCGGCTGCAACGTCGTGCTGGGGGCGTGGCTGCCGTTCCGCCGCGCCTGGATCATCGAGGCAGTGATCGCTGTCTGCATGGTGGTGACAGTCCTGTTGTTCTCGATGGATGTCGGGGAGGAACCGCCACTGCACCGGTTCTATGCCGCCCTGGGGTTCTGCTGGGTCTTCATCCTGTTTTCCATCACGATGATCGATTATCTGACGCGGTAGAACAAGGCACTCTCCCGTCATGGCGGGCGCAGGCTCGCCATCCACGCCTGTTCATCAGCATGCAAAACGGCATGGATGCCGGCCGAAGCCTGCTCCGGGAATGACCATGGATCGGCATGACGAATGCGCGGTTTGCCGGCGCTCCTCTGGCGTCACGGGTTGGCTGCGCGATAATGCCGCCGCTCTATCGATCAGTGACGGCGCGAAAAATTGGCTACGGTTGCGCTGAAGAACGACCACAGCGCATCCCCCGCGATCACGCCACCGGCGAACACCTCCATTACCGTGCGACCATCCGCCCCTCGGGTGGCCATCCAGATCTGGCGGCAGACGATGCCGACGAGCACCGCCCAGCCGGCAAGCGGCGCCGCGATCAGCAGTCCGGTGGCGAACAGCACGCCGAGTTGGCGGCGCTGGCCGCCAAGCAGTTGCAGCACCGCCCCCGGAACCGCCCACAGCAGCATTGCCATCGCCGCCGGACCCGCAATGCCGGCCTTGATGGTAGTGGCGTAGACGCGGTCGACCGGCGGGATCAGGTTGTGTGCGAAGTACCCCTGCCAACTCAGGCCGACCACCACGATCGCCACTACGAAGGCAGACATCGCGGCATAAAGCTGCTGGCGGCGGCCATCCGCTTCGAACGCGGCCCCATGACCAGCCCGCAACATGAAGCCTGCCTTCAGGTCGTAGCCCATATCCGCGAAAGCCGGACCGGTGGCGGCCGAAAAGCCAACCAGAAGCGCCAGTGCGGCCACAGGAAAGCCGATCAGCACACCGATCAGCAGCGTGATCAAGGCAATCGCAAAGGCTGGGAACCAGCCGGAGTGCATTGCCGCCAACCCGACCAGCAACTCATGCACGAAGGCGGCGGCCGCGGCGTAGATCACGAAAGCGATCAGCATGCCGACGGAAAGGTCGCTCATCAGGCCGCCGGCGAGCGCGATGCCGACGGCGATGCAGAGATATCCCATGAAACCGAGGCCCAAGGTGCGTCCAACACCGGATGTGCGGACTGCGCGCGCCGCGGTCTTTGTATCGCGCCGGCCGATCATTTGTGCCACCTGGACCAGCGCCATCAGCCCGGCGCCAACCATGAAGCCATGCGGGACCAACGCAGCGTTCAGGTCGCCGCCCGGAAAGATGGCGTGAAACATTGACCCTGAGAACAGCGTCTTCGAATAGCCACGCAGCAGCAGCCCGACGCCGAACATCGCCAGTGCCCAGACATTGCCGATGAAGGCGATGCCAAACGCCGACATCGGAATGCCGAACCACGCGCCGATCGCGCCAACACCGACCCCGATGCCGAGGATCGCCGCCTTGCGGCCGCCTTCGTCGCCCGCACGGATCGCTTCCGCCGCTGCGACGCCCGGCGGCCATGCGCCTTCGGCCGGAAACACCTTGCTGTCGAACATCCGGTACAGCAGGAACGCATCCAGCAGCATCGCACAGGCCACACCGACGAACATCGGCAAGATCAGGTCGGGACGGCCCAGCACGAACGGAATTCCGATCGGCAGCAGCAAGCTGTTCGCCGCGCCGAAAGTCGCCGCCGAGATCGCGCTCTGTGCCAGGTTCTGCACATGCACGGACCGGTAGCGGCGAAACAGTCCCAGCGGAATGCGCGCCAGCCCGATCGCCGCCAGCGCGCCAATCATCGACGTGTTGGGAGTCACCCCCAGCGTCGTCAGCAGTTGCATGCCGATGATCGCGCCGAACACCGACAGGATCAGCACCAGGATCAGCGTTGCCGGCGCGAAAAGACGCGGATGCGTCTCGGCCGTCGCGACCTGGAGCTCGCTCATGACAGCACCAGATCGATCGCATGCGCCACCAGCCGGCGTGACAGCAGAACCGGCCGATGCGCGGCCTGCCTCACGACTTGGCGCATTGCCTCGGAGTAGCCGATGCAATGCATGACGATGATGTCGGTGTCGGCCAGTGCGATGCCGGCCCGGCGCAGCGTGGCCTCGTTCCGTGCGACATAGGGTGAGGCTGCGGCGGCCTTCGTCTCGATCCCCGGTATGCCGTGGAATTCGTCGATCTGCGCCGCGTTTGGCAGCAGGATGCCGATCCGTTTGGCGCCGTAGGCGATGCCCTGAACGAAATGGTCGACCGTGTGCTGCGGTTCGATGAAGGGTGTGGACAGGTCGAAGCGGGTGAACTCGCCGGTGCACAACAGCACCAGCAGGTCGAAGCCACCTGTGTCCAACTCAGCGAGGATCGCATGTAGCCGGCGGTCGATCGCCGGCTTGCCCAGCAGCACCTCGCGGCCGTCACGCAGGCGGGAAACGAGTCGCTCCTCCCCGGCGTGGGGTGCGAGGTCTGCGACGGCGGCATCGTCCAGCCCATCCAGCGCGCCGCGCTCGATGACCTCGAACGGCGTCCGCGTTTCAGCCAGGATGTCCGGCATGACGTCACTACGCGGCGACTGGCCGATGGTGACGAACCCAACATGCTGAGACATTGGCGGCTCCGGTTTGTCGGCGACAGCCGACATCATGCTGCCGGATCCGGGCGCAAGATCTATGCCGCGGCGGCCGGTCGAGCGCTATGGCCCTCTACCCCAACCCCAACTAGCCTTCCAGCGGCAATTGCGTCAGGACCAAGATATGCGGCAGATCCAACGTGAGGAATTAGAACCATTGGCGACCGGCGCCTGGATCCTTGGAACCGGCGGCGGCGGATCGCCCTACCTGTCTTACCTCAACATGCGCAAGCTCTACGCCGACGGCACGCGGGTCAACCTGATGGACCCGGCCGAACTGGCGGATGACGCGCTGGTCGCCGTTGTCTCCAACATGGGTGCCCCACTCGTCGGCCAGGAACGGCTGTCCGATCCGGCCTTCGCCGCCAAACCGGTGCGCATGATGGAAGACTACCTCGACCGCCGGTTCAGCGCGGTGATGTCGGTGGAGATCGGCGGCGGCAACGCCTTCCAGCCGCTGCTTGTCGCGGCGATGACCGGCCTGCCGGTGGTCGACGCCGACGCCATGGGCCGCGCCTACCCGGAAGCGCAGATGACCAGCTTCGCCATCGCCGAACTGCCGATGTTTCCGCTGGCGCTCGCTGACATCCGCGACAACGAGATCATCGTCACCCGCGCCGCAAGCTGGAAATGGATGGAGCGGATTAGCCGCAAGGTCTGTACCGAGATTGGCTCGATCGCCGCCACCTGCAAGGCGCCCCGCACCGGCGCCGAGGTCAAGGCGTTCGGCATCCTGCACACCACCACGCAGGCGATCGCCCTGGGGCGGGAAGTGCGGCGGGCCCGCCAGGCGCATGAGGACCCGGTCGCCGCGACCCTGGTTGCCGCGCGTGGCAAGAGCCTGTTCCGCGGCAAGGTCGCCGACGTGCAGAGGCGAGCAACTGAAGGTTTTCTGCGCGGCAACGCCCGGATCGACGGCATCGACGACGACCGCGGGGCCGGCTTCCAGGTTGCCTTCCAGAACGAGTACGCCATCGGCTGGCGTGACGGCCGCGTCGTGGTGACCACACCCGACCTGATCTGCGTGCTCGACAGCGTCTCCGGCGAGGCAATCGGCACCGAGAGCCTGCGCTATGGCCAGCGGGTCAGCGTCATCGCGCTGCCGGCGCCGGCGATCCTGCGCACGCCGAAAGGTCTGGAACATGTCGGCCCGCGCGCCTTCGGCCACGACACCGACTACGTATCCGTTTTCGACAACGCTTCGGCAATGGAGACGTGGCCATGAGGCGCATCGGCATTGATGTCGGCGGCACCAACACGGACGCGGTGCTGATCGATGGCAGCCGCGTCCTGGCCGCGGTGAAGACCACCACCACCGCCGACGTATTGGGCGGCGTGCGCACTGCGCTGGACGCGTTATTGGCGCGGGGTGTGGATGATCCTGGCGCCATCGCGGCGGTGGTAATCGGCACCACCCACTTCACCAATGCGGTTATTGAGCGGCGCGGCCTGCAGCCGGTCGGCGCGCTGCGCATCGGGCTGCCGGCCAGTGCCAGCCTGCCGCCGTTCATCGACTGGCCGGAGGATCTCGCGGCTCTGGTGCGCGGTCAGGTGCACATGGTGGCGGGCGGCCATGAATATGACGGGCGTCCGATCGTGCCGCTGGACATCGATGCCATCCGCGGCGCCGCCCGCCGCATGGCGGACGCCGGCCTCACCTCGGTTGGCGTCACCAGCGTATTCTCCCCGCTGACCGCCGAATGCGAGCAGGAAGCGGCGCGCGTCCTGGCCGAGGAGATCCCCGGGGTCGCCATTACCCTGTCGCATGACCTCGGCCGCATCGGGCTGCTGGAGCGCGAGAACGTCACGCTGCTGAATGCCTGCCTGCGCGATCTGGCGCGAAGCACCGTCGCCGCCTTCACCGAGGCGTTGCTCGGCAGCGGCCTGACCGCACCGCTTTACCTGACGCAGAATGACGGCACCATCATGCGCGCGGAAACCGCCAGCCGCTTCCCGGTCTGGTGCTTTGCTTCCGGCCCGACCAACAGCATGCGCGGCGCTGCCTTCCTGTCCGGGCTGGACAACGGCGTTGTCGTCGATGTCGGCGGCACCACCACCGACATCGGATACCTGAGGGCCGGGTTTCCGCGTGAGGCCAATGCGGCGGTCGAGGTCGGCGGCGTGCGGACGCTGTTCCGCATGCCCGATCTGCTGTCGATCGCGCTGGGCGGCGGCACCGAGATCGGCGCCGTCGAGGGCGACACGGACGACATCCGCATCGGTCCACGCAGCGTCGGGTTCCGCTTGCTGGAGAAAAGCCTGGTGTTCGGCGGCGACACGCTGACCGCGACCGACATCGCCTGCGCGGCGGGCCGCATCGACCTCGGCGAGCGCGCGCGCGTGGCGGATCTGTCGCCGCGGCGTGTGGCCCAGACCTTGAGCCGCATGGGCGACATGATCGCCGAAGCGGTCGATCGCATGAAGACCGAGGCGGGCGACGTGCCGCTGCTCGCTGTCGGCGGCGGCAGTTTCCTGATCCCCAACACGGTCGAGGGGTGCGGCGAGGTGATCCGCGTCGAACACCACGCGGTCGCCAATGCGGTGGGCGCCGCGATCGCCCAGGCCAGCGGCGAAGTCGACCAGATCTTCTCCAACCTGACCCGCGACCAGGCTCTCGCGGCGGCGCGGACCGAGGCGGAAGCCCGCGCCATCGCAGCCGGTGCAAGGCAAGGCAGCCTGAAGCTGGTGGAGTTGGAGGATATCCCGCTGTCCTATCTGCCCGGCGACGCGCGCCGGGTTCGCGTTCGGCTGGTGGGCGATATCGGATAGACCGGTATGATACCATCCGCCGGAAGGATCGGCTGGCCCGTGCTGCCTTGTCTATAACTGCTTATAGGCACGTGGATGCTGCCCTGCCCGCTGCGGTATCAGCAGGATGCCTGCGACAATCACCGCCGCAAGCACGGCTGAGGCCTCGAAACGCCCCAGGGCTAGACCGCCATTGTTCAGCGGCTTGTCCAGGAAGTCACCAACCGTCGCGCCTAGCGGACGCGTGAGAATGAATGCGGCCCAGAACAGCACTATTCGTGAGACCGCAGTGTAATAATACAGCACTGCGACAACAGCGAGTGCCGCGCCGAACACGAGTGCGCCGCCCTCGTAACCAAGGCCGGTCGTATCGGCGAGAAAGTCGCCGAGCGCCGTACCGAGTGTCTGCGAGAACATGATCGTGGCCCAGTAGAATGTCTCGACCTTCTGCGACGTGATGTGATCGCTCGCGATGCCTCCCAGCGACCAGTACCAGGTGCCGAGCGTCGCCATCAGCAGCGCGAACAGGATTGATGATCCTCCCACATAGCCAATGCCGAGCGAGCGGTCGCAAAAATCGGCGAGCGTCGTCCCGGCCGTCGTTGTTGCGACGATCACCGCCCAATAAAGGAACGGATGGAACCGCTTCGCCCTGATCTGCGTCGCCACAGCAATCACGAGCAGTATCGCAAAGATCAAGGTGCCGATCAGGTAGCCGAGACCAAGCGTCATCGTGATCGCGTCGCCGCCGGTCTCCCCGAGCGTGGTCGCCGCGATCTTGATGATCCAGAAGCCGAATGTAACCGCTGGAACCTTGCTCAGAGTGTCTTCAGCGACTTTGTTCATGTCATCTTCCTCTGAGAGAATTCGCGGCCGGTGTGACTGACGCCCGCTGGACCGATGCCCAATGGATGAGTTGTGGTGCCGCCGTCTGGTTGTCCGATGCAGGCGTCCGCCTCCCGCGCAACCGGGAACGAAAGGCTGACCCGCAATCCCGGTTCCAATCCTTCCAGGCGCAGCCTGGCGCCATGAAGTTCGGCGACGGCGTCTACCAGGCTCAGGCCGAGGCCGTTGCCAGGCGTCGTGCGGCTGCGTTCTCCCCGGTAGAAGCGATCCGTCAGGCGCGGCAGATCAACCGGCGCCACGCCCGGCCCGTCATCCTCGACCGACAGAAGCGCGCCGGTGCCGTCATTCCCTTGCAGCCGCACGTTGATGCGCGACCCGGTCGGAGTATGGCGGAGCGCGTTCTCCACCAGGTTCGCAAGAGCCTGTGTCAGGAGTTCTTGGTCACCACTCACGATGACGCCTTGACAGATCGTCGCGGTCAACGCGTGACCCGCGTCCTCCGCATCCAGGCGATAGGCGTCCGAGACAGCCTCCGTCACAGCGAAGAGATCGACATCGCTGAATCCGGCGCGAGGCGATGCGCCTTCAACCTGGGCGATCCGAAGCAAGGCGGAAAAGGTCTCCAGCAGCCCTTGGGCCTCGCCAAGCGCGGCCTCGATCGAGGCTTCGTAGTCCGCCATCGACCGCGCATGTGCCCTTGCATCCTCAAGCCGTTGATACAGCCTGGACAAAGGCGTTCGCAGGTCATGCGCCACGTCACTGCTGACCTGGCGCAGGCTTTCCATCAAGATCGCAATCCGGTCCAACATCCGGTTGAGCGTGCCGGCAAGGCGGTCCAGGTCGTCACCCGTCCCCCGCATCGGCACGCGGCGCGTCAGGTCGCCGCCGATGATCGCCTCCGCCGTACGGGCAATTGCATCAACCCGTTTAAGAAAGGCATGGCTCAGCAGCGCGCCGCCAGCGATGCCGAGCACCGCCGCGAGACCGACTGTCCAGAGGAATGCGGTGACGATGGCCTCTTCCAGATCGCCGATCTGTTGCAGGTCGGCCCCGACCGCAAGCAAGACGCCGCCGCCCAGTTTGAAAACCTGAGCGCGAACCCTCTCGGGCCGGCCATCGTCCTCGGATGCCTCAGGCACATCGATGATGGTCCATCCCGGCTTCAGGCCAGGGGCGGCCGGCATCTCGCCGGCAAGATGCGCGCCCGCATGATCCTGCAATAGATAGTCAAGCGCGCTGGCGCCTTGTCCGCGCATCCGCACCACGTCGATCAGGTGATGCAAGCCACCAATCTGAAACTCTTCTCGCAGGAATGCTGCCTCGGTCTCGATGCGGGCGTCCATCTGTTGCTGCAAGGCGGAGCGGGCTTCCAGGAAGATCGCCACACCCAGGACAAGCGCCGAACCAGCGAACAGGGTGACGTAGAGCCCGGCAAACCTGAAGCTGGCAACGCGCAGCAACCTGGGCAGCACGATCCGGCTCACGGCTGGCCGGGTGTGGGCGCACGCAAGGCATAGCCGGCCCCGCGCACGGTATGGATCAGCTCGCCGCCGCCGTGCTGTGACAGCTTTGCTCTCAGCCGGCTTATGTGGGTCTCGACAATGTTCGTGGTCGGATCAAAGTGAAAATCCCATACGGCTTCAAGCAGCATGGTGCGCGTCACCACCCGGTCGGCGTTGCGCATCAGGAATTCCAGCAACTGGAACTCGCGCGGCTGCAACTCGATCGGTTTGCCGCCGCATACGACGGTGCGCCTGAGCAGATCCATTTCGAGGTCGCCGGCGCGCAGCGTGATCGGCGTTTCGGTTAGCGGCGGCCGCCGGGCAAGCGCGTTGACCCGTGCAAGCAGCTCGGCGAATGCGAACGGCTTCACAAGATAGTCGTCGCCACCCGCTTCCAGGCCGCGCACGCGGTCGCCGACGCCGCCGAGCGCAGTCAGGAACAACACCGGCGCCTTCACGCCTGTTGCACGCAGCGCCTGGACCAGACCGATACCATCCAGGCCCGGCAGCATTCGGTCCACGATCAGCACGTCGTGCCCGCCGTCGGTGGCAAGAAACAGCCCGTCACGTCCAGTGGCGGCGAGGTCGACGACGTGGCCCTGTTCGCGCAGGCCGCGGGCGACGTAGGCCGAGGTTTCCTGGTCGTCCTCGATCAGCAATATCTTCACATCCGCCTCCGTCGCCGGAACAAGCCAGCTTAGTCGGTCTCGCCGCCCTTGTGGCCGCCGATGATCTGGCCGCTCTGGGCGTCAATGATTACGGTTTGTACACCCGTCGGGCCGTTGGTCTCGACAACGACGCGCGGCTTGCCGTGAACGACATCCGCCCCGGCGTCGAATGCCTTGCCACCGCTCTGCTGCTCAGCGGCCGATATTGCCTGCGACAGGGTTATCCGGGTCCCTTGCAGCGCCGTTTCCTCGCGTGCCTCGTTGTTGGTCGCGGCAAGCGTCGGCCCTGCAAAGCCGAGCAAGAGCACGCCGGCGAGTCCGATGGCGGGAACGTGTTTGATGATCATGACCTGGTTTCCATGGCTGTCTCGCGGCGGCCGGATTGCCCGCCGCTGGATGCCAACTTGATCGAGCCAGTGTTGGAGCGCCTGGGACCACGTTATACGGTTTCTCAATCCGCGCTGTAATGGATCTCGATCCCATATCTGGATCGCTCGTTGGCGCGGTCCAGGAGAAGACGGCACCCGAGGCGGCACGAGGCAGACGGCGACCGACCGGCCGCTTGAGCAGACCGTTTTCCTCGCGCGGTCCCAGACGAGCGCTCGTTAACGGAAACCGCGCCGGTTCAGGCGCGTTGGACTGCAGAATCCTGGGAAAGAGCGGGCTCCGGAACGCCGCGTAAACCCGCGCGACGAGGTGGCCAAATGGTAACGATCATGACAAAACTCATGGCGACAATGCTGCGAGCCATATGCGGAATTGGCATCCTGATCACCGTCGCGCAGGCAGACGAGCCAACATCGCAACATAACCTGATCGGCTTTACCAAGACGTATTTTCAGCAATGGTCATCCTCCAACGCCGTAGCCTTGCCATACATGGATGACGTGTTTCCCGATCAGGTCATGTACTTTGACAAGACGCTCGATCACGCTGCGCTGATGACCGTCAAGCGCCGTTTCGCGGATCGCTGGCCGGAACGACATTTCACGGAACGCGTCGACAGTCTGCGTGGGACTTGCGATACGCCGCATCTCTGCGTTGTTTGGGGACTGGTCGACTGGGAATGCCGCAGTCCGCAACGCCATGAACAGGCCAGCGGCACGTCCGTGTTCTCGCTGCAACTGCGGGATGGCGTGGCGGTGGTCGCGGAAGACGGGTTTGTCGTGTCGCGTGGCCAGGCACTGGCTTGGCGGCCGCCAGAAATCGTCGCCAAGGCGCCAGATCAGGCAAAGCCCCCGGCGCCAGGGACTCTGGCACTGAGGCAACCGACACTGGCGGCACAAGTCAACCCGCCGGCCAACCATCCGGGGCCCTATACCAATGACGACATCCCCGCGCTCAGAGCGGCTTATTTTGCCGAGTCGTCGGACCGCGACTGGGTCAGCAACTGGCTGATGGCGGAGAAGACATTCACCGGCACAGCCAGATCGCTCGGTCTGCCGGGGATGCAGACGCTATCGGGTATCAGCGGCGACGACGTGCATCTCATGCGGTTCGACACCGACCACGGGCCAATCGCATGCATGATCCCGAGCAACGTGCCCGCGATCTCCAAGGGATCGGAAGTAAGGATTCAGGGCATCGTCTCGATCTTCATTGATCAGACCATGTATCTGGCACATTGCTCTTTCACCTGAACAAAGGTGCCCCCGATTACTTGGCCTGTTCGACCAGCTTCCGCTTGACCGTCGGATCGGACTGCTGGTTCGGATCGGCCCGCACAACCACCGGCGCGGTGCCGGTCTTGCTCATGCCGACATCGCCGGCCGCCTTCCTTGACAGATCGATGACCCGATCCTTGCGAACCGGTCCGCGATCATTGACATGCACCTGCGTCGATTGCCCGGTCGCTTTGTTGGTAACGGTAGCGTTGGTGCCAAGGGGCAAAGTGCGTGAGGCCGCGGTATTGCGATCAGGTTGCACCGGCTCGCCGTTTGCCGTTCTGCTATGGCCATCCTGACCATGGTTGAAGTACGAGGCCTGACCCTGCTGATCAACCGATGGCTTGGATGAGTTCGGCTGCGCCAGGGCGGTGCCGGCAACAAGTAAGCAAGCTGCTGTGAAGATAAGGATGCGCATGGGGTCGGTCTCCTGTGTTCGGCCGCAATCGGGATGCTAGCGGTGCCCACGGCGGCCGGCGATGGCATCTGTTATTTTTGCAGTATGCGTTTCCTAGAGCATGATCGTTTTAAGTTGACTCCTGCGTGAGTAGGGGTTCCGGCGCGGCCTAAAATCTGATCCAAGCTGTGGGCTGGGTCGGAGGCCAGCATGGATGGGTGCTCCTTACACGTTGGATTTGCGAGAACGCGCTGTCGCGGCATTCCGCTCAGGCAGGAGCCGGCTTGAGACGGCGACCCTCTTCCAGGTCAGTGAGTCGTCTGTGCAGCGGTGGTCGCGGCTGGATCGACAGAAGGGCAGCGTGGCGGCGCAGGGGCTGGGTGGTCATCGGCCCTTCGCACTGGCCAACGAACGCGACAGGATTATCGAACGGATTGCGCAACAGCCGGATCTGCCGTTGCGCGCACTGCTCGCTGAGTTGCAAGACCGTGGCATCACGGTGAGCTATTTTGCTGTCTGGAACATCGTTGACCGCGCTGGTCTCAGCTTTAAAAAAAAGCCTGCACGCCAGCGAGCAGGATCGTCCCAATGTTGCCCGTCGGCGCCTGCAATGGCAAAAGCGGCAGGATAAAGTTGATCCCAGACGGCTTGTTTTTGTAGACGAAACCTGGACGAAGACGAACATGACCCCGATCCGGGGGCGGTGCCCGGTCGGCCAGCGTCTGCTCGCCAAGGTGCCGCATGGTCATCGCCAGACGCAAACCTTCGTTGCCGCCCTGCGATGCGACGGCATTCATGCGCCATGCCTGCTCGATCAGCCGATGAACGCGATCAGTTTTCGCGCCTATGTCGAGCAGTTCCTGGTGCCGACGTTACGACCGGGCGACGTTGTGATCATGGATAATCTGAGCAGTCACAAGGGCCCTGTCATCCGCAAGGCAATCCGGACAGCGGGTGCAAAGCTGATTTTCCTGCCACCCTATAGTCCCGACCTCAACCCGATCGAGCAGGTGTTCGCCAAACTCAAAACCCTGCTGCGCAAGGCCAACGCCCGCACCATCGACGCAGTGATCGAAGCGATCGCCAAGCTCCTCGACGAGTATACCGTCGAAGAATGCGCCAATTACCTCGTCAACTCCGGCTACGGGTCAACCTAAAACGATCATGCTCTAATCCGGCTCCCGAGTGTAGATACACCCCGGGTTGCCTGGCGGCAGTCTATTAAGCCAGGCATCAGGACATGGCGCCGCAGACCGATCACCTGTGCGCCGATGACCGTCGCTCAAGGAGTTGGTCACTCGGATGGTGCTTCAGGCCCGCCGCGCACTTCACTCTCCGGTCCAACCATCCGTTCCGGCTTGCTCGCCGGCGTGGTCTCCGGGGCTTCCACCGCTTCGTCACGCTTTTCTGTCGAGGTGCCAGGTTCGAGTCCTTTGATGTCGTCCGCCGGTGTCATGGCAATCGTCCCTTCAGCTATGTCAAGGTCACGGAGCCTGCTGGCGACCGCCTGAAGTGACAACGATTGCCTGGACCGCGGGTTCCCGGTGCTGACACACGGCAGTCGCTTGGCGGGATTAACCGCCGCGGCGCTACGCATTGCTGAACCGACGCCGATCATCGGGAACGGATCGCATGAAGCCGCGTTCGAGCCGCAACCACACTTGGAAACCCAAGCCATGAAAGCAGCTCGCATTCGCCGCTTCGGCGGACCGGACGTCATCGAGATCGAGAACCTGCCTGAACCGGAGCCACGCGAAGGCGAAATCCGCGTTCGGATACAGGCGGCAAGCGTGAACCCGGTGGACTACAAGATCAGGCAGGGCGGCTTTCTGCCGGACGACAAGCTGCCGATGACGCTGGGGCGCGACATCTCCGGCGTTGTCGACGCGGCCGGCCCACAGGCGAGCGATTTCAAGATTGGTGACCGGGTCTTCGCCATGCTGCCGCCGGACCGAGGCGGCTGCGCCGAATTCGTCACCCTGGAACCCGGCGCCTGTGCGCCAAAGCCCGACAGCGTGAGTGACGCGGAGGCAGCGTCACTCGGACTGGCGGCGCTGACGGCGTGGCAAGGCCTGTTTGACCATGGTGGCTTGCGCCAGGGCCAGCGCGTGCTGATCCACGGCGGCGCCGGCGGCGTCGGCCATCTGGCGGTGCAGTTCGCCCGCGCTCGCGGCGCCGAAGTCTACGCCACCTGTTCCGGGTCCGATATGGTTTTCGTCCGCAGCCTCGGTGCGGCGCAGGTCATCGACTACAAGACGGAGCGGTTCGAGGACCGCGCGCGGGATATCGACATGGTCTTCGATCTTATCGGCGGCGAGACGCAAGAACGCTCCTGGTCCGTGCTTCGCCGCGGTGGGATTATGGTTTCAACTCTTACTGAGCCGGACAAGGCGAAGGCCGCCGCTCACGGTGCACGGGGGACGCGTTACATGGCACAGCCGAACGGCGGCCAGTTGCGTGAGATCGCCGGTCTGACAGCGGATGGCACAGTGAAGGTGACAATCGACCGGATGCTGCCGCTGGCGGACATCCGCGAGGCGCACCGTGCCGTCGAGCATGACCATGTGCGCGGCAAGATCGCGGTGCGAATCGCATGAACTGAAGCCGGCCTGATCAACCATCGCTTCAAGGGGATTTGCCGGCATTCGTTGATTGGGCGCCGCCGTGCCCGATCAGCGACCGTGCCGCGTAAGTGTCCTGGCTCCTTTCGTTCGTCCCCCGGCCGCATCACGGATATCGTCCTGCGTGCCGGCATGTCCTTCGCGGACGCAGGCGATCGCGCTTATGATCTGGTCGGCATGCAATAGCCGCACTGGTAGGCGTCGCAATCCAGGAAGGCCTGCTGCATCGGATGCAGCGGGCCAGTTTCGCTGGAAAGTCCCTCGATGGTGGTAACCTCGCCGTCGAACGCGCTGGCCAGCACGAAACACGACAGCACGCGAACGCCGTCGATCAGCACCGTGCAGGCGCCGCACTGGCCCTAACCCTTCTTGGTGCTGGTCAGGCCCATCGTCTTGCGCAGTGCGTCCAGCAGCGTGACACGCGGATCAAGGCTGAGCCGGTGCTCACGCCTGTTTACGCTTAACGTCAGGTCCATGCGCGGCTCCACGCGGTCGGGTTGCGGATTGCATAGGCAACGGTGTCTGCCGCCGGCAGTTCGTTATGCTTCAACACCAAACGAACAACACCTGCGCGATGACGCCGGCAGCGCCGCGCCAAGTTGCTCCAGCTTTTGCTTTACCTCGGCCATCGCACGCGGCATCTGTGTCACGATTCGGATGATGGTCGGCCTCGCGTTAATTCGGAATCGAACAGGATACGCCAATGCAAAAGCCCCGTGGACGTCATTTTTTCGCCAATCCCGGCCCGACCAATATCCCCGACAGCGTGCTGCGGGCGATGGACCGTCCCAGTATCGACTTCCACGATCCCGACTTCGTCGAGGTCTACGAAGCCGCTTTCGCCGGTGTAAAGCGCGTGCTGCGCACCGACCAGAGTCTGTTCATGTATAACGCCTCCGGCCACGGCGCCTGGGAAGCCAGCCTCACCAACCTGCTGTCCCCCGGCGACACCATCCTGGTGCTGGAATCCGGCTACTTCTCCGACGAATGGGCCGCCATGGCACGCAACCATGGACTGGAGGCGCGCACGCTGCAGGCCGATTGGCGCCGTGGCGTGGATATCGCCGCCTTGCGGGCTGAATTGGCCGCCGACACCGGCCACGCCATCAAGGCGGTCTGTGCCGTGCACAATGAAACCGCCACCGGTCTGATGCTGCCGCTGCCCGCGATCCGCACCGCGCTCGACGCCACCGGCCATCCGGCGCTGTTCCTGGTCGATACCATCTCCTCCCTCGGCTCGCTCGATTTTCGCATGGATGAATGGCAGATCGACTGCGTCGTCGGCGGCAGCCAGAAAGGCCTGATGCTGCCCACCGGCATGAGCTTCACCGGCGTCTCGGCCAAGGCCCTGGCCGCGCATCGGAACGCCAAGCTCAGCCGGTTCTATTTCGACTGGGGCCTGATGGAGAAGCGGTCGCAAAAGAGCTTCATCGGCACGGTTCCGGTGAACATCTTCTACGGCCTGCGTGAATCGATCCGCCTGCTGGAGGAAGAGGGTCTCGACAACGTCCATGCTCGCCACACCCGCCTGGCCGAAGCGACTCGACGCGCCGTCAGGGTGTGGGCGGCGAATGACGGGCCGCAACTATTCTGCATGTCGCCCGACCGTTTCTCGGACTCGGTCACCGCGATCTTGATGCCGGAGGGCTACGACGCTGAAGCCGTCCGCCGCACCGCCCGCCAGCGCTTCAACGTCTCCCTCGGCGGCGGCCTCGGCAAGCTGGGCGGCCGGATCTTCCGTATCGGCCATCTGGGCGACCTGAACGAGCCGATGCTGCTGGGCGCCCTGGCGGCGGTGGAGATGTCCTTGCGCATCAACCAAGTTCCCCACGGCCGCGGCGGCGTCGACGCCGCCATGGCGTTCCTGGCTGGTGATGATTGAGCGGCGGAGGCACGCGGCAAGGCGAGGGGCGGGACCCATAAGCGCTAGGAAAAAGCACATTTAGCGTCTCTGCCTTGGCAGCGCGGCCTTCCGGGCGGCTTGGCCAGCCGCCTGCGTGGGGTTCCGCGGGGCGCCATGCTGCGGCGTCTTTAGGGTTGTGCGAACAGAGCCAATTGCAGACGGCGATGAGTTGATTGCCAAACCCGCCAGAGACTGACGTGACGGGTTGCACGGCCAGATGTTGCCTCAGGGGGGAAAGCCGGGATCCTGGCTCAGCGAAGTCTCGATCAGCACGGCGGCGATGGAGATCAGCGAGCAGCCAACTGCGCGCAAGCTTGGGATTGCTCGCCTGCAAAGCCGCCCAGGCTTTTCAGTCGTTTGAACGCGAGTTCCACTCAGCAGCGCATGCGGTAGAGCCGCCGCTATCGCACGGTCTGGCGACAGTAAGGGCATCATGTATTAAGTCGCCCTCATGGTGCGCAAATCGGTCTTGTGGCCCTTGCGGTGCAACCTCTTGTGCTGGCGCTCGGTCGCCTCGGGCGGCTTGCGCGCGATGATCAGGCGCGCGCACCGGGGCGCGCCCGGCGTCGATCGGACACCGCGTGTTCCACCGTCAACGGACCGCTGCCGGACAGGCGACCCTCCGTTGGCGCGTCACCGCGATGATCCGCCAGCAGCCGGTCCAGCACATCAGCCAGGAAATCACCCGAATTACGCAATCGATCCGGCAGCGAGACGTCGCAGAGATCCGCAATCCCGGCTTCGGTGGCATGGCTGCCGATCGCGCGCGGCGATCGCCTGCCTGGACCACAGACCTGGCCGGCAACGCTTGTCCAGTGATGCAACAATGCGGCTTACATTTCCCCTTGGAGGCACGCCAGTTCGCGTCGTGTCGATCCTATCCTAACGCGTACGGGCCAGCGCTCTCGTCTTGCGTCCTTTCCCTGACCTCGGAAGCCATCAGTCGCCCAGCGCCTGCACGATCTCCTCGGTCATCTTCTTGGCGTCGCCGAACAGCATCATGGTGTTCGGCCGGAAGAACAGTTCATTGTCCACGCCCGCGTAGCCCGATGCCATCGAGCGCTTTACGAACAGCACGGTCCGTGCCTTCTCCACATCCAGGATCGGCATCCCGTAGATCGCCGATGAGGAATCCGTCTTGGCCGCGGGATTGGTCACGTCGTTCGCGCCGATCACGTAAGCCACGTCGGCGGTGGAGAAGGCGTTGTTGATCTCCTCCAGCTCGAACACGTCATCGTACGGCACGTTGGCTTCGGCCAGCAGCACGTTCATGTGGCCTGGCATACGGCCGGCAACGGGATGGATGGCGTACTGCACCTCCACGCCTTCCTTTTTCAGCGTGTCGGCCATCTCCCGCAGCGCGTGCTGCGCCTGGGCGACCGCCATGCCGTAGCCCGGCACGATGATCACCTTCGATGCGTTCTTCATGATGAACCCAGCGTCCTCGGCGTTGCCCGACCGGACCGTCTGGTCGCCGGTCGCCCCGCCGCCCGCCGCGGCACCGGCGCTTTCCGCACCAAACCCGCCCAGCAGCACGTTGATGATGCTGCGGTTCATCCCCTTGCACATGATGTACGACAGGATCGCGCCGGATGCGCCGACCAACGAGCCGGTAACGATCAGCGCCAGGTTCTGGATGGTGAAGCCGATGCCGGCCGCCGCCCAGCCGGAGTAGCTGTTCAGCATCGAAACCACCACCGGCATGTCGGCGCCGCCGATCGGGATGATAATCAGGAAGCCGAGTGCCAGCGCCACCAGCACGATCAGCGTGAATAGCGCGGGATTGCCGCCGGAGCCGACGAAGCTGATGATCAGGATCAGCAGCAGTATTCCCAGGCCCAGGTTCAGCCAATGCTGCCCGGCGAAGGTGATCGGCGTGCCCTTCATCAGCGCTTGCAGCTTGGCGAAGGCGATCAGGCTGCCGGTGAAGGTGATGGCGCCGATCGCCAGGCCCACCGACATCTCGACCAGGCTTTCCGGACGGATGTGCCCTGGCGTGCCGATCGCGAAGGCCTCGGGCGCATTCAATGCCGCCGCCGCGACGAACACCGCGGCCAGACCGACCAGGGAGTGGAACGCGGCGACCAACTGCGGCAGGGCGGTCATCTGGATGCGGCGCGCCACCACGATGCCGGCACCGCCGCCGATGATGATGCCCAGGAAGATCAGCACGTATCCGCCGCCGCCCATCCCGCCATGCAGCAGGGTGGCGACGATGGCCACGGCCATGCCGATCATGCCGAAGCGGTTGCCCTCCCGCGAGGTCACCGGCGACGACAGGCCGCGCAGCGCCAGGATGAACAAAACGGCGGCGACGAGGTAGGCGAGGGAGGTCAGGCTGGCGGACATGTCGATGCGGCCTTATTGCTTCTTTCGGAACATCGACAACATGCGCTGCGTCACCATGAAGCCCCCGAAGATGTTCACCGAGGCCAGGGTCACGGCAATAAAGCCGAAGAACCGCGCCCAGCCGGAATAGGCGAGGCCGGTGGCCAGCATGGCGCCGACGATGATCACCGAGGAGATCGCGTTGGTCACCGCCATCAACGGCGAGTGCAGCGCCGGCGTCACGTTCCACACCACGTAGTAGCCGACGAAGCAGGCCATCAGGAAGATCGCCAGCAGGAAGATGAACGGGTTGACCTCTGGCGCTACGGCGGCGGAGGTTGTGAACGCCATGTTGCGCGCATGGTCGGCTAGTTGCAGGGCCTGATCAGCCAGACGCGCGGCCTGATCCGCCAATTGGTTCGGGTTCATTGTCGCAAGGTCTCCGGACGTTCAGGCTGCAAGCTTATGCCGCTTGCGAGGGCAGGAAATTCGGGTGGACGATGGCACCGTTGCGGGTCAGCATGACGCCTTTGACGATATCGTCGGTCTCCGGCAGCTTCGGCGCCTTCGCCTCCTTGTCCCAGAACGTGGTAAGGAAGGTCAGCAGGTTGCGCGCATACAGCGACGATGCCGCCACGGTGATCCGGCTGGGCCAGTTGCGGTAGCCGAGGATGGTAACGCCGTTCTCGGTGACGGTGCTGGTTCCAGGCTTGGTCGCGGCACAGTTGCCGCCGGCTTCCGCCGCCAGATCGACAATAACGCTGCCGGCTTTCATGCTGTCCACCATGGCCTGGGTGACGATGACCGGGGCGTTGCCGCCCATCACCAGCGCGGTGCAGATGACGATATCGTTCTTGGCCACCGTGGTGGCCATCAGTTCGGCTTGCTTCTGGCGGAACGCGTCGGTCATTTCGCGGGCATAGGCGCCGGTCTGGCCGGCGGTTTCCTGATCCTCGACGCCGACGAAGGTGGCGCCGAGGGACTTGATTTCCTCCTTCGCCGCCGGCCGGACGTCGGTGGCGGAAACGATGCCACCCAGGCGACGGGCGGTGGCGATGGCCTGCAGGCCGGCGACGCCGGCGCCGATGACGAAGACGCGGGCGGGGGGCACCGTGCCGGCGGCAGTCATCATCATCGGAAAGCCGCGCTGGAAGGCGTTGCCGGCCTCGACCACCGCGCGGTAGCCGGCGAGGTTGGCCTGGCTCGATAGCACGTCCATCGACTGCGCGCGGGTGATGCGGGGCAGCAGTTCCATGGCGGCGGCATCGATGCCGGCGGCGGCAAGAGCGGGCACTAGGTCGGTATCGGCGAAGGCGCCGACGATGCCGACCAGCAGCGCGCCCTTCGGGATCAGCGCCCGTTGGTCGGGTTCCGGCGTCTGCACGGCGAAGACGATTTCAGCGCCAGCCAGGGTGGCGGCGGCATCAGCCGCGATCTCGGCTCCGGCGGCGGCGAAATCGGCGTCGGAGATGGCAGCGGTCAATCCAGCGCCGGCCTCGACCGCCACGGTCAAACCCAGGGCGATCAGCTTCTTGACTGTCTCCGGCGTCGCGGCGACGCGGGTTTCGGCGTCGCGCCGTTCCTTCAGCACCGCAAGGCGCATCCGTCGGTTCCTCCGTCATGGGCAGCAGGCCGTGCCGGAGCGCGTTGGGCGAACCCGGTTGGCCTGTCGGGCAACCAATGCACGTCCGGGCGGATGGGTGCAAGAGGCTCGCCGATGATCGCTTCATTCTTGTATCGGCGTCAAAGAAACGCGTTTCGTCAACCGCGGCGCCTTGATCCGAGCCCAAATGCTAGGGTCGGTGGTACAAAAACCGCCGGAGCATCATCAATCGGCAGCCACAAAACAGCAAGTCGGTTTGACAACCGTAATAATTGACCTGTAGCCAAAATCACGTCAGGGTCATTTTCTAGCTTTAGAGATCAATGCAGCTTTAGGAACAACGTGAGGATTGTGACCAATGTCTCGAACATGGGCAAGATGAATTTGCCGGCGCAAATTCATCGTCAGGTCGGTCTTGAGCAAGGCGGACCCGTGATGGTTTCAGTTGTAGATGGCGAAATTCGCATCAGGGCGCTGCGGGCAGGTCCTGAGCAGTCTTCAAGATCAGGCAGAGTCCGTGTTTGCCGACTCCGGCGAAACAGTGGATGGCTTCCTGCATGAACGCCGTGCTGAAGCCGCGGGCGACGGCGATACCACGAAGCGTGATCCTGGATGCTTCCGCTGTTCTCGCTTTCCTGCTGGCGGAAACCGGCAAGGACATGGTTCTGGATGCGTTGCTGTCCGGCGCCGACTGCGGGAGCAACTGCCCGTCACGTCGGTTCCCGTCGATGAGGACCTTGCGATTCGCTCAGCCCTCATGGCGGACGTGACGCGGCCGATCGGGCTGTCGCCTGGTGACCGGCTCCGCCTGGCCCTGGCGCAGCGATCAAGCGTGCCTGGGCTAACAGCTGACCACTACTGGCTGCTCGTGGCGGCGGTCACTGGTGGCCAGGTAAAGCTGATCCGCTAGAACAAGCTTATTGCCGTGCGGTCGGCGGCGGCCTTCGCCCCGACCAGCGTCAGCCAGCAAAAAATGCGGTATGCGCCCGATGATCGCCTGCGTGTTTCGCCTTTTTGTGGTTCAGGTTGAAAAGTTTAATGGAAAACGCATGCACAGCGGCCATGAGGTGCCGCCGCGTGCGCTTGGCCGTGCGCCGGTGATCCGCTACCGAGGTACGACATGATCCTCAACCAGGCAGGTCAGCATGTTTGCCGTCGAAGTTCGCGATACCATCATGATCGCGCATGCGTTGCCCGACCCGTTCTTCGGTCCAGCCGCGAACAAGCACGGCGCGACCTTCGTCGTCGATGTCGCCTTCATCGGCACATCGTTGACGCGGCACAACGTCGTGGTGGACATCGGCAGGGCGTTGACGCTGCTGCGGTCGGTGCTGGCGCCGCTGCACTATCAGGACCTCGATATGCTGCCGCAATTCGCCGGCATCCTGACCACGACGGAATTTCTCTGCCGCCATATCCACGACGAGATCAAGGCGGCCATCCGCCAAGGTGAACTGGGCGACGGCGCGGAGAGCCTGAGCGCGGTTCGTGTGACCCTCGGGGAAACGCATCTGGCGCGCGCGTGGTATGAACGGCCGGTGTTTGAGTAGTAACTCTGGAAAAAGATTTTGACGGATTATGGGGCGTGGTTCCTTGTTCAAGACCGGCCTGCTGGTCGGTTCCAGGTCCTGCGCGGGATGGCTGGTCACGACCCACTGCGGACCTACAGCGCTTAATCCAGGCTCTTGCGGAGGAAGACGCGAGAATGGGCCGGCAACCCGAACTCGACTTGTCCGAATTCCTCGTAGCCATGGCGCTTATAGCAGCCGGGTGCCTGGAAGCTGCTTGTCGCCACGACAGCCCGCTTACATCCACGTCTCCTCGCCTCTTTCTCGATGGCTGTAAGCAAACGGCTTGCCTGCGACTTGCCCCCGGATATTTCGCGGCAAGAAGAACATGTCGAGGAACAGCAGGCCAAGTTCAGTCCTGCCCCATAAGCCGTCCAGAAACTTCCCTGATGTGGCGTCGGACAGCTTGGCGCCGATTGGCGTCCGATCGGAGATCCCGGTCCGTTCTATGTTGTATTGGTAGAGAGCGGCCCCAGCTTCCGCCTTTGCTTGGTGGCCTTGCGTATTGATCAAAGTCGGGACGTAGTCCTGCAAGATCCCTACAATTCCCAATCTTCCAGATAAAGTGCCGAGACCCGCTGAAACTCCCGAACATTGTGCGAGACCAGGGTGAGGCCACGGGCCACCGCTTGACCTGCAATCAAAACATCATATGAGCCAATAGGAGCGCCCGCGGCGGCAAGTAGAGCGCGAATTTCCCCAGCGTGGCGAGCGTCCTCTCGGTCAAAATAAAGCACCTCGAATCGCAAGGCTTCAAGCCGAGCGAGGTTCTCGGCGGTTCGGTGTCCCTTGTAGGCGCCATAGAACAGTTCGTGCGCCACGATGGCGGACATGGCGACATCCTGTGGCTGGTGCTGGCGAATACGTGTCAGGAAGCCAGCATGGCCTTTGAGAAGAGCAATAACCGCGTTGGTGTCGAGCAGATACTTCACTTGAAGAAGTTTAGCCCCGGACGGTCCTGCTGATCCGGCTGTTCTGTCATGGCTTGGACAAAGTCACTGTCGAGCGGGCCAATAATCTCGTCCAACCATTTCCAATTCTGGGCGATGGGTTCAAGAATGACGGCATTGCCGTGGCGACGGATACGCACTTCGTTACCATCAAAACGGAAGTCCTTGGGTAGACGGACAGCCTGGGAACGACCGGTCCAGAAGATTTTCGCGGTTTCCATTGCGGCCTCTAATGATATCTACCGAGAAGATATACCAAATGGAGGCTGTTCAAGCAAGCTTGGCATTGCCCATCGGTGGCTTCCGCGCAATGCGTAAGCGTCGCTTGGTTGCGAGACCATGACACCCGGTCCAGGATAGGGCACGGCCAATGAGCCGCTAAACCATAACACCTGGAAACCGTCCGCCCTCATGTCCCGTTTCGCCGGCCTGACGCCGCTGCTCGCCCCGCGTTCCATCGCCGTCCTCGGCGCCTCCTCCGACCCGACGCGGATCGGCGGCCGGCCGATCGCCTACATGCGGGCGCAGGGATTTTCCGGCGGCCTTTATCCGGTCAACCCGAACCGGGCGGAGATCCAGGGGCTGAAAGCCTACCCATCAGTCGCCGACCTGCCGGAAACACCGGATGTGGCGATCGTCGCGGTGCCGGCCGAACTGGCCGCCCCGGCGGTGGCGGACCTCGCAAAGCGCGGCGTCAAGGCGGTGGTGATGTTCACCGCCGGCTTCGCCGAAATGGATGAGGCCGGGGCGGCGGCGCAAGACGGCATGGTCGCCACCGCTCGGGCGCACGGCATGCGCATCCTTGGTCCCAACTGCCTGGGCGTGTTCGATGCCCGCCGGTCGTACTACGCGACCTTTTCCTCGTCCTTCGACAGCGGCTGGCCGGTGCTGGGACGGATCGGCATCGCCAGCCAGTCGGGCGCCTACGGCACGCACCTGTATACCCTGGCGCGCAACCGCGGCATCGGCGCGTCGCTGTGCGTGATGACCGGCAACGAAGGCGACGTCACCGTCGGCGAATGCATCGGCTGGCTAGCGGAAAACCCGGATGTGGACGTGATCGCCGTCTATGCCGAGGGCATCCGCGAATCCGCCGGTCTGATCGCCGCTTTTGAAGCCGCGCGCGCGGCGCGAAAACCCATCGTCATGCAGAAGGTCGGGCGCAGTGATCTTGGCACGAAAGCAGCGAAATCCCACACCGCCTCCATCGCCGGCGACGACGCCGTGACCGAAGCGGTGATGGCCGAATTCGGTGTGTTCCGTGCCCGCAACAGTGAGGAAATGCTGGACATCGCCCACACCGCCACACGCAAGATCTATCCGGCGCGCAACACGCTGGGGGTGATCACGGTGTCCGGCGGCGCCGGCGTATTGATCAGCGATGTCGCTGAAGGCCTGGGGTTGGCGATGCCGGAAATGCCGCAGCAGGCGCAGCAGCGACTGCGGGAACTGGTACCGTTCTGCGCCCCGCGAAATCCGGTCGACGCCACCGCGCAGGTGGCCAACGACGTGACGCTGGTGAAGACCTTTACCGCCTCCATGGTCCGCGACGGCGGCTATGCCTCGGTGCTCGGCTTTTTCAGCATGACCGCGTCATCCAACCGCTGGCCGGCGATCCGTGAGCAGTTGAACCTGGTGAAGACCGAGAACCCGGACCGCCTGTATGTTCTGTCGGTCATCGTGCCGCCGGACCGGCGCGATGAGTTGGAAGCCGACGGCTGGGTGGTGCACGAGGACCCGACCCGAGCGGTTAACGCGATCGAGGCGATGGGCCGTTTCGGCGCCGCCTTCGCCGCCGGTCCCGAAGCCGCCGCGCCGTCCGTTCCGTTGGTCGGACTGCCCGCCGGCGCTCCGTCGGAGGCCGAGGCGAAGCGGCTGCTGGCAAGTGCCGGGATCACGTCGGCGCCGGAAGCCGCGTGCACGACGCCGGAGGAAGCCGTGGCGGCGGCGCGAGGGTTCGGTTTCCCGGTGGTGATGAAGATCTTGTCGCCGGACATCATCCACAAGTCGGAGATCGGCGGCGTGCTGCTGGACATCGCCGATGCGGACGCGGCGCGTTCCGGTTTCGCGTTGCTGCTGCAACGCGCCAAGGCCGCGGCGCCGAGCGCGCGGATCGAGGGCGCTCTGGTAGCGAAACAATTGAAAGGTGGCGTGGAGTGCATCCTGGGCGTCCACCGCGATCCGGTGTTTGGCTCGATGGCGATGTTCGGTCTCGGCGGCATCTTTGTCGAAGTGCTGAAGGACGTCGTCTTCCGCCGCTGCCCGTTCGGTCCGGATGTGGCCGAGACGATGATCCGCTCGATCCAGGGTGCCCCGCTGCTGCTGGGCGCGCGTGGCCGGTCGCCGGTGGACATCCCGGCTCTGGCCGACATGCTGGCCAGGTTGTCGGCTTTCGCTGTCGCGGCGGGCGAGCGGCTGCAGTCGATCGATCTCAATCCGGTTTTCGCGATGCCGCGGGGCGCGGGGGCGTTCGCCGCGGATGCCGTGATCGAGGTGGCGTCCTCAAGGTAATGTCGATCATTGCGAGAAAGCCAATCGATCTCCCGCCTTGCTCTCACCGCCGCGAACCCTTACTCAGCCGCCGACAGTCCCGTCTGAAGGAGGCCGCCATGGCGACCGAACGCACGCTTTCCATCATCAAGCCGGACGCCACGCGGCGGAACCTGACCGGCAAGGTCAACGCCTGCCTGGAGGAAGCCGGCCTGCGGATTGTGGCGCAGAAGCGCCTCCAGCTTACCCAGGCGCAAGCCGAAACCTTCTATGGCGTCCACGCGGGCCGGCCGTTCTTCCGCGACCTGGTGACCTTCATGATCTCCGGCCCGGTGGTCGTGCAGGTGCTTGAGGGGGAAAACGCGGTCGCCCGCAATCGAGAGGCCATGGGCGCCACCGATCCGAAGAAGGCCGCGCCCGGCACGATCCGCGCCCTGTTCGCCGAGGATATCGAGGCGAATTCGGTGCATGGGTCGGACAGCGCGGAGAATGCCGCCACCGAAATCGCCTTCTTCTTCGCTGCCACCGACATCGTCGGATGAGAAGCGGTTCCATGAACTGGATCGGCTTGCTGGGACGCTTCCTCATGAGCGCGATTTTCATCCAGGCGGGAATCGGCAAGGCGATGGCGCCAGCCGCGACCATGGCCTATTTCGCCAAGGACGGCCTGCCAATCGTGGGCGCCGCCTACGCCCTGTCCCTGGCGGTCGAGATAGGTGGCGGGGTCCTGTTGCTGATCGGCTACCGCGTGCGCCTAGTCGCGCTGGTGCTGGCGGCGTGGTGCGTCGCGACGGCGATGGTGGCGCACTACCACCCGGAAAGCCGGGAGCAGATGATCAACTTCATGAAGAACCTGTGCATGGCCGGCGGCTTTCTGCAGATTGTGGCGTTCGGCGCCGGTCGGCTGAGCCTCGGCCGGCAGTAGCCGGCGCTTGAGCTTGGTCTTGACCAGCACCGCACCTGCCAAGGCATTTGCCGAATGTGAATTCAGAGCCTGGATAGACAGACGTTTCGTCAAAGAATTGGGCTCGGCGGCGGCGCCTCCTTTTCATGCCGAGGCCGATCGGCATTAGAGCATGATCGTTTTAAGTTGACTCCTGCGTGAGTAGGGGTTCCGGCGCGGCCTAAAATCTGATCCAAGCTGTGGGCTGGGTCGGAGGCCAGCATGGATGGGTGCTCCTTACACGTTGGATTTGCGAGAACGCGCTGTCGCGGCATTCCGCTCAGGCAGGAGCCGGCTTGAGACGGCGACCCTCTTCCAGGTCAGTGAGTCGTCTGTGCAGCGGTGGTCGCGGCTGGATCGACAGAAGGGCAGCGTGGCGGCGCAGGGGCTGGGTGGTCATCGGCCCTTCGCACTGGCCAACGAACGCGACAGGATTATCGAACGGATTGCGCAACAGCCGGATCTGCCGTTGCGCGCACTGCTCGCTGAGTTGCAAGACCGTGGCATCACGGTGAGCTATTTTGCTGTCTGGAACATCGTTGACCGCGCTGGTCTCAGCTTTAAAAAAAAGCCTGCACGCCAGCGAGCAGGATCGTCCCAATGTTGCCCGTCGGCGCCTGCAATGGCAAAAGCGGCAGGATAAAGTTGATCCCAGACGGCTTGTTTTTGTAGACGAAACCTGGACGAAGACGAACATGACCCCGATCCGGGGGCGGTGCCCGGTCGGCCAGCGTCTGCTCGCCAAGGTGCCGCATGGTCATCGCCAGACGCAAACCTTCGTTGCCGCCCTGCGATGCGACGGCATTCATGCGCCATGCCTGCTCGATCAGCCGATGAACGCGATCAGTTTTCGCGCCTATGTCGAGCAGTTCCTGGTGCCGACGTTACGACCGGGCGACGTTGTGATCATGGATAATCTGAGCAGTCACAAGGGCCCTGTCATCCGCAAGGCAATCCGGACAGCGGGTGCAAAGCTGATTTTCCTGCCACCCTATAGTCCCGACCTCAAACCGATCGAGCAGGTGTTCGCCAAACTCAAAACCCTGCTGCGCAAGGCCAACGCCCGCACCATCGACGCAGTGATCGAAGCGATCGCCAAGCTCCTCGACGAGTATACCGTCGAAGAATGCGCCAATTACCTCGTCAACTCCGGCTACGGGTCAACCTAAAACGATCATGCTCTAACGCCTGGCTTCTGTCTATACAAAAACCTGGATGCCGGGCCTGCCATAAAAGGCTGTTGCGTCGACCGGTCGACAAAGGCCGCTGAAGCCGTAAGGACTAACCGGCGGTCAATATCCAATGCAGCATGCCCGCCACGGCCGCGACCGTGACGACGCCGCTCGCCCACAGGCCGACGAACCAGCCGAATTGCTTCCAGCGCGTCTGCGGCCTAGTGATAATGCGCACCAGCCTGCACCTTTCCACGAAAGATCCAGTAGCTGAAGCCGGAGTAGCCGAGGATCAGCGGGATCAGGACAGCGGCGCCAAGAAGGACGAACAACTGGCTCGCGCGTGGCGCTGCCGCCTGCCAGATCGTGATATCCGGCGGCACGATCATCGGAAAAAGGCTGATGCCGAGGCCGGCAAAGCACAGCAGGAAGATCGCCAGCGCGCACAGGAACGGCGTCAGATGATGCTGACGCACGATGCCGATGTGAAAGCCGATCGCGACAAGTGCCACAAGCACCGGAACGGGACTGGTGAACAAGATGCCTGGCCAGCCGAACCAGCGATGCATGAATGTCGGGTTGAGGAAGGGGGTCCAGAGGCTGACCGCGACGATCAGCGCCAGCATCAACCATCCCAGCACCACCGCCTGCTGACGGGCGCGGCTTCGCAGGGACCTATCTGTCCGCCAGATCAGCCAGCACGATCCCAACCACGCATAGCCGGTTACAACAGCCACGCCGCAGAGCAGCGTGAACGGGGTGAGCCAGTCGAACCAGCCGCCGGCATACTGCCCGTTCACCGCATGGATGCCTTGCAGCAGGCCGCCGAGTGTCACGCCTTGGCAGAGCGCGGCGATGGTTGATCCGCCGAAGAACGACAGGTCCCATAGCTTTTGCCCGATCGCGGTCTGGGCGCGAAATCGCAGTTCAAAGGCAACGCCGCGGAAGATCAAGCCGAACAGCATACCGAAGATCACCGGATAGAGCGCCGGCAGGATCACCGCATAAGCGACGGGAAAGACAGCGAACAGCCCCGCGCCGCCGAACACCAGCCAGGTCTCGTTGCCGTCCCACATCGGCGCGATGGAGTTGACCATGGTATCCCTGTCCTCGGACCCGCGCTCCGCGGCAAAGAGGATGCCGATCCCCAGGTCGAAGCCGTCCAGCATGACGTAGGCGAGCACCGCGAAGGCGATCAGCGCGGCCCAGATGCTGGCGATTGTCTGTGTGCTCATCGTGGGCTTACTCCGCCGGGAACGGCGAGGCGCCGCCCGAGCCGGCTGGTACGGCCCCGGCCAACCCCGGGTGAATGCCCGCCGAACGAATTGGCTTGTCCGGGTTGATGTCAGGCTCGCCGGAGACGGGCGGCTTAGCCATCATCCGCAAGATGACCATGATGCCGGCGCCGAAGACAATGAAATAGACGACCGCGAACACCGCCAGCGACGTCGCGATCCCCGGCAGCGCGATCGGCGAGACGCTGTCAATCGTGCGCAAGACGCCGTAGACGGTGTAGGGCTGACGGCCGATCTCCGTCGTCATCCAGCCGCACAGCATGGCGACAATCGGGGCCGGCGCCATAACCAGCGCGAGGCGGTGCAGCCAGCGGCTGGTGAACAGCGTGCCGCGCCGGCGGGCGAGCAGGCTCAAGGCGCCCAGCCCGAACATCGCGAACCCGAGCCCGACCATCACGCGAAACGTCCAGAACACGACGGGTGCATAAGGCCGGTCCGCCGGCGGGACCTGCTTCAGGCCTGGCACCCGGCCGTCCCAGCTATGCGTCAGGATCAGCGAGGAGAGGTGCGGGATCTCGATCTTGTCGTAGGTCCGCTGCCTGGCCATGTTGGGCAGGCCGAACAGGATCAGCGGTGCTCCATCCGGGCCCGACGGCGTCCAGTCGCCTTCCATGGCGGCGATCTTCATCGGCTGGTGTTCCAAGGTGTTCAGGCCGTGGATATCGCCCATCGCGATCTGCAACGGGGCCACGATCGCGGCCATCCACATCGCCATCGAGAACATCTTGCGCACCGCCGGCGTGGCTCGGTCGTGCAGCATGTGCCAGGCGGCGACGCCGCTGACGATGAAAGCAACCACCAGGTAGGACGCCAGCACCATGTGCGGCACCCGGCCAAAGACCGACGGATTGAAGATCACCTGCCAGTAATCCGTCGGATACATGCGGCCATCGGCGCCGACGGCAAAGCCGGCCGGGGTCTGCATCCAGCTATTCACCGACAGAATCCAGAAGGCCGACAGCAGGGTGCCGCCGGCGACCATGCAGGTCGCCAGGAAGTGCAGCTTGCGCCCGACCCGCTGCATGCCGAACAGCATTACGCCAAGGAACCCGGCCTCGAGAAAGAAGGCGGTCAGGACTTCATAGGCCATGACCGGGCCAATGACCGGACCGGCCTTCTCGGCGTACTGCGACCAGTTCGTGCCGAATTGGTAGGACATGACCAACCCGGACACCACGCCCATCGCGAACCCGATGGAGAAAATCTTTATCCAGTAACGGAACAGGTCGAGGTAGACCGCTTTGCCAGTCCGCAGCCAAAGACCTTCCAGCACCATCAGGAAGCTGGCCAGTCCGATGGAGAACGCCGGAAAAATGATATGGAACGCCACGGTGAAGCCGAATTGCGCCCGCGCCAGATGAAAGGCGTCGATCATCACGGTTCCTCCGGTTCCGTAGCGCGCCGCTTGCCGCTGGTGAAGACGGTGATCTTGCTCTTGATGTCGAGGATCTTTGAAACACCCGCGCCGAGGGCGAGCAACTGCATGAGGCTGTGGTTGTCGAGCTTCTGGACGTCATCCATCCAGCCGACCAACAGCTCGATCAGCTCGTGCATCTGGCGCATCTTGTCCTGGGCGTGGCGTTCTTCCGAACTGGTCGGCGTTTCCATCAGAATGCCGCGCAGCATCGAGAGTGTCGGGTCGACCTCCCGCTTGCGGCGCTCCTCGGCGAGAGTGCGGACGATCTGCCAGATGTCGTCTGGCGCTTCAAAATAATCCCGCCGATCGCTGGGGAGGTGGCGTTTGCGAACCAATCGCCACGCCTCAAGCTCCTTCAGACCCATGCTGACGTTGGATCGGGAGACGCCGAGGGCCTCGGTGATTTCCTCTGCGTTAAGCGGGCGGTCGGAGAGGAACAGCAGCGCGTAGATCTGCCCAACCGTGCGGTTGATACCCCAGCGACCGCCCATTTCGCCGAAATGCAGGACGAACTTTTCGATGACCGGTGGCAGGAGCATGTCAGTTTTTCTAATTTCAGTAATTACTGAAATGCCAGATAATTCGAGCAGGCGCGCTTGTCAAGGATGCGAACTGGTTCTGGCGGCAGCCTTTTCCAGACATTGGGTCGTCGCCGCGACGCCGCATGTTTTCAACGTCATGGCGGGATTGGCGACCAACGCTGCTTTACAGCGAATATTGTCCACAAAGCCCGAGCCGAAGGAGAGGAATTCGGCCAAGATCAGCGAACCTGCTCGGGAGATGGCGACCCGCTTCAGGCCCCAGTCGTTCCGCCCTTCGTGCTCGGCTTTGCAAAAGCCACGTTGCGGCCGAAGCAGAGCGCCATCCCGCGCTGCGCCTTGACGTAGTCGGGCGTGAGTTCAACCGAGCCGGATTCGAGCCATCGCGAGCCGGCGCGGCCATTGACCCATTCATCCGGCGGTAGCAGCGTCGAACCTCGTGTCGTGATGTCCCAGGCGTAATAATGGTGCGGCACGATGAGCTTCGCCTTCAGGCGTGAGGCCACCGCTTCGGCGGACCGATAGCTCAGGACGTGCTGCGATCCGTCGATTGGCAGCAATGCGATATCGACTTCGCCAAGCCTCGACCAGACGGTCTCGGGCGGATCGGGGCGGTTGTCCCCCCAATGCAGGATGCGCAGGCCGGCGACTTCCACAATGACAATGCAGTTGTCGAAGGACCGCCAGTTGTCCGGCGGTCGCGTCTGGATATCCGTCAGGCGGCGCGTCATCTCGGCCCAGTCGTGAGTACTGTGGCTACTGTCTGAGACGTGCTTGTCGGCAATTCCGGTCAGCTTGACGTCGGCGAACGCATAGGTGCCGATCAGCCGGTCGAGCAGCACGCTGGCGTGCAGCATGTGCAGGCCGTCATGGTCGAAATGCGCGTGGGTCGAGATGCCGATGTCCACGTCGACAGGGGGAAAGTCGAACAGATACCAGTCCCAGTTGCCCCATGGCGGGT
Source organism: Rhodopila sp. (assembly GCF_965276935.1). GTDB lineage: Bacteria > Pseudomonadota > Alphaproteobacteria > Acetobacterales > Acetobacteraceae > Rhodopila. Next base: position 120,644 of record NZ_CBDIBS010000003.1, on the reverse strand, counting down.
TGCGCCATGGATCGATCATGATGCGGAGGCCGGCCGGCGACGTGATCCGGAACGCGGAGCCGCCGAAATACGCCAGCTCGACGGCGCCGGAGGTCACCGGCCGATGCCCGTCTTGCAGGGAGACCATGTGGTTGTGGTTCTCACGCTGCTTCCAGGTCCCCAGGCCTTCATTCCGGCGATCGGTCATTGGTCCCGCGGCGTTACGACATGGTCCGCAGGGAGCCGGCGCCGACTCGGCTTGTCAAGGCCGCATGGGCGTGGCCGAGGGTCTACCTTAGGGCGGCGCGGCTCTTGCGCGGGCGATCCAAGGGTCGTCTTGCTCTATTGCCGCTGTCCGGTGCCGAGTGCCGGCCAGTCAACAGCGGTCATTCGCCAGGAGGTCAGCATGAGCGACATTGAAATACTGAAACGGTCCATCAAGGTCTGCATGTTCGACCAGTATGGCACGGTGGTGGACATGCAAACCGGGCTTTGGGAGGTTGCCGTAGACTTCCTCAAGACGAAGGGCTGGAAGGGCAACGCCTATGCATTCGTCACCTGGTGGCGACGGACGCACTTCGAGAACTCGATGATCGACGCCCTGCTGCAGCGGGCGCACTTATCCTATCGGGCGATCGGCCATCTCTCGGTCGGCCAAGTCCTGACTCGCGCCCGCATCGCGCACACCGCGGAGGACGTAGAATACCTGGTATCCTGCATCGAGCGGCTGAAATGCTTTCCCGAGGTGCCGGACGCGCTGGCGCGGTTGCAGGCGCGATACAAGCTTGTCGTGCTGTCGAACGGTGATCCCGACATGCTGGAGGCGGCCAGAAAGCACCATGGCATCCCGTTCGACGCGGTGATCTCGGTGGCCGAGGCCAACGCCTTCAAGCCACACCGCGCGACCTACGAAATGGCCGCCGAACGGACGGGGGTCGCCCTGGACGAGGTAATGTTCGTTGCCAACCACGAGTTCGACTGCGTGGGCGCGAAGGCGGCCGGTATGCGGACGGCCTTCATCGACCGCCGTCAGCGCCCGTTTGCCGCGTGGCCGTACCAGCCGGACCTGGTCCTGCCTAGCATGACGGCCCTTGCCGATGTGTTGGTGTGAAGGCTGAGGAAAGAGATTTGGGCGATGATGCTTTGAGCTCGCAGCATCGCCAGTGTCGGATCATCGGCTAATGCCCTGTCTGATCGCGTGATTCATGCCTTCTGAATGGTCGGCCTCAGGCGATCACGCGCCGGGGTATCGCGGTTGAGGTATGGCGATTAGGGGTTGGCGGCTGGCCGGATGAGGAACGTGCGCAGTTTGAAGCTTGATCCGTATGGCGCGTAGGATTTGAAATAAGGCGGAGCTGTTTCGAACACCAAGGCTATATTCCCGACATTGAAGGGTGGGGCTTCAAGACGCAGGAATGATGTTTGCAGAATACGGGAACTCGCGCCGTGGGGTTTGTCCTTGTTGATTTTATAGTCGCTGGTTACCTCGGGTTGGATGTCAGTGAATAAAACATAATCGTACTGTCGAAGCTTGCTGAGAGTGGCACTGATCTGTGCATTCGAGATATGCTGAAATACCTCCCGGATCAGGCACAACTCAGCGTTTGGCAGGGGGTCGTGGGCGATGTCAAGGCATTGGAAATTGATCGTTTCGTTCGCATGGCATCTGTTGTTTTCCTCGATCAGCGCTTCAACAACGTCAACGCCGGTATAATCCACGCCACAGGATGCGATCATCCGACCGACCCGGAAATCGCCGCATCCAAGATCGACGACGCTTCGGATGTTGTGCTTCGCGATGAAGCTTGTCACGAAGTCCGCATAGGGCTGCGCGGCTTCCGCGTCCGACCCTGGGCCCGAGTAGAACGTTCCGGCTCCGTTACCCCACATCTTCTCCCTGTAGATCCTGGTGAAGACTTCCTTGGCGGTCAGCCGACGGTTACGCCGATCACGGATGTCTGCCTTAAGCCGACGGATCGAGCGCCGTAGAAACAGCGGTGCGAAATCCCTGATCTGGTTCTTGATGCTCACGGCCATGTTCATGTGCAAACGTCTCCAGCATGCCTTCTTAAGTGTCAGTGTGAGAAGGGTTCGAGCCTTTTGTCACATTATCAACACCTGACAACAGATCCGATCTGAAATTTCCCGTTGCCGATGCAAGCACAGCGGATGGTATCCTATGGACTCGCGCCGCAATCATGTTCGCTGACAAGCGCAGCGTAGCGGCGTGCTCTGCTTTCGCAGCAGGATTTCTGGCTGTCGATCGACGTCGCCGATGACGCTTGCTGGCGCTAGCCGGGTTGTGCGGGTGGGCTTGTGGCAGATTGGCTGGAGCCGACCACGAGCTGCTTCTGCTTTTGCAGCCTGCCGATGACGGTGTCGCTCAGATGCAGGTGCTGCTTCACCAGTTCCGGCGGGATCAGCGCCAGCCATTGCGCCAACGACACATCGGTGTAGCGCGGGGCAACGAACATTTCCAGGTAGCGCACCGGGGCATCACCGGTGTTCTCGATGTAGTGCCCCATCGCCCGCGGCACATAGCCGACGTCTCCGGCCTGGTAGTCGAAGGTGCGGGAATTGTTGCCGGAAGCGAAAACCGTCATGCGTGCCCTGCCGGAGATGTAGTATTGCCACTCATCGGCAAGCGGGTGCCAGTGCAACTCGCGCATGCCGCCGGGCTCGATCTCGACGAAGGCGGCGGCGATCCGGGCGGAGGCCTTGAAGACCTGGCTGTCGACGATGCGCACGCTGCCGCCTGGGCATTTGACCGGCTGCATGTCCATCATCCGGAAGACGAATGGGTTCGGCACCGGGCCGTTTGGATCGGCGACCGTATCGGCCTGCAGCGACGGCGGCACCGGTGCGGCGAAAATATACAGTTGCTTCTGCGGGATGTTGGCGAAGGCGCTTTCAGGCTCGTTGAAGTTCTTTGCCAGCACCGGCTTCGGCAGATGGGCGAACCACTGGCTGATCAGGAAGGTGTTGTCCTCGGAGAAGTCGCCGTCGTCGAACACCAGCAGGAATTCACAGCCGTCCTGCAGCGCCTGGATGGAGTGCGGCAGGCCGGAGGAAAAGTACCACAGGTCGCCCTGCTTAACGTCGGCAATGAAGTTGCGGCCGTTCTCGTCGATGCAGGTGATGCGGGCGCTGCCATTCAGCATCAGCGACCACTCGTCCGCCTTGTGCCAGTGCAGCTCGCGGATGCCGCCGGGGTTCAGCCGCATGTCCACGCCGGCCATGGCCTTGGACACCGGCAACTCGCGGACCGTGACCTGGCGCGCCCAACCGCCGTCTTGCAGGCGGTTGTGGCTGAGGCTGAAGGGCCACTTCAGATTCGGTATGTCGCCGGCGTCGGTGGGCGGCGGGGCCAGCAGGTCCGGGTTGTCGCGATCGGCCGCGGCGTTGCGCGGCCCAGGATCGGTGCCGCCGGTATTGCCGCGGATCGGCTGCGGGACATCGCCCTGGCCGGCGCCTTGGGCGAGAGTGGTGCTTGCGGTCAGCGCGCCTCCGGCGGCGGTGGCGGCGAGCATCGTGCGGCGGCTCATCGGGTTCATTGGCGGGTTTCCTGGGTCCGGGGTTACTGGGTAAACGCCGAGCGGGCGGCGGGTGCGGCGCACATTTCATTGAACGCTGAGCATCGACCGACTGCGGCTGGTGGACGCCATCCGAGGCAATGCTTCACGGTTGGAAATCATGATCGTACCAGCCGGCGAAAGCCTTGACCTGCCGAGCCGCCCGCGATCGTCATGCCGTGCCTCGGGTGGCGTGCGAGGGCAGGCTCCGTTCGGCGCCCATGCCTCACATGCGGGGGTGACTGGTGGTCCGCGCTGGCTATGACGGGATCAGGCGATCCGTGCCTTATTTGCAGTCGTTGTTGTTCAACAGATCCTAACGCGCAAGAACCAGCATCCGATCCTCATGCCCCGGACCCGCCAGGACCTCGTCAACGCCGATGGCCTGAACGCCCAGACGATGATCGATGACGGCCAGCGCAAAACCGGTTTCCAGCATGCGATGCAGAAAGGCGGCCGCATCGTGATAGCGGTCTGGGGTGAACTCGATGAACACGACCAGCGGGTTGCGCCGCGCGAGCACGCGGCTCATGCCGCGCCAGATCGCCTGTTCGGCGCCTTCGGCATCAATCTTGATGAAGTCGACCGGGCCCTCGCCGATCAGCTCGTCCAGCGTTGTCGTAGTCAAGGCATGCGCGTGTGGCGTGTCGCCGCGGGCTGAACCCAAATAGGCATTTTGCGGCAGGCCGGCCGGCACATGCAGCATGACGTGATCGCCGCGCCGCTCGGACAGCGGTTCCGCGCAGAGCGACACGCGGGAAGCGTAGCCGTTGATCCGCAGTGAACGGCGTAGCAGGGACATCATGCGCGGGTTCGGTTCGACGGCGTGCACGCGGCCGCTGGCACCGACCAGATCAGCCAGCAGCAGCGTATAGTACCCGAGATTGGCACCCACATCGACCACCGTCATGCCCGACCGCACGAAGCCCATGATCGCCTCGGTGACCCAGACTTCCCACAGGCCGTCGAGCATTAGATGCGGACTGAGGCCCTCGTCACCTAGGTCGACATACATCTTGTAGCGACCCAGCGTGCGGCACAGGATCGTATCGTCCGATATGCGAACCGTGTCGCATAGACGGCGGATCGTGGCCTCGTTCTCGTCGCGCGAACGGGTTTGAAGCAGGCCAAGATCGAACAGGCGGCCGTCGTTGAGATCCGGCTGCTGTTGCGGCGGCTCGCGATCGGGCAAGGGATCGGGCAAGGGTGGTGGACGACGGTTTCTGCCGAACAAGTCTTGCCTCCTGGGTTGAAACAGCCTGCCGCACGGGCGAGAACCCGCGTCTGCCGGGTGCCAGGCGTCGGACTTCCGGCCGAACCCATCCGGTATCGCTGGAATACGGGTTGCGCAAGGCATCCCAGGCGATCGCTCAGGGGAATCGCTTGAGTGTCTCATGCGATGCGCCGGATGACGTTTTCCAGATAATCCTGATTCCAGCCGGCCTTTTTACGGCGGTTCTTAAAGCTGGTGACGGGTTTCGCCTGGTTCAGTAAATTCATGGCAGTATGTTTCACGACCGCCATGTTGGCAGGGCCATGAGCGGTGCGCAGGCGCGCCAAATCGTCGTGGAATACCACATCCAGCACCCAGTGCAGCCGGTTCTCAATGCCCCAGTGGCTCCGCACGACCCTGGCGAGGGTCTCGGCACTGAGTTTGGTTGAGCACAGGTAGTATCGGGTTTCTGTCTGGATAACGCCGCCCCGCTCGGTTTCGCTTTCGATCATGCCGATGGCGGTCAGGCCAGGGAATGCAAATTCGCCCGGATGACGCCGCTCGGCGAACAGCCAGTTGATGTCGTGGCAGATCGTATGGCGGCGGGTTTCGATCCGGCCATGGTCGCCATCGACGGTCTCGAAGCTTTGCAGCGTCAGCGTTGGTGGTGGATCGGCAAAGACGGTTTCCACTTCGGCATAGGTCGCTGGCCAGTTCTCCTTCAAGGCCAGCACGTAATCGCCACCACCCTCGATGATCGTCTGGGCAATCTCCTTCTGCGTGCCCATGGCATCGATGGTCACCAACGCGCCGGCCAGTTCCAGACGACGCAGCAGCACAGGAATGGCGGTGATCTCATTGGATTTCGCCGACACCGCCTCTTGTCCAAGGACCAATCGCTGACGCGTCGCCCAGGCGGACACCGTATGCAGCGGCAGACGCCCTTTGCCGCGGGCATGGCTGCGACGCGAGGTCTTGCCATCGATCGCGATAATCTCGGGCGTGTCAGTCCGCAACCCGTCTACCCAGGTCAGGAAACATGTCTTGAACAGCTCAGGATCAATCGCCGCGATCACGTCGCACAATGTGTCGTGGCTCGGGATGCCGTGCTTGAACGGCAGAAAACGGCGGAGGAAGCCCTGGCGTTCGCTGCCCCACAGGCTGATTTCGACAAAGTCGTCCGCACCGGCGATGGTCCCGCAGAGCATCAGCAACAGGATTTCCGGTAGAGGATATAGCACCTTCGTCGCTTGGCGCGGGTCCCGGAGGGCCGCGAAGTGGGACAAGAAGCAGGGCTGGCTTGGCATGGACATAGAGACCTCCTGATGAGAGGCTTCCTATGAATCCGATTCTAGCCCGCACGGGAATCCCTCAACCACTCAAGCGATCGCCCTGGGCGATCGCTGCCGGCGCGTGCTGATACCGGACGTGGGGCCAACCAGCCTTGAACCGCCAAGGTCCGCGCGGTGACGGGATGCTCGAGGCTGGGGAACAATCGCCGGATTTCGTTGATCCCGGCCAGGCCTGGTGCCGGCCGGTTAGTCATGGGTCGTGGTGCAGCCCGCGGAAAATGCCCGAACCCGCCAATGTGGACCCGCCTTGCCCAAGGGTGTAAATCACCGGTTTCAAGACGTCGGTAACAAAGGGCACGCATCATGCCAGACAGCATTTCACCGCACGGCGACAGCCTGATCATCGACATGGTCCGCCGGTTCTCGCAGGACCGGCTCGCACCATTGGCGGCGGAGCGGGACAGGAAGAAGCGGATCGAGCCGGAGATCATCGCCGAACTGGGCGAACTCGGCGTGTTCGGCGCGACGACGCCGGCGGCGTGGGATGGCAGCGAAATCGACCCGGTCACCTATGCGCTGCTGGTGGAGGAGATCGCCGCCGGCGACGGGTCGGTGTCCACCATGGTGTCGGTGCATAATTCGCCGACCTGCATCGTGGTGAACAATTATGGCACCGATGCGCAGAAGGACCGCTGGCTGCGCAAGCTGGCGACCGGCGAACATGTTGGGTCGTTCGGGTTGACCGAGCCGCAGGCCGGGTCGGATGCCTCGGCGTTGCGCACCCGGGCGGTGCGGAAGGGGGATCGCTACATCGTTAACGGCGCCAAGCAGTTCATCAGCAACGCCACCCATCCGGGCAGCCTGGTGTTCTTCGCCGTCACCGATCCCGACGCCGGCAAGAAGGGGCTTTCGGCGTTCGTCATCGAGAAGAACCATCCGGGCTTCGCCGTGGCACGGGTGGAGGAGAAGCTGGGCCAGAAGGCCTCCGACACCTGCGCGCTGACGTTCGAGGACATGGAAGTGCCGGAAGACCAGCGCATCGGCGCCGAGGGCGAGGGCTACAAGATCGCGCTGTCGACGCTGGAAAGCGGGCGCATCGGCATTGCCGCGCAGAGCGTGGGGATGGCGCGGGCGGCGCTGGAGTACGCCATCGGCTATGCCCGCGACCGCCGAGCGTTCGGCGGGGCCGTGATCGATTTCCAGGCGGTCGGGTTTCGGCTGGCGGAGGCCAAGACCCGGCTGGAAGCCGCGCGCCAGCTTACGCTGCATGCCGCTCGGCTGAAGGCGGAGGGACGGCCGTCGCTGGAAGCGGCCTGCATGGCCAAGCTGTTCGCCTCGGAGGCGGCCGAGGCGATCTGCACGGCGTCGATCTCGACGCTGGGGGGGTATGGGTTCCTGGCGGATTATCCGGTGGAGCGGATCTATCGGGACGTGCGGGTTTGCCAGATTTATGAGGGGACGTCGGATGTGCAAAAGTTGATTTTGCAGCGGATGCTTTAGGGGCGGGCGACGCTGAACAGGCAGGGGCGGTAGCGGCGCGGCAAGTGGTCCAGAGAGTGTTTGATAATGGCGGGAAGTGTGATGACGAATGCAGGCTTACGACCAACCTGTCGCACGCCGCAGTGCCACCAAGGGTGTGGATATTAGGGAGGATAGAAGCGCCAGTGTAGCCGATCTGCATGCGGTGCTTTAAGCTTCATAATTGCCTCTAGAGGCTGTTATGAACCTACCGCCAGTGAAGCGACGCGTTTGAGCATGAGGCATACAAATGCAATGAGGTGAAATCCTGCCAGAGTACTGGCATATCGTTCATAATCCCTGACCAGGCGCCGAAAGCGGGTCATCCAAGCGAACGACCGCTCGACCACCCAGCGACGCGGTAGCAAGACAAAACCCTTTTTGGCTTCCGGCAACTTGACCACAACCAGTTCGATACCGTTGGCTTCGGCGGCCGCGGCGGCGTTGGGACCATTGTAGCCCTGATCGGCGAACGCAACCTCGACGTTGTTGTCACTCACGGCCTGCACCGTCCGGGTCAGTCGGCCGACCTCAACCCGCTCGTCGACATCAGCCGCAGTGACGTGCAGTGCCAGCAGACTGCCCAGCGTATCGACCGCCAGATGCAGCTTCGAGCCCTTTTTGCGCTTGGCACCGTCATAGCCCGCACGCTGCCCGCTTTCCGGCGAGGACCGCAGGGTACGGCTGTCGAGAATGACGGCGCTTGGCTCTGCTGAGCGGCCCAAGGCGTGGCGGAGCACCGCCCGCAAATCGTCAACCAGCGCCTCGAAACAGCCCGCTGCCAACCACCGCTGCGCCTGCTGGTAGACCGCTGCCCAGGGCGGCAGGTCATTTGGCATCCAGCGCCATTGCGCGCCGGTCTTGATGATGTATCGCAGGCCGTTGAACACTTCCCGTAGCGGATGGGCCCGTTGTCCGGCATCCTCCGCCAGCAAGGTCAGGTACGGCGCAACCAAAACCCATTCTTCATCAGTTACATCAGACGGGTAGGGCTTGCGGACGGTGCTCATGCCTGCAAACTTGGTGATTACTCCGCCGCAGGTCCATAACAGGCTCTAGGAATTAGAGCAATATTAGGATATATTTTGGTAGACCAAATCCACTCTTATGTGGGGCTATCGAGAGATCAATTAAGATTCTCAAAAACGGCCGTTTTTTGGAGCGGTTCGATTTGAGTTCGACAAAGGGTGCAGATGCGACACCCGATCAACACTGTCCCATCAGCCGACTCTGATGTGGGGTGGTCAGACCCATCGAAACCTATGCTTCGTCATATTCTTTTCTGAATAGGATATGGCAGCGCTTAACCACCATTAGCAAGGTGAGAATAAAATGTATGTAAATAATCCACGATATTGTCGCGGCTATTCGTCCTGTCTTCTCTACCGCAAAAAAGAACAGAAATAGCAGAATCGAAATCGAAGAAATTAGAATGAGATAGGATATATTGGAGTTAGTTTGCTTCAATAGAAATTTTCTTGTGTCCAATCCCTCTTTCTGTATTTGGGAGAGTTTCTCGTCCTTGCTTGGACTCCATTTTCTATTGTATATGCCAAACGTGGCTACTTGGAAGTTAAGTAAAAGTGCAACAAATATCCCAAAAAACGTGATTGATATACTATAAAATTCCTTCGACGCCTTAATGCAGAAATAAGATGCTGCAATACCTACAAGAACTGGCACTAGAAAAAAGATAATAATATCAACAACAGAAATTCTTTTCGACACATCATTCCGCAAAGTGTCGATGTGATCAAATATAATTTGCCAAATGTTGACTTTCATTGTTGCTTGGACTTCCCGATGACCGTTTGGAAATCAGTTAATAGACTGGTTGATTCTTTACTGATCTCGGCATATACAGGATGACCGTTAGAAGCCCGCTTGATGCCAGTTAGGTCGATCACTCCAGCCTCGCTGTTTGAGCCGAGCATTCCGACCCGCCGTCTCTGTCCGCCGAATTCAATCTCGGCAACAGCCTCATTGAAGATGACGCCATCGTGTTTTACAACACCACCATTCGCAGCCTTCATTGAACTTGTCAGGTCGCCTAGGCTGCCAAGTATCCCTTTACGCCGCGCGTTTATAACAATTTGAAAGTCAACCCCTTGGTCAACGTGGGTGTTCAGATAACGATCAGCCACGTCGGACGAGGCGTTTCGTCTGATAAGACGCAGACCCTTAACCGGGGCGGCGTCGTAAATGCCTCCCGTTCCTGTCGGCAAAAGTTTCTTAAAATGCAGGGAAAATCCAGGGTTCCGTTTCCCGAAGTCATCCCGCATTTTTGCTGAGACCAACTCAACGCACGATCTCGCGGCAAAGGATTGGAAAGCGGCAAATCCGTGATTAAAGCCAGGTGGAAACCAATACTCATAAAAAAGAGGTATGATTTCGACGTGAGTTGTCTTGCGGCGAAATTCGGACACGTTCGTCTGAGAGTTTATAAGGTCACTTTCAAATCCAGATATGCCATACTGCACGACGCCCTTGCTATTTCCGGCTGTGTTGACGCGATGCTGAAAGTACCAGTGGCGGTCGCGCTCGCTTTCGTCAGGGGTCGCCTCGCGAGAAACAGCATTGCGACTTACGAACGACCTTACGAATTCGGGCAGGGTAACGGCAATACCCTCTGCGTCAAAGGGCAGAGACTTCCGGTGCCGCGTGCGGCAGACTGTCAATTGATAGATGCGAATGCCAACTTTAGTGGGCATCTTTTCTAAAGCACCTTCCCGCCGATTCGTTCCCTGTCACGTCAGGTTCTGTTGCGCTAATTCGATGCAACTCGCAAGGGTCAGGGCTATCCAGATCGCAACCGCCATGTTTTGCCTGTCTGTTAATGGATCTGACCACCCCACATCAGAGTCGGCTGATGGGACAGTGTTGATCGGGTGTCGCATCTGCACCCTTTGTCGAACTCAAATCGAACCGCTCCAAAAACGGTCGTTTTTGAGAATCTTAATTGATCTCTCAATAGCCCCACATAAGAGTGGGTTTGGTCTCCCGACGTTGCATACTGGTATCACGCGATGAAGAAATCCTGCGGCTGCGAGCAAGGTCGCCATCTGCCAACTCAACCAGCCACCAAGCTCGCCACGGCGATCGCGATCTGCACCGCACGCGTCCTGTGTTCCCAGCCTGATGCGGCACCACCTCCTCCAAAGCTGGCGCAAACCGCTCATCGACCCACCGCCGCCGCCTGATCCGGAAATGGGGGCGCTTACGTCCGCCCTGAATCAGACCGCACGCGCCCAGCTAGGCCGCAGCCTACAGATCCAACAGGTCGATGCCGGATTGTGCAACGGCTGTTAATCGGAAATCCCCGCGCTGAACAGCTTCTTTCATGGTTTGGAGCAGTATGGATCGCGCTTCGCCGCCTCCCCGCCGCAGCGATGTGTCAATGATCGGGTCCAGAGCGCGTTCTGGCATCAGCGCCGCGTCGCGGTCGTGCTCGACAGCAAGAACCGGAACCCGAACTATTAGCCTCGGCGCAGCCGTGATACGGCAACCTATCGATCCGCTCCGCGCTCGGCTTTTCGTCCACCGCCGCAACCTAAGCCCATCGGAAACTCTGCCTGATTTCGGGGAAACGGTCGGCGTAAGCTAGTAAAGCAAGATCGCCGCCTTGTGAGGCGGCATGGCTTCGGTCATAAGGCGCGGGTTCTTCCAAAAGGGGCTTCATGCCGATTTTCCCGGACTGCTCATCCAGGGCTCCGGCCCACCTGCTCGCCGCGATCCTGATCCTTGGTTCGGCCGTCGGCGGGTCCGCCCTGGCCCAGACGCCGACCGCCCCGGCAGGCGCTGCGGCGGGGTCGCCACCGACCGCGCCATCAGCGTCGCCATCGGCGTCCACAGCATCCCCCGCGGCATCCGATCCGGTGCTGGCGACCGTCAATGGCGCGCCGATCCACATGAGCGACCTGAACGCCACGGCCGAGACGCTGCCGCCGCAGGCGCGCTCGCTGCCGCCGCAACAGCTCTACCCGATGCTGCTGGAGCAGTTGATCGATGCGCGCGCCCTGCTGGTGGAGGCACGCAAGACCGGCCTCGACAAGGACCCCGAGGTGCAGCGCAGCATGCAGATGGCGCAGGACCGGGCGCTGGAGTCGGCCTTTCTCAGCAAGGCGGTCCGGCCGCAGGTCACCGATGAAGCGGTGAAGGCGCGTTATGAACAGGATACCGCGGCCAAGGCCGGCGAGCCGGAGGTGCATGCGCGTCACATCCTGGTTGGGGATGAGGCGACGGCGAAGAAGATCATCGCCGACCTGAAGAACGGCGGCGATTTCGTGGCGCTGTCCAAGCAGTACAGCAAGGACCCCGGCGCCTCGGCGCAGGGCGGCGACCTGGGCTTCTTCAAGAAGACCGACATGGTGCCCGATTTCGCCACCGCCGCCTTTGCGCTGAAGGACGGCGAGGTGTCGCCGACGCCGGTGCATACCCAGTTCGGCTGGCATGTGATCCAGGTGCTGGGACATCGCGACGCACCCAAGCCAAGCTTTGACGAGGAGCGTGCTCAACTGCGGCAGTCGATGGTGCAGGCGGCGGTGCAGAAAGAGGTCGCGCAGGCGCGCGGCGACGTGAAGGTGGAGACGTTCAAGATGGACGGCTCACCGGCGAAGGCGACCGACACGGCGGAACCGCCGGCGGCGAAGTAGGCGACCGCTGATTGGGGGAAAAATCATGCCGACAGCCGTGTCTCCGCTGGCGGTGACCTTGCCTGAGCTGCCGCCGCTGGCGGGTGTCCGCCTGGCCGCGACGGCGGCCGGCATCCGCTACCAGGATCGCACCGACGTGGTGATGATGGAGGTGCCCAGCGGCAGCTCGGCGGCGGGCGTTTTCACCTCGAACAAGTGTCCCGGCGCGCCGGTGGACTGGTGCCGAGCGTCGTTGCGGGGCGGGCGGGCGCGGGTGGTGGTGGTGAACGCGGGCAACGCCAACGTGTTCACCGGCAAGGCCGGGCGGGACGCCTGTGCCGCCACGGCGGCGGCGGCGGGCAAGCTGGCTGGCTGTCCGGCGCGGCAGGTCTTCGTCGCCTCCACCGGCGTGATCGGCGAGGTGCTGCCGCATGACAAGCTGACCGCGGTGTTGCCGGCGCTGCGGGAGGGACTGGCCGAGGACGGCTGGGAAGCCGCCGCACGCGGCATCATGACGACGGACACGTTCCCGAAGGCGACGACCCGGGTGGCGCAGATCGGCGACGCGCAGGTGCGGATTACCGGCATCGCCAAAGGCAGCGGGATGATCGCGCCCGATATGGCGACGATGCTGTGCTTCGTTTTCACCGACGCGAAGATCCCGGCGGATGCGCTGCAAACGATGCTGAACAAGGGCGTTCGTGGCAGCTTCAACTGCACGACGGTGGATTCGGATACATCCACATCCGACACGGTGCTGCTGATCGCGACCGGGCAGGCGAAGCATTCCAGGGTTCCGGCGGCGGATGGTAACGCGGCACGCAACCGAATGTTGGCGGATTTCTCGCGCGCGCTGAATGACCTGCTGCTGGACCTGGCGTTGCAGGTGGTGCGGGACGGGGAGGGGGCTCGGAAGCTGGTGAAGATCGACGTCACCGGAGCGGTGAATGCGCGGTCGGCGAAGCGTATCGCGATGACGGTGGCCAACTCGCCGCTGGTGAAGACGGCGATCGCCGGGGAGGATGCCAATTGGGGCCGCATTGTCATGGCGGTCGGCAAGGCAGGCGAGCCGGCGGACCGGGACAGGCTGTCGATCGGCGTGGGCGGCGTCTGGATGGCGCGGGAGGGCGCGGTGATTCCGGGTTATGACGAGGCTCCGGTGGTTGCGCACATGAAGGGACTGGAGGTGGAGATCGCCATCGATCTCGGGTTGGGGCGAGGGATGGCAACAGTTTGGACCTGCGACTTGACGCACGGGTATATTGACATCAACGGGTCGTATCGGAGCTGATAGACGCTGCGGAGCGGCAGGTCGAATAATGCATTCGCATAACGGTTTCGCATGCCCCTCCGCTGACGCCGGTTGCTCACGCGCTGCATGGCGGCGGCCACCGATGTCGATGGCCATACGCGCTAGGGCGTGGCGCCAGGCTTTCGCTCGCAGGGCGGTCTTAGTGACCGATCATCCAGGGGCGCTGGGTCGGGAAACTCTTGGCTGTCACGGCCTCCGCGGTCGGCTTCTTGCGGCCGGCGCCAGAACAGCAGCCACAGGAGGCAGGATGGCGTCTCGCGCGCGCCGGCGCGTTCGCACTGCGTTCGTTGACTTCACCCGCGCGCCGACGTCCTGGATCGACGCCGGACAGCGCTGGCGCGGTGAGCAACGCGCGCGGCGCGGATCCACCGCAACCTTCGCAGGGCTGCGGCCGCTGGAAGTCCGCCATCGGCCGCAACGCGGTGAACGGACCGCACTCGGAACAGAGATACTCGTAGACTGGCATCGCGTGACCTTTCAAACGTCGGCAGCGAGCGGCATGGTCACGCCGCCCTTGACACCGCCGCTCGGCCCGGCCGCACCGGGATTTATGTCGAAGTCGAAAATCTCGGTCGGCAGCCAGAGCGTCGCGCAGGAGTTGGGGATGTCCACCACGCCGCTGATATGGCCTTGCACGGGCGCGGTTCCCAGGATCGAGTACGCCTGCGCACCGGAGTAACCGAACTTCTTGAGGTACTCGATCGCGTTCAGGCAGGCTTGGCGATACGCGACGTTGATGTCCAGGTAGTGCTGCTCACCGGCCTCGTCGACCGAGATGCCCTCGAATATCAGGTAGTCGCTGTAGGCCGGCTTGATCACGCTGGGCTTGAAGATCGGGTTCTTGATGCCGTACTTCCCCATGCCGCCCTTGATCAGTTCCACCTTCAGATGAATCCAGCCCGGCATCTCGATGGCGCCGCAAAAGGTGATCTCGCCATCGCCCTGGCTGAAATGCAGATCGCCCATCGATAGCCCGGCACCGGGGACGTAGACCGGAAAGAACACGCGCGCGCCGCGCGAGAGATCCTTGATGTCGCAGTTTCCGCCATGCTCGCGCGGCGGCACCGTTCGGGCACCGGTGGCGGCGGCAGCGGCCTTGGCATCGCCCTGCAGCCGGCCCATGTGCGCTGTCGGCCCGAACGGGGCGTTGGCCAGCGGCGGCACGCGGGCCGGGTTGGTGGCGATCAGTCCAGTTTCCCGCCGGTTCCAGGTCTCCAGCAGCTTCGGATCGGGCAGGCAACCGATCAGTCCAGGATGGATCAGGCCGGCGAAGTTCACCCCTGGCACGTGGCGGGAGTTGGTGAACATGCCGTGGAAATCCCAGATCGACTTCTGCGCCTCAGGGAAATGATCGGTCAGGAAGCCACCGCCGTTCTTCTTCGAGAAGAAGCCGTTGAACCCCCAGGCATTATGCGGAAAGGCGCCGATATCGAGAAAGTCGACGACCAGCAGGTCTCCGGGTTCGGCGCCCTCCACACCCACCGGGCCACTGAGGAAATGCACGATGCTCAGGTCGATGTCCCGCACGTCGGCGGCCGAGTCGTTGTTCTTGATGAACCCGCCGGTCCAGTCGTAGCACTCGATGATGAAGTCCTGGCCGGGCTTGACGGTGGCGACCATGGGAATGTCCGGATGCCAACGGTTGTGGATCATGTCGTTATCGTAAGCGGACTGCGACAGGTCGACCTTGATGAGGGTGTCGGTCACGGAGTTCCCTTTCTTGCTGATGGTGGCAGTCTCGACTGAGATCGCGCAGACGACCTGGAGCATTCTGTTCGCCTATGCCGGTGCGCGTTCATGGGTGCCGGTGCGCGTTCACCGGGACGATGTTGCCGCGCCGCGGTCGGAAGCGCAAAGCCTGCTGCCGCCATGCGTCACTACCGGGCGCGATACACGGACGTCGTCATCATGCGTCAGCATCGTCGGCCATGTCACGGCGATCCTCTTGTAGTTCGCTGGGCATCGCACGCACCTCGTTTCGTGGATCTGACAATCGAGCGTCAACGTCTCGCGGATGCGCCGAACGAGTCCGACCCGCCGATCGAACCACTGTCGTATCAGTTTACCGGTGCCTATACGCTACATTCCGCCAATACAGAACGCCATGTCTCGGGCGTGCGCTGGTAAATATCGCGGTCAAACAATGTACAACTTTTTGTTATATGTATTACGTTGCTGTTGCCTGGTTACCCCATGGTGTCGCGCGGCATTCGTCGCCTAAGGTTCCGCCTTCCATCGGGAGTCTGGACAGATGTCTGACATGACCACCGCCAAGCCAGGGATGCGTCGATCCTATAACAAGCTGGTCAACAATCCGGTGCTGGAAGACTATTCGCTCCGATACGCACCGAAAAGCTTCCGCACCTGGTCGACCTATGCGGTCGCGTCTGCTGCCCTTGGTGGTATCGCCTACCTGGCGGACCAGGCGATTGGCGGTTCGCTCGCCGTGCAGTTCGGCTTCGAGAATGCGTTCTGGGGTATTCTGGCCGCGGCGCTGGTGATCTTCCTGACCGGAATTCCCATCGCCTACTACTGCGCCAAGTACAATGTCGACGTCGACCTGCTGACCCGCGGCGCAGGCTTCGGCTATCTCGGATCCACCATCACTTCGGTGATCTACGCGTCGTTCACTTTCATCTTCTTCGCGCTCGAAGGGTCGATCATGGCCCAGGCTTTCTTGCTGTACTTCGGCATCCCGTTGCCTATCGGTTACGCGCTAGGCTCGCTGATCATCATTCCGCTCGTGGTGTTCGGCATGACGTTGCTGGCGAAGTTGCAGGTCTGGACGCAGCCGCTCTGGCTCCTGCTGCTGTTCGCGCCGCCCGTGGCGGTGCTGGCGGTGGACAAGAACGCGATCCATGACTGGGTCACCTTCGCGGGAAACTCGCCAAGCAAATCAGGCTTTGATTGGCTGTTGTTCGGTAGCGCCGCCGGCATCGCGCTGTCATTGATCGCTCAGATCGGTGAGCAAGCGGACTACCTGCGCTTTATGCCGGACAAGACGTCGTCCAACAAGGTCAGGTGGTGGCTGGCGGTGATGTGCGCCGGTCCGGGCTGGGTCGTGCTGGGTGCCGCGAAGCAATTGATGGGCTCGTTCTTCGCATCGGTCGCGGTCGCGAACGGCACCTCGCTGACCGAGGCCAATGAGCCGATACAAATGTATATCGCTGGCTACAACTACATGTTTCCCGCCTTCGCCGCCTTGAGCGTCGCGACCTTCTTCGTCATTCTGTCGCAGATCAAGATCAACGTGACCAACGCCTATTCCGGCTCGCTGTCCTGGTCGAACTTCTTCTCGCGCCTGCTGCATGCCCACCCCGGCCGCGTGGTGTACATCTTCCTGAACGTGGCGATCTCGCTGACGATGATGGAACTGAACATGTTCTCTTTCCTGGGCAAGATCCTTGGCTTTTACTCGAACGTCGCGGTCGCGTGGGTTGGCGCGGTGACCGCCGACCTCGTTATCAACAAGCCGCTGAAGCTGAGCCCGCATTACATCGAATTCAAAAGGGCCCACCTCTACAACTTCAATCCGGTTGGCTTCGGCTCGATGCTGTTCGCGTCCTTCGTGTCGATCATTGCGTTCTTTGGCTTGTTGGGGGAGGCGGCGCAGGCGTTCTCCGCGTTTATCGCGCTCGTCCTGGCGTTCGTCGGCTCACCGATCATCGCCTTCGCGACCAAAGGACGCTACTACCTGGCCCGGCAGCCCTACGACGACAGTCATGTCGCGGGCGATACCTTGGCCTGCGTCACCTGCGGCTACGACTACGAAAAGAAGGACATGACGAGTTGTCCATTCCACCATGGCACGATCTGCTCGCTGTGCTGCTCGCTCGAGTCGTCCTGCCACGACATGTGCAAGCCCGCCGCCGGCAGCGTTCCGGCGGTGGCCGCCGGCCGCTTGTAGGCGATCGCCGCTCGTGGTCCGATGCGGCCGGGGACCTCAGCCCGTTGGTTGAGCCGGCCCACTGAACATGCGCGTGCTGTGGCTCGTCCCGCCTCGTCTGGTCAGGTAGCGCACCCGGCACGGATCCCGCCGTGCCCTGTCCTTTCGGCAACAGGAGAATGATGACGTGATACATGGCGATATCGGCAGCAGCCGCGATTCGGTCGGCGTGGCCGTGGTGAATTACAAGATGCCACGGCTGCACACGAAGGCGGAGGTGCTCGCCAACGCACGCGCAATCGGCGACATGATCTGCGGCATGAAGGTCGGACTGCCTGGAATGGACCTGGTGGTGTTCCCGGAATACAGCACGCATGGCATCATGTACGATCGGCAGGAGATGCTCGACACTGCAGCGGTCCTGCCCGGCGAGGAGACGGACATCTTTGCCGCCGCATGCCGCAAGGCCGGCGTATGGGGTGTGTTCTCCTTGACCGGCGAGCGGCATGAGATGCACCCGGAGAAGGTGCCGTACAACACGCTTATTCTGATGAACGACCAGGGAGAAATCGTTCAGAAGTACCGGAAGATCATGCCGTGGACGCCGATCGAGGGATGGTACCCCGGTGACTGCACCTATGTCTCGACCGGGCCGAAGGGACTGAAGATCAGCCTCATCATCTGCGATGACGGCAACTACCCAGAGATCTGGCGCGACTGCGCGATGCGTGGCGCGGAACTGATCGTGCGGTGCCAGGGCTACATGTATCCTGCCAAGGAGCAACAGATCCTGATGGCGAAGTCCATGGCCTGGGCGAACAACGTCTACGTTGCCGTCGCCAACGCGTCCGGCTTCGACGGCGTCTACTCGTACTTCGGCCATTCCTCGGTCATCGGGTTCGACGGGCGGACGTTGGGTGAATGCGGCACCGAGGAGAACGGCATTCAGTACGCGCAACTGTCAGTGCCGTTGATCCGCGAGGCGCGACGGTCGATGCAATCCCAGAACCATCTCTTCAAGTTGCTGCATCGTGGCTATACCGGAATGATTAATTCGCGCGAGAACGCCAGCGGCAAGGCGGAGTGCCCGTTCGAATTCTATCGCCAGTGGGTGGCCGACCCGGAAGCGATGCGCGCGCAAGTGGAGGCGTTGACGCGGCAAGAGGTCGGCGTGAGCGACTGCCCGATTGAGGGGATCCCGTCGCGGCAAGCCGCGGAGTGATGCCCGTCGCGCCACGAGGTGGCACCTACGCGGTTCGGTCCGCTTTGCGCCAGAAGGGCTAGCATGCCGCTTCCGGGCATCGGAAGAACGGCGGCCGTGTGGTCGCCGGTCGAGGATATTGCGCCATGCCGTAGTTCGCGGAAAGATGCGTTGCTGACGCAGACCGCGGGGAGCAGCCTGGATCAGGCGTTGCTTGCGCTGCGACCGGCCGTCAAGTCACCGACCCTCCCGCCGCCACGCCAGCAGCAGCAACCCGACCATCAGCGGCAGCGACACCCATCCGGGCAGCAGTTGCAGTGCCGCGACGCCGGTCACCACGTGATCATGCCGCCGCTCCAGCCCCACCCAGGCACTGCCGGACGCCGTACTAGCTTCGTCGGTCCGACGCAGTTCCGGCACGTCCTCGCCCGACGCGGTGGCCAGCCAATGCACCCCGCCATCCGATGCTCGTGCCAGAGGCCCAACCACGCTGGCGGTCGCCCGCAAATCCGCTAACTCCGGCGGGTTGGCCGCGCCGGCGGCGGCATAAGCCGACTGTTTCCCCTGCGTCACCTGCCAGACCCCCGGCACCGGCGCGACACGCGTCGCTGTCGCTCGCCCGGGCGAGTCCTCGTGCAGCGCCACCGTCTCGGTCTTGCCATCCGGATCGGTGACGATCACCTGCCCCGGCGGCGCCGGATCGGTTGAGCGGCGCTCAATCAGCAGCCGCCCATCGGTCACCCGCGCGGTCAGCGCGTTCTCCTCCAGGTCCGGCTCCTGCATCAGCCAATGCGCGATCCGTCGCAGCAACTCAGCCTGCGGCCCGCCGCCGTCATGGCCGCGCGACCAGAGCCAGATCTGATCGGACAGCAGCAACGCCGTACGCCCCTCGCCAACGCGGTTCAACGCCAGCAGCGGCTGGTGGTCAGGCGTGCGCAGCAACACCTCGCCGTCCACCGCACCCGGCTCGATGCGCTGATACCACGGGCCCCAGGTCGGCGCCTTAGGGGGTGCCGTGGCAGGTCCCGCGGCAATGCCTTCGGCGGCTGCGTCGGGCGGATTGGCGTCGGCCAGGCCCTCAGTAACCGGATGCCGCTGCCCGAGTTCAGAGACCCAAGGTCGGAAGCGGCCATCCACAACAGCGTCGTTGCGCGCCGGCCCGGCGGGCAGCACGGCACCGAGTGGCGACGAAGCCAGGCTGCTGCCGCCGGCGAATTCGGGGCCGACGCTCATGAGCAAGGCGCCACCCTGGCGCACCCGGTTGGCGATGTTCGCCAGATAGGGCAGCGGCAGCAGACCGCGGTTCTGGAACCGGTCCAGGATGATCAGGTCGAACTCGCCGATCTTGTCGACGAACAGCTCGCGCACTGGAAAAGCGATCAGCGCCAGCTCGTTCAGCGGCGTGCGGTCGTCCTTCTCCGGCGGCCGCAAGATGGTGAAATGCACCAGATCGACCGACGGATCGGCTTTCAGCAGGCGCCGCCAGGTGCGCTCCCCCGGATGCGGCTCACCGGAGATCAGCAGCACACGCAACCGGTCGCGCACGCCGTTGATCTCCACCACGGCACGATTGTTGAGCTGCGACACCTCGCCCGGCAGCGGACTGGCGGCCATCTCGATCACGGTGGGGCCGGCGCGGGTGATCGGCACGTCGATGCGCTGCTCGACGCCGACCGGGACGCTTTCGACGCGGAACGGTTGACCGTCGCGGCGGACCGTCAAGGTGGCCGGTCCGGTGTGACCAGTCGTACCCAGGTCATCGATGGCAACCCGCAGGGTGATGGATTTGCCGACAATCCCGTAGCCCGGTGCCTCGATCACCCGCAGCCGGCGGTCGGTCTCCTCGCCCCGGCCGGTCAGCAGCATGTTCAAGGGGGCGCCACCAGGGGTGGTCGATGGCACGTCGTGGATCTGCCCGTCGGTGATGGCGATGGTGCCAGCCAGGCGGGATCGCGGAATGTCGGCCAGGGCACGATCGACTGCGCCGAACAGCCGCGTGCCGGCGTTGCCGGCTTCCGGCACGGTAACGGTCCGCAGCTCCAGGTCCGGTAGCCTTGCAGCCTGCGCCTCGATCGACTGGCGCGCGCGGTCAGCCAGACGCGCCCGATCGCCGACCTGCATGGAGGCCGACTGATCGACCACAAGCAGGCCGATATCGCGCAGCGACTGCCGGGTTTCCTGCACCAGCCGTGGCCCGGTCAGCCATAGCAACAACACGCCGAAGCCGATCAGCCGGAATAGCGTTCCCTTTGCGCGCCGCCACAGACCGAGTGCCACGATGGCAGTACACAACAGCCCCAGTGCCACCAGCAGCCATACCGGCAGCAGCGGATCGAAGCGAATGGCGGCGATAACCTGTTCCGGCCGCATCTATTGTCCAAGCCGCTGCAGGATGGCAGGCACGTGCACCTGGTCGCCCTTGTAGTTGCCGGTCAGCGCGTACATGACTAGATTGACTCCGAAACGGTAGGCCAGCGTTCGCTGCCGTTGGCCGCCGGGAATGACCGCGTAGGGATTGCTGCCGTCCGGACTGATTGCCCAGGCGGCCGCCCAGTCGTTGCCGCCGATGATCACTGGGCTGACGCTGTCGTTCGTCCGGTCCTGGTCACGCTGCACCCAGACCGTATCGCCGGTGAAGCGGCCGGGAAACTCCGACAGCAGATAAAACGCCCTGGATAGTACATGATCCACCGTCAGGGGCGCCAGCGGCGGTATGATCAACCCGTGGCTGATCCGCTTCAGCGCCGCCTCGGTGCCTGGTGCGAAACCGCTGCCGGAACCAGAATCGCGGGTATCGATCAGGATGATCCCGCCGCGGCTCATGTAGTCGTTCAGCGCCGCCGTCTGCGCTGTGGTTAACGGTTCGGCGTCGGCGATGATCGGCCAGTACAGCAGCGGGTAGACGCTGAGGTCGGTCTGGCCGGGCTGCACCGGGTCAGGCTCGAACAACGTGGCCGCGGTGCGGCGATTGACATAGTCCGACAGCCCCTCCAGCCCGGATTTCGCGATGCCGTCCACGGTGGCGTCGCCCGAGGTGATGTAGCCCAGCCGCGTGTCGGTCGCCGGGCTGCCGCCGGCATCCAGCGCATGCGCCGGCGGCATCGCCAGCAGCATCAACGCTACGGCCGCGGTGGAAACGCGCGCGCGCAGCAGCCCGCGCAGGCCCAGCGAGATCAGCATGTCCACGCACAGCAGCAGGATTGCCAGCGCTACCAGGGGCGGACCCAGCGCCCGCTGCTGCGCCGAACCCTGGATGGTCTGCAAGGTTGCGCCGCTGATCGGCGGCGCTGCTTCCGGTAGGGACAGGCGGGTGCCCAGGTTCAGCGCCTGCCGCCCGTTTTCCGGACCATACAGACCAGGTGGATGACGCGGCGAGACCGCGGTCTTGGCAAAACTGTCGCCGCGCAAAGCGGTCGCCGCCGCCGGCGGCTGGGTCAGCAGGCCGAAGCCGTCCAGCGTCTCGGCCGGGGCAAGCATGGTCGTGTCCTCGGTTGTCGCCACGCCAACGGACAGTGAGACCAATCGCCGCAGCATGTCGACGAACAGGCCGGATAATGGCAGGTTCGACCAGTCGGCGTTGGCGGTCACGTGGAACAGCACGATGCGGCCGGCCCCCATGGTTGCCTCGGTCACCAGCGGCGTGCCGTCCGCCAGGGTCGCCCAGGTATGCGCCGCCAGGTCCGCCGTCGGCTCCGCCAGCACCTGGCGGTTGATCCGCACCTCCTGCGGCACCGGCAGGTCGGCGAACGGCGATCCGGGCGGGAATGGTGCCAGGCCGGCCGGCTGGCTCCAGGACAAGGCGCCGCCAAGCTGACGGTCGCCGCTGAGCAGCCGGACCGGCAGCAAGGTATCGGTGTCGTTGCCAGCTTCCTCGGCGGTGCGCGGTCCGGCGAAGCGGATCAGCAGCCCGCCCTTGCGCACCCAGTTTGTCAGCGCATCGCGCTCCGCCCCATCCGGCAACGGCCGATCGGCCAGAATAAGCACGGAGACGTCCCGCTTCAGCAGCGTCGCCGCATCGCCGGCGCGCAATTCGGCGAACGGCTCCAGCGCGCGCCGCAGGAAATACAGCGGGCCGGCGAATGGCGTTTCGGCGCTGGCCTGGTCGCCGGACAGCAGCCCGACCGGCCGCCGCCGCCAGCGTTCATCCAGCAGCACCACGGATCCGGCGCCAGGCGGCCCTTCCAACACCAACCGGTTGAGCCGGTTGCGCAGCTCCGGTGGCAATTCAATGCCGGCCGAAGCCACCGAGGCGCCCGCCGGGATGTTGATCGTGGTACGCGCCAACGTGCGCCCGTCACCGCTCTGCGCCAAGATGCCAGCCTTCGTCGGGGCGCTTGTCGGCACCTGCGCCAGATGCGCGACCAGGCGATCGGCTTCGTTCGTCGGCGGCAGCAGCAAAGGTGAAGGGATGGTGTCGCAACAAAGCTCGGTGACCGCGCCGGCATCACGCAGCGCCTGGGCAAACGTGGGATAATCCGCGCCGTCGGCCAAACCGTCCGGCACGTAGACCACGGACGCGGCCCGCGCATTCGCCTCGTGCCAGGCACGGATGGCGGCCGCGGCGGCGGCGCGGTCGGGCGGCCAGGACTGTGGCTGCAAGCCGGCGAGGCGGGCGCGCAGTTCGGGAATCGGCATGGCCGCGGTGACGGTGATTGGCGCGCCGCTGCCATCCGCGGCAGTGGACAGCAGTGCGGCTTTGCGTCCCGCCCGCTCCGCCCGGTCCAGCAGCGTCCCAGCGGCTTCCTTGCGGCGCGCCCAGTCGTTCGCGGCAGCCCAGCCATTGTCCACGACCAGCAGGACCGGACCCTTGCCCGCCAGGACCGACCCGGCATCGAGTACCGGGCGGGCAAGGGCCACGATCACCAGCGCGGCGGCGATCAGACGCAGAGCCATCAGCCACCAGGGCGTACGGGCCGGGGTTTCCTCGGTCGCGTGCAGGCCCAGCAGAAAACGCACGGCGGGAAAGTCTTCCGACTTCGGCGCGGGCGGCGTGACACGCAGCAGCCACCAAAGCATTGGCAGGGCGAGCAGCCCGACCAGCACCCAAGGTGCGACAAAGATCATCGCGCCGCCAACGCGGCGTATATTGTCAGCAAGGCTGTCTCCGGTGTGTGGTCGGTATGATGCACGCCGAAGCCGAAGCCCACGGTGGCGCAGAGTGACGCCAGTTCCTGTTGTTGCGCCTTCAGCCGCTGCGCATAGGCGTCGCGCACCGACTCGACGCGGGGCACCAGGGTATCGCCGTCTCGCTCCAGCCCGCGGAAGCGGATGCGGCCGCGGTACGGCAGGTCGGCTTCCGCCGGGTCCAGGATTTGCAGCAGGTAGCCAGTGACCGGAATGGCTGAGAATCGGCCGAGCATGGCCTTCAGGTCGTCGAGGGGCGAGAGGAAGTCGCTGAACAGGACAATCGTGCCGTGGCGCGGCAGGCGCACCGGCGGCGGCAGGCCGCTGTCGTCGTCAGTGCGCACTAGTTCGGCAGCAAGTCGATCAAGTCCGGATCGGCTGGCGATGGGGCGGGCGCCATCGTGCATCATCATAACCCGCTCCCCGCCGCGCAGCAGCAGGGATGACAGGGCGAGCAGCAGCAGATCGGCGCGATCGCGTTTTTCAACCGGGACCTGGCGCGAGCGCCATCGCATGGACGCTGATCCGTCCCGCCATAGGCAAACAGTTTGCGCGGCTTCCCACTCGGTTTCCCGGATGAACCAGCCTTCCGGCGCGCCGCGGCCGGACTTGGCGGATTGCCGCCAGTCGATCCGCGCCACGGAATCCCCGGATACGAACCGACGGAACTGCCAGAAGCTGTCACCCTGACCAACACGACGGCGGCCATGCACGCCTTGAGCCACGGTGGAGGCAACGCGTTCCGCCGCAACCAGCAACGGCGGCAGGCGGGCGCCGATGGCCTCGGCTTGCAGGGCGTCAGTGGGTGCTAGGGACATGGGAACAGATCAAACTGCTGCGGGTCGATTGCTTCGGGTCGGGCGCGGCCGCCACCGCCGTCATGGCGGGCGCATGGTCGCCGTCCATGGCGTTGCGTGGGCCACGACCTCAAGGCGTGGATGGCGGGCCTGCGCCCGCCATGACGAGGGAGCGGTGCGGCGCCGCGACGAGGGAGCAGTGCGGCGCCATGACGAGACAGTGATGCGGCGCAATGATGGGAAACGGGCAGCGCGCTGATTGTCTCGGCAGTCCCACATCGGTCATCCACCCGATTACATCCCGCCGCTGCCTGAGCGGTCTGCTGTCCGACGACCACCGTGCTATCCAAGATGTCCCACCAGGCGGTCGATCACGTCGGTCAGCATCACGCCATCGGCGCGGGCTGAAAAGCTCAGGGCCATGCGATGGCGCAGCACCGGGCGAGCCAGCGCGGCGATGTCGTCCACACTGGGCGCCAGCCGCCCGTCCAGCAGTGCGCGGGCTCGGCTTGCCAGCATCAATGCCTGCGCGGCACGCGGACCGGGACCCCAGGCGACATGGCGGCGAACGATCTCGTCCCCAGCGGTCTCCGGCCGGCAGCCTCGGACGAGCGAAAGAATGGCGTCCATCACCTTTTCGCCCACCGGCAGGCGGCGCACCAGCGCCTGGGCGGCCATTAGTTCCTCCGCTGTCATTGCCGGGGCCGGACGCGCCTCCGCGGCCCCGGTGGTCGCCAGCAGCATGGTCCGTTCGGCGTCCTGGTCCGGGTAGCTGACGGTGATCTCCAGCAGGAAGCGGTCGAGTTGCGCTTCGGGCAGCGGATAGGTGCCCTCCTGCTCGATCGGGTTCTGTGTCGCCAGCACGTGGAACGGCGTCGGCAGCGGGTGCTCGACCCCGCCGACCGCGATACGCTGTTCCTGCATGGCCTGCAGCAGAGCCGACTGGGTGCGCGGGCTGGCGCGGTTGATCTCGTCCGCCATCAGCAACTGGCAGAACACCGGCCCTGGGACGAAGCGAAAGCTGCGCCGGCCTTCGGTTTCATCCAGCACCTCACTGCCGACGATATCGGCCGGCATCAGGTCCGGGGTGAACTGGATGCGCTTGGTGGCAAGGCCGAGCACGACGCCGAGGGTTTCCACCAGGCGGCTCTTGCCCAGGCCGGGAACACCGACCAGCAACACGTGGCCGCCCGACAACAAAGTGATCAAGGTTTGATCAACGACTTGGTTCTGACCGAAAATAACGTGGCCGATGCCGGCCCGCACCTGACTGATGCGCGCGCCGGTCGCCTCCGCCGCCGCGACAATGGCGTTCGGATCGTCAAACCCCGGCACTTGCCGGTTGGGAAAGCCTTGTGGCGTTGCAGCCATACCGCCTGACATACGGGTCGTGCCCTCCGCGATTACGTCCACGGCAGTATATAGGCTCTTTTGCCGAAGGGGGGATGCTTCCTATATCGTTGGAGTATGAGGAAAGTTCGGCGTCCGATGGAGAAGAATGCGTGAACGGCATTGGCGTTCCCTGTCATCTGCCTCCGCCAAGGGGTCCCGGACCGTCTTCCGATCGTGTTCAGGGAGGTGAGGCGGGGGACTATCTGGCGGCGGAAGGTATTTCAGCTCATGGTGCTCGAGGTCATGATAGCCCAAGGCGGCCCGGTCGAACCCCAACCGAATGCGGCGACCTGCCCTTCCTGATCAAGCGCGACGGCACCTGGCTGTATCGTGGCAGTCCGATCAATCGGAAGGAGCTGGTGTGCCTGTTCGCCAGCGTGCTGCGGCGGGAAGAAGATGGAAGTTGGTGGCTACAGACTCCGGCCGAGCGCGGACGCATACAGGTCGAGGATGCGCCATTCGTCGCGGTCGAACTGGACTGGACCGGCGATGGGCGGGACCAGATCCTGTCATTCCGCACCAATATCGACGAGATCGTGAGTGCCGGCCTGGAGCATCCGATCCGTATCGCCCACGACATACTGACCTGCGAGCCGACGCCCTACCTGCTGGTTCGTCCCGGCGCGGCCAAGCATCTGGGCGTGGAGGCACGGATCAACCGGGCGACGTATTATGAGCTTGTCGCGCTTGCCGTGCCGCGCTGGATTGGCAGCCGACGCGTGTTAGGCGTCTGGAGCCAGGGCCAATTTTTCTCCCTGGGCGACCTGCCGCCTGGCGAGGCGTGACTCCAATCGAATTGCGGACGCGGCTGGCCGCGATCACCGCCGTTCCGCCAGACCCGGCTTCGGTCCATGGCGACGAGCTGCTGACCACGCTGTCTGCGTCTGTTCCCCATAGGGCGCCGGTGCCGGCCGCCGTGCTGGTGCCGGTCGTATTGAGCGACAGCCCTGGCATCCTGTTGACCAAGCGCACATCGCATCTGACCAGGCACGCCGGGCAGATCAGTTTTCCTGGTGGCCGGATCGATCCCGAAGATGCCAGCCCGGAAGCCGCCGCGCTGCGGGAGGCACAGGAAGAGATCGGTCTGGACGCGGCAGCGGTCGAGGTTGTGGGGCGGATGGCTGACTACATCACCGGCACCGGCTATCGGATCACACCGGTGCTGGCGCTGGTGCCACCCGACCTGCTGTACGAGATCTCGCCGCATGAGGTGGAGGCGGTCTTCGAATTGCCGATGGACGTGGTGCTGGACCCGGACGCGCCGCGCCGGCAGCGTCAGCACGTCGGCGGCGTCTGGCGGGAATACTGGGTCTGGCCGCATCCCGAGCATTACATCTGGGGTGCGACCGCCGCGATCCTGGTGCACCTGGCGGAACGGCTGCGGAAAGAGAGGCGTTGATGCGTGGGGTATTGCTTGCCGGCGCATTGGAATTGATATCGGTTTCAGCCCTCGCGCAAACCCGCATTGACTCCATCAACACCAACTTCCGCTGGTTCGGCCCCGACGACAAGATCATCGTCGAGCGGTATGATGATCCCAGGGTACAGAATGTATCCTGCTATCTGTCGCGGGCAGAGACAGGCGGGGTGAAAGGCGAGCTTGGCTTCGCCGAGGACCCCAGCCGGTTCTCGATTGCCTGCCGAGCGGTGGGGCTGGTGACGATGCCGGCTGCCATGCCGAAGACCGAGGTAATCGCGTTTTCCCAGGCCTCGCTGTTCTTCAAGACGTTTCAGATCCACCGGTCGCTGGATCTGGAGAAGCATGTGCTGGTCTATACGGTTGTCAGTACGAAGCTGATCAATGGATCACCGTTCAACAGCATAAGCGTGGTGCCGACGGAGCGGCAGTGAGGGCCGCGAGAACCAGCAGCGCGCATTTGGCTGTTGCCGACAGGCACGCCAGACCAGTTTGACAACGGCGTGTTTCGAGGCGCCATGGAATGGCCGCCGCCGGGATCGAGGTCCGACGACACCTTGACCCTTCACGCGCCTGCAATCCACTATCGGTGCAAAGGCCTATTCGAAGGCCGCGACGGCACCGCACGGAGACACATCATGGTTGAAAGAGCACCGTTCCTGAATGGCGCTTATGGCGCCTATCACCATCGCGGGCTGCCGGCGGAGGACCAGGAAATGACCCGCGTCGGACCCGACACGCCATGCGGCGAATACCTGCGACGCTTCTGGCAGCCGGTCATCCTCGCCACCGAACTGGGCGACCTGCCCCGCCGCGTGCGCATCCTGGGCGAGGACCTCATTGCCTTCCGCGACAAAAGCGGCGCCTTCGGCTTAGTCGAGCCATACTGTCCGCACCGCGGCACCTCACTCGAATACGGCCTGATCGGCGAGAACGGCATCCGTTGTCCCTACCACGGCTGGTTATTCAACGTGGACGGCCGGATCCTGGAAACGCCGGGCGAGCCGGCCGACAGCACCCTGAAAGACCGGCTGTGTCACGGCGCCTATCCGGTGCACGAACACGCGGGCCTGGTGTTCGCTTATATGGGACCACCGGACAAGAAACCAGCCTTCCCGGTCTTCGACACCTACGACCTGTCGGGCTACCAACTGATCGCCCGCGCCCCCACGCTCTGGCCCTGCAACTGGCTGCAGGTCAAGGAAAACAGCATGGATCCGGCACATGTCGCGTTCCTGCACACGCTTCCGGGCAGTGACGGATTCAGCGAGGATTTCAAGGAACTGGCCGAGTGGGACTGGATGGAGACGCCCGTCGGCATGGTCTACATTGACACCCGCCGCTACGACGACAAGGTCTGGGTGCGCGTCGCCGATTTCATGCTGCCGAACATTCACCAGTTCCCGCCCAACCAGGATCCGGTGGCACTGCGCAACACCTTGAACCGCCCGCAGGCGACCACCTGGGCGGTGCCGCTGGACGATACGCATACCATGCAGATCGGCTACTACCGCGCGCCCGTGGGCAAGGACCCGGCGCGCGGCACCGTCTTCGGCCAGGATGGCAACCGCCCCTATGAGGAGCGGCAGCGGGTTCCCGGCGACTGGGACGCCCAGGTGAGCATTCACGACGGCATGGCTCGACATGGGCTGGAGCATCTCGCTTCCACCGACCGCGGCATCATCATGATGCGCAACATGATCCGGCGTGGGATCCGCGCGGTCGGCGCCGGCGAGGATCTCGGCTACCCGATCCTGAACAACGGCGCGGCGCTGCCGACTTATAGCCATGACCGGGTGATACCAGGCATCGCTCCGGCCGCAACGCCAGAGGCGGACCGACAATTGCTGCGTGAGGTCGCACGAAACGTGGTCGCGGAGGCGGTGAAGACCGGCCTGGCAGAGGCCTGATGGATTGGCATGGAGTGGGTTCATGACTGGGGCTCGTTCCATGGCATCGCGCGGCCCGAGGACGCGCCATTCCCTCGCCACCTGTGCCGCCGGCGTTTGGTACCCGCGAACTGGATCACCATCAGGTGCAGGAATGCAGGCGGCGTGGGCGCGGGTTCCGGCTTTGGATTAAGAAGAGGGAAAATTGCCGTCGACGGCGACGGTCTCACCAGCCAGAAACTTGATAGTCTCGATACCGCCGCGTGCCGTCAAGCGCCGTTCGCGCGCAGGCGCTGATCGTGTCTCAGACCGTGCTAGGCGGCGGCACGTCAAGCCCCACACCCTGTAAGTGGCCGAAGAATTCCCGCACCTTTAAAAGGTCCGCCGCGGGCAACGGCGCTTTCAGAATGGACGCGACGTTGCTTCGCAGGTGCGCCGAGTCGCCGGTGCCGAACAGCACGACGTCAACGCCGGCCTCGTGGCGCACGTAACGGTAGGCGGCATCAGTGACACTGCTGGCGCCGTCGGGATGGACCAGAAAACCCAGCGGATCGTCACTGTCAGCCAGCCAGGCGGGGATCTGACCCGCCTTGGCCAGATCGCGCATCGTCGCGGCAAGCTGAGCCGGCCGCGCGAAGATGCCGCGGACGGCGAACATCATCAGCGTGCCGATGCCTCGGGCCAGCGTGTGCGGGAACACCTGGGTGCGCGCCACCTGGTGCATCAGATGAAAGGCGACCATGGCGGTATCCCACATGTCATCCTGCGTCGCGCGATACAGCATTTTCTGTCCGGGATCGTTTGGCGCGGTTTCGGTGATGCCGAGGAAGCGGAATTTGCCGCGCGCCCTCTCCCGCAGCAGCGCCGGCACGATCGTGTCGCGTACCTGGCCGTAGGCGGCTGGCGGCACCGCGTGAAGCTGAAAGACGTCGACGTAGTCCAGCCCCAGGCGCCGGAGCGAGAAATCCAGGCTGTCGATTACATTGTCCACGCTGAACGCCGCATCGCCGGCGGGCTTCGAGGCTTTGGTGCAGACCACCACACTTTCGCGTGGTATGCCCCGCAGGGCGGCACCAACGACCTCCTCGGTGTTGTAGACGGCGGCGGTGTCGATCAGGTTGACGCCGAGATCCAGGGCCTGGCGGATGATGCCGATGGCGTGGTCGGTGGATTGTCCGGTGCCCAGGCCCAGCCGGCTGAACCCGCCGCAGCCCAGGCCGGCGACGCTGACGCGCAGTCCAGTCCGGCCGAGTGTGGTGTATTGCATGGGATGCTCCTCGAGATGCCAAGCGTAGCAGCGCGGAACGAATGAGGCGATGGTTGGAGGTTGAAGCGTGCAAGTCATCGGGCATCGCGGCGCGCGCGGCCGGTTTTCGGAGAACACGCTGGAAGGGTTCCGTGCCGTGGCCGCGCTGGGCATCAGCGCATTCGAACTGGATGTCGGAATGACCGCCGATGGCGTGGTGGTGGTCAATCACGATCCAGCGCTGCATCCAGACCTTACGCGTGATGCCTCCAACCGCTGGATCTCCCGGCCGGGACCGTTAATCCGGTTGCTGACCTGGGCGGAGCTGGCGCGGTATGACGTGGGGCGGATCAAGCCTGGATCGCCGACCCATCGTCTGTTCCCGGAGCAGCGTCCGCATGACAGTGCGCGGGTGCCGACACTGGCCTCGGTGCTGGCGGCGTTGCCGGACGCGATGTTCGTCATCGAGGTGAAGACCGATCCGACGCATCCAGATTGGACAGTCGAACCGACGGTCCTGGCGGACGCGGTGCTGTCGGTTGTCGACCAGACGAACGCCGCCACGCGGGTTGTCATCGAGTCGTTCGACTGGCGGGTGCCATCCCATGTTCGCCGCGTCCGGCCGGAGATAAGGCTGGCCTGGCTGACGCGGGCGCGGACGGTGGCGGCGGCCGCGCTGTGGTGGGATGGCGTGCGCCCGTCCGATCATGACGGGTCGGTGCCGGCCTGTGTCGCCGCGGCGGGCGGATTTAAGGCAGGCGATGCCTGGGCACCCGACCACGCCGACCTGTCAGAAGCGCTGGTGCATGAGGCACACGCGCTGGGCCTGTCCGTGCTGTCCTGGACGGTCAACCGGCGCCAGGACATGCGGCGGCTGATCGGGTGGCGGGTAGATGGGCTGATTTCGGACCGGCCGGATGTTGTTCTGGAAGTGGTCAGGGAAGATGGTTGCGAAATCGTGTAACGGGGCTGCGGCTGTAGCGTGAGCTTCAGGCGACTGAACGCTTCATCGCCCAAACGGTGTGTTCAACCGCACGATGGTCAGGTTCAGGAACGCGGCGAAGGACACCCAGGCCAGATATGGCACCATCAGCAGGCTGGCGGTGCGCGAGATCGGCGCCAGCAGCACGATCGGCGCCAGGATCGACAGCCACAGGAAGGGCACCTCGATCAACGCCCAGTCAGGCCGGCGCAGCCTGAAGAACAGCGGGCTCCACAAGAGATTGGCGATCCCGTTGGCCAGGAACAACACCGCCACCAGCACACGGGCATCCCGGCTTCCGGCGCTGCGCCAAGCCAGGTATGCGGACAGCGACGCCAGGGCCAGGATCACCGTCCAGGCGGGGCCAAACAGCCAGTCGGGCGGCTGCCACGACGGTTTGCGCAGTTGGTAGTACCACGGCGAAAGCTCCGTCAGGAACGCCCCGAGACCGGCGACCACCACACCCCAGACGACGGCGGCGACAATTTCAAGCGTCACGCATCAACCAGTCCCAACAGATGACCGAGGTCCTTGAAGAAGATACGCACATGGGCCAGCGGGTCCTTGCGGACAAGCTTCTTGTTCATGTAGGAATCCCAGGTCAGGCGCTGCACGTCGGCGTCCTCGCAGATGGTGACGAACCGCTCCCGCCGCTTGTCGCTGGAATACCAGAACCACTGCATGACGCCCAGGATCAGGAACACCCGGCCATGCGCCCGCATGAACCTCTTGCGCGCCGTCCGCAATGCCTTGGCATTGCCGGTGGCCAGGTAGGCTTCGGCTGCGTCGCCGGCCAATCGGCCGCCCTCCATCGCGTAATAGATGCCCTCGCCCGAGGCCGGGGCAACCACACCGGCGGCATCGCCGGCCAGCACGACATCGCGGCCATTGTCCCAGCGGCGCATCGGCCGCATCGGGATCGGCGCGCCTTCCCGCCGGATGGTCTTCGCGCCGTTCAGCCCCGCGGCCTCACGCAAGGTGCCGACGGACTGGCGAATCGAGAACCCCTTGCGGGCCGAACCGCTGCCGACGCTGGCGGTGTTGCCATGCGGGAACACCCAGCCATAAAAATCCGGGGAGATCCTGCCCTGATAATAGACGTCGCAGCGATTGCCGTCGAAACCCTTGGTCGGCGCCTGAACAATTTCGTGATAAGCAAAGACGTATTTTATTCGATCGGCGCCTTTGACGCATTGTTCGGCGACGTTCGACTTCGCCCCGTCGGCACCGATGACGACCTTGGCGCGCACGCGCTCCGCTGATGTGCCCTTGGCCCCTGCCTTGTCGATGCCCTTGCGTTGAAAGTTGACCACCGCAACCCCGTCCGGATCGCGGGTGACCGAAAGGAACTGGCCAGCGACGCGGTCAGCGCCGCATTTGGCGGCCCGCTCGCGCAGCCACTCGTCGAAGTCCTCGCGGTTGACCATGCCGACGAAGCCGCCGCTGTTGATCGGCATGTCGACGCCCTTGGTGGACGGCGCCACCATGCGGGCCGAAGTGATGCGCGCGCATAACAGGTGGTCCGGGATGCCGAAGTCCTGGATCAGGCGCGGCGGGATCGCGCCACCGCAGGGCTTGATTCGGCCAGCGCGGTCCAGCAGCAGCACGGACCGTCCATGCCTGGCAAGTTCATGCGCCGCGGTCGCGCCGGACGGCCCGCCGCCGACGACGACCGCATCATATGTCTCGATCATGGCAGTGCTCCTTGAATGAATTTCGGCGTCATGATGCGCCAGCCAGCAGCGTCCGCAGCGCGAAGGCAGTGACCAGCATGCCGATCACATACAGGGTGGTGCCGGTTCCGTTGTACCACGGCGCCAGCGCCCGAGGGTTCCGCAGCAGCCGGAACATCAGCAGGATCTGCGCCAGCAGCAGCGCGGCGACGGCGTAGGCATGATGCGGGAATCCCCAATGCATCAGCAGCGACACCACGATGACCTGCGGCGCCGCCATCGCCACGCAGGCTACGGTGCCGGCATTATCCACCCCCAGCAGGACCGGCAACGAGTTGATGCCGCTCTGCCGATCGCCCTCCACCGACTTGAAATCATTCAGCGTCATGATGCCGTGGGCACCGGCGCTGTACAGCGCCGCCATGGCCAGGATGTGCCAGTCCGGCCGAGTCGCGGCCATCACGGCGGCCCCGGTGATCCATGGCAGGCCCTCGTAACAGGCGGCGCAGGCGGCATTGCCCCACCAGCCGTTCTGCTTCAGCCGCAGCGGCGGCGCGCTGTAGGCCCAGGCCAGCGCCAGACCGACCACCGCCGCGGCAAAGCCCCATCTGCCGAGCGCGGCGGCGACCAGAAGGGACAGCAGCGTCCAGCCGATGGCGATGTAAAGGCCTTGACGGCCGGGCAGGCGCCCCGACGGGATCGGCCGATCTGGCTCGTTGATCGCATCCACATGCCGATCGAACCAGTCGTTCACCGCCTGGCTGGTGCCGCACACCATCGGCCCGGCGAGGATAATGCCTAACACGATGATGCCCCAGTGGTTGCCCGCCGGCACACCGGACGATACCACGCCGCAACCATACGCCCACATCGGCGCGAACCAGGTTATTGGCTTCAGAAGTTCCAGCGCCGCGGGCATCGAACGAGCGGTTCTGGTTTCGCTAGGAAATGCTTGTAGTGAGGGCATCTGTCGTCCCGTGATCAAATGTTTACTTCGTGGCAGGCGCAGTTCTCCCTCGCGTGCTCGGTCGCCCGCCATCCACGCCTTGGGGTGTTGGTTCAAACAAAGCCGTGGATGGCGGGCGACCGAGCACGCAAGGGAGGGCTGCGCCCGCTATGACGTTGAAACTCTGGTACCTCCCCGTAAACGATTGATAGGAAACACACTGCCATGATCTAGTCCGCTCCCTGCGCCTCCGGATCGCCAAGTCCGTAGCGGCGCAGCTTGACGTAAAGGCTTTGCCGGCTCAGCCCCAGCATCTCGGCGGCGGAGGCGCGGTTGTCGCCGGTCAGGTTCAGTGCCGCCTCGATGCACAGCCGCTCGATTACGTCGGTCGCCTCGCGCACCAGATCCTTCAGGGCGACGCGGCCGATCAGTTCGGTCAGATGTTCCAGCGATCGTGGAAAGGCACGCTCCACCTCCGGCTCCCGCCGAAGCCGGCGCCCGACATCGCGAATCGCGTAGCCGAAGCAGGGCTGGCCGCCGTTCATCACCGTCACGGCGGAAATTTCCACCTCCGCCGCTTTGCCCAGGTCCCCGCGCACCTGGCTGGCGAACAGCCGCACCGAGCCGTACTGGCGCAGGTTGGCGGTCAGGATATCCAGATCAACGTTGTTGCGGCCGAGCCAGCGGGAGAGCGGTTCGTTGCGGGCCTGTTCCTCAGTGGGAAGCTGCGCCAGTTGCAGGAACGTCGCATTGGCGGTGAGCACCCGGCCATCGAAGCCAGTGACGACGAACCCGTCCGGCGCGCTTTCCATCAGTTTCAGCAGCTTGGTCTTCAGCTTCGGCAGCACGGCTTCGGCCGGTCCGGTGTGCAGACTGGCAATGCGAACCAGACAGGCGACGCCGCTCTCATCATGGAACAGCGAGGCTGAGACAACCACCTCCCGCTCGCCTTCAACCAGCTTCGCCCGCACATCGTCGGCTCGGCCGGAGGCCCGCACACCCGCCAGCAGCAGATCGACCGAGCGGGCGCTTTCGGCGGTGAAAATCGCTGTGACCGGCCAGCGTTGCCCCGGTTCGGCGGCATTGGCCAGCAGCCGGCGCGCGGTCGGGTTGCTGTCCAGCACGCGCTGGCTGGCGCCATCGACGATCAGCACGGCGTCGGAGGCCATCTGGAACAGCAGGCGGTAGCGCGTCTCGACATGGCGGGTGCGGGCGTAATCGCGTTCCATCGACTGCTGGGCATCAATCAGCCGGCGCTGTAGAGAAGAAACCGCGCGCAGGTCGCGGCCGAAGGCGACAATTCGTCCCGGCACCCCGGCCGGAACCGCGGCGTACAGGATCGGGATGTCGGCGGCCGCCGGTTCAATGAGTGCGCCGGCACTGGTTGCCGCCGAATGGGCTGCGGCGGGATGGTTCAAGTGCCGCCAGCGCGGTTCGCCTTTCGAGGCTGCCTCCGCCAGCATCGCCTCGACCTTTGGCCGGCTCTCCTCGGTCACGACATCGAACCAACGCTTTCCCAACCAGCCGACGTGGCCAGGAAGGTCGTCCACGAGGCCCTGGTCAGCGATGGAAACATCGTGGATGACCCCCGATGCATCCAGAATCAAGGCAATGTCGGCCGCCGCGGCGACCAAAGCCGCCGCGGCTTCCGCATCGATGTTGCCCAGCGCTGTCTTCGGAGTTCTGAACGCTTTCACGGTCAGCGACATCCTCCAGTTAAAGCAACGGGCCCGCTGCGCGCCCCGGGCTGGGACGCGACCAAGTCTTCCCCCGCCTCGCGGTCAGTCGGCCGCCGTACGCAACGCCAATATGCTAGTTGCCTGCCGCACCGCGCTCTGCGCGTCGCGCGCCCCGACATCGGCACCGACGCGTGCCACGAGGTCGGGATGCAGCAGAAAAAGTGGTCCACCGATCATGATGCTGATATCGCGGTTCCGTGAAACCCGTCGCAGGGTGCGGATGATGCCGCCGAGGCCCTCCAGCCGCGAGGCCGATCCGATCGAAAAGCCGGCGACATCGACCCAGTTGTCGCGCACGAGGTCGGCGGCATCCGCGCTGGTTGATGCCGGACCACCCGCCACATGCCAGCCTTCCCGCTGGAAGAACTCTGACAGGATGACCAGGCCGAACGTGTGTTGTTCGCCCGGCGCCGGCAGCAGCAGCACGGTTTCCGGATATGGGTGGTTGACTGCCGCGACCTGGAAGTTGGGTGAGAGCGCGCGCACGATCTGCTGCAGCCGCCCCACGCTGATGGTGACCTGGGTGAAGTCGCAGCGATCGTCGTTCCAGAGTTCGCCCAGCAGGCGGGCCGCCTGCGTCAGGATGCCGAGGTAGAGCGATGCGGTGGTGACGCCGCGCCGCCGCAGCAGGTCGATGAACGCCACGGCGCCCTCGGGTTCGCGGCCCAGCAGCAAGCGAACCAGTTCACCTGTGTCATCTTTGGTTGTCGGTGTTGCTGTCGCATTGGATTGACTTGCCGCCGCGCTCCGCGCGAGGGCGAGTCGTGGCAGGATTTCCGCCTCCACCACCTGGGTCAGCAACGCGGTGCGCCTGTTGCGCTGGATGGCGCCGATGAACGCGACATTGCCGCCCGTCAGGTTGGCGCTGGCGCTTTCCTCCGCAACGCTGCCTATCGCGGCGGCCGGCCCGGCCTCGGATGATGGTCCAAGGTCGTAACCTGGGCTGTTGCGCCACTGCGCTGGGTCAGACGTCTGTTCAAGGAAGGTTGTCATTCTCATCCCCCTTCTCATTCGAGCGCCGCGGCCCACGGATGTCAAGCTTGGTTTACGTACAGACCGCTTGACAGTCTGATCAGACGCGTCCTAGCCTTCCAATCACGCTGCATCATGTGCAGGGGAGGGCGAGATGAACAACCGTCTAACCAACGACGCTCCTACCAGTTTACAGCCGCGGTTCAGGGCCTGCGGGCTGGGAAGCGGTGTGCCGCTCTCCAATGCCGAAACCGACATGGCAATCGCATGGCTGTCAATCCATGTTTACGCTTGATCTGCTGAACCGCTTCGTCGGAGCGGTCGACTGTTGCCCATGGAGCGCAACCACAGGCCGGCAGAGCCGCCTGCACCAGTCCAGCCCGGTGCGCGGGCGTCCGCTCTACACCGCGGATGAGCGCCGGCGGCGCGATCAATCGCGCTGGACCATGGTGCAGGGCGTGCTGGCGCCGGTGCAGTTCGCCGTGTTCCTGATCAGCCTGTGCCTGGTGACGCGCTACCTGGCGACTGGCGATGGCCTGGCCGTCGCCACCGGATCGATCGTGGTGAAGACCGCCTTGCTGTACACGATCATGGTCACCGGCGCGATCTGGGAACGCGACGTGTTCGGCCAATACCTGTTTGCGCCCGCCTTCTTCTGGGAAGACGTCGTCAGCATGCTGGTGCTGGGTCTGCACACCGCCTACCTGATCGCGCTGTTCTCTGGCGCGGTGGACGCGGAACGGCAGATGTGGCTCGCCCTGGCGGCCTATTCATCCTACCTGATCAACGCCACCCAGTTCATCATGAAGCTGCGTGCGGCGCGCCATCAGCAGGCGATCTGGCCGGCGGATGGCATGCTGGGACATACTTCATGAGCCAGGCTGTCGCATCGGGTGCGATGGATGCTTGTGAAGACCGTCCCGTGCTGCGCCAGCGTGGCCAGCGGGAGGTGTTCTGCGGCCTGACCGGGATCATCTGGCTGCATCGCAAGATCCAGGACGCCTTCTTCCTGGTGGTCGGTTCGCGCACCTGTGCCCATCTGATCCAGTCCGCCGCCGGCGTGATGATCTTCGCCGAACCCCGCTTCGCCACCGCGATCATCGACGAACGCGACCTGGCGGGCTTGTCGGACGCGAACGACGAACTGGACGCGGTGGTGACCCAGTTGCTGGCGCGCCGGCCGGATATCAAGCTGCTGTTCCTGGTCGGCTCCTGCCCGTCGGAGGTCATCAAGCTGGACCTGTCGCGCGCCGCGCTACGACTGGGGCGGCGATTTGCGCCAAACGTGCGGGTGCTGAACTACTCCGGCAGCGGCATCGAGACGACGTTCACCCAGGGCGAGGACGCCTGCCTCGCTTCGCTGGTCCCGGTATTGCCTGCCATTGATTCGCGCGAACTGCTTGTTGTTGGCGCACTGGCCGATGTGGTGGAAGACCAGTTCGCCCGCCTGTTCGCCGCCATGGGCATCGCGAATGTCAAATTCCTGCCGCCGCGCCAGTCCACCGATCTGCCGCCGGTTGGGCCGGGAACGCGGTATCTGCTGGCGCAACCCTTCCTGGCGGAGACCGCGCGTGCGCTGGAGGAACGTGGTGCGACCCGGATCGCCGCGCCGTTTCCGCTTGGGGTAGAGGGCACCACGCTGTGGCTTCAAGCGGCGGCCGCCGCGTTCGGCGTCGATCCGGTCCGGTTCCGCGCCGCCACCGATCTGGCCCGGGAACGCGGCCGGCGCGCGGTAGCGAACTACCGTGGCCAACTCGCCGGCATGCGCATGTTCTTCTTTCCCGATTCGCAACTGGAAATCCCACTCGCCCGCTTCGTCGCCCGCGAACTGTCGATGCAGGTGATCGAGGCCGGCACGCCCTACCTGCATCGCCAGCATCTGGCCGAGGAACTTTCGCTCATGCCGGCGGACATCACGCTGAGCGAGGGCCAGGATGTCGAGCGCCAGCTTGACCGCTGCCGCGCGGCGAGGCCCGACCTCGTGGTCTGTGGCCTCGGACTGGCCAATCCACTGGAGGCCGAGGGCCTTACCACGAAATGGTCGATCGAGCTGCTGTTCACCCCGGTGCAGGGTTACGACCAGGCGGGTGACCTGGCTGAGCTGTTCGCCCGCCCGCTGGTGCGGCGCATGCGGCTAGCGGTGTAATCCGATGAAACTGACCCTCTGGACCTATGAAGGGCCGCCCCACGTCGGCGCGATGCGAGTCGCCACCGGGATGGAGGGGCTGCACTACGTGCTGCACGCGCCGCAAGGCGACACATACGCCGACCTGCTGTTCACCATGATCGAGCGGCAGGCCAAGCGGCCGCCGGTGACCTACACCACGTTCCAGGCACGCGACCTCGGCGGCGACACCGCCGAACTGTTCAAGAACGCGGCGTTGCAGGCGTACGAGCGCTTCAGGCCACAGGCGCTGCTGGTTGGCGCGTCATGCACCGCCGAACTGATCCAGGACGATCCAGGCGGCCTCGCCCGCGCCCTGGGGCTGCCAATCCCGGTGGTGGCGGTGGAACTGCCGGCCTACCAGAAGAAAGAGAACTGGGGTTCG
This sequence comes from Rhodopila sp., assembly GCF_965276935.1. GTDB lineage: Bacteria > Pseudomonadota > Alphaproteobacteria > Acetobacterales > Acetobacteraceae > Rhodopila. Next base: position 81,314 of record NZ_CBDIBS010000003.1, on the reverse strand, counting down.
GCGGAGACCTTCTATCAGCTCGTCCGCGCCTTCGCGCAGCGTTCCGCGCTGCGTGAAAAAGCGCCGAACGAGCGCCCTCGCTGCAACATCCTGGGTCCAACCGCATTGGGGTTCCGCCATCGCGATGACGTGGCCGAGATCACCGGCCTGCTCGACCGGCTGGGCGTGGACGTCAACGTCACCGCGCCGCTGCGGGCGACGCCGGCCGACCTGGGTCGGCTTGGCGACGCCGATTTCAACATCGTGCTGTATCCGGAAACCGGCATGCCGGCGGCGCAGTGGCTGCTGCGTACGTTCGGCCAACCGCTGGTGAAGACCGTGCCGATCGGCATCGGCGCGACCCGCGATTTTATCCAGGAAGTCGCCGGTCTGGCCGGCGTCGATCCGGCGCCGCTGCTGGACGCCGACGAATCGCGGCTGCCCTGGTACTCGCGCTCGGTCGACTCGACCTACCTCACCGGCAAGCGCGTGTTCATCTTCGGCGATGCCACCCACGCCGTCGCGGCGGCGCGAATCGCCCGCGAGGAACTCGGCTTCACCGTCGTCGGCTTGGGCACCTACAGCCGGGAATTCGCCCGCGAGGTGCGCCAGGCGGCCACCCAGCACAACATCGAAGCCACCATCACCGACGACTACCTGGAAGTCGAAGCGGCGATCACTGAAGCGCAGCCGGAACTGGTTCTCGGTACACAGATGGAACGCCACATCGCCAAGCGGCTGGGCCTTCCCTGCGCTGTCATCTCCGCGCCGGTGCATGTGCAGGACTTTCCGGCCCGCTACTCGCCGCAGATGGGCTTCGAGGGTGCCAACGTGATCTTCGACACCTGGGTGCATCCGCTGATGATGGGCCTGGAGGAGCATCTGCTGGGCATGTTCCGCGATGACGCGGAATTCAAGGATGAAGCCGGCGCCTCGCATCTTGGCGAAGCCGCGGCGCTTCCGGACGCCGCGCCGGTGCTGGCCGGCGAACCGGCGCTGACCTGGGATCAGGCAGCGGAGAAGGAACTGAAGAAGATCCCGTTCTTCGTTCGCGGCAAGGCGCGCCGCAACACGGAACGTTTCGCCATGGATCATGGCTTGGCCGCTGTCACCTTGGACACCCTATACGATGCGAAAGCGCATTATGGCCGTTAAGCGGACACCCATGCGGGTGACGGCGGTTAATCTGACGCCGATAAGGCTGGTCGTGGTGACGATGGACAGTCACCTCGGCGGGGCGCTGGCACGGGCCGAGGTCGCGCTGCGGCGGGATCTGCCCAACTTGACCGTCACCATGCACGCCGCCGACGAATGGGGCAGCGATGCGGCGGCGCTGGACGCCTGCCACGCCGACATCGCCCAGGCCGACATCGTCATCGCCGCCATGCTGTTCCTGGAGGACCACATCCGCGCCGTGCTGCCCGCGCTGCTTGCCCGCCGGAACCAGTGCGATGCGATGATCTGCCTGCTGTCAGCGGGTGAGGTTGTCAAGCTGACCCGCATCGGCAAGTTCGAGATGTCCACCGAAGCCACCGGCGCGATCGCCTGGCTGAAGCGGATGCGCGGCAAGAGCGCCAGCGGCTCGAACGCCCGCGGCCAGATGAAGATGCTGCGCCAGTTGCCCAAGCTGCTGCGCTTCATTCCAGGCACCGCGCAGGACGTGCGGGCCTACTTCATGACGCTGCAGTACTGGCTGGCGGGATCCGAGGAAAACCTCGGCGGCATGGTGCGCCTGCTGGTCAACCGTTACGCGACCGGCGCGCGGGCGAACCTGGCCGGCGCGGTGCGCACCGCGCCGCCGGTCGCCTATCCCGACACCGGCCTGTATCACCCGCGTGCCGCCGGCCGCATCGTCGAGCGGATCGAGCAGCTTCCCGCCGGTGGCGGGAATGGCCGGGTCGGCATCCTGCTGCTGCGATCGTACGCGCTGTCCAGCAATGCCGCCCACTATGACGGCGTGATCGCCGCGCTGGAGGCCCATGGCCTGCAAGCCATTCCCGCCTTCGCCAGCGGGCTGGACCAGCGCGACGCCGTGCACAACTACTTCATGCGCCTGGGTCAGCCGACGGTCGATGCGGTGATCTCGCTGACCGGGTTCAGCCTGGTCGGTGGCCCCGCCTATAACGACGCGCATGCCGCGGAGGAACTGCTGGCCTCGCTCGACGTGCCCTATATCGCCGCGCATCCGGTGGAATTCCAGACATTGGAGCAGTGGCAGGCGGACGCCCGCGGCCTGCTGCCGGTCGAGGCCACGATGATGGTGGCGATCCCGGAGCTGGATGGCGGCATCTGCCCGATGACCTTCGGCGGCCGCTCCAGCGCCACCGGCGACGACCGCCGGCGCGACATGGTACCGCATCCGGAGCGCACGGCGATGCTCGCCGCGCGGGTGGCGCGCCTGGTGGCGCTGCGGCGAAAGGCACGGGCGGAGCGCAAGATCGCCGTCGTGCTGTTCAACTTCCCGCCCAATGCCGGCACCGTCGGCAGCGCGGCATATTTGTCGGTCTTCGCGTCCCTGTTCAACACGCTGCGCGGCATGGCCGAAGCCGGTTACGATGTTGAACTGCCAGCCAGCGTCGATGCCCTGCGGGAAAAGCTGCTGGGCGGCAACGCTTCCTTGTTCGGCGCCAACGCCAACGTCGTCGCGCGCATGCCCGCCGACGACCACGTGCGCCGCCAGCGCTGGCTGCCGGAGATCGAGGCGCAGTGGGGTCCGGCGCCTGGCCGGGTGCAGACCGACGGCGCCAGCCTGTTCGTCCTCGGCGCGCACTTCGGCAACATCTTCGTCGGCATCCAGCCGGCCTTCGGCTACGAGGGCGACCCGATGCGCCTGCTGTTCGAGCATGGCTTCGCGCCGACGCACGCCTTCTGCGCCTTCTACCGCTGGATCAACCAGGAATTCGCGGCCGACGCGGTGCTGCATTTCGGCACCCATGGCGCGCTGGAGTTCATGCCCGGCAAGCAGGCCGGCATGTCCGGCGACTGCTGGCCCGACCGGCTGATCGGCGACCTGCCGAACTTTTATCTCTACGCCTCCAACAACCCGTCCGAGGGCATGATCGCCAAGCGTAGGGCAGGGGCTTCGCTGATCAGCTACCTGACGCCGCCGGTGGCACATGCCGGGCTGTATCGCGGCCTGTTGGACCTGAAGGCCTCGCTGGATCGCTGGCGCGCGCTGGCGCCGGATGCCGACATCACCCAGCGGGACACGCTGGCCAGCGTCATCCAGGCGCAGGCGACGGCGGTGAACCTGGCGGAGGCCGAACCGGCCTGGACCGGCGACGATAGGGCCGACATCGACCGCCTGTCCGCCGCTCTGCTGGAGCTGGAATACACGCTTATCCCGCACGGGCTGCATGTGGTGGGCGAGGGGCTGAACGAAGAGCAGCGCACCGCCATGCTGGACGCCGCCAGTGTTACCGACGTAGCCGAACGCCAGCGGCTGGGCGCGCTGCTGGCGGTGGACCACGAGGTTCCGGCCATCATTCACGCGCTGGACGCCGGCTACCTGCGCCCCGCGCCCGGCGGCGATCTTCTGCGCACCACCGACGTCCTGCCCACCGGCCGCAACCTGCATGGCTTCGACCCGTTCCGCATTCCCAGCGCCTTCGCCGTGCGTGACGGCGCGCATCAGGCCGACCGCCTGCTCGCCCGCCACAAGGCCGACAGCGGCGCGCTGCCGGAGACGGTGGCGATGGTGCTGTGGGGCACCGACAACCTCAAAACAGAGGGCGGCCCGATCGCCCAGGTGTTGTGGCTGCTGGGCGCCGAACCTCGCTGCGATAGCTACGGCCGGGTCGCCGGTGCCAGATTGATCCCGCTGGAGACCCTCGGCCGTCCGCGCATCGACGTGGTCGCGACCTTGTCCGGCATCTTCCGCGATCTGCTGCCGTTGCAGACGAAACTATTGGCCGAGGCGGCGCTGCTGGCGGCGGCCGCGGACGAGCCGGTGGAAGAGAACTTCATCCGCAAGCACGCCCTGTCGTTTCAGGCTGAACATGGAGGTTCCATCGAGGACGCCGCGCTGCGGGTGTTCGGCAACGCCGACGGCGCCTACGGCGCCAATGTCAACAACCTTGTCGGCAGCGGCACATTCGATGACGAGGACGAACTGGCGGATGCCTACCTGAAGCGCAAGGGTTTCGCCTATGGCGTGTCCGGCAAGCCGGCTCGGCATGACGCGGTGCTGGCGCATGCGCTAGCCCGAGTGGACGTGACATATCAAAATCTCGACTCGCTTGAGATGGGTGTGACCACGGTCGATCATTACTTTGATACGCTGGGCGGTATCAGCCGAGCGGTGCGGCGGGCGCGGGGCGGGTCGGCGGCAGCGGTTTATATCGGCGACCAGACCCGCGGCGACGGCACCGTGCGCACCATATCCGAACAGGTCGCGCTGGAAACCCGCACGCGGGCGCTGAACCCGAAATGGTATGAGGCGCTGCTGTCGCACGGCTACGAGGGCGTGCGGGAGATCGAGGCCCATGTCAGCAACACCTTCGGCTGGTCGGCGACCACCGGACAGGTGCAGCCCTGGGTCTACGAGAAACTGTCGGAGACGTTCGTGCTGGACCCAGACATGCGGGCGCGCCTGGCGAAGCTGAACCCGACGGCGTCGGCGAAAATCGCCAACCGACTGATCGAGGCGCACGAGCGGAACTACTGGACGCCGGGCGAGGCGATGCGCGAAGCGCTGCAACGCGCTGGCGAGGAACTTGAAGACCGGCTCGAAGGGGTTGGCCTGGAGGTAGCGGCATGACAATCATCCGACGCATTCCCACGCGCGGCGACGGCGAAGGCAGCGTGCAGGTCAGCCTGGAGCCCGACCTGAAGATTGGCAACGCCCAGGTCTTTGCCGTCTATGGCAAGGGCGGCATTGGCAAATCCACCACATCGTCGAACCTGTCCGTCGCGTTCTCCAAGCTTGGCAAGCGGGTCTTGCAGATCGGCTGCGATCCGAAGCACGACTCGACCTTTACTTTGACAAAACGTCTGGTGCCGACGGTGATCGACATCCTGGAGACGGTGAACTTTCATTCGGAAGAACTTCGGGTCGAGGATTTTGTTTACCCCGGCTACAACGGCGTGATGTGCGTCGAGGCCGGCGGTCCACCCGCTGGTACCGGCTGTGGCGGCTACGTCGTTGGCCAGACGGTGAAGCTGCTGAAGGAGCATCACCTGCTGGAAGACACCGACGTGGTGATCTTCGATGTGCTGGGGGACGTGGTATGCGGCGGCTTCGCCTCGCCGCTGCAACATGCCGGACGGGCCTTGATCGTGGCGGCGAACGACTTTGATTCGATCTTCGCGATGAACCGCATTGTCGCGGCGATCCAGGCCAAGGCGCGCAACTATGAAGTGCGGCTGGCCGGCGTCATCGCCAACCGCAGCGCCGGCACCGATCAGATTGACAAGTTCAACGCCCGCACCGGTTTGAAGACCCTGGCGCACTTCCCGGACCTCGATGTGATCCGCCGCTCCCGCCTGAAAAAATCGACGTTGTTCGAGATGGAGCCGACGCCGGAGATCGTCGCTGTGCAGAACGAATATCTTCGTTTGGCCGCGACCCTGCTGGCGGGGACGGAGGGCCTGGAGACGCGGTCGATGAAGGATCGCGATATCTTCGATCTGCTGGGGTTTGATTGATGCCGACAGCCATGCCGTCTGCTGATCCGTCATGGCCGGGGTTGTCCCAGCCATCCACCCCCGGCCATGACGGGGCAGGGGGCACCTACACCGCCCGCCGGGGCGAATTGCTGCAATACTTCGATCGCACCGCGGTGGAGGCGTGGAAGCGCCTGACCTCTGATGCGCCGGTCAATCGCATCCGCGCCACCGTGCGCGCCGGCCGGGAGGAAATGCGTGGCACGCTGCTGAACTGGCTGCCGGACGACCTGCGCGGCGCCCGCATACTCGACGCCGGCTGCGGCACCGGCGCGCTTGCCGTCGAGGCCGCCAGGCGCGGCGCGCATGTCGTCGCCATCGACCTCTCGCCCACGCTGGTCGGTCTGGCGCGGGAGCGGTTGCCGCACAGCCTGGGCGCCGGCACTATCGATCTCCACGTCGGCGACATGCTGGACCCAACCTTGGGTCGCTTCGACCATGTCGTGGCGATGGACTCGCTGATCCACTACCGTGCGCTCGACACCATCCGCACGCTGGCGGAACTAGCGAAGCGCACTGACCGCTCGATCGTCTTCACCTTCGCTCCGCGCACCGTGATGCTGAGCGTCATGCACGCCGCCGGCCGGCTGTTTCCCCGCGGCGACCGGGCGCCCGCCATCGAACCGGTGCGTGAACGGACCATCACTCGTCGCATCAGCCATGACCTTGCTGGCTGGTTCACCGCGCGGACACATCGGGTGTCGACCGGCTTCTATATTTCCCAGGCGCTGGAAGTTGTTCGGCCATGAGCGCGATCAGCAACAAGCTCGCTGGCAACTGGAGCCGCGTCAGCACACGGTTCCTGCCGTTCGCCGATGCCGCGACGCCGGAGTTGCCGCTGGGCCGGCTGCTGCGGCTGTCGCTGTTCCAGGTCTCCGTCGGGCTCGCCGTGGTGCTGCTGATCGGCACGCTCAACCGCGTCATGATCGTCGAGCTTGGTGTGCCGGCCTGGCTGGTGGCGGTGATGATCTCCCTGCCGCTGGTCTTCGCGCCGTTCCGTGCCGTGGTGGGCTTCCGCTCCGATACCCATAAGTCGGTGCTGGGCTGGCGCCGCGTGCCGTATATCTGGATGGGCACGCTGCTGCAGTTCGGCGGCTTGGCAATCATGCCGTTCGCGCTGATCGTGCTGTCCGGCGACAGCCACGGCCCGCCGATCTATGGCCAGGTGGGCGCCGCGCTGGCGTTCCTGTTGGTCGGCGCCGGGCTGCACACGACGCAGACCGTCGGGCTGGCGCTGGCGACCGATCTGGCACCGCCGGCAGCCCACCCTAAGGTCGTCGCCCTGCTCTGCATGATGCTTCTGCTGGGCATGGTTGGCGGCGCGCTGACCTATGGCGTGCTGCTGGCGCATTTCACCGAGATCAAGCTGATCCAAGTAATCCAGGGCACCGCGCTGGCGACCATGATCCTGAACGTCGCGGCGCTGTGGAAGCAGGAGGTGCGTAACCCGGCGCAGACCGCTAGGGACCGCGTGGATCCGACCTTCAAGCAGGCCTGGATCGCCTTCCGGCAGACGCCGCAAGCCAGGCGGCGGCTGATCGCCCTGGGCCTCGGCACCATCGCCTTCAGCATGCAGGACATCCTGCTGGAACCCTATGGCGGGCAGGTGCTGCATCTGACCGTTGGCAACACGACGATCCTCAGCGCGCTGCTCGCGACCGGCGGCCTCAGCGGCTTCGGTCTCGCCGCGCGCCTGCTGGGACGCGGGGCCGATCCTTACCGGCTGGCCGCCTTTGGCGCGCTGGCCGGGCTGGTCGCGTTCAGCGCGGTGATCTTCGCGGCACCGCTGGATTCGATCGCCCTGTTCGCCATCGGCACCGCGCTGATCGGCTTCGGCGCCGGTCTGTTCGGGCATTGCACGCTGACCGCGGCGATGGGCACCGCCCGCGTCGGCCAGATCGGCCTGGCGCTGGGCGTCTGGGGTGCCGTGCAGGCCTCCGCCGCCGGGTCGGCGGTCGCCGCCGGCGGCCTGATCCGCGACGGCATCGGCGTCCTTGCCGCGAATGGGACGCTCGGCCAGGCGCTGGATGTGCCGCAGGCCGGCTACGCCTTTGTCTATCACATCGAGATCTATCTGCTGTTCGCCACCCTGATCGCGCTAGGCCCGCTGGTTCGCCGGCCGAGCGTCGAACCTCGTCCACGCCTTCACGACCCTCGCCGGCACGAAGCCGCTGGCTTCGCCCTTGGCGAACTTCCTTCCCACTCGCTCAGCCTTCCGAGGTAATGTCATGCAAGCTGGCGCCATAACTGGTTATATCGATGTCGCGCAGGTCGCGCTCTATGTGTTCTGGGTGTTCTTCGCCGGTCTGGTCTATTACCTGCGGCGGGAGGACAAGCGGGAAGGCTATCCGCTGGTGACCGAGCAGCCTGGGCAACGCCTGCAGGGCTTTCCGTTCCTGCCGACGCCGAAGACCTTCCTGCTGTATAGTGGCGAGGAAGTGCAGGTCCCGCGTCCAGACGACCAGGAGCCCGAGTATGATGCAGTGCCCGCGGAGGGCTTTCCCGGCGCCCCACTGCTGCCGCTCGGCAATCCGATGCTGGCCGGGATCGGGCCTGGCGCCTCGGCGTTGCGCGCCGATAAGCCCGATCGGATGATTGAGACGAATTCCATCAAAATCCTGCCGATGCGTGTGCTTCCGCTGTACTTCGTGCCGGAGGAAAGCCCCGATCCGCGTGGCATGGAAGTGGTTGGCGCCGATGGTGTGGTCGGCGGCATCGTCACCGACATGTGGATCGACAAGGCCGAGGACGTGGTCCGCTATCTGGAAGTGACGCTGGCCGCCGGCCCGTCGGTGCTGCTGCCCAAGCCCCTGGCGAAGGTCAACATGACAGCCCGGCAGGTCGTCGCGGTGTCCGTCATGGGCGGGCAGTTCGCCGACGCGCCGCTGCGCGCCAACGCCGACGAGGTGACGACGCGGGAAGAAGACCGCATCCAGGCCTACTTCGGCAGCGGTCATATGTATGCCAAACCCAGCCGCATGGAGCCGCTGCTATGAACGGGCACGATCACGAGCCGGTGCGGGGCCTGCCGGCGCCGCTGCCGGACGGCGAGACCATCCTGTGGCAGGGGGGGCCGAACTGGCAGACCCTGGCGCGCCGGGCGATGCGGGTCCGTGTCGTCACGGTGTACTTCGTGCTGCTCGCGGTCTGGGGCATCTCCGGCGGCGTCTCGGCCGGGACCTCCGCCTGGGACATCGCGCTGTCGACCCTTCGACTGGGCGCGCTTGGCATGGTGGCGGTCGCCATACTGGCGCTGTTCGCCTGGCTGGTGGCGCGCACGACGGTCTATACGATCACCACGCGGCGCGTGGTGATCCGCTTCGGCATCGCGCTGCCGATCACGCTGCAAGTCGCCTTTCCGATGATCAACACGGCCGGCGTGCATCTCTGGTCGGGCGGCCACGGCGACATTGCGCTGGTCGTGCAACCCGCCAAGCCGCGCATCTCCTATTTCGTCATGTGGCCGCACGTGCGGCCGTGGAAAATGAACCACGTCGAGCCGATGCTGCGCTGCGTGCCCGATGCGGCCGGGGTGGCGCAGATCCTCGGACGCGCGCTCGCCGCCTCTGCGTCGCAGCCGGCGCAGGCGATGCCGGTGTCCGCCGTCGCCGGCGATAGCAGCGCTCACGTACCCGCCGCCGCCTGAGGAAGTTTGTCATGAGCCACTCATCCCAGCCTCGGCCGTCCTCACGCAGCATCCCGATTTTCATGGGGACGGTCATGCTGCTGGCCATCCTGCTGGCCGCGTTTGGCCGCATGGCGGGTCTGGCGACAAGCAAGCCGACGGCGTTGCCGGTCGCCTCCCGCGAACTGCTGTTCCGCGATCAGCCGAATGGCGCCGTGGCGATCTTCGACACGAAGGATGCCGCCACACCGATCAGCATTGCCGCACCTGGCACCAACGGCTTCCTGCGGGCGACGATGCGCGGCCTGGCGCGCCAGCGTCTGCGCCAGGACAGCGACCGGGCGGCCGACGAGGCAGTGCCGTTTCGCCTGACCGAATGGGCTGACGGGCGGCTGACGCTGGAGGACACCACCACCCATCGCACGGTGGAAATGGAGGCATTCGGCATTACCAACGAGGAAGTCTTTGCCCACCTGCTGACCGCCCCGTTGCCCACGCCACTGCCCACTGGCCGGCCGGTGACCGAGCAGGCCGGACCATGAGCAACCCTGCCAAACCCAGGCGCTTTGACGTGCCCTGCACCGTCGAGATCGAGCAGACGCCGGAAAGCCTGCACGCCTACGTCACGCCCGAGGGTGTCGAGATCGGCCCCGGCGACCGGGTACTGGTGCATGGCGCGCCCTCACGCATCGGCTACGGCGAGCGCGTCACCCTGCAATGCCACGCGACGGTGACGCGCGCGGGTATGCTTGGCCGCTTCTGGGCGCATGTCAGCGGCCTGCTGTCGCTTGTCGAACTCTACGAAGTCGGCTTCGAGCCGAAGGAGTGCACATGAACGCGATCAACCCGGCGTCGGGCAACAAGGCCACGGCGAAGCAGGTCAGCGAGACCACTAAGCTGGCGCAGCGTGACACGGTGCTGAGCCCGCGTTTCTACACCACCGACTTCGCCGCCATGGAAAAGCTGGATGTCGACCCGGTGCGCGTCGAATGGGACGCGCTGATGGCCGAGTTCGCGCGCGACACCAACAAGACCCACTTCACCCGCAACGCCGATTTCGACATCGACCTGTCGACCATGCCGGACGACCTGCGGGAGGAGTTCATCCACTTCCTGGTCAGCTCGGTAACGTCCGAGTTCTCCGGCTGCGTGCTGTACGCGGAAATCAAGAAGCGCGTCAGCAACCCCGACATCCACGACTGGTTCGCCTACATGGCGCGCGACGAGGCCCGTCATGCCGGCTTCATCAACGACACGCTGAAGGATTTCGGCGTCGGCGTGGACCTGAGCTTCCTGACGAAGGTGAAGAAGTACACCCACTTCCAGCCGAAGTTCATCTTCTACGCGGTCTATCTGTCGGAGAAGATCGGCTATGCCCGCTACATCTCGATCTTCCGGCAGTTGGAGCGCCATCCGGAGATGCGGTTCCACCCGATCTTCAAGTGGTTCAAGGAGTGGTGCAACGACGAGTTCCGCCATGGCGAGGCGTTCGCGCTGGTGATGCGCGCCAACCCCGCGGTGCTCAGCGGGATCAACAAGCTGTGGATCCGCTTCTTCCTGCTGGCGGTGTTCGCCACCATGTTCGTCCGCGACCACGGCCGTCCGGTGTTTCACCAGGCGCTCGGCCTTGATCCCAGCCAGTACGACATGCAGGTCTTCCGCATCACCCAGGAAATTGCCAAACAGGTGTTCCCGGTGACTCTGGATTTGGACAATCCGGCGTTCCTGGCCGGGTTGCAGCGGCTGCTGCGGCTGAGTGAAAAGATCGCGGCGAACAAGGGACAATGGGGTTTCGGTGGCATCCTGAAGGGTCTGGGACTGAAGGCCGCGGCCGCGGCAACGCTTGGCCGGCTGTTCCTGATGCGACCGCAACGGCACGAACTGCCGCGGCAGGTCTGTGTCGCGCCGGCCTGGTAGGGCGACGCGCAACTCATGGCCCAATACGGTTTACCCGCGCTGCACGGCCTGCTGATCTGGTGGGTCAGCACCTGCCTGATCCTGTTCCTCGACGGACTGCCCAGACGCACCTTCCGATGGAGCATGGCCGGCGCCACGGCGGCCTTGGGCGGCGCGCTCTACGGGCTGATCACCAGTGCCTTCGACACCAGCGTTTCCGGCGCCTACTGGGCGTTCACCTGCGCCGTGCTGGTCTGGGGCTGGCTGGAGATGAGCTTCTACATGGGCTACGTCACCGGCCCGCGCACCCGTCACTGCCGCCACGGTTGCGGCGGCTGGCGACATTTCGGGCATGCCATCCAGGCCAGCTTGTATCACGAGCTCGCGATTCTGCTGCTGGGCGCCCTGGTGATCGGGTTGACCCGCGGGGCGCCGAACCAGTTCGGCACCTGGACCTTCATCGTGCTGTGGTGGATGCACCAGAGCGCCCGTCTGAACGTCTTCCTGGGCGTCAGCAACCTGAACGCCGAGTTCCTGCCGGAGCACCTGGCGCATATTCGCAGCTTCTTGCGCAATGCGCCGATGAACCTGCTGTTCCCGTTCTCGGTTACCGCCTCGACGATCTGCGCCGTGCTGATGGCGCAGCAGGCGGCGGCGGCGGGCGGCAACGCTTTCACCGTTACTGGCTATGCGCTTCTGACGACGATGATGATCCTGGCGATCCTGGAACACTGGTTCCTGGTGCTGCCGATCTCCGCCACCAAGCTGTGGAACGGCCTGTGGCAGTGGAGTCTGAGCTCACGCGGCGGGAGCGCCAAGGTGCCGCAAGCCCATCACGGACCTTTACCAAGACGAGCAACGATCGGGGGACGCCTATGAACTACGAGACCTTCTTCCGCAAGCAGATCGACGTCCTCCGCCGTGAGGGCAACTACCGGGTCTTCGCTGATCTGGAACGTCAGGCGGGCCACTTCCCGTGCGCGACGCACCACCGGGAACGTGGCCAGGCGCCGGTCACGGTATGGTGCTCGAACGACTACCTGGGCATGGGGCAGCACCCGACGGTGATCGGTGCCATGCACGAGGCGCTGGACCGCTGCGGCGCGGGCGCCGGCGGCACCCGCAACATCGCCGGCACCAACCATTACCACGTAATGCTGGAGCGCGAGCTGGCCGACCTGCACGGCACCGAGGCGGCGCTGCTGTTCAACTCCGGCTACATGTCGAACTGGGCGTCACTGAGCACGCTGGCGGCGAGGATGCCGGGATGCGTGGTGGTGTCCGACGAGGCCAACCATGCCTCGATGATCGAGGGCGTGCGGCACAGCCGAGCGGAGAAGCGGATCTTCCGGCATAATGATCCGCGGGATCTGGAGCGGCAACTGGCGTCGCTGGACCATGACCAGCCGAAGCTGGTGGCGTTCGAGTCGGTCTATTCGATGGACGGCGACATCGCGCCGATCGCCGAACTCTGCGACGTGGCGGACCGGTACGGCGCGATGACCTACCTGGATGAGGTGCATGCCGTTGGACTGTACGGCCGTCGCGGTGGCGGCGTCAGTGAACGGGACGGCGTCGCGCATCGGCTGACGGTAATCGAGGGCACACTGGCCAAGGCGTTCGGCGTGGTCGGCGGATATATCGCCGGATCGGCCGCGCTGTGCGATTTCGTGCGCAGCTACGCCTCGGGCTTTATCTTCACCACGGCGCTGCCACCGGCAGTGGCGGCCGGCGCGGTGGCCAGCATCCGGCACCTGAAGGTCAGCCAGATGGAGCGGGCCAGGCATCAGAACCGAGTGGCGCTGCTGCGCCGGCGGCTGGACGCAATCGGCGTGCCGCACTACGACAACCCGAGCCACATCGTGCCGGTCATGGTTGGCGACCCGGTGCTGTGCAAGCAAATCAGCGACCGGCTGCTGGACGAGTTTTCCATCTACGTCCAGCCGATCAACTATCCCACCGTGCCGCGCGGCACCGAGCGCCTGCGGATCACCCCGTCGCCATTGCATACGGATGGCGATATCGAGCATCTGGTCGGTGCGTTGGGCGCGATCTGGGCGGACCTGAGCTTGCGAAGGGCCGCCTGATCACCACGTCTCGATCCGTTTGAACAAGGGAGGTGGCTAAAGTGACAAGCTACGATGGGAACGCGAGCAGACGGCGGTTGCTGAAGGCGGGTCTTGCCGCAATTGGCGGCGTTGTTGCCGCGCATGGCGTCCGGGCTGAGCAGACAATGGCCCAGAAGAACGTCGCGGAACCAAAGATGGCGCAGGAGAAGATCGCGCAGAATCTGGTCCAGTACCAGAATCAACCGAAAAATGGTCAGAAGTGCAGCACATGCGTCAACTTCGAGGCGCCAAACGCTTGCAAGATCGTTGCCGGAACGATTAACCCTGAAGGCTGGTGCATCGCGTTTGCACCGAAGGAGTCGTAGTTAGCATCAAGATCGTTGATGTGATCACTGGTCCTGGAGACGTTGCTGCTGGAAATACTGCAAGGTGGCATCCCTCTGGGCCGGTGTCAGCGGAATGCCACGCCTAGCCAGGAATTTGTCGAACCGCGCCTCCGCCGGTGCGCTGATAGCGGCGGCTGTAGTGAGCCGTGCATGCTGGGCCAGCCAGTCGGACGCTGGCTTGAAGCGTGTCCAGCCCGGCTGGGCGGCGGCAAGGTTCACATCATGCCATACTGGATGATGAGGCGGCTTCAGCAGTTCTGGAAACTTCGTGAAGAACGTGTCAACAAAGGTCACTAGGTTGCGGTACCTGACAGAGCCCAGCGGCCAGTCAAAGACGGCGAGTGTGACACCAACGCCAACTGTCTCCACGGTCTGGTCCTCAGGGATGAGCGTTGGGTAGTCGGCGTGGGTAAACAGGCCGCCTGGCAGATAGGTCTTTTCAAGCGCCTCATTGCTTGGCACGGACAGGAAGTGCAGGTTTGTATCAGCCGGCGTGGTCGCGAACAGGCGAACCGGCTTGCCGCCGAGATAGACATTCGCGGCAATTTCGCCGCGCCGCAGTTTGTCTTGTGCAATGGTCGGTTCATCAGTACGGAAGTCAGGCGCGATGCCGAGCGTCTTGAAAATGACCCGGGCGGTAAGGTTGGTGCCGGCACCCTGAACGTCGATGTTAACTGGCTTGGCTTGTAGATCCGAGACAGACGTGATGTCGCGCCGTGCACAAATATGCACGTCATTGTTATAGAGCTTGCAAATATACTGAATTTTCCTCAATCCGTCCGGGTAGAGATTCTGCGACTTGGCATAGCTGAGAACGTCCGCGGCAACCAGCGCAAGGTCGACTCCGGGCAGGTAAAGCAGGTCGCCGAGGTTCTGCAGCGATCCCTTGCCAACAATTGGTATAATGCGCAGTTGATCCGAGTTGAGGACAGAGGTGAGATCGGTGGCAACACGCATGAACGTGCCGTCGATCTCGCCTCCCATGATCCCGATGGTACTCGGTTGCGCGGACGCAGCCGCACTGGCGGAAGAGCGCGCCAGAAGTGCGGATGCTGGAAGAGCCGACAGAAGGAAACGCCGCCGCATGTTACCTCACGGAAAGGACTTCAAGGAGGGGACCAGCCTCGGGATCTCCAAGAGCGGTGGCACGTTCATACCATAAGCGCGCGAGCGCTGGGTCGGCATCGATTCCACCGACAGCGGTCTGATCGACGTAGGCAGGATCATAGAGGCGGCCAAGGCTTAGCGCGGCAGCCGCGTCGTCCATTTGAGCCGCGCTGAGATAGAACCGTCGCGCGGCGGAAATATCACCGCGTTGTTCAGCCGCTCGCCCCTGATTGTAGAGCTCGATAGCACGAGCAGTGGGGCGCGTGACGAGCTTGGCGGACAACTGAGGCTGACTTGCGGCTGGTGCGGGCATGGCCGGCGCGGAATGCATTGTGAAATCGCCTGCTGCGGCACCCGTGCCTGCCACAGGGGTTGGTGTCGAATGTAGCGGCACGGAAAGTTCCGTCGCATCCGTGCTGGCTACAGGGCCGGGCGCGGGCGGCCGGTTGGCTGGAGCGCTTTCAACTGGTGGCGCAAGACCTTGAGTGTCAGGAAAAGGCTGTTGCGGATCGTTTTTCAGGAGAGCCAGGAGTTCGGTGATCTGTGTCGGGGTGGCTGCCGGAAACATGTCCAACAGGGTGACCACGGTTTCACCCATATTGTCCCCGGAAGGCGCCCAGCGATGGCCCGCGGCCGCCTGCGCCTTGGCTCGGGCAAGCAACTCTTCGAACGTGGGAGAGGCAGCCGCCGCAGGAAACACGACGATCAGCACGAGACAGATCACGTCGAATAATCGGCCGAGACGTCTTGCGGCGCCAACCAGCCGGTAAGTTAGCGACTTCAAGCCTCGGCTACTTGTTGCAAGGTCCCTGCATCGCCGCGGTGTGATCTGCGTTGCATTGTCCGCAAATCTTGCCCAATCCTCAGCCGCCAGATTTCCCGGAAGGACACGTGATCCGCTGAAAATCCCGAAAAGCATTCTTCAATACTCCCGCGGGAGCTGTTTCCTCTTTCTCTGCATCCGCGCCGATTAACGGCATGCAAGCGTTTCCAATTATCGACAATGGACCAGGATCGTCCAGCGCGCCAGACACTTTGGGCTGATGTCGACCGCCGTCGTGCCACGCGGTCTGAACGGCGTGAGGTGTCCAACGTGCCGCGTGCGCGTGCGTCAACCTTTTATCTCAGCAGCGATGTCACTCGTGTCCAAGCTATTCAGCCAGGTCGACCAGCCCATAATCGCGAAAAGCCATGTCAGAAGACATCACGCCCGTTGGCCCTTGGGATCAGCGGAAGCTACTTCGCGGGTAGCGGCTCCGGGTTGGGCGACAGGGTGCGCAAGTAGTCGATGACGTCGGCACGCTCCTTCGGATTGGGTATCCCCACGAACGTCATCCTGGTTCCCGGCGCATAAGCGCTCGGCTTCTTCAGCCATTCATACAACTCGTCATAGGTCCAGGGACCTTTATGCGCCTTGAGCGCAGCGGTGTAGTTGAAGCCCGCCATATGGGCGTGCGGGCCGCCGACCACGCCATAGAGATTCGGACCAATGCCAGCCTTCCCGCCGTTCGTGAAGGTATGGCAGGCGATGCAGCCCAGCTTCTTGGTATCCGCCTCACCGGTCGCCGGATTGGCCGAGGCAAGCAGGGTCTCCACCGGCGGGTCCCCGGCAGGCGCCGCCGCAGCGGTCGATGCCTTGGGCGGGTTTAGCTCCGCCGCCGTCGGTGTCGGCAGCGGCTCCGGGCTGTGCGAGAGCGTGTGCAGGTAGTCGATCACATCTGCCCGCTCCTTGTCGTTGCTGATGCCGGCAAAGGTCATCTTAGTACCCGGAGCATATTCACTGGGCTTATGCAGCCACTCGTTCAGCTCCGCAAAGGTCCAGGGCCCCTGCTTGGCTTTCAGTGCGGCTGAGTAGCTGTAACCCTGCATGTGCGCGTGCGGGCCGCCGACCACGCCATACAAATTGGGCCCAATGCCGGCCTTGCCGCCTTCGGTAAAGGTGTGGCAGGCGACGCAGCCCAGCTTCTTGGTGTCGGCTTCACCCGCGGCGGGATCGGCCTTGGCCAGCAACACGGCGACCGGCGGCAGCGGGGCCTGGGCAGGCGCATTTCCAGGCGTCGCTTCGGTCGGGACGTCGATCTTGATCGCCATCTGCTTCAGCGGTCGCTCGACGACCAGGTTATCGCCGATCAACCCAGTCAAAAAGAAGGCTATCCCGGCGATCAGCACCGCCGCGATAGCCTTGTTGATCTCAATCGAATTCATGCCGTCTCAGCTCCAGCCACGGGACCGCCCCTGGCCCGGCACATATTATAAAGCGATACGGTTCGGCTAGGGGTGGGTTTGCAATTCCGGAAAATCTTTCACCATGCTGACGCCGAACAGGGGCTTGTAGACACCATTGTGGCAGGTCGCGCAGTTCACCTTGGCGGAATCGCCATCGGCACCCAGCCGAACCGGCGGAAACACCGTGTGCAGGGGGTCAAGGTAGTTGTCGTTCAGGTCCCTGACCATGCGGATGCCATACCAGGCGTTCACTCGCTGCGGCGTGCTCTGGCTCCAGTCGGTGAACGCCCTGGTGTTGTGGCAGTAGGTGCAGTTCACGCCGAGCGACTGGGAGAAGTGGATCATCAGCGAATAGGTCCAGTAGGTCTGCTTGATCGACGACCGATCGTCGGTGGGCAGCGCCGTCTGACCAATGACGCGGATGTTGGCGTCGTGCTCCAGGAACGGCGTGAACGGATCGAAGGGCAGGGAACTGTCCTCGGCGACGGCGGCCGGATGGTTCTTGCCCGCCGGGATCTGCGCGAAGCCGCTGGCCTGGACCGGGCCGGGGTTATCGAACCAGACGTTGGCCGGAACCGGGTTGCCGCGGTGGCAGGTATAGCAGGTCACGCCGGTCGCCGCGACGTGGCTTTTCCAATCGGCGTTGACGTGCTGCACCATCTGGATCATCCGCCTGGCGACGACCTTGGTATACACCGTGTCAGCCGCCATGTTGTTGACATCGTGGCAATAGGCGCAGCCTTGCACCGGTGCAACCCAGGTGGTGATCGACGCCATCAGCCGGGTAAAGTTGCCGACACTGACATCTTTCAGCACCTGGACGTTTTTGTAGACCGCCCCGGCCTTGCCACCGACGTCCGGCAGTCGTGGCAACGACGCCGGGATCTTGTTGGCTGCGAGTTCCTCCCTGACAAAGCGCGGATTGTAGATCTCGTCCATCGCAGTGCCGCGAAAGCCGCGTTGGATGCCGTTCATGGGAGGCCACTCGGTCTGGTACAGAATGACCGCGGCAACCGCGAGGGCCGCCGCCACGGCGCCCCCCAGGGTGACTTGCTGACGGAAGTTCATTGCCCTGCTCCCGGGGGTAACGTCTTGAGTGGGTCCACGATGTTCCCCCAGATCTGCGGATAAGGTGCCGCGATACCATGCTTGACGCCCCAGAGGTACCAGTTGTCCACCACGGTACCGGTCAGCAGGATGCCGATCCCGCCGGTCAGTGTGGTCAGCACGGCGAACCACCAGAGCCAGCGATGGATCGATTCCGCAGTGGCGTTAAAGCCCATGGTCCAGCGCCAGAACAAGGCGCCGCGTTCAAACGCGGTGCCGCGGTCGACAATCTGTTCAATCTCGCGTTCGGCGCCGTAGCGGCTGGTCGCCATCACCGTGCCGGCGTGCATGCCGAATATCACGGCGGAGCCATACAGGAACACGATCGAAAGCATGTGGAACGGGTTGTAGAACAGGTTTCCGTACCGGATGGAGAAGGACGCGGTCCAGTCAAGGTGCGGGAAGATGCCGAACGGGACGGCCTCGGCCCAGCTTCCCATCAGGATCGGGCGAATGAAACCCAGCACCAGATACAACCAGATCGCCGACGCGAACGCCCAGGCGGTGTGGGTTCCCAGTCCCAGCGCCCTGGCCCGTCGATACATACGGGTCCACCAAAGCAGGATGGACGCGGTCAGAAAGAACCCGGCCAACAGCCACCACCCGCCCTGGGCCAGCGGCGGCAGGATTTTCAGGCCATATGCCGGCGGCGGCGGTTCAAGCGCCAGCCAGGGCAATTGCCGGACGAACTGGATCGGGTTCCAGTCGACCGACGCCCACATGTTCAGACCGATGATCTCGAAGGCGATGAAGCCGCAAACCAACGAAGCGATGCCGGTGAACCCCAGGTAGATCGGACCAACCTGGGCGTCGCCGAACAGGCCGAACAGGTAGGAATGAAACGGCCTGCCGGAGCGCGCCCAACTGCCGCGCGGCAGTGCGACGCCGGTTTGCACCGGACCTTGTACCTGAACCCGGGTGAAGATATTCTGATACTCTGCCATGTTTGCCTCCCCGCTGCCGGATCAATGCGCCCAGATCGGAAGATTGAGCCACCAGGTCCACCATTCCGGCCAGCCACGGCTCCAGAACGGTCCGCTGATGATGATGCACACCGCGCTCCAGAACGACGCCGAGGCGGCCAGGAATATTCCCAGGCGGTGGATGCCCAGCGTGCCGATTGAGTAGCCGATGGTATCGCGGAAATAGGCGTTCTCGTACTCCGGTCCCTTGACCATCTGGCCCTTGGGGGGATTGGCGGCGGACAGGATCAGCGAGGCATGCAGCCCCAGTGCCAGCGCATTGGTGAAGAAGAAGCTCACCGCGATCATGTGCGCCGGATTGTAATGGAAATGCAAGTACTGGTACCCGGTGTTCGACACCCAGTCCAGATGGGCCAGGATGCCGTACGGGAACCCGTAGCCCCAGGCGCCCATCAGCAGCGGGCGGAACACCACCAAGGTGACGTACGCTAGGATGGCGAAGCTGAAGACGAACGGCACATGCAATCCCATGCCCAGCTTGCGGGCGATCTCAACCTGGCGCAGCGCCCAGGAACAGAAGGCGCCGACTGCGCAGATGGTGATCAACTGCCACAGCCCGCCTTCCTTCAGCGGCGCGAAGGCCAGCCCGTAGCTCAGGTCGGGTGGCGCTATGTTGATGCGCCAGACATTCCAGGTCGGTCCAATGGCGGCGCCCCAGATGATCAGGAGCGTGCCGAGCAGGGCGAAGAAGATAGTAGTTACGCCGAAGAAACCGACCCAGAACGGCCCGACCCAGAAATCGAACAGGTCACCGCCGATCAGGGTGCCTCCGCGGGTGCGGTACTTCCTCTCAAAACTGAGCATAGCCATCGCCATGATCTCCAACTAGTCGTCAGGCATTTGGGTCAAGAAGTAACGGACAAGGCCTTGGTGTGTTGCGGCCCTGTCCGTTACTCCGTTTCGCCACGTTATTTCGCGGTTGATGGCAAGGGCGCCATCTGTGCCGCGGTCGCGCCGGCATGCGGCCCTTCCAGCCAGTTGAACCGGGCGGTGCTGAGCAGGATGAAATGGATCAGCAGAGCCAGCACGAACAGGAAGATCGCCAACGCGACAAGCACGCGCCGGGGATCGAACAGAAGCCAAATGCGCCACATATCCGTTTCCCCCTTAGACGAATTGCGAGATCACGTGGCCGACCATGCCACCGGCGTCATTCAGCCACGAGGTGGCATAGCCGTTGGGTCCGGGCAGCCAAGGACGCCATTGCCACGCAAGGAAGTGCGCAATGATGGCGATTACCGTGAAGACGATAAAGCTCGTGATAAAGATACCGTGGAACTCTTTCGCCTCCGTCTCCGTCAACCCCGTTGCCGAGGGTCCTGGTGCGATAGCCATGTTATTACTCTCCGGAAACAGCCTTGCGGCCGGTGTCGCGCGCATCCCGCGCGACTGGGATTGCCGTGGGATAGCGGGCTACGGCGCCCATTCCGCCTGGGACCGCCAGGTGGAACCTCGGACCGCCCGTTGGCGTGCCGCGCGGGCGGCTGGGGGCAGCTACTTGAAACAGGGACTGCTGGGAATGCGTGGTCGCGAACATGGCTCGACCGTCCAACATCGCCATGGCGGGCGAACGTTCGCCGTCCGCGCCTTGCGATACTGGTGCGGCCAAAAGCGTGGATCCCGGCCGTTCGCCCGCCATGACGTGAGAAGCTTGCCGTAGCATCCCAGACAGATCGAACGATCGAACATAGAAGCTTATGTTTTCGCTCATGCAGCCACCCGTTCGGCCAACGCGTGACAGACGCGGCCGGCGGTCACCCGGTCTTCCCCGGCCTGTCTCACGTCTTGCTCGACACGATCGCGCAGCCGTTTTGCAGCCGAGATACGGACCAGGAACGGTTCTGTTTCAAGATACTTATCCAGCCGTTCCTGCGCATCCTCGTCCCAGGGCAAGCTGGACGACATTCTTGTTGGCGTGGCTTCAATCTTGTCCATGTCGGTGCCCAGCGGCAGGATATTGAATAGCGCGTCGAACAGGGCGTTACAGTATTCCTGGATGACATAGGTGGCGCCGGCATATCCCATGAACGGCGTGCCGATCGACCGACGGATGATCGCACCGGGAAACGACGCCGGTATATACATGCTGCGGTTGCCCGCCTCGGCGATGTACATTCGTTCGTTATAGGACCCAAACATCACCAGCGGGGTCTTGCTCCGCATCGCC
Organism: Rhodopila sp.; assembly: GCF_965276935.1. Taxonomy (GTDB): domain Bacteria; phylum Pseudomonadota; class Alphaproteobacteria; order Acetobacterales; family Acetobacteraceae; genus Rhodopila. The sequence continues at coordinate 60,105 of NZ_CBDIBS010000003.1, read as the reverse complement.
TGCCGCACCGCGGCGTTGTCCGGCTTGATGCCGGGCGCACGGGAGAAAGCGAAGGTGCAGGGGATGCCCATCTCGTCTTCCAGGAAGCGCCGCAGGCCGCGGGCATAGGTTTCGGTTGCAACGACCGCGAAGGACGCGGTGGCGAAGAAATCCTGCGTGACGCTGCGCCACAGGTCCCAGATTGGCTTGATCGTGGTGTGCTTCTCGCGCTCGATGAATGGCTCGGGATCCACACCGGTCAGTTCACCAAGCTTGCGCAGGAAGTTGGTGGTGGCGAAAAGCCCGATCGGCGCTTGCAAATACGGTCGGTCAAGCTCCTCGCAGAGCTTGCGGCCAAACTCGCGATACAGGCAGACGTTCACGTCGGCGTTCGGCAGGCGCTGCACGTCGTCGATGTGCGCGCCGAGCGGGAACACGAGGTTGATTTCGCAGCCGATGCCTTCGATTAGGCGGCGGATTTCGGCGACGTCGGACGGCATGTTGAAGGTGCCGTAGATCGGGCCAATGATGTTGACGCGAGGCTTGGTGCCTTCCGGGCGTGGTGCGCGCGGCTTTGGTTTGGATCGTTTCGCACCAAACTCGGACCACAGCCAGTTGATGGCGCGGTCGGCGGCTTGCCACTGGTCCTCGTCGATCGTGCGCGGGATGAACCGCAGCAGGTTCGACCCCTCGGGCGTGACGCCACCGCCGATCATCTCGGCGATGCTGCCCGTTACCACCACCGCCGGCATGTCCGGGTCCTGCGTCCCGGCCGCCCGTCGCATCGCGTCCTCGGTGCCATTCCGGGAAAGTTCTTCTTCCGACAGGCCGGTAACGACGACGGGCAGTTCATGTGGCGGCAGGGCGTCGGTGTAGTGCAGCACGGCGGTGACCGGCAAGTTCTCGCAGCCGACCGGGCCGTCGATCACCACGCGCAGGCCGCGGATCGCGGTGAAGGTGTAGACCGCGCCCCAGTAGCCACCAGCCCGGTCATGATCGATCACGAGCATCGCGTCAGGTCCCCACGGCCTGGCTTGCCTTGGCTTTCGCCTCTCGCGCTCGCCTGTAGCGCTCCTTTGAACCGGGCGGGTCCTTCGGCACATCCTTCCAGCCATAGCCGGCGGTTTCGCCGGCGCCGACCTTGTCGAAGAAGCTCACCATGCGGGCGAACCGCTCGCGTCCCCTGGTCTGAGCGGCGACGATCGCGGCCAGCGCGCCGGCACCGGCCGGTCCGAACAGCGGGCGCGCGGAGACCATGTTGGTGAAGTAAAGCGCTGGAATGCCGAGCGCCTTGGCTTTCTGCACCAGCGGGGTGGTGCCGACTGCGAGGTCGGGGCGGACGTGCAGCATTGCCGCGATGTCCTGTTCCAGTGAGGCGCGATACTGGACATGCGTGCCGCGGGCTTCCAGCCAGGCGCGATCGGGCGCGCTCCAGTCCGTCCTGGGGCAGGCGGTGCCGACATAAGGCACCTCGGCGCCGGCCTCCATCAGCAGGCGCGCAACCAGCAGTTCTGAGCCTTCGTAGCCGGAAACGGTGACGCGGGCGCTGATCGGATTGGCCTCCAGCGCGGCGCGGATCGCCGGCAGAAATCGGGCCTTGGCGGCGTCGATCTTGTCGGCGGATACGTTCGCGGCGGCGCCGATCGCGTCCAGCCAGGCGGCGGTGCCATCGTGGCCCACCGGGGCCGATCCGACAATGGGACGGCCGGCGGCCTCGAATTCGCGGAATGACGCGGTGTAGAAAGGATGCACCGCGGCGGCGACGGCGCAATCGAGCGCGCCATACAGATCGCGCCATTCACGCGATGGGATCTGCGGACCGACGGCGAGGCCCATGGGGGCGAGCATCGCGCCGACGCCGATCGGATCGACCGGAAACAACTCGCCGATCAGGGTCACGGTCGGCATGTCGGCCTGCGCGCGGGGCCGGGCGACGGGGCCGGATTCGGCTTCCAGACGCGCGTAGCGCAGCATGGCGCCGGCCAGCACATCCTTCGCCTCGGCGTGCGTGGGCACACCGAAACCCGGCACGTCGATACCGATGATGCGGACGCCGTCGATCGCCTTGGGCAGACGATCCAAAGGCACGCCGGAGGCAGTCGGCACGCACAGGTTGATCACCACCACGGCGTCGTAGTCGGCCGGCTTGGCGGTCTCGTACACCGCGTTGCGGATGTCCTCGTAAAGCTGGCCGCGCACCAGGGTTTCCGAGTTAAACGGCACATAGCCGACGCTGCGCTTGGCGCCGTAGAAATGCGAGGTAAAGGTCAGCCCGTAGACGCAGCACGCCGATCCGGACAGGATCGTCGCGGTGCGCTTCATGCGCAGCCCGACGCGCAACGATCCGAACGCCGGGCACATCGATTGCGGCTGGTCATGCGGGCCGCGCGGGTAATCCTTCAGAAGCTGGTCGAGGATTTCACTTTTCCCCGCCGCGCGTGCCGCGTCCAGCATGGTCTCCCGGCCACCGTGGCAGCCGGATGCGGTGTCGGGAGGGATGATCGATCCGTCCATCTCAGGCGCCTTCGTAGATTACTTCGAGCGACGGCTTTTCCAGGATTGTCGCCGCGCACATGTCCTCCAGCGTTGCCGGGTCCAGCACCACGTCGCGGCCGACGGCATCGCCGGCGAACAGGCCGAGCAGGGCGTCCTGGGTCAGCGGCGAGGGACGCACCGGGGGGGCAAGGGCGACCTGTTCGGCGAGCTGTTCGAACACCGAGGCCCAGCGGCCGCCGGGCTTGCCGATGATCTCGTAGCTGGCGCTCTTGCGGCGGATGTCGTCGTCGGCGGGGATCGCCGACAGCACCGGGATGCCGACCTTGCCGGCGAAAGCCTGCGCCTCCCCGGTGCCGTCATCCTTGTTGATGACCATGCCGGCAACACCGACGTTGCCGCCCATCTTGCGGAAGTAGTCCACCGCGGAGCAGACGTTGTTGGCGACATACAGCGACTGCAAGTCGTTCGAGGCGACAACGATTACCTTCTGGCACATGTCGCGAGCGATCGGCAGGCCGAAGCCGCCGCAGACCACGTCGCCGAGGAAGTCCAGCAGGACGTAATCAAAGCCCCAGTCATGGAAGCCGAGTTTCTCCAGCAGCTCGAAGCCATGGATGATGCCGCGGCCGCCGCAGCCACGGCCGACCTCCGGGCCGCCCAGCTCCATCGCGAAGACGCCGTCGCGCTTGAAGCAGACATCGCCGATCTTCACCGCCTCACCGGCCAGCTTCTTCTTCGACGACGTCTCGATGATGGTCGGGCAGCTCCGGCCGCCGAACAGCAGCGACGTGGTGTCGCTTTTCGGATCGCAGCCGATCAGCAGCACGCGCTTGCCCTGCTGCGCCATCATGTAGGACAGGTTGGCCAGGGTGAAGCTCTTGCCGATGCCGCCCTTGCCGTAGATCGCGATGACCTGGGTTTCCTTCTTTACCGGACCGCTCGCCGGCGCGTCCGGCTCGATCGCCGCTTCGGAGCGGAGCCGTGAAAGGGCCGCATCGAAAGGTGCGTTCATGCGCTGGCTCTCCAATTGAGGATCATTTTCAGGCAGGTCGAATCGTTGAAGGCGGTGCGGTAGGCGGCCTCCGCCTGGGCGGCTTGCATGCGGTGGGTGATCAGGCCGTCGAGCGACAGGCTGCCATCAGCGATCAGGCGGCGGACGGCCGAGAGGTCGTCGGGCTGCCACTGCGCGGCGACGCGGAACCGGGCTTCCCGCATGAAGGCCATGGGAAACGCGAAGGACAGTCGTTCGGCGTAGAAGCCGGCCAGGACGATCTCGCCGCCGGGGACGAGGCGCTGGACCAGCGTGTCCAGCAGGTTGGCATCGCCGCTGGCGTCGCAGATGCAACGGTAGTCGCGGCGCGGATCGACGTCCGGGTGCAGCACCTGATAGCCCTGGGCGCCGTCCACCCGCCGCGGGTTGATTTCCCAGACCATGGGCGGCGCACCGCCGGCCGCCAACACGAGGCGGGCGAGCAGCCGGCCGACGACGCCGTGGCCGACGATCAGGTCGGGCAAAATAGTGCCGGCGATCGCATGTTGGGCGGTCGCGGCCAGCGCCAGCAGCACGCCGTGTTCGGCCAGATCCGGATCAATCGACAGCGCCCGTTCGGACCGGACAACCAGGCGGGAGGCGGCGCCGCCGAACAGGCCGCGGACCTCGCCAAAGCAGCTTGCGCCGGGCACGAAGACGGTCTCGCCGACCCGTCCGGCGAAGTCGGGTCCGGCGGCGACGATCTGGCCGACCGACTCGTAACCGGGAACCAACGGATAGCCCATGCCGGGGAAGGCTGGCATGCGGCCCTGCCAGAGCAGACGCTCGGTGCCGGTGCTGATACCGCTCCAGGCGATGTCCACGACCACGTCCGCATTGCCGGGTGGCGTCAGGACGAGACGGTTGACCGAGAGAGATTCAGGTTTGCTCAGCACGACAGCCAGCGCTTCCATCCTAGGCACCTCCTGCCGGGCCCATGCGGGCTAGACTTTTACGACGTCGGCTTTCATGACGTCCCGGCCTTTGTGTCATCCTAGATTGACATTTAAGACTGTCAACTCCGATTTACGACCGGCGAGGTATTCCGGGTCATGCGTCTGGTTTCGTGGCAACCATGACGCGTACCAGCATGGGCCGGCGGGTTGGCAGCAGGCGCATCCGGGCAAATCCCGCCTTTGCCATCAGGCCGGACAGTTCTGCCGCGGTGCGCGGCCGGCCGCTGCCCATGGCGAGCAGGTAGAAGCCGAAGTAGGCGCCGACCGACTCGGCGCCGGCGGTGCCTGCCATCGGTTCCGCCAGCAGCAGCGTGCCCCCTGGCGGCAGCGCTCGGCAGGCGGACCGCAGGATCGCCAGCGCGATGTCGTCGTCATGGTCGTGGATGACGCGGATCAACGACACGATGTCAGCACCATCAGGCAACGGACCGGTGCGAGCATCACCGCCAACCGCCTCGGACCGGCCGCTCAGGCCGGCTTTGGCAAATCCCGCCTGTGCCCGCTCCGCCACCGCTGGCAAGTCGAACAGGATCAGCCGCAGCTCTGGTGCCGCAGCGGCAGCCTGGGTCAGGAAGCTGCCGTCGCCGCCGCCGACGTCCAGCAGGCAGCGATGGCGGTCGAGCCGATACGCCGCCAGGATGTCGGCCGCTACCAGGGGCTGCGATGCCGCCATCAGCGCGCTGTAGGCGGCGACCTCCGGTGGCCCCAGCGCCGCCGAACGATCGCGGGCGGCGTAGGGCCAGAGGCGGCCGAGCGCGGTATCCGGCTGCTCGCCACGTAACAGCGCCACGGGATCGCGCAGGTCGGCATAAAGCGCCGTATGGTGCTCGATCATGGCCGCGATCGCTGGGTTGCCGTGCAGCGCGGCGCCCAGAACACCCAGGCCGAAGCGGCCGCCACGGCGGTGTTCGGCCAGCCGCAGCGCCGCTGCCGCCGTCAGCAGCCGCGTTGTCGCGTCAACTGAAAGTGACAACTGGGTGGCGAGGCGGTCCAGAGTCTGCGACCCCTCCGCTAGGATGTCGAACAGGCGCAGCCTGACGCAAGCGACCAGCACCTGGCTGTAGACGAACCCGGCTGTGATATCGAAAAGCGCCCGTGCTCGGCGGTTGGCGATCGGCCGGGTCAATGGGAAGCGGACGGCCCAGCGTTGGAACGCCGGACTGGCGAGCAACCGGTTTCGCAGCGCGAACCAGTGGTCGCCGAAGCCTCGCCCGGGCCGTTCCGGTTCGGCATGAGGCGGCGTGTCCACAATGCCGAGAGATGTCCGCACGGACATTTAGACCATAATCGTTTGAGATTGCTTCATAACCGGTGTCCGATCATGGTCTAATTCCTTGCTTGATCGCGTGCTTCACGCCTTATGACCGGTCAGTCTCAGGCGATCACGCGGCGCCACAAGCCGGGAGGGGCCGGCGTGCGCCCAATGCACATCGAATCCGAGAAGCATGTGCATCGGTCAGGCGCTGCCGCGTGACCGGGCTGCTGACCACGCGGGGGACGAGCGGCCTTGATACCGCCGACTTGTGGGAACGGTTGCGGCAAAGGCGTGGAGGGCGGGCCTTCGCCGGCCATGACGTGCGGGCGTTTAAATCGCCTCCGAGGCGCCATTTCAGCGCACCATGGCACCTCCGCCTGGCATGACGAGGTAGAGACGGTGCCCTTCTCCACGCGGTGGCGTCAGACCGTGATGGCGGCGCGCTGCCATGACAAACCCGTGTCACGCGGCCCGCTGCGACAGGTCCTTTGGCAGCAGCCGACGAGCTTCGCCGAGGGTCAGCGCCCGCAGCGCGGCGGCACCCTGGCATGGCGGAATGGAGTCCGCCGCCGCCGCCGCCAGCGACTCCAGGTGCCGCATGGCGCTGTCGATGCCCATAGTCAACGCCGCATTCGGCCGGGCCAGCGCCTGGTCGCGGCCGGTGGGCTTGCCCAGGTCGGATGCCCCGGACAGCACGTCGGCGATGTCGTCGGCCACCTGATAGGCCTCGCCCAGACGCTCCCCCAGTTCGCGCCAGGGTTCGGGTTCGGCGCCGGCGGCGGCGGCGCCCGCCACCGTGGCGGCGGCAAACAAGGCGCCGGTCTTGGCGCGCTGATACTGGCCAAGATCAATCCTGGGTTCGGATTCCCAGGCCTGACCGGCGGCGATGCCGGATGGCATGCCGGTGGCGCCGGCCACGGTCAGGATCAGCGCCGCCAGACGTGCGGGAGACCGTGCGGCACCCCAGGCAATGGCTTGGAACGCCAGCACGATCAGTGCGTCGCCTGCCAGCACCGCCAGCGGCTGGCCAAAGGCGTGGTGCACCGAAGGCCGGCCGCGCCGCGTGTCGGCATCGTCGAAGCAAGGCAGGTCGTCATGCACCAGCGATGCGCAGTGCATCAGCTCGATTGCGGCGGCGGCGGCGTCGGATGCCGCCGGGTTGTCATCCCCGCAGGCGGCGGCGACAGCCAGGCACAGCCGAGGCCGGATGCGGGCACCGCGGGGAAACACCGCGTGACGCATGGCAGCCGCGAGCAACGGCGGGCCGCCGCTGTCGGCATGATCCAGCGAGGCGGTTAGCGCCTTCTCGATCCGGATGACAGCATCCATCGCATTTCCCCCTCGTGACCTGTGGCAGGCGTGATCCGTGACAGGTGTGACCTGTGACAGACCTCATGTGTGACTCGTGCGGCGTGTGTCTATTCTGGTTGTCAACCTTGAGTGTCATGTTATATTGACACTCAAGTCAACCACGAAATTGGACACCAGCCCGGTGCGGACACCTCGCGTGACAGTGGTCGGTGCCGGCGCCGGCGGCCTGGCGGCGGCCATCGATCTGGCGACGCGCGGTGCGGCCGTGACGCTGCTGGAGCGTGCCGCCATTCCCGGCGGCAAGCTGCGCCAGATGCGGGCTGGCGGGGTCGCGATCGACGCCGGACCGACCGTGCTGACGATGCGGTGGGTGTTCGACCGGTTGTTCGCTGACGCCGGATCGTCCGTCGAGGCGCATCTGACGCTGCATTCCGCCGACCTGCTGGCCCGCCACGCCTGGAGCGCCACCGAACGGCTGGACCTGTTCGCCGATATCGAACGCTCGGCCGAGGCGATCGCCGGCCTCGCTGGCCAGAAGGAGGCGGACGGCTACCGCGCCTTCGTTGCACGGACGCAGCGGGTCTACCGCACACTGGAGGGTCCGTTCATCCGCTCGCCGCGGCCCACCGCGTTCTCCCTGACCGCTGGGCAGGGGCTGCGCGGCCTGACCGAGCTGTGGGGTGTCTCGCCGTTCGCCACGTTGTGGAAGGCCCTGGGCGAGCATTTCCGTGATCCCCGGCTGCGCCAGTTGTTCGGGCGTTACGCCACCTACAGCGGGTCCTCACCGTTCCAGGCGCCGGCGACGCTGATGCTGATCGCGCATGTCGAGCAGCAGGGTGTGTGGCTGGTGGCAGGCGGCATGGTGCGGCTGGCCGAAGCGCTGACCGCGCTGGCCGAGCGGCAGGGCGTGGTAGTGCGGGCCGGCGCGGCGGTGGCGGAGATCGTGGTGCGTGATGGCCGTGCCGGCGGCGTGGTGCTGACGACCGGCGAGCGGGTCGAAGCGGATGCGGTGGTGTGCAACGCCGATTACGCGGCCCTGGCGGCCGGCGCATTCGGTTCGGCCGTTGCCGGCCTGAAGCCTGTGCCGAAATCGGCGGCGCGGTCGCTCTCGGCGGTGACCTGGGCGCTGTCGGCAGCGACCGAGGGGTTTCCGCTGACCCGCCACAACGTGTTTTTCTGCCGCGACTACAAGGCGGAATTCGACGATATATTCCGCCGCGGCCAACTGCCGGCCCATCCCACGGTCTATGTCTGCGCGCAGGATCGCGGCGGGCCAGGCGCGCCGCCGGATGGCGGACCGGAGCGGCTGCTGGTCCTGGTCAACGCGCCGCCCATCGGCGACCGGCACATCTTTACCTCAAGCGAGATCGAGCCATGCGCGAGACAGACCTTCGGCCTGCTGGAACGGTGCGGCCTGACTATACATTACCGTCCGGAAGCGACGGCGATCGCCACACCGACCGACTTCGCGGCGCTGTTCCCGGCGACGGGCGGGGCGCTGTACGGCCAGGCGGTGCACGGCTCGATGGCGGCATTCCGCCGGCCGGGCGCGCGCAGCACGATGCCGGGCCTGTATCTGGCGGGGGGCAGCGTGCATCCGGGCCCGGGGGTGCCGATGGCGGTGCTGTCGGGCCGGCTGGCGGCGGCAAGCCTGCTGCGGGACCTGACTTCGGGGTAACGCCGCCGGCCGGCGGCTATGTCTGGTGGTATGTCGATGCGCTGAGCGACGATGGCGCCCATGGCATCACCTTGATCGCGTTCCTCGGCAGCGTGTTTTCTCCCTATTACGCCTGGGCGCGCCGGTCCTGGGCACGCGGGCAGGGCGGCGGCGATCCGCTGCGCCACTGCGCGCTGAACGTGGCGCTGTATGGGCAAGGGCGGCGCTGGGCGATGACCGAGCGAGGCCCGCGATCGGTGGCGCGCGGCGCCGATTTCCTGTCGATTGGCCCCAGCGCGCTGTCGTGGGACGGCTCCGGGCTGACGGTGCGGATCGACGAGATCGGCGTGCCGGTGCCGCGACGGGTGCGTGGAACGGTGCGGCTGTATCCGTCGGCGGTCGAGAGCCGGACGCTGGCGCTGGATACCGCCGGTCGGCACCGCTGGCGGCCGATCGCGCCGTGCGCCCGCGTGGAGGTCATGCTGGACCAACCCGGCCTGTCGTGGTCTGGCCCGGCCTACTTCGATACCAACAGCGGCGATCGGCCGCTGGAGGCGGACTTTCTGCGGTGGGATTGGAGTCGGGCGGCCGTGCCGGGCGGCACCGCCGTATTGTACGACGTGGTGCGGCGGGATGGGGCGCTAACCCTGGCCATGCAGTATGCCGCCGCGGGAGGTGTCGAGGATTTTGCCGCGCCGCCGCCGGTGGCGCTGCCGCGCACGCGGTGGCGGGTGCCACGGCGGATTTGCGCCGCAGCGCCGCGGGTGACGGAGACGCTGGAAGACACCCCATTCTACGCCCGTTCCGTCGTGCAGGCGGACCTGCTCGGCCAACAGGTCACCGCGATGCACGAGAGCCTGGCGATGGACCGGTTCAGTGCGCCATGGGTGCAGGCAATGCTGCCGTTTCGAATGCCGCGGGCGCGATCAAGGTCGCCGGCGATCGGCGCAGGCCCGATCAAGGCAACGGGAGCGGCCGAAGCGGATGAACAAGATCCATGCAGGAACCGCCGGTAGGTTAAGCACCGATGAAAGCCGCATGAAGGGATGCAGAGGCGTGAGTCATAGCGCCCAGCCATTCCATAGTCGCTCGCCGCCCCGGCGCATGCTGGCGCTGCCTATGTTGGGAACTGCTAACTTTCCATCCACGGGGAACCAACGTATCGGCGCCTATAGCGCCCTGGCATGAACATAATGTCGCGGCGCTCAGAAAGGCACCACTTGAGTGATTCGCGAAACTGGTATCCCACTGAAATGCTGAACAAAGTGATCGTCCGAGTTTCCTGCCCAGGCGTCGTTGCTTGGTTTCTTTAACCGGCCACGGCCGAATCCATCATGTCGATGGCAAGCCGGACGCGGCACCTCCAGACCGCCTGGGCGATATCCGTGGTGTTCAATCGGCGGCATCCTGCTCGTCCGGCAGAACACGCGAATGACGCGGGCAAGCGACGGAAACGGGTGCGCAGACGAATAGCCGATGCGGGTCAGTCACGGTCACTCAATCTCCTCATGACGGGCCTGCGTCAGTTATAATGTTGAACGCGTGCCGCGTCAGTGTACACAAAGCGTCTGCTGATGAGCAGAAGGCCGTTCGACGGCGGGAGCAGCACCGATGGACGGCAGTCTTGCCTCGCTTGGCGGCTGGGTCGTGACGATTATCTCGTCGGCGGGTTATCTAGGAGTCGCTGGGCTGATGGCGATCGAGTCCGCCTGCCTGCCGCTGCCCTCCGAGATCATCATGCCTTTCGCCGGGTATCTGGTCTCGACAGGCCGGTTTAATCTTGTGTTCGCGGCGACGGCTGGCGCCGTCGGCTGTAACGTCGGCTCTACCGTCGCCTACTTCATCGGCGCCCATGGTGGCCGCCCCCTGGCCGAACGTTGGGGGCGCTATGTCCTGCTTCGCCGCGAGCATCTGGATCGCGCGGACCGCTTCTTTCATCGGTTCGGCGGCCCGGCGGTGCTCATCGCGCGCGTGTTGCCGGTGGTGCGCACTTTCATCGCGCTTCCAGCGGGGATCGCCCGCATGCCGCAGGTGCCATTCCAGTTCTACACTTTCGTGGGCTCCTGGCCCTGGTGCTACGCGCTTGCCTATGTCGGCTACGTACTGGGCAAGCGGTGGAACACCGACCCGCGGCTGCAGGCCATCATGCATCGATTTGACTTCGTGGTGATTGGGCTGCTCGCGATCGGCGTCGCCTGGTTCGTCTGGCGGCAGCTGCGCGGCACCCACCGCGCGTGCGACCTGGAGCGTTGAGAATGTCGTCCCTCGCCGGATGCGGGGCATCACATCCGTTGTCGGTTCCGTCCGAGGCGAGGGCACATCCGCCGAGTGCCAACGCCGGCATCGCACGATATTGGCTCACCGGTGGCGTCATCGCAGCCGGCGTATTCGCCAAACGAGCGGGGAGCAACGCCGGTGCAGCCGCTTATCAACCGGCCGATCGTCGAGCCGGCGGCGGCGCCGTCATGTCAGGGCGGCCCCCGCGGCACACCGCGGCCGGCACTGCGGTATCAGCGCCAGACGGCATGTTGGAGGGCACGGTGGCGGACATTTCTGGTGGACGGAGCACCGCAGCCAGGGGATTTGCGCCCCATTGCGCGGAGTCGCCTTGAACCAACGTCCTGCCGGCCTGAATCCCGCCATCCTGCTCATGGCCAGCGTTCTGCTGGCTGCCTGTGCCAGCGAGCGTGCGCAACCGTTGCCGGTGCGGCCGGGGCTCGCCGGCAGCGTCGCGCAACTTGACCGGTCGCGGCCGGATGCGGCACCGATCCCCGCGGACAGGCCGCTCACGCTGGGCGAGGTCGGGCTGCTCGCGGCGCAGAACAGCCCGGACCTGCGAGCGTTGCGGGCGCAGCAAGGTGTTGCACGGGCGCAGGTGATCCAGGCTGGGCTGCTGCCCGACCTGACGCTGTCCGGCAGCTACAATGTGCTGCTGGCCGGACCGGCTGTGGCGAACGCGATCGGCGCCACCCTGACAGGCGACATCACGTCGTTGATAAGCCTTTCAGCCCGTCGCCTCGCGGCCAGCAAGCTCGCCCAGCAGGTGGATGCCAATACGGTCTGGCAGGAATGGCAGACGATCAGCCGCGCCCAGACGCTCACCATTGACCTGATCGAGCAGGGTCGCCTGCTGCACAGCCTCCGGCAGACGCTCGCCATACTGCAACGGCGTGCCGCCACATCGCAGCGCGGGGTGGCGCAGGGCAACGCGACGCTGCAGACGCTGGCTCCCGACATCGCCGCGGTGACCAGCCTGCAGACGCAACTGGATGCGGCCGTGCTTGCGCAGGACGAACGCTGGCAGAGTCTTGACGCGCTGCTTGGTCTGGCGCCAGACATCCGACCGATGCTGAACACGGCCGTGTCCGTCCCGGCGATCTCAAACGCCGACGCCGCCGCCATGGTTGAGAGCCTGCCGACGCGCCGGCCCGACCTGATCGCGCTGCAACTTGGCTACGCATCGCAGGAGGCGAGTCTGCGCGCGGCCGTGCTCGGCCAGTTCCCGGCGCTCATGCTGGGGCCGAACTACGGCGACGATACGTCCCGCGTGCAATCCTTTGGGCCGTCGGTTTCGATCGGCCTGCCGATCTTCAACCGCAATCGTGGCGCTGTCGCCGTCCAGCGCGCCACCCGCGAACAACTGCGCGCCGAATATGAGGCGCGCCTGGCGACCGCCGCGGCCGGAGCGCGGGCGCTGCTCGCCAACCTCGCGCTGCAGACGGGCCAGCTTGCCGCGGCCAAGGCTGGGCTCGCTATGGCCCAAAGGCTCGCCGCCGATGCCGAGGCGGCGCTGCGGGCCGGGCTGATCGACGAGTTAAGCTACGTCCAGCTCGTGGTCGCGCGGCTGGAGAAGGAGCGTCAGGTGATCGGCCTGGAACAGCAGGTGCTCGACGGGCGGACCGCGCTTGCCACGCTGCTCGGAGCTGGCCTGCCGCCGGTTCACCTGACCGTGCCGAAGCAGCCGAGTCTGATATGAGGCGTTTGGCCAGCCTCGCGTTCGCCGCGTTACCGCGCGCGGCGCGGGCTTTGGCACCGATCACGAGGCGGGCTTTGTCGCTGGTCGCATCGCGGGCTTTATCACTGGTCGCAGCGCTGGCGCTTTTCCCGGCCGCGGGGCTGGCTCAAGGCGGCAGCCCGCAGCCCAGCGTCCTGGTCCAGACGGCGGTGCCACACCACGGCAACCTGCCTCGCACGCTTGAGGCGTATGGCACGATGCAGGCGGCGCCCGATGGCGGCAGCGAGACCATAAGCCTGCTGCGCGGCGGTCAGTTGGTCTCGGTCATGACATTCCTGGGGCAAGCGGTCCGCAAGGGGCAGCCGCTGCTCATCGTCCGTATCGACCCGTCCGCCCTCGCCGGATACCGGCAGGCGGCTGCCGCCCTGGCCCTGGCACGCGGCGATCGAGCCCGCGCTGCGCAGATGCTGGCCCAGCATCTCGCCACACGTGACCAGTTGGCGCAGGCGGACAAGGCGGTTGCGGACGCGCAGGCGACGCTGGACGCGCTGAACCGCGCCGGCGGTGGGTCTGCGGAACAGACCGTCGCCGCCCCATTCGATGGCGTCGTCGCGAACCTGCTGGTCTCGCCCGGCGCCAGGGTGGCGGCGCAGGCGGCGCTGCTCACGGTCGTTCGCTCCGGTCGGCTGGTCGCGACGGTCGGCGTGGAGCCGGCGCAGCGGGCTCTTGTCGGCGCCGGGCAGCCGGCGCGGATCGTGCCGTTATACGGCAGCGGCGGCGAGCCAGGCAGCGTTGTCTCCATCGGGGCGATGCTTGATCCACAGAGCCGCCTGGTGCCGGTGATCGTCGATCCGCCGGACCCGCCCGTGCCGTCGGCGACCGACCCGGCGGCGTCCGCCACCGGCCTGATACCGGGCGACCCAGTGCGGGTGGTCATCCAAGTGGGGCAGATGACCGGCTGGCTGGTGCCGCGGGACGCGGTGCTGACGGACGGGAAGGGCGCCTATGTCTTTCAGCTCGATGGCGACAAGGCCGCCCGCGTCGCCGTGACATTGGTCGGTACGGTGGGCGACACCACCGTCATCGACGGCCCGATCGTGCCGGCGCGTCCGTTGGTGACATCCGGCAACTATCAGTTGCAGGATGGCATGGCCGTGCGGACCGACCAGGCCGCACCGCCGGCAAATCCCCCGCCGGCGAAGCCATGAGCGGCGATGCACCGCGCCGGGGCTTCGTGGCGCGGCACACGCGCTCGATCCTCGCCGTGCTGCTGGCACTCGCGGCGGCCGGCGGCTTCTCGGCCGTGCTGCTGCCCACTGGGCTGTTTCCCGTGGTGCAGTTCCCGCGAATCCTGGTCAACGTCAATTCCGGGGCGCGGCCGGCGGACCAGACCGTGCTGCTGCTGACCATCCCGCTCGAGCAGGCGGTGCGCGGGGTGCCCGGCGTCATCAACATGCGCTCGACCACCAGCCGCGGCTCGGTCGAGATCGCGCTCGACTTCCCGTGGGGCACCGATATGGTTGCGGCGACCACGCAGGTGGACGCGGCGGTCGCACAGACATTGCCCGGCCTGCCGCCGGGGGCCTCCTATGAAGTCCGCCGCATGGACCCAACAGTATTTCCGATCATAGCCTATTCGTTGTCGTCCACCACGGTCAGCGCGGTCGCGCAGCGCGACCTGGTGCAGTACCAGCTTGTGCCGCTGCTTACCGCCATCACCGGCGTCTCCCATGTCTCGGTGCAGGGCGGCGAGGTCGCGGAGGTGGAGGTGCTGGTTGACCCACACGCCCTGACGACGCGCGGGCTGGCGCTGTCCGATGTGGCGGCGGCGCTCGGCAAAGCCAACGTGCTTACCGTTGTGGGCCGCATGCAGGACCACGACAAATTACTTCTGCTGGCGCTCGACGACACCATGCGCCAGGCCGAGCAGGTCAGGGACACGGTGGTGCGGGGCGGCGTGGGTGGCGTTGTCCGCGTCGGCGACATTGCCGAGGTGCGGACCGGCGCGGTGCCGCAATGGATTCGGGTGGGCGAGGACGGGCACCCTGCGGTGCAATTCCAGGTCTATCAGCAGCCTAACGCCAACAGCGTCGCGATCTCGGCGGCCGTGCGCGAGGCGCTCGCGGATTTCCAGCCGCAGATGCCGGCCGGCGTGACGCTGGCCAACTGGTACGACCAGAGCACGCTTGTCACGCAATCCGCCAGCAGCGTGCGCGACGCGGTGCTGATTGGGCTGGCACTCGCGGGCGTGGTGCTGTTCGGCTTCCTGCGCAGCCTGCGGGTGACGGCGGTTGCCATGCTGGTGGTGCCCGCGACGCTGGCCATCACGGTGCTGTTGCTGCTCGGACTTGGCATGACGTTCAACATCATGACGCTCGGCGGGATCGCCGCGGCAGTGGGCCTGGTCATCGACGACGTCATCACGATGGTCGAGCACCTGGCCCGGCGGGCGGACGCCAAGGCCGGTCCGGATGCCGTGCTTCGCGCTGGGCGGGAGTTCCTGCCGCCGCTCACCGGATCCAGCACGGCGACGCTGCTGGTGTTCCTGCCGCTGGTGTTCCTGGGCGGCGTGACCGGCGCGTTCTTCAAGGCGCTGTCGCTGACGATGGCCGCGGCGCTGATCATATCCTACGGGCTAACCGCGCTCGCGGTTCCGGTATTGGCCCGGTTGATCGTCGATTTCGACAAATGGAAGGACCCCGGCACCGGGCCGGAGGGACGGGTCGGGCGTGCCCACCGCTGGCTGCTCGTCCGCCTGTTCGCGCGGCCCTGGCTGCTTGCATTCGGCCTGGTCCCGCTGCTGGTGCTGGGCTACTTCGCCTACAGCCACGTCGGCAGCGGCTTCATGCCGCAGATGGACGAGGGCGGTTTCGTGCTGGACTACCGTTCGACCCCTGGTACCTCCCTCAATGAAACCCAGCGCGAGCTGCGGCAGGTCGAGGCCATCCTCAAGTCGGTGCCCGATGTGCAGACGTTCTCCACCCGCGTCGGCACCGGCCTGGGCGGCGGCCTGAGTGAACCCAACACCGGGGACTTCTTCGTTCTGCTCAAGCGCGGCCCGCGCCGGCCGATCACCGCCGTGATGGAAGAGGTGCAGGACCGCGTGGACCAGGCCGTGCCTGGGCTGGACGTGGCGCTCGCGCAACTCATGGAGGACCTGATCGGCGACCTGACCGCCGTGCCGCAGCCAATCGAGATCAAGCTGTTCGCCAACGATCCGGCGCGGCTGGCGCCCGCCGCACGCCAGATCGCCGCGGCCATCAGCAAGGTTAACGGTGTCGTATCGGTGCTTGACGGGATCGTCATCGCCGGGGATGGGCTGAACATCCAGGTGGAGCCTGCCCGCGCCGCGATCGAGGGCGTCGACAGCGCCGAGGTCGGCACCGCGCTGAACGAGTATCTCACGGGCACCGTGGCGACTGAGTTGCCACAGACGGTCAAGCAGGTCGGCGTCCGCGTCTGGCTGCCGCCGGCGATGCGGCAGTACGACGACCAGCTCGCCCGGTTGCCGATCCGCGCGCCGGACGGGCATGTTTTCGAACTCGGCCGCGTGGCGAAGGTCTCGCCGGCGCCGGGCCAGGCAGAGGTCGAGCGCGAGAACCTGCAGCGCATGGTCGCCATCACGGCGCGGCTGCAAGGCCGTTCCCTCGGCGCCGCCGTCGCGGATGTCAAGCAGGTACTCGGCCGCGACGGCACTGTGCCGCACGGCATTCGCTACGAGCTTGGCGGCCTGTACGCCCAGCAGCAGATCGCCTTCGCCGGACTGACGCGGGTGTTCGGTGCGGCGTTGGTGGCCGAGTTCGTGCTGCTGCTGTTCCTCTATGAGCGGTTCTGGATACCGCTGATCGTGCTGACGGCGGCGCTGTTCTCCACCACCGCGGTGTTCGCCGGGCTCTGGTTCACCTGCGTGCAGCTCAACATCACCGCCATCATGGGGATGACCATGATCATCGGGATCGGCACCGAGATGGCGATCTTCCTGGTGTCCGAGTACATCGACCTCGAGCGCGAGATGCCGCCGAGACAGGCGCTGCTGGAGGCCGCGCGAAATCGCTTTCGCCCGATCGCGATGACCACGCTCGCCGCCATTCTCACGCTGATGCCGCTGGCGCTGGCGCTTGGCGCGGGCTCCGGCATGCAGCAGCCGCTCGCCATCGCGATCATTTCGGGGCTGCTGGTGCAGTTTCCCCTGGTGCTCCTGGCGATGCCCGTGGTGATCGGATTGACCTTGCCACGAGAAGATGCCTGAAAGAAGCGATTCAGGTTATGGCCCGATGAATCCGCGGATGAGGCTCCTCCCCATGCCACCAACCATACCCGCATGACCTCGCCGGCATGACGCTGAACGTCAGCGGGCCGCTTCGCCTTGGTCGAGCTGCCTTCGCGCGATCATCGCCTGCACCCGCTTCACCAGAACCGCCAGATCGAACGGCTTTGCAAGCAGCTCCATTCCAGCGCCAAGCCGTCCCTGGCCGGCGATGGCGTCGCCGGCATATCCGGTGATCAGAAGAACCGGCAGGTCGGCGCTCAATGCGCGCGCCGCATCGGCGAGCTGGCGTCCGTTCAGGCCTCCAGGCAAGCCCACGTCTGTCACCAGCAGATCCACGCCGTCTGTCTTCAGGCTGCGTAACGCGGCTTGCAAGGCCGCCAGACCCGACGGGCCGTCCTCGGCTTCCACGACCTGAAATCCGGTTTCTCGAAGCGCCTCCGCCGTGAAGCTTCGGATCGACGCTTCATCCTCAACCAGCAGCACCCGCGAGGCGTCGCTTATGGGCTGGACAAGCTGTCCTCGATCCGCTGCCGCGGTCGTCACATCGCTAGGCGCATCCTTACAGCGCGGAAGATATAGCCTGACGGAGGTGCCCGAGCCGACGGTGCTGTCCAACCGCATAACGCCCCCTGACTGACGCACGAAGCCGTAGATCTGGCTCAAGCCAAGCCCGGTGCCCTGCCCATTTGGCTTGGTCGTGAAGAATGGTTCCAAGGCATGTGCCAGCACGTCGGGCGACATGCCCGTCCCGGTGTCGCTGACGGTGATGCAGACGTAATCGCCAGGCGTGGCGCCCTCCCAATCTTGTGTGTCCGCCGCATCAAGGGTGTCGTGCGTGGTTTCGATCCGCAGGCATCCGCCGTTCGGTGACATGGCATCCCGGCCGTTGATCGCGAGGTTGAGCAGCGCGTTTTCCAACTGGTTCGGATCGCATGTCACCGGCCAACAGCCGTCCTTGAGCTGGAGGTGAAGCTTGATCGCCGGGCCGATCGTACGCTCGATCAGTTCCCACATGTCGGGAATCAAGCTGTCGAGCATCACCGGCTTCGGGTTCAACGTCTGGCGCCGGCCAAAGGCGAGCAGCCGCCGCGTCAACGCCGCCGCGCGATCGGCCGCCTCGACCGCGGCGTCGAGGAATTTGGACGCCTCCTCAATCCGGCCGGATCCGATACGTCGGCGCGCAAGCATGATTCCGCTGGTCACACTTTGCAGCATGTTGTTGAAATCGTGGGCAATGCCACCCGTCAACTGGCCGACAGCCTCCATCTTCTGGGCTTGGCGGAGGGCTTCCGCCGTCCGCGCGAGCGCCTCCGCCTGCGTCTTCTCGGTGGTGATGTCGCGACCCACGCCGTAGATACGGCTGCCCTCGGCGACGGCCGTCCAGGAGATCCAGCGCCAGGAGGCATCCCGGTGACGATAGCGATTCTCGATCTGCCGCACGCTCTTGGTGATCAGATACCCGAGACGGGCAAAGGCCGCGGCCTGGTCATCGGGGTGAAGAAACTGGGAGAAGTGCCGCCCGGCCAACTCGTCTTCACGATATCCCAATGTCGCTTGCCAGGCCGGATTGGACGCCTGGATGACCCCGTCGAAGCCGAGGACGACGAGCAGGTCGATGGAATTCCGCCAGATCTGATCAAGCTCCGCGGTTCGCTGTGACACCTGCGCTTCCAGAGTGGCGTTGAGCGCCTGTAGTTCCTGTTGCATCTTCTTCCGGCCTCGATGTCCTTTGAAACGCCGATGCGCTCAAGACGCTTCCCTTCTCGTCGCGCCAAGGCGTGACTGCGATAGGATTAGACGCGGCAGGTCGCTCGGCGTTCCGTCGAACGCGCTGAACACATGCGTGACATGCTTGGCTGGCACGCGCTGGTTGTTCCGGATCCTAAATCGGCCCGCAGTGCGTGTGCGGGCCTGCCTGATCGGCGCGGCCGCCGGAGGATAGCATGCAGCGACCGGCCGTTCGGGGGCTGCCATGATGCAGGCTAGTCATCGCCATTCCGGGGTGCGCCAGAGACGGCTGCGCGCCGAGAGAGACTGGGCGGGTCAAAGCCGAAAAGCCTGCCATAGAAGTCGAGCTCGAGTTCCATGACGCTCGCGATCGTCGCCGCCTTGCGAAAGCCATGACCCTCACCCGCGAACTCGTAATGCGCCACCGGCAGGCCCTTGGCTTTCATCGCCTCGACCATGCCGCGAGCCTGGTTTGGCGGCACCACCTTGTCATCGAGGCCTTGGAAGAAGATCACGCCCGCGGTCATCGCGTCCATGTGCCGGATTGGCGACCGCTGATCGTAGAGAGCGTCCGTCTCCGGCAGCGGTCCGACCAGGCGGTCGAGGTAGCGAGCCTCGAACTTATGGGTATCCCCGGCCAGCAGCCTGAGGTCTCCGATGCCGTAAAGGCTGGCACCTGCCCGGAACACGCTGGACGAGGTGAGTGCCGCCAAGGCAGTGAAGCCGCCGGCGCTGCCGCCCCTGATCGCCAGCCGGTCCGGATCAACGAGCCCGCGTTCCGCCAGCGCGGACGCCGCGGCAATGCAATCCTGCACGTCGGCCACGCCCCATTCGCCCTGCAGCGCCTGGCGATAGAGGCGGCCAAATCCGGTCGATCCGCGGTAGTTCACATCGACCACACCGAACCCGCGGCTGGTCCACCACTGCACGCGGGTCGACAACGTGTTCGACGTCATTCCGGTCGGGCCGCCATGGATCATGACCACCAGGGGCGGCCGTTCGCCCTCGGGTCCCTCGAAGGAGCCGTTTTTCGGCGGGTACCAAAATGCGAACGCCTCGCTGCCGCCCGCCGTGGCGAATGTGAGCGCCTCACCCACGGAGATGTCCGCTTCCGGGAAGACTGTCGGGGACGCGGCGCGGATCACCTCGATGGTCGCATCACGGCGATCTGTCAGGGTGGCCAGGACAACCGATGGCATCCGATTGACCGACACCGAGACGTAGGCGAACGCCAGATCCGGTCCGGCGAACGGGACCGGGCATTCGGCGGCACGTCCCACCCCGAGCGGCCTGAAGCCAGCTTCATCGACCGTGACCGCGGTGGTGGTCGCGTGGCTCGACAGGTTGGCGACGAGCCTGCCATCCGCCAGAAAGTCGAAGTAGCGCTGCCCGAAGCTCCAGTGCGGACCGCCAATTTCCGCGTCCACCGGACAAACGGCTTCAACCACACCGTCCTGCTCACGGTAGATATTCCACCATCCGCTGCGGTCGGAGGAAAAATGCAGCACGCCGGCGGGGGACCACAGCGGCTGCACGATTGCCTCCGGCATCGCGCCAGCGACCGTGCGCGATGATCCGAGGATCAAACCGTCATCTACCTCGGCGACATGGAGGCACGTCGCATCCCACGGCATGTCCGGATGTTCCCACGAGAGCCATGCCAGCTTGCGCCCGTCAGGGGACGGCCGCGGACTGGAGAGGAAATCGGCTCCTCGCACCAGCACCGTCCCGGCCTCGTTGGGATCGCCGTCCACCGACAGCGCCACGATGCTCGCCTCCGGGTCGGTCGGCGGCCGGTCGCAATGGTCTTCCCGCACGCACAGCAAGGTTTCAGTGCCGGGAATGAACCGGAAATCGGCGTAACGCCGGTCGCGGGCGCGCGTGACAAGCTTCGCGTCCGCGCCCGGCGCGATGATCCACACCGAGCCGTCCAGCTTGTGGCTGAAGACAACCCTGCCACGATCGACCACATAGGCACCGCCGCCGTACTCGTGCACCTGCGTCCTCACGTCGAACGGCGGCGGTGTGACATCACTGACGGCGCCATCGTTGCCGCGGCGCACCAGCACCGTGCGCCCGTTTTCCTGCGGTCGCCCTTCCAGCCAATAGATGTCGGAGCCGTCGACGGAAACCTCGGACAGCGAGACGGCCGATCCGATGACCACCTCGACCGTGAACGGTGAAGGCCATGTGCCGTACGGGGCGGGATGCTTCATGGTGCTCTCCGGAAGTCCAGGCGGAGCGTGCGAGCCTGACGGGCGGGAACGTCGGTCGGCGATGTCCTGCCGCTCTACTTGCCGCCCTGGCCGCGTTTCATCTCGACAATGGCTTCCTCGACATCGCGCAGCCGGTCCTTGCCGAAGAAGATCTCCTCGCCGACGAAGAACGTGGGTGAGCCGAACGTGCCGCGATCAACCGACCGCTGGGTATTTGTCAACAGCTCGTCCTTGACCTCCGGCGTCTGCACCAGTTCCAGGAGCCGCGCACCGTCCAGACCGGATAAATTGAGCGCCGCGGCGAGCACCGCCGGATCATCCAGCTTCTTTGGGTCCGCCCACATGTGCCGGAAGATTTCGTCGACATAGCGGTCGAACACGCGAAGCTTGCGCGCGGCGACCGCGCCGCGCATCAGCACGAGCGTGTTGACTGGAAAGAACGGGTTGGACCTGAAGCGGGTGATGCCATGGCGCCTAATGAAGCGTTGCATCTCCAGGCGTTGGTATTCCGGCTTGTTCCTGATGCCGGCGAAAGCCTCGAGTGGCGAGCGGTTGCCGGTCGACCTGAACACGCCGCCGAGGAGAACAGGCACATAGTCGAACCTGGCCCCGGTCCGGCGCTCGATGTCCGGAATGACGAGATGGCTGAGATAGGCATTCGGGCTGCCAAAATCGAAATGGAACTCGATGTTGTCCATGGTCTCACCATTTCTCGCCAAAAGGACGGATCTCGAGCTCAAAGGTCCAGGCATCGCGCGGCTGCTGGTAGAGCCGCCAATAGGTCTCCGCGACCGAGTCTGGCTGCATGAGACGATTGGGGTCAAGGTTGCGCAAGGCGTCCTCGCCTTCCCGGTCCTTGATCCGCCCGCGCACCCAGGCGGTGTCGACTCCCGCGTCGATGACCAGGTGGGCGACATGGATGTTCTTCGGTCCCAGTTCGCGCGCGGCACTCTGCGCCACCGCGCGCAGGCCGAACTTGGCGGCGGAGAAGGCGGCGTAACCGGCGCCCCCGCGCAGGCTGGCGGTGGCGCCGGTGAAGAACAACGCGCCGCCGCCATGCGGCAGCATCAGGCGCGCGGCTTCCCGGGCGGTGAGAAAGCCAGCGTAGCAAGCCATCTCCCACACCTTGCGAAACACCCGATCGGTGGTGTCGAGGAGGGGAAAGTTGACGTTGGCGCCGACATTGAAGATGCAGACCTGCAGCGGCGCTTGCCCGTCCGCCTGCCGCAGGAAGGCGGCGATGTCGGCTTCCCGGCGCGCGTCAAGCGACCGCGCCATGATACGGCCGCCCGTCGCCTCAATCTCCGTCACCAGCGGCGCCAGCTTCTCGCCATTGCGCCGCCCGGCGAACACGGTGAAACCCTCGGCGGCGAATTTTTTGGCGATCGCGCCGCCGATGAAGTCGCCGGCGCCGATCACCGCTGCCGTCGCATGTCTGGGTTCCACTTCGACCTCCTGTCGTGCTGTCGCCGGGGCGAGCGGTTTCGACGAGATTGCGCTTTACAATCGTCCCGGTCGAGTTCGCCGGCAGCAAATCCGGAATCCGATTTGGGCGCGATTCAATGCACCGAATCAGTCGACGGTTCGTCTTCGGCGTTTCCCTGATGCGCCCGCCGCAACAGGTAGATCGAGGCGACCATGACCAGGATCAGCATTCCCAGCACGCCCAGTTCGATCATCGAGGTGCGAAACAGCGTCTCATTCACCTGCACGGTATTGCCCTGCTGCTTGACCTGAGACGATTCGAGCGTAATGACCAGTACGCGCCGGATCGAGGCGATCAGGCCGACGATCAGGAACGGCTCGCAGGTCAGCGTGCCTGACCGCACCGACACACGCACCGTATGCAGGATTTCGATCAGCATCAGCACGACCAGCAGCCGGTCGATGACGGTGAAGACCGTGTCGGAGTGCGTCCAGTCGCCCAGTCCGCCCCATAGCATGACCGCCGCGGCGCCGAGGGCCAGCAGGCAGGTGACGCAAAGCAGGATCGCGAGCGCTGCGTAAAGGCCAAACTCGACCAGGACGAAAATATTGTTGGAGTGCGGACGCCAGCCGGTCCGTTCAAGTAGCTCACGTGCCATCAAGCCTCCATGTCGCGCGTCTTCCCGGTTACCGGCACATCCACCGACGCACCATCTCTTTAGAGAGGTTTCCGTAGACCATCACAAGCTTCGACAATTCAGGCCGTTCGAGGGTGTTTCGCCGCGGCTTCGACTTCCAGAAAACGGTCGCGGAGGCATAACGACCCAGATGACAAGGCAGGCGGCGCATTTGCATCGGGCGGCTTCAATAAAGGCGATCCTGGTTCCGTCGGCAATCTCTGTGCGGGTGCCGGCGACACCGGCGCTTGGCGACCGATCAGCCGAACGCCGAACTGATCGCCGAGGGCAGGTGCTGTGGCAAAGCCCGCGCAAGCCGGCCGCGACTGGCCACGAAGCTTACCTCAACGAAACACCATCCGACGGGACAGGCTGAAATTCACGAACATGCCGGCGATGGCGCCGGCCGAGGTCGCAATCACCGGTTGTGCCGCCGCCGCCGGCATGAAGGTCACCAGAAGCGCATAGGTTCCCCGATTAAGGACGAAGCCGACCATGTTCGCCGCCAGGAACTTGATCCACTGACGATGGGCCGGTCCCGATCCGTGGCCGCGAAAGGTCCACATCCGGTTCAGCGCCCAGTTGCCGCTCGCCACCACGAAATAAGACACCAGGCCAGCCCCATACAGCCCCAACGGGCCGCGCAGGCCATAAACCACCGCGGTATCACCAACCAGTCCAGCCAGCCCAACCACGCCAAAGCGAATGAACTGTTCGACCACGAGCAGGCGCGCCGGCGTTGCCACCCGGCGCAGCGGTGACGGCATCAGGCGGAGTATCATCGTCTGCATCGGTCTCTTTCGGCTGGGTTGACGAACCCAGTAGGGCGGGGCCGGTGCGGTTTGCAACACCCAACGATGTGTGCCTTGACAGGGCGCCGCCGGCAGGCACCCTGACTGTTGGCTGGAGCACCGACCGCGAGTCGAACACCTTATCATGATCATTGGCACCGCCGGCCACGTGGACCACGGCAAGACCGCGCTGGTGAAAGCTCTTACAGGCGTCGACACCGACCGGCTGGCCGAGGAGAAGCGGCGCGGCATCACCATCGACCTGGGCTACGCCTATGCCGGCGACCTCGGCTTCATCGACGTGCCGGGCCACGAGCGCTTCGTTCATACCATGCTCGCCGGTGCCAGCGGCATCGACACTGCGCTGCTGGTGGTGGCGCTTCCCGAAGGCATCCGGCCGCAGACGCGGGAGCACCTGCAGATCCTCTCGCTGCTGGGGATCGAGCATGGGGTTGTCGCGCTGACCAAGGCGGACCTCGCGACCGACCGCGTTGCTGACGTCACGGTCCAAATGAACGAACTGCTGTCGGCGACGCCGCTTGCTGGTGCGCCGATGATCCCGGTCGCGGCGCCGACGGGGCAGGGGATCGAGGCGCTGCGGGCGGCTCTGCTCGCGTCGGTCCCGGCCGCTCGCGGCTCCGGCGGACATCCCCGGCTGGCGGTGGACCGCGCCTTCACCCTTTCCGGCGCCGGCCTGATCGTCACCGGTACCCTGGTGTCCGGCCGGATCGCCGTGGAGGACCGGCTGGTGCTGTCGCCTTCCGGGCTGGAGTTGCGCGTCCGTGGCCTGCACGCGCAGAACCAGCCGGCGGATCACGCTGTCGCCGGCCAGCGGGTTGCCCTGAACATCACCGGCCCGCGACTGTCCAGGGACATGGTGACACGCGGCGACTGGGTGCTGCACCCGGCTATCCACGCGCCGACCGACAAGATCGACGCGCGGATCACGCTGCTGCCGGATTTCCGCCTCGGGCCCGACTCGGTCCGCGGCCCCGACTCGTTCCGCAGGATGGCGCCTGGCGCTCATGCGCTGCGCCAGGACGCCGAGGTGCATCTGCACCTTGGCGCGGCGCATGTCATGGCCCGCGTCTCCCTGCTGGACACCGACCGGCTGGAGCCAGGCGGGGACGCGCTGGTACGGCTGACCCTGCGGCAGCGCATCGGCGCGTTGGCGCGCGACAGGATCGTGCTGCGCGACACCGGCGCCACCCGGACCATCGGCGGCGGCATGCTGCTCGATCCGTTCCCACCCAGGCGCGGCCGGCGCACGCCGCCGCGCCTGGCGCAACTGGCGGCGCTGGAGGCAGCCGATCCAATTGCCGCGCTAACCGGCCTGCTGTCCGTGCCGCCAGGCTGGACCGATGCGGCGGCATTTCTGCGCGCCCGCAACGTCGGCGCGGATGAGCAGCTGGATTTCGGTTCGTTCGTGAGGGCGGGCGGACTATTTCTGCTAGCGAACACCTTCGATCGGGTTCGCGATTCCATTGTCGCTGTTCTCGGCGCTCATCATCGCGCCGCGCAGGAACTGCCCGGCCTGCAGGCGGAGCGGCTGCGCATGGCGCTGCCCGATCGACCGCCGGTCGCAGGATTTCGCGGCATTCTGGATCGGCTGCTGGACCAGGGTGTGATCGCGCAGGATGGTCCATGGCTGCGCCTGCCGGCACACCGCATCAGCCTGTCGCCGCAGGACGAACGGATCTGGGCCGCCGTCATGCCGCTGATCGCGGGCGAGCGGTTCCGGCCGCCACGCGTGCGGGATCTGGCGCAGGCGCTGAAGCTGCCGGAGGCGGCGATGCGCATGACGCTGAAGCGGCTGCAGCGGATGGGCAAGGTGACCGAGGTGGCGCCTGATCACTTCTTCCTGCGCGAGACCATGGCGGAGATGGCAGCGATCGCCGCGGCCACGGCGGACGCGGATGGACTGCTGACCGCCGCCGCCTTGCGCGACCGGCTGGACAACGGCCGGAAGGTGGCGATCCAGATTCTGGAATTCTTCGATCGCATCGGCGTCACGAGGCGGTCGGGCGACGTGCGGCGGATGAAGCCGGATTGGCCTAGGTTGTTTGGCGGAGGCGGCTGAGCAATGGGAAGCGACGCGGCGATCGTCTACTTCATGACGCATCCAGAGGTGGTGATCGATCCCGGCAAACCGGTGCCGGACTGGCCGCTTTCCCTCCAGGGGATCCGGCGCATGAAAGCGGCGCTGGGCCGGCCCTGGCTCAACAGCGTCGGCGCCGTGTTCAGCAGCGCGGAGCGGAAGGCGACAGATGCGGCGCAAATGGTCGCCGACCATTGCCTGCTGTCACCCATCATTGTCGATGACCTTGGAGAAAATGACCGTTCCGCGACCGGCTATCTGCCTCAGGCCGAGTTCGAGGCGGTGGCAGATAAGTTCTTCGCGCGCCCGCAGGAGAGCATATGCGGATGGGAAAGAGCCGTTGATGCTCAGCGCCGGGTGGTGGAAGCGGTGGATCGCATCATCGACATGGCCTTGTCGGATGAGGCTGCGAAGAATAGGGACATCGTCATCGTATCGCATGGTGGTGTCGGCGCGCTGCTGCTGTGCCATCTGAAGTGCATACCGATCAGCCGGGTCGAGGATCAGCCAAACAGCGGGGGCGGGAACGTCTATGCCTTTCGTGCGGCGACCCGTCGGCTGATTTCGGGTTGGTGCCGGATCGAGGATTGATGCGTCGGCCGCACCATCCGGCAAACCTCAGCTGCGTATCCGCGAATGTTGCCCCAATCCCGGTTCTGATGCTGGGAACGGCGACGAAGACGATGAAACTGTCGAGATTTGGTAAGCGTCGTCTTCGCCCCACATAGCGGCTCGGACTGAAAATATGCTGCGTTTGGCTCATGGAAACGGACGCAATACCAGCAGATCAGCCGGCACAGCCTGAGAGCGCTCGTACGAGTAGTCGTACGAGTAACGGCGGTAGTTCCCGTATCGAGTTGATCACCCGTGACGAACCGCGCCGTCGATGGTCGCTGGAGCAGAAGCAGGCTATCGCGGCGGAAAGCTTTCAGTCCGGCGTGTCGCCCACGGCGGTTGCGCGCCGATACAGTATCAGCAGCGGCCTGCTTTATACGTGGCGCAAGGCCTTGCTGGCGGCGCAGCCTGCCGCGGCATCCGGTTCCGGCACGCAGTTCGCCCGTGTCGAGGTGGCACGAAGGGTAAAGCGTGCTGATCCGGGTGCGAACGTGCCGCTGCTGCTGCCCGGG
The DNA here is from genome assembly GCF_965276935.1 of Rhodopila sp. Lineage (GTDB taxonomy): Bacteria > Pseudomonadota > Alphaproteobacteria > Acetobacterales > Acetobacteraceae > Rhodopila. The sequence continues at coordinate 33,134 of NZ_CBDIBS010000003.1, read as the reverse complement.
CCTGCGGTTCAGCCGGCCGGGCTGATCGAGATCGTGTTGTCTGACGGCATCACTGTGCGGGTGGACCAGCAGATCGACCCGCGCGCCTTGCGCCGTGTTCTGTCCGTGCTGGCCAAACGATGATCGGACCACCATCTGGCGTGCGCGTGTGGCTGGCCTGCGGGCGGACCGACATGCGCAAGGGCATGGATGGCTTGGCGATGCTGGCCCAGCAGGTGCTGAACGAGGACCCGTTCGGCGGTGCGTTGTTCGCCTTCCGCGGCAGGCGTGGCGGGCTTGTCAAACTGCTCTGGTATGACGGGCAAGGGGTGTGCCTGTTCAGCAAACGGCTGGAGCGCGGCCACTTTGTCTGGCCGGTGACCGACACCGGCCGGGTGTCGCTGACGCCGGCACAGCTGTCGATGCTGCTGGAAGGGATTGACTGGCGGATGCCGCGGCGTGTGCAGCGCCCAGAGTTGGCGGGCTGAGTGGATGCTCACGCCGGATTCATTGGCATCGATGCGCTACGGTGATCCAGCCTTCGGGTGTGTTCACCGTCCCCACCGATCTGCCCGACGACCCGGCGACGTTGCAGCTGATCCTGCGCGCGGCGCTGGCCGAGCTCGAACGTCTGCAACTGATGATCGCCGGGCTGCAACGCAATCGGTTTGGCCGTCGGTCGGAGCAACTCGACGACGAGGCCTTGCAGCAAGGGGTGGAGGATCTGGAGCAATCGGTGGCCGAGCAGTTGGCCGGGCTGGAGGCGGCGGCCGCGCCGCAACGGGCTCCCAAACCGGCCAAACGCAACCGCGGTGCCTTGCCGGCGCATCTGCCGCGGGTCGAGGTCATCGTCGATGTCGGCGACAAAGCCTGCCCCTGTTGCGGCGGAACGCTGCATCGGATCGGCGAAGACAGCGCCGAGATGCTGGACTACGTCCCCGCCCAACTGCGGGTGCGCGTGATCCGCCGGCCGCGCTATGGCTGCCGGGTATGCGAAGGGGCTGTCGTTCAGGCGTCAGCGCCGGAGCGTCCCATTGATGGCGGCCTGGCCACCGAGGCTCTGCTGGCGCAGGTGCTGATCGGCAAATACAGCGACCACCTGCCGCTGTATCGGCAATCGCAGATCTTTGCCCGCCAGGGTGTGACACTAGATCGCTCGACGTTGTGCAACTGGGTCGGCCGTGCCTGCTGGTGGCTGGCCCCGCTGCACGAACTGATGCTGAGCACCGTGCTGGCCTCGCCCAGAGTGTTTGCCGATGATACCACTTTGCCGGTGCTCGACCCCGGCCGCGGACGCACCAAAACCGGACGGCTGTGGTGCTATGCCGTCGACAATCGGCCCTGGCAGGGACCTGGCCATTCCGCCGCGGCTTACGTCTACAGCGAAGACCGCAAGGCGGATCATCCGGCGGTGCATCTAAAGGGATTCCGCGGTCTGCTCCAGGTCGATGGCTATGCCGGGTTCGGCCGTCTAGTCGCCGCGACCGCGGACGGCGCAACCCAACTGGCTTTCTGTTGGGCACACACCATCCGAACACAGTCCAACTTTGGCAGGCGATGCATTCCCTGGCGTATGCCCTTGCAGAGGGATGACATGCTGGATCTCCAAGCTACCGTCATGAACGATGATGCGCTCGATCACCAATTGCAGGATAGCTTGGCGTTCGGTGATGCTGGCGGTCTGCAGCCTGGAGCCGACGCGGTGCGTGAAAGCTGTCAAGCTGGCCAGTATCTCCTGAGCCTGAAGCTTTTGCGCACGCAGACGAAGGCGTTGCTCATGTTGTTGCTCTGCCCGCTGACGCTGCTCGGCAAGGGCTTTGCGCTGGCCGGACAGCTCGTCCAGACTGATAACTTCGGCCTGGTAAGCGTCGAGCAGTCGCTGGTCCGCACGGTTTAGCCGCTCGATACGTGCACGCAGTTGGCTGGCGCTGCTGTCTTCTCCATCGCCGGCAGCCTGAGTCACGAAGCGCTCGAACTGAGCCAGCACCTGACTGGGGTCTTCGAGCAGGCCAACCACATGGTTCCAGATCGCCTGCTCCAACCCGTTCGCCTCGATGCGCGCTTGCGGACATTTTGCTTCACGACCCGTTGTCAGCGGGTCCGTTCCCGCACAGCGGTAGTAGCGCCGACCAGGCCGACCGCCCTGTGCAGGGAAGTAACAGCCGTGAATACCCAATCCGCATCGACCGCATTTGAGCAGACAACGCAGGAGGTAGTCGTGCTTCTTGTTGCGACGAAATGACAAGGTCGCGTTGCGTGTCAGCGCAGCCTTCACGCAATCCCACACCTGCTGTTCCACCAGCGGTGGGGCGGGAATAGCGATCCATTGTTCCGATGGCCGGGGACGCCGGCAGGTGCGCTCCGTGCTGCGGCGTGACCGCCGTCGCGGTTTTTTGGGAACAACATAGTCGAAGCGATTGGCATAGGCGGTTCCGATATAGACGGGATCAGTCAGAATGTGGTGCACGACGGAAGATGACCACTGCCTACGGCCTGATCGGGTGACCCATGGGCCGTCATTCAGGCGCTTGATACACTGTCGGATGGTGAGCCCCTCATCGGCCACCCAAGCGTAAAGTTGGCGGATCATGGATGCCTCTGCATCGTCAACGACGAGACGGGCTGGCACGGCGCCACAACGGGTCTTGTATCGATAGCCATATGGAACCTTGGCGCTGATGATGTTGCCGTCACGCGCCTTCTGCAGTTTGCCGCGCCTAAATCGCTCGGCCAGCACGGCACGCTCGTATTCTGCAATCGCACCCTGGATCTGCAGCAGCAACTGGTCATTGGGGTCATCCGAGATTGGATGATGCAGAAATACGACCTCGCAGTCGGCCCGACGAAACTCCTCCATCAGCAGCACCTGATAGGCATATTTCCGCGCCAGACGGTCCGGGTTGAACACGACCACCACGTCCACAACGCTGTCGCGGATCGCATCCCTCAGCGCATCCAAAGCGGGCCGATCCAAACGTGAGCCGCTGAAGCCTTCGTCGCGAAAAACATGGGCATCAGCCAGAACGTGACCTTGAGCACTTACCCAGCCTCGTAAGGCTGAGAGTTGGCTGTCGATGGTCTGCTGTCGTTCTTGGCGTTCGGTCGAGACGCGGGCATAGATCGCGGCGCGCATGTGTCATCTCCTGAGTTTGGGGACAATATCGGGCTTGCCACGCTCGACTGGGCATGCGGAGCAAGCTTTGGCTGATCACACGGAGTGTCAGCGATAAGACGGCGATAAACCTGGTCGAGCCGTTCAGCACCGTCGCGGGTGCGCACCGTGACGGAGCGGATTGCCCAGGTCGGCGCCACCATGGAGCGCGAACCAGAAGGCATCGGGGGATCCTCCATTGGAACCACCCCAACAACCCCTGAGTGTCGATCTCAGCCGGCCGGCCGCACCTTCCGTTGCCGGTATGACATGAGAGCGGCAGAGAAGGAGAGCGAGACAGCAAAACGCAGACCATCGATTGTGTTCGGATGGTCCACACACGGCGCAAGTTCTACGACCTCCCTCTCGCCACGAAGTCACCGCTCGCTGAGGAGGCACTGCGGCGGATCGCTGCCCTCTACGCGATCGAGGCCGATATGCGTGGCCAGTCCGCCGACGCACGCCGTCAGGTGCGGCAACAGCACAGCCGCCCGCTCGTTGTCGCGATGCACACCTGGCTGACCGAGCAACTTGAGCGCATCTCGGGCCGCTCCGGCTTGGCGCAGGCGATCCATTATGCGCTCAACCACTGGGCCGGATTGATCCTGTTCCTGGACGATGGCCGCATCGAGTTGGACACCAATACGGTCGAGCGCGCCATGCGACCCGTTGCCCTCGGGCGAAAGAACGCATTGTTCGCCGGCGCCGATAGCGGCGGCCGGCGTTGGGCCATCATCGCCACGCTGATCCAGACGGCGAAGTTGAATGACGTCGATCCGCTGGCATGGCTGACCGATGTGCTGGAACGCATCGTGTCAGGCCGCACCAAGCGGAATGAACTACACAGCCTGCTGCCGTGGATCTGGAAAAATACCGAGCCGTCCGGTGTCAACACAGGGTAGCGTTAAAACAGGGGTGGGGTCGCCACAACGGTTACGAGATTTGCCACGAAAATGCCGGTGAGAAGAACGCACAGTGCTGCCCAGCACCGTGCGGTCCTTACCGGGCGCGACGCCGCCTCCAGATCAGAAACATCAATCACTTTGAAACCCCGAAAGACGCTCTTTGCCCCGCGGCTTTGGAGACACGGAGGCCAGGGCACATCAAGGGACCGGGCAACGACTGCGCGTCACCAAGGCAGACGCTCACCGAGGTAGAAGAACCCCCCGGTTGGCCCATCGTCGGCCAGAGACGCGTACATCAAAGTCGTGCGGGCACCTTCTTCAACATCGAGATGGGCCAGCGAACTTCCCATGTCGGTCCGCACCCAGCCGGGATGGACCGCGTTGACCTTGATCGGCGTGCCACGAAGTTCGTCAGCGAGTTGGATTGTGAAGGCATTGAGAGCCACCTTCGACGTGTCGTAGGCCGGCGCTTTGAACGAATGGAAGGGTGAGTCCGGATCTGACTGATGGGCCAGAGAGCCCCTGATACTCGACACATTCACGATACGCGCCGCCTCGGCGAGACGGAGTAGAGGCAACAGCTGCTGGGTCAGAAAGATCGGCCCAAAGAAGTTCGTCTCGAAAGTTCTGCGCAGGACGTCCGGCTGAAGTTCACTTGCCAGTCGAGACGGCGGCGTCGCCGCATTTTCGCTCTCCAGCCAGATCGCCGCGTTGTTGATCAGAATGTCGAGGACACCGAAGGTCCGCTCAACGGAGACCCGAGCGGCGTTCCGGTCATCCTCATTCGTGACATCGAGTTTCAGGCCATCAGCTTCGTATCCGATCTCCCGAAGCCGATTGGCTGCAGCGTCAGCTTGTGCTCCGTCGCGCGCTCCGATGAGCAGACGAGCCCCGGCCTCAGCGAAAAGACGACTGGTCGCGAGACCGATACCGCGCGCCCCGCCCGTCACCAGCGCCACTTTCCCGTCAAGGGGACGCTCCATAACTATCACCTGACGAGTTGCGATCGACGCGTTTACTGTTCGGCCAGCGACATATTACATGCTAAGTTTTGCTGGCTTTCGTTCAGGAAGCGAGGGTGCGGCCCTCGGACTCAGAGACGTAGATTTCGCGGCTGAGAATGCGCAGCGTCATCGCCTTCTCAAGCATCGCTTTGAAATCTGGGCTGTTCATATGCTCGTCCAACGCTGCCTGACGCGCCCAGCCCTCCGACAGATGAAACACACCTGGCTGCCGCAGATCTTGCGATGCGATGTAATACAGGCAGCCTTCTTTTTGCGAGATCACGTCGACCGAATCCGCCGCGAGCTTGGCAAAAGCCGCCGCGTCGGCGGGGTCGACCTTGTAGGTGCCAACCACGCTCAGGAAGCTGTCCGTAGACGTACTCATGATTTCTCTCCGAAAGGAATGGCAAGGCAGACCAGCGCGTCTCCGCCAGCGCCTCACACGCGAACGATAGCGACGCTGTCGCGCCCAAGAGCAATCCGGGCCCCAACATCGAAACCCAACCTATGTGCTGGCCACCGAATTGCCAATACGCACCATTTAGTAAGTATCTATAACCCTATTCGGCCGGGCTCAGGAGGACAAAGGACGCGGCGAAGCGGCGTTCTACGCGAGCTAGCAGAACTTATTGATTGCGAATGGCGCGCGCCGAGGAGATAGCGGTGATCTCCTCCATGTTCCGGCTGCCCCACTCACAGATCGGTTGCAGGGCGCTGGAGAAATCCTTGCCGAACGCGGTGAGTTCGTACTCGACGTGCGGCGGTATAGTCCGAAAATCTTTGCGGCGTACGAGACCATCCACGGCCATTTCCTTGAGTTGCTGGCTCAACATCTTCTCGCTGACGTCGCCTACCAAGCGCTTCAATTCACTGAAGCGACGCCGCCCACCGACAAGATGGTACAGGATCAGTATCTTCCACTTGCCTCCGAGCAGGTCGAGGACGGCTTCCACTCCGCAAGTATACGAGACGCCTGACATTCCAAACCTCCGATTGCCGACACTTACCAAATGGTATGTTCCTGATATTATTCAAGTTTAATCCCACTCTGCTTGCGAACGGCTGACGATGAACACTGCTCCAAGGCGGCTGCCAAACGCGGAGTTGTTTGTTCCGCACGACCCTTCCTCGGCTAAAGGGGTAAAATGGTGGGGTGTGCCGCTCTGGGCGCCATCGATAAGCATGCCTCGATTGGATCGCCGGCAGCACTCGTCTTGATGGCGCCGCCACGCATCGGTTCCTCGCGGGGCAACCTGCCGCCGGCGATGATCAGCGCGACATACACTTTCCCGTAGACATCCCGGCAAGGAGAACAGGCTATGCCTTATACCAGCCAGAACAACCTAACCGCGGGGATCAACCGGTCCTTGCACCAGCATTGGCGGGTGTTCCTCATCGAGGGGATCGTTCTTCTTATCCTCGGCATCGCCGCCATCCTTGTCCCGCCGCTTGCCGGCATCGGGGTCACCATCTTCGTCGGCTGGCTGCTGCTGATCGGCGGCGTGGTCGGCATTGTCGCGACGGTCGGAGCACGCCAGGCGCCGGGCTTTGCCTGGTCGCTGCTGTCAGCCCTGGCGGCGCTGCTCGTCGGCGTCCTGCTGCTGTGGAACCCGCTGGCCGGGCTGGTGAGCCTGACCTATGTGCTGATCGCCTACTTCGTCATCGACGGCGTGTTGTCCATCGTCTACGCCATCGAGCATCGGCGTGAACAGTCGGGCCGCTGGGGATGGCTGGTCTTCAGCGGCGTGACCGATCTTGTCATCGCCCTGGTCATCATCTCCGGCGCGCCGGCTTCGTTCGCCTGGGCGCTGGGCCTGCTGGTCGGCATCGATCTGATCTTCGCCGGCGGTCCGCTGATTGCCATGGCGCTGGAGGCGCGCCGGTCGGAAGTTTGATCAGCGCCTGACGGGTGCGTCCGGCCGAAGGGTTGGCTACGTGTTGCCGCGACTGCGAATCCGGTCAGTGCCCCGAGGCCTCGTGCACCGGGCTCAGGCGGGCGGGCAATTGCAGTGCGATCACCAGCGTCGCCACGGCGAAAGCGGTTGCCAGCAAATAGGCATTGTGCAGCGACTGCGCGACGACATGGGTCAGGTTCGCAAGCTCGGCCAAGGTCATGGCCGACCGCGTGGTCGGGTCAAGCAGGCTGGCGACCTTCGCCACGGCGGCTGGATCCAGGTGCAGGACCGTTGCGTTCAGCACCGCGCCGCAGCCGGCTACGCCGATGGACTGACCAATGAAACGAAGGAACATTGTCGAGGATGTCGCCGCGCCACGCTGGTGCCAGGGCACCGAGGCCTGCACCGAGACAATGAACACCGTGCTGCAGAAGCCCATGCCGATGCCAATAACGAACGATCCGGCAGCAGCCCAGACCGGTCCGTTGGCCGGTGTCAGCAGGACCAGAATCAGGCATCCCGCGACCAACAGGGCACCACCCAGCGATGCGACCAGTCGATAGCTCGTACGCACCATGATCCGCCCGCCGACGATGCTGGCGAGCGCCCAGCTTACTGACATGGCGCCCAATACCAGGCCGCCCGCCAGGGCGCTGCGCCCCATTGCGCCCTGCACGTAGGTCGGCAGGAACGCGGCGACGCCTGTCATCACCGCTCCGGCGCTGCCGTTGCCAAGGCTGCCAACCACGATGACCCGGATGCGCCATAGTTCGAGCGGAAGCATCGGCTCGCGTGTCGTCCGCTCATGCAGGTACAGCGCGGCCAGCGCGGCGATGCCGGACGCGGATACCACGGCCAAGGTGAAGCGGCTGAAGGTGCCTCCCTGGACCAGCGCCAGCAACAGCGTGCTGATCGCCACCAGCAGCAGCAGCGACCCCAGCCAATCGATCTGATGCGGACGTGGCTGCACGTGCTCGCGCAGGAACACGGCGATCATCACGATCGCGAGGGCGCCGATGGGCAGATTGACCCAGAACACGACGGGCCAGCTCATGTGTTCGATCAGGAAGGCGCCGAGGGAGGGGCCGACCACCGCGGAGACACCGAACACGCTGGCGACCAGACCCTGCACCTTCGCCCGTTCGGCGGGGGTATAGATGTCGCCCAGGATCGTCGCCGCGATCGGCTGCACCGCGCCGGCGCCAAAGCCTTGCAGCGCGCGGAAGCAGATCAACGGCACCATGCCCCAGGCAAAGCCACACAAGGTGGAGCCGGCCAGGAACAAGCCCGCGCCGAAGAAGAACACCTTCTTGCGCCCGTGGAGGTCCGCCAGACGGCCATAGATCGGGATGCTGACCGCCTGGGTCAGCAGGTAGACGGTGAAGACCCAACTGAACAGGCTGAACCCACCTAGATCGCCGACCAGCGTGGGAATCGCCGTGGCGATGATGGAGCTCTCCACGGCGGCCATGAAGGTCGCCATCAGGCAAGCGGCCAGCACCAGTCTTCGCCCCGCCACGGGGACGTGCGGCAGGTTTCCCGCCGGCGCCTTGGCCCGCGGTGCATCGTCCGGCATGTTTCCTCCCTTCGGTTACGCCCCAACGCAGCATCCTGCGTCGACGCGCCCGCGAGGGTTGGTTCTGTCATCCTGGTTGAGGCGCGACAACAGCATTGGCGGAATACCGGCGGTGCGCCTGAGGCGTAAACCGCCGCCCGATGCCGCCAGACCCCATTCAGACTGGCTGTGCGGCCTGAATGTGATCCGGCGCCTTGTTTAATCGCATGGTTCGCGCACCTTGAAGGTTTTAATCGGCGCGATCGTGCTCTGGCGCCACCGCAGACAACCGTCAGGTCATGCGGTGCTCGCGGTCGAGGATCTCGACAGAGCGGCGATACAGGGCTTCGGCGCGTTCCGGCGATGCACCGACGCAGACGACGCCGAGCTTGCCGAACTCGGACAGGGCGCTGATCAGGTGGAAGACCACGCCCTCGTGCGTCGTGCCGTCGTAGTGCAGGCCGTTCAGCACCGCGATATCGACTAGGTCGTAGGGCGTCAGGCCCTTGTAGTGCGGCGCCTCCAGATTGTCTGACGCGTAATAGAAGCGCGGCTGCCCGGCGGGCGTGCGAAATAGGCCGGTATCCGGATCATAGGCGCCGCCGGTCAGGAACTGCAGCATTAGGAACGGGTGCGTGGTGCCGCCCTTGCGCAGGTTGATCTCGATGGCGAAGTGATGCCAGGCGCCGCCACGGCGCACCGAGATGAAATCCACGGCGAAGCGGCCGAGCACACCCCGCCGGCCCAGCAATTCGGCCACCTTGGCGGCCTCGGCCTGGATTGCCAGACGGTAAGCCTCATCGGCGGGAAAGCGGCAGCCGATGTAGACCTGGCCGCCGGGCCCGCCCAGCACCTGGTCGTGGGTCGAGACGAAATCGATCGCGCCGAGCGGGTCGATGTGGAACTGGACCGACGGCGACTGCTTCTCGTCGCCCTCGATAAAGGCCTCGACGATCGCGCCCATCTCTTGCACCTTGGCTTGAAAGGCTTCCCAGGTCATGTCGCGCGCCTCGAACGCCAAATGCGGCAGTCGGTCCTGGATCCAGGGTAATAGGTCGGATCCCTCAGGCGCGTCGGCGAAACGGAACAGCGCGTTGCCTTCGCCCGACAGTCCCTCGTTCAGCTTCACCGCGGCGCGGCGCAAGCCGGGGTCGCGCGCCTTCAGGTCGGCCAGCGCCGCGGCGATGCCGGCTGCATCCGACAGGTTCTCGGCGCCGTCCGGAATCGCCACGCCCGCTTCCCGCAACGCCGTCCGGCCGCCACTCTTCGAGCCCAGGTGCTGCAGGTCCGGATCGCAGCCATACAGCGGGACGCCGAGACGCACCGCCAGAGTGCGTTCCAGCGCGGAAACCGTGTATGCCGAGATGTGGGCGATGCCTGGGTCGCCGATGGCGTCGCGCAGCCGCGTGAGCAGGCGGGGCCGTGCCAGGATCTTCTCGGTCAACGGGCGGACGCTGCTGTCGAAGCAGGTCAGCAGCGTCAACCGTGCCCGCGCGTGCTGTGCCGGAACACCTTGCAGCAGATGCAGGTAGTAGTCGATGATCGTCTCTGGGATCGGCTGGCTGGTGAGATAGATCAGCCGGGTGCGCGGCAGGCGGAGCAGCATCAGCATGCCCAGCATCCGCTCCTCGTAAAGATGCGCCCCGGTGATCTTGGACATCACGTCCTGATCAATACTCATGCTCGGCAGCACGACGACCGTCCGGGGCGCCGTGCGGTCTGGAAAGATATGACGAAACATGTCGGGCAGCGTCGTCTGAAGGCGAGCGAACGCGGCGCGCTCCTCAGCCAGGTCCGCCACGAAATCCTGGCTCTGATCGCCGGCTGGTCCGGTCATGGCACCGCTTGCCTTGCGCGCGCGGGATGATCGGATCTCGACCATTGTCCGTCAGACGCATTGGGTTGTCCGTCGCCGAAATGGACGGCTCAGCCAGACTTTCCGCATGACGTTGTGGTCGTCAAGCCGGCACGTTGAAATTCCGCGAGGCGGGGCGCCGCGCGTCGAGGCTGGCCGGGAAACGCCAAATGAAGCAAGGCTCTTCGTGTTGACCTGCGTCAAGCGGCGCGTCCCGGACAGGCACCCGGTCAGCGGCTAGACAGGTGAAGCGCCGCAGGTGGCGGAATCGACCGGCGGAATGCAGGATCATTCACGTCCTGCGCTGCCATCCCGGCAACACAAGCTCGTTTGCGAAGCATCTCGTCGAACGCCGTGAAGACCCGGCGCATCTGCGGCGGCTTGTAGGGGAACATGTCGGGCGGGTCCATCAGATGGATGATGGCGGCGGTATCGGCCTCGAACACCAGCAGTTGCCCGTCGCGGGTCTCGGCGCAGTCGATCGAGTAATAGTCAAAACTCAGACGCTGGTGCAGTTCGCTAAAGGCGGCGGCGTGGCGGCGGGCGAAGCCCTCGTCGAACTCCGCCATGGCGCGGGCTTCCTGGCCGCGCTTTTCGGCACAGTCCGTCATGCCTGCGTTGAGGTAATGCACCATCCAGTGCTGCGAGATCGCCATGTGGCACAGGAACGGCTGGCGATCGATGAAGGCGATCCGCGACTTGCGGTACAGGCCGTCGGGACTGCGATAGTCCTCGAACGCGGTGATGAAGAAATTCCGCTCGAACGATAGCCTCAGGTAGTCCGCCAGTTCAGCCCGTGTCTCCATGCGGGCGAGGCCGATGCCGGCATGCGAACTGGCCGGGCGGATCAGGCACGGATAAAGTCCCCGCGCCGGATCGAACCCGAGGATCGGACGGCCGGTATGCAGATGGGCTTCAACCTCCGTCCGCGTCACCGCCACCGCGGTCGGGCTGCAGATGCCGGCCACGCCGGCCAGTGATCGAGCCAACGTGTCGCGCCCCAGCGCCGGCAGGAATTTCGGATTGTTCAGCGTCGGGCGCGGCCAGCTGTCGAACAGCCGCCGCAGGCGTTGAAGGGTGGGCGCATCGGCTTCTCCCAATGCGAAGAATGCCACGTCGTGATCGGGAAGCGCCGGCGGCAGCGGCCGGTCGGGCAGCAGGTACAGCAGGTCCAGCCGGACATCGAGGGTATTGGTGAGGAAATCCAGCGGCGTGTTCACCATCAGGTCACCCGGGCCGGCCAGGGCCAGCAGGCGCAGCGGGGCGTTTCGCGAAGGCTTGTCGGGCCGCGTGGTGTTGCCGCCGACACGGAAAACCTGGCTGCGCTCCAGCGCCTCGTCCTGCGAATTCAGCCCCTCGGCTCTGCGGAAGGCAAGCTGGCAGGCGATCGCGGTGTCGTACATCCGAGCCGCGACATCGCCATGGGACTGGCCGATGCGGTCGATCAGGCTGTCATACCCATGCCCTTGGTAGGCGAACTCCGTGAGGTCGGCGGTGCCCCGGACGACCGGCGGCATGATCGCCTCGCTGAACACGGGCAGCTCTTCGTACTCGAAAGACATCGGTGATCCGCGTCAGGTTCAGCGGCAGAATGGTCGCTAACGGTTAACACTTCCTTACCGGCGGCAAGAGGTGGGCGTACCGGCTACGAAGGCTTAGGATCAATGCCTTCGTTGCAGTGACCGGCATGGAAGACAAGCACGCATCGGCCACTCATAACCCGCAGGAGGATCTAGGCATGCCGATCGACTACGAAAAGCGAGAGGGGGTTGCCTATATCACCCTGAACAATCCGGCCAAAGCCAACATCCTTGACAAGCAGACATCGGACGCGATTTCGGAAGCTTGGGTCGACCTGTGGGAGGACCGGGACATCCGCTGCGCCATCGTCACCGGCGCCGGCGACCGGCACTTCTGTGGCGGCCACAACCTGGCGCCGCGCCCGGACCTGACAGCGGAGGATCGGGAATATCTCCGCACCCAACGCATCTTCTGGCCTCTGGCCGGAACAGTGCATGGCCAGAAAACCGGCGTGGATGGGAGGATGGGCGACCACTACCCGCGGGTCTGGAAGCCGGTCATCGCCGCGATCAACGGCTGGACCGCCGGGGCAGGGCTGTACATGCTGCTGACCTCCACCGACATTCGCATCGCCAGCGCCGAGAACGCGCGGTTCAAGTTCTCCCTGCTGACCCAGGGCTGGATCGGCAACGGCCCCGGCGCCAGCATGCTGGTGCGGCAGCTTCGTTATGTCGATGCGATGAAAATCCTGCTGACCGACGAGGCGTTCGACGCCCAGGAAGCGCTGCGAGTCGGGCTGATCAACGAGGTCGTGCCGCATGCCCAGCTTCTGGCGCGGGCGGAGGCACTGGCGCGGCACATCGTCAAGCTGCCGCCGGTCGCGGTGCGGATGATGAAGGAATTCGTTGTCCGGTTCGGCGACCTGCCAACGGATCAGGCCTGGCATGTGCAGAACCTGATCAACTCGCTGCTGATCCAGACCACGATGGATGGCGAGGAAGGCCGGCAGGCGTTCAACGAGAAGCGTCCGCCGGACTTCACCGGCACTCTGCGGCGGCGCGGCGAGCCTTGGCCGGAACCGTCCGAGGAAGACGCCGCGCGGTTGGACGACGCCTATCGGAGCGGGGAGTTCTGAGACAGCGACCCGGTCGGACCGGCTTATCGGCCTGAGCTAGAAGCAAGACCGCTCCGTCGGCACCATGCCACCGACGCGCTCGCTGTCGGATTTCAAGGCTTTTGCTCGGCGATCGATAGCGACATGATCCATCGATCGCCAGTCGGCACGCCGCCGCTTGCTGCTTGCCAAAGCATCATGGTGTTACGCGCCTTATCGATTTACTCTATCACTTTTCCTGCCATCATCGAAGCCGAGGAGGAGTTGGACGATGGACTTTGGCGAGACCGGTCTGCTGACCCGCAATCCATGGGTTGCTCGGCGCCCGCTCACCGTAGCCGAGTACCATCGCATGGGTGAGGTCGGCATTCTATCCGAACGCGACCGGGTCGAGCTCATCGAAGGAGAGCTTGTGGCCATGTCGCCTATCGGAAGTTCGCATTCGGGTACGGTGAACGGGCTCACTCGCCTGCTGGTCACGGTGGTGGGTGAACGGGGCGTCGTGTCGGTTCAAAACCAGATTCAGCTTGACGACCATAATGAGCCTGAACCCGACTTCGCCGTGCTTAGGCCGAAGGCCGATGACTATCGGGGCGCAACGCCACGACCTGAAGACGTCCTGCTCGTGATCGAGATCGCCGCTTCCGGCCTGAACTACGATCGCGCCGTGAAGAAGCCGCTCTATGCCCGCCATGGCATCCCAGAGTTCTGGATCGTGGACCTCGCCGCTGGCGAAGTGGAAGTTTGCCAAGCGCCGGCCGGTGATCAATACGCGTCGGTTGCACGGATCGGGCGTGGAAGCGTTCTGGAGCCTGTGAGTCTCCCGGGAGCGGTGATCCCGGTTGCCACGCTCCTCGGCTAGTAGCCGTACCTGCTAAACGGCGAAGGCCGACCGCCGTCTTCATTGGTACGAGCCTAGATCGTTTCTTCAACTATCAAGATTTACCTGACCGTCCCAACCGTCGACGTGTGCGCGATCGCCGCCGGTTCCATTTCCAGAACATCCCGCAGCACCGCATCGGTATTGGCGCCCAGTTCCGGCGCCGGTCCGCTTGCCCGTCCAAACGAGGCTCGCCATGGCAATCCAGGCATGACGGCGGCATCGGCCGTATTGGTCGCGGTTTCCCAGAACCCTCGCGCCCGCAAATGCCGATCCGCCACCAGCTCTGCCGAGGTTGCCGCCACCGCCGCCGGAACACCGGCCCGCACCAGTGCATCGACTGTGGTTCGTGCGTCCCGCGGCCGAAGCCACGCCCCAAGTGCCTGGTCGATCGCTAGCCGCGCCGTCACCCGTCCGGCCAGATCCAGTCCTGAAAGACCCGACAGGGCAGGGATCATCGAACACAGCGCCCGCCACGCCGCATCGTCCGGGGCAACCAAGGCAAGCCAATCGTCCTCTCCCGCGCAGCGCCAAACCCCATGCGGCGCACACCTTGCCGCCTCGTTCCCCTGCGGCCCTGATGGCTGCCCAAGCTGAGCGGCCAGCAGCGGTTCGGCCATCGTCCACAGCATTGCCTCGACCATCGAGAAATCCACCCGTGCCACGCATCCTGAACGCCGCCGCTGCCACACCGCGGCGGCGACAGCAAAGGCCAGCATCAGCCCGCACATCGGGTCCAGCCACGCCAAGCCCACCCGCGGCGGCACGTCCGGATGCCGGTTCAACCCGGCAAACCCGGCGAAGCATTGCAGCAGCGTCCCATAGGCGACCGCATGTGCGTCCGGTCCCGTCCGCCCCAGCCCTGACGCCGAGACATAGATCAGCCCTGGATTGACCGCCCGCAGCGCCGCCACACCAAGGCCGAGCCGGTCCATCACGCCGGTGGCGAAATTCTCCACCAGCACATCCGCACGGGCCGCCAGGGCGCGCGCGGCCGCGACCGCCTCCGGCTGCTTCAGGTCCAGCACGATGGCCTTCTTGGCCTGACCCAGAACCGCGTGCAGCTCGGACATCCGTCCCGGATCGCCGCGCCCCGGCGCCTCGATCTTGATGACCTCCGCCCCCATCGCCGCCAGATACCGCGTCGCTGTCGGTCCCGCGATCACCCAACTGAAATCCAGCACCCGGACGCCTGACAGGGGCAATCCGCCCGTGCGCGTGGGCATCGGCCTACCTGGGGTCAGTTCAAGTCCGAACGGCGGACCTGGCGCCTTGACTGGCGTGCCGCCTAGCGTTTCAACATGATAGAACTGGCGATATGCCAACTGCGGCGTCTCCAGCATCTCCGTCACCTCACGCAACGGAAAGCTCGGCACGTGCGCCGCCTGCGCCGTGTCGGCGATCCATTGCTTGCCGTGCTGGCGGCTCCAGTCCGACATCAGCCGGTGCAGCGCGTCCCAGTTGGCGATGCGGTCCGTCTTGCGCGCGAAGCGTGCCTGCCTGCCCCAGGCCGGCGAGCCCATTGCCTTCAGCCACGCCGCCCACTGCCGATCTTCCCGCGGGGAGATCGCGGCGTAGCCATCGCGCGCCGGCAGGATGCAGACCGTCGCACCGTTGCCATCCGCCACCCGCCGCCGCGACCAGCCTTTCCCTCGTCGCCCGGCACGGGTCAGTTCGGTCATCGCAAGGGTCGCCAGCGCCTCCTGAATTGATACATCGACCAGCGCGGGTTGTCGCAGTAGGGCCGCATGCATACCGGCACAGGCGGCGGCAATGCCACCGAGGAACGCTGATTGCGTACCCACCGGCCGGACCGGCGCCTCCGACAGGTCGTCCACCTGTCCGGTCAGCATTCGGGCAATGCCGCTGGCGAAGCACAGGGTCAGGTCGGTGGCCGGTTCCTCGGCGCGTGGCCCGGTCTGGCCGAACGGGGCGATCAGCACCACGGCTGCGCGCGGATTGATCCGGCGCAATGAATCCGCGTCGTACCCCGTGGCGCGCAAGGTCGCGGGACTGCCCTCGCAGATGATCAGGTCCGCCGCTGCCAGGTCCGCCTCCGCCAGCTCTGTCGTCTGATCGTCACTGCGATTCAGATGTTCGGCAAGCCACGTCGACCTGTCCGGGCCGATACGGCCGACCGCCGCTCCGACATCGGCGAGCACACGGCCGCAAACTGCGGCAGCCAGGCCCGAACCGACCTGCACCACGCGGAACCCGTTCAGCAGCGACATCCTGGCATTTCCCGGCATCTTGACGAAGGATGCACAGGGCGACGAGGGTTTACAAATCGGCGGCGGTGGCTACGGCGGCGGCAGCACGTCCAGGATGTTACTTCGTTACCAGTAGCAGGGAGCAAACGACATGCTTGGATTGATGCAGAATCGTCCATTGCTGATCTCCACCATCGTCGATTACGCGGCTTCGTGCCACGGCGAGCGAAACATCGTATCCCGCGACGCGGATGGATTAATCCACCGCACGACTTATGCCGTGGTAGCGGAGCGGGCCAGACGGCTTGTCAGCATCCTGAGGACATTGAACGTCAATTTTGGCCAGCCTGTCGCGACGCTCGCCTGGAACAATTTCCGCCACCTGGAGCTTTACTATGGTGTAACAGGCGCCGGCCGCATCCTGCACACCGTCAACCCGCGCCTGTTCGCCGAGCAGATCCAGTACATCATCAATCATGCGGAAGACGGCTACGTCTTCTTCGACCCCGCCTTCGTGCCGCTGGTCGAACAGCTCGTGCCTTTCCTGCCGCAGGTCCGGGGCTGGATCGCGCTCTGCGATGCGACGGACATGCCGGCGGTGAAGGTCGAAAACCTGCTTTGCTATGAAGACCTTCTCGCCGCGGCCGAAGCCGATCGGGATTGGCCGGTGTTTGATGAAAACACCGCCGCGACACTTTGCTACACGTCGGGAACAACCGGCAACCCGAAGGGTGTGCTGTATTCCCATCGTTCGACCATGCTGCATGCCTTCGGCGCCTGCGCGACCGATTCGCTTGCGTTTTCCGCCTGCGATTCCATCCTTGTCATCGTGCCGCTGTTCCACGCCAACGCCTGGAGCATTCCGTTCGCCGCCGCGATGTGTGGCGCCAAGCTGGTGCTGCCAGGCCCCAGGCTTGATCCGGAGAGCATCTATCGGCTGCTGGAGCAGGAAGGCTGCACCACCGCCGGCGGCATCCCCACCATCTGGCTGAACTTCCTGGCCTGGTTGGAGCCAAGACGATCAAGCCTCGACCTGTCGCGGCTGAAGCTGAAGCGCGTGCTCGCCGGCGGCACCGCGCCACCACGTGCGATGATCGAGAAATTTCGGGACTGGATGGGGGTGTTCCTGCTGCATGCCTGGGGCATGACCGAGACCAGCCCGATCGTGACTGTCGGCGCGCCGCTGGCCAAGCACGACGGCGCGGCGCCGGCTGAGATCCTTGATATGCAGGTCAGGCAGGGACGCCAAGTCTACGGCATCGAGCTGAGGATCGTCGATGCCGAAGGCCAGGCGCTGCCGCACGATGGCCAGTCCGTTGGCGAACTGAAAGTGCGCGGCAACTGGGTGATCTCGGGTTACTTCAAGGCGGAAGGCGGTCGGGTGCTGGACGACGACGGCTGGTTCGCCACCGGCGATGTCGCAACGATCGACCCGGACGGCTACGTGCAACTGACGGATCGGCTAAAGGACGTCATCAAGTCGGGCGGCGAATGGATTTCCTCAATCGAGATCGAGAACCTGATCGTCTCGCATCCCGATGTGTTCGAGGCCGCCGTCATCGCGGTGCACCATCCGGTCTGGCAGGAACGCCCGCTGCTGCTGGTGCAGCCCAGGCCCGGCAGCAATCCGACGAAGCAATCGATCCTGGACTTCCTCTCGACCCGCATAGTCAAATGGTGGATGCCGGATGACGTAGTGATCGTCGAGAGCCTGCCGCACACCGCCACCGGCAAGCTTCTGAAGACCGAGCTGCGGGCGCGCTATCACGGCCATCTGGCGGTCAGCGACTGACCGCGCTTCACCGACGGCGAGCGATCACCGCCACCGGTCCACCACCATCGGGTCCCTGGTGTTCGGCGCCGCCCGAGACGAACAGGTCGGTCCGTCCTACCACCCCCGCCAGCACGCCACCGACCAGTGCTCTGGCGTGCCGCGTTGCGTTGATGTCGCTGTCGTCCAGCATGATGTGCCTGGCACCCCGGATGCGCCCCGTGCTGGACGGATCGGCCTTGGCCAGGACAGCCAGCACCGCGTCACGCGCGCCCTGGTCCAGTTGCCCCGCTGTCGGTACCGATCCGACATCCGCCAACGCGCCCACCACCGCCGGCAGGTCGATGGCATCGCGCATCACCCGGTGCGCGATGACTGCCTCGCTGGCCCAGGCCGCGCTGTTGCCGAGGACGATGACGGCGTTGTGCATCAGCTCGATCCCGGCGCTGGTGCTGGCCCGGCCTGACCACAGATCGAACCGCCGGCAGACCGCCGCGTCGTCCAGCGCGTGACGCGGAACCTCGTTCAGCGCCAACGCCACGCCGAGTGCCGAGGCGCCGCGGGCGTAGCCCATCGATGGGTAGGTCTCGGTGGTTACCACCGTCTGTCCGCGCGCCGCGGCGTCCCGCACACGCTCCCCGGTCAGCAAGGGGCACTTGACCTGGACGTAATGGACGTCCTCGGGGACTGTGATACCGGCCCGGATCATGGCCGCGGCCACCGCCTCGGCCGTTGCCTCGATCTGCGGCATCCGGCCGAGTTCCTCCGGCAGGAAGTCGCGGGTGAAGGCGGTGCCGATTGCCAGGCTATGGCCGGGTCTGGCGCCCGCCGGGGCATCACCAGCGCAGAACACCAGAAGGTGCGGGGACAAGCCGCCTTCGGTGCCGCCGGACATCACCATGGCGATGCGATTGCCAACCTCCGCCGGTGTGCAGCCGAGGGACGGAGCCAGGCCCGCCTGCAGCGCGGTGGCGGCATAGGCCCGGGTAAAGTCGTTGACGCAGCCGTTGCCCTCGGTCTTGCCGAAAATCGCCATTATCTCGGCGGCGGTGATGGTGCCGGATGCGATTAGCGTAAGCACGCCGGCGATGTCGGCGGGATGCGCGGTCGGCACACGGAACACTTGGCAGCGCCGTGGCGTGACGTCGTTCAAATCGGTCTCCTGCACAGGCTTCATGCGTCAAGTTAAGCGCCTGGATCGAGGCCCGGTAGTGGTGAGCAACGGCCCTGCGCTGCCCACCACGGCTTGGACAAAGAAGCTGCACCGCCCGACCGAACTGATGGTCCTTCAACTCACGTCAGTCAGATTGAATGCAAGTCGAACTGTTCAGTGCCAAGAATGTGGTCAGTCCGCCTCTGTTACCCAAATTAGATTTCAGGTAAGCAGTGTTTCACCGGTCATTCAAGACGATGGCAGGTGTTCGACAGCGTTAGGCGCCGAGAAACGTCATCCGGTTCGAACGATACAAATCGAAAGGGAGGCTTCAAGGCAATGAGTGCATCCGCGACACCAGCGGGCGTGATCGCCCCTGCCGCTCGCCCGATGACGCGTGACGAGAAGAAGGTCATTTTCGCCTCGTCGCTCGGCACCTTGTTCGAGTGGTATGACTTCTTTCTGTACGGCTCCCTGGCGATGATCATCGGTGCCAAGTTCTTCGGCCAGTTCGATGAGAACACCCGCAATATCTTCGCGCTTCTCGCCTTCGCCGCCGGCTTCCTGGTGCGCCCGTTCGGCGCCCTTGTATTTGGCCGTGTCGGCGACATGGTTGGCCGCAAATATACCTTCCTGGTGACCATCCTGATCATGGGATCGTCAACCTTCATTGTCGGCCTGCTGCCGACCTCCGACCAGATCGGCCTGAGCGCGGCGGTGATCCTGATCGGGTTGCGCATGCTGCAGGGTCTGGCTGTGGGCGGCGAATATGGCGGGGCGGCGACCTACGTGGCGGAACACGCCCCGCGTGGTCGGCGCGGTTTTTACACAAGCTGGATCCAGACCACCGGAACGATGGGCCTGTTCCTGTCGCTGCTGGTCATCCTGCTGACCCAGTCGGTCATGAGCGCGGCCGATTTCCGCGCCTGGGGCTGGCGGGTGCCGTTCCTGCTATCCATCATATTGCTGGGCGTCTCGGTCTGGATCCGCCTGCGGCTGAGTGAAAGCCCGGCGTTCCTGGCGATGAAGGCCGAAGGCACACGCTCCAAAGCGCCACTGACCGAGGCGTTTTTCCAGTGGAAGAACGCCAAATGGGCAATCCTGGCGCTGTTCGGTCTGGTCGCCGGGCAGGCGGTGGTCTGGTATGCGGGGCAGTTCTACGCGCTATTCTTCCTGACGTCGGTGTTGAAGGTGGATGGCTTCACCGGCAATCTGCTGGTGGCCTGGTCGCTGGCGCTGGGCACCGGCGGGTTCATTCTGTTCGGCTGGCTGTCCGACAAGATTGGCCGCAAGCCAATCATCCTGGGCGGCTGCATCATTGCCGCGCTAACCTACTTTCCGGTGTTCAAATACATGGCCGATACCGCCAACCCGGCGCTTTCGCGCGCGCATGAGATGGTGAAGGTGGTGGTGCTGGCTGATCCGGCCGACTGCTCCTTCCAGTTCAATCCGGTCGGGACCGCGAAGTTCACCAGTAGCTGCGACGTGGCCAAAGGCGCGCTGGCGCGGGCGTCAGTGGTCTATTCGCAGCAGGACGCGCCGCCGGGCACCGCCGCGACGGTGCGCATCGGCGACAAGTTGGTGGCCGTGAGGGGGGCAACGTTCGCCAAGGATCTGGCGGACACGCTGACCGCGGTGGGCTATCCCGCCGCGTCCAATTCGTCGGTGGTGAAGATGGCGCATCCGTGGGACATCTTCCGGCCGCAGCCACTCACGCTGGTGCTGATCCTGACCTTCCTGATGGTGCTGGTCACCATGGTTTATGGACCGATTGCCGCCGCGTTGGTGGAATTGTTTCCGACTCGAATCCGCTACACGTCGATGTCGCTGCCATACCACATCGGCAACGGCTGGTTCGGCGGCCTGCTGCCGGCCACCATGTTCGCAATGAACGCCCAGAATGGCAGCATATACTTTGGGCTTTGGTATCCGATTGTCATCGCCGCTGCCACGGCGGTCATCGGGCTGCTGTTCATTCCGGAAACCAGGAATCGCGACATCTTCGCGAATGATGCCTCGGTTCATTTCGGCGATACGAACCTGGCTTTTGACCGGAACGCGGCAAGTTACTGAAGTCTGCTCTCCGAGGGCCGGCGGAAACGCATTGCTTCGCAATGGATTGTGGTGAAAGCGAGGCGTCGTTGAGCGCGGGTTGAACGCCGATCCTGAATACGGATGAACAACAGTGAGATAATGAGTGATTCCGGCAGTTCTTGTAGGTGGAGAAGGCAGTCGGGAGCGTCGGCAGACGCTGTTCAAGGTGGCTGCGCAAGTTTCCGAAAAGGCGTAGCGTAGTGGCATTGGCCGTTTGTCGTCGGCTCTCGATCAGGCATTGCGAGCTGTGTCTGAAGCGGCGGCGCAAGCGTTGCTAATCAGCGGAACGCTACAGGCTATCAACGGGACCTGTGGCGAAATGCGGCAGTCATTAATTGTACCTATTAACGATCGGTGATGATAAAGTGTTGAAACTAAAATGTCTTAAACTTGATCAACACTTCCGCTCCATACCATCGTAGTATTTCAAGTGACGTTAGAACGGCGGCCGCAACCGCTGCTCACCGAACGTCATCGATGGGATAAGGGGAAACAAATGAGACTTCACGCAACACATCCATTGGCAAGACGTTGTGGAATTGCATCAACTTGGCTGGGCCCGATTGCCGCGGCGCTGCTGGTTGCCGGCGGCATCCCGGCACGTGCCGATGAACACATGGTCCTGGTTGACAAGATCGACGTCGGCGGCGCTGGCCTCGGCGCGTTCGACATCAGTTTCGACGATCCCAAGATCGACCTTTACGTCCTGGCCGATCGGACCAACGGCTCGGTGGATTTCTTCGATGCGAGCGACGACACGTTCACCGGTCGCGTGGGCGGTTTTCAAGGTGTCGTGCTTAACGCGAACGGCACGGCGAACAACGGCCTTTCGGGTCCGGACGGCGTTGTCATCATCAACCACAATGAGGTCTGGGCGGGTGACGGGAACAGCACGTTGAAGGTGATCAGCATCGCGCAGTTCGCGGTGACTGACACGATCCCGATCACCGATCCGACCAATCCCAGCGTGAAGATGCGCGTCGATGAGATGGCCTGGGACGCCACCGATCACATCATGGCGGCCGCAAACAACGCCAACACGCCACCGTTCATCACGATGATCAATACCGACACGCACCAGATCCTCGGGCAGATCGTGTTCAACGGCAAGAACGGCACGCCGGACGCAACCACCACAGGGATCGAGCAGCCGCAGTGGTCGCCGAAGACGGGCTTGTTTTATGCATCCGTGCCGCAGATCTCGCCGAGCGATCCCACCCAGGGCGGCGTCGCCGTAATCGACCCCATCAGCATGAAGGTCACTGCGATCTATCCGGTAACGAACTGCACGCCGGGCGGCCTCACGCTCGGTCCGCGCCATGAAGCCATGATCGGCTGCAGCGGAATATTCGGAAAAGCACCGAATGTCATCTCCCAGTCGCTGATCATCAATCTTGATAACGGCGACATCAAGGCCGCGATCACCCAGGCTGGCGGGAACGATGAAGTCTGGTACGACAAGGGCACGCAGCATTATTACCTGGCGGCACGCAGCAATGAAACGCCCGACGGCGTTGCCAAGCCGATCCTCGGCACCGTCGATGCCAACTCGTACGCCTATGACGGCGGCGTCGCGACATCCACCACCGCACACTCGGTCGCGGCCGATAGCCGGTCGCATCATGTCTTCGTGCCGATCGGGTTCGTGCCGCCGGGCAGCCCAGCCGGAACCGACACCACCAATCCCTGCCCGACGAAGGGCTGCATCGGTGTCTACCTGCCATCGTCTATCGACGATGACGACGGCGGCAAGCTGGCGAAGCACTGAACCGTCAGGTCAGCCGAAACGCCTGACGTCCCGGACAAGGCCTGACCAGGCGGCCTTGTCCGGTGCACGCCAACCGGCACCGGGCATGACCGACTGGCATGACCCGAATCGCACTTCCCGCCAAACCCGCTATGCTGCCCGCCGACAACAACGGGGAGCACAGGCAATGGCCACAATGCAGGCAAAATCCGTCCGGCGACGCGAAGACCTTCGGCTGCTAACCGGCCAGGGCAACTACGCCGCGGATGCCGCGCCGACCGGACTGGCGACGGCGGTGTTTGTCCGCTCCCCCCACGCGCATGCACGGATCGAGCGTATCGACACCGCCGCCGCCGGTGCGCTGCCCGATGTCCTGGCGGTCTATACCCACGCCGATCTGACCGATGTCGCGCCGATCGCCGGTGGCATCGGCTTTCTTCGTCCCGATGGTGGCCCCGCGCCGAAGACCGACCGGCCGCTGCTGGCGACCGGCAGGGTGCGCTTCGTCGGCGAACCCGTGGCCATGATTGTTGCCATGACCCGCGCCGCGGCCTTGGCGGCGGCCGAGATGGTCGCTGTCGACTACAGCAGCTTGCCGGTCGTCACCGAACCCGCCGCCGCGCTGGCCGCCGGCGCCGCGGTGGTCTGGGACGACGTGCCGGACAATATCGGCTTCCTATGGCAGCGCGGCGACGCCGCGGGCACCGATACGGCACTCGCCCGATCCGCGCACGTCACCACCCTGGACTTCACCGTCTCCCGCGTCACCGCCAACAGCCTGGAGCCGCGTGGTGCCTGGGCCTGCATCGCCGCCGACGGCCGGATCGAGGTGCATGCGTCGCACCAGTCGCCCTTCGCACTGCGCAACGGCATGGCGAGCGGCAACTTCGGCATCCCGAACACCGAAATCCGAGTGCTGCCAGGCGATGTCGGCGGCTCTTTCGGCATGAAATCGGGGGTGCATCAGGAATCGGTGCTGGTCGCCTGGGCGGCGCGCCGTCTGGGGCGCCCGGTACGCTGGATCTCCGACCGCACCGAAGGTTTCCTCACCGACGAACAGGCGCGCGAAATGCGTGTTTACGCTTCGCTTGGCCTGGATACGGACGGCAAATTCAGTGCGCTGAAGCTGCGCTGGGATGTGAACCTGGGTGCCTATGTCTCCGGTCGCTCCGCCTGGGGCGTCGGCAACATCGGCGGCATCGCCGGGGTCTACGTCATCCCCTTCATCGAGGCCCAGGTCTGCGGCGTGCTGACCCACACCGTGCCGACCGCCGCCTACCGCGGTGCCGGCCGGCCGGAAGCCACCTACGCCATCGAGCGCCTGATCGACGTCGCCGCTCGCGAAACCGGCATCGATCCCTACGAACTGCGTCGTCGCAACCTGATCCCACCAGCGGCAATGCCATACAAGACTGCCCTGACCTTTACCTACGACTGCGGCGAATTCGAGGGCAACATGCGGGACGCCACCGCGCTGGCCGACTTCCACGCCTTCCCGCACCGCCAGGCTGAAGCCGCGCGAGCCGGCAAGCTGCGCGGCATCGGCCTGTGCAACTGCATCGAGGTCGCCGGCGGGCCGTTCCTGCGCCCGGCCAAGGACACCGCCAGCCTGCGCCTGACGGAAGACGGCGGCCTGCTGCTGCGCTCCGGCTCCATGTCGGTCGGACAGGGACTGGAGACGGCTTTCACCCAGCTCGTCGCCGCCCGCTTCGGCCTGTCGCCTGACCAGGTGCGCTGGCAGGGCGGCGATACCGACCTGCTGCCCAGCGGCAAGGGCAACGGCGGATCGGGCGCTTTGTGCATCGGCGGATCGGCGGTGACCCTCGCGGTAGACAAGGTGATCGAGAAGGCTCGGCGCATCGCGGCCGAGATGCTGGAAGCCGCGGTGGTGGACGTGGAACTGGCCGATGGCCGGTTCACGATCGCCGGCACCGACCGCTCGGTTGATCTGGCAGCGGTGGCACGCTGGACCCACGATCCGGCGCATGTCCCGCCAGGCGAGGAGGGCGGTCTGGTCGAGAGCGGTGAGTTCTCGCCGACCGCCGTCACCTTCCCGAACGGCACCCATATCTGCGAGGTGGAAATCGACCCGGATACCGGTATGACCGAAATCGTCGGCTACAGCGCGGTGGAGGAACTCGGCAGGGTGCTGAACCCGATGCTGGTCGCCGGCCAGATCCATGGCGGCGTGGTGCAGGGCGTCGGCCAGGCGCTGGGTGAAGCAATCCTGCACGACGCCGAGTCCGGACAGATGCTGACCGCGTCCTTCATGGATTATCAGATGCCGCGCGCCGACGATTATCCCGAATTCCGTCTGGCAACGCGGGAGGTGCCGACGGCGGTCAATCCGTTAGGCGCCAAGGGTGTGGGCGAGGCCGGCACGGTGGGCGCCCTGGGTGCCGCGATGAACGCCATCAACGACGCGCTGGCGCCCTTAGGCATCCGGCATTTCGACATGCCGGCGACCCCGGCGCGGGTCTGGGCGGCGATCCAGGCGGCAAAGCGGTAAGCGGCGCGTTATCCTTCCCTGATTGGCGGCTGGCCCTGATTGGCAGATGTATGGCGCGCCGGTGCATTTTCCGGCAACGGCTTTCCAGTCATAAAGCCAACGATGGAATCAGTTTCATTGCATCATCGCATTGCTTGGCAGCGTCTTGTCAACGACCTTGCGGGCTTGTTCCGCGCCGGAAATCGGCAGACCGGTCGCATCCAGCAAGCCGATCTGTAACAGGACCGAGGCCTGATCCCAATAGATGTGCTCATGCACCAGCTTGTCATCCTGGAACTGCACGATCGCCACCATCGGCACCGCCACCGTGCGCCCGGTCGGGGCGATGCCGGGCAGCATCCAGTCAACGGCGGTCGTATGGGTAAAATGCAACACGAACTCGTCCACGACACGATCGGTGCCGACAGTGCGGCTGACCGGGGTCATGGCGAGATCCGGCGGGTTGGCACCAATGAAGTGGTTCGCGTAGAACCGCTTCAGTGCATCATGCCCGACACCGCCCGTCATGGTCGGGATATGGTTGACGTATGGTTCGGCAACCATCGTTGCCATCGTGGCATCAACATCTCTTGTTTCGAACTCGTAGCGGCAATGCGCCTCCCACAAGGTCACCAGATCATGATCCGCCATGGTAGATCCTCCTGATTACGAGAGTACATGACTCAGGCAGGCCTCGCCAGCCCTGCCCAACAGGCAGGCAGCGCCTGAACCGGCGCGTCGTGCATGGCGTCCGAATTGCTGTGACGTGGCAGGTGCGCGCGAACGAGTGGCCGCCGACGCGCAGGCCTGTTGCATAGTGAAGCGTGTCCACCTGGGAAAGCGGCCCTCGCGTCTGCCCAGCAAACGGGTTATTCTATTCATCTGTAACACCCGGCGGCCGGCTTTGCAGTCCATGGCAGCCCCGCCAAACGACAAAGAAGATCGACCCCATGTCCGAAACAGCCACATTGGCCCGACCCGCGTCGCGGACCGCCGAACACTTCGAAGTCCTGATCGTCGGGGCCGGCATATCCGGCATTGGTGGGGCCTATCACCTGACCAAGCAGTGCGCAGGCACCAGCTTCGTTGTCCTGGAAACCCAGGACAGCTTCGGCGGCACCTGGTGGACGCACCGCTATCCAGGCATCCGGTCCGACAGCGACCTGCACACCTTCGGCTACCGCTTCAAGCCCTGGACTAGCGCGCCGATCGCGACTGCGGCCGAGATACTTGCATATATGCGCGACGTCATCGCGGAGAACGACCTCGGCCGGCACATCCGCTATCACCACAAGATTGTCTCGGCCAGTTGGTCAAATGACCAGGCGCTGTGGGCGATCGAGGCGATCCGCACGGACACCGGCGCACCGGTCCGCTTCACCACCAACTTCCTGTGGATGTGCCAAGGCTACTACCGCCACGACAAGGGCTACACGCCCAAATGGGATGGGATGGAAAGCTACCAGGGCCAGATCATCCATCCGCAGTCCTGGCCGGACGATCTGGACTACAAGGGCAAGACCGTTGTCGTCATCGGCTCCGGCGCCACCGCGGCGACATTGGTGCCGGCGATCGCGGATGATTGTGCCCATGTCAATATGCTGCAGCGCTCGCCGACCTATTTCCGTGCCGGCCGCAATGCCATCGCGCTAGCCGAGGAGTTGCGGGAACTGGGCATCGAGGAGACGTGGATTCACGAGATCGTCCGCCGCAAGATCCTGCACGACCAGGACGCCTTCACCCGCCGCACCTTTACCGAGCCGGAGGTGGTGAAGCAGGAACTGCTCGGCGTGGTGCGGGCGTATCTGGGGGAAGACTACGACGTGGACACGCATTTTACGCCGAGCTACCGGCCTTGGCGGCAGCGCATTGCGTTCATTCCAGATGGGGATCTATTCCAAGGCATCCGCCGTGGCAAGGCGTCGGTCGTTACTGATGAAATCGAGCGGTTCACCGAGACCGGCCTGCTGCTGAAGTCCGGCAAGCTGCTGGACGCGGACATCATCGTGACCGCCACCGGATTCAACCTGAATGTCCTCGGTGACATCGGCTTTACGATCAACGACAAGCCGCTGGTGTTTTCCGATACAGTGACGTACCGCGGCATGATGTTTACTGGCGTGCCGAACATGGCCTGGGTGTTCGGCTATTTCCGCGCGAGTTGGACGCTGCGGGCCGATTTGGTGGGCGACTTCGTATGCCGGTTGCTGATCCACATGAAACAGAAAGGCGCCCGGATGGTCACGCCCTCGCTGCGGCCGCAGGACAAGGACATGCCGTTGCTGCCTTGGATCGATCCGGAGAACTTCAATCCGGGCTACATCATGCGCGGCATGCATCTGCTGCCGAAGCGCGGCGACAAGTCGGAGTGGCAGCATACGCAGGATTATTGGGCGGAAAAGGATGAGTTTCCGGAGATTGATTTGAATGATGCGGCGTTTGCCTATTCCTGAAATGCGCGGCTGTTGCGGTACCCTGCGTCGCCGCGCCTGATTTGCGAGTATTCCCTGGAACGGGCAGAATAGTGCGGTTCAAGACATCGACGAGGAACATGCCTAGTTTTGCATTGGATCACGTCACAACCGTATCTGGAAGAAGACAGATGTAGCAGGTATAGTCTCGGTATCAGTTCCTGCGCCACACTAGAGCATGATCGTTTTAAGTTGACTCCTGCGTGAGTAGGGGTTCCGGCGCGGCCTAAAATCTGATCCAAGCTGTGGGCTGGGTCGGAGGCCAGCATGGATGGGTGCTCCTTACACGTTGGATTTGCGAGAACGCGCTGTCGCGGCATTCCGCTCAGGCAGGAGCCGGCTTGAGACGGCGACCCTCTTCCAGGTCAGTGAGTCGTCTGTGCAGCGGTGGTCGCGGCTGGATCGACAGAAGGGCAGCGTGGCGGCGCAGGGGCTGGGTGGTCATCGGCCCTTCGCACTGGCCAACGAACGCGACAGGATTATCGAACGGATTGCGCAACAGCCGGATCTGCCGTTGCGCGCACTGCTCGCTGAGTTGCAAGACCGTGGCATCACGGTGAGCTATTTTGCTGTCTGGAACATCGTTGACCGCGCTGGTCTCAGCTTTAAAAAAAAGCCTGCACGCCAGCGAGCAGGATCGTCCCAATGTTGCCCGTCGGCGCCTGCAATGGCAAAAGCGGCAGGATAAAGTTGATCCCAGACGGCTTGTTTTTGTAGACGAAACCTGGACGAAGACGAACATGACCCCGATCCGGGGGCGGTGCCCGGTCGGCCAGCGTCTGCTCGCCAAGGTGCCGCATGGTCATCGCCAGACGCAAACCTTCGTTGCCGCCCTGCGATGCGACGGCATTCATGCGCCATGCCTGCTCGATCAGCCGATGAACGCGATCAGTTTTCGCGCCTATGTCGAGCAGTTCCTGGTGCCGACGTTACGACCGGGCGACGTTGTGATCATGGATAATCTGAGCAGTCACAAGGGCCCTGTCATCCGCAAGGCAATCCGGACAGCGGGTGCAAAGCTGATTTTCCTGCCACCCTATAGTCCCGACCTCAACCCGATCGAGCAGGTGTTCGCCAAACTCAAAACCCTGCTGCGCAAGGCCAACGCCCGCACCATCGACGCAGTGATCGAAGCGATCGCCAAGCTCCTCGACGAGTATACCGTCGAAGAATGCGCCAATTACCTCGTCAACTCCGGCTACGGGTCAACCTAAAACGATCATGCTCTAAAGAATGCTCTTGGTAGCATTCTCTTTCAGCTCCGCCATAAGCGCCTGGTCGTTGTAACGGCCGAGCGTGAACGCTGGTGCGTAGTCCGGCTGCGCCGCACCGGCGATCCAGGCGGCGCACAGGGCTCCCGTGGCGGTTGCACTCATGATTCCAAAGCCGGACAACGCCCCGGCCATGAAGGCGCCTGGTGTATGCATCGGCCCGATTAACGGCCAGTTCTCCGGCGTCATGGCATAGTATCCACCGTAATGCCGAGCGCCACGTGGCAGGCGTCCAAGGTAGGTTTGCAGGGCGGGATTGAGGCGGCTTGCTCCACGCAGCACCACGTCGGGAAAGTTTGGGTCGATTGGCGGCTCGCTGGCCGGGTCGCTGGCGGTCGCGTTGTAGGCCCAGCCGAGCGTGATCCAGCTTCCTTCGTCACCGGCCTCGGGACGCTGGTGGATGCCGCCGGGCATAGTTTCCAGCAATATGCTGCCTTCGGCTTCGGAGGATAGCAGCGCCCGTTCCTCGTCGGTCCAGAGGAGCATCTGGCCGTCGAGATCAATTGTGAATGGCAGTGTGCGAGGGATGGCCCGCGCGCGGTCCTCGAACGCAATCTTCTGTTGATAGATGCAACTGACCGGCAATGTCTCACCCAGCATTGCCGCGACCTCGGTGAAGAAGGGGCCTGCAGCATTGACCACGCGATCCGCGCGAAGACTTGCCGTCCCGTCCTTCTCCCGCACGGTCAAGGTGAACGCTGCATCCCTATCAATCGCCGTGACGCGTGCTCGGCGCACCTGGCCACCGGCGGCGCGGATCGACTCCAGCATGAACTGCCCGAGCTGCTGCGCACTGATATTCCCGGCCCGGCGGACGTGCAGGATGGCACCGATGTCGGGGGCGAGGCCGGGGAAGTGTTCCTGGATCAGCGCACGATCTAGCAGCACGTCGACACCGTCGGGCGCGGCCTTCCAATCGCTTGAAGTCGCCGGCCGGTAGCGACCTGCGCCGCTGCTCTCATGGGTGCGGATTAGGCTTGTGGCACGAACGCCGTAGCCACGGTGCAAATCGGCGAGAAGGTCCTCGGGCGTGCTGCGCCGCGTGGCCAGGGCATAGCCGCGCCGGGTCATGTGGATGCGGTTGCCGCTGGCGCGTGCGATATCTTCGAGCAGGTTGATGGCGTAATCGGTGAAGGCGGTCATGAACGGATGCGGCCACCAGTTGCGGTAGTTCTCACCCGACTGGGCTGACGTAAGCGCCATCGGGTCGCCGGAATCGAGCAGGACGATACGTTTGACTCCGTGATTGACGACCAGATAGTAGGCAACGGCAATGCCGATGTTGCCGGCTCCGATGATGGCGACGTCAGTCGAATCAGCAGGTCTGGTCATCTGTCTCTCGTTCAAGATGCGCCACATGTTATGACATAAGTGGACCGAGGCGAATGTCTCCCGCGGAAGGTCCGCCATGGGTAGGCTACGGTCCTACTCGGTGACCCAACGCCGTGCCGGTCGCTGGCGCCGCGGCGAGGCGGCGATGATAATCGCGAATGGCGGTCCTGGCGCGCGCGGGCGTTATTCCGCCGGGAACGCCGCCTCCGTCGCTCGCCGATAGCGATACGCCTCATCCGCCGCATCGATCCGCACGTCATCCCAGGTTACCGGCTGCCCCATCGGCACGTCGCGCAGCAACGGCACCCGGTTCGCCAGCCCGATCGGCAGGCCGCCGTGCTGAAGACTGTCCGCCGCTGTCATCAGCTTACCCCAGACGCAGGCGCCGCCCTCGCCATCCAGCACCTCGCCCGCGCGCAGGTCGCGCTTGGCGGTGGAGACGACATCGCCGCGGAACCCCGTCGGTACACCGGTCGCCTCCCGCCGCAGCGCCGCCGACAGGATTGAGATGTTGAGCTCCAGTCCGATCAGGTGGAACGGACGATACAGCGCCGAGATCCGTCCCGTGGCATCGGTGACCACGCCGTATTCCTGGAAGCAGCGGGCGGCGTAGTCGTTCGGCGCTTCGAACACCACGAACACGCCCCAGCGCAGATCGTTCGTCACCGGACTGCCGTCGCGATGGACGCTGGAGATCACCTCGACCTGGCCGGCATGGTGTAGCGTGCCGGCATTGCCTGGGCGCAGCATGTCCGCCATCTGGTGCGTGCCGACCGGCGGGAACGCCAGCCCGTCCGGCGGCGGCGTCAGGCCCGAGGCATTGGCCACCGCCGCCATCTCGATCGCCGATTTAGTGCCATCAAGAAATGAGTTGAACATCTGCGGGTTCATCCCGCCGCGGCGCGCCTGCTCCGCCGTCAGGCCATAATGGCCCCAGACCGTCTCCGGGGTAGAGGCGTGGTATTCGGGCCGGTATTTTGTGCCTTTGCCGGCGGCGATGATCGGAAAGCCGCAGGACCGTGCCCAATCCACCAGTTCACAGATCAGTGCCGGCTGGTCGCCGTAGGCCAGGCTGTAGACCACGCCGGCGGCCTCGGCCTCCCGCGCCAGCAGCGGGCCCGCCAGGACATCGGCCTCCACATTCACCATGACGATGTGCTTGCCCTCGCGGATCGCGCTGCGCGCATGGGCGATACCGGCGGGGGCGTGGCCAGTGGCCTCCACCACCACCTCGACCTCGGGCAAGGCGATCATGGCTGTCGCGTCATCGACGAAGCGGGTGGCGGCGATGCGTTCCGTTGTCCAGCCGACGGCGCGGCAGGCGGCGCGGGCCTGATCAGGGGACAGGTCGGCGATAGCCGCGACCTCCAGCCCCGGCGTGGTCGGCACCTGCGAGAGGAACATCGAACCGAATTTGCCGGCGCCGATCAACCCGACCCGCACGGGCTTTCCATGTGAGGCGCGCTTTTGCAGCAGCCGGTACAGGTTCATGGGTTTTCCTCCAAGTGCATGTCGAGAAACACTTTATATCTCAAGAACGAAGAATTGACACGGTCCGCCTGCACCGTTCGCATCCGAGACGCCCCTACGATACCAGCGGGGCGGAAACAGCTCCGTATCCCGCTTGGGCTTGTTTTTGTCCTTGATAGCAGCTCGACGTTTGGGCGGTCTAGCAGTCCCGCCGGCAACCCAGGGCGATCGCTTGAGTGGTTGAGGGATTCCCGTGCGGGCTAGAATCGGATTCATAGGAAGCCTCTCATCAGGAGGTCTCTATGTCCATGCCAAGCCAGCCCTGCTTCTTGTCCCACTTCGCGGCCCTCCGGGACCCGCGCCAAGCGACGAAGGTGCTATATCCTCTACCGGAAATCCTGTTGCTGATGCTCTGCGGGACCATCGCCGGTGCGGACGACTTTGTCGAAATCAGCCTGTGGGGCAGCGAACGCCAGGGCTTCCTCCGCCGTTTTCTGCCGTTCAAGCACGGCATCCCGAGCCACGACACATTGTGCGACGTGATCGCGGCGATTGATCCTGAGCTGTTCAAGACATGTTTCCTGACCTGGGTAGACGGGTTGCGGACTGACACGCCCGAGATTATCGCGATCGATGGCAAGACCTCGCGTCGCAGCCATGCCCGCGGCAAAGGGCGTCTGCCGCTGCATACGGTGTCCGCCTGGGCGACGCGTCAGCGATTGGTCCTTGGACAAGAGGCGGTGTCGGCGAAATCCAATGAGATCACCGCCATTCCTGTGCTGCTGCGTCGTCTGGAACTGGCCGGCGCGTTGGTGACCATCGATGCCATGGGCACGCAGAAGGAGATTGCCCAGACGATCATCGAGGGTGGTGGCGATTACGTGCTGGCCTTGAAGGAGAACTGGCCAGCGACCTATGCCGAAGTGGAAACCGTCTTTGCCGATCCACCACCAACGCTGACGCTGCAAAGCTTCGAGACCGTCGATGGCGACCATGGCCGGATCGAAACCCGCCGCCATACGATCTGCCACGACATCAACTGGCTGTTCGCCGAGCGGCGTCATCCGGGCGAATTTGCATTCCCTGGCCTGACCGCCATCGGCATGATCGAAAGCGAAACCGAGCGGGGCGGCGTTATCCAGACAGAAACCCGATACTACCTGTGCTCAACCAAACTCAGTGCCGAGACCCTCGCCAGGGTCGTGCGGAGCCACTGGGGCATTGAGAACCGGCTGCACTGGGTGCTGGATGTGGTATTCCACGACGAT
>NZ_CBDIBS010000002.1:0-1049877 GCF_965276935.1 Rhodopila sp. | reverse complement strand
CCGTCTTCATCGAATAGCGCCACGGCTTGCTGCCGCTGGATTTCGATCGCGCGTACGGCGTTCTCCGCCGTGCCGACGTCGAACATGCAGGAAAACTGGCAAAAATAGTCTCGAACAGAATGTATTCGGCGCCCTTCGCGCGTGCATGCCGCATCACCGCAACCAGGTCCGGCGGCTCGCCGTAATAGGGCGGCCTGGCGGCATAGAGAAACCAGCCGAACGGGGTCGCCGACGGGGCACTGATCGGCGCGAGCTGGCGCGTCGCTGCTTCAACGGCGTTCTCATCAAGCCACCGGCACGCCGCCGCCGAGAGATGGACGGTCGAGCAATCGAAGAAAATCCGCAACGGGTAAGTGACGGTCATGGCACGTCTCCAAATCGCTGCACCGTTGACGGCAAGAGGGTATGACCGGGTGGTTGCGTCGCGAACGGATCGACGTCGCGATGGATCGGTTGCGCGCGGCCCATCCAGGGTTCCGGCCGGATGCAGCGCACCCAGTCGGCGAAGCTCGGAATCAAGCCGAGGTCTTCGATGCAGTGCTGCTCGCCAATCAGCCGCACCGGCACGACGCGACCGGTCGAGACCGTGACCGTGGTCCCGAACGCGCGCTCCAGGCCGAACACGCCTTCGGCGTGGTGGCGAAGCGCCCGGTGCCGGAAGTCGGCGATGATCAGCTTCGAGGGTTCATCGAACCACGCGTGGAGCGGAAGGTAGTCGTCGGCGGCGCCGCCCCATTTCCGCGCGGAGGACAGGGCATGGTGATAGGGATGTGCCATGATCCGCCCTCACCACTCGTGACCGGAATATTCGGAGCTTTCGATACGCTCGTTGTAGTCGAGCCGGATCGTTCGCTCCGCAACGTCGAAAGTGATTTCGCCGAACGCGCCTTCGTTGTTCTCCCACCCGCCATGCGTCTCTTCCAAGAAGGCGTAGGCGAGTTGTTCGATCGCTTCACCCAGCGGCAACGTGCGGCGATGGAGCTCCGAGCCATCCCAGGCAGGTGTTGCGATCTCGATGTCGCAGATGGGCAGGGCGGCCGCGGCATCGCCTGTGCGGGCGTCGATGCTTTCGATTTGGCCTGAGTCGCCGACGCCGTCGAAGGTGACGACGACACTGGTGATGCCGGCGCTGGCGAGCTTATCGAAAAGTGCAGCCTTGTTGCCGGGCAGGGCTTCTTCGGCAAGGCGGCTGCGGGCGTCGTCCTGCGCGATCAACTGCTGCCAGACGACAACAGCATCCTGCGCCGATTGAACTTCGGTCATGACAGATCTCCAATGAGGGGAAGAGATGCGGGACGGCCGTTGCCGCCCCGCAGACTTGGTTCAGCTATTCGGCCGCGAACGCGTGGGCTTCGTCGGCCTCCTGCTCGAAGCCCTCGGCCTCGCCGTCATCCGTGGCTAGCGGAGCAACGCCAGCGGTGCCCGCCTCTTCGGACCCGGTGACGTCGGTCGCCGCGAGCGCCTCGACTTCGGCGACTTGCGGCATTGCCCGGCCCGGCGTGCGCAGCGGCTCGGCCAGCCATCCCGACCCGGCCAGCAGCGCCTCGGCCTTCTCGGCCATCTCGCCCTTCTTGAGGTGGTCGATCAGCTGCGCCGCGTGCTCGCCCTTGGCCTCCCGCACGGCTTGCAGGATACGCGCCTTGGTGACCCGGCCGAGATACGTGTCGACCGTTGGCGTCCAGCCCGCCGCCGCCATGTCGAGGTCAACCGCCTTCGCCAGCACGTCGGCATGCGCGAGCACCTGCGGCCGGCGGCTGTAGGCTTCGTGCACGGCATTGACGCTCAGGCCGACGCAGTGCGCGAACAGCGCCTCGCGGGACAGTTCGCCCAATCCGGCCAGGGTGGCCCAGAGGTCTTCCGGCTGCTTCGGCAACTTCGCCGACCAGTCCTGGTGCCGCTGCGCCAGCGTCCGCGCCAGCGTGGTGTCGTTCAGGCCCGGCGCCTGGGCGTGGAACGTGACGCTCTTCACGTCCAGCTCCAGGCATGTGTTCAGGCCGTAGCCGTAGAACACGCGCAGGCAGAACGCGTGCAGGGCTGCCAGGAACGCGACGTCCCTGTGCTCGCCGAGTGCCACGCGCAGAGCCAGGGTTCGGTGCGTGGTCAGCTCGGTCAGCAGCCGGTCGGGCAATGGCCTGATGCCGTCTTCCTCCTCCGGCTCCGCCGCGGGTCCGGGGTTGCCGTAAACCGTGCTGCCGCTTGTCGCGGCATACGACGTCGCGGTGATCGGGTCGTCGTAACCGCCCTCGGCGTCGATCTCGACATCGGGCTCTTCCGGGATCGGCAACTCGTCCTCCGGTCGGACATAGCCCCGCTCGACCTTCAGGGCGCCCGCCCCGTCGATGCTAACGAACGCGCCAGCACGCGCCACTTCCTCGGGGTCGAACGCCGCCGGACGATCTTCTAGCGTGCCGAGCATGGTCTCGATCTCGGTCATGCGCCGGTCGATCTCCTCCGGCAGGTCCTCGTAGTCGGCGTACTCTTGCTCGAGCCGGTCGTACTCCTCCCGCAGGGCGTCCCGCGTCGCTTCCTCCTCGGCGGAGAGCGCCACCACTCCGCCCCGCAGCTGGCGCAGCCCGAAATGGTGGCCGTAGGCGAAGTCGGGCGCGACCTCGATCCACTTCCAACCTTCGGCGGCCACGGTCTCGGCATCGCGCTGGAGCTTCTCGACCACGAGCTGGTCGATCAGCCCGGGGTCTTGCAACCAGCCACCGTCGTCGCCCTGGAACAGGTCGCGCATGACCGTGCCGCCCGCTCCCTCGTAAGCCTCGACGCCGACGAACAGCGCCCGCTTGTCCGCTGCGCGCACCGCGCCCTCGGTCAGCATGCGCCGGATGACGTAAGCTTCCTTGGTGTATGACTGGCTCAGCCGGTCAAACACCTGCTCCTGCCGCTCATGGTCGCCGTTGACCGTGAACGCCATCAACTGGTCGAGCGTCAGGCCGTCCTCGGCGTAGACGTCCAGCAGCTTGGGCGACACCGACGCCAACCGCAGCCGCTGCTTCACGACGGCGACCGACACGAAGAACGCGGCGGCGATCTCCTCCTCGGACTGGCCCTTCTCGCGCAGCGCCAGGAATGCCCGGAATTGGTCGAGCGGGTGCAGCGGCGCGCGCTGGACGTTCTCGGCCAGAGAGTCCTCCTCGGCGATGCCGCCCTCGCGGATCACGCACGGGATCGGCGCAGCCTTGGCCAGGCGCTTCTGCTTGACCAACAGCTCCAGCGCACGGAAGCGGCGACCGCCGGCCGGGATCTCGTACATTCCGGTCTCGATGCCGGCGGCGTCCAGCACGGGCCGCACGGTGAGGGACTGCAGCAGGGTGCGCCGGGCGATGTCGTCGGCGAGCTGCTCGATCGACACGCCCGCCTTGACGCGGCGGACGTTGCAGGCGCTGAGCAGCAGCTTGTTGAAGGGGATGTCGCGCGAGGCGCTGAGCGTGATCTTCTGAACCGATTGGGCCACGGTAAGTCTCCGTGACGGGCCGGCCGGGAGACGCTCTCTCGACCTCCTCAACCCGTCAAGAAGCCGTTCACGGCCCTCTCACTCTCGACGCATCCGGGGACGCATAAGCCGCGTCGGCGTGGAGACGGAGAGCCGCCCCCACGCTTCTCAGAATTAGCGGACGCTGGCCAGCAGCTTCGAAGCCTTGCCCTCCAACTCCAGCCGCGCATCCTGGTGCGGCTTGGACCGGGCTAAGGCGGTAATGCCCTGCACGAAGTCGAAGATGGACTCCGGCGGACGGCCCTCCTCCTCCAGCACGGTGGCGATGATCTTCGCCGTCTCGGGCTTGGAGAAGCCCTGTTTGCGCAGGAAGCCCTCGCGGTCCTCGTCCTTGCGCGCCACGATCCGCTCGCGCGACGCCTTGATCCCGGCCATAAACGGGGCGGCCGACGAGTTGGCGAAGTTCTCCAGCGCCGGCGCCGCCTCGTGGGCGAACCGGTTGGCGGCAAACTTGCTGTGCCGGATGCTGATCTCCTCGAAGCCCTCCGCGCCCCAGATGTTCCGGTTCATGCAGACGGCGCGCAGGAAGAACGACGCCATGCCCAGCGTCTTCGAGCCGACCTCGCTGTTCCAGCAGTAGAAGCCGCGGAAGTAGAGGTCGGGGTCGCCGTTCGGCAGGCGGCCGGCCTCGATCGGGTGCGTGTCGTCGACCAGGAACAGGAAGACGTCGCGGTCGCTGGCGTAGAGGGTGGTCGTGTCCTTCGTCACTTCGACGAACGGGTTGTGCCGCATCGTCGACCAGTCGAGCAGGCCTGGCACCTTCCAGCGTGTATCGCCGACGCCGTCGCCGGCGATCTTCATCACCGCGCCCACGAGCTCATGGTCCCAGATACGGCCGTAATCCGGCCCTGTGACGGCGCGCAGCTCGATGCGGCCCTCGTCGGCTTCGAGCGTCTTGATCAGCTCGGCTCGGTGCGACAGCAGGCCGTGCTGCATGTTGATGCCGGCCAGCGGCGCTGGAAGCTCGCGCAAGTAGCCGGCGGGGGCGCCGACCAGGCTGCACATCTGGCCGAACGACCAATGCGTGGGTGCGACCGGCGCGTCACGGCCGGGCACGATCAGCGCCATGCGTTCCGCATTGTCCCGGCTTGCCTCCACCCGGATATCGCGGGTTTCAACCGTGCGAGCGGTCGCTCGATCGGCTCGGGCACGGACGGCGGTATGAAGGGCGTTGAGGGACAGATAACGCTCGTCGTCGGGCCGGGAGAACCATTCGGACGAGACACGGCCAATCCGCTCGCCGCGTGAGATATCGACCTTATAGCCGGCGGACACCGGCGTGTCGGACGGAACGGCAGGATATCCCGCGGGTCGAGCGGGAGGGACGTTGATTGAGTTCATGGCCAAGATCTCCGCGGCGAGCCGACCGAGAGCCTCTCTCGACCTCCAAACCCGCCACGGCAACAGCCGCCGTCCTCTCACTCTTGCTCGCGGGCGGCGACCGGGGCGGACTCGGGGTCCACTTCGTGTAGGCCTGGCCTTTCCGGCGCGCTGACGAGATTTGTATGTGCGATCACGCGGCCGAGCGCCACCAAGCGATGCGCTCGTCGCGCGTTGCATTCGCAAGCCGCAATAATAGATCGCCGTGGCACGCGGCTGGCGCGCAGAAACACAGCAGATCGCGACCTCGCAACTCATCGAGCGCGCGCAACAGATGATGTTGGTTCCGCAGCCAGGTTGCGTGTTTCGCGATGACGGCTTCGAGATCCCCATTGACGCCGATCCGGAATAGATTACCCCATTTACTGCCGCGCCCGACATAAATCGACCCGTCATGGCTGCCGCAAACACGCTTGTTGAGCACCCTGCACATGCAACCCTGCGTTTCCGCTTCGTGTGCGACGGAAGCAGCAGGGCGCGGCAACAGGCCCGCATGTCACAAGGCAGTCGCCTCGACGATTGCCGCGGGAACGGGGGAACGGGGGAACGGGAACGGCGCAGCCGTTGACCTGCGGGCGGCCGCGCCAGCGTGGCTGACGCGAAGCCCGAAGCGGAACGATTATGGTGCTGTGGAGGGAGTTCAAAGGGAGGCAAGGCCGCCTTCTGATGAAGGGGCGGCACTCGGGCCGGGTCAGGTGGCGTTACCGGGAACTCTCATTTCTACGCACGTCGTGACGAAACCTCCGCTATTGATCCCGGCGCAAAGGGGTTATCACAAAGGTCGTGATCGCCGGCTCAGTCCTAAAGATCGGTGAGACGGTCATGTATCTTGGTAGCGAGTTGCGTCAGCCGTTGATTCTTCATGACTGCAATAAAGTCCGAAGCCGAGAGGGGTATCTTTCTCAGATTGCGCCTGGCATTTGCCAGCGAGGCGACCGTCAGCTCCGGAACTTCGTCGTAAAGTTTGGCGAGAAATGCGTCCGGTGTCAGCCGACGTAACCCGTGTTTCTGCAACTCGACCGCCGGGAAGTCCCTCAGATTCCAG
Organism: Rhodopila sp.; assembly: GCF_965276935.1. GTDB lineage: Bacteria > Pseudomonadota > Alphaproteobacteria > Acetobacterales > Acetobacteraceae > Rhodopila. Next base: position 1,043,953 of record NZ_CBDIBS010000002.1, on the reverse strand, counting down.
GTCAGGATGACGGACGCGTCCGCTGCGATTCCGGCTGCGACGACATGACGATCGGCAGGATCGGGGAGGAAGACGGCTGGGATGTGGCTTTCGTAATCGGTGACGTTCGCTGTCGGGACCGCATCGTCCATCAGTTGCCGGGTCACTTGCAGCCGCTCGACTGAGATCGCGGGTACTTTACGCGCAAGATTGCGAATCCATTCCGCATGGATTTCGTGGGTCCAGCGTGCGTCAATGAGGCGGTCCACCGCCATCTGCATGACGACGTTCCTAACGTGGAACGGGTAGAGAATGCACGCATCGAAGACCGCGACCGACGGTCTAAAGGCCATAGTTACGTTGGAGATCCTCGGTGTCGTCGGCGAGTTCCTCCATTGCCGCGCGTTGCGCGTCGACCTTGGTTTTCAGGGCAAGTACATCCTTCACAGTCGCGCGGCGATGTTTGCCGACGTATCGGAAGGGCAGATCGCCCACGTCCATCCTGTGGACCACAAGCGGGCGTGAGACGCCGAGTATGCTCGCCGCATCGTTCGGACTGAGTTCCTGGTCTTCGGTCAGCACTGCCACTCGTTTCCCGTCGAGCAGGCGGCCTAAGACCGTTTCCATCAGCGCCGCGGCTTCCGGGGGCAAGGAGATGGCTTGGTCGACTCCGCTTCGGCGCTTGACGCGCAGCTCAACGTGGTCCTCCCGTCCGAGCGCCTCTAGACGGCCCGTCTCCTGTCGCGCGTTTTCAGACAGCGCGACGAATTGCAAAGCGTGCGTGGTCATGGTGCGAACCCCCTTTTCTCAACCAATAGCCGCGCGCCGCTCTAACTGCAATAACTGAAATTCGAAGCGATGCTGAGAACGCGAGCCTGGCCGCCCTCGCCGGGTAGAGCGACGGGAGGATTTCAAGCCCAAAGGTCCATCGAGGATCCTGCTGGCCGAAGCCTGCATTCCCTCAGGAGGCCGGTTGCGGTGTGGCTGCGGTGGTCGGCCGTCAGCGCAACTCCGTCCAGCCCGGCGCGAGAAGGTGTCGCTGACTGGTCAAAGATTTGCTGGCTCGTGCGGTGGAAGCGCTCGGGCCACGACCCCTCAGCTCATCAAGGTAGTCAGCCCACCACTGCATCATCAACACCCGCTCATCCCAGTGTCCTCCGCGGGCGTATGCCGCGCGGGCGTCGTTGCTCTCGACGTGGGCGAGCTGACGTTCGATCGCGTCAGGGTGCCACTTTCCAGACTCGTTCAGCAGGCTCGATGCGGTCGCCCGAAAGCCGTGGCCCGTCGCCTCGTCCTTCGCGTAGCCGAGGCGCCGGAGGGCGGCGTTCAGGGTGCCATCGGAAATTGGACGGCACTGCGAACGAACGCCGGGAAACAGCAGATCGCCCCTGGAGATAAAACGGAGTGCGCGTAGCAGCTCGCGAGCCTGCGCCGGCAGCGGGACGCGGTGCGGCCGGCGCATCTTCATCCGCAATGCGGGAACGGTCCATACGGCGCGCTCAAGGTCGAACTCGGACCATTGGGCCAGTCGCAACTCGCCAGGACGGGGGAAGAGGACGGCGAGCAGTCGTAGGGCGATCCGCGTGCCAGGCTGGCCGTCGAACGTTTCGATGGCGCGGAGCAGGGCACCGAACTTCTGAGCGTCCGTAATGGCGGCGCGTGGCGTCGGCCTCACCTGCGTCAGGGCGCCGCGCAAGGCGTAGGTCGGCTCTGTCTCGGCCCGGGCGGTGGCGATCGCGTACCGAAAGACGCTGCCGATCGTCGATCGGAGCCGCCGTGCCGACTCGTAGCGCTCCCTGGCTTCGAGGGCCTGCAGCACCCTCAGGATGGCCGGGGCTGTGACCTCACGGATCGGCTCGTCGCCGAACTCGGCAATGGCGAAGCCTAGCAGCCACTCGGTCTTGGCGAGGGTCGCCTCGGAGCGATCCTCGCGCTTCAGTTTTACAACGTACTCCCCGGCGATGCTGCGGAACGTCGGGGCGTCAGTTCTGGCCTGGGCCTGGCGCTTCTTCTCGGCGGCCGGGTCATGGCCTTCCGCTAGGAGGCGCCTAGCGTCCTCCCGCGCTTGGCGGGCCCGGGCTAGGGCGATTGTCGGGTAGACGCCCAAGGCCAGCAGCTTCTGCTTGCCGCTGAACCTGTAGGCGAAGCGCCACAGCCGGGCACCGTTGGGCTGAATCCAAAGCTGCAATCCGCCGCCGTCGGTCAGCTTCTGGAGCTTGGTCCCGGGCTGGGCGGATCGGCATTTCGCGTCGGACAAGGGCATCGCTTCGGCCTCCTCGGAGGCACGATACCAACAGGGGGTCCGGATACCAACAGAACTACCATCAGCAGGCGGTCGATACCGGGGGTGCGCGGTGGTATCCGGCGCTACGCTGCAACACGCTCTCGGGACCCTAAATGCGAGCCAGATCAGGCTATTAGGCGTGAATTGGCGTAGGAACGGCGGGAAAGAGATGCGCTGGCGTAAGGGGGAATGGTGCCCAGGGGCGGAATCGAACCACCGACACTGCGATTTTCAGTCGCATGCTCTACCAACTGAGCTACCTGGGCATCGCGCGGATGCGCCCAACGGCGCGACCGAGGGCGGCTGCATAACCCAACGCCGAGCGGTGATCAAGCCGCTTCCGGCGATGGCGGCGGGTCCTCGTCCAATTCCGCCGGCGGTCCTGCAATACGGTAGACGCCGGCGAGCCAGCGGCCGAGATCGACCTCCTGACAGCGTGGCGTGCAGAATGGCCGGTGATCGGCGGAGGACCGCCGGCCGCAGATCGGGCATTTCGACGTCGTGTCAGCCATGGTCTTGCTCCAGCACCCAGCGACAGGGCGGCAGAGAGGGGTCAGATCGCAGTATTAGGTCGCGTCCGGTGCGCCGGACAAGGTCCGCCAGCGCCACCGGATCGGCGTGCAGGGCGGAGACGACAGAAGGCGCGGCCTTCAGCGCCGGCATCGCGCGCGGGTTCAAGTTCAGGCTGGCGACCACGGCGCGCAGCGCGGCCAGGCCGGCGGCGTGGGGGCCGGACAGCAGTTCGTGCAACGGCGGATGAACGCGGGCGCGCACGATCTCGGCCAGACCCAGCGCGGTAAAACCGAGGAATTTTGGCCTTAGCGGGTCGTCGGCCAGGGCGGCGGCCAGGTCAGGCGCAAGCTGCACACGCTTGCGGGCGGATAACCCGGCCAGATCGACGACAATTCCGCCGGAGAGGTCGCGCAGCCTGATCTGCGCCGCCAATGCGGGCAGGATGGCCCGGTTCAGCGCCTCATGCACGCCGCGCCGGCCGCCGCCGGCGGGCAGGGCGGCCCCCGCATCGATGTCGATCGCGACCAGGGCGGGTGTCGGCCAGATCGACAGGCTGGCGCCGCCGGGCAGGGTGACGAGGGGATGGAACAATGCCTCGACCGCCTCGGCCACGTCATCGTCAAAAGCCGTGTCCACCATGGTGACGCGGGCGCCGAGGGCCGGCCGCAGTCTTGCCGCCAGGGCAGGCTGATTGACCAAGACGGACGCGGCGGGATAGCGGGCAGCCAAGCGCATCGCCGGGTCCGGACCGCGGCGCAGCAGACCGACCGGGGCGCCGCCCACAAGGGCCGCGTCGTCCGGTGTCAGCCTGGCGCTCAGCCTCGGCCCCTTGCTGCCTTGCGCGGCGCGGGTGACGCGCACGCCAAGGATCGTGCCGACGGTCAGCCCCCTGGCACCCTCGCTGTCCGGCAGAAAGCCTTCCGCGTCCGCCAGCGCGACAAAGGCACCGGCCATGGCAGGCACGCTGGCGACAACCCGGCCGCGATGCAGGTCGCCGACGCCGTCCGGGGCGCCGGGGCGCCACAGCGAAAAGTCCAGCAGTGTGCCGTCCCGCATCACGGCGAGGCGGATTTCGCCCGGGCTGGCGGCGGCATGGATGGTGACGCTCACGGCACCGAATAGCCGAAGCCGCGCAGCAGTTGAGCGGTCTCGAACAGCGGCAGCCCAACCACGCCGGAGTGACTGCCGGACAGGAAGCGGACGAAACCGGCGGCGCGTCCATTGATGGCATAGCCGCCGGCTTTGCCCTGACCCTCGCCGGCTTCTACATAACGGTCGATCTGGTCCTGGGTCAGGCGGTTGAAGATGACGGTGCTCTCGGCCAGGCGCTCGGTCGACCGGCCGTCGGGGCCGGTCAGCACCACGCCGGTCATCACGTGGTGGCGACGGCCGGACAGCAAGGCCAGGCAGGCGCGAACCGTGTCGGCGGTTTCCGCCTTGGGCAGGATGCGGCGGCCGACCGAGACGACGGTATCGGCGGCAAGCAGGAAGCAGCCGGGGCAGGGGACGGCGGCGGCCTTCGCGCGGGCCATGCGGCGCGCGTACAGCCGCGGGGTCTCGTCGCGGACAGGCGTTTCGTCGATGTCGGGGGCGATGACGCGGTCGGGAATGATGCCGATCTGTGCCAGCAGCATCAGGCGCCGCGGACTGGAGGAAGCCAGCACCAGCGGCGGCGGATTGGGCCGCCGACCAGGCGCTACTTGAAGCGGAACGTGATGCGGCCCTTGCTGAGGTCGTAGGGTGTCATCTCGACGTTCACCCGGTCGCCGGCCAGCACGCGAATCCGGTTCTTGCGCATCTTGCCGCTGGTATGGGCAAGAATGGAATGTTCGTTGTCCAGTTTCACGCGGAACATGGCGTTGGGCAGAAGCTCCATTACCGTGCCGCTGAATTCGATCATATCCTCTTTTGACATCAGACCTCTTGGTTCCGTTGAGCAGGCCGGAACATGATGTTCGTGGCGGGCAAGGTCAAGCTATCCCGTCGGGCGTAGCCGCTTCCGGCCTGGTCGCCTTGGCTTGACATGACACCGGCCGCCGTCCCCTCGGCTGGGGCTGGTACTGAATGGCGTGGTTATTGCTGGGTCGCTTCAACCATAGTGATCACACCTGCCATCTGGAAGGGATCCGCATGAAAAGGCGGCGGTTTCTGCGTTATGCCGGCGGCGCTGCCATGGCTGGCGGCATTGCCCGCCCATCGCTTGTGCGATCTGCCTCCGCCACGACGCTGAAATTCGTTCCTTATGCGGACCTGGCGCTGCTCGACCCATTGGCCGGCGCGCTGGTGACGCGCAACCACGTCCTGATGGTGTTCGACACGCTGTTCGCGCTGGATGCCGGCGGGAACGCGCAGTACCAGATGCTCGCCGGCCATGCCGTCGATGCCGACCAGAAGGTCTGGACCCTGACGTTGCGGGACGGGTTGCTGTTCCACGACGCCACGCCGGTGCTGGCCCGGGACGTCGTTGCCAGCCTGCGGCGCTGGGGTCAGCGTGACCCGTTCGGCCAGGCGCTGCTGGCGGCGACCGACGAGCTGTCGGCGGCCAACGACAAGCAGGTGGTGTTTCGCCTGAACCGGCCGTTCCCGCTGCTGCCGCAGGCGCTGGCGAAGCCGACCATCAATGTGCCGGCGATCATGCCGGAACGGCTGGCCGCCACACCGGCGAGCAAGCTGTTGACCGAGATGGTCGGCAGCGGCCCGTTCCGGCTGCTGCCGGACGAACGCGTCTCCGGCGCGCGCACCGTCTATGCGAAGTTCGAGAAATACCTGCCGCGCGCTGGCGTCGCCAGTTTCTGCGCCGGCCCGCGTATCGCCTATTTCGATCGCGTCGAGTGGCTGACCACGCCCGACCCGTCCACCCAGGCGGCCGCCCTGCAAGCCGGTGAGGTCGATTGGGTCGAGCAACCCGAGATGGATCTGGTGCCATCGCTGAAGGCCGACCGCAACCTGATCGTCGAGGTTGTCGAGACCCACGGCCTGATCGGGATGCTGCGCTTCAACCAGTTGTATCCGCCGTTCGACAACCCGGCGATCCGTCGGGCCGTGCTGCACGCGGTCAGCCAGAAGGAATTCATGACCGCGGTGGCCGGCGAGACGGATCCCGGCGTGATCAACGACCGGGTCGGATTTTTCGATCCTGCCTCGCGCTATGCGTCCAACGTCGGGATGGAGAACTTCAGTGCACATCCCGACTTGGCGGCGCTGCGCAAGGCGGTCATGGCGGCCGGCTATGGCGGGGAGAAAGTTGTCTTCCTGGGCGCCGCCGATGTGCCGCGGATCACCGCCGTCTGCGAGGTGGGCGCGGACATGTTGAGCAAGATCGGGCTGAACGTGGCGTATACCTCGCTCGACTGGGGCACCATCGTGCAGCGCAACCTGAGTCAGAAGCCGATCGCGGACGGCGGGTGGAGCCTGTATGGCGCGATGACGGGTGGCCTTGATTGGGACAATCCGGCGTGTAACGCGGGGTTGCGGGGCAATGGCCGAGCCGCGACGGCGGGCTGGCCGACGGCGCCGAGGCTGGAGGCGCTGCGTGACCAGTGGCTGCATGCCACCGACCTGCCGACGCAGCAGGCGCTGGCCGCGGACATGCAGCGTCAGGCTTTCGTCGATGTGCCGACAGTGCCGCTGGGGCTGTATTTCCAACCGGTCGCTTACCGCAATGACCTGACCGGGATGATGAAGGGGCTTGTGCTGTTCACCGGCGTGCGGCGCGTCTGAATGGGCGATCCGGCGCGGCTATCGCTCGACAGGCTGACGTGATCACGTCGCGCCATCAAGGAGACTCCGCATGAAACGACGTCAGCTCTTGCGCTACGCCGCCGGTTCCGCCGTGGCCGGCGGCATCGCCCGCCCGGCGATCGTGCGGTCTGCTTCGGCCACCACGTTGAAGTTCGTGCCTTATGCCGATCTGGCGCTGCTCGATCCGCTGGCCAGCGCCTTTGTCACCCGCAACCACGTCATGATGGTGTTCGATACCCTGTTCGCGCTGGATGCGGCCGGCACCGCGCAATACCAGATGCTGGCCGGCCACACGGTCGATGCCGAGAAGGTCTGGACCCTGACGTTGCGGGACGGTCTGCTGTTCCACGACGGCACGCCTGTGCTGGGCCGCGACGTTGTCGCCAGCCTGCATCGTTGGGGTAGTCGCGATGCATTCGGCCAGGCGCTGATGGCGGCGACGGATGACCTGTCGGCGCCCAACGACAAGCAGGTCGTGTTTCGCCTGAACCGGCCCTTCCCGCTGCTGCCGCAGGCGTTGGCGAAACCCACCAACCTGATGGCGGTGATCATGCCGGAGCGGCTGGCGACCGCGACACCCGGCAAGCTGCTGACCGAGATGGTCGGCAGCGGCCCATTCCGCTTCCTGCCGGACGAGCGGATTTCCGGTGCGCGCAATGCCTATGCGCGGTTCGATAAATATGTGCCGCGCGACGGTGTCGCCAGCTTCTGCGCCGGCCCGCGCATCGTTCATTTCGACCGTGTCGAGTGGTTGACCACGCCCGATCCCTCCACCCAGGCCGGCGCGCTGCGGGCCGGGGAGGTCGATTGGGTCGAGCAGCCGGTGATGGACCTGGTGCCCTCGCTGAAACAGGACCGCAACCTGAAGGTGGAGGTGGTGGAGACCACCGGCCTGATCGGCGTGCTGCGGTTCAACCAGCTTTATCCGCCGTTCGACAATCCGGCGATCCGGCGCGCCGCGCTGCGGGCGGTGAACCAGAAGGAGTTCATGCAGGCGGTGGCCGGGGAGGCCGGTCCCGGCGTGATCAACGACCATGTCGGCTTCTTCGCGCCAAGCTCGGTCTACGCCTCCAACGCCGGCATGGAGAACTTCAGTGCCGATCCGGACCTGGCCGCGCTGCGCAAGGCGGTCATGGCGGCCGGCTACAACGGGGAGAAGGTGGTGTTCCTGGGAGCCTCGGACGTGCCGCGGATTACCGCGATCTGCGAGGTGGGCGCCGATGTGCTCGGCAAGATCGGGCTGAACGTCGATTACGTGTCCACCGACTGGGGCACGGTGGTGCAGCGCACCACCCGCAGCCAGCCGATCAATGAGGGCGGCTGGAGCATCTTCGGCTCGATGTGGGGCGGCCTGGACTGGGACAATCCGGCGGGCGACGCGGCGTTGCGGGGCAACGGCAAGAACGCGTGGTTCGGCTGGCCGACTGCGCCGAAGCTGGAGGCGATCCGCGACCAGTGGCTGCGTGCCACCGACCTGCCGACGCAGAAGGCGCTGGCGGCCGACATGCAGCGCCAGGCCTTCGTCGATGCGCCCTGCATGCCGCTGGGGCTGTATTACCAGCCGGTCGCCTATCGCGCCGACCTGACCGGGATGATGAAGGGGCTGATCCTGTTCACCGGGATCAAGCGTGCCTGACTTGAGGCGGCGGTTCCGATCGCACAGACTGCCGTGAAACATCGGGCCTGGGAGGCCCGGGTTGATCGGAGTCGAGCATGATCACTGTCGAGGAAGCCCGCGGGCGCATCCTGTCCGCCTTGCGCCCCACGCCGGCCGAGGTGGTGGCGCTGGCCGGCGCCTGGAACCGGGTGACGGCCGAACCGGTGGTCGCGCGCCTGACGCAACCGCCGGCCGATGTCTCGGCCATGGACGGGTATGCCCTGCGCGCCGCCGACGGAACGCCGCACGCCAGCCTGAGCGTGATCGGGGCGGCCCCGGCCGGTCATCCTTTCGCCGGTATCGTCGGCGCCGGACAGGCGGTGCGGCTGTTCACCGGCAGCGTGGTGCCGGCCGGCGCGGACGCGGTCCTGTTGCAGGAGGATGCCACCCGCGACGGCGACAGCGTGCGGGTGAACGAGGCTGTCACAGGGGGGCGGCATATCCGTCGCGCCGGCCAGGATTTCGCCGCGGGGGATGCGGTCATTCCGGCAGGGCGGCGGCTGACCGCGCGTGATATCGGTCTTGCCGCCGCTGCCAATCACCCATGGCTGGTGGTGCACCGGCCGCCGCGTGTCGCCATCCTGGCCACGGGCGACGAGATCGCCCTGCCGGGGGAACCGATCCCGCCGGGCGGCATCGTCAGCTCGAACTCGCACGCGCTGGCCGCCCTGGTGCGCGCCGGCGGCGGCGAAGCGATCGTGCTGCCGGTGGCGCGCGATGATGATGCGGCGATCGGCGCGGTGGCGGACCAGGTGCTGGGAATGGACATGCTGGTGACCACCGGGGGCGCATCGGTGGGCGACCACGACCTGGTGATCGCGGCACTGCAGGCGCGCGGCATGACGCTGGATTTCTGGCAGATCGCGATGCGGCCGGGCAAGCCGCTGCTGTTCGGGCAACTGGGCGCGACGCCGGTGCTGGGGCTGCCCGGAAATCCGGTGTCGGCGCTGGTCTGCGCGATCCTGTTCCTGCTGCCCGCGCTGGCGCGCCTGTCGGGACTGGCCGTGGCGCCGCCGCCGGTGAGTGCCGCCGTGCTGGGTGCGACGGTGAAGGCGAACGACCAGCGCGCCGATCATCTGCGCGCGACAATTGTGGTCGAATCGGATGGCCAGTTGGTCGTCACGCCGTTCCCGGTGCAGGACTCGGCGATGCTGCGCCGGCTGGCGCTGGCGGATGCCCTGGTTCTGCGCCCGCCGCATGCGCCGGCGCTTCCGGCGGGGGCGCGGGTGGAGGTGATCCGCCTCGATTCGCTGGGATTGTGACGACAGTGGTATGATAAATTCGTCTTAGACGCTGCAATATTCAAATCCGCCCACAGTTTCGCTTGACGAAGTGACGGGAACCTTCATAGAACAGCCCAGCCGGTTGCCGCTTTGTTCCGGAGCCTAAGTAAGGACGCCCGCTATGTTGACTCGCAAGCAGTATGAACTACTGATTTACATCGATCGCCATTTGAAACAGACTGGCATTTCCCCAAGCTTCGAGGAGATGAAGGACGCGTTGGACCTGCGGTCCAAGTCCGGCATCCACCGGCTGATTTCGGCGCTGGAGGAGCGAGGCTATCTCGCCCGCCGGCACCATCGTGCCCGCGCGCTGGACGTGCTGCGGCTGCCGGACAACATGATTGCGCGCGAAAGCTCGAGCATGGCACCGGCAGAGCCGTCGCAAGGCTTTGCCCCCAACGTCATCCGCGGCGACTTTACCCAACGCCTGAGCGGGGTGAAAACCGCGAACGATGCCGGCGCGATCCAGTTGCCGATGTACGGGCGGATCGCCGCCGGTCTGCCGATCGAGGCGCTGCGGGACACCACCAGCTACATTGAGGTGCCCATGGCGATGCTGGGCAACGGCGAGCATTATGGGCTGGAGGTTGCTGGCGACTCGATGGTCGAAGCTGGCATCCTTGACGGTGACAATGTCATTATCCTGAAGGGTGACACGGCGGAGAACGGACAGATCGTCGTGGCGCTGGTGGACGATGCCGAGGTGACGTTGAAGCGCCTGCGGCGGCGGGGGAACTCGATTGCGCTGGAACCGTGCAACGTGCGGCACGAGACGCGGATCTTTCCGGCTGACCGGGTGAAGGTGCAGGGGCGGATCGTGGCGCTGATGCGGCGTTATTAACGTCCTGGTTCAGAGGTTCGCCATGGACAGCGAACTTCCGATCCACGACACCAGCTTTCTGTTTTCAGTGGGCTGCTCATCCGCTCCGTCCGCCGCATGATGCAACGAACTGCGGGGGCAGGACACCTGCGGCGGGATACGGCTACGCCACCTCGTCGGCCAGAACCCGTAGGTAATACGCCGGATCGCCGAACAGACGCTCGATCACCATGCATCGGCGAAAGTAATGCCCGACGGCGTATTCCTCGGTCATGCCGATGCCGCCATGCATCTGCACGGCACTCTGCGACACGTAGCGGCCGGCCTGGCCTATGCCGACCTTGGCCAGCGCGATGTCGTGCGACCGCTGCGCGTCGTCTGGATTGTCGATCGACATGGTGGCCAGCATTGCCATGCTGCGGCCCTGCTCCTGCGCCATGAACATATCGGCCAAGCGGTGCTGCACCACTTGGTAGGATCCGATCGGCTGGCCGAACTGAACGCGTGTCTTGCTGTACTCCAGCGTCATCTCGTTCATCGCTTCCATTGCCCCCACCGTTTCCGCGGCGGTGGCGGCGATGCCGGCTTCGATGACGCGGCGGATGGTCGGCAGGCCGTTGCCGACCTCCCCTATCACATCGGCATCGCCGACTGCCACGTTGGACAAGGCAATGTCGGCGGCTCGCGTGTCATCTCGGCTAAGGTAGCCGCGGCGGGCGACGCCGGAGGCGGACGTGTCCACCAGGAACAGCGTGATGCCGGCTTCGTCGTAACGGTCGCCGCTGGTGCGGGCGCTGACGATGATCTTGTCGGCGGCCTCGCCATGCGAGACGACGGTCTTCGAGCCATCAAGCACCCAGCCGGCGCCGCTGCGTTTGGCGGTCGTTATGACATCGGTCAGGTCATAGCGCGCCTGACGCTCGGCGTGCGCGAAGGCCAGTTTCAGGCTGCCCTCGGCGATCGCCGGCAGGATGCTGTCCTTCTGCGCCGCGGTCCCGGCGGTGGTCACGGCGGTGCCGGCCAGCACGACGGTCGGGAAGTACGGCTCCAGCACCAGCACGCGGCCGAAAGCCTGCATCACCAGCATGACCTCCTGGGCGCCGCCGCCGAAGCCGCCGTAGTCCTCGGCGAACGGCAGACCGAGCAAGCCGAGTTCGGCGAACTGCGACCAGACCGCCGGGGAGTAGCCTTCGGGCAACGCCATGTAGCCCTTGCGCTGCGCGAAGCTGTAGGTGTCGCCCAACATGCGGGTGACACTCTCGACCAGCAGCCGCTGGTCGTCGGAGGGTTCGAAGTCCATTACAGCCCCAGCACCGCTTTGGTCAGGATGTTCTTCTGGATCTCGTTGGTGCCGCCGTAGATCGAGGCCGCGCGCAGCATCAGGTAACTGCCGGCCGAGGCGCTGCCGGCTTCCATCAGCTCATCCGGCTCGTTCATCGCCGCCAGTTCCTGCGCCCAGATCGGCATTGCCTGCGGGCCGGCGACGTCGACCGCGAGTTCAGTGGTGGCCTGCAGCAGTTCGGTGCCCTTCACCTTCAGCACGGAGGACAGCGGGTCCGGCTTGCCGGCACCCTTGGCCTTGTCGTAAGCCGAAACGACCCGGTACTGGGTGATCTCCAGCGCCTTCATGTCCACCTGCATCTGCGCGACGCGCTGGCGGAAGGTCTGGTCCTGGATCAGCGGCTTGCCGCCAAAGTTGACCTCGTGCGCCATCGACGTGGCGGACTTGACCCGCTCACGCGATTTGCCCAGGCGCGCGATGCCGGTGCGTTCGTTGCCAAGCAGGTATTTGGCGACATCCCAACCCTTGTTCTCGGCGTGCACGCGCATCTCGACGGGTACTTTCACGTCATCGAAGAACACCTCGTTCAAATGATGGCTGCCGTCGATTGAGATGATTGGCCGCACGGTGATCCCCGGGGTCTTCATGTCGACGAGCAGGAAAGAGATGCCTTCCTGTCGCTTGCGGGCGTTGGGATCGGTCCGGACCAGCAGGAAGCACCAATCGGCGTTGTGCGCGGTGGAGGTCCAGATCTTTTGCCCGTTCACCACGTAATGATCGCCATCCAGCTTCGCCGCCGTCTTCAGGGAGGCGAGGTCCGATCCGGCACCGGGCTCCGAGAAGCCCTGGCACCACCAATCGTCAAGGTTGGCCGCGCGGGGGAGAAATCGCTGCTTCTGCGCCTCGGTGCCGAAGTGGATCAGCACAGGGCCGAGCATGGTGATGTTGAACGAAAGCAGTTCAGGGGCGGGGGCCATAAGATTTTCTTCAAGGAAAATCATCTTCTGGATCGCGGTCCAGCCGGGACCGCCCCATTCCTTCGGCCAGGAAAGCGCCGCCCAGCCCTTGGCGTTCAAAATGCGCTGCCAGCGCACCGTATCTTCCTTGGTCGGCGGATGTCCGAGCTTCATGCGCTCGCGGGTATCGGCCGGCAGATTGTCGCGGATGAAGCCGCGGACTTCCTCGCGGAAGGCAAGTTCTTCCGGGGCAAAGCGAAGATCCATGATGCGATCCCTCCTGTTGGCCGGCAGTCTAGGCGGGCGAGGATCGGGAGGCAAATCCGAGAGTGGCGGAGAATGGCTCGGGCGGTAGGATTCGAACCTACGACCAATCGGTTAACAGCCGATTGCTCTACCGCTGAGCTACGCCCGAACAAGTCGCACGGCGGCGACCGCCGTCAGCCGGCCTATCTAGGGGTCTGGCCAGAGCGGGTCAACATCGGAAACACGGTTTGTCCGGCGTGCATGAAGCTGTATAAGGCTGGGCGACGGAGGTCGAACATCATCACGACTTTCCGCGGGCGTGGTGGAACTGGTAGACGCGCCGGACTCAAAATCCGGTTCCTTCGGGAGTGTCGGTTCGATTCCGACCGCCCGCACCAAAACCCAAGGAATAGTGCCGGTTTGCGAGATGGTTTGGTCCACCTTTGGACCAGCCCACTGGATCCGTAACAATGCCTCAGATTTTCGTGATCCGGAGGCTTGTGCCGAAGCACTGCCGAAGCTGCATGCCGGGGATTGATCGGCGGCTGATAGGGCGTTGGGACGGCGCAGCTAGATCAGCCCATCCCAGGCAACGGTGCCATGCCACCTAAAGGCATGTTTACCACTGTGGCGCATTTGCAACATAACCTCCGAGCAGGTGACAAAAGACAGCCGTCTCGATTCTGGACTTGACCTAAACTGCGAAATAGCGTAGAATACCGGCATTGGCTTTAGACAGCCAAGTGACGGAACCGAAAACCGAGACCCAACTAGGTCTCATAAAAGGGTTCGGTGGCCAGTGTCGAAGGCATTAGGGCTGCGGATCGTGAGAGACCCGGCTACCTAATCGGTGGATCGACAATCCCATGGGAACACCTCGGTAGGTCGGGTCCCTGAAATCCAGCCGCTGTAACCGACTTTAGCTTAACACTAATCCATCATTGAGAAGGATAGGCAATGAGAACCAAGCTTTTCCCTAACATCGTCGATCTTGTCGATAGATGGTGTGAGATCACGGGCGACGATCCGAAAGAGGTTCGCCAGAGAACGCGTGAAATGCGGCGCGAAGACATGCTTCCTGACTTTCGTGTCTCCGATACCCGGCTCACTGAACACCATGTCGCTGCTTTTATCATCGCCATGGTTGCGGCCGATAAGCACAACGAAGCGCCGGAGGCGGCACGCAAGCGCGGCGCATTGCACCAGACTGACTTGCGTTCGGAAGGAGGCGACCATTCGTGGGAAACCACGGGAAGCCTTGCCGGCGATCTTGCTTTTCTTCTCCGGCAGATGAAAGAGCGCGGCCCCTGGATTGTTGCGTGGTTGACTGTCAGCACAACGCATAATCATGCTGATCTGATGGCTGTTTATGGTCCGTTAAAGCGCAGTGCCCGCGTTTCCGCAGACTACGGCGCGCCGATGCTAACTGGTAAAGGGCCAAAGTTTCCTGTGATTGCAAATCGCAGGGTTGAAGCTCAGGTTATATGGCACTTGATCGGCCTTCTGTCCGACGACTGACATGCTCAAACCGACCAGCGGATACGCTCGCATCGCAGCACGCAAGCAACAACGCATCGCCAGGCGAGCCGCGAGACCTGAGTAAAGAAACGGCCCCGGCGAATGAAGCGCCGAGGCCAGAAGATGTCTTTCAGAACTGAACCCAACCCGAATTCAAGCATTATGCAATAAAACCGCATAAATGTCAAGTCTTTTGTTCGGGTCCGAACCCAAATGGACCGATTTTCATGCTTAACAACGAACATAGCGACGGTCAGCCGTTGCCTGAAGATATCTGCAAGGAACAGGCCGAGCGCAACGCGCTGAATGCTCGCGAACATGAGGCATGGGCGCGGACGCGTGCCGCTGCCAGGCGAGACGCCATAACCGAGGCGAATGAAGCTCTTGCTGGCTACATGGCCGAAGCACTGGACCGAGCGCGGTTATGGGCTCTCTTTCATGTTGATCGTGCCGAAGCCCGTAGCCTGCCAAAAGGCGAAGCGGCGTTTATGCGCGTCGCGGGCATTCTTAATCAGCTACATACCGTCATCGAGGCGCGCAGCATCAGGCCCCGGCTGATCTGGGTAGCCAGAGCGGCATACGACGCAGCGTTCTCCATTACCGAATGCGAGACCGGCGGCAGGTATCCAGAAGCAGCCTTGCACCAGCTTGTGGAAGCAGAGGATAGCCCGATCCGCGCGTTATGCTGGACGATGGCCTTCATCGCGGATCAGCATTGGCAGCTTGCCGCGAACCTCATGACGCCGATCGAGGCGCGGCTTGCTGCCGCTAACGACCTGATTGACGCGCCGCTACCCCCGCCGCTGCTGACGGAACTGGAAACGCCATGAAGCTCCATAAGATACCGCCAATGCCGCCGAAGCCGAATGTCAAAGCGATAGGCATGTTCCCGGCTGAACTCTTGCAAGTTGAGGGTCTACTCGGCTTGTTCATGGCCGAGTGCGATCGCAGCGCGCCGAAGCGGCGTCAGCCGATCTATGCGCTGGCAATGGCCCTATGCGTTGTCGGTGCTCTTGCTGGCAGGCGTTACCGCAGTGTGACCAACTTGCGGACCAACATCTATGTCGCAGTGCTAGGTGAAAGCTCATCAGGCAAAGGCCATGCTCAAACCGTAGCTTCGGGGCTGTTGAGCAAGGCCGGGCTATCACACTACATGGCGGGCGAATTTCAATCGGGCAGCGGCCTTACTGCGGAGCTAGTCGAGCATCCTGTCCGGCTTTCGATCAACGATGAATTTGGGCTTTGGCTGCAAAGCGTCACCGGGGATCGAGTGCCACTGCACCGGGCGGAGATCAAGAAAAAGCTCATGGTCTTGTTCTCCTGCGCCAACGGCATTCACGTTGGCAACGCCTATGCCGACCGCAAGATGAACGTCCGCCGGGACATTCATGAACCGCATCTTTGCCTGTTTGGCGCTGGCACTCCTGATCATTTCTACAACGCGTTGCAGTCCGGTGCGTTGAGGGATGGTTTCATTCCCCGGTTCCTGCTTTTCCAGCCCGATGAATGGTATCCGACGCGGGTCAAGGCGCCGCAGATGTTGGACATATCCGACGCCATGATCGAGGCAGCGCAGACTATCGCCGGGATGCTACCGGGCAGCGGCAACCTAGGTGGCATACTTCAAATGCAGCACGACTGCACCGCTGTTGCCTTAACGGTGCCCTATAGTGCGGATGGCGCGGCCAAGCATGATGAACGGGCAGATTATTGCGAGGCGATCACGCAACGCGGGTGCGTTGGCTATTCATCCAAGGAACTGGTCGGCAAATGGGAGGAACATGCCATCAAGCTCGCCATGATCCGGGCCATCAGCCGTGATCCTCTCTCCCCGGTCATGGACGCAAAATGTGTCGAATGGGGATGGCGCGTCGCCGAACACTGCATAAGCACAATCAACGGCATGGCCTATCGCCACATCGCCGATAATCAGCAGGAAGCCGACCATAAGATGGTGCGGAACATCATTTCCGAGGCTGGAAGTGACGGCATCATGAAGCGTGACGTAATCCGCCGCACATCGAGGCTGGATGTGAAGCGGCGCGAAATGATCATTACATCACTGATCGACGGCGGCGAAGTGATGCCGGAAAAGATAGCGCCTGGCGCGGCAGGAGGCCGTCCGGGGTTCCGCTACAAGATCGCGGATTAGGCGGAGCGGATGTTGACTTTACCCGGTTAAGTCAGGGTTTAGTCAAGACCTTCAATGGGGCCTAACCTATTGATCTTCCTAAAGAAAGTAAGTTAAGTCAGTAAAGTCAGTTGATTTCTACGGTGCATCTTTTTCTCTCTCACTCTCCGCACCCGCCCCAAAATGGGGATGCTGTTTCCAGAATGCGGAAATTAACTGACTTAACCGTAAAATGTTGACTTCAAAAGGAAATCAGTCTGACTTTACCGATGTCTAAACCTCAGACTTAACCCCCAAGGTTGACTTTACCCCATCGCTACCGCTGCCAAGCACCATGCGCTGGCAGCGGAACAACATCAGCGCCCGCCGGGCGGCCGGATCGCTGATGCCATCATCGCCGCCCAAGGAACTGACCTCATGCCAATATCTGGAAGCTTCAACGCCTATCTTACCTTCTCGCAGACTGTAACCGCCGTTGCATACATCGTGCATCAGTCCAGCTACGCCTACAGTGTTCCATTCGCTCAAAACGATGGGGCGGCTGTCCTTATCGTTAATAACTCGGCCTCGGATTTGATATTCCGCTGGGGTATCGACGCAAGGGCAGTCGTCGCGGAGAACTTAGCCGGCGTCTTCCGTGTGCCAGCCGGTCAATCCACCCTCTGGACCGAATTGGACTTCGGACAGGGGCAGGCGCCGGGCCTCAGTCCAAGCGTCCAGTTGCCGACGTTTATCGCCATGGCGGCCCCTTTGGGCGGCGGGAAGGTTACGATCTTCCGTGGCCAAACATCCATCATGCGAAACTTCCCGATCACCGTTCTGTCTCAGGACCCCTCCGATGGCCCTGGACTGCCGGCAGGCGGCTTTCTCAACGCGATAAGCCCGTAACATGGCAACCGAACCCACCCCGCCTAGCGCAGCCGAATATGCCGAACGGCTCAAAGTCATCATCCGAGAAAGCTACATCGCTGAACTCAGGCGCCAGGACGAGCGCGACCTTTCCGCAATTCTAGCCCGTCACACCAATCCGGAAGCATAAGACAATGGTAAGCCAGCAAAATCTCCAATTGCTCAAACAAGCCTGCCTGAAATCCTACCAGGCCGCGAGGGTAAACTACCGCGCTCCGGTGTTCGGCCTGATCGACGCGGCATGGGCGGAGGCGAACGCTGACGTTAAGGCAGCGGCGGATGATGAGGCGAGCGCGAACGTCGCGCGGAAATTCACGGTGATCTTTGAAGGGTTCGCATCACTCAATTTCTGGGAAGTAAGCGAGCTTGCGATGGAAGCCGACCCGGTAACGGGTGCATCTACCAGGCGGACAATATTCGGGAAGCGCCCTGCCTTGTTGGCCTGGTTTGCCACGCATGAGGCCAAGAAATCGGAACTGCAAGCCCGAATGGACGCAAGCCGGGAGCGAGAGGCCGAACAGGCACGCGAAGCTATCCCCGCGCTTTGCCTGAGCCGTCTGCGCGAAGCCGGCTATGATCTGACCCTGGATAAACAAGGGCGCCTCTGCGCGGCTCCTGGGGCTGTTCTGGACGTGGGCTTCGGCACGGACATCTATCGTGATCGCAAGACCGAGTTCGTGGCGATCTTGAAGGCGGAAGCCGAAGCAGCGGCGGCGGAAGCCAAGCGGCTGGCGCCGGTGCCGATCGACTGACGATCCTGTTCAACCGAGTGGGCGCGGTTCCTCTTGGGGAGCCGCCCGCGTTCCCATTGAAAACCAATTTAAGATATATCGAGAGATCAAGATGATGAAGCTTACGAATCATGGCGGCATCCGACCCGGCGCTGGCCGCCCGCCCGGATCACGCAACCGCTCTACGATTGATCGCGAACAGCTATCAGCGGAGGCCATCGCCCGTATGCACGCGGCAGGGATAGCAAACGAGGTTCTCACGCCAGCGGGCATTTCCGCGATGTCTCCGCTTGAAGTGCTATCGTATGCTATGACGTTCGAAGCTTGCGCCGGTAGGTGGGTTCAAGCCGCCGCGCTGGCGAAAGAGATTGCTCCCTACCGCCACGCGAAGCTGTCGCACGTCGTAACCGACACCACAATCAGGAATATCAGCGACATGTCAGACGCGGAACTGGAAATGCTCGTGTCCAGGATCAGCGTCGATAGCAACGAAGTAGACGAAGACGAAGCCGGCTGATTGCCAGGCGTAGGATGCACGCTAGAGCGGTTCCGGAACGTTGCTTGTGCGATGGCAGCGGAAACCCTCTGGCGTGCCTACAGGAGCCGCAGGGGTATGGCATCAACGCGGGTTCGAATGGCTGGCCTCTCGCGAAGCAGATTGAAGCGGCTGGATGATCCGGCAACGGAATCAGGAATGCGCCGGCAAGGCCGCGAAACCGCTGGAGCGGTGTTTCAGGTTCGCGAAACGCCGCTTCAACCTGCACAGCACATCGCGAAAACTGCCCTGCCGAAAACCGCTAACCGTCCAAAATGTTCTCTTGCTAAGGCACCAGAACAATCTTATAGGTTCGGGACGCAAGCGAACAAGCGAACACGGAGCGGGTCATGTCGGTCTACGGTTACGGGCGGGTCAGCACCACGCGGCAAGCCGATGAAGGCGAAAGCCTGGATGTCCAGCAACGCACCATCGCTGGCTACGCGCTGATGCACGGCATGTCGGTTGACAAGGTGTTCGTGGAACGCGGCGTGTCCGGGTCCATCCCGCTTGGCGAGCGTCAGGAAGGCGCGGCGATGCTGGCGAGCCTGAAAGCCGGCGACGTGGTGATCACGCCGAAGCTGGATCGCATGTTCCGAAGTGCGTTGGATGCGCTTGACGTGCTGGCAAAGCTGAAGCAGCGTGGCGTGTCTCTGCACATGATCGACCTCGGCGGCGATGTGACCAGCAACGGGATCAGCAAACTGGTGTTTACGATCCTTTCAGCCGTTGCCGAAGCTGAACGCGACCGCATCCGTGAGCGCGTGGCTACGGTGAAGGCGGATCAGAAGACGCGCGGGCGGTATCTCGGCGGCAAGGTGCCGTTCGGCTTCACCGTTGGCGCTGATGGCGAGTTGGTGACGGATTACGCTCAACAGGACGCCATCCGCTTGGCGCATGCCATGCGGCAGGCTGGCAAGCCTCTACGCGCCATACAGGCGGCGATGGAGGCACAAGGCCACCCGCTTGCGCTGTCTGCCCTGCATCGGGTGCTGGGCGCGGAAACGGCTGGCGAGTAGGAGCCTGATAGAGCCGCTATGCAAAGTGCGGAACGGCGAATTTGACGGGCAGATTTGCCAGCGCAGGCATCAGGCAAGCTGATAGTTAGCGGATGTGGTTTCGATCAATATCGAAGTGCTTGACATTTCCAACGCGAGAAATCACCTCCCACTCCCGGTTTATGAACGGACCGGCGGTTGCTCATTCTCTAAGTAGCAGGGATAGGATGACATGAGTAATTTTAGCGATTACGTAATGAACGGCTTCGGCGCCCCCCACTTATCGGAACTTACCGAATGCGGGGCGTTGGAGATCGACGAACCGAAGAATTATCTCGGATCGCTTGTGCTAAACAACCTGTTCACAGTTCGATACCCGGACCCAATGAAGCGGCTTACTGTTATGTTTGGGCGCCGGTCGGATGACGCCGTCCGGCAACACAGAGCAGGCTGGGAACTGCTCCTCTCGTATATCCAACGGCTTCCGCAAGGCAACGATCACTTTTTGGTCGCCTTACGTGCAGTTACACACTTCGAGCATTGCATAGGGTCCACATGTCAGGCGGACGCGCTTTTCAGGCGCCTTATCGACCTTGTTGATGGACGCGATCCTTCTGAGCCGCCCGATAGCCGCGATCGCGAGCGCAGGCTTAGGCTGATCTGGAATCGGGCCAAGCACTTCGACGAAGACCTTAAGTCGCCTAACATAGTTGCCGAGGACATCACCGCGCCAGTGTGGCTAACGAACACGGGCATCTCGGCAGAAAGGGCGACCGTCACATGGATAGAGCTTCACAGCGTCCTCACCGCACAGCAGGAAGCCTTAAAGTATGTCGCCGAGACGCTACCGAATAAGATTGTCGAAATGCGGAAGGTGGCGGAGCAACCTGATGTGGATACCTAACGGGCCAACCGGCTAACCAAGTTTCTCAGCAATCTCGGTAACGTCCGGCTCAAAATAAACCATAAGCGATCTTAGCTCCCTATGCCCGCTCGCCCGCGCAAGCTCTGCAACGTTCGTGATCTTCGTTGCGGCCCGCGTCAGGGCTTCGCGGCGCGTGTCATGGAAATGCAAATCTTCGATCGTCGCACCTTTAACCGCTTCGCGGAAATACGCCCCAAACGTGCCGGCTTCAACCGGAATGACACGTTGCCCATCCCTTCCTATAGTGAGCAGGTTGAGCAGCGCAACGGCGCGGGATGACAGGGGGACATTCCTTTCGTGCCCGTTCTTGGTATGCGGCAGGTGGCAGAATTTCCGTCCTATGTGGATGTGCCCCCACGTCAACGCCAAAAGCTCCCCTTGACGCATCATTGTTTCGAGTGCCAGGCAAAAGGACCAGGCTATCCACGATCGGATGTCGTTCGGCTCACTGGTCCCATCCCAGCCTAGCTCATGAATGATCGCGGCCCTTTCCGCATCCGATACGCGCCTACGCCTTCCACGGGGCTTGCTAGGCCATATGACCTGATGAACCGGATTGGCTGGCAACGGTAGTCGCCACTCCTTGATAGCCCGCGTGAACACGGTGCTAATCAGGCTCAACTCTCGGTTGACGGTAGCGGGCGATACCGACTTCAGCCGTCTATCGCGCCATTCGGCCATTGTCGCTCCGTCAACCTCTATGGCGAGCATCGGGAAGGCCGGAGCGATGGCGCGAAGCCTAATCACTTCCCATCGTTCGCCTCGCTTGGTTGGCGATACCTCTCGTGCATAACGCTCAAACAGCGCCGCTACGGTGAGGCTTGAAGGCGTTGCACGAATGACAGCAGCGGTTGCCCCGGCGGCGACACGGACTTCCTCACGGTCGGCCCAGACGCGCGCCTCAGCCTCGGTATCGAACGTCTTGCTAAGCGTCTCCCCACGGCAACGGATACGGACCCGCCAGAACGGTCCTCGTCTCGATATCGATGCCATACAAGCTCCCGTGACCACTGCCGGGATCATCTACGCATAAACGCATCGGTTTGCAAACGAGACTAGCGGGTTATCTGGACCACAGCGGCAGGAATCGGCCATTTTGTTATGCAGACCGCCCGCACCACTGACTCGTTACAAGTCCGAACGGCGGACGGTCGCTCCGCAAGGTTCGCGGACAATAAGTGCTGCAAGTCAAGTATGGCCGCGTTCTCCCGTCATCGCGGGCATCTATCCACCCAGTACTGGCCGCGGTTTACGATAGTGACGTCACCCGCCTAGCTACTCCCACCTCTCCGATGACGACGAAGCGCGGATACGAAGGCGGCGAGCGCCGGGGGCACCTGTCGCCGCGACGGATAGTAGAGGAAGAAGCCGGGGAACGTTGGTGTCCAGTCCTCCAGCAAGCGGACCACCGCGCCGGACGCGATGAAGGGCATGGCTTCGTGCTCGAGGACATAGGCAACGCCAAGGCCTTCCACCGCCGCACTCAGCATGAGCTCAGGTTCATTGAAGGTGAGCGGACCGGCAACCTTGACCTCCAGCTCCCTTCCGTTGCGATTGAATTCCCAGGCATAGAGGCTGCCCGCTGCCATCATGCGATAGTTGATGCAGAGATGCCGCGTGAGATCCGGTGGAGTCCCAGGGGCAGGATGTGCGGCGAGGTAGGATGGGGCGGCAACCACCGCCATCCGCAGCTCTGGCCCGACGCTCAGCGCGATCATGTCCTGCTGCAGTTTCTCGCCCAGGCGAATGCCCGCGTCAAAGCGGTCGGCGATAAGGTCGCGAAATTCGTACTCGATCAGCACCTCGACAGTGGCGGCGGGATAGGTGGCGCAGAAGGCGGCCAGCACCGGGCGGATCACGGCGTCGTAGGCTTGACGCGTGGCGGTGATCCGCACGGTACCTGAAACGATATGGCGGGCGCGGCCCAGGTCGTCCAGCGCGCCGCCGATAGTCTCAAGCGCCGGTTCGAGCGTGCGCAGCAATGTTTCTCCCGCCTCGTTCGCCGCGACGCTTCGGCTGTTGCGCTGGAGCAGGGGAATGCCGAGCCGCGTCTCCAACCGCTTGATCGTGTAGCTGAGCGCGGAGGTCGATAGTCCCAGCTCGGCCGCCGCCCGCGTGAAGCTGCGCGCACGCGCGACCGCGGCGAAGGCAGCCATGTCGTCAAGGCTGCCTCGCATGATCATCCCACCTCGTTCAACGTGCCATGCAGATTATCGCATCTAATCCAGGTCCGCGGTGATGGCTACCTCCCGTGCGTCGCACCCCAGGAGCGGCGTCCGCTAATTTCTCGGTAGGAGGTTCGAATGGCTTCACTAGACAAAAAGGTCGTGCTCATCACCGGTGCATCGAGCGGCATCGGCGAGGGGACCGCGCGCGTGCTCGCCGCCGCCGGCGCCCGCGTCGTGCTCGGCGCGCGTCGCATCGACAAGCTGAAGGCAATTGCCCGGGAAATCGAGGCGGCGGCCGGACAGGTCCGCACGCGAATGCTTGATGTCACGAGCTTGGAGGACGTGAAGGCGTTCGCCGACTTCGCACGAGCCGAATTCGGCCAGGTCGACGTGCTGGTGAACAATGCCGGCGTGATGCCGCTTTCGCCGTTGCTCGCGCTCAAGACCGACGAGTGGAACTGGATGATCGACGTCAACATCCGCGGCGTGCTGCATGGCATCGCGGCCGTTTTGCCCAGGATGGAGGCGCAGGGCCACGGCCACATCGTCAACGTGTCGTCGGTGGGCGGCTTCGTCGTCCAGCCCACCGCCGCCGTCTACGCGTCCACCAAGTTCGCGGTTCGCGCGATCTCGGAGGGGCTGCGCAAGGAAAGCAACAAGGTGCGCTGCACCTGCATCTATCCCGGCGTCATCGACACCGAGTTGGCCAACACCATCAGCGATGCGACCGCGCGGGAGAGCATGAACAAGTACCGCGCGATGGCGATCCAGCCGGATGCGATCGGCCGCGCGATCCAGTATGCGATCGAACAACCGAATGAGGTCGACGTCAACGAGATCGTCGTTCGGCCGTTGGCGACGCAGGTCTGACCATGAACCGCTTCGCATCCAAGATCGTCCTGGTGACCGGCGCGGATGGATGATCAAGGGATGGTCCGCCCCGGTCAATCATGCCGGTTCGTCCCTGCCATCAAGGAACTGGGGTATCAAGAAACTGGGGCATCAAGGAACTGGTCGAAAGCCTCCTTGTAGTCAGGATGCCAGCGGGACAGCGCGGCGCGGTTCTGTGTTATATCCTGAGCCGCCCACAAGATGCGCCGGTTGTCGATTGCGCGGGTCACGTCGTTGTCGGGGCAGAGGATGTAGAAGTCGCCCTGGTTCATGCCCTCGATCAGCATGTCGACAACCTGGTCGGGCGTCCAGGCGCCCGGTGGCTTCTCGGTTCGTCCGCCGCGGGTCATGCCGGTGAAGGTGGACCCTGGGATCAGCAGGTGCGCGGTGATGTGCGCTCCGGGCTCGTTGCGCAGGCTGTGCGCGAGCGCCTCGGTCAGCACCTTCACGCCGGCCTTGCTGACGTTGTAGGCGGTGTCGCCTGGTGGGCAGGTGATGCCCTGCTTGGAGCCGGTATTGATGATCGCGCAGCCGGTCTGCTGCGCCAGCATGGCTGGGCTGAAGGTTTGCACGCCATTGATGGCGCCCCAGAGATTGACCTCCAGCACGCGCCGCCAGCGATCGATGTGCTCCCACGGACCACCGCCCGGTGCGGTGCCAGCGTTGTTCATCAGCACCGCGACCTCGCCAAAGGTCGCATAGGCGGCGTCGCGCAGGGCCTGCACCGCGTCCAGGCGGCTGACATCGGTCGGCACCGCGAGAACGCCCGACCGGCCGATCGGCGACACCGACGCGACCGCTTCGGCGGCGCGCTCCAGCGTCTCGGCTGACAGGTCCGCCAGGCAGACCTTTAGACCCATCGCGGCGAACCGCGTGGCGGCGGCAAGGCCAATGCCGCTGGCCGCGCCGGTGATGACCGCGACACGGCCGGCGTTGAGGGCGGGATGCTGATTCATGATGAAACTTTCTGGCTGGAGGGCGACAGACCAAGGCGGCCGGAGGTGACTTTCCTGACCGCCATATCCATGTGCATATAGCGTACGAAGCCGGGGCGATGAAGCAGTGGCCTGAAACCCATGCAGGGAGCAGACTTCGCTCTCGGCGGTCCGCGTTCAACGATGAATTGGAGGCATGCACTATGGAACATGAACAGCACCATTATGTGAACGGGGCCTGGGTGGCTCCGCTGGAACCCGTCCTGCTCGACGTGATCGACCCCTCGACCGAGGAGGCGTTCGCGCAGATCGCGGTGGGCGGTTCCAAGGATGTGGACCGCGCCGTTGCCGCCGCCAGGGCGGCGTTTCCGGCATTCGCGCGGACGTCTCGCAAGCAGCGGCTGGATCTGTTGCGCGCTATCCTGTCGGAATACAACAAGCGCCGTCAGGACATCGCCGAGACGCTGTGCCAGGAAATGGGCGCGCCGCTGAAGTTCGCGCTGAAAAGTCAGTCGGCCACCGGCACCGGCCACCTGATGCGGATGATCGACGTGCTGGAGAATTACCCATTCGAGGAAATCCAGGGCACGACCCTGATCGCGCGGGAGCCGATCGGTGTGGTTGGATTGATCACGCCGTGGAACTGGCCGATCAACCAGATCGTGTGCAAGGTCGCGCCGGCGATCGGCGCCGGATGCACGATGGTCCTGAAGCCGTCGGAAGTCGCGCCGCTGAACGCCATCATCTGGTCGGAGGTGATGCATGCGGCCGGGGTGCCGGCTGGCGTCTACAACATGGTGCAGGGCGAGGGCGCCGTGGTGGGCGCGGCGATGTCGGCGCATCCCGATATCGACATGATGTCGTTCACCGGCTCGACCCGGGCCGGCATCCTTGTGGCGCAGGCGGCGGCACCGACGGTGAAGCGCGTCTCGCAGGAGCTTGGCGGCAAATCCGCCAACATCCTGCTGCCGGACGTCGACTTCCAGGCCGCGGTGACCAAGGGCGTGGTCGGCATGATGAACAACAGCGGCCAGTCGTGCAACGCGCCGACCCGGATGTTCGTCCCGTTTGACCGGCACGACGAGGTCAAGGCGATCGCCAAGGCGGCGGCCGATGGTGTCGTAGTGGGCGACGTGCATGACGAGCGCACCAATCTCGGGCCGGTGGTCAGCGAAGTGCAGTTCAACAAGATCCAGCGGCTGATCCAGGCTGGCATCGATGAGGGTGCGGAGCTGGTCACCGGTGGTCCCGGCCGTCCCGAACACCTCAACCGCGGCTACTTCGTGCGTCCCACCGTCTTCGCCGGCGTGCGCAACGACATGACGATCGCGCGTGAGGAGATCTTCGGCCCGGTCCTGTCCATCCTGCCCTATGCTGACGAGGCGGAGGCGGTTCGCCTTGCCAACGACACCGTCTACGGACTGGCGGCTTACGTGCAGTCCGCTGATCTGGCGCATGCCCGTCGTGTGGCGGCGGAAATGCGCGCCGGCAACGTTCATGTGAACTATCCGGCCAGCGACACCGCGGCGCCGTTTGGTGGCTACAAGCAGTCCGGCAACGGCCGGGAATACGGCAAGTGGGCGCTGGATGAGTTCACCGAGATCAAGGCGGTGATTGGCTACGAGGCGGCATAGCAGGCCAAATCAGAGACGATACCGGGCCATCAGCGTCCCTTCGAGGTGCGCTGATGGCCCGCCGCCCGGCGGAAGAGCGGTGTGGACGTTCGGCGGGTCGTGCTAGCGCATCGCATCCACCGCGCGCCAGCCGTGCGTGATCTCATCAAGCCTGGTTTTCAGATCGTCCGGCAGCGGTCCTTTTTCCGCGGCCGCGAGGCTATCGGCGAGTTGCTCGGGACGGCTGGCGCCGATAATCGGTGCCGTGATGGCGGGGTTGGACAGAACCCAGGCCACCGCCATGGTCGCCATGCTCATGCCTGCCTCGTTGCCGACCGCACGCAGATCCTCGATCGTCTGGAATTGGTTTTCATTCCAGTAGCGTTCCTGATAGCGGGCGGCGGCGGTACCCAGCGCGAAGCGTGTGCCCTCCGGCGGCGGCGCCGTCCGATCATGCTTGCCGGTGAGCAGGCCGCCCGCGAGCGGGTTATACGGGATGACCGCAATCGATTCTTCCTCGCACATCGGCAGCAGATCGCGTTCGAAGCTTCGGAACAACAGATTGTAGCGCGGTTGAACGGATTCGATGCGCGTGATGTTCTTGACCTCGCTTCGACCGAGTGCGCGGGCGATCTTGTGGGCCGGCCAGTTTGACACGCCAACGTAACGCGCCTTGCCGGACCGCACGACCGTATCAAGCGCGTCGAGCGCCTCGTCGATCGGCGTCAACGGATCATAGGCGTGCAACTGGTAGAGGTCGATGTAGTCCGTGCCGAGCCGGCGGAGCGAGGCGTCGATCGCGTCAAGGATGTGCTTGCGCGACATGCCCTGATCCCAGGATTGCGGCCCCGTCTGGCCGGCGCATTTGCTGGCCAGGATGAATTGCGTGCGTTTGCCTTTCAGCCAGGTGCCGACGATTTCCTCGGTCCGGCCGGCGGTCTGGCGGCCGCCGCCCAAGGGATAGACATCGGCGGTGTCGATGAAATCAATTCCGCCATTGGCGGCCGTGTCCAGGATGGCGTGGCTGCGCGCTTCATCGCATTGAAGGCCGAAGGTCATGGTTCCGAGGCAGAGCCTGGAGACACGCAGGCCGGTGCGACCGAATTTCATATGTTGCATAGGGTATCAAGCTCCCGCGGTGAAGGACGAGGTTGCATGGGACACATCTGTAGCCGTGGTCGACCACGCCGAAGCCCGTCTCCGCATGAGGTGCAGCAACGTAGCTGTGAAGCGGTTGCCAACTTCGACTGGTTTGATGAGCCGGCTCAAACCGGTCTGGAAAGCTCAACCACCGCCGCAAGCCGAACCAGCCGTGCCGCCTATTACCTGTTCATGGTCCCCAGACGCACGTTCAAGCGGTTTCGTTCGGAACGTTGATCGGAGACTATCGGGGCCGAACGTCAACACTGACAATTCCAAAGATAAGGAATCAGGTCAGTCCGGCACGAAGTTCATCGCGACGCCATTGATGCAGTAGCGCAAATGTGTGGGCGGTGGACCATCGTCGAACACGTGTCCCAAATGGCTTCCACAGGTCGCGCAATGGACTTCCGTTCGAACCATGCCATAGGCCCGATCAACCGATGTCTCGGTGGCGCCGTCGATCGGGTCGTTGAAGCTTGGCCAGCCGGTGCCGCTTTCGAACTTCAACTTGGCTTCGAACAACGGCTGATCACAGCCGGCGCAGGTGAACTGGCCGGGACGCTTTTCCTGCAGCAAGGCACAGCTTCCCGGTGCCTCGGTTCCGTGATTCCGCATCACGTCATACTGCTCAGGTGTCAGCATTTGCCGCCACTCGGCGTCGGTGCGGGTGAAGGCGTAAGTTTTAACCGTCATGATTGGGAGCTTTCGTAACGTGCCATCCTGACTGACCATATAGCCGCGCGCGTCAGCCATACTACCTGGCTGCAGGACGGTCACAAGCACGCGAGATGCCGACCGCGGCTTAATGCCGGCCGGGCGTGTTCAGGTTAACCGTGACGTTCTTTTTTTGCGTGAAACTATCAAGCATTCCTTCCAGGGAAAACTCGCGGCCGATGCCGCTCTGCTTGTATCCGCCATAGGAGTGACCCGGCTGCTGTCCCAGCCCCTGGTTCACCTGAACCCAGCCGGACTCGATCGCATGCGCCGCACGCAAACCGCTGCCGATCTCGTGCGTCCAGACATACGCCGCGAGACCGTAATGACTATCGTTCGCCATGCGGATCGCATCCGCTTCGTCGCGCCAGGGAATGGCGACCAGGACCGGCCCGAAGATCTCCTCGCGCGCCAGGCGCCAGTTATTGGAGGTGTCGGCGAACACGGTCGGGATGGCGAAATATCCCTTGCTCAGGGGACCCTCTTTCGGCGGCAGGCCGCCGAATACCAGACGGGCATCCTGCCGTTGCAGACCTTCATCGACATAGCCGCAAATCTTGCGAAACTGCTTTTCGTTGATAATGCTGCCAATGTCGCTTGCCTCGTCCAGGGGATCGCCAAGCGTCAGGGCCTGGGTCTTGCGGGTCAGCTTGTCGAGGAAGCTTTCGAAGATATCGGCATGCAGGAACAGCCGCGATCCCGCCGTGCACGACTGGCTTTGCCGGGTGAAGCGCATACCGGCGATCACGCCGTCCACCACCCAATCCTCGTCAGCATCGGGAAAAACGATCGAGGGACTTTTGCCGCCGAGTTCGAGCGATACCGGCACGATGCGATCCGCGGCGGCATGCATGATGATCTTGCCGACCTCGGTCGAGCCGGTGAACGACAGTTTGCGGATGCCTGGATGCTGTGCCAGCGGTCCGCCGCATTCCTCGCCCAGGCCGGTCAAGACGTTCAGCACGCCGGGAGGCAGGAATTGCTGGCACACCTCGGCCATCAGCAACACGCCGAGCGGCGCGTCCTCCGCAGCCTTCAGCACAAGCGTGTTGCCGGCGCACAAGGCAGCAGCGATTTTCAATGCGCCCAGCAGCACCGGGGCGTTCCACGGGATGATCGCGCCGACCACGCCAAGTGGCTCGCGCCGTGTGTAGCTCAGGACATTTTCGCCGAGTGGGATCGTTTCGCCCTTCAGTTCACCACCGAGGCCGCCGAAGTAGCGGAAGATATCAGCGGTCAAGGTTGCTTCCGGCCGAGCCTGGGTGCGCAGCGCGTTGCCGGTTTCCTCGGCGATGGTGCGGGCCATTTCCTCGATGCGTGCCTCCAGTGCCTCGGCGATGCGCAGCAACAGACGGCCGCGCTGACGCGGGGGCATCTTGCTCCAGGCGGGGAAGGCGATCTCGGCGGCGCGCACCGCGCGGTCCACATCCTCCGCGGCGCCCTGGGGGATGGTGGCGATTGGGATTCGTCTTGCTGGGTTCTCGACACTGAGCACGGCGCCTGACGCGCTGTCGACCCAGGCGCCATTGATCAGCATCCGGGCCTGGTGTTGCGTGGGGGCGACGGCGCGCATCTGTTCAGTGGTCGACATAGGTGGCATCCTCTGGCGGTGCTGTATTCAGCAAGACATGGCGAGCGAGAGTGACGGATTCCAGATGGCGGTCGCATCTGGCAATTGAGGCGAGTATTTCCATATTTGCAATAAAATAGCTGCTGGGCGCGAGCAACACCGAGGATCAGCTTCTATTTGCCGCCGGCAGCCTGAGCGTCGTCTTCGCCAAGATGATAAGATCATTCGCGGCACGGCTTTCATGACCTTCGGCCGCCAAGATGGATGATACAGCGGTTGCTGCAATCCCGCGTAATGATGACTTAATGGACTGTCTTCACGTGCGTCCTGCTCAGGTTCCCGTAGGTTGCGAGAGTTGCCATTCCCTCCACTTGCCATGGCTTTGCCGTGAATGAGACAGCGAGTCCTTCCGGTGTGCGCAGCGTCAATATCAAATCCTGGCCGTTTCCGTCTCGATCCATGCTCCAGCTATCCAGCGGGTGCGCGATGCCACTTTCGAGCTGCCGCGGCAGGGCGCCCTGAATCGTGTTCAACCAGCTTGCGGGCAGCAACAGAGCGACCGTCCGGCCCAACTGGTCTTTCAGCCTCAGCCGCAGGCGCTTGCGATCGGGTGACAGTGCCACACTGACCAACTCGTTCGCATCAATTCCTGTGGGATCAACCAAGTGCGTCGCCTCCGAGCCTAACGTGCCGCCTGAATTGCCTGCCAGACCCGCAGCGGCGTCGCCGGCATGTCGATGTGAGTGATCCCAAACGCCGATAGCGCATCGACAACCGCATTCATCACGGCCGGCAGGGAGCCTGCGCAACCGGCCTCGCCGCATCCCTTGACGCCGAGTGGATTACTGCGCGCCGGAACGGGATGGCTCTGAAATCCCAGACCAGGGATGTCGTTCGCGCGCGGCAGGGCATAGTCCATGTAGGAGCCGGTCATGAGCTGGCCATCGTCGTCATACACCACGCTCTCGGTCAGCGCCTGTCCGATCCCTTGGGCGATGCCGCCATGCGCCTGACCTTCGACCAGCATGGGATTAACCAGGACGCCGAAATCGTTGACCGTGGTATAACTAACCACTTCCACCACGCCGGTGTCCGGATCGAGTTCGATTTCCGCGATGTGGCAGCCGTTGGGAAACGCCGACGGCACACCCTTGAAGATGTGGCTGACATCAAGGGTTCGAGGGATATCGGCCGGCAACTGCTCCGCGTGCCGCAATTGATCAACCAGGTCGTTGAGGTTGATGCCCAGGTCGGTTCCGGCGACGCTGAAACGGCCCCGGGTGAATTCCACATCGGCGACCGCGGCTTCCAGGAAGTGCGCGGCGGCCTGCTTGCCGCGTTGGATGACGATATCGCTGGCCTCGACGATGGCGCCGCCGCTTTGCATGATCGAACGCGAGCCCCCGGTGCCGCCGCCGGCCACCAGTTCATCAGAATTGCCTTGCAGCAGCTTGATCTTTTCGAAGGGAACGCCGAGCTGGGCGGATAGGACCTGGGCGAAGGGTGAGGCATGACCCTGGCCGTAGTCGAGCGTGCCGGTGATGATTGTCACACTTCCGTCGGCCTCGAACCTGATCCCGCCCATCTCGTTGCCGGCGTCCGCTGTCACCTCCAGGTAATGGCCGATGCCACGGCCACGGATCTTGCCGCGGGTTCGGCTGTCGCCTTGGCGGGCGGCATAGCCGTCCCAGTCGGCCGCGCGCAGTGCCTTGTCCATCACGGCGGGAAACTCGCCGCAGTCGTACACCATGCCGGAGGGTGCCCGGTATGGCATCTGCCGCGGCTGGATGTGGTTGCGTCGGCGCAACGCCACCTGATCGATGCCGATTTCACGTGCCGCCGTCTCGACCAGGCGCTCCATGTAGTAGTTGCCCTCGGGCCGCCCGGCGCCGCGGTAGGCGCCGACTGGCGTGGTGTTGGTGAACATGCATTTGCTGGCGACTTCGATCAGCGGCGTTGCATAGACGCCGATGATATTCTTCACCGTGTTCAGGGTAGGCGGAATGGTGGTCGCGTTGCTCAGCCAGGCGCCAAGGTTGCCGTAGCCGGTCACCCGCAAGGCCAGGAATTCACCATCCGCCGCAAGTGCGAGTTCGGCGGTCATTTCATGATCGCGACCGTGGCTGTCGGACAGGAAGCTTTCGGATCGCTCATCGGTCCATTTCACCGGGCGGCGCAGCGTCCGGGCGGCATGCAGCAGGCAAACATACTCTGGATAAGCCGAGGCTTTCATGCCGAACGAACCGCCAACATTGCCTGTCAGGACCTGCAACTTCTCCTTGGAAACGCCCAGGA
The DNA here is from genome assembly GCF_965276935.1 of Rhodopila sp. GTDB lineage: Bacteria > Pseudomonadota > Alphaproteobacteria > Acetobacterales > Acetobacteraceae > Rhodopila. Next base: position 1,012,116 of record NZ_CBDIBS010000002.1, on the reverse strand, counting down.
TGCCGCTCAACAGGGCGCGCTGGCCGAACACGCCCTGACAGCCCAGGCGCAAGACCAGACGGTCGGTGTCCGCTTCGTATTCGCCGATGGCCGAACGTGGCTCCATCGGGCAGACGACGATGCGGTTGTTGCGAATGGACAGCCGGGTGACATGGGCTGCCCGGCCGAACGCGGCGGCGACTTTTTCGCTGTCGCCGAAGTGGAAGTCCAGGCAGAGGTTGCCCGGCGCGTCCGCATGCAGCAATGGCGCCCCAGGCTCCGCCGCCGCGGCGGCGGTGGTGACGCCCGGCAGCGGGTCGATGTCGGTGAACACGGTCTCGGCGGCGTCCTTCGCCAGTTGGCTGGTCTCCGCCACCACCATGGCGATCGGCTCGCCGACGTAGCGCACACGATCGGCAGCGAGCGGGCGCTGCGGCGGGCGTGGTGTCGGCGTGCCATCGCGATGCTTTCCCGCGCTTGCCGGCATGGTGCGAAAACCGGCCGCGTCCAGTTCGGCGGCGGTTATGACGGCGCGCACACCAGGCATTTCACGCGCCGCCGCCACATCGATCGCGCGCAGGTCGCCGTGCGCCAGCCGGCTGCGCACCATCACGGCATGAAGTTGGCCGGGGCGGCTCAGATCATCGGTGTAGCGGCCCTCGCCGCGCAGCAGGACGGGATCTTCCTTGCGTGAGACCGGCTGGCCGATGGCGAATTTCTCGTCCGTGAGCAATGAAGGGTCGATTGGTGCATTCATCAGGGCGAAGCTCTCTGCAGGACGGGTTCGGGCGTCGATGACGTCATATCCAAAAGGATATAGCGCCGAAGCGCGACCAGGGTTTCGTTCAGTTGGTTCCAGCTCCCGGTGAGGTCAGGGAATTGCGAGACAGGGCCGGGGCTCCAAGCACTTCAATCGAGGTCGACTTGATCAACGCCAGGACCGGCGATCCGATCGACAGTCCAAGCCGGGTGATCGCGTCCGGGGTCACCCTGGACAACAGCGCGCCCTCCGGCAACGCGATCTCGGTCAGCACCGAGCGCCGTTCGAGGTCCTCGGCAATCCGGCGGATCGTTCCGGGCACGATGTTATGCAGGCTGATCGCGTCAGGTGGTTTACCGGCCAGGATCACCTCGCGGGCCGGGATCCGGATGCGGCATTCGCAGCCGATGGGCAGGTCGAGCAATGGTACCAGGAAGGCCGCGCCGCCGCCCTGAAGGCGGGTCAGGACGCGGCAAGGATCGTGCGCCTCGACGCGGCACAGCAGCAGGGCACCGGCATCATCGCGCCGCGCCAGCGGCAGGTCGGCACGCGCGACGACCTCCGACACCGGGCCGTAAGCCACCACCCGGCCGGCCTCGATCAGCACCAGTGAATCGGCCAGCCGTGCCACCTCGTCCAGCGCGTGCGTAACGTAGATGACCGGCAGTTTCAGCGCCGTCTTCAGCCGCGTCAGGAATGGCAGGATCTCTGCCTTGCGGGCGGCGTCGAGACTGGCCAACGGCTCATCCATCAGCAGCAAACGCGGCTGTGCCAGCAGCGCTCGGCCGATCGCGACACGCTGGCGCTCACCGCCGGACAACCTGTGCGGCCGGCGGTCCAGCAGCGGACGAATGTCGAGCAGGTCGACGACATCGTCGAACTGCACGGCGCCTGGCGCGACGCGACGCAGGCCGAAGCGCAGGTTGGCGGCGACCGACATGTGCGGAAACAGCCGCGAGTCCTGGAACACCAGGCCGGTGCGGCGCCGTTCCGGTGGCAGCCATACGCCGGAGGATGTGTCGGCGAGCAGCTGGCCGTCGACTTCTATATGGCAACTGTCTGGACGCAGCAGACCGGCGGTGGCGGCGATGGTGACCGACTTGCCGGACCCTGATGGCCCGAACAGCATCGCTACACCCGGCGAGGGAACCTGGAACGCAATATCCAACTGAATCGAGGGAAAGCGGTGATGCAGCGAAACGGCAAGGCTCATCGGCCGAGTATCGAGTTCAACCGCCGGCCGAACCATTCCGAGAGCAACAGTCCGATCAGCGCGAGCGTCAGCGAAACGAGTGAAAGTCTGGCGGCCGTCGTCTCTCCGCCCGGCGCCTGCAATGCACCATAGATCGCCAGCGGCAGCGTCTGGGTCTGTCCGGGAATGTTGGCGGCGAAGGTGATGACGGCGCCGAACTCCCCCAGGCAGGTCGCGTAGGCGACGATGGCGCCGACCAGGATGCCGGGCGAGGCCAGCGGCAGCGTGATGTTGAACAGGCGGTCAAGCCATCTGGCGCCGAGGGTGCGTGCCGCGTCCTCCAGTCCGGCATCGACGGCGTCCAGCGACAGGCGGACCGACCGGACCATGATGGGAAAGGTCATCACGGCGCAGGCCAGGCTGGCGCCCGCGCTGGTGAACGCCAGGCGAATGCCGAACCAGTGGTTCAAAATCGCGCCAATCGGCCCGCGAACGCCGAAAATGATCAGCAGCAGCCAGCCGGTGACGACCGGCGGCAGCACCATCGGCAGATGCACCAGCGCATTCAGCACCGGCCGGCCCGGAAAGCGATAGCGGCTCAAGACGAAGGCGGCCAGGACAGCCAGCGGCAGTCCAAAGCCGACCGCCCGTGCCGCCACGGTGAGCGTGAGCCGGACCGCTTCCCATTCTTCCGGTGCCAGCAGGCTATTCCACCTTGAAGCCGCGCCGCAGGAAGATCGCGCGCGCCGATGGACTGGCCAGGAACACAAGCAAGGCACGCGCGTCAGCGGTATTGCCCGACCTGGTCAGCGCGAACGGGTATGAGATGGGATCGTGGCTGCTGGCCGGGAAGCTGCCCGCCACCATGACATTTTTGGATATCGCGGCATCGGTCCCGTAGACGATGCCGGCGGGTGCCTCACCCCGTTCGACCAGTAGAAGGCCGGACCTGACATCGTCGGTCCTGGCCAGCCGCGGGCTGATGCTGTCCCACACGCCCAGCTTCTTCAGGGCCTGCTCCGCATAGATGCCAACCGGCACGTGCGCCGGATCGCCAACGGCCAGCCGACCATTCGCACCAAGCAGACCCAGCAGGTTGAAATCCGGGCCGATGGTGACGTGAAGCGGCTTGTCGGCTGGAACCACCAGGACAAGATCGTTGCCCAGCAAGTCCTTGCGGGTAGCGGCGGCGATCAGGTTTTTGTCCGCCAGGTAATCCATCCATTTTTCGTCGGCGGAGGCGAACAGGTTCGCCGGCGCGCCCTGCTCGATCTGCCGCGCCAGAATGGAGCTGGCGGCGAACGACATCCGCAGCGGCTGATGCCCTGCCTTGACCCACTGAGCGGAGATATCCTTCATCGCGTCGGTCAGGCTGGCGGCGGCGAATACGGTGACCTCCTGCGCGCGCGCGATCAGCGGCACGAGCAGGACGCATAGGAACAGCAGCAAGCGCATGAACCGGCCTTCTCAGGGTTGAATGGCGCGAACGCCGGTGAGCACGGTATCGCGTTCCGCCGGTGTCAGCGTGTGGCCATAAACCACCGCGTTGAACAGCGCCGCGAGCGTCACCGGGTCGCGGCCGCTGAGCCAGGCAAGGCCGATCAGCCGATTGATCGAAGGCGGCTCCTCGATCCAGCCAAACGGCAGGTGCGGCGCGATGAAGGCATGCCCATCGCGGACCGCCCGCACATCTCGCCATGCGGCGGCGTGTGCGATCGCCTCGGCCATCGCCGGGTCCGCGAAGATCAAGATATCCGGATCGAGCGAACGGATCGTTTCGATGGTTGCCGAACGGAAGGTTCCCTCGCCGGCGGGTGCGACCGCCTGCCAGCCAAGGCGGGTGAACACGTCGGTGACATCGGTATCAGGTGCCGCGACCGTAAGCCCGTCCGGTCCACGGGCATACAGCACACGCGGGTGAGTTTTGGACAATGGCAAAGCCAGCAGCGCCTCGGCGAAGCGGGCCAGTGTTTCGGCGTGCTGTTGCCGATGCAGGATCATGCCGAGGGTTCGGATGGTCTGCGGTATCTTGGCCAGCGATCCGTCCAGCAGGATGGTCGGAATGCCGGTATGCTGCTGCGTTGCCTGCGCCAGGTCCGCATAGCGCGGCGAGACGGTGCCGTAATCGAGAATAAGGTCGGGTTTCAGGGCGACGATCTTCGCCGAGACGTCCTGCCGCCCGGTCAAGCGCGGGATCTGCGGCTGTTTCGCCGCATCCGGTGCCAGGATCGCGCGCGCCGGATCGGACAGCGGCGTGGGCCAGCCTATCATCAGGTCGGGCGCGACGGCCTCCAGCAAAACGGCCGCGGGTGGGCCGGCGGGGGCGACATGGGCGATATGATCGGGAATCCGTACCATACGTCCGGTCGCGTCGGTCACGTTGACTCCCGTTGGGGCCCCCGTTGTGGCCGCCACCGCGACTATTGGCCAGACCATTGCCAAAATCAGGCACGCGCGCCCGAGCATGCTGTCCTCCGTGCTGGCTGCCGGTATAGTCGCAAAGATACAGCGGCAACAGCATCTTCCGGTTGTTGTGTTTCCGTCGAGATTGCCCGGCCGCCGTCCGGTGTGGTTTGTTATTCCACATGGCAAAGCGGACCCCGCGGCGTTCGGACACGGCCAGTCCCATCGACCGGCTCAGCATCAGGCTCGATCTGGCTTCCGGGGCCAAGATCGGTCCCGGCAAGATCGCCGTGCTGGAGGAGATTGGGCGGGCCGGTTCGATCTCCGCGGCCGGCCGAGCGCTGCGGATGTCGTATCGGCGGACGTGGGAACTGGTTGAAGACCTCAACCGGAGCCTGGGCACCCCGGTGGTCGAAACCGCCGCGGGCGGCAGCGGCGGCGGCGGCGCCGTCCTGACGCAAGCCGGCAAGGCCGTGGTCAGCAGCTATCGTGCTATTGAGATGGACACGGCGCTGGCGGCGCGTAAACACCTGCTGGCGCTCAACCGGGTCTGCACCGGCAAGCAGCGTTCAACCTGACAGGAGACCGCATGATGAAGCTTTCCGCCCGCAACCAGATCGCCGGCACGGTTAAGACGGTGAAGCCGGGTGCGACGACCACGCATGTGACGATCGAGGTGTCGCCGTCGGTGATGATCACCGCCTCGATCACCAACGAAGCCGCCGAGGAACTGGCGCTGAAACCCGGCATGCAGGCCTCGGCGGTGATCAAGGCGTCAGACGTGATGGTCGGTGTCTAGCTCTTCCGACGGATCCGCCGGCGGCGATCATGCCCTGATCAATCGGCGGCGTCGGACAATCCGGCGATCTCCGGCGCCTGCAGCGCGGTCAGCAACGATGTGATGCTGGCGGACCGCAGCGGGATGAACCGCTTGCCGGCCTGCCGGCAAAGCGCCTTGACCATGTTCGCGGCATCGTGGCTGATGCAGTCCACCGGGAACAGGACAAGGTCGGACCGGCTGGCCAGACCGGGCAGCAGGTTCGCGTGGTTTTCAACGCCGCCGTCGTGGTGCAGAAACGTCGCACCCAGCCGCTCTACCGCCGCCCGCATCGGCGTGACCTGGTTTGGACGGCCGCCGACATAGAGTAGCCTCAGGCCGATCAACCGGACTGCCGGATGCGTTTCGGGCGAACCGTTCAGCAGCAGGGATGCCTCGACGGCATCGAGTTCCCGGTGCATCGCCTCGCGATCTCGTTCGGCCGCGCTTCGGGCGGACTGCTCGCGGACCAGCGCGGCCCGTGCGGCGGCGTGCCGTTCATCCAGCGCGGTTCGGCGACGGATCTCGTTCGTCAGGCGTCGTTCCAGGTCGGCCAGCAGCCCGCCCAGAACCGCGCTGTCAGGCGCCGTATTGTCCTCGGCCGAAGGGGCCGCGACGACCTGCCGCGCCAGAGCCTGGCGTAGCGCCTTGATCTGCCTGTCACGCGTCTGCACCGCTTCGTGAAGCGCAAGCTGCTGGCGTTCCAGCCGCCCCTCCAGCTCGGTCTTTTCGGCTTCGAGCTGGGACAATCGCCGGATGTCCGCGCGGTTGGCCGAACCGACCAGGTGCGACAGCATATGCACCTCGCCGAAGGCCTGGCGAATGATGGTCTGGGTTGTCAGCGGATGTGTCAGGACCGCCCAATAGGCGCCGGGAATTTCGCCGCGCCGGACGGCGGCATCCCAAAGCGCACACACCGCCGTCTCGTCGGTTGCCCTGGAAAACTGGCTGACCGCCAGCTTGTGCCGATGATCCAGCGCCTTGTTGAGCTGCTTGGCGGCGTTGTCATGCCGGCTGGCCAGGGTGACCGCGACGCCGTGCAAGTCGTGATCCGTGCACGCCTGCGATGTCACGCCAAGCTTCTTCAGGACCTGCCGCAACTCTCCGGTGGAGAGGCAGGTGCCAATAATGGAGCAGTGCAGGTTGGTGTTGAATTCCCAGATCTTGGTGCGTCGCGGCGGCGCCGCCGGCAAATCCGGCGCGTCGCGCACGACCAGTTGGGGCGCGATCGAGGCGAGATCGAACGGCCTTGACAGCGGCGGCGCGTGCAGACTGCTGCGAATTGCGAGGGGAGGTCCTCCTCCGGCCATGTTCATGTCCTTCCCGGTCGCCATGGATGCCGGTCTTGAGTCTGGCCAGCCTGTTGTCGTGACCGGCCTGTTGTCGTGACCGGCCTGTTGTCGTGACCGGCCTGTTGTCGTGACCGGCCTCTTGTCGTGATATGCAATTGGATATAGCGATAGTGGCGCAGCGAAACGCGTCTGCCAAGGGCTGTTCGCCGCCGCTGCCCAAGATTGACCACGACAACAAACCAATGGAGGAGGCAACATGGACGCCATCGCGCTTGACCCGAGGCTGCGCTACGCGGGCGAATTTCTTGGCCGGCAGGCCGGACTGCTGATCGACGGGAAGCTGCTTCCGGCGGCATCCGGCAAGACGTTTCCGGTGTACAATCCGGCCACCGGGACGGTGATCGCCAATGTGCCGGAAGCCGACAAGGCGGACGTGGACCGGGCGGTCGCCGCCGCTCGCCTGGCGTTCGAGGATGGACGCTGGCGCAAGATCGGCCCGTCCGGGCGCGGCAAGCTGCTGTGGAAGCTGGCCGACCTAATGGAGCGCGACCTAGAGGAACTGGCGGAGCTGGAGTCGATCGACAACGGCAAGCCATACGCGGTGGCACGCGCCGCCGACCTGCCGCTGGCGGTCGACATGTTCCGCTACATGGCCGGTTGGGCGACCAAGATCACCGGCTCCACGCTGCCGCTGTCGTTGCCGGGCGAATACCTGTCCTACACGGTGCGCGAGCCGATCGGCGTGGTCGGGCAGATCATCCCGTGGAATTTTCCGCTGCTGATGGCGGCGTGGAAGCTGGCGCCGGCATTGGCCGCGGGCTGCACGGTGGTGCTGAAGGCGGCGGAGCAGACGCCGATGACCGCGTTGCGGTTGGCGGAGCTGGTGCTGGAGGCAGGGTTCCCAGCCGGCGTCGTCAACATCCTGACCGGCTTCGGAGAGACCGCCGGGGCGGCGCTGGCGGCGCATCCGGATGTCGACAAGATCGCCTTCACCGGCTCGACCGAGGTCGGCAAGCTGATTGTCCAGGCGGCGGCCGGCAACCTGAAGAAAGTGTCGCTGGAGCTCGGCGGCAAGTCGCCGGCGATCATCCTGGCGGACGCTGATCTGGATGTCGCCATTCCCGGCGCCGCGAGCGGGATCTTCTTCAATCACGGACAGGCCTGCTGCGCCGGTTCGCGGCTGTTCGCGCACAAGTCGGTGTATGATCGCGTCGTCGGCGGGATTTCCGACATCGCCGGAAACATCAAGGTCGGGCCGGGACTTGATCCGGCGACGGAAATGGGACCGCTGGTGTCAGACGAGCAGTTCACCCGGGTGACAGGCTACATCGAGGATGGCCGGCAATCCGGCGCGCATGTCGCGGTCGGCGGCAACCGGGTCGGCAACCTGGGCTACTTCGTTGCGCCAACAGTGTTGGAGAACACTACGTCCGACATGAAGGTGGTGCAGGACGAGATCTTCGGGCCAGTGCTCGTTGCTCAGCCGTTCGACGATGACGATCTGGAGCGGATCGCCAAGCAGGCCAATGACACGATCTATGGGCTGGCGGCCAGTGTCTGGACGCGCAATGGCGGAATCGCCCACAAGCTGGCCAGCCGCATCCGGTCCGGCACGGTGTGGATCAACTGCCACAACGTGTTCGATGCGTCGCTGCCGTTCGGTGGCTACAAGCAGTCCGGCTGGGGCCGCGAGATGGGCGAGGAAGTGTTGCACAACTACACCGAGGTCAAGGCCGTCACGGCGGCGCTGTGACGGGTGCGAAGCGGGCGGCGATGTCCGCCCGCTTCGCCTGACTTCCTGAATAGCAGGACAAAGCGCGTTCAGATGTATGGCGCGGCATCCTGGCGCTTTATCCCGGTTCGGATGCCGACGGCCCTTCATTGCCAGACCGGCCGCTTCGACGACGTGATCCGGATGTCAAGGAGTCGCGATGCCCGTCAGACATGGTGCAAAGCCGTTGCATCAATCACCTGCAGGCTGACGAGGTTGGACACATAGCGTCCCCCCGCAACGTCACCGGGAAGCACCAGCCGCAGGGCGCCATCACTGCCACCGGGACCAAGCTGACCGCCGGTATCGGCATAGGCGACGATATCCTGCTGATGACCAAACGTCGGCGCGATTTCACCCAGGGAAATCAATGCCCGGTAGCCGTCACTGCCGGTCGCAACCACAGCGTAGCGCAGCAGATCGTTCTTGATGGACGGATCAGTCATCAGGCCGGCATCCTGTATCAAGGACCAGAGAGAAACGCCTGTGTAAGTGTCGGAGACCTGACCAGCACCGGACAGATAGGTTGCGGTTTCGGTCGATGACTGGTTCAGCCGCGAAAGTGTTTCAGGTGTGATGATTGTCGGATCAGCCAGTTTTCCACTCAACATCGCCTGGGCGGAGATCCCGCCGCTGCCGGTGGGCCCAGGCTCCGGCAGGCTACCCGCCTGAAGGCTGACCAGTTCCGACACATAGCGTCCACCCGCTGCGTCGCCTGGCACCACGATCCTGGCCAATCCCTGGTCGCCATTCACGCCAAGCTGACCGGCGGTATCACGATAGGCGGCCAGCACGGGTTGGTTGCCGAACGCCGGATCAATTTCGCCCACGGAAAACACCGCTTTATAGCCATCGGCACCGGTCGCCACGACAAACTTGCTCAGGATGTCGTTCTTGCCCGCGGTGGTGGTTACGCCCCCGGCGTCCTGCAGCAGATTCCATAAGGTCGTTCCGGTATAGGTATCACTGACCGGCGTGCCCGCAGCGGTATAGGTCACGGACTCTGTTGTGGTAGGCGTCAGCTTTGGAAGATTATAGATCCCCGGATCGGCGACGTTGCCGTCAAGCAGAACGGGTGCGTATGACAAGCCAAGATAGGACAGAAACCCCGCGGCCGACTCTTCCAGTCGATAAATGTCCGACAGAAGATCGTCGCCAAGCGACAAATTGCTCATCACGCCCCCAGGTATCATTCGTTATGCACATCCGATAATAGCGCCATGATCGAGTTCCGCAATATGAGGCAATCCGATGTACGTTTTGGTGCAGGACAATTGTCCAAAGCAAGGCGGCCGCGAGCAGACCTTATCCCAGGCGTTGATGACAGCAATCTGATCCACGCCTGGTCCGTGGTCGGCGCGGCGGCGCCGCTGATCCGGGTTCGGCGGGTGGACTCCGCGAAGCCTTCGCTGTATCAAATCGGGAATAGCGCTGCGATCGACGCCGTGCTGATTCCATGGGAGAGCAAGCTGATGAACGTCATGCTGCAGAAGCATCCGTTCCTGGATGGCAAGACGAAGCGCATGCTGATCGGCGGCAAGTGGCTGGAAGCCACGTCCGGCAAGACCTTCGAAACCCGCAATCCGGCCACGGGTGAGATCCTCGCGCAGGTCGCCGAGGGCGACGTCGAGGACATCGACCGCGCGGTCGCCGCGGCGCGTGCGGCCTTCAACGGCCCCTGGCGCAAAACCAAGCCGGCCGAACGGCAGCGTCTGCTGCTGAAGCTGGCTGACCTGGTGGAGCGCGATATCGAGGAACTTGCAGCACTCGACACGCTCGACATGGGCGCCCCGATTACCCGCACCCGCGCCAACCGCGCCCGTGCGCTCGGCATGTTGCGCTTCTACGCCGGCATGGCGACGGCGTTGCATGGCGAAACGATCGAGAATTCGCTGCCCGGCGAAATGGTTTCCTTCACGCTGAAGGAGCCGGTCGGCGTGGTCGGCGCGATCATTCCGTGGAACGGCCCGTTGACCGCCTCGATCTGGAAGATCGGCCCGGCGTTGGCCACCGGCTGCACCGTGGTGCTGAAGCCGGCCGAGGAAGCCCCGTTGACGGCGCTGCGCCTGGCCGAGTTGTGCCTGGAGGCCGGCGTGCCGCCTGGCGTGGTGAATGTCGTGCCCGGCTACGGCGAGACCGCCGGTGCCGCGCTGGCATCGCATCACGACGTGGACAAGGTGGCGTTCACTGGATCGCACCTGACGGGACAGGCGATCATCCGCGCCTCCGCCGGCAATCTGAAGCGCGTGTCGCTGGAACTTGGCGGCAAGTCGCCGGACATCGTGTTCGCCGATGCCGACCTGAGCCAGGCGGTTCCTGGCGCCGGCATGGCGGTCTTCGCCAACTCCGGCCAAATCTGCAGTGCCGGCACGCGGCTGTTCGTCGAGCAGAAGATCTACGACGAGTTCGTGGGAAAGGTCGCCGACTTCAGCAAGACGTTGCGGGTGGGCGATGGCAGCGATCCGGACACCCAGGTCGGGCCGCTGGTGTCCGAGGAACAACTGACGCGGGTGACCGGCTATCTGAGTACCGGCCGGCAGGAAGGCGCGCGCCCGATGTCAGGCGGGGAGCGGCTGACCGATGGCGCGCTGTCGAAGGGCTATTTCGTGCCGCCCACGGTGTTCGCCGATGTGCGCGACGACATGCGTATCGCACAGGAGGAAATCTTCGGACCGGTGATCTCCGCCATTCCGTTCACTGACATCGAGGAGGTGATCGAGCGCGGCAACAAGACGCAGTTCGGGCTGGGCAGCGGCGTCTGGACCCGCGATGTCGGCAAGGCGCACCGTCTGGCGAAGGCGATCCGTGCCGGATCGGTCTGGATCAACTGCTATCAGGCGATGGACCCGGCGGTGCCGTTCGGTGGCTATAAAATGAGCGGCTATGGCCGTGAATCCGGTGTGCAGCACCTGGAAGAATACCTGAATGTGAAGTCGGTCTGGATCAAGACGGATTGAGATCGCGGAGCGTAAAGCCCCTCCCACCCATGGGAGGGGTGATGCGCTGAAGAATGGCGCATGCCTGCATAGTTGATGACCGGTTGCTCCAATGGCTTCGGCCGTGGAGCAGGCCGGCGCGCCGGTCTTGGTTTGGCGGCATCGGCATTTTGCTGAACACCACAGGCTATCTGGACTTGATGGCATATTGGCTGGCACCATTCCGCGATGACCGATCAACCTGCCGACACCGACCTGCGTCCGGGTGAAGTCGCGGTGGACCTTCCGCCGTCGACCAATGCCGAGGTATACTTCATCGGCACCATTCACACGCCGTGGCGGACGCGCGGCGCGTGCCCCAAGCGGGGCAGCATGGAGGGGCCGGTCTGCTCGATCGTCATCGACAAGCGCTGGTGCCAGGCGCTGACGGATATCGCCGATCACCGGCGTATCCAGGTGCTGTATTGGATGCACTACGCGCGGCGGGATCTGGTGCTGCAAACGCCGTTGCGCACGGGGCGGACGACGGGAAGTTTCGCCCTGCGATCACCGGTTCGGCCGAACCCGATCGCCTCCTCGATCGTCGAACTGGTGGCGGTCGAAGGGGCGACACTGCGGGTGCGCGGCCTGGACTGCCTCGACGGCACGCCACTGCTCGACCTGAAACCCGATCGCGCGAGCGCCAGCGGATAGAGCGCGGGCTGCCAGGACGGAAATCGGCGCGCTGTAGCGCTCATTTGGCCACCGCGGTGAAGGCGGCGGCGGTCAGCCGCGCCAGATCGGCCGGCGACAGTTCGAACACCGCGTTTGGCGATCCGGCGGCGGCCCAGATCGTCGTGTAGCGTTCCAGGTCCTGGTCCAGGAACGTGACAGGGACAGTGACATGCCCGATCGGCGGCACGCCGCCGACCGTGAAGCCGGTATGCCGCTGCACGAAGTCCAGGTCGGCACGGACGATCTTGCGGCCTACCAGCGCGGTGACCTTCTTCTCGTCCACCCGGTTCGCGCCGGAGGCCACCACCAGCACCGGCTGTCCGTCCGCGGTTCGGAACAGCATCGACTTGGCGATCCGAGCCAGGTCGCAGCCGACCGCCGCCGCGGCCCCGGCTGAGGAGTGCGTGCTCTGCTCGAACTCCAGGACATGGAATGTATTGCCCAGGATCGCCTGGACGCGGCGTGTGCCTTCACTGGTGGCCGAACGCATGAATATCCTCCCGCAGGTGGAAGTCTGCCGGGTTGTAGTAGTCCGTGCGAAGCAACAGGCGAAAGACCCAGCCGAGGCAGGACGGCAAGCGCCCGTCATCCTGTTCGCGACGTTGTAAGCCGGCGGAGGCGCGATGACCGGAAGAACTGTTACCGTTGCGGCACTTGACGCAATTCGCATCCAGCGGATCTACTTGTAGATCAACCATCATGTCTGAACCCGTCGCGCATGGACGGCTTCAGCGGTGTGCACCAGAGGATCTAGACCGATGCAGAGATTGGCTCGAACCTGGCTGTTGACCGCCGGCGTTCTGATGACGGCAGCCGCCACCCTGTTGACCCCGACACCCTCCCAGGCCGGAGGGCATGGCGGCGGCGGGTATGGAGGTGGCTCCGGATACCACGGCGGCGGCTATGGTGGGCATGGGTATGGTGGCGGCTATGGGGGGTATCACGGCGGCTACGGTGGATATCGTGGCTACGGTGGGTATGGGTATCGCGGCGGCTACCAGTTTGGCTATGGTTATGGCTACGGCCGACCGGGGTTCTATCCCGGATATTATGGCTTTCGAGGCGGCTTTGGTCCCTATGGATTTTATCCTGGATACTACGGCTATCCGCCATACGTCCCGTACGCCTATGCTCCGTCTGTGTATATCGCGCCGCCCGTTGTGCTGGTGCCGCGGTAGGCGCGGCCGGTTCGGCCTGCCGCGGGCGGCGGACGCCGGGCCGCCTGGCCGCAGTCCCCTGGACCTGCTGCTTTGTTCGCGGTCCGTGGACGACGGTTGACGGAATGAAGCGTTGATTGCCGGCTCATTCAGACGATGCGAAACGCTCGCCTGGGTTCGCGTTGAACAAGCCCTCCGTGCGGTTGCATGCCATTGGACATGGCGGGATGATGTGCCCTTGAGAAGGGGAAGCGGATCATGAACAAGCTTGCGGGGAAAGTCGCGATTGTCACCGGCGCCAGCCGTGGCATCGGCCAGCAGATCGCTGAACTGTTTGCCTCGGAAGGCGCGAGAGTGGTTTGTGCAGCGCGGACCATGAATGAAGGCGAGCACCGCATGTTGGAAGGTTCGCTCGCCCGAACCGTGGATCTCATCCGGCAGCAGGGTGGGGAGGCAACGGCGGTGATTGCCGACGTTTCCGCCGAACCTGATTGCCTCGCGCTGGTGGAGGCCGCGCGTCAGGCGTATGGGCCGATCGATATCCTGGTGAACAACGCCGCGCTGAATTACTACCTGCCGACCGAGAGCTATCCGACCAATCGCTGGGTTCGCTGCTTCGCGGTGAACGTGCACTCGCCGTTCATTCTGTCGAAGGCGGTGCTGACGGACATGATCCCGCGCCGGTCCGGGGCGATCGTGAACATCAGTTCGGGGGCGGCTATCGGGCCGGGCCGGGGGCCGTATGCGGACCAGGCAGTTCGCGGCGGCGTGATGTACGGCGCCACCAAGGCAGCGCTTGAGCGCTTCACCCAGGGATTGGCGCAGGAAGTGGCGCAGTATGAAAAGATCAGTGTTGCCGCCGTTTCACCATCCCAGGTGGTGCCGACGCCCGGCACTATCCACCACAAGCTGGTGACCGGGATGGACGACCCGAAGGGCGAGCCTCCGATGCTGATGGCGCGTGCGGCGCTGCTGCTGGCAAGCGAACCAGCCGCCAAGGTGAATGGCCGCGTGACCTATAGTCAGCAGATTTTGAAGGAGTTTGGCTGGATTGAATCGGCAACGGGCCGGGGCGTCACCTCGCGGGGGTCGGGCTACTCGGAAGCATGAGCCGACGAATCGATTGAGCGGCTTGGCCGGTTGAGGTCAAGTCTCGTGCGGGACGGAGAGCGCCGTGTCAGGCGCAACAATCCGATCACCGCACGTTCTACTTGGCCGATGCGATACCGTAGCGGTTATCAGCCGCCGCCGACCACCGCGGGTTCTCCGCTCGCCACCGATCGCAGTACCGCCTCGAACACCGCGACCCCGTGCAGGATCTGGGTCAGCGGCGTTGGAAACGGCTGCTTGGCGGCAATGCTGGCGGCGAAGGCTTCCAGTTCGGCACGCAGCATGCTGAAGCCCGGGGTTTCGGTGACGACCGGTGCGCCTGAGGCCGGCATCAGCCGGAACGTGTCCATTGGATGCCCCAGCACCTCCGCGAAGGCGTCCGTGCCGTAGATGGCCATGCGATAGTGCGGGGTTGCCGCGGTCGAGCAGACGATATGCCCCGATGCACCGTTTTCGAACCGCAGCAGGATGTCGGTGGTGTCGTCGCTATGTGGCGCTGCTCGCCTGGCGACCTGGGCGTAGACCTGACGGATCGGACCGAACAGGTCGATCATGCCGTCCACCAGATGCACGCCGATCGCGGTCATCGCGCCAGCCGGCGACTCATCGGGTTGCGCGCGCCAGCTATCCGCTGTCAGGCCGAGCCCGTGCCGCGCCGTCTGCTCCGCGCTGATCGTCACCAAGGTGCCAAAGCGGCCATCCGCCACGGCTGTTCGCAGCAGGCCCATCGACGGATGGAAACGCCGGTTGAACCCTACCGCGAGAACAATCCCGGCCTGCTCCGCCGCCGCAATGGCCTGCGTTGCGTCGGCGACCGACAGGGAGAACGGCTTCTCCACGAACACATGTTTTCCCGCGTGCGCGGTCCGCACCACCTGCTCGATGTGCTGGCGGTGCGGCGTGGCGAAGACGACGGCGTCGATGCCCGGGTCTTGCAGGATCCGGTCCAGCGAGCCGACCCAGGTCAGGCCGGCATCGGCGCAGAAGGCCCCGACGGTGTCCGGCGTGCGGGTGTGGGCGGTGGTAAAGCGGATGGCGTCGCTGTCGCGGACGCTGTTGACCAGATTCTGACCCCACCAGCCAAGGCCAACGATCGCCGCACGTAGCATCTTGTGTCTCCTTTTCCTCAGCCGCCGACTTCCGCCAGGAACGCTTCATGGAAGCCGAGCATCGCGCGGGTTCGTTGATCGGCCAGCGTTTGGCCGGTGGTGGTCTGGAAGGCGTCCGCCACCTTGAACAGCTTGGCGCCAAAATGGTCCAGTGCGAAGCGTTGGTCGTCCAGCGGCCGGGTCGAAGCGGCCGGATCATCCGGACTGTATAGCGCCGAACCCATCCGGCCGGCGACATAGAAGCAGCGGGCGATGCCGATGGCGCCGATCGCGTCCAGCCGGTCGGCGTCCTGCAGAATGCGCGCCTCGATCGTCGACGGGGTAATGCCGGCGCTGAAGCTGTGCGCCTCGATCGCATGCGCCAGACGGTCGGTGCGATCCGCGTTCCATCCCAGGCGGCCGACGATATCGCGCGCCCGGCCGGCGGCGAGGCGGGAGGCGCGGGACCGGTCAGGGGCGTTCTTTTCCACCGCCACGCAATCGTGCAGTATGACCGCCGCCGCCAGTATCGCCTGGTCGCACCCCGGCTCCCCTGGAGCAATTTCCCCTAGGACAACTTCCCCTGCGGCAATCGCCTTCGCGTTCCGCCAGACCCGCAGCAGGTGCGAGCGGTCATGCGATCCATCGTTTCCGCCTGGCCCCAGTTCGGCCAACAGCCGCTCCGCCAGTCCCGCCTGATCACCAAACTCGCTTGTTCGCATAACCCCTCCAACGGAGACCGCAGCATGCCGACCCGCCGCCGCATCCTGCAAGCCAGCGTGGCGTTGGCGCTGCCGTCGATCGCGCGCGGGGAGGATTTACAGGTGCTGAAGGTCGTGCCGCAAGCCGACCTGGCCTCCCTCGATCCGGTCTGGACCACGTCCTACCAGACCCGCGACCATGGTTTCCTGGTGTTCGACACGCTGTTCGGCGTGGATTCCCGGTTTCAGGCGTCACCGCAGATGGCCGAAGGCGCGGTCAGCGAGGCGGATGGCAGGCTCTGGCGGATCACGCTGCGTGACGGGTTGCGCTTTCATGACGGCAGCAAGGTTCTGGCCCGAGACGCCGCCGCATCGGTGCGGCGCTGGGGCGCGCGGGACGGGTTCGGCCAGGCGCTGCTGGCTGCCTGCGATGAGGTTGCGGCAGCGGACGACCGCACCCTGGTGTTCCGGCTGAAGCGGCCATTTTCCCTGCTGCCGGACGCGCTGGGAAAAGCCTCGCCCAGCCTGTGCCCGATCATGCCGGAGCGGCTGGCGGCGACCGACCCGTTCACCCAGGTGACGGAGATGGTCGGCAGCGGGCCGTATCGCTACAAGCCCGACGAACGCGTTGCCGGTTCGTTGGTCGTCTACGAGCGCAACACCGACTACATACCCCGCTCCGGCGGCACGGCCGATGGCACCGCCGGTCCGAAGGTCGCGCATTTCGACCGGGTGGAATGGCACATCATCCCCGATCCGCAGACGGTCGCCGCCGCGATCCAGCAGGGCGAGGTCGACTGGTGGCTCAGTCCCGACGCCGACCTGTTGCCGGTGCTGCGCCGCCAGCCTGACGTGACGGTGGAAACCGTCTGGCCGACCGGATTCGTCGCGACGATGCGCTTCAACCAGCTTCATCCGCCGTTCGACAATCCGGCGATCAGGCGGGCGATTATCGGCGCGGTGTCCCAGGCGGATTACATGATCGGCATGGTCGGCACCGATCCGTCGCTGTGGCGCGACCGCGTCGGCTATTTCTGCCCTGGCACGCCAATGGCCAGCACCGCGGGAATGGCGGCGCTGACCGGCCCGCGCGATCTGGGTGCGGTCCGCGCCGAACTCGCAAAGGCCGGCTACGCGGGTGAGACGGTGGTGATCCTGACGCCGACCGACATCGCCTCGGCCCGCGCCCTGGCGGACATCACGGCGGACATGCTGCGCCAGATCGGCATGAACGTGGGGGCGCCGGCGATGGACTGGGCGACGCTGGTGCAGCGGCGGGTGAAGACCGAGCCGGTCGGGCAGGGCGGCTGGAGCCTGTTTCACACAAGCTGGTCCGGCCTGGACATGGTCAATCCAGCCGGCCATGTCTTCCTGCGTGGCAACGGCCGAAAGGCGGCGCCCGGCTGGCCGGACAGCCCCAGGATCGAGGCACTGCGCGACGACTGGTTCGCCGCTCCCACCCCGGAGGCGCAACAGATGATCGCCAGGCAGCTCCAGCTTCAGGCATTCATCGATGTGCCCTATATCCCCTTGGGTCAATATTTCGCGCCGAGCGCCTACCGGGCGAACCTGACCGGCGTCCTGAAGGGCAATCCGGTGTTCTGGAACCTGAGGCGAACATGAAGGAAACCGGGCCATGAGCGATTTCGAGCTTGTCTGGGACGCGCGCTGCGAGGTGGCCGAGTCGCCTGTCTGGGACGCGGCGAACCAGCGGGTGCTGTTCTGCGATATAGACGGCAAGCGGATCAACGCGCTGGCGGTGGATACCGGCGAACGCGAGAGCTGGGAATTCGCCGAGGTCGTCGGTAGTTTTGGCCTGTGCCGCTCCGGCAGGCTGGTGGTCGCCCAGCGCCATCACGTCGTGCTGTTCGATCCGCGCACGGGGGCGCACCACGATTTGACGCCGAAGGTGGCGGAACCGTCGGTCAACCGGCTCAACGACGGGAAGGTAGGGCCGGATGGCGCATTCTGGGTCGGCAGCCTGGATGGAAATTCGCCGCGGCAGAACACCGCCACGCTGTACCGGGTCACCGCCGATGGTCACATCACGGCGCAGGAAAGTGGCTACATGAACTCCAACGGACTTGCCTGGTCGCCGGACGGGCGCATTATGTACCACTCGGATTCCACCGCCGGCATGATCGAGGCGTGGGATTTCGATCCCGTCAGCGGCGGCCGGAACAACCATCGCGTGCTGGCGACGCTGACCAATCCGGAGGGGCGACCGGATGGCGCGGCCACCGACATGGACGGCAACTACTGGTCGGCGGCGCCTTCCGCTGGGTGCCTGAATTGCTTCAGCCCGGCCGGTCAGCTTCTGCGCAAGTGGCCGTTCCCGGTGCCGGGGCCGACAATGCCGTGCTTCGCCAAGGACTGGCTGTACGTGACATCCTTGCGCGACGGCAAATCCGACGCGGTCCTGACGGAGTTTCCGACGTTGGGCGGGCTGTTCCGCGCTACGGCGCCGGTGCAAGGCGCGCCGGTCGGATTGTTCGCGGCATAAAGCGCGACTGGTTCAGGTTGACCCAGGAGTCGCGCTTTAATACCGACGGCCCGTTGACCCACAGCGGGTCAACGGGCCATCGGTATCTTATTGATTTCGCGCGCGGCCGCCCCACCAACCCCACGCGCATACCAGTCGGCTCTTCAGGCCGCTGGTATCACTCATTGTTTGATCGCGTGATTCACGCCTTCTGACCGGATCAGCCTCAGGCGATCACGCTAAGGCCGATAAGCCGGCGGCGGTGGCGGATAGTCACGGGACTGCTGGCGAGGCGCCGGCCGTTCCGGCGTCGTGGCCGCGCCGCCGGCCGCGCCAATCGCGCCGCCCAGCAAGCCGCCGGTAAGTGCGCCGCCTCCGCCACCGGCCAAGCCGCCGATCGCGGCGCCCGCACCGCCGCCGAGCGCGCCGCCGCCCAACGCACGCTGGCCGGGGCTATACGGGTCGGAACACGCGGCGAGCGACATCGACAGGCCGATCACCAAGGCGCAGGGAGTCATCAGACGTTTCACAGCGAAAAATCCTCGTCATGCCATCGATCCGATAGATGGGACATCTGATGGCGTCGTGGCAGCGGCCTTACGCCAGTGTGATCGGGGCAAGCCGGTCAGAAAATCGCGCGCGGCGGCGCCCTTTGGTCAGGAGATCGCGCGCAGCGATGGACGCTCCGGCTGGGTGTCGGCCCGTGCCAGATGCGTCAGGAACAGCGTGCAGAAGCGATGCGCGTTGTTGGTGCAAACGTTTTTGTGCAAGCTGCGCCAGCGCTCGCGCCGCTCCGCCAAGTCCATCGACAGGCCGTGATGCATGGCCTCGGCGATCTCGTCGGCATCATAGGGATTGACGATCAGCGCCTCGGGCAATTCGTCCGCCGCGCCGGCGAAGCGCGACAGGATCAGCACGCCTGGATCGTCCGGGTCCTGTGCGGCGACATATTCCTTGGCGACCAGGTTCATGCCGTCGCGCAGAGGGGTCACGATGGCCAGGCGCGCCAGGCGGAAAAATCCAGCTAGTGTGTCGCGTTTCACCGCACGGGTCATGTAGCGCAAGGGGGTCCAGTCAAATTCGGAATACTTGCCGTTGGTTTCGCCGACAATCCGGTCAAGCTCGCGTCGCAGGCGTTGATAGGCGCCTAGATCCTCCCTGGAACGGGCCGCCACCTGCAGGACACTGATCTGCTTGCGGTGCTGCGGGTAATTGGCGAAGAAACGCCCGATGGCGACGAAGCGGTTGCTGAGACCCTTGGAGTAGTCCAGCCGGTCCACGCCGATCGCCAGCGCCTTGTCGCCCAGGCTGTCGCGCAGCATCCGCGCGTCGTTGCCGCGTGACGCCTTGACCGCCTGTTCCGAGAACGCATCGGCGTCGATGCCGACCGGATCGATGATGGCGCGCACCGGACGGCCGGACCAGACGAAGCGGCCGTCTGAATCGGGATGCACCCCCAGGCCTTGCGCGACGCAGTCGAGAAACGCCCGACGGTAGCCTCGGGTGTGGAAGCCCACGACATCGTAGCGACACAGGTTGGCCAGCAGGTCGGGCGCGCGCGGCAAGGCATAGAATACCTCGGGTGGAACGAAGGGGGTGTGCAGGAAAAAGCCGATACGGTTGGTCACGCCCAAGGCGCGAAGTTCTGCGGCCATCGGGATCAGGTGATAGTCATGCACCCAGATCAGGTCGTCCGGGCGCAGCAACGGCACCAGCGCCGCGGCGAACTGTCGATTGACTGCGCGGTAGCCGGCATAATCCTCGACGTGAAAATCCAGCAGGCCGAGGCGGAAATGCAGCAGCGGCCACAGGGCGCCGTTGGCGAAATTGACATAGAAGCTGTTGTAATCAGCCTCCGACAGATCGACTGTCGCATAGGTGATCGAATCGGCGCGCTGGATATGGGTTGTTCCGCCGCCTCGGGCGGATCGGCGGCCGCTCCAGCCGAACCACAACGATCCGGGCTGCAGTGCGTCCGCCAGTGCGACGGCCAGTCCACCGGCCTTGGCACCCCGTTCCGAGGGCAGTGGTACACGGTTCGAAACGACCACCAGCCGTGACATCCGTTAGCATCCTCCCTATCAATGGTCCTGGGCCTATGCCAGGACGATTAACGCAAGCAAGGCAGCTCAGGTGGCGACGCCGCGATAACTTCGCCGTGATGACGAGGGATCTCTGCAACGCCGCCCCGAAAAAGCCAAACCCCGCGCGCATCTTGGCGTTCAAACAGAACGGGAGCAGTCACCCCATGCGTATAGCCCAGATCGCGCCACTTAGCGAAGCCGTTCCGCCACGCACCTATGGCGGAACCGAGCGGGTGGTGTCGTACCTGACGGAAGAACTCGTCGCGATGGGGCACGAGGTGACACTGTTCGCCAGCGGCGACTCAGTGACGGCGGCGAAACTGGAAGCGGTCTGGCCCTGTGCCCTGCGTTTCGACAGTACCCTGCGGGATGCAATGGCGCCGCAGATGCTGCTGATGGAGACCGTCTATCAGCAGGCGCATGAGTTCGACGTGCTGCACTGCCATTTGGACTACTGGCCGTTCTCGCTGTTCAGCCGCCAGCCGACGCCGTTCATCACCACGTTGCACGGGCGGCTCGACCTGCTCGAACACAGCCGGATCTATCGGTGTTTCGAGGATGTGCCGCTGGTGTCGATTTCCGACGCGCAGCGGCGGCCGATGCCGAACGGGAACTTCGTCGGCACGGTCTACCATGGCCTGCCACCAGACCTGCTGACGCCTCGGCCGCTGCGGCGCGACTATCTGGCCTTCCTCGGCCGCATCTGTCCGGAAAAGTCGCCCGATCGGGCGATCCGGATCGCGCGCGCGGCCGGCATCAAGCTGAAAATCGCCGCCAAGGTGGACCGCGCCGACAAGGATTACTTCGAAACGACCATCCGGCCGCTGATCGACGGTGACCAGATCGAGATGATCGGGGAAATTGGCGACGCCGAGAAACCCGCCTTCCTGAGCGGCGCCAAGGCGTTGCTGCTGCCGATCGATTGGCCCGAACCGTTTGGCCTGGTGATGATCGAGGCGATGGCCTGCGGCACCCCGACCATTGCCTTCCCGGCCGGATCGGTTCCTGAACTGATCGACGACGGTGTCACCGGGTTCATCGTCAATGATGAAGCCGCCGCGGTTGCCGCGTTGTCGCATCTGGACCGGTTTTCCACCGCCGCCATCCGCGCCCGCTTCGAGCAGCGGTTTACCGCCCGCCGCATGGCGGAAGACTATGTCGCGCAGTATCGGCGCCTGGCGGTCCGCGCACGGCCGGCGCTGCGCCTGGTGACCTGATCCCGGACTCTGGTTCCCGAGGAACCCTTGGGGCTGGTCAACCCGATGGCGTTCCGCTTGACTGCGGAACCAAATCGGGGGGCGATGGATGGACCAGGGGCAGGACTACGACTTCATTGTTGTCGGCGCCGGTTCGGCGGGTTGCGTCCTGGCGAACCGGCTGTCCGCCGATCCCGCCACGCGCGTCCTGCTGCTGGAAGCCGGCGGCAAGGACACCGATCCATGGATCCACATCCCGGCCGGGTTCTATCGCAACGTCTACAACCCGAAGGTCGCCTGGTACTTCGAAACCGAGCCGGTGCCGGAGTTGCACAACCGGCGCATCGCCTGGCCGCGCGGCAAGGTGCTGGGTGGCTCATCCTCGATCAACGGGCTGATCTACATCCGCGGCCAGCGCCAGGATTTTGATCTGTGGCGGCAGCTCGGCAATGCCGGCTGGTCCTACGACGACGTGCTGCCGTATTTCCGCAAGGCCGAGGACCAGGAGAAGGGCGCCAACACCTGGCATGGCGAAGGCGGCCCGCTCGGCGTTTCCGACCTGAAGACCGACCACCCGCTGCACGACGCCTTCATCGCCGGCGCGCAGGAGGCCGGCTATCCCTACAACCCCGACTTCAACGGCAACGAGCAGGAGGGCGTCGGCCCGCTGCAATTGACCGTCAGGGGGCGGCGGCGGTGCTCCGCCGCGGTTGGCTACCTCAATCCGGTGAAGGCGCGGTCCAACCTGACGATCGAAATCCGGGCGCTGACCCGCAAGGTGCTGCTGGACGGCCGGCGCGCCGTTGGCATTGAATACAGCCAGAACGGCGCGCTGCGGCGGGCCACGGCGCGCCGGGAGGTGCTGCTGTGCGGCGGTGCCATCAACTCGCCGCAGATCCTCCAGTTGTCCGGCATCGGGCCGGGCGACCTGTTGCAATCGCTGGGGATCGAGGTCAAGCACGCGCTTCCCGGCGTCGGGGAGAACCTGCAGGACCATATCGGCGGACGCATCATCAGCCGCTGCGTCGACGGCACCGTGACGATGAACGAGATCTACCACAACTGGCTGCGCCGCCTGTATGCGGGCGCCGAGTGGATTCTGGCGCGCAAGGGCCCGCTGATGACCGGCGCTGGCCCGATCGGGCTGTTTGTCAAGACTAGGCCGGAGCTGGACAGCCCGGACGTGCAATACCAGTTCCTCGCCGGCAGCGCGCCGAAGGTGGGCGAGCCAATGCACAAGTTTCCGGGCTGCACCCTGGTGGCGATTCCCTGCCGGCCGGAAAGCCGCGGCTGGCTGCGCATCACCTCCACCGATCCGGACAAGCCGCCGGCGATGCAGCCGAACTACCTGTCCACGCAGGCCGATCGCGACACCATCATCGCCGGCCTGCGGGTGACGCGGAAGATCTTCGCCACACCGACGATGCAGCGCCTGGTGCGGGAGGAAGTCTATCCGGGACCTCAGGCGCGGACGGACGAGGACCTGCTGGAGCATGTCCGCGCCACCGCCGGCACCACCTTCCATCAGACCAGCACCTGCATGATGGGGCCGGGACCGAGGGCGGTGGTAGACGAGCAACTGAAGGTAAAGGGTCTGGACGGGCTGCGGGTGATCGATGCCTCGGTGATGCCCACGGTGGTGTCCGGCAACACCAATGCGACCGTCATCATGATCGCGGAGAAGGGGGCGGACATGATCCGGCAAGCCGCATGAGCAGCCTGGAGCAGACGTTCGCCGGCAAGATCGCCTTGGTCACCGGGGCGGGAAAGAACATCGGACGCACGATCGCACTGGATCTGGCGCTGCGCGGTGCGTCGGTCATCGTCAACGGGCGCAGTGACCGGGCGGCGGTGGACGCGGTGGTGGGCGAGATCAACGCCGCCGGCGGTCAGGCGATTGGTTATCTGGCCGACGTCAGCGACCAGCCGGCGACGGAACGCATGGTCGCGGACGCGGTCGCCGCATTCGGCGGCATCGACATCGCGGTGAGCAACGCCGGCCTGCGGCGGCAGACGCCGTTCCTTCAGATGGGCTTGGCTGAATGGCGGGAAATCCTGTCGGTTGCCCTGGATGGCGCGTTCATCCTGGCACGAGCGGTGGTGCCGCATATGATCCGGCGCGGCGGCGGCGCGATCGTTGCGCTGTCGGGTATCTCCACCCATGTCGGCACGCCCAGCCGCTGTCATGTGTCGGCGTCAAAGGCGGGGCTGGAAGGCTTGATGCGGGCCTTGGCGGTGGAGCTCGGACCTTTGGGCATCACCTGCAATTCCGTCGCGCCCGGGGCGGTGGACACGGTGCGCGGCGCCTCGGCGGGGGTATTGCCGAGCGGTCTGACGGAGCGGGGGGTGCCGCTGGGGCGGAAGGCAAGGGTGGAGGAGATTTCAGCCGCGGTGCGGTTCCTGGCGGGGCCGGACGGGCGCTACATCACCGGCCAGACCTTGCATGTGAATGGCGGGGTCTTTCTGGCCTGACAAGGTTCGGCTTGATCGAGGGGTTCAGGCATTGGCGTTGGTCTGCAAGTCAATTTGCAGGGTTTGACTTAGCGCGGCTTCCAAGACGATCGGAACTTTCCGATGTGGCTTTGAGGGTTGCAACCTTTACCAAGCACTTGCTGTTGGCCGTAGCTCCCGCCGGCGCGTCGCACGTCGCTTCCTGAAGACACAGGCGCAGCGACCTCAGGCTGCTGCGCACGCGGCTTTTCACGGTGCCGAGCGGCACTTGCAGTCGCTCCGCGAGGTTGGCGTATGTAAGGTCCTCGACAAAGACCAGGGTCAGCAGCCTGTGTCGGTCGGCGCCAAGCTTGCTGATGCAGTCCCGCACTATCGCCAGTTCCTGTTTGGCCGTGAGTTGTTCGAGCGCGTCCAGGGCGTTATCCGTCTGCTCCGGGACGTCATCCATCAGCCGTTCGTGGACGTTGCGGCGGACGATGTCGATCGCGCGGTAGCGAACCAGGCTGGCCAGCCATGCCTTCGGATTGCCCCGCCCGCCGTCAAACCGGCTGGCGTGGCGCCACACCTGCAGAAATGCGTCCTGAGTGGCGTCGGCGGCCAGTAACTCACATCGTGTTATGCGCAGCGCCACGGAGTTCAGGCGCGGCGCCTCCAGATCATGGATGCGGTGGAACGCGCGCCGATCGCCTGCGGCGACGCGCCGGATCAATCGCACCAGCTCATCGGCGTCTTCTTCGTGCTTCATGGTGGGATTGAGGGCTTGTGGACGTTGATAATTCTGCAAGCGGCTCTCCGGTTTCTTGCTCGTGGTTGGCACGACCGTGAACCCTGCAGCGCAGTTGAAAATGTCAGGATGCTTCGAGCAGGCGAACTAGATATGTCTTTGCGCAAGACGTCAAGATAAGGTCAAAATACCACCGTATGTGGGAGATCAGTCGAAGTGAAGATCCTTTTCAAAATGAAGCAGCCAGTTGATGCTCATCTTCTCTGATATTTCCATCGTCTGGTTACGATGGATATATGTGTAATGAAAGGTTTTTTCGATACGACAAAAACCAGATAATGACTTGCGTTTTGCTAACTTTAGCCCGCGTCGGAACGGCCGCTCCTGCTGGCCGGACGCGGCTTTATCCGCCTCCGCTTCAACCAGCCGGCCACGCGCGCGGCAAATTTTTCAGCTGTAGGCGCAAGGAGCGGCTCAACCTGAAGTCAATGCGACATGGGCACTTGACGATCGGTTCGTTGGCGCCCGGCGGGACCGCTTCGTGACGTGTGGGCGTCAGGGTTGATCAAACGCGGGCGAGCAGGCGGACGCAATGTCGACCGCATTGGCGGAAGGCGTGGTCGCCCCTCGCGTCAATCGTCCGCACAACCGCCGGAAAACGTGAACAGCCGGAGACATCCGCCTTCCCAAGCCGCGACGTATCGCGGGGGCAGTCACTGACGGACTTCCGCTTCTGATGTCATCGAATCGACTACTGCTTCTTCGGCGACGGAATGCGTGGGCCGCGTGGTTCGTCGTCGTAACCGGCATCGGCCTTTTCCCCGTGCAGGCATCCGCCCACGTGAAATGGTTCTCCCCGATCGCCCATGCGACCGAAGCGCCAATTGCCTTGACGCGTGTCCTGACACCGACCTTCGGTCTTGTCTGCGGCGGCTTCCTGTTGATGATCTTTCTGGGATTCGTGGCGGACGGGGAGGTCGCCAGGCGCTGGCCTCGACTGGCCTCCAGCGGGCCATTGCACGCCGATCTCGAGGAGAAACTGATCCGTCTCGCCACCGGCGCGTTTTTCCTGCTGCTCTGGGACAACGGAGCGAAGGTGGCGTGGGGGCATGGAAGTGCCATCCTGACGCCTGAACTGGTGGCCACGAATGGGTGGATGGGACCGTTGCAGGCCGCCATCGCCGTGTCGGTCGCCTGGCGCCGCGGCTGTCTTTTCGCCGCGGCTGGAATCTGCGTTCTCTATGGTTATGCAATCGCATTGTTCGGCATCTTCCACATGACCGACTATGTGTTTTTCCCGACGCTCGCCGCGTATCTGGCGATCAGCGCAATTCGCGGACGGCGTGCGCTTGCGCTGCTCGTGCCGCTTGTGTCGGGTGGGCTCGCCTTCGGCCTGATGTGGACCGCGGTGGAAAAATTCGTCTATCCGCAATGGACGCTCTATATCGTCGCCGAACACCCCGACCTGGCATTCGGCTTTCCTTGGCCGTTTGCCGTCACGGTGGCAGGCTTCGTGGAGTTCACGCTGGCCTTCCACGTGATGACCGGCCGCGGACTGGTTCGCTTCAGCGCCGCCGCCTATGCCGCCATCTTCCTTGCCGCGATCCCCGAGTTTGGCCATCTGGATGCGGTTGGCCACATCCTGATTGTCGGCATCCTGGCCGTGGTGTGTCTACGCGGTGCATCGCCGTTGCAGCGCCTGCTGGGAGTGGTGGAGCGGACGCCTTTGGCCAACGCGGCGGCGATCTCGGCGATCTACCTGGTGTCGCTGGCCGGGTTCATCGCGATGTACTACGGGCTGCACTGGATGGAATTCGGCTGAGACAGCGGGAAAGTAAGCCTCGCCGTCCGATGTCCGGTGCGGGCATCGTCGCCACCTGGCGCTTGTCATCCGGCGACGGGCATGGTCCAAGGCCCCGGATCAAGCGCTGGTGAGGCCCATTATGACCAATTCGTTGCCTGATCCCGCCGACACGCCCGAGCGCATCCTGATCCTGGATTTTGGCAGTCAGGTTACCCAGTTGATCGCCCGCCGCCTGCGCGAAACCGGCATCTATTGCGAGATCTGGCCGTTCAGTGCCGCCTCCGACCGCATCGCCGCGTGGCAGCCACGCGGCATCATCCTGTCCGGCGGCCCTGGTTCGGTGCATGAGACGGCCGCGCCGCTGGCCCCCATGGTGGTCTTCAATCTGGGCGTTCCCGTCCTTGGCATCTGCTATGGCGAACAGCTGCTGTGCCAGCAGCTCGGCGGCGCCGTTGAGCCGCACCACCATCGGGAGTTCGGCCGCGCCCATGTCGACGTAGCGGACGACTGCGCGTTGTTCGAGGGGGTGTGGGCCAAGGGCAGCCGCAAGCAGGTGTGGATGAGCCACGGCGATCGGGTCACCCGCCTGCCGCCAGATTTCCGCGTCATCGGCACCAGTGAAGGCGCGCCGTTCGCGGCCATCGCCGATGAGGCTCGTCAATTCTATGGCGTGCAGTTCCACCTGGAGGTCGTGCACACACCCGATGGCGCCCAGCTTCTGCGCAATTTCACCCATCGCATCGCCGGCCTGTCCGGCAGTTGGACCATGGCCGGCTTTCGCGCCACGGAGATCGCCCGGATCCGCGCGCAGGTCGGCTCGGGGCGGGTGATCTGCGGGCTGTCGGGCGGTGTTGATTCGTCCGTCGCCGCCGTGCTGATCCATGAGGCGATCGGCGACCAGTTGACCTGCATCTTCGTCGACCACGGCCTGCTGCGGCAGAACGAGGCGGAGCAGGTGGTCAAAACATTCCGGGATCGGTTCAACATCAGGCTGGTGCATCGCGATGCCGCCGATCTGTTCCTCGCGGCACTCGAGGGCGTGACCGATCCCGAAACCAAGCGAAAGACCATCGGGCGCCTGTTCATCGAGGTGTTCGACGAAGAGGCTGTCCGCATTGGCGGCGCCGACTTCCTGGCACAGGGCACGCTGTATCCGGATGTGATCGAAAGCGTCAGCTTCACCGGCGGCCCATCCGTTACGATCAAGTCACATCATAACGTCGGCGGCCTGCCGGACCGGATGCGCATGAAGCTGGTTGAACCGCTGCGCGAACTGTTCAAGGACGAGGTTCGCGAGCTTGGCCGCGAGCTTGCCATGCCCGAGGCGATCGTCGGGCGCCATCCGTTTCCTGGCCCAGGTCTGGCGATCCGCATACCGGGGGCGGTGACGCGGGAGAAGGCCGACCTGCTACGCCGGGCGGATGCGATCTATCTGCAGGAGATCCGTGCCGCCGGCCTGTATGACCTGATCTGGCAGGCTTTTGCTGTCCTGCTGCCGGTTCGTACTGTTGGCGTCATGGGTGACGGCCGCACCTATGATATGGCCTGCGCCCTGCGCGCCGTCACCAGCACGGATGGCATGACAGCGGATGTCTATCCTTTCGAAATGACATTCCTGACCCGTGTCGCCGGGCGGATCGTCAACGAAGTGCGAGGGATCAATCGGGTGACCTACGACATTACCAGCAAGCCGCCTGGAACGATTGAGTGGGAATGATCCGACGTCTTGCGTGACGCATCGCGAAGATCGCCCATGTAAGCCAACGCATTGTCACCATTTGACGTCGTCCGCAAATCCGCGCGGGACTTGTCGGACATTTGTCCCGCGGCCGCATCCAGCAGCGCCCGTTGCCGCGAGCGCCAACCGAGCGCCGGACCACCCAGCACCGCCTCTGCTGCGTCGTATGTGTGCTGGTGCAGTCCGAACAAGAACATGCGGTCATCGCGCGGCAGGTCTATACTGTCTGTGATGTTTACCGGAGCCGCGCAGTCATCGCCGATCGAGCTGTCAAAGCCGACGAAGCGGCTCAGGTCGGCCAGCGTATCACCTGGCCGGGCGATGATGTCGTCGACGAACAGGACTTTGATATTCGTGAAGAACCGGCGCCAGGTTTCTAGCACGGACACATAGTCGCAGCGCCGCAACGTGGCCGCGCTGCAAAATGCAGCGGTGCGCTGGGCAAACGAGAAGTTCAAGGGATGCTCGCCGGTGTAGGTCAGGTCGTATTTCAGGTTCGACCATGACCGATCGACAGGATCGCGGACAGACAGGATGATCTTGACATCCGGCCCGAGGATGTCCCTCACCCGGGCAACGGCTTCCGCAGGCAACTCGGCGTAATCGGGTGAGTTATCTACTCGGAAGCGCTTGGTGTCCTCGAAAAGGCCGCGATAGTGCTGAAGGCTTCTGGTCGGCCCTTGCCAATACAGATCCCCCGCTTCGCCAAGGACCGCATCACGAAGATCACTGCCAGGCCGGTTCGGCGAGTCGAAATGGCCACTGAAGAAAGCCAGCTCCTTGAAGGTTCTGGCCTGCACATCGGGATGCTTGCGGAGCTGCTTCCACAGCCATGTCGTGGCGGTGCGCTGCATGCCGATGCCGAGTATGTTGGGCAAGTTCCCGCGCGCGCCGATGTCGCGCCAGACGCCGGCGGACGTTCGCGGCGGGATGGTCAGCGGCGCCACTGTCGCTGCACGCAGCGCCGCGGCATCCCTTGTCATGAGCGGCGGAAACTCTCCGTCGGGGCAGGACCTTGCGGCGGCGGCGGGGTCTCCCACACGCCAGGCCCAGACGCACTGCAGCAAGGCCGCGTAGCTGCGACCGACATCCGGCAAGGTCAGCAGTATTTCAACGGCCTCGACAACCTCATCTTCCAGCAGAAGCGACACCGAGCACCGCCCCGTCAGGTAGACGGTGTACGGCGTCATCTGGTCGAGTGCCAGCCGTCGCAGCAGTTCGCGGGCTGAGCGCCAATCCTGCGATTCAAACCAATGTTCAGCCAGGCGAAGTACAAGGTCGTTGCGGCCACGCCGCACCAGGCCACGCAGGAAGTCCTCGGCGAGGAAGCCTTGTCCACTTGTTCGATAATGGTCAGCCAGCTTGATCAGGAAAGCGGCCGAGCGATGCTCAAGGGACCGCTGGCGCATCATGACGGGCGCTGTCTGCCGAGGACTGGTCTGCACCTGCAGCACGTCGGCAAGCGCGATGATCACCTGATCGTCGTCGCAGCCAAGTTCCAGGGCATGCCAGCCGGCGGCGGCGGCCAGATCAGCGGAATGGGCCTGCGCGAGCAGATAGATCGTGCACGCGATCGCACCAGGATCGGCAATCGACAACCGCTTGCCGACAAACGTCATGACCTCGGCCGGGAGCGTCGTCGCAACTTTTGCCTGGAGCCAGGCGACGGCTGCCGCGAAGTCGGTAGCCGCCAGAGCGCAGGCATGATGCAGAAGGGCCGACAAATCGCCGCAAGGTGCTCGATCCGACGCCTCAGCCAAGTTCGATTCCAAGATTGAGCTCACGGCAGCCCTGAAGCAGAAATGCAACCTGATCGGACGGGCAGAGCAGATGGTTCCAACCGTCCGCATGATGGCGGACCGACAAGCACTGACGAAGCGCGGCAGGCGTGATCACGAAGTCGAGGTAACTCCTCTCGAACAGCAGTTCGTTGATGCGGTCGACGCGTGATTCGCCGAGGACCTCGATGGTAATGAAGGGCCGGTTGCGGGCGATCGTGTCACGAGCGCCTTCGATCACCGCGTACTCATGCCCTTCCACATCAATCTTGATGATCGAGATCCTGCCGCCTTCCAGCCGGTTCGCCCAGCCGTCCATCGTCTCGGTGATGATGACCTGCTTTCGATACGTTCCAACCTGTTGAGCGTGCTCAAGCTCCAGCGATGAACTCGTGGTAATGAGGCCATGGTCGTTAATGGTTTCGTAGAAGTCGAATGTTCCCGCGGTATTCGACAGCCCCAACTGATAGACGTTGATCCGGTTGGCAAGATGTTGATTAAGCGCGACGTTGGCTCGAAGAGCCTTGTTGACGTTTTCAAGCGGTTCAAAGGCGCAGACCTTGATCGCCGGGTTGGCGGCGGCAGCCAACAGGGTAAACAGGCCGGTGTTCGCACCGACGTCGAGCATGAACCCGCTTGACGAACGCACCAGCCACGCCATCAGGTCCGGTAAAGGCGCCTCGTAAGATGAAAGTCCGTGTTCACGCACTAAACCGGCAATGTAGTCGAGGTGAGCACTATCCCCCAACCTGAACGCGATTGGTCTTGTGGTCAGGGATGCCGTGAAGGCTTCTGTAGCGGAGTCCATGATTGCGCTTTCGACGATGGGCGCAATCTAATAAATCCGTATGACAGCCCAGGCAACAGACCAAGTCGCCGTTTTTATATGGCTTTGATACCTTGCGTCGGTCACCGAGCAACTCTCATGGCAATGCTCACGCCGCCTTTTGCCGCCCGATTTTCGCGAGGCCAACAGGCTCCGTCACCTATTGTTGAACCGTTCGCGCAACTATAGCGGGCGTAAACAACCCACTGATCAAGCCGAGAAATTTGCCGATTTGACTGGTGCGGGCATTGGCAATGTAGATCAGATCCTTGTCGCGCATGGCAAATCGTTGCGCAAGAAAGTAACTGTTCGTGTTCATCATATCGAGGTGGTAGATGATCGGCACCCGCGGTGCGTCGCTGACGACCCCGACCTGACGTGCGATCGACGGCGGCTCGTAGCGAAACAGGAAGACGGCGTTTGGATCAGCGCGCTCATCAAGTGGACCGCCGGCCCGGGCGAGCGCCTCGGCGAGGCTGACCCGGTCGGCGGTAAACGGCAACTCCGCCACTTTTGTTGCTCCCATCAGCGTAAAGCT
This sequence comes from Rhodopila sp., assembly GCF_965276935.1. Classification (GTDB taxonomy): domain Bacteria; phylum Pseudomonadota; class Alphaproteobacteria; order Acetobacterales; family Acetobacteraceae; genus Rhodopila. The sequence continues at coordinate 980,575 of NZ_CBDIBS010000002.1, read as the reverse complement.
GCGCGGGCGGTAGATCAACTGCACCCGATCCTGCGGCCGCATCGGCACATTGAGAGCCATATCCTGCTGCACCTGCTCCAGCGATGCCTCGGTCATCCTGCCGTGGCGTATCAGGTCCACGACCATGTCCTGCGGCGGATGGGTGGGGCCGCCGGACAGCGCGATCGCGTCGAGCAGGTGCTCACGTGCGAGCGTGAGAGGCACGGGTCCCGGCTTGTGCACCTCGCCCGAGACGACGATGGTGTTGAAGACGTTGCGCCTGATCTCCACCACGACCTGCGGGTCTTGCGAGTGGCTGCGCAGGCCGCTGACAAGTTCGTCCTGCAGTTCGGTTGCGGTGCGCCCGGCGGCGCGGACGCGGCCGACGTAGGGAAAGCTGATAAAGCCGTTGAGGCCGACCTCGATGGGCGGCAGGTTTTCGCGTGTGGCGCTGGTGGAGATGCCGGCCGAACCAGGCTGTGCCTGGGCCGCCGCGGCGCCGGTTCCAGCGAACAGGCCGCTGCCGATCTCGAAGACCGAGATGGACAGCACGTCGCCCGGGCCAATCTCGTCCACCCGCCCCGGCGCGCTCATCGCACCGATCGTTGCAAACTCGCTGCCGTTATCACGCGCGAGTGCTGCTGTCGTGTTGGCATCGACATCCACGATGCGGAAGCCAAGCTGATTGGCCTCGGTCCGCGCGCTCTTGAGGATGTCGCGCTCCTCCGGCCCGCTTGCAGGTAACGCGGCACAACCCGCAAGTGCGAGTGCGCTGAGCAGGGTCAGCCAAGGCAGTGCCCGCCGCGGTAGATGGTCCATATCATGCGATCCTGAAAGTCACCTGCTTGTAGCCTCTCGATGCGGAGTCGCCACTAACCTGCATCCTGAAAATGACGTGACCCGCCCGGTGGCGCGGCGTTTTGTGGCTGTGCGACGTGGCGGATCAGCAGCGATCGGCGCAACGTCGTCACGCAAGCCTTCCGCGGCAGCGTCTCGGCGACGCGCCGGTTTCCGTGGCGGCAATCTGGGCTGCGTGCGCTGCAGAACGGCTGTTTTCGCTCCTTGCGGTCTCGCGGTATCTTGCTGCCGAAACGGCATGTCGCTACGCGTTGACGACGGCACAGCGGCCGCTGTCCATCATCCTACCTCAAGTCGTAGTCCCACCTGACGGCACAGCCCGAACACCTCGTGGGTTCGATCGGACGGGCAGAGCAAATGGTTTGGCGCACCATGACAATATCCGACAGTCGGAAGCTGCACGAGCGCCTGCGGCGCGATCGCGAAGTTGAGGTAGCCGTGCGCGAGCAGCGCATTGTGCGGCTCGGTGATCGCAGTGGGCAGCACCTCGGCGACGATCATCGGACGCCGCTGCAGGATGGTTTTCATGCCCCCGGCCAGCACGGCATATTCATGGGTTTCGACATCGATCTTGATCAGCTTCAGCCGCTCCGTGCCCAGGTGCGCCGCGGCCCACTCATCCAGTCGGATGGTCGGCACACGCCGCTCACGAAACACCCCATGGTCGATGCTGCTGGCATGCGCGATCTCGATGGATGAACTGGTGGAGATAAAGCCCATGTCGTTGATCGTCTCATAGAAGGTGACCTCTCCGTCGTGGTCGGACAGTGCGATGGCGTGGATGTTCACGCGGGATGCAAGCTCGGGGTTCAAGCGGACATTCGCCTCAAGCGCTTGGCGCGCGCTGGGCAGCGGTTCGAACGCATGGACCGTTGTTTGCGCGTCGGACGCCGCGGCAAGCAATGTGAGCAGGCCGGTATGGGCACCGACATCGAGAACACTTCCCATACCGCCTTGGACAAGACGCGAGATCAATGCCGGCGTGGGCGCTTCATAGGCCGCCAACCCCTCGCGCCGAGCGATTTCGGCATAATAGTCAAGGTGGGACTGGCTGCCAAACATGAAGCTGATTTGGCAGCCTCCAAGGTCGCCTCCCAGCGGGAATACGTCTTCCGACGTGAAGCTCATGACGGCAGCTCCCTAATTAGTCTTGTTGTGCCACCTGCGGTCGGATCCTGCTGATTGCGATGCCCGACGACGGCCGACAGCGTGAACTATACATGGTCAGACGGAGGAACTTGCCGAACACGCTAGTATAAGCATCAGGCATATTGATAAATTCTTGTCATGCACGAACCGGTTCTGCCAGAAAGGTGGTATCTCTGCTCATCATATCAACGTGATGCGTGTCGTGCATCCTGATGCTTGTGCAACCTGCTCGTTGCTCGCACGGTTGATGCCTGATCAGGTCAGTTTAATGGGCGTCAAGTAAAGTCTCCGCCGTGTACGTTGCACTGCACAAGATGTTGGCTTGCGGTTTCATGCCATATGCGGCGGCTCCTGCGACGGTGGCGAGACGTTGATTTCATGTTGTGCTGCACCACTGCAGCTTGCGAATGCCCAAAGGTCACGTTGGTGGAGGCATTGCCTGGTATCGTGATCAGCCCGGCTGGTCAGAAGATTGGAAATGCTGGATGAGAAACGCACTAGACAACAATGTCGGGTCTGCGGCTATTGTGGCCGGACGTCACTTTGAGCAGCTTCCTCAGTAATACAAGGAGCTTGATTGATGCATACTCTAGAACCCAAGGCCCAAGAGGCGTTCGACCTCGTGCGCGCCCATCGCCGCCCGCAGCTCGAGAGCTTTCTCGCCGCTACCCCTGGACAGTGGTGGTTTCATGCCATTGAAGCAGGCGAACGATACGATGAACTCGTCAAGAAGGCTCAACCTTTCAAGCTATACTATGATCACGTATGTGCCGCGAAAAGCTTTAGCCATGACTGGTTTTCAGACAAGATCTGGTCATGGCACGAAGTTCTGGCGCCATTCCGGGACAGGTCGGTCAACTGGCTGGAGCTGGGTGCATTCGAAGGGCGCTCCATTGTCTTCGCGGCCGAGTATCTTCCACGCAGCCGGCTGGTTGCTCTTGACCATTTCGAGCTGAAAAAAGGCTGGACCTCGACGCAAGACAATACGCTCTCCGAGGATAGTGAAACCTCATTCGACCACAACGTTTCTTCCTATGGCGATCGGGTGAGAAAAATCGCCATGAAGTCATGGCAGGGTCTGACACTGCTTGTCGAGGAGAAGGCAAAATTCGACATCATCTACCTTGATGCTTCTCATTGCGCGCCTGACGTGCTGGCGGATGCCACGATCGCCTGGCGCCTGCTGGAAGTTGGCGGCTTGTTCATCTTCGATGATTTTCTGCTCGACCTATGGGACTGGGACAAGGGACCGGTTGGGCCGGGCGTGCTTCAGTTCCTCAAGACCATCCCCGATGCGTATGAATGGGTACATGCCGGCTGGCAGGTTGTCGTGCGCAAGACGGCTGAGCAGCACCTGTGGTGAGGCGTATCGGCACTTGTCCGCCGCCGTCCTTCTGGCCGTCATGTTCCGACCGCCAGCGTCCGGTCCGTGCAATACGACTTCCGCGGAGACCGCGGGCGGTAACCATGCCCGCAAGTCTCGCGTCAGCACCGACACCTAGTCCTGCGCCAGATAGAAGGACACCAGTCTCGCCAGCGCCGGCGCGCCGAGCAGCGTCTCGACGCTGCGCCTGGCCTCGGTGCCAAGTCGCTGCCGCAGCGCGGGGTCGGCGATAAGTGCGCGCATCAACTCGACCGCCTCATCAATGGTGCGGAACACAAGGCCGGTGCGCCCATGCTCGACGGCCTGTGCATAGCCGCCGGACTCGCTGACCAGGACCGGCAGGCCGCAGGCCATCGCCTCGATCACCACGCGCCCCCACGGTTCGATCCAGGTCGAGGTGTTGTAATAATAGCAATCCAGCTCCTGCAGGAATTCCACGATGCCATCGGGCCGCGCCGGCAGGAACTCGATGCTTGCGGTGTGCGGGAACACGCGTTCCATGCAGGTGCCGCCCAGCAGGCGTGACCGCCCACCGGCCTGCGCTGCGGCCTCATAGACCTTCCAGTCCTGACCATGATGTTTTTCGATGACGTCGCGCGAGTGACGGCCAACGGTAAAACGATGGCCTGACGGAAACGGCGTGCCGCGCGGGCGGAACAGCTCGATGTCGACCGGCGATGGCTCGAAGAAGCCCGGCAGGTCGACCTCCCGCGCCATCATGTCGGAGCAATACAGCAATTCGGAGCGAACGCCGGTCTGTTCGAAGACTTCCTGAATACGCTCGAACAGCAGCGGTGCCTCGAACGTGTTGTAGAGAAAGATCACTCGCTTCGGCCGGGCGCGGCGGATCCAGGTCACAATATTGAAATACACGCCGATGATGACCAGCACGCCGCCATGCGGCACCTGCCCCTGGCCCGGCTCGATCGCCTTGACCCCAAGCTTTGCGCTGAAATAAGGATGCGGCATTTCCGGCGCCCAGAACTCAACGTCGGTATACCCGGCCAGGCGTTCGCCGACATCGAGTGCATGCAGTTCGCTGCCGCCGCGCGTCTGTTCAAACTTGTTGACGATGTGAACGGTGGGAAAAGCATGCCGCGGCCGGTCCAGCAGCGTCGCGATCTGGGCGTCGCTTGCGGCACGCAGGCGCGTCGCGGTATCGCCGCGCACCAGTTCACGTGTCCGGGTCCAGGCTGCATCCACCCGCGCGTGAAACGCAGGGGCGAGCGCGGGCTGGCCAGGATGACCGCGCAAATAGGGCGACAGCCAGGCGAGATGCCGCGGCTCGATCGTGGCGCGGTCCACCAGCTTGTGCAACAGGTCGGGCCGGTGAGCCGACCAGAGTTGGCGAATGGCGTGGTAAAACCGACCGCCGTCGCGGCGTGTGCCGCTGTCCGGCACGCTGTCGAGGATCCCATCGAACTCGGTGTCGAGGCGGCCGGTCTGTGCCGCACTCAGCAGCGACAGGTCGAGGATCGTCCAACCGGGGCCGGTGTGGCGGCGCAAGCTCTTGAGGTACACCCACGCAGGCTCGAACTGGCCGATCGCCGCAAGCAACCAGGCATAGAATTCGCCCATCGTGACGTCGGACGGCAACAGCCGGAGCTGTCGTTCGCAGATCTGCAGAGCCAGATCAAAATCGCGTATCTCATAGGCGCTGCGGGCGTATTCAACACGGCCGATGGTGTCGTCGGGATAGAGTTCCACCACGCTGGCCCAGCGTTCGTGCACGACAAGCGGCTCGCGGCGGCGCATCGCCATATGAGCCAGGCCGACCAGCGCGCCTTTCGCCTGAAAGCTGCGTGTCGCCATGGCCAGGAAATGCCGCTCAGCCTCGGCAAGGCTGCTCGTGTTGGCGATCACGTAACCGAGAAACAACTGCGCGGCTTCATCATCGGGATGCTCACTGATGAACCACTCGAGCCGCCGCCGGGCTTCGGCGAAGTTGCCGCCGCGAAAGGCGATGTCGCAATAGACCCTGTCGAGTTCGAGATCGCGCCCGCGCCTGGCGACGGCCGCGCGCAACAAGCGGTCGGCTTCCGCCAGGGATCTTCGCGCCGCGGTCAGAGCGATGTAGCGGAACTCGTGCCAGCCGCTATGCGGCCATTTTCGCCGAAGAAAGCGGAACAACAGGCGCGCCCGATCAAGCTCCTGGGCGTCTTCGTAGGCGCACGCCAGCTCATGCACGGCAATGAATTCGCCCGGAAAGGTTCGCGTGAACGTGCACGCGATGCGCCTTGCCGCGACAAGGTCTTTCATCGCCAGGGCGGCGTCCAGCGCGCGGCGGAGGTAACGCGGCTCGCCGGCAGCTAGGTCGGCCATCCGTTCCGACAGCACACGCACCGCCGACCACTCGCGCAGCCGGTCGCGTAAATCCGCCAGCAGCCAGAGGAAGGACAGGTCGTTGGCACGCCGCACCAGCGCGGCCTCGACCACGTCGACCGCCTCCGCCCACTCACGCGCCTTGCCATGGTCAAGCGCAATGGAGCCGAACTCGAACCGCGCCGCATCTTCGTCCGGTGCACGCTCGAGGCATTGTCGCAGCAGCGCACGGGCGCGCTCCGGATCGGATTGGCGGACCGCGCGGGCGCGCATCAGCAGATGGCCGGGAAGCTCGGCGAATCCTGGCACGCGCCGGGTCGCGTCGACGATGATATCCATCGCGAACTCGCGCTGTCCCGCCATGGAGGCCGAAAGTGCCGCATGCAGGAAGCCATGGCCCTGCTGCTCCTGGTCCGACGGCCGGACGCTCCGGCCCGGATCTTCGAACAGTTGAACAAGCTGGTTCCATGAAGCCAGCGCCGCGTTCCAATCGCCCGCGCGCTCATGCACGCCGGCAATGCCAGCCAGCGGTTCGGCGGCCTGCGGATCAAGCGCCCGGGCAGTCTCGAACGCCGTGATCGCCAGTTTGTAATGGGCCAGCTCGTTGCGCATGTTGCCAAGCTGCAGCCAGCAATTGATGTTTTCCGGCCGGCGCTCGCTGGCTTCCTGCCAAAGCCTTTGCGCCATCGCCCAATCCTGCCGATCCTGGGCCGCGCTCGCTTCGCGCATCAGCGCGGCGACGTCATCGGGCGCCTCCTGTCTCGACGCAACAGGTTTGCTGGCAAAACGATCAAGCAGGGAGAAGCTTTTCTTCAACAGGATCGTGCTCCGTGATGATGCTTGAGACCTCGGGGAGAGGCCGCCTGCTTGCCGGGCAAGTCGCCGGCCGCATTTTCCTGCCATGGCAGAGGCGCGGCTTCCGGCGAGATCTGCTCGATCAGCTCGATGACCGCGTCGATGTGCGGCTCCCAGCGCGGTGCGTGCCAGGCCGGCAGGCGCGCGAGTTGCGCCGCCCGGCGCGGCGAGTCGGCCGCGCTGTAGTCGCGGATGGCCTGAAGCCAGCCCAATCCGTCGAGCGGGTCGAGGAATTCCGGCACATCGCGGCCGACCTCGCGGAACACCGGAATGTCGCTGCAGATCACCGGCACGCCCAGTGCCAGTGCCTCGGCGATCGGCAGGCCGTAGCCCTCGACGAACGCCGGGCAGAGCAGGGCACGTGCGCCGGCCAGCAGCGGGCGCAGCTCGCGGTCAGGCAAGGTGTTGTGCTCCTCGAGCAGGCCGCTGATCGCGGTGCAGCGGTCGATGATGTCGACGATGTTCTCGTTCTCCCAGCCGCGCTGCCCGATCAGCTTCAGGCGCGGCGTGGCGGCGTCGGCGCGGGCGGCGAGACAGCGCCAGAGATGCAGCAGCAGCAGGTGGTTCTTGCGCGGCTCGATCGTGCCGATGCAGGCGAAATAGGGGGTACCGTCGGCGGCCGTGGATGGGATGTTGCAAGAGGAAGGGCAATGAGTCGCGAATTCCGCGCCGGGATGAGCGACGAGAACGGGAATATGACGGCCGGCGCGGGCGATGTAGGGCGCCAGCGAATCGGCGGTCGCCTGCGAGTTCGCCACCACCCCGTCGGCCAATGCGCAGATTGTCTCGATCCGCTGGCGATGGCGTTCGGCCTGGCCTGGCCGGGCATATTCCGGGTAGTCCATCGGAATCAGGTCATGCACGAAAAAAACAAAGGCGGCGCCGCTGCGTACCTTGAACCGGGCCAGCCGTGCGGCCCGGTGCAGATTCTGGTGCGAGACCAGCAGATAGACCGGCCGGCGCCGGCTGCCGCGCGCGGCGGGCGGCAAAAGCCTCTGGCCAGGCATCAGGCCCGACATGCGCGCCAGCATTCCCAGGCGCCGCGCGGCTCTGCCGCTCTCGTCAGGATCGCGCCAGCAGCGCGCGAGCGCGTCCACGAGCAGGCGCCCGTAGCGCGTGCGCAGCGGCGCGATGTCGCCGGCGGCGTTCATCGCGACGAAGCTGACCCGATCGCCCGCCCGGTCGATCAGGTGTTCGGCATAGGCGAGCTCGATCCGGTCGATCCCGGTCGGCGTGGGCCGGCTCGCGCGCGAAACCAGGCGGGAGAGATCAAGCAGGACCGGTGGACTCATTCCGCGGCTTTCTGCTGGATGTACGATCCGCCAAGGCGATCGAGCAGGAGCTGCGGCAGGGCTTCCACGCTCAGTATCTCCGATCGGAAGGGTGCATGGGCGACGGGTTCTGCGTCCCAAAGCACATAATCGGTCATCGTGTCACGATGCCCCAGCGCCGCGAACAGGCCGGGCAGACTTGGCTGATGGTCGCCATAGGCGAGCAGCAGTCCCCGCCCAGGTGCCGCGCGCAGCGCGTCGGTCATCACCGGGAAGAAGGCGTCGGTGCGGCGCAGGCCGCCTAGATAGCGACGCAGCGCCGCTGCCTCCGGCAGCCCCTGCAGGGGGTCCGGAAGCCGCACCGCGTCCTCTGCGCCGCGGTCGGCGAGCCAGGGACCATGATTGCCGACCGAGATCACAAAAAGGAACAGGTCCGGCCCGGCGTCAGCCAGGATTTCGGCCGCGTGCCGCGCCAGTGCGGCGTCGTTCACAAAAGCCTCGGCGCGTCCGGCGGTGGAGAACGCCTCGGGTCCGATGAAGCGCTGGAAGCCAAGTGCTGGGATTGCGCGGTTGCGACCGTAGAAACGCCTGTCGAACGGGTGCAGGCAGACCGTGCGCATACCCAGCGTCTGCAGGTGCCAGGCGAGCGCGTCGATCCGGGTTCGGGCGAAGCGCTCATACGGGTTGAACCGGTCCAGCCCGAGCGCCACCGATCCCAGCCCGGTCAGTGCCGCGAACTCGGTGCGGATCGTGTTCGCCCCCCAGGTTGGCACGGCTAGTCGTCCCGCGGCCGCGGCCGCGGCGCGGCAGGCATCGAAGCCGGGCAGCAAGTTCGGCGGCATCGCGACATGCAGCCGGCGTGGATCGAAGAAGGATTCGAGCTGCGCCATCACCACCGGTCCATGCCAGCGGTCGGGCGGCGAGCGCAGCACCGCGGCCGTGGCGCGGCGAGCCGGTCGCTCCGCACGGGCAAGTGTCGCATGGATCGCGAAGCAGGCGAGCATGCCCCAGCGCGCCGTGTCGCGCCCTGGGTCGCGGCTCGGCGCCAGCCCTTCGTACAGACGCTGCAACCGCGCCAGCAAAGGCGGCCAGCCGGGCAGCGCGAACGCCGCCACGGTGACCAGCAAGGCGGCAAGTGGCGGCCAGGGGGACCATGGCCAGACCGGCGGCAGCGCCCACGCCACCGCGCCGGCAACCGCTGCGATGGCCGCGGCCGCGCCGAGCACCAAGCCGGTGCCGGCGAACGGCAAATAGAACTCGGGGTGACGCACAACCTCCAGCAATTCGGCGCGATCGGCGAACACCACCGGCTCCCGCAGCACCTGCCGCTTCACCACGTCCGCCCCCACCAGCCCGCCCGCCAGCGCGGCGACGACCAGCGCGCCGAACAGCGGACGAGCGGTCAGCGCGGCGAACAGCGCCGCACCGATCAGCAACGGCGCGACATCCAGCGCCATCACCCAGAACGGCGGCCGCGCTGCCCAGGCGCCGGCGTGCCAGCGCAAAAACAGGGCGCAGAGCAGCAGCAGCAGCGCGGCGGTCGTGAGCTGGAAGACCATGTCCAGCCGATCAGACCAGGTCCGGCGGCACGATATGGAACCGCACGCCGCGCAGGATGTGATCCCCAAGCCAGGCCGGCAGCAGATCGGCCGCCTGCAGGCCCAGCCCGAGCAGCCGCGGGAAGACAATCCGTGCCTGTCCGCGATCAAGTCCACGCCGCACGATCCCGCTGGCTCGCTCAAGCGAGATCAGGAACGGCTTGTCGCCATGAAAGCGGTCGGTCATCGGTGAGTCGAAGAAGCCTGGTACCACCACGCTCACGCGGATGCCGTGCGGGCGCAGCAGTGCGCGCAGCGCCTCGCCATAGGCGCGCACACCGGCCTTGCTGGCGCTGTAGCCAGGGCTGTACGGCAGGCCGCGATAGCCCGCGACCGAACTGACCACCGCGACCTGCCCGATGCCGCGCGCCAGCAGGCGGGGCAGCAACGGCTCAATGGTGTGCATGCAACCCAGCAGGTTCGTGCCGATCTGCCGCATCGCCAGCCCCGCCGGTTCGGTGGCCGTTTCCGGCGGCGGTCCCGCGGAGATGCCGGCGGCGGCAACGGCAAGGTCCACGGGGCCGGCATCGTCAAACGCGACAAGCCAGCCGGCGAGCGCCTCGGCCTCACGAACATCAAGCCGGCCGATCACCACTGCCGCACCTTTGCCCCCACAGTCCCGCGCCACCTGCTCAAGCCGCATCGCATCACGTCCGATCAGCCCCAGGCGGATCCCCGGCGCGGCGTAACCGACGGCGAGAGCGCGGCCGAGTCCGCTGGTAGCGCCCGTGATGACAATATTGCGAGGCGGCGTAATCTTAGCCGGTGGCCTGAGCAGGTTGCCCCCCCGCCGGCAGCGCCGTTGCCGTCCGAACATCCGCCACCGCATGCGCGGCATGCAGCGTTTCCAGCCGCGCCACCGCACCCTCGGTCAGCAGCCGCACGCCTTCCGTGCTGAAGAAGCCGCCGCGGACCAGGCAGCGATGCGCCAGCACCCGACGGAATGCCGCGAACAGCGTTGCATCGGGTGGCGTTGCGTTGGTCCAGAATGCGTTAAGGTCGCCTTGGAAGGTAAGGCCGGGCATGTCGTAGACTGCCTGTCCCAGTGTGGTGACCGGCACGCCGGCCGCGAGCGCCAATGTCCCACTTGTGCTGTTGATGGTGACCATGCCGAGGGCGGCGCGCGTCAGGTGCTCCAGGTCGCCGTCCTCGATATAGCAGACGCGCTGGTTGATCCCAAGGCGCGCCGCGATGTCCGCCACGCGCCTGCGCCAGTTGCACAGGCCGTTGTCCAGCGGGTGCTCCTTGACAATGAGTGTGGTGGCGGCCGGAGCATGGGCGGCAAAGGAGGTAAGCACCGTGTCGATTGCCGGCGTCATGCCGCCGAACGAAGAATGTTGCCGCACCTGCGAATCACAGTCCAGTTGCAGCGGAAAGACATAGAAGTCCCGCAGCGCGTCGGCGCGGGCCACCTCGGCGGCGATGGCCGCGCGATTCAGCTTGCGCCGCACCAGCCGCGAGCCCCAGCCGACATATTCCACAAGTGGATGCCAGGGCCGGTGAGTGCGGTAGAACGGAAAGCTCCAGCCAAGCAGCATGTATCCAAAGTTGTAGGTCAGGTCTTCGGCCGCGCGGCGGGTGAAGCTCGATCCGATGCCAGGACCCTCCGCCACGGCTTCCAGCCGCGCGGCCTGCTCATGATACCAGTCCGGATCACGCGGCAGGCTGGAATGGCCATTCACGCCGCCCAGCTCGAACGTCACCCAGTTCGGCCGGATATAACCCTCCTCGAACACATGGACAGGAAGCTGCAGCCGGCGGGCCACCGTGACGGCGGCGCGATGATGAGGGCGGCAGTCCCCGAACAGGATGATGTCGGTGATACCGTGATCGAGGATCTTTGATTCCAGGAAGCTCGGCCAGTTCCGCTCGTGGCCGCGGTAGTTCATCGCCTGGGGCGATTTCCAGAACACCTGGTCGCCGCCATGAAAGTTGATGCGATGGACGCCGTGACCTCGTGCCGCGAGAGTACGTCCGAGGTGGCTGAAAAACTGGCTGGCGGGACCCTGCAGGAACAGGAAGATGCGCGCGCGGCCGAATAGGTCATTTTGTTTCGGTGCTGTCACGTCATGCCGCCGTTTTCTGCGTGCTTTCCAGTAGCACAAGGGAAATGATGGCTACGAGGCCATATCGGCATAACTACCGTTAACTTGTTCTTGAGGTTCCTGTAACCGCCGGTTGCATTACACTTTCACCACGCCTACCCCGCGTATATACTCATCCATGGCATTCATGCCAACGAGGCGGCGAGATGCATCAAAGCCGTTACCGGCAGCCACGATGTGATCCTGAAGCCGCTGAATCCCGGGCAGCGGATTTAGCGAAATCCACTGCGTCAGAGCCGTGGTATCCGGCACATCGTGCTGACCAAACTGGCGCCATTCATGAACACTGAATGGGTTCTACTATGTGCTATACTGGAACGGACATGGACGCCAGTTTTCCGCGCCGCTTTCACCGCTGATCAAGCTGCGGCGGATGCCGGTCAGGCGGCGTGCTCCCGCATGCCTGCGATGATCAGCCAGCCGATGCTGTAACTGAGCAGCAGGCCGAGAAACACGGTTGCGACCATCATCGAGCTGTGTGGAAACAGCGCGCGTTGTGGCAGGTTTGGTCGCACCACGTTCACCACAAAAAGCTGTTGGCGCATCGCTTGCAGCCGAGCATTCTCGAGCGCGGTCAACGCGCTGGTGTAGCTGGTTTGCGCGAACTCGCGCTGCAGCGTGAGTTGCTCGTAATTGGCGAGCACCGGGGCGAGTGCGCCGTTCTGGCCGGTCAGGCGCGCTGACTCGGTGGCGATCTGCCCTTCAAGTGCATGAATACGATCCTGTAGCGCAACAAACTGCGGACTGTCCTGATGCACTGAAGCGTTGATCCCGGCGAATTGGGCGCGGGCCTGCGCAAGCTGCTGCTGCAGCGTGTTGATCAGCGCAAGCTGCGCCGTGGTGGTCTTTTGCGGATCGATGTCGCGCTCGGTCATGCGAAACGTGGTAAGCGCGCGCTGCGCGGCGGTGATGCGCTTCTCCGCACGGTCCACCTCGTCTTGCGCGACTTTCACCGTATCTTCGATCGCGCGCTGGTTGAATTCGTTCACCCGCGCCTCACCGAGCGACAGCAGCGCCTGGACGAGGTTGCGGGAATCCACCGGCTCGAAGGTGTTCGCCTTGATCGTGGTGATGCCGGTGTCCTCGTTGTACCGAATGGTCACCTGATCGCGATAGTAGCGCAGCAGCGTTTCGGCACTCGGATCCGGCCACCACAGCCGCGCGAAGAAGTCCGCCTCGGGACGACGAAACATCGCGATGAGATCGAGCTTGTTTTGCAGCGCCGCGACGGCGTCGTGCGAAGCCATGTAATCGTCCACGCTGAACGACTCGCTTTGCGCCGCGCTGAGCCCAGCCGTCATGCCGAGTATCTGGCCAAGCCCGCTAATGGACGGGCCGTTCGACTGCGTGCCGCGCACGATGAACCGGGCCTCGGATTCATACTGGTCGGCGGCAATGCCATAGTAGTAGCCGGCGGTGAGCAGCGTCGGCAGGAGCACGAACAGCATGAACCAGCCCCGGCGCGCCAGCAATTTGCGCAGCCGGTTTGGCCGCCGCCGCCGTCCAGGCGTCTGGAACGGCGCCTCTCCGTCCGCGAACTGGGCGCGAAGGTCGGGAGGCGAAGCAGTCATTCCACCCATGCGTCGATCCTTGCACTGGTTTGGCCGCCGCCGCGGCTGGTGAACTCAAGCAGGTCCAACGCCCGCCAGGCGCGCATGTCAGACCATGATCGCTGAAAGTTGCAGCTTCGCCGGTGTCCGATCATGGTCCAACTCTTTGTCTAATCGCGAAATTCTCGCCGTTTGACTGGTCAGCCTCAGGCGATCTAGTCAAGGTGCATCCGCCGCCGCGTGATCCGGATGGCGACCAGCCCCAGGATCGTCAGCACAAGCGACCAGCCTATGACGTATGTCGGGTAGACATAGGCGCTGTCAAATGACGCGAACTGCCCCTCGCGGATCTGCTCGAACGGCGAAATCAGCGGCGACCAAGTTAGATACTCGCGCCACGGATGCGGAATCCATTTCAACAGGAAGAACGCGCCCGACAGCGGCAGGCTGACATAGGTGGCCGGATGGATGATCCTTTGCACCACCGTCGAGTTTTCCGACGCGGCGGCGACGATCAGGGACAGGCCGAACGACAGCCACCAGAGCTGCGCCATGCCGGCGAACATCAGCAGAGGCCGATCGGGCAGGTTCCCCAAGCCGCAGAGCCAGGCGCCGCCCACCAGAATGGCCATGGCCATGGCGGCGGAGGCGAATTCAAGCAGGTTGCGGGCTATCAGCAGGTCGGTGATTGTCACCATACGGTGATAGAGCAGCGTGCGATTGCTCTCGATCGCGGCCTCGGCACGCAGCACCATGAAACGGAACATGCAGAACGGTGTGTAGCCGACCACCCAGAACGGGATCGGGTCCATGCCGAATCCGGTGCGTGACGAGGCCGCGAGATGCAGAAGCGTGACCGCGAGGGCGAGCAGCCCCGGTTCGAACACCGCCCAGAGGTAGCCGATATTGTCCCGTCCAAACCGCGTATGAAGCTCGCGCATCAGCAGCGCACCGACGACGTGGGTCTGCACCGCCAGGCCGCGCGTCGTCGCGCCGCGCCGCGCCGGCCCTTTCGCGGTGACGGCGATCCCGGATTGCGACACGAACATCAGCCGACCGCCACGCGCACGCTGGCATGTTTCCGGGAAAACCAGGCCTGACTCAATGATCCAAACCCGCCATCGCAACCGCTCCTATGACAGTTCGCAAGACAATCCGCATGACAGGAAAACGCTCCGGCGGATACAGGAAGCCATTGGCTGAAGACCAGTCTTGCCACGCCTGTAGGCTGATCCGGCGTGGTCAGATAAGCCTCACGCCTGTTCCTGGCAATGGCTGGCACGGCGGGTTTCCAGTACGGCACCGCACCGGCCGCACGGTCGCCGTGCGGGCGTTGGCCTCATGCGGCAAAGATCCCCTCGTACGCCAGGATCGTCTCCTCGATCGTGTCATAGAACTGCAAGTGGCCGCCCTGCAGCATGCCGCCGGTCTCACAGTGCGCGCGCAGCGTGTTCGGGTCGTGCGAGACCATGATGAGCGTGCCTTTCTCCCGCCGCGACCGCAGGGCGTCGGCGCAGCGGTCGCGGAACGAGGCGTCGCCCACCGCCGTGATCTCATCGACGATATAGCAGTCGAAGTCGACCGCCAGCGACACCGCGAAGGCGAGACGCGCCTTCATGCCGGACGAGTAGGTCTTCACCGGCATGCGGTAGTATTCGCCAAGGCCGGCGAAATCCTCCACCATGCCGAGCACGTAGTCGATCGGCTTGCGGTATATGCGGGCGATGAAGCGGGCGTTGTCCGCGCCGGTCAGGCTGCTCTGGAAGGCGCCGCCGAAGCCGATTGGCCAGGACACCGACATGTCGCGCCGGATCTGTCCGCGGGTCGGGAACTCGATGCCGGCCATCAGCCGCGTCAAGGTCGACTTGCCGGCGCCGTTGCGCCCGACAATGCCGATGCTCTGGCCGCGGCCGATCGAGAAGGACACGTCGTCGAGCACCCGACGCTGGCCGCTGCGGGTGTGGTAGACCTTGCTCACGTTCTCGAAGACGATCATCCGCCTACGCCGACTTCATGTTGCGCTGACTTCATACCGAGCTCAGCTGAGGATCGACATTGAAGCCGAAGACCGACATTGAAAGATTCACGGCATCTGCATACCCTGATGGAAATCCTAGGCGCAAGTATGGCTGGACGATACCCTGACGGCCGGTGACCAGGGCCGCGCCGCAATTTGCCTTGATGGACGCAATTTCGCGCTGCGCCAAGGCACTGGGGTGACAAATTACGCGCTCGCGTTGCTGGAGGGACTGCGTGCGACAGGGCGCGCGGCCGACGTACTGCTTGATGTCCCACCGGATGTCGCATTGGGCGGCTCCCGCCAGATTGGCCATCTGCGGCGCTGGCTGCGTGCGGCCTGGCCGGCGGCATGCCGCGCGGCGGCGATTGCCACGCCACCCGCAGGGTTCGCGCACGCCTGGCTGGCGCCCGATGTCTTTCGCTTGGCGCAGGTGCATTTCGACATCCACGGAAACTTGCTGGAGGTGCGGAGCCGTCAGCCGCCGGCGCTGATGCACTGGACGTATCCGCTGCCGCTGGTATTCCGGAACGTGCCAAACGTCTACACGGTTCACGACCTCATCCCGATGCGCACACCAAACCTCACCGATATCGACAGCCGCCGTTTCGCCCGCATCATCCGGGCGGTCGCGCGGCGGGCCGATCACGTCGTCACGGTTTCCGAAGCCTCTCGCCGCGACATCATGACCCTGCTCGGCCTGCCGCAGGAGCGGGTGACCAATACCTACCAGCCGTTGAACCTGCCGCCCGGCCTGGATGATGCGCCGCCGCCGGATAGGCGGGGACACTTCCTGTTCTGTGGCGCGATCGAGCCTCGGAAGAACATTGGCCGGCTGATCGCGGCCTATCGCGAAAGCGCGGCGGTTGCTCCGCTGATCCTGGCTGGCCCCGATGGCTGGCGGGCGGCGGAGGAGCTCGCCGCCGGCGGGGCCGAGATCCGCCCGCTCAGCGAACTGGCCGGAACAGCGCCGGAACACCGCGGGGTCTGGCGCGCGCCATGGCTGCCGCGACCCGCTTTGCTCGACCTCCTGCGTGGCGCGCGGGCCTTGCTGTTCCCGTCGCTGGCCGAGGGGTTCGGTCTGCCAATCGCCGAAGCGATGGCACTCGGCGTGCCGGTCCTCACGTCAGGCGGCGGCGCCACCGAGGAGATCGCCGGTGATGCGGCGCTTCTGGTCAATCCGCTCGACATCCGCGCGATGGCGGAGGCGATTGCCTGCCTTGATCGAGACACGGAATTGTGCGAGCGCCTTGCCGCGGCCGGGCGGCGCCGGTCAGCCGCGTTTTCGCCCGCGGCCTGTTTCGGTCGGCTCGCCGCGATCTATGATCGGCTGGGAGTTGCCCGCACATGACCTCGCCTTCCGGCGGAACGTCCGTTCGCATCGGCATCGACGGCTTTAACCTGGCCATGGCCCAGGGGACGGGGATTGCCACGTATGCCCGCGTTCTGAGCCGCTGCCTCACTCAGCTTGGCCACCCGGTCGACGTGCTGTACGGGCTGCCGATGTCCGCGAACGCCTCGCCGATCATGCGGGAAGTGGCGTTCTTTGACCGGCTCGACCAGGAGCCCCGCCGTGCGCCCGATCCCGTCATTTCGGCACGCTGGTGGCGCGAGCGTGCTGCCGCACGGCGCGGCTGCGAGGCAATGGAGATGCCGATGACGGGGCTGGTGGACCGGCGCGGCTTCCGCATGCCGGACTTCGACCGCATCCTGAATGTCTCCGACCTGTTCCAGTTGGCCGTGCGGCACTTCCGCCAGACCCGGCGGTTCCTGCGGGTGCGCATCCCGGACGGGCCAGCGATCATGCACTGGACCTACCCGCTGCCGATCGTCGTGGAGGGCGCGCGCAACATCTATACCGTGCACGACCTGGTGCCACTTCGCCTGCCGCACACCACGCTGGACGACAAGGGCTATCATCTTAATCTGGTTCGCAGTTGCATCGCCGAGGGCGCGGCGATCTGCACGGTCTCGGAAGCCTCGCGTGCCGATATTCTTCGGGTCTACCCGGAGGCGGCGGGGAAGGTGGTCAACACCTACGAATCGATCGACCTGCCGGAGCAGGCACTGCCCGAGGCCGCCGACCTCGCCGACTTCCTGGGCGGGGTGTTTGGCCTGGTGCCACGTGGCTACTTCCTGTTCTTTGGCGCGCTGGAGCCGAAGAAGAATATCGGGCGCCTGCTGGAAGCCTATCTCTCGGCCGGCACCTCGGCGCCGCTTGTGCTGGTGGGTGGGCGAAGCTGGAAGGCCCAGTCCGAGCTGCGATTGTTGCGGCTACGCGCGAGCGATCAGCCGGGTGGCCCGCGCATCCGCCGGATAGACTATCTGCCCTTCGGCACGCTGCTGCGGCTGATCCGGGGCGCACGCGCCGTGTTGTTCCCATCGCTCTACGAGGGCTTTGGCCTGCCGGTGGCGGAAGCCATGGCGCTGGGCACCGCCACGCTCACTTCGACCGAAGCGTCGTTGCCGGAGATTGCCGGCGACGCCTCGGTGCTGGTCGATCCGTATGACACGGAGGCAATCGCGCGCGGCATCCGCATGCTCGACCAGGACGAGGCGCTGCGCCGGCGCCTGGAGGCGGCGGGTCCACCTCAGGCCGCCCGTTTCGGCGCGGCGCCGTACCGCGCGGCGCTGACAGCGATGTATGCGGACGTGATGACGAAGACGCCCTCGGGGCGACGATAACCAGACCAGGATCGGCGCTTTCCGCAACGCCCTGTCGTGCGACGGGCCGGCGCGGCGGCGGTTTTGCTGATCAGCTTGGAACCGCGCCGTCGAAGGCGGACACGCCGTCGCGCGGCCGCCACACGTTGCGCTTCATCCCAAGGCCCTCGGCCAGGTCGCCACCGCGCCAGTAAAGCGGCACGCGGTAATGGCCGAGTTCGCCGATCGACCAGGGATCAAGACCGATCCAGGGCAGGAAAGGATTGCGGCGGCCATAAGCCCAGATCTCGACCCGCCGCGTCGGTCGTACGCTCGGCCCACGGGCATGAAAGCCGTGGGTGTCGGCAACAACAAGCGTGTTGGCGGGCACCGCGAGCGCCACCGGCGGAGGCAGCCCGAGTTCGGCAAGCTCGGAGGCTTCGACACGGAAGGAGCCGCGCCGCGTCATCCTGTCAGGGGCGTCGGGCGCACGCAGGCTCATGCGCTTTTCCCAGTCGAGCCGCGCCGTGGTCGCACGGTGCGAGCCAGGCACATAGGTGAATGGACCTTCGTCCTCCGCGACATCAGTAAGGAACAGCCAGGCCTTCACCGTCGGGTGGAACGTGTCGGCGTGCAGCGCGCATTGCGGGTCCTCGGGACCGCTGAGAACGTGGCTCAGGATGGTCTGCACATAGACGAGGGGCGCGGCATTATAACTCCAGGCGAAGCGGATCAGCCAATGCCATTCCGGCATGGCCAGCACGTCCCGCATCGCCGGGATGCGCGAGAGCGTCGCCGGGTCGATGGCGATGCGTCGGGTGATCGTGTCGCCTTGCACCATTTCACGGCCCTGGCCGCGATGGACGCGAATTTGCGCGCACAGCCGCTCGAACAAGGCGGGTGCCAGGAAGTCCCGCTTGACGACGAAGCCATCGCGCTCGAACGCCGCCCGGTCCGCCGGTTCAACGTTGGCGCCGATCGCACGGCGGCGGCGAGCGGCCAGGCGATGCGCGAGCGCCACCCGTCCGACATGCAGGCCGCGTTCATTAAGCTGGCGGCTGCCGATCATCGGATTGTCCATGAACGATTTCGCGCCGGTGAGAAGCTGGGCCGCCCAGAATGGTGCCGCGAATGGGCGGATGACGGCACGCAACAGCTCGGGACGGGAACCGGTGGAGTTCATGAATGCCTATGATGCCGGTGAAGAACTTGTTGATCCAATGCACGTTGCCGATGCCATTCCGACAGGTCCGGCAGCAGGCACTGCAAGCCTGAGTCTCGGCGCGCCGCGTCGGGTTGGCAATCCCCGGCCAAAGGAGGCCACATCCCCCAGTCCGAGCTTGTCCGCCTGGGCTTGCCCGCCGTCATCATGGCCAGGCATGGCGGATCGTCGGTCGCGGCCTGGTTGCCTGTGGTCGAACTGGTCGGATCGTGTCCCCCGCGCGAACGCCGGCTTCAAGCCGGTGCGAATGCCGGCTTTCCAGACAGACACCGCGATCCGCTGACTTTGACAGCGGCACGCGCCGGGGCTTTTCTCGCCGCCGGATGCAACCAAAGGAAACCCGCCGATGCGCCCGATGGAAGGGATGCGCGTGATCGCGCTGGAACACGCCGTGGCAGCCCCACTCTGCACCCGGCATCTGGCCGACCTCGGCGCCGACGTGATCAAGATCGAGCGGCCCGGCGATGGCGACTTCGCCCGCGCCTACGACAGCTATGTCAATGGGATCTGCAGCCACTTCATCTGGCTCAACCGCGGCAAGCGCAGCGTCACGCTGGACGTGAAGAACCCGGACGGCCGCGCCGCGCTGGATAGGTTGATCGCCGGCGCCGACGTGCTGATCCAGAACCTGGCGCCCGGCGCCGCCGCGCGCCTTGGCCTTGGGCACGAGGCACTGAAGCCGGCCAACCCGAAACTGGTGGTCTGCGACATCTCTGGCTACGGCGAGAGCGGACCGTTCGTGCGGAAGAAGGCCTACGACCTGCTGATCCAGGCGGAATCCGGCCTGATCAGCGTCACCGGCTCGCCAGACGAGCCGTCCCGCGTGGGTATCTCGATCGCCGACATCGCCACCGGGATGTACGCGCTGACCGCCATCCTGTCGGCGCTGCTGCGCCGCAGCCGCACCGGAGAGGGCGCCAACGTGAAGGTCGCCATGCTCGACGCGCTGGGCGAGTGGATGACGTATCCGATGTTGCGCCAGGCCTATGCCGGCTCGCCGCCGCCGCGCCTGCCGACCAACCATCCCGCCATCGCACCCTATGGCGCGCATCGGACGCAGGATGGCCAGGTAATCTTCGGGCTGCAGAACGAGCGTGAGTGGGTGACGTTCTGCCAGAAGGTGCTTGGCCGGGACGAGGTGCGGACCGATCCGCGCTTTGCCACGCAGCATGCCAGGCGGGAGAACCGGGTGGCGCTGACCACCCTGATCGAGGATTTCTTTACCACCATGCCGACGGAGCAGGTGGTCGCGCTGCTGGATCGTGCCGATATCGCCAACGGCCGGTTGAACGAGCCAAAGGACGTCTGGGACCACGTCCAGTTCGCCGCGCGCGACAGGTGGCGCATGGTCAACACCGAAGCCGGACCGGTCCGTGGCCTGCTGCCGCCGTTCGAGTTCACCGACCAGGAAGCGATGCTGGGCGATGTTCCGTCCGTCGGCCAGCATACCGATGAGGTACTGGCGGAAATCGGCTTCTCACCGGATCGGATCGCCGCGATGCGCGGGGCCGGCGCGGTATGACGCAGTTTGATCCCACCCAGCACCGCATGATAGCCGAGCAGCGCTGGTTTGAAGACTTCCGCCTTCATGAGCGCTTCGTCCTGCCCAGCCGGACCATGACCGATGCGGTCTTTCTGGCGTTCCAGGCCGCCAGCGGCGACAACCATCCGGTCCACTACGACGTGGAATTCTGCAAGGCCCGCGGCATGCCCGGGCTTCTGGCACACGGCCTGCAGTCGCTTGTCCAGACGGCGCCGGGGGCCGGCCTGTTTCCCTATCTGGTCGAGGATTCACTGGTTGGTTTCATCGAGCAGTCGAGTCGCTTCCTGAAGCCGGTCCATGCCGGTGATACGGTTTATCCGGCGCTGGAGATCGATGAACTGACGCCAAACCGGACAACCGGCGTCCTAGGGTTTCACAGCACGATCCACAATCAGCGGCGCGAACTGGTGCTGGAGGGGCGTCAGCGATATTTGCTGCGCAAGCGGCCAGCTTGATGCCCCGGCGCGCAGCCTCGTATCGCGCATCAGAGAAGCGCGATACGTCGCTATTGGCCTGAAGTATCTGATACACGCGCCGAAACGTGGCCGCTACGCGTCTGACGCTTCTCTGCGATCAGATACTAACATCAAACGGTATCAGCGGACCCGCCGCAACAGCAGCCGCACCGACCCGGGATTCAATGCATGCGGATGCGATGCCGCCAGCACCAGTGGCCTTAGGTCCGGCCGGTTCAGCCAGTGCGGCAGCTCGCGGCGGATGGCGCCGCCATTTTCGCTGTTGCCACGGCCGGTGATAATTTCGACGCAGCGCAGCCGGTCGGCGTGAGCGGAGCGCAGGAAGGCGACAAGCGCATGGAAGGCGTGCTGCACGGTCAGTCCGTGCAGGTCCAACCGCCGCGCCGAGGGCAGCTTGCCCGAGCGAAAGCGTTGCCAGGTCGCGCTGTCCAATCCGCCAGGCTGGCCGCCAACCGACAGGGACGGAATGATCGGCCGTGGTGGACGCACGGCGGGCGTCGACACCTGCCTGGTCGGCGGTATAACGGGTGTAGCCGCTTGGACGGGCTCGCCTGAGGCACCAGCGGTATGGCTGGTCGTCGAGGCACGCAGCGGAGCGATCATGCGGGCAAAAGTCGCCCATGTTTCAAGATCGGCCTGGCTCAGGACTCGCGCGCGGGGCGGCATGAAGCTGCAATCGATAAAGGCGTCAACAACTGATGAGTGGCAGGATCCTGATCTCGCCACATCCCGGGGATGCTGGCGGGTTCAAGCCTCGCAACGCGGGGAGGGCGATGCTTCCTCGGCGCGTGTTTGGTCGCCACGCCGTGCCGGCGAGAGCCATGCCGGTGCGGCACGACCTTCATCTCAAGGCGGATCGGGCAACGGTCGGTCATGACAATGATCTGGCTGGTCGAGCCGTGATGAATGCGGCCGCGTCTCGGCGTCATACCCGTGCTGTAAACAGCTCCCGCTACTTCGGATCGCGCGACAGGCCGCGTGAGGCGAGTGCGTCCAGGTAGGCCGCCCAGAGAGCGTCCTTGTTCTGCCCCATTTCCCAAAGATAGTCCCAGGTATAGATCCCAGTATCATGCAGGTCGTCGAACAGCAGCCGGACAGCGTAATGGCCCACCGGCTCGATACCGATGATACCGACATGGCGGCGGCCGGCGAGGATCTGCTTCTGGGCAGGGTTATGACCCTGAACCTCGGCGCTGGGGCTTTCCACGCGCAGCAGTTCAGTCGGAAGGGCGCAAGCTGTTCCGTCATCGAACGTGACATGTAGCACACTGGTCGCCCGGTCCAGTCGGATCTCAGTGGGGATCACCATTATTCGTCCAGATGGCGGGCTTCTTCCGGCAGCATGATCGGGATGCCGTCGCGCACTGGGTAGGCCAAGCCGGCTTTCCGGCTGATCATCTCATTCGCGAGGCGGTCGTATTCCAGCGGTCCCTTGGTCAGCGGGCAGACCAGGACCTCCAGCAGGCGCGCGTCAACGGCTGATTCCCGCCGGGTTGGATCGACATCCGACATGACGATCAGCTTACCGCATAGCCGGGTGGCATGTCAGGGCCGGCCGCGCCCATCTGCAAAAGCGCCAGCAGCGTCGCGGCGCGCTCGGCCTCGGTCGGGGCTTCCAGCAACGCCTGCTTCTCCACCGGCTCGAACGGACACGCCATCGCCAGGGTCACCACCAGTACCTCGTCCGGCATCCGCCTGATCGCGTCCCAATTCGCCTCGACCTGGCGGCGCAGGAAGTAGCCGCGCAGGGCTTCCACCAACTTCTCCCGTTCCACCGCCGCTGGTTCCGGGATCTCGTGAAGGTCGGTGGCGAAGCGGGAGTAATCGCCACGGGCGCGGCGGTAGCCGTGGCGCATATCCAGTTCACTGTCGATGGTGAAACGGACCAGCCCGGTGAGCGTGATCAGCAGTCGGCCGTCGTCGGTTTCGCTGAACGACGATACCCGGCCCAGGCAGCCAACGCGATATAACGCGGGACCGTTGTCGACACGGGGGATGTTCGGATCGGGCTGGATCATGGCGAACATCCGGCCGGACGCCAGCGAGTCGAAGATCAGCGCCAGGTAGCGTTCCTCGAAGATGTTGAGCGGCAGCTTTCCGCCCGGCAGAAGCAATGCGCCCGTCAGCGGAAAGACCGCGAATTCGGACGGCAGGTCCTGCAGCTTCGGGTGAAATGCCGCCATTCAGCTAAACAGGATCGCGGATAGGCGACGGCGCGCGGCGGCGGTGGCGGGATCGTCGGATCCCCATGCCTCGAAGAACTTCAGCAACTGCAGTCGAGCCGCGTCTTCGTTCCAGCCGCGGTTGCGACGCAGGATTTCAAGCAGCGCCTCGGCTGCCTGCTCGCGCTCGTCTGAGGCGTTCAGAGCCGTCGCGAGATCGTAGCGTGCCTGATGGTCGGCCGGATCGGCCGCCAATCGGGCTTGCAGCGACTGAAGCTGGCCCTTTGCCGCTCGACCTTCCTTGGCCAGTGCCAGGGCGCTGCGGGCGCCTGCGATCTCCGCGTGGTCGGTCAGCTTCTCCGGCACCTCGGTCAATGCGTGTTCAGCGTCTTCCTCCTGGCCCAGTGCCATCAGGGCACGCAACAGGCCGCCCCAGGCGTCACCGTTCTCAGGCTCCTCCTGCAGCAAGGCGCTGAACAACTCGCCGGCCTGCTGGGCATCGCCCTGCTCCATCGCGGCTTTGGCCTCCGCCAGCAGATCAGCCGCCGGCATCGAGCCGCCGGTGGACTTCAGCAGCGCCTCGACAAAGCGTTTGACCTCCGATTCCGGCTGCGCGCCCTGGAACAGGTCGGCGATCTGACCCTGCCAGAACGCCGCGACCGTTGGCACGGACTGCATTGGCAGACCAAGCTGGGCAAGCTGGCGCACCAGCGCCTGGTTCGCGTCGATGTCGATCTTGACCAGCTTGACCCGGCCGGCCGCCGCCCGTACCACTTTCTCCAGCGTCGGCGTAAGCTGCTTGCATGGCCCGCACCAGGTCGCCCAGAAGTCCACCAGCACCGGGATGGTGCGGGACGCCTCGATGACCTGCTGCATGAACGTCTTCTGGTCGCCGTCGACGATCATGTCAGCCGGTGCCGCCCCATGAGGGGCCAGGGAAGGGGAGCCCGAAGGCGATTGGCCGATGATATGGTCCATTTTCGTTTTCCTGATCAGTCGTCCCTGAATGACGCTGAGAACTTCAAGCGTCTAGATGTTGCCGGCTGGCAAACAAACAAGCGGCTGTTTGCGAGGCTTTAAACATGCCGCCGAAGGCCGTGGTCGTCCAGAGGCGCGGCGGATCGCCTAACGCCTCAGTCGAACAGCGAGCTGACCGAGCTTTCGTCGCTGATCCGGCGCATCGCCTCGGCCAGCAGCGGGGCGATCGTCAGCTCCTTGATGTTGTCGCAGCGCTTCACCTCCTCCGTCACCAGGATCGAGTCGGTGATCGTCATCATTTTAATTGGCGAAGACGCAATGCGCGCGACCGCGGCGCCCGATAGAACACCGTGCGTCACATAAGCGCTGGCGGAACGCGCCCCGCGCTTGATCAGCGCATCGGCGGCGTTGCAGTGGGTGCCGCCGGAGTCGACGAGGTCATCCACCAGGATGCAGTCCCGCCCGACCACGTCGCCGATGATGTTCATGACCTCGGAATGGCCGGCGCGTTCACGCCGCTTGTCGATGATCGCCAGGTCGCAGTTCAGCCGTGTCGCGATCGCCCGCGCCCGCACCACGCCGCCAACGTCGGGGGAGACGATCATCAGGTCGCAGCCTTCGTAATGCTCGCGAATATCGCGGGTAAACAAGGGTTCGGCGATGAGGTTGTCCACCGGGATGTCGAAGAAGCCCTGGATCTGGCCGGCGTGCAAATCCATCGTCAGCACGCGGTTGGCACCGGCCTCGGTAATCAGGTTGGCCACCAGCTTGGCGGAGATCGGCGTGCGCGGCGCGGACTTGCGGTCCTGTCGCGCATAGCCAAAATACGGGATCACGGCGGTGATACGGCGGGCGGAGGAGCGGCGCAGCGCGTCCAGCGTGATCAGCAGCTCCATCAGGTTGTCGTTTGCCGGGAACGAGGTTGACTGGATGACGAAGACATCCTCACCACGCACATTTTCCTGGATCTCGACGAACACCTCCATGTCGGCGAAGCGGCGGATGGAGGCCTTGGCCAGCGGCAGCTCGAGGATTTGGGCAACAGCCTCGGCCAGGGGACGATTGCTGTTGCAGGCAACGATCTTCATGGGCAGCGCCGCCGGATAGAAAACCAAACCGGTCCAAGCGCCGGAACGGGAGGCTTTTAGCAACGTGGCTGTCACATGTCCACGTGGATGGGCCGCGTTTGCAGGCTTGATTGACCGCACCGAAACGCCTACATCTATTCCGTCTGCTTGCAGACTATGGTGATAAACGGTGCGTGGAATAATCGTTGTGGACCCGGGGGCAGTGCCCGGCGCCTCCACCATTCATCCCAGGGTCATGGGACGCATGGGGGCGAAACAGGCTCGACACGCGTGGTAAAGACTCACCTTTTGCCCGGCATTGTACCGCCGTTATCGGGCTAAATCACAAGTGCCAATGACAATGAGGCGCTCGCTGTCGCTGCATAAGCGATAAGCGCGGTACGGGGGGCACCGGGCAACAGAAGCCCCCCAACTTGTTTGCAGTCAGGACTATTTTGGCTGGTGCCGAACCAGTCCCGGTTCGTTCCGTGGCAGCGACAGGACAGTGGCAGCGTCAACGCCTGGCCCATCGGCTAACGCCGATACGGCGATGGAAGAAACAGCCGAACCGGCAGCTTGATCAGACCTTCCCCATCCTTGACAATGATCAACGCTTCCGGAGCATGGTCCAGGATCATCTCCCGGCATCCGCCGCACGGTGATACCACGGCTGCCTCACGATCCTCCTCTTCCGGCTTTGGATGCCGCACGGCCACCACGGTAGCGATCGTTCCATCGCCCTCGAGCACGGCTCGACCAAATGCGACAGCCTCGGCACATACAGCCAGACGACCGACTGTGGTGCCGATATGCACGCCGGTCCAGATCTGGCCGTCGCGCGATTGGATAGCCGCCGCTACCGTATGCCAAAACGGCTTGTAATGCTTTTCCAGTACCAGATTGGCTGCCGCGACAAGCGCGTGATCATTGGGCGTAAGTGTGATGTCCTCAAGAACCGAATTATTCAGCCGCTTCGGCTTCTTCAGTCTCATCCGGAGCACTCAGCATTGAGTTCGCGACGACGCCGGACTGCTCCCGCACCTTCACCTCGATTGCATCCGCCATGGCGCGATGGTCTCGGAGGAACTGCTTTGCATTCTCTCGTCCCTGGCCGATCCGTTGACTGTCGTAGCTGAACCATGCGCCAGATTTTTCCACAACATTGGCTTTGACGCCAAGATCAAGAAGTTCCCCAACCTTGCTGATGCCTTCGCCATACATGATATCAAATTCGACCTGTCGGAATGGGGGTGCCAGCTTGTTCTTGACGACCTTGACGCGCGTCTGGTTGCCGACAACCTCGTCGCGTTCCTTGATCTGACCGATACGCCGAATTTCCAATCGAACAGAAGCATAGAACTTCAGGGCGTTACCACCCGTGGTTGTCTCCGGATTGCCAAACATAACGCCGATCTTCATGCGGATCTGATTGAGGAAGACCAGCATGCAGTTGCTGCGGCTGACACTCCCGGTAATCTTGCGCAATGCTTGGCTCATGAGCCGAGCGTGCAGGCCCATGTGGCTGTCGCCCATTTCGCCTTCCAGTTCGGCGCGCGGCACCAATGCGGCAACGCTATCGATCACCAGCACATCAACCGCGCCGGATCGCACGAGGGTATCGGTGATTTCCAAGGCTTGCTCGCCCGCATCCGGCTGGCTGATCAACAGATTATCGACATCCACGCCGAGCTTGCGGGCGTAAATCGGGTCCAGCGCATGCTCCGCATCAACAAAGGCGCACGTCCCGCCGCGTCGCTGCGCCTCTGCGATCGCGTGCAAAGCCAACGTGGTTTTGCCGGAGCTTTCCGGTCCATAAATCTCAACGATGCGGCCACGTGGCAGGCCACCGATGCCCAGCGCCAAATCCAGGCCGAGCGATCCGGACGGAATGACTTCAATCTGCTCGTCGCCAGCGCGTGAGCCCATGCGCATGATCGAGCCTTTTCCGAAAGCTCGTTCGATCTGTGCCATCGCCGCGTCAAGCGCCTTGTTCTTTTCCATTGGAATAACCCCTGGTTCGGTTTTGGCCACGCCGCATTACTCCTAGGATTTATACCTGATCGACAACTATGTGCAACCAATACGTGCAGTTAGCCGGACGGCTTCACTAGAAGCCATCTTGTCAATGAACCGCGCCGCTAACCACATGTAATATGTTCCTTCGTCTCGGGAAGCAAGAACCAATCAGGAACTAAACTCACACGTTTTATGTCATCTGCCCTGAACGGCGTCCGGTTGACAGCCATGCTTCAGACCGCCTGGATAAGCTGTTGGAGGCATGATCCAAGCAGCCCTGCTTACGTGCGCGGCCGTCCTATCGGCCCCGCGCGTACCAGACAGCCCTTGGATCCACTGGTATCGTTTGCAACGTGCGGCAAGTGTCAGCGTACCGGCTTGATTTGCGGGCCAATCCGGCCAACGGTGCGACCCGCCCGCGGCATCGGAGTGACAACGGAGCAGTAGGAGCGACATGACCGTCATCGATAAGGCCGAACGTTTCCAGGCGCTGCACCGGCAAGGCTGCTTCGTCATCGCCAACGCCTGGGATCAGGGAAGCGCCCGTATCCTGACCCAGGTCGGCTTTCCGGCAATCGCCACGACTTCGGCGGGGCTTGCCTTCATGCTCGGCCGGCGCGACGGCCGCGCCAGGGTCTCCCGTCAGGAGGCATTGGCAAACGCACGCGACATCGTCAAAGCCACTGATCTGCCCGTGTCGGCGGACCTGGAAGACGGTTACGGCGCTGCGCCGGAGGACTGCGGGGACACGGTCAGGCAGGCTGCCGAAGCCGGCTTATGCGGATGCACCATCGAAGACACCACGGCCGATCCCGCGGCACCGATCCATGGCTTCGACATCGCTGTCGCCCGGGTAAAGGCGGCCGTCGCCGCCGCCCGCGCCGCGTCGCATCCATTCGTGCTCACCGCGCGGGCGGAGAACTTCCTGCACGGCAGGCCCGACCTGGACGACACCGTTCGACGCCTGGTCGCGTTCGCCGAGGCGGGAGCGGACTGCCTGTACGCGCCGGCGCTGCCGACGATGCAGGCCATCCGCACGGTGGTCGCGGCGGTGGCGCCCCGGCCGGTCAACGTGCTGTCCGGTCCGCGCGACCAATTGGTATCGTTGCAAGCCCTGGCCGAGGCTGGGGTTCGCCGCGTCAGCGTCGGTGGCGTGCTGGCGCGCGCCGCCTATGGGCAGGTGCTGCAGGCGGGGCGCCTGTTGTTGGCCGGGGACGTGCCGGTCGCGCTGCGCGGCGTCGCATCCCATGCGGAGATCGAAGCGATGATGGAGGTGGTCCCTGCGGACGCCGGCGCCCCCAGCCGGTCATAGCCGAACCATCAACGTCGCCACGGACTACGGCGTCGGTTGGTCAGCCAGACACTGCGCCGCTCGCCCCGCGGCAACGCTACCGGTGCCAATGACAAAGATCGCGCCATTTCGGATTCTTCGGGCTGCGGGAGACATCTGCCGCAGCGAACGGCAGCTCAATCGCTGCTTGCCGCCAGCACGGCGTTCTTGGCTGCCTCGGCGAGTGTTGGGTGAATGTGAATGGCGTCGCGCACCATGGCGACCGTGCCGCCGGTGTTCATCAGTTCGACAAAAAGCTGCACCACCTCCGCTCCCTGTTCGCACAGCGCGGTCGCACCCAGGATGGTGTCGGTTTCCGCATCGACGATTACCTTGATGAAGCCGTCGGTCTTGCCGAGTTCGCGCGCCTTGCCGCTGTCCGTCATGTTTTGTCGGCCGACCTTGAACGGCTTTCCCGCCTTGCGCGCTTCTGCCTCGCTGAGGCCGACACGACCCAGTTCGGGATCGGTGAACATCGCATAGGGAACAATGCGGCACCGGCTGTCGCTGCCATCGCCAAGGAACTGCGATTGCAGGACGCGGAAATCGTCGTACGCCGTGTGGGTAAACGCCGGGCCGCCGCGAATGTCGCCCGCGGCCCACAGGTTCGGCACGTTAGTACCCAGATGATTGTTCACCAGCACGTGCCCCTGCTCATCGAGCTGGACCCCCACGGTTTCCAGCCCGAGTTCATCCGTGTTCGGCCGGCGGCCTGTCGCTACGAAAAGATGCGTGCCCTCCACCGAACCGCTGGACAGGTGCAACCGCACGCCGGGTCCCGCCGGTTCGATGCGTTGCACGTCCGCGTTCAGGTGCACGCGACATCCATCGCGTTCGATCGCCGCATGCAGGACCGCGGCGACATCGGGGTCCTCGCGCTCCGCCAGTTGGCCGCCCTTTTGCAACACGGTGACCGCGCAGCCGAGGCGTCGAAACGATTGCGCCATCTCCAGGGCAATGTAGCTGCCGCCGAGGATCAGCAGATGCCTGGGTGGTTCTCGCAGGGCAATCCAGTTCTCGGCATTGATCACCGGCACCTGATCAAGACCCGGGATGGCGGGCTGCGCTGTCCGCGTTCCGGTGTTGAGCACGACGCGTCGCGCGCGCATGAGCGTCTGGCCGGCCCTGATCCGGAACAGGCCCTCTTCTTGCCCGTCCAGGCGTCCGTGCTCCGCCAGGAAACGCGGGTTTTCCGTGCCTGCGAAGCTCGCATCCAGTTCGCCCTTGGACCGCGCGACCAGATCGCGGGCCCGGTCCATGACCGCGAGAAAGTCGATTTCGACCGTCGGGATGCGAATGCCCATCGTCGCGGCGCGCCGCGCGTCGGCAGCCAGTCGGGCCGACGCTATGACAGCCTTGCTGGGGGTGCATCCGAAATTCACGCAGGAGCCCCCCAGATGCATGCTCTCAATGAGCGCGACAGGGCGGCTTGCCGCCGCCAAGGCCCGCGCGAGGGGCACGCCAGCCTGACCGCCGCCGATAATGGCCGTCTCCGTGGTGATTTCAATCATGCTCGCCTTAGCGTCATCGCGACGGCCCTGGTTGCCTGCCCGCTTGCGTCGGAGCTGATTTGGTCGGCGTGGCGAGCCGGCTTACTCAGCCGTTTACAGCGTGGCACGTCCACCGCAGGCCCTTGCGAACGCGGATGACGCAGTGTTTTTGACCCCGACCGTTCATTCAGCAACCACGCCGACAGGAGACGCGAGCATCAATTACACCAAGCCATCCAGCGCCGCGTCGAGGGTAGCCGCGTCGCGTTTCGGTGCCGGTCCTGGCCGAGGCGGCAACCCGATGCGATTGTGCCAGACAACCGTCATGCCGACAGCCGTTGCGCCTGGCACATCGGCACTGCTGCCGGCGACGAACAATGCGTCGCGTGCATCCACATCGAGGGCCGCGAGGACGGCACGGTAGGGCTCCGGGCGAGGCTTATAGAATCCAACCTCCTCCGCCGTCACGACCACGTCGAAAGGCACGCCGCAACGGGCCGCCGCGCGCCGGCCGAGCTCGATGGAACAGTTGGTCACAACACCCAGGCCTAATCCGCGAGCACGTAGGCCAGAGAGCACGCCTGGCACCTCCGGCCAGGCAGCCAGGCTGTCCCAATCAGCGTGGAGCGCGGCGGGAGCGGCGGATGGCAGGCCCGCCTCGCGCGCCGCCTTGGCCACGAGTTCCTCGTACGGTTGGTACGCGCCACAGCCATAGGTCAGTTCAAGATAGCGGGCGCGCCACCGCCGGCCAAGGCGCTTATCGCCGGCGCTGGCATCCCATAGGGACCAGCTATCCAGCAACGCCGTGAGGAGGTCGAAGACAACAGCCTTGGGATATGCCATGCCCCGCTGCTTGCACTTCAGAGGCCGCTTGTCGATAGCGCTGAGCCTGTCCATCGAACAGCGTCCGACGTATCCAGCGGCATCCCCAGCGGCATCCAAGGCTGGCATGAGCCACAAATAAACCGATCAAGACACTGCGACGCGCGGAACAGCAGCCGAGCTTCGCGCTTCCTGTCTCTGCGCAACGGCCATGGGATCATAGCGTCATGACGGATACTCTTCAGGCAAGTCGGCACGCCACGGGCGGTGCCGAGATCTCGCCGCCGCTGGTTTCACTGCGGATCAACGGCAGCGTCCATACACTCGCCATCGGACCGGAGGTCACGCTGCTCGATGCACTGCGCGAGCATCTCGGGCTCACCGGCTCGAAGAAAGGCTGCGGCCTTGGGCAATGCGGCGCCTGTACCGTGCTGATGGACGGCATGCGGGTCAATTCCTGCCTTGTGCTGGCGGTGCGGGCGGAACATCGCGACATCACCACGATCGAGGGCTTGGTGCGGGACGACGGCACGCTGCATCCGGTGCAGCAGGCGTTCATCGACCACGACGCCTTCCAGTGCGGCTATTGCACACCGGGCCAGATCATGTCCGCGGTGGCGCTGATCGAGGAGGGGCGGGCGGCGGACGAGGCGGAGCTGCGGCGCCACATGAGCGGCAACCTCTGCCGATGCGGGGCGCACGCGAACATCATCGCCGCCATTCGCCAGGCGGCCGAACAAATCGCGCGGTCACCGGAAGCGGCGCGGACTGTTACACCGGAAGCGGCGCGGACGGTCACGCCGGAAGCGGCGCGGAATACCACCGCACAGGCAGGCGCGGCGCCATGATGCCCTTTACCCTTGAACGGCCGGCCTCGTTGCCCGCGGCGTTGCGCGCGGATGCCGAGTTCATCGCGGGCGGCACCGACATGGTGCAGCTCATGCAGGAGCACATCCGCACGCCCGGCCGCCTGATCGACCTGTCGGACGTGCTGCCGCGCGGCATCCTTGTTGATACCGACCGCGCCCGTATCGACGCCGGCACATCGATGGAAGCGGCCGCCACCTACACGCCGCTGTCCGAGGCCGCACCAGCGGTGACCATGGCGCTGATCGAAAGCGCCAGCCCCCAGGTGCGCAACCTCGCGACCATGGGCGGCAATCTGCTGCAGCGCACACGCTGCGGCTATTTCCGCGATGTCGCCGTCGCCGCGTGCAACAAGCGCCGGCCTGGCTCCGGCTGCGCCGCGATCGGCGGCGAGAACCGCAACTTCGCTGTTCTTGGCACCTCCGAGCAGTGCATCGCGACGCACGCCTCGGATCTGGCGGTGGCGCTGGTGGCGCTGCGGGCGGAGCTCGATCTCGACGGGCCGCAGGGCGCGCGTCACATCGCGCTTTCGGACCTCCATCGTTCGGCGGCTGACCGTCCGGAGATCGAAACGACACTGCGGGCTGGCGAGGTCATCACCGCAATCGAAATTCCGCTGGATGCGGCCTCCGCCAACTCGGTCTACGTCAAGGTGCGGGACCGCGCGGCGTTCGAATGGGCGCTGCTGTCCGCCGCGGTCGGGCTACGGATCGAGGGCGGCAAGATTACCCAGGCGCGTATCGCCATGGGCGGCGTCGGCACCAGACCCTGGCTCCTGGACCGCGTCGAGTCCGCCCTGCTCGGCTGCGCCCCGACGCGGGCCGCCGTGGCCGAGGCGGTGGCACTGGCGACCGAAGGTGCCCGCGGCTGGGGCCACAACGACTTCAAGATCACCCAGATGCCGGTCCTGCTGACACGCGCGATCGAACTGGCGGCAGCACAAGCGGGAGAACGCGCATGAGCGTCATCGGCAAGCCCATTCCGCGCGTGGATGGCCGAGCGAAGGTAACCGGATCGGCGACTTATGCCGCTGAGTTTCACCCACCCGGCATGGTCTGGGGCGTGCCGGTCCAGAGCACCATCGCGCATGGCCGCATCACAAGTATCGATGCCGCCGCGGCCGAACGGGTGCTCGGCGTGCTGCGCGTGCTGACGCATGGGGATGTCCCGCAACTGCCATGGCATGAGCACCGCCAACTGGTCGATCCAAACACTGGCCAGCTTGTCCGCGTGCTCAACACCGATCGGGTCTACCATCAGGGCCAGCACATCGCGCTGGTGGTGGCCGAAACGCCCGAAGCCGCGGACCACGGCGCTCGGCTGGTGCGGGTCGAGTACGCGCCGGAACCGGCGATCACCGCGATCCAGGATGCGGTGCGCGATGCCAAGCTGCTGGAGGAGGACGAGGTCGATCCGCAGGCCGGCCCCGGCATCACCAGCCGCGGCGATCCCGAAGGCGCCTATGCGGCGTCGGAAGTCCATGTCGACGCTACCTACATCATGCCGCGGCAGAACCAGAACCCGATGGAGCCGCATACCTGTACGGCCTCGTGGAAGGGCGATGAACTGACTTTGTGGGACAAGACGCAGTGGCCACAGAATTGCGCTCAGGCGGTTGCCTGCGCGTTCGGCATTGAGCCGGCCAAGGTCCACGTGATCTGCCCCTTCGTGGGCGGTGCGTTCGGCTCCGGTCTGCGCGTCTGGACGCACACCTATCTGGCGGCGATGGCGGCCCAGGTAGTCGGCCGTCCGGTGAAGATCGAGCTGTCCCGGCGGGAGTACTACCAGAATTGCGGCGCCCGTCCCTGGACGCAGCAGCGCGTGCAGATGGGCGCCACGCGCGACGGCAAGCTGACCGCGATCATCCACGAGACGATCGGCGAGACCTCCACCCACGAAAGCTATGTCGAGGCGACGCCGCGCCCGGTGCGGGTGGTGCATCATTGCGACAACGTCGAGACGCGGTACAAGCTGGCGAAGCGCCACATTGGCACACCCAACGCGATGCGCGCGCCGGGCGAAACCACCGGTCTCTATGCGCTGGAATGCGCCATGGATGAGCTTGCCGTGGCTTTGGGCATCGATCCGGTGGAACTGCGGCTGCGCAACCAGGTCGATCATGACGAATACCAGAACCTGCCGTTCACCTCGATCTCGCATGCCGACGCATTGCGTGTCGGCGCGGAAAAATTTGGCTGGCAGCGCCGGACGGCGGCGCCCCGCTCGATGACGGATGGACGGTTGCTGATCGGCTGGGGCATGGCGTCGGCCTTCTACCCGACCAACGTCTCGCCGGCGTCGGCGCGTGCTCGCCTGACGCGCGACGGCGTGGTGGACGTGATGACCGCGTCCTCCGACATGGGACCTGGCACCTGGACCTCGCTCACGCAGGTGGCGGCGGACGTGCTGGAGGTGCCGGTGGAGCGGGTCAACCTGGCCATCGGCCTGAGCGATCTGCCCAAGGCGCCGGTGCATGGCGGCTCCATGACGATGGCGAGCGTCGGCAACGCGGTCTACCAGACCTGCCTGAAGCTGCGCCAGGAGGTGCAGCGCCAGACTGGCGCCAACGATATCCTGTCGGTGGCCGCGCGGCTTGGCGAAGACATTGAAGTGGAGGGCGATTTCAGCCCCGGAGAGCTGAAAAAGCATTACTCACCGGCGGCGTTTGGCGCCACTTTCGCCGAGGTCTCGGTCGATCCGGACACCGGGGAAACACGGGTGCGGCGTGTGGTCGGTGCGTATGGAGCCGGGCACATCGTCAACCCGCGCCTGGCGCGTAGCCAATGCATCGGCGGCTTCATCATGGGGGTCGGCCAGGCATTGATGGAGCACACCGAGGTGGACGATCGTACCGGGCGCGTCACCAACGCCAACCTCGCCGAATACCTGGTGCCCGTGCTGGCCGACACACCGGACCTGGATGTCATCGTCCTGAACGAGGAGGATGCGCATATCGGTCCACTGGGCGCCAAGGGGCTGGGCGAGATTGCGCTGTGCGGCATTGGCCCCGCCATCGCGAACGCGGTCTATCACGCGACGGGACGGTGGGTGCGCGACCTGCCGATCACGCCGGACAAGCTGAGCGGGCTCTGGCTCGATTGAGGAAACTTGCCTTGGTTGCTACCTGAACGCATTGCGATCTGTCACGGCTTGATGCGCCGTGGCAAATCGCGGCGCCATGAATCGTGCGGAAAAAGGCTCAAGCTTGCGTGGCGGCGCGCTCGGTTACAATGAGGTTCTGCCACTGCTCGCCGGTTATGCGGTGTGGCGTCGTCATGCTTACTGCCAGTTCCGGCCGATCTCGTAACCGATGATCAAATCTAGCGACCCCGATAAGGCGGTGTGGCGGGCGTCGACCTCGGTTGGGATGCGAACGTGGCGCGTCGCCCAGAAAAACCATAGCACTAGCACAACGATCAACAGCGGCGGCCAAATCAGCAGCAGGACGATGGCGGTGGCGGCGCTGCCAATCGTCCAGGTGGTGATTCTGATCACCCGGGCCATGGCGCGGATAATCGGGCGGAGGACGCTGGCAACCGTCTGGCCTTTGTGGTCCTCGGCAAAGATGCGGACGCGGTCGACGATCACCGCGAAGACGCCGGCAAATATCGCCAGCAGAAAGAGCGCGTTCCCCATCTGGCTGAGCGGGCCGATGGCGGGCGGGGCCTGGCTGGCCTGCGCCTGGGTCGGAACGGTCGCCATGCCGAGAACGATGACGGTGGCGACGGCAGGTGTTATAAAATATGAGGTCATCCGTGGTGTGTCCTTCACCCTGGGTAGTCAGAGGCGGCGGCCCGCTGTTGTCGGGCATCGATGCCGTCTCGCTTGCATAGCCGGTTTGTTCCGTTTCCTCAATGGTAAAGACTCGCAAGACGACACAAAGTCGTTATCATACTACGCTGCAACCAGCATTGGCGTTGTCACTTGACGGCCGGAGGTTGCGATAGACGGATTATGGTAACCACACCTATATTAGCCGGATCACCGCGCGCGCGACCGGGGCGTCGGCCATGCGGAAGGTGCCGGCTTCCGAGCCGCCCTGCAGCATGGCCTTGACCCCCGGCGCGCCGTCGTAGCCACCCTTGAGGTCCCGGGTCAGCCCGCGCGCGACCGCGTAACGCTGGAGCGCCGCCGGTTCGGCGTCAGCGGCGGGGCGGAAGATCCGAGGATGCCTGGGCCTGATTCTCCGCCGCCTCCTTGAGGTGCTTCTTGCCCTGGCGCATCCAGTCCAGGTCCGCGTGCTCCATCCCGACCTTGAGCAGCGCCTGGCCGAAAGCCTGTTGCATGGCCGGATGCATTTGCCGCTTGTTGTCCTGCGTCTTTTCCATAGCGTTCCGAAACCTCTTGAAGAACTTGCAGAGCGTTCAGATTACCATGGAATAGATTCGATGAATTCACATTTTGCTGAGCCTCCTCGGCGTAAGCCTCCAGCAGCTGCGTCATCTTGACCTGCGACATCCGGCCGGTGAGCTGCTCGCCGTAAGCCGCCCGCAGTATCTTCTCGGCTTCCGGCGAGAGGCGCGAAAACGCATCCCGCTGCGCCACCGCGTCGGCCAGCGCAATGCCGCGCGCGCGCCTGCGCGACAACCTCGGCCGCCTGCACCAGGTGCGGCGCCAGATCGACCGCCGGATCAACCACGCCGGCGTCGATGCCGGCGCGCAGCCGCGCCATCGGCCCGGCAGCGTCGGCCATGGCACCGGCAAGCACCCGCGCTGTCGGATCGGAGGTCTCGGTGAGCGCCGTGGTCAGCCCGCGACTGCCATAGGTCGCTGCACCAGCGCCGCCTCTAACTGCCGATTACGCCCGTCCGTAAGTATCCTCCAGACGCACGATATCGTCCTCTCCCAGATACGCGCCGGACTGCACCTCGATCAAATTCAGCGGGATGCGTCCGGGATTTTCCAGCCGGTGTACGCAGCCGAGCGGCAGGTAGATGCTTTCGTTCTCCCGCACGATCAGCACGTCCTGGTCGCGGGTTACCCGTGCCGTACCGTTCACCACCACCCAATGTTCGGCGCGATGAAAATGACTCTGCAGCGACAACTGCCGCCCAGGCGTGACGACGATGCGCTTGACCTGGAAGCGGTCGCCCTGGATCAGGCTTTCGTAGTAGCCCCAGGGCCGGTAGCTGCGGTTATGCGCCACCGCTTCCGACCGGCCGGCCGCCTTCAGCCGCTCGACGATCTTCTTGACATCCTGCGCCTGGCCCCGGTGCATCGCCAGCACCGCGTCCTCGGTCACCACGACCACGGCGTCCTTCAGCCCGACCACCGCGGCCAGCATGCCGTCGCTGCGGACGTAGCAGTTCTCCGCGCCCTCCAGCACCACGTCGCCCAACGCGACATTGCCATCGGCGTCCTTGCGACCGAGTTCCCACAACGCGCTCCAGCTTCCGACGTCGGACCAGCCAAGGTCGGCGGGAATGACGGCTGCCCGGCTGGATTGCTCCGCCACCGCGTAATCGAGGCTGATCGACGGGCAGGCGGTGAACGCCGCGACACCCAGGCGGATGAAATCCAGGTCGCTGCTACGGTCCGCCACCGCCTGGCGCACCGCCGGCAGCACATCAGGCGCATGCGTCTCCAGTTCCTCGAGCAACGTACCTACGGTGAAGACGAACATCCCGGAGTTCCACAGATGCCGGCCGTCGGCGACGAACCTCGCCGCGGTCTTCGCATCCGGCTTTTCCCGAAACCGGGCGACAGCGTGGACGCCCGCGGCGTCGCGCAGCGGGTCGCCGATCTCAATGTAGCCGTAGCCGGTTTCGGGTGCGTTAGGCTTCATGCCGAAGGTCACGACATGGCCGGCGCGGGCGGCGGTGGCGGCGGCCTGAAGGGCGACCTGCAACGCCGGAAGGTCGGCGATCGACGCGTCGGCCGGCATCATCCACAACACCGCATCCGGCTCGGTTTCCGCCACCAGCACGGCGGCGGCGGCGATGGCGGGAGCACTGTTGCGGCCCACCGGTTCCAGCAGGATGCGCGCGTCATGGATGCCGGCGGCGCGAAGCTGCTCCGCGATCAGGAACCGATGCTCGTGATTGCACACCACCACCGGCGGCGCGAAACCCGGCCCGCCGGCCCGCAGCGCGGTTTCCTGCATCAGCGTCCGCTCGGATAGCAGCGGCCAGAGCTGCTTTGGAAAACTCTCCCGCGACACCGGCCACAGCCGTGTGCCGGAGCCGCCAGACAGGATAACGGGGACAATACGTTGCTCGGTCATGACCTGCATCCAGTTTGGTGGTCTTTCTTGCCCATCCGGCTTATCTCTGCCAAGCTGAAACATTATCGAGGCAAGCAAAGGATGCGCAGAAGATGCAGGTCGAGATCGAATACTGCGGGATGTGAGGTTATGAACCGCGTGCCCGTGCGGCACGGGACCTGATCCTGAAAGCCAACCCGTCGGCTACGGTCAGCCTGCGCAAGAGCGGCGGCGGGGTTTTCGAGATCACCGTGGACGGCCGGCTTGCCTGGTCAAAGAAGGCAACCGGACGTTTTCCAGAGGAGCGGGATGTGGCGGGCTGCATCGCCAGCAGCCCATAATCCCGAGGTTCCCGGATCACTGGCGCACTGCCTGTCGCGTGACGACGGTTGAATGCCTTAATATTATGACACCTCGGAATTGCCGGATGCGCGGGCATCTGGCATATGCCGGGTCAGCGCGGCGTATCGGCGGGCGGGGCGGTGTGGACCCGACTGAACGAACGACCAGGAGGGGACAACCGGAATGAACATTGCCCAGATTCTGATCATTCTCTGCGGCCTGGCCGCGCTGGTCTATGGCGTGATTACCACCCGGCAGGTGCTTGCCGCGGATGCCGGGACATCCCGCATGCAGGAGATTTCCGCCGCCGTGCAGGAGGGCGCGCGCGCCTACCTGAACCGGCAGTACGCCACGATCGGCATGGTCGGCGTGGTCATCATGATCATCCTGGGGTTGATCCTGGGCATTCACACCGCGATCGGCTTCTTCATCGGCGCCGTGCTGTCCGCCGCCACCGGCTATGTCGGCATGAACGTCTCGGTACGGGCTAACGTGCGCACGGCGCAAGCCTCCCGTCGCGGCCTCGCCGCCGGGCTTGATGTCGCCTTCAAGTCCGGCGCCATCACCGGAATGCTGGTGGTCGGCCTCGGACTGCTGGGTGTCGCCGGCTATTACTTCTACCTGCGCGGGAGCATGGTGCCCGGCGCCGATATCCGTCCGGTGCTGGAGGCGATGGTTGCCCTCGGCTTTGGCGGATCGCTGATCTCCATCTTCGCCCGCCTGGGCGGCGGCATCTTCACCAAGGGCGCCGACGTCGGCGCCGATCTGGTCGGCAAGGTCGAGGCCGGCATCCCAGAGGACGACCCCCGCAATCCCGCCGTCATCGCCGACAACGTGGGCGACAACGTCGGCGACTGCGCCGGCATGGCCGCCGACCTGTTCGAGACCTATGCCGTGACCATCGTCGCCACCATGCTGCTGGCGGCCATCCTGTTCGACGGCGCCGTTCGCGACGCCCTGCTGATGTTGCCATTGGGCATCTGCGCCATCTGCATCCTCACCTCCATCGCCGGCACCTACTTCGTCAAGCTTGGCGCCGACAACGGGATCATGAAGGCGCTCTATCGAGGCCTGGCGGTCACCGGCGGATTGTCCGTGGTCGGGATCGCCATCGTCATCCTGGTCACCGTCGGACTGACCAGCCCGCTGGTGTTGACAGCCGGCGGATCAGTGAACGGGTTCGATCTGTTTATCTGCGCCCTCGCCGGGCTCGGCGTTACCGGACTGATCGTGGTGATCACGGAGTACTACACCGCCACCGAGTACCGGCCGGTAAAGTCGATTGCGCAAAGCTCCACCACCGGCCATGGCACCAACGTGATCCAGGGGTTGGCGGTTTCGATGGAGGCAACCGCGCTGCCGGTGATCGTCATCTGCGTTGGCATCATCATCACCTACATGGTGGCAGGCCTGTTCGGCATCGCCGTGGCGGCGACCACGATGCTGTCGCTGGCCGGGATGATCGTGGCGCTCGATGCCTATGGCCCAGTTACCGACAACGCCGGCGGGATCGCCGAGATGGCCGATCTGCCGGCCGAGGTTCGCGTCACCACCGATGCCCTGGACGCCGTCGGCAACACCACCAAGGCGGTGACCAAGGGCTATGCGATCGGCTCCGCCGGCCTGGCGTCGCTGGTGCTGTTCGCCGCCTATACC
Source organism: Rhodopila sp. (assembly GCF_965276935.1). Taxonomy (GTDB): domain Bacteria; phylum Pseudomonadota; class Alphaproteobacteria; order Acetobacterales; family Acetobacteraceae; genus Rhodopila. The sequence goes on along the minus strand of NZ_CBDIBS010000002.1, from coordinate 940,671 downwards.
CAGGACCTGGCGCATTATTTCCCGACCTTGCATGTCGATTTCGCGCTGCAGAACCCGTACGTGGTGGTCGGCCTGTTCATCGGCGGCCTGCTGCCATACCTGTTCGGCGCCATGGGCATGACCGCGGTGGGACGCGCCGCGGGGGCCGTGGTGGTAGAGGTCCGCCGGCAGTTCCGTGACATTCCGGGGATCATGGAAGGCACCGGCAAGCCGGAATATGGCCGAGCGGTGGACCTGCTGACCAAGGCGGCGATCCGCGAGATGATCCTGCCCTCGCTGCTGCCGGTGGGCGCGCCAATCGTGCTGTGGATCGTCATCGCCATCATCGCCGGCAGGGCGGCGGCATTCGCCTCGCTGGGGGCGATGCTGCTGGGGACCATCGTGACCGGGCTGTTCGTGGCGATCTCGATGACCTCGGGTGGCGGCGCGTGGGACAACGCGAAGAAGTACATCGAGGAAGGCAACCACGGCGGCAAGGGTTCCGACGCGCACAAGGCGGCGGTGACCGGGGATACGGTCGGCGATCCCTACAAGGACACCGCCGGGCCAGCGGTAAACCCGATGATCAAGATCACCAACATCGTGGCTTTGCTGATGCTGGCAATCCTGGCGGGGTGGTTGAGGTAGGCGTGCTCCGGTTTCAGTCGCGCTTGAACCGGATTCGTCAATTAGCCGGCTGAGTGCGTTGGGGTGCCTAGTAACGGTCACAATGCCTGACAGCTCGTCAGGTGGGGTTGGTGGCGACCGGCCGCGCAGGAACCAAACCACGAAACGCCGGGGCTCGGGCGGCAGGGAGTATGAGCCGGGTCGTCATCGACCTGTGCCCGGCCAGCGGCTTCAGCGACAGCAGCGCTTCTTTTGGCACACTGTAAGCAACACCGCTTTCAGAAAAGCGCCTGTAACGGTTGAATCGGCTGATAGCATATGATATCAAGTGCTATCAACGAATCTGAAAGAACTCGTGATGTCGGCCATTACCATTCGCAACCTGCCCGGGACGGTTCATGACTCGCTGCGTCGAATTGCCACCGAGCGCCATGTATCGGTCGAAGCGCTAGCCCGCGATGCACTGAGCGATCTGGTTCGGCAGGCCTGCCCAGTTGGCATCGATTTCGCCAAACTTGCCCGCGACCGTGCATCCCTCGGCCTTGTCGAGGATGGGCCGGATTGGACCTCGACCCTGGACGATCCGGCGCTGAGCCGCCGCGTCCTGGGATTGGGTGATACCTGAGCCTGCTGCTCGACACCCATTACGTGTTCGCCATCGCCGGCAGCCCCGGCCGGCTTTCTGGTGTTGAGCTGAATTTCCTGGCGTCCTACCCGGGACGGTTTGTTGTCAGCGCTGTCTCGATCTGGGAGATGCGGTTGAAATGGGACGCGCTGCACGCCTCAGGTCATCGCAAGGGACCACTCGATCCGGCGCAGGCGCTGCAGGTTCTTGCTGGCCAAAGCATTGACTTCCTCGCGCTGAGCCCGGCGCATGCGGCGACCCCTCTGGCCGAACCGGTGCCGCACCGGGATCCGTTCGATGAAATGTTGCTGATCCAGGCCCAGGTCGAGAAGCTGAAGCTGCTTACGCGGGACCGAAACCTCATGTGCCACCCGTTGGCAATGCACCTTTGAAATTCGCGGGTTCTCGCTCGAGACAGGCATTGGCTGTCCGCGCACACGCCATCGCCGCATCGAGGGTTCGGCGCAAAGCCTGCGCTGCGGGCCGGACTCTTGCGGAAAGCGGCAAACCAGCCGACGCTGCCTTCCATGCAGGGAGGGCACCATGGAATTTGGCATGTTCCACGAGTTTCAGCGCCGGCCGGACCAGAGCGAGGCTGAAGCCTTCCGTGAGTCATTCGAACAGGTGGACGCGGCCGAGGCAGCCGGCCTGGATGTCATGTGGCTGGCGGAGCTGCACAATTCTCCCGAACGCTCCGTGCTTGCCGCGCCGCTGAGCATCGCCAGCGCGATCGCCACGCGCACCCGGCGCATGAAGATCGGCATCGCCGTGCAGGTGCTGCCGCTGTGCCACCCGATCCGCATTGCCGAGGAAGCCACCACGGTCGATCATATCAGCCACGGTCGGCTGATCTTCGGCGTCGGCCGCAGCGGTTTCCCGCGCACCTACCAGGCCTATGGCGTCTCCTACGCGGAAAGCCGGGAGCGCTTTGCCGAGGTGCTGGAAATCCTCAAGCGCGCCTGGACCGAGGAAACCTTCTCGTTTCATGGCCGGTTCTACCATTTCGACGACATCTGCCTGGTGCCGAAACCATATCAGGCGCCGTATCCGGAATTGCGCATCGCGGTGAACAGCCCGGACACGTTCCAGCAGGCCGGCGAGCAGGGATTGCCGATCTTTGTTGCCACCCGTCTCGGCAACCTGGATGAACTGGTCCCCAACCTTCGCGTCTACCGCGAAGCCTGGGCGGCCGCCGGCCACCCCGGAAACGGCAAGGTTTACCTGCGCGTTCCGCTTTATATTGCCGCCACGGAAGCGCAGGCGCGGGACGAACCGCGGGAGAGCGTAATGTTCTTCTACCGCTACCTGGGCCAGCGGATCGAGGCGTCCGCCACGCAGGAAGGTGCCCGCTCGCTGGAGATGCGGGCCGAACGCGGCCAGCGCCTGATGACGATCGACTACGACGAGGCACTGCGCAGCAAGATCGTCGTCGGCACGCCGGCGATGGTGGTGGACCGCCTGAGCGCGTTGAAGGAGACGCTGGGCCTGTCGGGCATCCTGGCCGAGATGAATTGCGGCATGCGCATTCCGCATGATCGCGTGGTCAATTCATTGCGACTAATGTGTTCGGAGGTCATGCCATATTTTCGCGACTAACCGCCCTTGGTCTGGACGCGGGCGGCTAAAGCATTGATTTGTCGCAGACTGGGCCGTATGGTTACCGTAGAGCCGTCGGTTTGGTCCGTGCTCTCGGCCGTGGCGCCTGAACGATCCCGTTGATGTCAGTTTGATTCCGCTGCGTCGTCGTTATGATCCCGTTTCAGGATCGTCTGATGCCGACGCACTCCAAGGAGCCCGCCCTCGATGCTGTCATCGCCCGCCCGGGCAGAGCGGATGATCCGTCCGCCCCGCCACTGGAAAACCGCATCGGCCGAGGCTGTCGCGGCGCAAATTCCGCGCGGCGCCACAATCGCCGTGGGCTGGTTGGGCGATGTCCTTGGCAACGCGCTTGAAGCCGCTTTCCTGGCGCAGGGGGCACCGCGTGACCTGACGATCGTCTATGCCACCACACACGGCGACGGCCGCACCCATGGCTTGAACCACCTTGCTCATGTCGGAATGGTTCGCCGGGTGATCGGCGGCCAATGGCATCCCGTTCCAGGGCTGCAGGCGCTGGCGCGGACGGAGCGGATCGAAGCCTACAGCCTGCCGGCCGGGTTCATTCGGCACCTATTCCGCGACATCGCGGCCGGGTTGCCTGGACATCTCAGCCGCGGCGGACTTGGCACCTTTGCTGACCCGCGTCAGGGCGGCGGTCGCCTCAACCAGGCCACGCGTGAAGAACTCGTGCACGTGGTGCGCGCGGCCGGGCAGGATGCCCTGCTGATGCATAGCTTTCCGATCGATGTGGCGCTGATCTCCGTCGCCTTCATGGAAGGGTCGGCGGCGATTGCCATGACACGCGACGCAATGACCATCGCCCGTGCCGTCCAGGCAAGCGGCGGCCTGGTTATCGCGCAGATGGACCGGGTGGGCACGATGGAGAAGCTGCCGCCTGGCCAGGTTGTGGTGCCAGACACGCTGGTCGATGTCCTGGTGGCAGCCGACCCGCGGGAGCGGACGGAGACGACGTTTTCCTCGCCGCTGGCGATGCCCAAGGGTCAGCGCCGGCTAACGCACTGAACCAGACCAACAGGCTGCCCCAATAGGTTGGCCGGGACCCACTGGCCAATCATTTTTGCGCTTTGTATCAAATGCCTTGATTAGGCCATTCGGCTGGGCTAAAACGATTTTGCAACAAAACTGCGCGGTCGTCGCGCGGTGTCATCTCAGCCAGCGACCATCAAGATCCAACCTTATGAACCAGGTTCAAACATCGCGGCCGGTCATCCCGGCCGCGCGGCCGCTGTTGTCCGCCATCAGCCTGCTGCTGCTGCTTGCCGTCCTGGCGGTGGTGCTGTTCATCACGCTGCGTGCCCCGCTCAAGGATGATATCGCGTGGCTCTTGTATGTCGCACGCCGCTGGATGGCCGGACGTGAACTCTACATCGATGTGATCGAGGTCAATCCTCCGCTGATCATCTGGATCTCCGCCGTCCCGATCAGCCTGGCACAATGGCTCGACGTCGATATCCAGTGCGTCGCCATGCCGGTGTTCATCGCGATGGTGCTCGCCTGTGTCTGGTGGAGCGCCAGCCTGCTGCGTGCCAACGGCGGCCTGCTTGCGCATCGGGTGCCAGTGTTCGCCGTGATCGGCTCGATCTTCCTGATCGTTCCCGGCGCGGACCTCGGCCAGCGGGAGCATCTGCTGGTTGCGGCATTCCTGCCCTACCTGGTGCTGTTCGCCCAGCGTCTGGACAGGCGGCACGCTTCAATCGCGGTGCTGGTCGCGGCCGGCGTGCTGGCGGGGCTGGGATGTGCATTGAAGCCGTGCTACGCCCTGGTTTTTGTCGCGCTCGAATGCCTCGCCCTGACCCGCGGGCTGCGTCCGTGGCGCGTGATGCCCGTCGCGGCGGCCGTGACCTTGCTCGGATATGCTGGACTGGTTGCCATCGTGTGTCCGGCTTATTTCGGCAAAGCCGTTCCGCTTGCGCTGGCACTATATGGCGCGACAGATGTGCCGTTCCTCATGCTGCTGGGCGACAGCGCCCTGCTGATCGGCGGCCAGCTCGTGGCGATCGCCCTGCTGTGGCTGCGCCGGCGCAGCCTGGCCGATTTCAGCCTGCTGCTCACGCTGGTGATCTTCGCGGCGACCAGCACGGTCATCTGCTTTGTCGACGGCAAGGGCTGGTATTACCACCGGCTCCCGGCCACGATCATCACCATGCTGGCCTTGCTGCTCTGGAGCATTTCCGAACTGGTGCATCGCCGCCGGCCGGTGCGCCTGCCGTTCATGGTCGCGGCGTTGGCCATCGGCGTTTTTTGTATTACCTCGGTGCAGCGGATAATGCCGGCGGTCGAGCAGGCGGTTGATCCAAAGACCAACACGGTCGCGCATCTGGAGCGGATCATTCGCGCGCAGCACGCGCGGACCTACCTGGCTTTTTCGGAATGGCTGGCTGTTGGATTTCCGGTCGTCAACAGTACCGGCGTCGGCTGGGCCTCCCGCTTCGATTCGATGTGGGCGCTCAAGGGTGAGGTATGGCGGGCTCGCTTCGACCCGGCCGCGACGAAGCAATGGCCGGTGGCGCGATGGGTTTCACATGACTTCATCGCCGGATGTCCCGACATCGCGGTGGTCGATACGCGGCAAACCACGAACTACATCAGCGTGCTCAGCGCCGCGGACTCGGCATTCGTCCGCGCCTGGTCACGCTACCGCAGGATCGCGGCTTTCGATGGACTTGTCGTCTACCGCCGCGGCAAGGGTGGCTGTCGGGATGTTTGGGTCGCGGCGGAATCCGGATCGGACGTCAAGGTGCGATAGCACCTGCGGCTGGTCGGTGACACGGCCCATTGCTCCGGGATGTTCTGGGGAAGGCCGGCGCCTTGTCGGTTGGCACGATCTTGTGCTCGATTGGCTGTTCGCTCAGGATCCACACCCTTGGGACATGGCTTGACGCTGGATCCTGCGCTCGATGCAGCATCGCGAACAGGCGGATTTCGAGAGTTTCACGTGTGGACGTCAAGCGGCGGGACGCAATGAAAGGTCAGGCAACCTGATGGCCGAGTACCAGCAAGGCGGCATGTACGACCAGGGCAGGATGTACCACGAACTCGGCCGCAAATATGAGCATGGTGATGGTGTTGCCCAATCCGACTCCGAGGCCGCGCATTGGTATGAACAGGCCGCCCAACATGGCAGCACACACGCCCAGCATAGCCTTGGGATCTTCTATGAGGCGGGCCGCGGTGTGAAGCAGTCGGATAGCCAGGCGGCGCATTGGTATCGCCTGGCAGCCGACCAGGGTGACGCACGATCCCAGCTCCGTCTTGCTCGCCTTTACAAGCAGGGCGGCGGCGTGCCGCGGGATCACGCACAGGCCGCGCGGCTGTTTCGATTGGCGGCGGACCAGGGGATTGCCGACGCACAGGTCGAGCTTGGCGCGCTGCATGATCAAGGCCTTGGTGTGCCCAAGGACATGGCGCGGGCTGTCGCCTTGTTTCGCCAGGCCGCGGAACAGCGGCACGCGCAGGCCGAATACTACCTTGGCCTGTGCCATGCGCGTGGGATTGGAGCCGTGAAGTCCACTGTGACCGCGGCATACTGGTTCAGATTGGCGGCCACGCAGGGTCATGCCGGTGCCCAGGTCGAACTCGGCTCAATCTTGTTGCAGAGCCATGGAGTCGCACGCTCCGACGAGGCAGCGGCACGTTGGTTCAGGCTGGCGGCCGAACAAGGTCTCGCCAGCGGACAATTCAACATCGGCTTTCTCCATGCGATCGGCCGCGGTGTTCCGCGATCGGATGCCGAGGCGTTGCGCTGGTATCGCCTGTCGGCCGCGCAAGGCTTCAACGCGGCGCGCAACAATCTCGCTCAGTTTTTTGAGGATGGCCGTGCCGTGGAGCAATCCGATGTCGACGCGGTCAAGCTGTACCGGCTTGCCGCCAACGGCGGCCTGCACAACGCACAGTGCAACCTCGGCCGGATGTATGAACTGGGACGTGGCGTTCCGATGTCATCCGCCGATGCCGTCGCGTGGTATCAACGAGCGGCAGCCAATGGCAACCAGCTTGCACATGAGGCGCTGCGCCGCTTGCTTGAATCGGACCGCAAGACGGCTAGCTAGAGCATGATCGCGCTGAGCGGACCGTTCAGAGCGCGTGAATCATGCGATCAAACAAACGGCATGATCGCGCTGAGCGGACCGTTCAAAGCGCGTGAATCATGCGATCAAACAAACGGCATGATCGCGCTGAGCGGACCGTTCAAAGCGCGTGAATCATGCGATCAAACAAACGGCATGATCGCGCTGAGCGGACCGTTCAAAGCGCGTGAATCATGCGATCAAACAAGGGGCTAGACCATTTTCTGGCTGTGCGGTCAGCCTGAAAATGGTCTAGCAGCGCCGGCTTGCGTCCTATCGCCTTGGCTTGAATCGATATCATACAGGCGCGTCTCGCCAAAGCCGAGCGTGGTGAAGGTGTCGGGCGACAGGCTGGCGGCGCGCCGGGCCTCGGCCAGCGCTTCCAGTGGGGCGTCGATCGCCTCGTCGGTCAACTGGAAGGTGCCAAAATGCATGCCGATCGAGTGGCGCGCGGCGAGCGCCAGATGCGCCTGCACGGCTTCGGCGGGATCCATGTGCACGGCGGCCATGAACCAGCGCGGCTCATAGGCGCCGATCGGCAGCAAGGCTACGTCTGGCGGCCCCAGTCGGGACCGGATGTCCTGCCAGTGCAAGCCCGCACCGGAATCACCAGCGAACAGGATCTGGCCGCCCGTGGTCTTGATCATGAAGCCGCCCCACAGTGTGCGGTTACGGTCGAATGGGGTGCGCGCGGCGAAGTGCCGGGCCGGCGTGACGGTAATGCGCAGCGTATCCAGCCGCACGTCCTGCCACCAGTCCAGCTCTGTCGCATCGATCCCCAATCGAGCCAGCGGACGGGCATTGCCGAGTGTCGTTACAAAGCACGGCGCGAAACGTTGCTGTATTGCCCGCAGGCTCGGCAGATCCATGTGGTCGTAGTGGTTGTGCGACAGCAGGACCACGTCGGGACGCGGCAGATCCGCCAGCGTGATGCCGGGTGGCCGCGCGCGCAGTGGTCCAGCCCAGCCGACCGGCGAGCAGCGTGGGCTGAACATCGGGTCGGTCAGCACCACCATGCCGGCCACGCGGATCAGGAACGTGGCGTGGTTGACGAAACTGATCGCGGCCTGGCCAGGCGCCACGCTGGCGGGTGGCGGGGCAAAGACCGGATCGGTCACGTGCCTTGGCCATGCGGCGCGCTTGTTGCTAAAGCGCCAGCGGAGCACCTGCAACAGTCCGCGTGCTGGTCGGTTCGGTCCAGGATTGAAGAAATGCTGTCCATCGCAATGGTCGGAAAGCGGCAAGCCTTGGTTCATTGACGTCAACCCTGAGATGCGGTTCGTGAGCGGGAAGGCAACGCGGCCGAGGTCGTGACAGGTCTGGTCGCCGGATCGTGCGGCGGCTCACGCAGGCGGGATTTGCATTGACCAATCCTGTTGGTATCACTCTGCCGACGCATCGAAAGGTTAAACCGCATGACGCGTCACCGGATCATCCTTTATGCGGCGCTCGCGCTGCTGGCGGGCGCCCCGGCCTTCGCACAAACGGCACGGTACGGCCAGGGCCAGCCGTACCAGACGCCGCTCTACAGGCCGCCGACGTGGGAGCCGCTCAATAAGAACTTCGGGCTGCCGACGTTTGGCATGCCCGGCACGGAAGTGCCCAAGCAACGGGCAATGGCGCCAAAGCCGAGGACGGCGGGCGGCGGGACCGCGAATGACCGGCCGACGGATGGCCCGGGGTTGGATAACCGGACGTCGGATAGCCAGACGTCGGATGGCCAGACGGGCGGCGTGCCGGATTTTTTCAAACCTTCATCCGACTTCGCTTTGCCCAACACTTCGGCGACGGCCGGCGGTACGGCTTCGGCCGCGACTGAAACGCCGCTGTACACGACCAGCCAGGGCACGACGACTGGTTCTGCCAGTTCATCCCCATTTGCTGCTTCCAGGCCGTCGCAACCGGCTGGCAACGCGTCATCGTCTGCCTCCAATGATGACACGCCGCTGTTCACGACATCCGAGGGCACGTCGACCGACACTGTTGATTCACAGTTCATAACAAAATAGCCGGCTTGAGGGATACGGCGAACCGCCATCGGCCGCTGCCGACGGCGGCGCACGCCTGACCGGACGGAGAATGCCGCGCCCCACGCCGCCCGCGAGGCGCGCGGTTTGGCGGGAAGACCCTGGCCGGTCGCCGCCGTCTGTGGCAGCTTTGCCCTGACCAAGCAAGCACAACGGCGTCCCGTCCAGCAGGCGCCCGAAGGAGGCAAGATGTCCAGCCCAGTCGCCGAAGTGAACTTCCTGTCCGGCGTGAAGATCGTCGATCTGACGCAGTTCGAGGCCGGACCATCCTGCACCGAGGCGCTCGCCTGGCTTGGCGCCGACGTGGTCAAGATCGAGAACCCGAAGATGGGCGACCCCGGCCGCCGTCTGCGGCCGGGCCAACCTGACAACGACCCGTATTACTTTCACGTCTTCAATGCCAACAAGCGGTCGATGACGGTCAACCTGAAGTCACCGGCCGGGCTGGCGGTGGTGAAGGACCTGCTGCGCCAGGCCGACGTCTGCATCGAGAACTTCGCGCCTGGCGCGATCGAGCGGCTGGGGCTTGGCTACGACGTCGTCAGGCCGCTCAATCCCGGCATCATCTACGCCCAGGTAAAGGGCTTCGGTGAGGGCAGCCCGTATGAGAAGAACCTGGCGTTCGACATGATCGCGCAAGCTTGCGGCGGCACCTTCAGCGTGACCGGCGACCCGGACGGGCCGCCGACGCGTCCTGGCATTTCCCTCGGCGATACCGGCACCGGCATGCTGATGGCGATCACCATCCTGGGCGCGCTGTACAAGCGGCGGGAGACCGGGCAAGGCCACCGTCTGCAAGTGGCGATGCAGGATGCGGTCATGCACTACATGCGGATCAATTTCGCGACGCAGGGCCGCACCGGCCGGCCCGTGAAACGCGGCGGCAGCAAGGTGCCCGGCGTCAGCAACGCGCCGATGGGCCTGTATCCCTGCGCACCCGGTGGCCCGAACGACTACGTCTACATCATGACAAGTCGCGCGAATCCGGACCACTGGGACCGGCTGTTGAAACTCATCGGACGGGAGGATCTGATCGGCGACGCCCGTTACACCACACCGCAGGACCGCGTGAGCCGGGAGCCGGAGGTGGACGCGATCATCGCCGCCTGGACCCGGGGGCACACCAAGCACGATGCGATGCGCGCAGTGGGCGATGCGGGGATCCCGGCCGGCGCGGTGCTCGACACCATGGAACTGCACGAGGACCCGAGCTTCGAGGCCCGCGGCATCATGCAGGTGATGCGCCACCCAATGCATCGCGACTTCAAGATGCCGGGCTGGCCGGTGCGGATCGACGGCAGGCCGCCGGCGCTGACGTCGTCTCCGGTGCTGGGGGAGCACACGGACGATGTGCTGGGCGAATGGCTGGGGTTGAACGCGCAGGCCGTGGCGGCGCTGCGGGCCGAGGGAGCGGTGTAGGTCCGTCGCTGCCCTTTGCCTTCGCGGCATGATACAGTCGCTCGGCAGGAGGTTGATATGCCGCTTCGCCTGACGCGCCAGGAGTACCATAAGTGGACCGAGGGTCAGACCCAACGGTTCGAGCGGGTTGCGGGTGAGCCGGTCGCCATGTCGCCCGAGCGCATCCAGCATGTGCGGATCAAGAACCGCATATGGGCCGCATTAGATGGTGCCATACGAGACGCTGACCTGGACTGTGAAGCGCTCGGCGACGGTGTAACGATAGAGGTGGATGAAGACACCGACTATGAACCAGACGCCGTGGTAAATTGCGGCCCCAGGCTGTCCCCGGATGCGACGGCGGCCACCAATCCGGTGGTTGTGGTTGAGGTAATGTCGCCGTCGACTCAGTCGCTTGATAGCGGTGAAAAGCTGGCCGATTATTTTCGTGTTCCGTCGATCCAGCATTACCTGATCGTCCGCGTACGCCGGCGGGAAATCATCCATCATGCGCGGGCGGGCGACGAAATCGTTTCTCGCACGGTGAACGTCGGCATGATCCGGCTGGACCCGCCGGGGATCGTGCTTGATGTGGCCGAGGCTTACGGCGACGACATTAGGTAAGAATATTCGACGGCTGGAGAGGAATGTCTCAGCACGGCTTCATCAATGTTCGGGCGGGATTCAAGCACCTCATGCGGGAGGCAGAGGTGTATTCAAAAGGCCCTCCAGCACGGCCCGAGGCTTTGTCAAAAGGTCGTCCAGCGCAAATGGGCACTCGATAGGCCATGGACGCGGAGCCAGGCTATCGCAGTACACACCGTCGAGCTGTTCCAGTGCATCGCGGTAAAGCTTGGTCAGGTCGATCCTCTGCCGCATTGACGGCGTGAAGCGGCGAGCCGCGTTCTTTTGAAAGGATCCAAGCTCCATTCGCCAATGTTGCACCGACTGGCTGTTGGGCCAGCCATGAAGCTTCAACAGATGCACCAGCATCAAGTCAAAATAGCTTTCGACGGAATGCAGCTCGGACAGGCCGACGTCCTCGATCTCCTCGACAACGTGCTCCCAATCCACGTCATTCACCCGCTCCCCCCGCGCGAGGCGGCGTAGCAGGTCGGCCTGGTGCTGGGACCAGGACAGGACGTCTCGTTCATAAATTCCGTCTGGCATGACTTCGTATTATCCTGTTCAGCCAAAAAAGGCCATCAAGTCTCACCGCTGCGCTTGCCGCCATGCGTGGATGATGCTTGCCTTCCCAACACCACAAGCCTCGAGGAACGCGTCCATGCCCACCCTGACCGCCTTCCGCGCCGAAACCCGCGCCTGGTTGGAAGAAAACTGTCCGCCCGCTATGCGCACCTGGATGCCGGAGGACGAGCAGGTCGCCGGCGGCAAGCAAGCCGTCTACAAGCGCCCTGAACAGAAACTCTGGCTCGACCGCATGGCCGCCCAGGGCTGGACCGCGCCGACATGGCCGAAACAATACTGCGGCGGCGGCCTGTCCGGCGATGCAGCCCTGGTGCTGGAGGAGGAGATGCAGGACCTCGGCTGCCGCGCGCCGCTTCGCGGCATGGGCCTGTCGATGCTGGGTCCTGTCCTGCTAGAATACGGCACCGAGGCGCAGCGCCAGGCCCATATTCCGCCGATCGTCCGCGGCGAGATCCGCTGGTGCCAGGGTTATAGCGAACCGGAAGCCGGCTCGGACCTTGCCAGCCTGCGCACCCGTGCGGTGCTTCAGGGCGACCACTTCCTGGTCAACGGGCACAAGATCTGGACCTCCAACGCGCACCTGTCGGACTGGATCTTCTGTCTGGTGCGCACCGACCCCACGGTGAAGAAACACGACGGCATCAGTTTTCTGCTCATTGACATGGCTGATCCTGGGGTTCGCCCGCGACCGATCCGGCTGATCAGCGGCGCCTCCGTCTTCTGCGAGACGTTCCTAGAAAACGTCCAGGTGCCGGCCGGCAACCTGGTCGGCCAACTGAACAAGGGCTGGACCATCGCCAAGCGGCTGCTGGAGCACGAACGCAAGGGCATCGGCGGCATCGGCGCCCGTCAGGCGGCAAAATTCGAAACGCCGGTCGAGACCATTGCCAAACATCTTGTCGGCGAAACCGACGGCCGCATCGCCGACCCTACCTTACGCGAACACATCACCGCTTTCGCCATGGACTCGCACGCTTTCCAGTTGACCCGCCGCCGCGCCGCGGAAGAAGCCGAGGCCGGCACGCCGCCCGGCCCGCTGTCGGCGATGTTCAAGTATCAGGCCACCGAGCTGAACAAGCGCCGCTACGAGACGATCCTGGAGGCCGAGGGCTTCCAGGGTCTCGGCTGGGAAGGCGACGGCTTCACCCCGGACCAGCTTCGCCTGACCCGCGAATGGCTCCGCTCCAAGGCCAACACGATCGAGGGGGGAACCTCCGAGGTCCAGTTGAACATCATCGCCAAGCGCGTGCTTGGCCTGCCGGATTAGCGCGTGATCGCCTGAGGCTGATCAGTCAGAAGGCGTGAATCACGCGATCAAACAAAGAGGTAGACCATGATCGGACACGCACGATGATACAACCTCAGACGATCATGGCCTGACGCCATGCCGATGATCCTGACCGAAGAAGCCCGCATGGTGCGCGACACCGCGCTGGACTTCTTCAAGCAACGCAGCCCGATCACCGCGCTGCGCAAGCTGCGCGACGACAAGGACCCGTCTGGCTTCTCCCGTTCGCTGTGGCGGGAAATGGCGGAGCTCGGCTGGACCGGGTTTCTGGTCCCCGAGGATTATGGCGGATCGGCGTTCGGCATCACTGGTCTGGCCCAGGTGATGGAAGCCGCCGGCCGCACCTTGGTCGCGTCCCCGCTGCTGTCCACAGCCGTTCTCGGCGCCTCCCTGCTGTCCATGGCCGGATCGGAAGATCAGAAGGCCGAGTATCTTCCGGCCCTGGTTGCCGGTGAGCACCTGTTCGCCCTGGCGCTGGAGGAAGGTAGCCGCCACGCGCCCACCCGCATCGATCTGAAAGCCGAGCGGGACGGCGCGGGCTACCGGCTGACCGGCCAGAAAACCTTTGTGCTGGACGGGCATGTTGCCGACACACTGATTGCTGCGGCGCGCACGGGTAGTGGGATCACGCTGTTCCTGGTTCCGGCCGACGCGCCCGGCCTGGTTCGCACGCGCCTGACGATGGTCGATAGCCGCAACGCCGCCAACCTCGGCTTTGATGGCGTCTCCGGCGTGGTGCTCGGCCGGCTCAACGGTGGTGCCGACATTCTGGAACCCGTGCTGGACTACGCTCGCGCCGGGCTGGCGGCGGAAATGCTGGGCAGCGCCAGCGAGGCGTTCGAGCGGACTGTTCAGTACCTCAAGGACCGCAAGCAGTTCGGTGTGGCCATCGGCTCCTTCCAGGCGTTGAAGCACCGGGCGGCGCAGATGTTCTGTGAGGTGGAGATGACCCGCTCCGCCATACTGGCAGCGGTCTCGGCCCTGGATCAAGGCGGTAATGATGCCGCCGCGTTGGTCAGCCTGGCGAAAGGCAAGGCCAACGATACGCTGTTTCTTTGCGGTAATGAGGGTGTGCAGATGCATGGTGGCATCGGCATGACCGACGAACACGAAATTGGCTTCTTCCTGAAGCGCGCCCGTGTCGCACAAGCGAGCTTTGGAGACACCGCGTTCTGCCGCGACCGCTATGCTCGTCTGATGGGTTACTGATCAACCCCGTTTGCGGCGGTGTACAGCGCTTTCAACGGCATTGCTGCCGCAGGGCCGGCCCATCCAGGCCGTGCGGCACTGGCTTGGAGAGAGGCTGAATGACTGGCTTGCTCCCGCTACTACGAGATCAGACGACCCGCTGCCTGATTTGTCGCAGTTTTTGCCTGGTTGCCAGCCTTCCCGCGCAACGGTCATTCCTTCAGCGAACAATGTCCGATCAGCATACCGACCGGGACCGAGGTCAGCGTCCACACCACCAGAAAATTCACTGCTTCCGTCGGCAGGAGATGTAACAGGAGAGCTGTCAGCCCGACGAGCAAGGGCGGACCCGCGATCGCTGAAACCTTGTCGTTCGTTGTCATATGCAATCTCCCGACTGGAGCCACATGTTTCCCCAGACCAGCGCCGATCGACTGGCATGCATAAATCGTGCTAGCGTCCGATTGCATTTGGATTCAAAGCGTTAACAGAGCCAAGAGAGCGCGTTAGGTGCAGTTGTAAATTATCGTGACACTTGAGGCATGATCGCCTGAGGCTGACCCAGTCAGAAGGCGTGAATCACGCGATCAGACAACGAGTTAAAGCGCGATTCGTGGGTCAGCCTAAACCAATCGCGCTGTAAATCGCAGCTTATCTCTTCGGCGTGCTGCGTCGCCAAGTTGCTGAACCGGCGCGTCGTCGCCTACGGACGCGATGGCGAATGAAGCGTCACTCGATCCCGGTCGCGATGTCGTGGAACAGCCTGGCGGGCAGGTTGCCGCCCTGAACGTTCCGCATCGGCTCGTTGTCATCGTTGCCGAGCCATGTGCCGATCAGGACGCCGTTCACGCAACCAATGAACCAGGCATCCCGGAAATCCTGTGTCGTGCCGGTCTTGCCCGCCACCACCCGGCCAGGGACCGAGGCGGGCCGACCGGTGCCGTGCGCCACCACCGCAGTCAGCATACGCGCCATCATCGCCGCTTTCTCCGGCTCGATCACCAGCCGCGGTTGATGCGGCGTCTTCTCAAGCGCATGCGCCACCACGCGGAACCCGCCGTTGAAGAAGGCGGCGTAGGCGGTGGTCAGTTCCAGCAACCCAACCTCCCCGGTGCCGAGCGCCAGCGAGTCATCCATGGGCAGCCGGTCGGCGATGCCTAGGCGAGCCGCGGTGCCGGCGACGGTTCGGGGGCCGCCGGCACGGAGCAGAAGGCGGACGGCGGCGGTATTAATTGATTGCGCCAGCGCGTCCGTCAGCGTGATCTCGCCCAGGTAGCGGCGCTCGAAGTTGACGGGACTCCAGGACCCGATGCGCAGCGGGGCGTCCAGCACGGTGTCGTCCGGCGCCATGCCCTTCTCCAGCGCCGAGAGCCACACGAACGGCTTGAAGGCGGAGCCGGGCTGCCGGCGCGCGAGGACGGCACGATCGTAAGGACTTTCGCGGTAGTCGCGGCCGCCGACCAGCGCCCGTACGGCTCCCGTGGCGGCGTCGACGATGACCACCGCGCCTTGGCTGACGTTGGCCGCCGCGCCGGCACCGTCCAGCAGGGCGTCCAGCCGCTTTTCAGCCACGGCCTGGAAGCGGCTGTCCAGCGTAGTGCGCAGCACGGCGTCGGCATCCGGCGCCAGCAGCGCCTGCGACTGCGCCGCCACCCAGTCGGCGAACCATCCGGCCGCCACCGGGCTGGACGAAAATGCGATCTGACCGGCGGCGGTTCGCGCCTGTTCGGCGGTGATCACACCCGTCTCGACCATCGCGGCCAGAACCTCCCTGGCACGGGCGCGTGCGGCATCAGGATTGATCCTGGGATTGAAGCGCGACGGCGCTCGCGGCAATCCGGCGAGCACCGCGGCCTGCGCCAGGCTTATTCGGCGGGCGGAGACGCCGAAATATTGTTTCGCCGCGGCGTCCATGCCCCAGGCGCCGGAGCCGAGGTAGACGCGGTTCAGGTAGATCTCGAGGATCTCCCGCTTGGTGAAATGATGCTCCAGCCACAGGGTCAGCAACAGTTCCTGGATCTTGCGGCGGACGGTGCGGGCATTGGTCAGGAACAGCGTCTTGGCGACCTGCTGCGTCAGGCTCGATCCGCCCTGCACCACGCGTCCGGCCCTGATGTTCACCCAGGCGGCGCGCAGCAGCCCGATCGGGTCGATGGCACCATGATGCCAGAAGCGCCGGTCCTCCACCGCGACGACAGCGGCGGGCAGCGCCGGCGGAAAATCCTTCAGGTGCAGCGGCTGGCCGACCAGGTCGCCGAAGGTCGCGACGATGTGGCCGGATCGGTCCTCCAACGTCAGGCTGGGGCGGCGGGTCGCGTCCAGCGCGTCCTGCGGCCTTGGCAGGTCGCGGGCGAACCACAGCACGGCGACGGCACCGACCAGGATCGCCCAGACCGTGACGATGAAGCCCCAGCGCAGCAGCCACAGCATCGCGCGGCGCTTGCGTGATTGTGGCGGAGGCGCGGGTTTATTCGGCGTCTGCCGCACGGGCTTGGCCGGCGGGACGGATACGCGGGGCAGGGCGGTGGCGGGTGCGGCCATTCTCATCTCGTGGGTCGAAAGGGCCGTCTAGCAGATTTTGCCCGCCGGTGATGCGACGGCTTGTCGCCAGCCGCAACGTTGCGCAAACTTGTGGCCGTTGTGCGTCAGGAGGACCCGATGAAAGGCCTGTTCATGGATGCGGTTGACGACTTGGCCGCGGTCTTCCACCGCGTCGTTCGGCCGACCGATCCGCCGGTGGTGGTCGAGGAGCGCGGCGCCATCACGCCGGACGAACTGCCGGAACTGTGTGCCGGCTACGACTTCATCCTCGACGACCACACCCAGTTGCCGACCGAGTCGATGAAACGATGCGTTGGATTGAAGCATGTGATTTTCCTCGGCACCGGCGCGCGCAGCTACATGCATCCGGAGCAGCTGGCCGACATCGGCATCACCGTGCACACCATCAAGGGCTACGGCGATACCGCAGTGGCCGAGCATGCCATCGCCCTGATGTGGGCCGCGGCGCGCGGGCTGGCAAGGATGGACGGCGGCATGCGCGCCGGCAACTGGATCCGCACGGAAGGCATGGAACTGACCGGCAAGACGATCGGCCTGGTCGGCTTTGGCGGCATCGCGGCGGAGGTGGCGCGGATTGCCGCCGGATCGGGCATGCGGGTGCTGGCATGGAACCGCTCGCCCAAATCGGCGCCGGGGGTGACGTTCGTCGACCTGGATACGCTGCTGGCGGAGAGCCAGGTGCTGTCGCTGCATCTGCTGCTGAATGACGAGACGCGCGGGTTCCTGACCGCTGACCGGCTGGCGAAGCTGCGGCCGGGGGCGATCCTGGTGAACACGGCGCGGGCGGCGGTGGTGGATCAGGCGGCAATGATAGCGGCGCTGCGGTCCGGGCACCTGCGGCACGCCGCGCTGGATGTGTTCGACGTGGAGCCGCTGCCGGCCGGGCATGTCCTGACCACGCTGCCGAACGTGACGCTATCGGCGCACAGCGCGTTCCGCACGCCGGAGGCGAGCGACAAGCTGATCCGGATGGCGCTGGATATCGCGTGCGGGTTGTAGGGATCGGGTGGGCGACGGTAAAAGGGGTCTATGCCCGCCTGGCGGAATGGTAGACGCAGCGGACTTAAAATCCGCAGTTGGAAACGACGTGCCGGTTCGAGTCCGGCGGTGGGCATACCTATAATACGTCGGGATTTTTTGTAGATTGAATGGTCTCGTCAGGATGGAAAGACGATTTCACATCAATTCACAAAACCGACGGCGATTGGGCGGTGGTCGTTTAGGATTTTCCCCTCGGCCATTCGGATCATATGAGGTTCGTCCGATGCGACAATCTAATAATATCTTGATTTGAAATCATCTTAACCGACAAACTATGAGGCATGACAGACGTGATAACGCTGAGCGACGCGCGAGCCGAGCAGCCGAAGAAGCGCGGTAGCCGCAGCATGATGCGGTTGCTCAAAACCGTTGTCGCCGTCGCCATCGTCAACTTTATCGCGTTTGTCATCATAGCAATTCTCATCGGCGGTGACGCTTGGAATGGGAAGATGGAAAACGGCCGCTACTTTGTCGCCAACCATGGGCGGCTTACCGAAGTCAGCGCGAGTGTATTCACTTACAGTCTGTGGCATGTCCGGTGCTTGTTCGTGACCCACCTCTTTGGGATGGTGGCCGGTGGGTGGATTGCTTTTCGCCGGAAACGCCGCCTACCAATTACAAATTAAGACATTACGGACAATTCCGTTCGGATTGATAAGATGATCCTTGCCTGATACATCTTTTTATACGTTGTTCGCGGAGAACGAGCGCACGACGATAATCCTCCGCACGAAGCAAGCTCTTGCCGCGCAACGTGCGCGCGGGCTGCCGCTCGGAAATCCCCGCAATCTTGCCAACCGCGAAGTAGGGCAGGCCAACGGCGCAAATGCCAACCGCACCAACGCGCAGTCCCGCGCGTGCGACCTCCGCCACCGTAGCGGAAATTCGTGCGACTGGTGCGACAACATTGCAGGCGATTGCCGATGGCCCCAACGACCGCCACATCCCAACAGCACGCGACGGTTCGTGGTCGTCGACTCAAGTGCATCGACTTCTAAAAATGACATAGACCAACCTACGCCCCCCTGTATAGATGTGTATCGTAAAGTGATAACGTCTCTTTTATACAGTAAATGGCATTGCTTTTAGTATAGTCACCTTGACAAATATTTTGGAAAGAAGGCGATCAACACGAGACGCCCGCGCCGAGTTCGAACGCTGAGAGACTGCAAGCCGTTCTCCTGTTCATGCAGCTACGACTACACTCGGCAGGATCAGCGTCCCGGAACTAGCGCCCCAAAATTTCAGTGGCGCGGGCGCAGAACATCGATGCATACCTTCCAGCCGTCCCGCTAAGCGCTCACGGCGGCCTGTCCGCCAGTGACTGATGCAACAGCGCCTGCCGATGCGAATAAGCGAGATATGTTCGCGCCCCGCATGTCAAGGTCCAGGCGAAGCCGGTGGTAATCGCTAGAAAGATCGTTGATGGCCGCGCCATTTGCCCCGCCACTTCACATCACGGAGGCTTATTCCACCAGCGATCTGGTTGTATTGCAGAGCCTTGATGCTGCCAAAATTAGCCATTCACGGCGACGAGATCTAGATCGCGTGTGATCGTGTCAGATAGCCCGCCTCGCTCGGCATCAAGGCAGCGCTTGACCAGCAACGGCAGAACGGATGTCACCAGCAACCACACGATATTCCTTATCCGGCCTTGCCGCAGAATTAAACCGGAGACACCCCTAGTTTGTGTTCCACGGCAAATAAAACCTTCCGCGCCGACTTACCTTTAGAGACAAGCGGCAGATCAGCACCCTGGGTGCCGCGATCTTCTGACATGCCATACAACGAGGAAATCATGATCCCGAAAATCCTGGCCATAACCGGCCTCGCCGTTGCGTTCGCGCTGCCCGCGGCTGCGCAATCATCCACATCATCGACGACCACGACAAACACACCAGCCGAGACCGGCCAATCAAGTGGCATGAGCATCCGACAACATATCATGCAGGACCTGCAGAAGGCCGGCTACAAGAACATACAGCTCACGCCCGCCTCGTTCGTGGCGCATGCGACTGACTCGCATGGTCAGCCAGTACTTATAGCAATCAATCCCGATTCTGTAACGGTCATTTCGCCGGCGGCCGGTTCCGGCCAGTCTGAGCCTGGGAAGAGCGCGTCCGCCAACGCCGGTAACAGTCCAACCGCCGGCGGCACGAAAAACGGCAAATAGCCGGCAAGCGCACACCCGAACAGCACTGCCGCGGCTGTTCGGGTGCGCTGCCGCGACAGCTTTTGGCATCGCGCGACGAAAGCTGGCAGAAGCGGCCTGCCTTGTCGCGACCAGGCATATCATTGCTTCTGGAATTCTACTGCCGTTCGGCGGCGGCTCGACATCCCGTGCATGGTTTCATATGCGCCCACCCCGGTTGCCAAGAAACCAGTTCCTTGCCAGAAGGTGACATGAAGCTCACCTAGACGCCAAGGAGTTTGCCGCGAATGAACTCTCAGAAGACCATGGGAACCACGTCCGCCTTCACCGTCGCGACCCTCCTCGCCACGACGCTGCTGCTGACAACCGGATCACCCGCCCGCGCCCAGACAGACTGCAAGGCCGACGCCGGCGGCATCACCCTCTCGCCCGGCTTCTGCGCCACCGTCTTCGCCGACAAGCTCGGCCATGCCCGCCACCTCGTGGTAGCACCCAACGGTACCGTCTACGTCAATACCTGGAGCGGCGTGTACTTCCACAATGACACGCCGCCACCTGGCGGAATGCTGATCGCCCTGAAGGACACCAACGGCGACGGCCACGCCGAACAGATCGTCCGCTTCGGTCCCACCAAGCCCGAGGGCGATGCCGGCGGCACCGGCATCGCCCTGTATAAGAACTACATCTACGCCGAGACGAACGATCTCATCGTCCGCTATGCCCTGCCGTCAAACGGCATCGCCCCCACTGGCAAGCCAGAGACGGTGGTGTCCGGCCTGCCGCTGGGCGGTGACCATCCCATGCATCCCATGGGCATCGACGCGAACGGCAACATGTATGTCGACCTGGGGTCGGCCACCAACTCCTGCCAGAGCCAGAACCGCATGCCGGACGTGCCGGGCGACAAGCCCTGCACCGAGCTGAAAACCCGCGGCGGCACCTGGCACTTTGACGCCAACAAGCTGGGCCAGCGGTTCTCGCCGGCGCAGCGCTTTGCCACCGGCCTGCGCAACGGCGAGGGCATTTCCTTCGACTCCGCCGGCCGGATCTTCGTGACCCAGCACGGCCGTGACCAGCTCTGGGAGAACTGGCCAGCCCTCTACAAATCGAACCAAGGTCAGAATGAACCGGCCGAGGAACTGGTTCAGGAACGACAGGGCGCCGATTTTGGCTGGCCGGAGTGCTATTACGACTACGACCAGAAGAAGCTCGTCCTGGCCCCGGAATACGGCGGCGATGGCGGCAAGAAAGTCGGAGTCTGTGCCAGCAAGCAAGCCCCGGTCGCGGCTTTCCCGGCGCACTGGGCGCCCAACGACATGCTGATCTACCACGGCAGCCAGTTCCCGACCGCCTATAAGGATGGCGCGTTCCTCGCCTTCCACGGCTCCTGGAACCGCGCGCCAGGGGCGCAGGGCGGCTACAACGTGGTGTTCCAGCCGCTGGCCGACGGCAAGGCTTCCGGTCCCTTCATCGTCTTTGCCGACGGCTTCGCCGGAGGCGACAAGCAGCCGGGCAGGGCGGCGCATCGCCCGACCGGCCTTGCAGTGGGGCCGGATGGCGCGCTGTATATCGCTGACGATGTGGGCGGCCGGATCTGGAAGGTCACCTTCCAGGGAGGCAACAAGACAGCCGGGATCGCCGCCGCCGCACCGGCGCCCACGACACAGCAGGCCTCGGCGTCCGGCAACCCGCTGCCGCCGGAAGGCATTCATCCCAACGCCGGCGCGCCCCTGCCGACACCGCCTGGCGCCTCGCCGGACCAGGTCGCGCTGGGCGAGCGCATTTTCCTCGGCCAGGCGGATGGCGGCACCTGTGCCGGATGCCACGGCACCGACGGCAAGGGATCCGAGGTGGGATCGAACCTGGCAAGCGGCCATTACCTATGGAGCGACGGTAGCGTGCAGGGAATAACCCAGACGATCGACCATGGTGTGGTCAAGCCCAAGGAACACACCGGCGGAATGCCGCCCAAAGGTGGTGTGCAACTGTCTCAGGCCGATGTCGCGGCGGTGGCTGACTACGTGTGGGCGCTGGGGCATCCCAGCACGCACTAAGTGTGTATCGGGCCTCGATAGGCGCACGATGAGCAAATAAGTAACGGAGAAGTCATAAAATTCTTCTGGAGTCGTCATGGTTGGGCTACGCTGGCCATCGCGCCGTCGGTCGTCAAGTATGTACAGTTACCCGCCGCACAGGCGGCTTAGAAGTTGCTGATCGACGCCGGGCTTGAACAGAGGGTGTTACCCGCTGCACAGGCGGCTTAGAAGAGCGGGAAGTCATGAAGAATCTGATCCTGAGCTACCCGCCGCGCAGGCGGCTGACACCTAAAACCGGCCCTGACGATTAGGCGAACCGCAACATCAACGGAACCACAACCCGATAGAAGGTCGGTTTGATGAACGCTCGATAGACAATCTTCAGCGTGAAGAACTTTCCGCTGCCAAGCTCCCTGCGAAGCCTTTGCTGCCGTAAGCTCAGGCTGTGGGCCGCTTCCTGTTTACGGACCTGACCCGTGTTAGTCGCCTCGGTGAGATCGAGCGGATTCCACAACGAGTCAGCGCTGCCCGAACGATACAGCGTGGCGACCTCGTCGAGGAAATAGACCCCATACCGCCGGATCGCTCGCGAAAAGAATTCGTAGTCCTCGATGAGCCAGACTTCTGGATCAAACCCGCCCATCTGCATGATATGTGCATAACGGATCATGCCGCCGCTGCACAAAAACATCTCCGGTCCGAACATCGACTGCAAAGCAAACAGCCATCTCGACAGCAGCGGCAGTCTGAGGATGGCGTCAATCTGCTGATACATCCGTGCCAGACAGGCAGCCGTCGCGCGTAACTTTATCAGATAGTTAAGTTGCCGTTCCTGCCGCTGACGGCGACCCGGATCATCGGCGAACACACAAAACGGTGTCATGATCCCAAAGACGACACCCGTGTGCGGATGCTCGTCAAAGGCTTGTTTGGCGCGGCTGTAGTAGCCAGCCGGTACGAGGTCATCGTCGTCGAAACAATGGACGAAACTGGCTCGGATACCGAGGTCCTGCGCGAAGCGCAGCCCGCAATTGCGAACCCTGCCGCACCAACCGCCGGTCGGGTGCGGATTGCGATGATAAATTACCTCGGCGGAGCCCAAGCTGCGGATGAACTTTTCCGCCGATCCGTCGGGGCAATCATCGACCACAAGTAATGTCTTTTGTGACACTAGTTTGGTTGAGCACGCTGGCGACTGCCTCAGCCAAGAACTCCGGCCGCCGAAACGTCGGGATGATTACCAAAAAATCTACCTGAGATCGATCGTCGATAAACCTAGGCTCGGTTTGCATCTCGGTCTCCACCGATCCGTCTACAACGGAATAATATCATAAACGGATGGAGTGACTAAGCAAGAATTGTCTGCCCCGATGCGCTAGAGCCTGTTATGGACCTGCGGCGGAGTAATCACCAAGTTTGCAGGCATGAGCACCGTCCGCAAGCCCTACCCGTCTGATGTAACTGATGAAGAATGGGTTTTGGTTGCGCCGTACCTGACCTTGCTGGCGGAGGATGCCGGACAACGGGCCCATCCGCTACGGGAAGTGTTCAACGGCCTGCGATACATCATCAAGACCGGCGCGCAATGGCGCTGGATGCCAAATGACCTGCCGCCCTGGGCAGCGGTCTACCAGCAGGCGCAGCGGTGGTTGGCAGCGGGCTGTTTCGAGGCGCTGGTTGACGATTTGCGGGCGGTGCTCCGCCACGCCTTGGGCCGCTCAGCAGAGCCAAGCGCCGTCATTCTCGACAGCCGTACCCTGCGGTCCTCGCCGGAAAGCGGGCAGCGTGCGGGCTATGACGGTGCCAAGCGCAAAAAGGGCTCGAAGCTGCATCTGGCGGTCGATACGCTGGGCAGTCTGCTGGCACTGCACGTCACTGCGGCTGATGTCGACGAGCGGGTTGAGGTCGGCCGACTGACCCGGACGGTGCAGGCCGTGAGTGACAACAACGTCGAGGTTGCGTTCGCCGATCAGGGCTACAATGGTCCCAACGCCGCCGCGGCCGCCGAAGCCAACGGTATCGAACTGGTTGTGGTCAAGTTGCCGGAAGCCAAAAAGGGTTTTGTCTTGCTACCGCGTCGCTGGGTGGTCGAGCGGTCGTTCGCTTGGATGACCCGCTTTCGGCGCCTGGTCAGGGATTATGAACGATATGCCAGTACTCTGGCAGGATTTCACCTCATTGCATTTGTATGCCTCATGCTCAAACGCGTCGCTTCACTGGCGGTAGGTTCATAACAGCCTCTAGATGTAGGCATCCTTTCTTCTAAGCCGAACTTTGCTGTGTTTTTGAGCCATCCGGTTGATTACCAAGGAAACGTGCCACGAACGTAGTCAAGCATTTGGCGAATTTCTCCTTGACACAGGCCGAACCGGTTTGATTCCATGCCTCATGCACATCGCCAAGGTCCCAAACCGTAACGCCAAACCGTCCTTCCTCCTGCGCCAAACCTATCGCGAGGACGGCAAGGTCAAGAACCGCACGCTGGCCAACCTCTCCAAGCTGCCGGTCGAGCGCATCGAGACTCTGCGTGCTGCCCTGCGTGGCGACCCGCTCGCCCCGGTTGGTGACAACGGCTTCGAGATCCGCCGCTCGCTGCCGCATGGCCACGTGCTTGCGGCGCTGAGCGTGGCACGGCGCATCGGCCTCGACGATCTGCTGCCGCGCCGCGCCCCGCCGCGCCGCCGTGACCTGGCGCTGGCGCTGATCGTCGCCAGACTGCTCGACCCGGCGGCGAAGCTGGCGACAGCGCGCATGCTCGACAGCGCCACCGCCAGCCACTCGCTGGGTGAAAGCCTCGGCCTTGGCTGCGTTACCGCCGGCGAAATCTACACCACCCTCGACTGGCTCGGCAGCGAGCAGGCCTTCATCGAAAACCAACTCGCCCGCCGCCATCTGAAGAACGGCGCGCTGGTGCTCTACGACGTCACCTCCACCTACCTCGAGGGCCGCTGCTGTCCGCTGGCCCACCACGGTTACAGCCGCGACAGCCGTGGCGATCGGCCGCAACTGGTGATCGGCCTGCTGTGTGCCGCGGATGGTTGCCCCGTGGCGGTCGAGGTGTTCGAGGGAAACACCGCCGACCCGGCCACCGTCGCGGCGCAGATCAGCAAGCTGAAGCAGCGCTTGCGGCTGCGCCACGTGGTGATGGTCGGCGACCGCGGCATGCTCACCGCCGCACGGATCGAACAAGCCCTCCGCCCCGCCGGCCTAGACTGGATCACCGCGCTGCGTGCCCCGGCGATCCGGCAACTGGCGGAAGGCGGACAGCTGCAATTCTCCCTGTTCGACACCCGCGATATGGCTGAGATCAGCAGCCCGGATTATCCCGACGAACGGCTGGTGGTGTGCCAGAACCCGCTGCTGGCGGCGGAACGCCAACGCAAGCGTGACGCGTTACTGGCGCTGACCGAGGCCGACCTGAGCAAGATCCAGGCCCGGGTGACGCGCGCGAAGAACCCTCTGCGCGGGGCTGGGGACATCGGCCGCGCGGTCGGCGCTCTCCTGGGCAAACGCAAGATGGCCAAGCATTTCGCGTTGACCATCACCGACGCCGCATTTGACTTCACGCGCAAGGCCGAAGCGATCGCCGATGAAGCCAGGTTCGATGGCTTTTACGTGCTGCGCACCAACCTCCCCGCCAAGCAGATCGATACCGCCGGGACCGTGCGGGCCTACAAAGCCTTGGCCCAGGTAGAGCGCGCGTTCCGCTGCCTCAAGAGCGTCGATCTGGACCTGCGGCCGGTGTTCCATTGGACCGCGCCGCGGGTACGCGCGCATGTCCTGCTGTGCATGCTGGCGTATTACCTGGAGTGGCATATGCGCCAGCCGCTGGCGCCGATGTTGTTCGACGATCATGACCGCGCGTCGGCCGAAGCAGAGCGGACGTCGCCAGTGGCCAAGGCCAAGGTCTCCAAGGCGGCTTATCGCAAGGCCTCGACGCAGCGCGTGGTGGACGCTAGCGGCGAGCTCCAGCCGGTGCACAGCTTCCGCACCCTGCTGGGCGATCTGGCAACATTGGCCCGAAACACCGTCTGCTTCGCAGGGCAGAAGATGCTTACCGTTCAGACCACCGCAACGCCGATACAGCGCCGCGCACTCAGTCTGTTGGGGGTCGAATTGACGGCAGCGTAGACAGCAAGCAGGTGGGGTCCGGAGTCGGATCAATGACTTACGTCGAAAAGACGGTAAAGTTCAGTCTAAGCCGGCTGATCGACAGCAATCGAGTTTGTGCAGCATTACATCCCAGTTTCCATGCGCTGCTGACGTGCGGGCTCACACAAGAGCCAGGGAGAGATATGTTACCCGCCGCACAGGCGGCTTAGAAGCTGGAGCAGGCTGGCATCCGGCTGACCGGTGGCGTTACCCGCCGCACAGGCGGCTTAGAAGAGCGAGGCATGCGAGATGCGATGACAAGAAGGGATTATCCTCCGATCCGACGCCGCAACGCCACCGCCCGCCGCACGACAGATCGGGCACGCGCCACCACCGGCACGTCGATCATCGCGCCCTCGAACTGGACCGCACCCAGTCCCGCCGCATACGCCTCATCGTAGGCCGCGATCATGCGTTCCGCCCGCTCCACCTCCGCCGGATCGGGGGAAAACTCCTCGTTCAGCACCGCCACCTGCAACGGATGCACCGCGCTGGCGCACATGAACCCCAGCCGCCGGGACCGCCGGACAATGGCGCGAAACGCCGCCTGATCCCGGAAGTCGGCAATCGATCCGATGAAACCCATCGGCATGATACCCGCCGCCCGAGCAGCGAAGATCGTCTGCTGCTTGGGGTAGAACAACCCCTCCGGCTCCGACTGCATGCCGACATCGGCGGCGAAATCCTCCGATCCCAGGCTCAACCCTACGATCCGAGCGTGCGACCTGGCGATCTGCTCGATGCGAAAGAACCCGGCCGCGTTTTCCACCAGGGCGATGAACTTCAGCCCGCCCGCCGGCAGTCCCCGCTCGGTTTCCAGTTCGGCAACGATCTCCGCCACCGCCTGCACATGCTCGGGACTGTCCACCTTGGTCAGCATCAGCGCCGTCACGCCCGGAACTACCGCGGCCTCCAGGTCGCGCACCAGCAGCCGCCAGGGCCGGTTGACGCGCACCACCACATCGGCGCCGTTGCGCGACACCTGCGGGATGGCCCCGACGATAAGCGTCCGCGCCTGCGCCTTCTGTGACGGCGCGACCGCGTCCTCCAGATCCAGGATGATGGCGTCGGCGCCCCGATCGGCACCGGTGCGGACGAACTTCTCCGCCGTCACCGGAACGAACATCAGGGACCGCCAGACCGGCAGATCGTCGCGCATTGTCAGCCCTCCTTGATTACGCCCTCGGCCGCCAATGAAGCCAGCCGGGTTGCATCGTAGCCGATGGACTCTAAAACCGAGCGTGTGTGCTGGCCGAGCGAAGGGGCCGCCGACCGCAGCCGCCCCGGCGTGTCCGACAGGCGCGGAATGATGTTGTGCATCAGCACCGACCCGGCTTCCTCGTCCGGCGCTTCCACAAGCACGCCACGCGCCTGCACATGCGGATCATCCAGCAACTGGTCGATTTCGAAAATCGGCGTGGCGGTTACCTCCGCCGCCTCGAACACCGCCATGTTCGCCGCCAGCGTCCGCTCGCCGATCCACGCCGCGACGATGCCGTCGCACGCGTCGATGTTCCGCACCCGATCCGTATTTGTCCGGAAGCGCGGGTCGTCGATCATGTCCGGCCGCCCGATCGCGCGGAACAGCCGCTCCGCCATTGCCTGGATCGAGGCGGAAATCGCGATGAACCGTCCGTCGCTGGTGCCATAGACATTGCGCGGCGACGTGGTCAGCGACCGGCTGCCGGTCCGCGCCGGCTTTTCCCCCGACACCCGGTATGCCGCCGCATCCGGGCCAAGGACGGAAATCATCGGCTCCAGCAGCGGAAGATCAATCACCTGCCCGCGGCCGCCGCGTTCCACCACCCGCAGCGCCACCATCACCGCATAGGCGCCATACAGGCCGGCGACCATGTCGGCCATCGCCAGCGGCGGCAGCACCGGCGGGCGGTCGCCGTAGCCGTTCTTGGCGGCGAAGCCCGACATCGCCTCCACCAGCGTGCCGAAGCCCGGACGCTCGCGGTATGGACCGTCCTGGCCGAAGCCGGTGATGCGCACGATGATCAGGCCAGGATTGCGCGCGTGCAGGACGGCAGGGCCCAGTCCCATCTGCTCCAGCGTGCCGGGCCGGTAGTTCTCGATCAGCACCTGACTGGTCGCCAGCAGATCGAGCAGTGCATCACGGCCGGCTTGCGGGCGCAGGTTGATCGCCAGACTCTTCTTGTTGCGCGCATAGACCTTCCAGTGCAGCGACAACCCCTTCACCCGCCAGGCGCGCAACGGGTCGCCGACCTTCGGGTCTTCGATCTTGATGACCTCGGCACCCTGGTCGGCGAGTTGCAGGCTGACCATGTTGCCAGCGACCAGCCGCGACAGGTCGACGACACGGATGCCATCCAGCGGCGCCGGCGCGGTCGGGTCGAATTCGATGCGTGGGATCATGAACGGCTCTCTCGGATCAGCCAGTTTCGTGCCACTATCGAAGACCCGCAAGAGCCGTGGGAACGTTCATCCGGCCGCGGACAGGCGATCGAGACGTCGGCCAATGGCCAGATGAAAGCAGACGAGCGCAACTTGCAACCCATCGCCGCCGACCCAGCCATGTGCCGCGGCGACCTGTCGCGGCATTCCATGAACCGCGCAATGGCACGCGAACAGGAGATCACATGAGGGACATACTGGGTTGGCGCCACCGCTTCGGCATCCTTGGCCCATCAACCAACACCGTCGTGCAGCCGGACATGGAGGCAATGCGCCCCGTCGGCGTCACCAACCACTACAGCCGCATCTTCACGCCGAACGCTGATGCCATCAGCAACGAAACCTTCATGACCGGCGCCCGCCTGATCGGACAGAACACCCTGGACGCGGTCGCCTCGGTCATGACCAGTTCACCCGATTCCCTGGTCATGGGCATGTCGGCGGTAACCTTCTTCGGCGGCATGGCCGGCGCGAACGCCTTCCAGGCTTCATTGGAGCAGGCCAGCGGACTGCAGGCGACCGTCGGCTCGCACGCCTGCACCGCCGCCCTGCGAGCCTATGGCGGGGTGCGGCGGCTGGCCTTCATGTCGCCTTATTTTCCCGCCGCCAATCATGAGGTCCGCGGTTATTTCCGGGAGGCCGGGTTTGACGTCGTCCGCGACCGCTGCCTGCTGTGCCCGAGCTGGACCGCGATCGCGACGATCCCCGTCTTAACGATCCGCGACACCTTCCGCGAACTCGATGGCGACGATGTCGATGCCATCGTCCAGGTTGGCACCAACCTCAGCGCCGCCCGCCTATGCGCCGCGGCGGAATTGTGGCTCGGCAAGCCGGTGATCGCAATCAACACCGCGACCTACTGGCACGCGTTGCGCGGCAACGGCATTGCCGACAAGGTCGCCGGGTTCGGCCGCCTGCTGGAGGACTTCTGACCAATGGCGGACGCGCCATCGGTCCTGCCCGAAGCGTCCGATCGCCTTCCCACCCGCCGGTCCGAGTTCGCCCGCGCATGGACCGTGATCGTGGCGGCAGCGATCGGCGTCGGCCTCGGCACCACCGGGCTGCCGATCTACACCACCGGCCAGTTCATCCGGCCCCTGGGCGATGCCTTCGGCTGGAGCCGGTCCGCCACCGCCGGCGGCCTGATCTTCCTGACCATCGGCAGCGTGCTGATGGCGCCGATCATCGGCGCGCTGATCGACCGCTTCGGTGCGCGCCGCGTCGCGATGACCGCGATGGTCGGGCTGTGCCTCGGCTATTTCGGCCTCACCCTGAACGGCGGATCGATCGGCCGCTACTATCTCGGCTGGGCCATGCTCGCGGTGCTCGGCGCCGGCACCTCGCCCATCGTCTGGACCCGGGCCGTGGCAAGCTGGTTCGAGCGCGGCCGCGGCCTGGCCTTGGGGATCACCCTGTGCGGCACCGGGCTGGTCGCGGTGGTCGGTCCGGGCATCATCGGTGGCATCATCGCCGTCCACGGCTGGAAGGCCGGCTTCTACGCGCTGTCGGCGGCGCAGATCGTCATCGGCCTGCCGGTGGTCTTCCTGCTGTTCCGGGCACGTGACGCGGTGTCCGGCGTCGCGGCTGTCGCGCTGCACGGCACGACGGTGCGCCAGGCGATGGCCTCCAGCCGGTTCTGGCGGCTGGCCACGGCGTTCCTTCTGATCTCCATCGAGGTTGGCGGCCTGATCGTCAACCTGCCGGCGATGCTGGCCGATCGCGGCGTGGACCTGGCCCAGGCATCGCGTGCGTTGGGCTATCTCGGCTTTGCCATCATTGCCGGCCGGCTCAGCATCGGCGGCCTGGTGGACCGATTTCCTGCCCGCGTCGTGGCACCCATCTACATCCTGCTGCCCGCCCTGAGTTGCGTTCTGTTGGCGCAAGGATTGGCGCCGGTGCCGGCCATCCTGCTGATCGGCCTGTCGGCCGGCGCCGAGGTCGATCTGCTGGCCTACCTGATCAGCCGCTATTTCGGCATGCGGCAATACGCGAGGATTTACGGCTGGTGCCTGTCCATCTTCAGTGCCGGCGTCGGCACCGGACCAATCCTGGGCGGCTGGGTGCACGACCGGACCGGCACCTACCGGCTGGCGCTGTATGCCTTCGCGATCATGATAACGCTCGCCGCGGCGCTGATCGGCAGCCTTGGCAAACCGGATCCGATGCTGGATGAACAGCAGCGGTCGGAACCGTAGCCGAAGGTCCGGGACGCGACAATGAAAGCGTGAGGATGGCAGCATCCGCAGCCTTATTTCCGGGCGGAACCTTTGCGGCCATACGTGTGAAATCCTTCCAGCAGCGGCGTGAAGATATCCTCGTCAGGCGGAATAAAGAACCCTGGCTGGCCGGCTGCATCATTGAACACCAGGTCGGGCCAGCCTCGGATCACCACCGCCGGCACGCATTCCGCGCCTTCGCCCATTAGTCCGACAGCGGCGGCCGCCATTGCGTCGGCCCGGTTCGCCAGGGTCACAGCCAGAGGCCGACCAAAGATATCAGGCTGACCGCGATAGTCCCTAAGCGCCTCAAATCCGTAGAAGCCGATCGAGATGCCCGTGGTGCCGCGACGGAGCGGCGTGCAGTGGCTATCGGTCAGAATGATACCGAGATCGGTGATGTCATGTCGCTGCTTCAGGCGATGGCCGATCTCCGCTGCCGCGTCCGACGGCGTATCGGGCCAGAGCACGAAATGGTCGTTGGAGTTGCTGGCGTCGATCCCGGCGCTCGCGATCAGCGTTCCGCCCTTGATGGCAAGGGTTATGCCATACCGGGAGGAGGCTTTAGGGATCCAGGCATCGGCCTCCGCCGCAACCAGATCCTCCTTGTCGGTTACCTCCGCCATAGGCACGCAACGACCTTGGTGGATGGCAACGACCTTGGACGTGATGACCACCACGTCGCCGTCTTGCAAGTGGGGCAGGGCTGGATCGAGTGCGTCCCACAGATTATCCCGCGGTGGCAGGAGCGGTCTGGTCCTGATCCTGATCAGGGTTGTTTCTTCCAGCGCGTCTTTCATCTCGTTTTCTTTCGCTTCCAGCGCAGCCTTCGTCTGAACGCGAGCTGATGCCAACTGCTCCCGTTTCATGCGGCGTGCCACCCATGTTGAAGATAATGGCTTATCCTGTTCGGGAGCGCTATCGCATCAGTCTGGTGCGCGCCGAACATGGGGTCAAAAGGACCATCACTGGTCTGGTCGGCACAGCGCTGCGAGCCGCTGGTAACACAGCCGAAGCTCCGCCAGCACGGCACAATCCTGACCTGCGACGGTCTCACGTAATGTCGCCATCTTGTGGCAATAAAGGCGTATTGCAAAGGAGAGGTCATGGACTGGTTACGTCGAAAAGTTCTGGTGACCGGCGGTGCCGGGTTCCTCGGCGCCAACCTGTGTCACGCGTTGGCGGCGCGCGGCGCCCGCGTGGTCGCACTCGACGGGTTCCTGTTCGGTGGCGGCGCCAATGCGCGCAACCTCGACGGCGCCGACGTGGACCTGGTGCGTGGCGACATTCGCGAGATCGATCTGCGCCCGCTCTGCGAGGGCGCCGCGGTGATCTTCAACCTGGCGGCGCAGACCAGCCACATGGGCGGCCAGGCCGACCCGCTGGCCGACATCGCGGTGAACGCGGTCGCCCAGGTGCGGCTGATCCAGGCGGCGCGGGAAGCGGCGCCGGACGCTGTCGTCGTGCACGCCTCCACCCGCCAGTTCTACGGCCGGGTGGAAAAACTGCCGGTGGACGAGAACCAGCCGGTGGCACCGCCGGATGCCAACGGCGTCTCCAAGTTCGCCGGTGAGCAATACTGGATGCTGGAGCACCGCGTCCGCGGCCGTCCGGTCGTCTCGTTGCGGCTGACCAACTGCTACGGCCCGCGCCTGCGCATCCGTGACGCGCGCCAGACCTTCCTCGGCATCTGGATCCGCTGCGTGCTGGAGGACCGTCCGTTCGAGGTCTGGGGCGGCAGCCAGTTGCGTGACATGACCTATGTGGATGATGTGACCGCGGCGTTCCTGACGGCGGCCGAGACCCCGGCCTGCCACGGCCGGATTTTCAACATCGGCGGCGCCCCGCCGGCGTCGCTGCACGACTTGGCCGAGATGGTGGTGCAACTGTCCAGCGGCACCGCCCGCTACACCACGCGCGGGTTCCCGCCCGACCGGGCGCGGATCGACATCGGCAGCTACCACGCCGACGACAGCGCCTTCCGCGCCGCCTCCGGCTGGGCGCCGATCACCAGCCTGCGGGATGGCATCGGCCAGACCCTGGATTGGTATCGCACCCGCCTGGAGCACTACCTGTGAGTTCGCCAGTCTTGATCCCGCCAGTTTTAATTCCCCAGGCCAATCCCGGCGCCGGCTATCGCGCCCTGAAGACTGAGATCGATGCGGCGGTCAGCCGAACGCTGGCTTCCGGCTGGTATATCCTGGGCGCCGAACTGCGTGCGTTCGAGGCCGAATTCGCCGCCTGGCTCGGTGCCGGCGCGGTGGTCGGCTGCGGCAACGGCACCGATGCGATCGCACTGGCCCTGAGCGGCCTGGGCATCGGGTCCGGCTGCACCGTTGTCACCGTGTCGCACACCGCGGTCGCGACCGTGGCGGCGATTGAAATGGCCGGTGCCACGCCGCTGCTGGTCGACATCGATCCGCTTCACTACACCATGGACCCGAACGCGCTGCGCCAGGTGCTGAAGGCCCCGCCGCCCGGGTTGCCGCCGATCCGTGCGGTGATCCCGGTGCACCTTTATGGTCAGCCCGCCGACCTCGACCGAATTCTGCCGCTGTGCCGTGAACACCAGGTCGCGCTGATCGAGGACTGCGCCCAGGCGCATGGTGCTCGGCTGCACGGCCGACGCGTGGGAACCTTTGGCGACGCGGCGGCCTTCAGCTTCTATCCCACGAAGAACCTCGGTGCCCTGGGTGATGGCGGCGCCGTCGCGGTGGCTGACCCCGAACTGGCGATGCGTATTGCCGCCCTGCGTCAATACGGCTGGCACAATAACGCCATTTCCGACATCGTCGGCGTGAACAGCCGGCTGGACGAGATGCAGGCCGCGGTCCTGCGCGTCAAGCTGCCGTATCTGGACCGGCAAAACGAACGGCGAGCCGGGATCGCATCGGCATACGACGCCGCTTTGAAGGGACTGACCCCGCCGCAGCGGCGTCACGACGCAGCGCATGTCTTTCACCTTTATGTCGTTCGGAGCGACGACCGCGATGCGGTCCAGCTCGCCCTGCGGCGGAAAGGCATCGGGACGGGGATCCATTATCCCGTCCCTGTCGATCAGCAGCCGGCTTACGTCGGCCGCATCGCCCTGGCCGCCGCCGGCTGCCCACAAACCGAGGCCGCCGCCTTACAGGTTCTCAGCCTGCCGATGTACCCCGAACTGACGAATGATCAGGTCGTCGCGGTGTGCGACGCGTTGCGCGGCCTGTAGCGCCCGATTTATTTCGGTACGACGGACGGATTCCCACCCGGCGACCCAGGTGGTGGGATTACCGGCATCGTACCCTGCTGCCTGGGTGATGGACTGACCGTCATGCCCGGATCGACATTCGGCGGCCTGACCGTACCCTTCTGCCGGGACAACTGGCTGCTCAGGCTGCCGCTGCCACTACCCGGCTTGCCAGCGCCCTGATTGCCAACAGGCGGCGCCACCCGCTCCGGCGGCGGCGACGGTGCGTTCTGCGGCGCCATCGGAACCGTTGGATTTTCCGGTGCGGCTGTTTGTGGATTCTGCGCCAGTGCCGGTACAGCGATCAGGAGCAACGTCGATGCGGTAAAGAACACAACACGGTTCATGGTTCCGGCTTTCTGCTTTTCGACTTAACGCACGAATGGCCCTGGCGTTCCCCGCCGGGTCCGGTCGCTGTAGTCCGTGGCAACCGTCTCGGCCTGATCAAAGAAGCCCGCCAGCGCATCGCGAATGCGACCTGTTTGCCCGCTGAACGGATCAGCCCGCTCGCTGACCAAGCTCAGAGCAAGCACTTTTCGAGTCCGTACCCAACCGGCCGGATCCTCCGCGCGAACCGCCAGATGAGTGATAAGCTGACTCACCACCGTCTCTAGCGCGCTCAGGCGCGCAGAGATGTCATCGCTTTCCGACATTATTCTCTCCAGCATGGTTGCTGCTGATGAGTTGGATAGCACCGTCCGCGGCAGGCTGAACCGACAATCGGGCATCTGGCAGGATCGTGAGGCGGCGTTGCCAACGAGGCCAGTCCATTGCAAATATGCGCGATTTCCCGCATCAGCACCGGATGGATTGGCGGGACGCCCGCAGTCTGAGTTCGATCACCAAGTGGCGTTGCACGTTCGTTATTGTATCATTAGATCGCGTCGATCCACCTGGGTATCCGACATACTGAAATATCAGCCGTCTGATCGGCATGTTCAGCCGGCTGGCTGCCAAGCATGCTTGAACGCTCGCTTCACACGGGTCCTGCTCAGTCGATCCATTGAGCGTGATTGCCCGAGGCTGACCACTCAGAAGGCGCGAATCACGCAATCAAACAAAGAGTCAGGCCATGATCGGACGCCGGCGAAGGTGCAACCTCAGACGATCATGGTCCAAGCGCGGGACTGGCGTGTCCCGCGGCTTCGGCCGCCCATTGCGCGCGGCCCGGTCCAACACGATTCTGCCAGGCTATCAAATATATGCTGGATGGCCCCGTGATTTTCTGGAGCGTGCGGCGCAGAGAAGGACAGCCGGACAGAAGCGATACGACAGCCGCGTCGTGATCGGCATGGCTGCGATCGGCATGGCTTCGCCAGCCTCCCGACGATAATGTGCAGCCCATCGAACGCCGAGCGGCAAAGGAAACCACGCAGCATGCCACGACACCGAACTGGCTGGACATCATCCGTTATCTTGGCCTGCATCGGCGTAATGCAACCGCTGATGGCCGCGGCCCAGTCTGGCACACAAGTAACGACAGGACCGAAATCCAGCGATCTGGCGCAGCGGTACGTCCGCGATCCGGATCATGAGCCGGCACTGTCGGACGCTGACAAGCTCCGGCTGCTGCGGCAGAAGGTAAAGTACGTCTTTGTCCTGTATCAGGAGAACCGCTCGTTCGATTTTCAGTTCGGCACCTTCCCTGGTGCCGAGGGGCTGTTCTCCCACCCGGCGAACCAGACCCCGGGCTTCGTGCAGCCAATCGTCGGGACCGATGGCAGCATCGGGACAATCTCGCCGTTCTTGATCCCGCCAACTGTCACGGACGTCCACGGCCATGCGGTGCCGCTCTATCCGGCCGATACGGATTCAGTCGACCACTCGCACAAGGGCATCGACAACAGCCTCGACCTTGGCGCGGACGGCGTGCCGCGTAACGACCGCTACGCCCTGAACGCGGAAGGGCTGACGACCAGGAATGGCCAGATCGTCTCGCTGGCCACCGGCGCGCCGGCCACTTTCAACCCAACCCTGACGGCCAGACAGCGGGCGGAGCTGGTAATGTCGCACATCGACTGCGACACGATCCCGTTCATCTGGCAGTACGCCGACCGCTTCACGCTGCTGGACAATTTCCGCCAGACCACGATCGGGCCGTCCACGCCGAACGCGATCGCCATGATCGCCGGCCAGTCGGGCGAGACGCAGTGGGCGCTGCATCCCGAGCAAGCCAGCAACAACACCGCGAACCCCGCGGTCGCCAGCAGCCATGGTGTGCCGGTCGTCGCCGATCCCGGTCCGTTCCCCGGATCGAACCTCGACACCGCTTCGGTCAAGCCGCCCTACAACAGCGGCGATGTCAGTCCGGCCAAGCCAACGCTCAATCAGACCTATGCCAGCCTGCCGCTGTCCTTCATGGGCAACCAGATCGAGCAGACCATCAAGTCCGATGAGAACCCGGCGCTCGACCTGGTCGACGTGCAGCACGACGTCCAGACCATCGCTCGCGGTCTCGGTCCGATCAACTGGGGCTGGTACCAGGAAGGCTATGATGCGGAACCGACGGACACCGCGGGTTCGGCGTCGCATCGCAGCTATATCGTTCACCACAACGGACCCCAGTACTTTGGCTATATCGGCGACAACACGCAGGCTGTCTCCCATCTGCACGGATTGGGCGACTTCTTCGCCGATGTCGCCGCCAAACGCCTGCCGCAGGCCGGCGGCGTGTTCTACGTCCGCGGCGGATACAGCAATATCGCCGGCCTGAAGCCTGTCGATCCAAACCCGACGGTGCGGAAGAACTTCCTGGGCGATGACGATCACCCAGCCTATTCCGACGCACAGATCAGCGAGGCGCTGCTGGCGACCGAGATCAATGCGATCGCCGCCAGTCCATACTGGGCGAACAGCGCGATCATCATCACCTATGACGAGACCGACGGTCTCTATGATCATGTAGTGCCGCATATTCGGTCGTTCGATCCCGAAGGCGCTCCGCTTGCCGGCGGCCCGCGCATCCCGGCCATCGTGATCTCACCGTTCAGCCGAACGCACGCGATCGCGCACGCCTATGCGGAACATAGCTCGGTCATCAAGTTCATTGATGCGCTGTTCACTCTTACGCCTCTTGCCGACCTGCCGGACGAGGTCAGGGGCCGTGAACTTGGATTGCACGCAACCGGGCAGAAGGACCTTGGTCCCGCCGACGACAGGGTGCCGGAGATCAGCAACCTGTTCTCGGCGTTCGACAATGCGCGCCTGACCCGGGCGGCGGAACCGCTGCCGGCCGGATACGCCGAGATCCCCGCGGACGTGGTGGCGGCGCTGCCGCATTATGGCGGCAACGGCTGCGCCGCGCTGAACATCGTTCCCACCGACTATGCCGGCGGTAAACCAATCGACCCGCCGCCGGCCGACTTCAACCCGCGGCCGGCGACGACACCCGGCGTCCCGACCTCCGGCACCTGGACACCGTGAAAGGGGCGTCCGATCCGCCGGTTTCCTGTCGTCCGGCCCGTTCTCGCGCGCCGGGCAGGCTTGAGAGGACAACCGCGGACCAGCCGGGGCTCACCAGGCCGCCTCACCACAATGTCACGCCCAATTAAGGTTGGCTTAACCCGTTTCTTCGTTCCGTCCCAATACGTTCATACGAATGCAATCCTTCTGATGCTACCGCTGGCCCGTCGGCGGCTCAACCGGCTGGCGGAACATCATCAAGTCCATGCTTGCGCTGGTCTGTGCTGGTGCGTGGAGAAGGGATCCATAGGCGATGAAACGAAACGGAACGGCAAGAAGATCATGCGCGGCGCTGGCCGCTATCGGGATGATGCAGCCGTTGATGGCCAGCGCCCAATCCTCCGACAAGATGACAATCGGACCTAAATCCAGCGATCTGGTCCAGCAGTATGTGCGCGAACTTGACAAGGAGCCCTCGTTGTCAAGAGCCGAAAAGCTCCGTCTGCTGCAGCAGAAGGTCAAGTACGTCTTTGTGCTGTTCCAGGAAAACCGCTCGTTCGATTTCCACCTTGGCACCTTTCCCGGCGCCGACGGCCTGTTCTCCAAGCCGGCCAGCCAGACCCCCGGCTTCGTGCAGCCGATCGTTGACACCGATGGCAGCGTCGGAACCATTTCGCCGTTCCTGATACCGCAGACCGTCACCGACGTGAACGGCGCCACGGTGCCGCTGTATCCGGCCGACACCGACTCGGTCGATCACTCGCACAAGGGCCTGGACAACGACCTTGACGTCGACGCCAAGGGCGTGACGCTGAGCGACCGTTACGCGCTGAACGCGGAGGGACTGACGACGAAGAACGGGCAGATCGTCTCGCTGACCACCGGCGCCGCCGCCACGTCGAACCCGACTGAGGCAACCAAGCAAAAGGCCGAGCTGGTGGTATCGCATATCGATTGCGACACGATCCCGTTCATCTGGCAGTATGCCGATCGCTTCACCCTGTTCGACAACTTCCACCAAACGACGATCGGGCCGTCCACGCCCAATGCCCTCGCCATGATCGCCGGGCAGTCCGGTGAGACGCAGTGGGCGCTGCATCCGGAGCAAGGCAGCAACAACACCGCAAGCCCGGTGGTCATCGAAAGCGGCGGCCAACCGATTGTCAGCGATCCTGGACCGTTCCCTGGCTCCAATCTGGACACTTCTCCGGTCAAGCCGCCGAACAACCCGATTGACGAAAATCCCGCCACGCCGGCGCTTAATCAGACCTATGCCAGCCTGCCGCTGTCATTCATGGGCAACCAGATCGAGCAGGTCATCCAGTCCGACGAGAACCCCGCCCTCGACCTCGTCGACGTTCAGCACGACATCCGCACGATCGCCGGGGAGGGCGTCGCGCCGGTCAACTGGGGCTGGTATCAGGAAGGCTATGATACCGAACCGACCGACACATCAGGTTCGGCGTCCCATGCCAGCTATATCCTGCATCACAACGGACCGCAGTATTTCGGCTATATCGGCGACAACACGCAGGCGGTCAGCAACCTGCACGGGCTGAACGACTTCTTCACCGCGGTTGCCGCCAAAAATCTGCCGGCGGCCGGCGGCGTATTCTACGTCCGCGGCGGCTATGCCAACATCGTCAACCAGAAGCCTTCGGATCCGAACCCGACGGTGCAGAAGGATTTCCCTGGCGACGACGATCATCCCGGCTACTCGGACACCCAGATCAGCGAATCGCTGGTAGCGCGGGAAGTCAACGCTATCGCCGCCAGCCCGTACTGGGCGAACAGCGCGATCATCATCACCTACGACGAGACGGACGGTCTGTATGACCACGTCCCCTCGCGCATTCGGTCGCTCGACCCGGAAGGCAGTCCGCTGGCCGGCGGCCCGCGCATCCCGGCCATCGTGATCTCGCCGTTCAGCGCGGTGCACGCGATCTCGCACGCCTATACGGAACATAGCTCGGTCATCAAGTTCATCAACGCGTTGTTCAACCTCCAGCCGCTCGCCGACCTGCCGGACGAGGTCCGCGGTCGTCGTCTCGGCCAGCAGGCGTTCGGCCAGAAGGATCTTGGTCCGGCGGACGCCAAGGTGGCGGATATCGGCAACCTGTTCTCGGCGTTCGACAATGCCCGCCTGACCGGCGCGGCGGACCCGCTGCCGGCTGAATACGCCGAGATTCCAGCGGACGCGGTGAACGCGCTGCCGCCCTATGGCGGCAACGGCTGCTACACGCTGAACATCGTGCCCACCGACTACGCCGGCGGCAAGCTGCTCGATCCGGCGCCGGCCGACTTCAACCCGCGGCCCGGCACCACGCCGGGTATCCCGACCTCCGGCACCTGGACGCCATGAGGCTCCTGCTGATCGGTGCGTTCATCTTTGTGTCGTCCTGCCTCGCCCAGGAAAAGGCGCTGGCAGGCGACACATTGGACAACGTTCGCCAGGCCGGCCGCCTGGCCTGCGGCGTCAATATCGAGGAGGCCGACTACTCGAAGTCGCAGACCCACGGCAACCTGTCCGCACTTGGCCTGGATGTGTGCAAGGCGGTGGCGGCGGCCGTGCTGGGCGATGCCGGGAAGCTCACGCCGGTTGTCCTGCACGACGATCCCCAGAGTCTTGAAGCGCTCAAGTCCGGCAAGATCGCACTGCTGGCCGGCGGCACCCCCGACCTGACCAACCAGGCGGCGTTCGGCGTCGGCTTCGGACCCCCGGTTTTCCTCGACGGGCAGGGGTTCCTGGTCCACAAGGCCACCGGCGTGGACTCGATCACGGACCTGAGCGGCCGGCAGGTGTGCTTCCTGGCGGATACTCAGGCGGAGCAGGATCTGGACGACGGCCTCGCCCAGCGCGGTGTGTCATTCAGGCCGTTTCCATTCGAGGAAACCGGTGAGATGGAGGCCGCCCTGATAACTGGCCATTGCGCGGCAATCGCCGCCCCGATATCCGCGCTTGCCAACATGCGGCCCGGCTTCCACGGCCGGATATCGCAGTACGAGATCCTGCCCGAAACCATCACGCTGGAACCTTTCGTGCCGGTCTACCGCGCCGGCGATCCCCAATGGGCGGCGATCGTTGCCTGGACCATACATGCCCTGGTGCTGGCGGAGGATGCCGGCGTGACCCAGGCCAACGCCGCCGAACTGCGGCGGAACGGCCGGCCGGAGGTGCGCTACCTGCTGGGCGGAGCCGCCGGGATCGGCCGGCCACTCGGCCTGGATGACGACTGGGCATTGCGAGCGGTCCAGGCAGTCGGCAACTACGGCGAGGTGTTCGACCGGGACATCGGCGCCGCTTCACCACTCCGGCTGGAGCGCGGGCGCAACGCGCTGTGGACGCACGGAGGCATGATGTTCGCGCCGCCGATCCGTTAAGGCATGATCGCCTGGCGCCGCGGGCAGTCGAAGCGTGATTGTCGTGCCTTCACCGAGGCGCACATCGATATCCAGCGCGCCGCCGTGCATGGCTACCCGCTCCGCCAACGACCGGATGCCGTCGCTGCGCGCGGCCAGGTCGGCACCAGCGGCATCATCCGTCACGCTGATATGGATCTGCGCGCCACGATCCACCGCTGTCGTCAGAACGTGCCTGGCCCGCGCATGGTGGATCACAGCCGCCAGAAGCGCCTCCAGAAGATCGGTCAGGGCGGCGCCGGTCATCTGGACCAGCAGTCCCGGTAGTACTGCGATGTCGGCCTGAATGCCATGGCTGGCCAGGATGGGCATCAGCCGCCTGAGTGCGATGGACAGCGAATTCCGAACCTCCGCCGGGGCTTCACTGAAGGCCAAACCGGGCGCGGCGCCGGCGGACGGATCATGTTGCCACGACCGGACTTGATGCCACCTGAACCGCTTGGTCCACCAAAACACCGAGATGAACAACATGGCCATCATGGCCGCCGCGGCGAAATAAATCGCTAAAAAGGTCCGCAAGACGCCACCGAAGGATTTACCACCTTGGCGTATCTAAGCCCTGACCGTTAATTCGAAGTAAACAAAACCCGGTGCTTGAAGAGTCCGTGTTCAACAACTCTATCCCGCGTTGCCGCCCGGATAGTCGGCATCTGGCACGACCCGAAACGGCCCGGCATAGGTATCGATGTAGACAGTGTGTGAAACAAAGTCCTGCTTGCCCCGCCACGCGTGCAACTGGAAAGCAGGCGGTTCAAAATTAAACGCGCCGGGATCGTCCGGGTCAAACGACAGTTCCACCTGATGCGCGACGGACGGCGAAATCGACGCGATCGCGTGCGCACATCGCCCGACGATCGGGCGATGATGGTGGCCGCAGATGATCCGTTCGACCTGACGATGGCCTTTGATCAAGGCGCCAAACGCATCCAGGTTCCGCAGCGCGATCCTGTCCATCTGCGCCAGTCCGCATTCGAACGGTGGATGGTGCATCGCCAGCATCGTCGGCTTCGACGGCTGCGCCGCCAATGTCCGGTCCAGCCAGTCCAGTTGCGCCTGCGACAGTTCGCCGTGAGTGGCGCCAGGCACCAGGGTATCCAGCATGACCAGACGCACCGGTTGATCCTCGACCGCATATTGAACGAAGTGCGGATCGCTGGTGACACCCGGCAGGTGCGCCAGCGCGTGCCGAAGATTCTCCCGCCGGTCGTGGTTGCCCGGGATGACGTAGATCGGCATCGGCAGGGTGCGACGGAGGATCGCGGCGAGGTTGTCGTATTCGGCGGGAAGTCCGCAATCGGTCAGGTCACCGGTGATGACCACCACATCGGGGCGCGGCCTGAACGCGGCGGCCACGCGGCAGGCCCGCTCGGTGAACATGTTGGTTTCCGACACCCGGTTGGCGGCTTGGCCGCGGGGGCGGACATGCAGGTCGGTAAGCTGGCAAATCAGCATGCGTGGGTTCCTGTTTCGGCAGCTTTCCTATTCCGCCGAGACAGT
The DNA here is from genome assembly GCF_965276935.1 of Rhodopila sp. GTDB lineage: Bacteria > Pseudomonadota > Alphaproteobacteria > Acetobacterales > Acetobacteraceae > Rhodopila. The sequence goes on along the minus strand of NZ_CBDIBS010000002.1, from coordinate 898,515 downwards.
GGGGACTAGAGTGGTTCCACCAGGCGTGGAACCACTCTAGTGGTCCGATCCTGACGCTTGGTTTCCAAGCGTTAGGTGAACGGCCCACCAAATCAAAGCCTAGTGGATAAATTCAACGGACCTATCCGTTGGATTTTATCCACTAGCTGTATTTCACGAGCAATTTCATCAGCCTGAGATCGCTTAGCTATTCCAGTCAGGCTGATGTTGCTCTAGCACCCGGTTTCATCGGCCGGCATGCGCTTGCGCCAGTGCCCCCTTGCAGGAGGCTGAGAGCCGGGTCTGGTTAGCCGCCAGGCAACTCATCGCTCGGCCGCCGCCCGGCCGGACGCCGCGGCAATACGCACGGAAATCGCCGCCGCACGCATTGCGCATCAGCCCGGCCTGCTGGCGTGGGGACATGGCGGACGGGGCGCCGGCGGGTGCCGTGGCCTGGGATGCGGCGGGGGAACGCGCGCTGCCGCCTGCCGCGGCCGCGCCGCCGCCTATACCGGCAACCGCGCTTTGGCAGGCCGGCGACAGGTCGGCCTGATGCTGCTGGAGGCACTGCAGCGCGGCGCTGCCGCCGGTGGGGACACTCGCGCAGTTCGACTGGTAGTCCGACCGGCAGGACTGCTTGATGGCGCTGATCTGGGCCTGGCTTGGCTGTTGCGCGCCGGCCGCGCCCGCCACGGCGCACAACACGAAACTGAACAGCAGTGTCGTCCCGATAAACCGGATGACTGGCGTCATGGGAACTGGCCTCCTTGATTTTGCTCTGGATGGTCTCAGCCGCGCCGGAAACGCCCGCCGCCGCCGCCGCCCCCGCCGCCGCCGCCAAACCGGCGCTGCGTGCCGGCGGAACGCGCCCCACGGTCTTGCTCCAGTTGCTGATACGAGCCGCTGTCCATCGACTGACGCGAATTACGCTGGCTTTGGCCGGTGCTGCTGCGCTGTTGCGCCTGCGGCGACTGGGCCAGGCTCGATGTTCCGCCAGCCGAACTGACGGATGAACCGTTCCGCGGTGTTTGCTGCCGGGTGGTGGGTGACGTGCCGGTGGACGCGGTCCCTGTGGACGCGGTCCCTGTGGACGCGGTCCCGGTGGATGATCGGTTGGTCGAGGCCGTGCTGGCAGCCGGCGTATTGGTGGACGATCGATTGCCCGAGGTGGTACTGGTCGAGGGCGGGTTCACCGGCTGCCAGCCCCCGTTGCTCCATTTCGACCATCCGTTTGACGTATGCTGGTAGGCGTTGCCGTCGTGGCCGGCATAGACATCGCCACTCTGGGTTTTCACGGCGCCCCCGCTGTTGCCGTTGACGCCGCGGTATCCGGCGCCTTGCGCCCCGGTGGACGAGGTGAAGCCGCCCGCCGAACCTCGGGCATTGCTGCCGCTCTCGGTGCGCACCGTCTGGTTCGGGCCGGTCATGGTGCTGGAACCCCAGCGGGCGTATGGGTTCGCGTTCTGGTTGGTCGATCCTGAAACGCCGGTGCGCGGATTGTAGTAGCTGCCCTGCGCGGAGCCGCCGTTCGCATTCCACGATGCGCTGCCGCGGGCGTATCCACCCGTGCTTGGGTTATAGTAGGAAACCCCTGCCACGCCGCCATTCGGACCGTAGATCGAGCCACCCCTGCCATAGGCGCCCGTGGTCGGATTATAGTAGCTGCCACCGGTCGCAACGCCGCCGTAGCGCCCATAGGCCGTGCCGCCCTGCACCCAGGCGCCGCTCGTGGTGTTGTAGGCGACGTTGCCGACGTAGGAGTACGGATAAGGATAATAGATCGGCAGCCGGCCTGGAATGACCACCGGCGGATAGTAATAGCCCGTGCCGTAGACAACGACACCGGCCGTGACAAAGCCCATCATGTAACCCGACGTGTAGCCATAAGTCACCGCGACCGGGGTCGCGCCATAGACCTTCACATAAGTAACATTATACAACGGGCTGCTCGGCGGGATCGTGTAGATCACCGGCGGCACGCTCGCCGCCAGGACCCACGGACCCGCTGGGGACGGTCCCACGAACCACGCGCCCTGATAGCAGACATAGTACTTGCCGCCCGTCTCGATCACCTCGAACGGCGTGTTCACCGCATACCGCATGGCCGTGCCGGGCACCGGCTTGAATTGCGGCTGACCCGCATACGTCACGGCCAGCTTGGCCGACTCGGTCTTCAGCGTCGCCTGCCGCGGCACCTGCGCCTGCAGCACCGCGAGCTGTGCCTGGGTGGTGCCGGGAACAGACGTGAGGATCGGCGCCTGCGGCCCGTCCGGCGGGATCAAGGCGAAGTCCGGCGGCAGGCTGTCGGTGGCGAAGCTCCAGGGTCCGTCCAGGCCATGCGACGAAAACCAACGCCCCGAGGCCTGCAGGAAGAACCGGCCGCTCGACGGTTCGAAGAACAGCACGCTGTTGGTGTTCTTGACGCTCTGCAGCCCGGTGCCGGCCACCGGCGCGAACTGCGGCGCCCCATCGGTGACGATGATCTCCGCCGGCTTGGTGCTGACGAAGATCGCCGGTTCGGCGGCCGGCCCATTCGCGGGCGGCGGAATCGCCTTGCGGGCCGCGGCGAAATTCGGGTCGGCCGGAATGGCGGAGAATGCTGGCGGCAGCTTGGTGATCCGATCCCACGGTCCGGTATAGGCGGCCGCCCCCATCCACGATCCGTTGTTCAACAGGTACCAGCCCTTGTCGTCGGTGAAGATCTCCCAGTTGGTATTCACCGCGAACGAAAGCGCCGTCTTGCCCACCGGCGCCAGCACCGGCTCACCATCGAACACCACGAGAGAGGCCGGCTTGGCGCTGTAGAAAACTGTAGGCGGATCGTTGTTGAGCGCGACGTTGTCAGGCTTTGCCTGCTGCGTCAGGCTGAGAAGCACGGACTGCAGCGCCACCGGCTGGGGCTTGATGTTGGGCAGCGCCAGCTTGATCTGCGCCTCGATCCGTGTCGCTTGTGCGGTATCCAGCGCGGGAAAGTGCGAAGCGAGAAGCTGGCCATTCGACAGGATGACATCGCCGGTCGTGGCATCGGTTTGGGTCGAGAACGAAATTTCGGTTGTGCCGACAATCGCCGTCTTGTCGTTTGCCGGCGTGATGGCAATCGCCTCCCGCGTGGTCAGCGTTTCATGCTCTGGCCAGTCGATCGCCTGCGGCTGATAGACCACCACATTGGCGCCATTGATGGTCAGCACATGTGGCCACGCCGGGGCCGGGGCCGGTGCTGCGGTCTGGGCGAACGCCGGAAGGCTGAAACCGGACAGCAGGCCGACAGCCGCCCAAGCAATGACATCCGGAAACATCCGTTCGCGCCGCATGATATCTCCCCGGACGGCGCTTCGACATGCGCGCGTGATGATTATGGTCAAGACTAAGCCTGTATTCAGCTCGATGGCAAGCCGTCGCACGTATTATTACGGGCCGCGCTAATCTCGTCGCGCTTCTATATGCAAGGTGACAAGGCGGGCCAGCAATATAGTCAGGTACAACTGGCCCAGAACGGACTCAAGATTGGCCAGGCTGCGGGCGATCGGATGCAGCGGCCGAATTTCGCCAAAGCCGGTCGAGGTCAAGGTCGAGAAGCTGAAATACAGCATGCCGCTGATCGCCGCGGCCTCGGGCTCGCCCGCCGGAACATCGACAAAGCCCGCTGGATCGAGTTCCGAAACCAGACGATAAGCCGAGGTGAACAATACGGCGATGTTAAGGTAGAGAATGACCGCGCCTTCGATCCGGTGATGCGTCACGCGTCCCGGCGCGAAGACCGCCTGTCCGATGACCCAGGAGATCGCAATCACCGCGACGATGGCGGCGCCATGCCCCAGCCAGATGGACTGGATCGATGGGTGACTGATACGAAAAGCCGCGCCCGCAAAAGCGAGAGCCGTCGCGAACGTGGCGAGCAGCCGCGCGCCCATGTTGGGCGAAATTATCACGATTGCGAGAGCAAGCGGAATGCCAAGCATGCCGCCGATCAGCAACGGGGACCGGATACCCATTCCCGCGAGCGGTGCGGCAACGAACAGCGTCAACGCTTCCAGCACAAGCAGCGCCGTCAACGCGTGATCCCTGATCGCGACGTCGCCGATGATCCTTTGACAGGGAAACGAAAGAAAATCCCCTCTGGTCATGCCCATGCTCCGTCAGGGGTGACATCCATAGTGCCCTGGTAACGTTCGAACGTGCCGCCGCTGGCACTGTCTGACCACGCAACGGAACCGATTGTGCGCCAGCGCGGCGGCACCCGCCTAAATGCGCGAGCGTGGCGTCAGCGGAGCGAGCGGGACGGCGCGGACGCTGCCGGTATCCAGTCCTGCTGCACGAAGAACTGTCCCAGGTTGTAGGCGATCCGGTTGCCCAGGTGCTGGCCTTCGCCCGCCACACCCTCCTTCTCGGCGTGTGCGCCCATCGCGCCGGACAGTGCGGCTGGCGCCAGGCTGCCACCGCCCGCGGCCGATGCGACACCGATCCCCATGCCGGGCTTGCGCCCGCTGTTCGCATTCGCGTCATAGGTCTGCAGCAACTGCGGCTGCGCGGTGCCTCGGTCATAATAGACCTGGACCTCGGCTTCGACCGAACTCCTGCCGGCGCCAAATCCGATCGCCAGGCGACGGGTCCTGTTGCCTTCGTCGATCTTGCGGATCTGGCCCTGGACCAGCAGGTCGCTCGGCCCTGGCGGCGTCCCGGCCGCGACGCGTTCCACCGGAAGGCCCATCTTGCGAATATCGTCCGACAAAGCCTCGGCGATGGCATTTTGCACCTGCGACGCCGGCGTTATCTCCGGTGCGTCGGACCCCATCGCCCGCATCACCCGCGGACCAACGCCCTGGTCAAGCTGCACGGCCTGTGAGTCCACCAGGAAATCCGTCACCAGCACGCGCCGCGGGCGCGGCATGGCACCGCCAGCCTGATCGCCCGCAGGCACGTAATTGCCGGTTTGCGTCACATGCGTCGAGCACGCGCCGAGTAAAAATAAAAATACCACAGCGCCGAGGGCTGGTCGTGCGGCGGAACATACCGGGTTCAACATCAGAAGACGTCTCCGCTTATATTTGGCATATCCGTACGCGGCCAATATTCGGCTTGAGGAACTCAGTCCTGGCAGTAATCATGGGCAATTCAAGGCCAGACACGAAGCAACGGGGCAGCGGCCAATGACAGATGGTAACCTAAGCATTTCGTAACCAGCCGGCACTGTCAACCGGAGCCTCGTCAATGCGTCCTACTTTCAGCGGAACATGCACTGCTATCATATTTGCCGGCGGTCATTATCGAGCACCTTACGGCGAACCACGGATACTTCGTCGCTTCCGGGTGCTATGATCCGGATAAGGAACGCTGACCGACGCCATGTTGAAAAGCTGTAGGCCGAGCCACCTCGGAAGCCTGGTTCTGGCGCAGGTTGCTTCGGCAAACTATAAGTCACTGGCGCATCAGCCCCGGCGCATCAGCTAAGGACGCCACCCGAATGGCCGGCATCCCGACTTACGCAATCTCCTCCAGCTTCCTTGGCGTCAGCCGCGGTGACCCGGCCGCCGACTTCGCCATTGCCGGCATCCCCATGGATCTTGGCACCACCAACCGTGCCGGCACCCGGGACGGTCCGGCGGCGATCCGTCGCGCCAGCCGCATGCTGACCGACGGCGACCATCCCGAGCACTGGGTCGAGCCAGCCCGCCTTGGCTTGTCCGACATTGGTGATTTCGCGCTGGCCCTCGGCGACATCCCGGCCAGCCTGGCGGCAATCCAGTCGCAGGCCCAACCGATCGGGCACCTGATCGCACTGGGCGGCGAGCATGGCATCACACTGCCGCTGCTGCGCGCGCTGACCCAGCGGCAGGGAAGTCCCGTCGCGCTGGTGCACTTCGACGCCCATGTCGACACCTGGCCCGACAACTTCGGCCAGCCCTACGCGCATGGCTCGCCGTTCTATCACGCCATCAATGAGGGCCTGGTCGATCCGCATCGCATGATCCAGGTCGGCATCCGTTCCCCGGTGCAGCGCGCGGTCATGGACTGGACCCTGTCCAAGGGCGTGACCGTCCTGTCGGCGCAAGATGTCCATGCGTCGGCGCCGACCGCCGTCGCGGCGCAAATCGAGGCGATTGTCGGCAACGCCCCGGCGTACCTCAGCTTCGACATCGACGCGCTGGACCCGGCCCATGCGCCGGGAACCGGCACGCCGGAGGTCGGTGGCCTGGCGTCCTGGCAGGCACAGGCCATCCTGCGCCGCCTGGGCACGGTCGGGTTCATCGGCATGGACCTGGTGGAGGTCTCGCCGGCCTACGACGTGGCGGAGATCACCGCGCTGGCCGCGGCGACGATGATCTGGGAGTACCTTGCCCTCCTGGGCAGCCAAGCTATGCGCTGATAGCTTATCAGTTCCCCAAAAAAGCATAACTACCGGGGGATTATGGACCCTATATCCGACGCCTCGCTCCTGCTCCGGGAGCGGTGACGCATCCGCACGTGCCGCGAGCCCACCTTGGGCACAGCAACGACGTAAACGCGTCCTTTTCGATAGACCCGGCCAACCGTGGGCCGGGGTCGTTAGGGAACACGCCTATGTCCGAACGCACCCGCGCGATGCGAAGTACCACCCGCATCGTCTGACCTCGGCCGAGCCGCATCCGCGCTCGCCGTTGGCCTTGTCCCCGTTCCGTCACGGGCGCGTTTGCGCGCGTCCGTATGTCCGCGAGGATTACCGCGATGTCTGTTGTCCGCCCTGTCATCAGCCGTACCCGTGCCGCCGTCAGCCCCCTGCGTCGCAGTTTCGTTGAATATCCGATCCAAGGTCCCGTTCGTCTGCCGAGTGTCGACCAGGTGGTTGCCGCCGACCGTCCGGAGGAGCCGATGCACTGCCTGCGTCCTACCGTCGTGGCCGGTACCGCGCGTGCCTTTGTGCAGGCGTTCCCGGGTGATGTCCTGTATGCCGTGAAGTGCAATGCCGACCCGGCGGTGCTGCGCGCGCTGCACGATGGCGGCGTGCGGCACTTCGACTGCGCCTCACTGCCGGAGGTGCGGCTGGTGCGCGGCATGTTCCCGCGGGCGGCGATCCACTTCATGCACCCGATCAAGGCGCGCGGCGCGATCCGCGAGGCCTGGGCACGGCACGACGTGCGCGACTTCGTGCTCGACAGCGCGGAGGAACTGGCGAAGATCCGGACCGAGATCGCCGCCACCGGCGTCGCCGGCGCGTTGGGCCTGATCGTGCGCATCGCGCTGCCAAGGGGTGGGGCGAAGCTGGATCTGTCCGGCAAGTTCGGCGCGGACATGCCCGATGCGGTGGCGCTGCTGCGCGAGGCGCGGGGCTGTGCGCGAACCCTCGGCGTCAGCTTTCACGTCGGCTCGCAGTGCCTTGATCCGCTGGCCTGGCGCGACGCAATGGATCTGACCGGGCAGGTGATCCGGGCGGCCGGCGTGAAGGTCGATGTGGTCGACGTCGGCGGCGGCTTTCCGGTGGCCTATCCGGACCAGGAGCCACCGCCGCTGGGCGCCTTCTTCGCCGAGGTCGAGGCAGGCTTCGAGCGCCTCGGCCTGTCCAGCGCCCATTTGGCGAACGCCCGCCTGTGGGCTGAACCGGGACGGACGCTGGTCGCAGCGGGCACCTCGGTGGTGGTGCAGGTGCAGGCCCGCCGGGGCAACGCGCTGTATGTCAACGACGGCGTCTACGGCAGCCTGGCGGATGCCGGCGCGTTGGGCTTCCGCTACCCGGCGCGGCTGATCCGCCCGGACAACCAGGCGGTCGGTCCGACCGTCGGGTTCTCGCTGTTCGGCCCCACCTGCGACAGCGCCGACGTCATGCATGGCCCGTTCATGCTGCCGGCCGACATCGCCGAGGGCGACTGGATCGAGATCGGCCAGTTGGGTGCCTATGGCGCCTGTCTGCGCACCGCCTTCAACGGGTTTGATCGTGCCCGGATTGTCGAGGTCGCGCACGAGGCGCCACAGCCCCCGCTGCGTGTCGCTGCCTGAGATGATTGTTTGAAGGCCGCTGGCAACCGCCGCCCGGGTGCCGTGCGCTAACATGGCGGCCGGCGCTTGTCGGTCGGCCGGGTGTCATGGCGGGCGAAGGCTTGCCCTCCACGACGTGCGGTGCTGATCGCGGCGAAGTCGTGGAGGTCGGCCTCCGGCGAGCATGACGCGGGGCGTGAAGGCCGCCTCGACAGCGCTATGTTAGCGTCCATGGGGACGCGCCCCGCGATGACGGCCGGAGCAACGTGTCGGGTTGCCATCGTGGTGCAAGTTGTCTGCTGGTTTGAAAGGAGTTCAACCCATGAAACACGTCGCGTTCGGCGGTCGCCTCGTCATGCTCGGCTTTGGCAGCATTGGCCAGGGCGTCCTGCCCCTGATCCTGCGCCACATCGACATGCCGCGGGAGCGTATCGCGATCGTCTCCGGCGATCCGCGCGGTCAGGATATCGCCGCCGCTTACGACGTGCGCTTCACCGTCATGCCGCTGACCCGCGACAATTTTCGCAGCGTGCTAAGTTCGCTGATGCAGCCAGGCGATTTTCTGCTCAATCTGAGTGTCGATGTGTCCTCGGTCGCGCTGATCAGGTTCTGTCAGGATAACGCTCTGCTTTATCTCGATACCTGCATCGAGCCGTGGGCCGGCGGCTACACCGATCCGTCGCTGTCGCCGTCGCAGCGGTCGAACTACGCGCTGCGGGAAAGCGTGCTGGCGCTGGCCGCCGACCCAGGGGGAGGTTCCGGAGGACAGTCTCGGCCGACCGCGGTGCTGACGCATGGCGCCAATCCGGGGCTGGTCTCCCACTTCGTCAAGCAGGCGCTGCTGAACATCGCGCGTGATACGGATGCCGAGACACCTGTCCCGACGGATCGCCCGGGCTGGGCGGCGCTGGCGCAAGGCCTAGGCGTGAAGGTGATCCACATCGCCGAGCGCGACACCCAAACCGCGGCGTTCGCCAAGCAGCCCGGAGAGTTCGTCAACACCTGGTCGATCGACGGCTTCGCCGGTGAGGGCTGCCAGCCCGCCGAACTCGGCTGGGGCACGCACGAGAAGGTGTTGCCGCCGGACGGCCGCCGCCACGACTTCGGCTCCGACGCGGCGATCTATCTGCTGCGGCCGGGTGCCTCCACCCGCGTGCGGACCTGGACGCCGATGGCCGGACCGCTGCACGGGTTCCTGATCACGCATAACGAGTCGATCTCGATCGCCGATTACTATGCGGTGAAGGATGGCGATCAGGTGCGGTATCGGCCGACGGTGCATTACGCCTACCATCCATGCGACGACGCGGTGCTGTCGGTGCACGAGATGGCTGGGCGGAACTGGCGGTTGCAGCCCAGGCAGCGGCTGATGATGGACGAAATCCGCACCGGCGTGGATGAACTCGGCGTCCTGCTGATGGGCCACCCGCGCGGCGCCTACTGGTATGGCTCGCGCCTGTCGATCGAGCAGGCCCGCGCGCTGGCGCCGCACAACAACGCCACGAGCCTGCAGGTGACGGCGGCGGTGCTGGGCGGTCTGGTCTGGGCGATGGAGAACCCGGCCGCCGGGATCGTCGAGGCGGATCATCTGGACCATGCGCGGGTGCTGCAGGTGGCGGAGCCGTATCTCGGGGACATGGTCGGGGCTTACAGCGACTGGACACCGCTGGTTGATCGCGGGCGGCTGTTTCCGGAGGATGTCGATGCGACGTGCCCCTGGCAGTTCGGCAATTTCCGGGTGGTGTGACGGTGGCTGCGTTACACATTATCGTCCGCTACCATGATGTCTTCAGCATTGACCCTGTGACGGGATTTTATGCCAGGCCTCGGAGATTGGATATTGCACAACGGGCAGAACTCGAGCACGACAAGTATAACTATCAGGGATAGGGCCTGCGATTAGGCTGGGGGTACGCCCGTGTTCATTCAGAAGCCCGACATAGGCGCGCTCATCGTCCGCTGCGTGGTCATACTGCGATGCGTCATTCACAATCACGGCGTGGCCCCACACCGCCCACGCACCTGCCCCCGACTGCGTAATTGATCTTATACCATGTGTGGACGGCCCCTTGGGTTCAAGACGGCTATGCACAGGATGAGCTGAGGGTCGCATGCGGTCATGTGTCCGGCCTGTTGGCGCGGTCGCATGACCGCTGGCCCAGATGGGATCCGCAAGCGAGTGCCAAACAACCGCGCGGCCTGGTTCGGCCACAGGTATAAACGGCATTTCTCGCTTGTCGGTGCGACCGTTGGTCATCTTGCTGTTGGCCTTGAACCCCGGCAGCCGCTGCGGCTAGGCGGTAGCCGGCTGATGCCGGTAGGCCTCGCCGCGCGACATCATCGCCCACACGATGCGGGCTGTCTTGTTGGCCAGCGCCACCGCAGCCAGCTTCTTTGGCTTGCGCGCGAGCAACGCCAGCAGCCAGGTGGAGGTGTTTGGCCTGCCTGGCCTGACATGCTGGATCACCGCGGTGGCGCCCACCACGAACAAGCTGCGCAACCGTTCATTGCCGGCTTTGCTGATGCGGCCCATGCGCTGCTTGCCGCCCGTCGAGTGCTCCTTCGGCGTGAGGCCAAGCCAGGCCGCGAAGTGGCGCGCGGAGGCGAAGTCCTGGCTATCAATGGCGAGTGCCAGGGTGATGGCGGTGACCGGGCCAATGCCGGGCACCTCAGCCAGCATGCGGCTGACCGGGTTGGCCTTGTGCTGGGCGAGCAACTCGGCATCGAGTTCGCCAATCTGGCGGTCAAGCTCTGCGATCTGCTCGCCGATGCGCACAAACATCGTCCGTGCCGCCGCTGGGATCGCCGTCTCGGCACCCAGCCTGTCCAGCAACGGTTGGACATGCGCCGTGCCTTTGCCGGCAATGACGCCGAACTCGGTGGCATGCCCGCGCAGGGCGTTTATTAATTGAGTGCGTTGGCCGACCAGCATCTCACGGTGGCGCAGAATGACCAGCGCGGCTTGCCGCTCGGCGCTCTTGACCGGCACCGAGGCCATGCCAGGGCGCGACGCCGCGTCATTGATCGCTTCGGCATCGGCGCGATCGTTTTTGGCGCGCTTGACGAACGGCTTGACGTACTGAGCCGGTATCAGGCGCACCGTATGGCCCAGCCGGGCCAGCAAGCGCCCCCAATGATGCGCGCCGCCGCACGCCTCCATGATCACCTCGGTGCTGGGAAGCTTGCCAAAGAAGGTTTCCATTTCTGCGCGCCTGAGATTCCTGCGCACAACAGGATGTTCCTGCTCATCGACGCCGTGCAGCGTGAAAACATGCTTGGAGGTATCAATGGCAATGCGCTTAAGCTTCATCTGGACGGTCCTCTTGTTGGAGCTATGACAACCCAACTTTGGCACGCGATGCCGTGGGGCCGTCCACCCCAACAAACGACTCATGAGGTGACCGTTTTTGCCCAGTCCCGTGTGGCGATTGATCGGATACGCTCTGGTGCGGCGATGAGTTTGTTCCAAGCCACGCAGCATGCGTCGATGATCGCTTCAGAGGTTGCGTAGACGCGGTTGCTGAGGTCGTTCTGTCGCAGGAATTCCCAGACGTTCTCGACGGGGTTCAACTCCGGCGAGTAGGGCGGCAGGTGCAACAGCCCGATATTCTCGGGCACCTCCAAGCGGTCGCCCGTCTGGTGCCATCCGGCGCCGTCCAGCGTCAGCACGGCGAACGCACCTTCGGCGACCTGGGTGCTGATTTCCTGCAGGTGCAGGTTCATCGCGTGGACGTTGGCGTGCGGCAGCACGAGCCCAGCCCCGACGCCCCGCGCCGGGCAGACCGCGCCGAACAGGTAGGCCCAGTCACTGCTGTCCGGTTTATTGACTAGGTTTGATGCGGAACGCCAGGAGTTCCGCCGGTTTCCAGGCCAAAACGGGTGGTGTCGACTTGAACGGCGCGTGCGCACAGGCTGCCGGGCTTTTGCCCGGAGAGCGCCGTGTATGCAGGCCAGACCTTATTCGCCCAACTGATGGACTTCGTCCCCTGGACAACGTTTGCGCGGCTTGTCCAGCGCTATGCAGGCGACAAGGGCGTCAAGACCCTGACCTGCGCGGAGCAGTACCGTGCGATGGCTTTCGCGCAACCGACGTACCGCGAGAGCCTGCGCGACATCGAGACCTGTCTTTCGGCGCAGCCCGGCAAGCTCTATCACATGGGCTTCCGCGAGGTGGTCCGCCGCTCGACCCTGGCCGACGCCAACGAGACGCGGGACTGGCGCATCTACGCCGGCCTCGCGCAGACGCTAATCGTTCGGGCGCGAAAGCTCTACGCGGGCGAAGACCTGGGCCTGGACCTAAAGAACACCGTCTACGCCCTGGACTCGACCACGATCGACCTTTGCCTGTCGATGTTCCCCTGGGCGCATTTCCGCGCGACAAAATCGGCCGTCAAGATGCACACCTTGCTCGATCTGCGCGGCAACATCCCCAGTTTCATCCATATTTCCGACGGCAAGCTGCATGATGTGCACGCGCTCGACCTGCTGGTGCCGGAGCCGGGCGCAATCTACGTCATGGATCGGGGCTACATTGACTTCGCCCGGTTGCACCGGCTGCACCAGGCCGGCGCCTTTTTTGTGACCCGAGCGAAGTCCAACCTCAAGGCGCGCCGGATGTACTCGGCAACGGCGGAAAAAGCCGCGGGGATTGTCGCCGATCAAACGATTGCGCTGGACGGTGTCCGGTCCGGCCAAGACTATCCGACGCACATGCGACGCGTCCGGTTCAAGGACCCGGCAACCGGCGAGACGCTGGTATTCCTGACCAACCAAGCCGCGCTGCCGGCGCTCACGATCTGCAATCTCTACAAGAGCCGCTGGCAGGTGGAACTCTTCTTCAAATGGATCAAGCAGCACCTGCGGATCAAGCGGTTCTACGGCACCTCCAAGAACGCGGTCAAAACGCAGATCTGGATCGCCGTGTCGGTCTACGTGCTGGCCGCGATCATTCGCAAGCGGCTGGGGATCCAGGCGTCACTCTACACATTGATGCAGGTCTTTTCGGTGGCAATATTCGAAAAGATGCCAATTAAAACAGCGTTTTTATCGGAAGCCTACAGTTCCACTACCGCTACAGAAAATAACCAATTGAAATTGTTTAGCAATTGACCGGACAGTAGTGAGGCCCAGTGGTAACGCTGATCCCGCGGTGCTGTGGGGCGGCTGCCGCGTTCCGCCCAGATGCGGGTCAGGCTGCCTTGTTGACCAACGCGGGCTTCGTCCTGCCACCAAAGCTCGATCGGCTTGCCGTGCGCGGCCGGCGGAATGGCAGCCGCGACCAGTTCGGCAAAGTTTTTTTATGCGCCTGCTGCGCTTCGGCATCCGCCTTGGGATGACGCGGCCGAACCGAGATGTGGCTGAACCCCAATGCCGACAGAATCCGCCCGACGCTGCGCTCATCCATCAGGACAAAGAAGCGCGCCAGGATCCGCTCCCGCAGGTCGCACAACCGCCAACGCACGACGCCATCTTCAGCAACAGTCGGCTTTTTGCCAACCCAGATCGCCAGTTGCGCCGTCTCCTCGACAGACAGTTTCGCCGCCGCCCCGCCGCCATGCGGACGGTCTGATAGACCCGCAATGCCGTGCTCGTTATAGCGGATTACCCAGTCGCGCAGCGTCTGCCGGTCCATCCCGCAGGTGTTCGCGGCATCCATCCGGTTATGACCTTCCAGCACCAGCGCCAGCGCCAGAAGTCGCCGCGCCACCGGCGCCTCGGTTGTGCGGCCAGCCTGCCAGCGCAGTGCGCCGGCATCGTGCTCCCGTCGCGTGATCTGTATCGTCATGGCTGTTCCACCCGTCATCAAGCTGGACCAAACCACCACGACGCCCCGAGCCGGCGGAAATCACGTACGAGTCAGCTCATTTGTCGGTTGGTATTATTGGGAAGTCGGTCCGGTTGAACTACATAATGCACGTCAGGCGTGTAAACAAGGGCTAGGGGGAGTAGCAACACTCGGCAGCCTCGAGCGCCGTGCAGGACCCAACCGGTTTTTCGCAACGAAACTTTGGCGGATCGATACCTCAGCGCCATATCGGCGCTATTCCCCTGGTGGCGGAATGGCAGACGCGGCAAATTTGCAATTTGCTGTCCGTCGGGATGTACGGGTTCGGGTCCCGTCAAGAGGGTTGTAGGCCCTTGTGTAAGGCCATTAACATGCCTGCGGACCGCAAAATGCACGTTAGCGCCACTAGCGGCGCTGTATAGGGTTCCGCACACGCGAGAGGACACGGAATTGGGCAAGGTCAAGGTCTATCGATTCAGGCTTTATGATATTACCAACGACGATTATCATCTATCACGCCGCTGGGGCACCCGTGAGGGCATCAAGGCCGTGTGCGGGATGGTGCTGGAAGATACGGAAACCGATATTGACATCGGCCTTGTCGGCGGCGAAGTCGAGGGTCTGACCGAGCGAGATTTCAACCCGCACCCTCGCGCCGGATTCCAGACCAAAGTTTGCTGAGCAGAGATGACCGGCTCCGTCGCCGGCTGATCGACTGCGCCACGGTTATTCTGCGGTTTGCCTGAACCTCCCCGACAGCATCGCGTGGTTTTCGATGCTTTGAACCGCCGCCAGCAAATCGTTCTCAGATTCGATACGCGAGGGCGCACATTAAATCGAAATTAATCTAAAAACAGAAATATGTTTCCGTAGTTTATGCGGCAAAAACAAACTCGGCCAGCTCGAGCGCTTCCTCATCCGCGGCACCAGGTCGGCGCCGCTAAATGTGGAGTAGAAAATGGGCCGTTATAATGCGTCGCCGTCGACCTTTAGCCAGGGCGGTACGAGCGATCCCCGCAAGCTTGGGTTTGGCTATTCGAACGAAAAACCTTCATCCTTCGGTCGGAACGGATGGTCGCGAAGTGCCGCCAGGTAGACGTTGCGCCTTGCAGGGCAGCAAGGGCCAATGAGCCCGCAGCGCTTCGCATACATCCTCCAAATCCTGGGCGTAGGCGTAGGCGTGGGCGTCGTGGCTAGGGCCTTCGATGTCGAAGCCGAAATTGTGCGGCAATGGCGTTCTAGGAAAGTCGACATCCCACTATCCGTCGCCGAAGTGTTTGAAGAACTAGCCGCCGAATATATAGCCACTCCCCAGACGCAAGGACCTGCATCCTGATCTGCTGCTTGTAGGGGTGCGGGCCAGGGAGGACAGACCACCCCCGCCTGGCCCGCACCAGGGCTGAATCGAACTTCCGGTTCCGTTATTACCGGACCGCCACTTTCATCCGATCGGCGGCAGGCCCACGTACTAGCAGCGTTCCGCAAGTCCGCTTGGGAGGTACTGCGACCATCGCTATTGAAATCGTCACTGATGTCGGTCCAGCTCAGCCATCGAATTACCTTCTCGATAACTTCGTGGCACACAAGCTGTCGTCCTTGACGACATGCGGCGCGCCAGAACTCGCCATGGAGAGCGCCTGGCTAAATAGTTTTATCCTACACAATCTCCATTCAGTGAGGCCGTCCGTCAAAGAACGCGCCTATCTCTTTAACTTCATTAGGCGCACAGAAGGGGCGTTTTCCGCCTACCGCGCAGCACGCCTCGCACTGATCGAATATGTCTCCACACCGCCAACCGTCATCTCTCCCTACTTCCGTTCGCTGTTGAACTTCGAGGTCTGCGTCTCGCAATGTTGGCAGGCTTGCGAGCTGGTGATGACGATGACTGGAGATAAAAAGGGGGCGTTCAAGCCAAACGACAACAGCGATGCGGAACGATTATATGGCCTCTATATTGACGCGAAGCACATGGACGACATGATCGACAAAGGGAACCTCCTCGATGCGGCGACGACCGGCCTCTGGATAACGAACCAAGGCCTTGAAAGCACTAGAACGCCGTCGGGCGTGGCTTTCAGCGAGCTCATCGAGATCTTAACGTCGATGGGGCAAGAAGCCGAAACGCTCGCGCGGCTCGACCCATTCAATCCGGACGCGCCGGCCGCTTGAGCGGCAGCCGATCGGCCCGAGTCAGGCGGGTTGCTGCCTCGCTCGGGATCTACACTGACGTGCCCTTGCGGCCCCGCCGCCCCGGATGCCGGGCGTAATCGAATTTATGGTAAGCTGCCCAACTTATCAGACAATATTTAAATGGCTGCAACGCCTAAACTCCCAGCGTTGGGAATTTGTGGTTTCTTGTTGAAACTATATCCGATACTATTGCGATACAAGAACAGTCAGCACCAACGTGTCTAACGAGATCCAGCATCCAGCGCCGCCTGCAGCATCCACGCAGCCGCAGCCCGATCCACCGCCACCGCCCGCTTGGCATGGGATAAATCCGCCTCCCCGATCAGGAACCGGTTGACCGCCGCGCTGGACAGCCGCTCGTCCCACAAGGCTGCCGGCAGCCCGGTGGCACCAACCAAAGCATGGGTCCAGTCCCGCGCCGCCTGAGCCGCCGGCCCCACCGTGCCATCCATCGACAGCGGCAGCCCGACCACCAGCCCGCCGGCACCCTCGCGCTGGGCGATCGCCGCGATCTCCGCCGCGTTCGCCCTCAGCTTGCCCCGTTTCAGGCTGCCATAGGGGGACGCCAGCACCCGCCGCACATCCGACAGCGCCAGTCCAATCGTCTTGCTGCCAAAGTCGATGCCGATTACCCGCTGGTCGCGTCCCACCGACCCCAGCAGATCCGTCAGGTTGAACAGAGCCATGCCCGTCGTTATGGTCCCGCGCCGCTACGCAGCCAAAGGAAATCCAGCCGCATGTCGCTCGATCACGCGACCGTCCGTCGCATCGCCGCGCTCGCCCGCATCCGGGTCGAGGACCACGAGGTCGAGCCGCTGTGCCAGGAACTGAATGGCATCCTGGGCTGGATCGAGCAGTTGAACGAGGTCGATGTCAGCGGCATCGCGCCGCTCGCCGGTGCGGCGAACATGGCGATGGCGATGCGGCCGGATGTGGTGACCGACGGCGGCTACCCGGACAAGGTGCTGTCCAACGCCCCGGAACGCAGCGGCGATTTCTACGTCGTGCCAAAGGTCGTCGAGTGATGCTGACCGATCTGACCATCACCGAGGCCCGCGACGGACTGCGCGAAAAGCGGTTCTCCGCCGTGGACCTGACGATGGCGCATCTGCAAGCGATCGAGGCGCTCAATCCGCGGCTGAACGCCTTCATCACCGTCAGCCACAGCCAGGCGGTGGACCAGGCCCGCGCCGCCGATGCCGCGCTGGCGGGTGGACAGGCGCGGGCACTGACCGGGATTCCCCTGGCGATCAAGGACCTGTTCTGCACCGCCGGCGTCAAGACGACAGCCGGCAGCAAGATCCTGGCACCATTCGTGCCGCCGTATGAAAGCACCGTCACCGCCAATCTGTTGCGCGACGGTGCGATATTCCTGGGCAAGACCAACATGGACGAGTTCGCCATGGGCTCGTCCAACATGACGTCGGCCTATGGACCGGTCGAGAATCCCTGGAAGCGCCGGCAGGACAACACCGCCGTGCTGGTGCCGGGCGGCTCGTCCGGCGGGTCCGCCTCGGCCGTCGCGGCACGTCTGGCAATGGGGGCGACCGGGACCGACACCGGCGGCTCGATCCGTCAGCCGGCGTCGTTCTGCGGGCTAGTAGGGGTGAAGCCGACCTATGGGCGCTGCTCGCGCTGGGGCGTTGTCGCCTTCGCCTCGTCGCTGGATCATCCCGGGCCGATCACCCGCACGGTGCGGGACGGTGCGATCCTGCTGGGTTCGATGGCCGGGCATGATCCAAAGGATGCCACCAGTGCCGCCGTGGCGGTGCCGGACTACGAGGCCGCCTGCGCGCGCAGCCTCAAGGGGCTGCGGATCGGCATCCCTAAGGAATACCGCTCGGACGGCATGCCGGCGGAGACCGAGGCACTCTGGCAGCAAGGCATAGATTGGCTGCGCGCGGCGGGCGCCGACATCGTCGACGTGTCCCTGCCACACACGAAGTACGGCCTGCCCACCTACTACATCGTCGCTCCGGCGGAGGCGTCATCCAACTTGGCGCGCTACGACGGGGTGCGATTCGGATCACGGCGGAACGGCGAAGACCTGCGCGATCTCTACGAACGCACCCGCGCCGACGGTTTCGGACCCGAAATCCGCCGCCGCGTGCTGATCGGCACCTATGTCCTGTCCGCCGGCTACTATGATGCGTACTACCTTCGGGCGCAGAAGATCCGTGCGCTGATCCTGAAGGACTTCACCGACGCGTTCACCCAGGTGGACGCGCTGCTGACCACCACCGCGCCAACCGCCCCGTTCGCGCAGGGCGAGAACATGGACGATCCGATCAAGATGTACCTGAACGACCTGTTCACCGTACCGGCCAATCTGGCCGGCGTGCCCGCGATCTCGATTCCGGCGGGCCTGGATGCGAATGGGTTGCCGGTGGGCTTGCAGGTCATCGGCAGGCCATTCGATGAGGAAACCGTCTTCGCCGTATCGGCCGCGATAGAGAACGCCGCCAGCTTCACGGCATTGCCGGCGATCAGGGCCGGTCATTAGCCGAGGTCGATGTCGGTCCGTGGGAAATCATTTCCCTTGCACAGCAATGGCGCGGCGAGCTGGCGTGCGCACGCATAGGCAAAACAGTCACCCATGTTCAGCGCGGCTGGATGGCTTCCCTTGCCAAAGCGCTGGAACGTCTCGATAGCCGTCCGCCCGGTCGCCTGATCGATAGCCACGACGGTGGCCTTGATTTCGCTGAGGAAGTGCTCGACCACCGCCAGCGCCTCGACAGGCCGAGCGTTGGCGATACGCGCCAATCCCGCGGCAGCCTCGAACATTGCCACGCCAGACGTGCGAACCTGACGTGCTTGCGCCAATCGTCCCGCCAGGCTGGCCGCATCCTCTTCCATCGCAATGATCGCGATCATGGCGGAGGCATCAACGAACATCGGCTTGACCTGACAGGTCGTCGAAGAAGGCCTTGTCGGCGGGATCGCCGCCTGGTTGCTTTAGCGCCAGGAATTGCGCCTGGATCGGGCGTAGCCGATCGATCAGCGATGGCATTTCGCTAATCGCGGCGTATTCGTGCTCTACCGCCTCACGGATCGTCTCCGTCAGGCTCTTTCCCTTGAGCCGCGCGAGCCTTCGCACCGCGATATCGGTATCGCAATCCCTCACATGAAAGGCCGTCAGATACACTCCTGGATCTAGCCGCGTAGATAGAGCGATCTATATCCAAGTCAAAGCATCAGGGTAATCGGCCTGATTGCGACGCTGGAGCGTGACGCCTAAAACATTGTCTCCGGCCTCGGCTCCATATGAAAGGCACCGTGATGACCTACGCCATCGAAGGCACCACCGGCCCCTGGGAGGTCGTCGTCGGCCTGGAGGTCCACGCCCAGGTCACCAGCAACGCCAAGCTGTTCAGCGGCGCCGCCACCGCGTTCGGTGCCGAACCGAACAGCCAGGTTAGCTTCGTCGATGCGGCCTTTCCTGGCATGCTGCCGGTCATCAACGGCGAATGCGTGGCCCAGGCGGTGCGCACCGGCCTCGGCCTGAACGCGCGCATCAACCCCGTCAGCCGCTTCGACCGGAAGAACTATTTCTATGCCGACCTGCCCGCCGGCTACCAGATCAGCCAGTACGAACACCCGATCGTCGGCACCGGCATGGTCGAGGTGGAACTGGCCGATGGCACCACGAAAATGATCGGCATCACCCGGCTGCATCTGGAGCAGGACGCCGGCAAATCGTTGCACGACCAGCACCCGGCCAAATCCTTCATCGACCTGAACCGTGCCGGCGTCGCATTGATGGAAATCGTCTCCGAACCCGACATCCGCGGCCCGGAGGAGGCCGGTGCCTACATCAGGAAACTTCGTTCCATCCTGCGCTACCTGGGCACCTGCGACGGCAACATGGAGGAAGGCTCCTTGCGCGCCGACGTCAACGTATCGGTGCGCAAAATTAACGAACTCTATCGCACCCGCTGCGAGATCAAGAACCTCAACTCCGTCCGCTTCATCATGCAAGCCATCGAGGCCGAGGCTCGGCGTCAGGTCGAGGTTTGGGAAGCCGGCGGCACGGTGATGCAGGAGACCCGCTTGTTCGACAGCGGCCGCAACCTGACCCGCTCGATGCGGTCGAAGGAGGACGCGCACGATTATCGTTACTTTCCCGACCCGGACCTGCTGCCGCTGGTGCTGGAGGAGGATTGGATCGCCGCGCTGAAAGCATCGTTGCCGGAGCTGCCCGACGCGAAGCGCGCCCGGTTCATACAAATGTATGGACTTTCGCCCTACGACGCCGCTGTCCTGGTGGCCGAAAAAGCCACCGCCGACTATTACGAGACGGTCGCCCGCGGCCGCGACCCAAAGATCGCCGCCAACTGGGTGACCGGGGATTTCTTTGCCGCGCTGAACCGCCTGGGCCGCTCGATCGACGACCCGCCGGTCACCGCCGCCGCCCTGGGTGGCTTGCTGGACCTGATGGCCGACAACACGATCAACGGGCGCATCGCCAAGGACGTGTTCGAGGCCATGCTGGAAACCGGCCAGGACGCGGCGACAATCGTCGACGAACGCGGACTGCGCCAGGTCACCGACACCGGCGCGATCGATGCCGCGGTGGATCGCATCCTGGCGGCCAATCCGGGCAAGGTGGCGGAATACCGATCGGGCAAGGACAAGCTGTTCGGCTTTTTTGTCGGCCAGACGATGAAGGCGATGGCGGGGAAGGGGAACCCGGGCCTGATCAACGCGGTCCTCAAGCAGCGGCTGGATGCCCAGAAGGAGTAGGCCAGCCGTCCGGGGAACCCTCGCGGCTGACCCGTCCCCTTACTTCCGGATCAAAATGATCTTGACCTTGATGGTCAGGATCACCACCATCTTTCTTAGGCAGTTCGATGGGTGTGAGCCATCGTTACCTCCTTCCTACACGGCGGCCGAACCATCCAGCCGCCGTTTGCGTATAGCGGCTGACCGGTTAACAAGCGCTTGCCAATCCCGCCTTGATGACCGTGCTGTCTTCGCCTCTGTTTTCACACCTGATCTGGCATTAGCCTTGGGGCCGGCAGGGGGGCCAAAGCGGCACGCCCATACCGCACCCGCAGCGGCTTCAGCATGGCCACCGCCAGCAGCGCCGTCAGCAGGTCCGCGGCAATCCCCACGCCGAACACCGCTGTCCACGTCCCCGTCGCCTGATGCAGCAACGACGCCATCGGGCCGCCAAAAATCGCCCCGATCCCCTGCGCGATATACAGACACCCATAGTTGCGGGTCGCATTCCGCGTGCCGAACGTATCCGTCAAGGTCGAGGGAAACAGCGAGAAGATCTCGCCCCAGCCAAAGAACACCACACCCGACAGCAGCACGAACAGCAGCGGGTCGCCGCGGGTCGCCAGCCACAGCGCCATCGCCACGCCCTCCAGTCCGAAGGCGAGGCACATCGTGTTCTCCCGGCCGATCCGGTCCGACACCCAGCCGAAGAACGGCCGGGTCAGCCCGTTGGTGAAGCGGTCGATCGTCAGCGCCAGCGGCAGCGCGGCAAGGCCCCACACCACCGCCTTGGTAATGCCGAAGTCACCGGCGAACGCCGCCATCTGCGACGTCACCATCAACCCGGAGGTCGACATCAGCGTCATCATCACGAACATCAGCCAGAACACCGGGCTGCGCAGCATGTCGCCGGTCGACACCCCCGCCGCCGCATTGTTCATGTCCGCGGTCGCTGGGGCTGGCTTCAACCCAAGCGCCGCCAGCAGTCCGACCAGCGCGAACCCCGCGCCGAATTGCAGCAGCGTCATCTGGTAGCCGACCGAGGCCAGCGAGTTGCTGATCGGAAACGTCGTGACGATCGCGCCCATGCCATAGCCGGCCGCCACCACGCCGGCGGCGAAGCCACGACGGTCGGGAAACCAGCCCACCATCTGGCCCACCACGCCGACATAGACAATGCCGGTGCCCAGACCGCCGACAAGTCCATACGTCAGGTAAAGCATCGTCAGTGACGACGCATACGATGCCAGCACCCAGGACAGGCCCGACAGGACACAGCCCAGACCGATCAGCCGCCGCGGACCGAACCGGTCCACCAGCCAGCCCTGGAACGGCGAGAAGAACGTCTGCAGCACGATCAGCAGGGAGAATGTCACCTGCACCGCCGCCGGCGACACCGCCAGCGCGTTGCCGATCGGTTTGGCGAACAAGGTCCAGACGTATTGCGGGCTGGAGATCGCCATCATGCACACCAGACCCAGGCCCAACTGGCTCCAGCGAGTCATACTGGAAGTGCGTATGGCGGACGCGTGTGTGGTGGTCTCGGTCATGCTGAGCGGCCCTCTTGGAAGCCACTCAGCCATAGCAAACGTTGCGCCACCTTAAATCAGGTCGCTAACCAAACAATTTGCCTAATTCGACGTCAGTTTCCGCGCGGATGCCGGTTTGTACGCCATCAAGATTTCAGTCGATCGAGAAGCTCGTCCCGCAGCCGCAGGCGGATTTGGCGTTGGGATTGCGCACCGCAAAGTGACTGCCCATCAACTCGTCGGTGTAGTCCAGCTCCGAGCCGGCGAGCAGGTCCAGGCTGGCCGGGTCGACCACGACCTTGGCGGGACCGCGCTCGATGATCAGATCATCGGGTTGTGTGGCGTCATCCAGTTCAAAGCGATACTGGAAGCCGCTGCATCCGCCGGCCAGGACAGCCACGCGCAGGGCGGTCCCCCCCACGGCAGCAGTGTCGGCGACGATCTCGGCGATACGGGTGGCGGCGCGGTCTGTCAGGGCGAACTGTTCCATACCGGCTAAGATAGGACGTCTGGGGGCGGAATTGAAGCGGCTTCCGCCTAGGTGTAAGCCGCTGCCGCATGTCCGTCCGTCCCCCCCTGGTGCGCTACGCCGTGTCCCCCGCCAACGCCCGCGGCCGGCTGCACCCGGAGCCGGAGGCGGCTACCCGTTCGCCCTGGCAGCGCGACCGCGACCGCATCATCCACTGCTCCGCCTTTCGCAAGCTGCAATACAAGACCCAGGTATTCGTCAACCACGAGGGCGACTTCTACCGCACCCGCCTGACCCACAGCATCGAGGTGGCGCAGATCGCCCGCTCCGTCGCCCGCGCCCTTGGTCTGGACGAGGACCTGACCGAAGCCCTGGCCCTGGCGCACGACCTGGGTCACCCACCGTTCGGCCACGCCGGGGAGGAGGCACTGAACCTGGCGATGAAACCCTTCGGCGGCTTCG
Source organism: Rhodopila sp. (assembly GCF_965276935.1). GTDB lineage: Bacteria > Pseudomonadota > Alphaproteobacteria > Acetobacterales > Acetobacteraceae > Rhodopila. The sequence goes on along the minus strand of NZ_CBDIBS010000002.1, from coordinate 875,432 downwards.
ACCACAACGCCCAGAGCCTGCGCATCGTCACCCTGCTGGAAAGCCGCTACGCCGCCTGGGACGGCCTGAACCTGACCTGGGAGACGCTGGAGGGCCTGGTCAAGCACAACGGCCCGCTGCGCAACCCCGCACCTTACATCGCCGACTATAACGACCGCTACAAGCTTGATTTGAACACGCAGCCGAGTGCCGAGGCACAGGTGGCGGCAATTGCCGATGATGTGGCGTACCACAGTCACGACCTCGACGATGGCCTGCGCGCCCGGCTGTTCGCGCCGGAGGATCTGAAACACCTTCCCGTGGTCGGCGACGCGCTGGCCGCCGCCAGATTGTCCAGCCTGGATGTGCCGCCGCCGCGGCTGCGGCATGAGACGATCCGGCGGGTGATCAACGCCATGGTCAGCGACCTGCTCGCCGAGACGACGAAGCGATTGAACAAACTCGATCCCGCCACCCCGGATGCGATCCGCCGGTCGCGACATCGCGTGGTGGCGTTCACCGCCGGCATGGCCGAGGCAAACCAGGCCATCAAGGATTTCCTGTTCGCCCGCATGTATCGCCACTGGCGCGTCAACCGCATGTCAGCCAAGGCTCGGCGGCTAACCGAAGAGATCTACCGGCTGCTGCACGCCGATCCGTCGCTGCTGCCGGACGACTGGCGGGCGCGGGCCGGGGAGGCGGGCACACAACGGGCGGCGACGATCGTTGGCGATTACGTGGCCGGGATGACCGACCGCTACGCGATGGATGAGCACCGGCGGCTGACCGATATCAGCCTGAACGGTTAAGTCAGTGTGCCGGATATCCAGATGTTGCGGCAACCCAAGGCATCAGTTTCGGTTTCACCGGATCAGGGAAAGCCTGCCGTGACGTGAAGCCGCGACAAAAGCAGACTGGCTGGATGATTTTTTTCGGGTGTCGGCACCCAAACCCGGCGTCTGGTTTTACCGGTCGGAACGCGGCCCGGTTTGTCGCCGCACCTGCCGTTGAGGAGGAAAGCTGAAATGGGCGAAGGTTTTGAGAGTCATTGGGATGCAAGCTGGTTCTGGCACAAGGCAAGGCAATGCCGGGAACTGGCCTCCGTCGTCGCGGACATGACCATTCGGGCAACCTTGGAGGAAATGGCCACCGATCTTGACACGCAGGGCAACGTCGCCGCCGAAGCTGCGAAGTCGGTCCCTAGGTCAGCCTGACTGGAACCATCGGGCTGCTGATGTTGCTTGTCAGGTCAATGACTGACTGTTCTGATCTACCCGCTGGTAAGTCGGCGTTTATAATCTAGATCGACCTAATCAATGTCACATCGGCATTGCGTCATTCAAAAGACTAATGATGTGTGATAACCTTTCGATTATGATTCGGACAGCCGGGGACATCATGGGGCAGCTTAATCGGATTACCAGCGATCCCGCTGTCTTCGGCGGAAAGCCGATCGTGCGCGGCATGCGTATTTCGGTGGAACTAGTCTTGAGCTTGCTGGCTCAGGGTGAAACCCAGAAAGCCATTCTGGACGATTACCCCGGCTTACAGGTGGAAGACATCCGCGCCTGCTTGGCCTATGCCCATGCCGTGGTGGCTAACGATCGGCTGGACGACGTGGTGGTAGCCCACGGTTGAAGTTCCTGGTCGATCGCTGCGCCGGCCGACGGCTGTCGGAATGGCTGAAGGCGATGGGACACGATGTGCGGACTGCCTGGGAGCAACAGCCTGATCCCGGCGATATAGCCCTGCTGCGAATGGCGGTGGGGGAAGCGCGGATTCTTATAACCATTGACAGTGACTTTGGCACGTTGGTTTATTTGCTTGGTGAGGTGCACACTGGGATCATCCGGCTGCCAGATGTACCCGCCGCCGCGCGAATTACGTTGATGGCCAATTTGCTGGACCGGCATGGACCGGATTTGCCGGGATCAATCGTGACGATACGCAGCGGGCGTATTCGTATATCGCAAACACCTCCGGGTGATTGAACCAGACGCTGCCAATTCCGCTGATAGAACCAGGCGACAAGCGGCTGATGCCTGTATAGCCGAGACCGCGCCGGATTTCCGATCGGCCGCCCGTGCTGGGCGGTGCGGTCGCCGGCCGGACCGGAACGACCGACGACATCATCGACCCGTACCCCGATTCCGCGCTAACACCCGTGCATGAGCGCCACCGACCTCTACACCCACCTGCGGGAAACTGTCCTCACCGCCCTGGCCCAGATCGTCCCCGACCTCCCGCCGGACATCGCCGCGCGCGTTGAGGTTACTCCCACGCGCGATCCCGCGCACGGCGACATGGCAACCAACGCCGCCATGGTCTCCGCCAAGGCCGCCCGCCAGCCGCCGGCGCGGATCGCCGCTGCGCTGGTCGAACGGCTTGCCCAGGCGCCACGGATCGCTTCGGCCGAGGCCGCCGGACCCGGCTTCGTCAACCTCCGCCTGCATCCGGAAACCTTCCGCGCCTTGCTGCCCGTCATCCTGACCGCCGGCGAAGCCTACGGCGATTCCACCACCGGCGCCGGCATCAAGGTCAACGTGGAATATGTCTCCGCCAACCCCACCGGCCCAATGCATATCGGCCATTGCCGTGGCGCCGTGGTGGGGGACGCGCTGGCCAACCTGCTGTCCAAGGCGGGCTACGCCGTCACCAAGGAGTATTACATCAACGATGCCGGTGCCCAGGTGACCGCGCTCGCCTGGGCCGCCTACTGGCGCTATCTGCAAGCCATCGGCTCACCACTGACCGAGGAGAGCTTCGCCGCAAGCGTGCCGAACGGCCTGCAATACCGTGGCGATTACCTGATCGCGGTCGGCGAAGCGCTTGCCGCCCAGTATGGCTCTACCCTGGCCACGGAAGACCTTGGCATCGCCGCGCCGGAAATCTGGCTGGATGCCGTGCGCGACCTCACCATCGACGCCATGATGGCCGAAGTGCGCGAAGACCTGCGCCGGCTCGGCGTCCGCCACGACCTGTTCACGTCGGAGCGCGCGCTGGTCGCCTCCGGCGCCGCCGACGCCATGATCACGCGTCTGACGGACGAGGGCCTGATCTACCAGGGCGTGCTGGAGCCGCCGAAAGGCAAGACGCCAGACGACTGGGAACCGCGGCCGCAAACCCTGTTCCGGTCCACGAAATTCGGCGATGACGTGGATCGGCCGCTGCGCAAGTCCGACGGCGGCAACACCTATTTCGCCAACGACATCGCCTACCACGCCGACAAGGTCGCCCGCGGCTTCGACGTGCTGATCGACGTCCTCGGTGCCGACCACGGCGGCTACGTGCCGCGCATGAAGGCCGCCGTCCGGGCAATCTCCGCCGGCCGGGTCAAGTTCGAGGCTGTCCTCTGCCAGATCGTCCATATCATGCGCGGCGGTCAGCCGATGAAGATGTCCAAGCGCGCCGGCAGCTATGTCACCTTGCGCGACCTGCTGGACGAGGTTGGCCGCGACGCCGTCCGCTTCACCATGCTGACCCGCAAGGCCGACGCGCAGATGGAGTTCGATCTCGATCAGGTCTTGGCGACCACGCGTGAGAACCCGGTGTTCTACGTCCAGTACGCGCACGCCCGCTGCCGCTCCGTGCTGCGCGCCGCCGGCGAAATGTTCACCGCCGGATCGATCGCCTCCGGTGCGTTGTGCCAGGTCCCGCTGGACACCCTGACCGGGGAAGCCGAATTGACCGTGATACGCCGCCTGGCAACTTGGCCGCGCATCGTCGAAAGTGCCGCAACTGCACAGGAACCCCACCGAATCGCATTTTTTCTCTATGACTTGGCGGGTGACTTTCATATGCTGTGGAACCGAGGTCGAGAGGATACGACGCTTCGATTTCTGCAGTCCGACCAGCCGACCGAGACGCTCGCGCGTCTCGCGCTGGTGGCCGCGACCGCCGTCGTCATTCGTTCCGGCTTAGCCGTGATGGGGGTCGAGCCCGTCGAGGAAATGCGCTGACCACCGGATCATCTCCGGCGGCGGCCCAGCGGAAAGAGCCAGGCAGTGTCGGATGATGTGAGCATTCCCAATTCTGGCTACCGCGGCAGACGGGCGGGTCGCCACGGTCGGCTGCGATCGGGCATCAACCCTGCCACCCAGCGGCTGATGCTGTTCGCGGGTGGGCTTTGTCTCGTCCTGGGCGGCCTGATCGGAGCATCCATGTTCTTCGGCCATCGCAGCACGACGATACCCGTCGTCGCGGCCGATACCGGTCCGATCCGGATCAAGCCGGTCAATCCTGGCGGCATGCAAATCGACGGCGCGGAAAACGATGTCTTCGCCGGCGGCGTCGATGGCGGCAACGTCAAGCTGGCCCCGGCAGCGGAGGCGCCCAACCCGGATGGCATGAACGCCGCCGCCATGGCGCCGCTGGCGACAACACCGGCACCGCTGCCACCGGCCGCGGCCCAGCCCACACCACCAAGACCGTTGGTCGTGCCTGCTCCGGCTGCCATCGCGCCGGCAAGGCCGCCCGCCACACCGCAGGCGCCCGCGGCTGCCACTCGGACGCCATCAGCCTTGCCTGGCCGAACCGCCACGGTGCAGCTTGCCGCGCTCACCACGGAACAGGCCGCCCGCAATGAATGGCAGCAACTGCTGCGGCGAATGCCGGACCTGTTGAACGGACGCCAGCCGAATTTCTCGCGCGCGGAGCGGGAGGGACACACGTTCTGGCGCGTGCGTACATCCGGATTTGCAGATCTGCCCCAGGCACGTGCCTTCTGTGAGCATGTGCGTGCCAAGGGTGGCGCGTGCTCGGTCGCCGACTTCTAGAACGGATGCGGACTTGATGATCCCTTCAGTGATCCCCCCGGTGATCCCATTGCGTGCGCGGCGGCTTTAGCGGACGTCGGTGACCACCGCGACACCACGGCGGACACCTCGGGCGGCAATCGTTGGCATCGCCGGGTCGTCCCTGCTGCCTGATGAAGCCGCGCTGCTTCAGGCGTTCCCACCGGCCGGGGTCATCCTGTTCGCACGGAACATCCAGGACCCGGATCAGCTCGCGGCGTTGACAACGGCATTGCGCGCGGTGTTGCCGCGGGACGCCGACCTGATGGTCGATCAGGAAGGCGGCCGGGTCGCGCGCCTGCGCCCGCCGCACTGGCGAGCCCATCCGCCCGCCGCCGCCCTCGGCGCGATATTCGAACGCGACGAAGCGGCAGGTCTCCGAACTGCCTGGCTGACTGGCGCGCTGATCGGCGAGGACACCAGGTCGGCTGGCTTTACCGTGGCGGCGGCGCCGGTGCTGGATCTGTCGGTGCCGGGGGCGCATGACGTGATTGGCGATCGTGCGCTGGGTCGGCATCCGGCAGCGGTGGGCCGCCTTGGCGGCGCGGTGGCGGACGGGCTGCTGGCGGCTGGAGTCATGCCGGTCGGCAAGCATATTCCGGGCCATGGCAGGGCTGCGGTGGACAGTCATCTTGCACTGCCGCGGGTGAGTGACAATGATCTGGATGCCGACATCCAGCCTTTCGTCTTGAACGCCGAACTGCCCTGGATGATGACGGCGCATATCGTCTATGAGGCCTTCGACCCCGTCTTGCCGGCGACGCTGTCCGTCCGGGTGATCGAGACCGTGATCCGCGGCCGTATCGGCTACAAAGGGGTATTGGTGACCGACGATCTGGCAATGAAGGCCCTCTCGGGCGAGCCATCCGACCTGGCGCGTCAGGCGCTGGCGGCCGGCTGCGACATCGCGCTGTACTGCCGCGGCGACTTCGCGCCGACCGAGGCGCTGCTGCGCGCCTGCCCGGACCTGACGCCGGCCGCTGGGGCAAGGCTGCGGGCGGGGCGGGCCATGCTGACCGCGCGATGGAGTATCCTGGACCCCGCCGCATTGGCGGATGAACGTGCCCACCTGCTTAAGGCGGGTGGCTTGCTGCCATGAGCGGCGGTCCGTTGTTCGACCTGGCGCTGGCGGTGATCCCGGTGGTGCTGGCGATCACCTTGCATGAGGCCGCGCATGGCTACGCGGCGCTGGCCTTGGGTGACACGACGGCGCGCGAGGCCGGGCGCCTGTCGCTCAATCCGATCAAGCATATCGACCGGGTGGGCACCATCCTGTTGCCGGGCGTGCTGCTGATCAGTCAGCTTCTGTTGCCGCCGCACCGGATCTTCTTCATGTTCGGCTGGGCCAAGCCGGTGCCGGTTTCGGCCTGGAAGTTCCGCGATCCGCGGCGGATAATGGCGGTGGTGGCGATCGCCGGGCCGGTGATGAACTTCTTCCTGGCGTGGCTCGCCGCCCTGGTCATGCCGCTGACGCCCGTGTCAGGTTCGGCCGCGGCGATCCTCGCGCATTTCCTGACGTATTTCATGCTGGCCAACATCGTGCTGGGGCTGTTCAACCTGCTGCCGATCCCGCCGCTGGATGGCGGGCGCATCGCTGTCGGCGTGCTGCCGCTGTCGCTCGCCCGCGTCTGGGCGAGGCTGGAGCGGGCCGGCATCGTGCTGGTGCTGCTGGTGGTCTTCATCCTGCCGCGCCTGATCGGCTTCGATCCGGTCGGCCAGGCGCTGGACACCGTGCTGCCCTGGACCTTCCGGACGATCTTCTGGCTGGCCGGCCAGCCGGTCGATGGGCTGGATGCCGCCACCATCTGAAACCGTCCCGGCTGAACTGGCGCTTGACGGCGGCGAAAACCTGCTGCTGCGGCTGGACGGCTTCGAGGGGCCGATGGACCTGCTGCTGGACCTCGCCCGGTCGCAGAAGGTCGATCTGGCGAGGATCTCCATCCTGTCCCTGGTGGACCAGTACCTGGCGGTGATTGAGGGCGCCAGGCGCATTCGTCTGGAACTGGCGGCCGACTGGCTGGTGATGGCCGCCTGGCTGACCTGGCTGAAATCCCGTCTGCTGGTGCCGGCGGCGAACGACGATCTGGAGGACGGCACCGTCGCCGCCGAGGCACTGGCCGAACGCCTGCGCGAGATGAACCTGATCCGCAGCCTCGCCGCCTGGCTGGGCGCAAGGCCCGTGCTCGGCCAGGACGTCTTCGCCCGCGGCGCGCCGGAGAGCCATGTGGACCTGGATCGCTCGCGCATCGTGCTGGAAGCCGGCCCCTTCGTGCGGGCCTATCTCGAGGCAATGCGCCGCGGCACGCGGTCCGCCCGCTACACGCCGCGCGCTTTGACCCTGTGGACCGTGCGGGACGCACTGCGCCGGCTGGCCGATCTGGTCGGCGGTCTGCCCGACTGGTCGGACCTTGAAGCCTTTCTGCCGGACAACCTGATCGGCCCGATGGAACGGCGCGCGGCCCTTTCCAGCACCTTGCTCGCCGGCCTGGAGATGGCGCGCGGCGGCGTGGTGCGGCTGCGGCAGGAGGCTGCGTTCGGCCCGATCCTGGTGCGGCGGTCCGAGGCTGGTGTAGATCAGGGCGCATGACAGACGAACCGGTTCCCGAGGCGCCTGATGCACCGTCCGCTTCACACGAGCCTGATGAGGACGCGCTGCGCCTGGCCGAGGCGCTGGTGTTCTCCAGCGACGAACCGGTCACCCCGCGCGGCCTGGCGCGGGTGCTGCCGGATGATGTCGATGCCGAGGCCGTGCTGGCCACGCTGCGGCTGCGCTACGCCGGACGCGGGGTGGAACTGGTGGATGCCGGCCCCGGCGTAATGTTCCGAACCGCACTGGACCTGGCGCCTCGGTTGCGCAAGGTGATCGAGGCACCGCGCCGGCTGCCGCGCGTGGCGATGGAGACGTTGGCGATTGTCGCCTACCACCAGCCGATGACCCGGCCGGAGATCGAACACATCCGCGGTGCCGCTTTGTCGCAGCAGACCTTGGATCAGTTGCTGGAGCTGAACCTGATCGCGCCGCAGGGGCGGCGGGAGACGCCGGGCCGGCCGACCTTGTGGGGCACCACACCAGCGTTCCTAGCGCATTTCGGGCTGAAGGATCTTCGCGAGCTGCCGCGGCGGGAGGATCTGTTGCTGGAGCCGATGCCGCCCGCGGCGGCGGTGACGGCGGACTTGCAGCCGCCAGCGGAGGAGAAGGCGGGGTAGCGCGCAGGCGATGCCAGCCATCCCCGCAGTCGATCCTTTCAGATCCGGGTTCAGGCGGTGGTGCAGGAGCGCGAAGCCAGCTTTCGTATCACAACTGTTTGCGACCACGCCGCTTGATATCTCGTTGCAAGCTGCACACGTCCTTGTTGTAAGCTATTGGGAAAGATCATGAAGTACGGTCGCGGCTTTGCGCTTGCCTGCCTCACGCTCAGCGCCTGCGCCAGCAATCCCATGCCGCCAGCGAACGGGGTCCGCGCGACATTTGATCGCAGCGCCCAAGCCATCCAGGTTGTTGTCAGCAATGTCCAGGCGCCGCATGACGCCTTCCTTGTTGGCGCGGACGGAAGGCAATATGCTGTTGTACTGACGTTGATCAGTAGCCCGCATGTCAAATACAGCGCACCCCCAAGTATCGGCCTCGGTCTCGGCGGATTTGGCGGGGGCGTTGGCGGCGGCCTCGGTTTCGGTGTCCCACTCGGTGGGCCTCGAGCCACCGGCCTCGACGATCAGTATGTTGCCTCGGCACGGTTCGGGGCACCGCCCGACTACGCCCAGCATTGGCCACAGTACCACGTCGAGGTACACGTAGGCGCCCAGGCGCTTGAGATACCGGCGCCTTCACCCATCCGCTCTTAGTCCAGGTCAAACCGCCGCGGCGGCTCTTCGCGGGCCAAGCATCCTGAAACGGCGACGGACTCAGTGTCCGGTTTGTCCTGCTGGCGGAAACGCGCACGTGGGCCTGCCTCATTTACGGCAATAGCCCGGTCCACAACAAGATTATGCCGTGCTAGATTACTTCCCCTCATCCGCTCGGCCGGCCCGCTTCAGTCGCATAGATAATGATGCAGGCGCGTCACGTCCCTGTCGTTGGCGCCGGCGACGTGACGCGGTCGCCCGGCCGGCGACTGGCCCGACCTTCATCCGGCGTTCCGGGCGTTGGCCGAGATGTTCCGGTTCCCAATCGGCTGGGTTCAGCAATCCGACCATTTCCATCCCTCAGCGATCCAGCTTTGTTCTCCCGGCCCGCGACCCATGCTAAACCCGGCTCACCATGCCTCCGCACGCGCAACCGCTCCTCGACCGCCGCATCATCCATATCGACATGGATGCATTCTACGCGTCCGTGGAACAACGCGACGACCCGGCTCTGCGCGGCCTGCCGGTCGCCGTGGGCGGCAGCCGGGAACGAGGCGTTGTCGCCGCCGCCAGCTATGAGGCGCGCCGCTTTGGCGTACGCTCCGCCATGCCGTCGATCACCGCGCGCCGGCAGTGCCCGGACCTGGTGTTCGTGCCGCCGCGCTTTGACGTCTACAAGGCTGTCTCGCGGCAGATCCACGACATATTCGCCAGATACACATCCCTTGTTCAGCCGCTGTCGCTCGATGAGGCCTATCTCGACGTAACCGCGCCGCTGCTCGATCGAGGTTCGGCGACGGCGATCGCGCAGGAGATCAGGGCGGCGATCCGCGCGGAAACCGGCCTGACCGCGTCGGCCGGCGTCTCATACAACAAGTTCCTCGCCAAGCTCGCCTCTGATCACCGCAAGCCGGACGGGTTGTTCGTCATCACCCCACGGATGGGGCCGCTGTTCGTGGAGACCCTGCCGGTCGGCAAGTTTCACGGCGTCGGTCCGGTGACGGCGGCCCGGATGAACGCCCTCGGCATTCACACCGGCCTTGATCTCCGTCGCCAGTCGCACGCGTTCCTGGCGGAGCACTTCGGCAAGGCCGCGGATTACTACCACGGCGTCGCGCGCGGTCAGGATGACCGGCCGGTCGACGCCGACCGGCTGCGCAAGTCGGTCGGCGCCGAGACCACTTTCGCGCGTGATCTGACCCAATGGGCCGAGGTGGTGCCGGCCCTGGCGCCAGTCTTCGGCAAGGTCTGGGCAGCCTGCGTCCGAGGCGGCCATACAGGGCGAACGGTCACGGTGAAGGTCAAATACGCCGATTTCCAGCAGATCACCCGCAGCCGCTCCTGCGTGGAGCGTATTGCCTCGCAGGCGGAACTTGAGCAGGTCGGCCTGGCGCTGCTGCGACCCTGCTTTCCGCCACGGCACGGTGTCCGGCTGCTGGGTGTCACGATCTCCAACCTTGAAGCCGCGGATGATGCAAAGCGCCCGCAGCTCGCGCTGTTGCTGACGCCTCGCAGCCTTGGTAGGCGGTAGACGGCGGGTAGGTATCAGCGTTGATATTATTCCAGGGAAAAAGCAGCACGAAGGAATGTCTTGGCAGGGTACTAAGCGACTGGCCGTGCGACTGCCGCCAATCCTGCGATTATAACGGTTAACACAACAAATTCTACGACTGCGGTTGGCTTGTCGCGGCCCTCTAGTTGGCGCACCGCCGGCGTGCACGGTGCACGCCGACGGCGGCCGGTCGGACTGTCAGGATTACTCGGCTGCCTGCCGCCGCTGATCGAGCCCCAAACCTTTCGCGATACGCCCGCCGAGGTCCGGATGCACCTTGTGCCAGTGCTTCAGCATCCGTTCCTGGATCGGCCGCGGATCAGCTATCCCCATGGTCGGGTTGCTCATGCTGCCGACGATGTTCTCCACCAAATTAGTACGACCCTGATCATCCAAAGCCTTCTCCCACAGCGCTCGCGGCTGGCCATAGAGATCGTTGTCGTCTCCCGGATAGGTGGTGTAGCGGTCGGCGTTGCCATCGATCCGGATCGGCGGTTCGGCCACCGACGGATCCTCCTTCGGACCGTTGAACGAGTTCGGCTCGTAGTCGACGCCACCGCCGCCATTCCCATCGACGCGCAGCAGGCCGTCACGGTTATAGGTGGCGACAGGCGCCTTCGGCTGATTGATCGGCACCTGTTGATAGTTGACGCCCATGCGATAGCGGTGCGCGTCGCCGTAGGACAGTATGCGGTTCTGCAGAACCTTGTCCGGGCTGAAGCCGATGCCGGGCACGACGTTGCTCGGCTCGAACGCCGCCTGCTCAACCTCGGCGAAATAGTTCTCAACGTTGCGGTTCAGCTCCATGACGCCGACGTCATGTAATGGATAGTCGTCGTGCGGCCAGACCTTCGTCAGGTCGAACGGGTTCCACTTGTAGGTCTCGGCGTCCCGCTCCGGCATCAACTGGACCTTCATCGTCCACTTCGGGAAGTCGCCGGCGGCAATTGCGTCGTGCAGGTCCTTGGTCGAGCTGTCCGGGTTCTCGCCCATCAGCCGCGTCGCCTCGGCATCGCTCGCGTTCTTGATGCCCTGCTGGCTGATCAGGTGGAACTTCACCCAGGTGCGCTCACCCGCATTGTTCCAGAAGCTGAATGTGTGGCTGCCATAGCCATGCATGAAGCGCGCGGAGTAGGGCGTTCCGCGATCCGAATACAGGATCATCACCTGGTGGATCGCCTCCGGCGACAGGCTCCAGTAATCCCAGCGGCGCCAATGCGGCTTGAGGTGCGTGCCCGGGTCGCGCTTCTGCGTGCGGATGAAGTCGCTGAACTTCAGCGGGTCGCGGATAAAGAAGATCGGCGTGTTGTTGCCGACTAGGTCCCAGTTGCCTTCCTCAGTATAGAACTTCAACGAAAAGCCGCGCGGATCGCGGGCGATGTCGGCCGACCCGCTCTCGCCGCCGACGGTCGAGAACCGGGCGAACATCGGGCAACTGTTGCCGACCTTGCTGAACAGCTTGGCACGGGTGAACTTGCTGATGTCCTGCGTGATGGTGAAGGTGCCGTGCGCGCCGTAGCCCTTGGCGTGGACGACGCGCTCCGGCACGCGCTCGCGGTTGAAGTGCGCCATCTTCTCGATCAGCGCGTAGTCTTGCATCAGCATCGGGCCGCGTGGCCCGGCGGTCAGGGAATTCTGGTTATTGGGAATCGCATTGCCTGATTCCGTCGTCATCGTGGGCCGCGTCGTGTCGGACTTCTCCAAGATCAGTCTCCTGTTGTTGTGCTTGATCAAAGCCCGTCGGCGGCGGACTCTGCGGCGGCACCGCTAGCTTGAGGCGCCGCTTCCTTCCAGACAAAACGATAGAGCAAGCCGGCCATCACGGCCCCGAGAACCTGAGCCGCCAGGTATATCGACAGCTCGCTATAGTCACCGCTGGCGACGGCGGGTCCCAAGGTACGCGCCGGATTTAGACTGCCGCCGGTCACCGACCCGAACGCCATGATGCAGAAAGACACCGTCATGCCGATAGCAAAAGGCGCCAGCCTGCCCGCGGTTCCACGGATCGCGGTATTGAGGACGGTATTCGCGAGAAAAAAGGTGCCGATCGCTTCCAGGATGAAACCGCCGAGCAGTGTGGTGCGGTTCAGGTCGATAAGTGTCGCGCCCAGATGATGTGGCGCGCCGGCGCCGTAGACGAACGCCAACAGCGCCGCTCCCGCGATTCCGCCAAGCAACTGGGCCACGATGACCTGTATCACGTCCGCGACCGCGTGTTCGCCGGCGACCAAGCCCGCGATGGCAAGCGCTGGATTGATATAGGATCGGCTATCATTGCCAAAAGCATAAGCAAACGTCATGATGACAAAACCATGTGCCAGCGCGACCGCAACGGTTTCGTTCGGCGCCAGCACGGTCACCGCGCCTGCTCCGATGAATACCAGTGCAAACGTCCCGATAAACTCAGCCAGAAGGGGTTTTCCGAGGCGCATGATTGTATCGTCCGCTGCTACCGTGCGGACATGCGCTCGGCCATTATGAAAAATCAGGGGGTATGCTCCCTAAAGTATTGATCATAGTATGAAGTGCAGTTCATGAAGTGCTAGAGCATAATTGCGCCAAGCGGACCGTTGGTGGTCCGAAGGACACGCTGTTCGCGCGAGGCGCGTGAATCCTGCGATCAGATAAAGCGCTGGTGTCCTCCCCCCGAAGTTCGTCGCATCTTGTGACAGACGCAGGGGAAAGCACGTCACTGAAAACAAAGATCTGGTGGCCGGGATCAGGGGTTCGCTCACTATGGCGAACGTCTGATCCAGGACACTGGCGTAAGGTTTATCTTGAGGTAGGCCGCTTTGGCGTCGCACGCGGCCGGCCGCGTCCCCACATGCCGGACGTAGGATAGGAGCCGACTTGGCCAAGGTACTCCTGATCGAAGACGACAGCGACACGGCTGAAGAAGTCGTGCTCGAACTCCAGCGCTACGGACACACGGTGACGCATGCGGCGAGCGGCAGCCACGGCCTTCTGGCCGCGCGTGAAAGCTTTGATGTCCTGGTGGTGGATCGTCTGCTTCCTGGCCTTGAGGGCCTCGACGTCATCAAGGCCCTGCGAACCGAGGGGATCCGCACGCCGGCTCTCATCATCAGTGCGCTTGGCCGACTGGACGAGCGGGTCAGGGGGCTGCGTGCCGGAGGCGACGATTACCTGCCAAAACCCTTCGCCATGATCGAGCTGGTGGCCCGGCTTGACGCGCTGCTCCGCCGGCCGTCCGAGACGCGAGAGACGTTGCTGCGTTGCGGACCACTCGAACTTGACCTGCTGAGCAAGACCGCGACCCGCTCCAGCCGCACACTTGATCTCCAGACCAGGGAGTTCGAACTGTTGGAGTATCTGGTCCGACGGCCCGGCAGGGTGGTAACCCGATCGATGCTGCTGCAGGACGTCTGGGGCTACCGCTTCGAGCCGCGCTCGAATGTCATTGACGTTCACATGAGCAAGCTTAGGCGGAAGGTGGACATGCCTGATCAGGTCGCGCTGATCCGCAACGTGCGTGGCGAAGGCTATCGGCTCGATGAAGCTTGGTGAAGCCGCGAGGACGACCACGTTCCTGTGGAGCGTCGGCATCGCCATTGCCCTGATTGCCCAATCAACGGCTCTATCAGGGCTGTTCTATTGGTGGACCGCGCGCCATGCCACCGCGCGGGTCACCGCGGCCTTGCAGTCGGAGTGCCGCTCGCTGCAGCGGCTCGACCTGGCTGACATGATCAACGCCATCCGCCAAGAGGTCGCCGCCGACGTCCACCGCGTTCACCTCGTCGGGCTTTTTGGCCCGAACGGCCAAAGCCTGGCGGGCAACATCGCGACCTTGCCGCCAACGCTCGACGGCCACACCGGCCCGCTGACCGTCGGATTGATGCGCACGGACATCGCCGACACGTCGCCGAACGCCAGCCTTGGAATTGCCTGTCCCGGCACGAACGGAAACCGCCTCGTGGTCGCTTATGACATGGACGCCCTCGACTATATTCATACCCTGATTGAACAAGCGCTGATCCTGATAGCAGCGCCGGCGGCATGCCTGGCGGCGATCCTGGGCCTTATCCTGAGCCTCAGGGCACAGCGCCGCTTCCGGCTTGTCCTCAACGCGATCGAAGACGTTATTGCGGGCCATCTGCAACGCCGGCTACCGGTGCGCTCTTCGCCCGATCCGTTCGACCGGCTTTCTCGCGCCGTGAACGCCATGCTCGACCGGCTCGAGGAGGCGTTCAACGATCTGGCCGCACTTGGCGACGATCTCGCGCACGAGTTGCGTACGCCCCTGACCCGCCTGCGTGCCCGGCTGGACCGCGGCTACCACGACGCGCGGACGCAAGCGGACTTCCGCGAAGTTGGCGAACGTGCCACGGCCGACGTCAATCACGCTCTCTCGATTGTCTCCGCAATCCTGCGGATCCGTTCAATCGAGGAGACCAGGCGAGAATCGGCGTTCGCCAGGATCAACGCAAGGGATCTGCTCAGACAGGCGGCCGAACTCTATGGGCCGATCGCCGAACTTCGAGCCGTCGCCATCGAGGTCGAGGCCGGACCATCCGCTTACATTATGGCTGATCGAGACCTGATGATGGAGGCGATCTGCAACCTGATTGACAACGCGATCAAGTTTTCACCAGAAGGCGGGCTGGTACAATGCCGGCTCCGCGTTCGGGACGAGGACGTCGAGGCGATCAGCATCGCCGATAATGGACCTGGCATTGCGCCGGCCGAACGGAACGCGGTGTTTCGACGCTTTCATCGGGGTGCCGGTCCGAATTACACCAGCGAAGGACACGGCATCGGCTTGAGCCTGGTCGCGGCAATCGTCCGGCTCCATCGCTTCTCGATAGGCGTTCACGATGCGGCTCCGGGTTGCGAAATGACGATCAAGTGTAACACGGACCAACCGGCGGTAAAGTAGGGGTGGCTCTTGTCGGATTTCGGGCTGGTGCAAGCGTCAGACGGCCTAGGCACGTCATGGACGGCGGGTACGGGGCAGGGAATCGCTCATCGCCAAGCTCGGATCAAGACCGCTTCGTCGCCGCAAGCGGGCGCTCCGGCGACAGCGCCACGATCAGGCAGGCGCAAGCCGCCACGACCGCCCCCGCGAGGAAAGTCGTGGCGAGGCCATGCCGATAGGCGAACACCACGGCCGCGTGCTCAGCCTCCGTCATCCGGCCGCCCACGCTGGCACCGCCGATCCCACCCGGCATCAGCGTCTGCAGCCGAGCGGTCAGGATCGCGCCGGACAGGGCAACGCCGACGGCGCCACCCAAGGAGCGGAAGAAAGCGGAGGTCGCCGTGGCCGCGCCAAGATCCGCCCGCTCCACCGCGTTCTGGATCGCCGTGGTCAGATTGGGAAAGGTGACCCCGATCCCCAGCCCCAGGACAGCAAGGATCGCCTCGCTGATCGCCACGCCGCCGCCGGCCACGGCGCTCCAGGCCAGCGTCGCGAAGCTCAGCGTGGCCGCCAGCAGGCCGCAGGTCACCAGCGCCTTGTAGCGCCCGGTGCGCGAGACCAGCCGCCCGCCGCCGACCGAGGCGACGATGACGCCGCCCATCATCGGCGAGATCATCAGGCCCGCCGCCGTCGGGCTCGCCCCCTGCACCAACTGGAAATACAACGGCAGGAACACCGAGGCCGCGAACAGGCCCATCGCCGCCAAGCCGATCGTCAGCACGCTGAGAACAAAGATCCGGCTGCGGAACAGGCGCGGCGGCAGCAGCGGTTCCACCGCCCGCCGCTCGTTCATCGTCAGAAATCCAATCGAGACAACCGCCGTACCGCCCAGCCCCAGGATCATCAGTGAGGACCACGGATAGGTATTGCCACCCCAGCTCAGCCCAAGCAGCGCGCAGCAGGTCGCGACGCTGAGCCACAGCGCGCCAAGGTAGTCGACCCGGTGCCGGACGCGATTGGGACGATGTTTCAGGCCGATCCCGATCAGCACCATGGCGGCCGCGCCGACCGGCAGGTTGACGTAGAAGATCCAGTGCCAGGACAGCGCCTGGGTGATCATGCCGCCGAGCAATGGGCCGGCGACGCTGCAGGCGGCGAAGACGCCGGCGAACAGGCCTTGGTACCGCCCACGCTCCCGCGGCGACACCAGATCGCCGACGACGGTCTGCGACAGCGTGATCAGGCCGCCCGCGCCCAGCCCCTGTATGGCGCGGAACACGATCAGCGCCGTCATGCTGCGGGACAGGCCGCACAGCGCCGATCCGATCAGAAAGATCATGATGGAGACGAAGAAGGCGGGCTTGCGTCCGAAGATATCGCTGAGCTTGCCATACAGCGGCGTCGTCATCGTCGAGGCCACCATGAAGGCGGTCACCACCCAGGACAGGTGCGCCAGGCCGCCGAGATCGCTGACGATGCGCGGCAACGCGGTCGCGACGATGTTCTGGTCCAGCGCGGCCAGCACAAGCGCCAGCATCAATCCGGCGAAGGCAAGCCAGAGCTTCTGTCCGTCCGCCTCGGTCCTCGGCAGCTTGGGTGCGTCGGTCGCGGACGTGGTACGATCCATTGCGATCAGATAGCGCCCGGGAGGCGGCCTTTACGCCTCCACGTCATGACCGGCGGACGCCCGCCGTCCACGCCCTTATCAAGACCGCAAGAGCGCGGCATGAATGGCTGCCCAGCCCCCGCCACGATGTCACGGTCGGCACGCACCGGGAAAAACAACGCGATCATTGCCAACCAGGCCCCAACGCAGTGCATTCGTCCACCCACCCGGCCTGCGACGATGAATCCGTGGTCAAGGTGTCTGGCCAGGTCAAAGCGTCCGCGATGGAGCGGACGGCGCGACAGTATGCTCGTTCCAGCCGCCGCCGAGCGCCCTGTACAGCGTCACCAGGTTGGCAAGCTGCGCCTGCTTCAGGCTCAGCAGCGTCTGTTGCGCCGAATACAGCGTCTGCTGCGCCGTGAGCACCGGCAGAAAATTGTCCACCCCGGCGCGGAACCGCATCGTCGACAAGCGGACGCTATCGGCCGCGGCATTCACCAGTTGCTGCTGCGCCCGCACCTGATCGATGTAGGTGGCGCGCGCCGTCAGCGCGTCCGCCACCTCGCGGAACGCCGTCTGGATGGTGTTTTCATATTGCGCGATTTGGATGTTCTTCTGCGCCTTGGCCAGTTGCAGGTTGCCCAGGTTCTGCCCCGCCGTGAAGATCGGGATGTTGATCTGCGGCTCGAAGCTCCAGGTCAGCCCGTTGGCGGTGAACAGGCGGTTCAACTGGCTGCCGGCCACGCCGCCGCTGCCGGTCAGCGTGATGCTGGGAAAGAACGCGGCGCGGGCGGCGCCGATATTGGCATTGGCGGCGAGCAGGTTGTGTTCCGCGGCCACCACATCCGGCCGGCGGAACAGCAGGTCGGACGGCAGTCCCGGCGGCAGGTCGCTCAGCAGGCCCTGTTCATCCAGGTTCTTGCCGGTCGGCAGATCGGCCGGCATCGGCTGGCCCAGCAGCAGCACCAGCGCGTTCTCGTCCTGCGCCTCCTGCCGCGTGTACAGCGACAGGTTGGCGCGGGCGGTATCGACCGCCGTCTCCGCCTGGCGCAGGCTTAGCAGCGTCGTGGTGCCATGCCTGAACATGGCGTCGGTCACATTGTAGCTTTCCGTCTCGCTCTTCAGCGTGTCCTGCGTGACCTTCAGCAGCGCCTGATCCGCCAGCACCGTCAGGTAGCCGCTGGCAACCTCCGACACCAGGGTGATCTGCGTGTTGCGCGCTGTCCCGGAATAGCCGAGATACTGCTCGAACGCCTGCGCCGTCAGGCTGCGCAGGCGGCCAAAAAGATCCAGTTCGTACGACGCGAATCCAACGCCGACACTATAGTAGCGGTAGGAGACATGCTCACTGGCGGGGGTCGGGATCACGGTGGTGGCTGGGCTGGCCGCGCCGCCCTGCGCCGTTCCCCCACCGGCGGCCGCCCCAACCCCGCCACTGACCGGAATTCCGGCACTGGCCGGCAACTGACCATATTCGCCGATGTCGCTGCTGCTGATATGCGGGAACAGGTCGGAACGCTGCACCCGAAACTGCGCCTGCGCCGCCGCCACGTTCAGCATCGCGACCCGCAGATTCCGGTTGTTGTGAAGCGCGATGTCGATCAGCGACTGCAGCCGCTGGTCAGCAAAGAAATCCCGCCAGCCGATGGCATCGGCGGACAGCGCCGTCCGCTCCGGCGGCTGATTCGTATTCTTGTAGGCATCACCCGTCGGATAAGTGGGGGCGACCGGCAGCCTCGGGCGGGCATAGTTCGGGATCAACGTGCAGCCGCCCAGAAGCGTCAAGCCGCCCGCGAGTGTCAGGGCGCGCATGACGATCGGGCCGCGCATGACGATCGGGCCGCGCATGACGATCGGGGCGCGCATGACAATCGGGCCGCGCATGGCGATAGGTGCGCGCATGACTGTCAAGGCGCGCCGGGCGGCGTGGGATCGCTGCTTCATGCGCCTCAGTCTCCCGCCACCGGCTGGCGCTCGGGCACTCTCGCACGCTCCCTCTGGTTGATCCGCTGCACGCGGAACAGGCGCAGCACGACGACGAAGAACACCGGCACCAGGAAGATCGCCAGCACGGTGGCACTCAGCATGCCGCCGACCACGCCGGTGCCGATGGCGTTCTGGCCGCCGGAGCCGGCGCCGGTGGAAATCGCCAGCGGCGCCACCCCCAGGATGAACGCCAGCGAGGTCATCAGGATCGGCCGCAGACGTTCCCGCGCCGCGGTCGCCGCCGCGTCGGCCAGGCTTTGACCCGCCTCGAAATTCGCCTTGGCGAATTCCACGATCAAGATGGCGTTCTTCGACGACAGGCCGATCGTCGTCAGCAGGCCGACCTGGAAATACACGTTGTTGTCCAGCCCGCGCAGCGAAGTCGCCAGCACCGCGCCCACCACGCCGAGCGGCACCACCAGCAGCACTGCGGCCGGGATCGACCAGCTTTCATACAGCGCGGCCAGACACAGGAACACGACGACCAGCGATCCGCTGTACAGCAGCCCGGTCTGCGAGCCGGATTTCTGCTCCTCATAGGATAACCCGGTCCATTCGTAGCCGAAGCCGGCCGGCAGCTTGCTAGCGAGTTCCTGCATCGCCTGCATGGCGGTGCCGGTGCTCTGCCCCGGCGCCGGCGAGCCGAGGATCTCGATCGACGGCACCCCGTCATAACGCTCCAGCTTGGGTGAGCCATAGGTCCAGTGCCCGGTGGCGAAGGACGAGAACCTGACCATCTGGCCCTGGCTGTTGCGCACATACCAGTCGTCCAACTGATCAGGCAGCATGCGGGAATTGCTCTCGCCCTGCAGATAAACCCGCTTGACCCGGCCGCGGTCAACGAAGTCGTTGACATAGGCCGAACCCCAGGCGGCTGACAGGGTGGTGTTGATGTCGGCGATGCTCAGGCTCTGCGCGTTCGCCTTCTCCCGGTCGATGGCGATGGTGTATTGCGGCTCGTCGTTCAGGCCGTTCGGGCGCACCGCCATCAGCCTTGGGTCCTTGGCCGCCGCGGCCAGCAACTGGTTGCGTGCCGCCATCAGCTTGTCGTGGCTGGCATTGCTGCGGTCCATCAGCTCGAAATCGAAGCCGGTGGCATTACCGAGTTCCAGCACCGCCGGCGGCGCGAAGGCGAACACCTGCGCGTCCTTGATCTGCTTGAAGTGCGCCATCGCCCGGGCGGCGATCGCCGCCACCTTGTTCTGCGCCCCAGGACGCTGGCTCCAGTCCGTCAGCTTGACAAAGGCCAGACCGGCGTTCTGGCCGCGCCCGCCGAAGCTGAAGCCGTTGACCTCGAACACGCCCTGCACGTTGCTGGCCTCATCCGTGCGCAGGTAGTTGGAGACGTCGTCCAGCACCTGCTGCGTGCGCACGCTGGTGGCGCCGGGCGGGCCGGTGATCTGGATGAACATCACGCCCTGGTCCTCGTCCGGCAGGAAGCCGCTGGGGATTTGCAGGAACACCACCGCCAGTACGCCGACCACGCCGGCGAACACCAGGAACGACAGGACCGGGTGGCCGATCGCCCGCTTCACGACGCCAACGTACCGGCTGTTGCCGCGGTCGAAGCTGCGGTTGAACCAGCCGAAGAAGCCGCGCTTCGCCCCCGGTTTTGGGCGCTTCAGGATCGTCGCGCACAGCGCCGGCGTGAAGATCAACGCAACCAGCACCGACAGCACCATGGAGGAAACGATCGTTATGGAGAACTGCCGGTAGATCACGCCGATCGAGCCGCTGAAGAACGACATCGGCAGGAACACCGCCGTCAGCACCAGGGCGATGCCGACCAGCGCGCCGGAAATCTCGTCCATCGACTTGCGGGTGGCTTGCTTGGGCGAGAGATCCGGCTCCTCCGCCATGACCCGCTCGACGTTTTCGACCACCACGATCGCATCGTCCACCAGCAAACCGATGGCGAGCACCATGCCGAACATCGTCAGGCTGTTGATCGAGAACCCGGCCAGCGACAGGACCGCGCAGGTCCCCAGCAGCACGACCGGCACGGCGATGGTCGGGATCAGCGTCGCCCGCAGGTTCTGCAGGAACAGGTACATGATCAGGAACACCAGCACGATGGCGATGCCCAGGGTCACCGCCACGTCATGGATCGAGAGTTCCACGAACGGCGTGGTGTCGTATGGATAGATCGGCTCGACACCCTGCGGGAAGTTCGGCCGCAGTTGCTCGATCGTCGCGCGCACCGCCTTGACCGTCTCCAGCGCATTGGCGCCGCTGGCGAGCTTCACCGCCAGGGCCGAGGACGGATGGCCGTTGTACTTCGTGGTCATCGAGTAGGTTTCGGCGCCCAGCTCGATCCGTGCCACGTCGCGCAGCAGCACCTTGGCCCCGTTCGGCTGCACCCGCAGCAGGATGTTGCCGAACTGCTCCGGCTTCTGCATGTACGACGGGCCGATGATGGTGGCGTTGAGCTGCTGGTTTGCCACCGACGGCAGGCCGCCGAGTTCGCCGGCCGCCACCTGAACGTTCTGCGCCTGGATCGCCGTGCTGACATCGCCGGGCGTCAGTCCATAATTGAACAGCTTCGCCGGGTCGAGCCAGATCCGCATGGCATATTGCGAGCCGAAAAGCTGATAGTCACCGACGCCGTTGGTGCGGCTGATGGGGTCCTGCACCGTGGATGCGATGAAATCGCCCAGGTCGGCGGAACTCATGGAATCATCGGTGGAGACGAAGCCGACCACGACCAGGAAGTTCTTCGTCGCCTTCGCCACCTGGATACCCTGCTGCTGCACCACCTGCGGCAGCCGCGGTTCCGCCAACTGCAGCTTGTTCTGCACCTGCACCTGGGCGATGTCGGGGCTGGTGCCCTGGTCGAAGTACAGCGTGATGGTGATGCTGCCGTCCTTGTCGCTTTCCGACGAGAAGTACAGCAGGTGATCCAGACCGCTGAGCTGCTGCTCGATCACCTGCACCACCGTGCTCTGCACCGTCTCGGCGGAGGCGCCGGGGTAGGTGACGGTGATCGAGACCGCCGGCGGCGCGATGCTGGGATATTGCGCGATCGGCAGCGTGACGACGGCGACGGCGCCGGCCAGCATCAGCACGATGGCCAGCACCCAGGCGAAGACCGGACGGTCGATAAAGAAACGCGACATGGGATGCCTTACTTCGCGGCCGGTGTGGCAGTCTGAGACGCCGGCGACGAGGCTGGCGTCGGCGAAGACGGCGCGGCGCTGTCGTCGAGCTTCACCTCGTTGGCGGTCACCTCCAGTCCGGGGTGCACCATCTGCACCCCCTTGACGATCAGCCTGTCGCCGTCGTTCAGACCCTTGCTGACCAGCCAGAAATCGCCGATCGCGCGGTCGGTGGTCAGGCTCCGGCGCTGCACCTTGCCGTCGGCAGCCACCACCAGCGCGGTCGGCTCGCCCTTCTGATCATGCGTCACACCCTGCTGCGGTGCCAGGATGCCGTTCTGCCGGATGCCTTCCTGCAGTTCCTCGCGAACGAACATGCCCGGCAGCAGCAGCCCGGAATCGTTCGGGAACACCGCGCGCAAGGTAACCGCTCCGGTTCCCTGGTCGACCGTCACCTCGCTGAACTGCATCTTGCCGCTCTGATCGTAGCGGGAGCCGTCTTCCAGCATCAGCGTGACAGGAACCTTGTTGTCGCCGGTCGTCTTGATCTGCCCGCTGGCCAACTCCCGTTTCAGCCGAAGGATGGTGGTGCTGGGCTGGGTGACGTCGACGTAGATCGGGTTGAGATCGGTGACCGTGACCAGCGACGTCGTCTGGTCGGCCGTCACCAGCGCACCCTCGGTCACCGAGGAGCGGCTGCTGCGCCCGGCGATCGGCGACAGCACCTTGGTATAGGCCAGGTTGATGGCGGCGCTCTTGATTGCCGCCTGGGCCGATGCGACGTCCGCCTGGTTCTGCTGCAGCGTGCCGACCGCGTTGTCCAGGTCCTGCGAGCTGACCGCATAGGCGGCGACCAGCGGGCGATAGCGGCTGACGGTCGATTGCGCGGTCTTCACCGAGGCCTGCGCCCGCATCAGGCTTGCCTGTGCGCTGGCCAGGCTGGCCTCATACGGCGCCGGGTCGATCTGGTAGAGCTGCTGGCCGGCCCGCACCACATCGCCCTCGATGAACAGCCGCTTGAGGATGACCCCGCTGACCTGCGGCCGGACTTCCGCCGTTCGATAGGCCGAGGTACGTCCCGGCAGCTCGGTCGTCAGCTTCACCGGCTGAGCATGCAGCGTCACCACGTCGACGGATGGCTTGGGCGGCGGTCCAGCGGCCTGAGTCGGCTTGTCCTTGCACCCCGACAGGCACAGACAGAGCACCGTCACGGCAGCCGTGCCGATATGCGACGCCCGGTTTCGTCGGATCGTCATGGATATACCTCACTCGAACCCCGGGGAAAAATGACCATGGCTGCTGTTCGGGCATTGCACGACATCCCATGCGCAATGCAAGAGCGCCCGCATACGGAATGTGCGACGTCGTGCCGCACGATCGGAACGGCCGGCGCCTCCAATTGCGAAACTGCTTGGTTTCCTTGCCTGGAAACTGAACAGTTTTGGTATTCCTGTCAATGGGTCTACTTCTGCTCCGGCAATGCATCGCCCCGCGGACCGGGAGCTGATCA
The DNA here is from genome assembly GCF_965276935.1 of Rhodopila sp. Classification (GTDB taxonomy): domain Bacteria; phylum Pseudomonadota; class Alphaproteobacteria; order Acetobacterales; family Acetobacteraceae; genus Rhodopila. Next base: position 852,195 of record NZ_CBDIBS010000002.1, on the reverse strand, counting down.
GGCGGGAGGCTTAACGGTGGAAACAAGAACCTTGGGAGCGCCGAACATGCCAGCCAGGAGCCCCGGCGGTAGCCATGCCGGCCGGCCGCGGCAAATGTCGGAAGCCGAGCGGCGTGCACACTTGGTCGCCGTCGCCGGCACGATGTTCCTGCAGAGAGGTTACCGCGCCACGACGATGGACGACATCGCGCAGTGTGCCGGCATGTCGAAGAAGACGGTCTATCAAATATTTCCGGCGAAATCAGAGCTGTTCGATGCCTTGCTGACGGCATGGCTGGCGCCCTTCACCCTGCCGGTCGAAACCGGTGGGCGATCACCCCGTGAGGTCTTGAACGACGTCTTGTGCCGGCTGGTGAACTTCGCGCTGTCCGAGCGGCAGATCTCGATGACCCGGCTGCTGATCGCCGAGACCCCGTATTCGAAGGATATCGCCATCGTGCTGGAACGGCAGGGCATCGGGCGCGGCAAGGGCGCGCTGGAACGCTGGCTGGCCGCTGAGGCGGCGCTCGGGACGTTCAGGATCGATGACCCGGAGAACGCCGCCGGTACGCTGTTCTTCGCCGCGGCCGGCGATTTCCTGTTCGGCTTGCTGTTGCGAACCCGGCCCCGGCCAAGTGCCGAGGATGTCGCGGCCCAGGTGGAGCGGGCGGTCACGACCTTCTGTCAACAGGTCGTATAAGGCGACGCGACTGAGGGTCCGGATGGCGGTCTCGGCCGGCGCGGCTTGAAACCTTCCCGCCGCGGCGCAATGCTGCGTCGTAGCGGCAAGAAGGACAATAAATCATGCACGACATCGTCATCCGAGGCGGCACCATTGTCGACGGCACGGGCGCCAAAAGCTACGCCGGCGACGTCGCCATCGATGGCGATCGCATCGCGCAGGTCGGCGGCAAGGCTGGTCCCGGCAAGCGGGAGATCGACGCGGACGGCCAGTTGATCACCCCAGGCTGGGTCGACATCCACACCCACTACGACGGCCAGGCCACTTGGGACCCGATCCTGGCGCCATCCTCCTGGCACGGCGCCACCACCATCCTGATGGGCAACTGCGGCGTCGGCTTTGCCCCGGTCCGCAAGGCCGATCACGACTGCCTGATCGACCTGATGGAGGGGGTGGAGGACATCCCCGGCATCGCCCTGGCCGAGGGCCTCGCCTGGGACTGGGAGAGCTTTCCCGACTACCTGAACGCGCTGGACCGCTTCCCGCGCACCATCGACGTCGCCGCCCAGGTGCCGCACCACCCGCTGCGCGTCTACGTCATGGGCGACCGCGCGGTGCGCCGTGAAATCGCCACCGCCACCGACATCGCGGCGATGGCCCGCCTGACCGAGGAAGCCCTGCGCGCCGGCGCCTTCGGCTTCACCACCTCCCGCACCGAGCAGCACAAGACCACCCGGGGCGAACTGGTGCCCGGCCGCTTCGCCGAAAACCAGGAGCTGTTCGGCATCGGTTCGGCACTCGGCCGCACCGGCAGCGGCGCCTTCGGCATGTTGAGCGACTTCGACGACGAAGCCGCCGAGTTCGAATGGATGAGCACGCTGTCCAAGTCCACCGGCCGGCCGCTGTGGTTCCTGCTGACCGACCGGTCCTATGATCCGGACCGCTACCACCGGCTGATGAACGGCGTGCGCAAGGCGCGTGCCGGCGGTGCGGCGGTGACCGCGCAGGTGGCGGGGCGGCCGGTCGGCATCATCCTGGGACTGACCACCTCGCTGAACCCGTTCGCCGCGCGCCCGGCCTTCGCGGCGCTGACCGCGCTGTCCGTGCGCGACCGGCTGGCCCGGCTGCGCGATCCGGCGGTGCGGGCGCAGATCCTGTCGCAGGCGGCGTCGGAGGACCTGCTCGCCATCCTGCCGCCGCTGCAACGCCCGATCGCGACCCGCTGGGACCGGCAATACGTACTGGGCGATCCGCCGGATTACGAACCGGACCAAAGCCGCAGCATCGCCGCGATGGCGGCCAGGACGAACCTGACGCCGGACGAATTCTGCTACGACTACCTGACCGGCGAGAACGGCGACCGCATGCTGTTCTATCCCGTCACCAACTACGTCCACGGCGACCACGGCGTGGTGCACGACATGATCGCCGATCCGGACACCATCCTGGGCCTGGGCGACGGCGGCGCGCATTGCGGCCTGATCTGCGACAGCAGTCTGCCGTCGTACATGCTGACCCACTGGGTGCGCGACCGTCATCGCGGCCCCCGCTTCCCGCTGGAGTTCATCGTCAAGCGCCTGACCAGCGAAACCGCTGACTTCTTCGGCTTTCACGACCGCGGCCGTCTGGCAGTCGGCAAGAAGGCCGATGTCAACGTGGTGGACATGGGCACGCTGCGGCTGCACCACCCGGAACTGCGGCACGACCTGCCGGCCGGCGGCAAGCGCCTGGTGCAGCGGGTGGATGGCTATACCGCGACGATCGTTGCCGGGATGCCGATCTTTGAGCGGGGGGAGGAGACGGGGGCGCGGCCGGGGAAGCTGGTGCGGGCGGGTGGGGGGTAAGGAGCTGCCGATGCAAAGGTGAAAATTGTGGTGTTCACGGAAAACCCACGCTTGCTGCCGGCAAAACGGTCTCGCGTGACTCCTGAAGCCTCTTCCCAAGCCTAGTTCGGCACTGACAACTCGACCGAAACCGGGCAGTGATCCGACAGCCTGTCCTTCCACGCCCGCTCGGTCTCCCGATACACCAATACCTTCAGCGTCGCCGGCTGCATCCAGTCAGCGGCGGCACCCCCGGCCAGGATGTGGTCGATGAACGACTCGCTGCCCCAGCATGGCGAACTGTGCCCCTCGGTCGCTCGCACCAGCGGCGCCGCCTCCCGCAATGCGGCCACGAACGTGTCGCGCCCGTCCATCCAGCGGTTGAAATCACCCAACACGATGAACGCCTCGCCGGCGTCCTTCCGTGCCTCGATCCACGCTTCCAACGGCGCCACCTGCTCCTTCAGCTCCCTGCACGCTCGGCTTCTCGCCCGTGCCAGCGGCACATCGCGGCAGCCCTTCTTCAAATGCACCGCCAGCACCCGCAGATCGCCCGAGGCCAGATGCAACGTGATGTCGGCGCCGCTGCGCAGATGCTTCTCCGCCAGCGCGGTGACATCGGGATTGACATCGTAACGCAATCCGCGCCGCACCACGATGCCGACCCTCTGGACAACGTGATCCCTGGTCATGTGGATGGAATAAAGCGCACGCGGAAACACCTTTGCCGCCGCGCCGCTGCCATCGACCTCCTCGATCGCCACCAGGTCAGCCTTGAGTTCCTGGGCATACGCGGCCAGGCGCGCGAAATCCGCATCCGTGCGCGGTGTCACGTCCGCCGGCAGCTCCGGATCGCCCGCCGCGCGGGTGGTCAGCCAATCCAGGTTCCAGGTGGCGATCTTCAGTTCCGAGGCCCCTGCCTGGAGGGGCAGGAACATGACCAGCATGACCAGCAGTTGTTTCATCATGATCGAATTCGCAGCCGCTGACGTTTCATTTTCGAATGTGACACGACCGCTGTCCGAACGATAGCGTTTTGTAAGCAGGCCAACTTTGGAAAGTAAACGTCCGTCCCTGACCGTTCAGAGCATCAGAACACCGTGGCGTTCAATCAGTCCGCCAGTCGTGTCGGCAGTCATGCCACCGGCCGGCAAGACATAAAGTCGCTTCTCCAGCCATCAAGCCGCCACCGCCGACGCCTCCGCCCGAGCTGCCTCAAGGCACGCCTCCACGGCCTCGCGCAGCGAACTGGTGTAGATATCGGCCCCCACCGCCGTCCGGAGCCGGTCATCCGCCAGGATCGCCTGCTCCTCCGGCCATAGCCCGACAAGCAGCCGAACCGTCGGAAGCCGCTGTCGAAGCCGGCGCAGCAGGTATCGCAGGTGCGAAGGTGTCCCCGCCAGCTCGAGATAACATAGGCACACCATCGCCACGCCGTCGCCATCCAAGGTGGCGATCCTTGTCCGGGAAACGGCTTCGTGCGGCAGAACCCTGGCCTTCAGGCCGTTCTTGTGCAGCAACTGCGCCAGCAGGCTGGCTGCCATCTCGTCCAATGGTCCACGCCCGGCTATGCACAAGACCGGCGCCCGGCCCTGCCAGGAATCCGGCAGCGCATCCTCGGACAACTTTCCCGGCGCCGGATGTTTTGGGATGTCCTGCTCGCCGCGGGACGGCGATGTCGCCGCGGCCTCGGCCGCATCCTTGCCTCTCGGCTCGTCATCGTCATGCTCATCCAGATCGTCGATCAGGCTCTGGATGGAATGCTTGATCCGGTCGAGCTGGGCCTCGGTCAGCACGCCGCGCGCGGAGTCATTGGCGGCGAGCTGCAAGCCCTTCAGCGCCACCTCGTCGTAATACGACGACAATGGACGGTCGCGCAGCAAGACCTCCGCCTGATCGCGCGCCTCATCCGGATCGCCGGCCAACATGCGCTGATAGAAGCTCTCCACCGGCGTCAGGGCAGGACGGTCGCCCAGGATGACCTCCAGGAACTCCAGCCGTTCCACGTGACGTCCCAGCACCACTAGGCACAGGGTCAGCGGGGTCGATAGGATCAGGCCGATCGGACCCCACAGCCAGGTCCAGAAGGTGGCAGACACCACCACGGAAAACGGCGACAGGCCGGTGCTGTGACCATAAAGCATGGGTTCCACGACCTGACCCATGATCGCCTCGGTCATCAGGAAAAGCCCGGCGGTCCAAAGCACCATCGACCAGCCAGGGTCGACCGCCGCGGCCAGCGCCAGCGGAAGGATCGCCGCCAGCGGCGCCCCAATATAAGGGACAAAACGCAGCAGCATGCCGAGCACGCCCCACAGCAACGGCGACGGCACGCCGATCAGCAGCAAGCCGGTGCCGATGATCACGCCGAACGCCGCGTTGATGCCGAGCTGGGTCAGGAAATAGCGTGACAGCCGCCGCGCCGCGTCGTTCATGGCAACCGTGGTGCGGTGCAGGTCGGATGAGCCGAACAGCCGGATCAGCCGGTCGCGCAGGTCTTCCCGCTGCAGCAGCACGAAGATCGCGACGATCAGCACGATGGCAGTTGTCGACAGCGGCGCGACGACCGGCCCGATCACCCGCTCGGCGATCTCGATCGGCGTCGCGTCCGGCTGACGCACCTCCACCTGCATGGGCTTCTGACCGGCGCCCCCCGCCGGTGTGCCGCCTTGCGGCGGCCGAGGCACGTCGGTCTGTCCAAGCGGCTGTCCCAGGCGACGCATGACGAGGTTCATCCGGGTCAGCGCAAAACTCTGGACCGTGTCGACTTTCGACTGGATCGTCGTCGCGTAGCGCGGCACGTCCTGCACCAGTCCCGCGAGTTGCGTGCCGATCAGGCCGCCCACCGCGATGATGATGCCCAGGGCGAGCACCACGGCGATCAGGACAGAGGGCACACGCCCCAGGTGGATGCGCCGCAGCAGGTGCACCACCGGTGCCAGCAGGAACGACAGCAACACGGCCAGGGTGATCGGGATCAGGACGGTGCGGCCAAGATACAGCCCGGCCACGACGACCACACACACCGCCAAGGTCAGCAGTCCGCTCAGGCCCGGTGTTTCCGCCGCCGGCACCGTGGCGGGCCGCCGGTCGGTGATCGTTACCTTGTCGGACATCGGCTCCGCCTCATGCATGAACAAACGGTCAACGCCATAGCTGGTATTTCGTTTGGATCACATTGGCAACAGGATTCCGCCCAGGATCGTTCTGGCGGCCTGGCCCGCGGACAGCGATGTGGCGTTGATCACCGCCAGGCGGAAGCCGCCCGGCGGCATCGCGTGATGCGCCGGCGCCTTTTCCTCATGGAACGTGATCTGCACGCTGGAAACGCCGTCAAGGGCACGGATGCGGTCGACGACATCGGCCGGCGGATGGCGGTAGCGCGCGCCATGCGGGCCGAACAGCACGACACTGTAACCGTCGCGGCGATCGATGTCCGCGTAATGCCAATCACCGGTGGCATAAAGCCGCACGACCGCCTGCACCCAGCCTGGCCCATACAGATCGGGCCACTGGTCGGCGAAGCGCAGATGCGCCTCGATGATGCGGCCGCCAATGGTCTCCAGGTTCACCATGCCAGTATAGCCGGCCAGGTGCTTGGCCGCCCAGGCGCCGCACCAGCTCTCGATGTCCGGCATCGGCTTGGTATGGATATGCCAGTAGTCGAACGTGCCACCCGGTCCGGCCACGCCGGTGGTGTGGCGCCACCAGCGCGGCTGGCCACCGATCAAGGCGACGTCGCTGCTGACATGCGCGCCGGTCAGCAGGGTGCACCAGAAATGCCCGGCGGTCTGGGCGGCCTTGTAGTCCGCGGCCGAGGCGATCGTCCGGCTGCCGACCCCCATGCCGCGCAGGTTGGTGATCGGCTTGGAAAACACCGGAAACCGCGGCGGCATGACACCGTGCGGCGCCGCCTCCAGCCCCTGCGACAGCGCCACCGCCAGCTTGTCGTAGATCCAGCGGTGCGCCGGATAAAGCCGCCACGCGTCCGGATCGTCGGTCGGAATGATCACGTTGTCCGGGCAGGGGATGTTCTCGAAGTACTGCAGCCGCCAGGGATCTTCCTCGTGGATCGGCATCCGCTATCCCGGCACCGGCGCGTTCGGGTGCAACAGGTTTTCGTTGCGCAGGTCCGACCGCAGGCCGGCGGGGATCTTCATTGTGAACAGCGGCAGGTTCTGGTTGAACTCCGCCGCCGTCCGAGGCCCCGGTATGACCGCGGCGACCACCGGATGGGCGAGCGGGAACTGCAACGCCGCGGCCGGCAGCGGCACCTTGTGCGCCGCGCACACCGCGGCGATCTTGTTCACGCGCGCCACCACCTCCGGCGGCGCGGCGGCATAGTTCCAGGTGTCGCGCCCCGCCAGGATGCCGGAGTTCAACGGGCCGCCGACCACGATCGAGGTGCCGCGTGACTGGCACAGCGGGATCAGCTCGTCCAGCGGCGCCTGCTCCAGCAGCGTATAGCGGCCGGCCAGCAGGAAGGCGTCCCAGTCGCCGAAGCCCAACGCGTCGATCAGTACCTGGGATTCGTTAACGCCGATGCCGATGGCGCCGACAACGCCGGTGCGACGCAGTTCGTCCAGCGCCTTGTAGCCGCTGTCGCGCAGGATCTTCAGGTGGTGGCGGTTGAGTTCATCGCCATGCTGGTAGGCGCCGATGTCATGCACATACAGGATGTCGATCCGCGCCAAACCCAGGCGCTGGTAGCTGTCCTCGACCGATCGCATGATGCCGTCATGGGAGTAATCGTAAACCACCTCGAACGGCATCGGCGACAGGCGGCCGTCGGCGGAGGGCGCGGTGCTGGTCCTTGGCCGCAGCAACCGGCCGGCCTTGGTGGACAGCACCCAGGCATCCCGGTCCTGCTCGCGCAGCGCATCGCCAACCCGGTGTTCGGCGGCGCCGACGCCGTAAAAAGGTGCTGTATCGAAATAACGCACGCTTGCGTCCCAGGCGGCGGTGACCATGGCCTCGCCTTCTGCCCGGGTCACCGGGATGCGGCTGCCGCCCATCGTGGCGGTGCCGAGGCCCAGAGTGGTGACATGCAGCTTGGTGCGGCCGATCTGACGCTTTTCCCATTCGGGCATGGCTTGGAACCTCCTATTTCTAATCGGCAGATTTGATCCTGCTGTTAAGGGATGGGCGTGGTCAAAGTTTGTTTGAAGATCCGGCAGCGGGTGATCGCACATGGTCCTTGGCTTTAGTCCATCGAACTTGATGATAGCCGCCGAGGTGGCGGCAATGGCGGAAGGCAATCAAGCGGACACGGAGGTGCACGAAGTGCCCACGGAGTTGCACGGAGGGAAGATGTCCATGGGTCACGCCCGATGCGACGAGCGACGTGTCCACGCGCACAGCGCGATGATTTCGTGGACTGCACCCAAGAATGGCACCTCATCTTCTCCGTGAAACTCCGTGCGCACTTCGTGCAACTCCGTGTCCGCTTGCTTTCATATCCGCCGCACCAGCCTGGCAGCTTGCCCCGCGGCCCTGGCAGATGTGAAGCGAGGGGATATTGGCGTGCCGGTGGGCTTCAAACAATCAAGATGCGGAAGCCGAGCCGTATGGGTATGAGCCTGGCACATGAGCAACGCAACGGCGCATAAACAGCCAAGTTATTCCTTGAAGTCGGCTTACATGCCGTGATGTCGATCGCGTACGCCTTCTTGCGGAAGCGGAACAGGCGCAATGCCGAAAGCGGTTCCGACTATCCTGCCGCGTCTGGCACGCGCGTGCCATATGATCCGGCGCCCCGGACAGCAACGCTAAGTACTTCAAGATGAACCAGTTGGCCGTCGGCATCGAGATCAAGCATGACATCGGGCGCTACCTCCGTTGTCTGGGCAATTTCCACGTTGTCCGAGACGAAGCGTGCCTCAAACGCGTTCACTTCCGGGTCGTAGCTGGTCCGCATCATCGCTTTGCGCTCCTGTCGAAGAAGGCTGCCACAACCAGAATATCGGGTCCGTCAGCCCAATGCATAACCCGTAACACGCGACTGCCAAATTGAGCGATCGCGTTTATCGAGGTGGTCAGAGTCCGGTGTCATCCAGTCCGGTGTCAGCACAGTTGCCTCAATCCAGCAACGACCAAACGTTTTTTTGCTCTCCGCTTTTCAGTGTGGATCGAAAGCTTGGGCATAGCAGTCCAGGTGTTCGTCGCCTCGGCGCTTCATGCTTCCACGCGGCTACTTTGTGTTGTCGTATTCCTTTCGCAGGTCTTGCCAGAAATCCCACATGAGACTTGATCTGGTCACCGCCGGCGGCGTGATGACGGCAGCAAGCGGGAGAGCAGACGCCATCAGGGTATGAATACGGTCTGCCATCATACGGTCCGTTGCACTTGCAATTCTAGTCGCCTAGATCAACACTATCAGCCATCGTCAACCGCGGGAGACCGTTCGGATCATGCCTCACCACGCGCGGCGTCTTATCGTCTTCCTCACCCCGCTGCTCCTGCTCGCGGCCTGCGGATCTGACCAGCAGCATACTGCTCGGCTTCTCAACCGGCGGATGCAGGCGCGTCTGGCGGACGACATCGCGGCCGGCCGAGCCGCGGTGCAGCCACGGCCGGACGGGACGCGGATCACGTTTCTCGATGCCTCGTCGGCGCCAGGCGGCCCTGCCGTATCCGATCCCCACGAAGGCAGTCTGCGTGCCAGCATGGTCGAGGGCCTGCTAGACCCGACCCTGATGCGTGTCGCGGTGACGGACACCTCCACGCTGCCGGACGATCAGCGGGCTGCACGGATCAAGAACCTGACCGATTTCTTCCAGACCTATGGGCTCGGCCAGATGCTTCTGCCCAACCCGCCGCAGCGCCCGATGCCGTTGGGAGCGGCCACGCCAATGCCGCCGGGCCTGACGGTTACCATCGCTTTGCAGTGCCCGCGACGGCCCGGCATCGGCTACGGCAGCGGCGCGCGGGAGCCTGCCTGCGATTAGACGGCCTCCTGCCGCGGGTGGTGAAAGTTGCGCCGGCAGCCTCACGCGGCATCCTATAGCGGGATTGCCAGCAGCGTATCGAACCGCTGGCTGTCGCACACCACGATGCGTTCGACGTACCGCCATGCCCCGCTGACATCCCGCCGCAGCCGATCGAAGTAAACGCCGGCCGCGAACACGCTCATCTGGCCGTCGCGCATGGTGCGAATGACGACAAACGACGTCTCCGCCGACAGCATGCCGTCCGCCCCAACCGAGATCAGCGGCATGCCCAGAATGTGCCGATAGCGCTGCCGTTCGTAGATGTTGGCCTGTCGCAGCGCGGCGATGCGGTCCACCAGCATCGCCCGCGAATCGGCATGGATCAGGCCGGCCTGATAGCCTGCCGCGTGATTGTCCGCTGTGGTAACTTTGTATAGGCATGTGTCCAGAAAGAACTCTGGCCACGCCTCCAGCCGATCGGCATCGACCGCCGCCGCGCAGGCGGCGTTCAGCGCGGCGATCTCGAACAGCAGGCTGGGGTCTGTCATCATTCTACAGGCCCATCCCCGCGCGCCACGCCTTCCAGAAGCCGCGCACCGAGGCCTCCGTCGCCCGTGTTTCGGACCCCTCGGCGGTGGCGCCGCCCATTTCGACGACGGACGCTTCCTGGTTCGCGGCGGCGATGCCGCGCTGCACGAAGCCGCCGACCGCGCCGTCCTCCATCGAGACGAAGCCGGCCGGTCCCGCAAGGTTGGCCTGCTTACACCGCATAGAACGTAACTTGGACGTATCATCAGCGAACCCGAGGTAGGTCCAGTGCAGATCCATGCTGTCGACGCCGCGGGGAACGATCTGCCGGACCGCCAGTGCGTTATGGATCTGCTGCAGGATGAAGCCCGGAAAAATCGACAGGATCTGCAAGGTGATGTTGTCGCCGAACTCGGCCTGCGATTGCATGAAGGACGGGTCCTGAAGCTGGAAGCCCTGGTTGTCGGCCCGCATCCCAGCGTAGCTGTCATCCGGCCCCTGTGCCGCCGCCAGCGTGGTGCTGGCATGCGCGACGCCGTTGTCGCTGACCATCACGCCACCACCCTGGCTCAGTCGCGTGATGCGGAACGTGGTGAAGAACGTGTGCAGCAGACTGGCATGATAGGTGTCGCGCACGTTCTCCATGTACAGCTTCCAGTTGCAGGGCAGTTGCTGCGTGAAGCGGCCGACCACCTCAACTTTCTTGTGCAGCACGCGCCGCAACCGAGCCAGGACGTCCGGTCCGATATAGGCTTCCAGGTCCGGTGCGTTGGGCGCTAGGGTGCCGAACACCAGGCCGCACAAAACCGCTGTGCGCAGCTTGCGCGGCCCGTGCGCTTGCATGTCGAAATCGTCCGGCATGCCGCCGCGGCCGTTGACGCCACGGCGGAAGGCGACCGACGTCAGGTTGCCGCGCAGGTCGTAGCGCCAGGCATGGTAGACACACTGGAAGTCCTTGACGCTGCCGCCGTTCTCCAGACAGATCAGCGCGCCGCGATGGGCGCACCGGTTCTCGAAAGCAACGATATCGCCGCCCTCGGCGCGGGCGACCACGATGGGCATCGCACCCATCATCGTGGTGCGGTAGTCGCCGGCCTCGGGCACCTCGACCTCCAGGCACAGATAATGCCATACCGGACCTTCGAACAGCCGTGTCTGTTCGTCGCGCGCAATGTCCGGATCGCGGTAGACCCAGTAGGGCACGCGGGTCAGGCCGGGCGGCCAGGCAGCAGTTGGCGAATCGCGAACAGGCTGGTCCATGGAAATCTCCCCAGGCCGAGTTTCTTGTAGTCCTGCACTTATAGCATCACCGTCCCGCCATCCACCGCGATGGTCTGCCCGGTGACGAACTTGCTGCCATCGCCGACCAGCCAGGCGATCGTGCCGACCAAATCGGCCGGCTCCAGCGTACGCTGGATCGACTGGTTGGCGCGGATGACTTCCAGCCCCCGATCCAGCTTGTCGCCGAGGAACTCCGTCGTCCCCTCGGTCATCACGGCACTCGGCGCCACCGCGTTCACGCGGATGAAGTCGCGCCCCAGCTCCCGCGCCAGTCCCCTGGTCAAGCCGATCACCGCCGCCTTTGAAGTCGTGTAGTGCAGCGCGAACGGCATCCCATAGGTCGCCGCCAGGGAGGCGATGTTGACAATCGACCCGCCACCCGACTGCCGCATCCCCGGCACCACGGCCTTGCAGCCGTTCCAGATGCCCTTGACGTTCACCGCCATGGCTGCGTCCCAGTCGGTCTCCGGGATCTGGTTGAACCGCCCGCCGCGCAATGAGCCATACAGCGCGGCGTTGTTCACCAGCGCATCGATCCGGCCAAACCGCCGCATCGCCAGCGCGGCCATCGCCTCGCAGGAGGCCACGTCCGCCACGTCCAACGTCACGCTGATCGCATCATTTCCGGCCGCCGCCACCGCGGCCGAACAATCCGCGATATCGCCGGCCACGACATGCGCGCCGGCCTGGCCCAGGCTGGCCGCATAGGCGAGACCCAGACCGCGCGCGGCACCGGTAATCAGCACGACTTTTCCGGCGACGCTCATGCACGTTCTCCCGTTCAGGTTTGCCCGCCGGTGCGACAGTGGGCACATTGCCGGTACACTAACTGTCAAGCGAAAGGCCAACAATGGCGCCGAATACCAAGCGGGTGTTCTACGTGAACAATGTCGCCGCCCCGGTCTACCTCGACATCCTGGGCAGACGCCCAGACATCCAGGTGGACCGGCTGGAGAACGACACACCCGACGCGGCCGCCGAACCGGTTCTGGCGCAGGCGCATGCCTATCAGATCGGCTCCTCCCGCCAAGAGTTGGCAATGAAGTTGCAAGGCCATGCGCCGCTGCTGAAACGTTGCCCGAATCTGCTGGTGCTGTCCACCAACGGCGCCGGGTTCGACACCGTCAGCCTGGCCGATGCCACCGCGGCCGGTGTCATCGTGGTCAACCAGGCCGGCGGCAACAAGGAGGGGGTCGCCGAACATGTCATGGCGATGATGCTGACATTGTCCAAGCGCATCGTCATGTCCGACCACGTCATGCGGAGCGGCGCCGCTTACCAGCGTCGGGACTTCATGGGCGACGACGTGCAAGGCCGCGCTATCGGGATCATTGGCCTTGGCCATGTCGGCAGCCGCGTGGCCGAGCTTTGCAGGGGTCTGTTCCAGATGCGGGTGCTGGCGTTCGATCCCTATCTGACCGTCGACCAGATCGCTGCGAAAGGCGCCGAAAAAGTCACGCTCGACGAACTGCTCGCCCACGCCGACTATGTCTCCGTCAACTGCCCGCATACCGCCGAGAGCCGCGGCATGATGGGCGCGGCGCAGTTTTCCAAGATGCAGCCGCATGGGTATTTCATCACGACCGCCCGAGGCGGCATTCATGACGAGGCGGCGCTGGCCGCGGCCCTGGCCGCCAGGCAAATCGCCGGCGCTGGCCTGGATGTCTGGGAAGACGAGCCGCCGCCGTCGGATCATCCGCTGCTGAGGTTCGACAATGTCGTGGTCAGCCCGCATAGCGCCGGGGTTACCCGCCAGTCGCGCCACAACATCGCCCGCATCGCCGCGGAACAGATGCTGGACATTCTGGACGGCAAGCCGCCGCCGAGGCTACTGAACCCGGAGGCCTGGCCGCTCTACCGCCAGAGATTTGCACGGATTCTTGGCTTTCGGCCGGAGGAATAGGGCAAATATCGCTTCAGGTTCATCGCCCTCAAACCCCCGGTGGTTCCCCCGGAACCGGCACCTTGCCGAAGCCGATGATCAACGCCGTCACCTCCGCGATCGCCGCCTCTGCTGCGGCCGCGTCGGGTCCCTTGGCGACCAGCGCAACGCCGTTCCCACCGGCCCGGTAGAACGGGTAGCTGCCCAGGTCGAGGTCCGGGTAGCGCTGCTGCACGGCACCCAGCCCATCGGCGATAACGCCCTCCGGCAGGCCCACCACATGCACCGCGCGAGACTCGATCCTTGCTCCGCCCTGCAACCGGGGCGCCAGCCATTCGAACATCGACTGCATGACGCGCGGCACGCCGGCCATGACGTAGACGTTCTGCATCTGGAACCCAGGTGCCACCGAGATAGAGTTCTCGATCAGTTCGGCACCCCGCGGCATCGTTGCCATCCGCTGGCGGGCGCTGTTGAACTCGCCGGGCTTGTAACTGGCCTGCATCCGCGGCCAGGCGACCGGATGATGCTCCCACGGCACGCCGAAGGCGGCGGCAATGCATTCGCTGGTGATGTCGTCATGCGTCGGGCCAATGCCGCCGGTGGTAAAGACGTAGTCAAACTTCGCGCGGACCTCGTTCACCGTGCCGATGATGGTCTCGGGCACATCCGGGATCACCCGAACCTCCCGCAGCGGGATCCCCAGGTTCCCGAGACCCGTTGCGAGGAACTGGATATTGGCGTCGCGGGTGCGGCCGGACAGCACCTCGTTGCCGATCACCAGCAGGCAGGCGGTGGGATTGTTCGCGGCCATGGACGGCTTCCCTACAGAAAATCGCGCAACAGGGGTATCAGCGGCTTGTCGGCCGGCGGCATTTCGTACTCGGTCAGCTTCGCCGCCCGCACCCAGGCCAGGGTCTGGTTTTCCCGCGGCCTCGGGATGCCCTTCCAGCGGCGGCAGACGAACAGCGGCATCAGCAGATGGAACCCTTCATAGGTGTGCGACGCGAAGGCGAAGGGTGCCAGACAGGCAGCCGTCACGTCGATGCCGATCTCTTCCTTCAGTTCGCGGATCAGCCCCGCCTCGGGCGTTTCGCCGGGATTGAGCTTGCCGCCGGGAAATTCCCAAAGGCCGGCCATCTTCTTGCCCTCTGGCCGACGCGCCAGAAGCACCCGTCCATCGAGGTCCACCAACGCGCAGGCGGCGACCAGCAGCAGTGGCTTGGCCCCTGGGTCGGCGCCTGGGTCGGCCGCCGATCCGGCGTCCTTGGGCACCTCCGTCCAGCCAAAGATGTCGTTGCGCGTCGCCTGGAACACCAGCACCTGGTGATCCTGGTCCGAGATCTTCGACCGCCGCGTCGCGGTGCCTGTCTGGCTGAAGCCGATGCGGCGGAGCACGATGCAAGACGCGTCGTTGGCCTCCGCCACCTCCGCCACGATCCGGTCCAACGTCAGGTTGGCAAAGGCCCAGCGGGTCAGCCGGGTCGCCGCCTCGGTGGCGACGCCATGCTTCCAGTAGGCGCGTCCCACCCAGTAGCCCAGCCGGCCGGCGCGGTTCGGCTGGTCCAGGGTCAGGCCGACGACGCCGACCAGGGTCTCCCGCTCGCCATCGTGCCCGGTGATCGCCAGGTGATAGGCGGAACCTTCGGCCAGCCGCCGGATCGTCGAGGCGATCCAGTCATCGGCCAGTTCGCGCGGATAGGGATAGGGCAACTCAGCCAGGGTGCGCGTCACCTCCCAGTCGTTGATCAGCCGGTGCAGCGCTTCGGCGTCGTTGGCATGAAGCGGGCGCAGGGTCAGGCGCTCGGTCGTCAGCGGCGTGAACGCCTCAGGCGGCGCGGGATCATGCGGCGCGGGATCAGGCGGCGCGGAAGCTTGTGATGCAGCCTGCGCTATCGCCGAGGCCGGGGTCTTGGCCGACCGGCGTGGCTTGCGTTTTGGCTTGGCTTGCGTGGTGGCGGGAATTGGATTGACCTTATCAGCTAACCGTTGCCCAAGGTGGCGCAGACCGCTCGGCTCACGCAAGAGCCGAAGGCGCGCGGGTGGACGACGCGAGGCCGACGCGTCAGCTTGATCACATCAGCCAGAAACCGCCGGAGGAACCCATCATGCAGCTTGGTATCCATCTGCCGCACATCGGCCGCAAGGCCGGGCCGGACAGCATCCGCCGCGCCGCCATCCAGGCGGAGGAACTCGGCTTTGACGATGTCTGGGTGAGCGAGCACATCATCGTCCCGAAGGATGCCGGCTACCCGCCGTCGGCGAATTTCTGGGACCCGGTGCTGACCCTGACCTGGGCGGCCGCGGTGACGACCCGGGTCCGCCTGGGCACCTCGGTCCTGGTGTTGCCGCTGCGCCATCCGCTGCCGCTGGCGAAGGAACTCGCGACGCTGCAGAACCTGTCGAACGGCCGGCTGATCCTGGGCGCCGGCGTCGGCTGGCTGGAGGCCGAGTTCGATGCGCTTGGCGTGCCGTTCAAGCAACGCGGCCGGCGGATGGACGAGGGTATCGCCATGATGCGCGCGGTCTGGACGCAGGACCCGGTCAACTTCGAGGCGCAATGGATTCCGGCGACGATCAGGGACATGCGGGCGCAGCCGCAACCTGTTCAGCCGATTCCGATCTGGATCGGCGGCGGCTCCGATGCCGCTATCCAGCGCGCGCTGCGGCTGGACGGCTGGCACGGCACCCGGACACCGCCGGAGCAGGCGGCGGCGTTGGTGAAGCGCCTGCGGGCGGAGCGTCCGGGGCCGGACTTCGTCATCTCGCTGCGGGTGACCTGCAACCAGCACAACGTCGCGTTGATGCGCGACGCGCTGGCCGTCTATCAGGATGCGGGCGTGCAGCATGTCATGGCCGCGCCGGAAGACCGGGATATCGACAGCTATCTGGCGACTGCCGAGGCCTTCCGCCGCTGTGGACAGGGGTTGTAAGGCCGGCGGCGACGCAACAGTGGCGACGCGCGCGGCCATGAGGTCGTGACGCAGGCCGTGTGCGGAAGCAGGATGTCATACCGCTGCCCGGAAGTGTTGACTCCCGGTAGATTCCCAGGTGGGGCCTGAAACCTCGCGTTCTTCGCCACGCAGACCTGGACAGGGGTCAAGACTTACGCGCGTTGGTGTTATACCAAACGACTCATGAGGTGACCGTTTTTGCCCAGTCCCGTGTGGCGATTGATCGGATACGCTCTGGTGCGGCGATGAGTTTGTTCCAAGCCACGCAGCATGCGTCGATGATCGCTTCAGAGGTTGCGTAGACGCGGTTGCTGAGGTCGTTCTGTCGCAGGAATTCCCAGACGTTCTCGGCGGGGTTCAACTCCGGCGAGTAGGGCGGCAGGTGCAACAGCCCGATATTCTCGGGCACCTTCAAGCGGTCGCCCGTCTGGTGCCATCCGGCGCCGTCCAGCGTCAGCACGGCGAACGCACCTTCGGCGACCTGGGTGCTGATTTCCTGCAGGTGCAGGTTTATCGCGTGGACGTTGGCGTGCGGCAGCACGAGCCCAGCCCCGACGCCCCGCGCCGGGCAGACCGCGCCGAACAGGTAGGCCCAGTGGTAACGCTGATCCCGCGGTGCTGTGGGGCGGCTGCCGCGTTCCGCCCAGATGCGGGTCAGGCTGCCTTGTTGACCAACGCGGGCTTCGTCCTGCCACCAAAGCTCGATCGGCTTGCCGTGCGCGGCCGGCGGAATGGCAGCCGCGACCAGTTCGGCAAAGTTTTTTTATGCGCCTGCTGCGCTTCGGCATCCGCCTTGGGATGACGCGGCCGAACCGAGATGTGGCTGAACCCCAATGCCGACAGAATCCGCCCGACGCTGCGCTCATCCATCAGGACAAAGAAGCGCGCCAGGATCCGCTCCCGCAGGTCGCACAACCGCCAACGCACGACGCCATCTTCAGCAACAGTCGGCTTTTTGCCAACCCAGATCGCCAGTTGCGCCGTCTCCTCGACAGACAGTTTCGCCGCCGCCCCGCCGCCATGCGGACGGTCTGATAGACCCGCAATGCCGTGCTCGTTATAGCGGATTACCCAGTCGCGCAGCGTCTGCCGGTCCATCCCGCAGGTGTTCGCGGCATCCGTCCGGTTATGACCTTCCAGCACCAGCGCCAGCGCCAGAAGTCGCCGCGCCACCGGCGCCTCGGTTGTGCGGCCAGCCTGCCAGCGCAGTGCGCCGGCATCGTGCTCCCGTCGCGTGATCTGTATCGTCATGGCTGTTCCACCCGTCATCAAGCTGGACCAAACCACCACGACGCCCCGAGCCGGCGGAAATCACGTACGAGTCAGCTCATTTGTCGGTTGGTATTATTCGGGCAAACGAAGGTGCCGCCCGTCCCTGCGTGACTTGTGCGGCGTTTTTGTTGCGTCGTGGCGGTGTCCTGACGATGCGCGGGGGCGCCCGTTGGAGTAGGCGACCGGAGCAGTCGGGGCCATGATGGGTCAGATGTATCGGTTGAAAGATCGGCTGGTGTTACGTCGTCTTGTCCGCCGGCTGACCGCCCGGACGCTGTGTTCCGGAGACGAACGGCGCCATCGCGGGCGGCAGGGTCGGCATTGCCGTGCTGGCCAATAGGTCGGCGCGGCGCAGCGCGGGCATGGCGAGCGTGCCGCCGCCGAGGGCAAGCGCGGTGGCGGTCAGCGCCTCGATGCGCAGCAGTTCCAGGCGGCGTTGCGCCGGGGCAAGGCGGGCGAGGTTGGCGCGGCATTCCTCGGCCACCTCGGTCATCGCCTTGGCCCACAGCCGGTTGTGGGCGTGGCTGGTGGGCGGCGCCGCCGATCGGAGGATTGCGGCCGCGTGCGGCACGGGCGCCTTCGGGGCGGGCGTGGCAGGCGACTGGCCAGGGCCAAAGGGGCGGCGATCCGCGCGTTGCGGGGCGGCTGGCGGCAAAGCCGTGGATAGCGGGCGACCGAGCACGCAAGGGAGGGCTTTGCCCGCGATGACGGGAGGGCGGGTGGGTACCGGATAAGCGGCTGTCATCTGAGCGGCCGCCGGCATCGCTCCACAGTGCCGGGACGATGCCTCCGGCGCCGCTGCGGTGGGTGCCGGTTTGGCCGGCCTTTGTCTGGCAGGGGCTGGTTCAGCATGAGTTGGTTCGGCAGGGGTTGGTTGGTCCGGCCCGGCATCGGCAGGCGCCGGATCGCGCGGCAGCGCTTCGTTCGTCGCCGGTTCGCCTGACCCTGGTTCGCTTGGCCCCAGCGGAACGGCGATCGGTTCAGCCGGTGCCGCGGCGGCGCGTGCGGCGGCGGCTGGCGCATCAGACGGTGCGGCCGTGGCCTGGCGCAGCATCGCCTGGGCAGCGTCCAGCGCGGCCAGCACCGCCGCCTCGTCGACCGCCTCGCGCGGGTCGGCCGCCGCCGCCGTCGTGGCGCCCCGCCGCCAGCGCCTCGGTCATCCGCTGGGCCGAGCGGTTCAGCGCGTTGGCGTTGCCGCGCAGCTTCAGCTTCATCGTCAGCGAGACAGCTGGCGCCGCCGACAGCCGCAGCGCATCCAGTTCGGCCAGCGCGTAGCCGAGCATTCGGGTGAGCGTCAGCAGCGCCGCCGCGTCGGGACCGGGCGCGCCGCCGCCGGCGATGGCGGCGTGCGCGGCGGCGTGCGCCAGTGCGGTGTCGCCGCCGCCGGCTAGCAGCAGCGGCACCAGGAAGCCGGGCAGCAACGCCCGCAGCGGGTCGCCTGGCGGAGTGGGCGGCGGCGCGGACGGTGGGGCGGACGGCGGCAGCGGCGGGGCGGGCGGACCGGCCGGCGGGCCTGCCGCGGGCTGGCGTCCAGCGGAAGGGCATCCAGGGGCAGCGCTCACAGGATCAGGTCGCCGGGGCGGATGTGGCGGATCGGCGGATACTGGCGCAGGCCGCGGCGCAGGTTCTCCTGGCACTCGCGGCGGTAGGCCAGGCCGAGGCGGCGGGCCATGTAGGCCTCCTGCTGCGGCGTCGGGTGCTCGGGCATGATCATGCCGCCGCCGGGCAGGATGCCGTCGGTGTGTTCGATGTCGAGGCCCTCGTTCTCGACGGCGATGCGGTCGGCCTCGCGCAGTTCGTTGGCGAGGGCGATGGCGCGCGGGCTCCAGACCACGGCGGGGGCGGGGTCGGCGGCGTGGGCAGCGGAGGGGTGGGGATCGGCGGCGTGGGTGGTGGCCTGAGCATCGGCCGCCTGCGTGGTGGTGCCCTGAGTGGTGGTGCCCTGAGTGGTGGTGCCTTGGCGGATGCGCGCCTCCCAGGCCTGCATCACCGCGCTGGCGTCCGCGGGCGGCCAGGCGCGGCCGGGCGGGCGGCCGGGCGGGACGGTGAGCGGCTTGGCCTGGCGGCGCTCCAGCGCGCGCAGCAGGCTGTCGAAGCTGCGCGCGGCGGTGGCGGCGGCGGCGGTGTGGCGGGTGCTGTCGCCGCACGGGCGGTGGTGGTTCATGCCGAGGCGCCAGCCGGCGGCGGCGGCGTGCCAGGCGGCGACGGCCTGCACGCCGAGCATCAGCTCGATCTCGTCGCGCGGGTGCAGCGCGGCGAGTGCGAGCAGGCCAGCGTGCATGCGCCGGTGCGCCCAGGCCTGCGGTTCGGCCGGATCGAGCGGCAGGGCGCGCATCAGCACGCGGACCGCTTCATTGACGAAGGCCGGGTTGATCGGGCCGTCGAGGGCGAAGATCGCCTGGGGGTCGTCGGCTGGCGGTGGCAGGGTGTCGGGTGATGCGGTGGGGTTGGAAGCGACGAACGTGCTGGCGGCGGGGTTGGAAGCGACGAACGTGCTGGCGGCGAGGGTGCTGGCGGCGAGGGTGTGGGCGGCGGGCGTGTTGGCGGCTGGGATGGGGCGGGGCATATCCGGTTTATGTTCGTGCTTTGTTCTAAATGTTGCGGGAGGTGGGACGCCGCCCGCGCGAGTGCAAGGGGTAGCGTCAGTTTTATGTCCGGATGGGGATTGGCTTCCTATACTGCAGAACAATCGCCCAGCAGAAGTCGGAAGATTAAGAGTTCGGGACCGGACCATCCCTTGGATCCAGTCGCTCCACCTTCAACCCGTCATGAAGCGGCTCGTCCGGACCATCCTTGCATCAATGGCTGGGGGCGGATGGGCGGGACAACCCTGCCTCGCACGCGCGGTCGCCTGGCCGCGAGAAGTGGCGCAACCTGATCGGAAACCGCTCCAAGTCGAGCACTGCCGAAGCCTTTCCTCCGGCGGACAATGCCCGAAGTCGGTTTTTGCAATAATACCTGCCGCAGTGCGGCAGCGGAAGCAGTTGCCTTCTTGATGCCACATCAGCCTTCACGTTAACGTGATATTAAGAAATGTGTCCATCCCATGCCGGCAGCTATGCGCTGGCCCACATTGGCTCGGAGAGGAGCCGGCGCATGACCCTGATACGCCGATCCGGCAGCCGTGATCTGCGGGTCGATTTCTTCCGTGGCCTGGCGCTGTGGTGGATTTACACCGACCACATTCCCGGAGATATCCTGGCGAATTTCAGCCTTCGCAACTTCGCCATGTGCGATGCGACGGAGGTGTTCGTGCTGCTTGCCGGCTACGGCGCGGGGCTGTCCTATGGGATGCGGCTGCGCACGCAGGGGTATATTTCGTCCGCGGCGGACGTGCTGAAGCGCGCCTGGACGCTTTATATCGCCCACATCTTCCTGTTCATGCTGTTCAGCGCCCAGGTGACCTATTCCGCCACGACGTTGAACCGCATCGGCTACCTGGCGGAAACCCGCCTGGACGTGCTGGGGGACGATCCCTACCGCAGCATCCTGCAAGCGTTGTTGCTGCGGTTCCAGCCGAGCCTGCTGAATATCCTGCCGCTTTATGTCGTGTTAATGGTTTTCTTCGCCGCGACGATCTGGCTGTTGCGCTGGCCGAGGATTCTGTTCGCCCTCTCCTTCGCGGTCTACATGCTGGTGCGGGTTACGCACCTGAACTTCGCCGCCTGGACGGAGCAGGGCTGGTTCTTCGACCCGCTTGCCTGGCAGTTCCTGTTCGTCATCGGCGTGCTGCTGGCCTGCGCGCCGATGAAGATGCCCTGGCGCCCCCGGTTGGTCGATGCCGCGGCCTGTGTCGTGCTCGCGGCGGGGATGGCGGTCAACCTGGTGGTTGATCCTCACCCGCATCTGATGGATTGGTTCTCGTCCTCAGTGTTTCGGTATCTGATGATCGACGACAAGACCGGCTTGCATCCGTTCCGGCTGGTCTCGATCCTGGCGCTGACCTGGCTGTGTGTGCGGCTGATCCGCTTCGACCAGCCGTGGCTGCGCAGCCGCTGGGCCGCGCCTTTCGTCCTGGTTGGGCAGAACTCGTTGCCGGTGTTCTGCTCCGGCATCGTGATCGGCTTCCTTGCCCGCCTGGGCCTGGAGTATGACGATGGCGTCATGATGCAGGTTGCCGTCAACCTGTTTGGTGCCATCGGCATGGTCGCGGTCGGCGCCCTGGCGGCGTGGTATCGGACGAAGGGAAAGCCGCAGCCGCAGGGGATGGCCGCGGGGCAGGCACGCGGCGCACCGACCGCCCCCGAAACGCTATTGCCGGTGCATGCGCAGCCTGATACCGGATGAACATGCAACGGCTGTCGCATGTTTTCCTGCTTGTTTTCCTGTTGGCGGCGGTTTCGGGGGCGTGTTGGGCCGAAGCGCCGGAGGTGGCGGATGCGGCTGTCGCCTGTGACCTGCCGCCGGAGCTGACGACGCCGGACGTCGCGTTTCCTCGGGTCGCGGCCGCGCTGTCGGCAAGGCATGGGGTCGAGATATTGGCACTTGGGTCCGGATCGACGGTGGGGGACACTAGCGGCAAGGGTGGGCCGGCGTTTGTTTATAGTCGTCCGGCCGCATCGTTTCCCTACCACATGCTGGAAGCGCTTGAAGCCTCGCGCCCCGATGCGCGGTTTCATCTGACGGTGACGGGTGGCCGCAACATGACGGCCGAGGCGATGCTGGAGGTCTTGCAGCAGGAAGTGGCGGCGCACCATTATGATCTGCTGGTCTGGCAGACCGGCACGGTGGAAGCGGTGCGTGGCCTGCGGCCGGAGACGATGCGCGACGTGCTGGAGGACGGGATCGAGGCCGCGGCCAAGGCCGGCGCCGATGTCACCGTGGTTGATCCTCAGTTCAGCCGCTTCCTGCGCGCCAACACCGATCTGAGCCCATACCAAACGACGTTGCAGCAGACCGCGATGATGAACGGCGCGGCGTTGTTCCATCGCTTCGACCTGACGCAAGGCTGGTCCAGTTCCGGCGCGATCGACCTGGAGCGCGCCAGCCGCTCGGAGCGGGATCATACCATCACGCTGCTGAACATCTGCCTGGGGCGGGCGCTGGCGAAGTTCGTGCTGACGGGGGCAGCCGGGGCCGCGCACTGACCGGCCTTGCCGATTGCGTGCGGGGTAGCCTATCCGGCCAACCCGCCGGTAACATGGACCTGTCACAAAGGATGCGGGAAACCAGAGGATGGGGGAAACCATGGACTACAGTTCGGCCTTCGCCGGCATGAAGGTCATTGATCTCAGCGGCGGCGTTGCCGGCCCATCCTGCGCGATGATGCTGGCGCAACACGGCGCCGACGTGATCAAGGTGGAAACCCCGCACAATGGCGGCGACTGGTCGCGCATCCTGGGCCGCACCTACGAAGACCATTCGGCGTTTTCCCTTTATGGCACGCTGGGCAAGCGCAGCCTGGCGCTGGACCTGAAGACGCCGGAGGGCAAGGCGATCCTCTGGCGCCTGGTGCGCGGCGCCGATGTCTTCATCGAGGGCTTCCGGCCTGGCACCATCCAGCGCTATGGCTTCGGCTATGACGCGGTCAGCGCCAAGGAGCCGGGGATCATCTACTACTCGATCTCCGGCTTCGGCCAGACCGGTCCGCTGGCGGCTCGCCCGGCGATGGACCCGGTGCTGCAGGCGTTCACCGGCATCGTCACCGAGAACAGGGGCGAGCACGACAACCACCCGCACCGGATCGCGATATCGCTGATCGACATGTTCTCCGGCCTGCTGGGGTTCCAGGCGATCGCGACGTCGCTGTATGTGCGGCGGGAGCAGGCGGTGAAACAGGGCCGATTCATCGAACTCAGCCTGATGCAGGGGGGTGCGATGCTGTCGATCATCCGCCTGATCGCGCACCATCTTGAGCGTGGCACGACGACGCGGACCAGCATGCCGAACGGCGTGTTCAACACCGCCGACGGGCAGATCAATGTCACCATGGTGCGCGCGACCGACTGGCGGCCGTTCTGCGAGGCGATCGAGCAGGCGCAGTTGCTGGAGGACCCGCGTTTCGCCACCCATGCCGCCCGAGGCACCAACCTGGACGAGCTGTACGGCGTGCTGCGTCCGATGTTGGCCGCGCGCTCCACGGCTTGGCTGTCGGAGCGGCTGACCGCGAAGGGCATTATGAACGGTCGGGTCAACAGCTACGAGGAGTTCCTGATGGAAGAGCAGGTGGCCGCCACCGGGATCATGGCGTGGCTGGCCCAGCCGGGCGTGTCCGAGAAGGTGCCAATGCCGAACATACCGGGCCTGCCGCCGTTCGAGAGCGGCACGAAGCGGGCGCACGCGCCGCGGCTGGGGGAGCATACGCGGGACGTGCTGACCGAGCATGGCTACTCGGCGGCGGAGATCGAGGCGCTGGTGGAGCGCAAGGTGGTGGGGGTGGGTTAGGCACGCTGGTCGGCGCCAGGCTTTTCGTCGCCGCTATTCGCGGCAGCGCGGAGGCACCAAGTGAGGCACCAAGTCATGATGCCTCAGCTATCATCTGTTGTTGGACGATGCGTGGGGTTCTCCCGGTCCTGGCTTGCCTGGTCTGACCGGGCCGTTCGACCCCAACACGCGTCTGACCTTGTCGACCGTACCCAGACGGGCGGTATACTCGACGCGATGTCGCATCACGACCGGCCGCAGACGGAAACCGTAGTGATCGAACCGGAGAAAGCAATCATGCCAAAGACCAGAGGCACCGGTCTTCTGATGGCCTGGACCGACGTTGATCCGGCGCGGGAAGATGCGTTCAATCGGTGGTACGACGAGGAACACATCGGCCGGCTGCTGGCGGTGCCGGGATTCCTCAGCGCCGGACGCTATCGCGCGCTGCGCGGCGGCCCGAGATACCTGGCGATGTATGAGCTGGAGGACCACAATGTGCTTCACTCCGCCGCGTTTCTCGACACCGTCCGCTACCAGCCTTCGGTCCGGCGGCTGGCGGCCTCCGGCAGCACCGCCGGACGGAATTTCCTGCTGAACTGTTACCGGCAGATCTTTCCGGCGAAGACAGATCCGGCGGACAGCCCAAGCGAATTGCCACGTTACCTGCAGATGGGCCGCATCGATGTCATGGCGTCGATGGAAGAAGAGTTCAACGACTGGTACAACACCGTCTACATCCCCGACTTCCTGCGCGTGCCCGGCGTGCTTCGGGCCCGCCGCTTCGTCGCGGTCGAGGCGCAACCGAAATATCTGACCGTGTACGAGTTCGAGAACGCAGGCGTGCCTGATTCGGCGGCGTGGGATGCCGCGCGCGGTTCCAATCCATGGAGCCGGCGGGTGCGCGCGGGGATGCGGCTCGACGACGGCTCGCCGGCGGTGTTTGAACGCATTTTTCCAACGTTGTGAAGGTGCATTGAATGATGACTTCGGTCACTGGAACCTGGCGCCTGGTGCGGGCGGTTTCACACGACGCGAACGGCAACGAATTGCCCGCGCCGTATGGCGGCCATGCCATGGGCCGCGTCGTTCTGGCCGCGGACGGACGGATGATGGCGGTGCTGTGCGACGGGCGGCGGACGATCCCCGACGGCGGCACGCGAGACTACAACAGTTACTGCGGCAACTATACGTTCGAGGACGGGCAGTTGATCACCAGGGTCGATGCCGCCTCCGACGCTGGCCGGATCGGCTCGGATCAGGTGCGCGACGTGCGGTTCGAAGGTGAGCTGATGATCTTGCGCCCGCCGCCGCGGGCCTATGGCGGCCTGGTGGAGCAGCGTGAGCTGTATTGGGAGAAGATCGCGGACATCTGATCGCGATCTGGATGACCGGCATGGGCTGTGGTAGATCTTAGCCATGGACACCGTGCTGACCGATACCTGGACAACCGACCGCTTCCTTGTCTGGGAAGACAAGCAAGAGGGTAAGCATGAGTTCAACGGCCGGGACGTCATCCCGATGACCGGTGGCAGCATCGCGCATCAGGACATCGTCTTCAACTTACGCACGGCCCTGGTTGCAATGATCGGTGGACGGCCACTGAAAGCCCTGCATGAAATGCGCATTCGCATGGGCGCGGTGATCCGCTATGCCGATGTCGTGGTGTGTGCGACGCCGCTTGATCAGGCCACCCGTACATTGACCGACGCATTGGCGATCTTCGAAGTCCTATCCGAAGATACCGCCACCACGGACCGGGTGGACAAGCTAATCGACTATGCCGCCCTGCCGTCGCTGCGCTGCTATGTGCTTCTGGAGCAAACGGTGGTCGGCGCCACGGTGTTCCAGCGCGAGCCTGGCGGCGCCTGGATCGCCACCGCCCATACCGCGGGAACACTTACGCTGCCGGGTGTGGACATCATTCTGCCGTTGCCCGACCTATATCGCGGACTGACGTTCACGGGTTAGATACCGGCCGGGTAACCGGAGCCGCACAAGTCGCAAGAACGGTACTGCAGCGGAAGAGGACCATCGATGGCTGTCCATTACGACCTGCTAATTCGCAATGGCACCTGCATGCTGGCGTGGGGCGCGGAAGATATCGACGTGGGCGTGCGTGATGGAAAGATCATCGCGCTTGGCGTCGGCGCGGATGCCACCGCCGACCAGACGATCGACGCCAGCGGCCTGCACGTCCTTCCCGGACTGATCGATCCGCACGTGCATCTGCGCGATCCCGGCGACAAGGCGGTCGAGACCATCCCCACCGGCACCAGGGCCGCGATCCTGGGCGGGCTGACAACGGTGTTCGACATGCCGAACACCAGCCCGTCCATCACCGACGGGAACCGCCTGGCGTGGAAGCAGGACTACGCCGAGGCGGTGGCCTGGTGCGACATGGGTCTGTATGTCGGCGGCACGAAGACCAACATCCCGGCGCTGGCCGAACTGGAACGTGGGCGCGGTGTCTGCGGGGTGAAGATCTTCGCCGGCAGCTCCACCGGCGACCTGATGATCGAGGACGACGAGCACCTGGAAATGGCGATGCGCTCCGGCCGTCGGCGCATCGCGTTCCATTCCGAGGACGAATACCGGCTGCAGGCCCGCAAGCCGCTGTTCAAGTCTGGCGATCCCTATGCCAACCACATGGTCTGGCGTGACGAGGAATGCGCTTTCCTCGGCACCCGCCGGCTGATGGCGCTGGCGCGCAAGACCGGGCGGCCGGCGCATATCCTGCACGTCTCGACGGCGCAGGAGTTCGATTACCTGAAGGATTTCCGGGATGTCGCCACGTGCGAGGTGCTGGTCAACCACCTGACTCAGGTCGCCCCTGACTGCTACGAGCGGCTGGCGGGCTTCGGCGTGATGAACCCGCCGATCCGTGGCCAGGCGCACATGGATGCGGCGTGGCGGGCGGTGAACGATGGCATCGTGGACACCATCGGCTCCGACCATGCGCCGCATTCGGCGGAGAAGAAGCGGCTGCCGTGGCCGGAGTGCGCCGCCGGGCTGACCGGCGTGCAGACATTGGTGCCGATCATGCTGGACCATGTGAACGCGGGCCGGCTGTCGCTGGCGCGGATGGTCGATCTGCTGTGCGCGGGACCGGCGCGGGTCTATGGCGTGGTTGGCAAGGGGCGGCTGGCGGCAGGCTACGACGCCGACTTCACCCTGGTGGATCTAAAGCGCCGGCGGCGGATCGAGGAATCCTGGATCGTCTCGCCCTGCGGCTGGACCCCGTTCGCCGGCATGAACGTGACCGGCTGGCCGATCGCCACCATCATCCGCGGCCAGATGGTCATGCGGGATGATGAGGTGCTGGGCACGCCATCCGGCAGACTGGTGACGTTCGTCGGTTGAACCCGGATCTGGTGCCCGATCTGGCGCCCGTCGATCTGGCGATCATTGGCGCCGGTCCCGCCGGTATCGCGGCGGCGGTGGAAGCCGCGGAGCATGGCCTGTCGGTCCTGCTGCTGGATGAGAACGCCGCACCCGGCGGCCGGATCTGGCAGGGGCTGGAGGCGCGCGGGGCGGCCGACGTCGATGAGGCGGCGGCCTTGATGTTGATGCGGCGCCTGCGCGCCAGCCCGGTGGACCGGCGCTGGAACGCGGCAGTCTGGGCGATGGAACCGGGGGCGATCGAACCGGATGGGCAGGTGTTCTGGAGCGAACCCGGGATCGGGTCC
This sequence comes from Rhodopila sp., assembly GCF_965276935.1. GTDB lineage: Bacteria > Pseudomonadota > Alphaproteobacteria > Acetobacterales > Acetobacteraceae > Rhodopila. The sequence goes on along the minus strand of NZ_CBDIBS010000002.1, from coordinate 824,813 downwards.
AGGGCCACCCGAACCGCGACGGCGCGCAAGATTCTGCTGGCAACCGGCACGACGGAGCGCCCGCTGCCCATCCCGGGCTGGACCTTGCCGGGGGTGATGACGATCGGCGCGGCGCAGATCGCCCTGAAGACGGGTGGGCTGCGGCCGTCCGGGCGGACCTGGCTGGCCGGGCAGGGGCCTTTGCTGCTGCTCTATGCGGTGCAGGCGCTGGAGGCGGGGGGCGCGATCGCCGGTGTCATTGATCTGTCGGACGGGCTTTCGCCCATTCGCGCCCTGCGTCATACGAGCCTGGCCGTATTAGCGGACATCCGTAAGGGTTTGGCATGGCGGCGCCGGCTCTCCGAGGTGCGCTGGATCGCCGCGGCCGAACTGCGGGCGGAGGGCGAGACGGCGCTGCGTGCGGTATCGTTTCGCACTGTGCGCGGCTGGCAACGGCAGGACGCCGATCTGCTACTGTTGCATGACGGCGTCATCCCGTCGGTGCAGATGAGCCGAGCGGTCGGCTGTGCCCATGCCTGGAGCGAGGTGCAACGAAGCTGGCGTCCGGTCGCGGACGCCTGGGGGCAGACATCGGTGCGGCATGTGCTGGTCGCGGGTGATGGCGCTGGTATCGGCGGTGCCGCGGCGGCAGTGCTGTCAGGCCGGATCGCGGCGCTGGGCGCGGCATGCGCGCTGGGCCGGCTGGATCCGATGCGGCGCGATGCCGTCGCCGCGCCGTTGCGTGCGCGGCATCGGCGGCTTCTCGCGGGGCGGCCGTTGCTGGATCGCCTGTTCGCCCCCGTGCCGATGCGGCTGGATGACACGACGCTGGTATGCCGTTGCGAGGAAGTCTCGGCCGGCGACGTGCGGCAGGCGGCGCGTGCCGGCTGCGGCGGGATGAACCAGCTCAAGGCCTATACCCGCTGCGGCATGGGGCCGTGCCAGGGCCGGATGTGCGGACCGGTGGCGATCGAGGTGCTGGCGGCGGCGCATGGCGTTCCGGTGGCGGCCATTGAGCCGCTGCGGACCCGGTTTCCGACCAAGCCGGTCAGCCTGGCCGACCTGGTTTCGTTGCGGGCGGAACAGGACACCGGTTAGCCGATGGGACTTGCCGATGGGACTTGGCAGAAGGTGTCCGGAGGGAAACAATGCGCCGAACAATCGGGGGAACGCCAGCATGAGCACGACAACCCAAACCAGTTCCTACCTGCCGGTGCGCGACGACTGGCTGGCGCGCCGGACCGAGGCGATCCTGGAGCCTGAGCTGCCGATCGTCGATCCGCACCACCATTTGTGGGAGCGGCCAGACTGGGTCTACATGCTGGACGACCTGCTGGCCGACACCAACAGCGGGCACAACATCGTCGCCACGGTGTTCGTGCAATGCCGCTCCATGCACCGCGCCGGCGGACCCGAGGCGTTCCGCCCGGTCGGCGAGACCGAGTTCGTCAACGGCGTCGCCGCGATGAGCGCCTCGGGCGGCTATGGTCCGACGATGATCTGCGCCGGCATCGTGGGGCATGTCGACCTGCGGCTTGGCGCCGGGGCGCGGGATGTGCTGGAGGCGCACATCCGCGCTGGCGGCGGGCGGTTCCGCGGCATCCGCCACATCACCGCGTACGATCCCGACCCGGCGCTGATGAACCCGGCCTATGCGCCGCCGCCCGGGCTGATGTCCGACCCGGCGTTCCGCGAGGGTTTCGCAACGTTAGCGCCGCTGAACCTGTCGTTCGATGCGTGGCTGTACCATCCTCAGATCGGCGAGCTGACGGCGCTGGCGCAGGCGTTTCCCGGCACCATGATCTGCCTGAACCATGTTGGCGGGCCGCTGGCGATCGGCGCCTACGAAGGGCGGCGGGACGCAGTGTTCACCGACTGGTCGAAATCGATCCGCACACTCGCCGCCTGCCCAAATGTCGTGGTCAAGCTCGGCGGCCTGGCGATGCGCATCAACGGCTGGGATTTTCACACCAGAGCCGATCCGCCGTCGTCGGAGGATCTGGCGGCAGCATGGAAACCTTATGTCGAGACCTGCATCGAGGCGTTCGGTGCGGCGCGCTGCATGTTCGAGAGCAACTTTCCGGTGGACAAGGGCTCCTACGCCTATGCGCCGTTCTGGAACGCTTGCAAGATCCTGGCACGAGGCGCCAGCGCGGCGGAGAAGACCGACCTGTTCAGTGGCACCGCCGCTCGTTTCTATCGCCTGGACCTTTGACGGAGCTTATGATGAGACAGTTGAAAATCGGCGACGTCACGATCACCAGCATCATCGAGCGTGACGGTCCCTGGCGCAAACCCGCCGACATGTTCCCGGCGTACGATCCGGCGGTCGGTGCCAAGCATCTGGAGACGCTGGATCCCGAGGTGTTCGATCCGGCCACCGGCATGATGAACATCACCTACCAGACATTCGTGGTGCGCACGCCGCACCACACGATCCTGGTCGATACCTGCACCGGCGAAAACAAGGGCTACCCCGCGCCGATGGATTTCCCCAAGCGACGCTGGCTGGATGAGTTCGCCGCGGCGGGACTGTCATTCGAGGCGATCGACTACGTGTTCTGCACCCACCTGCACATCGACCATTGCGGCTGGAACACGGTGCTGCGGGATGGGCGCTGGGTGCCGACCTTCCCGAACGCCAAGTACGTGTTCCACAGGCGCGAATACGCGGCGTGGGAACAGGCGACGAAGGAGGAAAAGCAGCCGCCGGGCGATGTCTGGCGCTTCAACTGCGAGCCGATCATGGTGGCCGGGCAGGGGCTGCTGGTGGATGATGATTATTCGCTGGACGATACGGTGTGGCTGACGCCGACACCGGGGCACTCGCCGTGCCATTGCTGCGTCAACATCAGCTCCGGCGGCCAGCGGGCGGTGGTGACGGGCGATCTGATGCACCATGCGCTGCAGTGTCGCGAGCCTGCCTGGTCGACGATCTTCGACTGGGATGCCAAGCAAGCGGCGGCCTCGCGGCGGCGGTTCCTGGGCGATGTCGCCGGGACCGGCACCTTGATCCTGCCGATCCATTTTCCCAACCCGACGACGGGGCTGGTGGAAGCGATGGGGGAGGGGTTCGATTACAGGTACGTGCGAGATGCCTGACCGGACTCCGACGGCCGTCCGCCGCAAGATGCGACGAAGCGCGGGGGGCGGGACCCCGGACGATTATTGCCCCGTCATCCGGCGCCGCATGGCTTCATGACGGCAGGATGTCAGGTATCGTGTCCGGCGTGTCCATCGTGGCGCCGAACCATTTCCGCTGAAGTTTCGCAAGCGTGCCATCCTGTTTCATCGCCAGAAGATGAGTGTTGAAGAAATCTCGCATCGCCACGTCCTGCTTGCGGAAGGCCATGCCGAACCACGCAACGATGTCGGAGACACCGGATATCATCTTGAACTGACCCGGCGCATCGCGCATCACCACCATCATGGTGGAGCGCGAGTTCACCACCGCATCAATCCGTTTGTTGATCAGGTCCTGATACGCTTCCGGATTATGTTCATACTGCTTCACGTCGGCGTAGCCCGGTTTGCCCGCGGCCTTCAGCTTGGCCTCGAAGACCTTGATGATGCCGGCCGCGGCGCTGCCAAGGGTCACCCCAATGATCTTGCCGGACAGATCGTCGGCAACCTTGATCCGCTGTTCATCCGCTCGCAGCAGGATCACGTTGCTGGCGTCGGCGTATGGCATGGTGAACAGGACCTTCTCCGCACGCTCCTTGGTGATGGTCATGCCGGAGATGATGCAGTCGAACTTTCCGGCGTACAGCGCCGGAATGATCCCGCTCCATTGCGTGTCGATGAAGCGCGACTTGACGCCGATCGTCGCCATGATGAGGTCGGCGATCTCGGGATCGTAGCCGATGATCTGGCCGTCCTTGAAGAACTCGTAGGGGACATAGGCGGCTTCGGTGCCGACCGTCAGGATGCCGCGCTTCTTCACCTCGTCCAGCGTGTCGGCATAGGCGGAATGGATGTTCGTCATGCCGAGAAGGCTGGTGACTCCGGCACCGGTCAGAGCGGCACGTCGCAGCATGAGGCGACTCCTTGGTTCATTGTTCCTGGCGAGGGATCACGCAACCGCCGTGCCACCGGTTGGTCGTGACGGCATAATCTGTCGCGAGGCTTGGTGCCGATGCCTATGTAGATCGTGGGCATCCCGTATAGGCGCCGCGGAAATTCGCGGCTGGCCGAGGTTGCCCTGACGCACGCTGGTGTGCCAGTGTTTGTCAAAGAGCATAGCAGGGAGAAAGCGACATGCAGGTCGCCGTTATCACGGGCAGCAACGGCCTGATCGGACAGGCCACATGCCGCAAGCTGGCGCAGTCCGGCTTTCTGGCGGTCGGCGTCGACATCGGCGCGGAGAGCAAGGGCAACTGGCCGTATTACCAGTGCGACCTGACCGAGCTGGATCGGATGGCCAGCACGCTGGCGGCGATCGAGACGGATCACGGCCTGATCCGCGTGCTTTACAACAACGCCGGCGTCTTCCATCCGGAAACCGACTGGCTGGACGTGCCGCCCGAGCAGTATGACGACACGATGGCGGCAAATGTGCGGGTGCCGTTCTTCGCATCTCAATGGATGGCGAAACGCCTGATCGCCGCCGGTCAGGGCGGATCGATTGTCACCACCGCATCCATCGCCGGGCTGAACGGCAGCATGGTTGCGGAATATGGCGCCTCCAAGGCCGCTGTCATCAACATGACCAAGAGCCTGGGCCGCCGCCTCGGCCAGCATGGCATTCGGGTGAACGCGATCGCGCCCGGCTTGATCAAGACCGCGATGGGCGCGCGGGTGCCGGAGGTTTCGAAGCAGCGAGCACTGAGCAGTGCGCTGGGCCGAGCGGGCGAGCCGGAGGAAATCGCCGCTGTCGTGGACTTCCTGGTCAGCGACGCGGCCAGCTTCGTGACCTGCACGACGATCGAGGTCAGTGGCGGCGCGTGATTCTGTCATGGTTGTGGCGTCGCAGGGCTGCAGCTTTGACGATCCGCCTGACTTATCCACGTTGAAAAACCGTGGAGTCTCCCACACCTCGCATTTGACTGCACAGCCCAGGATGCCGCCTTCATGGCCTACGAAACGCCGTCGCTTACCTACCTCGGTCTCTCCACGCCTCCGCCGGCTACGCCCGGCGAAGCCGTGCTTGATCGGGTACCAAGTCCGCCTAGCGAAGCACCTTACATCGTGCGCTTCTCGGCGCCGGAATTTACCTCCCTCTGCGCAGTCACAGGGCAGCCGGACTTCGCGCACCTTGTCATCGATTACGCACCTGGTTCTTGGTTGCTCGAATCAAAGTCGCTTAAGTTTTTCCTGGCATCATTCCGTAATCACAGTGCTTTTCATGAAGAATGCACGATCGGCATTGGCAAGCGGCTGGTGATGGTCCTTGAACCCATTTTCTTGCGGATTGGCGGATACTGGTATCCGCGTGGCGGTATTCCAATTGACGTATTCTGGAGCTTCGGCAAGTTGCCCGAAGGCATCTGGCTTCCTGATCAGGGCATCAACCCGTACCGTGGACGTGGCTAGGCCGGTGATGGAAGTGACCGGTTTGATGGACAGTCTCGGGCCTGGATCGTCAGATGGCTGTCGCAGGCAACCAGGTGTCCAGGCGCACTCTTCCAGCGTCGCCTGGCGCACGATGACCTCTAGCGGTCAGTTCCGATCCAACCGAAGCTGTTGCGCGAGCGACGCCAGCGCGGCGCGGAACGCGACTTCCCAATCGGGATCAGCCGACACCGTACCGCCCGCCAGTTCGATCCCGACATGAACCATCGCGTTTTGCACGCAGCCCTCCGAATGCACCAAGATCCCATCCGGATCACGCAGCATGCCGGAAGTACCGCCGGTCGAACTGGCCGCGGCCGTCACCAGTGCTTCACCGTAGGTGGTCTGGAAGAAATCCGCGACCTTGGCTGAATATGAGCGCGGATCACGGGTCCAGCCGGAGATCGGCTTTCCACGGGCCTTCATGTAGCCGATCTCGAACGCGGTGCCGGCGTCCATCTCCGGCCCACGCCGGATGCCGTCGAGACAGAACACGGCAGCCTCCAGCGTGTCCATCAAGGCAATGTCGGCACGCACGATATGCGCCAGCAGGGCCTTGCCGAGCGGCATGGTTTCCAGGCCGATCTGGTTGTCGAGCGGAGCGACGCCAACCAGACCGAATTCGCGGCAGAGCATCTTCATGTGGTCGAAGACAACAAGCGGATCAGGGGCGAAAACCATCGGACCCGCGAGATAAACCCTCGGGTATTCGTGCGGGCCCGATCCCGACGGACGATCAGTCACTTCGCGAATGCCGGTTCCTTCACCTCGATCCGGGACCCCTTGAACGCCGGCATTACGTCCTTGGCAAAACGTTCCAGTTGCTCCAGCGCCAGCGCCCTGGGCACGCCCACCGACAGGCTGACGGAGATCCGGTCGAGGCCAGGATACGCCTTTTCCAGCGCCTTCAGGTGTTCGATGATCTCGTCCGGCGAGCCGGTCAGGAAGCCGCCGGCTTTCACCGCGTCCTCGATCCGTGGCAGCTTCGCCGTCGGCGCCCGCAGCGGGTCCCGCATGATCTCGATCTGCTCCTCCGTCATTGCTCGGCTTAGCCGCAATTCACCAAACATCTTCATGTTCTCTTCGTAATACTTGGCGGCGTCGCGGATGCACTGTTCCTTGTTGTCGCCGATGTAGAAATGAAAGCCGAAGCAAAGCCGCTCGCCCAGATCGATGTGCCGCCCGAGCTTGGCATGTTCTTGTTGCCATTTCCGGACGACACTGTGCATCGCGCCACCCTCGGCCGAACCACCGCCGACCATGCCCTGGATGCCGTGCCTGGCCATGAAGGCCAGCGCGCGCTCTGATCCGCCCTGGATCGGTTGCCAGCATTCCACCGGCAGGCGTGCCGGCCGCGGCACCAGCGTCAGGTCCTTCAGGGTGTAGCCGCGATACGGGACCTCGGGCGGCAGGGTGTAGTGCTTGCCCTGGTGGCTGAACCTGTCGTTGTTGAACGCCTTGAAGATGATATCGACCTGTTCCTCGAACAGTTCGCGATTGGCGTCCTGGTCGATCAGCGGGGCGCCGAAGGTTTCGACCTCACGGGTGTGGTAGCCGCGGCCGACGCCGAACACGACGCGGCCGTTCGACAGGATGTCCGCCATCGCGTAATCCTCGGCCAGGCGCAGCGGGTGCCACATCGGTGCGATATTGAAGCCGCAGCCGATCTTCATCGTCTGGGTGACGTGCGTCAGGTGCAATGCCATCAGCAGCACGTTGGGGATGCATTCCGTGCCTTCGCGCTGGAAGTGGTGCTCCGCCATCCAGAAGGTGGAGAAGCCAAGCCGGTCCATGAGCTGAGCCATCGACTGCGCCTTGCCGAGGGCGGTGGACAGATGGCTGTTGTCGTACAGCCGGTCGTTGACCGGTGTGCCGCCGTAGCCGATGTTGTCCAGGTCCACATGGCCGGCGTACAGGCTGTCGAATTTGGTGATCATGGCCGGTTCCCCCGTTTATCGGAGGATAGTACGCCTGGCGGCGGGGTTGGCAAGGCCGAGTGGCTTGACGGAGCGGGTTGCGCGGCGGAGCACCACTCTTGTTTCAGTGGCCTGCTTGTCCCCTACGTCCGCCGCGTGATGCAACGCGCTTCGGGGCAGGACGCTAGATCGGGAACGTCAGGCTGCGGTAGAGGTTCGTCAACGGCAGATCGATATCCAGGCCCGGCAGGACCAGAACGCCGCCGGTATGCGCGCTGGCGACCCAGGCGCCGCCTGGCTCCGCTGAAACAGCGTCGCGGCAACGGCGGTCTGTTCCAGCAGGACGTAACAGCGCAGCGCCGGGAGTGCCGCATAGTTCAGCGGTTTTACCACACGGTCAGTGGTAGCCGTATCGTCCGACAGCACTTCGAAAAGCGCTACCGCGTCGATCAGGGTGCGGGTCGTCTGCGCGAGCGGGGTGGCGCATACCGCGACATCGGGATAGCGGACACCGGCCCCGGCGCGGATGCGCATTTCAGGCAGCGCCGTCAGCGGCCGGTCGCCAAGGACACCAGCCAGAACCACGCAGAGGTTGAACACGATGCGCTGGTGCGCAACGGTGCCGCCGGTCATCGGGACGACATTCCGCCCGTCGAACCCATGCTTTCCCTCCTGCTTGTCTTCCCAGGCAAGGAAGCGATCGGTCGTCCATGCTTCAGCCAGAATGGCATCCATCAGGCCGTCATAGCAGAGCCGATCCCGCACCTCCAGCGGTCCGCCTCGACCACCCGGAAACAGGCTGCTAGGCTGCCAGCAACAGGAGGAACGCCATGCTCAGCAAGGCCCAGATCGAGGCATACAACGAAGTCGGCGCGATCGTCGTGCCCGACGTCCTGACCGCGAACGAGGTTCGCACCCTCAGCGAGGTGACGAACGGCTTTGTCGAGCGCGCCCGCGGCCTGACCGGCCACACCGACATCCTTGATCTCGAGGACAGCCATACCGCGGACAACCCGCGCGTCCGCCGCATCAAGGCCGCGCACCTGCACGATCCGGCCTATGCCGCGCTGACTCGGCACCCGAAGATCATTGCCGTGCTGCAAGACCTCTGGGGTGCGGATATCCGCTTCGACACCGCCAAGCTGAACATGAAATGCGCCGGTTTCGGCGCGCCGGTGGAGTGGCACCAGGACTGGGCCTTCTATCCCCACACGAATGATGCCCTCGCCGCCGTGGGCGTCATGTTCGACGACATGGCGATGGAGAACGGACCGCTGATGATCATCCCCGGCAGCCACCGGGGGCCGACCTTCGACCACCATGCCGACGGCGTATTTTGCGGCGCGATGGACCCGTCCCGCAACGACGTCGACTACACCAAAGCCGTCCCGCTGACCGGCGCGGCGGGATCGATCACCGTGCACCACGTCCGCGCCGTGCACGGCTCCGCCCCCAACGTCTCCGACCGCGACCGCCGGCTGCTGCTGTTCCAGTTCCGCGCCGCCGACGCCTGGCCGATCCTCGGCTTCCCCGGCGGCATCGAGGCTTTCGATGCGCTGATGGTCGCCGGCCGGCCGAGCGAGCCGAGGCTGGCGGCCGCGCCGGTGCGGCTGCCACTGCCGCCCGCCACGCTGCAAGGATCGCTGTATGAGAATCAGAAGGGCATGAAGACCCGCTTCTTCGCCTCGTCAGCTCCTGTGGGGTCGGATCGCGTGGGGCAGGTTTCCGCGCGGGAACCGGAGCTTGCGCGGTGACCCAGCCGCCGCCGGTGGAACTGATCTTCGACCAGACGCCGCATCCATTCGGCAACGGACCGGTCGATCCCGTGGTGTATGATGCCTCGATCGCGGCGCTGCGTCAGCGGACGGTGAACTTCGCCGCCAAGCGCTATGCCGACATGATGTTTGTCAGCGGCCTGGACCGTGCCACCGCCGACCGGCATTTCCGCCTGCGAGCCGCTCCGTCGCCGGCTGGTCTGGACGCGAGGCCGGCCGGCCTTGATATCCAGGCGGAAGCCCAGGCAGCCTTTGCGGCAGGGCACATCGTGATCGACGCGGATATGACGGAGCGGCGCGCAACAGTGCGCTGGAGCGATGCGTCGTTCAGCCGTCCGGTCATCGGCAATGCCGTCGCGCGTGCTGGCTACGGCGGCATCCTGCTTGGGCCGCACACTGCCCCGGCGTTCACGCCAAACCCGATCGCGCGACGGTTTCCCGACGCCGGCGCGTCCTGGCCGCGGGGTGACGCGGTGGAGCGGCCCGCATCGCCGCCGGCCGCTCTGGCCGGGGCGTTGGACGCTTTCTTCGCCAGTTCGCCTGGCGCCTACGGCGTGCTGGTGGCCGGCCCGGATCGCGTGCTGGCGGAGCGGTACAGCGCCTTCGGTCACCCGGAGCGGGCGACGCCAAGCTGGTCGATGACCAAGGCGATCACCTGCACGGTGCTCGGCCGGATGATCCATGACGGCTGGCTGGGATCGATGCACGATCCGGCACCGGCGCCGCTGTGGTCCGATCCGCGCGGCATCCATCGCCTGATCACGCTGGATCATCTGGTGCGCATGCGCTCCGGCCTCGGCTTCCCGGTGCGGCACGAGGATGGCCAAGTGACCATCGGGTTCGAGAATAGCGCCGTTTATCAGGACGCCGGCGATGCGTACGAGGCGGCGCAGCGATCCATCGTCGCCACTGTGCCCGGCGCGGTGTTCCGCTATGTCAATAGCGGCATGAACGTGCTGGGGTCGGTCATCCGCAACCAGATCGAGCGCCACGGCCTGCCGTATCACCAGACGGCGTACGGGCTGCTGGTGGATCGTCTGGGGATGCGCAGTTATCAGCACTCGGCCGATTTGGCGGGCAACCTGATTGCCTCGGGCGCCGGGTTCGCCACCCTGCGCGACTATGCCAGGCTTGGCGTTCTGTATCTGAACGACGGGGTCTGGAACAACGAGCGGATACTGCCGCCAGGCTGGGTCGATTACGCGTTGACCGCCACCCATACCGGCACCAGCTACGCCGCCTGCTTCCGCACCAACGCCGACCGGCTGTTTCCCGACCTGCCGTTGGATACGGCCTGGGCGTCCGGTGCGTCGGACCAGCGGATTTTCATCCTGCGACGTCACCGGCTGACCGTCGCGGTGTCGAACGAGACTGATCACAAGATGGACCTGTCAGCGCTCAATCGCCTGGTCGCGACCGCGGTCGACTGCTTCGCCTGATCCCTTGGAACAAGGAACCGTGCCATGACCATTGTCCGCAATGTCGCGCGTGAGAAGCTGGAACAGGGGCACCTGTCCCTCGGCGTCGGCATCCGCATGACCCGTACGGTGGAAGTCGCCAAGGCGATGGCCGTCGCCGGGTTTGACTGGCTGTTCCTGGACATGGAGCATGGCGTGATGTCGCTGGAAGCCTGCGCGCAGATCGCCGTGGCGGCGCTGGATGCCGGCATCGCGCCGATCGCCCGAGTGCCGAACGGGCAGTATGCCATCGCCACCCGCGCGCTGGACAACGGCGCGCTGGGCATTGTCATGCCGCATGTCGATACCGCCGCCGAGGCGCGGGAGGTGGTGGAGAAACTGAAATACCCGCCGATCGGCCACCGCTCGGTCGGCGGGTGGGGACCGCATTACCAGCTTGGCAAGCTGACCACCGGCGATGCGGTGAAGGCGCTGAACGCAGCCAACCTGACAGTGGTGATGCTGGAAACGCCGACCGCGATCGCCAACGCCGACGAGATCGCGGCCGTCCCTGGCGTCGATGTCCTGCTGATCGGGTCGAATGATCTGTGCGCGGAAATGGGCATCCCCGGCGACTTTGGCAACGATCGCCTGGCCGACGCCTACGGCAAGATGATTGCCGCCTGTGGGAGGCATGACAAGTTTCCCGGCATGGCGGGCATCTACAACGAGGCGATCATGCCGCGTTACATCGAGATGGGCGCGCGTTTCATCCTGTCCGGACAGGATGGGTCATTCATGATGGCCGGCGCGCAATCCCGCACGGGATTCCTGCGCAAGGCATTGGGAAAGTAACGGCGGGGAGGTCATCGTCCGTCAGTTCCACCGTCCGCTGCACCGCTTTTGGGTTGGCTACATGGTCTGAAAGCGGTCCCGCTCCTTCGCACGATTCACGCTTTGAACCTCCGCTTAGCGTGATCGTGCTCCGGTCATTTCGCCATGCTGGGCATATGCTCGCGCAGCACCTGGTTCATCAGCGCCTGCCATCCGGGCCCGTTGCCCCGGTAGGCGTCCAGCACATCGACATCAAGCCGCAGCGTCTGGTTGACCTTCTTGTCCGCCTTCGCCGGCCGCCCGCGGCCGCGCTTTACCGTTTCGGCGGCGGCGGGGCCAAAGATCTCCTCGAACACCTCCAGTGCAGGACGCGCATCACGGATTTCATCTTGCGTCCATTCAGGGTTCGCATCATCGGGCCGGGAAGCCCGGTCATCGTCTTGCTTCGTCATACCACCGTACCTCCTTCTCGTTCGCCCGGCGCAGGCTAATCACATGCACGGCGTCATTCCGATATGTCACCACGGCCATGTGCAGGCGTGCGCCAAGAAAACCCATCACGCGCATCCGCCGTTCACCGTAGTCGCGGCGGATATCTTCCCGTGCAACCGCCGTTTCCCATTCGAGATCGGCGACAAGGTCGAACGGCAGGCCGCGTTCTGCGATGTTCCTGGCATTCTTGACCGGGTCGAACGTGATCCGCATTATCGTGTAAGCCATTGCTTGGAGTGGGTCAAGGATAAAAGCTGTAGCAAGAAATACGGCGTCAGCGCCTATCCCGTCAATTCAGCAAGCTGTCCTGACTGGTTTTCTCCCGCCGGTGTCGGCGCATGCACCAATATGTCGCCCAGCTTGTCGATCAGGTAGTCGGCGTCCGAAGGATCGACGGTATCCACCAGGGTCAATACCCGGCTGATCACGCGCGCGCGGAAACGCTCCAGGTCGCGGGCGTTCCCATCGAACCCGGTCTCGGCGACCACATCGACCGCGGCACGCACGGCGGCGAACAACGACTGTGGCAGCGTCGCCTTCCGATACAGCGCGTCCAGGCCCCGCCGGCTCGGCTCATGGATCAGCACCTGCGCGTTGGCGAGCGGAATGTCGCCTCTGACCGCCATCGACGCCTCAAAGAAGGCGATGTCCCCGGTGCACAGCGCGCGCAGCATCAGGGACGGCGTCAATCGCCCGTTGTGGTGCATCTGCGTCACCATCCGCTGCAGGTCTTCCTCGGAAGAACCCAGGCTGAGATGGATGATCGCATGCTCGCGGGAGGCCAGGACGATGTCGGCCGCCGCCGCCGGCGACAAGGCGTGCACCTTGACCAGATGCGCCTGCAATTCGGTCGATACCAGGCTGACCAGCCGTTCGGAGACAGTGATCGGCAGGCTGTGGCGCATTACCATCGCCTGCTTGACCGGATCGCTTTCGGCGAATCGGGTGACCGCGTGGTTCAGGCTGTCCTCGTCGATGTTCGCTGTCTTGTTCGCCATCAGCGCCACCACCGCCGGCTCCCCGGCATGGGTGATCAGGGCGCCGGACACCGTCTCGGTCAGGTTGGGGCGGCTGGCGATCGTCACCTGCTTGGGCGACGAGCCGTGCCGGACGATCTCGATCAGGTCGTCATCCGTCAGCACCAGGTTGTCGGCCAGCAGGGGCAGGGCGACGGCATCGATGTCGGCCGCCAGCTTCACGGCCACATCGTGCGGCAGATTGCGTGAATGGCGCAGGCCAAGCGAGAGGGCGGCACGGACCTCGGTTGCCAGGTCGCGCGCCAGCAGGCGCACGATGTCTTGCGCCAGCGTAACCTCCCGCGGCGCCAGGCTGACGCCCGAGAGGTTGACCGCGACCTTGTCGGCGATCTCGGCGCGCAGGGCGGGAGAGGGTTCGGACAGCAGCCGGATGACGTCCTGCTGCGTGAGGGAGGCAACCATTCAGCACCTCAGGTTGATTCTGATCGACCCAATCTGCCGAGGACTGATAAACAATGGGTTAACCGAAGCGGCTTTCCTGGACCATTGGCAAGCTGGTTGTCCGCCTGACACTGGTCTGGCCGTTTGCTTGATCGCAGGGGTCATGCGCCTTGAACCTGCCGCTCGACGCGATCACGCTTTAAGAGGTCCGCAGCAAGCGCAGCACCGTGTTCTCTGTCAGGATCTGCGGCAGCACCTCCGGCTGGCCGCCGCCGGCCGGGAAGAACACATAAAGCGGCACGCCGTCGCGTCCATTCTGTCGCAGGAAAGCGGTGATCGCCGGGTCCTGGCGGGTCCAGTCCCCCTTCAGGTAGGCCACGTCGCCGGCGGCGAAGGCCTGTTCTACGGGGCCGGTCGAGATCGCCACCCGCTCGTTCACCAGGCAGGTTACGCACCAGGCCGCCGTCATGTTGACAAACACTGGCCGCCCCTGCGCCCGCAGCTCCGCCAACCGGGACGGCGTGAAGCGCTCACCCGCGCCGGCGACCGGCGCCGAGCCCTCCGGCGCCATCGGTCCGAGCCCATTCAAGCCGAGGGCCGCCGTCAGCACCGCCGCGGCGGCAGTCACCTGGGCGATGCGGCGCATCCGCAACGAACCGGTCTGGCTCGCCCCGAACAGCCACGCCGCGAAGCCAACCAGCACCGCCCCGGCCGCCGTGACCAGGACGCCGGTCGAGCCGGCCTCCTGACTGATGACCCATAGCAGCCAGGCGGCGGCGCCATACATCGGGAAGGCCAGCGCCTGCTTCAGCACCTCCATCCATGGCCCTGGCCGCGGCACCAGCCGTGCCACGCCAGGGAGAGTGGCAAGCGCGACATAAGGTATCGCCAGCCCGAGCCCCATCACCACGAACACGAGGACGGTGACCGCCGGCGGCGCGGCCAGCCCGGCGGCGACCGCCACCCCCATGAACGGCGCGGTGCACGGCGTGGCGACCAGCACCGCCAGCAGGCCGGTAAAGAAGCTGCCCAGATGACCCTGATGGCGCGCCAGGCCGCTGCCGGCGCCGGCCAGCCTTCCGCCAATCTGGAACACACCCGACAGGTTCAGCCCGACCGCCAGCAGCAGCCATGCCATCGCCGCCACGAACAGCGGCGAGGAAAACTGAAAGCCCCATCCGGCCGCCGAACCAGCCCGGCGGGCGATCAGCAGCGCGACGGCGAGCGCAATGAAGGTGACCAGGACCCCAGCCGTGTAGGAAACCGTGTGGTTGCGGTTGCCGTGAACACCGCGGGCCAGCGCCACCGCCTTCATTGCCAGGATCGGGAACACGCATGGCATCAGGTTCAGGATCAGCCCGCCGAACAACGCGAAGGCCAACACCTGGGGCAAGGGCGGCAGTGCCGGCGCGGGCGCCGGTCCGGGCGCCGCCTGGATCAGCACGTCCGCCTGCATTCCGGCGCGGTCGCGCACAGACAGCACGCCGCCAAGACCTTTTGCCGCATCAAAGCCGCCAGCCGGCTTCAGTGCCAGGGTGAAGCCGCCCTGGCGCACCGACAACGGCTGCGCCGCATCGTCCTGGATCCGGTTCGGCTGGTCCGGAATGAACCAGGCGTCGGTCACGGTTGCCTGGGTCAGCTCCGGCCCCTGCACGAACAGCGTGCCGTCCGGTGCGATCCGTGCCGCCCACGGCGAGGCGCGCGGCACCGCCCGGTCATGCGCCCGGAACAGCGGCGCCTGAGCCGAGGGCCTGGGCGCGCCGATCGGCAGGTTGAGCGAGAAATCGCCTTCCTCCGGCACGCAGATATCCTTGCACACCAGCCACTGCGCATGCGCCCGGATCACGCCGGTGGTGGAGGTCAGCGTGACCGGAAGCAGCACCTCGCCGATGTAGGCGTAGGTCATCACCGGCCCTTCCTGGACGCGGCGCGGTGTTGGCCAGTCGATCGGCGAGGCCGTCGCGTTCTGGATGGTCAGGTCCGGCGCCACGCCGGCGTCGCCGGGATTTTTCCAATAGGTGTGCCAGCCATCCGCCAGGCGCAGACGCAGCGCAACGCGGAACGGCGCATTCGGCTGGATCGCATCGGTTTCGGTAACCAGCGTGGCGATCGCGCGCGGACTGGTGACCGGCGCGCTTTCCAGCGCCATCGCGGGCGCTGCGACCAGCACGAACAACACCGCCAGAAGCCACCTCATACGCCCTCCGCCTGCCGGGAACCGTGCAGATATGCACCCGACGAACGCGGTGTGCCAGCCAAGGGACTTACCTTCGCGGATTTTTCGCTCTAGCGTTGCGCCAGGTCAGCGGGGCAACCGCAGTGGGGCAACCGAGGGGAAAACGCGCATGGCGTCCAACAGCTTTGGTGGCGACTGCCTGTCCGGCATCCGCGTCCTGGACATGACGCAGTTCGAGGCCGGCCCCTCCTGCACCGAAACCCTGGCCTGGCTGGGCGCCGAAGTGGTGAAGGTGGAAAATCCCAAGGGCGGCGATCCGGGCCGGTCGCTGGGCGGCAAGCCGGATGTGGACGACCCGTATTTCCTGGAGTTCAACGCCAACAAGAAATCCGTCAGCGTCAACCTGAAGGACCCGCGCGGCCTGCGGCTGGTCAAGGACATGGCGGCGAAGGCCGACGTGATGGTGGAGAACTTTGCCCCCGGCGCGATCGAGCGGCTTGGTCTCGGCGCCGATGTGGTCCGCGCGCTGAACCCGGCGATCGTCTATTGTCAGGTCAAGGGTTTTGGCGAGGGCAGCCCGTATGAGAAGAACCTCGCCTTTGACATGATCGCGCAAGCCTGCGGTGGCCCCATGAGCATTACCGGTGAACTGGATGGCCGGCCGCTGAAGCCTGGGCCATCGCTGGGCGACACCGGGACCGGCATGCTGCTGGCGATCTCGATCCTGGGCGCGTTGTTCCGCCGCGCCAGCACCGGGCAGGGGGACCACCTGCAGGTGGCGATGCAGGATGCCATGCTGCACTACATGCGGATCGCCTTCGCCATGCAGGCACGCACCGGGCGCGCCGCGCCGCGTGCCGCCGACAGCAGCGTGTCCGGCGGCAATCCGCCGATGGGCACCTATCCCAGCCAAGGCGGCGGGCCGAACGATTTCGTCTATGTCTATACCTCCCGCGCCAACCCCGAGCACTGGCGCCGTCTGCTGGCGGTGATCGGGCGCGAGGACCTGGTGGACGACCCACGCTACGCCACCCCCGCCGCGCGCGCCGAACGCAAGCAGGAAGTGGACGCGATGGTCGCCGACTGGACCCGCCAGCACAGCAAGCACGCGGCGATGGAGATCATCGGCGCCGCCGGCATCCCCGCCGGCGCGGTGCTGGACACGATGGAGCTGCACACCGACCCGACGTTCGAGGCCCGCGGCATCATGCAAACCATCGACCACCCGGTTGTCGGACCGTTCAAGATGGTTGGCTGGCCGGTCCGCTTCTCCGGCAGGCCGCCGCCGGTGCGGCCGGCCCCCTTGCTGGGGGTGAACAACGACGAGGTGCTGGCCAACTGGCTGGGACTGGCGGCGGACCAGGTCAGCGCGCTGCGGTCCGACAAGATCATCGGTTAAATCGAGGGAGACAAGAAATGGCGGAACTCACCGGCTCGGAAATCATTGCCCGCTGCCTGGAGAAGGAAGGGATCAAGGATCTTTTCTACATCATGGGTGGCCCGATGCTGCTGGCCGAGGCCACCTGCATCAAGGAAGGCATCCGCATGATCGATGTCCGCCATGAACAGGCGGCGGCGTTCATGTGCCAGGCCTACAGCCGGCTGAAACAGGTGCCGTCGGCCTGCATGGCGGCCTCCGGTCCCGGCGTTACCAACCTGATCACCGGCATGGCCAACGCGCTGGTCGATTGCTGCCCGGTGGTGGCGCTGGGCGGGTCCAGCCCGCTGTCGCAGTTCGGCCGGCAGGTGTTCCAGGAGATCGATCAGGTCGAGCTGATGCGCGGCTGCTGCAAGCACGTCGACCGGCTGGTCAACCTGAAGCGCATCCCGCAGCAGATCAACTTCGCCTTCCAGAAGGCGATGAGCGGCAAGCCGGGTCCGGTGTATCTCGATTGCCCCGGCGACATGCTGTACCAGAAGATCGACGAGAACCTGGTGGACTGGAGCTTTGCCGGCCGGCCGATGCTGGACAGCCGCCCGATGGGCGACCCGCGTCAGGTCGACGCGCTGATCGGCGCGCTGGCCGAGGCGCGGAACCCGCTGATCGTGTCAGGATCGGGGGTGATCTGGTCGCGCGCCTGGGCGGAGATGCAGGCGTTCGTGGAGGCCGCCGGCATCCCGTTCTACACCACGCCGCAGGGCCGCGGCGTGGTGCCGGACGACCATCCCTATTCCTATCTGGCGATGCGATCGGGCGCGTTCCGCGACGCCGACCTGATCATCGTGCTGGGCACGCGGATGAACTACATCATTGGTCATGCCAGCCCGCCTCGGTTCGGGCCGGCGGCGAAGATCGCCCGTATCGATATCGATCCGGCCGAGATCGGCGCCGCCGCCCGCTATGTCGACATCCCCATCGTCGGCGACTGCAAGGCGGTGCTGGGCCAGTTGCTCGCCGGCATCAAGGGCCGGGTAAATCCGGACAGCTACAGCGGCTGGCGCAAGCAACTGGCGGATGGCGAGGTGGCGAAACGCTCCGCCGCCGGCGCCAACAAGCTGCAGGAAGACGGCGACATCCACCCGGTCCGCATGCTGGAAGCGGTGCGCGACTTCGCCAGGCGCGACGCCATCCTGTGCGTCGACGGGCAGGAGACGCTGAACTTCGGCCGGCTGACCATGTCGACCTTCGCGCCGGGACATCGGTTGAACTCCGGGCCGTTCGGCACGATGGGTGTCGGTCTGCCATTCGGCGTCGGCGCCAAGGTTGCCTGTCCGGACAAGCAGGTGATCGTGGTGCATGGCGACGGCTCGATGGGGCTGAACGCGATGGAACTGGATACCGCGATCCGCCACAAGATCCCGATCCTAGTGGTGATCAGCCTGAACGGCGGCTGGACCGGCGATCCGAAGCGGGAAAAGCCCGGCCGCGATCTGGGCTACACGCGCTACGACAAGATCTGCGAGGCGTTGGGCGGCTACGGCGAATACATCACCCAGGTGGAAGACATCGCCCCGGCGCTGGAACGGGCTCAGCGGAAGGTTGACGAGGGGATGGTCGCCCTGGTCAACGTGCGCACCGATTACCGGGCCCGATTCTCCGGGGTGGCGTTCTCGGATTACTCAACCTGATCCGGTGGCCGGTCTCTCCACCTCATGGCGCGCTCTAAGCCATGAGGAAGGGAGACGGATCGACAGGAGGTGTCGCCGCTGGCGGCGTTTCTACAGGGTGATGGTTCGGCTGGTCCGGGTCATCTGCTCAGGTGCCGTTCTGCTGGCCATGAACACGGTTGCCGGCCGCTTCTTCATGGCGCCGGCAATCCCGCGCACCTGACCGTACCCTCATGGCCGGCACCTTCCGCGCGTTCAGCTTGCACGCCAGGCCTTGACCAGGGGCATGATATCATCCGAGTTATAAAGACGTAGCGATTCGGTGCGCGAAATCGTCACGACTCCAGCGGTGGCGCGATAGCTTGGCGGATCGCAGGCTGATGAAGCCCTGGATGCAGGAGACGGTGCGGATGGCCTTTAAAGGTAAGCCACCCGGCAATGGCGCCGGGGATATCTCGAAACAAACCGAGGCGCTGCGTCCGCCCCTGCTGTTGACCCCGAAAGAGGCGGCGGAGGCTCGCCAGATGCGGCGGGCGGGCCTGTCGCCGGAAGCGATTTCGGCGGCGATGGAAAAGCCGCTCGACGAAATCGAGAAGGTCCTGGTGCAGATGCGGATGCCACGACCGGAAACCACGCGCGGAACCTTGAACGTGACCCTGGCGGCGCACCGCCTGATCATGCGGGAGCGTCAGGGAGATGAGCCGATCTGGACGACGGTCGACCGGCTGCTGGATGAACTGCTACGCCTGCGGGCGACGCAGGCGGCACAGTTTCCGGTGGAGCCGGCAACCAGTCGCCGGGGCGGGCGTCGCAGCGTTGGCGATCTGTCCCTGCCATTGCTCGCGGGGCTTGAGCAACAGCCCAATTAAAGCGCGATTGGTTTAGGTTGACCCAGAAGTCGCGCTTTAACCCTTTGTTTGATCGCGTGATTCACGCCTTCTGACTAAGTCAGCCTCAGGCGATCACGCGCTAAAGGCCGGACGCCGGTCAATCCATGATCGCCGCGTGACCCGGCTCCGCGCCCACCGCACCTTTTTTCGGTCCACGCATCAACGGCAGCAGCAACAGCATCGGCAACGCCGTCAGCATCATCAGCTTCCAGTCGTTGTTATAGGCGACGATCTCGGCCTGGTGGGTCAGCATCCCGTTCAGCACCTGAGCGCCGTGCGGGGTTGTCGGCATCAGGCTGGCGGCGGCCCCCTGGAACGCCCGGTTCATCGGCGTAATGTAGCCGGCCAGCACCGAGTGCTCGATCTGCCCGTTCCGCGTCACCAGCGCGCTGGTGACGGAAATCCCGATGGCACTGCCGACATTGCGCAACAGGCTCAGCAGCGCGGTGCCTTCGGTCCGCAGCGCCGGCGCCAACGTCGCGAAGGCGATGACCTGCAAGGGCACGAACACGAAACCCAATCCCGCCCCTTGCACCATCGTGTTGGTGATGACCGTCATGTCGGAGACCGCCGGGGTCCATCCGGTCATGCGATACAGGCTCCAGGCCAGCACGACGATCCCAAGCGCCATCAGCGCGCGCGGGTCGACCTTGTTCGACAGCCGCCCGGAAATCATCATTGCCGCCATCGTGCCGATGCCGCGCGGCGCCATGGCCAACCCCGCTGTCTCCACCGGATAGTTCGCCAGATCCTGCAACCATGGCGCCAGCAGGGCCGACACCGCGAACAGCACCAGGCCCACCGCAAACATCACCAGCAGCCCGGCTGACAGGTTGCGATCCCTAAACACGCTGGCGGTGATGAACGGCTTCTTTTCCGCCGTAAGCATGTGGACAATGAACAGATAGAACCCGAGACCGGCCATCACCGCCTCGATGATGATCTCGGTCGAGCCGAACCAGTCCTGCGTTTCGCCGCGGTCCAGCATCAACTGCAATCCGGCGATTCCCATCGCGAACACGCCGAAGCCGAACCAGTCGAACTTCATGCCCGACCCAGGCTCGGTCCTCGGCAGGCACAGCGCCATGCCGACGGTCGCCGCGACGCCGAATGGCAGGTTGACGAAGAAGACCCAGCGCCAGTTGTAGATTTCGGTCAGATAGCCGCCCAGCGTCGGTCCCAGGATCGGCCCCACCATCACGCCCATGCCCCAGATGGCCATGGCCGAACCGCGCTTTTCCGGTGGATAGATGTTCAGCATGGTGGACTGGGACAGCGGCACCAGCGCCGCGCCGAATACGCCCTGCAGCAGGCGGAAGCCGACCATCTCGGGCAACGATCCGGCGACGCCACACAGCATCGAGGCGGTGGTGAAGCCGATCATCGAGACCAGGTACACCCACTTCAGCCCAAACCGCGCCGATAGCCACCCCACCGGGGCGGTCATGATCGCCGCCGCGGTGATATAGGATGTCAACACCCAGGTGATCTGGTCGGAACTGGCCGACAGGCTGCCCTGCATGTATGGCAGCGCCACGTTGGCGATCGTCGAATCCAGCGATTGCATCAAGGTCGCCATCATCGCGCAGACCGTGATGATCCCGCGATATGGCACCACCTGCTCTTGCTGACCAGACATCGGATGAAGTCCTAGAACAGATCGGACAGGGTTCTGACGTGCCCGGTATCGACGTCGATCTCGGCGCTCATGCCGGCGCGCAGCATCGGGTCACCGGGCTTCATGTCGACCCGCACCCGGACCGGGATCCGCTGCACCACCTTCACCCAGTTGCCTGACGAATTTTCCGCCGGCAGCAAGGAGAAATTCTGATCGGTTGCCGGCGCGATATCCTGCACGGTGCCGTCCCAGGTGCGCCCCGGATAGAGGTCGAAGCTGACGTCGACGTGGTCGCCTTTCCTGGCGTAGGTCAACTGGGTCTCCTTCGGCTGCGCCTCCACCCAGACATGGTCGGTGGAAACCAGACCGAACGCGGCCGAGCTGGCGCCCAGGTACATGCCGATCTGCAGCTTGTTGACCTGGGTGACGATGCCATCATAGGGCGCCCGCACGACGGAATGGTTACGCTCCCGCTGTGCCTCGTTCAGGCGCGACAGGGCCTGCTTGTAGGCGGGCGTGTCCTCGACCTTGATGTCGGGGTTGCCGGCCAGTTTCGCCAACTGGGCGCGCGCCTGGCTTTGCGCGGCGTTCACTGCCTGCTGATCGGCCGCCAGCTTGAAGCGCGCGTCGTCGGTCGCCTGTTGCGTCACGGCATGCATCGCCACCAGCGAGGCCAGCCGGTTGTAGGTGGACTGATCCGAATTCACCTGCTGCTGCTTGGCCGCGGTGTCGCGTAGCGCCGCCTGATAGTCCGCCTTCATCGATTCGATGTTCAGCCGGACCTGCGCCAGATCCGCCTGCGCATTGTCCAAGGCGATCTGGAACTTCAGCGGGTCGAGCCGGAACAGCACCTGACTTTTGGTGACCGCCTCGCCCTCGTGCACCGGAATGGCCGCGACGACGCCGGACACGTCAGTGGACAACGTCATGCTGTCCGCCTGAACATAGGCGTCGTCGGTGTCGGTCCAGCGGCCGCTGGACAGCCAGAAGCCCGCACCGCCGGCAACAACCGCCAGAACGCCACCGGCCATCAGGCTCCAGCGGATGATCGTCTTGCGGGATCGCCCGCGTGCTTTTGGGCGGACGGCGATGTCGCCCTGATAGGCGGAAGCAGCCTGAGACATGAATGAAGCCTTGCGGGTTAGACCGTATGGGAAGCTGATCGTAAGCTAGCTTCTTAGTCTGACTTCGCAAGGCAAACCGTCATGCGCAACCGACGCGGCTTGGATGCGGAAAGGGCAAGGCTGCTTACGCAACCGGGCTGCGGGCGTGGCACGACAAGGCATTGCCCAGCGCCCTCGTTGAGGCTGTTGTGGCATGACACATGTCACCACCGGAGAACTTGACAGGAACCACCTCGGGTTTAACAGGCTTTGACACTGGCCATGCTCGTTATAGGAAACAAAACTTGACTGGATGACCCAAGTTCGTATATATTCCTTTGCAGGATTGCAGTTATTGGCATCTGGTGTCCTGGGCCAGAAGTTAGCCATCGTGGACGAAGTTCGGACGCCGGCCACTGATTGTTTGTTTCCAGTGGTCTGCTCATTTCCTCCGTCTGTCATGAGACATGACCAACTTCGGGGGCAGGATACCGGCTAGCACGCCCTCGCAAGCGGTTTCCGCGACGAACCTGGGCTGGGTTCTCGTGCGTGAGCTCCAGGCGGTGCGTAGCGTCGCGGAAATGGTGAGCATTGTCCGCCATATCTCCTCGATCCCGGTCATCAGGGTCTGGGTCCGATTTAGACCACCGACCCGTTGGCGACCGACCCGTTGGCAACCACGGCGGCGCGATCTTTCCAGTCAATCATCCATCAGACACCACGTCATTGGAGTAGCGATGCGTCAAATCATGAAATCAGTTTTCTGCCTGATCCTGCTAACTTCGGCTGCTGCCGCGCAGTCATCGGGCAACGTTCAGACAAACCTGACGTTGAATGGCGGAATACTGAACGGAACCGTCGCGACCGGCGCGGTGGCAAGTGCGGGAGGAACCACGCAGCTTCTCTCGGCATGGCTGACATCGTTCATCCCGACAGGCGGCGCCGCGGCCGACCTGGGTCCCGCCTACGGCCCCATCCTTGGCGTGTGGCCTAATCTATACTTCGCGCCGTCGCCGGCTTTCAGCGGAACGCCGACGGTGTCTGGCGCCGCAATGGCGCAGATGCAGTTCACCAGGGGTGGATCGCAGTCCACCTTCATCGGGGCGGCTGCCACGAGCATCGGCATTTTATCGTCGGAGAACCTGCCGATCGTGTTCGCGAACAACGGCTACCAGCCGCGTATCTATGTCGATCCCGTCTATGGCAACGTCGGGATCGGGACGATGACGCCTGGCTCCAGGCTGGACGTTGCCTCGCAGTCAATCCTGATTGAGCAGAGATACACGCCGGCTACATCCTCCTCCTCCTGCACAACCGGAATGATCTCATGGGACTTCAACTACGTCTATGTGTGCGTTACCGCGAATACCTGGAAGCGTACCGCGCTGGGTTCGTTCTGATGAAGCGCCTTGCCATCGCTTTTCTGACGCTGCTGGCCAGCGCGTCGGCGCAAGCGTCGCCTTCCCTGACCGGCCCGCTGATCAACGCCGTCACGACCGATGCGCAGAGCTACACCGCCGGGCAGGTCGCCCACGTCATCGCCACCCTGGTCAACAACACCGGGAGCGTGTTCAGCGGAAACCTGGCGGGCGTCATGAGCGGACGTGGGCGCGTGGTCGGGGCGACATCGACCAGTTCCGTCACCGCCTTGGCGATTGGCGCGGCGCAGACCGTTGACCTTGCGTTCCAGATACCGGCCGGCGTCAACGACCATGGCTACCTGGTGAGCCTGACGGCAACGAGTGGCGCCACGACGGTGGACATGGCAGGCGCCGCGTTGGAGGCGTCGGCGGACTGGGCGACGTACCCCCGCGAATGTTTCGTGACGAACTTCACCGCCGGAACCAGCACGCAGGCCCTTGTCGCGGGGCTGAACGCCTGGCACTGCAACGTGCTTCAGTTCTACGATGACAACTTCAAGCATCATCTGCCCTACAGCCCGAATCTAGCTTGGCCGAACCTTTCGAACACGATGATCAGCCGAACGGTCCTCGAGTCCTATATTGGTGCCGCTCATGCCAAGCGGATGGCGGTTTTCAACTATACCTTGTGGAATGGCGCCTATCCCAACTTCTCCACTGACGGCACCGGTCCTTCGCTGTCATGGGGCATGTTCGCGACGAACTGCGCGCCGTCGTGCACGCTGGCGAACATGGCTGGTACGCCGTCGAACGGCGGATCGGGAGGCTTGTTTCCAGCCGGTTGGGCAGCGCCATGGCTGGCGGAGATGGATCCGACCAACGCCGCCTGGATCAGCTACTTTGAAACGGTGAATGCCCCGTTCATCCGCAACCTCGGCTATGATGGCTTGCAGATCGACACCTTGGGTGATCCCGGCAAAGTCTACAACGCGAGCGGCAACGTCATCAACATGACGACGGCGCTGAGCGGATTTCAGAACGCGGTCCGCTCCGCCCTGAACACGCGCGGCGTCATCAACAATGTCTCAGGCTGGGATGAGGCCGATGTCGCGACGAATGCGCAGCAGGATTTCTACTACCGCGAGACCCACCCGGAGTTTGGCGACACGCCGTACTATCCGTCCATCAACGGTCTGACCGCCACGGTCCGCAGCTTTACGAACAAGGGCATAGACCTTCCGATCTACATGGACGACACCTATTCCAATACGGCGAGCTGCATCTCTGGGGGTGGGTCGACGCCCTGCTATTTCAATCTGCCGGGCCTGCTTTACATCGATGCGACGATATTCGCCGCCGGCGCCTACCATGTCTACCTGGCGGACGGCGACCGGTTCATCTCCAACATCTATGTTCCTGGTGCTCAGCTTCTGATGTCTCCGGCCGCCATGCAGTCGGAATATGACTACCAGACATTCGGCGTCGCGATGGAAAAGCTGCTGCGCAGCGCGGTGTCGGATGCAACCCAGCCGGCGGCGATCACGTCCGGGGCAACCGGAGGCAGCACAGGTGCGGCGGGGCAGGTCTATCTGCTTCCGAAGATCCGTCCTGGGCTGCAAATCCTCCATCTGCTGAACTATTCCCAGTTGCCCAGCAACGGCATTCAGGACACCAACGCGAACCAGCCGGCGCCAACACGGCTGGGCGCCATCGGCATCAAGATGTATTATAGCGGCACGCTGACGGGCAGCAATCTGCTGTGGTTCGCCAGTCCCGACGTGAACCACGGGACGCCGCAGTCGCTGTCCTATGCCAAAGGCAGCGATGCAACCGGGACGTACATCACCTTCACGGCGCCGAGCCTGCTGTATTGGGACATGGTCTGGCTTGAGCTGGATGGACTGTCCACGAGTGATTATACGATGCCGTAGCGGCGGCTTCGGGAGGTTTGTCCTGCTCTGGCGTGGCCGGCTGAAAAACGGCTGGGCTTTCGCCCGGAAGCGGCATGCCGACCGTCGGACTATCGGACCAGTCGCGCGCGCATCCGCCCCTGCAGCCGGCGCAGTCGCATCAGTCCGGTTTCGCGCCAGATCGACCGGCTTGCAAGCCGGTCGAGCAGCACTTCCATCGGGCAAGGCAATTCGGTCACCGGATCGAGGTAGCGGGGATACAGCAGCAGCACGCCGGCGCTCAATTCCTCGAGGCTAAGCTGCCGGTCGCGCCGCGGCAGAGGTGCCAGGTCCTCGGTCAGGCCCCAGCCGGCGTAGAAAGGCTGGGCGTGCACCACCACCCGCCGTCCGCGCAGCAGCGCCTCGAAGCCGGCCAGCGAGGTGAGCGTGTGCACCTCGTCGACCGCCGCGATCAGCGCCGCCATCGGCACGCCGCGCACGACAATGTCGGCATGGCGACGCACGATTGTGTCGGGGATCGCGCCCGCGCGGTGGCCGGCATCGACATCGGGATGCGGCTTGTAGATCACCAGAGCATCAGGATTGGCGGCGCGGACGCGAGCCAGGAGATCCTCGTTGCCGGCCACCCCGGCGCCGCCCAGGCGCACCGAAAGATCGTCGGCCACCTGGCCTGGCACCAGCACGCGCCGCCGTCCATCCGCCGGCGGCAGCGCCACCGCGGCGCCGCCGGCGCCGTACTTGGTAATCCCCTCGCGCACCAGCCGGTCCATCAACCGCCGAGCGCGGGCCAGCAGTGCCGGCTCGAAGCGGGTCTCGCGCAACAGCGTCTCGAGATCACTCGGCTGGGACGGATCGTAGTAGATGCCGCTGGCGTCCGCGATCACCGAGCAGGGCGGCAGGAAGCCACTGCCAAGGCCGAGGGAACGCACGAAGCCGTCCTCGACCCGCAGCAGGGTTCGGCCCTCGGCCGCCGCGGCCTGCTGGAGGCCCGGTGGAATTCGAGACGACCAGACCGCCACCGCCCGCCCCTTCGCGGCGCGCATCGCCGCGGCGGCACCCTGGCGATGCGGCGGCGCGTGCTCACCGGTGTGGAAGAACGCGGCGATGCGGCGGCGCTTCCAGAACGACATGCCCGAACAGGCGCCGATCGCGCGGTTGGCGCGTGTCACCCGCCGCCACTCGGCCACGATATCGAGCGCGTCGGCGCAGCCGATCTGCCGGCCGGTGAACGGATCGGCATAGCGCGTGCCCAGCAACAGGACGGCGGCGGCGACGTCCGCGGGACCATGGTTCGCCGCCAAACCGGGGGCGTGACAGTGCACCGGCACCCCCGCCAGCCGCGCCAGCACGGCCAGTTCGTCGTGTCCCGAAGCCGCGTGCATCGCCACGGCGGCGGCCAGCAACGGCCAAGGGTCGAACGCGCCGGCCAGTACCGCGCAACCCTGCCGCCGCGCGGTTTCGGCAAGCCCATGATCCGGCCGCGGCAGCAGCAAGATGACGCGGGCGGCGTCGCCGCTATCCAGTGCCGCCCGCAACATACGCGCGGCGAGCGCCCGGTCGGGCCCCGCTTGAACCAGCACGCGCCCATGACGCAGCAGCGATTGATCCGGCGGCTCGGCCCAGAACGTGCCACCGGTTTCCTCGCGCACCAGCCGGGCCGCCAGCGCTTCCGCCTCGATCAAGGTCTGGTCGGCAAGCGATCGGGCAAGGGCGTCTTCCAGCCAGCCTGGCTGGGCTGTCCCATTCCGCCAGATCGTCGTCACCGTGCCACTGAGCCAGGGCACGCGCTTGTGGAAATGTGGTGTCCGCAGCAACCCAGATGCGAGCACGAGGACATGCCCCGAGCGGCGCGACAGCCATTGGGCGCGTGATGTTCGTGAACTTTCCAGAGAATAGGCTGGCGGGTCGACAGCCGCGAGTTCCGGAAACAGCACGCGAAGACTGGCTGCCTCGGCATTGCGTGCTTGGCTCACCGGTTCATCCCGCAGGCCGCTGATCTGATGCAAACAATTTCACAACCGATCGTATCGTGGAATCACCGGGTTTTGATGCGACTTCATATCTCAGAACAAAATATACCCAGGTTAACTGTTGGGAGCCAATCCGCCATTTTGCATTCATTACCATAGTGCAGTAGAATAGGCTTGCCTTCGCTTTGACTGGCTTGGCGTTGATGAGTAGATGGGTCATGGTATCTAGATGGACCATAGTATAAGGAGCCACCATCTGGGGCGGCCTGGAGTTTGAGGGAATACAACTTGGAGAGACGGCTCCTGACCGAACAAGACAGTTTTTTTGATGGTTCTCACGACAAGATCGCGATCATCGGAGCCGCCTGCCGCCTTCCTGGCGCACCCGACCTGCGGCGCTTTGAGGAACTTCTGTTCTCCGGCCGTGACGCGGTCACCGAGATTCCCGACGAACGTTGGGCAAAGCCGCAGTACTTCCATCCCGAGCCTGGACAACGTGGCAAGGCCTATACCTTCGCGGCGGGGGTCATTGACCAGATCTACGGCTTCGATGCGGGTTTCTTCGGGATTGCCCCGCGTGAGGCCGTACAGGTCGATCCGCAGCAGCGGCTGCTGCTGGAGCTGGCGCATGAGGCCATCGAGGATGCCGGCCTGAACGGTGCCGCCCTCGCCGGCACGCCGGTTGGGGTCTACGTCGGCGGCTCTTCCTGGGATCACCTGAACCTTCATATCGGCGATCCTTCGGCTGTCGACGCCTACAGCATGACCGGGGCGACGCTTTGCTCGCTGTCCAACCGGCTGTCCTACATCTTCGATCTCCGCGGTCCGAGCATGACGGTGGATACCGCCTGCTCGTCCTCGCTGGTGGCGCTGCATTTGGCCTGCGAGGCGATCCGCGAGGGGCGGGTATCGGCGGCGCTGGTCGGTGGCGTGAACCTGCTGCTGGCGCCGCACAGCTATGTTGGCTTTTGTCGCGCCTCCATGCTGTCGCGGCGCGGCCGCTGCCACGCGTTCGACGCACGGGCGGACGGTTATGTCCGGGCCGAAGGCGGCGGCGTCGTGGTGCTCAAGCCGCTGCGCGCGGCGCTGGCGGCGGGCGATCGGATCCGTGCGGTGGTGCGCGCCACCGGGGTGAACTCCGACGGCCGCACCACCGGCTTTTCGCTGCCCAACAAGGATGCCCAGGAAACCCTGTTGCGCGAGACCTACGGTCGGTTCGGCATTGTCGCCGACGAACTCGACTATCTGGAGGCGCACGGCACGGGCACGCCGGTGGGCGACCCGATCGAGGCCGGCGCGATCGGCCGGGTGCTGGGCCAGGCACGCTCGACGGCGCTGCCGATCGGCTCGGTCAAGACCAACATCGGGCACCTCGAGGCCGGCAGCGGCATGGCTGGTCTGCTCAAGGCGCTGCTGGTGCTGCAGAACCGGGTGATCCCGCGATCACTGCATTGCGAGACGCCCAATCCGGCGATCTCGTTCGAGGCCCTCAACCTCGCTCTGGTGCCGGAGGCGCGGTCGTTGCGGGCCAACGGTCACCTGCCCGCCGTCGGCATCAACTCGTTTGGATTTGGCGGCACCAACGCGCATGCCGTGCTGGGCACCGCGCCGCTGGTCGAGCCGCCGGCCGCGCCGGCCTCGGCGGCCGTGCCGCCGCTGCTGCTGTCGGCCCGCTCGCAGGCGGCGCTGCGCGCGCTGGTCGCGGCGTGGCGGGGGCGACTGAACGGGGTTGATCCAAACGAAGGTGCCGCCCTGCTGCGGGCCGCGGCGAGGCGGCGCGAGCACCACGGCCTGCGGTTCGGCGTGCTTGCCGACTCGCCTGGCGGCATGGTCGATACGCTTGACCGTTATCTCGATGGCGCCGACGGCCTGCCGGTGGCGAGCGGCACCGCGACCAGCGGCGACATCGCCTTCGTGTTCTCCGGCAATGGCAGCCAGTGGATCGGCATGGGGCTGGAGGCGATGCGCGGCAACGCCGCCTTCCGCGCCGGCATGGCCAAAGTGGACGCGGCGCTGCGTCCGTTGCTCGGCTGGTCGGTGCAGGAGCGGCTGGGCGCGCCCGATCTGGCCTTGCACGACACCGAAGTCGCGCAGCCTTTGCTGTTCGCCGTCGAGGTGGCGGCGGTGGAGGCGCTGCGGGCGGTGGGCATCCATCCGGCTGCCTGCATGGGCCACAGCGTCGGCGAGGTCGCGGCCGCCTGGGCGAGCGGTTGCCTCACTCTGGCCGAAGCGGCCCAGGTCATTCATTGTCGCAGCCACCGCCAGCAGGTGACCCATGGCGACGGCACGATGGCGGTGCTCGGGTTGCCGATCGCGGCGGCGACCGAAGCGGCGGTCCGTTTCGGACTTGAAGTCGCTGCCGAGAACGCCTCATCCAGCGTCACCGTTGCCGGTCCCGCCGATGCGATCACGGCCCTCGCCGAGGAAGCCAAACGCCGCGGCTGGGGGTTTACCCGGCTCGACCTCGCCTATGCCTTCCACAGCGCGGCGATGGAGCCGATCCGTGATCCGCTGCTCGCCGATCTGGCTGGGCTGGCCCCGCACGCGGCAGCGATCCCGTTTGTCTCCACGGTCACCGGGGCGGTGACCGACGGCACCGCGCTGGATGCCGACTATTGGTGGGACAATGTTCGCCGCCCGGTGCGTTTCGCCGCGGCGGCGCGCAGCCTGATCGCCGGCGGCACCCGCCTGTTCCTGGAAATCGGCCCACAACCGGTCCTGCAATCCTATCTGCACGATGCGCTGCGCGCCGCCGCGACACCCGGCGTGGTGCTGGCGGCGATGGCGCGCCGTTCTCCGCTGGCCGACCCGTTCGCATTCGCGGCGCTACGCTGCCATGTCGCTGGCTATGACATCAGTCGCACCGCCGCCTTCGATGGGCCGGTCGCGACCGAGGAACTGCCGGCCTATCCTTGGCAGCGCGAGAGCTTCCGCCTGGAGCGCACGGAGGAGGCGACCGACCTGATTGGCGCCCCCATCGACCATCCGCTGCTTGGCATCCGCACGGGCGCGGTCGCCGAGGAGTGGCTGTCGCATCTCGACACCGCCACCCAACCTTGGCTTGCCGACCACGTGGTTGGCGGCGCGCCGGTGCTGCCGGCCGCCGGCATGATCGGCATGATGCTGGCTGCCGCGCGGATCCGTCATCCGGGAACGGCGCCGCTCGAAATTCTCGATCTCGAGATCGACCGCGCGCTTCCTCTTCTGCCTGGCCAGACACGGGCCGTGCGTACG
The DNA here is from genome assembly GCF_965276935.1 of Rhodopila sp. GTDB lineage: Bacteria > Pseudomonadota > Alphaproteobacteria > Acetobacterales > Acetobacteraceae > Rhodopila. The sequence continues at coordinate 794,142 of NZ_CBDIBS010000002.1, read as the reverse complement.
CGCATCGTGGCGGATGAAAGACAGGTATCCGTGGCCTCACGGACGCGCCTGCAGGGTGAGGCCTGGATGGTACACGCCACCGGCCGCATTGGCGCGGCGGCGACCGGCGGTGTGTTGCGCGACTGGCCAAAGCCGGAGATGTCGCGCGAGATAATTCCCGCCGCCGCGCTGTATCGCCTGGCCGCTGACCTTGGTCTTGAATACGGGCCGGCGTTTCGCACGGTCGCCGAGGTTGCGGTGCTCGGCGAGACCGAGGCCCTGGTGCGGCTGGCGCCTGTGCTGGCGCAAGCCGGTCCGCTCGATGCGACCTTGCTGGACGGTGCGCTGCAGGGGCTGCTTGTGCTCGCCGCGCGCCGCATCGATCCGGCGAGAGGGCAGGGCATGATGCCCTGGCGCTTCGGCAAGGTGCGGCTGCTGGGCGCCGGGATGCCGGTGCAGGCGCGACTGCGGATTACCCAGGCGGGGCCGCGCTCGGTCGCCGCCGATATCCTGCTGCTTGATGCGGACGGCGCACCGTTGGCCGAGTTGCTGGAGTGCTGGTTTGTCGCCGTGGCACTTAGGGTCCCAGCCGATCCGGCGCAGCGCTGCCTGTGCGTCGATATCCTGGATGGACCCGATCCGGCCGCCCCGCCGCTGGATGCGACACTGATCGACGTGGCATTGGACGCTGGCTCTCGGGCAGATGGCGACCCTGTCGCGGCGGCGCTGGCCGAGGCCTATGTCGCCGCCCGTGCCGATGCCGCGCTGCGGGCGTTGGCGGCGGAGCGTGATGCTCAGGACGCGGCGCCGCTTCGGGTCCAGGACGCGGCGCCCCTTCGGGCGCGGATGCTGGACTGGTTGCGGCAGGATGGCATCGCCGATGCCGAAGGCACGCTGGCGCCAAGCGCCGATCTTCCGCCGGCGGACGAGTTGCTGCGCTCGCTGCTGTTCGATGTTCCGACCGCCGGGGCGGATGCAGCACTGCTCGCCGCCGCCGGCGAAGCGCTTGAGCCGGTGCTGCGGACAGGCGCCGCTCGCCCAAAACCGCCGGCCGCGCTGCTCGACCAGTTCCTGCATCACGGGCCGGCGGGAAGGCTCGCGCTCGAAAGCCTGGCCGAGGCGGCCGTCGCCGTGGCCCGAGCGTGGCCCGCCGGCCGGAGCCTGTCCATACTGGAACTGGGTTCCGGCGGCAGCACGGTGACGCGGATGCTGGCGCGTCGGCTAAAGGCTGTCCGCCCAGGGCTGCGCTATGTTGCCGCCACCATCGGAACGCTGCAGGCCGGGCTTGCCACGATCGACGGCGTCACGCCGCAGGTCTGGAACCCTGAGGTGGTGGAGCCGCGCGGCTTCGACCTCGTGCTCAGTCTGCACGGCCTGACGCGGCTTGGTTTCGGCACGGCCGAGCTGGCTGCCTTGCGGGACCGGCTGGCGCCGGGCGCCCTGCTGCTGGCAATAGAGCCGCTGCCCAACCGCGTCTGGGACCTGATCGGCATTCCGGGTAACGACGAGACACCGGTTGCGCCCCATCCGGCCGAGGTCTGGACCGAGATGCTGGCAGTGGCCGGCTTCGACGCCAGGTCGAGTGCGCTGGCGGCCTCGGTGTGGCCATCCGTGCTGCTGGCGGCCCAGTCGATCGCCGTTCGCCCTGCGCCGTCGCCGCTTCCCGGTCGGCTGCTGCTTGCTGCTGCCTCCGCCGATGCGCTGGCTGATGCGCTGGCCGCGACGCTCCGTCGCCAGGGTGCCGGCGTGGCCGAGGTCGCGCTGGACGAATTGCACCGTCCTGGAACGGTTCCCGCGATGCTCGCCGGCGCCGCAGGCCTGATCCTGTTGTTGCCCGACCCCGCCGATGCCGCGGACTGGCTCGGCCGCGTCGCCGGGTTGGTCGAGCCGCTGGTAACTGCCGCAGTGCCGCTGACCCTGGTGAGCCGCGGCAAGGCGCGGGGCGAAGTGTTCGCCGCCGCCCTGGGTGGACTGCGCCGCGTGGTAGCCAACGAGGCGGCTGGGCTGCGCGTTCGATCAATTCGCCTTTCGCGCGAGCTTGCGTCGGAAACCGCCGCCGCCAGGCTTGCGGCGGAGCTGCTTTCTCCGGATGCGGAGGACGAGATTGCCTGGAGCACGACTGGCCGCCAGATCGTCCGGTTTCGCCCAGGACTGCCGGTTCCGCCGCCGGCCGCCGGTGGGGCGAGCGCGCTGAGCGTGGAGCGGCCCGGCCTGCTCGGCACGCTGCGCTGGAAGCCGTCCGTTGGTGCCGCGGTGGGCGCCGATGAAGTCGCGATCTCCGTTCGCGCAGCCGGGCTCAATTTTCGCGATGTGATGTGGGCGATGGGTCTGTTGCCGGACGAGGCGCTGCTGCACGGGTTCGCCGGACCGACGCTGGGTCTGGAATGCGCGGGTGTGGTGGTCGGGCTTGGTCGCGATGTCACTGATCTTGCCCTCGGCGATGCGGTCATGGCCTTCGCGCCGGCATCCTTAGGCACCGAGACGGTGACGCGGCGGCATGCGGTCGCGCGACTGCCGGGCGGAATGGATTTCGCTGCCGGGGCCACGATCCCGGTTGCCTTCTTCACCGTCGCCTATGCGCTGGGGGAACTCGCCCGGCTCGAGGCGGGCGAGCGGGTGCTGATCCATGGCGGGGCCGGCGGCGTCGGACTTGCCGCGATCCAGTATGCCCGGCATCGTGGAGCCGAGGTTTTCGCGACCGCCGGCTCCGAGTCAAAGCGGGCGCTATTGCGTCAACTGGGCGTGGAGCACGTGCTCAACAGCCGCGACCTTGGCTTCGCTGACGCCATCCTGAGCCTGACCGGCGGCGAGGGTGTCGACGTGGTGCTGAACTCCTTGAGCGGCGAGGCGATGGAGCGCAGCCTCGGTCTGCTGCGCCCGTTCGGCCGTTTTCTCGAACTTGGCAAGCGCGACTTCTATCGCAACACCCCGATGGGCATCCGGCCGCTGCGCCATAACGCGTCGTATTTCGCAATCGATGCGGACCAGTTGCCGCTGAGCCGCCCAGCCCTCGCCCGCCGCCTGTTGGGTGAGATCGTCGGATTGTTGGAGACTGGCGCGCTGCGGCCGCTGCCGTACCGGAGCTTCGGCTTTGATGAAGCGGTGGATGCGTTCCGGCTGATGCAGTCATCTGGCCATGTCGGCAAGATCGTGTTGGAACCCGCGCAAGCACCGGCCGCCGCCGTGCCGGATTTCATCGTCTGCCCGGATGCCACTTACCTGGTGACCGGCGGCCTCGCGGGCTTCGGTCTTGCGACGGCGCGCTGGCTTGCCCGGCGCGGCGCCCGCCACCTGGCATTGCTGGGCCGCCGAGGCGAGGCAACGCCAGGCGCGGCCGAGGCCTTGGACGCGTTCGCGGCGGCCGGTGTCGAAGCTCGCGCGTTCGCCTGTGACGTCGCCGACGAAGCGGCGCTGGCCGCCACGCTGGAGACGCTGCGGACCGAAATGCCGGCGCTGCATGGGGTGGTACATGCGGCGATGGTGATGGACGATGCGTTCATCCCGGCGCTGGACGCGGCACGCTTCGCCGCCGTGCTGGCACCGAAGGCGAGGGGCGCCGAGGCGCTCGACCGGCTGACCCGCGACGATCCGATCGAACTGTTCCTGCTGTTCTCCTCGGTAACGACGGCACTCGGCAATCCCGGTCAGGCCAGCTACGTGGCTGCCAACGCGGCGCTTGAGGCGGTGGCCGAGCGGCGCCACGCGGCCGGACTGCCGGCGCTGGCGGTTGGTTGGGGGCCGATTGGTGATGCTGGCTATCTGACCCGCAGTCACGAGGTGAGCGAGGCCCTGGCACGTCGCCTGGGCACGGCGCATCTGCGCGCCGATGAGGCGCTGGACGCGCTGCCGGCGATGCTGGCGGCAAGGGTGCCGGTGCTGTATTATGCTGATTTCGCCGGCGCTCGCCGCAAGCAGTTGCCGCTGCTGGGTTCGCCACTGTTCGAGTTGCTGCCGCTTGCGGATGGCGTGGGAGAGGAGGAGCGTGCGGGCGATCTGCGAACTTTGGTTGCCGGACGCCCGCTGGATGAGGCGCGACGCGTGGTGGCGGAGGCGCTGGCCGAAGAAATCGCGTCCATCCTGCAGTTGCCGGTGGCTCAGGTCGATGCGTCCCGCCGGCTGGCGGATTATGGCATGGACAGCCTGATGGCGGTCGAACTGCGAACCGCCGTGGAGACGCGCTTCGGCGTCAACCTTCCGCTGTTCTCGCTCTCGGAAGGCGTAACGCTTGCCGGGATGGCGGCAAGGCTCGTCGACCCATTGTTCGGCAACGCGAACGCTGATCCCGCGCCTAGCGTTGCCTCCGCCGCGCTGGCGCTGGCGAGGGTGCGCTACGAGAACGTTGCTGAATCCGACGAAACCGTTCCGGTGCTGACAACCGAAGTTCCGACCGAGCTGATCTCGGTGAGCGCTTGAGCGGGCTGTTCGGCCTGTCGGATTCGGTAAAGACCCAGCTTCTGACCCGACTGGCGACCCGCCGCGCGCCTGACCCGTCGACGGCGGCGGAAGCTCCGGCCGAAGGGAGGACTGCGCCTGCGCTCGGCCATGCGCCAGTGATTGCCGAGCTCAACCTGCTGCAACGAGCGGCCGAAAAACTTGGGCTGGAGACGCCGTATTTTCGCGAGCATGCCGGTATTGCCGGGGCAACGACCCGGATTGGCAATCGCGAGTACGACAACTTCGCCTCCTACAACTACCTGGATCTGAACGGCGATCCTCGCGTGACCGAGGCGGCCAAGGCGGCAATCGACCGTTATGGCACCTCGGTTTCAGCGAGCCGGCTGGTGTCGGGCGAGCGGCCGCTGCACCGGGCGCTGGAAACCGAACTTGCCGCGATCTACGGCGCCGAGGATTGCCTCACGTTTGTCAGCGGGCATGCCACCAATGTCACGGTGCTTGGCCATCTGGTCGACCGTGAGGACGTGATCCTGCACGACGCGCTCAGTCACAACAGCATTGTTCAAGGGGCGCTGCTGGCGGGTGCCCGCCGCATCGCGTTTCCGCACAACGACCTCGACGAGCTGGAGCGGCTGCTGGCGGCGGCACGGCCACGCGCCAGGCGGGCGCTGCTGGTCGTCGAGGGGCATTACAGCATGGACGGCGATGTGCCCGACCTCGCCCGTCTGGTGACGATTGCACGACGCTGGCGGGCTTCGCTGATGGTTGACGAGGCTCATTCCCTCGGCGTGCTTGGGCGACACGGCCTTGGCATCGCCGAACATGCCGAAGTCGATCCGGGCCAGGTCGATGTCTGGATGGGTACGCTCAGCAAGACGCTGTGCGGCAGCGGCGGTTATATCGCGGGATCCAGGGCGCTGATCGACTACCTGCGCCATTCCGTACCGGGCTTTGTCTACTCGGTGGGCCTGTCGCCGCCGGTCGCGGCAGCGGCGCTCGCCGCACTGCGGCTGATGCGCGAGGAACCGTGGCGGGTCGAGCGGCTGCAGGCCAATGGACGCTGCTTTCTTGAAGCGGCGCGGGCGGCGGGGCTGGCGACAGGCAATTCAATCGGCGCGGCGATCGTGCCGGTCATGGTCGGCAGCTCGATCCGTGCGGCAAGGCTCGCCCAGGCGCTGTTCAAGGCCGGGGTGAACGTGCAGCCGATCATTTATCCCGCGGTGCCCGAGCAGGGCGCTCGCCTGCGCTTTTTCGTCTCCAGCCGGCACGACGAAGCGGTGTTGCGGCGCGTGGCCGCGGCCACCGCCGCCGAACTGCGGCAGGTCGCGCACGAGAAGCTCGATCTCGCCGCGCTTGCCGCTATGCTGGCACGCGATTGATCGCGGCAGCTTCGCCCACGGAGGGACGCATGCTCGCTCGTCTCAAGCACGCCACCACTGTCCCGCTTTGGACCGCCGAACTGTTGACGGGGGCAAAGTCGTTCGAGGGCAACGGCGTTATCGGCAGTCAGTGGCTCAATCAGCGTGGCTTGCATGTCGGCCGGGTGCGGCTCGCGCACCGCCTGGCGGAGGCGCGGCGCGTCCGGCTTGCCGCGGCGGTGCGGCCGGAGGATCGGATGGCGTTCGACCGCGACGGTTATGTGGTGCGGCGCGACTTCCTGCCCACCGCGACGTTTGATGCGTTGCTGGCGGAGCTGCGTGGCTATCCGGCGAAGCTGCGCGAGCGCTTCGAGGGCGACAGCATCCTGCGCAAGACGACGGTGACGCCAGACGTCCTGCGCGCGCTGCCGGCGCTTGCAAGCCTGCTCGCGACGCCGGACTGGGACGCCTTGATCCGATACGTCGGCGGGCGGGACGCGGCGCCTGTGGTGCATCTGCAGAGCATTCTTCAGCACGCCCAGACAGGGCCGCGCGACCCGCAGACGTATCCCCATGCGGACACGTTCCATCCGACCGTCAAGGCCTGGTTCTATTTGACCGATGTCGCCGAAGACGCCGGTCCGCTGACCTATGTGCCAGGCTCGCACCGCCTGACCCCGTCCCGGCTCGCGTGGGAACAACGCATGAGCCTGCGGGCTCGGCAGGCCGAGGATGAGGACACGCGGCAGGGTTCGTTCCGCATCGAGGCGGCGGATCTCGGAGAACTCGGGCTGCCGATGCCGCGGCCGCTGGCGGTGCCGGCAAACACGCTGATTGTCGCTGACACGTTCGGCTTCCACGCCCGCGGCCGCAGCCTGCGTCCGTCGCTGCGCGTGGAGGTCTGGGCGTTTGGGCGTCGCAATCCGTTCCTGCCCTGGACGCGGCTCGATCCCCTGGTGAGCGCGGTGGGGCTGCCACGGGTGGCGGACTGGCGGCTGCGGACGGGGACGCTGTTCGACCCGGCGGGCTGAGCATTGCGGCCGGACGCCCACGGTCTCGCTTTCTCGTTTTCTTCAATGATCGTCGCCGACAGGCACCCGATCCGCTCCTTTTAGCCGGGTGGCAGGACTTTAAAAGCCGCACGGGTGGAGTTGGGCCGTAGATCGGCGATCTTCTCATTTTGTGGCACCGATTATATTAGAAATACAAATTAATTTCGGTATTGTCAGACGAGCACCCGATGTGCTGCCAGCCACCTCTGACGGAGAACTCCCTTGGCTTATTCCGTTCTTAAAGCTCGTGAGATGGTGGATCACGCCATGAATCACTCATGGAGCGTCCCTGAGTTCCAGCGGGGCTTCGTGTGGAAGGCGACCCAGGTGCGCGACCTCGCTGAATCGCTTTGGCTCGATTACCCGATCGGCAATGTGCTGATCTGGGACTCGAGTTCGCAGAAAAATCCTGTTTCCGGGAAGAACATCTCGGACGGTAGTGCCCCGTCCAAGTGGTTGGTTGATGGTCAGCAACGAACGACGGCGCTGTGCATTCTCTTCGGTTGCAAGCCCTATTGGTGGTTGGCCGGCGATCAATGGAACAGCATGGTGAAAAGCTACGACATTCGCTTCGATATCGACGCGAAGAAGGAGCCGTATTTCTGGACTGCCAACGCGGCTATCCGGAAGGTCCGCACGAACCGCTACGTTCCGATCCGCAAATTGCTCGCTCTCGATAGCAACAAGGAGGCTGACGAGCAAAAACTCCGGGCATTCGCCAAGGAGATCAAAGCCGATGGTCTCTGCGATGGCATGGACGCCATGGAGGTCTATACGCGCCTCGACCGGGTTCGAAAAATTCGGGATCGTGAGATCGTCGCGATCAGCGTCAATCATGACCTGGAAGACGTGGTGGAGATTTTTGCACGCCTCAACAGCAGGGGAACGCGGGTCAAGGAGGCGGACATCTATCTTGGGATCGTCGCGGCCCGAACATCGGGCTGGGTGCGTGAAGAGTTCATGCCGTTCCTCGACAAGCTGGAGCAGCAGGGGTTTGGTCTTACGCCCAATCGCCTGTTTCAGGCGCTGACAGCAGTGGGTAACAAGAGCGTCCTCTTCCGCCAGGTTTCGGACAACTTCTGGAACAAGGAAAACATCGCGCCGGCCTGGGTAAAAACCAAACAGAGCTGGCACCACCTCGTCAAATGGCTTGAAGCGTATGGCATCGTGACAACTGATATTCTTCCATCCAATGCCATCTTTGTATCAGCCGCTGCGCTGTTCGACCGCTTCCCCTATGCAAGCCGGAAGCGAGCGTTCGAATGGATGCTTCAGGCGCAGCGCTACGGGCGATACAGCGGTTCAGCCTCGTCTTCGCTGGACGAGGATCTGAAGGAGATCGGAGAGGCCGCTGATGGGGATGAGGCAATCGACAGGATGCGTAAGCGCATCCGTGCCATCGAGGCATTTTCCTGTGACGAATTCCTGCGCGACTACTCCGATGCGCGGTTTGGTCGGCTTCTCCTCTACCTCTTAGCCTTCCGCAACAAGGCTGTGGATTGGGATAGGTCCGGAAATCGAATCGCCTTTCAAGGCAGTGAACTGGTGTCAGGGTTCAGCCCACAGTTCCACCACATCTTTCCGCGCGGCTTCCTTATAGACAAAGCGACGGGCGAGCCTCGTCCGGGGATTACGGCAGAGCAGGTTGAGGCACTGGCCAACATCGCGATCATCGGAGCCGGGGTAAACATCAGGATCAGCGACAAGGACCCACTTGCCTATTTCGAGAAATACGGCATCTGCGAGGACAAGCGCGGTCAGCAGTTCATCGAAGGACCGGTCGAGGCAATGCGTCGCGAGAACTTTCCGAAGTGGCTCAACGAGCGCGCCCAGACGCTGGCGGATGCAGCGAATACCTTTGTCTTGGAGCTGAGAGGTGTTGAAGCAGCGGCCAACGCTGCGTGATTGCCGGTCCAAGCGTCCGACTTTCTCGTTGTCTCGTTTTCTTACCTAAAGGATCGTCACCAGCAGCGAAAGACCCGCTCCTACCTGACGAAGGAGCGGCGCCTAGGGAGACCCTGTCCGGAGGGGCGTGAGTATCACTATAAAAGCTGACGAAAAGAGGCCTTGTCGAGATGTACTTTTTATAATACATTGGTGCTAGAATATATCAATGACGTGCGTGCGGCTGACAGAGATCCCGATGTTTTTCTATCACACGTCGGGCGATGTAGAGCCGGTGCTGGACTGGCTGCGGGGTCTATCGCCGGCGGACCGGCGGGAGATCGGCAGCGATCTCGCCACGGTGCAATTTGGATGGCCGATTGGGATGCTGCTCTGCCGTCCCTTGGGCAACGGCCTGTGGGAGGTCCGCAGCACCCTGCCGAGCCGGCGCATCGCGCGGTTGCTGTTTTTCGCCCATGAGGGGCGGCTCGGCGTGATGCATGGATTTATAAAGAAGACGCAGAAAACCCCGGCGGAGGATCTCAATCTGGGCCGCCGACGCATGAAGGAGATGCTGACATGACCGAAAAGAACCCTCACTGGGGCACAACCCTGAATGCGTTCCTGGACGCGGAAGGGATCCGCGAAGCGGCGAGAGCCGAGGCGGTGACGCGGGTGGTTGCCTGGCAGCTTGCTCAGGAAATGGAACGTCAGGGCATGACCAAGGCGACGCTGGCCGAAAAGATGCACACCAGCCGTGCTCAGGTAGACCGCATCCTGAAGGCGAAGGGCAACATTACGATCGAGACCCTGCAACGTGCCGCCACCCTCGTTGGCCGTGAGCTGCGGCTGGAACTGGTTTGAAAGAAAGCAGGGGATGCCACCCATCAAACGCTTCAACGAATGATGCCCGTGAGATCGGAAGCGGTGGAAATCCGTCCTCAACCACCATGCTGGCTCTTCGGGTAGCTTTGCCAAGCGCGCCAAACACGCCGGTCATCCTTGGTCCTAAGGATTGAACCAAAACCGTCAGTTCGGGTCGAGACCTCTACAGCTTGTTCAATGCGCCCCTGCTCCGCCACCGCTCGACTTGCGCATTGCCAGACATGTCGCCAATGCCAGCAGCAGCGCCGCCCCCATCAGGTAGAAGGCGTCGCTGTAGGCCAGGAAGTAGGACTGCAAGCGAATGGTCCGGCCGATCTGCACCACCGCCTCGTGCCAGGCCGTGCCGGGATCGCTGATCCCGTCAGCCAGGAAACGCGACTGTAATGACGCGATGCGCTGGCGGGTTGCCTCGTCCAGCAGCGACACGTTGCTGGTAATGATGCTGGAATGAAACTGCTCGCGCTTGGTCACGAAGGTTTCCAGCGCGGCGATCCCGATGGAGCCGCCGAGGTTGCGCATCATGTTGAACATGGCGGAGGCGGAGCCAGCATTCTCCCGCTCGATGCCGCCGGTCGCCAGGGCTGACAGCGGCGTCAGCAGCACGGACTGCCCGACGGCGCGCACCAGGTTCGGTATCAGGAGTTGGTCGGCAGCGTAATCGGTGTTGATGTCCAGGTTCATGAAGCAGCTCAATGCGAACAGCCCGAAGCCGATGGCGACCAGCAGCCGTGCGTCGATATGGCGCATCAGCAACGGCACGAAGGGGATCAGCACCAGTTGCGGCAGGCCGGTCCAGGCGAGCACCATGCCGACCTGCTCGGAATTGTATCCCTGCGTCTGCGACAGATACACCGGCAACAGATACACCGAGCCATACAGTGCCGTGCCCAGGAGCACGGCGGCCAGACTGCCCAGGCCAAAGTTCCGTCGCATCAGCAGGCGCAGATTGAGCAACGGGTTGCGCGAGGTCAGCTCGATCCAGAGAAACAGCGCCAGCGAAACAGCGGCGATGACCGACAGCCGGACGATGAACACCGAGCCGAACCAGTCGTCCTTGTTGCCTTCCTCCAGCACCGTCTGCAGGCAGGCCAGACCGATCGCCAATGTGGCGATACCGGGCCAGTCGCCGCGCCGCAGCAGGTCGAGCTTCATCGGCGCCGGCCGCAAGGATGGCCATAGCGTCGCCAGCATGATCACGCCTGGCACCAGGTTGACGTAGAAGATGTACTGCCAACCGTAGGTCTCGGTCAGGTAGCCGCCGATGGTTGGGCCGATCGCTGGGGCGAAGGTGGCGGAGACTGCAAACATCGCCAGACCGATGGGCTGCTTTGATCGCGGCAGCATTGTCAGCGTGATGGTGAACGCCATCGGGATCAGCACGCCGCCGAAGAAGCCTTGCAGCGCCCGCAGCACGATCATCTGAGTCAGGTTTTGCGCGAAGGCGCAGGCAACCGACATCACCAGGAACATGATGGTGTTGCCCAGCAGATAGCGGCGCAGGGAGAACACTGGCGTCAGGAAAGCGGTGAGCGGGATCACCACGATCTCGGCTACCAGGTAGGCCGTCGAGATCCAGCCGCCGTCATCGATGCCGGCGCCGATCGCGCCCTGGATGTTGGGCAGGGAGGCGTTGGTGATCTGGATGTTCAGCACTGCGATGAAGGCGCCGATCACCGAGCCGGACACCGCCATCCAGGTCTTCAGATCAACCTTGGGCTCAATGTCGGCCAACGGGCGGGCACTGCTCATGACACGCTCCTTTGGCGCGGGTCGCGGTTCAATGAACCGAGCCGTCCTTGGTATTGATCGTTGGTTCGACCGACATGCCGGGTCGCAGCACGTCCGCTGGGGTGCCGTGGCCATCGTCGCCGCGATCCAGCACGATCTTCACCGGCAGGCGCTGGACAATCTTGGTAAAGTTGCCGGTGGCGTTGTCCGGCGGCAGCAGGGCGAACTGCAAGCCGGTCGCCGGGGCGACGCTGTCGACGTGGCCGCTGATGTGCGCGTTCGGGAAAGTATCGACGTAGACCTCGACCGGCTGGCCGGGCCGCACCCTGGTGAGTTGGGTCTCCTTGAAGTTGGCCACGAGGTAGACCGCGTCGAGCGGGACCACGGCCATCAGCAGCGTCCCCGCCTGGACATACTGGCCGACACGCAGCGAGCGGGCGCCGACCGTGCCATCGACCGGCGCGGTGATGTTGGTGTAGCCAAGGTTCAGCCGAGCCTGCTGTTCGGCGGCGCGATAGTGCTCAAGGTGCGCCTGGGCCTTGACCCGTGCGGCCTGAAGCACCTCGACCTGCTGTTTCGCCGCGGCGAAGGCGGCACGCGCCTGCTGTAGTCCCGCCGTCCGCTGGAGCATCAGGGACGCGGTCTGCTGAATGGATTGCGTCGTGACGGCACCTGTTCTGGACAGCAGGTTGTAACGGCTTTGGTCCTGTTGAGCGAACTGCAACGCCGCGTCAGCCGATGCGACCTGCTGGTTTGCCTGTTCGATAATGGAGGTCTGCAGGTTTAGCTGGGCGTCGATGGAGCGGATTTCCGCCTGCGCGGTGTCGCGGTCGGCGATCGCCTGGCGCAGTGCGGTCTGGAAATCGCTGTCATCGATGCGGGCCAGCACCTGACCGGCCTTGACCGGCTGGTTGTCGGTGACCAGCACCTGGCTGATATAGCCGCTGACGCGGGGCGCGATCAGGGTGTTGTCGGCCTCGACATAGGCATCGTCGGTGCTGACCATGAAACGGCCGGTGCGCCAGTATTCGGTGCCGTATTGTCCGGCGGCCGCCAGGCCCAGCACCGCGAGGGTTCCCAACGCGGCCCGCTTCAGCAGACCCTTGCGCCGCGAAGCGCCAGCAGCCGGAACTCCAAGACCCGGAACTCCAAGACCGGGAACTCCAAGACCGGGTGATCCGCCGTCTATGCTCCGCTCAACCGTCGCTGTCTGTTCCATGGCAATCACCTTGTCGGCCGTTACGCTGCACTGTGTAGCGGCTGGCGGGTTGATATGCGCCTGCTGACGCCCGAGCACTCGCTTGAAAATCAGATAAGCTTCATGCTGTAGCGGCGTAAATAAGCCGGCCTGTCAACGACCACGCGACCAATCCAAAGACATCCGAGGGGTAGCAATCCGGTCATTGGTCGCGTCTGGCGAACATGGCTGTGATGGCCGGCCTCGTCATGCGTTGCCATGCGGAGGTGTGTCCGTGGTGCAGCGCGGTTCGGGCGGACCCGCGTGCCGTGCGATCCGCGGATCCGTCAGGGCCGCAACAGGGTGCGCGCGATCGCGTCCCGCCAGCCACGATATTTTTCGTCGCGCCGAGGTGCCGGCATCGCTGGCTGGAAGCGTCGTTGCGCGGACCAGCTTGCCGCGAAGGTCTCGATGTCCGGGTACAGGCCGGCCGCCATCCCCGCCAGATACGCGGCGCCGACGGCGGTGCTTTCAAGGCAGGTCGGACGGTCCACCGGCGTGGCGAGAATGTCGGCGAGGAACTGCATGGTCCAGTCGCTCGCGCTCATGCCGCCATCAACGCGGATCACGGTATCGGTATCCGACCACTTGGCACCAAGGTCGGCCTGCATCGCATCCAGCAGGTCACGGGTCTGGTAGGCGACACATTCCAGCACCGCGCGTGCCAGTTCCTTCCGCGTGGTGCCTCGGGTCATGCCAGTCAGCAGCGCCCGCGCGTCGCTGTCCCAATGCGGCGCACCAAGGCCGACGAAAGCCGGCACCATGTAGACCTGCTGCGCCGGATCGGCTTCGGCCGCCAATGCGCCGGTCTCGGCGGCGGAGGCAATCAGGCCGAGCCCGTCGCGCAGCCACTGCACTGCCGCGCCGGCAACGAAGATCGATCCTTCCAGCGCGTAGGTGCGCTGGCCGTCGAACTGGTAGGCAATGGTGGTGATCAGGCGGTGGCGGCTGGTGATCGGCTGCTGGCCGGTGTTCAGCAGCGCGAAGCAGCCGGTGCCATAGGTGGATTTCACCATGCCAGGTCGAAAGCAGGCCTGTCCGATCAGCGCGGCGTGCTGGTCGCCGGCAATGCCGCGGATCGCGATCGGCGCGCCAAAGTGGGCGCCATGGGTTTCGCCAAAGCTGCCGGCGGTATCGCGCACCTCGGGCAGCATGGCGCGGGGAACCGAGAACAGTTTCAGCAGATCTTCGTCCCAGGCGCCGCGGTGGATGTCGAACAACAGCGTGCGGGAGGCATTGGTGGCATCCGTGGCATGCACCGCGCCGTCAGTCAGCCGCCACAGCAGGAAACTGTCCACCGTGCCGAACGCCAGATGCCCGGCCTGTGCCGCTTCGCGTGCGCCATTAACAGTGTCGAGCAGCCAGCCGATCTTGGTCGCGGAGAAATACGGATCGAGCCGCAGGCCGGTGCGTTCAGCAATCATCGCGCCGTATCCGGCTTGCTCCAGCCGTTCGCAGACATCGGCGGTGCGGCGGTCCTGCCAGACGATGGCGTTGTGGATCGCCTTGCCGGTGCGGCGATCCCAGATCACCACCGTCTCACGCTGATTGCTGATGCCGAGGGCGGCGATGTCGGCAGCATCCAGGCTGGACCTGGACAAGACCTGGCGCGCGGTGGCGAGGACGGACGCCCAGATGTCCTCGGGGTCATGCTCGACCCAGCCCGGCTTCGGGTAGAGCTGGTTGAATTCCTGCTGCGCGGCGGCGATTGGCGCGACGCTCGCATCAAAGACGATGCAGCGGGTCGATGTCGTGCCCTGGTCGATGACGAGGATGTGCCTGGCCATGGGGCTCTCCGTGGGAGGTTGGAAGGCCAGGGGCGCTGCCCCTGGACCCCGCTAAGGGCCGACGGCCCTTAGAACCGGTTAATGGGATACGACGCGCGGCTGCCGTTTGCGAGGTCTGGTCATTCCGCGGCCAATCCTTCCTGCCGCAACCCGCGCATCGCGTCATCAATGCTGGCGATCTCCGCCGCACACAGGCGTAGGCCGAGCTTGGTGCGCCGCCAGACGACGTCGGCGGCGGTGCGCGCCCATTCGGTGTCCATCAGGTAACGCAACTCCGCCTCGGTCAACCCGGCGCCGAAATCCCGGCCGAGGTCCGCGTAGCATGTCGCATTGCCAAGAAGCCGGCCGATTTCGGTGCCGTAGGCGCGGAACAGCCGCCGCAACGTGGCTTCCGGCACGAACGGGTAGCGCGTCCTGGCCGCAGTCAGCCGCGGTTCAAACTTATCAGCCGGAAAGTCACCGCCAGGCAATTTCTCTCGGCCAGTCCATCCGGCGGGTCGTTTGGACACCGCGGGCAGATGGGGATGCAGCAGGGCAAGCGCGGATTCCGCAAGGCGGCGATAGGTGGTGATCTTGCCGCCGAAGACCGACAGCAGCGCCGGCGCACCGGGTGGCGCGTCCAGCTTCAGCACATAATCCCGCGTTGCCTGCTGCGGCGCGGATGAGCCGTCGTCGAACAGCGCCCGCACACCGGAGTAGCTCCAGACGACCATGTCCCGAGTGACCGGCTCGCGCAGATATTCGGCGGTCGCACGGAGCAGGTAATCGATCTCGGTGTCGCCGGCCCGCGCATCGGACGGGTCCCCGGTGTAGTCCTTGTCCGTCGTGCCGATCAGCGTGAAGTCGCGTTCGTATGGGATGACGAAGAAGATGCGGCCATCGGCATTCTGGAAGATGTAGCAGGAGTCGTGGTCGTACAGCTTGTGGACAACAATATGGCTGCCCTGCACCAGACGGACGGCGGCTTGGATGTTGGCGCGGATCACCGATCTGGCGACCTCGGCCACCCACGGACCGGCGGCGTTGACCAGCGTCCGCGTCCGGATCGTCTGCCGCTGGCCGGTGGTTTCGTCCCGCAACGCAAGGTTCCACAGCCCGTCAGCACGCTCCGCGGCGACGCAGGCGGTGCGCGGCGCGACGACGGCGCCGCGGTTGGCGGCGTCGCGGGCGTTCAGCACGACCAGGCGGGAGTCCTCCACCCAGCAATCCGAGTACTCGAAGCCGCGGGTGAAGTCAGGTTTCAGCACCGCCCCGGCGGGATCGGAGCGCAGCCGCAGCGTCCGTGTCGGCGGCAGGCGCTTGCGGCCGCCGAGGTGGTCGTACAGGAACAGGCCAAACCGGAGCAGCCAGGCGGGCCGCAGCTTTCGGTGGTGCGGCAGGACAAAGCGCAGCGGCCAGATGATGTGGGGCGCGATGCCCCACAGCACCTCGCGTTCCATCAGCGCCTCGCGCACCAGCCGGAAATCGTAATGTTCCAGGTAGCGCAGGCCGCCGTGAATCAGCTTGGTGGAGGCGCTGGACGTGCCGGAGCCCAGATCGGCGCGGTCGCACAGGAAAACCCGCAGGCCGCGTCCAGCCGCGTCGCGGGCGATGCCGCAGCCGTTGATGCCGCCGCCGATGATGGCGAGGTCATAGTCGGACTTGCTGCCCGTCACGATCATCTCGCTGGTCTGTTTCCCCACCCTATGCGCGTTTCCTCAGTTGTTTGCGCGTTTGCCCATAAAACCGATCAAACGGAAAATGCCGCGATCGGTGCCGCTATACGATCGGCGTGGCGATGGATTCGAGGTACGGTTGCTGTCCGCGTGAACGGCGGTCGGCTGGCAGCAAACGACGACCTCGCCTGATGCGACCCAAGCCTGGCGGCCTTGGGATGGCTTGCCTCGAACCACCGCTTGTTGTCCCATCGGTACCGGCGATGTCAGCTCCGGCCACCTTCGAAGAACGCAGCCACCTTGGCGAAGAAGCCTTCATGGTCAGGGCTGCCCTTGCTGCCTGTCTGCATCTCGGCCTCGAAACCTTCCAGCAACTCGCGCTGGCGTGACGTCAGGTTTTGCGGTGTTTCAACGGCGACCTGGATGAACATGTCACCGCGGGCAGCGCTGCGCAGGACAGAGAAGCCCTTGCCACGCAGTCGGAACTGGTCGCCGGTCTGGGTGCCTGCCGGGATCTTCACCTTGGCCCGCGTGCCGTCGATCACCGGGACCTCGATCTCCGCGCCCAGGGCCGCCTGGGTCATGCGCAGCGGGACGCGCATCAGGATATTGGCCTGCTCACGCTGGAAGAATTCATGCGGTCGGATCGAGATGTGCACGTACAGATCGCCGTTCTGCGCGCCCTGGCCGCCGGCCTCGCCTTCACCCGACAAGCGAATACGCGTCCCGTCCTCCACGCCGGCGGGGATGGCAACCTGAATGCTGCGTTCCCGCTGCACGGTGCCGGCGCCCTGGCAGACCCGGCAAGGGTTGCGAATTACCCGGCCCTGACCGCCGCAGGTCGGGCAGGTGCGTTCGATCAGAAAGAAGCCCTGCTGCGCACGGACCTTCCCAGCGCCCTGGCAGGTCGGGCAGGTTTCCGCGGCACGGCCCTTGTCGGCCGATCCGGTGCCCTCGCAGGTTTCGCATTTGACGCGGGTCGGCACACGCAGCGTGACCTTGCTACCGGTAAAGGCCTCGGCCAGGTCGATCTCGACGCCCTGGCGCAGGTCAGTCCCGGTGCGCGTGCGCCCGCCACCCCGCCGGCCGCCCATACCGAACATCTGGTCGAAAATGTCGCCGAGGTCGCCGCCGGCGGAGAAGTCGAAGCCGCCCATGCCGGCGCCACCGCCACCACCGCCTTGCTCGAAGGCGGCATGGCCAAAGCGGTCATAGGCGCCGCGCTTCTGGTCGTCCTTCAGCACGTCGTAGGCCTCGCTGACCTCCTTGAACCGTGCCTCCGCCGGTTTGTCACCGGGGTTGCGGTCCGGGTGGTATTGCATGGCGAGCTTGCGGTAGGCCCTTTTAAGGTCGTCCGCACTCGCGTCCCTTGCCACTCCCAAGGTGGCGTAATAATCCTGCTTGGCCATCTCAGCCTTTCATACCGCGGGCACGCAGCGTCTGTCTTGTGGTGCCTCAAAACGCGTTGCGCCCGCCTTCGGTGGAAGGACGGGCGCAACCCTCATATCAGACAGCCCGTGTCTCTCAGGCGGACTTTTTCTTCTTTTCGTCGACTTCCTCAAATTCCGCGTCGACAACCTTGTCGTCAGCCGCGGCGGTGCCTGGGCCTTGATCGCCCGGCTCACCGCCACCGGCTTGCTGAGCGGCTTCGGCCTTGTACATCGCCTCGCCGATCTTCATCGCGGCCTGGCTGAGCCGTTCCGTCGCCTGCTTCAGCGCCTCGGTGTCGGTGCCTTCAAGCGCCGACTTCGCGGCGGCAAGCGCGGCTTCGGCCTCGCCCTTCTCCTGCGCGCCCAGCTTGTCGCCATGCTCCTTCAGGTTCTTCTCCACCTGATGCGACAGGCTTTCCGCGTGATTGCGAGCTTCCACCGTCTCACGCCGCTGCTTGTCGGCCTCGGCGTTGGCTTCGGCTTCCTTCACCATGCGCTTGATGTCGGCTTCGGACAGACCGCCGCTGGCCTGGATACGGATCTGCTGCTCCTTGCCGGTGGCCTTGTCCTTGGCGGAGACCGAGACGATGCCGTTGGCGTCGATGTCGAATGTCACCTCGATCTGCGGCACGCCGCGTGGCGCCGGCGGCAGGCCGGTCAGGTCGAAGTTGCCCAGCAGCTTGTTGTCCGACGCCATCTCGCGTTCGCCCTGGAACACCTTGATGGTGACGGCCTGCTGGTTATCGTCGGCGGTCGAGAAGGTCTGGCTCTTTTTCGTCGGGATCGTCGTGTTGCGATCGATCAGCCGGGTGAACACGCCGCCCAGCGTCTCGATCCCCAAGGACAATGGAGTCACGTCCAGCAGCAGCACGTCCTTGACGTCGCCCTTCAGCACGCCGCCCTGCACGGCGGCGCCGATGGCGACGACCTCGTCAGGATTGACGTTGCGCGCCGGGTCCTTGCCGAAGAAGGACTTCACCGCCTCGATGACCTTCGGCATGCGGGTCATGCCGCCGACCAGGATGACCTCCTGGATCTCGTTGGCGGTCACGCCGGCATCCTTCAGCGCGGCGCGGCAGGGCTGCATGGTGCGGCTGATCAGGTCGTCTACCAGTGATTCCAGCTTCGCCCGCGACAGCTTCATCACCAGATGCTTCGGCCCAGAGGCGTCCGCGGTGATGAACGGCAGGTTGATCTCGGTTTCCTTTGACGACGACAGCTCGATCTTCGCCTTTTCCGCGGCTTCCTTCAGGCGTTGCAGCGCGAGCTTGTCGCGGCGCAGGTCAATGCCCTGTTCCTTGCGAAACTCGTCGGCCAGATAGTCGATGACGCGCAGGTCGAAGTCCTCGCCGCCAAGGAAGGTGTCGCCGTTGGTCGACTTCACCTCGAACACGCCGTCGCCGATCTCCAGCACGGAGATGTCGAAGGTGCCGCCGCCAAGGTCGTAGACCGCAATGGTGCCGGCGGACTTCTTGTCCATGCCATAGGCAAGCGCGGCGGCCGTCGGCTCGTTGATGATGCGCAGCACGTCCAGGCCGGCGATGCGGCCGGCATCCTTGGTGGCCTGACGCTGGCTGTCGTTGAAGTAGGCCGGAACAGTGATGACCGCCTGGGCGACCGGCTCCCCGAGATAAGCCTCGGCGGTTTCCTTCATCTTGCCAAGAATGAACGCGCTGATCTGGCTGGGAGAATATTTCTCCCCGCGGCATTCGACGAACGCGTCGCCGTTGTCGCCGCGAGCGATGGCATAGGGAACCATGCCCTTGTCCTTGGCGACCAGCGGATCGTCATAGCGGCGGCCGATCAGGCGCTTGATGGCATAGAGCGTGTTGGTCGGATTGGTCACCGCCTGGCGCTTCGCCGACTGGCCGACCAGACGCTCACCGCTGTCGGTAAAGGCCACCATGCTGGGTGTGGTGCGTGCGCCCTCGGCGTTCTCGATAACGCGGACGTCCTTGCCTTCGAGGATTGCAACGCAGGAATTGGTGGTACCAAGATCGATACCAATGACTTTGCTCATTAAGTAGCTCCTTTCAGCGGACCGCCTCGGCCCGAAGCACCGATGCGAACCCTTAGTGAATGCATTTGATGTATGAGACGGACCCCGCCTGAGCAAGGGCCGGCGCGGGATTTTTCATACTGTTTTGTCACAAGTTGCCTGCTTTGTAACAAGTTGCCCGCTTTATAACAAGGTGCTGGGGATCAGCCTTGGCCGGAGCCGGTCAGTTCCGCCGTGGGTGCCTTGGCGACGACAACCATGGCCGGACGCAACAGCCGCCCGTTCAGGGTCCAGGCCGACGACCAGGCCTGCATCACCGTGCCTGGCGCATGCAGGTCGCTGTCCTGCTCCGCCATCGCCTGATGCAGGTTCGGGTCGAACGGCTGGCCTACCGGATCGTCCCGCTTGATCCCGTTCCGCTCCAACGTACCAATGAAGCTGCGTTCCACACCTTCCAGGCCCTCGCGGACCTTGATCAGGATGTCGGGCAGGCCTTCCTCGCCCTGCGGCAGGCTGGCGATGCCACGCCGCAGGTTTTCCGCCGCCTCCACCACGTCGGTGGCAAATTTCTGCACGGCGTATTGACGGGTGTCGTCCACGTCCTTGCGGGCGCGCGCGCGCACATTGGCGTTCTCCGCCTCGGCTCGCATCCATCGCTCTTTCATTTCGACAGCTTCGGCTTCCAGCGCGGTGATACGATCGGTGGCGATCTGCATCATCTGGTCCAGGGTCAGTTCCTGACCCAGATCCGGTGGTGCGGCATCCGGTTCGGCCGCGGGTTGTTCTTGCATGTGTTCCTGGGGTTGCTGATGTTCGACGCTCATGGCGGCCATCAGTTAGGGCGGCATCGGCGCCGGAACAAGCGGGAAGGTGAGGTAACTTGTCCCGCTGTCAGCCGAGCAAGCCGTGGTCAGCCCAGTAGTTGGCCGATGACGCGGGCGGTGTAATCCACCACCGGAATGATGCGGCCGTAATTGATGCGGGTCGGGCCGATCACACCGATGGCGCCGACGATCCGGCCGCCGTCGCTGCGCGCCGGTGCCACCACCATCGCGACGCCGGAGGTCGTGAATACGCCGCTTTCGGCGCCAATGAAGATGCGGACGCCATCGGATGTTTCCGCCAGTTCGAGTAGGCGCAGCATGGTCTCCTGCGCTTCCAGCCGTTCGAACAGCGACTGGATGGCGGTCAGGCGTTCAATCTGTGTGACATCGGACAGCAGGCGCGCCTGGCCGCGGACGATCAGGCTGCCGGAGCGGCCCTCGCCGGTCCAGGTCGCCAGGCCGGCCGCCACGACAAGGGTGGACAGCGCGTCAAGCTCGGTACGGTTGGCAGCGATTTCCTCGGCCACCACGCGGCGCAGTTCGGCCAGCGGGCGGCCGGACAGCCGAGCGTTGAGAAAATTGCTGGCCTGTTGCAACGCCGAGGGCGGCAGGCCGGGGGGCGTTTCGATCACCCGATTTTCCACATGCCCATCGCTGTTCACCAGCACCACCAGCGCTCGGCCTGAACCGAGCGGGACGAATTCGATGTGGCGGAGCGCGCCTTCGGATTTGGGGGCGAGGACCAATCCGGCCGCGGCGGACAGACCGGAGAGCATCGAACTGGCCTCCGCCAGGGTGTCTTCCAGGCTGCGGCCGGAGGCGCCGAGGGCGGCGGTGATGGACTCGCGCTCGTCTTCGGTCAGTTCACCGAAGTTCAGCAGGCCGTCGACGAACAGACGGAGGCCCTGGTCGGTCGGCAAGCGGCCGGCGGAGGTGTGCGGCGCGAACAGCAGCCCGGAGTCGGTCAGGTCGGCCATCACGTTGCGTATGGTCGCCGGTGACAGGCTCATTGGCAGGCGGCGCGCCAGGGTGCGGCTGCCGACCGGTTCGCCGGTCTGGACGTATTGCTCGACGATCTCTCGCAGGACGGCAGCGGATCGTGCGTCCAGGCCTGGCGGAAGCGGCGGCGTGGCGGCCCCGAACGCAGATGAGCGGCCGTGGAAGCGCGGAAAACGGCCTTGCGACGGAGCAGACATATTCATCAGTTGCACTCCAACCGAAGACCTTAACTCATCCGCCAGTAATGCGCAATGCTTTGTTAAAGTGCGGAAGTTGGCCGCGACCTACTGGCCTTCCCCCCAGCGGCCATTTTGCGGGCGCGGGTCGGTGAGCACCGTGTGGGAGATGTCCGACGATCATTTTGTCCGCTTTCAAGCGATGGCGCCAGCGTCGACAGATAGATCGGGCATGGCCTGTCGATGTCTATTTGATGGACAGCTATTTCCGCACGCCAAAGCGAAAGATCGTCGTGCTGTCGAAGACCTGCCCCGGCTTGAGTTCGGTCGTCGGGAAGTCCGGGTGGTTCGGGCTGTCGGGGAAGTGCTGGGTTTCCAGCGTGAAGGCGGCGTATTGGCCGTAGCGACCGCCGATGCCGGTATATGATCCATTGAAGAAGCCGGCGGTGTAAATCTGCACCCCAGGCTCGGTGGTCAGACAGTCCAGCGTGCGCCCGCTGCCCGGATCGAAGGCACGCACCGCCGGCTGCGGCCGCGCGGGGTCGCCGTGCTTGTTCAGCACCCAGTTCTGGTCGTAGCCATCCGCAATGGCGAGTTGCTCATTCTTGTCGTGTATATGCGCGCCGATCGCGGTCGGCTTGCGGAAGTCGAACGGAGTGCCGTTGACCGACGCGCGCTGTCCGAGGGGGATCTGGCTCCTGTCGAGCGGCAGGTACTGGTCCGCGTCCACGGTCAGGATCTGGCCGAGCACGCCGCCGGGCGACCCGGCCCCGGCCAGGTTGAAGTTCATGTGGTTCGTCAGATTGATCACCGTGTCCTGGTCGGTCATCGCCTCATAGTGGATGGCGAATACAGCGTCCTCCGACAGCGTGTAGGTAACGCTGACCCGCAGCGTGCCGGGATAGCCTTCCTCACCATCGATGCTGGTGTAGGTCAGCCGTGCGCGAACGCTTTGGCCGGAGGTCGCGTCCGGCTGCACGTTCCAGACCCGCTTGTCGAACCCTCTCTTGCCGCCGTGGATCGTGTTCGGCGGATCAGAGAGCGCGAGTTGATACTCATGGCCGTCCAGGCTGAAGCGGCCTCGGGCGATCCAGTTCGCATAGCGTCCGATAAGCGCGCCGAAATAGAGTTCATTTTCCGCGTTCTTGGTCTCGTAGTCGCGCAACGTCGGAAAGCCGAGCACGATGGGGGCGCGATGACCTTGCCGGTCCGGTGTCGTAAGGTCGGTGATGGCGCCGCCGTAGTTCATGAAGCTCACGCTCACGCCGCCGCGGGTGGCCATGGTGTATCGGGTGACCGGCTTGCCGTCCGCTGTCGTGCCGAACGGCGCGCTGGTCAGCGATGCGGCCTTGGCGGGCGCCGTCGCCAGGACTGACGCGAGGCACACGGCTACGCGGCTTCGCTGGCTAGCCTTCATTGTGGTCGCGTCCGCCGCCACCCCAGGCCGCGCCGCCTCTACCGTCATGCCCGGGCGACCGAGCCCGCGAGGGAGGCTTGATCCGGGCACCCGTGCATGGACCTAAGTTATTGCGTTTCAATAGCTTCAGCCGACGCGGGGGCCAAGTCAACCCTCCCTCGCGCGCTCGGTCGCCCGGCCATCACAATGTTAAGGCAGTGCCCAGCGGTCAATCCCGACGGTTGATATGAGAGGCGAGGTTCAGGGCGATCTGCATATCGCCCACCTCCGCCAGGCCTTGGCCGAGACGTGGGATGCGCCGCCCTGGCCCGGTTCGTCACGTCTTCAACGTTGATACAATGCCAGAGCATTATTCAGGAAGAAGCCGCGCTTCTTGTCCTCCGCCAGCGGCATCGGCAGCACCTGCGCCGGATCGTCGTAATCCCAGTGCGGGTAGTCCGTCGCGAACAGCAGCCGGTCCCAGCCAATCCAGTCGATCGCGTCCAGCACATGCGCCCGGTTCGCCGGTTCCTCCATCGGCTGCGTCGTCAACCAGACATGCTCGCGGATCGTCTCGCTCGGCAGCCGCTTCAGGTGCGGCGTCTCCTGCTTCAGCCGATGCCATAGCTTGTCCAGCCGCCAGGCCAGCGACGGCACCCAGGCGAAGCCCGCCTCGATCAGCACCAGCCGGAGGTTCGGCACGCGCTCGAACACGCCCTCAATCACCATCGAGGTCAGGAAGCTCTGGGACGACTGAGCGTGGCCGACCATGTCCTCGATATAATACGATGGCCAGCCGGCGCCGCTGACCGGAAAGCCACCGAAGCCGAAGGCGTGAACGCCAACCGGAAGGCCCGCGGCGGCGGCGGCCTGATAGATCTTCCAGTAGCGCTTCTGCCCCGGTGGCTCGCTGGTGCGGCTCAACATCAGCACCTGCACGAAGCGCGGATCGCCGGCGTAGCGCTCGATTTCCTGGACCGCCGCCTCGGCGTCCTCATACGGCACGACGATGGAGCCTTTCAGCCGAGGCTCCGGCGCCAGCCACTCCGCGATCAGCCACTCGTTCATCGCGTGGCAGACGGCGGCGCCGAGGTCGCGGTTCTGGAAGCTCTGGCCGTTGTCGCCGGTGGCGTTCAACACGCCCAGCACGCAGTTGTTGGTGTCCAGCAACTGCTGCCGCAGGAAGGGCAGGGAGGTGCCCGGTCTGCCGCCCGGCGGCCAAGCGTCGCGGCGGGATGCGTTGGGCTGCCCCTTGGGGTATGCCGGTCCGGCCTGGTAGGCCTGGCGCGGGCGAGACCCGAACATCCGCAAATGCTCGATCCAGCGTTGCTCGAGATAAGGATGCAGCGCCTTGTCGTGGCCGCGCTGCGGATGGATGTCGCAATCCGCCGTCGCCAGCTTCGACTGGTTGGCCGCCCGCGGCAGCGGCTTGGAGGCAACCTGGATATTCATCGTGCCGTCTCCGTCAAGCGAAGGTCAACGTATTGCCTGATGTCGTCAGTAGCCTGCTGATCCCCTACATCCGCCGCAAGGCGTGACGAGCTTTCGGGGCAGGACACCAGGATCATGCGCCTGGCCGGACCGGAACGCCAGCATAGCTCTCCAGGTTCGCGGGTCTTGCGGTGGTTGGCGCCAAGCCGGAAGGCCCGGACGAACATGGGTCCTCGGCCGGCTGGCGCGTCAGAGCGTGCTGATGTCCAGCCGTTTGTAGGTGTCACGCGGATTGTCGATCATGATCTTGCGAACCAGCGACGGCGACAATCCGGCCGGCAGGACATCGTCTCCGTCGAATTGCCAGTGTGGATAGTCGGTCGAGAACAGCAGCAGTTCATCCGAATCCATGTGTTGCATCAGCTTCTCGAGCATGGCTTCGTTTGGCGGCGCGTCGCAGGGCTGGATCGTCAGGCGCACATTCGACTTCACCACCTCGGTTGGCGAGCGGTCCAGCCACGGCACCTCCATCCGCAAGCCGCGCCAGAACTTGGTCAGCCGCCACAGGTGCGCCGGCAGCCAGGTGAAGCCGGATTCAAGCAGCACCACCTTCAGGTCCGGATATTTGGCGAACACGCCCTCGCAGATCAGTGACGACAACGCCTGCTGAAACCCCACCGCCTGGGCGGCATAGTCCTCGGTGTAGTAGGTTGGCCAGCCGATCGAGGTGACCGGCTGGCGATACGCGCTGCCGGCATGGATGCCGATAGTCAGGCCATGTTTCACCGCCGCGGCGTAGATCGGCCAGTAGTGCCGCTTGCCGAGCGGCATGTCGCCCATCACCAGCAACAGCACCTGGACGAAACGCCGGTCCGGCGCGACGCGCTCGATCTCCTCCACCGCCAGCTCGGGGCTTTGCGCCGGCACGACGATGGACGCGCGCAGCCGGGGCTCCTTGTCCAGCCACTCCGCCGTCATCCAGTCGTTCACCGCGCGGGCGAAACCGGCGCCCATGTCCTCGCTGAACAGCAACTGCACGCCATACAGGCAGTTGGCGATGGCGATGCTGGTGCGGAACGGATCCAGGGCATGCCGGCGCAGCAGGCCAAGGTCGGCGCCCGGTCTGATCCCCTCCACCCGCCAGTCGGGACGCGCGCTCAACGGTGAATTGGCGGGGTAGGCGATCGAGTTCAGCTCGTGCACGCCGCGCTGCACGACGATGTCGCGCCAATGGTCGGATAGGTAGGGGTAAAGCGCCTTCAGGTTCGGCACCGCCGGATGGATATCGCAGTCGATGCCGCCGCTCTCAATCGGACTCATGCTGTCGCCTTTGCCGGACACCTGTCACCCGGCGTTTGCCGGACGCCGTATCAACCGGCGATTGCCTGGACAGTCTCACGCCCATTCCAAAACGCCAAGCCGAGTGCGGAGGCCACCGAACACCGTTGCGAGCCGATCGGGACACTGTATGGTCCGCGCCGCATCGACCAGGGAACCACCACCATGCGCCCATCCGGCCGCGCGGCTGACATGCTCCGCGAAGTCTCCATCACCACCGGCTTTGCCCGCCATGCCGAGGGATCCTGCCTGATCCGCATGGGGGGCACCGAAGTGCTCTGCGCCGCCAGCGTCGAAACCCGCGTGCCGCCGTTTCTGCGCAACACCGGCCTGGGCTGGGTGACCGCCGAATACGGCATGCTGCCGCGCGCCACCCACACCCGCGGCGACCGCGAGGCCGCGCGCGGCAAGCAATCCGGCCGGACCCAGGAAATCCAGCGCCTGATCGGCCGCAGCCTGCGCGCCGTGGTGGACCGCGCCGCCATGGGCGAGATGTCGATCACGCTGGACTGCGACGTGCTGAACGCCGACGGCGGCACCCGCTGCGCCTCGATCACCGGCGCCTGGGTGGCGCTGTCGCTGGCATTCCGACATCTGGTGAAGATGAACGTGATCAAGACCATCCCGCTGACCGGTCAGGTCGCCGCGGTGTCCTGCGGCATCGCGGCGGGCACCTCGGTGCTGGATCTGGACTACGACGAGGATTCTGGCGCCGATGCCGATGCCAACTTCGTCCTGACCGGTACCGGCGGCATTGTCGAGATCCAGGGAACCGCCGAGAAGGCGCCGTTTTCCGAAGCCCAGTTCCTGGAGCTGATGGCGCTGGCCCGCAAGGGCACCGACGCGCTGTTCATCCTGCAACGCCAGGCGCTTGGTGACTGATGGCACGGAAGCTTGAGCGCGGCGCGAAACTTGTCCTGGCCAGCCACAATCCCGGCAAGCTGAGGGAGATCGAGGCGCTGCTGCGGCCGCTGGGGGTGGATGTCGTCTCCGCCGGGACCCTGGGTCTGCCTGAACCGGTCGAGGATGCGCCGGACTTCGCCGGCAACGCGCGCATCAAGGCATTGGCGGCGGCGACCGCGACCGGGCTGCCCGCCCTGTCCGACGATTCCGGGCTTTGCGTCGCGGCGCTGGACGGCGCGCCCGGCGTGCTGTCCGCCCGCTGGGCCGGACCATCAAAGGATTTCGCCCGCGCCATGGCGCTGGTGAACGAGCGGATCGGCGCGAACCCCGAGCGGCGCGCCTGGTTCATCGCGGCGCTCTGCCTCGCCTGGCCGGACCGGCACACCGAGACATTCGTTGGCCGCATCGACGGGCAGGTGATCTGGCCGCCCCAGGGCGACATGGGCTTCGGCTATGACCCGATGTTCGTGCCGGCCGGGGGAAAGCAGACGTTCGGGGAGATTGATCCGACAGAAAAACATGCCATCAGCCACCGCGCCCACGCCTTCGCTCAGGTGCTGGCCGCCTGCTTCGGCTGACGCGATGGCTTGAGCCGGCCGCCGCATGCTGTAACATCATGCGGATGAAACCCAGGCGATGTGTCGGCATGTGGATCGATGGCGTGGGCCGGGGCATGGACCGGGGCATGGGCCGACTGACTTAGCAAGGAAACCAGAACATTGCCAGAATGGCCGGACGCGCTGTACGATCTGCTGCGGCAGAATGGTGTCACCCAGTTCGCCTATGTGCCCGACGCCGGCCACAAGGTGCTGATCGATCGTTCCCTGGCCGATGCGGACGTTCACTCGGTGCCGCTGACGACCGAGGAGGAAGGTGTCGCCATGCTGGCCGGCGCCGACCTCGGCGGCCAGCGCGCGGTGCTGCTGATGCAGTCGTCCGGCGTCGGCAACTGCATCAACATGCTGTCGCTGACCCATGGCGGGCGCTTTCCATTCCTGACGCTGGTGTCCATGCGGGGTGAATACGGTGAAGGCAATCCCTGGCAGTTCGCCATGGGTCAGGCGGTGGAACCGGTGCTGCGGGCGATGGGTGTCATCGTGCTGCGGGCGGAAACGCCGGCCGAGGTGGTTCCGACCGTCACCGCCGCCATCACCATGACCTACCAGTCCGGCCAGCAGGTCGCGGTCCTGCTCACCCAGCGCCTGATCGGCGCGAAGAAATTCTGACGGAGCAGGTCATGGCGAAACTCAACAAGCTGCAGACCGCAACGCTGCCGGAAGCCGTGCTGGATCGGCGGCAGGCGGTGCCGGCGCTGATCGAGCGGCCGGACGAGTTCCTGATGGTCGCCGGCCTGGCCGGAACCGCCTGGGAATTGTCGGCCTTGACCAAGGACGGCCCCAACGTGTTCGGGCTGGGCGGCGCCATGGGTGCGGCGCCGATGATGGGCCTCGGGCTGGCGCTGGCGCAGCCGAAGCGGCGCATCCTGGTGGCGACCGGCGATGGCGAACTACTGATGAATGTCGGCGCGCTGGCCACCATCGCGCTGCAGAATCCGCCGAACCTGACGATCATCTGCGTGGACAACGGCCACTACGGCGAAACCGGCAACCAGGAAAGCCATACCGGTCTTGGCGTTCGCCTGGACGTGATCGCCGCCGGCGCGGGCTTTCCAGTCGTGCACGTGATCAACACCGAAGCCGACCTGGCGGAAGGCCACCGCCTGCTGCGCGAAGGCGGTGGCCTGACTTTCATCCTGCTGCGCGTCAAGCAAGGCCCGACCAACCAGTACAAGAAGAACCTCGTCCCGCACCTGGAACGCGATCGGTTCCGGGCCGCCTTGCTTGGATGACGCCGTCGCCTTGTTGCGCCTCCAGATGGAGTGGGGGGCGGACGAGGCGCTTGACCCGGAACCGCTCGATCGGCTGCGCCCGCTCCAGCCGGCGACGCCGGCACCGATCCGCCCAGCGGTGGCTGTCCCGGCGGCGGATCAGCCGCGCGCCACGCCGGCGGTCCGGGCGGCGGCCGTCGCGGCCGAGGCCGCCACGTTGGAGGCCCTGCGGGAGGCGATCGCCGGCTTCGATGGCTGCGCCCTGCGGGACACCGCCAGCCACCTGGTGTTCGGCGAGGGCGATCCCGCCAGCACGACCCTGATCGTGGGCGAAGCGCCGGGACGGGAAGAAGACCGCGGCGGCCATCCATTCGCCGGCCCCGACGGCCTCCTGCTCGACCAGATGCTCGCCAGCATCGGGCTGGACCGAGGTCGCCTGATGCTGACGCCGCTGCTGCCCTGGCGACCGCCCGGCGGCCGGCCGCCCAACGCGAACGAAGTAGCGATCTGCCTGCCGTTTCTCCACCGGTTGATCACGCTGCAAAGCCCGCGGCGGCTGGTGCTGTTCGGTGGCTCAGCCGCGCGTGCTTTGCTTCCCGCGACGCTCGCACGGCGCCGAACCGTGCCGGCATGGCTCGACTGCGGCATGCAAGGCGTGCACCAGCCCCTGCCGGTGCTGAACCTGCCGTCGCTGGCCGAGATGCAGAAGACACCCGCCCTGCGGCGGAGCGCCTGGGCCGGACTGCGCCTGCTGCGGCGCGCGATCGACCACGACAGTCCATAGATGTAATCGCGGATGTGTCGCCCGGGCGAGACGACGCCCAGGGCACAAGCCTGATGAATTCATCTCATTATCAGAACGTCGTCTCTTCCGGGTGGGTTGCTTCTCGTGCCGTTAGAGGCTAGCGAACTATTATGCGAGAGATCGGTCACACGCTCTCCCGCCTTTCCCAGGTTCGGGCACTGCTTATCGGGGCCGCGATCATCGTGGGGTCGTTCGCGGCCGGCGCGCACGGACAGGAGTCCG
Organism: Rhodopila sp.; assembly: GCF_965276935.1. Taxonomy (GTDB): domain Bacteria; phylum Pseudomonadota; class Alphaproteobacteria; order Acetobacterales; family Acetobacteraceae; genus Rhodopila. The sequence continues at coordinate 764,831 of NZ_CBDIBS010000002.1, read as the reverse complement.
GATCAGGGAAGGGTTTGGGGGAACCGACACCAGATGGCCTGCCCGCCGACGAGGCGGCTCCGCCCGTAACACAGGTGTTTCGTGATGGCACACCAGCGCTCAATCCAGGCGTCGCGCTGCCGCGGCCGCTGAGCCCAGGCGACGCCGCGGTTTATTGGCGGATTTTCGCGCTTCAGGAAAAGAGCGACAGTCCCGAGGCGGCACGTGCAACGGCCAACCTGCGTAATCCGCTGCTGCTGGGTGCCGTGCTGGCCGATCGATTCCTCGGACGTTACCACCGCTCCACCACCGCCGAATTGCTCGATTGGCTGGACCACTATCGCGACCAGCCGGACGCACCGGCGATCCGCGCGCTGCTGCTGACAAAGCTCCCGCAGGGAACGCCGCCGCCAGCAGTACCGGACGTGCCGTCATTGCCGCGATCTGCCGCGCTGGCGCCGGCATTGGACGAGACCGATACGCCGCGCAACGCCATGCCGCCCGCCGCCGCCCTCGATCGTCAGGTCGTCGAACGCGCTCAGCATGGGCAAGGCAATCAGGTGCTGCGGTTCATCGCTTCCATCCGCACGGTCTCTCCGGCCTGCCGCGCTCGGCTTCGCGCGGAGGTCGCACAGGTGCTGTTCACCCGCAATGAAGACGCGGATGCACTGCGCATCATTGAAGATTCGCTTGGGACAACCGCCCCAGGTGATCAGAACAGCCTTACCTTTTATATTGGCGGCCTGGCAGCCTGGCGCCTGGGTAACATCGAGCAGGCCAGGCGCCTGTTTGAAAGTGGCAGCTCCGCCGAGATCTCGTCGCCGCGGCTTCGGGCCGCGACCGAATTCTGGGCCTCTCGCGCCAATCAGCGATTGCATCGGGCGGTCGCGACCGTGAAGTGGCTACGGCGCGCGGCGGACGAGCGGACCACGTTTCATGGGATATTGGCGCGCCGGATGCTGCGGATGCAGATTGGCCTGGTTCCCGACGGGCAACTGCTGACCGAGGCGGACGTCGATGCGGTGGCCGCGACGCCGCAAGGGGAACAGGCGTTCGCGCTGCTGCAGGTCGACCAGTTGCGCCGAGCCGAGTCGGAGTTGCGCGCGCTCTGGCCGCAAATCCAGGCGAACGCGCTGTTCGGGCGGTCGGTGCTGCTGGTGGCCTCCGCCGCCGGTCTGAACGATTTTGCCGCGCAACTGGCGGACAGGCTGCAGGCGGCGGAAGGGCACCGTTTCGACGCTCTGCGCTTCCCGATCCCGCGTTTGCGACCGGCCCATGGTTTCCGTGTCGATCCCGCATTGGTCTATGCCATGACCCGCACCGAATCCCATTTCGATTCCGCTGCGATTTCGCCGATGGGCGCACTTGGCCTGATGCAGATCATGCCGGCCACCGCACGGTATATCGCCGCCGATCTCGGGTCCGCCGATGAGCGTCTTCACAATCCCTCGCTCAATCTGGAAATCGGCCAACGCTATGTCTGCTACCTCGCGCGCCTGGACGGCATCGATGACGACCTGATCCGCCTGCTGGCCAGCTACAACAGCGGTCCCGGCAACTTCCTCCGCTGGAGCGGGGATATCAGGGACAACGGCGATCCGCTGCTGTTCATCGAGGCCATTCCGTCGCCAGAGACGCGCGCCTTCGTGCCGGATGTGCTCGCCGCCGCCTGGATCTACGCCGCCGAACTGCACCGGCCCGCGCCCAGCCTGGACAGCCTGGCGGCCGGCGACTTTCCTCGCTTCACGCCGATGCCGGAACCGGGCAGGATGACCAATGTCGCGCTGAGCCTGAAGTAGCGCCGACAGTTCAAACCATGATCGTTTAAGTTTGCGTCCCTGTGAGTCTCCGATCATGGTCTGGCGACTTGCTTGATCGCGTGACTCACGCCTGCTGACGGATCAGCCTCAGGCGATCACGCTAATGCTTTGCTTGATCGCGTGATTCACGCCTTCTGACGGATCAGCCTCAGGCGATCACGCTAATGCCGGAGTCACCATTCATGGCCCGAATTGACGAAACCCGCCGCTTCATCCCAGTCAACATCGCCGTGTTGACGGTTTCCGACACCCGCACCGCGGCCAACGATACGTCCGGCGACACGCTGGTTGAACGTATCACGCGTGCCGGCCATCGCGTCGCCGCCCGCGCGATCGAGCGGGACGAGACCGCCGCGATCGAGCGCCTGCTGCGCGGCTGGATCGCCGATCCCGGCATCGACGTCGTCATCACCACTGGCGGCACCGGCATCACCGGCCGCGATGTCACGCCGGAAGCCTTCGAGCACGTCATGGAGAAGCGCATCGAGGGTTTCGGCGAGCTGTTCCGCATGCTGAGCTACCAGAAGATCGGCACCTCCACGATGCAGTCCCGCGCCATCGGCGGCGTGGCCGGCGGCACTTACCTGTTTGCCTTGCCCGGCAGCACCGGGGCGGTGAAGGACGGCTGGGACGACATTCTTGTTTCGCAACTCGATAACCGGCATCGGCCGTGCAATCTGGTGGAATTGATGCCGCGGCTGCAGGAACACCTGAAACCGGCGGCCGAATAGGGTTTTCGCCAGATCGAATATCCGGCTAAACGACATGTAATGTTGCCTCGCGGGATCCCGATGCATGGGCTGTTGGCAGTGCTGCTGGCACTGATGGCGCAGCTTGGCATTGGCGCCAGCGTGCCGAGCAGCGATTTCATTGGTGGTTTCGCGGGCGTGATCTGTCACGGGACGGACGGCTCCAGCGGCACGCCTGCTACCCCAACGAAGCATCCCGCCGACTGCCCGCTGTGCCCGCTGTGTGTGGCCTTGCACGCCCCATCGATGGTGGTTCTGTCTGCCGTTGTGGCGCCTGTGCCGCCTGCCGTGGTGGTGGTCGTACGAAGCGAGTTGCCACCACCCTCGACCGCGCCGCCATCCGCGCGGCGGCCACCGAGCCAGTCCCGCGCCCCGCCCATCGTCTCCTGAGCATCGTTCGCCGCCCCGGCTCGGGGCGAGACATGTCCGCTTCAGGAGATTTTCATGCGATCAGTTCACGCCGTAGCAGCGCTCGCCGTCGGCACGCTGCTGCTGTCCCACCAGGCCAACGCCCATGGATTCGCCGGCGACCACATGTTCATCAGCACCTTGTTGATTGATGATCCCAATGTCGCCGATGAGGCGAGCTTGCCAACCTTCAGCTACCTGCCGCAGCCGACCGACAGCGGTGCGGCGCCAGCGTTGCACACCTTGGCATTCGAATTTGACAAGCGCATCACCGAGAACTTCGGCTTTGCGTTGAACGACGGCTACAACTGGCTGAGCCAGCCCGGTGCGAAGACCGCGAACGGCTGGCAAAATCTTGTCGTCACGCTGAAATACAAGGCCTATGTCAACGATGAGCATGAATTCCTTGTCTCGGTCGGCGTGCAGCGGCTGCTGGCGCGGACCGGCGCAAGCGGGGACAACGGCACGTTGCTCGGCAACAATCCCAGCAGTTCCACCATACCGACGTTATATTTCGGCAAGGGTTTCGGTGACATCCCGGTGGGCTGGATCCGCCCCTTCGCCCTGACCGGAGAGCTTGGTTACCAGATTGCCGATAAGAAGCTGAAGGTCGATCCCGACACCTACGACCCGGTCAACAACGGCATTTCCAACTCCTGGACGGGCGGGCTGTCGCTGCAATACAGCATTCGTTACCTGTCGTCGCAGGTAAAGGATTACGGCCTGCCCGACTTCGTCAACAAGTTGACGCCGGTCGTCGAGCTTGCTTGGTCATCGCCCGCGAGCAAGCCGACGGAGTTCGGCACACAGTACCTATGGGGCGTCGGCCTGAACTACACCGCCACGAGCTATGCCGTGGGGCTTGAGGCGCTGGTCCCCGGCAACCGGCAGACCGGGTCTCACCTGGGGGTGATCGCCCAGTTCCACCTGTATTTCGACGACCTGCTGCCGCGCAGCCTGGGCACACCCATTGTCGATTGGTTCAGATCATGACCCGGGCCTTTCTGCTGGCCGCCACTGCCTGCCTGATCAGTCAAGCGGCGTTCGCGCATGCCTTCCTGGACCGTGCCTCCCCTGCCGTGGGGTCGGAAGTTGCCGGATCACCGCCAGCATTGGACTTGACTTATACCGAACCGGTAGAGCCGCTGTTCAGCACGATACAGGTTACCGATGCATCTGGCGGGCGGGTTGATCAGGGCACGCCGAAACCCCTGGACGGTGGCCACGTGCTGTCCGTTGCACTGAAGCCGCTCTTGCCCGGCGTCTACACCGTGGAATGGCATGTGACCTCCGTTGATACCCACAAGACGGAGGGACATTTCACCTTCACGGTGAAGCGCTGAATGCCGGCGGGGGAATAATGGACCCGGCGACGCTTCTGGCGCTGCTGCGTGGTCTGCACCTGGCGTCGACGTTGTCGCTGCTGGGCGTGATTGGCTTTATCGCCTGGGTTCTGCCGGCGGCCAAGGACGAGGGCAGAGGCATGTGGGCGCCGCTGATCCGTTTGTGGTGGGTCAGCGGTGCCGCCGCGCTGGTGACGGGTGCGGCATGGTTCATTCTGCAATCCGTCGCGATCGCCGGCGCCGCCAGTCTGGTGGAACTTGCCGCCGCGCTGCCCGTGGTGGGCGAACATACGCGCTACGGCCAGACGATGCTGGTGCGGGCTGGTCTGCTGCTGGCGGCGACGCTGCTGGCCAGTCGATCGCGCTTCCGGCTCTACCTGGCGTTGGTGCTGAGCATCGTCGCGCTGGGATTGCAGGGCTTCATCGGCCACGCCGGCGCCATGAGTGGGCGAGTTGGTGACGGCATCATGGCATCTGAATCACTGCACCTCGCCGCCGCCGGTCTGTGGCTGGGCGCGCTGGTTCCGCTTGGTCTCAGCCTTGGGCGGCTGCCACCGTCCGCGGGTGCGGCGGTCTGCGAGCGCTTTTCACCGATCGGCCTGGCCTGCGTGCTGGTGCTGGCCGGCACCGGCCTGGCGCAGGGCAGCGAGCTGATCGGCAGCATTCCGGCCCTGTTCGGCACCCATTACGGCCGGATCGCGCTGCTGAAGATCGGCCTGTTCATCGTCGCGCTGGCTTTGGCGGCGCTCAACCGCATATGGCTGACGGACCGCCTGACCGGCGGCCATGGAGAGGAAGCCGAGCTGGCCGTGGCGCAGCAGCCATTCCACATGATGAGCTGGTGGAATGCGCGAACGTGGCTGCGTCTGTCTGTGATCATCGAGACCCTGATCGGGTTGGCGATCATTCTGGCGGCTGCCTTCATGGCGTCCGCCTCGCCGGCGTCGCATGAACAGCCGATCTGGCCGTTCTCCTGGCGGTTCAGCCTGGTCACGGTGAACGAGGATGCCGACGCCCGGCGGGAGGTGATCGTCAGCCTTGGGTTGATCGGCGTGGCCGTCCTGCTGCTGGTCGCGGCTTTTATTTGGGGCCGCTTCAAGCTTCTGGCACTAGCGGTATTGGCAGGAACAGTCGCCGTCCGTGCATCGTCGTTCACGCTGCTGACGGTCGAGGCGTATCCGACCAGCTTTCAGACATCGCCCACGGACTTCTCCGCCAGCTCCATTGTCCGCGGGCAGGCACTGTACGCGCGGGACTGCGTGTCCTGTCATGGGGTGGCGGGGAAGGGGAACGGGCCGGCTGCTTCGGGGTTGCGGATCAAGCCGGCTGATCTGACGATGCCGCATCTGTGGGAGCACTCGGACGGGGCGTTGTTCTGGTGGGTGACGCATGGGATCGATGATCCCGAAGGTGGGCTTGCGATGCCGGGGTTTGCCATGCTGTCGGCAGCCGACCGATGGGCGCTGATCGATTATGTCCGGGCGCATAATGCCGGTGTGGCGATGCAGCTTGGCGCGGCGGCCGAGGTTCCCGTTGCCGCCCCGGCGCTACCGGTGCGATGCACCGGCATCAAGGCCTCGCGCACCACCGACCTGCGGGGCCATGTTGTGCATGTCGTGACCGACGGCACCGAGATGGACCAGCGACCAATCCCGCCCCAGCTTGGGATCTCTGTCATCCCGCTGGACCTGCGGCTGAACGACGGCGAGACGACTCCGCCGCCGCCGCAAGGCGCCTGTGTCGTGGCAACGCGCGCTGCCTGGCAAGCCTATGCGATCCTGGCAAACCTGCCGCCGGACAAGCTGTCAGGCAGCGAATTCCTGATTGGTCCCGATGGTTGGCTGCGCGCCGAACGCGGACCCGACAAGCCGAACGGTTGGCACACGCGGGACGACCTGATCGCCACCGTGCGCGGCATCTGCGCCCGCCCCCTTCATCAGACGAACAGAGGTGAACATGAACACCACCACTAGACCCGTTCCCCCGCCGGACCCGCCGCCACGCATCCCGCCGGGTACCGCGCCACCCAATCGCATCCTCTATGCCACAATGGGCATCGTGCTTGCGGTGTTGCTGATTGGCGCCGGCGGCTTCCTGTGGTTGAGCGGTGGCCGAGGCACCAACCTGGGCCGTATCGGCGGTCCGTTCACGCTGGAGGACGGCAACGGCAAGCCCATCACCGCTCGCGATTTCCACGGCAACTACATGCTGATCTATTTCGGCTATACATTCTGTCCCGACGTCTGTCCCACCACCCTGAATGCCGTCGCCGCCGCGATGGACAAGCTTGGGCCGGCGGCGAGCCATGTCCGACCGCTGTTCATCACGGTTGATCCTAGGCGGGACACCCCGTCGGTGGTTAAGCAGTATGCCGCCGCCTTCGGTCCCAGCATCACCGGCCTGACCGGGACGCCCGCGGAAATCGCCCAGGTCGCCAAGGAATACCGGGTCTATTACGCCGAACATCGTACTGGTCCGGGTCCCGAGGACTATTCGATGGATCACAGCTCCGTGCTGTATCTGATGGGCCCAGACGGAAACTTCATCGCGCCGGTGCGGGCCGATCAGAGCGGGGATGAAATCGCCGCGGACCTGAAGAAGTTGATGGGTTGATCCTGCCTTGTGGTCACGGCGAGAACCGCCGACGTACGCCTCGGTTTTGCCGTCGCACCTGGGATAGGCGGATGGCCGCCGCGCCACACATGAATTCGGGGATTGCCTGTTCAGCGACCACGGCCGACATCTACCAACGGCGGTGGTGCCACCCGCCATAGCCAAAGCCGCCGCCAATGACCACCGAAGGTCCAAAAAACCCTGGTCCGTAGCCGTATCCAGGGCCGTAACCGTAGGCCGGCCCGTAGCCATAGCCATAACCGCCATACGGATAGCCGGCCGCGTAACCGGTTGGCGCCGACTGCACACTGTTCCCCTTCGAGTACATGCACTGTGTATACGCCGTGTCGTACCGTGCCTGCACGTTGCCGCCCACTACCTGGGCATTGCCTGTGCCAACCGAGCTACCGGCCAGCAGGCCCGTCGCGCCACCAGTCGCCGCACCCGCGCCAGGTGCCCCGGCGGCGGCGCCGATCGCGGCACCCAGGCCGGCGCCCAGCACGGTGCCGGCCGCCGCGCTACCAACCCCGGCGTTGTTGGCTGCCTGTGTGGCGTTGACGCCCCCCGTCTGCTGTGAGGCGAAACCGCGGCATGTCGCGTCATCCTGCTGGAATGCCCCAAACGACTTCCCCTGCGGCGGCAGGGCCATGACGGTCGGCCCCTGTGGCGCCACCGCGCAGGCACTGACGGCAAGGACCGAGACCAGAGCGAGAGTCATTGGCGCGAAAGTCGTTGGCGCGAGAGCGGTTGTTGCGCGACGCATGATGCGGTTCCCAGCACTGACAGTCGGAATTAGGACGATATTGCTATCGGATACTTAGGTGCAATTCGGTATCCGGCATGTAACATAGTGTGTACATGACCACAAATCTGTTTCGCCGCCGGACCACGATCCGGTATTTGAACAGCGTCAGGCCGATTTTGCCAACCGCCCGCGATCAGCGCCGCCCGCTTGTGCTACGCCGCTGTCGTGTAGGCGCAGCCCACGATACGGCGCCGGCATCCTTGCTGGGGTTGCGCGTGTCCGCCCAATCTGCACGAATCGCTTGATCGGTGACCACGGGAACAGGACGCACCGGGTCAGGATGATCCGAGACGCCTTCGCGCCCGGCGGCGGCTCCGCGCTACCATCAGCGCCTGTCGGCAGATTTGCGGGGAAACCGGCGGCTTCGCCGACGACGCGCAAGGGTATCGATCAGCGCTCTTCACGCGGCAGTTCGAAAGCCATGTCCAACTTGCTCAATGCTGCGCCGTGGTCCGTCATCGCGGCATTCTTGCCGTAGCGACGACAATGATGACAGGAATCAATTGGAAGATGGTGTTCGTGCCTGATCCGGGCAGAACGCCGGTGCATGCGAGTTGAAGCGGCCAGGAAGCTCGCTTTTATTGCAAGAAATGCATCGTAATGACGCGAAGCAGCTTCAAATTGCTTGCGGGCTTATAGCGTGATCGCCTGAGGCCGACGTAGTCAGAAGACGTGAATCACGCGATCAAACAATAAGTTAAAGCACGACTTCTGGATCAGCCTAAACCAATCGCGCTTTAATGCAGATCGACCTGAGGCCAATCATCGCTTAGGCCGGCGGTGCATCAGGCCAGCTTCAAATTTGTCGCGGCGGCCTTGCCGCGCTCCATGGCAACCTCGTAACTGACCTTCTGGCCGTCGTTAAGGCCTTTGAGGCCGGCGGCCTGAACCGCCGTGATATGCACGAATACATCCTTGCCGCCATCCTGCGGCATGATAAAGCCAAATCCCTTGGTTGCATTGAACCATTTAACCGTTCCAACGGCCATGGCTGTTTCTCCCTCAGATAGCCGGCCGATTGCATCAACAACCGGCCGTTCGGTAGCCCTCGCCGATCGCTAGACCGGCTTGAGATTGGTCGCGGAAGCCTTGCCACGCTCCATCGCAACATCGAAGGAAACTTTCTGCCCCTCATCCAAGCCGCGAAGACCGGCGGCCTGAACCGCGGTGATGTGGACGAACACATCCTTGCCGCCATCTTGCGGCATGATGAAACCATATCCTTTTGTGGTATTGAACCACTTGACCGTACCTGTAGCCATCTGCGTCGTTCTCCGTCCTGGCGCCGCGCAAAAGCGCGCGATGCTTAGACAACCGGGTCTTTGGACATCCTGAGGCACCCGAGCGTGGAAGCGCAGCAAGGCACGCCAAATACGATTGCACGTCATAGTTGACACATAAACCGTGATGACTGTCAATCACGCTGCCAGCCGGTGACACGTTGTTTATCCTTGAATCGTGAACCCGCTGATGAGTCTTTGATCAGCTTCCGTCGAACCCTGTATGCGGTACGGCCGGAATGGCCCCAGGCCCAGCCAGGACAACCCGAGCAGGCAGAGCCGCTTGAAACTTGGCGCCGAACGCAACGACCTGATGAGCCAGGTGCGTCCCTCGCTGGGCCGCAGGTGGCGTACCAACTCCCGCCCGACGACCCAGGCATTTTCCGCTTCCGTTCGGGATCGCAGCCTGGTCAGGCGGGCCTGCCCAATCCGGGCGGCAATGCCCTCGTTGCCGAATACCGCGTCCATGCTGGCGAGGAAGCGTCCCCAATCGAAGGCCATGGTCATGTAGGCGCTACCGGCTCGCTGCCGGACGAACAGCAGGGGTTCACGAGACTTGACGGACACAAACTCACCCAAGAGTGCAAGGCGGGTCCAGTATTCCCAGTCCTCACCGTAAGACAGCGCGGTATTAAACCCGCCGCAGGCGTCGATCGCCTGCCGCCGGATCAGCAAGTGGCCGCCGTTGGCGAACAGGTTCCGGACAAGAAGGGACCGCAGCAGCAAGCCAGACGGCGGAGGGTTGTAGCAGCGGAACGAACCGTCAGCGTTTGTCCTGGCGTAGCCGGAAACCGCCGCCACCGCGCAGCGCGCATTCTTCAGCGTATCCGACAAGATCGCCAGCGCATCCGGGGCGAGCCAGTCATCCGCATCCAGGAACAGGATCGCCTCGGCGTTCAGGTGCGCCAGACCCCGGTTGCGTGCCGCCGAGACACCGGCGTTGGCCTGACGGATCAGGTGGATGCGAGGGTCGGGAAAGCTGGCGACGACATCCGCGGTGGCGTCCGTGGAGCCGTCATCCACAACCACCAGGGACCAGTCCTGAAATGCTTGGTTCAGGACCGATCGAATGGCGTCGCCCAACCATGCGGCGACATTGAAGGCCGGGATGACAAGACCGACGTGCATGGAGACCTCACCGCGGTGAGCCAATCTTTCTCATGCTCATGGTGAAGAACTGATTAACGCAGGGGAGCAATCACCGATCAGACCGCTCCGTTTTGAACCCGTCATGGCCGGGACAAGCCCAGCCATGAAGAATTGGTGCAACGTGGTCGGAAACTGCTCAAAGGAATTGGACCTGTCATTCGCCAGCAACGTGTCAAATCCGGCATCTTGCCGCTGTCGTCGCTTACATCAGGCAGATTGGGCGGGTCAGCAAGAACCCTGGCATGGCCGGCCTTCGCAACTTAGGTCGACCATGACCGATTTTGAAAACGATGCCTCGACTAACGCATTCGCGCCGGATGGAAGCCGAGGCATGACAACCCTGGAAATGTCATGCGCCGCTTCCATTCAATGCCGATCAAACGGATCCGGCCGACATCAGGCTACGGCCCCTACGCCTGCGCCTTCATCTCCACACCCTGCTCCTTCAGCAGCGTCTCCAGTTCGCCGGACTGGTACATCTCGGTCACGATGTCGCAGCCGCCGACGAACTCACCCTTCACATAAAGCTGCGGGACGGTCGGCCACTGGGAGAACTGCTTGACGCCTTCACGCAGCTCCATGTCCTCCAGCACGTTGGCGGATTGGAAGGGGGCGCCGATGTGGGTCAGGATCTGGATCACCCGCGCTGAAAACCCGCATTGCGGGAACATCGGGGTGCCCTTCATGTAGAGCATTACCGGGTTGGTCTCGATGTCGTTCTGGATACGCTGAGAGATGGGGTCGGCCATGCTGTAAAACTCCTTGATATTATTCAGGGACGGATGTCTGCAACGCAAGGGCATGCAGTTCGCCGCCCATGCGGCCTTGCAAGGCAGCGTAGACGATCTTGTGCTGCCGGACCCGATTCATGCCGCGAAACTGTTCACTGACGACGGTGGCGGCGTAGTGATCGCCATCCCCGGCCAAGTCTTCCACCACCACCCGCGCATCCGGCAGCGCCGCCTTGATCAAGGCTTCGATCTCGTTCGCCACCATCGCCATTCGGTCAGATCCTTCTAGCTTTCCGCTGCTTCCATGAAGGCGGGAAAAAAGCGTTCGTGTGCCGATCGCAACGCTGCGACAGATATTGTGCCGCCATCCGGCAGAGTCAAATCCTGACCGCCGGAGGTGCCCAGGCGCACCGCTTGGATACCGGCGGCCTCGGCGATGCGGGTAAACCCGGCATGGTCCGGCACCGCGACGATGTAGCGGGCCTGGTCCTCGCCGAACCAGAACGCATGGCCGGGGATGTCGCGTGGATGGGTCAGAAGTCTGGCGCCGACACCGCCCGCGATGGCCATCTCGGCAATGGCGACCAGGACACCACCGTCGGAGACGTCGTGGCAGGCCCGAATGGTGCGGTTCAGGATGTGGCCGCGAACAAAGTCGCCGTTGGTCCGCTCTGTCGTCAGATCCACCGGCGGCGGCGCACCATCTTGCCGGCCGGCGATCTCCCGCAGCCAGAGGGATTGGCCGAGCCAGCCGACGGTGGCACCGATCAGGACGATGTCGAGCCAGGGCGGCAGGGCGAGGCCGACCGCCAGGGCCGCATCGTCCAGCACGCCCAGGCCGCCGATCGCCGGCGTCGGCAGGATCGCCTGACCCTCGGTTTCGTTGTACAGGCTGACGTTGCCGGAGACGACCGGGAAGTCGAGTGCCTCGCAAGCCGCCGCCATGCCGCGGATGGCGGCGGCGAACTGGCCCATGATCTCCGGCTTCTCGGGATTGCCGAAATTCATGTTGTCGGTGATGGCCAACGGACGGGCGCCGACAGCGGTCAGGTTGCGCCAGGCCTCCGCCACCGCCTGAGCGCCGCCGGTTTCCGGATCAGCCAGACAATACCGCGGCGTGCAATCCGTCGTCAGCGCCAGCGCTCGGCTCAGGCCCTCCAGCTTCACCACCGCCGCGTCGGCCGCACCCGGCCGCTTGACCGTCTGGCCGCCGACCGTGCTGTCGTACTGGTCCCAGACCCAGGCGCGGGAGCACAGGTCGGGGCAGCCCACCAGTTTCTCCAGCGCCCGGGTCAGGCCGTAGCGATCCTCGACGCGGACCGGGTTGAGCTTTTCCTTCTTCGGCGTGTCGACGGTCGCGCGGGTATAGAGCGGCGCCTGGTCGTTCAGCGGCGCCAGCGGGATGTCGGCTTCCACCTGCCCATGATGGCGGACGGTGATCCGGCCGGTGTTGCTGAGTTTGCCGATGACGGCGAAATCAAGGTCCCACTTGGCGAAGATATCCCGGGCGAGTTGTTCCCGATCCGGCCGGAGCACCATCAGCATGCGCTCCTGGCTTTCCGACAGCATGAATTCGTAGGCGGTCATGCCGGTCTCGCGGGCTGGCACCTGGTCGAGGTCGAGGTCAATGCCCACGCCACCCTTGCCGGCCATCTCGACGGCGCTGCTGGTCAGGCCGGCGGCGCCCATGTCCTGAATGGCGATGATGGCGTCGGTGCCCATCAGTTCAAGGCAGGCTTCGATCAGCAGCTTTTCAGTAAATGGATCGCCCACCTGAACGGTAGGCCGCTTTTCCTCCGAGTCGGCGGCAAACGCGGCGGAGGCCATGGTGGCGCCATGGATGCCGTCGCGGCCGGTTTTCGAGCCGACATAGACCACTGGATTGCCGACGCCGGCGGCGGCGGACAGGAAGATGCGGTCCTTGTGAGCGATGCCGACGGTCATGGCGTTGACCAGCGGGTTGCCGTCGTACGACGGATGAAAGTTGATTTCGCCGCCGACGGTGGGCACGCCGACGCAGTTGCCGTAGCCGCCGATGCCGCGGATCACGCCGTCGACAATCCGTCGCGTGCGGGGGTTGTCGGGGCTGCCGAAGCGCAGCGCATTCAGGTTGGCGATCGGGCGAGCGCCCATGGTGAACACGTCGCGCAGGATGCCGCCGACTCCGGTGGCCGCCCCCTGGTAAGGCTCGATGAAACTGGGGTGGTTGTGGCTCTCCATCTTGAACACCGCGGCCAGCCCGTCGCCAATGTCGACCACGCCGGCGTTCTCCCCCGGACCTTGGATGACCCAGGGCGCCTTGCTGGGGAGTTGCTTCAGCCAAACGCGGGAGGATTTGTAGGAGCAGTGCTCCGACCACATGACGCTGAAGATGCCAAGTTCGGTCAGGCTTGGGGTGCGGCCCATGATCGCCAGCACGCGGCCATATTCCTCGGTGCTGAGGCCGAAGCCACGGGCAAGCGTTTCATTCACATCTGTCTGCATGCGGCGAACGTCTACGCCGCGGCGAGCGCATCGAACAGCGGTTTGCCGTCGGCGCCCCCCATCAGCGGGTCGACCAGGTCTTCCGGATGCGGCATCAGACCGAGAACGCGCAGGTTCGGGCTGAGGATGCCGGCGATGGCTCGGGCGCTGCCGTTGCGGTTGACGTCCGGTGTGATGGCGCCGGCCTTGGTCGCATAGCGGAAGGCCACCAGGTGTTGGGCTTCCAGCCGATCCAGCGTCGCGTCATCGGCAAAGTAGTTGCCGTCGCCGTGCGCCATGACGGCGCGGAAGGTCTGGCCGGTCTGATACTGGTTGGTGAAGGTGGTGTCGGACCGCTCGACCCGCAGATGGCAGTCCATCGACAGGAAGCGCAGGCTGGCGTTGCGCAGCAGCGCGCCGGGCAGGATGCCGGCCTCCGTCAGGACCTGGAAGCCGTTGCAGACACCCAGGATATAACCGCCGCGTGCGGCATGGTCGTGCACCGCTCGCATGATGGGGGAATGGGCGGCCATGGCGCCGCAGCGAAGGTAGTCGCCGAAGCTGAAGCCGCCTGGAATGACAACCAGGTCGAGCCCGGACAGGTCGGTGTCCTTGTGCCAGACCATCTGTGGTTTGGTGCCGAAGGATTTCTCCAGCGCGATGGCCATGTCGCGCTCCCGGTTGATGCCGGGAAAAATGATAATGCCGGCTTTCATGGGACCCGGTGGTGCGTTGTGAGGGAGGTCATTAGCGTTGTTTGGCAATTGGGACAATCAACAGGTCATGCGGTTGGCTTCTGGAGGTAGCGGATGCCGTCAAGGTTTTCGAAGTGCCGGTCGCAGGTCAGGAGGTCGCCGTCATAGGCTCTTGCGGTTGCGTATATGATGGCGTCCGCGGTAGCCAGTTGATGTTCGGCGCCGAGTTCCGCGGCGTAGAGCGCGATGGCGGTGGTCAGATCGATGACGACACAGGTCGTGGTGAACGCAATGAGCTGGTCGGCTATATCCGGACGGGATTCCCGGCGCGCCCATTTGGCCAGTTCCAGTTGAACGATGGTTGGCACAAGCCATTCGCCTGGTTGTGGTAATTCGTTATCGAGCGTCTCGCCGAGTTGCGAGCCTTCGAGCCATTCAATCCAGGCTGAAGTGTCGACGACTCGCATCAATATCGGTCATTCCGGTCCCGGTGGTTTTCGGTATTGGCCCCTCGCATTGATCCGGCGAGGTCTTCCTGTCGCGGGACCGGGACAAGCATGACGCCACCATCTTTCGGAATGAATGCGAATTTTTGGCCCGGCTGCCACTTTCGTAAAGAGCGGATGGATGTCGGAATTGAAATCTGGAACTTGCTGGACAGGGTCGCAACATCTGAAGGCGGCATGACACAATCTCCATCGATCACGTATCGGTAAGAAATTAACATGGCGGCTGATACGTGGGAAGGTTACTCGCCAACAACATGGGTTCCGCTATTCGGTCTTCCGCTAATCGCGGCGGCATGCGGATGCCTCCTGACCAATATACGCCGCTAAATCAGCAGTGACCGTGGCGCCGCCAGATTTTGCCAAAATCAGCAACGGTTTCGATCAGGTTGAACCACGCTGGGACAGCGGGCGGCCTATCCCTCGACCACCACTCGGAAGCTCTCGATCACCGTGTTCGCCAGCAGCTTGCGCGCCATCTCCTCCGCCACCGCATGGGCCCGGGCCGGGTCGGTTTCCGTCAGTTCGATTTCGAGAATCTTGCCGGCGCGCACATCGGACACGCCAGCAAATCCCAGCACACCCAGCGCATGGGCGATTGCCTTGCCCTGCGGATCGAGCACGCCGGCCTTCAGCATCACGGTCACGGTCGCCTTCACTGCATCAGCTCCGGCCCCTTGAGGTCGCGCATGCCGGCTTCCGGCAGGATGCCGAGGCGGCGCGCGACCTCCTGATAGCCTTCCTCGACCTTTCCCAGGTCGCGGCGAAAGCGGTCCTTGTCCATCTTCTCGTTGGTCTTGCTGTCCCACAGCCGGCAGTTGTCGGGGCTGATCTCGTCAGCGAGGATGATGCGCATCTCGTCGTTTTCCCAAAGCCGGCCAAACTCCAGCTTGAAATCGACCAGGGTGATGCCGACGCCCAGCAGCAGCCCAGAGAGGAAATCGTTGATCCGCAGGGTCAACGCGACAATGTCGTCCAGATCGGCGGTGTTGGCCCAGCCAAAGCAGGTGATGTGCTCTTCCGAGACCATCGGGTCGTGCAGCGCGTCATTCTTATAATAGTATTCGATGATCGAACGCGGCAGCCGGGTGCCTTCCGCGATGCCAAGCCGGGTGGCCAGGCTGCCGGCGGCGACATTGCGCACCACCACCTCCAGCGGGATGATCTCGACTTCGCGGATAAGCTGTTCGCGCATGTTCAGCCGGCGGACGAAATGCGTCGGCACGCCGATGTCCTGCAGGCGCAGCATCAGGTACTCGCTGATGCGGTTGTTCAGCACGCCCTTGCCGGTGATGATGCCTTTCTTGGCGCCGTTCCCGGCGGTTGCGTCGTCCTTGAAATATTGCACGAGCGTTCCCGGTTCGGGCCCCTCGAACAGGATCTTGGCTTTGCCCTCATAGAGCTGTCGGCGGCGGGCCATCGCGGAATCCCTTTGGTGGTCACCGCATCATGCGGAGGCGCGTGGATGTTATCAGGCGCCGCGTGAGAATCGTTCGCGCGGCGCCGGCGGGTATAGCAGCGGTACCGTCTCGACAAAAGGCCGCGCTGTCACGGCGGCTGGACAGGCTCGAAATCGGCCTGATGCGGTGGGCCGGCGGCGAACAGCCAGACCGGGGAACCCTGCCCGGGAATGGCCACGAACGATGAGGAGGCCGTTCCGAAGCCGCCACGCGGCACGACGTTGATCTGCTCGCCCGCATGGCCGGCGCGGTCGGACAGAATCGCACGCCAGCCCCGCCAATCGTCCGGCCCGTCTGGTTCGGCGGCCTGGAGCCGGGGCAGGTGGCGCGCGACACGGGGGCTTCCAAGGTCGTTGGGGTCGTAGGCAGTGATCATCGACACTCCCTCCGGCAGCGCTTCGACATCAGGCTTTCCGTGCCCCAGCCCGCGTACGAAGACAGCACCGGAACGGTCGGCCACGACCATGTTGAAGCCGCGCCACTCGCCGGCATCCAGCTCACCGATCGCGGCGGCGGCATCTCGTGCGGACGCATGCGTCAGCGCCAGCAACGGCAGCTCACCCCGGCTTCGCTTGCCGAACACGGGGCCTAGCGTGCCGGCGCGGTTGAGGATGGCGGCAACCACACCATGGCGGTTGATCGCCATCCAGGTGCCGCCCGCCGTCCGGTCGCGGCCGCCGACCACGCCCGGCCAATAGATCGCGGGCGGGTCCCAGGACCGGTTCAGCCGCTCATCGCGGTTGGCCGCCAGCAGCACGGGGTAGGGATGGCCGCGGCGGACCAGGACGACGACGGTACACACAGGCTTGCAACATGCCCTGCCCAAGGCAGGATGCCTATCCCTTCCGTGCGCCGCGCCACGCCTCGGTGCGCCGGAGAACACCGGCGTCGATTGACGTCACCGGAATCGCGTCAGATCACGATGCGTACCTACTCCGCCGCCTTGGCCAGATCCGTCGTTCGGGTCCGGGTCCGCAGCGTGACGAATTCCTCGGCGGCGGTGGGATGAATGCCGATTGTACGATCGAAGTCGGCCTTCGTCGCGCCCATCACCACGGCGATGGCAAGGCCCTGGACGATCTCCGGCGCGTCCTCGCCCAACATGTGGACGCCGACGACCTTCTGGCTGTCCTTGTCGACGACCAGCTTCATCATCGACTTGCGTTTCCGGCCCGACAGGTTGTGCCGCATCGGCGTGAACTGCGTAAGGTAGATGTCGACGGCTCCCAGCACGGACGCCTGCTCCTCCGACAGGCCCACCGTGGCGATCGGCGGCGAGGTGAACACCGCCGATGGCACGTTCCACAGCGACACCATGCGCGGATTGCCGCCGAACAGGGTGTCGGCGAGGGCATGGCCCTCGGCGGTTGCCACCGGCGTCAGGTTCACCCGGTCGGTCACGTCGCCCATGGCGTAGACATGGGGCTGCGTGGTGCGCAGGTTCTCGTCCACCCGGACCGCGCACTTGGCATTCAGTTCCACGCCGATCCTCTCCAGGCCCAATCCGGCCGTGTTGGCGCGGCGCCCGGTGGCGAAGAACACGAGGTCCGCTTCAATCGTCTGGGCGTCGCCGCCCTGGGCACCGCCAAAGGTCAGGATGCGGCGGTCACCGGCTGCTTCGACTTTCCTCGGCAGGTTGCCAGGATGCAGGACAATACCCTGGGCCCGCAGTGCCTCCACCTCCGCTTCACGCAGGTCGTGGTCGAACCCGCGCAGCGGCAACGGCTGGCGATAGATCAGATGCACCTCCGCCCCCAGGGCACGGAAGATGCCGGCGAACTCCACCGCAATGTAGCCGGAGCCGACGATCGCGATCCGGCGCGGCATGGTCTTCAGGTAGAACGCGTCGTCCGAGACAATCCCCAGCTCCGCCCCGGGAATCGGCGGACGCTCCGGCAAGCCGCCGGTGGCGATGACGATGGTCTTGGCGGTGATCCGCCGGTCGCCCACCTGCACCGTGTGCGGATCAATGAACACCGCCCGCCCGTCAAACACCGTGGCGCCGGCACCGGCCAGCAGCTTGCGGTAGATGCCTTCCAGCCGGGTGATCTCCCGGTCCTTGGCGGCGATCAGCTTCGACCAGTCGTGTGGCCCTTTCTGGATGGTCCAGCCGAAGCCGGCGGCATCCTCCGCCCAGCCGCCGTATTCGCCGGCCTGCACCAGCAGCTTCTTCGGCACGCAGCCGATGTTGACGCAGGTGCCGCCCCAGAAGCGCTCTTCCGCGATGCCGACTCGGGCACCATGACCGGCGGAAATGCGCGCGCAGCGCACTCCGGCCGAACCACCGCCGATGACGAACAGGTCGAAATCCATGCGAGCACCCCCTGACGGTGGCGGCCAATGTGCGAGCTTGTGAACAGCGGCGCAAGCCTTTCGCCTATCGCATGGCAGGATGGCGTTTGACGCGCGGCTGGCTTCGTGCAGACTCCCCGCTAGTGCGGCGCTGCTCGGTGCCGCGCATCATAAAAAATCCCTGGGAGCTTCGCATGTCCTGGACCAACGGATCATCGGCTGCGCTGCCGTGGTGGAAGGAACCTACCAAGGATAACTGGTTTGCCTTCATTGCCGCCTGGCTCGGCTGGACGCTGGACGCGTTCGACTTCACCGTCTTTCTGTTCCTGCTGGTGCCGATCGCCAAGGAGTTCAACGCCGACCTGACGCTGGTCGTGCTGGTCGGCTCGCTGACCATGTGGATGCGTTTCGGCGGTGCCATGGCCGCTGGCTGGCTGGCGGATCGCTTTGGCCGGCGCGCGCCGCTGATGATTTCGATCCTGTGGTACTCCATCTGCAACTTCATCGCGGGTTTCTCGCCGACCTTCCTGTTCCTGCTGGTGTTCCGCACCCTGCTGGGCATTGGCATGGGCGCGGAGTGGCCGGCTGGTGCGGCGCTGGCCACGGAAAGCTGGCCGGCCCGTTCGCGCGGCCTGATGGCCAGCGTGCTGCAAGGCTCCTGGGCGCTGGGGTATCTGGTCGCCGCCGTGCTGTATGCGACCAGCTTCGACGTGATCGGCTGGCGCGGCATGCTGTGGGTCGGCGTGCTGCCCGCGCTGGCCGTCGTCTGGATCCGCGTCTACGTGAAGGAACCGGACGTCTGGATCGAGAACCAGAAGCAGCAGAAGGCGAGCAAGGCCGAGGTCAAGGTCCCGCTGGCCGCCATCTTCCGCAAGGGCCTGCGGCTGAACACCCTGTCCGCCTGCTGGTGGATGATCAGTGCATTCAGCGTGTACTATTCGATCTTTGGCCTGTTCGCGACCTACCTGACGCGAGAGCTACACCTGTCAGCCGCCGCGGTCGGCTGGCCGCTGGCGTTTTCCAACGGGCTGACCTTCCTGGCAAGCTTCCTGTGGGGCAGCCTGGCGGACAGCATCGGCCGGCGCTGGGCAGCGATCATTCCAGCGGTGATCGGCGCCGCCATTGCGCCAATCTACCTGCTGACAACCGACTACACCATGCTGGCCGTCGCGTTCTCCATCCAGGGCTTCTTCGCCGGCGCGATCTACGGCATCAACCCAAGCTACCTGAACGAACGTTTTCCAACCGAGGTCCGCGCCACCGCGGCGGGGTTCTGCTACCATGTCGGCGCGATCGCCGGAGGGTTCGTCCCGCCGGTGCTGACCTGGTTCGCCATCCAGCACCACATGGGGTTTGCCATCCCGATGCTGGTCGGCACCGTCGGCGGTCTGTGCAGTTTTGTCGTGGCGCTGTTCTTCGGACCGGAAACGAAGGGCATGGTGATGACGGCTGAGCTGGCAATCGCGCCGAGCGTGCAGCTTCACTGAAGAATGGGTCGTGGTTCGGGTGGTTCCGGCCACGACCCCCGCCGGACGTTATCTGGCAGCAGGAAACGTGTCGTGTCCGTCCGCGCGGCGCGTGGTTGCATCCTGCCGAACCCGTTGCATCAGCATCCGCCCGGCGGCTTGCCGCGCGGCGGCGATCGCCGGGCGGCGGTAGTCCCACATCGGATCGGGGTCAGGCGGAAGGATCACCATTGTCGCGTTTGCCTCGAACAGCAGCAGTGAACCATTAGGGGCAAGGGCAAAATCCACGCCGGCGTAATCAAGGCCAAGCTGCACGGCGACTTCGGCGAGTGCCGCCATCACGCGTTCACCGAGCACACCCGCCATGTCATCAAGGAAACGTTGCTCTTCCCGCCGATGAGCCGCATTGTTGGCCATCGCGGCGGTGAAGTAATGCACCTTCCAATCAGCCGAGATCGCCAGATGCAGCGGATAGCAGACCCCGTCGATCAACATCACGCGGTATTTGCGGGCCAACCGGTCGTGTCCACGGGCATCGAGATATTCGATCGCCAGCAGCGTATCGCCGGGCATGGCATCGGCTGCCTGCGCCAGTTCATCCCGCGTCGCGACAGGGACGAAGTGCTGGCCGGTGTGGAAGCCAGGCGCGCGCAGCAGCAGCGGGAAGCATAAACCATTCGCGGTGCGCGTGGCGGAGCGGGACATCGACGTGACGACAGGGGTGACAACGCCGGGCACGCTACCCAGCCGCCCGGCGTTTGCCGCTCGGCCGGTTGCCCGGATGCATGCGGGCGGATTGATCACTGGCGCCGTGCGGCCGGCGAGCAGCACTTCGGCGCGTTCAAGGGCAAGGCCGCACAGATCGGCGTCGCCGATCGCGTTCACCACCAGCGCATGCGGCGGCAAGGGTCGGGCGGGGTCATGAAAATCCGCGTAGACCGCTGTCACCGCGAAAACCGTGTCGTCGATCCATTGCCGCGTCGGCATGTTGCCGCCGCGCGCCGAGACCAGCAGCAGAAGCGGCACCCCAGCTCCGCTGCCGCGATATCGCGGCATGACGATCGCGTGCCCGGCGAAGCCTTTTTGCCAATGCGTGTCCGCCGCAGGGTCGCCGAGGTTGGTCAGGATGCGCGCGAGCCCTTGATGCGCTTCCGGAAAATCAGGGTCCACGTCAAGCGCCGCCTGGTAATGCACCCGGGCGGTGTCGATGTCGCCATCCTCCAGCAGGAGATCGGCGAGACCGACATGCGCGATCGGCTTTCCTGGATGGTGTCGTACGGCCTGGGCATACGCGGTGCGCGCCGCCGACCGATGACCGGTGGCAGCGGCGAGCGCACCCAGTTCAGAGAGCGCCGCGAAGCTGGTCGGATCAAGCCGCAGCATCTCGAGGCAGGCCTGCTTCGCCGCCTCATCCCGGGCCTGCGCCGCATGGTGGCGAGCGCGTTCCAGCGCCTGCCGGCCAGCGTCATGCATGGTCATTTGATGGCCGAGAAGATCTTCTGGAGGTACAGGCGTTTGTGGCCCGGCGGGAAATTGTTCAGCTCCCCGAACAGCGTGAACCCAAGTTTCTGATAGAAATCGGGAGCCTGAAAGCTGAAGGCATCGACATGAGCGCCAAGGCAGCCACGCTGGCGTGCCTCCTGCTCGGCCGAGGCCATCAGCGCTGTCCCAACGCCGCGGCCGCGCAACGGTTCGGGGACCACCAGCATCTCGATATGCAGCCACCGAAACTGGGTGTTGCCCCATAAGCCGCCGGCTACTGAACCGGCATCATCGTGAATTGGAATGGTCAGCAGACGGGGTGCGGCCGGTCCGATCAATGGTTCGGAGCATGCATCCAGCGCGTGGTAGATGGCATCGAATGTACCGCGGGCAGGGGTGTCTGACGAGACAAGCCAATCGGGAAGGGGGGTGAGGCTTGCGGTGCCCACGATGAGCGGTCCCTGCTTGCGGTGCGGCGGGTCCAGATTATCGGGAGTGGGTTAACAAGATGTTAAGCGTGATCGCCTGGGGCCGCCCAGCCGGAAGGCGTGAACCACGCGATCTTTCGAAACCGCCTTCGTGAGGTTCGGCGAAAACATTCGCGCCGATAAGGTAGACGATCCGGCGACCTACTGGGCGGAATTGACCGTCATCCGGCAGGATCTCGAACACCAGATGGCTGCAACCGCGCGACATCGCCGCGAAGCTGAACGATGCCACATCCGCCGGCAGGCTTGTGTTGATTGGCCAGCCTGACATGTTTGAGTTCAGGGCGGCCTCCTTGCCCCCAGCCAATCGTGGCATTTCCAGCGACGATCGCAACAGGATTGCTACAGCCGCCGCACGGTTCCCAAGGCCGTGCCCTCGACTGGTTCGCGTTTGATCTTGCCTCCGGTTCGATTGGTGATCCAGCGCTTTCAGGGCGTAGAGATAGCACGGCCATGAATGAGTTTCTGGGCTTTTTTGATGTTGCCCATCTGCTCCGTGTGCGCATGGACCGGCTCGCGCCAGACCGGCGATCGACTAACAGTCAGTTCACCCCGCGCTCATTGCCGCCCGGCGCAAGACAATAATCCGCCTGACGACAATGAACCAAT
Organism: Rhodopila sp.; assembly: GCF_965276935.1. Lineage (GTDB taxonomy): Bacteria > Pseudomonadota > Alphaproteobacteria > Acetobacterales > Acetobacteraceae > Rhodopila. The sequence continues at coordinate 742,493 of NZ_CBDIBS010000002.1, read as the reverse complement.
GGGCAACAACGCGTAGGCGCAACATCTCTCTGTTTGCGCCGGTGTCACATGCCTGACGTTGCTAATATCTGATCGCAGAGAAGCGTGAGACGCGTAGCGGCCACGTTTCAGCACATGAATCAGATACTTTAGGCCAATAGCGACGTATCGAGCTTCTCTGATGCGCGGTACTAGGTTCCAATCCCGCCGATCGCCAGATACTTGATCTCCAGGTAATCCTCGATGCCGTATTTGGACCCCTCGCGACCCAACCCCGAGGACTTCATTCCGCCGAACGGTGCCTCCGCCGTCGAGATGATCCCCTCGTTGATCCCGATGATGCCGTATTCCAGCGCCTCTCCCACCCGGAAGATCCGGCCGATGTCGCGCGCGTAGAAGTAGGCCGCCAGGCCAAACTCGGTATCGTTTGCCAATTGGATCGCCTGCTCTTCGGTCTTGAACCGGAACAGCGGCGCCACCGGTCCGAATGTCTCCTCGCGGAAGATCAGCGCGTCGTGCGGCACGTTTGCCAGCACCGTCGGTTCATAGAAGTTGCCGCCAAGCCGGTGCTTCTTGCCGCCGGTGACCACCGAGGCGCCGAGGGACATGGCGTTCGCCACGTGCTCCTCCACCTTTGCCAGCGCGTCGGCGTTGATCAGAGGCCCCTGGCTGACGCCTGGCTCCATGCCGTTGCCGACCTTCATCGCCTCCACCGCCGTCTTCAGCTTGGCGGAGAAGGCATCGTAGACGCCGTCCTGTACAAGAATGCGATTGGCGCAGACGCAGGTCTGCCCGGTGTTGCGGAACTTGCTGCCCATGGCGCCCACCACGGCGGCGTCCAGATCGGCGTCATCAAACACGATGAACGGCGCGTTGCCGCCCAGCTCCATGCTGGTCTTCTTGATCGTCGGCGCGCACTGGGCAAGCAGCCTGGCGCCGACCTCGGTCGAGCCGGTGAACGACAGTTTCCGCACCAGCGGATTCGACGTCAGTTCCCCACCCATCGCGGACGAGCCGCCCGTCAAGACGTTGCACACCCCCGCCGGCATGCCGGCCCGCTCCGCCAGCACCGCCAACGCCAGCGCCGAGAACGGGGTCTGGCTTGCTGGACGGAGCACCCCGGTGCAGCCGGCGGCCCAGCCGGGGCCGGCCTTGCGGGTGATCATCGCCGCGGGAAAGTTCCACGGTGTGATCGTGGCGAACACGCCGATCGGCTCCTTCAGCACCAGGATGCGGCGACCCTTGGCGTTCTGCGGGATCGTGTCGCCGTAGATGCGCTTCGCCTCATCGGCGAACCAGTCGATGAAGCTTGCGGCATAGACGATCTCGCCCTTGCTTTCGGCCAGCGGCTTGCCCTGTTCGGCGGTCATGATCACCGCCAGATCGTCGGCGTTGGCCAGCATCAGGTCCGACAGCTTGCGCAGGATCGCGCCGCGTTCCTTCGCCAGCATCGCCCGCCAGCCGGGGTAGGCCCGATTGGCGGCCTCAATCGCCCGGCGGGTTTCGGCGACACCCATCGAGGGAACTTCGCCCACGGCTTCGCCGGTGGCAGGGTTTTTCACCACGATGGTCTGGCCGGAGTCCGCCTCCACCCACTTGCCATCAAGGTAGTTCGCTTGACGGAACAGCATCGGATCTTTCAGCGGCAGCGGCGAAACTGGGTTCAGCATGATTAGGTCCTCCGGTCTTCTCTTTCACTAGAGTATAGTCAGCCGAACCCTGGTCTGTCAGGGGTGGCAGGCGATTACGCCGCCTTTGCCAGCCCTGGTTCGGCCGCCCGTCCGCCGAAGCGTTCGAAGCGGAACGGCGCCGGATCGACCACCGGCGTTGCCCCGGTGACAAGCTCCGACATCAAGCGCCCCGCCCCCGGCCCGATGCCGAAGCCGTGGCCGGAAAAGCCGCTCATGAGGAAGAACCCCGGCACCGCTTGCACCGGCGCGATCACCGGCACCGCGTCCGGCGTCGTGTCGATCAAGCCGCCCCAGCTTTGCGCCACGCGCACCGGCGCGAAGGCCGGGAAGGCGCGGATCAGGTTGCGGCGGCTTTCCTCCACGATCGCCGGGTTGGGCGCGGGATCCAGCACCCGCGTCGCCTCGAACGGGCTGGCCTGGTCCAGCGCCCAGCTTCGCGGGATGCGCAGTTCCTCGCGGAAACGCCCGAACGGGCGGATGCGATATTCCTGCTTCGTGCGGATCATCGCGGACAGGAACCGAGGCAGCAGCCTGAAGCTGTCGGGCACGATGTGCGCTTCATACTTGTTGCGGCGAGCCACCGTGTAGCCGCCGTCGCGGCGCTTGCGGAAGGCGAAGTCCGGACCGGCGACGGCGAGTTCCGGCGGCCCGTTCAACGGCGCGGTCCGCATCACCGAGCCGAGGATCTTCAACTGCGGAAAATCCACCCCCATGTTGCCGCAGAACAGCCGTGACCAGGCGCCCCCAGCCAGCACCGCCGCGTCGCAGGCGATCGTGCCATGTTCGGTGACGACGCCGCTCAGGCGGCCGGCGGTGGTTTCGAAACCGCGGGCGGCGCAGTTGGTGACGACCGACGCACCCAGCCGGCGGGCCGCCTGTGCCATCAGCGGCACGGCAAGTTGTGGCTCCGCCCGTCCGTCGTTCGGGGTATAAAGCGCGCCAGCCCAGCGGCGGCTTGATCCGGGCAGCACGGCATCGACCTCGTCCGGTCCCAGGATGCGGCTTTGCACCTGCCACTGGCGCGCATTTTCAAGCCAGGCTTCATAGGCGGCGACCTCCGCCGGGGTCTGGCACAGATAGCAGGCTCCGGCGCGGGTGAAGCCGACATCGGCGCCGACGCGCTGCGCCATCCGGTCCCACAGGCGCAGGCTTTCGAGCGCCAGGGGGACCTCATTCTGGTCGCGCCCCTGGGTACGGCAGAAGCCCCAGTTGCGGGAGGATTGCTCACCGGCCAACCGGCCCTTTTCAACCAGGGCGACCGAGACGCCTTTTTCCGCCAGAGCGAGCAGCGTGCTGACGCCGGCGATGCCGCCGCCGATGATGACGACATCGGCGCGCGGCGGCGGGTTCGCATCCGTTTCGACCACGATCAGCTCGGGCGCCATGCAAGGGTCCTTTGTTCTGGCCCGCCGCCGGTTGCCGCGGCGCGCCTGGGGAATAGTATGGCGATGAAGCCAATGGGGAAACACCGATGCGTCGTGCGGCATCCGTCCACGCTTTGATTATCGCTCTGCTCGCGCTGCTTGCCAGTGGCTCTTTCGGGTTCGCCCAGGGCAGCGGTTCGCCGACGCTGGACGCGGTCCGCGCGCGCGGGCAGTTGCTGTGCGGCACCGGCGGCGAAATCCCCGGCTTCTCGATGCTGGACAGCACCGGTGTCATGCGCGGGCTGGATGCGGATTATTGCCGAGCGGTGGCGGCGGCCACGCTGGGGGACGCGAACAAGGTGAAATGGGTGGCGCTGACGGCGCAGACCCGTTTCACCGCGCTGCAATCCGGCGAAGTCGATGTCCTGGTGCGCAACACCGGCTGGTCGCTGACGCGGGAGACCAGCCTGGGGCTGGAGTTCGCCGGGGTGAATTTCTGGGACGGCACCAGCATCATCGTCAAGACCGCGTCCGGCGTGAAATCCGTCAAGCAGTTGGGTGGCGCCAGCATCTGCGTGCTGCCGGGGACGACCACGGAACTCGATCTGGCGGATTGGGCGCGGGCGACGAGCATTACCTACACACCGGTGCTGATCGGCAGCCTGAGCGAAATCCGCCAGGCGTTCCTGTCCGGCCGTTGCGACGCCTATACCAGCGACAGCTCGCAGCTCGCCGGATTTCGGTTCATGCAGGGCGCCCGCGCGGGCGAACTGACCATCCTGCCGGAGCCGATCGGCGTGGGCCCCAGCGGGGCGATGGTGCGAAAGGGCGACGACAAGTGGTTCGACATCGTGCGCTGGACGCATTTCGCCACCGTGGTCGCCGAATCGCTGGGCGTGAACAGCCACAATGTCGATAGCTTCAAGGACACCAAGGTTCCCGACATCCGGCGGCTGTTGGGGATGGAGAGCAATCTCGGGCGCTCAATGAGCCTGGATGACGGCTGGGCCGCGAACATCATCCGGCAGGTCGGCAACTATGGCGAGCTGTGGGAGCGCGACATCACGCCGTTGGGGCTCGATCGTGGCCGCAATGCGTTGTGGACCAAGGGCGGGCTGCAGTTCGCGCCGCAGCTTCGGTAGGGATTTGCGCCTGTTAATCTCCAGACTGGTGCGGACAATCTGCTGCGCTCGCGTATTTGTGGATGGACGCAGCCCGCGGCAATCGCACGATAGCACGAGGATGTGTATGAACTGATACGTGTACGCATTGAAAAGTGCTCGTCAGTTCGATCAGACAACGGTGGTCGAGGTCTTTCATGATGCTGCCACATGCTTGCGATGCTAACAGCTCCACGAGCAGCACGGGCCTTCGCGTTTGGGCAGCCACTCTGGCAATTCTCCTTCTGCCGACCGGCGCTTCCGCCCAACTCGATCAGTTGCGCGGATTTCTCCAAAACCTGCCGCCCCTGAATGGGCGTCCATTACCGGGCTACGCGCCGCCCGCACAGCAGACTTACCCCGCCTCGCCGCCTGCGCGACACGACGCGCCTTCCCCGTCTGCGCCCCAGGTCGGCCGACCGTTGGCCGCAGGAGAACCGAAGACTGCACCCGCCGCGACACGGTTAGCGAGCAAGACGCCAAGCTTCGATTGCAGACGCGCTTCGATCGCAGCCGAACAAGCGATCTGCCACGACGCACAGCTAGCCGCGCTCGACCGAGACATCAACCGTGCGTACCTGCAAGCGCGTGCCACGGCCACGCCCGAAGCGGCGACTGCCCTGTTACAAGATCAACGCTCCTGGACCGTGCGACGCAACACATGCGGTGCCGATGTTCCCTGCTTGCGTCAAGCGCTGACGACGCATCTGGACGAGTTGGAGCACGGCAGCCCAGCGACATTGACCGGCACGAACACTGTTGAAGTCCCGGCCGGGCGCCCCCGCTCCGATGCCGACCGCATACTTGATCCGGCGGCGCTCACCAACGCCCAAACTGGCATTCGGAACTGGAAGCTCCCGACCGCTCAGGGGCTTCCGGTTCTCGACATACCAACGCCGCCAACCCTAGCAACCGAATTCCCGGCCTGGCCGCGCGCGGTCGCAGCGATGGGCGTCGCGGTTTTGCCTGATCCCACAAAGGACGTTTCCGATCGGCGTGCAACCGAACTGGCCTGCTTGCTGCTTGATCGTACGACCACAGCCTCGCTCTACGGCCAGAGCCCACTGTTCAACGAGCACGATGTCTGTCAATCGCTTTGGGGCACGCCCCAATTGGCCGTGGAGGCGCTGATCAGCACGGGCGCATCGGCGTGGCGTGCCAAGGCACTCCCGGATCTGCTGCGGTCGGCCCCGCGTCCGCCCTTCGCACTGTTGCTGCGGCTGGAGGCCACACTCGATGAGTATGATCGCGCCAGCCATTCATACGCAGTCCATACGCCGTTCTCGGTTGACGGAACTTCGCAGGTCCTCGGCACCTCACTCGATTTGCACTTGCCGACCCGCTGGCCCGTTTCAGAACAGGACGCGATCGCCTTCGAGACGCGACGGGGAAAACGGCGTCCCCTGACGGTTTATCTCGGGGTGCCGGCAGTGATCACTAACGTGGTCAATCTGCAAACCTCGGCCCCTGTCAATCCAGCCACCGGGCTGCCCCAGGGCGCCGTGTGGACGATCCAATCCGCTGCCGCGACGATCTATGATGATCCAAAGCTGGAGCATGTCCTTCAGCAGGCCCTGGCCCGTCAGGATACGACCGCCGCGGCTGCTTTCCCCCCTGAGAATCCGGTGACAAGTGCAGCGGCCGATGCCACTGCCCTGACCAATGCTCGCGATGCCGCCCGGAGATGGGATTTGCGGACAGTTGACGGCATGCTGCTTCTCCAAATGAATGCGGACATCCTCCAGTTCAGCGTTTTTCAACAGGATGGCAGCGGCGACCTCTCTCGTGCGCAGCGCGATAGTATGTCCCGTGCCTTGATCGCAGCAGGTCTTGCGGCTGACCCTGGAGAGCTAGCATCGATCCCTGACCCTTCAATGCGCCTGATCGGTTGCGAGTTGCTCTCTCCGCAACGTCGACAGGTTTTGTTCGGGCAAGGCTGCCAGAACCCCGGCAGCATCGCTGCGCCGGGACAGGAGTTTGCGCTGCGCGACGCGGTTGCGACGTTTCGCAACGTTGATCTGCCGTCGATACTGGCGCAGGCGCCGCACTTGCCGCTCGCGCTTCTGGTGCAATCGAAGGTGCGCTTCGATCCCTGGGACCCGATCCGCCTTGGCTTCAAGGTTGCGGCGCCAAATCGAGGTTCACCGAACTTGTTCGGCACGTCCTTGCCGTTCGCCTATCCACAGTTCTGGCCAGCAACGGAGGCCGAAGCACGTCACTTTGTCGCGGAGCGGCCACTCAAGCGGTCGATCGGCGGTCCCATGGCCGATTATAGCGCCGTGCTGTCCGTTCCAGTCACGCTGACCGGCTTACGACAACTGGCCGCTTATCCGCGGACCTGGGCACAATCCGAGGTAAGTGGGTTATGGAATGACCGTGCCTGGCGGATGACGGCCGCCGACGCAACCCTCTACGATGACTCGAGCCAAAGCCAGGTTCTTTACCGCTACGGCCCGACGCTCCTGTTTCCAACGGCCATTGAAGGCACCAAGCTCGCGGAAGCACCCCGCCCGGCCGGGGCTGTGGCCATCAACAGCGAAACACCGGTTCTGCTCGCGGAGCGAATGGGCAGTTCCGCTATACCGCGACCGGACTGGGCGACCTTGGCGCGGAATCGTCTAAGCGCCGAATCCTACTTTCGCAACGACCCGGGATGGGCGCAGAAGGACTCCTGGGGTGTGTTCTTCACAGGCGGTCTTGGCCAGTTCGGCACTGACCTGCCTGCGGCCGAGGTGGAACAGTATCGCGAGTGGACCGTAAAACGTGCTGCCGCGATGCCGGACACATTAGAATTGCGGCAGGACACATCTTTCAGCAGTTTGCCGCGGCAAATACACGTGCTGGACCGTCAAACCGGAAGCAGCTGGCTCGGTTCTCAGCCGGAAAACTACGGGCACTGGGCAAAAGCGTTGGCCGATCGCGGCATTTCCGCGGAGCAATTGCTGCCCGTCACGCTCAGCTATCCCGTGGCACCCGCCGGGGCGGCGACTGCGGGACGACAGACTCAAAGCGGCCAGTCACTGGCGGTTCTCCTGGCGGTTCCGCGGCCATGGCGCGACTATGTGCTCGATGCGCCTGCGATCATGCCGTCGGGCGAACAAGCTGGCCAGCCCAACCCCACCCTTCCGACACTCGGCGCCAATGTCCGGGTTGTCGGATTTGAGGAGATCGCGCTTGAGCCGGCGACATCAGCGCATGCGCTTCTTGTGAAGCTACAGCCGGTGGAAGCTACTTTGCGTTCTTCCGGAAAACTTCTCGCGTCAACTTCGTTTCCCGAAGTGCCGTGGCCACCGGCGATCGCCCCGGCTGAACCGGTTACTCCGGCGGTCAGCTCGCCACTGGCAACATCGCGGCCGGCTGTCGGCGGTGTTACGGTAACACCGCCGGTGCGGCGGGCCGGCCCGGACCCGGAGCAGCGCCTATCCGCCGGACCTTATGGTCCGGACATTCTCGGCATTCGGATCGGCATGCCCCTTGCCGATGCGGAGGCGCTTGTCCGCGGGCATATGAATGTGACACGCGTGCTTGAGACGGCTCCGCCTCCTGCTGGCTCCGCACCGGAACTGCATGGCAAATTGTTCGTCGCGAGCGACCGGGCAACGTCCTACTTCAGCGAGGAGATCGCGCTCTACGATTCGCCGTCCCCGCAACCCGACAAAGTTATCGCGGTAACACGCACGCTCTATGTCGGTGACGGTGTGTCAGACCGCATACTCCGCGGGCTGACTGACAAATATGGGCAACCAGATGTCCAGCTTTCTTCGCCAGGAGCGCCGGCCTGGGGCGACGGCGATCGCCTGCCATGCCTTGCCGGCGGACCTGGGCGCAACCTGGACTGGATCGAGAATGGGCAGGCGCTGCCACATCGGCCGGATGCCAGCGTGCAGCAGAACATAGTCCCTCGTCCGCCGGGCGGAAACGAACCACGCGAGCGCTACGACTCCTGCGGGCCGACGATTACGTCGTCCGTAGCAGGGTCGGAGTCAATGGCCGACGGCCGCCCCTTGCAGCGGTTTACCACCCGGCTCTTCGACCCGGCGCTGCTCGCCCGCCTGAAGGCGCGCTGGATGGCCGCACCTCTAACTGGCGGGGCCGAAATCAAGTACTAGAATAAATTGCGCGGCGGGCCCTTCCGGACAAACGCCGGGAACGCTTGCAGCGCGTGGCACTGCATCACGCTGGAGATCTGCGTGCCGAAGACCTTTGTGAATAACGGTTTCCGTTGCGCGGCTCGTGGTTCCGCACGCCGCTAAATTAAAGCCTTCCCACCACCTGATGCCCGCCGTGCCAGATCATCGTCAGCGCGACATACAGCACGATGATCAGCCCGATCCAGGCGATCCAGCGCTGCCGCTCCAACAGCCTGGCGATCAGGTCGGCGGCCAGGCCCATCAGCGCCACGGACAGCAACAGACCGGCGGCCAGCACCCAGGTGCTGCCATGCGCCGCGCCGGCGACCGCCAGCACGTTGTCGAGGCTCATGGACAGGTCCGCCAGAATGATCTGCAGCATCGCCTGCCGCAGGGTCTTCACCTGACGGGCGCCGGCGGCGCGGCGTGAATGCCGCAGTTCGCGGTACATCCGCCAGCAGACCCACAGCAGCAGGACGCCGCCGGCCAGCAACAGGCCGATAATCGCCAGAAGCCGCAGCGCCACCGCGCCCAAAGCGATGCGGATCACCGTGGCGCCGCCGATCCCCAGCAGGATCGCCAGCCGCTTCCGCTGTGCCGGCAGTCCCGCCACCGCCATCCCGACCACGACGGCATTGTCCCCCGCCAGCGCCACGTCGATCATCACGACCTGGGCCAGTGCGGCCAGGTCCGTCGTCCAGTCCATGCTTGCCATCCGCGATACGCCGGTCTAGCTGGCGCTTTCACCGGCACCGGACAAGACAGCGATGCTCCCGCGATACGCCCGTCCCGAGATGACCGCCATCTGGGCACCCGAGAACCGCTACCGCATCTGGTTCGAGGTCGAGGCGCTGGCCGCCGAAGGCATGGCCCGCATCGGCGCGATCCCGGAGTCCGCCGCGCGGACCATCCGGGAAAAAGGCGCCCCAAAACTTGCCGCGATGAATGCCGCCGACATCGAGCGGATCGACGCGATCGAGCGGGAGACCCGCCACGACGTGATCGCTTTCCTGACCTGGCTGGCCGAGGCGATCGGCCCGGACAGCCGCTTCGTGCACCAGGGCATGACCAGCTCCGACGTGCTGGACACCTGCCTGTCGGTGCAGTTGACGCAGGCGGCGGACCTGCTGCTGGCCGACATCGATGCCGTGCTGGCCGCGCTGAAGGCCCGCGCACTGGAACACAAATACACCCTGACCATCGGTCGCAGTCACGGCATCCATGCCGAACCTACCACCTTCGGCCTGAAACTGGCCGGCCACTACGCCGAATTTGCCCGCGACCGGGACCGCCTGATCGCGGCGCGGACGGAGGTCGCGGTTACCGCCATCAGCGGCGCCGTCGGCACCTTCGCGCACCTGGACCCCAGCGTCGAGGCGTTCGTGGCCGAGGCGCTGGGGCTGCGCGTGGAGCCGGTCTCCACCCAGATCATCCCCCGCGACCGCCATGCCGCGTTCTTCTGCACCCTGGGCATCATCGCCAGCGGCATCGAGCGGCTGGCCACCGAAGTCCGCCACCTGCAACGCTCCGAGGTGCGGGAGGCGGAGGAATTCTTCCATCCCGGCCAAAAGGGGTCCTCAGCGATGCCGCACAAGCGCAACCCGGTGCTCAGTGAGAACCTGTGCGGCCTGGCGCGCATCGTCCGCGCCACCGTGGTGCCGGCGTTGGAGAACGTGACGCTGTGGCATGAACGCGATATCAGCCATTCCTCGGTCGAGCGTGCCATCGGACCGGATGCCACGGTGACGCTGGATTTCGCGCTGATGCGGCTGGCGGGCATGACGCAGAAGCTGCTGGTGTATCCAGATCGGATGCTGGCGAACCTGGAAAGCCTGGGTGGCGTGGTGCACTCGGGGGAGGTGCTGCTGGCCCTGACCAAGGCGGGGATCTCGCGGGAGGACGCCTATCGGATCGTGCAAGGCTGCGCGATGGCGACGTGGACTCGCTTGGGCACGTTGGACGGACGCTCGTTCCGGGCCAACCTGGACGCCGATCCTGATGTGGCGGCGCGGGTGCGCCCCGCGGAATTGGACGCAGCAATGGACCCGGCGCTGCACCTGCGGTCGGTGGATCGGATCTTTGAACGGGTGTTTGGTTAATCGTGCGATCGAATGAGCATTTCCCGCTTACGGCAAACTGCTATCCGCCGCATCGTGCGTGACGGCTGGTCGAGAGACTGGAAACGGCCCATGATCATCGGCGGCCAGGACGGCGCGGCGCATGCGGCGTGACGCGAGCCGCTAAGCATCCAGGAGACTCCCATGCTGCTGCAACACCAGACCTGGCAGGAAATCGAGACCTATCTGACCCGGTCCAAAGGCATCATCCTGCCGATCGGCTCGACCGAGCAGCACGGCCCGAACGGCCTGATCGGCACCGATGCGATCTGCGCCGAGGTCATCGCCCGCGGCGTCGGCGAAGCCGCTGATGCCCTGGTCGGCCCGACGATCGGCGTTGGCATCGCCGTGCACCACATGGGCTTCGCGGGATCGATGACCGTACGGCCCTCGACCCTGATCGCGATCATGCACGACTATGTGCTGTCGCTCGCCAGGCATGGCTTCCGCCGGTTCTTCTTCATCAATGGACACGGCGGCAACATCGCCACTTGCCAGGCGGCGTTCGCCGAGATCTACGCCGAGTTCGAAGGCGCCGTGGGCCTTCGCCGGGACGATGAACTGCGCTGCCGGCTGGCCAACTGGTGGGACGGCAAGGCGATGTCGGTGTTGTCGAAGGAGGTGTTCGGCGATGACGAAGGCAGTCACGCCACCGCCAGCGAGGTCGCGCTCACGCAGTTCGCCCTGCCGGAGACCATCAAGCAGGCCCAGATGGACCCGCCCCGGGCGCCATCCGGGCGGTTCCACGGGCCGGCGGATTACCGGCGGCGCTTTCCCGATGGCCGGATCGGATCCAATCCAAGCCTCGCGACGCCAGAGAAGGGCAAGCGGTTCTACGAGACATCCGTGCCCGAACTGGTGAAGAGCTATACGAGCTTTGTAGGTGAAAACGCGTAAGCAGGCCTGCTCCATCGACTCGGGACGGGCGGCCGAGCCGCCGCGGCGAAGTTCTTAACGCGCCGGCCTGGCCCAGCACGTGGAACAGGGGCATCCAGCACGTGGCACAGCGGGCATGCGGAAACAGCGATGTTTCCGTGCCACCGCCTCAAGCGCGCCGGTCCCCTGGCCGGCTGTAAGGCATTTCCGCCAGATCAGGGCCACACAGCTCGCTTCCCCGTATCAACACCGCGTCCGACATCTGTATGATGCGGCTACACGCCCCGCTGCCATCGCACCGAAAAGACCAGAATGCCATGAGCCTTCAAGCCACGCCGACCCACGGCAGCAACAAGATCCCCGCCACCTTGATCCCAGGCGACGGCATCGGCCCCGAGATCGTTGACGCCGTCATCCAGGTGCTGAACGCCCTCGGTGCACCGTTCGACTGGGATCTGCAACAAGGCGGCATGGCCGGCATCGCCGCCGGTGGCGATCCCCTGCCGCAAGCCACACTGGACAGCATCCGCCGCAACAAGCTGGCGTTGAAAGGCCCGCTGACCACTCCGGTCGGCGGCGGCTTCCGCTCGGTCAATGTCCGCCTGCGGGAGGAATTTCACCTGTATGCCAACCTGCGGCCTGCCCACACCCTGGTCCCCGGCGGCCGCTTCGACAACATCGACCTGATCCTGGTGCGCGAGAACCTGGAAGGCCTGTATGTCGCGTTCGAGCACTACATTCCGATCGGCGACGACCCGCACGCCGTGGCGATCTCATCCGGCGTCAACACCCGTGATGGCTCCCGCCGCATCGTCCGCTATGCCTTCGAGCATGCCTTGAAGCTGGGCCGCAAGAAAGTCACCCTGGTACACAAGGCCAATGTGCTGAAAGCGCTGACCGGGGTTTTCCTGGAGTCCGGCCAGCAGATCGCCAAGGAGTATGAAGGCCGGATCGCGTGCGACGAGCGGATCGTCGACGCCTGCGCCATGCAGCTTGTGCTGAACCCCTGGCAGTTCGACGTGATCGTCACCACCAACCTGTTCGGCGACATCCTGTCGGACCTGATCGCCGGCCTCGTGGGCGGCCTGGGCGCGGCGCCGGGCGCCAATATCGGCGACCAGGCCGCGATCTTCGAGGCGGTGCACGGGTCGGCGCCGGACATCGCCGGCAAGGGCATCGCCAATCCAACAGCACTGCTGCTCGCCGCCGGCCTGATGCTGGATCATGTCGGTCTGACCACCCATGCGAGGCATCTGCGCCAGGCGATCGATACGGTGCTGAACCAGGACAACACCCGCACTAGCGACCTGGGTGGCACCGCCTCCACCGGCGACTTTGCCCGGGCCATCGTGCAGCGGATCAGTTCAGTCGGCTAAAGCACGATTGGTTTAGGTTGACCCAGAAGTCAGGCTTTAATTTGTTGTTTGATCGCGTGATTCATGCCTTCCGACTAAGTCGGCATCAGGCGATCACGCTGTAGGCAACCGGTTCCTTGCTCAGGCCAGACGCGCGTCAGAGGCCAGATATTCGGCTGAGCGCAGCGCCGTCGCCAACTCGGACGCGCTCGCCAGGGCCGCGCGCTGTCCGGTCTTCAGGCCAGCCAACGCGGTACGGACCGCCAGCACCGTCGCCGCCAGCATCTCCTGCGGGTAGATCACCAGCTTGATCCCGATGCGTGCCAGTTCATCATCCGCCGGCTTGAAGTGCTTGCCGGCCGGATTGGTCACCGCGACCGCCGGCCTGCCCTGACAGGCCTCGACCGAAGCCCGCATTTCCGCTTCCGACATCGGCGAATCCAGAAACAGGATATCCGCTCCCTCGGCGACAAAATCCTGAATCCTTGCCAACGCCTCCTCGAACCCGCGGGAGCCGCTTGCATCGGTCCGCGCCAGCAGCAGCACGCCTTCCGCCTTGGCTGCCTCCACCGCCGCTCGGCAGCGTTGGCGGGCCTCGGCACGGTCGACGACCAGCTTGGCACCCTTATGGCCGAGCGGCCGGGGCCACGCCTTGTCCTCGATCAGCACCGCCGCGACGCCGGCCCGGGCGTAGCCGTGGATCGTCTTCTGCACGCTGATCGCATTGCCGTAGCCGGTATCCCCGTCGCCCAGCCAAAGCACCTTCGGCGCGGCGGTGATGATCGTCTCGACCGCATCCCGCATTTCCGGAAACGACAGCAAGTCCATGTCCGGCATCGCCAGCCGCATGGCTGAAATCGACGACCCCGAGGCGAACCCGATCCTGAATCCCGCCTCCTCGACCAAACGGGCGCCCAGGCCGTCGCCACAGCCGGGAACCACCTGCAGACCAGGCTGGTCCAGTAACGCTTTCATCGCGGCGGCTTGCGGACGCATGTGTTTTCCCCTCTGCCACGCCGGACTAAAGCGCGATTGGTTTCGGTTGATCCAGAAGTCGCGCTTTAACTCGTTGTCTGATCACGCGATTCTCGCCTTCCGACTGGGTCAGCCTCAGGCGATCACGCTCTGAGGTCCGGGATCAATCCATCCGATATGTCCATCAGCTCGGCGGTAGACCACGTTCAGCACCCCGGATGCGCTGTTGCGGAACATCATCACCACCTGGTCGGCCAAGTCCATCCGCATCACCGCCTCGCCTACCGACAGGGTCGTGATCTCTGTCTGGGTCTCCGCGATCACGGTGGCGTAAGCTTCCGCGAGATTACGGCCTTCCGCTTCGGCGACATCCGCGTTGACGCCATGCTCCTTCAGGATGAACTGCCTTGCGGCCTCGGGATTGGCGCGATGCGCCAGGTCACGGGCATGACCGTTTACCCGGCGGCGATATCGCCGCAGCCGCTTGGCGATATGCTCCGCCGCGTCGTCGAACGCGGCATTGGCTTCCGCCGCCTCGCCTTCGCCACGCAGTTGCAGTCCGCGGCCGGCATGCACATTGATATCGCAGGCAAAAAAACTTCGCGCTCGGCTGAACGTGACGTGGGCCTCCAGCGCATGATCGAAGTATTTTCCCGCAATCGTCTCCAACTGCGTGGAAACGCGCGTGCGCAGTGCGTCCGACAGATCGACTTGCTTGCCGGAAACCGTGATCTGCATGCTTCTCTCCCAAGCGGTTCAGCGGGCGGCGCGGGAGGGTTTCAGCAGTGCGTCCCCATGCGTCGGCCGCGCGCTCGCGATTTGGGCACGTGCGCCCCGGTAATGTCCACTGCGGATTATTACGCGCTTAGGCCGGCACGGCTTTCTCCCGCCGCCGCTGGACGGAATTCGGGATGCGCAGCGCCTCCCGGTACTTGGCGACCGTTCTGCGGGCGATATCAACACCTTCACGCCGCAGAATGGTAACGATCGCATCGTCGGAAAGGATATCCGCCGCCGGTTCCAGGTCGATCAGGCCGCGGATGCGATGCCGCACCGCCTCCGCGCTGTGCGCATCCCCGCCATCCGTTCCCTGGATGGCGGTGGTGAAGAAATACTTGAGTTCATAAGTCCCGCGCGGAGTCGCGATATACTTGTTCGCGGTAACCCGGCTGACGGTGCTTTCATGCAATTCGACCGCTTCGGCGATGTCACGCAGGATCAGCGGCCGCAGGAACGCCACGCCAAGCCGCAGGAATCCGTCCTGCTGGCGGATGATTTCCGCCGCCACCTTCAAAATCGTCTGGGCACGCTGCTGCAAGGACCGCACCAGCCAGTTGGCGTTGGCCAGCCGTTCCGTCAGGAACACCTTGTCGTTCTTGCGCGCGCGCGGCGCGACCTTGGCATAGAACCGCTCGTTGACCAGCACGCGGGGCATTGTCTCGGGGTTCAGCTCGATGATCCAGCTTGCATCCGGCAACTGGTGCATCAGCAGATCCGGCACCACCATCGGTGCCGGAGCGGTGTCATAGGTCGCGGCCGGCTTCGGATCCAGCGCGCGGATCTCGGCCATCATCTCCATCAGGTCTTCCGCATCGACACCACACAGCGCCATCAGCCGGCGGTTGTCACGCTTCGCCATCAGCTCCAGGTTATCCAGCAGCGTCTGCATCGCCGGGTCGAGCCGGTTCCGCTCAGCGAGCTGGACCGCCAGGCATTCTCGCAGGTCACGGGCGAACAGGCCGACCGGATCGAACCGCATCAGCCGCGCCCGCACCGCCTCGACCCGCTGCAGCGGCAGGCCCATCGCCGCGGCAATCGCCGCCGGATCGGCGGTCAGCCGTCCGGCGGGGCACAGCAACGCGATCAGGTGCGCGCCAATCATGCGCTCCACCGGGTCGTCGATGCTCAGCCGCAACTGCTCGCCGAGATGCTCTCGCAGCGGCGGCACCCGGTCGGCGAAATCGTCAATCCCGCGGTCGTCGCCTTCAAAGCTGTGGCTGCCGCCGCCGCCGTTCATCTGGCCAACCAGCGCCACGCCATCCCCAGGACCGCCCGGATCATATGTCTCCGCATGATCGGCATCCAGCGGCGAGGCAGCATCGGCCGGCAGGTTATCCGCCCGGGCCGCATCGGCGGTATCCTGCGGCGCGGACTGCCGCGGCTCGATCTGGTCCACCGCCGCCCGCTCACCCAACGGCCGGTCTGTCGTCTCGTCCCGCTCCAGCAGCGGGTTGCGTTCCAGTTCCTCCTCGACGAAGGAGGCGACTTCGATGTTAGAGAACTGCAACAGTTTGATGGCCTGACGCAACTGTGGCGTCATGACCAGTGTCTGGCTCTGGCGTAGGTCGAGACGGGGAGCAATCGCCATGCCAAGTCGAATATCGACGCTTGTCAGGCGGGTCAATCATTTTGGAGGTTCAGAGCGAATTAAGATGCAAAATTCATGCTACCGCGTGCCAGCAGGCTTGTGCTGACACCAATGCCGGGACTCAGAGACTGAATTTCTCGCCTAGATACACTCTTCTCACGTCCTCGTGAGCCACAACCTCGTGTGGCGCCCCCTCCATCAGCACCCGTCCGTCATGCATGATGTAGGCACGATCGATGATATCCAGCGTCTCGCGGACATTGTGGTCAGTGATCAGCACGCCGATGCCGCGATCCTTCAGGTGCTTCACCAGGTCGCGGATCTCTCCGACGGCGATCGGATCAATACCGGCCAACGGCTCGTCCAGCAGGATGTATGATGGCTGGGTGGCCAGCGCACGGGCAATCTCCACCCGGCGGCGCTCGCCGCCCGATAGCGCCAGGGCAGGCGTGCGGCGCAGGTGGCTGATGCCGAATTCGGCCAGCAGCTCGTCCAGCATCATGTCGCGGGTAGCCGTGTCCGGCTCCACCACCTCAAGCGCCGCCATGATGTTCTGCTCGACGTTCAGGCCGCGGAACACGCTGGCTTCCTGCGGCAGATAGCCGATGCCCAGGCGGGCGCGCCGATACATCGGCAGCCTGGTGATGTCGGCCCCATCCAGGCTGATCGCCCCGGTATCAGGCCTTACCAAGCCGACAATCATGTAAAAGGTCGTGGTCTTGCCGGCGCCATTCGGGCCCAGCAATCCCACCGCCTCGCCTCGGCGCAGCGTAATGGACACGTTGCGCACGACGGGCCGGCTCTTGTAGGTCTTGCCCACAGCGGTCGCGGTCAGCCCACCGCCACCACGCACGACCTTCAGTTCCGGCACGATGCGGGCATGACGCATGACGTTCATGGCTTCCGTCCGGCCGGAGCCGTCGGCCCCGGCTTGCCATTCGGTTTGGCTGTCGGATCGCTCGCCAGGGATTTGCTGCTCTGGTCGTTCGGCAGGACAAGCCCGTGTACGCGGCCGGCGTTCGAGGCGATCAGCTTGGCGATGCCGGTCTTCATGTTGACGTCGGCCTCGGCGCCGTTCAACTGGTTCTGGCCCCTGGTGATCTGGACATTGCCGCCAAGGCGCGCCATCCCGCTATCCGGCACGTAGACGCCTCGATCGCCGGTCACGGTATCGGTTGTGGTGCGGACAGAGACGTGGCCGAAAGCCTCCACCCGCTCCAGCTTGCCGGAAGCGGCCAACGGGTCGTCCGTCGTCTTCACCGCCGCTTGGTTCACCGCCGCCTGGGTTCCTCCGGTGGCCGGCACCGCCGCCTGCGTGTAGGCAACCAGCGTATCGGCCGCGACCCGTCTGGCATCGTTGGTGACCACGACGGCATCGCCGCGCGCCACCGCCATGTGCTTCTGCGGCCAGTACTCCAGGTCGTCCCGCGCGGTTATCACATCGTTCGGCGTGGTCAGCTTCAGGTGCCGGCCGGTCATCACCATGACCGCCTGATCCAGGTCATAGGTCGCCTTGTCGCCCAGCGCCTCATCGGTCTGCGTAAAGATCCGCACGTGCCCCTCGGCTTGCAGACGATAGATCTCGTTGCCCGCGGTCGAGGCGTCGGAATCAAGGCTGACTGCCGGCTGCGACACTGGTTGCGCGCCAGCGGCAGGCTTCTTGCGATACCAGGCAATAAGTTGGTCCCCGGTGACGGTGACGTTGCCGCGGACCGCGACGGCGTCGCCGCGGGCGATCACCTGCTGATCCACCTGGCGCCACTCGATCCCGTCGCGCGCGGTGATGTCGATCGGGCCGCCTCGGGTAAGGTCAAGCTGTTGAGCATGAGCTTGTGTCCCGGTCATCGACAGGCCAAGCAGCAACGCGGCGGCAAAGCCGTGCGCGGGGTTCAATGATTGGTTCCGTTCAGCACGACATGTGCCGGACCAGTGAACTCGATGGCAGTACCTTTATCCAGGATCGTGAAGCCCCGCGCGTCCAGCACGCCGAACGGACCTTCGACATGCACCGGGTCGGAGCCCGCGGCGGCACCTGCCTTCAGGTCGATCGACGCGGCGGCGGTATGCATCGTCGTGCCGTCGTCGCGGTAAAGCGTGACGTCGTGCACCAGATCAAGCTGGTTCAGATGCTGCACGTAGGTGCCTGCCTGTGCTGACAGCATCAGCCAGGTGCCGTTCTCCAGCGTGATGTCACCCTTCGGCGTGGTCAGCGCCACCCGCTCGGCGTCAGCCTGACGCGCCGTCGCCGCGGTGATGGTGTAGGGCCGGCGTTTTTCGTCCACACCGTTGTAGCGGGCATCAAGCAGACGGCCGCCATCCAGCTTGCCGGACAGATGTCCGATGGAAAAGCGCGTCTTCCCGGTCGCCACGTCAAGCTCCGGCCATAATGCGATCGATGCCAGCAGGCCGAGCGCCGTGAGCGGCAAGAGCCACTTCGTCAAGGTGATCACAAGCCGCCGGCGGGCGATCCGGTTGGGCGTCGGGATGTGCCGTGCGCGGCCGGTTTCCGACGGGATCAGATAGGCGCCGGTGTGGCGCTCCGGCGCTGTCTCGGCGCGCGTCATCAGGCGCGCGCTCATGCCAGGCCGGCCCGCAGCAGATCGTGCACGTGCAGGATGCCCAGCGGGCGGACCGCCGCATCGACCACGAACAGCGTGGTGACCGGTCGCTCATGCGCATTCATCACATGCAGCGCTTCCACCGCGAGCGCATCAGGGCCGATCGTGCGGGGCAGCAGTGTCATGATATCCCCCACCTGGCGGGACAACAGGTCAGGCCCCATCGCGCGCCGCAGATCACCATCGGTGATGATGCCGAGAAGCACGCCGTCGGCGCCGGTCACGCCAAGACAGCCGAAGCGCTTTTCCGTCATCAGCACCAGCGCGGCGGACATCGGCATGGCGGGTTCGGCCAGCGGCATCGCCTCTCCGGCATGCATCAGCTCCCGCACACGGCGAAGCCTTGCACCGAGGCGCCCGCCTGGGTGGATCTGACGGAAGTCGGCGGCGGTGAAGCCACGGCGCGTCAGCAACGCGACCGCGATCGCGTCGCCGAGCGCGAGCTGCATGGTGCTCGAGGTGGTCGGCGCCAGGCCCATCGGGCAGGCCTCGGCGGCCCTGGGCAGGATCAGCGCGACATCGGCGGCGCGCGCCAACGCCGAGTCGGGCCGGGCGGTGATCGCCACCAGCGGCAGGGCGAAGCGGCGGGCATGCGCGACCAGATCAGCCAGTTCCGTGGTCTCGCCGGAATTGGACAGCGCCAGCACTGCGTCGCCGGCCACGATCATGCCCAGATCCCCGTGCGAGGCCTCGGCTGGGTGCACGAACAGGGCAGGGGTCCCGGTGGAGGCGAGCGTGGCGGCGATCTTGCGGCCGATATGGCCGGATTTGCCCATGCCGGAGACCACCAGCCGTCCAGTCGCGGTCGCCAGACGCCCGATCGCCTGGCCGAACGGCGCGCCAAGGCTGGCGGCCAGCGACAACAGGCCGGCTGCCTCGGTGTTCAGAACATCGCGGGCCACCCGCAGATCGGCGGCAACCCGGAAGTTCTGCCCGGACACATCTGGTAGCGGCTGGACGACACGTTGGCTCAAGATCGATTCTTCTTCGGAATTGCCAGCCAAAGTCTATGGGCCGGTGCGGGCTTGAAGGTCAACCACGTGACCTTATCGAAGCGTTACAGCAAACCATGTCCCGGCGGGTTAACAGGCTGAACTCATAGGTAAAGGTCGAGGGTTGCCGCGCTCAACATTTAAAACGTTAAATATGGCGCATCATACCGTGGTCACTGCCCGGTCTGCCATGCCAACAGCAGGCTTGACCGTTGTCGCAGGGCGACCAATAGCGGAGGGCATCCGTCGTGAACCTCTGCCCGGTGTGCGTTCGGCGTGCCGCCGGATCGGCATCCGTGGCTTTCAAGTCGACATGCGAAGGTGACATGTAAAAGGCGGCCAGCCTCGGTAGGGTCATGCCTGGTGGGCGAAAATGTCCGGCTGCTCATAGCCCAGCAGATCCAGCCGGCCACGGGTCGGCAGGAACCCGAAGCAGGCTTCGGCGATCTCCAGCCGGTTCTCCCGGATCAGCAGCGTTTCCAGCTTTGCCCACAAGGCATGCAGGTACAGCACGTCCGATGCGGCGTAGGCGAGTTGCTCCGAGGTCAGCTCCACGGCGCCCCAGTCGGAACTTTGCTGCTGCTTGGACAGCTCCACACCCAGCAGTTCCTTGCACAGGTCCTTCAGCCCGTGCCGCTCGGTGAAGGTTCGGATCAGCTTCGCCGCGATCTTGGTGCATTTTACCGGACTGACGGTGATATCCAGGCTGTGCTGCAGGACAGCCACGTCGAACCGCGCGAAGTGCATCAGCTTGACCACCGTCGGATCGGCCATCAGCCGCTTCAGGTTAGGGCAGTCGAAGCCACGGCCGCCCAGGTGAGACGGCACCAGTTGCACCATATGGGCATGCCCGTCGCCGCCGGACAACTGCACCAGACACAGCCGGTCGCGATGGGGATTGAGACCCATCGTCTCGGTATCCACCGCCACCACCGGCCCCAGCGTCACGACGTCCGGAAGGTCATCCCGGTGCAGGTGGAGGGTGGCATTCGGCATGAACTGGGTAATGCTCAAATAGGTGTTGCCAAAAAACCTGGTGCCCAGGAGAAGACTCGAACTTCCACGACCTTACGGCCACAGGTACCTGAAACCTGCGCGTCTACCAATTCCGCCACCTGGGCGATGATGGGGGCTATCGAGCGCCGAAGCGCGTCGATAGGGCGCGCGATTTAGCCCCCGTCCGATCCGGCGTCAACAACTCGCATGGGGTTCGGGGCGGATTTCTTGCCGCCAGCCTGCTGGCCCCGGGTAGGTCATGGGCCGAAACCATCATCTTCGCGGGTGCTGGCAATGACCTGCCGGAGGTCGTTCCGCATCGCTGGCAACCGAACGACGGTTGCCGTCGTTAGAGCGGACGAAAGCGGGACGCCATGCATCCGATCCTGGAACGGCCTCAGGCACACGCGGCGACAGTTGATCGGGCGAACCTTGGTCCATGCGCGTGAACAGTTCTCACGTCAGCGTGAACGAAGCAGCCTCTTGCTTTCGGTCCAAAAGCAACCTTCAGGAGACCAGAATGAAACCTTTAGTTCTCGGGATCGCCGCCGCGGCGATGCTGACCAGCGGAGCCTGCCTCGCACAGGGCTCCCAGGGAAGTGCGGCGGGGAACGCGGCGGCGTCGGGGAATGACAATCAGGCCGTAGCCACGACCAACGCCAATGCATCCCGGCCGGCCAGCGGATCCAACAGCTTCACCATGGCGCAGGCCAAGACCCGCATCGAGAAGCAAGGCTTCTCGAACGTCAACGACCTCAGCAAGGACAGCAACGGCGTGTGGCACGGCAAGGCGCAAAAGAGCGGCGCTGAAACGGGCGTGTGGCTGGATTACAAGGGCAACGTCGGCGAAACGCATTAAGGAGCAAGCACAATGGCACAACGTACCATCGCTCATATGTATGATGACTATCAAGACGCGCAGACAGTGGTAACCAACCTGGAGGCGGCCGGCATCCCACATGGCGACATCAGCCTGGTTGCGAACGCCGAGGCGCGCGGCCGTTCGGCCGGGACATCCGATACGCATACCGGCACAGCCGGTGGGACGGGTGCCGTCCTCGGCACCGCGGTCGGTGGCGGCGTCGGCCTGCTGGCAGGGATTGGCGCCCTGGCAATTCCAGGCGTTGGTCCAGTCGTTGCCGCTGGCTGGCTGATCGCGACCCTGACCGGGGCCGGCATCGGCGCCGCCTCCGGCGGACTGGTGGGCGCCCTTACCGGTGCCGGCGTCAGCTCGGATGAGGCCAATGTCTACGCCCAGGGCGTGAAGGGCGGTGGCTCGCTAGTCACCGTTCGGGTCAACGACACCGATGCCACGCGTGTTGAAGAGGTCATGGGACGTCAGGGACCCGTGGACTGGCAACAGCGGCGGGCTTCCTATGGCTCGGACTGGAGCGGCTTCAACCCGGCCGCCGCCGGTTCGGCGGGCGATTACTCGGCGGACGCCGAACGGGAAGTTCCTGGGCCTGGCGCGGACGGC
The DNA here is from genome assembly GCF_965276935.1 of Rhodopila sp. GTDB lineage: Bacteria > Pseudomonadota > Alphaproteobacteria > Acetobacterales > Acetobacteraceae > Rhodopila. The sequence goes on along the minus strand of NZ_CBDIBS010000002.1, from coordinate 720,395 downwards.
AGCTATGTCCCTGGAACGGATCCTGGCCGCCGGCTTTAGCGCGTGATCGCCTGAGGCTGACCCAGTCAGAAGGCGTTAATCATGCGATCAACAACGAGTTAAAGCGCGATTTCTAGGTCAACCTAAACCAGTCGCGTTTTAAGTTCTGGTGGACGGAGCCTCCGGTGCATGAGCATCGGAGGCTCGATGTTCATGGTCTGGCGTTCGGCAAGGATTGATCGCCAGCACCACCGCCTGGGGCATCAACAGCCTTTCAATGACGACCCGCCGACCCGCCTGCCGCGTCATGGCGGCTTGAGACGGGCTGGTTTGCGTCCTATCAGGCCAGTGCGTTAAAGCGCGATTGGTTTAGGTTGACCTACGAATCGCGCTTTAACGCATTGTTTGATCGCGTGATTCACGCCTTCTGACTGGGTCAGCCTCAGGCGATCACGCTCTAAAGGGCAGGTAATCATGGCGACACGCAAGGTTGCGACGGTGTTCGGCGGATCGGGCTTCATCGGCCGCTACGTGGTCAAGCGGCTGGCCCATCTTGGTTATGTCGTGCGCGTCGCGGTGCGTGATCCGGAAGCCGCGCTGTTCCTCAAGCCAATGGGCGCCGTCGGTCAGATCGTCCCGCTGTTCGCCTCGGTGGCGCGGGAGGCGACGGTGCATCGCGCAGTCGAGGCAGCCGACGTCGTCGTCAATCTGGTCGGGATACTGGCGGAAGGCAAAGCCGCGAGCTTCCAGGCAATCCATACCCAAGGGGCTGAACGCATCGCCGTGCAGTCCGCCGCCTGCGGCGTGAACCGCCTTGTGCACATTTCGGCCATTGGGGCGGATCCAGCCAGCACCAGCCGGTATGGCGCCAGCAAGGGCCTGGCCGAAGCGGCTGTCCGTGCTGCCTTTCCCGCCGCCACCATCCTGCGGCCGTCCCTGGTGTTCGGCCCCGAGGACCAGTTCTTCAACCGGTTCGGCCAGATGTCGCGGATCATGCCGGTCATGCCGGTGATCTCCGGGAACACGAAAATGCAGCCGGTGTACGTTGGTGACGTGGCGGATGCGGTTGTCGCCGGACTGACCCTTCCGGCAGCCGCCGGGAAGCTGTATGAGCTTGGTGGCCCGCAGGTGTACACCTTCCGGGAGATCCTGGCCTTCATTCTGAAGCAGACCCGACGAGACCGGCCGCTGCTGGACATCCCCATGGGTGTTGCCCGGATGCAGGCCGCAGTGATGCAGTATCTGCCGAACAAGCCGCTGACGCCGGATCAGCTCGTGATGCTGTCGCACGACAACGTGGTGGCTCCTGGCGCACCTGGCCTGGCAGACCTGGGGATCGTGGCGACACCGGTGGAACTGATCGTACCGACCTATCTCAGTCGTTTTCAGCCAGGCGGCGGCCGACGTCCCGTGGTGCCTCTGCCGGAACGTAGCTGAGTCGGCCTTGACCGTTTGGCTTCTCCCATGCGCAAGACAGCGCTCGTAGGTGCTGCTTGCAGGGCGGCTCGGGCAGTTTCCTGCTGTCTGGCTTTCGTAGTAACAGCATGCTTGTCGCGCCGTAGCGGACGCGCGTGGTGCGTGCGTGGCACGCGACAGGGGTGACGGGTGTCCACAGGCGAGCGTTCATACCGGCAGACGGATGCGCGCGCGCAGGCCGCCCAGCGGGCTTTCCTCCAGCACGATTTCGCCGCCATGCGCGCGCACGATGTCTCGCGCGATGGTCAGCCCGAGGCCGGTCCCACCGGTGGAATTGCTCTCGAACGGGCGAAACACGCTTTCGCGTCGATCGGCTGGAATTCCAGGCCCGTCATCATCGACGGTGACCAGCACCGAGCGTCCCTGCGCCACCGCCGCCAACGCCACATGACGGGCATGGCGGCGGGCGTTGTCCACTAGGTTGGTGACCGCCCGCCGCACCGCATCGGAGCGCAGCTTCACGGTCAGGCCCGCCGGCACGTCCAGCGCCAGCAGGGCTCCGGCTCGCCTCGCACCGGCCGCGATTTCGTCCAGCAGTGCGGATAGATTGACCGGTTGCGCCTGCTCGGTTCGCTCGCCCCTGGCGAAAGCCAGGTAGCCGGCGATCATCCGGTCCATCTCTTCCACGTCGGCGGTCATCTCGGCCACGTCCTGCCGCAACTCCTCGGTCCGCGGCAGCATCGCCAAGGCGAGGCGCAGCCGGGTCAGCGGCGTGCGCAGGTCGTGCGAGACGCCGGCCAGCATCTCGATCCGCTGCGCCAGGAAGCGACGGATACGTTCCTGCATGCGGTTGAAGGCGACGGCCGCCTGACGGACCTCGGCCGCACCCTCCGGGCGGATCGGCGGCACGTCCCGTCCCATGCCGAACGCCTCAGCCGAACGGGCGAGGCGGCGGATCGCGCGCACCTGATTGCGCATGAACAGCGCCGCGATGATGAACAGGAACAGCGCCGACCCGACCAGCCAGCCGACGAACAGGAACAAGGTGCCGGTGGCCAGGCGCTTCCTTGGCGCCTTCACATCCAGCACGCCGTCGGGAAGCTGCAAGCGGATCAGCACGGACTGGCGGTCGAAGGTCCAGTCCAAGGTATAGGGCACCTGGAACTTTTCCTCGAGCGCCGCCGCCAGGTCGTCATCCATCGGGCCCAGCACGTCCTCCCGCCTCTGCGGTTCCAGCACGGCGCCTGGTTCCAGCGTCATGCCCAGGACGAACTGCTCGCGCGCCATCTGCAACGCCCATTCGCGATCAGCCGGCGAATGGAACTTGCGCATCAGATCGACGGTGTAGGCGATCTCTCCGGCGATGGCGCCGGACAACCGCCGCGAGACGAGATTGAGATGGCTGCCGTAGAAGATCTGCAGGGCGACCGCCTGCACCAGCACCAGCGGCACCAGCATGATCAGCAATGTCCGCCCCAGCAGGGACTGCGGCATCAGCCGCTTTATGGTGCGGCCGAATGGCAGCCGGATGCGGGTGCGCAAGTCAGGCGCCCGGCTTCAGGATGTAGCCGCGGCCGCGCACGGTGTGCAGGAACCGCGGCTCCCGCGGATCGGCCTCGATCTTGCGGCGCAGCCGGACCACCTGCACATCGACGGCGCGTTCGCCCGAGTCGTCCATGCCCAGCGCCTCGGCGATCTCCTCCCGCGACAAGACCTCGTTCGGCTTGCGTGCGAGTGCGGTCAGCAGCGCCGCTTCGCCTCCGGTCAGGCGGATCGGACCATTCGCGTCGCGCAGTTCCCCGCGTTCGATGTCAAATTCGGCGATGCCGATCCGCAGCGGTCCGGATGGTGCTTCGATCGGCGGCGGAGGCGGCGCGCGGCGCAGCAGCGCCCGGATGCGCAGCACCAGCTCGCGTGGTTCGAACGGTTTTCCCAGATAGTCGTCGGCACCGGCCTCGAACCCGGCGATCCTGTCCTCTGGCGCGCCGCGCGCGGTCAGCAGCAGCACGGGCAGGTCGGGCGCCGAACCGGACCGCAGTGACTGGACCAGATCCAGGCCGCTTTCGCCTGGCATCATCACGTCCAGCACCATCAGGTCCGGGTTGATCGCACGCAGTTTCGCACGGGCATCAACGGCATCCGCCGCGGCGGTGACGCGAAAGCCCTCGCTGGCGAGATAGCGGGCCAGCCGTTCCCGCAGGCGGGGATCGTCCTCGACAACCAGGATGTGCCAGTCTTCCGCCATCGCATCACGCGTCCTCGGCCGATCCGGTTCCATCCAAGTAGGCGCGGGCGCCCTTGTCCATCATGGCGCGCAGCACCGCGCGAAATCCTTCGACCGCCTGCGGGCCGGCTTGACGATAGGCCTCGCTGACCACCGCGCACTGGCAGGCGAACAGTCGGCGTTCCAGCATCTGGCCCTTGTCGGTCAGGGTCAGCAGGCGCAGCCGGCGGTCCTCGAAGCCGGGCGCCTGGCTGACATAGCCTTGATCCAGCAGCAGGTTCAGCACGCGCGCCAGGGACTGCTTGGTGATGCGCAGGATCGCCAGCAGGGCGGAGACCGTCAGCCCAGGGTTGCGGCCGATGAAATGCAACGTCCGATGATGCGCTCGCCCCAGCCCCAGCTCCTCGAGGACCTTGTCCGCGACGTCGGTGAAATCGCGGTAGGCGAAGAACAGCAGGTCCTGCGCCAGCCGCATCTCGGCTTCGCCCAGGTCGAGCGGCGGCGTCGGCGGCGGCAGCTTCGGCGGCGCCACGAAGCGGTCGCGCTTCGATTCAGACCGGCCGGGCCGAGCTCTCAGCATGGCTGATGTTGAGCCGGATGATGAATGAAGTAAGGCAGGAACATTGCCCTATCAGCAATTTGCACCTTGGGCTTGCCCATTGCACGCAAGAAAAGTATGCAGGTGCCTTCCATGACGTTAGTTCCTTTCGACGACTGTGACGGCTGGATTTGACTCGATGGCGCCCTGATCCCCTGGCTTGATGCCAGACCGCATGTTTTATCGCATGGGCTGCACTATGCCAGTGCTGTGTTGGAAGGCGAACACGCCTATGCGGGCACCATTTTCCGGCTGCGCGATCATACCAGGCGCCTGATCAACGCCGGCCGCATCCTGGGCTTTGAGATTTCCTATACCTAAGCTCAGATCAATGCCGCCTGCGTCGTCAGGCCGCAGGCCAGCGGGCTGACTGACAGCCATGTCCGATCGCCTGGCGTGGCCCGGAACCGCGCGCGGTCTTGGCCGCGGCAGCCGCACGCACCTGTCGATCGCCGCCTGGCCCTGACCCAGCTACTTCGCCGGCGTGAAGATGCCCGATGCGGAAACAGGTCATCCGCCTTGACAGGCGGCGTAGAAGCGGCGTCGGCGGAAACCGCGCCGAACGCGGCGAAGGCATCCGGACTGTACACGATCGGCTCGATGGCCAGGATGCAGGCGGAGCAGGAGGTTCATGCCGACGCGCTGATGCTGGACTGGCGGGGGCTGGCGGCGGAGACCATCAGGCCAATATCTTCCTCGTCATGAAAGGCTCACTGCATATACCGACTCCTGACGGGTTCCTGGACCCGATCACACGGCGCAGCGTGATCAGCCTGGCGCGCCGCAATCGGATGACGGCGCTCGAGCGGCGGCTCGAACCGGATGAATTCAGCGGAGCGACCGAAGCCTTTGTTGCCCGCACGGCGGCCGAGGTCACCGCCGCGCGGGAAATTGGGTCATATCGGCTTGCCCCGGCCGCGATCACCGAGACGTTGATGAAGGATTACAACCGCCTTGTGTTTCAACCGCCCCAGGGAATCACCCGCGTCACCGCATGACCGCGTTACAGGAGAGGCTGCTTGACCGACACCGACGTGGTGATCATCGGCGCCGGTGTGGCTGGTCTCGGCGCCGCGACGGCGTTGCGTGCGCGCGGCTGCCGGGCTGTCGTGCTGGAGGCTTCCGATCGGGGCGGCGGGCGCGCCTGGACCGCCTATCCGCCGCAACTCGGCGGCGTGTGGTTCGACATGGGCGCGATCTGGCTGCATGCCGCGGAGCATAATCCACTCGTGCCGATCGCCAACGCGGCCGGGGATTGCCTGCTGCGCTCCGACCAGATCCGCCAGGAGCGGACGTTCATGCAAGGCCGGCTGGCGACGGCGGCGGAACTGGCGGAGTACGCCGATGCCTGGCCGCGTTTCGAGGCGGCGGCAGATCAGATCCTGGCGGCCGAGGGCGATGCCCCGCTGGCGGCGGTGGCGCGGCGGCTGCCGAACGATCCCTGGGCCGCGACGATCGAGGCGTGGGAGGGACCGGTGATCTGCGCCGCCGATGCCGGCACGTTCAGCACGCTGGACTGGCGGCGCAACGCGCTGAACGGCAGCAACCTGGTACCCGACGGCGGCATCGGCGCTTTCGTGCGGCGCCGGCTGACCGACGGCCTGGATATCCGGCTGCAAACAGCGGTACGGATGGTGCGTTGGGGCGGGCCTGGTGGACAGGTGACGGTCGAAACCGATCGCGGCGCGCTGACCGCCGGCGCCTGCATCGTCACGGTGTCAACCGGTGTGCTGGCCTCCGGCACGGTGCGGTTCGATCCACCGCTGCCAGCCCGGGTAACCGAGGCGGTGGCCAGCCTGCCAATGGGTCTGGCAATGAAGGTCGCCCTGCGCGCCGCCGGACCGGACCGTCTGGACCTGCCGTCGCATTGCTCGGTTGACCGGATCCTGCCGCGATCCGGCGATCCTCTGATGCCATTCCAGTGCTGGCCGTTCGGACGCGACTACGTGCAGGGCTGGATTGGCGGGTCGGTGGCCTGGGAACTGGCGCGCCAGGGCGAGGCAGCCGCCGTTGACTTTGCCCTCGGCTACCTGCGTGCGCTGTTCGGCGGCCGGGTCGACCGGCTGTTCGCCGGCGGCGCCAGCCTGGTGACCCGCTGGGACAGCGATCCGTGGGTTCGCGGGGCTTATTGCTACGCGACGCCGGGTGCGGCACTGGCGCGCGATGCGCTGGCCGAACCGGTGGCGGACGGGCACCTGATGTTCGCGGGGGAAGCTTGCCATGTCGGCTTCGGCGGGACGCTGGCCGGCGCCTGGATCAGCGGGCAGAAGGCCGCGCAGGCAGCAGCGGAGACGATGCAGGCGTAACAGCAAAAGATCGCGGGCAGCGTCCGCAGCGGCAACATCGGTTCTCGTATCAGTATGCCAGACGATCATCTCGTATGAGCGCTTTCCGAGGATGACTGGCAGCCAATTTCGGAAACGAAGCCGAGGGCAAGGTCTCCGGTCACACGGATGTCCGCCCACCCCGCGCCGCCCGGGCCAGACGGATCAGCTCCCGCCGCACATCCCCCGCATCCCGCACCGGAGCCGACCAGGCAACCCGCAGCACCGTCTCCCCCTGTGCCAGATCAAAGCCGTCAACATCCGCGGTGACCATCCGCCAATCCCCGGTCGAGCCGGCAAGCAGGCCCATCGCGTCCGCATGGTCGCCGTTGCAGTGCGCAACGATCTCCGCTTCCGCCGCGGCGATCGCCGCAACCGCATCCGCATCCGGCATCAGCGCCGCCGCGCCCAGCCGATGTGCCCGGGCGAAGCCGCCGACGAACAGACCTGCCACCGGCTTCACCCGCCATGTCGAGAAATCGCCAAAATCGGCATACAAGCTTGCATAGGGATGCACCGCGAGGAAACGCGCCTTCAGCGCCGTATCCTCCACCCGCTCCGCCAACCCGGTTACCGTCAGTCGCGGTGCGGTCTGTGGATTGGCGGTTTCCGCCGTTCCCGCCATCAGCACGGAGCAGCGTGGATCGGCCATCAGGTGCCGCGTATGCTCTGACAGGCTGGAGAGCAGCAGCAGAATCGACAGGTCCGGCATGCAGGCCGGCGTTACCAGGGAAGCGAACGGCTGCCCCTTCGCCGTCGTTGCCAGCGTCCCGACGCGCGCGCCGCGCAGCAGACAGCGGGCCAACCTTACCGGGTCATAAGCCGCAGCCTTGTTCCCCTCACCCTCGTTCCCCCCACCCTCGTTCCCCGCAGCCTCGCTTCCCGTAGATGCCATGATCCGTTCACTCCTCGTCGGCAATGCGCCACAATCGTCCGCGACACTCATCCGCCATACTCATCCACTGTGATACATTGGCCGCCGCTCGAAGCCACAAGGAACACCCGATGAAGCAGACCATCGCCCTGGTCGACGACGACCGTAACATCTTGACGAGCGTCTCGATGACCCTGGAGCAGGAAGGCTTCACCGTTCGCACCTTCACCGACGGCGAAAGCGCGCTGCAAGGACTGACCGCCCGTCCGGTCGACTTGGCTGTGCTGGACATCAAGATGCCCCGCATGGACGGCATGGAACTGCTGCAACGGCTGCGCCAGCGCAGCTCGATGCCGGTGATCTTTCTCACCTCGAAGGACGAGGAGGTTGACGAACTGATGGGCCTGCGGCTTGGCGCCGACGACTACATCACCAAGCCGTTCAGCCAGCGCCTGCTGATCGAGCGCATCCGCGCCTTGCTGCGCCGGAATGAGGCCGGCAAGGCGGAAGGCTCCGGCACCGCGCCGGGTGGTGTGATGACACGCGGCGACCTGATCCTGGACGAGACCAAGCATCAGTGCGTCTGGCGCGGCCACGACATTCAATTGACCGTTACCGAGTTCCTGCTGGTAAAGGCGCTCGCCGCCCGCCCCGGCATGGTGAAAAGCCGCGACCAGCTTATCGACGCCGCTTATGGGGAAAACATCTACGTCGACGACCGCACCATCGACAGCCACGTGAAGCGGATACGCAAGAAGTTCCGCATCGGCGACGAGGAATTCACCCATATTGAAACGCTCTATGGTATTGGCTACCGCTACAAGGAGCAGTGATTGCCCGACGGCGGAATCCTCTCTGGGTTAAGTCGAGCGGCCACCCGCACGCCGCGGTTCCGCCAGCGCTGGGTGTCGCCGCTGCTGCGGCGCATCCTGCTGGTCAACGCCCTGCCGCTGGCACTGCTGGTGGTTGCGCTGATGTATCTCGACCAGTACCAGAACGGATTGCTGGAAGCGCAGGTCACGGCACTGCGTGAGCAGGCACGCGTCTTCGCGGGCGCGCTGGGCGAAAGTGCGGTGCGCACCACCGACCCCGACAATCCCCGTCTGGTCCCCGAGGTCGCCAGATCCCTGCTGCGCCGCCTGACCGAACCGACGCCCGATGCTCAGGCTCGTTTATACGCCCCCGACGGTACCATCCTGGCTGATTCGCGGCTGCGGCCTGGGCCCGACGGCACGATCACCACCGAACCGCTGCCGCCCGCAGCGGACCATGGCCCGGTGCTCGGCATGATCGGCCGGATCTATGACGCGGTCCTGTCGCTGCTGCCGCATCAGGCGCCGTCCACGCTGGTCGATGTCACCGCATCCGCCGGCGGTCCCGAATGGCAGCCGGATGTGAAGCAGGAACTCCGGCTGAACAGTTCCGGAGACAGCAACCAGACGCCACCTTACATCCGCCGCACCCGGGACAATCATCTGCTGGTGACGGTTGCCGTCCCGGTGGAGCGCGACAAGCACACCGTCGGGATCATTTCCCTGACGCGGGACGCGCAGGAGGTCGATGAAAGCCTGTTCACCGTACGCATGTCGATCCTGGCGCTGTTCGGCATGGCGCTGGCACTGACCGTCCTGCTGTCGTGGTACATGTCCCTGACCATCGCCCGCCCGATCCTGCGCCTGGCGGAAGCGGCGGCCGACATGCGGGAAGGCCGCGGCCGATCCGGCAGCGTGCCGCCGGCGCTGCTGGCGCGGCGCGATGAGGTCGGAATGCTGGCCTCGGCCTTGGCGGACTCCGCCGCCGCGCTGTGGGAGCGGATGGATGCCATCGAACGCTTCGCCGCCGACGTGGCGCACGAGATCAAGAACCCGCTGTCGTCGATCCGCAGCGCGATCGAGACCCTGCGCCGGATTGATGATCCAGGGCGGCAGCGCCAGTTGCTGACCATCATTGCCCAGGACGTGGTGCGGCTGGACCGGCTGATCAGCGACGTCAGCGATGCGTCGCGACTGGACGCCGAACTGTCGCGGGTGACCGCCGAACCGGTGGACGTGGTGCCAATCCTGCGCACCTTGCAGGAGCTGAATGAAGCCACGCGCGACGCGGACACCGATCCGAAGCTGGATGTCGTCGCACCGCCTAACGGGATGGCTGTCTGGGCGGTGGAGGACCGGCTGGTGCAGGTGCTGCGCAACCTGATCGGCAACGCCCACTCATTCAGCCCGCCGCGCGGGCGGATCGTCGTGCGCGTGCGGGAAGCCGGCGGGATGGCGGAGCTTTGCGTCGAGGATGAAGGACCCGGCATCCCCAATGCCAATCTGGAACATATCTTCGACCGGTTCTACTCCGAAAGGCCGAAGAGCGAGAGCTTTGGGCACCACTCCGGCCTGGGCCTCTCGATCAGCCGCCAGATCGTCGAGGCGCTGGGGGGGCAGATCTCGGCTGAAAACCGGCGCGACGCCGCTGGCCGGGTGCAGGGGGCGCGCTTTATCGTCCGCTTGCCGACGGTTTGATCGTTTGCAAGAATTTTTTCGGTCAAGCCCTGTTCGTATTACCAAATTATCGTGCGCTCTAAACACGCGGGCGGAAATCGTGTTTAAATCTTCACTCGTCTTTAACCATGGGAGGCACCCATGCCGTTTGATGGCCTTGGCTACCTGACGACCCAAGCGAAGCCTTCGATCTGGATGCGCCTATCACACTTCGCGCTGGGCATCCCGCCCGTCGCGAAATCTGTTCCTGCCCATATGTTCCAGCCAATTCCGGCAACGCAGCCCGATGCGGCGACCATACAGGTGCTGACAATCGGTCGAGCGTTGATCGAGGACAGGAAAGACTGGGTTCAACGCCGTTACGAAACCCGTGACGGACGCCGTTGTGCTGTCGGCGCCTTGCGCGGTGCGGCTCGTCTGCTCAACGTGCATGGACCGCAGACCGGAGCCAACACGCTGCTACTTTCGGTCGCCATGAGCCGCGGGTTCAACGATATCGAAAGCATGAACGACAACTCGACTCACCGGCAGGTGCTTTCAGCGTTCGACGAAGCGATCAGCCGGGCATCGCCGTCGGTGTAGAGCGTGATCGCCTGAGGCTGACCCAGTCAGAAGGCATGAATCACGCGATCAGACAATGAGTTAAAGCGCGATTCGTGGGTCAACCTAAACCAATCGCGCTTTAAGCCAGCCGAATTTGGCAGAACTCCGGCTGACCCGCGGGTTGGCCGGGTTTCCTCGTAACCCGTCTATCGCCCTTTGCTCGGCCCTACCGGCCGCCAAGCCCGCCCATCGCGTTCCAGCAGCGCGTTCGCCGCTTCCGGTCCATCGCTGCCTGAGGCGTAGTTCGGGAAGCCTTCGGCCTCGTTCCTCGACCAGGCATCCAGCACCGGCTGCACCACCCGCCAGGTTTCCTCGACCATGTCGGCGCGATTGAAAAGCGTCTGGTCACCCGTCATCACGTCGTAGATCAACGTTTCGTAGCCAATGTTCGGCTCACGCGCGAACCAGTCATCGTAACGGAAAGCCATCCGCACGGCCGCCAGGTCGACGACGGCACCCGGTCGCTTCACCTCGAACTGCAGGGCTATGCCTTCATCCGGCTGGATGTCCAGCAGCAGCCAGTTCGGCGGCAAGGCGGCGACGTTGGTGTCCTCGAACGGCGCGTAGGGTGCCGGCTTGAACCGGATGGCGATTTCCGAGAAGCGATGGGACATGTGCTTGCCGGTGCGCAGATAGAAGGGCACGCCCGCCCATCGCCAGTTATCAATCGACAGCCGCATGGCAACATAGGTCTCGGTGCTGGACGCCGGATCGACATCCCTCTCGTCGCGATACGCCACGGCGCCATCCGGACCGGCACCGTATTGACCGCGCACCACATCTTTCGGGTCCACCGTATGCAGTGCGGAGAAGACATCCGTCTTGCGGTTGCGCACCGCCTGTGCGTCAAAACCGGCGGGCGGTTCCATCGCCACCATGGCGAGAAGCTGAAACACATGGTTGGGCACCATGTCGCGCAGCGCGCCGGTCTTTTCATAAAACCGGCCTCGGGTTTCCACACCGACCGTCTCCGCCACGGTGATCTGCACATGGTCGATCCGGTCGCGGTTCCAAAGCGGCTCGAACATGCCATTGGCAAAGCGCAGCGCCATGATGTTCTGCACCGTCTCCTTGCCAAGGAAGTGGTCGATCCGGAAGATCTGGTGCTCCGCGGCACAGCGCAGGATGGCCTGGTTCAGCTCTCGCGCCGAGGCTTCATCGTGGCCGAACGGCTTTTCGATCACCACGCGCCGCCACCGGGTTGGCTTCCCGTCATGATCAAGCTGTTCGTCGAACAGGCCGGCCTTGCCGACATGGGTCACCACCGGGCCGAAGAAGCGATCGGCGACAGCAAGATAGAACAGGCAGTTGCCGCCGGTGTCTTTCTCTAGACCGCCAAGATGCGACTTCAACGTTTCATAAAGCCCCGCGTCTATCAGGTCGCCGCGGACATAGGAAATGTTCCGCGTCAGCCGGCCCCAGATGTCGTCATCGACTTTATCAATCTTGCTTTCGCTGCCCACCTTGCCGACGAAACTCTCCATCATCTTGTGCAGGCTGTCGCGCCACGCGTCCACTGTGACGTCGGCCAGATCGACACCGATCAGGGCGAACCGCTCCGGTAACAGGTGAGTGGTGGCGAGGTTGTACAGCGCCGGCACCAGCAGCCGCTTCGTCAGGTCTCCCCCGGCGCCAAAGATGATCATGGCGCACGGACCTGGCGGTTTGGGCGACCGCCGGGGTGGCGCCGTAAGAACCTGGCCGGTCGTGTGGGGCATTTTCGGGTCTGTCATGTCAGTCAGATGAGAGTCAGCCGCCCCTGATGGGATCACAAAGATGCGAGATGATTACGTTCAAGGCACATACCAGGCCGGTTTGCGCTTCTCCCGAAATGCGGTGGTGCCTTCATGGCCCTCAACCGAGTGGCGCTGGGTCCAGCCCTCATGCGACAGCATCGCCACCTGCCGTTCGTCCAGCAACAGGCCGTTGGCGCCGAGGAAACTGCGTTTCGTCATGGCGATCGCGGTTGGGCCTCCCAGGAACACCGCATCGATAACAGTCGCCAGCTTCGCTTCCATCGCGTCGTCTGAGACGACCTCGTGGATCAGGCCGATTCGTTCAGCCTCATGGGCATTGAAGCGTTCTCCGGTCAGGGCGTAACGCCGCGTGTGCCGCAGGCCGATGGCGTTGACCATGTGGGTGGAGATCGGCGTCGGAGCGACACCGACACGGATTTCGGTAATGCCGAACTGGGAGTCCGGCGTGGCGAAGGCGACATCGGCGCAGCAGACGATGCCGACACCGCCACCGAAGCAGGCACCATGGACCAGGGCGATGGTCGGCTTGGGGAACTCGTTCAGAAGTTGCATCGCACGCGTGGTTGCGATTGAGGCGGCATGGTTTTCCGCCGGCGGATAATCGGCGACCTCGCCAAGCCAGCGTATGTCGGCACCGGCCTGGAAGTGCTTGCCGGCGCCCCGGATCACCAGGCAGCGGACGGCGGGATCGGCGGCGAGACGCCGCAGGCCGTCAATCAAGGCGTCCAGCATCTCGGCGTTGTAGGCGTTCCCAACCTCCGGCCGGTTGAGCGTGACGGTTGCTACCCCACGCGGATCGACGGACAGCAGGACCACGGGCTGGGTCATTGGCGTCTCCACTTTGGCCGTTGCCGGGATCGCTCGCAGCGAGAGATTGCCGAACCGCGTATGGTTGGCAAGGGCCAGGCCGGCGTGGCGAACGGCATGAATGCCGGCCAATTGCACCAGGCGCCTGCCTCCGCCGCGATCGACCAAAGGCCGGCGCCTTGGCCTCCACCTCTGCCATGCAGCGCTTCTAGGTAGAGTTTGCGAAGGGTTGAGTCGCGCATTGAGTTTCCACGTTCGGGGTCAGGCCGCGGTTATGCGGAGACAAGTCGGTCGCTCCTGTCACTCCGCTCATATTGGCCACTGTTCATGCAATTGTAGCAGGTATTACGTTGCACGTTGCACATGAAGTTGGCAGTCGGACCGTATTCCTACGGGGGGGAAATGCCTTGCTAAATCCACCTCTCATCACAATACCTTATTAAGTAATCTCTACACGGGCGCGTTCTTATGGACGTCACCAAAGATATCCAGCCAATGACCGCCTTCCGCAACCATTCAGCGGAAATTATGCAGCACCTTAAGGACACCAAGCGACCAATGATCCTGACGGTGAACGGCAAAGCGGCGGCGGTGGTGCAGGACGCCGAAGCCTACCAGCACCTTCTTGACCTTGCCGCCGATGTCAGAGCGGCCGAAGCCATCCGGCAGGGACTTGAGGACTTGCGGAACGGGCGCACCCGCCCCGCGCGCGGGATATTCGATGAAATCCGCGCGGAGCATGGCATATCGCGTTGACCTGACGGAGCGAGCTGCCCGGAACCTCCGACGCATCTACCTGACCATCAGCGCCGACGACAGCGCCCAGGCCCGCGCCTGGTTCAATGAGCAGGCCGTCCTAAGCCTTGATGAGCACTCGGCCAGAGGAACGCCCATCCCCAAAAACGCCGACCTGCGCCACCTGCTTTACGGCCGCAAGCGGCACCGCTACCGGATTATCCATGCGGTCGACGAGCGCAACAGCATCGTCACTGTGCTGCACATCCGCCATGGCGCGCGCGACGCCTTCCAGAAAGATGAAACGGACAACGACGCTGTTCCATGAGCCTTGGTCTGTGGAGAAATGGCGGCGGCAAATCAGGCTCGATCGCCGGATACTATCGCCCCAATATTATCGCGCCGTGGGGAGCGTGCAGCGCTGCGGCGAATGACGCATGTACAAGGCAGCAACGCCTTCACGCACGTTTGCGGCATCCGGCAACCAGACGACAGCGATGGCCGTTGGCGCACATCTGATCCTGGTCCTGAAGGAGCGCGCGCCGCATGCTCATGTGTATAGACAAACTTCAAGCCGCAATCCAGCGGCTAAACAAGCCCTGCGCGGATGCGGCTTGTCCAACGGCGGGCGGAATCAGCGGCCTGGCCAGCGACAACGATGCCTTCCCGTTGGCTTCCGGGACGCAGAAAGTGCCAAATTCCACAATGTGTTCTTATAGATCATTACGGTGACCATGGCCCAGTCAGAAAGCTTTACCCCCGCGTTGACAGCAGCCGGCGATCGGACGCGCAAGACCGTCGTGATAACCGGTGCCGGGTCCGGGATTGGCCTCGCCGCGGCGCTGCGCTTCGCGCAACACGGCTGGCAGATCGGTTTGATCGGTCGCGGCGAAGCGGCGTTGCGCGATGCGAAGAGCGAAGTGGAAATGGCCGGCGGTATCGGACACGTCGCCATGGCCGATGTGTCCGACTCCGCGGCACTGGAACTGGCCGCGACCGAGATCGAAACGGCGTTCGGCCCCATCGACGTCTGGATCAACAACGCCGGCATCGGCTTCTACGGCAAGTTCACGGATGTGCCGGAAGAGGCGTTCCGTCGCGTCATCGATGTCAACGTCATGGGAACCGTCAACGGAACCCGCATCGCGCTGAGCCGGATGAAGCCGCGCAACCGCGGAACCATCGTGCAGATCCTCTCCGCGGTCTCCTATCGCGGCATAGCGCTGCAGTCCGCCTACTCGACGTCAAAATATGGCCTGCGTGGCTTCACCGAAGCGGTACGCTCCGAACTGATCAACGAGCGGTCGGCGGTTCAGATCACCATGGTCCATCCTCCCGCGGTGAACACGCCGTTCTACAGCCACGCCGGCTCGGTGATGGACAAGGCGCCGCGTCCGCCGCCGCCGGTCTATCAGCCGGAGCTGCTTGGGGAAGCGATCTACCTTGCCGCCACCTCCAGGCGGCGTGAGTGGCGTGTCACCGGATCGACCGTCGGCTTCGCTGTCGGCAATACGATCGCGCCGGACCTGCTCGACCACCTGGTCGGACTGGTCGGTGTCGCGGCGCAAAAAACCACGCGTGCAGCGGTTGTGTCCGCCCGTGACCCAAACACATTCACGGCGTCCACCAAGCCGTCGGGCACGCACGGACCTTTTGACCGCGAGTCGCTCGCATCCAGCATCCAATGGACGATCAGCAAAAGCCCCGCCGCCATGCGGTTCGGGTTCGGCCTGTTGGCAATGGGTGTGTTCTATGCGGCACGCGGCCGGCGATAGGCTGGACGTTGCCAGGTTCGGCCGATCCACCTGCTCGCCGGTCACTCCACGTTGCGGCCAAACCCGTCCACCATCGCCTTTATCCGTTCCGGATCGGCCTGCTCCATCAATCGCCTGGAAAACCGGACGCAGGCGGCGATCTCAACCGCTCGTACAGCCTGCTTCACCCGAGGCACCGCCGACGCGTTCATGCTTAACGACCGCACGCCAAGCCCCAGCAGCAGCGGCGTCAGCCGAGGGTTCGCCGCCAGCTCTCCACAGACCGAAACCGGCATCCGCATGCGCAATGCCGCTTCGACGGCGAATTGCACCAGCCGCAGCACCGCCGGATGGATCGGGTCGTACAGCTCCGCGACATCCACCTCCGCCCGATCCACGGCCAGGGTGTAGGCGGTCAGGTCGTTGGTGCCGATGGCGAAGAAGTCCGCTTCCAGTGCCAGCGCGTCGGCGGACAGGGCGGCACCCGGCGTCTCGATCATGATCCCCAGCGGCGGCAGTTTCTCCGGAATTCGCTCACCGCGCCGGCGCAGCCTGCGGGCAACTCGCTCGTAGAGCTCACGCGCCGCCCGCACCTCCCTGACATTCGTCACCATTGGCAGGAGCACCCGCACCGGCCCGGCGGAGGACGCCCGCAGAATCGCGGAAAGCTGCGTTTCCAGCAGTTCCGGCCGCCGCAGCAGCAGCCGGATGCCGCGAAGTCCCAAAGCCGGATTGGCATCGGCGATTTCCGGCACGATCCCGGCGGCGGACAGTGCCTCGATCTCCTTCTCCCCGCCCCAGTCCAGCACACGGATGCAGACCGGATCGCCATGCATCGCCTCGACAATACCGCGATAGCTTTCGGCCTGCGTATCCTCGTCCGGCACCGTTTCCCGGTTCATGAACATGAACTCGGTTCGCAACAGGCCGATGCCCACCGCACCGGACTGAACGATCAGCGGAAGCTCGATCGGCAGCTCCAGATTGGCTTGCAGCTCCACCACCTCGCCGTCCTGGGTCTGTGCCGGCAGGCGGCGCAGCCGGGCGTATTTCTGCCGCTCACGCGCGAAGGCCGTTACCCCGCGCCGGGCTGCCGCCGTTGCCAGCGGCGAGGGGTTCAGCGTCACCATGCCGGAAATGCCGTCCACCACCGCCACGTCACCGAGCTGGATCGCATGCGCCAGTCCAGCCGCACCCAGCACGGCGGGCACGCCAAGAGCCCGCAGCATCACCGCGGTATGACCGTCCGCACCGCCCTCCTCGGTGGCAACCCCAGCCAGCCGTGACGGGTCCAGCAGCGCCGCATCCGCCGGCCGCAACGATTCGCTGACCAGGATGGCGCCCGCTGGCAGCCCCGCGAAGCTGCGGAATGGCGCCCGTGTCAGATTCCGCACCAGCCGCCGAGCGATTTCCTTGATTTCGTCGGCTCGGCGTTGCAAGCCGGCAAGGTCCTCCGCTGACAGGCCGGGTTCCGCCTGCGCCATGATGGCGTCGCCGATCGCCTCGGCTTCGGTCATCACGGCGGTCTCGGCGGACAGCAACGTCTCCTCGATTCGCCGCCGGACGCCGCGCACCAGGCGAGACGGACCGAGCATGCGGATGTACGCCTCGATCAGCGGCGCGATCTCGGCCTGGCTTTCTTCCGGCAGCACCGCCAGCCGAACCCGCAGTTTCGCCAGTTGCTTGCGGGACTGAATGATGGCGGCTTCCAGCCGGGCGCCCTCCGCGGCGATGTCGGTCGCCGGGATCTTGTGATGGGTGATCTTGGCTTCGGGCTCGGTCGTGCCGAACACCGGCCCTATGGCGATGCCGGCGGATACCGCAATCCCGGCGAACCGGCGCTCCGGTCGTGCTTCGGCGGAAGCGAGGGCAAGGTGGGCCAGTCGCTTGTGCTGCGGCGGCGGTGGATCAATCCGGTTCATCGAAGCCGGCTTCGACCAGGGCTGCCAGAGCGTCCAGCGCCTCCCTGGCATCCCAGCCCTCGGCCTGCAGCTCGATTTCCGAGCCGTGGCCGGCACCCAGCATCATCAGGCCCATGATCGAGCGAGCCGAGACGGTCTGACCGTCGCGCAGCACATCAACGGACGCACCGAAGCGCTCCGCCATGGTGACGAAGCGGGCGGCGGCGCGGGCATGCAGGCCGCGCTTGTTGCAGATGATGACAATGCGGGAAAGCACCGCGGAGCCGGACGGCAGCGGCTCGACCGGCACCTGGCCGGTCATCCGCAGGTTCCGCCGGACCCGTTCACCTTGCAGCCGTGCAGGACATGGGATGCGGCGGCGATGTACTTGCGTCCGGCTTCCTCGGCATAATTCACCGCATCGGCCAACGGCTGCTTTGATCTGACCTTGGCCAGCTTGACCAACATCGGCAGGTTTACCCCGGCGATGACCTCCACCCCCTTGCGCTCCATCATGGAGATGGCGAGGTTGCAGGGCGTGCCGCCGAACATATCCGTCAGCAAGACGACGCCGTCGCCGGTGTCGCAGCGGCCGATACAGGCTTCGATCTCGGCGCGGCGGTTTTCCATGTCGTCTTCCGGCCCGACGCAGACGGTATCGACGTTTCGCTGCGCGCCGACAACATGTTCCATGGCGGACCGCAATTCCTCCGCGAGTCGCCCATGCGTAACCAGGACCATACCGATCATAAGCGAACCAGAATATCCTGGAACGCTGCCGGACCAGGTTGTCCGCGATCTTCACATGTTACCATTGTGTTGCCTTCAGGCCTCCTGCGGATAAGCCGTCAAGGTCCGCGCCTCTTTGTCTAAGTCCGATTCCTCATGCAGCGCAACCGGGCGCTCCGTCAGGAAGCCGCCCTGCATGCCTTCCCGGGCAAGTTCCCGATGCGTGACATGCAGCCGCCAATGCCTAGTATCGTCCGGGCTGTTCAGCGCCGCCGGAACATAATTCGTGAGATGATTCGCCAGTTTTTCAATCAGATGGACGGACCTGTGGCGACCACCTGTACACCCAATCGTGATAGTTGCATATTTTTTTCCTTCCTGCACAAATCGAGGCAACACAAAGTCGACGAACTCCGTGAGCCGGGTAAAATAATTTGCGAAATCCGGGTCGGCCTCCACATAGGCGGCAACTGCTTCATCAAGGCCTGTGCCTGAGCGCAATATGGGATCGTAGTGCGGGTTGCGCAAAAAGCGTGCATCGAATACCAGATCCGCTTCTGGCGGCAGGCCCCTGGGATAGGCAAACGAGATCAGCGACACCACCATCCGGCTTTGCTCGTTGCCCGTCCCGGCGCCGAAGTGCTGCTCGATCAGTCGTCGCAGCCCGGCCAGCGGCAGGTCGGAGGTATCCACTACAAGGTCTGCATGCTGCCGTAAGTCGGCTGTCAGGACCTGTTCCGCGGCAATGCCGTCCAACACCCGCCCCTGCGGCACCAGAGGGTGGCGCCGCCGGGTCTCGGTGAAACGACGCAGCAAGGTGGCCTCATCCGCCCAGGTGTAGACCAGTTCCACCCGCAGGGCCGGGTTGGCGCGCAACCGGCCGATGGCTTCCAGCACCATGGTCGCGTCGAAGCCGCGGGTGCGGGCATCGATCCCCACCGCCAGCTTATGATCGCCGCGCGCCACCATGTCCTCCAGCATCTGAAGCGGCGGATTGTCCACCGCTTCGTAGCCGACATCCTCGAGCGCGCGCAGCACCGAAGCCTTGCCGCCGCCGGAAAGTCCAGACACGATCACCACAGCCAAGGATGCGGTGTCGCTCATGCGGCGAACGCGCCGGCCACCTGTGTCACCAGGCCGAGTGCACAATCAAGCGCCAGCGCCACCCGTTCCGGCGCGGACGGCGCGGCCGCATCGATCCGCACCACAGGGCATCCAAGCAGCGGATGGATCTGTGGTTCCGGCATCCGCTCATTCAGCGGACCAAGGCTGCGCGGACCAAGCTCGACAATCAACGCCAGGTGCGCTGTCGCACGGTATGGGAGACGCACGATGCCAAGCCCTCTCGCCTCCAGCAGCCCCGCCAGTTCGGCTGAGCACGAAACCATGTTGTCCCGTATGTTCACCTGATCGTCAGCTACCAGATCGAAACCGCGCGCGATCAGCCGAAGCGCGAGATCGGATTTACCGGATCCTGATGGACCGACCATCAGTACAGCCTCACCGTTCCTGGACACGCAGCTTCCGTGCATGCGCCGCTGGCTCATCATCGCGCGCACCTTGGGCGCAGCGCGGGGAAAAAGGAAGCGGCTTGTCGGAGAATGCGGCCCATGTCAGCGTGAGGCGACAATGATTGATCGGAATGCCATCGCGGCGGCTTCTGTGCGCATAGCCGGATATGTCCGCCATACGCCAGTCCTGCGGATAACCGGCGCCGATCTCGGCCTTCAGGACCGAGGCAGCGTGCCGGTGGCGCTGAAACTGGAGCTGCTGCAGCACGCCGGCAGCTTCAAGCCGCGTGGAGCGTTCAACCGATTGCTGTCAACCAAGATCTCCGCCGCCGGCGTGATCGCGGCATCCGGCGGCAACCATGGCGCAGCCGTCGCCTATGCCGCGCGATGTCTTGAGCTGCGGGCGGAGATCTTCGTTCCGACGACCACGCCCGCCGCCAAGGTGGCCCG
Organism: Rhodopila sp.; assembly: GCF_965276935.1. GTDB lineage: Bacteria > Pseudomonadota > Alphaproteobacteria > Acetobacterales > Acetobacteraceae > Rhodopila. The sequence continues at coordinate 700,244 of NZ_CBDIBS010000002.1, read as the reverse complement.
CATCGCCAGCTACGGCGCCCGCGTGATCCAGCAGGGCAAGACCTATGCCGAGGCCCTATTGGCCTGTCGGCAGCGCCAGGCGGAGACCGGGGCGCTGGATATTCATGCCTACGATCATGTCGATGTACTAGCCGGACAGGGTACCGCCGGGCAGGAGTTCGAGCGGGACGCGCCTGATCTGACGCATGTCCTGATCGCCACCGGTGGCGGCGGCTTGATCGGCGGCATCGCCGCCTGGTACGCCGGCAGCGCCGCCGTGGTCAGCGTCGAGCCCGAAGGTTGTCCAACACTGCACGACGCGTTGTGCGCAGGGCATCCGGTGGATGCGCCGGTCGGCGGCGTGGCCGCGGACAGCCTGGGTGCCAGGCGAGTCGGAACCACGATGTTCCCGATCGCCGCCCGCTTTGTCGCCCAGTCGGTGCTGGTGCCGGACGCGGCAATCCTGACGACGCAAAGGTTGCTTTGGGAGCGATTTCGGCTGATCGCCGAACCGGGCGGCGCGACCGCGACAGCCGCCCTGTTGTCCGGTCGTTTCCAGCCGCCCAATGGGGCTCGGGTCGGCATATTGATCTGCGGCGCCAATACTGACCCCGCCAGCATCGCCGGCATCGGGTAAGGCAGTCCAGACGCAGGCGTGACACGCTTATCGCATCATGGCGTGCGGCGGCTTGCCATCGGCATCGTTGCCAAGGGCTCGCGCACCATGTCCCGAAGGCAGCCAGACAGTTCGGCGCCATCAACGATTCATTCATACCTGCCCGACAAAATGAAAAAGCCGACGGGGATCATCCCGTCGGCTTAACACCTGGAGGCAGGGATGCTGAACCATCCTGACTTCCTGTTGCTCATGTTGGTGATCGTGATCATAAAAGTCAAGATCATCATCAAAAAGCGATAGGGGAATGGGCCGGTCCATTCGCGGGCCGGTCCACCCTAGGTGATCCCGCCTCAGGCGGCCTTGGCCATCCCCCGCAGCACGTACTGCAGAATCCCGCCGTGCTGGTAATACGCCACCTCGTCCACCGTATCGATCCGGCAGATCACCGGCACCGTGTCCACCGTCCCGCTCGCCCGGTGGATGACCAGCGACAGTTCCATCCGCGGCGTGATGCTGTCGAGCCCTGTTATGTCGACAAGCTCATCGCCGGTGATGCCCAGCGAGGTCCGGTTCATGCCCGGCTTGAACACCAGCGGCAGCACGCCCATGCCCACCAGGTTGGACCGATGGATCCGCTCGAAGCTTTCCACGATCACCGCCTTGACCCCCAGCAGCATGGTTCCCTTGGCCGCCCAGTCGCGCGATGATCCAGTGCCGTACTCCTTGCCGCCGAAGATCACCAGCGGCACGCCTTCCGCCTTGTACTTCATCGCCGCGTCGTAGATCGGCAGCATCTCCCCGGACGGCAGATGCTTGGTCATGCCGCCCTCGACGTTGCTCAGCATCTCGTTCCGAATGCGGATATTCGCGAACGTGCCCCGCATCATGATTTCGTGGTTGCCGCGGCGGGCGCCGTAGCTGTTGAAATCCTTCTGCTGCACCTGCCGCTCCAGCAGGTAGTCGCCGGCCGGCGAGGTCTTCCGGATCGATCCGGCCGGGCTGATATGATCCGTGGTGATGCTGTCGCCCAGTTCCGCCAGGATCCTTGCACCGGTGATGTCACCGACCGGCTTCGGCTCCATGGTGATGCCGTCGAAGTAGGGCGGATTCTTCACGTAGGTGGAGCCGTCGGACCAGCGGTAGGTGGCGTTGTCGCCATCGACCTCGATCGCCTGCCACTGCTTCGGCCCCTTGAACACCTCGCCGTAGCGCGACAGGAACTGCTCGCGCGACAGGCTGGTAGCGATCAGGTCGGCGATCTCCTTGTTGGTCGGCCAGACGTCCTTCAGGTACACCGGCTGTCCGTCCGTCCCGGTGCCCAGCGGCACGGTAGTGATGTCCTCCGTCACCTTCCCCAGCAGCGCGTAGGCGACCACCAGCGGCGGCGACGCCAGGTAATTCGCCCGCACATTGGCATGCACGCGGCCTTCGAAGTTGCGATTGCCGGAGATCACCGCCGCGCCGACCAGCTTGTGGTCCTCAATCGCATCGACGATCGCATCGTCCAGCGGACCGGAGTTGCCGATGCAGGTGGTGCAGCCATAGCCGACAGTCTGAAAGCCAAGCGCGTCCAGATCGGCGGTCAGCCCGGCCTTGTCCAGATAATCGGTCACCACCTGGGAACCCGGCGCCAGCGATGTCTTCACCCAGGGCTTCGGCTTCAGCCCCTTTGCCCGCGCCTTGCGGGCCACCAGCCCGGCCGCCACCAGCACGGATGGATTGGACGTGTTGGTGCACGACGTGATCGCCGCGATCACCACGTCACCATGGGTGATGTCGAAATTCCTCCCCTCGACCTTGATAGATTTGCCGACGTCATTGGCCGGCACGCCCAGGCTGCTTGTCAGGTCGGCCTTGAACGATGCGGCGACATCCTTCAGCAGCACCCGGTCCTGCGGCCGCTTCGGTCCCGCCATGCTGGGCAGCACCGCACCAAGATCAAGCTCCAGCGTATCGGTGAAGATCGGATCAGGCTTGCCGGGCTCGTGGAACATGCCCTGCACCTTCAAATACGCTTCGACCAGCGCGATACGATGGGTGTCGCGGCCGGACAGGCGCAGATAGTCCAGCGCGACCTTGTCGACCGGAAAGAAGCCGCAGGTGGCACCGTATTCCGGCGCCATGTTGCCGATGGTGGCGCGGTCCGGCAGGCCGAGATCGTCCAGGCCCGGCCCAAAGAACTCGACGAACTTCCCAACCACGCCCTTGCGCCGCAACATCTGCGTCACGGTCAGCACGAGGTCCGTCGCCGTGGCGCCCTCCGGCATCTTGCCGGTCAGGCGGAAGCCGATCACGTCGGGGATCAGCATGGCGATCGGCTGACCCAGCATGGCGGCTTCGGCCTCGATGCCGCCGACGCCCCAGCCGAGGATGCCCAGGCCGTTCACCATCGTGGTATGGCTGTCGGTGCCATAGAGTGTATCGGGATAGGCGTAGGTCGTGCCGGCTCTGCTGGACGTCCAGACGCACTGGCCGAGGTACTCCAGGTTCACCTGATGGCAGATGCCGGTGCCGGGCGGCACGACACGGAAATTATCGAACGCGTCCTGGCCCCACCGCAGGAACTTGTAGCGCTCGCCATTCCGCTCGAACTCGACCTCGACGTTCTCTTGCAGTGCGTTAGCGGTAGCGGAGACATCGACCATCACCGAATGGTCGATCACCAGGTCAACCGGGATCAGCGGGTTTACCTTCTGCGGGTCACCGCCCAGGCGGGTGATGCCGTCGCGCATCGCGGCCAGATCGACCACACCGGGCACGCCGGTGAAGTCCTGCATCAGGATGCGCGCCGGCTTGAATGGGACTTCGGCGGTGGAACCGGCTTTTTCCAGCCAGCCGACGATCGCCTTGGCATCATCGACCTTGTAGCTACGTCCGTCCTCGAACCGCAGCACGTTTTCCAGCAGAACCTTCAGGCTGACCGGCAGGCGGGACATGTCGCCCAGGGTCTTCGCCGCCTCCGGCAGGGAGAAATACACATACGCCTTGCCGTCCACCATCAGCGTGCTGCGCGTCTTGAGGGTGTCCTGACCAACTGTTGTCATTCGTGTCTATCGTCCCGGATCGCGGGACGCCTTCCCATTGTCGCGGCGGGGGTGGAGTGCGCGCCGCGAATGAAATACTTTCCGTGGTTCGGCTTTAACCACACCGGCCGGTGATCGTCCACCGGCCCTAATCTGGCGCAAATGCCTTGACTCGAGGGATTGATGTGTTGACCGCGGAGGCTCTGGCGGTTTTCCGCGGCGAACGACTGGTATTCCGCGACCTGGAATTCAGCGTCCCGGCGGGGGGTGCCCTGGTACTGGCCGGCGCCAACGGCTCGGGAAAGTCGACCCTGCTGCGGCTGCTGGCGGGACTGGTGCGGCCGGTCGCCGGCCGGCTGCTGTGGCGGGGTGAAGACGCCTTGGCGGACCTTGCTGAACACGGCCGCCGGATTGCCTATGTCGGACATCTGGATGCGGTGAAGCCTGGGCTGACGGTGTCGGAAAATCTGCGCCTGGCTGCCCGCATGGCGGGGCGTCCGGTGGGCGGCGCGTTGGCGGCGCTGGCGTTGCAGCCGTTGGCCGACCTGCCGGCACGCATGCTGTCGGCAGGGCAGAAGCGCCGCCTGGCATTGTCGCGGCTGGTGCTGTCGGATGCACCGCTGTGGCTGCTGGATGAGCCGACGCTGGGGCTGGATACCGCGTCCATCGAGCGGTTCGGGGCGCTGCTCGCGGCGCATCGAGCCGGCGGCGGCATGGTGGTGGCCGCCACCCATGTGCCTCTGCCGCTGCCTGACGCGGCCAGCTTCCGGCTGGGCTGATGCGCGCTTTCCTGGCTGTGCTGGCGCGCGACTTGCGCCTGTCTGTCCGACACGGTGCGGACACCACGGCCGCACTGCTGTTCTTTCTGGTGACGGCGTCGCTGTTCCCCCTGGCGATCGGCCCAGCGCCGGAAACGCTGGGGCGAATCGCGCCCGGCATCGTCTGGGTCTGCGCTCTGCTGGCCGCACTGTTGCCGCTGGACCGGCTGTTCGGCGCGGATCAGGAGGATGGGTCGCTCGACCTGCTGCTGCTGTCCGGCCTGCCGGCCTTTGCCATTGCCGGCGCCAAGGCGGTGGCGCACTGGCTGGCCACCGGCGTACCCTTGTTATTGGCCGCCGGTCCGGTGGCGGTCATGCTGCGCATACCAGACGCCTCACTTCCCGTCCTGCTGCTCGGCCTGCTGCTGGGCAGCCCGCTGCTGTCGCTGTTCGGCACGATGGGGGCGGCGATCGTGTTGGGCGCCCGACGCAGTGGCGTCCTGCTGCCGCTGCTGATCCTGCCGCTGGTCACCCCAGTGCTGATCTTCGGGGTCGGCGCCGCCGACGCGGTGTCCACCGGCCTGTCGCCCCGGCCGCATCTGTTGCTGCTGGCGGCGATGCTGGCAGCGGCGGTGCCGCTCTGCCCGATCGCCGCCGGAGCGGCGCTGCGCGCGGCGGTGGAGTAGGGTGAATCCTACGTCAGGCATCAGCATCGGGACTGCCTGCGGTGCAAGCATCCACTTCACGTCCGGACGCCACCATCAATGGCGACAATCGACGGTCCACAGCCCTGGCGCCACCGGTTCTGCCAACGCGAGACGCTGTCCGGCGGAGGCTCAGGCGCCGCCGATCGCGCGCGTGATGACGCCCGTTCCCGAGCAGTATTCGCATTCCTGTGCTGCCGCTTTTCCGGAACCATTGCAGCGCGGGCAAACATCGTCCCCGGAGCCTGGCGTGCCAGGCGGCACTTCATCCCCTGGTCAGGCCATCTTCTTTGCAATCGGGTCTTGCGACGGATCTGTTGCCATTGACCATTCCTCACCCTGGTCCTGAGCGAACGTCGTGTCGTCGTGGCGGTTGCGCCTGGCCAGGACGGGATGGAACGCAATGCCGCGCCGACGCCACCAGCCGATTACAGCTTGCCATTCGGGGCTGCGAGCCTTGACAAGGATCACGGACCAATCACGGCTGTGTGGCAGGCATCGTGGCGCAGTTCCGGCATCACGCCGAACTCGTTACGGACTGTCGCAATCAACGCTGGTTGATCAAGAGAATTCAGACCCTTAGGCTCTTAACCTCATATCAGGGTTCAAAAGCGCGGCATGGCGCGTCGCGCTGCTTCGACAGGTCAGACGGCATAGGCAAGTTCGGGACGACCAGCGGATTCAGCCCACGACGTCAAAGATCTTTCCCCATCCGCTGATCCGCGCCGGATTGACCCCCGCCAGCCGCAGGCTTTTCCAGACGGCTGTGGCGATGGTGTCGTAGATCGGAATCCCGATCTCCTGCTCCAGTGTTGCTACCAGCGGTGCCGATCGTAGATTTGTGCAGATGATCCCGATCGCATCCGGCTTGTGCACGGCAACCGCGCGGACCATCGCGATCAGCATCTCGTCCGCCACCTGGGAAAACGCGAAGTTGTCCTGAATGCCCAAACCTGGTTCGGCTACACACTCATACCCCAGTTTCGCGTAGTTGGCGATGAGCCGGTCCTGGACCGGTGCGATATAGGGCGTCACCAACCCGAACCGCTTGACCTGGGTGGCAGCCAGGATCTCGTTCAGCGCCAGCATCGACGTGCCGGCCCGGATGCCGGTCGCCGCCGTGATCCGCTGGCACAGGCGTTCATCCGCCTCGAAGCCCAGCCAGCCGGCCGAGGTTCCATTCCAGGCGATCACGTCCATCTTGGCATCCGCCAGAAGCTCCGCCGCGGCCAGGATCGCGCTATCGTCGAATTGCGCCAGAGCCGTCTCGGTCAGCGCGATCTCGGTCACCCGGAACCGGGCGTAGTGCATCGACACGTCATCCAGCGCCGCCACCATCGATGTTGTCACTGGCTCCAGCGTCGTGTTGGAGGACGGCGTGAGCATACCCAGGCGGACAGGTGCGTTCATGACAACCTTTCTTATAACGCCAGGAACCAGCCATGATGGCAAACCTTGATCCGCCTGACGCGTTGCATTGGAGACAGGCATCCTGCCTGAAGAGAACCGAGACCATGACGACGAAACAGCAGCACGGAGAACGCGACCAGGCGCAGGACCGGGCCGTGGAAGACACTTTCCCGGCCAGCGATCCGCCCGCGAACTCCGGCATTACTGGCGCGGAAGTACCTGCCGAGCCGTCTGACGAACGTGATGTTGAAGCTCAGCCGACCGGCACGCCCACCTCTGACCGTCACGCCACCGAAACCGCTCATCATTGGGAACCGGAGGTCAAACCGACCGACAAGGGTGGCAAGGACACGTGAAGGCACGGAACTTTCCAGCCGAAGCTGTCCTCATGTGCACCGGCTGGCAGAATCCGTGACAGGGTCTGTCCCAGCGACTGGTTTCCCGCATGATACCAAATCGATGCGATATGGGCCGGAGGTTTACCCGGCCATCCGCCCCAACAATCCGCATTGCCATCGGATCTTGTAACAAGCGAACTATGCCTATGGGACGACAACCAACGCATGAGAGGCGGGAGAATATCTACGGCCGCTCGGGGCAATCCCGCCCCTAGCAATGCCGGGGCTGCGGTGTGAACTCGCTCATTTTTGCATTCATGACAAAATCGCCGAAGTCCATTTGCATGTCGTCGGCAACCCCATTCTCCCAATACCGCATTCCCACCTCATAGCTTGGCGTCATCGTGTTGGGCTGGTGGTCGAAGAACGACAGGTGGACACGGGTGCTGGGAAGTCCCGAAAGCACCGGCCATTTGGTGGCGAAGGGCGGATTCCAGTTCAGGATAACAATAAAGCTATCCTCCACGCCGTTTTCGTCGGTGCCATCGAACAGCGGCAAGGCCAGGAACCGCTTCCTGTCGCGCGCCGCCGCGATAATTGCTGACGTATGCATCATCGGGAACAGCGTGCCGGCGGGCAGCGTGCTGATGCTGTCATGCGGGCTGGTGTAGTGCGCTTCGCCCGAGCCGCCCGTGCGTTGCAGGGAAGCTTCCCCATCGGTCTGGCTGGTGACCGCTTCATCCGTCATCTGCCGCACATGATAGCGAAACTTCAGGCCGCTTTTGGCCTCCCAGGTGGCATAATCCGAGGACATCTCGATGTCCTGGCCATCCGCATTGGTAATGGTCATGCGTAGCCGCTGCCGTACCGCCCACCCATCGCAGGCATCGGTGACCTCGTATCCCATCGTGCCGTGGGCCGCGATCACGTCGCCGCCTTTGGCCGAACCCAGGGTCAGCGTATAAAGCGCGCGATGTGCCAGCAGCCCGGTCGACGCCGGAGGCGGCACCGGTGCACTCGCGGCGCCGGCCGGCTGGGCTACGACATTGGCGGTCAGAAGCAGCGCGGCAAGCGCAGCGGGGAAACGCATTGAGAACTCCGCAAGACAATCCCACCAGGATAAGATGACCGCCGGGATCGCGCTACCGCTGATGCTTGCGCAAATCGCGGCCTCAGCCACCCGTGACCCGCGTCTTTGGCGGCAGATCGAGCCTGAGCGACAATTCCTTGAGCCGGGCAGGCGTGATTTCGGCGGGTGCGCCCATGAGAAGGTCCTCGCCCTGCTGATTGAGCGGGAAGGGGATGACCTCCCGGATATTTGGCTCGTCGGCCAGCAGCATGACCATCCGGTCGATGCCGGGCGCCGACCCGCCATGCGGCGGAGCGCCATAGCGGAAGGCGTTCAACATGCCGCCGAAGCGGGCTTCCACGTCCGCCGCTGCATAGCCGGCAATCTCGAAGGCGCGGATCATGATGTCCGGGCGGTGGTTGCGGATCGCGCCAGAGGATAGCTCGATCCCGTTGCAGACAATATCGTACTGGTAGGCCTTGATGGTCAGCGGGTCCTGGGTGTTCAGCGCCGCCAGCTCGCCCTGCGGCATGCTGAACGGGTTGTGGCTGAAGTCGATCTGGCCGGTTTCCTCGTTCAGTTCGTACATCGGGAAGTCGGTCACCCAGCAGAAGCGGAAGGCGTTGGTCTCGAGCAGCCCAAGTTCGTCGGCCAGCCGGGTCCGGACAGTGCCGGCGAATTTCGCGGCGGTGTCCTTCTTGCCGCCGACGAAGAACACGGCGTCGCCTGGCTTGGCGCCGCTGGCAATACGGATCGCCTCGGCCCGGTCGGCTTCCAGGTTGCGCGCGATTGGGCCTTTTGGACCGTCAGGGTCGTAGACGATGTAGCCCAGCCCGCCCTGGCCCTCGTTCTTGGCCCAGTCGTTCAGCTTGTCGAAGAAGCTGCGCGGCTGGCTGCCGGCGCCGGGCGCGGGGATGGCACGCACGGTGCCGCCGGACGCGGCGATACGGGCGAACAGGCCGAAACCCGAACCGGCGTAATGTTCGGTCACGTCGGCAATCCGGATCGGGTTGCGCAGGTCGGGCTTGTCGGAGCCGAATTGCAGCATCGCGGTGTCATAGGGGATGCGTGGAAAAGGCGGGCTGGTCACGATCCGGCCGTCCGAGAACTCCTGGAACACGCCGGCGATCACCGGCTCGATCGTGGCGAACACGTCTTCCTGGGTGACGTAGCTCATCTCGAAATCGAGCTGGTAGAACTCTCCGGGGGAACGGTCGGCACGCGAGGCCTCGTCACGGAAGCACGGCGCGATCTGAAAATACCGGTCGAACCCGGCGACCATCAGCAACTGCTTGAACTGCTGCGGCGCCTGTGGCAGCGCATAGAACTTCCCCGGGTGCATGCGCGCCGGCACCAGGAAGTCACGGGCGCCTTCGGGGGAGGACGCGGTCAGGATCGGTGTCTGGTATTCCAGGAATCCCGCCGCGATCATGCGCTGGCGGACCGAGGTGATCACCCGCGACCGGAGCACCATGTTCTTGTGCAGCTTCTCCCGCCGCAGGTCGATGAAACGGTATCTCAGGCGGATATCTTCCGGAAAGCGTTCCTCCCCGGCGACCTGCATCGGCAGGACTTCGGCGGCCGATTGCACCACCAGGTCAGCGACGCGCAGCTCGATCTCCCCGGTCGGCAGCCTTGGGTTGATGGTGCCGGTCTCCCGCATCACCACCTGGCCGGTAACGGTGATCACGCTTTCCGGCCGGACCCGGTCGGCGGCGTCGAAGGCGGCGGAGCCGGCGGCGAAGACGCACTGGGTGATGCCGTAATGGTCGCGCAGGTCGATGAACAGCAGGCCGCCATGGTCGCGCTTGGAATGTACCCAGCCCGACAGGCGGACCTGCTGGCCGGCATCGGCGGCCCGCAAGGCGCCGCATGTATGACTACGATAGGCGTGCATCGTCTGGTGTCCCGGCAACCGTATCAACGCCGGCACACAAGCCCGGCTGCGTTCTTCAAGTCAAGCGGCGTGCGTGATCAGCAGGAAGGCAGGGCTCTGCCCAGACCCGCTAAGGACTGATGCCCCTGAAACCCGCCATTTGAATGGTTCCAAGGGGCGTCGTCCCTTGGCGGGGTTCGGGGCAGCGCCCCGGCCTTGCTTAATTCCCCGCTTGCATTCCACGCCGCAACATCCAAACATCCACACATGCTCGGCTCCGACTCTGGCTTCACCGCTCGCGTCAAGGCTGTCCTCGGCCCGACGAACACCGGCAAGACGCATCTCGCCATCGAGCGGTTGCTGGCCCACGCATCCGGCGTCATCGGCTTTCCGCTGCGCCTGTTGGCCCGTGAGAACTACGACCGCATGGTGGCCCGAAAGGGCGCCCGATATGTCGCGCTGATCACCGGCGAGGAAAAGATCATCCCGCCGGAAGCCCGCTGGTTCTCCTGCACGGTCGAGGCCATGCCGCTCGACCGCGCCACCGAGTTCGTCGCGGTGGACGAGATCCAGCTCTGTGCCGACCCCGATCGCGGCCACGTCTTCACCGACCGCCTGCTGCATGCCCGAGGCATGGTGGAGACGATGTTCCTGGGCAGCGAGACGATCCGCCCGCTGCTGCAACGCCTGGTGCCGAACGCCCAGGTGGACACCAGACCCCGGTTGTCGCAACTGACCTATGCTGGGCCGGCCAAGCTGGTCCGCCTGCCGCCGCGCACCGCCGTGGTCGCCTTCAGTGCCGCCGAGGTCTACGCCATCGCCGAATTGATCAGGCGGCGGAAGGGCGGCTGCGCCGTGGTGATGGGACGGTTGTCGCCGCGCACCCGCAACGCCCAGGTGGCGCTGTATCAGGACCGTGAGGTCGATTTCCTCGTGGCCACCGACGCCATCGGCATGGGCCTGAACATGAACGTCGATCATGTCGCGTTCGCCGGGTTGGGCAAATTCGACGGCCACCGGCCGCGCCGGCTGACCGCGTCCGAGGTCGGACAGATCGCCGGACGGGCGGGCCGTGGGATGAAGGACGGCACCTTCGGCACCACGACGCAGTGCCCGCCATTGTCGGATGAACTCGTCCGCGCGGTGGAGGCGCATCAGTTCGAGGCGTTGGACACGCTGTGCTGGCGCAACAGTGAGCTGGATTTTTCCGGCGTCGAGGCGCTGCTGGACAGTCTGACGCCGCCGCCGCCGCGCCAGGGCTTGGTGCGAGGCAACGACTCGTCGGATCTGGAGACGCTGCTGGCGCTGTCGCGTGATCCGGACGTCCGCCGGCTGGCACACGGAAGAAATCGCATGCGGCTGCTGTGGGATGCCTGCCAGATCCCGGATTTCCGCAAGCTGGCGGATGATACCCATACCCGTCTGTGCGCCCGCGTGTTCGACCACGTCGCGCGGGAGACCGAGGTGCCGACCGATTGGCTCGCCAGCCAGATCGGCGCGCTGGACCGGGCGGAGGGCGATATCGACACGCTGATGCAGCGCCTGTCGGGTGTCCGGGTCTGGTCCTACATCGCCGCCCGCTCGGACTGGGTGAAGGACACGCTGCACTGGCAGGCGTGCGCGCGACAGGTCGAGGACAAGCTGTCGGACGCGTTGCATGAGCGTCTGATCAGCCGCTTTGTCGATCGCCGCGCCGCACACCTGATGCGCCGGCTGGACGGCAGTGACGGGGAGGACCTGCTCTCTGCTGTCACCACGCGGGGCGACGTAGTGGTAGAGGGTCATTCGGTCGGCCACGTGGCGGGCTTTGGCTTCGTTCCCGATCCGGCGGCGGTTGGCGACGAGAAGAAGCTGGTGCTGCGCGCGGCCCGGCGAGCATTGCGGGCGGAAATGCCGCGCCGTGTCGGCGCCGTGGAAACAGCGGCGGATGCCGGTTTCGCCTTGACCCGCGACCACCTTGTCACCTGGACCGACGTTCCCATCGCACGCCTGATGCGCGGCACGACTCCGCTGCGGCCCAAGGTGCAGGTGCTGGACAGCGAATTTCTCGACGGTGCCGAGAGGGAACGGGTCAGGCGCCGGCTGCAAACCTGGCTGGATGGGCAGATCAGCGCCGACCTGGCGCCGTTGTTCGCGGCCGAGACGGCCGTACAATCAGCCCCTGCGCTGCGCGGACCGCTGCATCGACTGACGCAAGCCCTTGGTTTGATCCCTGGTCTTGACGAGGAAACCCTGGCGCCGGCAGTGCGAGCCGCATTGCGCGCCTTGGGCGTGCGATCAGGCCGCTTCGCCTTGTTCATGCCGGCGCTGATGAAGCCGCGCGCGGCGGCCATGCGGGCGCGTCTGTGGGCACTTTGCAGCGGCATCGCGACACCGGAGCTGCCCGATGCCGCCCTGGTTTCGGTTCCGGCGCAGCAGACGGCCTGGCCGGCGGGGTTTGCCGCCGCCGTTGGCTGGGTGGAGGCCGGACCGATCCTGCTGCGCCTGGATGTCGCGGAAAAGATCGCCGGCGAGCTGGGGTTTCGGTTGCGTCGCGGCCCCTCGGCGCTGCCCTCCGGCCTGGCTTCCCGCTTCGCCGTCAAGGCTGACCTGCTGCCGGCAGTGCTGCGCCAGCTTGGCTTTCGCGTCCTGCCGGCGGCCGGGCTTGAACCGGATCAGCACGGGCCGCCGGCGCCGGCAATGCTGCTGCCGCCGCGGCGGCGGCGCGCCGTGGTCGAGGCGCCGCGGCCCCTGGTGCGGGCCAGTGGTCCGTTTGCTGCCCTGGCGGCACTGCGGCGGTAGCGTGGGAGAAGAACAGCCAGGCCAGGGCGCTGCCCTGGACCCGCAAAGGGCCGACGGCCCTTTGAACCCGTCCATAAGATGCCGTGGGAGGAGACGACTGGGGCAGTTGCGGCGTCCCGCGCTTGCTTCCCGCCATCCGGGTTACCACCATGGCTGACCAGGAGGACCGCGACTGGCAGCGGCTGGACAAATGGCTCTGGTGCGCCCGCTTCATGCGCGCCCGCGCCGATTGCACCAGCCTGGCGGCGCAAGGCCGCATCCGCATCAACCGCCAGCCCACTATCAAGCCGCATGCCAAGTTGCGAATTGGCGATGTGCTGACCATCCCGGTGCATGGCTCAGTGCGGGTGGTGCGCGTTCAATGCCTCGCCCTGCGGCGTGGACCGGCGGCAGAGGCGAAATGCCTCTATGCTGATATCACGGAACGGCCAGCAACACCTTGCGCCGAAGCGGAATCCTCGGCATATCGCGGCATCCAATGATCGGCCCTGGGCCGGGTTCTCCTCCATTCAGGGGTTGCGCATGACCTACGTGGTCACCGAAAACTGTATTCGCTGCAAGTACATGGACTGTGTCGAGGTCTGCCCGGTCGACTGTTTTTACGTCGGCGCCAACATGCTGGTGATCCACCCGGACGAATGCATCGACTGCGGCGTCTGCGAGCCGGAATGCCCGGCCGAGGCAATCGTGCCCGACAGCGATGACAAGGCGACGGATTGGGTGGAACAGAACCGCACCTATGCGGTGCTCTGGCCGAACATCACCCGTAAAGGGACCCAGCCGGATGACGCGGATGAGTGGAAGGACAAGCCTGGAAAGGCTGGAATCTTCGACCCTGAACCTGGCAAGCCGTAACCGCGGCTCCGCGCTCCTCGAACACCTCCTGACGCGGCGACCATGTTATGCTATCGTCTCATGCACAGGCTGGATATTCCCGTGTCGTGCGGGGATGCCGGAGGGCGAGGTTTAGGCGGTGAACCCAGCCGCCGGGGCATAATTTTGCTGGACGCAAAGTCGGTTTTTGCCGGGGTGCCGAGGGAAAAGCCGTTACGATCGGCTGTGGGTGTCGGTCGGGAACGTCCATCGGAGTGACGCCCATCGATCGGACGAAAGCTCGATGTATGGGAACCGACCAATTAACCAAGACAACGGATGAGCAGCAGGCAGTGGAAGAAGTTTCGAACCAGGTGGCTGAGCAACAGGTGAGCGCACCGCCAGAGCAATCGCCAATGGAACAGCGTTCGGATCAGCAGCGTGCCCCGGAGGTCGATCGGCGGCCGCCGCACAACGGTCCAAACCTGACGCCACGCGCGATCGCGAAGGCGGAGGTGTTCGTCGAAGGCGACCATGTCGTCTATCCGACGCATGGCGTCGGCAAGGTGGAGCGCATCGCCATCGAGGAGATCGCCGGCCACCGGCTGGAACTGATCCACATCACCTTCGAGGAAAACCGCATGACCCTGCGGGTGCCGGTCGCCAAGGCCCGCACCGCCGGGTTGCGCAAGCTGGCCACCCGCAAGCTGTTCGATGAGGCACTGGCCGTGCTGAAGGGCAAGGCCCGGATCAAGCGCACCATGTGGTCGCGGCGAGCCCAGGAATATGAAGCCAAGATCAATTCCGGCGACCCGCTGGCGATCGCCGAGGTCGTGCGTGACCTGCATCGCAACGCCGGTCAGCCGGACCAGAGCTTTTCCGAACGCCAGATCTATGAGGCCGCGATGGACCGGCTGGCCGCTGAACTCGCTGCACTGGACCAGACCGACAAGCCGACGGCGATCATCAAACTGATCGATTTTCTGAAGACGACCTGAATGCGGCCAGCCGTTTCGATGCCAGCTTGTCTGGCGAATCGGCTTCGCGCGTGATCGCCTGAGACTGACCAGGCGGAAAGCGTGGATCACGTGACTGACTGGTCCGCCTCAGGCGATCACGCGCTGTTTCCAGCGCCGCCGGCTAGACCAGCGCCGCTTTCGCGACAGCAGCGGCCGGCGGCCGGTAGGCGACCGGGGCTGGCGTGGTGGTCGCCCCAACCAGCCCGTATACGCCGCGTTCCGCCGGCAGCGGTGCGAACCGCGGCGTGATGCCCATCACCGTCTCGGCGCCGCCGAGGTAGAGCAGACCGTCCGGCAGCATCAAGCCGGCGATGCCGTCCAGGACCCGCGATTTGGTCGGCTGATCAAAGTAGATCAGCACGTTGCGGCAGAACACGACATCAAAGCGGCCCAGCCCGCGCAGGTCGCTCAGCAGGTTGTACTCCTTGAACTGAGCCATCGCGCGAATCGGGTCCGACAGACGCCAACTGGCATCTTCCTTCTTGAAGTAGCGCATCAGCATCTGCACCGGCAGGCCGCGCTGCACCTCGAACTGCGTGTAGAGCCCGTCGCGCGCGCGCGCGAGCTGGTCGCGGGCGATATCCGTGCCGATGATCTCGATCTTGCGGTTGCCGAGTTGCGCGCGCGATTCCGCAATGATCATCGCCAGCGAGTACGCCTCCTGACCCGAGGAGGCGGCAGCCGACCAGATGCGGATTGTGCTGCCGGGCGGCCGGGCGGCGATCAGGCGCGGCAGGGCTTGGCTACGGAAGTGCTGGAACGGCTTGTCGTCACGGAAGAAGAAACTTTCGTTGGTCGTCATGGCTTCGACCACATCGCGGGCGAGCGCATCAACGCCCGCTCCGCGCAGCCGGTCGGCCAATCTGTTCAGGTCGGCCAGCTTCTCCCGCTTCAGGATGGCGGTGAGCCGTGTCTCCAGCAGATAGACCTTGTCCTTGCCAATGATCAGGCCCGACGCCGTCTTGAGCAATCCGGCGAACGTATCGAACGAAGTGGGTGTCAGGCTCTCGGTCATGCCCGGGCTCCTTTCAGCATGTCCAGAAGCTTGAGTGGGATTTTCGGCAACGGCAGCACGGCGTGGCACAGGCCGGCCTGTGCCACGGCACCGGGCATGCCCCAGACGACACTGCTGGCTTCATCCTGGCCGATGGCGCAGCCGCCCGCCTCGACCACCCGCCGGGTGCCTTCCAGCCCATCATGGCCCATGCCGGTCAGCATCGCCACCAGCACGCGGCCTTCGCAGGCCGCCGTGGCGCTGCGCAGCATCGGATCAACGGCGGGGCGGCAGAAATTCTCCGGCGGATCGGAGCTCAGCCGAACCCGCAGGCCGGATCGGCCACCATCGACCAGCAGATGCCGGTCGCCGGGGGCAAGGTAGATGCGGCCGGCAACCAGGATTTCTCCGTCGCGGGCCTCGGTGCAGGCCATGCAGCCCAGCCGGGTGATGTGTTCCGCCAGGATCGGGGTGAAGGTCGCCGGCATGTGCTGGGTTATCACCACCGGAACACCGAGCGTCCGCCCCAGGCCTTGGACGACGGTGAACAGCGCCTGTGGGCCGCCAGTCGAGCTGCCGATCGCGAGCAGGCGCGGGGCGGCCAACGGTGCCGGCCGCAACGTGATGCCGGGACGCGGACGATTCGCCTGTGCCGCCGGCCGCCGCTGGCGCGCCAGGCCCTTGACCTTCTCCAGCAGCTCCCGGCTGAAGCCGTCATCGCCCGTGGTGCCGATGGTGGACGGTTTCGGTAGATAGTCCGCCGCACCCAGACGCAGCGCGCGCAGGGCGATACCAGCCCCGCGGGTGGTCAGCGTGGAGGCCATGATGATCCGCACGCCCGGATCGGCGCGCAACAGCAGCGGCAGCGCGGCGATGCCATCAAGGATCGGCATCTCGATGTCCAGCACCACCACATCGACCGGCGTCCGGCCGATCTCCTCGACCGCCGCCCGCCCGTTGGCGACCTTCGCCACGACCTGGATCGCCGGATCGGCTTCCAAAATACGGGCGATGGCCGCACGGATCACCAGCGAGTCATCGCAGATCATCACGCGTGCCGCCGTGGCACCCGGCGGTTCGGCGGGGCGGATCCGGCTGAGCGCGGTCAAAGCAGACCAACCTGTCCAAATTTGCCGATCAGGATTTCCTCGTCGAACGGCTTCATGATGTATTCCTGGGCGCCTGCCGTGATCGCCTGCTCGATATGGTTCAGGTCGTTCTCGGTGGTGCAGAACACCACCGGCGGTTTGTCCGGACCGAACTCCGCACGCAGGTGGCGCAGGAACGAGATCCCGTCCAGCACCGGCATGTTCCAGTCCAGCAGCACGCAGTCGGGCATCGTCTGCCGGCAGGTATCCAGGGCCTGCTGGCCATCGGCGGCCTCGGTCACATCGAAGCCGTTGGCTTCCAGGATGCGGCGGGCGACCTTGCGGACGACGCGGCTGTCGTCCACCACCAGGCAGGTCCGCGACATTGCCTTACGCCTCCCCTGACAGGGCGATCAGCCTGCCGATGTCCAGTACGACCAGAAGACGTCCCTGCAGGCGATAGATGCCGGTGCTGAACGTCGCCCAGTGCTTTTCCAATGTTGGCGGGTTGCGCTCGAACGTGCTGGCCTTCAGGCTCATGACCTCGGAGACCTGATCGACCAGCAGCGCATACAGCTCGCCGCCCTGATCGGCGACGACGGACATCTTCTTCTGGCCAGGTGGTGCCGGCGGCAGGCCCAGGCGGCGGCGCAGGTCGATGGCGGTGACGATGCGCCCGCGCAGGTTCAGGCTGCCGGCGATCTGCGGCGGGGCCAGCGGGATCCGCGTGATCGGCTGCTCGCCCAGGATGTCGCGTACCGCCAGGACCGGCACGCCGCAGATCTGATCCGCCACCGTCAGCGTGACGAGAACCTGTTCGTCGTCGGCCAGGCTTCCGGCCACGGCGTTCTCTAGTACATCAGTCGACATGTCGGTTCCTTTGCGGGCTCAGGCGGCGACCGTTTCGGCCAGGCTGGCGCGAAGGCTGGCGACCAGCGCCTCGCGCTCGAACTTCGCGACATAGTCGGTGAAGCCGGCCTGTCGCCCGGCCTGCGCGTGCTGCGGGTCGGAATGCGAGGTCATGGCGATCATCGGCAGATCCGCCCAGGCACCGCCGCTGCGCACCACCCGGGCGAACTGCAGCCCGTCCATGTTCGGCATCTCGATGTCGGAGACGATGGCATCGAAGCGGACGCCGTTTTCACGCAAACGCAGGGCCTCGGCCGCGCTGCCGACGGCGGTGACCAGCAGGCCCGCGGCATTCAGGGTGGGCACCATCAACTGGCGGAAGAAGTCGCTGTCATCGACCAGCAGCACGTGGCGCTGGCCCTGCGCCGCGGTCTGCCGGGGGGCGCCGCGGAACCAGTCCTCCCAGGCCTGCATCAGCCAGTAGCCGGTATCCAGCACATCGGTCGCCTGGCCGCCGATCACTGCGGTTCCCAGCAGCCCCGGCCGAGCGGCGGCGAGTTCGATATCGAGGCGGTCTTCCACCACATCGACGATCTCGTCGACCATCAGCCCCATGCTGCGTTCGCCGTCGGCGAACACCAGCAGCGGCTGGGTCGGCTTTTCCAGGTCGCTGCCGCCGCTGATCGAGATCAGCGGCATCAGCTTGCCGCGATACTGGGTGACCGGCAGGCCGCAGGAGATCTCGATCTTCGCGCGCGGAATATCCTCCAGGCGGGCGACCAGCCCCAGCGGCACCGCCATGCGTTGCAAGCCGCCGGCGTGGAACAGCAGCATGGCGGTCTTTTCGCTGGAGCTTCTTGTATCGATCCGGCTCGATTGCTCCAGCCGGCTTTCGCCGCCGGCGCCGACACCGGTGCGGCGGGCGATCCCGTTGGGATCAAGGATCATGATCACTGAGCCGTCGCCGAGGATGGTGTTGCCGCTGAACATGGTGACGTGGCGCAGGATCGGGGCAACCGGCTTGACGACGATCTCCTCGGTGTCGAACACACGGTCGACGATGATGCCCATCATGTGCGCGCCGACCTGCGCCACCACGACGTCGGCGCCACCGTCGGTGGGTTGCTTCGCGCCCAGTTCAAGCAGCTCCGTCAGGCTGACCAGCGGCAGCAGGCGGTTGCGCAGGCGCAGCACCGGGGTGTCGTTGATCCGCTCGATGACGCTTTCGCCAGAGGTGCTTTCGCGTCGCTCGGAACCAAGCTGCGCGCGGACCAGCTCCACCACGCTGATCTGCGGAATGGCGAACCGCTCGTTGCAGGCTTCCACGATCAGCGCCGAGACGATGGCCAGGGTCAGCGGGATCTTGATGGTGAACATCGTGCCCTTGCCGACGGTACTTTTCAGGTCAACGGTGCCGCCGATCTTCTCGATGTTGGTCTTCACCACATCCATCCCGACGCCGCGGCCGGACACCGCCGAGATCGTCGCGGCGGTGGAAAAGCCCGGATTGAAGATGAAGCGCTGGATCTGCTCCTCGCTCATCGCCGCCAATTCGGCTTCGGTGGCCAGGTTGTTGGCCAGCACCTTGGCGCGGATGCGGTCCACCGCGAGGCCGCGGCCGTCGTCGGACATTTCCAGGATGATGTGGCCGCCTTCATGGAACGCGTTCAGCACGATCCGCCCGGTCTCCGGCTTGCCGGCGGCGCGCCGTTCGGCCGGGGTTTCCAGGCCGTGGTCGCCGCTGTTGCGGATCATGTGGGTCAGCGGATCCTTGATCAGTTCCAGGATCTGCCGGTCAAGCTCGGTTTCCGCGCCGATCATGGTCAGCTCGATCTTCTTGCCCATGTCCTGCGACAGGTCGCGAACCAGGCGGGGCAGCTTGTTCCAGGCGTTGCCGATCGGCTGCATGCGGGTCTTCATCACGCCTTCCTGCAGCTCCGACGTGATGTGCGACAGGCGTTGCAGCGGCACGGTGAAGGCGCTGTTGTCCTGGTTGCGCGCCAGTTGCAGAAGCTGGTTGCGGGTCAGCACCAGTTCGCTGACCAGCGTCATCAGGTCTTCCAGCACGTCGACCGTCACGCGAATCGTCTGCGCGGCCGCGGCCGGCGCGGCGGCAGGTTCCGACACCGCCTTGGCGGCGACCGGTTCAAGCGCCGCCTTGGCGGCGACGGCTTCGGGCGCCGGCGGGGCGGCGACAGGCGTGGGCGGCGGTGCGCTTGGCTGGACCAACGGCGGTGCGGCCACCGGTTTGGGGGGCGGTGCGGCCTCGGGTATCGGCACTGCTTCGGGTAGGGCAGGGGCCTTCGCGGCCGCCGGCTGGCCGGTCGCCACCGCGTCCAACGCGGCGATCAGCGGTGCGTCGTCACCCGCCGTCTCCGTGCCGGTTTCCGACAGGCCAGCAACGATCGCCTTGATCCGGTCGATCGCCGCCAGCACGACGGTGACGATGGCCGGCGTCACCGTCAGGGTCTTGTCGCGCAGCCGGCCCAGGATGTTTTCAGCCGCGTGGGCAACCCGCTCCAGCCGCGGCAGGCCCAGGAAGCCACAGGTCCCCTTGATGGTGTGGACCATCCGGAAGATCAGCGACAGGGTGTCCGCATCGTCGGGCGTTCGTTCCAGCTTCACCAGAGCGGAATCCAGATCCGCCAGACTCTCGTTCGTCTCGGTCAGGAAGTCGGAAAGCAGGTCGTCCATGGCAGCCCCTTAAAAGCCCACTTGGGCAGGCCCGAGAGCCGGGCGCGAGGCATCCTTGGCAGCACTTCGCAAACAAAAGGTAAATGAGCCGGATTTTTTTATCCGCGCGCGATCAGCCGCCGCCCAGCCGAACAATTGACGCCGGCGTGTGGGCGGACGGCGTGTGGGCGGACGGCGTGTGGGCGGACGGCGTGTGGGCAGCGGGCGACATCAGCACCGACAGCCGCACACCGGCGGCATGCGCGAGCAGCGCCGTCAGCGGCATCTGCGCCGCCTTGCCGGCGCTTATTGCCGCGTGCGCGGCTGCCTCGTTCACCATGCAGACCGCCATTGCCGTGGGCCATGCCGCGGCGGGTCCGTCGATCCGCACGAACAGGTCGTCCGCCGATCCCGCCAGCATCACGGTTCCGCCGGCGGGCATGCTGTCGGCCGCCAGGAGCAGCAGGTTCAGCACGATACGTCCCCTGCAAGGCGGCAGGACGCAGGCATCGTCAAGACCGGAAAGATCAACGCTGACACAAGCGGGAAGGCCCGCCGCGAGAGACCGCAGGGCAGCCGAAGATAACGTCTGATCGTCAGGTCCCCAGGCGGCACGGAGCAATCTTGACCTGTGCGCCGCATGCGGCTCAGGGAGACCGTCAAGCGGTCCGGCGGGATCGCCAATGCCCCGGCACAAGCGCGCCGACGTCAGTTCGATCAGACGGAGGGTCTCGCTGGTGGCGGACAACGGTCTCTTCCCAGCACACGACGACGATGATCAGGATGGTCTCGCAAGCGGCTGAAGTCGAGCGTTTGCCAGTGGTCGCGCGGGGTTTTCACGCCGTGCGCGGCCTTGAACGGGGACCCGAGAGGGTGCAAGTCATGTGTCAACCTATCATTGGCAGGCCGATCGCGCACCTTCACGGCCTGAAGGAGACAACAGCCCATCATGATCGATCCGTTCGGCAGAGCGATTACCTATCTGCGGGTGTCGGTGACGGACCGCTGCGACCTGCGGTGTGTCTATTGCATGGCAGAGGACATGACCTTCCTGCCCAAGCGGGACCTGTTGACGCTGGAGGAACTTGACCGCCTCTGCGCCGCCTTCATTCGGCTTGGCACGACGAAAATCCGCATCACCGGCGGCGAGCCGCTGGTACGGCGCGACGTCATGCGGCTGTTCGGCGCGCTGGGCGGCAGGCTCGGCAGCGGGCTGAACGAGCTGACCGTCACCACCAACGGGTCGCAGTTGACCAAGCATGCGGAAACGCTGGTGGCGTCCGGCGTGAAGCGGATCAACGTATCGCTTGATACGCTTGATCCGGTGCGGTTCAACCAGATCACGCGATGGGGCAAGATCGAGCAGACGCTGGACGGCATCTTCGCCGCCAAGGCCGCCGGATTGGCGGTGAAGATCAACGCCGTGGCAATGAAAGGCGTCAATGAAGCCGAATTCGACGGCATGCTGGCGTGGTGCGGGGAGCATGGTTTCGACTTGTGCCTGATCGAGACCATGCCGATGGGCGACATCACCGGCGACCGCACCGACCAGTACCTGCCGCTGTCCATGGTGCGCGCCAGGCTGCGCAACACCTGGACGTTGCAGGACACCGACTACCGCACCGGCGGCCCGGCGCGCTATTTTGTGGTGAAGGAAACCGGTCGGCGGATCGGCTTCATCACGCCGATGACGCATAATTTCTGTGAAAGCTGCAACCGTGTGCGGCTGACCTGCACGGGCACGCTTTACATGTGCCTTGGACAGGAGGATGCGGCGGATTTCCGTCCAATGCTGCGGGCCGGGGCTAGCGACGATCAGCTTGAGGACGCGATCCGGGAGGCGATTTCCCGCAAGCCGAAAGGCCACGACTTCATTATCGACCGTCGCCACGACAAGCCGGCGGTAGCCCGGCACATGAGCGTGACGGGCGGATAGCGAGCGGCCGCCGTCCGTTCCGCTGGCGCGGATGGCAACCGGGATAAAGCCGGTGTCGCAACTAAGCGATGCATGGGGCAAACGGCAAGCAGCGAGAAACACCGCTGCGCCGCGTGCCGACCTCGCTTCAGCGGCTGATCTTTAATCCTGGAAGACACGGGATGCTCGGCGACTTACCTGGGTCATTATAATGAGCTTCAGTTGTATTGTCCCGGCCGCAATGGCACATTCCTCAACAACTAGATCAGGGGATCAACGCCTATGAGTTCGCCGGAGGCGCATCCACCGGAAGAGGCGTCCTTCAAGCCAACTCTTGAGGCGTTGCGGAAGCGGAATTCCGAGCTTGCCGAGGCGGTCGCTGCCCGGGATACCTTCATCGCCGTTGCCGCCCACGAGCTGCGCAACCCGATGACGCCGATGATCGGCCAGATCGACCTGCTGCTGTCGGGAGTCAGGGCTGGAAAATACGCTCCTGACCAGATCGAGCAGCGGCTTGAACGTATTCGTCAGGTAATGAGCCACTACATCAAGCGGGCCGCGATCCTGTTGAACGTGTCGCGGATCACCAGCGGCAGGCTGGCGCTTGAGCACGGCGCCTGCGACCTTGCCGCACTGGTGCGGACCGTTGTCGAGACGTATGCCGCGGCTGCCCTGCATGCCGGCAGTCCGATCGAGGTCGATGCGCCCGCAAGCCTCAGCGGAACCTGGGATCGTCTGGCGATGGAACAAATCGTCGATAATCTTGTGTCCAACGCCATCAAATATGGCGGTCGCGGACCGGTTCGCGTCTGCGCCGAGGCGCTTGGTGACACGATCAGCCTTCAAGTCCGCGATTTCGGCCCGGGCATTGCCATGAAGGACCGGTCCCGGATCTTTCAGCGGTTCGAGCGCGCGGTCGGCGCCGAGGAAAGCCGTAGCGGCTTTGGTATCGGGCTGTGGGTTGTGCGTCAGTTGATTGAAGCAATGAAGGGCACGATCACGGTGGACGATGCGCGTGGCGGAGGCTCCGTCTTCACCGTGATCCTGCCCCGACATGTGGAAGCGAACCGGCCATGAGCGGCAATGACAACAGCCTGCTTGACCGCATGCCAAGCGGCATTGCCGGCCTCGACGTGATTCTTGGCGGTGGCTTCCTCAAAGGCGGGCTTTATATCATCCAGGGGCCGCCCGGCACCGGCAAGACGACAATTGGCAACCAGGTCTGCTTCAACCACGTCGCCGATGATCGACGGGCGCTCTACGTCACCCTTCTTGCCGAATACCACGCTCGCATGATGCAGCATCTGCGCGTCATGACGTTCTTCGACCAGTCGAGGATCCCGGACCAGATCACCTCCCTGAACGGGCTGCGAGCGCTGCATGATGAGGGCCTCAAGGGTCTGCTGGCCCTGCTGCGTCGCGAAATCACGACGCGCGACGCCTCCCTGCTGGTGCTCGATGGCATCGTGTCGGTCCGGCGGGCGGCTGGTGACGAGCAGGCGTTCAATGAATTCGTTCATGAGTTGCAGGCCATCGCCATCGCGGCGAATTGCACCATGTTCATGCTGACCAGCGCGATGGGCATCAAGGTGACACCCGAGCACACCATGGTGGATGGCATCATAGAATTGTCGGACCATTTGACCGAGTGGTCGGCCGAAAGTTCGCTTCAGGTTGTCAAGTTCCGCGGCGGCCGTATCTTGCGGGGCCGGCACGCCTTCAAGATCACCAGCGACGGCGTCGTCGTTCATCCGCGCATCGAGGCGTTGCTGGCGCGCCCCTCACGGCCTGATCCGGATAACGCCGGAAGGCTGTCGAGCGGTATCGATCAACTCGACACCATGCTGGGCGGCGGCTTGCCAAGGTCCTCCACCACCATGGTCATGGGGCCGTCGGGCACCGGCAAGACGACCCTGGGCTTGCAGTTCCTGGCCCGGAGCAGTGCGGCCGAACCGGGCCTGCTGTTCGGTTTCTACGAGACCCCGGCCCGCATCGCCGCCAAGATCGCCGGCGTCTGCCGGCCCCTGCGGGGCCTGATCGACAGCGGTGCGGTGCAAGTGCAATGGCAGCCGCCGACGGACGACCTGCTCGATGCCCATGGCGAGACCCTGTTGCAGATGGTGCATCAGCGCAAGGTGCGGCGGCTGTTCATCGATGGCCTGGGCGCCTTGCAGGCGGCAGCCGGTGGCGGGTCTGGTCGGATCGGCAACTTCCTGACCGCGCTGATGAACGAAATGCGTGTGCTGGGCGTCACCACGCTGTTCACCATCGAGGTCCCCGACATCATGGGCCCATCAATCCGCACGCCGCTCGGCGATCTATCCAGCCTGGCCGAGAACCTGATCCTGCTTCGCTTTATCGAACTTCGCTCCCGGCTTTATCGGCTGGTCTCCATTCTCAAGGTCAGGGACAGCCAGTTCGACCCGACGTTGCACGAGTACACCACCAGCAGTGAAGGGCTGATGATCGAAGCGACATCCGACAGCGCGGAACAGATCCTGGTCGGCTACGCGCGCGGCGAGAAAAGCGAAGCCTCCGCCGGCAGGCAGCCGCGGGAAAGGCGTGGCAACTAGCGATGACCACCGTGCTCGTGGTCGAGGACGAGTTCGGCATCGCCGAACTGATCAGTTCGGTGCTTACCGACGAGGGTTATCGCGTGCTGCTCGCGGTGAATGGCAAGCAGGGGCTTGAGCTGCTGACCAGGGAACACCCTGACCTGGTGTTCACCGATTACATGATGCCGGTGATGGATGGGGCAGGTATGCTCCACCGCATGGCCGAGGATGCCTTGTTAAGCGACATTCCGGTCGTGGTGATGAGCTCGATCCCCGAGGCCACGGTGGCCGAACGCTGCACGGGCTACGCCGCCTTCATGCTCAAGCCGTTCAGGATCATCGACGTGGTGGCCTTGACCAAACGGCTGATCAGCAAGGATGGGGCTGCCTCGGATTGATACCAACCGGCGGAAGACGAAACACATCGGCGGCGGCGCTTTGTCATGCCGAGGTCGGGGTCAAAGGCGGCAACAGGCTCTGCTCGGTATCCATGCCGTTTCTTTGCACATACAAAAGCGTGGATGGTGGGCGACCGAGCAAGCGAGGGAGGGCTTCGCCCGCGACAGCGGTTGAGGCCGTCGCGCCCGGCATTCATGCCGGCGACCTTGCAGGTGCTGGCCTACGGCGCCGCGTTCGCCGACGAAACGCCATCAGAGATTGCTCCACTGATCGCCCCAGCGATTTCCTCGGCTGTTCCAATGAAGCTGATAGGACCATCGTAATCGATGGCGTTCTGCTGCATTCCCCGCGGCTTATGGCCCGGATCAAGCACCATTGTCAGCCCTTTGGCTGCATGGATGGCGGCGAGGCCGCGTGATCCATCGCTGAGTGCGCCGGACAGGACAATGCCGATCGTTCGCGCACCGGCATGCGTGGCCAGCGAGTTGAACAGCGTGTCGATCGTGCGGTTGCGTAACCGGTTGGCGGTACCCGGAACAAGATGCGCCAGATTGATGTCCACCAACGTCAGGTGCCTGTCTGGCTCTCCGATGTAGCAGACACCGGGCTGCATAACCTCGGCCTCCAAGGCGATCACGATCGGCATGTTGGAGCGGCAGGCGAGCACGTTGCGCAGGTTGCTGACGCGGTCGCTCGGCCGATGCAGGACGACCATGACGATCGCATCGAGCGACGCGGGCAAGGCACCCAGAAGATTTTGAATATCACCCAGACCCTCATTCCCCGAAGCGCCGACTGCGACGAGATAAGGCAACGACGTGATCATCTGGCGGTTATGGCGTTATTGGTTGATACCGTCTACCAAAATGGCGTGATCCGCCAGGGCAATCGGGTGAAGTAGACCGAAGACACGGGATGGCGCATCCCCGTTGTGTCATCACCGGGCTTGGCCCGGTGACCCGCGACTTTGGCTTGGTTTGGCACCGCAAGTCGTGGGTGGCCGGGCCAAGCCCCGGCGTTGACACAAGGCAATGCAGCGCGGCCAGGACGCCAGTTGAATGCCCATGGCGCAGAACTCTTCGCGTCACCCGGTCCACCCGATTGCCCTGCGTAATGCGGTCGCCACGGACGCCTTGCCGTCTGATAGTCAGGTCGGTGCGATTACGAGATTGAACCAGGAAGTCGCGACCCGGCTGACAGCACAGGTCCATTTTGCAGCCTCAACCGGCTTTGGGCCATAATTCACGCCTTCCGATCGGTCAGCCTCAGGCAATCATGTCGTCGCCGCTGTCGCGCCTGGTGCCCAGCCGGTCATCATCGCCATCCGCAAGGTCACCGCGACCCGCCCGTCCTGCGTCGGCAGGCGAGCCAGCGCGGCGGGAAACAGCGCGGGGCAGGGCATTGAACGGTTGCGCTCGCGCACGGCGTTCGCCTCGCCGGCCGCCCGCAGGTCGGTCAGCAGCGCGAACGGATCGGCGTACAGCAGCCGGACCTCCTCCAGGTCCGCCACCGGCAGCATGAAGCCAGCGCGTTGCAGCAGATGGGCGCAATCGCGCAACTCCGGAAACGGCGAGACGCGGGGGGAGACGCCGCCGGTCAGCTCATCTTCCGCCTCGGTCAGGGCCGAACGCAGTTCCGCCAGGGTTCCCAGAGCGGGAAGGCTAGCGAGCAGCAGTCCGTCGGGCCGCAGCGCCTGACGCAGTTGCAGCAGCGCGCCCGGCAGGTCGTTGACCCAGTGCAGCGACAGGCTGGCGACGATCAGATCGAAGCTGGCCGAGGCAAAGGGCAGCCATTCCTCATCCGCCGCGACGCAGGGGTTGCCGTTGGATGCGGCCATGGCGGCCGACAGGTCGCAGCTCACCACGCGCAGGCCACGGGCGCGCAGCAATGGGGCGACAATGCCGCGGCCACCGACATCCAGAGCATCGGTGAAGCTGCGCGTCGTGTCGTCCAGCCGGTCCAGCAGACGCTCCGCCGCGTCACGCAGCACATTCGCGACCTGGTCGATGGTCTTCACCGCACGGTCGCGATGCCGCCGTACCGCGGCACGATCGAATATGTCCATGGAGTCCATGGCCGGCATGTGCGTGCGTACGCCGCCGTTGCCAAGCCGTCGGCTGTCGTCTTTGACGGGACGGGCCTACTCGAAAATTGGCCGGATCCTCGCGAGAACATCTTCCAGGATCGCCGCCGGCAGCGTGTCGACCTTGTGCCCATCACGCGCTTGCAGATCGATCACACGAGGCTGGTCGCATCGCACCACCCCCGTCGTCCGTATACCAGAAATAGCTACGGCGAAGCCGATGCGGCGCGCGAAAGCGCCGCCGTTGGTGATCGGCAGGACAACCGGCAGCTTCGTGGCCTTGTTGAAGGCGGCAGGTGACACGACCAGGACCGGACGATGCCCACGCTGCTCACGCCCTGCCGTGGGATCAAGAGCCACCAGATAGATATCGCCCCGGTTCACAGCAGTTCACGGCCAACTGCCCCGGCATCGACCCACTCCCGCTCCTCGGCCGGATGCGGCTGGGAATAGTCGGATGCAGCCAGCAGTTCCGCGAGGCTGTAGCGCGGCCGAGGATTAGGATCGATAATCAGGCGGCCGTCGTCCACCGCGATGCCAACTGTCGCACCCGCATGCAGGTGCAGAAGATCAAGGATGGCGGGTGGCAGAGCCAGCATGACCGAGCCGCCGACTTTGCGCAGACTGGTTGTGTGCATCGTGAAACCTCGTGGTTAGTTATATCAAAATATAACGTAAAATGAGTGACGGCGCAAGGTTTGGCATTCGCCGCCGTTGCCAAGCCGTCGGCTGTCGTCTTATACCAACAGCCCTTGATGTTGACCCGCAGCCGGTCAACGGCCGTCGGTATCTGATTGATTTCGCGCGCGGCCGCCCCATCAACCCCGCGCGCCCACCAGCAGCCCGAAGCGCTGACCGGTGTTACCGTTCGCCACAACCGGAGGGACAGCCCATGAACCGCATCGATGCCCGGACACTGCACGACTGGATCACCGACGGCCAGGAACTGGCTTTGCTCGATGCGCGCGAGGATGGCGAGTTCGGCGCGTCCCACCTGTTCTGGACGGTCCCTTGTGGGCTGGCGCGCAGGGAGATCCGTGCCCGGGCGCTGCTGCCGCGTCTGACCACACGCATCTGCTGCGTCGATGACGGCCGCGGCCTCGCCGAGGATCTCGCCGGCTGGCTGGAAAGCATCGGAGCGTGTGATGTCGCCGTCCTGGATGGCGGCACGAAAGCCTGGGAAGCCGCAGGTTACGTCCTGTTCAGCGGCGTCAACGTGCCATCAAAGGCATTTGGCGAATGGGTGGAGCACCATTATGGCACCGAAAGCGTCGATGCACCCGACCTGAAAGCCTGGATCGACTCCGGCCAGAACATGGTGGTGCTGGACAGCCGGACGCAGGAGGAGTTCACCCGCATGTCGATCCCCACCGGCATCAGCGTGCCGGGTGGTGAACTGGCCTACCGCATCGGCGATATCGCGCCCGATCCGAACACCCTCGTGGTGGTCAACTGCGCCGGCCGCACGCGCAGCATCCTGGGCGCCGAGAGCCTGCGTCGCGCCGGCATCCCCAACAAGGTGGTCGCGCTGCGCAACGGCACGATGGGCTGGGAACTCGCCGGCCTGCGCTGCGAGCGCGGACGCACCGAGCGCTTCCAGCCGAACGAACCGAGGACCGCCGCGCTGGCGCTGCAGCGGGCGCGGGATTTCGCCGAACAGTCGGGCGTCGGCGTCATCGGGCCGCTGGAGTTGATCCGGTTCGAGGACGATCCGGACCGCTCCCTGTATGTCCTGGACGTGCGTGACCCGCAGGAGTTCCGCGCCGGCCACCGGCCGGGTAGCACCAATGCGCCCGGCGGGCAGCTTGTGCAGGCCACCGACACCTGGATCGGCGTGCGCAACGCCCGCATCGTGCTGGTGGACGACACCGGCGCGCGCGCCCTCATGGCCGCCGCCTGGCTGCGCCAGATGGGTCATCGTGACGTCTTCGTGGTGGAAGGCGGGCTGGAGGCGGTAAAGACCTCCGGCACCGAGCCGATCCCGGTGCCGGAGCTGGCCGCGGCGGTGGAGCGGATCGACGTGACCAGTCTGCAGCAGCTTCTGGACAGCGGCGACGGCACGGTGGTGCTCGACCTGGCCCGCAGCGTCGAGTTCCGCGCCGGTCACATCCCCGGCGCGCTGTGGGGCATTCGCACCCGTCTCGCCTCCCTGACTTCGCACCTGTCGGCGGCTCGGCATGTCGTGATCACCTCGCCGGATGGCATGCTGGCGCGACTGGCGGTGCCGGAGGTTGCCTCGCTGACCAAGGCCAGCGTGCGCGTGCTGGACGGCGGCACCCAGGCCTGGCAAGCCTTTGGCCGGCCGCTGGCGAAGGATCGCACCAACCCGCCGGATGCCGCCTGCATCGACTTTTCCCTGCGACCCTACGACCGTAACTCTGGTATCGAGGAAGCCATGAACGCGTATCTGACGTGGGAGATCGACCTGGTACACGAGATCAAGCGCGACGGAACGGTGGTCTTCGGCGTTCCGGGGGAGGCCCTCGCTGCGGCTTAAAATCCGGCTGCGCCAGGCCGGCGTGGCGGCGCTGGATGCACTGCTGCCACCGCGCTGCGTGGTCTGCGATACGCTGGTTGGAATCCACGGCCAACTTTGTGGCGCCTGCTTCGCCGGGGCCAGCTTCATCACCGCGCCGTTCTGCGCGCGTTGCGGCGTGCCGTTCGCGTCGGTCGATCAGGCGGGCATGGATGGACTTTGCACGGCTTGCAGGGACCATCCGCCGGTGTTCCGCCAGGCACGTGCGGCGTTGCGCTACAACGACATGGCGCGCCGGCTGATCCTGCCGTTCAAGCACGCCGACCGGGTGGAACTGGGACCGATCCTGGCGCCGCTGATGCTGCGTGCCGGCGGCGAACTGCTGGCCGCGGCCCAGATCCTGGTGCCGGTCCCGCTGCACCGCCGGCGGCTGTACCAACGCAAATACAACCAGGCGGCGGTGCTGGCGCAGGCGGTCGGCCGGCTGTCGCACCGCCCGGCACTGCTGAACGCGCTGGTCCGCACCCGCCCGACCGTCCCGCTGGACGACAAGACGGCGGCGGAGCGGGCGCGGGCGGTCGCGGGCTGCTTCGCGGTGCGTCCGTCGCGCCAGCCGCGGCTCGTGGGCCGCTCGGTGCTGCTGATTGATGATGTGATGACCTCCGGCGCGACCACCAGTGCCTGTGCGGCGGCATTGCTCGTGGCGGGGGCGGTGGTGGTCGACGTGCTGGTGGCGGCGCGGGTGCCCGATCCGCGGCTGGGGTAGTGTCGCCGTACGTGGCGCATTATATGCCACCCATGCACATCTCCTTCGACAACAGCTACGCCCGCCTGCCCGAACGCTTCTACGCCCGGGTCGAACCGACGCCGGTGGCGGCGCCGCGGCTGGTGCGGGTGAATGCGGCGCTGGCCCGCACCCTGGGGATCGACCCCGACGAACTCGCCGGTCCGGAGGGCGTGGCGGTGCTGGCGGGAAACCATGTGCCGCGGGGGGCGGCGCCGATGGCGCTGGCTTACGCGGGGCATCAGTTCGGGCATCTGGTGCCGCAACTCGGCGATGGGCGGGCGTGCCTGCTGGGCGAGGTCGTCGGGCGGGACGGGCTGCACCGCGACATCCAGCTCAAGGGGTCGGGGCCGACGCCGTTCTCCCGCCGCGGTGACGGCCGAGCGGCGCTGGGGCCGGTGCTGCGGGAGTACCTGGTCAGCGAGGCGATGGCCGCGTTGGGTGTCCCGACCACAAGGACCCTGGCCGCGGTCACCACCGGTGAGGCGGTGTGGCGGGAGACCAGGCTGCCCGGCGCGGTGCTGACCCGCGTCGCCGCCAGCCATATCCGCGTTGGCACGTTTCAGTATTTCGCGGCGCGCGGTGACATCGAGGGGGTGCGTCTGCTCGCCGATCATGCCATCGCGAGACATTACCCGGCGGCCACGGGGTCGTATCGGGCGTTCCTGGATGCCGTCGTCGCGGCTCAGGCGGAACTGGTGGCGCGCTGGCTGCTGATCGGCTTCATCCATGGCGTGATGAACACCGACAATTGCTCTATTGCCGGCGAAACGATCGATTACGGACCGTGCGCCTTCATGGATGCGTATGATCCGGCAACCGTGTTCAGTTCGATCGATCAGGCAGGTCGTTACGCCTATGGCAACCAGGGCCGCATCGCGCTGTGGAACCTGGCGCGCCTGGCCGAGACGTTGCTGCCGTTGCTTGACGGCGGCGAGGCGGCAGCGAAGGAGGCGCTGGCGGCCTTTCCGCGGCACTTCCAGAAGGCGTACTTCGATGGGCTGCGACGCAAGATCGGGTTGTCGGTCGAGCGGGACGGGGACGACAGCCTAGTGCAGGATCTGCTAAAGCTGATGATGGAGCACGGCGCGGACTTCACGCAGACCTTCCGCCGGCTGGGCGATGCGGTGGCGGGGCCGGCGGGTGATGCGGCGGTGCGTTCGCTATTCGGTGACGGTGGTGGATTCGAGGCGTGGGCCGAGCGCTGGCGGTCGCGGTTGACGCGGGAGGGCGACGGTCCGGCGGCGATCCGCGCCATCATGCGGGCGATGAACCCGGCGTTCATTCCGCGCAATCATCTGGTGGAGGCAGCCTTGGCCGCCGCGGTCGAGCGGGAGGATTTCGGACCGTTCGAGGAACTGCACGCGGTGCTGTCGCGGCCGTTCGAGGATGACCCGGCGCGGGATCGCTACAGCTTGCCGGCGCGGGAGGAGGAGCGGGTGCTGCAGACGTTCTGCGGGACATGAATCGGTCGGTCACCATCCCGCATTTGTCTTAGCCTAGTGCCTTGAAAGCTTGCCGAGGAATAACTGGTTCGGATTAAGTACGGTCGCCGCATTCCCTGATGGCGGGCGAAGGCCCGTCATGACGTCGAGAGCGCGGGGCGCTGCGCCAAACGACGCACTTGTTCATCCTCGCTGAAAAGGCTCAGTATCGTATGTCAAACAAGGGAAAACTTCAGGCCTTCCTGTCGCCACAACGCCTGCATGAATTGGCTGGCCCCAAAGTTTACGCGCGCGGTGAGGCATATTCCACCGGCGGTAATGTTCATCTGCATGAGCATACGCGTGATGAAGCCACTGCCGAAGTGATGGGATCACAGCCCTACCATGTCGAACTGAAATTGACGGCAAAAGGATTGAGCGCCGACTGCACCTGTCCAGCCATGTCGGATCACGGATTTTGCAAACATGCCGTTGCCCTTGGTCTTTATCTGATCAATGCGTCGCCGCCAACGGCCAGAGGACCATCAAAACGACAAGTCGAGCCTGATATTTTCACTGAAAAATACCCCAATATCACTGGCTGGATCAAGGATGGCTGGATCGAAATCGGGCGTGATGGCTACAGCACTTCCATTATACGAGTACTTGATCAAGGCGGACTGGTTTGGGAAGGTGGCACAAGACACAAATCCATGGATAAAGTTCTGCAAGAGGCCGAAGATGCCATCGCTGATTGGACACAAAATAATTAAGCAAAACCTTACTTGTTATCCCGTACAGCGCGAAAAGCAGATCTGTCACCATTGAAAAACCCAATGATGCCGTAGAGCGCTCCCTCTTTGATTTCACAGTGAATATCGCCATGGGCAGGGTCCATCTCGTCGTTGCCCTCCCACAGAGCATCTACGCGATCATTTGTTGTTGACCAGGCAAAAGAACCGCACACATAGCCAAATTGAAAATCTCCACGCGCCTTGTCGCCAAGCGTGACATGCCCGGAGACTTCTTCGTCAACGAAATCCTGATCCCACATTTCCATCCAAACGATTTTCCAGCGTCCTTTTAAGGGATTGGCCGCCGGCGTCATAAGACCTTCTCTTACCATGCGTTGACGCGTCAGATTGTAGTCTACCGTGGATTCTTACTGAGGAATGCAGCCAGGCTCCAGAGCCTTATCGACGAACTTATGCCAGGCGCTGGCGCCACGAACAGTCCACTGAACGCCGGAGTGGAAAAGCGAAGGGCGGCGGTGTATCGGTTACTGTTGATCAGCATGCCTTACGCGCCGAACTCGATCTTGATCGCCGCGGTCTGTTCTCCGATCCCTGGGACCGGTCCAAGCGCCAAAGTCTCATGAGAGCGGATCACCGCGGGCGCAATGATCTTC
Organism: Rhodopila sp.; assembly: GCF_965276935.1. Taxonomy (GTDB): domain Bacteria; phylum Pseudomonadota; class Alphaproteobacteria; order Acetobacterales; family Acetobacteraceae; genus Rhodopila. The sequence continues at coordinate 667,207 of NZ_CBDIBS010000002.1, read as the reverse complement.
GCCACGCCGCCACCTGGCAACGTCACCGGGGTCCGCCGCAGCGCCGGGTGATGGCCAAGCGCCGCGAGGTCATTCACAAAGCCATAGGCTGTGTTGGACGCTCGGAGTTTAGCCGCCGCCTCGTCCCGCGTCAGTGCCGCGAAGGTCTGGCCGACCCGTTGGTCCACCACCGTTCGGTTGGCGACGCGGATGTTGTTGCTCTCGAAACCAGGTTGCTTCGGCAGATCGGGCGCATCAAGGAAGCCTGCGCAGAACGTCGCCCATTCCCGTTCGTTCTGAATCGAGATCAGAACCAGCGCGTGGTCCCTGGTCGCGAAAGCGCCGTATGGACAGATCGACGGATGCGCCAGGCCAAGGCGCTGCGGCGACTTTCCAGTGCCTTCATAATACAGCAGCGGCACGTTCATCCAGTCGGCGACCGCATCGAACAGGCTGACCTTGAGACCCTTGCCGTGGCCGGTGGTGCCGCGTTCGATCAGTGCCTCCAGCACACCGGTATAGGCGTTCATGCCGCAGCCGATATCCGCGATTGAGACACCGACGCGGCCCGGCCCGGCGGGATGCCCGGTCACCATCGCCAGCCCTGACTCGGCCTGCACCAACAGATCGTACGCCTTCATCGTCGCGTATTCACCGGTGTCGCCATAGCCGGAGATGTCCACCGTGATCAGGCGATTGTTCGCAGCGCGCAACGCCTCGGCGCCCAAGCCGGACCGTGCCGCGGCCCCAGGCGCCAGGTTCTGGATGAACACGTCGGCTCGGCCGACCAACCGGTGCAGCAGCGCCGCGTCCTCAGACTGCTTGATGTCGGCGACCAGGCTCTGTTTGCCGCGGTTGAGCCAGACGAAGTAGCTGGACGCGCCTTGCACCGCGCTGTCGTAGCCGCGGGCGAAATCGCCCTCCGCCCGCTCGATCTTGATGACCCGCGCGCCAGCGTCGGCCAGGCGCGCCGAACAGTAGGGCGCGGCGACGGCTTGTTCGAGCGAGACGACAAGCAGTCCCTCCAGCGGTCTGGCCATGGTGCGGGGTCCTTTGGCAGCGAAACAATGCCTGCCGAAAGGACCATCGTCCGGGCGGCGGACGCAACCCCGCCCATTGCCGAACGGCGGCGGCTGGGTAAACTTGCAACCAATTGGATTTCGCATGCGGCACCCCACCAGCCCGCATGCGTGCCAGTCGGCCCAAGGGGAGCCCAGCGGGCCACTGGTATAATGCGACAATGGAGGAACCGCGTGAGCCGTTTGATCAGCGTGGCCGGCGTCAAGCTGGAGGTCGAGGAGAAAGGCCAGGGGCGTCCGCTGCTGTTTCTGCATCCGGGGGAAGGGCTGCAAGCGAACCGGCCCTGGATCGACCTGCTGGCGCGGGACCACCGCGTCATCGCGCCGCACCATCCCGGCTTCGGCGGATCGGTGCTGCCGGACTGGATCGGCACGGTGGACGACTTGGCATACCTGTATCTGGATCTCGCCGCCGAACTGGATCTGGAAGACGCGGTGCTGGTGGGCGCCTGCTTCGGCGGCTGGGTGGCGGCGGAAATGGCGGTGCGCGACACTAGCCGCTTCGCCGGGCTGTTGCTGGCGGCGCCGCTGGGCATCAAGGTCGGCGGCGTGCTCGACCGCGACATCGCCGACATGCACGCGATCCCGCGCGCCGCGTTCATGCGCCTGGCCTGGGCTGATCCGTCGCGCGGCGAGATCGACTACACTCGACTGCCAGACACCGAACTGGCCGGCATCGCGCGTGGGCGGGAGGCGTTGGTGGTGTTCGGCTGGAAGCCCTACATGCACAACCCACGGCTGAAGCGCTGGCTGCACCGGATTGCCACGCCGACCCATCTGCTCTGGGGCGAGCAGGACGGCATCGTCTCGACCGCGTACGCCGAGGCGTGGAAGGCGGAAATTCCCGGTGCCAGCCTGGAGACGATCCCGGACGCCGGCCACTATCCGCATTGGGAACAACCCGAGGCGTTCGCCGCCCGGGTCCGTGGTTTCACCGAACGGCTTTGAAGGAGAGGACGCGATGCGCACCTGGTATTTCTCCGAGATGGCGTATCACCCGGCGTGGCGAAAGGGATTGGATCGGGGCTCCCTGCGGGTGAATTTCCCGAACGAGAACGTCGATCCGGCGGAAGCCGGCCAGTTGCTGAACCGCTATCTGGATGAATTCGCGCTGTGCGACGATGTCGGGCTGGACATCATGGTGAACGAGCACCACAGCACCGCCACCTGCATGACCGTCTCGGTGCCGATGGCGCTGGCGGTCATCGCGCGTGAAACCAAAAAGGCGCGGTTGCTGACACTGGGAAATCCGATCGCCAACCGGCCTGATCCGGTCCGTGTGGCGGAAGAGATGGCGTGGCTGGACTGCCTGTCCGGCGGCCGGCTGGAGATGGGGCTGGTGAAGGGTGCGCCATACGAGATCGCCCCCGCCAACGCCAACCCCGGCCGGCTGATGCGCCGCTACTGGGAGGCGCACGATCTTATCCTGAAGGCATTGACCACGCATGACGGCCCGTTCTCCTGGGAGGGCGAGTATTTCCAATATCGCGCTGTCAACATCTGGCCGCGGCCGGTGCAGCAGCCGCACCCGCCGGTGTGGATGACCGGCATGAGCGTGGCAACCGGCGTGCTGGCGGCGGAACACGGTCACGTGGTCGGCACGCTGCTGTCCGGCGGCCTGGCGAAGCCGATGTATGAGGCGTATCGCAAGCGCGCGCGGGAACTCGGCTGGGAGGCCGGCGCGGATCGTATGGCCTATGCCGCGATCATCGGCGTCGGTCAGACGCGGGAGGAAGGGCTGCGGCGCGCCGACATCATCGCCGACTATGTGCGGACATCCCCAGTGGTGGCGGAGCCGTTCACCAATCCGCCGGGCTACAACTCGATCGGTGCCAATGTAGCGATGCTGAAGGCGGGGCCTCGGGCGCATCGCATGATCACCGATCGCAACGGTGTATCAGTCGATCATCGCACCGCCACGGTGCAGCAGTTCATGGATACCGATACGGTCTTCGCCGGCACGCCGGACGACGTGTTCAACCAGTTGCAGGCGTTCAACACCCGCATGGGCGGCGTCGGCCATCTGCTGTTCTTCGGCCAGGGCGGCCATCTGTCGCATCAGGACGCCAAGGAGAATATCTCGCTGTTCGGCCGCGAGGTTGCACCGCGGTTGCGCGAGCTTGCCACGCCGGAACAGGCTGTCGCCGCGGAGTGACCAGCGAACTGCGGCTGGAACGGCGGCGGCTGGACGATCTGCCGCCGCTGGCGTCGTTGACCCACGTGGAACGGCTGTTCCTGACGGCAACGCCGATCCACGACCTGTCGCCGCTGCGCGGCCTGCATCGACTTCGCGTCCTGGGGTTGAAGCTCGCTCGCGCCGCGGACCTGACGCCGCTTGCGGACCTGACCGGGTTGCAAAGCCTGATCCTGTCGTTCACGCCGGTTGGCGACGTGACGCCGCTGGCGGGGCTGAACGGGCTGCGGAGCCTGTATCTGACAGGCTGTCCGGTGTCGGATATCGCCCCTCTGGCCGGGTTGACGGGGCTGCGGCGGCTGGACCTGGGCGGGACCTCAGTGTCCGATCTGGCACCGGTCGCGGCAATGACGGAGCTGGTCAGCCTGCAACTGTCCAGCACGCCGGTGATCGACCTGTCACCGCTGGCCGGCCTGACGCGGCTGCTTGTGCTGGAACTGGGCGATACGGCGGTGGCCGATCTTTCGCCGCTGGCGGCGCTGCGCGCGCTGCGGCGGCTGGATATCCGCGGCACTCACGTCGTTGACCTGCCCGTGCTGCCAGGGAGCAAGGTCTTGTGCAACAATCGTCCGGCGCCGGCTGCCGCGGCATCCGCGCATGGCCGGCTGGCGAAACGACCGCTTGAGGCAGGGCCTTGAGCGGAACCCGTGGCGCGACCCAAACGGCCGTTTATCGCCCCGCGGAAACGATATAACGGATCAACGCGAGTAGAACTCGACCACCAGGTTCGGTTCCATCTGCACCGGATACGGCACGTCCGACAGCTTGGGGGAGCGGGTGAAGCGGGCCTTCATCGCGCGGTGGTCGACTTCCAGATACTCCGGCACGTCGCGCTCGCTGCTTTGCGTCGCGTCCAATACGACGGCGAGCTGCTTGGATTTCTCCTTCACCTCGATCACGTCGTTGTCGCGCACCTGGTAGGACGGGATGTTGACCCGCTTGCCGTTGATCGTCAGATGGCCGTGGTTGACGAACTGCCTTGCCGCGAACGGTGTGACGGCGAACTTCAGGCGGTAGCAGACGGCGTCCAGCCGACGCTCCAGGATCTCGATCAGGTTCTCCGAGGTGTCGCCTTTCCGGCGCACGGCTTCCTCGTAGTATTTCCGAAATTGCTTCTCGCCGATGTTGCCGTAGTAGCCCTTCAGCTTCTGCTTCGCCATCAACTGGGTGCCGAAATCGGTCGGCTTCTTGCGTCGCTGGCCGTGCTGGCCGGGGCCGTATTCGCGCTTGGTGACGGGGGATTTCGGCCGGCCCCAAAGGTTGATGCCCAGCCGGCGGTTGATCTTGTACTTGCTCTCGGCGCGCTTGGTCATTGGCGCGTTGCCCTTTGCGTCCAGGTTGTTGCACCGGTAGGCCCATTACATAGGCAATGGGCGGGCGCGGACCATCAAGGTCCGTCCACGTTCCCGGCAGTAAAGAGCGGCGCGTATAAGCGCCGAACCGGCGGCTTGTCAAACATTCGCCGCCTGGGTAGGGACCGCGGATGATCTCTCGCGGCGATATTCTGTGGCTTGGTGTGGCGTCCGGCGTCATCGGGTCGCTGGTTGGCGGAATGATGCTGGGCATCGGCATGGACCTGATCGTCAACGGCCAGCCCCTCGGCTGGCTGCTGTTGCTGCCGGCCGCGCCGCTCTCCGCCCTGCCGGGTTGGCTGCTGGCGCGGAAACTCAGCCGGCAGCTTTGACAGGCCTGGGCATTGCCTTGTGGCAATCGCAGCCTGTTTTGCGGCGGCGATCACAGTCGAAGGTCGTGACATGATCAGCTTGCGGCTCGCGGCCTTGCATACGGTGCAACAGATCAACCGGCTGATAAAGGGGACTTGCGTAGCCTCCCAGGGCAATCGGGTGAAGTAGACTGAAGACACGGGATGGCGCATCTGCCGCTGTGTCATCACCGGGCTTGGCCCGGTGACCCACGACTTTGGCTTGGTTTGGCACCGCAAGCCGTGGGTAGCCGAGCCAAGCCCCGGCCATGACATAAGGCAATGCAACGCGGCCAGGACGCCCGTCGGGTGCCCATGGCGCAGAACTCTTCGCGTCACCCGGTTCACCCGATTGCCCTGCCTAGCCTCCGGTAGACAGTATCTGACGCCCGGTCCCGCGTGCGCGGCGAGGTCAGTCCCGAGCGCCGAGGAGCGCGCGTTTCAGCCGAACAGTCGGAGGCTTGGATCCAATAAAGCTGGCAAGCATGACCGTGGCGAAATGGGGATTGGAAATCAAACCCATACGTTGTCCATTGAACGTCACGTCGACGCTTTTCGAGGTAAACAGCATCACGGTCTTGTCGCCTTTGTGCAAATCCGGCACCGCCGCGAGAAATCGTTCGACGTCGCGCGGATCCAGTTGGCACGGCGGCTCGCAGGCATTCTTCAATCCGGATCGCCAGGAGTTTCGCGCTCTTTCAGCATCGACATCGCGAAGAAACTGAAACTCGAGCAGCTTGCGTTCGGGTGAGTGCAGGATCGCGTCGGCGTTATCGCTGCGATGTTCCAGATACAACCCGGCCACATAGATCGGAATGTCGAGAAAGGAGTAGGTGCGCAGGCCGATGCCGTTCAACCGCATGGGAATCCCGTCCACCACCCGCGTGTCCGGCAGCGTGACATCGTGCAGCTCCGCCGCGCATGCAACGGACAGCGGCAGCATGACCATCGCCGTCAGAATCAACTTACGAAACATGATTGAAAGTGTGACGACCAAGGTGCGAGTCTGGCGATTCATTATTTTGTCATCCGGGGTCGCCAGAACGACTAGCCCAAGGTTTTGTCCGGCACGCGTTCGTGCAATGCCGTCCATCCTATGCGCACGATCTCGTCGACATTGTCCCAACCAGGCTCGTGCGGCCGTTCGACGGATCTGGTCCGTGTCGATGGCGCCACGCATGGCAACCTGGTGCTGGCGCGCTTTGCGCCATCTTGTACTATGCACCGCATGACATCGTTCCGCGCCTGCTGGGTGGTTCCCGTGCTGTTGCTTGGCGTGAGCGGGTGTGCCTACGATCCGCCGGTCCAGGGCGAACACACGTCGGATCGGTATAAGGCTGATCTGCAAAAATGCCGCACATCCTCGACCGAAGCCGTGCGGCTGAAAAATGCCGGTACGCTGGAAAGCTGGATCATCTCCCCGGTCACCGGACCTCCGGCGGTTCGGGCCGCGATCCGGACATGCATGGCGAGCCAGGGATATGTGCTGCGGAAACCGCGAGATTGAAAGTCCGTCACTTCCTGTACTGGGCGCGGACCTGCCGATCGGTCGGCCTGCCTGGGCTGCTTCTCAGGTCACTGCGAAGTCCTTCGAGCGAAACAGAAAATTGCTGCAGAAAAACATTCTGCTTCTCCAGAAGAACGTTCTGCTCCTCGGCATGAACCCTGATCAATTCAAGTCGGTGCAACATTGCCTCGAAAAGGCCCCGTTCCTCGTTGCTCATGGCGTCCCCGTTGATAAATCATAATTGATGTTACTTCATACCATACGGGGATCATCGTGTGTAGCGGGATGCACGTGATACCGGATTTTATCCTCGATCTCGCGCATGTCCCATGATGAAAAACTGCTGTCGATATTTTCCTGCCAACGGAGCCAACGGAGCCAACGGAGCCAACGGAGCCAACGGAGCCAACGGAGCCAACGGCAATGGGAATGGTGTCATCCGTCCTGTCGGTGCGCGACCGGCGCGGGACAGGCCGAGGCCGACGCTCATGCTTGGCGGGATCAACCGCGTCCGCCGCCATCATGTCGCCGTCCAACCACCATCTACCTCATAGGCCGCGCCGGTGGTGAAGGCTGCCCGGTCGGAACACAGGAACACCACCATCTCGGCGATGTCCCGCGGCTCGCCGAAACGGCCGAGCGGGGTGCGGTCGATGATGGAGGCGCCGCGTTGCTGGCGGGTCGGGGCGGTCATGCGGGTGGTGATGAAGCCGGGGCAGACGGCGTTCACCCTGATGCCGTCCTGGGCGTACTCCATGGCCGCGGTTCTGGTCAGTCCGATCACCGCATGCTTGGCGGCGACATAGGCGGTGGAGCCGCGCAGGCCGACCAGACCGGCGATCGAGGCGGTGTTGACAACCGCGCCGCCACCCGCCGCCAGCATCGGCGGAATCTGATGCTTCATCGACAGCCAGACGCCTTTCAGGTTCACCTCGATCATCCGGTCGAACGAGGCTTCCGACCATTCATGCGTCCTCTGGCCGATCGCATCGACTTGAAATGGCGCGATGCCGGCGTTGTTGAACGCGCAGTCCAGCCGGCCATAGGCTGCAAGCGTCGCATCAACCCCTGCCGCGACATCGGCCGCTAGGGTGACGTCGCCGGACAGCGACAGGGCCTGGCCGCCCGCATCGTTGATCAGCCCGACTGTTTCCCGCGCCGCATTGGCCTCGTAATCCATCACGGCGACTCGCGCGCCTTCCCGCGCGAAAGCCAGAGCGGTCTCTCGCCCAATACCGTTGCCGCCGCCGGTCACCAGAGCGATCTTTCCGTCAAGCATGCCGGTCATGATGGTTTCCTCCGTTTCTTGTGTCGCCAGCATCCTGCACCGGGGGCGGATTATCAATTGCCGCCGGCATCACCACATGGCGCGGATGCACGAATCCAGACCGACGCCCTGGCGGACCGTCATTCTGGTCTGCCGCAAGTGCGGCAAGAAGCTGAAGGGCGGCTTCGGCCCGAACGGCAAGCACGGGCTGCGATCGGAGCTGCGCCAGGCACTGCGTGACGCCGGGCGGCGCGATGTCAAGATTATCGAGACCGGCTGCCTGGGCCTTTGTCCCAAGCAGGGTGTCACCGCGCTGAACGCGTCATGTCCAGGCACCATCCACGTGATTTCCGCCGGCACGCAGCCGGAGGCCGCGCTACGCACGTTGCGAGTGTCCTGCCCCCGAAGTTCGTCATATCTTATGACGGACGGAGGGGATGAGCAGGCCACTATCAGGAGTTCGCCCACGATGGCGAACTCCTGATACCGGCCACTAGACCCGATCGCCGATCAGGGCTTCATCAAAGCCGCCTGACTGCCGCCGCCACAGGCGTGCGTAGACCCCGTCCCGGCGCAGCAGTTCGGCGTGGGAGCCGCTTTCGACGATCCGCCCATGGTCGAGCACGATCAGCCGGTCCATGCGCGCGATGGTAGACAGCCGGTGCGCGATGGCGATGACCGTTCGGCCTTCCATCAGTTGGTCGAGTTGCTCCTGAATCGCCGCCTCGACCTCGGAATCCAGCGCCGAGGTCGCTTCGTCCAGGATCAGGATCGGCGCGTCCTTCAGGATGACCCGGGCGAGCGCGACGCGCTGGCGCTGGCCGCCGGACAGTTTCACGCCGCGCTCACCGACATGCGCATCATAGCCGCGGCGGCCGTTCCAGTCCTCCAGGCCCATGATGAAGTCGTGCGCCTCGGCTCGGCGGGCAGCGGCGACGATCGCCTCATCGGTGGCATCGCGGCGGCCGTAGCGGACGTTCTCCCGGATCGAGCGGTGCAGCAACGAGGTGTCCTGCGTCACCATGGCGATGTGCGCGCGCAGGCTTTCCTGTGTCACGTGGGCGATGTCCTGGCCGTCGATCAGGATGCGGCCGCTGGCGGGGTCGAAGAAGTGCAGCAGCAGGTTGACCAGCGTCGATTTGCCGGCGCCGGATGGGCCGATCAGCCCGACCCGCTCACCCGGTGCGATCGTCAGGTTGATGCCGTGCAGCACGCCTGGCGCGCGGGCGCCTTGCCGTCCTGGAATAAAGTCGCGGATGCGGCCGTAGTCGAAGTGCAGGTCCTCCAGACGAATTTCGCCGCCGGTGACGTGCAGATCCACCGCACCCGGTGGGTCCGGCATCTGCCGCGGCACGTCGATCGAACGCATGCCGTCCTGCACGGTGCCGATATTCTCGAAAATCCCGGTGATGCTGCGAGCAACCCAGCCGGCGATATTGGTCAGTTGCCAGGCCAGCGGGATGGCGGTCGCCACCGCGCCGACAGCAATGCGGCCGTCGGTCCATTGCCAGATCGCCACGCTGGCCGTGCCCACCACCAGCAGCGCGTTCATCATCGTCAGGGTGACGGTGTAGCCGGAGGTCATGCGGGTCTGGTCGCGGAAGGCGCTTGTATGGTCCACGATGGCTTCCTGGACGAAGGCGTCCTCATCAAGCGCGCGGGCGAACAGCTTGACCGTCAGGATGTTGGTGTAGCTGTCGACCACACGGCCGGTCAGGGTGGAGCGCATCTCCGACACGCGGCGGGACCTGTCGCGCAACCGGGGCACGAAATAGCGCAGCATGGCGGCGTAGCAGGCGAACCAGATCAGCATCGGGATCGCCAGCCGCCAATCCAGCCGTCCCAGCAGCAGCAGCGCGGAGGAGCCGTAGACGACGATGTACCAGGCGGCATCGAACGCCATCACCAGGCTTTCGCGCAGCGCCGGGCCGGCCTGCAGGACCCGGTTGGCGATCCGGCCGGCGAAGTCGTTCTGGAAGAACGTCCAGCTCTGCCGGACCACGTGCCAGTGGTTCTGCCAGCGGATCATGTTGGAAAAGCCGGGATTGACGATCTGGTTGACCAGGATCGTGTGCGCCAGGTTACCGAGGGGCCGCACGATCAGCAACACCGCCGCCATGCCCAGCAGTGCCAGCCCGTGGTCGTGCAGCAGCGTGGCTGGCGTGTTCTGCGATACCATGCCAACCACGCGGCCGATGAACGCCGGGATCATGGTGTCCAGCACGGCGATAAAGCCGCCAAAGACAAACAGGGCGGCCGTCAGGCCGCGGACCTGGCGGATGAAGTGCCAGTAGAAACGCGAGAGCCCGCCGACCGGGGGTTCGGCGGGCACACCCGAGGTAATGGGATCGAGCAGGCGCTCAAAGCGGCGGAACATGGTTATCAGCGGTGGACCCTCGAAGCCGGTCCGTCAATCACCGCTCCCGCGATCGTCAAGCAACGATTTGCAGAGGTGATCGCGCCGGCCTCAGCCCCAGTGTCCGCGAACCCAATACCGCCCTTCCCAGTGCGGCGGCACCCAGAACCGACGCGGCGCATAAGCGACTCGTGGCGGACCATAGCCAGGCGCCACCACAACCGGGGGCGGGTAGACCGGGGCGGGCGCCACGACGACGGGGGGGACAACGACGCCCACGCCATAGCCGCCACGCCACCACGCCTCGGCGTCATGCGGCATCGCCGCGACGCCGACAGCCGCCAGGCCGACCACCGCTGCCGCCATACCCAGACGCTTCGATACGGACATCGCAACCTCCTGATGCTGGTTGAAGCATGCCCGGAGAGATAGGTGGAAAATGTAACATGTCTGTTGCTGGATTGTTTAACAGCGTCACTCCGCCGCCATCCGCGGCGGATCGATCATACCGGCGGCGGCCACCAGATCGACCGACAGCAGGCGCGACACGCCCCGTTCCTGCATCGTCACGCCATACAGCCGATCCATGCGCGCCATCGTCAACGGGTGGTGCGTGACCACCAGGAACCGCGTCCCGGTCTCCCGCACCATATCCTCCAGCAGGGTGCAGAACCGCTCCACATTGGCGTCGTCCAGCGGCGCGTCGACCTCGTCCAACACGCAGACCGGCGCCGGGTTGCAGCGGAACACAGCGAAAATCAGCGAAAGCGCGGTCAGCGCCTGTTCGCCGCCCGACAGCAGCGACAGCGTCGCCAGTTTCTTGCCGGGCGGCTGCGCGTAGATCTCCAGCCCGGCCTCCAGCGGATCGTCGGAGCCGACCAGTGCCAGATGCGCCCGTCCGCCGCCGAACATGCGCGTGAAAAGCTGCTGGAAATTCCGGTCGATCTGCTGGAACACGGCGGCCAGGCGCTCGCGGCCCTCGCGGTTGAGGTGGCCGATCGATCCGCGCAGCTTGGCGATGGCCGCGGTCAGTTCCGCGCGTTCGGTTTCCAGGCCGCCGATCCGTGTCTCGACCGCCGTGGCTTCCTGGTCGGCGCGCAGGTTGACGGGACCCATCTCCTCGCGCTCCTTCAACTGGCGCTCCAGGCGTTTACGGGCGCGGTCCTCGTTGTCCTGCGACAGGTCGGCCGGCGGATCGGGCAGCGCGGGGTTGGCGCCGAGACGTTCCAGGATGCGTTCGGCGACCACGCCCCAGGCATGACTGGCCTGCTGCAAGCCGCCCTCGGTCCGCACCGCGTCTTCCCGCCTGCCGGCCAGCGCGGCTTCGGCGGCCCGCGCGGCACGGTCGGCTCCGGAGGCGTGGGTGAGTGTGACCGACAGCGTCTCGGCGGCCTGCCGATGGGCGGTTTCCGCCGCCCCAAGCGCGTCCAGCGCCTCGGTTCGGCGGAGGGCGATCTCGCTGGGGCGGGCTTCCAGCGCTTTCAGCGTGTCCGCCGCATCGGTCTGACGCGCCGCAAGATCGGTGACACGGCCGGCGGCATCCCGCGCCCGTTCGGACCAGCCGGCGCGTTCGGCGACGATGGTGCGGCGGCGGTTGACCCGGGCGGCATGGTCGCGCGCCAGCAAGTCGCGCTCGGAACGGGCGCAATTTTCGCGCGCACGTTCGATTAACAGGTTCGCCCGTGCGGCATTCACCGCATCGCGCAAGGCGGCGATGTCGGGCAGCGCGCTGTTGGCTTCCCGCGCCTGCGCCAGGGCAATCAGCGCCTCGTCGCGCTCCAACGTGGTCCTGGCGAGCTGGTCATCGGCAGCGGCCATTTTGGCGGTCGCGGTGGCGGCCTGTGCGCGCAGCGCGGCGAGGCCGGCGCGGCCGCGTTCGACAGCCTGCTCACGATCCCGCCGTGTGGCACGGGCTTGCTGTTCGGCGGCGGCGGCGGCGTGCGCGGTGGTCTCCGCCGCCGTTCGTGCCGTCCGGGCGGTGGCGGCGTCCTGCTCCGCGACCGTCAGCCTGGCGCGCAAGCCGGCCAGACGGTTGCGCTGTCGCAGGCGCACCGCGGCCTGGGTCGGGGTGCCGGCCTGGATGGTGTAGCCGTCCCAACGCCAGACCGCGCCGGAGCGGGACACCAGCGACTGGCCGGGCAGCAAGACGGTCTGATGATCCGTGCCGTCCTGCTCGGTTTCCACCACACCGATTTGCGACAGCGCCCGCGCCAGCGCCGGCGGCCCTTGCACGAACCTGGTCAGCGCCGTGGCGCGGGCGGGCAGGGCAGGGGCCGGATCGAACGGCGGAAGCTCCCGCCAGTGACGGGGGGCGCCTGGGTTCAGCGCGGAGGTCAGTTCCTCCCCCAGCACGGCGCCCAGCGCGGCTTCCAGCCCGTCCGCTACGGTCAGCTTATCCAGCATTGGCGGCCAGCGCTCGCTGTCCTTCACCGCCAGGATCTCTGACAGGGCCTGCGACTCCGCGGCAAGCCGAGCGCGCGATGAGTCGGCGGTGGTGTGGGCTTCGCGGGCAGCGGCGAGGGCGGCGGCGGCGGCGGAGCGCGCCTGTTCGGCCTGCTCCACGGCCTGCCTGGCGGCGGTGACGGCCGCTTCGGCCTGGGCGGCAGCCTCGGTCGCGCGTGCAATCGCGGCGGGATCGACCTGCTCGGCCGCGATACGGGCGCGGTCCTGGGACGCGGTCTGGAACTGGTCGTTCAGGCGTTTCGCACGCTGCTCTGCCTGCGCCAGAAGCTGCGCCGCGGCCTGGGCGCGAGCATTGGCTTCGGCCGCCGCTTCGGTTGCCCGGTTGGCCTCGGCTTCAGCGACCTGAACCGCGTCGGCGGCCGCGCCAGCGGCGGCTTCGGCGGCTTCGCTTCTGGCATCATGGCCCGCGTCGGCTTGCACCAGGCCGATTTCCTCCGCCGCCAGCCGCTGATCCGCCGCGGTGGCATCATGCCGCAATTGCTGGGCGTGCGTCAGATCCTGGTGGATCTGGCCAACCCGGCGCTGTGCCTCGGCCAGTTCGGCTCCGGCGCGCTGCGCCTCGGCGGCGATCTGCTCCTGCGCCACGCGGTGGCGTTCCAGACGGGTCCGGTGGTCGGCCTCCTGCTCGCGCAAGGGGGGCAGCGTGGCGGCCGCTTCGGTTGCCTGCGTCGTGGCGGCGGTTGCCGCTTCGGTCGCGGCGGCGACAGCCAGTTCCGCGTCATGCAGCGCGGCGGCGGCCGCGGCGCGGGCGTGCTCCACCCTGGCACGCTGCAGCGCCAGCAACTCCGACTCGGCGGTTCGGATGGCGACGGAGATGTTGCGGTAGCGGCTGGCCTGGCGCGCCTGCCGCTGCAGCCCGTTCAGTTGCAATTCAAGCTGGGCGCGCAGGTCTTCGGCGCGCGCCATGTTTGCCTCCGCTGCGCGCAGCTTCAGTTCGGCCTCGTGCCGGCGCGCGTGCAGGCCAGTGATGTTGGCGGCTTCCTCCAGCACCGCGCGGCGATCCTCCGGCTTGGCGCCGACCAATGCGCCGACCCGCCCCTGACTGACCATGGCGGACGCCCGAGCGCCGGAAGCCAGGTCGGCGAACAGGGTCTGCACGTCGCGGGCGCGGACCTCACGGCCGTTGATGCGATAGGCCGATCCGCTGCCGCGTTCGATCCGGCGAAGGATTTCCAGTTCCGGCTGCTCATGGAACGGCGGCGGCGCTCGGCCGGTGGTTTCATCCAGCACCAGCGTCACCTCGGCGATGTTCCGAGAGGCTCGCCCGGCGGTGCCGGCGAAGATGACATCCTCCATCTCGCCGCCGCGCAGGCTGCGGGCGCTGCTTTCGCCCATCGCCCAGCGCAGCGCCTCGATCACATTGGACTTGCCGCAGCCGTTGGGGCCGACGATGCCGGTTAGTCCGGGCATGATTTCCACGCTGGTGGGTTCGGCGAAGCTTTTGAACCCGGAGATGCGCAGGCGGCGGAAACTGACCGGCAAGTCGTACCCCTTTCTCCTTACGTCGGGATCAGCTTGCGGAAAACCTCGTAGCTCATTTCCCCGGCGTATTTTTGGTTGTCAATCACAAAGCTCGGAGTCGAGTCGATCTTCCATTTGTCCTGATCGGCCTGCTGCTGCTTCAGGATCCAGTTGCGCAGGCCGGTGTCGGACACCGCCTTGTCGAACGTCTGGCGCGACATGCCGGCCAGCGCGGCGGTCTTCCACAGCTCGTCGTTCGGGTTGGCGCCGCGGGCGAAGGCCCAGCGATCCTGCGTCGCGAACAGCGCGTCGATGAACGGGTCGTAGCGATCGACCGGCAGATACCGCGCCACCATCGAGGCCGTGAGTGCCACCTGGTCCAGCGGATAGTCGTGGTAGACCCAGCGGACGATGCCGGTGTCGATCAGTTTCGTCTTCACCTCCGGCATCGTGCCTTGCGCGAAGGCGGCGCAATGGGTGCAGGTCAGGGAGAAGTACTCGTTCACCGTGGTCTTGGCATCCGGCTTGCCGATCGAGCGTTCGGCCCTGGTCATGTCCACATCGGCGCGGGCCACCGCCGGCAGCGCGGCCGCGGGAACCAGGGATAGGAGAAGGCGGCGTGTTACGGGCATCAGAACCTCTGGATGTGGTCGCTTCATGACTTGCTGGCACGGCGGGTCGAAGTTCGGGCGCGGCCTAGCACGACGCGTCCCAGGGAGGCGAGGGCGGTGCGAAGCTCGCCTGCGGGAAGATCCGCCACCGCGGCCTCGGCCGCCGCGGTGGCTTCAGGCGGTGGCCGGGGCGTCAGCGGCGGCGGACGCGGCATGCCGGCCTGGGTGAAGCGAAGGGTGTGGACCGGCCGGCCGCCAAGATGGGTGTTGATCCGGTTCATCAGTTCGACGCCGACGTAGTGCAGGTCCATGGCGACCGCGCCGGCGCAGGCGATCGTCAAGGTGCCGCGGTCGAGCCGCCGGGGCGTGGTCATGGCGGCGACCTTCGGGCCGACGATGATCGGCCAGTCCGCCATGATCTGCGCCACGGCGGGGCTGTGACGGCGGTAGGTCGCGCGGGTCACGCCGGGGACCAGCGCGCCCAGGGGACGCGGCCCTTGTGGACGTGGCCCTTGCACGCGTGATCCCTGCGGCTGTGGCCCTTGCGGACGTGGCCCCTGGGGATGGGGGGCATGGACGATCCCGCGGCGGGTTGCCATATCTGTGTCTGTGTTGTCGTCGTCTGTGTTGTCGTCCGCCATTGCTCCCGCCGCTTCGCTGTTGCGATGGTATGACCGTCATCGCCGCCGCCTGCCATGGCGGGCGGAGTCGTCCGAAGTACCCGATCCCTACCGTGTCTGGCTGAGTGAGATCATGCTGCAGCAGACGACCGTCACGGCCGTCATACCCTACTACGAGAGGTTCGTAAGCCGGTTCCCGACGGTGCAGGCGCTGGCGGCAGCGTCACTGGACGAGGTTCTCTCCGCCTGGGCCGGCCTGGGCTATTACGCCAGGGCGCGCAACCTGCATGCATGTGCCCGGGCGGTGGCCGAGATGGGTGGGTTTCCGGCGGATCTGGAGGCGTTGCGCGCGCTGCCGGGGATTGGCGCCTACACCGCGGCGGCGATCGGCGCCATTGCATTCGGCATTCCGGCGGTGCCGGTGGACGGCAATGTGGAACGCGTTGCCGCACGGATCTTCGCCATCGAGCAGCCGATGCCGGCGGCCAGGACAGCGATCCGCCTGGCGGCGGAGCAGCTTGGCCAGGACCCGGCGGCGCGGGCCCGTCCCAGCGACTTCGCGCAGGCGCTGTTCGATCTGGGGGCGTCGATCTGCAGCCCGACCACACCCGCCTGTGGCGTCTGTCCCTGGCTCGCCGCCTGCCAGGCTCGCCGGCTCGGCATTGCCGCCGAACTGCCGCGCCGGTCGCCGAAGAAGCTTCGGCCGGTGCGGTATGGCGTGCATTTCTGGCTGACCGACGACAGCGGCGGCGTGCTGCTGCGCCGGCGTCCGGCCAAGGGGCTGCTGGGCGGCATGACTGAACTGCCTGGAACGGATTGGCGCGCCTTGCCCTGGACGCCGACCGAGGCGCTGGCCTTCGCGCCAGCCGCGGCGGATTGGCGTCCGGCCGGCCAGGTGCGTCACGGCTTCACCCATTTCGAGTTGATCCTCGACATTCTGGCCGCCCAGGTGCCCCGCATCGCCGGACAGGGATTCGTCCAGCCGCTGGCGGCGCTGGACGAAACCGCGCTGCCGTCGGTGATGCGCAAGTGCGTGCGCATTGCCGCTGGCGGGAAGCCTTGATACGTCCAATGTCCTGGAAGGAGAGCGAAGATGAAAGTGCGCGCCGCGGTGGCCCGGGAGGCCGGCAAGCCGCTCAGTCTGGAGACGATCGACCTGGACGGCCCGCGCGAAGGCGAGGTCCTGGTGGAGATCAAGGCGACCGGCATCTGCCATACCGATGAATATACCCTCTCCGGCGCTGATCCCGAGGGACTGTTCCCGGCGATCCTGGGCCACGAGGGTGCCGGCGTGGTGGTCGAGGTCGGCCGCAACGTGACCAGCCTGAAGCCGGGCGATCACGTGATCCCGCTGTACACGCCGGAGTGCCGGCAATGCGAATACTGCCTGTCGCGAAAGACTAATCTATGCGTGGCGATCCGTGCGACCCAGGGCAAGGGGGTCATGCCAGACGGCACCAGCCGGTTCTCGTCGGAAGGCGAGCCGGTGTTCCATTACATGGGCACCTCCACCTTCGCCAACTTCACCGTGCTGCCGGAGATCGCGCTGGCGAAGATCCGCCCCGACGCGCCGTTCGACAAGGTCTGCTACATCGGCTGCGGCGTCACCACCGGGATTGGCGCGGTGATGAACACGGCGAAGGTCGAGGCTGGCGCACGCGCCGTGGTGTTCGGCCTGGGCGGGATTGGGCTGAACGTCATCCAGGGCCTGCGCATGGTCGGCGCCGAGCAGATCGTCGGGGTCGATCTGAACGCCGCGCGCAAGCCGATGGCGGAGAAGTTCGGCATGACCGACTTCGTCAACCCGGCCGAGGTGCGGGGCGACCTGGTGCCGTACCTGGTGGACTTGACCAAGGGCGGCGCGGATTACACGTTCGAATGCATCGGCAACGTCAAGGTCATGCGCCAGGCGCTGGAATGCGCGCATCGCGGCTGGGGCAAGTCGATCATCATCGGCGTGGCGGGCGCGGGGCAGGAGATCGCGACACGGCCGTTCCAGTTGGTGACCGGCCGCACCTGGATGGGCACGGCGTTCGGCGGCGCGCGCGGACGCACCGATGTGCCCCGCATCGTCGACTGGTACATGGACGGCCGAATCAACATCGACGACCTGATCACCCATGTGCTGCCGTTCGACCAGATCAATCAGGGGTTTGAGCTGATGCGGCGCGGCGAGTCGATTCGGTCCGTGGTGGTCTTCTAGATCGGAACAACCGAGCGCCGGAGGTCCCCCCGCTCGGCGCACCGTGAAGGCATGCCCTTCGCGGTTGCCCGTCCTCAGGCCGCGACGTCGACCATCACCAGTTCGGTCGCATTGGTCGCCTTGATCGTCAGCGTGCTTTCCCCGGTGATCGCCACCCCGTCGCGTGGGCTGGCGGCGACGCCGTTGACGGTAATCGAGCCTGTCACCGACACCAGATAGGCGGCGCGTCCGGGCGCGAGCCGCAGTTCCGTTGTCTGGCCCTCGGCCAGCGTGCCGGCCAGCACCGCGGCATCGGCGTGCAGCGGCAGGGCATCCGACCCCGCATCCGCCGGCCGCCCGCTGGCGAGCACCGACAGGCCCCTGTCGTCGCGCGGAAAGCTGCGCGTGCCCCAGCCGGGTGCGACGCCGCGCTGGTCCGGCATGATCCAGATCTGGAACAGGCGGGTCGGCGTCTTCTCCATGTTGTATTCGGCGTGGGTGATCCCGGTGCCGGCGTGCATCACCTGCACGTCCCCGGCCTCCGTCCGGCCCTCGTTGCCCAGGTTGTCGCGGTGGGTGATGGCACCTTCGCGGATGTAGGTGACGATCTCCATGTCGCGATGCGGGTGCGGATCGAAGCCGGTGCCGGGTGCCACCTCGTCGTCGTTCCAGACGCGCAGGCGGCCGAGGCCCATGCGCTCGGGGTCGTGGTAGCCGCCGAAGCTGAAGTGGTGGTGGGCGTTCAACCACTCGTTGCGGAAGGTGCCCAGGCTGTCGAAGGGGCGAAGCTCGATCATGGGAGGAACCCTGTCTTGCTGTTGGCGGCGCATTTGGGATGCCGTTGAGCTTCCGACAAGGGTTACGGGGTAGCGGTCGCGGTCGCCACCGTAAAAGGACGATTCGGGCATCGGCTGCCGCCGGACCCTGGCCGTTGGTTGGCCGAGACCGCTGGAATGGCCGGTGGCAAGGCCGATGCGGTTTATCAGCGAGCAGTGGACGGGCCCAAGCCACCGCTACGTTGATCGAGCGAGATTGCTCAGAGAACTTTCCTAAGCCGCCAGGTTTTGACAATCCATGACGCTGTCACGGTCATGCGTATTGGTGCAGTAGCCAGCCCCTGTGTTCTCGCCGCCTAGAGCGTTTTCACCCAGGGTGGAAACGCTCTAGCTAACCATGGTTTGATGATTCCGCATGATGGCGACGGCGTTTCTGTCGTTCGCGGTGTCACGTCTGGTGTTTCGGCGGGCGCTGTATGGGGCGTTGGCGCGTTTTTTCCTGCAAGTGCAGAAGGGCACTAAGCGTGACGCCGCTGTGTGACCACGCGCCAGAAGCTGCTGACGCAACGAGCGGCGTTCCCCGACTGCGACGATCAGTCGTGGCCGGTGTCGCCGGACGGTAACATCCAGATCACGTAATGGCCGTGCTCGATTGGCACCAGAACAGACTTGTCGATGTCGTCAAGGAACGTTAACTCGTCAAACGTATCCTCGAGTTGATAGTCGGCGTAGACGTCTTCCCCTAAGGCGTAACGGTAATCGACCCCAAGCGTGTTTGGATTGACCCGGACCGCCAAGACCCGATACGGCGCCTCGCCAATCCTCGCCGGGCCGGACAACAGGATGAACGGGTCTTCAGGAGGGCCTGCTTCGAGGAGTTCGGAGGGCCACTCCGGTGCTGGAAGTTGGACAGGCATTGCATTGCGCTCCTTCGGCCTTCCCTTTACTTCGGTGACTTAGCGGGGATAGATCTGGACACTGCGGGCGACCGTGTCCGCCACATGCTCCTTCGTCACGACCCCCAGAACCCGTTCGGTTCCATCGTCGCGGCCCACCACGATCGCCATGGTGGCGTTTCGACCCCACATCGTCGTGATCACGTCGAAGGCGACTTCGGTCGCGCGCACGATGATGAACCTCGGCTGCACCAGATCGCCGAGCCGTATCTCGCTGGCCGTCAGATCCAGTGTCCGGCGCAGATCGGTGTTCACCCGCAGGCCGCCAATCACCGTTCCGCCGCGGGTCACAACGACATGGCGCAACCCGCCACCCTTCGCCGCCAGTTCCAGAAACCGCGCAAACGGGGTCGCCTCATCCAGCACCAGTACGTCGCGTTCCATGATGTCGGCCGCGCTACGGACCAGGAACATGTTTGCGTGCAGCGCCTTCGGGACCGGGTGGCCGCGGCGGGCCAGTTTCATGGTGTAGATGTTCTCGTCGGACAGCATCCGGCGCACACCCAGGGACATGGCGACCGCGAGAATCATCGGCAGGACGATGTCATAGTCCCGTGTCATTTCGAAGATCATCGTGACAGCGGTCATGGCCGCGCCGGTGCCGCCGCCGACCATTGCGCCCATGCCAACCATCGCGAAGGCCGGCAGGCTGACAGGGACGCCCGGCATCACGGTCTGCACGACCGAGGCGAAGGCCGCACCAAGTGCCGCGCCCATGAACAACGACGGCGAGAAAATCCCACCCGACGACCCGGATCCCAGGCTGATCGAAGTCGCCAGGAGTTTGGCGATGAACAAGATCGCCAGGAACCCGTAGCCCGTGATCTGGTTGCGCAGCACGGCCTGGATCGACGAATAGCCGACGCCCTCGACGTAGTAATGCCCCTTCGTCGTCCACAGCACATACATCAGGCCTCCAACGAGCAGCATGCCGATGGCATGACGGACGTACCGGCCGGGAATGAGGTCGAAGCCGTCTTCAAGCCAGTGCAGGCCCCGGACAAATCCCGCCGCGGCGACGCCGGTCAGGGCGCCTAGCGCGGCATAGAGCAACAAGATTGCCGCGGCTGAGACGTTGTTCGGCAACGCCGCCAGATTGGCCGGAACGATAAACGCCGGCTGTACCCCGAAGAACAGACGACCAATGAAGGTTGCCGTGCCAGTCGCGACCGCCACCGGCAGAAACGTGTTCACGCTGATTTCCGGTAGCATCAGTTCCGTCGCGAACAGCACGCCGCCGATTGGGGTATTGAACGTCGCCGCAATGCCGGCCCCTGCACCAGCCGCGACCAGGGTAATGCGCTGGCCGGCTTGCATCCGGATAACCTGACCAAGGGTAGAACCGAGCGCGGCACCGATTTGTATTATAGGTCCCTCACGCCCGACGGCGGCGCCGGTGCCGATCGCGATGGCTGAAGCGATCGATTTTACGACTGCCACGACCGGCCGGATGACCCCCTGCTGATAGTAGATCGCATCCATCACTTCGGGCACCCCGTGCCCCTTCGCCTCCGGCGCGAAATTAGAGACGATCCAGGTGACGGCCAGGCCGCCAATGACAGGCACCAGGATGATGGCGGGGCCCCAGGGATTGAAGGGGGTGAAAATGCTCGAATCGTATGCGAACGAGAATTGACCCAGGAAGAAGACGTTGTGGACCAACCCGATCAGCCCGCGAAAAACGACTGCGCCGAGGCCGGTGACGACCCCAACCAACAGCGCGAGCAGCGATAGCGGCAGAAGGCTGAGCCGCTTTGCAATTACCTCAGGCGTGGCAACCGGGGCCGATGGCGCCTTGGTCGCGGTTTCGACCGTCGGCCGTTGGCTGAGTTCCCCGGAAGGCGTGTCGTCGACCATTGTGGACCGCCCTTGCTGCATCCATCAGACGATAGTTCGTAACGCGTCGGGGTGGGCCAGATTGGCCAGGCGGCGGTTGAGAGTCCCAGAGCGAATGGACATTGTGGCATCTTCGCCGCCATGACGCGATACCCGACGTCCTGCCTCACGGCAGATGACATTTCGGTGCAGGCGCGGCGGCCGCCTGCAGCCCATGGGGATCCCGCGAAAGCACCGCGACGTCGCAGCCGTTCCGAGCAAACTGTGCTACTATCGCTCGGTCTACGCCGACACCGGCACCCGTAATCACGCGCACAAACGTATCCATTCCGAGACGCTGCGCAACTTGGCCCAGAGCAAACTTGTCTTTATTGCGGAGCCAAAATCCGGAGAGCGTGCTTGGCTCAAAACGCTGGATGGCGGCACAGCTTGGCGGTGCCGGCGGCCATACGCGGAGCGTCGCCAAGATCGCGGCTTCGCGCGCGAACGGCAAGCGTGACGGCCGACCCCGAAAAGTCGCCGCAGACCATAAGTATATAAGTAACTAAGGCAATTCATATGACGTTTTTCAGCGAAACAGAGGTAATGCGGCACTTGCTTGCAATGCGTGCCGCACCCATCAACACGAACCAGCCTAGCTGTTCGGCCCACGCTCCATCGAGATCGGCTGCCACCGCCGCAGCTTGCTGCTCATCAGCACCGCCGGATTGACACAGCTCATCGGCCACCGGCCATTCAGGATCAGCGCCAGCTCCCGCCCGACATGCAGCTTGCGCGCCGGATCGAACCGCGCGGAGGCAGATGCCGTGTGCGCGCTGAGTGTCACGTTCGGCATCCCCAGGATCGGATTGTTGTTCCCCGGCGGCTCAATCTCCAGCACGTCCAGCCCGGCATGGGCGATCCAGCCCTCCTGCAGCGCCTTGATCAGCGCCGACTCCTGCACCGTCGGGCCGCGTCCGGTGTTGATGAAGATCGCCGTCTTCTTCATCTGCCGGAAATGCTTTTCCATCAGCATCCCCTCCGCCTCCGGCGTCGCCGGCGCGTGCATCGAGATGAAGTCGGACTGGGTAAGAACCTCCTCCAGCGTGGCGGGGATCACGCCGTGCTCGACCATCAGCAGTTCCTGGATGAACGGGTCATAGGCGATCACCCGCAACCCGAACGGTTTGGCCCGTTTCGCCACCGCCCGCGCGACATGGCCGAACGCGATCAGCCCTAGCGTCTGCCCCATCATCCGAGGAATTTGCAGCAGCGCCGGCCGGCCTTCCCGCCAGCGGCCCTCGCGCACCATGCGGTCCTGCTCGATCACCCGGCGGAAGCTGGACAGCAGCAGCGCCATGGCGTGGTCGGCGACTTCCTCGATGAATGTATGCGGACAGTTGGTCACCGGCAGGCCGCGCGCCGTCGCGGCAACGACGTCCACACTGTCCACGCCGACGCTGCCCAGCGCGATGGCTCGGCATTGCTCCGGCAGCCCATCGATGATCTTCCTGGTGAACCGCATCCCCTTGCCATAGATCGCATCGGCGTCCTGGGCGAACCTGATGAACCCGTCCTCGTCGGTCGGGCCCTCGACGATCTCGGCGTCCATCCCGTCCAGCGGCTCCATCTCGTATTCGTAGCCGCCGCCGGCGGTGGTGAAGCTGGCCCCGGCCGGGGTCGCGATCTTGAATTTTGCCAACTGCTTTCTCCTTGAAACGTTTCAGTGTTGCGGCGGGCGGGCCCTGACGGCCTTCTCGTTCACGTCGATCCCCCAGCCGGGCCCGGAGGGCAGGATGAATTCGCCATCCTCGATGGTCGGAACAACCGTATAGAACTCGTCGCGCCACGGCGCGCTGTCGATGTCGAGTTCCATCACCCGGAAATTCGGCACGATGGCGCTGAAATGCGCGCTGATGGCGCTGCACAGATGCCCATAGAAGTTATGCGGCGCGACGTTGATCTCGTGCACGTCCGCCATGGCGGCGATCTTCGCCGATTCCACCAGTCCGTTCCAGATCACGTCGACGATCGCCACGTCGGTCGCGTAATGCTCCAGGAACGGCTTGAACTCGCGCCGTCCGTGCAGCGTCTCGCATGATGCGATGGGGCAAGGAGCGTGGCGCTTGATCTCCGCCAGGGCCGGCGCATCGTGCGTATCGATCTCCAGCCAGGTCAGGTTGAACGGCGCCACCGCCTCGGCGAGGCGCTTGAAGCCCTCGGTCTTGAAGTTGAAGTTGAGATCGAGGTGAATTCCCATCTCCGGCCCAACCGCCTCGCGGATGATGGCAAGCTGCTCGGCCAGGCCGGCGGTCAGCCGGTTGTCCCAGTTCAGTTCCGGCCAGCCGGTGGTGCGGCCGAAACCCGGACTGTAGGAAGCCAGCCGCCCGTCCACCACTGGCAGGATGTTGGTCTTCAACGCACGGAAGCCGCGGTCGCGGACCTCCCGCGCATGGCGGCCAAGGTCGTCGTAGGTATGCAGCGGCGGCACGCCCATCAGCGCGGCGCTGCGCACGCGATAGGTGCCGAAATGCGACCAGTAGACCGGAATGCGTTCCCGAAGCGGGCCGCCGAACAGGGCGTAGACCGGAACCCCATAGGCCTTGCCGGTCACGTCGAGCAGCGCGTTCTCGATGGCGGCGATCGCCTGCTGGTTCAGCCCGCCCCTGGACTGGCGGGTCAGCACGTGCAGGTGCTGCGTCACCTGCTCGAACCGCCGCGGATCGCGGCCGATCAGCGCCGGCGACAGCCCGCGGATCACGTCCGACAGACCGGTGCTGCCAAAGCTTTCGTTGAACTCGGACCAGCCGATGATGCCGTCGTCGGTGGTGACCTTCAGGAACGAGAACATGCGCCAGCCGGCATCGGCCTGAAGCGTGTCGATCTGGGTGATCTTCATGGTTTCCTCTCCCGCGACATGATGATCGCACTATCACGTCGCGGGGCAATTCCAAGCACGCCGGATGGATCGGGGCAAGTTTGCCAGCGGGCGCGTTAACCCGGCAGCGGAAGCGTTAACCCTCTGGCAACCTTTTCGCCGCACCTTGCGCCAGCATGTCAGCCCCTCCCACCATCATCATCGTCGAGCCCGACCCATTGATCCGCAACGTCCTGCGGGTGGAATTCTCCCAGTTGACCTTCGCTGTCCTGCTTCCGGCCAATGGCCCGGAAGCCGAGGATTTCGCCACGCGCACCGTTGCCAGTCTGGTCGTGCTGGATGCCGGTCTGTCACGCCTCAGCGGCTATGACGCCTGTGCCCGTATCCGCCGCCAGCCGGGCTACCGGGACACGCCGATCGTCTTGACGGCACGCGACCTCTCGCCGAAAATCCAGGCTGCCGCTGGCGCGGCCGGCGCGACCGCGACGCTGGGCAAGCCATACGCGTTCAACGATCTGCTGGACACCATCTCGCCGCATCTGCCGCCGGATAATCCGCTGCTGACCACGCGCCCCAAGGGCTTCGGCCTGTCGGAGACGGCGTGGGGCCGGCCGGCGACGCTGGAATGGAAGTTTGGCAGCGACTCCGGCTTGTCCCGGAACAAGGCGGTGATGACAATCGTCCGCAGCAAAACGGTCAGAATTCCCCTGATTCGCAGCACTTGACAATGATGTAGGCTACGTCAGTTTCCAAGCCGGTAGTGGATGACTGATGCTCGGAACATGATAACCGCTGGCCAGATGCGTGCCGCGCGCGCGCTGCTGGGGCTGGATCAGCGCGCCTTGGCGGAGCTGTCCGGCCTTTCTCTTCCCACCATTCAGCGCATGGAAGCCAGCTATGGCGTGATCCGTGGCAATGTGGACTCCCTGATGAAGCTGGTCGGCGCGCTGACCGGTGCGGGCATCGAGTTGATCGACGACGGCGCACCCAGTGCCACCGGCGGCCGCGGCGTGCGGCTGACCACGGCCTCGTCCGGCGAGTGACGATCGAGGCGATCGGCTGCGTCATCCTGGCACGGACTGTAGTCAGCGTCGCAGCCGCGCAAGTCCATGCTGGCCGGCTGCTCCCGCACCATGCCGACCTCCGGCGACCAACGCTTGCCTCGGGAAGTGCCGCGAAAAAATATGCCTGTCGCTTTGGGCATTTACCAATTGTTAACCATTTCGTCCTACCGATTCGAATACTGACTGTGACAAGGCCCCTCTCGATCGGCCATAGACGGAGAAAATCACGTGTCAATTTCGAGCGTTACCCATACCACTCCGGTTGCGAACAACACCCCGCTGACCAGCATCTCGGCCAACCCGCTTGCCGCCGATCTTTCCAGCCTGACCACATCCGTCCAACCCGGATCAGGCGGCAGCTCCAGCGCGACCGGCACGGCGGCGTTGTTCCAGCAACTGACCAGCGATCTTCAGGCATTCCTCGTGCAGATGCAGGGCAGCGGTGGTCTGACGTCAAGTCCGACGGCGGCACAGGGGTCGGCGACACCGGCCAGCGCCAGCGCGACCGATCCGACTTCCGGTTCCAGCACGACTTCCACGTCCAGCGCCAGCCAGACACAGCCGCACCATCACCACCACCATGAAATCGGCGGCGACGAAACTGGCGGCGGCAATCTGGAAACCGATGCGACCAATCTGCTGAACGACCTGACCGGCGAAACCAGTTCCAGCGGCAACGCTTCATCCGCCGGTTCATCGTCGGCGTCAGCGCCCTTCAGCAGCACGTCGACGAGCGGGTTCGCGGCCTATCAGGCGTATTCCAGCACCGGCGGCCAGACCGTGCAGCCGACCCAGCTTGGTCTTGCCTGATCCCGTGCACGGCGCGGATGCCCACGATAGCGCCGGCGGCCGCCGTCCATAGCTCGGTTCGCCCGGCATGACCGTAGGTGTCCGGCGCCGGCGCTTCGCCGCCACCAAGCCGTCAGCCTCGCGTCGGCGTCGATGCTGCAGGGCCTAACTGTCATCGGCGATCTGCTGCGTCCGGACGGACGTGGCAGTCCCGGTGGCGTCGACCGCCCGACGATCTGGTTGTTCAACGCGGTCAAGCGTCAGGTCGCGCTCGCCTGCGGCCTGCCGGTTTCCGTACTCAGCACGCGCCACCTGCCGGAACTGGCGGCGGCTCTGATGGCCGAACGTCCATTCGAGCACGCCGCCCTGCACTGGGCCGCCAGCTACCATCGCCTGGCGGACCATGCTTCGTTCAATCGCCACGTCCTGCCGCGCCTGCGCCAGCAGTTCTGCATCGGTTATGAACTGCCACCCGGCCTGATAGCGGTCCTTGACGCCGAAGCGATCCCCTACATCGACCTGCGCATCCACCCGGTGCGCTTCCTCGACGACCTGCTGTTCGCCGTGCGCGCTTCCGAACCTGAAACGCAAGCCGCCCTGCTGGACGTGGCGGTGGCGGAAGCCGAGGTCATCGCGACCGCCGGCCTGCGTGAGGCGATGTGCCAGATGATCACCGACTCGCCGCTTCCCGACGACACGCTTCTGGTGCTCGGCCAGCGGCCGATGGATGCGACGCAAATCGTCGCCGGCCGGTTCTTCGATGCGATGGACCACGTCGATCGGATCACCGCGATCTGCCATTCGCATCGCGCCATCCTGCTCAAGCCGCATCCGCAGGAGCAGGAGCATGGTCTGCTGGTGGTCGCGGCTGGTGTCGCCCGCAACCTCATCGGCGTAACCAGCGATAATCTGTATCGGCTGCTCTCGCTGCCGATGGTGACCGCCGTGCTGACGGTCAATTCCAGTGCGGCGCATGAAGCCGCCTACTTTGGCAAGCGGGATTACACGCTGGCGCCGCGGCCGGTCAGGCTGGCGTGGCGCGGCGATACGCTGGCCACCGATCAGCATGCGGCCATCGACGATCGTGTCCTGACGCCGGATTTCTGGCGCCTGGTGCTGGCGCCGCACACTTCGGTCAGCCGCTCGGATGGCGTCCGCCTGACGCCCAAGCCAAACCGGCTGCGCATCGCCCTGGATAGTTTCTGGAATTACCAGGAAATCGATACGGACCGAGTGCCCCCTCGCCCGCGGTGAGATCGGCCATGGCCTGGCTGGTCCGCCATGTCGTCGACGGCACGCGCGCCTTGGCTACGGCCTGGCCGTGGCCGGTGGCGGCGACCTCGGCGCCGACCGATCCGCGCATGGCCATCAAATTCGCGATGACCTGGATAAGCTTTCGCTCGGTCTTATCCGCCAGCGACCGTCGGTGGTGCCGCCGCCCAGCCTACACTGTTGGCGAACGCCGCTATGTCCACCACATCGGTGGTGGAGATGAGAACGTCATGCCAACACTCCGTTCCAAGGCTGCCCGGACAGTGGCGTACCGCCGCCATGCCGGCCGCATAGAATGATGTCGATCCAGCAGGCCGAGCTTCTGGAGCCGGATGCGCGACAGCGTCGGGTTCCGGTGCTGTTGCCGTACCCGTTTCCCGGGCCGTTCGACTATCGCGTTCCGGCGGACCTCGACCCACGGCCTGGCGACGTCGTTCTGGTTCCCCTGAACCGGCGCGAGGAAGTCGGCGTGGTCTGGGATGCGCCAGCGGAAACCGACGAAGTGCCGGCGCACAAGCTGAAGCCGGTGGTCGGCATCATCAACACGCCGCCGATCGGCGCATCGCTGCGCCGGTTCATCGACTGGATTGCCGCCTATACCGTGACTCCGCCTGGCGACGTGCTGGCGATGGCGCTGCGGGTCGTCGCCACGGGCGAGCGGCCGGTGATGGCTTATCGGCGCGCTGATCCGCCGCCGGCGGTCCGCCTGAATCCCTCACGTCAGCGTGTGCTGGATGTGCTGTCCCAGCGAGAGCCGCTGCCAGCGGCGGATTTGGCCAGGGAGGCAAAGGTCGGCATCGCGGTGCTGCGTGGCATGGCCAGTGCCGGCCTGCTGACGGTGGAAGCGGTGCCGCGTACCGTGCCGTTCCAGCCGCCTGATCCGGATCACCCCGGTTCGGCACTGTCCGATGAGCAAGCGACAGTCGCCGGCGCATTGCGGGATGCGGTGTCTGGCCGGCATTTCTCGGTCACCTTGCTGGACGGCGTCACCGGCTCGGGCAAGACCGAAGTCTATTTGGAAGCCGTTGCCGCCTGCTTGCGCGCCGGCCGCCAGGCGCTGGTCATGCTGCCGGAGATCGCCTTGTCGTCGCAGTGGATCGAGCGGTTCCAGCGTCGCTTTGGCGTCGCACCGGCGGTATGGCACTCCGACCTGGGGCCGCGCATCCGGAAAATCACCCGCAAGGCGGTGGCGGAGGGCAACGCACCGGTTATCGTCGGCGCCCGTTCGGCGTTGTTCCTGCCGTTCCCCGACCTCGGGCTGGTGGTGGTGGACGAGGAGCACGAGGCCGCCTTCAAGCAGCAGGACGGTGTCATCTACAACGCCCGCGACATGGCGATCGTGCGCGCTCGGCTGTCATCCTGCGCGGCGGTCCTGGTCTCCGCCACGCCCAGCCTGGAGACGGTGGCGAATGTCGAGGCCGGGCGCTATGCGCATCTGCGCCTGTCCAGCCGGCACGGCGGTGCCACTCTGCCGAAGGTGGAACTGGTCGATCTGCGGGAAGCGCCGCCGGAACGCGGGCGGTTCCTGGCACCGCCGGTGATCGAGGCGGTGCGGGCGACATTGGCGCGGGGGGAGCAGGCGATGCTGTTCCTCAATCGCCGCGGCTACGCGCCGTTGACCCTGTGCCGAGCCTGCGGGCACCGGATGCAGTGCCCGAACTGTTCGGCCTGGCTGGTGGAGCACCGCGTCCGGCATCAACTGCTGTGCCACCATTGCGGGCACACCATTCCGATCCCGCCGGACTGTCCGGCCTGCGGCGTGAAGGACAGCCTGACGCCAGTCGGCCCCGGCATCGAGCGCATCACCGAGGAAGCGGCGCTGGTCTTCCCCGAAGCGCGCCGGCTGATCATGGCGAGCGACACGATCAACGGCCCACATGCGGCCACCGAGGCGGCGCACGCGATCGAGGATCGGATGGTCGACCTGATCATCGGCACCCAGCTTGTGGCGAAGGGCTGGCATTTCCCGCATCTGACGTTCGTCGGTGTGGTCGACGCCGATCTGGGTCTGGCGGGGGGAGAGCTACGGGCATCGGAGCGGACGGTGCAGTTGCTGCACCAGGTGGCGGGCCGAGCCGGACGGGCGGAGGCGCCGGGACGGGTGATGCTGCAGACCTTCGTGCCGGAGCACTCGGTCATGCAGGCGCTGCTGCTGGGCGACCTCGATGCGTTCATGGCCAGCGAGGCGGACAGCCGGCGCGACGGCGAATGGCCGCCGTATGGACGCCTGGCGGCGCTGATCGTCAGTGCCGACACTGCTCTGATGGCGGATACGCTGGCGCGTGATCTGGGACGCGCGGCGCCGCGTGCCGAGGGGATCGCGGTGCTAGGTCCGGCGCCGGCGCCGATGGCGCTGCTGCGCGGACGCCACCGGCGGCGATTGCTGCTGAAGGTGCGGCGGGACGTCGCGGTGCAGCCGATCCTGCGACAATGGCTGGCGGCGGTGAAGGTGCCTCGGGGTGGGCGGGTGGATGTGGATGTGGACCCGATCTCGTTCTTGTAGATTTCTTTACATCGCCAAGCTCTGCTACCAGCGTCCGGACGGCATTTGTTAGCAAATAGCCGAAACGATGTGAACCGAAAGATTGGCTTGTGCGGACGCGGGTCTAGAAGTTCGCTTGGACCGATGACGCTCGCGAAACGAAGAAAGCGTTGCGATGGCAAGTGCAAGCGTACAGCCCAAGACGTTCGCCGAGTTCCTGCTGTGGGAACAGTCCCAGGAGCGGCGGAATGAATTTGTCGATGGCGTCGCCGTCATGATGGCGGGGGGAACCCGCGCGCACGACCGCATTCAGCGGAACCTGCTGGTCCGCGCCACCGAACGTCTGCAAGGGTCCGGATGTGAGCCGCTTGGGCCTGATGTGATTGTTGAAACGGCCGCCGGCACCGGCCGCTATCCCGATATGACGATCGACTGCGGCCCCTATGACGGGAACGCGCTGACGGCCGCCGCACCAACCGCGGTGTTCGAGATATGGTCGGAATCGACCCGCAAACCCGACCTGTTGATCAAACTGCGCGACTACGACGCGACAATAAGCATTCGCCATTACATCTTGATCGCGCAGACGGAATACATGGTGTTCGTCTATTCACGTGCCGAGGGTGGAGGAATTTCGTTGCGCCCATCTGAGCTGCGGCGACCCGAGGATGCAGTAGAACTGCCTGACCTTGGATTGGTGTTGACACTGGCGGAAATTTACCAGGGACTCGGTCTGAAGGGCGCCTGAAAACCGCTGATCCAATCAACGTCTCTCGTCATGACGATCGGGCCAGATGGCGCGGCGCCCCTACTTGACACCATGACCCTGCACATTAACACCACTGTCACGTGCCTTGGCGCCTACTCACGACCATGCCAAGCTTCACATCGAGGCGATCGTGACGGCAGCCGCCCCGGTGTAGTTTCGCGCTCGCGTGGCCTGTCGACGTAAGTGCTCAGAGCCGCATGCACTGTCTGCCATGGATGGACCGCGAACTTACGCCGTCGCCCGCTTGCCTGGACGCCGTTCCGGATAGACCGGCAAAGCATCACACGACGACAACCAACGCAGCTTGTTCGCGCCTTGCGTATGATCCTTTGGAGGCACGCTTTCGGGGTCATCCAGGCTGCAGATCGTCACATCGACTTCGTCCGGATGGTCCTCGTCCTCGAACGTCAACGCCGTTCCGCAATGACCGCAGAACCTCCGCACGACCTTCGCACTTGAGCGAAAGTTCGCCGGTGCAGCCGACACGAAGCGCAACGCTGATCGTGGCACGCTGAACCAGGCGACCGACGCGGCACCAACAATCCGCCGGCAGAAGGAGCAGTGGCAGATTGTCTCGTGAAACGGCTGCGCATCAGCTTCGTAGCGTATTCTTCCGCAGAAGCATCCACCTGCTAGCATGAGGTCCTCCTGTTTGAATGTCACCGGCAAGCACGACCGTAGCCGCGGCGGGAACTGGCATGCCGCATTGGAAAATGCTCAAGGATCGGATCGGCGATTTCAAGCCGCATCGATGGCAGCTGTCTGGCGCCGATGCCCTGTGGCATCCCGCGTAGAGACTTGCCGTAACTCTTATCAGGCGCCAAATGGCAGGATGATCTTCCGGCCGGCGTCTGCTGGGCTGCAAGGTGTGATCGAAGCCAAACCATGAATGAGGTGTCAAGGATCGAGATCGTCGTCGATGCGGCTACCGCCGCGGCCTTGTCCGACGCGCGGCGTCTTGAGACTGTCGGCCGCCTCGTTGATCGGCTGGTCCGGCCACGTGCTAATGATCCGTTGATTGCACTCGTCGAGCACTCGGCCGCCCAGGCACGCGAAATCGGTTTGACCGAGGCTGCGATCGAAGCCGAACTGACGGACTACAACGCGGAGCATCGGACCTGAGCATCTATGTGATCGATGCCAACAGGGTTGTCTCAGCCGCCTTGAAGCCGAATGGACGACCTCGGCGCGCCGTGGCAATCGTGCGGTGGAAGCGTATCATGGCCTTGTCGGATGCTGTGTATGGGGAAATCGCTTAAGTCCTCGCGACTGGGCCTGCGTCATGAGATGAGGGCGACGCTGCTCAACTGCTACCGGTTTTTTCCGACGCGCAGGCGATGGAATATCGGCATACACCACCTTGGAGAAACCTCGGATGATCGTCATCACCACGCCCACCGGACAGATCGGCCGCCACGTCGTCCGGCATTGCCTCGATCACGAAGAGCCCATTCGGGTGATCGCGCGCGATCCGTCCCACCTGCCGGGCGCGATCCGCGACCGCGTTCAGGTGGTGCGGGGCTCGCACGGCGACGCGTCCGTGGTGGACGAAGCACTGGCGGGCGCCGACGCGCTGTTCTGGCTCGTGCCGCCCGATCCGAAGACCAAGAGCGTGGAGGCGGCCTATCTCGACTTCACCCGCCCCGCCTGCGAGGCGATCAGGCGTCACGGTGTGGCGCGCGTCGTCGACGTCAAGGCGCTCGCTGGGGGCACGCGGTGGGCGGAGCACGCCGGTCTGGCGAGCGTATCGCAGCGCATGGACGAGCTGATCGCCGCGATGGGCGTCGCCCTTCGAAGTCTCGCCGCGCCCGCGTTCATGGACAACATGCTGATGCAGCGCCAGTCAATCCTGGAGAAGGGGACATTTTTCGGACCGATCGACGCTGATCGGTCGATGCCGCAGATCGCCACCCGCGACATCGGCGCTGTCGCCGCCCGGTTGCTGTCTGACCGATCCTGGAGCAACCAAGCCGACGTGCCCCTGCTCGGCCCCGAGGACTTGTCGTTCAATGACATGGCCGCGATCATGACCGAGGTGTTGGGTACGCCCATACGATACCAGCAAGTGCCGTTCAACGCCTTCGAGGCGCAGCTTGGCGATCGCGGCATGTCTGCTTCCTTCGTGCGGGGCTTTGTCGACATGATGAGGGCTAAGAACGAAGGCCTGGACAACGCCCAGCCGCGCACGGCGGATGCCACCACGCCAACGACGTTCCGGCAATGGTGTGAACAGGCGCTGACAACAGCCGCTGAAAAGTAACGCCGCGTCGCAATTGCGGTGATGCACATCCGAACGACTGCTTCGGAGCAGTAAGTGATATGATTTGAACGTCGCGCTTGAGTCGGTAGCCGGCAGAGCGATCGACCGACTCAATGTCGGCTGCGGTGCGATGTATCCCTGAAACCGCCAATCCGCTTTCGATTAATTCCGGCTGGTCGAGCCGCGGCTGTGAAAAACCGGTTTGGGGTCGGAACCGCCTGTCCCGCGCAGGATTTCCCCTCGGCGGACAGGGCTTGGGACTTATTTCTTGACTTCGGCTGCAACCAAAGGTAGAAAATCCTGGCATCAAATCCGGGACTACCTCGCCGTGACCCAACCCGCCTGCACCGTCCAAGCCGATGACCCGGCTGCACCGCCCCGGCGTGGCGGCAACCAGCCAGCCCGCAGCCTGATGGACATGGCAACCGGCTTCCTGGTTCCGCTGGTGATGGCCGGTGGCATTGACGATCCCGGCGCCGCACGCGCCCTCGCGACGGCAACCTTGATGTCCTACGGCCTCGACACCGAGGCTGATCTCATGAAGATCATGCAGATCGTCGGCTTCGGCCTGGGGGCGATGGACAATCTGCGCCTGTCCGCGGGCGACGCCACTTCACTGTCGATGAAGCAGCGGCTGCGCGGCTGCGCCAACGGCCTGAACCGCTCCGCGCAGCAGAACAATCAGGCGCTGGAGAAGGATCGTCACGCCCGCGGCGGCAGAATGTTCGGCGACTCGGATCCGATGACGATGCCGGAACAGGCTGGGACCGCTGCCTGGCCGCAGCCTGATGTCGTCGATCAGCCAGCGATGGAGGCCGAATACCAGGCTGCCATCGACGCGGCGCGACAGCAGATTGCCGCTGCCCGAGCCGGCATCGCCCAGCCGGAGAACGCGTCGGCAGCCCGCAGCCAAACTGCCGCGACCTGTCCAGCCTCATCCATCCAGCCGCAACCACCGGCAACCGAGACAGTCGCCGCCGAGGCCATCGCGGCCAAGGCCGCGGAACCCAGGCCAGCCGCGGCCACCACTGCCGGAAACCGGATGGACATCCAACCGGCCGCCTCGGCGAACACTCAGGCCGCCAGTGAAGTGCAGCGACGCCTGATGTGGGCCAGCGCGATGACCGACGTTGCGGCCGAGTTGCAGGCCGATCTTGCCGGCCAGACGCCGGCGGAGCGTGCCGACAACCAAAGCTGGATCGCCAGCCTGACCGGCGCCGCCGGCTCGCTGGCCGCACAGCCGCCGAGCGCCGGCACAGCATACAAGGCCGGCTTGTTGAGCAGCACCACATTGGGGCGTTCCACCTAGCCGCCGGTACTCGACGCGGGACGTCATTCTCCATCAAATGGCTGACGTCCGTTCAGTCGGAGCGAAGGTGCGCGGCACTTCAAGAGCCGTAGTGGCGGGTTGTAACATGACAGTCACGTTCGAGATGGAACCTGAGCGGCTGCATCGGTTTCAAGCAAGCCGTGCGGGCGCCTGATTACGTCGGGTGGCGGCGTCCGGTTTGCATTCAGGTGCATGGTCCTCACCAACCCGACAGACCGGATTGCCTCGATCAACCGATTCTGGCTTAACCACCCCACCATCACCGCCGGCCAGGAGCGCCAACCATGCCCGTCAACCCCGCCGACAGCCCGATCCTCGGCACGCTCTACGGCAGCGACGCGATGCGGGCGGTGTTCAATGAGACCGCCTACTTTCAGCGCATGCTCGATGTCGAGGCCGCGCTCGCCCGCGTCCAGGGCCGCCTGGGCATCATCCCCGCCGACGCGGCCGACGCGATCATCGCCGCCGCCCACGTCGAGAATCTTCGCACCGAAGATCTCGCGGCCAGCGCCCGCAACGTCGGCTATCCGGTTGTCGGCCTGGTCGCTGGCCTGTCGGAAGCCGCCGGCCCCGCTGGCGGCTGGACCCACTGGGGCGCCACGACGCAGGACATCATGGACACCGCCACGGTCCTGCAGGTGCGCGACGGGCTGGACCTGATCGAAGCCGAGCTTCGGGGCATCCTGACGGCGCTGGCTGGACAGGCGGACCGCTACCGCGACACGGTGATGGCCGGCCGCACCCATCTGCAGCAGGCGCTGCCGGTCACCTTCGGCCTGAAATGCGCCATCTGGGCGATGCCGTTCATCGCTCACCTCGAGCGTCTGAAGCAGCTCCGCGTCCGTGTCGAGGTGGTGGAGTTCGCCGGTGCCGCCGGCACCCTGGCTTCCCTGGACAGCAACGGGATCGCGGTGATGCAGGCGCTGGCCGCGGAGCTTAAGCTAGGTGCGCCGCTGGCTCCCTGGCACGTCTGCCGTGACGGACTGACTGAGGCGGTCGGCTTCCTCGGCCTGGTCTGCGGCAGCCTGGCCAAGATCGCCACCGACATCATCCTGCTGGCGCAGACCGAGGTGAATGAGGTCGCCGAACCCTATGTCACCGGCCGCGGCGCATCCTCCACCATGCCACAGAAGCGCAACCCGATCGCGTCCGAGTACATCCTGGCCGCCGCACGCGCCGCACAGGGCCTGGTGCCGGTGATGCTGGGGGCGATGGCGCAGGACCACGAGCGGGCAACCGGCCCGTGGCAGACCGAGGCGCTGGTCCTGCCGCAAGCCTTCGTGCTGACGCATGGCGCGCTGCTGCACACCCGCGCCATCGCCGAGGGCCTGGTCGTGAATGCCGCCCGGATGCGCGCCAACCTGGACATCACGCACGGACTGATCGTCTCCGAGGCCGTGATGATGGGCCTCGCCCCGGTGCTGGGCCGCAACGAGGCGCATCATGTGGTCAAGCACGCCTGCGATGTGGCGCTGGCCGAGGTCATTCCGCTGGCCGATGCGCTGGCACGCGACAAGGCCGTCTCGTCCCGCCTTGACCGCTCGGCGATCGAGCGGATGATCGACCCCGCCAACTACCTGGGCAGCGCCAAGGCGTTCATCGATCGCGTCGTGGCGGCGGCCGGATAAAGCCACGGATGTCTCACATCCAGCGCGCGTGGTCGGCGATGAGCGCCAGACCCCGTGCCGTCGCCTCGCCGTCATGGCGCTCCGCATAGCCGCCGCAGCCTGTGATCGCCCTGGCATAGAGCGCAGTCATGTCCGGCAGGCCGATGACCTGCACGACCGAATCCGATGCCTGGGCCACGGCCGAGCGGACTTCGTGCCCGATCAGGATGCCGGACAGGTACGCCGGCGCCTCGGCCTCCTTGAGCCGATCGGCCAGGGTCAGCGCACGAACGCCGAACAGATGGTGCAGCAGGCCGCCGGGTTCGGCTGACCGGGCGAGGCCCGCCTCGAACGGGACGCCGCCGGTCGGCCCGTCGCGCATCATGCGGCCCAGAATGGTATGGCCGCGCAGGGCAGCGAAGATTTCGCCGGTCATGTGGGTGGTAAAGCCGGTGATCCGGCCGTCCCGCACCCGCACCCACTTGGAGCGGGTACCTGGCACACAGGCGAGGCCGCCTGCCCGCAGCAGCGCCTGGACGCCGATGACCTGCGACTCTTCACCGCGCATCACCTCGGCGACGCCGGAGTCGTCCACGCCGGACAGCCCCGGCACGACTTTCACCTGCGCCCAGTCGAAGCCGATATCCACCAGGCCGGCGGCGAGTTCCGCGGGACCGGCGGGGCAGGGAACATAGGGGGCTTCTTTCCAGCCCTGACGGCCGCCGATCATGCCGGACAGCAGCACATGCGCCTCACCGGCTGCCAGCCATGGGCCAATCTCGTCGCGCAGCGTGTCACCAAAACGGCCATTCGGAACGTTCAGGACACCCCGCGGCACGCTGCGTCGGTCACGGATCGTGCCGTCCTTGGCGACCCGGAATGCACGGAAGCTGCTTCTACCCCAATCAACGCCGATCATCCCGCTGTTCCTCCCAGGTCTTGTTTGAGAGCGTGCCGCACGCACTCTATTGTTTGCGCCCGCGGTCGATGCCGAGCCTAACAAAAATGCGCCGCGGAGGGGTATGCGCAAGTAGGTTAACAACGTTGACCGGACCGCCGATCACCGCGCAAACCGCCTGCAACACCTCTGACTGGAGTCGCCCAACCTTATGGCGGAAGCGCTGAACGCGGACAAACTGACGGTGCCGCACGGTTTTTTCACCCGTCGCGGCGGTGTCTCGACCGGACCTTTCACGAGCCTGAATTGCAGCCTGTCAGGTCAGGACGACCCGGCGGCGGTACTGGAGAATCGCACGCGAGTCGCGCATGTGATCCAGGCGAAGCCGTCGCAACTGCTGGGCCTGAACCAGGTGCACGGCATCGGCGTCGTGACGGTGACCGAGCCATGGACGCCAGAGCAACGGCCCAAGGCGGACGCCATGGTCACCGCAAGGCCGGATATCGCGCTGGGTGTCGTGACCGCCGACTGTGCGCCGGTGCTGTTCGTCGATGCCGAACGGAACATCGTTGGCGCCGCCCATGCCGGCTGGCGCGGCGCGGTGGCAGGCATATTAGAGGCGACAGTCGCGGCCATGATGGCGTTGGGCAGTGTCTCAGGCCGCATTGCCGTCGCTATCGGCCCCTGCATCGCGCAGCCATCGTATGAGGTCGGACCCGACCTGCGCGATGCGGTCGTCGCGCGATGCCTTTCCGACGCGATGTTCTTCAGCCCCGGCGTGCGGTTCGGCCATTGGCAATTTGATCTTGCGGAATATTGCGCTGCTCGCCTGCGCGCCGCCGGGGTGAGCACGATCATGGTGACTGGATACGACACGCTGGCCGATGAGGCTCGTTTCTTCAGTCACCGCCGGCGGACGCTGGCGCAGCGTGGCGGAATCGCGGCTCCCATCGGTCACCAGATCTCGGTGATCCGGCCGGGGTGAACGACAGGTAATCCGGACCTAAGGTTTCTCCCCTATCGGTGCTGCCGCCTATCTGCTTGAAAGCGCAGAATGATCTTTCGACGCTCTGGCCTGTCGGTCCTGTTTGTCTGCCTCGCCCTGACTGCCTGCGGTGACCTGCCCGAGCCGTTCCTGGGCAACCCGGGTGCCACGGCCCGCCGCCTGGCCCAGCCGCTTACGCCGCTGCTCGCGGTGCCGCCGGGCACTGATACGCTGCTGCCGGATGCGGCCAGCCAGGATCTGGCTACCCGGATCGCGGTCGCGTTGCAGGCCACCGAGGTCCCGGCGCTGGTGCGTCAACCGCGAACCACGGACTGGCGCGTTGTCACCCGCGCTGAGCGGGATGGAGACACCGTGACTCCGATGTTCAGCGTGGAGGATCCGGGGGGAAAACAGGAGGGCAGCGCCCAAGGGGAGCCGGTTTCGCTGGAGGCATGGTCAACCGCCGGACCGGCCTTGTTGCAGCAGGTGGCGGCGGAGGCGGCACCGCGCATCGGCGCCGTGTTGACCAGCATTCAGGTGGC
This sequence comes from Rhodopila sp., assembly GCF_965276935.1. Classification (GTDB taxonomy): domain Bacteria; phylum Pseudomonadota; class Alphaproteobacteria; order Acetobacterales; family Acetobacteraceae; genus Rhodopila. The sequence goes on along the minus strand of NZ_CBDIBS010000002.1, from coordinate 629,363 downwards.
TCGTAACAAGGCCGATCCCAACAGTCTCTATAATCGGCCGGCTCGGGTCATGGTCGCGGAGGTCACCGGCGCGCCGGGTGATGGCAATCAGGCCCTGACGCAGCAGATGCGCGCGCGGTTGGCGGTACTTGGCCCCGTCGTGCTGACGACGCCGACCAATGCCGATTTCGTCGTGCTCGGGGAGGTGAAGGTCGTGCCGATCCCGAAGCGGCAGGAGCGGGTCGAAATCCAGTGGATCGTCAAGACCGGTTCCGGCGACGAGCGTGGCCGCGTTGTCCAGTTAAACGAGATCCCGGCAGGAACGCTGAACCACTTTTGGGGGGATGTCGCCGTTGTTGTCGCCACCGAGGCATCGAGCGGGGTCAACGATGTCATACTCCGCCAGTCCGGGCACGATCCGAACGAGAAAAAGCAATCATCCAGGTAGCAAGTCCACGATCCAAACGTCTAAAACGCAACGCTACTTCATGCCTGATCGCCGGATCATGTCTTGCGTGACCCGCATGCCTGTTTGGCCCAGCTTCCGGATTGGGCGGGTACCTGGTGAGCATGTGATCGAAGCGGCTCCTGTCGAACGCATGCTGTTGAAGGTGCAAGGTAATTTGCAAAAATTTCATCAGGACAGGTAGCCGGTAGGTTCGCGCCGGCACGATCTGATTGTCGTTATGACCGCGCGGATCTGCTTGAGATATCCTGCGATAGCACCTGTTCCACCGTCGTAAGCAAGCTGATCAGCGTGAATGGCTTCACCACAAAAGGACGCGGACGATCGACCAGCTTGTCGATGCGAGATCGGTCGCCCGACATCAAGATGACGGATGCGCCGACGCGGTCGGCTTCCGGAATCAGATTGTCATCCAACCCGCCCGGCAAGGTGCAGTCGAGCAGCATGAGGCGAATACCACCATCTCGCAGATGTGCCAGCGCCTCTGTCGCCGATCCGACAACAATCGCATGATAATCGTCGTCAAGGGCTGCTGCTATGACCTCTGAAACCAGAGGATCATCCTCGACCACCAGGATGTGGCGTTTGTCTATCATAACCGCGATTCGCATTCACCGCTGAACAGTAGCCCATCCCAGCCGACGCGGTCATGTTGGACGACACCGTGGAATGCGTAAGCCGTTGACAGGCCTTCAACCATGATTCGCTACATGGCCCTTTTCCAAGCACAGCGCATATGCCAATAAACCGTGACTCGCAAGCAAAAATTCCGTTAAATTCTCGTTTTCAGCAATGACGTCGCCGTTTCCAGGCGAAACAGGTTTCGCCTTCGGCATGTGGACCGATCACAGGCGCCAGATCCGCTTCGATGTATCTTGTTGACCGCTTTTGCTGGTTATCCGGCCGCCAGCGTGCGCATTGCCGCGGTTCGCTCGAACAGCCGCAACAGGACGCGAATGGCGTGACCCCGCTGCGTCTCCAGCCCAGGGTCCCGCGACAGCAGCACGGCCGCGTCCCGATGTGCCATGTGCAGCAGCGACTCGTGTTCAACCGCATCAGCCATCCGATAGCCCGGTAGTCCGGCCTGCCGGGTGCCCAACGCATCGCCGCCGCCGCGCAGGCGAAAATCCTCGTCGGCGATCAGGAAGCCGTCGTCGGTGTCGCGCAGCAGCGTGAGCCGGCGGCGGGCGGTCTCGTTGACCCAGTCCTCGTGCAGCAACAGGCAGAAGCTGGCATCGGCACCACGGCCGACCCGCCCGCGCAACTGGTGCAATTGCGCCAGGCCGAAGCGTTCGGCGTGCTCGATGACCATGACCGAGGCCTGCGGCACGTCGACGCCGACCTCCACCACCGTGGTCGCGACCAGCAGGCGGATGCTGCCGGCGGCGAAAGCGGCCAGGGCGGCATCGCGGACCTCCGGCGTCTGCTGGCCGTGCGCCAGCCCGACCCGGCCGTCGAAGCGAAGCTTCAGGTCGACGTAACGGTCTTGCGCGGCGGCGACGTCCAGGGCCTCGCTTTCCGCCACCAGGGGACAGACCCAGTAGACCTGCGCGCCCTCCTCCAGCTTGCGGGCGATGGCGTCCAGGATCGTCGGCATGCCGGCCAGCGCGTGCAGCGTGGTGCGGATCGGCTGGCGGCCGGGCGGCTTGTCGCGCAGGCGGCTGACATCCATCTCGCCCCACTGGGTCAGCAGCAGGGTGCGCGGGATCGGTGTCGCGGTCATGATCAGGACATCGGTCCGCTCGCCCTTGGCACCCAGGGTCAGGCGCTGGTTGACGCCGAAGCGATGCTGCTCATCGATCACCGCCAGTGCCAGGTCGTGGTATTCGACCGCGTCCTGGAACAACGCATGGGTGCCGACAACGATCTTGATGGTGCCGTCCTTCATGCCGCGCAGCAGGCGGGCGCGCTCGCGGCCCTTGATCGAGCCGGTCAGCAGCGCCACGGGCAGCGGGCACAGCCTTGTCAGGGTGCGATGGTGTTGCTTGGCCAGCACCTCGGTCGGCGCCATCAGCGCGGCCTGCTTGCCGGCCTCCACCGCGCGCAGCATCGCCAGCAGCGCCACCAGCGTCTTGCCGGAACCGACATCGCCTTGCAGCAGCCGCAACATGCGCCGACCCGAGGCCAGGTCGGCGTCGATCTCCGTCAGCGCCTGGATCTGCGATGCGGTCGGCGGCAACCCGAAACGCCGCAGCGCTTCGTCCCGCAGATGGGAGTCGCCGATCAAGGGCTGGCCGATGCGGCCGCGAACCCGGCCGCGCACCAGCGCCTGGGCAACCTGGCCGGCCAAAAGCTCGTCGTACGCCAACCGAGCCCGCATCCGGCGGTCGGGTTCACGCGCATCGGGCATCTGAACGGCACGGATCGCTGCGTGAAATGTCAGCCATTTTTCCCGCTTCAGCAGCGCCGCGTCGTGCCATTCGGGCAGCTCCGGCAGCGCCGCCAGGGCCTGGGCGATCCCGGATGCGACCTGGCGTGGCCATAAACCCGCCGTCAGTGGCCAGACAGGCTCAACGACGGGAATCCTTTCGGCCTGATCAATCGGCACCATATGCTCGGGATGCGGAATGGTCAGCCGTTTGTTGAAGACATCCAGCTTGCCGGACACCAGCAGCCTGGTGCCGGCGGGCATCTGGGTTTCCCGGGTGAATTTGAAGAACACCAGTTCGGCGATGCCGGTGTCGTCGCGGACGATGATCCGCCAGGGTTGGCGGGATGTCGCCGGCCGCTCATGCCGCACCACCTCCACCGCCAATGTGCCGACGGTGCCGGGTCTGGCGTCCTGGATGGTGGGGCGAGCACTGCGGTCGAGATACGACTCGGGCAGGTGGAACAGCAGGTCGATGACCCGGTCGCCGCCGGCGACGCGGGCGATCAACGCCGCCACGGCCGGTCCTACGCCGGCAAGACTGGTCAAAGGCGCGAACAGCGGCGCAAGCAGATCGGATGGCACGGGCTGACAGGTCCAGATAGCGCCGCTATATGACAGCACGCTGATGACTGAACCAGACCATGTCGCGCCGGATGTCAGACGCCGGCGCCTTTTGTTTCGTGCCACCCATCGAGGGACGTTCGAGAACGACCTGATGATCGGCGGATTTGTACGCGCGAACCTGAGCACATTCACCGATCTCGACATGGACGCCTTGGACGCCGTGCTGGAAATACCAGATGCGCCATTGGCCGACTGGCTCACCGGTCGCGTACCCATCCCGCCGGAGGACGAAACACCCATGCTGCGCCGCATCCGGAACGCCTTGATAAGATGACCGACCCGATCAAAGTCTGGGGCGCGCCGGAGGGGTGGGATGCCTTCCTGCTGGCGCAGCGCCGGCGCGAACATGCCGGCTCCATTCTGCATGTGGCGCGTGACGACACCCGCATGGCGCGGCTGGCCGAGGCCCTGGCCTTCATCATGCCGGAAGCCGAGATCCTGCGCTTTCCGGCCTGGGATTGCCTTCCCTATGACCGTGTGTCCCCGAATGCGGCGCTGGTATCGGAGCGGATCGCGACCCTCGCGCGCCTGCTTGACCCGCCGAAAGGGCCGCGCATCGTGCTGACGACGGTCAATGCCCTGGTGCAGCGCGTGCCGCCGCGTGCCGCCTTCCAAGGCGCCAGCATGGAGCTGACCACCAACGGCCAGGTGAAGCCGGAGAAGCTGGCCGAGTTCCTGGAAGCCAACGGCTATGGCCGAGCCGGCACGGTGATGGAGCCTGGCGAGTACGCCATGCGCGGCGGCATCATTGATATCTTTCCGGCGGGCGAGGCGGACCCAGTGCGGCTGGATCTGTTCGGCGACACGATCGAGTCGATCCGGGTCTTTGATCCGTCGTCCCAGCGTAGTGCCGGCAAACGCGCCAGCCTGTCGCTGCGCCCGGTTTCCGAAGTGCCGCTCGGCCGGGAGTCGATCGCGCGGTTCCGCTCCGGCTGGCGCGACCTGTTCGGGCAGGAGGCGGCGGGCGATCCAATTTATCTGTCCATTTCCGATGGCCGCCGCCATCCGGGGATGGAGCACTGGGTGCCGCTGTTCCATCCGACGATGGAAAACCTGCTCGACTATCTGCCCGATGCCGCGGTCAGCCTGGACCACCAGTCCGATGAGGTGCTGGAGGGGCGGCTGGAGATGATCGCGGACCACGCGCAGGCGCGTAAAGCCGTGCCACGCGACGGCGAGGTGCCGTACCGGCCGATCCCGCCGGCGATGCTTTACCTGGACCGCGACGGCTGGGACGAGATGCTGTCGTTTGGTCCGCTGCTGGCCTTCACGCCGTTTGGCAAGCCGGACGGAGCGGGCGGGGTGGACGGCGGCGGACGGCCTGGGCCGGTGTTCGCCCAGTCTGGCGGTGGTTTGGCTGGCGGTGGGCCGGGCATCACCGTGTTCCAGCAGTTCCTCGGCCAGGCGGAGCGGTGGCGGTCGGAGGGCCGCCGTATCGTCGTTGCTGGCTGGACAAAGGGCTCGCGCGAACGGTTGACCAACCTGCTGCGCGAGCAAGGCTTCAAGGATGTCGTGCCGGAGGACAGTTGGGCGTCCGTGCGGCGCAAGCCGGCGGGGTCGGTCTCGCTGGTCGTGCTTGGTGTGGAACGCGGCTTCGTCGCCGACCGCCTGGCTCTGGTCAGCGAACAGGACCTTCTGGGCGAACGGATTTCCCGTCCGCCCCGCCGGCGCAAGCGGGCGGACCAGTTCATCGCCGAGGCCACCGAGATTGCCGAGGGCGACCTTGTCGTGCACCAGGAGTACGGCATCGGCCGCTACGACGGCCTGGCGACGTTGAACGTGACCGGCGCGCCGCACGACTGCCTGCGACTGATCTACGACGGCGACGAGAAGCTGTTCCTGCCGGTCGAGAACATCGAGGTCCTGTCGCGCTACGGCAGCGAGCACCAGGGCACGGCGCTTGACAAGATGGGGGGCGCTGCCTGGCAGAACCGCAAGGCGCGGATGAAGCAGCGCATCCGCGACATGGCGGGCGAACTGATCCGCATCGCGGCCGCCCGCAAGATTCGTGACGCGGCCTTGATGACGCCGGCGGAAGGCACCTGGGACGAATTCTGTGCCCGGTTCACCTTCGTCGAGACCGAGGACCAGGCCCGCGCGATCGGTGAGGTGCTGGAGGACCTGGCGTCCGGCAAGCCGATGGACCGGCTGGTCTGCGGCGATGTCGGCTTCGGCAAGACCGAGGTGGCGCTGCGGGCCGCCTTCGTCGCAGCGATGTCCGGGGCGCAGGTCGCGGTCGTGGTGCCGACCACATTGCTGGCGCGGCAGCATTTTCGAACCTTTTCGGCGCGCTTCGCCGGGCTGCCGATCCGGGTGGCGCAACTTTCGCGCATGGTCACCGCCAAGGAAGCGACAGAGGTCCGGCGCGGCCTTGCCAACGGCGACGTCAATATCGTCGTTGGCACCCACGCGCTGCTGGCGAAGTCGATCGAATTCTCCGACCTCGGGCTGCTGGTGGTGGACGAGGAACAGCATTTTGGTGTCTCGCACAAGGAGCGGCTGAAGGCGCTGAAGGCCGATGTGCATGTGCTGACGCTGACCGCGACGCCTATCCCCCGCACCTTGCAGCTCGCGCTGACCGGGGTGCGGGAGATGTCGATCATCTCCACCCCGCCGGTGGATCGGCTGGCGGTGCGCACGTTCATCATGCCGTTCGATCAGGTGGTGATCCGGGAGGCGTTGCAGCGCGAACGCTTCCGCGGCGGCCAGGTGTTCTGCGTCGTGCCGCGGATCGAGGACATGCAGCGGATGTCGGACCGGTTGAAGGAGATCGTGCCGGAAGCCCGCACCATCCAGGCGCACGGACGGCTGGCGCCGACCGAGCTGGAACGGGTGATGACCGAGTTCGGCGACGGCAAATACGACATCCTGCTGTCCACCAATATCGTTGAAAGCGGCCTGGACATGCCGGCGGTAAATACACTTGTAATTTACCGCGCCGACATGTTCGGGCTGGGGCAGCTTTATCAGTTGCGCGGCCGGGTCGGCCGCGGCAAGCAGCGGGGCTATGCCTACCTGACCTGGCCGCCGAACCACCGGCTGTCCATCGCGGCGGAGAAACGGCTGACGGTGATGCAGACGCTGGATGCGCTGGGGGCGGGGTTCACGTTAGCCTCCCACGATCTGGACATCCGCGGCGCCGGCAATCTGCTGGGCGACGAGCAGTCGGGCCACATCAAGGAAGTCGGCATCGAGCTTTATCAGCAGATGCTGGAAGACGCAGTGGCCGACATCCGGGTTGGAGAGGGCAAGCGTGTCGGTCAGGAGCGTGACTGGACGCCGAACATCTCCCTCGGCTTGCCGGTGCTGATCCCGGAGACCTATGTGCGCGATTTGCCGGTGCGGCTGGGGCTGTACCGGCGGATCGGCGCCCTGGCGTCCGACCCGGAGAGCGATGCGATGGCGGCCGAACTGGTCGATCGTTTCGGGCCGTTGCCGGAGGAAGTCGACAACCTGCTGGGTGTGGTCGCGCTGAAGCGCGCCTGCCGGGAAGCGGGTGTGGAGAAGCTGGAGGCCGGGCCGAAAGGCATGGTGCTGACGTTCCGCGGCAACGCGTTCTCCAACCCGGCCGGCCTGGTGCGGTGGCTGTCGAGCAAGGGCGGACTGGTGCGGCTGCGGCCGGACCACAAGCTGGCGATCTCCCGCGACATGGACGTGCTGACGCGTCTGAAGTTCGCGCGTGACACGCTGGGGGCACTGGACCAGATCGCGCGGCAGGCCAAGGCGGCGTGAGGCGCCGGACGGTTCTGGCTTTGCCGCTGATGGGCGTTGCCGGCGGCCGAGCCCAGGCGGCGATGGGCGAGGTGAACCTGCTGTTCGACGGTGACAGCATTTCGGCCGGGTTGGGTGCCTCGCCGGGACAGGGCCTGGATACCCGCGTCGGCGCCGCGCTTGGCGATCGCGTCCGGCTGCACAATGTCGCGGTCAGTGGGCGACCTGTGAGCACAGGCCTGCGGCTGTACCCCGAACTGGTCGCGCCGCTGTTCATGCCGGACAGCCGATGCAACGTGATCGTCTTCCACGCCGGAGACAACGATATTCTGCAAGGCCGGACGGCCGCACAGACTTATGCCGCGTTGACCGCCTATGTCGCCGCGGCGCACCGGCAGGGGTGGAAGATCGTTACTTCAACGGAACTGTTGCGCCCAGACTTCTCGCCGGGGCAGGAGGCTGAACTCCGGAGCTACAACCGGCTGCTCCGCGCCAACGGCGCCGGGGCGGATGCGGTGGTGAATTTCAGCTCCGATCCGCGGATGGTGGAGCTCGATCGGCGGAAAGATCCGCGGCTGTTCAGCCCCGATGGTATCCACCCGAGCGACGGCGGGTATGCGGTGCTGGCTGGGATGTTGACGCCGGCGGTGAAGCGGGTGGTTGAACGTTAGTTGTTTGGCAGAGGTGCCAGAGGGCCTTTGGTGAGTCTGGTCGGCCAGCCGGTAGCGACCCTGCGTGGAGAGTGCGCTGAAAACGTGAAATTTTCAGTTAACTGTGCTACTTTCGAGTATTATGAGCACAGAGCCACCACAGCTAGAAGACCTCGCGGGACTCTATCGTCGCGCCTTCGCCGAGTATGGCACGCGGGCGCTATGGAATATGCGCCCGGTTAGGGAGCCGACCCCGGCAGACGCCTTGGCGATCACCAAAGCGTTGCGCACGCATGGCCGCATGGACGGGCGGCGGCTTGCAGAGCGCATCGAAGAGATTTGCCGTGCCTATCAGTAAATTCCAATCGGACGTGTTGCGGCTGTTAGCGGCACAGCGTAGCCCCGACAGCTATATTGCGGGCGGCGTCGCCATTAACCAGCAAGGCCCGCGTTTTTCGGACGACATCGATATTTTTCATGACTCTGCCGCTCGGCAAGAAAGCGCTGTCAAGGCAGACGAGGCCGTGCTTACTGCCGCCGGCTACACAATCACATGGCCGCCAAATCAACGCACCGGGAAGCATGAGGCAACCATCGGAAAACACGGCGAGCAGATGCAGCTTGAGTGGGTGACGGACTCCGCTTTCCGGTTTTTTCCGACCCAGCCGGACGACCTGTTTGGCTATGTCCTGCATCCCGTCGATCTTGCGACCAACAAGGCATCAGCAGCGGCAGACCGCCGAGCGATGTTGTCGATCTTGTCACCATTCACGAAAATATCCTGCCGCTTGGGGCCGTCGTCGCGGCAGCGTGCGGTAAGTTCATCGGCACCACGCCGGAGGAAATGCTGGCCGAGATCATACGGCACAGCCGGTTCACGGGGGAAGAATTTCAGGTCTTGGCGATCGAGCAGCCGATAGACGTGCGCGGCTTGCATCGCCGTATCCGCAGCATGATCGAGGATGCCGAAAGCTTTATCGCTAAGCTGCCGAGCGATGCCGTGGGCGTGATCTTCATGGACGGTGGAGAATCGGTGCAGCCGGACGTGAATATGCTCGACAAGTATCAGCGCAACCCCGGCGCACCGAGCGGCCTCTGGCCTTCGTCGCCCGGAATTTCTAGGGCAATGCTCGAACGCTGCGGTAAGCCAAATCCCTAGCTTGGCGTCTGCGGCAATCAAGAACCCTGGATCAAGAACCCGTCCCAACGCCGTGCCAAGAAGCCAGGAAGACAGTTCCGATAACTTGTGCACCCAGGCAGCGAACTGCGTCCCAGTTTCAACATCGGTCATTGTCTGCTAGCCGCGCCCCGCCGGCTGGCGGTACCCTAACTGCGGATGACTCGACAAAACCACGCGCACTAGCCGGAAGCGGGCTAGACCCTAGCGGCGGCTGTCACCCCAAGATCCGCCGCGCTGATCGGTTCGCCGGGAATGACCAGCAGATACATGAACGTGGAGACCAGCCCGATCGCCGCACTGGTCAGCAGCGCCGGCGTGAAGTTTCCAGTCGCCTGGACGATGAACCCGGTGACGGTCGGTGCCAACGCGCCGCCGAGGTAGCCGCCGAAATTCTGGATGGCGCCGAGCGACGCGGTGCAGTTGGCGGGGGCGGCGACGGACGCCAGCGCCCAGGACATCCCGCTGGCCGAGGCGCCGAACATCAGCGCCGCCGAGATGGCGCCCACGGCCACGATGTTGCTGGATGTCTCGGCCGCGACGACGGTGAAGGCCGCCATGCCGAGCAGGCCGATGATGACGGGGATCTTTCGGCTGTTGATGGGGGAGAACCCTTGCTTCATCAGGCGATCGGCAATCCATCCGCCGCCAATGCTGCCGACGACGCCGAAGGCGAACGGGATGGCCGCCACCATTCCGGTCCTCGGGATCGACATGTGCCGCTGCATCTCCAGGTAGCCGGGCAGCCAGGCCAGGTACAGCCATCCCATGTAGACCACCCCGAAGAATCCCAGCAGCAAGCCCCAGGTGGTTCGAAACCGGAACAGGTGCAACCATTCATTGAGGGTAACAGGATCGCCGCGTTGGGCTTCTTCGCCATCGGTGAGGTATTGCGTTTCGGGTTCGGTGAAGCCGGCCTCTTTCGCATCGCGATACAGCAGGAACCAGGTGGTGGCGACGGCGATGCCCACCAGGCCCATGATGGCGAACATCCAGCGCCAGCCAAACGCAAGCATCAGCACGGTCAGGATCGGCGGCGCTATGGCAGGCCCAAGGGACGACGTCGAGTTCCAGATGCCGGTCGGCAAGCCGCGGTCCCGCACGCTGTACCAGTCCCGCACCACGCGGACCGCCGAGGAGAACATTGGCGCCTCACCCAGCCCGAGAAATATGCGCGCGATGGAGAACTGCCAGAACGACGTGACAAAGCCCGCCGCCGCCTGGGCGATCGACCACAGGCCAAGACCGGCTGCCAGCAGGCGATGCGGACCCACCCGGTCGACCAGCGCGCCGCCCGGCAACTGCGCGAAGGCATAGGCCCAAAGGAACGCCGACAGCAGCAGCCCCATGTCGCCAATCGACAGTCCAAGCTCCTGCCGGATCAGCGGGTTGGCGATCGACAAGGTGGAACGGTCCAGGTAATTCAGCGTCCCGGCGATAACCAGCATGATCAGGGCATTGCGCTGTGTCCGCCTGATGCGGAGCGGAGCGGTTGGTCCGGCCATCTTGACATCCTCCTGAGCAGGCTCTTGTGCGCGGTCCGCTCGGTGGAGGAAGATGACTCGGACCTTGTCAGCCCGTATAGGCGGGCATGATAAGCCTCACGGTCGTTTGATAAGGCGACGGGCTGGTTCGACAGGATGTGGTGGAATCGGGTAGTATCCATCTTGCCTATCAAGAACGAGCGGAGGAGGTCCTAATGGCGGGCAACGCAGAAGCTATGATCGAACTCGACCGTCAGCGCATGACCGCGATGGCGGAAAAGGATGTCGCGACCTTGAACAAGCTTATTTCCGACGATCTCATCTACACTCATTCTTCCGCTCGGCTTGATACCAAGCAGAGCCTGATCGATGCCATGGCGTCCGGGGCGACTGTCTATACGTCTGTCGAGCCATCGGATGTCGTGGCGCAGGATTTGGGGAGTGCCGTGGTACTGACAGGTGTGGCGGCGATCAGTGTCAATTCCGCTGGCAAGGCAAATTCGTTCCGAGTTCGCTTTACGGATGTCTATACCAACAAAGGTGGCGCCTGGCAGATGGTAACCTGGCAGAGCACGCGTCTGGCCTGATTGTAGACGCGCCTCATGGTGGTCCCTTGCATCGCAAAGTCGGCGCGGCCGCTCTTGTACGTCGTGGTGGTTCGATCAAGGTCAGCAGGCCGAGCAGGGGTGGTCAGGGCAAGGTAGGGTCTATGCCGGCTGGGGAGCGTCCCGACCCCTTCGAGCGGTGGGCGTTCGTCATGCCGACGGAGCAGGTCGGCATCGACGCCTTGCATTGTGCTTCTCCTGGAACCATGCGATCACCTGCGCCTCAGGCCAGTTCCACACGATGGCGAGGGCCTGGATATGGCAGCGGTAGATAACATTGTCGCGCCTGATGTTGCAGCCTAAACAGGCTATTGCGAAATTGTCCTCGTCGTCAGTCCCACCCCAGTCTCGTGGGAGGACATGCTCCAAGGTGGCACGTAACTGATTATTGCGCGTATCGGTCATGCGGCTGGCGCAATAGCAGCACCGCCAGTTCTGAGCTTCCGCGAGGCGAAGGCGAATGGACTGGAGCCGAACGCGGGGCATGTCATGCATCCGCCACGCGGCCTCGATCTGCCATCTTTTGATGTCGGAATGATCATCGACTGGCATTAGCCCGGCTCTCGCACTTGTTCATCAGGGCGCAATCCCGTTCGCGCCGAGCGACCAACTTGTTTTGGTTCAGGTCTGAAGAAGAAATTTCCTTGAATGCGTTCCTTCACGGCTGTTCCAGACATACACGCGACAATATTTTCTGTTACTTTGTAGATACAGCATTGCAAAGTGAAAACACCTCTAATGTCATCAGCTATTCCCACATGTCATCGGCTTTTAAATGCGAACGGCTGATGTGCCGCAATAACTCCAATCGTAGTATGTGCACATGCACACGTGCGGATGGCGAGCCTGCACCGCCATGACGTGGAAACCGCGGTGGGCGTCGATCAGCATATACCTAAATTGTTATAGTTATGCAAGATTCTCTCGCAAGGTGTGGCCTGCATACGACGTGCGAAACCTGCCTCGCCGTTGCAGTTCCGGCACCAGCAGGCCGGTGATGTTCTGCAGCAAAGCGCGGTGACCCGCCTGTGAGTGGACCAGCATGAAACCGCCGCGGGAGCCAGTGGCTTCAAATATTTCCTCGAAATAGTCGGCGATCTGCGTGGCGGTGCCCGCCTGGGTCGTTGCATATCCGGTGGCGGCGTGCAGGCCATGCTCGAAGAATTCATCGCGGGAGAGCTCGGTAGCCTCGCCATACTGGCGTGCCAGGATGCCGACGAAGCCGATAGGGGAAGCGTTGGCGGCGATAATCCGCTGGTTCAGTTCACGCAACGAAAAGCGTGGCGGCAACGTCGACATGTCGAAGCCGGTGTTATGAGAGAGCCAGACGCCGACGGCTTCGGGCGGCACGTCGGCAATCAGGCGTTGCTTGCCGCGGATCGCTTCGACCTCGGTTTCGGCGACGACCACCTTGGTGGCCCAAAGGATGCCGACCTGTTGCGGATCGCGGCCTTCGGCCTTCAGCGCGGCGTCCAACTGGGCGCGCTGTTCCGCCATCAGCTTGAGGCCCTTGCCGGCGCCGAACACGTGGTCAACGAAACGGGCGGCGCTCTGGATGCCGCGCGGCGACCCGCCGGCCTGGATCAGCACCGGGCGGCCTTGCGGTGAGGCCGGCACGGACAGTGGCCCTTTCACCTTGAAGAAGCGTCCGGCATGGTTGATCGCACGCACCTTGGCCGGATCGGCGACAAGTCCTGTCTTGCTGTCCCAGATGAATGCGTCCGGCTCGACGCTGGCCCAAAGTTGCTTGCAGACGTCGATAAACTCATCCATCCGGTCGTAGCGCTGGGCGTGCTCCATCAGCTCGTCGAAGCCGTAATTCTCGGCGTCGGCGCGCCGCTGTGAGGTGATCACGTTGAAGGCGATGCGGCCGTTGGTGATGTGGTCAAGCGAGTTCAGCAGGCGCGCGACGTAGAACGGGTGCATGAAGGTCGACGCGTAGGTCAGTCCGAAGCCGATATGGCTGGTGACGCGGGACATCGCGGTGATCCAGGGGCTCATGTCCAGACGCGGGAAGGCGACGCCGCGGCGGACGGCGGCGTCGATGGAACCTTCCCAGGTGTTGGGGATGCCGGTGCCGTCGCCGAAGAAGATCAGGTCGAACAGGCCGCGTTCGGCGATGCGGGCCAGGTCCTCGAACAAGCCGACATCGGGATAGGAGCGGTTGACCCACGACGTCGGCTGGCGCCAGTCGGTTTCGACCTGGGTCCAGGAGAAGTCGAGTGCCAGATGCATCCGTGGCTTGCCTGCACGGGGTCCCGACGACATGGTGCTTGCTCCGACCGTTCATCCGCGGGCTGCGGATGCCGCGCCAAAGCGCAAGCAAGTGTCGTACCGCCCAGGGCCAGTGCTGGCCATCCGCTGCCGATCGGCATTACATGCTAAAACGAAACAATATCCAGCCGTGGGCGGCCATTGGTGACAGGGACAGCGTGGACAAGCGCGCTTGATATCACCGGGCGAGACGATCTTGTCTTGTTGGCACCAAACATGCAGTGTCTGTCATGCAAAGTTGCGCCTGGTCGCCGCAGATAGCGACACGTCCCAATTCTGGAGATGCCTATGCCGACCGATGACCTGCATTACCTAGAACTGACCGAGCTGACGCGGCGCATGCACGCCGGGCAGGTTTCCCCGGTCGAGGCAACGCAGGCGATGCTGTCGCGCATTGCGTCGCTGGACGGCCGCCTGCACAGCTACGCGCTGGTGCTGTCGGACACAGCGCTCGCGGAGGCGCGTCAGGCCGCGGCGGAGATCGCCCGCGGCGAGATCAAAGGCCCGCTGCACGGCGCGCCGATCGCGGTCAAGGACCTGTGCTGGATGCAAGGCGTGCCGACCGCCGCCGGCATGACGATCTACCGCGACTACAAGCCGTCAGCCGACGCCACCGTAGTGCGCCGGCTGCGCGACGCCGGTGCCATCATCCTGGGCAAGCTGCAACTGACCGAAGGCGCCTACGTCGACCACCACCCGAAGATCACGCCGCCGGTCAATCCATGGGGCGCCGAGCACTGGGTCGGCTCGTCGTCGTCGGGCTCGGGTGTCGCGACGGCGGCCGGGTTGTGCTACGGCTCGCTCGGCTCCGACACCGGCGGCTCGATCCGCTTCCCGTCGGCGGCGCAGGGGTTGACCGGCCTGAAGCCGACCTGGGGCCGTGTCAGCCGCTACGGCGTGTTCGAGCTGGCGGCGACCTTGGACCACATCGGCCCGATGACCCGCAGTGCCGCCGATGCCGCCGCCATGCTGGCCGCGATCGCCGGCGCCGACGCGGACGACCCGACCGCGCTGCAGGACCCGGTGCCCGATTACATGGCGCAGCTCGACGGCGGCGTGCGCGGCGTGCGGATTGGCGTCGATGCCACCTGGATGGCCGCCGAGACCGATACGCCGGCGCAGCAGGTGCTGGACGCTGCCTTGAAGACCCTGCGCGAGCTTGGCGCCGACATCGTCGAGGTGAAATTTCCCGACACCGGCCAGATCATCCAGGACTGGTTCCCGTTGTGCGGCGTGGAAACCGCGGTCGCCCATCAGGAAACCTATCCATCCCGCCATAACGAATATGGCTCGTCTTTGGCCGGGCTAATCGACCTCGGGCGCGGCCTGTCCGGCATGGACTACCAGAAGATCGTGCTGCGGCGTAACGACTTCCGTGGGCGGGTGGCCAAGCTGTTTGGATCGATCGACCTGCTGCTGGCGCCGGCGCAGGGCTTCACCTCGCCCACCATCGCCAAGATGGCGACGGCTGGCCAGGACCCGGCGCTGATGCGCGCGCTGCTGAGCTACACCTGCCCGTTCGACATGAGCGGCAGCCCGACCATCACGCTGCCCGGCGGCGCCACCTCGGACAACATGCCGGTGGCCTTCCAGTTGGTCGGCGGACACCTGTCGGAAGGCCTGCTCTGCCGAGCGGGATATGCGTTCCAGGGGGTGACGGAGTTTCATCGGCAACATCCCGCGCTTGGCTGATCCCGACACGCGACGAAAAGGAAAATCACTGCCATGCACAGAAGATCCCTGCTGTTGGGCGCTGCCGCGGCGCCGCTTGCCGGGTTGGCCGGACGCGGCGCCCAAGCCGCCAATACACCGATCAAGATCGGCCTGCTGGAAGACGTTTCGGGCGATCTGGCGGCGATCGGCCTGCCGAAGCTGCACGGCTCGCAGTTGGCGGTGGACGAGGTCAACGCCTCGGGCGGCATCATGGGTCGGCCAGTCGACCTGACGCACCTCGACCCGCAGGGCGACAACGCGCGCTATCAGGAATTTGCCCGCCGCCTGCTGCAGCGCGACAAGGTGGACGTGCTGATCGGCGGCATCACCTCGGCGTCGCGCGAAGCGGTGCGCCCTATCGCCGACCGCGCCAACGCCTTCTACATCTACACCAACCAGTATGAAGGCGGCGTCTGCGATGCCAACATGCTGAGCGTCGGCGCGGTGCCGGAACAGCAGCTTTCCACCCTGCTTCCCTACATGGTCGAGAAGTTCGGCAAGCGCGTCTACACCGTCGCCGCGGACTACAACTTCGGCCACCTGTCGTCGGA
This sequence comes from Rhodopila sp., assembly GCF_965276935.1. GTDB lineage: Bacteria > Pseudomonadota > Alphaproteobacteria > Acetobacterales > Acetobacteraceae > Rhodopila. Next base: position 613,758 of record NZ_CBDIBS010000002.1, on the reverse strand, counting down.
ATGGGGGCATTCGATCATGCAACCCCTAGGCGTCGACTTCGTCGGCGAGGAGTTCATTCCGCTGGGGGTGTCGCAGTTCGCCCAGACCATCCAGAACATCCAGCGCGCCAAGCCTGACTGGCTGTACATGCTGGACGTCGGCGCCGCGCAGTCGTCGTTCTACGAGCAGAAGAACGCCGCCGGCGTGCACCTGCCGATGGCTAGCCCGGTGAAGATCATGCTGGGCTTCGAGCACAAGCTGTTCCCGCCCGGCGTGATGGCCAACATGTACGCCGCCGCCAACTGGTTCGAGGAACTCGACACGCCGCCCGCCGATGCTTTCAAGAAGCGCTGGCGCGCCAAATATCCCAAGGAAGTCTACATCAACGACATGGGCTACAACGCCTATGTCGCCATCATGATGTACAAGATGCTGGTGGAAACCGGCAAATCCACCAGTCTGGCTTCCATCCGCAAGGTCATGGCCAGCGGCACCGCCGGGATCGAGGCACCTGAAGGTTTCATCACCATCGATCCCGCCAGCCAGCATTGCTCCCACCACATGCGGCTGATCAGCGTCGACGCCAAGAACGACGTTCATGTGCTGAAGGATTTCGGCATTATCAAACCGTACTGGCTGTCCTCGATCGGCTGCGACCTGACCAAGGCCAACCCGAAGGAGCAGTACACCCCGGATCATCTGCCCAAGCGGTAGAGCAAGATGCTGGGGACCGTCTTTTCAACCTTCTATCAGTTCGCCGACGTGTTCGCCTTCCTGGTGCTGTCGGCGGCCGGGCTCGCCATCATCTTCGGCATGATGGGCGTCATCAACATGGCGCATGGCGAGTTCATCATGTGCGGCGTCTACGTCACCGCCGCCACCTACCATGCCGGACTGCCGCTGCCGGCGGCGCAGGTCTGCGGCACGCTGGCCCCGGCGCTGATCGGCATGGTGATCGAGGTACTGGTCATCCGCCCGCTGTACACAAGACCGCTCGATTCGCTGCTGGTGACCTGGGGCCTCAGTCTGATCGTCACCCAGGGCACGCTGGTGCTGGTCGGCTCCACGTTTCCCGGCATCGGCACGCCGCTCGGTGGGTTCGAGGTCGGCGGCTACAGCTTTTCAAGCTACCGCATGGTGCTGTTCGCCGCCTCGCTCGCCGTGCTGGCGTTTGTCTACCTGCTGTTCATGCGCACAATTTTTGGCGTGCATGCGCGTGCAGTCATGCAGAATGCCGGCATGGCGCAGGCGCTGGGGGTGCGCCGCAGCCGCATCTACGCGCTGAGTTTTGGCATTGGCGCCGGCCTGGCTGGCTTTTGCGGCGCGCTGTATGCGCCGACCATGTCGCTGATCCCGACCATGGGGTCCAGCTTCATCGTGGAATCCTTCGTCACCGTGGTGGTCGGCGGGTCGAGCGTGCTGCTGGGCACCGCGCCCGCGGCGGTGGCGCTGGCGGTCGTGCGGACCGGGCTGAATGCCTGGTACGGCCAGATCATCGGCCAGATCGGCTTGCTGGTCGCCGTCATCCTGATCATCCGCGTGCTGCCGGACGGCTTTTCCGGCTGGCTCGCGAAACGCACCGGGTGAGGTTGCATTCATGCTGAAACTGATCAACGGCCCGCAGACGATGGGACGCGGCCGGGTCTTCTGGACCTGTGCCGCGGTGGTGTTGTTGGCGGCGCTGATCTACCCGGTGTTCGCCGATCCTTACGATGTCGGCAATTTCGGCTACTTCTTCATCTGGATCTTCATGGCGCTGGGGCTGTGCCTGATGTGGGGGCTGTGCGGCATGCTGTCGTTCGGCCAGACCTTCTTCTTTGGGCTGGCAGGCTATGGCTACGGCGTGCTGGCGACCGATCTGGGCAACACGCCGTGGGCTACCATGGCCGGGCTGGTCGGCGCCGTCGCGCTGAGTGCGGTCGCCGCCGCAGTCCTCGGCTACTTCCTGGTCTACGGCCGCATCAGCGGCGTGTTCTTCGGCATCGTGACCTTGTCCGTCACCCTGGCACTGGCATTTTTCCTCGGCCAGACCGCCGGACCCGAATGGGCCATCGGCGAGGCTCGGCTGAACGGCTTCAACGGCATGCAGGGCATGTCGCCGCTGACCGTGCCGTTCTTCGGCGGTCCAGTCGATCTGGAGCAGACGCCGCTTTATTACGTGCTGGTTGTCGGTCTGGTGGTCGTCTACCTGCTGCTGCGCATCCTGGCGAACTCCCGCTTCGGCAACGTGCTGGTGGCGATCCGCGAAGACCCGCAGCGCGCGGAGTTGCTGGGCTACGACGTGCGCCGCTACCAGTTGCTGGTGTTCGTGCTGGGCAGTGCGCTGGCCGGACTGAGTGGCGTGTTGTACACATCGTGGGGGCAGTTCATCACGCCGTCCAGCATCGGGTTGCCGGCGGCGGCGATGCCGATCATCTGGGTTGCGTTCTCCGGCCGGTCCGACCTGACGGCGACATTGGTCGGCACCTTCCTGCTGCTGTTCGGCTTCCAGACGATCACGGTCTACAGCCAGGAATCCGCACTGATCCTGATGGGCGCGCTGCTGGTCGCGACTGTGCTGTTCGTGCCGAAGGGCTTTGTCGTGGGCTTGGGCGATCTGCTGGCCCGCATGACGACGCGCCGCCGCCGAACCACGCGCCCGGTCCCGGTGCGGGAAACCTGAGATGGCCGCACTGTTGCGCATCGATACCGTAAGCAAGAGCTTTGGCGGCTTCTTCGCTGTTCGGGATGTCGACCTGACAGTGGAAATCGGCGACATCCATTGCCTGATTGGGCCAAACGGCGCCGGCAAGAGCACGCTGTTCAAGCTGGTGGTCGGCACCTATGCGCCGACCCGCGGCGCCATCCATTTTCGTGACCACGACGTCACGTGGGACCCGCCGTTCGCCCGCGTGCAGCGGGGCATGAGCATCAAGATGCAGACGCCAAGCGTGTTCAAGGCGCTGCCGGTGCGGCAGAACCTGCACATCGCGCTGCAGCATCATGTCGCCGCCGCCGACCTTCCGCGGGAGGAAGAGCGCCTGCTCGACCTTCTCGGCCTGGTCGCCAGCGCAACGCGGTTGGCTGGGGAATTGTCGCACGGTCAGCAGCAATGGCTGGAGATCGGCATGGCGGTCGCGCTGCGCCCCAGCCTGCTGCTGCTGGATGAGCCGACAGCCGGTCTGTCGCCCGAGGAAACCTGGCGCACCGGCGAACTTGTCAAGCGCCTCAGTGCCGGTGGCATGACGGTGCTGGCGGTCGAGCATGACATGGCGTTTGTCCGACAGATCGCCACCGCCGTCACCGTGCTGCACCTGGGTGCGATCTTCGCGCGCGGCAGCGTGGCGGACATCGTCGCCGATCCGCGCGTCGCCGAGATCTACCTGGGGACGCCGAATGCCGCCTGACATCCTGCTGGACGTGGTCGGGTTGCACGCCAGCTATGGCGCGACGCCGGTGCTGCAGGATGTCGACCTGCGCATCGGCCGTGGGGAGATCGTCGCGCTGATCGGCCGCAACGGCGTCGGCAAGACGACGATGATGCGATGCCTGATCGGCCTGCTGCGCGCCACCCGAGGCAGCATCCGTTACCGCGGCGCCGACATCACGCGGATGGCCGCCGATGACCGCGCGCGTCAGGGGATCGGCTATATTCCGCAAGGCCGCGACGTGTTCCCGCGCATGACGGTCGAGGAGAACCTGCTGGTGGGCCAGTCGGCCGGCGGCGGCGGGCCGGGCGGGCGCCGCGACCTGATCTACGGCTACTTCCCGATCCTGAAGGAGCGGCGCCGGCAGATGGCTGGCACCCTGTCGGGCGGTCAGCAGCAGCAGCTTGCCATCGGGCGGGCGCTGATCGGGGGTCCCGACCTGATCCTGCTCGATGAACCGTCGGAGGGCGTGCAGCCCAACATCGTGCAGTTGATCGTCCGCGTGCTGCGCTCGATCCGTCACGACATCGGCACCACGATCCTGTTCGTGGAGCAGAACCTGGACACCATCCTGACCTTGGCGGAGCGTTGCTACGTGATGGAGAAAGGCCAGGTCGTCGCGCAGATTCCGATGGGCGAGGTCTCGCAGGAGAGCGTACGGCAGCACCTGCTGCTGTAGGTGGAAATCACTCGGGGTCCGTCCGGCGCGCCGGGGCAGGGCGGCTTGACCCACACTCGATCGGGCGCATGCTGTCCATTCGTCAGCAAGGATGCCTGTGGTGGCGCCGACACCCGTACCGTTCACCCTTTCCGTTCCAGACAGCGACATCGCCGACCTGAAGACTCGCCTCGCTCTGACCCGTTTCCCGGATCAGGCGCCGGATGCACCTTGGGCCTATGGCACCGACCTGGATTACATGAAGACGCTGGTGCCGTACTGGCGGGACCAGTTCGACTGGCGCGCGCAGGAGGCGGCGCTGAACGCGTTCCCGCAGTTCAAGGTGCCGCTGCACGGCATCGACCTGCATTACCTGCACGTTCCGGGACAAGGGCCGGCGCCCATGCCGCTGCTGCTGATGCACGGCTGGCCGGGATCGGTATACGAATTCCTCGATATCATTCCGCGGCTGACCGATCCGGCCCGATTCGGCGGCGATCCGGCTGACGCCTTCACCGTGGTGGCGCCATCGCTGCCGGGCTACGGCCTGTCGTTCACGCCAGGGCAGCCGCGCTTCGACATCGAAGCCATCGCCGCCTGCTTCGCCGACCTGATGACCGACGTGCTGGGCTACAGGCGCTATGCGGCGCAGGGCGGCGACTATGGCGCGTTCACCGCGTCCCGCCTTGGCGTTGCGCACGCCGCCGGCGTGATCGGCATTCATATCAACCTTTTAACGATCCAGCGGGATCGGCCGCCGCCACCGAATCCGACCGAGGCAGAGCAACGCTATTTCGCCGAGCTGGCCGCGTGGCTGAAGGAGGAAACCGGTTACCAGTGGATTCAGGGCACCAAGCCGCAGACCTTAGCCTACGGCCTGACGGACTCACCGGCTGGCCTTGCCGCATGGATCGCGGAAAAGTTCCGGACCTGGACCGACTGCAATGGTGATCCCGAATCGGCGATCAGCCGTGATCATCTTCTGGCGAACGTTTCATTGTACTGGTTCACTGGCGCCATTGGTTCTTCGTTCTGGCCCTATTATGCCAGGAAGCATGGGCAATGGCCGATCCCCAGCGGTGCGACGGTCGATGTGCCGATGGGCTACTGTGCCTTTCCGAAGGAGATCATACGGCCGCCGCGCTCGGTCGCGCAGCAGATGTATACCAACATTCAGCGCTGGACCGAGATGCCGCGCGGTGGGCACTTCGCGGCGATGGAGCAGCCGGAGGCGCTGGCGGCGGAGATAGCGGCGTTTTTTCGCGGTTTGAGGTAGCAAGGGCAGGGCGCTGCCCTGCACCCGCAAAGGGGGCGACGCCCCCTTTGATGCCATTGAATAAGGGGTTTGGGAAGGAGGGGGCGACGGAGATGGATGAAACGCCCGATTAGCCCCCTCCTCCCCAAACCCCTTAATGGAAGGGTTCCAAGGGCATCCGCCCTTGGCGGGGTGCGGGGCAGCGCCCCGCGCTTGCTGCCTCAGAACTTCGAAACCCGCGTCTCCTTCGCCGTGATGAACTCCAGCAGCGCCGGCTTGCCCGCCTGCGTCTGCTCGATCCCGCGCTGGATCGCCGCCTTGATATCCTCCGGCTGCGTCACCCGCTCGCCATAGCCGCCGAAGGCCCGCGCCATTGCCGCGTAGTCGCCGGAGATATCGGTGGAACGATACTTCTCGGTGGAGATCGGCATCACTTTCAGCTCGATCGCCATGGAAAAATTGTTCAGCAGGATCGACAGGATGGGGATACGTTCTCGCACCGCGGTCTCGAAGTCCATGCCGGTGAAGCCGATCGCCGCATCGCCCCACAGGTTGATGCACAGCTTGTCCGGCTTGGCCAGCTTCGCCCCCATCGCCAGGCCCAGGCCCATGCCCAACTGCGTCGTCTTGCCCCAGCCGATATAGGACATCGGCTCGGTCGACACCCAGAACGGCGAAATCTGGTCCCTTGGACTGCCGGCGTCGTGCGTGATGATGGTGTTCTTCGGGTCCACCGTGTTCATCAGTTCCCAGATCACCCGGTACGGGCTGAGCGGCGCCTCGTTCGAGTTCAGCAGCGGGCGCCACTGCGCCATCCATTCCTCGCGGATGCCGGTGATCTCCGCCACCACCGCGGAGGCGTCGCGGTTGGACTTGAGGGTCTGCCGCAGCTCCCCGATCAGTGCGTTCAAGGTCAGGCCGGCGTCGCCGACCAGGCCGATCTCGCTCACCACGTCCTTGTTGAGGTGGTTGGGGTCCAAGGTCGAATGAATGATCTTCTTGCCCTTGGGAAACTTGATACCGAAGTTTGTTTCGGTAAATGAGCAACCAATGCCGATGATCAGATCGGCGTTGGTGATGAAGTGGTGCACCGGCTTCGGCACCGCGTTGCCGCCCGAGCCGAGCGACAGGGGGTGGTTTTCTGGGAAGGCGCTCTTGCCGCCCAGGCTGGTGGTGACGGGGGCACCCAGCAACTCGGCGAATTCGCGCAGTTGCGGCCAGGCTTCGGCCCATTGAACGCCGGTGCCGGCATAGATGACCGGGCGCTTGGCGGCCAGGATCGCGGCGGCGGCCTTGCGGACCTCGGCTGGGTCCGGCCCGAATTTCGGCGCGCCAACCGGGGTGTAGTCGATGTCGCCGATCTCCTCGTTCCAGATGTCGGTGGGGATCTCGACGATCGCCGGCCCGCTGCGGCCGTTGCGGATGGCGCTGAACGCGCGCCGCATGACGTTGGCCACCTCATGCGGCATGAACACCGGTTCGGCGCGTTTGGAAATTCCCCGCATCTCCCGCACGGCGCTGTAGTTGGGGTCGATGTGCGCGAGGCGGCGGGGATAGCCCTGCGGGATCAACAGCATCGGGATGGATTCGGAGAAAGCCTGTGCCACGCCGCCATAGGCGTTCTCGGTGCCCGGGCCGTGCTGCATGCAGAAAGCGCCGATCTTGCGGCCGGAGGTGACCCGCGAGATCGCGTCCGCCATATGTATGCCGATGCGTTCCTGCCGCACGATGACCGGGCGGATGTCCGCGGCGGCGGCGAATTCCAGCAGGTGGTTGACGGGGTAGCCGCACAGGATCTCGATCCCTTCCCGCTTCATGATCTCGGCGACAGCCTGACCGACTTTCATCCGCTTCTTCCTCCACGCTGGTGTTGCCTTGATGCAGGTATCCACGCCCCAGTCCGCATTGGGTCCGCGGCGCCTGACGACGAACGGTAGGACCGGGTTAGAGCCATGGCAACGTCTGTACGGCGACGGGCCTGGGCGGTCACAGGCCATGTTGTGGTTTTTGCGCCGCCCGGTCCGCCCGCGGCGGCGCCGGTCAGCCTCGCCGGGCGCCACTCATGGCCGGGAACAGCACGATCCGTGGCCTCATACCTCGACTGGTTCAGCGCTGGCGGTCATCTTGACGCGAACCGGAACATCAGACTTTCGCGGATGGTCCGGACACTGTCCACCTGACCTGTTGCCAGGTGAAATCCTGCCTACCATCATGTGCTGGCTGCATTCGACAACGGCCGTGCTACAATAAGGCCGGTGATCATTTGCGACGTGCTACTAGCTATTGCGTCTGGACGTCCAGATGACCACAATCAGTAGGATCAGGCGCGCCGCGATTCGGACGCCTCAGCCTCACAGCAAGGGAAAGGCCAGTCGGGCATGGATGGAATTGCGAACGCCGCCGACGAACATCCGATCAGGTTCGACCTGCTGACGGAGAACCCGGTCTACAAGCCTTTCCGCTATCCGTGGGCGTATGAAGCATGGTTGACCCAGCAGCGCGTCCATTGGCTGCCGGAGGAAGTTCCGCTCGCCGACGACGTCAAGGACTGGCACCGCAACCTCTCGGATGGGGAGCGTAATCTTCTGTCGCAGATCTTCCGCTTCTTCACGCAGGCGGATGTCGAGGTGAACAACTGCTACATGAAGCACTATTCGCAGGTGTTCAAACCGACTGAAGTGCTGATGATGCTGTCGGCTTTCTCCAATATCGAGACCGTGCACATCGCCGCCTACAGTCATCTGCTCGACACCATCGGCATGCCGGAGATCGAATATCAGGCGTTTCTGAAATACAAGGAGATGAAGGACAAATACGACTACATGCAGGGGTTTTCGATTGCGTCGCGGTTTGAAATTGCCAAGACGCTGGCGGCGTTCGGCGCCTTTACTGAAGGCTTGCAGCTCTTCGCCTCTTTCGCCATCCTGCTGAATTTCCCGCGCTTTGGAAAAATGAAGGGCATGGGGCAGATCGTCACCTGGTCGGTCCGCGACGAAAGCCTGCACTGCAACTCGGTGATCCGGTTGTTTCGCACGTTCATTCAGGAAAACCAGGATCTTTGGACGGATGAACTACGCCGGGAGATCTACCTGAGCTGCGCGACCATCGTGTCGCATGAGGATGCCTTCATCGACCTTGCCTTCGAGCAGGGACCGGTCCAAGGGCTGAATGCACGAGAGGTGAAGCAGTATATCCGCTACATCGCCGACCGCCGGCTGATCCAGCTTGGCCTGAATGCGCTGTTTCACGTTGCCAAGAACCCGTTGCCCTGGTTGGACGAGATGTTGAATGCCGTTGAGCACGCCAACTTCTTTGAGAACCGCGCCACCGAGTACAGCAAGGCTTCGACCTCTGGGACCTGGGAAGAAGCCTTCGCCAATACGGCGGCGAGCGGAAATGCCGCGCGCCTGCCTGCCGCCCTTGGCTGAGGCGGCCAGACGACGGGCGTGCCGCGCACGATCATGGCTTGAGCCGCGAACGGAGCTAGTACGTTAATTGCAATGAAACTATCCTGACAAATTCGCCAAAATATCTCGGCTGTTTAGGATTATTTTTGCTGTGCCTCGTTTTTTTTGAGGACCTGCGTTCACGTTAACGCCTTATTCACGGCTGGTGCGCTTCAATATGCATTACTGGTCCTGGAACAGGCCTACAGCCTATCAGCAGCCCCGACAGGATTTTCACGGTGATACGGTGCGCCGATGCACCATTAGGAGAACTCAATGGCAGGCACCATCATGGTAAGGGACCCGGTGAGCCATCATGAGGACGAAACCGGTCGCGAAACAACCCCTGGCGGCGCGCCGCGATACAGCCGGCGCCTGTCGGACAAAATCCTGATTGCCTTCCATCACGCCTGCGATCAGGGGGATTTCGAAGTCAGCGAACAGCTCCTGCATATCCTGGAAATGATGCTGACTCGCCGTCCATTGACACCGGATGGCACACGTCGCCGCAACATGGAAAGCCTGGTGGCCGCGCATGAGCGGTTGTGGCACCTGCGTCATCCCGATGCGGACGAGATGTAATCGCCTAGTGTCCAACCTAGTCGATGGCTAGGGCCGCACCGTCGCGGAGTATGGACTGCGCGGTCTCCGAGAAGGTTCCGTCCAACTGATGCAGTACGAGGCCCGGTGCCAATCGCATCGGCGTGCGTGAATTCCGTATGCCACGGATCATCACAAGTTTTGCCGACTGTCCGATCCTTGGCCACAACGGATAGATCACGGTGCAGGGACAGCGCGACTCGGCCATTGCGGTCACGCAGGTCGGCAGCAGGGCACTCGGCACGATCAGGGTCAGGCTGCCGCGGTCGCGCAGCTGACCGGACAAAGCCGCGATCCACGCCTGGACCAGGGTCTGCGACGCGCGTTTGGCAACGTCCCTCGCGTGGTCTGGGGATGCCGAGCCGCAGGCTGGATGGTAGGGCGGATTGGCAAGGGCGTGGTCGAATGCCTGATGGGGCGCCGCGGCTTCAATGCGGCCTGGGTTGACCTCGATGCCAGTGAAGCCGTTGGCCCTGGCATTAGCCGCCGCCAGTCGGGCCATCGCTTCATCAACCTCGATGCCGAGCGATCGGATGCAGGGCACGCGGGCGTGCAGGCAGAGCAAGGTCGCGCCTGCCCCGGTTCCCGCTTCCAGGATCCGGTCACCTGGTTTGGCGGGAACCGCGGCGGCGAGCAGTACCGGCTCGATCCCGCTGCGGAAACCCGAGGCTGGCTGATGGTAGACCAGCCGGCCATCCAGCAGGCGGCCTTCCGTCGTCACCACTCGCCAGCCTCGCGGAAGATGCGGCAGGCGCGTGGGAAATCTTCCTCCGCGACGACCAGCCGTCGTGGGATTGCCGCACCGCTGCCCTCAGCAATGCTGGCATGGGTGTCCAGCATCACGGTCTCGATCCCGGCGTCTGTCAGAAGCGCCGTCAGGAACGACAGTCTGACGGGATTGTTAGATGTGACAATCGTGCGCATTTATCGATCGTGAGCCGGATGATGGTCCGCCGCAACATGGAACTCGACCGGCAAAAGCGGCAGGTCACGGGGATGGGCCATGAGATAATCACGTTGTTCCAGCACGGCTGAGCAAAGATTGCACGGTGGGCCGTTGCCTTGGTCTTGTGCCAGGCTCGGGGCGGTCATCACAAGACCGCGCGCCATCGGACAGGCGGTGCAACCGGCGACAAGCGAATATGCCGGCGCGTGCTGGCTTGACCCTCTTTGTCGCCGCCCGATATGAAGATCACGCCGTTGAGGCTGTGGGGAGAACCAGTTGGCCGGCGTCGCCAGTCCATTCAATCTAGATGCGGCGCCCGTGTCCGGTCCAGCCGCGCGTGGAACCGAGGATGCGCTGACGACGCTGGTTGCCCTGGTCCATCACGACCTGGAAGCGTGCAACCGCGTGATCGTCGCCCGGATGGACAGCCCGGTGGCGCTTATTCCACAGCTTGCCGCACATCTTGTTGCCGCGGGGGGCAAGCGCCTGAGGCCTCTCCTGACCCTCGCCGCGGCTCGTTTGTGCGACTATCCACGCCAGGACGGCCTGTGCCAGGATGGGGCAACGCGGCATGTCGATCTGGCGGCCTGCGTCGAGTTCATCCATACCGCGACCTTGCTGCATGACGACGTGGTGGATGAAAGCCGGTTGCGCCGGGGTCTGGCCTCGGCCAACGCGGTGTTCGGCAACAAGGCGTCGGTTCTGGTCGGCGACTTTCTGTTCGCGCGCGCCTTTCAGTTGATGGTCGATGACGGCTCCCTCAAGGTTCTGGCGATTCTCTCGAAAGCGGCCGCGACGATCGCCGAGGGTGAAGTTCTTCAACTTGCCACGCAAAACGATCTTTCGACGACCGAGGCGCGGTATCTCGACGTTGTCAAGGGCAAGACCGCCGCGCTGTTCGCGGCCGCCTGCCAGGTTGGCGCCGTGGTCGCCGACCGGCCGGAGCGGGAGGAAGCCGCATTGGCGGAATACGGCATGAAGCTCGGGATCGCGTTCCAGCTTGTCGATGACGCGCTGGATTACGTCGCGGATCAAGCCACTCTGGGCAAGACCGTCGGCGATGATTTCCGGGAGGGCAAGATTACCCTGCCGGTCCTGGTTGCGTTCCTGGCGGGCAATGAGCGGGAAAAGGCGTTCTGGCAGCGGACAATCGAGACGCTGGACCAGCAGGACTCGGATCTGGATCAGGCGATGCGCCTGATCTCGGAGCATGGCGCGATCGACGCCACCTTGGGCCGGGCCAAGCGGTTTGCGACAGAAGCCAGAAATGCGCTGATGATCTTCTCGGATTGTCCGATCAGGCAGGCGCTCGCCGATGTCGCGGATTACACGGTGCAGCGGATCCGGTAAAACCATTTTGCGCGTGGTTAAGCCGGCAGGGTGGATGGCGACATGGCTGGTCTGCCACCATAGCCTGTCCGTGGTTCGACGGGCCGCCGACAGCCTGCGCCCCGTGCGCGCGGAAAAATTCGAAAGCATCTGTAAACCGACGTGGCACACCTGCGGCGCCTGTGGCACCTTGATGTAAAGGAGGTTCGCGATTGCGAAGCCAGTGGCGAAACGAATGAAGCATCAGGCCCGCGGTGCGGCCCAACCGGGCAGGCAGCCTGACAACGGGCAAGCTCCACGGGACAAAACGTTCACGAACCATCGTCAACTCTTTCGTTCTGTCGTCGGCCGGCTGCCGGAAACGGCGGTCGTTCAGGTCACTGGCACCGATCCGGACGGTGATGCGGTAGGCAGGCCGGCGACCTGGGACAAGACCTTCGGGGCACCGCCGCTGATCCTGATGCAACCCGAATTGCCCGGCCGTCCCGCCCTGGCGCCTGGCGAGAAGGTCCTGGTTCGGCTGAAGCCGATCGGTCCCGGACGCTATGAGGGACGAACGTTGAAGCGCTTGTCCGAGACGCCTGGCCGGGTGCTGGGCGTGTTCCGGCCCGGACGCGGCGAAAATCGCATCATCCCGACCGACCGCCGCTCAAAAGCGGAATGGATCGTTCCCGCGGGTGAGGCGGCGGGCGCCGAAGCGGATGAGATCGTGCTGGCGGAACCGCTGGCCCAGCAGCACCGTCTCGGACTTAAGCCGGCGCGGGTGATCGAGCGGCTCGGCCGGTTGGGCGACGCTCGTTCGATCAGTCTTATCGCGATCCACACCCACGACATCCCGCAGGCGTTTTCCGCGGCCGCATTGGCCGAAGCGTCGCGTGCGCGCGGCGTCCGGCTCGGGCGGCGCACCGACCTGCGGGGGATTGCGCTGATCACCATCGATGGCGCGGATGCCCGCGATTTCGACGACGCGGTCTATGCCGAACCGGATGCCGACAGTCCAGGCGGCTTTCGCCTGATCGTCGCGATCGCCGACGTGGCGCATTATGTGCGGCCCGGTTCGGCGCTGGACGAGGCCGGTCACAACCGCGGCAACAGCGTCTACTTTCCCGATCGTGTCGTGCCGATGCTGCCGGAAGCCCTGTCCAACGGCCTGTGCAGCCTGCGCCCGAACGAAGACCGGGGCTGCCTGTTCGTCGACATGCGCATCGACCGCCACGGCCGCAAGACCGCCCATCGCTTCGGCCGCGGATTGATGCGGAGTGCCGCGCGCCTGACCTATGAGGCGGTGCAGGCCGCGCGGGACAGGGATGAGGACCTCGGCCTGCCCCTGCCGCATCTTTACGCCGCGTTCCGTGCCTTGCTCGACGCCCGACAGGCGCGCGGCACGCTTGACCTCGATCTGCCCGAACGCAAGGTGGTCCTGGACGACCAGGGGCATGTCAGCAGCGTGGCGCCGCGGCCGCGTCTGGACAGTCATCGCCTGATCGAGGAGTTCATGGTCCTGGCCAATGTCGCGGCGGCCGAGGAACTGGAACGTTTGCATCAACCCTGCATGTACCGGGTGCACGCGCCGCCGTCCGACGAGAAAGTCGATGCACTGCGCGGTTTCCTTGCCACGCTCGGCGTCTCCTTGCCAGCCGCCAACCGACTGCATCCGCGTGACCTCGATCACGTGCTGCGCCAGGTAGCCGGCACGCCGGAAGCAACGCTGGTCAACGAGGTCATGTTGCGCAGCCAGTCCCAGGCGGCCTATAGCCCCGACAATATTGGTCATTTTGGCCTAGCATTGTCGCGCTACGCGCATTTCACCAGCCCGATCCGCCGCTATGCCGACCTGCTGGTGCATCGCGGCCTGATCAAGGGTCTGCGGCTTGGCTCGGACGGACCGGCGGACGATCAGGCTGCCGCGTTGCAGCAGACCGGTGACCACATCACCCAGACGGAACGGCGAGCCCAGCTTGCGGAACGCGATGCGATCGATCGTTATCTGGCTGCCTTCATGGCGGAGAAAGTCGGATCGTGCTTCGCCGCGCGCATATCAGGCGTGACGCGTTTCGGCCTGTTTGTAACGGTTGCGGAGTCCGGCGCCAGTGGTCTCATCCCCATGGCGAATCTCCCTGATGATTACTGGCAGCATGATGAACGGGAGCAGACCCTGACCGGCCGCCGCACGCATGTGGTGTTTCGCCTGGCACAAGACGTGGATGTCCTGCTGAGCGAGGCAAACGCCGTCACCGGCGGGTTGGTGTTTCACATTCTGCAAGGTGGTGACAACAGGCGGCCCCACCCGAGGCAGCCCCAAAGAGGCAAGCGGCCTCATTGGCAATAATCCGGATCTCGGTCCTGCTGGTGCTGTTCGGCGTTGGACGAGTACAAGCCCAGACCGGCGAAGTATCGTCAGTCGGCAATCTGTTTGCCACCGACAGGCTCGTTTCACTCTATACTGAGTCGCTGACTTTCATCACGCCGCGCATCCTCAATGCCGTTCCAGTCTCGCAATTGACGCTTTGGGGGCTGCAAGGGCTGACTGCCCTCGATCCGGAGATCACGACAGTCCAGAAGGACGGACACTTGCAGATGTCCCGGCAGGACAAGATGCTGCTGGACTTGATGGCACCGAACGACGAGGCGCCGGCGACCTGGGCACGGATTGCCGTGCTGATGACCTCGGCCGGATATGCCGCATCGCCAGCGGTTCATCGTGCCGGCGCCCAGGGCATCGTTCAGGGGTTCTTCGATGAGCTGTTCAGTCATATCGATCCCTACTCCCGCTATGTTCCGCCCACCGAGGCGGGGGAGGATCGCACAAGGCGGGCGGGCCGCGCTGGTCTTGGGCTTACCATAGGCCAGCGTGGCAGGCTGATGACCGTCAGGGCGGTGGTGCGAGACAGTCCCGGCGCGATCGCTGGTATTCAACCTGGGGCGATTCTTCTGGCCGTCGACGGTCAGCGTACCAAGAGCCGGGATGCCAGGACAATCGGTGCCCTGATGGCGGGCCCGGAAGGCTCCGCCGTCACGCTGTGCTGGCGCGGGCGCGACGGACGCACGCGGGATGCGAGGCTGATCCGGATCACGGTGCCTTCCGAGACGGTCTTCGCCGAACGTCATGCCGATATGCTGGTGTTGCGGATCACCAGCTTCAGCATGAGCACGGCGTCGCACATCGCTTTGTCGGTGCGGGACATGCTGGCGGAACCGCATCCGGTTGCCGGCATCGTGCTGGACCTGCGGGACAACCGCGGCGGGTTGTTGCGACAGGCGGTCACCGCGGCGGACAGCTTCCTGCCCGCCGGGGTGATCGCCACGACCACCGGCCGCGATGCGGACGCCAGCCATATCTGGCGATCAGCGGAAGGCGAGTTGGCGGAGAACGTGCCGTTGGTTGTGCTGGTCAATGGGCGCACCGCCAGCTCGGCGGAGGTACTGGCGGCCGCTCTGTCCGATCGTGGACGCGCCGTGGTGGTCGGCAGCGCGACCCTGGGCAAGGGCCTGGTGCAGACGATTGATCCGCTGCCTGACGGCGGCGAGTTGTTGGTGACCTGGAGCCGTGTGACGGCGCCCCTCGGCTGGCCGCTGCAAGCGCTGGGCGTGCTGCCGCAGGTGTGCACCAGCCTGGGCTGGGAGGCGCTGAACCGGCAGCTCGCGGCGCTTTCGGCTGGCTTGCAGCCGATGGCGCCGGCCATCAAGGCGGAACGGGCGGCGCGTGCTCCGGTCGCGCCGCTCGAGGCGCTTACGCTTCGCGCGCCGTGCCCGGCGGCTGAAGGCCGGCCAGCCGATCTGGTCGCCGCCCAAGCGTTGATTGCCGATCCGGTGGCGTATGCGGCGGCGTTGTTGCCGCCGATGTTGGACCGGTAGCGCGGCACCATCAGGCCGGTGGCGGCCGCATGGCGTCAGAGGTACAGTTACCTCCCAGTTGATGGCCTGGAACCGCCTTGTCCCCGTCATGTCCGGGCGACCCGACTGACGATGGAGGTGGCGCGGCAGCGTCGGCCGTTGCACCGGACGGTATTACGTCAAGTCGATCGCGAACCGCGTCAGGTCCTCCAGCTTGCAGTGCCGCAAGGCACCTTCCTCGGTGGCGCGCAACACGACCTGGGGTGCCGCACCGGCCTCCAGCGCCTCCTGCCAACGGGGTGCGCAGAGGCACCAGTGATCGCCCGGCTTCAACCCGGCGAAGCCGAACTCAGGCCGGGGCATGGAAAGGTCGTTGCCCCTGGCCTTGCTGAATGCCAGGAACGCCGCCGTCACAGCGGCGCAGACCGTATGGCTTCCCAGGTCCTCCGGACTGGTCTCGCAGCAGCCGTTGCGAAAGAAACCGGTCATCGGTTCGCTGGAGCAGACCGCGATCGGGCCACCCAGCACGTTGCGCGAAGGCCGCCGGCCGCGGCGCTGGCCATGTTCGTCGAAGGGCATGAAGATCCTTCCAGACTTACGACTTTGTTTACCAATTCGCGTGATAATGGCGTCATGAGCAGGCGCATACAATCCTCCACCATGGCCTGCGCCAACACCTTCGCGTTCGCCGGCATCGATGCGGTGCCGGTGGAGGTTCAGGTGCAGATCACCCCAGGTGCCCCGGCGCTGCTGCTCGTCGGTCTGCCCGACAAGGCGGTAGCTGAAGCACGCGAGCGTGTGCGCGCTGCGTTCTCCGCCATGGGGCTGTCGCTGCCGCCGAAGCGGGTGCTGATCAACCTCAGACCCGCCGATCTGCTGAAGGAGGGCAGCCATTTCGACCTGCCGCTGGCGCTCGGCCTGCTGGCGGCGATGGAGGTGCTGCCGCGGGACGAGGTCGCTGAGTACGCCGCCTTGGGAGAATTGTCGCTCGATGGCTCGCTCAATCCGGTGGTGGGTGTCCTTCCGGCGGCGATCGGCGCCTCCGCCGGTGGTCTGGGATTGATCTGCCCGGCCGGCCAGGGCGGGGAGGCGGCCTGGGCGGGCCGGATCGAGGTGCTGGCGCCGCCCGATCTGCTGAGCCTGATCAATCATTTCCGCGGCACCCAGGTGCTGACCCCGCCGGCGCCATCAGCGCGCGCGGACAGCGGTTCATGCCCCGACATGCGCGACGTCAAGGGCATGGAAAGTGCCAAGCGGGCCGTGGAGATCGCCGCCGCGGGCGGTCACAACCTGCTGCTGATCGGTCCGCCCGGCGCCGGCAAATCCATGCTCGCCGCGCGGCTGCCCGGCCTGCTGCCTGACCTTGATCCGCGATCGGCGCTGGAGGTCAGCATGATCCACAGCGTCGCCGGCCTGCTGGATGGTGGCCGGCTGGTGATGCGGCCGCCATTCCGGGAACCGCACCACTCGGCATCGCAGGCGGCGCTGTCCGGTGGCGGCCACCGCGCCCGACCGGGGGAAGTCAGCCTGGCGCATCGCGGCGTGCTGTTCCTGGACGAATTGCCGGAGTTTCCACGCCAGGCGCTGGAGTCGCTGCGCCAGCCGATGGAATCAGGCCATACGACGGTATCGCGGGCCTCGGCCCACGTCACCTATCCGGCCCGGTTCCAGCTTGTCGCGGCAATGAACCCATGCCGCTGCGGTTATCTGGGGGAGGGCGGCCGGGAATGCGGACGCGCCCCGCGCTGCGGCGAGGACTATCAGAACCGGGTCAGCGGACCGGTGCTTGACCGGATCGACCTGTCGGTCGCGGTACAGCCAGCGACCGCCGCCGAACTGGCGCATGCGCCATCGGGCGAAACCAGCACGCAAATCGCCGAACGCGTGGCGCGAGCACGGGCGATCCAGACCGCACGATATGGAACCACAGGCCCGGTCTGCAATGCGGAGGCGGATAGCCAGGTCATCAAACTGATGCCGGATGCACAGAAACTGCTGGAACAGGCGATGGAGAAGCTGCGCCTGTCGCCGCGCGGGTACACGCGGACAATGCGCGTCGGTCGAACCATCGCCGATCTCGCCGGGGCGGATCTGGTGAGCCGCGTTCATATCGCCGAGGCGCTAGCCTTTCGGCATCGTGGTCCAGGGGGTTGAGATAAGTGATTGCCTCGCTGTTCATCGGTCTTGCCGTTCAATACAAGGCTCGTTATTCTTCCTCAGATGTGCGAATGATTCGCAACCAAGGAGCGCAGTCCGATGGCGCAGGAAAGCTCGGCCGGCCGCCGCTGTGAACGGGCCGTGTTAACCGCCTATCGCGAACTGCGGCATATCGGTTCCGATGATCTGGCCGCATTCCAGGCCTGCACGACGCTGTATCGCATTCATCATCCGGAAGCCTCGATCAATGAGGCGCGGTTGCTGGTCGCGGAATGGATTGACCATCATCTTGTCCGGAAGGAACGCGGCCCTACCGCTGGCTGCGACTGCGGCTGATCGTCGGCCGCCCGAAACCGCGCCTCGGCCATTCCCCAGCCGAGCAGCAGGAAGAACCAGCCGCCAATCGGCATGCTGGTGAAGGCCGAGGTCGACTGGATTGGCCAAAGCTGGATCAATGTCGCGGCGAACAGGCCGACCCGCAGCGGATCAGGGTTTCGCCACAGGAAGCGGCCAAGCGGGATCAGCCAGACCAGGCCTGTCGCGCAGAACAGCGCAAGTCCGACGAACCCGCCGTCGTCCAGCGCCTGCAGGTAGAAGTTGTGCGGATGATCCCAGCAGATCTTCGCGCCGCCGCCGTCAGTTTCGCTGCCATCGAAGGTGGCTCGGAAATATCTTGGCATTGGGCATCCTGTGCCAAACCCGTTGAAGCCCATACCGGTGATGGGATTTTGCCGCCCAACCTCCCACGCCCTGGCGTAGAGCTGGCCGTAAGGGGAGACGTCAAAATGTTCGAGCTGGCGGGAAAATTTCTCGACCAGCCGATAATAGGCGTCCGGTGCGACAACCGGTGAAGCGGCCAGGATCAGACCAGTGGCGAGCGCGGCGGCCAGGATAGCCGGTCGCAGGCGCCGCATCAGGAAGGCGACGACCACCAGCCCCAGCACGGTCAGCACCAGCGGCATGCGCTGACCTGTCAGCACCATCACGATCAAGCCGAGCAGCAGCAGTGCATAGGCATAGACCGTGTTTCTGCGGCCCGGTTCGGCGAGCAGCGCGGCAACGGGCGGCAATAGGGAGGGGAACAAGATGCGGGCCAGCGCCGGGCCGGCGCGCGGCGAACCGAACGGACCTGTCAATTCTCCATCGGGACCGCGCGGCCAGCCAATCAGGTTCCGGCCGGTGACATCCTGAATCAGGCTGTTCAGCCCAATCCAGACGGCGGAGGCCGCGACCAGGCCGAACAGCCATTCACGCGCCTGCGGGGTTCGCAGCACCCTATGTTCCATCGCCGCGACGAGCAGCAGAAAACGCACGGTCAACAGGGCCTGGATCAGCGACCGCTCGCCGCCCTCGCCAAGCCCCAGCGCCGGCACCGGCACCGAGCAGATCACCAGCCAGCCCCACCATGCACCGGCGACCCACAGCCAGGGGGTACGGAACCAAGCCCAGTCCTCGTCTATGGCGGAGTAGGCAAGGAAACAGACATCCGCCACGCCGATCGCGACCTCGGCCACGCCGTGCGCGTGCATCAGCAGCAGCGGGAACAGCAGAACGCTGAACAGCGCGATACGGTTCAGCGCGGACAGGGTGCGGGACGGCGGGACGCGCAGCGACATGCGGCGGTTGGTGCCAGCGGACGACCTTGGGGGCAAGGCCGGTGCGACGGGATAACGCATGATCGCGCTGAGCGGAGCGTACAAAGCGCGTGGGTCATGCGATCAAACAAGCAGCTTGGCAACATTACCCCTGCTTGGGCGGGTTGGCGACCAGATGAACGCGGGACGGGCGCTGCAAGTACGTAACGGATGCAAACGCGCCCAACCACGATCCGGCCGCGGCGAATCCGACATAGACCCAGTTTTCGGTGTAGCTGATCACGGCGTAGGAAGAGAGCAAGTACCAGACACTGCTCCAGGTTGCCGCGGGCACGCGCCGGCGCGCCGCCACGGCGGAAGTGAACATCACATAGACCGCATCGGTCGCGGCGGTAGCCAGCACAACACCGCCGGCGATGAATGGGTCAATCGTCAGGATCATGCGACATTCGCCGCGCAAACTGGGGGCGTCCGCACGGTTGGCGCAGCAGCCGCGAGAGTGTCCCGCCGGTGCCGCGACAGCGGCGGATCGATGCGCTGGCGGTTGATCGTCTGCTTGACGCGCTTGGCGGCGACCTTCTTCGCGACAACGCGGCGGTCCCAGTCCTCGATATAGATCGCCCCCCAGGGGCCGAGGTCCAGGATCGTGGCGTACCAGTCGATCGCCAGCGGCAGCATCGGTTCGCCGAACAGGTCGCAGACCTCTCGATTCGTGCCGATGCCGCGCTCGTCGAGAGCGCGTGCGGCTCCGACAGTCGACCAGAGACCTGCGACGCCTGCGCCGAGAACGATGATGCGCTGCATGTCGCTCCTACTGTAACGCGTCGAGTCTCCGGATCTGGAGCATGTGGCCTGTCCGCCACATGCGGAAGGGCGGAGGAACGCTCAAGGCTTGGCTCCAGGTCCGATGGTCCCGTCGCGGGTTGAGTGGACGTTGCCTGAACGGCGAGTTCAATATTCCGAGGGTGATCGGCTCAGCCAGCGAAGTCAACGGGACCCGCGGGTGCAGGTGGTTCAGCCAAAAGCTGCTGCCGGCGGCGCCGTAGACGCATGGCATTGCGGAATTCGGCTGGGTTCGATTGTACTTCGTTGCGCATTCCAGTGTCGCCAGCGGCCTCTTGCGGTTTCCAGGATTTATGCTTCGAGCATCACATGGCGTGGCCTGGGGAACGGCGGCCGCGTAGCCGGTCAAGCGTTATTGGCCGGAACGACCATGCATCGACGCCAACATCGGTCTGTCGCGGCAGCGGCTTCAGTCGGCCATGGCTGTGGCCGTGCAGGTTCAGCGCCCCCTTCGCCATGCCGTTCCAGGTGCGGAACGCGTAGTGACATAGTACCAGCCGTGTCTGGTTGACGATGAGCTCGATATAGGACTGGGTGCTGCGCCATTGCGGCAAGGCCACGATCTCCGGCGCATCGTTGTTGCCGGTCACCAGGTGCTTGCGTCCATTCAGGGTGCGTAGCAGATCTGTTGCGGTGGCGACACTGGTGCGAAGCGCAAAATCGCCGAGGTGCCAGACATCGTCGTCCGGCCCGACCGTTTCATTCCAGCGTCCAATCATCGCCGCGTTCATCTCGGCCACCGACCCAAAGGGGCGCTGATAGAGCGACAAGGCGCCGGCGTGGCCGAAATGGGTGTCGGCAGTGAAGAATACTGTCATGCCGTGGTTGGGCAGGCAGCGCCTTTAGCGGACGAAGGTGCGGCACCAAGGCCTTGTTCAGCCATGGCGCCGGCGCTTGACCGGCGAATGGGCTGCCTCCCGCAAGGTCGAAGCAGCCCAAGCGCCTGTGATCCGGGTTCGCTAGCGGGTAAAGCCATCCAGTTCGTCCTGCGTCCAGGACACGACCTGCGGGATCGTCTGGCCCTCACGCAGGCGGGCCATCATCTGGTTGTGGATACCGCGGTTGTAGATCTGCACCGCGACGTCGGGCGACGCTTCGGACGCGGTGAGCGACGGCTTCTGTCCGCTGGACGGCCGGACCGGATAGTTGAACACGGTGCCTTTCGGCGGCCCGACTTCCTCCCAGATCTTGAAGTCGGTCATCTTGGCATACGGTGGCAGATCGTAGCCCTCGCTGGAGACGTCGCGGGCCTCCACATTGTCCCGCTGCATCAGGAACTCGATCAGGTCCTTGCCGGCGGTCTTGTTCTTGCTGAAATTGTAGACGCCCCAGAAGTAGCATTGTGACGGCACGAAGCGTCCCTTCGGGCCTGAGGGCGCCGGGAACGTCCAGCAATCTGCCGCGACGTCCGGCGCGTCGCGCTTGGCGACCGCCCAGGCGGACGGCGGGTTGAAGATCAACGCGGACTTGCCCGAGATCAGCGCGCGGTTGTTGGAGGCGTCGTCGTAGCTGACCGCATCGGCGGGATAGAATTTCACCAGCCGCTGCGCGAACTCCATGGCCTGGCGGGTGCCGTCCGACTTGAGTTGCGACTTGCCCTCGGCGTCGATCAGCGTGCCGCCAAAGGCGGCGAACAGCGCGCCGTGCATGTCGGTGCCATCGGAGTTCAGCCCGCCGCCCATGCCCAGGCCAAACGTCATGTTGTCCTTGACCGCAAGCTCGGCGAATTTCAGGAAAGACTCCCAGGTCCAACTGTCCTGCAGCGCGTTGTTTTCCGCCTTGACGGGATACATCGCCTGGATGTCGAGGCCATGCTTCTTGAACCAACTGATGCGGGCGCAGGGCGGTTTGACCTGCGTGCCGCTGCTGGACGGGACGGAGGCCCAGTGCCCCTTGTATTTGCCGAGATAGGTGCTGACGCTGTTCACGTCGCCGTTGGCCGCGATCAGACGTTGCATGACATCGTCCACAGGCTCCAGCGAGTCAGCGTAATTTTGTGCGTCCCAACTGACGAACGTCATCACGTCGTGGCCGGCCTTGGCCTGAGTTTCGGCGGCGGGCGTGAGCGCAAGCTTGCCGCCCGTCGAGGTGATGAAGTCGGCGGTGACGTCGACCTTGCTCTTGGCGGCCCAGGCATCAACCTGCTTTTTCATGACGGTATTGGCGCCTGGAACCCAATGGTCCCAGAAGCCAATGTTCAAGCTGCCCGCGGCGCCGGCGGTTCTGATATGTACCAGTGGCAGTGTAGCGGCGGCGGCACCCAGTTTAACGGCACGGCGACGCGAGATCATTCGGTTTGGCATGGAAGACTCCCAGTAGGACGCATTAGCCTTGTTTCGTTAAAACACCTTTTTCCGGGTGTTCTTTCGATCTACCAAAAGCAGCAACGGTTGGGGACTCAAATTCGGCTGTGGAGCCGGTATCGTTCACATTTTCAGTGGTTATCAACGCCGCACCCTTGGTGGCAAGCATCGACATGCCGGCCCATTGGCAACCAGACGGCGCCTTGGTTGACAGCAGCCCATGCACCCGGCCTGCTTATTTCAAAGCGACAAGAGGAGAAACGCCATGCAAATTGGATTCAACCTGCCGGTCAGCGGGCCGATGGCCACCGCCGAGGTGATGGCGAACACCGCGCAACTCGGCGAAGCGCTTGGCTTTGACTACCTGACGTTGACCGATCACGTGGCGCTGCCCGACACCAGCGCGCCTGGCTATCCCTACTCCACCACCGGGGAATTCTACTCGCCGGATCCCGGCCATCGGATGGAACAGTTGACCGCCGCTGCCTGGGTTGCGGCGAAGACCAGCAAGATCCGGCTGGTGCTCGCGGTCATGGTCGTGCCGCACCGCCCTGCCGTGCTGGCATCGAAAATGTTGGCCACGATCGATGTGCTGTCTGGCGGCCGGCTTGTCGTCGGCATCGGCGCCGGCTGGCTGAAGGTCGAGATCGAGGCGGTGGCGACCACACCATTCGCCGATCGCGGTGCCGTTACTGACGAGTACATGGACGCAATGCGGACGATCTGGACGCAGGAAAAGCCGGGCTTCCACGGCAAGCATGTTCATATTGATGGCCTGCTGATCGACCCGAAGCCGGTGCAGAAGCCACATCCGCCGATCTGGGTGGGCGGCGAGAGCGGACCATCCATGAGGCGAGCGGCGCGCATCGGCGACGCCTGGTATCCGATCGGCAGCAACAACGCGCATCTGCTGGACACGCTTCCCCGCCTGCAAGCCGGCATCGGCCGGCTGCGGGACCTGACCGAGGCAGCCGGCCGTGATCCAAATGCCATCGGCGTTACCTATCGCGTCAAGCGCCATGGCCAGCCCGCACCGTCGGCGACTGATGGCAATCGAAAGTTGTTCACCGGCACCGTCGCCAACACGATCGAGGACATTGCTACCCTGGAGGCGATCGGCGTGACGGCGCTGGATTTCGACTTTGAAGGCTCGGACGCGGTGAAATCGACAGCGGATATGAAAAAATTCCGGGATGAGGTCTTGTCCAGACTATAAGCCTACACAACCTGCGGATGTATGAACCTAGACGCATCTCTCGTTGAACATAAACGAGGTTTCGACCTCCATCTCCAGGGCCGGCCAAGCGAAGCGGAGCCGTTCTATCGAAAGGCCGTGCAGCTTGATCCGGAGTTGAAGGAAGCCTGGATGAACCTGGGCCTGGTCGCCCTGTCCCTGGGCAAGGCCGAGGAGGCACAGCAGTGTCAGCGGGAGGCACTGCGCCTCGATCCGGACATGGCTGATGCGCATAACAACCTGGGCATGGTCCACTACAGCCTGGGTCGCATGGCGGAGGCTGAAAGCTGCTTTCGGGCCGCGCTACGGCTGCATCCGGAGCATGCCAATGCAACGCTGAACCTTGGGTCGGTGCGCCAGATCGGCAATGATGTGGAGGAGGCGGAAGGCTTGTTCCGTTGCGCCTTGGCACTCGGTGTCGATCCGGCGCGGGCGAACAGCAACCTGTCGCTGGCGCTGATGGAGCAGGTCCGGCCGGAAGAGGCGGAAACCTGCTGCCGCGAAGCGCTGGACATGCGGCCGGACTATCCAGAGGCACGCGCCAACCTCGCGTTGGCCCTGCTGATGATGGGCCGGCTGGAGGAGGGCTGGCAGGCTTATGAATCGCGGTGGCATGTCGAGGCGATGGCCGCACCGCCGCCGACCTTGCCGCGGCCGCGCTGGACCGGGCAGGCGCTGAACGGCGAGACGGTCCTGCTGTATGCCGAGCAGGGCTTCGGCGACACGCTGCAATTCTGCCGCTATGCGTCAATGGTCGCCGCGGCCGGAGGTCGTGTCGTGCTGGTCGTGCCAAAGCCGCTCGGCCGGCTGATGACGACGCTGGAAGGCGTTGCCCAGGTGCTTTCGGAGGACGATGCATTCGTTCCACCATTTGATTACCATTGTCCTCTGCTCAGTCTGCCTTTCGCGTTCGGCACGACGATGGAGACGATTCCGGCCGCAACTCCATATTTGCATGCCGATCCATCCGTGTGGGCCGAGGCCCTGGGCGCGCTACCCGGGCTGAAGGTCGGGCTGGTATGGGCCGGAAAATCACGCATCGAGCAGCCGCATGCGGTGGCGATCGACAGGCGCCGGTCGATGCGGCTGGTTGACATGGCACCGCTGTTCGCGGTGGCGGGCGTCAGCTTTGTATCACTGCAGCTCGGGCCTCCGGCAGGCCAGATGCGGCGGCCGCCCGGCGAGATCGTGTTGCACGACTTTTCCGACCGCCTCGGGGATTGGGCGGACACGGCGGACCTAATCGCGGGGCTCGATCTGGTGATCGCGGTGGATACGGCGGTGGTGCACCTGGCGGGCGCGCTGGGCAAGCCGGTATGGATGCTGAACCGCTTCGACTCGTGCTGGCGCTGGTTTATTGGGCGGGATGACACGCCTTGGTACCCGACGATGCGACTGTTCCGGCAGACACGGCGTGGCGACTGGGCGGGTGTGATCGAGCGAGTGCGGGTGGCGTTACAAGACCTTGTGGCGGCCGGCCGGCGCTGAACGATATCTCACCAAAGTCTCGATCTATCGGCCGGTCAGCGCAAGGTGTGCGCCAGCGCCGGCTTGCGGGGCGGTGGATCGGACAGCCGACGCGGCCTGTCCAGGGCGTCTTTGCCGACAAAGAGGAGTCGTCTTCGGAATGCCGCTGGACTTTCGACCGTCAGGATTGCCTTGACCGATTCCAAGCCCCCGGCAAAGAAGGCGCGTCTCAACGGGCGACCATGGTCCGCCACCCATGCCGGCAGATCAAGTCCGTAAGTCGCGGAAAGATGTTCCGCCGTTGCGGCCAGGTAGGCATCCTTGATGTCTTCGATGAGCTCCGGCTGATCCTGTAACGATACCGGGCGGGTCACTGGGTCGGCGTAGAATTCGTCCAGAAATTCTCGTAGTGCCGGGTCGAAGAACTGCTGGTTGGCTAGCACGCGGCGGGACAGGTCCAACAGCGTTTTGGGCCGTGGCGATTGGATTTTCATGTTGGTCTGTTTCCGTCGCATGCCTCAGCGTGATTGGCATGGGGAGCGGTCTCCTGCATTGCCGAAAATATCTCATCAAGGCCGAACTGCACCTTGGGCAGGAGGACGGACCGCGGGTAGAACGACGATACCAAGGCAATTGCCTCCTCTACGTTCCGGATGCCGATCTCGACGGCAAGGTGGCGAATGTGCTCGATATCCCTGTTCGCATCCACTCCGCCAAGCCACATCGCTCGGCACTTCATGGCGAAGAGGTATTCTGGCCTTGGAACCAACAGGCGCAAGCCGGGTTCGGCCTCCGCCCAGGCTGCACGGCCTGATTCGGCGAAGGCGTCCAATAGAGCCGGCCGGTTAAACGGTGCGTTCCGCACAGCAGCCACTCCATCAATATCGTCCGGGATGAGGTCCACAGGAGAACAACATAGACCAGGTTGGGCGCGATTACACGGACTGGGATATGCTCGTCTGGACGCCTACGCCACTGCCATCCGTGACCGGGCCACCCAGTGCCAACCCACCACCGCGAAGGCGATCAGCACCGGGGGCACCACGGTCAGGTTCAGCACGGCCCAGCCGTTGGTCGCCTCGATCGCCCCCGACGTCACCGCCGTCATCGCCACGCTGCCGAACACGATGAAGTCGTGCGTGGCCTGGACCCGAACCCGCTCCTCGGCCGAATAGGCGGAGGTCAGCAGCGTTGTGCCGCCGACGAACATGAAGTTCCAACCCACCCCCAGCAGCGCCAGCGCAACCATGAACGTGCCGAACAGCGGCAGGTAGGACAGGTTCACGAACACGCAGGCCAAGGTCAGCAGGCCGCCGAGCAGAATGATCTGGTGCACCCCGAACTTCTGGATCAGCCGTCCAGTGAAGAAGCCCGGGGCGAACATCGCGATGGAATGGGCGCGGATGACGTCCGCGCTCGCCGCCACACCGAAACCGCACATCATCATCTGCAGCGGTGTCGAGGCCATGACCAGGTTCATTGTTCCATAGCCGACCAAGGAACTGACGACCGCCGCGACAAAGTAAGGCCGGGCGATGATGCTGCGGAATGGTATGGGCAGGCTGACCTTCTTTTCCGCCGGGGGTACCCGTACGAAGCATAGCAGGATCGCCGTCAGCACCGGCAGCACGGGTAGATACAGATACGTTGCCAAAAAGGTGTAGCCGGTGATCAGCGCGTTGGTGCGCTTGACCATCTCCGGCCCGATGATCGCGGCGATCAAGCCGCCTGTCAGCACCAGGGAGATCGCCCGCGCCTTGGCATGCGGATCGGCCACCTCGGCCGCGGCGAAGCGCAGA
Organism: Rhodopila sp.; assembly: GCF_965276935.1. GTDB lineage: Bacteria > Pseudomonadota > Alphaproteobacteria > Acetobacterales > Acetobacteraceae > Rhodopila. Next base: position 586,905 of record NZ_CBDIBS010000002.1, on the reverse strand, counting down.
TGCTGAGAAATGCCAAAGCCGATGCCGGCGGGGATCGCGCCGAGGCAGTAGATCACGAAACTGCCGGTGTAGATGCCGGTGGCGAAGGTCAGGCTGCCGCTCAGCATGATGGCGCAGCCCAGCCAGAAGCCGCCGCGGCGGCCGAGGCGGGGAAAGGCATAGCCGGCGATCACCGAGGCACTCATGACCGCGACCATCTGGATGGCCATGGGCAGCGTGTTCAGCGCGGAGCCGGACAATTTGAACCCGACCAGGGACGCCATGATCGCCTGGCCGGCCATGACAGCGTTCATCAGCGCCTGACAGGCGAACAGCAGCCACACGTTCTTGTTCATTTATCCGACGTCCGTTCCCGCCTAAAAGTGGCTCCAGCCGCCTCTGTTCAAAGCAAGAGGTTCTCCATTGGCCGTACGTATAATGACCTCCGCCGGACCGGAGTGGAAGCGCCCGATGCGGGTAACAGGGATGCCGGCAGTGGAGGCGGCGTGGTACAGGGCGGCTTCGCGGTTTGGTGGAACGGCCAGCAGCAATTCGTAATCGTCCCCGCCGGTCAGGCAGGTTTCGAGCCAAGCCGGTCCAGCGGCGCGGGCGGCGTCGGATAACGGGACCAGGTCAGCGGTGATCTCGGCCGCCAGATCGCTGGCCTGGCAGATATGGCCGAGGTCCTGCACCAGCCCGTCCGACACATCCATGCCGGCGGAGGCGATGCCGGCCAGTGTCAGGCCAACCCGGGGTTGAGGCAGGCGGTAGCGGTCGAGCAGGTGACCTGAAGGGTCGGAGAGACGGCCGCGGGCCACCGCCAGACCAAGCGCGCCGTCGCCGATCGTGCCGGTGACAAAGATGCCGTCGTCATCGCGCGCGCCCGAGCGACGGATGGCGGTGTCCGGCGCAACGTGACCAATCAGCGTCAGTGACAACGAGACAGGCCCAGGCGTGGACGTCGTGTCACCGCCCAGCAGGCTGACACCATAGGTCGCCTGATCGGCTGCCAGCCCGGCGGCAAAGCCCGCGAACCAGGCCTCCGGCGTGTCCCGCGGCGTTGAGACGGTCATCAGATAGGCCAGCGGCACCGCCCCCTTGGCGGCGAGGTCCGACAGGTTCACCCGCAGCAGCTTGCGGCCGACAAGGTCCGGCGGGTCGTCCGGCAGGAAATGCACCCCGGCCACCATCGCATCCGCTGTCAACACCAACTCCCGTTCGGCTGGTGGTGTAAGCAGGGCCGCGTCGTCCTTCAGATCCAAGGCACCAGCGGCCGCCAGCGGCCGGAAATGACGGGCGATGAGGGAGAATTCGGCGGGGATAATCATTGCATTTCCGCTTTGTTCGTGGCGATAGGGGGATAACAACAGCCGGCCGTAATCTCGCTATGATCTATAAACAAATTTCAGCCGTTGCTGAAATCCGCTGTGGATTGACTTCCTGCTTGCGCACCGACCTGCAACAGCGCCACGACAAGAGCAAACCTGCGGTGCGCGGTGTCTTGTGGCTTTGCATGGCGCCAACCTGGCCATGAAGTCCCTGTCGCGGGCGGCGGAGGTGCAGGCCGCGGGGCTGGATGGCAGGCTTGACGTCCCCGTCTCCGCCCTGCGCCGTGCGACGTGGTGGGCAAGTCTGATCGGCCTTTGCGTGCTGCTGGTCGTGCCGCTGATGGTTGTCGATGTGCCACCCTTGTCGGATTACCCAAACCATCTGGCACGCGCCTTCGTCCTTCAGGCACTGCCGAATGATCCTGTCATCGCGACATTCTTCGCGCCCCGTTGGGCCATCATTCCTAATCTGGCGATCGACCTGATCGCGCCGCCGCTGATCCGGGTGCTCCCGGTGCATGATGTCGGGCGGCTGCTGATCGCAGCGTCAGTGCTGCTGCCGGTGCTGGGAACGGTCGCATACAGTGCCGCCCTCGGCGGCCGCTGGTGGAGCCTTGCCGTCGGGTTGATTGCTTACAATGGCACCCTGCTGGAAGGATTTTTGAACTTCAGCCTGTCCATCGGACTGGCTCTGCTGCTGGCCGCTGCCTGGCTTCGCTGGCGGGAGAGCCATCCGGTTCGCACGATCCTCCTGAGTGTCATGGGAGCCGCTGGTCTGTTCGTCTGTCATCTGATGGGACTGCTGTTCTTCGCGCTTCTGGTTGCCTCGGCCGAGGTTTCCCGCGTGCCGCGAGATCGTCCGACGCCACGGGTCCTGCTCCGTTCGGCAGTCAGCCGCGGTTCAGTCCTGCTCCTGATCCTTGCCGAACCCGCTGGGTTATATGCCGCTTCCCCGCTCGGCCGCCTGGGCGGCGATGCGGTGTTTCCGTCCGCGTCCCAGAAGCTGGTTCATCTGCTGGCGCCATTCACCAACTACAGCCTGGCGCTGGATGTCTGCACCGCCCTGGTCGTAGTGGCCTTCATGTTTTTGTGCCTGCTGCTGCGGCGAGGACGGATGCCTGGACCGGCGGCGATCGCGGCGTGCATCAGCCTGGTTGCCTATCTGGCATCGCCGTACGCGTGGAAAGGCACGTATCAACTGGATACGCGCTTCGCCATCATGCTGGGCTTCATGCTGTTCGCCGGCTTTGTGCCGTTGCGCTGGCCCGTCTGGCTGTCCCACGCGGCCGTTGCGGCGGTGCTGCTGCTGTTCGTCGCCCGCATGGCGCTGCTGACAACCGCGTGGGCGCAACATCGTGCCGACCTTGCCGATCTGCGCCAGGCGCTCGTACCGGTGCTGCCGGGACAGGCGGTCTATGTGGCATCGGTCAGTCCGACCGACGCGCCGGCGTATTGGGCGCGCGCACCCTGGCCGAGGCATCTGTCCGATGGCGTTCAGACGGATACCCATCTCGGCGCCCTGGCGCTGATCGAGCGCCGCGCCTGGTGGCCGTTTGAGTTCGACATCCCGTCGCAGCAGCCGATCGAGACGCGGCAGCCTTATCGAGATCTGGCGGTACGCATCGGTGACCTGCCGAACCAAGCCACGCTGTTGAAGGCGGACCTGTGCGGCTTCGACGTGGTGCTATTGACGCAGGCGGACGCCGCGCCTGACCTGCCCGAGCAGCGCTTTCATCTGCTGGTCCGGGCAGGTTTCGCCGCGCTGTACGCGATTACCGATTGCCATCCAGCACAATGAGCGCGGCGCGGCTGGCGTTCCAGTTTCATCACAAGAACCACGGCGCGAAGGACAGGGCTTTTGCGGAACGCCGGCGAATTCGCTGACCCGCGGTTGATGAAGCAGCATTTTGAAGGACGAGAGTGACCTGCGAGGCGTGCCGAGCGCTGTTCCAGTGCAGTTGTGACATTTGTCCCAGGCTCGCCTCGCCGCCTGAAAAGACTGTTCGGCTGATACCGTAAACAGTATAGCCGAACAACCTGTTCGATGGATCAGCAACACCTAATGGACGACCTGAAGCCCGCGCAGGTCCCACCGACCAAGCGCTTGTCCAGCAAGACGCAGGTAACGGTGCTGCTATTGGTGGCGGTGCTGGTCGTTGCCGGATTTATCGCTGGGCCGACGGCACTCCACGTGCTGTTCGGGACGCCCCCGATCGAGAGGACGCAGGAGACGGCCGCGCAGGCAGGTGATGGCCGGTCGTTCAAGCCGACCGACCGACAATGGGCGACACTCAAGCTGCAACGTGTGGACGACCGGGTGTTTCAGGATGTGACGACGACCGACGGGAAGATCGCCATCGATGATGATCTGGTGACATCCGTCTTCTCGCCTTATTCGGGACACGTCACGAAGCTGATTGCCAAGCCGGGGGATGAGGTCGCACGTGGCGATCCGCTGTTCGCGATCCAGGCGACGGAACTGGCGCAAGGTCAAAACGACCTGATCAGTGCGGTGGCCACGCTGCGCACTGCCAAGGCGCAACTCACGCTGGCTCAGACCAACGAAAAACGCCAGCACGCGCTGTATCAGGCACAGGGTGCGGCGTTAAAGGATTGGCAACAAAGCCAGGTGGACTTGGCCAATGCCGAGGGCAATCTGTCCACCGCCGCGATCGCATTGTCCGCAGTCCGCAGTCGGCTGCGCATCTATGGCAAGAGCGACAGCGACATCAGCACGCTTGAGGCCACGCCGGATATCCTCAAGATCAATGCGGATACCTTTGTTCGTGCGCCGATCGCCGGCACCATTACGCAGCGCCAAATCGGGCTTGGCCAAAATATTGTTGGTGCATCTGCTTCATCGGGTGCGTCCAGCCCGGTTTATCAAATTGGCGATCTGAGCAAGGTCTGGCTCGTGGCCAATGCAAGGGAGGAAGACGCGCCGCTGCTGCACAAGGGTGATCGCGCGGAGGTCAGCGTGCTGGCGTTCCCCGGCCGCTCGTTCAATGCTCGTCTGACCTATGTCGCCCCGTCGATCGACTCCATCACGCATCGCCTGCCGGTGCGTGCCGAGGTTGAAAATCCAAAGCGCGAGCTGAAGCCGGAGATGCTGGCCGGGTTTCGCATCATTACCAGCGAGGACGCGACTGCCCCCGCGGTGCCGGAAAGCGCCTTGGTCTTCGAGGGATCGTCCGCGCACGTCTGGACCGCTGATCCGGCAACCAAGACGCTGGCCATCCAGCCGGTCAAGGTTGGGCGGTTGATGGGTGGCATGGCGGAAATCATGGAAGGTCTGACAGCCGGCGAAACCGTGGTGGTCGCCGGCGCCGTGTTTATCGATCGCGCCGCCGCCGGTGATTAAGGGACCCGTTACCGTAATGCGGGTGAAGGCGACCTGGGTTCGGCGATCGGACACGAACAGGTTTTCCGATGGATAGGCTCATCGTCCTGGCACTGAGGCAGCGTGTCCTGGTCGTCGTCATGCTGATTAGCGTTCTCGTTGGCGGTACTGTCGCGTTCATGAACCTGAACATCGAGGCCTATCCCGATCCGGTGCCGCCGCTGGTCGATATCATTGTCCAGAATCCCGGCCAGTCGGCCGAGGAGATGGAACGATATATGACCATCCCGGTCGAGATTCAGATGGCCGGCATCCCGCATGTCAATGCCATCCGCACTATCTCGCTGTTCGGCCTGTCCGATATCAAGGTGCAGTTCACCTACGACTTCACCTATCAGCAAGCCGAGCAATGGGTGATCAACCGGCTGGCGCAGTTGCCGCCGTTGCCGGGCGGGGTTACGCCGCAAATCTCCCCCAGCAGCCCGATTGGCGAAATCATGCGCTACCGCGTGATCGGACCACCGGGTTACTCCGTCACCGACCTGAAGACCATCCAGGACTGGATGCTGGAACGCCGCTTCAAGGCGGTTCCAGGTGTGATCGACGTGAACGGCTGGGGCGGCAAGACCAAGACCTTCGAGGTCGACATCAACCAGCCGAAACTGATTGGATATGGCCTGACCATTCCGCAGGTCATTGCCGCGATCAACAACGCCAACACCAATATCGGCGGCCAGACGGTGAATTTCGGCGATCAGGCGGCGGTGGTACGTGGCATCGGTCTGATCCACAGCGTTGATGAAATCGCCACGACCATGGTCGCGCAGAACAATGGCTCTCCTGTCCTGGTGCGCGACATCGGCAAGGTGACGGTATCCAATCTGCCGCGACTTGGCATCGCCGGGCAGGACAACGACGACGACATCGTCATGGGCATCGTGCTGATGCGGCGGGGCGCCGAAAGCCTGCCGACGATCAGGCGGGTGGAGGCGCTGATCGACAGCATCAACCACTCCACCATCTTGCCGCCTGGTGTTCACATAGAGCGTTTCTACGATCGTTCTGATCTGATCAAGGTGACCACCCACACCGTGCTGCACAACATGGTTGAGGGGATCTTGCTGATCTTTGTCCTGCAATGGGTGTTCCTGGGCAACCTGCGCAGCGCGCTGATCGTCTCGGCCACCATTCCGTTCGCGCTCGCCTTTGCCATCGGCCTGCTGCTGTTGCGCGGCGAGTCGGCGAACCTGCTTTCGGTGGGTGCGATCGACTTCGGACTGGTGGTCGACGCGACGGTCATCATGATGGAAAACATTGTCCGGCGCTTGTCGCAGCCCGCCGACCAGCGCTTTCATGGCTCGCCGACCCTAGGGCGCATGCGGTCCACGGTTGAACTGCGAGGCAAGTTCGCGGTGATTGCCAACTCGGCAACCGAGGTCAACAAGAGCATCTTCTTCTCGGCCGCGATCATCATTGCGGCCTTCGTCCCCTTGTTCACAATGAGCGGCATCGAGGGCCACATCTTCGGCCCGATGGCAACCACTTATGCCTATGCCATAGCCGGCGGCCTGATCGCCACCTTCACCATCACCCCGGCGCTGTCCGGCCTGTTGCTGAAGGACCATGAGACGGAAAAGGACACGATCCTCGTTCGCTTCATCCACCGGCTGTATGAACCCGTCGCGCGCTTTGCACTGGCCAACCGCATCTTCACCCTGGGCATGCTGGCGCTGATGCTGTTCCTGGCGTTCATGGCGCTGCGCACGCTCGGCCTTGAATTTCTGCCCAAACTGGAGGAAGGCAACCTTTGGATCCGCGCGACGATGCCGACGTCGTTGTCGCTTGAAGCCGGTGATGCGCCGGTCAACCGGATGCGGCGATTGATAAGAAGCTATCCGGAGGTCGTGACTGTCGTCTCTCAGCACGGCCGGCCGGATGACGGCACCGATGCCACCGGCTTCTTCAACGTCGAGTTCTTCGTGCCGCTAAAGCCCTTCGATGCATGGCCGCCCGGCATCGACAAGGAAAAGCTTGTCGATCAGATGACCAAGCGCTTCGCCGAGGAGTTTCCCGGCGTTGACTTCAACTTTTCCCAGTACATCGAGGACAACGTCGAGGAAGCCGCGTCCGGGGTGAAGGGCGAAAACTCGGTCAAGCTGTTCGGTGGCGATCTGAAAGTGCTGGAGCAGACCGCCAACAAGATCAAGGACGTGATGGCCAGCGTGCCTGGCATCAGCGACCTTGGCGTGTTTTCCTCGTTGGGCCAGCCGACGGTGCGGATCGATGTGGATCGTGCGCGGGCCGCTCGCTACGGCCTGGCGCCGGGCGACATCAACACCACGGTTCAAGCGGCCATCGGCGGACAGGCGGCGGGCAACGTGTATGAGGAAGGCTCGGACCGCAACTTCCCGATTATCGTCCGTCTCGCCCCCAAGTATCGCCAGAGCCTGGCGGCGATCCGCAATATCACGATCGGCGCGCCCAATCCGGGCGGCAGCGGCGTCGTGCAGATTCCGTTGACCGAGGTCGCCCGGGTGCAACTGACGTCCGGCGCGTCCTTTATCTATCGCGAAGGGCAGGAGCGCTATATCCCGATCAAGTTTAGCGTCCGCGGCCGGGATCTTGGCACGGTGGTGCTGGAAGCACAGAAGAAGGTCGACGAGGCGGTGGCTTTGCCAGGCGGTTATCACCTGGAATGGGTCGGGGAATTTGGCAGCCTGCAGGAAGCGATCGGCCGGCTGGAAGTGGTGGTGCCGTTGGCCATCGGCCTGATCTGCCTGCTGCTGTTTCTGAACTTTGGCTCGCTGATCGACATGGCGTTGGCGGCCAGCGTGATCCCGATGACGCTGATCGGAGGCATCCTGTCGCTCTGGATAACCGGGACGGCGTTCAGCGTCTCCGCCGCGATCGGTTTCGTGGCGCTTTTCGGCATTGCCGCGATGGATGGGATCATCGTGCTGACGTTCTATAACTCACTTATCGAAGGCGGTGCGGATCGTGCCGGGGCCATCGTTCGCACGTGCCAAGTGCAGATGCGGCCGGTGCTGATGACGTGCGTGGTCGCTGGCGTGGGGCTGCTGCCGGCGGCGCTGTCGAATGGCATCGGCTCGCAGGTGCAAAAGCCCCTGGCACTGGTTGTGGTCGGCGGCGTGATGCTGGCGCCTGTGCTGATCCTGATCATCCTTCCTGTCCTGATCGACGTGTTCTCTCGGCGATCCGCGCCCGAAGCAGGCGGGCAATCCAGTCTGAGGCCGGCGGAATGATCATGCGTCCGATCCTTTCGGCCGCTGCCATCGCGATGGCGTCATATCTGATCGTGGCCGGTCTGGTGGGCTGCGCGGTTGGTCCTGACTTCAAGGCTCCCGCGGCACCGGCCGTGACTGGGTTCACGCCGGAAAAGACCTTACCGGACACCGCTGGCACGAATGGTCCACACGGCGTGTCGCAGCATTTCATCACTGACATGGACATTCCGGCGCAGTGGTGGCGGGTATTCCACTCCGAGCCGTTGAACCGGCTGATTGAGCAGGCGATCGCGGCCAACCCGAACCTGGCCGCGGCCCAGGCGGCGCTGCGGCAGGCCCAGGAAAACGCTTACGCCCAGCGCGGGTCATATTTTCCGATCGTGACAGGGGCGTTCAACGCCAGCCGCAACCTGACGCCGACTGCCTCCGAGACGCCGTTCTCGATCACCGGCAGCCCGTATTACACGCTGATCACGCCACAGCTTAACGTGTCATTCGTGCCGGATGTATTCGGCGCCAATCGGCGCGCCGTCGAGTCGCTGACCGCGCTGGCGCGGAACGAGGAATTCCAGCTTGAAGCAACCTACCTCACGCTGACCGCAAATGTCGTGACTGGCGTGATCCAGGAAGCATCCCTGCGCGGCCAGATCGCCGCGACCCTCGAAACCGTGCGGGTGGAGAGCCGGTTGCTCAACATCCTGCGTCGCCAGCAGGTCTTGGGACAGGCGGCAGGGGCCGATGTCGCGGCGCAGGAAGCCGCATTGGCGCAGGCGCAACTGACGCTGCCGCCGTTGCAAAAGCAACTGGCGCAGCAACGCGACGCGCTGACCGTGCTGGCCGGCCACTTCCCCAGCGAGGCGATTGCCGCGACGTTCCAACTGGAAGACCTTGCTTTGCCGATCGATCTGCCGGTCAGCCTGCCCTCGAAGCTGGTACGGCAACGTCCGGATGTGCGCGCGGCGGAGGAAATGCTGCATTCGGCCAGCGCCTTGATTGGTCAGGCTGTCGCGGCTCGGCTGCCGCAGATCATTCTGACCGGCGATATTGGCAACAGCCCGACGGCAAGCGGCACATTCCTTGTGCCTGGGACGAATTTCTGGACCATCGCCGGCGGCATTACCACGCCGCTGTTTGATTTCGGCACGCTGCTGCACAAGCAGCGTGCCGCGCGGGCGGCGTTCGAGCAGGCCGGCGCACAGTATCGTGCCACGGTTCTCTCCGCCTTCCAGAACGTCACTGATGCGCTGCACGCCCTGCAGACGGACGCCAACGCCCTTGCGTCGGCCACCGCCGCGGGAAAAGCCGCTGCCCGCAGCCTGTCGATCGTGCAACGGCAACTTGCGCTGGGACAGGTCGCCTACCTGGCACTGCTGAATGCCCAAAACGCCTATCAGCAGGTTCGGCTGGCTTTGGTTCAGGCGGATGCAAACCGCCTGGCCGATACCGCTGCCTTGTTCCAGGCGCTTGGTGGCGGCTGGTGGAACCTGACGGATGACCAACTGGCGACCCAAGGCATATCCACCAGCCCAACACCCTGATAAAGACGATATTCAACAAGTCCGCCATTCCTGTGGCGCGTCCTGATCCGGGCATCCATCGGCGGCTGCGTCGGGCATTGGGGTCGATCCGCCCGCGGACTTGTCGACCGCCCGCCGATCCGGCAAGGTTTCGCCGCAAGGACAAGGTGCCAGGAGCGTGAAGGCGTGATTCTGCTGCAGGTTGTGGTCAGCGGCCTGCTGATGGGATCGGTCTACGCGCTGTTCTCTTCAGGCCTGACCCTGATCTGGGGCATGATGAACGTCGTCAACTTCGCCCACGGTGACTTCGTCATGCTGGCGATGTATGTCGCCTTCTATGCCTTTACCTTGCTGAAGCTGGGTCCCGTTTTCTTTATCCCAGGCGCCGCGGCGCTGATGTTCGTGCTGGGCGTGGTCGTCTATCTCGGCCTGGTGCGCCATGTGGCGAAGGGGCCAATGCTGGCGCAGATCCTGGGCACGTTCGGCTTGGCGCTGGTGCTGCGCTACACCGCGTTCTGGGCGTTCACCGCCAATTTCGTGTCGTTGCCCGGCACCTTGGTCGGTGGCACGTTCGACCTGGGCGGATTACGCATCGAGGCCTCCCGCCTGCTGGCCGGCGTCGTGGCGCTTGTCATTACAATTGGCATGCATCTTGTCCTGACCCGCACGGCGCTTGGCAGCCGATTGCTGGCGGTGGCGGAGGACCGCAACGCAGCCATGCTGATGGGTATCCGCCCGGATCGGATGCAGGCGATCGCCTGGGGCGTCGGCGCGGCGTCCGCCGGCGTGGCGGGCGCGCTGATTGCCATGTTCTTCTATATCTCTCCGACAGTTGGGGAATCACTGTCCTTGATCGCCTTTGTCGTGGTCTGCCTGGGCGGTTTCGGCAGTGTGCCGGGGGCGCTGATCGCTGGACTTGGAATCGGCACCATAGAGGCGCTGTCGGCCTACCTGATCGGCGCGGTTTATCAGGATGTGGTTGTCTATGCGCTGTTCCTGCTGGTCCTGTGGGTGCGCCCACAAGGCCTGCTGGGCACGAATTGACGATCCGTCCCCTGGGCCATCCCCTGGGCCGTCCCGTGGTCCGTCCCCTGGCATGAAGCAATGGCTCCTGGTGCTGGTCGCCTGCATCGTCATTGCCGCGTGGCCGCTGGTGGTGCAGGACGTGTTCCTGCAGCGCATTGGCGCCCTGGTGCTGCTGGCGGCGATTTCCGCCTCCGCCTGGAACCTGCTGGGCGGCTACGCCGGGCAGGTTTCCGTCGGGCACGCGGTCTACTTTGGCATCGGCGCCTATAGTTCGCTGGTGGTCTATACAAGGCTTGGCTGGCCACCGATTGCCGGGGCGCCGCTAGGCGTGGTGGTCTCCATGGTCGCCGGGGCGGCGGTCGGCACGCCGACCTTTCGGCTGCGCGGCCACTATTTCTCGATGGCCACCATCGCGGCGGCGGAGCTGTTTCGGATCCTGGCGGCGAACTGGCCGTTGCTGGGTGCCGCGGTCGGGCTGATGGGGCCGCCAGTGCCGCGCACCGCATGGGATCTATCGTTCATCAGTCCGATCCCGTACCACTATCTGTTCCTGGCCGTGCTGATGCTGCTGCTGGGTCTGACCTGGCTGATGCAGCGCAGCCGGATGGGCTACTACCTGGCGGCAATCCGCGGCGGTGACCGGGCGGCGCGCAGCCTGGGTGTCCCGGTGCTGCGCTACAAGCTGTATGCCCTGCTGCTGTCGGCGGCTTTCACTTCGGTCGCCGGGTCGCTGTATGCGGTGATGGTCGGCTTCATCGACCCGGACAGTGCGCTGGGCATCCTGATTTCGGTCAAGATGCTGATCATCGCGGCGCTGGGCGGGGCAGGAACCCTGTTCGGTCCGCTGGTCGGTGCCATTATCCTGATCCCGCTAGAGGAAACCACCAATGCCGTCTTCGGCGGCGGCGGCACCGGCCTGACGTTCATTGTCTATGGCGCGATCATCCTTCTGGTTGCCCGCTTTCAGCCGGGCGGCATCGCCGCAATCTGGCAGGCGATCACGACGCGCCGGGCGTCTCGTGAGACGGCGCGCATGGCGTCTGACGAGACGACGCGAAGGACGATTCATGTTCCTTGAAGCGCGCGGCATCATCAAGGCGTTCGGCACCTTCCGGGCGGTCGATGGCGCCGACCTGGACCTTGCCGAACACGAGATCATCGGCCTGATCGGTCCCAACGGCGCCGGCAAGAGCACGTTCTTCAACTGCTTGTCCGGCGACGCCCAGCCCACCTCCGGCAGCATCCGCTTCCTGGGTCGCGACGTCACAAGCATCACGCCGGAGGCGCATGCCCGGCTTGGCATGGCCCGTACTTTTCAGGTGCCGGTCACGTTCGAAGACATGACGGTCATCGACAACGTCATGGTCGGCGCCTTTCTGCGCCAACCGCATCGCACCGCCGCCCGCCGTGTGTCGCAGGAGGTGCTGGACTTCACCGGCCTGGCGCATCTGGCCGGTTCGCTGGCCAGATCCCTCGGCACGCCGGGGCGAAAGCGGCTGGAGATCGCCCGGGCCTTGGCAACCCAGCCGCGTCTGCTGCTGCTGGATGAAGCGTTGGCGGGCCTGACACCAGCCGAGGTACGACTGGCGATCGACCTGGTCCGCCGCATCAAGGCGCGCGGCATCACCATCATTATCGTCGAACATATCATGGAGGTGATCCTGTCGCTCGCTGAACGGGCGGTGGTTTTCCATCAAGGCAAAGTCATCGCCCAGGGCGCGCCGCGGGCCGTGGTGGACGATCCGGCCGTAATCGCGGCCTATCTTGGTCATCACATGAAACGGGTGCGGATGTGACGGCACCGCTGCTGCGTGTCGCCAAGCTTGCGGTCCGCTATGGCGATCTGGTTGGGGTGGCGGACGTCTCGCTGACCGTTCCACAGGGCGCGGTCGTGGCGTTGCTTGGGTCGAACGGCGCTGGAAAGACAACGACCTTGAACGCCATCGCCGGCCTGGTCGCGCCGGCGGGTGGCACGGTCGTATGGCGGGACCGGGACATCACCGGCAAGCCGGCTTATGCGATCGTCAGCACGGGTCTTGCGCTGGCGCCCGAAGGCTGGCGGCTGTTCGTGCAGCAGACAGTGGAGCAGAACCTGCGTCTCGGCGCGACCGTCCTGCCCGACAAGAAGCGTGTGCCGGCTTTGCTGGAGCGGGTTTTCACGCTGTTTCCCCGCCTGGCGGAGCGGCGGCGGCAGCGGGCCGGCACGTTGTCGGGCGGTGAGCGGCAGATGCTGGCGACCGGGCGAGCCTTGATGAGCGACCCAAAGCTGCTGATGCTCGACGAGCCGAGCCTGGGACTGGCGCCGGCGGTGGTCGAGTCGATGTATGACACGTTGGGACGGCTGCGGCGCGAGGGCCTGACGCTTTTGCTGGCGGAGCAGGCGGTGGAACTGGCGCTTGAAGTGGCGGACTATGCTTATGTGCTGCAAACCGGGCGCACGGTGCTGGAGGGTCCTGGCGCGCAACTCGCGGATGATAAGGACGTGCAGCGAATTTATCTGGGACTGGAGACGGAAACACGTTGATCGTGGCAAACCTGAACTATGAGCGAAGCCCACGAAGATCGTCGCCCCGGCCGTGTATAGGCGGTGATTGGGCTAAGCCATCATGCAGACGTCTTATCTCGAGCCTGTGCCGGAAGCGCCGCACGCGCGGCTCACGCACGTAATTCTTGTATCCCGCCATGGCGATCAATGCCGCCACTTCGATGAACAGGTCATTGCTTTTCTGTCCCAACGAATTTGAACTGGAGTCGATCACCAGCGCCGAGAACATCAGCAGCCATGCGTTCATGCCACCGGCAAAGCGCGTGACGTGAACAAGGAACCCGCCGAACAAACAGACGAAAGCACCAAAGCCAATAAGACCAAGGTCGAGGAATATCAGCAGCCAGAAATTTTCGATATCTTCGACGTCAGACAGACCGATCTGGTATCTCAGATGTTCGAGTTCGACCATGGGAACCCCAAACAGCCAGTTTTTCAGGGTCAGGAAATTCAACACCACCCACTGCTGTGTCCGCACGCTGGCGCTGCCGGCATCGTCGTGAAACAGACTGTCGATGATGCGATCGGCAATGGTCGTCTGGGTGACGATGACGGTTATCAAAATCGGCAAGATGATGGCGGCGGATACGATCGCGAGCACAAAATCCAGCTTCAGATTGCGCCGGAGTATGCCCGTCATCAGCACGTAGAATGCTGCCAGTGCCGAGACGATCAGTGTGACGCCGAGCGCGGCGCGACCGCCAAATTCAAGCAGGCCAACAAGCAGAACGCCGAGTATCAGGGCGGAACCTATGAACCGTATACGCATGCTGTAAAGCAGGAATACGCCCATTGCCGTGATCAATGAGGCGGTCAATGGGTGGCTATAGAATGCGTTCGCACGAAAATCGCCCTCCGCCTTAATCGCCATTGCCGCCAGTTTGGGATCGGATGGAAGGAACGGGAACCAGTTGTGCTCCGTCACGCTCTCGATCAGTCCGACCAGGCAATTGGCCAGAATGAAGGTCATCAAGATCTTTGCCAGCAAACGCTTTTGTTTGTCCGTGGCCGGTTCGAGCAACAGAGCCAGCAGCGCCGGGGACCAGAAACTATCGAAGTAGAACGCGGTTCCACTAAACCCGTTAAAGAAGGCCGCGTACATGGCAAGCATCGGAATGCCGAACACGAACAGCATCAAACCCGGCGCGTCGCGGCAGCGTTGATGAAATGGCACCACGCCACTGAGCATGGCGTAGATCGCACACAACAGGACGATCATTGACGCCGGATGGACGCGGATGTTGACGTCGATGCCGAACGTCGCGAGCAGGTTGCCAGTCAGAACGAATTGCAAGAAGATGGCAAACACCGCCACCCAAAATATCGCGCTGGTCGATCTGGCTTTGCTCCGTAACGCCAGGGGTATTACAGGCTTGAGCATACGCAGTCGACTTGGCGCCGGCGAACCTGCTACGGAGGATGGTGCCACGGTCTAGCAACCCGCGGCATTATGGTCATCACCGGCACCCACGTATGTCATCCTTCGGAACCTTTCGATTAAGGATATATAGCTCAACAGCCAGAGGGGGCGTGTCATAAACCTTCGGGATCTGCGGTTCAAATCAACGTGCTGCCACGTTATCGCATAACGATAACCGATTTTTCCCGGTTGTGGCCTTGAGCAAAACTATTGATCATCCGCTGCAATTATCCAGGTGAGGATGACGCGATCTTAAACGATCATGGTCTAAAGGAGACGGTTCTTGTCCAGATCGCTGATCCGCGGCCGTTCGGTCATCACCCACGTCATCGACCGTCACACCTGGAATGAAATCCGCAGCGGCGCGGTGCTGCAGGAAGACGGCATCATCACCGCGATCGGCGGGTTCATGGAACTCTCGGCGGCGCATCCCGATGTGCCGGTCATCGGCAGCGATCAGGACATCCTGCTGCCTGGTTTCATCAACGGCCACCACCATGTCGGACTGACGCCGGTGCAGCTCGGCTCCTGCGACATGCCGCTGGAGCTCTGGTTCGTCACCCGCATGGTGTCGCGCAACCTGAACCTGTACCTGGACACGTTGTATTCCGCGTTCGAGATGATCGCTTCGGGCATTACCACGGTGCAGCACATCCATGGCTGGGTGCCGGGCAAGCTGTCGCAGGTAGCAGCCAGCAGCGACGACGTGGTCCGGGCCTACCACGACATCGGCATGCGGGTCTCCTACTGTTTCGCGGTGCGCGACCAGAATCGGCTGGTCTATCAGCGCGACGAGGATTTCACCGCCAGCCTGCCGCCCGATCTGCGGCCGGCCATGCAGCGCTGGTACGACCGGTTCGAGCTGTCGCTGGACGATCACATCGCGCTGTTCGAGGATCTGTATGGCAGGCACCAGACTAGCCGCAGAGCGAAGATCCAGCTCGCACCGGCGAACCTGCACTGGTGCTCGGACGCGGCCCTGACGCGGCTGTCCGACCTGTCGCGCACGTACGAGGTGCCGCTGCACATGCATCTGCTGGAAACCGCCTATCAGAAGGAATATGCCCACCGCCGCGGCGGCTGTAGCGCCGTGGAATACATTGATCGGTTTGGTCTTCTCGGCCCGCGGATGACGCTGGGCCACGGCGTCTGGCTGACCGAGGCGGACATCGACCGGGTGGCCGAAACCGGCACCTGCGTCTGCCACAACTGCTCCTCCAACTTTCGCCTGCGCTCCGGCGTGGCGGCGCTGAACCGACTGGAGGTGCTAGGCGTCAACACCGCGATCGGCCTCGACGAAGCCGGCATCAACGACGACCGCGACATGCTGCAGGAGATGCGCATGGTGCTGCGGGCGCATCGCATCCCCGGCCTGGACGACAGCGTGCCGACCGCGGCACAGGTGTTCCGCATGGCGACCTCGGGCGGCGCGAAAACCACCGCGTTCGGCGAAAGGATCGGCACGCTGGCGGTGGGCAAGGCGGCCGACATGGTGCTGCTGGACTGGCGGCAGATCAGCTATCCGTATCTGGATCAGGACATGCCGCTGCTGGACGCGGTGCTGCTGCGTGCCAAGACCGGCGGTGTGCGCGGCGTGATCTGCGACGGCGAGGTCATCTATGTCGACGGCCGGTTTACCCGGGTTGATCGTGACGCCGCACTGACGTCCCTGCACGACGAACTCCAGAGGGCGCTGACGCAGGACGAGGTCGACCGGCGCGGCTTGTCAAAGGCGCTGCTGCCGCACGTGAAGGCGTTCTATGCCGATTATATCAATCCGGAGCGTCATGAACCGTTCTACAAGCCGAGTTCGCGCGTCTGATGCTTATGCCTCCGTCCACCGCTCGCCCCACTTGTCCATGAACACCACATCCTCCAGCGCCGTGCGTCCCACCGGCCCGAAGTTCCCCGATGGATAGCCGATCGGCAGGATGGCGTACGAATGCGCGCCTTCCGGCAGACCCAGCGCCGCCTCGGCCTGCTGCTCGAACAGCAGATACAGCGTGGTCAGCGTCGCCCCCAGCCCAAGAGCCCGCGCCGCCAGCAGCATGTTCTGCACCGCCGGATAGATCGATGCCCCGGATGTCCTGGTGTGCGCGCCGCCCATCAGGCACGGCACGATCCATGCCGGCGCCTCATGCAGATGGTCCGCCAGGTGTTCCGCCGCGGCCAGCAGCCGCTCGAACCTGTCGAGCGACGATCCAGGCGGCGGCGCGCCTTCGCGATATCGGGGACCGACGATCTCGTGCCAGCCACGCCGATACCACTGGGCGACCTCCGCCTTGATCGCCGGATCGCGCACCACCAGGAACCGCCAGGTCTGCATGTTGCCGCCGTTGGCTGCCGCGGTGCCGGCCTCCAGCACCTGACGGAGCAGCGCCGGCGGCACCGGGTCCGGCTTCAGCCGGCGCATTGAGCGTGTACTGCGGATAATCTCGAACAGGTCGGTGTGCATCGTCTATGTCCATCCCTTGAACGGTAGCACCAACGGTTGCACCGCCGAACGCGCCGGCCAGACGGCGACATATGCCTTGCCTTCCAGTTGCACCAGCAAGGTCGAGGCCAGCGTGTTCTGACCCTTGGCGTCGTATTTGATGCCGTCGTAGCCGATCATGAGCTGATCCGGCTTCAGGTCCTGCGCCCGCAGCGCCGCCTGGATCTTCGCCGGCTCGGTTGAGCCGGCCTGGTTGATCGCGTCCATCAGCGCCAGGAAGCCTTGCATCGCCCGCGCCGAGGTATCGTCCAGCGCATGGCCCGCAAGCTTCTGGTAAAGCGCGTTGACGACGAAAGACGTCGATCCCGGCTTGCCGGGGTCAAATGAGCTGCGGTTGATGACGCCTTGCGCGAGGTCGCCGGCCGCGACGATGAACGCGGTGTCGGAGAACCCGGAGTCGTCGCCGATCACGATCGGCGGCTTCCAGTTCAGCGTGTGCATCGTCTTGGTGAACAGGATGGCATCCGACGTATAGCTGACGAAGATCACCACGTCCGGATTGGCGCTTTTCAACTGCAGCACCTGTGCGCTGACATCGCTGGAATTGGCGTTGTAGGCGATCCGCGGCTCCACCGTCAGCCCTTTGGCGGTCATCGCCGGAATGATCGCAGTGGCGGTGGAGGTGCCGTACTCGGTGTTCTCGTTCACCACGGCGACCTTGTCGATCTTGAACCCGGCGGCCTTGCGCTCGGCCAGGAAGTTGGCATAGGCGATGCCGAAATCCGTGCCGATCGGCGTCGGGCGGAACAGCCATCTGAACCCCCGTTCGGTCAATGATGGCGCGGACGACTCGCTGGCCATGTAGGGGATGCCATAGCGTTCCGCGACCGCGCTGGCGGTCAAAGCGCAGCTTGACTGGTAGCCGCCGGCCAGTGCGACGACCTTGTCCTGCGTGATCAGGCGCAACGCGGTGCTCTGCGCGATCGCCGGGTTGCCCTGGTGATCGGCGAAGACGGCCTCGACCTTGCGGCCGCCCAGGCCGGGCAGCCCAGCGGTCGCCGCCAGCGGCAGGTTCGGCAGGTCGGGATGCGCGGTGTTGATGATCTCGACGGCGACTTCCACCGCCTGCTTGGCCGCGACCCCCGCCGATGCCGCGCCGCCGGTCAACGGATACAGCACGCCGATTCGCACCGGCGCGTCGGCGGCACGCCCCAGGCGCGGCAGCAGTGCCAGCGCCGGTGCGGCAAGCCCCAGCCGGGAGAAGGTGCGGCGGGTGGTCTTCAGCATATCGTTTTCCCTTTTGCGAGACGGTTCAGTGCATAGGGACACGGTGATGGCGTCAATGGGGCCGGATTTTGGTTGCTCATCGCGCTCGGCTGTCGACGAGGACGTGAGCCGTGATCGCGACGTGCGCAGCGGACCGGTTACCGGGTTCAGACGGTGCGCAAGCCGGGTAATTTTTCAGCACGGCGAGTCGGTCAGCCGGTTCGGGATAGGGCGAACGCGCGCTGTGCGCTTCGACAATTCGGCCGAGCGTGTTGAGGGTAGCGGTGTGGACACGGCCAGGGCTGCGCATGAGCGAGCGCAGCCAAAGACGTTTCCAGTCCGTGAAGCCTTAGCTCGTCAGCCGATCCGCCAAGGCCCTCTGGAACTCCCCGATCATCATGAAGCCAGGGTCCGAACGGCAGGCAGCCTCGGTCTCCCGCAGGATTTCGGCATCCGTCTTGGTCAGGTCCAGCGGCATCCCATGCGGCTGAGGCACATGAAACGGCGTGTCGAGATACGCCTCCACCACGTTGCCTTCCGGGTCCTTGAAGTAGCACGACCAGGCATTGCCGTGGCTGATCACCCGCATGTCAGAGGCGCCGTTGTCCAGCGCCCGCCGATGCACAACGCGCAAATCCGCCAGGCTGTCAAGCATGAAGGATATCTGGTTGATCGGGTTGAAGCCGGATGTATCCGGGCGGCCGGCAGCCAGCACCAACTGGTGGTGGTTGCCCGGACTGCCGCTGAGGAAGGTAAGTTCCGCCCCGCTGCGTGCGGTGCCGCTGTCGGTGACCACCAAGCCCAGCACCGTGGTGTAGAAGTGCTCCAGAACCGGCTTGTCGTGCGCGTAGATGCCCACATGGGCGAGGCGCGCGTGAATGGCTGCCATGGTCGTGTCCCCTGTTGCTCTTGGGCGGATTGAACGACGGCGCCGCTTGTCATGCAAGGCGAGGGCTCCGCCCGCCACCTCCCCTTGGGACCCCGCCAAGGGCGGAACGCCCTTGGAACCCATTTAAGGGTTTGGGGGAGAGGGGGCTACTCGAGGTTATCAACGCCTCGGTTGCCCCCTTTCCCCCAAACCCCTGGACGGGGATCAAAGGGGCATCCGCCCCTTTGCGGGTCCAGGGCAGAGCCCTGGCCTCCTTACGTCCACCCCTTTCAGGGTCTTGTTTTCGCATATGCAAGGACGCGTGCGGTTGCGACGTGGGCGCGTGCGGTTTTGCCATCGACGCAGCCCTTTGGTTTGAGGGTGTTGGGGCCGCGCTTGCTGGTGGCGACCTGCCGCGGGTTGATGTGACGGGCGAGGGCAAGCAGCCGTTGGGCCAGGCGTTCGGGATCGGCGCCGTGCCCGGGCGGCCAGTGCTCAGGTGGCACGGCGATGAGCAGGCCTTCGTAGCTGCCCCTGACCTTCGCAGCTGCCCCTGACCTTCGTAGCTGCCCCTGACCTGCTGGGCCAGGTGGGAAGGTGGACACCTCGGGCGGCGGCTCGTGTTGCCGGTGCGCCTGCTCCACGCAACGGCCCAGCAGGGCAAGGACGTTGTAGGCCAGCACCGAAACCGCAAACCCGAGCAGCGCCGCGCGAGGGTGGCCGAGGCTTGCGATCTCGCTGTGCAACACGCTTTCCCGCCGCCCGAACATGCCTTCGATCTGCCAGCGCGTGCGATACAGCTCGGCAATCCGCCCGGCGCCCACCGCTGCGGGCAGGTTGCTCCATATCCGGATGGTGGCGTCGCCATCCTCGGTGGGCTGATCCAGCGCAAGCTCGATGCGGCGCCACAGTGCTTGCGAGCCGGCCACCGCGATCTCCTGCTCGCGCACCTCACCTGTTTCGGTGCGGCCACAGCCTTGCCATCCACCCTGCCGGACCAAACAGGGATGGCGGCCGTGCTCGCGCACGATGAAGCTGGCGCCTGTCTCCTGCCAGCCGCCCAGGATCGCCCCGGTGCAGAAGTGGCGGTCGGCAATCCACAGCTCACCCGGACCTGCGCCCTCCAGCAGCGGTGCCACCGCAGCGCGCTCACTCGCGTGCGCATCCTCGCAGGCCACCAAGTCCACAGCCAGGCCCATGTCCGGGTCATACACCACCAGCGACTGCCCCGGCAGGGCCGCGCCGCGGTGGCCTCGCAACGGGGCCAGCCGTTGCTCGCTTGCGGGCAGGTGGTTGCCGTCCAGCACACGCAGCCGCCAGCCGGGCAAACCGGCAGGGCCGCCATGGCCCACCGCCGCCATCAACGGCGCCAGCCGCTCCGCACTCCCGCGTATCAGCGCACGCAGGACGCCGGGCTCCGTGTGGTTCACCTTGTCATACAAGGCGGCCAGCGACACCGGCAGCGCCGCCATCTGCCGCGCCGCAGCGTGCAGCGAAGGGCGCAGGCCAAGGCACACAAGCGTCATCAGTTCAACCACGGTGGAGAACAGCAGCTCCCGCGCATACGGCTTCTGACGATCGGCCTCGAAGACCTCGTCCACCCAGCCCGCCGGCATCGCGTGCTCCAGCGCAAGCCGCGCCATCACACTTGCTGGCGCGCGCCGCTCAAACCGATCCAGAACAACAGACCATACCAACCCAGTCCCGTCCGATGCACCGCTCATCCACCAAGGCTGGGAATGAAATGACCACCCTGAAAGGGGTGGGTCTTACATGCCTCACGCCGCGCGGTTTTCGCTGCTGCTCGCGCTATCCGGCACGTCAACCACGCTTTGGCCACTCATCCGCGGATATGGGTGCGAACCGCATGTCACACGGCGCCGCATGCGGTCGCCGCCGGATTGCTGGCGCTAACGCCGGCGCCGACGCCGAACCGGCCGATGACGACGACTTCTCCTCCGGCGATCGCCGTGGATATGCGTCCGTCCGACGGCCTTTTATCGGATCTTTCGGCCATGGACGGTTCGGCACACATGATAGGATTGGATGATCTAATACACACCAGCCCAGTCGCGAGGCTGCCGGCCAGCACGCGCGCCACGATCCCCGTCGAGCAGTCGAAGACTGACGAAATCGCCGTGTTGGATGCCGCCTTGCCCGTGCCATACCTGGTGTCTGCCGCGATCAATGATCTGCCGCCGACAGCATTGGCGGTTTCGTCGCCATTCCTGCCGAGAGCCAGTCCCGTTCCCGAACCGTCATCCGCGCTCGTGCTGGCGGTAGCGCTCTGCGGCCTTAGTCTGCTTGGCCGCGGCGTGCGGTAAGGTTGCCCTTGCCGGACAGCATGCACAGTGGGCTAATGCGGCTGACCGAGACGCGATTGGCGGGGAAGATGACAAAGTTTACCTGGGAGCATATCCATCTGCGTTCGCCCGATCCCGAGGCGACCGCGACATGGTACAAGGACAAGCTGGGCGCCGAGATCATCCGAACGCCGCAGGCCGGCGGCGGTATACGGCTTGATCTCGATCTCAGCGGCCAGAAGATCTTCATTGCGCTGGCGCAGCCAGGCAAGGCGGCGGACGCACCGCATTCCCCCTATCTTGGGCTGGACCATTTTGGACTGACCGTTGATGATATCGATGCCGCGGTCGCTGAACTGAAGGCGAAGGGCGTGACGTTCACCATGGACCCGACCGTCAATCGGCCGGGGGTCAAGATCGCCTTCCTGACCGCGCCGCAAAACGTGTCGATCGAGTTGATCCAGCGCGGATAAACCTCGGCTAACCTGCCTCCATCAACCCGCGCACGGTCTTCAGGTCAGCGACGAACGCGGCATATTCGCGTGCCTTGGCGGCAGCGTCAGGGATGCGCAAAAGATAAGACGGATGGACGGTCACGAAAACGGTCTGCCCATCCTCCATGGGGATCGGGCGACCACGCTCGCGGCTAATCGTGACGGCCCGACGCAGAACGGCGCGTGCCGCCGTCGCCCCCATCAAGACCAGCAGCCGCGGCTTGACATGTACCCGCTCGACATCCAGCCAGAAGTCGCAGGCACGGATTTCCGGCGTCTCCGGAGTCTGATGAATGCGCCGCTTGCCGCGCGGCGTGAACTTGAAGTGCTTGACCGCATTGGTGACGTAGACCGTGCGGCGGTCGATACCAGCTTCCTCCATCGCCCGGTCCATCATCTGCCCGGCGGGCCCAACGAACGGGCGGCCGATGGTGTCCTCCTGGTCGCCCGGCTGCTCACCCAGGAACATGACGGTGGCGCCGGCCGGACCCTCGCCGAATACCGGCTGAGTGGCCGGTCCATACAACGAGCAACGCTCACAGGCCCAGGCCTCTTTCGCCGCCCCCTCCAGTCCCGGATCGGGCGCGAAACGCACGACAACCGGGCCAAGCGCGGCGCGGTTGGGCGGCCGCGGCGCTTCGTCCAAAGCCTCGGCCATCGGGATTGACGTGCCTTCGACTGCGCTGTCCAGAACCTGCGCCCGGTGCGCATCCCACCAGGCCACAAGCGTCGCATCATCCTCGACCTGTCGCGGGCCGGAGCCGAACAGCAGCCTGGTTCCATCCCAATGGGCGCTGCCATCGGGGGTGGCGATCGACCAGAGCTGATCAGGAAAACGCCGTGCCATCAGTTGAGCATTGGCCGGCAGCACGAAATGCGCCGGCGCGAACCACCCCAGGAACCGTTGGCCCGCATCGTCCCGCACCGGCATGAACCGCACAAGGGTCCGCATCCGATGAGCATCCGCCCGCACCGCCAGCGCCATGCGACGCGCCAGCGACAAATCGGGATCCTGGTCATCATCCAGCAATTTTTCGCCATGATGCGCCCGCCAGACCAGGCTGTAGAGCAGGCCGAAGCGATCCGGCTGACGCGCCTGGATGGCGACCGAGGCAAGCTCGACCAGGGCGCGCGGCAGTTGAAAGCTGCCGTCGGCATCCGGCAGGGGGTCCGTTCGGCCGCCAACTGACCAGGTAAGTTCGGCTGGTTCGATGCCTGCCAGCACAAGGAGGCGGGCGGTTCGGCGCCAACCCTGCCAGTCCGTCTCATCAGTCAAGGCAATGTGTCGCATGAAAGCAGAAAAGGCTAGGAAGGCTGGCTTTCCAAGTGGCAGGCCACGGTGCAACCGCGCTTTTTGACGTGGTCGCCAACAACTGCTGTTGAGGCCGGCCATTATGCCTGAGGTATACGCCGTTCATGCGATCGATCTGGAACTCGGCCTGGAGCCTGCTGGCACTGGCCAACCTCTTTTGGGCCGGCAACATCGTGCTGGCCAGGGGACTGGCGGGCCGGGTGCCGCCGGTCACCCTGGCTTATCTGCGGTGGACCGGCGCCTTCCTGGTCGCGATCGGCTTCGCCTGGCCGCTGTTGCGCCGCGACCTGCCGGTGATCCTGCGGCATTGGAAAATGATGCTGCTGCTGTCGGCCACCGGGATCGCGTCCTACAACACGATGTCCTACATCGGGCTGACCAGCACCTCGGCGCTGAACGCACTGCTGCTGCAGTCGGCGACGCCGCTGGTCATCATCGTCTGGGCCTATCTGCTGTTCCGGGAGGTGCCGTCATTGCGGCAGGCGGCCGGCGTGCTGCTGTCGCTGTGCGGCGTGGCCGCCATCGCGGCGCATGGGTCGCTGCAGGTCCTGGCGCATCTGCAACTCAACCGGGGCGACCTGTGGGTCATTGGCGGTCTTGCCATCTACGGCATCTACTGCGTAATGCTGCGCCGGCGGCCGAAGGTCCATCCACTGAGCTTCTTGGTCGCCGCGATGGGGATAGGGTCCTGCATGATGCTGCCCTTCATGCTGATGGAGCTTGCCGCGGGTGCGACAATCCACGGCGGAGCAACGTCCTGGCTCGGGATCGCCTACACCGCGGTCATGCCGTCGCTGGTGGCTTACCTGCTCTTCAATCGCGGGGTTGAGTTGATCGGCGCCGGGCCGGCCGGGCAGTCAATGCACCTGATGCCGCTGTTCGGTTCCATCCTGGCGGTCATCTTCCTGCACGAAAATCTGCAACGCTTTCACCTGCTCGGTATCGCGATGATCGCGGCGGGCATCCTGCTCGCATCATTTCGGCGCGAACAGTCCAGCGTTCAACGGAATGTGATTGCGCCGACGCGTTCCTCCAGTTGATCTCGCTGGGAATCCTGCTGCGCCGAATTGCAAAATGCGGAACGGTTTGGGGACGCCAATGCGACGTTGTGCCTATCTTGCGGTGCTGACTGCCGCCGTATCGCTGTGTTCCGTCGCACGCGCCGATAACACGCCGCCCAAGAGTTCAGTCCAGACCGTGGCACCCGAGGACGCCGAGGCCATTCTGGGTCGGGCGGTGGTCGATCAGTCGGGCAAGGAAATTGGCCGTCTGGTTGACATATTGGTGGACGACTCTGGGCGGCCACAGGCCGCGGTCATCGATTTCGGTGGTTTCCTGGGTGTCGGCAGCCGCAAGGTCGCGGTGCACTGGAGCACGATGCATTTCAATCCAGCAGATGGAAAGCACAAGATCGCCCTGGATATGACGCCGGATCAGATCAAGGCCGCTCCGGAATATGTCAATGGCGACAAGCCGGCGCCGGTCGTTACACCAACGGACGCCTCGCCAACGGACGCCTCGCCACCGGCGCATTGAGCCGGTTATGCGACGTCTCGCCTTGTCCTGGCCCGGCAGCAATCGTGCTCTTGATCTGGTCAATTTCTTCGTCGCCGACGTGCAGACCGGGTTTGGCCCGTTCGTCGCGGTCTATCTGACGACGCACAAGTGGACGCAGGTGCAGATCGGCTTCGCGTTGACCTTGGGAACCGTGACATCCCTGGTCAGCCAGCTTCCGGCCGGCGTGCTGGTGGATGCCGCGCGCAACAAGCGGGCCGTGGCGTCGGCCGCACTGATCGGCATCATCGCCGCGGCACTTCTGCTGGCCTTGATGCCGCAACAGCTACCCGTCCTGGTGGCGCAGATGCTGCACGGTTTCGCCAGTTGCGTGCTCACGCCGGCGATCGCGGCGATCAGTCTGCGCATGGCCGGCCACGCCGCGCTGGGTGAGCGGCTCGGCCGCAATGCCCGCTACGCCTCCATCGGCAACGGCATGGCTGCGGCGGTGCTGGGGGCAACAGGGGCTTACCTGTCCAGCCGAGCCGTCTTCTTCCTGACTGCTGGGTTGTGCGTGCCGGCGTTGATCGCGCTGTGGTCCATGAGCGCGGGCGGTTTCGCGCGGGCGCAGACCACCACCAGGTTTCTGGATGTTGCCAGCCTCAGGCGGCTTGTCGCCGATCGCCGGCTGCTGATCTTCGGCATCTGCGTCCTGCTGTTTCATCTGTCCAACGCCGCGATGCTGCCACTGGCGGGGGCAGCGGTGACCATGCGGGCGGGCGATCTGGCCAATCTGATCATCGCGGCCTGTATTGTCGTGCCGCAGATCATCGTGGCCTTGTTCTCACCCTGGGTCGGCCGGACGGCGGCGCGGATCGGGCGGCGCCCGCTTCTGCTGCTGGGATGGGGTGCGCTGCCACTCCGCGGCTTGCTGCTCGCGGTGTTGCCGGGAGCATGGCCGCTGGTCGCGGGGCAGGCGGTCAGCGGCATCAGTGCGGCGGTCTTCGGCGTCATGCTGCCGTTGCTGGCGGCCGACCTGACGCTGGGTTCGGCCCACTTCAACCTGTGCATGGGTATCCTTGGCCTGGCCTTGTTTACCGGGGCGGCAATTAGCACCACGTTGTCGGGCGGCATCGCCGATACGGCGGGCATGCCGATCGCCTTCCTGACCCTGGCCGGCATCGGCCTCCTCGGCTTTGCCATCGTATGGCTGGTGATGCCGGAGACACGTCCGGCCAGCGAGGCAGCCGATGGAAAACTCAATCCCGCAGTTCGGGAATAATCCACAGCGGCTTCTCGCCGCGCACGACGCGCTGACAGTTGTCGAAGGCGTTGCGGAACCGGGTGTACTGGTTTTCCCACGTCGGGCCGGCGAAGTGCGCGGTCAACACGACGTTCGGCAGCGCGAACAGCGGGTTGTTGGGCGGTGGCGGCTCCTGATCGAACACATCCAGGCCGGCGCCGGCGATGGTGCCGCTGGTCAGGGCCTCGATCATCGCTGGCTCATCGACCACCGGGCCGCGGCAGGTGTTGATCAGATACGCGGTCGGCTTCATCATCGCGAACTGCGCCGCGCCGATCATGTGCTTCGTCTCCCGGCTGAGTGGCACGTGCAACGAGACGACGTCGGAGGTGCGCAGCAGCTCCTCGAACAGCGCGAAGCGCACATCCAGGTCGTCGGCCTGCGCCTCGCTCAGGCGGGCGGTGTCGTAGTACTGCACGGTCATGCCGAAGGCCCTGGCCAGACGAGCGGTCTTCTTGCCGATGGTGCCCAGGCCGACGATGCCAAGGGTGCGGCCCTTCAGCTCATACAGCTTGACATCGTCCACGTTGTTGCCGCGCCAGCGGCCGGCGGCGACGTTGCTGTGCTGCCAGACGATGCGCCGGCAGACCGCCAGCATCAGCAGGATCGCATGCTCCGACACCGCGGTGGAATTGGCCCCGCCGTTGTTGCAGATCGGCACGCCGGCGCGGCGGGCGGCGCCGATATCGCAGCGGTCGTAGCCGGCGGAGAGTAACTGGATCAGCTTGAGCCTTGGTGCCGACGCATAAAACGCGTCATCCATGGTGCCGTCGCCGAAGCCGACGAGGCAGACGGCATCAGCCAGGGCGTCCTTGAACTCCGGGCTGCCATGGCGGGCGATCACCGTGTCCAGGCTGGGCGGCAGCAGTTCACGGGCGATGCTGATTTCGTTCAGCGGATTGTCGGCAATGATGATCTTGGCCATCGGTTTCCCCCATTCCGTCGGGCCAGCAGCCTAAACCAAACGGGCCGCACCATCCAAACGCGTGCGCGGCGGCGGCTTAAGGCGTAGGCACCGCATTGCGGTCCACATCGGCGCAATCAATGAACAGTTTATAGGCATCTTGTGTAAAACGGACATGCCTATCGTCGCCGATTCGCCCAGTTCCGCGGCTTCGCTCATTGGCACATCGATTGCACTTCCAATGCTTGTCTCCTTGAGGCGGGGAAACTTGAACGACAACAGGCACGGGGGAACAGGCACGCGATGTCACCGGTTGAACCAACTCTATCCAGACGGGGTCTAGGCCGGCTTGGCGCTGCCGCGGCGACCATCGCCGCTGTCGGTGCGGTCAACGCCGCCACCTCGCCCGCCGCCGCCCAGGCCACCGGCGGCACCATCAAGGTCGGGATCCTGCACTCCCTGTCCGGCACCATGGCAATCAGCGAGACCACGCTGAAGGACGTCATGCTGATGCTGATCGACCAGCAGAATGCCAAGGGCGGATTGCTGGGCAAGAAGCTGGAGCCCGTGGTCGTCGATCCAGCATCCAACTGGCCGCTGTTCGCGGAAAAGGCCCGTCAGCTTATCTCGGTCGACAAGGTGGCGGCGGTGTTCGGCTGCTGGACCTCGGTGTCGCGCAAGTCGGTGCTGCCGGTGTTCGAGGAACTGAACGGCATCCTGTTCTATCCCGTGCAGTACGAAGGCCAGGAATGCAGCCGCAACGTGTTCTACACCGGTGCGGCGCCGAACCAGCAGGCGATCCCGGCGGTTGACTACCTGTGGACCGAAAACAAGGTAAAGCGCTGGGTCCTGGCCGGCACCGACTATGTCTACCCGCGCACCACGAACCAGATCCTGGAAGCCTACCTGAAGTCCAAGGGCGTCGCCGCGGACGACATCATGATCAACTACACGCCGTTCGGTCATTCCGACTGGCAGAACATCGTGTCCTCGATCAAGAAGTTTGGCTCCGCCGGCAAGAAGACCGCCGTCGTCTCCACCATCAACGGCGACGCGAACGTTCCGTTCTACAAGGAACTCGGCAACCAGGGCGTCAAGGCGACCGATATTCCCGTGGTCGCGTTCAGCGTGGGTGAGGAAGAACTGGCCGGCATCGACACCAAGCCGCTGCTCGGTCACCTCGCGGCCTGGAACTACTTCGAAAGTGTCGACACGCCGGAGAACCAGGCGTTCATCAAGACTTGGAAGACGTTCACCAAGAACCCCAAGCGCACCACCAACGACCCGATGGAGGCGCACTACATCGGCTTCAACCAGTGGGTGAAGGGTGTCGAGAAGGCCGGCACGACGGCGCCGGATGCGGTGATCGACGCGCTGATCGGCGTGTCCGTGCCGAACCTGTCCGGCGGATACTCCACCCTGATGCCGAACCACCACATCACCAAGCCGGTTCTGATCGGCGAAATCCAGGACGATGGGCAGTTCAACATCGTCTCGCAGACGCCTGGCCTGATGGTGGCGCAGGAATGGTCGCCCTATGTCGCCGACACCAAGGATCTGATCGGCGACTGGCGGGCGCCCATGCGATGCGGTGCGTTCAACGTGAAAACCGGCACGTGCACCGCCGGCAAGAAGGCTTGACCGCCTGATTGCCAGAAAGGGGGCGGCCGTTTTCCTCCCGGCCGCCCCCTGTTCTTTTTCGGGACCATGATCGTGCGAAGCGTTATGCTGCTGATGGTTTCGCTGCTGTGCCTGCCCGTCATGGCTCGGCCCATCATGGCTCAGCCCGTCGTTTCGCAGCCCGGTATGCCGCAGTCGGACGACCAGCCGCTGGCGGCCTTCGCATCCGGCAGTTTCGACACGGTGCGCCAGGGCGTCGAGGACTTGGCGCTGTCCGGCAACAAGCGGGCCGCGACCATCATCTCCGCGCTGCAAGGCGGACAACTGTTCTACACCCCGGATCACCGCGTGCTGATCAAGGTCAATGGATCGTTCACCAGCGCCGCGACGGGCCAACCGGTGGCGGATGCCGGGTATGGCGTTAAACCGGTGCGCCTGAACAACGGTATACGCAGCGCCATTGATGCGGCGTTGGGCAGTCTCCGGTTGTTCGACGCCAACCCGGCGGTGCGCCTGGGCGCGGCGGAGGCAGTTTTCAACTCGCATGACCCGGCGGCGCTGCCGGCATTGAACCGTGCCCTGGCGAGGGAGACCGATCCATCGGTGAAGACTCGCATGCGGCAGGCGTGGGCGGCGGCTGTCGTGTCGTCCGACGACGCC
This sequence comes from Rhodopila sp., assembly GCF_965276935.1. GTDB lineage: Bacteria > Pseudomonadota > Alphaproteobacteria > Acetobacterales > Acetobacteraceae > Rhodopila. Next base: position 557,847 of record NZ_CBDIBS010000002.1, on the reverse strand, counting down.
AGCCAGACCGATCGTCTGGCCGCGGTTGCCGCGCTGCGGGGGCGGGGCGACCAGGACGCGCGCGGCCAGCTGACTGCCCTGTCGACGCAGTCCGGGCCGGTCGGTGCGGCAGCGCATGCGGCGATCGTCTCCATCGATCGCGTGCTGTGGATGTGGAGCATCGCGCAGAGCGTGTTCTACGGCATCAGTCTGGGATCGGTCCTGCTGCTCGCCGCGGCGGGACTTGCCATCACCTTCGGCGTCATGGGCGTCATCAACATGGCGCACGGCGAGATGGTGATGCTCGGCGCGTACGCCACCTTCGTCGTCCAGCAGGTGATGCACGCCTGGTTGCCATCGCTATATGCCCTGTCCCTGCCGATCGCGGTGCCCATCGCCTTCCTGTTCACCGGTCTGGTGGGCGTATTGGTCGAGCGCAGCCTGATCCGCTGGCTGTACGGCCGTCCGCTGGAAACGCTGCTGGCCACCTGGGGCCTGTCACTGGTGCTGCAGCAGGTGGTACGGTCGATCTTCGGCGCCAACAACCGTGACGTGGACACGCCAGGCTGGATGAGCGGTGCGACGCAGGTGGGCGGCCTGACGCTGACCTGGAACCGGACGTATATCATCCTATTCGCGATCGCTGTCATGGCGGCGCTGATGGCGGCGCTGCGCTTCACGCCGCTGGGTCTGCGGATGCGGGCGGTGACGCAGAACCGGCGCATGGCGGCGGCGATGGGCATCCGCACGCCGTGGATCGACGCGCTGACCTTCGGGCTGGGATCGGGCGTCGCCGGCATCGCCGGCGTGGCGCTGTCGCAGATCGACAACGTCTCGCCGAACCTCGGGCAGGGCTACATCATCGACAGCTTCATGGTCGTGGTGTTCGGCGGCGTGGGCAATTTGTGGGGCACCACCGTGGGCGCACTCACCCTGGGCATCGTCAACAAGTTCCTGGAGCCGATCGCCGGCGCGGTGCTGGGCAAGATCGTCGTGCTGGTGCTGCTGATCCTGTTCGTGCAGCGTAATCCGCGCGGCATGTTCCCGCTCAAGGGCCGAGCGGTGGAGGCATGAACCTCGGCCCCAGTTTTTATATTACGATCCTGCTGGTCCTGGGCGGCGCCATGCTGCTGGCCGTATTGAACCAGATGACCGGTCCGGCAGCGGCGGCGCACGTGCCGACCTATGTGCTGGCGCTGGTGGGAAAGTACCTGTGCTTCGCGATGCTGGCGCTGGCGGTGGACCTGGTGTGGGGCTTCGCGGGCATCCTGTCGCTGGGTCATGCGGCGTTCTTCGCGCTGGGCGGCTATGCGATGGGCATGTACCTGATGCGCCAGATCGGCACGCGCGGGGTCTATGGCAACGCCATGCTGCCGGACTTCATGGTGTTCCTGGGGTGGAAGGAATTGCCGTGGTATTGGTACGGCTTCGACTGGTTCGGCTTCGCCATGCTGATGGCGGTGCTGGTGCCCGCCGTGCTGGCAGGGGTCTTCGGCTGGCTGGCGTTCCGATCCCGCGTCACCGGCGTCTACCTGTCGATCATCACTCAGGCATTGACCTACGCGCTGCTGCTGGCGTTCTTCCGCAACGACATGGGGTTTGGCGGCAACAATGGGATGACCGACTTCAAGGACATTCTGGGTTTCAACGTGCAGGCTGATTCCACCCGGGCTGCTCTGGTCGTCATCACCGCGCTGTTCCTCTGCGGCCAGTTCCTGCTGGCCCGCTTCGTGGTCGATTCACGCTTCGGCAAGATCCTGGTCGCGGTGCGCGACACCGAAAGCCGCACGCGGTTCCTGGGCTACCGGCCGGAGTCCTACAAGCTGGTGGTATGGGTGCTGTCGGCCATCATGGCCGGCATCGGCGGCGCGCTGTACGTGCCGCAGGTCGGCATCATCAACCCCAGCGAATTCGCGCCGGGCAACTCGATCGAGGCGGTCATCTGGGTCGCCGTCGGTGGGCGCGGTACCCTGGTCGGCGCCATCCTCGGGGCGCTGCTGGTGAATTTCGGCAAGACCTGGTTTACCGGCGCGTTTCCGGAAGTTTGGCTCTACGCTTTGGGTGCCATGTTCATCTTCGTCACCCTGTTCCTGCCGCGCGGCGTGATGGGCCTGTTCGACAGACGGATCCGCAAGCAGGCGGAAGCCGAAACGCCGGCCGCCGCCGCGGCGCAGGAGGTCACTGGATGAGCGAGGCGGAGACGCTGCTGTATCTGGATGGCGTCACCGTCACGTTCGATGGCTTCCGCGCCCTGAACGCCTTGTCCCTTGTCCTGAACGCCGGCGAGATGCGCGCGGTGATCGGCCCGAACGGCGCCGGCAAGACCACCATGATGGACGTGATCACCGGCAAGACCCGTCCTGACAGGGGAAAGGTCGTGTTCTCGGCAGCGACCGACCTGACCAGGCTGGACGAACCCTCGATCGCCGCGTTGGGCATCGGCCGCAAGTTCCAGAAGCCGACAGTGTTCGAGCCGCTATCGGTGTGGGACAACCTGCTGCTGGCGCTGGCCGGTGACCGCGGACCCCGCTTCAGCCTGTTCGCCAGGCAGACCAGTCAGGAGAAGGCGCGGATCGAGGCCATTCTGCAAACCACCCGGCTGACCGACCAACGCCACCGGCGGGCCGCCGATCTGTCGCATGGCCAGAAGCAATGGCTGGAGATCGGCATGCTGCTGGCGCAGGAGCCACGGCTTCTGCTGGTCGACGAGCCGGTGGCCGGCATGACCGATGCTGAAACCGAGCAGACCGCAGCGTTGCTGCGGGAGATCAACAAGACCCGCAGCGTGGTGGTGGTGGAGCACGACATGGCTTTCGTCCGCGCGCTGGATGTGAAGGTGACGGTGCTGCACGAAGGCTCGGTGCTGTCGGAAGGCTCGATCGACCATGTCAGCAAGGACCCGAAGGTCATCGAAGTGTATCTGGGACGCTGATGCTGCAGGTCGACAAGGTCAATCTGTACTATGGCGCGGCGATCGCGCTGCGCCAGGTCTCGATCACGGCCGAGGCTGGCGCGGTGACCTGCGTGCTGGGCCGCAACGGGGTTGGCAAGACTTCGTTGCTGCGGGCGATCGTCGGCGCGCATCCGATCGCGTCCGGCACGATCCGCTGGGACGGCGACGATATCTCGCGGCTGCCGCTGTATGAGCGGGCGCGCCGGGGCATCGCCTGGGTGCCGCAGGGGCGTGACATATTTCCGCTGCTGACGGTGCGGGAGAACCTGGAGACCGGGTTCGCCGTGCTGCCGCGCGCGGAACGAAAGGTGCCGGATGAAATATTCGATCTGTTCCCCATACTGAAAACCATGCTGCGCCGGCGCGGCGGCGACCTGTCCGGCGGCCAGCAGCAGCAGTTGTCGATTGCCCGCGCGCTGGTGATGAAGCCGCGGCTGATTGTGCTGGATGAACCGACCGAGGGGATCCAGCCGAACATCATCAAGGATATTGGGCGGGTGATCGCGCTGCTGCGGGCGAGGGGAACAATGGCCATCGTGCTGGTGGAACAATATTTCGAATTCGCCCAGGAACTGGCTCAGACGATGGTGGTGATGGATCGTGGCGACGTGGTGCTGTCCGGCCGGCGGGAGGACCTCGACGAGGCTGATGTGCGACGGCGCCTCTCTGTCTGATCCGGTTCGGCTGCAGCGCGCCATCGGGGAACTTCGGGTTGGCGTCAAGCGGCTCGGTTCGGAGACTGTGCTGGATGAACTGCGGCAGGCAGGCTGCCTAAAGGCGCGATTTCCCCGGCGGCTCGTGCCTGGCTGGATGGATGTCGTCACGCTGAACACCGGCGGCGGGATCGCCGGCGGTGATCGGCTAGATCTGGCGTTCCAGATCGGCGTCGGCGCCCGCGCGACCGTCGCGGCGCAGGCGGCGGAGCGGTTCTATCGGACGCTGCCGAGGGATGCGCCGTCGCAGGTTCTAACCCGATTGGCTGTGAGCGAGGCGGCGGCACTGGAATGGCTGCCGCAGGAGACGATCCTGTTCAACCACAGCGCGCTGGAACGGCGGCTGGAGATCGATCTTGCCCCGGATGCGTCCTTTCTGGGCGTGGAAACCCTGGTGTTCGGCAGAGCGGCCATGGGAGAAACGGTCCGGCTCGGCCGCCTGCGCGATCTGATCCAGGTGCGGCGCGGCGACGATCTGCTGCTGCATGACGCGGTCCGGATGGATGGCGATCTGGCAGCGCGGATGCGGCGGCCCGCGATAGGCAAGGCCGCGCATGTGCTTGCTACCCTGGTGTACGCGGCGCCGGACGCTGAACGGCGGCTGGATGCCGTCCGGGCGTCGCTGGGTTGCCTCGAGGCGGCGGCGAGCGCCTGGGACGGCATGTTGATCGCGCGCATCCTGGGTGCCGACAGCGCCCGCGTCCGGCGCACCCTGATCGGTGTGCTGGACGTGCTGCGGGAGTCTCGCCCGTTGCCGCGCGTATGGTTATGTTGATCGCCTGAAGGAAGCCACGCCGAAGGAAGTCACGCATGAACCTGACGCCGCGCGAGAAAGACAAGCTGCTGATCAGCATGGCCGCGATGGTGGCAAGGCGGCGGCTGGAGCGCGGCGTGAAGCTGAACCACCCGGAGGCGGTGGCGCTGATCACCGACTTCGTGATCGAAGGGGCGCGTGACGGCCGCACCGTCGCGGATCTGATGCAGGCGGGGGCGAAGGTGCTGACGCGGGATCAGGTCATGCCAGGAATTTCCGAGATGATCCACGATGTGCAGGTGGAGGCGACGTTTCCAGATGGGACGAAGCTGGTCACCGTGCACCAGCCGATACGATGAAGACGCAACTCGTCTGTTCCTGAGTGTGAATACATCCGTCGCGTCACGACCCGACTATGCAAGTTATGATCTGCCGACGAACGCCGGCCGCGTGTCACGGTCGCCATAGGCCGTTCCCACGGGCGATGCGGGACACCTGATGAAACTCTGTGCCTGATGATCTCGAAAGACAACAGCTGTAGACGCAGATGGCGGCCTCATCCCGCAGGTTTCACCTGTTACCAGATTCCCCGCCGCCACCTTTCGCTACAGGAATGCTGTCACCCGCCGTACGTGAATGTCGGCATCGCATTCAGCGCATCCTTGCTCGCGCCCGGCATAGCCACCTTCGTCCCGTTATTATCCGTTTCAAGATGAATCTGATCATACGGCACAGCGACGAGCTTGTTCCCTATGCCAAGAAAACCCCCAACCGAGACAACAGCCATGACAATTTGATTGCCATCCTTCATGATCAGGTCGTCCACGGTGCCGACCTTTTCGTTTTGATCATTGTAGACCGCTGAACCGATCAGCTTGCTGATGCGCAGACCGCCCTGCAGCTTCACTGTCGCCACCGTCAGATCGGGGCTTGTCGGAACGCCTGACGGCACCGATGATGTCGCCGCCGGGGACGGATTTGGCGGACTGGATGCCTGTTGCGCCAGTGCTGGCCCGACGGAGATAACCAGGGACATCAAGCCGAGCAACGCAGAACGGATCATTAAAGACTTCCTGGTGTCCTGCCCCTGAAGTTCGTCGCATCTTGTGACGGACGTAGGGGATAAGCAGGCCGCTGAAACAAAAAGCTTGTGGCCTGGATCAGGGGTTTGCCCACTTGTGGTGGACTTCTGACCCAGGACGCAAGCATCAGCGTCGTTTGCTGTCGGTTCACCCAGCACCATCGTCACCTGCCGGTATTTGAGCGGCAGAGGCGTATCCCGACGCCATGACCGTCGGGATACCTGCCACTGTCCGCGATCAGCGAATGATGATCTCCACGCGCCTGTTCTGCGGCTCACGTACGCCAGGGCCGGTGGACACCAGCAGGTGGGTTTCACCAAACCCTTGAATGTTGATGGCGCTTTGCGGCACGCCGTCGCGCACCAGTTCGGCAGCCACGGTTCGGCCACGCCGCAGCGACAGGCCCTCATTGTATTTCGGCGTGCCCGATGTATCGGTATAGCCATTCACCTCGATCCGGGTGTACTGCACGCGGGTGGAATTATCCGCGGCCTCCTTGACGATCGCACGCGCGCGGTCGGTCAACGCAGCCTTGTCCCAGTCAAAAAACACAAGGTAGGAGCGGGCGGCAGCGGGTGCCGGAGCGGCGACCGGCGAGGGCGCCGAGGGCGGGGCCACGGGCGGCGCACCAAAGTTGTAGCGCAAGCCAATCAGCAAGGAATGATTGAAGTCGTTGCCAAACTTTTGCTTGCCATCGACGACGACGCCCGGAGCGATGGTCGCGGCGGTGTCATAGTTCCTGTCCGCCAAGCCGAGAAAGCGATATTCGATCGTCGTTGCCAGATTCGGCAGGAATTGGAACGGAATGACCGCGCCAATGATCGCCTGATAGGCAAGGGCGCCACGCGTATCATCCGAATTGGTCAGCGGATACCGAGCTGAGCTGTAGGAGTGTACGGAGTTGAACTGCCCCCATTGCCAACCAACGCCCACGCCAGCATACGGCGCTGCGTAAGGAAATGGAATAAGGCCTGTCAGGTCGTACAGCACGTTGAACATCGGGCCGTACTTGATCTCGTTGCCACCGGCCGCGGCCGGGTAGCCAAAATTCCGCCCCTCGGAAAAACGGTTTTGGCGATAGTCGCCTTCGAATTCCAGCCGGATCCCATTGCCAAGACCATAGCCGACGGCGCCCACGACAACAGGTCCGATGCGGGACCGAAAGGCGGCGTCCGATGTGTTGCCGCCGCGCCCGATCAGATGCTCGTCTTGCAGGTAGTTGCCGCCAGCGCCGAGGCTTATGTAGAGCCCGGTGACCGGCGGTGGGTTGACCGCCTGAGCGTGCACGCTCAGTGGCGCCCCGATCATCGTGGTGGCAACCAAGACATTTCTTAGCTTCATCATTCAGTTCCTAATCCTGCACGAGTGCTTGTTCTATCCCAAGATAGGACGACGGGACAAAAAACATGCGGGAAACAAGCGATTCTTCATCATTGTGTCTAGAGTACAACAGGATAGTCCAAATGCCGGGATACCAGAACCTTGCCGTCGGGCAGGGCGGATGCCAGCAAGCCAATGCCGGCACCGGACCAAGCTAAATCCACTTGCGGCGACCTCTGCTGTTCACAGGCCGGCTGCTGCGTTTGTCGTCGGTGGTGCTCGATGGCGCAGTGCCGGGTTCATACGATAAGCAGCCGATCGTATCCCACCCCAGGTCGCCTTTTGTTGGGAGAGTGATGTCAGTGCCGCTTGCCAGTCGCGTCAGACGGACATGGTTCCCTCATCCGGAAGCTGTCCATTCGGCGTCATGCCATCGACCGCGCGCGGCAAGTGCTGGCTGAGCTGCGATAGAAAGTCCTGCGGCGCCATGCCCGACTGGCTTGCCATGTTCTGCACTTGGTTATCGCCGAGGACGCTCTGCAATTGCTGCGGCGAGACGGCCTGGTTCGGGCCGTTCCCCACCCAGGACTGAGCGATATGACCAAGCCCTGCCTGTTCAAAACCTGAGATCAAGCCCCCAAGTCCGCCGGCCATGCCCCCGCCCTGGCCGGCCATGCCTGTGCCGGCCTGCGGGTTGCCGCCGCCAAGCATGTTCATCAATACCCCCTGCAGGGGTGACGCGCCGCCAGCACCTCCCATGAGGCTTCCGAGCACCTGATCCAAAAGTCCCATCTCAATGATCCCTTATTGCCGGTTCGTTCCAACGGTCACAAGTGGTTAGTGGACCGCTCGGCGACCGGTAATCGCGTGATAGATCGCCAGGACAACGATCGCACCGATGACCGCGACGATAATGCTGTAGATGTTGAGGCCGGTGACCGGCGCTGCTCCAACAAGTGAGAACAGGAAACCGCCCACCACGGCGCCGACAATGCCAAGGACGATGTCCAGCAGGGGTCCCTCGCCGCTCTTGTTGACGATCTTGCTGGCGATGAAGCCCGCGATGAGCCCGAGTATGAGCCAGATGATGATAGACATTCCATATCCCCGTCTGCACAACGTTGGATGACGACTAGCAGAATGTCCCGTCAGCAAACCAGCCGGACCGGCTGACACGACGGAGTGAGTGACGGCCATACGGTGCCAGATCACAAGAAAATCACCAGTCGTCGAGGGTCGCCAGTAGGGGCGGTGTTCCAAAACTTGCTCAGCCACGGAAAGGGCGTGTCGCGGTTGTCAAAGATAACGTTGATCCCCTGCAGCAGCAGCACAAGTCGTCGCACAGGCTGAATGAAGTTGCGAACCTGCGATTTATAGCGATGATTTCCTCAGCCCGTCTTTCTCGAAGGTGACCATTCCTGACAAATGGCACATGGTAGCCTGCTTCACATCGCCAGCCCGCCGCGCGCAAAGGACCGCTTCATGATTCCCGGTGAACTGCTGCCCGAACCTGGCGACATTGAACTGAACGCCGGCCTGTCGCGCACCATGCTGGCGGTGGCCAACACCGGCGACCGGCCGATCCAGGTCGGCAGCCACTACCACTTCGCGGAAACCAATCCCGCGCTGTCTTTCGACCGCGCCGCCGCCAACGGCCGGCGTCTCGACATCGCCGCCGGCACGGCGATACGTTTCGAACCAGGTCAAAGCCGAGAGGTCACGCTGGTGCCATACCGCGGCTCCCGCCACGTCCATGGCTTTCGCGGCGCTGTCATGGGAGCGTTACCCTGATGGCTCGCATCACCCGCGCCGCCTATGCCGACATGTTCGGTCCCACCACGGGCGACCGCGTGCGCCTGGCTGATACCGATCTGATCGTGCAGGTCGAGAAGGACTTCACGGTGTACGGAGAGGAAGTGAAATTCGGCGGCGGCAAGGTCATCCGCGACGGTATGGGTCAGTCCCAGGCATCGCAGGCGCAGGGTGCCGTCGATACCGTGATCACCAACGCGCTGATTATCGACCATTGGGGCATCGTCAAGGCCGATGTCGCCATCGTCAACGGCCGCATTGCCGGGATCGGCAAGGCGGGCAATCCCGACATCCAGCCGGCGGTCGACATCATCATCGGACCGGGCACCGAGGTCATCGCCGGTGAAGGAAAGATCCTCACCGCCGGCGGCATTGATTCGCACATCCATTTCATTTGTCCACAGCAGGTGGATGATGCGGTCGCCGCCGGCATGACGACCTTGGTCGGCGGCGGCACCGGCCCGGCCACCGGCACCGCCGCAACCACCTGTACGCCCGGCCCATGGCACCTGGCGCGCATGCTGCAAGCGGCGGAAGGGTTGCCGGTGAACCTGGCCTTCGCCGGCAAGGGCAACGCCTCTCAGCCGCAGGCGCTGGAGGAAATGATCCGCGCCGGCGCGTCCTGCCTGAAACTGCACGAGGACTGGGGCACCACGCCGGCGGCGATCGACACCTGCCTGTCGGTGGCGGATCGTTTCGATGTTCAGGTGATGATCCATACCGACACGCTAAACGAGTCTGGCTTTGTCGAGGACACCATCGCTGCCTTCAAGGGTCGCACCATCCACGCCTTCCATACCGAGGGCGCCGGCGGTGGCCATGCACCCGACATCATCAAGGTCGCCGGGCTGGCGAACGTATTGCCCAGTTCCACCAATCCGACGCGTCCCTACACCGCCAACACGTTGGACGAGCATCTGGACATGCTGATGGTCTGTCATCATCTGGATAGCGCGATCCCGGAGGATGTCGCGTTCGCGGAGAGTCGTATCCGAAAAGAAACAATCGCGGCCGAGGACATCCTGCACGACCTGGGCGCGCTATCCATGATGTCCTCCGACAGCCAGGCGATGGGGCGGGTCGGCGAGGTCATCATTCGCACCTGGCAGACCGCGCACAAGATGAAGACGCAGCGCGGCTCGCTGCCCGGCGACAGTGATCGTAACGACAACGCGCGGGTAAAGCGTTACATTGCGAAGTACACGATCAATCCCGCCATTGCCCAAGGGTTCGCTGATGAAGTCGGTTCGGTCGCGATAGGCAAACTTGCCGACCTGGTGCTGTGGTCGCCGGCGTTCTTTGGCGTCAAACCCGACCTGGTGATCAAGGGCGGCATGATCGCCTGCGCGCCGATGGGCGACCCGAACGCCTCGATCCCGACGCCGCAGCCGGTGCACTACCGGCCGATGTTCGGCGCGTTCGGGCGAGCGCTGGGGGCGAGCTGTGTGACATTCGTATCGGCTGCCGCAATCGAGGCTGATCTTAACAAGGCATTGGGCTTGCAGCGCCGGCTCGCGGCCGTGAGCAACACCCGCGGCGGCATCGGCAAGGCGTCGATGATCAACAACGACGCAACGCCGCTGATCGAGGTCGACGCCGAGACGTATGAGGTCCGCGCCGATGGCGTGCTGCTGAGCTGCGAACCCGCCATTGTCCTGCCGATGGCGCAGCGGTATTTCCTGTTCTGATGCGCGCCACTGACATCCTTCCCGCCGGAAGCTGGGACACGGCACGCGAAATCGATCAGGTGCTGATCGACTACGATCGGCGCTTCCGTCGTCGTATTGTTCTGACGACGGTCTCCGCTGCCGAGGTGCTGATCGATCTGCCGCGAGCCGTGCGACTGAGGGACGGCGATGGCCTGGCCGTGGAAGGCGGCATCATATGCGTCCGCGCCCAGGCCGAGCCGTTGATGGAAATCCATGCGCACGACGAGGGCGCGCTGATCCGCATCGCCTGGCACCTCGGCAACCGTCACCTGCCGGTGCAACTGCTGGGCGGCCGCATCCGCATCCGCGCTGATCACGTCATCCGGGACATGGTGGCGGGGCTTGGCGGTTACGTGGATGAAGTGCGGGCTCCGTTCGACCCGGAAGCCGGCGCCTATGTTGCCGCCAGCCATCATCATCACGACGATGACGACCATCACTGACCGCACGCCGCTGCTGCATTTGCTTGCTTGGTTGTCGCCGGCGTTCCCAACCGGCGCCTTCGCCTACTCGCATGGACTGGAATGGGCGGTTGAGTCGGGCGACATCAACGGCGGTGACACGCTGCTTGACTGGCTGACAGATGTCCTGGCGCACGGCGCCGGGCGGTCCGACACGATCCTGCTGCGGCACGCCCATCGAAACGCCTGCGACGCCCTTGTTCTGCGTGCGATCGCCAACCTGGCGATGGCCGCGACGCCCGCCCGCGAACGCCGGGATGAAGCGCTGAACCAGGGCCGCGCCTTCCTGCTGGCCGTCGCGCCCTGGACCAGCCGTCCGCTGCCCGAGCACTTGCCTTATGCGGTCGCCGTCGGCGCGGCGGCAGGCGCCCACGACATCCCTGAAGCGGATACCGCCGTCGCCTACATACAGGCTTTCGCCGCCAACCTGATCTCCGCCGCTGTCCGGCTGGTGCCGCTGGGCCAGACCACCGGCCTGCGGGTGCTGGCGGCGCTGGAGCCTGTCATCGTTTCTGTTGCAGGTGAAACCTGTCACGCGACGCTGGACGATCTCGGCGGCTGCGCCTTTCGCTCCGACCTCGCCGCGATGCGGCACGAAACCCAGTACACAAGGTTGTTCCGTTCATGACCAGATCTCCGCATGGTCCACTTCGCGTCGGCATCGGCGGCCCCGTCGGTACCGGCAAGACCGCGCTGATGGACGCCCTGTGCAAGCATTTCCGACATCGCTACGACATTGCCGCCATCACCAACGACATCTACACCAGGGAAGATGCCGAGTTCCTGACGCGCGCCGGGTCCTTGCCGGTGGAGCGGATCATGGGCATCGAAACCGGCGGCTGCCCCCATACCGCGATCCGTGAGGACGCCTCCATCAATCTGGCGGGCGTGGCCGACCTGCGCCGCCGGTTTCCCGACCTCGACCTGATCCTGATTGAATCGGGCGGCGACAATCTTGCCGCGACGTTCAGTCCGGAACTGGCTGATCTGACGATCTACGTCATTGACGTTTCCGCCGGCGACAAGATTCCGCGCAAGGGTGGTCCAGGCATCATCCGCAGCGACCTGCTGGTCATCAACAAGATCGACCTAGCGCCCTATGTCGGCGCCAGCCTGGAGGTGATGGACCGTGACGCGAGGAAGATGCGCGCCGACCGGCCCTTCGTCTTTGCCAACATCCGCGCCGGCAAGGGCGTCGCCGACATCGCCCGCTTTATCGAACATCAAGGTGCTCTCCACTCGGCCTAGCATGATCGCGCTGAGCGGAACGTTCAAAGCGCGTGAAGCATGCGATCAAACCAGGAGTGACACCGCTTCACGCTGCACTGTCGGCCTAAGCCGGCCTAGCCAAACCGCCGCCGTTGTCGGACACTGATCCTGGCAACGCACGGGGGAGACAACCATGGCCAATGATAGACGCGCGCAAGGTCAGGCAATGCGGCGCAAGCTGATGGGGGAGGCCTATGCGGACAAGCTGGACAAGGGCATCTATAACCATCCGATCATGGAGAAGTTCGCCGCCTACACACAGGAAGCAGTGTTCGGCACGCTGTGGACGCGGCCCGGGCTGGCCCTGAAGACGCGCGCGCTGATCTGCGTGATCTCGGACGTCGCACAGGGTCGGGATCCTGAACTGAAGGTGCATCTACGCTTTGCCCGCAACCAGGGCTGGACCGAGGACGAACTGTCGGAAGCCCTGCTGCATCTGGCTGGATATATCGGTGCGCCCTTGGTGCGGGAGTCGCTGCTGACCGCGATCGAGGTGTTCAAGGAAATGGCCGCAGAGTGACTGTCATTATCCTGGCCATGACGAACAGGCGAAGGCTCGGCAATCCTCAACCGTGCGCAATGGATTGGCCTTCTTGATGTCAAACGGGCCAAAGTTTGTCCGGACCAGAGAGCGGCGCGAAGTCCGCGCTGGGGAGGAATGCAGATGCGCGACATAGCAGGGAAAACCGCCACCGTGACGGGTGCCGCATCCGGCATTGGCCTGGGCATAGCCAAGGCACTGGCGTCGGCCGGCGCGAACCTCGTGCTGGCCGATCTGCGGCCCGAACCGCTGGAAGCCGCCCGTGCGCAGATCGCATCGATGGGTGCCCGCGCGGTCACCGCCGTCGTCGATGTGTCGGACCCGCCGTCCGTCGAGGCCGCCGGCCGGGTCGCGCTGGACAGCTTTGGCGCGCTGCATATCGCGGTGAACAATGCCGGCGTGGCGATGCACGGCACGCCGGTCGAGCAGGTGACGCTGCAGGAATGGAACTGGGTCATCGGCGTCAACATGATGGGCGTCATCAACGGTATCCGTACCTTCGTGCCGATGATCCGCGCGCACGGCCAGGGCGGCCACGTCGTCAACACCGGCTCGGTGTCCAGCCTGTTTGTCCGCGAAGGTCGCGACCAGGGCGCCTATGCCATGACCAAGTATGCCGTGCTGGCGCTGTCCGAAGCATTGGAGCAGGAACTGGCCGGATCGGGCATCGGCGTATCGGTGCTTTGCCCGGGCGGTGTCACGACGTCGATCTTCGACTCGGCGGCGACCCGCCCGGACCGCTTCGGCGGCAGCTACAGCCGGCCGCAGCAGGAGACGCTGAAATCCGCCTTCGCGGCCGGCGCGCTGCCGCCGGAGACGGTGGGCCGGCGGGTCCTGCAAGCCATCCAGGACAATGAATTCTACGTCCTGACCCACACCGGCGAACGCGATGCCATCACCGCGCGGTTCGACCGCATCCGCGCCGCCTTCGACCGCGCCGATGCGATCATGCCGCGGATCATCGGATCATAGATCCAGACGTTCCTGCGCCGCCGGCGGCCGAGACTTCGAGCCGCCCTGCGCCACCGCGTCCACCTGACCGTCGCCGAACCGCAGCCGCAACCGCGCTCCCGGCTTGACCGCGGCCGCGCTGATGACCGGCAGTCCGGCCGGGTCGGTGACCAGCACGTAGCCGCGCTGCAAGATCGCCAGCGGCGAGGCCGACTCCAGGCGAGCGCTCAGGCCCGACAGGTGGGCGTGGGCTTCACGAACCGCGAAGCGTAGCGTCGTCGTCGTGACCCGGGCGGTCAGCCGCTCCGTCCTGCCGCGCGCGGCGGCGACCGTCCGATGCATGGCGGTGACCAGCCGATGCGACATCAGGTCCAGACCGGACCGGCGGCTCGTCACCAGCCCGGGGGCAGCCATGAACAGCCGCAACGTTTGGTCCCGCAGCATCCCGGCGGCCGCGGCGGTCAGGCGGTGCGGGTCCGGCAGGCGGCGTTCCGTCGCGGTCAGTAGCATCCGCCGCCGCGCGACCAGGGCCGGCAGCGCCAGTACCGCGCGCTCCGCCCGGTCGTCCAGCCGCTGGCGTGCCGATCCCAGCAGCGCCGGCAGATCCGGCAGGCCGCGTTCCACCCGCGACAGCCGTAGCCGCTGCTCCTGCGTCATGCGGTTCAGCGCGCTGATCAGCCGGGATCCCTTGTGGCCCAGGTCGGCCACCAGGTCGGATCGCGCCGGGATCGCCATCTCCGCCGCCGCGGTCGGCGTTGGCGCGCGCCGGTCCGACACGAAGTCGATCAGCGTGGTGTCGGTTTCGTGCCCGACGGCGGAGATCAGCGGTATTCGGCAGGCGGCGGCGGCGCGGACGACGATCTCCTCGTTGAACGCCATCAGGTCCTCCAGGCTGCCGCCGCCGCGGGCCACGATCAGCACATCCGGGCGGGGCGGGTCGCCGGCCGTCGGCATGGCGTCGAAACCGGCAATGGCGGCGGCGATGCGTCCGGCGGCGCCCTCACCCTGCACCGGCACCGGCCACACCAGGATGGTGCGTGGGAAGCGGCGGGCGATGGTGGTGCGGATGTCCTGGATGACCGCCCCGCGCTCGCTGGTGACCACGCCGATCACCCGCGGCAGGCCGGGCAGCTTCTGCTTGCGGCCGGCATCGAACACGCCCTCGGCCGTAAGGCGCTGGCGGATCATCTCGATCCGCGCGAGCAAGGCGCCGGCGCCGGCGTATTCCAGCCGTTCGATGATGAGCTGGTACGACGACCGCTCCGCGAAGGCGGAGATCCGGCCGGTAGCGATCACCTCCACCCCGTTCTCCGGCACCATGCCCAAACGGGGGACGGCATTGCGCCAGACGATGCCGGACAGTTTCGCAGCCTCGTCCTTCAGCGACAGGTAGATGTGGCCGGAGGGATACTTCTTCACCTCGGTCAGTTCGCCACGGATGCGGATACGACCGAAGGTCGTTTCCAAAGTGCGCTTCACCGCGCCGGAGATTTCCGACACGGTGTATTCCGGCATGTTGGAGATCGGGACGTCCATGGGTCTCGCCTGGTTTGAGGAAGGCGAGGGGCACTGCCCCTCGACCCCGCCAAGGGCGGATGCCCTTGGAACCCATTAAGGGGTTTGGGGAAGAGGGGGCAACCGAGGTGGTTGAAACCGCTGCGTTGCCCCCTCTTCCCCAAACCCCTAATTAGCGGGGATCAAAGGGGCATCCGCCCCTTTGCGGGTCCAGGGCAGCGCCCTGGCCGTCCTCAAGACAGGAGATGCCCATGAACGTCCTGGTCATCGGCTCCGGCGGGCGGGAGCACGCCCTGTGCTGGTCCATCGCCGCCAGCCCGCTGCTGGAGAAACTCTGGTGCGCGCCCGGCAATCCCGGGATCGCGGCGGTGGCGACCTGCGTGGACATCGCCGCGCTGGACATAGTGGCGCTGGTCGCCTTCGCCCAGGACAACGCGATCGATCTGGTGATCCCAGGCCCCGAAGCCCCCCTTGTCGCCGGTATCACCGATGCGATGGAAGCCGCCGGCATCGCCTGCTTCGGTCCCACCGCCGCCGCCGCCCAACTGGAAGGCAGCAAGAGCTTCACCAAAGGTATCACGGACGCGGTCTCGATTCCCACTGCGCTGTGGGAACGCTTCGAGGATGCCGCTTCCGCCCGCGCTTTCATCCGCCGCCGCGGCGCGCCGATCGTGGTGAAAGCCGACGGCCTCACCGCCGGCAAGGGCGTTGTCGTCGCCACGACCGAGGACGAGGCGATGGCCGCCATCGACGCGATGATGGACCAGCAGGTCTTCGGCGCGTCCGGCGCCGCCGTCGTCATCGAGGAGTGCCTGGTGGGCGAGGAAGTTTCCCTGTTCGCCCTGTGTGATGGCGAGGATGCGCTGGTGCTGGGATCGGCCCGCGACTACAAGCGCGTCGGCGACGGGGATACCGGTCCCAACACCGGCGGCATGGGCGCCTTTACGCCGGTGACGAATTTTCCGCCGGTTCTGGAACAGGCCTGCCTGGAACAGATCATCCGCCCGGCGCTGAAGGAGATGGTCCGCCGCGGCACGCCGTTCCGGGGTATCCTGTACGCCGGCCTGATGCTGGCCGAGGACGGCGCCAAGCTGATCGAATTCAACGTCCGCTTCGGCGATCCTGAGTGCCAGGTGCTGCTGCTCCGGCTGAAATCCGACCTGCTGTCCGCCTTCCAGGCCGCCTGCGAGGGCGAATTGCGGAATTTCGATCTGCGCTGGCACGATACGGCGGCGATTGCGGTCGTCATGGCGGCGCGTGGCTATCCGGATGCGCCCGAACAAGGCAGCGTGATCCGCGGACTGGATCATGCGGCTCGGCCCGGCGTCGAGATCTTCTGCGCCGGAGCGGCGGCCGGTCCGGATGCCGCACTTCTGGCGGCGGGCGGCCGCGTGCTGACGGTCTGCGCCACCGGCCCGACCCTGGCTTCGGCGCACGACCTGGTCTACGCGGCGATTGACGCGAT
This sequence comes from Rhodopila sp., assembly GCF_965276935.1. GTDB lineage: Bacteria > Pseudomonadota > Alphaproteobacteria > Acetobacterales > Acetobacteraceae > Rhodopila. The sequence continues at coordinate 541,323 of NZ_CBDIBS010000002.1, read as the reverse complement.
CCAGTGGACCGAAGGCTTCTGCCGTCTCGACATCGGCGCCGGCGCGGCATGAGCGACGATGTGGAGCAGGTTCGCGGCGACCGGATCGCCAAGTACCTCTCCCGCGCCGGGGTCGCCAGCCGGCGGGACGCGGAGAAGATGCTGGCCGGCGGCGCGGTGCGGCTGAACGGCAGGACCGTGACGCATCCGGCGACCTTTGTGTCCGTCGGCGATATCGTGCAGGTCAACGGCCACGTCGTGGACAAGCCGGAGCGCACTCGCATGTGGCGCTACCACAAGCCGGAAGGTCTGGTGACGACGCATCGCGATCCGCAGGGCAGGATGACCGTGTTCGACAAGCTGCGGCAGCAGTTGCCTCGGGTGATCAGCGTCGGGCGGCTGGACATCACCAGCGAGGGGCTGCTGCTGCTGACCAATGATGGCGCGTTGGCGCGCCGGCTGGAACTGCCGACGACCGGCTGGGTTCGCCGCTACCGGGTCCGGGTGTTCGGTGTGCCCGATCCGGCCGCTCTGGCGTCCCTGGCGCGCGGCGTGACGGTGGAGGGCGTGCGCTATGGGCCAATCGAGGCAGCGGTGGACGCGAGGACAGGCGACAACACCTGGCTGAGTGTCAGCCTGCGGGAAGGGCGCAACCGCGAGGTTCGCCGGGTGATGACGCATCTGGGGCTGTCGGTGTCACGCCTGATCCGCATCGCTTACGGGCCGTTCCAGCTTGGCACGCTGGAGCGGGGCGGCATCGAGGAAGTGCCACCCAGGGTGCTGCGCCAGCAGCTGCCGACGGATGTCGTGCCGCCGACGCCGGTGCGCGCCGGCCGGTAGGATGCGGATTGTCGCCGGGGCATGGCGTGGCCGGGGACTGGTCGCGCCGGCGGGACAGACAACGAGGCCGACGGCGGATCGGGTGCGTCAGGCGCTGTTCAATATGCTGATGCATGCCCCTTGGGCGGGCCGGGGGGCGGTTGAGGGCGCGGTTGTGCTGGATGGCTTCGCCGGGACCGGGGCACTGGGGCTGGAGGCGCTGTCGCGCGGCGCGGCGCGGGCATGTTTTGTCGAGTCCGATCCGGCGGCCCTGCGAGCGCTGCGTGACAATATCGCGGCGTGTGGGGCGGGCGATCGATGCAAGGTGGAAGGGGATGTCCTGCGCTTGGGTCCGGGAGAAGCGGCGACGCTGATCTTTCTTGATCCGCCCTATGGGCAAGAGCTTGTGCCCCAGGCGTTGGAGCGGTTGCGGCAGGCGGGGCGGGTTGGCCTGAATGCGCTGGTGGTCGCGGAGATGGGACGGGAGGAGACCTGGACGCCGGGGCAGAACGTGCTGGCGGAACGGGCGCATGGCGCGGCGCGGGTGTTGGTATTTCGAGCGTGACTGAAGCAAGCTCTTTTCGGAGCTGACGGCGTGGTTATTCAATGGCCCATAATGCGCGTCGCCCCCCACCGATACTTGAAAGATCGCCACTGAAAAGAAATGCAGGCGGCGGATCAGGCGAGGGCGCAGGCGCCGAGCGCGTGATCGCCTGAGGCTGATCCAGTCAGAAGGCGTGAATCACGCGATCAAACAATGAGGTAAAGCGCGATCCGTAGGTCAACCTAAACCAATCGCGCTTTATTGTGGCTCAACGGCAAAAGCATCGCCCGCGAAGATCGTGGCAAAGCCAGTTTCGAGCTGGAATCCGCACTTTTCTGGCCCGACCCGGTCATTCTTGGCCATGTAGCGGCGTATATGCCTGTTTTGCCACCTGCGGACATTGCGTGCGCCGCCGATTGCGCGCACGATCTCTGCTTGTCTTGGCGTAGCCCTATAACAAATGGAGCCTGACGCGAGCAATGACTGTTCGGGCAAGAGGCATGGCGAGCACGAGCGCGGCGACTGAGCGACTGCCTCGGGAGCTGGCGCCTTTTCGAAAACGCACCGTTCCATGTCCGGTTTCTCAAGCCGATTTCCTTGATGAATGCAGGCGTCACGGCGCGGGCGCGACCTGCGAAACAGTCCGGATCATGCTTATAAATCGTTAACCGCTACAGGAGAGTTCATCATGCCGACACGTGTGCAGTATTCCGAAGCCATCGAACCTCTGGTCCAGTTCATCGAGGAAACGCCGCCGGCCGAGATCGTCGACCTTACCCTGGAAAAGCTGCGGGCCGGTCAATCGGCACAGACCATGCTGACAGCCTCGGCGCTGGCGGTGGCGCGCTCCTCCGACCTGCCGCCAGGCCACCACGGCGGCCCGCTGCATCCCCTCGCCGGGCTTTACGCGGTATCGCGGATCGTCGGGCGCCTGGAGGGTGAGGAGAGTTTTCTTCCCGTCGTGCAGCACGTTGCCCTGTCCAACAAGCATATTCATCACCCGGCAATGGGGCCGTACAGCCTGCTGGCGTTCGAACCGCTGGATGTTGGCGGGGTGGAGGCCAACAAGGAAGCCTTCTTCGCCGCGGTCAAGCGCGGTGAAACCAACAAGGCGGACCATCTATTCCTCTGGCTGTGGGAGAATGTACCGCCGGTCGAGGCGCTCGATCTGCTGCTGACCGTCGCCATCCCCAAGAACGGCCTGGACGATCATTACTTCATCTTTCCCGCCTATACTTTCCGCGGCCTGGAGGCAATGGGCCGCCCGGACCTGCTGCCGACCTTGATGCGGCCCGCCGTACGCTATGTGACGCGCTTCCCGACCGCTCGGGCCATCCCGGAAACCGAGGCGCTGCTGGAAGAATACAAGCTGCTGACCTGCGTCACCCGCGAAAAAACGGGTGACGATGAAACCACTGCAATCGGCCAGTTGGGCGAGGCAATCGGACGGTGCGACAACTACAACGACATTCCCATACTGACCGCCAAGGCGCTGGCGGAGGGACTGTCGCTGGAGGGCGCCGGCGAAGCCATGTCCATCGGCGCCGCCGGCCTGTTCCTGCGCTCCCTCACCGGCAATCCGATGGACGTCCACCTGCACACCACCGCCAACCTGCGGCGCTACCTGCTCGGCCTCGAGGGCCTGAGCCTGAAGAACAAGCTGTTGCTCCTGCTGCTCTGGCATACCGGGCCCGAGGTCAAGTCAACCCAGTATCGGATGCAGCCAGTCCCGCAGCCCGATCCCGAAGCCGTCGCCGCCCTTCCATTCCGCACCCAGGCGGACCTGCTGGAAGCGATCACCCAGAGCATCTATAATCAGCCGCCGACCGACTGGTCCACGGTCAGCAATCTGGGCTCGATGCGGGCGGTGCCGGAAGTCAAGGGCACAGTGAACCTGGCGCAGCAATATGTTGACCTCGGCTATGACGCGCAGACCTTGATGACCCGTCTGGCGGCGATTGTCTGCCACGACAGTTTCACTGAGATGCACGCCTTCAAGCATCATCAGTCGATCGTCGAGGAGTTCCACGCGACGCGCGAGCCCTGGCGCTGGATGCACCTGGTCTCCGGCGCCCAGGCCGCGGCAATTTCCTTTGGCAAGAACATGGAGATTTACGAGGAAGCGCTGGAGCTGATGCATTCGTAGCGCTGGATCGGAAGGCCGGGGGGCTTTGGTGCCCCCGGTTTGCCTCAACCGTACTGGATGATCTAAGCCCTCGACCGCTGACGGGACAGACGTGTGGGTCGCGGTTTCCATGAAGGATTTTCACGACTCGATCCTGGATTACGGCGGACTGTGATCGGGACAGGGAAAACGTCTCTCGGCGAACGCGACGTCTGCACCAAATTTAGAGCGCCTGCCTTGCGCCAAGCCGACTGGTATGAGATCGCGCGAACCCGCTGAGCGTACGCCTTCCACCCCTGGCAGAACAAGGCCGCATCACCACCGACTGTTACCCTCGCAAGTCTATTGCGCCGCCGGCCCCTCGCTCAGATCGAGCCGATGCTCGCGTCGTTCATGCCGCGCCTCACGCCTGACCGGATGGTGCGTCATCTGGCCGCGGCGAAGTCGCAAGCGTGCGCCAATGATTAGCTCCCCTGCCAATCAGAAATTGTGCTACGTCATACGAGATGCCAAAGCCTTCAGGTCCAGGGACCACGGATGACCGAAACCCATCGAATTACCGTCGATCCCGCCCAGTGCGGCGGACGGCCCTGCCTGCGCGCGCTGCGCATCCGCGTCAAGGACGTGCTTGACCTGCTGGCCGCCGGCGCAACCCGAGAGGAAATACTCAGCGACTATCCTCTGCTCGAAGCCGGCGACATCACCGCCTCGCTCGAATACGCGGCACGCCAGAGCGATCATCCGGTGCTACGTGTGGCCTGATGCGGTTCATTGTGGACGCAGTTGCCGTCGGCACTCGCCCGATGGCTCACGACCAAAGGACATGAAGCTGAGCATGTCGCCGATCGGCAGATGGCCACGGCGTCCGACAAGGCCATTTGGGATGTTGCACTTCAATCGCACGCGGCGATCCTGACGAAGGACGAAGACTTCGCCCAACGTAAGATCCTGATAGAGGATGGACCGGTCGTCATCTGGATAAGGCTGCGGAACACGCGGCGATAGGCGCTGCTCACATGGTTCGAGACGGTGCTGCCAGATATCCTTTCCGCCCTTGAACGCGGCGAGACGCTGATTGAAGTGGTATGAAGCTGATGACAGCCAGTGTTTCCCTGCACCTGGATGATGAACCAGAGCAGTCACCGCCCGTGGCGGCGAAGCATGACAGGGGCGTGGTACAGGGCGATCGCTTGAGTGGTTGAGGGATTCCCGTGCGGGCTAGAATCGGATTCATAGGAAGCCTCTCATCAGGAGGTCTCTATGTCCATGCCAAGCCAGCCCTGCTTCTTGTCCCACTTCGCGGCCCTCCGGGACCCGCGCCAAGCGACGAAGGTGCTATATCCTCTACCGGAAATCCTGTTGCTGATGCTCTGCGGGACCATCGCCGGTGCGGACGACTTTGTCGAAATCAGCCTGTGGGGCAGCGAACGCCAGGGCTTCCTCCGCCGTTTTCTGCCGTTCAAGCACGGCATCCCGAGCCACGACACATTGTGCGACGTGATCGCGGCGATTGATCCTGAGCTGTTCAAGACATGTTTCCTGACCTGGGTAGACGGGTTGCGGACTGACACGCCCGAGATTATCGCGATCGATGGCAAGACCTCGCGTCGCAGCCATGCCCGCGGCAAAGGGCGTCTGCCGCTGCATACGGTGTCCGCCTGGGCGACGCGTCAGCGATTGGTCCTTGGACAAGAGGCGGTGTCGGCGAAATCCAATGAGATCACCGCCATTCCTGTGCTGCTGCGTCGTCTGGAACTGGCCGGCGCGTTGGTGACCATCGATGCCATGGGCACGCAGAAGGAGATTGCCCAGACGATCATCGAGGGTGGTGGCGATTACGTGCTGGCCTTGAAGGAGAACTGGCCAGCGACCTATGCCGAAGTGGAAACCGTCTTTGCCGATCCACCACCAACGCTGACGCTGCAAAGCTTCGAGACCGTCGATGGCGACCATGGCCGGATCGAAACCCGCCGCCATACGATCTGCCACGACATCAACTGGCTGTTCGCCGAGCGGCGTCATCCGGGCGAATTTGCATTCCCTGGCCTGACCGCCATCGGCATGATCGAAAGCGAAACCGAGCGGGGCGGCGTTATCCAGACAGAAACCCGATACTACCTGTGCTCAACCAAACTCAGTGCCGAGACCCTCGCCAGGGTCGTGCGGAGCCACTGGGGCATTGAGAACCGGCTGCACTGGGTGCTGGATGTGGTATTCCACGACGATTTGGCGCGCCTGCGCACCGCTCATGGCCCTGCCAACATGGCGGTCGTGAAACATACTGCCATGAATTTACTGAACCAGGCGAAACCCGTCACCAGCTTTAAGCCGAACTTTGCTGTGTTTTTGAGCCATCCGGTTGATTACCAAGGAAACGTGCCACGAACGTAGTCAAGCATTTGGCGAATTTCTCCTTGACACAGGCCGAACCGGTTTGATTCCATGCCTCATGCACATCGCCAAGGTCCCAAACCGTAACGCCAAACCGTCCTTCCTCCTGCGCCAAACCTATCGCGAGGACGGCAAGGTCAAGAACCGCACGCTGGCCAACCTCTCCAAGCTGCCGGTCGAGCGCATCGAGACTCTGCGTGCTGCCCTGCGTGGCGACCCGCTCGCCCCGGTTGGTGACAACGGCTTCGAGATCCGCCGCTCGCTGCCGCATGGCCACGTGCTTGCGGCGCTGAGCGTGGCACGGCGCATCGGCCTCGACGATCTGCTGCCGCGCCGCGCCCCGCCGCGCCGCCGTGACCTGGCGCTGGCGCTGATCGTCGCCAGACTGCTCGACCCGGCGGCGAAGCTGGCGACAGCGCGCATGCTCGACAGCGCCACCGCCAGCCACTCGCTGGGTGAAAGCCTCGGCCTTGGCTGCGTTACCGCCGGCGAAATCTACACCACCCTCGACTGGCTCGGCAGCGAGCAGGCCTTCATCGAAAACCAACTCGCCCGCCGCCATCTGAAGAACGGCGCGCTGGTGCTCTACGACGTCACCTCCACCTACCTCGAGGGCCGCTGCTGTCCGCTGGCCCACCACGGTTACAGCCGCGACAGCCGTGGCGATCGGCCGCAACTGGTGATCGGCCTGCTGTGTGCCGCGGATGGTTGCCCCGTGGCGGTCGAGGTGTTCGAGGGAAACACCGCCGACCCGGCCACCGTCGCGGCGCAGATCAGCAAGCTGAAGCAGCGCTTGCGGCTGCGCCACGTGGTGATGGTCGGCGACCGCGGCATGCTCACCGCCGCACGGATCGAACAAGCCCTCCGCCCCGCCGGCCTAGACTGGATCACCGCGCTGCGTGCCCCGGCGATCCGGCAACTGGCGGAAGGCGGACAGCTGCAATTCTCCCTGTTCGACACCCGCGATATGGCTGAGATCAGCAGCCCGGATTATCCCGACGAACGGCTGGTGATGTGCCAGAACCCGCTGCTGGCGGCGGAACGCCAACGCAAGCGTGACGCGTTACTGGCGCTGACCGAGGCCGACCTGAGCAAGATCCAGGCCCGGGTGACGCGCGCGAAGAACCCTCTGCGCGGGGCTGGGGACATCGGCCGCGCGGTCGGCGCTCTCCTGGGCAAACGCAAGATGGCCAAGCATTTCGCGTTGACCATCACCGACGCCGCATTTGACTTCACGCGCAAGGCCGAAGCGATCGCCGATGAAGCCAGGTTCGATGGCTTTTACGTGCTGCGCACCAACCTCCCCGCCAAGCAGATCGATACCGCCGGGACCGTGCGGGCCTACAAAGCCTTGGCCCAGGTAGAGCGCGCGTTCCGCTGCCTCAAGAGCGTCGATCTGGACCTGCGGCCGGTGTTCCATTGGACCGCGCCGCGGGTACGCGCGCATGTCCTGCTGTGCATGCTGGCGTATTACCTGGAGTGGCATATGCGCCAGCCGCTGGCGCCGATGTTGTTCGACGATCATGACCGCGCGTCGGCCGAAGCAGAGCGGACGTCGCCAGTGGCCAAGGCCAAGGTCTCCAAGGCGGCTTATCGCAAGGCCTCGACGCAGCGCGTGGTGGACGCTAGCGGCGAGCTCCAGCCGGTGCACAGCTTCCGCACCCTGCTGGGCGATCTGGCAACATTGGCCCGAAACACCGTCTGCTTCGCAGGGCAGAAGATGCTTACCGTTCAGACCACCGCAACGCCGATACAGCGCCGCGCACTCAGTCTGTTGGGGGTCGAATTGACGGCAGCGTAGACAGCAAGCAGGTGGGGTCCGGAGTCGGATCAATGACTTACGTCGAAAAGACGGTAAAGTTCAGTTTAAGAACCGCCGTAAAAAGGCCGGCTGGAATCAGGATTATCTGGAAAACGTCATCCGGCGCATCGCATGAGACACTCAAGCGATTCCCCTGGGGCGTGGTACTTGCTCGCTTGACGGCGGGTCCTGATCTCGTATTTCACGACAGCTCAAGCCCTACTCCAGCCCGCCCTAATCGAACGGCAGCCCGACATAATTCTCCGCCAGCGACCGCGCCGCCGCCACCGATGTACGCACCAGATCGAGATCGGCGAAATGAATCCGCTGCTCGAAATCCGTCTCGTTCTCGTTCCTGTGCAGCATTGTCGTCATGTACCAGGAAAACCGCTCTGCCTTCCAAATCCGCCGCAGGCAGGTCGCGCTGTAGCGGTCCAGACCGTCCTGATCATTCCGCCGATACTTCGCCTCCAGCGCGCGCGACAGCACCAGCACGTCGGCCACCGCCAGATTGAGGCCCTTGGCACCCGTCGGCGGCACGATATGCGCGGCGTCGCCGGCGATGAACAGGCGGCCATGCTGCATTGGCTCGCAGACGAACGACCGCAGCGGAACGATGCCCTTCTGGAAGATCGTCCCTTCCTTCAGCGACCATCCCTCAACATCCAGACGCGCGTGCAACTCGTCCCAGATCCGCGCATCCGGCCAGTTGGCGATGTCGTCGTTGGGGTCACACTGCACATACATCCGCTGCACGTCCGGTGAGCGGGTACTCAGCAGCGCGTACCCCTTGTCCTGGTTGGCATAGATCAGCTCATGCCACGACAGCGGTGCCTGGGCCAGAATGCCCAGCCAGCCGAACGGATAGATCTTCTGGTACTCAGTCCGCAGCGACGCTGGAATCGCCTGCCGCCCGGGTCCGTGGAAACCATCCGCGCCGACCACGTACTCGCAGTGCAGCGTGTCCCGTTCCCCTGTCCGCTCGCGGCGAAATCCGATCCGCGGGCGGTCCGTGTCCACGTCCAGGATCGTTGTGCCGGCAACCTCGAAGATGATGTCCCCGCCATCGGCCAGCCGCCCGGCGATCAGGTCCTTCAAGAGCTCATGCTGCGGATAGACCGTCACTCGCTTGCCATCCGTCAGGGCCGGGATATCCACATGGTGACGCATCCGGTTCCATTGCAGCGAGATGCCGTCATGGAACCGACCTTCCCGCCGCAGACGCTCACCCAGGCCAAGCTCGTGCATCAACTCGCCGACCCAGTATTCCAGCACACCGGCGCGGGCCATGCCCTCCACCTCCGCTCGGCTGCGGGATTCCAGGATGATCGAGTCGATCCCGGCGCGGTGCAGCAGATGTGCCAGGAACAGTCCGGCTGGTCCGGCACCAATGATTCCGACCTGTGTCCGCATCGGGTCCAACCCTTCCGCAAATCGTTTGCAACGGCCGGCATACAGCACGGCGGGAGCGCCACACCAGTGATCAACGCTTTTTTCATGATGCGACCGGACAGTTAAGGCCATAAGCTGCCCGCGCAGGCCAGGCAAACCGGCCGCCAATCAGGGAGTGTCCAGAACGATGCTGAACAGACGATCGCTGCTGACGGCCGCCACCGCCGCCGGCTTCATCCCCGCCATGCCGGCGATCCTGCGCGCCGCGGAAACACCCGGTGTCACCGCGACCGAAATCCGCATCGGCAACACGATGCCCTACAGCGGCCCCGCATCCGCCTATGGCACGATCGGCAAGGCCATAGCTGCCATGTTCCGCATGTACAATGACCAGGGCGGCTTCGCCGGACGCCGGGTCAACTTCATTTCTTACGACGACGGCTACAGCCCGCCCAAGACGGTGGAACAGACGCGGCGGCTGATCGAGGAAAACGCTGTCGCTGCGCTGTTCGCTCCGCTGGGCACGGCGACCAATTCGGCGACCGTGCGCTACGTCAACCAGAAGAAGGTGCCCGACCTGTTCCTGTCTACCGGCGCGGATAAGTGGGGCGACTACAAGGCACATCCCTGGACGATCGGCTGGCAGCCCAGCTACGTAACGGAATCCCAGGTCTACGCCAAGTACATCCTGCAACAGAAGCCGGACGCGAAGATCGGCATCCTGTATCAGAACGACGACTTCGGCAAAGACTACCTGCACGGCGTGCGCGACGTGCTGAAGGATCGTTTCGACAAGCAGGTCACAACCGCGTCATACGAGGTCAGCGACGCCACGGTGGACAGCCAGCTCGTCAGCCTGCAATCGGCCGGCGTCGGTGTGCTGATGACCATCGCCTCGCCCAAGTTCGCCGCCCAATCGATCCGCAAGGTGGCGGACATGCGCTGGAAGCCACTGCATGTCTTGACCGGCGTCTCGGCCTCGGTCGGCGCGGTGATGATCCCCGCCGGTCCCGAGAATGGCATCGGCATCGTCAGCTCGGCCTACCTGAAGGACTCGACGGACCCGCGGTGGGACACCGACGCCGGCATGAATGAATGGCGCGCCTTCATGGCGAAATACTATCCGGAGGGCGATCTGAAGGATGGCGGCAATATCTCCGCCTTCGGCCTGACCTACACTATGATGCGGGTGCTGAAGCAGTGCGGCGGCGATCTGTCGCGCGAAAGCCTGATGAAGCAGGCGACCAACCTGCATGATTTGGAGGTTCCGGTGCTGCTGCCGGGGATCAAGATCAACACCAGTCCAACCAATTACCGCCCGATCCGCCAGCTTCAGCTCATGCGCTGGACTGGCAAGACCTGGGATTTGTTCGGCGACGTCATTGCGGGCGCGTCCACCTGAGGCAGCCGGCCACGCTGCATTCCTATCCCCAAGCCGAGCCGCCGGCGCGGGCTTGAATTGGGATGAGGATGGCCGGAATGACGATGGCCTGCGATGGCGCTGGATAGAGTCCCGCGACGGTCCGCAGGCGTCATCGACGCAACAGCCTTGCGATACAACTCGGCAGCGTCCCGCTCATGCGTCGGGCGGTCGCTCCGCGGTCGCGGTGGCTTTGTCGACAGCGTCGTCCAGCTTGAGGATGCGCGCGGCGTTCTGGTGGAACAGTTTCTCGACGATCCCCGGCCTGAAGCCTTCCATCTCCCACTCGTCGCAGCACTGGCCGGGACTCCAGCCGGGATAGTCGGAGCCGAACAGCACCTTGTCCTGCAGCCGCCGCTGCATGTCGTGCTTCAGCGGGGCGGGAACATATTTTGGCCCCCAGCCGGAGATGTCGATCGAGACGTTGGCCTTGTGGATCGCCACCGCGATCAGTTCCTCGGTCCAAGGCCAACCCGGATGCGCCGCGACGATGTTCAGATGCGGAAAATCCGCCGCCACATCGTCGAGGTTCGGGATCGGGCGCGCGTGCGACAACTTGAAGCCCAGGCCGCCGGGTTCGCCGGCACCGATGGCGGTGGTGCCGCAGTGGATCAGCACCGGCGCGCCCAGCGACTGCAGCAGATCCCAGATCGGGTAGAACTGACGATCGTTGGGTGAAAATCCCTGCACCGGCGGCTGGTATTTCACCCCCAGCAGGCCAAGGTCCCTGATCGCGTGCTCGATCTCCTGCAACCCCTTGCGGCCGCGCCAGGGGTCGACCATGGCCCAGCCCGGCAGGAACACATCCGGATAGTCCCTGGTCAGCGCCGCCAGGGCGTCGTTGGAGAATATGCCGCCCGCCGCGCCGTTCTCCGCATCCCACGCGATCGGGATGGCGAGGCAGTCGTCGCGCCGGAAATCGTCAGCGATCTGGCTGTCCGGACGAGCACCGAAGCGGCCCTTGAACATCCTCTGAGCCGCCGGCATGAAGGGTCCGTTGGCTTGCGCATAGGCGTCGTTCATCGGGTGGACGTGCACATCGATGGCGCGCAAATCGGTGTCTCCCTGTCAGTGGGCGCTGCTCATGGGCGCCGTCAGTCGGCGATGATGCCGGGCAGTGCGTCCGCCCAGCTTCGTCGCGCGGCGGCAATGGTGGCATCATCGGCGATCAATACAAGACGCGATTGCCGACCGGCTGTGGCCGACCCGGCTTGCGGCCAGGCGTCGAGGACCACGGGGGCATTCAGCACATGGTGGACGCCCTGCACCACGACAGGTCCCACGGCACCCTCGATGTCCAGCATGCCCTTCAGCCGCAGCAGCGTCTCGGCGTGGCCAAGCCGGATGCCGCGCAGCCAGTCGTCGAAGGCGCGCCATCGCAGCGGCCGGTCGGCGCACAGCGAGACCGAGGTGATGCGGCTCAGGTGCTCGGGATCGACCGCCTCGGCGAACAGGCCGGAGCGCGGCCGGGTGGCCGTGACCGAATTGTCGAAGAACCCCGGGGGGAACAGCAGGGCGGCGTCGATCTCGCCATGCGACGCGTCCAGGATGGGTGCTACCGGATTGAGGCCGCGCAGCGCCGTGCGCAGCCGGTCGGTCGCTTCGGTGAATGCGATGTCCAACTTGGTCAGCACGATCCGGTCGGCCAGCGCGATCTGCTTGCGTGTCTGCGGATGCCGCTCCAACTGCCCAGTGGCGAACACGGCGTCCACCGTGGTGACGATCGCCTCCAGCCGTAGCGAGCGGGACATGACCGGGTTGCGCAGGATCGCCTGGGCGATCGGCGCCGGGTCGGACAGGCCGGACGGTTCGATGATCAGCCGCTTGAACCGAGGCAGCTCGTTGTTCTCACGCCGGCTGAACAGACGCATGATGGCCTCATCCATGTCGCCGGCCAGGTTGCAGCACAGGCAGCCGTTCGCCAGCACCACGGTCCGGTCGGCGCCATGATCGATCAGGTCGCGGTCCAGCGGCACCGCGCCGAATTCATTCACCGCGACGGCGCTGTCGGCCATCCGTCTGTCGCGGAGCAGCGCGTTCACCAGCGTCGTCTTGCCGCTGCCCAGGAAGCCGCTGAGCAAGGCGACGGGCAGGCGACCACGATCGACGTTCTGGCTGAGAAAGGGAAACCCGATGTTAACGCGCCGCATTGGTACTCTCTTGCGCACCAGCGGCGTGGAATGGCTCCGGCCGGCTAAAGCGCGATTGGTGTAGGTTGACCCAGAAGTCGTAAGTCGCGCTTTAACTCATTGTTTGATTGCGTGATTCACGCCTTCTGACTAGGTCAGCCTCAGGCGATCACGCTCTTATGGGATACGATATCGTCATCGCGGCGGTCGCCACAATGTCGCATACACCCAAGTGCCAGCGGGAGAGCCGGTTTCTGGGTCAAATCAACCAATGCGCCGCCCGGATGGACACCGTACCTTCGACCAGTTCATCGCACGCGGCCACATTCATCCGGGCATCAATACAAACGCCGGGGCTTTGTCCTCAGCCCGGCGGCGGATAGCCCGGCTGCCGTGGATAGCCCGGCTGCGGCGAATAGCCCGGCGGTGGGTATCCCGCCGATGGATAGACCGGCTGCCGCGCATAGCCCGGCGGCGGGTTTCCCGTTGACGGGTAGCTCGGCGCGTAACCCGGCGGCGGCGGGGGCTGAAATCCTGGCACCTGGTTGCCGCGGGCATACATGCACTGGGAATAACCCAGGTCATAGCGCTGCTGCAGGCTGTACTGGGAACGAGCCGACGGTCCGGCACCCACCGCGGTGCCCCCCAGCGCGCCGGCGCCGGCGCCGATCGCCGCACCCCGGCCGCCGCCGACGGCCGCCCCCAGGCCGGCACCCAGCAACGTGCCGACGATCGCGGTGCCAACCTGCGCATTGTTGGCACGCTGCGCACCGCCGCCAACCTGGCCCTCCGCGAACTGCTTGCATGTGGCCTGGTCGCCCTGAAATACCTCGAACGGTTTCCCCGGCGCGGGCATGACCGCCACGGTCGGCCCCAGCGGCTGCGACGCACACGCATCGAGCAGCAGCAGCGGGGCCAGCATGACGACAGGTAGTCTCAGCGATCGCATCAAGCGCACTGTCCTTATCTGGTGGGTTGAGCAGCCAGAACCCGCCATTGGGTCCGGCAGGCCTCGACATAGGGGTAATAGCCGGCTGGGTTATCGCACCGATACCTAAATCCCGCGGGTGCAGGAACGGTTGGCGGACTGCCTACCGGGGACATCATGACAGGCGGGTAAAGCCGGCTTCGTGGATGTTCGTGGCGCCATGGCTCGTCATGCTGAAAAGCGCGCGGTCCTGGCATTCGCGGATCGTCATGATCCGTCCACGCCGAAGCGGGGCGAACCATCGTGGGCGCGGCGGATAACATCAGAACGCCAACGCAGAACCGAAACCAGCGCATGAGAGACCCGAATGTCGTTGCCCAGGCGGGATCGCCGTCAAGCCGTTAAAGCGCGATTGGTTCAGGTTGATCCAGGGGTCGCGCTTTAACGCATTGTTTGATCGCGTGATCCATGCCGTCTGACTGGTCAGCCTCAGGCGATCACGCGCCAAGGATCGCTTGATGCGGCGTGCGAAGTTCACGGCGGTGCTGTCAGATGGACCAGGATTCGGCACCCTGACCCGTCAGGTGCACGCCGCTCGCGCTGCCGCCGGCCGCATTCAGCGCCCGCACCACCGCGATGCGCCGGTTTGGCGGCACGATGAACATCATGAATCCGCCGCCGCCCGCGCCGGAGACCTTGCCGCCGATCGCCCCGTTGGCGAACGCAAGCTCGTACAGCTCCTCGATCCGCCCGGTGCTGATGCCGGCGGCGGTGCGCTTCTTCGCTTCCCACGACCGGTTCAGGATCGCCGCCATGCGCGTGATCTCGCCGCGCAGCAGTGCCTCCTTCATCTCGATGGCGTCGCGCTTGAGCCGGTGCAGACTGTCGATGTTGGTTCGGTCCGGCGTCGCATCCCGGCCTTGCGGCATCGTCGGCGCATGGTCCGTGGACGGCACCATCCGGCGTTGCTGTTCGACGATGATCGCCTCCGACCGCCGGGATACGCCGGTGAAGCAGACGACCATGGAGGTCTCCAGCTCCTTCAATGCCGCTGGCGCCACGCGCAACGGGTTGACGATGACGCGATCCGCGGCGTGGAACTCGATGAAGTTGGTGCCGCCGAAGGTCGCGGCGTACTGGTCCTGCTTGCCGCCGGCCAGGCAAAGGTCGATCCGCTCGATCTCGAACGCCGTGTGCGCCACGTCGTACGGCCCCAGCGGCGCGGACAGCCGCGCGGCGAACGCTTCCACCAAAGCCACCACCAGCGCCGAGGACGATCCCAGACCGGATCCCGGCGGCGCATCGACATACGACGTCACCCGCATCGGCGTGACCCGGCCACCGCCAAACTGGGTGATCATCCGGCGCACCACCCCGGCATGCAGCGGCAGACGAGCCTGCCCCAACGCCGCAAGGTCGGCCGGAAAGGTTTCTTCCAGCTCCATGTCAGGGGCGACGAAATGCAGCAGGCCATCATCGGATGGTTCGATAAAAGCATAGGCGTAGCGATCGATCGTGGTGTTCAGCACCGCACCGCCGAACTCATCGCAATACGGGCTGAGGTCGGTGCCGCCGCCGGCCAGGCCGAGGCGGAGCGGGACCCGGGCACGAATGGTCTGTGGACGAGCCGACAAGGACAACTCCTGATCACGCAGTCAGGCGTGCTTATCCAGGATGGGCCGCAGGAAAGAAAGCAAATTACCACCGCGAAACAAGTAGCCCGCGACACCGGCCGCGGCGGCGGCCTGCATGTCGGTTGCCTGGTCGCCGATCATCACCGCGCGCGACGCCTCGACCTGCCAGGCGCGCAGCAGGTCCAGCAGCATCCCCGGCATCGGTTTGCGCCAGTCGTGCGCCTGCCGATATGACTGAAGTTTCGCCTCCGGGTGGAACGGGCAATAGCGCCAGTCGTCAATGGTGCCGCCGCGCAGGCGGGCCTGGTCGCCGATCCACTCCAGCAGCGTGCGCACCGCCGCCTCGTCATACAGGCCGCGGGCCACGCCGGATTGGTTGGTGACGATGAAGACGTGCCAGCCGGCGCTGGTGGCGGCGCGGACGGCGTCCAGCGCGCCGTCCACCCAGGTGAACCGGTTGCGTGAGCCGACATGGCCGTGGTCGATGTTCAGCACCCCGTCGCGGTCGAGAAACAGCGCCTTGCGGTGCAGCAGGATGGGGATCTCGGTCTGCGCCTGGGCGAAATCGTCCGGCACGCCGATGTCGCGGAAGTAGCCTTCCGCCAAGGTTCCCCGCAGCGCGCCCCGCGCCGCCAGGCCGGGCATCACATCCGCTTCCAGGGAACAGGCCGGGGCCAGGCTGTCGATCAGCGCTCGACCAAACAGATAGACACCGCCGTTGATCACGCCATTCGTTCCGGGTGGCGGACGCGCGCGGAACGCCGTTACACGATTCGCTTCCAGCGCCACGACACCATAGCGGGAGGCATCCTCCAGTCGGCGCAGCACCATGCGGCCGACGACATCCGGCCCGTCGGCCGCCGCATCCGCCAACAGACGTGCGATGTTGCAGTCGAACAGCGAATCACCGTTGCACAGCAGAAAGCGCTCATCCAGCCGATCGCGGGCGTGGAACACGGCGCCGCCCGTGCCAGCGCGGATCGGCTCCTCCGACAGCGTGATCCGCGCCGCACGTGGCAACGACGCCTGGATATCCGCCGCGGCTCGCTCCACCGCATTCGACAGATGCCCGGTCAGCAGCAGGAAATCAGTAACGCCATAGCGCACGAACTCACGCAGCAGCCAAGCCAGGAAAGGCCGGTCACCACACGGCAGCAGCGGCTTGGGCGTCGCAGCGGTCAGCGCCCCCAGCCTCGTGCCCAGCCCCCCCACCAGCACGGCGCACTGCGTCAGTTGGGCCACTGGCGGGGGCTTTAGGGCGTGTAAATGGAAGCAGGCAAGGCGGGGGCTCCGCCCCTCGACCCCGCCAAGGGCTGACGCCCTTGGAACCCACTTATTAGGGTGTGGGGTGAGAGGGGGCGACCGAGGCGGTTGCAACCACTGCGTCGCCCCCCCTCACCCCACACCCTAAAATCAACGGGATCAAAGGGGGCCAGCCCCCTTTGCGGGTCCAGGGCGGAGCCCTGGCCTTGCTGCCTTCCACTCACGTCCCTAAACCTCCGCCGCCGGCTCCCGGCCAGCGAGGACCTTGTCGACGCGGCGGCCGTCCATTTCAAGTACTTCGAAGCGCCAGCCGCCGAAAATGATACGGTCGCCGATGCGGGGCACGCGGCGCAGCAGGGCCAGCAGCAGGCCAGCCAGGGTGTGGTAGCTGCCTTCCGCCGGCAGGTCGGGCAGTGACAGCCGCGCCTTCAGCTCATCGACCGGGGTCATGCCGTCCAGGGTCATGGAGGTTTCTCCTTCCGGCCCTGGCACGCCGTCCTGGTGGTCCGGCCCGGAGGGGTCGCCGACGATTGCCTCCAGCACGTCGGCGGCGGTCACCACGCCTTCGAAGCTGCCGTATTCGTCCATCACCAGGGCAAGGCCGAGCGGATCGGACTTGAGGCGTTCCAGGGCGTCGAGGGCGGTGACGGTGTCGGGCACGATCATCGGCTGGCGCAGGCTGGCGCTGACCGACAATTCGCCGCCGCTCAGGATGCGGTCTAGCAGGTCCTTCGCCTGGACCACGCCGACGACGTTGTCGATCGACCTGTCGCAGACCACGAAGCGGGAGTGCGGCGCGGCCTTCAATGCCGCGGCGATCGACTTGGCGGGATGCGTGCGGTCGATCCAGGCGAGTTCGGTGCGCGGCGTCATGATGGCGCGCACCGGCTTGTCCGCCAGGCGCAGGACGCGCTCGATCATGTCGCGTTCCTCGATCTCCAGCACGCCGGTCCGGGCGCCCTCGACCAGCAGCGCCTTGAGTTCTTCCTCGGTGACCGAGCGCGGGCTGGCGCGGTGCAGGCCGAACAGCCGCAGCACCACGGTGGAGGACTTGCCCAGCAGCCAGACGATGGGGCCGGCGATGCGCGACAGCCAGATGATCGGGTGGGCGACCCGGGCGGCCATGATCTCCGGCTGGCGCAGGGCGATCTGTTTCGGCACCAGTTCCCCCAGCACCAGGGTCAGGAACGTGGTGACGACGACGACGAGGACCAACGCGAGGCTGTCGGCATAGCCGGCGAGGGCGGGAAAGCCCGCCAGCCAGGCCTGCAGGTGCGCGGCGATGCGGGCGCCGCCGAAGACACCGGTCAGCACGCTGACCAGGGTGATGCCGACCTGCACGGTCGGCAGGAAGCGCTGCGGTTCGTCCGACAGGCTGCGCGCGGCGGCGGCGCCGGCGACACCCTTGCGCTCGAGCACCGCAAGGCGTGCCCTGCGGGCGGAAATCAACGCCAATTCACTGAGGGAGAACAGCCCGTTCAGCAGGATCAGCAGCAGGATGATGACGACTTCGAGGCCGATAGCCATGGGTTTCCGGATCGGATGAAGGCAGGCACTGGAGCAACGAAGAGATGAACGAAGGGGGGATCAACAGGGGTCTCAAACTACTATCATATTCCCGCGGCCGGCATGAGTGGTCATCGCTGGACCCGACCCAGGAGCCTGCATGCCGACGATGATCATTCCGCTTAGTCTGCTTGGCCTGGTGCCCTTCGTGATCTTTGGCCTGGCCGCCGTGGGGCATGTTCCGCAGACCGCGGAGAGGGGCTTGGTCGCGCTGATCGATTATGCGGCGCTTGTGCTGGCCTTCTCCGGCGGGGTGCACTGGGGCCTGGCGCTGCTGCCCGGCGTGGTGCGGCCCGCGACACGGATCGTGGCGGGGGTCCTGCCGATGATCGTGGCATGGGTCGG
Source organism: Rhodopila sp. (assembly GCF_965276935.1). Lineage (GTDB taxonomy): Bacteria > Pseudomonadota > Alphaproteobacteria > Acetobacterales > Acetobacteraceae > Rhodopila. The sequence continues at coordinate 522,987 of NZ_CBDIBS010000002.1, read as the reverse complement.
GGTGATCCTGGCGCAGATGGTGGCGCCGACGGTTGCCCTGGCGGTGCTGATCCTGGGCTATCTCGCCACGGTTTTGACCGAGCATCGGGCGGCGCAGCGCTTCCTGGTGCCGTCGCGCTACGTGTGGATGCGCTGGGGTTTCAGCGCCGCCGCCGTGCTGGTGATGGCGATCGTATTGATCCTGTTAGGTCTGGGACAGACCCTTGTATTGTAACGTAGATTTTTCTCGCATTTCAGGATGATTCATGATTTGTTAATGACTGCTTGACAACTGACCGGAGCGTGCTGCGATGACCTCGATACCGACAGGCCTGCCCATGCAACAGCCGGTGATACACAGCGCCGAGATCATTGCTTTTCCATTGCGCCGGGCGGTGCAGTCCGTGGCATCTCCGGTGCAACCCGAGGACCTCCCGGCCCAGGCGTTCCGGCAAGTATTGCCGGCGCAGGAACGGCTGGCCCGTGCGCTGGACGCGCTCAATAACGCCATGGCGGAACAACGCGCCGCAATGACGGCCTGGCGCAGCGCGCTGGCGGAGCTGAAGACGTCCACCAGCGGCCTGGGCCAGAGCCTGGAGCGTTACCGCACGAACCTGGGCGCGCTGAGCCAGGGCGTGGCGTCGCTGCGGAGCCAGACGAAGGCGCTACAAAACTGGGCTGAAACCGCGGCGCCGGCCAGGAAAGCCTGAAGCGTGACCGCCTGAAGCTGACCGGTCAGAAGGCGTGAATCACCCGATCAAACACAGAATTAAGCCATGATCGCGCACCAACAAGGATGCAACCTCAAACGATCATGGTGCAAGACTCGGTTCATGCCTGGTAGGCAGGCCATCAGACATCTCATTCTGGATCCTTCGCCGGGATGCCAGCGTCGGCAGTCTCCCATCCGCCTCCCAGCGCGCGATACAGGGTTACAAGGTCCGTCGTGATCTGCGTATTGCTGTCCGCCAGATCGTTTTGTGATTGCAGCAGTTGCGCCTGCGCCGAGTTGACGTTCAGGAAGTCGATCACCCCCTCGATGTAGCGCTGCCTCGCGGCCCGTAATGCGATCTCGTTCTGCTTGACGGATTCGACTATATCGGTCTGCCAGCGCTGTGCCTCGGCATAGGCGGTCAGCGCATTGTCAACCTCTTGCCACGCCTGCAGCACCGTGTTCTGGAACTGGATCGCGGCCTCCCGCTGCTGCGATTTGCGCAGGCGCAACTGGCCGGTCAGCCGGCCGCCCTGGAAAATCGGGATGGAAATGGTCGGTCCGACCGACACCGCTCCGTCTTCAAAGCTGAAGGCGTTGGCGAGCTTGCGTCCGTCAAGATTGCCCATCCCGGTCAGCGAGACATCCGGATAGAAATCGGCCACCGCCACGCCGGTCTGCGCGGTGGCCGCGTGCAGCCGGGCTTCCGCCTCCCGCACATCGGGCCGACGGCGCACCAGGGTGCCGGGCAAGCCGATCGGCACCAGCAACGGTACCTTGGGCGGCGCGGCGTGCGGCTGCAGCTCCGCCTCCAGCGCGCGCGGCGGTTCAGCCAGCAACAGGCCGATGGCGTTGATCAGCGCTGCCTGCTGCGTGCGCAAGGTCGGCAAGGTGCCGGCGATCGTTGCCTGCTGCGCCCGCGCCTGCGCCATGTCCAATGTGGTGGCGACGCCGTTGGCGAACTGATTGCTGACCAGCCGGCTGTTCTGTCCCGCCAGCCGCAGGTTGCGCTCCGCGATATCCAGGCGGGCCTGCGCGTCGCGCAGTTGCAGATAGTCCTGCGCCAGCTCGGCCAGCGACGACAGGGCGATGCCCCGCCGGTCCTCGATCGAAGCCAGCGTGTCGGCGTTCGCCGCCTCCACCCCGCGGCGCACCCGGCCGAACAGGTCCAGCTCCCAGGAGACGTTCAGGCCGTTCTGCCAGATGTTGTACGAGAACGGCGCGCCCGGCGCGGGCGTGATCAGTGAGAGAAAGCCGGCCGGGCTCTGCCGCTCCTGCATGTAGGATGATTGCTCGTTGATTTGCGGCAGGCCCTGGGAAGCTGCCACCTGCCGCTGCGCGCGTCCCTGCAGAACGCGTTCGGCGGCCGCTTTAAGGTTCAGGTTCTGCGCCACCAGCCGGTCCACCAGCGACGTCAGTTCGGCATCGTTGAAGCTTGCCCACCACTGCGGGTTCACCTCGGCGGCGATGGTGCGGCTGGGCACGTCGGTGCGCTCCGGCCCCCAGACGCCAGGCGCCGTCACCACCGGCGGATGGAAGTCCGGTCCCACGGTGCAGCCGGCGACAGCGGCTGCAAGCCAGATCGCGCGCACCGGCGGATGCGGAAATCGCACGCGCATGGCTCAGTGCGCGGTGACGCGGGCGGCCGCGTTGTCTTGCTCGCCCACGACGTTCTCAAGCCCGGTGTGGATGGTCGTCTCGACCGAGAAGCCGACTCGCAGCAGCCTGGCCAGCGGCTGGTTTGGCGAAATCAGGATCTTCACGGGCAGGCGCTGGACGATCTTGGTAAAGTTGCCGGTGGCGTTGTTGGGCGGAATCGGCGAGAAGGTCGCGCCGGTCGCCGGCGGCACGCTGTCCACCACGCCGTCAAGATCGATATCATAGGCATCGACGTGGATGGTGACGTGCTGGCCGCCGCGGACATGCCGCAGATCGACCTCCCGGTAGTTCGCCTCGATATAGACCAGGTCCAGCGGCACCACGGTCATCAAGGTCGCGCCCGGACTGACGTTGTTGCCGACATCAACGGTCTTTTCCCCGACCATGCCGTCCTGCGGCGCCAGGATGCGGGTGTAGGACAGATTGAGGTTGGCCTGATCGATGCGCGCCTGGTCCGCCTTGACCGTGCCTTCCTGGGCGGACTTCTGCGCCTTGAGCACATCCATCTGGCGGCGAGACGCATCCAGCGCCGCCTGTGCGCTTTGCAGCGACATCTGGTCCTGCCGCAATGTGGTGTCCGCCTGCTGGCGCTGCTGCGCCGTGCCGGCACCGGTCGCCGCCAGGTTGCCGTAACGGCGCTGGTCGGATTGGGCAAAACTCAGCCTGGCCTGAGCCGAGGCAACCTCCGCCTCCTGCTCGGTGATCAGTGACGGCTGGCGTGCCACGTTGGCCGCGGCGTTGTTGACCTGTGCCGTATCGCGCTCCAGCGCCGCCTTCGCGCTTTCAAGCGTCGTCTGATCGTCGCGCGGGTCGAGCGTCACCAGCACCTGGCCGGCCTTGACCACCTGATTATCAGCCACGTCCACGGACGCCACCTGGCCGGAGATGCGCGGCGAGATGGTCGCGTAATGCACCATCACGTAGGCGTCGTCTGTCCATACATCCGGTTGGGGCGCGAACACGATCCACAGCACGACGCCGACGAAGCCCGCGACCACCACGCCCGCCAGCACGAATGGCCACCACGGCAGCGGCTTCTGCTCGTCCTTCTTGTCATCCTTGCCCTTGTCCGATCCCTTCGGCTCGCTCCTGTGCTTGTTCTTGTCGGTCGGGGCGTCCATTTTCACGTCGGACATGGGGACCTCAATGATCAGCCAACTGGATGCGCGGCGGCAGGGTCCGCACCGGTAGCACCAGCAGCACGACCGTAAGTGCCGCGGCGATCGCCGCCATGACCAGATAGGCGTCGCTCAGCGTCAGGATCGTCACCTGCTGGCGCACCGCCTGGTTCAAGGCCGCCGGACCGCCAGGCACGGCCACGCGCCAGCGGTCCTGGCCCAACTGGTCGATGATGCGATCGGAATGCAAACCGCCGCGCCAGCGGGTGATCAGGTCCAGCAGCCAGATGCCCGTCGCCTCGGACAGCGCGCGCGGCGCGTTCACCAGGCCGGAGGCGAATGGTCCTTCCTGCGGAACGACGCTGTTCGTGGCCATCAGCAACAAAGGCATGACGACCATTGGCTGGCCGACCGCCTGGAGGATTTGCCACAGCAGGAACTGGGTAGTGTCCCAGTACACCGTCACGAAGGAGGAGCCGATGCACGAGGCAATGATCAGCATCAGGCCAATAAAACTGACCACGCGCGAGTCGACCCGGCGATAGTCCAGCAACAGCGCCATCGCCGGCAGCATCACAAGCTGGCTCGCCGCGATCACCAGCGTAATGATCTCCGACTGGAGCGGCAGGAAACCCTGCACCTGCGTCAGGAATTGCAGCGGCACCGTCGAGGCCGACTGCCCGATCAGCAGGAACAGGAACAAGGCGATGGCGCCGTAGCCAAAGTTCGGCCGTCCGAGCAACTGGAGCTTGAAGAGCGGCAACGGATGGAACCATTCATTGGCCAGCAGCAGCGGCACCGCCACGACGCTGGCCAACGCCAGGACGCAAATCAGCTTGGAATTAAACCAGTCCAGCCGGTCGCCCTGGAACAGCATCGTACTAAGCGCGCCGAAGCCGATGATCAGCAGCAGCAGGCCGCGCCAGTCCAGCATGCGGAACCGCTGGTAGTCCGCCTTGTCCTGCGGCAGGCCGTACCAGCTCAGCAGCGCGGCCAAGGTGCAGAACGGGATTGCCTGAAAGAACGCAAAGCGCCAGCCGACGATATTCGTCCACAAGGCGGCGAAGGGTGCGGCAATCGCCGGTGTGAATGTCGCGGTCAGCGCATACACGGCTAACCCGTATAGGCGGATGTCCGGGGTCAGCACGCGCAGCGCCGTCGCCATCAGCAGCGGGATCGTCAGGCCGCCTGACAAACCTTGCAGCACCCGCAGCACATAGATCCCGAAAATGTCGGGGCTGAAGGGGATCAACATGCTCGAGACACAGCACAGCGTCATCACGAACAGGATGAAGCGTCGCAGGGTGAAGGTCACCATCAGCCAAGGGCCCGTGGCCATGCCGATGATCTCGGCGGAAATATACAGGCTCTCCATCCAGGTGCCTGGATCAAAGCTGATATTCAGCCCGCCCCTGATCTCGGCAATTCCGATCGACGTCACCTGATCGTTAAGCTCGGTTCCCATGGCCGCGATCAGCACGCCGCCTAGCCCGAGTAACGGTTTGATCTCCATGAAGCTCTTCGCCCGCCGATCATTGAATAGTCAGTAAATGATAGCAATCGCCGAACGTCTTTTGCTCGGCATCAATGCTTCCATGGTATCAGGGTTCCGATAGCAGCGAAGCCACCCGTGGGTCCTGGAATGTCGGACAGCGCGGTTCGGCTTCCGTCGCGCTGCCTCCACGTCGGCATGCACGGCTTGCCTATGCTGGTCATGTTCGTGGCCAGCTCAAACAATGGCATGCGGCGGATGCGACGCGTGATAGTAGGCTCATATGGCGCTGATGTTGTGAAGCCGGCTCTGGTCGAACGCGGGAACGATTAGCTTGATGACTGCGTCGAGCAGCCCGCACTGGTCGCGGAAGCGGGCCACGCACTTCCAAAGCGTGTAGGGCGTGCTGGGCATGATCGGGTCCTGGTGACGAGGATCATCGCCTTAAAATGCAGACGAGCGTTTTCAAACCCGGTTTGGCATCACGATCGCTTGCATGGGACTATCGTCGCACTGATGACAAAAGCCCCCGTCAGGCCACAGTGATGCGCTACGACCGAGGCAAGGATGCGTTGTTCGCAACCGCTGCCCAGGTAAACTTTCAGATGCCGGACCTCGCGGCCATGCCGCCATCGCTGCGGGGGGAGGCAGCGATCGCGCACCTTCTAGGACGATGGGAAGGGTCCACAGCCAGAGCCGAGCTTCCCGTCTTGCCGCGGGTAGCCGGAACGCATGAAACAGCGCGGCCTATCCCACCCTGGGCCGCCGCCTGATCTCCGCCCGCACGTGCCGGAAGTTCAATACCGCCGGATCGGCCACCACTGGGCCGGGCGCGATCGCCACGATCACCTGCTGCGCGATCGGCCCGAAATCGGCGCGGAAATGCACCGACGACTTCAGGGCGATGATCGGGCACTTGGCCGGCTCGATCCCGACATGCCGCAGGATCGCCTGGTCCAGCGCCTGCATCTTGCGTGAGGCGATGATCACCCGCACGCCCTGGACATCCACCAGCGCGGTATCGCCGATGTTGCCGGGATTGCCCGCGCCCATCGGGCCGGTCAAGGTGAACACGCCGTCGGTCAGCCGCTCGACCCGCGCCGAACAGGCGAACGGCATCCCGTCCGACTTGCCGCCCAATGACAGGTCGATCGTCGCGCCGACACCGGCGGCATGACAGGCGGCGGCACTGTCCGCGTCATTGATCAGGCACACCACCGCGCCCTTCGCGCCCTGCCGCACCAGTTCGGCCAGCAGCTCCGTAGTGTCGCCATGACCGCCGCCGCCGGGATTGTCCTGCGTGTCCGCCAGCACCACCGGACGGTCCGCGCCGGCGGCGATCCGCTTCGCCTCGGCCACCGCTGCGGCCGATGGCAGCGTGTCCTGCACGAACAGCGCTTCCTGCGCGTTCACATGCGCCAGGAACGCATCCGCCGCGGCGTCCGCCTGAGCCTGCTGGTCGGCGAAGGCGGCGATGGCCACGCCGCATCCGTCGAAGTCCGCGTAGGGAAAGCCGAAGCAGAACGCCAGTTCCACCGCCCCCAGCCGGTGCGCCAGCGCGCCACGTTCGGCCATCACCGCCTGCATCGGCGGCATCAGGGTGCACTGGCTGCCAAGCGGGATCCAGAAATCCAGGGCGCGGAAGGCGCGCGCCCAGGGTTTTCCTCGTTCAATCCGATCCAGCAGCAACCGCATCGCCTGCGCGCCCGCCGCCTTCATGTCCACATGCGGATAGGTGCGGAACGGCACCGCCACGTCGGTCAGCTCCACCATCCGCCGGGTCAGGTTGGCATGTGGGTCCAGGCTGATGGTCAGCGGCATCGCCGCGCCGACGATGGCGCGGACCCGGCGCAGCAGCTCGCCCTCGGCATCCGGAAAACTCTCCACCAGCGCCGCGCCATGCAGGTCGAGATAGACCCCATCCAACGCGCCGTCGTCCAGCGCCACGGACAGCGGCGCGCAAATGCGGGCGGCGATCCGCTCGAACGCCTCGTCCTGCACCGGGCCGGCAGGGTTGGCGAACGCCCAGGCCAGCGGCACCAGGGACACGCCTGCTTTCTCCGCCACCGCGATGGCGCCGGCGAGCGGGATGGAGCGTGGCCGCATCGCGTCGATCAGATCCTCCCCGGCGGTGAACGGCGGCAGCCCGCCCGGCTGCAGGAAATCCACATAGGTCGTCGGCCGTGGCGCGAAGGAGTGGCTCTCGTGCAGGAAGCCGCCGACGGCGATACGCCGCGCCTTGACACTGGACTGTGGGGACATGGCTCAGGACACCAGATTGGCGGGCGACCGGCCGGCCAGGATGGCGGCGATGCCATCCAGCACCACGCGGCCCATCGCGTCGCGGGTTTCCGTCGTGGCGCTGCCCAGGTGCGGCAGCAGGACGACGTTCTGCAAGGTCAGGTAATCCGAATGCACGTTCGGCTCACTGTCGTAGACATCCAGGCCGGCGGCGGCGATGTGGCCGCTGCGCAGTGCAGCGATCAGCGCGGCATCGTCCACCAGCGTGCCGCGCGCCGCATTCACCACCACGGCGCCGCCCGGCAGCCTGGCGATCCGTGCGTGATCGAGCCAATGCCGCGTGCCATCGCCGCCCGGCGCATTTAGCGACAAGAATTCACACATCGGCAGGAAGCTGTCGTCGCTGTCATGGAACATCGCACCGCATTCCAGGTCCGGCGGCAGGCGTGCCATGTCGCGGTAGTGGATTTCCATGTCGAAGCCTCGCGCCATGCGTGCGATTTCCCGCCCGATGCGGCCCATGCCGAAGATGCCCAGGCGGCGGCCGGACACCTGCGTGCCGAGCAACTGCGTCGGCGCCCATCCCGCCCATTCGCCGGAGCGTACCAAACGCTCGCCCTCACCGGCTCGGCGGGCGGCGGACAGGATCAGCAGCATCGCGCACTCGGCCGTGGCGACGCTGAGCACATCGGGCGTGTTGCAAACCTTGATGCCGCGGGCGCGGGCGGCGGCGATATCGATGTGGTCGTGGCCGACGCTGAAGGTGCCAATGACTTTTACCCGGTCGGGCAGGGCGGTTATCGTTGCAGTGTCCATCCGGTCGCCCGGGCAGCACAGGATGGCGTCGGCCCCTTCGGCCCGTGCCAGCAGGTCCGCGATGGCCGTGTCCGATGCCGTCAGCCGAGCGTCGTAGTCTTGGGCGGCAAGCGCCTCGATCTCGACGGGAAGGCGGCGGGTTACCAGCAGGACAGGCTTCGGCATCTCGGTCTCCCTCGGGCGGACTGACGCAGATTCCGCCCGCCGGTCATCCAGGATGTTAGGATATATCGCGGTCACGCATCAGTCGACAACAGAGGCCGCCGCGCAGGCTGGTCGTCGCGACAGTCGATTGCGAACACGGGTCCGCTCGAGCGCCACCTGGATCATTCCGCCGAGATGCGATGACCGCGGCGGATGCTGGTTTGGCTGGTGGACCGAGGTGATCCAATTCGCCGCAACCTTGACATTCGCAAACCTGCCACATTCCATTTCAACGCGCGGCTACAGCGCACGCCAATCAAGCCCGCGCAACGTGCGCGACAGAGTCGCCGCAATCGTCATGTTCCCCAACCCATGCCGCTTCGTCTGTCAACTTTGGCAACAAGCTCATCAAGTTGCCGCACAGCAAATTACATATGAAACAAGGATTGCAACCATCGTGCTGGTCGAAGCGCCAGCCGAGGAATTCATTTGATTGACGAGGCTGCAAGTAGGCTTGAAATTTCCACTTGCACAGAATGCTGCACTGCACCATTTACCGCGTTGAAGTGGTCTTTTTCGGATGCGGTGCTGATACCGACCCGATAGAGGCATGTTCGCGCGTCCAACAACGATCATCTGCCACCTGACGACAGGCAAAGGAAAATACCATGAGTTTACGAACGTTGATGCAAGCCGGCCCTGCCAAGGCAAACGAGCTGTTCGCCAGGCTCTCCGACACCTCGGACGGGGCGGTGAAGACTCGTGAAAAGCTGTTTGCCGAGCTACGAGCCGAATTGGAACTCCATGCCGGTCTCGAGGAGCAGCATCTTTTTCCGGTCCTCCGGCGGAACCCCGAGACAAAGGAACTTGTCACCGACGCAATCAAGGACAACAAGGCGCTTCGCACGAAGCTGGCCGAACTCGATGCGCTGCCGAAGAACGACGAAACCTTCTCCGAGCGGCTGAAGGAGCTGCAAAGGGCGTTTCGCCAGCACGCCCGCGACGAAAAGCGGGAGCTTTTGCCGGCGGTGCAGCGGGCCCTGAGCGAGGAGCAGGTGCAGAGCGTCACCGACAAGATCGAGGCCGGCGTCGTCGAGGCCGAGCGGGCCCGGCATGATGAGGTCGAGGCACGCCGCACCAAGGCTCGGCAGGAACGCGAAGAGGCGGAACATCACGCCGAGCAGCAGGAAGCGGCAGAGCAGGCACGGCAGGCCGCGGCAGAGCATGCCCGTCAAGCCAAACAGGAAGCCGCCGCCAAGCGGGTGCAAGTCGAGACCGAGGCGCGCCTTCAGACGATTGCCAAGACAGTCGGGCAGACGGCCACGGCGGCCCAGACAGGTGTTCTTCGAACCGCCGAGAACGCCGCGATGGGCGCCCAGCGGGTTGGCACCGAGCTGCACGATGTTGCCAGCACCTACAGCAATTCGGTGCAATCGATGGCGCCGGACCTTCGGGCGGTTGCCGCCTTGCCTGGCGTTGCGGTCGGCGCCATGACAGAGATCCGCTCGGCGTGGATCGAGTGGATTGGCCAGACCGCACGCGCCAGCACGCAAATGTCTCAGGACCTCCTGGGCCAGGTTGCCGAGCAGCAACGGCGGTTCGCCGCCGCGACCGTGCATGGCTGGATGGAGCACAATGCTCGCGTGATGCAGGTCACCAGGAACCTGGCGCAGGCAGGCTTTAATCCTTTTATCAACCGGTCCACCAACGGCTCGACAAAGCGCGGGAACGATCAGTAGCGCGTAATGCCGGCATGCTAGCGTGATCGCCTGAGGCTGACCCAGTCAGAAGGCGTGAATCACGCGATCACACAATGAGTTAAAGCGCGGTTCAGCGATTCGTGGGTCAACCTAAGCCAGTCGCGCTTTAACATGTTGACCGGTCAGCCAGACGGCCTCAATCGTCGGGGCGGGCCTGCCTCGGCCTCGGTCGCAAGGGTCGACATGACGAGGTAGCGCCGCCGCGTTGGACGGCGTTGCTCGCGCAGTGGCAGCCCGGTTTGATCGTCGTACAGCGAATGCCTCGGCCACGTCCCGCGCGATCTACGCCGGCTGCAGCCGGAACGCGCTGAGCGGTTCCTCGGCATAGGACCGTGGCCCGCGTGTCAACGCGGCGGCGCGGTCCATATCCTTCACCAGGGCTTCCAGTTTCGCCATGTCCTCCGGCCTGGGACGCAGTCCGGTGGACTTCACCCGGGCCTCGAACGAAATCTCGGTCATCGCAGTCTCCTGTCAGTCGGCGGCGGCCGAAACGAGTGGGGTTGAGAATAGCGGTGGGCGGCGGGTCCGCAACGCGGTGGTTTGCTCGAACGCGTCGCCCGCCCGCAGCACGATGTGGTCCTGGAACGGCCTGCCGGCGATCTGTAACGATGTCGGCAGCCCGGAGGCGGCGAAGCCATTGCAGATCGACAATGCCGGGAAGCCGGTCATGTTGAACGGCCGGGTCAGTGACGGACCAACGGCGGAGTCATAGCCGCCCAGCACCGGCGCCACCATCTGCCGTGTCGGCATCATCAGCAGATCGACATCGGCCATGACCGAGGCGACCTCCCGCGTCAGCCGCGTGCGTTCGCGCTGCGCGTTGACGTAGTCCGCGGCCTGCACGAAGGCGCCAGCCATGATGCGCAGTCGTCCGCGTTCGCCATAGAGTTCCGGCGTCTTCTGCAGCCACTGCCGATGGATGGCATAGGCCTCGGCCGCGGTGATCAGGCTGTTAATGTCGGTGAACAGGCCAAGCGGAGACAGCGTTATATCGCTGATGGTGGCGCCCAGCGAGCGGAAGACATCCATCGCGTCGTTGAACGCCGCCAGCACCTCCGGCTCGCAGATCAGGTCATGCTCGAAGAAGTGGCGGGGAACGCCGATGCGCACACCGGCCAGGCCGCCGCCCAGGGCAGCGGCGAAGTCCGGCACCGGAACCGCCGCGCTGCCGGCGTCCAGCGGATCGTGGCGGGCCAGCACCTGCATCATCAGCGCGCAGTCCTCGGCGGTCCAGCACATCGGGCCGGCGTGGTCCAGCGAGAACGACAGCGGCAGCACGCCGCGCCGGCTGACATAGCCATAGGTCGGCTTGTGGCCGGCGATGCCGCACCACGACGCCGGCCCGCGGATCGATCCGCCGGTGTCGGTGCCCATCGCCGCCATCGCCAGGCCGCTCGCCACCGCCGCGCCGGAACCGGACGACGATCCGCCGGGGTCCTGCGCCGGGTTCCAGGGATTGCGCGCCGGTGGCCAGGGCAGGTCGAACGATGCGCCGCCGATGGCGAACTCCCAGGTGGACAGCTTCCCCAGGATTACCGCGCCGGCGTCACGCAGGCACTGGACGGTAAAGGCGTCGTCGGTCGGGACGTGGTCCTTGAACAAGGCTGAGTGGCCGGTCGTGCGGATGCCCACCGTGTTGTAGATGTCCTTCAGGCCGATCGGTATGCCGTGCAGCGCACCTTTCCATCCGCCGCCGGCGATCTCCTGTTCCGCCCGTTTCGCCGCCGCCAATGCCTGATCCGGCAGCGGCAGCAGATAGGCATTCAGTTGCGGGTCCAGGCTGGCGATCCGGTCGAGAAACGCCTGGGTCAGTTCCACCGGCGACAATTTGCGATCGCGCAGCAGCCGGCTGGCCTGCGCGATCGTCAGGAAGTGCAGGTCCATGGCCGCCCCGCTACGCCGCCAGGGTTATCGACATCGCCGGCCGCTTCGCGCGCCAGGTGGTGGCGGATTCATAGGCATGGCCGGCGCGGAAGACGGTCGCCTCCTGGAACGGCTTGCCGATGATCTGCATGCTGACCGGCAGGCCGCCCTCGCCGTAGCCGGTGCACAGCGACAGCGCCGGCTGGCCGGTCAGGTTGAACGGCATGGTGAAGTTGGGCTTTTCCAGCATCGCCCATTTCGGCACTTCATGGATCTTCGGCGCCTCGGCCGGGGCCGATGCGGTGATCAGGACATCCAGGTCCGCCATCGCCGCTCGCATCTCCAGGCACAGCATCCGCCGCCGTCGCACCGCCTGGACATAGTCGGACGCGCTGAGGATCGCGCCGAACGCAAGCCGGTCGCGCAGCAGTTCGCCATAGTCGTTAAAGCGGGATTTCAGCCAGGGTTCGTGGACCGCATAGGCCTCGGACGTCAGGATCAGCCAGCCGGGGGCGTTGTAGTCCATCATCGGCGACAGCGTGACGTCGCGGATTTCGGCACCCGACTTGCCGAAGAAATCCAGTGCGTCCGCGATGCCTTTCAACGTCGCCGGACTGGCCTTGTGGTCGGTCTCGTGGAAGTGGCGGATGACGCCGATGCGCAGGCCCTTGACTCCCTTGTCCAGGTCGGCGGTGAAATCGGCCACCGGACCAGCGGCGCTGGCCGGGTCGGCCGGGTCGTGGCCCGCCATGCCCTGCAGCAGCAGCGCGCAGTCCCGCACCGTCCAGGCCATCGGCCCGGTGTGATCCAGCGTGAACGACAGCGGCAGCACGCCGCGCCGGCTGGACAGGCCATAGGTCGGTTTGATGCCGGCGATGCCGCACAGCGCCGAGGGACCGCGGATCGATCCGCCGGTATCCGATCCGGTGCCGCCCATGATCATGCCGGCGGCCACCGCGGCACCGGTGCCGGAGGACGAGCCGGAGGTAAAGTGCTCCGGATTCCAGGGATTGCGGGCGGGCGGCCAGGGCAGGTCGAAGGACGGGCCGCCGATGGCAAATTCATGCGTGGCAAGCTTGCCCATCAGGACGGTGCCGGCTGCTGCCCACTTAGCGACCACGACCGAGTCCTCGGAGGGGACGTTGTCCTGCAGCAGCCTGGAATGCCCGGTCGTGCGAATGCCGGCGGTGTTGTAGATGTCCTTGTGGCCGATCGGGATGCCGTCCAGCGGCCCCTTCAGGTTGCCGGCCATCATGCGCGCTTCGGCCGCCGTGGCGTCGGCCATGGCGCGATCCTCGGTGGGCAGCAGGAAAGCGTGCAGGGTCGGGTCGAGTTTCTTGACGCGGTCGAGGCAGATGCGGGTCAGTTCGACTGGCGACAACTGCTTCGCCGCGATCAGCGCGCCGGCTTCGGCGATGGTCAGGAACTGCGCCATCACTTTACCTCCGCCGCGAACATCACGGCGGGTTCGGCCTCGCGCGGCATGGCGGGGGTGGCGCGGGCGATCATCGCCTGGAGCAGCGGGTAGACCTCGAACAGGGTCGCCTTCTGCGCTGCGGTCAAGGTCAGGCCGGCGCGGTCAAGCATGCCGCCAAAGACCTCCTGGGTGATGGGGGCTGTCATGGTTGCTGTTTCCTTTCCTGCTAGTCAGGCGTTTCTCGTTGAGTCAGGCGTTCCGCCGTCGCACCCACATGTTCACTCGGTTCACGTCGATCGCCCGATCACCTCGGTCGTTCAAATCACCTTGGTCGTTCAAATCACCTCGGTCGTTCGGCTCACGCTCGGTTCACGTCGATCGCTCGGTTCACGTCGATCGCTTGGTTCACGTCGATCGTTAGGTCACGGCGGTCATTTGGTCACGGCAATCATTCGGTCACGTCGGTGGCTCGATTCCCGTCATGGCAGGCCTTGTGCCGGCCATCCGCGCACAAACGCCGAGGGCGGATGGCCGGCACGAGGCCCGCCATGACGAATTGCGGACAATCGCAAACCCGCGGACAGCGCATATTGCCCGCCCTTGTGCCCGCCATAACGCACAGGAGACAACACTACGCCAACGCCCATGGCACCAGTTCCCGAACCCGCAGACAACGCGCCATGGCGCCGGCCTCGGTGGTCACCACCGGCGTTTCACCCTGCCGGCAGGCCTCGATCGCGTGCCGGCAGCGCGGCGCGAAGGGGCATCCCGGCGGCAGGTTCGCCAGGTTCGGCGGCGTGCCCCTGATCGTCTCCAACCGGTGGCCGCGCATGCCGCCATGCACCGTGGAGGACAGCAGCCCCTGCGTATAAGGATGCATCGGCTGCTTCATCACCTGCCTTGTCGTCCCGGTCTCGACAAAGCGGCCGGCGTACATAACGGCGATGCGGTCGGAGATTTCCGCCGCCGCGCCGACATCGTGGGTGACGAAGACGATCGCCATGCCGAGTTCCGCCTGCAACTGGCGCAGCAGCAGCAGGATCTGGATCTGCACGGTCACATCCAGCGCCGTGGTCGGCTCATCGGCCAGCAGCACGGCGGGCGAGCAGGCCAGCGCCAGCGCGATCATCGCCCGCTGCCGCATGCCGCCCGACATCTCGTGCGGGAAATTCTTCAGGCGGCGTTCGGCGGAGGGAATTTTGACCTGTTCCAGCAGGCCAAGCGCCCGCTTCATCGCGGTGCGGTTGTCGCAGCCCTCGTGCTGCACGATGGTCTCGGCGATCTGCTCGCCAATCGTGTAGACCGGATCGAGCGCCGCCATCGGCTCCTGGAAGATCATTGAAACCGCGCCGCCGCGCAGCTTGGCCAATGCGGCGGCGGGCAAGCCGAGGATCTCCTGGCCGTTCAGCCAGACCTTGCCCGACACCTTGGCATAGGCGGGCAGCAGGCCCATCAGCGCCTTCAGGCTGACGCTCTTGCCGGAACCGGACTCGCCCAGGATCGTCAGGGTCTCGCCGGCGGCCAGGGAGAAACCGACGCCGTTGACGGCGGCGACATCGGTGTTGCGGCGGGTAAAGCGGACGGTCAGGTCCTCGATCCGCAGGGCAGGGGCGGCCACGTTGCCGTCAGGCATGAGGCACCGCCATGACACCCCCACGGGCTGCCTGCGCTTCGGGAACGTCGCAGGCGACCAGATGATTGGGTTCCGCGTCGCCACCGAAGGGGGCGGCCAGCACCGGCACCTTCTCCGCGCAACTCGCCCGCGCGAAGCCGCAGCGGGTGCGGAAACGGCAGCCGGAGGGTGGGTTGATCGGGTTCGGCGGATCGCCGGTCAGCGGCATCTCCGAGGTGCGCCGATCGGGGTCCAACGTTGGCTTGGAAGCGAACAGGGCCCGCGTGTAGGGGTGGCGCGGGTGGCGGTAGATCTCATCCACCGGACCGGCTTCAACCACCCGGCCGAGATACATCACCATGACCCGGTCGCTCATGTACTCGACGACGTTCAGGTCGTGGCTGATGAACAGGTAGGTCAGGTTGAAACTTTCCTTCAGGTCGCCCAGCAGGTTCAGCACCTGCGCCTCGACCGACTTGTCCAGCGCGGCGACCGCCTCGTCCAGGATCACCAGGCGCGGCTCCAGCGCCAGCGCGCGGGCGATGTTCACCCGCTGCCGCTGGCCGCCGGACAGTTCGTGCGGGTAACGCCGTGCGTACTGCCCGACGTTCAGGCCGACGCGGCCCAGCAGGCCCTCGGCGCGCTCGAACGCCGCCTTGCGGCCGAGGCCGTGCATGCGCGGCGCGTAGGCGATGCTTTCGGACATCGTCATGCGCGGATTGAGCGAGGTGTAGCTGTCCTGGAACACCATCTGCATCTGCCGGCGCATGTCACTGACCGAAATGCCGCCGCGGTCGCCGATCAGGTCGCCGTCGAACACCACCGACCCGGTGTCGGGCTCGATCAGGCGCATCAGCAACCGGGCGGTAGTGGACTTGCCGCAGCCGGATTCGCCGACGATGCCCAGCGTCTCGCCCTTGCGGACCGAGAACGAGACGTCATCGACCGCCTGCACCGTGGCGACCTGGCGGTTCAGCAGGCCGCCGCGCACCGGGAAGTACTTGCGGATGTTCTCGACGATCAGCAGCGGCTGGGCCGGGCCGCCGCGGTCCCTGGGATCAGCGGCGCGAGGACCAGGCGATAGGGCGGCACTCATTTGTTCAGCCTTACGTCCATGGCGCTGCGAAACCCGTCGCTCATGAGATTGAAGCACATTGAGGTCAGGAAGATCATCAGGCCAGGCAGCGCGGCGACATAGGGCTGCACGTAGATCGCCTGGCGCAGGGAGTTCAGCATCAGCCCCCATTCCGCCTGCGGCGGGGTGACGCCGAGACCCAGGAAGGAAAGCCCGGCGGACAGGATGATCGAAACGCTGATCAGGCTGGTGGCATAGACCAGGATCGGTCCCAGCACGTTGGCCAGCACATGGTGGCGGATGATTTGCAAGGTGCTGGTCCCGGAGGCCCGGGCGGCCTCGACGAAATCCAGGTTGCGCGCCTGGCTGGTGACGGTTTCCGAGATGCGTACCATCGGCGGAATGAACACCACGGCCAGCGCGATGATGGAATTGATCAGGCCGTTGCCCATCAGCCCGCAGATCGCAATGGCGAGCAGGATGGACGGAAACGCGTAGAACACGTCCATCATGCGCATGATCAGCGTGCCGGTCCAGCCGCCCGCGTAGCCGGCCAGGATGCCCAAGAAGCCGCCAACCAGCAGCGAGATCGTCACCGGCAGGATCGCCGCCAGCAGCGACAGGCGGCCGCCATAGCACAGCCGCGTCCACAGGTCCCGACCGGTTTCGTCGGTGCCCAGCCAGTGGCCCGGGGTGCCGATCGGTTTGAGACGGCCGAGGACGCTGCCGGCATAAGGGTCGTAGTGCGTCACCAGCGGCGCGCCCAGGGTGATGAACAGGATGCCGAACAGCACCAGGGTCACCGCCATGGTGACCTTGTCGCGCAGCAGGCGCTCAGCCACCGATCGCCAGTAGCCGGACGCTGGCAGGGCCGGCGCATCGCCAAGCGGATTTGTGTCGTCGGGATTGATGACGGAAGCGGAACGTTCGCCGTGTTCCGCTGCGCGCGACAAGGTTGCCTGCGACATAATGTCTCCCGCTTGGGCTTCTGCCACCTGCGCCGCTCCCACTGGTTCCGCGGTCCCGGTCAACGGCGGATGCGCGGGTCGATCGCCGCCTGGGCGATATCGACCAGCAGATTAAGGATGACGAAAAACGTCGCCAGCACCAGGATTGTTGCCTGAAGCACCGGGATGTCGCGGCGGAAGATCGCCAGGTTCAGCAGGTTGCCGGAGCCGGGCCAGTTGAACACCGTCTCGACCAGGATCGAGCCACCCAGCAGGTAGCCGAATTGCAGGCCCATCAGCGCCAGCACCGGCGGCGCGGCGTTCTTGGCGATGTGCCGGATCACCGGCCAGCGGGTCAGGCCTTTGGCGGACAGCGCGCCGACGAAATCCTGGCCGATGATGTCCAAGACGGTGGCGCGGACCAGCCGGCCGATCACCCCCATCGGGATCAGCGACAGGGTGATGACCGGCAGCACCAGGTATTGCAGCCGGTCGTACAGCGGCAGCGAATCGTCGCCCATTCCCTGCGCCGGCAGCCAGTCGTGCAGCACGGCGCAGGCCATCACCAGAACGATGGCGCACCAGTAGTGCGGCAGCGACACACCGATCGTGGCGATGGCCGAAAACACCTTGTCCGGCCAGCGGCCATGGTACAGCGCTGAAACCATGCCGCAGAAGATGCCCATGAAAAA
Organism: Rhodopila sp.; assembly: GCF_965276935.1. Classification (GTDB taxonomy): domain Bacteria; phylum Pseudomonadota; class Alphaproteobacteria; order Acetobacterales; family Acetobacteraceae; genus Rhodopila. The sequence continues at coordinate 505,460 of NZ_CBDIBS010000002.1, read as the reverse complement.
CCCAAGCGCGGCGGCCAGGATCGCCAGGACGAAGGTGTTTTCCAGGGCGACGACAAGCTGGCCCCAGACCGGTGTGGCGTTGAACACGGACAGGCCGAAATCGCCCTGCACCGCGCGCAGCAGCCAGAGCAGGTATTGCATGTACAACGGCTTGTCGAAGCCGAACGCCGCCTTCATCTGCGCGATTACCTCGGGCGAGGCTTCCGGCGGCATCAGCATGTCGATCGGGTTGCCCGGCACGATATGCACCAGCCCGAACACCACCAGGGACACGCCGAGCAGGATGGGGATCGCCTGCAACAGGCGGCGAAGGGCGAAAAGCAGCATGCGGCCAGGATTCTCCAATTGCCGAACGATTCGGGGCGCCTGGAGGAAGGCCTCGGAAGATCGTTCCCGCCAGGCATACTGATGCATTCCCGTTGCATTGTGCGATGCAACAATTAACCGAGTCCTAGCATAGTGCGAGGTTCTGTCCAGCCACCTGGACTGTTTTTATGCGATTGCATTCTTCCGGGCATGATTCTAGCCTGTCGGTTTGCGTCAAAGCCTGTTTTATAGGCAACAATGGAGGGTCCCAATGATCGACGGCCTGCATGAATCCTCGATCAATCCTGCCGTGGTTCAGCGCGTGACGGAGCGCCGCGGCAGCGTGCATGTGTTCGACAACCTCGTCGCGGCGCGAACCGCCCATGTCGTGGTCGACCTGCAGAATGGCTTCATGGCACCCGGCGCGGTGTGCGAGATCGGTTCGGCGCGGGAGATCGTGCCGAACGTCAACCGCATCAGCCAGGCGCTGCGCGACGCCGGCGGCCAGGTGGTCTACCTGCAGAACACGGTGGACGCGGAAGCAATCCGGACCTGGTCCACCTATTTCGACCATTTCTGCACGCCGGCGCGCCGGCAGCGGATGATCGAGACCTTCGCGCCAGGGTCGCACGGCCACGCGCTGTGGCCCGGCCTGGACGTCCAGCCGCGGGACCTGATCGTGCGGAAAAGCCGCTTCGGCGCCTTCGCGCCCGGTGCGTCCGACCTGCACGCCATCCTGCAGGAACGCGGTGTGGATAGCTTGATCATCACCGGAACCGCCACCCAGGTCTGCTGCGAGTCGACCGCGCGCGACGCCATGATGCTGAACTACAAGGTGTTCTTCGTTGCCGACGGCAACGCGACGTTCACCGACCAGGAGCACAACGGCACGCTGTCGGCGATGGCGCACACCTTCTGCGACGTGATCGGGACGCAAGAGCTGATCGGCATGATGCGGGTGGTAGCCAAGGCCGACGCACCCGCAATGGCATAGACCTTGCAGCCGCTGACCGGTAGCGATCACAACGGACTGGGCAGCGTATGACACTGACACGTCGGAGGCTTATCGCGGCGGCGGCGGGTTCGGCAGCCTTGCCGGCCATGCCTGCGGCAATCACGCCCGGCATGGCGGCGCCGCCCCAGGTGCTGCGGATCGGCATGACCGCGGCCGACCTGCCGACGACCCACGGCATTCCCAACAACGGCGGCGAGGGCTTCCGCTTCCTCGGCTATCCGCCCTATGACTCGGTGATCAACTGGGACTTCACCCACACCAACGAACTTGCCGACATCACCCCCGGCCTGTTCACCGCCTGGAAGATCGATCCGGCCAACCCGTTGCGCTGGATCTGCGATGTCCGGCAGGGGGTGAAGTTCCACGACGGATCGGATTTCAACGCCGACGCGGTGATCTTCAACTTCGGCCGGATCTTCGACGAGAAGTCGCCGCAATACGATGCCCCCGCCGCCCCGATCGTCCGCGCGACCGTTTCGATGGTCGACAAATACGAGAAAGTCGATGACAAGACCATCGTCATCACCACGCACTACCCGTTCAGCTTCCTGCCCTACCTGCTGACCCGCATCCTGATCGTCAGCCCGACGCAATGGGCAAAGACCGGAAAATCCTGGGCCGCCTTCGCCAAGAATCCGTCCGGCACCGGCCCGTTCAGGATCACCAAGGTGGTGCTTGGCCAGTACGCCGAGATGACCCGCAACGAGGACTACTGGGACAAGACGCGCATACCGAAGCTGGAGAAGCTGATCGTCTACCCGATGCCGGAGGCGACCACCCGCGTGGCCGCCCTGCGCTCGGGCCAGGTGGACTGGATCGAGGTGCCGCCGCCGGATGCGATCCCCTCGCTGAAGGCGGCCGGGTTCCAGATCAGCCTGTGGCCGTATCCACACACGTATCCCTATGTGCTGAACTGCCTGGACAGCTCGCCGTTCAAGGATGTGCGGGTGCGCCAGGCAATCAACTACGCCATCGACCGTGCCGGCCTCTGCGACCTGCTGAACGGCACCGCCAAGCCGGCCGTCGGCCTGTATCCCCAGGACAACCCGCTGTTCGGCAAGCCGACGAACCACTATACGCACGATCCGGCGAAGGCCAAGGCACTGCTGGCGGAGGCAGGCTATGGCCCGAACAAGCCGCTGAAGGCCAAGATCATGATCTCCACCTCCGGCTCCGGCCAGATGGTGCCGATCCCGATGAACGAGTTCATGCAGGAGAACTTCAAGGCCGTTGGCATGGATATCGATTTCGACGTGGTGGAGTGGGGGACCATGCTGGTGGCGGTCCGCGCCGCGCCGAGTTCGCCGCTGGCGCATGGCGATGACGGGATCAACATCAGCCTGAGTTTCACCGATCCGTCGTCGATGTTCCGCTACTATGCCAAGGACAGCTACTCCCCGACCAATTACAACTGGGGCCACTGGGACAACCAGGCGGCGACCAACCTGCTGCACAAGGCGCAGGCGACATTCGACAAGAACCAGCAGGATACGCTTCTGGCACAGGCGCATGCCATGGTGGTGGACGGCGCGCCCTGGCTGTTCATCGTGCACGACCTGAACCCGCGCGCCATGTCGAAGAAGGTCGCCGGGTTCAAGCCGGCGCAGAGCTGGTCCCAGGACTTTACCCAAATCAGCATCGTGTAAGGCGGCATCATGGACCGACGTGACTTCCTGGCCGGCGCGGCGCTCGCGGCGAGCCTGCCGGCGCTTCCCGCGCGGGCCGCCACCGGCGGCACCTTGCGCATCGCCATGACGGCGGCGGATCTTCCCACCGCCGGCGGCATTCCCAACAATGGTTTCGAGGGCTACCGCTTCCTCGGCTATCCGCCGTACGACGCGCTGGTGAACTGGGACCTGCGCCACCACCCCGACAAGCCGGCGGGTATCACGCCCGGCCTGTTCACCGCCTGGAACCCCGACAAGACCAACCCGCTGCGCTGGATATGCGGCGTGCGCCAGGGGGTGAAGTTCCACGACGGATCCGACTTCACCGCCGACGCGGTGATCTGGAACCTGCAGCGGGTGTACGACGAAAAGTCACCACACTACGACGCCACCTCGGCACCGATTGTCAAGGCCGCGGTGTCGATGATCGACACCTATGAGAAGGCCGACGATCAGACGATCGTCCTGACAACGAAATATCCGTTCAGCTTCCTGCCCTGGCTGCTGACCCGCATCCTGATGGTCAGTCCAACGCAGTTCGACGCGGTCGGCAAGACCTGGGCGGCGTTCGGCAAGAAGCCGTCCGGCACCGGGCCGTTCAAGATCACCCGCGTGGAGCCCGGGCAATACATCGAGATGGTGCGCAACGCAGCCTATTGGGACAAGGACCGCATCCCCAAGCTCGACAAACTCGTGGTCAGCCCGATGGCGGAGGCGACGACACGCATCGCCGCGCTGCGCTCCGGCCAGGTCGACTGGATCGAGGTCCCGGCGCCCGACGCGATCCCGTCCTTGAAGCAGGCAGGCTATATCGTTTCCTTGTGGCCGTATCCGCACACCTGGCCCTACTGCCTGGATTGCGAAGCCAATTCGCCGTTCAAGGACGTGCGGGTGCGGCAGGCGATGAACTACGCCATCGACCGCGACGGGCTGTGCAGCCTGCTGAACAACACCGCCAAGCCGGCGGTGGGGCTGTATGCGCCGGAAAGTCCTTTCTTCGGCAGTCCGACCCAGCATTACACGCATGATCCGGCCCAGGCGAAGGCGCTGCTGACGGCAGCCGGCTTCGGGCCAAACAATCCCATAAAGGCGAAGATCATGATCTCCACCTCGGGGTCGGGACAGATGCTGCCGATCCCGATGAACGAGTTCCTGCAACAGAACTTTGCTGCCGTCGGCATGCAGATCGACTTCGACGTGGTGGAGTGGGGCACCATGCTGGTGGCGGTCCGCAGCGATCCCAAGGCAACCCAGTCGCACGGCGACCAGGGCATCAACATCAGCCTCAGCTCCGTCGATCCATCCACCATGTTCCGCTACTACGCGAAGGACAGCTTCTCCCCCACCAACTACAACTGGGGACACTTCGACAATCAGACGGTCACTGATCTGCTGAAGCAGGCCCAGGCCAGCTTCGACCCGTCAGCACAGACCAAGCTGCTCGCACAGGCCCACGCGATCGTGGTCGATGAAGCAGCCTGGCTGTTCATCGTGCACGACCTCAACCCCCGCGCCATGAGCAAGAAAGTCCAGGGCTTCGTGCCGGTGCAGAGCTGGTTCGTGGACTTCACCCAGATCTCGATGGCGTAAGGAAGGCGGCGGCTCTGCCCCTCGACCCCGCCAAAGACTGACGCCCTTGGAACCCATTTAGGAGTTTGGGGGAGAGGGGGCGACTGAGGCGGTTGCAACGGCTGTGTCGCCCCCTCTCCCCCAAACCCCTGGACGGGGATCAAAGGGGCATCAGCCCCTTTGCGGGTCCAGGGCAGCGCCCTGGCCTAGCTTCGGCCGCCGCGACCTAGTGTGCAGCGCACGTTCCAGCGCCGCGCCGACGCGCAGCACCAGGGCGTCCTCGAATGGCCGGCCGCCGATCTGCAGGGCCAGCGGCAGGCCGCTGTCGCTGAAGCCATTGCAGATCGACAGGGCGGGGCTGCCGGTGACGTTGAAGGCGCGGTTGAAGAACGGCTGAAAGCCGGAAGCCATGGAATCCTCGCCGATTGGCCGGGCGGGGCAGCGCGCGGTGGGGAAGATCAGCACATCCACGGTTTTCATCGTCTCCGCCAGGTCGGCGACCAGCCTGGCGCGCTGGCGCTGGGCGTTGACGTAGTCGGCCGCGGCGACGAAGGCGCCGGCCATCAGCCGGTGCCGGCCATAGGCGCCATACAGATCCGGCGTCGCGCGCAGCCAGTGCTGGTGGATGGCATACGACTCGCTGCGGGAAATCAGGCTGCCGATGTCGGCGTAATGGCCGAACGGCGCCAGTGTCACGTCGCCGACGATGGCACCCATGTCGCGCAGCGCCATCACGCTGGTCTCCAGCGCGGCAATGGTCTCGGGATCGGTCAGCAGGTCGGTCTCGAAGAAATGCCGCACCACGCCGACGCGCAGGCCGGTTAGCGTCTGGCCGATCGTCGCGGTGAAGTCCGGCACCGGCACAGCCGCGCTGGCGGCATCCAGCGGATCATGGCGCGCCAGCACCTGCAGCATCAGCGCGCAGTCCTCGGCGGTCCAGGCCATCGGTCCGGCGTGATCCAGGGAGAACGACAACGGCAGGATGCCGCGCCGGCTGAGCAGCCCGTAGGTCGGCTTGTGGCCGGCGATGCCGCACCACGCGGCCGGGCCGCGGATCGATCCGCCAGTGTCGCTGCCCATCCCGCCCGTGCACAGACCCGCCGCCACCGCCACCGCCGACCCGGACGAGGAGCCGGAGGGATCGAGCGTGATGTCCCACGGATTGCGCGCCGGCGGCCACGGCAGATCAAAGGAGGAACCGCCGATGGCGAACTCCCACGTCGCCAGCTTGCCGGTGATCACCGCGCCGGCCTGCTTCAGCAAGGTGACGGTGAAGGCGTCCTCGGCGGGCACATGGTCCTTGAACAAGGCCGAGTGGCCCGTGGTGCGGATGCCGGCGGTGTTGTAGATGTCCTTCAGGCCGATCGGGATGCCGTGCAGCGGGCCTTGCCAGTTGCCGGCGGCGATCTCCGCTTCGGCCTTTCTCGCATCCGTCAGGGCCTGATCTTCCAGCAGCAGAAGATGACTGTTCAGCCTGCCGTCGAGACGTTTCACGCGGTCGAGAAAAGCCGTGGTCAACTCAACAGGAGACAATTTCTTGTCACGGATCAGGGCGGATGCCTGAGCGATAGTCAGGAAATGCAGGTCGGTCATCAAATGCGTCCTTGCCTTCAGAAGCTTAGATCTGCGCAAGCAAATCCGGGACCAACCGAGGTCGGATCGTGACACGCGGCCGCGCCCGGTGGTGAATTTTAATGGCATCATATGCAATGAAAGTCGCTGGCCTGGCCTGCTACTCCATCCGCCAGCCGCGATCCCGCAGCAGCACCGGGGTATGCGTCTGGCTGTCGCGTTCCGCCTCGGTCATGCTGATCCATTGCCGCAACCGTTCCAGCATCCGGCGGGTGGGCGCGGCGAGGTCCAGGGCCAGCGCCTCGGTCAGGGCATAGAAGCGCAGCCCGTCCAGTTCGCCGTCGCCACCTAGCGTGCCGCTGACGTGCTCCGCCGAAACCACCAGGAACCGGGCGTTGAAGCGGATCGGACCGGGCGCCGGGGTCACCGCGCGCGCCAGGTAGTGCAACACGTCCAACCGCGGCGGGGTGCCCAAGGGGATGCTCAGTGACAGGCCGGTTTCCTCAGCCAGTTCGCGCGCCGCCGCCATCGCCAGGCCATGTGCCAGCTTCGGGTTGGTGTTCTTGCGCAGGGCGCGTTCCGTGGCCGGCGACAGCGGCGTGGCACTGGGCGCGCTCAGGTCGGCGCGATCGACACGGCCGCCGGGGAACACCAGCCGGTTGGGCATGAAACGGTGCTTCGCGCCACGCATGCCCATCAGCATGTGCGGCTCGTTACGTCCCCCTGCGGCCTCAATTCGCAGCACGATCAGGCTGGCCGCGTGCCTGGCGCGAACCGTCCGCGCGGTGACTTCGGCGGCCGCGACCAGTCGGGCGTCATCAGGCAAGCGGGCGTCATCAGGCAAGCGGGCGTCATCAGGCAAGCCGGCGTCATCAGGCAAGATCGAATCCCCTGGTCTTCAGGTAGGCGGCAAAGCCGAACCGCTCCGGCACCGATAGCTGACGAGCGACGTTCTCGCTCCAGCCGACACCCTCGCGCGGCAGATAGATGTCGCCGTTCTTCTGGCTGCCGGCCGCCACCGGTTCACGCGCGCCGCGGCGTTCGTCATACGCGGCGATGGCGTCGGGCAGTGCATGGTCGTCGTAGCATTCCCGGTGCACCACCATGGATGGCGGCAGCCGCATCGACACCGGGCGGCGGAACACTGGCCAGCCCACGCTCAGGCCGGCGACCGGATAGACCCCGGCGGGCAGGCCCAGCAGCGGCGAAACCCGCTCGATGTGGGAGCGGACATAGCTGATCGGGCAGGTGCCCAGGCCCACCGCGTCGGCCGCCGCCATGAACTGCCCCATGGCCAGCGTGCAATCAACCGCGGTATTGAGGAACGTGTCCAGGTTGTTGTTGGCATGCGGCATGTCGTGCAGCGCGCACAGCCGCTGGCCGCGCCGCATGTCGCCGCACCACACCAGGAACACCGGTGCGGTGGCGATCCAGTCCATCGTGCCGATCCAGTCGGCGATCCGCTTGATCCGGGCGCGGTCGCGCATCACCACGACCGAGAACTGCTGCAGGTCGGACTTCGCCGGTGCCGACTGCGCCGCCGCCAGCAGGGCATCCAGCAGCGCGTCCGGCACATCCTGCTCGGTGTAGCGGCGCGTCACCCGCCGGTCGAGCAAGCCGGCGATTGCCTCCGGCACCGTTGTCTCCGGCAGGTCGATGCCGAAGCGTGCCCGCAACAACGCCTGTCCATTCGCTTGCTTCGCCTCCATGCCGGCCTCCTTCGCATTGCCGTGTCACCCTTGCCGGAACCATGCCAACGCGCAAGGCTCTCGGCACCAATCGGAGGAGACACCATGCCCGCATCCTATGCGACCCACCGCGCCCAGTTGAAAGCCATCCTGCTCGCCTGGGGCATGCCGGAGGCAAATGCCGAGACCACCGCCGACGTGCTGTCCTGGGCCGACCTGCACGGCGTCGACAGCCACGGCATGTCGATGATCCCCGGCTACGATGCGCTGCGTCGCTCGGGCCGCGCCAAGATGGATGCCCGGCCGAACATCGTGCGGGAGACGCCGGTGTCGGCCCTGGTGGACGGCGGCGGCGGCCTGGGTCACGTGCCGGCGCACTTCGCCATGACGGTGGCGATCGGCAAGGCCAAGGTGGTGGGCATGGCGATCGCCACCGTGCGTGGCTCCGCCCATTTCGGCGCCGCCGGCTACTATAGCCTGATGGCCGCCAGGCAGGGCCTGATCGGCATGTCCTGCACCAGCGCCTCCGGCATCCAGGTCGCCCCCACCTTCGGCAAGCAAGCCAGGCTCGGCACCGATCCCTGGTCCTTCGCCGCGCCCAGTGCCGATGGCGTGCCATTCCTGCTGGACATGGCGACCACCACCGTGGCGGCCGGCCGCATCCGCAACAAGGCCAACGAGGGCCTGCCCACGCCGGACGGCTGGGTGCTGGATGCCGAGGGCCAGGCAAGCAACGATCCGCTGGTGGCGAAGCAGAAGGGCGGTTTCCTGACGTCCCTCGGCGGCTCGCCGGAGAACTCCAGCTACAAGGGCTACGGCCTGGCGACGATGGTGAACATCCTGGCGTCCTGCCTGTCCGGGGCGACCTTGATTACCGACCCGATGCACACGAAGACGCCGCGGGGGATGGATATCGGCCACTTCTTCATGGCGATCGATCCCGCCATCTTTCGCGCCTCGGACGACTTCCAGAACGACGTCGCGCAATTCCTCGGCGACCTGCGCGCCACCACGCCAATCGATCCGGCGCGCCCGGTCATGGTCGCCGGCGACCCGCAGTGGAAATACGCCGAAACGCGGATGCGGGACGGCATCCCCGTCGGGTCAGGACTGCTGACCCAGGTCCGCCACATCGCCCAGGCCGCCGCAGCGCCGTGGCTGCTGGATTGAGGTGGTGCCGAATGCTCAGGCGTAGTTGGATGCGTTTGTAGGGCGTCGAGCACCCGCCGACTGCGCTCGGTGAACTTGGTGTCGCCGAACGGATTGCCGCCGTTCAGCCGGCCATCGCTGGCAGCGTCGTCGCCACCGCCGCTTGAAGGTGCCGCCATGAGCTGTGGTCCCAGGCGACCCGTACCACCTTCTTCACTATCCAAGTCGACATCAGAAAAGCTCGCCGTTCAGCGCCTTCATGACGACGGTTCGCGCGCCTGGACAATAACGCTGCTCAGCATGCTAAATGGTAGTATCGCGATCCCGTCCCGGCGGTTGACGATCTACCAGCCGCCGAACCAGATGCCCACACCATGAACGACCCCCACCGGGAAGAACATCGCCGCCGCGATCAGCAAATTGTGCAGACCGTTGGAGGCGCAGAAGACGATGGATGTCAGCCACGCGGCATAAATGAACAAGCTCGTCGATAGCAGCATACCCATCGTGCTGAAAGTCATCGGACCGCCAATGTGCCGTCTCATGCGACCCTCCAGTTTCTGCGAGTCCGATGCCAGATCGCCAAATCTTCCGCGTCGCCCGCCGACGCAGACTGTAAAGCTGGCGTGTCGTCAGTTGGTTGCCTATTTCGCCGTGGCAAGAGGTTGGTTCCTGACTGTTTGATCATTGTAAGGACACTTTACACAATTGATCAACAATCGGGCGCAACATCCGCGCGGGCGGCGGTCAGTGCCGGCGCCCGACCGCCCAACCTAGAGCGGTTCCCGATCACGTTGCGCCAATTTGTTATGGCCGGGCTCATATGAGCCCGGCCATGACGGGTCAAACCGGAGCAGCCTGATCGGAAACTGCTCCGCAAGACGAGTTGTACATCCGTGGGCAGGCGATCGGCAACGACGAGAGCCAGCGTACGCAGCCGCGGTCAGGCGGCTTTTGCCAGCCTGACCCCACTGGCATCGAACGTATTGAACAGCACCGCCTGCTGCGCCTCGGTCAGCTTCAGGTGCGGCGGGCGGATATTGTGCCAGCCGGCATCGCCGGTGTTGCGCGCCACCAGCGCCTTCAGACCCGGGATCAGCGGCACCGACGTCACCGCCTTGCGCGTCGCCGTCAGCATCGTCTGCGCCGCCGCGGCATCCGGCCCCTGCCACCCGGCATAGACCCGCGCGCCGATCGCGCAGTTCACGTTGGCGGCCGCGGTGATGCAGCCGGCGCTGCCCTTTTCCAGCAGCGGCTTCAGCAGCGAGTCGTCGCCCGCGTAGACCTCGAACCCGTCGTCGGCGAACGCCTCGACATAGGCCAGCGCGTTGTCGTAGTCGCCGCTGCTGTCCTTCAGGCCCTTCACCTTGCCCGGATTGGCCGACCGCAGCCGATCGATGAACGACACGGTGAATGGCACCGCCGACTGCTGCGGGAAGTTGTAGAGGTAAAGCCTGATGTCGCCGGCGACGCGCTGGATCACCTCGTTGAAATAGGCCAGAAGTCCGTCGTCGGAGGGGTTCTTGTAGTAGAACGGCGGCAGCAGCAGCGCGCCGCGACAGCCGGCGGCTTCGGCCGCGCGGGTCAGCAGCACGGTGTCGGTGATGTTGGTGGTGCCGGTGCCGGGCAGCATCCTCGCCGCCGGGATGCCGCGTTCGACCAGGCCTTCCAGCACCGCGATGCGCTCGTCCAGGCCCAGGCTGTTGGCTTCTCCGGTGGTGCCGAGCACCGCCAGGCCGTTGCAGCCGTTGGCCAGCAGCCAGCGGCAGTGCGCCGCCATGCGGTCCAGGTCGATCGACAGGTCGGCGTGCATCGGCGTCAGCACCGCCGCGTTCACGCCACCATACAGCGCGTCCTTCATCGTCCAGCCTCCTTCATTCAGCTCTCGTCTTCCGGCCGTTTCGCCCCAACGTCCCTGGCGCCCCAACGTCCTTGACGCAGGGTGACCTGGCACGCGGCATCTTGCCGGGCCAGTCGACGATATGGCTTTCCAGCGGCCCGGCGTGCCGTTCGCTGATGGCCCTGCCGCGGACCGAGACGCCAGCCTGGTGCACCGTATCCGGATCGCCGGATACCAGCGGGTGCCACCAAGCCAGATCCTGGCCATCGCGCACGCGACGATAGGCGCAGGATGGCGGCAGCCAGTCGATGTCCAGCAGGGCTCGCGGCGTCAGGCTGACGCAATCGGGCACCCGGCGCTGCCGCTTGGCATAGTCGCCACAGCGGCAGGACTCCAGGTCCAGCAGGCGGCAGGCGACGCTGGTAAAGGACAGCGCATCGGTGTCCTCATCGCGTAGCTTGTGCAGGCAACAGCGGCCGCAGCCGTCGCACAGGGATTCCCACTCGTCCCGGGTCATCGCTTCCAGGCGCTTGGTCTTCCAGAACGGCAGGTCGTTGGTCATTCCCGGATTGTAGGAGCCGCCGCTCGGATTGGCCAGGGAGGGGTTCCGGCCCGGCGCCCCGATCGGGGATCCGATCCAGCGTCTCGATCGGGAAGCCGGCTGACCGGACCAGAACAAATCCCTGGCCTGCCCGACCCGTTGCTATCGCCCGGGCGGCGCCAGATTCTGCTGCTGCACCGGACCCTGTCCGCCCGCACCCGGCAGCGGGGTCAGATAGACCGGGCCCGAGGACGGCGGCGCGGAAGGCGGCGGCGCGCCCTGACCTTGCGGCTGATATGGCGCGTAAGGCGGCGTATAGCCCGGCGGCCGTGATGGCGGCGCCGACACCCGCTCCGGCCCCGGACCTGAGCCGTATCGCGTCAGCAGACCCCGCAGCGGTTCGGCGCCAGGGTTGTTGCCCTGCATCTGCATGACGATCTGCCGGGAGCCGGTCGGCCGGTTGTAGTAGCTCTGGTCCCACTCGGTCAGCGCGGACATCAGGCTGCCTTCCAGCGCGACGCCGCCGAACAGCCCGCGTGACTCGGAAAACGCAACGATATCCGCGCCGACAGCCGCGGTGGTCGATCCCTGGATGCCGGCGCCGATCGTGGCCACCGCGATCGAGGCGTTCGCACCCAGCTTGATCTGGCTGTCCAGCACCGCGTTCAGGCCGCGTTCGGTCAGGATCAGCAGGAAAAGCTGGCTGTCCTCGATGCCGAACTGGAAGCCGAAGCTGCCGCTGCCGATGGTGTAGAACGCCGGATAGGACCAGGTGCCGTTGCCGGCGCGGGCCAGCAGCACGCAGCGTCCGCCCTCGCCGCCAAAAAAGAAGCCGGCCTTGAAGATGCGCGGGCAGATCATCACCGCCTTGGCCCGCCGCAGCAGCGATCGCGGCCCGTCCGATACCGTCTGGGTCATCAGCTCCTGCGTCGTCAGGGTGGCGCGATCCACCAGGATCTGCTGCTCGCCTGGCGTGGCCGGGCTGCATCCGGCCAGCAGTGGCAGCAGCGCCAGTGCCGCTATCGCCAGAACTCTGATCATTCCGCGTGTCTCCGTGCCATCACCGATGCGCCTGATAAGCGTGCCGCCGAGTCGCGCGCAACATTGTCCAGCATGATCCTGGCCCGACGCCGGGTGGATCAATCAATGCGCGGTTAGCAGCGGCGCGTTTCCGACGCTATCGGGCGGAGGCCGCCATCCACGCCTTGCGGTACTGGTGTCGACAAAGCCATGGTTGGCGGGCCTGCCCCTCACGCGCCTGCTCGCTCGCCCGCCGTGACGGGATCGCACAAGAATGCCTGACTCGCGTCCGTTGCTGTTCCACGAACACTGAGCCTGGCGCCTCCGGCACGGCTTGCCGGATCGCGCGCATGGCCTGTCGATTGCATCACCAGGGACTGCTATGAAGCCGGCCATCATGGTGCATAAGCCATCACGCGTGACGTCCACGGTGGTTGAAAGGATGAACGGATGACCAACGATCGGGGAAACGAGATCCGAGGGAGGCAAGGGTTGAGCCGGCGAGGCGTCGCGGCGGCCGCCGTGCTGCTGCCAGCGCTGTCGCTGATCGGGTTGGCGCCAGGGGTCGTGCGGGCGCAGTCCACGGCCGAGAGCACCTTCGACCGCATTCGCCGCACCAAGACTCTGCGTATCGCCGCCTTGCCGGGAGAGCTGCCGTATTTCCAGAAGGACCTGGCGACCGGCCAATGGTCGGGCGCCTGCATCGACATGGCGCTGGACATCGCCAAGGTATTCGACGCGAAACTTGAGTATCTCGAGTCAACCTACGGCAACTCGGTGCTGGACCTGCAGTCCAACAAGGTGGACCTGGCGTTCGCGCTGAACCCCACCCCGGCGCGGGCGCTGTCGATCGCCTTCAGCCGGCCGATGATCATTCACCCGTTCGGCTGCCTGGCCAAGCACGGGCTGGCGCCGAAGACCTGGGACGACCTGAACAAGCCGGAACTGGTCATCGTCTTCGACATCGGCTCGCTGCACGAAACCGCCGCCAGGCGCTACTGCCCGAAAGCGCAGCTGACCGGCTTCAAAACCCGCGATGAATGCACCCTGGCCTTGCAATCGGGCCGCGCCGATGCGCAGATCGAGGCCGCCCTGCTCGGCCTGGCCACGGTCGGCAAGAACCCGGCGCTGGGCCCCTACTACCTGCTGTCCAACCCCACCGTCGCGCTGCCAAGCTGCCTCGGCCTGCAGCGCGAGCCGGACACCCGGTTCCGCGAGGTGATCGACGCCTGGATCGACATGAACCGCGGCACCGGACAGATCCGCGAGTGGATGCTGCAGGGCCTGGCGAAGCTCGGCGTCAACCGAGACCAGGTTCCCGCCAGCCTGACGTTCTGACGCGAAGCGGGAGAGGTCCCACATGCATTACCAGTGGGACTTCGGCTTCCTGCTGCGCTACGTGCCGCTGTTCGAGCGCGGCGTGATGGTCACCCTGGGCTATACCGCGGCGACGATCTTCCTCGGGCTGATCATCGGCCTGGCGCTGGGACTGGGGCGGCTGTCCCGCTCCGTCCTGCTGAACATCCCGCTGGTGGCCTTCATCGAGGTGTTCCGCTGCACCCCGCTGCTGGTGCAGATCGTCTGGTTCTATTACGCGCTGCCGGTGCTGCTCGGCATCCAGATCCCGGCCACCGTGGCCGGCATCCTGACGCTGTCCTGCTACACCGGCGCCTTCTATGCCGAGATCTTCCGCGGCGGCATCATTTCGATCGAGCAAGGGCAATGGGATGCCGCCCGCTCCCTGGGGTTGCGGCGGTGGCATGTGATGCGGCGGGTGATCCTGCCGCAGGCGATCCGCCGGATGATCCCGCCCTTCGTCAACCAGTCGATCACGCAGTTGAAGAACACCTCGCTGGTGTCGACGATCGCGGTGCCGGACCTGCTGTACAACGGCACCCTGGTGACGGCGGACACCTACCGGCCGCTGGAGGTCTATACCGTGGTGGCGCTGATCTATTTCGCGCTGCTGTTCCCCAGCACCTTGCTGGCACAGGCGTACGAGCGACGGCTGGCGAAGCGGCCGCGGTAGGCGCTGCGAGTTTGGCGGCGGCGAGCTATCCGCAATGGAACCGGGATCGCGCCTCAGCATCATAGCCGGGTTTGGCTCGTTCACCCACGGCTTGCGGTGCTGCGGGTCGCCATTCGAGAGCGCACGAACCAGACCTACTCAAGGAAGCCAGTCGCCAACCACCTGATCCTCGGTAAACGTCAGGCCGTCGATATCAACGCGCGGCTGTTCGTTGTATATTCCCAGCGATCGCGCCACGCGTCGGCGGGATCGCGTGGTCTCGTCCGCGATCATGGTCGGCACGGCGTGACGCAAGCTGGGACTTTCCGCCAGTATGAGGTCGATGTCGTCACGCGACCGACCGATGGTTTCCTTCCAGCCGTTGCGTGGATCAAGCGCTGGAGACGCCTGCAGCTTGATCAGATGCTCCAGCACCGTGCCAATATGGCTGCGCAATTCCCGTCTATAAGACTTGCCCAACGACTCGATCTCCTCGGCGATGTTGGGCCAGTCCAACTCCACGCTGTTGACGCGCTCGCCAGCGGCCATCCGGCTCAGCAGTTTCGCTTGCTGTTCGGACCAAGCCACCACATCGGTGTCATACAAATCATTCATTCAATCGCCTCCTGCCACAGTCAGGCTTAAGCAACAGATTACGAGATCTGAACCGCCTTCGCTATCAGGACCGCGGCTATGCGACCAGCAACACCATGGCCGGCGCGGCCAGCAGGAACAGGCGTTTCATTGGCAGGCTTTCCCAATCGTCGAATTTCCTGGCATGGCCAAGCCTGTTCTAGTCGTGCGCTGCCCCCAGATGGCGTGAACTGGAACCCGTTGCCTTGTCGCCAACATAAGTCAGTCGAGGCTGGCGTGGCAAAGAAGTCACGGCCGGCGCCGCCCGACGCTCCGCGGGCCGACGCCGCGAACTTCCGTGTCAGCGCCGATGGCGAAACCTCCGCCATGATGAGTAGGAAGAGCGATGAATGGCCGACGTACCAGCTTAGGATCCTCCATGCCGAGCGTCTTGCTGCAAACAGTTGAAGGCAAGCGCCTCGCGGACCGCGAATCCTGGCTCCACTGGGGCCCATACCTCGCCGAACGCGAATGGGGCACCGTCCGTGAGGACTACTCGGCCACCGGCGACGCCTGGAACTACCTGCCGTTCGACCACGCCCGCAGCCGAACCTACCGCTGGGGGGAGGACGGCATCGCCGGCTTCACCGACGACCGGCTGCGCTGGTGCCTGTCGCTGGCGCTGTGGAACGGCCGCGACCCGATCCTGAAGGAGCGGCTGTTCGGCCTGACCAATGCCCAGGGCAACCATGGCGAGGACGTCAAGGAGCTGTATTACTTCCTCGATGGCACGCCGACGCATTCCTACATGCGGATGCTCTACAAGTATCCCCAGGCCGCGTTTCCCTACGGCTCCCTGATCGCCGAGAACGCTCGGCGTGGTCAGGACCAGCCGGAATACGAACTGCTCGACACTGGGGTGTTCGACCAGGACCGCTACTTCGACGTGGCCGTGGAGTACGCCAAGGCAACGCCGGAAGACATCCTGATCCGCGTCACCATCGACAACCGTGGGCCAGAGGCGGCCGACCTGCACGTGCTGCCGCAGCTCTGGGCGCGCAACACCTGGGACTGGCGGCCGGGCATCCCGCGCCCCATCCTGAGACTGGCGAAGGCCGGCATCGACGCCTTCCACAACCGCATGCCGGACCGCCGGCTGGAGATTGATTGTCCGGCGGCCTGGCTGTTCTGCGACAACGAAACCAACACGCGGCGCCTGTATGGCGCGGACGCGGCCGGCCCGTTCAAGGACGGCATCGACGACTTCGTCGTGAACGGTCAGCACGATGCGGTGGACCGCCAGCAGGGCACCAAATGCGCCGCGCACGTGACACTGACCATCCCGGCCGGCGGACGCCGGACCGTGCGGCTGCGCTGGCGGGAGGCTTGTCAAGCCGCTGACCCGTTCGCCGACCACGACGCGATCATGGCTGCCCGCCTGGCCGAAGCCGACGAATTCTATGCGGTGCTGCAAGCCACCATCGCCGATCCGGACGCGCGCCTGGTGCAGCGTCAGGCGCTGGCCGGGATGCTTTGGTCCAAGCAGTTCTACCGCTTCGACGTGCGCCGCTGGCTGGAAGGCGACCCGCTGCAGCCGCCACCGCCACCGGCCCGGGAGCAGATCCGCGACACCGACTGGAAGCACCTGAACAACCGCGACATCATCTCGATGCCCGACACGTGGGAGTATCCGTGGTACGCGTCCTGGGACCTTGCCTTCCAGGCGGTCACCTTCGCGCTGATCGATCCGGCGTTCGCCAAGCACCAGCTTCTGCTGCTGACGCATGAATGGTACATGCATCCGAACGGCGCCCTGCCGGCTTATGAGTGGGATTTCGGCGCGGTCAACCCGCCGGTGCACGCCTGGGCCGCCTGGCGGGTCTTCCGCATGGATGCCGCGCTGAGCGGCCAGCCCGACTTCGACTTCCTGGAGCGCGTCTTCCACAAGATGCTGATCAACTTCACCGGCTGGGTGAACCGCCAGGACATCGAAGGCCGCAACGTCTTCCAGGGCGGCTTCCTCGGGCTGGACAACATCGAGGTGTTCGACCGCAGCCAGAAGCTGCCGGTGGCCGGACGGATCGACCAGTCGGACGGCACGTCCTGGATGGCGATGTATGCCCTGAACATGATGCGCATCTCGCTGGAATTGGCTACCCGCAACGGCGTCTATCAATCCACCGCGACCAAGTTCTTCGAGCACTTCCTTGCCATCGCCGACGTCATGACCCGGCAGAGCGGATATCGCGGATTGTGGGACGAAGTGGACCAGTTCTACTTCAACGTGCTGCAGCGGCCTGACGGTTCAGCCATTCCGCTGCGGCTGTTTTCCCTGGTCGGCCTGTTCCCGCTGTTCGCGGTGGAGGTGCTGGAGCCCGAAGCGGTCGAACGCAATCCGGAATTCGCCGCCAGATTGCGCTGGGTGCTGGCGCACCGGCCCGACCTCGCCGGCCTGGTCTCGCACTGGGACGTGGAAGGACAGGGGTCTCGGCGCCTGCTGTCGCTGCTGCGCGGCCACCGCATGAAGGCGTTGCTGCGCCGCATGCTGGACGAGACGGCGTTCCTGTCGCCGCATGGCGTGCGCAGTGTCTCACGCGTGCATCGGGACAAGCCGTTCACGCTCGATCTGGACGGCCAGCACTTCAGCGTGGGCTATGTGCCGGGCGACAGCATCAGCCGCGAGTTCGGTGGCAATTCGAACTGGCGCGGGCCGGTCTGGATGCCGGTCAACTTCATGATCATCGAATCGCTGTATGGCTTCCATCATTATTACGGCGATGATTTTCGCGTCGAGTATCCGACCGCGTCCGGCGTGAAGCTCAGCCTGCGGGAAATCGCCGACGCACTGTCCGCCCGCCTGACCCGGCTGTTCCTGCGCGGGCCGGACGGCCGGCGCCCGATCTTCGGCGATGTCGCGCGGCTGCGGGACGATCCGCATTTTCGCGACCATGTGCTGTTCCACGAATACTTCCATGGCGACACCGGGCAGGGGCTGGGCGCCTCGCACCAGACGGGCTGGACAGGTCTGGTGGCGCTGCTGCTGCATGGGCGGGAGCCGGATGATCCAACCCTGATGGACATGCCGGCGGGGGATTAGGCAGCAGAATTGTATCGACGGCGCTGGCTGGCCGTCCAGGTGCTTCAATGCTGATGCCTGCATACCCTGCAACCTCGCCAGGGAAGTCTTGGAGCATTGCCAGAGCCGTCTTCCTGACTTGCCTGCGCCACCGCCTGATTGCGATGGAATGATCAGCCATGCGGTCACTGTCGGTCTGCTGGTTGATGACGAATGGCGCGTGCAAGAAGGTGCTCGACCCAGCGACTGCACGTCTGCCTGGCGAAACGTGCATCCGGATCGATGGCCAAACGTAAGCCCTATTTACGTTCGACGCGGCCTCGCGAGCTGGCATGGTCCTTCAGCGCCTTGCATGCTTTGGACCAGGCTGGATCGTCAGCATGCAGCGCGGAATGCAAGTAGGCCCAGGTAAGCCGCTGGACAACGGCCAGGCGATCCGAGTCCTCGTCCTTCGTCTCCGCCGCATCGTAGCCGGCAATTCCGCCGAGACCATGCCTTCCCCCAAACACGGTCAGCAGGCACTTGCATCCTGGGCTGCGGTGGTAGGCATCCGAGTGCCAGCCGGCACCCCGAACAATGAGATGCGGAGACTCGTCGCTGTCGCCGACAACCACCAACGCCGGTGTGGTCATGGTCAAGAAATCGGGACTCAGGCCCGAGTAATTCCTGGCCGGGAACTGACCGGTCCCGTCGCATCGCATCGATCCTGTTCTTTGGCATCTATCTGATGGCGCAGGTCCGCGAGCCGCGGGCGTTCCGGCCGCTCTGCGGCCTTGCGGCCGACGGCGACCAGATGTTTGACCTGATTGGCGACGGAGTCATCGAGGACCTGTCCGTGATCCTCGCGCGCGTCTATGACGGCGATCCGGCGCCGCTGCGGATGCTGATCGAAGCTCAGGACGCCAACAACTTCACGCGCGATGCCGCCCTTGGCGCACTGACCTGGCTGACGGCCACCGGGCGGATCGACCGCATCTCTCCTGCCACAGCAGGAGTGCTTTGTCTGGATAGGCTGGCAGCAGGCGATTGCTCTGCTCGGCCTCGAAGACCTCGTGCCCTTGGTCGAGGATGCCTTCAGGCGGGGCTGGATCGATCCAACGGTCATGCAACTACGGCATTTCCGCGACGACCTGCGCGCGGCGCGGCAGGCCACCGAACCGACCGAGGTATTCGACAGCGACATCAGGGACGACGGCCGCGTCGACAATGCCGCGGCGCATCTGTGGAACTGGGACGCCTTTCGTCCGGAGGCGGCGCCTAAGCCAACCGCCAATGCGGCGCCGGCGCTTCGGCTAGGCGGCGAACCTGTTCGCAATCCCTACCGCGGGGTCGGCCGCAACGATCCTTGCCCGTGCGGCAGCGGCAAGAAGTTCAAGAACTGCTGCCTTGGCAAGGTGCGGTAACGGTCGCCCAACCACGGTCTTCCCGGTTGAACTCCATCTCGGCCGACACGCCAGGGAAGCTTGCGCAACCGCGCTTTCCTACCCGGCCTTCGCCAGTTGCCGCTCCACCAGCGTCGCCCACCAGGATGCCCCGACGGGCAGGATCGCATCGTTGAAATCATACTTCGGGTGGTGCAGCAGCGCATCGTTCTTCCCGCGGCCGCCGCCGAGCATGAGGTAGGCCCCCTGCTTGACGTTCAGCATATAGGCGAAATCCTCCCCGCCCATGGTCGGCGCCGGCATTTCCGCGACACCCTGGTTTCCGGCGACTGACCTGGCCGCGTCGACCGCCAGCATCGTCGCATCGGCATCGTTCAGCGTGGCCGGCGCGTGGTGTTCGAAGCGCACCTCCGCCGTGGCGCCGAAGCTTGCCGCGATGCCCTCGGCCAGCCGGTGCACCCCCGCCTCGATCTGTTGCCCGACCTTCGGCTTGAACCAGCGCGCGGTGCCCTTCATCGCCACCCGCTCGGGCAGGATGTTGTAGGCCTCGCCGCCCTTGATGCTGCCGACCGAGACGACGCCGCCCTCGATCGGCTCGATCGAGCGGGATACGATCGTCTGCAAGGCATTGATGATCTGCGCCGAGATTACCACCGGATCGATCCCGCGGTGCGGCGCGGCGCCATGGCTGCCCGTGCCGGTCACCACAATGTCAAAGAACGCCACCGCCGCCATGATCGGTCCGGTGCGCCACAGAAACGTTCCGGCCGGCATCTCCGGCCAGTTGTGCAGGCCGAACACGCGCTCCATCGGGCAGCGCTGGAACAGGCCGTCCTTGACCATCTTATCGGCGCCACTCTCGAACTCCTCGGCCGGCTGGAAGATCAGGTAGACGGTGCCGTCGAAGTTGCGTGTTTCAGCCAGGTATTTCGCCGCTCCCAGCAGCATCGTCGTGTGCCCGTCATGGCCGCAGGCGTGCATCACGCCGGGGTTGCGGCTGGCATGCGGCAGCCCGGTTTCCTCCTGCAGCGGCAGCGCGTCCATGTCGGCGCGCAGCCCGATCGCCCGGTCGGAGGACCCGGCGCGGATCACCCCCACGACACCATGCCCCGCCATGCCCGTCATGATCTCGTCCACGCCGAACGCGGCGAGCTTCGCCTGCACGACGCCGGCGGTCCGCGCTTCGTGCATCGACAGTTCCGGATGCGCGTGCAGGTCCTGCCGCCAGGCAGTCATCTCTTCCTGGAACGCGGCAATGCTGTTGATGACGGGCATGTCTGTCTCCGGATGGTATCAGCCGTCGTGCAGTGAACGAAACGTCAGCGCAAGCCCCCGGGCCAACGAAATCGGCTCAATCCCAAGGGTTTCACGCATAGCGGCAATGTCGAAGGCCTTGTCCTCCATCAGCCGGCGGATTTCCTCGGGCTGGATCGCTGGCAGTGCGGTGACGTGGCGGGTCAGCCGCGCGGCGGCGACCAGCGGGGCAGCGGGAAACGGCAGGATGAACGGTCGCCGCGATCCGGCCGCATCGGCGATCGCTCGGACAAAGTCAGCGTAGCGGACGGAGTGCGGCCCAGCGATCACCATGCTGGAGGAGGACCTCCATGCCACCCCCAGCGCGGCCCGGATGCAGCGCGTCACATCGCCCTGGTAGATCGGCTGCACCAGGAACCGTCCGCCGCCAGGCAGTGGCATGACTGGCAACCGCCGCAGCAGGGCGGCTAGGCGCCGCACGTTGTCCTCCCCCTGCGCACCGTAGATCATCGTCGGATGCAGCATCACGCCGGGATGGGCGGATGCCAGCAGCGCGCCCTCGCCGGCCAGCACGCCGTTGCCGTGGCTGTCCGGCCAGCGGGTGAACTTCCGTGTGCTGCCCAGCAGGACCAGGCGAGCAAGGGCAGGGGCGGCATCCAGAATCGCAGGTGTATGCCTGGCATGAGCGCAGGAGACGATGCGGGTGGCATCCGCCAGCGCCGTCCGCAATGGCCCCGGCTGGCGCAGGTCCGCCACACGCGGCGCGCCGGTCAACCCCGCTGCCGCCCACTTCGCCGGGTCCCGCACCACGGGCAACACCGGAATGCCATCGGTCAACAAGGATTGGCACAGCGCCAGGCCGGAGCGTCCGGAAGCACCGATGACATGAACAGGATCGATCATCAGTGCTCAAACGCATATCGCGTGACATGGGACAAGTTCCCAAGGCCGCATCGTTAGCCGGGTGGCCTACGCGAGCGAAGTGCGATTCTCGAGGCGGCTGATGTCTCGCCGGCTGCTATCAAGGCCGACCAGTCAAGCGGCTGCCATGTTCAGCCTGATACCTGCCGTCAACGTCCTGACAGGCGACTTTCGGCCAGCTTCAGGAACAATGATTAAGCAGATAAGGCGGACAAGGCGACCATGACGAATTCACCGGCCAAGAGCCGTCTGGCGGCTGACCCGCAGGTCGATCTGCCGCGGCTCGGCATCAGGCGCCTCCGCGACTTCCTCGACCGTGTGCCAAGGCCGTTCGGCGACCGGGCGCAAATCCGACGGCACCGGATTGATATCCGGTTGCGGCGCCGGACGATCGATACTCAGGGTCACCGCACCGTCGTCGGGACGATTGTAGATAAACCCATAGGTCGGATAGATCGATCCGAAATCGCGCCTGTTGGCAAGCTGAACCCGGACCGCCGACCAGTTGTTGGCTTCCGAGACATCGACGACGGCGACGTTGTGCGAGACCTCACCACGTCCACCGCCGTTCGACCAGTTGGCATGATCGACAATGACCTCGCGGGCGTTGACGATCTGCTTTACCACGGCGACATGGCCCAGATGCATGCGGCCATTGGCGCGAAACGCAAGAACGCTGCCTGCTTCAGGCCGATCGCCGCGGGCATAGGCGCCGGCGGCTTTTTTCCACCATGTCCATGCATCGCCGACCACCTCGATGCCGGAGACTTGCCGCGCATACGGCACACAGGAAATAGCGTAGGACCGCGTGCTGCCACGCTTGCCGTGGACATAGGCGAAAAGCTGACTCTTGCCGGCGTACCGCGGTCCGATGGCGCGCGTGCTAGCCGCGGGAGACGCGTTGTTTTGCTGCGTTGGGTTCGCCTGTGCCTGAAGGCTGGTCAGCGGACTACAAAGCAAAAGCGTGGAACCAATAAGACAAATCTTTGCTTCCGTTCGCCAAGCCCGCATCTGTTTGCTCCCGCGTCATCAAGTCCGGTTTGCCGGTAGCAGCGGGGTCGCAAAGCTGACAACCCAGGCGATGGATCGTTCCGCAGATGTTAGATGATTTTAGTGCCTGAGGCCTGTGGACTAGTTCGAATTATAAGATCAATTTCTTATAATTCTTTGTTTGATGCGAGTTCGCAGAACGTGTGGTCGTCCCCGGGAGCCTTTACACATCAGCACTCGACTCGGGATCAATTCATCTCCAATATAGTTGTTCTTGACGCAGTAAATTGTTGTCGTGCTTGACCGGCCGCCGCTCCACCGGGACAAGCCTGTCATGGCGTCCGGCCGGTGAAAGGAAATCAAGCTTATGTCAGGGAATGCCGACGATTCTGCTGCCGGTTCAAAGGCGCCGCGCGTCGTGCGGGTTGGGACGATCGAAATCGCCAACGACAGGCCGTTCGTCCTGATCGCCGGCCCGTGCCAGATTGAATCGCATGACCATGCGCAGGAGGTTGCCGGGGAACTGCGCGCCATTTCCGACCGCACCGGCGTGCCGATCATCTACAAGTCCAGCTTCGACAAGGCCAATCGCACCAGCGCCGGTGCCGCGCGAGGTGTCGGCATGGATGCGGGCCTGGGGATCCTGGCGGCGGTGCGGGATACGACGGGACTGCCCGTGCTGACGGATGTGCATGCCGCCGATCAGTGTGGCGTGGTCGCGCGGGCGGTGGACGTCCTGCAGATCCCCGCTTTCCTGTGCCGGCAGACCGACCTGCTGATCGCGGCGGGGGAAACCGGACGACCCATCAACGTCAAGAAAGGTCAGTTCCTGGCACCATGGGACATGGTCAACGTCGCCGCCAAGATCGCCGGCACCGGCAACCGCGACATCCTGTTGTGCGAACGCGGCGCCAGCTTTGGCTACAACACGCTGGTCTCCGACATGCGCAGCCTGCCGATCATGGCGGGGACGGGCTATCCGGTGGTGTTCGATGCCACGCATTCGGTACAGCAGCCGGGCGGCCATGGCACGTCCTCCGGCGGGCAGCGGGCGTTTGCTCCCGTGCTGGCGCGGGCGGCGCTGGCGGTCGGCGTCGCGGCGGTGTTCATCGAGACGCATCCCGACCCGGATCAGGCGCCGAGCGACGGGCCAAACATGATCCCGCTCCGGCAGATGGAGGCGCTGGTGATGCGCCTTGCCGCATTCGACCAACTAAGCAAGGCGGCCTGACGTGACCAAATGCCGAGCTGTGAATGGTGCGGCCGGTTTCAGCGCCCGCGAAGGTAGGAAAGCGGACATTGACGACAACATTGGGGAGATGTTCAAATCGACCCAACTCAACCTACACGGGCTAGCAGCAATACGATTCTGTGCTTGCGGGGCCAAATAGAGGTCGCGATACAATTATCCCATGTCTAAAGGACGTTTGTTATCGATGCCGAACACGGCATGGATCATGTTGTCGCGCGGCCTATCCTGCTGGCTTGATTTCGAACTTCATTTTGCGGACAACCAGAATAACCGTCGACTGAACACGCCTGATCCGGTGGTGCGGCGGCTTTGCAGTGAATAATCATCCGCGCGGCCAACCGCCGCAAACCAATCGTGATGCCATCTTAGCAGGACCCTGTGCCAGATCGATGTCGGCCGGTCACCTAGATCAGGAGGACAATCCGGATCCTCCGCATTGCTGCGAAACTCAAACAAGAGTTTGATCGGAAAGCCGTTCGCGCTCGATGTTGAAGCGGCGGACATACGTCATGACATCAGCAATTCCGTGGGATCAGGTCGTGGAAGGTGCGGTTCATTCCGGAAATGGGCGCAAAACAGTCACTTATTGATCTGTTGCCCGAGCAGAGTTGACCTTGATTTCACCGAAACGAAGTTGATTCTTGATTTAACCGGTTGCCACCTTCGCGCCATATTGGATTCGTTGGAGGGATTGCATGCGAATTCACTGGCCTTGGGCAGACCGATCAAGGCAACGAGATTGAACAGTGGAAACTAATTTGCTAGAAAAACATCCGCGTGGGCGGAGGCTGCGGGCCTGGCTTGGACTTCGCCGACGCGACTATCTGATCCTGCCGGCCATCTTTGCCCTGACACCCTTGCTGCTGCTCGGTCTGGCTGAGGCGGTGCTGTATTATCCGTTTTACGAACAGCCGCGCGACGCCTGCATGGTCACTGATCCGGTGCTTGGCCATAAGCCGAAGCCCAACTGCAGGTCGCGTTACAAGATCGTGGATTCAGCCTGGATCGAGAACCGCTATAACGATTGCGGTTATAGGACGGCGGAATCGTGCGGACCAAAGCCGGCTGGCGCCATCCGGGCGGCGGTTATCGGCTCTTCCATCAGCGCGGGATACATGGTGCCGTATCGGCAGATGTTCACCACGCGGGCCGCGGCCGACCTGACGCGGGACTGCCGCCGCCCTGTGGAGTTTCAGGATCTCGGCGGCATCGGTTATCAGTGGGAACGGCTCTATGCGCGGATGCAGGAGGCATTGGCCTTGAAGCCGGACCTTCTGGTCCTGGCCGTTACGCCATTCGACATGGAGGAAGGTGTCGCCAAGCCGCCGGATCTAGCCGCTCGGCCGGAAGGTCTTGTCGCGCGGGTTCGCTCCGCCCTGCAAAGTCAGTTCAAGGGGTCCACGCTGTGGGAGGCATTGATCTATTTCAAGCTGCTTGACCCGCAATTTTACCTGCGGACGTTCTTGAACGATGCCCGCGCCAGTGGCTACATGCGGACCCCGTTGTCACCGTTCTGGCAGAGCCGGATCAGTGCTCTCGATAAACTGCTTGGCCAGATTTCCGCAGCGTCCCACGCGGCGGGCGTGCCTTTTGTGCTGCTTTATGTTCCGCCCCGGCCGCAGATCCTGTTGCTCAACCGCGCGGCGAACTACCCCGACATGAAGCCGATGGAACTTGAGAGCATGATCGGCGCGGAAGCCGCGCAGGCCGGCATTAACTACATTGACCTGACTGGAACATTCCAGGCGGTCAGCAACACCAACAGCGTATTTTTCACCTTGAGCGACCATCCTACCGGGCTGGGACACAAGCTGATAGCCGACAAGCTTGTCGCTCGCCTGCTCTCGGCCGGAATCCCGCCGTTGGCCGGGTGCTCCATGGCAGGCGCTGAAGCGCGTTCAGGATGACCAAGGCGTTGTTTGGCTTGTTCCGCCACGGCCGGGACTGTCCGCGCCGGCGGCTCAGCAGCTCAGCCGGTAGACACGCCGAGCCGTTCCGGCGAAGATTGCTGCCTTTTCATCGGCCGATGCGCCGGAGGCCAGCCGCTTCAGGGCGTTGAACAGCGCGGCAAAGCCGATGCCCATCTTCTCGACCGGAAAGTTGCTCTCGGCGATGCAACGCTTCGCGCCGAACAACTCGATACAGGTCTCCACGTACGGGCGCCAGTGGGCGGCGAGTTGTTCGGACGACGGTGGCGCATCAAGGCCCATGTAATCATAGGCGGCCAGCCGCATTGTCATCCCACCCAGCTTCATCGTCACGTTCTGGCATTTCGCCAACTCAGTGAGCGATCGCTTCCAGTCAGCGAACACCCTGTCCTGCTGGCCGGCATAGCGCCCGTAGCCGAGCGGGCCGCCGCAATGGCCGACGATGATGTTGGTTGCCGGAAAGGCGCGGGCAAGATCGGTGATGTCCGGGATCTGCGGATGGAAGCCCCAGGCATCCAGCGACAGGCCCAGCGCCGACAAACGAGCCAGGCCGGCGCGAAAATCGGAACGGCGGTAAAGGCCAGGCTGCATGTCCGGCGCGCTGTTGCCGATGACCGGGTCGGCATCGTAGCCAGCCGAGTGCCGCACGCCGCGGAAGCGGCCGCCGCCGGCGCTTATATGTGCCTCCAGCACCGGCGTCACCCAGTCGCCGGCGGTCAGGTCGGCATAGCCGACGATGCCAGCGGCAACCTTAGTATTGCCGTAGCCGCCGCTGTCGCTCATGGCGGCAACGCCGGCAACGAACTCGGTTTCGCCGACAGGGCGCATTTGCGCTGGTCCAGCGGCGCGATACATCGAATGACATTGCAGGAACACGCTGCCGATGATGTTGTGGCCAGTGGCGCAATCGGCGAGGAACTCGTCGATCAAATAGCGAAACGATGGCACCTCCCACGACTCGCCGCGAGCGCCGGCGGAGCCCTGGCGGTGCCAGAGGTGATGATGGGTGTCGATGATCGGCAGGTCCGGGTCGATGATTGGTTCGGGGCGCGCCTTGGCCAGCCAGGCGCCGCGGGGTGGGAAGATGCGGCCGAAGGTGGTTCTTGGTGCTGTGGCACTCATGGATGTTTCCCTGCTATCGGCCGTCGCGATGGGTAAACCTATCATGGAGCGGGCCGATCCGGCAGGCCCGGGCTCTGCCCTGGACCCGCAAAGGGGCGGATGCCCCTTTGATCCCCGTCCAGGGGTTTGGGGGAGAGGGGGCTACGTAGTTGTTGCAACCGCCTCGGTCGCCCCCTCTCCCCCAAACCCCTAAATGGGTTCCAAGGGCGTTAGCCTTTGGCGGGGTCGAGGGGCGGAGCCCTCGCCTTCGCGGTTTGCCCGAACGCCGCGCACCGCCTACAACGCACGTTATGCGCAATCGCACCACGGCGCCCATTCCGCACCATGCCGACGTCGTCATCGACGCCACCGATCGGGTCTGGCCGGGTCTGTTCCCGCTCGACGTGGTCAAGTTCCGCCAGCGCCGGTTCGACGGGGCAATGTCCGACACCCACACCTGGGAGCTTTTGCGCCGCGGCCGAGCGTCGGCACTGGTGCCGTACGATCCCTGGACCGACAGCGTGGTGATGATCGAGCAGTTCCGTCTGGCCGCGCTCGCCGCCGGCGTGCAGACCGTGCTGGTCGAACTGCCGGCCGGGCTGTGCGAGGACAACGAGGCGCCGGAGGCAACGATCCAGCGCGAGATCCAGGAAGAGACGCGGCTGCGCACCGACCGGCTGGAGCGCATCGGCAGCTTCCTGCTGAGCCCTGGCGCGACCGACGAGATCTGCGAACTTTACGCCGGCCGGGTCCAAGCGCCGGCCGCCGGCGAAGATGGCATCGTTGGCTACGCCGGTGAGGCGGCGGAAAACGAGGATATCCGCGTCCGCGTCTGGCATGCCGACGCGGCGATCGAGGCCGCTCTCGCCGGCCGGTTTACCAATGTGATCACCGCGCTGGGGCTGTTCTGGCTGGCGGCGAAGCGGGACTGGCTGCGACAGATATGGATGGACCCATGACCGAACGCGTTTACCTCGACGAACCGGACACGCCGAAGCTGACAGCGACCGTGCTGGCCTCGCGGGCAGCCGGCATCGTGCTGGATCGGACCGTGTTCTACGCGCGCGGCGGCGGCCAGCCGGGCGATACCGGCGTGCTGCGCTGGGCTGGCGGCGAGACAGTCATCATCGACACGGTGAAAGGGGAGGGCGCCGAGATCCTGCATCAGCCGGCCCCCAATGCGGTGCCGCCGCCGGCGGGGACGATCGTGGAGGCGGTAATCGATTGGCAACGCCGTCACGCGCTGATGCGCATGCATACGACGCTGCATCTGCTGTGCAGCCTGATCAAGGGTGCCGCGGTGACCGGCGGCTCGATCGGGGCGGAAAAATCGCGCCTCGATTTCGACCTGCCGGCTTCACCGGCGAAAGAGGCGATCGAGGCTGACCTGAACGCGCTGATCGCCGCCGATCACAAGGTTTCGATCGGATGGGTGGACGAGTCGGTGCTGGATACCGATCCCGGGTTGGTGCGGACGATGTCGGTGCAACCGCCGCGCGGCTCTGGCCGGCTGCGACTGATCCGGATCGGCGAGGCCGATGCGCCGGTCGACCTGCAGCCTTGCGGTGGAACCCATGTGTCCCGTACCGGCGAGATCGGGCCAATGCGCGTTGCGAAGATCGAGAACAAGGGCAAGCAGAACCGCCGGATCATCATCGCACCGGGATGAACATGGAGTGGTGGCCGAACCGTCAACGTTACTCATCACCAGCGCTGGACCGATTCGCTTCAATGCCCCTTCCACCACCTGAACATTCGGCCACGCCATTGGGATCGGCCAGCGACCAACCCATATAAAGTTGGCAAGACTGTTTCATTCCTGGAGCGCTGACAATGTCCATTTCCGATGTTCTGCACAACAAACCCAGCGGCGTTGTGAAGGTCCGCGCCGCGGACACGGTGCAGTCGGTCATCACCAAGCTGGCGGAGCACCGGATCGGCGCGGTGATCGTCGAGGATCAATGGATGCGTCCGGCCGGCATTTTCTCCGAACGGGATTTCGTCAACGCCACCGCGGAACACGGTGCGCAGGCGCTGACGTTTCCGGTCGAGCGGCTCATGAGCGCGCCGATGGTGACCTGCCGCTCCACCGACAAGGTCGAAACGGCAATGAGCGCCATGACGCTGGCGAGGATCCGTCACCTGCCTGTCGTCGACGGCGGTACCCTTGTCGGTATCGTCAGCATTGGGGACCTGGTGAAGCATCGGCTTGATGAGAAAGCGCTGGAAGCGAATGTGTTGCTGGATATCGCCCGCCTGCATGCATGATCATGGGCGGTTGAACGGCACCGCCTAGTTGGGTCGGTTGCGTCCACCCGCCCATGCAGAACGATACCGCGACAGGACGGCCATGACGGGTTCAAAATAGAGCGACCTGAACGGAACCTGTTCCAGCCTGGTCAATCAAGGTGCCTGTCCGGGCCGGCCCAGACTGGCCTGGATACGAATTACAGTTCCTGGCGCGGCCTGTTAGCCTTAATGTGCCGTGCGATGAATGAATCGGCTGCTCCTGGGAATGACCTGCTACCTGATGGGCTCATGACGCCCAAGATGCGCGCTCAGCCTTTGAAGCGGCCATCCAACCCGTGTGCACGATGACAGGTCCGCCCGGACAACCGCCACGTATCAGCGTCTGCTGGAGATACCGCGTGACCCTTGTGCGAACGGTAATCGCCATTGCGCGGACACGATCGTCCGGCGCGCGATAGCTTGAGCATCCGGCCAGCGCTTCCGCGCAACGTTCCGGTCTGGCGGATCAGCTCGCTCGCGTTGCTGCTTCCCTACATGCGGCCCTACCGCCTGCGTGCGGTTGGCGCGGCAGCGACCCTGTTGCTGGCCGCCGGATTGGTGCTCGCGCTTGGGCAGGGTATCCGCCGGCTGATCGACCTCGGCTTTGCCAGCGGCAGCATGGCGCATCTCGATCGCGCCGCCCTGGCGATGTTCGCCGTGGTCGCCGCGTTGGCTTGTGCCACGTTCTCGCGCTTCTATCTCGTCTCCTGGCTGGGCGAGCGTGTCGCCGCCGATCTGCGCCGGGATATCTTCAATCGCGTGATCGCGCTGTCGCCGGCGTTCTTCGAGACCGCCCGCGTCGGCGATATCCTGACCCGGCTGACAGCGGATATCTCGGTGCTGCAGGCGCTGATCGGATCGGCGGTCTCGCAATGGCTGCGCAACGCCATCCTGCTGTTCGGCGCGTTCGCCATGCTGCTGGTCACCAGTCCAAAGCTGGCCGGCATCGTGCTGCTGGTGGTGCCGGTCGTCGTCGTCCCGCTGGTGCTGTTCAGCCGGCGTGAACGACGGCTGGCGCGCGCCGCGCAGGACCGGGTGGCCGACCTCGGCGCCTATGCCGAGGAAACCATCAACGCCCTGCGCACCGTGCAGGCCTTCACGCATGAACCGGTCGACCGCGTGCGCTTCGCCGATGCGGTGGAGCGTTCGGTCGCGGCCGCGCTGCATCGGGTGCGCACGCGCGCAAGCCAGATCCTGATTGTGATCCTGTTCGGCTTCGGCGCGATCGTCTTCAGCCTGTGGATCGGCGGACGCGACGTGATCGCCGGGCGCATGACAGGTGGCGATCTCTCGGCCTTCGTGTTCTACGCCGTGCTGCTCGCCAGCGCCGGAACGCAGATGAGCGAACTGTGGGGCGAGTTGCAACGCGCCGGCGGGGCGGCCGATCGGCTGCGCGAGCTACTCGATCAGCGTCCGTCGATTGTCACCCCCGCGCAACCGACGGTGTTTCCAGCGCGTCCCGGCGGACGCCCCTCGGGAAGCGTCGCATTCGAAGGCGTCACCTTCCATTATCCGGCTCGCCTGGAGTCCGCCGCCCTGATCGACTTCTCCCTGATGGTCGCGCCCGGCGAGACGGTCGCATTGGTCGGACCGTCCGGGGCGGGCAAGACCACCGTGCTGCAACTGCTGTTGCGTTTCTACGATCCGGAACGCGGCGTCGTGCGCCTTGACGGCGTCGATATCGCCTGCGTCGCGCCCGCCGACCTGCGGCGCCGGATCGGCCTCGTGCCGCAAGACCCGGTGATCTTCGGCACGACCGCCTGGGAGAACATCCGCTACGGCCAGCCGGACGCCAGCGAAGCCGACATCCGTGCCGCGGCGCACGCCGCTTACGCCGACTTCCTCGAGCACCTGCCGCAAGGCTACGACACGTTCCTGGGCGAAAAAGGCGTCCGCCTGTCGGGCGGCCAGCGCCAACGCATCGCCATCGCCCGCGCGATCCTGCGCAATCCGGCGGTGCTGCTGCTTGACGAGGCGACCAGCGCGCTGGATGCGGAGTCCGAGCAGGCGGTGCAGCAGGCGCTGGCGACCCTGTCGCGCGACCGCACCACCATCGTCATCGCCCACCGCCTGGCGACAGTGCGCAACGCTGACCGGATCGTGGTGATGGACGCCGGCCAGATCGTCGCTACCGGCACGCACGAACAGCTTATCCGGCAGGGCGGTATCTACGCCCGTCTTGCCCGCCTGCAGTTTGGCGTGGAGGCGTAACGGCAGTGGCATCGATGGCTTTATCCTCGGCCTTCATCCGGAGCAGCAATACATTGTTGCGAGCGCGATCCGAGCAGACAGGTCCACCGATTGGATCAGATTGATTACGGCTGTCCGCGCGGACGCCTTCGGTCGTGATGATCGAAATGAGGCACATCGTGCCGCGTCGCGCGCCTTGCGCCGCGCTTGTTGTCCGCTCACGGCCTATCCACCGGCTGCCGCGGTTTCTTCGCCGGGGATTCGAGCATCATGACCGGATCGCTGTAACAGCCGCACCGCATCCTGATCAAAGCTGGCAAAGGTTTCCCCACCTATCGCCCTACCGGCAAAGGCGATCACCCCATCCGCGAAATCACCGCCGGCTTGCAGAACGATCAACCCCGCCTCCAAGGCCTGTCGGTCACAGACGACGGACGTTCCCATACAAAGCTTGCGGATCGCCGTCGCGATCTCAGTCTTTGGATACTTGTAGGCGCGGTGCAAAACCCAGACGAATTCACACAACGTCGGCAACGTGACCGCGATCAGAGTGGCATTGCGCAGCCATTCCCGGGCGTGCGCTGATTGTTTGCCGTCTTCGCTGGTGGCATCACGCACTGGCACGGCCGCGCGAACAAGAACGTTGGTGTCGGGCGTGATCCTCATTGTCCCTTCCCAGCCCAACCGTCTTCGATTGCCTTGCCCATCTCATCAATCGGAACCGACCGCCCCTTATCCGGAAGACAGCCAAAAAACGGCTCGATGCCAGCGCGTGAAGCCGCTTTGATCGAAGCACCACGCGATGCGCAGAGGTCAACCGCAATCTGGTCGCCCGGCCGAACCCCCAGATGATCCAGCAGTTCTCGCTTGAGCGTCACTTGGCCTTTTGCCGTCACTGTCAGGATCACGGTTTTGTCCATGCGCGTCTCCATTCCATATTGACAGTAAGGCAGTAATACCTTACTGTCAATGAAGAGGTTGCAGATCAGGGCATGAGCGAGCCAAACAATCAGATTGGTACCGCGACGAATCCCCAGCTTGATCGACCGAGTGCCTGAAACGGTGACTGGGCGATGCTTTATTTCACCGCGTTGTTGGCGGTCTGTAGCTTCTGCGCGGCATCCGCATGCTCCGCATCCATCGTCTCGCCATTCTGCACGAACTGCTTCAGTTGCGCGTTCTGCGTGCTCTGAAGTTCCCGCTGATCCTCGGTCCGGTCGGACTGGTTGATCCGCTTCATTTCTTGCACGTAAGCAGTGTCAAATGCCTTGCTGTCCAGCGACTTCAAATGGTTGAACCTGGTTTGCTGCTTCTTCGTAAGTTTACCAGGCAAGGTCATGCCATTTTGCTGCGCAATCTGTTGCGCCTGCTGATTCAGTTGCGTGTGAGCGGAAATATCGCGTTGCGCAAAGTCCTTGATCTCCGGTGATGCGGCCTTCTGCAACGCAAGCTCGGACAATGCCTTCTCGTAAGCGCTGCCGTGCGCGTCCCGCCGCAGAAACTGCTTGTCCTGCCGGGACAGGGTGACGCCATTCTGCGCGAATGCCGGGGCGGCGGCAAGCAAGCAGGCGCTCGCAACAAGAGTTAAGCGAAATTTATTCATTTTTTGGCATTCCTTGTTTCACTGACACCGCGTCCGCCAGACTGTCTGGCGGATCCTGACCCAACGCCACCATCCAAAAAAGGTTTACGGGCCGACTAGCCGTTGCCGTGTTTTAAGGCTTTGCGCAAAATCGGCCCGCTTGATCTGTCACAGCCGGCGACGGCCATTGCCGACATAGGAGGTCGTCCACACGGGGTCACGGCCGCCTCGCACCAGCGTCTTTCGGCGTGACGATTGCCGGCTCTTGCGGCAACATGTCGGGCTGCGGACGGCCGGGCAAAAACGACCGAACAAAAACCCGTCTACCGCGCCGGCGCGAACAGCTCCTCGATGTCCGCGCCCGTCAGGTTCAGCGCGCCGCCGTGTTCGGCGTCCAGCACGTTGGCGACGATGGTGCGCTTTTTCTCCTTCAGCACCTCCATCTTCTCCTCGATCGTTCCCAGCGTGATCAGACGGTGCACGAACACCTTCTTGCGCTGGCCGATGCGGTGGGCGCGGTCGGTCGCCTGGTCCTCGGCCGCCGGATTCCACCAGGGATCGTAGTGGATCACCGTGTCCGCGGCGGTCAGATTGAGTCCGACGCCGCCCGCCTTCAGGCTGACCAGGAACAGCGGCACCTTGCCGGCCTGGAACCGCCTGACCGGTTCCGCGCGATCCTTGGTGTCACCGGTCAACAGCGCGTAGTCGATCGATTCGTCCCACAGCCGCCGCTCGATCAGCGCCAGCATCTCGGTGAACTGGGAGAACAGCAGCACCCGCCGGCCCTCCGACAGCATGATCCCCAGCATCTCCATCAGCCGGTCCAGCTTGGCGGAGCCGGCCTTGGACTTGCTGACCGCCTGCAGCTTCAGCAGCCGCGGATCGCAGCACGCCTGGCGCATCTTTAGCAGCGCATCCAGGATGATGATGCCGGACCGCGCCAGTCCCTTCTGCGCGATCGCCGCCTGCACCTTGGCGTGCATCGACAGGCGGATCGCCTCATAGATCGAGCGCTGCGCCGCCTCCATCTCCACCGGTTCAGCGATCTCCGTCTTCGGCGGCAGTTCGGTGACGACTTCTTCCTTGGTCCGCCGCAGCATGAAGGGCCGGACGCGGCGGTTCAGCAGGGTCTGCCGGCCGGTATCGCCGTGCTTCTCGATCGGCGTGCGGTAGTTCGTCTTGAATGCCTTCTGCCCGCCGAGGAAACCCGGCGCCAGGAAGTCGAACAGCGACCACAGCTCGCCCAGATGATTTTGCAGTGGCGTTCCCGACAGGCACAGCCGCTGGCGGGCCTTCAGGCGCAGCGCCATCCGGGTGGTCTCGGCGTTCGGGTTCTTGATCGACTGCGCCTCGTCCAGGATGACCGAATGCCATTCCTGCGCCGTCAGGATCTCGTGGTCGCGCGACAGCAGCGGATAGGTCGACAACACCAGGTCGAAGTCGGAGATCTCCTTGAAGCGGGTCTTGCGGGTCAGCCCATGCAACGGCAGCAC
This sequence comes from Rhodopila sp., assembly GCF_965276935.1. Lineage (GTDB taxonomy): Bacteria > Pseudomonadota > Alphaproteobacteria > Acetobacterales > Acetobacteraceae > Rhodopila. The sequence continues at coordinate 471,054 of NZ_CBDIBS010000002.1, read as the reverse complement.
CGACAGCGCCGGCGCGAACCGTTCAGCCTCCGCCGTCCAGTTCGGGATCAGGCTGGTCGGGCAGACGATCAGGCAGGGTCGGTCCATGCGCCCCGCGGCCTTGTCGATCAGCAGATGCGCCAGGGTCTGCACGGTCTTTCCCAAACCCATGTCGTCGGCCAGGATACCGCCAAGGCCGGCCGATCCGAGGAACTGCAGCCAGTCCACACCTTGCGACTGATACGGTCGCAACGTCGCACGAAACCCGTCGGGCACGATCGCCTTCGGAATGCCGCCAGTCTGTTGCAGCTTGCGGCCGAGGTCGCGCAGCGCCTCGCCGCCACGCCAGATCAGGCCGGAGCGCGCCTCCAGCGCCGCCAGTTCAGTGGCATCCAGCCGGCTGAAACCGATCTTGTCGGCATCGGCGCCGTCGCCACGGGTTGACCAGAGTTCCAGCAGCGCCAGCAAGGTCGGCCGGATGCTCGCCATCGGCAGCGACAGCAGCCGGCCGTCCGGCAGCGGCAGGATGAACGGCTTGTCATCCGGCCCCTCCGCCAGGACGCTGGCTTCCGGCCGAGCGATCAGCTTGATCAGCGCCGGGACCAGGTCGACCCGCTCGCCATCCACCATCACACCAAGATGCAGTTCCAGCCAGTCAATGCCGGAGCCTTCGATCAGCTCGGCCTCGATCGTGTCGTCGGTGGTAATGACCTGGATCGGGAAGTTCTCGTCGATCTCCACCTTCCAGCCGGCGTCGCGCAGCCGCGGCACCTCCTGCGTCACGAGCTGCATCCAGGACGGGTTGGGGCCGCTCTCCCGCAGGGCGAAGTCATCCGTATGGGCGTGCTGATAATACACCGGCACGATGTCCTGCACCGAACCGAACCCAAGGTCGGTCAGCCGCTGCAGCGCCTGCGCCTCGGCCGCCCTGTCGCGCACCGCTTCGTAGATGACATCATCCTGCACCGTCAGCCGCGGCAAGGGCCGGCGGCTGCGCGGCAGCACGACGGGGCCGTAGCGAAACGACAGGCGAGCCAGCGGCGCCTCATACAGGCCGTTGCCGATGGCGCGAGCCGAACCGCGGCCATAGCTGGGGTCCATCGGCAGCGTGCCGTTGATCAGCCGGAGTTCGGCCCGCAGCGGCACTTCCACTTTCTCGGCTGGCTTCAGTTCGTTCGGCACCGGCACCGTGACCGCCGAGGATCGGCGAGACAACTGCGTGCGAACCTCGGTGGCGGCTTCCGGCGGGATGGACGGCGCGTTCAGCAGGCGCGCGACGATCCGCTTCGGCAGCTCCAGGCCAACTGGCCCCATGGCACCGGTGTTCGGATCGACATACCAGGGTTCGGGGATGCGGACGGCGATCAGGCCCTCGTCGAGGGTCAGCGTCGCCTGCTGTGAGGCGTCGGCCTGGGTGGCCCAGCTTATCTGGCCCTGCCGCTCCGGCCCCTCCGCCAGCACGACGCCTTCCGCCGAACCCCAGCGGGCGCGTCCGGTCGCCAGGATCCGCCGCAACGTCTCCGGCGGATCATCGTCCGGCTGCGACTGATAGGAATGCGCGCGACGGCTCAGGCGGGCCAGGATCAGCCGGTCGGAGGGACGCAGATAGCGCGCCGGCGTCTGGATCTGATGCAGGTTGAACCGCTTGATGCTGCTGGGCCTGCCATCCTTGCGCAGCGCGACGGTCATCGGATCGATCACCAGCGCCGGCACGCCCTGGGTGGCAGCGTTGAGCGCGACGCCGCCGCCGCTGAGCACGTAGAAGATCCGGCTCTTGATCGAGGCCGGAAACTCCTCCGTCGGTTCTTCCTCTTCGCGATCGAACTCGGCCAGCCAGGTCTCGATCTGGGGCGGCAGCTTGTCCCGCGCCGGTGCGGCCGTGGCGATCGGGTCGGGCCTGGCGAATGGCATCTGAAGCTGCTTGCGCTGCGCCGCGAGCAGCACGGCGGCGAGGTGCTTGCACGATCGTCCGACCGGGCAGGAGCAGACGCCCATGATGCGCAGCCCGGCGGCCGAGCGGCTGAGCGAGATCCGCTGCTGATAGGGATAGGGTGCCGAACCATGCGTCGTCGCCGTAATGGTGGCGCCTTTCTCGGCGATATGCAGCTCCTGCACCCGGCCGCGCTGTTCATAGGTGCGGCCGGCCGCCAGATTCGACGGGTGGAACGCTCTGCGTATGTCCGCATCACTGACGATAAGTGAGGGATCGATGTCAGGGGCAGTCAGCACAACATGCATATAGCCAGTATGTGGACCAGGATCGAGTCGCCACCAGGGGGCGGGGCGGGCTCATCCGGGCCAGCCTTCGCCCCAGCGATCGGCGAAGGCGACCTCCGAGACAGGACGGCGGGCCAGCGGTCCGTATTTGCCGAGCGGGTAGCCGATGGGCATCAAGGCAAAGGTGAATACGTCATCCGGCAGACTGAGAACCGCGCGGACATCATGTTCATACAGGATGTGGTTGGTGGTGATCAGGGTTCCCAGACCCAGGGCCCGGCATGCCAGGATGATGTTCTGGATGGCGGGATAGATGCTGGAGCCGCGAATCCTTTCCTGATGGGCCAGATGAGCGTCATAGCGCGCCGCGACAGCATCCGGCAGCGTATCGCGGGGTGGCATGTCGCGCTTTCTCAGGCAGGGCACCAGCAGGACAGGGGCATCCCCCATGTGGTCCCACAGATAGCTTCCGCCAGCCATCAGCCGTTGATACTGCGCGTCCGTCAGATGCGCCGGCCGGCCGCGCGCGGCATAGATTTCAGCGACCTCATCCGAGGCTTTGCGATAGACGGCGCCCAGACGCCGGCGCTGCGCCTCATCACGCACGACGATGAAGATCCAGTTCTGCGCGTTGCCGCCGGATGGTGCCCGGATGGCAGCGTCAAGGATCTTGGTGATCACCGCCTGGTGCACTGGATCAGGCTTCAGCCGGCGCAACGCACGGGCGCTGTACATCGCGTCGAACAGCCCGATTTCGGTCATGCCTGATGTTCCTGTCCGGCTGTCGGTTTCTGGTCAGGCTTTAGCATGTGGCGACGACCGCGCGTAGCTGGTGTGGATACAGCCGTCGTGTCCCGGGCGCCACAAACCATGGCAAAGGGTTTCCGGGATACGGCCGGTCCGCGCTGTTCTTGCTCAGCTTCGCACATCCTCCCCCAGCGCGGTCTCGTACACCCGCATCATCGCGCATGAATCGGACGGTCCCAATCCCATGCCGCGCGCCATCCGCATCAGGCTCATGACCTGCGGCGCGATCAGGCCGGGGACACCGAGTTCGTCCGCCAGTTCCAGCGCCAGCCGCAGGTCCTTGTGCGCCAGGTCCAGCGCGAAGGTCGGCGCGAAGTCGCCCGCCAGGGTCTTTTTCGCCATGTTGGCGTAGCCGGTCGACATGCCGCTGGCGTTGCGGATCACCGTGTCCAGCTTGGCCAGGTCGATGCCGGAGCGCTTGCCGATCATCAACGCCTCCGCCGCCGCCGCCGAGTTGCAGAACGCCAGCATGTTGTTGATCAGTTTCGCGGTCGACCCGAAACCGATTTCCCCCAGATGGATCACCTCGCCGCTGAACGATCTCAGCAGCGGAAGCTGCTGCTCGAACACCGCCGTGTCGCCGCCGACCATGATGACGATGGTGCCGTCGGTGGCGCGGGATGTCCCGCCGGAGACCGGGGCTTCCAGCATCGCGATGCCCTTCGCCCGCATGCCGTCCGCCACCCGCTTGGCGGTGGCCGGGGAATTGGTGGACAGGTCGATGAAGACGGTGCCGGGTTTCGCCGCCTCGGCGATGCCGCCGGCGCCCAGCGCGACGTCCTCCACCACGCGCGGGATCGGCAGGGAGGTGATCACCACGTCGCAACGCGCCGCGACATCGGCCACCGAGGTGGCGGAGGACGCGCCCAGGTCGGTGCAGGCCTTTATCGCGTCGGCGCTGAGGTCGAAGACCACGACCTCATGGTTGGTGTTGCGGATGATGTTGCGGCACATCGGGCCGCCCATGTTGCCCACGCCGATAAAGCCGACCTTCATGACCGTTTCCCCTGTTGCACCGAAAGCATCAGAAGATCATTGGAACGCCTAGGCGTCCACCCCAGGGTTCCGGTAATGCGCGCCGCCGCACTCTTGCTGAGCGGCGATATTGTCGCCCGGGTGATATCCCGCCGCGGTCGCCGCGACGGCAATGCAGGCGGGCCTGCCCAAGGCCGGCGGCGCGGACGCCGATCGAGGGGCCGCCGGCTACAGCAGCAGCGGCACGATAATGGCAGTGAGCAAGGCGTTCAGTCCCATTGCGATGCCGGCGAAGGTGCCAGTCAGCGGATCGACCTGGAACGCCCGCGCGGTGCCGATGCCGTGCGCCGCCAGCCCCGCCGCGAAGCCGCGGGCGCGCTTGTCGGTGATATGCAAGGCGTTCATCAGCGGCGTGATGATGATCGCCCCCAAAATGCCGGTCAGGATCACCAGCACGGCGGTCAGTGCCGGATCGCCGCCCAGGCGGGCGGAAATCGCCATCGCCACCGCCGCGGTCACCGATTTCGGCGCGATCGAGGTGACGACCGCGGCTGGCGCGCCCAGTGCTCGCGCGATAAGCACCGCCGACAGCAGGGCGGTAACGGATCCGCTCAGCAGCGCACAGAGCATCGGCAGGATGGCGCGCACGACAAGACGGCGGTTCTGGTACAGTGGAATTCCCAATGCCACGGTGGCCGGGCCGAGCAGGAAGTGAATGAACTGGGCGCCATTGAAATAGGTGGCGTAGGCGGTGCCGGTGCCGCGCACCAACAGGCCGATCAGGCAGATCGAGAATAGCACCGGATTGGCCAGCGGCGGCCGGCCGAGCGCCGCAGCGATGCGGTCGCAGAGGCAGTAGATCAGGATCGTAACGGTCAGCCAAAGCAGCGGCGACCGAGCGAGATAGACCCAGAGCGCGAAGAAATCGTCGCCGGCCGGCTCGGTCATGGTGCACGCTCAGCGACGACCATCATGCCGCTTGTCGCGCCACAATGATCATGACCCGCGATCCGCGAAAGCCATCATGGCGTGCGCTCCGCCAAACCGATCATCGCGCGCGCCTTGCCACAGCCATCATCGCGCGCGCCTCGCGACATTCATCATCGCGCGCGCCTCGCGACGACGGTGAACACCAGCGCGGTGACCACCATGCTCAGGACGGTCGATACCACCACGGCGGCCACGATCGGCAAGGCGTTGCCGGTCAGCACATCCAGCCGCTGGATCACGCCGACGCCGGCCGGGACGAACAGCAGGGACAGATGTGACAACAAGCCTGAGCCGGTCTTCTCGAAGGTGCCATCACGCAATTCAGCGGGGATCGCTCGGCCCCTCCGGTCGCGCAGGGTCAGCAGCCCGACACACAGCACCAGACCGATAACCGGCCCCGGCACCGGCACGGCGATGGCATGTGCGATAGCTTCCCCGACCAGTTGACAGAGCAGGATCAAACCAAGACTGAGCAGCATCCGTGTGGCTCAGGCCGGCTCGAGCAGGCGCTGCCAGATGGCAAGCGCATTGGCCTGAAGATTCCTTGGAACGTCCACGCGGCGGCCAATCCAGATCCTGTTGCTGGCGTGTCTGTCAGCCTTTTGCATGGACGCGGTTTCCCTGGAAACGGATCACAGCCGGCCCAGGCAACATCTAGACCCGGGCAACATCTAGACCGTCGGCGAATACGACGCCAGATGGTTACCCAGCCAGTCTGGACAGCCATGCGGACAAGAGCCCGGATCGGCCAGCTTGGCGTTGCACGGAAAGCCGGCTTATCTGACCGGCATCGGCATGGAGGAAAACAACAATGCTCAGCATGACGGGTAAAGTGGCGATCATCGCCGGCGCGGGGTCGGTCGGCGCGGCCGGCAGCAAGATCTTCGGCAACGGCAAGGCGACGGCGATCCTGTTCGCGCGTCAGGGGGCCTCGGTCTTCCTGCTGGACATCAATACCGAGGCGATGGCCGAAACCCAGGCGATCATCGAGAAAGCAGGCGGCGTCTGCGCGACCCATCGCTGCGACATGATGGTCGCGGCGGAGGTGCGGGAGATGGTGCAGGCCTGTGTTGCTCGCTTCAAGCGGATCGATGTCCTGGTCAACAATGTCGGTGGTTCGGCGCCAGGCGATCCGGTCTCGATGACCGAAGAGGTCTGGGACCGGCAGATCGACTTCAACCTGAAAACCGCTTTCCTCGGCTGCAAGCATGTGCTGCCGGTGATGCTGGAGCAGGGCAGGGGCGCAATCGTCAACATCGCCTCGGTTGCCGGGATGCGGAACGATTTCTTGAGCGGACGGTCGCATGTCGGGTACAGCGCGTCGAAGGCCGGGGTAATCCAGCTTTCACGCTCGGTTGCCGGAACCTACGCGAAGAAAGGCATCCGGGTGAACACCGTGGTGCCGGGGCTGATGCACACGCCCCTGGTGGAGCACCGGCTGGCGCGTACAGTGGCGGGGAATGACACCCAGGCCTTGATCGACGCGCGCAACGCGGCGGTGCCGATGGGGCACATGGGCGATGCGTGGGATGTGGCGCATGCCGTGCTGTTCCTGGCATCCGACGAGGCACGGTTCATCACGGCGACGGAGATCGTGGTCGATGGCGGCAGTACGGCGACGATGCCTTAAAGTATGATGGAGGTTGCAATCTTGTTGATTAATAATTATCTGACTAGTCTGGTCAGTAAGAGTTTATTAAGATGTCTTCGGTACATCCACCCCAGGTTCAGCGACCCGCCGATGCAGTCACGTCCAATCAGGCGGCATCCTGGAAGCTGGAAGACGCCAAAGCGAGGTTCAGTGAAGTGGTCAAACTGGCGGAAAGCGGGGTTCCTCAGCATGTCAGCGTGCGCGGGCGAGACGCCGTCGTGATCCTGGCGGCGGCGGATTATGCGCGCCTGGCGCCGGCCGCGACCAGCAGCCTGGCCAGCCTTTTCGCCGATGGCCCATTCGGACGGCTGGACGATTTCGACGATGGGCTGGTGCGCGAGCGCGTGCCGGTGCGCGACGCCCCCATCTTCGAGCCGTGATCTTCTTCAGGCGATGACCCTGGCGACTCCGCGTGGCTGGCTGATCGATACCAACGTGGTGTCGGAGTTGCGAAAAGGGTCCCGGTGCTTCGCGCCGGTGCGGGCCTGGGCGGACGCCGTGCCGCGCGTGGCCTGCTACCTCAGCCGGGTGAACCTCGCCGAAATCCGCTTTGGGATCGAGCGCGCGACCGATCCGGCGTTTCGCGCCGAACTCGAAGTCTGGGTGCGGGACGGCGTGCTGCCCTGGTTCGGCGAGCGAATCCTGGAGGTGGACGAGCGCGTTCTGCTGCGCTGGCGCTGGCTGGTGTGGGAAGGCCAGAAAACCAACTACACCTTTGCTCAGCCGGACGTTTTGCTGGCGGCAACCGCCCTGGTGCATGGGCTTGGCGTCGTCACGCGAAATACCGCCGATTTCGAGCGGGCGGGCATCTGGCTGCTAAATCCGTGGGCTCCAACGGCCTAAGCTTGATATCGCGACCTGGCCCGCAAGTCTGATGGGAAACGCGGCCCGATCTTCTCCCTTTAGGGAAATTCCACGATCTGTCCGCCGTCCTACGGCATGAACGCGCCACCGTTCACGTGAATGGTCTGGCCGGTGACGTAACGCGCCTCCGACGAGCACAGGAACCGCACCATCGCGGCGATCTCGTCGGGCTGTCCGCGGCGGCCGAACAGGCTGTCGGGCAAGGCGGAGCGGCCATGGTTGCCGCCGGCCGCGGCACCCCGGATGGTCTCGATCGAACCCGGCACCACAGTGTTCACCGTGATGTTCGCCGCCGCGAGTTCCTTGGCCAGTGCCCGCGTCAGCCCGACCATGCCGGCCTTCGCCGTCACCGCGTGCACCCGCCCCACGGCGCCGACATGCGCCGACATCCCGCCGAGGTTGACGATTGCCCCGCCGGCGGCGTGAGTGATATGCGGGGCGGCGGCGTGGGCACAGTAGAACGCGCCGTCCAGGGTGGCGCCCATGATCTCGCGCCATTCCTCCGGCGTCATCTCGGCGAACCGGGTCTGCCGGCGCACCGAGGCGTTGTTGACCAGCACGTCCAGCCGGCCGAAGCGGCTGACCGCCGCCTCGATCAGGCCGCGCGCCTGTGCCGGGTCGGCGATGTCCGCCATGTGCACCTGTGCTTCACCGCCGGCGTCGCGCACCAGTCTCGCGGTTTCCCCGGCGTCATGTTCGGCCTGGCGCGCGGTGACCAGGATGCGGAAGCCGTCGCGCGCCAGGTGCAGGGCGATGGCGCGGCCGATGTTCAACGCGCTGCCCGTGACGATCGCTGCCTTTGCCTGGCTGGACATTTCAAAGCTCCCCCAATCCCCGCGCGATTGGACAGCGAAAGCGCGTTGGTGTGCAATGGGGCCGATTCAACAGGAGGAACGCATGGCCCAAGTCCCATCATCCGCATCGCGCGACCGCGTCCGCGATACCGTCCCCAAACTGATCGAAGTCACCGAGGAGGTGCTGTTCGGCGACATCTGGGAACGTCCTGAACTGTCCAAGCGCGACCGCAGCCTGATCGTCTGCGCGGTGCTGACCGCGACCTATCGGCCGGAGCAACTGCGCGGCCACCTGCAGCGCGCCCTGGACAATGGCCTGACCAAGACCGAGCTTTCCGAGATGATCACGCATGTCGCGTTCTATGGCGGCTGGCCGGCTTCGATGAGTGCCGCGAACATCGCGCGCGAGGTGTTCGAGGCCAATCCATAGGGGAAAGGGCAAAAGCCATGAAGGCGGGCTTTATCGGCCTCGGCACCATGGGTGCCGGCATGGCCGCGAATTTGCAAAAAGGCATCCAGAAAGACGGTCACACGGTTCTGGTGCACGACGTCCGGCGTGAAGCCGCGGCATCGCATATCCGCAATGGCGCCGTCTGGGCCGACAGCCCGGCGGCGATGGCCGAGACCTGCGACATCATCTTCTCCTCCCTGCCGGGGCCGGTTGAATTTGATGCGGTATCGTATGATAAGGCTGGCCTGCTTGCCACGATCCGCCCAGGCACGGCGTATTTCGACCTGACGACGAACGCACCGAGCACGGTGCGCAAGGCGCATGCCGACTACGCGGCGAAAGGCGCGTTCCTGTTCGATGCGCCGGTCAGCGGCGGGCCCAAGGGAGCCGCCAGCGGCAAGCTGGCGATCTGGTGCGGCGGCGACCGGGATGTTTTCGACAGGTGGAAGCCGGTGCTGGATACCATCGGCGACCAGGCGAAGCATATTGGCCCGATCGGCGCCGGCTCGGTCGCCAAGCTGGTGCACAACTGCTACGGCTACATCGCCACCGCGGCGGCGGCCGAGGTGTTCAGCATGGGCGTCAAGGCCGGCATTGAGCCGCTGGCGATCTGGGAAGCCGTTCGCCAGGGCGCCATCGGCCGGCGTGGCGCGTTCGACTCGCTGACCGACCAGTTCCTGCCGAACACGTACGAGCCGCCGGCGTTTGCGCTGCGTCTGGCACACAAGGACGTCTCACTGGCAACGGCCCTGGGGCGGGAGATGAACGTGCCGATGCGGCTGGCGAACCTCGCCCTGGCGGACCTGTCGGAGGGCTTGAACCGCGGCTGGGGCAACCGTGATTCCCGGGCGATGATGGTGTTGCAGACCGAACGCGCCGGGGTCGAGGTCGAGGTTGACCCGCAGCGGCTGACCGAGGCGTTGGAGAACAAGGCGAAAAACGGCTAGTTGCAATGTTGGCGGAGCGGCAAATATCTATTGTGATGCTCTACCAACGGAAAACAACCCATGATTATAATCGATGTCCGGTAGCAACATTTTTGGCGAAATGCGGCGGTTTGCCCGCACCTCCGGCGCAGTCGGCGGCATTGCCGCCCGCGTCGCCGGGTCGCGGATGTTTGGGATCAAGACCGATCGCGCCGCGCATGCGGAGGATCTGAAGGTTATCCTTGGCGGCCTGAAAGGGCCGCTGATGAAGGTGGCGCAATTCCTGTCGACCGTACCCGATGCGCTGCCGGCGGAATACGCGGCGGAGCTGGCGCAGCTTCAGTCGAACGCGCCGCCGATGGGCTGGAACTTCGTGCGCCGGCGGATGGCGAGCGAACTTGGGCCGGACTGGCAATCCAAGTTCGCGTCGTTCGATCAGGAGGCCTCGGCCGCCGCCAGTCTGGGGCAGGTGCATCGTGCCCGTCTGCATGATGGCACGGACGTGGCGTGCAAGCTGCAGTATCCCGGCATGGCGAGCACGGTCGAAGCCGATCTGAAGCAGTTGAAGCTGGCGATGGCGGTTTATCATCGTATGGACAACGCCATCCAGCAGGATGAAATCTACAAGGAAATGAAGGAACGGCTGCGCGAGGAGCTGGACTACGAACGCGAGGCCGCGCAGATGCGTCTGTATGGCCTGATGTTGAACGACCGGCCCGGCGTGCACGTGCCGGTACCGATGCCCGAGTACAGCTCCAAGCGCCTGCTGACGATGACCTGGCTGGACGGGCGGCCGCTGATGCAGCGGCTGGCGGAAGAGGCGCCGCAGGAGGAGCGGAACAAGATCGCGGAAGCCCTGTTCCGAGCCTGGTACGTGCCGTTCTACCGCTACGGCGTGATCCATGGCGACCCGCATCTGGGCAACTACCAGGTGCGCCCGGATGGCTCGGTCAACCTGCTGGATTTCGGCGCGATCCGGGTGTTTCCGGCGCACTTCGTCAGCGGCGTGATCCACTTGTTCGAGGCGGTTCGCGACCACGACGACGACAAGGCGCATGCCGCCTATGAAAGCTGGGGCTTTGCCGACCTGTCGCGCGAGAAGATGGACGTGCTGAACATCTGGGCGCGGTTCTTGTACGAGCCGCTGGTCGAGGATCGGGTGCGGCGAATTCAGGAGACCGACGACCCCATGTATGGCCGGGAAGTCGCCGAACGGGTGCATGCCGGATTGAAGCGCACCGGTGGTGTCATGCCGCCCCGCGAATTCGTCCTGATGGATCGTTCGGCGATCGGTCTGGGCGGCGTTTTCCTGCGACTGAAGGCGGAGTTGAACTGGAGCCGGATGTTCCACGACCTGATCGGCGAATTCAGCGAGTCCGCGCTGGCGGAACGGCAGGCGAAAGCATTGGCGGAGGCTGGGGTTCCGGTGGCGCGTTAAGGCGCGATTGGTTTAGGTTGACCCACGAATCGCGCTTTAACGCATTGTCTGATCGCGTGATTCACGCCTTCTGACTGGGTCAGCCTCAGGCGATCACGCTCTAGGGATCTTCAATCGGCAGGAAATCGACCACCCCGCGCACGCCGTCCGACCAGGTGATCGTAACGGTGTGATCGGGATGGGCCACAGCCTTGACAATCCGATGCAGGCTCATGCTCCCAGCCGAACGATCCGGCCTGCGGTCAGCCCACCGTCGATGACCAGTTCCGAGCCGGTCATGTGGCTCGACAGGTCCGATGCCAGGAACAGGATGCCGTTGGCGACCTCCTCCGCCTCGCCGGCCTTGCCGAGCGGCACCGAGGCTTCCGCCGCCGCATGGGGATCGATCGGCCGGTTCTGACCAACCGGCAGCTTGCCCCAGATTGGCGTGGCGATGATACCGGGATGCACCGAGTTCACCCGGATGCCGTCGCCCGCCTGGGCGCATTCCAGCGCCATCGACTTGGCGAACAGCCGCACCGCCCCCTTGGTAGCGCTGTAGCCGGCCAGGCCGGCCGATCCGCGCAGCCCGGCGACGGATGACAGCATCACGATCGAGCCGCCGTTGCCGGACCGCCGCATCGCCGGAATACAATACTTGACCGAAAGAAAAACGCCATCGACGTTGATCGCCATCTGCCGTCGCCAGTCCCGCAGCGACATGTCGATCACGTTGCCCATGATGCCGATGCCGGCGTTCGCCACCATGATGTCCAGGCGTCCGAAACGCGTCTCGGCCGCCGCTATTACGGATGGCCAAAGGTCTTCATCGGTGACGTCATGATGCACGTACGCGGCGCCGATCGCATCGGCCAGCGCTGATCCGGCCGCATCGTCGAGGTCGGTCAGCACCAGCTTGGCGCCCTCCCGCGCCAGCACCTGGGCGGTGGCCGCGCCGATGCCGGACGCCGCACCCGTGACTATTCCGACCTTGCCATCCAGCAGACCCATGATCCCCTCCGTCTTTTGCTTGCCGCCGGTCATCCCGCCGCTTCACCCGGCTTTCAACGTGGCGGATGCTCACTAAGCTGTAGACCAGCACGGAGGAAACAGAAATGCCTGAAGGAAAATCCGCCCTGGTGACAGGGTCACTGGGCGGGATCGGCTTCGCCACGGCCCGCGCGCTGGCCGAACTCGGCTGCGACATTACCTTGAACGGCTTCGGCACGGCCGAGGCGATCGAGGCGCGCTTGGCTGAACTCCGCGCTTTGGGCGTGCACGCCCGCTACCACCCCGCGGATCTGCGCCATCCGGCGCAGATCGGCGATCTGATCGAGACGACGCAGGCTGCGCACGGCGGCCTGGATATCCTGGTGAACAACGCCGTGGTCCGCTACTTTGGTGCGGTCGAGAGGTTCGCGCCGGACCACTGGGACGAGGCGCTGGCCGTCAATCTGTCGGCGCCGTTCCATGCCATCCGGCTCGCGCTGCCTGGAATGAAGGCGAAAGGCTGGGGGCGCATCGTGAACATGGCGTCGATTTACGGCCTATTCGCGACGGTCGACCGCGTCGACTACATCACCACCAAGACGGCGCTGATCGGGCTTACGCGGGCGGTGGCGCTGGAGGTCGCGCGCAGCGGCATTACCTGCAACGCGGTCTGTCCCGGCACCGTGCTGACGCCAGCGATTGATCGGCGTCTGCGCCAGGAGATGCAGCGCGACGGCACGACGTTCGAGGCGGTCGAGGAAAGCTTCCTGGCGGTCCGCCAGCCGTCCCGCCGTTTCGTCAAGGATGACAATGTTGCCGGCCTGATTGCCTTCCTGTGCGGTCCGTATGGCGAGGATATCAACGGGTCCGCGCTGCCGATCGACGGCGCCTGGGCTGCCGGGCGTGCGTGAGACGCGGCAAGTGACGATCCAGGGACCTCGCCCGGGCGTCTGGCTGAAATCCTGACAAAGCAACGAAAGCCGCCGCGTTCACCGGTGATTGGTTCACGGCGTGGCACGGCGGCCTGCGTTGAACACTACGTTATATTCAACCCGTCACCAGCAGGACGATGATGACCAACGCGACGAGTCCTAGTCCACCGCTTGGGTAGTATCCTCAGCCGCTGCTATAGGGCCAAATGGGCAGCGCGCCCAGCAGCAGCACGATCAGGATGATAAGCAGGATCGTCGGCACGACGACGCTTTCCTAGGGTTTGAGCGCGTCGCGCGCCGCGTCCTTCATGCCGCCCACGGCATTCTGGACCTTGCCAGCCGCCTTTTCGGCCTGGCCGTCGGCTTCAAGCTTCGCGTCTCCGGAAACCTTGCCGGCGGCTTCCTTCACCGCGCCTTTTGCCTGGTGCGCGGCCCCGTCAATCCGATTCTTGTCCATAACGTGCGTCTCCTGAATCAATTACGGCTTGTAGCCGGTCGCATGATCGGCGGTGTTGCTGATGCCCTTGCCCGCCGCCGATAGATCCTCACCGGCTCCCTGCGTCGTGTAGCAGGCGGTCAGCAGCGGCGCGGCGGCCATCAGAGCGGCAATTGTCAACGCCAAGCGTGCCTTTGTTCCCATAAGCGTGTCCTCGAATAGGTTTACCACCGTTGCAGATTGCGATGGAGGCAAACCGGTGCAAGTCATACGGCACGCGTATCAAACGATTTTGAGTTCACGTTATCGAGAGGAGTAGCTTATTCTGATAGGAGAACGGCAAAGCGGATCCGCCTCTTGGCATGGCACGGAGAATCGGTTTCAGTCCGCCAGGTGTTAAAGGAGCATGCCCATGGCCGGCCTTTACTATGAGCAGTTCTCGGTCGGGCAGGCATTCGAGCATCCCTGGACCCGCACAGTGACCGAAATGGACAACACGCTGTTCAGCGCCCTGACGATGAACGTCCAGCCGCTGCATCTCGACGCGCATTTCTCCGCCGGCACGGAATTCGGTCAGCGCCTGGTGAACTCGATCTTCACGCTGGGCCTGATCATTGGCATCAGCGTCAACGACACGACGCTCGGCACCACGGTGGGCAATCTGGGATTCTCGGAAACCAAGTTCCCCAAGCCGGTGTTCCATGGCGACACGCTACGGGCGAAGTCGAAGGTCCTGACAATGCGCGAAAGCAAGTCTCGCCCCGATGTCGGCATCATCGAGTTCGAGCACACCGGCTGGAACCAGCGCGACGAGATGGTGGCACTCTGCCGGCGCCAGGCCATGATGCGCAAACTGCCGAAAAAATCGTGACCGAGCCGCCGGCAAGGCCCATCAAGCCACAACCAAAGCCGGACCGAACCGCGCGTGAGGCCGCCGCGCTTCGGGAAAACCTGCTGAAGCGAAAGGCTCAGGCGCGCCAGCGAGAGGCGGCGAAGTCGAAGCCGGCGCCGGATCGGTGATGGCTTCTGAGGTCGCGGGAGGAAGCTAGCCCAGGGTTCTGCCCTGGCCTTCCGACCGCCCGCAGCCGCTAGACCGCCACCGCCCTGAACACCCTGCTTGGCGTGACGAACTCGTCCTGCGCCGCGACCGTCAGGATCTCCCGCGATCCCGCCTCGGCGGTGCGGCGCAGCAGGCCATGGATGGACGATCCCGCCGCCGCCATCGCCGCCGCGGCGCTGCCGGTGCGCAGCCGGTGGAACAGGAACAGCGCGGCAATGGCGTCGCCGGCACCATTGACCGACACCGGCAGGCGCGGGGTGCGGAGCAGGTGGAACACGCCGCCCTCGAAGCTCAGCATGTCGATCGCGTCGGCCGGGGTGCTGTCCGTCTCCAGGCTTGTCAGCAGGATGCAGCCTGGCCCCGCCGAACGGAGCAGCGCGCGCAACCGCTGAATGGCATGCTTGGCGCCGCTCAAGGACCCGCAGTCGATGCCTGTCAGCCGTTCCAGCTCAAACCTGTTTGGTGTGGCGATATCGGCCGCGGGCAAGACGCTGTCGTGCAGCAGTGTCTCGATGCCGGGACGGACATAGACGCCCGTGTCGGTATCGCCGATTACCGGATCGCAGCAGTACAGCGCGGCTGGGTTCGCCCGTCGCGCGAGCGCCACGGCATGCAGGATGGCGTCGCCGATACCGGCGTCGCCGACATAGCCGGACAACACGGCGTCGCAATGGCGGAACGCGTCACGCGCGGCGATCCCCTCCACCAGCTCGCGCACTGACTGGCCGGAATACACCTGCCCCGCCCAGGCGCCATAGCCGGTGTGGTTGGAGAACTGCACGGTATTGATCGACCACACCTCGGCGCCGAGGCGCTGCAGCGGGAAGACCGCGCTGGCATTGCCGACATGGCCGTAGCAGACCCAGGACTGGATCGAGAGGATGTTCACAATGCCAATCCATGGATCTTACAGCGTGATCGCCTGAGGCTGACTTAGTCAGAAGGCGTGAGTCACGCGATCAAACAATGTGTTAAAGCGCGATTCGTAGGTCAACCTAAACCAATCGCGCTTTCATGCGAAACCCGTGCCTTCTTGATCGCCTCGCCGGTGCCGCACCCCACCTTCGTGCCGCCTCGGGCCAGGCTAACCACCCCCGCGCCAACGTCGCCGCCTCGCTTCCTTCGGCGACACCCATCATTGCCCATCCCGCCGCGGGATTGCACAATGGAACGTGCCCGGGGGACCATACCGGCGGGTCGTCCGGTATTACGGAGTTTTTAATGCGCCGTCGTCTGCGTAGCCTGTCGCGCCTGTGCCTTCCGGCGCTGTTGCTTGCCTTGTTCGGCTGCGGCCTTGGCCGCAACCAGTTCGCACCCGCTTGTCCCGTCGCTCAACTGGTGCCGGCGCTGGCGGACCTTACCCGCTATGCCACCGCCGGTGCCGGCGGCGGTCATGACCTGACCGATCTGATCCTGCAGGCGCGTGTGGTCAAGGTAAATGGCACCTGCCAGCCAACGGATTCAAAAACCATACTGGATGCGTCGGTGCAGGTCTCCATCTCCGTGCAGCGTGGGCCGGCGATGCGCGGGCGGCAGGCCGACGTGCCGGTCTTCGTCGCGGTCGCCGAGGGCAACGACGTGCGCGACAAGCAGATGTTTCCGGTTCACGTCGTCTTCCCGCCCAACGTCGATCGGCTGACACTGACCAGCCAGCCGATCGACATGGGATTGCCGGTTAGCCAGAACGTGAATGGTGCGGCCTACAACATCATATCTGGTTTTCAGCTCTCGCCGGACGAACTCGCGGCGAACCGCCAGGCGGCGGGGGGTTGAATATGTTTCACACGGGCCAACCAACATTGTCGATGGCGCGGAAAGGGCCGATATAGACAGACCATGAGCGATACGCCACCGAAGGGACGCCCGAACCAGGGAAGACGGCGAGGCATGAAAAAAGAAGACTGGGAGATTCCGCCCAATCTGCAGCCCGATCCCAGCGACTACACGTTCGACCTCGAACGGGCGCTGAAGGCTGTGGTCAGCCTGAAGACCTATGTTCCAGCGGATGCGTTCACCGCGAACACATTGGGAACGGAGCGCGCCGGCAGCGGCGTGGTGATCAAGGATACCGGCCTGATCGCGACGATCGGCTACCTGATCACGGAAGCCGAGACGATCTGGATTACCTCCGCCGACGGGCAGGCCGTTCCGGGCCATGCCCTGGCCTATGACCAGGAAAGCGGGTTTGGCCTGGTGCAGGCGCTGGGCAAGCTGAACGCCCCTGTTCTGGAACTGGGCGACTCCGACCGTCTGAAGGTCGGGGATCAGGCGGTGTTCGCCGCCGGCGGCGGTCGCCACCATGCGATCGAAACGCGCATCGTCGGCCGGCAGGAGTTCGCCGGCTATTGGGAATACGTGCTGGATGACGCGCTGTTTACCGCCCCGGCTCACCCGTTCTGGGGCGGCTGCGGACTGATCGGCAGCGACGGCAAGCTGATGGGCATCGGTTCCCTGATCCTGCAGCAGGGCGACGGCAAGGGGCGGCGGCTCGATATGAACATGGTGGTGCCGATCGGCCTGCTCGGGCCGATCATGCAAGACCTTCTCAGCTACGGCAAAGTCAACCGTCCCGCGCGCCCGTGGCTGGGACTGTATGCCACCGAGTCCGACGAAACACTGGTCGTCGGTGGCCTGGCCGACAATGGCCCGGCGGAACAGGCCGGGTTGCGCGCCGGCGACAAGATCCTGACGGTGAACGACGAGGAAATTCCCGATCTTGCCGGCCTCTGGCGCCGCGTATGGTCGTCCGGCAGCGCCGGCGCCGAGGTGCGGCTTCGGATCGAACGGGATGGTTCGCCCAAGCGCATTTCGCTGCGCTCCGCCGACCGCACCAGCTTCCTCAAGTCGCCGAAGCTGCACTGATATGGTGGATCAGGCCGCACCCAGGTTGCGTGGCACGATTGTCCCGGTGACGCCGTTCCAGCAGAACTGTGCCATCCTGTGGGACGACGCGACCAAGACCGGCATGGTTGTCGATCCCGGCGGCGACGTCGATCGCATCCTTGAAGCGATCGACCAGACTGGCGTCCAGATTGAGCGGATCGTGCTGACGCACGGCCACCTCGACCACGCTGGTGGTGCGGTTGCCCTGCGCGACGCCTTGCAGGCACGTTCAGCAACCGTCATCCCGATCGAGGGGCCGGACCTGCGCGACAAGTTCCTGCTGGATAGCCTCGCGGAGCAGGCGGCGAGCTATGGTTTCGAGGCGCGCAACGTCACCCCGGATCGTTGGATGGCCGAGGGCGACGCCCTGATGCTCGGCCCGCATCGCTTCGAGGTGCTGCATTGCCCCGGCCACACGCCCGGCCATCTGGTCTTTGTCAATCACGCCGCGCGGTTCGCGCTGGTGGGCGATGTGCTGTTCCAAAGCTCGGTCGGCCGCACCGATTTTCCTTACGGTGACCATGCCGCCCTGATCGCCGCCATCAAGACCAAGCTGCTGCCGCTGGGCGATGATTTTTCGTTTCTGTGTGGCCACGGCCCAGGCTCCTCGATCGGCACCGAAAAGGCAGCCAACCCATTTCTGCGCTGAAGCCGCCAACGCTGAAGCCGCCAACGCTGAAGCGGCTTGCACCGGTGCGGCTGCACGCATGAGGCCCGCGCTGACCGCCCATCCCGGTCAGCTTGGCCTGTTCACGCCCAACCCGACGCCATTGTGTGCTTTTGTCGATATGCTGCGCCGCTTTACCCTCAGCGGCGCGCCCACCGATGAATTCGAGACCGCCGGATTGCGCTACTTCGTCAACGCATTCTGGACCGCCGGTCAACGGCGTGGCCACAGCCTGCACGACGTCAGCTACCGCGCCTGCTTCAAGCCGCAGCTTCCCGGCTTCTTTATCGAACATCTGACGGCACCCGGCGCTCGCGTCTACGATCCGTTCTCCGGCCGCGGCACGACCGCACTTCAGGCCGCGCTGATGCGGCGTGCGCCAGCCGCCAACGACATCAATCCATTGAGTGCGATGCTGTGCGCACCGCGGCTCGAGCCGCCAGCCCTTGCCGCGGTGCGCGAGCGGCTTGCCGGCATCGACTTTTCCCGGACGACGACCGACCCGATCCAGGCGGACCTGCTCGCGTTCTATCATCCGGAAACGCTGCGCCAGATCACCGCCCTGCGTCTCTGGCTGCTGCAGCATGCGGACCCGCTGGACCGCGTCGATGCCTGGATCAGGATGGTCGCGATCAACCGTCTGACCGGCCATTCGCCGGGCTTCTTCTCGGTCTACACCCTGCCGCCGAACCAGGCCGTCTCCGCCGCGTCGCAGCGCAAGATCAACGAGAAGCGGGATCAGACACCGCCGCGTCGGGATGTGCCGGCGATCATTCTAAAGAAGACCGTGGCCCTGCTCGCCGACGGGCCGCCGGATCCGCATCCGCCGGCGGTGCTGATGACCGGGCCGGCGGAGCGCACCCCGGCGCTGGCCGATGCGTCAGTCGATCTGCTGATAACCTCGCCGCCATTCCTCAACGTCGTGGATTATCAGGGCGACAACTGGTTGCGCTGCTGGTTCGCCGGCATCGATCCGGCGCGGGTCGGCATCGACCGCCACGCCGGCATCGCGGCCTGGCAGGCGTTCGTCCGCCGCGCCTTCCAGGAATTCGCCCGCGTGGTCCGTCCAGGCGGGTTTGTCGCCTTCGAGGTCGGCGAGGTACGCGGCGGCACCATCCTGCTGGAACGCCACGTCGTCATGGCGATCGAGGGGCTGCCGTTCGACGTGCTGGGCGTGATGGTGAACCAGCAGGAATTCACCAAGACCGCGAACTGCTGGGGCGTCGGCAACAACCGCGCCGGCACGAACACCAATCGGATCGTCATGGCGATTCGGCATTGAGCTGGACCATTCCCGCTCACGCTGACCTGGCACCGGCACGCACCTCCACCCGGCCACCCTGGTGAACATACTTCCGTGGGTGGCCGGGATGAAGGCGGCGCGAAATAGGCTCTAGACCGAACTTTGCTGTGTTTTTGAGCCATCCGGTTGATTACCAAGGAAACGTGCCACGAACGTAGTCAAGCATTTGGCGAATTTCTCCTTGACACAGGCCGAACCGGTTTGATTCCATGCCTCATGCACATCGCCAAGGTCCCAAACCGTAACGCCAAACCGTCCTTCCTCCTGCGCCAAACCTATCGCGAGGACGGCAAGGTCAAGAACCGCACGCTGGCCAACCTCTCCAAGCTGCCGGTCGAGCGCATCGAGACTCTGCGTGCTGCCCTGCGTGGCGACCCGCTCGCCCCGGTTGGTGACAACGGCTTCGAGATCCGCCGCTCGCTGCCGCATGGCCACGTGCTTGCGGCGCTGAGCGTGGCACGGCGCATCGGCCTCGACGATCTGCTGCCGCGCCGCGCCCCGCCGCGCCGCCGTGACCTGGCGCTGGCGCTGATCGTCGCCAGACTGCTCGACCCGGCGGCGAAGCTGGCGACAGCGCGCATGCTCGACAGCGCCACCGCCAGCCACTCGCTGGGTGAAAGCCTCGGCCTTGGCTGCGTTACCGCCGGCGAAATCTACACCACCCTCGACTGGCTCGGCAGCGAGCAGGCCTTCATCGAAAACCAACTCGCCCGCCGCCATCTGAAGAACGGCGCGCTGGTGCTCTACGACGTCACCTCCACCTACCTCGAGGGCCGCTGCTGTCCGCTGGCCCACCACGGTTACAGCCGCGACAGCCGTGGCGATCGGCCGCAACTGGTGATCGGCCTGCTGTGTGCCGCGGATGGTTGCCCCGTGGCGGTCGAGGTGTTCGAGGGAAACACCGCCGACCCGGCCACCGTCGCGGCGCAGATCAGCAAGCTGAAGCAGCGCTTGCGGCTGCGCCACGTGGTGATGGTCGGCGACCGCGGCATGCTCACCGCCGCACGGATCGAACAAGCCCTCCGCCCCGCCGGCCTAGACTGGATCACCGCGCTGCGTGCCCCGGCGATCCGGCAACTGGCGGAAGGCGGACAGCTGCAATTCTCCCTGTTCGACACCCGCGATATGGCTGAGATCAGCAGCCCGGATTATCCCGACGAACGGCTGGTGGTGTGCCAGAACCCGCTGCTGGCGGCGGAACGCCAACGCAAGCGTGACGCGTTACTGGCGCTGACCGAGGCCGACCTGAGCAAGATCCAGGCCCGGGTGACGCGCGCGAAGAACCCTCTGCGCGGGGCTGGGGACATCGGCCGCGCGGTCGGCGCTCTCCTGGGCAAACGCAAGATGGCCAAGCATTTCGCGTTGACCATCACCGACGCCGCATTTGACTTCACGCGCAAGGCCGAAGCGATCGCCGATGAAGCCAGGTTCGATGGCTTTTACGTGCTGCGCACCAACCTCCCCGCCAAGCAGATCGATACCGCCGGGACCGTGCGGGCCTACAAAGCCTTGGCCCAGGTAGAGCGCGCGTTCCGCTGCCTCAAGAGCGTCGATCTGGACCTGCGGCCGGTGTTCCATTGGACCGCGCCGCGGGTACGCGCGCATGTCCTGCTGTGCATGCTGGCGTATTACCTGGAGTGGCATATGCGCCAGCCGCTGGCGCCGATGTTGTTCGACGATCATGACCGCGCGTCGGCCGAAGCAGAGCGGACGTCGCCAGTGGCCAAGGCCAAGGTCTCCAAGGCGGCTTATCGCAAGGCCTCGACGCAGCGCGTGGTGGACGCTAGCGGCGAGCTCCAGCCGGTGCACAGCTTCCGCACCCTGCTGGGCGATCTGGCAACATTGGCCCGAAACACCGTCTGCTTCGCAGGGCAGAAGATGCTTACCGTTCAGACCACCGCAACGCCGATACAGCGCCGCGCACTCAGTCTGTTGGGGGTCGAATTGACGGCAGCGTAGACAGCAAGCAGGTGGGGTCCGGAGTCGGATCAATGACTTACGTCGAAAAGACGGTAAAGTTCAGTCTAGAGTATGCGTCTTGGTCAAGCGACGTCTGGCGTCCATCTGCGATGATCCCGCAGCAGCGCGTTGGCGATGATGATGAGTTTGCGCATGATCGCGACGATGGCGAGCTTGGCGGGTTTGCCGGCCTGGCGCAGCGCCTGGTATTTGGCCTTGAGCGGCGGATTGAAGCGGATGGCGACTAGGGCGGGCATGTCGATCGCCTGCCGGAGGTTGGCGCGGCCGCCCTGGATGAAGCTTTTGCCTTGCCAGGTGCCGGATTGTCGGGTGACCGGCGCCAGGCCAGCGAGGCTGGCGGCCTGCTTGGCGTCCATCGAGCCGAGTTCTGGCATGTCGATAAGCAAGGCGAGGCCGGTGGCGGCGCCCAGGCCAGGGATGCTGACAAGGATGTCGAAGCGGGCCTTGAGCCTGTCATGGGCGGCCAGAATGGTTGTCCGCTGGCGATCGATGGCCTGGATCTGGGTGTCGATTTGCTTGAGGTGTTGCTGGCTTTGGCGCTTGAGCAGGGCAGCGTGAGGGTCTTGGCGCGGTTGAGTGCTGCGGTGCGGTCCTTCACCAAGGCCCGCCGTGCGGCCAGCAGTTCGGCCAGCTGATCAACGGTTGGATCCCGGGCGGGGGGGATGTCGGGCTGCAGGAGGGCGCCGAAGCGGGCCAGCATGGCGGCATCGACGGGATCGGTCTTGACCCGTTTGCCGGTGGCCTCGGCGAAGCGGCGGGCCTGCAGCGGGTTGACTTTGACGGCGGGCAGCGCGGCGCGGCCCAGCGCCATTTCGAGGGCGCGGTGGTAGGCGTCGGTGGCCTCGAAGACGATGCGGGTTGGCTGGTAGGGGGTGATCCAGGCGATCAGCCTGGCGTGGCCTTGGCGATCATTGGTGAACCGCTGGGCGAGGCCCTGCGGGTGGAGGTGGACCTCGAGGCTGTCTTTCGCGACATCGATGCCGAGGGTGACGTGATCCGCGGTTGGTGCTATGGCGTGGCTCATCTTTTCCTGTCCCATGCTTGTCATCCGGGGCGTGCAACACCCAGGTATCCGTTCGGGCCTTGTGGAAAAGAAGCGGGCGATCCCACTCTAACTCGGTCCTACCCGACCGGCGTGATCTCGATCCATCCCGCTTCACCAGCGGCGGGTTGCAACCCGCCGCTGGTGAACCATTGTTCCGCAAAACCTGGGGCAAGTCATAAGACAAGCGTGATCCAAGCAGGTGGCATCACCGAAACGGTGAATCACGCGACCAAACAAAGGGCTAGAGTGGGTCCGTGAGCAGGGCGGACGGAAACGCTCTGGCGGCCGGTGCCATGCGAGGTCCGCGGGCTCGTGCTCAGTCGAACAGCTTGCTCGCGATCGCCGCGACATGCCGGCCCTGGAAACGCGCACCGGCCAGTTCGTTCTCTGTCGGTTGGCGCGAGCCGTCGCCGGCGGCGATGGTGGTCGCGCCATAGGGACTGCCGCCGGTTACTTCATCCAGCTTCAGCTGTCCCTGGAAGCTATAGGGCAGCCCAACAACCACCAGGCCAAGATGCAGCAGGTTGGTGATGACGGAGAACAGCGTCGTTTCCTGGCCGCCGTGCTGGCTCGCGGTTGAGGTGAAAGCGGCACCGACCTTGCCGTTCAGGGCGCCGCGCATCCACAAGCCGCCGGTCTGGTCGAGGAAACTCGCCATCTGTGACGACATGCGACCGTAGCGCGTCGGGGTGCCGACGATGATCGCATCGTAGGCCTCGAGATCGGCCACCGTCGCGACCGGCGCCGCCTGGTCGAGCTTGAAGTGACCCGCCCGCGCCACGTCCTCCGGCGCGGTTTCCGGCACGCGCTTGACATCCACCGTGGCACCCGTCTCACGGGCCCCCGCGGCGACCGCGGCGGCCATCTGCTCGATGTGACCATATGTCGAGTAATATAGAACCAGGATTCTGGGCATTAGACTGTTCTCCGTTGACTGGTGGACTAGGTTGCCGATTTCACCGGATCGGCCGACACGCGAGCGCACCCTGCATCAGGCGGCCGAACGTTCTTTAAGCAGAGTGTGCAGATCAAGACGCCGCGTGAACATCAACAGCGATCCCTCCGCCGTGCGGGGCCATTCCTCGGCTGGACGGTCCCAGTAAAGTTCAACGCCGTTCCGATCCGGATCAGAGAGATAGAGCGCTTCGCTCACGCCATGGTCCGATGCCCCGTCAAGCGGTATGCCGGCTGTCATGAGGCGATGCAGCGCCTCGGCCAGATCGGCTCTCGACGGATAGAGGATCGCCAGGTGAAACAGCCCGGTCGCGCCAGGTGGCGGTGCGTCTCCATTCCGGCTTTCCCAGGTGTTCAACCCGATGTGGTGGTGGTAGCCGCCGGCCGAGATGAACGCCGCCTGATCGCCATGACGTTGCGTCACGCTAAACCCCAGGATGCCGACGTAGAAGGCAAGGGACCGTTCAAGGTCCGACACCTTCAGATGCACATGTCCAATGCGGGTGCCGGCCGCGATCGGACGGAACTCAGCCCGGCGAGCGAGGTCAATCGTATTTTCAGCCATGATGAAACTCCCATTGATCATCGGTCATCTCGTTCTGTCAGGCGGTATATTGCACTTTACAGCCCACGGATAATCTGCCGAGTTGACGGACCACTTCACTCTGTCAGTTGGAAATCCGCTTGCTTGACCAGGTCACCGGGATGCGCATCTTCGTCCGCACCGCCGCCGCGGGCAGCTTGGCCGCCACCGGCCGCGCGCTCAACCTGTCACAGACCATGGTCACCAAGCACATCGAGGCCATCGAGACACGGCTCGGCGTGCGGCTGCTGCACCGTTCCACCCGCCGGCTGACCCTCACAGAAGCCGGCCGTGGCTACCTTGAAGCCTGCCAGCGAATTCTGGCCGAGATCGAGGAAGCGGAGGCGGCGGCTGGCGCCGGCCAGGCTGAACCGCGCGGGGAGTTGCGCATGAACGTGCCGGTGTCGTTCGGCACGTTCCAGATCGCACCGCTGCTGGACCAGTTCACCAGGCGGTATCCGCTGGTCGAACTCGAACTCGGGCTGAATGACCGTGTGGTCGATCTGGTCGAGGAAGGCTGGGACCTGGCGATCCGGATCGGAGTATTGCGCGACTCCAGCCTGATCGCCCGGCGCCTCGCTCCCTGTCGCACCGTGGTCTGCGCGTCGCCTGCTTACCTGGCCGCATGCAACACACCACGCACCCTTGCCGACCTCGCACGCCATAATTGTCTTGGCTACACACTGTCCGATCGGTTGGGATATGGCCAATGGGGGTTTGATCCGGATGCCTCGGTCATTGCGGCCGTCTCCGGGAGCCTTCGCGCCAACAATGGTGACGCGCTTCGCCTGGCGGCGCTGGCCGGCCTTGGCGTGATCTACCAGCCGACTTTCCTGGTGGCGGACGACCTGCGCGCTGGCCGGCTGATTGCCTTGCCGCTCGACCACCCACCGACGGAAAGTGGCCAGGTGCACGCGGTGTTCCGTCCTGACCGCAGGTTGCCGCTCAAGTCCCGGGTCATGATCGAGTTCCTGGCTGAACATTTCGGAGAGACGCCGCCCTGGGATCGCTGACAGCCGGAATAGGAAGCATCGAGGTGATGACACCGACCGGTAAACGTCTGACCGACCGCCACCGATGTCGGGTCGCCAATCTTGCTTGTCCCAGGCCCTGATCGCCTCTCAGGCCCTGATCGCCTCTCAAGCCCTGATCGCCTTTCCAGTCGGATCAGGCCGCGAAGCTATAGGCACCGCCACGGGAAAGCGCCGCCTGATAGGCTGGGCGGGCCTGGAAGCGCCGCACCCAGGCGTCCAGCTCGGGATAGGCGCTCCGATCGGTGTTCGCGCCGGCGAATTCTCCCACGAAGCTCATTTGGATGTCCGCTCCGGTCAGTTCGGAGCCCAGCAGATAGTCGCGACCGTCGAGGGCGGCATTGATGTAACCCAGATGGCTGGCGATCTCGCCCTCGATGCGCGGGCCAAGCGGGGCGCCGGCCGGGCCGAGGCGGGAGACGTAAAGTTTCAGCAGCAGCGGCAGCATGGCGGACCCTTCGGCGAAATGCAGCCACTGCATGTAGTCGTCATAAGCAGGGGTCGCCGGGTCGGGCTGCAGCCGGCCGCCGCCGTGGCGGCGAATGATATAGTCGATGATTGCGCCAGACTCGATGATCGTCCGGCCATCATCAATGATCACCGGCGACTTGCCGAGCGGGTGGACGGCCTTGAGTTCGGGCGGCGCGAAACGGGTCTGTGGATTGCGCTGGTAACGCTTGATCTCGTAGGGGATCGCCAGTTCCTCCAGCAGCCACAGGATGCGCTGCGACCGCGAGTCGTTCAGATGATGGACGGTGATCATTGTGACGGGGCTTCCTCGGTTGGGGTCAGGCAGTGCGGCGCTTTTTTATAGTGCGTGGCTTGCGTCTCGTCACCCTAAGCGCCGAAGGCTGGCTTTGCCGTTGTTGTCAGTTATACGAATGGTGATGGCAGTGGCCTGGATCGCCGGCGCCAGACATCCTTTATTCCAGACATCCTTTATCAAGGTCATGACGTGGTCACCCGAGGACAATCCAAAGACGGGTTTCGCTTGGGCAACCAATCAGCTAAAGTGGTATATGGGTGATACCTTGAACGTACGACCTGATGAGCAGATCCCGATGGGTGCCGCGACCGGAACAGAGGCTCGGCTTTTCCACGATATCGTCCGAAGAATTGGCCGTCTGCCAACCGGCGTTCGACGGGTGGAATTCCGCTTCGGCGAGGATTCTGAGGGAGCGTCCGCCGTGTGGATTTCCT
Organism: Rhodopila sp.; assembly: GCF_965276935.1. Classification (GTDB taxonomy): domain Bacteria; phylum Pseudomonadota; class Alphaproteobacteria; order Acetobacterales; family Acetobacteraceae; genus Rhodopila. The sequence goes on along the minus strand of NZ_CBDIBS010000002.1, from coordinate 444,919 downwards.
TGATTGCCGACGACGATCTCAAACCTTCAAAGGAAAAAATTGCGGACCTTCAAAGGATTGCCGGTGAAGTGCGGGCGGAAATCCTCCGCAGCGATACCGACCGATGGCCCTACGTCGAGATCGTGACCGAGTAACCGAGTGACCCTCCATCACGATCTGCTTGATCAGGCTTTACATTTGGCGACGCGTGAAACCAAGAAACCGAAGCAGGCCAGTCTTCGCCGAGCCGTATCGGCGGCCTATTATGCGCTGTTCCATCTATTGGTGGCGGACGGCGCGAAACGGCTTTCACCCGCAAAACCGGCCGGCCTCAGCCTGCTGATTCAGCGTGCCTTTAACCACGGAGCGATGCGAGACGTCTGCAAAAGCTTTGCTGACGGTCATAGAGCCGCTGTCAGGAACAGCCAACCTGGACAACCTCCGCCGGCCACGCGGAAACTAATTACGCTGCCGCTTGACCCTCCCCTGTTTGGCGTCATTCAGGCGCTAATCGATCTTCAGGAAGCTCGCAACGAGGCAGACTACAACCTTGACAAACAGTGGAACCGGTTAGATGTCCTCAGTCGTGTCCAGACCGCTCGCCAGGCTTTTGTCGATTGGGCAGCAATCCGAAACAGTCCAACCGCAACGGTATTTGTTGTGGCGCTTCTCCTGCAAAAGCATTGGGGAAGATAATTGGGATTAATTGAAAAGAGCATAGCACGAGTCATAACAAGGTTTGGCTCGGTCCCGTTGCAATTATACCTTTCGGAATACCCGAAGTTGTGAGATTCTGGATATTGGGCTTAAGGACGCCACCCATTCACTGGAAGACGCATTGTGCATAATGGGACAGGACGAGCTTAGGACTCGTTAGGAGATAACTGCTTCGGTCGACACCATGTTTGCCCTTGAAAACACAGGGAAAGCTTCATGCGTAATGCAGCACTTATAGACGGCCCGAGCCTTAGAGGCCAAGAGCCTGCTCATGCTCCAGTCGCCAAGTTAATGTTGAGTGCCGCCAATGGTCCTTGGTTCAACACAATGCCTGTTTCTTCGTCCCCGGGGCGCAGGCAGTCAGAAGACTATTTCGTATTCTTCTCGTAAAGTATTCCCAACAGATTTTTTATCGGGACGAATCCGATACCGTCCATGAAGCGACTATCAGCACTATAGTCGCGATTGTCGCCCATCACGAAAACATGGTTCTGTGGAACAACAAATTCCGGCGTGTTGTTAACGAAGCCGTCGTCTCGCTCCTTTAGAATATCGTGCGTAATGCCATTCGGCAGTTTTTCCTGATAACGCCGAAGCACAATGTGGCTGCCTTCGTCATCCGCCGAATAGTCGCCGTCGAGCTGACGGGTGCAGCGCTGTCCATTTATAAACAGCTCGCCTGCACGCAGCTGGACGTGCTCTCCGGGCAATCCTATCAATCGGGAAACATATAGGACATCCGGCTTATGCGGATAACGCAACACAACGACATCTCCTCGCTGAAGGCGAGGATACAATGCCTCAAGCGTAACAGGTGGCGCTACCACGGAATCCGGAAGCGCATGTCGAAAGCACGTTGCAAACGCCACATCACCTAGCACAAGACTCGGCTCCATTGATGAACTGCGCAACGCAAATGTTGCCACTGGCAGGTCGCACGCTGCGAGCGCCGGAGCGGCACCTAACGCAACCCACGCGAGCAGAATTTTGCTAATCCACATCGCGACGTAAAAGGAACTCGAACGGGTAGAGAGTTTATTGGTCACTTTAGCCTCCGAATTGTGGCATGCCACCGTTTTAGCTCTTCGTGTGGCCTGATCTCTGCTCTCGGCGCGCGGAGCCTTCCGTCGGATGTTTGCTGGATGCAGTTGCACCTGCGACCTTGCCAAAGCACCCGTTCTGGAGCTTCAATAGTGGTGTGGTGCTTTCCCATCAGCGCCAATGTGCTTAACGACGTTACCGTAGACGGATTGGGGACTATCAGGAATGTGGAGGAGATTAAAATCTTTTCGGGAGCGGAATCCTGAACTATAGCCCAAATTCACTGACCAAATAAAGAGATGGTCGGCTTCGTCGCTACAGCATTTCGCCTCCGTTAAGTGGATCTCCTGCCTGTTGGTTACGTAAGGTACTGCTGTCAGGTCGCCTCGCAGGGAGGGCGTAGCCTGATCGGAGAGGCGACCCGACAGCAGCGGCAAAATTCATGCGGCTGCCACGTGTGGCGGCAGGTGGGTGAAGTAGGCTTGGTCCGGCGTCCGGGCGTCAAGGCTCGAGTGCGGTCGTTTGCAGTTGAAGAAATCCAGATATACCCCGATCAGGCGCCGCGCTTCGGCGACGGTTTCATAGGCCCGCAGATAGACCTCCTCGTACTTCACCGACCGCCACAGCCGCTCGACAAATACGTTGTCTCGCCACGCACCACGACCGTCCATGCTGATGGCGATCCCGTTCTCCAGCAGCAGCCCGGTGAACGCGGCACTGGTGAACTGGCTGCCTTGATCGGTGTTGAAAATGTCCGGTTTTCCCTGCCGCGCCAGCGCTTCCTCGACGGTCTCGAGGCAGAAATCAACCTCCATGGTGACCGACACCCGCCACGCCAGAACCCGCCGGCTAAACCAGTCAACCACCGCCGCCAGATAGACAAAGCCTTTCGCCATCGGAATGTAGGTGATGTCCATCGACCACACCTGGTTGGGCCGGTCAACCGGCAGGCCGCGCAAAAGATATGGGTAAATCTTGTGTCCTGGACACGGCTTTGACGTGTTCGGCCGACGGTAGATCGCCTCAATACACATTCGGCGCATCATCGTCCGCACCATCTCGCGGCCAATGATCACCCCCTCCCCGCGTAGCAGATCGCGCAGCATCCGGCTGCCCGCGAACGGGTAGTCCAGGTGCAGCGCATCAATCCGCCGCATGATGACAAGCTCGCCCTCGGGCACCGGCTGCGGGTCGTAGTACAGGCTGCTGCGGCTCAATCGCAGCAACGCCGCCTGCCGCCCCAGCGGCAACTCGTGCGTCCGGTCAATCATCGCTTTGCGCTCCGCAGGCCGGCCTTGCTGAGCGCACCGGACAAAAAATCGTTCTCCAGCGTCAGCTCTCCGATCTTGGCGTGGAGTGTCTTGACGTCGATGACAGGTGCCGGTTCGGATGCTCCGCCGCCCGAACCAAACAGGCCCGAGGCTGCCTCCAGCAGGTGTCCCTTCCAGGCAGTGATCTGGTTCGGATGCACCTCAAACTGTTGCGCCAACTCGGCCAGCGTCTTCTCGCCCTTGATCGCGGCCAGCGCCACCTTGGCCTTGAAGGCCGCAGCGTGGGTCCGGCGTGTTCGCTTCGTCATATTCGCTCCTGATCCGCGGCATCCTCGCCGCTCTCAGGCAGAAGTTCCACTTAGCAGACTGTCCGAATTTAGCCGACCACCTCTTAACGCCCGTGGCCTGCTCACAAGCGCGCTTTCCGAAATTCATCGAGACTCTGATTGTGACAATGGGAGGCTCCGTAGAAATGGCGACCAATTTCCTTAAGGACTTTATCATTCGTGCCGGTGCCGCGCTTGAAGCGGAAGATCGATTGATCATGGGGTCAGGCCACGTCAGGGGTGAAAGCGGTGGTATTCTTCGGTTAAACAATGAACGAGTTTACCAGTTTATCCTATGGCGGGCCGTTCTTTCGAGTTGGAATGCGAAAGTAGAGGAGCGGACACATGATCTTGTGATATTTGACCCTACTGATCCCAGCAAGCACCTTGCCATATTTGAGATGAAGAAATGGATGGCTGCTAGGGGCCTACCAGAACTTCCCGGCATCCTAACCGATATAAAAAGGCTTAATGCGTCTGACGCCCCTAACACCGCCCTTATCATATTTTCAGCAAATGACCGGGGCGATATGGATAAACAATTAACGTGGCTTGAGGAACGGATTTTTGCTGGCATCCCCAAACCGCCGAATGCGACCTATTGCTTTTTGCTTTCCAACAGTGAGTCCATACACACCTACTGCTGAGTTCTGGGTCGCGGTTTGGCCTATAAAATCTGGGCCGCTTTTCTCGCAGCATTGAGGCGCGTTACGCATACTGTGCATGCCGACCTGACTGCGGGACTTTCCCCTCGCGTTGTTTGACCGTGCCGCCCAGACGCATAGCTTTTGTCGGATACCTTGATTACTGGAGCGTATATAGGAAATATTTCTTGATTTGTTCGACAACTTCCGGTAGTAGCCGCTCAACTCATCCGGAACGACGCGCCATGACCGAACCCAGCACCCTCGCCAAACCACTCACCACCACCCCGTCGCCCTGTCACCCCCACAACGTCCTGCTGAACCTCATCGTCACCCTGCTGACGCCGATGTTCCTGATGGAAACCGGCGGCGACCTGACCTTCGCCCGCATGGCGGCGCTGGAGACATTGAACGAATACCGCGCCCACACCCAGATGGAGCTGATCGCCGTCGCGCAGATCATCGCCTTCGGCTTGGCGGCGCTGGGCTCACTTGCGCTCTCCATGGCCGACGACACGCCGCCCTTGATGATGCTGCGCTGGCGCTGCAACGCCAATGCGCTGAACCGCTCCGCCGAACAGAATCGCCGCGCCCTCGAACGCTGCCGCTCGGCCGCCACCGGCGGCGGCCAAACAGGGAATGCCGCGACGGATTATCGAAATCTGAACGCCGCGGCAGGGTCGGACATCCCGCTCGATGACGCGCAGGCACAGTATGAGACGGAAGTGATGGCAGAGCTGGCACGGACCCGGACACGGGTCGCCGCATCGAATGCCCGCGTGCATGCCGCGAGCAAAGCCGCGCCTACCGATCTGTCCGCGCCTCAGGCTCCCACGGCGGCCGCCGAACCGGCTCCGGCACCACAATACACCGCGCCAGTCCCGCCGATCATGCCCGCGTCGGCGGAGCCGGCGAACATGCCAGCACCGGCGGAGCCGGCCACGACCCTCGCACCAATTCAGCCAGCCATCATGCCCGCGCCGGCGCTGACTGCCCCCACCCAGGCGCCGGTCCTGGCAACTCATCCGTTGGCGGCGACACAAGCCATGACGGACGAGGACAGGCATCGGGCATTCTGGGCGGCGGCGCTGTCAGGCGTAGCCGAGGAATTCTCCGCAGAAATGGCCGACCTCCCGCCACACGAGCGTGAGGCCGCGATCGTCCAGATAGCCGCCCTCAGCAGCAGCGCGAACGCCTTGCTGTCGGGTGATCCGATGCCGTCGCTGCAATCCGCCCCGTCGCCGATCACGTCGCTCTGACGCCTGCCGCGGCGAAAGGCATATAGCCGGCCGAACCCGCACGCGGCGTGCCGGCACTCTACCGAAACCGCCGAACCGAATACGGCGCCAGATCAAACGCCGGCGCCCGCTCCGCCACCAGGTCCGCGACGATCTTTCCAGTCATCGCCCCCGCCGTCAGCCCGACATGCCCGTGTCCGAACGCATGCACGATATCCGCGCAGCCGGACGCCAGCCCCAGGCACGGCAGCCCATCCGGCGTCGAGGGCCGATGCCCCATCCATGATTTCACCCGATCCGCCGGCAGGTCCGCCGGAAGCCCCGGATAAACCTTGCGCGCGAACTTCAGCAGCACCGCCGCCCGCTGCCAGTTCGGCGCCGCCGTCAGTCCCGCAAGCTCCACCTGTCCCGCCAGCCGCAGCCCCTCCGGCGTCATCACGCACGCCATCTTCCCGTCGCTCGGCATCACCGGGTAGCGCGGCGCCACACCGGGATCGCGGATCACCACATGATAGCCGCGCTCGGTTTCCAGCACGACCCGGTCGCCCGCCGCCGCGGCCAGGACCTTCGACCAGGCGCCGGCGGAGATCACCGCCCTGTCGCAAGCCACCTCGCCATCCCGCGTCACCACCGCGCGCAGCCGCCCCGCCTCAAGGCGAAAGCCTGTCGCCGCCGTCTTCTCCAGCGTCGCCCCCTGTGCGATCGCATGCCGGGTCAGCGCCGCGACATACGCGCCAGGATCACGGCACTGGCCATTCTCCTCGATCAGCAGGGCGAAGCGATAATGCCGGTCCAGCGTCGGCTCCCGCTGCCGCAACTCGTCCTCATTCAGTTCCAGCCAGCGGATGCCGTTCTGCCGGCGCACCCGCCAGGACAGCGCCTCCGCCTCGAACGCGGCGCGGTTGGGGAACACGAACAGCGCGCCCTGTTGCGTGATCAGCGCGCCGACACCCGCCTCCGCCGCCAGCTTGCGATGCAGCGCCGGCGCATCCGCCAGCAGCGGAAGCAAGGCCCGTGCGGTCGCCGCGACCTTCGCCTCGGTCGCGCCCGCGGCGACAAACCGGCGCAGCCACGGCAGCAGCCTGGGCAGATAGGACCAGCGGATCGTCAACGGTCCCAGCGGATCGGCGAGGTAGCCGGGAACCTTCTTCCACAACCCGGGCGACGACATCGGAATGACGGAACTGGGATTGAGCAGCGTCCCATTGCCGTAGCTGGCGGCCTGCTCGCCACCCGGCTCACCCGGATCGATGATGCTGACCTGATGCCCGTCCCGCAGCAGTTCGATCGCGCTGGCGATCCCGACGATGCCGCCGCCGATCACGCCAACCCGGCTCATCCGGCGGCCGAGACGACATGAGCGCGCATCGTCGAAGCGATCGGCCCGGCACCAAATCGCCGCCGCAGCGCCGCGGTGACGGACGCCACCACCGGATCGGTATCGCCGCCGGCGCGCGCGTCGATCTCCGCCCGCAGCGGCGTACCCAGGCAGTAGCCCACCGCGGCATCCCGCGCGGCGGCGGCGGCATACGGCAGATCCACCGTCGTGTAGATGGCGTCGGTAAAGCCGGCGACGGTCAGTTCGTCATCCACGACCTCGTTATCGGCATAACCATGCAACACATGCGACAGATAGCGTGGCGTATCGGAAGGAAACAGCGTCCCCATCGCCCGCTGCACGCAATCCGCGACCGGATTGTGCCGGAAGGTTGCCGGCACGTTGAAGACGAACCGCGCGCCCTGCTTCATCACCCGTCTGGCCTCACGAAAGCCTTGAACCCGGTCGGTCAGCGCCATCACGCCGAACTGGCAGGCGACGATCCCGAATGTCCCCGCCTCGAACGGCAGCGCGCAAGGCTCCGCCGTCTGCCAGATCACCCGAGCCGTGCCAGGCTTGTCGGAGGCATAATCGACCATCGAAGTGCTGGGGTCGGTGGCGATGATCGTCAGGCCGGCCGACACCGACGATGCGATCGCCTGGGTCAGCAACCCGGTGTCCGCGGCGGTTTCCAGCAGTGGCCCGACGCTCAGCCTGGACAGCCGCCGCGCCATGTCGTCGGCGAACGGCGACAGCAGGCTGGGGCCAAGATAGCGGTCTCGGATCGCTGGCAGCGAGTCGGCAGGAACCATGCAGGTTTGTGCCATCCAGAGTTAAACGGCCTTTTTCAATCCATAGAACTGCGGCCAGCCTTCCGGCACGTCCTGCATGTATTTGTGGAACGCCGTCGGCTGGTCGTACATTCCCATCGGCACGTAGGTCGGGTTCTGCCAGAACGCTGTCTGCATTGCCGCGCAAAGCTTTTGCTGCGCCGCCTGATCCGGCGCCTCGAACCAGGCGCTGTAGAGTTCCTCGATCTTCGCATTGGTCGGCCAGCCGAACCAGGCCGCCGAACCGTTGCCCCGGATCGCGATGTTCGGTGCGGGCGTGATGTTACCGAAGCCCCCGAGATACGTGTAAAAGACGTTCCAGCCACCCTTGTCGAGCGGCTCGCGGCTGGCGCGCCGCTGCACCACCGACCCCCAGTCCATCGCCTGCAGATCGACGTTGAAACCAATCTTGGTCAGCACGTCGGTGCCGACCTGCGCCATCGCCCAGATCGCCGGGATCGTGGTGGCGGCAAGAACGACGACCTTCTCCCCGTTGTAGCCGGCAGCGCCCAGGTCTTTCTTCAGCTTCGCGTAGTCCTTAGGCCCGTGGGTGACATCCAAGCCGACCGTGCTCGCCATCGGGGTTCCGGGTACGAACAATCCGATCGGGGTCTTGGCGAGGGATGGATCCGCGCCGGCGACCGCCTCCATCACTTCCTTCTGGTCCATCGCGTCAAGCACGACACGACGGATCGCCACATTGTCGAAAGGCGGGAACAACTGGTTGAAACGCAGGCATCCCATCTCGCCAGTGCGGTCCTTCACCACCGCGGTGACATCCTTGTATGTCTTGATCTGCGGCAGCAGGTCCAGGCTCGGATTTTCCCACCAGTCCACCTCGCCCTGTTGCAGGGCGGCGGACGCCGTGCCTGGGTCCGGAATGAAATTCCAGACGACGCGGTCCACGTGCACGATCTTCGGTCCGGCGTTGAAGCTGGGCGTGCCGCTCTTGCGGGGCACATAGGCGGTATTTTTGCTGAACACGACGCGGGAGCCGGGGATGCGCTCAGCCGCCACATACCGGAAGGGGCCGCTGCCGATCGCCTCCGGGATCTGCTTCATCGGGTCGGTCTCGGCCAGTCGTGCCGGCATGATGGCGCAGTAGACTTCGGCCAGGGCGTTCGGCAGCAGGGGGAAGGGCTTGTTGAGGCGAAAGCGGATCACGCTGTCGGACGGGGCGGACACCTCGTCCACCCGCTTCATCAAAGCCTGGCCGAACGGATTGCGCACGCAGAAGCGCTTGATGGTGGCGACGCAGTCGCGCGCCAGGACCTTCTGCCCGTCGTGGAACGCCAGGCCGTCGCGCAGGGTCAGTTCCCAGGTCTTGCCGTCATCCTCGGTGCGCTGGCCTTCGACCATCTGCGGCTGCACCTGGAACTGCGCGTCATAGCCATACAGCGTGTCGAACACCGCCAAGGAGTAGTTGCGGGTGATGTCGGCGGTGGTCCAGACCGGATCGATCGATACCAGATCGGCGTGCGGCACGAAGTTCACCGTCTTTGGCCCATCCGCCCGGGCAATCCGCGGCATGGCGAGCGAGGCGGCCATGGCGGCGGCTGATCCGAGAACATCACGACGCTTCATTATATCCCCCTGCACCAAGCTGCTCGGCGATGTTAGGGCCTGGAGCGAAATAGTCGAGTGAGCAATTCAGGCGGAAAACCAGCGACAGGGCCAAGCCTGCCCGTGCCGACCGTGGCGGCGAGGAGGCTGACTAATAGATGTCCCGCAGATACCGCCCCTGCCGTGCCAGCGCGACGATCCAGTCCCGCGCCTGATCCTCGGACAGTTTCCCCTCTGCGATCGCGATCCGCCGCAATGCCGCATCCACGTCGCGCGCCATCCGCGTTGCATCGCCACAGACGTAGAACCGCGCGCCGTCCCGCAGCCAGCGCCACAGCTCCGCCGCGTGCTCGATCATGCGGTCCTGCACGTAGATCTTCTTCGCCTGGTCGCGTGAGAACGCCAGGTCGAGTGGCGCCAGCGTGCCGTCGGCCAGCCAGCGCTGCAGTTCCGGACCATAGAGGAAATCGGTTCGCCGGTGCTGGTCGCCGAAGAACAGCCAGGTGCGGCCGCGCAGGCCTTCAGCCTCCCGCTCCGCCAGGAAGGCGCGGAACGGCGCGATCCCGGTGCCCGGTCCCACCATGATGACGGGAATGCCCGGATCAGGCGGCAGGCGGAAATGGCTGTCCTGCACGCTGGCGAGAATTGGCCCGGCGCCGCAGGCGTGCCGGCCGAGGAAGCCGCTGCCGACGCCATGCCGCTGCCGCCCGCGCCGCGTGTCACGCACCAGGCTGACGCACAGATGCACCTGGCCTTCGTGCAGCCGCGGTGAGGACGCAATGGAATACAGCCGCGGGCGCAGCATCGGCAGCGAGTGGACCAGGTCGGCCAGCGGCGGCCGGGCGGACGGAAACGCTTCCAGCAGATCCAACAAATCGGGCGAGTCCGGTTCGGCTCCGTCTTCGCCGTCGACCAGCCGGCGCAATGCGACGGCATCGGCGGTCGTGCTGGCCGCCATCGCCAGCAGGTCGAAGGTGCGGTCAAGCGGCCGAGCGATGTCGAGCATGGCCAGGGCTGCGCGCAGCGACCGGGTCTGGCCGTCGGTGCAAGGCACCATCTCCTGGCCGGTTGCGCCCAGGCCCGCGATTGTCGCCTCAATCAGCGCCGCATCGCAGTGCACCGTGATGCTGAGCGAGTCACCCGGCAGATACGTCAAGCCGGAGCCGGTCAGGTCGATCACGACATGCCGCACGTCCTTGCCTGATCCCGGACCAGTCAATGGATCAGCGGACAGCACCCGGACTGGAACGCCGATGGGTGCTCCAGCCTTGATCGGTGTTGGCGCGGTGGCCGGGGCAGGGGCCTCGGCCAGCATCTGCTTGACGACCCGCGCCGTCTGCTTGGCGCCGGGCACGCACAGCGTGGTGGTGGTTTCACGGCCGTCGGCCAGGGCTTCCGAATAGGTTTGGCACAGATAGCCACATTGTCCGCAATCAAGTTGCGCCATCGCCGCCATCAGCCGGCGTGCCAGCGGCCGGCCTTGCGCCAGTTCCAGGCGCTCCGGCAGTTGCAGCGCCGGGTCGTGCCAGGGAAATTCCTCGGCCGGTGCTTTGGCGGCGGTGGCCTGGGGGGTCTCGGTGCCGCCATACAGCCCGGCCAGGAACCCGTTCAGCCAGGCGCGTTGCGCGGCGGAGAACGGCGCGTTCTCCGGGATCGGCGGGATCGGCGGCGTCATCGCGTTCATGCGGCCAGTGCCGGCGCATCCGGGGTGATCGCCGCCAGCACGTCGTCGCCGCGCGAAGCGGTCCAGGCCTGGAAGCTTTCGTCCGGCTGCCGGGTCTGCTGCCAGGCGATCAGCAGCGCCAGCACCATCGGCGGCAGGTCGGCAAACGCCACGCCGGCGCGGATCAGCCGGCCAATCGCGGCTTGTGGTCCGGCACCGCCGCCGACGTGAAGGTCGTAGCCTTCCACCATGTCCTCGCCCTGCTCCACCTTGACGGCGAGCAGCCCGATATCGGCGATGTAGTGCTGCGCGCAGGAGTGGTGGCAGCCGGTCAGGTGGATGTTGACCGGCGCATCGACCGCGAGCCGCGCTTCGAGATACCCGACAAGCTCGGCCGCGTGCCGCTTGGTGTCCCCGGCGGAGAACTTGCACCCCGCATTGCCGGTACAGGCGATCACGCCGCTGCGCAGTGGCGAGGCCCGCCAGGACAGCCCTAGCGCCTCGATCGCCGCCCGCGCCGCGGGAACGTCCGCCTCGGCTACATCCGGGATCAGCAGGTTCTGCCACACCGTCAACCGGATCGTGCCGGACCCATGGCGATCGGCAATCGCCGCGAGGCCGCGCATCCGCTGGCTGGTCAGCCGCCCGATCGGGCACGCGACGCCGATGTAGCAACGTCCCGGCTGCTTCTGCGCATGCACGCCGATATGGCCAAACCGGTCTTGCGGCGCCGCCGGCACGATGGCGTCGCGATCGACCCGCGTCAGGGTCTCGCCCAGCTCCGCCTCGACCTTTCGCAGGAAAGTCGGCAGGCCGATCCGGTCCAGCACGTATTTGAGGCGAGCCTTGGTGCGGTCGGTGCGGGTGCCCTCGGCAATGAAGACGCGCAGGATCGCGTTGGCTGTCCGGGTGGTGGCGTCCGGTGCGACGATGACGCCGGTTTCGCGGGCGAAGTCCCGATGGCCGGTGATGCCGCCGAGACCCAGGCGGTAATAGACGCTCGGCGGCACGCCGAAACCATCCGCCACCGTCACCGCCGTGAAGGCGATGTCGTTGGTATCCTCCAGCACCGCGACCCGCCCGCCGCCATCGAAGGCGATGTTGAACTTGCGCGGCAGTCCGTAAAGTTCCCGATGATGCAGGATGAAGTGGTGCAGCGCGCGGGCCTGCGGCCTGGTGTCGATCAGTTCCTGCGGGTCGATGCCGGCGGTGGGGCTGCCGGTGATGTTGCGGATGTTGTCGGCGCCGGAGCCGACGGAGGTCAGGCCGATCTCGGTCAGCCGCAGCAGCACCTCGGGCGGCCCATCCACCTTGATCTCGCGAAGCTGCAGGTTGGCGCGGGTGGTGATGTCGGCATAGCCGCCGGCCAGATCGTCGGCGATGGCGGCGATACTGCGGAGCTGTTCGCTTCTCAGAATGCCGCCCGGTATGCGAAGCCGGCACATGAACGCGTTTTGTGCCGGGGCGACGTAGAACAGGCCGAAGAATTTTCCCAGGAACACGTCGGTTCCCTTGGGAAAGCGGTTCGCCATGGCGAGCGTGCTGATCTCGTCAAATCGGTCGAGCGGGTGCTTGGTTCGTTTCGCCGCTTCCTCCGGCACCAGCTTGCCACCGGCGGCGATGGCAGCATCCTGCACCGCGCGTTGCAGGTCCGACGGATCGGCGGACGGCTTTTGGCCAGCCGATCCTGCTCCGAGCGGCAGGCCGAGCGCGGCCCTGCGGGTCTCCACGCCGTGCAGGAAGCCTTTCAGATATTCCTGCTGCTCGACGCTGAACGGTGTTTCGCCATCCGCCATGCGGTCAGGGCTCGACGGTCCGCACGAGACTTGCCACCTTAACCGGTTCGGCGGGTCTGGGTGCGAAGGTGACGAACAGCGCGAGCGCCACGAAAACGAAGCCGCCGACCAGGTTGCCGAGCGTCACCGGAACCAGGTTCCAGATGACCCAATCGATCAGACCGACCTTCGCGCCCATCATCATGCCGGCTGGAATGACGAACATATTGACAACCGTATGCTCGAAGCCCTGCGCGAAGAAAACCAGGATCGGCATCCATGCGGCGGCGATCCTGCCAATGACCGAAGTGGAGCACAGTCCCATCACCACGCCCATGCAGACCATCCAGTTGCAGAGCACCGCCTTGACGAACACGGTGAGCATTCCCGCCATGCCCAACGCCGCATAGCCGGTCGTCTTGGCCTCCGCGAGTTGCCGGACCCGTTCGGCCACGCCGGCGGGTGCGACATGTACCGCATTGGTGACCGCGATCACGAACAGGCCGCCATAGGCAACACTGCCGACCAGGTTGCCGAGGAACACCCAGCACCAGTTGGTGAACATGCGGCCGAAGCGGACCTTGCCGGCCATGACCGCCATCGGCACGACGGCGAAGCTGCCGGTGACAAGCTCCAGACCGAGCAGAACGATCATGACGAAGCCGACCGGAAAAATCAGCGCGCCAACAAGCAATTGCCCGGTCTGCGCCGCGGCGCCGAGGGCCAGGCTGGTGGCAATCCCAAGCAGGCCGCCGGAGAGCGCGCCCCGGATCATCAGGTCGGTCGGACCGAGCCCAGCCTTGACGGTGCCGGACTGGATCATGGCGGTGATGATTTCGGTCGGTTTGACGAGGTCCATATGGAGCCTTTTGGGGCGTATTCCTGACAAAGAAGCAAATCCTATGCCAGTTGTACCTCAACGGTGATCGCTCCGCCGGCTGTGGACGGGTGATGTCCGGCTCACCCACGCTCTGGTGATTCATTGCGATGCTTTGGTGCAGTGATCGCCTTGTATTGTGCGAGATCTGGAGCCAGCAGAACAGTCAATCGCCGCCTGAGACCGAAGCAATTCGGGTCATTGTCATGTGGGTGGAGGCCTAAAGGCTTTGTTGACGATCAGTTTGTCACCTGGCGCGCGCAGCTTAGCCGTGATGGTTAAATTTTTGGCCAAGGCAGCGTTCGCAGGCAATTTTAAGAAGGCGGAGGCCAATGTGGAGAGGCACCTGCGTTGCCAGGGTGATGATCGGCTGCGCGAGGGGTCCTATTATTGTAACATCCGGGGGGCGGCGACCGGAAAAGATGAAGTGGACAAGGAGTTTCACAGAGGCTACGCGGAGTTCCACGAAGTAGAGAATTCAGTGGATCACGCTTAATGCGGTAATTAGCTTGTTGCTGGTGGGCAAATGCGATCCAGGTGTCAGGAGATTAAGGCGTGATCGTTTTAGGTTGCCCCGTAACCGGCGTTGACCGGATAGTTAGCGCACGCCTGCAAGGTATATTCGTCGAGGCTTTTTTGATGGCTCCGGTGCCTGCCTCGATGGTGCGGGCGGTGGCCGTTCGCACCGACGTCTTGAGCTCAGTTACTCCCAGGGATGGGGGCCAAGGAAGCCAGCCAGGTCGCACACCTCCATAATTGCTGCGAAACCGAGGACTAGCACAGTGACCGTGATAGCTGCGTTTTTCACATGATAACGGATGAGTTCCCTGCGATGCATCGCACGGAGCGCTGTGGAGGACATTGGCCGACCCCAAGTGCCGAGGTTCAGGCTGTCCGTGTTGTAGGTTCCGATGTAGCAGTATGAAATACTCATGCTTCGTTTCCTTCAGTGCTATAGGCGCAGGCAACGGGTTTTGCAGCTGCTTCTTAAGTCCGACTATTATTCAGCACTCCAGGCCTATTTGGAAGCCACATCGGAAAAGAGCGAGGTAGTTGTGTCTGCACAGGCAAGGGAAGCTTCGTCGCATACGAATTATATGCCACGAAGCCTTTGGTGGTGAGCTCTCCAACCAAAAGCTCGAGGCAAATTATCCGGCGACACTCCCGCGTCAGACGCAGTTTATCCTCAGGTCTTATGCCGCGAACGTCAAAGTTGAGAAATACCGTTGGGGTCAGCGGATTTACGAGCGCACAATGGTTGTGTCCAAGGCACAAGACCCCACCACTCACACCAATCTTTTTCCCCATGAGAGGTTCTGGAGCCTCAAACAAAGTATCGGAATCAACCAGTGTATCCACCTCGACCCTTGTGGGTACTTGATCGCTGGCGTGGACTTGATGGCATATTGATATCGCCAGGCAGAGCCATAACCACTGCATTCCAGGTTTTGGACTCTTTTTCAAGTGTCTCATGCTCGTGTTCCTTGCTGTATCAGTTCAATGTGTACCAATCTAATTTACGACGAATGCTACAGGATATTATTCTCGCTAAAACTCATCCATTGGCCAGCTCCAACAATGATATGATCGAAGACCTTTACTTCGAAAACGGCTACTGCCTGAACAATTTGCCTTGTCATGGCCTGATCTTCCAAGGATGGCTCCATGCAACCAGAGGGATGGTTATGTGCCATCACCAATCCCACAGCGTCCAGCTCAAGGCAGCGCTTCACAACGTCCCGCACGTAAACAGGAACGTGGGCAATGCTACCCTGCCATAGAACTTCGTTGGCAATTAGCCGATTTTGGCGGTCAGTAAATAGCACACGAAAAACCTCAGACCTCTCATGACCCATGCTAACAAGCAGATACGAGATCATCTGATCCCAGCGATCAAATATTGGTGCATCTGAGAACTCTTGTTCCTGAAGGCGTGCGGCCGCAGCATGAATGGCCTTTAATACTACCACCCCGTCTTCGCCAAGCCCATCGAGTGCCATCAACGTTTTAGCGGAAGCACTTATCACGCGATTAAACGTTCGAAACTTGGAAAGTAATAGTCGCGATACCCGAACGACCGTGTTGCCTTGTAGGACAGGTGACAAAATCAGTTGGAGGAGTTCCTGATCGGCTAGCGCGTTGGAACTTCCTAGTAGCAGACATCGGCGGATTTGGTCTTCCTCAAGCGCCCAAGAGTTATAGCGGCATTGGCCTGTGGCAGTATGTTCTGACGCAGAGGTTGCCGGGATGCCGAATGGAAGTGGCAGGGCGCCTCCCCCCCATATCGCCGCCGTAACCCGGTCATGGTGGCCGACAAGATGCGCCACAAGTTCGCCCATTGGAGAGATTTCCCTAGGGTCGGAAAAAGGAAGCACGGCGGAACGGTGGAAATTGGACAGCTCCACTTTACGGCTCCGGATCAGGCGTTTGCGTGGAAATAGGTGTAGGTGCTGCCATCCGCTTCGGTGCCGGAGCTTTCCGAGAGCCTGCCATTGGTGAGGTCGGCCTTGGTTAAACCGGCGAATGTCGCGGAGAATGTTGGGCTGCCTGGCGCCGTCGCGTGCAGGGTGAGGCCGGTGTAGCCGCCCGCGCCCTGACCGTCCTCGAAGTCGAACGTGAAGCTGGTCGGCGTCACGCCGAACATCGTCAAGGCATCGCCCGCGTGGAAGTTGACGACGGTGCTCCAGATATCCGCCGTGGCACCGCGACCATCCACGAAGAATGTATCGGATCCGGTGCCGCCGGTCAGGAAGTTGGACCCGCCGCCGCCGTCCAGCACATTGTTGCCGCTGGTGACCGCGAGTGCGTCATCGCCGTTGCCGGAATGCAGGAACCAGTTTGGTGTCGTCACTGTAATGTTCAGGTTGCTGCTCGTGATATTGACGTATTGGTCCTGCAGGCCGGCGACAGGCCCGGTGTAGGCTTGGGCGACCACGGGGATCGCCTGGTTACTGGCAGCGTTAACAGCAGTAATGCCGCTGGACCCATTGATCGCAGCGTTAGTTTCGGTCACGCCGCTCAGGTTGGTAGCGGCCATTGTCCGATCTGAAACGGTCTGACCGGTTGGAACCGTACTCTTGTCGTTAACCAAGATGGTGGTGGTGCCGGATTGTGCGGAGGCGCCGACGGGCGTGTTACTACTAGAAAGCGGCACGGCGGTCATGCTGGCCGGTGCGGCGAAGCCAGTGGCGGTGCCATCGGCGCCAGCCACCGAATAAGGACTTGCAATAAGAGCAAGCACACTAGCTTCACTGGTGACTTGTGCCACGGTGGCATTCAGGAGCGCCTGATTTTGAGCAACGATGTCAGATGTGATACTGCCTCCATCTATCACCGGGCCGACTTGGGCTGCGGAAGCTAATGATGGAGTACCAGCATCCTCGGGGGATCCGGATGCGCCGGTAATCTGGAGCAGATTTGCCGTAGGCGCAACTAGTTGCGCATAGTCATTTGTCATTGAAAGTATGGCATTTATTGTCGGCGCACTTCCGCTAGAAGGTACATTTCCGATCAACTGTATAATTGGCAAGCTACTACTTGACATTGAATACCTCGAGGATGACTTATCGCGTGGATGCTGTGGGTCGGAGGCGCAGTGTCACTAGGTCAAAGCGCCGGCTGATTAGCAGACGTGAAGCGAAGAATTGCTGCTATTTCAGGTTGATGATAGACGTTCAAAGGCATTCTGGACTCTATTGATCGTTTGACAAACTTTCATTGCGGTATTCTCCATTAGGGCAGCACGATGGCCAAGATGAAATCACCTTGACACGCGTGCACAGCCTTTGCTTCAAGCAAAACCTTCGGATTTCATGCGATTTCTTCGCGACCACATCACCATGCATATCCCTGGCCCATCCGATACTTTGAATGAACATCTCATTCTAGCCGGACAAGCTGTGGATCCCGAGGTGGGGTGAACGGAAAATGCAGGGTAAGCGTAAAAAAAGGGTTAACAGCCAAACTAAAAATTGCATTATACCTGAGTATAGCTTGACACTATACTGGAGTATACTAGCCGGGGTAAAATACGGTTAAGCAGCATGCCATTGTGTAAGATGCGGTATCGGAATTCCCCAGCGCGCCCTCAGTGTCTGTCTCGGAACGTCCGCACAAAGGTAGTTGAAGTCCGAATCAACCAGCAAATTTAGGAGGCTAAAACATCCGCTTGATCCGGGAGCCTTCCATGTGGAGCTCCGAGACGCGAGCAGCGCATAATCGCGACCAGCTGCGCGACCTGAGCGATTTGACCAATGTGGAATGGCAGGTCCTCGCCTCGCTTCTCCCGCCACCCGCCAAAACTGGCCGGCATTGCTCTTAGGTGATGCGAGACCTGCTCAACGCGATCTTCTATGGGCTGCATGGCGTGGTTTCCTGGCGCATGCTGCCGCAGCACCTTCCGCCCCACCAGACGATATACCGATAGTTTGTGCGCTTCCGCGATGCTCGACGCAGACCCGGATTGACGTCAAGACTTTTGAGCGTTGGTATCATACATAAACGTTGGCCAGCTTGAGCAGCCGATAGGGCATGAATGTTGTGCGAACCGCAGCCTAGGTGAGCGCGACGTTCAGTTTATGCGTCAAATCCGATGTCGTCAGCATAGCGCGCCACGATCATATCCCGGCTTGCATGGCACCGCCGGCATTGTTCGGTCCACAGGTCGTAGACGTAATGAAGGTAGATGTTCGCCAACAACGGCGAGGGGCAGGTCGTGCGGTTCCATTTTGCCATACGGCCGGCACGCCTTGATCACGGCGCAAGCTGAACCCCATCTATTCCTCCACCCACCATAGGCTGCCTGCACGTCCAGCCATGACCAAAGTCGAGTAACCTTTCATTAACCAATGGGACATAGTATGCCGGTGGCACAGGAAAAAGGTCGCGTGCATTATGCGAAACAGTCGCAAGTCACCATGGGTCAAGCACTCTGTTTATCTAAGCCCGGCCAGCATCCTGGAAAGCGTTTTTTTTCTCAGTGCTACCGTTATTTGGAGGTATATATGATGTCGGTCATATGTGCCAACCAGCCGACATATACCCGCCGCCAGCGACTTTATCTTCAGATGGAGGAAACTTTCTGGATCAGATTGCATGCCATTGCCCGACTTGAAAGCACATCGTCCGACGCAATCATTGCACGTGCCCGGGCTCAGCACTGCACTCTCCCAGTCAGTCGCGCCGTACGAGCGTTCATCCTTAATCATTACGTTAACATCGCTGCACAGAGACCGCCACCGACGCCTTTGACACCGCCCAAAAGCATTAGGCAGGTCCTTGACCGGATACGGCACGCAGACAATTGTATCATTACTCAGCCACTCGCGAATGAGCATGATTTCACATAAACGGTTCTGGATTAGGATGGTTTAAGACAGGAACTCGCCAATTAGGATAGAAGTTATCATTGTTCGTGATATACCGGAAAGACAGGAAAAGCGCGATATTGCGCGGTGATAATAACGTCAAGCGATTGTGCCATAAAGAAAATTATCGCGCGAATTTCATTTTCCATTAACTTCTGTGTGCGCCTATGCGGCTGTCCACTATGGAGTGTGTCATGGCGAGTAGCCGTCTTGTCTTCCGTCCCATCGGCACAGCGCGGGGTCAAATCGGTATTAAACTGGAACCAGAGTTTTGGCATTGGCTCAGTCAAATTTGTGAGCGTGAGAGAATCCACCTAAGGGAACTTATCAGTCAAATTAGCGAGGCCTGCCCTGACGGCAACCTCGCCAGCACGATACGGGTCTTCGTTCTTGACTATTTCTGTGATGCGGCAACTGAGTCAGGACATACACAAGCGGGTCATGGAGAAATGCCGAGCTCCATTCTTGCATTGCGGTCATTAAAGGCGGCCTAACAGGTCACTGCTCAACCCAGCATAGCGCGGCCTGCCCCTGCAGCGCCTCTCGGACCGCATGATATGCGTCGATATGTGGCGCGTTGCTGTGCCGGCAACCGAGCGGACGCCGGCAAACAGGCCAGCGACCCAACCTGAGCCGAACGCGCCGGCGGCCCTGCGGTAGGTCGCAACGGGACGCAGTTCGCGTTTCCAGGCGTTGTTGCCGGCCGTCATCTCCGGATGCGACAGGACGGTGAATAGATGCTCGGTCAGAAATGGCGCTACAACGTCCGCCGTGAACTTGGTTGCCTACACGATAGTCAGATGTCCGGCGTGACCGCAGACGGCGGTTCCATCACGCGCGCCCGCAGCAGCGGGATGATCACCGGTGCGGCCGCGTCCGACATGCGGCGTCCGTCATGGCCGACACCGGGTACGTCGATCACCCGCCATTGCAGCGGAACATGGAGCGCCGCGGCTGCGTCCTGTGCGGTGCGCAGGTAGGTGTGGGCGCGCGCATAGCGGGTCGGCCCCTGCTTCATCGACTTTACGCCTTTGGGGAAAAACCGCCCGCTGGTCTTGGTGTCCTCGGTCCCGGCCATCAGTGTGAGCGGGAAACCCAGCAGCCTTCGCAGGTCATCCGTGGTGACGTCGGTTGCTCCCAGGCCCCAAGGCCAATCGATCGACATATCCGGCATCGCATAGGTGCCGGCGTTGGCGCTGACCGCCACCGCAACCCGATCCCGGTAGCCAAACGACAACATACGATGGACGTACTGGCCGCCGGCCGAGTGGCCGAACAGGCCGTAGCGCTCGGTGCTGGTGACGCCTTGTCCACGCAGCGTGTCGAACAGTCTGGGGCCAATGCCGAACGTCCATAGCTTCCGCGGATTGGGCGTGCCATCAATAGCGTGCAAGTTACCGAAGTTGTAGCAAAGATATTCGGGAAAGCCGGCTTGCGGGAACTCGATCGCGATCACCAGCATGCCGTTGGCATCGGCATGCGGCAGCCAATAATCCCGATAGTCCTGTCCATTGCGGCCAACCCCGTGGTGGACGAACAGCACTGGCAAGCCAGGGTGCCAAACCGTAGGCCGCGCCGAATAAAGCACCAGTTCCCGATCGGGGAGGACGGGATCGAAGTAGGGCAGGGCGTTTGGGCCCGCTTGGGCGACAAGCGGAAACAGGTCGATCATGGCTAAAGACCTTTGGACGGCACAGCGATCTTTTATCCCAGTCGGCGCATCAGAACGGGCCTGTTCGCTGTATTGAAACCAGCCGCGTGACATCCCAGCCGCGTGACACCGGCGTACGATGCAACCATTCAGGCCAGTAGCGCCATGCCAAGACGGTTTAATCAGCCACCTCTTGGTAATGCGCCGTTAATGCTCTAGCAAGGTGCCGCGAGCAAGAGAAAGGAGGCGATTATCATTACAGAAGCCGGACGCATGTTCGTAGCGTTACGAAAGGATGGACCGGCGCACGCCGCCGGGCGTCCAACAATCTATCACGCGGTTACGCCGCATTGCCGGATAGCGCTTTGCGCGACCGAACCGGGTGCGGCTTCGGGCTGGGCGGAACCGCCGTCGGAAAGCGTGACTTGCGCTGCCTGTCAGATCCGGCTGCAACGCCTGAGGTCGCGTCGCGCATCCTGAACCCTTCAATAATGCTGCCGTCCGTGACGAGGTTTACCGGCGGACGATACCATGGAGCCGAGACCAAGCCGTTTGCGGCTGCAAGCATCACAGGCTCCGGAAGGGTTGCCGAACCCTTGTCGAATATTTTGTCGATCGGCGGCAAAGAGCGCCGCAAGCGGCGATGGCATGACATGATCATGAGCGACTGGATGATCCAGTCTGGCCGACAGAACTTGAAGCAGGGTTTGTGGCAGCGCCTACCAGCGCCGGTTAATTGAGGCCCCACCTGCAAAAAGTGGGCTCGTGGCATCGTTCAGCCGCTTGTCCTGCACAATCCACGCCTCGGCTTCGGCTTCCGACTTGAAGCCCAGTATGGTCTGCCGCGTGCCGTTGGCGCCCGCCACACCGATGTTGAAACCAGAACCATCACCGACGGCCACAATCGTGTAAGTGCTCATGCACTAGATATGAACATGCATGGCAGGAATACATCAGGCGCAGAGGCCGCTCCCAAATAAGTTTTCAGCCGCTGGTCAGATCTAGCAGCCGTTACGCGATGAACGCGTCGCTGGCGGCAGCGCACGACGCTTCCGCGGTCATGGCGGGCGGAGCGCCGCCATTGGTGTTTTGCAGTGCTGGTCGTGATATGGGCAGGCATGGCCGGCGTCCGCCAATCCGGATGGAGTCGGGCGACAGTCGCTGATTCGAAACAATTGTTTCTTGCAACCATTCCCGATGGAGCAAGGGCATGGACAGTGCCCATTATTCGGGAGTGACGTCGCCTACCATGATCGCTGCCTGACCGACTGTCGTGCCGGCCGCGAGGGTATGTACACCGCCAGCAACGGTGGACAATTTGACTGAGCCCAGCTCGTTGTAGATCGCCACGACGTGCGTGGCCCGGACCTTGAGCAGGCCGCCGCCCTCGGTATCGAACGTCACCCAATCCATGGCTCGCTCCTTCTGGTTCATGCGTAGACGGGAAGCGCCCGACGCGACAGACGAGCCCTCGGCCGACATTGCCGCTACCGGACCTTCGTCACGTCAGGCACTCACGTGGCCTTCGCCGCCTGGGGCATTCAGGCGGCCTTCGCCGCCTGGGGCATTCAGGCGGCCTTCGCCAACCGAGCACTCAGGCGGCCTTCGCCGCCGGGGCATTCAGGTGGCCTTCGCCACGGCGCGCTTGGCCACCACGCCGATCAGGTGCGCGCGATACTCGGCGCTGGCGTGAATGTCGCCGTTCAGATCGTCGGCCGGCGTGGTAATTCCGGCAATCGCATCCGGCGCGAAATTCGCCGACAAGGCCGTCTCGAACGCGGTGTGCCGGAACACGCCGCCTTGGCTGGCCCCGGTAATCGCCAGACGCACAGCCGACGGAAATTTTGCCACGAACACGCCGACGATCGCATAACGCGACGCCGGGTTACGGAACTTCTCGTAGGCTGACTTCTCGGGGATCGGCATTTCGACCGAGGTGATGATCTCTCCCGGCTCCAGCGCCGTGGTGAACATCCCCTGGAAGAACTCGTCCGCCGTGATGGTGCGCCGATCGGTCTTGATCGTGCCGCCCAGTGCCAGCAGGGCCGAGGGATAGCAGGCCGCCGGGTCGTTGTTGGCAAGCGAGCCGCCCATGGTGCCGCGATGGCGCACGGCTTCATCACCAATCAAGGCTGCCTGGTACTGCAGGCCGGGGATCCTGGCCTTGATCTCCGGGCTGCTGGCGATCGCCGCATGCGTGGTCATCGCGCCAATAATGACCTTGTCGCCGCTGACGGTGATGCCGGACAGGCCGAGCTTCGACAGGTCCACCACGGAGGTCGGCTTGTTCAGCCGCTGTTTCAGCACCGGGATGAAGGTCTGGCCACCGGCGAGCGCCTTGGCTTCCATGTCGTCGGACAGCAGCTTCACCGCATCCGCCACGCTGCCGGGCTTTTCATACGCGAAATCATACATCGAAATGTTCTCCTTGCCGTCGATCTATTCCGCCGCCAGCCCCTGGGTCATGCCCGGGGGCATGCCAGGCCGAGCGGCCTGGATGATGGACCAGAGTTTGTGGCCGGTGGCGGGCATGTCCAGATGCCGCACGCCATAGTCTTTCAGCGCATCCACCACGGCGTTGATCACCGCCGGCGGCGAGCCGATCGCGCCAACCTCGCCGCAGCCTTTCGAGCCGAGGGGGTTGTGCGTACACAGGGTGTTTTCCGTGGCGACCGTCATATCGGGAATATCGTTCGCTCGCGGCATCGTATAGTCCATAAAGGAGCCCGATAGAAGCTGGCCGCCGCGATCGTAGACGGCGCTTTCCAGCAGCGCCTGGCCGATGCCTTGCGCGACGCCGCCCTGCACCTGGCCCTCGACGATCATCGGGTTGACCACTCGACCGACGTCGTCCACCGCAGTGAAGTTCACCATCTCCACGACACCGGTTTCCGGGTCGATCTCGACCTCGGCGATGTGGCAGCCGCCGGGGAAGGTGAAGTTCTTCGGATCGTAGAAGGCGGTTTCGTCGAGGCCGGGCTCCAGCGTCTCGATCGGGTAGTTGTGCGGCACGTAGGCGGCCAGGGAGATGTCCGTCAGCGTCTTCGACCGGTCGGTGCCGGCGACCGAGAAGGTGTTGTCCTTGAACTCGATGTCCTCGACCGAGGCTTCCAGCAGATGCGCGGCGATCTTCTTGCCCTTGGCGATGACCTTGTCCATCGCCTTGACCATGGCCGACCCGCCGACCGGCAGGCTGCGGCTGCCGTAGGTGCCCATGCCGAAGGGGATCTTCGCGGTGTCGCCGTGCACGATCTCGATCTGCTCGAACGGCACGCCGAGCTGGTCGACCACCAGTTGGGCGAAGGTGGTTTCGTGGCCTTGGCCGTGGCTGTGGGTGCCGGTAAAGACGGTGACGCTGCCGGTGGGATGGACACGGATTTCCGCGACCTCATACAGGCCGGCGCGGGCGCCGAGCGAGCCGACGACGGCCGAGGGCGCGATGCCGCAGGCTTCGACGTAGGTGGAGATGCCGATGCCGCGCAGCTTGCCGCGTGAAGCGGCCGCCGAACGCCTGGCCGCGAAGCCGTCCCAGTCGGCGTTCTTCAAGGCAACCTTGAAGGTCGTCTGATAGTCGCCGCTGTCATATTGCAGCGCCACCGGCGTCTGGTAGGGGAAGGCATCGGCGGGGATGAAGTTCCTGCGCCGCAGCTCGACCTTGTCGATACCGGTGTCGTGCGCGATGACGTCGACCAGGCGTTCCAGCAGGTAAGTCGCCTCCGGCCGGCCGGCGCCACGATAGGCGTCCACCGGCACGGTGTTGGTGAACACCGCCTTGACGTTGCAGTAGATCACCGGCGTCTGGTAGACGCCGGACAGCAGCGTGGCATACAGGTAGGTCGGCACCGCGGGCGCGAAAGTCGACAGGTAGGCGCCCATGTTCGCCAGCGTGGCGATGCGCAGGCCGAGGAACTTTCCCTCCGCGTCCAGTGCCATCTCGGCGGTGCTGACGTGGTCGCGGCCATGCGCATCCGACATGAAGCTTTCGTTGCGATCGCATGTCCATTTCACCGGGCGGCGCAGCTTGCCGGCGGCCCAGGTGACGATGGCTTCCTCGGCGTAGTGGTAGATCTTCGAGCCGAAGCCGCCGCCGACATCGGGTGCCACCACGCGCAGCTTGTTCTCCGGGATGTGCAGCACGAAGGCGCCCATCAGCAGGCGGATGACATGCGGATTCTGGCTGGTGGTGTACAGCGTGAAGTCGCCTGACGAGGTGTCGTAGTCGCCGATCGCCGCGCGCGGCTCCAGCGCGTTCGGGATCAGCCGGTTGTTGACTAGATCGAGTTTCACGACATGGGCGGCGCCGGCGAAGACGCCATCGACCACCGCCTTGTCGCCGATCACCCAGTCGTAGCAGATGTTGCCGGCTACACCATCATGCACCTCCGGCGCGCCGGGGGCGACCGCATCGGTCAGGTTGGCCACCGCCGGCAGGTCGGTGTAGTCGATCCCGATCAGTTCCGCCGCGTTCCTTGCCGCCTGCCGGGTGTCGGCGATGACCACGGCGACCGGATCGCCGACATGGCGGACCTTGCCGACGGCGATCACCGGGTGCGGCGGTTCGGCCATCGGCGTGCCGTCCTGGTTGTGGATCTGCCAGCCGCAGGGCACGCCACCGACCCCGTCCGCCGCCATGTCGGCGCCGACGAACACCCGCACCACGCCGGGTGCGGCGGCGGCGGCGGCCGTGTCGATTTGGTTGATCACGGCGTGCGGCCGGTCTGACCGCTTGATCACCGCGTGAAGCTGACCGGGACGGTTGATGTCGTCGGTGTAATTGCCGCGGCCGCTGAGGAAGCGCACGTCTTCCTTACGGCGAACGGAGGCGCCAATGCCCTCGAAGCCCATGATCGTTTCTCCCGGACTGTCTTATCTTCTTATGGACGGCGCTTTATTCGGCCGCCTTGGCGTGCATCAACGGATGGGCGGCGGCGATTGCCTTGACGATGTTGTGGTAGCCGGTGCAGCGGCAGAGATTGCCTTCCAGGCCCTCGCGGATTTCCTTTTCCGTCAGGCCATCGGGATGCGACTGCACCAGATCGATTGCCGTCATCACCATGCCGGGCGTGCAGAAGCCGCACTGCAGCGCATGATGCTCGCGGAACATCTCCTGCATCGGGTGCAAGGTGCCGTCGGCCGCCGCCAGACCCTCAATCGTGGTGATCTGCATGCCGTCCGCCTGCAAGGCAAGCTGGGTGCAGGATTTGACCGACATGCCGTCGATCAGCACCACGCAGGCGCCGCACTGGCTGGTGTCGCAGCCGATATGGGTGCCGGTCAGGCTCAGTTTCTCGCGCAGCAACTCGACCAGCAGGGTGCGACCTTCAACCTCCGTCGTGTGCTGCTTGCCGTTGACCGTCAGGGTGACCTGAGGCATCACGCTTTCCTTCTCATTATCGTGGTTTCGACACAAGGGGACGCCCGAGGCGTTCAGCCGCTTGGCGCGGCTGGTGCCCTGGACGATCCCGTTGTCGATCAGTTTGATCGCGACGGCGGGATGCGGTCAAGCGGGGGATGCATCGATGCGGCAACGTGATACCGGCCCGCGACCGTCTTGACCGGGTAAGGGCATGCGTTGGCCACGCCGGCGGGAGGTCGGCGTCCACGCCTTTGCCGAGACCATTGCTGCAAGCCGTGCGTCACGGGCTGGCTTGCCTCGGCTGCCTGCCGGCGAAGCCAAACCGGTTATCAAGCGGCGATGGCTTAGGTTGTTTGCTCGATAAAGGCCGAGAGCAGAGCCTGGAAACGCGCCGCTGACGGAAACTTCTCGAATCGATGAATTGCCGGCGTCTTCGCCCAAGGCAGCATTTCGCTCGTGTAGGTTTCGATAAAAGGGCTGAAAGCGCGCGCATTGTCCAACATCGTGGCGCGTATGTTGACGAACTCGTCCATGCCCTCAGGGCGCGTGAACAGCCAGCTCATGCAATGCGGACAGAACGAATGCCGTGTCGCGCCCTGCAATCCGCCGATCGTGGGTTCGCCCTTCGTCAGCTCAAAGCGACTCCTCGGATACAAAGCGCTGAGTGAGAATGCACTGGCCGTCATGCGTTGGCAGCCAGTGCAGTGGCAGGCCATGGTGATCAGAGGCTCTGCCGTGACCTTGAACCTCACCCGCCCGCAGCGACAGCCACCCTCTCGTTGGTCGTCGTGGTCCGCCATTTCCCTCTCCCTCATGCGCCAGTCACGGCACACATATCAAGACGACGGTGACCCGCACAGTACCGGTCGACGGTCCGCTCCTGGCTCTGCTACGGAGGCGTAAAGGCCGACTTGAAGCGTGCGACTTCAATGTCCGTCGGGCACACGCCCGCCACGACGGGAGAACGGCGGTGGCCGTCGGGCGAGACCGCACCGCTTGCGATTACCGCATTCGCGTCACAGCCAGTATCGCCTCGTTGACATCACATCCAGTATTGCCAGACCCGCGCCTCGATCTCCCGCACATGCTCGCGCAGCCGCCGACGCCGCCAGTTCGCCAGCTCAACCGGGTGGGCGGCCGCCATGTACTGGCGGATCACGCCCTCGACCTGTGCGGCGGCATTCTGCCCCAGGATCACCGCGTCCACCTCGTTGTTGAACACCACGCTGCGGCGATCGAGGTTGGAGGATCCGACCACCGTCCAGGTATCGTCCACCACCGCCAGCTTGGCGTGCAGCACGGCATCGCGGACCTCGAAGATCTTCGCCCCCGCCTCCAGCAGATCGCCATAGGCCGCCCGGCCGGCGTACACGGCGCTTTGCACGTCGCTGTAGGCCGGGGCCACGATGCGCACGTCGATGCCCCGCCGACTGGCCGCGGTCAGTGCCTCCCGCTCCTCGTGCGGCGGCACGAAATAGCCGCTGCACAGCCAGATGCGTTGGCGGGCGCTGTGGATCGCCGCCATCAGGGAGGCGTAATACAGCGGCCGGCGATTGCCGGGGGAGCTGCCGATGATGCGGATGGTCTGCACGCCCTGGCGGGGCAGCGGCGGAAAATAATCGGCCTGGTCCGCCGCCGGCGCCTTCTGCTCCCGCCAAGTGCCGAAAAACAGCTTCTGCAGTTCCGCCACCGCCGGCCCATCGATCCGCACCGCGACGTCGCGCCAGAACGCATGACGTGTGTCGGCATCCGGCTGAACCCCGGCCGAGGGTGGGTTTTCATAGGCCTTGTCCAGGTTGACACCGCCGGTGAAGCCGACGCGTCCATCGACGATCATGATCTTGCGGTGATCGCGGTCGTTCGGCGACCAGCCGACGCGGACGCTGAGCGGGTCCAGCGGATTGAACTCGACGACCTTCGCGCCCGCCTGGCGCAACGTGTCGAAGAAGGCGGGCGGCGTGTCGCGCGAGCCGAACCCGTCATAGATCATGTTGACCTTGACCCCGGCGCGCAGCCGGTCCAGCAGGACGCTGGACAATGGCACGCCATCCGAAACGATATCGGCAAGGATGAAGTACTCCAGGTCGATGCTATCGCGTGCCTGGGTCATGACCTGAAACATGGCGCGAAACGCCTCGGCTCCGCCCGACAACAGGGTGACCATGTTGCCGAAAACGATCGGACTGGCCGACAGGCGGCGCTGCAGGTCGTATTGCTGCTGAAGCGCCACGGTTTCGTCCGCGGCTTCACGTCCGTCGGCTGAGCCGGGTGCGGGGGAACCGCCTCCGGTCAATCCGATATCGCGAGCGGTCAGGCCGATCACTTGAGGTACTGTTGCGCATCCGCTCAGGAGCGACGCGGTGGCGATTGTCGCAAGGCGGCGGCGGCCGATGCCGTAATGCTCTGAAATCATGTTTTATCCAAATAGGTTCCGCTGATCGCAGACAGGAATAATCAGGATCGGCTGAAGCCGATAAGAAAGCAGAGCACTAGAACAAGTAGGTTTCCAAATCAATAACGTAGCCGCACAAGATTAGTTTAACCTTGGCATCAGAGCAGTTTCCGATCAGGTCGCTCCGTTTTGAATCCGTCATGGCTGGGATGACCCTCGGTCCCCGACCATGACGAATTGGTGCAACTTGATCGGAGACCGCCATAGCCAAAATGTCGACAGGCCAGGGTGTTGTGCTTGAATCATCAGGCGGAAGCGCCGTCCGCGACGGATAATTTTCGCTGTCATCATTTTCCAATATGTTAGTATGCCCGAGAGTACAACCGCAATATGTTAATTCAAAGAAACAGAATACCCGTGGACGACCGCGCGCCGCCGGTTTTGCCGCGGGATCCGGACGTGATACAGTGAAATCGTAGAACAGGAGAAGTGCCATGGAAATCCAGGCCTTGGGATATGTCGGCATCGGGTCATCCGATCTCTCCGAATGGACCAGCTTCGCCAGCGACTGGCTCGGCATGCAGATGATCGAGCGCGGCAACACGGCCCGCGCCTTTCGCATGGACGACCGCAGCCAGCGGCTGGTGGTCGACCGCTCGCTGCCCGAGGGCGACCGCTACTTCGGCTTCGACGTCGCCACCGCCGCCGACCTGCAATCGCTGGCCGCTCGGCTTGACGCCGCGAACGTGCCGGTGACGTGGGAGGCGAAAGCGCTTGCCGACCAGCGCTTCGTCAAGGAAGTGATCAGCTTCCGCGACCCGGCCGGAAATCGCTTGGAAGCCTTCCATGGCGCCGCCGTCGCCGACACGGCGTTTCGTCCGGGCCGCTCGATTTCCGGCTTCCGCACCGGAACACTGGGGATGGGCCACGTGGTGTTCCACGTCCGCAACATCGACGACCTGCTGGGGTTCTACCGGGATCTGCTTGGCTTCGGCATCAGCGACTACATCCTGACGCCGTTCCGCGCCTACTTCATGCACGTTAACGGCCGCCACCACAGCGTCGCGCTGATCGAGACCGGCAAGCAGGACCTGCACCACTTGATGATCGAGCTGTTCTCGCTGGACGACGTAGGGCAGGGCTACGACATCGCGCTGGGTGAACCAGAGCGTATCGCCACCACCCTCGGGCGGCATCCGAACGATGCGGTCACATCATACTACCTGCGCTCGCCGTCCGGCTTCATGGTGGAATACGGCTGGGGTGGCAAGGAAGTCACGCCTGGCAACTGGACTCCGACGGAGGTCACCGTCGGTCCCAGCCTGTGGGGCCACGACCGCGCCTGGCTGCCCGCCGAACAGCAGGAGAAAGCCCGGACCATGCGCCTGAAAGCCGCCGCCGACGGGGTGCGCGAACCGCTGCATGTGCTGGACGGCAACTATCGCCGGATGGAGGGCGTGTGCCCGTGGTGGGACACGATGCGGGCGTAAGAGCCCGAAGATCGACAAGCGCATTGCTCGGAGCAGCGCAATACACTCTACGACGTCATGGCGGCCGCAGGGCCGCCATCCACGGCTCTCGAGGCGCTGGTTGACCAGCGTATCAACATGGATAGATGCCAAATACCGGCAAGTCCCGCCGCTTATGGACCTCGGCTTGCCGCGTCCATGTGTGCCTTGGTGACCGCTAGAAGGAAGCAACTTTGGTAACGAGCGGCGTCGACAGGTGGACCGATCACACCCCTATGTCTGATCCGGGTAGTCACACGCCTGCCTTGGCCGGCTTTCCGGCCAACATCGATGTTCTGCATCAGGTTATTCAGGGCGTGCTTGTTCATTCGGACTGGCTGGCCGAATATGGCCTCGATGAGAAACTGCTTCATGCCGGGTCAAGGCAGACGCTTCCTGTTGCACGACGCCTGACGGACATCTTCGAGAGAGATGCGCGGCACCTGCACATTCCACGCTCGCCTGATCGAAGGGCGATCGGCACCTGCCGCGATTTCGCGTTGTTGCTGTGTGCAATGCTTCGCGGCAAAGGCGTTTCCGCTCGCATGCGCTGCGGCTTCGCGTCCTATTTCCGTGAGGGTTGGGAAGATCACTGGGTTTGCGAATATTGGGACAAATCAGCGCGGGCGTGGCGCCTGAGCGATCCGCAACTCGACCCAATACAGCGGGAGAAATGCCGCATCGAGTTTGATCCGACCGACGTTCCACGTCAATCGTTTGTCACGGCTGACAAGGCCTGGCTGGATTGCCGAGCGGGCCGGTCCAATCCCAGCCGGTTTGGCCATGGCCAGACGACCGGGCTTTGGTTCTTAAAAGTCAACCTTATCCGGGACCACTACGTGATCAACAACCAAGAGACATCCCCTTGGGACACCTGGCGGGCTGCACCATCGTCCATGCGTGCTGTCGGCGACCATGACGCCGCCATGCTGGATGCGTTGGCTGCTATGCCGGAGCGCCCGCTTGTTGAAATCAAACCCGACTGGGTGGCATAGGCTTGGCCCTGCGCACGAAACGCTGCTCCATCACCTCCTTACCCCATTGCCATCCTGGCCGCTCCTCCACCAAGGAGAAGCCTTGCGCCTCATACAGGCGCCGAGCACTATCGAGGCCTAGGAAGGTCCAGAGATGGATTTCAGCAAAGCCCTGCCGGTCACAGAAGCCGATAGCGTCCGATAGCATCCGCCGACCGATCCCTCCGCCGCGTATCCCATCATCTACAATGAACCAGCGTAAATGGGCGATACCGGGTCCCATGTCCTCGCCGTCGATCGCGATTGTACCAACTACGACGCCGGCTTGTATGGCGAGCCAGAGACAGTTGCCGGGTTTGTCCAGGCGAGCTGAGAACTCGGCCAAGCCCGCGGCAACCCCCGCCTCGAACGGACGCCCAAAGCCCGCCATCCGCGTGTAGAAGCGCGCGTGCATCTCAGCGCAGCGACCGATCGTGCCAGGCCGATACCCGGTCTCGATTTCCACGACGACCCGCTCGCTCGGCTTCCCCGTCCTGCCCGCCAAGAGCGCCGCCGCGTAAAGGGACAGACCGTCAGCTACGGTTTGGTGCTGCTCGGGGCGCAGTTTGTCCAGCGCACCCGTCAACTGCCGCCTTGCAAAGCCATTGACCGCTGCAAGCGTCGCCTGCCCCTTTGCGGTCAGCGAGAGTGGCTTGGCGCGACCGTCCTGTTCGTCCAACCCCTCCCTTATGTCACCGGATGCGACGAGCTTTTGCAGCATCCGGCTCGTGCTAGACTTCTCCAGAGCGAGGAGGTCACAAAGTTCACCGGCGGTGACAGATTCGCGTGTTCCGATTTCCAGCAGGGCATGAACCGCGGAGGGCGGCAGCCTGGTGCCAGCCAGCGTACTCCGCATGAAGCCGAGTTCCCGGACAAGCCTTCGAGAAGCCTCCCGTATAGGCTCCGCCTGGGGGTAGCGCGCTTCAGCCGTCATGCTGACCTCGCCTGTATAGTTGCATGATACAACTTTAACCTGGCATCTGGTGATCGGGAAGGACTGGTTTGGGTTGAAACCGGCTCCCGCGTCCATAATTTCGCCGGCTAGCAGCCGTTCCAGAACGGGGAAGGCTGCCTTGCTACCCGCCAACATCTCGAATCCGCGAAGTCGGATGGGCCGATTTCTAGAGCCGGCGGCCATGTCAGGCGCGCGGCCGCTGTCTGTCCACCAACGCCAAGTTAGGCCACCGGCTGATCAGCGGTTAAGCCAGCCACTCCCGGCAGACCGCCGACAGGCGTTCCGCGGCGAAGACGATGACGAACACCACGATCAGCAGCAGCGACACCTGCTGGTACTGGAACAGGTTCATCGCCGTCAGCAACTGAAAGCCGATGCCGCCGGCACCGACAAAGCCCAATACCAGGGATGAACGGATGTTCTCGTCCAGCCGATACAGCCCGATACCCGCGAGCGACGGCAGGACGGACGGGATGACGCCCTGGGTGAAGACCTGCATCCGATTCGCCCCGGTCAGCGACAGGGCGTCGATCGGCGCCATGTCCATGGTCTCGATGGTTTCGGCGAACAGCCGCCCCAGCATGCCGATCGAGTGGACCGCCAGCGCCAGGCCGCCGGGGAACGGGCCTAACCCGACGGCAGTGACGAACAGCAGCGCCCAGACCAGGTCGGGCACCGCCCGGGTGAAGCCGATGACGCCGCGCGACAGGTAGTACAGCAGGCGCGACGGCGTGACGTTGGCGGCGGCGAGCACCGAGAGCGGCAGCGCCAGGATGATCCCGGCGATGGTGCCGAACAGGCCGATGTCGATGGTTTCCAGCGCCGGCCAAGCGGCATCGGGAAGCCGCGAGAAATCCGGTGGCATGGCACGCCGGACGATGTCCACCATGCCGTGGAAGCCGGTCACCAGATCCTGCGGGCGGGCCTGCACGACGACCAGCGCCTGCACCACCACCGCCATGCCGAGAACAACCACGACCGAGCGCAGCGCGACCGCCGCGGCTCGGCCCCAGTCGGGTACGCGCGGCATGGGGGCTGTGGACGTGCCGATCCGGACATCCTTGTTCGTGGTGCCGATGCCGGGACCGTTCATGCTGCCCTCGGCAGATAGAGTGCCTGAACCTCATTGGGCGAAACCGTCTCGGACGCCCGGTCGAAGACGATCTGGCCGGCGCGCATGCCGATCAGGCGGTCGGCGAACCCGAGAGCGAGGTCAACCTGGTGCAGCACGCACAGCACCGCCAGGCCGTCGTCGTGCGCCAGGCGGCGCAGCAGGCGCATGATCTCGTTCGCGGCTTCGGGGTCCAGGCTGGCGACCGGTTCGTCGGCGAGGACCACGCTGGGGCGTTGCAGCAGGGCGCGGGCAATGGAGACGCGCTGGGCCTGGCCGCCGGACAACGTGCCGGCCCGCTGCGCGGCGAGGTGGACTAGGCCCACCTCGGCCAGGCAATCCCGCGCGGCGGGCAGTTCCGCGGCTGGCACGCCGCCCAGGCTGGTCCACAGGCCGCGCTGGCGGCCGAGCGCGCCACAGGCCACGTTGGCCAAGACGCTGCGCCGTCGGACCAGCGCCGCCTGCTGCCATATCATCGCCAGTTCCAGCCGGCATCGCCGCAACTTCTCACCGGTCAGTTCGGCGAGGTCGATGCCGTTAAGCCAGACCTGCCCCGCGCTTGGCGTCAGCGCCCGCGTGAGGCAGCGCAGCAGCGTCGTCTTGCCGCAGCCATTGCCGCCGAGGACGACCAGCAACTCGCCGGCCCGCACATCCAGGTCGACGGCCTGCAATGCCTGCGTGCCGGCTGGGTAGCGCATCGACAGCCCACGAACGGACAGGCGGGCATCCGGTGGCGCGGTCAGCTCAGTTTGTCCAGGTCGATGTTCAGGGTCTTCACCAGGTCGCGGATGCCATTGTAGGCGGCGTCGGTCTGCGGCACGAACCGCTCACCACCCAGGCCCATGATCTTGCGGTCGGCTGCCGGCAGGCTGCTGAGGTCCAGCGTCTGCAAGGCCTCGGTCAGGCGTTGCTTGAAAGCCGGCGGCAGGTCGCCGCGCACGGTGATCGGGTCGGTCGGGATCGGGTTGGACTTCCACAGGAACACCAGGTCGCCGTCCTTGTAGTGGCCGCGCTGGGTGGCTGACTGCAACTGCTCGCTGTTGAGTTCGCCGGCCTCGACCTTGTGGTTGTAGAGGGCCTCGTATGAGGCGGTGTGGCTGCCGGCGAACAGCGCCTTGATGTCCTTGTCGGGATCGATGCCGGCCTTGCGCAGGCCATAGGCCGGGAAAAGATGACCGGAGGTGGACGCCGGATCGGAGAAGGCGAAGGAATGGCCGCGGATCTCCGCCACCGTCTTGATGCCGGATGACGGGTAGGTCACCAGGCTGGCCCAGTAGGTGTCGGGCTTGCCGTCCTTGCTGCTGAACGCGGCGACGGCCTGCGCCTTGGCGATCTGGTGCGCCAGGACGTAGCCGAGCGGGCCGAATTCGCCGACCTCCAGCTTGCCGCTGCGCATCGCCTCGATCTCGGCGTTGTAGTTGGTGGCGATGTAGACCTTGACCTCGCAGCCGATCTTCTTGCCCAGCAGATCGCCGATGTGGCCGTAGATCGGCACCAGCTTGGCAGAGGTGTCGAACGGCTCGACACCGAAGCGGACGACGCCGTCGTTTGGGCAGTCGGCGGCGGTGGCGGCGCGGGCGGCCGGTGTGGCGGCGAGGATGGACGTGGCGGCGGCAAGCAGCACTGCCAGCCCGCATGATAGATTCGACTTTGTCACAAATAGCGTCCCTTGGCGAAGATTTGGCGCGGATTGTAAGCGCAAGAATGCCAAAGGTTATGACAAGCGGATTAAGTTCGTTAGCTGTTCCAAATAGCGCTTAGCAGGCCGTGAGGACGCCCCACCGGAGTGGCTGAGCAGGCTTGCCCGCTTTCATCAGTTGAAGGCGTTGGATGGCTTTCGATCAGTCTTGGCAAGACAAGGCCAGCGCCGGAAGCCTTCGGGACCGACGTAAGTGTCGCGACCACGGGCGTCGAACGCGACAGCGGCGGCTCAGGCGGGCGCACCATAGCGGAGCCCATCAACGATGAGCGCGACCATGCGTTCCGCGCGGCCCGGTCCGGCATTGTGGGCGGACATGCACAAGCTCGCCACTGCCCCCAGAAGCTCATCGGCATCGACGTCCACGCGGATCGCGCCGGCGGCGGCGGCGGCTTCAAGAAGCATACGAAAGGCCGGCCGCAGGCGCTGGTCGAAGTAACCCGGCAAGGTGTCGAACGCCGGATCCCCCGAATGCAGGGCCTTGGCGAGCCCCCGTTTGGCAGCGACGAAGGCGACGTACCGCTGCATCCAGCCCGCCAAGGCGTCGATGGGGTCGCACTCAGCCGCCAGGATCGCCGCGGCATCGGCGCAGGCATCGATCTCGCGGCGAAATACGGCTGCGATCAGGTCCGAGCGCTGTGGGAAGTGCCGGTAAAGCGTGCCCAGGCCGACACCAGCCGTCTCCGCGATCGCTCGCACCGGCGCGTCCACCCCGGAGGTTGCGAACACCTTCTTGGCCGCATGAAGCAATGCGTCGAGGCTGCGCTGTGCGTCGGCGCGCACGCGCTTGCCGGCGCCGCGTCGGGCCTCCAGGCCGTTGCCCTGGTCCTCTGGTCTGTCGCTCACTACATCCCCACTTGCAAATCGGATCAATGATCCGCATTAATACGGAACCGCGATCCGTCTAAGTTCCTAGCCGGGCCGGGCAGCGCCTTCAACAAACCGCAAAAGAGCGAAATTCCCATGCAGGACAAACCCGTCGTCTTGGTTACCGGTGCCAATCAAGGGATCGGCCTTCAGATCGCCAAGGATCTGGTGGCGCACGGTCTTACTGTGCTGGTCGGGTCCCGCAACCTCGAACGCGGCGAGGCCGCGGCCAAGCAGATTGGGCCGGACGCCCACGCGCTCCAGCTCGACGTGACGGATCAGGTGTCGGTTGCCGCGGCAGCGCAACGTGTTCGCAACGAGTTTGGCCGCCTCGACATCCTCATCCAGAACGCGGCCATCTCGAATACGAACAAGCTGCCCGGCCAGTCCGTCGAGGCGTACGCAAAGACGACCCGGCCAAGCAATGTGTCGCTCGATGAGATGCGCGCGGTGTGGGAGACGAACGTGTTCGGCGTTCTCGCCGTCTACCAGGCGATGCTGCCGCTCCTGCGAGAGACGCCGGGCGCGCGCATCGTCAACGTGTCGAGCGGCGTCGGGTCGCTGACGACGAACTCGAACCCGGCCTTTGCCTACCGCTCGATCTTCAGCCCGGTCTATCCAGCATCCAAGACCGCGCTCAACGCATTGACGGTCGCCATGGCGATAGAGCTGGAGCCGGAGGGGATCAAGGTCAACGCCGTCTCCCCAGGCTTCACCAAGACAAACCTCAACGGGTATGCGGGCACGGAGACGGTCGAGGAGGGCGCCCGCGAGGCGGTGCGCGTGGCACTGCTCGGCCGCGACGGCCCGACAGGCACGTTCACGCGCTGGGAAAATGCAACAATCCCGTGGTGATCGGCAGGAAGGGCAGCTAGGCGTAGCAAACGTCTGTCCCACGCAGGGCTTCGCGCTGCCTGGCGGAGCCTAATGACCGAAAATTCTTGCAACCTTTGCAGGGCCTTTGTGTTGCGGAACCAGGCGGGTGTGCCTGACCGGCAGCATCGATCTGTCCAAACACGCTCACCGCGGCAGCGTGCTGCTCCCCATTAGAAACAGATCCACCGCGCGGGCGCATTGGCGGCCCTCGCGGATCGCCCAGACCACCAGCGACTGTCCGCGCCGCATGTCGCCAGCGGTGAACAGACCGTCGCGGGAGGTGCGGTATTCGACCGTGTTGGCCAACACGTTGCCGCGTGGGTCCAGTTCCACCCTGGCCTGCTCCAGCAGTGAACCGCGCCGAGGGCCCAGGAACCCCATCGCCAGCAGAACCAGATCAGCCTTCATCTGGAAGTCGCTGCCGGCGACTTCGTGCATCGTCATCCGCCCGTCCGGCGTGCGCTCCCATTCCACACGAACGCAGGTCAGCGCCTCGAGGCGGCCGTTCGAGCCGGTGGCGCTTTTGGTCAGCACCGCCCAGTCGCGTTCGCAGCCCTCATCATGGGCGTACGACGAGCGCAGCTTGGTTGGCCAGTCGGGCCAGACCATCGCCTTGTTCTCATGCACCGGGGGCTTGGCCATGATCTCGATCTGGGTGATCGAGGCGGCACCCTGGCGGGCCGAGGTGCCGATGCAGTCGGCTCCGGTGTCGCCGCCGCCGATCACGACGACATGCTTGCCGCGGGCGCTGAGCGTGCCGAACGGCGCGGCGGCGGCTTCATCGTCGCCGGCGTCCCGCTTGTTCTGCTGCGTCAGGAAATCCATCGCGTAATGGATGCCCTCCAGGTCGCGGCCGACCACGTCCAGGTTGCGCGGCCACTCGGCGCCGCCGGTCAGCACCACCGCGTGGTACTCCGCCAGCAGCACATCGATCGAGACGTCCTTGCCGACTTCGGTGCTGGTCTGGAACGTCACCCCCTCGGCCGCCATCTGGTCAACCCGGCGGTCGATCAGGTGCTTTTCCATCTTGAAGTCGGGGATGCCGTAGCGCAGCAGGCCGCCGATCCGGTCCTCCCTTTCAATCAGGGTCACCGCGTGGCCAGCGCGGGCAAGCTGCTGCGCGCAGGCCATGCCGGCGGGTCCCGAGCCGACCACCGCCACCGTCTTGCCGGTCCGCTGCTCGGGCGGCAGCGGCGTGATCCAGCCTTCCGCCCAGCCGCGATCGACGATGGCGCATTCGATCGTCTTGATGGTCACCGGGTTGTCGTCGATGTTCAGCGTGCAGGACGCCTCGCACGGGGCCGGGCAGATGCGGCCGGTGAATTCAGGAAAATTGTTGGTGGAGTGCAGGTTGACCAGCGCCTGCCGCCACTGCTCCTGATAGACCAGATTGTTCCAGTCGGGGATCTGGTTGTTGACCGGGCAGCCATTGTGACAGAACGGGATGCCGCAATCCATGCAGCGCGCCGCCTGGCCATTGAGTTCTTCCGGCGACAGCGGCCTGACGAACTCGGTGAAGCTTTTCAGCCGTATCTCGGGCTTTTCATAGGCGCGGTCGCGCCGCTCGATTTCGAGGAAGCCGGTGGTCTTACCCATGGTCGTCTCCGAAGACCCGCACGCGGGCGGGCAGTGGTGTTGTTACTCTGCCGCAACAGTGGCGGAAGCGACCGCTTCCGGCCGGAGTTCCAGCAAGGCGCGCTTGTATTCCCGCGGCACGACCTTGACGAAACGGGACAGGACGGCCTCCCAGTCCTCCAGCAACCCGCGGGCCTGGTTGCTGCCGGTGAACAGCAGATGCCGCTCCACCAGGATGCGCAGCCGTTCGGCGTCGAACCGCAGCGCATCGCCCATGCCGTTGTCATCGACGCCGGCGGCGCGCTGACGCGGCCGGCCCGGCGCGTCGGCCAACCCAAGTTCGGCGACACCGACCGTCTCCAGCTCGACCCCAGCCATGTTGCAGAGCTGCCGAAATTGGCTGTGTTCGTCATAGACATAGGCGATGCCGCCCGACATGCCAGCGGCGAAGTTACGGCCGGTGGCGCCCAACACGACGACGACACCGCCGGTCATGTATTCGCAGCCGTGGTCACCGCAACCCTCGACCACCGCGACCGCGCCAGAATTGCGCACCGCGAAGCGTTCCCCGGCGACACCCTGGAAATAGGCTTCACCGGCGATCGCGCCGTACAGCACGGTGTTGCCGACGATGATGTTCTCCGTCGGATCGCGCCTGGCCTGCGGCGGCTGGCGCACCACGACGCGTCCGCCGGACAGGCTTTTGCCGACGTAGTCGTTGCCGTCGCCGGTCAGGTACAGTGAGACGCCATGCGCCAGAAAGGCGCCAAAGCTCTGCCCGGCGGTACCGGTCAGGTGGATCGAGATGGTGTCCTCCGGCAGCCCGGCATGGCCATAGCGGCGGGCGACCTCACCCGACAGCATGGCGCCTACGGTGCGGTTGACGTTGCGGATCGCATGCTCCAGCCGCACCGGGGTCCGCTGTTCCAGCGCCGGCGCCGCCTCGGCAAGCAGGATCTGGTCCAGCGCCTTGTCCAGATGATGCTCCTGGGCCTCGGTGTGATAGATCCCGATCCCCGGCTTCAGCGCCGGCTGGTACAGCACCTTGCTCAGGTCGACGCCGTGCGCCTTCCAGTGCTCCACCGCGCGCCGCATGTCCAGCTTGCCGACCTGGCCGATCATTTCGTTGACGGTGCGGAAGCCCAACTGCGACATCAGCCCGCGGACTTCCTCGGCGACAAAGAAGAAGAAGTTGATGACGTGCTCCGGCGTGCCGGTGAAGCGCTTGCGCAGGACAGGGTCTTGCGTCGCGACGCCGACCGGGCAGGTGTTCAGGTGGCACTTGCGCATCATGATGCAGCCGGCGGCGATCAGCGGGGCGGTGGCGAAGCCGAATTCGTCGGCGCCCAGCAGCGCGCCGATCACCACGTCCCGGCCGGTGCGCAGGCCGCCATCGACCTGCACAAAGATACGACTGCGCAGCCCGTTCAGCACCAGGGTCTGCTGGGTCTCGGCCAGGCCGATTTCCCAGGGCGATCCGGCATGCGTCAGTGACGTCAGCGGGCTGGCGCCGGTGCCGCCTTCGAAGCCGGCGATGGTGACATGGTCCGCCCGCGCCTTGGACACGCCCGCCGCGACCGTGCCGACGCCGACTTCCGACACCAGCTTGACCGAGATCCGTGCCCGCGAATTGGCGTTCTTCAGGTCGTGAATAAGCTGCGCCAGGTCCTCGATCGAGTAGATGTCGTGGTGCGGCGGCGGCGAGATCAGGCCAACGCCGGGCGTCGAGTAGCGTACCCTGGCGATGTTCTTGTCCACCTTGTCGCCGGGCAGTTGTCCGCCTTCACCCGGCTTGGCGCCCTGCGCCATCTTGATCTGGATGTCGTCGGCGTTGACCAGGTACTCGGTGGTGACGCCGAAGCGGCCCGAGGCGACCTGCTTGATGGCCGATCGTTCCGAGTCGCCATTGGGCAGCGGCAGGTAGCGGTCGGCTTCCTCGCCGCCCTCGCCGGTGTTGGACTTGCCGCCCATGCGATTCATCGCGATGGCCAGCGTGGTATGCGCCTCACGCGAGATCGAGCCGAAGCTCATGGCGCCGGTGACGAAGCGCCTGACGATCGAAGCCGCCGGCTCGACCTCCTCCAGTGGCACCGGGGTCGGCGCGAACTTGAACTGCATCAGGCCGCGGATGGTCAGCAGCCGCTCGCTCTGGTCGTTGATCGCCTGGGTAAAGGCGTGGAACTCGGCCGGCAGGTTGCCGCGCACCGCGTGCTGCAGCTTGGCCACCGTGTCCGGCGTCCAGGCGTGCGCCTCGCCACGCAGGCGGAACGCATAGTCGCCGCCGACGTCGAGCATGCCGTCATAGATCGGGTTGTTGCCATAGGCGTTGCGATGCCGAGCGACCGCTTCCTCGGCGATTTCCTGGAAGCCGACGCCCTCGATCGAGGTCGCCGTGCCGGTGAAGCATTTTTCAACGAAGGCCGACGACAGCCCGACGGCGTCGAAGATCTGCGCGCCGCAGTAGGACTGGTAGGTGGAAATGCCCATCTTGGACATCACCTTCATGACGCCCTTGCCGACCGCCTTGAGATAGTTCTTCTGCACCTCGTGGGCGGACTTGTTTACATTGGCCTGCCGGCGGATCTGCTCCAGCGTCTCGAACGCCAGGTAGGGATTGACCGCCTCGGCGCCATAGCCGGCGAGGACGCAGAAATGATGCACCTCGCGCGCCTCGCCGGTCTCCACCACGATGCCGGTGCTCATGCGCAGACCCTGGCGGACCAGGTGCTTGTGGACGGCGGCGGTGGCGAGCAGCGACGGCACCGGGATGCGGTCCTCGCTGACCTCGCGGTCGGACAGGATCAGGATGGTGAAGTCGGCCAGCACCGCCTCGGTGGCTTCCGTGCAGATGCGCTCGATGGCGGCCCGCATGCCGCCGGCGCCGTCCTTGGCGGCCCAGGTGGTGTCAATCGTCTGGGTGCGGAAGGCGCCGCCGGCCAAGTTGTCGATGTCGCGGATCTTGTCGAGGTCAGTGTTGGTCAGGATCGGCTGCGAGACTTCCAGCCGATAATAGTTGCCGGCGTGATGTCCCAGCAGGTTCGGCCGCGGCCCGATGATCGACACCAGCGACATCACCAGTTCTTCGCGGATCGGGTCGATCGGCGGGTTGGTGACCTGGGCGAAATTCTGCTTGAAGTAGTTGAACAGCAGCTTCGGCTTGTCCGACAGCACCGCCAGCGGCGTGTCGGTGCCCATGGACCCGATCGGGTCGTCGCCCTTCTGGCCCATCGGCTCCAGGAAGAACTGGAGGTCTTCCTGGGTGTAGCCGAAGGCCTGCTGGTGGTGCAGCAGCGCCTCGGTATCGTTTGGCCGGGGCAGGGCGCGGCGTTCCTCCGATTCCGGCAGGTCTTCCAGCTTGAACTGGGTCTGCTTCAGCCATTCGGCGTAGGGATGCTCGCGCGCCAGCTTCTGCTTGATTTCGGCGTCGTCGATGATGCGGCCTTCCTCCAGGTCGATCAGCAGCATCTTGCCCGGTTGCAGCCGCCACTTGCGGACGATTTTTTCCTCGGGGACCGGCAGCACGCCGGATTCCGACGCCATGATGACGTAGTCGTCGTCGGTGATGACGTAGCGGGCGGGGCGCAGGCCGTTGCGGTCCAAGGTGGCGCCGATCTGCCGGCCGTCGGTGAAGGCGATGGCGGCGGGGCCGTCCCATGGTTCCATCAGCGCCGCGTAGTACTCGTAGAACGCCTTGCGCTCCGGGTCCATTAGCGGGTCATGCGCCCAGGCTTCCGGGATCAGCATCATCATGCCATGCGCCAGCGAGTAGCCGCCGGCGACCAGCAGTTCCAGCGCGTTGTCGATACAGGCGGTGTCCGACTGGCCGTGCGGGATGATTGGCCACATCTTGTTCAGGTCCGGCCCGATCAGGTCGGATTCCATCGACCGGCGGCGCGCGTACATCCAGTTGACGTTGCCGCGGACGGTGTTGATCTCGCCGTTGTGCGCCAGGAACCGATACGGGTGCGCCAGCTTCCACGAGGGAAACGTGTTGGTGGAGAAGCGCTGGTGCACCAGCGCCAGGGCCGAGGTGGTCAGCGGGTTGCCAAGGTCCTGGTAGAAGCTGCCGACCTGGGTCGCCAGCAGCAGCCCCTTGTAGACGATCGTGCGGGTGGAGAACGACGGCATGTAAAGTTCCGTCACCGCCGGGATGTTCCGTTTCTCCGCCAGCGCGCGCAGGTTGTTCAGGATCTGCTTGCGGATTGCCAGGATCTTGCGCTCGAAGCCGTCCTGGTCGCGGATCGACAGGTTGGAGGCGACGATGGCCTGGCGGATCACCGGCATGGTCTCGATGACTGTTCTGCCCAGGCCGGTCAGGTCGGTCGGCACATCGCGCCAGCCGACCATGGACTGGCCTTCCTTGGCCACCACCTGCTCGAAATGTTGTTCGGCGTAGTGGCGGGCCTTCGCGTCGCGCGGCAGGAAGCACATCGCCACGGCGTAACGTCCGGCCGCCGGCAGCGACTTGCCGTGCGTGCGCGCCCAGTCGTTCAGCAGCGCGTCGGGCATCTGGATCAGGAGGCCGGCGCCGTCGCCCACCATCGGATCGGCGCCGACCGCGCCGCGATGGTCGAGGTTTTCCAGGATCTTCAGGCCCTGGCTGATGATGTCATGAGATTTTCGGCCCTTGATGTTGACCACAAAGCCGACGCCGCAGGCGTCATGCTCGTTGCGGGGATCGTACAGGCCTTGACTCATAACCTCGTGCATAGCCGCGACTTTCTTTGGCGTGTCTATATGACCGTCAGGAATGCGCGATGACGCGCAAACCGCCGTTGTGCCCGCTGGGCGGGTGAAAGGCAACAATCCTGCCGGTCTGCAACCTATGACAGGCTTCCACCTGGCGGCAAGGCGCCACGGGAGATTTCACGGCGGGGTCATTCCCGGTTGCGTGCCGGCATGCGATGCTGCACCGGTTCGAAAACAAGGCGGGAGAACGACCGATGATTACGCTTTACGGCATGGGCAGCCCGAATGTGGTGAAGATCTACATCGCGCTGGAGGAAGTGGCACTCCCTTACACCGTCCAGCCGGTCGACGTGTTCAGCGGCAAGCAGTTTGATGAGGCCTTCCTGAAGGTAAATCCAAACGCAAAGGTGCCAGTCATCGTCGATCCAGATGGACCCGGCGGCAAGCCCTATACGGTGTTCGAGTCAGGCGCGATCCTGTTGTACCTGGCGGAAAAGACCGGCAAGCTGCTGCCCACCGACATGGCGGCGAAGTATGACGCCATCCAGTGGCTGATGACCCAGATGTCCACGGTGGGGCCGATGGCCGGCCAATATGTCCACTTCCTGCGCTTCGCGCCGGCGGGGCAGGACTATTCCAAAAGCCGCTACACGACACAGGTGCATCGCGTCTGCACGGTGATCGAACAGCGGCTGGGATCGGTGGCCTATCTGGGTGGTGCGGACTACGGTATTGCCGATATCGCGACCTACCCCTGGCTGCGCATGATCCCGACGCTGCTGGGTCCGACGGCGGCGACGCAATTCCCGCATGTCATGCGCTGGGTCAAGACCATCGATGAACGCCCAGCGGTGAAGCAGGCGCTCGCTGCGGTGGAAGCGGTTCGCGCGAAGACCACTGCCTTCGACAAAGCGGAGGCTGCCAACCTGGACAAGATGTTCGGCCGCGGCGAGTTTGCCGCCGCGTGATGACGCTCGGGCGGCGGCCGGATGTCCGCCGCCCGTGCCCT
Source organism: Rhodopila sp. (assembly GCF_965276935.1). Taxonomy (GTDB): domain Bacteria; phylum Pseudomonadota; class Alphaproteobacteria; order Acetobacterales; family Acetobacteraceae; genus Rhodopila. The sequence goes on along the minus strand of NZ_CBDIBS010000002.1, from coordinate 401,610 downwards.
GTCGGTGGTATCGGCGTGGTTAGCGGTAGTAGCCGCCGTGGCCGCCGAACAGCAGGACCAGCACGATGATGATCACCACCAGGGTCAGACCGCCACCATAGGATCGACCGCCATAGTAGCCGGAGCGATAACCATAAAAACCCCCGCCGCCGAACAGCAGGAACAGGATAATCAACAGTAAAATCAAACTCATTGCAACCACCCTTTTTTGGTTGCGGACTATAATGATTCAGCGGCTTGGCTGTCAACCCCATATTGGTTCGGCATCAATCGCGGTGACCAGGTGGCGGCTTCCTGGCAGCGTCGCGGCAAGACGACTTCAGCGGTAAACTTATCGACATGGTCCTGCCAAACTGGCATCCCGAAAGCCTGGCCGCTCGCTACCCCTTCCTCCGGCGCCGAGCGGCGCTGACCGATGCGGTGCGCGGCTTTTTTCATGCCCGGTCCTATACCGAGGTTGAAACGCCCTACGCAGTCGCAACCCCTGGGGAGGAGGTGCATCTGCGTCCCTTCGCCACCCTGCGCGAACGCCCGGACGGCAGCCACGAGAACCTGTGGCTGCACACCAGTCCGGAATTCGGCATGAAGCGGCTGCTGGTGGCGCAGGCAGGCCCGATCTTCCAGTTCGCCCGGGTCTGGCGCAACGGCGAGGCCGGCGCGCTGCATGCGCCCGAGTTCACCATGCTGGAGTGGTACCGGCCCGGCGCCGGCCTGGACGACCTGATCGGCGAAACCGTCAGCCTGCTGCGCGCGGTGCTGCCCGGTGTGGTGACCTGCCGTGGCGTCACCACCGATCTTGGACGCATTGAACGCATGACCGTGGCCGAGGCCTTCAGCCGCCATGCCGGCGTTGATCTGCTGGCGATCGGCGAGGACGCGCCGGCCCTCGCCGCCGCCGCGGGAACCCGGCTGCGCGACGGCGAGACCTGGGAAGACCTGTTCTTTCGCCTGCTGCTGGAGCGGATCGAGCCGCATCTCGGGCGCGATCATGCGACCTTCCTGACGCATTGGCCGGCTGCCCAGGCCGCGCTGGCCCGCCGTGATCCGGCCGATCCGCGCGTCGCCGAACGGTTCGAGCTTTTTGTTTGTGGCATTGAACTGGCCAACGCCTTCGTCGAACTGACCGATCCGGTCGAGCAGCGGGCGCGTTTCGTGGCAGACCGGGCCCGCCGGCATGGCATGACCGATCCAGGCGTGACCAAGCCAAATGTGACCAAGCCAGGTGTTATCGGCACGGACTGGCCGCTGGACGAGGACTTCCTGACGGCCCTGGCGTTCGGCATGCCTCCCAGTGCCGGGATCGCGCTGGGTTTCGACCGGCTGGCGATGATCGCCGCCGGGGCGGGGCGGATCAGCCAGGTGTTGTGGCTGCCGCCGCCCGACCTGTTATGACACTTCGGGTTTACGCCCGTGTCGATTGCAGCCACACAAAGACCCAATCGTCATGATCAACCGGAAGAACGGAGACAGCACGCCGATGTACGATGTTATCGTGGTGGGCGGTGGCTCCGCCGGCGCGCCCGCCGCCGCCCATCTGTCCGCCGATCCGGCCCGCCGCGTGCTGCTGCTGGAGGCTGGGCGTGACTGGCGCGCGGCCGACGCGCCCGCAGCGATGCGCAGCGCCAACATCATTCCGTTCATGAACGATCCGGCGCATCAGGCCGAATGGCAGTGGCCGCATCTGATGACGCGCCGCACCCGCACCCAGCCGCCACGCTTCTACTGGCGCGGCAAGGCGCTTGGCGGCTCATCCGCCGTCAATGCGCAGATCGCCACACGCGGCGTCGCCGACGCCTTCGACACCTGGGCGGAAGCTGGCTGCGAGGGCTGGTCGGCGGCCGAAGTGCTGCCGGTGATGCAGGCGTTCGAGGACGATCCGGCACAGGGCCGCACCGGCGGTCGCGTTCCGGTCTATCGCGCGCCGGAAGCGCTGTGGGGTCCGGTCGATCGCGGCCTGCGGGATGCCGCCCATGCCGCGGGCTATGCATGGAACCCCGATCTGAACGCCGCCACCGGCGAGGGCATTTCCTGCTATCCGTTCAACGTCCGCAACGGCCGCCGCATCTCGGCCAACGAGGCGTTCCTGGAACCGGTGCGCGACCGGCCGAACCTGGAGATCATTGGCGGCGCCCTGGTGGACCGCGTGCTGCTGACCGACGGCGGCGCGACCGGCGTGCGGGTGCATCTGGCCGATCGCGGCTGGATGGAAATCCATGCGCGGGAGGTTCTGATCTGCGCCGGCGCCATCCATTCGCCCGCCATCCTGCTGCGCTCCGGCCTTGGTTCGGCGGCGGACCTGCGGGCACTGGGGATATCCGTGGCGCGCAACATGCCCGAGGTCGGCGGCAACTTCATGGACCACCCAACCCTGCGTGCGAGCCTGGCGCTGCGACCTGACTTCGTCTCGCGCGATCCCGATCAGCGGCATACAAACTGCTGCGTGACCTACACGTCGGGCCTCGCCGGCGGCGGGCGGCGCGACATGATCATGATCGGGTTCAACCATCGCGCCATTGGGCAGGGTGAGATGCCGTCCGGCACCGGCGCGGTGGGTGCGTCGCTGTTCAACGCCTTTTCCCGCGGGCGGGTGCGGTTGGCATCGTCCAATCCGGCGACCGATCCGCTGGTCGAGGAGAACATGCTGGACGATCCTCGCGACGTGCTGCGAATGCGCGACGCGGTGCGGCGGCTTGCCATCCTGGTCGCCCATCCGGCGCTGGCGGACCTCGCCACGGCAATCACGTTCCATGACTCTGGCCTGAATTTTGATGCCGTCGCCGCGATGCCGGAGGACGTGCTGGATGGGCTGATGCTGGATCAGGCGGCTGATGCGCAGCACGCCGCCGGCACCTGCCGGATGACGGCTTATGAGGAGCCGCGTGGCGTGGTCGATCCCGATCTGCGGGTCAAGGGTGTGCGTGGCCTGCGCGTCGCCGATGCGTCCATCATGCCGGCCGATTGCCGAGCAAATACGAATTTTACGTGCATGATGATCGGCGTGATGGCGGCGCGGCTGATCGTCGGGGCGGGTCAGGTGGAACCGGAACCAACGGCGCGCTAGCCCATGAAGGCACGGAACGCTCGGCATCGGCGCCTTGCGGTGCTGGTTCAGGCACAACGTGGATGGAAAGCCGCCGGCCGCCAAGACGTCGGGATCTGTGCGGGCCGCGGGAGCAGTCTGGTTGTTCCCGAAGAGGCGTTGGGAACCGGCTCAGTGTGAGATCGCCTCCAGTTCCAGGTTGCGCGTTCGCGGACCAAATATGCCGATGGAGAGCACCACCATCAGCATGGCAAAGGCGATCAGGCCGAAGACACCGGTGGTGCCGTTGAAGTTGGCGAAGAAGAACCCGATGATGAAGCTGGCGAACACCGTGCTGATGCGGCTGAACGCATAGGTGAAGCCGACGGCGCGGGCGCGCACGCGGGTAGGGAACAGTTCGCTCTGGTAACTGTGGAAGGAATACGACAGCACGTTGTTGGCCAGCGTGATCAACACGCCGAACAGGATCAGCAGCGGCATGGTTGATTGCTGAGAGAACAGCACGCCAAAGACGCCGATGCAGACCGCCGCCCCGACCAGTTGCCATTTGCGCTCGATCTTGTCGGCGAAGCTCATGGCCAGCAGCGGGCCGAACGGATTTGCGATGGCGATGATGAAGGCGTATTGCAGGCTGCCGCCAAGGTTGATGCCGATCTGCTTGGCGATCAGCGTCGGGACCCAGGCGGCGAAGCCGTAAAAGCCGAAGGTCTGGAAGAACTGGAACACCATCAGCATGATCGTCCGGCTGCGATAGGGCGGCTGCCAGATCTCGCTGAACGCGCCCTGCGCCGAAAGATCTTCCACCGCATGCGGGTTGGCATCCGGCAGGGCGACACCGCCGCGGTCAGCGCGCACCTGTGCCTCGATCCGGGCGGTGATCGTTTCGGCTTCCATCAGTCGGCCCTGGTTGAGCAGCCAGCGCGGGCTTTCCGGAATGCTGCGCCGCAGGAACCATACCGCCAGCGCGCCGATCGCGCCGATCGCCACGACCCAGCGCCAGCCGTCCCAGCCCAGCGGGCTTCGCGGCACCAGGATGTAGGAGAGCAGGGCAACCACCGGCACGACGGCGAACTGCACACACTGGTTGAAGGCGAAGGCTCGGCCGCGCATGTGCTTTGGCACGAGTTCGGCGATGTAGGTGTCAATGGTCACCAACTCCACGCCAATGCCGATGCCGGCGATCATGCGCCACAGGCAGACACCGAAACCGGTGGCCTGGAACGCCATGACCAGCGTCGCGGCGCAATAGGCCAGCATCGAGAAGGTGAAGATCGCGCGCCGGCCGTACTTGTCGGCGACGAAGCCGAACACGAAGGTGCCGATGAACAGGCCGAAGAAGGTCGAGGCGACGAACAGTGCCGGTCCAGAGAACATGCCGATGGCGACTCCGGTCAGCATTCCGGTCTTCACCAGGCCGGGAATGACATATCCGGTCATGAACAGGTCGTAGAACTCGAACATGCCACCGAGGGAGAGCAGGGTGACCATCTTCCAGATGTGGCGGGTGGCCGGCAGCCGGTCCAGGCGGGCCAGGATGGCGGCCGCGGTTTGCGGTTCGGCGCCGAATGTCGCGGTGCCTGCTGTCGTGGACATGGTCTTCCTCCGCGGCTCCGCCGCTGTCTATTGGGTCGCGCGAACGACTTATTCGCTGGCTGCCGTCTCGGCAATGGTCAACCATGTGTTCGGCGGGGCAAGCGGAGGATTGCCTGCTGCGTCTCAATCCGTAAAAATCGCATGGCGCGGTTATTCCGACGGATTTCAATCGCTGTCGTCATCGACGGCTGTCGACGTATCATTCGGCGGAGGATCGACCTGCCGCGGGATGACGGCCAGGCAATGGGGTGACGCGACGGTTTCCGGACGATTGCCCGAGGAGGAACGACCCATGCGAACACGTATCTCATCCGGATCGACATTCGAAACGGATATCGGCTATTCCCGAGCTATCATCGACGGCGACTGGGTCTTCGTTTCCGGCACCACCGGGTTCGACTACGCGACGATGACGATTTCCCCTAACGTGCGGGAACAGGCCGAGCAGACGATGCGGAATATAGCGGGGATTTTGCGAGAGGCGGGCTGTGACTTCGCTGATGTCGTGCGGGTGCGCTACCTGCTGCCGTCGGCGGCGGATTTTCCGGCATGCCGGCCGGTGTTGAAGCGATATTTCGAGGATATTCGTCCTGCCGCGACGATGATGGCGGTGGGACTTGCCGATCCACGCATGAAAATCGAGATCGAGGTGACCGCCCGCCGGTCGGGCTAGTATCGCGCATCAGAGAAGCGCGATACGTCGCTATTGGCCTGAAGTATCTGATTCACGCGCCGAAACGTGGCCGCTACGCGTCTCAAGCTTCTCTGCGATCAGATACTAGACGTGACGGCTGTCGTCAGCCGATCTCCGGTGTTCCGCAGGCGCATGCGACCATCAATCGGCCTGGCCTTGTGGCCCTGACCTTTTCATCAAGCATCGCCCGCGCCAAGGGTCGAGCGGCCGGCGTGATCGGCTGGCGGATTTCAGGTCGTCGATCGTGCGACACGGGTCTGGGCGCCGCCGCGAATTGAAGCGGCGCCCGTTCCGCGATTGGCTACTCGGCCGCATCCGGCAGTTGACGCCCGGTATCCCGCGCCACGCCGCGCATCGCCGGACCCACGTAGCGGGCCGAACGGCCGCCGCGCGCCAGATCACCCAGGGAGATCACGCCGACCACGCGCTTGTTGCGGTTGACTACCGGCAGCCGGCGCACCTGCTGCTCCGCCATGTTGTCCGCGACATGCGCGAGGTCCTCGTCCTCGTAGACGTACTTGACCTCCTGGGTCATCACCTCGCGCACCTTGGTGCGCACTGGGTCCTTGCCTTCGGCAACCAGCCGCATGGCGACATCGCGGTCGGTGACGACGCCGACCAGCCGATCGCCTTCGCCGACCGGCAGGACACCGGTATCCTCATCGCGCATCAGCCGTGTCGCCTGCTGCACCGTGTCGTCCGGGGTCGCCAGCTTGACGTCGGAACTCATCACGTCGGAGACGATCCCGTTTTCCTGGTGCTGCTGGTTCCGCGGTTCATGGCCGTTGCGCTGCCGTTCCTCGAGCCGCGCCTCGATCGGACGCAACGTCTGTTCGGCGGTCTGCTGAGCGGCGCGAACCAGAGTGCTGGTGCCCTGCAGCATCGCGTCCATGTAGTCACGCATGAAGCGCCGCTGCAGGTTGAAGACCGCTTCGGGATCGGTCATGCGGAGCAGTTCCTGGGCGGCCCGTACATTCGACTGCACAACGCCGTTGACCAGGCCTGATACGCTTTCCTGCATATCGCGCAGCCGGTCGGTGGCGGTATCCGGCGCGAGCACGAAGCTGCGCACGCCAGCGGCGGTTTCCTCGACCGCCTGTGCCATGCGGCGGCCGATCGTCTCGAAGCGTTCCGCCGTCTGTTCCAGCAACTGGTGGTGTCCCTGCGCCAGCGCCTCGGCGCCGCGGCGGCCGACTTCAGCGCCGGCCGCCGCGGTGGCCCGCGTCGCCTCGGCCCCAGCCGCACCGCGCTGGCGCAGCGCGTTGCCCATTTCGCGGCTGCTGTCCCGGGCGGCCTGGCCGCCATGCTGAGCGGCCACCGCGCCGGCCAAATTCAGGCTCTGCTCGCTGTTCGCGGCCTGGCCTGCCGCCGCGCGGGCCTTGCGCTCGCCTTCATTGGGCGTTGCTTCATTGGTTGCATTGGTAACCTTCGTGTCGGGTAACTGCGCCATCATTCACTCCTAGCAGGTAATGTGTTTTCGACTTCAAGCCGGATCAACGGACGATAGCCGGGTGCGGCTGCGCACGCACGCCCGCAACCCGGATACTTCCTGATTTCAGCATCTGATTTTGCCAGACGGGTTTGAAACGGGCCCCGGGCGCGCGCGTGATCTGGCTCCGCATCGCGCGCCATCGTTCTGAGGCCAGCCCCTCGTTTTCCGAGACAGGCAAAGACCTAGCACGCAGCATCCGGCTTGCACACCACCTCGCTTTTTTGTGAGCGAAGATTATTATGCTGGCTCATGTTGTTGCCGGGCTCGATCAGTAGCAAATGCCGTTGCTGAAGATGAACCTTGGGTAATAGTTGCAGCAACTGAAAGATCAATTGGAACGATCAGGTAGACCATTCCTTCTAAGCAACATAACCCGGAAAGGCCGCGGCCGGCACCTCGGCCGGCCCATGCGGCTGGGGAACATGATCCTGCCGCTGCGTGCAAAGCAACTTCACCGCCGGGTTTTGGCCTTTGGCGGACAGACGTGTAGAACCGGCGCATGCATCGACCCTCCCTCCCGGACTTTCCGCCGCCGGCGCTGGTCGCGACCAGCGCCGCACTGGAAGCCTTCTGTCAGCGCATGCACACCGAGGGGTTCATTACCGTCGATACCGAGTTCATGCGCGAACGCACCTACTGGCCCGAGCTGTGCCTGGTGCAGATCGCCGGCGAGACCGAGGTCGCGGTGATCGACGCCATGGCGCACGGCATCGACCTGACCGCCCTCGGCAGGCTGTTCGCCGACCCCACGGTCACCAAGGTCTTCCACGCCGCCCGCCAGGACATCGAGATCTTTGTCCTGCGCTATGGTGACGTGCCGCGTCCGCTGTTCGACACCCAGGTCGCGGCGATGGTCGCCGGGTTTGGCGACCAAGTCGGCTACGACGCGCTGGTCGCCGCGCTGACCGGCGGCAGCATCGACAAGGCGCATCGCTTCAGCGACTGGTCGGTGCGGCCGCTGTCGGACGCGCAGCTTGCTTACGCCGCCGCCGATGTGACCTGGTTGCGCGCGGTCTACACAAGGCTCAGCGAGAAGCTGGAGCAGGATGGCCGGCTCGCCTGGGTCGCGGAGGAGATGGCGATCCTGTCCAATCCCGCGACCTACCGCACCGATCCGGCGCAGGCCTGGGAGCGGCTGCGTCCACGCTCCAGCAACCGCCGCTTCCTGCAGGTGCTGAAGGCCACCGCGGCGTGGCGGGAACAGGAGGCGCAGCGCGTCAACATCCCTCGGCAGCGGCTGGTGAAGGATGAGGCGCTGCTGGAGATCGCTGCAACCGCGCCGGCCAGTGCCGACGCGTTGGCCCGCGTGCGCGGGGTGACCCGTGGCTTTGCCGAGGGCCGCTCCGGCGCGTCACTGATGCAGGCGCTGGCCGCTGCCCGCCGGGTGCCGGACGGGGACCTGCCGGCGGCGCCGCAGGGGCGCGATAACGTGCGTCCGTCGGCGGCGCTGGTGTCCTTGCTGAAGGTGATGCTGGCGGCGAAGAGCGAGCAGCATCACGTGGCACCCCGGCTGGTCGCCAGTTCGGACGATATCGACCGGTTGGCACTGGAAGACCAGCCGGACATCCCGTCGATGGCCGGCTGGCGGCGGGAGGTGTTTGGCGAGGATGCGCTGCGGCTGAAACAGGGGCAGGTCGCGCTGGGGGTCGAGGGACGGCGGGTGAGGTTCATCCCGATCTAAGCTTAATCGCCATAAGTTTTGACGGATGGCCCTAAAATTTCGCCGCCATGTCATATGTCGCAGGCCTTGGCCGCTAGTTTGGGCAGTTCTCTTTCGCCCATTCGGGTCCTTTAACTCCAGTGATGCAGGGGCTCCACGGACCTTTGTAGCCGCTAGAAATAGAAGGGCCGGAGTAGGCACCGCCACCCGGGCCGGTGTAGGCGCCCCCGCCAGGGCCTGTGTAGATGCCGCCACCCGGACCAGTATACATGCCGCCGCCCGGACCGGTGTAGAGACCCCCGCCCGGACCAGCATAAAGGCCGCCGTCCGGACCAGTGTAAGCACCGCCGCCCGGACCGGTATAGAGGCCCCCGCCTGGACCAGTGTAGCAAGCCCCTCCGGGACCGGTGTAACCCCGACACTCAGCGAGAGCTGCCGATAAAGAAAGACCGCCGCCGATCAGAATCGCTAAAAGCAGTATTCTTACGTTACGCATGGACGCATTGCCTTTTCGGGCGCTAATTGTCACTGTACATTCAGAACTTCGTAGCGATTGGCTTGGCCGCAACGGCCGATCAGATGCTTTCCAGCTCCGCGAGGAAAGCAGGCATTAGGTCAGATATCCGGTTGTAGGCATACTCGAACGCGTCAAGCGAACCGAGCATTGCGCTTGTAATCATGCCGCGTGCGCTATCTGCACCGCGCAGGCCGCGCCCAAAGTAGGTGGTAAAACTGGGTTCGTCGTTCTTGGCATAAAGCCCTGCAACGCCCCACCAATTGGGATGAGCAACCTCGCTCAGGCTGTCATAGCTCGACAGAACACCCGGAATCTTCTTATCCATTTTCCTTAAGCAGTCGAGGATGTGAACCGGCTTCGGCGCTTCCGGCCATTTTCCTGAACCGGCCAGCAGGCGCATAAGGAGGTCATTCAATTGCTGCGGAGGATATTTGCTGCGTGCATCAAGCACGTCCATGAGCTTCCATGCCAGCGCGGCGTTTTCGGTGACGGCGCGCGTCAGGATCGCAGCGGCGGCGAAGTCGTCGCGCTCCAAGGCGTTGCAAGCAGTGCGCGCCAATTCCTCGGTGCGCCAGATCAGGGCTTCCCGCGTGCAAAGTACTTGAAAGGGAGCCTTCGACTTGACGCCCAAGGCTGCGGCATCAACAGATTGTGGGAGGTTGGCCCGCAGCCTGTCAACCCACGTGCGCAAGTCTGCGACTGTGTCTAAGTGTTCTGCCATCGTGTCCTTTGACCACCGCGCGGCACGGTATCAAAGCCTTCGGCGGCTGGTAGGACAACGACTGCCGTCAGTCTCAAACCGGCAACAGATCCTCCAGCTTCCATTCCTCCGCCGAGGCCCCCGCCAGCGCCTGGATGCGGCTTTCGTCCGCGCGCAGTTCCGCGGCCGGTCCGTGATAGACCATCTGGCCGTTTTCCAGCACATAGGCGTCGTCGGCGATGTCCAGGCTCATGCGCACATTCTGTTCAACCAGCAGAACGGAAATCCCTTCGGTGCGCATATGTTCGACGATCCGGAACACCTCCTTGACGATAAGCGGCGCCAGGCCTTGCGAGGGTTCATCCAGGATCAGCAGCCGCGGGTTCAACAGCAGCGCGCGACCGATCGCCAGCATCTCCTGCTCGCCGCCCGACAACTGCCGCCCGAGGTTGCCGGCGCGTTCGGCGAGCCGAGGAAACAACTGATACACGCGCTCGATCGTGTAGGGCCCGGGACGCTCGATCGGTACGCGCAGGTTGTCGTCGACCGTCAGGTTGGCGAAGACGCGGCGGCCTTCCGGCACGTAGCCGACGCCGGCGGCGGCGATGCGGTAGGGCGGCAGGCCGGAGATGGTCTGTCCGAACAAGGACACGCTGCCGGACCGGGGTGGCGTCAGGCCCACCAGGCTGCGCAACGTCGTGGTCTTGCCGGCGCCGTTGCGGCCAAGCAACGTGGTGATGCGGCCTTCCGCGACGCTCAGGCCAACATCGTGCAGGATATGGCTCTTGCCGTAATAGGTGTTCAGCCCCTCGGCCGTCAGCGCGCTCATTCGGCTTTCCCCAAATAGGCTTCCTGCACGATCGGGTTGCCGGCGATTTCGGCGGGAGTGCCTTCAGCCAGCATCTTGCCTTCGCCCAGCACGGTGATCTTGTCGGCCAGGTTGAACACCACGCGCATGTCGTGCTCGATCAGCACGATGGTGTAGGCGTGGTTCCGGTGCAGGCGGCGGATCAGATTGGCGACGGCGTAGGTTTCGTGCTCGCCCATGCCGGCGGTGGGTTCATCCAACAGCAGCAGCCGGGGTTTCAGGGTCAGCGCGGTGGCGATCTCGGCGGCGCGCTGGTCGCCGTGAGACAGTTCGCCGACGCGGCGATCCGCCTTGCCGGTCAGTCCGGACTGGGTCAGCGCCTCGTCGATCCCGCGGTTGACGGCGGCGCTGTGGCTGGCACCGAGCCAGAAGCGCTGGCGGAAGCCCTGGGCGCTTTCCACGCCGATGCGGATGTTGTCGCGAACCGTCAGTTCCGGAAAAACCTCGGTGATCTGGAAGGTGCGCGCCATGCCCCGGGCGACCCGTTTGGCCACAGCCAGCCTAGTGACGATGTCGCCGTCGAAGACGATGTCGCCGGAGGTCGGGGCAAAGAAGCCGGAGATCATGTTAAAGAACGTCGTCTTGCCAGCGCCGTTGGGACCGATGATGGCGCGCAGTTCCCCGGCCGCCACCTGCATCGAGACACCGCTGACGGCGACCAGGCTGCCAAACCGCTTGGTGACGTGGCGAACGTCCAGCATGGTCATCGGCCGCCCCTGAATTGCAGCATGCCGAGGATGCCGCGGGGAAAGAACAGCACGACCAGGACGAAGATCAGGCCGACGAACGACATCCAGTTGACGGTCATCGAGGAGATGTAGTCCTGCACCACGACGAAGACCGCCGCGCCGACCAGCGGGCCCCAGAAGGCGCGCATGCCGCCCATCACGGCCATGATCACGATTTCCCCGGACAGGGTGTAATGCAGCCCCATCGGGTCGGCGAAGTTGTTCAGCAGGGCATACAGCGCGCCGGCCAGGGCGGTAAAGGCGCAGGAGATCGAGAAGGACATCCAGATATGCCGCTCGATCGGGATGCCGAGGAAGCGGGCGCGGCGTTCGTTCTCGCGGATCGCCAGCAGGGTGCGGCCGAAGGGCGAGGCGAGCAGCAGGCCTTGCAGCGCGGTGGCGACAGCGAACACCGCGAGCAGGAAATAGTAGAAGGCGAGGTCGCTGTTGGCGATGTCGATGGTGGCGAAGCCCAGGTGCAGCGGCGCGCGGGAAAAGCCGCGCAATCCGTCGTAGCCGCCGGTCAGGCTGTTCCAGCTATAGGCGACGTAGAAGGCGATCTGGCCGAAGGCGACGGTGACCATGGCGAAGTAGACGCCGCGGCGGCGGACGATCAGCAGGCCGAACAGGGTGCCGGCGAGACCGCCCAGCAGTACGCCTGCCAGCATCGCCAGGGGCGTGCTGGCGGCAAGGTATTTCAAGGTCAGGCCGGCGCCGTAGGCACCCAGGCCGAAATAGGCGGCATGGCCAAAGCTCATGACGCCGGTGAAGCCCAGCAGGATGTTGAACGACATCGCGGCAAGGCCGAGCACCAGGACACGGCCGGCCAGGGCGGTGTAGCCGCCGAGGAGGGGCAGCCAGAGCGGGACGGTCAGCAGCAACGCCCAGACGATGACCGCACTCAGCCACGGTCGCGCCGCCGCGGCGGGGGCGGCTCGGATGGCGGTGGTGGCACTCATGTCAGCATCCCTTCCTCGCCCATCAGGCCGCGCGGTCGCAGGACCAGGACGACGAGCATGATGACGTAGATCACGGCCTCGCTCGCGGCGGGCCAGAAGACGGTGGTGAGGGCGGCGGCGACGCCGATCAGCAGGCCGCCGACCAGGGTGCCGGTCAGGCTGCCGACGCCACCGACAATGATGGCGATGAAGCTGGGCATCAGCAGGTCGTCGCCCATGTTCGGGTTGAGCCCAAGCTGACCGGCCGCGAGCACGCCGGCGACACCCGCCAGCAGGGAGCCGACGGCGAAGTTGAAGGATCGCAGCATGCCGACGTTGACACCCAGGGCGGCGACGGTGTCGAGGTCGAGCGTGCCGGCGCGGATGCGGACACCCACGCGGGTGTAGCGCAGGAAGGCGAATAGGCCTGCCACCGCGGCGATGACGATCGCCACCATGAAGATGCGGTACCAGGTAATAAAGAACAGATCGGCCGACAGCGGCGCGGCGAGGACGTCGGGGATGGTCATCGGCAGGCCGTTCGGCCCCCAGATATAGCGGCAGGCATCTTGCAGGATGAACGCCAGGCCGAAGGTCAGCAGCAGGCTGTAGACCGGGTCGCGGGCGTAGACGCGGCGGATCATCAGCCGTTCAATAATAAAGCCGAACACGCCGGTCAGGATCGGGGCCACCAGCAGCGCCCCCCAGAAGCCGATGTACGGCGTCAGCACGAAGGCGATGTAGCCGCCCAGTGCGAGGAAGTTGCCGTGCGCGAAGTTGATGACGTTGGACAGGTTGAGGATGAGCGACAGGCCCAACGCCATCAGCACGTAGAACGCGCCGATGATGAGACCGTTCGTGACGTTGAACAGAACGAGTTGCAGCATCGGCCGCCCTTCAGAGGTCGGGGTTCAGGGCACTTGCGTCAGGACGGATAGACCATCTTGCAGCCGGTGTCGGCGACCGGGCCGGCGGCGTGCTCGCCTGGGACGACGTTGGTAACGGTCACCACGTTGTCCGGATTGCTGGTCGGCGGATGCACGTCGCCGACGAAGATGTTGGACATCAACTGATGGTCGCCGGCGCGGTAGGCGATGGTGCCGGGCTGTGCGGCGATGTCGGGCGGCAGCGCCAGGCCTTCCATCGCCCGCGACATCTTCAGGCCGTCCAGGGATTTGGCCTTCTCGGCGGCCAGGCGGACGGATTCCACGGCGACCATACCGAACCAGTGACGCGCGGAGGGCGTCTTGCCGGTTGCCTTGCGGAAGTCGGCGACGAACGCCACCGCCTCTGGCACGTTCGGCTGATCCCACCACCACTCCATGGCCCAGGTGCCGGACTGGGCTTCCTTTGGCACCGCCTTGATGGTTTCAAGCTCGAACAAGGCGCCGCCCAGGTGCATCTCGTTCTGCATGCCGAACTGGGTGAACTGCTTCATGCAGTTAATCTGCGCCAGGCCGCCCATGTTGTTAAGCAGCACGTTGGGCTTGAAGGCCTTGGCCTTGATCAGTGACGCGGAGAAGTCCGACGTGTTGATCGGCAGCATCTCAGCCTGGTAGGTGCCGCCGAGCGCCTTCAGATGTTTGATGAAGCTATCCTGCAGGGTGTGGCCGTAGGCGTAGTCCGGCGTGATGAAGAAGAACTTCTTGCCGAAGCGCTTCACCAGTTCCCCGGTGACGGCGGTGGCATCCATCGATGTGGTGTTGCAAATGCGAAAGACGTTCCACTTGCAGTCCGTCCCGGTAATCGGGTCGGTGTGGCCGCCCGGCACGATCTGGAAGACCTTAGCTTCGTTGGTCACCTGCGACATCGCGTAGGCGATGCCGGAGTTCACGTCGCCGAAGATGACATCGACCTTGTCGCGCTCGATCAGCTTGTGGGTCTTCTGCACGCCGGTGCCGACGTCGTTGGCGGAATCTTCCACCAAAAGCTCCACCTGGCGGCCGAGGATGCCGTTCTTCTTGTTGATTCTGGCAACGGCGTATTTCGCGCCCTCGACCTCGCTGGCGGCGAGGGCGGAGAGGATGCCGGTCAGCGGATCGACCATGCCGATCTTGACCGAGGTCTCGCCGCGGGCGGCGATGATCGGTGGGGCGCCGAGGACGCCGAGGACGAGTGTCGACTGCAGCAGGCCACGCCGGCGGATGGTCGGTGATGTCATCTTGTCGTTTCCCGAAAGGTTTATATTTGGTAATGTTCTTGCATTTTGGAGCGTAGCCGCTCGCGGTGGCGGCGTCGAGGGGTATATTCCGGATGCGGCGTCGTCGCGAATCACGACCGCGCGCCCTGGATGAGACGCCTCGGGCGCGGTCATCCCGAACGCACTTGCAAACATGCAGATAGCTTTATATAGCCCGGCCGCGCAGCAGGAGCCGACATCATGACGACGATCCAGGATTTCAGGGTCAAGGACCTTTCCCTCGCCGAATGGGGCCGCAAGGAAATCAGCATGGCCGAGGACGAGATGCCCGGGCTGATGGCGATCCGCGCCGAGTACGGCCCATCGCAGCCGCTAAAAGGCGCCCGCATCGCCGGTTGCCTGCACATGACGATCCAGACCGCCGTGCTGATCGAAACGCTGACCGCGCTCGGCGCCACGGTGCGCTGGTCATCGTGTAACATCTTCTCGACGCAGGACCACGCCGCCGCCGCGGTCGCCGCCGCGGGGATTCCGGTGTTCGCCTGGAAGGGGCTGAACGAGGAAGAATTCTGGTGGTGCATCGAGCAAACCGTGCGCGGTCCCGCCGCAGCGACCGGTGACGCCTGGACACCCAACATGATCCTGGATGACGGCGGCGACCTGAGCCTGCTGATGCACCAGAAGTACCCTGAGATGCTGACCGATGTGCGCGGCATCTCAGAGGAAACCACCACCGGCGTGCACCGCCTGTGGGACATGGCGAAGGCCGGCACGCTGCTGACGCCGGCCATCAATGTCAACGACAGCGTCACCAAGTCGAAGTTCGATAACCTCTATGGCTGCCGCGAGTCGCTGGTGGACGGCATCCGCCGCGGCACCGACGTGATGATGGCGGGCAAGGTCGCCGTGGTGAACGGCTTTGGCGATGTCGGCAAGGGATCATCCGCGTCGCTGCGCAACGCCGGCTGCCGCGTCATGGTAACCGAGGTCGATCCGATCTGCGCGCTGCAGGCCGCGATGGAAGGTTACCAGGTTGTCACGATGGACGATGCCGCGCCGTTGGGCGATATCTTCGTCACCGCCACTGGTAACATAGACGTGATCACGATCGAGCACATGCGGGCGATGAAGCATCGCGCTGTGGTCTGCAACATCGGTCACTTCGATTCGGAAATCCAGATCGACGCCCTGCGCAACTACAAGTGGGACAACGTCAAGCCGCAGGTCGACGAGGTCGTGTTCCCCGACGGCAAGCGGCTGATCGTGCTGTCCGAAGGCCGCCTGGTGAACCTGGGCAACGCCACCGGCCACCCCAGCTTCGTGATGAGCGCCAGCTTCAGCAACCAGGTGCTGGCGCAGATCGAACTGTTCACCGCGCCGGCCGGCAAATACCAGCGCACCGTCTATACCCTGCCGAAGCACCTGGATGAGAAGGTCGCTGCGCTGCACCTGGCCAAGGTGGGCGCCAAGCTCACCGCGTTGTCAAGCAAGCAGGCCGAGTATCTTGGTGTTGCCGAACAAGGACCTTACAAGCACGACCTCTACCGCTACTAGAGCGTCCCGCGCGCATTCACCGGCTTGTCACAACGGCGCGCTGGCGGCGCATGATTATGCTTCCTATTTGAAGCCCGTGTCGCTCATAAGGCCATTCCGGCGGTCGCTGGATTGGCCGGAACGATGCGGGCTTGAACGGGGATCGCGTGATGCTGACGGTGACACGGCCGCCGCAACCACCTTACACGGATGCGGTGCGCAGGGCCTTGGCGGGGGTGAAGGATTCCAGGGTGGCGGACGACCTGTTGTTCCTGGAGGCCTGGGAGATCCGGCCTTCGTCGCATCTGGGCACCACCTTAAGGGCCAGCCAGATCCGGCGCGCCAATCCGGCTCTGGCGGCTGAAATCGATGCCGAGTTGAAGGCCCGCCTGAAATCGCTTCGCCTGTCATGACCCGCGCGCCGTGATTCCTGCGTCGGATCGGCGTCAGGCGCCTCGCCCCGCGCCGTTCGCCCGCCGGGTTTGGGCGGCGCTGACGGAGCTTCCGCCGGCATAGCCGGTGTTCTTTGGCTGGAAGGATTGCCGCTCATCGAGCGGGCGATAATGTTCCGCTCGTGCGCTGGCTGCCGAACCGGGCGCTGGTCACACTTTGGGCAAACGACCTGTGCGGCCGCATGGGCGCGCGGCGCAGCCAAACCGTCAACAGCCGTCATGAGCGAGTCAAGGATCTGCTTCGCCGCCACCGGGGCATTGCCACCAAATGCCTTGCCAGCTACCTCGCCAGCTACCTCGAATGATTTTATCTCGCAGGCATCCACGCGGATCCATCGCCTCGCGCATGTCTCGACGCCGCGCTCGGATGTCACGCATAGCAATTGAGAACAGAGCCAAAAATTCACCACGCCCTTCGCGACGGGCTCATCCGAGTTACATGCCACTCAGCCGGTACGGCCAAAGTCGAGTTAGACCATGATCGTTTGAGGTTGCCTCATAGCGGATGTCTGATCATGGTCTAATCCTTTGTCTGATCGCGTGATTTACGCCTTCCGGCGGATCAGCCTCAGGCGATGACGCTTCAATGTGCGGTAGCGACGGCGTAAGTAGCGGTGGCGCCTGTTGTCAGTAGCGATGACACGCCGCTGCCGAAGTGCGTCCCGTTGACGTCGATGCCGTTCACGTAAAGATTTCGGTCAGTGCTTGATGTTCCACCGTAAGCGTCGTTGGTGAATGTTATCGCGATCTTGTGCGTGCCCGTGCCAAAGTTGCCGGCGAACGTGAGATCTTCCCATGAGCCCGCGCTGTGGGATGCGACAATTGCCTGCGGCGTGGTAATCTGCTTGTTGTCGACAGTCAGTTGGAAGTCGGCATTGCCCTGGTAGGCATCCTCGGACAAATGCACCGTCAAGACATCGGCTGGAACGGCTGACGTGGGGGCGCCGCCCGTCTGGAGCATCGCCGTGCCATTGGAATACAGTGCGGCACCGGCATAGGTGCTTCCATCATAGCTGATGGAGTCCGCATACAGATTACGATCGCCAACCCCAGGGCTATAGAGATCGTTTAGAAACTGTATCTTAACGCTCGCGTTCGCACCCCAGTTACCCGTCAGCGCGAAGACATCGCTGTCGCCGGTCGCATGCAGCGCGGAAGCCGTCATTGTGCCACCGGTCTGCTGGCCGTTCACCGATACAATGAATTGCGCATCGCCCGCGTAAGCATCTTCCGACATGCGAAGTGTAAGCGTATCGGAGGTGGGAGTAGGAGTGGGAGTGGGAGTGGGAGTGGGAGTGGGAGTGGGAGTGGGGACGCCCTGAAAGAGATCACCCGCGGTCGACTTCTGCCAAACCGACACGTTTGAAACGGTCATCGGATTATTTGGCCCGGTGCCAAGTATCAGCGCCAGATGTGACACGTCCAGCAGGCTAAACGGATTAGCCGTTGCTGACTGCGCCGGATTATACTGATTCCAGTGATCGGCGGTGCCGACCTGCTGGCCGTCGAAAAACCACTCCATGGTGCCTTGCGCCGTGGCGGTGGCGGGGATCCACAGCATGCCATAGGTGTGCGGTTGCGCGAGGTTGGTTCCGGCCGGAAGCGTTATGGGGGCGTTCTGGGCTGGAATCTGAGGGCCATTGCCGCCCGCATACCAATCATGCATGTTGCTGCCATACGACAATCCCGCCCATTGGGTATCATACTCCATGGCGTCAACTTCAATCGTGTTGCCATTGGCATATTGAGCCATACCTTCGATGGTGTTGGCCCAAAATGAAGGCCAGCCCCCGGACGTGGAAGGCGCGCCGGTGAATGATAGCGTGGCTTGGAAATAACCGCCGCCACCAAACGCTTCTCCGGTCCAGGTTGTCGGCGTGCTGCCGACCGAGGCTGTGGTCATCTGTGCGTTATAGGCGTTGTCGCCGCCCGCGCCGGATATGGTTACGCTTCCATTAGTATCTTGCGTTGTGCCAGAACGGCCTGGATAGTTGCCATAGAAGTTCATTGGGTACCAGTTTTGTCCCAATGTCAGCGCCGGCCCGAAGGTTTGTGTATTGTAACCGACTGCGGCGGCAGGAACGGGGGCTGTGCTCATACGTCACTCCTTTTCCATAGTTATTGGGTTAAATCGTTTTGCCAGAGCTGAGCTTCGGGCTGTGATCCACCAATCGTGTGAAAGCGGCGAACCCGCTCATGGAAGTGACGCCCGACATTTAAGGCTACCATTTTCGTGATTGCCAGATATCTTATGTACGATCCGAAATCGAATTCAATTAAAATTTGATGCCGATATATTATTTCGAAGTAAAGACGCTAACGTCCGATATCGCAACGTTAATTTTGAATAAACGGGACTGGTTTTACAATGCTCAAACCGGGTTGGAGGACTGGAAGGCGTCGGGCGCGGTTCCCGAAACTCCTCGGGATTGTTTCTAGGTTGCGCTAAGCCTGCCGCCGTACGACCGCGACATGATCGACATTCCGTGCACCCGCCACGACAGGCTTGGCCGAACAGCTTGCTGTTCGGCGCGAACGGGCCAACCTCAAGCTGACAGCGTTTTTTGCTTCCATGCTCCATGAAGGCGGCTGGCATCGACGTCGTGACCATATTTCCCCGGTTGTGCCCCCTTTACCGATGTGGTGGCATCAGGGGACCGACGATAAGGAAATCCTCGATGGCCACGCACCGTCTTGCCTCGACACCGGAAACCGTGCGCTGGGGTGTCTTCGACCCCAAGTTTCCGCCGCTCATCACCATCGATTCAGGTGATACGCTGGTGCTGGAGTGCGTGTCCGGTGGTCCGGACGTCATGCCGCCGCCCGACTCTGGCCTGAAAATTCCGGCCGCGCTGGCCGCCATTCATGCCGCGAACCTGCCGCGCGCGCCCGGCCACCTGATCACCGGCCCGGTCGCCGTCAGCGGCGCTGAACCAGGCGATATGCTGGAGATCCATATCGACGACATCGAACTCGGCTGTGACTGGGGGTATTGCGGCTTCCGCCCGCTGGCCGGCACGCTGCCGGAAGACTTCCCCGAGCGCTACCTGTCGCACATCCCGGTGGACCGGGACCGGAAAACCTGCAAGCTGCCCTGGGGCACCGAGCTGAAACTGTCGCCGTTCTTCGGCGTGATGGGGGTGGCTCCGCCGCCCGCTTATGGGCCGATTTCCACGGTCCAGCCGCGCGAGCATGGCGGCAACCTGGACAACAAGGAACTTGGCGTCGGCTCGACGCTGTTCCTGCCGGTCTGGGCGCCGGGCGGGTTGTTCTCGGCTGGCGACGGCCATGGCGTGCAGGGTGACGGTGAGGTCTGCATCAACGCGTTGGAGATCTGCCTGACCGGCAGCTTCACGCTGACCCTGCACAAGGGCGGCGGGGTGCGCGATCCGATCCTGAAATACCCACGTGGGGAAAGCGCCAGCCACTACATCTCGATGGGGATGAACGAGGACCTGGACGTGGCGATGAAGACCGCCCTGCGCGAGATGATCGCCTTCATCACCAGCCGAACCAACCTGTCCCGCCAGGAGGCTTACCAGTTCTGCTCCCTGGCGGTGGATTTCCATGTCACCCAGACGGTGAACGGGGAGAAGGGCGTGCACGGGCTGCTGAAGAAAGGGCTGCTGTTCTAGTATCGCGCATCAGAGAAGCGCGATACGTCGCTATTGGCCTGAAGTATCTGATTCACGCGCCGAAACGTGGCCGCTACGCGTCTCACGCCTCTCTGCGATCAGATACTAGGCGTGGCTACAAGGTGTTCCGCACACCGCCGCGCCAGGCGCCTGGGCGGTGCCAACCGCATTCCGCGGACGTCACCCGAGACTCGCGCCGCCTATCCCGAACAGCGTCCCCGCCGGTCAGCCCCAGGCAACGGCGCAGTTGATGCCACAACCTTGAGAAGCTCAAAGTTGGGGCCGCTCGTCTGGCAGACCAGGGGCAGGCGGGGAGAGATGTGGGCCAGGGCTGGAACCAGGACCAGGACATAGTTGTAGTCAGGTGAAAGGCGGTCCAGCGAGGTGCGGCTTTCGCCGAGAGCGTCCTGCTGCCAAAGTTTCGTGAAGTGTGGCTGGAAGAACAGGATCTGCCCCGACATGTTGGCAAAGATGCCGGGGTCGAAGGCTTGCCTGCGTGCCACGGCATAGGATGCGAACCGTGTCAGCGTCGGCTGGCGGAAAAACCCGCCGCCGGGCAGTCGCCCCTCGACCACCATCAGGCGAGCGCCCACCGGCAAACCGCTGAGTGCATGGTCGAGTGCCGTCAGGGTCGGCTCCCAACTTAGCCAGAAGGTCGCGATCATGGCGATGCGGCCCAGCGTTAGCGCGCCGAAATACAGGCCGAACGGAACGAGCAGGCGCTGATGGCGCAAGCCCGGCAGCAGACCGACGAGCAGAAAGAACGATATCGCCCAAGGCAGCCGATAATCGATCAACGCCGTGCCGTATGCGGTGGCGGGCAGCAACAGCCAGACGATCAGCAACATTGCCACGATGGTTGCCGCGATTGCGTGCAAGCGGATCGTCCGGCTCAGCAGCGCGGCAGCCAATCCCGCCATGGCCAAAGCCAGCAGCGTGACCTCCAGCTTCGGGCTCGAGAACAGCATGATGGAGGCAAACGACCGCGCCTTGTCGTGCAAAGTGCTGAACGAGATCGCATGGTCCGCCGCGCCGTCGCCGTTCCGCGGGCTGAACCCAAGGAAAATCAGGAACACCGGCAGCAGGCAGCATACTGGCCGGAGCTGACGCTTCAGCAATTCGCGCGGCAGACGGCGCGTGACGCCTCCGGCGGCAATGTAGCCATGGTTCAGCTCGCAACAACCGATCGCAATGGCAAACAGGCCGAAGGCGGCGAGATGGCAAAGCAGGAGTGCGACGCCGAGGGGAACCAAAGTAGTGGCGAGGCGTGCAAGCGGCTGGCTGCGAAGCCGCAAATAGAAGCCGAAAAACAGCAGCGCCAGCCCGACGCCAAAACAGTAGCTGAGGAAGCCGTACTGGAATGGGCCACCATAGCAAAGCAGCGGCGCCAGCCGGTAAATCCTTGTCTGTCCGCTGCCGAGCTCACGGTTCACCAGACGAGTGCCGAGGAAAAGCAGCAGCATCGTGCTGATGCAGAAGGCCCGGACCGCCATGTCGATGGACACAACCTGTCGCGCCACAAGGACAAATATTTCCAGCGCCAAATTCGGCACGAGAGCCCAGTGAATGTAATAGAATCTCTGCAGGTCGGGACTGCTTGACCAGTCGCGGATGACATATTGGCGCGCCAGATGGCCGGGCAGGTCGACCAGCGGCAGGTGTGCGGTGAGCAGCAGCGGGATGATACAGATCATGCCGACGAGGCCGTCGATCCAGGCATCACGTGCCGGTTGAAGACTCGACAGAGAAGGAAGGCGGAACCTGTCAGCTTTCACGTAACGATCGGCTACACGCATCGGTGGCATACGGAGCACTTTCTCGCTGTTATTTCGTAGTATGCCGGGACTTTCCCAGGCATGCCGGAAAATTGCTAATGATGAAAGCGTTATGGATTTCAAGTTCAGAGGATCAGGGCACCTGCACAGGACCTCCTGGCGCGCCGGTCAGCGTGATCAGTCACGAACGGGCTTCTGGCGTGGCTGCCGATCCGCACGCCGCTACCCGGTCGTGAATGTTTCGGACCCTCCACCGAGCGTGCTGTTCGTGAAGCCGCCGATCGATGCATTCCGCGGGATCACCCGCCACCACGGCGTTGGCGCCGCGCGTTCGCTATCCGCACGCCAAGCTTCTCCCGCTTTGATGCCCGGTCATAGCGTGACGGAGAGAGGCAGGCCATGAACGGCGACCCGTCGCATCTGTTGCCAACCCAGGAGCGGGCTGGCAATTGCTCACCCGGACGTGCCCGCAGGCGGGTCTGTTGCATGCGCACGGCGCTGCACGTAACGTCCGGCCCGCAACATGGGGTAGTTCTTGAATGGACATGACGGGTGAGCGGCGCATTCCGGCGCCGCGCCAGATTGTGTGGGGGGCGTTGAACGACCCGGAGGTGCTGAAAGCCAGCATTCCGGGCTGTCAGACGCTGGAAAAACTCTCCGATACAGAGATGAAAGCCACCGCCGCCGTCAAACTTGGGCCGATCTCGGCCCGCTTCACCGGCAACGTGTTGCTGTCGGACATCGACCCCCCGAACAGCTACCGCATCAGCGGCGAGGGACAGGGCGGCGTCGCCGGTTTCGCCAAGGGTGGCGCCGCGGTAACGCTGACCGATGATGCCGCCGACACGTTGCTGAGTTATCAGGTCAATGCCCAGGTCGGCGGCAAGCTGGCCCAGCTTGGCGCCAGGCTGATCGATGCCAGCGCCAAGCAGATGGCGGATGCCTTCTTCGACAAATTCAGCAAGCAGGTGCAGGCGATGGCGCCGCAGCCCGCGGCAGCGCCGGATCTCGCGGCAGTATCGCAGCCGGCGGCAGCGCCGGAACGCGCGGCAGTATCGCAGCCGGCGGCACGACCTGGGCCGGTGACAGCGCCGCAGCCCGCAGGGGACCGGATGAACGCGAACGCGCCGGACGCCGAACTGGGCGGGGAGGAAACCATGGCCGAACCCGTCGCGGCGGCCATGGCCGCCACCCGGCCAGCCGGCGGCGTCTCGCTCTGGTCGCTCATTCCGCGTGAGCCCTTCGGCATGCCGCTGGCGGCCTGGATCGGCGGCGGCGTCTTCGTCATCATGATGCTGCTGATGCTGGGAAGCATGCTGTAGTGGCGGCTTTGCCCCAGACGGTCGCCGACACCGCCAGGCTTCTCACCGAGCACGGCTACATCGCCGACCGGGAACTGGCGACCACGGTGCACCTCGCGCTGTCGATGCAACGCCCGCTGTTCCTGGAAGGCGAGCCCGGCACCGGCAAGACCGAGATCGCCAAGGTCCTCGCCGCTGGGCTGAACCGCCGGCTGGTACGGCTGCAATGCTACGACGGCATGGACCTGTCGGCCGCCGTCTATGAGTGGGACCACGCCCGCCAGTTGATGGCGATCCGCATGGCCGAGGCCGCCGGGCAGACCGACCGCGACGAACTGTCCCGTGACATCTATGCGCGGGAGTTCCTGCAGGCGCGCCCGTTGCTGTCCGCCGTCGATCCCGACCTGCCACCGGCGGTGCTGCTGATCGACGAGCTCGACCGCGCCGACGAACCGTTCGAGGCGTTCCTGCTGGAACTGCTGGCCGATTTCCAGATCAGCGTGCCTGAGTACGGCACGGTGCGCGCGGTGACGCGGCCGGTGGTGGTGCTGACCTCCAACCGCACGCGCGAGGTGCACGACGCGATCCGCCGCCGCTGCCTGTATCACTGGGTGGACTATCCCGACGCCAAGCGGGAGCGGGCGATCCTGGACGCCAAGGCGCCGGATGTGCCGGCGCATCTGGCCGCTCAGGTCATTGCTTTCGTGCAACGGCTGCGTGGCGAGGAACTGTTCAAGCTGCCCGGCGTGGCCGAGACGATCGACTGGGCGCAGGCGCTGACCTACCTGAACAAGACCGAACTGACCGCCGGCGACGTGGAAGACACGCTCGGTGTGCTGCTCAAATACCAGGACGACATCGCCAAGGTCCGCGGCGCGGAGGCGGCTCGGCTGGTCACGGAGGTCGCGGCCGAGCTTTAAGGCGTGATTGGTTTAGGTTGACCCAGAAGTCGCGCTTTAACGCATTGTTTCGTCGCGTGATTCACGCCTTCTGACTACGTCAGCCTCAGGCGATCACGCGCTGGACGCTCCTCTCGATAGAGGCGTCATTCATCCCGATGCGGCGCGCTCTCAACGTCATGACGGGCGCAGGCGGCCTTGGCCTATCCGCGCCGGTGTCCTGCCGAAAACCTTGTAGGATGAATCCTGGCTTGTTGCTTCACAGGTCAAGACCAAGCTGCCTTGCCGCACGCGCTTTCCGTTCAGCTCGGATCGCCTGCCGCTTTGGCGGGTCGTCTTCATCGATACGTCTCTTGCGACTGCCGTGCCGGGCGTACACCGCCTCCGCCGCTTCGCGGTAGCCGGGCTGCTGCCGAATGTGGCTTAGCCGCTCACGCGCGAGCCGGATCGCAACGACGGGATCAACGATCGGCGGTGGATAATCGCGGCCGATCGCGCAGCCCGCGGCATCCTGCATGCCGGCATCCATGGTCCAGGGCGTCTGCAGGTGGGCGGGCGGGAGGCGGGCAAGCTCCGGCACCCAGCGGCGGGTGAAGATCCCGCCCGGATCCTGATCGGCGCCTTGCTTGACCGGGCTGTACATCCGCGGCGTGTTGATGCCGGTCTGGGCCGCCTGCATCTGTACCTGGGGCCAGTGAATCCCAGGTTCATAGTCGGTGAACAACCGCGCCAGACAGGTGCCGGAGACTTGCCAGTCGAGGCCAAGCTGGTGGCTGGCGAACGCCTGCACCATCGCCCGCATGCGGAAGTTAAGCCAGCCCGTGGCGATCAGCGAGCGCATGCAGGCATCAATGAACGGAAATCCGGTGCGGCCGGTAGCCCAGGCTTGCAGAACGGCATTGTCATTCGCGGTGGCGGCGCGGGCTTTTTCATGCGCCGGATGCAGTGAGCGGAACTCCAGGTCCGGCTCGCTCTCCAGCTTCTGGATAAAGTGACAGTGCCAGTGCAGCCGCGAGACCAGGCTGTCGATCGCGGTCAGCGGGATCGCGCGGACCTCCGGCGGCCGTTCGTCCAGAGCCCGCCGTTCGGCGTTGATACGCGCCAGCACCTCTCGTATCGAGATGGCGCCGGTGGCGAGCGGCACGGATAACCGCGAGCACGCGTGCGCGCCGCCGAGCGGGCTTGACATCGCTCGACGATACGTGGCGCCGCGGCCGGCTAGAAAGCTTTCGAGCAGGTGCCACGCCGGCTGGCGGGCGCCGGATTGCGGCTGTTCGCAGCCGTCCGGCGCAAGGCCGAGGTCGTCGGCGGTCGGGATGCGGTTCGGCGGCGCCGTGGTTGCCGGAACCAGCCTGGCCGGTTCGGCGAAAATCGGCGCGTTGAGGAAGTCGCCATGCAGCCGCCCCCAGTCATCGCGGTTCCGCAGCCGGCGGATAACGCCGAACTGAGGATACTCGACAAACGGGATGCCGGTTGAACGGCAGAACCGCCGCACAGCCTGATCACGCGCGTAGGTCCAGCCATTGCCGGTTTCCTCATGCGACAGAAGCCGCGTGATGCCGATGGCGCGATGGATGCGCGCGAGGCAGTCGACGACGGTCCCGGTCCGGACGATCAATGGCGCGCCGAGGTCGTCGAGCCGTTGTGCAAGCGCCGCCAGCGCCTCCTGGATCGCGCGCCACTGCCGCCGCGAAGTGTCGGGTAGGGCCCAGTAATCAGGCTCCGCGACGTAGAGCGGGAGCACCGGACCGGCAGCGGCGGCTTCGGCCAGGGGACGATGATCGGTGGTTCGCAGGTCGCGCTTGAACCAGACAACCTGCACCATGACTTCGTACCGTGGCGTTCTATTGGGCGGCCAGGACGGAACGCGCAAGGCTGCGGCCGCTGTCATAGGCGGCTTCGACCCGGCCGCCCAGACACCAGTCTCCACAGGCGCCGATCCGGGCCACCGGGTCCCACAGGCTAGGCAAGCCGAGGGCGGTCTCGACCAGGGCGTGGCGCCACCGATGGGCCTGCGCCAGGTCTGCCGCGGACGCACCGGTCAGGGCCTGGAACGCGGCCAGCAGCTCCTGGCACACGTGCTCCGCGCTGTCTTCCAGATGGGTGCGGCTCCAGGAAGCGGTGGCATGCAGGGTCCAGGCATCCGGTTCGGCCGAAGCGCCAGGCGGCGGATTGTTCCGCGCGGCAGGGTATGGCCCCTCGGGGCGTGACCCCTCCCGCGCGGCCCAGGCGATCGGGCTGGCCTCGGGTTGCAGCACGTCGGAGCCGGCAACGGGCACGGGAAACCGCGCCATCACCGCCCAGCACGGCGCCATCACGGCGCGCGCCGCGGCTTCGGCGAAGGGATGCGGCGCGGTCGCCAGCAGTGCGGCTGCCTGGCCCGAGGGCAGCGCGATCAGCACGGCATCGTGCCCGTTCGATAATTCACCGCCCGATGGAGACGTGGCACCGGGCCGTATGTCGCCGGCGGGCAGATGACGAACGACCCAGCCGGACGCGGCGGGATGCAGGAAGGCGGCGTGGCGCGCCGTCAGCAGCGTGACGCCCCGTGCCGCCGCCTGCTCCGCCAGCGCCGCCGGCAAGGCGGACATGGCTGGAAGAAACACGATGCGGCGGCCGTCCCTGCTGGCGGCGGCCCAAGGCGCCGCACGTCCGTCAGTCCGCAACTCCGCCAGCAAGGTGCTGAAGTCCGAGCCGCGGGCGGTGGCGTATTGAGCACCATGATTGAACGATACTCCGTCCGTGCGGCGTGTCGCCACGCGGCCGCCTGGCCGACGCCCCTTGTCAAGCAGCGTGACGGAGACGCCAGCCTGTGCCAGCGCATCGGCGCAGGCGAGTCCCGCAATGCCGGCGCCGACAACAAGGGCGGAACGCACCGGCGTGTTCATGACCTGACCCTTGACACAACAACAAGCGCGTGGCGTGCGGAAGCCGCGGCTCGACCGGGCGCCAGCCGACCGAAGTCATTAGCCGCCATGGGACGTGAACCGCACGAGCACGCCGCCCGCGATCAGCATCTGGGCGAGGTTCACGGCGACGGAAAGACGGTGCGCGCGGTCGAAGCGATGCTTCGCGGCGCGGTCGCCTGCCTGTGCGGCGTCACTGAAGACATTGATGCGCGGCATCAACCACTGGCGCAACCAGATGGTCATCGCCGCGATAAGTGCGACGGCCACTGCTGCCGGCAACG
Organism: Rhodopila sp.; assembly: GCF_965276935.1. Taxonomy (GTDB): domain Bacteria; phylum Pseudomonadota; class Alphaproteobacteria; order Acetobacterales; family Acetobacteraceae; genus Rhodopila. Next base: position 374,455 of record NZ_CBDIBS010000002.1, on the reverse strand, counting down.
GCGCCAGCGCCAGCGCCGCCACCGCCGAGGTGAGGAACACATACAGGTAATAGAACGGGAAGACGGCTCGGATGAAGCCGCCGGCTTGCGGCGCTGGCAGGCGTGTGAACACCAGCGGCGCGATCACAGCCGCGAAGAACACCATGCCGCCAAGCAGCAGAGCGAGGGCGAACAGCGCGATGAGGTCAGACATGCAAGATAGGTAACGACCGCCTGGGCTTGCACAAGGTTTCATCCACTGATTACCAGAGCCGGCGCTGCGCCGTGGACGCTGGTCGGGCGGCCTTGGGATCAGTCGGCCCTGGGATCAGTCGGCCCTGGGATCAGGCTGCCAGCTACAAGCGCATCCCGATGTCGCTTGCCTGCCGCATCTCGAACGCCTGGCGCGTCTGGTCATGCGCTTGCCCGATGATCCCGCCGCGCACCTTTCCAGGTTCGACTGCCCGATAAGCCGGACGCCAGCTTTCCGGCAGCGCCACGCTGTCCGGGGGCGCCAGCCAAAGCCGAAACAGGCAGCGCTTCAGCGCGGGATCGTCATGGTCCTCGAACTCCGTCCTGGCGTGCAGCGTGACATGGTTGTTGAGGATCTGCATGTCGCCGGGCCGCAGATACATGTCGTACATGACCGACGGCCGCCGAAGGATCGTATCCAGCGTGTCCAGCGCCGCCTGCTGCGACACCGACAGCGGCGGAACACCCTCGATCTGCTGAGCGGAGCGGACGCGGTTGCGGTTCCACTTGCTGAACAGCAGGCCGTCGCGCTGGTCATAGATCGGGTTGGGATAAAACGGCGCCTCATCCGGCGCCTGCTCCTGCTGGCGGCTGAAATGGTATGGCAGATGCAGCAGCTCCGCCAGATCGGGCCGCTCCGCCAGCATGACCTGGTATGCGGTGACCGAGCTGCAGACCATGCTCATGCCGCCGGACTTCGCCACGTTGTAGCAGGTCAGCAGCACGATATCGGCGCTGTCGGTGTGGAAATCCAAGTCCGAGTCGGACGAATAGCCGCGCCCCTTGCCGGTGCGGTAGACCGTCCCGGCGTTGCGCACCGGGGCGAGGTATTGGCTGGCCCCGCCTTGCGGCCGAGCAACACCGATGTGCAGGCCGATGGCCCAGGTGAGGAGGGCGAATTCCAATTCGGTCAAATCGTTTCGCGGCAGCCCGCGCAGAACGGCGAAGCCGGTGCCGTCCCGGATCTCCCGCAGGGCGACGGCGATCACCGGCCACGCGGACCCCAGGTCGAAGTCGCCGGGCCGGTAGTCGAACAGGCTCTTGTCGGGGTCGTGGGCGCTACGCACCGCGCCGGTGAGGTCGCGGCGGGCACGGTCGTCCAGGACGTAGATCCAGGTCTGATCGGCCCGCAGTGTCTCCACGGTCCAGGCGGCTCTTTGGTTCGTGTGGTTCGCCTTCATCGGCTTCCTCCTGATGCACGTGCGGTAGATGGCAGCGACCAACAAAATTTCCTTTGCGTCAACTATCGGCCGGGGGCTGGCGAGTATGGAATCGATGACGTTACCACAGGCTAACCGATGTTTGGTGGCAATATCGATATGATGCAGGATGGTCACGGAACAGCGAGCCGAACCGCCACCTGGGACGCAACGGCGGCTTGCAATCCCTGCTGTTCTTCGCCATATCCCGCGCGCTGGCGGCTTATGCCGCCGGTAATTCACACGCGGGGTGCCTTTCCCGGCCAGTCATGGTCCGGGTCCGGTGCCGAACGGCAACCCCCGCGGAGGCAACAACCGGACGACAGGAAAGGATGCTCGCCGATGGCGATGCCCGATTTCACGATGCGCCAGCTTTTGGAAGCCGGCGTCCATTTTGGCCACCACACCCGCCGCTGGAACCCACGCATGGCGCCGTTCCTGTATGGCACGCGCAACCAGGTCCACATCATCGACCTGCAGCAGACCGTGCCGATGCTGGATCGTGCGCTGCGGGCCGTCCGCGACGTGACCGCCGCCGGCGGCCGCGTGCTGTTCGTCGGCACCAAGCGGGCGGCGGCTGAACAGGTGGCTGAATCCGCCAAGAAGTGCGGCCAGTACTACATCAACCACCGCTGGCTCGGCGGCACGCTGACTAATTGGAAGACCATCACCGGCTCGATCAAGCGGCTGCGGCACATCGAGGATCTAGTCGGCGGCGACACCCAGGGCCTGACCAAGAAAGAGGTGCTGGACATCACCCGCGACAAGGACAAGCTGGACCGCGCGCTGGGTGGCATCAAGGACATGGGCGGCCTGCCGGACATCCTGTTCATCATCGACACCAACAAGGAAAAGCTGGCGGTCGAGGAAGCCAACAAGCTGCACATCCCGGTCGTCGCGGTGCTGGACAGCAACTCCGACCCGACCGGCGTCACATTTCCGGTCCCCGGCAACGACGACGCGCTGCGGGCGATCTCGTTGTACTGCGACTTGATCGCCGGCGCTGTGCTGGATGGGATCAGCGCCGAGATGGCGGCCTCTGGTGCCGATATTGGTGCGCGGGAGGAACCGCCCGTGGAAGCCCCAGTGGGAATGCCGGCGGGAGTTCCGGCAGGTTCCCCTGCGGCAGCCCTTACGGAAGCGGAAGCCGAACCGGCGACCGCCTGAACGACAGGAGAAGCAAGATGGCCGCGATCACCGCCGTCCTGGTCAAGGATCTGCGCGAAAAGACCGGCGCCGGCATGAATGCCTGCAAGCAGGCGCTGACGGAAACCGATGGCGATCTGGAAGCTGCGGTCGACTGGCTGCGCACGAAGGGTCTTGCGGCGGCCGCGAAGAAATCCGGCCGTATCGCGGCGGAAGGGCTGGTTGGTGTTGCCTCCGCCGCCGGCAAGGCGGCAATGGTCGAGGTCAATGCTGAAACCGACTTCGTCGCCCGCAACGACGGGTTCCAGCATTTCGTGGCCAGCGTGACGCAAGTTGCGTTGCGGATCGGCGACGACCTTGATGCGATCAAGGCTGCGCCATTCCCTGGCACCGATCGAACCGTGGCCGATGAACTGATCAGCATGGTGGCGACGGTTGGGGAGAACATGACCATCCGGCGGGCCAAGGTGTTGACCGTGTCCCAGGGCGTGGTCGCGACCTATATGCACAACGCCCTCAAGCCTGGTCTCGGCAAGATCGGCGTGCTGGTCGCCATCGAAGGCCCCGGCGAATTCGATACGCTGGAACTGCTTGGCCGGCAGATCGGCATGCATGTCGCCGCGACCCGGCCGGAGGCGCTGGATACCGATGCGGTCGACCCGGCGGCGCTGGAGCGGGAACGTGCCGTGTTGAGCGAGCAGGCCCGTGCCTCCGGCAAGCCCGAAGCCATCATTGAGAAGATGGTCGAGGGCCGCATCCGAAAGTACTACGAAGAAGTGGTGCTGCTGGAGCAGGTCTGGGTGCATGATAGCGAGAGCCGAGTGCGGGCCGTGGTCAAGAAGGCCGGCGTCACCCTGACCGGCTTCGAGCGGTTCGCGCTGGGCGAAGGCATCGAGAAGCCGAAGGACGATTTTGCCGCCGAGGTTGCCGCCACCGCGGGGGTCTGACGCAGGAGCGACTTGTTCGGCACGGGCGGTGCCACTACGGTGCCGCGCATTTCCCCTGGCCCCTCGGAGTCGCATGACGCAGCCTGCGGTCTACCAGCGTGTTTTGTTGAAACTGTCCGGGGAAGCGCTGATGGGCCGGCGCGACTATGGGCTGGACACAGAAATGGTCGGTGCCATTGCCAATGACATCGGCGCTGTTGTCGGCATGGGTGTGCAGGTCTCGGTTGTCATCGGCGGCGGTAACATCTTCCGCGGCGTGTCGGGGGCCGCGTCCGGCATGGATCGGGCGCAGGCTGATTATATGGGCATGTTGGCGACCGTGATGAATGCCCTGGCGATGCAGGCGGCGCTGGAAAAGCGTAACGTTCCGACCCGGGTGCAGTCGGCGATCCCGATGTCATCAGTCTGTGAGCCGTATATCCGGCGCCGGGCGGAACGACATATGGAAAAAGGCCGGGTGGTGATCTTCGCCGCCGGCACCGGCAACCCGTTCTTCACCACCGATACCGCCGCCGCCTTGCGCGCGACCGAGATGCACTGCAATGCGCTGCTGAAAGGCACTCAGGTGGATGGCGTCTATTCCGCCGATCCCAGGAAGGTGGCGGACGCCAGGCGCTACGACCAGCTAACCTATCTGGATGTGCTGGCCAACGACCTGGGTGTGATGGACGCGGCGGCGATCAGCCTGGCGCGCGAAAATCACCTGCCGATCATCGTATTCAACATCCACGCGCCGGGCGCCTTCGCGCAGGTGATGCGGGGCGAAGGTGCCTTCACCCGGATCGTTGAAGTGGAACTTTAAGGAGTTGGGAGGCAGTTATGGCCACCGCTGATCTGAACAGCCTGAAGCAGGACCTGACGCGTCGCATGGACGGCGCGCTGGAGACCCTGCGGCGTGAGTTCGCTGGCCTACGCACAGGACGCGCCCATCCCGGCCTGCTGGAGCCGGTGAAAGTGGCCGCCTATGGCACCGAGATGCCGCTCAATCAGGTCGGCACCGTCGGCACGCCGGAACCGCGCATGCTGACCGTGCAGGTGTGGGACAAGTCGATGGTCTCGGCGGTGGAAAGGGCCATCCGCGACTCTGGTCTAGGGCTCAATCCCGCCGCCGACGGGATGCTGGTGCGCGTGCCGATCCCACAACTGACCACGGATCGCCGCAACGAACTGGCCAGGACGGCGAACAAGTACGCCGAAGGGGCCAAGATCGCCGTACGCGGGGTGCGCCGCGACGGGATGGAGCAGATCAAGGCGCACGAGAAGAAGCACGAGATCGGTGAGGACCTGGCGAAGAACTGGTCCGACGAGGTGCAGAAATTAACTGATCAATATATTAAAAAGGTGGACGATTCGCTCGCCGACAAGGAAAAGGACATCAGGCAGGTTTAAAGCGAGCCCTAGCCACGATGCCTGTCGTTATGCAGCCGGTTCCGGATGTCCGTGATCAAACCCAGCCGGTTGCCGCGGGAGGCGGACCGGCATGTGTTCCGGCTACCGGTTCGCTGGCCGTGCCGGCTCATGTGGCGATCATCATGGACGGCAACGGGCGGTGGGCGGCGTCCCGAGGCCTGCCTCGGGTTGCCGGCCACCGGGAAGGCGCCCGTGCCGTCCGCCGTGCGGTGGAAGCGGCAATTCGCAGCGGTGTTTCCTGGCTGACCATCTACGCCTTCAGCAGCGAGAACTGGCGCCGTCCTCTAGGTGAAGTTCTTGACCTTACGGGATTGCTGCGGCGCTACCTGAGGACCGAGATCGCGGAGCTGAAGGCGAACGGCGTGCGTCTGCGTTTCATCGGCGACCGGACCCGGTTCGACCGTGACATCCAGGGCGATCTGGCAGCCGCGGAGCACGATACCCAGCGCAACATACGCCTTAACCTGACGATCGCGCTGTCCTATGGCGGCCGAGCGGAGATTGCCGCCGCGGCCCGCGCCGTGGTGGCCGCCGCGCTGGCGGGTCAGCTTGATCCGGCCAAGCTGTGCGAGGAGGTGTTCGAAGGTTTCCTCGCCACCGCCGGCACACCCGACCCCGACCTGATCATCCGCACCTCGGGCGAGCAGCGGCTGTCGAATTTCCTGCTCTGGCAGTCGGCTTACGCCGAACTGGTCTTCCTTGATGTGCTGTGGCCTGACTTCAACGAGACCCATTTTGCCGCGGCGCTGTCGACTTACGCGGCGCGGGAACGGCGCTTTGGCGCTCGCACAGGCTGAGGAACCGCATCATGGCAGGTCCGTGGCGCGCTGCGGCCACGTCCGCGGCGCGGTGGGGAGACTTGCGGACGCGGGTGCTGTCGGCTGCGATCATGGTCCCGCTGGCGCTTGGATGTGTCTGGATCGGCGGGATGGCATTTGCCGGCCTGGTGGCGCTGACCACCATCGGCATGGCGCACGAATGGCTGCGGCTGTGCCGAGCGCCGAGTGGTCCGCGGCCGGTGCTAATGTTCGCCTCCTTGCCGCTGGCAGTGTTTCTGGCGGCGCTGGGGGAAGCCGGCTTTGCCGTCGCGCTGCTGGCGCTGATCACGCTGCTCGGCTGCATACGCCGCGGCGCCCAGGGAAACGACCGGGCGATCAGACGCCTGCTGCCTTTCGGCGTTCCCTATATCGGACTTGGCGCGGTCGCGCTGATCTGGCTTCGGGGCCTACCCGGTGACGGCCGCAACGCCGTGATCGTGCTGCTGCTGGTCATATGGGCAACCGATGTAGGCGCCTATGTGGCCGGCAGAGCTATCGGCGGTCGCCGGATCGCGCCCGGGATCTCGCCCGGCAAGACCTGGTCGGGTTCGGTAGGCGGCCTGTTCGCCGGCATGGCGGTCGGCTTCCTTGCCGCTGGCCTGCTGAACGCCGCCGATGTTCGCTGGCTGTCGGCCCTGCTCGCCGGCCTGATCGGATGCGTCGGCCAAGCCGGGGATCTGTTCGAAAGCGCTCTAAAGCGCCGTTTCAACGTCAAAGATTCCGGTTCCATGATACCCGGTCATGGCGGCTTGCTCGATCGCCTGGATGCGGTCCTCGCCGCCGCTCCCGCCACGGTGCTATTGGCGTTTGCGCTCGGACGTGGAGTAATAGCGTGGCAATGAACGCCCCGCATAGTTCCCCAGGCGCCTCCGGCGCCCCGCATAGTTCCCCAGGCGCCTCCGGCGCCCCGCATAATTCCCTAGGCGCCTCCGGCGCCGCTCGATCCGTCACGGTTCTCGGCAGCACCGGCAGTGTCGGCACCCAGACCGTCGCACTGCTCCTGGCCGCGCCAGCCCGCTTCCAGGTGCGCGCCCTGGTGGGAGGACGCAACGTCAAGCTGCTGGCGGAACAGGCCATCGCGCTGCGCGCCGAACGGGCGGTGATCGCCGATCCGGACCAGTATTCGGCCTTGCGTGACGCGCTGGCCGGTTCGGCGACCCAGGTCGCGGCCGGTGCGGAGGCGGTAACCGACGCCGCGTCAATCGAGGCCGAGTGGACCATGGCGGCCATCACCGGCGCCGCGGGCCTGGCGCCCACGCTCACCGCGATCCGGCGCGGCGCCTATATCGGCCTCGCCAACAAGGAGGCGCTGGTCTGCGCCGGCGAGGTCATGCTGCGCGCGGTGCGGCAGGCCGGCGCCACGCTGCTGCCGGTCGACTCGGAGCACAACGCCATCTTCCAGTCGATGGCCGACGGCAATCACGGCGCCGTCGAGAAGATCGTGCTGACCGCCTCGGGCGGCCCGTTCCGCACCACCAGCCTGGAGGATATGGCGCGTGTCACGCCCGAGGCCGCGCTGCGCCATCCGGTCTGGTCGATGGGTGCCAAGATCAGCATCGATTCAGCGACCATGATGAACAAGGGGTTGGAACTGATCGAGGCGGCGCGCCTGTTCGGCCTGCCGGAGACCGCCATCGGCGTGCTGTTCCACCCGCAATCAGTTATCCACGGCATGGTGCATTACCACGACGGATCCGTCATGGCGCAGCTCGGTTCGCCCGACATGCGCATTCCGATCGCTCATGCCCTGGCATGGCCGAACCGCATGGCGACGGTCTCGCCACGGCTGGATCTGGCACAGATCGGCCGGCTGGAGTTCACCGAGCCCGACCTGATCCGCTTCCCGGCGCTGCGTCTGGCGCGCGAGGCATTGCAGGCAGGTGGCGGAGCCCCCACCATTTTGAACGCGGTGAACGAGATCGCCGTGGCGGCTTTCCTGCAGCGCCAGATCGGGTTCCTCGATATCGCCGATATTGTCGATCTTGTCTTGCAGCAACTTGGAACGCCACCGGCGGAGTCGCTGGAGGCGGTGGTGGCGCTTGACGAATCCGCCCGCCGGTCCGCCCGCCTGCTGATCCCGGCGCGGGCGGCGTGATGACCGTGTCTGCAATCTGAAGGGCAAGATCGTGTTGACCGCCGTTCCGGAATTCTTTCGCAGTGCCGCCGCTTTCATCGTCGTGCTGGGTGTGCTGGTGTTCTTCCACGAGCTTGGCCACTACCTGGCAGCCCGCTGGCGCGGCGTCCGGGTGGAGACGTTCTCCATCGGTTTTGGCCAGGCGATCACCTCCTGGACGGACCGCCACGGCACACTGTGGAAACTCGCGTGGATCCCCCTCGGCGGCTATGTCAAGCTGCATGGGCAGGAGCGGCCGGAAGACGTTTCCGACGAGGTTCGTGCCGGCTGGGTCCGCGGCCAGACCTTTCACGAGAAATCGGTGCTGTCCCGCGCGATCGTGGTGGCGGCCGGACCGGTGGCGAATTTCCTGCTCGCCATGGTGGTGTTCGCCGGTCTTTTCATCGCTGTGGGCAAGCCGGTTGTCCTGCCAATCGTCGCCGAGGTGCTGCCGGACAGTGCCGCCGCCCACGCGGGCCTTCTGGCGAACGACCGGATCATCGCGATCGGCGCTGACCATATCGGCACGTTCGAGGACCTGCAGAGGATTGTCACCACCCGTCCGGGACAGACCCTGCAGATGACCGTCCAGCGCGGCGGCGCGGATCAGACGCTGCCAGTGACCACCGAATCGCGGGATGTCGGCGGCCATCAGGTGGGCCTGCTTGGCATCAAGGGTGGCGCCGTCGCGTATCAGCATGTCGGTGTCGCGGCGGCTGTCTGGGGCGGTATCACGCAGACCTGGACGATCACCGCCGAGACGGTCAAGGGCCTGGCTCAGATGATCAGCGGCACACGCGGCACCGACGAACTTGGTGGCCCGCTGCGTATCGCCCAGCTCTCCGGTCAGGTGGCGCAGCTTGGCTTTGCCAGCCTGGTGTCGTTCATCGCGGTGTTGTCGGTCAATCTTGGATTGATCAACCTGTTCCCGATTCCGGTGCTGGATGGCGGCCACCTGCTGTTCTACCTGGCGGAGGCGCTGCGTGGCCGTCCGCTGCCGCCGCGGGCGCAGGAGTATGGATTCCGTGCCGGCCTGGCGGTGCTCGCCTGCCTGTTCGTCTTTGCCACGTGGAACGATCTGACCCATATCGGACTGTTCCGCTGGGTCGCCGGCCTGATTGGCTGAACGGATCGCAAAGCAGCGGTTCCGACAGGTTTTTCGGATTGAATCAGTCACTTACACAGAAAGCTCTATACGGCACACTAGCAACGCTGGTACTAGCCTGACGGGTGGCGCGTCGCTATGGTGCGCGCCGTGCGCAATGCACGACCTGCTGTCGAGCGTTCACGCGCACGTGCCTTGGGGGGACCAGCCTTTTGTTGATACGCCGAGCTGCGCGGTTCGTCGCCGCCTGCCTGATGCCAATGCTGGTCGTTAGTGCCGCCGTTGCTCAAAATCCATCCGTTCAAACGCCGGGACGGGCCCGGCCCGCGGCGTCGCATCCGGTTCGGCGCCCAGCGACGGAAGCCGGGTCCGGCATCATCGAGGCGATCAAGGTCGACGGCAACCAGCGCATCGAGAGTGGCACCATCCGGTCCTATCTGCTGGTTCAGCCCGGCGACCCGTTCAATCAGGACCGTCTCGATCGCAGCCTCAAGACACTGTATGCCACGGGTCTGTTCCAGGACGTCCGACTGGGCCGCAGCGGCGATGACCTGCTGGTGCATGTCGTCGAGAACCCGATCGTCAACCGGGTGGCGTTCGAGAACAACCACAAGCTCAGCGACGACACGCTTCGACCGGAACTGCAGCTTCGTCCTCGTGCCGTCTTCACCGCGGCATTGGCGGAGACAGACCGTCAGCACATCCTGGATCTCTATGCGAGGAAGGGAAATTACGATGCGACGGTCGTACCCCAGATTATCCGCCTGCCGCAGAACCGCGTGGATGTGATCTTTCAGATCACCGAGGGATCGGCAACGTTGATCGCCAAGATCGTGGTGAACGGCAACAAGGCATTCAGTGAAGGTCGTTTGACCGAAGTCATCAACAGCCGCGAGTCGCGTTGGTGGCGCTTTCTCTCCACGTCCGACCAGTATGATCCGGAGCGGCTGGCTTTCGACCGGGAACTGCTAAGGCGCTTCTACCTCAAGAACGGCTATGCGGACATCGATATCGTCGATGCCAGCGCCGAACTGTCGCCTGACCGCAAGGGCTTCTTCCTGTCGTTTACCGTCAACGAGGGCGCGCGTTACAAGGTCGGCAAGGTCACCATCAACTCGCAGCTCCGCAAGCTGAGCGGCGAGGACCTGCGTCCCGTCCTGCAGTTGACCGAGGGCGACTGGTATGATGGCGATGCGGTTGGGCGGACCGCCGACCTGATCGAGCAAACGGTGCATGACCGCGGCTACGCGTTCGTCGAGGTAAAGCCGCGCGCCACGCGCGATGTCGCCAAGCACACCATCGATCTGGCGTTCGATGTTGGAGAAGGGCCGCGTGTCTATGTCGAGCGAATTGATATCGTCGGCAATACGCGCACCGAGGACAAGGTTATCCGGCGCGAGTTCCAATTCGCGGAAGGCGACCCGTACAGTGCCGACGCGGTCCGTCGTTCCAAGACCCGGCTGACCGATCTTGGCTACTTTCAGAACGTCGATATCGCGACGCAGCCAGGTTCCACGCCGGACAAGGCGGTGCTCACCACCACCATCGCGGAAAAGGCAACCGGGGAACTGAGCTTTGGCGGTGGCTATTCGACCGACGCCGGCGCCCTGGTCGATGTCGGCCTGGCGGAGAGGAACCTGGTCGGCACCGGCATCAATGCCAGCATCAACGGCACGCTTGCGCAGCGGCGCAGTTCGATCAACACCTCGATCACCGACCCTTATTTCCTTGATCGCAACCTGGTCGCTGGCGCGGACGTCTTCCTGATCCAGACCAATGCCCTCGGCACCGAACCCTACGACGAACGGCGCGAAGGCTTTTCGCTGCGCCTCGGCTATGACTTCAACCAGCATCTGCGGCAGGTCTGGAGCTACTCGCTGGTCAACCGAGACGTGTTCAACATCATCAGCACGTCCAGCCCGTTCATCCTGAACGAGGCCGGCACCACGCTGCTGTCGCAGATCAGCCAGGTCACGACACTGGATTATCGCGACAGCAGGGTGCAGCCGCACAGCGGTTACATTGTCGAGGCAGGCACCGATCTCGCGGGACTTGGGGGTGCCGCGCGTTTTGCCCGCGGCAACCTGAACGGTGCCTATTACATTCCGCTGGAGCGTGAGTTCGGCAACCCGGACTGGGTGCTCAAGTTTGCCGCGAGCGGAGGCTACATGGTGCTGCTTCCGGGCGGCCGCGAGGAGATCATCGACCGCTTCTTTCTAGGCGGCGACAACTTGCGCGGGTTCCAGACCGGCGGCGCCGGGGCGCATGATGCTGTTTCGGGCGATCCCCTGGGCGGCCGTCTGATTTACACGGGGACGGTCGAACAACGCTTTCCGCTGCCGGTTTCGCCCGACCTGGGGCTGGCTGGTCGCGCCTTCGTGGATGTCGGCGGATTGAGCCAGTCATCCTTCCGGAACGGTGGCGGCTGCATATCGACGGGCGGGGTCACTTGCCAGATCAGGGATTCTCCGGCACCCCGCCTGGGCGCTGGTGTCGGCATTTCCTGGCGTACTGGTTTCGGCTTGATAAACGTTGACTTGGCGCCGTTTGTGCTCAAACAACCAGGCGATCAGACACAAATATTCCGGTTCGGCTTCGGCACGAGGTTCTAGTGGTTCATAGACGTACAAGAAGCGTTGGCGCGATCGGCGCACTGGCGCTGCTGCTTCAACCGGCTGCTGCCATCGCGCAGCAGGCACCCAACGGCGACTGGTTCATTCCAGGGCAGCCTCGGGCTGGCGGCGCACCGGCCGGGGCTGCCCAACGTCCGGCGCCGCGGCCCGCGCCGCCGCCTAGTGGCGCGGGCGGCGGGTTACCCCTGCCGGCCGACGGCGATGCGGAGCGCGCCGGGCTGACCCAGCAGCAGCTTCAGGTGCAGTTGCCGCCTGCGCCGGAAATTCCCCCGGTGCCGAAGGGGCCGGCAACCCCGGCCGCGATCGTCGGCATCCTGTCGGTACAGGACGTGCTGCGCGTGTCGACCGCGTATCAGGCCGCCTACAAGGAGTTGAACGGGCGCGGCCAGAAATTGAATGAGGACGCGCAAAAGGAACAGGTCGCGCTGCGCGACCTGGGGCAGACCTTCGGCGCTGAACGGGCGAAGCTGACGCCTGAACAGATTCGTGCCAAGGAGCGGGAGATCCAGGACCGTGCCACCGAGGCTCAGCGCAAGCTTGGCGAGCGGAACCGGATCATCCAGGAGGCTGGTCAATACGTGATGGCGCAGATCAACCGCACGATGGAGCAGGTGGCGCAGCAGGTGGCGCTGTCCCGCGGTATCAACCTGGTACTGAATCGGGCGCAAATCCTTGGCACGACAGCAGATTTCGATCTGACGCCGGCGGTCGCCGAGGTGCTGAACAAGGTGCTGCCGAGCGTCGTTGTACCACCTGACGGAATTTCCCCGCTGGCGATGGCTCCGCCCACCGCGCCGGCGCCGGGCGCGAAGCCATCCCCGGTTCAAGCCGCGGCCCGCGGCGGCGTTGGCGCAGGGGGCGCGGCCTCAACCGCCGCGGCCACTCCGGCCAAAGCCTCGCAGAAGCGCTGATCGCATGACCACGGGTGCGGACGGTTCGGCATTAGCGGGCGATCCGCGCTTCTTCCGGCGTAGCGGGCCGTACACGCTTGCCGCGGTGGTGGATGCGGCGGAAGCCGAGGCGCCGCCGCGCCGCCTGATGCTGTACCAGGTCGCGCCGCTCGCCACCGCCACACCGCGGGACGTCAGCTTCTGCATCAACAGCCGCAAGCACCTGGGGGCGTTGGCTGGAACGCGGGCGGCGGCGGTGATCGTGCATCCCGACATGAAGGATTGCGTGCCCGAAACGGCCGTGGCGATCGTCGCGGCGGATCCCCTGGTTGGCTGGACCAAGGTCGCCGCGTTGTTTCACCCGGCGCCGCCGGTGACCCCAGGTATCCATCCGTCGGCGATCGTCGCCGCCACGGCCCAAATCCATGCCTCGGTCGAGATCGGGCCGCTGGCGGTGATTGGTGAGAACGTCGTGATCGGGCCGCGCGGCCGTGTCGGGGCTCTGGCGGTGATCGGGCCGGGCGTGGTCATCGGCGTGGATGTCCGGATCGGGCCGCATGCCACTCTGTCGCATGCCCTGATCGGCGACCGGGTCTACATCTACCCTGGTGCGCGCATCGGCCAGGAAGGGTTCGGTTTTGCCATTACGCCAGACGGTTTTCGCTCAGTGCCGCAACTCGGCCGGGTGATGATCGAGGACGATGTTGAAGTCGGTGCGAATACCACGGTGGACCGCGGTGCGCTGGAAGACACGATCCTCGGCGCCGGAACGCGAATCGATAATCTTGTGCAGATCGGACACAATGTTCGCATCGGCCGGGCTTGCGTGATCGTTGCACAGGCGGGAATTTCCGGATCAACGATCCTGGAGGATCATGTGGTGCTGGCGGCCCAGGCCGGTCTCGCCGACCATCTGCGGATCGGTGTCGGCGCCCGCGTCGGTGCCAAAGCCGGTGTCATGGCGGACGTGCCCGCTCGCTCAGACGTCATCGGCAGCCCCGCCCAGCCCGTGAAGGCGTTCTTCAGGGAAGTGGCGATGATCCGCCGCTGGGTCCGCACCGGCCATCGGCCCGGCCAGCGTATCGAATCCGGCGCCAATACGAACTCCGACGGGAGTGAAGATCATGGATGAGGCTTCGGCGCCCGACGCCGATCCACCCGGCAAGACGATCGAGCTGCTCGATATCCACCGGATCATGCACGCCATCCCGCACCGCTATCCGTTCCTGATGTTGGACCGGATGGTTGACGTCGTGCTGAACAAGTCCGCCATCGGCGTAAAGAACGTCTCGGTCAACGAATCGTTCTTCGCCGGGCACTTCCCCAACCATCCCGTCATGCCAGGGGTGCTGATCATCGAGAGCATGGCGCAGACGTCGGCCGTGCTGGTGGTGGAAACCCTAGGGCCGAACGCGGTTGGCAAAGTGGTCTATTTCATGTCCATCGAGGGTGCGAAATTCCGCCGTCCGGTGGTTCCGGGCGACCAGTTGCGCATCCATGTGACCAAGGAACGTCATCGCGGGAATGTCTGGAAGTTCAATGGGATCGCCCGGGTGGATGGCGTTTCGGTGGCCGAAGCCACCTTCGCGGCAATGATCATGGATCGGGTTCCGGCGGCCTGAACTTTGCCGAACCGCCGCCTTGGTAACGCCAAAATGGCAAGCGAAACAGTGCGTTACGAAAGCGGGTGCGAAACATCCGGCAACAATGATTGAGTTGGTGGACAGCCCGCCGGCCCATAGGGTCAGGTGGTGCACCTGCAAAAATTCTGCCGATGGAACAGAAAACATGGATTCGATGACTGACCTTGGTCTGCACATCTCGGAGCGCGCGAGCATCCACCCGACCGCGATTGTTTCGCATGGCGCCGAACTGGGCGCCGGCGTGCGGATCGGCCCGTTCTGCACTGTCGGTCCGGACGTGGTGATCGAGGCTGGCGCCAAGCTGATTTCCCACGTGGTTGTCGAGGGCCATACCCGGATTGGCGAGAAGGCGGAGCTGTATCCGTTTTGCACCGTCGGTCTGGCACCACAGGATCTGAAGTACAAAAACGAGCCGACACGCTGCGAGATCGGCGCCCGCACCGTGGTGCGGGAGCATTGCACCATCCATCGCGGCACGGCGACCGGGACAGGCGTCACCCAGGTCGGCAACGACTGCGTGCTGATGGCGGTGGTCCATGTCGCGCATGATTGCACGTTGGGCGACAACGTCATCGTGGCAAACAATGCGGTGATGGGCGGCCACGTCAGCATTGCCGACCATGCGGTGATCGGCGGTTCGGCGGCGATCCACCAGTTCGTACGGATCGGCCGAGCCGCGATGATCGGCGGCGTTTCGGGGGTGGAGGCGGATGTGATCCCGTTCGGCAGCGTGATCGGCAACCGGGCCAGGCTGGCCGGTCTGAACATCATCGGCCTGAAGCGCCGCGGCTTCGACAAGACGCAGATCCATCGGCTGCACATCGCGTTCCGCAGTCTGTTTGGCAAGCAAGGCGTGTTCGCTCAGCGCCTGGAGATCGCACGCGTTCGGTTCGCCGACGATGCCCTGGTGGCTGAGGTGCTGGCGTTCATCGATGCACCGAGCCACCGTGGTCTGATCAGGACGGAGTAGTCCCAACGGATGCAAAGCGTGATCGCGCCGGCCAGAACGTTGAAGGCACGTTGATCATGCGGTCAGATAGAGTGCCAGACCTAGAGGCCGTTGTTTCATGTGCAGCTTGTATCGTCGTTGATGTGCCCCATGGCGGTTGGTGCTCCGATGAAATGATTGTAGTCGTCCGTTGAAGACAGCACGCGGCGACGGATGCCGTCCTTCAGCGAAACCGTATTGAAACTGAGTAGAAGTCCAACTTCGCATCGGCTGAACCTCAGGTAGGTAAGGAGCTGAGCCTCATGTAGCGGCAGAATGTGTTCAAGCGACTTGAGTTCCAGAAGCACCGCATCCTGGACGATAATATCGGCGCGGTAGCCGCATTCGAGGCGTATGCCGTAATACGCCAGCGGCAGTTCGGCCTGACGCATGTATCGCAAGCCGGTCCGGTGTAGCTCGTGGCACAGGCAGCGTTCGTTGACCTGCTCCAGAAGGCCGGGGCCAAGGTGGCTATGCACGCGCATTGCCAATCCGATGATCTGCCGCGTTAATCTGGTGTCATGAGCAAGCGTCATGCCGGCATGGTCGTTGGTTTTGATTTAGGAAGAGTTAATGCCGGCAGAGAAAGTCGCGAGTGAATGAAGCTAAATCAAGCAGACACGGAGTTGCACGAAGGGTACGCGGAGTTTCACGGAGTGACGACTTCAACCAATCATGCTTGGTGTGCGATTGACTTGCCGGGAGGCGAGCTACCGCTTGGCTAACAATCAAATCCGAGAATGCGCCTGATCTACTCTGCGCAACTCCGCGTACACTTCGTGCAACTCCGTGTCTGCTTGATTTGCCTATCATCCGCCGCCCCAGCCTGCGGAGGATCAGGTATTTTTTTCGATCAGACTATCCTAGTTCGAACTTCGTAACAATGCTTTAGCCGCGCAGTAATCACCATGGCGTACAAGCAACGGTATGGCTGGCAGCCGATACGTTTAATTAAGGCGCTGTCCACCGTGCCGATCGGAACGGGCCTACCCGATCAGGACAGACCCGTCGACGGTGCAGGCTCGCCCGCAAACTTGCCGTCCAGCGTGGCCGCTGCGATCCTCCGACCAGGAAAGCGGCCAGGAGATCGTCATGAGCGACATGTTGCCCACAGCCACTCGGGTGGCCGATCCGGGCATCCGCGACTTGTATCGTCTGGAAAACCGCTGGCAGGCCTGGCTGGATGTCGAAGTCGCGCTGGCGCGCGCGCAGGCTGATCTGGCGATCGTACCCGCCGCGGCGGCGGATGCGATCGCTTCGGCGGCCACGCTGGAAAAGCTGGATCGTGCCCGCATCGACGAAGGCTTCGCACGCACCGGCCACACGATTGTTCCGCTGGTTTGGGAACTTGGCCGCGTCGTCGGCGATCCGCACGGCGGCTGGGTTCATTGGGGTGCGACGACTCAGAACATCACGCAGACCGGTGACCTGCTGGTGTTACGACAGGCGCATCAGGTATTCCTGCGGCTGATCGGGGAAGGGCTGCTGGCAATGGCGGATCTGGCCGACCGTGGCGCCGAGATGCCCATCGCCGGGCGCACCCATGGCCAGCACGCGGTGCCGGCGACGTTCGGCTACAAGGTCGCCGTCTGGATCGACGAGCTGATCCGCCATGTCGAGCGGTTGCGACAGGCCGCACCACGCCTGTTCGTCGCCATGCTGGGTGGCGGGGCAGGGACCTATGCCTCGCTCGGCGGGAACGGCCCGGCGGTACAGCAGGGCATTGGGCGGTTGTTGGGCTTTGGCTCCATGCCGGTGCCGTCGCGCGCGCTGGGCGACCATCTGGCGGAGAATATCTGCCTGTTGGGCCTGCTGGCGGCGACCTGCGGCAAGATTGGCCGCGAGATTTACACATTGATGAAGACGGAGTTCGGGGAAGTCGAGGAGCCGGTTCCGCCTGGCACCGTCGGCAGCTCCACCATGCCGCAGAAGCGCAACCCGAAGCTTTGTCAGGACATCATCGCCGCCGCGGCGGAGGTCCGATCGCAGGTGCCGCTGGCGCTGGAGGCGATGACCACCGAACACGAGGCCGACCGCACCACCAGCCTGATGATGGACACGGCGGAGCAGCGCGCCTGCATCGCGACCGGCGACATGCTGAGCCGCTTGCACGAGGTCATGCGCGGCCTGCGCCTCGATCCGCGCCGGATGCGGTCCAACCTGGACCTTGGCGGCGGCCTGATCATGGCGGAGGCGGTCATGCTGGACCTGGGTGCGGCGGTCGGGCGGCAGCACGCGCATGACGCGGTCTACGACGCCGCTCAGGCGGCCTTTACCGAGGGACGGCCGTTCGGCGACTTGCTGGCGGCCGATCGCCGTGTCACTGCGCACATGACCGACCAGCAGATACGCGGACTGCTCGATCCCACGGCCTATACCGGCCTGTGCGCGGAGATGGCGCGGGACGGCGCCGGCAGAGCGCGGGCGATGGCGACGGAGTTGTTGGCATGACGGAGCTTGATGTCGATCATCTGCGATCCTGGATCGGCCGACGGGAGACGCTGTCCGATACGGTCACGCGGTTTCCAGTTGCTGCCTTGTCGGCAACGCTGGATCGCGACGATCCGCCACCACGGGCTGGCGATGCGCTGCCGCCCTTGTGGCACTGGCTGTATTTCCTTCCGGTGGCGCGCCATTCCGCGCTGGGCTCGGATGGGCATCCCACCCGCGGCGGGTTCCTGCCGCCGGTGCCGCTGCCGCGCCGCATGTGGGCCGGCGGACGTTTCACCTTTCACCAGCCGTTGCGGGTGGATGAGACTATCACCCGGATTTCGACCGTGCAGGACGTCACCGTGAAGCATGGGCGAAACGGGACGCTGTGCTTCGTGCTGGTTCGCCACGACATTGCTGGCGAGAACGGGCTGGCCTTGGTGGAAGAGCATGACATCGTCTATCGCGACCTGCCGGGGCCGGAGGAGGCGCCGGCCGCGCCTCGTTCGGCGCGGGACGATGGCGTGTGGCATCATGACATCCATGCCGATGCGACGATGCTGTTCCGTTATTCCGCCTTAACGTTCAACAGCCACCGTATCCACTATGACCGGCGCTACGTGACCGAGACCGAAGGCTATCCCGGCCTGATCGTGCACGGTCCGCTGATCGCCACGTTGCTGATCGACCTGCTCCGGCGGAACACGTCGCGCGATGTTGCCTCATTCCGGTTCCGCGCGATCAGTCCGCTGTTCGATATCGCGCCGTTCTCGGTGCACGGTGCGCCGGACCACGATGGCGGCGCCACCCTGTGGGCACGCAGCGCCGCCGGTCATCTGGCGATGGAGGCGGAGGCAAAGCTAGCGACCTGAGCTGTCATCCGATCTCCATTCGGTGAAGGCCGGATCAAGGCAACTCTCGACAAATCCAGTGGGCTGTCGCACCGTCCGGGTTAGAGGGGTTTCCGATCGGGTTGCTCCACCTTTAACCCGTCATGACCCGCCCATGCCACCTTCGCACCAGCGGCGCGGGACGGATGGCCGGGCAAGCACCGCCATGACGAATTGCTGCAACGGGATTGGAAAACGCTCTACCCAAGCATCCGCGATCGGCCAACGATCAGCGCCAGGAGGTTGCCATGACGGATATCACGACCAGGGTGCTCATCGCCGGCGGTGGTCCGGTGGGATTGTTGCTGGCGATGGATCTTGCCTGGCGTGGCATATCGGTGCTGGTGCTGGAAAGCCGCGCGCCCGGCGAACCGCCAAGCGTCAAGTGCAATCATGTCGGTGCGCGCACCATGGAGATCTTCCGCCGTCTGGGCGTTGTCCAGGCGGTGCGGGATGCCGGGCTGCCGGCCGACTATCCGAACGACATCGCGTTTCGCACGACAACCACGGGCACCGAACTCTCGCGCATTCCGATACCATGCCGAGCGGAGCGTTATACGGCCACGGGCGGACCGGATACATGGTGGCCGACGCCCGAGCCGCCCCACCGGATCAACCAGATCTTTCTGGAGCCGGTGCTGTTCAGACATGCCACGTCGATGCCGGGCGTGCGCATCCTCAACCGGACGCAACTGACGGACTTTGTGCAGACGCAAGCCGGTGTGACTGCAACCGCGGAAGACCTGGACGGTGGCAAGCCGCTGAACATCACCGCGCAGTACCTGATCGGCTGTGATGGCGCCCACTCGACGGTGCGGCGGAAGATCGGCGCCAGCCTGACGGGTGATCCGCATCTGGAGCAGCGCCAGTCGAGCTATATCCGGGCGCCGGCCCTGCTGGCTGCCATCCCGACGAAGCCGGCGTGGGCCAATACGTCGCTCAATCCGCGCCGCAGCGCCAACATGTTCGCGATCGACGGCCGGGAAACGTGGCTGGTCCACAACTACATGCGGCCGCACGAGACATTCGATTCAGTGGATCGCGAGCACTGCATCCGGCTGATCCTGGGCGTCGGGCCGTCGTTCCCGTTCGAGATCCTGGCTAAGGAAGATTGGACGGCGCGGCGCATGATCGCCGACCGGTTCCGCGACCGGCGCGTGTTCCTGTGCGGTGACGCGGCGCATATCTGGGTGCCGAATGCCGGCTATGGCATGAATGCTGGTATCGCCGACGCGATGAACCTGTCCTGGATGCTGGCCGGCGTGTTGAAGGGTTGGGCGCCACCGGCGATTCTGGCGGCGTATGAGGCCGAGCGGATGCCGATCACGCAACAGGTGTCGTTTTATGCAATGGATACGGCGCTTGCCCTGGCACGCCAGCGCGGCGCGATGCCGGACGATATCGAGGCGCCGGGAGCAGCCGGCGACGCTTCACGTGCCCGTATCGGCCAGGATGCCTACGACATCAACGTTGGACAATTCTGCTGCGGAGGGTTGAACTTCGGTTACTTCTACGAGAATTCGCCGGTGATTGCCTACGACCGCGGGTCAGCCCCGGCCTACACGCTGTACGATTTCACGCAGTCCACCGTGCCTGGCTGCCGCACGCCGCATATCTGGCTAGACGACGGCGTGTCCCTTTATGATCGGCTGGGTTCCGACTTCACGCTGCTGCGCTTCGATCGCAGCCTCGATGTGACCGGGCTTCTCGCGGCTGCCGGGTCTCGTGGCGTGCCACTGACCCTGCTTGATCTCCCGCGCAAGGACGACGTGTATGACGCCAAGCTTGTTCTGTCGCGTCCCGATCAGCATGTGGCCTGGCGTGGAGACGAGGCACCGGCGAACCCGCTCGAACTTGTTGACCGGATTCGCGGCGCTCGGTCGCAGCCCGACGTATCGGACGTGCGCGTAACTCCTGTCAGGCCGCCTGCTGACTTTCGCTCTCACCAAACAGCTTGAGCATCTCCCGGCAGAAATCCGGCAAATCGTCCGGCTTGCGGGAGGTTATCAGCTTGCCGTCCGTCACGACCGTCTTGTCTTCCCAGTTTGCGCCGGCGTTCTTCAGATCGGTGCGCAGCGACGGCCAGGACGTCATGCGACGGCCGCGAACGCCATCAGCCTCGATCAGCGTCCAGGGACCGTGGCAGATCGCCGCGATCGGCTTGTTGGCCTGGACGAAGTGTCGCACAAAGGCAACCGCTTGCGGATTGGTGCGGAGATGGTCGGGATTGGCCACGCCACCGGGCAAGACCAAGCCATCAAACTGCTCGGGCGAAACGTTCGCAAGCGGCTGATCGACCGTAAGCTTGTCGCCTTTTTCCGGGCCGTTCATACCCTGGATCTGGCCACCCTGCGGTGCGATCACCACAACTTGCGCCGAGGCCGCCTTCAGCGCTTTCACTGGTTCTGTCAACTCGACCTGCTCAACCCCATCGGTTGCCAGCACGGCGATCTTTCGATCACGAATTCCAGCCATGAATGCTTTACTCCTGTTGTCCCGTTGTTCACTCGCAAACGAGTCAGACCAAGCGGCGTTGCGTGACAAAGCTTCAATGCCCCTTACGGTTCAGGCACGCTTCCGGCGTTTCGGAGCGGGTTTTTTCGGCGCGTCCTGGCCCAGGCTGGCTTTTAGGGCGGCCATCAGATCGACGACGTTGCCGTGGTCGGGTTCGGCCTGTGCCTCCGGCGTGATACCTTCACCCTTCAGCTTGGCCTCGATCACCTCACGCAGCCTGGCCTCATAACGATCTTCCGAGTCGGCCGGCTCGAACTTGCCCTGCTGGCGGTTGATCAACTGGATCGCCAGATCCAGCATGGACGACTCGGAGCGGATCGTCTTGATGTCCTCGAACAGCGGTCCGGCGTCCCACAGGTCGGACGGCTGATGCAACGTGTGGCAGACCATGCCGTTGCCGGAGGGGATGATCGCGACGGCATGTTCCCGGCGCGCGATGACGACACGGGAGAGGGCGGCGGCGCGAGATTTGCGAATAGCATCGCGCAGCACGACGAAAACGTCCTCGCCGCCATCGCCATCCGGCGCCAGGTAGTAGGACGTATCGAAGAAGATCGGCTCGATCGAGCCGGCGTCGACAAATTTGCTGATTGTCAGGACGGACGAGCTTTCGATTCGCGCCTGCTCAAAATCATCATCGTCCAGCAGGACGTAACGATCCTTTTCAAATTCATAGCCCTTGACGGTGTCGGAGCGGGACAATTCGTCATCGGTTTCCGCATCCAGTGTCGCCATGCGGATGCGGTGCCCGGTGTTCGGGTTGATCAGATGGAAATGCAATCCGCTGCCGCCGCGCACGACGCTGTAGAGAGCAATAGGGCACGACACCAACGCCAGGCGAAGGTGGCCGCGCCAGATGGGCCTGGGTGCCATGATGAAAGCGGAACGCCTCGGGCGGCGGCGGGTTTTTGACGTTTGGCCGGGTCTTCCTAAAGTGAGATCGAAATGGGCTACTGACAAAAAGTTGTTCGTCTTTGCACGACCGGACAACAATACCGTGCGTTCAACTTCACCCGGAGGATCAGAATGGACGACGTCGCGCACTATCAGGAACCATCGGGGTCCGCCGACTGCCACACCCGGTTCCGAGACGTGCGAGGCCACACGGAAAACCTCTCCGCGACGCTGAGCGACGAAGATCAGTGCGTTCAGTCGATGCCTGATGCTAGCCCGGTCAAGTGGCATCGCGCGCACACCACGTGGTTCTTTGAGCAGTTCCTGCTGGTGCCGTTTGTTCCGGCATATCAGGTCTTCGATTCGGCATTCGGCTTTCTGTTCAATTCCTACTACGAGGCCGTCGGCGCTCGGCATCCGAGACCTTTTCGCGGCCTGTTGACCCGACCGTCAGCCGCGCAGGTCGGCGATTACCGGCGTCATGTCGATGCCGCCATGCAGGCTGCGCTGGCGGATCTGAAGGGGGACGCGCTGTCCATTGTGGAACTCGGCCTTCAGCATGAGCAGCAGCATCAGGAGTTGTTGTGGACGGACATCCTGCACGCGTTCTCCGGCAATCCGCTATATCCAGTCATCTTGCCTGGGTGGCAGGAATGTCTTGGCTCGCCGCAGGAGACCCGATTTGTTGCCTGTCCTGGTGGACTGCGTCGCATCGGCCACGCGAACGGCGGGTTCTGCTTTGATAATGAAACTCCGGCGCACCAGGTCCACCTGAACGGCTACGCGATCGGCTCCCGTCTCGTGCGCAATCGGGACTGGCAGGCTTTCATCCAGGACAAGGGCTATCAGACCGTATCCCTATGGATGTCAGACGGCTGGGCAAGCGTCCAGTCCGCCGGATGGACTGCCCCGTTGCATTGGCGGAACCGGGACGGCGCGTGGTGGCAATTCGGTCCGGGTGGTCTTCTGCCGCTCGAACCCGATGCCCCGGTTCGCCATATAAGCTGGTATGAAGCCGACGCGTTCGCACGTTGGGCAGGGGCTCGGCTGCCGACGGAAGCGGAATGGGAAGCCGCCGCCGCCATTCCCGGCATCGATGAATATACCGGGCATGTCTGGCAGTGGACCGACAGTGCCTATCGGCCGTATCCCGGCTATCGCCCCGTGCCAGGTGCGATCGGCGAGTACAACGGCAAATTCATGATCAACCAGATGATGCTGCGCGGCGGATCCTCGGCGACGCCAGGCGGCCATACCCGCACGACCTACCGAAACTTCTTTCACCCGGACAAGCGATGGCAGTTCACGGGCCTTCGTCTGGCGCGGGATATTTAGCAGGAGAATACCGTGCCGAATGATTCTGGCCTGGTCCGGCGGCCGGGAGGAAACGACGTTGTCGACGCCGCCCTTTCGGGGTTGATGGCATCACCCAAGACATTGCCGCCCAGGCTGTTCTATGACGAGGAAGGCTGCCGGCTGTTTTATGAAATCACCACACTGCCAGAATATTATTTGACAAGAACGGAAAAGCGGCTTTTGTCGGATCATGCGCGGGAGATGGTGCCCGCGGACGTGGCAAATGGCACGCTTGTCGAATTTGGCGGCAGCGACGAGGATAAGGCAAGATATCTACTTGATTTGAAGACCGAGCGCCATCAGCCTATCTTTAAAAGCTATGTGCCGATCGACATCGCGGCCGGGGCGCTTGCCGCGATGCAATCACGCCTGCGCGGGTCGCACCCGCGCCTGAACGTATCGCCGATTGTCGCCGACTTTACGCAGCCCCTTCAGTTGTCAAGCCCCGACGCGCCGTGCTTCGGCTTCTTTCCAGGCTCCACCATTGGAAATCTTGATCCTGCTGCAGCGGTGGATTTTCTGCGATCCGCCGCTGCCTCTCTCGGTGGCAAGGCTTGCTTGCTGCTGGGCGCCGACCTCCGAAAAAGTCCCGAGACCGTTTTGCCCGCGTATAACGATTCCGCGGGCGTGACGGCAGCCTTCAATCTAAACCTGCTCCGGCGACTCAACCGAGAGGCGCACGCCGACTTCGACCTGACCGGTTTCCGGCACGAGGCGATCTGGAATGGCTCCGCAAGTCGCATCGAGATGCATTTGGTGGCTCGCCGGGATCAGGTGGTGACTGTGGCGGGACACCGGTTCGCGTTCGGGCGAGGTGAGTCGATTCACACGGAAAACAGTTACAAACATTCGCCTGAGGCGTTGATCAGCCTGGCGCGGACCGGCGGCTGGATCAACGACAAGGTTTGGACCGACCGGGCGGGTCTGTTCGGCATCTTCCTGTTTTGCCGAACGTAGCGTCAGGCAGCCATCTGCTCCGGTACGTGGGTCTTCACGTGGTCGTTGATCTTGATCTGGTCGCCTAGCAGGAATGCCCGAAGTTGCAGCCTTGCGCGATGCACCCGGCTCTTCAAGGTCCCGATCGCGCAGCCTGTCATCGCCGCCGCATCTTCATAGGATTTTTCCTGCAGCACGATCATATACAGGGCTTCACGCTGATCGCGCGGCAAGCGGTTCAGGGCCCAACCAAGTTCACGCAAAGCGGTACGGTCCTCATGCGGCGCGGCGACCTGGATTTCCGGCATGTTGTCGATATCGGTAAATTCCCGCCGGCTGCGCACACTGCTAATAAAATGGTTGATCATGATGCGATGCACCCACGCCGAGAAGTTCGTGCCGGGTATGAAGCAGTCCTTGGCGACCAGAGCCTTCGTCGCGACGTCCTGAGTCAGATCGTCCGCGGCAGCGCGGTTTCTGGTTAATGCGAGCGCCCAAACCCGCATTTTCGGCAAGAAGGATGTAAGCTGTTCATGAAATTCCTGCGGCATGGGCGGGACCTCCTGATCATTTAATTGCCGATAACTCAGGTCACCTGTGTCGCCCCGTATGAACCCGCAAGCCGTCTGACACGACGGTGATCGGTATTTGCGTTAGGCTTTACGTCTGGGTGAACACGATCACTTTCATTGTGTGCCGCGTTCAGCCGGAGCATTGTTTGTCCAACAGCAATTGTTTGAGAGCACCGCCGTGCGTGTCGCCGTGTCCGCCCTGGCCGCAACCTCCGGCCTTATTCTGCTCGGTCTTGCGTTTTTCGGCCGGCCCGACGTCTACCTCCATCAGGCGCAGCAGGAGTGGAAGTCGCTGTTCCAAAGCGCGCCCGCCGACGATGGTTCCGATCAGGGAAGTGACGCGTTGGCGCTGCAGATCGCCCAACTTCAACAACAGGTGATGCAGCTCAAGGATCAACTGGCGATCCATCCGTCCAGCGCCGATCCGGTGGCTCAACCATCGGTCACTCAGTCGCCGGCCGCTCCGACATCGCCCGCCCAGCCACCAATCGCCCAGCCACCAATCGCCCAGCCACCAATTGCCCAGCCGCCGGTTACCCCGTCGGCAATCGTGCAGCCGCCAATCGACCAGCGACCGGTTGTACAGCCATCGGTTGTCGGGCCATCGGTTGTCGGGCCATCGGTGGCGCAGCCGCCGGTCGTTCAGGCGCCGATTGTCCCGCTGACCGCCCCGCCGTCTGAGCATGCGGGGACCCAGGCACCGGTTGTCGTCATTCCGGAACGTCACGAAGTCGCCAAGGCATTCAATCCGCCGACGGCAAGGCCAAGACTTGAGGCACCCGTTGCCCGAACCGAGCCTGACGACACGCAGTCGGTCCTGGCTCGCCTGCGGCAGCACACGAATACCGCTGGCCAACCAGTTGATAATGCGGATGTTGTTGAACAGCCGAATCCGGAGCCTGCCCGTCAGCGACTGGCGATGGCCCGGAACGCGCTACTGAACGGCAGCATCGACGATGCCAGACGCATGCTACAGGAGGTGCAGTTGCGGCTGGTGTTCCGCCCTGTTACGCCAGACAACAACGAACCGGCCACGGCTGGGCCAAGCGCATCCGACGTCGCCCATGCGCTGGCGGCGCTTGGTGACAACGACACGCGGCGCGGCTTGCAGTTCATCGCGCGTGCCATGGTGGACATATCCAGGGCGCCTCTGCCGCAGCGCGAGCCCGGACCAGCGCTGTCTGCCACCGGCTATGCGCCGCCCTATCCCCAGTATTAGAACGTTTACATCAACGTTACGTAACACCTGCCTGCCGACGGTCAGGTAAGCCTGACAACAAGCCACACTATGTTGGCACGCGCCTTGCTGTTTCACAGAAGCCATTGTTTCAACGGTTCAGCGTTAATGTCGGCGGCGCTGGATCAATACGTAAATCAACCAGCGCGACCCTTCGCTGACCATCCGACCGAGGTGCATAGACATGCGGCAGCATCAATCCACGATTATCAGACGTTTCAGCGAGGAGAAGCCCCTATCTGTGTCCCGGCCTAAACCCGGTATGCCGGCCGCCATCGCACTGGTTTCAGCGGTAGCGCTCAGCGCCTGCTCCGTCGTCCCGAACCTTCCGCCGGCCCCGCCGGAGCCGCCGCCAGTGGCGTTCAACACCAATCTTCCGCCTTATCGCATTCAGGTAGGCGACGTGCTGGAGGTCCGTCTGTTGCTGAACCCCGAGTTGAACGAGGAGGTTGTGGTTCGCCCTGACGGCCACATCTCCACCACGGTCGTGCCGGATGCCGAGGCGTTTGGCCGTACTCCGAGCGAGCTAGCGTCATCCCTGCGCAGCGTTTACGCACATGACCTGCAGAACCCACGTGTTTCCGTTGTGGTGAGGTCCTTCGCGCCGACCCGCATCTATGTCGGCGGCGAGGTCAACACGCCCGGTGAATTCGTCACCGTAGGCCCGACGCTGACCTTGTCTCAGGCGCTCGCCCGTGCGGGTGGAACCAAACTGACCAGCGACGACACGTCGGTCTTTGTCATTCGCCGCGGGCCGGACGACAAGCCAGAGTTCCTGTCGACGAAATGGCAGGCGCTGCGGCGCGGACGCGATCCAGCCGCCGATATTCGGCTGGCGCCTTACGATGTGGTGTATGTGCCCAAGACGGGCATCGCCGAAGTCTATACGTACTACAACCAGTACATCGGACAGTTCGTCAATCCGAGCTTCGGGTTCTCCTATATTGTCAATAATGCCACTACCGGTGGTGCAGTCGTGGCGGCTCCCTCGGCCTCTGTCCGCTGACATTCGGCGGGCGCCGGTCTTTCCGGCGTCCGCTTGAGGTTGGCCGTTCCTATTGTCCGACAGTGGTGGAATATGGGTCCGGCGTGGCGGCTGGCGCGATCTGCGGCGCTATGACGCATGCGCCGTGCTGACGCGCGGCATCCAACGCGCAGGTGCGATTATCCGCGTAGGCGCAGACGGATACCTGTCCCGACGTCACCACGCAGTATTGGCCGACGCCGCGGGTCAGGCGCAGTTCGGTCGGGTTGGCCGAACATTCCGCACCCTGGCGATTGGCTTCCTGTTGGCATTCCTGTGCGTCGTAATAGATGCACAGCGGGGCAATGACTTGGTTGGATATACAGAACGGTGCCGCGGCAGCCTGCTGGCAGAACGATCCGCCGACCGCCAGGATCAGAACACCGAGCCGAACAGCCTGAGTAAGAGTTTTCATGTGCTCGCCTGTATGGAAAGTGGAAGCGGATGAACCCGGTGCCAGATCGAAGTAGCCATGCCAGATACAAGGGCGATTGGCACAAGCCTTGCGGATAAGCGCAACGTTCGTTTCATGACCAATTGGAGCGGGACGCCCTGGGTGTTCGGAAAAGAGGCATTCGCCGGGCTTGATCCAAACGACAGGCAGGTCCTGGCGGATTGGCTTGCCACCGCGAAACCCGGCGAGGTCAAAACAATCTGCGATTTCACGCCGCGGCCGTGGCATCTCGCCGCGCTGGAGGTGGTGATCGGCGTCTTTGAGAGCGGCAGACCCCTCGCCTCATGGTTGCTGGTTCGATACCAGTCGTGCTGGGTCCTGGCGACGGTCGACGACGATGCCGTCTCCGAGGTTTGCGACAGCCTGACCGAGGCGCTCGGCCTGATCAGCGGCCCTTTGCCTTGCTGAAGGTTACGATCCGGCATGCTGCACGCGGCGGGCCAGCGGCGGCTCCGCCAGGCCGCGCTTCAGCACGATCCGTTGCCGGCGCAGCATGCGATAAAGCGTCACGCGGGACACGTTCAACGCATCGGCAGTGGAACTGATGTTTTCCCCAGTGCGCTCCAGCGTCGCCAGCAGCGTCAGCCGTTCCTCCCGCGAGCCTGGCTTGGGCATCAGGACGGTGACCGGAGACCGGCTTGTCGGCAGGTCTTCCAGCCCCAGCAGATCGGGTGCGTCGAGGCAGGTTCCGTCAGTGACCACCACCGCCCGACGGATCACGGACATCAGCTCGCGGACGTTGCCTGGCCAGCGGTGCTGCAGCAGCGTGGCCATGGCCTTTGGGGTGAAGCCGAGCATCGTTCGTCCGAAGTCGCGCGCCGCGATCCGCAGGAAGTGCTCCGCCAATGGCGGGATATCGTCGCGCCGCTCCCGCAACGGCGGCACCGGAACGGTCAGCACGTTCAGCCGATAGAACAGGTCTTCCCGAAAGCGGCCCTCGGAGATGGCTTCTGCCAGACGGACGTTCGTCGCCGAAACGACCCGAACGTTCAGGTTGATGGACTCGCGGCCGCCCACCCGCCGGATCTGGCCCTCCTGCAGGAATCGCAGCAGATGGCCTTGCAGATCGATCGGCATGTCGCCGATCTCGTCCAGGAACAAGGTGCCGCCATTGGCGTGCTCGATCTGGCCGGAGGCACGCGCGATGGCGCCGGTGAAGGCGCCTTTCTCGTAGCCGAACAATTCCGAGGCCACGAGGCCCGGCGGGATTGCCGCGCAGTTCACCACGACGAAAGGACCATGGGCCCGGCATGATCCGTGATGGATCGCGCCAGCGAGCAATTCCTTGCCGGTGCCGCTTTCGCCGGTGATCAGCACCGGGTCGTCGGTCTGTCCGAACCGCCTGACCAGGTTCGCGACATGTCGCATGGCAGGACTGGCGCCGACGATCAGCGGACAGGTTGCCGCCGTGTCGGGTGTGGCGTCTCGATCAATCGATTCGTATAACCGACCCAGCAACGTCGGATCTTCGGCGGCTCGGTCGAGCAGCAACCTTGCCAGGCGCTGCGCCGGCAGCCGAGCAAGGTCATCAAAGCCGATCCGTGTTCCAGACAGTGTGGCGATGCGCCCCGCAACGGGAACTTTTGGCACGGGGTCAGCCCTTGGCGGCATTCATGTCTCCCGATAAAACGGCAGGCCTTCGGACATCCTGGGTTGGTTCCCGCGGCGTGTTAACGTCACCTGTTTCATCACGTGATGTGTTAACGCAAAGCTTTGGCCGAGGGAATCACGAGCGCGTGCCAGGACATCATTAGAAGAGGAGCGTGACTATCTCAACATCATTAAGGCTGATGCATCCACGTCAAGCGGTCAGGTAGGCTTTGCTGAGCAATAACGACTGCTAATCAGGCACCGGTCACCCGATCGCGTCATGGCACATGCACGGTTTTCATGCATGGCACTGTCGAGGCCAGGGACCGCAAGGCGTGGATGGGGCGGCCCCGCGGCCGCCATAGGCTGCAAACGGCCGGTTTGTTGATCAGCATCGGTATAGTCCAAATTCGCGCCAACCAGCAATGAAATCCGTTATCATATATATATTATAACAGAAAACGATAATTGTCCTGGTCGCAGGTATGGGATTTTGCCTAAAGGCGGCCGATGCGCTTGCTCCTGTGTCTTTTGGTTTTTCTGCCCAATGCCGGTTGGGCTGCACCGCCGTCCGCGCCGATCCGGACGGATGCATCCAGTTTGTGCGAAACCGCCGTCACCACCGCCGAGTTCATCGGGCGGCTGCCGCTCCGCCTGCTCGGCGCCATTAGCCTGACGGAGACCGCACGGCTCGATCCGGCCACAGGTTTCGTGCGTCCCTGGCCATGGACCGTCAATGCCGACGGGCAAGGGCAGTTCTTCGCTACCAAACAGGATGCGATCGCCGCGGTGACCGCGCTTCAGGCCCACGGCGTACGGTCCATCGATGTCGGCTGCCTGCAGATCAACCTGATGTACCACAAGGGAGCCTTTCATTCGCTCGGGGACGCGTTCGATCCGCGGAGCAATGCGCTGTATGCCGCCCGCTTCCTCAACGCGCTGTATGCCGAGGACAAGGATTGGTCACACGCCATCGCCGCCTATCATTCGGAGACGCCGGCGCTGGGCAACGCGTATCGCGTGCTGGTCCTCGCCCGCTGGCAAAATCCTGATCTTCAGCACAGCGTCTCGCGGACCGGCGCGTATCGGGATTTTGTCCATGATGCGCGGGTCTATGGCGCATTCGCGCCACGCGATCAGGTCTACCGGGCGTTTGCGCCGTCGCTGCCGACGAACTGATCAAGCCAACGCCAGTACCACCACGCCGGCGCAGATCAGCCCAAGTGCCCCGATATGCACACTGCCAAGAGGTTCGGCGAAGCCGTAATGCCCGATCAGCGCGGCAGCGACGTAGGAGGCCGCGGTGCAGGGCAGGGCGACCGACATCGGAATCCGGCGCAGCGCCACGATGTACAGCAGCGCCGCCCCGCCGTACAGGCACAACCCGATCATCGTCCGCGGATCGAACAACTGGCTCAGGAAGTTGGCCGCACTGGCCCCCGCCTTAAGCAGGATCTGTCCCACCAGGCTGGTGACGACCGCCGCCGCCAGCACGCTCCAGTATAAAGTCATGGCCGCTCCAAAGGCCCACCGCGCTGGACGCTGCGTACCGTCCCCTGTGGCTTGCCGTTGGCCGACAGAAAGGTACGCCCGACATACTCACCCAGCACGCCCAGGATCATCGACTGCACGCCGGACACCAGCAGCAGCACCACCATGATGGAGGTCCAGCCGGACGGCGTATCGTGCCTGAACAAGGCTTCACCAATGGTCGCGACGGCGCCGATACCGCCGGCTATCGAGAGCGCGGTGCCGGCGTAGATCGCCAACCGCAGCGGCGCCAGCGAAAAACTGGTGGCCAGGTTCAGCCACAGCCGCACCAGCCGCCGCAGATTGTAATTCGACTGGCCCTGCTGGCGCGGCAGATGGCGCACCTCGATGCTGTCGATGCGCTGTGTCACCTGCATGATCAACCCGTCCACATACGGGTAGGGGCCGCTGTAACGGGTGACCGCCCGGACCACCAGCGCCGAAATGCAGCGAAACGACGACAGATAGAGGCCGCGCGGCTTGTCCAGCAGCCTGTCGGCCACGGTGTTGGCGAAGCGGCTGCCCAGGTTGCGCCAGCCCTGGTGATGCTTGAAGGCGTAACGGGTATAGACCACGTCCCAACCGCCGAGACGGGCGTGGTCGTACAGCCGAACGACTTCCTCGGGCGGGTTCTGCAGATCGTCATCCATAGTGATAACGAAGTCGCCGCGCGCGTGGCGCAGTCCGGTCATCACCGCGTTATGCTCGCCGTAGTTACGGGCGTGCTCGATGTACACCACCGGCACCTGAGCTCCCGGCAGCAGCGATCGGCAGACGTCGCCGGAGTTGTCGGGACTGCCGTCGTTCACCAGCACGATCTCCAGTCCACCGGCCGGGTGCAGGTCGGACAACGTGTCGACAAGGCGGCCTATCGTCGCCGCGCCGCGATAAACCGGAATAACGATCGAAAGCCCGAACCGAGTCGCGGTCGGCGTGCCGACAAGGCTGTCAACGAGGGTGACTGAGTCGTTCATGAAGTCTCCGCGATGGCCAACACGGATCCGCCGACGGGCAGCGGAAACGGCAGGCGCCGTTCAAGTTCGGTCATGCCATGCAACGTCGCATCGAGCCATGGCGGAAACACGGCGACATCCGACGCGGCGCCGCCACGCGCCAGGATTTTGCGCTGCACCACCATCAGCGGCAGCAGCAGTCCGTTCCAGTAGCGGGCGCGGATCAGGTGGAAGCCGGACCGTTGCAGCAGGCTGACCACGGCCGAGGCAGTCAGGCGGCGGGCGTTGTGAACGCGGCGGTCATGCGCGGAGGCCAGCCACTGGTAGGCCGGCATGTTCAGCACCACGCGTCCGTTGGGCCGCAGCACCCGCTTCAATTCCTGCAGCGCCGCCGCGGGGTCTACCGCTGCATGGCACAGCACATCGGCCGAGACCACGGCATCAAAGCAGGCATTCCCGAACGGCAAGGTGTTGACGCTGCCGCGCGCGATCGCCGAACCGGATTTGCAGCGGGCGCGTCCGGCTGCCGCGCCGTCCCACTCCACACCGACCCGCGCCAGGTCCGGCCGGCGCGTGCGGAGGACCGTGAGGAAGCCACCGGTGCCGCAGCCGGCATCCAGTACGCGGCCCGTTACGCCGGCCAGCGCGTCGAGCAGGTAGGCATGTAAAGCACGGTACCACCACAGCCTGGCCTCGGCCTTGTTCATCAATGCGTATTCGGCGGGCTCCATCGGTCAGGCGGTGATCAGTTCGCGCGGCTCCCGCCCCACGTCATTACTTCGCGGTGCCCCTTTGGCGTCATCAAGGCAGTGAATGCAACCATGCGACCGCCGTTTCATGGTCGGGCTGTTGTCGACACTCGAGTTCTCACACCGCCTGATCGACCGACATGACACAAGGCGGTGGACCGTTGCACCATCCGCTAGGCCGCGCATCCCGCCTCCCGCAGCAGTTCGGTCACCGCGTCGGGTGGCACGTCGGCACTGGTGAACGCCTGGCCGATCCCGCGTGCCAGCACGAAATGCAGCGTGCCGTCGCGCATCTTCTTGTCGCGGCGCATATGGCTGACCAGTGTCGCGGCGGAGAACCGCCGGTTCAGCATCGACAGCTCCGCCGGCAGTCCGACGGCGGACAGATGCGCGGTCACCCGCTCCGCATCCGCGGCGGCGCAATGGCCAAGCCGAACCGAAAGCCTGAAGGCCAGGCCGAGGCCGATGGCGACAGCCTCACCGTGTAGCAGGCCGCCGTCGTAGCCGTATTCGGCCTCCAGCGCGTGGCCGAAGGTGTGCCCCAGGTTCAGCAGGGCGCGGCCGTCATTCGGCTTTTCCTCGCGTTCGTCGTCGCCGACGACGGCGGCCTTGAAGGCACAGGCGCGCCGGATCGCCTCGGCCTGCGCTTCGCGGTCGCCGGACACCACATCCGGTCCGGCCTGTTCGCACCAGGCGAAGAACGCGGCATCGCCGATCAGCCCGGCCTTGACGATCTCGGCATAGCCGGCACGCAATTCGCGCGGCGGCAGCGTTGCCAGGGTGCCGGTATCGGCCAGTACCATGCGCGGCTGATAGAAGGCGCCGACCAGGTTCTTGCCGCGACGCGTGTTCACGCCGGTCTTGCCACCGACCGACGAGTCGACCTGAGACAGCAGCGTGGTCGGAATCTGGACGAACGGCAGGCCGCGCAACGTGGTGGCGGCGGCGAAGCCGGCTAGATCGCCGACCACGCCGCCACCCAGGGCGATGATGGCGGTGCGCCGCTCGATCCCGGTTTCCAGAAGCTGGTCCACCACGTCCTGATAGGTGTCCATGTTCTTGGTCGCTTCACCGGGATCGACAATGATGGCATGGGCGGCAATGGCGGTCTGCGCCAGCCCATCCATCAATAGCGGCAGGTGCAGCCCTGCCACCGTCCGGTCGGTGATCACCACCGCACGCTTCTGTGGCAGTTTCGGCGCCAGCAAGGCTCCGGCGCGCGCCAGCAGGTTGTCGCCGATCACCACGTCGTAGCTGGTGCTAGGCAACACCACGTGCAGTCGCCGAGCAGGCTTCCAGTCCAGCAGGGCGTTCACGACTTGGCTGGTGGTATGGTCCGGATGTTCATCGCCGCAGTCGACGACCAGATCCGCCTCGGCATAGACCGGATATCGGCGGTCCATCAGGTCGCGCAATGTGTCCTCTCGATCACGGCCGGCCAGCAAGGGGCGGTTGTCGCGGCTGGCCACGCGGCGAACGAGCGTGGGCAGGGTGCAGCGCAGCCAGACGGACACCGCCTCCACCCTGGCCTCTTCTCGGGTGCGCGGATCGATGAAGGCGCCGCCGCCGAAGGCGATGACCATCGGATCGGCCGCCAGCAGCCGGCGGATCACCCGCCGTTCTCCGTCGCGGAACGCGGTTTCGCCGTAGCGGGCGAACAGTTCCGGAATGGTGCAGCCGGCGGCCAGCTCGATCTCCTGATCGGCGTCACGAAACGGCAGGCCGAGCCGGGCGGCGAGCCGGCGGCCGATGGAGGTTTTGCCGGCCCCCATCAGCCCGACCAGCGCGATGCTGCGACCGGCGATCGAATCTGGAATGGGAATCGTCTCCCGCAGAGCAGTGTTGCGTGTCATGATCCGAGACGTTAGCACACCGACCTCGGAACAGGCGACTGCCCCCGAGTCTGCCTGGGTTGCCTGGGTCGAAGGGCCACCAGACTTGGGACACTGCTTCAGGAGCTTGGATGATGCGCATTTTCCTGGCTGTCGTCGTGGCCGGGCTGATTATCCTGGCTGGCGGCATGCTGATGCTGGGGGCCTTTCCACCCGCGCCACAGCCGCACCCGGTGGAGAAGGTCGTGCCGAACGACAAGTTCGCCCCACAGCACTGACGCATCAAGGCGTGGACCCGCGCGTGGAGGCGTTCCTGGAAATGCAGACGGTCGAGCGCGGTGCCGCTCGCAACACCATCCTGTCCTATACCCTGGATCTGCAAGACTTCGCCCAGTTCGCGGCCGAGACGAGGTTCGCGGTGTCGGCGGCGGACGCCGAGACCTGCCGGGCCTACATGGCGTCGCTGC
The DNA here is from genome assembly GCF_965276935.1 of Rhodopila sp. Classification (GTDB taxonomy): domain Bacteria; phylum Pseudomonadota; class Alphaproteobacteria; order Acetobacterales; family Acetobacteraceae; genus Rhodopila. The sequence continues at coordinate 339,904 of NZ_CBDIBS010000002.1, read as the reverse complement.
ACAAGCGCGGCCTGTCCGCCCGCACCGCCGCCCGCCGCCTGTCCGCCTTGCGACAGTTTCATCTGTTCCTGCTGCGGGAGGGCCTGCGGGCCGATGATCCCACCCGGCAGCTCGACATGCCGCGGTTGCCCCAGACACTGCCCAAGCTGCTGACCGAGACGGAGGTGGACGCGCTGCTGGATGCCGCTCGGCGCAAACCCGGTCGGCCCGGCGTCGTTGCCTGCGCCGCCCTGGAAATCCTCTATGCCACCGGCATGCGCGTCACCGAGCTGCTGTCGCTGCCGCGGGAGGCGCTGACGCAGAACCGTCAGGCCATGATCATCAAGGGCAAGGGCAGCAAGGAGCGGATGGTGCCGCTGTCGGCGCAGGCCAGGGATGCCGCGGCGGCGCTGCTGGCGGCGACGGAGGGCAAAAGCCGCTGGCTGTTCCCCGGCCGCGATACAAAACGCACGCTGACCCGTCAGGCGTTCTTTCTGTTGCTGAAGCAGGTGGCGCTGGCAGCAGGCCTGGACCCAGTCCGCGTGTCGCCGCACGTGCTGCGGCATGCGTTCGCGTCCCACATGCTGGCCCGCGGCGCCGACTTGCGCAGCCTGCAGGTGCTGCTGGGTCACGCCGACATTTCCACCGTGCAAATCTATACGCACGTGCAGACCGAGCGGCTGCGTCAGGTGGTGGAGGAGCATCATCCGCTGTCGGAAACCTGGAGCGGTACGACCGGCCGGAGATGACGGCCGGCTAGCCAATGAAAGCGCTATTGTCGGGCAGGCTCGGCATCATGACTCCAGGCTTCATCTTTAGCCGGAAAGGCCGGCCATGAGGCGGATGGCGGCTGAGGCCACGTTGTGCAACGATCCGCACCTGCAGTCGGCCGCATCGATGCGTTCATCACATCCTCGCCAAGCCTCTCGACCTGCTTTCCGCTGTGGTCAGGCGTGCCGCATGGGCGAAGCGCTGGCCGGGTGTATCTACACCTGGCTCCGCAGCCAATCGAACCAGGATGGCTTTTCGGTTGTCAGCCTGGTCAGGTCGGCAGCCACGCCATCGATGTCGGGCGTCTGTGACGCCATTGAAGGAACCAGCAACCGAGCATTGCCCTGCCGGTCGAAGACATAGATGGCGGAGCTGTGGGTCACCTGGTACTGCCGGGGATCGGCGGACGGTGTGACCGAATAAGCGATGCGAAACCGCTTCGCCAAGCGTTCAAGCTCATCCGCGCTGCCGCGCAGGCCGACAAAACCCGGCGCGAACAACCCGACGTAGTTTTTCAGGACTGGCAGCGTGTCCCGGCCGGGATCGACAGTGACGAACAGGAAGCGGATCTGCTTCGCCGCGTCGCCGGTCTTGTCGAGGGCGTTGGCCACGTTCTGCATCGTCAGCGGGCAGGCATCGGGACAGAACGTGTAGCCGAAATACAGCATCGTGACGAGGCCGTGGTAATCCGCCTGCGTCACCGTGCGTCCGTCGGGGGTCGCCTGCATAGTAAACGACAGGGACGGCGACGAGCCGGTCACGTCGATGTCGTGCCAGGTCCCGTCCTCGGCCCGCGCCACCCTTGGAACGGATGCGGTCGCGGCGCCGGCGGCCAGCAGTCGCAGGGCCTCACGCCGCTTCATTTGCCGGCTCCTTGTCTGGCGCCCACGCCTTCAATCGCGAATGCGGCGGCGAGCGAGCCGCCATTCGCGAAATGCAGCGTCACCGGCTCGGTTCCCGTGTGCCGCAGCAGGGGGCCTGACGGGTCCATGCACATCAGGTGATAGCCGCCTGGGGCGAAGCGAACGGTGCCGTGCGGCGGAACCGGAACCGTGTCCACCATGGCCATCCGCGCCATGCCGCCCTCGGTGGTCGATTGGTGCAGCATGAGCGATGTGCAATCGGGCGCGCTGGCGCCGGACAGGACCAGTGGCGTGTCGCCGCGGTTTTCCAGCGTGAAATAGCCCGCGGCGGGACGTGACGGCAGCAGGACCTGCATCCGGCCCTGTGTCACCACCGCATCCGCCGCCGCGCCCCACGCCGTCCGGCCGCCGATCAGCAGCGGCGCGATCACCGCCAGCCTGACCAGGACCCTAACGCCCGGTCCAACCCTTGGACGAGATCCGGACCCCTGGTGCGAACTCGATATCATCGCAGCCGTTGCCACCACATTGCCGGTCCTCCTGCAGACGGATGTTGTTCATGATCAGCATGAACGCGAAAGAACTCATCATGGACGAGGGGATCCACACCACAAGTCCGCCGAGGTGCTGGTCGAACAGCGCGCCGATCGAGGGGAACAGCCGTCCGCACAGGTCGTAGTACGAATACAGCGGGGTCAAGCCAAAGGTCAGGCGGGCGCCGATCAGCAACTGCGGGAAGATGACCAGAAGACATGTTGCCAGCCGCACCGCATACGAATAGCGCGCCGCCGGTGTTGGCCGGGGGTCGAGCACGAAGCACCAGAACAGCAGCCCGTCGATGACCATGCTCAGGTTCATCGTCGTGTAGAGCAGCGGCGAGACCATGGCGTGGAAATGGATGGCGGGGCGCAGCCAGAACCACACCAGGCCGACGAACAGCACGCCGGCGACGACCGGGGTCTGCACGACCCGCAGCACGCGATGCAGCCACCCCGCCCCGGCCAGCCGGCGAAGCATGACGGGCATGCCGCGGCTGATCGTCTCGCCGGGCCAGGCCAGCGCGATCAGGAACGGGCCAAGGTGATGCATCCCCAGATGCTGCAGCCGGTTGAGGAAGAACATGTGCTGCGAGAGGTAGACGAAGTGGGTCTGCAAGGTGGCGTAGATCAGCGCGACGCCGGTCAGGAACGCGATGCGTCGTAGCCTGTGCGGACGATCCGCCGGCGCCGTCAGGGCCAGACCGTGAAGATACCAGACCAGGGGCAGGACGGTGCCTAGATACTCGATCCAGGAAAAGTCCCACGGGGCGATTGCCGGCAGCTCCGCCGGATAGGTCGCGGACGCCCACCAGATCAGGCAGCCAAGCGCCAGGACAGCACCGGAAAGGAGCGCTGACCGGCCGAGTGGCGTGGTCCCTTGAATGGTCGCTGGGGCGTCTCGCCCGGGCAGCAACGCCGGCATGGTAAGGTGTGGGCTGTTCACGGCGAGCAGGCATCAAGCCGAACGCAAACGCTGACAAGTTACAACGAGCTCACCGATTGCGCGTCCGGTCCAGATTCCGCGCCACGGGCTTGTCCCGGCCATCTTCGCACCAGCGGCTGGGGGCGGATGGCCGGGACGAGCCTTACAGGCACAGACATGGTCATTGAAGCGGCGTCCACGCCCCGCAAGTGCTGGGTGGCTGACCGAAGTCGAGCCAGCACAAGGCCTGGAGCGGTCCATAGACAGGCGTGCGACCCTACGCGACCATCGGATCGGCGATCGCGCTCTGCGCCCGCCGGAGGGGCCGCAAGATGAAGACCGCCATGAAGACGACCGCGAAGTTCATGATTGCCGTGGCGAGAAACACCGAATACCAGCTTCCGGTAGCCGCCTTCAATACGTTGGCGAACGGGACGAGCAGTGCCGATGTGCCCTTGGCCGTGTAGAGCAGGGCGGCATTCACGGTCGCATATTGTACCCCAAACGTGTCCGTACAGGTCGACGGGAACAGGCTGAAGATCTCGCCCCACGTAAAGAAGATCAGGGCCGCGAAAATTACGAAAGCCCAATGACTTGTCCCTAGCGATCCAAGCAGCAGGTAGCTGACGCCGCCGAGGCTGAACGCGATGACCATGGTCGGCTCGCGCCCGATCTGGTCGGAAACCCAGCCGAAAAACGGCCGAGCGGCGCCGTTCATGACGTTATCGACCACCAGCGCCACGGCGAGCGTGGATGCCCCCAGAAACAGTACCGTGTCCGATATCTTGAAGTCGGATGCGATAAGCGCAAGCTGCGCCGTCGCCATCAGCCCGCTCGCCGAGACCAGGATGAACATGATGTACAGGACCCAGAATACCGGCGTGACAAGCACCTCGCGTGGTGTGCGGTCGCGCGTGCTCTGCTGAACAGCCTTGCTCGCGACCGCGGCGGGGACCTCGCCGGGGTTGGGCGCGCGAAGCGTCCAGGCCACCACGAACAGGATGAGGCCTTGAGCAAGCCCGAACGTCAGGAATGTCGCGGCGTATCCGCGTGACGCGATCATCATCTTGATCGGGATCACGGTCAGTGCCGCCCCGGCGCCGAAGCTGCCCGCCGTGATGCCGACGGCGAGGCCGCGCCGGTCGGGAAACCATTTCACGGCATTGCCCACACAGGTCGCGTAGATCGCGCCGGCACCAAGACCGGATATCGCGGCACCCACATAGAGCATGCCTATCGTGTCGGCATAGGCGTTGATCACCCAGGCGATCGCGACCAGGATGCCGCCTGCTGCCACGGCCACCTTTGGTCCGCGGTTCGGCCCAAGGCGGTCCACTAGCCAGCCACCAGCCGGCGTGAGCCAGGTTTCCAGCGCAATGAAGATACTGAAGGCCCACTGGATCTCGGCGGTTGTCCAGCCATGGGCCTGCTGGATCGGCTTGACGAAGAGCGTCCAGCCATACTGCAGGTTGGCGATCAGCATCATGGCGATGACACCGAAGATGAGCTGCGCCCACCGGCCACTTAATCCTGCCTCTCCAGCCGGAAGATTTCTGGACATTTCCTGCTTCCCCGTTCTATCTCGCACCGGACACTTTTCATGCTTTCTGGCGCGTGTTGAGCCCAAGATCGCGGATACGCCCATATTCGCGGATACGCTAATTGTTTACTGGGCCGTTGGGCGGAAAAGCCCTGGCCGCATCAGGCGACTTGGGTGACGGCGACGATGGTGATGCTGGATTGGAGCCGTGGCGGCAACAGGAACTCGAGCTGATTGATCGGTACTTGGAGTTTCCCGCTCAGGCTGGCTGTGGCGGATCAGTCGTGATCCCGGTCCATGAGTCGTCGGCGAACGTACACCGATTGTCCGCGGGGCGGCGGTTTCTTCAGCGCGCTGCATCCGATCAGCCCGGAGGCCAACGCATACGGACGATGCTGCGGCGTGACCTGGGGCAGCAGGCCAGGCATGCGATGACGATATGGGGTTGGATACGGCGCGCGTCGTGATGCAAAGACCGGAGGGAATGGGCAATTCGGTTGCCTTGATCGTCGCCTGCCGTCAGGCGAGACGTCGCCGGGTTGACAATCCGCTGTCTCTCGATTTTCGCGAATCCGTCAGCGCGGCCTAGACAATCGCATCAGGCGCGTTGCATAGCACCGCCGCCGATCGACCGAATTGGTATCCGGGAGCCGCGCGCGTAAGACCATGATGTATTTCAGCCGCATGAAGACCGCCATTGTCCTGGGCGTCTGCCTGCTGGGGCTTCTGCTTGGCTTGCCAAACCTGTTCGCCGCTCCGGCGCCCTGGCTGCCGTGGCGGACCGTGCATCTCGGGCTGGATCTGCGTGGCGGCAGCTATCTGCTGCTGGAAGTCGATATGGCCGCGGTGACCAAGGAGCGGCTGGACAGCCTGCTGGACGGGGTGCGTCAGGCGCTGCGCGGGGCGTCGATCTTCTACCAGACGCTGGAGGCGCAGCCCGACCAGAACCGCGTGCTGCTGCGGCTGCGCGATGCCACAAGGACCGACGCGGCGGTGGCTGCCGTCAAGCCGTTGATTAGCCAGGATTCCGCCACCGGCGTGCCCGACCTGACGATCGGATCGTCCGCCGACGGCACGATCACGCTGACCTTGTCGGCGGTTGCGCTGCGTCAGCGGGCGGCGGGCGCGGTGCAGCAGTCGATCGAGATCGTCCGCCGCCGCATTGACGAGACCGGGGTGCTCGACCCGCAGATCACCCGGCAGGGCGACAGCCGCATCGTCGTGCAGCTTCCTGGTGTGGGCGATCCGGATCGCATCAAGCAGTTGATCGGCCAGACCGCGCATATGACCTTCCGCCTGGTGGATGAGACCGCGAACCCGGCCAGTGGCGGCCCGCCGCCGCCAGGTGACGACTACCTGGCGATGCAGGACCGGCCCGGCGAGAAGATCGCGGTGCGCAAGCGCATCGATGTGGACGGCGCCGACCTGACCGACGCGCGCGCCGGCACCAACCAGGAAACCGGCGACTGGGTGGTCAACTTCACCTTCAACTCGATCGGCGCTCGGCGTTTCGCCGATGTCAGCAGAGCCAACGTCAACCATCGCTTCGCCATTGTGCTGGACAACAAGGTGATCTCCGCCCCGGTGATCCGCGAGGCGATCACTGGCGGCCGCGGCCAGATCAGCGGATCGTTCACGGCGGCCTCGGCCAGCGACCTGGCGGTGCTGCTGCGGGCCGGTGCCCTGCCGGCGCCGCTGACGGTGATCGAGCAACGCAGCGTGGGCCCTGAACTTGGCGCCGACAGCATCCGCGCCGGGGCGATCTCCCTGGCAGCGGGCTTCGTGCTGGTGATCGGCTTCATGGGGTTCTTCTACGGGCTGTTCGGCTGGTTCGCCAACTTGGCGCTGGTGGTCAACCTGATCCTGCTGCTGGCGGTCATGTCGCTGCTGCAGGCGACGCTGACCCTGCCGGGCATGGCGGGCATCCTGCTGACCCTGGGCATGGCGGTGGACGCCAACGTGCTGATCAACGAACGCATCCGCGAGGAGCAGAAACTCGGCCGTCCGCCCCTGGCGGCGTTGGAGCATGGATTCAAGCGCGCCTACAGCACGATCTTCGACAGCAACGCCACCACCTTTCTGGCCCATGTGATGCTGTTCGTCTTCGGCTCCGGCCCGGTGCGCGGGTTTGCCGTGACCATCACCGTGGGGATCGCGACCTCGCTGTTCACCGCCTGGATGCTCACCCGGCTGCTGGTGTCACGCTGGTATGTGGCGACGCGGCCCAAGCTGCTGCCGGTGTAAGGGAACGCCATGTTCATCAGACCTCGCCTACGCCTGGTTCCCGATGGCACCCGCATCCAGTTCATGCGCGGCCGGTTCATGGGGCTGATCGTCTCGGCGATCCTGTCCAGCGCCTCGGTCGTGCTGTTCTTCTATCCCGGCCTGAACCTCGGCATCGACTTCTCCGGCGGCGTGGTGATGGAGGTGCGGACCAATGGGCCAGCCAATTTCGACCAGATCCGCGCTGCGCTGAGCAGCGAGCACATTCCGCAACAGGGGGTGCAGCGGTTTGGCGATCCGTCGGAGGTGCTGATCCGCCTTGGGGCGCAATCCAGCGAGCAGGCCACACAGGCCGCCGTCGGGCGGGTGCGCGACGCGCTTGAGAAAGGCGTGCCTGGTTCGAAGATCGAGCGTACTGATGCGGTCGGCGCCAGCGTCTCGGCGGAGCTGTTCCGCAACGGGTTGCTGGCCCTGGGCATCAGCCTGCTGATGATCCTGGTCTATATCTGGTTTCGCTTTGAATGGCAGTTCGCCGTCGGTGCGGTGGTGACGCTGATCCTGGACGTCACCAAGGCGATCGGCTTCCTGGCGCTGACCCGGATCGAGTTCGACCTGGTGATGGTCGCGGCGATCCTGACCGTGCTGGGCTATTCCACCAACGACAAGGTGGTGGTGTACGACCGGGTCCGCGAGAACCTGCGCAAATACAAGTCGATGCCGCTGCGCGAGCTGATTGACCTGTCGATCAACGAGACGCTGAACCGCACGCTGGGAACCTCGATGACGGTGTTCCTGGCCAGCCTGCCATTGGCGCTGTTCGGCGGCGAGTCGATCTCCGGCTTTGCCTGGGTGATGCTGTTCGGCATCGTCGTCGGCACGTCGTCGTCGATCTTCATTGCCGCGCCGATCCTGCTGTTCCTGGGTGAGCGCCGCCTGCGCCGCGACGCCGCCGCCCCCAGGTCGGTCGTCACCACCTCAGCCCCCAGCCCAGCCCCTAGCCCAGCGCCCAGCCCAGCCCCCACTGCGGCCAAGCAGGGCGCGACGGCGGCGAAAACGTCAGCCAAGGCGAAAGCGGCCACTCGACGGTGATCACCCGCCGGCGCACCGGCCAGGGCCACTGCGCATTTGCGGCGGCGATACAACCTTACATGATCATGAATAGCTGAACCGGTGCCGCCTGGACGGCCAGACCCTACGTCTCCCGCCCAATCCGGAATCCGGTCTTCCGCGTGGTGCGGCCGCGCTCGAACGCCACGAGACTGTCGTAGAAATGCATCGACAGCGTGCTGCGGGTGAACTCGGTCGGCGGCAAGGCGCCGCGGGTCCAGTCAGCGTTCATCTCGTCCACCAGGGTCTTGCAGAGCTCGATAAACGTGCCCGGACGCTGTAATCCGCCGCCAAACTGCTCCCAATAGGCGGTATGCAGGTCTTCCACCATGTAAACGCCATCCGGCGCGGTGCGATGGAACAGGAAGCCGAACGTCGCGACCACGTGTTGCATGATATGGCTGCCGTCATCCAGGACGATGTCGGGGGTGCCGAACTCCTCGATCAACTGATCAAGGAACACAGGATCGGCTTGGTCGCCGATGCGGATGGCGATCTGGTCTTCCTCGAAGGCGGCGCACTGCGGCCTGACATCGATGCCGATCAGCCTGGCATGCGGGCCGAAGTAACGCTTCCACATCTGCAACGAGCCACCCTCGCCGCAGCCGATTTCCAGGAAGGTCAGTGGCCGGTTCACATAGCGCGCAAAGTGCCTTTCGTAGGCGGGGAAGTAATGCTTCCACTTGTCAATGATCCGACCATCATTACTCAGGAAGTCCGCCCACAGGTTCATGCAACCGATCCTTTCCACCGAGCTGAGCCATCTTATACAAGGCATTCGCGGTTCGCCGGGGATGATTTCCATGGTCCAGCGTCACTCTGTCCGGTATCGCGTGGTCGGGTGGAGGACAGCAGGTTCGCATTGACCTGTTTGGACAGACGCTGCGATGAGGCACGGTCATGACGCCAACCAGGGTTTCCGCTGATCCGCCGGCGGTTGTGACTGGCATGTTTTCGCGGTGGATCGGCAGACGCCGCGATGCGGAGCAGGAAACGGTGGTCCCACGACAGCCGGGTCCGCCGGGGCATGCCGCGGTCGCCGTGCTGTCACTTGGCATCATCGCAACGAGTGCGGCCCAGGCCCAGGTCATCCCGTCTGGCCCGCTGCCCGGAGGCGCGAAACCGCGGCCGGACGAGATCACCGCCCTGCTTGGCTTCACGCCGCTGAACAAGGGCGGCGATACCATGAGCGAAGGGGCGGTTCTGCGCTTTCCAGGCAGCGGGTCCTCGCCCAGCTCAGTTACGGTGCGCGCCTGGACCCTGCCGACCTATGCCGCCGACACCGCGCAGATTCTCAGCAAGTTCATTGCCAATGCCCCGCTTGCCGCCACCGCCTCGAACGCACCGGTGGTATCGAACGGCCGGTTCTATACGACCATCGGCACGCCTTCGCCCACGGCCGCGAACAATGCCTTTGTCTGGAGCGTGCTTGGCGTGGTGAACAATGCCAGCACCGGGGGCGGAACCGGGCAGCATGTCGGTGTGTACGGTCAGGGTCTGCGTAGCGCCGCGGCTCCTCAGACAACGACAATCACCACCGCTTCGACATCGGCAACCGTGCCGGTGGCCGATACCAGCGCCTTCCAAAGCTACAACGGGCGCGCGCTGAACTCGGCCTTCAACCGGATGCCCGTCCTGATCAACGGCACGCGGTATGAGTGCGTTGGCGCCAGCACCGCGTCCGGCCGGGGCACCATCACCTTGACCACCCCGGTCAGCGCGGCCGACGGCGCCGCCGGTACACAGGTCATCGGGGTCAACAATCCGCAGCTTTGGGGCGGTGTATTCGAGGCGCATGACTTGACCCGGCTACCGTCCTCCCGGACCAATGCGCTGCTCGGGCTGGAGGTCGATGTGGTGGCCAGCGGGCGGGACGATGCGCGCAACCGCGGCGGCATCTCGATCGTCGGCGGGACGGCGTCGTCCGGGATTGGACCCACGGTGATCGCCACCGGCATTAGAATTTCCGCCGCCAAACCAGGTGATTCGTATAATTCCGTGCTGACCGTCGCCACCGCCTACAACACGGCCATTCTCGATTTCCGCCATGCCAGGCAAGGCAAGAACGCGCATGCGATCTGGATGAAGGCGGGGCAGGACATCGCGTTCGGTGCGGGCTCACCGCCCTGGTCGCCGGCGCAGACGCTTGCCGGTGACGGCACTTACCTGAACCTGACCGGGCCGCTTGTCTCCTATGGCAAGCCGGGCTGGAGTTCGGCGAACTACGGCGAGAACCTGCTGCTGACCTCGGGTCCGGTGCTGGGAGCGGCACATCCCGCGCTGGCGATTGCCGACGCCGGCAACACCAATCTTTGTGGCGTTGCGAATGTCGGCGGCAGCCTGACCTTCGCGGCGATGCCGGCGTATGGGCGGCCCGGGCCGCCTTTCGTGGTCATGCGGCTGTCGCCGACAGGCGTGCAGCTTGGCACGGGCGTCCCGCTGGCCACCAGCGCCGCCGCCGGTTTTGCCTTGCTGCCGACCACGGCCGGTACGCCGACCGGGAATGCCGGTGCGGTTGGCAAGGCCGCTGTCGTGATCGACACGACTGACAACCAGTTGTGCTGGTCCACCGGAAGGGGAAGCTGGAAATGCGCAACTGGTCACTGATCGCGATAACGATCACCGTCTTGGCAAGTACGATAGTACAAAATCCGGTCGCGCACGCGCAGGACGCGGCGCCAGGCACGTATCCTGTAACATTGCCGCCGCACACGTTCCAGGCCGTGGTCAACTATCTGAAGCGCCAGCCTTGGGAGGATGTGCAGCCGCTGATGGCAGCCTTGGCGGAGGCCGCGCAGGCCTCGGCGCCCCGGCCACCGGCCAAGCAGCCTCCCGCACCGGACAGCCCCAGGTGATCTTGCGAGACGTGATCTTTAGAGTATCCGTCTTGGTCAAGCCACCTCTGGCGTCCATGTGCGATGATCGCGCAGCAGCGCGTTGGCGATGATGATGAGTTTGCGCATGATCGCGACGATGGCGAGCTTGGCGGGTTTGCCGGCCTGGCGCAGCGCCTGGTATTTGGCCTTGAGCGGCGGATTGAAGCGGATGGCGACCAGGGCGGGCATGTCGATCGCCTGCCGGAGGTTGGCCCTGCCGCCCTGGATGAAGCTTTTGCCTTGCCAGGTGCCGGATTGTCGGGTGACCGGCGCCAGGCCAGCGAGGCTGGCGGCCTGCTTGGCGTCCATCGAGCCGAGTTCTGGCATGTCGATAAGCAAGGCGAGGCCGGTGGCGGCGCCCAGGCCAGGGATGCTGACAAGGATGTCGAAGCGGGCCTTGAGCCTGTCATGGGCGGCCAGAATGGTTGTCCGCTGGCGATCGATGGCCTGGATCTGGGTGTCGATTTGCTTGAGGTGTTGCTGGCTTTGGCGCTTGAGCAGGGCAGCGTGAGGGTCTTGGCGCGGTTGAGTGCTGCGGTGCGGTCCTTCACCAAGGCCCGCCGTGCGGCCAGCAGTTCGGCCAGCTGATCAACGGTTGGATCCCGGGCGGGGGGGATGTCGGGCTGCAGGAGGGCGCCGAAGCGGGCCAGCATGGCGGCATCGACGGGATCGGTCTTGACCCGTTTGCCGGTGGCCTCGGCGAAGCGGCGGGCCTGCAGCGGGTTGACTTTGACGGCGGGCAGCGCGGCGCGGCCCAGCGCCATTTCGAGGGCGCGGTGGTAGGCGCCGGTGGCCTCGAAGACGATGCGGGTTGGCTGGTAGGGGGTGATCCAGGCGATCAGCCTGGCGTGGCCTTGGCGATCATTGGTGAACCGCTGGGCGAGGCCCTGCGGGTGGAGGTGGACCTCGAGGGTGTCTTTGGCGACGTCGATGCCGAGGGTGACGTGATCCGCGGTTGGTGCTATGGCGTGGCTCATCTTTTCCTGTCCCATGCTTGTCATCCGGGGCGTGCAACACCCAGGTATCCGTTCGGGCCTTGAGGAAAAGAAGCGGGCGATCCCACTCTAACTCGGTCCTACCCGACCGGCGTGATCTCGATCCATCCCGCTTCACCAGCGGCGGGTTGCAACCCGCCGCTGGTGAACCATTGTTCCGCAAAACCTGGGGCAAGTCATAAGACAAGCGTGATCGCCTGAGGCTGACCCAGTCAGAAGGCGTGAACCACGCGATCAAACAATGAGTTAAAGCGCGATCCGTGGGTCAACCTAAACCAATCGCGCTTTATGCGACTTGACCGTGCGGATATCTGCTTCCGCACTCGGCGGATCAAGCCAGCAACACCTGTTTGATGATCGGACCCTGCCCGGCGGCGCGGACCGTGCTAAAGTGGTGTGGACTCGAACCACGTCCCTGATCCGGAGGAACCTCATGGCCCCGACCACCAAGCCGCTGCCCGGCACGATGACCGACCGTAATCTGGCCCTGGAACTCGTGCGGGTGACGGAGGCCGCGGCGTTGGCGGCTTCCCGCTGGATTGGTCTCGGCAAGAAGAACGAGGCCGACGGCGCCGCCGTGGAAGCGATGAGGCGAGCCTTTGATGCCGTGGCGATCGAGGGGACGGTGGTGATTGGGGAAGGGGAGATGGATGAGGCGCCGATGCTGTTCATCGGCGAGAAGGTCGGTGCCGGCGGCCCGCCAATGGATATCGCCGTCGATCCGCTGGAGGGCACGACACTGACCGCCAAGGGCGGGCCGAACGCGATGGCGACATTGGCGCTGGCCGACCGGGGCAACTTCCTGCATGCGCCGGACATCTACATGGACAAGATCGCCGTCGGCGGCGGCCTGCCGGCGGGCGTGGTCAACCTGGACGACTCGGTGGCGTCCAACCTGCGCAATCTGGCACGGGCGAAGAAGCGTGATCGGTCGGATCTGACCGCCTGCATCCTGGACCGCGACCGGCACAAGGACCTGATCGCGCATTGCCGGGAGGCCGGTGCCCGCGTCGTGCTAATCAGCGATGGCGATGTGGCCGGCGTCATCGCCACCGCGCTGCCCGATGCGCAGATCGATATCTACCTGGGCTCCGGCGGTGCGCCGGAGGGCGTGCTGTCGGCCGCGGCGTTGCGCTGCGTCGGCGGTCAGATGCAAGGCCGCTTGCTATACGAAACGGATGAGCAGATCGAGCGGGTGCGCGCCATGGGCCACAGTGATCCCAAGCGCTGCTTCAGTTGCGATGAACTGGCGAAGGGCGACGTGATGTTCGCCGCCACCGGCGTCACCACCGGCGCCATGCTGCGTGGGGTGAAATGGAGCGGCGGCGGCGCGGTCACCCACTCCATCGTCATGCGCAGCCACTCCGGCACTGTCCGCTTCATCGAGGCGCACCACAACTTCGCGCAGAAGACCTGGACGCCGACCTGAGGCGGCGGTCTTGAGCACGACTTTTTCCGATACTATTGCTGGGCCTGTCCTGGGCGTCACCAGCAGCCTGTCCGGACGCTGCTGGCAATGGCGCAGCGGCGAGGACCGGGTGGCATTCGGCATTGCCCAGCGGCTGGAACTGCCGGAGATCGTCGGCCGCCTGCTCGCCGGGCGCGGCGTCGGGATCGAAGCGGCGGCGGATTTCCTGCAGCCTACCTTGCGGGTCCTGCTGCCGGACCCGTCCTGCCTGATCGACATGGACGTGGCGGCGGATCGCCTCGCCCAGGCCGCGCTGGGTAGCGAGACGGTGGCGGTGTTCGGCGACTATGACGTGGACGGTGCGTGCAGTTCGGCGTTGATGGTGCGGTTTCTGCGCGGCCTTGGGTGCGTCGTGCATCACCATGTCCCGGATCGCATCCTGGAGGGCTACGGGCCCAATCAGCCGGCGCTGGCCGGGTTGGTGGCGCGCGGCGCCGGCCTGATTGTCTGCGTTGATTGCGGCACCGCCGCCGCTATGGCGCTGTCCGGCGTGGCGGGCCAGGCCGAGGTAATCGTGCTGGACCACCACAAGGCGGAAGGCCTGCCGCCGGCGATTCTGGCGACCGTCAACCCGAACCGGCTGGATTGCAGCTCCGGCCTGACGAGCTTGTGCGCTGCCGGCGTGGCGTTCATGACGGCGATCGCCACGGTGCGGGCGTTGCGCCGCCTGGGCTTCTTCGCCGGTCGGCCGGAGCCCGACCTGATCGAGCTGCTGGACCTGGTGGCGCTGGCGACGGTGTGTGACGTGATGCCGCTGACCGGGCTCAACCGGGCGCTGGTTTGTCAGGGTCTGAAGGTAATGGCCCGCCGGACGCGTCCAGGCATCACGGCGCTGCTGGAGGTTGCTCAGGCACGCGAGAAGCTGAACGCCGCCACCTGCGGCTTCGCCCTCGGCCCCCGCATCAACGCCGGCGGCCGCATCAGCGAGGCCGATCTGGGGCTGCGGCTGTTGCTGACCGAGGACCGGGTGGAAGCGCTGGCCCTGGCCGAACGGCTCGATGCGGTCAACCGGCAGCGCCAGGACGTGGAGGCGGGCATCATGGAGGCCGCCATGCGGTCAGCCGAGGCGCAGGTGACGGCTGGTCAGGCGGTGGTGCTGGTGGCTGGCGAGGGCTGGCATCCGGGTGTGGTCGGCATCGTCGCCGGCCGGATCAAGGAGCGGTTCAACCGGCCCGCCTGCGTGGCGGGGATTGCCGGCGGGCTGGGCAAGGGCTCGGGTCGCTCCGTGGCCGGGCTGGATCTGGGCGCGGCGGTGATCGCGGCGTGCCAGGCCGGCATCCTGGAGACCGGGGGCGGCCACGCGATGGCGGCCGGGTTTTCGGTGCGGGCCGAGCGGGTCGAGGACTTTCGGGCGTTCTTGAACGACCGTCTGGTTGCGGCGTCCGCCTTGCCGGGTGCCGCCGACCTGACGGTTGAGGCCACCTTCACCGTCGCCGGCGCCACCATCGATCTGGCTCGCCACCTGGAGCGTCTCGCCCCATTTGGCGCCGGCAACGAGGAGCCGACGCTGGTGCTGCACCGCGCCCGCGTGGTGCGCGCCGATCGGGTCGGGCGGGAGGCGAACACCATCCGTGCCTTTGTGGAAGGCGAGGGCGGCGGGCTGCGGTTGAAGGCCATGCTGTTCCGCGCGCGTGAGGGTGGCTTGGCGGATGCCTTGCTGGCGCGGGGAAATGGCGTGCCGCTGCATCTGGCCGGCCATCTGCGGGCGGAGGAATGGAACGGCTCGGTCAGTCCCTGCTTCGTCATCGTCGATGGCGCGGTGGCTTGAAGCAGCGGTGATGCGACGGCGCTTGACCGGTGCGGGAGCCTCCGCTACTCACCGCCGGCCCGGCGGCGATCGTCGGCACCGGCCTGTCCCGTTCGTCTAGAGGCCCAGGACACTGCCCTTTCACGGCGGCGACAGGGGTTCGAATCCCCTACGGGACGCCAAATCGGAATGAAGCAGCATAAATTATTGACCTATTTCAGGTGCTTTCGTTCTGAATTCATAGCGCCTCCACTAGTGTCCCCACCAAACTAACCTCCCACACAAATTTGCTTGCTATCTCACCGCCCCTATGTAGACTTGCGACATGGCAATAAACGAACCGCGTATGTCCGCTCAGACGCTTAAGGTCTTAGGTGCTTTAATGGTATCGACGCGGGATGGCTTGTCCGGCTCTGAGATTTGCCGCGTCGCAAAGCTTCCATCTGGCACCGTGTATCCTATCCTGCTTCGGCTGGAGGTGGCCGGGTGGTTGGAAAGCCGATGGGAGACTGAGCACCCGAAGGTTCTGGGGAGGCCGCGCAGGCGGTTCTACTGGGTGACGGGCGTTGGGCAACGTAACGCCCGGGACACTTTCCGGCAGCTTGAACCGGCGTTCGGGAGCTTCTCATGGGCGTAATCGAGGGTGTGCTTCTACCGGTCCTTTGCTCCTGTGCAACGGTTGTCGTTGCGATTGTGTCGCGTGTGCTGGCTGATGACGTCAAGGAGTGGACTCCCAAAATTGTTGAGTGGTTTATTGCTCGGGCTGTCTCTCGAACCCACCAGGATTGGCAAGTCCGATTGGGCGATGAGTGGCGCGCCGAGGCAGCAACAATGCCAGGGACGCTTGCCAAACTAGTATTCGCAGCGGGCTTGATGGTTGCTGGCGATAGACTGATGGACTTGCCAACGGCAGAGAAACTCCCCCGGCCTAGAGACGTTATTGTTGACTTGCTTACTGAACGTTTTGTGAGAATTGCGGAAAAGTATGTCGACAAAGAGATCAGTCGTATTCAGTTGAAATCGTTGGCGGACGTAGTGTGGACGCTAGATCGGGAAGACCTCGTCGACGATGCGGCGCTGGTGCTGGTAGAATGCTTTTTTGGCGGACCGAACGCTATACAAAGCCAAATCAGCGCCATGCGAGAAGATCCGGACTCCTTCCTTAAGCACACAAACCAGTTAATGAAACAGCGGATCCGCTCCCTCGTGTCTTTGGGAATTGAGACTAGGAAGTAGTCATTGGTCCAATGTAAGACCCATCGCTGACCTGAAACTCAGTCGGAACCGTGACGCGTTCGACGAGAGACCAGTCCCGAGCCCTCTCCAAGCAGACTTGCTGTTCTGCTTGACCTGACGTTTGGTGTGGCTGCCGCTGCCTGCTGTCGCTTTGGTGCATAGCCGGGCGGTTGCTCGTACGCCTTCTGAGAACTGATGGGCAATGGCGGGCACTGACTAAGTATGATTTTAGGTATTTTACTCGCTGCTTTGATCATACCAATGTGGCTCTGACGAAGCAGGACCGGCAGCTTGTCCTTTGTTTTTGCCAGGCTTGCTTCCCGCCAAACCCGGCTGTAGCATTTGCCGTGCGCTCAAGCAGCTATGCCGAATTTCTCCCTATCTTTGCTGCCAAGACATGTTGCACCGCCTCATGCCTCAATCCGCGTCGATCAGTGGATCAACGGAGGTCGAACCGGTTGCCATGCCTTTGCAACTGCGGATCATCGCTGTGGATTAAATCCGCATGATCAGGCGGTGAATGCTCCGCCCGAGGTTCATCCGCCACTATTGGTGGGCCTGATCAGCCGAACGCGGACCGTTCCCAGTCGGTTCTGGCGTTATCTGGGGCACGCTCTTCGTGCTCAATCCCTGCCCCTGCAGCAGTTTCTTGTCCGTCTGCTGCAAAAACCGGTTGTTGGCCTTCTGCTGAGCCGCGGGCGGCTGGATGCCGGCGGCTCTTTCTCGCGGCACGACCTCGCTTGGTGTCGGCTGATAGTCGAGGCCATTGGCCCGATTGCCTTCCTCGCGCGGCACCGAGCCGCCACCTGGCGTCTGTGCCATCGCCGCGGCCGTCAGACAGAATGCCGCGACCATGGCCGTTAAATACAAGCGCATCATTACCTCCCTGCGGATCAGGATTTCGTCGCTGAGGCAACTGAAACGGCATGCGTGGCCGCTGGTTTCGCTTTCACGAGCGAACGACCCCCATCACCGGCGTGGGCTTGGGAAGCGGCTGGGTCGCACATCCACCCAGTCAACCAAAGCCGCAATGCCGCGTCGGCACCGAGGGATAGTCGCATTAGACGACACGGTCTCACCTGGCCTTGTGAGAGGGTCGGGTAGCCGCGTCGGGTCTACGCCGCTATAGCGGGCAATGAATAACGACCGCTCGCCAGGCTGCTGACGACGGTACCACGATCAAGGAGCATCTCATGCACAGACGTAGCCTGCTGCTGGCTGCCGCCGCGCTGCCGGTCGTTCGCACCGCGGCCTACGCCCAGGGTAACGCGGGGGGCACCGTCAACGTGCTTTATGCCGGATCACTGGTGAACCTGATGGAGCACGGCGTCGGACCAGCCTTCGTCAAGGCGGGCCAGGGCCGCTTCCGGGGCTATGCCGGCGGGTCGAACAAGCTGGCCAACGAGATCAAGGGCAAGCTTCGCCGCGCCGACGTCTTCATCAGTGCGAACCCCAAGGTGAATGATGACCTGATGGGCACAGCCAACGACGATTGGGTGAGCTGGTACGTGGTGTTCGCCCAGTCGCCTCTGGTGATCGGCTACAACCCGCTCAGCCGGTTCGTCGGCGACCTGAAGAGCAAGCCCTGGTACCAGGTGCTGCAGGAGCCGGGGATTCGGATCGGCCGGACCGATCCCAAGCTCGACCCGAAGGGAAAGCTGACCATCGACCTGCTCGACAAGGCGGCGCAGGTCACCCACCAGCCCGGCCTGACGCAGAAGGTTCTCGGCGCGCCGGAGAATCCCGCTCAGGTATTTCCGGAAGAAAACTTGATTGGGCGGCTGCAGTCGGGCCAGCTTGACGTGGCCTTCTTCTATTCGACGGAGACCGCCGATCGGCGGATCGACGCGATCACGCCACCACCCGAGATGACGCTCAGCGCGCACTACACCGCGACGGTGCCGCGCGACGCCGCCAATCCGGCCGGCGCTGAACGCTTCGTGTCGTTCCTGTTGAGCGCCGGGGGCCAGGCTCTCATGCGGCAGCATGGTCTCGACGTCGTCAAGCCGTCGGTCGCTGGCGATGCGTCGAAGGTTCCGGCATCGCTGCATCAGGCACTCAGCGCCGCCGGGTGAGGCGGCCCGTACCGGCGCTGCTGCCGTGGCTCGCTGGCCTTCTGGCGCTCTATCTGATCGCGCCGTTCATTGTTGGCCTGGCGCAGTTCGGGCTGGCGGATTGGCGCTCAATCGACTGGGGCAGTATCGGCGGCGCCTGCGCGGTCTCGCTGGTTACCGCCTCGCTGGCCACATTGGTTGTGACGCTGGGCGGCGTGCCGCTCGGCTATCTGCTGGCGCGGGTGTCGGGGCGGGCGATGGCCCTGCTCGGCTTTATCGTGCAATTGCCGCTCGCGCTTCCGCCACTGGCAAGCGGGATTCTGCTGCTGTTTCTGCTTGGCTATGCCAGTCCGATTGGCAGGCTGACCGGCGGCACGCTGACGGATTCGATCACCGGCATCATCCTGGCGGAGGCATTCGTATCAGCCCCGTTCCTGATCATCGCCGCCCGCTCGGCCTTTGCCGCGATGGACCCGGTGCTGGAGGACGTGGCCGCCACCCTCGGCCATCGGCCCTGGGCGGTATTCGTGCGGGTCAGCCTGCCGCTGGTCTGGCGGCAGATCCTGGCTGGCATGCTGCTGGCGTGGCTGCGCGCCTTCGGCGAGTTTGGTGCGACGGTCATGGTCGCCTATCATCCATATTCGCTGCCGGTTTACACCTATGTCGCCTTCGGCAGCCAGGGCCTGCCGGCGATGCTGCCGGTGCTTCTGCCGACGCTGCTCGCCGCGGTGGCCGTCATGGCGCTTGCGGCCCTGTTCGGGAACCGTCGCAAGCGACGACGATCACCGCCAACCGTCGATATCCTTCAATCGGCGGCACGGCCTGATGCGGCGAAGACCGCGCCGCGGCGAGCGGGCAGTCCGGACCGGCTGCTTGGCTTTACCTTCGGCCGTCATCTTGATGGGTTCGATCTCAATATAACCTGGCATACCAAGGCGCGTCGCCTGGCTATTTTAGGTGCGTCCGGCTCCGGTAAGTCGCTTACGCTGCGATTGATCGCCGGGCTTGACCGGGTACAAGACGGCTGTCTCGAGCTTGCCGGACGTGATCTGTTTGCTTGTCCTCCGGACCAGCGTGGCATCGCTTATGTGCCGCAGGCTTATGGCTTGTTCCCGCATCTGACCGTCATCGGGCAACTGTTGTTTGCCAAGGGCTCCGATCCGGCAATCGCGGCGCAATGGATTGATCGGCTTGGCCTGCGAGGTCTGAAGCATCGGTTGCCGGATGCGCTGTCGCTGGGTCAGCAGCAGCGCGTGGCGCTGGCGCGCGCGTTCAGCCGGCCGGCGGGACTACTGCTGCTGGATGAACCATTTTCCGCCCTCGACGCGCCGCTGCGCATCCAGTTGCGGCGCGAATTGCGCGCCCTACAGGGGGATATCGATGCGACGACGATCCTGGTGACGCATGACCCGGAGGAAGCCTTCCTGCTGGCCGATGAACTGCTTATCCTTGACGCTGGCCAAGTGCTGCAGGCCGGTTCGGTTGATAGCGTGTATGCCCGGCCGGCGAGCGAAACGGTGGCCCGGCTTCTGGGCGCCGACAACATTGCGTATGGCTGCGTCGCTGCTGCCGATTGCATCGATATTGGCAATAGGGTGCGGCTTGATGTCGCCGGTCCGGCGCTTCAGGCCGGTGCACGGGTGGGGTGGTCGGCGCGGCCCGAGAGCATCCGGATTGTCTCCAACGGCTTGCACCCCGCGCGGATCATCGACGTTTCAAGGTCGATCGCCGGGCGCCGGGAGGTGTGGCTTGAACTTGGTGACTGCCTACTGCGGGCTAGCCATGATGCTGGAAAGATCGTGCCGGGACCTTGCCGCGTCACGGTTGATCCCGCAGCAGTGCAGGCGTGGACCTCGTCGGCAGCCATGCAGTCGGTTGATCAGCAGCCATACGGGGTCTGCGCCGAGCACGACAGAACATGACGTGATGGTCAGGCAGGCCCGGACTAACGAGAAGTCATTGATCAGACGTGTCATTGGAAATGGGCGGAGGTCAAGATCAGCCCATGGCGAACATCGGCCCCGGCGAAGCCCAACTGCCCGCCTCGAGGTTCCCTACTGAATTGTCCCCTCCCGCTTCATCGCCCGTATTGTCGCCCGAAACGCATCCACGGTGATTGCCATCTCCTCCTCCCCATGCATCGCCGAAATCGTGCCGGAGGGACCGGAGTTCATGTCCACGCCATTCACCAGCAAGCCCATCCGCACCTGTCCAGTCACGCCCGCACCGCGCGACTTGCCCAGCATCCGTGGAATGAACGATACCGCGTCGAAGGCCGACGGCGTGATGTCCACGCCATCCGGGTTCGTATAGATGTGAATCCCGGAGTAGGAACCATACACGGCCCAGTTCACGGCTTCCTCCTCCAGCACCTCGGTCATCTGCGCCCGCACCTCGGTGCCGAAGGCGTTCGCTCGGTCGCAGGCATCGGTGGTGGAGAGGATCTCCAGCGTCGCCACGCCGGCCGCGGCCGAGACCGGGTTCGCATTGAACGTGCCGGGGTGGTAGATCTTCTCCTGGCCGTTCTGCTTGGTTACCTCGAAGTCCAGCCAGTCCAGGATATCCTTGCGTCCGCCGACCGCGCCGCCCGGCAGTCCGCCCGATACGATCTTCGCCATCGTCGTCATGTCCGGCGTCACCCCCAGCGCCTTCTGCGCCCCGCCGGACGACACCCGGAACCCGGTCACCACCTCGTCGAAGATCAGGATCGCGCCGGACTGCGTGGTCAGGTCGCGCAGCACCTGCAGGAACGATGGCAGGATCGGCATCTTGCCGAAGCTCGCCCCGGTCGGCTCCAGGATCACCGCCGCGATATCCTTGTGGTCGTTGAAGATCCGCGTGATCCCATCGACATCGTTCGGGTCGCACAGCAGCACGCTGTCGGACAGGCCGGCGACCACGCCGCTGGTGGGCGTGCCGTCGAAGTGGTTCGAGTAGCCGCTGGTCATGTGGTCGTTCCAGCCATGAAAATGGCCGCGGAACCGCACCAGCTTGCCGCGCCCGGTATAGGCACGCGCCAGACGCAACGCCATCAGCGTCGCCTCGGTGCCTGAGCCGGTGAAGCGCACCCGCTCGGCCGAGGGCACCATCTGGGTGACCAGCTCCGCCCAGCGCACTTCCAGTTCGTGGCAGGCGCCAAAATGCGTGCCCCGGTCCAGCGCCGCATGCACCGCCGCCATCACCGTCGGGTGGTTGTGTCCCAGGATCAGCGCGCCGTGACCGCCGAAATAATCCACGTACTTGTTGTTGTCGACATCCCACTTCACCGGTCCCAGCGCCCGCTGAACATACAACGGATACGGATCGAAATGTCTTCCATCGTGCGCCACCCCGCTCGGCAGCAAGCCCCGTGCCTTGGTCGCCAGCGCGGCGGACCCTGGAGTCATCGCCTCATAGGTCGCGGTGAGTGTCGCATTGGGTATGGTACTGGCAGACATGGAAAATCCTTTCAGAGGCGGTAGCGGTCACTACAGCGTTTCAGGAACTGGCGCACCCGCCTGATGCTAGGCTGGAAGCAGAAATAGTCGGGCATACCTTCCCCGATGATGAGGCCGCCGTCCATCGAGATGATGCGGTCGGTCATGCTGTCACGCTCAAGCTGCCGCATCGCCGCCAGCACCGCGTTCACCAGTTCGAGATCGAGGGCGGAGGTCACCTCGTCGAACCGCATGATCTTCGGGTCCATCGCCGGCGTCCGCGCGATCCTCACCGCCCGGTCCGGGGCGATCTTGCCAGAGCGCTGGCTGAAATCAATCCTGCCAGACAGGACCGCCGGGAAGTGTCCGTTGCACTGCGTGATCACCGGTTCGACTTTGTTAGGGTCGTCCAGAAGGTCCGGGACAATTTCGTGCGCCATGTCGATCTTGAATCCTACCCGGCCGCGATGGTCGTCCACGTAGGTTGGCAGCGGCGAGATGCCATGGGTGTCGACGATGATCTTGTCACGCTTGAGGACCATGTCCAGCAGCGGCTCCCGGACTCCGACCGGGGCAGAAGCCGGCAAAAAAGCAATGGCGAGCAGGAACCGCGACAGGCGCACAATAGGGGCTCCGCTTTTTCTCAGAGGGGCAAAAGTCGTGCCGGGCGCGAGCCACGCCTGTCGATGAAAATCACGTGGACGATGCCGGTTCGCCCAGGTTTCCGCAAGCTCGCAGACGTTACGTTTACCGGGGCTTGCCTCGGCGTGCCGAAGTTGCCCTCATGCGTCCGAGACCAACCGGCAGGATGACAGCATGTGGCAGTTCTGGATCGATCGCGGCGGCACCTTCACCGACATCGTCGCGCGTCATCCGGACGGGCATCTGTCCACCCATAAGCTGTTGTCGGAAAATCCGGAGCGCTACCAGGACGCCGCCATTGCCGGCATCAAGTCGATCCTGGGCCTCGGGCTAGACGTGCCGATTCCGCCCGGGCTGATCGAGGCGGTGAAGATGGGCACCACCGTCGCCACCAATGCGCTGCTGGAGCGCAAGGGCGACCGCACGCTGCTGCTCGTCAACCGCGGCTTCGCCGATGCGCTGCGGATCGGCAACCAGGCTCGCCCGCGGCTGTTCGACCTGGCGATCACCCTGCCCAGCATGCTGTATGAGCAGGTGGCGGAGGTCGGCGGCCGCGTCGGCGTGGACGGCACCGAGATCGAAACGCTGGAGGACGACCAGGCGCGCGCGATCATGGCGGCGGCCCGCAAGACTGGTATCAACGCTTGCGCCATCGTGCTGATGCACGCCTGGAAATACCCCGCGCACGAACAGCGCCTGGCCGAACTGGCGCGGCAGGCGGGATTCTCGCAAGTTTCCGCCAGCCACGCCGTCAGTCCCTTGCTGCGCTTGGTGCCGCGTGGCGACACCACGGTTGTGGATGCATACCTGTCACCGATACTTCGGCGCTATGTTGAACAGGTGGCGAGCGAGCTGACTGGCACGCGGTTGTATTTCATGCAGTCCAACGGCGGCCTGACCGAGGCGGGCAATTTTCAGGGCAAGGACGCGATCCTGTCCGGTCCCGCCGGCGGCATAGTCGGCGCGGCACGAACGGCCGGCATGGCGGACCTCGACCGGATTATCGGGTTCGACATGGGGGGCACGTCGACGGATGTCGCGCTGTATGCGGGCGGCTTCGAGCGAGCGTTTGAGACCGAGGTCGCCGGAGTACGCATGCGGGCGCCGATGATGGCGATCAACACCGTGGCGGCCGGCGGCGGTTCGGTTCTGCACTTCGATGGCGCGCGCATGCGGGTTGGGCCGGATTCGGCGGGCGCGGATCCGGGGCCGGCCTGCTACCGGCGTGGCGGTCCGCTGACCGTCACCGACGCGAATGTCTGTGTCGGCAAGATCCAGGCTGATCATTTCCCGACGATCTTTGGGCCGGGTGGTGACCAAAGGCTGGACCCGGCGGTGGTGGCGGAAAAGTTTGCCGAACTGGCGCCGGACATCGAGGCGGCAACCGGGCAGGCGCAGACTCCGCGGCAGGTGGCGGAAGGGTTCCTGCAAATCGCCGTGGCGAACATGGCGAACGCCATCAAGCAGGTCTCGGTGCAGAAGGGCCACGACGTGAGCCGCTTCGCGCTGCAATGCTTCGGTGGTGCCGGCGGCCAGCATGCCTGCCTGGTGGCCGATGCGCTAGGGATGGAGACGGTGTTCATCCATCCATATGCCGGGGTGCTGTCCGCCTATGGCATGGGATTGGCCGACCAGACGGCGATGAAGGAACAGGCCGTCGAAATGCCGCTGCGGGCGGACACGCTGCCGGCGCTTGAGGCGCTGGCCAATCAAATGGCGGCGGATGCGGTTGCCGAACTGGCGGAGCAGGGGGCCCAGGCGGCTTCGGTCACAACGGTGCGTTCGCTGCATCTGCGTTATGCCGGGACCGAGGCGGCACTGATCGTGCCACTCCAGGATTTGGAAGCGATTTCGCACAATTTCGACGTCGCGCACCGCCAGCGCTTTGGCTTCGCCACACCCGACCGCCCGGTCGTTGTGGAGACGGTCGCGGCCGAGGCCGTGCTGGCCGGCGAGATCGCCGCGGAAGCGACCTTGCCAGCGCGTGAGAGCGGCACACCGGAGGTGATCGATCGTGTGCAAATATTCACCGGCGGCGAGGCGCGGGAGGCGCCCGTGCTCGACCGCACGTCGCTGCTGGCGGGCGATCGCATTGATGGGCCGGCGCTGGTGCGGGAGGCCAATGCCACCACGGTGATCGAGCCAGGCTGGACCGCAGAGGTCACGGCGCTCGACCACATCATCCTGCGGCGAACGGAAGCCTTGCCGGCCCGCGTCGTCGGTGACACCGGGCGGCCCGATCCGGTCCTGCTGGAACTGTTCAACAACCTGTTCATGAACGTGGCGGAACAGACCGGCGCGGTGCTGCAGAACACGTCGATGAGCGTGAACATCAAGGAGCGGCTGGACTTCTCCTGCGCCATCTTCGATGCCGATGGCAACCTGGTCGCCAATGCGCCGCATGTGCCCGTGCATCTGGGGGCGATGGGCGAGAGCGTGCGCACCGTACTGGATCACCGGCGCGGTCGGTTGAAACGCGGCGACGTCGTCGCGCTCAACAATCCGTTCAATGGCGGCACCCATCTGCCGGACATCACGGTGATCACACCGGTATTCGATGCGGCCGGAAAAGACATCTTGTTCTTTGTTGGCAGCCGCGGCCACCATGCGGACATTGGCGGCATCACGCCCGGCTCGACCCCGCCGACGTCGCGGACGCTGGAGGAGGAGGGGGTCGTGATCGACGATTTCCTGCTTGTCGATGGCGGACATTTTCGGGAAATCGAGTTCCGCGGGCTGCTGGCCGACGCGCGATATCCGGCGCGCAGTCCGGATGTGAATGTCGCTGATATCAAGGCACAGGTGGCGGCAAACGAGAAGGGCGTGCAGGAACTGCAACGGGTGGTCGCTCAATTCGGCTGGCCCACGGTCAGCGCGTATATGCGGCACGTGATGGACAATGCCGAGGAGTCGGTGCGGCGGGTGCTCGATCGGATCGGCTCCGGTCGCTTCGACTACCAGATGGACAACGGCCGGCGGCTGGCCGTTTCGATCAGTGTCGATCGGGCGGCGCGCAGCGCGACGGTGGATTTTACCGGGACAGGGCCGCAGAACGAGGGAAACTTCAACTCGCCCCCGGCGGTGACACGGGCCGCGGTGTTGTACGTGTTCCGCTGCCTGGTCGGCGACGATATTCCGCTGAACGACGGCTGCATGAAACCGCTGACCCTGATCATTCCGCCTGGCACGTTCCTGTCGCCGCATCCCGGCGCGGCGGTGGTGGCCGGCAACACCGAGGTTTCGCAGGCGACCTGCAACGCGCTGTTTGGCGCGCTGGGCTGCATCGCCTGTTCCCAGGCAACGATGAACAACTTCCTGTTCGGCGATGCGACGCGGCAGTATTATGAGACAATCTGCGGCGGCACCGGCGCCGGTCCTGGGTTCAACGGCACCTCGGCGATCCAGACGCACATGACCAACACCCGCATGACCGACCCGGAGATCCTGGAGCTGCGCTACCCGGTGCGGCTGGAACTGTTCGGCATTCGCCAGGGTTCGGCGGGGTCCGGGACATGGCAGGGCGGTGACGGAGCGGTGCGCCGCATCCGCTTTCTCGAGCCGATGACGGCGGTGATCGTCTCATCCCGGCGGACTGTCGCCCCATTCGGTCTGGAAGGCGGTGCTGACGGCGCGCCCGGTCTGCAATGGGTAGAGCGGGCGGACGGGACACACCAGACGCTGACCGGTCAGGATAGCGCCGAACTGTCGCCGGGAGATGTGTTCGTCATCGAAACCCCCGGCGGCGGCGGCTACAGGCGTGCGTAGTCGGCGGAATGTGGCTCAACGAGGCCGATCGCTCCGGATCATTCGCTGCCTTGTGGCCGCGTCGGAACCGCCTCGCGGCTCGGTGCACGTATCGGTACACTGGGATGTTCTCGGCGCACACACCCTCGATGTAGGCGAATGCCTTCTCGGCCACGGTGATCACTCAGACTTCGCAACCATTCCGGTCCTTGCCAATGCTCATTATAACGAAAGAGTTTCGTTGACGGATATTTGAAGATGCTTCATAGTCTGGCGATTAAACAGGAATACTCCCGATGAGCGACGCTCCAATTGATGACATCGATCGGCCGAAAATGCGCCAGATCATCGCTGATATTGACCAAAAAAGGGCGGACACCGACCGCAAGCGGCAGGAGATACAGTTTGCTCCCTGGCAGATCTTGATGACCGGGCTGGGCAGCGGCGCCGCCCTGTTCGCCGCGGGCGCCGCATTCATGAAAGTGTTCGGATGACCAACGTTGATTTCCGGAACGCCCTTGGGCGACTTGGCCTTTCGCAATCCGCCCTGGCTCGGGTGATGCGCCAGCTTGGTGACCCGCGCGGCCAGATGACCTTGTTGCGCTCGATTTCCAACTGGTGTCGCGGCGAAACGGCGGTGCCCGGCGAAATGTGGGTGGTTATTCGGCTGCTTGAGCTGACGCCATCGTATTTGTCGGTCGAGGCGTCGTGACACCAACGGTCGCCAGATCGGCGGCTTGGATGTAGTCAGGCCAGGCAAAGCTGGAGCCGAAGGCATGGTGGGCACTGAGACGCTTGAGTCCGAGAAGGATGCGGCTGGACGCGACTTCATGCGTGACATTGTGCAGGCGGATCTGGACGCCGGCCGCACGCAATGCGTCGTCACGCGGTTTCCGCCCGAACCCAACGGCTTCCTGCATCTGGGTCATGCCAAGTCGATCTGCCTGAACTTCGGCATCGCGCAGGAATTTGGCGGCCGCTGCCACCTGCGCTTCGACGACACCAACCCGGTGAAGGAGGAGCAGCTTTTCGTCGATGCCATCCAGCGCGACGTCCGCTGGTTAGGCTTTGACTGGGGCGTACACCTGCACTACGCCTCCGACTACTTCGAGCAGCTTTATGCCTGGGCTGAACATCTGGTGCGGGAAGGCAAGGCTTATGTCGATGACACGCCGCCCGAGGCGATGCGGTCGCAGCGCGGCACGCTGACGGAACCGGGCCAGAACAGCCCGTTCCGCTACCGGTCAGTCGAGGAGAACCTGGATCTGTTCCGCCGCATGCGCGCGGGTGAGTTTCCAAATGGTGCGCGCGTCCTGCGGGCGAAGATCGACATGGCGTCGGGCAACATGAACCTGCGCGATCCGGTGCTGTATCGCATCCTGCACGCCCACCACCCGCGCACCGGCGACGCCTGGTGCATCTATCCGACCTATGATTTCGCGCATGGCCAGTCGGATGCGATCGAGGGGATCACCCACTCGATCTGCACCTTGGAGTTCGAGGACCATCGACCGCTGTACGACTGGCTGATCGACAACCTGCCGGTGCCGTCCCGGCCGCGACAGTATGAGTTCGCTCGTCTGAACGTCACCTACATGGTGCTGTCGAAGCGGCACCTGACGCGGCTGGTGCAGGAGAAGCACGTGCATGGGTGGGACGACCCGCGCATGCCGACCTTGGCCGGGATCAGGCGGCGCGGGGTTCCGGCCGCCGCTTTGCGCGAATTCATCCGCCGGGTCGGCGTTGCACGGGCCTACAGCCAGGTGGATGTGGCGATGCTGGATTCGGCGGTCCGCGACACCCTGAACCCGATGGCCGAACGGCGGATGGCGGTGCTGCGGCCGTTGAAGCTGATCATCGAGAATTATCCGGAAGGCCAGACCGAAACGCTGGCGGCGCAGAACCACCCTGACAATCGCGCGGCCGGGACTCGTCCGGTCAGCTTCGGCCGCGAGATCTACGTCGAGCGCGACGATTTCATGGAAGCGCCGCCGAAGAAGTTCTTCCGCCTGTCACCGGGTCGGGAAGTCCGTCTCCGCTGGGCCTATTTCGTCACCTGTCGGGACGTTGTGAAGGACGCGGCGGGGCAGGTGGTGGCACTGCGTTGTACATACGATCCTGCCTCCCGCGGCGGCAACTCGCCGGATGGACGGAAGGTCCAGGCAACGCTGCATTGGGTGGCCGCGGCGGACGCCTTAACGGCTGAGGTGCGGTTGTACTCGCATCTCTTCAACCGGCCCGACCCAGGCGCCGACGGCGACGCGCTGGCGGATATTGCTCCGAATTCGCTGGAGGTGCTGACAGGTTGCCTGGTCGAACGCGCGCTGGCGCAGGCCGATGTGGGGCAGGCGGTTCAATTCGAACGCACTGGTTACTTCGCCGCCGATCCGGATTCACGTCCTGGGTATACGGTGTTCAATCGAACCGTCGGCCTGCGGGATACCTGGGCGAAGGTGCAGGCTGGGCCGCAGCGGTGAAGCGCTTTTAAGGCCACCATGTTGCGGTGCGCGGCACTAGACCATGATCATGTGAGGTGATACCAGCGCTAGTGTCCGATCATAGTTTAGCTTCTTGTTTGATTACATGATTAAGCCATTTGGCTGATCAGTCTCAAACGACTGCGCCCTAGGCGACGGAGCGTACCGGGCTCGACAGCATGACACGGTTGCGACCCGATCCTTTCGCCGCATAAAGCGCCGTATCGGCAGCGGCCAGCAAATCACTGAGGGTGGAGCACTCAGCATTCAAGATAGCACAGCCGAGACTGGCTGTGCAGTGTAACAGTTGGCGCGCGACCCTGATCGGGGTGGTGGCGATCGAGACGCGAAGCCTCTCGGCGAGATCGCCAGCACCGTGCAGCTCTGTCGAAGGCAACAGCACGGCAAATTCCTCACCGCCGAGACGGGCAAATGTGTCGCTTGGCCGGAGCATGCTCATGCAGGTCCGCGACAGCGCTTTCAAGGCTTCGTCACCTGCGCCATGCCCGTAGGAGTCATTGACCTGCTTGAAGTGGTCCACGTCGATCATGATTAGGCTGAGTGGCTGACCATGGCGCGTCGATCGCGCATACTCGCGCTCCGCAACCTCGAAGAAACGCGCACGATTGCACGCGCCGGTCAGATGATCTGTCGTGAGCATCTGCCGGAGATTGCCGGCGTTGGTGGCTTGCCACGTGACATGGCGCAAGACGACGGTATAGCCCAGGATCATGGTCCCCGCGTGTCCCTCGCCTTCGCCTCGCGCGGCAATCAGCGTCTGGCACCAGTAGCGGCCGCCGTCGCGTCGCGCGTGCCAACCCTCCTCCAGGTACCAGCCATTGCGGTGTGCCGTGGCGATCTGTTCGGACGTACTCGAGGCAGCCGGTCCGGCATCCCGCGCCCGAAACATGTCGAGTGTCTGACCAATGATTTCATGTTCAGCAAAACCAGTCTGGCGTAGTACCGATGGATTGACGGCATCAATCCTGCCCTCTGCATCCAGCGAGATAATGGCAAAGTCATTAACGTTGTCGAGCAGCGAGGCAAACCAGGTTTCCGCCTCCTTCAGACGGCGCTCTTGTGCCACCAGCCCGGACACGTCCGCTATGGTGGCCGTGAAACGATTGCCGCCAAGCTTGACGAGCGTGCAAGCCAGAACCTTGGGTTCGTCGCTTCCCTTGTCGGTGCCGGGACCGACGAAGATGCGATGGTTCTCGCATACAACGCCATTTGGCGCCGGGAAGGCATCGATCATGTTGCGCAGCTCGGGCGCATAGCTGTCCATCAACGTAAAGAAGTTGGTGATGAACGGCGTTCGCGCGATGGGCAGCAGCAATTTCATCGCAAGAGGGTTCATCAATCCGATCGCCCCATCTCCGGCGACCTCAGCTAGGCCGATCGGGCAGGCGTACAGGAACTGCAGCACTTCCTCGTGCTCTTTTTCCAGGCTTTTATCGTGTTGATTGGCCATCATCAGCGCTGGATCAGAATGTAGTGCCGCGGTGCGGCCGCGCCCTTCAACATGCGAAGGCGTACCGGTGTTGGCCGCATTCGCAAGGTCAGGACAAAGTCAATAATCGTATCAAGCTCCGCCTCATCCTCAAAACGTTGCGCTACCAGGAAATTATTCATGCATTGAGCCGTGTTCAGGAAGAAGTGGGAGCCGATCACCGACTCGGCCGATAAGCCCGCCAGCCGTGACTCGGTCGCGTTATAAACGGCAACGAGGCCGTCCTGAGACAGACCGATGACCCCGAACGGCAATGCATCGACCTGTACTTTGGTCAGAGTATCGAGATCGGCCAGTCGAATATCGGCGAACCCGGCCACATTGAAGTCATGTCCTGGCACTGGTAAATCCTACAATTGATTAGGATAGGCAACCGCTGAACTGGCTAACGTCAGCCAAGCGGCCATTATAACATCGCGATTTAATAACGATCGGTGTTCCAGACAGCAGCTAAATTATCTTGTCTGCGACACCATGGTTAAGCTGCTTGAATGAGAAGTTTTCATAGACATCAAAGTCCGCAGGAACGTTGAATTCGGCTCACTGTAAATCAAACGCCTTCGAAGCATCATCTGCCCGGCAATCCTTATATCGATGATGATATGGAACACAATCGAAATCTTATGAAACACCATAAACTGAAATCTCACACCAGGTGTCGTCGTCGCATTGCCCAGCTTATACCTTCGGCCACAACCATGCATGCCGCAGTGCAACAATCGTGCGCAGGTCAAACCGGCTGGCGTGAGTTCTGAGCAATGTCCGGCGTCGCTCTCTCGCGGTGGACGCGGGCGCGCCATCCACGCCGACCACCGCGTGATCAGCCGATGCGCCGCGTCCCGCCGCTGAGCCAAGGCACGCCGACGCAAGTTCGCACCGTGGCAATGATGCCCCGCGTGCAACGGGCGGAACAGAGCGAGCGGCCTTATACAAATGAAGCTGGCCGATGCGCCGTCGCACGGTTCAACCGGCTATTCCGGGTAGATCATCTTCCGGGTCACGCCGCCATCGACGACGAACTCGGCGCCGGTGATAAAGCCGCTCGCCGGTCCGACCAGGAAGGCAGCCAATGCTGCGATATCCTCCGATCTTCCCACACGCCCCGCCGGATGGAATGCATGCTCCTCCGCCGCCGGCTGTGGTCCCTTGGTAGCAATCCAGCCAGGGCTGATGCAGTTCACCCGGACTTCGGGACCAAGGCTGACCGCCAGCGCATGAGTCAGCGCCACCAGGCCGCCCTTGGAGGCGGAATAGGATTCGGTGTTCGGCTCCGACATCCGTGCTCGAGAGGATGCAATAGTGACCACTGCGCCGTTAGCGGCGCGCAGCAGCGCCTCGGTGGCACGGACGAGAAGAAACGTGCTGGTCAGGTTGGTCGTCAGCACGGACGACCATTCCGCCAGCGCCAGATCAGCGATCGGTTTGCGAATCATGAACCCGGCGTTGCAGATCAGCGCATCCAGCCGCTGCTCTCCGGTGTCCAATGACCGCGCCAGAGCCGCCACGGATGCTTCGTCGCCGACATCACAGACCACGTAGCGTCCACCCGGTGGGGCGGTGCCGTCCACGTTGCGATCGGCGACGACAACGCGCCAGCCATCCTGCGCCAGACGCGCCGCAATAGCGGCGCCGATACCCATCGCACCACCAGTTACGACGGCGACACGGCTTGACGATTCGTTCATGCCTTCGCTCCCGGTTGATGCCAGCCTGACAAGGCCACGAGAGCCGATGGTTCAACCCGCTCCGTGGCCTTGCGTACGTCAGCCCTTCGCCCCGTCCAGGGCTTGCGACAGGTCATCCAGGATGTCGTCGATGTGCTCCAGTCCAACCGACAGCCGCACATAACCGGGCGTCACGCCGGTCGCCGCCTGCTCGGATTCGGTAAGCTGGGAGTGCGTGGTGCTGGCCGGATGAATCGCCAGGCTGCGGGCGTCGCCGATGTTCGCGACGTGGTAGAACAGCTTGAGCCCATCGATGAACCTCTGGCCCGCGGTCAAGCCGCCGGCCAGCTCGAAGCCCATCAGTCCGCCCTGACCCTTCGGCAGGTATTTCGCCGTCCGTTCCGCGCCGATCCCCTTATGGTGGGCGGGATGAATGACCCGGCTCACGTCACGGCGCTCTGCCAGGAAATTGGCGACAGCCAAGGCGTTGCGGCTGTGCTCGCGCATGCGCAGCGGCAGCGTCTCCAGCCCCTGCAGGAACAGGAAGGCGTTGAACGGCGCCATGGGCGCGCCAAGGTCGCGCAGCATGGTGACGCGCATCTTCAGGATGTAGGCGATCGGGCCGAGCGGCTTGACGGCCTGCGACCAGACGGCGCCGTGATAGGAGGGGTCGGGCGTGTTCAGCGCTGGCTGGCGCGCCGGGTTGGCTTCCCAGTCAAAGTTGCCGCCGTCGATCACCACGCCGCCGATCGAATTGCCGTGGCCGCCGATGTACTTGGTGGTGGAATACATGACCACGGCGGCGCCATGGTCGAACGGCCGCACCAGCAACGGCGCGGATGTGTTGTCCATGATCAGCGGGATGCCGAAGGACCGGCCGATGGCCGCGACCTCGGCGATCGGAAACGGGACCAGCTTGGGGTTGGGCAATGTCTCGGCGTAATACGCGCGGGTGCGGTCATCGGTGGCACGGGCGAAGGCCTCGGGGTCGTTGGGATCGACAAAGCGGACTTCGATCCCCTGATCCTTCAGCGTGTTGGCGAACAGGTTCCAGGTGCCGCCATACAGGTCCGTGGAGCTGACGACATTGTCGCCAATCCGGGCGAGATTCTGCACCGAGAACGCCGACGCGGCCTGGCCGGATGCCACGGTCAACGCCGCAACGCCGCCTTCGATCGCGGCAAGCCGCTTCTCCAGCACGTCGCATGTCGGGTTCATGATGCGGGTGTAGATGTTGCCCAGTTCCTTCAGGCTGAACAGGTTCGCCGCCTGTTCGGCACTGTCGAACTGGAAGGACGTCGTCTGGTAGATCGGCACCGCGACGGAATGGGTGGCGCTGTCGCGGCGCCAACCGGCGTGCAAGGCGAGGGTTTCAGGGTGCTTGCTGCTCATGGACCGTGCTCCTGATCGTGCGGTTGTACGCAGTTATAGGCGCTGTGATGATACGGTAAACGGCTGAACCAGAAAGAGAAGCCTGTTGCCGAAGACAGGGCCGCCAGAGCTTCCTTTAATCGCAGCGGCCGGGCTGTGGAGAAAAAACGCGCTGGTCTTCTTTCGCTTGGCAGTATCCTACGGCTGCAATGTCATGCATTTGGGCCGCCGCCGATCGTGATGAAGCAAGTTCAAGGTCTGGGTCGGCCGGCCGTTTATCAGGATCGTTATCAATAATTAGGCCGTTCAGCTCATTGCGCCACATCCTTGCCCTCGTGGCGGGTGCGGGTCCGCCCACCACCATTCGCGGTGCTGGTCTGACGTAAGGCATGAATGATGAACCTGCGCCCGCCACGATGGAGTTGGTCACGCGGACGAGTTTCGGCATGTCGACCGCCTTTGTCAGCCAGCTAGTGGATAAAATCCAACGGATAGGTCCGTTGAATTTATCCACTAGGCTTTGATTTGGTGGGCCGATTCACCTAACGCTTGGAAACCAAGCGTCAGGATCGGACCACTAGCATTGCTGGCGATCCCGCAGGATCGACCGCCCGCGACGCAGCGCGTCGGCGATCCTGTCTGCCGGCATTGCTCCAGAGAACAGCTCATACCCATCCAGGAAAAATGACGGCACGCCGCTCACGCCCGCCTCGCGCGCGGTCTGATCGGCGGCCCGCATCTCCCGCTCTGCCAGGTCACCCGCCAGGAAGGCCGACACGTCCGCGCGATCCAGCCCGGCTTCGGCGGCGCAATCGGCAAGCACCACAAGGTCACCGATATCGCTTCCCTGGGTAAAGTAGGCCCGGAATACAGCTTCCATCACGGCGTCCTGCCGAGCATTCTGGCCGGCGTACCAGATCAGCCGATGCGCGTTGATCGTGTTGGGGGTCCGGGTCATCAGGTCGGTCCGGAACGTCAATCCCACGGCTTCGGCTGCCTCAGTGATGCGCCGGTCGAGTGACATGGCCTTCTCGGCGCTGCCGAATTTCAACGCGCGATAGGTAGCCCGGTCCCGGCCTTCCCGCGGCATGTCCGGATTGAGCTGGAACGGGTTCCATTGCACGGAAAACGCTAATCCCTCCGGCGCCAGCGCGGCCAGGGCGCCTTCCAGGTGGCGCTTGCCGATGTAGCACCAGGGGCAGATGGCGTCGGACACGATGTCGATCCGCGTGCCCGCCGCGGATTGTGCTACCTCGGCATTATCGCGACCCTCCGGCCCGCTGACCTCTCCGGCGCTGAATTGATCATCCATGATTGATCTCCTTACGCGTTAGATGGACTGCCGCCACCGGTTTGTCGCGGCGCTCCTGTTGAGATGACCTGCTGGAGCCGGCTTGGATTTCCCGTGCGAGCGGCCTAACCTGACCAGCCTGCTGGACCGGTCCAGCATAAGGAGCGTCCCAATGGCATACTCGCCCAAAATAATGCCGGAGTTTGGCGATTTCACCAAGCTGTTCGCCGAACTCAAGTTTCCGGCCATGCCGGACATGGAAGCATTTGTCTCCGCCAGCCGGCGAAACATTGAAACGCTGACCGCGGCCAACAAGGTTGCGCTGGAAGGCGCGCAGGCCGTGGCTCGCCGTCACATGGAGATCGTCCAGCAGAACATGGCCGAATTGACGGAGGCGATGCAGACCCTGTCGACCGCCGAAGCCCCGCACGCCAAGGCGGCCAAGCAAGCCGAACTGCTGAAGCTGGCGTATGAACGGTCGGTCGAAAACATCAAGGAACTCAGCGACCTTATCCAGCAGTCCAACACCGAGGCGCTGAAACTGCTCAACCAGCGGTTTACCGAAGCAATGGACGAGGTCAAGCTGCTGGCGGACAGATCCGCCAAGGCCTGATCGGTTTGCCCGGATCTCCCTGCTTTGGCACTGTCCCGCTGCTGAACGGGGAGATACCGCATGCTCGACAACCCGCCGCTGCTGACCATCCATCGTGGCTTTCGCCGACCCGACAAGGCGCTGATCGAGCAGTTCCGCGGCGCGCAGACATCGCATCTGGCGGATGCGATGGATGGGCGCGGGGCACTAGACTACCGCATCAAGCCGCTGGATCCGTCGAACGCGTCGTTCGTCGGGCCGGCGCTGACGGCGTTCGCCTATCCGGCCGACATCGTGGCGATGTTCGGCGCGCTGTCCGAGGCCGAGGCCGGTGACGTGATCGTGCTGGCCAATGACGGCTACACGCGGACGGCGGTGTTTGGCGACATCGCGGCGGGAATGATGAAGAACAAGGGCGTAGCCGCGTTCGTCACCGACGGACTGGCGCGTGACAAGGCCGGTATCGTCGCGACCGGATTACCGGTGTTCTGTCGGGGTATCCAGCTCAATTCGCCGGCGATGAACGGTCCCGGCGTGGTCGGCGCGCCTGTCACCCTGGGGGACGTGCATGTGGAGCCGGGCGATGTGATCGTCGGCGACGCGGATGGTATTGTCGTTGTCCCAGCGGTTCGGCTGCGTCCGGTGCTCGATCGACTGGCGGCGGTGCGGGCGGCGGAAGCGCGCACGGTCAGGCTGGTCGAGCAGGGTGCTACGATGGCCGAAGGGGTTCGGCGGATGATCGAAAAGGCAACCGTCATTGGCGGCTGATCAGGGATGGCTGATCAGGCGGTTTCGCGCAGGACCTGTTCGGCCAGGCTGGTATCGACACATTCCTGGAACGGGATGTCCCGCTGCAGCGCGCCGCCGGAGCGCATGGCGGCGGCCAACCGATCAAAACCGTCCGGCCGGATGACCGGGTCAGGGCCGTAAAGCGCCAGCGTGCGGTAGCGATCGATCGCCGCCGCGAACATCGGCGGTGGAAGATCGGGGAAGAAGCCTGCCAGGGTGCGGGCGATCTCGGTCCCAGGCGTGCTACCAATCCAGCGCAGGGTCTTGTGCATGGCCCGCACCACACCCAGCAGTTCATCGCGTTTCTGCGTCAGCACGGAGCGGCGGGTGTTCAGCGTGGTGTAGGCGGTCAGTCCCCGGTTCGCCGCCGCGTACCAGAGATGGCCGGCGCCGGACGCCAGCAGTTCTTCGGCATAGGGTTGGAATAGCTGCACCGCATCGACGCGGCCATCGCGCAGGGCAGCCGTATTCTGTGCCATCGTGCCGCCCATGATGCGGGGCACGTCGGCCGGGTCGGCGCCGTCACGGCGGATGTCGTCCTGCAGGCACAGCCACGGGGTCGGCACCTCCGTCACCGTGGCAAAGCGAACGTTCGTCAGGTCGGCGGGCCGGAAATCCGGCCAGGACTGCCGTCCAATCACGAAGAACGGGTCGCGGGCCACGACATCACAGAAGCACACAACGTCGGAAGCCGGATCGGCATCATGCGTCAGCAGAACCCGCAACGGGCCACCCCACATCACGTCGATCCGGCCGGCGCGCAGATCGGCGGCGGTGCGCTCGGGGTCGGAGGATGCTCTCAAGGTTACCTCGACGCCCTCGGCCGCGTAGGCGCCGGTCGCGTGCGCGGCATAAAACGGCGTGTAAAACAGCGCGCGGAAATTCTCTGACAAGATGATCAATGCGGGTGATCCTTGGTTGCAGAAGTCATCACGATGCGGTGGCGTGCGTCCCGGCGGGTCAGAACAGCGAATAGCCGCCATCAATCACGAACGTATCGCCGGTGTGGTAGCGCGAGGCGCTGCTCATGAGGTACACGGCGATGCCGCCAAAATCCGTGCCGTCTCCCCAGCGGCGCATCGGCACGCGCGGCAGCACCTTGGTCTTGAAGCCTTCGGTGGACACTGCGTTGGCGGTCATGTTGGTCTCGATCCAGCCGGGCAGGATTGCATGCGACCGTACACCGTGGCGGGCGAACTCCACCGCCATGGCGCGTACCATGGAGATCATGCCGCCCTTGGTCGCGGCGTAATGCTCGCCGCGAGGTGCTGCCTCGATCGCGGCGAGGGATGCGGTGCCGACCAGGACGCCGCCGCCGCCGCGTTCCACCATGTGCCTGGCGGCGGTGCGAAAGGTGTAGAAGGCGCCGTCCAGATTGACGCGGGTGACGCGGTGCCACTCGGTGCTGGTCATGTCCAGGAAGCCGTGCCCGCCGCGGCCGGAGACGCCGGCGTTGGCAAAGCAGCCATCGACGCGGCCAAAGGTTTCCAGCGTGCGGACGAAGGCGGCTTGCACCGCGGCTTCATCGCCGACATCGCATACCAGCGCCAGGATCTTTCGGCCTGTGGCCTGAAGCTGTTCCGCGGCTTTCGCGTTCTTTGCGGCGTTGGTGCCCCAGATGGCGATGTCCGCGCCGGCCTGCGCCATCGCCTCGGCCATTCCAAGACCGATGCCGCTGTTGCCGCCAGTTACCAAAGCCACCTTGCCGGTCAGGTCGAAGGGACTATAGGGCATGGTGTCGTCTCCTGCCTGGTGATGTTCGCCTTGTCTCTATCACCTGCATCGAACGAGGCAACCGCGGCCGGCGATTTGGCGACCGCGGCAATTCCGCCTAATGTTTTGGCTGAAGGAGTTCGCAGCATGATCCTGACAGCAGACAGCCTTGTCGCGCACCGGACCAGCCGGCGGAAGACCGCCAACGGCTGGCATACCACCTTCATTGGGCAGAACCGCAATACGCTGAAGGCGGGCGATGCCGAGCCATCTTCCGAAGGCGTTTATCCGATGGCGTTCCTGGTGGAGAAGGAAGCTGGGGCGATCGTTCATCCGCATTTCCATCAGGCCGCTCAATACCAGGTGGTGGTGCAAGGCTCCGGGCGCCTCGGCCTGCACGACATCGCCAGCGTCGCCGTGCATTACACCGACGCCTATTCGGCCTATGGCCCAATTGTCGCAGCCGAGGACGGCGTGGCTTGGTTTACCCTGCGCAATGCCTGGGATCCAGGTGCCCGTTACATGCCCGAGCATCGCCGCCAGTTGCGCGAGGCGCGGGCGAAGCACCAACATCGGGAGGCGACCTGCGGCCCGTTGCCGCCGCTGACGGAGGCGGAACGTGCGGCGCTGGCCGACATATACGGCGTGGCCGTCATCGCGGAAACCGAGGACGGTCTGGGGACATGGCGCTACACCGTTCCGGCAGGCAGGGGCGTGACAGGGCCTGATCCGGCAACCGGCGGCGGCCAGTTCTGGCTGGTATCGGCGGGTTCAGCCGCGGTTGGGGGCGGCGCCTTGCTGCCGACTCGGTCATGCGTTTTCGTCGCGCCGGATGACGCCGCGGCGCGGCTGGTCGCCGGTCCGTCCGGTGCCGACCTGCTTTGCATGCAGTTTCCGAAGCTGGCGCGGGATTAGCCCGCGCGTTGGAGCATCAAGCATCCCACTGTGAGCCGGGGCATCCGCTGTCTGCTCATGGCCAAACCTGGTCCGGTTCCCGAGGCGTTTCCCCAGCCGGACCTCAGTTTCTATCCGATGCGGCGAGCGGACGCGACCTTATTCGTTGTAGCCGCTTGCGACATCGGGGTTACAGTCGCGAACAAGCATATCTTGAACGTGGACCATAACCAGAAAATACTCGGGCGTTTCGAACCAGCCTTGAGAACGGCACCGCCAACTTGATGGCGAGCCCGATCGCTGGCGTGGGTCGTGACACGTGGTTGGAGAGGACGTTACTGCGATCTGCTGCTGTTAAACACCGTCAAGCCATAACTGCCGCAAATCATGTATATGTCTGCAACTGCTGCAAATCATGCAGATGGCTGCTCGATGTTTCGCGGCAGCGCTTGCCGGTGTCGCCATTTTATCCTGCCATCAGCCGGTTGCTCTCCCGATCGCCGAAGAAGATATCGGTCGAGATCTCATCCACACGGTTGCACCCGGTATAGGCCATCGTCTTGTCCATCTCGGTCTGGATGATGCCGACGGCCTTGGACGCGCCGGCTTCCCCGCCCACCGCGGTCCCGTAGAGGGTGGCTCGCCCTGTCAGCACGCACTTGGCGCCCAAAGCCATCGCCTTGACGATATCGGAGCCGCGGCGAACGCCTGAATCGAGGATGATGGTTGCCTTGTCGCCCACCGCCTCGGCAATTTCGGGCAACATGTCGATGGTCGCGGCGGCGCTGTCCATGTTGCGGCCGCCGTGGTTCGAGACGATCAGGCCGTCGACGCCGTAGCCGATCGCCTTCAGCGCATCGTCCACTCGGTTGATCCCTTTCAGCATCAGGATGCCCGGCCACTTGTCGCGGAAGATCCGGATGTCGTCCCAGTTGAGCGAGTCCTGGCGCATGACTTCCTTGGTCTGCACATCGTTGCCGATCGGCCGGCGATACGGATCCGGATAGTTCTCGTTGCGCGGCATGCCGATCGTCGTCAGGTATTTCATCAGCACCGTGGTGAACCATGTCGGGTGGCGCATGATGTCGACGGTGAAGCGCATGGTGGGATGGAACGGCAGCAGGAAGCCGTTCTTGGCGTTGTATTCGCGGTTCGGCGGCACGATGGTGTCGGTGGTGACGATCAGCGCCTCGAAGCCGTTGTTCTTGGCGCGCTCGATCAACTGGTAGGACAGTTCGCGCTGCTTCCAGACGTAAAGCTGGAACCACAGGCGGAAATTCGCCTCCTTGGCGATCTTCTCCATCGAGGTCATGGCGCCGGTTGCCAGGGTGAACGGTATCTTGGCCCGCGCCGCGGCTTTGGCCAGTTCCAGTTCGCCCTCGTGCCAGCACAGGCCGGCCGCGCCGGTGGGCGCGATCGCCATCGGCAGGCTGATGTCCTTGCCAAACAGGGTTGTCCTGGTAGACCGGCCGGAGACATCGACCAGGGCACGATGCTTCAGCTTGATCTTCTCGAAGGCGGCGCGGTTGTTGCGCAGCGCGAGTTCATCCTCGGTCGAACGATCGACGAACTCGAACACGCCCCGCGGCAGGCGTTTCTTCGCCGCCGCGCGCAGATCGAAGACATTGTAGCAGTTATCGAGCGCCGGCATTCCCTACTCCTTCTGATCAAGCGATGATGAAGAGGGCAGGGGGGTTGTCAAGCGTGCCGGTCGATCCTTGCGTCCAGCGGCGCGCGACGACGCCAAGCCAGGCCGCATTGCCATGCCGCATTGATCCTGGGGCCGCTGGGCGGTCAGGCAGGGGAATCGCTTGAGTGTCTCATGCGATGCGCCGGATGACGTTTTCCAGATAATCCTGATTCCAGCCGGCCTTTTTACGGCGGTTCTTAAAGCTGGTGACGGGTTTCGCCTGGTTCAGTAAATTCATGGCAGTATGTTTCACGACCGCCATGTTGGCAGGGCCATGAGCGGTGCGCAGGCGCGCCAAATCGTCGTGGAATACCACATCCAGCACCCAGTGCAGCCGGTTCTCAATGCCCCAGTGGCTCCGCACGACCCTGGCGAGGGTCTCGGCACTGAGTTTGGTTGAGCACAGGTAGTATCGGGTTTCTGTCTGGATAACGCCGCCCCGCTCGGTTTCGCTTTCGATCATGCCGATGGCGGTCAGGCCAGGGAATGCAAATTCGCCCGGATGACGCCGCTCGGCGAACAGCCAGTTGATGTCGTGGCAGATCGTATGGCGGCGGGTTTCGATCCGGCCATGGTCGCCATCGACGGTCTCGAAGCTTTGCAGCGTCAGCGTTGGTGGTGGATCGGCAAAGACGGTTTCCACTTCGGCATAGGTCGCTGGCCAGTTCTCCTTCAAGGCCAGCACGTAATCGCCACCACCCTCGATGATCGTCTGGGCAATCTCCTTCTGCGTGCCCATGGCATCGATGGTCACCAACGCGCCGGCCAGTTCCAGACGACGCAGCAGCACAGGAATGGCGGTGATCTCATTGGATTTCGCCGACACCGCCTCTTGTCCAAGGACCAATCGCTGACGCGTCGCCCAGGCGGACACCGTATGCAGCGGCAGACGCCCTTTGCCGCGGGCATGGCTGCGACGCGAGGTCTTGCCATCGATCGCGATAATCTCGGGCGTGTCAGTCCGCAACCCGTCTACCCAGGTCAGGAAACATGTCTTGAACAGCTCAGGATCAATCGCCGCGATCACGTCGCACAATGTGTCGTGGCTCGGGATGCCGTGCTTGAACGGCAGAAAACGGCGGAGGAAGCCCTGGCGTTCGCTGCCCCACAGGCTGATTTCGACAAAGTCGTCCGCACCGGCGATGGTCCCGCAGAGCATCAGCAACAGGATTTCCGGTAGAGGATATAGCACCTTCGTCGCTTGGCGCGGGTCCCGGAGGGCCGCGAAGTGGGACAAGAAGCAGGGCTGGCTTGGCATGGACATAGAGACCTCCTGATGAGAGGCTTCCTATGAATCCGATTCTAGCCCGCACGGGAATCCCTCAACCACTCAAGCGATCGCCCTGGGCGGTCAGGTGAATTGGGTTGCAGAGCAATCTCTTCTCCTGTTTGATAGCCGGGCTGAGGGAGGATCCCATGAACGCGCCCGTCGGCTTTGAAGCCTTGGCTGATCCCTGGACGATCCCGATCGATCAGATCGACGTCGCGGACGCAAGGATTTTCCAGGACGATGTTTGGCCAGGCTGGTTCGCGCGGTTGCGGCGCGACGATCCGGTTCATTTCACCACGGACAGCCAGTTCGGCGCATACTGGTCGGTCACTCGATATAAGGACATCATGCAGGTGGAGACCAATCCCCAGGTCTTCTCCTCGGCTTCCGGCATCACACTGCTGGATCAGGAAACGCAGTACCGGCTGGCGATGTTCATCGCCATGGACCCGCCCAAGCATGACGTCCAGCGGCTGGTGGTGGCACCGATCGTGGCGCCCGGCAACCTCGCGAACATGGCCGGCACGATCAGACAGCGGGCTGCGACGATCCTGGACAACCTGCCGCGCAACGAGACGTTCGACTGGGTCGAGCATGTGTCGGTCGAGCTGACGACGCAGATGCTCGCGACCTTGTTTGATTATCCGCTCGAGCGCCGTCGCGACCTGACCTACTGGTCGAATATCGCGACCACCAACTTCAAGGATCCCAATGCCCTGGTGAAGACCGAGGAAGAGCGGTTCACCGAGCTGCGGAAGATGGCGGCGGCGATGATGGATTTGTGGAACCAGCGGGTGAACGCGCCGCCGGCGTCCGACCTGATCTCAATGCTCGCGCACGGCGAGGCGACCCGGAACATGGACCCGATGGAGTTCATGGGAAATTGCGTGCTGCTGATCGTCGGCGGCAACGACACGACGCGGAACTCGATCAGCGGCGGGTTGTGGGCGCTGAACAAACATCCGGACGAATATCGCAAGCTACGTGAAAATCCTGGCCTGATTCCGAACATGGTGCCGGAGATCATCCGCTGGCAGACGCCGCTGGCGTATATGCGCCGGACGGCTCTGCGGGATTACGAGCTTGCCGGCAAGACGATCCACGCAGGCGACAAGCTGGCGATGTGGTATATCTCCGGCAACCGGGATGCCGAGGCGATCGAGGACGCGGATCGTTTCATCATCGACCGCTCGCGTCCCCGCCAGCATCTTTCGTTTGGGTTCGGCATTCATCGCTGCGTCGGCAACCGCCTTGCGGAGTTGCAACTAACGATCTTGTGGGAAGAAATTATGAAACGCTTCCCGTTCATCGAGCTGATGCAGGAGCCCAAACGGGTGTATTCCAGCTTTGTGCACGGAATATCGTCGATGATGGTTCGCATCCCGGGTTAGGCAAGCGCGGACCATCCTTCATCCGTGCGATCGCTTGCCCATGAAGAGGCCAGGCAGGCCGTCAGGCGTGCTGGTCGGCCTCTGGCAGCATTCCGATGTTCAGCGGCAGCACCGCCCCCATCCAGGTTGCGTTGATCGTGTGATCATCGCGCGGGCGGCCGGATTGCGGGTGCAACAGGACCGTCAGCCCCAGGCGGTTCATCATGACGAACGGCACCAGCGTGGGAAACAGATCCACCGGGAACGCTATCTGGTACATCGCTGTCGGATGCGGTCCAACCGGTACGTCGTGCCAACGCCCCATCCTGACAGCGAACCGCGTCTGCACCCATTCACGCAGCACCTCGGCTTGCCTACGGCTTGCGGGATCGTAATAAACATGGATGTGGTAATCGGTGATCCGACCCAGATCAACCGGCACGTCATCGACTGGCGCCATCACGTCGTCCTCAGTAACAGGTGTTTCACATCACGTTTGCTCACCTTGCCGTAGCCGGATTTGGGCAGATCCGGCCAGAAGGTAAAACCGTGCGGCCATTTGTATTTCGCCAGCCTGCCCTCCAGATGCGCCAGAAGCGCCGCGGCGGTGACCTGCGCGCCGGGTTCCAGCACCAGTACCGCAACGCCGCTTTCGCCCCATTTCTCGTGCGGCAGACCGACCACACAGGCCTCCGCCACGGCTGGATGCAGCAGCAAGGCTTCCTCGATCTCGCGTGGATACACGTTCGATCCGCCGGAGATATACATGTCCGATGCGCGCCCGGTGATATAGACGAAGCCGCGCTCGTCCATGTGGCCCAGGTCGCCGGTGTGGAACCAGCCATGCGCGAAGGCTTTGTCCGTGGCTTCGGGATTGTCGTGGTAGCCGGCGAAGACGCCTGGGCCGCGTACGCAGATTTCGCCGGTGGTGCGATCGGCAAGGCGTGCGCCGGCATCGTCCAGGATGGCGACCTCCATGCCGACGCGGGGAAAACCGCAGCTTCCCAGCGGCATCTCGGCGTCGATCTCGCTGTGCAGGTCGGGTGGCAGGACGGTGATGTTGCCGGTGACCTCGCCCATGCCGAAATACTGCACCAGCACCTTGCCGAGTTTTCGCAGGGCCTGGAGCTGGTCGGCGCGATACATCGGCGCGCCGGCATAGATCACGTGGCGCAGCGAGCTGTGGT
Organism: Rhodopila sp.; assembly: GCF_965276935.1. Lineage (GTDB taxonomy): Bacteria > Pseudomonadota > Alphaproteobacteria > Acetobacterales > Acetobacteraceae > Rhodopila. The sequence goes on along the minus strand of NZ_CBDIBS010000002.1, from coordinate 295,964 downwards.
CGTAACGATCCACCGACTCGTGCCGGGTCAGCATAGTCAGAATGGTCGGCACGGTGAACATGTTGGTGACGCGGTGCCGCTCGACCAGGCGCCAGGCTTCCTCGCAATCCAGTCGTTCGCCTGACGGCAGGATGCTGGCCGCGCCGCGGGCGACCTGGGGAAGGGCGTGGACGCCGGCGCCGTGCGACAAGGGCGCGACGACCAGGGATGCATCCTGCTCCGTCGTGCCGGGCATCAGGTCACAGAGATGGTTGCAGATGACATATTCCATCTGCCCGTGCGTCAACACGCCGGCCTTGGGCCGACCGGTGGTGCCGGACGTATAGAAGAACCAGGCCGGATGATCGCGGTCCACGTCGACCGGCCAGTGCATCGGCGTGGCGGATTTGGCCAGCGAGTCCCAGCTTGCCGCAATGCCACCGTCGCCGATCGAAATGTCCAGCCGACAGGCGGGATTTTCCGCCTTGGCCGCTTTGGCGTGGTGGTGAAAGGCGGTGTCGAAGATATGCACCGCGGCAGCGGAGGATTGCGCCAGGTACGCCACTTCCGGCGGGGTCAGGCGAAAGTTCGTCGGCACCCAGGTGGCACCGATGAACCAGGTCGCGAACATGGTTTCCAGCACGGCGTTGGAGTTGCGCGCGTGCAGCAGCACCCGATCGCCGTCTCGTATCCCGGCCGCCGCCAGCGCGCCCGCCGCGGCCTGGACCCGCGCATGGAAATCCGCCCAGGTCCAGGTGTTGTCACGCCAGACGATCGCCGGCCGGTCAGGGAACCGGCGGGCGGTCTGGACCAGCAGATGCGCCAGGTTGCTGGTCGGGATCAGCGCAGCGGCTCCAGGATCGAGACGTAGTTGGCCACCGCCGCGCCGCCCATGTTGAACACCGCCCCCAGGTCTGCCTTCGGCAACTGCATGCCGGTCGGCGCCTGACCAATGAGCTGCATCGCGGTGATCGCATGCATCGACACGCCGGTGGCGCCGATCGGGTGGCCCTTGGCCTTCAATCCGCCGGAGGGATTGACCGGCAGCCGCCCGTCCTTCGCCGTCCAGCCTTCCAGCACCGCGCGGGCGCCCTGGCCCGGCGCTGTCAGTCCCATTGCCTCATATTCAAGCAGTTCGGCGATGGTGAAGCAGTCATGCGATTCGACGAAGGACAGATCAGTCAGCTTGGTATCGGCGGCGTCCAGCGCGCGCGCCCAGGCCCGGGCGGCGCCTTCGAACCCAGTGATTTCGCGCTTGCTGATCGGCAGGAAGTCGTTGACCTGCACGGCGGCCTTGAAACGGACCGCCTTGCTCATGGCGCGCGCGGTTTCCTCGTCGGCGAGCACAAGGGCCACGGCGCCGTCGGAAACCAGCGAGCAATCGGTGCGCTTCAGCGGCGGGGCGACATAGGGGTTCTTCTCGCTGACGGTGCGGCAGAAGTCGTAGCCGAGGTCCTTGCGCATCTGCGCGAAGGGATTGTCCACGCCATTCTTGTGGTTCTTCGCCGCGATCGCCGCCAGCGCGTCGGACTGGTCGCCGTAGCGCTGGAAATACGTCTCGGCGATGCGGCCGAACACCCCGGCAAAGCCCGCCGGGATGTCGGCTTCTTCTTTCTGGTAGCTGGCCTTCAGCAAGACGTCGCCGACTTCCTTGCCCGGCGTGGCGGTCATCTTCTCGACGCCGATCACCAGCGCGAAGCGGCCGCGACCCGCCAGCAGGAAATCGCGCGCGCCATAGACGGCGGCGGAGCCGGAGGCGCAGGCGTTCTCGAACCGGGTGATCGGCGTGAAGCGCAGTTCCGGCACATGCTGCAGCACCAGCGACGCCGGAAAATCCTGCGCGGAGAAGCCGTTGTTGAACAGGCTGACGAAGGTCGCATCGACGTCGTGCGCGGCGATACCGGCATCGGCGATGGCGGCACCGGCGACGCGGCCGATCAGGGATTCTATATCCGGGTCGTCCAGCTTGCCGAACGGCGAGTGGGACCAGCCGACAATACAGGCTTCGGTCATGATGGTTCCTCCTGAAAGGCGGGAGTTTAGCCGATCCGGGGCAGTCGCGCTATTCCACCATGATCAGGCGAGCCAGCGCCTCGGGTTCCGTCAGCATCGGATAGTGGCCGGTGTCGAGCTCATGCCAGTGCGCCTTCAACGTCTCCGCCGCGCGCTTCTGGTGCGCCAAGGGCGGATTGACGCTCTGGCGGCACCAGATGACCGAGGCGTTCCAGGGCTGCTGCCAAAACCTCGGCAGCTTTACCGGTGACGCCATCGCCGCGACCGGATGCGGCGTGTAGCGGGCGAGCGCCCATGCCTTCGTAGGCTGATCCAGCGAGACGAACATCCGGTTGGCGGCGTCCTCAGCGGACGGACCGGTAGCGGTGTCGGTGGTGACCGCGGTTGGGCGCTTGACGTGGTCGGCGACGTTTTCTCCGTCGAACAGCGCCAGCGCGTCGGCGAAGACGATGCGTCCAATGCGGTCGCGGGCGGTTTCGGCAACGCGGGCGGCGACCATGCCGCCGCAGCTTGTACCGACCAGGACGACGTGGTGCAGGTCCTCGAAGAACAGCATCTCCGCGATCTCGGCCGCCTGCGATTCCGTATCGATCCCCGGCCGCAAGGCGTGGCGGCGTTCGGCGCAGCCGTCCAGCGTCGGTGTGAAGACGGTGTGGCCGGCGGCGCGCAGGTGCGGTGCGACGCGCTGCCAGATCCATCCGCCCTGATAGGCGCCGTGCAACAGGACACAGGTTGCCATTGGTGTTTTCCTCCCATCATTCTGGCCGCAAGATCAGCACAGCAACGGGAGAAGCGCCATGGCGAGCCAGGCAGTGAATTTCTACAGCGAAGGCACACGTCTATCCGGAGACCTGTTCCTGCCCGACGGCCTGGATGCCGGCGAGACGCGGGCCGGCATCGTCCTGTGCCATGGCTATACCGGCGTGCGGAACCTCTATTTGCCGGACACCGCGATGGCGCTGACCGAGGCCGGCTACGTTGTCCTGACGTTCGATTACAAAGGCTGGGGCGACAGTGACGGGCCGAAGTCGCGGCTGTCCCCGTATGGCCGGGTGATTGACTCGCAAGCGGCGTTGACCTTCCTCGGTGCGCAGCCGATGGTCGATGCCCATCGGCTAGGCATCTACGGCACCAGCTATGGCGGGGCGACGGTGGTCTGGACCGCGGCGGTCGATCCGCGGGTGAAAGCCGTGGTGTCGGTGGTCGGCATCGGGCATGGCCGTCGCTGGATGCGCAGCGTGCGACGGCCGGACGAGTTCGCCGATCTGCTGCGACTGTCCGAGGCCGACCGCATCCGGCGCGTGATGACCGGAGAATTGGAATTCGCCGACCGCAACGCGGTGCTGTTGCCGGATCGCCAGTCAGCCGAACTGGCCGCCGCCGCACGTCGCGGCAATCCCGGCGCCGTCGGCGAAATCCCCCTCGAATACATCGACGACACGCTGGGCTTTCACCCCGAATGGATCGTCGACAAGATCGCGCCGCGGCCGGTGCTGTTCATCACCAGTGACCAGGATCGGCTGGTGCCGCCGGAGGAAAGCGAATCGCTCTATGCCAAGGCCGGCGAACCGAAAAAGCTGGTCGTGCTAAAGGGCTGGGGACACTATGAGGTGTACACCGGCGAAGCCTTCCGCCAGGTAATCGAGCCGACCCTGGCGTGGTACCAGACGCATCTGCCGGCATGATGCCCGCCTCGACATCATCGCCCTGGATCGGTATCGGGCGCCATCCGATCGCCTTGGGAGGATTCTGATGTCCGACGTCCCGCCTGACCGCCTGTCCAACAATCCCACCAGCCCGTTTTACGATGAGGCTATTCTGCGCCGAGGCATCGGTATTCGCTTCCGAGGTGTCGAAAAAACCAACGTGGAGGAATACTGCGTCAGCGAGGGCTGGGTCCGGGTGGCCGTCGGCAAGACCGTTGACCGCCGCGGTTTCCCGCTGACGATGAAGGCGCAGGGACCTGTCGAGCCATATTTCCGGGATGCCGGCGGCGAACCGGTCTAGCCGCCGTGCCCGCCATCAAACCGCGATGATCGAATCGCTGTAGGCCGCAACTCTCTGATCGTGGGTCAGCAGCCGGAGCGGAGTCGCCATGGCCTGGATCACCAGCATACGGTCGAACAGATCGGCATGCAGCGGTGCCAGGGTTTCGACGGCGGCCGCATGGGCTGGTGAGATCGGCATCATCTCGAAGCCGGCGTCGCGAAAGTAATCAAGGGCATCCTGGCCGGAAATCGGCATATCATTCGGACCGCCCCTGCCCAGCGCATGCTTGATGGCGATTTCCCAGACGGTCGCGGTGCTGACGACGATCTGGTTGTCCGGATCGTCAATCAGACGGCGAGCCTTGGGGGAGAGGTTGGGATGGTCGGCGATGGCCCACAGCGCGATGTGCGTGTCGAGCAGCAGTCTCACGCGGCGGAACCGGCGAACAATGCCGCGATCGTGGCTTCGTCGGCGTCGATCGTGTCTGGCACGGTAAACTTGCCCTTGGCGATGCCGATGCGCTTGCCGCTCGCGATGGGATTGATGGCAACGAGGCGAGCGGCGGGACGACCATTCCGGGCGATGATGATTTCAGCCTCGGCACCGGTTTCCACGGCTTCCACAAGGCGCGAAAGGTTGGATTTGGCTTCCAGCATGTTGAACGAATGCATTAGAAAGTTTCCTTAGTCAGACCAGACCAAGCTAATATGATCTTCATGGCATGTCAAGGCCGAGATCAAAAACGCGACGGCATGGTATCCTGCGATGGCATGCCATCAGGGAAATCTCCAATATCAGCCACGACGGCTCTCCAATTTGATGTGCGCGATCCGGCTTGCCTGGCCGACCCGTACCCAATGTACGATTGGCTGCGGGCCGCGGCGCCGGTCTGGAAGGCACCATTCGGGCGCTGGTTGGTGACCCGCCACGACGACTGCGCCCTGCTGCTGCGCGATCGTCGCTTCGGCAAGGATTACGCCGATCCCGACGCCCTGATGCGCCGCTGCGGCCCGACCGCTTTGCAGGAGCCCGCGATTGTCGAGCTGTCGCACATGATGCTGATGCGCGACCCACCCGACCACACGCGGCTGCGCGGCCTTGTCACCAAGGCCTTCACCGCACGCCGGATCGAGGCGCTGCGCGAACGGGTGCGGGAGATGACCGACCGCTTGCTCGACAAGATCATCCCGCACGGCCGGATGGATGTGATCCGCGATCTTGCCTTCCCCCTGCCGGTCCTGGTGATCTGCGAATTGCTGGGCGTTCCCGAGGCGGATCGGGAACGCTTCGTCACCGGTCCCAGCAGCGGCGGCGGCGCGCTGCTCAACCCCACGCCGCCGACGCGGGCCGAACTGGATGCCGCCAACGCCGGGTTCGAGCGATCCGGCACCTACTTCGACGCCCTGTTCGAGCAACGGCGGCGGGAGCCGAGGGACGACCTGATCACCCACTTGGTGCAGGCGGAGGATGCCGGCGACCGCCTCACCATCGGCGAACTGCGGGCGAACGTGAACCTGCTGTTCGCCGCCGGCCACGAAACGACGGTAAACCTGATCGGCAACGGATTTCCGTCGCTGCTGCGGCATCCGGAGCAATGGCGGATGCTACGCGATGAGCCATCGCTTGTCCCGCATGCGATCTGCGGCTGGTCGAGCCGACCAGCCGAACTCGCGGCTGAACTTTACCTTGCGCGGTGTGGCGGAATTACCGGTCGGTTGGAGAAAGTACCCGGTAAAAGGCTGCATGCACCGATGTAGAATGCCGCAGAGCGCCACTTATGGCTGCGCTTGGCATCAACCGCCCGCGCGACCGTGTGAGACCGCTGTCGGCGAGTATTTGCAACATTGGCTGACATCAGCGACAAGGAAACCGCTCGCCCAGGAACCGGAACAATCCCTCGGCGGATGGCATCGAGCGGCGCTCGGGCAGCGCACGCACCCAGTTGACGAACTCACTCATGGTCGAGGCACGGGATGGCGCGGGCTTGGTGAAACAGAACGGTTTCTTGTCGCCGGCGTCATGCAGTTCGACGGTGATCGCGCCCTGCGCGAAGCCGTGGCAGAAGTTGATCCTGGCGTCGGCGCCCGGTTCGCGCGGGTTGCTCGCACAGGCTTCGGCCAGTTCTCCAGCCGTGTTGGTGCGGATCGCTATCGGCTCCGCCGCAAGGCCCACCGTCGTGCCCATCGGCAGCGACAGGCCGGGAGTAAGCAACGCAAGCGCGAGAAGTCGCTTCATCAAGAGGTCTCCTGTTCAGAAAGGTCCCGCCTGGGGTCGAATGGCAGGCTGCCGGTGGCGATCCAGCGCACCCACCCTTGGGCGCGCAGCAGACAGGCCGGGCACGTCCCGCATCCAAAGCCCCAGGCGTGGCGATGGGTGCGGTTGCCCAGATAGCAGGTATGGGTTCGTTCTCGAATGATATCCACGAGCGACAACCCGCCAAGCTCGAACGCCAGCGCCCAGGTTGCCGCCTTGTCCCGCCACATCAGCGGGGTCTCCAGCACGAAGCGCCGGTCCATCCCGAGATTGAGCGCGAGTTGCATGGCCTTGATGGTATCATCCCGGCAGTCCGGATAGCCGGAGTAGTCGGTCTCGCACACGCCCGCCACGATACGCCGCAGACCGCGGCGATAGGCAATCGCGGCGGCGCAGGTCATGAACAGCAGATTACGGCCGGGCACGAAGGTGTTTGGCAGGCCGCTCTGGTCCAAGGCGATCGCCATATCTGCGGTCATCGCGGTTTGGCCCAGACCGGCAATGGTGCTGGTCAGGTCGACGATATGATCGGTGCCGAGATGTCCGCAGGCCAAAGCCTGGCGGACTGGTTCCCGGCACTCCATCTCCACGCCGTGGCGTTGGCCATACTGGAACCCGACGGTTTCAACCCGCGGATAGCGCGCCAGCGCCCAGGCGAGACATGTGGACGAGTCCTGTCCGCCGGAGAACAGCACCAGAGCGGAGTCTTCAATCTGCTCGACCTGCGTCATTTCTGCTCTGTCATCCACGGCCTTGTCATCCTATCATCAGAAGCATGGACCTTGATTTCACGGAAGACGAAATCCAGCGCTACTCCCGCCACATCCTGTTGCGGGAAGTTGGCGGGATCGGACAGGCGAAGCTGAAGGCCGCGCGGGTGCTGGTGATCGGTGCCGGCGGCCTCGGCTCGCCGCTGATACTTTATCTGGCGGCGGCGGGCATCGGGACGATCGGTGTGGTCGATGACGATGTGGTGGAGCTGTCCAACCTGCAACGCCAGATCGGTCATACAACCGGGCGTATCGGCAGGCCAAAGACGGCCTCGGCCGGGAAAGCAGCGACGGACATAAATCCAGCGGTGCGGATGGAAGCGCATGCGGTTCGGCTGGATGCCAGCAATGTGCTGGATCTGGTCAGCCGCTACGACATCATCTGCGATGGGACTGACAACTTCGGCACGCGCTTCGTGCTTTCCGACGCTTGCGTGCTGGCGAAGCGCACCTTGGTTTCGGCCGCTGTATTGCGGTTCGAAGGCCAGCTTTCAGTGTTCAAGCCACACACGGGCGGTCCGTGCTATCGCTGCCTCTATCCGGAACCTCCATCGCCGGGATCGGTGCCGACTTGCAGCGAAGCTGGCGTCCTAGGTGCTGTCACCGGCGTGATGGGCACGCTACAGGCGACCGAGGTGCTGAAGGAGGTGCTGGGTATCGGCGATTCGTTGTCCGGCCGGCTGCTGGTGTGGGATGCTCTGGCAACCCGCTTCCGCCTTGTGAAGCTGCGCCCGGATCCGGCCTGTGCGTCGTGCGGCCCGCATGCGACGATCACGGATCTGACGGCCCACCCCGGAGGTGCGGATGGCATCTGATCCACCGGGGGACACCTTGGGCATCATTCTGCTGTCCGGCACGCATGACCGGGCACACTACGCTTTCGTTATCGCGTCCGGCGCGGCGGCGCTCGGGCGGCAGGTTGTCATGTTTGCCACAAATCTGGGTTGCCGAGCGCTGTGCCGGGACTGGTCAGGCCTGATGTTCAAGGACCGTGATAGTCGGATTGAGGCGCGTGGCGTGGCCGGTCTGGAGAGCTTGCGTGAGGCCTGCCTGGATATGCATGTCAGGATGATTGCCTGTGAGGCGGGATTGCGGTCGGAGGCGCTGGACGCCGGATTGCTGCTGCCGAACGTCGAGGTCGCCGGGATTGCGACGTTCCTCATGGCGGTTAAGACTGGACAGATCATCACAATCTGAGCGATCTACGGTCATGGCGTTGACCCGATTCGTCGTGATTTGGCACCTGTAAAGGCATGCGCTTCGGCATCCCATCGGCGTTCTTGTTCCGCCTGGGTTCAAGCTTTCTCATGATGAGCGTCACGACGAGCTGGGCTCAGACCGGAACCTTGCAGGTTCCTGGCAATCCGTCTCATGGCATGGCGATGCACTCGCCGTCACCTGTCCCGCGGCAGCCGGTTCACCAGTCTGGCGGTGCCGTTGCCGTCCCCGTACCTGTCGTGCTGCCGCACGGTTCGGCGCATCCCCATAGGCCGACCAGGAAGGCGGTGCCTACAAACCCGTCGCCCGAGGCGATGCCGATAGCCAAAGCTCCAACGACCATGGATGCGCCAGCCGTGCCGGTGCCTGGTGCGGCAGCCGAAGCTCCGCCGGAGGTAGGCGGCGGAAACACGAAAAAGCCACCCGATCCCGAGAAGCCCGAAGGGGCCGCGGCCAGGCTGCCGCGCTTCGCATCGCTGCGGTCCGATGATGTCAACATGCGGGTGGGACCAGGCACCCGCTATCGTATCGAGTGGGTCTACAGGCGCCGCGACCTGCCGGTGGAGATCGAGCGAGAATACGATGTCTGGCGGTGGGTCTGTGATCCGGATGGCGTGCATGGCTGGGTGCATCAGGCGACGTTGATGGGACGACGCAGCTTTATTGTTAAAAATGCCGATGCCATGCTGCGATCCGATGCCAGCGACACCGCTGCCGCGGTCGCGGTCCTGAAGGTCGGCGTTATAGGACGCATCCGCTCATGCGAAGCAGCATCCGACTGGTGCAATGTGCAGGCCGGTTCCTATCGCGGCTACCTGCGGCGACAGCAACTCTGGGGTGTGCTGCCAGGCGAAGCCGTTACGCCCTAAAACGGGAACAGACCATTTCACGTTAATTCACGGAAAAATGCGTTTTTTCAACGCGGAACTATGGCGCTCGTGGCTTCACTTGTTCGTGTCTGATCGACAGTTTGTGTTCATCAACTCGGCGACTGCCGGGTTCGTTCGCAAAAAAGGCAGACATGATGAACATGATCACCTCGCTCGGCGGTCCTCGCGACTACGGCTTCCAAAGTACCCGTGCGGCCAACCGGCAGGCTCTCGTGGTCATTGCCAGCGATGCACCCGAGACTGTTTACCAGCTTCAAGCGGTTTGTGAGTTCTTTGATCTGGCGGTGGAAGTTGTCCGCGAGGGAGCGGATCTGATGCAGGTGCTACAGGAAAACCGCCCTATGGCGGTCATTACCGATGTTGATGGTGAAGGTCAGGATGGCTTTCACACCATGAAGATTGTCGCGAAATACGACCGGGATTTGCCAATTCTGCTGCTGACAGGCGGCGACCCGGTGATGATGGGTGCTGCCGATGCGGTGCAGAACATTTGGAACCTGACCATGGTCACCCAGTCCACCGGCTCTCACTTGGCGGGTCAGCTTGCTGATTTTCTGTTTGCCGCGGGGCGGCGGGCAGGGTGCATGCGTCTGGTTCCAGTCTGAAAGCATTGCACAATCGGCATCGTCGCGGTCGCGATCACGGTGGGTGCAAGATCACATTGCAGGAACGGGCTCGGGCCTTGATGCTTCCGGCCGCACGGCGGCGCCGCAGCCAGCGTCACGGCATTTTTGTCTCTGTTCCCCGCGTGCATTCATGCCGGTTCTTCCGCGTGCTGATCGCATAGGCACCAAACGGCCTATCCGGCCGGCTGTTCGGCTTCACAATTGATGCGTGATAGGCGTCCCAGTGCGCCTGAGTAAGATGCGACGGTCCCGGTGTGACAGCCATTCTGTCCAGGGTTTCGTTGCAGTAGCTCTGCCGGGGCACCGGCTGGACCTGCAGCAGTGGATAATCCGCACGCAGCCGGATCGGCGTATGGCTGCGGGTGAACCGCATGTTGCTGAACAATGGGCCGAACCAGCGGTCGGTTTCGACGATGCCCTCGAATAGGCTGATGCCCCCAGGCGGGGCCAGGTTTGCCGGAGCGCGGACCAGAAGGTGCCAATCAGGGGCGGTCTGCGCGATCAGTCCCGTCCACATTTGTAGGGTTCCAGGTTCAGGCAAGGCCGTCAGGAACGGAGGGGAGCAGCCTTTGAGCGCAGCCGGCGCCACCGCATCAAACTCCGCCGCGTAGCCCGGCATCTGCGCCGACGGCAGCAGAGGCATCCAATCAGGTGCTTCATCACAGCACCAGAAGATGTCGGATCCATCCCAGAGTACCTGGATGTCCACTGCCGGAAACACCCACCAGCCAAACGCCGTCGCGCTTGTCAGCGCCTCACAGTACCGCACCGCCCGTACCGGTAACGTGCCGCACGCCGATCTGTCAGCCCGAATGGGCGCTCGGCCACGGCTGGTAAGCTGGTGGAAATGGACGATCGGCTCGCTCGGAGGGGTCATCGGAAATCACCGCTGGCAGGAGGGAAGGGAAATCGTCAGGGCGCGGCAGAATCAGCCGCTCCGCCCGCCTGATCAGGCGACAGCGAGGAAGCCGGTTCTGCTGGGTGGAGAAATCCGAATAGCTTGAGGGCACGAAGTCGCACGGGCACAGCGCCGGCGCCCGGAAGGATTTGGAAGCCGGGAGCGGACGCCGGCGTCCAGCCAAGATGTTCGGCTGGACCGGACCAAATCCAGGTAGCCTAGAGCCGATCCGGCTGCTTCACGCGCCGTCAGACACGGTAGCGGCGGCCTGCTTGTCGCCAGCCGGCCGTTACGCCAAAATTTTGATGAGCCTAGGCGCCTCGAACCGGCAGACGGAACCCACCGCCCAAGCGGATAATGCCCTTGTCAGCGGTGTTGACCGGCAGACGGAACCCGCCGCCTAGAACAATCTTGTCGGCATCGGCAGTATGGACTTCGGCCTTTACCGAAGCGGCATTGGCCTTGCTGGTAAACAACATTGCAATCTCCTTGTAAGTAAACATGCCAACGGCACCAGGGCAGTTGCCTGCGCTGGTGACCAAGACTTGACCATATTGATGACATCTTTGCGCTTTGTTTGCCGAACTGTAGTGCTGCTCCAGTCGGTTGGCGTTTGACATGGGCAGCGTGCCGTTATCACGCCGGTCGGACACAAAGGCATAGCTATCCCGTTGACGTCCTAAGATTTATCTGGATTATAAACCGCAGTCAAGACAAATTTTCCTATAATTTCACTTATGGCATGAGAATCGTCCATATTGGTTCCGGTGGCCAATCAAAGTGCATGGCTCCAGGTCTGCACGGCAAGGCTGGAGACCGCCACCCCGAACCATGTCACCAGGCCCAGCACAAGGGGACGGCTGCCGGCGCCGACGAACGCGCGCCAGTGGCCTTGCAGGCCGACCGCCGCCAGCGCGACGACCATGACCAAACGGCCAAGCGTCTGGATCTGCATGGCGTGAGAGCCCATCAGTCCGGCGGTGTTGGCGGCGGCCGCCAACACGAACAGCACGATGAATACAGGAACGATGGCGAGCACGCGTTTGGCCAAGGGCTGGCCCTTGGATTGCGCCAAGGCATGGCCGTCCGGATCCAGGAACGGCAGCGCAAGGCCGAAGCCGATGACCAGCGGGATGATCAGGGTGGTGCGGGTAAGTTTGACGATTGTCGCGGTGGTTCCCGCCGATTGGCTGAACGCGAAGCCGGCTGCGACCACGGCCGAGGTATCGTTGACCGCGGTTCCGGCCCAGACGCCAAAGCCATTGTCCGTCAGGCCCAGCAAGTGACCCAGCGCGGGGAAGGTGAATACCGCGACCATATTAAAGAAAAAGACCACGGTCACTGAGTAGGCGATCTCCTCCGCCTTGGCCCGAATGACCGGCGCCAGCGCGGCGATGGCGGAGCCGCCGCAAATGGTGGTGCCGATCCCGATCAGGCAACGCATCCGCCAGTCGATCCCCAAGCCCTTGCCCAGCCATAGGGCACAGATCAGGCCGACCGCCATCGTGACCGCCAGAAGCGGCAGTGAACGCAGCCCGGTGTGGACAATGACGCCCAGGTCAAGGCTGGCGCCCAGAAGCACGATGCCGCCCTTCAGGCAAAGTTTGCTGATTTCGCCAATGCGGAGGGATTTCGCCTGAGCGACCGCCGGTATGGCGTTGGTAATCAATACACCGATTGCGATGGCGAACAACGGCGCCCCAACCAGGGGAACAAAAGCCCCGCATATCTCCGCCAAGCCGGCAATCGCCACGCATAGGACCAGCCCCAGACCGCGGCGAAACCACGGCTCAGTCATCCAGCGTGCTTGTGCCGGCACCATCGTGCCTTGGACAGCCACAGCAATCTCCCTCGCATCAAACCAGCCGGAATAGTGGGGCAAGCAGCAGGAAATGTCACCAACACGGCGTGTCTTGGAAAAATCTGGCCCGGCCAAATCAGCGCGATTCACATTCATATTATGGATAATGTATCTAATTCCGGGAAACCTTGGGCAGCATACTCTTTCGATATCATACCTATTGATGCAACGCAGCCATCGCGGTAAAAGCGTAATACTACTATTGTTGGGGTTGCAGAAAACTCATGATGACTCCCGACGCCTGAGAGGATTCGTTCAATTCTGCAAAACCTCCCCGGTCCGGACGGTGCCGTTCCAGCCCCGAAGCATGGTGCTCGGCTGCAACTTCGGCTGTTTGGGCATATGGCGGTGGACGATCAGCAGGGCAGGACATTTCTGCCGCGAACCCGCAAGACCCGCGCCTTGCTGGCGATCCTCGCCATGGCCACCCCAAAGCCGGTGCTGCGCCTGCATCTCGCTGCCCTGCTGTGGAGCCAGCGTGAACAGGAGCAGGCCCGCGCGTCACTGCGTCAGAGTGTGCATGAGTTGCAGGATACCCTCGGTTACAATTGGAGCCATCTTCTTGTCGCCGACCGTCATAACCTGACATTGCGTGGAACCGGATTGCACATTGATGCGGCGTCCCTGACACAACCGACCCGCGACATGCCCGATGTCCTTGAGCGGTTCAGGGTTGTGCTGCTCGAGGACCTGAGCGGCCTTGATCCCGCATTCGATCGTTGGCTGGATGAGGAGCGGGCGCGCTTTGCCCGCATCGGCCGGACGATCGGTGAGAGCTTGTTGGCGCGCTGCTCGAATCCGGTCGCCGCCATAGAAACGGCGGAACAGCTTCTGGCGATCGATCGCACGCATGAAGGAGCGTGGCGAGCCATGATGCGCGCCCATGTCGATCGCGGCGACCGCGGCATGGCGCTGACCACCTACGATCGATGTTGCACTGCCTTGGCGGAGTCAACGCACGCCCGGCCATCGCCGGAAACCGAGGACCTTATCTCAAGGATTCGGGACGCTTTCGCAGATGGGCAGATCGGCGGCCTATCCTTGGTTCCCGTCGCGCCGGCATCGTCCCCCTCGGCATCGTCGTTCCGGCCGGATATGCGCCGGGACCGGCAAGCCTTGCGGCTCTGCATCGCTCCGCTGCGCATACTGGGGCCAGAGGTCGATGATGGTTTTGCCGGGGGACTGGCTGAAGAGATCTCGGCGGGATTGTCCCGCTTCCGCTGGATATCCTGTGTGCCGGCGACCTTGTGGCAGGGCACGGCGGATGGCAACCCAGCCGATGCGACCTGGGCGGGCCTTGGCGGCGATCTGGTGCTGGATGGCACCATCCAACGCGCCGCGGGACGGCTGCGGATCATCGCCCGCCTGATCGACATGCGATCCGGCGGAGAGATCGTCTGGGCTGGTCGGTTCGACCGCGATATGACGGATCCGCTAGGTTTGCAGGACGAGGTGGGCGCCGCGATCGTCGCCCAGGTCGATCCCGAGCTGATGAAATACGAGGGACGCCGTAACGCTGGGCGCCAGCGCAGCGACCTGACGGCACAGGACTTGCTGCTGCAGGCGTTGCCGGCACTTTACCGCATGGAGCGAGACGCCTTCCTTGAAGCACGGCGGTTGCTAGAGGCGTCGCTGCGTTCTGATCCAGGCAGTTCGGTCGTGCATGGGTGGCTGGCTTACTGGAATCTGCTTTTTGTCGGACAAGGCTGGGCAACCGATCCGGATCGGTTCACCGCCGAGGCCGCCGAACTGGCGGAGCGGGCGGTCATGCTGGATCCGAGCGATGCGCGGGCGCTGACCCTGGCAGGCCATGTGCGCGGATTCCTTGGCAAGCATCCGGAAGAAGCGACCGCGTTGCACGAACGAGCCTTGACCTTGAACCCGAACCTGGCGGTCGCCTGGTGCTTCTCCGGCCTGTCGCACTCCTACATCGGACGCCACGACGAGGCGCTGCACCGCATTACCCAGGCGCGCCACCTGTCACCCTCCGACCCACATGTTTTCTTCTTCGACATGGCGCTGATCATGCCGTATCTGATGCGGGGCGATTACGCCAACGCGATTGAGGTTGGCCGAAGGTCCATCGAATTGAATCCCTGGTTCTCCTCCGCTTATAAAGGCTACCTCGCGGCGCTGGGACACATGGACAGGCCGCGTGAGGCGGGAGAGGTCCTGCGGCGGCTGCTGAGTTTGGAGCCTAATTTTTCAGTACACCAGGCAATGGTACGCTCGCCGCTATCGCGTCCCGAGGATATCGCGCGCTACGCGGAGGGACTAAGGCGGGCGGGATTGCCGGAGATTAGCTCGGATCTATCTGGCCAAACACCGGCTCTGCTGATCGATCATTCGCCTGTTGATCTTATCTCCGCACCCCCGCACAGTCCGGTCGCAAGGCGGGATGATCCGCGCGCCATTGGGGGATTTTCGGAATGACACGACCTGGCAAGGTGGCGGGGGCCGCTCTTTTCGCCGGCTTGATGCTCTCATTGAGCTGGATGAAGCCGGCCGCCGCACAGGGCTCGGGGTCGGCGAGCCTGGATGCGGTCAAGGGACGCGGCCAGGTTCTTTGCGGCATTGCCGGAACAGTACCTGGATTTTCCCTGCCCGATAGTCAGGGCGTGATGCGCGGGTTGGATGCCGATTCCTGCCGAGCGGTGACGGCGGCTGCGTTGGGCGATGCCGCCAAGACCAAGTTCGTCGCGACGACGACACAGAACCGCTTCACCGCCTTGCAATCCGGGGAAGTCGATTTGCTGTCCCGCAGCACGACCTGGACCTTGGCACGAGAAGCCAACCTGGGTCTCGAATTCGCCTGGGTGAACTACTACGACGGCACCGGGTTCCTGGTGAAGAAGTCGGCCGGGGTGAAGGAGGCGAAGGAGATGGACGGGGCGACGATCTGCGTGCAGCCCGGCACCAGCACCGAATTGGCGATCAACGATTTCTACCGGTTGCACAACATGAAGTTCACCCCGATCCTGATTGCGGACCAGGCGGAAATTCAGGGCGCCTTCCTGTCAGGGCGATGCGATGCCTACTCGACGGACGCGTCCGCACTGGCGACGTTCCGCTTTAGCCAAGGGCCCAAGGCGGATGACCTGGTGCTGCTGCCGGACATCATCAGCAAAGAGCCGCTTGGCGTGATGGTGCGCAAAGGCGACGACAAGTGGTTCGACATCGTCCGGTGGACATTCATCGCGATGATTACCGCCGAGGAGAAGGGCGTCACCAGCGCCAACATCGACAGCTTCGCCAACACCACCGACCCTGACATCCGCCGCCTGCTCGGCCTGGAGGGTGACATGGGCAAGGCGCTGGGGCTGGATAACAAGTGGGCCTACAATGTCATCAAGCAGGTCGGCAATTTCGGTGAGATGTGGAACCGGAATATTACGCCGATGGGTGTGCCCCGAGGCATCAACAACATCTGGACGAAGGGCGGATTGCAGTATGCGCCGCCGATCCGGTGAAGCAGTCGGGTTGTCGGAATTGTTCGTTCGGGAAGTGGAATGCACTTGAGGCCATGACCTCAAGATGCCGGATGTGAACTATCCGTCACCGGCATTGGAGAGACGGCGACCGAGAGAATATAATACTATAGGCGAACAAGCGGCGCAAATCTTGCTCCCGGCGGTCTGGCCGGATCAGTGCGGCCGGACCGTTACAAAAAGCGGGTCAGCGGGTCGATGAAGTGCAATCCTGGTCACTGGCTCAACCCCACCCCCGCGCCAGCTTTCGCACCGCCGTGGACGCGTTGCGCTTACCCTCTCCAGCGTAATCCTCGTGCCAATCCTCGATTTTCGCCGGATCGTAGAGGTAATTCACCATCAAGGTCGCACTCTCCTTCGCACCCTTGTCCGAGGTATCCCCCGCCATCTTCAGCCGCTCCACCCGCGCGCCATTCGACAGATGAAAATGCGCCACCGGGTCGCGCGCCCGCTTGCCGTTCGCTTCCACCAACAAGTACCGCGCCGACAGCCGGATCAGCACCGGTTCGGCGGCCTTTCGAAAGCCGGCATCGCGCCACCAATGCCGCTTCCCGATAATCCCTGCGAGTGCCGCGGCACCGGTCTGGGCCGGAAAGGCTTCCACCAGAGCGGCGGACTCCTCGTCGCTTAACAGCTCGGCCTCGTTTGAAGCCAGCAGCGGGTCGAGCCAACGCCGGAAACCGGGGATCGGTGAAAGCGTCGCGAAGGTCTTCAGATTGCGGAACTCCGCCGACAACTCCTCCACCACGCGCTTGATCAGGAAATTGCCGAAACTGATTCCGGCCAACCCGGACTGGCAGTTGCTGATCGAGTAGAAGATCGCGGTATCCGCCTGCTTGGTGTCCTGCACCGGCGCCTTTTCATCCAGCAGGTCCTGCACGCTGCCGGCCAGGCCCTTGACCAATGCGACCTCGACAAAGATCAGCGGCTCCCCCGGCATTCTGGGATGAAAGAACGCATAGCACCGGCGATCCGAGTCCAGCCGGTTCTTCAGGTCGCGCCATGATCGGATGGCGTGCACTGCCTCATAGTTCACCAGTTTTTCCAGCAGGGCGGCGGGACTGTTCCAGTCGATGCGCTGCAACTCCAGAAAGCCGATGTCGAACCAGGCGGCCAGCAGCCCGCGCAGGTCGCCATCCAGAGCCGTCAGCAGCTTGTCATTGCCGCGCACCTCCAGCAGGAAACCACGCAGCTCGACCAGGAACTTGCGGCCATCCGGAATCGAGGTGAATTGTGTCAGCAGCTTCATCCGCGGCGGCTCCAGCGCGCGCCGCAGCTTCGCCTTGGCGCTCGCCCGCTCCGCCGGATCGTCGGCCGCCTGTACCCTGGTATAGGCAGCCGACACCGCGTCTGGATCGGAATCAAAGCTGGCCAGGGTGCGCAGGAAGTCTGTCCGTCCGGGCTCGTCCAGCCCGAGATAGGTCTGTGCCAGCCCCGCCGCGCGGTTGCGTGCGCTGACTTCGCCGCCGCGTCCGGCGAGGCAGGCCTTCATCTGCGCCTCGAGTGTCTCGTCGGTCTCACCCGAGACTCCCGCGGCCATGTCTCGCCATACAGTGGTAATCCGCCGGATTGCCCGGTCCAGCAAGCCGGTTGAAACAGCTTCGCTCATGCACGCCTCATGTGGACAATGCCCTTGAACTGACGGACTGACGCAAGAAGATCATAACCGGGATGGCGAGAAAGTCGCTGCATTTATCGGTTGGGCGCGTACACTGATCAGTGCCGGCAGCAGGTCCTCCACGACCATGCCCGGTCCGGCCTTTACTGCCGCCTGTCCGTGCAGGTAAGCCCCCGCCGCGGCGGCGCCCCAGGGGTCCATTCCTTGCGCAAGTAGGCCGCCGATCGCACCGGCAAGGACATCGCCCGCGCCGGCGGTGGCCAACCAGGGCGGGGCGGAAAGGTTGATGGCGGCCTTGCCGTCGGGTGCCACGATGATCGTGTCGGCGCCCTTCAGCAGCACCACGGCTCCGGTCCGCGCCGCGGCTGCCCTTGCGGCGGACAAGCGATTGGGGACGGGATCGCCGAACACCCGCGCGAATTCGCCGGCATGCGGTGTCAGCACCGCGGCGCCACGTAAGGCATCCGGATCGCCGGAGAATGCCGAGAACACATCCGCGTCCGCCACCACGGCGCGACCAGCCGCGATCAGGGCGGGCAATATGGTGCGGGCTTCCTCCCGCCCGAGGCCTGGACCGCAAACCCATACTCTCCGTCGTTCGTCTTCTAGAAGGCTTGAGATATCGGCTTCATTGACAAGCAGCCCTGGTTCGCCGCCGCGATATACGGAAGCGGACCCACGCGCGGCAATCGTCACCATGCCGGCACCTACGCGACGAGCAGCTTCGGCCGCCAGGCGGGAGGCACCGGTCATGTTGGCGCCGCCAACAATCGTGACATGTCCCCGGGTGTACTTGTGGGTCTCGGTAGTCAGCACCGGAAGCTGCCACAGCAACGGAAGGTTGGCGAACGTGTTCGGCCTGATCCCGCCCAGGACGAGAGCCGGAAGTCCAATATCGGCCAGTTCAATCTGGCCGCACAGGTCGCGGCCGGGCAACAGCAGGTGACCCGGCTTCAGGCGAAAGAACGTCACGGTCGATTCGGCCGCTCGCACGCGACCGCTTGTCAGGCCGGTGGCGCCGTCGAGCCCAGAGGGCACGTCCACGGCGACGATCCGTCGCGCCGCTTGCAAGGTCTCCGCAACGGATTCAGCGATCGGGCGCGTCAGCCCGGCGCCAAACACGGCATCGACAACCAGATCCGCCCGAGCCGCTTCCGTGGCGCTAAAGGTCACAATCGGTCCTGCCCACTGGCGCGCGGCATCGGCGGCATCGGAGCCATCTCGGGGGGGCGCCAGTGCGGCAACCTTCACCGGCCAGCCTTGCTGCCAGAGCAGTCTGGCCGCAACGTAGCCGTCTCCACCGTTGTTGCCGGGGCCGGTCAGTATCAGAACCCTGCAACGGCCGACATTTCGCTTGATCGATCTAGCTACGGCTCGGCCGGCGGCTGCCATCAGCGCTGGGCCGGCATGCCCGTGCTTTTCGGCGGCGCGATCGGCTTGTCCCATCTGCTCCGGCGTCAGCAACTCCGCGCGGCCAGCCAGCCGCCGGATCAGGTCGGGGTCAAACGTCATCGGATGTCCCGATCAATGAAGTGCCCAAAGTATCAGGGGATCGCCGGTGCGGCGATCAAGCGGCCTGGGTCAGCCGCTTCATGAAGGCCGAGAACCGGTGGCGGCGCAACTCGCTGCGCGCCTTGTCGTCGGTGGTCATGTAGTTGAGTTGGACACTGTAGCGCGACCCGACGAACGTACGGTGACCGTGCCAGGTAGCAGGACCGTTGGGGAACACCAGCAGCGTGCCATTGACCGGTGGAACCTCGACGGCGAAATCCTCCAGGTTCCGCGGGCCACGCAGCAGACGCAGGCAACCTTCCTGGCGAGTGAAGGCATCGGTCTGCCGGTTCAGATACAGCAGCACCGTCACCCGCTTGGCCAACGAATCGCAGTGAATACGGCCGTCCCGGTCGCTGGTCCAGCCGCGTAGCGTCACCATGGTGGGGGCATCGGTCAGGTCCAGGCCGAACTTGCGTTCGATCGCCTGACGCAGGACCAGGCCTTCCATCGCCTGCATCAGCGCAACCGCGTTGCGGCCCAGTCGAACGGAATCAACGGGAAAGGAACCTCGTTTGCCGAGCGCCGGCAGGTCCGCCAGCACGCTATCCAGAGCAGCAGGCGGGACGAAGTCGGGCACGACGACATGGGAAAACGGATCGGCCGAGACTGGAGTCGCGAGCAGCTTTGGGTAGTCCAGCTCAATCATCGGATCCTCGTGGCGGCGTCAGGCTGTCTTGGGCCGCACCTTGAGTTAGTGGCGTGGCACGACGATGAGGCACATGCTGTGTTTCCAGCTAACCAGACTTCCTATGGTGTGCGCCTTAGCAGCAAAGCCTCGGTCAGGTCGAGGATGTCGTCCGGCCAGTATTCGTCAGGCCTGGCCCGTTCCGCGTGCAGAGCTGGATCAGGACGGCAGGTCAGCACCGGCATGACCCAACGGATCGGCAGCGACACGCGGCCGTCCACGGCCCCCAGCAGTGCACCGGCGATGCTGGCATTGGTATCGGTGTCGCCGCCGCATCCGACCGTCTGGATCAGTGCCGCCTCGGTGCCGGTGCCGGCGCTCAGGTGGAAAAAGGCGTTTTGCAGGGCGATCAGCACCCAGCCCATCTGGCGTTGGTAGTCGGCTGGAGGGACGCCGGACACGCCATGGCGCAATGCCAAAAGGACACTGGCTCCGTCTGGGTCCGCGGCCTCGGCGGTCCGAATGGCGGTATCAGCCATCTCGGTCCGGCTGGCGCCCGCGATGGCGACGGCAATCGCGGCGGCGAAGGCCGCGCAGGCGACGCGGCAAGCCGGATGCGGGTGGGACAGTGCGGAATCCGCCATTGCCGCACGCGCGGCCTGCTCCGGCGTGGCTGCCCAAACGCCGACCGGGGCGATCCGCATCAGCGAGCCGTTGCTCTGGCTGGCCGGATCGGCCGCATGCCGCGCCGCCTGGGCCTTGTTCCGGTCGGCTTGCGCGGCGGGCGCGAAGGCGCGCGCCGTAGTTGTGCCGCAGTCGAACGGGCCCGACTGGTACCACCGGCCATAGGCTGCCGCGGCTGCCTCCGGACCGTATTCCGAATGCCCGACCAGGCTGCGGGCGAGCGCCAGTCCCAGTTCCGAGTCATCCGTCGGCTGGCCGGCCAGCGTGTTCCAGACCGGGCTCGGTTCCAGATTCCGCACCCCGTTTGGGTAGTCCGCGCGAATATGGTCGGCGGTGCGAAATTCCACCTGACTTCCCAGGCTGTCGCCAATCACCATTCCCAGCAGGCAGCCGAGGGCGCGGTCGAACCTTTGGTCCTCGGGCGGGCGGGGCCACGTCAAGCTGACCCGGGCTGGACGCATCGGCTCCGGGCTGCGACGCCAGGGGCGCGTGCGCAAGGTGGCCACGGCATCTGGCGCGCCGCCGAAACAGGCGGATGGGCGGCTGTCGCCATGTTGGTCGTAACTGACGGGGACACCGTCCTCGGTGACCAGAATGCCGCCGGCGGCAGTCAACAGCGCGTGGCCAGCAGCGATATCGTGGGCAGCGACCGGCCGCAGCGTCACCGTGGCGAGGCCGTCGCCGACCGCCACCCGTGCCAGGCGATAGGCAATCGAAGGCAGTGGCATGAACCGGGCAGGCGCGCAGGCGGTGGCGTTCCAGACCGGCCGTTGCCAGGTGCCGTGGTTCAGGAACACCACGTCGCCCGCGGTCAGCCGGCGGGTGCGCAGATCGATCTCGACGGGCTGGCCGTTGCGGGTGATGCCGCCGCCCTCGGCCCAGGCAATCAGGTCTGGGCCACGATCCGGCGATAGCGGGGCGAACACCACGCCGAGAACCGGCGTGCCCTGGCGCAGCAGTCCGACCGAGACGGCGCTGCCGCGGCGGCCTTCCAGGAAAGCCCGCGTGCCGTCATGCGGATCGACCACCCAGCAGAAGCCGTTCGCCTCGGCGGCCAGCACGCCGGCTTCCTCGCCCACGAAGCGGGCGGGCAGCAGCGCCGTCAGGCGGGCACGCAGGAAAAGCTCGATCTCGGTGTCGATCGGTGATGTGTCGCCGTCGCTGAACCGCGGTCCGCCCGGCCGACTGAACTCGGCGGCGAGCCAGGCGCCGGCCTGTCCGACCAGGTCGATGACGGCCGGAAGAATAGGAGGCAGGGTTGCTGTTGTCATGGAACGGGAAAGTCTAGGCGTTCGCGGCCGGACACGCTATCTGCACGATCGCCCGCCATGGATAATCCGACAGAGCCCCTTCTGAAACAAGCCGGTCCGCTGCCGGCCTACCGTTCCCTGATCGACAAGGGCGACCTTGCGCCCGACCCGGCGCAGGCGTTGGCGGCCGAGCGGCTGCAGGACTTGTGGGAGCGGCTGCGCGGCTATGACCCCAGGCCGGCGGCGGGGCAGGCGCATGGGGGATTGCTGGCGCGCCTGCTGCACCGCCGCCATGCCGAGGAATACATGCCGATCGGCCTGTACCTGGTTGGTGAGGTCGGGCGTGGAAAATCCATGCTTATGGATCTGTTCTTCGACGTGGCGGACGTCCCCCGCAAGCAGCGTATTCATTTTCATCGATTCATGCAGACCGTGCATAGCCGCCTGCACGCCTGGAAACGGGCGAACCCGAATGGCACCGACCCGATCCCGCCGCTGGCCGATACTATTGCCGCCGAGGCAGCGTTGCTGTGCTTTGATGAATTCCAGGTCAACGACATCGCCGATGCGATGATCCTGGGGCGGCTGTTCCAGGCGCTGTTCGATCGCGGCGTGGTGGTGGTCGCGACGTCCAACATCGCGCCCGATGACCTGTTCAAGGGCCAGCCCGGCCGCGATGCGTTCCTGCCGTTCATCGCGCTGATCAAGCAGCGGGTGGACGTGCTGTTGATGACCGGTGGCCGGGATTACCGGCGGGAGCGGATGCGGGGTCTGCGCACATGGCATGTGCCGGCGGATGACCGGTCCCGGCACGAACTGGATGAGGCGTTTGCGAAGCTGACCGGCGGCGCCGCGGTGAAACCTGTTGTCCTGACGGTCATGGGCCGCGAACTGATTGTGCCCCAAGCGGCCGACGGCGTCGCACGATTCAACTTTGACCGATTGTGCAACACCGCCCTTGGCGCCGGCGACTACCTGGCTATTGCGACGAACTTTCGTACCCTGGTGCTGGACGGCATCCCCCGTCTGTCACCCGATAATTACGATCAGGCTCGGCGATTCATCGTGCTGGTCGATACGCTATACGATCAGCACGTGAAGCTGGTTGCTTCCGCCGATGCGACGCCCGATCAGCTTTATCAGCGCGGCGAGAACGCCAGGATGTTTGAACGAACGGCGTCTCGGTTGGATGAAATGCAGAGCCAGGATTGGCTGGGATTGGCGCATCCGGCATGATGAATGCTGTCGCGGCTTTCATGCGCGGTGCACCGCGCCGGGCGTAAGCCTGATCGCGCAGCACTTGCTGCTGCACCGCAGCGTCTTGCCCGGTGGCGCGCGATACGCTAGCAACGCGTCGTCTTCCGGGCGCCAATCGCAGCCGCCGGTTCGGCAGGCCCGTTCACGTCAGTTGGGTGCGGCGGTTGCGCCCTCGGAAGGACTCGCTCATGGCCCGCAACAAAATCGCCCTGATCGGCGCCGGTAATATCGGCGGCACGCTTGCCCATCTCATTGGCCTCAAGGAACTTGGCGACGTCGTGCTGTTCGACGTGTTCGGCGGGGTGGCGGCGGGCAAGGCGCTGGACATCATGCAGTCAGGCCCGGTGGACGGGTTCGACGTGGCGATGTCCGGCGGATCCGACTATGCGGCGATCAAGGATGCCGACGTGGTGATCGTCACCGCCGGCTTCCCTCGCACCCCCGGCATGTCCCGCGACGACCTGATCGGCAAGAACGCCGGCGTCATCGCCACCGTTGCCGAGGGCATCAAGACCCACTGCCCGAATGCCTTCGTCATCTGTATCACCAATCCGCTGGACGCCATGGTCTGGGTGATGAAGGAAAAGTCAGGTCTGCCGGCCAACAAGGTTGTCGGCATGGCGGGGGTGCTCGACAGCTCTCGGTTCCAGTTGTTCCTGGCGCAGGAATTCGGCGTGTCGGTGCAGGACGTCACGGCCTTTGTGCTGGGCGGCCATGGCGACACGATGGTGCCACTGACCCGCTATTCCACCGTCGCCGGCATCCCGGTGCCAGACCTGATCAAGATGGGCTGGAGCACGCAGGAGAAGATCGACGCGATTGTGGCGCGCACCGCGAATGGCGGCGGCGAGATCGTCAAGCTGCTGGAACGCGGCAGTGCTTTCTACGCTCCGGCGGCCTCGGCCATCGCCATGGCGGAGGCCTACCTGAAGGACAAGAAGCGGGTGCTGCCCTGCGCCGCCTACCTGACCGGCCAGTATGGCATCAACGGCATGTATGTTGGCGTTCCAGTCGTCATCGGCGCCGATGGCGTGGAGAAGATCGTCGAGATCGAGCTGAACGCCGCCGAGAAGACCGCATTCGACCAATCCTGCGGCGCTGTCCGAGAGCTGATCGACGCATCCCGCAAGCTGGTCGGCTGAGGAACCCGCGATGAACATCCACGAGTACCAGGGCAAGGACCTGCTCAAGCGCTACGGCGTCATGGTTCTGGACGGCCACGTCGCTTGGACACCGGACGAGGCCGTGTTGGCGGCGGGCAAGCTTCCAGGGCCGGTTTACGTCGTCAAATCGCAGATCCATGCGGGTGGCCGTGGCGCCGGCCACTTCGCCGACGATCCGCAAGGCAAGGGCGGCGTGCGGATCGCGCGGTCCCTGACTGAGGTTCGAGCGGCGGCCGAGGCGATGATCGGCCACACCCTGATCACCAAGCAGACCGGTGAGGCTGGCCGTCCGGTGCGACGGGTCTATGTCGAAGCCGGCTGCGACATCGCCCGAGAGCTTTACCTGTCGTTGCTGGTTGATCGGATCTCCGGGCGCGTGACGGTGATCGCCTCGACCGAGGGCGGCATGGAGATCGAGGAGGTCGCGGCCAACCATCCGGAGAAGATATTGCGGGTCGGGATCGATCCGGTATCAGGCGTTTCCGGTTTCCACGGGCGTCGGCTGGCAACGGGGCTCGGCCTGTCGGGCAGGCAGGCAGCAGCTTTTGGAAAGTTCGTGATGGCCATGTACGCGGCGTTCACCTCGCTGGACTGCGCGGTGGTCGAGATCAACCCGTTGGTCGTCACCGGCGCCGGTGAGGTCATTGCGTTGGATGCGAAAGTTAGCTTCGACGACTCCGCGTTGTTCCGCCATCCGGAACTGGAAAAGCTGCGCGATGAGGCGGAAGAGGATCCCAAGGAACTGGAAGCCGCCAGGTTCGAGCTCAACTACGTCGCGCTGGACGGCAACATCGGCTGCATGGTCAACGGCGCCGGCCTGGCGATGGCGACGATGGACATCATCAAGCTGTATGGCATGGCACCGGCCAACTTCCTGGATGTGGGCGGTGGCGCGACCAAGGAACGCGTGACTGCGGCGTTCAAGATCATCCTGTCGGACCCGAATGTCGAAGGCATTCTGGTGAACATCTTCGGCGGCATCATGCGCTGCGACATCATTGCCGATGGCGTGGTGTCAGCCGCGCGCGAGGTGCAGCTTTCGGTGCCGCTGGTGGTTCGGCTGGCGGGCACCAACGTCGAGTTGGGCAAGGAGATCCTGGCGAAGTCCAACCTGCCGATCGTCGCCGCCGACAACCTGGCGGATGCCGCCGAGAAAATCGTCAACGCGGTGCGGGAGGCTGCCTAGATGTCCGTTCTGGTCGACCGCGACACCACCGTAATTTGCCAGGGTTTCACCGGGCAGCAGGGCACCTACCACAGCGAGCAGGCGATCGCCTACGGCACCCGGATGGTGGGCGGCGTCACCCCAGGCAAGGGCGGCACGCTGCACCTGAACCTGCCGGTGTTCGACACGGTTTGGGAGGCGCGGGAGAAGACCGGTGCCACCGCCAGCGTCATCTATGTGCCGCCGCCGTTTGCCGCGGACGCCATCCTGGAAGCCATCGATGCCGAACTCCCGCTGATCATCTGCATCACCGAAGGCATCCCGGTGCTGGACATGGTCCGGGTGAAGCGCGCCTTGAGCGGAACGAAGTCGCGGCTGATCGGGCCGAACTGTCCTGGGGTCATAACGCCGGACGCGTGCAAGATCGGCATCATGCCCGGTCACATCCACAGACGCGGCAGCGTCGGGATCGTTTCACGATCCGGCACCTTGACCTATGAGGCGGTGGCACAGACCACGGCGGCCGGCCTGGGCCAGAGCAGTTGCGTTGGCATCGGCGGCGATCCGGTGAAGGGAACCGATTTCATCGAGGTGCTGGAGATGTTCCTTGCTGATCCGGAAACCAAGCAGATCGTCATGATTGGCGAGATCGGCGGCAACAGCGAGACAGATGCGGCGGAGTTCCTGGCGAAGAACAAGGTGAAGAAGCCGACGGTCGGTTTCATCGCCGGGGCAGCGGCGCCCCCTGGCCGGCGGATGGGTCATGCCGGGGCGGTGATCAGTGGTGGCAAGGATACCGCGGCCGCGAAGATGGAGGCGATGCGGAACGCCGGCATCTTTGTCGCCGAGAGCCCGGCGGCCTTGGGCAGCACGATGGTCGACGTGTTGAAGGGATAGTTCCGGCATTCCAGTGCCGCGGCGGACGCCGGAGCAAGG
Organism: Rhodopila sp.; assembly: GCF_965276935.1. GTDB lineage: Bacteria > Pseudomonadota > Alphaproteobacteria > Acetobacterales > Acetobacteraceae > Rhodopila. The sequence goes on along the minus strand of NZ_CBDIBS010000002.1, from coordinate 269,727 downwards.
TCAGCCGATTTTACCGCAAGGATCATCCAGAACCTGGTGTCGGTGACGTCCGGTTTTGCTTGTCCTCTATGCTCGAATGAAGCGGCGACACGACGCCTTCCGCCAGCGTTACAGCGGACGTGGTTCATTTCGAGCAATCCCATGCCGGAATGGATATCTCAGGTTCCCGTATGTTCATGTCGGCGGCGCGATGATGGTTTGGCACGCGCGCCAGGCCGTTGCTCCGGCAGATCTTAAACATCACGCGGCAGTCATCACGACCATCCTGGTACGAGCCGCCCGTGCGCAACGGCGCTCTCCGCTGATAGCGTGTGCCGATTGTTAGATATTCTTGCCTATTACGTTAGTTAATGTTAGAACGTCCGGCGAACACCGCTGGCGGCACGGGCCGCCGGTACTCGGTCGAAGGAAGGCCTACCGGATGCTCGTCTGTCGCCATATCGTTGCCGTTTCCGCCACTGGCCGGGTGGAGACCGCACCATGAGCGTGATTCTGACCGGCTCGGGTGGCAAGGTTGTCATGGCCGCACCGGGACGGCCGATGCTGGCGGGGCCGTTGCCTGCCGTGGCATCTGGCAGCAGTTCGGCGCTGGTGTTTTCCTCGGCCGGCGGTCTGACCGGCTGGTGGGATGCCGGCGTTGCCGCCGGTGTGCTTGATTCAACAGGCTTGCCGTTGACTAGGTTCGGCGTCTCGGCTGGGTCTGCCGCCGACAAATCCGGCTCCGCTACCCCCCTTACGGTGTGGCATGCGGCAACGAGCGGCACCGGCTACCCGACAGCCACGCCTCGCCTGAACGGGCTGCTGGGCGGTATTGGGCTAAACATGATCGTGCCGCCGACCTTGCCGGCGTCCGGCCAGCAGCTTCCCCTGATGGATCCGGATCAGGGGCTGGTGAGCGGCGCGATGAGCCTCGGAGCCGGCGCCGCCTGGACCGTCTTTCTGGTCTGGTCGCGGCCCAACTGGCGGCAGAGTTCCACCGCCGCCAGCACCTTGCTGAGCATTGGCGGCATTCAGGTGCTCGCCGTCGACAACAATAGTGGCGGCCGGCTGGTGCTGTTTCCCGGCCCGCGGCAAACCGTGTTGGCCACGACCATCACCCGCCGCCACTCGCACGCCGTCATCCTGCGCAACACGCCCGGCACGGGCGTCGATGTCTGGCTGGATGCGACCCAGGTTGCCACCGCCGCGCCCAATCCGTTGGCGCCATCCGCTGCCGCGCCGCTGCTGTTCCTGCATGACGGCACTGCCGGCGGAGGCGCCGAATGCTGGTTTCACGAAGCGGCCGTCTGGAACAATGCATTGACCATTGGCGGAATTGCCGCCGTCCTGACCTATGAGACGCGCTGGATCCTGGGTCCGCGCAAGGGCATCCAGGTTCTTGTCACCGGCCAGTCCAACGCCGGCAACGGCTGGACAGATGGCGCGTGGCATCTGCTGGCGCAGGGGGTCGCTTGGCATCTCGGTGCGTTGGGCTTCGGCGTGGTCGCCAACTACGGAGACACAAGCTCGCGGGCAGCGACCTGTATTCATGGCGAAGGCATCTATCCGGTAACGTCAGGTGGCCTTCCCCTGACCGGCTCGTTTCTGAATAATCCCGGCGATGGCAGCACTCCGTCCACCTGGCATCTTGGGGCTGATGGCCTTGCGGTGCAGACCTGGATCCAATCCGACACAGCCGCGGAAGACGCCGCCGATATTGCCGTCATCCTGTGGCCGTGGTCTGAGGACGACAGTACCCGCCTCTACAGCGAGAAGGCGACTTATGAGGCCGCCGCGCGTCAATTTCTGTCGCTCGAACGCGGCATGCTGTCCCGCTCGCCTGCAAGCCTGCCGCAGGTCTGGTGGTCGGCGATTCCTTTTCCTTGGAACAACAATGATCCAGGCACGCAGATGCAGCGGGAGGTGGTGGCCGACATGGCGGCTGATCCAACGCAGAACGTGACGGTGGTTTTGCCGCAGACGTCCGACAGCCTGCCGCGCTGCATAGGGGGGGCGCCGCTGGTCTATGACCCGGTCAAAGGGATCTGGAGCGGTGGCGACAATTCACATCGCGATCTGCCGGACAATCAGCGCTTCGGCATGCTGGCGGCGCCACTGGTGGCGCGCGCGATCCTCGCGTCCGAAGGCGGCGACACGATCACCGCCATCCCGGCAGGCATTCCCGCGGCGGGTGGGCCAATGGTCATCCATGTCTACCGCCAGTCCAATACCAGCCTGATCATCACGGTGCATCACGACAGCGGCACCGATCTGATCGTTCCGGCTACATTGGCCGCGGTTGGCGCCGGATGGGCGGTGATGGACGGCGGTTCGGTCGCCTCGCCCGGCACGATTGTCACGGCGACCGCCTGCGTACGGCTGAATACGACCCAGGTGCAGATCACGCTGTCCCAGGCGCTGGTCAACCCCAGCGCGTCCTGCCGGCTGTTCTATCCGTATGGCACTGCGACAATGGGTCGCGGCAACTCGGTCACCGACAACTTTTCCGAGGTAACGCCGCCGCTAGGATGGAACATCGCCGCCGATCTGGGCACCGCCCCTGGGGTTGAGGCGGCGTTTGTCGCCAGTGCGGCAGCACTCGGCTCCACAACTCCGCTCGACTACATTACCACGCCATGGCGCTTCAACATACCTGTTCACATACCAATGGCGACCGCATCGGGCGTGCAATTGAGCGACACGCCGTAGCGTCTGCGGCCTGACGACGATCTTTATGAAGCGGCAGGTTCAGCTCCGGCCGCCGCGTCTTGCCTCGATGATCTGATCCGCTCGATCGGAAAGAGCCTATCGGTCATCCACCGGCATGTTCGCCTGTACGGATGGCCGAGCATTGAAGGATTCATGCCAAGTGGCGAGCGTTGGGTGTCCGTTGCGCCAGGCCAGGTCGGCGAAGCGGAAGTCCAGATAGGCCAGCGCCACTCCAATAGCCAAATGCCCTACGGTGAAGCCGCCTCTCCCGAGCGCTTCGGCTTCGCCTTCGAGCGCATCGACACAGGCCACCAGCTTCGAACGCCACAGCGCCTTGTGCGGCTCGCTCTGGCGTTCCGGCGGCCGAAAACCTTCGGCTAGCAGAGGCAGGGCGTTGTCCAGCATTCCCTGACCCAGCGCGTGGCGGCGCAGGGCGGTCAGACGCTCCGGCCAAGCCGCGGGATAGAGTTTCGGACCGTCATGCAGCGTGTCCAGGTATTCGATGATGACGGGCGAGTCGTAGACGACGGTGCCATCCGGCAGTTCCAGGGTGGGGATCTTTCCGACAGGGTTGAGCTTCATCAGCGCCCGGTGCGGTGTCGTGCCGCCGGCAATGGTGCGTGTCGTCTGGATACGGTCCTGCAGCCCCATTTCCGCGATGGCAATCATCACCTTGCGCACATACGGTGACCGAGGGGACCAATGCAGGATCATGGGATTGGTCATGCGCGCGCCTTTAGGGTCTTCGGCGCGACTTTTCCGCGGCGCCAATACAGCAAGCCGAGGTTCGCCATGAACGGGATTGAAGTCAACGGCACCGGCTTGTGCCATGCACGAAGTCGATCTGGACCAAGTCTCTCGACCCAGCGTCGTTATCCCATTACCGAGCCCAGTTCCGCCCTGAGTGGCCGGCCCGGCGTCAGCCGCCTGCTGCACCGGTTTGCACTGCCACCCATTTCGGGCCTTTTACGTTACGCACCTTTGGCAGGACGAGCATTAGCACAAATGCGCGTTTGCTGGCGCGGGCTGCTTCAATACGGGACTGTGCCTCGGCTGGCGTGGCAACCGGTTGATCCTGCACGCGCAGGATGACGTCGCCACTGACCATGCCTCGATGCGCCGGATCGGAATTGGCGGCAACATCCGACACCAGCACGCCCTTGAGGCCGTTCTCCAGTCCCAACTTCGCCGCGGCATCGGATGTCAGCGCCGACAACGACAGGCCGAGATTGGGCGGAATAATGATCTTTGGGCGCTGCGCGAGCATGGGCGCATCCTGGGCATCCCATTGGTCACGCGGCCAGGCATCGACGACAATCGAAACGTTGTGTTCCTCTCCGTCGTGTCGCACCAACAGCGTTGCCGTATCGCCCACTGTCGTTGTGACGATGTCACGCAGCAGCGCGCGGTCGTCGCTTGGCGTGCTGCCGTCATAGCGCAAGATCACGTCGCCGATTGCAAGGCCGGCCTTCTTCGCCGGCCCATCCGGCAGCACCCAGGCAACAAGCGAACCTTCCGGTTGCGCCATGCCCATGGCCTCGGCCATTTCCGGCGTTATCGTCTGCACCTTCACGCCAATCCAGCCGGGACGAACCCAGCCGTACTTCCGCAGCCGGTCGACCACGAAGCGTGCGTTGCGCGACGGTATCGCGAAGCCGACACCGGATGACCCGGAGGTGGGCGAGATGATGTCCGAGTCCACTCCGATCACATTGCCCTGCATGTCGAACAGCGGGCCGCCGGAGTTGCCGTGATTGATCGTGGCATCAGTCTGTATGAAGTCGTCGTAGGGTGAATCTTGAATATCGCGATTGAGCCCGCTGACGATGCCGGCGGACACCGATAGGCCGATGCCAAATGGATCGCCCGCGGCAAGCACCTGATCGCCGACCTGTAACCTGTCGCTGTCGCCCCAGTGCGCCGCAGCCAAGGAATGATTCGCTGCCACCTTTACAAGCGCCAGATCCGCGAGGCGTGACGCGCCCGTTATCCTTCCAGCCAGGCGTGCGCCGTCGGAGAAGACGACCGTGATTTCAACGCTGTCCTGCACCACATGGTAGTTGGTCACGATCAACCCGGAAGGATCAATGACAAAGCCCGAACCAATGTAGGTCTTCAGGTTCGAACTGGCGGTAGGCTCGGGTATCGCCGCGTCCACGGTGGGCGCGGAGGTGGGAACGCTTACTGCGTCTGGCTTTCTGACGGAGATGTTGACCACCGTCGGCAACAGGCCACGGATGATTTCGGATCTGCTGGCGCTGACATCATCGGCAAGTGCGGGACCTGCGCCGGACACGGCCAGCACGATCATGATCGCGGCGGTCAGGAAGCGGTGGCGCGGCGGCGCCTGGCAACGGTCCATCGTCATCGTGCGCTGACGGCACGCCCCTTCGAGATAAATGAAGCTTGGTGTCCAGGCCCCGAAGTTCGTCGCGTTATGCGGCGGCTGTAGGGGATTAGCAGGCTACTGAAAACAAAGAGCACCAGTGACTAAGTAGGGCGGCTACAAATTCGCGTGTCAAGTCGTCCAGAGGCCGGGCTGCCGCGTTTGCCGTCCGTTTGATACGAAATGGCAACGCCGGATTCAATAAGGCAGTTCCTCGAACAACCGTACCTAAAGGAAACCCTGCTTAACTACCAACGGCGGCGTTACTCCGCCGCCGCCCGCTTCGCCGCCAGCCGGTCGATCTCCGCCTGCACAGCGGCGCTGGACTGCCCGATATATTCCGCATGGTGGTCCCGGGCGTGGTCGTAGCTTTCGATCCGCCATTCGCGCGATGCCTGGAAATGCGGATGGACATAGCGGGCCATCAGCTCGTAATGCCGCTTCGTCTGCGCCCAGTCGGCCCAGTTCTGTGCCAGTTCCATGATCGCGCCAAAGCCGCCGGAGCCTTTCTGCAAGCGGTTGATGAAAGCGATCGCGTCGTCCGGGGTGCCGATGCAGGCGGCGCCGCTGTCGACCATGTACTGGTAGCGGTCGGTGATGTCGGACGGTACGATCGGGAAGGTGGCAACGTCCTGGAAATAGTCGCAAAACCGGTCCAGGCCGTGGCGGACGTTCTCGCGCGCCTTTTCCCGCGTCTCGGCGATGTGCATCAGCGTGACCAGCCGCCAGTTCCTGCGATCCGGCACATGCCCGTTCAGCGTCGCCTGTTCGGCGTACAGGTCCCAGTTCCTGGCGTGGTGCTTCATCGCGTCATCGCTGGTGCCGCCGATCGACAGCATGCCGATCCCATGCCGCCCCGCCGCCAGCGCGCCGGCCGGGGAGCGTGAGGCCGCCACCGCCATCTCCATGCGCGGGCGGGTATAGGGCGGCAATTGCAAACGGGCGTCAGTCAGGTCGAACCAGTCGGATTTGCGGGTGACGCTGTCGCCGCGCATCAGTTCGATAATGACGTCCAGCGACTCGTTCATCCGGCGGCGCTGGTCGGCCGGATCGATGCCGATCTTCTTGGCGTCATGCACCAGCGAGCCTGGACCAACCCCCATCATCGCCCGGCCGCGGGTCTGGTAGTCGAGCTGCACCATGCGGTCCGCCAGCATAAACGGGTTGTGATACGGCAGCGAGACGACCCCGGTGCCGAGGCGAATATGCCGGGTCCGCTCCGCCGCCGCGGCGATGAATACCTCTGGACTGGCGATGATCTCGAAGCCGCCGGAGTGATGCTCGCCGATCCAGGCCTCATGGTAGTTCAGCCTGTCCAGGTGCTGGAGCAGCTCCATGTCGCGCTCCAGCGCCAGGATGGGGTTTTCCGTCATGTCATGGAACGGCGCGAGAAAGATGCCGCTGCGCAAATAGGTCATGGACGCGTCTCCTGTGGTTCAGACATCAAGTCTGTAGCTGTCGCCGTCGCGGACAATCCGGCCGGCGGTCGCGCCGGCGAAGTGCGTACCGATCACCAGGACCGGCGTGTCGGCCAGGCCGTCGAACATGACCCGCCGAGTTTCGACACCCTGAAGCGGATCGCTGTCGGCCAGGGTGCTCCAGTCCGGGCGCGCGATCTGGCAGGGATGATGCATGAAGTCGCCGGTTATCAGTGCCTGTTCGCCGTTCGATTGAATCATCACGCTGACATGGCCGGGCGTGTGCCCGACCGTCGGGACGAGGCGGATCTCGTCGCAGACCTGCTCGGTGGTCTCGACCATGGTCGCCAGTCCGGCCTCGATGATCGGGGTAACGGAGTCGGCCATGATGTGGGCCATGTCGGGGCGATCCTGAATCGTGTGCCAATGTTCGTATTCGCTGCGGCCCATCAGGTAGCGGGCCCGTGGGAAGGTCGGCACCCAGCGCCCATCGACCATCATGGTGTTCCAGCCGACGTGGTCGACGTGCAGATGCGTGCACAGCACGGTGTCGATCGACTCGGGCGGAAAGCCGGCTGCCGTCAGGTCGGCCAGAAACGGTCCGTCCCGGTCATTCCAGTGCGGGATGCGACGGTTCTGTTTGGCATTGCCCAGACAGGTATCGACGATGATCGACCGTGTCGGCGTCTGCACGACGAAGCTGTGGATGCTCATGCGCAGCTTCCCGGCTTCATCGGCGAAGTGCGGGCGCAGCCAGGCGATCGGCAGAATTGCCTCCGGCGTCGCCTGGGGCAGCAAGAAGCGGCTGCCACCGGTCATCTCCAGCTCGACGATCTTTGTCACTGTGACGTCGCCGATCGTCCATTTCATGAGGTCTGCTCCCGTCCTGGCGCCACTCTATCCCGGTTCGCGCAACTTGTGCCAATCGACACGCTCCATCAGGATCGCCGCCAACGCGCCAGGAGGAAACACATGGCCCCGCACATCGACTACTACGCCTCATTGAATTCGCCATGGACCCATCTGGGCGCGGCGCGGATCGAGGCGATGGCAATGGCCAACAACGCCACCCTGCGCATCTTTCCGGTGGATTTCGGCGCCATTTTTTCGCAGTCCGGTGGGCTGCCGCTGCCGAAGCGGGCGCCGCAGCGGCAGGCCTATCGGCTGATGGAGCTGCCACGCTGGCGCGATCACCTGGGTATCCCGATCCATGTCGAGCCGAAGTTCTTCCCTGCCAGCGAAACGCTGACCGCCGGCTGCGTGATCGCGCTACGGGAGACGGTGGGCGACCAGCCGGCGATCAAGCTGGCGCATCGCGTGCTGAAGGCGCTGTGGCAGGAGGAGAAGAACCCCGCTGACCCCGCCACGCTGACTGAATTGATCTCCGACATTGGGCTGGATCCCGAACAGGTCTTGAAACTTGGCGCCGAACCGGGTTGGGCAGAGCGGCGTCTCGCCGATACGCAGGTGGCGCTGGATCACGGCGTGTTCGGCGCGCCGAGCTACGTGATCGCCGGGGAAATCTTCTGGGGTCAGGATCGGCTGGCGTTTGTGGAGCGTCGGCTGGCGCAAGGATGATGGGCGCCTTCATCCGGCTGGCGCAGCGCCACGTGCGGAAAACCGGCAACACCAACTTGTAGGAAATATCATGGCAACGCCGATGTTCCGTTTTGATCCCGTGGATCTGCCGCCCGAGGCGCTGGCGATCCGCACTGAGGTGAGGGATTTCATCCAGGAACACCAGCATCTGATGGGTTTCACCCGGTCCGAATTTAACCGCGATTTCAGCCGAGCGATGGCTCGGCGCGGCTGGATTGGGATGACATGGCCGAAACAATACGGCGGCCACGAGCGCAGCGCGTTCGAGCGCTATGTCGTCATCGAGGAAATGCTGGCGGCCGGTGCCCCTTTGTCCGCTCATTATACAGGCGATCGGCAGAGCGGCCCGAACATCCTGCGGTTTGGCACGAAGGCGCAGAAGCAGTTCTTCTGCCCAAGGATCGCCGCCGGGGAACTGACCTTCTGCATCGGCATGAGTGAGCCGAACTCCGGCTCCGATTTGGCGGCGACCCGGACCCGCGCTGTCAAGGTCGATGGCGGCTACAAGATCAACGGCAGCAAGCTGTGGACCTCGAACGCGCATCGCGCCGACTACGCCATCCTGTTCTGCAAGATGGCAGGCGACGGCAAGCAGGAGCCGGATCGCCATGCCGGCGCCACTCAGTTCCTGCTGGACCTGAAGTTGCCCGGCATTGAGATCAGGCCGGTGCTGGACCTGCTGGGCGAGCATCATTTCAACGAAATCTTCCTGACGGACGTGATCGTCCCTGACGATCGCCTGCTGGGCCAGGAGGGCAACGGCTGGAACCAGGTGACCAGCGAGCTGGCCTTCGAGCGCAGCGCGCCGGATCGCTTCCTGGTGTTTTTCCAGATGCTGCGGGAAATGGTGCGCATGGCCGGCCCGACCCCGGACAGGGCCACCGCCGCCGCGCTGGGCAAGCTGATCGCGCAACTGGCGACCTTGCGCGGCATGTCGCTGTCGATCGCCGGAATGCTGCACGAGGGCTTGCAGCCGAACACGGAATCCGCCGTCGTGAAGGATCTGGGCACGCGCTACGAGCAGGACATCCCCGTCGCCGCCCGTCAGTTGTTTCCCGCCGAACCAGAGCTGGAGGCGATGGAGACCTATGTCTCGATGATCGCGCGCAGCACGATGAATGCGCCACGCCTGTCCATCCAGGGTGGCACGCGGGAGATCCTGCGCGGCATCATCGCGCGCGGCCTTGGTCTGCGCTGAAGGGAGTTTCGGACGTGGCGATTCGTGACGAGACCCGGATGCTGCTGGAAAGCATGACCCGGCTGTTCGAGGACAAATCCACTAAGGCAGTCATCGATCGCGCCGAGACCGGCGGGTTCGCGGCCGATCTGTGGCAGGCGGTGGCCGAGACCGGCGTGCCGCTGGCCGCGCTGCCGGAGTCCGCCGGCGGGGCGGACGCCGAATGGTCGGACCTGTTCGCCGTGCTGCGGGTAGCCGGGCGATACTCCGTGCCGCTGCCGCTGGCCGAGACGATGCTGGCCGCCTGGGTTGCTGGCAGTGCTGGCCTGGAGGTATCCGAAGGACCGATGACCGTCGGTCCTGTGCTCGCCTCTGATCGGCTGACGGTAGTACGCGATGGCAATGGCTGGCGGCTGTCCGGCGTGGCGAGCCGGCTGCCGTACGCGTCGCACGTGGCAAAGACCGTGCTGATCGTCGATGGGCCGGATGGGGAGATGGCCGTCGCTCTCGAAGGCACAGCGGATGCCGACGTTTCGCCGGGGAAGAACATCGCCAATGAGGCTCGGGATACCCTGAGGTTCAACGGCGTTCGTTTCTCCGCTGACGCGGTCGGCGCCCTCGGCGGCGGTGTCTCACGTGACGCACTTTATCGGAGAGGCGCGCTGGCCAGGGCGACGATGATGTCGGGGGCGCTGGAACGGGCGATGGACCTTGCGGTCGGCTACGCGCAGGAACGGGTGCAGTTCGGCCGGCCAATCTCCAAGTTCCAGGCGGTGCAGCAGAACCTCGCGGTGCTGGCGGGCCAGACGGCGGCGGCGGTGGCCGCGGCCAATTTGGGCATCGAGGCGCTGGGCAAGCGCGATCCCGACCGCGAAGCCTTCCTGATCGCGATCGCCAAGACCCGTGTGGGGGAGGCGGCGACGCTGGCGTGCGAGATCGCCCATCAGGTGCATGGCGCGATCGGCTTCACCAAGGAGTACGCGCTGCAGCTATCGACCCGGCGGCTGTGGTCGTGGCGGGAGGAGTTCGGATCGGATCCAGAATGGGCGGCGAGGGTTGGGTCGTATGCTTGCGCAAATGGGGTGGATGGACTTTGGTCGTTGCTAACGGAAGTCGCGTAATGATAAACCACGACACACCTCCTGGCCGAACATCGGCGCGGACTTTCGATTGAGTAAATTCTAGCCGTATGACGAGATATGCAACGTATCCCAGTGTCGGGTCGGCCACATCCACGGGCGACCGCCCGGACGCTGACAGGGGTCTGCCCGGTGCTGTCCCTGCTATTCTAATGACCGTTGTTTCCGCCGCGCTCTGCATACTCTGGCTTATGTCCGATGCTGGCTCCAGTTCTGTCGTTGACAATGCCGCCGGTGGCACCAGTAGCGAACTGGCATTGGTCAACGACAGCGAGACCACGGGTGCCCTTGCAACCCTGGACGGATCTCCTGCTTTTCAGGCGCAGTTCAGGGAAAGGGCGGACGCCTGTTCCCGACCTTTGGCCTGGGTGGCGGTATCGGCTCCAGCCGGCCAGGTGCCAACCAAGATACGCTTGAAATCCGGCAGCTATATTTCGCCAGAGTTCAGTTTGTCTGACCGGCCCGTTCGGATCGCCGTTCCTTATCCGGCACCGTATGAGGCCGGGCGGGGAAGTCTGACGATTTTCCACACCGGCGGTGACGCTGTCATCGGGCTGCGGCCGGCATGGCATGTTTCCCGCGAAGCAGGCAGCATGACGCATGCCGTAACATGGCCTTCCACTGGGCGTTGTATGAAACCCAATGGCTAAGATCGCCGCCTGGCTCAAGGCTCAACTTGGCCCCAGCCCGATCATCGGACTGTCGATGGTTATAATGACTGGTCTTGCCATCCTGTCGACATTCAAGATCACGCCCTCGGTGCCATCGTGGCTAGGGTACGTGGTCGTCCTCACTATGGTTACTTTGGCGACATCATATTACGTCAGTTGCCTGTTCCGGCTCTGGCCGCAGGTCGTCTCAGACCGAAGCACTGCTGGCTACCGCATTCAAACTCATAGTCGGCTTGTGCCTGCGGCGGATGGCACGCCACGGATTGCGGCGCTCGACGAACTCCAGTCCATGACTGGCCTGAGCTCCGTCAAGGCCGAGATCAGCACGCTGATACAGCGCCTGAGGGTGGAGGCCGCCCGGCGCGATCAGGGACTGTCGGTGGCGCCAGTCTCCCTCCATATGGTGTTCGCCGGGCCACCCGGTGTCGGCAAGACAGTCGTTGCCCGCCTGTACGGGTCGATTCTGCGCGATCTTGGGGTGCTGGAAAAAGGCCATCTTGTTGAGACCGACCGTGCCGGACTCGTCGCCGGCTATGTCGGACAGACCGCGTTGAAAACCCAGGACACGATTACCCGGGCGCTGGACGGCATCCTGTTTATTGATGAGGCCTACGCGCTTGTCGGACGAGCACCCGGCGAAACCGATTCGTTTGGCGCGGAGGCCATCAACACCTTGCTGAAGGAGATGGAGGACAAGCGCGATCGTTTGGTCGTTATCGTCGCCGGCTATCCTGGTCACATGCAGCAGTTCCTGCTGGCCAATCCCGGCCTGCCATCGCGGTTCACCAAGACGATTCTGTTCGACAGTTACAAGCCTGAGGAACTTGTTGAGATCTTTCATACAACGGCACGCCGCGATGGCCTGCTCCTGGACACTGCGGCCAATCCGCTGCTGCAGGACTTCTTCAAGCTGGCAACTACCGGTTTGGATTTTGGCAACGCGCGCACCGCGCGGACACTTCTGGAACGGACACGCGAAGCCCAGGCAACGCGGATCGCCCCGATGCTCGGCGCGGGTTCGGTTGATCTGAATACGCTAACAGTGGCTGACATCATCGCGGCCAAGGCTGCAATGGCATGAAGCGTTTCATCGGCAAACTGGGGTTCATCCACCGGCGGCTGTGGCAGCAGGACGGCAACTACAGGATTGCCCTGTTGCTTGGTCCCGCTCCATGTCTCGGATTGAGTATTGCCGCTGTAATATGGGGTTCTTTTACGGCCGTAAAGCAATTCACCTACCAGCCGCCGTCCTGGGCAACGGCCCCGCACCGCGCAATGTGGCAGACCGGCACTGACCAGGCAGCCGTCCTTGAGCCCGCAAGGCCTCTTCCAGCGTTCGCCGCGGATGGTTCGCTGGAAGGCATTGAACCCGGCTGGAATGTGGCGATCCGCCCGATTACTGTGAGCCCAACCATGAATGTGGACGTCAAAACCACCTCGGTCGCGACGTTCAATATTACCGGCGCAACCATTGATATGGAGCAGATTCTGGCCGCGCGGTCGAAGGAGCCGCTTTATGTTGCCGTCGGCACCGGATTTTTCATCGTGAAGGACGGTGGGACCTATACCTTGTCTGCTCGCTTCGAACGCGTATTTGCTCCGACTGCAAACTGCATTGTGCGACTGGGTTTTGGCAAGAACCGGATCATCTCAAACGTGACCGTTAACGTCAGCAACGCGGTTTCCAAGGATTATGACGCTGCATCATTTGTGTTGCGTCCTGGCCTATATCCTATCGCTTGGGGTTTCGGATGTTGGCACGGTCTGAAGGTCATCGGACCAGGTCGAATGACGCTCCTGGTCGTACACCCTGGAGGTAAGGCGCTTGAGCCGGCCCGGCCTGACGAACTGGTTCGATAGCGTCGCGCGTAAACCAACACTTGGTCAACGCGCGACCGCGTACGCCGAGCGTCAAGTTTCCATGCCGACACAAGTCATGCCGTTGACTGAATTTGTTAGCATCGCCTTCTTTGAACCCGTCAGCCACCAACCCGAGTCGCCTTGATGGCTGTTTGGGGCTCTATGCCTACGGGGGCGGATGGCCTGGCCGGGATGTCGACGGCGATCTACGTCGTCGCCGGGCTGTGGACCGTCCCGGCAATCCGCTGGAAAACGCTGTGCCGACGATTCGTCGTGTGCGGCCGGATCATCGGCTTCCAAAGACCCGTATCGGACGCGGCTTTCCAGGCCGCTGTATCGGGCACGTCCGGTGTCTCCAGTTCGTAGATCGCGAGATATTTCGCGGTGTCGTCTTGCGCCGAATGCTCGAGTTTGTAGCGCGAGCACGCGGTGCAGCCTGGGACCTGCACGATCAGCGGAACATGCTCCTCGTCATAGATACGGTTGAATTCCGCTTCGTGCTCAGCCGGGATGTCCATTTGCACCAGAAAGATATAGGCCATGTGGTGATTCTCCTTGAGCGCGCCGATCGCCAAGCTGTCCGAAGCCTATATCGCGATGGCATAGGCGGGCCGGCGCGGGTCGGCCCCCGCACCCATCATCCCGGTTTCCGGATCAGTCAGGATCGCCTCCACCGAGCCGGCCAGCCAGGTCCAGTCCGGCCAGTCCTGGATCGTGTGCCCACGTGCCGCCAGTTCATCACGCGTCGCCTGGTCGATGCGCCCCTCCACCGCCAGACGGCCGGGGAAATACTCGAACGGCGCGAAGGACGACGGGAAGTTGTAGGACGCGACGCGCGGCGCCTCGATCGCGCTTTGCACGTCCATGCCGAAATGCATGACGTTCAGCAGCACCTGCAGCATCGCCTGGGTCTGCACATCCCCGCCGGGCGTGCCGAACGGCATCACGCCACCGGCCTCGGTGACCAGCAGCGCCGGGTTCGGCGTCAGCCGCGGCCGCTTGCCCGGCGCCACGCCAGCCGGATGGCGCGGATCGGAGCGGCTCTGCGAGCCTCGGCCGGACGGTGTGATGCCCAGACCCGGCACCACCGGCACGTTGCCGGACCCGTCGGAGGGCGTCGCGCTGAAGGCATTGCCCCAGCGGTCGACAACACAGCAGTACGACGTGTCGGCCTCGACCTTCGGCAGATCGACATCGGTGCTCAGATACGACCGGTTCGGCCGGTCCAGCGGCGCCGGCATTTCTCCAAATGCCCGATCATCCCGCACCGCGGCAGCACGCCGAGCGATGGTGCTGGGGTCGAGCAGATGGTCGATCGGCACGTCGATGAAGCGCGGATCGCCGAAATGATACTCCCGGTCCGCCAGTGCCAGATCGAGGCAGGCGACGATCCGGTGCAGGTAGTCAGCGGAGTTATGCGCCAGTCCATCGATCCCAAGATGCTCGACCAGCGCCAGTGCCTGTTGCAGTGCTGGTCCCTGGCACCACGGGCCACAGGTGATCAGCTCATGCCCACGCCAGCGCCGCCGCACTACCGGCTCGATGGCGGAATTGTAGTCGGCCAGGTCGGCCATCGACAGGTAGCCGCCTTGCTGTTCCTGGAACCGCACGATCGCCCGGGCGATGTCGCCGCGATAGAAGGCATGGTGCGCGGCATCCAGCCCGGCCCGGCGATCCGGCCCGGCAGCGCGGTCCTGGTCGGCCATGAACCGCAAGGTCCGCGCCAGATCAGTCTGCACGAACTTGTCGCCCGCCTTGGGCACGCGCCCATTCGGCAGGAACACGGCGGTATTCGACTCCCAACGGCGGTACTCCGCCTCATGCGATGCGATCGACCTGGCCAGCAGCGGATAGACGGCAAAGCCTTCGGCGGCGAAGCGGATGGCGGAGGCGGCGACATCGGCAAAGCGCATCGTGCCGTGCCGGCGCAGCGCGGTGATCCAGGCATCCGGGGCGGCGGGCACCACGGTGCGCAGCACGCCGTCGGGGATTTTCCCGCCATGCTCGCGCATGAACAGGTCGGCCGGGAGCGACTTCGGCCACCAGCCCAGGCCGGCGATGCTTTCCGTCGTGCCGTCGGCCAGCCGGATCAGGATCGGCGCAACACCGGCAACGTTCACCAGATCGGGCTGCAGCACACCCAGCGCGAGGCCCGCCGCCACGCCGGCATCGATTGCGTTGCCGCCGGCCTCCAGGACTGAGAACCCGGCCGCGGCGGCAAGGTAATGGCCGGCTGAAATAGCGTGCCGCGTGCCTTCGATCGTCGGACGATGGGTCATGCGCCAGCCCTTCCCGTTGGTAACGTCAGGGTGCGGCAAAAAACCGAACAGGTCCAGCGCCGGCGCTGATCCTCAATCGGTAAACGGCTCCGCACAGACGTGCGAAAAGGCTCCGCCAGAACCCGATCGGGCAGCGAGGTCGGATGGACCAAGCCGCCGCATGGACGAACAGGTGATCGGCCAGGAATTGACAGGATTGGGGGCATGTATCACAAGCCGCCGCGGCAAAAAGAAAATCGTCGTATCGAATTGATTTGGATGCTCCGAACCAGGTTGTTACGATAGGATATAGGTGAAGGAAGCTGTCCACATGAGGTTCAAGGCCCTCGCGCTCGCGTTGCTGTGCTCCGCCGCCGCTGGTTCAGTCCAGGCGCAAACGGCACCGACCGAAATCAAGATCGGCGCGCTGTACGCTAGCTCCGGCCCCTATGCCAGCATATCAATGCCGGTGTTTGATGCGTTCAAGGTGTGGATGGACCAGGTCAACGCCCAAGGTGGCGTGGAGGTAAAGGCGTTCGGCAAGAAAATCCCCATCAAGCTGATCGCCTACGACGACCAGAGCAGCACCGCCACCGCCGCCACCCTGTATAACCAGCTTATTACTCAGGACCACGTCGACCTGCTGATCTCCGACTCCGGCTCCGTCTTGACATCTGTCGGGGTGCCGATCGCCAAGGAGCACAAGCAGTTCCTGTTCGACGTATCGGGCACCGGTGCGGCGTTCTTCACCAACGACAATCCGTATATCGCGCTGATGGCGGACCCGGTCTCGACCATCTGGCCGCACTACATCTCCGACTATCTGGGCGATGAAGGTGCCAAGGCCGGCATCAAGACTGTGGCGATCCTGTATTCCACCAATGATTTCACCGGCACCCAGGCTGCCGCCCTCAAGGGCTTCTTTGAAAAGGACGGCAAGGTCAAGGTCGTCTACTACCAGGGCGTGCCGACCTCGACATCGAATTATACCGTGTTGATCAACAATATTGCTTCGCTCAACCCCGATGCGGTGCTGGAACTCGGCTATGTCGGCAACGACATCGCCTTCCTGCGCAACCTGCAGGACAGCGGCAACCAGTTCCGCTTTGTCTTCTCGATCTATGCCGGCACCGAAAAGGACGAGATCGAGAAGAACGTCGGCGTCTCCGGCATGACCAACATCTTCAGCTATGTTCCAGCATCCAACTACGAGTACACGCCGAATTTCGGCATGACGCAGAAGGAATTCCGGGCCGCCTGGGACAAGAAGTATCCGCCCGGCTCGAACGTCGCGTTCGGCGCCAATGCGATCTACGGCTACATGACGGGGCTGGTGGTGGAGCAGACCTTGGCGACGACCAAAAGCCTGGGCCAGATGGATATCCATGACGCGGTATTCGCGCTATCCAACAAGCTGAAGACGCTCGACGGCACATTTATCCTGCGCAAGGATGGCGCACAGGTCGGCGAGGTGACGCCGCTCGGCCAGTTGCAGCCGGCCGGCAAGAATGAACTGAAACTGGTCGCCGTCTATCCGCCGAACCTGGCGAATGGCAAGGCCGTCCTCGGCAAGTGACGCTGCCCACCAGCAGAAACAAGCCATTGCCGCGTGCATGTTGACTGGCGCCATCGTGGCCGGTGTGATTTTCGGCCTGTATTATACCTTGGTCGGGCTCGGCCTGAACCTGGTGTTCGGCGTCATGCGCATCGTCAACCTGGCGCATGGCGACTTCCTCATGCTTGGCGGCATCGCCGCCTGGTGGCTGTTCACCACGTTCGGCCTGCATCCGCTGGTCGCGGCCGCGATCGTCGTGGTCGTCTTCATACTGGTCGGCCTGCCGATCTACTACCTGGTGGTGCCGCGCCTGCTGCGGGCGCGCGACGCCGAGATGCTGTCGCTCATCCTGTTCTTCGGCCTGTCGCAGATGATCGAGGCGGTGACCACCATCGCCCTGGGCACCACCGAGCGATCCTTGCCGCCACGCCTGCTGGGTGTCGGGCCATTCATCATCCTGGGCACGCGGCTGCCGAAAGCCTGGATCTTCAGCGCCGCGGTCAGTGCGGTCGCGGTGCTGCTGGTGTATCTCTATCTGTATCGCACGCGGATCGGCACGCTGACCCGTGCGGTGATGGTCAGCCGCGATGAGGCGCTGGCCACCGGCATCGACGTCAACCTGGTATCCGCCGTGGCCTTCGGCATCAGCATCGCGCTGGCCGGAGCAGCCGGTGTGTTCGCGCCGTTCATCCTGGGCAGCATCACGCCTGGCATGGGGGTCGCAATCAACATCACCGCCTTCGCCGTCATCGTTGTCGGCACCCTGGGCAACCCGCTCGGCACCCTGCTGGGCGGCATCATTTACGGCGTCTCGCTGATGCTGATGCAGACCTATCTGAGTTCCTGGGCCAATCTGTTGCCAAACCTGCTGCTGATCGCCGTGCTGCTGGTGCGGCCCGAGGGAATTCTTGGAAGGCAGGTGCGGCGTGCCTGAGGTCCCCCTGCGCATCCGCCGCGTCGTTCTGGACGCCATCATCGCCGCCGTCGTGGTGGCGGTCATGGGCGTGATGCGCGGCGTCTACTCGAACGAACTGATGCTGTTCAACTTCATCGTCTTCCTGGCCCTGGCGCAAGGACTGAACATCATCTACGGCTTCACCGGCTACCTGCCGTTTGGCTATGTCGGCTTCTATGGCGCCGGAGCCTATGGCTTTTCACTTGTCGTGATGCATCTGCACGTGCCGGCGATGGTCGGCATGCTCGCGGCTGCCGGCGCCGCCCTGATGCTGGCGTTGATCCTGCTGCCGCTGCTGCGGCTGTCCGGGGCCTATTTCGCCATCGCCAGCCTGGCCGCCGCGCAGGCGGTGTATGAGGTGGTTGCCAACCCGGACCTGGAGGACATCACCAAGGGACCCTATGGCGTTTCATTGTCGGATGTGTTCGCACCGGCGTTCTCCTACTACACGGCGCTGGCGATCCTGGCTGGCGCGCTTGTGCTGGTGGTCTGGCTGCGCAACTCGCGCTTCGGCATGTCGCTGCAGGCGATCCGGGATGATCCCGTCAGTGCGGCGATGGCTGGCGTGTCCGTGGTTCGGGGCCGCACCATCGCCTGGCTGCTGTCGGCGCTGGTTGCCGGACTGGTGGGCGGGGTGTTCGCCTGGCATATCTCGGTTTTCTATCCCGACACCGCGTTCGACCTGAGCGTATCGATCTTCTCGACTGTCTTCCTGCTGTTCGGTGGCGCCACCACGTTGTGCGGCCCGCTGCTGGGCGTCTTTATCCTGTACGGCTTCTACAACGTTATCGGCATCGCCGTTCCGCAGTATTTCCAGTTCTCCTACGGCGCGCTGATCGTGCTGCTGGTGCTGTTCCTGCCGAACGGCCTGGTGTCGCTGCTGACCAGCCGAGGCATCCGTGTCCCCTGAACCGCTGCTGACCGTGAACGGCCTGGTGAAGCGCTTCGGCGGCTTCCGCGCGCTGGACGGCGTCAGTTTTCATCTCAACCAGGGCGAGGTGCTGGGACTGGTCGGCCCTAATGGTTCGGGCAAGACCACCTGCATCAACGTGATCTGTGGACTGTATGCAGCGGATGGCGGCGCGATCGCCTATGAAGGCCGATCCATTATTGGCGAGAAGTCGCATCGCCTGGTGAAGCGCGGGATCAACCGCACCTTCCAGTCGCCGAGGCCCTTCCTGTCGCTGACGGTGCGTGAGAACGTCGAGGTCGCGGCGTATTATGGCGACCCCGGGCCGGGGTTCGACATCGACGCCTTGCTGGCGCTGCTGGAACTGGACGGCTATGCCACCCGACCCGCTGCGGAACTGAACAGCGCGCAGCAGAAGACGCTGGATCTGGCCCGCGCCATGGCGACCGAACCAAGGCTGCTGCTGGTCGACGAACTGGCGGCCGGCCTGAACCCGGCGGAACTGTCGCGCATGGCCGAACGGTTGCGGGCGTTGGCGGATGGTGGCATGGCGCTGCTGGTGGTGGAGCACCTGATGGGGTTCATCGACAAGGTCACTGACCGCGTGGTGGTGATGGCTGCCGGCAAGGAATTCTTCGGCGGCACGCTGGCGGATGCAACGCGTGATCCCGAGGTAATCCGCGTGTTCCTGGGGGGCGGGCACCATGGGTAACTCTGGAAGGGTCCGGCATGGAACAGTAGCGCCGTCACCCGTCATGGCGCGCGAAGGCCCACCATCCACGCCTCGCGGCGCTGAGCAAGGGCAAAGGCGGTGCTGACACCCCTGCGGCCACTGGCAGGAAGACGTGGCAGCGCAGGGACTCGCGCGGCGCAAGTCCAGCATGAGTGACCTGCCCTCCGTCATCCGCACGACTGGTATCGAGGCTGGCTACGGACGCGTCCAGGTCCTTTGGGGCGCCGGCCTGGACGTGCGCGCGAGGGAAAGCGTCGTCCTGTTGGGCGCGAACGGCGCCGGCAAGACGACCCTGCTGAAGGTGATCGTCGGCCTGCTGCCGGCTTGGGGCGGCGCCGTATGGCTCGACCCCGACGACGTGACCACATGGCGCACCGATAAGCGCGTCCGCCGCGGCATGGCCTACATGTCGGAAATCGGCGTCTTCCCCGGCCTGTCGATCAACGAGAACCTGCGGGTCGGCGGCCAGTTCATCGAGAAGACCACGCTGAAGCGCCGCATGGAGGAGCTTTACAGCGACTTTCCCGATCTGGCGCACCGCCGCGGCACCCTGGCCGGCAGCCTGTCCGGCGGGCAGCGCAAGATGCTGGGGATCGCCAAGGCGCTGGCGTCCTCGCCGCGGCTGCTGATCATGGACGAACCCTCAGCCGGCCTGTCGCCGCTGTTCGTCGGCCAGGTGATCGAGGTTCTGGGCCGTTTCCGCGAAGCCGGCCTGGCAATGCTGATCGCCGAACAGAACATCGCGTTTCTGGACCTCGCGGATCGGGTGTTCACGATGGATGGGGGGCGGATCAGGTTTGAGGGCAGCGTGGCGGAGCTTGAGGCCGATGACGGGCTGCACCGGACGTATTTCGGGCTGGCTTGAACGGACGCCTGTACTTCAACGCGGATGACCCTGCGGCTTCGGTTCGGCTAGCGACCGTGCCTTCCGCAGCATGCCTGATCGGCGAGGGCAGCGGCCGATAGGGGCGACTTTCATACCGTGAAGTATCGCTGCTAATGACCTAGGAATTTCCGACGCCGCCTTGGCTCCCTTGATCCGCCATGCTGCTGGTGAGTAGGATATTCTACCATCGGGAACGCAATTCGATAGGTCGTCTTGAAGTAGAACGCGACATCGGCCGGTTGCGGACACGGCCCGGCCTTGTGACGCCGCATGCAGGAGCGACGGTATGGACGCCTTACAGGATACCCAGACCAATCATGACGCCACGGCGGCCCTCGACTACGACGCGATCATTATCGGTGCCGGCATGTCGGGCCTGTACCAGCTCTACCGGCTCCGGGCGCTGGGAATGCGGGTCCGGGTGTTCGAGACCGGAACCGGCGTCGGCGGCACCTGGTACTGGAACCGCTATCCCGGTGCGCGCTTCGATTCCGAAAGCTATTCCTATAGCTACTCGTTTTCCAAGGAACTGCTGGAGGAATGGACCTGGAACGAACATTTCGCCCCGCAGCCGGAGACGCTGCGCTACCTCAATCACGTCGCGGACAGGTTCGACCTGCGCCGCGACATCCAGTTTCGCAGCCGGGTTACCGCAGCCCGCTATCAGGATGACACGCGAAGCTGGACCGTGACCTTGGAGGATGCAAGCCAGCACAACGCGCGCTTCCTGATCACCGCCCTTGGGCCGTTGTCGGCGCCGACGATGCCGCGGATCGAAGGGGTGGAGACGTTCCACGGCAGGTCCTTTCACACGGCCCGATGGCCCCATGAGCCCGTCAGTTTCGAGGGCCAGCGCGTTGCGGTCATCGGCACCGGCGCCACCGGCGTGCAGACGATCCAGGAAGTGGTCAAGACGGCCAAACATCTGACCGTGTTCCAGCGCACGCCGAACTGGTGTGCGCCCCTGCACAACGGCAAGATCGACGCGGCCGAGATGGCGAAGATCAAGGCCGGCTATCCGGAGATGTTCCGGCGCTGCCAGGAGACCTTCGCCTGCTTCCTGCACACCCCCGATCCGCGCGGCACCTTCGAGGTGACGCCGGAGCAACGCGAGGCGTTCTTCGAGACGCTGTATGCCTCGCCCGGCTTCGGCATCTGGCAGGGCAACTTTCGGGACATCCTGACCGACCCGAAGGCAAACGACGTCATTAGCGACTTCGTGGCCAGGAAGATCCGTCAGCGGGTGAAGGACCAGGCGGTCGCGGAAAAGCTGATCCCCAGGAACCATGGCTTCGGCACACGACGCGTGCCGCTGGAGACCCGGTATTACGAAGCCTATAACCAGCCCAATGTCCGGCTGGTGGACATCAAGGAAACCCCGATCGAGCGGATCACGCCGGCGGGCGTCAAGACCAGCGAGGCCGAGTACGCGTTCGACATTATCATCTATGCAACGGGTTTCGATGCCATTACCGGCAGTTTCGACCGGATCGACTTCCGCGGCGTGGATGGACTGCGGCTGAAGGACAAGTGGAAGCGTGGGCCGCGGACCTATCTCGGCGTCATGGTCGAGGATTTTCCCAACATGTTCATGCTGATGGGACCGCACACCGCGCTTGGCAATATCCCGCGCAGCATTGAATACAATGTCGATTGGGTGACCGGCGTGCTGCGCCACGCGTGGAACCATGGCCTGACGCACGTGGCGGCCACGCAGGCGGGCGTCGCGTCCTGGACCGATCACGTCAAGGCGCTGGGTGCGGGGCTGCTGTCCAATGAGGTCAACTCCTGGATGACCGGCGTCAACAGCAATGTGGAGGGCAAGCAGACCCGCATCATCGCCCGCTACAGCGGTAGTGCGCCTGCCTATCGTGCGAGATGCAACGAGGTCGCGGCGATGGGGTATCAGGAATTGTCGCTGGCATAGACGGTCACTGATCCAACACCATCCGGGCAGCCTGTCGCAGGGGACACACCATGAGCCAGCAGGAAGCACACGCGGCGGCTCCTCATGTTATTTCGATTTATCATCGACGTTGGCGAGCTTGCTGCATGACTTTGAAGTGCAGACTAGTGAAAGAGCCGCGGACCGCATCAAGGCGGATTTACGTGAGTGTCCAAGGCGAATAGCGTCACACAACCGGCGACCAAGCCGGATGGAGGAAACCATGGCCCCGACAAACGAAGCATTCCTGATGCGCAAGGTCGCATGGCGGCTTCTGCCATTCGTTGGCTTAGGCTACTTCTTCAATGCTCTCGATCGTTCGAACATCGCAATCGCCGCGCTGACCATGAACAAGAGCCTCGGCTTTACCGCGGCGGAATACGGCCTGGGTGCCGGCGCGTTCTTCTGGAGCTACGTGCTGTTCCAGATTCCCAGCAACGTCATGCTGACAAGACTAGGCGCGCGGCGCTGGCTGTCCGCTATCATGCTCGCCTGGGGCATTTGCTCGGGCGCGACCGCTCTGGTTACAGGTGTAACCAGCTTCGTCATCGTGCGCTTCCTGCTGGGCGTGGCGGAGGCAGGATACTTCGCCGGCGTGACCTATTTCATGACCTACTGGTTCCCAGGCCGCTTCCGCGGACGCGCCATGGGCGTTTTCTTCGCATTCTCGGCGGTCGCGGTGTCCCTCGGCTCGCCAATCTCGGGCACCATCGTCGGACTTCATGGCTGGCTGGGCCTGCAAGGCTGGCAATGGATCTTTCTGATCGAGGCGGCGCCGTCCGTGCTGCTCGCGCTGTGCGGACCGCTGATCCTGTCCGACCGGCCATCCAAGGCCGCTTGGCTCACGTCCGATGAGAGTGGCTGGCTGGAGGACGTGCTGGACCGTGAGCAGCACGACAAGGAAGGCCATGTCATTCCGATCATGCAGGCGTTGCGCAGCCGCCGCGTGATCCTGCTGGCGCTGGCCTATCTGGGCAACGGTTTCGGGGTCTATGGCACCGTCTTCTTCGTACCTCTGATCATCAAGGACCTTGGTTTCAGCAACCTGACCACGAGCTGGCTCGCCTCGCTGCCCGCTGGCCTAGGCGTGATCGGCATGATCCTGTTTTCCCGAAGCTCCGACCGAAGCGGTGAGCGGGTGTGGCATGTGATCGTGGCAATGGGATTGGGCGGCCTCGGCTTGCTGCTGACCGGCATGACGATCGGCAGCGCGCCGTTCGAGCTGATCGGCCTTTGCGTGGCCGGGTTCGGCATTGGTGCTGATTTGCCGGTCTTCTGGAACCTGCCGACGGCCTACCTCAGTGCGGCAACGGCGGCTGCCGGCATCGCGGTCATCAACTCGATTGGCAACCTGTCGGGCTATTTGGCGCCGCAACTTGTCGGCGTGCTCCGCGACCGGACGGGAAACTATGGCGCTGCCATGCTGACCTGCGGGGTGCTCATGATCGTGTCCGCTATCCT
The DNA here is from genome assembly GCF_965276935.1 of Rhodopila sp. GTDB lineage: Bacteria > Pseudomonadota > Alphaproteobacteria > Acetobacterales > Acetobacteraceae > Rhodopila. Next base: position 246,086 of record NZ_CBDIBS010000002.1, on the reverse strand, counting down.
GGTTCGGCTTGCCGGTGTTCGGGTGCCGGGCGTTCCGCCGTATCCGGTGCGGGTATGAGCGACGGAGCCATGTAGCGAAAAAATTCCGTTTTGGAAATCGGTCTTCTTATCGCCATTTGTAACGATATCAGTTTGTGTCATAGCGCTGATTTACCGTAAACAGACCCGCATCAGCGCGCTGTCGCGGCAATGCCTCCCTGACGGGCGCGATCCGACAAGGTCGCGACCATCGGGTATCAGGAAGTATCGCTGGCATGGACGGCCATTGATATGGAGCCCAAGCCAGCGACCCTGCCGAAAGCCTGCCGTTCCGACTTCAGACTATAACGCGACGCGGAATTAACACTCTGTGATGATCATATTACCAGCAGGAGGAGCGGGTGTCGGTGGCTCCCCGGCCATGATTTTGACCTGCGGTCAGGCTCAACCGGTGGCCTCAAGTCGGGCCACTCGATTGCTCGGCTCTTGGCGTCGATCGAACCGCAAGCGTAGCCATGGATCGCTGCTCGAGTCGTCCACCAACAACCTCCGCGCAAGTCCCATGCTATGGACATGCTGATTTTGATGAAATGTGGGGCAAGTCGGATGACCTAGCAATCTCGGAGACTTGAATCGGGACGACGAGAACGTGGGTTGGAGTGGCGTTATTCCTGTATGAACATATCGCCTCGTATTTCCGGAGAAGCCGTCATGTCGTTCCAACACCCACGTACTACGCTCGCGCGGCTTGCCCTGTCGTTGGCAACCTTCGCCGTTCCCATCGCCGCGCGTGCGCAGTCCGTGGACTTGGTAGCCGCCGGCAGTCTGAACCTGCCACTCTCCGCGGTTGCCGACGCTTTCACCGCGAAGACCGGCATCAAGGTGACGCAGACCTACAGCCCGTCAGGTACGTTGCGGCAAGAGATCGAGGGTGGCCTGCGGCCGGACGTATTTGCCAGCGCCGATACCGCCGGCCCGCGGGCGCTGGAACAGGAGGGATTGGCCGGACCAGTGCAGACCTTCGCGAACAACCAGATCGTTGCGGTCTTCCGCTCCGGCTTCGGCCAGACGGTGAACCCGTCCAGCCTGCTTGGCGTGCTGCTGGATGCCTCCACAAGGGTCGGTACCTCCACCCCGGTTGCTGATCCGCTTGGTGACTACACGCAGCTAATCTTCCAAAAGGCTGACGCGGTCGTGCCTGGGGCCGCGGCCACGCTGGACGCCAAGCGCGATGAACTGGTGGCGAACCCAAGCGCCCCCCCGGTCCCTGCCGGAGCCAACAGCCTGGTTTATTTCGTCGACACAACAAAGACCGTCGACGCTTTCATTTCTTATGTAACGAGTGCGGTCCAGGCCCGTGCCCTCGATCCCACACTGCGGATCGTCTATCTGCCGCGAGAGCTGACGGTGCAGGCGCCATTCGGGTTGACGGTGTTGAACGGCGCGTCGCCTGATGGCCAGCAATTCGCCCAGTATATCCTATCCCCGCGCGGACAGCAGATCCTGGCGAGCTACGGCTTTATACCCGCGTGCCGCTTGTGGGATCGGAACCTGTTCCGTAACTTTTGCTAAGGTCTCGCAGCGAGGATTACGACAACTCATGCAGGATCAGCGGCCAATCATTCCTGCCGTCGCGCGAGCGTCGAAAGAACACGCTCGCCGACATGGTGTCCAGCTTCATCGCGAACTCAGCCGGTCCGTATAAGCGGCTGCCGAGCGGCCAGGTCTAGCCGCTCGGCAGCAGCAGGCTGTCGCCCTCGTACCGCTTGTTCGCGATCGGAAACAGGCCATAGCCGAACCGCACCGCCTGCGGGTCCGGTGTTGCCTGCAGCCGCAGCACGATCGGCGCCACTGCCATCAGGCCGCGGTTCTTCCGGCCGTGTGCCTGCATCGCATGCTTCACCGCCTCGATCAGCGCCTCGTCATAGCCAGCCAACGCACAGCCGGGCGACAATACCAGCAGGCCGGGATTGCGCAGATTGATGCGCGCCTGGCTGCCGGCGATCCGGTCAGCCACTGCGGCGCGCAGGCCGGCAGGGTCCCAGGATTGGCCGAACGGAACCTCGAACCGGTCGAACGGCTCGACCTGAACGGCGACGGTTTCGGTTGGGCCGGTCGCCAGGTTGAAGCTGTCAATGCGGGCCAGGTCGCCAGTGGGATGCGGAAAGCTGATCCGGTTGCCCTGCATCGTGAGGCAATGCGCGCTGGCGAACGGCGCCAGGCCGTGCAACGAGAAGCCGCGCATCGCGACGCCCGCCACCATCGCGGCGAACAGCGGATGGTGCGACCAGGTGGCGACGAAATGCAGGAACCCGGTCAGATGGACCGCGGCGACAGGCGTCGCGATATCGTCGAGGCAGCGCCATCCCGGCTGCCGCATCCTCGCCCGCAGATGCCGGATCGCCCAGGCCAGCGCATGCTCGCCCAGGCCATGGTACGGATCGACGGGGTTAGCATCCCCGACCGCCAGCGGCTGATCACTCAGGCGGTCATGCGTCGCGATCGCCTGCTCCAGCAACGCCGGCCCGATCCGATACACGTTGTCCGGCGGCGTGGCTGGCTGATACAGCGCGGCGATGCGATCCATTTCGGACCGCCCGATGACAAACACATGCGCCGGCAGGGTCGTCGCGACCGGCCGAGGCTCCGCCACTGGTTCAGCGATAATGACCGCGAACGGCGGCGCGGCATCGTTCGGCAGCCCCGGCGTGGTCGTCACTTGTCCGCAGCGGCCGCAGCGCAGACTGATCGACCGGAACCGGGCAGGGTCATAGCCCGCGATCAGCGGGCTGCCGCAATCGCAAGCAAGCGTGTCCGAACCCGGCCCGACAAACACCGGTCCCTCGCTCTGCTGGACGAAATGCACATTGTCATCCTGGTGCAACATCGTCATGCGACGGATCAGCCTACAGCCAGGACAACAGGTTGCCGAACCAGCCGGCTTTCCTCTGCTGGATGATCGGCGTATCGCCGACATCCGGACCCTCGCCCAGCGCCGCGTTCTGCCGTAGCCGCTGCGATTCCTTCTGTGCATCGACCGTGGCGTGCTGCGAGTCGGGCTTGCGCCAATACAACAGCTTGTCGACGAAGCTGTCGTCGTTTCCGGCGTAACGAGCATCCTGATCAACCCGGGTGCGGATATCGGCGGGCGCGGCGGGACCAGCCTGCTCCATCAGCGCCGTCTGGCCGGGACTGGCAGCACTTTGCGGAGCGCCAAGCGCGAGCTGCGGCACCAGCGCTTCCTCGGCCTGCTGACGCTCAGACTGCTCCTGCGGGCGAGGTGCGCCGGGCTGCGGTGGACGCAGATTATATTCCGGCGGCATCGATAAAGGCGCGCGCGTCGTGACGGTGTACTCGTCCGGCGCGTCGCGCGTCAGTCCGAAGGTGCGGGTCAGACCATCGCTGTCGCAGGCGGACAGCAGAAGCAGGCCGCCGGTCAGCAGGAACAGGCGAAGTGCGCGCGGTCGCAACGGTTCGGTTTGCATGGTGGCCTCCTTAATCACGGACCCGTTCACGCTGCAAGCGCCGGCATTTCAGGACGGTGGCGCCGCTGCCGCCGGAACCGGCTGCCGCCGTGATGGAATGGCGATCAGCCTGCCGAACAGGTCTCCCAGCCGGCCGCCCGTGATCAGGAGTACCGCGTAGCCGGACGCGTAGCACGATATGACCAGTTGCAGTTCAGCCGGGGTTGCACCCAGACTTTCATGAATCAACGAAAGCACCACATTGACGATGAAGAAGTCCACCGGCGGCAGGAAGCCACCCGCGAGAAGCACCAGCAACGCCACCCAACGGAGCGCGCTTTTTTGTCGAGCCGGCACGTATTCTCCACAAACTGATCAGCCAGTGCCGAATCGTTCTGGTATAGGCACTGAACCGCTTCACCAGACCATGCCCTTGGGAATGTCCGCCGTTGCCACAAGCCGGACCTAGCACGTAATCTGCATGGCGCCACCCCGCACCCATCTCGACCCGGAAGGCTATTATGCCTGTCTCGGGCTGGAGCCGGCGGCAAGCCGCAATGCGATCATCACCGCATTCCGGCGCAAGGCGCGGGTCTTGCACCCGGACGTGCCGAGGACCGGCGACACCAGTGCATTTGTCGCCCTCAGGCGAGCCTACGACGTCTTGTCGAACCGGGAACGTCGGGAAACCTACGACCGCACGGCCCGCGAAGCCGAGGCAAAAGCCTCCGCCCTACACTCGGCCAAAGCACCAGGCATGGGGACTGCCGAACGCGAATGGTCCGACATCGAGCCAAAAGTCCAACGCTCCTCCTACGAGACCACCACGAAGCTTGTCCGGCGTCCCCGGTTGTCCGACCTTCCGATGCCGGTCTGGCTTGGCCTGGGGGCTTTTCTGTGCCTGTGCCTGCTTGAGGCGGTGTTGCATCTGCGCTCGCCGCCGCCCGTGGCCAACGATGGGATCAGGCCGAACGCAGCGCCTGTCGCGCCGCTTTCGCCCAGTGCGCAACGAGCGGTGCTGTATGGCCCGGCGCCGGTCCGGCTGGCCGGCGTGCCGAATTTCTATGTCGTTCCGGCAGCCGGCGCGACGGTGCTGTGGCGGCAGGAAACCGAGCGCAGCGGACTTATCCCGGTCGGCCAGTTGCCGCCGTTCAGCAGCGTCCAGGCGCTGCGGCTGTTTCGCCAGAACGGTCTCGTGGAAGTTCGTTTGAACGAAACCACCAATGGTTTCATTGAGGCCAAACACCTCATGCCGGGCGACGCCGCCACCGCTCGGCGCGCCTATTGCGGCTACAATGCTGGCCCCGCCCCATCCGACGGCGAATTGCTTGAGCGGCGAGACAGCGGAACTGGAACCATCCAGCTTGAAAACCGGGCGATCGAGCCGGCGGTGGTCAAGTTGCGGGATACGTCCGGCGCGGTTGCCCTGTCGGTGTTTCTCGCGCCCGGCGGTCACGTGGTGCTGGCAGGCGTGCCAAATGGCACCTTCCGTCCCGACTTCGCGGTCGGCGAGTTGTGGAGTCGAGCCTGCAATTCCTTCGCGGCCGGGATGCGAGCGCGTCGGATGGCGGATAGCCTGATCATCACGCCTCAGTCACGCCTGGTGGTTCCACCTGACGACGAACTTGCGGCAGTCGACATTCCCGACCAGGCGTTTGAGCGCAACTGATCGGCAACCCACCCGGCTATTCAGGCGACGATGCTGTCGGCCGTCCCGGTCTGGTTGCGGCGGGCCTGCCACAGCGCCACGAAGTCGATCGGCTGCAGCAGAACCGGCGGGAAACCACCCTCCCGCGTTACATCCGACAAGATATTGCGCGCGAACGGGAACAGGATCCGCGGACATTCCACCAGAAGCACGGGTTCGACCGCATTGTCCGGCAGGCCATTCAGGGTGAACACACCGGCATAAGTCAGTTCGGCGACGAAGACGGTGGCACCCGGCGAGGCGGCCTGTCCATTCGCCTGAGCCGAACTGTCATGCGCCTCGGCGCGAATCATGATGGCGACCTCGTAAACGCTCTGGCCTTCCTGCACCCGGCGCGCCTGCACGTCTAGGTTGATGCTGACCTGAGGCTGCGAGCGAAGCTGTGTATAGATGCCCGGTGCGCCCGGCACCTCGAATGACAGATCCTTCACATATTGGATGTTTACCACAAGCGGCTGCGTTTGCTGGCCGATGCCCTGCGGCGCTGGACTGGTCTCGGACATGGGAGTCTCCGTTCAAGATGCCGCGCGTCATACGCGAGACGCACGCGGCGCCGGGTAACACGCCTGATGCGTGATTTCTATACAAGCTTGACTCAGGCCCGCCAGACCAACCCTTGCGGCGCCGGCGTGGTAGGATCGTAGCGCAGCCATTGACCGTTCGCCACGCTCTGGCCGGTCATCGACAGGATGAACCCCCAATGGCTGATCACCAGCGTCGCACGCCAGCCATCCAGGGCAGCAATGCTGGAGCGGAAACGGGCCGCACGGTCGATGACCAAGGCTTCCGGTTCCTCCTCGCGTGGCCACCAGACGTCGTCGATCAGGGAAAAATCGTGGTGCGGCCAGTTCCGCTGCAGATCAGCGCATGGCGAGCCGATGTCGCAGGCGAAGGCGAAACGCTCCCGCACGATCGGATCAATGGTCACTGGCACCCCAAGGGCGCGGGCGACCGGCGCGGCGGTCTGCAAGGCGCGCGTGTAGGGCGAGACGATGATGCGCTCAATTCCTTCGTCGGCCAGCGCGCCGGCGGCGTCCCGGGCCTGGGCGTGGCCAAGTTCCGTCAGACACGGGTCGACAAGGCCGGGATCGCGGCGCGTCTCGCCGAAAAGCAGGTTGAACTCACTCTGTCCATGCCGCAGCAAAATCATCGACGGGCCATAACAGGTGGCTTGCCCAAGAGACAAGTAGGCGAACAATGACAGCAATTATACCGGTTATTGGGCGATCGATCGGGGATTTGTTTGTCAGGACCCGTGCGCGACCCTATCTCTATCCCAACAGGAGGCATGGAGCATGGGTGCGAGCGGTGGATTTCCAATCGATCTGGTCCTTTTTGGGATGATCGCGGCGTTTCTGGTGCTGCGGCTGCGCAGCATCCTGGGCCGTCGGACAGGCTTTGAGCGCCAGGCGCCGCCCTATCAGCCGCCCGCGGCGCCGCGCATGGCGGCAGCCCCAGTGATCGAGGGGCGGGTTGAACCGGCGACGCCCGCCGCCCCGCAGACGGTGCCCGAGGCGACATCGCCGAATGGCCAGATTCTGGTTCAGATGCGGGAGATCGATCACGCCTTCGACGTCAACCGCTTCCTGGCCGGCGTGGATCAGGCATTCCGAATGATCGTGGCCGAGTTTGCCGCTGGCGACCGGGTGGCGCTGCGGGCGCTGCTGTCCGATGATACCTACCAGGCGTTCGAGCAGGCGATCAGCAGCCGTGAAGCCGCGGGCGAGGCGCAGATCAGCGAAATCAAGTCGATCCAGCAGCTCGCGATCGAGCAGGCGGCGTTGAAGGGCAAGGTTGGACAGGTGACGGTGCGAATCGTCTCCGACCAGATCAGCTATACCAGGGACAAGGACGGCAAGCCGGTGATCGGCACCGACGCCGTGACCGAGATCAACGACCTGTGGTCGTTTGAGCGCGATCTATCCAAACAGGACCCGACGTGGCGGCTGGTTGCCGCCCGCAGCGGTTGATCCGGTAAAGTCGTCCCAGGTCTGGTCATGGGTGAAAGGAAACCGCGGGTTGGTCTATTCGTGACCTGCCTGGTGGACCTGCACCGGCCGTCGGTCGCGTTCGCCGCGATCACACTGCTGGAACGCGCTGGTTGCCAGGTAGAGGTGCCGCGAGCGCAGACTTGTTGCGGCCAGCCTGCCTACAATACCGGCGACCGGCATACGGCGCGTGATCTGGCGACGGGTATCGTGTCGGCGTTCAACGGCTATGACTACATCGTCGCGCCATCCGGCTCATGTGCCGGGATGCTGAAGCAGCATTTGCCTCACCTGTTTGATGATGACCCCAACCTGCGCGCGAAGGCCGACGCGCTGGCGTTCCGTGTGTTCGAATTGACCAATTTCCTGACCGATGTCATGGGTATGCGGGATGGCGGCGGTGGCCGCATCGGCGGCAGCGTGACCTATCATGATGGTTGCTCCGGCCTGCGGGAACTGGGGGTCAAGCAGCAGCCGCGCGACCTGCTGCGGGCAGCCGGGGTCACGCTGGTGGAAATGGCTGAACCAGAGGTCTGCTGCGGCTTCGGCGGCACCTTCTGCGTGAAGTATCCCGAAATCTCCGAACGGATGGTGTCCGACAAGACGGCGGGCATCGTCGCGACCGGTGCGGAAACCGTGCTGGCGGGCGATCTTGGCTGTCTGCTGAACATCGCCGGGCGCTTGAAGCGGGAAGGGCATCGGACCCATGTTCGGCATGTGGCCGAGGTGCTGGCTGGAATGACGGACAATCTGCCGCCGATTGGCGAGGCAGGGAATGAGCCTGATCTTTTATGAGGGCAGGGCGATATCCGTCTTGTCGAAGTCATTCCCTTTGAACAGAGCGACAATGGCGGACGCGTCGATAAACATCAAAGTCGGTCGCTGATCTCGTCGTAGAAAGCCTTATCGGCATCCAACCCGGTGGCGGGGCGCGACAGCACACGATCCTGTAGCGGGCGTAGACGCTCCCGTAACGGTGTCACATTATCCAGACGCTGCAATTCGTTGCGCAAAGCCAGCCCTACGGCATCCGTCTTGCTGGTCGTCATGCAAGCTGCCAGCATTTCGGCCAACTCGTTAACCATTTCGCCGCAAATGTTGAGAGGCATAACAGGACCATTGTGTAGACAAAAGGTATAGAGTGTATTTACGTCTACGCGAAAATAGGCAAAAAAGCACGAGCGATATTTAGTGGCCTCGCAGGATCTGACTCAGGAACAGCTTTAACCGATCCGTCTGTGGGTTCTCGAACAACTGGTTTGGTGCCCCGCTCTCGACGATCTCGCCGCGGTCCATGAAGACAACCCGGTCGGCGACCTGGCGGGCGAAGCCCATTTCATGTGTCACGCAGACCATGGTCATGCCGGTTTCGGCCAGCCCGATCATGGTGTCGAGCACCTCCTTGATCATTTCCGGATCAAGTGCCGAGGTCGGTTCATCGAACAGCATGATCTTTGGCTTCATGCACAGCGACCGGGCGATGGCGACGCGCTGCTGCTGGCCGCCGGACAACTGGCCAGGATATTTCCTTGCCTGCTCGGGGATCTTGACCCGCCGCAGATAATCCATCGCCAGCTCTTCCGCCTCGGCCTTCGGCATCTTGCGCACCCAGATCGGCGCCAGCGTGCAGTTCTCCAGAATGGTCAGGTGCGGAAACAGGTTGAAGCTCTGGAACACCATGCCGACGTCGCGGCGGATGGTGTCCAGCGCCCGCAGGTCATCCGTCAGTTCCGTTCCGTCCACCAGGATACGACCCTCCTGGTGCGTCTCCAGCCGGTTGATGCAGCGGATCATCGTCGACTTGCCCGACCCGGACGGGCCGCAGACGACGACACGCTCCTTCTCCGCCACCGTCAGCGATATGTCGCGCAGCACGTGCATGCTGCCGTACCACTTGTTGACCTTGTCCAGCACGATGGCCGGCGGCTTGCTCAACATTGCATCGTCCACCGGTGGGCTGTCCTGGGCGTATTGAACGGCTTGGCTCATGATGCTGATCCCTGTTAGCGCTGGCGGGAGCGGTTGAGATCACGCTCCAGGCTTCGGCTGTACGTCGACATGGCGAAACAGAAGGCGATGTAGACCACTGCGAGGGCGAAGTAGATCTCGGTGGCGAAGCTTTGCCATGGCGGGTCGCTGAGCGCGATCTTGCCCATGGTCAACAGGTCGAAGATGCCGATGATCAGCACCAGGCTGGTGTCCTTGAAGAAGCCGATGAAGGTGTTGACCAGCGGCGGGATCACCAGCCGCAGTGCCTGCGGCAGGATGATCAGGCTGGTCTTCTTCCAGTAGCTCAAGCCCAGTGCGTCGGCGGCTTCCGCCTGGCCTTTCGGCAAGGCTTGCAGCCCACCGCGTATGACCTCGGCCAGGTAGGCGCCGGCGAACAGGATGAAGGCGATCTGCGCCCGCAGCAGCTTGTCGACGTTGACGCCTGCCGGCATGAACAGGGGAAACATCACGCTGGCCATGAACAGCACGGAGATCAGCGGCACCCCGCGGATCAGCTCGACATACAGGACGCAAAGCAGCTTTACCGCGGGCAGCTTCGTCGAGCGCCGTCCGAGCGCGACAAGGATCGCCAGCGGGAAGGAAAACGCCGCGCCGAACGTCGCCAGGATCAGGGTGATCGGCAGTCCGCCCCAGGCGTCTTCCGGGACCGGGGTCAGGCCGAAGATGCCACCCCACATCAGCACGCCGACCAGCGCCAGCGTCGCCACCCAGACCAGCAGCAGTTCCTTGCGCCAGAACCGCCGCATCCCGGAGACGACATACAGGCCGATGAACAACAGGACGACGATGGCCGGCCGCCATTGCTCATCGTATGGATAGCGGCCGAACAGGATCAGGCGGTATTTGTCCGGGATGATCGCCCAGCAGGCGCCGATCCCCTTGGCATTCTGGCAGATCGTGGTGTCCGGTATGCCCTTGTTGCTATAAGGCACGCTCCAGATCGCGTTGATGACGGCCCATTCAACAAAGCCGAACACGACACGGACGATGATGTAGCCCAGGACCAGCGTCAGGGCAGTGGACCACCACGAGCCCAGCAGGTTGGTGCGAATCCAGGCCCATGGTCCGGCCATCGCGACGGGTGGTTTTGTGCGGGACCCGGTCGGCAGGATACCGGCGGTGGCGGCGGATTGGCTCATGTCTCAGCGCTCCACCAACGCGATGCGCGCATTGTACCAGTTCATGAACAGGCTGATCGACAGGCTGATCGTCAGGTAGACCGCCATGATGACCGCGATGCCCTCGATCGCCTGGCCGGTCTGGTTCAGCGTGGTGTTGGCGATCGAGACGATGTCCTGGTAGCCGATGGCCACCGCGAGGGAGCTATTCTTGGTCAGATTTAGATATTGGCTGGTCAGCGGCGGGATGATCACCCGCATGGCCTGCGGCAGCACGATTTTCCGCAGCACTGCTCCGCGTCGCAGGCCCAGCGCGCCCGCGGCCTCCCACTGGCCTTGCGGCACTGCCTGAATGCCGGAGCGAACGATTTCCGCGATGTAGGATGCGGTGTAGGTGACGAGGCCGAGCAGCAGGGCGAAGTATTCCGGGCTGACGGTGCCGCCACCCTGGAAGTTGAAGCCGCGCAGGACCGGGCGGTCGATGGTGAACGGCGCGCCAAGGATCGCCCAGATGACCAGGGGGAAGCCGATCAGCAGCGCCAGCGCCACCGGCCAGACGGCAGGGCGGACGCCGGTGGCATCCTGCTGCCGGCGCGCTCGGCGGCTGTAAAGAATTGTGCCGATGATGCCCGCCGCGAAGCCCAGCAAGGCCCAGCTATGCGCCGGCTGCCAGTCCAGTTCCGCCAGCCTGGTGCCGCGGTTACACAGGTAGGCGATGCCACCCAGATGCCAGGCCTGCTTCGGCGCCGGCAGGCTTTGCAGCAACGTGTACCAGAACAGCAACTGGAGCAGCACCGGGATATCGCGCACCGTCTCGACGTAGAACGCCGTCAGTTTCGCCAGCAGCCAGTTCTTCGACAGGCGTCCGATACCAATCAGCACACCCAGGATCGTGGTCAGCACGATGCCGACCACCGCCACCCGAAGCGTGTTCAGGACGCCGATCAGCAGTGCCGTGCCGTAGGTGTTCACCGCCGGGTTGTAGGGGATCAGTGACTCGCCGATCGGGATGCCGGCTACCCTGCCCAAGAAGCCAAAACCGGTGGCGATATGCCGTGCCGCCAGGTTGGCGTTGGTGTTGCCGATCAGATACCAGACGATCGCCGCGACAAGGCCGACGATGACGACCTGCCATACGATCGAGCGGAACACCGGGTCGGACCAGGAGACACGGACCCCGCGTTTCGGAGCGATACGCGCCTGGATCAACCGCGGATCAGCGGTGGCTTCGGACATCAGGCGGTTCTTTCCCTCGTGCGACCATGGACAGAATTATGCAACAAATGCGCCATTCGTGATGCACACGTTGCAGCGCTGCACCTACTCAATTTGCAACACTCAGCCTTCGGGATCAACTGGCCGCGTCCGCAAGCGGAACCGGTGACTCGGATCGCGAAGGGTGGCAGAACCGGCGATGACGCCAATCCGGTGGATCAACGACCGCGGGAGCGAGTAATGAACGCACCTCTGACGACGATAACACCGCTTGTGCCGCCGCAGTCGCGTCAGGCGCACATCCTCCGTCAGTTGGAGCGCAAGCTGCTGTGGCTGTCCGCCTGGATGATCCACAACGCCAACCATATCCGCCCCAACCGCGACGGCCTGAAGGTGGGTGGCCATCAGGCGTCCTGCGCCTCCTGCATCTCGATCCTCGCGGCGCTGTACTTCGAGGTTGCCCGCCCGCAGGACCGCATCGCGGTGAAGCCGCATGCCGGTCCGGTGTTCCATGCGATCAACTACCTGTTTGGGCGGCAGACCCGCGACAAGATGGCGGGATTACGTCAGTTCGGTGGGGTGCAGCCCTATCCGTCACGGGTCAAGGACGGCGGCGAGGTCGATTTCTCCACCGGCTCGGTCGGCCTCGGCGTCGCGATGACCAGTTTCGCCGCACTGATGGCGGACTACACGCGGCTGCACGGCCTCGGGCGGACCGACCTGCCGCCCGGCCGGCAGATCGCCATCTGCGGCGATGCCGAACTGGATGAGGGCAACATTTATGAGGCGCTGCTGGAAGGTTGGAAGCACGATGTCCGCGATGTGTGGTGGATCATCGACTACAACCGCCAGAGCCTGGATTCCGTGGTGCCCGACCGGCTGTTCGGCCGCATCGAGGGCCTGTTCCGCGACATGGGCTGGAACTGCGTCACCATCAAGTACGGTCGCCAGCTTCAGGCCGCGTTCGCGCGCGACGGTGGTGAAGCATTGCGCGCCTGGATCGACGACTGCCCGAACAGCCTTTACTCGGCACTGACCTTCCAGGGCGGCGCGGCCTGGCGGCAGACGCTGCTGGCCGATCTCGGCCGGTCCAGGGCGCGCGCCATCATTGATGAGCTGAATGATGAGGAACTCGGCGCCCTGATGACCAATCTGGGCGGCCATGACATCGAGACGGTCATCGAGACGCTGCGCGCCGCCGATGCCGACGGCGATCAGCCGACCTGTTTCATCGCCTACACCATCAAGGGCATGGGGCTGCCGTTCGCCGGCCACAAGGACAACCACGCCGGCCTGATGAGCAAGGAGCAGATGGAGCAGTTCCGCCGCGACATGGGCATCCGCCCCGGCCATGAATGGGACCTGTTCGAAGGCCTGGACGTGCCGGAGGCGGAATTGCGCGATTTCCTGCGCGACTGCCCGTTCGGCACCACGCTGACGCCGCAGGGGCGGTGCCTGTCCGCGCCCGCGGTTCCCGTGCCGGCGGCATTGCCGCTGCCGAAGCTCGACGGACGCAAGATGTCCACCCAGGGTGGCTTTGGCGAGATGCTGGCGGAGATCGGGCGAGGGCAGGGGGACCTGAAGGACCTGGCGGCCCACATCATGACCACGTCGCCGGATGTGACGGTATCGACGAACCTGGGGCCGTGGGTGAACCGGCGCGGGATCTTCGACCGGCACACCCGCAATGACGTGTTCCGCGATTCGAAGCTGGCCTCGGCACAGCGCTGGGGAATGTCACCCAAGGGGCAGCATGTCGAACTGGGCATCGCTGAACAGAACCTGTTCCTGTTGCTGGGGGCGGCGGGATTGGCGCCGGGCATGGCGGGCGCGCGCGTGCTGCCGGTGGGGACGGTGTATGACCCGTTCGTCAACCGTGGGCTGGATGCGCTGCTATATGCCTGCTACCAGGATGCGCGTTTCCTGCTGGTCTCGACGCCGTCGGGGCTGACCCTGGCGCCGGAGGGCGGGCAGCACCAGTCGGTGAACACCCCGCTGATCGGGATGGCGGCGGACCGGCTGGCGAGCTTCGAGCCGGCCTACGTCGACGAACTGGCGATCCTGCTGCGTCATGCATTCGATTTCATGCAGCGGCCGGACGGTTCGGCGGTTTGGCTGCGGCTGTCCACCCGCGGGTTGCAGCAGAAGCTGCGTGACCTCGACCCGGCCGCGGTGATCGCCGGGGCGCATTGGGTGGTGCCGCCGGCCGATGGCGCGCGGATCGCGCTGGCCTATCAGGGCCCGGTGGCGCCGGAAGCCGAGACGGCGTTCGCCGAACTGGCGGCGGAGGAGCCGGGGGCGGGGCTGCTTGCAATCACCTCGCCCGACCGCCTGCATGCTGGCTGGCTGGCGGCCGCGCGAGCCCGTCGGGGCAGCGAACGGGGCGCGGTATCCCACATCGAGACAATGTTGGCGCCCCTGGCGCGTGGAGCGGCGCTGGTGACGGTGCTGGATGGGCATCCGGCGACGCACGCGTGGCTGGGAGCGGTGCGTGGGCAAAGGGTGGTGCCGCTGGGGCCGGACAGGTTTGGCCAAAGCGGGGATATTCCGGATCTGTATCGGGAGTATGAATTGGATGCGGATGCCATTCTGGATGCCTGCGCACAGGCATTGCTGGCGGTCTGATCAGGAGGCTTTCGGTTGAAGGCAATTTGACAGATTATATCGGCCAGGGCGCCCTTAGCTCAGTTGGATAGAGCAACAGCCTTCTAAGCTGTGGGTCGGTGGTTCGAATCCACCAGGGCGCGCCATCAGAACGAGATGCAATATATTACGGCCGCTCCGCATTTCGTTTCGTCGTTCCTATGGCCGGCTGGTGCAAGTCCGTGCCCAACAACAAAAGTGGCTATCGCACGCCGGGAACTGGATCCACTGCAACTTCACGCTATCATCCATTAGGCCTTCTTGAGCTTATCAGCCGCATGACCTGAGGTGTCCACCGTAGGCCGCCCGTCAGCCGATGGGTGGCCTTTGCTCACTGGCCGCCAGCCGGTTACCCGGTGCAGCACGGTCCGCGTCTCGTCTCCAGCGGCGATCCAACCCTGCATCTGTCTCGACCACTCCGCCCATACGACTTCCTGCCTGGGGCCATGGCGCACCTCGACCACTGTCGCGCTCGCGGGGGCCGTGTTCATGTCTCGGAAGGGCCGCTTACTTGCCACATAATGGCATTTATCACGGATCAGTAAGAAGATCAAATCGTTTCGGGAAAGCAGTTAAATGCCAGCCGCCGACGTACGGAAACTCCAGCTGGTCACGGCAAGCCAACTCAGCTTGCTCGCAGCGATCGCACAGAGCAGGAGCATTCCGAGGCGGCCAGGAACGCAAGAGCGTCCGTCCGCAGTGGCAAACGGTCTCGTATGGTGCAGTCATACACCGTATGATGTTCCACATTTGTTCCTCAGACAACTGCCAAGTTTAACCTGCTGCAGTTGCCGGACCGCATAAGCCTGTCCCGCCGAACAAACGAGCATCCCTTGACCAGAAGACTCGTCTTGGTAATGGGTATCCTGGCGCGCTTGAGGCGGCCCTACGCCCCGCCAGGACGCCTCCGCACCTTGATAATGCGCGGCCCGTGCACCTCCTTACATAGCGGGATAGAGCGTAGGTACGTGCATCATGGCTGGCTCAAAAACCGGCCATTGATGCGGAAAAAACATCCAGGCCGCAACGCCACTTCAACGCCGAGGCAATCTTCCCGCCGTCGCACCCTGCGCTTTACCGGATCGGCGAGAACGCGGCCGGCATCAGGAATGCGTTCTCCTGCTTCACCACGACACCAGGCGGATTGCGCGCCGGCCAGTTCCCGGTGGCGGCCGCCGCCGAACGCACGCTGAACCGCTCCGCCGCATCCTTGTAGGCCCAGATATGCACCCATTTGTTCAGCGCGCCGAACTCCGAATACCAACCACCGACCAGCGGCGAGAACTTCGTGCGGCCCTCGATCTTTTCCGACCAGCGCTCGATCAGGCCCGGCATTGCCCCGGCAATCAGCGTATACTGGCGCATCTCGAATAGCGGCCCGACCGTGCGCGGCTCGAGCGGTGGTGAAAACGGCGCTGGCAGGAACACTTCGCTATACTGCGCCACCACGAATTCACGAATTGGCGGCGGCCAACCAGCCTCCTTTGTCGCGGCGGCGCGCACGGCGGTGCGATGTTCAAAGCTGTCATAGGACCAGACATGGATGATCTGGTTCAGCGGCCCGACCTCGGTGTGCCAGAACGCCGCCAGCTTCGAATGCTTTTCGCGGACCGGCAGAGCCTCCCCAAAGCGCTTCTCGACCTCGGCCAGCGTGCCCGGCTGCAACGTATAGGTGCGCATTTCAATGATCATTGGTATTTACTCCCCTAATTTCCGATCGACGCAAAGATTAGGGCAAATGCGGGTGGCATGGAATGGCGGCCGACAGACCAATGCCGAAGCGGCAGAGGGCGTCGGCAAGTGGGGATCGGCTTTGTTCCAGACCATAGCGGTCGCGGCGATCGTCGCAGTGACCGCGCTAGCCGGTTGTGATGTTTCCAGCGCACCACCGGGAACGCCCGGGTCGCTTTCGGGCCACGTCAACGGCCGAACCGACGTTGTCATTGATGGCCGCTGGCGATAGCGAATACCGCTGTATAAAGTATGTGGACGATGTATTGCCGCGACGTGGACACGGTCGGCTGGTTCGGTCACGGCGGGCCTGCGCCGCATAGGTGCTGAAACAGAGCGGTGGGAGCAGCGTTCGTCTAGAATGTCATGTACGGCGGCGGCGTGAAGGCCTGCCTACAAACCGCTATTGTGACCCCACCAGAAGATCTATGCCCGCATGACCCTGAGAATTCCCGGCGCTGCGACAAAAGATGCATTTGGAGCATTTTCCGATCAAGTCGCTCCATTTTGAATCCGTCATGCCAGGGCTTGTCCCTACCCGATGCACACATCCTATGAACGACCTTGCTAGGCCCCGTGCGGTATGGGCTTGTCATCTGCCTCAAATCGAGAAGTGCATTGCGGAGCATGGGCATGACAGCCAACCCCTCGCTGTTCAGTGATCGTCGTTTGGAAGCGGCTTGGCTGGACATGCAACAGCGGCTGTGCGGGATGGGCCAAAAGCGGGTGCAGGTGCGCGCGCTGGGCGGCGACCGGGCCGGCGAGATGAGGATAAGGCGGTTCCTGCACAACCCCCGCGTGACCCCCGATGAGATGATCGAGGCTGCGCGGACGCACACCGCCGCCTTGGTGGGCGGCCGGCACGTGCTGGCGATCCAGGACACCACCAGCCTGCGCGACGATGGCAAGGACAGCGGCCACTACCTGCATCCGACGATTGCCGTGGACGCCGACGACGGCACCTTGCTGGGCGTCGTCGCGGCCAGCTTCCTGCTGCGCCGGGGCAAGCAGGCGGCGCATTGCAACAAACGAGCGTTCGGCGACAAGGAAAGCGCTCGTTGGCTGGAGGCGACGCAAGAGGCGGCGCGGCTGTCGGCGGCTGGCGCGGCCTGCGTCACCACGGTGGCCGATCGCGAATGCGACCTCTACGAGGCCTTCGCGCTGCGCCCGCCGACGACGGAGTTGCTGATCCGCTGCCACCACAACCGCGTGCTGGCCGACGCGACGCGGCTGTATGCCGCCCCCACCGCGCTGGGCGAACTGGGCGGCAGCGTGGTGCACGTGCCAGCCGCCCCCGGCCGCGCCGAACGCCAGGCCAAGGTGGTGCTGTCTGCCTGCCCGGTCACGCTGCGCCGGCCAAAGCGCAACCGCGCGGCGGAAGCCGCCCGGCTGCCGGCGAAACTGAGCCTGACCTACGTCGAGGCGCGGGAAGTCAATGCACCGCCGCGAGTGAAGCCGCTGCACTGGCGCCTGCTGACAACGCACCCGGTGCAAACCCTGCCAGAGGCGCAACGCATCATCGACTTCTATCGCCGCCGCTGGAGCATCGAGCAGGTGTTCCGGGTCATGAAAACCCAGGGCTTCGACATTGAGGCCGTCGAAATGCAGGACGAAGCGGCCTTCGAGAACCTTGTCGCCACCACCCTGATCGCCGCCGTCAAGGTCATGCAGATGGTGCATGACCGGGACGGAACCGCCGCTCGGCCGCTGACCGACGCTTTCGACCCCGACGATCAACCCGTGTTGCAGGCCGTTTGCACCACCCTCGAAGGCAACACCGCCAAGCAGAAAAACCCGCACCCCCCCGGCTCGCTGGCCTACGCCACCTGGGTATGCGCACGCCTCGGCGGCTGGACCGGCTACTACGGCAAGCCGGGACCCATTGTCATTCATGCCGGCCTCGCCCGCTTTAACGCAATGCTCATGGGATACCACATCGCAAGGCATCAGCCGGGCCATGCTTGACGCAGCAGCCGCCAGATCGTTTCCATGTTGTGTGAATCCGGTAGGGCTTGTCCCGGCCATCTTCGCACCAACGGCTTGGGGGCGGATGGCCGGAACAAGTCCGGCCATGACGAATTGGTGCAGCTTGATCGAAAACCTCTCTATTAGTCAGCAGCCACCAAGCTGACTTGGCAGGGGAAGACAACGCTTCCCACGGTCGTGCGCCGCCAATTTCAACAGTTGCGAAAAGTAACGACTAATCAACGTGGCGGATACTACAGATCCCGTCAGGCGCTCGGGCCTTCCCGCCGTACATGACGTACGCCGTCCGCGCCAGCGACGAAAAGATCTTGTGCAATGCCGATGAACAGCCCGTGCCCGACGATGCCGGCCCGCGCGCCCAGTTTGGCGGACAGCGCGGTGGGATCGGTGATCGGTCCAAACCGGCTGTCCAGGATCATGTTTCCCTGATCGGTGCGAAACAGCACGCCGTCGACCTCACGGGGTATGACGGCAGCACCCAGCGATTGCAGGAAGCGCGCCTGAGAGCGCCAGCCGAATTCTAGCACTTCCACCGGCAAGGCCCAGTGCGTGCCGAGCCGGGGGGACAGCTTGCTTTCGTCCACCACGATCACCTCCCGCCGGCTGGCCTGAGCGACGATTTTCTCGCGCAGCAATGCGCCGCCGCCGCCCTTGATCAGGTCGAGCGAAGGGTCCACCTCGTCGGCCCCGTCAATGGTGATGTCGATCTCCCGGGGAATGTCGTCAGCCAGCAAGAAGATGCCAAGCTCCCTCGCCGCCGCTTCGGTCGCGCGGGACGTGGCGATGGCGACGATGTCCCTCAGGCCGCCTGCCCGTAGTCGTTCCGCGATGTTGCGCGCGGCAAAGATTGCCGTGGAGCCGGTACCTAGTCCGACCACCATGCCCGGTTCGACCAGCGCCGCCGCCGCCTCGCCGGCCCGCTGCTTCAGGCTTGTCATCCGCGCTGGCTCCGATAGCGGCGGATCAGCGCATTGGTGGAGGCATCATGCGTCAGCTTCGGCTCCGCCCCGTGATCCAGTTCGGGGATGATGCGGCTGGCCAGCGCCTTGCCCAGCTCCACACCCCACTGATCAAAGCTGTCGATGTCCCAGATCGCGCCCTGGGTGAACACGCTGTGCTCATACAGCGCCACCAGGCTGCCGAGTGTCGCGGGATCGAGCGTTTTCGCCAGGATCATGTTGGTCGGCCGGTTGCCCTGCATGACGCGGAACGGCGTCTGGAAGGCGGGCGAGCCTTCGGCTTTCAGCTCAGCCTCCGTCTTGCCGAAGGCCAGCGCCTCGGCCTGGGCGAACAGGTTGGCCATCAGCAGGTCATGCTGTTCGGCCAGCGGGCTGAGCGGCTGGCAGAAGCCGATCATGTCGCAGGGGATCAGCTTGGTGCCCTGGTGAAGCAACTGGTAGAACGAGTGCTGTCCATCCGTGCCAGGCTCCCCCCAGATGATCGGCCCGGTCTGGTAGTTCACGACATGCCCATCCAGATCGACGTGCTTGCCGTTGCTCTCCATCTGAAGCTGCTGCAGGTAGGCCGGAAACCGCGCCAGATGCGCCGCGTACGGCATGATGCCCAAGGTCTGGGCGCCAAAGAAGTTGTTGTACCAGACAGTCAGAAGACCCAGCAGCAGCGGCAGGTTCTGGGCCGGGCGCGCGGTGCGGAAGTGCTCGTCCATGGCATGAAAGCCGCTCAGCATGGCGCGAAAGTTGTCCGGCCCGATCGCCAGCATCGTCGATAGGCCGATCGCCGCGTCCATCGAGTAGCGGCCGCCGACCCAGTCCCAGAAGCCGAACGTGTTGGCGGGATCAATGCCGAACTTGGTAACCGCGGGGATGTTGGTGGAAACCGCGGCGAAATGCTTCGCCACCGCCGCCTCCGATCCAAGCTTCGCCACCAGCCATGCCCGCGCCGTCGCCGCGTTAGTCATCGTCTCCAGCGTGGTGAAGGTCTTGGAGGAGACGATGAACAGCGTCTCCGCCGCGTCCAGGTCAACCGTGGCCTCGTGAAAATCCGCGCCATCCACATTGGCGACGAAGCGGAAGGTCATCGACCGGTCGCTGAACGGGCGCAGCGCGCGATACGCCATCTCCGGCCCGAGGTAGGATCCGCCGATCCCGATGTTCACCACGTTGCGGATGCGTTTGCCGGTATGGCCGGCAAACGCGCCGCTGCGCAGCCGCGTCGAAAAGTCCGACATTGCGTCCAGCACCTTATGGACGTCGGGCACCACGTCGGCGCCATCAACCGTGATGCTGCTGCCATGCGGCGCCCGGAGCGCCACGTGCAGCACGGCTCGGCGCTCGGTGATGTTAATCGTCTCACCCGCGAACATCGCGTCCCGCCGTTTCGCCACGCCCCGCTCTTCCGCCAGTTGCAGCAGCAGCCGCAGCGTCTCGTCGGTGACGCGGTTTTTCGAGTAGTCTAGGAACAGGCCCGCGCCTTCGACCGCGAACCGCTCCGCCCGACCGGGGTCATCAGCAAACAGGGTGCGCAGATGCACGTCCTTGATTTGCGCATGATGCGCCGTGAGTGCCTGCCAGGCCGGCGTTGCGGTAAGCGCGGTCATCGGCGTTCTCCGGTGTTCAGGCCAGGACCTTGCTCTTGGCCTCGATCGCGCCCAACAGTTCATTCCAGGACTTGACGAAGCCCTTCGCGCCTTCGGATTGAAGCTGTGTCGACAACGCCGTCAGATCGATGCCCGCCTTGAGGTGCGCGTCGAGCGTCGCGTCGAAATCGCCGCCATCGCGTGGCAGTGCGTGCGTGGTCTTGCCGTGATCGGCAAATGCCAGCAGCGTCTCTTCCGGCATCGTGTTCACTGTGTTCGGCGCCGCGAGGCCGGCGATATACAGCGTGTCCGAGGCGGTCTTGTCCTTCGTGCCGGTGCTGGCGAACAGCAGCCGCTGTGCCCGCGCTCCGACATTCGCCAGCCGCTGGAACCGGTCGCTCTCTAGGATGTCTCGATACGCCTTGTAAGCTTGCCGGCTCACCGCCATTCCCAGGGTGTTACGCAGGTCTGCCGGAACCTTGTCTTTCACCGCGACATCCCATCGGCTGATGAACAGCGAGGCAACCGAGCGTACATCCGCCGAAAGCCCGGCTTCAACGCGCCGTTCCAGGCCCTTCATGTAGGCATCGGCCGCCAGCTTGTACTGATCAGTGGAGAACAGCAGCGTCACGTTGACCGGCACGCCGGCATAGATGGAATCCTCGATCGCCGGCAGCCCTTCGGGGGTGCCGGGGATCTTGATGAACACGTTTGGCTTGTTCGCCTGATCGTGCAGCGTCTTGGCCTGCTCAACCGTCTGCTTGGTATCGTAGGCGAACACCGGCGATACCTCCAGCGAAACGAAACCGTCCACGGTGCCGGTGCGCTGATGGATCGGCAGGAACAAATCGGCCGCGCGGCTGAGGTCCTGAACAGCAAGGTTGAAGAACAACCCTTCGCCTGATGCGCCGGCATCCAACTGCCGACGAATTTCCTTGTCATACCAGGAACTGCGCGAGATCGCGTTGTCGAAGATCGTCGGGTTGGAGGTCAGGCCAGTCACGGACAATTCATCAATGTAGCGCTTCAGCGTCCCGCTATCCAGCAGGTCGCGCGTGATGTTGTCGAGCCAGAGGCTCTGACCGAGCCGGTTGAGTGCCTTGGGTGCGTCTGAGGCCATGGATCAACTCCTTTGTCGTTTGCCGAATAGAACAAGATCGGCCGGCTACGGCAGGTCCTCCATTCAACGACCGGCCGCCTGCTCCAGCCCATATATGGCTGCCCCGAGCAGGGCGGCGTTGATCACGATGACGTGAACCGGCACCGTGCGCAGCAAGTCGGCGAAGCGGCCCTTGGCGGTAAAGGCGCGCATGAAGGCGCCGTCCTGAAGCTGCGGCACCATCCGCGGCGGCATGCCGCCGGCTAGGTAGACCCCACCGGTCGCCATTACCTTCAGCGCGAGATTGCCCGCCTCCGCGCCCCAGATATCGATGACGATGCGCAGCGTCTCGGCCGCCAGCGGATTATGATCGGCATCCGTCAGCCCGGCATCGACAATCACCGGCGTACGATCAGGAGCGGCCCGCAACAGCGCGGCGAAGTCGAGGCTTTCGGATGTAGGATCGAGCGACCGGACATAGTCGTACACGTTTGGCAGACCAGAGCCGGCGCAAACCCGTTCATAGGCCGCATGACGAAATCGTTCGGTCACGAAGGCCCAAAGTCCGGCCTGGACCTGATTGGTCGGTGCGAAATCCGCGTGGCCGCCTTCCGAGGCACAGGCGATGTAGTCCGTACCGCTCCAGATCAGGAACGCCTCACCTAGCCCTGTGCCCGGCGCCAGCACCGCGATCGGCGCATGCGGTTCGGCTTCGCCGGGATTGATTTCGACCGTTTCTTCCGGCTGCAAATGCGGCACCGCATGAGCGATGGCCTGCAGGTCGTTCAGCAGCGTCACCCGTTGCAGGCCCAGGCCCTTGGCCAACGCGACTTCCTCAAGCTGCCACGGCAGGTTGGTCAGATGCGCGCGCCCGTCGATCACCGGGCCGGCGACGTCAAAACAGGCGGAGGTGGCCTGGACGCCGGTATTGGCCAGGAATGTCTCGACGATCGGCTGAAGGTCTAGGTAATCAGCGCTGTGGAACGCCTGCTCGGCAACCAAGGCGCGCGGTCCCGCCTGTGAAGAGACGAGCGCGAGCCGTGTCGTCGTGCCGCCGATATCGCCCGCGATTAATATCATCCCGCGCTTCTCCTTCCAGACCGGCTGGATCTGTTCAAGCGGCCAACCATCCGCCTGTGGCATCCATACCTCAGCCAACGGCACAAAACAGCGCGAACAATCACACGGGTCAATGCGTAACGGATTATCTGGGTCAGACATAGCGGATTCCAGTCCTCCAGGACGGCCAGATCTTGGTTTGCCGACGAAAGCTGGGATGCGGCTTGAGGTAATTCGTTCCGAGGATTACAGCGCTGCCGGGTTTGTTCAATTTACCCAATGGTGCCGGTCATCGCGCAACACGGCATGCTTGTGGACCGGCACGGCTTTGGCCGCTTGCATAAGATCGTTCTGATCTTGCTGTTAGCGTATTATACCAATCCGGCGCCTGACGAGGTCAGGCGCCGGAACGGCAAATCAGACCGAGAACAAGACCTATCTGCTCCAGGCGCTCCACCTGAAGCGAGTAGGCCCCTCTGATCTGGTCATCGAAGCGACCGCCGAGCGAATGCCCCATGATAGATCACCAGGACAACAATCGCCCCAATGATGGCCACGATCAGGCTATAGATGTTGAAACCGGTGACGGGAGCGGCTCCAACCAACGAGAACAGGAAGCCACCGACGAATGCGCCGACGATGCCAAGCACGATGTCGAGGAGAAGGCCTTCTCCGGTCTGGTTGATGACCTTGCTTGCGATGAACCCGGCGACAAGGCCGAGAACGAGCCAGGCAATGATGGACATGATGTATTCCTCTTGTTGTGGGGTTCCGTCCGGCGCGTGTGACACTGGGCGGCAGTATGCTCTCGTCCACCGAACAATACGCCGGCGACGGTTGTCGTTGCGGTGTCAGGCTGGTTCAGATCTTCCGCGTGCGCGGAGGCGCCACGTCAGTTGTTGCAGGCGAAACTTTCTTGGCCGGGATCTGCTTGATCTCGACGTCCTCGCGGCGCACGATGTCGCGCACGGTTTCGAGACGCTCCGACGCCCGCTTCCGTACCGTGAGCTCCTCGGTAACGAAAGCCTGCTTGTCGACGACCGCTTCTTCGCTGGTCTCCGTCACCTCGATTGTCTTGTCGATGAAATCCGCGTGGGTGATCGGACGCCAATCAGCCACCGGACGTCGGTCAAGCGTCACCTTCTCATCGTGCAGCGTTACCTGCTGCTCGACCGGCGTCTCGACAGCGAAGCGGCGGATGCGGGTGCGGCCGCGGTTGACCAGGCGCTTGCCGACCGTGAGGCGTTCTTCCGAAAGCTGGATGGCATCGGCATCACGACTGCCCGCGCTGCTTCCCGCGACCTCGGCCGGTGGCCTTCGCGGCACGGCGCCACGAAGCGGCTCATGTGTAGCCGTCCTCGTCTGGGCTAGGCTGGCACTACGGTTGTCAATGTCGATCGGGCCGTGGCTTTCCAGAATCCTTGTCGCACGCGGCACCTGCGCCTCCCGCACCTTGGCGGTGACGACGGCTGAGCCGCTGGCGACGCTTCGGTCATAGGCCGCCGCCGCATGCTTCGGCGCGCTGCCGAACAGGCTCGACCAGAAGTTCGGCTCGCGGCTCTGTTGCGTTGCGGTCGCGCTCGATGCATTGGCATGGCCGGTGTGAACGCTGATGGCATTTTCCGGAATACCCAATGTCTCCAGGTCCTGCGCGGCCCGTGCCGCCTGTGCCGGCGTGTCATAGGCGGCGACGATTATGTTACGTCTCATCGTGCTTTATCCCTTGATGATCGGGTTCTGCTGGCGGCCTGATAGCCATCCCAATATCGTTCCGCATGAGGCTGTCAGGTCTGGTGCGCGCAACGATGCGGTGCCGCCATCGCACGACAATGGTTTCGACAGCGGGCGTCATGGTCATTACGCGATGCGGGTGGACTGCCTTGAGGATCAGCGTTCGCTGCGGCGCGACAAGGTGTCGCGCATCGCGTCCTTGGCACCACCGACGGCATTCTGGGTCTTGCCTGCGGTCTGCTCCGCCGCTCCCTCCGTCTGCGTCTTGCTGTCGCCGGTGACCTTGCCGGTCGCTTCCTTGAAGAAGCCAGAAATCTTCTTGCCGATTCCGGCCTTGCGATCCTTGTCCATTGAACAGCCCTTCCCATCCGTTGGGGCTTCGCCGGCGGATTCCGACGATGCACGATGCGGAATAGGCGACGTTCGTTGAGAAAATCCAGTAAGCAAAATCAGTTATTTAGTCGCTGATCCACAGGTTGTTTTGCACCAGCCTAAGGGTAGATTTATACTAGCGACCTGACGGACGCTTCGCTTTCCTTTTACTTGTCCGTGACTTTGCGGTCGCTCCCAGGCCGCGTTCTCGCGCCCATACAATGACGGCGCCACGCTTTCGAATGCCGAGTTTGGCGTAAATCACCGACACGTGATTCCGAACCGTGTTCCGCGAGATGCCGAGCGTGCTGGCGATGTCGTCGTCGGAGAGGCCTTGTGCAACCAGTGCGAGCACTTCGCGAGCCCGTTCAGGCAACGCGGCAACCTCGGGCACCTTCCCGGGGGAGCGGCCGGTGCTGGTGATGGCGGCAAGCTTCTCGACGATCTTCTGGCCGAGCCATGAAGTATCCTGCATGACGGCTTCAACGGCGGCGAGCAGCGCGGTCTCCGTCTGCTTTCGCTCGGTCATGTCCAGCATCACGCTCAGCACGCAGGGTTCCTGGTTTATCTCCACGATGTCGGCCGACATCAGATAATCACCCACGTCGCCGCCCTTGGTGCGAAGCTGTATCTCGACACTGCGCAGATGCCGGGTCTGCTTGAGCTGACGTCCAAGCTGCTCGCGCACCTCACCCTGGCCCCAGACTTCCAGTTCCGCCTCGCCACGGCCGACCACCTCTTCCCGACGCCAGCCCGTCGCCGTGGTGAAAGCGCTGTTGACGTCCAGGATGCGCAGCCCGTCCAGTGTCAGGATCGCCATTGGTCCTGGCGCCATGTGGAACGCCTTGGCGAACCTTTCCTCGCTGTGCCGCAAGGCGGTTTGCGCCTGATGACGCAGGTGCAGATCGGCGAAGGTGAACAGCATGCAGGCCTCGTCGCCGATCTCGATCGGCTGACCGCCAAGCAGCACCACCTTTTCCCGCCCGTCCGGCAGGATCAGGCATCCTTCCATTTGCGGGATCGTCTCCCCGGCATGCAGGCGCTTGACAGCCAGATCCCGCTTCTCGGCACCTTGCAGAACGTCGATCTCGTGCAGCGAGCGGCCGATGATGCCGTCGCGCCGAAATCCCGTCATTTCCAGAAAGCCGTGATTGACCTTGACGTATCGCATGTCCGACAACCGCGCGATGACGGCCGGCGCCGGGTTGGCCCCGAACGCGCGCTCGAATCGCTCCTCGGCGTTGAAGCGCTCGGTCTCGTCGTTGACGATCAGGACGAACACGTCGGGCTCCCGGTTCACGTCCGTGACCACCAGGGTCCTGATCTGGTGGACCTGGTGCTTTGCCTCGCCGCGCCGGCTGACCTGCACAACCAGCTCACTGAAGGTCTCGCCAGCCAGGAGCCGGTCCATCGGATAGTCCTCGGGCGGGATTGCTTCGTTGTTGATGTACCTGAGCTCGAAGTGGCGCCGGTATTCGCTGACGGTTCCGCCGAGGTCCCGCACGTCCTTGACGCCGTGCAGCGCCAAAGCCGTGTCGTTGGCCCAGGTAATCGTCTGGTCGGGCGCGATCATCACGACGCCCTCGGTCAATCCAGCAATAATCTGCTGTAACTGGGTTCTGTCCGCCGGCCGGCTGGGAATGCTTTTGGTCATATCCCGACGGTAGCACGACAAGCGCTTCAGCCAGACTGATCAACTTGCCGCGTCCCGGGCGCCTGCTCCTCCGCTCAGGCGCGTCCATTGCCGGGAACGACCTTCAGCGAATGCGTCGCTTGATGACAGCGGTTGTCCTGTCTCGCGGCGTCCATTCCCGATGTCGCATCGCCTGCACGATCACGCTGCTGCTGATTCCAGCTCATGTCCTTGCACCAATGACGACAAGGCTTTAGGTCGCGACCGAAGGAACATCGCCGCCATGACCTGGTCGATCGTTGCCCATGACCCGAATACCGATGCATTCGCCGTCGCCGTCGCCACCAAGGCGTTCGCTGTCGGCGCATCGTGCCCCTTCGTCCGTGCCGGCATTGGCGCGGTGTCCACCCAATCGATGACCAATCGGTACCTGGGTCCGGCGATTCTGGATGCCATGGCGCGTGGATTGGCCCCCGACGCGGCGATATAGGGTGCGCTGGCCGGCGATGAGGGACGCGGCATCCGTCAGGTTCATGCCATTGATCATCATGGCCGCACCGCCGCCTGGACCGGTGGAAACTGCGTTGACTGGTGCGGCAGCGTTTCCGCCGGCGGGATCAGCGTGGCCGGCAACATGCTGACGGGCGAGCCGACGGTCGCCGCCACCCTGGCCGCCTGGAAGGCCAGCCGCGACTTGCCCATGCCGGACCGCCTGATGGCCGCGATGCAGGCCGGGGAGGATGCCGGCGGCGACAGCCGCGGCAAGCAGTCCGCCGCCATGGTCATGGTCACCACCGAGGATTTCCCGGACCTGAACCTGCGCGTTGATGATCACCCCGAGCCGCTGCGGGAACTCCGTCGGCTGCTGGCGATCTGGCAGGTGGAAGGCGTGGCCCGCATAGGCCTGGCGCCGTCCAAGACCAACCCATCCGGCCAGACCGACCTGGACGCGATCGAGGCCGGATGGATCGCGCAAGGATCGGACCTGCGGTTCCGGCGGTAACGGTCAAGAAAATCTCGCTGACTTGATCGAGGCCGGCGACATCGCCAGGTTGGCGCCGACCTTGGGCTGGCCATCGGGCAGCGCATGGACACCAGTCAGCAACTCGGCAGGCCGCCCGTGGCCGGCAGACGCCGGGGTGAGCAGAATGCTGCCGGCGAACGTCGGCAAGCGCATGGAAACTCATGGCATGACAGGCGGTGGGTCCGCCAGTTCGTTAGCCGTGGCTGGCGGAAACACTGGCCTCATATCCCTCCGATCGGATCGCGTCTGCCAATTGGTCGGTTCTCGCCTGACTGTCGGTTCTGACGGTTCCAGCCGCCAGATCGATGTCCACCCGCGCATCTGGATCGATGCGGTGTATCGCGTTGGTGACAGCACGCTCGCAGTGCGCGCAGGTCATTCCCTCTACCTTGAACATGAGCATGGTTGAACCTCCTTCGACTGTTATCGGTCTGCACGCCTGCCTAATAGGAAGGTCAAGCCCCTCTCACCCCTTGACCTTCCCATGATGGGAAGCCTCATGTGGCAGGTCAGTGGTCGGAGCGAGCGGCATGGATCAACACATTCTCGAACGCGGACAGCACGGATTGACAGCTTCCGAGACACGGCTGGACGTGGGCGTGACCGCGATGAACTGTGCGGCCTGCGTTCGCCGGGTAGAGCGGGCGATTGCCGCCGTGCCCGGCGTCGAGGCGGTAACGGTCAATCTTGCCACCGAACGCGCGTCGATCACCCCAGGCGCCGGCTTTGACACTGCCCGTCTGATCGACGCGCTGGCGGCGGCCGGCTATCCCGCGGCGACGGAGACCATTGATCTGGCAATCACCGGCATGACCTGCGCGTCCTGCGCGGGCCGCGTCGAACGGGCGCTGCTGGCGGTGCCAGGCGCGTGTTCGGCCGAGGTCAACCTGGCGACGGAACGGGCGCGGGTGCAGGTGATCGCCGGCGCGGCGGGCCTGAACGAGCTGGCCGCTGCTGTCCGCCGCGCCGGCTACGACGCCGCTCCCATCGAAACCGCCGGCGCACAGGGTGGCACAGCGGCCACGACCCGTGACCGGACCGCCTGGCTGGATGGGGTGATGGCGGCATTCGCGCTTGCCTTTGCCGCTCCTCTTCTGTTGCCCATGCTGCTGATGCCGTTTGGCGTGAACCTGGTGCTGCCCGGTTGGGACCAGCTTGCCATAGCCGCGGTCGTCCAGTTCGTGTTCGGTGCCCGGTTCTACCGCGGCGCCTGGAAAGCCTTGCTGAGCGGCATGGGGAACATGGATACCCTGGTCGCCCTCGGCACCAGCGCGGCTTTCGGGCTGAGTCTTTGGGAACTGGCGGAGGGCCGCGCCGGCCATTTTTACTTTGAGGCCTCGGCCGCGGTGATTGCCCTGGTGCGCATCGGCAAATGGCTGGAGGGCCGTGCGCGGCGCCAGGCCGGGGAGGCCATCCGCGCGCTGGAGCGGCTGTGGCCGGATCGCGCCAGGGTCCGCCGCGACGGCGCCGAACGCGATATTCCGGCCGCCGAACTGCGCCCGGGCGACTGGTTGGTCATCCGGCCCGGCGAGCGCATCGCCGCCGACGCAATTGTGCGGGAAGGTATAGGTAGCGCTGACGAGAGCCTGCTGACGGGCGAGAGCCTGCCGGTCGCAAAGGACGTCGGCAGCCGCATTGTCGGCGGCTCGCTCAACGGCGAGGCGCTGCTGCTGGCGGAGGTGACGGCAACCGGCGCCGAAAGCCAGCTCGCGCGGATGGTGCGGCTGGTAGCGGACGCGCAGTCGGCCAAGCCGCCGGTGCAGCGTCTGGTGGACCGCGTGAGCGCCGTCTTCGTTCCCCTCGTGGTCGGTATCGCCGTGCTGACGTTCCTGGGATGGTGGTTGGCTGGCAGCGGCTTCGAGCTGGCGGCGGTGAATGCCGTTGCCGTGCTGGTAATCGCATGCCCTTGCGCGCTTGGGTTGGCGACACCGGCAGCCATCATGGTCGGCACTGGCATCGCCGCCCGGCACGGCATCCTGATCCGCGACGCCGCGGCGCTGGAGCAAGCCGGTGCTATCCGCTCCGTGGTGTTCGACAAGACCGGCACATTGACCGCGGGCCGGCCGGAACTGGTCGCCCTGGAGCCTGCTCCTGGCGAGACCGATCAAAATGTATTGTGCTTGGCGGCAGCCTTGCAGGCCGGCAGCGAGCACCCTCTTGCTCGCGCCGTCCTGGCCCGCGCTGAAGGGCGCGACGTTGCGGCCGCCCGCTCTGTGCGCGCCCTTCCGGGGCGGGGTCTGGAGGGTGAAGTCAAGGGCCGCGCGCTCCGGCTCGGCAGCGCCCGGCTGATGCATGAGACCTGGGTGGACCTCGGTCCCCTTGCCCAGGCGGCCCGCACTTTGGAAAGTCAAGGTCGGACGGTTTCCTATCTGGCCGAAGGCGACCGGCTGCTTGGCCTGCTTGGCTTCGGCGACGCGCCCAAGTCAGGAGCGGCGGAGGCCGTTGCCGCATTGCGTGCCCGTGGGCTGCACGTCGTGCTTCTCACCGGCGACAGCCAGGGTGCCGCCGACACGACCGCGCGCATGCTTGGCATCGACGACGTGCGGGCCGGCGCGCTGCCCGCCGACAAGGCCGAACTGATCGCCACCATGCGGGCACGCGGACCAGTCGCGATGGTGGGCGACGGCGTGAACGACGCGGCGGCATTGGCTGCGGCCGATCTCGGCTTGGCCATGGCTACGGGGACGGACGCCGCCGCCGCCGCGGCTGGCATCACGTTGATGCGCGGCGACCCAGGATTGGTGCCGGCGGCGCTGGACATCGCGGCGCGCACCTTCCAGCGCATCCGGCAGGGCCTGTTTTGGGCCTTCGCCTACAACATCGTCGGTATTCCACTGGCCGCCGCGGGGCTGCTCAGCCCGGTCGTGGCGGGCGCCGCGATGGCGTTCTCCAGCGTCAGCGTGGTTGGCAGCGCGCTGCTGCTGCGGCGTTGGCGGCCGGAGACGGGTCTATGAACATTGGCGAAGCCTCCACGGCGACCGGCGTCTCCGCCAAGATGATCCGCTACTACGAGAGCATCGGGCTGATCAGGCCAGCCGAACGCAGCGACGCCGGCTATCGCCGCTATAGCCCGGCTGACGTGCAAACGCTGCGCTTCCTGAAACGCGCCCGTTGCCTCGGCTTTTCGGTGGATCAGATGCGCGGCCTGCTGGCGCTGTGGCGCGATGAGAAGCGTGCTAGCGCCGACGTGAAGCGCCTGGCGCTGGCGCATGTCGCGGCGCTTGACGCGAAGGCTCGCGAAATCGCTGAAATGAGCAGCGCACTGCGCCACCTGGCCGAACGCTGCGAAGGCGACCATCGACCCGGCTGCCCGATCATCGACGATCTCGCCGAAGCCGCCGCGACCCAGGTCAGGCCATCGCCACGCGCGCCAGCCACCGGGCAGGTCAGGTATCGCTCTGCCGTCTCACCGTCTCGTTAGGGAACCTTCCCATATGGGACACGCCTTCCTGGACAACGTG
Source organism: Rhodopila sp. (assembly GCF_965276935.1). Taxonomy (GTDB): domain Bacteria; phylum Pseudomonadota; class Alphaproteobacteria; order Acetobacterales; family Acetobacteraceae; genus Rhodopila. The sequence goes on along the minus strand of NZ_CBDIBS010000002.1, from coordinate 215,329 downwards.
GTCAACCAGCCTGGAAGTTTCCCATGCAGAATCTGTCTACCGAAATGCGCGCTTGTGTTGAGGAACGTCGACAATGCCATGGCACCTGCCTTGGCATGGCCTCGCACCACCGCCTCGAAGTCGGCGGCAGGTATGTTGAGCCCCGGCATTCCGCCTCATGCTGGCCTGCGCGGAGATCTGCCGGACCTGCGCCGTGATGATGTTGATCAATACTGAATTCCATAAACGCACCTGCCGCGAATGTGCCGAGATCCGCGCGGCCTGCGCCACGAGCTGCGAGCAGGTCGGCGGCATGGAGGACTGCGTGAAGGCCTGTCGTGCCTGCGTCGACAGTTGCCGGAAGATGGCAGCGTGAACACCCGGACTTTATGCAGGTGATCCCGACCTGGCTGCACGACGTGTCGATTGCCTACCTGCTGCTTGGCGTAGTCTGCATGGTCATCATTGCAATCGATGTCGTGCGGCACAAGCAGCACATGTGGATCATGAACGTTGTCTGGCCGGTGACGGCGCTATTCGGGACGGTCTGGATCCTCTGGCAATATTTTGCCTACGGCAGACTTGCGACGCACGACAAGATGCACGCGGCCATGCAGCGAGATGAGGACCCGCCGAACCAGCGGGAAACGCCATTTCCGGTGATGGTTGCCAACGGTGCCCTGCATTGCGGCAGTGGCTGCACGTTAGGCCGAACTTTGCTGTGTTTTTGAGCCATCCGGTTGATTACCAAGGAAACGTGCCACGAACGTAGTCAAGCATTTGGCGAATTTCTCCTTGACACAGGCCGAACCGGTTTGATTCTATGCCTCATGCACATCGCCAAGGTCCCAAACCGTAACGCCAAACCGTCCTTCCTCCTGCGCCAAACCTATCGCGAGGACGGCAAGGTCAAGAACCGCACGCTGGCCAACCTCTCCAAGCTGCCGGTCGAGCGCATCGAGACTCTGCGTGCTGCCCTGCGTGGCGACCCGCTCGCCCCGGTTGGTGACAACGGCTTCGAGATCCGCCGCTCGCTGCCGCATGGCCACGTGCTTGCGGCGCTGAGCGTGGCACGGCGCATCGGCCTCGACGATCTGCTGCCGCGCCGCGCCCCGCCGCGCCGCCGTGACCTGGCGCTGGCGCTGATCGTCGCCAGACTGCTCGACCCGGCGGCGAAGCTGGCGACAGCGCGCATGCTCGACAGCGCCACCGCCAGCCACTCGCTGGGTGAAAGCCTCGGCCTTGGCTGCGTTACCGCCGGCGAAATCTACACCACCCTCGACTGGCTCGGCAGCGAGCAGGCCTTCATCGAAAACCAACTCGCCCGCCGCCATCTGAAGAACGGCGCGCTGGTGCTCTACGACGTCACCTCCACCTACCTCGAGGGCCGCTGCTGTCCGCTGGCCCACCACGGTTACAGCCGCGACAGCCGTGGCGATCGGCCGCAACTGGTGATCGGCCTGCTGTGTGCCGCGGATGGTTGCCCCGTGGCGGTCGAGGTGTTCGAGGGAAACACCGCCGACCCGGCCACCGTCGCGGCGCAGATCAGCAAGCTGAAGCAGCGCTTGCGGCTGCGCCACGTGGTGATGGTCGGCGACCGCGGCATGCTCACCGCCGCACGGATCGAACAAGCCCTCCGCCCCGCCGGCCTAGACTGGATCACCGCGCTGCGTGCCCCGGCGATCCGGCAACTGGCGGAAGGCGGACAGCTGCAATTCTCCCTGTTCGACACCCGCGATATGGCTGAGATCAGCAGCCCGGATTATCCCGACGAACGGCTGGTGGTGTGCCAGAACCCGCTGCTGGCGGCGGAACGCCAACGCAAGCGTGACGCGTTACTGGCGCTGACCGAGGCCGACCTGAGCAAGATCCAGGCCCGGGTGACGCGCGCGAAGAACCCTCTGCGCGGGGCTGGGGACATCGGCCGCGCGGTCGGCGCTCTCCTGGGCAAACGCAAGATGGCCAAGCATTTCGCGTTGACCATCACCGACGCCGCATTTGACTTCACGCGCAAGGCCGAAGCGATCGCCGATGAAGCCAGGTTCGATGGCTTTTACGTGCTGCGCACCAACCTCCCCGCCAAGCAGATCGATACCGCCGGGACCGTGCGGGCCTACAAAGCCTTGGCCCAGGTAGAGCGCGCGTTCCGCTGCCTCAAGAGCGTCGATCTGGACCTGCGGCCGGTGTTCCATTGGACCGCGCCGCGGGTACGCGCGCATGTCCTGCTGTGCATGCTGGCGTATTACCTGGAGTGGCATATGCGCCAGCCGCTGGCGCCGATGTTGTTCGACGATCATGACCGCGCGTCGGCCGAAGCAGAGCGGACGTCGCCAGTGGCCAAGGCCAAGGTCTCCAAGGCGGCTTATCGCAAGGCCTCGACGCAGCGCGTGGTGGACGCTAGCGGCGAGCTCCAGCCGGTGCACAGCTTCCGCACCCTGCTGGGCGATCTGGCAACATTGGCCCGAAACACCGTCTGCTTCGCAGGGCAGAAGATGCTTACCGTTCAGACCACCGCAACGCCGATACAGCGCCGCGCACTCAGTCTGTTGGGGGTCGAATTGACGGCAGCGTAGACAGCAAGCAGGTGGGGTCCGGAGTCGGATCAATGACTTACGTCGAAAAGACGGTAAAGTTCAGGTTAGGGGACATCGTCGCCGAATGGCTGGTGTTCGCGATTCCAGCCGTTGCCGTCGCTTTCGGCTATCAACGCATTTTCGACGATAAGATCTTCGCTGTCTGGATCGTGGACTACATCTTCGCTTATGCGTTCGGAATTTTCTTCCAGTATTTCACCATCGCCCCGATGCGAGACCTGTCGTTTGGCAAGGGGATCATCGCGGCGATCAAGGCCGACACGCTGTCTCTGACGGCTTGGCAGTTAGGCATGTACGGCTTCATGGCTCTGGCCTACTTCTACATTTTTCGTGACCTGCTCGGCGTGACGCTGCGGACTGACATGGTGGAGTTCTGGTTCATGATGCAGATTGCCATGATCTGCGGGTTTCTGACGGCATATCCCGTGAACTGGTGGCTGATCCGCACCGGCGTTAAGGAAAAGATGTAGGCTGGCTTTGACGCCGTCGGTTTCTGATCTTGGGATGCAGCAGGTGCCTGCAAGCAGGCCAAGGATGACCCTGTGGCGGCATCTTCAGCGTAGCCGCTACTTACCAGAGGCAGGCGGTCCTGGCCTGCTCCAGCAATTCGACCACCGCTTTGATATCGGCCGGTGAGGTTTCGCCGTGGGTCACACACGCGCGGATGATGTCGCGGCCCTCGAACCGAGCGGCTGACACCCAGGCGCCACCAGATTTTAGAACCTGCTGCACGATATCGCGCACGGACGCGGATCCCGCTGGCGGCTCCAGGCAGACCACGGCCAGCCCAGGCTCATTGGCCACTGACCAGCCGCGCCCCCTGGCGGTGTTCGCCAGCATCCGTCCCAGTTCCACCGCGTGTTCCACATGCGCGCCATGACCAGCCCAGCCGCCGGCGCCCAGTGACAGGAACAGGCGCAGCCCGAGGAAGCGCCGCGACCATTGCGCTGTTGTAATATAGGGATCGAGCGTGGGCGTCTGCGACGGCATGAAGCTCGCCGACACGGTGAAAGCGGCGGACAGGACCCGAGGATGGACTGTGAGGAACATCCCGCAGCCCATCGTGGTGGCAAACCATTTATGCGCATCGATGGTAATCGAGTCCGCCGTCTCGATTCCCGTCAGCAGACCGCTTAGCCGGTCCGAGGCGACCAGGGCGCCACCCCAGGCGGCATCGACATGGTACCAGACGCCGGCCTGACGGGCGATGTCGCCGCAGGCCCCGAGCGGATCGATCATGCCGGCATTCGTTGTGCCCGCTGTCGCCACGACCATGACCGGAATGCAGCCCTCGCGGCGATCCGCGGCGATCGCGGCGCTGAGTGCTTCCACGCTCATTCGGCCGGTGCCGTCCGTCGCCACCAGCCGAACGGCGGATCGGCCGATCCCCGTCGCATGGGCGATCTTGATCCAGGCCAGGTGACTGTCCTGCGAGATGTAGAATACCGGCTGACCCGAGAATGCGCGGCTGCCGGTTGTGGCAAATCCCGGCTCGCCTTGGGTCAGCGCACAGATCAGCGCGGTCTCGTTCGCCTCCGAGCCGCCCGATGTGAAATGTCCGACTGCCCCAGGCGGTAGACCGGCGCGTCGGGCAAGCGAGCGTGCCACATGCGCCTCGATCGCGACCGCCGCGGGGGATGTCGTGGCAGTGGCCAGTTGTGGGTTGAACGTGGCGGCGATGCGGTCGGCGCATTGCGCCGGAAAGGTCGGCGCCGGGTTGAACAACCCGAGGTAACGCGGATGGTTCATGTGCACGAGCCCGTGCTCCATCTGCGCGACCGTCCAGCCGAGCAGATCCGCAAACGGCACTGGCTGCGCGAAGTCGAAGCCAGCCAGTTCGGCTGTGAATCCATCGCTGTCCAATGTCGGCGTGACCGCACCCTGCGCCACGCGCTGGTGGGCAGCGGCTAGAAGCGTGGTGAGATGATCGTCCCACATCAAGCGTTGGTCGCACGATGGGAACAGCACGGAACGGCTCATGACGCAACGCGCCAGTGGCGCGCTGGCCACGTCGCTGATTGTTCGCGTACCACTTTTTGCTCCGCCAGATAGCACAGCCAGCTCGCATAGAGCCGTACCGCGTACGGATACCAAAACTGGCAAGGTGCAACGGTGATGGCCGCGCCGAAAGACGCTAGCAAGTCCAGGTTCGGCGTCCGACAGGCCTGCTCGCGAAGCGTTGTCAATCCGCTCACTACGTCCTGGTCAAGATATCCCTCGGGGATCTCCGGGTAAGCGGCGCGCTGGCCAGCAAGAAACCGCCGGATGTCACGACGATATTCACTGAGCAGACTCTCCGATGCATATTCCGCATGGCCTTGCAGCATCAGGAACAGGCTGGCGCCACTCTGCTTGACGAAACTGTCGGCGCCCACGCGCGGCGCATGAGAAAGGACGGTATAGCCTTTGTCGCACAGCTCCGCTTCGTCCAGACTGTTGTAGCGCGAATGCGGCACCGGCCATACCAATGGTGCTTCCTCCAGCAGCGGGTGATCCGCCACCTTCATGCAGGCGAACACGCCCGACAGCTTTTGCGGCAGCCGTCTTCGACTGATCTGATCCAACCGAAATACAGCCGCATGGGCTGCCAGACAGGACCAGACCGTGGAGATCGTGTGCTCGCCTGCCCAGTCGACCAGCCGTGCCAGCACAGGCCAGACCGGCTCATCGATCATCGCGTCATGCCTTGGTTCGGCGCCAGTCACGATCAGGCCGTCGGGCTTGGCCTGCTGAAGGACGCTGAAGGCGTCATCGGTGTGACTGGCAAGCTGATCGACGATGAACAAGCTGATACGCATGTCCAAGGCGTCCGATGCCGCCGTTAGTAGCCCTGCGAATTGCTGCTCCGTCACGCGCCTGGCGGCCGGCGGCATGTTGTTGACCAGCCCGATGACCAAATCCCCTGGCGGCCTGTCATCGCTTCCGAATGCAAGCATCACCATGCCATTTCCGAATTTTGACGTCAGCGTTGACTGTTGAAGGCCGATGCCAGTTCAACCTGACCGGCTTGCGCGGCGGCCAGGGCCTGATTGATATCGGCGAGTATGTCGTCCACATGTTCAATGCCGACACTCAGCCGGATCATTTCGGGCGTGACACCGGCTTTTGCTTGCTCCGTCGGCGTCATCTGGCGGTGCGTGGTGGATGCGGGATGGCAGGCCAGCGACTTTGCGTCGCCAAGATTGACCAGCCGCTTGATCAGGCGAAGTGCGTCGTAGAACCGCATCCCGGCCTGCACGCCGCCATGCACGCCGAATGTCAGCAGCGAGCAAGCCTGGCCGCCGAGATACTTCTGCACCAGCGGATAATAGGGGCTTTCGGGGAAGCCGGCATAATTGACCCAGGCGATCCTGGAGTCCTTTCGCAACGCCTCGGCCACCCGCAGCGCATTCCGAACATGCCGTTCCACACGCAATGCCACCGTCTCGACGCCTTGCAGCAGGAGAAACGCGCTGAGCGGCGCCAACGCCGCGCCCGTGGTGCGCAGGCAGAAGTTGCGGCACCGTTCGATATAGGCCGTGCTGCCGAAATGATCCGCGTAGACCAGTCCGTGATAGGACGGGTCAGGCTCGTTGAGCATGGGGAACCGCTTGGCGTGCTGATCCCACGGGAAGTGGCCGCCATCGACAATAGCGCCGCCGAGTGTCGTGCCGTGGCCGCCGAGGAACTTTGTAAGCGAGTGAACAACGATATCCGCACCGAATTCGATCGGCCGCAGCAGCACCGGTGATGCCACTGTATTGTCCACCAGCAACGGCACGCCATGCCCATGCGCCATCTTCGCCAGTGCCTCGATGTCGCAGACATTGCCGGCGGGGTTGCCGACGCACTCGCAGTAGACCGCCATCGTGTCGGCATCGATCAGCCGCTCGAGGTCGGCGGCGCTGTCGGACGCGGCAAATCGCACGTTGATACCCATGTGCGGCAGCACATGCGAGAACAGCGTGTGCGTCGTGCCATAGATCTGTGGAACAGAAACGATGTTGCGGCCTACATTGGCGATGCTGAGAATGGCACTGTGCAGGGCGGCCTGCCCGGATCCCAGGCACAGCGCGCCGACGCCGCCCTCAAGCGCCGCGACGCGCCGCTCCAGCACTGCGGTGGTTGGGTTGCTGATGCGGCTGTAACGGAATCCCTCGGTTTCAAGGTTGAACAACGCGGCCGCATGTTCCGCGCTGTCAAACTCATAAGCCACGGTCTGATAGATCGGCACCGCCACGGACCTGACTGGCGAATCGGCTTCGTAGCCGGCGTGGAGAGCGATCGTCTCGGTTCGCATTCCGTGACTTCCTTACAACAAAATAGCACACGCATAATTCGGCAGCAACGGAGCAAGTTTGTCGCATAACGTCGGGCGCCTGTAAATGGTTTTCGACAAAGACATGCAACAGTATTTGTAGAGAGCTATGATTGCCGTCGGCTGCACACGTTCACATGCTGCATACACGCGCATTTACTTGCTTGAGCAACAAATCTGCCAGCATCGAGCCCGATAAGCGACAGAAATTCACCTTTGCTTAATGATTTGGCGTTACTTCCTGAATCTGCTGCTTAGGTGGAGTTGAAGCATGTCAACAGTACAAATCCTTGACAATTTTGCATTTGAAGAAATAATTCAGGAAATATGCTATCTGGATTGGGCTGGTCTCGACGAGGAAGAGATGGTTCATGTCGCCTGGGCCTACTACTTCTTCTCAGTGCAGTTTCGTGAAAATCTGCAGATTGCTCGATCTCTGCATCCAGAAGACGAGAAATTACAGGACCTCGAGCGGGAGGAATGCAATACCGCCAACCTGTCGCCCTGGCCCGGTGTCGCCCGGTCAGGGGAAAAAATCGATCATGACGAGTTCATGAAGCGCGTTCTGTCTCTGGCACCCATACCCGAGTCCAGCCGTCGCCAGCTTGAAGATAGCGGCAGTCGTTATCTTCATGAGATCCGCGAGATGGATGACACGATCCGGGCGATGAGCATCACCAGCTACGAGGACGGTGGTCTGGAACGGGTGTTTCGCGCCATGCTGACGTCGCCTGAATTGCAGAACCCATTGCTGCGCGGCTTCAGGCATTTCCTATCGGAACATGTCAGGTTCGACAGTGATCCGACACAGGGACATGGCGCAATGATCCGGCATCTACGGCCCGACGATCGCATTCTTCCGCTGTGGATCAGCTTCAGGGATATCCTGGTTGAATTCGCGCCAGGTCTGTCGCTGTCCGAACACGGCCGGTAAGTCTGGTGCGGCATCGGCCCGCGCGGCGGCGGAGACAGCACTTGCCGTGTGACAGATCACTCGGTCGTCCGGCGGCCGCTCATTTCCGGTCACGACGGCGATTGTCGCGGTGGCCGCCGTTGCGGCCAAGTCAGGACGACCGGAAGACAGGTCAGTCAACAGAACCAGCCAATTTCTTCTCAGCATCCTTGGACACGTGAGAGGTCTTGATGTCAATACGTTCCGTAATCATGTCGCAGGTACTCGAGATCGCCGCACAGCAAAAGAAGCGTCTGGCGCCGCTGTCTGACGGCCTGCCGTTGCTCGACTCCGGTCTCGATTCGCTGTGCATCGCGATCCTGGTTGCATCGCTGGACGATCATCTCGAGCTTGATCCGTTCTCCAGCGATCGCGACTTTGCCTTGCCCGTCACTCTTGGCCAGTTCATCGCGCTATACGAGAACGCCGCCGCCTGAGCGTCGTTCAATGTTGGGATCGAACCGCCGCAACCGGCGTTTCGCCGCGAGGGTCGGAGCCGACGCCGACGGTCAGGTCAGCTTCGATAGAAACAATGAGCGTCAACGGGCGCTTCGATTGGCTTCATGCGCCGATCGCGGACATGACGGAGTGCATTGCGTTTATGCTGTTCTCGGAGTTGTGCCTGGGGTTGTTTACGCTGTTCTCGGGCGACCATCTGGCAATCCGTTTTCGCAGATCCTCGGCGAGCGCATTCACATACCCCTCGCGCAAAATGCTTAAATGTGTGCCCTTGACGCTGACAACCGCGGATTGGGGCGCTAGCTTGCGCCAAATCTTTCCTACTTGGGGCACACGAAGCAGTGGCTTGATCGTTGCTTCATAGATCACAACACTGCCCGTGTATTCAGTAGGCTTGTAGTCAAGCAGTGCATCATAGAGCCGCTTCATGAAGGACCTTTGAGCAGGTGGATAGCGAGAAAGGTCCATAAATCCTTCTACTGCATGGCTGTTCACTCTCTTGCCGCTCGTTTGACGGGCCATTTTCCCCTCATGGAATGCCATCGCTTTATTCAAGGCACGTCGTGTGAGTGAGCGAAGCATCCCTTTCCTGATTAGGTTTTCATGAATGATCCAGCCGGGCAAGTTGCCAGCTAGCGCCAGTAGATACAGCGGGTGCCAAGGACCGAGGCCAGCGCTGGTATTGTCAGGCGCCGCATCGATGGCGGCAAGCAAGCCGACTTCGCGTTCACGGGCTCGTAAACTCTGTGCAACTTGCAGCGCAATGATGGCCCCGGCTGACCATCCGCCTAACAACAATGGGCCTGTTGGCTGGAATTTCATAAGAGCAGTGGCATAATAGTCTGCGATCGACTCGACGGAGCCGCCGAATTCGACATCTTGCATCTTCTTTGGCGGCGCTTGAATGCCATGAAACCGCACCGCCGGCATAAGCCTGGCGAGTTCGCGAAAATCTGTCCCGCTCGCGCCAGACAAGGAATGTACGCAGTAAAATGCCGGCCTTGAGCTGTCCTCATCAAGGGCGTTGTCACTAATTAGAAAGACCACGCGCTCTGCGTCGCACAGTGTGCGAGCAAATAGAGCGTGCAACGCGCCGCTGTTGCGCGGCGGATGCATGTCGGGTCCCGTTGCAGTGGTGCCCGCGACGGTCCTATGCGATGAGCGAGCAATGGAACTGGACATGCACTGGTTCTCCGTCTCGGCGCCTGAAGGCCAACGAAGATTTGCAAATGATGTGCCAAGTATACTATCATATCATTGTATGTATAAACTGGATCGTATACCACATATATACATTAATTCCGGAGTACAGCCTATCACGGCAGACAACTGTATTGCCCGACAGTCGGCAGGCTGTAAAAATTACTGACACCGACCCAGTGCCGTAGATACCTCTTTCCACGCATAGGGATTCTGCGTGTCGCGCCTCACCACGTCCGCCTTCATCAGGTCAGCGCGCCTAAGGGCGCGGTTCGAGTGAATGGTCGGGCATGTACAGTCGCTTCTTGAAGGCTCATCACCAGCTTTCGGATAAACTCGTGACGGGCTCCGGTGCGGCCTGATCCAATCGCGGCTGACTTTGCCGGCGGGTGCTATCGGGCCGGCCTCCGACACCAGTGCCAATCGACCTGGTGGTCGATGCAACGGCCGGCGGCAGTCACGGCGACCAATATACGTCAGCGACAGCAGCCAGTCTCCAGCAGGCCAGACGCGGCGACCGCAGCCTGATTATCAGACTGTCGCCTATGTGTGACAGACCGCCTACGCCCCCTCCAGTTCCTCCCGCCGCAGTTCCAGCGCCAGCCACTGCTCCTCCGCCGCGGCCAGCCCCGCCTGCGCGGCTTCCAGCGCCTGAGTTGCCTCGGCGAACACGGCCGGCTGCCGGACATACAGGTCCGGGTCGGCCATGATATCGTTCAGGCGCGCGATCTCCCGCTCCAGGCTCGTCATCCGGGTGGGCAGCGTTTCCAGCGCATGCTTGTCCTTGAAGCTCATTTTCCGGCTTTGCGCCCGGACCGGCGCGGCTCCAGCCCGTGCGCGAGACGGCGCCACTTCCGCTGCTCTGCTCACACCGCGCTGCGCCAGCATGTCGGAGTAGCCGCCGGCATACTCGATCCAGCGCCCATCGCCTTCGGTGGCGATCACCGACGTCACCACGCGATCCAGGAAATCACGATCATGGCTGACCAGCAGCACGGTGCCGGCGTAATCCGCCAGCCGCTCCTGCAGCAGTTCCAGCGTCTCCAGATCCAGGTCGTTCGTCGGCTCATCCAGCACCAGCAGGTTGGACGGCCTGGCGAAGGCGCGGGCCAGGGTCAACCGGCCACGCTCCCCGCCCGAAAGCACGCCGACCGGGGTATTGGCCTGCTCGGGGCCAAACAGGAAGTCCTTCATGTAGCCGATGACGTGGCGGGACTGCCCGTTGACCACGACGTTGTCTCCAGTGCCCCCGGTCAGCGCCTGCGACAGGGTCTCGTTGGGATCCAGCGTCTCCCGCCGCTGATCCAGGGTGATCTGCGCCAGGTTGGTGCCCAGCTTCACCTCGCCGCTGTCTGGCGGCAGTGCGCCGGTCAGCAGGTTCAGCAGCGTGGTCTTGCCGGCGCCGTTCTGCCCAACGACGCCCACCCGATCGCCGCGAATGATTCGCGTCGAGAAATCCCGCACCACCGTCCGTCCGCCAAAGGACTTCGACATCGCCTCCCCCACCATCACCAGCCGCCCCGACAGTTCGGCGTCCGCCGCCGCCAGCTTCACCCGGCCAACCGCCGAGCGCTGCTCCTTGTGCCGTTTGCGCAGCGCGTGCAGGTCGCCCAGCCGCTTCTGGTTGCGCTTTCGGCGAGCGGTGACACCGTAGCGGAGCCAGTCTTCTTCCATGACGATCTTGCGGCCCAGCTTGTGGCGCTCGGTTTCCTCCTGTTCCAGCACCTGGTCGCGCCAACCCTCGAACTGTCCAAAACCCTGCTCCAGCACGCGAGTGACGCCGCGATCTAGCCAGACGGTGGCGCGCGATATCCGCTCCAGCAGGCGCCGGTCGTGGCTGATCAGGACGATGCCGGAGCGCAGGCGGCCAAGTTCGGCTTCCAGCCACTCGATCCCCGGCAGGTCGAGGTGGTTGGTGGGCTCGTCCAACAGCAGGATGTCGGGTTCCGGGGCCAGCACGCGGGCCAGTGCGGTACGGCGGGCCTCGCCGCCGGAAAGTTGGGCAGGGTCTTCTGTGCCGGTCAGGCCGAGCTGTTCCAGCAGGTAGGCGGCACGGTAGCGGTCAGCCGCAGCGGAATCGCCCAATCCGGCCTCCACATAGGCCAAGGTGGTGGCGAAGCCGGCGAAGTCCGGCTCCTGCGGCAGATAGCGAATTGTCGCACCAGGCTGGGCGAAGCGGCGGCCGGCATCGGCCTGCACCAGGCCAGCAGCGATCCGCAGCAGCGTGGATTTGCCGGATCCGTTGCGGCCGACCAGGCAAATGCGGTCTCCGGCGGACACCGCGATCCCGGCGCCGGCCAGCAGCGGCGTGGTGCCGAAGGTCAGTGCAATGTCTTGCAGCGTCAGAAGGGGAGGGGCCATGCGGCGGGTCTTACCAAGCCTCCGGGTAAGCCGCCATCCTGGCGCTCGGGTGAAGATCGTGGCGCGATCACGCCAGGGCTCGCGGCCGAGGCTGGGTACCTGGTGGTATCGCCGCCATCCGAACCATAACGGCGCACTCTATCGACACCGAGAACACGAAGAGTTCCATAGCGCCATGCAGGCGCGCTATTAACCCTGCGCCGGCGGATCATGCTGCCGCGGCTGCAGGTCAACGTCAGGCAACGTGTGGCCGCGGGGCGCCTGGAAAAGTCCGCGGCAAGCCTGCACCAATCCAACGGCGTTTTCATGACGATCAAACGACATAGCATTCTCGGAATGGGCATCGCTGCGGCAGCGGCCGCGGCGATGCCATGGGCCGGTGCGGCATTCGCGCAGGTTCCGGCTGGACAATCAGACGAGCGAGCCGCCGATTATACACTCCACATCAACAACGGACTGATCGAGCTCGCGCCCGACCATATCGTCTCGACCACGCTGTACAATGGCCAGTTTCCGGGACCGCTGCTGCGCGCCACGGAAGGCCAACAGGTCGTCGTCGATATCCACAACAACACGAAAACGCCGGCGCTCGTGCACTGGCATGGGCAAACGTTACCGAGTGGCCGGCGTACGAGATCGCCTCTCGCGGTCCTTCTGATCTTTTTCAGGCCAGAGCGGTCAACGCCTCGGCGCCTGCCTCTGTTGTTTGATGGCGGAGCGGCCACTGAGCTATAAGAATGCGTTCAAGTTCATGCAACGGGAGGTTACTTTGCCGCGCCGGCGACTTCTGCTTGGCGTCACCGCGATCATCATGAGCGTGGGTGTGATGTTCACCGTAGCGTTAAGGAAAAAAGCCGCCGCGACACCGACGATGGACTGGATCAACGAGACGATCGACGGCCTGCATTACGCGGTGTTGCTACCGGCGAATTACAAATCGACGAAGCATTACCCGGTGGTGCTTTACCTGCACCAATATGACATGGGGAATTACCGCAATGGATTGCTTAAGCAGGTAGAAGCCTGGTTCGGGACGTCAGCATTCCGCACCCGTCATCTCGCCATCATCATCGTGCCGATGCTCGATCAGATCAAGGACCCAAAAGCCAACTTCGGCGGCAAGCATACAGGTCATGCCTGGAAGGACGCCACCATTGCCGCACTGAAGCATGTACTCGAACAATATTCGGCCGACCCGGCCCGAATTTACGTGACCGGAAACTCAATGGGTGGAATGGGAACCTGGGACATGCTGCTTTCCTATAACGCGCGGATCGGAAGCAACGACCATTTTTTCGCCGCCGGCATGCCACTCGCGGGCAGGCATCAAACCGCCAACCCCGTGGAGGCTGCGAGAGTGCTGCGGCAGGTGCCGATCTGGGCAATTCATGGCGCGCAGGACGCGGAGGTTTCGCCGGAATGGGACCGCACCATGGCCAAACTGCTTTCCGACAGCCCCACCTTCCGTTACACGGAAGACCCTGGACTCAGGCATGACGTGTGGGACAGCTACTACATGCGTACGGATGTCTGGGATTGGCTGTTCGCGCAAAGCAGCGCCTATGAAACAAGCCGCCCGTAATCGTGCGTATAGTCCGCCGCTTCAAACCGATCGAAGCTCTGCCGCCAGGTCTTGCCCGGCCAGAGATAATCAACTCGTTTTTTAGTCGGCCGATAGACCGCGGTGTAGACGGTCGTGAACCCAATCTGGCGCGAATACAGGGGCGGTGCCAAAAACAGGCCCGCCAACGCCGGCAGGTTCATATCGGTATCATCCAGCGCCCGCATCAGCATTGCCTGGCGTTCGCCAGAACTGGACGAAAGTACGATCTCTTGATGGTTCGTGCACGCCCGAAGCCGGGTCGTCGCGGGAGAGCGGTCAGGGCCCAGGAACAGCGTCGCGTACGCACCCGTGCCGTCGAGCAGGGTCACGTTCTGCGATAGTGCGATCGGGATCCGGCTGAGGGCCGCGACCGCTTGATCCACCCGCCAGCAGGTTTCGAGCACGTAGCGCAGCATCAGAATGATCGAGAAGCCAAGACCAAGCGCTCGACTGCCGCCGTAGGTAAGGCTCGCGACCAGCCCGTCCTCGTTCATGCCATCCAGACAGCCGCCCCAGGGCCGCTGGCTCGTTGCAATCACCTTCCGCCCAGACCACGACGACGCCTCGAAACGGCCGGATACGACATCAAGTGGAAAATCATAGTTGCGAACCAGCGCCGGCCCATCCTTTCCAAGCCACACCGCCTGGCTGCAACCGGAGATGACCGGCGGCGGCCGGTAATGGCTCAGCATGCAATGCGCCAATTCGTCGTCACCAACCAGGGTGCACACACGATCGTATTGCGGCAGCAGCTCCGGCATGTGGTGGCGAAGCGCGGCTCGGCATTCAACGGCCGTCGGTGGGTCCGCCAACCGGTTTCCTTGATACCAGCGTTCGGCTTCCTTCCGGCCGGCGACGAATCGGTCCAGCCAGTCACTTCCGGGTTGCGCTTCCTGCACGGCTACGAAACGCTTCAACATGAAATCAGCCTACCCGGACATCCGGACGCGTGGTAGACGCGGTTTCGTGCAGCGTGCCGGCCGAAGCAGGTCCAAACCGGCGCGGCTGTTCAGGAAGGCTCGCGAAGGTGCATCTCCATGAAGACGCTGAGCGGATCGTCCCGGTATCCATTGAACGGACCACGCCGTGCGAAGCCTGCGTTCGCGTAGAGGCCTAAAGCAGCATGGCTTGCCACGCCTGTTTCCAGCCGCAGCGTGCAAACATTTTCGCGGCGCGCCTCCGCGACAAGCGCCCTGAGAACGGACTTGGACACTCCCCGGCCACGCATATCCGCCACGACCCACATCCGCTTCAGTTCCGCCCACGCGGCGTGCAGCACAAGCGCGCCAGTCGCGACCGCTCGGCCTCGGTCGTCACGCGCGACCATGAAGCGGACATTCGCACTGCAAAGCCCATCAAGCGTCAGATGGTGAATGCTTTCGGCGGGATAGAGGCTCGCGGAATGTTCCTCACCGTCGCGAAGAAGGTCGACGACCTCCGGTTGGGCGGGATGTTCCGCATTGATCCGCCAAGCTGTATTCATGCTCAATCCCACTTCAGCCGTTAAGACGATGGATTCAAGGTCCGCTGGACACCCCTTTGCGGATATTCAAACAGACGCACCGTCAGGCCGTTGCGCCTGACCCTGGCGTCTCCCCCAAAAGTCGCTATCTTGCAGTCACGCCCTACCCATGGGGAGAGACCTATCATGATCCGCCAACCTGACCCGAAGCCCGACGTCATGGCCCGCCGCGACAGCATCGTCGCCGGCCTGCGCACCCTGCTGCCCGCCAGCGGTCTGATCGCCGAACCGCTCCGGCTCAGGCCATACGAAACGGATGGACTCTCCGCCTATCGTCAGGTGCCGCTGGCCGTTGCGTTACCCGAAACGACCGAGCAGGTCGCCGCCGTGCTGCGCTTCTGCCACCAGAACGGCGTGCGTGTGGTGCCGCGCGGCGCCGGCACGTCGTTGTCCGGCGGAGCGCTGCCGATGGCTGACGCGGTGGTGATCGGCATGATGCGGATGAACCAGATCCTCGACATCGACTACGGCGATCGCAGCGCCACGGTGCAGGCCGGCGTCACCAACCTCGGCATCACCGGCGCCGTCTCGGAGCATGGCTTCTTCTATGCCCCGGACCCGTCCAGCCAGCTCGCCTGCATGATCGGCGGCAACGTCAACATGAACTCCGGCGGCGCCCATTGCCTGAAATACGGCGTCACCGCCAACAACCTGCTGGGCCTGAAGATCGTCACCATCGACGGCGAGATTCTGACCATCGGCGGCCATCATCTCGACGCCGCCGGCTATGACTTCCTCGGCTTGCTCACCGGCAGCGAAGGCATGCTTGCCGTCGTCACCGAGGTCACCGTCCGCATTCTGCGCGCGCCAGAAGGGGCGCGGGCAATGCTCGCCGCCTTCCGCTCGAACGAGGTCGCCGGCGCCTGCGTCGATGCCATCATCTCCTCCGGCATCATTCCGGTGGCGCTGGAGTTCATGGACCGCCCGGCCATCCATGCCTGCGAAGCCTACGCCCATGCTGGCTACCCGCTCGACGCTGAGGCAATGTTGATCATCGAGGTCGAGGGCAGCGTCGAGGAACAGGACCGGCTGCTGGAGAAACTCTCCGCGATGTGCAGCCAGCACGATCCGATCAGCCTGAAGGTGTCGCAGTCAGCCGAAGAATCGCTGGCGATCTGGAAAGGCCGCAAGGGCGCATTCGGCGCCGTCGGCCGCATCAGCCCTGACTACCTGTGCATGGACGGCACCATTCCCACCAGCCGCCTGCCGGACGTACTGCGCCGCATTGGCGAAATGTCCGACAGCTACGGCCTGAAGGTGGCGAACATCTTCCATGCCGGCGATGGCAACCTGCACCCGCTGATCATGTTCGACGCTAACGATCCGGCCAGCTTTCACGCGGCGGAAACCTTCGGCGCCGACATCCTGAAGCTGTGCGTGGAGGTTGGCGGCTGCCTGACCGGCGAACACGGCGTCGGCGTGGAAAAGCGCGACCTGATGCACGTCCAGTTCGACGCGCACGAACTACAGCAGCAGCGCGACATCAAATCGGCCTTTGACCCGGACTGGCTGCTCAACCCCAGCAAGGTGTTTCCGCTGCCGGCGCCCGCCGCCGCCCTGCCGCGGGCCGCATGAGCGCGGCACTTGCGCCATCCGCCCAGCGATCGCGATCCGAGGCATTTCCAGCCGAAGCGTTGATTGTCGATGCCATACGCGACGCCGCCGCCGCGCGGGAACCGCTGCTGATCGAGGGGCACGGCTCCAAGTCCGGCATGCTGCGGCCGGTTCAGGCGGCGCGGACGCTGTCCACCGAAAGCCTGTCCGGCATCAGCCTGTATGCGCCGAAGGAGCTGATCATCTCGGCCTGGGCCGGCACGCCGCTGTCGGAGATCGAGGCGGCATTGGCCGAGGGCGGCCAGCATCTGATCGCCGAACCACCCGACCTGTCGGGTCTCCTGGCCGGTTCCGGTCGGCCGCAGACCTTGGGGGGCGTGGTCGCCACCAACCTGTCCGGCCCGCGCCGGGTCGCCTGGGGCGCGATGCGCGACCATGTCATGGGCGTGCGGGCGGTGACGGGACGGGCGGAGGTCATCCGGTCGGGCGGACGCGTGCTGAAGAACGTCACCGGCCTGGACCTCTGCAAGCTGCTGACCGGCAGTCACGGCACGCTGGGTGTGATCACCGAGGTCACCCTGAAGGTGCTGCCGGCGCCACAGGCAACCGGTACCTTGGTGCTGCCGGGTCTTGATGCGAAGGCCGGCGTGGCCGCGCTGTCCGCGGCACTAGGCTCGCCTTATGGGGTATCCGGCGCGGCATGGCTGCCAAGTGAGGCAGCGGCGCGTGTGCCTGGTCTGGACCAGATTGGTGACGATGTCGCGCTGGTGCGGATCGAGGAGTTCCCGCCATCGGTCGGCTATCGCCTCGGCCGCCTCCGCGACCAGTTCGCCGTGGTCGACACGATGATCCTGGATACCGCGGCGTCTCTCGCTGTCTGGAAGGATGTCCGGGATGTCGTGCCGCTGGCGCCACGAACCGGCGACGCCGTCTGGCGCATATCCGTACGACCCTCAGCCGGCCCCGCCGTCCTGGCGGCGCTGAACCCGAAAGGCGTGTTCGGCTTTCTTGACTGGGGTGGGGGCCTTGTCTGGCTCACCGGTCCGGCTGACGGCGTGACCCACGCGGCGGTGGAGGCGGCGGCAAACGCCTCGGCCGGAACCTGGACGCTGATGCGCGCGCCGGACGCGCTGCGGGGTTCGGTCAGGGTGGTACCCGAGGAGGCGGCGGCGTTGGCGCGCATCACCCGGGCGGTGAAGGCGGCGCTCGACCCCGCCGGCATCCTCAATCCCGGCCGGCTTTACGCGGGGCTCTGAGCGATGGTCTTCATCCCGGCCTGGGTGATCAACGTCCTGTTTCTGCTCACCGTCTTCCTTGCCGGCTTCCAGCATGTGCAATTGAGGCGGCGCAATTCCGTTCTGAATCTGCAGTTCTTCATGATGGCGTTTGGCCTTTTCATGATTGTTATCACCACGCTCTGCAACCAGATGAACGCTTGGCTTTCGCTTGGCTTCCTCATGGTTGCCCTCGCCAGCCTGGCGCTGACCATCCGCCAGCACCGAACCCTGCCACCGCTCAGATCCGTGGAATAAGCACGCCCGCCGATGCAGACGAACTTCACCGCCGACCAGCTTCGCGACCCGGACACCGCATCGTCCAATGCCGTGTTGCGCACCTGCGTGCATTGCGGCTTCTGCACCGCGACCTGCCCGACTTTCCTGCTGCTGGGTGACGAACTCGACAGCCCGCGCGGCCGCATTTACCTAATGAAGGACATGCTGGAAACCGGCCGCCCCGCCACCAAGGAGGTGGTGACCCACGTCGACCGTTGCCTGTCCTGTCTGTCCTGCATGACGACCTGCCCGTCCGGCGTGAACTACATGCATCTGGTCGATCACGCGCGGCGCTATATCGAGCAGACCTATCGCCGGCCGCTGCCCGAACGCTGGCTGCGCGCGGTGCTGGGCGTGGTCCTGCCACGGCCGAAGCTGTTCCGCCTGGCGCTGCGGGGAGCCAGCCTCGCGCGCCCGCTGTCGGGGCTGATTCCGGGCCAGTCCATGCTCGCCAAGCGGCTGCGTGCCATGCTGTCCCTGGCGCCCGCCCGATTGCCCGCGGCCAGTCCGGTCCAGTCGCCGCAGGTCCATCCGGCGCAAGGCCCGCGCAAGGCCCGGGTCGCGCTGCTGACCGGATGCGCGCAGCAGGTGCTGATGCCGCGGATCAACGAAGCCACGATCCGCCTGCTGACCCGTCTGGGGATCGAGGTTGTTGTTGCCCGCGACAGCGGCTGCTGCGGCGCGCTCAACCACCACATTGGCCAGCACGATCGGGCAATGGCCCTGGCGCGGGCCAACATCGAGAGCTGGACCCAGGAAGCCGAGGAAAACGGACTGGATGCGATCGTCATCAATACCTCCGGCTGCGGCACCACGGTCAAGGATTACGCTTTCATGTTCCGCTCGGAAGCCGAACCATGGCGCCAGCGTGCCGAGACGATCGCCGGCCTGGCCCAGGATGTAACGGAGTTCCTTGCGCATTTCGGCTACGCGCCGACGCGGGATGCCCCGGATCTGACCGTGGCCTACCACTCGGCCTGCAGCCTGCAGCATGGCCAGCAGGTGACGACGCAGCCCAAGACCCTGCTGGCGCGCGCCGGCTTTCGCGTGACCGAGCCGAAGGAGCCGCACATCTGCTGCGGCTCCGCCGGCACTTACAACATGCTGCAGCCGGAGATCGCCGGCCGCCTGCGGTCGCGCAAGCTGGACAACCTGAAAGCCACCGCGCCCGATCTGATCGCCGCCGGCAATGTCGGCTGCATCACGCAATTGTCTGGCGATGCCGTTCCGGTGGTGCATACCGTGGAATTGCTTGATTGGATGGCGGGTGGTCCCCGCCCGCCGGGTGTGCCGAACTAGGATGACCGGGGCGCATTCCGATATTCGCCGTCTGCTTGTCGCCCCTCTGCTTGTCGTCCCCCTGCTTGCGGGTGGCGGCGCGGCACAGGCGCAGTCAGCCAACGAAAAGCGCGCGGCGGTGGATCATATGCTGGACGCGCTGAAGGCCGCGCCAGACCCGCGGACGGCTTCGCTGCTGGAAGACAAGGTGATTCAGGCGTGGCTTCAGGCTGGCACGCCGGCGGTAACGTTGCTCATGAGCCGTGGACTTCGGTCGCTTCACGCCGGCCAGGATGACGATGCCGTCGAGTCCTTCACCGACGCGATCATCTTGGCACCCGATGTCGCCGAGGCCTGGCACCAGCGTGCGATCGCCCGCTACCACGGCGGCGACACCGCCGGTGCGATCCACGACCTGGAGGAGACCGTGAAGCGGGAGCCGCGTGACTTTGCGGCGTTCCACACCTTGGCCGATATCGCCGCCGCGCGGGAAGATTGGAAAGCCGCCTACGCGGCCTGGCAGAAGGTCATGGAACTCGACCCGCAGACCCCGGGCGGCGAGGAGCGGCTGGGCGTGTTGAAGCGAAAGGCGGTGGGGGAGGATACCTGACAGCCGTCGCCCTATCGTCGCGGTCGATTGCTTTCCGCCGCAGGCCATAGCCACCCGCGGCCAGGGCGAGAGCATCCATGTCACGCTGATCGACCATCAGGTCGGCGGTCCTGCCGCAATCGTCGGTGTCCACGCTGGTCCCGTCGCCGGCCCAGTGCAGACGGAAGGTGCGAGGTTCGCCGGCTGATAGAGCCTCTATGATCAGGCTGCCGCCGCTCTGTCTCTTTGCATGGAGGTCCAGCACGCAGGCGAACTGGTCGGGCCGGTGCACCAAAAGCCGAGCGTCGGTCGCCGGTGGGGTGTCGCGGGATGATTCGAAGCAGAGGATGTCGCCGACGTCTGGTGCATAGCGGGTAAAGAGCGTCAGCAAAGGTGGGGGCGCTGGCGGCGGTCAGCAGCGCGGCCGTTTCAACCAGCGCCGGACCCATGACCCGGGCGGTCTTGTCTTTCCCGCTGCGCAACCTGCTCCCCGCCAACCGAGCCGAACCCGACTGAGGAAGCGTATCCGGTCCGACGACTGTCGTGGCCTGCAACGCCGCACGACGGACTTGCCGCAGCTTGCTGTCGCGCGGATCTTGGAACGAAGAGCTTTATCGCCAGTTAACGCGCCATCACTCCGACGCGGCGGCAATCCGAGCCAGTGCTTCCGCTCGCCCCAGAGCGGCAAGGGTCAGGTCAATCCCGGGGCTGACGGTGCTGCCGGTCAACGCCGCACGCAGCGGCTGCGCCACCTGGCCCAGCTTTCGTCCGGTTCGTTCCGTGAAACCGCGCAGCGCGTGATCAATCGCCGAAGAGGAGAAATCCGTCTCGGCCAGCACGGGAACAATGTCCCGCAGCATCAGCTTCGCATCCGATGTCAATGCCAAGGCCGCCTTCGGCTCCAATGTCAAGGGCAAGACGCGGACAAGGAACACGGCCGCGTCGGCCAGTTCGACCAGGGTTTTCGCGCGCTCCTTCAGCGCCGGCATCAGCATCCGGATGCGGGCTGCCGCAGCGTCGCCCAAAGTCACCTCGGAACGAGAAGCCAGCCGTTGCAGCACGTCCTGTGTCAGCCGCTCGTCGTCGGCCTGACGGATGTAGACGCCGTTCAGGTGCAGCAGCTTGGCATAATCCATCCGGCTGGCCGCGCGATTGACGTCAACGATGTCGAACAGCCGGATCGCCTCCGCGCGGTCGAGAATTTCTAGGTCGCCATGCGACCAGCCCAGCCGCAGCAGATAGTTGCACAGCGCCTCCGGCAGGAACCCTTGATCGCGGAACTCCAGCGCGAATTGGGCGCCGTGACGCTTCGACAGTTTCGCACCGTCCGGCCCATGGATCAGCGGCAGATGTCCGAAGCGCGGCAGCGGCCAGCCCATCGCGGCATAGATCTGCGCCTGGCGGAACGTGTTGGTCAGGTGGTCGTCGCCGCGGATGACATGGGTGATTGCCATGTCGTGGTCGTCCACCACCACCGAGTGGTTGTAGGTCGGCGTGCCGTCGCTGCGCAGGATGATGAAGTCATCCAGCTCCGCGTTGGCGACCCGCACCGTGCCTTGCACCAGATCCTCCAGCACCGTCTCGCCGTCGCGCCGGGTCTTCACGCGGATGACCGGATAGATCCCCAGCGGTGCCTCGGACGGATCGCGGTCGCGCCAGCGCCCATCGTACCGCCAGACGCGTTTCTCCGCCCGCGCCTGCTCGCGTTCCCGGTTCAGCTCTTCCGGTGTGCAGAAGCAGTAATAGGCATTGCCCGCCGCCAGCATCTCGCGCGCCACCGCCGCATGACGGGCCATGCGGGTGGATTGGAAAACGGTCTGTCCGTCGCGTGCCAGGCCAAGCCAGTCGAGGCTGTCGAGAATACCCTCGGTGGCCGCCTCGGTGCTGCGTTCCCGGTCGGTGTCCTCGATCCGCAGCAGGAATTCGCCATTAAGGTGGCGGCTGTACAGGTAGTTGAACAGCGCGGTGCGGACGCCGCCGATGTGCAGCGGGCCGGTCGGGCTGGGAGCGAAGCGGGTGCGAACGGTCATGCGCCAGGATTTAGAGCATGATCGCGCTAGAGCAATATCAACCTGACCGGAATAGCGAAGCGATCTCAGGCTGATGAAATTGCTCGCGAATACAGCTAGAGCGGTTCCACACTTGGTGAAACCGCTCTAGGCGGAACGCCAACAGCGCGGCAATCATGCGAACAACCAAGGCGCGGTTCACCTTTTGTAGACAACTCGCCGCCTATGCTGCCGCACATGAGGCTGATCTCTGCTCTGACATGGGCTGTGACCGACTGGCTGGCCAACGAGCGGGATCGGTTGGCGATGTGGCTGCCGGTGTTCATGGCGGCAGGAGTGGCGGGATATTACGCGCTGCGCTTCGAGCCTGCTGTCTGGATCGGACCGGCGGTTGCCGCGCCAGCCTTGCTGTGCGCGATCAGCTTGCCCCGGTTGCGGCTGCTGCTCGCCCCGATAGCCGCGGCTGCGCTGGGCTTCGCATCCGGTCAGATCGCCACGGCGCGCGCGCCGCCACTGGAAACCAGCCTGCCGACGCACGCCACGATCATTACCGGCGCCATACAGGTCGTCGAGGCTTTGCCGGCAGGACGACGCATCACCATCCAGCCAGCGTATCTGGATGGAGCGCCCGATCCGCTGGCGCGGGCAGTGCGGGTTCGGCTGCACGTGCACGACGACGGGCCGCTTGACAGCGGCGACACGGTCCGGATCCGCGCGCTTATCCGGCCGCCGTCGCCGCCGTCCTATCCTGGCGGGTGGGACCTGCAGCGGGACGCGTTCTACGCCGGTCTCGGTGCCTCCGGCTATGCGCTGGCGCCAGCCGAGAGAACCGCCATGGCGATGCCTTCGGCGCCGATGCGCCGGGTGCAACGGCTGCGTGAGGCCATTGCGCACCGGGTCACGGCGGTCATCCCTGGTGCCGCCGGCGCGGTATGCGTCACACTGCTGACAGGTACCTCGATGGCGATACCGGTGGCCGATCACGCGGCCTTTCGCGATTCGGGCCTGGCGCATCTGCTGGCCGTGGCCGGTCTGCATATCGGCATCGTCATGGGGTTTGCGCTGATGCTGTCCAGGCGGGTGCTGGCGTTGAGCGAGCGCGCCAGCCTGTTCTGGCCCACCAAGAAGCTGGCGGCGGCAGCGGCGCTGGCGGCCGGCGGGGCTTATATGGTGCTGACCGGCATGCATGTGCCGATCATCCGCAGTTTCCTCATGGCCTGTCTGTTGACGGTCGCGCTGCTGGTCGGGCGCAACCCGGTCTCCTTGCGGGGACTGGCGCTTGCCGCCGCGCTGCTGATGGCGATCGCGCCGCACGAAGTGCCCGACGTGTCGTTCCAGATGAGTTTCGCCGCGGTTCTCGCGCTGATCGCGGGTTACGAGGCACTGCGGCCCTGGCTGCGGCGCCTGCATGGCAAAAGCCGCTGGCGGCGGTTGCTGTCGCATCTGGCGGCCCTGGCGCTGACCAGTGCGCTGGCCGGATCGGCCTCCGCCCCTTACGGGGCTTATCATTTCGGCCATGTGCAGGTTTATTTCGTCCTGGCGAACATGATCGCCGTGCCGCTGACGGCCTTCTGGGTCATGCCGGCTGGCTTGATTGCCCTCGGCCTGATGCCGCTACATCTGGAAGCCCTGGCCTTGGTGCCGATGGGCTGGGGCGCGGAGGCGGTGCTGTGGGTCGCCCGCTCGACATCCGCGTTGCCGGCCGCCACGTTCAGTGTGCCGCACATGCCGCTATGGGGGCTTTGTGTCTTCTCGCTGGGTCTTGCTTGGCTGGGGCTGTGGCGGACCAGGCCACGGCTGGCGGGTGTCCCGCTCATGCTGGCCGGCTTGGCCTCGCCGCTGCTAGACCGGCCGCCCGACCTGCTGATGTCGGCTGACGCGCGTCTGATCGCGCTGCGCACCGGGCAGGGGATGTTCCTGCAGCAGATGCAGGGCGGATCGAAGTTCACCCGCGATGCCTGGGTGCAGTACTGGGCGATCGGCTCGACCAAGCCAATACCCGCTGCCGGCGGTGACGCGGCCGGTATCGTCCGCTGTGACGACAGCGCCTGTCTGCTGCGACCCTATCCCGATCGGCCAGGTGTGCTGCTGGCGCGCGGTGCGCCGCATCCCGCCGGCTGCGATCAGGTTTCCGTCATTGTCTCCGCCGAACCGGCACGCGGCCTGTGCCCGAAGCCGTGGCCGAAACTGGCCGACCGCTTCACCGTCTGGCGCTACGGCAGCATCGCGATCTGGCTGGACCCGACCGGCGCCCGCGTCTTGACGGACCGCGCGGCGCGCGGCGATCGGCCCTGGGTGCCTCCGCCGCCGAGGCCGCGGCAGGCCAAACCAGTGTCCTTGCCGCCTGCCTCGATGGACCATGGCTAAAGCGCGATTGGTTTAGATTGACCCCAAAACTCGCGCTTTAACCATTGTTTGATCGCGTGGTTCACGCCTTCTGACTAATCAGCCTAGGGCGATCACGCGCTAAGCCACCGAGCCGCTGTCAGACATAGCTGTCAGACACATTGGAAGAAACGTAACGGGCCGCACCCTCCCAGGTGCGGCCCGCTTCTTGTTGAGTGCCGGAAAACAGGATTTAGAAGTCCATGTCGCCCATGCCGCCCATGCCGCCCATGCCGCCACCGCCTGGGGGCATCCCGCCGCCGGCGCTCTTCTTCTCCGGCCGTTCCGCCACCATCGCCTCGGTGGTGATCAGCAGACCGGAAACCGACGCGGCGTCCTGCAGCGCCGTGCGCACCACCTTGGTCGGGTCGATGATGCCGGCCCGGACCAAGTCCTTGAACTCGCCAGTCTGCGCATCGAAGCCGAAGTTATACTCGTCCTTCTCCAGCGTCTTGCCAGCGATCACCGCACCGTCTTCACCGGCGTTCTCGGCGATCTGGCGCAGCGGGGTCTGGATCGCCTTGCGGACGATCTCGATGCCGAAGCGCTGGTCGTCGTTGTCGGCCTTGATCTTGCCCAGGACCAGGGACGCCCGCGCCAGGGCGACGCCGCCGCCCGGAACGATGCCTTCCTCGACCGCCGCACGCGTGGCATGCAGGCTGTCGTCAACGCGGTCCTTGCGCTCCTTCACCTCGACTTCGGTGGAACCGCCGACGCGGATGACGGCAACGCCGCCCGCCAGCTTGGCCAGACGCTCCTGCAGCTTCTCACGATCGTAGTCCGAGGTGGTGTCCTCGATCTGCGCCCGGATCTGCGCGCAGCGGCCCTGGATGTCGGGCTTCTTGCCGCCGCCCTCGACAATCGTGGTGTTTTCCTTCTCGATCAGGATCTTCTTGGCCTTGCCGAGGTCCGCGAGCTTCACGTTCTCCAGCTTGATGCCAAGATCTTCGCTGATCACGGTGCCACCGGTCAGGATCGCGATGTCTTCCAGCATCGCCTTGCGGCGATCACCGAAGCCGGGCGCCTTCACCGCCGCGACCTTCAGGCCGCCGCGCAGCTTGTTGACCACCAGGGTGGCCAGCGCCTCGCCCTCAACATCCTCAGCGAGGATGACCAGCGGGCGGCCAGATTGCACGATGCTTTCCAGCAGCGGCAGCATCGGCTGCAGACCGGAAAGCTTCTTCTCGTGGATCAGAATGTAGGGCTGATCCATGTCGGCGATCATCTTCTCCGCGTTCGTGATGAAGTACGGGGAGACATAGCCGCGGTCGAACTGCATGCCCTCGACGACATCAAGCTCGGTGGCGATGCCCTTGGCCTCCTCGACCGTGATGACGCCCTCGTTGCCGACCTTCTGCATCGCTTCGGCGATCATCTTGCCGATTTCGGACTCGCCGTTGGCGGAGATCGTCCCGACCTGAGCGGTTTCCGCCGGGGTGGTGATCTTCTTGGTCCGCTTCTTCAGCTCCTCGACGACGGCCAAGACCGCCTTGTCGATGCCGCGCTTCAGGTCCATCGGGTTCATGCCCGCGGCCACCGCCTTGGCGCCCTCACGGACAATGGACTGCGCCAACACCGTAGCGGTGGTGGTGCCGTCACCGGCGATATCGTTGGTCTTCGAGGCCACTTCGCGCACCATCTGCGCACCCATGTTCTCGAACTTGTCGGACAGCTCGATCTCCTTGGCGACGGTGACGCCGTCCTTGGTGATCCGCGGCGCGCCGAAGCTCTTGTCGAGCACCACGTTGCGGCCCTTGGGACCAAGCGTGACCTTCACCGCGTCGGCCAGGATGTCCACGCCGCGCAGCATGCGCGCACGGGCATCGCCGCCGAAGCGGACGTCTTTTGCTGCCATGTTATGTGTTCCTCATTTAGTCTGTCGTCAGGGATTAGGGAGCAAGCCGCCGGGAAGAACCCGATCAGGCTGCCTTCTTCTTGCCGGCGGACGCCGTGGCGTCGATGATGCCCATGATATCGGACTCCTTCATGATCAGAAGGTCCTCGCCATTCAGCTTCACCTCGGTGCCGGACCACTTGCCGAACAGGATCTTATCGCCAGCCTTGACGTCAAGCGTCACGAGCTGACCCTGTTCGTTGCGGGCGCCGGGGCCCACGGCGATCACTTCGCCTTCCATCGGCTTCTCTTTCGCCGTGTCGGGAATGATGATCCCGCCCGCGGTCTTTTCCTCGGCGGTCAGACGGCGGACCACGACGCGGTCATGCAGGGGACGGAAGCTCATTTTTAACGCTCCTGAGTTCGATCTCAGACAGTGATTGATGGGATAGCCAACAACTGGATGCAGCCGCTCATGCGTAGACGACCGATGAATGGCCTGCCCCAGCGTTAGCACTCCCGCTTGGGGAGTGCCAGCGATGTAGCCTTCTCGAACGCGTGAGTCAAGCGGCTGGCAGCAGTCTTCGGTAACGAGTGCTAAGATATTGAAATTATGGTGTTTTCAGTTGCGCCGAGGGACTTTCGTCCGACATCATCCCGGGGATCCGGCGCCGCTCGTCGAAACCAGACGCGGTCACGCCGGCACCGGCTGGAAAGGAAGCAGTGATCCATGAGCCTCATGCGGCAGTTAAACGATTATCGCCTGACCACCGCCGAGATCCTCTATCATCTGCCGGATCATCCGACTCTGCTGCAGTCCTACATCTGGCAGGACCTTGACATCGCACCGCAATATCCGGTGCTCAACAAGTTTCTCGCGTTTTGGCGGCGAGAGATTGAAGGCAACCTGCATTCGGTCAGGGTCGCCTCCTGCAAGCTGAGCAGTCCAGGCCGCATGCGTCACACGGACGCCATGCTGAACATCCACTGAGCGTCCAGACCGCCGGGAGGCAATGGTCCCTGACCGGCGCACGTCCGCCCGAGGTATCGGGCTGCACCGAGCACTTCCATTGGTCGGCGAAGCCAGTGGCCCAACTGCCATTGCCTTTGCTTCCGCCGTTTTCAGCGCTATGAGCAGTTCCGTAAGGCATGAGCGGCCGATCTCCTGGCCTCCGCCGACAGCGGGCGTCGCCTATCGCCAAGTGGGGTTTGGCTGAACATTCGGGATCGCCTGCCACAGCAGCACCGCCGGTTATTGATCCGGTCAGCCCCAACTATGGTGGGATCGGTATCTTTCAGTGCTTCTGTCCGCGCCGGCTCAGCTATATAATAGCATGATGCCGTTTGATGTTCATGAGTTTCCCGGCGCCTCCCGTCTGGATCGCGCTGCCACAAGGCAAAGCCGTCGCCTCGTCGCCGGTTGGCTGTTCACGGTCGGGGCGATGATCATGGTCATGATCATCCTGGGCGGCGCCACCCGACTGACCGGCTCTGGCCTGTCGATCATGGAATGGGATCCCCTGATGGGCGTACTCCCCCCCATGAGCCATGCGGAATGGCAGCGCCTGTTCGCGCTCTATCAGAAAATCCCGCAATACAGCCTGGTGAACCAGGGCTTTGGTCTCTCTGGCTTCCAGCATATCTTCTGGCTGGAATGGACGCATCGCCTGTGGGGCCGTCTGATCGGCTGTGTCTTCCTGCTGCCGCTGATCTGGCTTGGGGCCACCGCGCGGATCGAGCGCCGGCTGGTTCCGCGCCTTGTCGTGCTGTTCGTTCTTGGTGGACTGCAAGGAGCGGTCGGCTGGTTCATGGTGGCATCCGGCTTCCTGCCTGATTCCACCGCCGTGTCGCCCTATCGCCTGGTGGTCCATCTGGCGCTCGCGCTGCTGTTGTATGCCGCGATCATCTGGACCGGCCTGTCGACCTTGCGACCCGTCCGACTCGCTCCGGCCGTTCACCCGGCAAGCCGAGCCTTGGCCGTGCTGTGCGTGGTCCTGGTCGGCACGACGATCGTGGCCGGCGGCTTTGTGGCTGGTCTGCATGCCGGCCTGACCTATAATACGTTTCCGCTGATGGACGGGCGTCTGCTGCCCGCTGGATATGCCGCCCTGCAGCCATTTCCACGCAATCTGACGGAGAATATCGCCGCGGTGCAGTTTGATCACCGACTGCTGGCAACGCTGACGTTGATTCTGGTGTCCGTTATGGCGGTGACAGGTCTGCGCGCTGGTTTGCCCAGGCAGTTGGCGCTGTTTCTCGGCGGCGCCGTCGCGGCGCAATATCTCCTCGGCGTGACAACGCTGCTGTGGGTTGTGCCAGTGCCGTTGGCGGTCGCGCACCAGCTTGGTGCGGTGGTGCTGTTGACCGCGGTGCTGGCGGTTTTGCACCATCTAACGGGCCGGCGACTTTCGACGGCTTATGTCAATCCGGGAGAACGCGGCGAGACGCCCGGCAAACCGATCAGTCCATCGTGACCGGCGTCGATACTCTGGCGCCCAAGGTGGCATTCGCCACCGTATTCGAGGCGATCCCGGTTGGACTGGCCGTTGTCGACGCCAAACGCCGGATCGTGCTGATGAACGCCGCCTTCCACACCCTTCTGGGTCTGAACCCAGAGCGGTTCCCGTTCGGCAGCAAGATCGAGGACCTGGTTCGGGCAGCCGCACTTCCCGGCATCGCTGGCTCAGGCGATCCCGAGGCGCAGGTGATGGCAGTCATGACGGCCGATCATGGCAAGCCCGGCCGGTTATGCCGCGGAACTTTTGCCGGACGGGATTTCGATCTCTACAACACGCCGTTGGCAGACGGCGGCTATATCGTCAGCGCGATGGAGATCACCGGCCGAATGGTCGCTCCCGCGGAGGCCGAAGGTGCTCTTGCGCAGACCGCGACGGCGCTCGCCGCGCTGCGCCTCGGACTGGCCATCTTTAACCCCCAAGGCGCGTTGCTGCTGTCGAACCCGCGCTTCGCCGAGTTGATGGACCTGCCAGCGGAACGAGTGACAGCCGGTTTCCTGTTGCGGCACATGCTGGATCTGATGGAGACACGGGAAGCGTTCAGCGGCCAGGATGGCGCCGCCTTCGTCGCCTCGTTGCGTGAAACCGGACGCAGCCGGCGGGGGACAGCGTGGCGGCGCCGTGGCGGCGGGCGATTGGTCGACGTGATGTGCGACCCCCTGGCGGGCGGCGGCTGGGCGATCACGGTGAACGACGTCACCGCGTTGGCGACAGCCGAAGACGAGGCCCGCAGGCGGGCTCGGCTGCTGGATTCAATTTTGCTGGCGGTCCCGCACGGCATCTGCGTCTACGGTCCTGATCGTCGTGTGTCCATGTTCAACCAGACCTATCAGGACGTCATGGCGGGCGCACCGTTGCGGATCGGCGATCATCTGACAACGGTCATCCGCCGACGAGCGGAGGCTGGCGAGTATGGTGCGGGCGCGCCGAACGAGATCTTCGAGCAGCAGATGGGTTTCGATATCAGCCGAACCCAGTCGCGGCGACGGGTGCGTCCGAACGGCTCCGCCATCGACGTGCGTACCGTACCGTTGCCGGATGGCGGCCATATCAGTGTCGTAACCGACATTTCCGCTCTGGTTCAGGCGGAAGCCGAGGCACGGCGACGTGTCGAGGAAATGGCCGTGATGCTCGACAGTCTTCACCACGGCATCCTGCTCTGGGACGCCGACAGACGGCTGATCGCGAGCAATCGCATGGCCAGTCATTTGTATGATCTTCCGCCTGACCTGCTGATCGCCGGCAGACGCGAGGCTGAGGTGGTCGATGTCCTGCTGCGCGAGGGCCACCTGGGCACAGAAGAAGCGGCATCGGCCAGTATCGAGGCATTGCTCATGCGCGACCGGTCAATGTCGCATGAGCAGGAGATAAGGACGGCATCCGGCCGTGTCCTCGCCATCCGGTCAAACCCGGCGCCGGCCGGCGGCTGGGTCAGCACAATCGTCGATACGACCAAAGCCCAGGCCGCCGAAGCCGAATTGCGTCAGGCCAAGCTGGTAGCCGAGGCGGCCAACGCAGCGAAATCGCGCTTCCTGGCGACCATGAGCCACGAACTCCGCACCCCACTCAACGTGATCATCGGCTTCTCGGAGGCATTGCTGCGGCACGTCGGGCAATCCTCGGCTACACCAGCCTCGGTCGCCGATCTTGCTGACTTCGGCAGCCAGATCAATGCCGCTGGCAAGCAGCTTCTGGCGCTGATCAACACGATCCTGGACGTGGCGCGCATCGAGACCGGCCGCTTCGAGCCAGGCGACGAGGTGGTCGATGTCGCGCAGGTGGTGCGAAGAGCCGTGCGCCAGACCGAAAGTGCCGCGCTTGCCGCCGAGATTGCGCTGGACTGCAGGCTGCCTGACGACCTGCCCTGGGTTCGCGCGGATGAGCGGCGATTGCTCCAGGTTCTGTCACAGTTGCTGTCCAACGCGGTCAAGTTCACCGAAGCCGGCGGGTCCGTGACGGTGGAAGTGGCGCTGGCGGCGGATGGCGATTTGCGCCTGCGCGTCGCGGACACCGGTATTGGGATACCGGAAGCTGAATTGGAACGCGTATTCGAACCGTTCATACAACTCGACAATACCTTGTCCAGGCGATACGGCGGTACTGGCCTCGGCCTTTACACGGCCCGGGCGATCGTTGCGGCACAGGGCGGCGAAATTACCCTTGCCAGTCAGCTCGGCACTGGAACCATCGTTGAAATCAGCATCCCGGCGCGCCGGGTTGTCCAGTAGGCCGATGGCAAAGTGCTCACCGCTTACCATGTTCCTAGTCGCACCATATGTCGAAGGATCATCGCATGACCGCCCTTGCAGCGACTGACAAGCTGTTTTTCGAACGCGCGGACGCTGCCCTGCATCAGGACGCCGCGGCCCACATCGTCGAGCAGGCGCTGAATGGCAGCGACGATGGAGAGCTGTTTCTGGAGTATCGCGAAAGCGAGCAGATCAGCCTCGACGATGGCCGGATTCGCACTGCGGGCTTTGACTCGTCGCTGGGCTTTGGGTTGCGTGCTGTCGCGGGCGAGGCCACCGGATTCGCCCATGCCGGCGAAATCTCCGAAGCGGCGCTGCGCCGTGCCGCGGCCAGTGTTGCCGCGGTTAAGGATGGTCATGCCGGTTCGCTGGCGGAGCCGCCGCGGGCGACCAACGCGCGGCTGTATTCGGATGCCAACCCGCTGGGCCTGATGGCGTTCTCCGCCCGGACATCGCTGCTGGCGGAGATCGACGCCTATGCCAGGGCAAAGGATCCGCGGGTTATCCAGGTCATGGCCTCGATCGCCGGCGAGTGGCAGGCAGTGCAGATCATGCGCCCGGATGGTACTCGAGTCGCCGACCTTCGGCCGCTGGTCCGCCTCAACGTGTCGGTGGTGGTCGAGCAAGGTGGCCGTCGCGAAACCGGATCCTATGGCATGGGCGGCCGTTTCGCCTATGACGCCGTGACCGGGGAAGCCATATGGCACGCAGCGGTTGATGAGGCACTGCGTCAGGCGCTGGTCAACCTCGATAGCCGGCCGGCGCCGGCTGGGGAGATGGAAGTCGTGCTAGGCTCCGGCTGGCCCGGCATCCTGTTGCACGAGGCGATCGGACACGGCCTGGAGGGCGACTTCAATCGCAAGAAAACCTCGGCGTTTGCCGATCTGCTCGGCCAGCGTGTCGCCTCGCCGGGCGTGACGGTGATCGATGACGGCACGATGCCGGATCGCCGCGGCAGCCTGACGGTGGATGACGAGGGTACGCCGAGCAGCCGGACGGTACTGATTGAGGATGGGGTTCTGGTGGGATTTCTGCAGGACCGGCTGAACGCACGGCTGATGGGCATGCGCGCCACCGGCAACGGGCGCCGGCAGTCCTATGCGCATGCGCCGATGCCGCGGATGACAAATACCGTGATGCTGGGCGGATCGAATGCGCCGGAAGAGATGATCCGCTCGGTGAAGCGCGGCGTATATGCGGTGAATTTTGGTGGCGGCCAAGTGGACATCACGTCCGGCAAGTTCGTGTTCTCCGCCAGCGAGGCCTATCTGATCGAAGACGGCAAGGTCACCGCGCCGGTCAAGGGCGCCACGTTGATTGGCAACGGACCTGATGCCCTTACCAAGGTCGCGATGATTGGCAATGACATGGCTTTGGATCCTGGAATTGGAACCTGCGGAAAAAGCGGGCAGGGGGTCCCGGTGGGTGTTGGTCAACCCACGCTGAAACTCGCGGGGCTGACGGTGGGTGGAACCGCGGCATGAATCGCGATGGATGCGCCTCAAGATAGGTCCGATCTTTAGATCGAACTCTTAATTTGAAATTCGTATCACGGGTTGAGATGCTGGTATCATTAAGACCAGTATCTCAGCCTTTTCTGTCGCTAAGGTTAACTCTGCGTCACGTGGGCGGTTGTAAAAGTAAAATCGCTGATGATTTAACGTTACGATAACGTCAAAAAAACGATAATCGTCAACCTATCTGCGAAGTTGTTTTCATCGACAGGTTGCTGACGGGATCATCCCGCCGCTTCACGGTTGTAGGAACCAACAGGTCACAGAAGGGTCGAATCAATGTTTACTTGCACAAACGCTTCCACCACCATCTCCATTTCCGATTTCGGCAAGGTGCGGCTCGGCGGCCTGGCGCCGACGCTGGCGACAACGGATGCCGGCAAGGTCCGTCTGGGTGGCCTGGCGCCGACCCTGGCGACGGCGGATGCCGGCAAGGTGCGGCTGGGTGGCCTGGCGCCGACGCTGGCGACGGCGAATGCCGGCAAGGTCCGTCTGGGCGGTCTGGCGCCGACGCTGGCGACAACGGATGCCGGCAAGGTCCGTCTGGGCGGCCTGGCGCCGACGCTGGCGACAACGGATGCCGGCAAGGTCCGTCTGGGCGGCCTGGCGCCGACGCTGGCGACAACGGATGCCGGCAAGGTCCGGCTGGACGGTCTGGCGCCGACGCTGGCGACAACGGATGCCGGCAAGGTCCGTCTGGGCGGCCTGGCGCCGACGCTGGCGACAACGGATGCCGGCAAGGTGCGTCTGGGCGGTCTGGCGCCGACCCTGGCGACAACGGATGCCGGCAAGGTCCGTCTGGGCGGCCTGGCGCCGACCCTGGCGACAACGGATGCCGGCAAGGTCCGTCTGGGCGGCCTGGCGCCGACCCTGGCGACAACGGATGCCGGCAAGGTCCGTCTGGGTGGCCTGGCGCCGACGCTGGCGACAACGGATGCCGGCAAGGTGCGGCTGGGTGGCCTGGCGCCGACGCTGGCGACGGCGGATGCCGGCAAGGTGCGGCTGGGTGGCCTGGCGCCGACGCTGGCGACAACGGATGCTGGCAAGGTCCGGCTGGGCGGTCTGGCGCCGACGCTGGCGACAACGGATGCCGGCAAGGTCCGTCTGGGCGGTCTGGCGCCGACGCTGGCGACGACGGACGCTGGCAAGGTCCGGCTGGACGGTCTGGCGCCGACCCTGGCGACAACGGATGCCGGCAAGGTCCGTCTGGGCGGTCTGGCGCCGACCCTGGCGACAACGGATGCCGGCAAGGTGCGGCTGGGCGGTCTGGCGCCGACCCTGGCGACAACGGATGCCGGCAAGGTGCGGCTGGGTGGCCTGGCGCCGACGCTGGCGACGGCGGATGCCGGCAAGGTGCGGCTGGGTGGCCTGGCGCCGACGCTGGCGACGACGGATGCCGGCAAGGTCCGTCTGGGCGGTCTGGCGCCGACCCTGGCGACGGCGGATGCCGGCAAGGTGCGGCTGGGTGGCCTGGCGCCGACGCTGGCGACGGCGGATGCCGGCAAGGTCCGTCTGGGCGGTCTGGCGCCGACGCTCGTTACTCCCACCAAATCATAATGCCACAAGGCAAGAGCGATTTTTTGACGAATCAATCGCTGCCAGGTGGTGATCTACGGCGATAACTCCACCGTAGATGAGCGGGCTCGTACTTCATGGCCAAGCTCAACCATCACATGCTCTCTGGAAGGATACCCTTCGAGTGAATGCCATAACTCAACCCGAAGCCGCCGCCGGCAAAAGCGCGCCCAAACCCAAACTGATAACCTTCCATCGTTTCACGCCCAACGCCCGCCTGCCGCAGCGCGCTGATCGGTCTGCCGGCGGGTCCCTCCCGACTCGGGCATTTCGCTATTGCGAGCCAGCCACCACCGCCTCCGGCTACGGCTACTACCTGTTCCCGCCGATCGGCTTTTCCGTCCAATGGGACGGCCATGACATTATGTGGACCTTTGAGGGCGCGGGCGATTGGTACCCCCTTAAATCCGTCCAATACCCTGGCTTTCGTGAACAGTTTGATGCAGTCGCGCCGGACGAGATCAAGCAATTCTCTCCCCCGTTGCTTGCATCACTACAGGAGCCCGGTCTTATTCAACTCTGGACAGGACTGGTGGTTCGCACCGCCCCAGGCTGGAGCCTGCTGGTCCGCGCGCCGGCGAACCTGCCGCGCGGCGGCGGCCACGAGTGCTTCGAGGGTATTGTCGAGACAGACAAGTGGTTCGGCCCGCTGATCACCAACATCCGGCTTACCAAGACCAACGTGCCAATCGATTTCCCGTCCGACTATCCGCTTCTCCAGGTTCAGCCGATCCCGCGTTACGTCTACGAGGAGTCGAATCTTAACAATTACGAAATTGTCCCTGAGCTATCGCAGCTCACACCTGAAGATTGGGACGACTATTATGACACCGTGGTTCGGCCGAATACACAGACCGTTCGACCACGCGGGCAATACGCCGCCGCCGCTCGCAAACGCCGCTCTGGCGACGGTACGGCGGATAACAATTCGCCAGGAGCCTGATGCTGGCCTGGACACCTCAACGACTTTCCACCATCAAAGCCATATGAGGAAATTCAAAGCTATTCGGCATGTAGCGGTGACAGGCGCTGTTGCCGCAATTCTTTTGATTGCAGGACCGGTGATTGCAGGGCCGGCCGCCGCCATGGCCGATCCCGGATCCGATTGTCCAGCCGATCCGGCCATGGAGCCCCTGCATCTGCCGCATCTGCGAGCCACGATCGCCGCCCGAAGCGAGGGCTTGATCATTGCCATCGGCTCGTCGTCCACCGAAGGCGCGATGGCCTCGGACAGCGCCCACACCTACCCGGCCGTGCTGCAGGCCGCTCTGACCAAAGCCCTGCCGACCGCACACTTCGCCGTCGTCAACCGCGGCATTGGTGGGC
Source organism: Rhodopila sp. (assembly GCF_965276935.1). Classification (GTDB taxonomy): domain Bacteria; phylum Pseudomonadota; class Alphaproteobacteria; order Acetobacterales; family Acetobacteraceae; genus Rhodopila. The sequence continues at coordinate 179,980 of NZ_CBDIBS010000002.1, read as the reverse complement.
AGGATGCACCCGAGGAACTAGCCCGCCTTGATAGCGATGCAGTGGCCCTGCATCCCCAGCTCGTCATTTGGCAGGTCGGCGCGAATGGTGCCATGCGCCATGCGGATCCTGTTGTATTTCACCGTATGGTGGTAGAGGGCGTCACTCGGCTGCGGAAGGCTGGAATCGACGTGATCCTGATGGACAATCAGCGCTCGCCCCGAGTTATGGCCGCGGTCGATCATATCGTGCTCGAGGAGTCTCTGCAGAATGTCGCGCGGGAAACGCGGGAAAACCTGTTTTCCCGCAGTCACCTGATGGACGGATGGTCGGACGAAGGGGCAAAGCCTGGCCTGTTCATCGCATCGGACGGTCTTCACCAGAACGATCTTGGTTACCAATGCGTTGCGGACTCTCTGGCTCGCCTGATTGTCGCGGCGATCGCGATGCCGGGTAATCTATCCGCCAGTCGCTGAATACAACCTACTCAAACGGCTGGCGTTTGGTCTGGCATCTTGCTTGCCCGCTAAAGCGCGATCGGTTTAGGTTGACCCAGGAGGCGCGCTTTAACTCGTTGTTTGACCGCGTGACTCACACCTTCTGACTGGGTCAGCTTCAGGCGATCACGCTCTAAATCAACCCGGACCCTGGCCGCAAGATGATCGGCGCGTTTACCATCAGCGCGTCCCGTTCCCGAATGCCCGCCAGCCGCAATCCCTCGGCATAGTGCGCGCGGTCGCTCTCGCGCTCGATCGGGCTGGTCTTCAGAAAGTGCTCGATGGTGAACTCCGGCTCGATCGCCAGCAACCGGCGGCGGACGATCGCCGCCTCCTGATCACGCCGCAGATGCCCCAGCGCCGCAAGATACCACTTGTAGGTGGCCGAGAATGACGGATTGAGCTGGCTGATGTTACGCCCCACCTCCACAGCGCTCTCGTAATCGCGCTTCATCAGGTGGACTGTGCCGAAAACCCCGTCAAAGATAAAGGCATGTGGGTCGAGCGGTGACAGTTTCTTATAGTGCAAAACTCGCCGCTCCGCCTCGTCCGGGTCACCGCCATAGGCATAGGCGGCGGCCGACAGCGCCCAGGCCATCGCCAGATTTGGATTAAGCGACAAGGCACGTTCGTGCAACGATATGGCTTCGCGCAGCCGCCGATGCAGGAACGCCCGCACGTGCCCGCTGATCGTCAGGCCGCGGGCGTCGAACGGATCCAATACGATGGCCCGCTCCGCCAGTTCACCAGCTTTCTCCATCATGGCGATCGGATGGTCGGCCCAGTCCTGCCCAACCAGAAAGACGTGCCAGTAGGCATACCAGGCATAGGCCGCCGCATAATCGGGTTCCAGCGCGATCGCTTCCGCCAGATATGTCCCCGCCTGAGCGAACGGGCCATGCTCCATCCGCCCAATCAGCGGAATGGCACGCAGCATAAGATTGTAAGCGGTGGCATCCACTGGCGGCCGACTGGTGATGCGCTTTGCCTCGATCAGCAGAATTTCCGGATCGATCTGCGCCACCACCTCGGCGGCGATCTCGTCCTGCAGGGAGAGCAGATCGTTGGTCTCCCGCTCGAACCGCCGCGCCCAGACAATCTGGTTGGCCGCGCGCAGATCGAGCAGGCGCATGGTGATGCGGATCTTGTCGCCCGTCCGCTGCACCGAGCCGTCCAGCAGGAAATCCAGTCCGAATTCACGCCTGATCGCTGTCTCGTCGTGCTGATCCGCCACGAACCGTCCAAGGGATGTGGACGATACCACGAACATCCAGCGGAAACGCGAAAGACCGGTGGTGATCTCATCGGCGAGTCCGGGCGCCAGATGCGCATCTTCTTCAGACATGCCGATCAGCCGCAAGGGCATCACACCGACATGGGCACCGCCGCGCGATGTGCCGTGGTCCCGCCTGAGGGGAACCGGCACAGGTTCTTCAAACTCCGCCTCAGGTGGCGGTGGCGCGGGTGGGCGCAGCGGCAACCGACTGCCCGACGGCCCTCTGATCTCGTTAAGCAGCTTCTGCGTCTCACCCGAGGGTGCCGCGTCCAGCATATCGGCCAGCACTGCTCGACATCGGTCATACGCCTGTACTGCCAAGCCGCGTTCGCCCTGTGCGGCATGGGCCTTCATCAGTGCCCGATAGGCGCCTTCGTGCGCCCGGTCGATCACCAGCAGCCGCTGCGCCGCCGCGATCGCCGCATCCGGCTCCTGATCCTCCTTCAGCAGCGACTCGGCGATGCCGCGGGCGCGGTCGCGCAGCCGTTCACGCTCGGTGTTGAGCCAGGCGTCAAAGTTCGGATCAATGCCATCCAGGTCTTCCAGCAGGTCGCCATCTAGCAGCGAAAGCGAGGCGGGCTGGGCCGTCGTTGCCCGCATCACCTCCTCCACATCGGTCCAGACGGCGCCAGGCCGCAGCGTCAGATGGTCACGTGTAATGATCAGGATGTCGGTTTCCGCGGGCGCCATCGCTTCCAGCAGGCGATGGATTTCCTGTCGCAGGGAAGCACGGGCCTGCTCCTCGGGACGGCGGCTCCAGAGCTGTTCAGCGAGCCGTCCGCGCAGCACCGGGCGGGGCGCGGCCATGGCAATGCAGGCCAGCAGTGCGCGGGTCTTGCGGCCGGCGGGCAACACGCTTTCACTGCGGATGGTCCAGGCTTCCATCTGACCAATCAGTCGCAGCCGAACGACGACATGGTCCAGCGTGGTGACCGTTGGTCCTAGGCTGGCCAGCCTGGAGATCGTCACTGCCATCATTCTCCCTTGGTGATGAAACCAATCTAGACGCATATAGGCGAAACCGCCAGAGGCTTTACAACTATTAGTGCGACCTGACGGTGACTTTGTGCTTCGCTAATCCAGGCCGCTAGCAGAAAGACGCGTAGTCACAACGGTTAGCGCGACGTTGAATGCGGCTTCCGCGTCCATTTCGGTTGTATCCAGGCAATAAGCGTCAGCCGCGGCGCGAAGAGGGGCGGCAGTCCGCGCCGCATCCCTGTCGTCGCGCCGACGCATATCCGCCGCCACCGTTGCCAGATCGACTTCAGTATCCTTTGCGCGCAGTTCCAGCCATCGCCGCCGCGCCCGTTCATCCAGACTGGCAGTGACGAACAATTTTGCCGGTGCATCGGGAAAAATCACCGTGCCGATGTCGCGCCCGTCCAGCACGGCGCCGTCGCGTTCAGCGAAGGCGCGCTGAAAGGCGAGCAAGGCTACGCGGACACCCGGTACCGAAGCCACCGAGGTTGCCGCTGCATCCGCCTGAGGTCCGCGCAGGTCAGTTCGCTCCAGATCCACGGGCTGCAACGCCCGCGCCGCCTGCTCCGCGGTCGACGGATCGGCTGGATTGCCGCCGCCATCCAGCACGCGCCGGCCAACCCCGCGGTACAGCAGGCCGGTGTCCAGGTAGGGCAGGCCGAGCGTGATGGCCAGCCGGCGAGCCAGGGTTCCCTTGCCGGCCGCGGCAGGGCCGTCGATGGCGATGATCCGCTTCACGGCAAGGCGTTCCGTATGGCGGCGCCGGCAGCGTTCATCAGCTCGACGAAGCCGGGAAAACTGGTGTCGATGAACGAGCCATCGTCAACGCTGACCGGCTCGCGCGTCACCATGCCTAGAACGAGCGCCGGCATGGCGATGCGGTGGTCCATGTGACTCGCCACCAGGCCGCCGCCGGACGGGGGCGTGCCGGTGCCGTGGATGGTCATGTCGTCGCCGGCGATTTCGACCTTTGCACCATTGACCGTGAGCAGTGCCGCCAGGGCGGTCAACCGGTCGCTTTCCTTCACCCGCAGTTCCTTCAGGCCGAATAGCCGTGTGGTGCCGGTGGCGCAGGCGGCGGCGACGGCCAGAACCGGATACTCGTCAATCATGCTGGGCGCGCGTTCGGCCGGCACATCCACCGCTCGCAGGGGACCGGCCGTTACCAGCAGGTCGCCAACAGGTTCGCCGCCGGCGACCCGCTGGTTCAGGGTGACGACAGCGGCGCCCATTTCCGCCAATGTCGTGAACAGGCCGGTACGCAACGGATTCAGGCCAACACCCTGGATCTTGAGCGTGCTGCCTGGCACCAGCAGCGCGGCAACCAGGGGAAACGCGGCCGATGACGGATCGCCCGGCACAACCACATCGGCCGCCAGCAGCTCCGGCTGGCCCTGCAGCTCGATGATGCGGCCCGCGCCGATGGTTTCCACCCGCACGGCCGCACCGAAATGGCGCAGCATGTTCTCGCTGTGATCCCGCGTTGCCTCCGGCTCCTCCACGCGGGTGATCCCTCTGGCGTTGAGGCCGGCGAGAAGCACCGCGGACTTCACTTGAGCGGAGGGCACCGGAACCCGGTAGTCCAGCGGCAGCGCGTCCCTGGCACCTTCAATCGCCAGCGGCAGGCGTCCACCCTCTCGCGTGATGAAGCGGGCGCCGGTGGCGGTCAGCGGATCGATTACCCGGCGCATCGGCCGCCGCCGCAGGCTGGCGTCACCGGTCATCACCGCGAACAAATCGTGGCTGGCCAGGATGCCGCAGAGCAGGCGGGCGGCGGTGCCGGAGTTGCCCATGTCAAGAACCTCGGCGGGTTCCATAAGGCCGCCAATGCCGCGGCCGGCGACACGCCAAATGCCGTCCGGTTCGCGTGTCACCTCGGCACCCAGGGCGCGCATGGCGGCGGCGGTTCGCAGCACGTCCTCCCCGGTCAGCAGGCCGGTGATCCGGGTTTCGCCGATCGCCAGGGCACCAAACATCAACGCACGGTGGCTGATCGACTTGTCGCCCGGCACGCGGAAAACGCCGGACAGCGGTGTGGCCGGACGGGCCGAGGTGAGCGGGCGGGCTGCTGTGTCCATCAATCAGGTCCATGAAAAGCTGGCTAGTCCGATTTAGTCTCGGCATCGCGCTAAAGCCAACAGGGTTTGCCGCCAACAAGCAATTTGCCGCCAACAAGCAATTTGACAGGGGGACGCTGCGGTGGCATGGGCGCCCGCTCCCTAGCCCAATACACGTCGCAAAGGGCCTTCATCCTATGGCCAAGCCTGAACTCGGCACCAAGCGCGTCTGCGTGTCGTGCAACACAAGGTTCTACGACCTGGCGAAATCGCCCGCTGTCTGCCCCAAATGCGGCACTGAACAGCCGGTCGAGCAGCCGCGTCCGCGCCGCACCGGTGGCAATGTCGTGGAAGACAAGCGTCCCAAGAAGCCCGTGCCAACGCCGGAGGACGTGGACGTGGAAGTGGAAGGCGTCGAGGATGTCGAGGAAGAAGACGTCCTGGAGGCCGCGGACGACCTGGAAGACGATGCCGACGCGATCAGTGGCGACATCGAGGTCGAGACCGACACGGATGAGCATGAGCGTTAGCGCGTGAACGCCTGAGGCTGACCAGCCAGAAGGCGTGAATCACGCGCTCCCTGCTCCGAGACGCGCCGCATCCCGCGCCGCGGCTCGCGAATGAGCAGGCCACTGGACCCTGGATCATACGCCTCCAGTGACGCGTAGCCATAGCATCAGCAACGCGTCATAGGGCAGCGCAGCCGTCTCCCGCAGTCGCCAGAACCAGCGCAGCCACAGGCTGGTCGAGGCTGGCACCGGCGGCGGCGGACAGGCGCGCGCGCGGATCCCGGCCAGGCGCAGCAGCAGCAGGCAGCGTGGCAGGTGATAGGCGCTGGTCGCGGCGTAGATGCCGAGGGCCGGCGGTAGCAGACGGCGCACCGCGCGGACCGATGACAGCGTATCGGTGCCGGTTTCCTCGGTCAGGATCGCTTGCTCCGGGAAACCAGCCTCGGTCAGCAGGCGCGCCATCACAATGGCCTCGGCGTCGCCGTGGCGGCCCTTGCCGCCGGTCGGGATGAACAGCGGGCGGGCGAATCGTCGGCCGAAACGGGCGGCGGCTTCGACGCGGTGGCGCAATGTCGGGCTGGGCGTTCCATCCTTGCGGACCGCCGCGCCGAAGATGATGATGATCGCGTCTAGGATCGCTGCCTCCTGGGCCGCCGGATTGACTTTCGTCTCCACCGTTTCTCATGCTGGCTTGCTGGTTGAGGTCCTGTTGCGGCGGATCGGGATGCCGAAGTGCGCCTGACTTTTGGCCGGCGTGGTTTCACTGTAGAGCGATTCGCGATCAAAAGGGGGAAGCAGACGATGTCCAGGCGTATTGCGGTGATCGGTGCCGGCGCTGTCGGCGGCTATGTGGGTGCCCACATGACGGCGGCCGGCCACGACGTCACCCTGATCGATCCCTGGCCTGAGCATGTCGAGCAGATGAAGGCGCACGGCATGGAAATCTTCGGCATGACGCCGCAAGAGCGTCTGACCGTGCCGGTCAACGCCATGCATGTCACCGAGGTGCAGAACCTGGCGAAGCAGAAGCCAATCGACATCGCGTTCGTTGCGGTCAAGTCGTATGATACCGTGTGGGCGACGACCTTGATCCGACAATATCTGTCGGCCTCGGGCTGCGTGGTTTCGATGCAGAATTGCATCAATGAGGAACGCGTCGCCGGAGTCGTTGGCTGGGGCCGCACGCTCGGTTGCATCGTGACCGGCGGCGTTGGCGTCGATCTGTATCAGCCCGGGCATATTCGTCGCGGCTACGCAAAGCGTGCCGACATCACATCATTCTACATCGGCGAGCCCAGCGGCAGGATCACTAGGCGGTCACAGCAGATCGCGGCGATCATGGCGAGCGTTGATGCCGCGAAAGCCACCGACAACCTCTGGGGCGAGCGTTGGACCAAGCTGTGCGTGAACGGCATGCGCAACGGCGTGTCGGCCGCGACCGGCATGGGCGGCAACGCGCGCGACAACCATGCCGCCGTGCGTCGCGTCTGCATCCAGCTCGGCGGCGAATCCGTCCGCGTCGGCCAGAAACTCGGCTACAAGCTCGGCAAGGTCGGTGCCTTGCCCTTCGAGATGCTGGCACGTGCGATGGAAGACGACGCCGGCTCCTACGCCGAGATCGAGCGGCTGATGACCGAGGGCGGCGCTGGCCAGGCGGAGCGCAGCGATTACCAGCGCCCGTCCATGGCACAGGACATGGAAAAGGGCCGGCGCACAGAGATCGAGTTCATGAACGGCTTCATCGCCAGCGAGGGCACCCGGGTCGGCGTGCCAGCGCCGACGCATGAGATGCTGACGCGGCAGGTGCTGCGGGTCGAGCGCGGGGAAATCGCGCCGCGGCCGGAGAATGTGCTGGTGAATACCTGACGCCGGACACCGTGGCCTGAGAGGCCCAACTGGATACCATTCAAGCGAGCCGTTCGTATCCGATTTCGTACCTGCCGTCTGCGTTCGCTGGCGCGCCGGTCGTGCCTGCGTGCGAATGCGACGGACTTATACCATGTGTGGACGGCCCCTTGGGTTCAAGACGGCTATGCACAGGATGAGCTGAGGGTCGCATGCGGTCATGTGTCCGGCCTGTTGGCGCGGTCGCATGACCGCTGGCCCAGATGGGATCCGCAAGCGAGTGCCAAACAACCGCGCGGCCTGGTTCGGCCACAGGTATAAACGGCATTTCTCGCTTGTCGGTGCGACCGTTGGTCATCTTGCTGTTGGCCTTGAACCCCGGCAGCCGCTGCGGCTAGGCGGTAGCCGGCTGATGCCGGTAGGCCTCGCCGCGCGACATCATCGCCCACACGATGCGGGCTGTCTTGTTGGCCAGCGCCACCGCAGCCAGCTTCTTTGGCTTGCGCGCGAGCAACGCCAGCAGCCAGGTGGAGGTGTTTGGCCTGCCTGGCCTGACATGCTGGATCACCGCGGTGGCGCCCACCACGAACAAGCTGCGCAACCGTTCATTGCCGGCTTTGCTGATGCGGCCCATGCGCTGCTTGCCGCCCGTCGAGTGCTCCTTCGGCGTGAGGCCAAGCCAGGCCGCGAAGTGGCGCGCGGAGGCGAAGTCCTGGCTATCAATGGCGAGTGCCAGGGTGATGGCGGTGACCGGGCCAATGCCGGGCACCTCAGCCAGCATGCGGCTGACCGGGTTGGCCTTGTGCTGGGCGAGCAACTCGGCATCGAGTTCGCCAATCTGGCGGTCAAGCTCTGCGATCTGCTCGCCGATGCGCACAAACATCGTAAGCGTCGTGCCAACTCCACTGGTGTTTTGATGCTATCCCGTGTTGACACCAACTGGATCAGGATTCTTCCAAATCCACGGCAGCAGGCTGCGTAGTTGGTTCTGCTTGGTGCGGCCTGACACGATGCGTTCGAGCACATCGGTCAACCACGCCATGGGATCGACGTCATTCAGCTTCGCCGTCTGGATCAACGTGGCGACGATGGCCCAATGCCGCCCACCGCTATCGGCTCCGGCGAACAACGCATTCTTGCGTCCGAGGGCAACCGGACGCATGGCGCGCTCGACCGTGTTGGTATCCAACTCGATGCGGCCGTCGTCGAGGAACAGAATTAACCCGCCCCAATGGTTGAGCGCATAACGGATCGCCTGTGCCAGGGCGGAGCGACCCGATATGCGGCCAAGTTGCTCGTTCAGCCAGATGTACATGGCCGCAACAAGCGGGCGGCTGTGCTGTTGCCGTGCCTGGCGGCGTTCGTCGGCGGACTGGCCGCGAATGTTGGCCTCGATCGCATAAAGAGCCGCAATCTGCCGCAGTGCCTCTTCGGCGAGCGGTGATTTGGTAGCGATATGGATGTCGTAAAACTTTCGGCGTGTATGAGCCCAACAGAAAGCCAGTTGGGTTGCGCCGTCCGCGGTCGCGGCGACTAGACGGCCGAACCCGGCATAGCCATCGACCTGGAGCAGACCGCGGAATCCCTTTAGATGCACCGCCGGATGATCCGCCTTGCGGTCTTCGCTGTAGACGTAAGCCGCGGCGGAATGGCCCGGCCCCTGCCAGGAGCGATTGTCGACGGCATAGCACCATAACCGTCCGGTCTTGGTGCGTCCCCGGCCGGGGTCGAGCACCGGCAAAGTGGTATCATCGGCAAACACTTTGGGCGACGACAGTACCGTGCTCAGCATCAGTTCGTGCAGCGGGGCCAGCCACCAGCAGGCCCGGCCCACCCAGTTGCATAACGTCGAACGATCCAGCGTCACACCCTGACGGGCGAAGATCTGCGACTGGCGATACAGCGGCAGATGATCGGCATATTTGTTGACCAGCACATGCGCCAGCAGCGCCTCGGTGGCCATGCCACCATCGATCGGCCGCTCCGGGGCGGGCGCCTGCACGACGGCTTGCTCGCAGGCCCGGCAGCCATAGCGCGGACGGCGGATCACCCGCACCCGCAATTGGGCAGGAACGTAATCCAGCATCTCCGCCCGATCCTCACCGATCGGATGCAGCGTGCCGCCGCAGCAGGGACACGCCTTGTCTTCGACATCGATAACGACCTCAACCCGCGGCAGATGTGCCGGCAACGCGCCGCGGTTGCGCTGCGGCGGCTTTATCGGACGCGCCACTGGTTCGGCATCCGACGCCGCCACCGCTGGCGGCGGTATCGCCGCTTCCAACCCGGCTGCCTGCTCGGCCAGGGATTGCTCCAGGTCTTCCAGTCCATGCTGCAATGTCTCGTCGTCCAACTGCTCGGACCGGCGGCCAAACCGATTGCGTTGCAGGCCGGCGATTAGCAGTTGCAGCCGCTCGATCTCGGCCAGCGCGGCGCGCAGGATCAGCTGCAACGTCGCCGGATCGCCGGGTAGAGCGGTGGGAGCGGTGAACACGCTCGGAGGCTGGAGTATCGGCGCAAAGCGGCGCCAATGAATCCTGCGTGAGCCGCCGCGCTCAGCCTGCCAGTTCCGGGCGGCGCACCCGCTGCGGCATCCGCCAGTCAATCCCTTCCAGCAGCATCGACACCTGTGCAGCCGTCAGCGACACCCGCCCAGTGGTCGTCACCGGCCACACGAAGTGGCCCTTCTCCAGCCGTTTGCTGAACAGGCACAGGCCCTGACCATCATACCAAAGCAGCTTGACCAGACTACCGCGCTTGCCGCGGAAGGCGAACAAGGCGCCGCTGAACGGGTCCTCCGCCAGCACCTGCTGGGCCAGCATCGCCAAGCCATCCATCCCTTTGCGCATATCGGTGTGCCCGCAGGCCAGCCACACCCGCGCACCCAATGGCAAGCTGATCATCCGCGCAGCGCCGACAGCACGCGTCGCAAGGCACGGGGATCGACTTGCGCGTCCACACGCAACGTCGTGCCGTTCGGCAGAACGATCTCGATCAGACCGGCCGGTTGGGCCGATGTAGGGGGTGGCGTCGGCGCCGGGATCATGCTGCCTTCGACGTGCGGCATTGTCCTGCCAGCCGCCACTTCAACCCGGGCAAAGCGTCCAAGCATCGGCGCCGCGACACTCGGCTGCGCCGCCAGCAAGGCCTGTCGCCAGCTATAAAGTTGACCGGTGCCGATGCCGTGCTGACGCGCCACCTCGGTCGGTGACGCACCAGGCGCCAGGCTCTGCGCCGCGATCGTCTGCTTCTGCTCAACCGTCCAGCGTCGGCGCCGCTCACCGCGGGTAATCAACTCGACCGGCGGCGTGCGAGCGCTCTTATGACTGCTCGTATGAGCGCTCTTTGGCGCCGCAGGCATCGCGGCTGGGTTCGCGTTCGTCTCCATGAGACAAACCCATCACATTTTCAGCCGTCAGCGCCAGGTGGGCCGAACGCGACGCTTACCAAACATCGTCCGTGCCGCCGCTGGGATCGCCGTCTCGGCACCCAGCCTGTCCAGCAACGGTTGGACATGCGCCGTGCCTTTGCCGGCAATGACGCCGAACTCGGTGGCATGCCCGCGCAGGGCGTTTATTAATTGAGTGCGTTGGCCGACCAGCATCTCACGGTGGCGCAGAATGACCAGCGCGGCTTGCCGCTCGGCGCTCTTGACCGGCACCGAGGCCATGCCAGGGCGCGACGCCGCGTCATTGATCGCTTCGGCATCGGCGCGATCGTTTTTGGCGCGCTTGACGAACGGCTTGACGTACTGAGCCGGTATCAGGCGCACCGTATGGCCCAGCCGGGCCAGCAAGCGCCCCCAATGATGCGCGCCGCCGCACGCCTCCATGATCACCTCGGTGCTGGGAAGCTTGCCAAAGAAGGTTTCCATTTCTGCGCGCCTGAGATTCCTGCGCACAACAGGATGTTCCTGCTCATCGACGCCGTGCAGCGTGAAAACATGCTTGGAGGTATCAATGGCAATGCGCTTAAGCTTCATCTGGACGGTCCTCTTGTTGGAGCTATGACAACCCAACTTTGGCACGCGATGCCGTGGGGCCGTCCACCCCAACAACTGGCGCAGGAAGTGACACATTGGCGACGCCACCTCGTCATGCCGACGCAGGTCGGCATCCACGCCTTTTCTTTGCACATACAAAGGCGTGGATGGCGGGCGACCGAGCACGCGAGGGAGGGCTTCGCCCGCCATGACGGTTGAGGTCGCCACGCTGACCGGTCAACATCCAAGGCCATCGGTATTAAGCATGCGACGCAGCAGTGCGTAACGGCTGGATCGGGTGTAGCGGGACCGCAACGTCGGCCGCGGAGGCAGTGATTGATCGTCACCGCAATGCATCATGGGACCTTCGGCGGCAATCTGTTGTTATGGATCTGTCGGCTGCAAGCTGTATCAGGCTTCAACCGAGGCAACATTACCGGCGAAGTTATGGTCGCTCCGCCGGAGGTCATTCAAGGGCGAGGTGGATCCGAATGCCGACAGTGAAATACAGATCACTCAACCCAAACCTGCGGCCGCGCCGGACCCGACTGGAGGTTCCAGGCTGGGCCGGCGAATCCGAGCCAAGAGCCAACGGTTCTCATGAATACCCCTGGCACTGCATTCCGTTCTCCGAGGCTGCCAGGGCGGGCCTGGAGCTATGCTATCCGTACGACAACGAATTGCGCGTCACGGTGAGAGATGGGCTGCTCCGCTTCGAGGGAGATTTCGGCGATGCGCCGGAGCCGGATGCGAGGCGACCGCCGTTCCGCAGCTTCGGCAAGGCCTACTATACCTATCAGATCCTCATTGATCTCAAGGTCGAGAAGGATTTCGCCATCAAGACCGAAACCCACCCCCGCTTCTATACCGATCGCACGGGGACCGTACCGATTGCAGTACCGGCCGTGCTCCAGCACTGGTGGCCAATGGTCTTCTTTGTTGTCTTCAAGGCGCCGGCTGAAGGTCAGACCCACATCTTCCGGCCTGGCGAACCATTTATCCAGGTGACGATCGTGCAGGCCGAGACAAGGTTCGACCTCATCGAGATGACGGAGGAAGAAGCGGCCGAGCGTGAGCTGCAATCCCAGCGGATCTATGCGAGCCGCAGCACCCTCTCGGCCGACACGCAATGGATCTCCGCGTCGGATACCGTGTTTGACGGCACCTACCGCCGCATCTTCGGGGCCGCCAGAAGTGCCAGGGAGAAGTAGCCTTCCAGCAGCCCGCGGCAGTCACAGGACAGACGCCCCTACGCGATTTCCTGACCGATCACCCAGGAGCGGACGGCTAATCAATCATAGTCATGATGGTGGTGGTGATGGTGGTGATGGTGGTGGTGATGATGGTGATGGTATTGCACCTGCTGAACCGTTGCTCGTTCATGACTACTCGGCGCCTGAGAGGCGGCTTCGGCCCGTGCTTTAAGCAACGCGAGTGCGTTCGGGATCGGCTTCAACAGGTCGGAATATGAACTTGCCTGCATTTCAGCGTCGAGCCTGACGGGGCGAACAGTCGCCGCTTGCGTGGAACCGGCCACCGCGAGCGCACTCACGGCCCCGATGAAGCCGGATATCCCTTTGTCCATGTCCTGTCTCCAATTCGATCTACGTTCGTGCCTGAAGGCCGTCAGGCACTGTTCAGATATCGTGCGAAAAACGCTACGGCAACGTATCTTTCACCGACACAACGCAATCCTGGTTTGATCGGCCCAGTCTCAAGACCTATTGTGCGTGATTTTGAGTAGACCCCGGCGCAGGTTGTGACTGACTTGCGGTGTTGTTCCGTTCAGCCTTATTAGCCTCATGATGTCCAACGGCGCATCCGCCCGCTGCGCCTAACACGCCGTGACCCGCCAGATGTCCGGCAGCGCCGCCGACGACCGCGCCCTTCAGGCAACCTTTGGCCTCGGCGGGCGACGCCGTTGCGATCAGCAGGCCACATGCAGCAGTCGCGAGTATGACTTTGAGAGTATGTTTCACGTCCGATCCCTCCAGCCAGATGAGGCTTCATCCGGCGACGGCCTGGATGTGGGGAGGCGTCCTGTCTGACCGATGGCAACATTGTGTCAGAACAACGACATCGCGCGCTCGTGCGCTTCACGAGACAGCCGTGGCACACGGTCCAAGCGTTTGCTCATCGATAAATGTGTCGTTGATCCCGATGCATCACGTTGACAACGTCATGGCGGGTGGCCTCTCCTCGCATGAGCCACCCCGTTGATTTGCCACCCGGTCGATTTGCCACGTTGTCACCAGCCATCACGACGTTCCGCTTCTGGCGTCGCTACTGATGCAACCTTGGACGCGTCGGTTCCTTTCAGCTTGCCGCCGCCGCCAGCGCAGCGCCAGCCCAGGCCGTCAGCGTCCACAGCGCCAGCAGCAGGATCACGGCCCGTGCTGTCAAAACCGGCGCCGGCGCATCCGGCGCCAGCGCGCGTCCGCCATTCAGCGTCAGGGCTGTCATCGGCAGGTAAATCACGAAGCTGGCCAATGTCGCGAGCAGCAAGCCGGTCACGCAGGCCTGTGCACCAAACGCGAAATAGGTCGCGATCCCGGCCGTTGCATGCGGCAGTCCGGGAAGCCAGGGCCGGTCGGCGGAAGAACCTGGGCCGCCGGTCAGGACACGCACAGCACGCATCGTTCAGTTCCTTGCTTCAGGTAAGCGGGCCTCGGATGACAGGTTTTCATGAAAATCCAGACCGGCCGCGGTTTCGCGCACGATGCCGGCACGGATCACGTAGTCGCCGAAGCGTTCACCATGCCGCCGCTCCCGCGCGAACGACCCGAACAGTGACGACAGCGCGGCGACGATCGCATCGCCATCCACATCGCGGCGGTGCAGCTTGTTCAGCCGGACGCCTTCATGCGCGCCGCCAAGATACAGATTATAGATACCGGGCGTCCGACCCACCAAGCCAATCTCGGAGATGTAAGGCCGAGCGCAACCGTTCGGGCAGCCGGTCATGCGGATGGTGATATCATCGTCGCGTAGACCGGAACGTTCAAGCTCATCTTCCAATCGGGTTATCAAATCGGGTAAATAACGTTCGCTCTCCGCTAGCGCCAGGCCGCAGGTCGGCAGCGCGACGCAGGCCATGGCGTTGCGCCGCAGTCCGCTGACCGGGATGTCCAGTCTGTGTGCCGCCAGCAGCGCCTCAACATCGCCGCGCCGTGTCGCCGGAATGTCGGCGACAATCAAATTCTGGTTTGGCGTCATGATGAACCGCCCAACGTCGAGCTCGGCGATGGCGTGCAAACCAGTCAGCAACGCCCGCCCCGGCAGGTCGCGAATACGCCCGTTCTCGACGAACAATGTGAAATGCGCGGTGCCGTCAGCGTCCAGCGCCCAGGTCAGCCGGTCACCGGTGGATTCGAACGCGAACGGTTGCGCCGGTTCCAGCGGAACCGCCAGCCGTTCATGCAGGATCGCAACGAACTGATCGAGCCCCATTGCATCGATGGTGTACTTCAGCCGCGCGTGCTTGCGGTTGGCGCGATCGCCATGGTCGCGCTGCACGGTGACGACCGCTTCGGCCACCGCCAGCGCGTCCTGGGCTTGGCAGAAGCCGATCACATCGCCGGTGCGCGGATAGGTCTCGATCTCGCCATGCGTCATGCCCATGCCACCGCCGACCACCACGTTGTAGCCGATGATCCGATCCTGCCGCACGATCGCGATGAACCCAAGGTCATGCGCGAACACGTCCACATCGTTGTGCGGCGGCAGCGCGATGGCGATCTTGAATTTGCGCGGCAGGTAGGTCCGCCCAAGGATCGGCTCGTCTTCCACCACGCCGCCGGCGAGCTTTTCCTCGCCTAGCCAGATCTCATGCCAGGCGCGGGTACGCGGCAGCAGATGCAGGGAGATCGCGCGCGCCAGTTCGCTGACCGTCGCATGATGCGCCCGTCGCCACGGATCGGCGGTCGCGATCACGTTGCGGTTGACGTCGCCGCAGGCTGCGATGGTGTCCAGCATGGCGTCGTGCAGCCCCTGCATCAGCGGACGGATGTTGCCCTTCAGAATGCCGTGGAACTGCACCGTCTCCCGCGTCGTCAGCCGAATCGTGCCGTTCGCGCGCTCCCGCGCGATCCTGTCGACCGCCAGCCATTGCGCGGGCGTCAGGATACCGGCGGGCACCCGCATCCGCGCCATGAAGCTGAACGCCTTCTCCATGCGCTGCTTGCCGCGTTCGGCGCGCAGGTCGCGATCATCCTGCTGGTAGAACCCATGGAACTTCGTCAGTTGCGTGTCGTCATCCGCCAGCGCGCCGGTCGCCACATGCGTCAACCCCTCGGCGATCGTGCCGCGCAGCAGGTCGCTGTTTTGCTTGATGCGCTCGTTCGGTGAAAGCGGCCGTTCGATGTCCATGTCGGAGAATCCTCAATACACGTCGCGCAGATAACGGCCGTCGCGGCGAATTGCGTCCAGTTCGGCCTTCGCCGCGGCTGGGTCCTGCCGGCCCTGGTCGGCCAGGATGCGCAGCAGCATCGTATGCACGTCCTTGGCCATCGCATTGGCGTCGCCGCAGACATAAAGCGCCGCCCCGTCCTTCAGCCACGCGTGCAAATCGTGGCGCGCATCCCACAGCGTGTCCTGCACATACCGCTTCTCCGGCTGATCGCGGGAGAACGCGACATCCAGCCGAGTCAGCAGGCCGCTCTTGAGCCAATCCTGCCATTCAAGCTGGTACAGGAAGTCGTGCAGGTAATTGCGATGGCCGAACACAAGCCAGTTGCGGCCGCCGGCGCCAACGGCCTCGCGTTCCTGCAGAAAGCCGCGGAATGGTGCCACGCCGGTGCCGGGTCCGATCATGATGACCGGGCGATCCGTATCGATCGGCAGTCGGAAATGCGGATTGGGACGCAGGAACACCTTCAGGCTGTCACCGTCCTGGTGGCGTTCGGCGATGTCGACCGAAGCCACGCCCCCGCGCTGCCGTCCATGCGCGGCATAATGCAGCGCCGCGACCAGCACATGCGCTTCCTCGCCCACCGCCTTGCGGCTGGAGGCAATCGAGTAGTAGCGCGGCGGCAGCGGCCGTAGCAGCGTGGTCAACTGCTCGGTCGATATCCTTCCGGGAGCCAGCTCCAGCAGGTCGATGATCTGCCGCCCGGCAACCCAGTCCGCCGGCGGCGTCGGTATCTCGGTCAGCCTGACAAAATTCTCGGCCTGCCTGGTCGTCAGCGTCGTGATGTCCAGCCGGTTGATCAACGCCCCGCGCAGAATGGCATCGCCGGACAGCCCGGCCGCGGCCAGCACCGCGTCGGCCAGCGCAGGGTCATTGGACGGCAGCACGCCAAGCGAATCTCCCGGCTCGTAGGCAATGGCGGAGCCTTCCAGCGACAGTGCGACATGATAGGTCCGGGAGGTCGATCGGCTGCCTGACAACCGCACATGCTCGGTGATTTCGGCCTCGAACGGGCGTGCCCGCGTCGGCGGATCAACCGCCGCCGGGTCAAGTCCAGGGCGTGCGAAGTCGACATGGATGACGGAGGCGCCGGCATCCTTCAAGCCAACCTCGGCGGTCAGCCGCTCCAGCGTCTGCTCGATCCAGCCAGTGGCTGGCGTTTCGTAATCCAGGTCGCATTCGATCCGGTCGGCGATACGGGCGCCCCCCAGCGCGGTCAAGCGTTCATCGATGCGCCTGCCGATCTCGCAGAACTGGGCATAGGCGCGGTCGCCCAAGGCCAGGACGGCGTACCGGGTCTTGTCGAACCTCGGCGCGCCATCCGCCATCAGGGCTTCGTAAAAATCCACTGCGCGTTGCGGCGGGTCGCCCTCGCCCCAGGTGCTGGCGATAATCAGCAGGTTCTCGACCGCCGCCTGGGTGGGACTGAGGTCGGCCATGTCGACCACCTTGGGCGCGAAGCCGAGCCTGGCGGCGATCTTGCGGACCTGTGCGGCCAAAGCCTCGGCATTACCCGATTCGGTGCCGTACAGAATGGTCAGCGGCGCGCGGCGGGCAGGCGGCGCGGCCGGGACCGCCGCCTGCGGATCGTTGGCCGCCTTCAGTCCGGCCAGGAAGCCCGATAGCCAGCTACGCTGCTCCGCCGTCGTCACCGAGATCACTTGATTGAGCGCGGCGATCTGCTCTTCGGCGAACGGGGCGGTGCTTGGCAGCAAGGGAGAGATCTGCATGGCGTGTCCTTTAGCTTTTTGCCCGAACCGGCGCGGAAGGGTCCGCCGCCATCGTCATCGGCGTTGTCTGTTGCCACTCCGTCAGCAGCGGGCGCAGCGCGATGACGGGTCCGACAACAATCAATGTCGCGGCGCCCGCCGGAATGCCGGCAACAGCGTCACCGGCGGTTTGCAGCGTCGCGATCCGTACGTCCTGGTCTGGCCGGGTCGCATTGCTGATCAACGCCACCACATCGGACGGCGCGCGTCCGGCTTCAATCAGGCGCGCCGCGATCTGGCCGATCCGGCGCTGTGCCATGTAGAAGACCAGCACCTCTGACCCGCGCGACAGCGCCAGCCAATCGACATCGGCCAGATTGCCGCTGGAATCATGCCCGGTGGCGAAGGCGACGCTGCGGGCAAGCTGGCGATGCGTCAGCGGGATGCCGGCCGCGGCGGTGCCGCCGATGCCGGCGCTGATGCCGGGGACGATCCGGAACGCGATGCCGGCTGCGGCGAGCGCCACCGCTTCCTCTCCACCACGGCCGAAGATCATCGGATCGCCGCCCTTCAGCCGCACCACGCGCAGCCCCTGGCGGGCCAACTGGATTAGCCGGTCGTTGATGTGAAGCTGCTGGGTACGCACACCGCCGGCGCGCTTGCCAGCCCGTTCATGGCGCGCTTGCGGGGCGAGCATCAGGATCGCATCCGGCACCAGCGCGTCGTGCACCACCACATCCGCGGCCGCCAGCGCGTGCGCCGCGTGCAGCGTCAGCAAGCCAGGATCGCCAGGTCCGGCGCCGACCAGCCACACCGAGCCTGGATCGAACCGCGGGGCTGTCAAGCCGGGAAAAACCATCGAAACGGAGCGCCTTGGAACGGATGGTCGTGGAGTCGGAAGCCTCAAAGAGGGTATTTTTCTAAAAATCGCAAGATTAGAAATGGCAATTAGGCCAAACCTCACGAAAGACCATAAAACAAGAAAGAAAATTCTTTCTGTCCACCTCATCAAGAAAATCCAATCCTTGGTTGCCACCGCCGCGTCCGCCCCGCATGTTGCACGTCTCTAACCGGATCTTGGCGAGACACGAATGGACGAGGATTTCCGTAAGGCCGCACTTGATTACCACCGGCTTCCCCAGCCAGGGAAACTGGCCATCGAGCCGACCAAGCGCATGGCGACGCAGCGCGACCTGGCACTGGCCTACTCCCCCGGTGTCGCCGCCGCCTGCGAGGCGATCAAGGCCGATCCGAACGCCGCCTATGACTACACCGTCCGCGGCAACCTGGTCGCCGTCATCTCCAACGGCACCGCCGTGCTCGGGCTTGGCAACATCGGCGCGCTGGCCGGCAAGCCGGTGATGGAAGGCAAGGCCGTCCTGTTCAAGAAGTTCGCCGGCATCGACGTCTTCGACATCGAGGTCGATGCCGAGGACCCGGCCCGCTTCTGCGACGTGGTGGCGGCGCTGGAACCGACCTTCGGCGCGATCAACCTGGAAGACATCAAGGCGCCGGAATGCTTCGCCATCGAGGCGGAGCTGCGCGCGCGCATGCGCATCCCGGTATTCCACGACGACCAGCACGGCACCGCCATCACCGTCGCCGCCGCCGTGCGCAACGGCCTGCTGCTGCAAGGCAAGGAGCTGTCCGACGTCCGGCTGGTGACCTCCGGCGCCGGCGCCGCGGCGCTGGCCTGCGTCGATCTGCTGGTATCCATGGGTCTGCGCCCGGAGAACGTGACCCTGACCGACATCAAGGGCGTCGTCCGCCGCGACCGGACCGACATGCTGCCCAACATGGCCCGTTACGCCCGCGATACCAATGCCGTCACCCTGCACGACGCGCTGCCCGGCTGCGACATCTTCATGGGCCTGTCGGCGCCGCGGGTGCTGAAGCCGGAGTGGCTGCCGCTGCTGGCCGACAAGCCGCTGATCCTCGCGCTGGCCAATCCAGAGCCGGAGATCGACCCCGACCTGGTCAGCGCCGCTCGTCCCGACGCGATCATCGCCACCGGCCGCAGCGACTACGCCAACCAGGTCAACAACGTCCTGTGCTTTCCGTTCATCTTCCGCGGCGCGCTGGACGTCTGGGCGACCACGATCAACGAGGCCATGAAGATCGCCGCCGTGGAGGCCATCGCCAGGCTGGCCCGCGCCGAGGCCAGCGAAGTCGTCGCCGCCGCCTACGGCGGCAACGCGCCAGTGTTTGGTCCGGACTACATCATCCCCAAGCCATTCGACCCGCGCCTGATCCTGGAGGTCGCCCCCGCCGTGGCGCGTGCCGCGATGTCGAGCGGCGTCGCCCGCCGCCCGATCGAGGACTTCCAGATCTACAAGAGCGAACTGGAACGCTTCGTCTTCCGCTCCGGCACCGTGATGCGTCCGGTGTTCGAGGCCGCCTCCCGCGATCCCAGGCGCATCGTCTTTGCCGAAGGCGAGGATGAGCGGGTGCTGCGCGCCGCCCAGACCTTGGTGGACGACGACATTGCTCGCCCCATTCTGCTCGGCCGGCGCGACGTGATCGCCGCCAAGGTCAAGGACATGGGCTTGCGCCTCGATCTTGGCCACGCGGTGCGCGTGCTGGACCCGGCGGCGGACCGGGACATCTTCGACCCGTTGATCCCACGCTACCAGCTTGTCGCCGGCCGTCGCGGCACCCCGCCCGAATCCGCCGCCCGGCGGGTCTCCACTCGGCCTTCCGTCGCCGCGGCGATGCTGCTGCACGCCGGCCAGGCGGACGCGGCGATCTGTGGCGGCACCGGTGCCTGGTGGCGGCAGATCCAGTATATCCTGCCGATCATCCCGCGCCGGTCGGACGTCAACCGCGTCTATGCCCTGTCCTGCCTGATCCTGCAGACCGGCGTGCTGTTCCTGTGTGACACCTTCATGGTGGTCGATCCAACTGCGGAGCAGATTACCGAGATGACGCTGCTGGCGGCCGAAGCGATGCACGCGTTCGGCCTGCATCCGAAGGCCGCCCTGCTGTCGCATTCCAACTTCGGCGCCAGCGACAGCGAATCCGCCCGCAAGATGCGCCGGTCCCTGGCGATGATCCGGGCCCGTGCGCCAGGTCTGGAAATCGATGGGGAGATGCACGCCGACGCCGCCCTGGTCCAGGTGATCCGCGATCGGGCGGTGCCCGACAGCCGCCTGAGCGGCAGCGCCAACCTGCTGATCATGCCCAATCTGGACGCCGCGCATATCGCCTTCAATGTGCTCAAGGCCGCCGCCGATGGGCTGCCGGTCGGGCCGATCCTGCTGGGCATGTCCAAGCCGATCCATGTCGTGGTGCCCAGCGTCACGGCGCGCGGCATCGTCAACCTGAGCGCCCTGGCGGTGGTTGAAGCGCAGGCGCAGAGCCCCAGGCTCTCCGGCCCGGCCTGATCCATGCTCTGGCTGCTGATCGGCGCGGTGGTGCTGTTCGCTTTCCTGGGCGGGCTGCGCGCGTTCGAGCAGGCTTCGGTCACCTCTATCAAGGCGTTGACCGCGTGGATCGCCGCCTTGGGCGGCCTTAGTCTCGCCCTGCTGCTGATCCTCTCCGGGCGCGGCGGCATGGCACTCGGTGCATTGGCCATGTTTGGGCCATTGCTATGGCAGAAATTCCAGCAGGCCCGCGGCGGTCGCGTTGGCGGGGGCCCCGCCGGCCCTGGCCCGCAGTCCGCCAGCCGGCCGCGCGGCGGTCCCATGACGCGGGAGGAGGCGTATGAGGTTCTAGGACTCCGACCCGGCGCTTCGGCGGCGTCTATCCGCGAGGCGCATATCCGCTTGATGCGAGCGGCGCACCCGGACGTCGGCGGCTCCGACTGGATCGCCGCGCGGATCAATCAGGCGCGCGACATCCTGCTAGGCTAGTTGAAGGCATCATGGCAACTGGCGGGTTAGGAAAGATGCGATAATGCAGGATCTGTTAGTTGTCGTGCCGCTCGTTCTTGTGGGCTTGACTATGATTGTCATGGCCCTGGTTCTTGGCCGCCGGACCATGCTCTCTGGCCGGAAGGTGGATGCGATGATCGCAGACAGGCATAAAGTCTTTTGGGTTTGAATAGAGGCGATCAGGTCACAGGTCGGACTGATCTCAATGACAAATCCTCAGAGGTGCGCCGCAATGCTCCGAAACATTACGAGGCGCACACCTAATCACTGGGTTGCCCATAGGTCACACAGGTTACGCAGCAGGCGGCAGCACCCTTGCCTCCGTGACCAGATGATAGAACCGCCCGTCGAACAGCTTCATCACCTCAACGGTGGCCGCGTGCGATTCAGGCCGGATGGATGAGGCGAGGCAGGCATCGATCGCCGCCATGTCAGGAAAGTCCATCTCCAGGATCATTGCGATCGGCCGAGCGTCCTGATCGGCCGACTTCATGCGCTGGACCCGGACTGCGGTCACGTTCGGAAACCGCTGCCAGAGAGGCTCGAGTTCATCCCGCACGCGGCTGAAGAATTCTTCCTCCCGGCCAGCCTGCACCGTTCCCTCGTAGATCGCGGTCCTGGTCAACATCGTCGCGTTCCTTGGCCATGATGGACCTGCAACGCACAGCGGGCCGCAATGGTTCACAGGCAGGTCCGCGCTCCAATCAGGAGTCACCGGTTCTAGCCGCGCGGCTGACTTCGAAACGCTGTCGGCGACATGCCAAAGCGCCTTGTGAATGCGGTCCCGAAATGGGCTGGTCGAACGAAGCCGCAACGCGCCGCGATCTCCGCCACGCTCAGGTCAGTGGTCATCAGCATGCGTCGCGCCGCCGTCATCCTGATCTGAACGAGGAAGGCGTGCGGGGTGGCTCCCGTCCTTTCGCGGAACAATCGCGTGAAGTGGAATTTGCTGACTCCCGCTTCGCCCGCGAGATCGTCCAGCGCCAGCGGTTCGGCGAAATTCGCGCTTATATATTCAACAACTCTTGCCAGCCGCTTGTCAGCGATCACGCCTGGATCCCGTCGATCCTCCTGCATGTCGAGCCAGGAACCATGGGCGGAAAGCAGATGGATCGAGAGCCACTGCATGGCTGTTTGCGCATACAGATCAGGCGCGCCAGCTTCCATGCCCCGCAACAATGCGAAGACCGTCTGCGCAATTAATGGATCGTTGAACGCGAGCGCCGTTAATGAATTCCCGCGCCAGCGATGACCAACGTGCCGATAGTGATCGGCGGCTTCGTCGAAGAAGCCTTGGGGGATGTATAGATTCGCTTTTTCAAACGGCACGGCCTTCCGCATGCGCCGGCGCAGGCGGTCGATTTCGCCGGTCGGCGTCATGCCGATGGTTCCAGCTCGATAGATCGCATGCCGCCAGGTCCCGGCGTTGAACGATTCGATCTCCTGCTCGCCCCGCGTCATCACGACGATTGTCTGGTCGGGTGTAGGGCGAGTCTCGAAGGGTTCGTCACCAGGATCGACCCGATGGTGGTCAACGAGTACTGAAGTCCAACTATTCTCGCGGCTGGTCGCCATGACGGTGGACGGCAGGGAATGCCTGCACAGCAGGCTTGCTTTTGAGAAATGGAGTGTTTCTTCCGCTGTCGTCACTTGGCTTAACCTCGAAGTGCGGTGCCCTGATCAGGCCGCCAAAGTCAAGCCCGGTGCCACGGCCCAAGACTCCCGCAACCTTGGCAGGACAGGTTACGACGAGCCGGACCCCTCAATGAGGTCGCCAAACCGGTCCCACGTCTTGCCTGTCCACTTCTCCAACTGCATTGCCCGGATCGGATGGTAGTTGGTGGGACTGGTTTCCACCTTGATTCCCGGCAGCAGAACCGGATCGTAGGGATCGTGCAGGTTGGTCACCTGCTTCATGACGTTGGCGCGAGAGAAGTCGCCATTGCACTGCTTGAGTATATCCAGCATCACCATGCTCACGCCGTAGGCATAGCTGAGGTTGCCATCGGTCAGGTCACCGTCCGGCATATATTTCGCCATGAACGCTCGCCACTCATTCATTCCCGGATCGTTCTTGAACGCCGGATCGGTCGGGTCCTTCATGTAGGCGGTGGTAATGATGCCGATGCCGTTCTCTGGTCCGGCCGGAGTCATGACCGAGCCGACCGAGATCGACACGTTCGACATGAAGAACGTCGGGTGCCAGCCAAGGTCATGCACCTTCTTGATCGCCTGAGCGGCGAATTTCGGTGTCGCCGCCACCAGCAGGTAGTCCGCGCCTGATCCTTGCAATGAGGTCAATTGGCTGTCGACCGTTGCGTCTGACGTCTCGTAGCTGGCTTGCTTGATCACGATGCTGTTGTACTTGTCGCCGAGAACATCCTTTACCCCGGACAGGTAATCCTTGCCGAAATCATCGTTCTGATAAAGGATAGCCAGCTTCGCCTGCGGATCATGCGCCAACATGTATTTCGTGTAGATTTGCGCTTCGGTACGGTAGCTGGGCTGGTAGCCGATGGTCCACGGATACTGCTTGTAGTTGCCCCACTTGTTCGCCCCCGTGGCGACCAGCAATACCGGCACCTTTTTCATGTTGGTGTACCGCTCGATCGCCGTATTGCTGGGCGTGCCGAGGGTATTGAACAGAAACGCGACCTGATCTTCTTCGATCAGGCGGCGAACCTGCTCGACCGTCCTGGGCGGACTATAGCCATCGTCGTAGGAGATGAAGTTGATCTTGTGGCCGGCGACGCCGCCCTGATCGTTGACCATCTTGAAAAACGCCGCCTCGGCCTTGCCCTCCACGCCATAGGCCGAAGCCGGACCGCTATAGGGCATTGTGTTGCCGATTTTGATCTCGGTCGCCGTCACTCCCGGTTCGGCGGCCAGGGCACCTTGAACGACCGGCGATACGGTCAATCCGAAACTCAGTAAACCAGCCCCGAGGAGCGAACGCTTTAACCGGCCAATCCGCGCATCAGCCAAAACTCGCACCATCGTTTAGTCCTCCATTGGCAGGTCAGGTCGCCCCTTGATGACTGAAATTCCACGCTGATGCTTTGCCAAAGTCAAGGTAACTATGCGCGTGGGCGCCAGCGGCACGAGTGGACCGGAGCGACAGCACGTCAAACGGGATAATCGATGTCTTGCTGAATTGACTCGATGAATTGCGGAAGCCGGAACCGGGTCGCCAGTAGCGGGTAAATGCTTGTGATCGCTTTGACCAACGGCAGGTACACACCACGGCAGCCGAGTCGGTTCCGGCCCGCGTCGCGGACCTGCATCATATTGAGTGCGCCGAATGAGCAAGGGACGAGTTCATGGCTGAAACCTCGGGGATCGATATCCGATGAGCAGCGCGACCGACATAACCTCTGACAACGTCGCGATGTCGGTCACCGACATCGATAGCTCGGCGGATTGGTATGGGCGCGGCTTCGGGTTTACGCCAGAACACCGCGCAGTTATCGAGCCGTTACAGGCTGACCTCCTGATCCTGCGGCGACCCGGACTGCAGGTGGAACTGTTCTCACGGCGCGGCACACCGCGGGCTCCGGATATGATTCCGGGGTCGCATTTAGATGCCAGCGGCCTGAAGGCGATCGTCATTCGTTTCGATGACATCGGGGCGGTCACATCGTATTCGGAGGGCGAGCAGGCCATTCTTGCGTGGAAATTGCAGCCGCTGTCCCTGGACGGCCTGCGATCAACGATGATGCGCGATCCTGACGGCAGGTTGATCAACGTGCTCTGCTATTCGGCGGCGGCCGGCTGCAACCCGATCCACGGAGGTGTCCGGTGCTGCTGAAGGACAAGGTGATCGTCGTCACCGGCGCGGACTCCGGGATCGGGCGCGCCACATCACGCATCCTCGCCCACGTTGGCGCTCGGCTTATAGTCACCGGCCGCGATGCCCCAAGGATTGAGCAGGCGGCCACGGAAATCCGCGGCGCGGGTGGCGTCGCAACCGCGCTCCAGGCAGACGTGACCAAGGAGGCCGACGTCATCGCGATGGTCGACCGGGCACTCTCCGAGCACGGGCGGTTGGACGGCGCCTTCAACAACGCCGGCGTCAACATGCGCAACAAACCTACTGCGGACCTCGAAGCCGCCGAATGGGACGCCGTGCTCGATGTCAACCTCAAGGGCGTCTTCCTCTGCATGAAGTACGAAATCAAGGCCATGCAGACGTCGGGCGGCGGGGCGATCGTCAATAACGCGTCGAACATTGGCGCCGTCGGCATGCCGTTCGCCACCGAATACGCGGCGTCCAAGCATGGCGTGATCGGTGCGACCCGAGCGGCGTCGTGCGAGGCGGCCAAGACCGGTGTGCGCGTGAATGCCGTGCTGCCTGGCATGGTCATGACGCCCATGATCGATGACCTCGTGAAAAACCCCGACTTCAAGGATTTTTATGATGCCGCATTGGCCAGGCACTCCATCGGCCGGTTCGGTCAGCCCGAGGAGATCGGTCACGCGGTGAAGTGGCTGCTATCGGACGAAGCCAGCTTCGTGAACGGCGCGGCCTTCGCGGTGGACGGAGGTTACACGGCGAGATGATGCACGGGCGCCGGCGCGGCCGCCGTCCTTGGGCCGCATGATCGTGGAGCCCCACTCTGAGGTTCATATACAGAATGAGCAGAATGACATGTCGAAAACCTTCCTGATCACCGGCGTGAGCAGCGGTT
Organism: Rhodopila sp.; assembly: GCF_965276935.1. Classification (GTDB taxonomy): domain Bacteria; phylum Pseudomonadota; class Alphaproteobacteria; order Acetobacterales; family Acetobacteraceae; genus Rhodopila. The sequence goes on along the minus strand of NZ_CBDIBS010000002.1, from coordinate 154,180 downwards.
TCGGCCGCGCATTTGCGGAGGCGGCGCTGAACGCCGGGCACAAGGTCGCGGGCACCGTTCGCACGGCCGAGGCCGCCTCGGCCTTTGAGGCGCTCGATAGCCACGCGGCTCTGGCCATCGTGCTCGACGTAACCGATTTCGCCGCGATCCCGGACGCCGTCGAGCGCGTCGAGAAAAAGGTCGGACCGATCGACGTCCTCATCAACAACGCAGGCTATGGCCATGAGGGGCCGATCGAGGAATCCTCGCTCGACGCGCTCAAACACCAGTTCGACGTCAACGTGTTCGGGGCGGTCGCCATGATCAAGGCGGTCCTGCCCTACATGCGCCAGCGCCGGACCGGGCACATCATCAACATGACTTCGGTGGGTGGCTTGAGCACCACGCCAGGCCTCGGCTTCTACCACGGCAGCAAGTTTGCGCTGGAGGGCATTAACGAGACGCTCGCGCAGGAAGTGAAGGGCTTCGGCATCCACGTGACCGCGATCGAACCCGGCCCGTTCCGCACCGCCTGGGCCGGTAGCTCGATGGTCCGTGCCAAACGTTCGATCCCTGATTATGACGAGGTGTTCGCACCGGTGCGCAGGAACCGCGAGGGCTATTCCGGCCAGCAGCCAGGCGATCCCAGAAAGGCGGCTGAGGCGATGCTCAAGGTGGTCGCCGCTGAGAACCCGCCCGTCCATCTGCTTCTCGGCAAGGCTGCGCTCAAGATGCTCGACGACAAGCTTGCCGCCCTGAAGGCCGAGATGGTCGAATGGCAGGAGGTCAGCCGCTCCACCGATTTCAAGCCCGGCGCCGCGTGACGCCGGACTGCGTCTAGTCTGGCAACGGCAATCCACACCTGAAGAGGATCATGCGTCCGACCGGCACCCAAGCTGGGCCGGGTGCCGTTTTCGACACCTGCTCGCGGATCAGCCGTCGGGGGAACAAGGTTTTCGAGATCGATGTCATCGTCGTGGGTGACGGTCTCAATCCTTTGTTCTCGTAAACAAACGACAACATCTATCGCAACATGGTCAAGGAAGCACATAATGGACGTTGGGTTCATCGGACTTGGCAGGATGGGCAGCGCGATGGCGCGCAACATCGTGAAGGCTGGCCATAAAGTTCGCGCGTGGAACCGCTCGTCGGATGCCGCCAAAGCAATCGACGGCGTGGAAATGGTGTCTTCACCGATCGACGCGTTCCAGGCGGATGTCGTTTTCACAATGCTCTCCGATGACACCGCGATCCGCGGGGTGCTGCTGTCGTCGCAGGTTCTTCAAGGCGCGCGCCGCGACGTCGTTCACGTGGTGACATCGACCATCTCGGTCGACTTCGCCGATGAACTTCGCGCAAGGCATATCGAGGCTGGTATCGGCTATATCTCGGCGCCCGTGTTCGGCCGACCGGATGTCGCTGAGGCGGGGCAGCTCAATATCATGGTTGCCGGAGAAAATGGCGCTGTCGACAAGGTGCGTCCTCTGCTCGACGTCCTCGGCAGGAAGACGTGGGTGCTCGGTGAGGATCCGAAGCAGGCAAATGCCGCCAAGATCGCCGGCAACATGATGATCACAATGGCGATCGAAGCGATGGCGGAGGCGGTTGTCCTGACAAGCAGCAACGGCTTGGCGCCGGAAGCTTTTTTCGATCTGATCCTGAATACGCTATTCTCGGGCCGGTCATACGAGACTTACAGCACGAAGATCATGAAAGGCGATTACCAGGCCGGTTTCCGGATGCATCTAGGCTTGAAAGACCTGAGGCTTGCCACCGCCGCCGCTGAGAAGGCGGCAAAGCAACTGCCAATGCTGGATGCGGTGCGCACGCGCATGACCGAGGCGATCGAGGCGGGGATGGGTGACAAGGATTGGTCGGGAATCGCCGACTACACGCTCCACCATCAAGGTTAAGAGCTGGTCGAACCCGTCGCCGCTACAGACCGTTACTAAAGGAGCACATTATGGAAATGGTTTTCGTGACCTACCCCGGCGACGCAAGCACGCGCTTCGATCGCGACTACTACGTCAGCACCCACCTGCCGCTGGTGCGTCAGGCTTGGAGCCCGCACGGGCTCGAGATCGTTGCCGCCTTCTTTCCGCACGGCGACGGCGCGGGCACGATCGCGGTCGCGGTATGCGGGTTCCGAAACGAGGCAGCGATCGGCGCCGCACTTGGCTCGCCGCTGACTGAGCGTGTCATGGCCGACGTCAAGAACTTCACCGACGCAGCACCGTCGCAAAGCCGTGCCGCACCGATCTGATACCAGCCGACTTGTTTGTGATCGGTCGCCCGCCATCCGCGCCTTTGTCTGTGCAATAGAACCGCATAGATGCGGAGTGCGGCCTGCACTTCGGCTTGACCCGAAGGTCGACAGCACAAGAATGCGGCGCTGTCGCGCTCCATTCAAGAATAAGGTATGAGCACAGAGCGTTCCACTGGCCCCAAAGTATTTGAGTACAATGATGGACAAGTCACCCATTGATGTCGTCAGGGCGATCCTGGACGATCCCACCAACCCTGATGTCGTCGGACGCCTGGTTGCCCCGGACGCGACCTACGTTTCGCTGAACTACGACAATCCGGAGCTGAAGAAGATCATGCCATGGACCGGGACCCGCATGGGGCCGGAGGCTGTACTCGATACCTACATGCGGGTGGGCCGCTACTGGACCAATGAGGCCTTCGAGATCCGCGAAATATTTGGGTCGGGCGAGAACGTCGCGGTCTTCGGCAGCTTCACCTACCGGTCGTCCACGATCGGCAAGGCGATCACCTCGCCCTTCTCGATCCTCGCGAAGGTTCGCGATGGCAAGGTGACCTACATGCAGTTCATGGAGGACACCTTTGGCACGGCGTCGACCTTCCGCACCGGCGGAACCGCGATATTCCGCAGCGATCTGGACGGCGGCGAGGTCGTCGCTTGAAACCTGCCGGGGTTTGCGGCCGTTTGGCTGAACATCTTGCGAGAAGATCAGCATGAAGGATGACCGGTTCGTTCTGCTCGTTACCATACCCGTCAAGCCAGGCTGCGAGCACGAGTGTCTGGCCCTCATCAATGAGGTCATCGACGCAATGCGGCACGAGCCGACGTTCGTTAATACGGTGCTGCATCGCAGCGCTGACGATCCGGGCCTGTTCATGCTGCACGAGACCTGGATGGATCGGGATGACTTCTTCTCCGTCCAGTTGAAGCGGCCCTACCGCGCTGACTACGAAGCGCGGCTGCCGGATCTGCTGCGCGCGCCACGTGAAATGACGGTGTTCGAACCGCTCCGCGCCGATTACATCGCCCCGACCGGCCTGAAGGCGAACGAGCGGGACAGGTCTCGGGACGTGGATATCGTCGCTGCCGAGCCCATTGCCGTCATCCAGCGTTTCCACGAGGCGGAGAACGCCTACATGAACGCCGGCGGCGCGAGCGGTGGCGCCAGCTTCAGGCACATGGCGGACACGCTCGATCCTCAGGTCGTGCTGCACCAGTCGCCGGACCTTCCCTGGGGCGGCGAGTATCGCGGTCACGCCGGCTATGAGGAGTGGGCGCGGACGATGAGCGACGCTTTCGACCAGTTGGAGGTGAGGGACGCGCGCTTTCTCACCGCCGATGACATCGTCATCATCCTGTGTCGGCTGGTGACCCGGTCCCGGAAACACGGCGATACGCTCGACCTGCCGATGACGCAGATGGTCAAGGTCCGGTCGGGCAAGATTGTCGAGTTCAGGCCATTCTACTGGAACGTGCCGGCATACCGTTCCGCTGTGTGATGCTCGCCTGAACCGTTCTGTTCCATGGCGAAAGAATGCTGCAGAGCCTTCGCAAGACCGTGCCCCTCTAGCGGGGCGGGCTCGTTGCCGCAAACGTCGCACCGGTCGGCATGATCAAACTGGCGGCGCTTACCGGCGGCCGGCACTTGTGTCCCTCAATCGAATTTCGGTCGCTTGACCTGCCAACGCAGGAAGCTTGTAGCAGATTACGCGACATGCAGCCGTCAACCACGGTCGGCAACAGGCAGGAGCATGATGATGGCTAGTCAGGACGCCTCCCCAGGGCTAGGCCGCCGCCGCTTCGTCCGGGGCGCATCCGCAATCGGCGCCGGTGCCGCACTCGGCTTGCGCGGCCGCTCGGTTCAGGCCTTCACCGGCACCGGGCAGCCACCGGCGCTGCGTGGACAGCAATTCGATCTCGGCCTCGACCGTGTCACCGTCAACAAGACCGGCACCCCTTCATGGGCCAACGCCATCAACGGCGGCGTGCCCGGACCCGTGTTGCATTGGCGGGAAGGCGACGTCGTTACCATCAACCTGACCAACAACCTGCCGGTGATGACCGGCGTCCATTGGCACGGGATCATCCTGCCCAACCCGATGGACGGCGTGCCCGGCCTCGAGTTCCCCGGCATCCAGCCCGGTGAGACCTTTACCTATCGCTTTCCGGTCGTGCAAAGCGGCACCTACTGGTACCACAGCCACATGGGCTACCAGGAGCAGAAGGGCGCCTATGGCGCGCTGATCATTGAGCCGGACGATACGCCGCTGATCAAGGCCGGCCGTGATTATCCGGTCGTGCTCAGCGACTGGATGGACGGCGATCCACTGACCGTGGCGAGCGAGCTCAAGCAGTCCAGCGACTATTATAACTTTTGGCGACGGACGCTGGGCACCTTCGTCTCGGATGCCCGGCAAAGCGGACTCGGCGCGACAATCAAGGAGCGTCAGCGCTGGGGCGACATGCGCATGGACCCGTCCGGCCTCGCCGAACCGACGGGTACGCTCTACACCTACCTGATGAACGGAACGCCGCCAGCCGCCAACTGGACGGCGGTATTCAATCCCGGCGAGCGGGTGCGGCTGCGCTTCATCAATGCCTCCGCGATCACCTACTACGATATCCGCATCCCCGGCCTGACCATGCAGGTCGTGCACGTCCACGGCAACGACGTGGTGCCGGTCCGGGTGGACGAGCTACGCATCGGAGTCGCCGAAACCTACGACGTGATCGTCGAGCCACGCGAGAACCGTGCCTACACGATCTTCGCCCAGGACGTGGAGCGCAGCGGCTACGCCCGCGGAACGCTGGCGCCGCGGGCGGGCATGGCAGCGCCGATCCCGGCAATGGACCCACGCCCGCTGCGCAGCATGGCCGATATGGGCATGGGCATGATGAAGAAGGAGATTGGTGCTTCCCACGCGAATGACACAAGGATCGGCGGCATCATGGGGATGATGGCACCGAACGTTCCGACGTCGCGCCGTGTCGGCGAGCAGCCAATGCACCCAAACAAGCCGGACAATCCGGCAATGGGCGTCGAGGTTCAATCGAACGCCAAGATGGTCAGCACACGACTCGACTTGCCCGGCGACGGCCTCAACCTGCTCAACCGCCGGGTGCTCACCGTGGCGGAGCTGCGGTCCGTCCATGCCGGCGTCGATCCGCGTCCACCCGGACGCGAGATCCTGCTGCACCTGACCGGCAACATGCGGCGCTTCATCTGGGGCTTCGACGGCAAGAAGTTCAGCGAGGTCGGACCGATCGACGTGAAACTCGGCGAACGGTTCCGGCTGCGGTTCATCAACGACACCATGATGAGCCATCCTATCCACCTGCACGGCATGTGGATGGAGCTGGAGAACGGCGGCGGCGAGCACAGGCCGTATCTCCACACCATCAATGTGAAGCCGGCGGAAGATGTCAGCCTGCTCGTCACCCCACTGGCGACCGGGCAATGGCCGTTGCACTGCCATATTCTTTACCACTTCGAGGCGGGCATGTTCCGCACCCTGCGCGTGCTGCCGGCATGACGGCGGTGACAGCCGGTCGACTGGCCGGTTGGATCGCCGCGTCGCTGGTCCTCGTCGTGGTGCCGGCCGGCGCGCAGGTAATCGGCACCGGGCTTTCGTCGAACACGCTGAATGGCGCGGCGCCCTATGGCAGCCCGATCCGCGACAACCGCGTCTACATTCATGGCATCCTCAACCAGTTCGAGGGCCGGTCCGGCGACGGCAACTATTTCCGCTGGGATGGCGAGGCCTGGGCCGGCGACGACTGGAACCGCATCTGGCTGAAATCGGAAGGCCGCGACAATGCGGATCGGCGGGGCAGGGTGTCCGATGGCGACCAGGAACTGTTGTACGACCGCCCGATCAGCCGCTATTTCGATGTGCAGGCCGGGCTGCGCTATGATCTCGACAATGGCACCAGCCGGACCTGGGCGGCGCTCGGCATCCAGGGCCTGGCGATCGACTTCTGGAATGTCGAGGCGACCGTCTATGCCAGCGACCGTGGCGACTATGCACTGCGCACCAACGCCTATTACGATCTTTACCTGATGCAGCGCCTGATCCTGCAGCCGCAGTTCGAAACCAACTGGTATACGAAAAAGGACCAGGGCCGCGGTGTCGGCGCCGGGTTATCGGACATCGATACGGGCTTGCGCCTGCGCTACGATATCACGCGGAAGTTCGCGCCTTATGTTGGCGTCGCCTATCAGCGCTTCCTCGGCGGCACGGAAAACCTGACCCGCGCCCAAGGTGGCCGTCCGAACGACGTCCGCTTTCTGTTCGGCATTCGCCTCTGGTACTGACCGGCTACGGCGTCGTACCGGATTGCACGGAGTTTCCCGGCTGGTTGTGAAGCGTGTGACTGAGTTGGCTGCAAGCTGCATTGATGCTCTGGTTGCCCCCGACCGAACCGGCTTGCTCTGGTGTCCGCCGACAACGGTCCAGCAAGGCTTGCACGCTCGTTGCTCGATCTTGACCGATATAGCTGGACACGCCGGGTGTACCGACGCCTCGGAGTTCGGTCTTCTTCTCCGGCGGTCCGGCGCAGGCGGCCAAGGCAAGGAAGCATACCGTGACAGCGGTAATCGCGCAGATATCTGGCCGTCGCCTCGATTTCATCATCCCGCTGCCTTGCGCAGGCACCCAGGTTGCGTGGCTCGGCATCCATCTGGCGCGGATCGTTCCGCCGAACAAGCAGGCGTGGCCGAAGGCGGCGATGAATGCAGGAGCCGCGGCGCGACCGAGGACACCAACCTGGTAATCGCCGCCTGTCGCATTATCATGCTGGGCCTGTCGCTGAATTCTCGCCGCACCAAAGGTTTTATTGCCACAGTTTTGCCCGTCCCGCATGATCAGCCTTATTAGGTGAATTTATTAGGTCGAACGGAGCCGGATTATGATCAAGAAGCTGCGAAAAGCCGTCCTGCCTGTTGCCGGCCTGGGAACCCGTTTCCTGCCCGCCACCAAGGCCACCGCCAAGGAAATGCTGCCGGTGGTGGACAAGCCATTGATCCAATACGCTGTGGAGGAAGCGCGCGCCGCCGGGATCGAGCAGTTCTGCCTGATTACCGGCCGCGGCAAGACCGCCTTGGTCGAGCATTTCGACATCGCCATCGAGCTGGAAAATACACTGAGGGAACGCAACAAGCAGGACGCGCTGGAACTGCTGAAAAGTACCCAGAGCGAGCCTGGTTCGATCGTCACCGTGCGTCAGCAGGTGCCGCTGGGTCTCGGCCACGCCATCTGGTGCGCCCGGGCCTTCATTGGCGATGACCCGTTCGCCATCCTGCTGCCGGACGACCTGGTGCTGGCCGACAAGCCCTGCCTGGCACAGCTTGCAGACGCCTATTACGAAACCGGCGGCAACGTCGTCGCGGTGACGGAGGTGCCGCGGGATCAGACCAACCGCTACGGCATCCTGAAGACCGGCCAGGACGACGGCCGGCTGGTGGAGGTGACCGGCCTGGTGGAAAAGCCGGCGCCCAAGGACGCGCCGTCCAACCTGTCGATCATCGGCCGCTACATCCTGATGCCCAAAATCATACAGTATCTCTCGCTGATGGAGCGAGGTGCCGGCAACGAGGTGCAGTTGACCGACAGCATGGCCCGCCTGATCGGGGAACAGCCGTTCCACGGCTTGCGCTACCAGGGACGCCGATTCGATTGCGGCGACAAGATTGGCTTCCTGGAGGCGCAGATCGCGTTCGCCCTCAAGCGGCCTGATCTGGCGGACGCGGTGCGTGCCTTTCTGAAGACCTATCTGTGACGGAGATCCGACCCATGGCATTCTCCCACCGCTTCGACCCAACCGTCCTGCGCGAATACGACATCCGTGGCATCGTTGGCCGCACCCTGCACGGCGCGGATGCCTTCGCCATCGGACGCGTCTTCGGCTCGATCGTCGAGCGCGCCGGCGGCAGCCGCGTCGCCGTGGGCTATGACGGGCGGCTGACCAGCCCCGAGCTGGAACAGGCATTGGTGAACGGTTTGCGCGCCAGCGGCATGCAGGCGCTGCGCATCGGCTGCGGCCCGACGCCGATGCTCTATTATACCGCCACCACGCTGGAAACCGATGGCGCCGTGATGGTCACCGGCAGCCACAATCCGCCAGACTACAACGGATTCAAGATGATGCTTGGCCGTAAGCCGTTCTTCGGCAAGCAGATCAGCCAGATCGGCGACCTCGCCGCGTCCGGCGACGTCGTGCCGGAGGCCGGTGGTGTCGTGCGGCAGGCCGCGGGTGGTGTCGTGCCGGAGGCCGCGGGTGGTGTCGTGCCGCAGGCCGCGGATGCTGTCGTGCCGCAGGCCGCTGGCACGGATCAGACGGTCGATATCGCCGAGGACTACATCGCTCGCCTGCTGGCCGACTGGGACGGCGGCGACCGCATGTTGAAAGTGGTGTGGGACAACGGCAACGGCGCGGCCGGCGACGTGTTGCAAAAGCTTGTCGACTCCTTGCCCGGCGAGCATGTCGTGCTGAACGGCCCGATCGACGGCCGATTTCCGGCGCACCATCCCGACCCGACGGTGCCGGCCAACCTGCGGCAGTTGATCGACAAGGTGCGGGCGTGCAAGGCCGATGTCGGGATCGCCTTCGACGGCGATGCCGACCGGATCGGACTGGTCGACGACACCGGTGAGATCCTGTTCGGCGATCAGCTTCTGGTGCTGCTCAGCCGGGATGTCCTGCGCGAGCATCCGGGCGCGACCATCATCGCCGACGTCAAGGCCAGTCAGGTGCTGTTCAACGAGATCGCCCGCGCCGGCGGCCAGCCGCTGATGTGGAAGACCGGGCACTCCCTGATCAAGTCCAAGATGGCGGAGACCGGCAGTCCTCTGGCCGGCGAGATGTCGGGGCACATCTTCTTCGCCGATCGCTGGTACGGGTTCGACGACGCGCTGTACGCGGCGGTTCGCACCCTGGGGATCATCGCCCGCATGGACGGGACCGTTTCCGCGTTCCGGGCAGCGCTGCCGCATGTCATCAATACGCCGGAGGTGCGCTTTGACTGCGACGACGCCCGGAAGTTCGCGGTCATCGACGAAGTCGCCGCCCGTCTGCGCGCCGAGGGTGCCAAGGTTTCCGAAACCGACGGGGTGCGCGTGCTGACCGATGACGGCTGGTGGCTGCTGCGCGCCTCCAACACCCAGGCGGTGCTGGTCGCGCGGGCCGAGGCAACCACCGAGGCCGGGCTGGAACGTCTGAAAGCCGCCCTGGTGAAGCAGCTTGCGGCCTCCGGGCTTACAGAGCCGGATTTTTCCGGCAGCCACGCCGGGCATTAGCAGTCGTTGGCATGGCTGCTGCAGGTCAGGCACGGTTGCCCAACTCCGTCATGACGGGCAACCGAGCACGCGAGGAAGAGGTCGGGCCACCATGACGATTTTCGGCGGCGACAAGTCACGCCAACCGTCTTGGAAGGATCTCGATGGTGCGCGCTACCAAGATTACCCTGTGGTGAACGACACAGGCGAAGACGTACCGATACGCCAGCGGTTGTCGGTCACCGGTAGCCGCCGGTGCCGCTCTGTGGAATCTGCATGACAGGTTATGTCGTTCTTGACATTAGCACAGTGGATGTAGGTACACTGCCCTGGTTGAAGGAGGCGATACCGCGCTGTCGCGCTTGACCCTGTCGTTCTGGCCGATCATGTCTCTCGCTCCCCGCACCGGAACGCGCCGGCAGGGTTGGGCGGAGCATGATCGATGACTGAGCCTAAACGTCTGCACGTGATCACCTGGGGCTGCCAGATGAACGTGTATGACAGCGGTCGCATGGCGGATGTGCTGGCCCCGCTCGGTTACGCGCCCGCCGCCGAAGCGGCCGGCGCCGACATGGTCATCCTGAACACCTGTCATATCCGTGAAAAGGCCGTTGACAAGGTTTTCTCCGAACTCGGCCGGCTACGCCAACTGAAGGACGCCTCGGATGGCCGCATGATCCTGGCCGTCGCCGGCTGCGTCGCCCAGGCTGAAGGCGCAGAAATCATCGCCCGCGCGCCCTACGTGGACATCGTGCTGGGCCCGCAGACCTACCATCGCCTGCCGGAGATGGTCGCCCGCGCCAGCAGGGCGGGAAACAAGGTGATCGAGACCGACTTCCCGCCGGAAGACAAGTTCGACCACCTGCCCGACAGCGCCACGCCGCAGGGCGTCACCGCCTTCCTCACGGTGCAGGAGGGCTGCGACAAGTTCTGCAGCTTCTGTGTCGTCCCCTATACCCGCGGCGCCGAACAAAGCCGCCCCGCGGCCGCCATCCTGCGCGAAGCCCGCCACCTTGTCGGCCAGGGCGCGCGGGAAATCACCCTGCTGGGCCAGAACGTGAACGCGTGGCACGGCGACGGGACAGACGGCTCGACCTGGGGCCTGGGCCGCCTGCTGCATGCGCTGGCGAACATCCCCAACCTGCTGCGCCTGCGCTATGCCACGTCGCACCCCAGGGACATGGACGACGACCTGATCGCCGCCCACCGCGATATCCCGATCTTGATGCCCTTCCTGCATCTGCCGGTTCAATCCGGCTCCGATCGCATTCTGGCGGCGATGAACCGCAAGCACACCGCCGTCGACTATCGTCGCATTGTCGATCGCCTGCGCGAGGTTCGGCCGGATCTGGCGCTGTCCTCCGATTTTATCGTCGGCCATCCCGGAGAAACCCAGGCCGATTTCGATGCGACCATGACGCTGGTTCGTGATGTCGGTTTCGCCCAGGCCTACAGCTTCAAATACTCCCGCCGGTTCGGAACCCCGGCCGCCGGCGCACCCGACCAGGTGCCGGAGGCCGAGAAGGACCGCCGCCTGCAAATGCTGCAAGCCTTGCTGCGCGAGCAGCAGAGCCGTTTCGCCGCTGGCTGCGTTGGGCTGACCTTGCCGGTGCTGTTCACCGGGCCAGGCCGCCATCCCGGTCAGATCTCCGGACGGTCGCCGTTTCTTCAGCCGGTGCACCTGTCCGGCCATTCCGACCTGATCGGCAACGAATCACTCGCCCGAATCGTTGCCGCTCATCCAAACTCACTCGCGGGAACCCTTGTCCAGGAGAGACTAATCGCTTGACCCATCTCGCTGTCCCCCCGCCATCCGGCGCCGTCGCCTCCTCCGGCGGAAAGGCCATCACCCTTCAGTTCAACGACAACACGCTGCTGCCCCTGCTGCTGGGCGATCACGACCGGCATCTGGTCCGGATCGAGCAGGCCCTGGGTGTTCGCCTGTCCTGTCGCGGCAACCGGATCGCCATCGCCGGGGACGCGGCCAGGGTCAACGTCGTGCAGGGACTGCTGCAAGGCCTGTGGCGCCGGCTGGAACGTGGCGAAAGCGTGGGAAAGCCGGAGATCGAGGCGGCGATTCGCCTGGCGGATGCCGAGAACGATCCTCGCCTGCCGCTGTCCGACCTTCCGGCGATCCGCACCCGGCGCGGCGCGGTGGGTGCGCGCAGTCCCGGCCAGGCGGTTTATATGGAAGCCCTGGCCAATCATGAGATGGTCTTCGGCGTTGGTCCGGCCGGCACCGGCAAGACCTACCTTGCGGTGGCACAGGCCGTCGCCATGTTGCAAGCCGGCAAGGTAGACCGCATCGTGCTGTCACGTCCGGCTGTCGAGGCCGGCGAACGCCTGGGCTTCCTGCCCGGCGACATGAAGGAGAAAATCGATCCCTATCTGCGCCCGTTGTATGACGCCTTGCACGACATGATGCCAGCCGATCAGGTGATCCGCCGCATGACCAACAATGAGATCGAGGTCGCACCTCTGGCCTTCATGCGCGGACGCACCCTGGCGCATTGCTATGCCATCCTGGATGAAGCGCAGAACACCACCGCGATGCAGATGAAGATGTTCCTCACGCGGATGGGGGAAGGCACCCGGATGGTTGTCACCGGCGACCTGAGCCAGACCGATCTGCCGGCCGGCATCCGCTCCGGCCTGCGCGACGCTTTGGATACGCTCGAAGGCATCCAGGGCATCGGCGTGGTCCGCTTCGAACAGCGCGACGTGGTGCGGCATCCGCTGGTTGCCCGCATCGTCGGCGCCTACGATCAGCGGGAAGCAGCCCAGGGAGAGGTGCGCCGGGAGCGGGAGCGTCCAAATACCAGCGAGCGAAACACGAGCGATGGAACCTCCCGGTAGTCGGCCGCCACCTGACGACATCGACCTGGTGGTCGCGGAAAAGGCCTGGCACAGGCTGGTTCCCCGGGTCGAGGCGGTCGTCAGGCGAGCGGCACGTGCAGCCGGGATGCAGGGCACCATCGTGCTGGCCGGCGACCGCGCCGTCCAGGATCTGAACAGCCGCCATCGAGGACGCAACAAGCCCACCAACGTACTGACCTACCAACATCCAGCGCCGGAAGCGATCCTGGCACTGGGCGTGATCCGGGCCGAGGCAGCAGGGCAGGGGCGCCGCCCGGCGCACCATCTGGCGCATCTGGTCGTGCATGCCGCGCTGCACCTGCAAGGCCAGGATCACCACCACCCCGGACAGGCCCGCCGAATGGAGATGACGGAGTCCCGCATCCTGCGTGGCATCGGCGTGCCCAATCCCTGGAAACGCTCATGAGCGGAAACCGCGACACGCTGCTGGGTCGCCTGGGACATCTCCTCGGCCGCAAGCACAACGAGCATTCGTTGCGTGATTCGATTGCCGAACTGGTGCAGGAGGCAGCCGACGCGCAGCAGCTTCCGGGCGAGCAGCCGGAACTCGACCGCCATGAGCGGCTGCTGATCGCCAACGTGCTGCGGCTGCGGGAAACCACGGCAGACGACGTGATGGTGCCGCGCGCCGACATCGTGGCGATGCGCTCCGACGTCACCCTGGCGCAGGCGATCGAACTGATGCGCAGCGACGGCCATTCCCGCCTACCGGTGTATCGCGAACAGCTCGACGACGTGATTGGCATGGTCCACATCAAGGATGTGTTCGCCTATGTCGGTCGGCCGGAGGCGTTCTCCCTGGAGTCGATCCTGCGCAAGCCGCTGCTGGTGGCGCCGCAGATCCCGGTGCTTGACCTGCTGTTGCAGATGCGGATGCAGCGGATGCATCTGGCGCTGGTGGTGGATGAATACGGCGGCATCGACGGGCTGGTGACGATCGAAGACCTGGTCGAGACCATCACCGGCGACATCGCCGATGAGCACGACGATGTCGAGGCGCCGATGATCACCGAACGCCAGGACGGCGCGCTGGACTTGAATGCCCGCCTGTCGATCGAGGATTTCGAGCACAAGGTCGGCTCGATCCTGACCAAGGACGAGCGTGACGCCGATATTGAAACCGTCGGCGGCCTGGTGTTCACCCTGGCCGGCCGGGTGCCGGCGCGGGGCGAGGTGATCAGCCATCCCTCGGGCATCGAGTTCCGCGTGCTGGACGCTGATCCGCGCCGCATCCGCCGCCTGCGCGCGCGACGGATGGAGACGGCGGTCGCGGCATAGAGCATGATCGCGCTGAGCGGAACGTTCAAAAGGCGTGAATCGTGCGATCAGACAAATAGCCAGACCGTTTCCAGGCTGCACAGTCAGCCTGAAAACGGTCTGGCCGGCATTCCCCGCGATATGTTGACAAGAGCCATGACCGATGCCGCCGCCTTCATCCGCGCCAACACCGTCCTGTCCATGGCCGCGCACGTGCCGGAAATCCGCTTGCATCTGGCCAGCGAGATCACGCCAATCTGGCAGGCGACCGAGACCTGGCTGGCCGAACATAATGTCGAACCACCTTTCTGGGCCTTCGCCTGGCCGGGCGGTCAGGCCCTCGCCCGTCACGTGCTGGACCACCCGTCCTATGTCGCCGGCCGCCGCGTGCTGGATTTCGCCGCCGGCGGCGGCATTGCGGCGATCGCCTGCGCCATGGCGGGCGCGGCGCTGGTCGAGGCCGCGGAGATCGACCCGATGGCGCTGGCCGCGATCCGCCTGAACGCCGAAGCCAACTGCCGCAGGGTGCTCGCGGTCGGCGACGTTGTCGGCGCCGCCTGCCGCTGGGACCTGATCCTGTGCGGCGATGTCTGCTACGAGGCACCGATGACTGGCCACATCATGCCATGGCTGACCCGAATGGCCGACGCCGCCGAGGTCTGGATCGCCGACCCAGGGCGCACCTACCTGCCGAAGAGAGGAATGAACGCGTTCGCGACATACCGGATCGAAACCACACTGGAACTGGAGGATCACTCCAGCCGGCAGGTGGTGCTTTATCAATTGGCAGGCGGCTGAGTGCCTGCCGAACAGAGCCTTGGCGCCGTCATCATGATGGCCAGGTTCACCGGCATGGGTATCCACCGACGCTGACGCGCACTTCGCAAGTCTTCAAGGCTCAGGTTGATAACGGCAGGTCCGGGTGCATGCGAAATGCCAGCACCGCGCCCAGCGGTAGCAGGCTCATTGAAACGATGAATGGCAATGTCCGACTGCCGGTGATGTCGATTATTTCACCAACGACGAAGGGCGAGATGATGCCGGCGATGCCGAAGCCTAGGTTCATCATGCCGCTCGCCTTGCCTGCATGGGCTGGGGCGATGTCCATCGGCACCGACCAGATCGGCGCGACAATAAGTTCCAGTGCAAAGAAGGCGCAACCAAGGGTAACTGCAACCAGGGTGGGATTAGCCGTAAGGAACAGCGGCGTCATGCAGATGCAAGCACCCAGGAATCCGCCTGTTATGACCCAGGCGCGGGCTCGCTGAAGGTCACCGGTATGCTTCAGTATGCGATCGCTCAGCACGCCGCCAAGCGTGTCGCCGACAAGGCCAGCAAGGAAGACGCCGGCGGAAAAGAACGCGGACTTCTTCAGGTCCTGATGATATTCGTTTTGAAAGAAGCTCGGTAACCAGTTCAGAAACAACCAAAGCATCCAGCCGTAACAGAAATCCACCGCGGTCACCGGCAGCATGCGCAGGATTAGCGCGCGCCACGGCGTCGGCGTCTGTCCCCGCTTTTGCCGCGCGCCGCCGAGGGCTCGCAATTCAACCTCGGTAACACGCGGATGCGTTGCCGGCTCGTCGTGGAACCATACTGCCCAGAAAACCACCCAGACCAGGCTGGCTGCACCCACGATCACGAACGAGGCACGCCAGGACAGGGCAAGGATCAGCGCGGAGATCAAGGGCGGCGTGAGCGCATTGCCCAGCCGGGAAGCGGAATGCGTGATCCCCTGGCCATAGCCCCAGCGCGATGGAGGCAGCCAGGATGCCATTGCGCGTGTCGCGGTCGGAAATGCCGCGCCTTCGCCGAATCCGAGTGCCATCCGCACGGCGAAGAGTGAGCCCAGCGCACCAACCAGGCCGGTGAGCATCGTTGTCGCCGATACAATCAGGCCGCAAGCCATCAGCGTACGTCGCGGCCCGAACCGGTCGGCGATCCAGCCGCCGAAGATTTGGAAGAACGCATAGGGATAGGCGAAGGCAGAGAACACCAGACCAAGTTGCGTATTCGAAAGATGCAACTCGTGCTGGATGCTGGTGGCCGCGGTGGCAATGTCCACCCGGTCCATGTAGAAAAGGAAATACATCGCGCACAACGCACCAAGCACCACCTGTCCGGCGCTGGGCCGACGCGGAAGGCCGCGCATCATGTGTCGCTCAGCCGGCTGGCGGAGCCGAACCGCTGATCTGCGTGCGGTGCATGATCCGGCGCGCCGCGGCGTCGAAGGGATCACGCCGATGCATGGTGCAGCGATTATCCCAAAGCACGAGGTCACCGACCCGCCACCGATGCGTCCAGGTGAACGCAGCCTGGGTTGCGTGTGCCCAGATCTCATCCAGCAGGGCTTCCGACGCGGCTACGTCCATCCCTCCAATCCAGGCCATCCGCCGACGTCCCAGATAGAGCATGCGACGGCCACTTTCCGGATGCGTGCACACCAGTGGATGCAGCCTCCCCGGCGCGTCGCGCGGGTCGTCACTCGGGATCACACCCTGGCGCAGATAGCCGCCGCTGTTATAGGTGCCGTCGTGCTTCACCCGCAGGCCGATCGCGCGCCGCCGCAACGTCTCGGGCAGGGAGTCGAACGCGGCATACATGTCGCAGAACGAGGTATCGCCGCCGGCGGCTGGGACTTCAAGGGCATGGAGCATGCTCGCCTTGGGTGGTGCTTCCAGATAGGACATATCGGTGTGCCAGACCGCCTCGCCCGCCCCAAGGCTGCCGATCGCCACGCCGTTTTCGACGACGTTGGAGACTACGTAGATCTCTGGGATTCCGGCCACGAAGCGCTGGCCGTTTTCCTGAATCGGTGCCTGATCCAGATCACCGAACCGGCGAGCGAACATGATCAGGTCATGATCGGTCAAGCGCTGGTCTCGGAACAGCAGCACCTGGTGGTCGATCCAGGCCTGCTCGATGGAAGCAAAAGCAACCTCGGAGAGGCTGCGCAGGTCAATGCCACGAACTTCAGCTCCGAACCCAGGCGCGTCCGACGCGGCACTGGTCGGCACAATCTGGATCGGGGGTAGCACCATGTTACTCATTGCACGCCTGCTCCCGTCTTCGGTGTCTTATCGCCTTTGTCAACAAGACAGTAATCTCCGGTCCAGGCATTCTTCAACCATTACATTGTATATGGTGACGACAGAGTTATGCGGCTTTCGCAAACGCCGGCCGGTTGAATGCACCATATTCGCGAATTGCCGGAACGGCTTGCCATATTAAGATTTTCACGGCTTACCTGTGCCCGGTCGCGCCATGATCCCGACGGTGCACATCAGCTACCCGATGAACGTGATTGTAACGGCCCATCGCCCAACTGATCAGCGGGAGTGCCGCAGCCGGTATGGCAGGCGACGCCCCCGCATATTACAACAGGGACGTGTTGTTCGCCTGGCTGGTGGGAGCAGGCCGGCGTCAGGCTTTTTGCTCAGGAAGCATGCGGTCCAGCACGCCGTCGCGGCGTACTGCCACATGCCAGGCTGTCGCGCCAACGTGTAGCAGGATCAGCACATAGACAAGCCATTGCCCGATCGCGACATGCACCCATCGCGCAGCGTCGCTCACCGCCGGGTTGTTCGGCAGGCTCGGCAGCGTGATCAAGCCGAAGTATGGCACGGATTTGCCGCCTGTTGCCGAAAGCAGGTAGCCGCTGACCGGCATGCCGACGAGGATGAGATACAATAGCCAGTGGGAAGCGAAGGCGAGCGCTTTCTCCCATCGCGCCATCCTGCCAGGCAACGGCGGCGCGGGATGCAGTGCACGCCAGCCAAGTCGTACTGCAACCAAGGCCAGGATCGTTAGGCCAACGGACTTGTGGAGTGTGTAGATCCATTCACGGTCCGGTGCCGTATGTGGCATGTTGACCATGACCCAGGCCAGCGGCAGCACCGTGAACATCAGCCCCGCAACAATCCAGTGAAGCGCCTGCGCCGTCAGCGTGTAACAACGTATTGTCATGACATCAAGCCTGTCGTTTGTCGTGCTATTCATTCATTGATCCTTTGAGGCAAGCGTCGGAATCCTTTCAGCGAAGGGCCAGCGCCGCGCGATCATATGCAGCAGTGACATCGTCACGTTGGGCCGCTGTTCAGCTTCCAACCCATTTGCATAAAATTTTTCTTGCCTGGGTTCGGGTGGACCATTCATGTTTGATGGCCTGCCGATAGCGCAATCACTTGCGTTCAATCGGCGCAGTGCAAAATTGCGCGTTCACCTTTTCAATGGTCAGGCCTATGGGCCAGTCACGTGGTGTTGTCCTCGGCTAGACGCGAACCTGTCCAACCGCCCGCGACAATTTCGTGGACCTGAACCCGGCCAGTTCAGGTTTCACACCGAAGGGTTGACGCAACCTTTCGGTTTCCGCAGTACCGAATCAAGCTTCACCGGCAGCGGCGGAAAATATCTTTCCCGCGACCAGCGATGAGCATGACCTGCAATCATTCCCTTCTTCCAATTCATACCGGAGAACGACGTCTGTGACATGACAGGACCGGCGTTTCCGCCGCCTTCCGCTGACAACGGCATCGAGCCCTGGCATACCGCTTGCATCACACAGTGCATGTCCGGACGCCCTTGCGGAAATGCCAGCCCTGGTCCAGCCCGCGCGCCCCAGCCCCCGCCCGCATGCCATGCCGAGCCTTATTGAGCAGGATCATGCGGCCGCTGCGCCGGCCAAACAGCGCCGGGCAGTGCGGGCCCGCCGCGCCATGGCGCAGCGCGAGGGCATGGCGATCGGCATCGGCTCAGTCGTGCTGTTCCTGCTCCTCTGGTGGGCGGTCACCGCGTCCGGCCTGGTGCGATCCGATTTGCTTGCCGGTCCCGGCGCCGTGTTGCGTGCCTTCGTCCGGTTGTCCGAACAGGGGTACCGGGGCACCAGCCTGGCGCAGGATGCCGGCGCGACGGTCGGCCGCTGCCTTGCCGGCTTCATACTGGCGGTGCTCCTCGGCGTGCCGCTCGGGCTGTTGATGGGCACCAGCCGGATCGCCGCCGCCGCTTTCAACTGGATTGTGCAGCTTATTCGCCCGCTGCCGCCGTTGTCCTACATGGTGCTGCTGATTCTGTGGTTCGGCACAAACAACGGCTCCAAGGTGGCGCTGCTCTTCCTCACCGCCTTTCCAATCGTTGCCTCGGCGGCGATGGCCGGCGTGCGCGGCGTTGCTCTCCAACGCGTCCTCGCCGCGCGGTCGCTTGGTGCGAGTCCGGCACAGCTCTTCGCCTTCGTTATCTTCCCCTCCGCCCTGCCGATGATCCTGACCGGCATGAGCATCACGCTTGCCGCCGCCTTCTCCACCGTGGTCGCGGCCGAACTGCTCGCCGCCAATGACGGTCTCGGCTGGCTTGTGCTGTCGGCCGGGCGCTTCCTGCAGAACGATGTGGTCCTGATGGGGCTGATCCTGCTCGGCCTGATTGGCCTTGTTCTTGCGGCCTTGCTACGCGGATTGGATCGGCGGCTGGTCCATTGGCGGGGCCGGGAATGAGCGACACCTCTCACCGCAACACCGTCTCGCCATGGCTCGTCACGCTGGCCAGCGTCCTGCTGGTGTTCGGGCTCTGGGCACTGGTGACGCAAACCGGGCTGGTCAACGACCTGTTCCTGCCAAGCCCGGGCGAAGTCGTGGCTGGCCTGCTCGACCTTGCGGCCAACGGCTATGCCGGCGCCACCCTGCCGCACGACATTCTCATCAGCCTGGTCCGCGTGCTCGCCGGTTTTCTCACCGGCGCGGCGCTCGGCACGCTGATCGGGCTTGGCATGGGCTACGCGCCGCGGATCGACGCAGCGCTCTCGCCGTTCGTGGAGTTCCTCCGTCCGCTGCCCCAGCTCGCCTACCTCGTGCTGCTGATCGTCTGGTTCGGTATCGGTGAGCTGTCCAAGGTCATGCTGCTGTTTCTGACCGCGCTGCCGGTGGCCGCCGTGGCGGCGCGGGACGGGGTGCGCAATACCTCGCCGATCCGGTTGCAGGCGGCCCAGATGCTCGGCGCCTCGGACTGGGACATCTTCCGCCTTGTCGTGCTGCCCTCGGCGCTGCCCGAGATCGTCACCGGCGCACGGCTCGCGCTCGGCATCGTCTACGGCACGCTGATCGCCGCCGAGATGATCGCGGGCTCGGACGGGATCGGCTGGATGATCATGGATGCCGGCCGCTTCCTGCGCTCGGATTACGTGTTCGCCGGCATCGCCATCATCGCCGCGCTGGGGCTCGCGCTCGACCGGCTGCTTGTGCGGCTCGAAACCCGGCTGGTGCATTGGGCCGGGCGGTAGTCCCACACTGCAAAGGTTCTGGACGGCCTCAGACCCCGAATAGAGTCACTGGCCTCGGACTGGATGCCGATCAGCCATTCAAACAAGCTCGTGGACAGGGCCGCTGGCGGAATGGGCGCGCAGCGCGGCCCGCAGCGCGGCGGCGAACGCCTTCGCCCCTGGGGACCAATCGTGCCCGGCAAGCGACGCTATCCCCCAGTCGCGGGTGAGCACGGTTCCTTCAAGGGTCGCAATCTCCAGACGGGAGTCGTCGATCAGGCCGCCGATCCGCAACACGAGCCCTGGAAGAAGTGTGAGGCCAAGCCCAGCCGATACGAGGCCCAGCAAGGTGGACACGTTGGTGACCGTGCGGACGGGGGACAGATCAAGACCTTCCCCCGCGGCCTTCGCAACCAAGGGGCCGATCAGGGCCTTGTAGGCAGCAAGCAGCAGGAACGGGTGCCGAGCCAATTCGTCGACCGGAACCGACCCGCTCGCCAGCGCCTTGTGCCCCCGCGGCCCCACCACCATCAGGCGGTCGGCCGCGACAATCTCGAACTCGATGCCTTCCGTCGGCGGCCGTTGCGCGACGACGGCAAAATCCACACGCCCGGAGCGAATGTCGGATGCGAGCTGGGGCGTGACCTTGTCCTCGAGTTCCACGCAGATCGCCGGATTCTGGCGCTCGAAGCTGGTGATAATAGGAGGCAGCAGCACCGTCGCGAGCATTGGGGTCGTCGCAACGACCACCGAACGGTTGCGGGCGTCGGCGTCCGCGCTGAACTCCTCGATCACGTCCTGAAGTTGCTGGATCAGCGGCCCGACCCGGCTGCGCAGACGTTCGCCGGATGGGGTAAGCACGACGGCGCGTGTGGTGCGCTCGAACAAACGCGTCCGCATGGCCCGCTCCAGGCGCTGAACACGGTTGCTGATCGACGGTTGGGCCAGCGCGAGGCGGTCCGCGGCCTTGCTGAAGCTGCCCAGCTCGGCGATGACCAGGAACGTTTCCAGTTCGGCCGGGCCAATGTTGATTCGCGCTTTCATGGCATCGCCTGTCCGGTTGCTTCCCCATCCTGGGCATCTGCCGTGCCCGAAGCGCTGACTATCGGCTGGGCGTGCGGGCGCGGCAATGCAGGCTTCGTGGGCTTACGGGTTTCGCAGCATTGCTTTCTACCGGCACTCCGACCTGCCGTGAATGAAACTCAGCCTGCGGGTCAGCAGTCAATCGAGGGCGTGGTTCCCATTCGGGATTGGCGGCAAGGCCGAGGTGCGGCGGCAGGGTTTTTTCTTAAGGCGAATGAAAGGGATGCCAGGGATGAAGGGGGATGGCGCGCCATTAGGCCTGGGCGGTAACGCGGCGGATTTCGATTTTGGGGCGGCCGAAGTTGATCAGCAGGCACAGCGGCTTGCCGGTCGCCCGCAAGTAGTTCCGACATTGCGGGATGTGCACGTCGCTCAGCGCGCCAACCACCTTGAGTTCGACGATGACCTGATCCTCGACCAGGAGGTCGGCGGCATATTCGCCAACGATCACGTCGTCGTAAAAGACGACGATTCCTCGCTGCTGGACGACGCCGAGCCCGCATCTTCGCATCTCGTGGGCAAGGGCGTTTTCATCAACCTTTTCAACAAACCCATGGGCGAGCGTATTGGCAACCCTGAAGGCGCACCCGATGATCCGCCCGGTCACCGGCTCCAGCAACCGCGCATCTCCTCCATCTAACTGCATCCCTTGCATCCGCCTTGGAAAGCCTGCCTTGGCGTTCGACCGGCACCCTGACCGGACACGAATGTCCTACGCCGCAAGTGTTAACGAGCTATGAATCCCTCCCGACCGCAGGCAATCCAGGGCTCGGGCGTGCTGGGCGCCGTCTTCGTCGAACCATTTGCGTGCCTGCTCACCGGCGCTATCCAGCTTCGTCTGGTGGTCCGCAACCAGGATCTCGATCGGCCGTCCCAGCACCGTGCCGCCGAAATCCCATACACCCAGGCGGCTCGCTGTTTCGCGGCCCTGGCGGAAGTTCGCGGAATACACACCGCTTAGGTCCCAGCAGCACCCCGAGACCGATCGGCCCGGCTGCCGGAGCAGCCCGCATGACCTTTGGTGGACTGCACGAACCCAAGCCGGAGCCGGCGCAGAGGGTCGTTTCGTCAGCCCCGCAGAAATTCCTGCGCCTGGCTCTGGTTGTTTCACCGTGGCCCTTCAGTCGGGTGCAATGGAGAGTGCCATTAACCCATCGAGCGACGGCGCAGCGTCCACCGCCAGCACGGCTTCCGCGAGGCGCTGGGCAGCAGCCGGTTCGATGGCGCGGGTCGCGTTGGCCATGAACTTTGCCACCACGGCATCGCGCGCCATCGGCCGGTCGGGCGAGCCATAGCTGGCCGGCTTGCGGCAGCGGAGTATACGCCCGTCACGCAAGTGGACGATGACCTCGCCTGGGAAATGCAGCGGGTAGTCGCTGTTCGGGTCGTCGAGGACGAAGGTCTTGGCCGTGAGCGCCATCAGCGCCGGGTCATCGAGCGGCTCGTCGTGGAAGGCGGCCAGGTCCACCCGCCCCTTGAGCAGGGCCGTCGCCACCACGAACGGCACGCTGAACAGCGCCTCATACGCAGTGCGCGGGCGGATGCGCCGGTCCCGCGGCTCCGCCACGCCCTTGTGCAAGGACAGCTTGAGCAGGCAGTCGATATGGTCCACTTCATCGAGACTGAACTGGTCCCGCAGCTCCAGCGCGGCATCGGCGAAAGCGTGGATGTAGTGGCAGCACGGGTAGGGCTTGAGCGCGATGCCGAGCGCGAACCAGGTGGAGCCAAGCTCGAGACTCGGCAGCGCCGCCCCGCTCGGCGCCTTGCCAAGGTGCGTGACATAGAAGCCGCGCGGCCCCTCCAGCACCGTGACCGGCCCGAGGAACCCGGCCCGGCCCAGCGCCAAAGCCGACAAGGCGGAGTGCGCCGCCCAGCCGGGCCCGAAGCGCTTCAGCCAGGAGCCGTTCTGTTCCAGGATGCCCGCGGCCTGGCTGCCGCACAGGCCGAGTGCCCACACGAGCTGCTGGCGGGTTGCGCCCGTCAGCCGGCCTGCCCCGGCGGTGCAGGCAAAGGCGCCGCACACTGCGGTAGGGTGGAAGCCGCGCTCGTGGAACTCGCCCGCGCCCACCATGGCGATGCGGCAGCCGACCTCGATGGCCGCGATGAAGGCGGTCAGCAGCTCCCGCCCGGTTGCGCGGCCCGCCTCGCCCGCGGCCAGGCAGGCGGCCAAGGCATGGGCGCTGGCGTGGTAGATGGCGCCGATATGGGTGTCATCGAAATCCAGGCCGTGGGCGAGCACGCCGTTCACCAGGGCCGCGGAGGCGGGCGGCAGCTTGGCGCCGCTGCCGATGGCGGTGGCCTTGGTGCCTTCGCCCAGTTCCCGAACCCCGTCCAGCACGGCACGCCCGAAGTCCCAGGTGGACGACGCGAGCGCGATGCCGAGCGCGTCGAGCAGGTGCTCCTTGGCCAATTCGACGACAGCGGGCGGGACACTGGCAAGGTCCAGCCCGAGGACGAAGTCGGCAATCGCCTCCGCTTCCGTGCGGGTCGTGGTGGCGACGGGTACAGGTGTTGCTGGGGCAATGGCAGTGTCGGGCATGGCGTCCTCCTGAATGGTTTGGAGCGGTTATTCCGCGGCCTTCGATAGGCCTGGCCGGGTCACGACCGGGCGATCCAGGCCGAGGTTCTCCCGCAGCGTGGCACCGGCGTAATCGAGATGGAACAGCCCACGCCGTTGCAGCTCCGGCACCACCAGCCGGCCGAAATCCTCGTAGGCGCCGGGGCGATGGGTGGCGGACAGGACGAAGCCGTCGCAGACCTCGCTCATGAACCAGTCCTCAAGCTGGTCGGCCACGTCCGTCGCCGTGCCGCAGAACACCTGGCTCTCGTTGATCGTGCCGCGCTTGCTGAAGTCGATGAACTCCTGCGGCGTCGGATTGGATTTGCCGCTACGTTCCACCACGCGCGCCTTCAGGCCCAGGTGGATGCCGACCTTGACCATCTGGGCATCGCTGAGCGGCTGGTTGAGCGGCACCGAGCTGAAATCGAAGTTCGTCACCTCGGAGATCAGCGTCAGGCTATCCTCGGGCATCGCCAGGGATTCTGCCAGCGCGCGCTTTTCCTCCGCGATGGTGCGGGTTTCACCAACGATGGCGTAGATGGCCGGCGCCAGCTTGACCTGGTCCGGGTCGCGGCCGGCATTGGCCACGGCGTCCTTGAGCTGGCGGTATTGCTTCTGGCCGGCCTCCTTGGCCTTGATGGAGGCGAAGATCAGCTCGCCCCACCGTGCCGCGAAGGCCAGCCCGCGGCCGCTCTGCCCGGCCTGCATGATGACGGGATGCCCCTGCGGCGAGCGCGGCACGGTGAAGGGGCCGCGGGACTTAAACCACTTGCCGACGTGGTTGAGCGCGCGAACCTTGGTCGGATCGGCGAAGAAGTCGTTTGCCTTGTCCGCGACGATAGCGTCGTCCGCCCAGGTCGCCCAATGGCCCATCACCACCTCGATGAACTCGTCTGCGCGGTCGTAGCGCAGGTCATGCTCCAGGTGTTCATCCTGACCAAAGTTGGCAGCCTCGGAGTCGTTCAGCGATGTCACCACGTTCCAGGCCGCGCGGCCCTCGATCATCAGGTCCAGCGTCGCGAACACGCGGGCCACATGGAACGGCTCGTAATAGGTGGTGGAGTAGGTGCCGCCCAGGCCGATGCGGCTGGTCGCCATGCCCATGGCGGTGAGCAGCGGGATCAGGTCCATCTTGACCGTGCGCACGCCATGCCGCACCGCCATGTCATAGTCGCCGCTGAAATCCGGCATGGCGAGCCGGTCGTCGAAGAAGGCGAGGTGAAACTTGCTTTCCTCCAGCGTGCGGGCAATCCGCTGGTAATACTTCGCCGACATGAAATCCGGCATCGCGGCCGGGTGGCGCCACGAGCCGGGGAAGTTGCTGCAATTCTGGGCCTGAAGGAAGGCGATCATCGCGATGCCGCCTTTACGCAGTTCCCGGGTCATGATGTTGCTCCTGCCGTTTGCAGCGCGATAAGAGGCTGATAAGCGGGAAAGACAATTCGATTTTCGCTATCGCCTCCCAGCGGTTATCGATTGGACGCAGTGAGAGTGAGCGGATCATATTCGGGTTGAACAGGCACTCGATCACTGATGAATCGAGTGCGTCGGAGGACGCCATGGGCGTGCAAACGGAAGAACTGAAGATCCTTACGCCGGCCGGCATCCTCGGCTACGGCATCCCCGCGGAGCATTTCTGGCGCGGCGTGGAGCGTGGGCCGGACGCGATGATCGTGGACGCCGGCTCGACCGACCCTGGGCCATACCTGCTGGGCCTGGGCAAGATGATCGTAGACCGGCAGGGATACATGCGGGACCTGGCCCTGGTGCTGCATGCGGCCAGCGAGCGGCATGTCCCGCTGGTCATCAGCTCCGCCGGGGGGCCAGGCATCAACCGGCACGTGGACGAGATGATCGCGATGATCCGCGGAATCTCCGCCGCCAAGGGCTACCGCTTCAAGCTGGCGGCGATCTATGCGGACATCGACCGCGCCGTCATCCATGATCGGCTGGTGGCCGGACGCGTGACCGAATGTGGCCCCTCGGGCGAGCTGACGCACCAAGCCATCGACGACGCCGTGAACGTCGTGGCGCAGATGGGGGCTGAACCATTCGCCCGCGTGCTGCGCGAGCATCCGGACGTGGACATCATTGTCAGCGGCCGCGCCTACGACCCGGCCCCCTATGCCGGCCTGTGCATGCTGCACGGGATCGACCCCGGCGTGTACTGGCACATGGGCAAAATCGTGGAGTGCGGGGCGGTGTGCGCGGAACCCAAAGGCCGCGTGATCCTGGCGACGGTCCGCCGCGACAGCTTCGACCTGGAGCCAATGAACCCGGCTGAACGATGCACGCCCGCCTCCGTGGCCGCCCATACGCTCTATGAGAAGACCCGGCCCGACCTGCTGTCCGGCCCCGGCGGCGTGTTGGACCTGCGCGGGTCGCGCTACGAGGCTCTGGACAACCGTCGTGTCCGGGTCAGCGGCAGCGTGTTCCACCCCTCCGAGCGCTACAGCGTCAAGCTGGAAGGTGCGGCGATCGTCGGCCACCGCACCATTTTCATCGGCGGCATTCGCGACCCGATCCTGCTGGGGCAACTCGACAGCTACCTCGACGAGGTGCGCAGGCGCCTGGTCGGGTTCTTCCCCGAGTTGGAAACCGGCGAGGCGACCATGCACTTCCACGTCTATGGCCGGGATGCCGTGATGGGACCGCTGGAGCCGAAGCGGCACGAAATTCCGCACGAGGTCGGGCTGATGGGCGAAGTCACGGCGGCCACGCAGGAGCAGGCCAACGCGATCTGCAGCCAGGCGCGGATCATCGTGCTGCACATGCCCTATCCCGGCCAGTTGGCGACGGCAGGCAATTTTGCCATTCCCCTGAACCCGCCGGAAAATCCCATCGGCCCGGTCTGCCGCTTCAACATCTATCACCTGATGGAGGTGGAGTCGCCCGAGGAGCTGTTCCCCGTCCGCCTGATGGAGATCTGAGATGCGGAACGCGCGCCTGCAGGACCTGGCCAAGGTCATCCGCAGCAAGAACTCCGGCCCGTTCGAGATCACCTTCGACGTGATCTTCGACGACGAAGACACGTATCAGCGGGTCAAGGCGAGCGGAGCGTTGGACCAGGCGAAGGTGGCGCTGCTCTACAACGTTCCGCCCGAGGACATCATCGCCTGCATGTTCTTCGACCCGGCCATGGCCTTCAAGCTGACGTTGCGCCGAGCCTGGGCGCAGGGCAGCGTCGGCGAGCGTGACACGTTCGGCGCCCAACAGCACGCGCCGCTGCTCGATGTCATCGTGAATTGACGGGGTGCGGACCGCGAAGAAGCCGCCACCAACGGCCGTTGGTTTCGTCTTGATGGAACGGGCATGCGCTTGGCCTGGTTATCAAGCAAGCAGGCCTGGGTTCCTGTAGCAGCGTTGCTGCCGAACTCCCCTCTGCCAAGGCGTCTCGACCTTGCGAACGGCCCGATTTTTTGCGTTGAGGGACTAGCCATGCGCTCCCTCATCCGTAAGGATCGTCCCATGACCGAACCCCGCGCGCTGCGCCGCCGCACCCTGCTTGCCGCCAGTGCCGGCCTGGCCGCCCCCGGCCTGCTGCGCGGTGCCCGCGCGGCGACCCCGGACACCGTGCGCGTCGGCTACTTCGTCAGCACCGACCCCACCATGCTGGCCAAGGGGAACGGCTGGTTCGAGCAGGGCACCGGCGGCAAGATCGCCTGGAACGAGGCCGGCAGCGGCGCCGAGATCAACACCGCCATGGCGGCGGGATCACTCGACTTCGGGCTCGGCATCGGCTCCTCGCCGGTCGCCGCCGGCATCAGCCTGCGCCTTCCGTACAAGCTGATCGGCATGGTCAACAATATCGGCGGCGGCGAGGAAATGACGGTCCGCAAGGCCGCCAACATCACCAAGCCTGCTGATTTCATCGGCAAGAAGGTGGCGACCCCGTTCGGTTCCACCTCGCATTTCCGTCTGCTTGGCTTCCTGGCAGTGAACCACCTCAAGCAGGGCCAGGTCACCGTGCTCGACATGAACCCGGATGCGATCGTCGCGGCCTGGTCGCGTGCTGAAATCGACGCCGCCTACGTCTGGCCGCCCGCCAAGTCGAAGCTGCTCACTGATGGCGGCATCGTGTATGACACCTGGCAGCCGCTGGACAAGGCCGGCTACGACATCGCGAACCTGATTATCGTGAGCGACGCCTTCGCCAAGAAATACCCCGACGCTGTGGTTGGCTTCCTCAAGGCGTACGGCCGAGCGCTCGATGAATACCAGACCCACCCTGATGCCGCCGTGAAGGTGATCGCGCAACAGGCCGGCGTTCCCGAGCCGACGGCGATGGCGGATATCAAGGAGTACGACTTCATCCCGCTGAAGGCACAACTCGGGCCGGACTGGTTGGGGTCGGCCGGCCATCCCGGCAAGTTCATCGACGTCCTGCATCGCACGGCCGAATTCCTCGTCCGGCAGCGCTCCATCGCGCGCGCCCCAGGTCCCCAGGCCTTCGCGGCGGGAACCGACACTTCGTTCGCCGCCCGCGCGGCCGGTTGAACCCAATGGGCGGTGCGGCAACGCAGTCGCGGGAAGCCTTCGTCGCCTTCGATGCGCTGACCGTGCGCTACGCGCCGCGCCGGGGCGAGCCCGTTCTGGCGCTTGACCGCGTATCCCTGTCCTTCGAAGCGGGAGAGTTCGTCTGCATCGTTGGCCCTTCCGGCTGCGGCAAGACCACGATGTTGCAGGTGCTGGGCGGCTTCCTTCCGCCGTCGGACGGCGCGGTGCGTCTCGAAGGCACCATCGTGACGAAGCCGGGGCCGGAGCGGGGCATCGTGTTCCAGCAGCCCGCCCTGTTCCCGTGGATGAGCGTCGCCGCCAACGCCGCCTTTGGCCCGCGCGTCCGCGGCCAGTCACGTGCCGCCCGCGCCGCGGTGGCGGAGCGCTGGCTGCGTACCGTCGGGCTGTGGGAGTTCCGCGACCGCTATCCATATGAACTCTCCGGCGGCATGCAGCAGCGCCTGGCCATCGCCCGCGCGCTCGCCAACGAGCCGAAGATCCTGCTGATGGATGAGCCATTCGGCGCCCTCGACGCGCTAACGCGGGAGCGGCTGCAGCAGGAACTGCACGCGGTCTGGCGGCAGGCCGACATGACCGTCGTGTTCATTACCCACGGCGTCGAGGAGGCGGTCTACCTCGGCACCAAGGTCGTCGTGATGTCGCCGCGCCCAGGTCGCATCGTCCGCGTAATCGACACGCCATTTGCTCGGCGCGCCGATGAGCACGGCATTCGCGCGGTAAAATCGTCAGCCGAATTCGTCGCGGTGCGCGAGCAGGTGCTCGGGCTGATCTGGGAGATGGAGGTGTAGCCAAGGCGTGGCAGCGTCGTGGACTGATCCTTGTTCATGCCATCCCTGCCGCTCGGTACACCCGCTGAAAGCCTGCCTACCGTTTGAAGTCCATCTCCTCCAGGCGGGTCTGCACCGTGCCGCCGCTTTCCCAGACGTTGGCACCCGGAACGACGACGGGCATCGGTATGCCGGCGCGCTTCCGACGTCTGTCGCCGGTCGAGATGCCATAGCGGCGGTCCCGGTCCTCGGCCAATCCTTGGTTGATCTGGCCGTCCTCAGTAAAGCCCATCATCAACTGCGGGATGCCGTAGGGGAAGTCGTGCTTGTCGACCTGCCAGTTATGGAACGTCTTGCCGTATGTCGTCACAAGGTCCTTGAAGTAGGTCCGTTCGGCTAGCTCCGGAATGCCGGGCGCGACCAATTCGCCGGACTTCACCTCGAAATGGTGGCTGTGCCAGAGGCGCTTTTCCTCATCAGGCAGGCCCCGGAACCGGTGCTCGCTGATGATGTACTCGATGCCGATCAGCCGAGCGGTCGGCGTGTTGGAATCAAAGATCACGCACTGGTGCAGGTCGTGCCGCAGATGGGTGCAGAAATGGCACGCCTCCACCTGCCGTCCCATGTCATCGGCATAGAAGTGGAAGCCGTTCAGAAAGGTGCTCATCGCATCCAGCGGGTATTTGTGCTGCATGGCGCCGGCCGCCACGTCGAGGATGCGGTGCTTCAATGGGTGACCCTGGCCGACACTGGCCGTGGTGATCGCCTTGCGCCCCAGCAGCACGGCCGACGCTGCCGCCACGCCGGCGGCGACACCGACGCTGATCGACCCGAACAGCCCTTTTGCCGAACCGTGCGGGGAGGGTGCGTCGTGAGCAGGGGCCATGAACTGTCTCCTTGATCTCCCGACAACGTCGGTTGATCAGGCGGGTCGCCATCAAGATTGCGCAAAAGGTCGAGACCGATGGTTCTTGCGCATTGGAGCGGGATCGCCTGAGGCTGACTTAGTCAGAAGGCCTGAATCACGCGATCAAACAATGAGTTAAAGCGCGACTTCTGGGTCAACCTAAACCAATCGCGCTTTAGACGTCCTCACGTCACGTCCTTCATGCTGGCAATCGACCGATTTATGTGTATCGGTGTAAGGTGGAGCGGCTGAGCGGCGAAAGACGTCCAGCAGCCGGCGCGTCAGCGCCGCCACCGTAGCGCCGACGCGGGAGGACCATCATGACGAGCAAACATCGACCCGACACACCCGTTTCCGACCAAGGCTGATGACGCACGCGCCCTGATCGGCGCTAATCCCTCCACCGTTCGACGAACTCACACGATAGTGTACGGGATTTTGCGAATCAATTCACGCAGCGGCACGGAATCACGTGGGATTCACGCGGAATCGTCGTCTCCGTTGAGGCGCCATCGATAGAAGAACTGTGAAATCTTCACGGGAGGTCCTGTCGATGGATACGCTGGAGGCTCAAAACGATCTCGTCCGCGACCCACTTGCGTGGGCCGCCGATTGCCGGATGCAAGCCGATTTTGATATCGAACCGGAAGCGCAAGCGGCCTTCGTGCAACTAGCCGAGGAATTCGCGGCCGCTTCGGCTGAAATCGAAGGCTTGATCAGCACATTCGAAGCTGTCGTCAGGCGCAGGAGAAGCGCTTAGTCATGATCTGATAGGCTATCGGGATATGCGGGCGCGCCTCTAATTCTTTCGCGTCGGCATCTTGATAGAGGCCTTGCCTGACACCCGCCAGGTTGCACGGACCAGCACTTATGCGCTGTTCCGTGCTGCTGGCGGTATCGGATTAAAGGTCTGAACAAGCCACGGAACTGCCTGGCCGCGTCGCTGTCGCCATGTCGGCACGGGTGAGGCGCTTAAAATCTTCTGGCAACTCGCGTCGCTGTCGCGAGCACTTTGTTTTCTCGCGATAAATCCTGCCGCGTATTTCGGCGCTGCCGAAGTCACCGTGGCCGGATCTACCGACTGAGTGATGGCCATGGCGCGGTAGGAAGCCGAACAACTGCGGGCGCTTCCCTGCAATCATTTGCCGCTAACTGTCATTGTCGCAAGACACCAAACCTGATGGCGGAACCGCGTTCTGCTGCCACCACGGACGGCGACGTATGGGGCCAGCGTCTTCAACATAGATGCGCGCCGATCAGGTCTGCGGACAACACCTCGATCGTGATCTCGACCGGTCGCCTGGTCGCGCTGCGGACTGCCACGGCCACCATGTGCGCCGGCGTGTGACGCATCTGCGCCAGCCACCAGCGTCCGGCAAGGGCCTTTGGTAATCGAGCGAAACGCGGCGGATCAAGTGCGAACCCGACATCGCTGAACCGCTGATGAAGGCCAACGCCCATTGCCTTCGCGACGGCCTCCTTAAGTGTCCAGAGCTGAACGGCCGCCTCACCCTTTGCCGCAAGCGGGAGAGCATGCAACGCGGCGCTTTCGTCCTGTGTCAGCCAATCGCCCTGCAGATCCAACAACCGAACGGCTGCGCAACCCTCCGCATCGACGCCTATTCCATGCCCAACGCCAAGCGCACACGCGGCGAGGCCGCGGGTGTGGGATAGACTGAAACACACGGGGTATCGGATTTGGCCGCCGCATAGAAGCGGGCGTCCAAGCCCGTCGGTGGTGAAACGCCAATTTCGCGGCGGCTGCGGCAGCAAAATGGAAAGCATCACCCGCGCCAGTGAATGGGCACAACTGAAGGAAATCTTATCTTGTATGAACCGAAATCGGTTGGCCCGTGCAATTTCCTCCGTGCTGAGCAAGCTATTCCATCGATCGAGCATCGCTGGGCAGGTGGTATCGCAGGCGGTTACATACGCAATGACCAGCCGGCCGCGCCGCATCGCCTCCCTTCGGTTTTCGATGTCGACGTACATGGCCACGATCCAACACGCAGATTTGCGAGAAATATGCCAGTCGAATCATAAGATAATGGGGAGTGATTCCTAAAATGCAATCCATCTGAGGGTTTGCGAGGTCCAAAATGGACGACCTACGAAATTTCCCGTTGCGCCAGCCGTTATACGTTCCTGATCCCGCCGCTATCGCCTGCTCCGCGTTGACCGGCTTCAGTCATTACTGTGAACAACACACGGCTCTCCGCTTTCCAGACCAGGCGGCGTTGCAGGAATTCTCGGTTACGGATTATCGCACCTTCTGGCGCCTGTTCCTTGATTGGTCCAGGCTGATTGTTGAGGGTCGCCCTGACCCGGCATGCGAGAATGAGGCGTTAGAGCAGGCGCGGTTTTTTCCAAATCTACGGCTAAGCTACGTCGAGAACCTGCTCGCCCAAGAGGATGATGCGCAACCCGCACTGACCGCCGTGCATGACGACGGCCGGCCAACCGACCGGCTCACCCGCGGCGATCTTCGCCAGGCGGTCGGCTGTGCGACGGCCCGGCTGCGGGCGCTTGGCGTGGCCGCGGGCGATCGCGTTGTCGCAATCATCCGCAACGATGCCGAGGCGGTGGTCGTGGCGCTCGCGACCGCCGCGCTCGGCGCCATCTTCGCCTGCGCTGATCCGGCGATGGGGGCGACCGCGATCCTCAGCCGATTCAGGCAGCTAGATCCCACGCTTCTTGTCTACGTGGCTGGCGATGATCCGCGCATGCGGGACCGCGTGGCCGAAATCGGCCGCGGCTTGCCGACGCTGACAGCCGCCGTGGCGCTTGGCGACGACGGTGAACACCCGTTGGCCAATCTGCCATCATACAAGCTGCTCTCTACAATACTAGCGCCAGTCAGGGAATTCTCGCGCTTCCCGTTCAATCACCCGCTTTTCATTCTGTTCTCGTCCGGCACCACCGGGCCACCCAAGTGCATTATGCATGGTGCCGGCGGCACGCTTCTGGAGCACGTGAAGGAGCATCGGCTGCATGGCGATCTGCGCCGCGGCGAAACGCTGTTCTTCCACACCTCCTGCGCCTGGATGATGTGGAACTGGCAGCTTTCGGCGCTTGCCTGCGGCGCCAGGATCGTGCTGTTCGACGGCGCGATCAGCGGCCCCAACACGCTCTGGGACATCGTCGCTAACGAGCGCGTCAACATCTTTGGTACCAGCCCCGCCTACATCAAGCTTTGCCAGAATCAGGGTTTCCGGCCGGACCACGCGTTTCCCACGCTGCGCGCAATCCTCTCGACCGGCTCGATCCTGCATGACCAGCAGTTCGACTGGGTTACGGACAACGTCAAGCACGTGCCGATACAGTCGATCTCTGGCGGCACCGACATCATCGGTTGCTTCGTGCTCGGCAGTCCGAACCTGCCTGTCTGGCGCGGCGAGGCGCAGTGTCGCAGCCTCGGCCTCGATGTGCAGGCGATAGGCCAGCCCGGGGACACCTATGGCGAACTGGTCTGCCGTAATCCCTTCCCATCGCGGCCGCTGGGGTTTTACGGCGATCCGGACGGAACGCGGTTTCATGCCGCCTATTTTAGCCAGAACCCCGGGGTCTGGACGCATGGCGACTTCATTTCCTTCACGCCCGAGGGCACCGCACGGCTGCATGGTCGATCTGATGACGTGATGAATATCCGCGGTATTCGCGTGGGTCCGGCCGAGATCTACGCCGTGCTGCAGGACTTCCCGCAGATCCGCGAGGCGATGACGGTCGAGCAGCGGTCGCCGTCCGAGCCTGGCGGAAGTCGAATGGTCCTCCTTCTCGTGCTGCGGCTGGGCGATTCGCTCGATCCCGAACTGGCATTGCGCATCCGTAAGGCGATCGGCCGTGAGTGCTCACCCGCGCACGTTCCGGCGGTCATCGCGGACGTCGCGTCGCTGCCGACCACGCACAGCGGCAAACGTTCCGAAACCGCTGCACGTGCGGCGATAAACGGCGATGCCATCAGGAACCAGCAGGCGCTTGTCAACCCCGACTGCCTCGACACAATCGCGCGGCACCCGGCGCTGTGCCCACCCGCACGGCAGGCGGCGCGAGACGTGGGGCATGCCACGCTCGAAGAACAGTTGCAGGCGATCTGGCAGGCAGGATTCGGTTTTGCTCCCATCTCCATGGACGACGATTTCTTCGAACTTGGCGGTCATTCGGTGCTCGCGATGGCGATCTTCGCCCGCATCCGACAGCAATTCGGCCGCAACTTGCCGATCGTGACGCTCTTCGGTGCGCCCACGATCGCCGCTCTGGCCACGCTGCTGCGCGCGGACCTCGAGGACCGTTTCGCCTGTCTTGTTCCCGTGCTGGCAGGCAACGGCCGGTCGTTGTTTCTCGTGCATGGCCTGTCGGGCACTGTGCTCGAACTCTCGAGCCTGCTGCAGGCCTTGCGCGGCGGCCGGCCAGTGAGCGTGCTGCAGGCGTGGGGCCTCCAGCCCGGCAACGCGCCGCACGCCAGCGTGGAGGCTATGGCCAGCCACTATCTAGCCGAGATCCGCGCCGTCCAGCCCAGCGGACCGTATGCTCTTTGCGGCTTCTCCTTCGGCGGGCTGGTCGCCTACGAAATGGCGATCCGGCTTATGGCCGAGGGCGAAAGCGTCGAGTTGCTCGCCATGGTCGACACCCACGTTCATCCGCGTCATCTATTGTGGCCCGATTGGTTGGCCTATCGCAGACGCCGGCTTGCGCTGCTGGTGCAAGAATTGGTCGCCAGTCCGCGGCATGCCGTAGCCGCCGAGATCGACGGGATACGCAACGCCATCGGGCTAAGGCTGGGCCGCGGACCGCACTGGCAGGATCCGGCGCTCGCGCTGCTGCCGCCGTTGTTGCAGCACGTCCGCGGGGCTTGCGAGCAGGCGTTCACTGATTATCGACCTCGGTCATACCGTGGCGGCGTGACGTACTTTCGCGCGCTGCATCACGATCCGCGGATCTGCGACCCGCTCGTGGTCTGGCGGCGGATCGCCGATCTCGAAGTGGTACCAATGGCCGGTGGCCATTTTGATCTCGTGCGGCCGCCTTATGTCGCCGCTCTTGCCGCGAGCCTCAATGACCGGCTCGTCGCGACGTCCTGCCATGATGAGAATGCTGAATAGCACAGACGCGGATTCTTGCTGAAGGGACGACCGCGGATAGACAGGCGCATCTCGGGCGCGGCAAAATCCGGTGGCAATCCGGGCCTTCAGGCTATCGGATCCACCACATTCACTGAAGTGTCCAATCGGCGGATTGTGGACGTTGGTCGCAGCCAACGCAAGGTTCCCGTCTTGGCCGGAATTCGACAAGTTGCTGTGCCAGGCACCGAAGGAAACGCCACTGTCAGGCAACGTCGTGTCAGGGCCGGCGCATTTGTCCCCCAAGGTGACCCAGTGGCATCCCGTTTACCGTCGTCACCCCATCAGCGATCGAGATATCCCACACCAGCCCATCACCCTCAGCACGCGCCAAGCCCTTCGCCAGGAACACCAACGGCAGGATCTGCTGCACGGCCGGGCTGTCCTGCCCTTGTGCGATCAGCTTGTCGGCCCCCCTCGCGGTCACATGGATGTCGATGGCGGCCGTGCCGTCGGGCAGCGGACGAAGCCGCGACGACCCCGCCACCTGCAAGGGTCCCGACTGGAAGGACAGATGCGCGACCCCGACATGCGTCTCCGGGTCCGACAGCAGGGTGATCGCCTCGGCCCGCAGCGCCGCCGGGTCCGCATCCGCCGCTGTCGCATCGCGCAGCAACCGCATCAGCATCGTAGTCCGGACGCCGTCGGCGTTCAGTTTGACATCGACCCGATTAGGCACGTAGGCGGCGAGATCGGCCGGCACCAGACGCAGTGTCAGGTCGTCCAGTGCCAGATCGATCTGCGTGCTCAAGCGGTCGCCGCGCGCTTCGCTGGTCAGGCCGAGGCTGACCCGGCCGATGTCGCCGCGGTTTACGCCGACGCCCTCGAAGTGCACGCCCTGCAAGGTTTCCTGGACGTTCAACCGGGTCAACAGCCCCACGCTCGCGTCGAGCATGGCGCGAAGCTGATCGCGCTGGTAAGGCGTAAGCCTGGCCGGTCCCAGTTCGCCGGGGCGGCCGCCTGGGCCGGTGTGTGGCCCGCCGGCGGCAAGCGTGCCTCCGGCCGCCCGCAGCCGCGCCGCCTGGGCGGGATCCAGCCCCTCGACCCCAAAGCTGGCGGCGGCGCTCCTGATCAGGCTGTTCGACGTGACGCCGGCGTTGTCCTGGATGCCGATCCGCCAGTTCGCCGCGGTATCGTTTGTCTGTATCGTCATCCGCCGGTTCGCATCGGCCGACAGCGTGCCATCCAGGCTGAAACGCGCGATCGCCTGCTCCGAACGCCGGCCGCCGCCCTCGGTTGTCAGCGTGATGTTGCCAAGAGCCACCGCAATGGGTGAAGCAACAGACAGGCTTGGATCGACCCTGGCATGGATCGCCTGCCGCCCGATGGAAAACGACACCATGCCGGGGTGATCCGCACCCGGCCGCGGCGCGGTCTCGATCGTGCCGGCCGGCGGCAGGCTTAGCGACGTGATGTCCCAGATCCCGGCGGCCAGGGGCTTGGCCATCGCACGAACGGCCGCATCCGTCGGCGTGGTCAACTCTGGCAGCGGCACGCGGACGCGCCAGGCGTCGCCATCCCGCGTCACCTGCGGCGCATGGTCACCGGACCCGATCATGCCGCCGCTGACCAGCGACAGCACCGCCGAAAGCTGCGACCGAGCGGCCTCCGGCGTCAGAACGCCCTGTGCCGAAGCCGAACCGATCGGCCACGGCACGACGATCCAGGGAACAACCCACAGCGCAGCCAGCGGTACGGCAAGGCAAAGCCTGAATGACGGTGTCATGGATCCTCGTTCACTCTCAATCCGCGTCCGCCAGCCGCGCCGGAGCCTGGGTCATCGGCAGCCAGACACTGACGGTTGTACCTTTGCCTTCCTCACTTTCAATGAGCAACTGGCCGCGGTGCCGGTTGACGATGTGCTTGACGATCGCCAGCCCCAGCCCGGTGCCACCGACCGTGCGGGAGCGGCCCTTGTCCACGCGATAGAAACGCTCGGTCAGCCGCGGCAGATGCTGCCTTGGAATGCCGCTTCCCTCATCGCCGACCGACACGACGATCCCGGCGCGGTTGGGCCAGCGGTCACCAGGCTGTGCCCGCGCCGCGACCACGGTTAGCGTGCCACCGTCCCGGCCATATTTCATCGCGTTGTCCAGCAGGTTCTGCAGCACCTGCGCCATCTGGTCGGCATCCCCCAGAACCGCCGGCAGATCCATGGCGATCCGCATCGCCAGCCGCACCTTCCGCTCCGCCAGCCGGGGCTCGAAGCCGGCCACCAGGCGCGGCAGCAACTGCCCCAGGTCGAGCCGCTCCGACGGCGGCTGATGTTCGGTCAACTCGATCCGCGACAGGCTGAGCAGGTCGTCGATCAGCCGGTTCATCCGCGCCCCCTGTTCGGCCATGATACCCAGGAAGCGCTGCTGCGCCGGCCGGTCATCCGCCGCCGCGCCCTGCAAGGTCTCGATGAACCCGATCAAGGAGGCGAGGGGGGTTCGCAGCTCGTGGCTGACATTGGCGACAAAATCGGCGCGCATGCGTTCGATCACCCGCTCCCGCGTCCGGTCCGACAGCACCACCAGGACCTGGCCACCGTCCGCCAAGGGCGGGTCCATCGGCACCGCCGTGGCATACAGGTCGCGCTGCACCGGCGCCGCCAGCACCACCTCCACGGTCTGCGACTGGCTGCTGGACAGCGCCCGGTCGATCGCGCCACGTACGCCGGGATGCCGCAGCACGGCCGCCATGTCGTCGCCGAACGCGTCCCGCGCCGCGGCGTTCGCGCGCCGCACCGCGCGGTCGTGGGCCAGCACGACCACCGGGTCGGGCAGCCGCTCCAGGATCAGCGTGTCCGCTCTGCGGTGCTGTTCCAGCAGTTCGGCGCGCGACGCCAGCCGCCGCGACAGCCGGGCAACTTCCCATGACAGGGTTTCCATCAGGATGATCCCGGGTACGTCGGCGGCTGACTTGTCATAGGCGATGTGGCGCACCGCCTGGGTCAGCCGATCAACCTCGCGCAGCCAGAGCAGGATGAAGGCGCCAGCGGCCAGGATGGTGATGGCCATGCCCAGGATCGCTGGCACGACGTCGGCCCATCCAGCGATCGCAGGAACCGCGAGCGTCAGCGCCGGGACACCGGCCAGGCAGCCGGCGATGACCAGGACCCTCATGGTGGACAATCACTACGGCTCATCGCGCACCGGCCTGGGCGCCGCTGCTGAACAGACGCATCGGGTGGCGCGTGCTCTCGATGTCATAGCCAGGCTTGACCCCGGCGGCTCCGCCCCTGGCGAATTGACCTTGATCCGGTCAAAGCAAGAGAAGTTTGACCATCTCATGCAACCTCGGACAAGGCTGATCGTCCAGCAACATGGCGTAGGCGGCGCCCCAATGGCGTCGCGGCAGGCGCGGAACTTCACCAGCGGCGTCAGGATACGAATGATCCGAGCAGCGTCGTTCAAGCCCGCTCTGGCCTGGTCCATAGTGCCCGCGGCGAGCACGTCCAGCCGCCCGCCCGCCGCCTCTGCAGGCGCATGCAGCCAGGGTCCGAAGTGGCGAAACGCCGCCGGATCCATGTTGGCGTGAAGCGACGCCTGAAAGCCCCGGTCGATCTCGTGGAAATTCATGCCCTGGCAACTGGGCGCGATTACAACGATGTGGTAGGCGATTCAGGAAACCAGTCGCCTAGCACCTGCTCCTCCGTGAACGTCAGGCCGTCGATATCGAGCTGGGGCTGTTCGTCATACTCCCTCAGCGACACCGCGACATCTTTCCGAGCGCGGTGTGTTTCGATCAGGATCATCTGTGCGACGTCACGCCGCGGGCTGGGACTGTCGTCAAGGTCCTGTTCGATCTCATGGCAGTCATGACGAAGCGAGGCTTTCCACCCATTGCGCGGATCAATCGCCGGCCAGCCTTGCAGCCTGATCAGGTGCTCCAGCACCATGGCGATATGGCCGCGCAATCGCCGCCTAGAGCTCTTGCCCAACGCGTCGATCTCCTCGGCGATTTTGGGCCAGTCCAGCTCAGTGCTCTTGATGCGCTCGCCAGCGGCCATCCGGCCCAGCAGTGCCGCTTGCTGTTCAGACCAGGCCACGACATCGGTGTCATACAAGTTGCTCATAAGGGTATCTCAAGCTTCGTTCAGTGGCAGATTGCCATACCTGGATCACGCTCGCCATGAATGCCTTTCGCGGTTTCGGCTAGCTTTCCAAAATGGCCGGATATCCGCTGTTTTCTGCTGCCACTGTCATCGCGGCCGATGCGAAAACGCAGGCGCTTCACGCCGCGGTGGCCAACGGTCAGGTACCCGCCGCACGGAGCAAGGTTATCGCCCGATAAAGGGACGCCGGTGATCGGGTCCCGCCGTCGATTGATGAAAGGCGGAGCACACCCGGACCGCCGCGGCGCATCGGTGTCAGGATGCCGGATCAACCCGCTGATGGCGCGCACGGACTCCGCGTTCGATCGCCAGGGAGATCAGCGGGTCCAGCCCCAGCTCCGCGCGGACGAAATCCAGCATGTCCAGCGATCGCGGCTTCGATGCCTGATCGCCGGCGACGACCTCGCACGCCAGGGCATAGGCGGTTTCGCGCAGCTTGTGCGTCAGGGCAGAGCGCATCAGGCGGCCGGCATCGGCCAGCCCGTTCTCCTCCCGCAGCAGACGGACCGCCGCGTCGGTGACATCCACCAACTGATCCGTGGTGAAGTCCTGAAAGGCTGGCAGGGTTTGCACCTGGCCGGACATCACGCCGATTTCGCGGTCGGTGATACCGCCATCGGCAGCCGCCACCAGGACCATGGTCAACACCAGGGCTTCGGGCGCGTTCAGCTCGTCTCGGGACCGCATGACATTCTCCGCGCCTGTTTGAAGGGGTGAGCAGCGACACGTTGAACCAGAGGGGTGCGCCGCGCGCAAATGATATAAGGGTGGTGGGCAAAGTGAGCCGGCTGAGCGGTGGTGGCGAGATCGACCGGGCGGCGATTGGCTAGTTAAGTCGCGACAGAGATTGTGACGGGCTGCGGAATGGCTTTCTTGTTCAATGCCAGCCTGTCTATCGATAGGAAGCCCTACGCCGGACAGCCGGTTCCGACCTATTGCGGCCTTCCCTGGTTGCGAGACGCCTGTCATAATTGGAGAATGCTGGACCTCGGTGACGTGGATCGACTTGCTGATAAAGTGGCCACAGCTACGCTGAAAGGGGTTAAGCTGAGCAGAGTTTATAGCACAGCAACCACGGACTCTGACGGTCGCGATGCGCTTAACGTTACGATCGTTGTAGATTCTAAATATAAAAACACAATGACAGGAGACACAGCCCTTAATGCGATTGTCCGCATCCAGCGTGATCTTCGTGCTTCTGGCGAGGAAAGATTCGCTATTGTGGACTTTACGACCGAGGATGAGTTGACTTCGAATGGCGATACTTAATCCTGATCACCTGTTCGATCAGGCTGATAAGTTGGTTGCTCCACCACCCGCCGGGCCACCGCGACAAGTCGACTTGAGGCGGGCCATATCAAGCGCCTATTACGGGCTGTTCCACTACACGCTGGCGTCCTTGGCGGACGAATTTGTGGGGGTGACGCAGCGTGCAACCACACGATATGTCCTTGTTTACAGAAGCGTCGACCACCGGACCTTGAGGGAGACCTGCGCCGAGGTGCAGAAGCAGAACCCGCCGCAAAGATATGTTCGGTATTTCCCAGCTAACGGGTTTGGCGCCAACATCCAGGCATTTGCGACAGCCACGGTAGAATTACAGGAGAAGCGGCATTGAGCGGACTACAATCCGGAGCCGCGTTTTCGGACTTCGGATGCCCAGCTCGCTATTGGGACAGCCCGTAGTGCGGTAAGGCGTTTCGGGCGGGCGAGCCAGGAACGTAGAAAAGCGTTCCTCACACTCCTTCTTTGCCCACCCCGCTAATGGTCCGATCCTAACGCTTGGTTTCCAAGCGTTAGGTGAATCGGCCCACCAAATCAAAGCCTAGTGGATAAATTCAACGGACCTATCCGTTGGATTTTATCCACTAGGGTCCGCAATCTTCTTGAAGCAGTCCTGCCAAACGGAACTGACCCGTGCGCTACAAGTCCTGCCGTGGCGCCGAGAAGACAGGAAAACGGGCCTCGCGATCATTCGGAACCTTCATGCCGTGGTGCTAGCGCGTATCGGCCAGAAACCCCCGCGTCTGCGCCACCGCCTCCGCCAGCCCCACGCGCCGCACCACGACGCCGGCGGGAAACGCCGACATCAGCCGCGAGGGCGCCTGGCGGTCCAACAGCACGAACACTCCTTGATCGGAGGCACGCCGGATCAGCCGCCCGAAGGCCTGCCGCAGGCGCAGCCGGACGATCCGGTCGTCGTAGCCCTTCGGATCGCCGCCGGACAGGTGGATGCGCCGCTCGCGGTGCAGGATGTCGGGGCGCGGCCAAGGCGTCCGCTCGAACACCACCAGCCGCAGCGCGTTGCCCGGCACATCCACGCCATCACGCATCGCGTCGGTGCCCAGCAGGCAGCTTTCCTCCTCGGCGCGAAAGATGTCCACCAAGGTGGCGTTGCCCATCGCATCGACGTGCTGGGCGTACAGCGGGATGCCGGCCTGCTCCAGCTCCGGTGCGATCCTGCCATGCACCGCGCGCAACCGGCTGATCGCAGTGAACAACCCAAGCCCGCCGCCGCCGGCCGCCAGGAACAGTTCGCGATACGCCGCCGCCAACTGATCCAGGTTGCCAGGCGTCAGGTCGCTGACCACGAACGCCCGCGTCTGGCGCGCATAGTCGAACGGCGAGGCCACCGCCGCGCGGATCGCCGGCGAGGCCAGATGCGGCGCGCCCACCCGCGCCTCCGCCGCCGCCCAGGCGATCTCCGGATCGCGGTCGCCGGAATCGCGCAGTGTGGCTGAGGTCACCAGCAGCCCCTGTGCCGGCGCGGCCAGGGTGGCGGCGAACGGGATCGTCGGATCCAGCCAGTGCCGATGCAGCCCGACATCGACATCGCGAAGCCCATCCCGCCGGTCCAGCCGCAGGAACAGCACATACCCAGGCCGCTGCCCCGGATCATCCGGCGGTTCGGTCAGGCTCCACAGCATCGTCTGCCACGCCTGCAACGGGTTCAGCGCGCGCCGCAGCAGCGACCGCCCAATCGCCTCGATCCGGTTGCGCGTCGCCGCGTCCATGTCCTCGGCCTCGTCATCCAACCGGGCGAGCAGGCGTTCGCGCAGCGTCGCGAGCGGCTCGGAGATGCGGGACAACGCCCGCGCCAGCCGGTCGGCGGCCTGCGCCAGATCGTCATTGATCGGGAACACGTCACATTCCTGCGCGCCGAACGACGGTCGGGCGTCAGCCCCCGTGGTGCGCGCCAGGACCTGGCGATGCACCAGGCGGAGGAATGCCTCCGACGGGTTTGGCCGAACCGGTTCGGCGCCGTCGATCTCCGGACCTTGCTCCTGCAGGCGGGCCGCCCAGTCGGACGGCGGCAGCGCATTGGCGGCCTGCAACGCGGCCTCCAGCGGGGCGACCAGCGGCGGGCGATCGGCGACCAGATCCTCCAGCCGCTTGCGCAGGCCGCGCGCTCGCGATCGGCCGCCTTCCGAGCCGCGCAGCCAGCGGCGCAGTTCGGCGGTTTCCAGCCCGGACAGCGCGGCCGAGAAGGCGCCGTCGGCGGCGTCGAAGACGTGGTGGCCCTCGTCGAACACATAGCGCGTCGGCACGGCGTTGTCGTCCAGTCCGCCCCACGCCGCCTGCGTCATCACCAGCGCATGGTTCGCTACCACCAGTTCGGCGGTGCGGGACCGGCGGATGGTATGTTCCACGAAGCAGCGGCGCCAGTGCGGGCAGGCGGCATGGATGCATTCGCCGCGCCGGTCGGCCAGCGACGTAATCAGGCCGCCGCCATGCAATTCGGGCAGCCAGCCGGGCAGGTCGCCGCCCTGGATATCGCCGTCGTCGCTCGCCATCGCCCAACGCGCGATCAAGCCGAGGGGGATGGTGTTCTGGTGCATGAAGCCGCCGGTGGCGGTGCCGACGGCTTCCTCCAGGTTCAGCAGGCACAGGTAGTTCTCGCGGCCCTTGCGGACAACGACGCGGCGGCGGCGGTCGGTCGGGTCGGGGATCAGGCGCTCCAGCTCGCTGTCGATCTGCCGCTGCAGGTGGCGGGTGAAGGTGCTGATCCACACCGCGCCCTTGTTCTTCTCCGCCCAGACGCTGGCCGGCGCCAGGTAGCCCAGGGTCTTGCCGGTGCCGGTGCCGGCCTCGACCAGCACCAGATGCGGGTCGCCGCGCACCTCCCGCGGGGCGAAGGCGGCGCTGGCGGCACCGGCGTAGTCACCCTGGCCGGGCCGCGGTTCGGCGTGCGGCCCCAACATGGTACCGAGACGGGCACGGGCCTCGGTCTCCGAGACCGCATGCGCGGACGGCGGCGGCGGCGGCGCCTCATCCTCCCATTCCGGCAGGCGCTTCCAGATCTTCAACGGTTCGTTCGACGCCGCGGCCTCCGGCTGTCCCAGGGCATGCGTGACGTAGCCGCCCCAGCCCCAGCCGGCCTTCTGCATGCGCGCGGCCAGGCTTGCGGCGTCGCGGTTCCGCAAGGTGCCGCGGGCCTGGA
The DNA here is from genome assembly GCF_965276935.1 of Rhodopila sp. GTDB lineage: Bacteria > Pseudomonadota > Alphaproteobacteria > Acetobacterales > Acetobacteraceae > Rhodopila. Next base: position 110,788 of record NZ_CBDIBS010000002.1, on the reverse strand, counting down.
CAAGCTGGTGCAGCAGCACGGCGGCCAAGTCGGGCAGGCGGGTGACCTCGGCTTCCAGGCCGACCGGCGGCTGGTCGTCGTCCAGCGCCATCGCCAGCCCACGCGGCGTCGGCGCGGCGGTATGGGCGGGACGGACGAAGGCGAACAGTTCCAGCAGGTCGAACGCCGGTCCAGGCCGCATGCCCAGGCGGCGAAAGGTGGCCGGCGCATGCACCAGCATCGGCGGCGGCAAGGTCCGCAGCAGCGCGGCGGCCTCCCCATTAGCCAGCACCAGAACCTCGCCATCCAGTGTCAGGATAGCCGCTCGGCCGTGGCCCGCGACAACCGAGGGGGCGTCGGGCAGCGCGATGGATGGGTTCACGAGTCGTTAGGTAGACCGGATTTCGTGTCGCGTCAGCAGGCGGCGTGCGCTTGCCCGCCGAATACCGGATCCCACGCGGCGCGCAGCGCGACATCGGCGTCGTGCATCGTCGCCGGAATGCCCAGGGCGGCCAGGCTGGTAACGCCATACTGCGCCAGGCCGCAGGGAACGATGCCGCCGAAATGCGACAGGTTGGGCGCCACGTTCAAGGCGACGCCGTGCCAACTGACCCAGCGGGTGACGCGCACGCCGATGGCGCCGATCTTCTCATCCAGACCGGTGGCCGGGTTGGCGACCCAGATGCCGACGCGGCCGGCACGGCGCTCACCCTTGACGTTGAACTGCGTCAGGGCGCGGATCAGCCATTCCTCCAGCCCATTGACGTAGCAGCGGATGTCCTGCGGTGGCACCCGGCCATGCCGGCGGGTCAGGTCGAGCATGACATAGGCGGTGCGCTGCCCCGGACCGTGATACGTCCATTGCCCGCCGCGCCCGGCGGCAAAGCTGGGGAAGCGGGCAGGGTCCGTCAACTCGCCGGGCTTGGCCGAGGTGCCGGCGGTGTACAGCGGCGGATGCTCCACCAGCCAGACCTGTTCGCCGGCGGTGCCGGCCCGTATGCCGGCAACCCGCGCCTGCATCGCGGCCAGCGCAGCGGGATATTCGGTCAGGCCGTCCGCGATGCGCCATTCGGGAAGCGTAGGAGTTGGCATGATCGAGGTCATTGAACCGGTGTCGTTCATCCGCTATATCCCGGCCCCTGTTAAACCACGATGCGGTCGTGGCGGAATGGTAGACGCGCAAGCTTGAGGTGCTTGTGGGGGAAACCTCGTGGAAGTTCGAGTCTTCTCGACCGCACCAGTTTCATCCGATCAGTTCATGCTACACGCCCGGCCGAGTTACAGCAGATCCCCTGACCGGCAGCCTCCGTAGCATGCTTTGGCTCACCGCCAGGCGGGGTAGCGAAGGTAGCGCGAGCAACCGCCCGTAGCGGCCCGCCAAGGTCGGCGGCAAACAGGTTGTTCCCGCCGGCACCGTTTCGCCTTGCCCGCAGTCGCAGCAACTCTGAGGTTGCACCAGGCGCTCCCACATCTCGATCCCGGGTGAGTGACCTAGATCACATCCACCCGTATATGGAGTGGCCTATGCTCCATCAGGCAAAGGGCAATCTGTTTCAGTCGCGGCGACCATTCACAGGTTCATTCGCTTCGACAACGGACAGGCCGGCCCTCTGCACACCGGATCTTCGAGTACGGCAACGCGAGGCAACCATGATGCCGCGTAATAGACCATTGGGACGTCAGGCCGGGCGGCATACAGAGACCTCGTGGGCACCCGCGGTCAACGAGAAAGGTCGCCCTCCGGCACACGAGCGGCGGCCCGAAGAATTCGATCAGCAGGAACACCAATCCAAGCCGCGACACAGCGAGCAGTCTACGCGAAAGACGGACCGGGGCAAATCGCGGCTTGCCAAAGCGAAAGGTGAGCTGAAGGATCTTCTCAAAGGCTCTATTAAGATCACGGTCAAAATAACCATCACAATAACGATCACACTTGGTGGCGTCGGCGTGGCCGCTAATAATCGCCATGTGGAGCAGATCTGGACTGATCTCGGAAGGTCATACCCCGTGCCCATGTTTGCCGCTGAGATTGTCAACGTTGCTCACAAGGTGAGCCATTCCGCGTTTGCGTTCGCACTCGCTAAGCCCATTCATGATCCGCCTATCCACCATTCCACGACGGGTTATAGCCCGGCGTATGAACCTCCGCCTCCACTCGTCCATACCGCCCCGGAAAGCTGGTGTGTACAGACGAAAAGCATTTGGGCCTCGAACCCAGCATTTTTTCCCGCACTTCCTATCGAACTGCGGGAGAACAATTGCCAGCACTGGGGCATTTCCGCGCCCTGATGTTTTGCGGACCGTCGCCGTGTCCGTTGCGGCTGTGGCGCTTACGTCAACTTGCGGGTGCCTTAACCGCCGCCGCGTTCAGCAGCAGCGCCACCGCACAAACTGCGGGCAATCCGCCTCTACCTGCGGCATCCAGGACAAAGCTAGACTGCGTCTAAGCACACACGAGGTCGGCAAGCCAGGGCTTACCTGTTCCGAAAGCCCTCAGGCCGCGACCTTCAGGTGCGCCGCCACCGTGAACGGCGCCTCGGTCTTCTCGTGCAACTCTGCCAACGTGACATCCGGCGCGAGATCGACCAGCACCAGCCCGTCATCCTGGCCTTTGGCCGAGACCTCAAATACCCCCAGATCGGTGATCACCAGATCCACCACGCCCCGACCGGTCAGCGGCAGGTTGCACTGCTTCAGCAGCTTGGGCTTGCCGCCGGCGGTATGCTCCATCAGCACCACCACCCGGCGCACGCCGGCGACCAGATCCATCGCTCCACCCATCCCCTTCACCATCTTGCCCGGGATCATCCAGTTCGCCAGGTCGCCATTCTCCGCGACCTGCAACGCGCCCAGGATCGAGATGTCGATGTGCCCGCCACGGACCATGGCGAAGCTGGCGGCGCTGTCGAAGAAGCTGGTGGTCGGCAGTTCCGTGACTGTCTGCTTGCCGGCGTTGATCAGGTCGGCGTCCTCCTCGCCCTCGAACGGGAAGGCGCCCATGCCGAGCATGCCGTTCTCGGAATGAAGCTGGATCGACATGCCGGCGGGGATGTGGTTCGCCACCAGGGTCGGGATGCCGATCCCCAGGTTGACGTAGAAACCGTCCCGCAGTTCCTGTGCCGCGCGGGCGGCCATCTGGTCTCGGGTCCAGGGCATGACGTTCGCCTCCTTCAAGCGTGCCTTCACGCGATATGTTACACGCGCTCCCGCACGATATGTTAAATGCGCCTTTGCGAGGAACTTTAACCGCGCCTGCGCACGGTGCGTTGCTCGATCCGTTTGTCCACCGCGGTCAGCTTGACGATGCGGTTGACGAAGATGCCGGCGGTGATGATGTGGTCGGGGTCGATCTGACCGGGTTCCACCAGTTCCTCGACCTGTACCACCACGGCCTCGCCGGCGGTAGCCATGATCGGGTTGAAGTTCCGCGCGGTCTTCCGATAGACCAGATTACCCTCGGTGTCGGCCTTCCAGGCATGGATGATCGATAGGTCGGCGCGCAGCCCAAGCTCCTGCACATACAGCCGCCCATCGAATTCCTGCTGCGGCTTGCCTTCGGCGATTTGCGTGCCCGCGCCGGTGGCGGTGAAGAACGCCGGAATGCCCGCGCCGCCGGCCCGGATGCGTTCGGCCAGAGTGCCCTGCGGGTTGAACTCGATCTCCAGCTCCCCGGCCAGGTACTGCTTGGCGAAGGTGGCGTTTTCCCCGACGTAGGAGCTGATCATCTTGCGCACCTGCCTTGTCTGCAGCAGCAGGCCCAGCCCGGCATCGTCGATGCCGGCGTTGTTGGAGACGATGGTCAGGTTCTTCACCCCGCTGTCGCGGATCGTCTCGATCAGCGCGCCAGGGATGCCGCACAGGCCGAACCCGCCCGACATGATCGTCATGCCATCGTGCAGCAGGCCTGATAAGGCCGCCGTCGTGTCCGGATAGATCTTGTTGACCGCCATGGCCTCCCTCGACTTAAGGTCAGGTGCATCCTGCCGAACCGCCGGCCGATCAGCAAGCACTCCATAGGAAGGTCAGTTCGTGCTTGTTGTGGAACAGATGGACGACCTGACCACCCGGGATCGCGGCGAAGGCGTCGGCGGCATCGTGGTCGGTCGCACCCTGGAACTTCAGCGTGCAGACAATGTGGCTGGCCGTCCCGGCATTGATCCAGCGCCGCACCAGTGCCAGCAGCCGGTCCGGGTAGGCGATGACATCGCTGAACAGCCAGTCCACCGGCTCGACCGGCACGGCGAAGGCGCTGTCCAGGCGCTGGACGACACCGGCCATCGCTGCCACCGCGGGATCAAGCGGCGCCTTGTCCACCGCCGTCAGGTTCGCTCCCAGCCGAACCAGCGCCCAGGTCCAGCCGCCGGGCGAGGCGCCCAGATCGAGGCATCGCTCATCCGGCCGCGGAAACCGTCCAAACCTTGCCAGCGCCTCCCACAATTTCAGGTATGCCCTGCTTGGCGGCCCGATGTGGTCTTCGATGAAATGGCATTCTCCATTGACGAACGGGCTCGACTTGGTCGGACTGGCGAGCAGCCTGTCCTGGGCCAGCAGCGTCCACGCGCCCAGGTGCGACGTTGGCGCGGGCGCCGGAAAGGCAAGCGGTCGAGGCTTGACCGGCGGCAACCGCTGGCTGACCAGCGCCATGCGGCGATGATGCCCGGCGCTGTACGCCGCCCAGTTGCGCTGCACCGCCCGCAGCGCATCGGCGGCGGCCTTGACAGACGGCGCGTCAATTTCCCTCGGATCGGTCCAGGTATCCAGTGCCCAGGCGGATCGCATCGGCGGGTCGGGCGACAGTGCCAGCCGGCCGTGCCAGTGGCTGATGGTGACGCCGCGACGGCTCAGTTCCTCGGCCAGCGGCGTTTGCAAATCCTCGGCGGCGAGATAAGCGGCGCCTATCATCGGCTGCGTAAAGCCGACGCGCCCAGCAGCAGCCAGCCGATCATCAGCAAGATGCCGCCGGTCGGCGCCAGCAGGCCCCAGGACACGCCAGCCAGGCCTACCGAGTACACCGACCCGCAGAACAGCAGCAAGCCCACGGTGAATGCAGCGCCCGCCGCGTCAGCCAACACGCCGCCTCGCGGCGCCCACAGCCCGGTGCCGAAAAGCGCCAGTGCGTGCCAGCCCTGCATCTGGACGCCGCTGCCGACGATGCGTGCGGCGGTGGCGTCCACGATCCCGTGTGCCGCGAACGCCGCCATCGCCACCGCACCAAATCCCGCCAGCGAACCCAGTCCAATCCAGATACGCTGCATACGACAACCCTCATATGAGATGTGCACGAAGGCCCCGCGCCCAGAGCCTGCGCCGAGGGTCGGCGCATGCCATGACGGAAGACTGCCGGTGGCTAGGGCGTGCTTCTCTCTAGACACCAGCTATTCGCTTGGCCGTGGCAACGTCCCAGCCGCCGCGAGAAGGAAGAACGTTCCGCGGTTGTACGACGGCATTACCCACCGCCCCGCATCAAGTGGTAGCTCAGATCGCCCGGATCGCTCAGGTCCGGCACCGTCCAGCCGTTCAGATCGTATTCCGCCATGCATTGTTCGGCGAAGCCCATGAACGCCGCGGCGTTGCCCGAGGCCTGTGCCCCGAACAGGGCATAGCGCCGTATTTCCTCAGTGGAGCCGGCATAGTTGATCTCATACAACTCGTGCCGGCCGCCGAACTCCGAGGCGATGCTGTCCCACAGCAGCTTCATCAGCTTCACCCGCTGTTCGGCATCGACGCCGTTGGAACCGCGCAGATACTTGTCGAGATACGGTCGGATCGCCGGGCTTTGGAAATCGCGGGCGTGGCTGTTCAGGTAGATCAGGCCAGAGGCGACCGTTTGCTCGACGATGTATTTGATCTTGGTGTACGCGATCGTCGCGATGATCATGTACGCGTTGACAGGGTCCATGTTGGGCTGCACGTAGTCGCCGACCCACGGCTTTGGATCACGCACCATGGCGTCTGATAGACCCCAAAACAGGTTGCGCCAGGCGATCACCTCGCCAACGTTGGCCTGGACGCCGCGGTAGTCCTTGGTGCCGGACGCCTCGATCGCCTTCAGCAACAGGCCGGAGATGAAATCCAGCTTCACCGCCAGCCGGGTGCAGCCGTGCACGCCGAAGCGCGGCAGGAAGCCGGTGCGGGGGAAGAAATTGTTGGCCTTTTCCACGTCGCCATGGACGAAGACGTTTTCCCAGGGAACCAGGACCTCGTCCATGATGAAGATGGCGTCGTTCTCATCAAGTCGGCTGGACAGCGGATAGTCGAACGGGCTGCCCATCGCGGTGGCGGTCATCTCATAGGATGTGCGGCAGATGAACTTGATGCCGGGCGCGTTGGTCGGAACCATGAAGACCACGGCATAGGACCTGTCCTGCAGCGGGATCAGGCCGTGATGCGCGACGAAGGTGTAGTTCGTCAGCACCGAGCCGGTGGCGACGACCTTCGCACCGGACACGACGATGCCGGCATCGGTTTCCCGCACCACGTGGCAGCACACGTCGCTGATTTGATCAGGCGGCCGGTCGCGATCCACCGGCGGGTGGATGATCGCGTGGTTGATGAACGGCACCCGCTCCTGGCTGAATTTGTACCAATGCCGGGCATTGCACTGATACGGCTCGTAGAAGTCCGCATTGGCGCCGAGTGTGGCCAGGAATGCCGCCTTGTAGTCCGGCGACCGGCCAACCCAGCCATAGGTGATCCTGGCCCAGTCCGCGATCGCATCGCGCCCGGCGATCAGGTCTTCCATGGTCTTCGGCGCCTTGAAGAAGGCGTGCGTCATGCCGCCGTTGCCGGTATCGGTCGGCACCAGCAGCTTCGTTCGCCGAGCCGGATCGTGCATCGCATCGTACAGCCGAGCGATCATGCGCGCGGTGTTGCGAAAGGCCGGATGTTCGGTGACCTTGGCGACCCGCTCGCCATAGATATAGACCTCGCGTCCGTCATCGAGCGAGGCGAGGTATTCCGCCCCCGTCATCGGCCGCGTGGCGTCACATCGATCGGTCTGGTCCGGCCGCGCCGCGACCGCTTCCCTGACGAACTCCGGCATGTCGTTTTGCTCCCAACGGTTATTGTTGACGGGGACTATCACCCCGTTGCATTGCTCATCGCAACCGCCGGCGCTGTCGGCGCAAGTGACGAAACCCTGTTTCCCACTGCGCCGGCTTGGCTCTATCATGCCGCCCAATGCCCCGCGGCGACCTGTTCCCCGAGATCGGCCCATACGAGACCGGCTACATGCCGCTGTCCGGCGGTCATGTGATGTACTGGGAGCAGGCGGGCAACCCGAACGGCCGCCCGGCGCTGTTCCTGCATGGCGGCCCCGGCGCCGGCGCCGGCGCGGTGCACCGCCGCTTCTTCGATCCGCACTACTGGCGCATCGTGATCTTCGACCAGCGCGGCGCCGGCCGCTCCCGACCCCTCGGCGGCCTGCAACACAATACCACGCCCGACCTCGTCGCCGACATCGAGACGCTGCGCCGGCATCTCGCGATCGAGCGGTTCCTGCTGTTCGGCGGCTCCTGGGGCTCCACGCTTGCTCTGGCCTATGCCCAGACCCACCCCGATCGTGTCGCCGGCTGCGTACTGCGCGGCGTGTTCCTGGGACGCCCGCGTGAGGTCGAATGGTTCCTGCATGACATCCGGGCGGTATTTCCCGAAGCGCACGCCGCCTTCGCCGGCTTCCTGCCGGAGCATGAGCGGGCGGACCTGCTGGGCGCCTACCTGCGCCGGCTGACCAGTCCAGACCCATCCATGCATCTGCCCGCCGCCCGCGCCTGGTCGGTTTTCGAAGGCACCTGCAGCACCCTGCTGCCCAGCCCGGAAACCGTCACCGGCTTTTCCCATGATCGCACGGCGCTGGGCCTGGCACGGATCGAGGCATTCTACTTCGCCCACCGTCTGTTCCTGCCGCCCGAGGGCCTGCTCGGCCGGATGGACCGCATCGCCCGGATCCCGGCGGAGATCGTGCAGGGCCGCTACGACATGATTTGCCCCGCCACCACCGCCTTCGAACTGGCGGCGTCGTGGCGCAACGCCCGGATGACGATCGTGCCCGACGCCGGGCACTCCGCGCTGGAGCCAGGGATCAGGCGGGCACTGGTTGCGGCGGTCGAACGCTTCCGCGGCGGACGCTAGACCATGATCGTTCGAGGATGCATCAGAACAGCGTCCTATCCTGGCCTGGCCCGCTGTCCGATCGCGGAACTCGGGCCTGCTGACCGGCCAGACTCGGGCGATTGCGTTCTAGTAAAGGAGGGTTGTTCATGCGAGTGGGAGTCATCGGTCTGGGCAACATGGGCATGGGCGCCGCGCTCAACCTGCTGAAGAAGGGCCACGCTGTCACCGGTTGCGACCTGCGGGAGGACGCCCGTGCCGCTTTCACCGCCGCCGGCGGCACGGCGGTGGTCTCGCCCGACGCCCTGCCGACGGACCTGGAAGCGGTGGTCGTCTTCGTCATCAACGCCGAACAGACCGGGCAGGTGCTGTTCGGGGAGAAAGCCTGCCTGGCGCGGATGGAGAAGGGCGGCGTCGTGTTGTGCTGCGCCACCGTCGCACCAGAGGCCGCCCGCACGCTCGGCCGCCAGATCGAGGACGCCGGATTCCTGATGCTGGACTGCCCGGTGTCCGGCGGCTCGGTCGGCGCTCAGGCCGGGACGATGACGGTGATGGGATCAGGCTCGGAAGCCGCCTTCGCCAAGGCGGCACCGGTGCTGCAGGCAATCTCCACCAAGGTGTGGCGGCTGGGCGACCAGGTCGGTGTCGGCAGCACGGTGAAGATGGTCAACCAGTTGCTGGCCGGCGTCCACATCGCGACGGCGGCGGAGGCGCTGGCGCTCGGCATTCGAGCCGGAGCAGACCCAACCACGCTGTACAAGGTCATTTCGGAGTCGGCCGGCAGTTCCTGGATGTGGCAGAACCGCGTGCCGCATATCCTGGATGGCGACGACACGCCGTCCTCCGCGGTCAACATCTTTGTCAAGGATCTGGGCATCGTGCTGGACCAGGCGCGGGCGCTGACCTTCCCGCTGCCGCTGGCGGCGGCGGCGCATCAGTTGTTCCTGGCCGCCGCGGCGAACGGGCAGGGCTATAAGGACGATGCCTTCGTCATCCGGGTGTGGCAGGCGCTGACGGGGATTCCCCTGCCGGAGAAGACGTGAGCTTGAACGCCGCGTTCGCCGCGTTCATCATTGCCGCATGACAGATCTTTTAAAACCTGCCGAACGGCTGGATTACCTCGCTTCCATCGATCGTCCCCGGCTGGCCTTGCCGGACGGCAAGCGCGTTGCCGTCTTCCTGGTGGTGAATATCGAGCGCTGGGACATCGACCGCGCCATGCCGCGCCAGGCACTCAGCGCGCCGCAGGGTTCGGCGGTGGTGCCGGACGTGCCGAACTGGGCCTGGCACGAATACGGCATGCGGGTCGGCTTCTGGCGGCTGAAGGCGGCGCTGGACCTGCATGGCATCGCGCCGACCCTGGCGATCAACGGTGCGGTTCCCGCCGCCTATCCACGCGTGACGGAAGCCTGCCGCGATGCCGGATGGGAGTTCATGGTGCACGGCTACCATCAGATGGCCACGCATCTGGTGGAAGACCAGAGGGCGATGATCCACGACGCCATCGCGGCCCTTCGGCAGGCCGGCGGCCACGACCCCGTCGGCTGGCTCGCCCCTGGGCTGACCGAGACGCTGGACACGCCGGACCTGCTGGCGGAAGCCGGAATTCGTTACTGTGCCGACTGGGTGGTGGACGACCTGCCGTGCGCCATCCGCACCCGGCACGGGCCGCTGCTGACAATGCCCTACAGCGTGGAGCTGAACGACATCCCGATCATGATGATCCAGCATCACCGCGCCGAGGAACTCTACGACCGCAGCATCGCGCAGTTCGAGCGACTGTACCAGGAAGCCGAGGACGACGGGGCCAAGGTCATGGGCCTCGCGGTGCATCCCTATATCAGCGGCGTGCCGCACCGCATCGGCTGGTTTGAGCGGGCGCTCGCGCACATGGCGAGCCGCCCCGGCACGCTGTTCTGGCAGGGCCGGCAGATCATGGACTGGTATCTGCGGGCGACAGCATGAGCTTCATGGCGCAATGGGGCCGGCTATCGCGGGCGGAGCGTGACGCGGCCTACAACAACCCCGCCGCGGTGACCGATAGTCCGGTGCTGAACGCGGCGCGGGAGGTCGCGTCGTCAGTGTTCCGTTCCACCAACGGGATGCATCTTGATCTGCGCTACGGCATGCGGGAGCGGAACACCTGGGACCTGTTCCCGGTCGCCAATCCCGGCGCACCCTGCATCGTGTTCATCCACGGCGGCTACTGGCAACGCAATGCCAAGGAACAGTTTTCCAACCTGATCGCCGGGCCCCACGCGCGGGGATGGGCGGCGGCCCTGCCGGGATATACGCTCGCGCCGGATGCGTCCTTGAGCGAGATCGTCGGGGAAATCCGTGCCGCATTGGACTGGCTGGGGGCACACGGACCGGCGCATGGCATTGACGGGCCGGTCGTGCTGTCCGGATGGTCGGCCGGCGGGCATCTAACGGCGATGTGCCTGGATCATTCGCTGGTAAAGGCGGGGCTGGCGATCTCCGGCATCTTCGAACTCGGACCGATGAGGGACACGTATCTGAATGAAAAGCTGCAACTGACCGAGCAGGAAATCGTTTCTTTGTCGCCGATGCGGCTGCGGCCGGTGAACAAGCCGTTGGCGATCGCCTATGGGACGGCGGAGTTGCCGCCGCTGGTGTCTGACAGCCGGGACCTGCACGCGCGGCGGGCGGCGGCGCATCTGCCGGGTGCGTTGATCCCCGTCCCAGGGGCGAACCATTTTACCATCGTGCATGAGTTGCGGGACCAGGATGGCATCTTGACGCGGCAACTGCCGTTGTTGTTGGGGTAGATCTACTGTTCTGCCGTCGATTTCCGAAAGCTCGGAATGAGGAATACGACGGGCAGCAAGAACACGACGTTGCAACCAGCACATGAAGTGCGCCGAGGCATGACCGGATCCGGATCTTTGCAACGATCTGCCTGAATCTGCTACTTCCTGACATATGCGAGGGTCGTTTAACCGGCAAGAATATTTTCACTGACAAGACTTCCGTATTGTGAAGTCAAGCAACTGGCATATCGATATTGCAATAGAACAGAATTGCTCCATGGTGATCGCACCGTCGTCAGGCGGTTGTTCTCGCTCTACCGCGCGTCGATGCGGGCGACTGGCCGACCATCCTCGGTCCGAACCCTAACTGCGAAGGCGTAACGGTCGACATCCAGGGCGATGTCCACGTCTTCCGGATGCAAATGCAGGCGTGCTGGATCATTAAAACGTGCAATTTCGCCACCTGCCCAAATCAATTGGCGTACAGCTTCAACCTGTCCAGGCCGCCCTTCCAACAGGTTACGCAGGTGGAGCGCGCATAATTCATCCTCATCGGTTCTCTTGATCCCGTTGTCGCCCATGGCAACCAACGAGATCTTACCAACTCCGGCTGAAGCCAACGCCTGCGCCGTTGCCCTCGCGGTGACCAGAGCCGCGGCATAGAGCCATTCCGCCCCTGCTGCCGCGACGACACCCTGGGTACCGGCACTGGTTCGCTGGATGATTGTCTTTCCACCGAAATCAATCCGCGACACCTCAAAAGGCGAATTCCCGAAATCAAATCCGGCCGGCATAAAGCCGCGGACCTCACCCATGCAGACATGCCCAACACCCTTGCCGCGCAGCGTGAGCGCTTCCTCACTTGTAGTTACCATCACGATCTTTGACGCGCCGTTCGCCAGGACGACGGCGGCCGTCGTGAACGCTCGGAAGACGTCGATGATGGCGACCGCGCCGACCGCCAGTCTGGCGCCTTCGAGAAGGCTTCGTACGACAACGTCCATGGCTGTTTCTGATGTCCCGATTCGGATTGCACATCATGATGGGCTAAACCTTGCTTATGCCATTTGCCATGACACTCCGGTTCGATTCGATCTGTGCTGCCTCGGTCGAGGAGATGTGGCGGATTCTGGCCAAGGACTCCATTGATACTGGCCTTTATCACCTATGTTACCCGCCACATATCACACTCGCGATCTTTCCAGACGAGGTTTCTGGCGAGGTGCTTCAGGCCGCATTTGCACAGATCACGGCCGTCTGGCAGGCTCTGCCAGTCACCTTGAACGGTCTTGGCATTTTTCCCGGATCGCCGTCAGTTCTTTGGGCCGTTCCTGTTGTCACGCGCGAGTTGCTCGATCTGCATGCAATGGTATGCGACACGTTGCCGGACGTGACGATCCATCCGCATTATCAGCCGAGCTTTTGGATACCGCACGTTACATTATCACGCGCAGTTGAAAATCCAGACCGCGCGATCGCGGCTCTGCTGCCCGGATGGCATTCCATTTCCGGATTTCTGGATCAGGCGGATCTTGTGCGTTTTCATCCTCTCGAGGTTGTGCAGAGTCAGGCATTGTTTAAGGTCTCCTGCGGTTGATGCCGGAGACGAGCTTTGAACTGTTATGGGGAGATCTTGACGCATCCGATTGCCCACCTTGGATGGCGCCGTTGCTGTAAAAGAATATTCGCTAGCGCGTTTTGAACAGACTTGCTTGAATACTTGCCTAATTCGGACCTTCTCTTAGCCTTCACGGATGCTGGATTATTCGTCCGCGAAATGGTAAAACGTCCCACTGATGGCGAAACAAGCCGTGTCTTGGTGGATGCTTGACAGGCGGTGATGCCGGATCGCTACTTCTAGCTATCGTGCGGTGAAAGGAAGCTACCATGTCAGTCCGCCTCGTCGTCACATTGACCGCTGCGCCGGGAAAGGGCACCGATTTCGCGCAGGTGTTCAAGAACCGGTGTGTGGAGGTCATGAAAGAGCCGGGTTGCGAGCAGTTCGAGGTGTTCCAGAGCGTGATAGATCCCGACAAGCTGGCATTGCTGGAGCTTTGGGCCGACCAGGCCGCTCTGGACGAGCATGCAAAGCTCAATGCCACGCGCGCGCCGATACCAGCCGGGCTGCGAGTGGGAATGGGCGAACGGGAAGATTACGCCTATAACCGAACCCGGTAGTGGCAGGCGCGTCGTAGTTTGGTTCAGCGATCGCCAACGCTCCGCACCGTCGTGCAGGACTACATCTTAACAAGCTTATGTTGATGTCTATTCATCAATATACCGTCGTGCTGGGTGCCCTCGCGGTCCTATGGCTAGCCGCATTGGTCGCGCCGGGACCCGACTTCCTGCTCGTCATCCGCCTGTCGATCACGCAGGGACGGGCAGCGGCGATCAGCGCCGCGCTTGGCATAGCGGCCGGCATTGCCGCGTGGGGTGTGGCGGGGTTCTTTGGCATTCGCGCCATGTTCGTGGCCTCACCCTGGCTTTACGTCGCCTTCAAGGTTGGCGGCGGTGCCTACCTGATGCTGCTGGGATTCCGCCTTCTGGTGAGTAGCTGGAGACCCACGGTATCGCGGCATCAGGCCACCGGGCCCGGCCCTGTCGGACACCCATTCCGTCTGGGCCTGCTGACCAATCTCGCCAATCCCAAGGCGCCGCTTTTTGTCTCCAGCCTGTTCGCCGCGACGCTGCCCGCGCATTCACCGGCGATGCTTGGTGTGGCAGCCGTCGGTCTGATGTTCGCGCTCACTGTCATCTGGTACGTTCTCGTGGCGCGCGTGCTGACCATCCGGCGTGTGGCCGATGCCTTCGGCAGAGCGCGACGCTGGATTGATCGCGCCGCCGGCCTCGCGTTCATCGGCTTCGGCACCAGGCTGATGCTGGATCGTTCCGCATAGGTCCGGCGCGGATGATGACAAGCCGCCGAAGCCGAACCGCCGCCCGACAGCACCGACATCGACAAGCACTCGGAGTTCGGCGAGTTGGCCACGGTCCGTTGTCAAGCAGGCGCCGCCGACCAGCCGGGTGGCCCGCTCACCGCAAAAACAGCCGTGCTACGGCATCGCTGATCGCACTGCTGATGCCCCTGGAAATGATCACCTGGACGGGTCTTGCGGCAGCAGCCTGTTGAGCAAAGCGATGATCTCATCCGGCCGTTCCTCATGCGCGAGATGCCCCAGTCCACGCAGGGAAAACAACTCCGCCTTCGGCACCAGGGCGCGCACGCGATAGGCTTCGCCGGACGGCACCATGCCGTCGTTGCTGCCAGTGACCAGCACCAGCCGCGTTGCCAGCCGCGGCAGGTCGCGCACCAGCGGGCGCAGGTCCCAGTTCGCCATCAGCGCCAGGGCGCCTTGCACATGACCGGGATTTGCCACCAGACGGGCATACAATCGCTGGCCCTCCGGATCGATCCGCGACCCGGTCGAGCGCAGCAGCCGCTCCACCGAGGGGCGAGAGCCAGCGAACAAGGTGACCGCCCGGGCGGCGAGGCTTGAGCTTGCCAACAGCCGCGCCGCCGGGCCGAAAAAATCGTTGGTCATCCCTGGAAAAGGCAGCAGCGCGCCATTCAGGCTCACCACGGCGGCGGGCGAGATGGTGCCGTCCAGGCACATCCGTGCCGCCACCGCGGCGCCGGCGGAGTGGCCGGCCACCAGCACCGGCGAGATCCCCAATGCGCCGAGGAGGGCGGTCATTCCCCGCGCCACGCCGGGCAGCGAATAGCCGGCGGGCGATCGCGGCGCGCCGGTGAAGCCGTGACCCGGCAGATCGGGCGCCACCACGGTGCACCTCTCGGCCAGCACGGGCGCCATGGTCCGCCAGGAATGCGCGGACGCGCCGGTGCCGTGGATCAGCAGCACCGCCGGACCGCTCCCGATGACCTGGACATGCCAGCGCAGACCATCGGCCTGGATAAAGCGGCTGGCCGCGCGATGCGGCCAGTCGCGGCCGTCCCGCTCCCAGTTCAGCCGGTTGCTCATGCGGCGGCGGCGGATCGCACGGCGCGCGACAACGCCGAGGCGTCGGCATAAGGCAGCGGGACGTAGTGCGCCCGCATCGTCTCGGCCAGGCGACGGGCAAAGGGGTTTGGGCGGGGCGAGGTGTCCACCAAAAGGGTCGCGACACCGGCGGCGCGGAGGGCGCGGGCGCTCTCCAGCGCCTCGGCTTCGGCACGCGGCCGGCCGCCGCTGCCGTCGCGGGCGATGTTGGCCCGCGCGTCGGTCAGCAGGGTGATCACCGCTGTGCGGCCGGTCCGGCGGATCGTATCAGCCAGTGCGGCGGCCGCATCGATGCCGGCCGCGAGCGGGGTCGGACCGCCGCCTGGCAAACCGGCCAGGCTGCGCTTCGCCCGCAGCAGCGATCCAGTCGGCGGCAGCAGCACGGTGGCGCCGCGGCCACGGAAGGCAATCAAGGCAACCTGGTCCCGCCGCACATAGCAATCCGCCAGCAGCAGTTCCACCGCGCCCTTTGCCTCGTTCAAGCGCTGCATGGCGGCGGAACCGGAGGCGTCCACCGCGAATACCGTCGTGGTGCCGATGCGCTGGCGAAAGCGGATGATGCGGAAGTCCTCACGCCGGACCTCGAACCGCGTCATCGTGGCAGAGGCCGTGCCGCTGCCGGGATGGCGGCGCAGGGCCTGCCAGGGAGCGGCGGCCTTCAGGGTTTCCAGCAGATGCAGCCGCGCGCCATTCTTCGGGTCGCCCTGGCGCGTGCCGATCGGCCGTCCGCGCTTTGTGCTGGCCTTCATTTGCCCGGCGCGGCCGGGCGCGCGGGCCAAGCCGCGACCGCCGTCCGGCCGCGCCAGTCTGGCCAGCAGATCGGGCGGCAGGGCGGCGAGCGCGGCTTGCAGAACCACATCGGCGAGCGGCTGGTCCGGCATCGTGTCCGGATCGGACGGGTCGTCGTCCGGATCGGACGGTGGTCGGTCGTCTTGATCAGACCGATTGTCATCGTCCTGCGGATCCGGTTCGGTGTCGGGCTCCGGCTGCTCCGCGTCACGCGGTGGCGGAAAACGGGTGGCGCGGGAGACGAAGACCAGCCGGGCGGCAAGGCCGAGATCGGTGTCGGTTGCCTCGGTCCGTTCGTCCAGCGCGGCGGCAATGCGTGCCGCGTGCAAAGCGAGCAGAGGGGCCCGAAGGGAATCGATGCCAAGCGCCAGGGCGGCGCCGCAGAGGGCTTGGGCCGCGTCGGGAATGATGCGGCGGGCGGGAGGCACGGAGATAACATCGTCGGGAAGGCCCGCGGCCATGACGCGGCGGGCGACTGCCAGATCAGCAGGCGTCCATGGCCGGTCGCCGATGTCGCGGACCGAGACATCGGTCAGATCCAGATGGAACGCCAGCCGATCCAGCAGCGATGTGGGCGGACGCTCGTCGGGGTCGGCACCCTCGTCCAGCGCGACGATGCCGAACCGGGTCGGCAGCAGGCATGGCAGTCCCTCGCGCTGCAACGTCACCGCTCGGTCGTCCAGCGCCGCACGCAGCCGCGCCGCCGTCGCAGGCTCGATCCGTTCGGCCATCGCCAGCAGCAGCACACCGCCGTCGGCCTCGGCCAGCAGACCCCTTTGCGCGATCGGCCGGTTGGCCTGCAAGGTGGCGGCCAGATCCAGGCCGCCGAGCAGCCGATCGTCCCCGGCATGCAGGGGCAGCCGCCGCAACGGCATATCCGGCGGCAGGGCCTGCTTCAGCAGCGACAGCCAATGATCGCGTACGGTCCCGGCTCCAGCGCGCAGCGAAATCCCACCCAGGCCGGCCGGATCAATGGCGAACAGCGCCAGTGCTCGCACCGCGTCGGCCCAGATGGCCGCACCACGACCGGCCGAACCGCTGGCAGCCGAACCGTTCATGCGCCGAACAGTTCCTCGACCGCGCGCGTCACGCGCGTGCTGGCGATCGCCTCATCCAGCGGGTTGCGGCGCAGCCGGTGGCTGAGGACCATCGGCGCGACCCGGCGCAGATGGCTGTCGCCGATCGCCTCGTCACCATCCAGGCTGGCGACGGCGCGGGCGGCGCGGATCAGCGTCAGTTCCCCGCGCAGCCCATCGGTGCCGAGCGCCATGCAGAGCCGGGCGGCGCGTTCCAGTGAGGTGTCCGAGACCACCAGGTCGGGCAGGCGGGCGCGGGCATCAATGATGCGGCGCCGCAGCTTGTCTCGCGGTTTTTTCCAGACCTCGGCGAACCCCACCGGATCGCGTTCAAAACTGTCGCGCCGGCGCACGACGTCGATCCGGGTCGGCAGGTCGGCCGGCGTGCGCACCTCCACCGCCAAGCCGAAGCGGTCCAGAAGCTGTGGCCGCAGTTCGCCTTCCTCTGGATTGCCACTGCCGATCAGCACGAAGCGGGCCGGGTGGCGGATGCTCAGTCCCTCACGCTCCACGACGTTCTCACCCGATGCGGCGACGTCCAGCAGCAGGTCGACCAGATGGTCCTCCAGCAGGTTGACCTCGTCGATGTAGAGAAAGCCGCGGTTGGCGCGTGCCAACAAACCCGGTTCGAACACCTTGGTTCCGGTCAGCGCGCGTTCCAGGTCAAGTGCGCCGACCACCCGGTCCTCGGTGGCGCCAAGTGGCATGTCGACGACCGGGACGGGTGCGGTGATGCTCTTGCCCTTGCCGGCGGCGCGGCAGTCGGCGCACCAGGAATCCGGCGCGGCCGGATCGCATTGGTAGCGGCAGCCCTGCATCACCCTCATCGGCGGCAGCAGCGCGGCGAGCGCCCGGACCGTGGTAGACTTGCCGGTGCCGCGATCGCCAAACACCAGCACGCCGCCGATACCTGGATCGACCGCCGCGACCAGCATCGCGAGCTTCATGTCGTCCTGTCCGACAATGGCGGCGAAGGGGAAGACCGGGCGGCTCATTAGACCGATGCTACGCGGTGCTTGCGCCGGCCCGGGCAAGCCAAGCGATGACGGTGGCAAAACGGAGTAATCTGGTTGGTTCGCACGCGCACTTTATCCGGGGCGGACGAGGCAGGGTCAAGCCTTGCTCGAACGCCTGTCAGGCTGATCCGACAGCGCGGCCTCGTCGCCGCGCCGATCCTTTGCCCAGCGCGTCGCGTGCCAGACCAGATAGCGCAGAATCTCGGCTGTCCGGGCGACCGAGGCGCGCACCGCTTCCAGCATCTCCGGCATGCGCGCGGTATCCACACGGTCGGTGATTTCCAATGCGGCGAGCTGCGCGTTCTCCACAATCTTCGCCAGCAGGTTGCGGAACATCAGGTCGGCCTTGGAGTCGAGCTGGCCGGAAGACGGCGGACGCTGCTGGATCACACCTTCCTGAAAGCGCCGGCGCGCCGTCTCGGCCGCCTTGCGCTCGGTCAGATCGGTGAACAGCAGCACGAAGCCCAGCGTGCGGTCCGGTCCGGTGAACACCGGGTCGGCGCGGACCAGCAGCGGCGTCCCGGCTTCGCCCAGGCCAGCGATGCGGACCTCGCCGCGCCAGGCACGCCGGTGTTGCACAAGGTCCTGGAACCGACCCTGGGCTTCCTCTGGATCGCTCAGCAGCGCCAGCAGGTCGGCAACCCGCTCAAGCCGGCTCATGGCGGCGGGCAGCAACGCGGCAAAGGCGGCATTCATCTTCAGGATGCGGCCGCCCGCGTCGGCGATCACCACCGGCTGGCTGGCATGCTGGACCTGACGACGCACCTGATCGAGCTGGTCCTCGGCGAACAGCATGCGCACGGCGCGGAACTGCATGATCACGTCGCTGACCGAATCGCCGATCAGGCGCGCCGCGGCGAGGTCGGCATCGTTCCAGGCATCGGCGGTGCCTTCAACGAGCTGATGCCATTGCGCGAATGACCGCCGTGGCGACAGGTTGGCGGGATTGTCAGCCGGCGAGTTGGGCTTAAAGGGATTGCCGCCCCAGGTAACGGTGCGGACACGCTCCGGCCGCAGCCAGATCAGGTACTCCCCTGGCGTGCTGGATACCGGCACCGCCAGCAGGCCGCTGGCGATCGGCGTCAGCGCGGTAAAGGCAGGCGCATCATCGGCGAGGCAGGTGGTGGCAATCAGTTCGGCGTCGGGGCCGGCGGCACGCGGCTGCATGTCCAGCCAACGGCCGATATCGCGCAGTGCCGATGTCGCCGGCACGTCGCCGACGCTCAGTACCTCGTTTTCGAACAGCAGCGCCGCGCCGGTGGCCTGGACCGGCTCCAGCAATGCGCGCGAGCCGTCGAACAGCGCGCCGCGCCAGTCACCTTCCTGCGAAATCGCACGGATCATGCGCTGTTCCAGCCGGCGGACAGACAGTTCGGCCTGCGCCCTGGAGAAACTTTCCAGCGCTGCGATCCGTGTGGCGACCGCCTCGGCGAGCAGTTCGCAAACCGCCCTGATTTCAAAATGAATGAAACGAGGCACATAGTGATGGCAGGAGATCAGCCCCCACAGCTTGCCACCAACCAGCAGCGACACCGCCAGCGTCGCGCGCACCCCCATGTTTTTCAGGTACTGGACGTGAATCGGGGAAACACTGCGCAGGAAGCACAACGACATGTCGAGCTCTTCGCCAGTGATCGGCGACAGCCTCGGCGTCAGGGGGACGGACGCGTATTCGACGTCAACCAGCACCCGCACCCGGTTTCGTTCATAGAGCCTGCGGGCAATGTGCGGGATGTCGGTCGCCGGGTAGCGGTTGCCGAGATAGGCTTCCAGCGCCGGTTCCCGCTTTTCGGAGAACACCTCGCCATGGCCATGGTCATCAAAACGATAGACCATCACCCGATCATAGCCGGTCAGGGCCTTGAAGATGCGTGCGGTTTCATCGCAAAGCGCGCGCGGGGTGGCGGCGGCCATGATGGCCTGCAAGCCTTTTTCCAACAGAGCGGAGAGATCGACAACCGGACCGGCCGGCTCCAGTTCGATGATCAGGCCGCCGCCGGCCGGACGATGAATCAGGCTGTCGAAGGCGCGCGGCGGATGACCGACATGGCACCGGACACCACGCGCCACTTCCAGCAGGGAATCGGGCAAATGCGGGATGAGATGTGCCGCAAGGTCACCGCCGACCTCGTCAAGGCGGCGGCCCACGATATCCTGCTCGATGCCAAGGAAAGCGGCCGCGTTCTCGCTGGCCTGGACAATGACGTTGTCCTGCTCCCGCAGGTAGAGCAGCGCACCGTGCGGCTGGATTGATCCCGCGAGGTGGATCTGCTCCCGCTCACAATTCGAAAGATCTGCCTCTCCAAAGGCCGGCGACGAGACCGCACGGGTCAGCAAAGCAAGCCCCCCACATAGCGCTTATTTATTAGTTATGTCGGCACCTGACTTTGCATGCCCCTCCATTTCATATTGAGCAAGCTTTTTATAGAATCCCTGACGGCTCAGCCCCAGAATCTCGGCCGCTGCGGTACGATTGCCTTCAACAAGTTCCAGCGCCGCACTGATATAATGCCGTTCGACCAGACCAACGGCGTCCTTTACAAGATCGCGCAGCGAGGTCTTCTCGTGCTGCTCGATCACCGCGGCCAGCGCGGCTTGCAGGCTTGCCGCACCGTCATCCGATGGCAGCTTTCGGCCGACGTCACGCAGCAGCAGTGCGATGTGGCTCGACTGCCCCGCGGTGTTGCCGACCGCGGCGATTTCCACCTCGGTTTCCGCGCCAAGCTCGCCTTGGATGCTGGTGCCGAACCGGCGCACGCTGCCATGCCGATTAAGGTTGGCGAACAGCACGGTCAGGTCGGCGCCGGGACGCGACAGCCAGCGGCCGAGACGTTCATGCAGGACAGCACCTTCCGCGCCGACCTGCACCAGATCGAGGAAGGCCCGATTGGTTCGCAGGATCACCCCGTTGCGATCTATCACGGCGAAGGCGTCCGGCAGGCGGTCGATGAAGTCGTCGGACGAGATCGGCTCCCGCCGGACCTCCGGCGGTTCGATGCCGTTGGCGGGGGCGAGCTGGATCATGAACATCTGGCCAGGCTCGCCGGCCATCAACGTCGCGCGCGCGATCCAGGCCTCACGCCCAGCTCCGAGATGCAGCAGCGTGCCGGGGGCGCGTCCGCTTTGCCGCACCCGCTGCAGCATCGCCTGGAACGGCTCACGATCCTCGGCGTTCATTTCCAACAGGAGCTGACGGCCGCGGGCAAAGCCGAGCGCCCGGATCGCGGCCGGATTGGCCTCGATGATGCGCAGCATGTCGGCGCTGAGCAGCAGCACCGCCTCGTTCGAGGCATCGAACAGGACGCGATAGCGGGTCTCGACCTCCCGCAACTTCCAGTAGTCCTGCTCCATCGCCTGCTGCGCGGCAATCAGACGGGACTGCAGTTCGGCCACCGCCTTGAGGTTGCGCCCGATCGCGATCAGACCGGCTTTCCCGCCAAGACGGACCGTAGTGTACTCCATCGGGAGTTCAAGGCCGCTGGGGAAACGCTGGTTGACCTGACGAAACGCCGAGACGCCACGTTCGCGGGCGTCTTCCACCATCCGCAAGACCTTGCCGCCGCCGCTGTCGGCGATGGTGTCCGTCCAGGCGCGGCCGCGCCAGTCCTCTCCGATTTCCTCGGACACGTCGTTGGAGAGCGTCACGTGCTGAATGACACCGTCCAGATCAAGGATAAGGGTGACGTCAGGTTGGGCGATATGAACGCCCGAGAGGACTGCTGCGCTAATTGTACCCTCCTGGGGACAATGATGTCTTTAGGTGGGTGTCATAGCATGGTTTACATCGGCCCGGCAGCCAATTAATCGAAATACATCTAAAGTGACGTTTTATCCATAAGTCTGTCACTTTGGGTTGTCGTCTTTTCGTGTCAACCACGGCTCACGCCGCGGGTATTTCGGCGAACGATGCCTGGTCTCCATCAATATCGTTGGAGATGTCTATGTTATTTTGAAATGCGACGGCGGCTTCCTCGACCACGGGCGTTGCGTCGGCCAGCCATGCGCCAGTACGGTCCAAGGCGGCGCGATAAATCGCGGCGAAAGCACGCACATTGCCGATGTTGCTAAAATGGGTGAAGGCGAGGGCCGGAAAGTCGGCGCCGAACAGGCTGGCGAGGCGGCGACCCAGGATCTGGCCACCGCTCAGGTCGCCGAGGTAGCGTGTATAGCAGTGGGCGATCAGCATCATGCCGTCGCCGGACGCTGCCCAGGTCAGTCGGTCGGCGTAGCGCTGACCGGACGGCAGCAGCGGCACCGACACTGCCCAGCCTGGTCCGGCGAGATGACCGAGGTCGGCGACAATCGCCTCGGCCCGATATAGCGCCGGCAGCGCCAGTTCCGCCAGCAAGGGCTGGTTGCGACGGTGCCGCAGGGCCTGCTCCATCGCCTGATAGGCCGGCAGCAGATTGCGCAGATACACCGCGTAAGCCGCCACGCTGACCCGACCACGCAGCAGCGCCGCCACCACCCCCGAACGCTCGGCCTGCCGATGAAGCTCCATTGTCCGCGCCCGCAGGCGGTGCACGAGGCTGTCCATATTGGTGAAAGTATCCGCCGAGAAGTCGGAAATGCCGTGGTCTCCTTGTCCGAAAAGGGACGTGAGAATGGCGGGCGTGTCAACCGAAGCCAGACCGGCCAGATAGGCAGTCGACCGGCGGAGGAGCCAACGGCGGAATTCGATTGACAGCGCAAGGCTTAGGGCGACGGTTCATCACCGGACACGCCGGCGCATGTCCTGACATCATGCCCAGTATCAGCACAAAACCCTGTCCGCCGGACTAAGTTCGCCCGTTAATGGTTTGGCTGAAACCCAAGTCTCTTGAGCGATTCCAAGTTCGCCGCGGCCTGTGGTGGCGCTGGCCGGGCAGCCGGAGGAGGGGCGGGATGGAAACCACCCGGCGGTGCGGCATGCATACCCGGTGGCGGCGCGTTGATGACAGTGGGCGGCGGTCCGGCCGGTCGACGTTCCGCACCGTGCTCCTGGACCTCATGCTCGTGGTATTCGCCCCGTTCGGCGCGCTCGCGCTCACGACGCTCGCTCTCGTTGTAGCCGCCAAACCCGAACGCCGGCGTTGGCTGGTACTGTGGCGCGTAGCCGTAGACGGGGGAAGGGTAGCCCGGCGCATACCCATACGGCTGAACAGGCTGTGAATACCCATACGGCTGTGCATATGGCTGGACCGGCTGTTGCTGTGCGTATCCCCCAGTGCCGGTGTCATAGCCGCAGCCTGCGCAAAGGCTCGCCAGCGCCAATGCCGAGAATACGATCGGGCGCATGTTGTTGTTGTCTCCTTGGATTGACAGATCTTCGATATGGGGTGCTGCTGTATCTTGCGCATCGGGTAACATTTAATTTCGCAGCCATCCTGCTGCCTTGCCTCGCGGCCTTGCGCCAAGGCATTGAGGCGGCCGAACGAATCTCCGGCGCGTATGGAAGCCGGCGCATATGGAAGACGGAACGACGGACGCAAGCCGGCTGATGCATGATCAGGATCCCATGTTGCACCGGCTCTCTCTGTTCGGCACGCCCCGTTAGCGGGACAGCCTTCTGCTTGGTCACCGCCGCGTTGACTCAGGGCTCGACCGACGCATAGAGCGCTTCCACGGTGACTCGAAACAGGCCTGCCCCTTTCGTCATGGCCGAGTCTTGTCCCGGCCATGACAGTGGCTGGTAGATCCGGCGATTCCAGTCACCGTGGAAGCGCTCTAGCGGCTCGCCATCCAAGCCCTTGCAGGCGCTGTTCAGATAATAAAGATTTTCGGCGGTGGGGGATAAGCGCGCTTGTGCGGCTGGTCCGCCGCGGACCTACCGCGCCGCGATCGTGACCTGGGTGAAATCCTGATACCAGCTTTCCGCCTGCCGAAACCCCTTCACCCGAGGGCTGAGCGCGCGCGGGTTCAGGTCATGCACCACCAACACCCAGGGGGCGTCATCAACCACCAGTTCGTGCGCCTGGGTGATCAGCCCGTCGCGCGCTTCCGGTTCAAAGCTGCGGAAAGCCTCCGACAGCAGTTCGTCGACTTTCGGGTTGCGATAGACGCTCCAGTTCGATCCGTTCGGTGGGATCGCGGAGCCATGGAAGTTCAGGAAGAACTGCGTCGGATCGGAGATCGGCAGCCCGTGGTTGATCGCGTCGCGATGCGGCAATCCGGGGGTATCCGGGCGGGAGCGCATGGTCGTCAGCATGGTGCCCCAGTCGACCATCTCGTAGTCGACCTCGACCGCAATGTCCTTGTAGCTCTGCTGCACGAATTCGCCCATTGGCAGCGGGTCCATGTTGCCGGAGCCCGCGGTCGGGATCTGCACCTTCAGGCGCAGCGGGTTTTGTGGACCGAAGCCAGCCTCGGCCAGCAGACGGCGCGCCTTCTCTGGATTGTAATCGTAATGTTCCCGCGGATGGCCGAAATACTTGTAGGTATCCGGCCAGGGGCCGCGCGCCGGAATCGCGGTATCGGCCAGCAGGTAAACTAGGCCGGCGCGGTCCAGACCATAATTCAGTGCGTGCCGCACCCGCTTGTCATGCAGCGGCGAGCCATCGGTGTTGTTGGCGTGCCAGGCCCAGATATGCGGATAAGGTTTCGTAACAATCTGATAGCCAGCGCCGCGCAACGCCGGCAGCGCATCCGGCGCGGGGTACTCGATCCAGTCCACTTGGCCGGATCGCAGGGCGGCCACCCGCGTATTGGGATCCGGGATCGGCAGCAGCACCATCCGGTCCACCTTGGGGACGCGGGTGCGATCCCAATACGCCTCGTTCCGCGCCAGTTCGATGGAAACATGCGGCGACACCCGCGTGACCCTGAAGGGACCGGTGCCGGCGGGCGATTTCTGGAAATCCAGCCAGTTGCCGATCTTGGCGTACTGTGTCGGGCTGACCATGAAGACCCTGGACAGCAGGTAGGGCAGCATGCTGAACGGCGCTTCGGTGTACAGCGCCACGTGCGTGTCATCGAGTTTTTCGTAGTGCTTCACCTGCGAGGTGTAGGGCCGATAGGTCAACGCCTGCGCCCGGTCGAAATGCGGCGACTGTTCGTTCAGATGCCGGTCGAAGTTCCAGACGATGTCCTCGGCTTTCATCACCGTGCCATCGTGGTACTGCACGCCCTGCCGCAGGGTGAAGATCCAGCGCAGGTGGTTGTCCGGATCGATCTTCCACTCGGTCGCCAGGCCGGGCGTCAGGTCGGCGAAATGGTCGGTATGGCTGAAATCCCAGTTCACCAACGCATCGTAGATCGTGTAGCCGGCGAAACGACCGCCCTCGCTGCCGTTGTCCGGGATGCCGCCGGTCGTCGGCAGGTCGGACGTCGTCATGCCAATGCGCAGCGTCTGCGTTGGCGTCTCCGCCCTGGCGGCCGGGGCCAGCAGCAGTCCCGGCGAAACCTTAAGAAGGTCACGGCGTCGCATCGTCATGCTTTCCTTGAATGCAGGGCGGGCAGCGGGCCGAAGGCGGGCGGCGGCACCCGTCGCATCGAGGCGGCCTCGTAGGCCGAGGCGAGCTTCAGCAGCACATCCTCCCGTCCCGGTTCGGCGCGGAACACCAGGGAGAACGGCATTCCCGGATCGGCCACAACGGTGGGGGTATCGGACAACGCCGGCAGATACCGTGTGCCGTCAGCGCTGAGTTTGAACACCGGATCGTAGACCGTCTTGACGTAGCCGGCCGGGATCAGCACCTCGGTCAGGCCGGCGTTCGGACCGTAGAAGGTTTCGCCCCGCAAGTTCTGCGGCGTACCGGGTTCGGTTGCGCCGCCGATCTTCGCCGGCGGCAGCGGCGTGTGCAGCCGTACCAGCGCGTCCAGTCGGTTTTCCAGGATCACCATCATGTCGACCCGGCGCAGCAGCTCCCGCAGCATGATCCGTTCATCAACACCTTGCCGGCCGCCCAGGGCATTGCGCGGGTCGGCCACGTCTTCCCAGTTCTTGAAGGCAGCGCGCTGGTCGTCGCCCCAGAACTTCGACCGGGCATTCAGCGCCGGAAAACCGGTCAGCGTTTCGGTAAAGCCGAGGGCGGCCCAGTCGGCGGCGCGCCGGGTGAGGTACTGCGGAATATGGAAGCGGAACGACATCGCCAGTTCCTGGTGCTGGATCGTGGCGATATCGAGGTTTGCCGGCGGGGCGATGCGGCCCTCGGCCATCTCCACCATGTAATCGATCGATGCCATGGTGCCGGAGCCGAAGACCTGGCCCGGCATGAACTCTGTCGGCTGGATCGCAGCAGCGAAGTCCTTGAACACCGGCTGGCCGTCCGGGCCAAGGCGGAACAGCAGTTCCGGCATGAACACCGGCACAAGCCGTGCCAGCGCGTGACGGAAATTCGTCGTCATCGGCTCGATGTCGGGATCGGGCGTCCAGAGCGGATCGGCGGATTCCACCAGGGTGGCGCCCAGCTTGCCGCCCAGCACCGACTTGATCTCGATGGCCGCCGCCGTGGTGATCGGTTCCACCAGCTTCAGCCCTGGGTTCAGCATCGACTCCCGGATCACGCCAATACGCGTGCCCGCCAAGCAGGCAGGCATGGTGGCATGCGAGGCAAAGCGGGTGGGAAGCACGGACGATCGAGCCACGGTGGTGAACGGGTCGCGCGGATCGTAGTAGCCGCTGACAGAATCTTTCAGGGCGTCCAGCACCTTCGCCGCATCGCCGATGCGGCGCGCATGGATGCCGCTGCGATCGCAGTAGATGTCCGCCCCGATCGCGCCGCCATCGAACCCGATCATCGCCTTGTGCGGCAGCAGCAGCGCCACCGCGTTGTGATTGGACGGCCCTCGGCAGGATGCCCGCGTCTCCTCGCCCAGGCTGATCATTACCATGTTGGTGCTGACCGACAGCGCCGATCCCGAACTCGATCCAAGTGATGCGGCGCGCGTGGTATCGTAGGGATTGGCTGGGTTGCCCGCCCAGGTGCTGCGCTGATACCCCAAGGTGGAGGGCAGTATCTTGTCGGCAACATGCCGTCCGCCGGGATCACCCGCGCGGCCGTTGTACTCCGTGTTGACGGCCTTGGCGAAGATGATCGCGCCCTTGGCCCGCAACTGCCCGACCAGGATGTGGTCGCGGGCCGGAAAGTCGATGTCGTAGGCGGCATCGCCGCCGCCGGTGGAGCGCATGTCGGTGGTGTCGAAGGGGTCCTTGAAGGAGAACACCACGCCGTACATCGGCAGCTTCTCCAGGTCCGGATCCTGGCCATACGCCGCATCAAGTTCCGCCGCGCGTTCCAGCGCGTCGGGCTGGCGGCGGAACATCTCGCACACCGGCGGCGCACCGGGCGGCAGCGGCCCCTGCGACGGATGCCGATCAAACTCGCCGCGGCAGGTCACCGACCGCTCGCCGCGGATATTGATCGTTCCTAGCGCATTCACCTGCCCGGCGTCGGGAATGCCGACGATCATGCCGAACTGCTGCTGCACCGACGGGTCCGATGCGGTCGGCTCCATGCGGCCGAACTCCAGCGGCGGTCCCCGGTATTTGTCGAGGTCAGGCAGCACGGCGGAAGCTTTCACCGTTGCCGTTGGAAAGCGCAGCGGCGTCGTGCCGCGCGTGACGCCGGGCGCCTCCGGCACCGGTGCGCCGTCCGCGGTAACCAGCATGCTGCAGACGCCGTTGAAGGCGCGGACGCGCGCGAGGTAGTGCCGCACGACGCTGACGCAGGTGGCACGGCCATCCCGGATCGCCTGGTGCAAGTCATCGATCGTCGCTTCTTCCAGACGAAACGTCGTCTCGGCCTGCCGCGTCATCCGCCAACCTCTCTCTCGTTCAGCTTGCGCCGGACCTGGTCTTGCAGGCGGCGTGCCATGGCGGTCAAGCCGACCGGAGCGGCTTGCCCACGGGCGTTGCGGAAAACCATCGGCAGTCCCGGCAACGGCAGCGAACACTTGGGGCTTTCCGGCAAAGCCCGTCACCGGCCGGCAGGCGCTCCGACGAAAGCTCGTCCGGCACATTGAACCGCCACCGCGCCCGCGTTACCCTGTCGTCATGGCCCGCCTCAGCGTCAACCTGAACAAGATCGCCCTGCTCCGGAACTCGCGCCGCACCGGCGTGCCCGACCTGCCGCGGTTCGGGCGTCTTGCGTTGGAGTCCGGCGCGCAGGGCCTGACCGTCCATCCGCGGCCGGACGAACGCCACATCCGCGCGTCCGACGTTCCGGCGATCGGCGAGCTGATGCGGCCGTATCGTCCCGGCTTCGAATACAACATCGAGGGCTATCCCGACGACCGCCTGCTCGCCATCCTGCAAGCCGCTCGGCCGGAGCAGACTACGCTGGTGCCCGACGCGCCCGGGGCCTTCACATCGGAGGAGGGCTGGCATCTGGACGCGGCGCAAACCGCCCTGGCGACGGCGTTCATTGCAACGATCAAGGCGCTGGGCGGACGGGCGATCCTGTTCATCGATCCTGATCCCTCCGTCATCGCGCGCGTGCCGGCCACCGGCGCGGATGGGGTGGAGATCTACACCGGGCCATACGCCGCCGCATTCCGGGAGGGGACGCACGGCCCCATCGTGACGGAGATCGCCGCCACCGCCGCGGCGGCGAAAGCCGCTGGCCTGATCGTCAATGCCGGCCACGATCTGAACCTGCACAACATTCCGCCGCTGATACAGGCGGTGCCGTTCCTGGCAGAGGCCTCGATCGGCCACGAACTGACCGCCGATGCCTTGGAACAGGGCTGGGCCGCGACGGTCGTGGCCTATGCAAAGGCGCTTCGGGGTCAGGGCGTATCGGGGTAAAACCGGTTGAGACCGGCACCGACCGGATAACACAACACGTCATGGCAGCGGCCTGAGGGTTTTAGTCGCAAGCGTACGGGATTGGCGAGAAAGCCGGTGTGATGTCCACGCGAAGTGGCGGGCGGTTTGAGGAGTTATTGCATGAAGAAAACCTATTCAGGCGCCTGTCACTGCGGCCGAACCCGATTCGAGATCGACGCCGATCTGGATCATGTCCGTGTCTGCGACTGTTCCATCTGTCGGCAGCGCGGCGCGCTGATCCACCGCGTGCAACCGGACTGCTTCCGGCTGCTCACCCCGCTTGAGGACCTGACGCTTTATCAGTTCCACACGCGGACAGCGAAGAACTACTTTTGTCCGTCCTGCGGTATCCTGCCGTTCAGGCGTCCCCGGACAGATCCGGAGGTTTGGGCCGTTAACGTTCGATGCCTTGAGGCGGTCGACCTGGACTCGATTCCAATCAGGCGCGTGTTCGGCAGCCAGTATTCCTGAGCCAGCCTCTGGCACTGGCGCTGGCTGCTTTCTTCGCCTACGCAGGTTCAGACCGATGCGCCTTTCGCAATGGTGCGCAAGGCATGACCAAAGCATCATCGCTAGCAGTATAGTAACATGATTGATCACGACTGCCGCTGGCACTTGATCCGGCTGTCGCAATAATCTGGTTTGGGTAAACCTGATACGGTCGGTTTCCATTTGATCAGATGGTCGAGAAGCGGCCGACGTGGTTGCATTGATCGCATGGTTCACGCGTCTTGAACGTTCCACTCAGCGCGATCATGCTCCAGGTCACATCCGGCAAGGAGTTCAGCCATGTCCGAGGCCACCGCGAACGACTTTGCTTCGCTCGACGCAGGTCAGCTTGCGGCGCTGCGGCGCCGAGCCATCCTGTCCTGCGCCATTGGCAATTTCTTCGAGCTGTTCGACTTCACCATCTACGGCTACTTCGCTGTCGCCATCACACGCGCCTTCTATCCATCCGGATCAATGTATGGCACCTACGCCGCCTTCGGTGCGGCGTTCCTGATGCGCCCGGTTGGCGCCATCGTGCTCGGCGCCTACGGCGACCGAATGGGGCGCCGCGCCGCCCTGGTCATCACGATCGGGCTCATGGCCGGCGCGACCGGTGCGGTGGGGCTGATACCGACCTACCGTGCCATCGGCTACTGGGCGCCAATCCTGCTGGTGCTGTGCCGCCTGCTGCAAGGGTTTTCGACCGGCGGGGAATGGGGCGGAGCGGCGGCGTTCCTGGTGGAATACGCACCGCCCGGCAAGCGTGGCCTGACCGGAAGCTGGCAGCAGTTCAGCACCCAGATCGGTGCGGTTACCGGCTCGGTCTCGGCGGCGCTGCTGGCTTCCAGCCTCAGCGAGGCCGCATTCTACGCCTGGGGCTGGCGTATCCCATTCCTCTGCGGCTTCCTGCTCGGCCCGATCGGCTATTACCTGCGCAACAAGGTAGCGGAAACCCCGGCCTTCGAGCGTGCGGTGGAGACGCGTACCGTCGAACATGCGCCGCTGCGTGTGGCCATGCGTGAATATGGCACCCGCATGATCCAGGCGTTCGGCCTGAGCATCATCGGCTGCATCGCCAACTTCATCTTCGTGGTCTACCTCGTCTCCTACGCCATAAACACCATGCATCTGCCATCCAGCGCGGCATTTTCCTGCGCCGTCGCATCCGGCCTTGTCGTGGTCGTGCTGACGCCGTTCGTCGGCGCGCTGACGGATCGCGTTGGCCGCCGGCCGCTTATTCTGGCCTGCGCGTTGCTTAACCTTGTGTTCGACTATCCACTTTTTCTGCTGGCGATCCGCGGCAACACGTTCAAGTCGCTGCTGATCGCGCTGATCTGCAACGCCGTGTTCCAGGCGCTGTACACCGGCACGATCCCATCCATCCTGGCGGAGATGTTCCCGACCCGGGTGCGCTACACCGCCCTGTCGGTCAGCTATGGTTTCGCCGTCGTCCTGTTCGGCGGCTTCGCGCCGTTGATCTCCACGTGGCTCGTCGACGTGACAGGCAATCCGTTCGCGCCCGCCTTCTACGTGATGACCGGTGGCGCATTGAGTGCCATCGCGATCATCAGCATGAAGGAATATCGCGATGCGCCGCTGGAGTGACCTAGTACCTCTGCACAGTGATTTTGAACGGTTAAGTGGTGTCGGGATAGGCGCGAGCCAGCTTGTCTCTCGCCTTCTGCGTCGTGAACTTCCATTGGATCCGTGCGCCTGACGCGTTGCGTTGGCTTTGCCATGCTTTGATTTCGGTGTTGAGAACGTCGCGCTCACCGATCCGGCGATCCAGGCACTGGCCGCGCAGCACGCCGATCTCAATCTCCACCATGTTCAGCCAACTGGCATGTTTGGGTGTGTAATGAAATTCCAGGCGCTGAAGAATACGGTGCGCTTCGGGTGCCGGGAAGGTCTCATATAGCGCCCCGGCGGTGTGGGTTGAAAGATTGTCCAGCACAACCCGGATCTGGTCGGCATCTGGATAGTGGGTATTGGCCAGATCACGCATGCAGACGGCGAAATCCTGCGCGGTTCGCTGGTCTGTCACCTTTACATGACGCCAGGGTCTGTGTGCGTCGAGAAACACGAACAGATTGGCGGTGCCGTTACGGCGGTATTCGCAATCATAGCGCTCCGGCTGACCCGGTTCGGCCGGGATCGGCTCACGTACCTCGCCGATCAACTGGGTCGGACTTTCGTCAAAGCACACCACCGGGCGCTTCGCATCAGCCGTCTCGGCGTAGAGATCGAGCACATCCTCCATCCGCGCGACATAGGCGCCATCAATTTGTGGAATGCACCACATCTCCCGCCGCCACGGCTTTAGATCGTCTTCTGCAAGGCGCCGGCGCACGGTCTCGCGCGACAGATCCTCATGCTCGGTCAGCCTCACCATCTCGCCGGCCAACAGATCGAGCGTCCAGCGCTTGCGCCCCACCGGCGGGGTGGTGCAGGCCGTTGCCACCAGCAGCGCGGTCTCCTTGCCGGACAGCTTGCGCGAAGTCCCTGGGCGGACCTCCTCGCTGAGCGCCAGATCCAGGTTGCCCTCGACGAAGCGTCGCTTGGTGCGGTAGACCGTCGAGGTGCCAACCGAGACGCTGTTGGCGATCACGTCGTCGCTGACACCAGCATCGGCGGCCAGCAGGATCTGAGCCCGCTTGATCTTGCGTGCTGCGTGTTTGCCGCCGTTCAGCAGCGTCGTGAGGTGTGCGCGCTCCGCCTCGCTCAGATCGACCCGATACCGTATGGTCATCGCCGTTCCTTTCCCTTCAAGGACAACGATGAGTCGAGCTGTCGATGCGCTGCGACCGCAATTTACCCCCAGACAGGGCCAGTTTTTGGCGTATATCGACGCTTATACTCTGGTGAACGGGCGCCCGCCGGCGGAGGCGGACATGATGCGGTTCTTCCGCCTCACGCCTCCAAGCGTCCATCAGATGGTGCTCACCCTCGAGCAGGCCGGGCTGATCTCACGCAAACCAGGCTTCGCACGGAGCATCGTCGTCCTGCTTGAGCGTTCCGCTTTGCCTGAACTACTTCCAGGACACGCTCAACCGGTCAAAACCTCTGTGCAAAGGTACTAGTCGGCCGTCGTGACCGGCACCGCCGGCATGCCTTGCCGCGTGCGCCTGGTTTCGTTGGCATCGATCTTGAATGGGCAACTGACATCTGAAGGCCAGGGGCCTGCGACGAGGCAATGTCCTGACCTTGGTTTGGTCGCTGACATCAGCACGGAGACAAGCCATGTTCGATATAGGCCGTCGTTCGACGTTTCGCCTGCTGGCCGGTTCCGCCTTGGCCACTCTTGCGTGTCCTGACCTGGCCTCCGCCGCCGGCCAGTCGGTCACTGTCGGTATCGATCTGTCATTGACCGGCGCGGATGCGGAGACCGCCAACCTGATCAGGGACGGCTTCATGCTGGCGATCGACGAGGCGAACGCCAAGGGCGGTCCCGCCGGCATTCACGTCGATGTATTGATGCTGGACGACGGTACCGCGACCGCTGGCCAGTACGATCCGGCGCAGGGTGCGACCAATGCCCGCAAGATGGTTGCCGATCGCAACTGCGTCGCGGCGCTTGGACCCATGAGCAGCACGCCTGGCAAGGCGATGGCCGCGATCTTCAGCCAAGGCGATCTCGCAACGATCACGCCGACCTCAACGAACCCCGACATCACCGATCCCAAATTCGCCGGGCTGTACCGGCCAGCGGGCAAGGCGATCTATTTCCGTACCGTGACGACGGATGCTTATCAAGGGCCGAGCCTGGCGAACTACTTCGCGGATGTGCTCAAGGTGAAGACGATGTTCGGGCTGGACGACAGTGGCGCCTATGGCGTCGGCCTTGCCGCGGCATTCGAGGCACAAGCCAGGAAAAAGGGCATCGCGGTGCTCGGCCATGACCGGCTCGATCCGAAGGCACCCGACTACACGGCGGCGCTGACCAAGATCAAGTCGCTGGGTCCGCAACTGCTGTATTATGGCGGTGACGCGCAGGCCGGCGTTAAGCTGGTCAAGCAATCTTATGATATCATACCAAACGTCATGAAGGCCGGCGGCGATGGCATGTACGGCCCGTCGATCCTGCAGGGCGCCGGCTTTCCGGCAGTGAACGGCTGGTACGCCACCGTCGCCTCACCGCACATGATGGAAGACGCCAGGCTGGTGCCATTCGTGCAACGCTTCGTCGCCAGGACCGGGCACCAGCCCTCAGATTATTCCATCACCGCCTACGACGCCGCATTGATTGTGCTGGATGCCATCGGACGCGTGGCGAATACCGGCAAAACGGTTACGCGGTCAGCGGTGCGCGACGCGATCCAGACGACCCGGCTGGAGACGCTTCAGGGCATGGTCTCGTTCGATCCCAATGGCGATTTGATCAGCCGTGTCGTCAGTATCTTTCAGATACGGCACGACGGCGACTTCCCCCCGGACAATATCCTGCATCAGTACAAATACATCGGTGCGGCGCCACAGGATGCCGCCTGATCAAGGACCGCTTGACGCACGCGGCCGTTGCCCGCTGGATGCGGTCCCTGAAGGAGTTATCGCCATGAATGACGCTTCCATGGATGCGCCGCCGGCCACCCGCAACGCCAACCCCTATCTGGCGCTTGGTGTGCGCCCGTTCATCAACTGCGCCTCGGTCCGGACCGCCCATAGCGGCAGCCTGATGCTGCCGGAGGTGCGCGCCGCAGTCGCTCAGGCGTCGCGCCAGTTCGTCGGCCTGGACGAACTGATGGAAGGTGCCAGCCGCCGCATCGCGGAGCTGACCGGCGCGCCATGGGGCATCGTGACCTGCGGCAGTGCCGCCGCGCTGACCCTGGCCACGGCGGCCTGTGTCGCCGGCAACGATCCGGTCAAGATGCTGCGCCTGCCGTTCACCGAGGGCTGGACCAACCGCGTCATCATGCCAAGCAACCACCGCTTCGCCTATGATCAGGCGATCCGCATGGTGGGCACGCATATCATCGAGATTGACACCATCGCCGATCTCGATGCCGCGCTGACCGAACCGGTCGCAATGATCGCCATACTCGGCACCCACGAAGCGGCGTCGGCGGTGCGGCTGGAGGACATCGTTCCGCGTGCCAGGCAGCATGGGATACCCATTCTGGTCGATGCAGCATCGGAACACATTGAACGCCCCGATCCCTATCTGTCACGCGGCGCCGACATGGTGATCTACAGCGGCGGAAAGTTCCTGCGCGGCCCGCAGACCAGCGGCCTGCTGCTCGGCCGGAAGGATCTGATCCAGGCGGCCTGGCGCAACGCCTCGCCGCACCAGGCCTTCGCCCGCGGCATGAAGGTGTCCAAGGAGGACGTGATCGGCGTCCTCGCCGCGCTGGAGGTGTGGTTCGAGCAGCGTGACCCGGCCGCGGAACTCCGCAGTTGGAACAACGATCTGGCCGTCATCGCCGCGCGGCTGGACCGGCCGGGCGTGAGGGCAGAGGTCATCGCCCCGCATGGCGTGGTGCGCGTGCCGCGGCTGCGCGTCGTCTGGGACGTGGCGAAAGTCGGGCTGAGCGGCGAGACGCTCCGGCTGCGGCTGCTCGATGGCGAGCCGCGGATCATGCTGGATGACATGGCGACGACGGAGAATTCCGTCAGCATCGACCCATTCGGCTTGCAGCCGGGGGAAGCCGATCAGGTCGGCAAAGCCTTGGCGGCGGCGCTGGCGGCGCCGGCTGCCGCAATGACATCCCCACCGTCGGTTATTGATCTTGATGTCTCCGGCATATGGGATGTGGACGTATCGTTCCTGCTGGGCAAGCGGCGGCATCGCATCCGCCTGCGGCAGCAGGATGGTGTCGTCACCGGCAGCCAAAGCTCCCACCAGTTCGAGGGCCCGGTGACGGGCAGCATTGACGCCAACGGCATCCGCCTGGTGTTCAGCATGTGGCACGAAGGCACCATGATCGCGTATCACCTGGATGGGTGCGTGGCCGATGGACGGATGCAGGGCAGCGTGACGTTCGGCAGCATGACCCATCACCATCAAGGCCCGATCAACCTGGCCCAGTTCGGTCCGGGCGAGTTTCAAGCTACGCGCACCGGCGATGCATGATGGACGAATTCGTCGCACGTCCGTGTTTTCGATTCTAACCACCTAATGGAACCGTAATGACCGGCGCATCCGGCGTCTCTCCCGCATCTCGCGGTGCGGCAGCCCGTGCATGGTGCTCTCAGGGTGTCGCCATGCAGGCTGCCTGAACGCACCGTATCGACGTTCGCATGGTCGATCAGGCGTGCCGCCGGACCGGCTGGTCGGCCGCGACCGGATTGATATTGGACGGATCGGCGATGGGCGGACGTCTTGCGTGCGCGCCGGCGAACTTGCGCCAGGCGATCACGCCGACATCCGTCTTGGATAGACGTTCCGGACCCGGCACGAGCGCCTCGACCATCGTCTTGTCCTGGTCGGAGAAGATCCGATCGTGCATCCAGCCACGCCAGAGATAGTAGTTCGCGCGATCGTAGATCTCCCGCCAGCGTCCAAGCCGGCGCCAGTTGTTGATGTTGAAGCAGCGCGTCGTGTTTTCGTCGATCGGCACCGCCCACTGCACCAGCGCATACTCACCGCTCAGCCGGCCAACGACCACCAGCCCGGGCAACCAGACTTCCGACTGGTTGCGAATGCCGTAGACCTTGTGGGCCTTGGACGTCTCAAAGCCGCGCACGTTGCCGCGTCCGCTGGGCTTCATGACACGCCACCACTCGTTGTTGGGGAACCCGCCAAGGCCGGGATAGTCGGCGCGGGTCATGCCGCCGGATCGCCGGATCGCAATGCCCTTGTTGCCGTCGAGCGGAAACGGATCGAGCGCGAGGGCGAACGGCAGTACCGGCTGCAACATTAACTCGGGCGAGGTGCGGTGGACGTACTGCGCATGGTGATCCTGCGGCCAGTTGTCCACCAACGCGCGCCAGTTGCACTTATAGTCGGTGAACATCGAGATCGAGAAGAAACGATCCTGTTGGCCGATATACTCCGGGACGTCTTCCTCCAGCACCGATGGCGCCATGCTGCCGGGCCAGAGCCATATCAATCCGGCGTATTCGCGCACGGGATAGCTGCGGATGGTCACTTTCCGGTTGATCGGTGAGTCAGGCCCTTCCATCAGCGCCGCGACCAGTTGTCCGCTGGCGCCGTCGAATGTCCATCCATGGTAGGGGCAACTGATCGTCCCGCTGCCCGCGTAGGCGCAGCGCCCGCCTGACAGTTTCACGCCGCGGTGCGGACAGCGGTCGTCGAGCGCGAACAGCTTTCCGGCGTCGCGGAACAGCACGATGTCATTGCCGAGCAGGCGCACCGAGCGTGGCTTGCGCCTGACGTCGCGCGTGGTGAGGATCGGGTACCAGTAGTTCTCGAAGCCCAGCTTCGGAATGCCGAAGCGCTGGTAGGGCATTTCGGCGGCATCGTCGGCGGCGAGTTCGATATCGGCCATGGCATTTGTCCTTACAGCGTCATCCGGGATGCTCAGGCTAGCAGCGGTCTCAGGCCTTCGTCACGGGGCGAAGTGGCGGCGGTGTTCGGCTGCGTGGAGCATCTTGTCGGCGGTCGCGTCTCATGAAGACAAGAAGGCTGGCGACCGTGGCTGGTGAAGAGATGACTGGCCTGCTCAGCGAATGACGAGCGAAGTCGATGCCGCGCGCCACTGGCCAGCAGTCTTGAAGTCGCCGACGCCTTTTCGTATCGTTCCGAATTCGGATAATGATGACACGCCCTTCGTGCGAACGCCATTGGACGGTTGGGTCGTGGCGTCCTATACTACGGTCAACCTGACGACCTGGAGCCAAACCATCTGGCACATTGTCAGGTTGCGGTTTAAATCTCGTTCCATTGCAAGGAGCACCTGAATGGCCGATGTCTCTATCACGATCCGCAAGAACGGCCCTTATCTTGTCAAAGGCATGGTTGAGCTGACCGACGCGGATGGGAACGCTTATCCGGCGAAGGATACGATGGCCCTCTGTCGCTGTGGGGCCTCCACCAAGAAGCCGTTTTGTGACGGCACGCACTCCAAGACGGGCTTTCAAGCTGCGGAGCAGGCCGTTCCCGGCTCAGCCGAGGGCTAACGCTCGGCGTAATTGATGGCTCATGGCACGAAAGGATGATGGAGCATCGGGCGGCCCGCGGATGTGGATTTCGCTCCATCAGCCATCACGCATTGTGGGCGGGCTAAACGTCCAAGTTCGCCACCTTCAGCGCATTCCCCACGATGAAGTCCCGCCGCGGCTCCACCACATCGCCCATCAGCGTGCTGAACACCTGCGCCGCATCCTCGGAATCGCCCACCTTCACCTGCAACAACGTCCGAATTGATGGGTCCAGTGTCGTCTGCCAAAGCTGATCCGGGTTCATCTCGCCCAGGCCCTTGAAGCGCTGCACCGACAGGCCGCGCCGCCCATGCGCGATGATCCGGTCATACGCCGTGGCCGGACCCGCCACCGACGGCTCCTGCCCATCCAGCTTCAGCCTGGCTGGCGTGCTGAACCGCTGGGCCAGTGCCGACGCCCGCTCCGCCAGCCATCGTGCATCGGCACTGCGCAGGGCCGCCGGATCAAGAAAATAGCGTTCCGCCACGCCGCGTACCGTGCGTGACAGCGACAGCCCGTTATCCGCCGCCACCACCCATCCTTGTTCAGTCGGCAGCGACACCGTGTTCAGCCGCCGGGCGAATTCCGGTGCCGCCGCGGTGGCCCGTTCCGCGTCCGAGGTCAGCACGCCGGCGATCGCCGCCTGTTCCAGCAGCGCAA
This sequence comes from Rhodopila sp., assembly GCF_965276935.1. Taxonomy (GTDB): domain Bacteria; phylum Pseudomonadota; class Alphaproteobacteria; order Acetobacterales; family Acetobacteraceae; genus Rhodopila. The sequence continues at coordinate 73,057 of NZ_CBDIBS010000002.1, read as the reverse complement.
CCGGGATTACCGAGGACAGCCGCTTCAGGCACAACGATGCCTCCCGCAGCAGGTTCACCTCCCGCCGCAGGACGTCCTTTTCGTGTACGTCGCCGTTAGCGTAGGTCAGGCGGGCGTCCGCCAGGGCCTTGTCCAGCAGGAACGATTCCAGCGCGTTGTCGTCTTTCAAGTAACGTTCGTCGTTGCCTCGCTTGGCGCGGTACAGCGGCGGCTGGGCGATGTACAGATGCCCGCGCTCGATCAGTTCGCGCATCTGGCGAAAGAAGAAGGTCAGCAGCAGGGTGCGGATGTGGGAGCCGTCCACGTCGGCGTCCGTCATGATGACGATGCGGTGGTAGCGCAGCTTGCCGGCGTCGAAACCGCCGACATCGACCGCGCCGGGACCGATGCCGGTGCCCAGCGCGGTGATCAGCGTGCCGATTTCCTGGCTGCCCAACATGCGGTCGAAGCGGGCGCGCTCGACGTTCAGGATCTTGCCTTTCAGCGGCAGGATTGCCTGGAACTTGCGGTCGCGTCCCTGCTTGGCGGAGCCACCGGCGCTGTCGCCCTCGACGATGAAGATCTCGCACTTGGCCGGGTCGCGTTCCTGGCAGTCGGCCAGCTTGCCGGGCAGGGTGGACACATCCAGCACGCCCTTGCGCCGCGTCAGTTCCCGCGCCTTGCGGGCGGCCTCCCGCGCCGCGGCGGCATCCATCACCTTCTGGATGATGCCCCGGGCTTCCTTCGGGTGGGTCTCGAACCAGTGCGACACGGCATCCGCCACCGCCGCCTGCACCACCGGCTGGACTTCCGAACTGACCAGCTTGTCCTTGGTCTGCGACGAGAACTTCGGGTCCGGCACCTTGACCGACAGCACGGCGGTCATGCCTTCGCGCATGTCGTCACCGACCAGGGCCAGGGTGTCCTTCTTGCCCATGCCCTCGGCGTACTTCGTCACCACCCGGGTCAGCGCCTGGCGGAAGCCGGCCAGGTGCGTGCCGCCGTCCCGTTGCGGAATGTTGTTGGTGAAGCACAGCATCGTCTCGTGGAAGCTGTCGTTCCAGGACAGTGCGAACTCCGCCCTTATGCCTTGCGCGTCGTCGGACACGCGCAGGCTGATCGGCGGCGTGAACACCGCCGTCTTGGACCGGTCAAGCCACTCGACAAAGGCCACCAGGCCGCCATCATAGCGCAGCACGGTTTCCACCGCCGGCGCGTGCCGCTCATCACGCAGCACGATGGTCATGCCGGAATTGAGGAACGCGAGTTCCCGCAGCCGCCGTTCCAGCAAGGCAAAGTCGTACTCGGTCTTGGTAAAGGTTCCCGGGCTGGCCTTGAAGGTGACCTCGGTGCCGCTGCCGCGATCGGCCGGCCCGACGATCGCCAGCGGCGCATCGGCCTCGCCATGCTGGAAGCGGATGCGATGCTCCTGGCCCTGGCGCCAGATGCGCACCTCCATCCATTCCGACAGCGCGTTCACCACCGCGGCGCCAACGCCATGCAGCCCGCCGGACACCTTGTAGGAGTTCTGGTTGAACTTGCCGCCGGCGTGCAGGCGGGTCAGCACGACCTCGGTCGCGGAGATGCCTTCTTCCTGATGGATGTCGGTCGGGATGCCCCGCCCGTCATCGCGCACGGTGACGCTGCCGTCGCCGTTCAAGGTTAGCTCGACGTGCGAGGCGAAGCCGGCCTGCACCTCGTCCACCGCATTGTCGATGATCTCGAACGCCATATGATGCAGGCCCGAGCCGTCATCGGTATCGCCGATATACATGCCCGGACGGCGGCGCACGGCGTCCAGTCCCTTGAGGACGGAAATCGATGCGGCATCGTATGTTTCAGGGTCGGAATCAGAGGGCGGCGCGGCGTTGTCGGACATGCCGAGGGACGACTCCAAGCTGTTGATCGCGTACTATAGACATATAGCGCCTACAGCGGTCCGGCGACAGGGGAACTCGCTTCCTGTTGCATAAGAAAACGCCGATCCTGCCGCAATCCGCCGTCGCCGGCCGCAAACGCCTCAGCGTGTTCGGCCAGCGGCAGGAAGGTGTCACCGTCGGTGCCGGTAAGGAACGTCTGCGCCGGCAGTTCCGCCAGCACCTCGAACAGCTTATCCCGCCGGTCGTTGTCCAGATGCACCGCGGGTTCGTCCAGCAGCAGCAGCGGCCAGAAGCCCCGCGTGGCGGCGATCAGGGCGGCATGTGACAGCACGACACCGATCAGCAGCGCCTTTTGCTGACCGGTGCTGGCCAGTGCCGCCGCGGTCCCGGTGGCCAGGTCGGTCAGCAGCATATCCGTCCGGTGCGCGCCCAGCGCCGTCGTGCCGGCGGCCGCATCCCGTGCGCGGCTGGCTTCCAGGCCGGCGCGCAGCCAGTCCTCCACCGCCAGGGCCGGTTCATGCGCCAGTCTTTCGGCAATCGGGCAGGCCAGCGTCATGCGCGCCGCCGGGAAGCGGCCGGCGGGCTGGGCATTGAGCCGGTTCACCAGGCTCAGGCGTGCGGCGGAGGCGGCCACCGCATGGCGGGCCATGGCGTCCTCCAGCCCAGCCAGCCAGGCGCGGTCGTGGCGGCCCTCGCACAGCAGGCGGTTGCGGTTGCCCATCGCGGTGTCATGCGCCGCCATCTCCCGCGCGTGGTTCGGCTCCAGCGCCCAGACCAGCCGGTCCAGGAAGCGGCGGCGGCCGGACAGCCCGTCCAGGAACAGCCGGTCCATGCGCGGCGTCAGCCAGACGGCGGCAATCCGGCCGACGATCTCCGCCTGGCTGCGCGGCGTGGCGCCATTCATCCGGAACACCCGCCGGTCGGACGCGCCCCGGTCGGACGCGCCATCAGGCGCCGAACCGGTGCCGATATCGGTGTCGCCCTCAGCGGTCTGGAACCGACCCGCCACGCCCCAGGCACGGACGCTGTGCGCCGGGACGCCCTGGCGCGGCAGATCGGCATTGCGCGCGCCGCGCAGGCCGCGGCCGGGCACCAGCAGCGACACCGCCTCCAGCAGGTTGGTCTTGCCGCTGCCGTTCGGGCCGTGCAGCACGCTGATCCGCGCCGTCGGGCGCCAGGTCAGCGCGGCGTAGTTGCGAAACTCGGTCAGCGTGAGGCGGGTCAGGCGAAGCACGCTAGCAACATGGCGTCGCGGCGGCACCGCGTGAAGACGCCGCATGGCACCGTGTGCGTGAAGATGGCGCATGGCGCCGGGGACGCGAAGATGGCGCACGAATTCGCTCCCCACGCCGGCCATTTCGTTCTAGCGTGATGGCGGGCCGTCGAAGGCAGCGGTCATAAGGCCGGTGATCCCAGACGTGCCCGCCATAAGTCGCAAAGACACCGCGACCGGACATGATCCGGCCGCGCCAGGGAGGCTTAATCAATGCAAACGACACGTGCCTTCGCGCGCCGCTCCATGCTGGCCGGCGCGGCCAGCATCCTGTTCACACCCGCACTGCCTGGCTCCGCCACCGCCGCGACCCGCGGGGTGACGGATACCGAGATCACCATCGGCATGATGACCGACCTGTCCGGCGTCACCGCCGTGCAGGGCAGCAACGCGGCCAAGGCGATCCGCATGGCGTTCGACGCCGCCAACGCGCAGGGCGGTATTGCCGGCCGCAAGATCCACTTGATTGTCGAGGACGACGAGTACCTGGTCCCCAAGGCGGTGCAGGCAATGAACAAGCTGCTCAACCGCGACAATATCTTCTTCGCGATCGGCAGCGGCGGCACGCCGCACATGGATGCGGTGCTGCCCAGCATGATCGAGAAGCAGGTGCCGAACGTCTTTCCGCTGACCTGCGCGCGGTCGATGTACGAGCCGTTCAACCGCTACAAGTTCGGCCAGTTCGCCAGCTACTACGACCAGATGCGCGCAGCGGTGAAGTTCTTCGTCGAAACCCGCGGCAAGAAGACCATCGGCGCGATGTATCAGGACACCGATTTCGGCAAGGACGTCTATGCCGGCGCGGTGGCGCAGACCGCGGCGATGGGCCTGAAGCTCGCCGCCGTGACGGCGCACCGTCCGACAGACACGGATTTCAATGCCGCGGTCACCCGGATGCACGACGCCGGGTGCGACCTGATCAGCATGGGCACCATCGTCAAGGACACCATCATCATCATGCAGACGGCGCGCAAGATGGGCTGGAACGTCGAGTTCGTCGGCCAGTTCGCCAGCTATGCCAATGCGGTGGCGGAGGCGCCGGGCGAACCGGCGGACGGGTTCTATTCGATGTCGCCGGCGCTGTATCGCTATGGCGACGATCCGCGGCCGGCGGTGCGCGCATTCTGCAAGGCATTCCGTGCCGCTAACGGCATAGATCCCAACTACCTCGGCGAGGCCGGCTATACCCAGGCGATGTTCGTCCTGGACGTGCTGCGCAAGGCCGGCCGCGACCTGACCCTGGACAGCTTTCTGGCGGCGATGGAAAGCATGAAGGACTGGCGGGACATCTTCGACGGGCCGCCGTTGAGCCTGAGTGCCACCAACCACCATGCCTCCAGCCAGTCGTTCCTGTCGGTGGTGAACAAGACCCGCTGGACCCCGGTGCTGGAGGCGCCGTTGAGCTTCTGAGATCACCGCGCGCAAGGTCTGACCAATGCCTACCATCGTCGCTGGGACATTAGCCAAATCTTAAACTATCACCGTGATCATGTCCTTAATTTTACCGTTAAGGATCTGTTCCGTGATCATGCTCAGCCGGCGTCGCCTGATCTCAAGCACGACCATGACACTCGGGATGCCGCTGCTCGTTACGGCAACGGCAAGGGCGGCGGCATTTCGTCGCGTCATGCGGATCGGCGTCGTCACGCCCCTCGCGGCCGCGCCGGGGCAGGCCTGCCGCGCCTTCGCGGACGCCGTCGCCGCAACCCCGGTGCTCGACAATGCCGTGCAGGTCGAGGTGCACGCGAATGGCGAGCTCGGCGGTGAAGTCGAAATGGTCAAGGCCTGCGCCGCCGGGGCGCTCGACCTCGTGTTCGCCGTCTCGAACGTCGTCGCCGGCCTGGTTCCGGCGCTCGGGCTTCTCGATACACCCTTTCTGTTCCGCGACGCGGCCCATGCCCGCAGTACGCTGGATGGTCCGATCGGTCAGGAGTACGCGGACCTGCTTTTGGCCGCTAATCTGCAAGTGCTTGCCTGGGGCGAAAACGGCACCCGTCATGTCACCGCCAACAAACCCGTGCGGGCGCCCGCCGATCTGCACGGGTTGCACATTCGGGTGCCGCAATCCGAGGTCATGGTCGAAGGTTTCCGTGTTCTTGGCGCCATGCCCGAGACGTTGCCCTTCCCGCAGTTGTTCGAGGCACTGCGTACCGGCCGTTTTGATGCACAAGAAAACCCGGTGGCAACAATCGCCGCCGCGCACCTGGACAAAGTTCAGCGTTGCCTCAGTCTGACCGGACATGCCTACAGCGCCGCGTTCTTTCTGGCTTCCTCCGACCTGCTGGAGGATCTCGACGACGCGCAGCGTACGGCGCTGAAGTCGTGCGCCTCGATCGGCGCGGCGTTCTCGCGCGAAACCGCCTCACGCGGTGAGCGTGACGGGGTCGAGCAGCTTCGCGCTGGCGGCATGACGATCGTCGAAGACGTCGACCGCGCCGCTCTTGCCGCCGCGAGCGCGCCGGCGTTGCAGGCAGCCGGCCAACGTTTTGGCCCGGACCGGGTCGCTCGGATCAGGGGCATGCGGACGTGAGCGGGACAGACTTCGTCAGGCAAAGCAGGCTGTAGACCGTCATGTTTTCGGTCCGCTCGATCAGGACGCGCATCCTCGTCAGCTTCCTTCTGATGCTGGCCACCGTCGTTGCGCTCTCGCTTGCGGTCCTGCGGGCAAGTGGAGAGCTGGAAGCAGCCCTGTCCGCCGACGCCACAAGTCAACGCTTCGCCCAGCAGAGCGGTGCCGTGCGGACGATCTTGCTGGAAGCGCGCCTGGGCGTGGCCAACTATCTGCTGTCCGGCGGAACCGCGGAGCGCGACGCGCTGGAGGCGACGACGAGCCGCCTTGAGCGTGCGGCGGCGTTGGCGGACGAGAGCCGCCCGGTCAGCCTGCCGCAAGGCAGACTCGCCCTGGGTGTGCAGGTGCGTGCCATGTTCTTGTCCGTCGCCGAGGCCATCGAGCAACGCCGAGCGGCGGCGGCCCGCCTGAGCGATGCCGCGGCCGTGCTTAACAACAGCGCGACCACCCTTGCCGAGACGGCGGCCCGGGTCGGCGACCGAAGCCTCGCCGAACCGGCCAGCTCAATGCTCTCGGCAATCTCGCGGGCGTTGCGCGCGGCGGCATACTTCACCGTGCTGGACGAGGCTTCACAGGCAGCGATCGCCACCACCGAGGCAACCAGGGCTGGAACCTTCCTCGACGGGTGGCTCAACGTCCCAAGCAGCCCGCCGCGAATCCAACGCGTCGCGGCTGCAACGTCGGCGGCACTCGATCTGTTCAAGGCGGCGACGGACAACCTGGGCGTCGCCCTGCGATCCCGAGAGCAGCGGCTTGCGGGTCTGGCGGAAGCCTCGGATCGCCTGGCCGCCACAACCGCACAGGCATCGCTGGCCATCGCCGCCGAACGCCAGCAGCGCCGAACCGCGATCCTGCGGGCTCAGGCGGAGCTGCGGACAACCGTCACCTGGGCGACGATCGCTGTCGGGCTGTTCGGCCTTTCGATCACGATCGGGCTCGTGCTGAGCATCACCCGATCCACCCGGCGCCTGGCCACGGCGATGGCCAGCATCGCCACAGGTACATCGGATCGCACCGTGCTCAGCGTCGGCAAGGACGAGCTGGGACAACTGCTGGTGGCGACAGAGGCAATGCGAGCCCGGGTGCAGGCGATGGTGGAATGCGAGGTGGAGGAGCGCCGCTCCGCGCAGACCCGCCTTGTCGACGCTCTTGAGGGGTCGCGGGAAGGCATCGTGCTGGTGGACAGCGCCGGACGGCTCGTCCTCGTCAACTCCCAGATGAGCCGCTTTCACCCCGGCGAAACCACGCTACTCCAGTCCGGCGCCGACTTCGCCGCGTTCGCCGTCGCAATCGGCGCCCCGGCCGTGTTCGAGGCCGATGCCCCCGATGTGCCGGAGATACGGCTTGGCGACGGACGCTGGGTGCGCGTCAGCCGCAGCGCGACGCAGGACGGCGGCTTCGTCGCCATCACCAGTGACATCACCGCCCTCAAGCAGCGCGAGGCGGAGCTGCGCGAGACCAATCTGCGGTTCGATGCGGCGCTGGCGAACATGTCGCAGGGTCTGGCGCTGTTTGACGCCGAACACCGCCTGCAGGTCAGCAACCGGCGGCTGGCGGAAATCTGGCAACTGCCAGCCTCATCCCTACAGCCCGGCGTGACCATGCGGCACCTGTTGGACCTCAGCGTCAAGGGCGGCAATCATGGGAAGCGGGCGGTTTCAGAGGTACAGGCAAGCTATCTCGCCATGGTGACGCAAGCGCGGAAAAGCACCGTGGTTCAGACATTTGGCAATGGCCGGGTGGTCGCGGTGTCGCACCAGCCGTTGCAAGATGGCGGCTGGGTCGCGACGTTCGACGACATCACCGAGCGCCGCCAATCAGAGGCAAGGATCGTCTTCCTGGCGCATCATGACGCGTTGACGGGGCTGCCCAATCGCGTGCTGCTGCGCGAGCGGCTCGACCAGGCTATTGCCCAACTCGGACGCGGAACGGTCTTCGCCCTGCTGTGTCTCGATCTGGACAACTTCAAGACGGTGAACGACACGTTGGGGCATCCGGTCGGCGACAAGCTGCTGCAGGCGGTGGCGGACCGCCTGGGGTTCTGCGTGCGCGAGACCGACACCGTGGCCCGCCTGGGCGGCGACGAATTCGCCATCGTGCAAGTCGGCATCACGGCACCCGAAGACGCCGGCGAGTTGGCCGGTCGCGTCGTGGCCACCCTTAGCCGGCCCTATGACATCGACGGCCAGCAGGTCATCGTGGGCGCCAGCGTCGGCATCGCGGTGGCGCCGGGGGACGGCAGCAACTGGGACAAGCTGCTCAAGAATGCCGACATGGCGCTGTACCGGGCCAAGTCGGATGGGAAAGGCCTTCATCGCTGGTTCGAGCAGGAGATGGATGCGCGCCTTCAGCAGCGGCACCGGCTGGAATGGGAGCTGCGCCAAGCCCTGCCGAACAACGAGCTGGAGCTGTTCTACCAGCCGCTGGTAAACCTCGCCTCCGACCGGGTCAGCAGCTTCGAGGCGCTGCTGCGCTGGCGCCATCCGCAGCGTGGTCTGGTGTCGCCTGGCGAGTTCATTCCGCTCGCCGAGGAGACCGGCCTGATCGTTCCGATCGGCGAGTGGGTGCTACGGCGAGCCTGTGCTGATGCGGCGTCCTGGCCGGACGGGATCAAGGTCGCGGTGAACGTCTCGGCGATCCAGTTCCGGAGTTCCCGCCTGGCCGAAGCGGTGAACGATGCGCTGACCGACGCGGGCCTGCCAGCGCAACGGCTGGAGCTGGAGGTGACGGAGTCGGTGCTGCTGCGCGACTCGGATGCAACGCTTGCAACACTGCACCAACTGCGCCGGCTCGGCTCCCGCATTGCCCTGGACGACTTCGGAACCGGCTATTCCTCGCTCAGCTACCTGCGCAGCTTTCCGTTCGACAAGCTCAAGATCGATCGGTCGTTCGTCCGCGACCTGGCCGATAACCCCGAGGCGGCTGCCATCGTCCGTGCCATCACCCAACTCGCGACCGCACTGGGCATGACGATCGCCGCCGAGGGTATAGAGACCGAGGCGCAACTCGCCTGCCTGCGCAAGGAGGCGTGTACGGAGGGACAGGGCTACCTGTTCAGTCGTCCGGTGCCCGCCGACGTCGTGTCCACATTGCTGGAGCGGCTCAGCCCGCTCAATGGCGTCGCACGCGCTCGGACGCTGGCTCGGGTCTAAGTTCCAAGCGGGTACGGGTGACCCGGCTGATCAGGAAAGGCCGCAAGCCTCCGGTTGGCCTGGTGACCCATGGCCCCAGTTCAGCTCCACGGTTACTGGTCAACACGCCGCCGCCTGACCCGCCAATGTCCGCCGTCTGGGCACCCTTGCCAGGGAGCCTGAACCGTGTCGGGATCACGCTTGGGGACGAATAAGCGGGAAAACGCATGACCATAACGGCGATATCATCCGGAATGCGGCGGATGCAGTGGGTCGCGGTCGGGCTGGCGACCGGCGCCATTGCGCTGAACTACATCGACCGATCCACCCTCGCCATCGGCAACGTCACGATCCGGCAGGAGTTCGGTCTGAACGCCACCGCCATCGGCGCGCTGCAATCCTTTTGGTCGATCACCTATGCCTTCTGCCAGGTCCCGATCGGCTTTCTGCTGGACCGCCTGGGCCCGCGTTACCTAATCGGGTTCGCACTGATTGCCTGGTCCGCCGCGCAGGCGGCCGGCGGACTGGCAGGAAGCTACACGCAACTCATGTGGGCGCGCATCACCCTCGGCGCCACGGAAAGCCCAGCGTTTCCCGGCGCGGTTCGTATCACCAGCGACTGGTTTCACATCAAGGACCGAGGCAAGCCGACCGGCGTCTACAACTCCGGCGGCAGCATCGGCCCGGCCATTGCACCGCCGCTGCTCACCGCGCTGATGCTGGGCTTTGGCTGGCGGACGATGTTCATCGTCATGGGCTGTGCCGGCCTGCTGGGCGCGCTGGCGTGGTTCAAGCTCTACCGCGATCCGGCGAAAACCGCGCTGGAACCCCGCGACGAAGCCTACCTCGCCGCCAACCGGGCGGCCGAGGCGCCGGTCGAACTGCGCAACTGGAGCCGCCTGTTCCGCTTCCGCTCCATGTGGGGGCTGATGCTGGGCGCGGCGTGCAGCGGGTATGCGGTGTGGATGTACCAGACCTGGTTGCCGGCATATCTGGAGATGCAGCAGCATATCAGCATCGGCCGCACCGGGTTCCTGGCGATGATTCCGCTGGTGTTCTCGGTGCTGGGCGCCTGGGCCGGCGGCTGGATCACCGATCGGCTGGCGAAAAGTGGAATGGAGCTGGTGGCCAGTCGCCGTCTGCCCGCGATCGTCGGCCTGCTGGCATCCGGCGTGTTCACCGTGCTCGCCACCACCGCCGGCAACGCCACCCAGGCAGTGATCTTCATCTCCGCCGCGATGTTCTTCCTGTCGCTCGGCATTGCCGGCAAGTGGACACTGATTACAGCCGTCGCCCCGCAATCCTACTGCACCTCGGTTGCCAGCATCCAGAACTTCGGCGGCTATCTCGGCGGCACCGTATCGCCGCTGGTGACCGGCATGGTCGTGGACATCACCGGCTCCTTTGTCACGGCGCTGGCGATCGGTGCGGGCATTACCATGCTCGGTGCCATCATCCTTCAGACAATGGTGCGCTCACCCATCTCATCCGAAGCCCTCGAGGTTGATCCGCTGGTCCTGGCACGGTCGCGGCAGTAAACTGCCCTCTGCAACGAAGTTCAGAGCAACCGTGCGGGCCGGCAGCGCGCAGGCACGCGAACCTTAGCCGCGGAGACATCATTTGGCTTATTCCGCGGGGAAACGATACCGGATGACCCTGCGGTAGGTCTCGCCAGGACGCAGGATCGTGGACGGAAAGTTCGGATGGTGCGGCGCATCGGGAAAACCTTGCGCTTCCAGGGCAAAGCCCGCGGATTGGCGGTAGATGATGCCGCCATGTCCGGCGAACGCGCCGGTCAGCTTGTTTCCCGTATAGAGCTGCAGGCCGGGCTGGTCGGTGTAGACCTCCAGCACGCGTCCACTCGCTGGGTCGCGCACCCGGACCGCGAACCGAGGCGTGGTCGGTGCATCCGTTCCGACTACAAAGCAATGGTCGTAACCCAGGCCGTGGAACAAGTGCGGATCAGCCTGCCTTATCCGAGCACCGAGCAAGCTTGGCTGCCGGAAGTCGAAGGGCGTGCCGGCGACGGGAAGAAGATCGCCGGTCGGGATCTGCGCGGCGTCGGTCGGCAGGAACGTGTCGGCGGCAATGCTGACTTCATGGTCCAGCACGTCGCCACCGGCGGTGCCAGCAAGATTGAAGTAGGGATGCGCGCTGAGGTTGATCACGGTCGACTTGGACGTGCGCGCCTGGAACGAAAGCGACAGTGCATCCTCATCAAGCTGATAGGTCGCCTGGATCGACACCTCGCCGGGGAATCCCTGATCGCCGTCAGCACTGACATGTGTCAGGACCAGGCGCGGCACCGGTTCGGCCTCAGCCGTCGCCACGGTCCAGAACACCTTGTCGAACCCGACCGCACCGCCGTGCAGGGTGGCGTCACCGTTGTTCTTCGAAAGCTGATAGGTCTGGCCATCGATGGTGACACTGGCGCCGGCGATCCGGTTGGCACAGCGGCCCAGCAACGCGCCAAAAGCGCCGCCGTTGGCGACATAGGCGAGAACGTTGTCAAAGCCGAGCAGCACGTCGCCCCGATGATCGTGGCGATCCGGAGCTTCAATGCGAACCATGCGGCCGCCAAAGTCGGTGATGCACACGCGCAGCCGCGCATTCTCGAGCGTGTAAAGCGTTGCGGCGCGTGCGTCGGAGGTCTGGCCGAACGGCTGTGATGCAAGCGCCGGTGACGACCCTGCTGCCTCTGATTGATCCATGACCATCCAATGATCCCCCCGAAGGACAGTGGTGAAGGACAGCGGCGATAGGGCGGTGGCCGCACCGGAACGCCAAAATGTCGGACGCTTGTTCATGAAACGAGATCGGCTGGTGCCGGGTTGCACGGCCGGAAACCGAAGCTGATGGTGCAATCAGACGGGTGATACCCGTCACGTGAAGCCCCCAGGGTAGTCGGTTGAACCGGGTGACGCGAAGCATTCTGCGCCATGGGCATCCGACCGGCGTTCTGGCCGCGCTCCATTGCCTTGTGTCGTGGCCGGGACTTGGCCCCGCTACCCACGACTTGCGGTGCCAAACCAAGCCAAAAGTCGTGGGTCACCGGGCCAAGCCCGGTGATGACACAACGGCAGATGCGCCATCCCGTGTCTTCGATCTACTTCACCCGATTGCCTCTAGAGGCTGTTATGAACCTACCGCCAGTGAAGCGACGCGTTTGAGCATGAGGCATACAAATGCAATGAGGTGAAATCCTGCCAGAGTACTGGCATATCGTTCATAATCCCTGACCAGGCGCCGAAAGCGGGTCATCCAAGCGAACGACCGCTCGACCACCCAGCGACGCGGTAGCAAGACAAAACCCTTTTTGGCTTCCGGCAACTTGACCACAACCAGTTCGATACCGTTGGCTTCGGCGGCCGCGGCGGCGTTGGGACCATTGTAGCCCTGATCGGCGAACGCAACCTCGACGTTGTTGTCACTCACGGCCTGCACCGTCCGGGTCAGTCGGCCGACCTCAACCCGCTCGTCGACATCAGCCGCAGTGACGTGCAGTGCCAGCAGACTGCCCAGCGTATCGACCGCCAGATGCAGCTTCGAGCCCTTTTTGCGCTTGGCACCGTCATAGCCCGCACGCTGCCCGCTTTCCGGCGAGGACCGCAGGGTACGGCTGTCGAGAATGACGGCGCTTGGCTCTGCTGAGCGGCCCAAGGCGTGGCGGAGCACCGCCCGCAAATCGTCAACCAGCGCCTCGAAACAGCCCGCTGCCAACCACCGCTGCGCCTGCTGGTAGACCGCTGCCCAGGGCGGCAGGTCATTTGGCATCCAGCGCCATTGCGCGCCGGTCTTGATGATGTATCGCAGGCCGTTGAACACTTCCCGTAGCGGATGGGCCCGTTGTCCGGCATCCTCCGCCAGCAAGGTCAGGTACGGCGCAACCAAAACCCATTCTTCATCAGTTACATCAGACGGGTAGGGCTTGCGGACGGTGCTCATGCCTGCAAACTTGGTGATTACTCCGCCGCAGGTCCATAACAGGCTCTAGTGAAGGCCCCCGTTCTACCTGCGCCCTGGCCGGCAACGGAACAGGATAGAACAGGAGAATGGCCGACCCTGAGCAGACCTCCGTGCGACGACCGTGGCGCGATTGGTAAGACCCACGCTGAGGCAGGCAACCCGCAACTCCCGTCGGAGCGACCTCAATCTCTGGCGGTTGCGCCCGCGGGGAGCAGGACAAGTTTGCCGTGAGCGTGCCCGCTCAGGCTGAGGTCGAGCGCCTTGCGCCACGCCGCAAGGAGAAACGTGCGCGCGACCGGCACGATAAACCGCCCCTCGGCCGCGAGCTTCGCGAAGTCTGTAAGCACGTTGTAGCGCAGCTCGCCTTCAAAGCTGTTGCGCACCCCAAGCTTTTCGGCGACGGGACCGTGGTTGCTGACCGTGAGCACGCGGCGCCCATCGCCGCCGGCGATCCTGACGAGGTCAGGCAGCACGCCGCTGATCGGGCCGGCGTCCAGGATCAGGTCCGGCGCGCCCACGCTGATCTCAAGCACCCGCTCGACCATGTCGTCCGCATAGGACGTGACCTCGGCGCCAAGCGCGCGGAGCCGTTCGGCGAACGTGTTGCCCGCGGCTGCGATCACCCGCGTTCCGCGCATGAGCGCCATCTGCACGACGGCAAAGCCGATCATCGTTCCCGCGCCGTACACAAAAAGTGTGTGCCCGGCCGCCACCGCCAGGATGTCGAGGCTTCGACAGGCGGTCTCGACCGCCATTGGCAGCGCGGCCGCGTCGACAAGATCAAGGCCCGGCGGAACCGGCGTCCAAACCGCCAGGACCGCCTGGTCCGACGCGCCGGCGCTCGGAAACCCCCTGAAATCGGGCACGCCCAACACGCGTTGTCCGATCCGGACGTCCGTCACGCCCTCGCCGACCGCCTCCACCGTTCCGGACACATCCAGGCCGACGCCACGTGGGAGGTCGCCGGCGAACAGCCCCCGGCACAGATACCAATCGGCAGGATTGAGCCCGCACGCGTGCACCCGCACGCATATTTGCCCGGCGCGGGGGTTCGGCACAGCGACGTCCTCCAGGCGCAGCACATCCGCCGGTTCGCCATACTCATGGAAACGGAGCGTCTTCATCAGCGGTTGATCTCCCGTTATGTCAGTAGCTGACATATAAGCGTAGAGACAGCGCCTGACAATACGTATATGGACGGTCCATGCCACGCAGCGGAGAAGACGCGCGCCGCCGCCTTCAGCAGGCAACCTTGGAGCTGTTCCACGAGCGTGGCTACGACGCGACGACGACGGCTGAGATTGCCGCCAGGGCCGGCGTCACGGAGCGCACCTTCTTCCGGCACTTCCCCGACAAGCGGGAGGCATTGTTTGACGGAGAAGAGGCATTTCGCGACGCCTTGACCGACGCGGTTGCCAGGGCGCCCGAGGGGCTGGCGCCCATGGACGCCTTGCTCTGCGCGTTCCGCTCAGTCGAGCCGATGCTTGAGCGCAATCGTCCCTTCACCGAGCCTCGGCAGGCGATCATTGCCCGTACACCGGCGCTGCAGGAGCGGGTACTGACGAAGACGGCGAAGTTGATTGGCGCTCTGTCAGCCGCGTTAAGCCGCCGAGGCTTCGACGATGGCCTCGCGGCCCTCGCTGCTCAGGTCGGGATGGCCGCCCTCGGCTACGCCGCGAAAGCCTGGTTTGACGACCCGGGGCCAGGCCTGGATGCGCACCTGAGGCGCGCCTTTGACACGCTGCATCACCTCTCGCCGACCATCCGTCCACAAGACCTGAACGTCGGCTAGCCACACGAGCGGCGATTGCTGCTATGGCTGAATGCGGAAAACCACCGTTTGATGCAGGAAGGTGCTGACTGGCGGGATCGACACGACCGGCTCCACGGATCGCTTGGTGTTCGGCATCTTTGCCACTCTGTCCGAGTTTGAGCGCGACCTGATCAAGGAGCGCACCTTGGCTGAACTCGCCGCAGCCGTAAGCGTCCGGTCAGGCACGCGGCCTCACTTGCTCAAGCGGCGTCGCGTTGATCCAGCCGGGTTCGGACGCTGGTCATATTCCAAGGCAGCAGTTCATCAACCCGCTTGACCGGATGGTCGGCGATCCGTGCCAGCACCTGGCGCAGATAGTCCTCTGGATCAAAGCCATTCAGCTTTGCAGTTTCGATCAGCGAGTATGCTGCCGCCGCCCGCTCGCCGCCGGAATCCGAACCGGCGAACAGCCAGTTCTTTCTACCCAGACACATCGGCCGCATCGACCGCTCGGCGGCGTTGTTGTCGATGCAGGTGCGGCCATCGCGCAGCACCAGTGTCAGCGCCTCCCAGCGTGCCAGCGTATAGCGGATCGCCCCGGCCAGATCGCTTTTGCCGGAGATCCGCGCCTGGGTTTTCTCCAGCCAGGCTTTGAGATCGGCAAACAACGGCGCACTCTTCACCTGGCGTGTCGCGAAGCGAACCTCCGGCAGACGCCCGCGAACCGCCGCCTCAATCTGATACAACGCCGCGATGCGCTGGAGCGCCTCGGCCGCCAGCGGCGACTGCGTCGCTTTATGCACATCGAAGAACTTGCGCCGTGTGTGGACCATCCGAACACAATCGATGGTCTGCGTTTTGCTGTCTCGCTCTCCTTCTCTGCCGCTCTCATGTCATACCGGCAACGGAAGGTGCGGCCGGCCGGCTGAGATCGACACTCAGGGGTTGTTGGGGTGGTTCCAATGGAGGATCCCCCGATGCCTTCTGGTTCGCGCTCCATGGTGGCGCCGACCTGGGCAATCCGCTCCGTCACGGTGCGCACCCGCGACGGTGCTGAACGGCTCGACCAGGTTTATCGCCGTCTTATCGCTGACACTCCGTGTGATCAGCCAAAGCTTGCTCCGCATGCCCAGTCGAGCGTGGCAAGCCCGATATTGTCCCCAAACTCAGGAGATGACACATGCGCGCCGCGATCTATGCCCGCGTCTCGACCGAACGCCAAGAACGACAGCAGACCATCGACAGCCAACTCTCAGCCTTACGAGGCTGGGTAAGTGCTCAAGGTCACGTTCTGGCTGATGCCCATGTTTTTCGCGACGAAGGCTTCAGCGGCTCACGTTTGGATCGGCCCGCTTTGGATGCGCTGAGGGATGCGATCCGCGACAGCGTTGTGGACGTGGTGGTCGTGTTCAACCCGGACCGTCTGGCGCGGAAATATGCCTATCAGGTGCTGCTGATGGAGGAGTTTCGTCGGGCCGACTGCGAGGTCGTATTTCTGCATCATCCAATCTCGGATGACCCCAATGACCAGTTGCTGCTGCAGATCCAGGGTGCGATTGCAGAATACGAGCGTGCCGTGCTGGCCGAGCGATTTAGGCGCGGCAAACTGCAGAAGGCGCGTGACGGCAACATCATCAGCGCCAAGGTTCCATATGGCTATCGATACAAGACCCGTTGTGGCGCCGTGCCAGCCCGTCTCGTCGTTGACGATGCAGAGGCATCCATGATCCGCCAACTTTACGCTTGGGTGGCCGATGAGGGGCTCACCATCCGACAGTGTATCAAGCGCCTGAATGACGGCCCATGGGTCACCCGATCAGGCCGTAGGCAGTGGTCATCTTCCGTCGTGCACCACATTCTGACTGATCCCGTCTATATCGGAACCGCCTATGCCAATCGCTTCGACTATGTTGTTCCCAAAAAACCGCGACGGCGGTCACGCCGCAGCACGGAGCGCACCTGCCGGCGTCCCCGGCCATCGGAACAATGGATCGCTATTCCCGCCCCACCGCTGGTGGAACAGCAGGTGTGGGATTGCGTGAAGGCTGCGCTGACACGCAACGCGACCTTGTCATTTCGTCGCAACAAGAAGCACGACTACCTCCTGCGTTGTCTGCTCAAATGCGGTCGATGCGGATTGGGTATTCACGGCTGTTACTTCCCTGCACAGGGCGGTCGGCCTGGTCGGCGCTACTACCGCTGTGCGGGAACGGACCCGCTGACAACGGGTCGTGAAGCAAAATGTCCGCAAGCGCGCATCGAGGCGAACGGGTTGGAGCAGGCGATCTGGAACCATGTGGTTGGCCTGCTCGAAGACCCCAGTCAGGTGCTGGCTCAGTTCGAGCGCTTCGTGACTCAGGCTGCCGGCGATGGAGAAGACAGCAGCGCCAGCCAACTGCGTGCACGTATCGAGCGGCTAAACCGTGCGGACCAGCGACTGCTCGACGCTTACCAGGCCGAAGTTATCAGTCTGGACGAGCTGTCCGGCCAGCGCAAAGCCCTTGCCGAGCAGCGTCAGCGGGCAGAGCAACAACATGAGCAACGCCTTCGTCTGCGTGCGCAAAAGCTTCAGGCTCAGGAGATACTGGCCAGCTTGACAGCTTTCACGCACCGCGTCGGCTCCAGGCTGCAGACCGCCAGCATCACCGAACGCCAAGCTATCCTGCAATTGGTGATCGAGCGCATCATCGTTCATGACGGTAGCTTGGAGATCCAGCATGTCATCCCTCTGCAAGGGCATACGCCAGGGAATGCATCGCCTGCCAAAGTTGGACTGTGTTCGGATGGTGTGAGCCCAACAGAAAGCCAGTTGGGTTGCGCCGTCCGCGGTCGCGGCGACTAGACGGCCGAACCCGGCATAGCCATCGACCTGGAGCAGACCGCGGAATCCCTTTAGATGCACCGCCGGATGATCCGCCTTGCGGTCTTCGCTGTAGACGTAAGCCGCGGCGGAATGGCCCGGCCCCTGCCAGGAGCGATTGTCGACGGCATAGCACCATAACCGTCCGGTCTTGGTGCGTCCCCGGCCGGGGTCGAGCACCGGCAAAGTGGTATCATCGGCAAACACTTTGGGCGACGACAGTACCGTGCTCAGCATCAGTTCGTGCAGCGGGGCCAGCCACCAGCAGGCCCGGCCCACCCAGTTGCATAACGTCGAACGATCCAGCGTCACACCCTGACGGGCGAAGATCTGCGACTGGCGATACAGCGGCAGATGATCGGCATATTTGTTGACCAGCACATGCGCCAGCAGCGCCTCGGTGGCCATGCCACCATCGATCGGCCGCTCCGGGGCGGGCGCCTGCACGACGGCTTGCTCGCAGGCCCGGCAGCCATAGCGCGGACGGCGGATCACCCGCACCCGCAATTGGGCAGGAACGTAATCCAGCATCTCCGCCCGATCCTCACCGATCGGATGCAGCGTGCCGCCGCAGCAGGGACACGCCTTGTCTTCGACATCGATAACGACCTCAACCCGCGGCAGATGTGCCGGCAACGCGCCGCGGTTGCGCTGCGGCGGCTTTATCGGACGCGCCACTGGTTCGGCATCCGACGCCGCCACCGCTGGCGGCGGTATCGCCGCTTCCAACCCGGCTGCCTGCTCGGCCAGGGATTGCTCCAGGTCTTCCAGTCCATGCTGCAATGTCTCGTCGTCCAACTGCTCGGACCGGCGGCCAAACCGATTGCGTTGCAGGCCGGCGATTAGCAGTTGCAGCCGCTCGATCTCGGCCAGCGCCGCGCGCAGGATCAGCTGCAACGTCGCCGGGTCGTCGGGCAGATCGGTGGGGACGGTGAACACACCCGAAGGCTGGATCACCGTAGCGCATCGATGCCAATGAATCCGGCGTGAGCATCCACTCAGCCCGCCAACTCTGGGCGCTGCACACGCCGCGGCATCCGCCAGTCAATCCCTTCCAGCGACAGGACGCAGGGATACCCCTGTGTCTAAGGACACCTGTCCTGATAGGGAGCAAGTTGAGGTGGTTGATCCCACCCATCCGCTGTTCGGCCGCCGGTTCCGGTTAGTGGCGGTCACACGGTCGTTGCAATCCGGCGGCTTTGCTCGTGTAGAATACCGGCCTGGCATCATGATGCAGCTGCCGCTGTCGGTGACCAGCCTGGGATCTGTGCCGCTGCGGCGGGCCAGGCCGACCAAGCTCACGCCCGACGCGCTTGCGGCACTGATCCTGGTTGCCGGTGAACGTGAGGCAGCATGCTTGTCGAGCCCCGCGACGTCTGGCCCCGCTTGCCCGCAGCCATTCGCCGGCAGGTCGCGTCGGACCTCGGCGCCGTGCTGCGGGAGGTGAGCCATGGCTTCGGACCTCGTCAAGCCGAACCACCTGGACCGGCGTGCGGTGATCTACGTGCGGCAGTCTACGCAGCATCAAGTGCTGACCAATCAGGAGAGCACGCGGCTGCAATACGCGCTGCGCCAGCGCGCCCGTGACCTGGGCTGGCGGGAGGCGGACATCGAGGTGATCGATTCCGACCTGGGTCTGAGCGGCTCCAACGCTGCCGGCCGGCAGGGCTTCAAGGATCTCGTCGCGCGCGTCACGCTCGGGGAGGTCGGGCTGATCCTGTCCATCGAGGTCACGCGCCTGGCCCGCAACTGCTCGGATTGGTATCCGCTGCTCGACGTGTGCGGCCACCGGCATTGCCTGATCGGCGACCGCGACGGCATCTACGACCCGGCCCTGCCCGACGGGCGATTGCTGCTTGGCCTCAAGGGCATGATCTCGGAGGTGGAGCTGCACACCATCCGCGGCCGGCTCACGGCCGGCTTGGTCAACAAGGCGCAGCGGGGCGACCTGGCCCTGCAACTGCCCGCGGGGTTGCTGCGCGACCCCTCGGGCGTGGTCACCAAGGACCCGAACCAAGAAGTGCAGGAGCGGGTTGCCCTGGTGTTCGACAGCTTCCTGAAGCTGCGTTCTGCTGTGCGCGTCACCCGCGCCCTCTATGAGCGTGGCTTGGGATTGCCGCGCAACACGCGCCACGGCGAGGTTTATTGGAAAGCGCCGACAATCCCGGCGGTCACGTGCATGCTGCAGAACCCGGCTTATGCCGGCGCCTTTGTTTATGGTCGGACGTGCATGCGCGAGGTGACGCCCGGCGGCAGCCGCAAGCAAGCGCGCCGGCCCGACGAGGGATGGCGGTTCGTGGTGCGGGACCGCTATCCCGCCTATGTGGGATGGGACACGTTCGAGAAGGTCCAGGCGATGCTGCGCGACAACCGGGCCGAGTATGTGCACCTGAAGACCCGCGGCATCCCGCGGGATGGCGCGGCTCTGTTACACGGCATCACTTGGTGCGGCGAGTGCGGCCACAAGATGACGGTGCGCTACAAGGGCGGCAGCCAGTACGTGTGCAATCACCTCCAGGTGCAGCACGGCCACGTCATGGAGGAATGCCAAGTCCTGCGGTCGGCGGCGATTGACGCATGCGTCGCCAGCGCATTCCTGGACGCGGTGACGCCGGCGGAGATGGACGCCTGGAGCGAGGCGCGCCGGGTGGAATGCCAGGCCGACACGGCCCTGCGGCGCGCGGAGGAGCAGCAGGTCGAGCGGCTGCGCTACCAGGCCAGCCTTGCCGAGCGGCAGTTCAACCGCGTGGACCCTGACAACCGGCTGGTTGCGGCCGAGCTGGAGCGGCGCTGGGAGGCGGCGCTGGTCGAGTTGCGCCGCGCTCAGGCGGCCCTGGCCCAGTACATGGCGCCAACCCGGGCCGGGGCGCCGGCGACGCTGGAGCCGCAGCTGCGCGTCCAGGCGCTGGCGGTCGGCCAGGGCCTGTCGGCATTGTGGGCCGACCCTGGCGTCAGCCGCGAACACCGCAAGGCATTGCTGCGCTGCCTGATCGACAAGGTGGTGCTGCGCCGGACGGCGCGGGATGCGGCCGCCGTGCGGGTCGTCTGGCGCGGCGGCGAGGTCAGCGAGATGCAGGTTGCCCTGCCGGTGAACGAGCTGGCCGCTCTGCCGCGCGGCTCCGAGATGGAGGCACGGGTGCTGGAACTAGCCCGGGCCGGGGTGAGGGATCCGGAGATCGTGCAAATACTGACCGCGGAAGGGCACCGCTCTACCCGGCTCAACTTGAGGATATTGCCGAGCACGGTCCAGGCGATCCGCCTCCGCCACGGGGTCAAGGCTGCCTGGCGCTGCACCCGATGGCCGCCCGTGCCGGGCTGGCTGACGGTGGCGCAGGCCGCGGCACGGCTGCCCGTCCCTGAGAAGTGGTTGCGCAAAAAGCTGCGCGCCGGCGTGATCCGGGGCAGGCTGGAGCCAAGCGGGCGATACCTGATCCCAGACCGGCTGGACACCCTGGAAGCCATACGGCTCTTGCGGGCTGGCATCGATTTACAAGCAGACCTGCTGCCAGGTGTGCATCAGCAGGAGGGGCATCATTATGCATGATCGAACAACATCGACAATTGCGCCGCGGTCAGAGACCAGGGGAATCGCTTGAGTGTCTCATGCGATGCGCCGGATGACGTTTTCCAGATAATCCTGATTCCAGCCGGCCTTTTTACGGCGGTTCTTAAAGCTGGTGACGGGTTTCGCCTGGTTCAGTAAATTCATGGCAGTATGTTTCACGACCGCCATGTTGGCAGGGCCATGAGCGGTGCGCAGGCGCGCCAAATCGTCGTGGAATACCACATCCAGCACCCAGTGCAGCCGGTTCTCAATGCCCCAGTGGCTCCGCACGACCCTGGCGAGGGTCTCGGCACTGAGTTTGGTTGAGCACAGGTAGTATCGGGTTTCTGTCTGGATAACGCCGCCCCGCTCGGTTTCGCTTTCGATCATGCCGATGGCGGTCAGGCCAGGGAATGCAAATTCGCCCGGATGACGCCGCTCGGCGAACAGCCAGTTGATGTCGTGGCAGATCGTATGGCGGCGGGTTTCGATCCGGCCATGGTCGCCATCGACGGTCTCGAAGCTTTGCAGCGTCAGCGTTGGTGGTGGATCGGCAAAGACGGTTTCCACTTCGGCATAGGTCGCTGGCCAGTTCTCCTTCAAGGCCAGCACGTAATCGCCACCACCCTCGATGATCGTCTGGGCAATCTCCTTCTGCGTGCCCATGGCATCGATGGTCACCAACGCGCCGGCCAGTTCCAGACGACGCAGCAGCACAGGAATGGCGGTGATCTCATTGGATTTCGCCGACACCGCCTCTTGTCCAAGGACCAATCGCTGACGCGTCGCCCAGGCGGACACCGTATGCAGCGGCAGACGCCCTTTGCCGCGGGCATGGCTGCGACGCGAGGTCTTGCCATCGATCGCGATAATCTCGGGCGTGTCAGTCCGCAACCCGTCTACCCAGGTCAGGAAACATGTCTTGAACAGCTCAGGATCAATCGCCGCGATCACGTCGCACAATGTGTCGTGGCTCGGGATGCCGTGCTTGAACGGCAGAAAACGGCGGAGGAAGCCCTGGCGTTCGCTGCCCCACAGGCTGATTTCGACAAAGTCGTCCGCACCGGCGATGGTCCCGCAGAGCATCAGCAACAGGATTTCCGGTAGAGGATATAGCACCTTCGTCGCTTGGCGCGGGTCCCGGAGGGCCGCGAAGTGGGACAAGAAGCAGGGCTGGCTTGGCATGGACATAGAGACCTCCTGATGAGAGGCTTCCGATGAATCCGATTCTAGCCCGCACGGGAATCCCTCAACCACTCAAGCGATCGCCCTGGGTCAGAGACACCGCACCGTCCTTGGCCTGCGGCCAGACGAAGCGGCCTTTCTCGATCCGCTTGGCATACAGGCACAGACCCTGGCCATCCCAACTCAAAACCTTCACCAGGTCGCCGCGGCGTCCGCGGAAGGCGAACAATTGCCCGCTGAACGGGTCCTGACCAAGATGCTGCTGCACCAGGGCGGCCAGTCCGTCAAAGCCCTTGCGCATGTCGGTCACGCCAGCCGCTAACCACACCCGCACGCCGGGGGGTGGCGCGATCATCCGCGCAGCACCGTCATGACGCAGCGCAGGGCCGCCAGACCAACGTCGTTGCCAACGCGCAGGCGCAGGCCGTCGGGCAACACGATCTCGATCGCCGCCGGCGCCGCTTGTTCACTAGAGCATGATCGTTTTAGGTTGACCCGTAGCCGGAGTTGACGAGGTAATTGGCGCATTCTTCGACGGTATACTCGTCGAGGAGCTTGGCGATCGCTTCGATCACTGCGTCGATGGTGCGGGCGTTGGCCTTGCGCAGCAGGGTTTTGAGTTTGGCGAACACCTGCTCGATCGGGTTGAGGTCGGGACTATAGGGTGGCAGGAAAATCAGCTTTGCACCCGCTGTCCGGATTGCCTTGCGGATGACAGGGCCCTTGTGACTGCTCAGATTATCCATGATCACAACGTCGCCCGGTCGTAACGTCGGCACCAGGAACTGCTCGACATAGGCGCGAAAACTGATCGCGTTCATCGGCTGATCGAGCAGGCATGGCGCATGAATGCCGTCGCATCGCAGGGCGGCAACGAAGGTTTGCGTCTGGCGATGACCATGCGGCACCTTGGCGAGCAGACGCTGGCCGACCGGGCACCGCCCCCGGATCGGGGTCATGTTCGTCTTCGTCCAGGTTTCGTCTACAAAAACAAGCCGTCTGGGATCAACTTTATCCTGCCGCTTTTGCCATTGCAGGCGCCGACGGGCAACATTGGGACGATCCTGCTCGCTGGCGTGCAGGCTTTTTTTTAAAGCTGAGACCAGCGCGGTCAACGATGTTCCAGACAGCAAAATAGCTCACCGTGATGCCACGGTCTTGCAACTCAGCGAGCAGTGCGCGCAACGGCAGATCCGGCTGTTGCGCAATCCGTTCGATAATCCTGTCGCGTTCGTTGGCCAGTGCGAAGGGCCGATGACCACCCAGCCCCTGCGCCGCCACGCTGCCCTTCTGTCGATCCAGCCGCGACCACCGCTGCACAGACGACTCACTGACCTGGAAGAGGGTCGCCGTCTCAAGCCGGCTCCTGCCTGAGCGGAATGCCGCGACAGCGCGTTCTCGCAAATCCAACGTGTAAGGAGCACCCATCCATGCTGGCCTCCGACCCAGCCCACAGCTTGGATCAGATTTTAGGCCGCGCCGGAACCCCTACTCACGCAGGAGTCAACTTAAAACGATCATGCTCTAACAACCGGGGCGGGCACCAAGGCCGGATCAGCCATGCGCACCGGCACGAACCGGGCGGGTGAACTTGCCGTCAGACGGCCCTCACGCACCTGCCGCCGCCAGGTTCGCAGCAAGCTCGGATAAACATCATGCCGGGCCGCGACGGATCGCACTGTCACGCCCGGTTCATGCGATTCAGCGACGATCCGAAGCTTCTCCGTCAGACCCCAGCGGCGCCGCCGTTCCTTACCGTCGATGATCTCGATTGTGGGGTTCGACATCGCTTTAAACCTGACCTTACAGAGCGCTTTAAGGTCAACAGCTTCGACATGTTACCCGAGGTCAGAGCAAGGCGGCCGACGCCGGACGCTTACCCGCAGCCCGCGCGCGCGGCAGAATCGCCGGCAGGCCGCGGCTCATGACGTGCGCCAAGCTGCGCACCGCCATGACGATGATGGCCGACCATAACAACATCGGCGGCGACGGGGCCGAGCAACTCGGCATCTCTATCAGCACGCTCTAGGCCTACGTCGACGGTGAGGGACGGGCGAAGCCACGCGCCCGCAAGCTGCTCGGCCGCTGATCAGCGAATGCCGGTTTCCTCTCTGACGGGCAAGCCTCTACACCCGCATCGGCATCAGCACATACAACGCGGTGGAATCCCCCGCATCCTGCACCACCGTGGGTGCCGATCCGTCGGCGAAGCGAAATTCCACCTGTTCCGGGATCTGGTCGGTGATGTCGTTCAGGTAGCGCGCCTGGAAGCCAATCTCCAGCGGACCGGCATCATACTTCACATGATCCGAGTCGAGTTCCTCGCTCGCCGTCCCCTGTTCAGGGCTGGACGCGGACAACGTCAGCAGATCGCGCGCCAGCGACAGCTTCACCGGGCGTGAGCGTTCCGAGGAAATCGCCGCCACTCGTGCCACCGCATCGGAAAAATCCTTCTTGCCGACGCGCAACACCTTGTCGTTGCCGCGGGGGATAACCCGTTCGTATTCCGGGAAGGTGCCGTCGATCAGCTTGCTGGTCAGCAGCATCTGGTCGGCACGGAACTGGATGCGGGTGTCCGACAGCCCTACCTCCACGTTGCCGGTCACCTCATCCAACAGCTTGCGCAGTTCGTTCACCGTCTTGCGCGGGATGATGACACCGGGCATCGAGGCCGCACCCTCCGGCAGCGGCTCCTCCACCCGCGCCAGCCGATGACCGTCCGTCGCCACGGCGCGCAGCACCTGGGTGCCTTCGCTGTCGGCATGATGCAGATAGATGCCATTCAGGTAGTAGCGGGTTTCCTCGGTGCTGATGGCGAACCGGGTGCGGTCGATCAGGCCGCGCAGGGTGCTCGCTGTCAGGTTGAACTTGTGCGGCAGGCTGCCGGCGGTCATCGACGGGAAATCGTCCACCGGCAGCACCACCAGCTTGGTGGCATAGCGGCCGGCGCGCAGCGAAAGCTGCGCATCGCCGCCTGGATGGTCCAGTTCGACCTCCGCGCCATCCGGCAGCTTGCGGACGATTTCGTACAATGTGGCGGCGGGCGCGGTGCAGGCGCCGTTGCGGGTGGAGCTGGCCGGCACATCCTCCACGATGGCGATTTCCATGTCGGTCGCGGTCAGCGTCAGCTTGCTGTCCCGCACGGCGACCATAACATTCGCCAGGATGGGGATGGTGTTGCGCCGCTCCACCACGCTCTGGACATGGGCCAGCGCCTTGATCAAGGTGGCGCGGTCGGCCTTCAGCTTCATGCTCTGGTTCCTACCTGGGTCCGGCCGCCGGCTGTTGTCCCCGCACGGCGGAGAAGCAAGCGAGTCGCAATAGCCAATCTAGCAATAGACGCCAAGCTCCGCCAAGGATGGTGATAGGCCCGATACGGGGAATATCAGGATCGTCCGGCCAGCAGCGGCCTCAGCACCTCCTGCACGCCGCTGATCAGGATCTGCACGCCGATGCACAGCAGCAGGAACGCCGCCATGCGGGTCAGGGTGCGGCTGCCGGACGGGCTCATCAGCCCGGCCAACCGGTCGGCGGAGCGATAGGTGATCCAGATCAGCGCCGCCATCGCCGCCGCCGCCGCCGTCATTCCCAGGAAGAACCAGCCCAGGCCAGCGAACAGTCTTGGATGCCCGGCGCCCAGGGCAACCGCGACCGAGATCGTGCCCGGGCCGGTGGTGAACGGGATCGTCAGCGGAAACAGCGCGATATCCTCACTGCCCTCGGCGGTCGCGGCCTGTGCCTGTTTGCGTGTCTCCTGATGCTCCGGTGCGTTCAGCAGGTTCCAGCCACTCAACGCGACCACCAGGCCGCCGGCGACCCGCAGCGCGGCGAGCGTGATGCCGAAGAACGCCAGCACATACGACCCGGCCCACAGCGCGCCCATCATCACCACCAGCGAGTTCATCGCGACCCGCCTGGCGATGCCGGCGCGCGCGGCCGATGTGCGGGTTGCTGTCACCTCACGGAAAATCAGCGCGCCGCTGACCGGGTTGACGATAGAGAACAGCGCCGGAAAGCCGAGCAGGAAGGCATTCAGGGCTTCGGACATGGGATCAGGTCAGGGTTGGCCGCTTGTCCGCCCAGGGCTGGATCGCCTCGAACGCGGCCGAGGCCTGCAGCACGCCCAGATCGTCAAACCGCCTGCCGACGATCTGCAAGCCGACCGGCAGGCCCTCGGCGGTGAAGCCGCAGGGCACGCTGGCGGCGGGATTCCAGGACATGTTGAACGGGTAGGAGAACTCGGCCCAGCTAACCCAGTCCCAGGCGTGCTGCGGCCAATGCTCGGGCATCAACCGGTCGGCCGGAAAGGCGGCAACGGACACCGCCGGGGTCAGCAGGAAGTCCCAGTCCTGGAACCAGCGGTGGATGTTGGCGAGGTATGGCATCTTGCGTTCGCGCGCGGCCTGGTATTCAGCGACCGAGACATTGTCCGCCGCCTTGATGCAGGCGACCAGGCCGGGGTCCATCTTCGCCTCCCACCTTTCCAAATGAGGTGCCAGGCGGGTCAGGTGGGCGGCCCAGAAGAAGCGTATGAGTTCCGGGCCAGGAGCGGCCCAGGGAGTCTTCACTTCCTCCACGCTGGCGCCAAGTTCGGTAAAGCGGTGCGCCGCCGCCTTCACCAGGGCCGCGACATCCGGATCGACCCTGGCAAATCCCAGATCAGGGCTGTAGGCGATGCGCTTGCCCTTCACCCCTTCTTGCAGGCGCGCCAGATAGGCGGCGGGCCCCGCCTCCAACGACGTGTAATCCAGCGGATGCGGCCCGGCCATCACCTCCAGGAACAGCGCGTTATCCGCCACGGTTCGGGTGATCGGCCCGTTGTGGGAGGTAAAGTCGCCGGTGCTGACCGGGTAGTACGGCACCCGGCCGAAACTGGGTTTCAGGCCAAACACGCCGCAGAAGTGCGACGGCATGCGGATCGAACCGGCGCCGTCGCTGCCCTGATGCAGCGGGCCGTATCCAGCCGCCGCCGCCGCCGCCGCACCGGCCGAGGAAGCCCCGGCGTTGTAGCCGTGTTTCCACGGGTTGTGGGTGATGCCGGTTAGCGGCGAGCGCGACACGCCTTTCCAGCCGAACTCGGATGTCGTGGTCTTGCCCAGGATGATGGCGCCTGCATCGCGCAGGCGCGGCACCATCGGCGCGTCCTCGGTCGGCTGGTTGCCCTGCATGATCCGGCTGCCGTGCTGCGTCGGCATGTCCTTGGTGATGGCGAGGTCCTTGATGGTGACGGGCACGCCGTGCAGCCGGCCGATCCGCCCGCCGGACATCAGCGCGGCTTCGGCCTTGCGGGCGTCCGCCATCGCCTGGTCCGCGGCGAGGTAGGCGAAGGCGTTGACCTTCGGTTCCAACGTCTCGATCCGGGACAGCAGCGTCCGCATGTACTCGACCGGCGAAAGCTGTTTGGTACGGATCAGTTCCGCGAATTGGGTGGCCGGCAGGAAACCCAGGTCTTCCGAATTCATTCGTTGCCCTTTTCTGCTAATAGGTCGCTCGGCCGCCCGAGACGTCGAACACCGCGCCGGTGGAAAAACCGCACTCCGCGCTGGCCAGCCACAGGATCAACGAGGCGACCTCATCGATTGCGCCGAACCGGCCGATGGGGATCTTCGACAGCATCCAGTCGATCTGCTGCTCGGTCATCTGATCAAAGATCGGCGTCTTGACGGCGGCGGGGGTGACGCAGTTGACGCGGATTTCGCTCGCGGCGAGTTCCTTGCCGAGCGATTTGGTCAGGCCGATCACGCCGGCCTTGGAGGCGGAGTAGGCGGAGGCGTTGGGATTGCCCTCCTTGCCGGCAATGGATGCGATATTGACGATGCGTCCATAGCCGTTCGCTTGCATGAACGGTACCACCGCTCGGCAGCAATAGAAGACACCCTTCAGGTTGATGTCGATCACCCGGTCCCAGGCGGCGACGGGATACTCCCACGTCGGGTGGTTCGGCCCGGTAATGCCGGCGGAGGTGATCAGGATGTCGATTTTTCCCAGTGCCGCGGCGGTGGTCTCGGCGGCGCGGTGGACGGCGTCGGGGTCGGTGACGTCCAGGGTGACTGTATGGGCGGTGTTGGTTTGCGCGAGGGCGGCTTCGTCCATGTCCCACAGGCTGAGCATGGCGCCCTCCGCCGCCAGGCGGCGGGCGATGCCGGCGCCGATGCCGGAGGCGCCCCCGGTGATGATGGCGGTTTGGCCGTCGAAGCGTTGCGGCATGGTTGGGGTTCCTAGGTCGGCAAAGGAGTTTGGGCCGGGCAGGGGGGCGGGTCTAGCCTGCCCCTGCTTCACGCCTCGCGCGGCATCTGCCGGAAACGCTGCCGCCGGTTCTGCACGAAGACATCCTCCACCCGCCCGTCCGTCCGCCGCGTGTGCGGGTTATGGATGGATCTGCCAGAACTCCAGGAAATCCAGCGGCGCTCGCTCGCCGGCTGTGGCAATCAGGACCGGGATGGCTAGCCTGCTGGCGGAGTGCAGGACAGCGGACCGGCGGGGGGACAGCTTCGAGAGGGGCGATGCACCGTCAATCAGTCCGCTACCCCGGCACCGGCGAGGTATTCGGGCGGCTGAAGGATGCGCACGCTGCGCCAGGGGTGCAGAACGAGCAGGTCTTCGTCGCTGCTGACAACGGTCGCAGCGCTAGCCGCAAGGGCCAGCTCGAGATACTTATTGTCCTTAGCGTCTCGGCAGTCGGTCACCGGCACCGTAGGCGCAACAATGATGCCAAATCTGACGAGCTGGCCCACCAGCCCGGCGCGCAACTCCGGATCGATGAAGCGTGCCAGACGCGGCCGGTAAAGCACGTCGAGCAGTTCAGCCATCACCGGTTCCGAGACGGCAATCCGGTCGGTCCGGAAGGCTTAAGGCACGGCCAGATCGAGTACGCTACCCCGGCGGAAAGCAGCGCTGACAAGCGTGGACGCATCGAACACAATCACGACCGCGGTGGCGCGTTTGGCTCCCGGTGCTCGGCATTGTAGGCGGCGAGCTCCGCGTCGAGGATTTCGTCGGTCAGGCCGCGCCGCGCCGCCTCGGCCGAAATCGCATCCATCGTGTCGAACAGGTGCTCGATGCTGACAGGTTGCAGCATGCGGCTAACCAGGCGGCCGGCCATCGCCCTTACCACCGAGTCGTCGAGCGCGGAGGCGACGCTGGCGTCGACGGGAATAGCGATGTCCACGGTGTGGGTGTCTGGCATGAAACTGCCCTCCTGCGTCGTCGCGCCTACAATGTTGCTAGCTTTAGCACCGTAGCGGGATGTGGGTCAGGCGGGCAAGCAAGAGCATGCGATAATGCACAATATTGGACATCGCCCTATGGAAACAGGATGGCGCAGACAAATGGTATCCTCAAAAACCCGTCAAGATGGGTTATAGTCATCCATGGTCACCGTGGTGCGTGCCAATAGCTTGTGCGTCGTCATTTACGTCAACGATCACCGCCCGGCGCACGTCCATGTCTTTGGCGAAAGCGAGGCCAAGATCAACCTGCTCGAACCCGGCGGCTCGCCGGACCTGATCTGGGCCGACGCCATGCGCCGTAGCGACGTCCGGCGCGTCCTGCGGCTTGTGGCCGAACAGCAAGCGCTTCCGCTGAAGCACGGGGAGAGGATGCATGACCGAGTTGACCAAGGTCCAGATCGACGCCGCCCTTCAGCGCGGCCGAGCCGCACGACAGCTTGAGCCGCGGGCCGCGGCAGTACGTTACGATCAGCAGATGGGGCGGGTCGTCGTCGAGCTGACCAACGGGTGCACCTTTGCTTTTCCGCCGCGTCTGGCTCAGGGACTGGAGAACGCGAGCGAGGCGCAGCTCGCCCAGGTCGAGCTTCTGGGCGCCGGCAGCGGGCTGCACTGGGAAGCGCTTGATGCCGACCTGTCGATCCCGGGCCTGATGGCCGGTCTGTTCGGCACCAGGGGCTACATGGCGCGGCACGCCGGCCAGGCGACATCTTCGGCCAAGGCCGCGGCCGCACGATCGAATGGTGCCAAAGGCGGATGTCCTCGTAAGTCCGCCTGACCCTGTTATGCTACTGGCCATGGCGTATCCTGGAGCAGCACGACCGTGGCCAAGCCCAAGGAAACATCACCAACGTGGAGCGACGTAAAGGGAAAGCTGGCCGAGTTCGACCGCGCCGGCCTGTTCGGGATCATCCAGGACCTATATGCCGCCAACAAGGGCAACCAGAGCTTTTTGCACGCCCGGTTCGGTCTCGGCGGCGACGTGCTCGCGCCCTACAAGGCCATCATCGACCGCTGGCTTTGGCCCGACCCCATCAAGAATCAGGACACGTCGGTTGCCACAGCCAAGAAAGCGATCGCGGAATACCGGAAAGCCGCCGGACAGCCCGAGGGTCTCGCGGAGCTGATGGTGTTCTATTGCGAGCGCGCCGCAGGCTTCAGCAACGAGTACGGCATGGATGACGAAGGCTATTTCAACGCCCTGGTGAGAATGTTCGAGCAGGCGCTCAAGGTGTCGGTCACTCTGGCTGTCGGGCGGCGGGAAGTCATGCTGGACCGCCTCGATGCGGTGCGCGACATCAGCCACAACTTCGGTTACGGCGTCGGCGACGACATGGATAATCTGTTGGCCAGGTCTGGCCACAAGTAACTAGATTCTCGATTTGAGGCCTCGATGGACGGCAACCCGGTGTGGGACTCAATCTCCGTTATGGCGTTAACTTATGAAGAGAAAGGTCCTTTATTTTAGCACTTTAATTTTGGCTCATAATTCTTGGTTTCAGTAAAAGCATGGTGCCACCTATCACGATCGTTTCCATAGCAGGGAAAAGACGGTCATCGCTCTCGTCAACGTGCTAATGGCTGGCGTCGACGTCACCTCTAAACGCTCGGGACTGACTTTGAACAGGCGTTCCTGCACAGTTCCGTTCCATGCCTCATTCCATAAAATGTCCGGGCGATAGATAAGCTTCGCCCCTATTAGCTCATAGCGGCCCGCGAACGCGACCATGCTGCGATACAGGATTGCTGCCTCTTGGTCCGTCACTTGGGGCGTGACCGGTGGCGGCCGGTTTTCTGACGTGAACAGCGTCGCCACGTGCCCGCCCGCCATGTAAATCACGGCCGCCCTTGCTTTCTCTCCCAAAGGATAGGCGACAGCGCCGGTTCGGAGGTTCTTCTCTGTACAGGAAATCAGATTCCATGCGCCAACGATCGGATGGTCCACCGCGATAGGATCGCTCGTGGTGTTCGCCCCCTTGGATTGTGGCCCATCATGCTCGAGGCCGCACCAGCACGTCAGACGTCCCGTCCTTCAAACTCTCGACTTTCCGCAAGCTAATTATCGTCCCACGCTCATTACGATCGCACCTTCCGGGAAATTCGAAAACCTTGACTTCTGTGCGGCTCGGTTCTTATGGAAATCGGACTTACTGGGTCGGTGGTGATGACGTTGTGGCCATCGCCTTGATCATCATTGCTTTAGCTCGAAACTGCCCCTCATCGCCCTTACACAGCGCCCGCCCACGAACGCGGTCAGAATGGTGCCTTCCCACCTCGCCCGCGCCAGCAGCAGGCTGGGCCGTCCCATATCCACGCCCTGTCCGACGCGCAACGTCAGCTCGGGCGTTCCCCGCAGGTCGGTGAGCAAGGCCACGGCGGCTGCCGTTGCGCTCCCTGTCGCAGGGTCCTCAATGATTCCGTCCAGCGGCGCGAACATGCGCGCCTGGACGTCGGTCCCCGTCTCCGACGCATTGTCTCCGACGTCGTGCGTGTAGGCGTAGACGGCGTCGGCCCCATCGAGCGGGAGGTGAGCGGCGTAGGCCGCGAGATTGGGGCGTGCGCGGCGCAGCGCCTCACGCGAGGCAAGTTCGACGGCGAGGAACGGCAGTCCGACCGAGATCACCTGAGGCGCATGCGCGGCGGTAACCACGTCCTCGGGCCGCAGCGTCAGCAGCGCCGCAGCCGCCTCCGGCGCGAGCCGGCCGAGGCGCGACAACGGCTCTGGCGCCGTTAGTTCCGCGCCCACTATGCTGCTGTCATCGCGGAGAGGGCGCACGGGCACGAGGCCGGCCTCCTCCTCGAACACGAACTGGTCCGGCACGGCCTCGTTGCGCGCGACCATCTCCCTCGCCAGCACAAATGCCGTTCCAACATTCGGGTGCCCGGCGAACGGCACCTCAACGCGGGGGGTAAAGATGCGCACCCGCGCCGTGTGGACAGGGTCGTGCGGGGGCATGACAAAGGTCGTCTCTGATAGGTTGAACTCGGAGGCAATGGCCTGCATCGCCTCCGTTGAGAGACCTTCAGCGTTGAGGACAACCGCAACTGGGTTGCCGCCAAAAAGGCGTTCAGTAAATACGTCAGCAGTGGCGAAGTGAAGGTGCATTGGCTTAGGCTAGCACCCTTCGCCGCTACGTCCCAAGACAACGTCCGGATCAACTTGCAAACTGCCCGCCGCCGCCGTTACCGAAAGTCTTGCAGACTGTGCGAAAACACGCTTGAGCGGGAACGCTGGTGAAATTGGCGTTCAGATGTGCACGCCAAGATCCTGGTGATCCGACCGGGCGATTTCCGGGAAAGCCCCGGTTCCGCATCATGTTGTCCACGGTTATGCCCGCCAGGCGGACAAAACCCGCCAGTAGAAGCCTTTCAGGCCGCGACAGCGGCCATCAGCTCGGCGAACCCGACGATATTGAGCCCCCGCCGGAGATTATAGGCGAGCGCCGTCAAGCTGAATTCGGCACGCACCTTCGCCAGACCGCGCATCAAAAACCCACCCGGGCTCATCCACTGCTTGATGGTGCCAAACGGATGTTCAACTGTCTCGCGGCGGCGGTCGAGAACCTCGGGGCGCTGCGCCAGGCGGGCTGCCATCCGGTCCAACACCGCTTCGTTCTCAAGACGCGAGACGGTGCGAAACTTGCCTTTCGTGCAGCGCGAACGGATCTTGCAATCATCGCATGCCAGCTTGTTGACGTAGTTAGTCCTCTTCAGACCCCGCAGCAGCGATGATGAATAGGGATAAAGCCGCTGACCCGCCGGACAAACATAGCTGTCGCTGTCGGCGTCGTGGCTGAACTCATCCTTGCGGAACAGGCCGGCCTTGACCGAGGGACCGCGCTGCGGCCGCGGCACATAGGGCGTGATCCCGGCGTTCTCGCAAGCCTCGATGTCCTCGATCTTGAAGTAACCTTTGTCGGCCACGGCATCGATCGTCTCGACGCCGAGGATCTCCTTTGCCGCCTCGGCGGTTTGCGTCAGCAGCCCTCTGCTGGCCATTCCACCAAGCTATGCTTGGCGGAACCTTTGGCCAGCCTCGCCCATGTCGACGACCTGGTTGGTGACCTGCTGCTCGACGATCAGCTTGTGCTTGGTATCAACCGCAACCTGGACGTTGTAGCCCACGGCAACATGCGTATGCGCGGCCATCGCACGGCTATCGGGATCCGTCAGTGAAATCTGATCCTCGCCGGTGCGATCCAGTTCAGCCAGCATGGTCTGGCATCGTGTGCGCCGTGCGCGGATTGCGGTGATCTTCTCGGCCAGGTTCTTGACCCGTGAGCCAGCGGTTTGGCTTTCCGTCACATCACTCTGATCGAGACGCTGCAGATAATCTTCGAGTTTGGCATCCGCGAGCTTGATGAACGTGGCCAGCGCGGCGCGGGTGAAGTTGCGGTCCTTGTTGTTGACCGCCTTGATGCGGGTGCCATCCACCGCCAGCAACTCTCGGCCGAACAGATCCAACTGACGGCACAGCAGCACGAACTGACGAAAGATCGGGCGAAAGGCGTTGCGGTTGTCGCGGCGGAAATCAGCAATCGTCTTGAAGTCCGGCTTCAGATGGCGCAGCAGCCAGATCACCTCGATGTTGCGATGCGTCTCGGCTTCTAGCCGGCGGCTCGACCGCACTCGGTTGAGGTAACCGTAGATGTAGAGCTTCAGAAGATCGCTCGGCGCGTAGCCAGGCCGGCCGGTCAGCTTCGGCATCACACGGGCGAACCCGGCCGCAGTCAGATCCAGACCGTCGACAAAGGCTTCAATGAAACGAACCGGGTTCTCTGCACCGACATAGTCATCCAGCGATTCGGGCAGCAGCAGGATCTGGGATCGGTCGTCACCGGCAATGTGCGTCATGATGTCGTATTCTACCGCACCTCACAGCGCACGGGAATCCGTTGCGGCAAAGATTTCACACGGTCTGCTTGAGTTCCGGAACGTGAGGGGGCTGGCGGGATGTGCTAACAAGACGGTCATGACCACAAACGACTCTGCCGCCTATCCTGATGAGCACAGTGAGACTATCCGATCGGCGATCGGGGCTGCGTTTGGTTCTATTCCGATAGACGCGATCACACCTATTACAGGCGGAGCTTCAGGTGCATTGACCTTTCGGGTCGAAGTCCGGAGCCGACGATACGTTGTGCGGCTGGAGGGCGTTCCAAGTCCGCTGCGGAACCCACATCAATACGTTTCCATGCGTATTGCTGCGGACGCGGGGATTGCTCCGATAATCCGCTACGTTGATGAAACAGCCCGTGTTGCAGTGATTGACTTTGTCGAAAGTCAACCATTGGCGCGGTTTCCGGGCGGTTCTCCTGCGCTGGCACAGGCGCTTGGACAGTTACTTAGGCATGTGCAGGCTACACCGCAATTCCCCCGTTTTGTCGAGTATCCGGACATTGTGGGCCGCCTATGGGCCCATGTTTGCCGCACCGGTCTCTTCGCCCCTGGCGTGCTTGATGCACACACCGAGCACCTTTCGCGCATCCGCGAAACCTATGTGTGGGACCCAACCGATTCCGTCTCAAGCCACAACGACGCCATCCCCAGCAACATCCTGTTTGATGGTAGACGCTTGTGGTTAATCGACTGGGAGTCGGCCTACCGGAATGATCCTCTCGTGGATGTGGCAACCATGCTTGATAATCTCGCACCTTCGCCGGAGCTGGAAAACGTGTTATTGAAGGCTTGGCTAGGCCGCGAGGCTGACGAAAGCTGTCTTGCCCGGCTCGCGCTGATACGCGCTTTAACACGCCTCTACTATGCCGGCGTCTTTCTTAGCGCCTCTGCGGCGATCCCGCGAGCAATGCCGGATGGCGATCTGTCTGCTCCAACCCTACCTGAGTTCCGCCGCGCAATTCTGGAAGGACGGCAGAAGGCGGGCGCACCCGAGACCAAGCACATCTTGGGCAAGATGTTCCTTGCTTCGTTCATCAGCAACGCTGTGCCGCCGGGGTTCGATGCCGCCGTATAGCACCAGGAGCCGCATGATATACTTATGGCAAGTCGGCGCTCGCATATCCCTGACAAAGCCGCATAATAGCTAACTATGGGAAGTGGTGTCAGACAGCGTCTCCCGTAGATCTCCCTTTCTCCGGAGATATTCTGATGGACCTTGGATACCGCGCTGCGACCGGTATCTGAACGTCTGCGTCCCATAAAAGCAGAGTGCCAACCGCGGCACCATCCGCCAAAGTTCACCCCTACGTCGAAAGCTGCTCCAGCACCGCACGCGACTGGCGGATGCCCAGGAACCGGATCAGCAGCGCCGGCAGCACCGCGCCAGGGACAACGATCCACAGCACCCAGCCCAAATGGTTCGGCCCCAGCGCATACAGCGGCCCCAGCAACGTCACCCCGGCCCAGGCACCCAGGTGCCCCAGCCCATCGGTCCAGGCAAACGCCTTCGACCGCATCCGGGTGGGATAGGCGACCGCCGTGTAGTTGTACAGGTTGAACAGGAACAGCCCGGTGCCGACCCGGCTGACGATGTAGCAGCCGGCGATGACCCACAGGTTGGGCACGATCCACGCCACCGCCCAGGCCAGGGCGAAGATCAGGCCGGCGACGAACAGCACCTCCCGCCGCTCCACCCGCTCGCCCAGGCGGGCGTTGACCAGGAAGCCGACGAACAGCGCGGCATAGGCGGCGGCGATTGTCAGGAAGACGAAATGCGCGCTGCCGCCGTGGTCCACCATGAACACCGCGGCAAAGGCGCCGACGCCGTAGATCAGGCCGGCATAGGCCAGCAGCCAGACGAAGATCAGCACCCAGGTCCGGCTGCGGTACAGCGGACTGGTGAACAGCTCGGTCCAGGAACTGTCCACCGCCGAGATCACCGGGTTGCGCCGCGCATCCACCACCGGCAGGGGAGCGTTGGAGAAGCCCTGGCAGCGCTGCTCGTAAGCCGTCATGATGCGTTCGGCTTCGTCGTGACGGCCATGCGCTTCCAGCCAGCGAGGCGATTCCGGCAACTTCCACCACAGCAGAGGCAACAGGACAAGGATCTCAATCGCCGCGCTGACCCACAGGAAGATCTGCCAGTGGCTAGGGATCCAGGCAAAGGCGAGCAGGTTGACGCCGACCGCGACCAGTGCCGTGACACCCTGCGACGTCAGCAGCACGCGGTTGCGGACCTCCGGCGATGTCATTTCCGACAAGTAAACACTGTGCGTGGCGACGATGCCGCCGACGCCCAAGGTGCTTAGGATCGACAGCACCACCATCCAGGTGAAATCGGTGACGTAGGCGAACGGCCAGATGCAGATGCCGCCGAGCAGCGTCGCCAGCAGGATGGCAGGACGGCGGCCATACCGGTCGGCGACGAAGCTCATGATGTAGACGCCGAGCAGCACGCCCAGGCCAACCTGCAGCGCCTGGATGACGGCGTATTGCACCACGTCGATGACATGGTTCGGCCGCCAGACGAAGGGGTACAGCCGAGCGCCGATGCCGTCGGTGTCGAAGATGATGAAGCCCCAGGTGGTTTCGATCAGGATCGCGAGCTGCCACTGCACGCGGGTCAGCGGCAGCCGGTCGATCCGCGCCGCCATGATGCCGTCGAACGTTGTCCGCTCAACCATTGGTTTCCTCCGCCCTGGTTACCTTCCGCCACCGCTACATCCCGATCGAGAAGCCTCCATCGACCGGAATCGCCGTCCCCGTCACGAAGTCCGAGGCCGAACTGGCGAGGAACGCGGCGATGCCGGCCATGTCCGAAGGCGTGCCCCAGCGGCCGTGCGGCGTGCGCTTTTCCACGCTGTCGTGCAGGTTCGGCACGTGCTCGCGCGCGCGCCGGGTCAGATCGGTGTCGATCCAGCCGGGCAGCACGGCGTTGACCTGGATGTTGTCCTTTGCCCAGGCGGTGGCCAGCGCGCGGGTCATCTGCACGATGCCGCCCTTGCTGGCGGCGTACGGGGTAGTATAGGGTGCGCCGAACAGCGACATCATCGAGCCAATGTTGATCATCTTGCCGCCGCCGGCCGCGACCATCGCGGGATAGGCCGCCTGGCCGCACAGGAACGCGCTGGTCAGGTTGGTATCCATCACCTGGTGCCATTCCGCCTCGGTGAAGTCCTGCGGCATTTTCCTGATCGAGGTGCCGGCGTTGTTCACCAGGATATCCAGCCGGCTGTAGACCCTGTGGGTCTCGGTGATCAGCGCTTGGCAGTCGGCCTTCTTCGTTACATCGGCAACGACGAACACCGCCTCGGCGCCCGCGTCGTGCAGGGTCTTCAGCGCCACCGAGGCCTTGTCCTTGTTCCGGCCGGCGATCACGATCCTGGCGCCGAGGGAGGCGATGCCCTGCGCCATGCCCAGCCCGATGCCGCCGTTGCCGCCGGTGACGACGGCGACCTTTCCCTTCAGGTCGAACAGGTTCATCGGGTTTCCTCGGATCGGACGTTGCGCGCAGCATGATGGGTCGCATCATGCTGCGCAAGCAGTCACGGACTGAGGCGCGTCTCCGCCAGATGATCAAACCGCCTGCGAAATGTGCCAAGCCCCATCGTCTGCGACCGCAACTCGATGATCAGGTCATGCAATTCGGCTTCCGGCACCAGCGCTTCGACCTCGTCCCACCCCGGCCAGCCGGGGCGTTCGGCAAAACCCAGGATCTGGCCGCGCCGCCCGGTCAGCAGCCGCTGCGCCCGCGCGGTGGTGTCGTTCGGTATGCTGACGGTGATGTGCTCGATCGGTTCCAGCAGCACTGGGTCGGCCTTTGCCAGGGCCTCCTTCATCGCGATCTGCGTCGCGGTCCGGAACGCCATGTCGGAGCTGTCCACCGCGTGGAAGCCGCCGTCCGTCAGGGTAACGGCGATGTCCACCACCGGGTAGCCGAAGGGCCCCTTGCGGCAGGCGTCCTCGACCGCATCCCCCACGGCGGGAATGAAGTTGCGGGGCACGGTGCCACCGACGATCTTGTCGATGAACAGGAAACCCTCGCCGCGCGGGCGGGGGGCGACCTCGATCCTGACGTCGGCGAACTGGCCGTGGCCGCCGGTCTGGCGTTTCAGCCGGCCATGTTCCTGCATCGTCTTGCGAATGGTTTCCTTGTAGGCGATCTGCGGCTTGCTGGTGGTGACCTTCAGCCCGAAGCTTCGGGCGAGGTGACCGACAGTGGTCAGCAGATGCATCTCGCCCTGGCCGTGCAGCACGGTTTCCTGTGCCTGGGTGATGAACAGCGAAGGATCCTCCTCGGCCAGCTTGTGCAGCGCGCCGGACAGTTTCACATCATCCTTCCGGTCGGTGGTGGTGATCGCCAGCGCATAAACCGGTGGCGTTGCCGGCGGAAAGGGCAAGGGTTCGGGCGCGGCGCCAGGCGAGACGGTGGCGCCGGTGACCACGTTGTCCAGCCGGCCAAAGGCGACAATGTCGCCCTGCTTCGCTTCGGACGTTCGCGTCATGTCGCCGTTCGCGAAACGGTAGATGCCGCCAAGACGAGTGCCGCCAAGTACGGCGCCATCAGCGACCGCGCCGCGCCAGACCCGCGCATAGGACAGCTTGCCGGTGTGGCCGGCGTAGGCGGTCCTGAACACCTGGGCCAGCGGCGGGCCGTCCGGGTCGATCGCCTTTCGGTCAGCGGTTTCGGCGGGATCAGGCGTGTCGTGGCGCAGCGCCTTCCACAGGCGGCGGACGCCGTTGGCATGTTCGGCGGCGCCCAGCAGCACCTCGATCACCGCGCCGGCCAGCAGGTCCTTGCGCATGTCGCGATACAGTTCCTCCGGCGTCGGCTTGATATCCTCCAGCACTTTCTCCAGCAGCGCGTCGTCATGGTCGGCCAGGGTTTCGACCAGCGAGCCCAGCGCGGCGGCTTCCTCGGCGCGCATGGCGGCGGGAACCTGCATGAGTTCGGACGCCTGGCCCTTGCGATAGTGGTAGGCGCGTTCGCTCATCAGGTCGACATAGCCGGTGACGGACGCATGTTCAAAGATGGGCATCTGTCGCAGCACCAGCGGGGCGGAGGCGTTGGCCTGGATCGCCGCGATCGTGTCGGCGATGCCGCCGTCCAGCGTGTCGATCTTGTTGATGAAGACAATGTGCGGGATGCCTTCCTCCCGCAACGTCTTCAGCAGCGGAACGATGGCTCCCGCCTTGGCCGCGTTGGGCTCGCAGACCAGCACGGCGATGTCCACCATCGCCAGGGCGGCGCAGGCCTGATGCGCGAACTCGATCGAGCCAGGGCAATCCAGGATGGACCATTCGTCGCCGAGATAGGTGCAATGGCCGAGCCGGATTTCGGTCGTCATCGGGCGGTTGCGCGGGTCGGCCGGGCGCTTGACGGGCGCGCCGGCGGCGTCGAGCAGGGCGTCGAACAGGGTGGACTTACCGCTGCCATAGGGGCCCACAAGGGCGAGCGAACGCGGGCTTCGGACGTTTCTTGTTTCGGACATGGCCGTACCTCCTTCGTTGTTGGAAGGCGGCAACCGAGACGCGGGCCCGTGCGAAGCGAGCACTCGGAGCGCCCTCACACGACAAGGCTAAACCAAGTTCGGGCGGACGGGAAACCGGCGCGCCGCGCACAGTCAGATTTGAAAGCCCCTGAAGGCGCTGGGAATGCGCTGGATCGCCTCGATCGTCGTCCGGCGCGTGGCGGCGCTGGTGCCGGGGGTGAAATCGATCGAGACGGTATCGACAATGCCGCCGTAGCGTTTCTCGATGGCGGCCGGCAGTTCGTCATAGGTGGCGCGGGCGACGAACAGGTCCAGCACGTCGTCGGGCACCTGTGCCGCCATCTGGTTCCACTGGCCCTGCTTGGACATCTCAGTCAATTTCACGCCCAGATCGGACACGCCGTGCAAATCGAAGACGCCGCGATAGGCCGGGGTCGAGCCGTAGAAGGCGACGCGGTAACGGGCTTGCTCCGCCTGCGCCTTTACCGCCGCCGCGTCGGGGCCGGTGGCGACGAAGCCGCCGCCGGTGATCTCGAAGTTCTCAAACGATTTTCCCGCGGCTTCAAGTTCCTGGGCGAGCAGCGGGCGCACCACCTGTTGCAGATAGTCGCGGGTGGCGAAACTGTGCAGCCGGACGCTGTCGGCGACGCGGGCGGCGGTCTTCAGCATCAGCGGCCCGACCGCGGCCATCGCCACGGGCGGCAGCGGACGGTGCTGCGCCGGCGGCGAGAACTCCGGCGTCATCAGGGAGAAGTTGTAGTAACGGCCTTTATAGCTCAGTTTCTCGCCATGCTCCCAGCAGCGGAATATCGCCCGCAGTGCCTCGACATACTCGCCCAGGCGCGCCGCCGGAGCGATCCAGGGCGTGCTGAACCGGCGCTCGTTATGCGCCTTGATCTGGCTGCCCAGACCGATGACGAACCGGCCTTTCGAGTGGGCGTGCAGGTCCCATGCCTGGTTGGCAACGATCATCGGGCTGCGCGGGAAGGCGATGGCGACGGAGGTTACCAGCGCGACCCGCTCGGTGGCTAATGCGGCGAAGGCCAGGGGGGTGAACGGGTCGTGCTTCAGTTCGCTGCTGGTGACGGCATCGGCGCCGTCATCCTCCGCTCGGCGCGCGGCGGCCCCGCAGGCGGCCCAGTCGGCGACCGGCAATCCTACTGAAACCCGCATCGGTCGCCTCCCGCCTGTTGCTGTCAGGCACTGTGCGACGCGCCGCGGCCTGGGGCAACCACGGCGCGTGGCTGTTGTCCTGTTCGCGTCATTTTCATGGAAGCAAGCTTCAGGAGGTTCGCCATGCGCAGAACCATGAATGACACCGGACTGGCGCTGATCAAGACATTCGAGTCGCTGCGACTGGCCGCATACCAGGATTCCGTCGGGGTCTGGACGATTGGGTACGGCCACACCCTTGGCGTGCATGCCGACATGACGATGACTCTGGCTGGCGCGAACCAGGCGCTGGCAGACGACTTGCATGGCATGGAAACAGCGGTCGATGCCGCCATTGGGACGACAGCGACGAGCGACAACCAATTCGCGGCCATGGTTTCCTTGTGCTTCAACATCGGGACGTGGAATTTTCGTTGGTCCTCAAGGGCTGAGCTGTCACCGCATCGGTAACACATTAACGGCGGCGGATGCGTTCCTGTTGTGGAACAAGGCCAGGATCGACGATGTCCTGCAACCGTTGTTGGGGCTGACCCGGCGGCGGCAGGCCGAGCGGACACTTTATCTGACCTGAAGGGGCGATTGTGATTGTGTGTGTGCAACGAGCAGTCTTGGTGACGCTGTGCTGGATGGTGGTTGTCGTGCCGGCAGCGGCGACACCATCCTGCAACCAGACCGCCGGCGCGGCGCAGGCGCGCCGCTATGTGGAGCAGTGCCTGGCGGTGTCCCCGGCGACCCATCCGCCCTGCAATGCCGATAATCCCTGCGACCTGATCCGCGACGAAATCCGCCGCGGCTGCGGGATGTTGCAGAAGGACGCACCGGCCTTCTGCCGTACGGACAAGACGGATTGAGCATCCGGCGCTTGGTGCGGATCGCGACAACGCGGTAGCCTGCGCCACTTTCAAGCAAGGGTGGAACCGGACATGCCAGCACTCGACGGACAGGTCATCATCGTTACCGGCGCCAGCCGCGGTATCGGCGCCGCCGCCGCCGCGGCCCTGGCCAAGGCAGGGGCTTGCGTCGTGCTGACCGCGCGGGACGGTGCGCGGGTCGAGGCGGTTGCACGTTCCATTGGTGAAGCGGCTTCGGCACAGGCCTGCGACGTGTCGGACTACCTCGCGGTGGCGGCGCTGGTCGACGCGACAAGATCGCGTTTCGGCCGGCTGGACGCGCTGATCAACAATGCTGGTGTCGTCGAGCCGATCGCCTCCATCGCCGAGAGCGACCCCGCCGCCTGGGCACGCAACATCAACATCAACCTGACCGGCGCCTATCACGCGATCCGCGCCGTGCTGCCGGGGATGCTCGCTGCTGGCCATGGCACGATCGTCAACGTGTCGTCGGGTGCGGCGATCCGGCCGCTGGAGGGCTGGAGCGCCTATTGCAGCGCCAAGGCCGGGCTGCACATGCTGACCCGCGCCATCGCATTGGAAACCGCCCGCAAGGGCATCCGCGTGTTCGGCTTCCAGCCGGGGACCACGGACACCGACATGCAGGTGCTGATCCGCGCCTCCGGGATCAACCCGGTCAGCCAGATCCCGCGCGGCAGCCTGACGCCGGTGGCGCATCCGGCCGCTGCCATCGTCTATCTGTGCGGTTCGGCCGCCGACGACCTGAACGGCCAGGAGTTCAGCCTGCGCGACGAAGCATTTCATGCGCGACTGGAGCTCGCGTGATGGCCGGGCCGCTGGACGGCATCAAGGTCATCGAGGTTGGCCAGGCGCTGGCTGGTCCCTTGGCCGGGGTCATCCTGGCCGATATGGGTGCTGACGTGATCAAGGTGGAAAAGCCCGACGGCGGCGACGACGCCAGGTTGTGGGGACCGCCGTTCGTTGATGGCGACTCGGTCAGCTTTCACAGCAACAACCGGGGCAAGCGATCCGTCACCCTGGACATCAAGGATGCGGCGGATGTGGCGAAG
Source organism: Rhodopila sp. (assembly GCF_965276935.1). Classification (GTDB taxonomy): domain Bacteria; phylum Pseudomonadota; class Alphaproteobacteria; order Acetobacterales; family Acetobacteraceae; genus Rhodopila. The sequence continues at coordinate 30,206 of NZ_CBDIBS010000002.1, read as the reverse complement.
CTGAAGCTGCTGGCGGCGGACGCGGACATCCTGATTCAGAACCTGCGCCCCGGCATCGTCGATGAACTCGGCATTGGTCCGGATGCGCTGATGGCGGTGAACCCGAGGCTGGTCTACTGCTCGATCTGGGCGTTCGGCTACACTGGGCCGCTGAAGCTCGCCCCCGGCTTTGATCCGTTGCTGCAATGCTACGGCGCGGTGGTCACGCTGACCGGCCGGCCAGAGGACCCGTCGACGTTCTGCGCCCCGGCGATCAACGATACCGCGACCGGCATGTGGTGCGTGATTGGGGCGCTGGCGGCGCTGCAGCAGCGCGACCGGACCGGACGAGGCTGCGTGGTCGATGCCTCGCTGTTCGAAAGCGCGGTGGCCTGGGTGCAGGGGCCGCTGAACACCTACAACGTGACCGGCACCTTGCCGCAACGCCATGGCACCGGCAGCAATCTTCTGGTGCCGTACCAGATCTTCGAGACTGCCGACCGGCCGCTTTGCATCGCCGCCGGCAACGACCGACTGTTCGTCAAGCTGGCTCGCGCCATGGGGCATCCGGAATGGTGTGACGATCCGCTGCTGGCGGATGGCCGTAAGCGCGCAGCGAACCGCCACGCGGTGGTAGACGCAATGCAGCCGGTGCTGCTGACCCGCACGCGGCAGGATTGGCTGGGGATTATCGGGGAGGCGGGCGTGCCGGTGGCGCCCGTCAACAACATTGCCGAACTGGCGGCGACCGAACAGTTGCAAGCGATGGACATGCTGCGAACCCTGCCGGGCAGCAATCTGCGCGTGGTCGGACTGCCGATCAGCTTCAATCGCGAGCGGCCGCATCCGGCCGGCGCGGCGCCGAAATTGGGTGAGCATAACGCGGCGGTATTTTCGACATCGCGGCACGAGTGACCGTGTCTCAGCCGTTGCGCGGAGGCCGATCGCCCCGCAGCATCACCCGATACAGGTATCGCGTCTGCGCCATGTCGTAATCGCCGTTTGCCTTGTGCAGCAGGCAACGATTGTCCCAGATCACCAGGTCGCCGCCTTGCCATTCGTGGCGATACTGGAATTCGTCCCGGGTCGCGTGCGCCAGCAGTTCGTCCAGCAGCGGCAGGGCTTCCCGGTGGTCCAGCCCGAGCAGTCCCTCGATCCGGATGGGGTTGATGTAGATCGACTGGCGCCCGGTCTCCGGGTGGGTGCGGACAAGCGGGTGGATGACGGCGTTCGGCACGCGCTCCTTGCTGGTATTCGATAGGTCCATCAGCTGGCGGGCGCTGTGGCTGCTCTGGTAGACGTGGATCGCCATCAGGTTGGTGATACGCTCCCGTATCGAGATCGGCAGTGCCGCGTAGGCCACGGCCATGTTGGCGAACTGGGTGTCGCCGCCGCCGGATGGCAGGGTCACGGCGTGCAGCACGGTGGCCTTCGGCGGATGCGGGTCATTGGAATGGTCGGTATGCCAACCCTCACCAGGGATATAGCGTCGGCCATCGGCGAAACGGTCCTGGTTTGAAATGTAGTGGATCTCCGGACAGTCCGGGATGGCGAAGCGCGTGTTGTGCTGCGGGAAGACCGAGCCGAAGATACGCACCGCCGCAAGCATCTGGAGCGGTGTCAGCGACTGGTCGCGAACGACCAGGACGCCATGGGTCAGGAAGGCCTGTGCAAGCGTCGCCTGAGTGTCCGGCGCTACTGGACAGCTCAGGTCGATGCCTCGCACCTCGGCGCCCGTGTGGTCTGATAAGGCCTTGATCCGCATTCCGTCTCCTGCCGCTTCTGGCCAAGTTGGTTTGATCGCATGATTCACGCGCTTTAAACGTGCCGCTCAGCGCGATCATGCGCTAAACCCGCCAACACTTCACGTCCCGGTTGGCGGGCTTGAAGACGTCTCGTTTGGGACCTGATCCAGCAATGGGGGTGCGGTGATGGCGTGGAGCGATGACGACGCGGTCTGGATGGAACGGGCGATCGTCCTGGCGCGACAGGGCGAGACCGAACCAGGCAAGAACTCGATCGGCTGCGTGATCGTTCGCGATGGCGAGGTTGTTGGCGAGGGCTGCAACGAGGTCGGCCTGCGCCATGATGCCACCGCGCACGCCGAGATCATCTCGATGCGCCGCGCCGGGCAGCGGCTGCAATGCGACGAGCTTCGGGGCGCGGTGATGTATACGACCCTGCAACCTTGCGGCATGTGCACCATGGCATCGATCTGGGCGAAGATCGGCCGGATCGTGTTTGGCGCCGGACGGGATGACGTTCATACGATGTATTTCGAGGATCGGCATCTGGATACGATGGACTTCATCCGCGACGCGTTCCGCGAGGACATATCCGTTGACGGCGGCCTGATGCTGCATGACTGCGCGGCACTATATGTTGCGCCGGATGCGGCTGTTCCCCGCGACGAGCAGTTCAATCAGTAGCGGCGTCCTTCGGGTTTGCGTCCTTCGTTTCCTCAAGATCATTGCCGGGCGGCATACCATGGCCATTCGTCATTCGTTACGATATGGATGCCTGACGGCGACGATCAATGCCGTCAGCCAATAATACCAACGGTCCTTGATGTTGACCGATAGCCGGTCAACGGCCGTCGGTATCTTATTGATTTCGCGCGCGGCCGCCCCACCAACCCCACGCGCATACCAGTCAGCCATTTGGGCCGCTGGTATAAATCTGGTTACACCTCTGGCGGTATGTCCTCAAACGTAACGCCGTCGTAGAATTCGGCCAAAGGCAGCGTGATCTCGATCTCGGGCATCCGCAGGATCGCCTCGCCGGAAACGATATGCCCGATCCAGTCGTTCGCGGCCCGTTCGAAGACCGTGGCTCGCTGCCGGTCCTGCGCCAGCATGACGTATCGCTGGATGGAAGGCGTGTCGCGGTATTCCTCGTTCTTGATGCCGAAATCCGTGCTGGCCGTGCTTGGGCTGAGCACTTCGAACACCACCACCGGTTCCGTCACCACCAATGTTCTGCCTGGAACAGGCGAACACACCACGAAGGCGTCGGGATAGCGGATCGACCCGGCAACCGCGATCTTGAGGTCGGCGGTATAGACCTGGCACCGCTTCCCCCGCAGGCGAGTGCCAAGCGCGATGTAGAGATTGCGCTGAATGACCGAATGCTGGGCCGTCCCACCCGTCATGGCGACCGGTTCGAACCCATCAAATTCCCAACGCAGTTCCTGCTGCTCCTCCCACGCCAGAAACACCTCAAGGCTCATTGGTTGCCGCAGCGCGATGCTCATGGACGCAACCCTAGCACATCAGCCGCCGGCGCGCAGCACCGCCAGGTCGCAACCCTCATCGGCCTGCAGCACCTGGTCGGCGATCAGCCGGTCCCAGCCACGCGGCGGCTTGGCCGGCGGCGACCACCTCGCGCGCCTCCGGTCCAGTTCGGCTTGCGGGACCAGCAGATCCAGGCTGCGGTCCTTCACCGACAGCCGGATCCGGTCGCCGGTTTCCACCAGCCCGAGCGGGCCGCCGGCGGCGGCTTCCGGCGTGATGTGCAGCACGATGGTGCCGAAGGCGGTGCCGGACATGCGGCAGTCGCTCATGCGCACCATGTCCTTCACCCCGGCGCGGGCCAGTTTCGACGGGATTGGCAGGTAGCCGGCCTCCGGCATGCCGGCCGGCGTCAGGGAGCCGGCGTTCTTCAGCAGCAGGATGTCGTCGGCGGTCACGTCCAGTTCGGGATCGTCGATGCGGTCGGCCAGGTCCGCCAGGCCGTCGAACACCATGACGCGGGCCTCGGTTTCGAACAGCGATGGGGTCGCCGCGCTGCGCTTCAGGATGGCACCGCGCGGCGCCAGTGAGCCAAACAGCGCCACGATGCCGCCGACCGGCGAGACCGGTTCGGCGCGGGCACGGATATAGCGGCGATCGACGAAGGCGGGTTCCACCAGCCGCTGTTCCAGAGAAACCCCGGTCACGTCGATCGGGTCAAGGTGCAGCAGGTCGCGCAGTTCCCACAGCAGGGCGGGCATGCCGCCGGCGGCATGGAAATCCTCCATGTAACCTTCGCCGGTCGGCTTCAGGTCGACCAGCACAGGGGTGGAATCGGAGAGTTCGTTCAGTGTCCGCAGGTCGATCCTGACCCCGCGCCGGCCGGCGATCGCGGTCAGGTGGATCAGCGCGTTGGTCGATCCGCCGAGCGCCAGCAGCACCCGCAGTGCGTTCTCGATTGAGGCCGCGGTGATGATCTGCGATGGCCGGATCGGGTTGGCAATCAGCCGCACCGCCAGGGCGCCGGCGTCCTCGGCGGCGCGCAGCCGGTCGGCGTGCACCGCCGGGATCGAGCCGTGACCCAGCGGCACCATGCCCAGCGTCTCGGCCAGGCATGCCATGGTGGAGGCGGTGCCCATTACGCCGCAGGTGCCGGCGGTGGTGGCCAGGCGGCCCTCGATCTCGGCGATCCGCTCATTGCTGACGCGGCCGGCACGGTAGGCCGCCCAGTAGCGGCGGCAGTCGGTGCAGGCGGACAGCCGCTCGCCCTGGAACGGTGTCGCCAGCATCGGGCCGGTGACCAGTTGGACGGCGGGTATGTCGGCCGAGACGGCGGCCATCAGTTGCGCCGGCACGGTCTTGTCGCAGCCGCCGACCAGCACCGCCGCATCCATCGGCTGCGCCGTCAGCATCGCCTCGGTGTCCAGCGCGGCTAGGTTGCGGTAGTGCATGGAGGTCGGGAACAGCGATGGCTCGCACAGCGAGATGGTGGGGAAGGGCATCGGCAGGCCGCCGGCCGCCAGGACGCCGCGCTTCACCGCCTCGATCAGCTCCGGCATGGTGCGGTGGCAGTTGTTGTAGGCCGATCCGGTGTCGACGATGCCGACGACCGGGCGGTCCAGCATGGCCTGGGAGTAGCCCATGGACTTGGCGAAGGATCGCCGCAAATACAGCGCGAAATCCGGATCGCCATAGTTCGCGGTGTTGCGGGCCAGACCTTGTTTGGCCGCGGCGCCACGCTTTGGAGGGGTCTGTGTCATGCGCCTGATGCTAGTCCCGGCCCTGGCAGTACGTCGATATGGTCGCCAATCCGTGACAAATAAGAACTAATCCGCTATCAAACTGATAAAGTAGCGGAGTGTTCCAACCTTGAATGTGCATCGTCTGGCTTGTCGGCTGGCCTCGGCGGCCGTGATCTTGGCGGCCTTGAGCGGGTGCGGGCCGAGCTACTCGTCCGGCGCGAATGCGAGCAATGCGGTGGAGCGGGCGAACAAGGTCGAACCGGGGGTGGTGGTTGGCGTGAGGCGGGTTGGTGTCAGCGCCTTGGGCAAGGTGAGCGCGACCAGCGTGTTGGGCGGGTCGCTGATGGGCGGCATCGCGGGATCGGTGGAGCATGTCTCGGCTGACACCAAGGCGTTCGAGTATATCGTGCGCAAGTCAAACAATAACCTGGTCAGCGTAACGCAGAAGGACAAGGTGTCGCTGACGCTGGGGCAGAAGGTGCTGGTGATCGCGGGAACCCAGGCGCGGGTGGTGCCGGACGACATGGTGCCGCCGGATAGCCCGGCGAAGCATGCAAAGGTCGCCGAGGCCAGGGCGTCGGTGGCGCCGGACATGCCGACGGTGATCAGTGCGGCGGCGGCGCGGTGAAATCGGCTCGACCCAGGCCGGATCGCGGAGCCGCGGACGCGAATGCGGGCGCACCGCAATGCTTTAGTTTCAAAGCGATGGACGGCGTTCAGCCGCCTGCCATGATGGTTGAGGATTGTCGATGGACGCTTACTTCGGCGAAGAAAGTTTGTGCTTCCCGATTGGAACGGCTTTGGCCGCGGGAAGCGGATAGCCTGCATTCATCGCGAGGTGGCTGGCGGTGCTGAGCAGCGCGTCAATCCGCATCAGTTCGGCCTTGCGCTGCTGGGAGGGAACGTTGACGAGGTTGCCAAGCATCTCGCTTGCCACCGTGCCCATGGCGCCTGACCACATCATCGGGTGTCCAGGCGTGCCGGTCGAGGCGGTCACTGGGTGGATGATCGCGGCGGCCGCGATGTTCGTGCCGGCAGCCACTGCCGCGGACTTCGCGACTTTCGCCGCCGGCGGTTGCGGATGCGCCGCCCGTGGTGGCGCGGCCCGCGCAAGCACGGGCACCGGCGAAGCCTGGATGGGTCCATGCTGCACAGGCGCCGGCTGTTCGGCTGCTGGCGGGTCCGCCGGCGCCGGCTGCATCGCGGCTGGTTCGGCCGGAATTGGCTCGGCCTGAATTGGCTGTGCCGAGATTGGCTCGGCCAGGATTGGCTCGGCCAGGGCTGGCTGAGCCAAAGTGGGCTGGATCAGGGCGGGCTGAGTCGGGGTGGGCGGGGTCTCCGCGGGCTTGGTTGCCGCGGCGCTTCCCAACGCGATCTGGGCCTGAAAATCCTGCAGCATCGTCTGCGCCTGTGCGATCATGTCCTGCAGATCGGCTCCCTGAATATCGTCCTGGTCGGCTGCCGCGCGGTGTGCGCTGGCGGCTTCCTGCGCCGCATCGCCGCGCCGGCTTCGCTCAAGCGCCGCATTGTTCTGCTGGGCGGATCGGTTCAACGCGTTGGCGCAGCCGCGCAGCCGCAGTTTCATCGTCAACGAAAGGTCGGCGCCCATCGACAGGCGCAGCGTGTCCAGGACCGCCATGCCGAAAGCGATGATCTGCCCAATCTTCACCAGATCCGCGTGCGTCCGCGCCTGGTATGAGGCAACGGTTTCCGTGGTGACGAGACGCGCGAGGCTGACATCCCCGGCGCCGCCGGCGAGGAACAGCGGGACGAGAAAGCTGTGGATGAACGCCAGCAGGATGTCGACTGGCTGCATGAGGCGATCCGGCGCGTCCGGATTGACGCGTGCGGCGGTATCAGGCTGGGTCATGGCACTGGCGGGTCCTGATCTGATTGTAGGACCGTTTACCTCAATAAAGGAAAATAATCAAGGACAGATCAGGTGTCTCGGCGGATGTGCGCTGGAAATCCCGCTTGGTTGCGCGCTCACTAGACACCGTCGACGACCCGCCCCTTCCAATCACGCGACCTCGAACACACGTTGTCAGCATGTCCAGACGGTCGGTGGAAGTCACGGCTGACCTCGTCCTGCGCGCCTACCGCCATGGGCTGTTCCCGATGGCGGAGGGTCGGGCCGGCGACAAGCTGTTCTGGCTTGATCCGGTCAAGCGCGGCGTGTTGCCGCTGGACCGGTTCCACCTGTCGCGACGGCTGTTGCGCACGGTGCTGTCGGGTGACTATCAGGTCACTGTCGACCGGAACTTCGCCGGCACCATCGCCGGTTGCGCCACCCCGTTGCCCGATCGCACCGACACCTGGATCAACCCGCAGATCGAACGGCTGTTCACCGAGCTGTTCCGCATGGGCTTTGCCCATTCGGTGGAAACCTGGCGCGACGGCATTCTTGTCGGCGGCCTGTACGGCGTGGCGCTGGGCGGCGTGTTCTTTGGGGAGAGCATGTTCAGCTTTGCCCGCGATGCCTCGAAGACGGCCCTGGTGCATCTCGTCGCGCGCCTGCGCCTGGGCGGTTTTCGGCTGCTGGACACGCAGTTCGTCACCGCCCACCTGGCGCAGTTCGGCGCGGAGGAAATCCCGCGTGACATCTATCGTTCGCAACTTGCCGCGGCGGTGGATGAACCGGCGGTGTGGCTGGTCGATCCAGGGCAGGCGGCGTTGGCCGCCGAGTTCCGCAGTCTGGCCGCCGGTGTCGCAACACGTTAAGGCTGCGGCGCACCGCAGCGCACGACACGATCATCGATCACCAAGCCCCGATTTCAGCCAACGACGCTGGACAATCAGCGGCCGCCCGAGCGTAGCGGCAGGCTGGTGCGATAGACCACCCGTTTCAGTGCCAATGCCGACTCGATCGAGCGCACCCCGGGAATATGCGTCAGCCGGCCGCGCAGGAAAGCCTCATATGACGCGATATCCGCCGCCACCACGCGCAGCAGGTAGTCGCTGGTGCCGGTCATCTCGTACATCTCCATCACCTCCGGACACAGCGCCACGGCGCGCTCGAACACCAGCAGCGCCTCATCGGTATGGCTGGCCAGTCTGACGGTCACGAAGACGTTGACCGGCAGCCCCACCTTGTCCTGATCCAGCAGCGCCACGTAGTGCGTGATGACGCCGGCTTCCTCCAGCAGCTTCTGCCGGCGATGCGATGGCGACGGCGACAGATGCGCCGCCTCCCCCAGTTCCTGCGCTGTCGCTCGGCCGTTGGCCTGAAGGTGATTGAGGATCGCCAGGTCCAGCCGGTCGAGGTCCATCCGTCCATCCTTGCCGGTTTCAGGCATCTTGGCACGTCCTGCCAAAATGGACATTGCTCCTGTCCAAATTTGACAAGCTTTCCCACGCCATCCGCACCATTATACAGTATTCAGATTTATAAGAGGCAGCGCCCATGGATATCGGTCTCGCACCTGCGGCCATCACCCTGGAGTCCCGCTTCGCCGATCTGGACCGACCGGTCCTGCTGACCGGCATCCAGGCCCTGCTGCGGCTGCTGCTGGAACAGAAGCGCCTGGATGAGGCCGCCGGCCTGAACACCGGCGCGCTGGTCTCCGGTTACCGCGGCTCGCCGCTTGGCGGCCTGGACCGCGAGTTGTGGGCGCAGAAGAAGCTGATGCAGGCGCATGCGATCCGGTTTGAGCCGGGGTTGAACGAGGACCTTGCCGCCACGATGCTGTATGGCACGCAGGAACTCGGCGCCTTCCCCGGTGCGAAGGTCGACGGCGTCTATGGCATGTGGTATGGCAAGGGTCCTGGCGTGGACCGCTCGGGCGATGCGTTGCATTGCGCCAACATGGCCGGCACGCACAAGCATGGCGGCATTCTGGCCATTGCCGGCGATGACCATGGCGCGCATTCGTCGACCTATCCGCACCAGACCGAATACATCTTCCAGAACTGCTTCATCCCCGTCCTGAACCCGGCTTCGGTGCAGGATGTGCTGGACCTTGGCCTGGCCGGCTGGGCGCTGTCGCGCTTTTCCGGCCTGTGGGTCGCGATGAAGACCACGGCGGAGACGATGGAGCAGGCCTCCACCGCCATCGTTCGGTCCGGGCGCGCGTTCGTCACGCCCGACTTTCCGATGCCGCCGCACGGGCTGAACTATGACCACACGCTGAACTTTCCCGCCGACCGCGCCGAACTCGAACGCCGCATGATCGATGAACGCATGCCCGCCGCGCTGGCCTGGGCGCGGGCCAATCGGATCGACCGGCTGATCAGCGGCGCGCCGGATGCGACGATCGGCGTGGTCACCATCGGCAAGGCGCACGAGGATACAATCCACACGCTGCGCCGTCTTGAACTGGACCGGCACCCGCAACTGGCGGTCTACAAGATCGGCATGACCTGGCCGCTGGAAACCGAGGGCCTGAAGGATTTTGCTCGCGGCAAGCGCGCCATCCTGGTCATCGAGGAAAAGCGTGGCTTCGTCGAAAGCCAGATCCGCGACGCGCTGTATCACCTGCCGGCGGATGAACGGCCCGATGTCAGCGGCAAGACCGATCCGCGTGGCGCCCCGCTGCTGTCGGCGCTGATGGAGTTGTCACCGGAGAGCGTGGCCGGCGGCCTGGCGGCGTTCCTCGGCCAGGCCGGCTTCAACCTGCCCGCGCCGCCGCTGCCTATCGCCGCCAGCCGTCCGGATGGTCTGCTGCGGCGGACGCCGGCGTTCTGCGCCGGCTGCCCGCATGCGACATCGACCAAGGTGCCGGAGGGCAGCTTTGCCACCGCCGGCATCGGCTGCCACTTCATGGCGCTGGACGATGGGCCGGAGACCCGCACCTTCACCCATATGGGCGGCGAGGGCGTGCCGTTCGTCGGCCTGTCGAGCTTCACCGACGTCAAGCACATCTTCGCCAACCTGGGCGACGGCACCTACATGCACTCCGGCATCCTGGCGATCCGCCAGGCGGTCGCCTCGAAGACCCGAATCACCTACAAGCTGCTGTTCAACGACGCGGTGGCGATGACTGGCGGGCAGCCGGCCGAGGGCTCCCCCACCGTGCCGATGCTGGCGGCGCAGATCGCCGCCGAGGGTGTCAAGCGCATTGCTGTCGTCGCCGACGAGGCCGACCGGCTGCCGCCGGCGTCCGCGCTGCCGCCTGGTGTCACCCGCCATAGCCGGGAAGACCTGGACGCGGTGCAGAAGTCCTTGCGCGATTACGAAGGCCCGTCGGTGCTGATCTACGACCAGGTCTGCGCCACCGAGAAGCGCCGCCGTCGCAAGCGGGGATCAATGCAGCAGGCCACCCGGCACGTCGTGATCAATGAAGCGGTGTGCGAGAATTGTGGCGACTGTTCGACCCAGTCCGGCTGCATCGCCATCGAACCGGTGGAAACCCCGTTCGGCCGCAAGCGGCGCATCAACCCGACAAGCTGCAACGTCGACCTGTCCTGCCTGAAAGGCTTCTGCCCCAGCTTTGTCACCCAGGCCGGGCCGCCCGCGGCACCCGATGCGGACAGCCAATGGCAAGCGCGGGAGGCCGAGCTGGCCGCCGATCTGCCGCTGCCGGTCCTGCCAACGCTGGGCGTGTGGCGCGGGCTGTTCGCCGGCATCGGCGGCGGCGGCATCGTCACCTCCGGCGCCATCCTGGCGATGGCGGCGCATCTGGAGGGCAGGGCGGTCAAGACGCTGGACTTCACCGGGCTGGCGCAGAAGAACGGCGCGGTGGTGGCGCATGTGCAGATCGCCGCGGATGAGGCGGACCTGGACGTGGTGCGCATTCCGCTTTCCACCGCCGACCTGATGGTGGCGGCCGATCTGTCGGTCGCCTGTCAGGCGGGCGTGCTGGAGCGCAACGCGAAGTCCTCGGCCGTCATTGGCAACATGGATCTGGCCGCGACGGCCGAGTTCAAGCGCGACGCGCTGCTGTCGATCGACGCCGCGCTGCATCGCCGCACCATCGAGAAGGCCACCGATGCCGGCGCCTCCATCTGGCTGCATGGCGTGCGGCTGGCGGAGCGGTTGTTCGGCAATGCCCAGGCGATGAACACCATGCTGCTGGGGATGGCCTGGCAGCGCGGTCTGGTGCCGGTGGGGCAGCCGGCGATCGAGCGCGCCATCGAGCTGAACGGCGCCGCAGTCAAGCTGAACAAGCGCGCCTTCCTGTGGGGCCGCATCCTGGCGGAACGGCCGGAGCTTGTGGACCAGGTCCTGGAGGGATTGACCGAGGCGCCGCCGGCCTCGTTGGACGATCTGATCGCGCACCGGGTTGGCGCGCTGACGGCATACCAGTCCAGGCGTTATGCCCGCCGCTACCGCGCCCTGGTGCAGATGGTGATCGACCGCGAGACCGCCGTGTCCGGGCAGCCTGGACGGTTGGCGCGCGCGGCGGCCGAGGGGCTGTATCGCGTGATGGCCTACAAGGATGAATACGAGGTGGCTCGCCTGCATGCCGCCGCGACCTATGGGGAGAAGCCGGCGTTCCATATGTCGCCGCCGCTGATCACCGGGTTCGACAAGGCAACCGGGCGGCGGCGCAAGATCGCCATCCCCGGCTCGATCGCCTTGCCGCTGTTCCGGGTGATGCAGCACGGCAAGCGGCTGCGCGGCACACCGCTTGATCCGTTTGGTTATCAGACTGAACGCCAACAGGAGAGCGCGCTGATTGATCAATATGCCGCTGACCTGCACACGGCGCTCGCGGCGCTGCGGCCGGACAATCTTGGGGTGGCGGTCGCGCTGGCAGAACTGCCGGATCAGATCCGCGGCTTCGGCCCGGTGAAGGATGCCAATCGCGCCAAGGCGGTGGCTCGCCGCACCCAGTTGCTGGCGCAGTTGTCGCGGCCGGCGCCAATGGCCATGGCGGCCGAGTAGGGGGCCGGCCGGCGCGACGGCCCGTCAGGATGAAGTGACCGCCCGCCTTGATCTGTGGGCAACTAACGGCGGCAAAGAAGGTTCGGTTGGCTGGTTCCGTCATGGCAGGCGAAGCGCCGCCAACCATGCCTCGCGGTATCAAAGCGGTTCCCGATCACGTGGCAGCAATTCGTCATGGCCGAAGCTTGTCGCGACCCTACACGCCCTTGGCACCCCTGATATCGCAAGGCGTGGATGGCCGGCCCTCCATGACGCGGGGCCGTGAAGGTCGTCTGCCGATCGCTATTGTAACGCCCGACGGCCCTGGTACAGAGGCTGCCGGGCGCAAGGCTGATCTGTCCCAATCCATCAGGAGAACGGCGATGACGGAGTATCGCAACGAAACCGATAGCCTCGGCGAGATCGCGGTTCCCGCCGACAAGCTCTGGGGCGCCCAGACGCAGCGCTCGCTTGAGCATTTCAGCATCGGGCGGGATCTGATCCCGCGGGAAATGATCACGGCCTATGCCGTGCTGAAGCAGGCGGCGGCCAACGCAAATCATGCGGGCAAGCGGCTTGACGAAACGGCCCACAGCCTGATCAGCCAGGTCTGCGACGAGATCCTGAATGGCCGGCACCACGACATGTTTCCCTTGCACGTCTGGATGACCGGCAGTGGCACGCAGTTCAACATGAATGTGAACGAGGTGATCTCCAACCGATGCTGCCAGCTTGCCGGCACGAAGCTCGGCGGCAAAAATCCGGTGCATCCGAACGATCACGTCAACATGTCGCAGTCGTCGAACGACACGTTTCCTTCGGCGATGTACATCGCCGCCGCGGTCGGCGTGACGGGGCGGCTGATCCCGGCGGTCAAGGCGCTGCACGATGCGATCGCGGCCAAGGCGGCGGCGTGGAACGACATCGTCAAGATCGGCCGCACGCACATGCAGGATGCAACACCGATCACCCTCGGCCAGGAATGGTCGGGCTACGCCGATATGCTGGCGGACAACCTGGAGCGGATCGACGATGCGCTGAAGGGCGTCTACCGGCTGGCCCTCGGCGGCACGGCGGTCGGCACCGGGATCAATGCCGCCTCGGGGTTCGCCGAGGCGGCGGCGGCGGAAATCGCCAGGCTGACCGATCTGCCGTTCGTCAGCGCGCCCAACAAGTTCACCGTGCAGGGCGCGCACGATGCCCTGGTGCAGCTTTCCGGCACATTCCGCACATTGGCGGTCTCGCTCTACAAGATCGGCAACGATATCCGGCTGCTGGCATGCGGGCCGCGCGCCGGTTTCGCCGAGTTGCTGATCCCGGAGAACGAGCCCGGTTCATCAATCATGCCCGGCAAGGTCAACCCGACCCAGGCTGAGGCGCTGACCATGATCGCCGTGCAGGTCATGGCGAACGATGTCGCCGTGGGCTTTGGCGGCGCCGGCGGCTACCTGGAGATGAACGTCTATAAACCGCTGATGATCTTCAACCTAACCCAGTCGATGACGCTGATGACCGATGGATGCACCAACTTCCGCCGGTTCCTGGTCGAAGGCACCGAGCCGAACCTGAAGAAGATCAAGGAGTATGTCGACCGCTCGCTGATGCTGGTCACCGCGCTGGCGCCGGTGATCGGCTACGACAAGGCGTCGCAGATCGCCCATCATGCCATGGACCACGACCTTACGCTGAAGCAGGCCGCCCTGCAGCTAGCGTTCGTGACGGAGGCTGAGTTCGATCGCGTCGTCGATCCCGCCAAGATGGTCAGGCCTTACGTCGCCGCCGACCGGTAGCCGTTGGCGGCCGCGGTGCGCAAGGGTCCGGCGATCAAGGACTGGCAACGTTCCGCGCCGGCGCGGCGGGAGCCCGTGGCAATCTCGACAGTGCTCGATCTGACACGGCTCGCCGCCACGCTCCTGTTCGTAAACGGCCAGACCACGCAACGTACGATCGAGGCGGCGGAGCGGCTGGCCGGCATGCTGGGCTTCCGCGCCAGCCTGCTGCCACGGTGGGGCGAGCTGCACCTCCGCATCGACGATGGCACCGAGGCGCGGGCCGAGAGCTTCGCCGCGGACCCGGTCGGCGTGGACATGGGCAAGGTCGCCGCGACACTGAGCGTGATCGACCAGCTCGGCGACGGCCGGCTCGACATCGCGGCGGCGCGATCGGCGCTGCAAGCGATCGGCCGTCGCCCGCCCATTGGCCTCGCGCGGTTCGCCGCGCTGGCCGGCGCCGGCGCCGCTGCGCTCGGCGTGATCTTCGGCGCGGCCTACCTGCTCAGCCTTGTCCTGATCGCGCTGAGTGCCGCTGCCGGGGCATGTCTACGCCGAGGAATTGCCGGGATCAGCCACAATGCCTTTGTTCAACCGTTTTGCGCCGCGTTGCTCGCCGGCGTGGCCGGTGCGGTCGCGGTCGATCTGCAGGTCAGTTCGATGCTGCGGCTGATCGCGGTCTGTCCGTGCATGATACTGGTGCCGGGTCCGCATCTGCTGAACGGCACGATGGATCTCGCCCGGGCACGCATCGCGCTGGGTGCGTCGCGGATCGGCTTCGCAAGTCTGAGCATTGTGATGATCTGCACCGGCCTGCTGGTCGGGCTTTCCCTCGGCGGCGTCACGCTGCCGGTTTCCGGGCAGTCCGATCCGGTGCCTGTCTTGTATGACGTGATCGCGGCGGGCGTTGCCGTCGCGGCCTACGGCACGTTCTTCGCCATGCCGTGGCGGATGTTGCCGGTCCCCATGCTGATCGGGATGGCCGCCCACGCCGCCCGCTGGGCGACGATCTCGCTTGCCGGCGGCAGCGTCGAGGCGGGCGCGCTGGTCGCCTGCCTGCTGGTCGGGACCATCGTCACGCCGGTCGCCGATCGTCTGCGGCTGCCGTTCGCGGCCTTCGCCTTCGCCGCCGTGGTTTCGCTGATCCCGGGGGTCTTCCTGTTCCGCCTGGGAGGCGGACTTGTCGACCTGGCGACACTCGGCGCCAAGGCTTCGCCGGACCTGCTGCTGGGAACTATCGCGGACGGCGCCACCGCCATGCTCATTATCCTGGCGATGGCGTTCGGCTTGATTGTTCCAAAGCTGTTCATCGAGCATTTCTATCCGGGCCTTGCTGGCCCGCCGCGGCCTGATCCTGGATAATGCCAGGATCGCTTGAAGTACTCTCGTGCCGGTTGTCATTCAAATAACCAGTTCAACCAAATCTTCATGCAACGGCCATGATATTTGAACAGCGGATGCCGCGGCCAGTTCTTTAGGCGCGGACTGGCGGACAGTTGCTTCGCGGTCAATCTTCTTTTGCTGTATGGACGGCCTCTTCTTTCGTCACGAGGTTGTTTCGCATGTCGACGACGCATACCGTTGCCTTTCGCGCCGACGCGTCCGGCGGTGACGGGCGCTGGTGGCGGCGCGGCCTGAAGCGGAGCCGTGACGGCTGGATCGATGTTCTGGTCGGCCTGCTGTGCATCCTGCCGCTGCTGCTGACGGCGCACCTGCCGCTGTCGGACCTGCCCAACCACCTGGCGCGGCAATACATCCTGCGCGACTGGGCTTCCAGCCCGTCGCTGCAGCAGTTCTATTACATCCACTGGGACCTGGTGCCGAACCTGGCGCTGGAGCTGTTCGTGCTGGCGGCGCGTCAGGTAATGTCGATCGACCTGGCGGTGCGGGCGTTCTGCCTCAGCACGGTGCTGATGCTGTTCCTCGGCACGCGGCTGATCAACCGCACCTTGAGCGGCGGGCAGTCGCGGGCGTATCGGGTGGCGCCGTTGCTGTGCTACGGCGGGCCGTTTCAGTATGGCTTTCTCAGCTACTGCTTTGGCATCGGCCTGGCGCTGGTGCTGTTCGGCGTGTGGCTGCGGCTGCGGGCGCGCCCGCTGGCGGCGCGGGTCCGCTTCCTGGTGGTGTCCGGCTTTGGCCTGATGCTGTGCCACTTCGCCGCCTATGGGCTGTTCGCCATCGCGGTTGGCCTATGCGAACTGACCGACGGGGTGGCGGCGGATGGCTGGCGCCGGCCGCTGGCGGCGCTGCGGCGGGGACTGCTGCCGGTGGCCTGCCTGGTGCCGGTTTTCATTGTGTTCCTGCTGCTCAGCCCGACCACCGGGGCGGTGGCCGGCAACGTCGTCCAGTTCAGCACGCTGCACGAGAAGCTGCGCTCGTTCCTGGCAATTACCTTCTTTACCAGCCCAAAGCTGGAGTCTGGATTGCTGATGCTGGCGGTTGCCGCCTTCACCGCCGGGCTGCTGACCCGGACCTTCCGCTTTCACGCCACCGGCCTGGCGATCGGGGTGGTCATGACAGTCGCCTGGCTGGCCATGCCGAACATCGCGATGGACACCGCCTTCATTGACTACCGCTTCCCGTGGGCGATTTCATTCTTCGTCGTCGCCGGCCTGCTGCCAGGACCGGCGCATGCCCGCTGGGTTAGGCCATTCGCCGCCGGTTTCACGGTCCTGACCGTTGCCCGCATCGCGCTGATCGCCGGCCAGTGGCTAAGCTGGGAGCCAACCCTGGCGGCGATCGACCAGGCGCTTGCTCGCTTGCCGATCGGCAGCCGGATCATGGTCATCGAGGGCCGCCTGCCGTCGGGCCTTCGCTACCGGTGGCCTGATCTCGCCAATGTCGCGTCGTATGCCGTGGCGCGACGCCAGGCGTTCGAGCCGGCCATGTTCGCCAGCATCGCCGGCCAGATCCTGTATTTCAAGCCGCGCTACCTGGAACTCTGGCAGCAGGGCGGCTACGGCATCGTGATGCCGGACACGCTGGACAGCTTGGCACCGGAGTACGACTACGTCCTGGACCTGTTGCCGGAGCTGACCCATATCGCGCCTGGACTTCCGCTCGTGTGCCAGGAGAGCGGTCATGATTTCGCTATTCTAAAGGTTGTGCCGAGTGGCGCGGGAACGTTCGAAAGAGACGGGATCTGCGTCCGTCCGACGCGGGTCAGGCCGCGCGCGCAGGGTGATGAAAAGCCACCTGGTCCCGCTGGTGGGGCATCGGCGCGGTCGAGAAGCGCGGTAGGCGGTTCAACCACCTTGGACACGTCCTTTTCCCGACCTGCTAGCGTGATCGTCCGGGGCTGATCCGTCAAACAGGGTTATCAAGCGATCAAGCAAGGCGCTACCAGTTTTGACGGGTGGCGCGGCCCGTCTTCCCAACTTCGCGGCGCTACCGCTTGATTTTAGACTGAACTTTACCGTCTTTTCGACGTAAGTCATTGATCCGACTCCGGACCCCACCTGCTTGCTGTCTACGCTGCCGTCAATTCGACCCCCAACAGACTGAGTGCGCGGCGCTGTATCGGCGTTGCGGTGGTCTGAACGGTAAGCATCTTCTGCCCTGCGAAGCAGACGGTGTTTCGGGCCAATGTTGCCAGATCGCCCAGCAGGGTGCGGAAGCTGTGCACCGGCTGGAGCTCGCCGCTAGCGTCCACCACGCGCTGCGTCGAGGCCTTGCGATAAGCCGCCTTGGAGACCTTGGCCTTGGCCACTGGCGACGTCCGCTCTGCTTCGGCCGACGCGCGGTCATGATCGTCGAACAACATCGGCGCCAGCGGCTGGCGCATATGCCACTCCAGGTAATACGCCAGCATGCACAGCAGGACATGCGCGCGTACCCGCGGCGCGGTCCAATGGAACACCGGCCGCAGGTCCAGATCGACGCTCTTGAGGCAGCGGAACGCGCGCTCTACCTGGGCCAAGGCTTTGTAGGCCCGCACGGTCCCGGCGGTATCGATCTGCTTGGCGGGGAGGTTGGTGCGCAGCACGTAAAAGCCATCGAACCTGGCTTCATCGGCGATCGCTTCGGCCTTGCGCGTGAAGTCAAATGCGGCGTCGGTGATGGTCAACGCGAAATGCTTGGCCATCTTGCGTTTGCCCAGGAGAGCGCCGACCGCGCGGCCGATGTCCCCAGCCCCGCGCAGAGGGTTCTTCGCGCGCGTCACCCGGGCCTGGATCTTGCTCAGGTCGGCCTCGGTCAGCGCCAGTAACGCGTCACGCTTGCGTTGGCGTTCCGCCGCCAGCAGCGGGTTCTGGCACACCACCAGCCGTTCGTCGGGATAATCCGGGCTGCTGATCTCAGCCATATCGCGGGTGTCGAACAGGGAGAATTGCAGCTGTCCGCCTTCCGCCAGTTGCCGGATCGCCGGGGCACGCAGCGCGGTGATCCAGTCTAGGCCGGCGGGGCGGAGGGCTTGTTCGATCCGTGCGGCGGTGAGCATGCCGCGGTCGCCGACCATCACCACGTGGCGCAGCCGCAAGCGCTGCTTCAGCTTGCTGATCTGCGCCGCGACGGTGGCCGGGTCGGCGGTGTTTCCCTCGAACACCTCGACCGCCACGGGGCAACCATCCGCGGCACACAGCAGGCCGATCACCAGTTGCGGCCGATCGCCACGGCTGTCGCGGCTGTAACCGTGGTGGGCCAGCGGACAGCAGCGGCCCTCGAGGTAGGTGGAGGTGACGTCGTAGAGCACCAGCGCGCCGTTCTTCAGATGGCGGCGGGCGAGTTGGTTTTCGATGAAGGCCTGCTCGCTGCCGAGCCAGTCGAGGGTGGTGTAGATTTCGCCGGCGGTAACGCAGCCAAGGCCGAGGCTTTCACCCAGCGAGTGGCTGGCGGTGGCGCTGTCGAGCATGCGCGCTGTCGCCAGCTTCGCCGCCGGGTCGAGCAGTCTGGCGACGATCAGCGCCAGCGCCAGGTCACGGCGGCGCGGCGGGGCGCGGCGCGGCAGCAGATCGTCGAGGCCGATGCGCCGTGCCACGCTCAGCGCCGCAAGCACGTGGCCATGCGGCAGCGAGCGGCGGATCTCGAAGCCGTTGTCACCAACCGGGGCGAGCGGGTCGCCACGCAGGGCAGCACGCAGAGTCTCGATGCGCTCGACCGGCAGCTTGGAGAGGTTGGCCAGCGTGCGGTTCTTGACCTTGCCGTCCTCGCGATAGGTTTGGCGCAGGAGGAAGGACGGTTTGGCGTTACGGTTTGGGACCTTGGCGATGTGCATGAGGCATAGAATCAAACCGGTTCGGCCTGTGTCAAGGAGAAATTCGCCAAATGCTTGACTACGTTCGTGGCACGTTTCCTTGGTAATCAACCGGATGGCTCAAAAACACAGCAAAGTTCGGTTTAGAAGGCTCAGGTCCGTTCGACAGGACTGTGTTAAGTGGACGGCGGACCTTCCCACTAAGGCTCGAGCAGCCTACTCGCCCCTTTTGCCGAGCTGCGCGTGGACCGATGTC
Organism: Rhodopila sp.; assembly: GCF_965276935.1. GTDB lineage: Bacteria > Pseudomonadota > Alphaproteobacteria > Acetobacterales > Acetobacteraceae > Rhodopila. Next base: position 11,234 of record NZ_CBDIBS010000002.1, on the reverse strand, counting down.
CAGCGCAGGCCAGGATACCGATCGTTGTCGAGCGGATGGAGCTTGCCGCGCCCGCTGAACATGTCCCGCATGTACTGCATGCCCTGCCATGGAGGAAATGCGGCGCGCGGCTGCGGCGCCACGACCCTCGCCAGCCGGATCAACATTCCAAGCGAACCGATGCTGCCAACCCACAAGGTGCGGTACTGGTCGCCTGTTACTTCACTCATCGCCCGGGCGATGTCGCGGGCGCTAACGGTGTCGCCGGCGACGCGGAGGATGCGCGGGGTAGCCTCGTCGAGCGCGACGGCGGCCGCATAGGCGGCCACCTCGTCTTTGGTGGTGAAGTCCAGCGGCTGGTCAACGCTGCCCCAGTGGAGCACGCGGCGGAGGCGTCGCTGGATTATCGGCATCTCGACGCCGAGCATGTCCATGAACGCACCGTTGAGAATCGAGGTAACCTTGATCGGCGCACGGTCCGCTTGGGTCATGAACTTGCGCCGGAGGTCGAGGTTGCGGTTATCGCCTGGCCGAGTCTTGGTGAAATCGGCCGAGTAGTCAGACGAGACGAAGCGCGGCACACCGGCCTTTACGGCGGCGTCGAGCAGCACTCCCTGCCGGTCGACGATGACCTCGTGCAACCCGTTGAGTGCAGAGACGACGCACGCCGCGCCTGCGCACGCCGCGGCAACCGATCCAATATCCGACGCGTCCGCCGGCGTCACGACCGCGCCCGCCCCGACGAGTCGATCTTTGTCGGCGGCGGATACCTCATGACGCACTAGCGCTCGGACGGCCGCACCGCGTGCCGCAAGAGCCTTGGCGATGCGGCCGCCGAGATCGCCGGCCGCACCTGCGAGCACGATGATTGGCTGGACCATTGCTGCACCTTCTCATGGTTGCTCGGACGTCGACGAGTCGGATGGATCGGCCTCCGAGCAGGCTCAGCGTCCATCTGGACGCAGCGGGTCCGGACCCGGCAGGACGTCCATCCCGTATCGCCGCAGCAGGTCCGGGTTCATCGTCGGCGGCGCGACCGCGCCCTTGGGTGGCAAGGTGCGCTCGGTCGCAGGCGTGGCAAGCTCCACGATCAGCGCTTCCATGCTCGCCGGCGTGTAGCCGTTGAGGAAGCGTGCGGTCTCACTCTCGACGCGGAAGGCATGGCGGGTGCTGCGCGGGACCATGACGAAGTCGCCCTTGCGCGCGGTCCTGATATCGTCGCCCACTAGGAGGGTAATCTCGCCGTCGAGCATGTAGAAGGTTTCGTCGGACCAGGTGTGCTTGTGCGGGCCCGGACCCGAACCTTTTGGAAGCAACTGCTCCATCATCGAGAACCTGCCGCCGGTGTCGCGCCCGTCCGCGAGCACGATCCACAGGACGTCGACAAGCCAGTAGGCAGGCGCCGCATCAACGTTGCGGATCAGCGGCTCCGAGCCGGAAATCGGCGGCAAGGCCGTTTGGGTGTCTGTGCTCATGACGAATGCTCCTTGGGTGCTCGGGGCCACCGCGGCGCCGGCCAGACGCACGATGGCTTTGGGAGGGATACGGGGTCCAGGAGAATGGTGTGGGTCATCGTCCAGGTCCTTACGAATGCCGTGCCGCAAAACTAGCCATTCTGTCGAAGTTGATTAGTCATCGAAGTCTGGACAGCACGTTCCTGTCGTGGAACGCTTGGGGCATGTTTGACCTCGTCGACCTGCGCGCGTTTGCCCGCATCGCGGACCTCGGCAACCTTTCGGCCGCCGCCCGCGCGCTCGGCATGCCGAAATCCTCCGCCAGCCGCTCGCTCGCGCGCTTGGAGGCGGCAGCCGGATCAGCGCTGATCGAGCGCTCGACGCGGCACTTGCGGCTGACCGACGCCGGGCGCCTGTTGCAGCGCCACGCGCGGCGCATCCTTGATGACGTCGGCGAAGCGGAGAACGCGCTGACCGGGCTGATCGGCGTGCCGCGCGGTACGCTGCGGGTGAGCGTGGGGTTCACCTTCGCCGTCGGGCCGCTGGCGTCGATGCTGCCGAAGTTCTTCGCTCGCTACCCCGAGGTGCGCGTCGCGCTCAGCATCGACAACCGCAACGTCGACCTGCTGGCTGAGGCGTTCGACGTCGCCATCCGGATTGGGCCGCTGCGCGACTCCGACCTGATCGCGCGCCGGCTGACGACCATCGCGCTCTGGACGTGTGCCAGTCCCGCTTACCTCGCCGCACGCGGCACGCCCGCAACGGTGCAGGATCTCCGGGCGCACGAGCTGATTGCGCGCGTCGACCATCAGACCATTTGGCGGTTTCAGCGATCCGGTGGTCCAATCCACAAGATCGACATTGTGCCCGGGACGGTCATACCGGAACCCGCTGTACTCAGAACCGTGCTGATCGGCGGAGCCGGGATCGGGCGCCTGCCGGAGTTCTATGCGGCGGACGCGGTCGCGGACGGAACCCTGGTCCGGCTATTGCCCGAGTATCAAGACGATTCCGTGGAGGTGCACGCGCTGTATCCCAGCCATCGCAGTCTGTCCGCCAAGGTCCGCGTGTTCGTCGACACGCTTGTGGACCACCTGAACGTTTAGGGCCGGCGTAGTCATAGCTGAGGCGTACTCATAGCTGACTAGCTCCAACGCGACGCTCGATACGGTCGGCCGCCGCTTCATGACCGGCTGTCGCACGCGGCATTTTGATGCCGCTAGCAAATCGTACGACCCGACGTGCCGGACATTTGTATCGCGGTCGATCTTTCCCGACTGTATCCGATCCTGATCCCTGGCCACCACGAGGTTGTTTCGCATGTCGACGACGCATACCGTTGCCTTTCGCGCCGACGCGTCCGGCGGTGACGGGCGCTGGTGGCGGCGCGGCCTGAAGCGGAGCCGTGACGGCTGGATCGATGTTCTGGTCGGCCTGCTGTGCATCCTGCCGCTGCTGCTGACGGCGCACCTGCCGCTGTCGGACCTGCCCAACCACCTGGCGCGGCAATACATCCTGCGCGACTGGGCTTCCAGCCCGTCGCTGCAGCAGTTCTATTACATCCACTGGGACCTGGTGCCGAACCTGGCGCTGGAGCTGTTCGTGCTGGCGGCGCGTCAGGTAATGTCGATCGACCTGGCGGTGCGGGCGTTCTGCCTCAGCACGGTGCTGATGCTGTTCCTCGGCACGCGGCTGATCAACCGCACCTTGAGCGGCGGGCAGTCGCGGGCGTATCGGGTGGCGCCGTTGCTGTGCTACGGCGGGCCGTTTCAGTATGGCTTTCTCAGCTACTGCTTTGGCATCGGCCTGGCGCTGGTGCTGTTCGGCGTGTGGCTGCGGCTGCGGGCGCGCCCGCTGGCGGCGCGGGTCCGCTTCCTGGTGGTGTCCGGCTTTGGCCTGATGCTGTGCCACTTCGCCGCCTATGGGCTGTTCGCCATCGCGGTTGGCCTATGCGAACTGACCGACGGGGTGGCGGCGGATGGCTGGCGCCGGCCGCTGGCGGCGCTGCGGCGGGGACTGCTGCCGGTGGCCTGCCTGGTGCCGGTTTTCATTGTGTTCCTGCTGCTCAGCCCGACCACCGGGGCGGTGACCGGCAACGTCGTCCAGTTCAGCTCGCTGCACGAGAAGCTGCGCTCGCTGGCGTCGATCACCTTCTTCACCAGCCCAAAGCTAGAGGTCGGGCTGCTGGCGCTGGCGGTGGCCGGCTTCGCCGCCGGGCTGCTGACCCGGACCTTCCGCTTCCACCCCACCGGCCTGGCGATCGCGACGGTCATGGTCATCCTTTGGCTGGTGCTGCCGAACGTGGCGATGGACACCTCGTTCATCGACTACCGGTTTCCCTGGGCTATTTCGTTCTTTGTCCTGGCCAGCCTGCGGCCGGGACCGGCGCACGCCCGCTGGGTCAGGCCGTTCGCGGCGGGTTTCACCATACTGACCGTCGCCCGCATCGCCATGATTGCTGCCCTGTGGCTGAGCTGGGAGCCGACCCTGGCGGCGATCGACCAGGCGCTTGGCCGTTTGCCGAGCGGCAGCCGGGTCACCGTGATCGAGGGCCAGCCGGCGTCGGGCGTGCCGTTCCGCGATCCCGACATGAACATGGTCACGGCCTACGCGGTCGCGCGCCGACAGGCGTTCGAGCCAGGCATGTTCGCCAGCATCGCCGGTCAGATCCTGTATTTCCAGCCGCATTACCTGGAGCTTTTCAAGCAGGGCGGCTGGGCCAAGACGGTCATTCCGTCCACGTTGGACAGTATCGCGCCGGATTATGACTACGTGCTGGAGCTGGTGCCGTCGCTGGCGCATATCGCGCCGGAGCTGCCGCTGTCGTGTGAGGCGAGCGGGCCGCACTTCAAGCTGCTCAAGGTCATCCGGCCGGGGGAGGGAAGTTCGGCAAGGCCAGGGCTCTGCCCTGGACCCGCAAAGGGGGCTGGCCCCCTTTGATCCCGCCAATTAGGGTCTTGGAGGAGAGGGGGCGACCGAGGTGCTAACAACGCCTGAGTAGCCCCCTCTCCTCCAAGACCCTGAATGGGTTCCAAGGGCGTCAGCCCTTGGTGGGGTCGAGGGGCGGAGCCCCATAAGCGCTAGGATAAGGCATTTTTAGCGTCTTTGTCTTGGCAGCGGCGCTTTCTGGGCGGCTCGGCCAGCCGCCTGCGTGCCGTTCTGCGGGTCGCCAGGCTGCGGCGTCTTCGGGGTTGTGCGAACAGAGCCACTTGCAGACGGCGGTGGTTGGATTGCCAAACCCGCCAAAGGCTGGCGTGACGGGTTGCACGGCCAGATGTTGGCTCAGGGGGGAAAGCCGAGATCCTCGCCCAGCGAAGTCTCGATCAGCACGGCGGCGATGAGATGAGCGAGCAGCCAACTGCGCGCGAGCTTGGGATCGCTTGCTTGCAACGCCGCAAAGCCGCCCAGGCTTTTCAGTCGTTTGAACGCGAGTTCCACCTGCCAGCGCATGCGGTAGAGCCGCACGACCTCCGCCGCTGTCGCCTGTTCTGGCGACAGCGAGGTCAGCAGCATCATGTATCCAGCCGCCCTCAGGGTGCGCGGATCGGTCTTGTGGCCCTTGCGACTGGCCTTGCGGTGCAGCCTCTTGTGCTGGCGCTCGGTCGCCTCGGGCGGCTTGCGCGCGATGATCAGGCGCGCGCGCACCGGGGCGCGGCCGGCGCCGATTGACACGGCGTGTTCCACCACCGACGGGCCGTTGTCGGACAGCGCCGCGACCAGATCAAAGGCCTGCCGCGACGCATCGAACACGTTCACCGAGCGCCAGCCGATCCGGGTGATGAAGTCCGCCTGGTTGGCGTGGGCATGGGCAAAGTTGCGCACCCGCGCATAGCCACGATCCTGCACCAGAACATCACCGGGCCGCACCGCCACGCAACTGAGCGCTTCGGCCGTGGCGGCCTTGGTCATCGCAAGATCGGTAAAACAGCCGCGCGCCGGTTCATAGCGCGCGTGAAGCCGCCAGTCACTGCCTTTACTGCCCGGGATCGAGACCGTGGAGCCATCCACCAGGTTGAGTTGCAGGCGCCCCTCCATTGGCGTGTCGCCGCGACGATCCGCCAGCAGCCGGTCCAGCACATCAGCCAGGAAATCACCCGAATTGCGCAATCGATCCAGCAGCGAGACGTCACAGAGATCGGCAATCCCGGCTTCGGTGGCATGGCTGGCGACCGCACGCAGCGATAGCCTGCCGGGGCCGTAGAGGAGAGCCAGATGCAGCAGGTCGGCCGCGCTGCGCACGCCACGTTTGCGCACCAGGGCTTTGTGCGTCCGGGCGCTGACCTCCAGATCAATCAGCGAAGAGACGTGGCCGACGACGCTTGGCCAATGATCCAGATGAAACAATGCGGTTTGCATCTGCCCCGGAATCACGCCAAAACGTGCCGTGTCAATCCTATCCTAGCGCTTATGGGGCGCTGCCCCCGGCTTACTGCACCCCCACCGGCCGCATGCCCTTCGGCAAGGTCGCCAGCGAGTCCGTCGTATCGAAATCGCGCAGCACGGCGTCGTCCGCCATCTCGACCTCGCACACCACCTCGGCGTGCCTGCCGACCAGAAAGCGGGCGCCGGAGTCGCCACTGATCCCCAGGATGTCCGGGAAAAACCGCCGGTCCCACAGCATCGGGTTGCCCTGCTTGCCGCGGAAGGTGGGCAGCACGATCAGCCGTCCTTCCGCCGGATCATACATCGACAGCAGCCGATCCAGCATGCGTCCCGTCACCAGCGGCATGTCGCCCAGGCACACCAGAACGGCGGCGCATTCGGGGGGCACCGCGGCGATGCCGGCCTTCAAGCTGGCGGACAAGCCTTCGGCGTAATCCGGCGCGTGCACGTAGCGCACCGGCCGGCCGCCGAGGGCATGTTCGACCTGCTCCGCCTGATGCCCGGTGACCACCAGGATGGGGCGGGCGTTGGACGACAGCACGTTGTCGAGGACGCGGGCGATCATCGGCTTGCCGGCCTTGTCGGCCACCAGCATCTTGTTGTAGGGTGCCATCCGGCGCGACCGTCCGGCCGCCAGCACGACGGCGCCGATCACCGGCGCGCTGCGCGGCGCGGCGCCCGACCGCGGCGTGGCCGGCGCCTTTTCGCGCGGCATCGGCCGTGTCTCCATCTCCTTCAGCAACCCACCAACGCCCATGCGCATCATGTCGCGCGGCGTCACCGGCAGGCCGGCGAACAGCCGGGTCAGCACGAAGTCGATGCCGTTCAGGCTGGGGCTGCGGGCGCAGCCGGGCAGCACCAGCGCCGGCCGCGTGCCGATGCGGCCGAGGCAGATCAGGTTGCCGGGATCGACCGGCATGCCGAAATGCAGGATCTCGCCGCCGGCGCCGACGATGCCTTCCGGCCCGACATCGCGCCGGTCCACCACGGCGGAGGCGCCGATGACCAGCAGAAGGTCGGCGCCCAGGCCGATCAGGCTGTCGAGTGCCCGCGCGATTGGATCGGCGTGATGCGCGCAGTGCACCGGCGGCAGCAGCGATCCGGTCAGCGCGGTGATGCGTGCCTTGGTGATGGCGATGGTCTTTTCGGTGACGCTGTCCTTCAGGCCGGGCAACTGGGTCACCACCAGCCCGACCTTCAGGGCGCGGAACGGATGCAAGGTCAGCGGCGACGGTCCCTGCCGCGCCAGCGCTTCGGCGACCGACAGCAAGGTGCCGGGGACGGCGAACGGGATGATCTTGATCGTCGCGAGCAGGTCCTTCGGCGCCACCACCGCATAGTCGGGCAGGGTGCCGATGGTCATCGCCTCGTCGAGCGTGTTGAGCCGATCGATGCGCGCGCCATCCACCCTCAGCAGGCCCGGCACTTCGGCCGACAGGTTGACCCGCCCGGTGGCGGCGCGGGAGCGGGCGATCAGCGCCGAGACCATCGGCATGGCCAAGCGATCGGCGGCGATATCCTCTGGCACGTCGCCGGGTTCCAGGCGGGCACAGATCACCTCCGCGCGGCCGGCCTGACGCAAGGCGTCGATCGCCGCCTCGTCGAGCAGCGCGCCCTTGCGGATCATGCGGTCGCCGACCTTCTGGCTGTGCGCCATGATGGCGCCGCGGGCCTCGGTCAGTGGCGACGCGCCGAACTTCATGGAGCGAATTTCGCCGGCAGGGGTTTCGCCGGCATGCCAGCGTTGCGGCGCACGGCGACGATCTCGGCGATGATGGACAAGGCGATTTCGGGCGCGGTGACGGCCTCGATGTTCAGCCCGACCGGGCCGCGGATGCGCGACAGCGCGTTGTCCTGATGCCCCAGGTCGCGCAACCGCTGCAGGCGGGCGGCATGGGTGCGGCGGGAGCCCAGCGCGCCGATGTAGAACGCCTGCGACTTCAGCGCCCGGTCCAGCGCCGGATCGTCCAGCTTCGGGTCATGCGTCAGCGTGACCACGGCGGTGCGGCTGTCGGGAACGAACGCCTCCAGCGCCTCATCCGGCCAGTCGGTGGAAATCGCCACGCCGGGAAACCGCTCATCCGAGGCGAACGACCGCCGCGGATCGACCACGGTGACCGAGAAACCGCAGGGCACGGCAAACGGCACCAGCGCCTGGGCGATATGCACCGCGCCGACGACGATCAGCCGCAGCGGCGGGTTGTAGGCGTGCAGGAACCAGTCGGTCGCACCCAGTTTCACCGTGCCGCTTTCGTCACGCTCCAGCGCATGGGCCGCGGCAGCGTTCAGCTCGTCCGGCGCGGCCGGGTCGGGCAGCACGATCTGCTCACCGGAGGGCAACTGCGTGGCCAGCACCACCGGGCGCTTGTCGCGTTTCGCCTGGTCCAGGGCGGCGAGGGTTTCAGGGTTCATGGCTCTGTCCTAGGGCAAATGGCGCCAACGATCATGGGCCGTTGCAGACGCCGTGTCACGACCATGGCCGGGTCACGACCACAACGGCGACCAGACAGGTGGGCTACCGAACAGGTAGGCAACCACGCAGATGGGTGATCGAACAGGTGGGCGAACAGGTGACGGAAGACCTGGCCGACCTGCCACGCTGCTGCCGACCTCGGCACGGCACGGCGTTGATCATGCGCGCCACCGCCCCTCGCGTGCGCGCCTACATGACCATGCCGCGCGGCGGCTGACCCTGCCATGAGGACGTCGGCGATTACCCGAGCGGCGAGCATGACCCGGGCGGCCACGCAAAGCGCAAGGCAGGCAGTTCCGTGTCAGTTCAGCTTCTCGACGAACACCTTGACCTTGCCGCCGCAGGCCAGGCCGACTTCCCAGGCGCGTTCATGGCTGACGCCGAAGTCCAGCAACTGCGGGCTGCCGCTATCGATGGTCCGCATCGCCGCGTCGGCGACGGCGCCCTCGATGCAGCCGCCGGAGACGGATCCGGCCATGCGGCCCGACCGGGTCACCGCCATCTGGCTGCCGGCGGGGCGCGGCGAGCTGCCCCAGGTTTCCGTCACCGTGGCGACCGCGACCTGTTCGCCGGCGGCGCGCCAGGCGGCGGCGGTGCCCAGGACATCCTCGGTTTCAAGACTGTTCATGCTGTCATCCTTTCAAAGCGCGCGACCTTGGCGGGGGCCGGGCGGGACAAGAGATCGATCAGAGCGCGCAGGCTGGCCAGGTTGTGCACCGGACGGAACTCGTCCACGTGCGGCAGCATCGCCCGGATACCCTGGGATTTTGGTTCAAAGCCGCTCCAGCGCAACAGCGGGTTCAGCCATACCAGCCTTGTGCAGGATTTATGCAGGCGCTCCATGTTCTCCGCCAGACCCTGCGCATTGTCGCGGTCCAGGCCGTCGGTGATCAGCAGCACCACGGCACCCTGACCCAGCACGCGCTTGGCCCACAGGCGGTTGAAGTCGGCGACCGCCTCTCCGATGCGGGTGCCGCCGGACCAGTCCGGCACGGCGTGGGCGACCATCTGGAAGGCGACCTCCGGGTCGCGCGCGCGCAACTGGCGGGTGACGTTGGACAGCCTGGTGCCGAACAGGAAGATGCTGACGCGGTCGCGGTCATTGGTGACCGCGTGCAGGAAGTGCAGCAGAACCTGCGCGTAGCGTGCCATCGACCCCGAAATATCGCACAGCACCACCAGCGGCGGCGGTCGGGTGACGCGGCGGTTGCGGGCGATGTCGAAAATCTCGCCGCCCTGGCGCAGGCTGGCGCGGATGGTGCGGCGCAGGTCGGTGATCGGGCCGCTGCTGTCGGGCCGCCTGCGGCGGGTGCGGCGCAGGTCGAGCGGCAGCACCAGGCGGCGGATTTCGCGTTTCGCCTCGGCGATTTCGGCTGCCCCCATCGCCTCGAAGTCCATCCGCTGCAGCCGTTCGGTGTCCGAGACGGTCATCGTCATGTCGCGGGTCGGCGGCTCGTCCTTCGGTCTTGGCGGCTTGTCCGACTTCGAGGCGAAGGCTTCGGCGACGCGGCGGGCGGCAGGCGGCGGCTTGTCCGGCTTGCGCACCTGCCGCGCATCCAGCAGCGCCATCGCGGCGGCCTGTTCGGCGGCGGAGGGATCACGCCAGAACAGCGCGAAGGCCTGTTCGAACACCGCCTGATGCTCGTGGCGGTGGATCATCGCGGCGGACAGCGCGGTGCGCGCCTCGGTTTTCGACGCAAGGTCGATGTGGGTCAGCGCGTGCTGCGCGGCGATGGTTTCCGCCGGCCCGACCGGCAGTCCCGCACGGCGCAGCAGGCGGGCGAAATGCATGACGTTGGCGGCCAGGCGGCAGGTGTCGATGTCCATCGGTCGCACTGGAACCCGATGCGGGGGATTGGCGCAAGGGTTGTCAATGCGGCAGACAGGGCGATCGCTTGAGTGGTTGAGGGATTCCCGTGCGGGCTAGAATCGGATTCATAGGAAGCCTCTCATCAGGAGGTCTCTATGTCCATGCCAAGCCAGCCCTGCTTCTTGTCCCACTTCGCGGCCCTCCGGGACCCGCGCCAAGCGACGAAGGTGCTATATCCTCTACCGGAAATCCTGTTGCTGATGCTCTGCGGGACCATCGCCGGTGCGGACGACTTTGTCGAAATCAGCCTGTGGGGCAGCGAACGCCAGGGCTTCCTCCGCCGTTTTCTGCCGTTCAAGCACGGCATCCCGAGCCACGACACATTGTGCGACGTGATCGCGGCGATTGATCCTGAGCTGTTCAAGACATGTTTCCTGACCTGGGTAGACGGGTTGCGGACTGACACGCCCGAGATTATCGCGATCGATGGCAAGACCTCGCGTCGCAGCCATGCCCGCGGCAAAGGGCGTCTGCCGCTGCATACGGTGTCCGCCTGGGCGACGCGTCAGCGATTGGTCCTTGGACAAGAGGCGGTGTCGGCGAAATCCAATGAGATCACCGCCATTCCTGTGCTGCTGCGTCGTCTGGAACTGGCCGGCGCGTTGGTGACCATCGATGCCATGGGCACGCAGAAGGAGATTGCCCAGACGATCATCGAGGGTGGTGGCGATTACGTGCTGGCCTTGAAGGAGAACTGGCCAGCGACCTATGCCGAAGTGGAAACCGTCTTTGCCGATCCACCACCAACGCTGACGCTGCAAAGCTTCGAGACCGTCGATGGCGACCATGGCCGGATCGAAACCCGCCGCCATACGATCTGCCACGACATCAACTGGCTGTTCGCCGAGCGGCGTCATCCGGGCGAATTTGCATTCCCTGGCCTGACCGCCATCGGCATGATCGAAAGCGAAACCGAGCGGGGCGGCGTTATCCAGACAGAAACCCGATACTACCTGTGCTCAACCAAACTCAGTGCCGAGACCCTCGCCAGGGTCGTGCGGAGCCACTGGGGCATTGAGAACCGGCTGCACTGGGTGCTGGATGTGGTATTCCACGACGATTTGGCGCGCCTGCG
>NZ_CBDIBS010000001.1:0-667850 GCF_965276935.1 Rhodopila sp. | reverse complement strand
CGCAGGCGCGCCAAATCGTCGTGGAATACCACATCCAGCACCCAGTGCAGCCGGTTCTCAATGCCCCAGTGGCTCCGCACGACCCTGGCGAGGGTCTCGGCACTGAGTTTGGTTGAGCACAGGTAGTATCGGGTTTCTGTCTGGATAACGCCGCCCCGCTCGGTTTCGCTTTCGATCATGCCGATGGCGGTCAGGCCAGGGAATGCAAATTCGCCCGGATGACGCCGCTCGGCGAACAGCCAGTTGATGTCGTGGCAGATCGTATGGCGGCGGGTTTCGATCCGGCCATGGTCGCCATCGACGGTCTCGAAGCTTTGCAGCGTCAGCGTTGGTGGTGGATCGGCAAAGACGGTTTCCACTTCGGCATAGGTCGCTGGCCAGTTCTCCTTCAAGGCCAGCACGTAATCGCCACCACCCTCGATGATCGTCTGGGCAATCTCCTTCTGCGTGCCCATGGCATCGATGGTCACCAACGCGCCGGCCAGTTCCAGACGACGCAGCAGCACAGGAATGGCGGTGATCTCATTGGATTTCGCCGACACCGCCTCTTGTCCAAGGACCAATCGCTGACGCGTCGCCCAGGCGGACACCGTATGCAGCGGCAGACGCCCTTTGCCGCGGGCATGGCTGCGACGCGAGGTCTTGCCATCGATCGCGATAATCTCGGGCGTGTCAGTCCGCAACCCGTCTACCCAGGTCAGGAAACATGTCTTGAACAGCTCAGGATCAATCGCCGCGATCACGTCGCACAATGTGTCGTGGCTCGGGATGCCGTGCTTGAACGGCAGAAAACGGCGGAGGAAGCCCTGGCGTTCGCTGCCCCACAGGCTGATTTCGACAAAGTCGTCCGCACCGGCGATGGTCCCGCAGAGCATCAGCAACAGGATTTCCGGTAGAGGATATAGCACCTTCGTCGCTTGGCGCGGGTCCCGGAGGGCCGCGAAGTGGGACAAGAAGCAGGGCTGGCTTGGCATGGACATAGAGACCTCCTGATGAGAGGCTTCCTATGAATCCGATTCTAGCCCGTACGGGAATCCCTCAACCACTCAAGCGATCGCCCTGGTGGGTCGTCCGCCGCCCCTCGACCTGTCGGGCTACATGGACTACCGTTCGCGTTCAAGCCCAGACAACCAGACTGGGAACCTGAACGCGATTGACGGGAGCCACGATGCCCAATCTCAGCTACGCCGCGCCCACTTCGGTGGATGATGCGGTCAGACTGCTCGCCGGAGCATCCGGTGTGGCGAAGGTGCTGTCCGGCGGGACGGACCTGCTGGTTCAGCTTCGATCCGGCCGAACAAAGCCTGACCTGATCGTGGACACGAAGAAAATTCCTGGCCTGATCGGCATTCGCGAAGACGATGGTGGCTTCGTCATCGGCGCCGCCACGCCCGGCGCTCAGGTGGAATCGCATCCTGGACTGAGAGCCGCGTGGCCTGGCCTGGTGGAGGCGCTCGACCTGATTGGTTCCACCCAGATCCAGGGCCGCTGCTCGCTCGCCGGCAACCTGTGCAATGCTTCCCCGGCCGCCGACAGCGTGCCGCCGCTGTTTGCCGCCGCCGCCGTCGCCGTGGTGGTCGGACCCAACGGCCGGCGCGAGGTGCCGGTGGAGCAGATTCCGCTCGGCCCCGGCCGCACTTCCCTGGGGCGGGATGAATTCATCCTGGAATTCCGCCTGCCGCCGCGCCCCGCCCGGTCCTCCGATGCCTACCTGCGCTTCATCCCGCGCACCGAGATGGACATCGCCGTGGTCGGCTGCGGCATCAGCGTCACGCTTGACACCGCTGGCGTCTGCACCGCCGCCCGCGTCTCGTTCGGCGCCGTCGCACCCACCGTGCTGCTGGTGCCGGCCGCGGCGGACGTGCTGATCGGCCGAACCCTGGACGCCGACACACTGGCGAAGCTGGATGCCGCCGCGCAGGCCGCCGCCAAACCGATCAGCGACAAGCGCGGCACCATCGACTTCCGCACCAAGATCGCCGGCGTGCTCGCCCGGCGCACCGCCGCTATCGCCTTCGACCGCGCCCAGGGCAAGACGATCTACGGCCAGACCACCGAAAGCCAGGCGGCACTGGGCCAGATGAGCCACGGTGAAGCGACCTGGGCTAAAACGATTGGAAAGACACACTGACATGCCGAAGACTTACGTATCCGCCACCATCAACGGCGAATCCGCCGAGTTCCTGTGTGAGACGCAGCAGACCATGCTGGATGTGCTGCGCGATGAGATCGGGCTGACCGGCAGCAAGGAAGGCTGCGCCTCGGGCGACTGCGGCGCCTGCTCCATCATCGTCGACGGCCGCCTGGTCTGCGCCTGCCTGATGCTCGGTGTCGAAGCCGAAGGCACGGCGATCACCACCATCGAGGGCATCGCCACCGGGGAAAAACTGCATCCGGTGCAGCAGAAGTTCCTGGAGCACGCCGCGCTGCAATGCGGCTTCTGCACGCCTGGCCTGATCGTCGCCAGCAAGGCGCTGCTGGATGAGAATCCCAACCCGACCGAGACCGAGGCGCGCTACTGGCTGGCCGGCAACTTGTGCCGCTGCACCGGCTACGACAAGATCATCCGCGCCGTGATGGACGCCGCCGCCGAAATGCGAGGGAAGACCGTTTGATGAACTACATCGATTCCAGCCTGAAGGTCGTTGGCTCGCGTCCGATCCGTCCGGACGGGACGGACAAGGTCACCGGACGCGCCGTGTTCGCCGCCGACACGCGGGCAGCCGGGATGCAGTGGGGGAAGGTCCTCCGCTCGCCGCACGCGCACGCCCGGATCGTGTCGATCGACACCAGCAAGGCCGAGGCGCTCGCCGGCGTGCGGGCCGTCGTCACCGCGGCGGATTTTCCGGAGATCCCGTCCGAGGAAGCCTTCGTCGGTGAAGGTCCGATGAATTTTCGCGACCTGGCGCTGAACGTCATGGCGCGCGACAAGGTGCTTTACGAAGGCCATGCGCTGGCCGCCGTCGCCGCCGCCACCCAGGCGATCGCCGACCAGGCGCTGGCGCTGATCGATGTCGAGTACGAGATCCTGCCGCACGTGATCGACGTGGAGGCTGCGATGGCGCCCGATGCGCCGGTCTTGCACGACGACATGTTCACCACCGGCGTCGAGCCGAAGCCGACCAGGCCGTCGAACATCGCCAAGGTGGTGACATTTCGAAAGGGCGACGCCGAGGCCGGCTTCAAGGACGCCGAGGTGATCGTCGAGGGCCGCTACACCACCCAGCCGGTACACCAGGGCTACATCGAGCCACATGCCTGCCTGGCAACGTATTCGCCGGACGGCCAGGTGCAGATCCACAGTTCCAGCCAGGGCCACTTCATGGTCCGCGCCTACACCGCCAAGCTGCTCGACATGAACATGTCCAACATCAGGGTCAATCCGGCCGAGATCGGCGGCGGCTTCGGCGGCAAGACGCTGGTGTATCTGGAGCCGGTGGCGGTCGCGCTGTCGAGGAAGTCCGGCAGGACGGTGAAGATGCAGATGACGCGGGAGGACGTGTTCCGCGCCTCTGGCCCAACCTCCGGCGCGGTGATGGAGGTCAAGATTGGCGCCAAGCGGGATGGCACGATCGTCGCGGCCAAGCAGGTGCTGAAGTATCAGGCGGGCGCCTTTGCCGGCTCCCCCATTGGGCCGGGCTGCATGTGCGGCTTTGCCATGTATGACCTGCCGAACGTCGATGTTGTCGGCTACGACGTGGTCAGCAATCGGCCGAAGGTCGCCGCCTATCGGGCGCCGGGCGCGCCGATCACCTCGTTCGCGGTGGAAAGCGCGATGGACGAGCTGGCGCTGAAGCTGGGCATCGATCCGCTGACGTTGCGGGAGAAGAATGCGGCGAAGAACGGCACCAAGACGCATTACGGCCCGACCCACCAGAACATCGGCTTTACCGCCGTGCTGGAAGCGGTTAAGGCGCACCCGCACTGGAAGTCGCCGGTGAAGCCAGGGCAGGGGCGGGGTCTGGCGACCGGGTTCTGGTTCAACATCGGCGGCGAGTCGTCGGCGCAGGTGCATGTGAACGAGGACGGCTCGGTCACCGCCGCCACCGGCAGCCCGGACATCGGTGGCTCACGCGCCTCGATCGGCATGATGGTGGCCGAGGTGCTGGGCGTGCCGGCGACCACGGTTCGCACTATCGTGGCGGATACCGCATCGATCGGCTTCACCCATGTGACGGGTGGGTCGCGCGTCACCTTCGCCACCGGCATGGCGGCGACGCAGGCGGCCGAGAAAGTGGTCGCCGACATGAAGAACCGGGCCGCGCAGACCTGGGACATTCCGGTCGAGGCGGTCGAGTGGAAGGACGGCGCGGCGTATCCCGCCGGATCGAACGCCGGCGCGTTCGATCCGCTGGACATGGCGACCCTGGCGGTGAAGGCCGCCCGCACCGGCGGGCCGATCATCGCCGAGGTGTCGCTGAACGCGCAGGGCGCCGGTCCTGGTTTCGGCGCGCATATCTGCGACGTGTCGGTGGACAAGGAAACCGGGCACGTGACGATCGAGCGCTACACCGCGGTGCAGGACGTCGGCAAGGCGATCCATCCCAGCTACGTGGAAGGCCAGATCCAGGGCGGCGCGGCGCAGGGCATCGGCTGGGCACTGAACGAGGAATACATCTACAACAGCAAGGGCCAGATGGAGAACCCTGGCTTCCTGGATTACCGGGTGCCGGTCGCCTCCGACGTGCCGATGATCGAGGCGGTGCTGGTGGAAGTGCCCAATCCGCGCCATCCGTTCGGTGCCCGCGGCGTGGGCGAGGTGCCGATCGTGCCGCCGATGGCGGCGATCGCCAATGCTATCCGCGGCGCCACCGGGCTGCGCATGCCCGACCTGCCGATGTCGCCGCCGAAGCTGCGCGCGGCGTTCGACGCGGCCGGGTAAGCAGTCCTCTCGGATGCCGACCGTCATCCTCGCCTCGGGTTCCGTCAGCCAGCAGTTCACCGGCGGACAGACAGAATTCGAGGTCGAGGCGACGAATTTTCGTCGGCTGGTGCTGGAGCTGGAGCGGCGGTTTCCCGGGTTCGGCAAGCAGGTCGAGGAAAGCATGGCGGTCGCCATCGATGGCGAGATCTTCCAAGATGCCTATGCGGCGCAACTGCAAGCCGGCAGCGAGATCTATCTGATCCCGAAAATTGGCGGCGGGTGAACCTGCCGAGCCGCTCTCGACCGGCTGCGGAAAGAGACGCAGACAGAGTCTAATGGCGCCGTCATGGCGGCAAGCTTGTGGCTGCCGCGCCATTAAAGCGCGATTAGTTTAGGTTGACCCACGAATCGCGCTTTAACGCATTGTTTGATCGCGTGATTCACACCTTCTGACTGGGTCAGCCTCAGGCGATCACGCTCTAACCGGATCGTCCTGTGCATTGTCGGCTGGCAGCCGACTATCCGGTGATGACGCGACATATCGTCTGATCAGCCGTGAGATACCGCACGTCAGTATAAAGTTGCAGCCATACACGGTATGAGGGTAATTAGCCTCACTGTCACACGCGCGCCACGGTCCTGCTCCAGCGCTGATCACGGTTTCCAGGAATTCATACGTCATCAACGGACTTAACCGAACCTCTGGCCGGGACAGGTCGGTGGACCGGGTTTGATAAGGAGTATTGCCGCCGTGCAATGTGGTCCGGCCGACCTTCGGGCGATGTTCGAGATGTTCAGGTTCTATCGTCCCGAAGTCGGCCTTCACCGGCTTTTGCAGGATTCGGGCGTCGCGGACATGTCACCGCGGCAAATCTATCATGCCGTGCATAACCGGCCGCCCGACACGATCGAGGCGGCACTGCCGGCAGCAAACGACCGTGCGATTCCAACGTTTATCGCGGCGCTTTCAAGCCTGGAGTTTCAGGAGAATCTGGCTGCCCACATTCTGCGATCCTTCCCGGAAAAGCGCCGACTTTATTTCGTGCATATTCCGAAGACCGCCGGGGTTGATCTAGCGACTCACCTGATATGCCGCTATCCATCGATCAACACCAACTTGCTTGATCGCACGCTGACGCCCGAGCCTAAGCAGATTTTCGCGGCCATGAAACATATCGTTCTGGAGATCGCGTGCTCCGACACGATCTTTATTTCCGGCCATACCCATCTCGGCACTTTCCAGAAATGGAATGGTAACGGCATTCGCTATCAGGATCAGGTCTTCACCGTCGTACGGGAGCCGTTGGAGCAGATTGTATCGCAGATCAACTACACGCTGATGCGCATTTTCTCCGATGAGAACCCAATCCCGCCGGATACGCTAGGCTGGCGCAAATTGTTTTCCATTGAAAGTCCTTGTCCGCAGTATTCGCAGGACGCGATCAGGCAACTGGCACGCCAGATCCTGCGAAATCCAGGCGTTGTGGTGCCGAACGTGGTCTGCGCGTTCCTGGGGGGCAATTCATACAAGCGGTCGGTGCTTCAGACAGTGGCGCATGATCTGGAGGTGGTCGAATTGCAGCGGCTTGACGCCTGGTCCGAGCAGAAATGGAGTGTTTCCTCCACCCCTGGTGGCAGGCTGAACAGCTCTAAAAAGTTCGTGTCGCTGCAAGATTTCCCGCCGGATGACCAGGACTATGCCCGTAGCATCGTTCAGGAGGATGTCCAGTACTATGAAGACGTTATGGCCGCGTATGAGCGTCATGGTGGCACCTCGGTCAGGGGACACCAGATAGCCAATTGACCGTCGCGATCAGTTCTTGGCCATGAAGCCAGTCGCACGGCTGGGTCCGGCCACAAGGAAAAGCCGGTCGCGAGCGTGAGGGCTTGCCTGTTGTGAAGATCGCCATATGGACGATCACCACTCCGACGTGTGAGAGCACTTGGCCGAGCATAGGCTGACTGATGCCCCGCAAAGCCATGGCGGGATGAAGGTTGCGATGCGTGCCGTGCGGAATGTGAGCCAGGCAAGGGTCGCACGATGCTGATCTCTCGCCGGTCTTCCTTGCTGGCCGGCGGCGGTTCACGTATCGCCGGCCGTGCCGCGCGCCGCGCATCGGACCGGTTGTCTCAAACGAAACGATGCGTGCTTTATGTCTGGACCTCGACCCGATAGGTCCGCAGGAACATCGCGATCGCCGCCTCCACAACGCGGTCGATCTCGCCCGCCGACGGGTCGGGCACCATTTCCAGCTTGCGGCGCAGCACCAGGCTGGTCTGGCACAGGTTGAAGAATTGTTCCGCCGCGAAGGCCGGATCGGCCACGGCCAGCCGCCCACGCTGGGTTTCCTCGGCCAGCCACGCAGCCATGAAGCCGATCGCGCGGGCGGGGCCGGCCGCGAAAAAGCCGGCCGCGAGGTCGGGGAACCTGGCGGCTTCGGCGATCACCACGCGGTAGATCGCCAGCCCGACATCGGACAGCATCATGCGGAGGATGCGCCGACCAATGCCGCGCAACACCGAGGCCGGATCGCCGGCGTGATCAGCACTGTCGAAGATGTGGGCCAGGTTACGGTCGCACTCTTCCCGCACATAGCTGGTGAACAGCGCCGCTTTGGTGTCGAAATGGTTATAAAGCGTGCCCTTGGAAACCCCGGCCACGGCGGCGATCCGCGCCATGCTGGCTCCCTGATAGCCATCGGCGGCAAAGACACTCGCCGCGCCGCGCAGGATCTGTGCCCGCTTCTCCGGCGTGAGTGGGCTGATGATGTCCATCCGGCAACCTTTCGACCCCAGGATCGTCTTGACAAGTCCACGAGTTGGTGACGTGATCGGCGAACTGACCGAACCGTTCGGTCAATCTTGCGGGGCGGGCGGAATTCGTCAAGCGGAGCCAGGCCGATGGATGACCAGACACTCGATATGCGGCCTCCGCAGGACGATCAGGGCTTCAGCCCCGGCGGCCTTCCACCGCGGAAGCCCCGCCGGCTGAAGCGTGTGATCGGGTTCGTGGTCGGCGGGATCGTGCTGGTCGCGGTGATCGTGGGCGGCACGATTTACTGGCTGGATGCGCGCCATTTCGAAACCACGGATGACGCCTTCATCGATGCCTACACCACGCAGATGGCGTCGCGCGTGGCCAGTCAGGTGACTGGACTGATGTTCACCGACAACCAGCATGTTGCCGCCGGGCAGATCCTGGTGACCATGGACCCGCGCGACTATCAGGCGAAACTGGATCAGGCGCAGGCGCAGCAGGTCAGCGCCGAGGCGTCGTTGCAGCAGGCGCAGGCCCAGGTTCAGGTGCAGCAGGCGAATGTGGACCAGGCGAAGGCCAACGTTATCGTGACCGAGGCCGACCTGCTGCAGGCACGTCAGGACTACAACCGTTTTCAGGCGATCAATCCGCGCGCGGTCAGTCGCCAACAGATCGACACCAGTACAGCGACTTTCCATGCGGCGCAGGCGAAGCTGGACGCCAACCGGCAGACGGTTGGCGGTGCGCAGGCGCAGGTGCATGCCTCTGAAGCGCAGGTGCTGGCGGCGCAGGCCGCCGTCAAGCAGGCCGCCGCCAACGCGGAAACCGCTCGGCTTCAGCTTTCCTATTGCACCATCGTCGCACCGGTCAGCGGCATCGTCACGCATCGCACGGTCGAGACCGGCAACTATGTCAATCCTGGCCAGGCGCTGTTTGCCCTGGTTCAGGACGACCGCTGGGTGACGGCGAACTTCAAGGAAACCCAGCTTGCCGCGATCCGGCCCGGGCAGGATGTGGAGCTATCGATCGACGCGGTCTCGTCGGTCACGCTGCATGGCAAGGTGGACAGCTTCCAGGCTGGCACCGGATCGGCGTTCAGCGTCCTGCCGGCGGAAAACGCCACCGGCAACTATGTCAAGATCGTTCAGCGCGTGCCGGTCAAGATTGTCTTCGACGACGACCGGCTGAAGGATTTTTCCCTGGCGCCGGGCATGTCGGTCGTGCCGTCGGTGCGCGTGCAATGAGTTGCCGTCGGTGCGCGTGCAATGAGTTGCCGTCGGTGCGCGTGCAATGAGTTGCCGTCGGTGCGCGTGCGATGATGGTGCCGTCGGTGCGCGTGCGATGATGGTGCCGTCGGTGCGCGGGCAATAATGGTGCCGAGCGTCCGGGACATCTGAACCGTGCCCGATCCCAGGCTTCCCCGATCCGCGGCCGGCGACCGCAACCCCTGGCTGATCGCCGTGGTGGTGTCGATCGCCACCTTCATGGAGGTGCTGGACACCACCATCGCCAACGTCGCGCTGCGCCACATCGCCGGCAGCCTGGGGGCGGACCAGGACGAATCCACCTGGATCCTGACCAGCTATCTGGTGTCGAACGCGATCGTCCTGCCGATCAGCGGCTGGCTGTCCAATGTCATCGGCCGCAAGCGCTTCTACATGCTGTGCGTGGCGCTGTTCACCGTCAGTTCCCTGCTGTGCGCGCTGTCTCCTTCCCTGTCGATGATCCTGTTCGCCCGCGTCATGCAGGGCATTGGCGGCGGCGGCATGGCGCCAACCGAGCAGTCGATGTTCGCCGACACGTTTCCGCCGGAAAAGCGCGGCCAGGCCTTCGCGCTGTACGGCCTGACCGTCGTCAGCGCCCCGGCGATCGGGCCGGTGCTGGGCGGCTGGCTGACCGACAGCTTCTCCTGGCACTGGGTCTTCCTGATCAACCTGCCGGTCGGGCTGCTCTCGCTGGTCCTGGTGCAGTTGCTGGTGACCGAACCGGAGGTGCTGAAGCGCGAACGGCGGGACCTGCTGGCGAGGGGCCTGCATATCGATTTCCTGGGTTTCGCCCTGGTGGCGCTGGGGTTCGGCGCGTTGCAGATCATGCTCGACCGTTACGAGCAGGATGACGGCTTCTCCTCGCATTTCATCGCCATCCTGGGGGTGATCAGCGCGGTCTGCCTGGGCGGTCTGATCGTCTGGGAAATGCGCCATCCGCAGCCGGTGGTGAATGTGCGGCTGCTCGGCCACCGCACCTTCGGGACCGCCTGCGGGCTGATGTTCCTGGTGGGTTTCCTGCTGATCAGCACGACGCAGCTTCTGCCGCAACTTGCCCAGACGCTGCTGGGTTACAGCGCCACCAGCGCCGGCCTGACCTTGGGTGTCGGCGGCATCTTTACCCTTCTGCTAATGCCGATCGCGGGTATCCTGACGGGACGGATCATCCAGCCGAAATGGCTGATCCTGATGGCGATCCTCGGCACCGGCTGGTCATTGCTGCGCGCTTCAAGCCTTGACCTGGGGATTTCCTTCTGGAGCATTTCCGAGGTCCGCATCTCCCAGGTGGTGTGGCTGCCCTTCCTGTTCATTCCGCTCAGCGCGATATCCTATGTCGGGCTGCCGCCGAACCGGACGAATGAGGCTTCGGCGCTGTTCAACCTGATGCGCAACCTGGGCGGCAGCGTCGGTGTATCGTTTACCGCAACGATGTTGCAGGAGCGGACGCAGTTCCACCATGCGCGGCTTGCAGAGCACATAACCGCCTATAACGGCTTCGGCTGGAACACGCCGCTTGCTCCGATCAGTGCGGTCGTGCAAGCACAGGCATCGGTGATGAGTTATCTGGATATATTCTGGCTTCTTGGGCTGCTGGCGCTGCTGGTCTGTCCTGCCGTGCTGCTGCTGCCGCGCATGCCGAAGGGATCGGCGGCCGCCCATTAGACCATGATCGTTCCAGGTTGCCTCATCGCGCGTGTCCAATCGTGGTCTAACGCTTTGCCTGATCGCGCGATTCACGCCTGCTGACGGATCAGCCTCCGGCGATCACGTTGCAAGCCTGATCGCCGTGGTCCGCGTCCGGGATGTGCATCCAATGTCAATAAGAAGATGTCCGCTCGTCATTGGCCTGCTGGCGATGACCGGCTGCACGGTGGGCCCGGATTTCACGCGACCGAGTTGGGCGTCGCCGGCCTCGTGGTTCGCCGGCCCGAAGGAGAACGCCAGGCTGCCAGTGACGAAGCCGCCGGAGAGCATCCCGGTCGCCCAACCGATCGATGTCGACTGGTGGACCCTGTTCAACGACCCGCGCCTGACCATGCTGGAACGGCGCGTGGCGCGGGAGAACCTTGATGTCCAGCTTGCCGCCATCCGCCTGACCGAATCGCGCGCCCAGCTTCGCTTCGCCCGTGCCTCGCAGCTTCCAAACCTGAGCGGCAATGCGTCGTATGTCCGCCAGCAGGCCAGCAACCACGGTGTCTTCGTGGAAATTCCCAGCGCCGCGGGCGCCAGCGGGGCGCCCGGCTTCAGCACCGGCGGGGTATCGAGCCACGGTCTGCAACCGTTTGACATCTGGCAGGGTGGCTTTGATGCGTCGTGGGAGGTTGACCTGTGGGGCCGTGTCAGGCGGTCCGTCGAGTCCGCCACCGCGTCGTCCGACGCCGCGACGGAGGCCAGGCGGTCGGCGCTGCTGTCCACGCTGGCGGAGGTCGCGCGCGACTACATCCAGCTTCGCGGTGTGCAGTCGCAGTTGCGGATCGCCCGCGACAACGTCCACACCGCGCGGCAGAGCCGGGACCTGACGCAGCAGCGTGCCGCCGGCGGCGTGACGACGGATCTGGATGTCGCCAACGCCTCCGCCCAGTTGCGCACCACGCTGTCGCAGATCCCCGCGCTGGAGCAGCAGGAGGCGCAACTGATCAACGCGCTGAGTTTGCTGCTTGGGCAGCCGCCGAACGCGCTGCGGGCCGATCTGGCGGTCGCCCAGCCGGTGCCGCCGGTGCCGCCACTGGTGCCGGTGGGGCTGCCATCGGAGCTGGTGCGGCGTCGCCCGGACATCCGTCAGGCCGACGCACAGCTTCATGCCGCCACCGCGGACATCGGCGTGGCGCAGGCCAGCTTCTATCCGACGCTCAACCTGACCGGGTCGGGCGGCTTGCAGTCGCTGCAGTTGAACCATGTCTTCGACCTGGCCTCCAGGCAGTACGCACTTGGTCCGGGGCTGACGATCCCGATCTTTCAGGGTGGCCAGTTGCGCTCCACCCTGCAACTGCGGCAGGCGCAGCAGCAGGAAGCGGCGGTGACGTTCCAGAAGACGGTGTTGCAGGCCTGGCACGAGGTGGACAACGCGCTGACCGCCTATAAGGCGGAGCAGAGCCGACGGGACGAACTGATCCAGGCAGTCGCGGACAACCACAAGGCGCTCGCGCTGGCGCAGAGCCGATATCAGGAAGGCGTGGCGGATTTCTTGACGGTACTGGACGCGGAGCGCAGCCTGCTGGCGACACAGCAGCAACTAGCGGACAGCACGACGACGGTCTCGTCGAACCTGGTGGCGCTTTACAAGGCGCTGGGGGGCGGATGGGAGACGGATATGCCGGAGGAGAAGACGGCTGCGGTGAAGTAGGTCATGCCGGTCGGCGAAAGCTGTGACACCTCGGTGGTGCCACCTTTCATGCCGATGCGAGCCGCTTCAAAGCGCGATTGGTTTAGGTTGACCCAGAAGTCGCGCTTTAACGCATTGTCTGATCGCGTGATTCACGCCTTCTGATTGCGTCGGCCTCAGGCGATCACGCTTTAGACCGGCAGCGTGACCGTGGCCCTCAGCCCACCAGTCGGACGGTTCGCCAGGATCACGTCGCCGCCATGCGCCCGCATGATATTGCGGGCGATCGGCAGACCCAGTCCAACCCCGCCCGTTTCCCGGTTCCGGCTCGGCTCGCCGCGATGGAATGGCTCAAATACCCGCTCGAGGTCCGCCGGTCCGATCCCCGGGCCTTCATCCTCGATCTCCACCACCACCAGCCGATTATCCGGCGACAGCAGCCGGACCATGGCCGAACCACCGTAGTTGATCGCGTTGGCGACCAGATTGACGAAAACCCGTTTCAGCGACAGCGACCTTGCCTGCACGGCCATGTGTGCCGGACCGTCATAGCCGAGTTTCTCCTGCACGTCCGGCCGAGCATCGCCGGCCTCGTCAAGGATGGTGCGCAGGAGTTCAGCGAGATCGATCGACGAAACCGACTCGGTTGTCCGCGCGTCGCGACCGAAGGCCAGGGTGGCGGAGACCATGGCCTCCAGCTCTTCCAGATCGACGAGGATCTTTGCCCGCTGCTCGTCGTCCTCGACGAATTCCGCGCGCAGCTTCAGCCGGGTGATCGGCGTGCGCAGATCGTGCCCGATCGCGGTCAGCAGTTCGGTGCGGTCCTGCACGAAGCGGCGGATGCGGGCGGCCATGGTGTTGAACGCGACCGCGGCGGTGGCGACCTCGGTCGGGCCATCCACCGGCAGCGGCGGCGCATTTACGTCGCGGCCCAACGCCTCGGCCGCTTCGGCGAGTGTGCGCACCGGTGCGATCAGGCGGCGCACCGTCCACAGCGTCAGCGCCGCGGCGGTCACCGTCATCAGCACGAAGGCGACCAGGAATGTGGGCGAGTCCCAGGGACGCAGCGGCTCAACCGTGCCGCTCACGTTCAGCCATTCGCCGTCCGGCAGATGCATCCCGATGACCACCCGCCGCATCGGATGATTGCCGTAGAACACCAATTCACGCCAGCGGATCTGCGGGCCACCGCCGACCAGCAGGCTCATGTTGATGCGCAGCAGGCGCTGCTCGATCGGCGGCATCCCCGGCAGGTTCACGTCGGGTGGCAGCGGACTGAGAACGGCGCTCAACTCCGGACCACGGTGCAGTTCCTTCAGGATCTGCGGGCGACGCGCGTCATCGGTCAGCACGATGGTGCGGTACAGGCTGACGACGCGCATCGCCAGATCGCGCGCCTGGACAAGCCGCTGCACGTCCATCCGGTCGAGTGCATGGATGGTCAGGCCAAGCCCCTGGACAATGATCAGGCCGATGAGAAGCACCGAAGCGGTGCGGCCGGCGAGGCTGGCGGGCCAGAGCCTGAACTTCCATTGGCTACTTCTCACGCGCGCTCCACCGTTGCCGCCAGGACATAGCCGCCGCCGCGGACGGTCTTGATGAGCTGGGCGTGGCGCCCGTCATCCTCCAGCTTGCGGCGCAGGCGTGATACCGCGACATCGATCGCCCGGTCGAACGGGCCGGCCTGGCGGCCGCGCAGCAGGTCGAGCAGCATGTCGCGCGTCAGCACCCGGTTGGCCCGCTCGACCAGCGCCAGCAGCAGGTCGAATTCGCCGCCGGTCAGCGGGACTTCCACATCATCCGGGTTCAACAGGCGGCGGCGAGCGGGTTCCAGGGCCCAGCCGCCGAACTTGTAGCCGCGCATGGAGACGCCGTGGCGCGGTTCGACGGTGTCACCGGCGCGGCGCAGCACCGCGCGGATGCGGGCGAGCAGTTCGCGCGGGTTGAATGGCTTGGGCATATAGTCGTCGGCGCCGAGTTCGAGGCCAATGATGCGGTCGGTCTCCTCGCCCATCGCGGTCAGCATGACGATCGGGATCTCGCCCTGCGTGCGCAGCCAGCGAGCCAGTTCCAGCCCGGACTCGCCTGGCAGCATCAGGTCCAGCACGACAAGCTGAAAATGTCCATTGAGCCAGGCACGCCGCGCTTCCTTGCCGTCACGCACGGCGGTGACGCGAAGGCGCTGCTTTTCCAGGAACTGGGCGAGCAGATCGCGGATTTCGCGGTCGTCATCGACGACGAGGATGTGGGGCGTCTGGTCCATGAATTGTAACATAGGCCCAGGTTCGGCCGGAAGGAACGACCGTTGCACTTTATTGCAATTCGTCGCCTGACAGAGCGGACCATGGCCGTGCTGAAGGGTCATGTATGCGGCGGTTGCCTTTCAGGGAGATATCGAATGCGCCAGGCTATCATTGCTGCCGCCGCGGCTTTCGTGATCGGGGGGATCGCCACCGGATCGGTGCTGTCGCAAGCGCAGCCGGCTCCGCCGCCGAGGCCGGTCGCCGATGGCGGGCCGGCGGATGGCCATCACTGGATGGGCTGGGGCCACCATCCGCGCCCCGGCATGGATGGCCGCCCATGGAGCGGTCGCATGGGAGGCCCAGTGGGCGGCAGGCGCGCGTTTGCGCTGATCTATCGGCAGGAGGACCGGGCCCTTTCATCCGCTGATGTGCAGAAGGTCGCCGAGGCGTTCTTGCTGTGGAATGGCAACCACACCTGGAAGGTCACGGATGTTGCGGCCACCTCGGACGGCTTGGTTGGTTTCAGCCTGACAACGCAAGAAGGATCTTTGGTGGCCAAGTTCACAATGGATCCGCATACTGCGCGGATCGAACGGGTTGGGTGAAACAGTTCTGAACGGCGCCATCAACCGCTGCGCGAGTGGTTCATGCTTTAGCTGAGGCATGAACCGGCTCACGCAGCGTTGGGAACATGCAGCTTACATCGTCAGCAATCTTGCGCGCTGGGTCGGCGCCGAGCCTAGGACTGGTCGTGTTGTACCAATGGCGTAAAGGGCACCGCGCATGAGCCACCAGGCGCAAAGCCATGGGGAGAGCGATTTAAAGCTGTTAGATGCACCCGCGCCAGGCGTCAGTGCTGCTGACATGTGGCAACGAGATGCCGCGACCATGCGCGCAGAATGACTGGTTTAGGGTCCAGATCGTGCATAAGCAGGGTTCACCTCCGCTCGTCATCCCGGCTGCCGTTGCCGTTCTCGCTCTGTGGACCTGTTCGGCATTCGCGGAAACCGGGCCGGTCGAGGCGTTCCGGACGTTCGGCCTGATTGGCACCTGGTCGCCGGATTGCCAACGCGAACCAGCACCCGACAATCCCCGTGTGAGCTGGAACGTGATTGATGGGGCGATCATCCATACGGTGACCTTTGATGGTCGTACTCTGGCACTTGTGGATACCGTCAGTTCGGCCGAAATCATGGATAATGACATCATCCGATTTACCGCGGTGCGGGCCGGCGGGTTCGCCTTGATTACAACACTGAGAATAATGAACGGGCGTATCCGCACCATTCGTTCAAAGGGTTCTGACGGACGGGTCTACTACGACCATGCAGTCGAGCTAGCGACCGGCAAGCCCAGTCTGATAGACGAACATTGTGCGGCGGTCATATCGTAGCAGGCAAAAATGGTATTGCTGGAACCATGGGATCTGGTTGACGCCAGCCGGAGCGAGCTAGAGCCGCCGCAACTTTGGCAAGCGTCCCGTTAAACCGGCCTTTATGGACATCCCCCAACCGCCACCGGCCGCGCTTGGCGCGATTGATACCCTAATCCGCCTCGATCCGGACTTCGCCGTCATTCTGGACCGCGCTGGTCCGCTGCCATGGCGGCGGCGCGAGCCTGGTTTTCCCGGTCTGCTACAGGCGATCGTGGCGCAGATGATCAGCAACCAAGCCGCCGCGGCAATCTGGGGCCGATTGCGAGCGATCCCCGGCGCGCTCGATCCCGCCAGCCTGATCGGGCTGCCGGACGAGGCCCTGCGCGCCGCCGGCCTGTCGCGCCCAAAGGTTATCCACGCCCGTGCCTTGTCCGCCGCCTTCCTGGACGGCACGCTCAGCGCGGACCGGATCGCGCTGCTTGATGACGAGGCGGCAATCGTCACCATTGCCTCGATCAAGGGCATGGGCCGCTGGACGGCGGAGATCTACCTGCTGTTCGCGCTTGATCGGCTGGATGTGTTTCCCTCCGGCGACGTCGCGCTGGCGGCGGCGCTGGCCGACCTGAAGTCGCTGTCCGCTCGCCCGGCGCCACAGGCGCTGCGTGAGCTTGCGGTCGCCTGGCAGCCGGTCCGGTCACTCGCCGCTCGTCTGCTGTGGCACCATTGGCGGCATATCACCGGGCGGCCGGCGATGGACGACTTTAAACTTCTGTGACAGGCGAAACGATGCTCCTGGCGATTGAAAAAGCATTTACCTCGCCGCACCTGATCGATCTGATTCTGGTCTTCACGGTGTTGGAGGCCGCGGCCCTGACACTGTGGTACCGCCGCACGGGACATGGCTTGCGCCCCCGGGCCGTTGGGCACCTGTTGCTGCCCGGCATCTGCCTGCTGCTAGCCCTGCGAGCGGCGCTCGCCGGTGTGGCCTGGCCCTGTGTGCCAGCGGCGTTGGCGGCGGCGGGGGTCGCGCATCTGGTGGACCTGCACGACCGCTGGTTTGGGTGACACCCCTCTGGTCAGGACTGTCAGCTTGGGTTTACACTCCTTGCATGGACTGGTTGACAGATTCCGGGCTTGATCTGCCGTCGTGCCGCTCCTTGCCGGCCCGCCACGCGGTCGTCATCGGCGCCGGCCTGGGCGGGCTGGCCGCCGCCATCCGGCTTGGCGCCCGCGGCTACCGGGTCACCGTGCTGGAGAAGCTTGCGGCGCCCGGCGGCCGAGCCTCGGTGTTTCGGCAGGACGGATTCACTTTCGACGCAGGACCGACGATCCTGACGGCGCCGTTCCTGCTGGAGGAGCTGTGGCGCCTGTGCGGCCGGAGCATGACCGACGATGTCACGCTGAAGGCGGTCTCGCCGTTCTATCGGATCCGTTTCCACGACGGCACCAGCTTTGACTACACCGGTGATCCCGATGCCATGCGGGCTGAGGTCGCCCGCCTGTCGCCCGGCGATGTCGCCGGCTACGAGCGCTTCATGCGCCTGAGTGAGACGACCTGCCGCATCGGCTTCGAGCAACTGGGCGATGTCCCGTTCGGCTCCCTGGGCGACATGGCGCGCATCGCGCCCGACCTGGTTCGTCTCGGCGGCCATCGCAGCGTCCATGCCGTGGTAAGCAAATTCATCAAGGACCCGCGGCTGCGCATCGTCTTCAGTTTCCATCCGCTGCTGATCGGCGGCAATCCGTTCACCGCCAGCGCGATCTACACGCTGATCCCGTATCTGGAGCGGCGTTGGGGCGTACATTTTGCCATGGGCGGCACAGGGCAGGTTGTCGGCGGCCTGGCGAACCTGATTGAGGGCCAGGGCAGCAGCATCCGCTACAATTCCGAGGTCGCGCGGATCCTGATGGCCGACGGGCGCGCGCATGGCATCCGGCTGGCCTCGGGCGAGACCATCACCGCCGACATCGTGGTCTCGAACGCCGATTCCGCCTGGACCTATCGCAAGCTGCTGCCGGCTGCGTCCCGCCGCCGCTGGACCGACCGCAAGCTGGACCGGTCGCGCTACTCCATGAGCCTGTTCGTCTGGTATTTCGGCACCGACAGACGTTATGAGGACGTGCAGCACCACACCATCCTGCTGGGCCCGCGCTACCGCGACCTGCTGCGCGACATCTTCAAGCGCAAGGTGCTGGCGGAGGATTTCTCGCTTTACCTGCACCGCCCGACCGCCAGTGATCCATCCCTGGCGCCGCCTGGGTGCGATGCGTTCTACGTGCTGTCGCCGGTGCCGAACCTGATCGGCGAGACGGACTGGCGTACCGCGGCCGAACCTTATCGGCGGGCGATCGCGGCGCATCTGTCGGCGACCGTGCTGCCGGAGCTCGAGCGGCATGTGATCAGCTCCAGACTGATGACGCCGCTGGATTTCCAGGACCGGCTGCTGGCCTGGCAGGGCTGTGCCTTCGGGCTGGAACCAGTGCTGACGCAAAGTGCCTGGTTCCGGCCGCACAACCGCAGCGAGGATGTCGCCGGCCTGTATCTGGTCGGCGCCGGCACGCATCCCGGCGCCGGCGTTCCGGGCGTCTTGTCATCCGCCAAAGTGCTTGATCGCGTGGTGCCACATGCCGCAGCTCTGGTCTGAGACCGAAGCCGCCGATATGGCGGCCTGCCGCGTGCTGCTGCGCGGCGGGTCCAAGAGCTTTGATGTGGCGTCGAGGCTTTTGCCGAAGTCGGTCTGCGATCCGGCGGTCGCGCTGTATGCGTTCTGCCGGGTGGCGGACGATGCGATCGATCAGGGTGGGGGGGGTGGAAGCCTGCAATGGCTGCGCGAACGCTTGGCGCTCGCCTACGACGGCAGGCCATTGCCGCTGGCTACCGACCGCGCCTTCGCCCGGATTGTCGACCGCTTCGCCATTCCGCGCGCCTTGCCCGAAGCGCTGCTGGAGGGGTTTGCCTGGGACGCGGAAGGTCGCCGCTATCAGACGCTGTCCGCGCTGCACGGCTATGCCGTTCGCGTGGCCGGCACCGTCGGCGCGATGATGGCGGTGCTGATGGGCGTGCGGGACGCCGAACGCCTGGCCGCCGCGATCGACCTGGGGGTGGCGATGCAACTGTCCAACATCGCCCGCGACGTGGGCGATGATGCACGCAACGGACGCCTGTATCTGCCGCTGGATTGGCTGCTCGAGGCAGGCATCGATCCGGATGGCTTCCTCGCCGCCCCGCGGCACAGCCCGGCACTCGGCCGGGTGATCCGGCGGTTGTTGACGACCGCGGACCAGTATTATCGTCGGGCCGGCGCCGGGATCGCGCGGCTGCCGCTGGCTTGCCGTCTTGGTATCGGCGCCGCACGGCTGCTCTATGCCGAGATCGGCCAGGAAGTGAGCCGCCGGGGGCTGGACGCGATATCCGAACGCGCCGTGGTATCCGGGCGGCGCAAGGCCTGGGTGCTGGCAACCGGCCTGAGTGGGATATTGTTGCCATTGCGACCGCTGTCCACCGCATCGGTGCCGGAGGGCGCCTTCCTGGTAGAGGCGGTGGTGCAGATGACGCCGCACGCGGGCTTCAGCGATGCGGCGGCGCCATGGTGGGATCTGGTGGAACGTCTGCGTTGGACAATCGATCTGTTCGAGCGGATGGAACAACGGGAGCGGATTCGAACCTGAAGGAGGCGTGAGATGCATGATTGGCTGGGAGTGGCACTGTTCGCACTCGGGCTTGGGCTGATCGTATCCGGCGTGATGAAACGCCGAAGCCGGTTGCGCGCCGTGGTCGCGCCGGGCGCGATGCGGCCGGAATTCGCCGCGATGGGTGAGATCGTTCGGCCGATAATCCTGTTGTTTGTCGGGATTTTCGCGCTGAAGATGTCACTGTTCTACTTCGTGTTTGGCGGCCGGAAATACCTGACGCCGCTGGATTTCGGTGCACTGCTGTTCGTGTTGCTGAGCTACTCGGGCTGGCTGATCGCAGCAACCACCAAGCGCAAGGTGCAGGCGCCTTCCACCGCCGCGGACTCGGACGCGTCCGGGGTGCGGTCGGCGGCATGAGATGGCCCAGCGGTGTGCAGTGGGAATGGGCGGTCGGCGAGTTCATGGTGCTGGGGTTCCTGGTCTGGGAACTGTTCCACCTGCGCCGGATCCAGCGTCGTGACCGAGAGCAGGCGCGGCAGGCGGAAGCGGTGCCTCCGGCCGACTGAATGGGGCCTTTGCAACGTCGCACGATCGGGGAATTCTCATGACCGACACGGTTGATCGCGTGGGATATCGTTACCTTCCAGGCCCGTTCCAGTACTCCGCCGGCGTCGCCGCGCTGCCGGGCTTCGCCATCGAGCGCGTGCGCTGTGCCAACCCGATTCCCTTGAGCGAGGGATTTCGCCGTATCGAGGCGGGCCTGACCGCCGCCGGCCTGCCGCTGACAGCGTTCTGTGCCTGCGAGTTGCGGTCGCCGGCGCCCTTCACCGACGCCGGTTTCACCGCGTTCAACCGCGACTATGTCGGCACGCTGGAGCGGTGGGGGATCGTGGCGGATGACCGTAACCCGGTGGCGCGGAGCAACGTGTGCCCTGAACTGAACCCGCCCGCGACGCCCAGTTTCCACGCGTATTGCTATGTGACTCCGTCGACCGGTTCGGCACACTCGTTCGTATGCGCCGGCAGCGGGGAAGCGCGGGAGGGCAGCGGGCCGTACCGCGACAAGACGGTCCGCCATGGCGAGACCGGGGCGGACGCGATCGCGGAAAAAGCGCGCTAAGTCCTGGAGGTGATGGAGCAGCGCATGGCGTCGCTCGGCGCCACCTGGGACGCAACGACGGGGGTGCAGGTCTATACCGTGCACGATCTGCATCCTTTTCTGGGTGATGAGATCGTTTCGCGCGGTGCCGCCAGGCATGGCCTGACCTGGCATTTCTGCCGGCCGCCGGTGATCGGCCTGGAATATGAGATGGACTGCCGAGCGGTGGCGGTGGAACAGGTGGTGGCGGCGTGATGGAGGCGATTCAGCTCAATCTGTTCTAATCCATTATGGCCGGGCTTGTCCCGGCCATCTGCCCCCAGTGTTTGTGCGCGGATGGCCGGAACAAGCGCGTCCATGACGGATTGGTGCAACTTGATCGAAAACCGCTCTAACTCGCCGACCAGTTATCTATATCTTGCTTGATATTACATGCTCCATTCCACATAATCACCGGGCTGTACTTCAGTCCGGTGATTCATAGTTTGTTCCAACAGTCGCCGCTTATCGAAAATAAATAATGGAACCTGCTTACTCGCGCGTGTCTCGTTAACCAAACTCTAAAGTTCGTGCCCGATCCTGGCTGCACAGTAACCCATAGATGCAGCCGATCATGTTTGTTTTGCGCCCCCGAAGCTTTGACCGGCTAGCTTACACCGATGGCGACGTGGCCCTGCGCCCGATCTCCTTTCGGACTCCGTTCACGCGCACGGCGATCCCGCTCGGCATCGGCAGGGCCATTGCCAAACGCGCCGAGGACATCGTCCTCGCGCTGACCGCACTGATGGTCCTGATGATCCCGATGCTTGTGGTTGGCAGCCTGATCTGCCTGACAAGCCAAGGGCCGGCGCTGTTCCGGCAGGAGCGTATCGGCCGCGACGGACGCCGGTTTGTCATGCTGAAGTTCCGCACGATGCGCCATGCGGCGGAAAGCCCGACCGATTGGCGCCAAGCCACCCGTGACGATCCGCGCGTCACCCGGATCGGCGGGTTTCTGCGGCGCACATCGCTGGATGAACTGCCGCAGCTTCTGAACGTGCTGAGCGGCACGATGTCGCTGGTCGGTCCGCGGCCGCATGCGATCGGCACCTGCGCCGGCGGCCGTCCCTTCGAACGCATCACCCACCGCTACGCCGCCCGTCATTGCGTCAAGCCCGGCATGACCGGTCTGGCACAGGTGCGCGGCTGGCGCGGCGAAACCGACACCGAGGACAAACTGCTGCGCCGCCTGGACAGCGATCTCGAGTACATCGCGACCTGGAGCCTAAGCACCGACCTGATGATCCTATGCCGCACCATTGTCACGGTGGCGCGCATGCTGAACGCCTATTAGATGAGACCGCATTTATCATGACGCTTGTCATCGACAGGCCGCCGCTCGGCATCACCTCGTTACAGGACGCCACGCGCTGGCTGTCCGAGGAAAGATCGCTGGAGGAACGGTTTGGGCTTGTGGCGAACCAGCCGCGTGTCGCGGTTCTGATTCCCTGCCATAATGAAGCAGCGGCGATCGGCAAGGTTGTCACGGACTTCCAAAACGCCCTGCCCGGCGCGACGATCTACGTCTACGACAACAACTCCACCGACAGCACGATGCTGCATGCAAGGGCCGCCGGAGCGATCGCGCGGCAGGAAGGTCTTCAGGGCAAGGGCCATGTCGTACGTCGCATGTTCGCCGATGTCGATGCGGATGTGTATGTCCTGGTGGACGGCGACGATACCTACGATGCGGCTGCCGCACCCGCCATGCTGAAGCTGCTGATAGATCGGCAACTCGACATGGTCATCGCCGCCCGCTTCGGCGCGACGCGAAACACCTATCGGCGCGGTCATCGCATTGGCAACATGGTGCTCAGCGGCCTGGTCGGCTGGGCCTTCGGCGGCGGCATCAGCGACATGCTATCCGGCTACCGGGTGTTCAGCCGACGCTTTGTGAAATCCTTCCCCGCCCTCTCGGTCGGGTTCGAGACCGAGACGGAATTCTCGGTTCATGCGCTGGCGCTGCACATGCCGGTCGTGGAGGTGCGGACGGCCTACCGCAATCGTGCCACCGGCTCCGCGTCCAAGCTCAACACGGTGATGGACGGGATCCGCATCCTGCGGGCAATTGCGACCTTGATCCAGCAGGAGCGGCCGTTGCAGGTGTTCTCCCTCGCGGCACTGATACTGCTGACCGGTGGCATCGGGCTTGGCATTCCGGTGGTGGTCACGTTCGTTCAAACCGGCTTGGTGCCGCGGCTGCCGACCGCGCTGCTTTCCACCGGGCTGGTGCTGCTGGGGTTCCTGTCGCTGGCCTGTGGGCTGATCCTGGATTCGGTCTCGCGCGGCCGCAAGGAATTGAAACGACTTGCGTATCTGGCAATCCCGCCGCTGGAGTACCCGGAATGACTTCTGCACCTTCCTCGGCAGTCATTGATCGGCCAGACCTGGTCATTCACGAACGGGATGGTCTCGAAGTCAATGGAAGAATAGCGGCTGCAACTGAGGAGCGGCCGATGCAATCCGTTGTGACATCGAGAGCGCAGCGTGCTGGCGCAAGCGACGTGTGCATTGATCGACAGCATTCCAGCCGGGGAAAGCCGCGGACTAGCGGCATAAGCATGCCTTTCGAGCGGCCCATGAGCCTGCCTGGAGCACCGGCCGCCAAACAGGCAAGCAACGTCACGCCCCTGAGCCTGTTGTTTGGACAAGAAACAAGTTTCCAGACGATTGTTTCACCACCCGTTGATATCAGCGCTCGGCCGGTGACAATCCGTCACGTCGCCGGTGCCGGCGCCCCACCGGTCGGCCGCTACGACGTGGACATGATCATGCTTTCACTGGATCGGGTGGAAGACACCATCGCCGCCATCCGATCCGCACTCGGCCAGACCGGTCTTTCGGCGCATCTGACGATCCTCGACCAGGGGTCTCGGCCCCAGGCGCTGGACCGTCTGGCGGCGGAGGTCCGCGGCCGGACCGACGCGACCCTGCTGGCGGCCGATGGCAACCTTGGTGTGGCGGGCGGCCGCAACCTGACCTCCGGGCAGGGGCATGGG
The DNA here is from genome assembly GCF_965276935.1 of Rhodopila sp. Lineage (GTDB taxonomy): Bacteria > Pseudomonadota > Alphaproteobacteria > Acetobacterales > Acetobacteraceae > Rhodopila. The sequence continues at coordinate 644,253 of NZ_CBDIBS010000001.1, read as the reverse complement.
CGCGTGATCGTCGCGTTGGACAACGATGCGGAATTCGCCACCGCCGACACGGTCGCACGGATGCTGATCGCATTGGATGCCGAACCGCGTCTGGCAGCGGTGGGATGCCGGATCGTCACCCATGCCGATGGACGGGACGATATCGGATCCTGGGGTTATCCCAACAGCCTGCTGCCCTGCGCCGGCGAGTGCTTCGACACGGTCACCTATGTCGGCGCCGGCCATGCCTTGCGCCGGACGGCGTGGGAACAGGCAGGCGGCTACGACGGCACGCTGTTCTTCTGCTGGGAGGAGTTCGACTTCTGCCTGCGCGCCATCGCGCTTGGCTGGCGGGTGCGCTACCGCGGCGACATCGTGATCCGTCACAAGGTCAGCGCCGAGCGGCGCGTCGCCTGGTCCGCCGACAGATGGTTCTATTTCGTGCGGAACCGCCTGTATATCGAGCTGAAACTGGGCCGGCGCTGGGCTGAACTGGCGCCGCGGGCAATGGGCTACCTGCTGAAGGGATTGCGCAACGGGCTGCTGATCCAGACCCTGCGGGCGCTGTCGGCGGCGCGCGGCATGGCGCCACGCAAGGGCAGCCGGAATGGCAGCCGGATGCTGCCGCGGGCGGCTGCCGCCTATGTGGCGCGCAACGACAAGGCGCACCGCGGATCATTTGTCACTCGCATCAGACACGAGGTGCTCGGCCGGCTTCGCCATCCGCAAGGCGCTGTCGCAGCATCAGACCGATGATGCGCGGGCTATCGATCAGGTAGCGCCGCGCCATCCGCCTTGGATTGGTCGCCAGGCGGAACAGCCACTCCAGCCCCGCATGCTGCATCGCCACCGGAGCCCGGCGCTGCGCCCCGGTCAGGAAGGCCAGGGCGGCGCCGATGCATAGCCCTGTTCCAGTGGCGGCACCGGTCGCGGCGATGGCGGCGGCAAGGTGTTCCTGCCGTGGCGAACCGACCGCCAGGAAGACGAACCGCGCCGGATTGACGCGGACGAAGTCCACCGTCGCGGAGAACGCGGCCGGATCCTTGTCGAAATCCATCGGCGGGTCGAAATGCGCGGGTTCGGCCAGTCCGTACCGGTGACACAATTTCGGTAACCAGGCCGGCGACAGGCCGACGATGGTGATACGCTCCCCGCAATGGACGTGGTTCGCCAGCAGCCGTTCGGTCAGGTCGCTTCCGGTCACGACCTGAGGTGCGGTCAGGCCGAGCAGACGGGCGAGACCGCCGACGACACGAGAATCCAGCAGGCACAGGGCGGCACCATGATAGATCGCGCGCAGCGTCTGGTCGCCAGCCAGGCGCACCAGATGATCGGCGTTCGGGGTTACCACGTAAGAGAACGGCGCCAGAGGCGGGCGCGCGGCGATGTGCGAGGCGGCCTGGTCCACCGTCAGATCAGCAAAGTCGAGGCCAAGCAGCAGGCGAGAGCTGATCATAGTGCGAAATGAAATGTCAGGAGGGTCAGGCTGCGGCTGTAACCGGTCGCCAGGCTCTGCGACTCGGACGTTCGCGTTGCGGACGTTTGCGCCGAGGCCGAACCGCCATGCAGATCGGTCTGGTCGTAGGTGAGCGACAGGCGCACCGACCGGTTCAGCAACCAGGTGACGCCGGCGCCGGCGGTGAAACCGCTCTGGCGGCCGCCCTGGAAGTAGTCCGCCTGCTGGAGGCCGACCGACGCTGTCAGCATGACATTGCGCAGGTATTCGTGGTCGACGGTCAGACGCGCGGTGGAATAGGTCAGGCCGGCGATGCCCTCCTGCGCGGCGTCCTGCGTGTCGCGGCTGACGCCGGCGTGGATCGTGGTCATGCCGCTGGGCGACCAGCTTGCCTCGGCTTCAGCGATCAGCGTGTTCTGCGGCCGGTAGACCGAGGCGGTGAACTGGCGGGTTTCGCCGCCCAGCAGCAGCCGCCAGCGCCAGACCGTGTTGGCGTCGAAATCGAACCCGGTCAGGACCTGAAATGCGTGGGAATTGGTGGACGGCTGGCCGGATGGGATGTGCGTGTAATCCTGGCCGAGGGCGCGGGCCACGAACAGGATGTTCCGCAACGGTGCCAATTCATAGCGGAGGGTCAGATCACCTTGGCCGACGATGCGGTCGCGGTAGGCCTGGCTCGCCGGCAGTCCCAAAATCGTGGTGTTGTTTAACCGCCAGTTCGCTACGTCCAGGTTCGGCGTCAGGCTCCAGCTTCCGTCGGTCAGCGTGTAGGCGGCGCGCAGGTCGTCGACCTGAAAGGCGATCGGGCGGTCGCTGATGATCGTGTCGATCTCGCCACGGTCCTCGTGCCGCGACGCATGGGCCGCGGCGATGGTGAGTTGATCCTCGCCGATGTCGATCCGGCCGCCGGCGGAGGCGCTGACATCGGTGCGGTCCTGGCTGGGCAGCGAGAGGTAGCGCGTGTTCTGCACGGTCACGGCGGCGCCGACCTGGTCGCGCGGCCAGTCCGATCCGAAGATCAGCGCGGGTGCGGTGGTGACCTGCCAGCTACCACGTCCCGCCGAACCAGGCAGCACGTTGCTGTTGTAGCCAATCGATTCGTCAATTGAAGGAAAGATCTGGAAGGCGCCGTCGCGCAGACCCAGCGGGGTGAAGTCGGGATGAAGGCGGGATTGGACAGTGACGCCCGGTGCGGTGTCGTATCCGGGCACACCCTCGGGAAACAGCGACGGAAGCATCTGCGCCGTGGCGCTCTCGGCGATACAAAGCGACAAGCCTGCCAGGAGGCTCGAGGAAAGATATCGCCGTGCCTGCATGACGGCGAAGCATGCGGCGGAATGCCTAATATTTTGTTAACGGGTTACGCTGGTCTGCGAGGCGCGTGAGGCGCCGATGTAGGGCGGGCGGTGCGTCCAGAGTTGAAGGTGCTGTTCATCACCGATGTGCCGAAACCGCCGCGCTTCGGCATGGTCAACTGGCCCAAGGCATGCACGTGCTGACCAAGTCGTTCGTGATGGACATGTTGGCAAGCCGGATCAAGAGCTTTATTACCGGTCTGTAAGGCTGTCAGACCAAGGTATAGTCGGGTTGATCAGAATCGTTTTTATCGTGCCGCTCCGTGTTTTGTCACGACCATGGCCACGGCTGCCGAATGCACCGGTCGTGGCACATGCTGGCATGGGTGGCCCGGATCGGCCGCGCCACGACGAAAAAGGCGTTGGCAGCGGGATGTCGCCCGTGACCTTCAGGGCAGCCTGACCGATGGCGTCCGTATCCCAGGATCAGGTGCCGCACCGGCTGATCATCACGCTGTGCACCGTTGGCGCGACGTTGATGCAGGCGCTCGATCAGACGATCGCCAACGTGGCGTTGCCCTATATGCAGGGCAGCCTGTCGGCGACCTATGACGAGATCACCTGGGTGCTGACTTCCTACATCACCGCCGCGGCGATCATGACGGCGCCGGTGGGCTGGCTGGCGGCGCGGTTTGGCCGCAAATACCTGTTCATCACCTGCCTGGTCGGCTTCACCATCACCTCCATGATGTGCGGCGCCGCGCAGTCGCTGCCGCAGATGGTGGTGTTCCGGCTGCTGCAAGGGGTGTTCGGAGCGGCCCTGGTGCCGCTGTCGCAGTCCACCATGATGGACATCTACCCGATCGAGCAGCGCGGCAAGGCGATGGCGATCTGGGGCGTTGGCGTGATGGTCGGGCCGATCCTGGGACCCACCCTGGGCGGCTACCTGACCGAGATGTACAACTGGCGCTTCGTCTTCTACATCAATCTGCCGTTCGGCATCCTGGCAACGCTGGGCCTGCTGTTCTTCATGCCGCGCTCGCATCCCAACTTCAACATGCGCTTCGACTGGATCGGCTTCGGCGTGCTGTCGATGGGGATCGGCGGCTTGCAGATGATGCTGGACCGCGGCCAGGACCAGGACTGGTTCGGTTCCACCGAAGTGATCACCGAGGCCATACTCGGCGGGTTGGGCATCTATCTGTTCATCGTGCACATGATCACCGCCAAGAAGCCGTTCATCCCGCCGCTGCTGTTCAAGGACCGCAATTTCGCCGCCGGCGTCGTGATGATGTTCGCGGCGGGCACCATCCTGGTGTCCAGTTCATCGCTGATGGCACCCTGGCTGCAGAACCTGGCGAATTATCCGGTGGAAGCGGCCGGCCTGATCATGGCGCCGCGCGGCATCGGCACGATGTTTGCCATGATGACCTGCGGCCGGCTGGCGACCAAGATCGACCCGCGCAAGATCATGGCCTGCGGCATCCTGTCGCTGGTCTGGTCGCTGTGGGAGATGACCACCTGGACGCCGGACGTGGCGCAGTGGCGGATCATCGTGACGATCATGGTGCAGGGCGCCGGCATCGGCTCGATCTTCCTGCCGCTGCAGGTGCTGGCCTTCGCCACGCTACCCGGCCAATACCGCACAGATGGCGCTTCGCTGTTCAGCCTGTTCCGCAACATCGGCGCCGCGGTTGGCGTCTCGGTGACCACGTCGATGCTCGCGCGCAACACCCAGGTCCTGCACGAGCAGATCGGCGCCCTGGTAACGCCGTTCAACCGTGCCTTGCAAGGCGGCGGTGCGGTCAGCCGAAGCTGGAATCCGGCTTCGCCGCATGGCGCGACGGCGCTCGACCACATCGTCAACCAACAGGCGCAGATCATCGCCTATATCGACGACTACAAGATGATGATCTTCACCACCCTGCCGTCCCTCCTGCTGCTCCTGCTGATGCGCCGCCCCCGCCTGAGCTCCGCCGCGCCAGCCGAGGCACATGCGGCGTTGGATTAGGGCATGGTGGGCGTCAGCGACAAGGCAGGCGAGGGCTCTGCCCCTCGACCCCGCCAAGGGCTGACGCCCTTGCAACCCATTTAGGGGTTTGGGCGAGAGGGGGCGACCGAGGCGATCGCAACGGCTGTGTCGCCCCCTCTCCGCCAAACCCCTGGACGGGGATCAAAGGGGCATCCGCCCCTTTGCGGGTCCAGGGCAGCGCCCTGGTCTTCCTTGGCCCATGCTCAACCCCTAAACCCGCGCCGATGCGGCTTCGGGCAGGTGCATCCAGGCCGGTATCTGGGGGATGAGACGTGCCGCGCCGCAGTGCAGTGGGTGGCCGAGGCTATCGAGCCGCAGTATGGCAAGACCGGACTGATCCAGGCTGGAGCGCATGGTGCCGACTTCGACGCCGTCTCGCAGCACCGGGGTGCCGGGTGGCGGAAGCGGGCCGTCGATTGCCACCGGCACCAGGCGCCGCTTGACCAGGCCGCGGTATTTCGTCCGCGCCGTCAGTTCCTGTCCCATGTAGCAGCCTTTCGTCCAGGACACCCCGGCGAGTTCATCGAAGCCGGCCTCCAGCAGCACGCTGCGGTCGGTTTCCATGTCGCGAGACCCGTCCGGCAGGCCAGCGTTCAGCCGGTGGCGGTCCCAGTCCACGGGCGAGGCATTGGTTTGAAGGTCGGCGGCGGACAGAATGCGCCAGGCAAAATCCGGCAAGCGCGGATCAGGCGCGACCGCACCGGCGACGCCCGGCTGGCCACCCCAGGCGACATACACTTGCGACTGCACATCCTCCGCCAAGGCCACCCGCATGCGCAGGCGGTAGCGGGCCAGGCGCTGGATTAGCATGGGGATCTGTGCCCGCTCGCAATCCAGCTTCAGGGACCCGTCCACGGCGAAGACGAAGAAGTCGGCCAGCCACTTGCCCTGCGGCGACAGCAGCGCGGCCCACACCGCCTGTCCGGGCTTCGCCGCGGCGACGTCGTTCGACACCAGTCCTTGCAAGAACGCGACGCGGTCGTCGCCTTCGACCGTGATGACGCCGCGTTCCGAAAGATGAGCCAGCCGTTTCATGTCTGTATAGTGGGCGTTGGACCCGCCGACGGCAAGTCGCGGAGCGTCAGGCCGCGGTGATGCCACGGTAAGCGTGCGAAAGCCGCATCCAGGCGTCCCGTCGCGCCTGGCCCTGACTAGCCAGGCTGGCGCGGGCCAGGAACGCCGCGCGTGACCGGAGGGCAATCGACCGGCGTAGATCCTGGTCGCGTACCATCCAAGCCAGCGCCTCATACCAGGCGCCAGCATCATTCGGGACAAGCTGCCCGGCGGGACCGTCGGTGATGGAGCCTTGATAGACAGGCGTGTCCGACGCCATCACGACCATGCCCATCGCGGCATAATCCATCGCCTTGATCGCCGACTTGCTTCGGTTGAACGGCGTGTCCAGCAAGGGCGCGAGACCGATGTGCCAGGCCGGCCGCACCGAATTCATCCAATGCACAAAGCCAGGGTAGGACTGCCGCGCGTGGATCGAGGTGCCAATCCGGTTTACCCCGGCCGGAAGATCGGTCTGGCTGGTCATGCCAAGGACGTCGACGCTCACCCGGTCGCCATACTCCGCCTTCAGTCGGCCGAGTGCCGGCGCGATCATTGCGAAGTCACTGTCGTGCGTGCTGGTTCCCATGCACAGGAAGCGCACCGGATCGACCTGGAGCGGCGGCGGCGCGTCTGCGTGGTTCCAGATCCGCTCGTCCAGCCCGTTCTCGATGACCACCGCATCCTCGCGGATCGACGACAGCCGCTCCGCCAGGTTCGGCGTGGAAACCCAGACGACATCGGCATGATCCAGCATGCGGCGCACGACATTGGCGCGCGGGCGCAGTTCCCGCGCATCGGGGTGCGTGCGGGGGATATTCAGCAGGTCATCGTCCAGATCGAACAGCAGGGTCGCACCGGTCCGCCGCGCATGCGCCGCCAGCGCGTCCGCGGCGGCGATGTCGGGCAGCGCGTAACGCTGCGTCACGATGATGTCCGCCTGACAATCCAGCACCGAGTCCGCATCGGCCAACATCAGCCTGAACCCATCGCCGATGGCGGGATGGTCGAGCGGCTGAAGCAAGCGGATATAGGCACAGGGCGACAAGGCGCCGTTGTCGAAGCGCTCGGGCACGATCGCGATGATCGGCTTCGCGCTGAGCCCCACCAGCGGACGTCCAGCCGGCGGGCGTCCACCCCGCAGGCGCGCGGCCGGTAGATCCCCGGTTGGCACAGGCTGCGGCCTTGGCACAAGATAACGGTCGTCATAGAAATCCGGGCCCGGCTGCCTGGGCCACGCGGGGGATTTTCCGGTGTGTTCCCGCAACGCCCGCCGCACCTCGTGAAACACCGCGATCCAGTCGTTCGTCGATGCCCGATGGTCCACCAACCATGAGAATGGCCGTCCGGCCAGACGTTCGGGAAAGGACCCCAGCTTCGTTGCCACGATCGGCAGGCCGGCGGCGATCGCGGCGCTGAGCGTGTAGCTGTAGGTCTCCGGCGCGGAAGATGGCAGCCAGACGACGTGCGGCCGGACCTTGCGCAACAGCCTTGGAAGGTCTTCCTCGTTGTATCGGCCGGTCTGCTTGATTAGCCTGGCTGCTGGTTGCGGAAAGGTATCTTCCAGATAGCCGATCAGATGGATTTCGAGCGTTCCAGGCGCGGCAGCCTCCGCCAGGGCCGCCACCGCACGCGAACCCTTGTGATTCGCAAGCGCTCCGAGAAGGCCGATCCGAAGCGGCGCGCGAGGAGACGGTCCTGATGGTTTTTCTACAGCAACAGAACACTCTGCCGCTGTCGCATGTTCGTGCGGAACGACAATCGCGCGGGCGTCCAGGCCATGACGCTGGAGCCGGGTTTTCACGTCCGCGCTCGGGCAGATGACATGCTCCGCCTCCTGGAACTGCCAAACGCGCTCCCGTCGCCAGGAGACGATGTCCCGTGCATCATGGGCGCCGGGATTATGCGCGATGCAGGCGTTGCAGCCCGCGACGTCCGGCTCGCCGCAATAAAGGCTCTCCGGCCAGGGCAGCAGGTTTATCTGCGGGCAGATCGCGTAGTAGTCGTGCACCGTCACGTCGAACGGCACGCCAAGGCGGTGGATCAGCCGGCGTATGTCGATGTCCATGCGTACCAGGTGATGGACATGGACGCGGGACAGGTTCATCGACCGCAGCACAATGACCAGGTCGTCGATCTGATCCGCGGGCAGTGTCAGAACCGGATGTTCGGGCAGCAATGGCAGCGACAGCGCGGCGCCGCGGCTGGTTCCTTCCAGCAGCAGAATGCGCGCGGTGTCGCGATAGCGCTCGACCAGGCCGTCGATATGCCGCCGGACGCCGCCGCCTAGGCCGTGCGAAATCATCAGGATGACCGGCAGGTTCGACGCGCGGAACAACGCCGCGGTGACGGCGAAGCGAGACGGCGCGACCGCATCCAGGGCCACGTGCTGGGCGAGGGTCCTGCCAAGGGTTTGCGAGTCATTACACATGTCAGTTGAAGCAGCGTGGAGGCCGCTGGACGCTCTCTCCGATCGGTTGCCGCCGCTGACAGAACCTTGATGGTGAACGAAGATATCGCAGGCGAGCCGATGCCCCCAGCCCATGGCGGTGGCACGAAGGCAGAATTTCTTATCCGCGCCAAAGCCGAGGGAGGCATGCCTGGAGTCGAATAGACCGACTTCCCGCAACGCCTGCCGGCGCATGTACATGCAAAAGAGCAGCGTCGTGGGGACGTCGATGGAGCGGCCGCGATTGGCGGTCCGGCATGCCTGGTCGAGTTGTGCCGCGGTCTGCCCGAACACGGTCGGGCCGCCCGCACGATCCGGATAGCCGCAGATCGTCGCGGTGTTCGAGAATGGCGAGACGGTGGCGATCCCAGGTCGGGCGTAGGCCTGAGCGGCCAGACGGCGGAGCCACCCATCCGGCACCGCCGCCCTGTCGGGAAGCCCAGCAGGGGGAAGCCCAGCGGGGGGAAGCTCGGCGGGAACCACCATGTCGGTGTTCAGCACCACGACATCATGGTCGCCGGCGGCCTGGATGCCGCGGTTCACCGAGGCGATCAACCCCACCTTGCGCGGGTTTCGTATCAGATGGATCCGCCTGTCCGCGGCGCACTGCCGCAGCCAACCGATCAGCGACGGCTCGGGCGACCGGTCGTCAACCACGATCACCTGTCCCAGCGGCTTGCCCTGGTCCGCCAGAACGGCGGCAATGCAGCGTCGGGTCTCCTCCAGGCCCCCGGAGACCAGGATGATGACATCGACCACGAGCTTGCGCGGAAGCGGCAGTGCCGAATGCCGGGATGCAAGGTAGTCGCGGATGTCAAACGGCTTTTCGGTCGGATAGCCGAGCGCCTGGCCAACCTGAAGGTGGTGGAGCAACGGGTTGTCCGCGGCTTCCGGATGCTCGTTGACATAGTAGACGGCGTCGAACCTGGGATGCGGATTGCGCAGCTCCGCCGCACCTGTCCACAGGTAATGCTGCAACGGATTCAATCCGCTGGTGGCGACATCCGGATAATGTCCGGCGTACCACGCGCTGTCGAAGAAACCGTTTGGGTCGCGCTTCTCGTCGGCGCCATGAAGGATGAAGTGCCGCACTGGCTCGATGTTGGCCGCCGCGATATCAGGGTGCCTGACCAGGTACCAGGCTGGATCGACAAATGCCGCCGCCAGTCGGCTGAAACCAGCTTGGCTGGCGGCTTCGGAGGCGACAACGGATGGCTCGGGTGAGTCGCTGGCCATTCGTCAAGCTCGATGCGGAACGTGGTCAGGCGAGCGGGGCCACCATTCTGGCAGGATGAGACCTGCTAATGGGTCAGCCGTCATGTTGGTTGGCATGAATCTCATTCAGCGGCCTCAGGCGGCCGTGTCGGCGCGTCTGGCGGATCGCGCCTGCATCCAGGCATCGCGCCGCGCCGCCGCCTGGCCGGCCAGGGTGCCGTGGGCAAGGAAGGCATCCCGCGCCCGCGCCATCATGGCGCGGCGCATATCCTGGTTCCGCATGAGCCAGTCCAACGCGGCATACCAGGCCTCGGGCGAATTCGACACAAGCTGACCGGCCGGTCCGTCAGCGACCGAGCCGCGATAGACCGGCGTGTCGGAGGCCAGGACCAGCAAGCCCATCGCGGCGTAGTCCAGCGCCTTGATGCAGGACTTGCCCTGGTTGAACGGCGTGTCGAGCAGCGGCGCCAGGCCGATATGCCAAGCCGGCTGCGCCGCGGTGAGCCAGTTGACGAATCCTGGATAGGACTGGCTGGCGTGGATCGATGGGCGAATTCGGTTCAGCCCGGCCGGGAGTTCATGCCGGCTGGTCATCCCGAGTATGTCGATCACCAACCGGCCGCCATATTCGTTCTTCAGCCGCAGCAGCGTGGGCTGGATCATCGCGAATTCCTGGTCGTGCGTGCTGTTTCCCATGCAGAGGATGCGCACCGGCTCGGCGTGAACGGGTCCGTAAGGCGGCTGCGTCCAGATCCGCTCGTCCAGCCGATTTTCCAGCAGAACCGCGTCCGGGCGGATCGACGACAGCCGCGCGGCGAGGCCAGCCGTGGACAGCCAGACGACATCCGCGACATCCAGCATGCGGCGCACGGCGTGCGCCCTGATACGCCGCGCCCGCGCGTCGAGGTGGGTGCGCGGAGCGTCCAGCAGATCGTCGTCGAGGTCGAACACCAAAGCCGCGCCGGTGCGGCGGGCATGCGCCGAGACGGCGTTCACCGCCTCAATGTCGGAAATGGCACATCGTTGCGTGACGATGACATCGGCCGCCTCGGTGAACACGCCCTTGGCGTCCGTGACCCGCACGTCGGCATCGCGCGCGATGGCCGGGTAAAGCAGCGGCTGGAGCAGCCGGACATAGGCACGGGGCGTCGGATAACCGGATTCGAAACGCTCCGGCACGATGGCGACACGTCGACGTGGGTGTTCCCTGGGCTGTCCCCTGGGCTGTCCCCTGAACTGTCCCCTGGGCGGGCGCGGCGGATAAATCGTGGGCACCTCGGCGGGAAGCAGATACCGCTCGGCATAGAAGTCAGCGACCGGCGGCCGCGGCGGGGTGTCGTCGATCGGACCTTGCTTGCGCAATGCGGCGCGGATGTCCTCGAAAAGCGCGACCCAGGATCGGGGTGCGGTCGCGACATCGGCCAGCCAGGTGAGCGGCCGTCCCTCGAGACGTTCGCTGAAAGCGCCGATCCGCGTGGCGGCGATGACGGCACCGGCGTCGACCGCGGCACTGAGGGTGTAGCTGAACGTCTCCGGCCAGGTCATCGGAAACCAGATGATGTGCGGCGCGATCGACCTGATCAGCGCCGGCAGGTCGGCATCGTCGTAGCGTCCGGTGATCTTCATGCGTTTTCGCGCCGCGTCCGGAAACGGGCCGTCGGTGTGGCCGATCAGGTGGATTTCGGTGGTTTTCGGATCGACCGCCTCGGCCACGGCGGCGACGGTGCGGGCACCCTTGTGATCGACCAGGGTGCCCAGCACGGCGATCCGCAGGCGCGTGTGGGCGAGCGATGGGACGCATAGATTCCAGGGGCCCGCGGCGACGGGTTCATGCGGTGCGAGCACGGCCCGGTCGGCCAGACCGTACCGCTGCAGCCGCGACAGCACATCGGCGCTCGGACAGAGCACCCGGTCGGCCTCGTGGAATGGCCAGGCCCGCTCCGCTCGCCAGACCAGGATCTCGCGTGCGCCATGGGAAGCGCGGTGGGCGATGCAGTCGTTGCAGGCCGCGACGTCCGGTTCATTGCAATACAGGCTGTGCCGCCAGGGCAGCAGGTTGATCTGCGGGCAGATCGCGTAATAGTCGTGCACTGTCACGTCGAACGGCACGCCGATCCGGTGGATCAGTTGGCGCATGTCGATGTCGAGGCCGAGCAGGTGATGGATGTGAACGCGGGACAGGTTGGTCGACCGCAGCAGCAGGATCAGATCGTCGATGCGGTCCGCCGGCAGGCTCAGCACCGGATGGTGGGGCAGGGCCGGAACCGAAAGCGCCGCGCCCCGGTCGGTTGCCTCCAGCAGCAGCACGCGGGCGGCGTCGTGATACCGCGCCACGAGGCCGTCGATGTGCCGCCGGATGCCGCCGCCCATGCCGTGCGTGACCATCAGGATGACCGGCAGCCCGGATGTCCGGAACAGCGCCGCGGTCAGGGCGAAGCGGAACGGATCGGCGGCGCCCAGGGCGACGTGCTGGGCGATGCTTCGCGTATAGCCGGGAAAGCGTTCAAGGATCAGTTGCATGGCGCGGGCGGACAGCGTCCGCATCCTGTCGCCGAAACTGACCGAGCCCTTATGATAGACGAACGTATCGCAGGCCAGCCGATGCCGCCAGCCGCGGGCGCTGGCGCGCAGGCAGAAATCATTCTCCTCGCCGTAGCCGACGGTGAAGCGTTCGGCGTCGAAGTCGCCGACGTCGGCCAGCGCCTCTCGCCGGATATACATGGCGAAGCCGACCGTCGTCGGCACGTCGACCCAGCGCCCGGCATTGGCGGTTTGGCAGGCCGCGTCGATCCGCGCCAGGGTCTGCCCGAACGCGATCGGGCCGCCGGCATTGTCCGGGTAGCTGCAGATCGTCGCATTGTTGGACAGCGGCGAGACGCTGGCGATCCGCGCGTCGGCATAAGCCTGCGCCATCAAGCGGTTCAGCCAGCCGTCCGGTACCTCCGTGTCGCTGTTGAGCAGCACGACATCATGCTCCGCGGCGGCTGCCATGCCGTGGTTCACCGAAGCAACGAAACCGACGTTGCGTTGGTTGCGGAGCAGGTAGATGTGCCCGTCGGCCGCCAGGTCCCGGAGCCATTCGGTCAGCCCCGGCTCGGGTGAGCAGTCATCGACGACGATGATGCGTCCCAGCGGCCGATTGTTATCCGCCAGGACCGAGTTCAGGCAGCGCCGGGTCTCCTCCAGGCCGCGATAAACCGGAATGACAATGTCGGCGAACACCCGGTGCGGGAGCGGCAAAGCCGGCTCCTCGGAGGGCAGGTAACCGCCGATCTCGACAATCCTTTCCGTTACATACCCGCGCGCCTCGCCTTCTCGCAGATGGTAGAGCAACGGGTTGGGCGCTGCCTCGGGATGCTGATCGACGTAGTGGACGGCATCAAACCGGGGGTGCGGATTGCGCAGTTCGGCGGCCCCCGCCGCAAGGTAATGCAGCAGCGGATGAAGCCCGCTCGCCGCGACATCCGGATAGTGCTCGTCGTACCAGGCGCTGTCGAAGAATCGGTTGGGATCGCGCCTTTCCTCGGCGCCGTGACGAATGAAGTGCTGGAGCGGGTCGAGGCCGGACGCGCTGATGTCGGGGTTGCGGGCGCGATACCAGTCCGCGTCGAAGAACCCAGCCATCGACCGCATGATCGCGGCCTCCCGCGGGTCGACGGGCGGACCGGCGGCGGCCGGGTTCCGCGGCGCGTGATCCGGCATCGGCTAGCGACGTGCGCGGCGATGCAAGCGAGTCCGAGCCGGTCGGTCGTCTTGGCAATGTTGGCAATCGCCCTTGTCGTCAGCGGCCGCGCGACGGCCGCTCGACGCCTTGACGATGGTGTGGCGCAGGACATTTTGGTTGCACGGATGCATCAAAATTTCAACCCAAAATGGCATTGTTCCCCCAATGACAACCGTATCTGTCCTATACGGCGTGTGGTCACGATCCAACAAGCAACAATGTGCCCGCGCCCAGGGCCAAAAGCAGAATGGGATTGGTGTTCGTCGCGCCGAACAGCGCGGTGCTGATGATGGTGATGCTCCACGGCAGCCAGCCAGCCTCGGTGCCGCGCATCAGCGCCAGGCCGCTGGCGAAGGTCAGGCCGACGGCGACCGGTGCCAGCGCGCGCTCCACCAGCGGGCGCCAGGTGGAGCGCGCGGCGCGGTGCCAGTAGCGGCCGACCACGTGAACCGCGAGGCAGGAGGGCGCGAACATGGCGATGAAGGACACCGCGGCGCCGATCAGTCCGGCGGCTTTCAAGCCGATCAGCAGCACGATCAGCGATCCCGGACCGGGCGCGGCGCGGGAGATCGCGAACATGTCGAGGAATTCCCTGGCGGTGAGCCAGTGGTGCTGGTCCACGGCGGCGCGCTGCATGGCGGGAAGCACGCTGGTGCCGCCGCCGAAGGCCAGCACGGACAGCATCGCGAACAGGCCGGCCAGTTGCAGCAGCACCGGATTCATGACGGGCGCGTCAGCCAGGCGGCCAGCAGGCTGACCGGCAGCATGACCAGCAGCACGCGCAGCAGGGGGAATCCCAGGATGCCGATCGCCACGGTGACGGCGGCGGTCACGAGGACCGGCACCAGGCCGTTGATGTTGCGGACCGCCAGTCGCACGCCGGTGCCAAGATTGAGGCCGATTGCGACCGCCCCCATGCCGGCAAGCGCGCCGCTCAGCCAGGCCGACCCGGTATTCGACCGGGCGTGCAGGTACAGCATGCCGGCGAGCAGCACGATGGCGATCGGCAGGGCGGTCAGGCCGGCGAAGCAGGCGAGCGCGCCGGCGGCGCCGCGCATCTGGGTGCCGATGAACACCGCCAGGTTGACGTTGGTGGCGCCCGGCACGAGCTGCGAAAGGGCGTAGCCCGACAGGAACTGCTGGTCATCGAGCCAGCCGCGCTTCTGCACGACCTCGCGCCGCGTCCAGGCGGCGACGCCGCCGCCGAAGCTCATCATGCCGATGCTGACGAAGCTGAGGAACAGCGAGGCCAGGGACGGTGGGCTGGTCGATCGGGTTTGCATGCTTGTATTCAAGCCTGTCCGGGTCAGGCTTGACAGGGGCAATTCGGCGGAGGCAACGGGAGCGGGGCGATGGAATACAGGTCGTTGGGTGCGAGCGGATTGAAGGTCTCGCCGCTGTGTCTGGGAACGATGATGTTCGGCGGTGCGACGGATGATCCGACGGCGGAGCGGATTGTCGCGCGGGCGCGCGATCAGGGGGTGAACTTCATCGACACGGCGGACGCCTACAGCGGCGGCCGGTCGGAGGCAGCGGTCGGGCGAGCGATCAGCGAGCACCGGTCGTGGTGGGTGCTGGCGACGAAATGCGCCAACCCGACGGGGCAGGGGCCGAACGCGCGCGGCCTGTCGCGGCGCCACGTGCAGCACGCGGTGGAGGCCAGCCTGCGGCGGCTGGCGGTGGACACGATCGACGTGCTGTACCTGCACAAGGAGGATCATTCAACGCCGCTTGCGGAAACCGTGCATGTGCTGGCCGACCTGATCCGCGCCGGCAAGATCCGCGGTTTCGGCGTTTCGAACTACCGAAGCTGGCGGATCGCCGAAATCTGCCGGTTGTGCGACCAGGCCGGCATCGATCGGCCGGTGGCGAGCCAGCCGCTGTACAATGCGCTGAACCGGGAGGTCGAGACCGAGCACCTGCCAGCCTGCGGCTATCTTGGCCTCGGCGTGGTGCCATACAGCCCGCTGGCGCGCGGTGTGCTGACCGGCAAGTATCAACCCGACGCGCCGCCGGCGGCGGACACCAGGGCGGGGCGGCAGGACCGGCGGATGCTGGAATCGGAATGGCGGCCGGACAGCCTGCGGATCGCCCGTCGGATCGCCGATCATGCGCGAACACGCGGGGTTTCGCCAGGCCAATTCGCCATGGCCTGGGTGCTGAACAACCGTTTCGTCACGGCGGCCATCGGCGGTCCGCGGACCGAAGCGCAGTGGGAGGATTACGTTGGTGCGATGTCGTATCGGCTGGATGCGGCGGATGAGGCGCTGATCGACGGGCTGGTTTCCCCCGGGCATCCATCGACGCCGGGGTATAATGATCCGGCTTATCCGATCGAGGGGCGGATGCCGCGGGGATAGCTTGTTGGCTTCGGCATAACTCTCGCTTCGGGCGTGAAGAGCGCCCTGCGATCAATCGATCATGCGATGCGGACGGTCCTGGGCGGACGGTCCTGGGCGGACGGTCCTGGCGCTTTATCAAGCCGCGGCAGGTCGTGGCCCTGATGCTGTTCGACAAGACCGTGCCTCGCACCCTGGCGCCTCTCCTGACAGGGCACACGATCCGAATGGCGGCCGAACGGGCTCGGGTGGGAAATGAGAGTGGCGACTTGCTGGAGGCGGCGAACGCCGCTGGTTTCCGAATATGACCAACCATTAGTTCGACGCGGTGGCAGCCTCCATGACGCGGGCCAGGATGTCGGGGGAAATCTTCATCTCGTGCGCGACCTTTTCCTGGTCCGCCATCATCCGGTTGCGCTGTTCGGCCAGTTCCTCGGGCGCCAGATAGGTCAGCCGGACGTTGCGGGCCTTCAACGTGGCTTCGGCCTTGTCCTGCGCCGCCGCGAGGTTGTCGCGATAGGCGCCGACATTGGCGGCCCACAGGTCGGTCATCAGGATCCTCAGCGCCGGGGTCAGGCGGGACCAGAAGGTGCCGCTGATCATCGGAATGTAATCGCCCATGAACTGGTGGTCGATCAGCCCGAAGTGCAGGCCGGCGTCCCACAGCTTGGCGCTGGCGCAGCTTTCGTCGGTGCTCTGCAACGCGTCAAACGTGCCCTGCGACAGCGCCAGCGGCACGTCCGGCCAGGCCGTCAGGTTGGGGATGCCGCCGAAGAACCGCGCGCGCCATGCCTGGGCGAAGCCGCCGCCGTTGCGGATCTTCAGACCTTTCAGGTCGTTCAGCGAGGTCAGCGGCCGGCGCGTGCTGTACCAGTTGGTGTAGCCCAGGTCGATCCAGCGGCCGGGGATGGCGACCCGCAGCTTGCTGGTGATCTGCTGGTTCACCAGATCGCCGGGAATGCCGTCGATCGCCCGGTGGATGACATCAACGGGCTGACCATAGAACACTGGAAGCTGCGCCAGATCAGCGTCCGGCACGTAGGCCGAGACCAGCCAGGTTCCCGGCGCGGCCATCTCGACCTGACCCAGCACCAGCGCCTTGATCACGTCGCGGTCGGCGAAAAGCTGCCCGCTGTCGAACAGGCGCGGGACGATCTGGCCCCGTGTCGCGGCTTCCAGCTTCTTCACGAAGTCGGCGATCGACTGCGTGCGCCCGTGGCTGGGGGTGGTGTCCACCGACACGCGCATCTCGATCGGGTCGGCGCGGGCGGTGCGGATAAACGGCGCCGCCAGGGCCGACCCAAGCACGGTCCGTCGAACGAGGCGGGTCACGCTCGAGCGGTGAGGTCGCGGGCGGTCATGGATTGCAGTGAGGCGAGGCGGTGGAACAGCATGTCCGCCGGGATCGGAGACCGACCGGCCTGCAGGCAGTCGGCAAACTTGTCATGCAGTTGCTGGTCGGTCAGCGGCCGGGACGGGTGGCCGGTGGCGCGGGCGACTGGTTCGCCCGCAACTGTGCGGCCGTCCTTCAGATTGATCGCGACCTGATCCCGCGCCGCGGCGCCTGGCAGGTCCGGATCGTGCTCCGTGGTAGTGACAATCTCCACGCGGCGCATCAGCGCCTGGATGTCGGGACGCCGGACGAAGTCGTCGGTCAGTTCGTGCAGGCCGACGCGCCTGGCGACAATGCCGCTGGCCATGCAGAACTCGATGCTGAACTTCGCCGCCAGGCCGGTATCCGGCTGGTGGTTGCGCAGGACGGTCGAGAAATAGTCGCTGATGCTGACAGTGATCGTCTCGACCTCGCCAGTCGCGATCGGGCTGCTCGCCACCAGGTCCAGCATGCAGTCGATGGCGCGATGCGTGCAATAGCAGGTGGGGTACTTCTTGATGCCCAGCCCCTGCGACAGGATCGCCCAGTCGGTGCCGGCGCGGCTTTCGCTGACCCGGTCCTCGGTGCCGGTGGGGGAGATCGCGTGCAGGAACCCCTGCGGATGTTCCAGCGCGTCGGTGCTGGCGGTGAAGCCGGCGTCGGCCAGCCGAGCCGCCATGATGCCGGCATGAGCCGCGCGGCCGGCATGGAACGGCTTGGTCATGGTGCCGAAATTCGCCATCAGTCCGGCCGATTGGGAAGCACCGAGGGCAATCGCGATCGCCGCTTTCTCGGCATCCAGCTTGCGCAGCCTGGCGCAGGCGGCAGCGGCGCCCACCGCGCCGTACAGCCCGGTCGGGTGCCAGCCCTTCTGGTGCAGCAGGCCGGTATCGCGGCGGAACAGCTCCGCCCAGGTCTCGTAGCCGGCGACATAGGCGGTGATCATGTCGGCGCCGGACGACCCGAGGTGTTCCGCTTCGGCGAGGATGGCAGGGACCAGAACGGTGCTGGGGTGGCCGCGCAGGGCGACATCGTCATAGTCCAGGGCGTGCGCGGCGGTGGCGTTGATCCAGGCGGCCTCCGGCGCGGGGGCGTGGCGATCGCCGAACGTCAAGGTGGCCGGGCCGCCGGCGGGCGCGAGCGTCTCGGTCAGGATGCGCACGCTGTCTTCGTGGCGGCCGGCAATCATCGTGCCAATGGTATCGATGAACCCCATGCGAGCGATGCGGGCGGCTTCCTCCGGCACTCGATTCGGCGACAGCTCGGCGACGAAGCGACCGAGGGATCTTGTCAGGGTCATTGGGCGGTCCTCCAGGTCTGGCTCAGGCAGCGGCGCGGGGGTTTGCCAAGCCGCTGTCTACCCGCATTGCGGGATATCGTTGTTCCGGCTGATATTCCCGGGATCGGCCGGCGCGTCAATCGCTAGTCTGAGCATGGCGGCCGAGGGCTGCCGCGCAAGCCGTTGGATTGCTTCAACCGGTGGCAACCTACCCGGCTGTTTGCATTTGATCCGTTTGA
The DNA here is from genome assembly GCF_965276935.1 of Rhodopila sp. Taxonomy (GTDB): domain Bacteria; phylum Pseudomonadota; class Alphaproteobacteria; order Acetobacterales; family Acetobacteraceae; genus Rhodopila. Next base: position 625,821 of record NZ_CBDIBS010000001.1, on the reverse strand, counting down.
TCGACTATCAACCCCGGCATCGGAAAAATCCGGTGGTCCTGTCGGGCGGTCAGGCTCGGCATACGAAACAAAGAGAGACGTTCCATGCTTCGTCGTTCATTGGTGTTCGCCAGCATCGCCATCGCCTGCGCGGGTTCGGCCTCCGCGGCGACCGAAAAATTCCACGCCACTTTGGCTGCCACATCCGAAGTGCCGCCCACCAAGTCCACCGGCTCGGGCGAGGCGAACGCGACGCTGGATACGGCCACGCACGAACTCACCTATGACGTGACCTTCTCGGGCTTTACCAGCGCGGTCGCGGCGGCACACTTCCATGGCCCAGCCGAACCCGGCAAGAACGCCGGCGTGCTGGTGCCGCTGGGCACCAATCCAACCAGCCCGATCCATGGCACGAAAACACTGACCGCGGAGCAGCAGCGGCAGCTTACATCCGGCATGTGGTATGTGAATGTCCATACCAAGAACAACCCCAGCGGAGCGATTCGGGGCCAGTTGATGGAGATGAAATAAAGCAATGAAGGAGATGATGGTGGCGGCGGTCTTCATGGCCGCCACCGAGGGCGGAATGTCAGGCTGCTTTCAGGCGGCTGACTGATAACGCAACCGTTATCTGTAATGAATCAGTCGGACGCTCGGGACCCTGCTTGGCGCATGACGTCTTACCGGCCGAGCGTGCGCTGAAAGAACAGTATTACGGAGCGATTGAAGTCACGGTGGAACGCGGCACGGTTGAAGCCATCATGCTCCTGGCAGATCACCGGTTCCACATGTGCCAAGGCCTCTGAACAAGGCGCTAGAAAGTCGAGATGGTCGGCACTGGAGACGACGTGATACTCCGGCTTGACCGGCAGCCTGTCCCGCACCGGCTCTGCATAGTCCGGCGACGGGAGGACCTGGTCATCCTGCGCCCGCCAAAGCTGGATCGGCACCCGCACCTTCGCCAAGCCATTGCGGGAGAAGACAAACCCGAGCGCCGGTGCGGCAACCACCGCGGCCTTGATGCGCCGGTCGGCAACCCATGCGGTCAGCGGGATCGTGGCACCGGATTCACGTGGATGGGTCTTCAACAGCGTGCAGATGAAGGTCGCGGCATGGTCCGCGCAGTAGGGCGCGACCCTCGTCAGGTCAGGCACGCCGCCGACTGAAATCAGCGTGGTCAACCCACCGGCGGAAAACCCGAACATCCCGATCCGTGCTGGGTCAATCGCCGCGTGGCCTGACCAGGCGGTCAGCATGTAGTCGATCACCTGATGGATTGTCCGCGGCCTGTCCTCCAGATGGGTCGCTCTGCTCTGATCTTGGGCGTTGTCCCCCGGATGCCGCACCGCCGCGACGATGAAGCCGGCGTGCGCCAATGCGAGTGCCGTATCGTAATGTCCCTCCAGCGTGCCGGCATTGCCATGGGATATCACGATCAACGGGTGCCTCCGTCCGTCCACCGACGCGTCAGGCGCAACCGTCTGGATGAACAGCCCAATGCCATGCTTCGCCGCAGGCGCCTTCGTTGGGTACCAGATGCCGATCTTCGCGGGCTTTTCCGATGAAACGTCGGCCTGAACGATCGAGAATCCCACATTTTCCACATGCGGGGAACGGGCGGCGGCTTGCCAGCACGTCCCGAAACCGATCACCATTGCCGCCAGCAGCCGATTGAAAGGGACACGACCATGGCGCTGACCGTCCAGCATGTGCATCTGAAGACCCGCGACGTGGCAAAGACGGTGCAATACTACACCGACAACTTCGGCGCGACGACGAAAGCCGAGATGCCTGGCCGCGGCTGGCAGCTCGACCTGCACGGGGTGCAGCTCAACGTCACCGGCATCATCGCCGAACAGCACCACGAGCAGCATTACGGTATCGAGCACATGGCGGTGGTCACCGACGATTATCCGGCGACGCTGGCGAAGCTGCGGGACAACGGCGTCGCGGTGCTGGAGGAACTCACTGGCAGCAACGGCAACCGGGTGGCCTTCGTCGCGGCGCCGGACGGGGCGCAGATGGAAATCATCGAGAAAGCATAGGATGCCGGTCATGGCGTTGAAGGACCGCATCCCGTTCGGCATGTCGCTGCCGCACCGCTCGCCCGACGGCATCGACATGGACGCGGTGCGCGCCGTGGCACAGCGGGCCGAGGCTTATGGGTTCCGCGACCTGTGGGTGACGGAGAACACGCTGGATCACGTCACCTGCTTCGACCCTGTGGTGATCCTGACCTACGCCGCCGCGGTGACCCGCACGATCCGCCTGGGGGCCTCTGTCCTGGTGCTGCCGGTGCACGATCCGCGCATGGTGGCGCACCAGTGGGCGTCGCTGGACCAGGTCAGCAACGGGCGCGCGATCATGGGCGTCGGGCTGGGGCGGCCGCGACATTTGCAGGAATTTCAGGTGCCGGAGGCAGGGCGTGTCGCTCGGTTCCGCGAGGCAATCGACCTGATCCGGGGTTTATGGAGAGCGGCACCGGTCACACATCATGGCCGCTTCTTCACGCTGGACAACGCCGCGCTCGGCATGCGGCCGGTGCAGCAACCGGTGCCGATCTGGATGGGGGGCGGCCACCCCGAGGCCATCCGCCGTTCGGCCAGCATCGCCGACGGCTGGATGGGCGCCGGCGGCTCCAGCACCGAGGACTTCCGTCACGCCGTGCCGCTGCTGAAGGCGGCGCTGGCGCAAGCCGGCCGCGATCCGGAGGACTTTCCGATCTCGAAGCGCATCTTCATCGCGGTGGACGAAAATCCCGCCGCCGCGCGCGCCGACCTGCTCCGCTGGTACACCGAGGTCTATCACAGCCCGGACGATATCGACACCTCCGGCATCCACGGCACGCCGGAGCAGGTCCGCGCGCGGTTGGAGGAGATCATCGGCATGGGCGCCAACCACCTGCTGCTGAACCCGGTCTGCCGCCACGTGGAGCAGCTTGCGGCCCTGGCGGAGGTTGTCGGGTATCCGTCTATACAGACGCAGCGACCGGGGTAAGTTGCCGCCGGCGAGGAGGGCGGCGCGTGGATTTCAGTCTGACCGACGAGCAGAAAGAGCTGCGACAGCGCTGCCAAGTCCTGGCGGCCGACTTCGCCCGGCGTAGCGCCGACCACGATCGCGACGCCTCACACCCGATTGAGAACTATGAACGCCTGCGTCGGGAAGGCTTTCTGGCGCTGAACATGCCGAAAGCCTGCGGCGGCGGCGGTTGCCGGCTGCTGAGCCATAGCCTGGCCTATGAGGCGCTGGCGCAGGGCTGTCCCGCCACCGCGCTGGCGTTCAACATGCATGCCTCGGTGGTGATGCCGCTGATGGACAGCGCCGAGGTGACCGCCGACGCCAAGCGACGGCTGGCCGATCTGGTGGTGGGGCAGGGCCGGCTGATCGGCGGCAACTTCTCCGAGCCCGGCACGACATCGCTGATGGGCGAGCGACCACTCGGCGTGCGCGCCCGCCTGGTCGATGGCGGCTACAGCATCGCCGGGCGGAAGATGTTCGCCTCCATGCTGGATGCAGCGGATCATGTGCTGGTCATGGCCTATCCCGAGGACGCGTGCAGCCCGACGGCGGCGATCCTGCTGCTGGTGCCGCGCGGCGCCGAGGGTCGCGGCGTCATTGCCAACTGGGATACGCTGGGGATGCGGGCGACCCGCAGCGACTCGCTGGTGCTGAAGGACTGCTGGGTGCCGGACAGCGCGGTGATGTTGCGCACCGACGACATCCGGCCGTTCCGGCTAAACAACCTGAACTGGTTCTGGGGGTCCTATACGTCCGTCTACCTGGGCGTGGCGGCGGCGGCGTATGACGCGGTGCGGCGCGTGGTCACCGAGCGCCAGCCGGCCGGTTATGCTCAGCCCCTGGCATATCACCCCGATGTGCGCCGCCATGTGGCGCGGATGAGCGCCGAGTTGGAGGCGGCTCGGTTGGTGACGTATCATGCCGCATGGTTGAGCGATACGCGGGGTCCCACCGCGGAAACGACCACGGCGTTGTACCGGGCCAAATTCGTGGTGGGCGAGGCGGTCAGCAGCATTACCCGAACTGCTCTGATCCTGGGTGGGGCGCATGGGATCTTCAAGGGTTCGCGGCTGGAGCAGTTGTTCCGTGACGGCGCGATCGCCGAAATCCAGCCGCCGCCGTCGGATTTCTGTTTGTGGAACATGGGCATTCACGAGCTGGGGCTTGATCCGACGGCGGTGATGCCGCCGTTGAAGTAATCGCCCGCTCCGCATCGGGCAGCCGCAGTCGATAACCGCCAGAAGACCGTGAAGTCCTATGCCGCCACGACCTCGACCCCGAGTGCTTTCGCGGATGCGGCCATCTTGTCGTCGAACGTCATCAAGGCGTCCGCAACCCGCCGCGCGATCGTGATATTCAATGCGTCAGCGGTGCGCAACGGCAGATCCAGCCGGCGCAGCGCGGCCTCTGCAAGCACCACATCCGCGGTGGTCGTTTCGACTCGTTCGGCTGTCCGGAGCACCCAGGCATCGAGCGCCGCGAACACCACCCGCGCGACTTGGCGGCTGGTTTCACGCGTCCTAACGCGGCGGACGATGACCGAAGCGAATTCGGCCGCCACGAAATCGCTGATCAGCAGGATTGGAGCCATCGCGCCAAGGTACGCAACCGCGCGCGGGGTAAACAGGTCGGTTGTCACCAGCGCCACAATGACGCTAGCATCAAGATAGAGCTTCACCGCTCTTCTTCGTCGCGGATCCGGCTGAGGACTGTTCCGGCGTTCGTTGCTGACGTTATCTGAACGCGATGCGCTGCCAACCATTCCAGGTCATCGGGCGTGACAGGCCGTGCGGCTGGCCGCAATGCCTTCAACTCGACAACCGGGTGGCCGTGACGGGTGATGACAACGGCTTCCCCGGCCAATGTCCGTTCAATAAGATCGGACAGGCGGTTCTTGGCTTCGGCGACACTATGCTGGCTCATAGCGAGATATTATAGCTATTTGATAGCTATTTACCAACAGCAGTTTTACTGCTCTGAAAGCCGCATGGATTCATCGTCTCCATCCTGCGGGGGAGGCCGTCAGGTGCCGCGGTGCCTCACCCTCCCACAGCACATTGCCTGCCGCTGTCACGCCCCAGGCCGCCGCCACGCCCAGTGCCTGAAGCCCATCCTCGGCCGTGGCCAGGTAGTTCACATGGTGATGCCCGTGCACGATCAGGCGCGCGCCCATCGCACGGGCCAGCGCATCCAGCGCGGCATTGCCGGCGGGGTGGCTGGACGGCGCCTCATGCGTCACCAGGATATCCGCCCGTTGACCGGCGAGATTGTCGTAATCCTCTGGCCAGATCGCGGTTGTGGCGAGCGAATGGATCAGCGCGTCGATGTGTTCAGGTCGCCAGCCACGCCCCATCTGACGCACGTCGTCCGGCAGGTCCGTGCGGGCGTGCAAGCGCGGCGGGGCAGGCGGCTCCCAGATGCGCGGCCGGAACGTCCCGCCTAGCCCGGCGATGCGCACGCCTTGCACGATTTCGATGCGCGCATGCAGCGACCGGCCCGCCGTGATCGGGTTGTGTGCGACGGCGGTCAGGTTGGCCCACATGCCCGGGCCGCCGTCGTTGTCGTGATTGCCGAAAATCCAGTGGACGGCGATGCCACGGCGCAGCAATGGCGCCGCCAGCACGTCCAGCGGCTGCTCGCACTGTACATCGCCCAGGATCACGGCGGCTTTCGGCGGCTCCGCCAGTTGCGACAGCCCGCGTTCAACCTTGTCCCATTGCTGGTGGATGTCGCCGATGAAGACGATCGTCACCCAAATCCGCCTGAGATGTCTGCGGGCGGATCAACCGTCAGTTCAACACCGACATAGAGTTCGGGCAGCGGCAGGCTGATATTGATCTCCGGCATGTGCAGTTCCGCGTCGCCGGCAATCAGGTGCCCGGTCCAGTCATCGTGATCACGGGCGAAAACCATGGCTGCCTGACGATCCTGCTCCAGGATCACGTAGCGTTGGATTGATGACGTGTCGCGATACTCCTGGTTCTTGATGATCCGGTCGGTTCCCGATGTGCTGGGACTGATCATCTCGAACACCACGACAGGATTGGTCACGTACGTCGCTTTACCCAAAACAGGAGAGCAGACAACGAAGGCATCAGGATACCGGACAGTACCAGCCGCCAAAATTTTCAATTCGCTTCCAAACGGTTCGCAGGACGATCCACGGAGGCCCGCCTTCAGTGCCGAAAGCAGGTTGAGCTGGACGCGCGAATGATCTGCCGTACCACCGGTCATGGCGACCGGCTGGACGCCGTCAAATTCGTAACGCGTCGGCTGCTGTTCCTCCCAGGCCAGGAACGCCTCGACCGTCCTGCGTTGGCGCTCCGCTGAACTCATTCCCTCATCCTACCACGACGCTCCCGCTTTGCCGCCGAATTTGGCGCCGGCCAGCCGATCCCTATAATCTGGCACCTGAAGCAAAGGACAAGCCCCGGATGAACGACCAGCCTAGCGAAACCCCGCAGACCATCCTGGACCGCATCCAAAACCAGGCTATCCGCCACGAAACCCCGTGTGGCAATGGCCGGATGGTCTGGCACCTGTGGGACCGCTCCGGCGGCACCGCGCCGGTGGTGGCGCTGTTCCATGGCGGCGCCGGATCATGGCGGCACTGGATCCGCACGATCCCGGCGCTGCTTCCGACCTATCGCGTGCTGGTCCCCGACCTTCCTGGCCTGGGCGAATCCGACGATCCACCCAATGGCGAGGACGCCGATCCCATCGCGGCGATCGTCGCCGACGGCATCGATGCGATCGTCGGGACGGACACGGCGTATGACGTCGTCGGGTTTTCGTTTGGTAGCACCATGGCCGCTTGCGTCGGCGCAGCGCGCGGCAAGCGGGTGCGCTCGGTCACCATCATCGGCTCCTCCGGTGTCGGCGCGCCGGGATCGGCGGTGAAGCTGGAAAAGGTGCGCCGTCTGGAGGGGCAGCAGCGGCGCGACACCCACCGCGTCAACCTCGGCCGCCTGATGATTGCCGATCCAGCCAGGATCGATGACCTGGCGATCGCCATCCAGGACTGGAACACCATCCGTTCGCGGCTGCGCACGCCGGCGATCTCTCGCAGCGGTGCCATCATGCGGGCGATCGACCGCCTGCGGTCGCCGCTGAATGGGATGTGGGGCGAGTTTGATGCGCCGGCCAACCCGAAGGGGCCGGAACGGGTCGCCACCTTGCGCGCGCATCGGCCCGAGGCCGATGTCCGGCTGCTCCCCAACACCGGCCACTGGGCGGCGTACGAGTCCGCCGACATGGTGAACGCGATCCTGCTGGAGATGCTGGCCCGCACAAGACCCTGACAGGATTTTTCGGGAGGATACAATCAATGACGAACCCAGCGGAGATCGCCACCGGCCCCGGTGAGATGATGGGCAATGCCGGCCCAGGCATGCTGGCCGGCCTGCGCGTGATCGAGATTGCCGACGAACGCGCCGAATACACCGGCCTGCTGCTGGCGGGCCTCGGCAGCGACGTGATCAAGATCGAGCCGCCGGAGGGCAATGCCACCCGCCGGATCGGCCCGTTCCTCAACGACGAACCGAGTGCGGAACGGTCGCTGTTCTTCTGGAACTACAATCGCAACAAGAAGTCCGTCGTCCTGGACATCCAGTCCCGGTCGGCTGAACTGCTTCGCCTGCTGGATAGCGCCGACGTTCTGCTGGACTCGTCGTGCGGCGCGCTGAATGCCGCGCTTGGCTTTGACCGGGCAGCATTGAATGCGCGGTTCCCAAGGCTGATCACGGCACGCATGACGCCGTTCGGCGATGACGGGCCATGGGCGGACTTCAAGGCGTCCGACCTGATCCACCTGGCGCTGGGCGGGGTGATGATGAACTGCGGATATGATCCCGATCCGAACTTGCACTACGATACCCCGCCGATCGCGCCACAGGTCTGGCACGCCTACCATATCGCCGGCGAGCAGCTCGCCACTGGCATCATCGCCGCCTTGATCGCCCGGCATCGCACCGGACAAGGCCAGGATGTTTCGGTCGCGGTGCATGAGGCGGTGGCGAAAAACCCTGAACTCGACATCATGCACTGGGTGATGCGCCGCGTGCCGCTGTGGCGGCTGACCTGCCGGCACGCGCTGGAGACACCGAACCATTCGCCGAACATCATGCATACGAAGGATGGAAGGTGGTTTATCTCGCATGGGATGGGTGCGCGCGACCTCAAGGCGCTGGTGCCATTGCTGAGCCAATATGGCATGCAGGCCGACCTGCAACCGCCGCCGCCGGATGCCGACCTGAAGGCGCGGGCGGTGCCCGGGTCGACCGCCAGCGACGCGGCGCGAGCCCACATGATCGACGTGGTGCAACGCTTTGCCCGCGCCTGGACCTACCAGGACATGCCGTGGCTGGAGGCGCAGGAAGCCGGCCTGCTCTGGGCGCCGCTGCGGAAACCGCATGAAAACGCGGTGGACGAGCACTGGCTGCAGCGCCGGTCCTTCGCCGACATCCCGCATCCCGAACATGGGCGGTCGTTCCGCTATCCCACCAGCAAGTGGCTGGCCACGAAGACAAGCTGGCAGGTCGGCCGGCGAGCGCCGCTGCTGGGCGAGGATACCGATGCCGTGCTGGCGGAGCCGCCAAGGGCGCCCCTGGTTCCGGCCCAGGCGAAAGCCGGCACGGACGCCGTTCGGTCCGCCCTGCACGACAAGCCGTTTCCGCTGCAGGGCGTCAAGATCCTCGACTTCGCCTGGTTCCTGGCCTCCGCCGGCGGCACGCGGTTCCTGTCCGCGATGGGGGCGGAAAGCTACAAGGTCGAGTGGAAGGACAATCCCGACACCCGCCTGGCCGCCATGGCGCCGGTGGGCGGGCGCGCCGCGCGGCAGGCCGCGACCGGCCCGCTGCCGGGGGTGAAGGACCCCGACATGGGCGGCCAGTTCAACAACAAGAACGCCGGCAAGCGCGGCATTTCGCTGAACATCCGCCATCCGAAGGGCCTTGCGATCGCCAAGGACCTGGTGCGCCTCTGCGATATCGTGGCCGAAGGGTTCTCGCCCGGCGTGCTGCAGCGCCTCGGCCTGGGTTACGATGTGATGCGGAAGATCCGACCCGACATCATCTACATCCAGCAGGCCGGCATGGGCGTGCATGGCACCTATGGCCGGATGCGCACGGTTGGTCCGGTGGCGGCGGCGTTTGGCGGACAGGGCGACATGTCCGGCCTGCCGGAGCCTGCCATGCCGGTAGGCTGGGGCTATTCCTACCTCGACTGGATGGGCGCCTATGGCTACGCGCTGGCCCTGCTGGGCGCGCTGTACCACCGCGACCGCACCGGGGAGGGGCAGTGGATCGATGCATCGCAGTGCGAATCCGGGCTGTTCCTGACCGGGACATCAATCCTGGACTGGTCCGCCAATGGGCGCGAATGGAAACGCTATGGCAACCGCTCGCCCTACAAGCAAGCTGCCCCGCACGGTGCCTTTCGTTGCAAGGGCAACGACCGTTGGATTGCCATCGCCTGTTTTACCGAGACGGAATGGCTTGCGCTGGCCCAGGTCGCCGGCCGGCCCGACTGGCTGGAGGATCGCCGTTTCGCCAGCCTGGCCGACCGGCTGGCGCACCAGGACGCGTTGGAGGCCGCGGTCGAAGCCTGGACCGTCACCCGCACGGCGGAGGACATCATGATCGCGCTGCAAAACGCCAGTGTTCCCGCCGGTGTCTGCCAGACCGCCGAGGACCGTTGCGACAACGACCCGCAACTCCGCCACTTGAAATGGCTGACCGAGGTCACCGGCAGCAAGATCGGCACCTGGCCGGTCTATGAACTGCCGATGAAGTTCTCCCGCACCCCGGCCTATATCGGCGGCCCGATCAACCGCGGCGCCCCCGGATATGGTGAGGACAATGCCTGGCTGCTGACCGAGCTGTTGGGAATGACGCATGCCGATGTCGAACGCCTGGCGGAGGAGGGGGTCATCTAAGTTCGTGGACAAATCGGTGCCGCAAGTCAGGCACGATCGCCGCCATCGCCGCATCGTGGGCGCGGGTCCGCCACCCAAATATTTTTCGAGACCATCGCTGCAAGCCGTGGATGGCGGCCCTGCGCCCGCCATGACGTCAAGAGCATGGCACACCGGGATAAACGACGGGTTTATTCATCAGCAAACCGTGACCGCCGCCGATGATCCATCGTTCTCGATCAGATCTTGTTTGGACCAGCCTCTTCCGCATTACGCCATTATCTGTAAGCCTAGGGCGATGAACGACGCCATTCAGCCCGACGCGCTTCGCCCCGACGCATCCCGCCTCGACGCGATCTCCATCCATCGTGCGATCGTCACCCTTGATACCCATATCGATATTCCCTGGCCGACAGGCCCGGACCCATTTCATGATGGCACCAGGCGGGTCGACCTGCCGAAGATGATCCGCGGCGGCCTGTCGGCTGCCTGTTTCGTCGCCTACGTGCCGCAAATGACCCGCACCCCGGCGACCGAGGACGCGGCGTACGGCAGGGCACTCGCCATGCTCGACCAGATCAGCCGCATGCAGTACACGGCGTCGGCGATCCGGGTGCGGACCGCTTCCACCGCCGATGCGATCGAGGCGGCGAAGCGGGACGGCGTGCTCGCCATCGTCCCCTGCGTGGAAAACGGATTCGCCGTCGGCGCCGACCTGTCGCGCATCGCGCAGTTCCGGGCGCGCGGCGCGATCTACATGACCTTGACGCATAATGGTCATAACGCGCTGGCGGATTCCTGTAATCCGCGGCGCGACCTGGGCGACCGCGCCAGCGAGCATGGCGGACTGTCCACCCTCGGCCGGGCGGCGGTGGCGGCGCTGAACCGGGCCGGCATGCTGGTGGATGTGGCGCATACATCGCGGGACACTATGGTGCAGGCGGCGGAAGCCTCACGCTCCCCCATCGTCTCGACGCATTCCTGCGTCAGCGCGCTGTGCGATCACTCCCGCAACATGACGGACTGGCAGCTTGACGTGATCCGCGACGTCAAGGGGGTGGTGCAGATCACCGCGGTGTCCGCCTTCCTGAAAGCCAACGCCAAGCCGGACGAGGTGACGGTCGCCGATTTCGCCGACCATATCGATCATGCGGTGAAGCGGATCGGCATCGACCACGTGGGCATTTCCTCCGACTTCGATGGCGGCGGCGGGTTCAGCGACTGGCACGATGCCGGCGAGAACCCCAACATCACGATCGAACTGGCAAGGCGCGGCTATGACCGAGGTGCGCTGGAGAAGCTTTGGGCCGGCAATTTCCTCCGCGTCATGCGGGTGGCGGAGCGTCTGGCGGCGTGATGCGCACGGTCGCACTGCCTGGTGGCGAGACCGTCCCGGCCCTGGGCCAGGGCACCTGGAACATGGGCGAGAATCGCGGCGAGATCAGGCGGGAAGCGGATGCCTTGCGCCTGGGCATCGACCTGGGCATGAGCTTGATCGACACCGCCGAGATGTACGCCAACGGCGGCGCCGAGACGGTCGTCGCCGAGGCCAGCGCCGGACAACGCGACAAGCTGTTCATCGTCAGCAAGGTGTTGCCGTCCAATGCGTCCCGCTCCGGCGTGCCGGCCGCGTGCGAGCGCAGCCTAAAGCGGCTGAAGACCGACCGGATCGACCTCTATCTGCTGCATTGGCAGGGCGGACATCCGCTGGCCGAGACTGTCGCGGCGTTCGAGGCACTGAGGGCGGCGGGAAAGATCCGCTACTGGGGTGTCTCGAACCTGGATACCGCGGACATGACGGAGTTGCTTGAAGTAGCGGGAGGCCAGGCCTGTGCGGCGGATCAGGTGCTGTACCACCCGGACAGCCGCGGCATCGAATTCGATCTGCTGCCCTGGTGCGCCTCGCACGGCATTCCGATCATGGCCTACTCGCCGCTTGGCCATCACGTCCGCCGCCTGCTTGGCTCGCCGGCGTTGCGGGCGGTGGCGCGGCGGCATCGTGTGACGCCGGCGCAGGTCGCCATTGCCTGGGGGTTGCGGCATCCAATGGTGATTTCGATTCCAAAGGCGGCGGATGTCGCGCATGTGCGGGAGAATGCGGCGGCCGCGACGCTTGAACTGACACCGGCCGATCTGGCGGAGATCGACGCGGCGCACCAGCCGCCGGGGCGCAAGCAGGCGCTGGATTTGCTGTAGGATTCGGCTACTAGCAGCGGAGCGATAAAATATCGGAATAAGAAGGAGTTTGAATCCCCTGCTCATACTAGCAACGTTTTTCATCATACTACGCCGGGGCGCATATTTGATAATTTCCTGCTTGATCGGATGATCAGGAACAAGCGATCCTAATTCAACGACAATGGCTGCTCCGCGTGATCGGCTGCCAGAACAGGGAGAAGTTCACCGTCAGCGATCAAATTATCATGTTTAGGAAATTGTATCGACGCCATGAACCCATAGAACCCAGCATTCGCCCCATCGACAGTCGCAACTGCGACAACCGAGCGCCTCGCGCCAAAGACACGAAAGTTAGCGCCAACCAGGGCTTAAAAAACCGCCTCTGGTATCCCTAACGTTTTCCAGATGGTGGTTCTCCAACTCCACGGATTAGGAACTTTGATCTCTCGACCATTGCTCATGGTTATGAGCCATACTGTAAGCCCCAAAACATGCTCCTCTGTTATGCAGCCAAATATTTCCTGGTTGTCATACAGCGGATCTTCACTGTAAACCTCAATCGTGGCTATTTGCTCAACATTGAGAAATAAACTATCGAGCCGTCCTTCTGGCTCGCCCCATATCCACGTCTGCACGATTTTCATAATCGCCCCAAATAGTAAAATAATCTCAGGATCTACTTTACGACGGCTTCGATAGCTTGTAGTGCCGCCGTTACGGCTGCTGACCCGGCTGCAATTGCATTAAGCTTAGTTTGCCGTTTCATTGCGCATTCAAATGGTCCTTTGCCGGCATAGCTGTCGCCGACCGGATGGGGAATGTTCACGCGGGCTGCCAAATACCAAAATACTGCAGAAAGCAATGCTGTGCTTCCTGAAAAAATCTGAACACTAAGATATAGCATAGCTCCTCCAACACACAATAAGGCCAACGGCTCCTGAATAATCTTTTCATAAACGGCCAGCCGCACTATAAAGCGTTGAATGCACCGGTGCTTCGTTATGCATCTACATTCAGTTGGATTGCCACCAAAATTCCCGGCTACAGCCAACGTGTAAGTCAGATCGAGCTTCCAAGCTCTATTGGCGGCAAGCTTATTGAGGCGCCACAGCATCTGCGGCAATTTATCAAACCAAGTCAGATTTAAGCCCGATAGTAACATCGTCTGGAGCGATCTAAAAATCTTGTTACCCAGCAAAATGTATTGACGCCAGCGTCTCGTCCGCCTACTTCCCGCGGCGGGTCACGTCCCCCCACCGGGACGCTTCTCTTCTGAAAGGGAGAGCTGCCATGTCAGATACCGCGATACCGGACCTGCGTCCGCGTAACCCCTGCTTCGCTTCCGGCCCTTGCGCCAAGCGGCCGGGTTTCTCCCTTAAAGTGCTCGCCGCCGCCACGCTGGGTCGCAGCCACCGCGCAACGGAACCCAAAGCCCGTCTCGCCGAGGTCATCACCCGCTCCCGCGTCATCCTTGGCATTCCCGACGACTGGCGGCTTGGCATTGTGCCGGCCTCCGATACTGGCGCCTTCGAGATGGCGTTGTGGTCGCTTCTCGGCGCGCGCGGCGTCGACATCCTGACGTTCGAAAGCTTTGGGGAGGGCTGGGCGATAGACATCGTCAAGCACCTGAAGTTGCAGGATTCCCGCGTGCTGTCCGCGCCGTATGGGAAATTGCCCGACATGGCCGCGGTCGATCCCGCGCACGACATCGTCTTTCCGTGGAACGGCACCACCTCCGGCGTGCGTGTTCCGAACGCGGACTGGATTCCTGCCGACCGCCAGGGACTGACGATCTGCGACGCCACCTCCGCCGCCTTCGCCATGGCGCTGCCCTGGCACAGGCTGGATGTGGTCACCTGGTCCTGGCAGAAGGTGCTGGGCGGGGAGGCCGCACATGGCATGTTGGCGCTGTCCCCGCGCGCCGTCGAACGGCTGGAAACCTATACCCCGCCCTGGCCGCTGCCAAAGATCTTCCGGCTGACAGCGAAAGGCAAGCTGGCCGAAGGCATCTTCAAGGGTGAAACGATCAACACCCCGTCGATGCTGTGCGTGGAGGACGCGCTGGATAGTCTGCGCTGGGCCGAACACATCGGCGGCCTGCCGGCGCTGATCGCGCGGTCGGAGGCCAATCTCGCTGCCGTCGCCGCCTGGGTCGCGCGCAGCGACTGGGCCGGCTTCCTGGCCGAGGACCCGCCGACGCGCTCCTGCACCTCGATCTGCCTGAAGATCACCGCAGCGTGGTTCACCGCGTTGCCGGGGGATGGCCAGGCCAAGGCGGCGAAGCAGCTTGCCACGTTGCTGGAAAAGCAGGGGGTAGCCTATGACATCGGCGCCTACCGCGATGCCCCGCCTGGATTGCGCATCTGGGGTGGTGCGACGGTGGAAACCGCCGATATCGCCGCGCTGCTGCCCTGGCTCGACTGGGCCGCCGCACAGGTCGCCGAATCCTTCGCGGCAGCTCAGTAACGATTTCATAAATCCCAGGTTGCCCGGTGTCTGTCGCGCGTGCGGTTTGCCCAAGGACTGCGATTGCGGGCGACCGCTCCTACGATGACGCAACGGCGGAACATGACCGCCGACAGCCCGGTTGGCTCCTGTACCCTTAAGGACATCCCATGCCCAAAGTTCTGATCAGTGACAAGCTGTCGCCCGCCGCGGTTGAAATCTTTCGCAACCGGGGCATCGAGGTTGATCTGAAACCCGGCCTGTCGCCGGCCGAGTTGCGCGGCATCATCGGCGGCTATGACGGCCTGGCAATCCGCTCCGCCACCAAGGTGACGAAGGAACTGCTGGACGTCGCCAGCAACCTGAAGGTGGTCGGACGTGCCGGCATCGGCGTGGACAACGTCGACATCCGCTCCGCCACCGCGCGCGGCGTGGTGGTGATGAACACCCCGCTCGGCAACACCATCACCACCGCCGAACACGCTATCGCCATGATGTTCGCACTGGCTCGCCAGCTTCCCGAAGCCTCCACCTCCACCAAGGCGGGCAAGTGGGAGAAGAATCGTTTCATGGGCGTCGAGCTGACCGCCAAGACGCTTGGGCTGATCGGCTGCGGCAACATCGGCTCGATCGTCGCCGACCGCGCCGTCGGCCTGAAGATGCGCGTGCTGGCCTACGATCCCTATCTGTCGGAAAAGCGAGCGCTGGAACTGGGCGTCGAGAAGGCCGAGCTGGAGACGGTGTTCGCGCGTGCGGACTTCATCACGCTGCACACGCCGCTGACTGATGCGACACGCAACATCCTGTCCCGCGAAGCCCTAGCCCGTACGAAACGCGGCGTGCGCATCATCAACTGCGCGCGCGGTGGGCTGCTTGACGAAGCCGCTTTGGCCGACGCCATCCGATCCGGCCACGTTGCCGGCGCCGCCTTGGACGTGTTCGAGACCGAGCCCGCCACCGACTCGCCCTTGTTTGGACTGGAGAACGTCGTCTGCACCCCCCACCTCGGCGCCGCCACGGCCGAGGCGCAGGAGAACGTCGCGCTGCAGGTGGCTGAACAGATGAGTGATTTCCTGCTAACCGGCGCCGTCGCCAACGCCATCAACATGGCCTCCGTCTCCGCCGAGGACGCACCGCGGCTGAAGCCCTATCTGGAACTCTGCCGCCTGCTGGGTGCCTTCGCCGGCCAGTTGACGCAGGCGCGCGAGGGGATGCTGCGGAAGGTCTCCATCGAGTACGAGGGTCAGGCCGCCGCGCTGAACCACAGGCCGCTGACGGCGGCGATGCTGGCCGGCCTGATGTCGCCGCTGATGGTGGGCGTCAACATGGTCAATGCTGCCGTCGCGGTGCGCGATCACGGCATCGATGTGGCTGAGACCGTGCACGACCGCCCCACCGAATACCTGACCCTGGTCCGCGTGACGGTGGAAACCGATAGCTTGACACGCAGCGTCGCCGGCACGCTCTTCGCCGGCTCACGCCCACGCATCGTCGAGATCAAGGGCATCAAGGTCGAGGCCGATTTCGCCCCGCACATGCTGTACGTCACCAATCAGGACAAGCCAGGTTTCATCGGCCGCTTTGGAGCGACCTTGGCCGGTGCCGGGCTGAACATCGCCACCTTTCACCTGGGACGATCCGGACAAGGTGGCGACGCCATCTGTCTGGTGTCGCTGGACGAGGACGTGCCCGACGCCGTGCTGGAGATGGTGCGCACCTTGCCGTTGGTCGTGCAGGCGACGCCGCTGGCGTTTTAAACATGGTCCCGATCAGCTACCGCAATCTGGATCTCATGCTTCGTGATCGTGGCGTAATGGCTGACCTGTCCTGGGCTCGCCTTTGGCAGCTTCTGGACTGCCCGACGAACGCTGGCAGGCTGCGCTGCGCTGCGCTGTTCGCAGTCGCCGCCTGAAGGCTAGTTGCTCGTTCTCTCAGATCAATCGCGATTAACGGCAGCTTTGGAATGAAGCCCGCTTCCGGACAGTGACAACCTGACAGCCCCGTCAGGCCAGACGGCCCTCCTCGGCGGCGTGGCAGGCGACAAGCGCACCGCCGACGTCGAGCAGTTCCGGCCTCTCGTGACGGCAGCGGTTGTTGGCGAACGGACAACGCGGATGAAAGCCGCAGCCGGGCGGCGGCCTGATCGGATTCGGCACCTCGCCCGCCACCGGTTCACGCTCTCGACTGGTCATCTCGACGCGCGGGATCGTATCGAGCAGCAATCGTGTGTAGGGATGGCAAGGTGCGGCAAACAGTCGATCCGCGGTGGCAACCTCGACAAGGCGGCCCAGGTACATCACCCCGACACGGTCCGCCACCTGATAAACGACGGCGAGATTGTGCGAGATGAACAGGTACGTCAGGCTGAACTGGCGCTGCAGGTCCTTCATCAGGTTCAGGATTTGCGCCTGAACCGACACGTCAAGCGCGGATGTTGGCTCGTCACAGGCGAGGAATTGCGGGTTGGAAGCAAGCGCGCGGGCGATCGAAATACGCTGGCGTTGCCCACCGGAAAATTCGTGCGGGAACTTCTCCCCATCGGCCGGCGACAGGCGCACCTGAAGCAGTAACGCGTCGACGCGGTCGCGCAGGTCCGCCTGGCTCGCGGCAAGCCCGTGCGTGCGCAGCGGTTCCGCGACGATCCGCCTGACCCGCCAACGGGCGTTGAGGCTGGCATAGGAGTCCTGGAAGATCATCTGCATGCGGCGGCGCAGCGGTGCCGTCGCCTTGCGGCCGTTCAACCGGGCGAAGTCCTGTCCACCGAAGACAATCCGGCCCGAAGTGGGACGATGAAGCCCGACCACAAGGCGCGCGATGGTCGACTTGCCGCATCCTGATTCACCGACCAGGGCAAAGGTTTCGCCTTGTCGGATGGCGAAACTGATGCCATCGACCGCCTTCAACACGGCGCGCTCGCGGCCCTGCAACAGGCGCTCCAGGGCCGGTCGCGAAACGTCGAAGTGGTGATGCAAGTCCTCGACGCGCAGCAGGCTATCGGCGTCAGCCATCCGCGACAGCCTCCGCCAGGGCGGGCGCCATATGGTAAAGCCAGCACGCCGCGTCGGTCCCGTTGGCCGGCAGCAGATCTGGCCGACCACGGCGGCATGCGTCGAATGCCTCGGGACAACGCGGGCTGAATGGGCAGCCCGGTGGAATTGCATTCAGCCGCGGCATTGATCCCTCGATCTGGCGCAACCGGTGGCGTGCGCCGCCTATGCGCGGGATCGAGCCCATCAGGCCGCGCGTGTAAGGATGTCGCGGATTGGTGACGATCTGGCGCACCGCGCCAATCTCGACGATCCGGCCGGCATACATCACGGCGACGCGATGCGCGGTTTCCGCAATGATCCCCATGTCGTGGGTGATCAGCATGATCGCCGTGCCATGATCGCGGCTCAGGCGCTTCAACAGCGCGATGATCTGCGCCTGAATGGATACATCCAGCGCTGTTGTCGGCTCATCGGCGATGATCAGCCGGGGGTTGGCCGCGATTGCCAGCGCGATGACAATGCGTTGGCGCATCCCGCCGGAAAATTGATGCGGGTAATGGT
The DNA here is from genome assembly GCF_965276935.1 of Rhodopila sp. Taxonomy (GTDB): domain Bacteria; phylum Pseudomonadota; class Alphaproteobacteria; order Acetobacterales; family Acetobacteraceae; genus Rhodopila. The sequence goes on along the minus strand of NZ_CBDIBS010000001.1, from coordinate 607,737 downwards.
CAAAACGTTCACCGGCGCCGGCAATGCCGACCTCATGCACCAGCGACAAGGCGCGGTCCCGAGCCGCGCCGGCTGACAGGTCGAGATGCGTGCGGATGGTTTCGACAAGCTGACGGCCGATCGCGTAAAGCGGGTTCAGACTAGTCAGCGGGTCCTGAAAAATCGTGCTGATCTCCTTGCCGCGGATCCGGCGCATCGCCTCATTGGGCAAGTTGTCGATCCGCTTGCCGGCCAGCCGGATCTGGCCGCCGGTCATGCGCATCGGTGGTTCCAGCAGCCCAATGATCGCGGCGCCGGTCAGGGATTTGCCGGCGCCTGACTCGCCGACGACGCCAAGCACCTCGCCTGGCTCGATGGTAAAGCTGATATCGTCGATGGCGCGCAGCGTGCCGCGCCGGCCCGACAGCTCCACCCGCAGATTTTCGGCCTGCAACAGCGTCCGTGTCATGTCATCGCAACTTCGGATTGAGGGCGTCGCGCAGCCAGTCACCCAGCAGATTGACCGACAGGATCAACGCCGCCAGGGCGACGCCGGGGAAAATCGAAATCCACCAATCGCCGGACAGCAGAAAATCATTTCCATTGCGGATCAGGGTGCCGAGTGACGGCTGCGTTGGTGGCAGGCCGACGCCAAGAAATGACAATGTTGCTTCGGTCAGTATGGCGAGCGCCAGATTGATGGTGGCGACGACGAGCACCGGACCGACGACATTCGGCAGCAGATGACCGGCCAGGATCTTCGCCGGGTGAACGCCGATCATGCGCGCCGCCTGGACGTATTCCTTGTCCCGCTCGACCATCGTCGATGCGCGCACGGTGCGTGCGTACTGGACCCAGGACGACAATGCGATCGCCGCGATGACGACAAAGGACGCAATCTCGGCCTGTGCATCGCGCGGCACCAGGCCGCGGGCGACGCCGTCGATCAGCAGCGCGATCAGGATTGCCGGAAAGCTGAGCTGAACATCAGCGACGCGCATGATAACCGTGTCGGCGATGCCGCCGGTCCACCCGGCAATCAGGCCGAGCGAGACCCCGACCAGCATGGCGACCACCACGGCCGCGAAGCCGACCGCCAATGACAGACGCGAGCCATAGAGAATGGCCGAGAGGACGTCGCGGCCCTGATCATCCGTGCCGAGCGGATACTGCCAGGTGCCGCCGGTGAGCCAGGCTGGCGGCGTGGTGGCATCGAGCAGATTGAGCGACGCGAGGTCGAACGGATCATGCGGCGCGATCCAGGGCGCCAACAGCGATCCGGCGATCAAGATAATCGCCACGGCCGCGGCGCCCATGGCCACCGGGGACCGGCGGAAGCTCCACCACAGGTCGCTAGCGAACACGCGACGCAGGATCGAACGCGACCCTGCCCTGGCGGCGGTTGATACCAGATCAGCCATGCGCCATGCGCTCGCGATCAATCCGCAGCCGCGGGTCGATGACGTGGTACAGCAGGTCGACAACAAGATTGATGACGACAAAGAAGCCGCCGACCAGCATCAGGTAGGCAGCCATGACCGGAATATCGACGAAGCTGACGGCCTGGATGAACATCAGGCCCATCCCTGGCCACTGGAAGACGGTCTCGGTGATGATCGCGAAGGCGATGATCGAGCCGAGCTGCAAGCCAGCGACGGTGATCACCGGCACCAGCGTGTTCTTCAACGCATGGCCAAAATTCACCGCTCGGCTGCTCAACCCGCGGGATCGCGCGAACCTTATGTAGTCGGTGCGCAAGACCTCGATCATCTCGGAGCGGACCAGGCGCATGATCAGTGTCATCTGAAACAGTGCGAGGTTCATCGCGGGCATCAGAATGGCGCGCCAGCCGTCGACGGTGAACAGGCCGGAGCTCCACCAGCCGAAATGCACGACGGTGCCGCGGCCGAACGACGGCAGCCAGTGCAGATCCACCGAGAACACCAGGATCATCAGGATGCCGATCAGAAAGGTTGGCAACGAAACCCCGATGAGCGACAGGCTCAGCAGAGCCTGCGACAGCCACGATGCGGGATGCAATCCGGTGTAGATTCCAAGGGGCACACCGAAGGCGATTGCCAGCGCCGCGGAAACGAAACTGAGTTCCAGTGTCGCCGGCATGGTTTCCATGATCATCTGCGCGACCGGCCGCTGCTGCTGGTATGAAAGGCCAAACTCGCCTTGTACGGCGCGACCGATGAAGCGGGTGAATTGCACGAACACGCTGTCGTTGAGCCCGAGTTCCTGCCGCATCTGCTCCCTGGCGGCGAGGCTGGCATCCTGACTGACCATGCCGCTGATTGGATCGCCAACGTAATTGAATAGTGCGAAGGCGATCAATGCGACCGCGAGCATCACCAGAACCGCTTGATAGAAGCGCCGTACCAGAAAAACCAGCATCAGGACCCGCCGATTTGGCTATTTCATTTTCACGTAGCGCCACTGAAAGTCATCATTGCCGAGCACCGCCAGATCGACGTTGGCACGCGTGGCCCAGACGACGATCTGCTGATGCAGCGGAATGTAGGCGAAGTCGTCCTTGACGATGCGCAATGCCTGACTGATTTCATCGTTGCGCTTTTCGCCATCGAGTTCCACTTCGATCTGCTTGATCAGCACATCCAGAGCCGGGTTCGAATAGCCTTCATTGTTGTAGATCCCCTCGCGGGCGTCGCCGGACCGCGTGGCGCAGAGTTCGCTCAGCATGTTCAACGCGTCCAGCGGTGTCGGCGTCCAGCCTAGCAGGTAAAAGCTGGTGTCGTAGTTCGGGGCGTTGATCTTGCCGAAGTATTTGGCCTTGGTCTGGGCGAGCAGGTCGGCTTTGATGCCGACCCGGGCAAGCATGAAGACGATCGCCTGGCAGATCGCCTGGTCATTGACATAGCGATCATTCGGGCAATCGAAGCCGACTTCGAACCCAGCGGGAAAGCCGGCCTCGGCGAGCAGTTTCTTGGCCGCGGCCGGATCATAAGGGAAGCGTTTGTCGAGCGCCGGATCAAAGCCGTTGACGCCAGGCCCGACCATCAGCGCCGTCGGCCGGGCGAAGCCGCGCATGACCTTGCTGGTTATCGCGTCCTCGTCGATGGCCTGGTAAAACGCCTGGCGGACGCGCTTGTCCTTGAACGGGTTCCTGCCTTTGACATTGGATTCGAGCAGCTCGGGGCGCGACTGGTCCATCCCCAGAAAGATCGTTCGCAGCTCTGGCGTCTGCCAGATTTTCATTCCTGGCGTGTTGCGAATGCGATCGATGTCCTGCAACGGCACGTTGTAGACCATGTCGAGCTCACCCGACAGCAAAGCGGCGGCCCGCGTCGCCGCATTGGCGATGCGGGTGAAGACGACCTCATCAATATCGATCGGCTGCTCCGGAAGGCCCCACCAGTTCGGGTTCTTGACCAGAACGGTGCGCACGGCGGGCTGGCGGTCCTTCAGGATGAAGGGTCCGGTGCCGTTCTCGTTGCGGGTCGCATAGTTTTCCTTGTCTTCATGCGAGGCGGCCAGTGTCGTGTCATGCGCCTCGCACCAGGCTTTGCTCATGATCGCGACACCGACCAGGTAATTTGGCAGGATCGGCGACGGCCCGTTGGTCAGGAAATCGACAGTGTAGTCGTCGATTTTCACCACCTGTTTGACGGTCGTCAGCATTGCCGCGACATCCGCGCCGGTCGCCATCGCACGCTGCATGGAAAATATGACGTCGTCGGCGGTCATTGGCGTTCCGTCATGGAATTTCACGCCGTGACGCAGCTTGAAGCGCCATGTCGTCGGGTTGGTGTTCGCCCATTCGGTGGCAAGGACGGGCGCCAGCTTCAAATTCCGGTCGCGGATCAGCAGCGGCTCGTACATGTTCATATCGAAGGATGTCACGAAGCCGTCGCTGCGGGCGTGCGGGTCCATTGTCGTGGCATCGCCGTCGTTAGACCAGCGGAATGTCTTGCTCTCGGCGCCAGTTTCGAACGAAACAAGGATTGCCGTCGCGAAGATGGCAAAACGGCATAGCCGGCCAAGATGTTTTATCATCGCGAGCCTCCCGTTGTAGCCCGGTTGGTGTTGCTGAGGCAATTTCCGCGCCAGTCGGCGCCAGGGCGATCGCTTGAGTGGTTGAGGGATTCCCGTGCGGGCTAGAATCGGATTCATAGGAAGCCTCTCATCAGGAGGTCTCTATGTCCATGCCAAGCCAGCCCTGCTTCTTGTCCCACTTCGCGGCCCTCCGGGACCCGCGCCAAGCGACGAAGGTGCTATATCCTCTACCGGAAATCCTGTTGCTGATGCTCTGCGGGACCATCGCCGGTGCGGACGACTTTGTCGAAATCAGCCTGTGGGGCAGCGAACGCCAGGGCTTCCTCCGCCGTTTTCTGCCGTTCAAGCACGGCATCCCGAGCCACGACACATTGTGCGACGTGATCGCGGCGATTGATCCTGAGCTGTTCAAGACATGTTTCCTGACCTGGGTAGACGGGTTGCGGACTGACACGCCCGAGATTATCGCGATCGATGGCAAGACCTCGCGTCGCAGCCATGCCCGCGGCAAAGGGCGTCTGCCGCTGCATACGGTGTCCGCCTGGGCGACGCGTCAGCGATTGGTCCTTGGACAAGAGGCGGTGTCGGCGAAATCCAATGAGATCACCGCCATTCCTGTGCTGCTGCGTCGTCTGGAACTGGCCGGCGCGTTGGTGACCATCGATGCCATGGGCACGCAGAAGGAGATTGCCCAGACGATCATCGAGGGTGGTGGCGATTACGTGCTGGCCTTGAAGGAGAACTGGCCAGCGACCTATGCCGAAGTGGAAACCGTCTTTGCCGATCCACCACCAACGCTGACGCTGCAAAGCTTCGAGACCGTCGATGGCGACCATGGCCGGATCGAAACCCGCCGCCATACGATCTGCCACGACATCAACTGGCTGTTCGCCGAGCGGCGTCATCCGGGCGAATTTGCATTCCCTGGCCTGACCGCCATCGGCATGATCGAAAGCGAAACCGAGCGGGGCGGCGTTATCCAGACAGAAACCCGATACTACCTGTGCTCAACCAAACTCAGTGCCGAGACCCTCGCCAGGGTCGTGCGGAGCCACTGGGGCATTGAGAACCGGCTGCACTGGGTGCTGGATGTGGTATTCCACGACGATTTGGCGCGCCTGCGCACCGCTCATGGCCCTGCCAACATGGCGGTCGTGAAACATACTGCCATGAATTTACTGAACCAGGCGAAACCCGTCACCAGCTTTAAGAACCGCCGTAAAAAGGCCGGCTGGAATCAGGATTATCTGGAAAACGTCATCCGGCGCATCGCATGAGACACTCAAGCGATTCCCCTGCAGTCGGCGCTCACGGACGGCGGTTTCTGAACCAGGGGTAAGCGGTGAAGCCGCTGGAAGCTTGGCCTGATGCCGTGCGTCGGTGCGCCCCGTGGAGGCGAGCACATTGAGTGGATGCCAACAGCGGTGACTGGCGGATGCCGGGTCATGCGCAGCTTAGAATTTGACGCCTGTGCTTGCCGCGCGGTTGGGCAGATGAAGCGCTACTCGGCGAGGATGATTGCATCGGGAACATCTTCAGCCATGTCGGCGTCCACTCGGTGGAACGCGATGGTGAAGGGCGTGGTCGATGATCGACTGACGGATGCGATCGCCGGACACGTGCCTGTATTACGCGCATTACATGATTATGTGGGCTTCTGTAGCCGCATATTCATGCATGGGGGACTTCACCGTCTGAAAATTGCCGGAAAATCGCGCATGCCTGTCGGCAAGAGCAAACCCTGCGCTAATGCGCCGCAATCTTGACCTGTGGTCGCTTGAAATCCAGGCGTCCCGCAACGGTGGCACAAAGGTTGCTGCGGATCTCGGCAATATACGACAACAACAAAACGAGGGGGCCTCATAATGCGCAACGAATCGCCACGCCGCCCAATTCTTAGTCGCCGCGACGCCCTAGCCGGCGGCAGTGCCGCGGCCCTGGCCGCCACGATGGCGTCGGCACCCGCCGCCGAAGGCAGTACGGTCCGGGTCGCCTACCCCGCGGCTGCCGCGACACTTGACCCGGCCAAGATGCGTGTCGGCGGCCTTGACTACAACTACGCCAGAGGCGTGTTCAGCCGGCTGACGGCGCAGGATGACATCACCCAGGTGCTGCCCGACCTGGCGACAAGCTGGGAGGCCACCGAGGATCTCAAGACCTGGATCTTTCATCTCCGTCCAGGCGTGAAATTCCACGACGGAAAACCATTGGACGCGGCCGATGTGGTGTTTACCTATAACAGGCTGCTGGACCCGGCGATCGGCTCGGTACTGCGTGCGTCGCTGGGTGCCGTCGGCAAGGTCGAAGCCGTCGATCCGCTGACTGTCAAATTCACCATGAAGGTCCCGTACGCGGACATGCCCGCGGTCGCCGCCGGCTACCAGGCGCAGATCGTCAGCGAGGCGCACGTGGCCACGCTGACCACCAAACCGATCGGCACCGGCCCGTTCCGCTTCGTCGAGTATCGACCCGGCGATCAGTTGGTGCTGGAAAAGAATCCGGACTACTTCCTACCCGGCGTGCCCAAGATCGACCGGGCCATCCTGCGCGTCATCCCGGAATTCACCACGGCGGTGGCGGGCCTGGAAAGCGGATCGGTCGAGATCGTCTATGATCTGCCGCCGGAACAGCAGGACCAGTTGAAGAACAGCAGCGTCGCGCGCGTCGATGCTGTCACCTCCGGTCACTGGGGCGGCATCATCTTCAACAACGAGTTCAAGCCGTCGGATGATCCGCGGGTCCGCGAAGCCCTGATCAAGCTGGTCGACAGGCAGGCTCTGACCGACATCGCCACGTTCGGCTACGGCATCCCGACCGTCACCCCGATCCCGCCAAACCATCCGTTTTTCCGCAAGGACCTGCTGACACCGCCGGACGTCGCGGGGGCGAAGAAGCTGCTGGCCGCGGCCGGATTGAGCAAGGGTTTCCCGATCGAGATGTATCTCGGCGGCAGCGATCCGACCGCGGAGCGGCTGGCAACCGCGTTCCGCGACAGCGCGAAACAGCTCGGTATCGCTGTGTCGTTGCGCATCGTGCCGCCGGACAAGTTCTTCGCCGAGATGGAAGGCAAAGTGCCCTTCAACATCGATGGCTTCTTCGGCCGCTCGACCCCCGACCTGATGACCTATGCCTGGTACCACAGCAGCGGATCGTGGAACAACACGTTGTGGCACTACAAGAACGCCGAGGTCGACAAGTTGCTGGACACCGCGCGCTCCACCACCGACAAAGCCGAACAGGCGAAGCTGTATGGACGGTTTCAGGAGATCGTCGCCAAGGACGGGCCGGGCTGCCTGGTCTTCGTGAAGAATTTCGCCTGCGGCGTCAGCAAGAAGGTGCAGGGCTTCAAAAGTTCGCCGCTGATGTGGGCGGATGTCAGCCACGTAACAATCAGCGCCTGATGCGGGCCGGTTGACGCGATGGCCGGGTACGCAATGCGCCGCCTCGGCACCGTGCTGTTCATCCTGCTGGCGATGTCGCTGCTGGTGTTCCTGGCGACGCACGCCTTGCCGTCGAACACCGCGGCGCTGATCCTCGGTCAGTATTCCACGCCGGAAACCCAGGCCGCGCTCGAGCACAAGCTCGGCCTCGACCTGCCGCTGCCAGTGCAGTACTGGCATTGGGCCGACGCGATGCTGCACGGCGACATGGGTCAGTCCATGGTGATGGAGCGCCCGGTCGCCCCGGTTCTGTGGGATGCGTTCGACCGCTCCGCCGTGCTCGCGGTGCTTGCCATGACGGTGGTGTCTACGGTCGGCGTGACCATGGGCGTCGTGGCAGCCGTCTGGCGCGGCCGCTGGCCGGATCACGCGGTTTCCGTGTTCGCCTACCTCGGCATCTCGGTGCCTGAGTTCTACTGGGGCCTGGTCCTGATCCTTGTCTTCGGCGGCACGTTTCATTTGCTGCCGACTTCGGGCTCCGGCAACCTGAGTGACGGCCTGGCCCGCTTCAGCGCCTTTCTGGTGCTGCCGGTGGTCACCCTGACGCTGACACTGCTGGCGCACGTCTCGCGGCTGACGCGATCCAGCATGGCCGAGGCGCTGGACAGCATGTACGTCAGGGTGGCGCGGTCCCGTGGGCTGCCGGAACGGCTGGTGATCTTCCGCCACGCGCTGCGCAACGCCTTGGTGCCGACCATTACCGTGCTGGCGCAGGATTTCGGCTTCCTGATCGGCGGCATAGTTGCGGTAGAAACGGTTTTCGCCTACCCAGGGCTGGGCCGGCTGCTGATCTTCGCCTTGCAGCACCAGGACCTGCCGCTGATGCAGGCGGCGATCCTGGTGCTGACAGCGGTCTACTGCCTGGCCAACCTGACCGCCGACCTGCTGTATGGCGTGGCCAATCCACGTATTCGCTACGGTGGCGCGGTTGACTGACGCAGTGCCTGTCGCGGCGTTGACCACAATTTCGGCGCGTCGGCTGCCCGGCGCCTTGCTGATCGGTGGCGCCATCGTGCTGGTGCTGCTGGCCACCGCCGCCCTGGCGCAATACATCGCGCCCTACCCGTTCGACCAGATGCACATCCGTGATCGCTTTTCCCCGCCCAGCCTGCGCTACCTCGCCGGCACCGACGAATACGGCCGGGATGTCTTTAGCCGGTTGCTGATCGGCTCGCAGCTTTCCCTGCTGCTGGGCGTCACCGCCACGGTCATCAGCATGGGTTTCGGCGTGCCGCTCGGACTGCTCGCCGGCTATCGGCGCGGACTGGTCGATGAAGCGATCATGCGCGTGCTCGACGTGATGATGGCGTTTCCGCCCATCCTGCTGGTGCTGCTTATTCTGGCGATCACCTCGCCCAGCCTGATGAAAACCGCCTTCGCCATCGGCGTGCTGTCAGCGCCGCCGATCGGGCGCGTCACCCGCAGCGTCACGCTCGATTTGATGAGCGGCGAATTCATGGAAGCCGCCCGCGCGCGCGGCGAGCGCCTGTGGTACGTGCTGTGGCGGGAGCTGCTGCCCAATGTCTGGCCCGTCCTGATGGTCGAGGCCAGCCTGCGCGTCGTCTTCGCCGTCCTGCTCGGCACGGTGCTCAGCTTCCTCGGCTTCGGCGTTCAGCCACCCGCCGCCGACTGGGGCTTGATGATCAGCAATGGCCGCGGCTTCGTTACCATGGCCCCATGGATTTCCCTCGCCCCCGGCATCGCCATGGGCATCACCGTGATCGGCATCAGCCTGCTGGGTGACGGACTGCGGGAGGTGCTGGACCCGCGCCTGAGTGGCCGGCGATGAATACGCCACCCCTGCTACAGGTCCGCGACCTGACCGTGCGCTACGGCGGCGGAACCGACGGCAGCGCCGCCGTGCGCAACGCATCGTTTCAGTTGCAACCGGGCGAGGCGCTGGGCATCGTCGGTGAATCCGGCTCCGGCAAAAGCAGCATCGCCGGCGCCATCCTCGGTCTGCTGGGCGCGGCCGCGCGCACCGAGGGAGAGATCCTGTTCGAGGGCCGCGACCTCACGCAGCTCACGCCGGTGCGGCGCCGCGGCGTATTGGGGCGGCGCATCGGCGCGGTGTTCCAGGATCCATTCACGGCGCTCAACCCCGCACTGCGCGTCGGCCGGCAGATCGCCGAACCGATGGTGCAACATCTCGGCCTGCGACAGCCGGAGGCGATGCGTCGCGCCGTATCGCTGCTGCGCGAGATGGGCATCCACCAAGCCGATGACGTGGCACGCGCGTTCCCACACCAGCTTAGTGGCGGCATGAAGCAGCGCGCGCTGATCGCCGCCGCGCTGGCCTGCGAGCCGCCGTTGCTGATCCTGGACGAACCGACCACTGCGCTGGATGTCACGGTCGAGGCGCAGATCCTCCGCCTGCTCGCCCGGTTGCGCCGGCAAAAGCAGGTCAGCCTGCTGTTCATCAGCCACAATCTTGGCGTCATCCGCCGCCTGTGCGACAGCGTCGCGGTGATGTACGCCAGCCAGTTCGTCGAGGTGGGCAGCGTGCGCGACGTGCTGGAGCATCCAGAGCATCCCTACAGCAAAGGCCTGCTAGCGTCTCGGCCACCCCTGGCCGCGGCGTCCCGTGGCAGCCGGCTACCTGCTATCCAGGGCCAGATGCCAAGCGCGCCACGACCCGCTTCCGGCTGCGTGTTCGCACCACGCTGCCCGTTCGCCGAAGCCCGCTGCACGGGCGAACCACAGCAACTGGTCATCGCCGCGACCGGCCATCAGGCGCGCTGCTGGAAGGCCGACGCGCTGGGCGACTGGCCGCGCCTGGCGGTCGAGTCAATCGACCAGCCGCCGTTCCGCCGCGGCGACGCGTTGGTCAATGTGACACGGCTGCGCAAAACCTTCGCCACGCGGCGCGGCCTCGCCGCCTGGCGCCTGTCGTTCGCCGGCTCCAGGCCCAGGCTGCGCTTCCAGCCGACGCAAGTCACCGCGGTGGATGACGTGTCGCTGTCGATCTCACCCGGCGAGGTGCTGGGTCTGGTCGGCGAAAGCGGCTGCGGCAAATCCACCCTGGGCCGCCTGGTGCTACGGCTGCTGCGGCGGACCGACGGCACTGTCGAATTCGACGGTGCCGATGTCGGCCAGTGGGCCGGACCGCAAATCAGCGCGTTCCGCAAGCAGGCACAAATCGTCTTTCAGAATGTCGGTTCCTCGCTCAATCCGCGCCTGTCGGTCGGCGAGGCACTGGAACGGCCGCTGGCCCTGTTCGGCCTGGCCAAGCTCGGCGCACGCCGCCAGCGCGTCGAGGAACTGCTGGAGATGGTGCGGCTGCCCGCATCCTATCGGCAGCGCTACCCGCATCAACTCAGCGGCGGTGAGCGGCAACGGGTCGCCATCGCTCGGGCCCTGGCGACCGAGCCTCGCTTCATCGTCTGCGATGAGCCGGTGTCCGCCCTTGATGTCTCGGTGCAGGCGGCGATCGTCAATCTGCTGGCCGACCTGCGCGATCAGTTTGGCCTCGCCTATCTGTTCATATCGCACGACCTGGCCGTGGTGGCGCAATTGTCCGACCGGGTGGCGGTGATGTATCGTGGCCGCATCTGCGAAGCCGGAACACCAGCCGATCTGCTGGCAGCACCGCGTCATCCTTACACACGCATGCTGCTCGATGCCGTCGCCGACGGACCCGATGACCGCGGCACCGGCGAGACTGCCGCGATCGCCATCGGGGGCTGCGTGTTCGCTGCGCGGTGTCCGCATTGTTTGCCATCCGTGTGCGGCGTTACCTCGCCCGAGCTTCGCGTCGTCAGCAGCTCCCACCAGTTCGCCTGTCACTTTGAAAGTTTCGGTATTGCCAGGCCTGTCGCCGAGCTGGCGCACGGCGTGGCGCCCTGAAAAGCCCAGGCCGGTTGTCTGTCCTGGATGCCCCGGCGCGGCGACACTCCGACGGAGATGACTTCCTGCCCCAACCACGCGATCATCGGGCGTCCATTGCAAAACATCCCGGAGGCGACAACGATGCTGCAAACCTACGAAGGCGGTTGCCACTGCGGCCAGGTCCGCATCCGCGTGCAGGCCGACCTGACGCAGGTCTCCGTGTGCAACTGCTCCATCTGCACCAAAAAGGGCATCCTGCACCTGATCGTGCCGCTCGACCGTTTCGAGCTGCTGCAAGGCGACGATGCGATGACCACTTACCAGTTCGGCACCGGCATCGCGAAGCATACCTTCTGCCGCCACTGCGGCATCCATGCTTTCTATACGCCCCGTTCCGAGCCCGATAAGGTCAGCGTGAATGCGCGCTGCCTGGAAGGCATCAATCAGACCATGTTGCATCCCTCGCAGTCGTTTGATGGGCAGAACTGGGAGGCGGCGATGCAGGCCCGTGAGGCCGGATCGGGAAGCTAGAACGCAACATAGACAGTTGCCATGCGGCCGATCGGCATGCGGCTAGCCCCTCCATGCGATTGCTCATAGGGAAAATCTCAAGCTTCGTTCGGCGGCGGATTACCATGCCTGGAGCACGCTCGCTATGAATGCCTTTTGAGGTCGCAGCCTTCTTCCAAGGAGGGTGATCAGGACACCTGCAACTCTTGAGACTGACCCAAAACCGGACCTTGGATAGCCACTGCTCAAATGCCTACCAAATGATGCATGGCACCGATCGCGAGTCCATTACTGTTGCTGGACTGTTGCTGGCGGAGACGTGGATACCGATCAAGTTTCACGCGGCGTCCGCCCGCTCATTCCGCCGCCGTCCGACCGCGCGCCTTGTCGAGATCGGGCACGTTGCTGCCCGACGCGCTCAGCATCGGCGACTTTGTCACCGCGAGCGCGGCGGCGGCCGTCTCGTTCGCGTTGATCTTCGACATCACGGCGTCGCGGGCGCGGTCGAAGTATTCGCGGTTGTTGCGCACGAAGTCCTGCGATTTCCGCAACCCGGCCAGGTAGCCGTTGATCTCCGGCACCACGTAGCGCGCCACCATGTCCCAGCTTCGCATGGTATTTTCCGGATTGGCCCAGTCGTGCACGAAGCCGACGACGGTGCCGAAGCCGCCGCTGATGTCCAGCACGGACTTGATCGTCCGCACCAGGTCGTCGGGCGTGCCGATCGTAGCCGCGGCGCCATCCGAGAACGCGGTCTTGTCGACCGCCTCGTCGGGCGTCTTGAACGGCCGGGCGCCGGGGCGTTGCAGGGTCGCGGCGACATATTCGTTATGGTGTCGCATAAGCCCATCGCGGGCTTCGGCACGGGCCTTTTCCCGCGTCTCCGCGATGTGCCAGCTCAGCAGCACGCGCCAGTTCGCGCGGTCCACCGTCTTGCCGTGCTTCACCGCGCTGTCCTCGGCGAAACCCCATTGTGTCGGCAGGGCATTCAATCCTTCGCTCGACATCGAGCCAATCGAGATGATGCCGATGCCGTGCTTGCCCGCCAATGTCATGCCGGACGGGCTGATCTGCGAGGCGACGGCGAAGGGCATGTCTTCCTGCAACGGTAGCAGTTGCAGGGCGGCGTCCTGCAGGGTGAACCAGTCGCTCCGGGCGGTGACGCGCTCGCCGTTGAACAGCCGCCGGATGATGCCGATCGCCTCATCCTGGCGGTCGCGCAGCAGCATCGGATCGACACCCAGGGTATGCGCGTCCGACGCCAGCGCGCCAGGGCCGGAGCCGAAGATCACCCGCCCGCCGGTCATGTAGTCCAACTGCACGATGCGCTGCGCGACGTGGAACGGGTGATGGTAGGGCAGGGACACGACCCCGGTGGCGAGCTTGATGCGCTTGGTCCGCTCCCCCGCCGCGGCCAGGAACATCTCCGGCGAGGCGATCATCTCCCAGCCGCTGGAATGGTGCTCGCCGCACCAGAATTCGTCGTAGCCGAGCTTGTCGAGGTGCTGCACCAGGTCGAGGTCGCGACGGAACTGCAGCATTGGGTGCTCGCCGATCGGGTGATGCGGGGCGAGAAAGGCACCGAAATTCAAACGCGGCATCAAGGGGTCTCCTGCAAGGTCAGGCTGGATGGACGAGACGGATCGGGAAGCCGATTGGACAACGGCGGCGGCGGATCGGCAAGCGGGTGCGCCGGCACCCCAGGGTGACATCGGCAACCGGTTGACCTGGAACGTATTTCAGGCGTTGACATCGGGTTGCGGACGACTATAACGCGCGTTTCTTGTTGCCCAGGCGCTTTCTCTCCCGGGCTTGTTTACTTTGCGGTTCTGAAAGTCAATTCCATGTTTGCTGTCATCCGCACCGGCGGAAAACAGTATCGCGTTTCTCCGAACGCCGTGCTGAAGGTCGAAAAGCTGGACGCCGAGGCCGGCGGCACGGTTACGTTCAACGATGTGCTGGCCGTGGGGGTCGAGGGCTCCTTGACGCTGGGTTCGCCGATGGTTGCCGATGCGTCCGTCACCGCGACGGTGATCGCGCAGGACCGCCTGGACAAGGTCATCATCTTCAAGAAGCGCCGCCGGCAGAACAGCCGCCGCCGCAACGGTCATCGTCAGCACGTCACGGTGCTGCGCATCGCGGGCATCAATGCGAACGGCCAGACCTATGCGGCGCCCGCAACCGCGAAGGCGCAGCCGCGGGTGGGCGATGAGGTCGCGCCCGTCGATCTCGACGTTGCCGCGACCCCGATCATCGTTTCCGCGGAAGCGCCGGGTGCTGTCGAAACCCGGAGTGTGCAAGCCGATCCGGTTGAAACCAATCCCGCCGCCGCCCTCGATGTGGCCGCGACTCCGGTCATCGTTTCGGCTGAAGCGCCGGACGCTGTTGAAACCGATCCCGCCGAAACCAACCTGGGCGAAGTGCAGGAGTAATCTGTCATGGCACACAAGAAGGCAGGCGGCTCGTCTCGCAACGGCCGCGATACCGAGGGCCGGCGCCTCGGCATCAAGAAGTTCGGCGGCGAGAAGGTCATCGCCGGCAACATCCTGGTCCGCCAGCGCGGCACCAAGTGGTACCCCGGCAGCAATGTCGGCCTGGGCCGCGACCACACGATCTTCGCCCTGGTTGACGGCAAGGTGAAGTTTACCCGGAAGTCCGAGGGTAAGGTGCATATATCGGTGGAGCCGCTGGCGCTCGCCGCGGAGTAGCGCCGGACCCGATATGGCTGTGACGGGGGCCGGTGCATGCCGGCCCCCGTTTCTGTTTGGTGACATTCGATGAAGTTTCTCGACCAGGCGAAGATCTATCTGCGCTCCGGTGACGGTGGGGATGGCGTGACCGCCTTCCGGCGGGAGAAGTTCATCGAGTTCGGCGGCCCTGACGGCGGCAACGGGGGCAAGGGCGGCGACATTGTCTTTGTCGCGGAGCACAACCTGAACACGCTGATCGACTTTCGTTACACCCAGCATTTCCGGGCACCGAAGGGCGGCAATGGCGCCGGGTCGGATCGTACCGGCGCCGGTGCCCGTGATGTCGTGATCAAGGTCCCCCTCGGCACCCAGGTGTTCGCCGATGACCACGAAACCATGCTGGCGGACCTTGATGCCGCGGGCAAGCGCGTCACCCTGCTGGCCGGCGGCGATGGCGGCTTTGGCAACACCCACTTCAAGACCTCGACCAATCGCGCGCCACGCAAATCGACGAAGGGCTGGCCAGGCGAGGAACGCTGGGTCTGGCTGCGCCTGAAGCTGATTGCCGATGCTGGCCTGGTCGGTCTGCCCAACGCCGGCAAGTCCACCTTCCTGTCGGCGGTATCCGCCGCTCGTCCGAAAATCGCCGACTACCCGTTCACCACGCTGCACCCGCAGCTTGGCGTCGTCCGCCTGTCGGCCTCGGAGGAATTCGTCCTGGCCGATATTCCTGGCCTGATCGAGGGCGCGCACGAGGGTGCCGGCCTGGGCGATCGCTTCCTGGGCCATGTCGAGCGGTGTGCCGTCCTGCTGCACCTGGTCGATGGCGCCGCCGGCGATGTCGTCCGGGCGTGGCGCACCGTCCGCGGCGAACTTTCAGCTTATGACGGCGGATTGGCGGAAAAGCCCGAACTGATCGGCCTGAACAAGTCGGATTCGATGACTCCGCGGGAGACCTCGGCTCGGCTGGCGGCCTTGCGGAAAGCCTCCGGACAACCCGTCTTCCTGCTGTCCGGCGCGACCGGGCAGGGGGTGCCCGAAGTCCTGCGTGCCCTGCAGAACACGATCCATGAAACCCGGCGTCATGCCGCGGGGCGGGAGCGGGCGGCATGATCCCTTCGATCGGCCTCGCCCAGCGGATCGTGGTGAAGATCGGCAGCGCCCTGGTGGTAGACCAGGACGAAGCCGCGCCGCGCACAGCCTGGCTCGACAGCGTCGCCGCCGACATCCAGGCGCTGCGGGCGCGGGGTGCGGACGTCATCGTGGTCTCATCGGGCGCTATCGCATTGGCCCGCCGGACTTTAGGGTTGACGCAGAAGCGGCTGAGACTGGAGGAGAAGCAGGCCGCCGCGGCGGTCGGGCAGATCCGCCTGGCGCAGGCCTGGGCGCAGGCCCTGTCCGCCCGCGATCTGACTGCCGCCCAGCTTCTGCTGACCCTGGATGATACCGAGGACCGTCGCCGCTACTTGAATGCCCGCGAGACGCTGACCACCCTGCTGTCGCTGCGCTGCGTGCCGGTGATCAACGAGAACGACACCGTCGCCACCGCCGAGATCCGCTTTGGTGACAACGACCGGCTGGCCGCCCGCGTCGCCGAGATGATGCAGGCGGATCAGTTGATCCTGCTGTCCGACATCGACGGCCTGTACACCGCCGATCCGCGCCGCAATGCCTCGGCCGCGCATATCCCGGTGGTGGACGGCATCACGCCGGAGATCGAGGCAATGGGCGGCGAACCGCCACCCGGCTACTCGTCCGGCGGCATGCGCACCAAGCTGGCCGCGGCGCGGATCGCCACCCGGGCCGGCTGCGCCATGGCCATCGCTATCGGTAACGTGGAGCGCCCGTTGCAGTCGCTGGAACGTGGCGCCCGCTGCACCTGGTTCCTGCCGGCGCCGGAGGGACGCACATCGAGGAAGCGCTGGATTGCCGGCTCGCTGTCGCCGCAAGGCACCCTGACGGTCGACGCCGGCGCGGCGCGTGCGCTGGCCAGCGGCCGCTCGCTGCTGCCGGCCGGCGTCCGCATGGTGGAAGGCGTCTTCGAACGCGGCGATCCCGTCATGATCCTGGGTCCGGACGGCGTGATGCTGGGCCGTGGTCTGTCCGCCTATGCCAGCACCGATGCCGAGCGGATCGCCGGGCACCGGTCGGACCAGATCGAGGCGATCCTGGGCTGGCGGGGGCGCGATGAGATGGTCCACCGGGACGATCTGGTGTTGGGGTAACGGCTTGAACGGGCGGATCGCGCGATCCGCGGCACATGGGGGAACATGGCCAGGCTGCAGCCGCCCTGGCGAGTTGTTGGTTGCACCGCGGCACGCCATGACTTGCCGTATCCCTTTCAGATCTCGGCAAAAAGAGTCTCCGGGAAGATCGGCAAGTCGCGCACGCGAACGCCGGTCGCGTTGAACACCGCATTGGCGATGGCCGCGGCGCTGCCGACGGTCCCGATCTCGCCGCAGCCCTTGACGCCGAGAATGGGGTTGGCGACATGGTCCGGCCGGTCGATCATGATGACGTCGATGTCGGGCACGTCCGCCTGCACCGGCAAAAGGTAGTCGCCCAACGAGGCGTTCGTCATGCGGCCGCTGTGCTCGTCGTATTCTCCGGCCTCGAACAACGCCATGCCGATGCCGAACACAATCGCGCCGGCGAGCTGGTTACGGGCAGTGGTGGGGTTTAACACGCGTCCGAAGTCGAATGCTGAAACAATACGGCGCACGCGCACCTCGCCGCTGCTCGCGCGTATCGCAACCTCGGCGAATTGGGCGCCCCAACACTGGACGGAGTGGGTTTTCTGGGCCGCGACAGGCGTGAACACGCCTTCCTCAGCTATGCGGTCCAGCCCGTTGCGGCGCAACAGGTCCGCGTAGCTGTCGACGCGGTCAGGCGCATCGACCGCGAACAGGCATCCTGCCCGAAAGCCGATCCGGTCGTCGGGGAGGTTGGCGAGCGGCGAAGCCGCATCGCTGGACGCGAGGCGGACCAACCTGGTTCTGACCTGCTCCGCCGCCAACGAGACGGCTGGACCGACGCTGCTCGCGGTCCATTGTCCGCCGGAGCCCGGAGCCAACGGCAGATCGGTGTCGCCGAGGTCACATCGCACCCGCTCGATCGGCAAGCCAAGGCCATCCGCGGCGATCTGGCTTAGTATCGTGTAGGTTCCGGTTCCGAGATCGAGCGTGGAGGCGGCCACCAGCGCCGAACCATCGGCAAGCACGGCAACGGTTGCGCCGGCAGGTACTTGATGGTTGTGAAAGCCTGCCGTGGACATTCCCAGTCCAATCCACCAGTCGCCCTCCCGCCTGCCACGCGGCTCTGGGCTGCGTTCCTTCCATCCGATCCGTTCGGCGGCAACCGCGTAGCAATCGCGCAGATGCTTTGGCGAGAACGGCCTTCCGGTACCCGGCTCGGCATCCGAATAGTTGCGCAACCGCAGCTCCAGCGGGTCGATGCGCAGGGCCCAGGCCAGTTCGTCCATGGCGCTTTCGAGGGCGAAACTGCCCGCTGCCTTGCCCGGCGCGCGCATCGGGCAGGGTGTGCCGATGTTGATGGGCACGGCGCGGTGTGTGGTGCGCATTGACCGCGTCGCATAGAGTTGCCGCGTCAAGTAGCCGCACGTCTCCTGGTAATTGGTCACCGTCGAAGTCGCGGACCAGGTCTCGTGCATGACCGATCGTAGCCTGCCGTCGGCGTCAGCACCGAGCGCCACGCGCTGCCGGATCGCTGGGCGTGCGCCGCCAAGAACGAAGACCTGTTCGCGTGACATCTCCAGCTTCACGGGCCGGCCAAGGACGCGCGCCGCCTGGGCACCCAGCGCCGAATGGTAGCGAAACCAGCCCTTGCCGCCGAACCCGGCCCCGATGAAAGGGCTGGTGACCCGCACACGCTCATGCGAGATGCCAAGTGCCTGAGCCAAGCCCCGGGCGGTGCCGGTAACCCATTGGCACGACTCGTGGAAGATCAGGTCGTCGCCATGCCACTCGGCGACGTTGCCGTGCAGCTCCATCGAAGCATGATGCTCCTGAGGCGTTGTGTAAGTGAGGTCGACGGCGAAAGCGGAGGCGGCCAGCTCGTCGTCGGGGGCGCCGAAGGTGACATCGGTGGGCTCACCGGTGGCGATGGGGAGGTGGATGGCCTCGGCCATCGCCGGCACGAAACCGACCGATGTGACAGGCGTGCTGTTCGCGTAGGCCAGCTGGACCAGCGCGGCAGCCTGCCGTGCGGCCTCTGGCGTCTCCGCCGCCACCAGGGCGACGATCTGCCCCGCATAGTGAATCTCCGAACCCTGGAGAGGCGGCATGTTCTCGTGTGGGTATTGGCCGAGCGTGGGGTGCATGACCGGCTCGAGGGGATGCAGAACGGGGCGGTGCTCCACATGCGTCATCACCAGTAGCACGCCCGGAACCGCTCTCGCGGCGGCGGTGTCGATGCGCTCGATGCGGCCCTTGGCAATCGTCGCGGTCACCAAGGCGGCGTGCGCGACGCCGGCGGGCAAGCGATCGGTGCCGTAGTCCGCCCGTCCGGTCACCTTGGCTCGTGCATCGGGACGGCGGACGCCTTGGCCGATCAGAGCAACGTTCATGCCGGCATCTCCGCAACGTCCGCCAGGGTTTGCACAAGCACCCGCCTGGCCAGCCTAATCTTGAAGCCGTTATGTTTTCGTGCGATGGCGGCAGCCATCGCTGCCTCCGCCGCTTGGCGAAAGGCTGCGAGATTCGGGCGGCCGCCGCGCAAGGCAGCCTCGGCATCCCAGGCACGCCAAGGTTTGGTAGCGACGCCGCCGAGGGCGATGCGCGACTCGCGGATGGAGCCGTCGTCCGCGATGTCGAGCGCCACGGCGCAGGACACGAGGGCGAACTCGTAGGAGGCCCGGTCGCGGACTTTCCGGTACATCGATCGATTGCCGAAGGACAGCGCCGGCACCTCCACGCCCACGATCACCTCGCCGGGCAGCATTGCCGTCTCGCGTTCGGGCGTGCTGGCCGGCTCAAGGTTGAAGTCGGTGAACGGCACGACCCGCTCGTGCTCGGGTCCCCGCAGGTGAACGGTTGCCGCCAGCGCGGCCAGCGCCACGGCCATGTCGCCCGGATGAGTGGCGATGCACCGGTCCGACGTACCCAGGATGGCGTGCCCGCGGTTGACGCCGTTGATCGCATCGCAGCCGCTGCCAGGCGCGCGCTTGTTGCACGCGCTGTGCGTGTCGCGGAAATAGGAGCATCGTGTCCGCTGGAGCAGGTTGCCACCCATCGTGGCCATGTTGCGGAGCTGTCCAGACGCACCAAGCCGGATGGCTTGGGCGAGCATCGGCAGCCTTGCAACGATGTCGGGATGGTTGGCGACGTCGGCATTTCGCGCCAGGGCGCCGATCCGCCAGCCGCCCGCGGCTCGCTCGATGCTGTCCAGGCCGCCGACGCGCGAGATGTCGATGACGACGCGCGGGTTGGTCACGCCTAGCTTCATCAGGTCAAGCAGCGAAGTGCCCCCCGCGAGCAGGGCGGCCCCCTGGTTCGATGCGAGCAACGCCACGGCGTCCTCGGGCGAATGAGCAGTGAGCAACCTAAAAGGGGTCATACCAACGGCCCTTGATCTTGACCGACAGCCGGTCAACGGCCGTCGGTATCTTATTGATTTTGCGCGTGGCCGCCCCACCAACCCCACGCGCATACCAGTCAGCCCTTCGGGCCGCTGGTATCATGCTTCTACCCCGGCATCGCGAACATCGCGGATTGCTACGACGATGTTGTTGTAGGCGCCGCACCGGCAGATATTGCCGCTCATTGCCTCGCGGATTGCCTCGTCCGTCTCCGGCACACCCTCGCGCAGCAGGCCGACGACGGACATGATCTGGCCCGGCGTGCAGTAGCCGCATTGATAGCCGTCATGGGCGGCGAAAGCCTCCTGCACCGGGTGCAGCACCCCGTCCGGCCCTTCCAGACCTTCGATGGTCGTGATTTCGCGGCGTTCCTGCGTCGCGGCCAGCATGAGGCAGGACAGCACGCGCCGTCCGTCGAGCAGCACGGTGCAGGCGCCGCACTGGCCGTGGTCGCAGCCTTTCTTGGTGCCGAACAGGCCCAGTCGCTCCCGCAGCACGTCGAGAAGCGTGACCCAAGGATCGACGTTGATGGCATGGACGGTTCCGTTGACGCGGAGCCATAGCGTCGGCGTGCCGTCATTGCCGTGCCCGCGCTTTCCTTCATGAATGGTCAGCATGGAATTCATCCTGTGAACTTTCTCGCCAACAGCAGGGTCGGTTGCAAAACATGTTCCGTCACAACCTCGCTCGGTCTGTCGAAGTTTGTCCTTGGAGGATTGTCATGCCGAACCGGCTTCTCTCAGCATCCGCATGGGCAGTTAGCGAGTGGGATGTTGTGGAGACAGATATAAACTTATCCTAGGACCTGCGCCCCTACCCTCACGTCGTGCGTGAGAGCGCTCTTCAACGCCAGTTCTGTCGTCGCGTGATCGCGCGCAGGGACATAAAGCGTCAGGGTAAGGTCCGGCGCTTCACTCACCTGGAAAGACCCATAATCGAATACCAACTCGCCGAATCGCGGGTGGCGAATGAGTTTGCGGCCGCCGGTGCGGCGCAGCACGTCGTGCGTCGTCCAGAGGGCATCGAATACCTTGCTGCCGGCGCGCAACTCGTGCACGAGTTCGGCGAACCTTCCAGCGCCGCCCGCTCGGTCATACCGTAGCCTGAACTGGGCCACGATCCGCCGCGCGTGGCTCTCCCACTCGACGATATTATGTCGGGCTGTGGGGTTGAGGAACATGAAGCGCAGCAGATTGGCGTCGCCGCTGGGGACCTGGCCGACATCGGGAAAGACCAGACCGGCCGCCGCGTTCCATAGCAACACGTCGCCGTAGCCATCCGAGACATAGGCGGGGTTGGTTTCCTGTGCGGCCACGATGGCACGCAAGCTCGGGGGGACCAAGCAGGGGAGCGCGCAGGCGGTGCGACGCCGGTCGGCAAGAGCGAGCAGGTGCTCCGTTTCGATCAGATCGAGTCGCAGCGCAAGGGCCAGGCGGGCCGCGGCCGGAACCGAGAGCTTGATGTCGCGACCCTGCTCGAGCCATGCGATCCAGTCGGCGCTCAGGCCCGCCAGCCGCCCCAGCTCCTCCCGGCGCAAGCCTGGCGTGCGCCGCCGCGTTGCCGGTTCGGCGCCGAAACCGCACCGCTCCGGTGATAGGCGCGCGCGGCGCACCCGGATGAAGTCGGCCAGTTCGCGAAGCTGGGGATTCGGGCTCATTGCCATAGCAACATATGGGTCGGGCGAGGCCCGTTGCACCTCGCAGGCTGCGAACATGCGCAGATGGCGCGAGGCGGTCTGACTTGGGCCGCAGCCCAGGTTGGCTTGGGCACAGACGTGCCCTGACGTCCGCAGCGAGATGCGTCGAACGTCGGGGCAGGGACCCCAGGCTTTTCCTGATCGCGCGATTCAAGCGCCTTGAACAATTCAGTTGACTTGATCACGGTTTAATTCACCCGTCCGACCACGCATTCGATCTGCCCGTGTGGCTCGTCGGTCGGGGTGAATACCATGTTGTCGGACGACAGGCCGAACGGGCTCAGGTTGATTGGCAGATAATGCTTGTTCGGGCAGGCGAGGCTGATCGTCGCCAGCTCGGGCACCGCTGCCAGAGCGGCTTCGCCCATGCGATAGAGACTATCCTGTACGCTTCGGCTGTATGTGCTGGCGAATACGTCCAGCATGGTGCTCAACACCAGCGCATTGCTAATAGTGTAGTCCTCGACTGGCGCGCGCCAGGACCAGTGCGCATCCATCGCCGTGGCGGCGATACGGTCGGTGGTTTCCGGCAGCGTGGTATATTCATCCTTGACGTATTCCACCCAGCCCGATTGCGTCGTCTTCATGAAGGTAAAGCCGTTGATGCCGGAGATGGTGGTCGTCGCCTCACGCGTGCCGCTTACAGCGGCGAACGGCTTGCCGTTGCTGTCCAGCACGAAGCTATGGTGGTGTGGCACGCCGCCGACGCTGGCTCTGCGCCAGACCGTCTCCTGCATCTCGACCGTCACCCGCGCCACCTGTGGATAGCGCTCCAGAAATCGGCTGGCGAGCGCCGCGCCGAACAGTTCCGCGCTGGCGGTAAGGTTCTCGCGCGCGACGATATTGGTGATGTTCTTGATCGAGTCGGTGGCGACGACAGCGTGGTTGTCGCCGGCCGTATAGGATGCCGCGAAGTCGCCTTGCAGCATTGTCCTGACGGATAATTCCCGTACCTCGTGACGTGCGGTGTCACGCCGAACCCGCAACACCCGCACTTGGCCCTTGCCGTAGGTGTTCTGGATCAATGGCATTGTCAGGCTCCTGTCATAGGGGTTGCAACATAAAGGTCGGGCGCCTGTCCCCCGGTGCCGACGCGGGCGGACCGCAAAAAGTCTCGTCGCCGCGGCTCTGGAGGCTTTGACTGTCCGTACGGGTATCGTGGCGGCACGGTCGCCAGACCTCACTGCTGGCGTGATGATGTTGAATCGGCGGTGGAACGATCGCACACGCGTCGCAAGAGCAGTGTGTCGCCTTCACGTGGCCTCGCGATCAATGATTTGCCGGTACAGCCGGTCGGCCTTGAACGGCGTCTGCCGGAAGCGCACGCCGGTGGCATCGCGGATCGCGTTGCCGAGCGCCGCCGCGACAGGGTTGAAGGGGCTTTCGCTCATGGATTTCGCTCCGGCGGGGCCAAACCGGTCCACGGTGTCGGCGAAGTATATGCGGCTGTTCGGCACGTCGGCCAGGATTGGGATATGGTAGTCGCGAAACGTCCGGCTCATTGTGTGCCCGGAGGCATCGACGTCGACCGTCTCGAACAGCGCCGCCCCCAGGGCCATGGCGATGCCGCCTTCGACCTGCCCGCGGCACTGCATCGGATTGATGACCACACCGGCATCGGCGGCGTGAATGCTGTCGAGGATTCGTATCTCGCCGGTCTGCCCGTGCACCGCCACCCGGAAGGCCTGCACGTTGAAGGCGACGGAGCGGGGGGTTCCGCTCGAATGCCCCGTCGCCGCAAGGTCGCGGCCCGCGTCCACGGCCAACGACGCCAGCACGGTCAGGCTGATGTGCCGATCGGGGCAGGTCACGCCATCCGCGCCGAGCGTGCAGGCCTGGCGTCCGCAACCGGCGATTTCCGCCGCGAATTTGATCATGACCGCGGCCAGAGCCTCGGCCGCGCGGTGCGTGGCGGCCCCGGCCACCACCGTTCCGGTGCTGCCGAAGGCGCCCGTGTCATAGCCGACCCGGTCGGTATCCGACTGGATGATCCGGATCCGGGACGGCACGGCGCCCAGCGCCGCGGCCGCGAGCTGCTGATGGACCGTCGTGGTCCCGTTGCCGAATTCAGCGGTGCCGACCGCGACCTCGTAATGCCCGTCGTCGCGCAGCCGCACCCGCGACTCGGAATAATGGCCGTTGGGCGGGATCGTATCGAGCATCGCCAGCGCCATGCCCTGGCCGATTAGCCAGCTTGGCGGCAACGTGGATGGTTCGGCGGCCGCGAGCTCCCGCTCGACCTTATCGAGGCACTGGTCGAGTCCATGGCTGCCAAATTCCACATCATGCGGTGCCTCGTCGATCGACACCATCGGGTTGCCCGGCCGGACGATGTTGCGGCGGCGGAACTCGAACGGATCGAGCGACAGCGCCCGCGCCAGTTCGTCCATCGCGGATTCGACGGCGAACACCGTCTGGCTCAATCCGTAGCCGCGGAACGCGCCGGCCGGCACGGTGTTGGTGTAGACGGCGAAGGTGTCCACCTTCTTGTTGGCGCAACGGTAGACGCCGAAGCATTCGCCGCAGGCGTGGAACAGGACGCCAGGGCCATGGTTGCCGTAGGCCCCGGTGTTGCTGACGACGTGAAGCCGCAGCGCGCTCAGCCGCCCATCGGCATGCACGCCGGCCTTGATGCGCACCTGCATCGGATGCCGGGTCGTGGTTGTCGTGAACTGCTCCTCGCGGGTCAGTTCCAGCTTCACCGGGCGGCCGGTGCGCAGCACGGCGAGTGCGACGATGTCCTCGATCAGCATCTCCTGCTTGCCGCCGAAGCCGCCGCCGACGCGCTCGCAGAACACCCGCACCTTGTCGCGCGGCAGATCGAACACGTCGCACAGTGCGTTGCGCGTCAGATAGGGGGTCTGCGTGCTGGTGCGGATGTGCAGCCTGCCATCAGATTCCAGCCAGCCGATGGCGGCGTGGGTTTCCAAGGCGGCATGCTGGATGCGCTGGGAGGTATAGGTGGCTTCATGAACATGGGCGGAAGCCGCGAAGCCGGCGTCCACGTCGCCGATGTCGCCGTGCGCCTCGGCCACGATGTTCCGCTGGGGATTGGCGATGCGCGAGGCGGCGGCCGGCTTGTCATGCACGACAGGCGCGCCGGGCTGCATCGCCAGCACCGGGTCGAACACCGCCGGCAGAGTCTGGTAGGTTACCGCCAGGCGCGCGCAGGCTTTCTCGGCCGCCGCTTCGGTGTCCGCGACAACGGCAGCGACTCGTTGGCCGATGAAGCGCACGACAGGATCGAGGACACGGGTGTCATCGACGTCGTCCGTCGGACGCTCGTGCCGCGCGGTGGAAAACAGCTTGTCCGGCGCGTCCAGGTAAGTCAGCACCGCCTGCACGCCGGGAACCGCCAGCGCCGCGGTCTTGTCGATCGCCACGATCCGGGCGTGCGGATGCGGCGATCGCAGCAGCTTCATGTGCAGCAGCCTATCCATGGCGACATCCAGCGTGTAGCGGGCCTGCCCGGTGACGATGTCCGGACCGGCCGGCGCCGGGATGCAGCGGCCGATGGCTGAGCCTGACGGGCCGGCCTCGACGTTGCGGATGCCCGCAATAGCATCGCTGATCGCATGATAGCCGGTGCAGCGGCACAGGTTGCCCTTCAGCGCGACCGGCAGATCCTGGCGTTGCGCGTCGGTCAGGCTGCTCGCGGTCATGATCATGCCGGCGGTGCAGAATCCGCACTGGAAGCCCTGGGCATCGAGGAAGGCGCGCTGCATCGGGTGCAAGCCGTGCGCCGGTGCCAGGCCCTCGATCGTCGTTACCGTCTTGCCTGCGGCGCGCGATGCCGGCACCAGGCAGCTATGCACCGGCTTGCCGTCCAGCAGCACGGTGCAGGCGCCGCAATCGCCCGTGTCGCAGCCTTTCTTGACGCCGAACCATCCCGCTTCCCGCAGGAATGTGCGCAGGCACTGCCCTGGCCGCGGCGCATGTGCCGTTGCCTGCCCGTTGATGGTGCAGGTCAAGACACTGCCGCGGGCGCGAGTTCGCGACGGATCTCCTCCGCCAGAAGCAGCGTCACATGCCGGCGCCAGTCCGGTCGCCCATGCATGTCGCTGAACCAGGACCCGGGCGCAATGTTCCGATCGATCGCGGCGGCCAAGCCGGCCGCATCCGGCGGATGGCGAAAGTTTAGCCTCATCGGCCGGATTATCGAGGCGGTTATCGTCAACGTGAAACCGCCGCCGCAGCTTGGGCGCGTGCCGATCAGCAATGCGCCCGACCTGCCGTGCCGGGTGAGCGAGATTTGACGAAACGCGCTTCGCCGTATCAGCGCCGCCGCTGGGATGTCGATCCGGCGCAATACCTCGTTCGGCCGCAGCGCGTTGCTGTTCGGGCCGGTGACCAGGTCGATGATCGGTATCCGCCTGTCGGTTCCATTCGGCAGCCACACCGTGCCGACGCCGTCCAGCGCGGCCATCAGTGATGTCATCGAGCCCGCGGGCAACGACAGACAGATATTCCCACCCACCGTCGCCGTGTTCCACACCTTGAATGAAGCCCAGAGCGCTCGGCAGCATTGTCCAATTAAACGTGCCGCGATCCATGTATTTGGAAGTACAGCGGCATCGAGTTCCGCGATTGTGCAAGTCGCGGCGATTTCCAGTCCGTGTTCGGATACCACCAGCGCCGGCCAGTCCATCGCGCATAGGTCGACCAGCCGCCGCAGATGCGGCTGTGGTTCCGAGAACAGCCAAGTGCCGCCGGCCAGCCAGGCGTCACCCGACTGCCACGGTTTCAGCTCGGTGCGAGCGCCAGGGGTCTCGATCACGGTGATTGTGTCCAGATCCAGAAGCCGTGCCTTTTCAACAGCGTTCGAACAACGTCAGAAGCCTACGCTATTGCCGCCAAGCTGATCCGTCCATCGTCGTTTACGACAAGTTCCATGCGATGTCAGCCAACACCATGCCTCATTGACAACCCGCCCAATCGCCCGGCGACAGGAAGCATGACATCGGCAATCGCTGGTCATGCGTCGTCCGCCACAACACGAAATACGTCGTTCGCAGCAGCGCGCCAGGCTGTCGACGTCATGTCGGGATCGGTCGACCGTGGCTGTTTCGCGGCGGTAGCAACGCGGGCGCCCTGCCGCTGTCCGATCAGAGTGGGAATGATTTACCGGCCACGCCGTGAAGCGGCATTGCCGCCGACCGCATCCAGAGGAGGCTTGATACCGAGGCGAGCCAACAAGCTCGTCACGATTGGTCATGGATCGCCCCTCGCCCTGCGGTTTGACCGATGCTATAAGCCGGACGGCCTTCACTGGCTGGTCGCGTTGAGGCTGACGCTTCAGGCACGGGTCCGGATGCTGGGGTCGAGCGCAAATGCAGTGATGTCGCAAAGGGTCAAGTCTCCGTAGCTCAGCAGGATAGAGCACAGGATTCCTAATCCTGGGGCCGTGGGTTCGAATCCCGCCGGGGACGCCACCACAGACAGCGCGTTATCTACTGTTCCATTGCTTCGCGCGCGCTTTGCGGCATTTGTCGACAGGATACCTGAAAACGAGCCTGCCCGGCCGGCGCCGCGCCGATCAGTTTCATTTATAACAAGATGTTCGAGCAGATCCGTCCCGGCGCACCGACCACCACGGCCAGGTGGTCTTTCCGGAACAGGACAGCCAAGTGGACCACGCCTGGTCGAACCGTCCCCCAGCCGGGACCGCGCGAACAGAAGCGCGGAACGGCGCCGTAATCACATTGCCTATTGCGGCCATACTTCGCATCGTCGCCAATTAGAAGATGCACATGCCGTGATCATCATCGAGCATCTCCAGTACCGCCACATAGACCATCGTGCTGCTTGCACGGTTCTCCCGTGGCCGTGCCTAGTGCCGATCAAGGCGTCTGATCAATTCCTTGTGGAAACAAGCGCCCGTCCGAATCTTGTGACCAATGCCGGGCTTGTACTGGTCTAAGCTAAGCTACCGCAAATAGCGCGGAGTAACGGAGGCTAGCATGGCGACATGGCGCGACCAGGTGGCGCTGGTAACCGGCGGCGCACGCGGCATTGGGCGGTCGATCGCCCGTCGGCTGGCGAATGAGGGTGCATCGGTCTGCGTCAACTACCTCGCCCGTGCGGATGCCGCGGAATCACTGGTATCCGATATTCGGGCAAATGGCGGCCGAGCCATTGCGGTTGCCGCCGATGTCGCCGATGACGCCGCGGTGGAGGGCATGGTGGATCGCGTCGCCGCCGCTTTCGGGCCGGTAACGATCCTGGTAAACAATGCCGGTATCTCGCACAAGGGCACGCTGGACAACTACGACGCGGACAAGCTGGAGCGGATGCGCCAGGTCAATGTTGATGGGCTGATCCACACCACCCGCGCCGTGATGACCGACATGCGGCGACAGAAATACGGCCGGATCGTCAACATCACGTCGATCGCCGGCCTTGGCACGGCGCTTCCCGGCAATGCATTCTATGCCGCGACCAAGGCGGGGGGCCAGATCCTGACCCTGCGGTTCGCCATGGAACTCGGCCCCTTCGGCATTACCGTCAACGCCGTGGCGCCCGGTTTCGTGCAAACCGACCTGACGCGCGGCAGCGGGAATGAGGCCGCGTGGAAGGAGCGCGCGCAGCAGATTGGCGCCCTGTCCATGATGGGACGAGTCGGCGAACCCGATGACATCGCCAACGCGGTGGCCTTTTTCGCCTCACCCGACTCCGGCTGGATCACCGCCCAGGTGCTGGCCGTGGACGGCGGGCGGATGGATTACATCGGGCATTAGCCGACCCCAGGCGAGAACCTTGGCGATGCGCACTGCGATCACCGGAAGCGGCGACAAGTCCATCGCGTGGTATTGCGGGTAACGCGACCGGAGCAGATCCTGCGCCTGATCATGTTCCGGACCAGCCGTCAGGATCGTCGCCAGACCGCGCAGCATGACCCAGCCGAGGCGAGTCCAATCCTCGTCCCATCGGTCGACGCTGAGCGCCACCGCCGGATTAGCCTGGATGTTGCGCAGGCGCTTGAGCGGGACGTCGGCCCGCTTCGGCTTCTCGTCCACCGTGATGTAGACCGATGTGTCGTGCAGGCCGAAGCAGACCGGCACGACGTGCGGGGCACCGCGATGATCGACGGTCGCCAGATGGCCGACGCGGCTGGCGTTCAGGAAACGGCATTGCACATCGGACAGCATGGCGCCACCATAAGGGACGTTGCGCCGGTGCCGGCTCAAGCCCCGGCACAGCGAGGGGAGAGTGACAATGAATGATGTTGTGACCGACAGCCAGAGTGCTGCCGCCATCCTGCCGGGGACGCCGCCGCAAATCCTGGGTCCGTTCTACCCGTTCATGCACACGCCGACCGACAGCGGCGACCTGACTGGCGGCGGACGGGCACTGGGAACCGTGCTTTATCTGTCCGGCCGTATCCTGGCGCGAGATGGGCAGCCTGTCGCCGGCGCCTCGGTGGAGGTCTGGCAGGCCAATGCCGGTGGCCGCTACACGCATCCCAACGACGACAACACCGCCGCGCCGCTGGATGAGAATTTCCATGGCTTCGCCGTCACCACCACGGATGGCGAGGGCCGCTACGCCTTCAAGACCGTGCGTCCGGCCGCCTATCCCGCCGCACCGGGCCGCTGGCGTCCTGCCCACATCCACTTCTGCGTCACCAGCCGACATGAACGCCTGGTGACGCAGATGTATTTCAAGGGTGATGCCTATAACGAAACAGACTCCTGGCTGAACAGCGCCAGCCGCAAGGATCTGCTGATCGTGGATCCCACACCGGCGGTCGGCAAGGAGCCGAACGCGCTGGCGGTGACGTTCGACATTGTGCTGATGCGAGCATAAGCCGGCGGCGGTGGCTATTCCTTGCCGACCCCTACTGTCCTTGCCTCCTGTGGATCAAGAGGCCTGTCGGTTGCAGCAGCCTGTCGCTTGCACCAGGGCGTTGCATGCTTTCGATGTCTTGGTCCGCGCAGGGCGACCCCATCCACGCCGACTGTGCCGGTCCTGGTACAGGCAGAGCGGGCGGATTTCCGCGCACTGTTGTTTTGAAGGAAGGCCTAGGAAGTCTCGATCGCAAAGCGATTGAAGGTTCGATCAGGACGGAGGGTCAGGCCAGGCAACTTGAATGGCGGGACTGCATTCGGTCTCAAGAGGTCATTGACGGGCACTGAAAAAAGCTTCCTCGGCGGCATAATCGAAATGGTCTCTCGGGTAAGCGGCGAGGACGGGGAAGTGTTGTTGCCACTCCCCGCTCGCGACAGTCTCTAGCAGCCAGTCGCACGTCACTTTGACAGCATCGGCATAGGTTGTCTTCGGCAAATAACCCAGATCCAGGGCCGCTCCACAATCGACCACGAAAGGGCGGGGCAGAGACCACGGCGTTCTGCCGATCTTTGGCGGATAGTCCGTTTGGTCCAGCTTCACGATATATCCCGTGTAACCAAGATGCCGCGTAATGAACCAAGCAATGTCGGCCACTGTCGGCGCCGTGGGATCGGCGATATTCAGCACCCGGCGTCCGGGCGCTTCCGCGGCAACGCGGGTCAATGCGGCAATGTTGGCGACAGCCGACGTATGAAAACGACTGATTCCCCGATACGCCAGCGGTATGGCCGAGCGACGGTCGAGGATGCGTTTGACAAACCACTATTCCCTCGGATGACGAGAGTTTGGCCCATGAATCGCACACGGCCGTAAAATCGTAACCGGTGTTGTGGCGTCATCCAGCAGATGGCGTTCCAGTGCGACCTTCCGCGTCGAGTAGGTCGTTGGCCCGGGATCAACCGTCGCGTGCGTTTCCGGAATTGGATCGCGTAATTCCGGAAAGCCGTGTTGCGATGCTTCATCCAGGCTCCGGCCAAGATCATCTCGATAGACGCTGGCTGAAGAGATGACGACGAAACTGCCCACGCTACCTTGAAGGCTGATCAATTGGCTGCCGTGGTTTCGTTCATAAGCGGTGGTGTCGACCAGCGCATCCGCGCCGGTGCCAAGGACGCGCGAAAGCTGGCCAGGATTGTCTCGGTCGAGCGTGACGACCATGGCACCCCGCTCGACAAGGTCCTCCGGCGCGGGACGGCCGCCACGATGAGAGATCGTGACCCGCCAGTTGGCGGAAAGAAACTCGCTTGCAACCGCTCGGCCGACTTGTCCGGTTCCGCCGAGGATGAACGCGTGGCGTGACATGTGCGGCTCCTTACCAATGCACGTTCAGCAAGAATCGCCATCCACTGCGATCATGCGCGATCCAACTGGTATCAAGGATCATGGCCAGAGGCATGGACAGGTATTGTTCCTTTCAACAAGCGGTCGCCGGTTGCCATGCATAAATGGCCTTCTATCGTAATGTCCTATGCGGTTAATGCCATGGCGCGCGCGTCATCCACGACTTGCAACGCCGGTCCCGGCGAGAGCAATTCTACCGTCATCCAGCCGCGCAGGCCGAGCCGGCCTGTCAGAGACAGCAGGGCGGTGGAGATCAGCGACCGAAGCGCCACCGCGATCGGAAACCCCGGAATCACCCGCGCATGATGACAGCTCGGCAGGGAGCTAATCCAGGCGAGCTGCGGGTCTGGCACTGAGTTCACCCGCGGCGGCTCGTGCGCTGACGCGTCAGCGCATAGGCCGGCTGGTATCAGGTTGTCCGCAGCGAGCGCAGCCGCTGGGTTTCGGCCTCGTCGACCTGATGGCTTTCGGTGACGGCCACCTTGTACAGCCTGCGCGCATTTTCCGCCGACACCAGACCATCCCGCACGTCTCGCGCGACCAGGACCGGGTCCCGCACCGCCGGATTGCCCAGGCCGGCACCGCCAGGCAGTTCCAGGATCAGCCGGTCGCCGTCGGGAATGACCTGGAAGCCCTTGGTTCGCAGCAGCTTGCCCGATTGTTGGGCGACGCGTCCGGCGGCGCCGTTCAGCCCGCCCTCCCGGCCTTTCGGCGCGTTGGCGATGCGGTCGAAGCTGGCGTTGACGGCGAATTCCAGGTCGCCCTTGGTGGCGATTTCCATGATCTGGCCGACGCCGCCGCGGGTACGGCCGGCCCCGCCGGAATCCGGCTTCAGCTCCTTGCGCCAGAGGATGATCGGGGCGACGTTCTCGGTCGCCTCCACCGGCATGGTGCGGACGCCGGAGGGGAAGGCGGTGGCGTTCAGCCCGTCCTGCGTCGGCCGCGCGCCGGTGCCGCCGGAGTTAAAGGTGATGATCTCGAAATCGGCGATAACCGGCTTGTTGCCGCGCGACTGGCCGGAGATCGCGCCACCGCCGCGCAATGGCGGGTTCCACAGCGCGGAGGCGCCCTCCGCGGTGACCCGCTCCGGCACCGCCTGGTGCAGGCAACCCATCATCAGGTCTGGCAGCAGGTGGCCGATGACATGGCGGACGGAAACGGGGTAGGGATGCGGCGCGTTCAGGATGCAGCCGTCCGGTATCCTCATCCGGAACGGTGCCAGCGATGCCCAGTTGTTGGGAATCTCCGGCGCCACCACGCACTTGATCCCGAAGCACGAGTAAGCCCTGCAGTACGCCGGCGGAACGTTTATGCCGCGGGAGGACAGGCCGGAAGTGCCGGTGAAATCCACCTCGATGCGGTCATCCAGGATGTCCATCGATGCGGCCAGACGGACAGGTTCCTCGTAGCCGTCGGAGAAGATTTCCGCCTGATACGTGCCGCGCGGGATGCGGGCTATTTCGGCCAGCGTGGCGCGGCGGGAACTGTCGAAGATGAACCGTGCCAGCGGGTCGAGGCTGGTCATCTCGAATTCCGTCATCATCTCGGTCAGCCGGCGGACGCCGGCGTCGTTGCAGGCACATAGCGAGTAGATGTCGCCTTCCAGTTCCACCGGCAGGCGTGATCCGGCGCGCATGAAGTCAAAGAAGGTCTCGTTCTGCCGGCCCTGATCGAAGCATTTGACGATCGGGATATACATGCCTTCCTCGTAGACCGAGCGTCCCTCCGGTCCCATGCCGAGGCCGCCGATGTCGATCACGTGGGCGGTGTTGGCGAACAGGCCGACGATCGTTTCGCCGTGGAACGCCGGTGTGACGACGGTCAGGTCGTGCAGATGGCCGGTACCAAGCCAGGGGTCGTTGGTAATGTAATGATCGCCGGGACGCATGGTGGTGGTGGGGAACTTCCGCAGGAAGTGCCCTACGGACTCAGCCATGGAGTTGACGTGCCCGGGGGTGCCGGTGACGGCCTGGGCCATCATCCGGCCTTGAATGTCGAAAATGCCGGCGGACAGGTCACCGGCTTCGCGGACGGTAGTGGAGAAGGCGGTGCGGATCATGATCTGCGCCTGTTCCTCCACCACCGCGATCAGGCGGTTCCACATGATCTGACGATGAATCTGCGCCATGGCGCTGGTTTCGTGGGACATTGGAAGGGCCTATGGGTGCTGGTCGGTAGGACGGGTAAGCTTAACCATACGAACGGGTCGTTTGCGATCCCTGGCCATGAAGCCTTGATGACCGTCGCGGTCTACGCGTCATTTTATCCAGCGGCGTCGTCATGCATGCAACCCGGAGCCGATTGGGACCAGCAATTGCTGATACCCGCGCAAGGCTCCGGCCATGCGGCGGTGGTGTGGAGGCCGCGTTCAGGAGCGCTGTTTTGAAAGACGGGGGTACTCCGCATGCAGATGCACCTTCGGCGCGTGCTCAGCGCTGCCGCTCGCCAGTCACGCGCCAGATCACATTGCCCACATCATCCGCCATCAGCAGGGAGCCGTCGGGACCGATGGCCACACCAACCGGCCGGCCATACGACACCCGTTCGTCCGGAGCGAGAAATCCCGATAGGATGTCACGCGATGGGCCGGCCGGGCGTCCGTTCGCGAACGGCACGAAGACGAGCTTGTAGCCGCTCAGCTTGCTGCGGTTCCAGGAGCCGTGCTGTCCGATCGCCATGCCGTCCGGGAAGCCCGGAAGCGTGCCGGCCGGCACCCAGCAGAGGCCCAGCGAGGCGGTGTGCCCGCCCAGCGCGTAGTCCGGGGTCATGGCCTGCGCGACCGCGGCCGGATCCTGCGGCACCCGGTCGTCCACCGTCTGCCCCCAGTAGCAATAGGGCCAGCCGTAGAAGCCGCCCTCGCGCACGGACGTCAGATAATCGGGCGGCGTCTCGTCGCCCAGCCCGTCGCGCTCGTTGACCACGGTCCACAGGGCGCGGGTCTCGGGCTCCCACGCCAAGCCAACCGCATTGCGCAGACCGGAGGCGAAGATGCGGCTCTGCCCGCTGGCAAGATCCAGTTCATGGATGGCCGCTCGGCCTTCCTCCACGTCCATGCCGTTGTCGCCGATATTGGTGAGTGAGCCGACGCCGGCATAAAGCTTGCGGCCATCGGGGCTTGGCAGCAGGCTTCGCGTCCAATGTCCGCCGGGCTTGAACGTGGTCAGCTTCCGACCGGGGGCCGTGATGCGGCTGGCGCCCGCCGTATAGGGGAAGGCAACCACGCCATCAGTGTTGCCGACGTAGAACGTATCGCCCACCAGCGCCATGCCGAACGGCTGGTTCTGTCCCTCCAGGAACACCTCGCGTATTTCGGCGACGCCGTCGCCGTCCGCATCGCGCAGCAGCGTGATGCGATTTGCGCTGACACCCATGGCGGCGGCGCGTCTCATCGTGCTGACCATGGCGTAGTCGAAGACAGACCTGGGGGGTCGGTCCGCGTTCATAGCTTCGGCGATCAGCACGTCGTCATTGGGCAGCACCTGAATCCAGCGGGGATGATCGAGACCGGTGGCGAACGCATTGACTGTCAGCCCGGGTGCGGCAACTGGCGTCTGTCCCTGGGCCCATCCCTGGGCCGTCGGCATCTTGAGTGTCGGGATATTGCCCTGCGGCCTTGCCGCGGGTATTGCCGGCGCGCTGCCCCAGGCCGGCTCAGGCGAGCCGTCGGTCCACCGACGTGTCAGAAGCGCCGCGCCGCCGACCAGCGCGACGACGCGCGAGAACATGTCCGAGACGTTCAACGTGATATTCCTCTGGTGGCGTATCTGCTGACAAAGCTGGCCTGGATGATGACGGTTGGTGTGGCTGGCCTCGCTCGGTTTACCGCGTCATTTCGATATACCCCAGCGCGCTGACCACCGCCGTCCATCCCGGTCCGATCAAGGTGGAGGTTTCGTCCTCCACCACCACCGCCGGGCCGGTGATGTAGGCATCCGGCCCCAGCGTATCCCGGTCATGGATCGCCCAGGCCGACACCGTACCCGTCGTCGTGTCCCGCACAAGTTGGGTCCGCGCCGGTTTCGCTTCGGTCCGCGGCGCGCCTGGGCTGGACGGCATAGGTGCCACCTTATCGGTCACCGTGGTCACGACGACGGCATAGCTCATGATCTCCACATCCGATCCCGGCACCGGCCGATCGAAGAACCGGGCGTATTCCCGGTCGTAGCACTCCCGGATCAGCGGGATATCCTTGTCGCCCAGCACCGCGTTCGGCAGCGGCACTGGGATCTCGTGCCCCTGTCCGACGTAGCGCATATACGCTGTGCGGGTTTCCGTTGTCAGGGCGCCGAAGCTGCCTTTGGCCACAGCCGCCTCGGCGTCCTGCCGCATATTGTCCAGCAGATCGTTCACCGCCGCGGCGTCGAATGTGGAGAAACGCTGATACAGGCTGCGCACGACCTCGTATCCCACGGGCGCGCGCAGGAAGCCGATGGCGCTGCCGACACCGGCGCCGGAGGGCACCAGCACGCGGGTGATGCCGATCTTCTCGGCCACGCGGCAAGCATGCACCGGTCCACCGCCGCCGAAGGCGATCAGCGTCCGGCCTTGATACGTCTTTCCGGATTCAATCGCATGCACGCGGGCGGCGTTGGCCATGTTCTCGTCAACCATCTCCACCACGCCCAGCGCCGCCAGTTCGGCGGACAGGCTCAACCGGGCGCCCACATCGGCCAGCAGCGCGTCATGCGCGGCGGTAAGGTCCAGCTTCATCGAACCGCCGGCGAAGCGTGCGGGATCATAGCGCCCAAGTGCCAGATTTGCGTCCGTCACCGCCGGATGCACGCCGCCTTTCCCATAACAGGCCGGCCCCGGATCGGCTCCGGCGCTCTCCGGTCCAATACCAATCCGGCCCATGGTATCGACATGTGCAATTGATCCGCCGCCGGCGCCGATTTCCACCATCTCGATCACCGGAATGCGCAGCGGCAGGCCCGACCCCTTGCGAAACCGCCCGACCCTCGCGACCTCGAAGCTGCGGGCGGTCTGCGGCTTGTAGTTATCGATCAGGCAGATCTTCGCCGTGGTGCCGCCCATGTCGAAGGACAGCACGCTGTCCAGCCCGCATTCGCGGGCGATATGGGCGGAGAAGATCGCGCCGCCCGCCGGCCCGCTTTCCACCAGGCGGATCGGGAAGCGGCAGGCGGTTTCGATCGTCGTCAGGCCGCCGCCGGACATCATCAGGAACAGCGGTGCGGCGGCACCCGCCGCGTGCAGGTCGGCCTCCAGCCGCCGCAGGTAGCGCGCCATCATCGGCTGCACGTAGGCATTGGCGACAGTGGTCGAAAACCGCTCCCACTCACGCATTTCCGGCGACACCTCCGACGACAGGGAAACCGGGACGTCGGGCAGTTCCTGCCGCAGGATCGCTTGGATCGTTTGCTCGTGGATTGGATTGACGAAGGCGTGCAGCAGCCCGATCGCGATGCTTTCGACCCGTTCATCGCGCAGAACCGGGATCAGCGCGCGCACCGCCGCCTCGTCCAGCTTGAGCAGCACCTGACCGGTGTTGTCCAGCCGTTCCGGCACCGGCAGGCGCAGGTGGCGGGGCACCAGCGGCTCCGGCAAGGTGATGTTCAGATCATATTGGTCGTAGCGGCTTTCGTTGCCCATGGCGATGACGTCGCGAAAGCCTTCGGTGGTGATCAGGGCGGTGCGGGCACCCTTGCGCTCGATGATGGAGTTGGTCGCGAGCGTGGTGCCATGGATGATCAGGGCGATGTCGGCTGGTGCGATGCCGGCTGTATTGGTGATCGTGCGGACGCCGTCCATGACGCCGCGTTCCGGTGCGGCGGAGGTAGTCAAGACCTTGATTGTCGTGCGTCGGCCGCCGTGCTCCAGAGCCAGGTCGGTGAAGGTTCCGCCGATATCGACGGCCAAACGCGCGGAGGTCATTCAGCAGGTCCTTATCATGTCTGTTTTCCGCCAATGCCTGCTCACACGCTGTCGTTGATAGCACCGCGGAAGGATGCCTATGGCACAGCTCTGTCGTTCGGAACCTTGATGACAATGTCAAGGTTCGGCTGCGAGCCATTCCGCGGCGTGCCGTGGATACACCAGTCAAGCCATCCGGTGAACTGGGAGCGGACAGCGCAGCGCGCTGCAAGACCATCGGGTGTGTAAGACAATGCGGAAATCCCGGGACTGCGTGTGCATATGATCATGCCCTTTCGAGATATCGCCGAAGGAAGATCAAGCCCACCAGGCGCTTGTCGCGGTTCGGGACGGGACGGCGGCGCACCTTCAAGTCGCTCGTCCTGATTGGCACGCCATCGCCATCTTGATTCGCGCGGCCAGGACGCTGCCAACACGCGGCCCGAAGCTCTCGACGCAGTCAACCCTTGTTCAGGCTGGCCGCGAAATCGTGTCCATCACCCCACCTCCTGGAATCGGTTACTTCTTCACGCGTTCTATCGGGTGCAGGTGCCCGTGCGGGGAGGTCGCCATGCTTAATCCGGCAAGACAACGCGCGCGCATGGTGCGCAATCAGATTGCCCGGCGCGGCGTATCAAATCCTGACGTGCTGGCCGCCATGCGTCGGGTTCCGCGGGAGCGTTTCGTTCCCGCGCACCTTGCGGCGTTCTCCTACGACGACGGGCCACTGCCAATCGAAGCGGGACAGACCATCTCCCAGCCATACATCGTGGCCCTGATGATCGAGGCAGCCAAAGTCGCGTTCGGCGACCGGGTGCTAGAGATCGGCACCGGGTCGGGCTATGCGGCCGCGATCATCAGCCGGATCGTCGATCATGTGTATACGATCGAGCGTCACGCCGTGCTGGCCGACATGGCGCGGCGGCGGCTGACTGATCTTCGTTACGAGAATGTGGATGTGCGCACCGGCGATGGCACTCACGGTTGGCCTGAGGCCGCGCCGTTCGACGCGATCCTTGTCGCGGCGGGCGGGCCGGAGGTCCCGGATACCCTTCGCCGCCAGCTCAAGGTCGGCGGCCGCCTGGTCATGCCTGTAGGCGAGCATGACGACCAGCGTCTCGTGAAACTAGTCCGTACAGGCGAAGACGCGTTCCAGCAGGAGGATCTCGGCGGCGTAATGTTCGTGCCGCTGATCGGCGCGCACGGCTGAAGCGAGAACCGCAAAGCGCCCGCTCAAGTTGCGCGGCCCGCGCCGGTGCGAACGGTTCGCCCTGTATCGGCAATGATCGCCGCGGCCGCCAAACCTTTGCCCGACATCGAACATCGTGAATTCGGCGGCTTTGCTGATGCCCGCGTGGTCATGCTCGATGAGGCAGGCCACGGCACGAGCGCGTTCTACCGCACCCGTGCCATGACTCACCGGCTGATCGAACAGCCCGGTGTTATCATCGTGGCGGTTGAGGCGGATTGGTCCGCTGCGGCCGTCGTCAACCCCTATGTTAGCTTACCCGCTCCATCGATGCCCGCTTGGTCAAGGATGCCGAGGAGTGCGACCGCACCCGCTGCGGCTGGGGCCTTCGTCCAGGAGTTGGCGTGTGATGGCACCGAGTTGCTCGGGCGCGGTGCCCACCGGCACCGTCAACCTGGCAGCCGGCTGGGTTGGCAGTCGGGATCAGGCCAGGTAGCCGGAGACGACGACGCTGACCCTTCGGCTTAGGGTCAGTCCGCCATCCTGCCACAAGCGCAGGTGCCTGGTAAAAGCCCCTCGATGCTGGGGGTGCAGCGCGCGCCGCATTGGCGTAAAAGCGACTTCCAGCCCCTGGGTCGAGCCTGCGGGTAGCCCAACATCCAGCGAAAGTCCAAATCGTGCGGCGAGAAAGCATTCTGATGATCTGGATTGGTGGCTTAGTCCTGGCTGCCGCGATTTACGGGATCGGCCCGGACCGCTTCCTGGATGTCTGTCTGAGTGCGATCGCCACGATCGACGCCATGTTCCATCAACTGATATTCAACCTTGGTTTCCAGGTTTTCGGCGTCGTGCGGGCATTGGCCATCGCGCTTTACGTCATGTTCGTTGTCCTGGCCATTCTGGCTGCTCAACGAGGCCAACGCAGCACATGGGCTATGATGGTTGTCACGGTGCTCTTCCTAATCCTGGTATGGCGTCCGTATTCCGAGTATTCCGCCCCGGTCGGTCGCTGGATTCTGGCCTTCGCGCTCGTGCTCGTCGGCGCCATCGTGATGACGCAACGGTTGCTGGCACCGCCGTTACGGCGCGATGGACCCTGGCCGCCACAGTTTCCTGGGCGCCCGAAATGAGCCAGTCTTCAAACAACCGACCTGCCGACGCCCTCGCCGCGCACGGTGCGTCGTACCCGCAGCAGGCTGCCAAGGCCGTGCTTGTCCTGTTGCTGACCCTGCTGGGGCTGTGGACGCTGCACAGCTATCTGCCGGCGCTGATCTGGGCTCCTATCCTGGCTATCGCCGTCTGGCCGCTGTATACCCGCGCCATCCGCCGTTGGCCCCCTGGCAAGCACAATATCCTGCTTCCCAGTCTGTTCACCGCCGCGGTCGCGATGATCTTCATCATTCCCCTGGTGCTGGTCGCTTATCAGGCCGGGAAAGAAGCGCACGGCGTATTTGAAACCGTCGACAAGGCCCGCACCGAAGGCATTCCGCCGCCGGAGTGGCTCGGTCACCTGCCGGTTGGCAGCCAGCAGGCGACGACCTGGTGGCAGCAGAACCTGGCAAGCCCCGACTCCGCCTCTGCCCTGCTGCAAAAGGCGCGCGAATCTAAGTTCGTGTCGAACGGCCGTGAATATGGCGCGGAAATCCTGCACCGCGTCGTGCTGTTCGGCTTTACCGTGCTAACGCTGTTCTTCCTGTTCAAGGAGGGCGAAAGCCTTAGCGCGCAGATGCTGCACGCCAGTTCCCGCGCGTTCGGACCGGCCGGTGAGCGGATCGGGCGGCAGATGATCGCCTCGGTGCACGGAACCGTCGACGGCCTGGTATTGGTCGGCCTGGGTGAAGGCTTCATCCTTGGCATCGCCTACCTGCTGACTGGCGTGCCGCACCCGACCCTGCTCGGCCTGTTCACCGCCATTGCCGCGATGCTGCCATTCGGTGCGGCGCTGGTGTTTGGAATCGCGGCGCTGATCCTGCTGACCCAGGGTTCAGTGATGTCCGCCATCATCATTGGCGTCACCGGGCTGGTGGTGACGTTCGTGGCCGACCAT
Source organism: Rhodopila sp. (assembly GCF_965276935.1). Classification (GTDB taxonomy): domain Bacteria; phylum Pseudomonadota; class Alphaproteobacteria; order Acetobacterales; family Acetobacteraceae; genus Rhodopila. The sequence continues at coordinate 567,682 of NZ_CBDIBS010000001.1, read as the reverse complement.
TTCATCCGCCCCACGCTGATCGGCAATGCCACGCGCCTTCCATTCCTCTGGGTCCTGCTCGGCATTCTGGGCGGCGTCGAGACCTGGGGGCTGCTCGGCCTGTTCCTCGGTCCGGCCCTGATGGCGGCATTGATCATGCTGTGGCGGGAGTGGGCCGGGTCACAGTAGGGCTGCGACCTCACGCCGTCCGCGTCACCGCGGCGATCGCTTCGGCCACCGCTTCGATATTGGTATCGTTCAAACCGGTAATGCACAGGCGGCCGGAGCGCAGCAGATAAATTGCATGCTCCTCGCGCAGGTGGTCGACCTGCCGAGCGGTCAGGCCGGTGTAGCTGAACATGCCGCGCTGGCGCAGCAGGTAGCCGAAGTCGGCGTGTTGCACGCGCCGGGTCAGAGCGGCGTGCAAGGCAATCCGCATCGCCGTCATCCGGTCGCGCATCTGGCCGAGGTCGTGTTCCCACGCTGTACGCAGGACCGGATCGGTGAGCAGCCGCGTGACGATCTGGCCGGCATGCACGGGTGGGCTGGAATAGTTCTGCCGCACCGTCGATTTCATCTGTCCCAGCACCCGATCGGCTTCCTCATTGACGCCACAGACAATGCTGAGTGCGCCGGCTCGTTCACCATAAAGACTCATGCTCTTGGAGAAGGAGTTGGTGACGACGAAGCCGAGGCCCAGGTCCGCCAGCAGGCGAACGGCGAAGGCATCCGCCTCGATGCCGTCGGCGAAACCCTGATACGCGAGATCGAGAAACGGGATCAGCGCGCGGTCCCGCAGGATGGGCGCCAGTTCAGTCCATTGCGCTTGTGTGAGATCCGCGCCTGTCGGGTTATGGCAGCAGGCGTGCAGCAGCACGATGCCTTGCGCCGGCAGTGCGCCGAGGGTGCGCCGCATGGCATCAAACCGCACGCCACCGTTGTCTGGGTCGTAGTACGGATAGGTCTCGACCGGGACACTGGCCCCTTCGAATACCGCACGGTGATTGTCCCAGGTCGGGTCGCTGACCCAGATCGAGCTTGCGGGAAACCAACGGTGGAGGAACTCGGCGCCGATTTTCAGCGCGCCGTTGGAGCCGATGGTCTGGATGGTCGCCACGCGGTTGCCTGTCACCGCGGGATGCGTGGCACCGAACAGCAGGTCCTGCACGGCGCGGCGAAAAGCCGAGGATCCTTCCATCGGCAGATAGGGGCGGGCGGTCTTCGTCGCGGCCATCTGCTGTTCAGCCTGATGCACCGCGTCCAGTGCCGGCACTCGGCCGTCCTGATCCAGGTAGATGCCGATCGACAGGTTGACCTTGTGCGGCCGGGGATCGGCCTGGAACGTCTCGTTCAGGGTCAGGATCGGATCGCCGGCGTAGGGTTCGACGTGCTGGAACATGGGGTCCTTGGAGGGAGTCAAAGGAGTGCGAGCCGAGGTACGATCTCGGCGGCAGCCAGCATACTGTCTTGCCAACGAGATGCGTTAAACATATCGAGGGCGCGGCTCAACGATCACGGCCGATGCGGCAGCCATCTCGGGGCTCGGGCCCGCATGCGGTGGGAGGTTTTATGTTCAAAGGCTTCGTCCTGGGCGTCGTGGCGGTGATCGTGGTCACCGCCGCTTGCGCCTACATTGTCCTGGTCACCGGGACTGTTCCGGCCGCGGCGAACGGCAAGCCGTTGCCATTGGAGGCGTGGGCGGCGAGAACCTCCCTGCGCGCGACCCTCGCGAAGAATGCGCCGGCAGGCCCGAACCCGGTGCCGCTGACCGACGCTAATCTCATTGCCGGGATCGGGCTTTACGGTCAGCACTGCGCGATCTGCCATGGCACTGCCAAGGGTGACGAGTCTGCCTCGCCGGTGGCCAAGGGCGAATATCCGACTCCTCCGCAACTGGCGTCGGATGGCGTTGAGGACGATCCCGAAGGTTGGACGGTGTGGAAGCTGGAGAACGGCATTCGTTGGAGCGGCATGCCAGCCTGGAAAGCAACGCTGAGCAGCGAGCAGATTTGGACGCTCGCCTTGTTCCTGAAGCACATGGACAAGCTGCCGCCCGCAGCCGAACAGGCGTGGCAGCAGGTGCGGAATTGAGGGCAGCCGTGCTGACGGTAGCGAAAGGTGCGGGCAGGAATGAGTAGGAGACGTGCGGCAGCGTGTCAGGCACAATGGGGGCCTGAAACCGGTGGCATTACGAAACGTAGGAAGTTCGCAGCACGAATTAACCATTAAAAGACTTGACCTTCTGCTGCTGAAAACATCTGCAAAATCATGGCAGATTTTGACGGGAGAGACGTGGAACAGCTGCTTCAAAGTATCGCGGAGAAGAAGGCCGAGCTTGACCGATTGCGCGTTCGTGCGCCCGGAGGTCTCAGCAACTTCGAACACAGCCAAGACCTAGAGCTTACCTATACGTCCAACGCGATCGAGGGGAACACGCTTACAGCGGTTGAGACGACATTGGTTGTCGAACAGGGCATTACTGTCGGTGGCAAGGCGCTCAAGGATCATCTTGAAGCCATCGATCACTTCGCGGCCCTAGGTTATGTGCGCGAGCTGGCGCGACAGACTGACCCATTTACGGAAATGGACGTGCGCAACCTGCATCGTCTGGTAATGCTCCGCTCGGACCCCGAGATTGCCGGACGCTATGCCGATCAGGGCCGCTACGTGTTGACGGACGTCGGCCGTCATGGTTTTCCGTCGCCGGCCGAGGTGCCAGCGCTGATGGGTAATTTTTCACGTTGGCTCGGTAGCGCTGCCGCAACGCCGGAAACCGCGTTCACGGCGCATCGCCAGCTTGTGGATATTCATCCGTTTAACGACGGTAACGGTCGCACGGCCCGACTTCTAATGAATCTGATCCTTATCCGCGGCGGCTATCCGCCCGTCGCCGTGCAACCACAGGACAGAGCCACCTACATCGACGCCTTGCAGCACGCGCAGGCCGGACGGGGCCACGAGGCATTCGATCGGCTGCTGCACGAAAGGCTTGATGCAACCTTAGGAACGTATCTGAGCGCCTCTCGCGAGGCGCTGCCCCAGTCCAAACCATCCGCTCGCCACGGGAATGATAAGCCCACCTGATGAAAAATGCTCGGATTGACCCGCCTTGGTGGACACCCTGAAGCTTTCGCCAGAGGTGTTTTGTTGTGCCTAATACCAACCGACAAATGAGCTGACTCGTACGTGATTTCCGCCGGCTCGGGGCGTCGTGGTGGTTTGGTCCAGCTTGATGACGGGTGGAACAGCCATGACGATACAGATCACGCGACGGGAGCACGATGCCGGCGCACTGCGCTGGCAGGCTGGCCGCACAACCGAGGCGCCGGTGGCGCGGCGACTTCTGGCGCTGGCGCTGGTGCTGGAAGGTCATAACCGGACGGATGCCGCGAACACCTGCGGGATGGACCGGCAGACGCTGCGCGACTGGGTAATCCGCTATAACGAGCACGGCATTGCGGGTCTATCAGACCGTCCGCATGGCGGCGGGGCGGCGGCGAAACTGTCTGTCGAGGAGACGGCGCAACTGGCGATCTGGGTTGGCAAAAAGCCGACTGTTGCTGAAGATGGCGTCGTGCGTTGGCGGTTGTGCGACCTGCGGGAGCGGATCCTGGCGCGCTTCTTTGTCCTGATGGATGAGCGCAGCGTCGGGCGGATTCTGTCGGCATTGGGGTTCAGCCACATCTCGGTTCGGCCGCGTCATCCCAAGGCGGATGCCGAAGCGCAGCAGGCGCATAAAAAAACTTTGCCGAACTGGTCGCGGCTGCCATTCCGCCGGCCGCGCACGGCAAGCCGATCGAGCTTTGGTGGCAGGACGAAGCCCGCGTTGGTCAACAAGGCAGCCTGACCCGCATCTGGGCGGAACGCGGCAGCCGCCCCACAGCACCGCGGGATCAGCGTTACCACTGGGCCTACCTGTTCGGCGCGGTCTGCCCGGCGCGGGGCGTCGGGGCTGGGCTCGTGCTGCCGCACGCCAACGTCCACGCGATGAACCGTAAGCGTCGTGCCAACTCCACTGGTGTTTTGATGCTATCCCGTGTTGACACCAACTGGATCAGGATTCTTCCAAATCCACGGCAGCAGGCTGCGTAGTTGGTTCTGCTTGGTGCGGCCTGACACGATGCGTTCGAGCATATCGGTCAACCACGCCATGGGATCGACGTCATTCAGCTTCGCCGTCTGGATCAACGTGGCGACGATGGCCCAATGCCGCCCACCGCTATCGGCTCCGGCGAACAACGCATTCTTGCGTCCGAGGGCAACCGGACGCATGGCGCGCTCGACCGTGTTGGTATCCAACTCGATGCGGCCGTCGTCGAGGAACAGAATTAACCCGCCCCAATGGTTGAGCGCATAACGGATCGCCTGTGCCAGGGCGGAGCGACCCGATATGCGGCCAAGTTGCTCGTTCAGCCAGATGTACATGGCCGCAACAAGCGGGCGGCTGTGCTGTTGCCGTGCCTGGCGGCGTTCGTCGGCGGACTGGCCGCGAATGTTGGCCTCGATCGCATAAAGAGCCGCAATCTGCCGCAGTGCCTCTTCGGCGAGCGGTGATTTGGTAGCGATATGGATGTCGTAAAACTTTCGGCGTGTATGAGCCCAACAGAAAGCCAGTTGGGTTGCGCCGTCCGGGATCGCCGTGACCAGGCGGCCGAACCCGGCATAACCATCGACCTGGAGCAGACCACGGAATCCCTTTAGATGCACCGCCGGATGATCCGCCTTGCGGTCTTCGCTGTAGACGTAAGCCGCGGCGGAATGGCCCGGCCCCTGCCAGGAGCGATTGTCGACGGCATAGCACCATAACCGTCCGGTCTTGGTGCGTCCCCGGCCGGGGTCGAGCACCGGCAAAGTGGTATCATCGGCAAACACTTTGGGCGACGACAGTACCGTGCTCAGCATCAGTTCGTGCAGCGGGGCCAGCCACCAGCAGGCCCGGCCCACCCAGTTGCATAACGTCGAACGATCCAGCGTCACACCCTGACGGGCGAAGATCTGCGACTGGCGATACAGCGGCAGATGATCGGCATATTTGTTGACCAGCACATGCGCCAGCAGCGCCTCGGTGGCCATGCCACCATCGATCGGCCGCTCCGGGGCGGGCGCCTGCACGACGGCTTGCTCGCAGGCCCGGCAGCCATAGCGCGGACGGCGGATCACCCGCACCCGCAATTGGGCAGGAACGTAATCCAGCATCTCCGCCCGATCCTCACCGATCGGATGCAGCGTGCCGCCGCAGCAGGGACACGCCTTGTCTTCGACATCGATAACGACCTCAACCCGCGGCAGATGTGCCGGCAACGCGCCGCGGTTGCGCTGCGGCGGCTTTATCGGACGCGCCACTGGTTCGGCATCCGACGCCGCCACCGCTGGCGGCGGTATCGCCGCTTCCAACCCGGCTGCCTGCTCGGCCAGGGATTGCTCCAGGTCTTCCAGTCCATGCTGCAATGTCTCGTCGTCCAACTGCTCGGACCGGCGGCCAAACCGATTGCGTTGCAGGCCGGCGATTAGCAGTTGCAGCCGCTCGATCTCGGCCAGCGCGGCGCGCAGGATCAGCTGCAACGTCGCCGGATCGCCGGGTAGAGCGGTGGGAGCGGTGAACACGCTCGGAGGCTGGAGTATCGGCGCAAAGCGGCGCCAATGAATCCTGCGTGAGCCGCCGCGCTCAGCCTGCCAGTTCCGGGCGGCGCACCCGCTGCGGCATCCGCCAGTCAATCCCTTCCAGCAGCATCGACACCTGTGCAGCCGTCAGCGACACCCGCCCAGTGGTCGTCACCGGCCACACGAAGTGGCCCTTCTCCAGCCGTTTGCTGAACAGGCACAGGCCCTGACCGTCATACCAAAGCAGCTTGACCAGACTACCGCGCTTGCCGCGGAAGGCGAACAAGGCGCCGCTGAACGGGTCCTCCGCCAGCACCTGCTGGGCCAGCATCGCCAAGCCATCCATCCCTTTGCGCATATCGGTGTGCCCGCAGGCCAGCCACACCCGCGCACCCAATGGCAAGCTGATCATCCGCGCAGCGCCGACAGCACGCGTCGCAAGGCACGGGGATCGACTTGCGCGTCCACACGCAACGTCGTGCCGTTCGGCAGAACGATCTCGATCAGACCGGCCGGTTGGGCCGATGTAGGGGGTGGCGTCGGCGCCGGGATCATGCTGCCTTCGACGTGCGGCATTGTCCTGCCAGCCGCCACTTCAACCCGGGCAAAGCGTCCAAGCATCGGCGCCGCGACACTCGGCTGCGCCGCCAGCAAGGCCTGTCGCCAGCTATAAAGTTGACCGGTGCCGATGCCGTGCTGACGCGCCACCTCGGTCGGTGACGCACCAGGCGCCAGGCTCTGCGCCGCGATCGTCTGCTTCTGCTCAACCGTCCAGCGTCGGCGCCGCTCACCGCGGGTAATCAACTCGACCGGCGGCGTGCGAGCGCTCTTATGACTGCTCGTATGAGCGCTCTTTGGCGCCGCAGGCATCGCGGCTGGGTTCGCGTTCGTCTCCATGAGACAAACCCATCACATTTTCAGCCGTCAGCGCCAGGTGGGCCGAACGCGACGCTTACGATGAACCTGCACCTGCAGGAAATCAGCACCCAGGTCGCCGAAGGTGCATTCGCCGTGCTGACGCTGGACGGCGCCGGATGGCACCAGACGGGCGACCGCTTGGAGGTGCCCGAGAATATCGGGCTGTTGCACCTGCCGCCCTACTCGCCGGAGTTGAACCCCGTCGAGAACGTCTGGGAATTCCTGCGACAGAACGACCTCAGCAACCGCGTCTACGCAACCTCTGAAGCGATCATCGACGCATGCTGCGTGGCTTGGAACAAACTCATCGCCGCACCAGAGCGTATCCGATCAATCGCCACACGGGACTGGGCAAAAACGGTCACCTCATGAGTCGTTTGGTATAAGCCATACCAACAGCCCTTGATGTTGACTGATAGCCGGTCAACGGCCGTCGGTATCTTATTGATTTCGCGCACGGCCGCCCCACCAGCCCCGCGCGTATATCAGTCAGCCTTTCGGGCCGCTGGTATTACGCCCACCTCAGTACCCCAGCGCATGCGGCAGCCATAGCGTGATCCCCGGCACGAACGCGATCACCAGCAGGCACGCCAGCAGCAACCCCAGATACCCCAGCATCGGCTTGACCGTGACCTCGATCGGCACGCCGCCGATCAGGCAGGCGCCGTACAGCCCCAAGCCCAGAGGCGGCGCGAACAGCCCGATCCCCATGGCGATCACCAGCACCACGCCGTAGTGCAACCCGCTGATGCCGAGCTGTGCCGCCACCGGCACCAGTAGCGGGCCGAAAATGATCAGCGCCGCCGCGCCCTCCAGCACCGAGCCCATGACGATCAGGATGGCGATCGACAGCAGCAGGAATACCCAGGTGCCGCTGCTGCCGGACAGCCGGATCATCGCCTCGGCCAACATGTGCGGCACCTGCTGCAAGGTCAGCATGAACGCCAGCGACTGAGCGGCGGCGACGATGAACAGCACCAGGCCAGACCGCGTCGCCGCATTGACGAAACTGCCCAACGCGGCACGAAAGCCAAGTTCCCGGAACACCACCCCGCCGACGACCAGCGCATACAGCGCGGCGAAGGCGGAGATTTCAGTCGCCGTGGCGAAGCCGGATCGAAACCCGCCAAAGATGATGGCGATCAGGCCGAGTGTCACCGCCGCCCCACCCCACAGCTTCGCCAATGGCGTCCGCGCCTCCGTCCCCACCGCCGCCGTTCGACCGCCGAACAGCACGGCGACTGTGACCAGCGCTACTGCCATCAGTCCGGCCGGCAGCAGACCGGCCATGAACAGCCCGCCGATCGACAGGTTGGCGACAAAACCCAGGATGATCAGGTTGATGCAGGGCGGAATGGTCTCCGCCATCACCGCCGAGGCCGCGAGCAGCGCCACCGCGCCGCCCGGGTTCTGCCGCGACCGCCGCGCCGCCGGGATCAGCACCGACCCCACCGCCGCCACATCCGCCATCTTCGAGCCGGAGATACCTGAAAAAATGACCATCGCCAGCACCATGACGACGTTCAGCCCGCCGCGCATGCGCCCGACCAACCGCTCCAGCAGCTCAATCAGGCGGACGGACATGCCGTTCGCCTCCATCAGGTAGCCGACCAGGATGAAGAACGGGATTGCTAGCAGAACGAAATTGTCGATGCCGCGGGCCATCTGCTGGGCGAAGATGACACCGGGCAGGGTGCCCTCGACCCAGATGTAGATCAGCGCCGACAGCGCCAGGGCGAAGCCGATCGGCACGCCGCCGACCAGGCAGACGACGAAGCCCGCCAGCATCAGCGGGCCGGCACCCGGCATACTGTCCGGCGCCAGGGCGCTCGAGGCGAACCAGACCGCCGCCACCAGCGCCAGGACCACGACGGAAATAACGGTGTCCACCACCGCATGACGCAACACCTGGAACAGCGCGAACAGCGCCATGCACACCGCGCCGACGCCCATCGGATAGAACGTCAATTCCAGTGGCAAGCCGGAGCCGGTGGTCTGCCCCATGGTGAATTGCCCGAGTTCCAGCGCGTCCAGTGCGATGCAGGCAGTCACCACCACTACCAGCACCGCCCCAAGCGCGTCGGTCAACCGGCGGCCGCGCGGCGCTAGCTTGCCGACGAAGAATGCGACCCCGACGTTCTCCCCGCGTGCCAGCGCCCCGGCGGCGCCGAAGAAACTCAGCGCCACCATCAGACCGCGCGCCACGTCGTCCGCCCATTCCAGCGGCGCATCCAGCATCGTGCGAGACAGCACGGAACCGGCGACCACCAGCAGATCGGCCGCCAGCAGCAGCGCGGCAACGGTATCAACGACTTTCAGCAGCGGCCTGACTATGACCCGGTCGAAGCCCGTCATTTGGTTTCAGGCCGTGGTACCGCGGATGGTGTCGACGATCGGCTTGGCATCCGGGTGCGCCTTCACGAACGCCGCGGTCTGCGGCAGCACACGCTGGCGGAACGCCTCCCGGTCGCAGTTGATGACAGTGACGCCTTTGCCCTGCAGGAACGCCAGCGCATCCTTTTCCACCGCCAGACCATGCGCGCGGGTATCGATCGCGGCTTTTCCCGCCGCGTCGATAAAGCCCTCGCGCAGCTTCGGGTCCATCCGGCGGAAGGTCGCATCGCTGAAATAGGTGACCAGGGGTGAGTAGATGTGCTCGGTCAGCGAGTAGAATTTCGTGGTCTCGTAGAACTTGCTGGCGACGATGGTCGGCGGGTCGTGCTCCAGCCCGTCCAGCACGCCGGCCTGCAGCGCGGTGTAGATTTCGCCGAACGCCAACGGCGTGGCGGCGGCGCCCATCAGCCGCAGGCACTCGGTGATGATGGGATTAGGCAATGTGCGGATCTTCAGTCCGGCGAGGTCGGCGGGCCCGTTCACCGGCTTCTTCGCCAGCACGCTGCGCGCGCCGAAATTGTAGGCCCAACTGATCAGGTGGATATTGGCACCCTTCAGCAGCGCGGCCTCCACCGGCTTGGCGGCGCCGGCATCAAGCGCGGCGGTCTGCTGCGGATAGCTCTGGAACAGGTAGCCGAGGTCATAGACGCCGACCAGCGGCACCAGGTTGGCCGCGATCGAGGTGCCCGACACCATCATGTCGATGACGCCGAGCTTGACCGAGTTGATGACGTCAATTTCCTGGCCGAGCTGGTTGTCGGGAAAGAACTGCACGGTGATCCGGCCGTCGAGCCCGTTCGCCGTCAGCGCCTTCAGCAGGTTGTCGTAGTAGACGCGTCCGTTGGCGTAGCGAGGGTCGTTTGCCTGGGACGACGACAGCTTCATGGTCATGCCGGCGGCGCGAGCCTTGCCGATGATCGCGGGCGCCACGGCGACACCGACGGGCAGTGCCGCGGCGCGGCGCAGGACGGTTCGGCGGGTGATACGCACGGTTGTCTCCTTCCCTGAATCAGCTCTGCCTGGGCGGCTGACGTTCGTTGTCATTGCAGTCTACGCCGGGTGCGCGGACTGCCACAAGGCACGCCCGGCGGAGCACTGCCGACGAGGACGGGTAGCAGTGGTCCGTAATCCCTGCTGGTTCCACGGGTCGACGCTCTGCCACGGCACGCCTTTCGCCTTCCGGTCCTCAGCCACCTGGATCGACCAGAACGAGCGGCTCGACGGCATCGGGACATCTAGGCCGGTAGCGGATCGCCAGGATGCCGCTCGTCGGGCGGCCGATGATCGTTGCCTGGGTGACGCCAATGGTCGCGAGCAGCGCATGGGTGTTCCCGGCGAGCCGCCGGAAGCTGTATTGGTCGTGGGCGGGGTTATCGACTTGCAGAAGCTGATCTGGTCGGGCACGGCCCCCGGCAGCCCGCCTGGGTCAGCGTGGTGTCACCGATTGCGGTTCGGGTTCATACGAATCTCGGGGTTCAGAATGCCCGCCTGCCAGACCAACAGGAACATCCGGAAAACGATGCTTCACCCGATGTGACGATCCTGGGGCACGCCGCTTTCCTCCTCAAGCACCAGCCGATGCAAGGTCTCGAACAGAGCGTCACCCGTCATGCGCGAAGGATCGTAGCCGCTCTCGTTGGCAACGGCGGCATAGCGCACGGCCTCCGCGGCACGATCACCGACGAACCCCATCGACCACCGCTCAAAAGCCCGCCCGGCGGCCGGGGCGAAGGATAGTACCGAGACTTCCCCGTGCTGCTCGTCCTGCTGGATACGCTCGAACGTATGTGCCACCGCGGCCTGTGGACCTTCCAGCACTTGCGCGAAGCAGCCTGCATTGAACATCAGGGCGCCGGTGACACCGACGCGCGCGTTGTTGCGACGGCTTGCCGCCAGAATGCGTTGAATGGCCGCGGCCAGGTCTTCAGGCGAACTGGAAGCACGATTGCGACTGTAATAGACCAGCCTGTGTATCGTCTCGGTCATAAGCCTTCTCCGGCAGTGTCGGTCAGCGAAACAGGTAGCCTCATCAGGGCGGCTGCATCCGCGGCCGGTATTGGACGGCCAGTCAAATAACCCTGTACCGACGTGCAGCCCTCGGCCCGCACGCGGTCAAGCTGTTCCTTTGTTTCAACACCTTCGGCGGTTGTCGTCATGCCCAGGCTCGCGCCAAGGGCTGCCACGGCGCGCACGATGGCGCCAGAGCCGGCGCTGTGGTCGGCACCTCGCACGAACGACTGATCGATCTTGATCTTGTCGAACGGAAACTTCTGGAGATAGCTCAGCGACGAATATCCGGTGCCAAAATCGTCCATGGAGATCCGGATGCCCAGCGCCTTCAGCTCGTGCAGCACCTGCAGAACCGTATCGGTGTTGTCCAGCAACGCGCCTTCCGTGATCTCTACCTCAAGGCGCGACGGATCGAGCTTCGAGGCCGCGAGCGCCGATTTCACCGTCTGCACCAGTTTGCCGCCACGAAATTGAATCGGAGAGATGTTCACGGCGATGGAAACCGGCCGCGGCCAGGAGGCAGCTTCCCTGCAGGCGGTTCTGAGCACCCATTCCCCGATCGCGGCGATCAGCCCGATCTCCTCGGCAAGGGTAATGAACAATGCTGGCGAAACAAGACCGCGTGCCGGGCTGCGCCAGCGGATCAACGCCTCGAACCCGACCAGCATGTCGGACTCCAGATCGATCTGCGGCTGATAGAACAACTCCAGCTCTTTCAGCGCCAGCGCCCTGCGCAGATCCATCTCGAGCAGGCGCCGCGCCTGCACCTCGACATCCATGCTGTCCTGGAAGAAGCGGAACACCCCCCGCCCATCGGCCTTTGCCCGATACAATGCCAGGTCCGCATGCTTCAGCAACGTTTCGGCGTCATCGCCATCGCTTGGTGCGATGGCCACGCCGACACTGGCGCCGATCGTGAGCATATGGCCTGCCGCGATGTACGTGCGGCTGATCAGGTCGACCAGACGGGCCGCCAGGGCCTCGGCCGCTTGCGGCTGAACCGCGTTGGCTTGCAGGATGGCGAACTCGTCGCCACCCAGGCGGGCGATCATGTCATCGGCACGCGCCGCGGCCCGAATACGTTCCGCGACCTTGATCAGCAACGCGTCACCCACTGAATGGCCGAGCGTGTCATTGACTGATTTGAACCTGTCGAGGTCCAGATAGACGACCGCCACCGAGCTGTTGCCAAGCCGGGCCTGGGCGAGGAGTTCACCCAGGCGAGTGTGCAGGCTGGCGCGATTGGCCAACCCGGTCAGTGAGTCCGAGGCCGCCCGCTCGGCATCCTGTACATATAGGGTAACGTCGAAAAGCGTGACGACCGTACCGCCGTCGGCCAACGGACGGCTGCGGCCGTCGAGTATGCGACCATCCGACAGGCCAATGCGGATCGGTTCGCTGGCGATCCCGGCCTCCACCGCCCGGGCAAGGTCGCCACCACCTGACGCACCGGACAAGCCGAACAGCGCGCCAAGTCCAAGGCCAATCGGGTGCAAAGGGGTGAGAAAGGCGCTGGCACTGGCGTTGGCGAAGATGACGAGGCCGCCTGCATCCACCACAAGCACCCCGGTCGCGAGTTCGGCATACGCCTCGGCCGGGCCATTGGCCAGCATCCGGCTTACGGGCGTAAGCAGATCGTCCATCTACACTCTCCGATGAGCATGAGCTCGAATCACCTGATCTCAGAACGACATCAGAAAATTGCTATAGACAAAGAAACATTTATCCTGATTTGCATTGCAAGTATAGTCGACGGAAAATGCTGAGTTTCTGGATCCCATTCGCTCCGCATATAGGCGGGGGTTCTCTCAAGAAATCTTGTACATCAAACGTCATGATGTGGGGAAGAAATAAATTTCGCGAATTTAACCAGATCGTCGCCCGTCAATTTGATTACGATATGGCTAGCATCTTGATAACGAGTATAGCATCAGGACCTTACTGGAAGACGTAACGGCCTTACCGGTTAATCCGGGGGCCTCAGTCCGCCGATCCGCCCGCTGACTGATCAACAAACTACCAACGCTCAACAGCTTCATGATCTCGGTTGCGCTGGAAATGAGCGGTCATGCACGTGTAAGCACGATGATCACGTTAAAACAGGACGTTTTAGAATGGCTGACGTTTGCGACCATGCGCTGCCGGGACAGCCAGACCGCAGCCTGATGTCGACGCCAGAAGTCCCCGGCCTGGACCTGTTGCAGTGTCCGGTCTGCGGCGGACCCCTGAGCCTTGGCGCCATTGGGAGGATCGCATGTCGACAATGCCACGCGTCCGTGCCGGTGCGCGAAGGTATCATCGACTTCGTGGCCGGGTCCGCATCCACTGACCTTGATCATATTGACTATGATCAATTCTACGCCATAACGGAGAAGAATTCAGCGCATCTTTATCGTATCATCAAGGCGTCGGCCGGGCCGTTGTGGCCAATGAGCCTTGGCGATGCGGTGGAAATCGGTTGCGGCACGGGTGGCTTCACCATGGCCGTGCTGCGGGAGACCGCGGCCTCCAATGTCATACTCACCGATATATCGACAAAAATGCTCGGCTTATGCCGCGCGCGGCTGGCCCGCTTCGCCGATCTGCGCGCCAACAGCCTGACGTTCGCCACCTATGGCGGCAAGCAAGCCTGTTTCCGGCCCGACGCCTTCGATACCTGCTTTGGCACCGCCGTCGTGCATCACATCACGGATGTCCCGGATTTCCTGGCACAGGTGCAGCGGCTTCTGAAGCCCGGAGGCCGAGCCTTCTTCATGGAACCGAACTTGCGCTTCCATGCGGCCCTGACGGCGACGCTGGCGATGATCCTGGGGGAATGGCTCAGCCATGGCACGGTGCCGCGGGCGGATATCAGCCGCATGGCGAACTGGCTGGCGGAGGTTCATTGCAACATCGTGAACAGCGGCGACCTCGATGTCTTGGTCGAGCGCGAGGACAAGCACCTGTTTGTCGGCGAGACGTTCGAAGCAATGGCCGAGGCTGCCGGGTTTGGCGTGGCTTCGGCCTTGCCGGGCGGCCTCGATCCGACTGGACTGAACACCGTCGGGACCTATCTCGACCAGACTGGCGTCAGCCATGCAACACTTGATCGGCTGCGCGCGAATTGGCCCGCGGCCCAGAATCAACATTTTGGGTCGCTCCAGCCAAGGGATCAGTCGCCAAGTTACCTTTTCTGGCTCCAGAAGAAGACGCGGAAGAAACCAGTTTGGCAAGCCGCGTCACGCCGGCTTGGAAGCCCACTCCCCGCAAGCACAATGCGTCTCGGGTCATGCGCTGCTGAAGCGGGACCGCCGACGCAATTGTGCCTGACGTTTGCGCTTCGGCGGCATGCGGAAGGTCTGCAGCTTGAGGTGGACGGATGGTGTCTGACCGCCGAAATGGTCAAGTCGCTGCGGGTCACCGCTGGTGGACAGCGCAACAAACTACCGATCTGGCGGCCGCGGCTGGATGTGCAGACAATGCTGAACCGCGACCGTCGCTATCCGGCCGTGCATGCCTTGTGTTCAGGTGTAGAAGGAAAGCTGCCGGTGGCAGACGTTGCTGCCGGCAACAAGCCGATCCAGGTGATGTTCGACATCGTGACGGTGGATGACCGCTTGCTGCGCGGGCGGAGCATCATGCTGGTGCCGGATGGCGATAGCCGGACGATCCAGATCGACAGCCTTGGCGAACCACAGGTCGACTAATGTCCTGCGTCAGGAGTTCGCCATAATGGGCGAACTCCTGATACCGGCTACCAAGTCTTTATTTTCAGTGGCCTGCTTATCCCCTCCGTCCGTCATAAGATATGACGAACTTCGGGGGCAGGACATTAGGGGCCGGCCCTGCTCAAGTCAGTGCTAACCTGAGCAGGTCGGATGCTAACCCTAAACAGGCTGCCTTTCCTGTGTGACAGTCCGGCCGGCCTTTCAATCAGCGGCATCGGCAACTTTGTCGATCGGTTTCTTTTCGGCGCGGATACGCTTCAGGGCCTGCTCCACATGTCGGCCGAAGACGTATTCCGCTGGTCGCTGCTGATCCAATGAGACGTCCGGCGCCATCGGCCCGTCGGTGCGGATCCCCCGCATCACCTGGGCGGCAGCGCGCCACGGCTTGCGGACGGTTTCCGCCACGGCGCTGGCTTCGTATCCGGAATGTACCATGCAATCGGCACATTTTTCGTAATTGCCGGTGCCATAGCGATCCCAGTCCGTGGTCTCCATCAATTCCTTGAACGTCTTGGTGTAGCCCTCGCCCAGCAGATAGCAGGGGCGTTGCCAGCCGAAATAGGTGCGCGTCGGATTGCCCCACGGCGTGCAATGGAATGTCTGGTTGCCTGCGAGAAAATCCAGGAACATGGACGACTGGTTGAACGCCCATTTCTTCTTTGACGTGCCTTGACCCTGACGGCGGAAGATACCGCGAAACAGTTCCTTCGTCTTCGCCCGGTTCAGGAAGTGCTGCTGATCCGGCGCCCGCTCATACGCATAGCCGGGTGACACCGAAATTCCGTCGACGCCCATTGCCATCACGTCGTCAAAGAATGCCGCGACCTTCTCCGGCTCCGCGTTGTTGAACAGCGTGGCGTTGATGATGGTGCGAAACCCGCGCCGCTTCGATTCCGCGATCGCGGCGACAGCCCGGTCATAAACGCCAGTCTGGCAGACCGAGATGTCATGCTCGGTCTTCCCGCCATCCAGATGTACCGACCAGGAGAACCACTTGCTCGGCTTGAACAGGTCCATCTTCTTTTCGAGCAGCAGCGCATTGGTGCAGACAATGACGAATTTCTTGCGCGCGATGGCGCCCTGCACGATCTGGTCGATCTCCCTGTGCAGCAGCGGTTCGCCACCGGCGATGACCACGACCGGTGCATCGCATTCCTCGACCGCTTCCATGCATTCGGCAACCGAGAGGCGCTGGTTCAGGATCTCGGCCGGGTAGTCGATCTTGCCGCACCCGGCACAGGCCAGGTTACAGCGGAACAGCGGCTCCAGCATCAGCACCAGCGGGTAGCGCTTGCGACCGATCAGATGCTGTTTCACGACATAGGCCCCGACTCGCAGAGCCTGGTTCAATGGAACGGACATGCTGTGCTGCTTCCTTCTGCGCCCATGACGTATGCGCCTATGAAATACGCGCCCACGAATTATGCGTCCGCGAGTTCCGCGGGAAAGCGGAATCGGACATCCTCGGCCACCCCGTGCTGGGTGGAGATTTCAATGTCGCCGAACTGGCGCAAGCCCTCTAGCACCCCTTGCACCAGCGTCTCCGGCGCGGACGCCCCGGCGGTGACACCAACCGAAGTGATCCCCTCAAACCACTCAGGCCGCAGCGCCCCGGCGTCATCTATAAGGTAGGAAGGCTTGCCCAGTTCCACGCCGATTTCACATAACCGGTTGGAGTTGGAGGAATTCCGCGACCCCACGACAAGGATGATATCGACCGCGTGCGCCAGGTCGCGCACCGCCTGCTGGCGGTTCTGCGTCGCATAGCAGATATCGCGCACGTCCGGCCCAACGATGGTCGGGAACCGCTCGTTCAGGGCGGAGATGATGCCGCGGGTATCATCGACCGATAGCGTCGTCTGGGTGATATAGGCCAGCTTGTCCGGGTCCTTCACATCCAGCAGCGCCACATCATCCACCGTCTGCACCAGGTGGACCTTGGCCGGGACCTGACCTATGGTGCCTTCCACCTCCGCATGGCCGGCATGCCCGACCAGCACAATCTCGCGATCCTGACGGGCGTAACGGCGGCCTTCGTTGTGCACCTTGGCGACCAGCGGACAGGTTGCATCGATCACCGGCAGTCCGCGTTCGGCGGCCGCCTGCTCGACACGCTTGGCCACCCCATGCGCGGAAAACACCGTCATCGAGCCGGCCGGAATTTCGTCCAGTTCATCGACGAACACCGCGCCACGGGTGCGCAGATCCTCCACCACGTGCCGATTGTGCACGATCTCGTGGCGCACGTAGATCGGCGGCCCGTATTTCTTCAGCGCGCGCTCGACGATCTCGATCGCCCGCTCCACACCGGCGCAGAAACCCCTGGGCTGAGCGAGAACGACACGAATCATCCGGCCTAAACTCCGATGTGATACCCGACTGAACGGGCGGCATATGGCAGCTAACCTATCCTGCCGCAACGCCGCGTGGTTTTTTTGCTGGTGCGGCAAATGTGCGTTGCCCGCGCGGGTCCGTCCAAACACGGCCTGAAAGCCGCGCCGGCACCATTATCTCATCGTGTAGCCAGTGGTACTTATGCAACATTTGCCGTGATCGCGCCTTGATGGGCATGTGCGATGGAACACGACATGATAATCGAGGAAGCACTGGCTCCGCTTCGAAGGAGTCGCTGGGTCACGAGGCTGAGAGTGAAGCCCACGGGAACTGAAAGCTTGACGGATACCGATCTGACAACGGCGATGACCCGTATCGCCGAGCTGGTAGAGCAGGCGCTCGATGGTCTGCTGCCGCGGATCGAGGGGATCGAGGGCCGTCTGGCCGAAGCGATGCGTTATGCGACCTTGGGTGGTGGCAAACGCCTGCGTGCCTTTCTGGTGATGGAGAGCGCCGCGATGTTCTCGGTCGCGGAAACCGCTGCCGCCCGGGTCGCCGCATCAGTTGAAATGCTGCACGCCTATTCCCTGGTGCATGACGACTTGCCGGCGATGGACAACGACGACCTTCGGCGTGGCAAACCGAGCACACACGTGGCTTTTGATGAGGCGACGGCGATCCTTGCCGGCGACGCCTTGCAGACCCGAGCGTTTGAGGTGCTAGCCGAGGCCGCAACCCATTCCGACCCGCTCGCGCGTTGCGAACTGGTCGCCGCTCTGGGGGCTGCCTCTGGCGCGAAAGGCATGGCGGGGGGCCAGATGATCGACATGGTAACGGAAAACGAGGTTTTAAGCGCCCCGACCGTCACGCGGCTGCAGGCGCTCAAAACCGGCCGGCTGATACAATATAGTGCGGAAGCCGGCGCGATACTGGGCAAGGCGTCCCAGCACCAACGGCACTTGCTGGCGGCCTACGGACGCGATCTTGGGGCGGCCTTCCAGATCGCGGACGACCTGCTGGATGTCGAAGGCAGTGTCGCGGACATCGGCAAGACCACCGGCAAGGATCAGGCTGCCGGCAAGGCGACAATGGTGGCGGTGCTTGGCATGGACATGGCGCGCGCGCATGCGGACATGATGGCGCGACAGGCTGCCGATCATCTGCAGGAGTTCGGCGAGCGTGCGGCCAACCTTCGTACCCTCGCCGCTTTCGTGGTGGCTCGGCGAAGCTGAGCGAGAACAGGAGTTGAGATGAGTCCCGTCATGACACCGCTGCTCGACCGGGTTCGCTATCCGGACGATCTGCGCAATTTCTCCCCTGAACAACTCCGTCAACTCGCCGATGAACTGCGCGCGGAGACGGTGGACGCGGTCTCGGTCACCGGCGGCCATCTGGGCGCCTCGCTGGGTGTGGTGGAACTGACCGTCGCGATCCACGCTGTCTTTGATACGCCCACCGACCGGCTGCTGTGGGATGTCGGCCATCAAGCCTACCCGCACAAAATCCTGACCGGGCGGCGCGACCGCATCCGCACCTTGCGCCAGGGTGGCGGGCTGTCAGGCTTCACCAAGCGATCGGAAAGCCAATACGACCCGTTCGGCGCCGCGCATTCCTCCACCTCGATCTCCGCCGGCCTAGGCATGGCGGTGGCGCGTGACCTGAAGGACGCCCGCTACCAGTCCGCCACCGAGGCGGAACGCGAATGTCTGGGATTGCGGCCGGATCAGCGCAACGTGATCTGCGTCATCGGTGATGGAGCCATGAGCGCTGGCATGGCCTATGAGGCGATGAATAACGCCGGCGCCCTGCGGTCGCGGCTGATTGTCATCCTGAACGACAACGACATGTCGATCGCCCCGCCGGTCGGGGCCATGAGCGCCTATCTGTCGCGTCTGATGTCCTCGCGCAGCTTCCTGTCGCTGCGCGAACTCGGCGCCAAGATGGTCAAGCGCTTCCCGCGCGGCCTTGAACGCACGGCCCGCCGGGCGGAAGAATATGCCCGTGGCATCCTGACCGGCGGCACGCTGTTCGAGGAGATGGGCTTCTACTATGTCGGCCCGATCGACGGCCATAACATCGACCATCTGCTGCCGGTGCTGCGCAATGTGCGTGAAGCCGAGGAAGCCGGCCCGATTCTGGTCCATGCCATCACCGTGAAGGGCAAAGGCTATGCGCCGGCGGAAAAGTCGGCTGACAAGTACCACGGCGTGTCGAAGTTCAACGTCATCACGGGCGAGCAGGCGAAGGCCCCGCCAGGCCCACCCGGCTACACCAAGGTGTTCGCTGATGCGCTGATCCAGGAAGCCACGCGCGATCCGACCGTGGTGGCCATCACCGCCGCGATGCCGTCGGGCACCGGCCTGGACAAGTTCGCGAAACTTTTCCCGAACCGCAGCTTTGATGTCGGCATCGCCGAACAGCATGCGGTCACCTTCGCCGCCGGCCTGGCAACCGAGGGAATGAAGCCGTTCTGCGCCATCTATTCGACCTTCCTGCAACGTGCCTACGACCAGATCGTGCACGACGTGGCGCTGCAATCGCTGCCGGTGCGCTTCGCCATGGATCGCGCTGGCGTGGTGGGTGCCGACGGAGCGACCCACGCCGGCAGTTTCGATCTGGCCTACCTCGGCTGCCTGCCGAACATGGTGATCATGGCGCCGTCCGATGAGGCGGAACTGGTGCATGTCGTCGCCACCGCCGCCGCCATCAACGACCGGCCGAGCGCCTTCCGCTATCCACGTGGCGAAGGCACGGGCGTGGCGCTGCCAACCGCCGGCGAGGTATGGGCATTCGGCAAGGGGCGGGTGATGCGGGAAGGCACCAACATCGCCATCCTGTCGCTGGGCACCCGGCTGGGTGATGCGTTGAAGGCGGCGGATGAACTCGCCGCCCGCGGTTATCCGACCACCGTGGCCGACGCCCGCTTCGCCAAGCCGATCGACACGGCGCTGGTTGAACAACTTGCCCGCCACCATGAAGTACTGCTTACAATAGAGGAGGGTGCGATTGGCGGCTTCAGCGCACAGGTGATGCAGCATCTGGCCTGGAAGGGCCTGCTGGAAGGCGGCCTGAAGATCAGACCGATGGTTCTGCCGGATGCGTTCATCGACCACGACTCGCAGCCGAAACAATTGGCCGCGGCCGGTCTGGCGATCAAGGATATTGTCGCGGCGGCACTGGCCGCGGTCGGCATTCAGGCGCCGCGCTCGGTATCAGTAAAGGCTTGACGTCATGATGACTGGGCTGACCCGGCAGCCCGTGGTTTCCAAGGCGAACGCCATCATGGCGGACGCGCCGCCAGCATGGCCGGAGAGGGACCTGCGGATCGTTGTCGGTCGTCTGCCGACAAGCCGCCTACGTGCTCAGGCGACGAAATGGCCTGGCTCGTTCGCCAGCCGCTATAACATCTTGGTGCAACGGTTGTGGGTTCCATCAATCTAACACGAGGCAACGCCGCAGTCTTGATCAGAAACCTGCACCACAAGGGCTCCGATTTGTCTGAAGGCGCATCAAGCGCGTGATAGGCGTGCTGGCTGGCATCTGTGCGGTGCTGACCTGTGTCGGCTTGGTTCAGGCGTTGGTTGGGTCGCGGCTGGTCGCGTCGTTCGCTGCCCGGACCAAGAAGGCGCCATCCCGTCGTCCTCCGGTGACCGTGCTGAAACCGCTTTATGGCGATGAGCCTGCATTGGAGGCGGCATTGGCCACCTTTTGTCGGCAATGTTATCCGGATTTTCAGATCGTGTTCGGCGTGCAGGATCAGGCCGACTCGGCAGTTGGGGTGGTTGCACGCCTGCGTGTGCGGTTTCCCGATCGCGACATCACTCTGGTGGTCGACCCGACCCGGCATGGTTCAAACCTCAAGGTCGGCAATCTGATCAACATGTTTCCGACCGCGCGGCATGACATCCTGGTGATCGCGGATTCCGACGTTCATGTCGGGCCAGATTACCTGGAAAGGCTGATCGAGGCACTTGCACGACCGGGCGTCGGCCTTGTCACGACCTTGTATCGAGGCTTTCCAGTCCTGCCCAACCTGACCGCCGCGCTCGGCGCCATGCAGATCACGCAGGGTTTTCTTCCAGGCGCGTTACTGTCCCGAGCGATGGGGCGGCGGGACTGCCTGGGTGCGACGATGTGCCTGCGACGGGACGATCTGATCCGGATCGGCGGGCTGCACGCACTGGTAAACCATCTGGCCGATGACAACGTGCTGGGCCAGCGGATCGGTAGCCTCGGCCTTGATGTCGTGCTTGCCGATACCGTGCCGCTGACCAGCGTGCCGGAGGTTCGGCTCGGCGCGCTGTTCCGGCACGAGTTGCGCTGGGCGCGCACCATTCGGACCTTGGAACCGATTGGCTATCCGATCTCGGTCCTGCAATACCCGCTGTTCTGGGCGCTGCTGGCAATGCTGCTCGCCGGATCGGTCTGGTCACTGGCGTTGTTCTGCCTTGCCTGGCTGCTGCGGGCGCTGGTCGCCCTGCGGATCGACAGCGCACTGGCGGGCCGGCGCGGCCTGTATGACACGCCAGCCCTTGCGTTCTCCTGCCCGGTCTGGCTTCTGCCGGTGCGAGATGTCTTGTCTCTGGCCGTGCTGGTGGCCAGCTATGGCGGGCGCCGGGTTGACTGGCGTGGCCATGATCTGTTGGCGGATACGCCGCCGCCCGTTGCTCAATCCACCCTGTCGGTCCGCCCGATCGAGGAAGTAGACACGCGATGATGAAGACCCTGTTTCTGCACCCGCCTTCGTTTGACGGGTTCGATGGCGGCGCTGGCGCCCGCTACCAGGCCAAGCGGGAAATCAAATCGTTCTGGTTTCCCACCTGGCTGGCACAGCCCGCAGCCCTGGTGCCCGGCAGCAGGCTGATTGATGCGCCGCCCGCGGGCATCAGCCTGGAAACTGTCGCAAGTCAGGCGCGCGATTACGAGTTGTGCGTCATGCACACCTCCACCCCGTCCTTTGCCTCCGACGTCAAGGTGGCCGAGGCGTTGAAACAGGTTAACCCATCGCTGAAAATCGGCTTCGTCGGCGCCAAGGTCGCGGTGCAGCCGGCCGAAAGCCTGGCGCAAGGCAGCGTGATCGACTTCGTCGCCCGCAACGAGTTTGACTTCACGTGCCGGGAAATCGCCGAGGGTCGCGATTGGGGCGGGGTAGACGGGATCTCCTACCGCAACAAGGCAGGCGTCATCATCCATAACAAGGATCGCGCGACCCTGGAGGATATGGACCAGCTTCCCTTCGTCACCGAAGTCTACAAGCGCGATCTGCGCATTGAGGACTATTTCATCGGCTACCTGCTGCACCCGTACGTGTCGCTCTATACCGGCCGCGGCTGCAAATCGCATTGCACGTTCTGCCTGTGGCCGCAGACCGTCGGCGGGCATCGTTACCGGGTGCGTTCCCCAGGGCATGTCGCCGAGGAAATTCGCCAGGCAAAGCAGCTTTTTCCGCAGGTGCGTGAATTCTTCTTCGACGATGACACCTTCACCGACAACCTGCCGCGCGCCGAG
This sequence comes from Rhodopila sp., assembly GCF_965276935.1. Lineage (GTDB taxonomy): Bacteria > Pseudomonadota > Alphaproteobacteria > Acetobacterales > Acetobacteraceae > Rhodopila. Next base: position 545,231 of record NZ_CBDIBS010000001.1, on the reverse strand, counting down.
GCGATCGCGCGCGAGCTGGGAAAGCTGGGCGTTACCTGGTCATGCAATGCCAAGGCGAATGTGCCGCGCGAAACCTTGAATGTGTTGAAGGACAACGGCCTGCGGCTGCTGTTGGTCGGCTACGAAAGCGGCAACCAGCAAATCCTGCACAACATCAAGAAGGGCATGCGGATCGAGGTCGCCCGCAAGTTCACCACAGACTGCCATGAACTCGGCATCAAGATTCATGGTACCTTCATTCTTGGCCTGCCTGGCGAGACGAAGGAAACCATTGAGGAAACCATCCGCTTCGCCACTGACATCAACCCGCACACCATACAGGTGTCCCTCGCCGCGCCCTATCCCGGCACGTTCCTTTACAAGCAGGCGGTCGAGAACGGCTGGCTTGACGCCGATCACGCCGAACTGGTGGATGACAGTGGCGTGCAGATCGCCCCGCTGCACTACCCGCATCTGTCGCACACCGAGATCTTCGACAATGTGGAGACGTTCTACCGGCGGTTCTATTTCCGCGCGCCGAAGATCGCCTCCATCGTCAACGAGATGGTACGCAGTCCGCAGATGATGAAGCGCCGGCTGCGAGAAGGGGTCGAGTTTTTCCAGTTCTTGCGGGAGCGACACAAGGCCGCCTGAAAAAGCCGGCCGGACCCCGCGGCCGGCGTAGCATGCACATCCATGCAGCACCTTGTCGTATACGCGTCGGCAGGACCGCGTGAGGGCAGTCACGTTCTCCGCCGACGACTTCGGGCTGACCGAATCTGTCAATGAAGCTGTTGAACGGGCCCACCGGGATGGCATCCTGCAAGCCGCCAGCCTGATGGTTGCCGCCCCAGCGGCCGCCGACGCCGTCCGTATCGCCCATGCCAATCCAGGGCTGCGGGTTGGCCTGCACCTCGTGGTGATCGAGGGTCCTGCCGTGCTGCCGCCGACCGCCATCCCGGACCTGGTTGACACCGCGGGTCGATTTTCCTCCAATCAGCTTGGTCTCGGCATCAAGTACTTTGTTCGCCCCGGTATCCGGCGGCAGCTTGAGGCCGAAATCCGCGCCCAGTTCGCCGCCTTCGCCGCGACTGGCCTGACGCTGGATCATGCCAACGCGCATAAGCACATGCACTTGCATCCGACGGTCGGCGCAATGATGCTGCGCATTGGTCAGGACCACGGCCTGCCGCGCATCCGTATCCCCGCCGAACCGCCCGCGGTGATGGCGCGTTGCGGAAGCCCCGCCACACTGGGCGACAGACTGCTCTATCGCTGGACCAGCATCTTGCGTCATCAGGCGTGTGCCGCGGGGATCGCCACCAACGACCACTGCTTTGGCCTGGCCTGGAGCGGCCACATGACCGGCGACCGCATCCGCCGGCTGCTGGCCGAACTGCCCGAGGGGGACAACGAAATATACTTTCATCCAGCCGCTCGTCGGGATGCCGTACTGGATCGTCTGATGCCGGCCTATGAGCATGAGGCGGAGCTGGCGGTGCTACTGGACAGAGAGCTTGACGATTGTAAAGACGATCCGCTGAGTCGCTTTGTCAGCCCATGAAACGCATCGGGCGGACCAGGCTTCCCAGGCATTTCAATCCATTTTAGGAACGACGTCTACCACTTTACGCCGGGCGGCGTGCCCTGAACTGGTGAACTGCGCGAGGTGCGAGACACAGACGTGGCCCAAACTTGTCCCGCCTGGGGTCCCGTACGCGCGAGGGTCATCAGCCTGTCAGTGGCGGAGGGCGCCTGATCCGAAACCGGGTTGCCTTGTGACAGACCCAGTGTACGTTGCGCCATATCGCTGATCGCCTTGACCGCTAGGGCTGCCTCGCTTGCCATCTTCAGGGAAAACGTTGTCGCTTCCTCGGCGAACTGCCGCAGGTCGCGCGATAGTTCCACCGCGACCCGGTTACCCGCCGTGCCGCCGGCCGCCAGGGCGTCGCCACGCTCCGCCAGGCCGGTGGCCAACGCTCCGATGGCATCGACATCCTTCAACATGGCGGTGTTCGCCTTCAGTCGCGCGGGCAAGGTGTTCAGGGTGACGGACAGCGGCTGAAGGATAGCCCGGACCGCTGCCGCGTCGGGGAGGCTATCGATCTCACGGGTCAATCTGGCAATCTCTGCGGAATGTGCCGCGATCGCCTCGGCCACTTCCTTGCCGAGCAACGCTTCGCTTCCAGCCCGTACTGCGGCATCGATGGCCTGTTTCGCGAAAGTTTTGATTTCGCCGACAAATCCATCCATCGTACGTTGTAGATCCTGGCTGTTCAATTTGTTCAGATCCCAGGACCTTTGCGCGATCGCTTCGGCACGCGCCGCCAGTGTGGTGATTTTCGTCGCGATGGCATGTTGCGACCGCATCCGGTCGGCAAGTGCCGATAAGCCGCCAGACAAGCCAATCAGGATCTGCCGCTTCGCCTTGACGTCGGAACTCGCGTTCTCGTTCACCGATCTAATAACCTGGTAGAGGCCTCTTTTGGCCTTGAAACCCCACTGGACGAGTTACTCTGGTGCGTAAATCTTAACAACCGGTGAAGTATAGGACGACATCCGCAATAAATCTTCGATGCCAACCAAGATCGATTTCGATGCACTGATACAACCGGCCTAAACGTTTTCGGTCGGCGCAACGGCCTCATCTGTCATGCGGACCCGCGTCGGCATGATGAGGTGGCGCCGCCGATGTGGCACGGCTTCCACCGGTTGGTATGGCAGCCGTTGATCGCCAAGCTGCCCGTCGCTGACATAGCGCTTTCTTGCCGCTCGTTAAGGCTTGGTAAAGGATTTCGCTGCATGAGGAACATTCGTTTCTTGATCAGGCGATTCGTGCCAATAACTGATTTGGACCTTGGCCTGTCTTCACCAACGAGCGTCTCCATCGACGGAACGCTCGTGATCGGCTGGCCTTGCATCTAAACCGACCATCGCTGGGAGGATTGCTCGATCGAATACAAGTTTGCTGACCCATACAATCGTCCAGCCGCCGATCGTTCAACACCGCCAACCAGCCGGTTGATGCGCGCATGAGTAGATCCGTACGAGAAACCGATGTGCGGGGTGTCAAACAGTACCACCCGGCCACGTTCCTGGAACGCGGCGTTGCGGTGCCCTTCACCACGCCGCTTCTCTGCGGCACCCGTGCTCGGCCAACCGAGCGCGGCGGCATCGAACTCGTTACCCCCAACCCGTCGGGCGGACGCGGGGTGTACATCATGTCCTGGTCGAGCGCATCCTCGCTGTGCCGGCCCACCCTGCACGACAAGGTGTTCAACGAGCGGATCGCATCGCTTGTCTCCGTCACGCCGGCGGCGATCCGCGGGGTGGCCAGGGCGCTCGCGGCCGAAGGCTTGGCTGGGGAAGAGGCGATGGAGGCCGGGCTGGCAGCAACCAATCTCGACAAGAAAGATCGGGTGGTCACGAACTACCGACTTCTGATGAAGCTGGTGGAGCAAATCGCCCAGGCTAAGGCACCCCCATTCACGACCGCGGGTCCCAATGCGCCCGATGCGGCGAGTCAGGCGCGCCTGTCTGTTGAATGGGTAGCACCGCGTGTCGGACGTTCGACAACCTGGATGGCCACTGCTCTAGAAGACCTGGCGGAGGTGATGACCGCGATCGGCTTTGGCACGACCGATACGAACGCCAGGATTCTGCGTCTGATTACTCTCCTGCAACAGACCCGATTGGGTGTGGCGGAATGGAGCGGCGCCCATCCCGAGGATGAACTGGCGGCCTACGGCCACGCGATCTGCACGCTGGCTGATCTGACACTGTCCCTGGCCGGAACGCTGTTGACCGCCGCGCAGGCATTGATGACGGACATGGTGGACATGCTGCGACGCTGGGCGGCTGATCCGACCAGGATCATCCAGCTCACCGGACGGCCTGACTGGTTGCTCGATGGATGGGAGCAGATCTGCCAGATCTGGACCCATGCTCAGGATCATGCAACCCGGCGTGCGGCCTTGGTCGAGATCGTCGGGCTGCTGCCGGTGCTTCCCAAGGAGGTGAACGAGTGGTGCAGCGATGTTCCAAGCCTGACCAACGCCCTCCAGTTCCGCCGGTTGATCCCGCTCAATGAGGATTGGCGTACTGGCGAGGTGGTTCATCAACTGATTGCCCGCAACGAGCACTTTCGTGCGCTTTCCTACTGAACCCGCCCTTCCAGGAGCTCGCGACTGATGGCAAACGGCTCTGGCCCACCGGCTCAACAGGCCGTTCGCGCGTTGCGTCGGGAACTGCCGGAAGCCGACGATGCGAAGATCCGGCGCATCACCGCCATCCTGGATGGCGTCGCCGATCCGACTGTCAACCAGGCACTGCTCGATCCGCTGCGTGGACGCCTGGCATCGCTGAAGCCGGCTCGCCCGCTGCGTTTCGGCCGGCTGCTTTTCATTCCTATCGATCCGGTTGTCGTGCTGCCGGCCCGTTGGAAGCCGGAAGCACCTTGTGTCCCGCGCAGTGTCCTGGGAACGCTCGCGAAGCTGGTTCGAGACGGGCTGGGACAAGAGGCGCTCCTGATCGAGAAGGCTATTTCCGGCCACGATACCGAAGCAAAGCAGGTAATCACCCAGGTCGGCCAGACGTTATGGCCTCGTGCCGCGGCTATTCTGGCGGAGGCGCCATGCCCGGCTGGCTGGTCCTCCACCGGTCTGACAACTGAAGCCTATCCGCCCCTGGCGCAGGCCATTGCCGCCGTGCTTCGTCGTGCCCACCGGCTGCACGCGCTGTCGCGGGACTGGGACGTGGGAGCGCTCGAAGCCGAAGAGACTGCCGTCGAAGATATCATGGGCAACATTGCCAGCGAGTCGCCCCTTGGTTGCGCCATTGTGGTTCGGCTGATCCTGCTGCGATCCCCCCAGGCTGTTGGCCTGCTGCGGCGCTTTGTGTGCGGCAACCACAGCCGGACCGACACGATCACGCTGAACCAGGCCATGGCGCGTGGGACCGACGACGCGTTGACCCACATGGAGAGCGAATCAGGTTTATCCGAGGAGATCGGCCGCGATGGCCTGGCGGGGGCGGTGGAGCAGGTACGTCGGACAATGGCTCTGCTGCGGGACATTGATGAGGACCCGGCTGCCGCCGCGCAACGGCCCCGCCTGAGGGCCATCCGCCAGACGCTGGACAAGGCTTGCAAGGAACGTTTGCAGGGCGGCATCCATGAAGGGCTGGTGACGCCGCTTGCCAATGCAACGAATTTGATGGACGGGGCGGATCAACGCCGGCTGGAAATCTGCGCCCGTGATCTGCGCGCATTGGAAACGGCAGCGCGAAAGCTCGGCAGTCCGGCCAGCTACGACCGTCTTCTGGCGGACGCCGCGGATGTCGTCGAGAAGTCGGATGCGCTCACCGCGCTACGCAAGGTCCGGCTGGTCGAGATGCTGGCCGGTCCCGACGCCGCTGAGGCGCTTTACCGGAAGACGACAGCACATTGAGAAGGCTTGCGAAGATGGATCATACCGTCTGCGGGGGCGGTCTGATGCCAACCATCGCAGGTACTGGCCGGCGTTCGTGCGTGACCACGGGCGCAACTTCATGACGAAGGCGCGCCGACCGGTCACTACTTTCGGCGACGCACCCGCGGGTAGCCCTTATCAGCCGCCGTAATAGACGTTGTCCCCAAGGTCCTTCATCTCCAGGATCGCCGCATCCGCCTGACCCGCCGGAGCCTTGGTCACATACGCTTCGGTCACCTCACCCACCACGATATGGTGATCGCCGAGTTCGAGGACCTCTTTGACCGAACATTCCACTGCCGCGATGGCGGCATCCAAAATCGGCGTGCCGCTGGTGCCAGGATGAAAAGACTGGCCGGACAGCTTGCCGTCTTCCAGCATGGCCGGTTTGGAGAAGGTAAAGGCAATCGCCTTCTGCTCCTTGCCGAGCATGTTCAAGGCGAACTTGCCGGTGCCCTTGACCACGGTGTGGGCGCCGGAGTCAGCCTTTACGCCAACCACGACCAGCGGCGGCTCGAACGACCCCTGCGTCACCCAGTTCACGGTGGCAGCGCCGATATTGCCCTTTCCGTCGTTGGCGGTCAGCACGTAGATCCCATAGGGGATCATGCGCAGGGCGATCTTCTTGGCATCAGCATCCATTGTTTGCTCCCGGTTCCCGATTTTGACGACGTTGCAACGCCCACATCAGCAAATCCGCAGGGGACGGACGACGCACCGGCACACATAAGAAGTCTATCCTGACTGAACAGGGCATCGCCCAGAAGACGAGCGAATACGGCCTGGACTACAGCGGCTCGGTGTCCAGCGCGTAACCCGCGGTCCGCACTGTCCGCACCACGTCCATCTCGTTCTCGCCGTTGATCGACTTGCGCAATCGGCGGATATGCACATCCACCGTTCGGGGCTCGACATGGATATCGGGGCCCCAGACAGCGTCCAGCAGTTCCTCACGGGAGAACACGCGCCGCGGATGCTGCATGAAGAATTCCAGCAGTCGGAACTCGGTCGGCCCGACATGCACGCGGCGGCCATTGCGGGTAACCCGGTACGACGCCAGATCCATCTTGATATCATGAAAGCCGAGCAGCCCCTTGACCGGAACGGCGTTCGAGCGCCGCAGCAACGCACGCATCCGCGCCAGCAGCGCCTCGATCTTGAACGGCTTGGTGATGTAGTCGTCCGCGCCGGTATTCAAGCCGCGCACCGCGTCCTGGTCGTCGGTGCGCGCGGTGACCATGATTACCGGCAGGTCCCGCGTCGCGGCCCGCCTGCGGATCTGCCGGCAGACCTCGATCCCCGACAGCACCGGCAGCATCCAGTCCAGCAGCACCAGGTCCGGCTGAGTTTCCGCGATCCGCGTCAGCGCTTCCTGCCCGTCACCGGCCTCCTCGACCCGAAAACCCTGTTTTTCCAGGTTGTAGCGCAGCATTGTCAGCAGCGGCGCCTCATCCTCGACGACAAGGACAAGCGGCTTGGGCAGGCTGGATACACCGTCAAGCATCATCCCCTCCGGTTTGCTCAAGCGCACCGGCGGCGCGCTACATTGTTCAGGCTTACCCGATCAAGCATCATTCTTTCGCGCGAACGACAGCATAGGCCGAGGTGTCGCCTTTCGGACGCGTATCGGGCAGCACCTCACCCACCACCGAGTAGTAGACCGTTTCCGCGACATTGGTGGCGTGGTCGCCAATCCGTTCGAGGTTCTTGGCGATGAACAGCAGATGCGTGCAGGGCGTGATGTTGCGGGGATCTTCCATCATGTAGGTGATCAGCTCGCGGAACAATGCATTGTAGATATCGTCAACCACGCGGTCCGACCGCCATACCTCGATGGCCTTGTCGGTGTCGTCGGTGCTCATGGCGTCAATGATCGACTTCAACTGGTCCTGCACCATGTGCGCCATGTGCGCCAGTCCGGCCAGCGAGTAGGGCAGGGTGTACTGCCCCAGCACGATGCTGCGCTTGGCCACGTTGGCGGCGTAATCGCCGATCCGTTCCAGGTCACCGGTGATCTTCAGCCCGGCGACGATCCGCCGCAGGTCGCCCGCCATCGGCTGGCGCAGGGCCAGCATGCGTATGACGAACTGCTCGATGTCGCGTTCCAGCGCATCGACCTTGGGGTCGACCTCCACCACCGCAGTAGCGGCCACGGCGTCGCGGTTCATGATCGCCTCGGCCGCCATCGCAACCTGGTTTTCGACAATGCCGCCCATCTCGGTCAGCATGTCGCGCAGCCGCTTCAGCTCGTTGCCGTAGCTCTTGACCACATGTTCCGTGTCGGACATCCGGGGCGTCCTTTCCTAGCCGAATCGGCCGGTGACATATTCCTGCGTACGCTTCTGCTTTGGCGCGGTAAAAATTTCCACCGCCGGCGCGCACTCGACCATCTCGCCCAGGTAGAAGAACGCGACCTGATCGGCGCAGCGAGCGGCCTGCTGCATGTTGTGGGTGACGATCGCGATGGTGAAATCGTGCTTGAGTTCGTCGATCAGTTCCTCGATCTTCAATGTGCTGATCGGGTCCAGCGCGCTGGTTGGTTCGTCCAGCAGGATGACATCCGGCCGCACCGCGATGGTGCGGGCGATGCACAGGCGCTGCTGCTGGCCGCCTGACAGGCCCATGGCGGAGCTGTGCAGACGATCCTTCGCCTCGCCCCAAAGTGCCGCGCGGGTCAGTGACCACTCCACCCGTTCATCCATTGCCGGCTTCGACAGCCGCTCGTGCAGCTTCACGCCGAAGGCGATGTTTTCGAAGATCGTCATCGGGAACGGGGTCGGCTTCTGGAACACCATGCCGATGCGGGCGCGCAGGGCGTTCAGGTCCATTCTGGGGTCGATGATGTTGACGTCGTCCATCATCACCTCTCCGCTCGCGCGCTGACCGGGATACAGGTCGTACATCCGGTTCAGCACCCGCAGCAGGGTCGACTTGCCGCAGCCCGATGGGCCGATCATGCTGGTGACCTGACGCTCCGGCAGATCCAGGTTGATCCCCTTCAGCGCACGGTTGTCGCCGTAGAAGAAGTCCAGGTTGCGGATGGCGATCCGCGCCGGGTTGATCCTTGTGGTGGGGTGCGCCTGGAGCCCGCCGAAGCGTGCGGACGGCGCCTGACCCGAAGTCTCCGTAGCCCTCATGTTCACGTCATCGTCCATGCTAGTTGCTCCGGTGAAGCAGCACACGGGCCGCGATATTGATAGCCAGCACGCCGACGGTGATCAGCAGCGCGCCGACCCAGGCAAGTTGCACCCAGTCCTCGAACGCCGACCCGGCATACTGGTAGATCGTCACCGGCAGGCTGGCCATCGGCTGACCGAGGCTGGTCGACCAGTTAAGGTTGCCCAGGCTGGTGAAGAGCAGCGGCGCGGTCTCTCCGGCGATGCGCGCGACCGCCAGCAGAATACCGGTGGCAATTCCCTGTTGCGCCGCACGATAGCAGATAAACACGATCATTTTCCACTTTGGCGCGCCAAGGCCGATGGTCGCCTCACGCAATGCCGGCGGGATCAGCCCGAGCATATCCTCGGTGGTGCGCACGACGATGGGTATGACGATCACCGCCAAGGCGAGACAGCCGGCGATGCCCGAAAAGCCGCCGAACGGTTCCACCAGAAGCTGGTAGATAAACAGGCCGATTAGGATGGACGGGGCCGACAGCAGCACGTCGGAGACGAAGCGCACCGTGTTGGCCAGCAGTGACCCATGGCCGTATTCCGAGAGGTAGGTGCCGACCAGAAGGCCAAGCGGCGTGCCGATCAGCGTGCCGATCGCGGTCTGGATCAGGCTGCCGACGATGGCATTGAGCAGGCCGCCGCCAGAGCCGGGAGGCTTGGTCGAACTGGTGAAGACGCTGAGCGAGAGACCCAGGGCGCCGCGCCAGATCAACGTGAACAGGATCGAGGCGAGCAGCAGCAACCCGACGATCGTGGCGGCGACACAAGCCGCCTTGATCAGGCTGTTGGTCCGGTGCCGCCGGATGCCAAGTGCCCGCGCAACCTTCGGGTCCTTGACGGCGCCAGGGATGCCGCGAGACATGCTGTCATCGATGCGTGTGCTAGCGCTCATGTCACGCCTTCAACCGCGGCCGCAGCAGCGTGCGCGAAATTGCCAGCACAATGAACGAGATGACAAACAGGATGAACCCCAACGCCAGCAGCGAGGCAAGCTTCAGGCTGCCGGTCGGGCTCTCCGGGAACTCCAGGGCAACCAGTGAGGCAATCGTGTTGCCGGAGGAGAACAGGCTGGGAGAGATGCGGTTGGCGTTGCCGATGACAAAGGTCACTGCCATGGTCTCACCCAAGGCGCGGCCGAGGCCCAGCATGATGCCGCCGACCACCGAGACGCGCGTGTAGGGCAACACGATGGATCGCATCACCTCCCACGTGGTGCAACCTACGCCGTAGGCGGATTCTTTGTACACCGGCGGCACGGTCTCGAACACGTCACGCATGGTGGCGGCGATAAACGGGATCACCATCACCGCCAGGATCAGGGCGGCGGTGAAGATGCCGGTGCCGAATGGCGGACCGGCGAAAATGTCCTGCAGAACCGGAATGCCATCGAACAGGTTGATCAGCGGCGGCTCGATATACTGCGACATGATCGGCACGATCACGAAGAAGCCCCACATGCCGTAGATGATCGAGGGCACGGCGGCGAGCAGTTCAACCGCCGTGCCGACCGGACGGCGCAGCCACGAAGGCGCCAGTTCCGTCAGAAAGAAGGCGATGCCGAAAGCCAGCGGTGTCGCCAGGACCAGCGCCAGCAACGACGTCAGCAGCGTGCCATAGACCGAGACGCCGGCACCGAAAACCTCATGCACCGGATCCCACCTGGCGGAAAACAGAAAGCCGGCGCCGAAGCGGCGGAATGCCGGCAGGCCGCCGATGAACAGCGACACGATCAGGCTGCCCAGAAGCAGCAGAACCAGTATGCCGGACGCACGCGTCACGGCTTCAAAAAGAGGATCGCCAAGCCGGGTGGCTCGTCGGGTCACACTGGTGGATCGAAGCGCAACCGATCGTTGCACGATGTTGAGATCCTTGTTCATGAAAGGATCGACGAGCTGGCCGTCAGCCAGGTCCGCCGATCAAGGCCGCTGCCGTCACATGCCGCCGGGGACGTCCTTCTGCCATGCCGCTCGGATCGCGGTCTGCACGCTGGCAGGCAGCGGAACGTAAAGCAGGTTCTTGGCGAGGCCGCTGCCATTGCTGAAGCCCCAGTTGAAGAACTTCTTTACGGCGACACTTTGGCTTACCTCCTTCGCATCGGTCGGCAGCAGGACGAAAGTGGCGGATTCAATCGGCCAGCTCGCTTCACCCGCTTGGTCATTCAGGTCGATGGCAAAGTTTTGCACCTTCGACCAGTCGGCGCTTGCGGCCGTGGCCTCGAACGCCGCCATCGTCGGGGCAACGAACTTGCCGGACTGGTTGCGCAGCAGCACGGTCGTCAGGTGATTCTGTTCCACATAGGCGCTCTCGTCGTAGCCGATCCCGCCCGGGATCTGACGGACCGTGCCGGCCACGCCGTCGCTACCCTTGGCTCCGGCACCAACTGGCCAGCTTACGCTGGTGGACGAGCCAACCTTGCTCTTCCACTCGGGACTTTGCATGCCCAAGTAGTCAGTGAACACAAAGGTCGTGCCGGATCCGTCAGCCCGGTGCACCGACGCGATGGCTAGGCTCGGCAGCTTCATCCCTGGATTAAGCGCGGCGATGGCATTATCGTTCCATTTAGTGACCTTGCCCAGGTAGATGTCGGCGATGACCGCTCCGGTAAGCTTCAGCTCGTTCGGCTTCACCCCAGGTAGATTGACGATGATGTCGACGCCGCCGATCACGGTGGGGAACTGCATCAACTTGTGCGCACTTAGCTGATCCGCGGCCACCGGCATATCGGAGGCGCCGAAATCGACCGTACGGTTGTTGATCTGGTTAATGCCCGCACCCGAGCCGATCGCCTGGTAATTGAGCTTGATGCCGGTCGCTCCGCTCGACGCGTCACCCCATTTGGCATAAATCGGTGCGGCGAATGTCGAGCCCGCACCGGTGATCTGCTGAGCCTGAGCCATCCTGATCGGAACGGCAAAGCAGACCGCGCCAACGACCAGGGCGGTAAGAGCGAATTTCATCCTGAATTCTCCTCCGAGGCAACGCGCCATCGCGCGGCGGACCCTAGGCAGGAGTGATGACAAAGGGATTGCAATTCGATGAAGGTTCGATGACGTCCTGAGATTCAAGGTACGAAAAAGATTGTAACTCACTGACATTCTATCTGTAACATAACCTGATCCCGCTCGGGTTCCAGCGAAAGTGAACGATCGCGGCGTCGCCGGTCAAGATGTTCACGCCGCTCGTGATCATCTGTCCGACATGCGACGCACGCTGCCCTGGAGGAAACTGGCCGGCTTTGTTACAGGCAGCTTTCACGGCAGGGCTTGAAGGAGCGGCTGATGCAAAATCCTGGGGTCGAGCTAAAAGTGCTGGATGAACGGCTACGCGACTGGGGCCTGCCGCGATACCAAACCGCCATGGCAGCCGCCATTGACCTTCATGCGTGTATCGACGTGCCTCGGGAACTCCTCCCCGGCATGCCGCCCTGCCTGATCTCGGCCGGTTTTGCCGTGCATCTGCGGGACCCCACAATTGCCGCGCTGGTCCTGCCACGGTCGGGCCTGGGCCATCGGAAAGGTCTCGTGCTGGGAAATCTGGTTGGCCTGATCGATGCCGACTACACCGGTCCTATCTTGGTCAGCGCATGGAACAGGAGTCCGGCAGGGGAAGAACCCGTCGTCATCAAGCCGGGCGAGCGCTTCGCGCAAATGGTCTTCGTGCCGATCGTCCGGCCAGAGTTCCGCATCGTCGAGGCGTTCTCCGCGCCGTCGGAACGTGGCATGGGCGGTTTCGGCTCGACCGGCGTGGCCTGAGGCAGAGACCGTCGATCCAGACATCCGGAACCCATTACCTCCCTCCGGTTCACGGATTTGTGAACATCTGAACGATGTGGATTTGCACCGGTTTTCAGATGAAGTCGATATAGGGAGATGCATTGAAGTTGCATGGCCATAGGGCAGGTGGTGATGTCGTTTATGGCAGCCGATGCGCACGTGACGGACGTGTCGCCCAGCCGGAATCCGACACAGGTGGTGCAGGCGGCGGAGGCTCCGGGCCAGGTAGATGATGGCGCGCCTCTGCTCGACGACGATCACCGCGCCAACCCATCTCGCGGCATCGTCCTGGCCCTGCTGATCTCGCTGCCTATCTGGGCGTTGATTGCACTTGCCGCTTACCTGCTGCTGTAGGCACGATCACAGAGTCTGGTATGACAAAGCCGGGGTCATGATCAGCGCCAGTCCGGCGGCTGCCGTTGGCACGCACCACCGTCCGCACCGAGCGGCGAAAACCCTGACCGCATGAAACAGTTGACCGGCCCGACCCGGTTGGTCAACTGGTGCCAATGACCCGCACGCTGTTCCTGACACTGATTCTGCTGCTCGGCCTGCTGTCCTTCGTTAACCCGGCGCGATCCCAGGCGCGGGATCGGTTCTTTCTCTCCAGCGATGGTGTCCGGCTGCATTATCTGGAAGCCGGATCAACCAACAGGCACACACTGGTGTTTGTTCCTGGCTGGACCATGCCGGCATGGATCTGGGCGGCGCAGATCAATGTCTTCGCGCGCCGCTACCATGTCGTCGCCTTCGATCCCCGCGGCCAGGGTTCTTCCGCTGTCCCAGCCGAGGGCTATGAACCGGTGCGCCGCGGCCGGGATATCGCCGAACTGATCAATCACATCGATCCTGTGCCGGTCGTCGTCATCGCCTGGTCGCTGGGCGTGCTGGACACGCTGGCCTCGATCCATGTACGGGGTGACAGGCTGCTCGCCGGACTGATCCTGGTGGACAACTCGGTGGGCGAGGAGCCACCGCCGCTGTATCATCCGGTGCCGCCGCATGTCGGGCCCCCGCTGTCTCGCGAGGAGGCCATGCACAGGTTCGTCAGCGCCATGTTCCGCCGTGTCGAGCCCGCTGCCTATCTGAATCGTCTCACGGCGGCCTGCCTGCGCACGCCGGAAGCCGCCAGTCGATCCCTGTTGGCCTATCCGGTTCCACGCTCGTACTGGAGGGAGGCCGTATACGCGACCAAGGTTCCGCTCTTGTATGTCGTCCGCCCGCGCTGGGTGCCTCAGGGGGAAAACTTGGTGCGAAATCGTCCGGGCACCGAGATGGTCGTGTTCCGAGACGTGGGTCATGCCCTGTTCATTGATGAGCCAGGACGGTTCAACCACCTGGTCGACAGTTTCCTGCGCCGGCGGGTCTGGCCGTGAACCTGATCGCGCTGTTCCTCGTCTCGCTGGCCGCGGTCGGCTATGAAACCGCGTTGACCCGCTACTTCGCCGTCGCGAAGTGGTCGGAATATGGCTACTGGGTCATCTCCATCGTCATGGTCGGCTTTGCCCTGAGTGGCGTGGTCCTGGCGCTGTGGCGGGACGCCTTCGCCCGCAACAGTCGCCGGCTGATGGCGGCGTTGCCGGCCCTGCTGGTGGTCAGCGCGGCGGCCGGCTACCACTTCACCACCACTAATCCATTTAACCCACTGCAATTGCAGAATCCTGCTACTTGGCAACCCCAGCTTTGGAACATCGCCGGCTATTATGTTGCGCTGCTGCCATTCTTCTTCCTGGCCGGCCTGTTCATCAGCCTGAGCTTCGTGCGCAACGCCGATCGCATTGGTCTGGTCTATGGTTTCGACCTGACCGGTGCTGGCACCGGCGCCGCATCCGTGCTAACGGCCATGTATGTCGTTCACGCCTTCGACCTGGTGCCGCTGTTGCTGCTGCCGCTGGCGCTCAGCGCGGTCTTCACCGGCGGCTCCGGCCGGGGCAGGGCGGTTGCCGCCGCGGTTCTCACACTCTGTGCAGCCGAGGCAATTCTGCTGCTCGACAATCAGGCGGCGTACAATGATTTCAAGTCGATCTACGCGCCACTTCACACGCCGGATGCAAAAATCGTCGCGCAGGTGACTTCGCCGCGTGGCGACTATGCCCTGTTGGATGACTTTACGGAACGGGTGGACACCGATATCTCCAACAATGCCGGCATGCTCGGCATCGACGGACCGCCGCGCACCTATGGCCTGTACCGGGACGGCAACCGGATCGCGGCATTGCCGCAAAAGCGCAGGCACGGCGGCAAGCCAGACGGCACGCTGGATACCGGCTATGCCGGCGCGGCGCTTGACGCGCTGCCATATCTCCTGATCCCTCAGGCCCGCACCCTGTTGGTTGGCGCTTCCGGCGGCTTCCGCATCGCCGAGGTGCTGCGGCTGGACGCCAGCAGGGTTCAGGTGCTGGAACCCGAGCCGGTGCTGTTCGCAGCGCTGCGCAACGGCCTAGGCCCGGCGCCGCCGTTCGCCGCGGCGCCGGGTGTCCGGATCACCAATGCCAGCCCGCTCACCACTGCCCGCGGCGGCGCCTGGGACATTGTCGACCTGTCGGCTGATTTCCTGGATGCGGCCGAGGTCAACGCCAGCGCCTTCACACAACAGGCGATCGCCGGCTACCTGCATGCCCTGGCACCCGGCGGCATGGTTTCGATTCCGGTCTCGATCCGAGACTTTCCGGTCTACGCGCTGCGGATGCTGGCGACGGTCCGCGCCGCGTTGCTGTCGGCTGGCATCGACAACCCGGCCCAGCATGTCGTGGTTTACCGCTCCGCCTGGAATGTCCGCATTCTTGTTTCCCGTGATGGTTGGAGCGCGGCGCGCATCGCCGCCGCGCGAAAATTCGCCGACGACCGGTCGTTCGACATGTCCTGGTATCCGGGCATAGATATTTCCGCCGCACGATCCGGCATTTACAACGACTTGCCTGCCGTTTTGTTCGACAAGGGGGAGGTTGAGTCGGGTGGTCCGGACGATGCCATCGCCGATGAGGCAGAAGCCGTTCTGACCGGTCGGCCGTCGCCATCGCGTGACCAGTTCAACCTGGCGCCGATCACGTTGGAGAAGCCTTTCTTCTATGCGGTGCTGCGGCTGGACCGGATCGGCACGATCCTCAAGCGTCTGGAGATCCTGCCACAGGCCGAGGTAGGGGCGCTGGTCAATCTCGCAGTGCTGGCCCAGGCGGTGATCATCGCCGTCCTGGTGTTGCTGGTACCGCTGGCCGCGCCCGGCCGGGTGCGCGCGCCTCAGGCGGGTCTGCTGCGTTCGGTGATCTACTTTCCCGTCCTGGCCCTGGGCTTCCTGTTCATCGAGATCTACCTGATCGAGAAGGCCAGCTTCTGGCTGACCGACCGGACCAGCGGCTTTGCCCTGGTGCTGACCGGGATGCTGGTGTTCTCCGGCCTTGGCAGCCTGATGACCGGCCGATTCGCGGCGAACCCTCACCGCGGCATCGCGCTGACAGCCGGCGTCGTCGTCGGCTGGTGCCTGATCGCGGCCTTGTTGCTGGAGCCGGTGATCCTCGCCACGCTGGGCTGGCCTTATCTCGCGCGCGCCGGCCTGCTGCTGGTCATCATCGCGCCGGTCTCCCTGGCACTTGGTCTGCCGTTCCCGCTGGGGCTGAGCCGAACCGGAACGGGCGGATTTCTGCCCTGGGCCTGGGGGCTGAACGGCGCATTTTCCGTTGTGGCAACGCCGCTGGCGAACCTGATCGCGCGCGAGGCCGGATTTACCTGGGTTCTGTTGTGTTCGGCGATCCTGTATGGCATGGCCGTTGCTACATTTCCCGCGATCAGGAAGCACTCCGCTTGGCACCAAATTCCCGCATCATCACCCGCCGGGGAGTAATCTCCACTGCCACCGCGTCGGTCCTGGCCCCAATGGCCGGCAGAGCGGCACCGGTCTGGACGAAGGCTGTGTATGAACAGGCAATGCATGCATCGGGTCGGCCGGTCAGCCTGACCGACGCGCAGTTCGACGCGATCCAGCAGCGCAAGCCTGCCGCGCTGAAGCTGATCCAGGCCTACCTGAAGGAGCATTTCAGTGCCGCCGATCCGGCGGTGCTGGCGGCGTTCGAGGCGGTGCCGCGGGAGTATTTCCACTATGAATATCCCGAACACCGGGCCACCCCCGGCGATGCCTATGAAGACCCGCCAAAGCCCTGGCCGTTGGGCTACGGTTCCGCCCTGTCGGACTATCTGGGCCAGGCTTACATGACGCAGGTCTGCAAGCCCGCGCCGGGTCAGATCACGCTGGAGGTGGGCACCGGCAGCGGCTTCCAGAGCAGCCTGCTGTCGCGCATCGTCAAGACCGCCTACTCGATCGAGATCATCGAGCCTTTGGGCAAGGCGGTCAGCCGCATCTTCGCCCCCCTCGGCTACGATAACGTCCATACGAAGGTCGGCGACGGATACTACGGCTGGCCGGAGGTGAAGGGCGGGTTCGACATCATCATCGTGACCTGCGCCGCGACCTTCGCGCCGCCCGATCTGTTCAAGCAGCTCAAGCCAGGCGGGCGGATGATCATCCCCATCGGTCAGCCATTCAAGCGGGGGCAGGTGCTGTATGTCTATACAAAGGACGCCGAGGGCAAGATCCACTCCCGCCGGGATATCGGCGTGTTCTTCATTCCGATGACCGGGGCGATCGCGAAAA
The DNA here is from genome assembly GCF_965276935.1 of Rhodopila sp. Taxonomy (GTDB): domain Bacteria; phylum Pseudomonadota; class Alphaproteobacteria; order Acetobacterales; family Acetobacteraceae; genus Rhodopila. The sequence continues at coordinate 528,193 of NZ_CBDIBS010000001.1, read as the reverse complement.
GCCCGCCGGTCCGGCCGGAGACGGTGTCTGACCAGCATCCGGCTCAGGACAAGCCGCCGCCGGGTGCCGCGGCGCAAGCAAAGCCGGACGCGCAGTAGCCGGTTGTCATGCCGCCGCACCTTGCAAGCCCAGAGAAGCGACAAGCGCCTTGTTCACGGCTAGCATCAGCCCGTCGTCGAGGCAGATGCCAGATCAAGCGCATTGGAATTCTTATTTCCCTTAAGACAGCTCTCGACCTTTTGTCCCGAAGGTCGGCCCGATAAGCAAGTTCAGCCAAAAGAAGACTTAAGGAGGGCCGGCCATCCACGATCTTCATGTGTTGAGGAAAAGGGCGGATGCCGGGTTCCGTCGGCATGGCGGGCGTGCATCGCCCGGAGAGTCAAGACTTTCGGCGGCTGTTACTAGCATCCATATCGACGCGTCTGGCCAGCACAGAAAAACATCGTCACCGCCATGAAGACACCGTCCCGGCAAAGTCGAGACGAACCTTGCATGACAGAAGCGTCCGTGGTTTAGCCAGACGCCGACATTGCCCTTCTGTGATGCGAAGACGAGGTCCGGTGTGAACTGGTATTGTGAACCGACATATGATGAGCCCTGTGTCTGGTCGAGCTGGCGGCCAGCACCGGCGACGAAAGCAGCGCGGCAGCCGGCACAAGCATGGCCAGCACGGCGATCAGGCGTTTGCTAAAGGTGTTCACGAGCGTCCGCTCCGAATGTGAAAGTGGTAAAGAAGTTAACAGCCGGGGCAACAGAAACGCCCTGAACGACTAGTAACAAAATACACGCGAAAACCTTGCCAAATCAAGTTAAATTCAGGTTCGAGTTCATGACTGAAGGGTTAAAATATCCAGTAGCGACAGGCCAGCCACAGCTTTTGCCATTTCGGCAGGCTGACCCGCTCGTCCAGTCGTTGCCAACCGCGTCTTTCCAGCGCCGACAGCAATGCATCGTATGTCGCACCCATCAGCCGAGCGGGTTTCATCGCCGTCCGGTCGCACTGATGCATGGCCTGCGCTGCGCCATGGAAATAGGTGTGGGCAAGCGTCGCAAGACGCGCACAGACGATGGGAAGGCCAGGCGCGGTCAAGGCCGCTGCGGGCTCGACCGGCACACCGGCATCCGCCAGATACTCGGCCGGTAGATACAACCGTCCTCTCGCCGCATCCTCGTAGATATCTCGCAAGATATTTGTCAACTGCAACGCTCGGCCGAGGGCATGCGCGACCTCGTCCGCCGCCGGCGAGGTATCGCCAAAGGCCCGAACCGAAAGCCGGCCGACCGCCGAGGCGACCCGGTCGCAATACAGGTCCAGCACCGCCATTGGCGGTGCAACGATATCCGTTTCGGCATCCATCTGCATGCCGTCGATGACCGCAATGAAGTCGTCGGCGCGAAGCTGGAAGCGGGCCACGGATGGGACAAGCACGCGGGTGACCGCATCCTCCGACCGGCCTTGGTATAATCCGGCAATGCGTCCGCGCCACGCTGCCAGCGCGCGTATCTTGTCCGGCAAGGCGCCAGCCTCATCGGCAATGTCATCCACGATGCGGCAGAACGCGTAGATCGCGTACATCGCGTGGCGCCGATCGGGCGGCAGCACCCGCATGCCATGGTAGAACGATGTTCCGGCGCCGCGGACAACCGTCTCGACCGCCGCGAGATCGGCCGGCGCGACACCAAGCGGCGTGGCGGTCATCGCCTGAACACCGACCCCAGAACGCTGAACGCGGCATCGGTCTTCTTCAGCTTCACCCGGGTCGCGAGCGGGTCATTGTTCGTCAGCCGCCGCGCCAGTCTTTCGGCCAAGCCGAGGATCACCGCCGTTTCAAGTCTCAGTCTGATGTTGCGGACTGTCCCCGGCAGGTGCGTGGCCGTCTGGTTCAGCCGGTCGGTCTGCTCCAGCAACGTCAAGCGGACGCGGCGCAGTCCAGGGGTTTCCACCGGCCGCCGCAGATCCTCGACGGAGCCACCGAACTGGTTCAGCAGCGCTTGCGGCAGGTAGCATCGATCCAGCTCCGCCAGATCGCGGGCACCATCCTGCAAATGGTTAAGGATCTGTAAAGACGTGCACAACGCGTCCGACGGCGCATAGCAATCATGGCTTTCACCATGCAGGTCGAGCACGTACCGACCAACCGGAACCGCGGAGTAACGGCAGTAGTCGTATAGCTCGTCGATTGTCTGGTAGCGCAAGGTGGTCGCGTCACGGCGGAACGCGACCAGCAACTCGGCTGCGTGGATCGGCGACACCCCGGTCTCCGCCAGGCTGGTGCGAAGCGCCGTCGCGCTGCGCGAGCCGCTGTCACGGCGGCCCAGCAGCACGTCTTCCATAAGTGTCAGCCTGGCAACCTTGTCGGCGGCCGCAAGGCAGGGCGAGTCGGCGATATCGTCGGCGTTGCGCGCGAAGCTGTAGAAGCAATGCATCGGCTGGCGGTATTTGCGCTGGATCAGCAGGGAGCCAACGGGAAAATTCTCGTCGCCGCGATCCTTGCCGGACCATGTCTCCACGTCCGCCACAATGCCTTGGCCGAGATCGTTCATGCCCCGCCCCCCTGATAGGCTCGGCCTTTCCAGGCGACGCCGCGGCCGGCGTAGTGGTTGACCGCGGACCCGATCGTCGCGGCGGTGTAGAATGCCGCCACCAGTGGCAGGAGCGGCGCCCAGAGGGCCGACCGCCCGAAGCGGCGCAAGGTCGGCAGGTATGACATCGCCAGCATGATCCAGGTCGCCATGCCGCACCAGAACGCCACGCCGTGCGCGGTCAGCGCCACCACTGGCGGCACGATCCAGATCATCGCCATCGCCAGCGTGGTGCCGATCAGCAGCAACGGCGAATAGCGCAACTGCACATAGGCGGTGCGCGTCACCATGCGCCAGATGTCGACCACCCGTGGGTAGGGCCGCACCGAGCGTGCCAGGGCCGCATGTCCCAGCCAGATCCGGCCGCCCTTCTTGATCGCGGCGGCCAGTGCCACGTCATCAATCAACGCGGTTTTCACGCTGTCAATCCCACCGATCCGCTGCATGGCACGCTGGCGGACCAGGATGGTTCCCCCCGCCGCGGCCGCTGTCGCGCGTGAGCCGTTGTTTACCCAGGCAAACGGGTAGAGCAACTGGAAGAAAAACACGAAGGCTGGCACCAGCGCCCGTTCGGCCGGGCTATCGCATGCCAGACGCACCATCTCAGATACCATATCAAGCTCGAAACGCTCGGCCTGCGCGACCAGGGCCCGCAGGTGCGCGGGCTCGTGCACGATATCGGCGTCCGTCAGCAGCAGCAACTCGGCCGGACCGGCTTCGGTGACCCCCTGCTGGACGGCCCAGAGCTTGCCGCTCCATCCAGGCGGCGGGGCGGCGCCGGACAGCACGGACAGGCGCGGGTCGTTAAGCATGCGGGCGATTTCGCCGGTGCCGTCGGTGCTGCCGTCATCGACCAGGATCACCCGGAACGGGCCGGCGTAATCCTGCGCCAGCAGCGATCGCAGGCTCGCGGCGATCAGTGGCGCCTCGTCCCGCGCCGGCACGATTACCGCGACCGGCGGCGCAGTGGATGGATGCAGCATCGGCAGGATCGGTCCGGACTGCCAGAAGCGGCCATGGCCGAACAGCAGATAGAGCCAAATCAGCAGCGAGAGAATCGCCAGGATGGTCATTTCGTCAGCATGCCGTTGGCGCGGAACCAGGCGACCGCGTCCTCGATCGCAATGCGCGGCGGACGGGCGCTGTATCCCAGCTCGCTGGTCGCCTTCGCGGAGGAATAGAACATCTTCTTGCGGGCCATCTTCAGGTGGTCGCGGGTCATCAGCGGCGCGATGCCGGTCACCCCGGCGAATTTCTCCATGAGGAACGCGGCGGGCCAGACCACGGCTTCCGGCAGGCGGAGGGACGGTGGGCGGCGGTGGGTGACATCCGCCACCAGCGCCAGGATGTCCTTCAGCAGCATGTTCTCGCCACCCAGCACGTAGCGGTCACCGATCCGACCCTTTTCCAGCGCGAGTGCGTGACCCTCGGCTACGTCATCGACATGCACGACGTTCAGGCCGGTATCGATATAGGCGGGCACCCGACCGGCGGCGGCGTCCAGGATCATCTTGCCGGTGGGCGTTGGCTTGATGTCGCGTGGACCGACCGGGGCGGCGGGGTTGACGACGACGACCGGCAGCGACTCCGCGCGCGCCAGATCCAGCACCGCGCGTTCGGCCTGGTATTTCGATTGCTTGTAGACGCCGACGAAATCAGCCTCGTTGGTGGGCGTGTTTTCGTCGGCCGGGGTGCCGTCGCCGATCTGGCCAAGGGCGGCGACCGAGCTGCAGTGGATAATCCGCTCCGCCCCCGCCCGCGCCGCGGCGCGCACCATCGCCACCGCGCCATCGACGTTGGCGCGCATCATGGCGTCCGGGTCGGGCACCCAGACGCGGTAATCCGCGGCGACATGCACGACGTAGCGGCAGCCGGATGCGGCCCGCGCCAGCGAGGCGGGGTCGGTCAGGTCGCCGGTCACCACCTCGGCTTCCAGCCCGGCCAGGTTCCGGCGATCGCTGTTGGGGCGGGTCAGCAGGCGCAGCGTGTGCCCGCGCGCCGCGAGCACCCGCGCGACGGCGGAGCCGACGAAGCCAGTCGCGCCGGTGACCAATGTCGTCATGTTGGATGTTCTCCGTCCTGCGGCGCCTGCATAGACGAAGCGGGTGGCGCGGGGAAATCCGTCAATCCAGAGACAACCTTCAGCCTCATGGTCTGTATGAGACCTATGGGTATGGCAATCGTAAAGTTCAGGTAAGGGAACCGACAGCGGCGGCTTGTCGAACCTGGTCGATAAATGCCCGCAACGCGGGGACCATCTGTCGCTGTTCCGGATAGCACAGGAAGAAGCCTGGGAACGGAGCCGACCATTGCTGCATGAGCGGCACTAGTCGTCCCTCGGCGATCAGTGGGGCAACCATCTCCTCCACCACGAACGCAAGACCGACACCGGCCAGGGCCGCCTGGCTTTCCAGGTCGCGACTGTTGACGATCAGCGGTCCGTCAACCGCCACGCCGAACCAGCGTTTGCCATCCCAGAACTCCCAGTCGTAGGGCGTCGCCTGGCCGGGCCAGTGCCAGCGGATACAGCGATGGTGCTTGAGGCCGCCTGGATCGCTCGGCGCGCCATGGCGCGCCAGGTAGTCGGGCGAGGCGACAACGACCTGGCGGAGATCGGGACCAAGGCGCACCGCGATCATGTCGCGCTCGATGACCTCGCCCACGCGGATGGCGACGTCGTAACCGCTCTTCACCATGTCTACCACGGCGTCATCCAGGGTGATGTCGAGCACGATATCGGGGTAGGCGTCGTTGAACGATCTGAGCATTGGCGTCAGGAACAGCTTCGCCGCGACCCGGAAGGCGTGGACACGCACGCGCCCGGCAGGCCGCCCGCGGGATTGGCTGGCCTGCTCCACGGCCGCACCCAGGTCGAAGACGGCCGGACGCAGACGCCGCAACAAGACCTCGCCGGCTTCTGTCAGGGACACGCTGCGAGTCGTGCGGTTGAGCAGGCGCAGGCCGACACGCGTCTCGAACCCGCGCACCATCTGGCTGAGCGCCGACGGAGAGACGCTCAGGACGGCCGCGGCACGGCTGAAGCTGAGTTCCTCGCCGACAGCGATGAACGCACGAAGCTGGCCGAAGTCGCTGGTAGAGAGCATGGCGGCAGAAAGCATTGTGTAGCCCAGCTTACAAGCGCTGTTAGCAGGTAAGGCATTCCGCATCCATCAGCCAGTCCGACATATGCCTCCGATCAAGGAGAGTGTTATGAAAACCTGGCTTATCACCGGCATTTCGAGCGGCCTCGGGCAGGCTTTGGCCCAGGCCGCGCTTGACCGCGGCGACACCGTCATCGGCACCGTACGCGCTGACGCGGCTGACCTGAATGCAGGCACGGGCAACTTGCACGTCCTGCAACTCGATGTCGCCGACAAGGCAGCGGTCGAAACCGCCGTGGCGCGAGCATTTGAACTGGGTGGCCAGATCGACGTCCTCGTCAACAACGCCGGTTACGGTCTGCTCGGCGCCATCGAGGAGGCGACGGACGCCGAAGTCGCGCACCTGTTCGAGGTCAACGTTTTCGGCCCGTTCCGGCTGATCCGCGCCGCCTTGCCGCGGCTGCGCGCGCAGGGACGCGGCCACATCATCAACGTCACCTCAATCGCCGGCCGTGCGCCGATGGCCAGTTCCGGCGCCTACGCCGCCGCCAAGTCCGCCATGGAAGGCTTGTCGCAGAGCCTGTCGCAGGAGGTCGGACCGCTTGGCATCAAGGTAACAGCCGTGGCGCCGGGCGACTTCCGCACCAATTTCCTGTCCGACCACTCGATCCGCAGGAGCACGGGCGTGGGCGATGCCTACGCCGGAACAGTTGGCCGCGCGCTCGCCCATCTCGACGAGATCGCGGGCAAGCAGATCGGCGACCCGGCGCGCGGCGCCGCCGCCATTCTGGCCGCGGTCGACTCGGAAACGCCGCCGCTACACCTGCTCCTCGGCTCGGACGCGCTCCGCCGTGTCCGCGAGAAGGTGGATGCGGTGATCGAGGAGATGGACCGCTGGGAGGACGTGACCCGCGGCACCGACTTTCCGGCACAGGCGTGAGGCAGACACCATGACATATCCGGAAAGCTGGAGCTTGGCGGGCAAAGTCGCGATCGTGACGGGTGCCGCGCGGGGGATTGGCCGCGAGACAGTCGGCATCCTCCGCGCGCGCGGCGCCAGGGTGGTGGCGAGCGACCTGAGCCAGGCGGTGTGCGACCTGGCGACGGACGACGTCGCCACGGTCACCGGCGATATTTCGGAGGAGGACACCGCGCAACGCACCATAGCGTTGGCGCTTGAACGCTTTGGCAGCCTCGACATCCTCGTCAACAACGCCGGGCGGACCATGAACAAGCCGCTCGTCGAAACGAGCGTCGCCGATTGGGATGGCATCATGACCGTGAACGCCCGCGGCAACTTCCTGCATGCGCGCGAGGCGCTGCGCGTCATGGTCGAGCGCGGCGGCGGCACGATTGTCAGCGTCGCTTCGATCGTGAGCGCGGTAGCCATGAAGGATCAGGCCGCCTACGCCGCCTCCAAGGGCGCTATCGCCCAGCTTACCAAGGTGATTGCCGTTGAGTACGGCGGCCGTGGTGTGCGCGCCAATGCCGTTGCCGCGGGGGTGGTCGAAACCGACATCCTGGAAGGCATCGTCGAGGACAGCCGAGCGACGCTGGCCAGCTACGCCAGCGCCCACCCGATCGGCCGGGTCGCACAGCCGGTCGAGATCGCCGAGGTAATCGCGTTCCTGGCGTCGCCCGCGTCGAGCTTCGTCACCGGATCGCTGGTCATCGCGGACGGCGGCTACACCGCGCTTTAACCGGCTTGAGGTCTCGCAGGCCGATCGGGCCGCCAGCACGACCTCTGGATCAACAGCCGATGGCGGCGGGGATCAACCCGCCTCCAGCATCGAGCGTATCTTGGCGGCCAATGCGGTCATGGCGAACGGCTTGGTCATCACCTGCATGCCGCGCTCGAGAACGCCTTTTCCAACCGCGGCGTTGTCGGCGTAGCCGGTGATAAAAAGAATTTTCAGGTCCGGCCGGCGATGGCGGGCCGCGTCGGCGAGCTGACGGCCGTTCAGACCTCCCGGCAAGCCGACGTCGGTGATCAGCAGATCGATCCTGGCCTCCGATAGGACAATCTGCAGTCCAGAGGGGCCATCGGCAGCCTCGATCGTGGCATAACCCAGTTCCTCCAGCACCTCCGCGACCAGCATGCGCACGGTCGGCTCGTCATCGACGACCAGCACGGTTTCGTTGGCCTCGGCTCGTTCAGGCAACGCCTGCGGCTCGGGAGGGTTCTGGCTCGTCTCCGCCGCCGCATGCCGCGGCAGGAAGACGCGAACCGTGGTGCCTTGCCCTGGTTCGCTGTAGATGCGCGCCTGTCCGCCGGACTGCCGCGCGAAACCATAGATCATCGACAAGCCGAGGCCGGTGCCCATACCGATCGGCTTCGTCGTGAAAAACGGGTCGAAGGCACGGCCGACCACATCCGGCGGCATGCCTGTGCCCGTGTCTGTCACACAGACCACGATATACTGGCCTGCCGCCATGTCCCGCTCATGCGCCGCTCGCTCGTCCAGCCACACGTTCGCGGTTTCGATTGTCAGCTTGCCGCCGTCCGGCATGGCATCCCGGGCATTGATCGAGAGGTTCAACACCGCGTTCTCAAGCTGGTTAGGGTCGCATAGCGTCGTCCAGAGCCCGACCGCCAGCACTGTCTCGACGAAGATCGCCGGTCCGGCGGTTCGTCGAATCAGGTCTTCCATGCCGGTGATCAGGCGGTTCGGGTTCGTCGGCACGGGGTCGAGCGTCTGGCGGCGTGAAAACGCCAGCAACCGATGTGTCAGCGACGCAGCGCGGCTTGCCGCACCCTGCGCCGCGGTGATGTAGCGGTCCATCTCTCCCAGCCGACCTTGCGCCACGCGGGCCTGCAGCAATTCCAGGCTGCCAGTGATGCCGGTCAGCAAGTTGTTGAAGTCGTGCGCCAGTCCGCCAGTGAGCTGGCCCACCGCCTCCATCTTCTGCGCCTGGCGCAGCGCATCCTCGACCTGCTCACGTTCGGCACTCTCCCGTAGCAGGCGATCGTTGGCTTCCGCCAGCTCCCGGAGATGGAGGTTTTGTTCGGTCAGATCGGTCAGAACTCCGCACAGCAGCGCCGTATCGCCGTCCAGCAGCAGGTTGAGCGAGAGATACACGGGAATGTCCCTTGCTTCGGCGGTGCGCAGCGTCAGCTCGCTCCGTGCTCCGGCTCGTCTCGCCTCGGTTAGCAGAGACGTAAAGCGGGCGATATCGCCCGGCAGCAGGAACCGCTGCAAGCTTTGACCGATGATCCGTTCCTGCGGAACGCCTAGCATGGCGGCGAGCCGTCTGTTGCAGTAGAGCACCGTGCCGTCCTCGCCGATGGTGACGGCACCCTCCTGCATCTGCTCGATCAGCACGCGATAGGGACGATCGGCATTCTCCAGCGTGTAGATCCGGTGCTCCTGTGCTGGTCCGCTGACCACCAGCGCATCGATGTCGCCGCGCCGGATGGCTTCCAGGGTATCCTCGCTCTCCTCCAGCCTGGCTTCCAGTTCCCGAATACGGCCAATCAGGTGTGCGTTGCCGCCCGGCGCCGCGTCAGGATTCATGACGGATCGACAGCGGCAGTGGCGTGAGTTCCAGTCCCCGCAGAACCCGTTCCTGCTCCGACAGGTCGCCGATGATCCGCCGGACCGGCAAAGGCAACAGCTTGACCAAGGTCGGCACGGCGACGACCTGATGTTTCTCGGCGAGTTCAGGCTGCTGATAGATGTCAATGACTTCCAGATCGACCTGGCCGACAAGGTGCTGGTCGCAGACCTGCTTCAGGTTCTCGATCGCGCGACGCGAGCGAGGTGTGCTTCCGGCCACGAAAAGTCGCAGTCGATAGGCGTTTGCGGCTTCTGCTTCCTTGTCTTTGCTCATGTCGATTTGGCTTGGGGCCGGATATCCAACCCCACCAACACCTTCTCCGTGTTCGAGAGGTCGCCGATGATGCGCTTCAGTGGCGCCGGCAATCGGCGTACAAGAGTTGGAATTGCCAGAATTTGGTCGCCGGCGGCTAGCCTGGGATTTTCGAGCAGATCGATCACCTCGATCTCGTAACGCCCGGCCAGGTGATTCTCGCAGACGCGCTTGAGGTTGGCCGCGGCGGCCAGGGACTTCGTTGTCTGTCCCGCCACGTAAAGCCGCAGATGGTAAGTGCCCGGATCCGCATCGGCATCCGAAGCCGGCTCGGGCACTTGCGGATCAAGACTCACTCCGCGGCCCCCCGGCGGACGGCGATCACCTGACGATCACTAGCCAGCGCTGCCTCGTGCGCGTTCTCCTCGGTAAGACGCGTCTGAGCCTCCTCCTCCTCGATCTCGAGGACGGCCCGCAATTCGGCGATCTGGCGTTCGACAGCGTCGCGACGTCGGGCGAAGTCGCGCCTGCGTCGCTCGATCTCCTGCCGTCGGTGCTCGCTCGCCGCCTGCTCGCGGGCTTCCTGCGTCAGGCGTGCGGTGCCGGTCAATACACCCTCCGGGCCAATGTAGGCGTCGATCAGTTCGATCCCGGCGTCGGTCATGCGGTATTCACGGACTTGGTTCGAGTGGCTCGTTCCACGCGACTTGATAATGTAGAGGATGCGATTGCGCTCACCATTCTCCTCCACGTCCATGAGCTTGATCCAGGAGTCCATCAACGAGGACAGCCCCTGGTCGGTGCCCTCGAGCAGCGAACCGCTGCTACGCAGGCTGGTGAAGAGCGATGTGATGCCAAGATTCTTGAGCAGGTCCACCATCCGCAGCAGGGTTGCATGAACCTCCGAGCTCGGACCGCGGAAGGCCGAAATTGGATCGACGACGACCACCGAGGGCGCGAATTGTGCAACGTCACGGTGCATGCGCGCCAGATGCATCTCCAAACCATACAGGCTTGGGCGCGCCGCTTCGAAGCGTAGCAATCCGCTATCGACTCGCTTTTGCAGATCGATACCGACCGAAAGCGCGTTTCTACATATCTCCTGGGCTCCTTCTTCGAACACAAAGAACATGCAGCGCTCGCCGCGCGCGCAGGCTGCATCGACAAAATGGCTGCCGATCGTGGTTTTGCCAGTGCCGGCGACGCCTGACAGCAGGATGCTTGAACCACGATAGAAGCCGCCGTTGCGCAGCATGGCGTCCAAACCGGAAATGCCGCTGGAGACGATGTCGCTGGTGACCGGGCGAGTGAGCCCGGATGAGGTCACCGGCAGCACGCTGATGCCCTGGACATCGATCAGGAACGGATATTCGTTCGTGCCATGCGCCGAACCGCGATACTTCACGACCCGGAGCCGACGCGTCGTGATCTGGTCCTCGACGCGGTTGTCGAGCAGGACGACGCAGTCGGAGACATATTCCTCCAGGCCAAAACGGGTGAAGTGCCCTTCGCCACGCTCACCGGTGACGATCGCGGTCAGCCCGCGATCCTTGATCCAGCCGAACAGCCGGCGCAGCTCGGCCCGCAACACGGACGGGTCGGTAAAGCCCGAGAACAGCGATTCGATGGTGTCGAGCACCACCCGCTTCGCGCCGATCGTGTCCACGGCGAAGCCGAGCCGCACGAACAGCCCTTCAAGATCGTACTCTCCGGTCTCCTCGATTTCGCTCCGCTCGACACGCACGTGATCGATGATGAGTTTGCCGGTCCCCGTCAGACCTTCGAGGTCGTAGCCGAGTGACACAAAGTTGGCCACCAGATCGTCGGCACGTTCCTCGAAACTCATGAAGACGCCCGGTTCATTGAACAGGTTCGCTCCGTTGACCAGGAACGTGACGGCGAACAGGGTCTTGCCACATCCCGCCGCGCCACAGATCAGGGAGGGCCGGCCGGTGGGCAGGCCGCCCAGCGTGATCTCGTCGAACCCGGCAATACCGGTTCGGGTCTTGGCTACGCCAGACGGAGCAAGTGTATCAAGCGGCATGGATTGGACGACTCTCGGTGGGCTGCACGCTGGGCAACGTGCGAATGACGTGTTTTCGTGGCGGTTTGCAAACCTGCTGCCGCAAGGCGGCTTCAATCAAGTTCGTCTGCGTGCGGTGCTTTTCTCGCCGGTATCGGCAAGTCTCAACCACCAGCTCGGCGTCTGTTCCGATGGTGATCGCGGTTTTCATGTTGAGCGCTTCCCGGTACCTGCGCGGACGATTTTATTGCAATTAGGTGCGCGTAGCCAGCCAATTACCAGATTGGCTTCCTGAATGTGAGGTTTATCATCATTCCGCCTGACAAGCGGGCATGCCATGATCCATCACGCCTCCCTGCGTTGCCGGCGGTCGCGGAGCGCTCGTCTGCGCAAACGCGGGAATGCCGGCCGGCCCCAGGCCTTCCAGCAGTCCGGCCATCGCGATCATGCGTTTGGTCTTGTTCATCTGACGCATTGTCGGAACTCGCTCGTGTTGCCCTCCTGACCCGCGGCGCGGAAGGGTGACGCACCAGTCTCGCTCGGCCGGTCGCGTTGCCTGCTCGCGAGCAGGGACAGTCGCCTTGGCGTGGTGAGGCAGTCGTCATCGGTCTTTGATGATCACGTAGATCGCAGGGAGAGGAGGATGGACGACACAAAGTCAACCCATAGCGTCACCCAGTGCTGGTGCTGATAATGTCCTCTTTTCCGTGCTTGATGTCTGCAAAACGCGGACTGTAAGAGGTGGTGGTGCGCCAGGATAAACGGCCCCGCGCCCGCGGGCTCGACCGGACGGCGGACGATCGCGCAGCAGACACTCACTTGCGTTTCCACTAAGCCACGTCAACAATCGGCCTTCAAATAACTTCGCAGCGTACTTCGTCCCACGCCTGCTTGCCCCGGCCCGGTTGGGGGGGCAGAACCCGGAGCCATGAAACGTCTCTCCTACCTGCTCGCCCTGATCGGGGTAACAGGCGCCCTGCTGCTGGTGTCGTACTATGGCTTTGGCAATGTCGTCTCGTCCGTGAGCCGGATCGGCTGGCCGCAGTTCGGGCTGATCGTCGGCTGGCAGCTTTTTCTGTTCGTCATCCTCGGCACGGCCTGGGACGTGATTACCCCGGCCCGCACGATGCGCCGCCCCTGGGTGCTGGTCTGGGGCCGCATGGTGCGCGACGCCTCGGCCAACTGCCTGCCGTTCTCGCAGGTTGGCGGATTCGTGTTCGGCGCCCGCGCGGTGACCTTGCACGGCGTGGAGTGGCACACCGCCACCGCCTCCACCGTCATCGATGTCACGGCGGAGTTCCTGGCGCAAATCGCGTTCGCCGCCATCGGGCTGGGTATCCTGCTGGCGCGCGCACCCCGCTCCGGACTGGCGGTGCCGGTGGAGGTCGGGATCGGCCTCGCCGTCCTGGCCTGCTTCGCGTTCATCTGGGTACAAAAGGGTGCCGCGCCAGTGTTCGCCCGTATTGGACAGCGTATCGCCGGCAACTGGTTTACCGACGCGCGCGAACGGATGGAGGTGCTGCAGGCGGAACTCGCGTTGATCTACGGTCATACCGGAAAGTTGGCGGTTTGCTTTTTTGTGCATCTGATCGGCTGGATCGGCACCGGTGGCGCCGGCTGGATCGGCTATCACGCGCTGGGGGTGCCGCTTGACTTCGATGACGCCCTGGCGATCGAGGCGCTGCTGGCCGCCGCCGCCGCCGTCGCCTTCCTGGTGCCGGTGAACGCCGGCGTGCAGGAAGCCGGCTATGCTGGTCTGGGCGCGATCTTCGGCGTGCCGCCGGAGCTGTCGCTAGGCGTTTCCCTGGTCCGGCGCGCGCGCGACATTGTCGTGGGTGTGCCGATCCTGCTGTTTTGGCAATTTATCGAGATGCGGCGGTTGCGGGTGCGCAAGGTGCGATACCAGGCGCCGGGACCGTAGGCCGTCAGGCGTCTCCGGCGGCGGCGTCCCCGTTGCTTGGATCATCGTCCCGGGGCCAAGCCGCCACGACCCAGTTCGACCAGCCTGACATCGACCAGTAGCCGGCAAGGCGAGCAAACGCATCGCCATTGGCGAGGCCGCGGGCGAGCATCTCCTCGCCAGGCAGACCGAGGTCGACCGTGCCTGATCCAATGATCCGAAAGCCTGACCGGGTCAGCGGCCCGAGCACTTCGTCTGGCGGGATCATGCGAAGATGCGTCGCGTCGTCGAAGAAATTCGTGATCATGATGTCGATATCGTGCCGCAGAAAGGCCTCGCGGCGCGGTTGACGGGCGGCATTCTCGTTTGGCCATTCAATATAGACCCGGCCGCCGGGGCGAATGCGGGACGCGATCCAGGTGATCATGCGGGCCGGATCACCCAGATGCTCGATGACATGGCTGAGCATGAATGCGTCGAACGTCACATCGGGAAAATCCGGCAGGGCCGCGTCCAGGTTCACGCACTCCCACCGGCGATACAGATGGGCGTCCGTGCCACGGGCGCGGTCGACGCCGTAGAAGACGATGTCGTCGCGGAACGGCTGCAGCCATCGCTTCCATCGCGCGAGGCCGCCGGAGCCAGCGCCGATGTCCAGCAGCGCGGCATCGGCGGGAACGGTCTTGACGAAATGAAAGCGCGGATGCAGCCGCCAATAGGCTTCCAGCAGGTCAGTGTCGGAACAGGACAGGCGGGGACGCAGCGCGCCGATGCGCCGTAGCATGGTCTGCAACGTGCTATCAGGTGGCGGCGGCAGGATCATGGGCCAATCCTTGGGTTTGGGCGTCTCACGGCTGTCGGCATGGGCGGGTCTGATTGTATTGAACCCGTTATTACGCCGGGATGGCAAGCGTTTCGGCGGCTTACCCTTCGCTGTGCCGCGATTTCCTGAGATCGCGCCGCCGTCAGGGCGACGCGGCGCCAAAATCAGCGAGCACCTGGATCAGCAACATAGCGCATTGCGAGGGCGCAACCCGCAAGAGCTGGACAAGTGGTCATTGACGAGCGCCGCCTGGGGCGGCATTGCTCCGTGCCATGCAGCTTGCCGCCATCCTCGTCGCCGCCGGGTCCGGAAGCCGTTTCGGCGCGGCGACGCCAAAGCAGTTTCTGCCGCTTGCCGGCAAGCCCGTCATCCGTCATGCGGCCGAGGCGTTGGCCGCGCATGTATCCGTGCTGCAGCCGGTTGGGGATGCCGCCGCCATCGATGCGGTCCTGGCGGGTCTCGCCGGGTGCCAGGCGAGCGTGGCTGGGGGAGAGACGCGTCAGGACAGCGTCCGTGCCGGGCTGGAAGCGCTCGCGCCGCATGGACCGGATATTGTTCTGGTGCACGATGCGGCACGTCCGGTCATCCCGGCCGGAACAATTCCCACCCTGCTCGCGGCCCTGGCGGAATCGCCGGGCGCCATTCCGGGTGCCCCGGTGGCCGACACGTTGAAGCGGGTCGAGCGTGGGGTGATCACCGGCACGATACCTCGGACGGGTCTGTTCCGCGCGCAGACGCCGCAGGCGTTCCGCTTTAGCGCCTTGCTCGCCGCGCATCGCGCCGGGCTGGTTGGGGCGACCGACGATGCGTCCCTGCTGGAAGCCGCCGGCCAGACGGTGGAAGTGGTCCCCGGTTCAGATGACAACATCAAGCTGACTTATCCCGAGGATTTCCCGCGGTTGGAGCGCATCATGGCGGCGTCCTTGGTTCCCCGGGTCGGCACCGGCTTCGATGTGCACGTGCTGGAGGCTGGGCGGCCGCTGTTGCTGTGCGGTGTGCGGGTGCCGCATGAGAAGGGGCTGGCTGGCCACTCCGACGCCGATGTTGGCATCCATGCGTTGTGCGATGCGATCTACGGCGCGCTGGCCGAGGGCGATATTGGCCGACATTTCCCGCCCGCCGAGGCGGCCTGGAAGGATGCCGACAGCGCACGGTTCCTAATCCATGCCGCTGAACGAGTCGCCGCGCGCGGCGGACGGCTGGTGAATGCGGATGTGACGCTGATCTGCGAACGGCCGAGGATAACCCCGCACGCTCCGCTGATGATCCGGCGGATCGCATCCCTGCTGGGTGTCGACGCCGGCCGCGTCTCGGTGAAGGCCACGACCACCGAGAGGTTGGGCTTTACCGGCCGCGGCGAAGGCATCGCCGCGCAGGCGGTGGTCTCGGTCCTGGTGCCTGAATGAGGTGGCGGGGACGATGAAAGCATGAGCTGCAGGCTGATCCTGGCGACGCTGCTGGCTGTCGGCCTGTTGGCCGGCTGCGCGACTAGCCCGGCGCCCGAGGCCACCAATCCCTATCCGCCGGTGCCCGCCTTAATCCCGGAGACGATGCCGAAGCCGCCGGTCACCGCTGATCCCTTGTTATGGCAGCCCGGACATTGGGATTGGACCGGCAGCGGCTACACCTGGGCGGGGGGACAATGGGTTCCCGCGCAGGGACACGGCAACTTGTGGATGCCCGGGTGGTGGTCCCTCACGTCGGACCGTTGGGTCTGGCAGCCGCCGCACTGGACGTCGTGATGGCGCGGCAGGTGGTAGCTGGACCAGTGGCCGGCCCCGGTCGGCCAGTGCAGGTTTCGGAAGGCTTGCCCTGATCGGTTAAGCCAGCGCTTCTGAAGAAACTTTGCCAATGATACTCCCGACGGAGGCTGGTATCGGTTCAGGCTCAGCTTCATCCTTTCCGCGCTGCATTGGCCTCCAGCAACGACCTAAGCCCGGCCAGGATGCGCGCCGGCGACGGTGGACAGCCGCCGATGGTCAGATCGACCGGGACCGCCAGCCCCGCGCCACCCAGAACCGCATAACTTCCCTTGAAGACTCCGCCGTCCACAGCACAATCACCCACGGCGACAATCCATTTCGGATCGGGCGCCGCAAGTCGCGCCTGCTCCAGCGTCGCCCGCAGCGTGCGGGTCAGCGGCCCGGTCACCAGCAATACATCGGCATGCCGCGGGCTGTCCACGAAGCGCAGTCCGAACCGTTCCAGTTCGTACACCACGTTGGTCAGCGCACGCAGCTCAAGCTCGCAGCCGTTGCAGCTTCCGGTATTCACATGCCGGATCGCCAGGCTGCGCCCCAGGCGGACCTGAGCGGCGGCGTCCAACCGGGTCGAGAGCGAGGCGATCGTTTCCGCATCGGCGGCGGCCGGTGGCTCGGCCTTCGCACCAGCCCTGAAGTTCGTTCCCGGCAATCCAAACCGCGTGACCATCACAGATCCATCCCCGACACCGGCAAGGCGAACGAGGCGCGGATCAGATCCGCATCGTCCGCCAGCCCATGTTGCAGCACCTGCTCCGCCAGCGGCCACAGCGCCCAGCCGGGGTCGCGCGGAAAGAACCCTGCGATCTGGCCGTGATCCAGCCGCAGCCAGTGCCAGATGTCGCCGCGAACCGATTCGGCGCAGCCGATGCCCTCGCCGCTGGCCTGCGGCAGAGCGACCGTCAATGGGCCAGGCGGCAACTGATCCAACGCGGCACTGATCAGCCGCAGGCTTTCGTCGATCTCGCTGATCCGCAGGTGCTGGCGCGCGGCGGCATCACCGTCCTGCCGCACCACGCCGCGCGGCGCCAGGCTGTGGTAGCCGCCGGTCATCGCGCGGGCATCGAACCGCCGGCCAGAGGCGCGTCCGACAACGCCGCCGGCACCCAGGGCGGTGACACGCATATGTCCGGCCCGTCCAACACCGGTCAGACGGGCGGATAGGGCGGTGCCATGATGCAGGTGGCGAACCGCCGCAAGCTGCGACGAGATGTCGCCCAGGACGCGCAGGATTACCTGCGGACCGCCCTCCGCGATATCCATCGCAAGTCCACCCGGCACGACGCAGTCCATCATCAGGCGATGACCGAAGGCACTGGCGGAGGTCTGCAGCAGGCGTTCGCGCAGATAGCCGCACCGCGTCCGCACCGGCTGGCACGCCGCCAGACGAGCGACCTCTGTCAGGTTGTCGAGATGGCCGGCGATGCGCTCGATTTCCAGCATGACAATGCGCAGCGCAACCGCGCGGGGCGGCGCGGCGACCTCCAGCGCGGCTTCGGTGGCCGCGGCGAAGGCGACCGCGTGCGCCACGGTGCAATCGCCTGACAGTCGTGCGGCGAAGCGGGCGGCGGTCCGGGGCGGCTTGCCGCGCACCAGCGTCAGCGTGCCCTTGTGGCTGAACCCCAGCCGGCTCTCGGCGGCGACGACAGCTTTTCCGCTCAGGGTCAGGCGGAGTTGCGCCGCCTCCTCGATGCGGCCCCAGATCGGTCCAAGCGGAAGCTGCATGAGGGGATCATGGCCAGATAACGGCGGATCGGGAGGATCGTAAGGCGGATGTGGCGGATCCGGGCGCACCGCCAGGGGACTCGACAGCGGCCAAGTTGCGTGATCCAGCCAGGGACGTTGGTCACGCCCGCCCTCGGCGATGCGGCCCCAGAGGTCATGGATCATCCGTTCAAACCAGGCGGCGTGCGGGATGCTGGGCGAAAGGGCGGGGTAGCGGCCGGCCTCGACCGGCGTCGAGACGGGAAGCGCTGTCAGCGTGGCCTCGTCTAGCAGCAGGGCATGCACCTGGATCGTGTCCGCCCAGAGCGCGAGCAGGACCAGGCTGTCGCTTGTCAAGGCAGCAGCCATCGCTGCCCATTCCGCCGGTGGAAGGATGTGCCGAACCCAAGGGTGGCAGACCGCGGTCTCGGCCGCGCTGATGATCCGGCGAGCAGTCATGGTATGCCGGCGATCGCGGTGTGCAGCCATCGGACCAGCGGGTCGGGCGCGAAAAAACCGAACAGCAAGGCCAGCGCGAGCGGCACCCAGGCGGGCGACAGCGCGGTGGCGCGGGTCCATGACGGAACGCCGGGCGGACGGCTGGCGGTGATCGTGGCGGCCAGACCCAGCCCGATGGGCAGCAGAAGCCGCGGCGCGTGGCTGCCGATCGCCAGCAGGATGAGGACCAACCCGGGAAACACGCCGAACGGCGGAATCCCGCCAAGACCGGCGATGGCGACGGACGTGGCCGGCTCGTCGTATGTTCCGGCGGCGATCCGGGTGGCCGCGCGGGTCAGGATCAGCAGGATCAGCAGGACCAGCACGGCAAACCGAGCCTGCGGCAGATCGACACCCAGGGTCATGCCGGCGATGCTGACCTGGGCAAGCTGCAGCAAGGTCACGCGGTGCCGTCCGCTCCGCTCCGTCAACAGGACCGAGCAGAGCAGCAGTGCCACGACCGCGACGCTGATCAGGATGCCACCGGCGATGGGCGGCAGATGGGTCTGTGTCGCCAGCCGCAGGATCAGGATGACAATCACCACGCCAAGGTCGGGAACGACCGCCGCGACGCAGGCATAGCCGACGAACAGCGCCGTGCAGGACACGGAAACCAGGCCGGCCGGGACTGTCAGCAGGCCAAACAGCGCCAGGCCGGCGCCGCAGGATGCCAGCAGCATCGCATCCCAACGGCGGCGGACAGTCGGAAAAATCGCCGCCGCTATTGCCACGACGATACATAGCCACGCAACCACCGGCTGCGGCGAGCCAACCGCCAGCAGCATGAACCCGAGTTTCCACAGCGCAGCGGCGCGGTTGACCACTGTCTGGCCGCGGCGCTTCCGCTCGGCCCAAGCCTCGGCGACGCCCCAGGTTCCGATCAGCGGCGCGAAGACCGCGCCCAACGGATTGAGCGGGATGATAAGGCTGGCGGTGAACAGCCCAAGCGATACGGCGAGGTGAACCCATCCGAGCCGTTTTCTGATCCAGCCGCGAACGGCTGCGTCGCGATGAACGATATCGCCCAATGCCAGTCCCAGGGCGAACGGCAAGGGCAGGATGAAGCAGGCCAGTGCCGGAAGTGGGGCACGCACTGTCAGGCACACGGCGAGCGTCAGGCCGTTCTGCAGGCAGACCAGCGCCGTCAGCCGCATTAGACGATGTCGCCTGGTGGCCGCGAGCAGGATCGACAGCAGCACGACCGCCAGCGGCAGGGCGAGCGGGCCGCAGGACTGGCACAGCATGGCCAGCGCGGTGCCAATCAGGATGCCGGATTTCGCGCCCCCGACTGGCGGCGCGACGGCCTGGTTTTCGGGTGGATAAACAGCCCATTCCGCTGCGCCTCCGCCGGTTCTTTCCGCCGCGACGATGGCGGCGGGCCACGGGTCAGGCACCTCGGCCGCAAGGTGCGCGCTGATGCCGCCGCGATGTCTTTCATTCGAAGCGTGAGCCGCCGACACGCTGCGGCGGAGAAACCACGACGCGCCGACCACATCGACCACCACCGCCGCCGCCACCAGCGCCTGGTGCTGCGCCAGTGCCGCGGCGGCGACAGCGGCGGACTGGACAACCAACAGGATCGTCGCGGCACCCACCTGCCGCGTGCCGAGCAGGGCAAAGCACATCACCAGCGCCAGCCCGCCGCCGCCCTGAGCGATCGCGGTCACGCCGTCCCCGCGCTGACCAGTACGATGATGATGGCCAGCAATGCCAGCACTGCCGCGATCCCCGCCAGATCCGCCAAGTCGCGCCGCGCGACCTGACCCAGCAGGGTGCGGATGCTGGACAGGCAAAGAACGGCGAGGGCGAGCTTCACGGCCCAGCAGACTAGCCCGACTGCCCACTCGCGCGGACCGCCCGTGGTTCCAGCCATCCCGATCGGCAGAAACAGGCCGCCGATCAGGTCGATCCAGATCACCCGCCGCAGCCATATACTGAACCGCGAGACCGCCAGGTTGATCCCGCTGATATCCAGCTCCAGGTCGTCCGCCGCATCGCTGGCATCGGCGAACACCAGTGCCAACAGGCAGGCCAGGGCGACCGCTGAGGCGGCGGCGGGCAGCAGCAGGCCCTCGCGCTGCTGACCGATGATCAAATCCAGGTTGAAGCCGTCGCCCATCAACGCCAGGCCGAAGACGAACAGCAGCAGCGCCGGCTCGGTCAGGGTCGCCAGCGCCCCGGCGTGCTGCGCCGCCATTCCGGATGCGGCCGAACCGGTGTCGAGGGCGCCGAGGCAGCGGGCGACGCGGGCGAGGCTCAGCAGGGCCGCGATGACCAGGCCGTCGGCCAATGGCGCCAAGGTCATTCCCAGGGTGAAGGATGGGATTAGCGCCGCGGCGCAAACCGTGGCACCCAGGTTGACGGACGGCGCCCAGGACAATACCGGCGACGCGCTCTCCGGAATTGCCATGGTCTTGCGCGACAGCCGAACCAGATCCCGCCACGGCAGCAGGACCGGTGGCCCGGAGCGGCCAGCGAAACGTGCGTCGAGCCAGCCCATGACGCCTGCGACAAACGGCGCCGCCAGCAGCACCAGCACGAGATGGACAATCTGGGCGAACAGCGAAACAACGATGCTCATGCCCCTGGCAATCTCCAAGGCAACTCCGAAGGCACCCGCCATGGGCCGCTGGCGTCGAGCAGCGACAGCACCAGGAGCAGGACGCCGAAAGCCAGCAGGATGGCCCATAAGCCAAGGCCCTTGACGGCCATCACCGCGCGCGACAGGCGGGGCGGCGGCAGGAACGACATCGGCGGCAGTTGCGGCCATATGTTCGGCACCGTTGGCAGAAAGCCGGTGCCGACGGACTGCGCCACGGGATCGCCGAAGGGCAGGGTGGGGGAGGGCGCGATGCCATCACTCCAGACCGCGGCGATCCGCGTCTGCTTGCGAAATCGGCGGACGATCAGGATGACCACGCCCGTCGCCAGCCCCAGCATGGCAAGCACTGGCAGCGGCGCATAGCCGGGGGACTCGGCCGAGGCGGACAGCGTCAGCAGCCCGGCGCGGGCGCCCAGGCCGGTACCGGTCAGGGTGCGGATCATCGGATCCGCCAGCAACCTCAGCGCCAGGCCCGGCAGGACGCCGATCAGAAGCGAGACCGCGCTCAGTGTCAGCAGGATCGGGCGCAGGCTGAATCCGACATCCTTGGCTGCCGATCCACGCACGCTGCGCGGCCGGCTGAGCACGACAATGCCGACAAGCCGTACCGCGGCCGCCGTGGCAAGCGCGGCCGACAGCGCCACGGCGGCGGCGGTCAGCGCCAGGGGAAGCTGGCAGATCAGGCCGCCGGTGCGCGGCGCCGCCAGGATGGACTGCAACAGCAGCCACAGGCTGGCGAAGCCGGCCGCCAGGGGCAGCGCCGACTGGGCCAGCAGTGCCGAAGCCAGCGCGGCGGAGGCGATCGGCATGGTCTGGACCAGACCGCCCAGGCGCGCCAGCCGGACCGTCGCCGCGCCGGCTTCCAGGGCATGCGCGGCCAGCACGGCCAAGGTACCCGCCGCAGCATTGCCGAGCGTCAGCAGCAGGACCGCCGCCAGCCCGAAGGATGCGGCATCCGGCAGGTCGCTGGCGCGGGCGATCTGGGTCAGGCCCAGGCCGACAACCGCGAGCCCCATCTGGCGCCGGGTCAGGCAGCCGACCGAACCGTTCAGGTCCGGCTGCCGAACCGCCTGCCAGCCATACGCGACCGACATCGCGCCACCGGCCAGCAGCAGCACGAACCCCCACCACGGCTGCGCCGCCGAACCCGGCAGATCGAGTGCCAGACGGATCAGCAGGTAGATCGCGCAAGGCATGACGGCGCCGGCCATCAGCGCCTCCAGCGCCCAGTGATGAGGCACACGCCGGTGCGTGAGCAGGCCCAGGCTCGCCGCCAGCGCCAGCGCGGCCGCGGCAGTCGCCTTGCCCGGTTCGATCGGTGCCGCGCGTATTGCGTCGAAGCGCGGCGCAAAGCCGGCCGGCGCCAGCAGACAAACTGCGGCCAGCAGCAAGAACACGGCGGCCAACGGGGCGATGGCCAAGGCTGGGCCCCCCGGTGGGGCCAACCGGACAGGCCCGGTCTTGCTCTCCATGCGCCACAGGCCGGCCCCGGCGAGACTGAGGCCGATAGACAGGGTAACAGCGTCCGACGCCAGCACGGCCAGCGACAGGCCCGCCAGGCAAAGCAGGATGGCCTGGGTCAGCTTTGTTGCGGCAACGGCATCTCCGGCCTCGGCGAAAGCCGCCACGGCGGTGCCGCAGGCGAATATGATCAGCAGGAAGAAGACCGAGACCGGGTCGAGAGTGAGATGCAGCGACAGACCCGGCGGACCGACCGGAAGCGTCAACATGGTCGCCGCCGCACGCGACAGCAGCGGTGGCAGGCAGAGCAGCATGCCAAGACCGCTCAGGCCAGTGGCGGCAAGGCCGGCGACCGGGTTCGGCACCACAGCCGTCAGGATGCAGAGCACCAGCAACGCGGCGGCATCGATGATCATGAACATGAGAATCGGATCGGTCACCGGCAACAGCGTAGCACCGGCTGCGGGAGGCGGAAGGTCCCAGTTAATCAGAGCTTGCGGCCGCCATGACAGCCCTAGGCCGAGATAAACCGCTGGTTGCATTGGCTCATGGATGCTGCAAAGCCGGCCAATTGCATCTGATCATGCCGGCCACCACATCGGCCATTTACCACCGGGCGGTCAGGGCAGGTCGATCCAGGACAGATGCCCGCCCTTGCCGGCGCCGGTGTCCAGAAAAATCGCCGTGCCGCCGAGCGTGCCGTGCCGGACGTAGGGCCGCCCATCGTTGCTGCGCCGGTCGTGACCACAGTAGACTGTCACGCCGGCGGGAATCCGGTCGACCCAGCGCAGGCTGCGCTCCGGGTAGCCGTCCGATTGCATCCGCCCTGTCGGCTCGCCGTACAGGGCCCGCGCCAGCGGGCCATGCGGCCGATCGAGCCCATGTGGCGGCGACGGCAGATCAAGCATCGCGGTATGAAACCCGCCGTGAACGAAGATCGCCGATTGATGCCGCAGCCAGACGGGGGCCTCGGCGATCAGCCGGCGCGCCCGGTCCTTCAGGCCGTCGTCGAGCTGGTTGATCGTTGCCTGCACCACCGGCTCTACCCGAACGCCCTCGCCGGCCAGTGCCCGCGCCAGCTTCAGGTCGTGGTTGCCCAACAGAAAAAGCCCAAGTTCCTGCTCGACCCGGTCGAACATCATCCGCAGGGTGCTGGCACTGTCCGGGCCATGATCCACCAGGTCGCCAAGCTGAACTACATAGCGATCTGTCGCCAGCGCGTAGCGGAAGGCGGCGGCATCGCCGTGGACATCGCCCACGACGCGGATCTTGACACCGGCAGGGATGATGAAGCGTGTCATGAATTCTTCAAGAAGATAGGGCGGCGGTCAGGCAACAGCCAGGCAACTGGTTGCGACCAGATGATCAAGCCGCCGAACGGATTCCCGCATAAGCCTGCAAGGCGCGCGCCCGGCCGGCCGCCAAGTCGATGATCGGCAACGGATAGGTGGTTCCCAACACGACCCCGGCCTGCGCCAGAACCGCGGGCGGTGCCTCCCACGGCGCATGGATATGCCGGGTGTCAAGGCCACGGAGCTCCGGCACGAAGCGACGGACATAATCCCCGTCGGCGTCGAATTTGCGACCCTGCAGCACCGGGTTGAAGATGCGGAAATAGGGTGCCGCATCAGCGCCGGAGCCGGCGACCCATTGCCAGCTCGCGGCGTTGCTGGCCAGGTCGGCGTCCACCAGCGTGTCCCAGAACCACGCCTGGCCGGTCTGCCACGCGATCATCAGGTGCTTGATTAGAAAGCTGGCGACGATCATCCGCACGCGGTTGTGCATCCAGCCGGTCTGCCAGATCTGGCGCATCCCGGCGTCGATGATCGGCAGCCCGGTCTGGCCACGCTGCCAGGCACGCAGGGCGGCCGGATCGTCGCGCCAGGGCATCGCCGCGAACTTCGGGCGCAGCGGGTCTTCGGGCAATGTCGGGTGCTGCCACAGCAGATGAATAGAGAATTCCCGCCACAACAGCTCACGGATGAAGGTGTCACGGCCGTTGCCGGCGGCGTGGCGGTACGCCGCGTGCCATAGGCTGGCCGGCGAGATCTCGCCAAAATGCAGATGCGGCGACAGCATCGAGGTACCAACCTCGCCGGGCTGGTTGCGGCGGCCGGCATATCCGGTCAGGCCGCGCTGCAGGAAATCACCGACACGATCGGCGGCACCGGCCTCGCCCGCGGTCCAGGTCTCGCGCAGACCGCCGGCCCAATCCGGCCGGGTCGGCAGCAGGCGCCAGTTGTCGAGGCTGTCCGAAGCCATGTACGGTTGAGTGAGATCGGCCCCCGGAATGACGGACGGTGCGGGCAGCGGCGGCTTGGGGCCGCCCAGCGCCAGACAGGCCTTGGAAAATGGCGTGTAGACATTGTACGCGCCGCCGGTCCGGGTGCGGACCGAGTCCGGATGGAACAGCATGGTGGTGCGCATCCGGTGGAGCCGGACCGACTGCTGCCCCAGGGCATCCGCCACCATCCGGTCCAGGCGGCGCGCCCAGGGTTCATACGAGCCGCCGGTAAAAACTTCCCGCGCGCCGGCCCGCCGCGCAAGCTCAGTGATGATCGCGACGCTGTCGCCGCGGCGCAACACCAGGCCGGTGCCACGTTCTGCCAATGACGTTCGCAGGGAAGCCAGACTGTGGTGCAGCCACCAGCGGGATGCACCACCTGGCGCCCAGGGGCCGGCGGCCGCGTCATCCAGGATGAACACGGGCAGCACCGGGCAGCCGGTTTCCATCGCGGCGTGCAGGGCGGCCTGGTCCGTTACGCGCAAATCGTTGCGAAACCAGAGAATAGCGGGAGGTGATATTGTCATGACTTGAAGGTAGGCACGGTTCCGTCGCCGTCCATGCGACCGCCGCTCTCCCAGGGTTCATAACTCTGGCTATGTTCTCCCGTCATGGCCGGCCTGACCGGGGACCCCGCATCGATCCTGTCATGTCCGGAGCAGGCCGGTCATGAACAGGATGGTTACCCTGATGCCGATGCGGCTCGCCCCTGACCGGCATGAACCGGGCGCACAGGCCCGCCGTTCTCCGGCCGGTCATCAATCCGGGTCAGGCCCATGCACCGACGCGTAGCCGCTGCCGAAAGCCGCGTCGCGCTGCTGGAATGCGTGCTTCACCCCGTGCTCGCGCATCGTCTCCCGGAACGCCCGCGCCTTTGGGGCCAGATGCCCCCTCGCGTCGATTTCGGCGCCGATGCGCTGGATCGTGCGGGCGCCCATCAGTTCCAGTCCCAGGTTGACGATCCGCTTGTTGGCCGACAGCAGGTGCGGATCGACCAGGCCCATTCGGTCGGCCAGACGCATCACCTCGGTCGCGAGCTGATCCGCCGGGTAGGACTTCAGTGCCAGCCCGATGTCCACGGCATCCTTGCCGGTCAGGCTGTCACCGGTCAGCAGCAGCCGCTTTGCCCATTGTGGGCCACAATGATACAGCCACATCGAGCCAGGCGGCGTGCCCAGGTCTCGCACCGGCGGAAAGCCGATCCGCGCGTCGTCGGCGACGATCACCAGGTCGCAGAACCAGGCGAGTTCGGTGCCGATGCCGATGCAGGTGCCGTGCACCTGGGCAATGACCGGCTTGTGCATGTCGAAGATCTGCACTCGCATTCGCTGGCCTTGCTCCAGCCGCCAGATGTCGTCGTCGATTTCCGCGCGAGCGCGATAGTCGGGACCGCGGCCGCCGGCGTACTCGTTCAGGTCGGCGCCGGCGCAGAAATGCGGGCCGGCGCCGCGCAACACGACGCAATGCACGGCGTTGTGTTCGTCCGCCTCCAGCAGAGCCGCGTGCAGTTCGCGCAGCAGCTTGGCGTTCAGCGCGTTGCGCCGTTCCGGGCGGTTCAGCGTCAGGATCGCAGTCGTGCCGCGGATCTCATAGGTGATCTGTTCAAATTCCATTGTTTTCCCCTTGAATTCAAGCTTGATCCCGGACGTCGATCCCTGTGCAGTCCAAACGCGCCGCTACAAGGCGATATCAACCGACACCCGCGGCTTAATTGGCGCTGTCTTCAAGACAAAGCGCCGCCGTATGACTGGATACCAGTCTTGCGGGACCATGGCCTAGCCGAGGCCCCTGGGGAAAAATCTGCGAATGCGTTACGCACCTCTGGCTTAACCATGTTCGATCGCCAACAGGTTGGATCAACCTGCTATCTGGCGTTCATAACTACGGCCGAGCACTCGCTTTGGGGCAGCCGCGCCGGTCGCCGAGTTGCCCTGATGCACCGGAAGGTCCAGACCAATCAGTGGGTTCGGCCGCGCCCTGTTCTGGCCTGCAATGCATCGATGCGCTTGGATGCCTCGGCCTTGGTCAGCGACCCATCGAAAGGCTCGTTCGCCTCTTCGCACAGGGTCTTGAGGTAGGAAGCCTGGGCGCCTGTCATCGTCTCGTCGCCGGTTGTCCAGTTGTCCGGCTGCTTGACGGTGTTGGAGGGCACGTCGTCGTCAGGAGGATTTTTCGGGTTCGTGTTCATCCCGCATGAACGTGCGAGGACACGATATGTTCCCGCCCGCTCCAAAAAAAATATCACGCCATCAGCCTGGCTCCTGAACCGCCTGCCCATGCTCGAGACAGGCAAGATCGATATCCTTGCCCGCAACGCGACCTGGACCTCCCTCTCGCGAGCCTCGCTTGGCTTGGCCTGCACAATTTACGATGGCCTGGGTTCCGTTGCTCGTCAGCTCCCTTATTTCCATGAAAATCCCGTAACGGCGGCAGTTGCGCAATAGTCGCGCCGCCGGTTATGCTTTCGTTCAGGCCAGCTAGGAAGCAATCAAGCAAGGTGGTCGATGGGGGCGGCCGAGGATGCGCCGAACGTGTCTCATTCTCGCGGCCGTGATCATTCCTGGCCTTGCGGGCTGCAAGCGGCAGAACAGCTTCGTTGTCCCGCCAGCGCCCAAGGTCACCGTCGCCACCCCGACCGCCAAGCAGATCACCCGCTACCTGGAAGCCACCGGCAATGCCGCTGCGTTGAATTCGGTGGACCTGTTCGCCCGCATCCAGGGCACCTTGCAGGCGATCAGCTACACCGACGGTTCGGCCGTGAAGACCGGCGACGTGCTGTTCACCATCGAGCCGCCGCCGTATCAGACCAAGCTGCAGCAGGCGCAGGCAGCCGAGGCAGGCGCACGAGCGCAACTGGTGGACGCCGAGGCCAACTACAACCGCCAGCTTTCATTGCAGAAGAATGCAGTGGCCTCGGTGCAGTCGCTGGATGACGCACGGGCGCAGCGCGACAACATGCAGGCGAGCCTGTCGCAGGCGCAGGCGAATACCCAGCTAGCGGCGATCACCTTCTCCTACACCCGTGTCCTGGCGCCGTTCGATGGCCTGGTTTCGGCGCATCTGGTGTCGGTGGGCGAACTGGTTGGCACGCAGCCGACCCAGCTTGCCACCATCGTGCAGATCCAGCCGATCTACGTCACCTTCAACATCAGCGAACAGGACCTGCAGGGCATCCGTGTCGAGATGGCGCGCCGCGGCCTGCGGCGAGAGGATCTTGGGCGGGTGCCGCTGGAGGTCGGGTTGCAGACCGAAACCGGCTTCCCGCACGCCGGCCACCTTGACTATGCCGCCCCAACGGTGAACCCGGCCACCGGTACACTCGCCGTTCGCGGCGTCCTGAAGAACGCCGATCGCGCGCTGCTGCCCGGCAACTATGTCCGCGTCCGCGTCCCGCTGGAACAGAACGTCGATGCCCTGCTGGTGCCGGATACCGCGCTCGGCCGCGATCAGGGCGGCAGCTACGTGCTGGTGGTCGGCGGCGATGATGTGGTGGCGCAGCGCGGGGTCTCGATAGGACCGCTTGATGGGACGATGCGAGTGATCGAGCATGGCCTTGCGCCGGCCGACCGCGTGGTCATCGACGGCCTGCAGCGCGCCGTGCCGGGGCAGAAGGTGGCAACGGACAGCACCGCCCGCACGGCATCCGCGGACTCATCGCCCGAACCATCCCCCGGCGCATCCCCCGAACCATCCCTCGGCGCATCCCCTGGCGCGGCGCGATGATCGCGAAATTCTTCATCGAGCGGCCGGTGCTGGCCAACGTGCTGGCCATCCTGTTCGTGCTGATCGGCGGCGTCTCGCTGTTCACCCTGCCGATCGCGCAGTATCCCAACGTCGTGCCGCCGACCGTCCAGGTCACCACCCGCTATCCCGGCGCCAGCGCGCTCGACACCATGAACGCCGTCGCCCTGCCGATCGAGCAGCAGGTCAACGGCGTACCCGGCATGCTGTACATGCAGTCGACCAGCACCTCCGACGGCACCTACGCGCTGACGGTGACGTTCAGCATCGGCACCGACCTGAACTTCGCCCAGGTGCTGGTGCAGAACCGGGTCGCCAGCGCCATGGCCGCATTGCCGCAGCCGGTGCAGGCGCAGGGCGTCAACGTGCAGCAGAAATCGACCTCGATCCTGGGGATCGTCACGTTGACCGCGCCCAATGGCAAGTACGACAGCCTGTATCTCAGCAACTACGCCGCCATCAAGCTGCAGCAGGAGATCGCCCGCCTGCCCGGCGTCGGCAACGTCACGGTCTTCGGCGCCGGGCAGTATGCCATGCGGATCTGGCTGGATCCCGCCTTGATGCAGGCACGCGGCCTGACCACGCAGGACGTCACCAACGCGTTGCAGCAGCAAAGCACCCAGGTCGCCGCCGGACAGGTCGGCGCACCGCCGGCGCCGGCCGGTCAGGCGTTCCAGTTGAGCCTGCTGGTGTCCGGCCGGTTGAACGATGCCGAGCAGTTTGGGGACGTCATCGTCAAGACCGGCGACAACGGCGCCATCACCCGGGTGCGCGACATCGGCCGGGTCGAACTCGGTGCGCAGAGCTACGGCCAGATGTTCACCCTGAACGGCAGGCCGGCCGCCGGCATGGCGATCTTTCAGACGCCGGGCGCCAACGCGCTGGATGTGGAAAACGAGGTTCAGGCCAGGATGAAGTCGCTGTCGGCGGCATTTCCGTCCGGCATTGTCTACGACATCCCATTCGACACCACGCGCTTCGTCAGCGCCTCGATCAACGAGGTCTACGCCACACTGATCGAGGCTGGTGTACTGGTGCTGATCGTCATCCTGGTGTTCCTGCAGGACATCCGCGCCACCCTGGTGCCGGCGACGACGGTGCCGGTGACGATCATCGGCGCATTCGCTGCGATGGCGGCCCTGGGCTTCACCATCAACCTGTCCAGCCTGTTCGCCATCGTGCTGGCGATCGGCATCGTCGTCGATGACGCCATCGTCGTCGTCGAGGGCGCCGCGCACTATGTGGAGGCCGGGCTCAGTGGCCACGACGCCGCGGTCAAGGCGATGGGCGAACTGCTCGGACCGATCATTGGCATCACCCTGGTGCTGATGTCGGTGTTCATTCCCGCTGCCTTCCTGCCGGGTCTGACCGGACGGCTGTATGCGCAGTTCGCCCTGGTGATCGCGGCGACGGCGCTGATCAGCGCGATCAATGCCGCCACCTTGAAGCCGACGCAGTGCGCGCTGTGGCTGCGGCCACATGATCCAACCCGCAAGCGAAACTGGTTCTATCAGGGCTTCAACCGGGGATATGCGGCGCTGGAACGGCGTTACGTCGGGCTGATCGGCCGCATGACCCGCCACGCCGCGGCGATGTGCGTCCTGGCGCTGCTGCTGATGGCCGGCGGCATCGTCGGCCTGGTTCGGCTGCCGACCGGGTTCCTGCCGCTGGAGGACCAGGGTTATTTCATCGTTGCCGTCCAGCTTCCCGACAGCGCCGCGCTGGGGCGCACCCAGGCGGTTCTGGATAACGTGCGCAAGGCGGTGTCCGCCGTGCCGGGCGTGCAGGATGTCATCGGCATCGCCGGCACATCCGTGCTCGACAACAGCGCCAGCCTGTCCAATGCCGGCATCGCCTATGTCACGCTGAAGGACTGGAGCCAGCGAAAGACGGCGGCTGAGGGCCTGGCCGGAATATACCAGGCGATCAACGCCGCCGTCGCGCCGATCCAGGATGCCACCTGCCTGGTGATCGTGCCGCCGGCGATCCAGGGGATCGGCAACTCCGGCGGCTTCTCCATGCAGGTGGAGCTGCGCGACGGCAGCAACGACTTTTCCAAGTTGCAGGCGCTGACCCGCACCATCGTTCACGACGCGGGCGAGCAGACCGCGCTGGCTCGGCTGAACACCTCGTTCCGTGCCGAGGTGCCGCAACTGGCCATCGCGGTGGATCGCGCCAAGGCCGAGACCCTGCAGGTGTCCACCAGCCAAGTGTTCCAGACATTGGCGACCTATGTCGGCTCCAGCTTCGTCGGGCAGATCAACCGCTTCGGCCTGACCTTTCAGGTCTATGCCCAGGCCGATCCGAGATACCGCCTGCGTCCGGCCGACATCGAGGCGCTGCCGGTGCGGACCAACGGCGGCACGATGATCCCGCTGGGCACCATCGTGCGGGTCGCGCCGGCCACTGGGCCAGCGTTGATCCAGCTCTACAACCTGTATCCCTCCGCCACCATTCTCGGCACGCCGGCGCCAGGCTTCAGTTCGGGCGAGGCGCTTGCGCTGATGCAGCAGATCGCCGATCACGACCTGACCTCCGGCAGCGGCTATGAATGGACGGCGATGTCGTACCAGGAGAAAGCCGTCGGCCAGCAGATCGACTATGTCTTCGGCCTGGCCATGCTGCTGGTCTATCTGGTGCTGGCGGGTCAGTACGAAAGCTGGCTGGCCCCGATCTCGGTAATCCTGGCCGTGCCGCTGGCGCTGCTGGGTCCGGTTGTGACGCTGAGCCTACTGGGTGTGGGCAACAACCTTTATACCCAGATCGGCCTGATGCTGCTGATCGCGCTGGCCGCCAAGAATGCCATCCTGATCGTGGAGGTTGCCCGCGAACGCCACGTCCTTGAGGGCCTGGATATCCTGCAGGCGGCGATCGAGGCGTCGCGCGCCCGCTTCCGCCCGATTCTGATGACGTCCTTCGCCTTCATTTTGGGCGTCGTGCCGCTGGTGCTGGCGACCGGCGCGGGCGCCAACGCGCGCAAGTCGATCGGCATCACGGTCTCCACCGGAATGCTGGCCTCAACCTGCCTGGCGGTGTTGTTCGTGCCGTGCTTCTTCGTGGTAATCCAGCGTCTCGAGGAGCGGCAGGGCCGGCGGCGCAGACCGCGCGTGCTAGCTGGCTGAAGCAGCCGGCGCATGGCAACGGAGAATAACATTGGTTGCCGGTCATCTCTGGCATTCAGACTTCATGGCCCGCGGCGGGAATATCCGCAGCCAACTGCTTGACAGAAGCTTGATGTCCGACGTTCCGCCTCCTCGTCAGTCGCGGTTCACCCGATCATGTGATCTACATCACAGTCGAGCCGGACATCCCGGTGTAGCCTCAACCAAGGCTACAGCTCGCTCCTCCGCCGACGGCACTCGGTGGTTTGCTGGCTGCAACTACAAGCGGGAGGATAGATGCTGTGGTCAAAACCGCCGTTCTTGGTGCATCAGCATTTTTACTTGCCGGCATGGTTCCACTCGCCGTTTTGCTCAGTAGGGACAGGTTGCGTCGACATAGGAGCCGGGTTCTCATAGCCCTGGAAGCCTGGATGGCGCGCAACGCGTCCAAAAAGATGTTGCCGTCGTTCGAGGTTGCCCGCATCAAGTACGAGTTGGCGCCGCGGATTGAGCAGGAAGCCACGCAACCGGGCGCGCCAAAAGCACCGGAAATCATTCCGACACGGGAGTCCTTAGCCAGCTTCATTGTTCCGGCAGCCATGTATTCGGCGTTAACCGCCGTCGGGTTCATCTCCCCGCTTTTTCTTGCCGCGGATCGCGTTTTCTGGGACTCGCCAAATTTTATCTTGAGTGGCATGCATCGGATATCATTTGATTCGCCGTCACCTGAACTGACGATTTATCAATGGAATACCGGTGCCGCGATGACAGCGGGATTTCTCGGTGCATACCTTTTCACGTTGCAATATCTCATCGGCCGTGTGCGAAGTTATGAACTCAGCCCGACATCGTTTCTGGTTGCGTCTGTCAGCCTGATCGAGGGGTGCTTCATTGTCGCTATCGTAAGGCATTGGACCTTTAGCGTGGCCCCGGATCCGGCTTTCGTGCCGATGGCATTCCTGCTTGGCTATTTTCCGACTTTCGGGATTACCTGGTTGATCGAACATCTAAGGGTCCGCAACCTGAAGCGAATTGAGCCTGCCGCTTATGACCGCCGATTCGTGTTACCGACCGATATGGTAGACGGCATCGATATGCTGATAAAATTCAGGCTGATGGAGGCCGGCGTTCATGATGTTCAAAACCTGGCAACAGCCAATCCCGTCCTGCTCTACGTCGAAACCCCTTACGGCCTGTTGACCATCCTGGACTGGATTGCCCAGGCGCAGTTGATCATTGTCTTTGGTGCCCGCGTGGCGGCCAATCTTCATAGCATTGGCATCAGAACGATTTTCGACATTCAGGCAATGGGCGCGGAAACGGCTACCCGTTACATGGTGCTGGAAAAGGCATGGCCTGATGTCATGGCCTCCAAGGATCATGCGTTCGCGACACCAGAACTGTTCCAGGTCATGCTGGCCTTGCTCGCGAGTAGTGTCCACGTGCGGCGCCTACAGACGTTCTGGAGTGTGATGATCTCCCTGGTGGAACCGCTTAAGGCAAATCCTGCAAACCCACTGCAACAGGAACAGGAAGCGCAAGACTTCAAACAGGCCGCCGATTAAAGGGTATGTCGCCAGTTCCTCTTGAGCGGCGGCAGCAAGATCGGCGGATCTTCGGCACTTGTTTTTAACGCCAACGATGTTCCAGGCGTTTCGCAACGTTCTGGTCGGAAATGCGCCTATTGTCCTAGTCAGGAGTTCGCCATTGTCGGCGAACCTCCGATCCAGAACATGAGCGCTTTGTCTTCAGCGGCCTGCTATGTCCGCCACATAATACGACGAACTTCGGCGCAGGACAGTACGCAGAAGGGGCGGGCGAAAGGCTTTTTCCTGCGTTGCTGCCTGAACACGCGGGACGCAATGCCGCCAGGCTGACCTCACCTCGCTCCCACCGCGCGTCCGCGTCCGATCGCGAAACTGAACAGGCGGTCCTGGCCGAGCAGAAACGCCCGTCCGCCGCGCGGGAACAGCCGGACGATAGCCGGGTCTCGCACATCCAGTCCCCCAGTATAGGCGCCGAACGCCGGCATCATCAGCCGTCGCTCGTCCGTCATGAAACAGGGCCGGCTGACCATGCCGGCGCGGGCCCGCACACAAGCCTTCGGATGGTGATGCCCGACGACCTCCCCCGCCGCCGGCGCTGCCATCGCCTGGTGGCGAAACACGATTGGCCCCGCGAGGAAACTTTCCATCCATTCGCCGCCGATGCCGCTTGGCGGCGCCGGATCGTGGTTGCCTTGAACCCAGATAAACCGATGCGCCATCGTCATCGCGTTCAGCCGGTTCAACTCGGTCGCCGGCAGCCGTGTCGAGCCCTGCGCGTCATGAAACGAATCCCCCAGCGCCACCACGACGCGCGGAGACCAGCGCCGCAGCAGCAGGGTCAGCCGGTCAAGCGTCGCGTGGGTATCCCACGGCGGCAGCAACATGCCGCGTCTGGCGAACGACGAGCCTTTCTCCAGATGCAGGTCTGATACCGCCAGCAGCCCCTCGGCCGGCCAAAACAGCGCGCCCATCGGATCGAGCATCAGCCGCTCATCGACGATATGCACTGGCGCCGCGATCACGGCAGCAGATCCGGCTGCCGCCGGTCACGACGTGGCGCGCCTTGCCGTGACCTTCCCCGTGGCGCGCCATCCCGTTGCGCGCCAACCAGTCCTGATCCACCCAGTCTTGGGCCATCTGGTCTCGATCCATCCCGTCTTGATGCGTCTGGGCGCGACTCGGCCTGCGGCAGCTTCACCGCCAGCGCCCCGGTCGAGCGGCGCGCCATGTTCGCTCGATGCACCGCCGGCACATAAGGGGGTTCGGCCTCGCCGGTCGCCTCGGCGATGATCGCTTCGGCGTCAGCCAGCAGGGCGTCCTCATTGGTTTGCGTCCGCACGCTTTCCCGCCCAATGTCCAGCAGCACCGGCACCGCCAGCGGCGAGACCCGCGACAGCACCATGTGCACGATATGCCCCTTTACCCGCGCCAGCATCCCGGCGATGCGGCCGACATCGGTCAGACCGGCAGCGGCGTCGGCGCGCGTCGCCCGCAGCAGGATGTGGTCCGGCTGGTGGCGGCGCAGCACGTCATAGATCAGGTCGCTGTTCACCGTCACCTGCCGACGCGTCTTGTCGGCGCCTGGCTGGTTGCGCTGGATCAGCCCGGCGATCACCGCGACATTGCGAAATGTCCGTTTCAGCATGGAGCTTTCCGCCATCCACGCTTCCAGGTCGTCGCCCAGCATGTCCTGCTCGAACAGCGCGGCGACGTCGCGGGGCCGGTTGGCCGACCACACCCCCAGCACATAGTCGGTGGCGACGAAGCCCAGCGGCGCGTAACCCGCCCGCTCCATCCGTTTCGTTACCAACATGCCAAGGGTCTGGTGGGCGTTGCGGCCTTCAAAGCAATAGGCCACCAGGTACCAGCGGTCGGCGCGCGGGAATGTCTCAATCAGCAGATCGCCCTGGCCGGGCAGGCGGGAGACGCCGCGCTGCAGCCGCAGCCAGTCGCGCACCTGGTCGGGAAACAGGACCCAGCTTGATGGGTCCTGCAACATGCCGCGCACCCGGTGGGCGAGGTTGGTGGTCAGCGGCAGGCGACCGCCGGCGTAGGCGGGGACCATCGGCTCGCCGTCGCCGCCCTCGGCGCATTCCACGGCGTTCTCGTGCAGCCGCAGGAAGCGCAGCAGCCGGCCAGCGAACATGAAGGTGTCGCCAGGGCGGAGCATGTTGACGAAATATTCCTCGATCTCACCCAGCACCGGGCCGAAGCGGCGGCGGCCGACCAGCCGAACCTTCATCACCGGTGCCTCGACGATGGTGCCGATGTTCATCCGGTACGCGGCGGCGGTGCGGGCGTTGCGCACGTGCATACGGCCCTCGCTGTCGCGGAACAGCTTCTTCCATTGCTCATAGGCGGCCAGGGCGTAGCCGCCGTGCTCGACGAAGCCCAGCACGTCGTCGAAGTCGGCGCGCGGCAGCATCGCATAGGGTGCGGCGGTGGTCACTTCGGCGAACACCTCGTCCGGCAGGAACGGCGCGCTGCACGCCAGGCCGAGGAGATGCTGCGCCAGCACGTCCAGGCCGCCGGGGCGCGGCGGGTCGCCATCGAGTTCGCGCGCCGCGACACCCAGGATGGCGGCCTCGCATTCCAGCACCTCGAACCGGTTGGCCGGCACCAGGGTGGCCAGCGAGGCCTCGTCCATCCGGTGGTTGGCGCGTCCAACCCGCTGCAGCAGGCGGGAAACGCCCTTGGGCGCACCGACCTGGATCACCTGGTCGACGCCGCCCCAGTCGATACCCAGATCCAGCGAGGACGTCGCCACCACCGCGCGCAGGCTGCCCGCCGCCATCGCCGCTTCCACCTTGCGGCGCTGCGCGACCTCCAGCGAGCCGTGATGCAGGGCGATCGGCAGGGTCGGATCGTTCAGCCGCCACAGCGCCTGGAACATCAGCTCGGCTTGCGCGCGGGTGTTGACGAAGACGATGGTCATGCCGGCGGCACGGATGCGCGCCATTACCTGCGGCGCCGCTTCCAGGCCCATGTGACCGGACCAGGACAGCCGGCCGGCCGGCAAGGTCATGGTCAGTTCAGGCGGCGCGCCGTCGGCGACCTCGATACGCCGATCGGCGCCGGTGTAGGCCTGGATGGCATCCGGATGCGCCACGGTGGCGGACAGTCCGACGCGGCGGGCAGTGGGGGCGAGGCCGCGCAGGCGGGCGACGCACAGCGCAAGCTGGTCGCCGCGTTTGGTGCCGGCCATGGCATGCACCTCGTCCATCACGATGCAGGACAGGGTGCGGAAGAACACCGGCGCCTCGGGCGACGAGACCAGCACCGCCAGGCTCTCCGGCGTGGTCAGCAAGATGTTGGGCGGTTCGGCCCGTTGCCGCGCGCGCCGGTTGGACGGCGTGTCGCCGGTGCGGGCCTCGATGGTAATGGGTAGGCGCATGTCCTGCACCGGCCGGGTCAGGTTGCGGGCGATGTCGGTCGCCAATGCCTTCAGCGGACTGATATACAGCGTGTGCAGGCCGGGACGCGGAGCCGCCGCGAGGTCGAGCAGGCTGGGCAGGAAGCCGGCGAGTGTTTTGCCGCCGCCGGTGGGCGCGATCAGCAGGACACTGTCGCCGGCGTCGGCGGCCCGCAGCATGGCCAACTGGTGAGGTCGCGGAGACCAGCCTTGGGCAGCGAACCAGGCGGCAAATCGTTCCGGCAATGTTCCTGCCATGGCGCGAGATAAGCACGTTGGACATGGTCAGGACAATGGCGCATTCAGCAATAACCGCCGCCGCCGGGCCTAGAAGCGTGATCGTCTGAGGCTGACCCAGTCAGAAGACGTGAATCACGCGATCAAACAAAAAATTAAAACGCGATTCGTGGGTCAACCTAAACCAATCGCGTTTTAGCAGCGCGCGCAGACATTGCACCACCATGAGCGCCAGGGTCCGGGGCGGTGGTCCACCGTCAAGGCGTCCTGTGCCGGACAAGCTTTCGCTTTGCCGGTTCAAAGAAACCCGGCGCCGCTTGGTGCTGTACTGCGCTCAGTTCCCGCGCCATGGCTGGCCATGTCCGCACCGGACAGGCAGGCTCGGGATGGCGTCACTCGGCCTGCGCATCATGTCCCGACGTCACGTCCCATGGGTGGGCTGACGCAGCGTCGAGTGCGACCGGCCATAGAAAAAGTAGATCGCAACTCCGATCACCATCCAGACCGCCAGCCGCAGCCAGGTAACCAGCGGCAGCCCCGCCATCATCAGCAGGCAGGACAGGATGCCTAGAACCGGCACGTAAGGCACGCCCGGCACGCGAAACGGGCGGAAGGCCTCGGCTTCGCTCCGCCGCAGATAGATCACCGAGCCGCAGACCAGGATGAAGGCGACCAGGGTGCCGATGCTGACCAGTTCACTCAGCACGGTGATTGGCGTCAACGCCGCGACAAGGCTGACCAGCAGGCCGATCAGCATCTGGCTGAGCCAAGGTGTCCGCAGCGTCGGATGAATGCGGGCGAACAGCTTGGGCAGCAGGCCGTCATGGGCGATGTTGTACAGCACCCGGCCTTGGCCATACAGGGCGACCAGGATGACCGTCGTCAGGCCGATCAGGGCGCCGAGCTTGACCATGACCGAAGCCCAGGTAATGCCGATCACATCCATCCCCTTGGCGATCGGGTCCGCCACGTTCAATTGGCTGTACGGGACCAGCCCGGTCAGCACCGCGGCAACCGCGATGTATAGGATCGTGCAGATGACCAGGGAGGCGATGATGCCGATCGGCATGTCGCGTTGCGGCTTTCGCGCCTCCTGCGCGGCGGTGGAGACGGCATCGAAGCCGAGATAGGCGTAGAAGACGACGGCGGAGCCGCGCAGGATGCCGCTCAGGCCGAAATCGCCGAACGTGCCGGCATTGGCCGGGATGAACGGATGCCAGTGCGCCGGGGTCACATAGGCCGCGCCCAGGATGATGAAGCCGAGCACGACCACCAGCTTGACCGCGACCATGATGTTGTTCAGGCGAGTGGATTGTTTCGTGCCAAGGATCAGCAGGATGGTAAGGATCGCGACGATAAAGGCGGCGGGCAGGTTGGCAATCCCGGTCGCGGTGCCGCCGCCCGGAAGATGGATCGTGCCACCCGGCGCGGTTGCCAGCGCCGGCGGAATGTCGAATCCGGCCGTGTGCAGCAGGCTTGTCGCGTAACCCGACCAGCCGACGGCGACGGTTGCCCCGCCCATGGCATATTCCAGGATCAGGTCCCAGCCGATGATCCAGGCGAACACCTCGCCCAGGGTTACGTAGGTATAGGTATAGGTGCTGCCGCTGACCGGCAGCATTGCCGCCAGTTCGGCGTAGCACAGGCCGACGAAGCCGCAGACGATGCCACCGAACACGAAGGACAGCATGATCGCCGGACCGGCATATCGCGCGGCCGCGGTGCCGGTCAGCACGAAGATGCCGGCGCCGATGATCGCGCCGATGCCGATCGCGGTGATGCTGAACGGCCCCAGCGTCTTCGCCATCGGCTGGTCTTCGCCCTCACCGCCGCGCACGACCTCGGCGACGGACTTCCGCGCCATGATGCCATGATCGGGCGTGGGAGGTTTTCGCGTCATGGCCTTGCGATCAATCGACGACCAGACACGAGACGGGCCTGTGGAGCCGGGTAGGGTGGTGCACCTGGGCGAGGCCGCCGGACGACGTTCCGGACCAGGCGGTGGACCATGCGGGGGTTCGAAATCATCGCTGCATGCAGGCTTCCAGGCGCTCGGTCATGTGCCGCAGCCCGGGCGGGATAGCGCGCCTGCATTGGCAAGCGCTCGTTGGGCTGGCGGTATCCGGCCGCGGCATCACGATACGTGCTCCGGCACGCCCGAACGCCGCAGCGTCGAGTGCGACCGGCCATAGGAGAAATAGATCACCAGCCCGATCACCAGCCAGACCGCCAGCCGCAGCCAGGTCACCGGCGGCAGCCCGGCCATCAGCAGCAGGCAGAACAGGATGCCCAGGATCGGCACCCATGGCACGGCCGGAACACGAAACGGGCGAGGGGTACCGGCATTGGTGCGCCGCAGGTAGATCACCGCGCCGCAGACCAGCACGAACGCGAACAGCGTGCCGATGCTGACCAGTTCGCCCAGGATGGCGATCGGCACCAGCGCGGCGACGATGGCGACGACGACGCCGATCAGCATCTGGCTAAGCCAGGGCGTACGTAGCCGCGGATGGATGCGGGAGAACAGTCCCGGCAGCAGCCCGTCGTGCGCCATCATGTAGAAGATCCGGGTCTGGCCATAGAGCAACACCAGGATCACGGTGGTCAGTCCGGTCAGCGCGCCGATCTTGATCAGCACCGAGAACCAGGTAATGCCGATCACGTCCACGCCCTTGGCGATCGGGTCCGCCACGTTTAGCTGGTCGTAGGGAACCAACCCGGTCAGCACGGCGGCGACGGCGATATACAGCACGGTGCAGATGACCAGCGAGCCCAGGATGCCGATGGGCATGTCGCGTTGCGGCTGCTTCGCCTCCTGCGCGGCGGTGGAGACGGCATCAAAGCCGATGAAGGCGAAGAACACCACGGCGGAGCCGCGCAGGATGCCGCTGACGCCGAATTCGCCGAACGCGCCCTTGTTGGGCGGCAGGAACGGGTGCCAGTGCGCCGGGTTCACATAGGCGGCGCCCAGGCCAATGAAGGCCACCACAACGGTCAGCTTGACCGCCACCATGATGTTGTTGAGCCGAGCTGAATCCTTGGTGCCGAGGATGAGCAGGATGGTGAGGACGGCGACGATAAAGACCGCCGGCAGATTGATGATCCCGGTCGCGGCGCCGCCGTTCGGCAGGTGGATTGGCGTGCCGGGCGCGGTCGCAAGTTCGGGCGGAATGACAATGCCGAAGTTGGCCAGCAGGCTGGTGATGTAGCCGGACCAGCCGACCGCGACGGTGGCGGCGCCCATGGCGTATTCCAGGATCAGGTCCCAGCCGATGATCCAGGCGAAGATCTCACCCAGCGTTGCATACGTGTAGGTATAGCTGCTGCCGCAGACCGGCAGCATCGCCGCCAGTTCGGCATAGCACAGGCCGACGAAGGCACAGGCGATGCCA
The DNA here is from genome assembly GCF_965276935.1 of Rhodopila sp. Lineage (GTDB taxonomy): Bacteria > Pseudomonadota > Alphaproteobacteria > Acetobacterales > Acetobacteraceae > Rhodopila. Next base: position 488,214 of record NZ_CBDIBS010000001.1, on the reverse strand, counting down.
CCCAGCACGAAGGACAGCATGATGGCGGGGCCGGCATAATGCGCCGCCGCGGTGCCGGTCAGCACGAAGATGCCGGCGCCGATGATCGCGCCGATGCCCATCGCGGTGATGCTGAACGGCCCCAGCGTCTTCGACATCCGCTGGCTTTCGGCCTCGCCGCTTTGCATGATATCGGCCACTGAGCGCCGTGCCATAAGTCCTTGCTCGGCCATCCGAACTCTCCCTGATGTCATGTATATTCGATCAATGCGGAAGACGGAGCAAGACAGGTGCCACTGCGGCCACATGAGCGATCACGATCGCCGCATCGGCCGAGTGCGCTGAGGGCGGCGGCGGGCCGGCACGCGTGCACGCGCATTGCCGGGCGAGGATGCGGTTGATGAGGTCTGCGCCCGGTCTGAATGCGGCGTTCCCGCGGTCGATGCTCGGGTGGAAGCCGAAATGGCTGCGAATCGATCGGGAAGAACGCACGTTTTGCAATGCGCGACTCAAGCGCCCGCAGCACAGGGTGGACAGGATCTACGTGACGAGTGCCGCGCCGCCAAATGCGGGATCGTGAAAAAGCCGATCGCGGGCGCTGGCTACCTTCGAGGCTGTCCCGGACGGATCTGCTGGCTTCGATGGCTCAGGGCCAACGCCAGGCGATGACGACGGACAATCATCCCTAGCAGCAGAAGCGGCAGAGATAGCAGCGACAGTGTAGCCGGTTCCGGTACCCTCGTTACAGTCGTTGCGAAACCGGCTGAAACGTCTCGATCATTCGCAAAGCTGTTGGTGACTTCCGAGCTGTTGCCTGGATTGTTGACAATTGCCTGGGATGTCCCACCCGCGTCGGTCAGATTGGAGTCGAAGGGAAGAAAGAAATATCGCTTGGCGGCACCGCTTGCGTTTGAGGTAAAGTCGAATATCTCGGATCCGTTGCAGCACGTGCCGCCGACGGACCAGGTCGAGTCGGATGGTGTGTAGGTGAACGCGCCAAACCCGGTGCTGGGGGTGACTGCGATGCTCCAGTTGGTCAGCGTGCCGCCAGCCGAGAGGTCTGCATTATAGGTAAAGCTGCCGCTGAACGTGCCGCCTTGCGCGAAAGCCCCATTGCTAAGTGTCCACTGGACTGGCGCCGCGACGGCAATCGAGAGCGGGGCCAATCCGCAAAGGCCGACAAACGCCCAGGCGATGACCCGATTTGTTATTGAGATGTTTTTCATCATGCTTTCGCGCCTATTTTATAAGCCCATCCAGCAACGACTGATTGCCGGGCTGTTGGATTATTTCAAAATCCCTGCGGGACTGCCAGATTTTTTTTGGCAAGTTTGAAACTAATAATGTTCTGGTAAAAAATCGAAATGCCGCTCCCACGAATGACAGATATGGTTCTTATGCTATATCTAAATATTGAATGTTGTTTGCGGCCTGTCAGGATTGGCTTGATAGGAGGCATGCGCCTCAATCCATCCGATCAAGCACGCGTTGACCAGATTCTGATGTCGCCCAGCTTTTGACGTCGCGGTGAAACCTTGTGGTTGGCAGCATTCGTGCCGTCTCAGCTCAGTATCGTCCTCGTGAGTGCCCGTTGACCTGACATGTGTTATCATCCGAAGGTAGCTATTGGCAGGCTGGCGCCGATGGAGCGCGTTGTGGGCGTGGTGACGCAGGATTAGCCGCTTGATCGCCTGTGGAACACCGAAGCGGTAACGGAGGACTGGAGCGCGACTGTTTCCGGCTGTGCCGCAAAGCAGATTGCCGCCACCGCCTCTGGAGGAGAAGGCATGGAACCAATGAAGCCCGTGGAACCAATGAAGTCCATGGAACCAATGAAGCCCATGGAACCAATGAAGCCAATTTCTGGTGGCGAGAGGTGGTGGCCCGAGGATCTTGGACAGCCGTCCACCAGCGGATCGCAGAACGAGATGCGTTACGCGTTCTTTCCGGAGAAGCGTCGCCTGCTGATCGAGCAAGGCGGCAAGCTGACGACCTACGACAGTGGCGATCACCATATCAGCGGCGTGGCGCAGCAGGCTAGCCAAGGGCAGTCCCTGGCGTTCACCGACCAGAACGGGTCAATCAAGCTGGACACTCTGACGCAGGTTGAGTGATCGTCCTGCAAGTCGTGCATCATCATCCCGATCGTCGTTAACCCTACGCCTGTCCCGAGTCCGTGGGCCGCTGTGGTCGCGGAGCGGCTGGGCCATCCCGCTCAGGCCGATTAACGCTCGGCTGGGCTGTTGCCGGGTCCGCCGCAGGCGCGAAGGCAAGAAACATGGGCCGGGAGCAGAAGATCGATCGGGACGCGGCAACGGCGCGGCCGGCGCCGGACCCAGCGACTGCCCTATGCACGATGCGCCAAACTGCGTGGAGGATCATTGGCAACCTTGGTCGCAGGTGCATGGCCCTTATATGCGAGTGGGGGCGCGTTGGCCGAAACCGTTGCTGCATTTCGGCTTCTAGCATGCTCCAGGCGTAGCGCAGCATGTCGGGAATGGCGGTTTGGCAAAGAAGAAGGCATGTGAGATTGAACGGTATTGTCGAATTTGCTGACCGGGTCCAAGGACGGCTGGATCGTCTCGACCTGAGCCCTGACGATCTCGCCCGTTTAGCTCGGCTTCCTGCGGGTTTCATTCACGGCATGCTCGATGGTAATCTGCCGCCGCCACGTGGCAAGCGTCTGATCACGTTGGCAGAGGTTCTGTCGACATCAGTGTCTTACCTGGTTGGACTGGATCCTGACGCACCGGTACCCGATGAGTATCTCGAGGAAGATCAGGGCAGCCTGGGACTTCTGGCGGGCGATGAGGAAGCGCTTCTGCGCGCTTATCGACGGTTGGATATGTCCTCCCGCGCCGCATTGCTTCAGATCGTGCTAAAGATGACGCCGGAGCCGGACCACGATGAGAAAAAGCCTCGTCAGGTAAAAGCTCGTTGAACTCTCATTATTGCTTGGTCGTCGCACGAGCCTGAGCGGGCTCAGTTGGCGCAGGACCGACGTCTAGCTTATGGGTCATTGTCCCGTGGCGATCAATTGCCGGCTCAACGTCCGCGACGGATGCGCCTTTTCGGACCCGAGCCAACTTCCGCAGGAGACCAAGCCATGCTGGCGGGTCCTGGATGTTGCGGCTGGCACAGGAACGCTGAACCTGTTGGCCGCCGAGACGGGAGCGCGGGTGCTCGCAACGGGACCTGTCGCTCGATATGCTTGCCCGGCTGTCCACACGCTTGATGGCCTATCCCGGCTGCGCCGCGCGCGTAATGGACGGACAGGCACTGGACATATCCGACGGCGCCTGTGACGCAATCTTCTCGATTTTCGGCGTCATGCTGTTTCCGGACTGGCGGAGGCCTGCGTGAATTCGCAACGGCTTGGTGTGCATGCCATCTACCGCCCCGGTCGCTGTCGGCCGTCGCGATCGTAAGGCCGGAGCGTGAGACCGAGGGGGTCGTGCGCTTGTTGCTATTCGCCAATCGGGGCGGTGACGCCCACTTACCTGGAAAAGGATGTTGGAAAGCTAAATTCACCGCGGCGCATGACGCGATAGCACCGAGAATAGTTGATGCCTGAACGTGCGAAGTCGCTGACAGTCGACCGTCAAACGCCAGCTTCCAGTCTGAACGGACCTAGAGGAGTGAGGGCATCGGGACTACGTCAGCAACGATACTCGCCCACTTGCCAACTCATAAAACCCGGAAACCACCTTCAATCTTCCGGCTGTCATCCGTTCGGCGATCACTGGCGACGCGGTGCGCAGCAGATCGGCCTGTATCTGAGCATTGGCTTTGATGGCCGCATCAAGGTTGGATCCGGCGCGCTCCACCGCGGGGCGGATCGGCGCATACAGGGCACTGATCTGGCCGGGAGCGGGCTTGGCCGCGATCGTTGCCTTCACCGCACCACAACCCGAGTGGCCGAGCACAACGATCACCGCGACCCCCAGAGAAACGACACCATATTCCAGGCTGGCGACAATCTCGGGCGTGCAGAAGTTGCCGGCGACGCGGGCGACAAAGACGTGGCCAATGCTCTGGTCGAACAGCAGTTCAACCGGCACGCGGGAATCCGCGCAGGACAGAACCGCCGCGAACGGTTCCTGCTTGGCGATGGTGTTCTGCTTCAGGATGGCCAGGTCTTCCTGAAACGAAACAAGCTTTCCGGCGACGAAGCGGGCGTTCCCGTTCATCAGCTCCGCCAGTGCCGCATCTGGCGTCAAGGCGGTCTGCGCCCGCACCGGATGACTGAAGGCATCGAAGGCGATCACGGATGCCACCGATCCCGCCATGAAGCCACGTCGCGAGACGTCGCGCCGCCCAAGTGGGTGACAGCATGGACACGCGCAAAGCCCCGACCGTGAGTGGTCGGTTCGACAGACCGACGATTGCGGCATTGTTCTCTCCTCATGTCGCACACTATCGCGCGACCTTGCAGCCATCCACCGGTCTACGCCTGCCACCTGCTCTATCCCGAGCGGCCCGTTTACGTAAATGCCGGGATTAGCTGATCGGCTCCAGACGATCTGAGGCAAGAGACACCCAGCAACCTCTGGAATCGTGCTTAGATAGATTGGCGGATGCAACAAGATCCCGACGAGCGATGGCCAGCATGACGCGCGTGGAAAACCTTCGCTATAACCTTTCGATGCCCGCTCCCGAACCGCGCGCCAATTCCATCTTGCTTGGCCACGAAGCCGCCGAGGCGACCCTGCTGGACGCAGTCCGCGCCGGCCGGATGCATCACGCCTGGCTGATCACTGGACCCGAGGGCGTCGGCAAGGCCACCCTGGCCTACCGCTTTGGCCGCCGCCTACTCGCCGGCACGCCCACTGCGGACTCGCTGGCCCTCGATCCCGCCAACCCGGTGTTCCGTCGTGTGGCGGCCGGTTCCCATGCCGATCTGCTGACGGTCGAGCGCGTCGTGAACGAGAAGACGCGTCGCATGAAAACCCAGATCGCGGTGGACGATGTTCGCCGGATCAACGGCTTCATGTCGCTGACACCAGCCGAGGGCGGCTGGCGGGTGGTCATTATCGATGGTGCGGAGGACCTGAACCAGGCTTCCGCCAACGCCCTGCTGAAAGTGCTGGAGGAACCGCCGCCGCGCGCCATCCTGCTGCTGGTCTGTGCCGCCGCCGGCCGTCTGCTGCCAACCATCCGCAGCCGCTGCCGCCGCCTGCGGCTTTCGGCCCTGGCGGATCAGCCGATGGGCCAACTGATGACCCAATACCTGCCTGACCTCAACGCGGACGAGCGCGGCCGGCTGGTCAGCCTCGCCGAAGGCTCGCCAGGCCGAGCGATCATGCTGGCCGAGGAGGAGGGGCTGGCGATCGCGGGCATGGTGGACAAGCTGCTGGCCGAGGTTCCCGCCATCCCGGTCGCCCGCGGCTACGAAATCGCCGATGCGCTGGGACGCAGCGAAACCGGGTTCTCGACGTTCATGGATCTGATGCGCGCCGGATTGGCCGCGGCGGTGCGGGAAAGCGTGCGGGGCAGGGCAGATCCCGAACAACAGCGGCTGGTGGCGTTGCGCCCGCTTGATGCCTGGGGCGACCTGTGGCACGGGCTGACGCGGCTGCAGGACGAAACCGAGCGCTTCGCCCTGGACAAGCGCCAGGCGATCGTGGCCGGAATCGGCATGCTCAGCGAACCCACCCGAGAATTAGCATGAAAACGAAGTTTTATGCCACGACCCCGATCTATTATGTCAATGGCGCGCCGCATATCGGGCACGCCTACACCTCCATTGCCGCTGACGTGATGGCACGCTTCAAGCGGCTGGATGGGTATGATGTTCGCTTTCTGACCGGCACGGACGAGCATGGCCAAAAAGTAGAGAAGGCAGCGCATGATGCCGGCGTTGATCCGCAGACCTTTACCGATCAGATTTCCGCCGACTTCAAGGCGATGGCCGACGCCATGGGTGTGTCGTACGATGACTACATCCGCACCACGGAGCCGCGGCACAAGGCTTCCACCGCTGAACTATGGAAGCGGATCGAAGCCTCGGGCGACATCTACCTTGGTCACTACGAAGGCTGGTATGCGGTTCGCGATGAAGCCTTTCACGATGAGTCGGAACTGACGAGGCGACCGGACGGATCGTTCGTCGCGCCTAGCGGCGCGCCGGTGGAGTGGGTCCGGGAACCATCCTACTTCTTTCGCCTGTCCGCATTTCAGGATCGGCTGCTGAAACTTTACAACAACCAGCCGGAGTTCATCGCACCGTCGTCGCGCCGCAGCGAAGTCATCAGCTTCGTCAAGGGCGGCTTGCGCGACTTGTCGATCAGCCGGACGACGTTCAACTGGGGCATCCCGGTGCCGGATGCGCCGGGTCACGTGATGTATGTCTGGCTGGACGCGCTGAACAACTACCTCACCGCCTGCGGATTTCCGGACGAAACCGGGCCGCTGTGGCGGTACTGGCCGGCGGACGTGCACTTCGTCGGCAAGGACATCATCCGTTTTCACGCCGTGTATTGGCCGGCGTTCCTGATGGCCGCCGGTTTGTCCTTGCCGCGACGCGTATCCTCCAATGGCTGGTGGCTGATGGACGGCGAAAAGATGTCGAAGTCGCTGGGAAACGTCGTCGAGCCGCGCAAGCTGGCGGAGATCTTCGGTCTGGATCAGTTGCGTTATTTCCTGTTGCGGGAGAAGCCGTTCGGCGCTGATGGCTCGCTCAGCCATGCCGCGATCATCAGCCGGATCAATGTCGATCTGGCGAACGACCTCGGCAACCTGTCGCAGCGCTTGCTGTCCCTGATCGCCCGCAACCGCGGCGGCGTATTGCCCGCGCGTGGCCCGTGGACCGAGGACGATACTGGCCTGCTGACGGCGGCTGATGCGCTGCCGGACCTGGTGCGCGCCAACATGGACCGCCAGACTTTCCATGAGGGGCTGGAGGAAATCTGGAAGGTGATCCGCGCCGCCAACGGCTATATCGACCGTCAGGCGCCGTGGGCGCTTAACAAGACCGACAAGACCCGCATGGGTGCCGTGCTGCGGGTGCTGGCGGACACGCTGCGGGTGGTGGCGACATTGCTTCAGCCGGTCATGCCCGGCAGCATGGCGCGAATGCTGGACCAGCTCGGCGTGCCACCGGACGCCCGCGATTTCGCCGCGCTGACGACCCCGCTGGCGGACGAAATTACCTTGCCGCCGCCGCAAGGCGTGTTTCCTCGGTATGTGGAGCCGGCTGCCTGATGCTGATCGATTCGCATTGCCACCTGGATTACTACACGCCCGCCGAACTGCCCGAGGTGTTCGCCCGCGCCGCCGCCGCCGGCGTGCAGGAGATGGTGACGATCGGCACCACGCTTGACCAGTCTCGGTGCCTGCCGCCGATGACCGAGACGCACCCGAACCTTTGGTGCACCATCGGCGTTCATCCGCACCATGCCGCCGAAGCGCCGATCCCGACCCCGCAAACCTTGGCCGACATGGTTCGGCATCCGCGGGTCATCGGCATCGGCGAGTCTGGCCTGGACTACTTCTACGACAAGGCCCCGCGCGACATTCAGGCGGAGAACTTCCGCGCCCACATCCGCGGCGCCCGCCTGGCCGGCGTGCCCTTGACGATTCACGCGCGCGATGCCGACGACGACATTGCCTTGATCCTGCGGCAGGAGCGGGACAGGGAAGGAGGGTTCGATTTCCTGCTGCATTGTTTCAGTTCCTCCCGCCAGTTGGCCGAAGCCGCGGTGGAGATGGGCGGATACGTCAGTTTCTCCGGCATTCTGACCTTTCCCCGTTCGGCGGAACTACGTGAGATCGCCCGCGACGTGCCGGCCGACCGGCTGCTGGTGGAGACGGATGCGCCCTACCTCGCCCCCGTCCCGTTCCGCGGCAAGCGCAACGAGCCGGCCTGGGTCGCGCATACCGCGCGCGTACTGGCCGAGCTGCGTGGCCTGACGCCAGAGGCGTTGGCCAGCCTGACGACCGGTAATTTCCGCCGCCTGTTCCGAAAGGCGTCTTCCGCCCAAACGTCAGCACGCCAGACGTCAGTACGCCAGACGCTGCCATGAAGGTGACCTTGCTGGGGACCGGCGGGTCCGCCGGCGTGCCGATGATCGGCGGTGCCGACGGTAGCGGCGACTGGGGCGCCTGCGACCCGGCCGAACCGCGCAACCGGCGCACCCGTTCATCAATCGTGGTCGAGAGCGATGATCATCAACGGCTTTTGGTCGATACTTCGCCCGACATGAGGCTTCAGCTACTCGACCGCCAGGTGCCGGGTGCCGATGCGATCCTGTTTACTCACGCGCATGCGGACCACATAACCGGCATCGACGATGTGCGCATCCTCAATCGGATCGCCAACCGCCCTCTCGCGGCCTTTGCGACACAGCCGACGCTGGACGAGATCATCCGCCGCTTTGGCTATGCCTTCAGACCCTGGGATCCGCCGTGGTTCTATCGTCCTGTTCTTGTTGCAAATCCGGTCGAGCCGACCGACACGATCGAGACCGCCGGCCTGACGATCCGCCTGTTCAAGCAGCAACATGGCCGGGTCGAGACCCTGGGCCTGCGGATCGGCGGCTTCGGCTACTCAACTGATGTCGTGCAGTTGGATGACGCTGCTTTCGCCGCGTTGAACGGCGTCGAAACCTGGGTGGTGGGCTGTTTCCTGCGTCAGGGACCGCATTCGACGCATGCTGACCTGACCACGGTGTTGAGCTGGGTCGCACGATTGAAACCGCGCCGCACCGTACTGACGCATATGGGCACCGAGATGGACTGGGCCTGGATGCAGGCGAACCTGCCGCCGGGCGTCGATCCGGGCTATGACGGAATGGTGCTGACCATCGGCTGAACCTCCGGGATGGATCATGCACGCGCTGGCAGACTGCGATACAGCGGGTCGGAGTGAATTTGGTATGACGTCAGAGCACACTTCCAGGTTGACTGGAATCCCCGGAACCGCTTCCGGATATCGATAAAGGACGCGGAGCGGCTTTAGGTGAGGCCGCGTCAGCCTGAGCAAGACACGCTCTCGTGGATAAATCCAACGGATAGGTCCGTTGAATTTATCCACTAGGCTCTGATTTCGTAGGCCGATTCACCTAACGCTTGGAAACCAAGCGTCAGGATCGGACCACTAGCTCGGCGTCTTCCACGGCTTCCAGCCTGGTATTACGAAGACGACCGGCGACCAGAACAGGCGGTATGACCGGTTAAAGCGGATGTCCATACGGATCGGCGTGCCATCCGCCTCGTAGCAGATCAGGGCGCCACGGCCTTCGTCGGTGGCATCGGCCATGACCTGCTCGATTTCAACGAATTGGCGGCTGCGCTTGCTGACCAGCATTAGTTTCCATTGTCCGGCGCGCGTATAGGCGCCATCCGCGCTGTTGTACTGGAACTGGCGGTCCTTGTCGGACTTGATCTCGACATCGCCGACGCCGGCGGCGAAGCCGCGGGAGGATCCGCCAGACATCTTGCCGGCGATGCCAAGCTGGATCCAGGGCGAGCGCTGGCGCGGCAGCGCGTCCAGCAACTGGCGCGCGTCGTCGACGCTGAAGGTGGCGTCATCGGCGTAGATCAGTCGGTCGACAATGGCGGCGATCAGAAAGCGGTCGATCATGCGGAGCCCGCGAATGGAAGCAGCCATGCGGTTGCCATGAACTTGAGGAAACCCGCAAGGGCCGATATAGGAGTTAACATAATATGCATTATGCGGCATTATGGTGGCTTGGGATGCTTTGCATCGCGCCGAATGACGGCCAAGGGTGTCTGCCCATCATGTCGGCGATCGGCCCGAAATCCAAGTTTGAGTCTATGCCTGGAAATGCGTGGATGCCGACCTCTGGCTGCATGACGAACGCGTATCGCCCGGCAACCAAGCCTTTTGCGGCTGGGATCAGTATTTGGGCCTGCCTCAACACCATGTTGATCGATCTGCTCAAGTGTCTTGGATACGTCGTAGATCAAGCATTGGCATCACCGCCGCCCATAGCGGCATTCTCCACGCGAGAGCGGGTTTCGTCCAGCCTTGTGGGCATTCTTTCAGCTGCGTGACCTTGAGGTCATTATCAAATAGCTCACGTTGGCGTGAGCACAAATAACATTAATTTGCAATAATGTTTTTGTTAATTTACAATTATAAGTCGCCCTAAATAATGGTCACATATACTATATCACAACCTATAAAGCCGAGGTCGGCTGTTATGCATAATTGTTACTTTAAAGTACTATATTTCGGGACAGAGCGCCGAACACATGGCTGCCACGGGGACTTGCGCCGAACGGATTGCTTCACTATCCGCCAGTCATGTCCAATCCCGCCGCCTCGGCCGAAGCCGAACTCCGCCGTCTGCTCGACATCATGGCCGCATTGCGCGACCCCGACACCGGCTGCCCATGGGACAAGACCCAGACGTTTGCCACCATCGCGCCCTACACGATCGAGGAAGCCTATGAGGTCGCGGACGCCATCGCCGAACGCGACTTCGCGACACTATCCGATGAACTCGGCGACCTGCTGTTCCAGGTTGTCTACCACGCCCGCATGGCGGAAGAAGCCGACCTGTTCGACTTCGCCACCGTGGCTAGGTGCATCAGTGACAAGATGATACGCCGTCATCCTCATGTATTCAGTGAGGCAGCGGATCGGGACGCCGCCGGCCGGCCGGCGGCGTGGGAGGCCCAAAAGTCGGCCGAACGGGCCGCTCGGCGGCAGTCTGCCACGCTGGCCGGGGTGCCGGCCGTCCTGCCCGCCTTGACCCGTGCCGTGAAGCTGACCAGCCGCGCCGCCGCTGTCGGCTTTGACTGGAACGATGCCGGCCAGGTGCTGCTCAAGCTGGACGAGGAGGTTCAGGAACTTCGCGCCGAACTGCCGGACGCCGATCCGGCAAGGCTGACCGATGAGGTTGGCGACATGCTGTTCGTGCTGGCCAATCTGGCCCGCAAACTGAAGCTCGACCCGGAGGCTTGCCTGCGCCACGCGAATGACAAGTTCAGCCGAAGATTTACTGCGATGGAGCAGATCCTCGAGGCGCAAGGCCAAGCCTTGGCGGAACTATCGCTGGGGCAAATGGAAGCCGGCTGGCAGCAGGTGAAGGCGACGGAACGGGGTTAGGATGCGGCCAAGTCGGTCAGGCTGAACGACGGCCTCAGGCAAGGCAACGCAGGGTTGCGGCCATGTCGGCAAAGCCAACGCGGTGGTAGCCTCTCGCCGCGGGCCGGAGACCTTCGAGAGCTTGTGGCAGCGGATAAAAGCCGCCGAACGCGGCCTTGGCCTGTTGATCGTCAAGATACCACTACCGGGAGTGAGCCATGCCAATGAACCGCGCCAACGCCTTCTGTCAGCGATTTGGACTGCGCCTGCCGATTCTGCTGGCACCGATGGCAGGCGCCTGCCCGCCATCCCTCTCCATCGCTGTCGCGAACGCTGGCGGGCTGGGTGCCTGCGGTGCGCTGCTGATGCAACCGGACGAAATCCGCGCCTGGGCCGAAACAGTCCGCGACGGCAGCAATGGCGCCTTTCAGATGAACCTCTGGATCCCCGACCCGGCACCGTCGCGCGACGCGGCGCACGAGGCGCGCCTGCGCGACTTCCTCGGCCGCTGGGGACCGCCGGTTCCGGCCGATGCCGCCGACCTGGCCCCACTGGACTTCGCCGCCCAGTGCGATGCCATTCTGGCGGCGGGGCCGCCCATCGTGTCGTCCATCATGGGCCTGTTCCCGCCTGATTTCGTCGTCCGCATGAAAGTCCAGGGCATCGCCTGGTTCGCCACCGTCACCACGCTTGCCGAAGCCCGTGCGGCGGAAGCCGCGGGCGCCGACGTGGTGGTGGCGCAAGGCGCGGAGGCCGGCGGTCATCGCGGCAGTTTTGACCCTGCCGAAGCCGAACGCCGCCAAGTGGGGTTGTTCGCCCTGCTGCCGGCGGTGACGGATGCCGTGCGGGTCCCTGTGGTCGCCACCGGCGGCATCGGCGATGCCCGTGGCGTGGCGGCGGCCCTGTTGCTGGGCGCCAGCGCGGCGCAGATCGGCACCGGCTTCCTGCGCTGCCCGGAGGCGGCGATCCATCCCGTCTGGGCCGAGGCAATCGGTCGGACGGCACCGGAGGACACGCTGGTCAGCCGAGCCTTCAGCGGCCGCGCTGCCCGCGCCATTGCGACAGACTATGGGCATGCGGCCAGCGCGCCGGACGCGCCGGCACCCGCCCCCTACCCCGTGCAGCGCGGCCTGACCGGCGTCATGCGCGCCGCCGGCCAGACAGCCGGGGATTTGCAGCGGATGCAGGTCTGGGCTGGACAGTCTGCCGCCATGGCGCGGGCGGAGCCGGCGGCCGAAGCCGTCCGGCGCCTGTGGGACGGAGCGCGGGCGCTGCTCGGCTAGGGTGTCCCGTCTTCACCGGATTCCAGCTTCGTCGACTGCTTCGCCCCAGGCGTCGTGTCCGGCCGCAAGTCTGGCGCCGAGATGGTCAGACTCTGCAATATCAGTCAGCCAATCGTGTCACGCCTTGCCTCGCAGCATTACCCGCTCGGCATCCGACAAGGGGCGCTAGTGCTGCCATAAGGTAATGATCGCGCCACCCGTCAGAATAAACAGGCCGCCGACAATAATTCGCAATGTCGGCGCAGTTCCGAAAGCCACGAGGTTGATGATCTGCCCGACGACAAAAAAGGTCGCCACGTACGCACCGATCAGGCGTCCCCAGTCTAGCGGCGCAAGGTTGAGGCTAAGGCCGTAGCCGTAAAGGATGACAGCGCCCGCAAGCATCAGCGCGACGCGTGCCGAAATGGAATGAGATCGCAGACCAGCGCGAATGATTGCATCGCCGCTTGCCTCAAGAGTGGTAGCCGGGGGTTCGGTAGCAGCGGAACCAAAAATGCATTTCAGCCGAGCGCGGCCGCCGCTTCCGACCTTTTCCGGACCTTCGTGCCCGGCCTGTCGAGCGCCGCTTGGGAGGAAGTGGCAATCCATTGGCAAAGCACGGAACCGGCAGCGTCGCGGCTGTTCGAACAGGTGTGTCCTGGCGAGGGTGGAGAGCGGCTCTGCTAGCCCGTCATCTCCATGATACCAAACGACTCATGAGGTGACCGTTTTTGCCCAGTCCCGTGTGGCGATTGATCGGATACGCTCTGGTGCGGCGATGAGTTTGTTCCAAGCCACGCAGCATGCGTCGATGATCGCTTCAGAGGTTGCGTAGACGCGGTTGCTGAGGTCGTTCTGTCGCAGGAATTCCCAGACGTTCTCGACGGGGTTCAACTCCGGCGAGTAGGGCGGCAGGTGCAACAGCCCGATATTCTCGGGCACCTCCAAGCGGTCGCCCGTCTGGTGCCATCCGGCGCCGTCCAGCGTCAGCACGGCGAACGCACCTTCGGCGACCTGGGTGCTGATTTCCTGCAGGTGCAGGTTCATCGCGTGGACGTTGGCGTGCGGCAGCACGAGCCCAGCCCCGACGCCCCGCGCCGGGCAGACCGCGCCGAACAGGTAGGCCCAGTGGTAACGCTGATCCCGCGGTGCTGTGGGGCGGCTGCCGCGTTCCGCCCAGATGCGGGTCAGGCTGCCTTGTTGACCAACGCGGGCTTCGTCCTGCCACCAAAGCTCGATCGGCTTGCCGTGCGCGGCCGGCGGAATGGCAGCCGCGACCAGTTCGGCAAAGTTTTTTTATGCGCCTGCTGCGCTTCGGCATCCGCCTTGGGATGACGCGGCCGAACCGAGATGTGGCTGAACCCCAATGCCGACAGAATCCGCCCGACGCTGCGCTCATCCATCAGGACAAAGAAGCGCGCCAGGATCCGCTCCCGCAGGTCGCACAACCGCCAACGCACGACGCCATCTTCAGCAACAGTCGGCTTTTTGCCAACCCAGATCGCCAGTTGCGCCGTCTCCTCGACAGACAGTTTCGCCGCCGCCCCGCCGCCATGCGGACGGTCTGATAGACCCGCAATGCCGTGCTCGTTATAGCGGATTACCCAGTCGCGCAGCGTCTGCCGGTCCATCCCGCAGGTGTTCGCGGCATCCGTCCGGTTATGACCTTCCAGCACCAGCGCCAGCGCCAGAAGTCGCCGCGCCACCGGCGCCTCGGTTGTGCGGCCAGCCTGCCAGCGCAGTGCGCCGGCATCGTGCTCCCGTCGCGTGATCTGTATCGTCATGGCTGTTCCACCCGTCATCAAGCTGGACCAAACCACCACGACGCCCCGAGCCGGCGGAAATCACGTACGAGTCAGCTCATTTGTCGGTTGGTATGAGCACGCGCTGGAATGGTGGTCGGAAATGGCGAGTTCCCTTCGAAGGGGTTGCTCAGGGCCACGACCACCAGCAGCACCAACACACCGGACATCCTGCTGCATCTCCGCCGGCCTGGGTCCGCTCAACCGCTCAACCCGAACAGCAGCTGGAACACCTCCTCCCCCAGCGACGCTTCGTGACCGGTGACGGCTTCCGGCTTGTTGTAGCCCTCGAGCGCCAGCATGGCGACGGGGGCAAGGAGAACGGCGTAGGTCGTTCCCACGACCGTGAACACCGCGGAAGCGACCGCGTTGTGCAGCACCCGAGCCTCGTGCGGGATCAGGTTGCGGGCCGTCCACTCGCCGATCATGGCGCCGATCACGGCACCTCCCGTCAGCAACAGGCCGGACCGCCAGAGTGCAGTTCCGCGACCGCCTGGGGGACACATCATCACCATCCGGCTCGCCCCCTTCAAGGCCGTACAGGCCGTCAGCGATGCTCAGTGGGAGGGTTTGGCAAGGCCGACTTTGATGACCGCGTCGGGGGACAGCGGCGCGGCGATCCCGGGCGAGAAGGTCGGCAGCTGCCTTAGCTGAGCCGGGGTGAAGGCGTCGACTTCGACCACCTGGCCCAGCAGTACCAGGGCGTCCACAGGCACGGACACCGGCCGCGACCCGAAGCCCAGGAAGCCGCCCAGGTTGATGACCGCGGCGAGGGTGCCGTCGGGATCGCGGACAATCTGTTGCAGCGTGCCCAGGAAGTTCTGGCTTTCGACCGGCTGGATCACGTCGCGCCGCAGCAGGTCGCCGACACGAACGGGCTGGGGAAAGCGCATCGCCGCCGACGCGGCCATGCTCATGCCGGGGGGTGGGGGCATTCCGCCCGGGGTCGGGCTCTGCGCGGACGCCGTGCGTGCCGCAAGCAGGAGAAGCGCGGACGCGGCGACCAAGCGGTGCCCGCCCGCCCTCCGCCGCCGTAGCGGGGCACCGTTCCCGGCGCCAATGGGCGGTTTCATACGCCGGCGAACCAGGGAAAG
Organism: Rhodopila sp.; assembly: GCF_965276935.1. Classification (GTDB taxonomy): domain Bacteria; phylum Pseudomonadota; class Alphaproteobacteria; order Acetobacterales; family Acetobacteraceae; genus Rhodopila. The sequence continues at coordinate 473,021 of NZ_CBDIBS010000001.1, read as the reverse complement.
CCGAGCTTTTCCCAGTAGCCGCCCGGATAGGTGTTGGTCACCTCGATCGCAGTGATCCATTTCGGGTTCTTGTAGCCAAGCTTGGTCGACATCCGCAGTCGCAGCGGGTAGCCGAACGGGTCCGCTAGCGTGTCGTCCGCATACCGGGTCGCTAGCAGCGTCTGCGGATGGAGGGCGGTAGCCATGTCGATGCTGCTCGGGTAGTCGTCGGCCGTCTTGAACGCGACATACTTGGCGTGCAGGTCCGCCCCCACCCGTTCGAGGAAGGTGCGCAGCGGTACGCCCGTCCATTGGCCGATGTAGTCCCACCCCTCCACACAGATATGCTTGATGATCTCCGTGCGCTGCGGCAAGGCGTTGATCTGTGGCAACGTCCAGGGCCGCTTGTCGGCGATCAGGCCGGACAGATCGAGACGCCAGTCCGTTCCGTTGACCGGCTTCACGTCCGTCACGTCGTAGTAGGCATTAAACTTGGGCGGCTTCAGCACCATCGACGCCGGGTAGGTGGGCGCAAGCTTGTTCGGATCGAACAGCCACGCCTGCGCGCCGTCGTTCAACCTGGAGATCGCCAGCAAGGCGGCTTCAACGGATGCGGGCCGCGTCACGTCGCACCCGGTCAGCATGGTGAGGGCGCCGAGCGAGAGGCCGCCGCGGATCAGTCCGCGCCGCTCCAGCGATCGCAGCAACGGACGGTGATTATCCAGGACCGCGGGATCGGGCCGCTTGCGGGGCCGGAAACGGGAGTTCATCGCATCCCCTCCGGCGCGCCATGACCGGATGGCCCCACGCGTGGGCCACCGGTCAGCATGGCCCACAACGTTTGCGGCACCAGCAACGCCAGTAGTACGTGGACGACCAGGAAGCCGACGATCACCGACATGCCGGCAAAGTGGATGAACCGTGCCCACTGAAAGCCGCCCAGCAACGAGACCAGGCGCGAGAACTGGATTGGTTTCCAGATCGCCAGGCCGGTCACGACTTGGGAGACGCCGGCCAGGATCACGACGATGTAGAGTATCTTCTGGACCGCATTGTAGGTCGTGAGGTCGTTGTGCTCGATCTTGAGCCGAAGCGTGTCACGCACGGTTTGGATTACGTCGTGCAAGCGGATCGGCAGGAGCCGCTCGCGCAGCCGGCCGGTCAGCACGCCGTAGATCAGGTAGCACAGGCCGTTGATCGCCAGGAGCCACATGCCGGCGAAGTGCCAGTTCAGGCTCCACGCGGCCCAGTCGCCGAGGCGCAAGCCTTTGGAGAAATGCAGCCCGCGTATGATCACGGCGTCGTCGTAGATGCCCCAGCCAGAGGTGATCATGACGAGCATCGCCACGGCGTTGGTCCAGTGCATGACCCTGACCGACCAGGGGTGCAGCCGCCGGCCGTTGGGGTGGGCCGTCCGCCGCTGCGCGACCGCGCCGCTCACCGTCGTATTTCCGTCTTGCGATTGGGGTCAGCTCGGTGGGTATGGAACATTGCGTTCGCCTCCTGAAAGGGCGGGCAGATCGTCGGGTGCCTATGAAAGTGCAACTCTTCCTCGACTTCGCCGTGCCGCGCTTTCGGAATAGTCAGTGTGACCTCGACGCCTAGCCCGGATGGCGCGCCATGAAATCGAGGATGAGGTGGGCAATCTCGTCGTTCTTCTCCTCCAGCGCGAAGTGGCCGGCGTCCAGCAGATGAATCTCCGCGTCCGGCAGGTCGGCGCGGAAGGCCATCGCACCCGCCGCGATGAAGGACGGATCGTTCGCGCCCCACGCGACCAGCGTCGGCGGCTTGTGTTCGCGAAGCCACGCCTGCCAGGCCGGATAGGATGCGACGTTCGTGCGGTAGTCGTAGAGTAAAGCCGCTTGGATTTCGCGCTGACCGGGTTGCGAGAGATGGGCGAATTCGTCGGTCCAGCTATCCGGGTCGTAAGCCTCCGGATGAGAGGTGCCGGCTAAGTGTCGTTGCTTTGTCGCCTCATAGGAAAGAAAGCCGTCGACGACCTCTGGATGCCCCTTCGGATCGGCCCAGAACTGCGCAATCTTCGCCCATTTCGGTCCAAGCCCCTCTTTGTAGGCGTTACCGTTCTGGACGATCAGCGCGTGCAATCGCTCAGGATGAGCCAAGATGATGCGGTAACCGATCGGCGCCCCGTAATCGAACAGGTAGAGCGTGTAGCGGGTGATCTTGAGTTGCTCGAGCAGCGCGTTGATTGTACCGGCGAGATGATCGAAGGTGTAACTGTACACTGCCGGCGACGGCGCATCGCTCTGGCCGAAACCTGGGAAATCCGGTGCGACGATGTGATAGCGCGTTGCTAGCAGAGGGATCAGCATGTTGTATCCCCGCGAAGACGAGGGGAACCCGTGCAGCAGCACGATGGTGGGCGCGTCCTTGGGGCCCGCCTCCCGATAAAAGATCCCGACGCCGGCGACCTGGGTGCGGTGATACGTGGTCGTCGCCGTGGTCGAGGAGATGGGGGTTGCCGCCGCCGCGGAGCCCGCAAGCGCCGCGCCAAGGATCGCGGCCCCGACCGTACGAGGGTTCATTGTCTTGCTCCTTCCGGTAACGTCAGACGCATGCGTGCGTCTGGGCGAGGTCCACCGCAGCCCGCTTGGCCTGCTCAAGCACGCCCTGATACGTTTGGGCGGCCTGGATCGATTTGGACTGCTCGCCGCGAAGGGTGGCTTGGATGAAGACCAGCTTAGTCATGGCAGCTTACCTTTCGACCCCGATGGAAATCGCCGGTGCATGAGCGAGCGAGGCGTCAGAGGCCGAGGTCGCTGAGGCCTGGGTGGTCGTCGGGGCGGCGACCCAGGGGCCAGCGGAAATGCCGTTCGGCCTCGGCGATGGGATGTTCGTTGATGCTGGCAAAGCGCGCGGCCATGAGGCCGTCGGCGTCGAAGCGCCAGTTCTCGTTGCCGTAGGCGCGGAACCAGTGTCCGCTGTCGTCGCGGTATTCGTAGGCGAACCGCACCGCGATGCGATCCCCGGCAGAAGTCCAGAGCTCCTTGATCAGCCGGTAGTCCAGTTCCCGGGCCCACTTGCGGGTGAGGAAAGCCTGGATCTTCTCGCGGCCGTTCGGGAACTCGACTCGGTTTCGCCAGTAGCTGTCGGGCGTGTAGGCCAGGACCACCCGCGCCGGATCACGCGTATTCCAGGCGTCCTCCGCGGCCCGCACCTTCTGGATTGCGGTCTCTTCGGTGAAGGGGGGAAGCGGGGGACGGCTCATGCATATTCTCCGCATGCTCGGGTCGGCATTCCTGCCGCCCTAACCGCATCAGCTGTCTCGATCAGGATTTCCTGTGTCCGCGCCACCAGCGCCACGGCGCTGAAGTCGCGGGCCAGGCGGATGGCGGTCGCACGTCCGATGCCGCGGCTCGCGCCGGTGACGATGGCCACACGGTTCATCAGACGCGGGCCTGGGCGACCGCCAGCGTGTCGATATACTGGCGGAAAGTGTTGATTTTGCCGTAGCTGACGGTCCAGACGTGGGCGTAGGGTGCTTCTGAGGTCTTGCCGGTAACGCGGTGGACGCCTTTGAAATCACCAAGCGACACCACGGTCTCGCCTTCGGTGATGAACTCGGTGGGCACGAGCGAAAAGCTGGTCCACTCCGCCACCAAGGGCTTGAACAGCCCTTCCGCGACAGCACCGGGACTGCGGCCTTCGACCTTGTAGTGCCACATGGTGGTCCACTGGATGTCGGGAGCCATCAGGCCCAGGGCGCCAGGGGCGTCGCCGGCGGCAAGCTTGTCGTAGAAGTCGCGGATGACGTCTGTTGGGTTGGCGGTCATGGTCGGCCTCGTTCATGAAAGGTTGCGCTTAGCAGCCTCGAAACGCAGGTATAGCCCGGCGCCGAAAAGGGCGTGCTGCTGCGGCAGGGGTCAGCGCAGATGCTTGGCGAGGACGTCGCGTGTGCGGATCGCGGCGTGCGGGGCGTTTCGCCTGAAAGCTTTTCGCGACTTGGTTCATCGGAGTGTACGAGCCGCGACCAATCGCGAGGCATCCTGCTTGAGCAGGTAGAAGGAGACCGCCAGCAGGACGAGATCCTTTAGCAGGAAGGCGCTCGTGATCGACATGGATGGGAACCCCCCTGCCGCCTCGTCCCAGCCACCAGGAGCGAACGGGAAGATCGTGACCGTCGCGGTGAAGGTGGCGATGGAGCCGAGAGCTCCCAGGATACCAAGCCTCTTGTCCCAGAACCCCAGGAACATCAGCAGCCCGAACGTCCACTCGGACGCGCCGAGCAGGATCGAGGTGCCCCGGACGCCCAGGACCGGTATCGTCCAGAAGATCAGCGGGCCGTGGTTGATCAGCGGGACGAGTTGCTGGATTTCCTCCACGTGCCATTTGTCCCAGCCGAACCATGCGAAGATGATCACCATCGCGACGCGAAGCAGGTGATAGTCGAGGTCCCGCCTGAGCAGGCCGAACCTGCTTAGAATGTCGACGATGAAGTTCACGATGATGCTTCCAGAATTCCGGGAGAGATCGACCGGCGTCGGGATGCGGCTCCATTCGGGTGCACCCACGCTCGATGGGTTGCCTGCCGTCGCCGTGCCGGGCCGTCGTGCGACCGCTGGCGCGTCAGAGAGCATGACATGCCTAGGCCGACCGCTCGGGCATGCCGGCAAACAGCAGCCCGAGCCCTTCCGCATAGGTGAGGTGGGAAATGACCGCGTCACGCAGCTTCGTGTAGGGGAGGCCAGCGATCATCGCGACCTGGACGGCCGCCATGACATCGCCGGCCTCCGCCCCGATCATCGTAAAGCCCAGCACCCGGTCGTCGTCCGCCCCGACCACGGCCTTCATCCAACCCTGCGTTTCGTCCGTCGCTTCCGTGCGCAGGACGCGTTTCATCGGCAGGTTGGCGACATGGACCGGGATATCCTTTCGCCTCGCCTCGCCTTCGGACAAGCCGATGCGGGCGAGAGGCGGCTCGGTGAACATAACGTAAGGAATTAGCCGGTCGCAGGTCCTGCGGTCCCCGCCGGCCATGTTGTCCCGGACGATCCGGAAGTCGTCGACCGAAACATGGGTGAATTGGGGGCTGCCCGCGCACTCGCCGATGGCCCAGATGCCGGGTGCGTCCGTTTCAAGACGTTTGTTCACTCGTATGAAGCCGCGTGGGTCGAGCGCGACCCCGGTCAGCTCCATCCCGATCCCGGCGGTGTTGGCCACCCGGCCGGTCGCGACGAGCAGGTCGCTTCCCCTGATCGTCTCCTCGCCGTTTGCGGTTCGCACCGTGAGGAACACCGTGTCGCCGGACAGTCCTGCCACTTTGACCGGCTTGGCGCCGGTCAGGATCTCCACACCCTCGTCGGTCAGCAAGCCGAGGATCTCCTCCGCGACATCGGCGTCCTCACGGCTCATCAGGTGCGGGCCCGGCTCGACAATCGTCACCCGGCTGCCGAAACGACGAAACGCTTGGGCCATCTCGATCCCGACATACCCGCCACCGAGCACGAGGAGGTGCGCCGGCAAACGGTCAAGCTCCAGCGCCTCGATGTGAGTGAGTGGGCGGGCGTCGATCAGTCCCGGTATGTCCGGCATCGCAGCATGCGTACCGACGTCGATGACGACCTCCGCCCCGGACAGCGTTCGCGTGCCGCCGTCGTTCAGGGCGACCTCGATCGTCCTGGACCCGGTGAAGCGACCGGTGCCCATAATCAGCTCCGCCCCGCTCTCCTCGTAGGCCGCAAGGTGCACCGCGATTTCGCGCTCGACCATCGCCTGTTTGCGAACGAGCACTTTCCGCATGTCCGTCCGCACCCCCTCGACGGTCGTGCCGAACGGGGCTGCGGTCTGGACGACATGGGCGATCCGCGCGCTCCAAACCTCGTTCTTGGACGGCATGCACGCGACGGCCGGGCAAGCACCGCCTACCCAGCGACGCTCGATCACCGCGACCTTCCTGCCCTTTCTGGCAAGGTGCCAGGCGAGCAGCTTGCCACCCTGACCGCTGCCCAGGATCAATACGTCGACGTTCTCAGTTCTGGACAAGGCAGTCTCCTGATGGTGGGGCGGGCGGCTAGAGCCGGGAGTCAGCCCAGATGCTTGGCGAGAAAGTCGCGCATGCCTGCACCGATCTCGTGGGCGTGGGTTTCCAGGGCGAAGTGGCCAGTATCGACGAAGCGGATCTCGGCATCCGGGACGTCCCGCTTGAAGGCTTCGGCGCCCGGCGGGAGGAAGAACGGGTCGTTCTTGCCCCAGATGGCTAGCACCGGCGGTCGCTTGTCGCGCAGATAGGCCTGTATGTCGCCGTAGAGGGCGACGTTGGTCTTGTAGTCGCCGAGCAGGTCTAGCTGGATCTCGTCGTTGCCTGGGCGAGCCAGGTAGAAGTCGTCGAGGTTGCGGCCGTCGGGCGACACTAGCGCCGGGTCGCTTACGCCATGAGTGTATTGAAACAGCGTTGTCTGCGGGGCCAGGAAGCCGCGCAGGGCGTCACGGTTGGCCTGGGTCGGCTCATTCCAGTAGGCCTGGACAGGAGCGAAGGCCTCGGACACGCCTTCCAGGTAGGTGTTGCCGTTCTGAGAGACGATCGCGCTGATGCGGTCAGGATGAGCCAGCGCCAGACGGAAGCCGATCGGGGCGCCGTAGTCGAATACGTAGATGGTGAACTGTTTCAGGCCCAGCACTTCGGTGAAGCGGCTGACCACTTTGGTGATATTGTCGAAGGTGTAGGCGAAGACGTCGCGGGCGGGTTGCTCAGTCATGCCGAAGCCTGGCAAGTCCGGGGCGACGACGTGGTACTTACCGGCCAGCTCCGGAATCAGGTCGCGGAACATATGGCTGGCGCTGGGGAAGCCGTGCAACAGCAGCACGACCGGCGCGCTCGGGTCGCCGGCGGAACGGTAGAACACCTTCAGGCCGTTGACGTCGACGGTCTCGAAGTGGACGGTCATCACCTGATCTCCTTGATCTTGCGGCCCAGGCCGCCTTGTTTGACGAGGATGTTGTCGGCCCTTCCGGACAGACCGGGCAGCAGTCGAGTTCGGGAAGCAGCCTCCCATTCAGTGGAAAGGCTCAGGCCCCGTAGAGTTAAGACGCCGCAACGCGGTCGTCGGACGAGGCGGATGACGGCAGATTTGGACACGTCTTGAACTGAAGATGAGCGCTGCGATCTGCGGCGGCTCGCGAGCGCTCTGTCTTGTGGTTTCCAATTTTTGCGGGAAGTAGCTAAGGTAGGAAGGTGTCGTTCCACATTCTGGTAGGCCCATGGATCGTCTGGACGCGATGCAGGTGATGCTCACGGCGGTGGAGTGCGGCAGCCTCTCCAAGGCCAGCCGCAAACTTGGCCAGCCACTCGCCACCGTGAGCCGCAAGGTGTCCGAACTCGAAAGCCACTTGAAGGCGGACCTCCTGATCCGCTCGTCCAAAGGCCTGGAGCTGACGCCCGCCGGCCGGACCTACGTCACGTCGGTCAAGACTATCCTGGAGCAGCTGAACGAGGCCGAGCGCTCCGCGGCCGGCGAGTACGCCGAGCCCAAGGGCGACCTTGTCGTCACCGCCCCAACGATGTTCGGCCGGCTGCACGTCCTGCCCGTCGTCACCGCCTTCCTCACGGTGTTCCCCGAGGTGTCCGTCGAGCTGATGCTGACCGACCGAGTGACCCACTTCCTCGACGATCAGGTCGACGTCGCCCTGCGGATCGGCGATCTGCCCGACAGCAGCCTGATCGCGACCCGGCTGGGCGCCGTCCGCCGGGTGACGTGCGCAAGCCCGGTGTATCTCGCTTCGCACGCGGCGCCAGCCGTTCCGCAGGATCTTGCCGGCCACGATGTAATCTCGTTCGAGAGCGTGTCGTCCCCCACCACCTGGCGCTACTGGTCGGACGGGAACGAGCTCGCCGTACCTCTCAGATCACGTCTCAGCGTCAGCACCATCGACGCGGCGATCGATGCGGGCCTGGCAGGCGTGGGGGTGGTCAGGACCATGTCCTACCAGGTTGCCGACTATGTGCGCGACGACCTGCTGCAGCTACTGCTCGAAGCCTACGAGCCCACCCCCCGTCCGGTGCATCTGGTCTACGACGAGCAAAAACGTTTGCCGCTCAAGCTGCGCGCGTTCGTCGATTTCCTCGTTCCGCGTCTGCGGGACCGTCTGACGGCCGTTACGCTGTAGCAGGCTGCTGAAAAAGGCCAAAGATTGGGTGGCTGGTGGCCTTAAGGACCGGGATGTCCGCCATAGCCTGCACGGCTCGTCCATGTCGTAGATCGTCCGCGTAAATCCGCGCCCGCTCCCTACGGGGCGTATGTCCGCTGTCCACCCCAAGCGGTCATAGCTCTATTGAGGTATACCTCATCGGCACACTGGCACGGGATGTTTTCTCCATGCCATTAGGGTCGATTCGGGCTTCCGGAACGGCATCGTTCTCGAAGTCTAGACCCTTATGGAGCAAATCGGTCTGAACTGCATTTTCGGCTCCGCTGCTCCCCGGACCCCCTAGCCAAAACGAGAAACGCGAACGGAATGAAATGGCGCACACCGAGGCCTTCGCAAAAGGGCACCTGCCGGGGAGTAGCAGTTCGAAAAGCAACCGCAGCGCTGCACATTCCTCGATTTTGCGCCAAGTGGAATTCCGAGTTGAGCGGGAAGTCGACCTGTAAGCCAAACGACTACCAACAAACAGGTCTTCCCGGACCAAAGCGACTATTGTGTCTGGCGCGCCGGCAAAACGCGGTGCATGAAATGTCGCGTGTCAGGGTCCAGCGGCAACGGCCTTGATCTCGGTGTCAAAGCCCAATCCCCGATCGGCAGGATTTGTCGCCGCGTGCTCCTGCTTTCCTTCGTCGGGAAATCGCTGGAAATCCACCCAACATTCTCCTCTCCCCGAACCGCATCCAACCGCGTAGAAGACCCGCATGCGCTACATATCCACCCGCGGGCGGGCGCCCGCCCGCGATTTCGCTGATGTGCTGCTCGCCGGCCTGGCCGAGGATGGCGGCTTGTTCATGCCGGAGACCTGGCCGCATTTCAGCCCGTCCGAGTGGCGGGCGATGCGCGGCCTGCCGTACCACGCGCTGGCGGCGCGCATCATGCAGCCGTTCATCGGCGCCGCCATCCCGTTCGCGGTGCTGGAGACGATCTGTCGCGACGCCTATGCAGGCTTCAATCATCCGACGATCGTGCCGCTGGTGCAGCTTGAAACCAACCTGTTCGCGCAGGAACTGTTCCACGGCCCGACGCTGGCGTTCAAGGACTTGGCGATGCAGGTCCTGTCCCGCCTGTTCGATCATGTGCTGACGCAGCGCGATACGCGGGTGACCATCGTCGGCGCGACCTCCGGCGATACCGGGTCCGCCGCGATTGAGGCCTGTGCCGGCCGCGATCGCGTCGATATCATGATCCTGCATCCGCATGGCCGCACCAGCCTGGTGCAGCGGCGGCAGATGACCACGGTGCCTGCCGCCAACGTCGGCAACATCGCGGTCGAGGGCAACTTCGACGACTGCCAGGACCTGGTGAAGGCGATGTTCGCCGATACCGGGTTTCGGCAACAGGTTCGGCTCTCGGCGGTCAATTCCATCAACTGGGCACGCATCGCGGCCCAGATCCCGTATTACGCCGCCGCCGCGCTGGCGCTGGGCGCGCCGGACCGGGAGGTTGCGTTCAGCGTACCCACCGGCAATTTCGGCAATGTCTTCGCCGCCTGGGCGGCCTGCCGCATGGGCCTGCCGGTGCCTCGGCTGACGATCGGGTCGAACCGCAATGACATCCTGACCCGTTTCCTTCAGTCCAACGACATGTCGATCCTGCCGGTCGAGCCGTCCCTGTCGCCGAGCATGGACATCCAGGTGAGCTCCAACTTCGAACGGATTCTGTTCGAGCTGCTGGACCGTGATCCCGAGGCGACGCACCAGACGATGCTGGGGTTCCGCGCAACCGGACGGATGCGCATCGCCGATGCGGTCTGGCACCGGGCGCGCGCCCGGTTCCACGGTTTCCGGTTGGACGATGCGGGCACCGAGGCGGAAATCCGCCGCCTGCATGCCGCGGGCGGTTACCTGGCCGACCCGCACAGCGCGATCGGCATTGCCGCCGCGCGCGCATCGCCGATCGGCGGCGGCGTGCCGACCGTCGCCATGGCGACCGCGCATCCGGCCAAGTTCCCCGACGCGATGGAGCGCGCGATTGGCCACCGCCCTGCCCTGCCGCCGCGCATGGCCGACCTGTTTCAGCGGGAAGAACGTTTCACCGTGATGCCGAACGACCTAGGCGCGGTCGAGGCGTCTGTCAGGGCGCTGGTCGGGCGCAATGCGCCGCGCGGCTGAGGACGGTGCGAGAACAGGAAAACGGTGGAGCCCCCAATGCGCCGAAAGACCCCGTAGCATCAGCCGCCGATACGCCGACAGGTGCTACCTCTGTTCGAGGAGTTTGGCAGGACCGAGCGGCCGTCCTTTTTGGCTCGCACGTTCAAGCCAAAGCGCCTCGACAGCCTCCAGGCTGAGACCCTTGGTTTCCGGCACCAGGGCGCGCGCGAACAGCAGGGCGCCGAAGGTCAGAGCGGCATAAAGGAAGAACACACCTGGACGCCCCAGCAGGTCCACGAGATCAAGAAAGGTCAACGCCACGACAAGGTTGGCGAGCCAGTTCGCGATGGTCGCCGCCGACATGCCGCGAGCCCGGATCGCCAACGGAAAAATCTCCGAGATCAACAGCCAGAAAACCGGCCCTAACCCGATCGCGAAAAATCCGACATAGGCTGCCAGGCTTGCCGCTGTCAGCCATCCGAGTACGGAGCCGCTGCCAAGCAGGAAGCCCAGCGCCAGTAGGCAGAGGCTCAAGCCCATGCCGGCGAGGCCGGTCAGAAGCAGAGCCCGCCGGCCGAGGCGGTCGACCAGCCAGATCGCCACCAGCGTCATGACCACGTTCACCACGCCTATGCCGGCGGTCGCAAGGATCGCCGCGGAAGCGGAGGATAGACCGGAGGCCTGGAAAATCACCGGTGCGAAGTAGATGACTGTATTGATGCCGGTCACCTGCTGAAAGACTGCTAGGCCAATCCCGACGATCAGCGGCAGCCGTGCCGCCGCATGGCCAAGCCGGCTTTGCGGCAAGGTTTGCACATCGCTTCGGAGGTCGGCCCGCAGTTGCTTCACCTCGGCTTCAATGTCGGCGCTGCGGCCACGCAGCCGACGCAGCGCGGCACGCGCCCGATCGGCATGCCCGTGACCCGCGAGCCACCGTGGTGTCTCCGGCAGGATCAGCATCCCCGCAATGAGGATCACGCCGGGCACAGCGCCCAGACCCAGCATCCATCGCCATGCGCCGCTGGCGGCAAAACCATAGCCGATCAGGTAGGAAACCAGGATGCCCAAGGTGACGGCAAGCTGATTGAAGGACACCAACGCGCCGCGTTCACGCGCGGGAGCGATCTCCGCGAGGTAGAGCGGGGTCAGCATGGAGGCGCCACCGATGCCAAGGCCGACCAGCAGGCGGCCGGCGAGAAGCTGCATGAGGCTGGCCGCCAAAGCCGACACGATCGCGCCGACGACGAATACGCCGGCGGTCGCCAGCAAGGTTGGGCGCCGCCCGAAGCGATCCGCCAGCCGTCCCGCGATGGCCGCGCCGCCGGCGGCGCCGGCCAGCGCGATACTGGTCACCACGCCCAACATCAGGCTGGAAAGGTGGAACGCCTCACGCAGGAACAGCAGTGCTCCGGAGATGACGCCGGTATCGTAGCCGAACAACAGCCCGCCAAGTGCTGCAGTTGCGGCAATCATGACGACGTGCATTGAAGGACTCCATTGAATACTGCCATTAGACCTCAGCGCTTTACTTCTGACGTTCGCTAATCGTCAGGATCTCGTGCAGGTCTGAGGTATCGATCTGCTGACAGCCAAGCTGCCTCGACCAGATTTCCAAGGATGATGGTCGCGTGAATCCGCAGGTCTGGCCGCGCGTCCTTTCATCACCCTGCCCGCACCTGGCGGACTAGTCAAATTATCTAGTCGCGGCGGATGTTTTGACCATGTGGGACAGATGCTCAAAAAGCCTGCCGGCTGTGCGGAGGCGCCGAAAAAAGGGGCGCGAAGACGTCGGCTGTGCATGACGCCAAACCACATTGAGCAATCCAAGTGTCTGGTGTCTTGCAAAAGTTGCGGTCATTGCTGACCGCAAGCATGCAACTTGCGATGAGCGATCGTTCCGGATCCAACAATTCAACCGCCGTGGCACAGCTTAACAGCAACCGCCTCCCGCACGCGCCCCTATTATCATGTCTTGCCGACTAGCCTCCGCTCGTCCCCGGATAAAACTCCGCCATCGGCAGCGTGGTCGCGCTGGACCTGGCTAGGGGTTGAACGGCCATCGCCATTTAGTCCGGTGGCAGCCCCATGAGCCGGCTGGCATACGAGCGTATTGGCAGACCTAACGATAGCGCGCAGGCTGCGGTTTCGCTTGCGTCTGACTCTGCCATCGACGTTACGGGTGCAACACCGTTTGTTGATGGCGGAATGACGCTGTATCGTGGTTTCGCCCCGGGCGACTGATCGCTGAACCCTGTAGAAGCGCACGCCAACCACCCGGCCATACCGAAAAGGAACTGACCTGCATGCCTGAGCTAGATTTCGTGATCCGCGACACGCCGCTGCCGATCGAGGATTACGCGCTGATCGGCGACTGCCGGACCGCCGCCTTGGTCGGAAAGGATGGCGCGATCGACTGGCTCTGCCTGCCGCGCTTCGACGGCCCGGCCTGTTTCGCCGCCCTGCTCGGTGATTCCCGGCACGGAAGCTGGCTGATCACGCCGCAACATCCCGAACCGCAGGTACGGCGGTCCTACCGAGGCTCGACCCTGATCCTGGAAACGGTGTTCACCACACCTGACGGCGAGGTGGCATTGATCGACGCCATGCCGCTGGGGATGGAGGGTTCTCACGTGATCCGCCGCGTCGAGGGCCGCAGCGGCCGGGTGGCTATGCGCATGCACCTGAAACTCCGCTTCGATTTCGGCGCCTCCACGCCCTGGGTGACGCGTGAGGAGAATCGCCAGGGGATTCTCGCGGTCGTGGGTCCGGACCTGGTGACGGTTCGCGGGCCGGTCTTAATGCAGGGGCACGAGATGGCGACCGTGGCGAAGTTCGAACTGGACGTCGGACAAAGTGTCACATTCGTGCTGAGCCATGGACCATCACATTTGCCGCCACCGACTCGTTTCGACGGCGATGCGGCGCTGGCCGCGACCGAGGAGCAGTGGCTCGCCTGGGCGGCACGCTGCCAATACAGCGGGCGCTGGAAGGCCGCCGTGCTTCGTTCGCTGATCGTGCTCAAGGCACTTTCGTATGAACCGACTGGCGGAATCGTCGCCGCACCGACGACATCGCTGCCGGAGCAACTTGGCGGTCCGCGCAACTGGGACTACCGCTTCTGCTGGCTTCGCGACGCGACCTTGACCTTGATCGCCTTGATGGGCGGCGGCTACTACACCGAAGCTCAGGCCTGGCGGGACTGGCTGCATCGCAGCGTGGCCGGCAGCGCCGACGAACTACAGATCATGTATGGCGTCGGCGGCGAGCGGCACCTGATGGAATGGGAGGCAGGTTGGCTGCCCGGCTACCAGGGCGCCAAGCCGGTACGGATCGGCAACGCCGCCTCCGAGCAACTGCAGCTCGACATCTATGGCGAGGTAATGGACGCGTTGCACCAGGCACGTGCCGGCGGATTGGACGTCCCGCCCTCCGCCTGGGCGCTGCAGGTGAATCTGATCGAGCACCTGGAAGCCATCTGGCAGCAGCCGGACGACGGCATATGGGAGGTACGGGGCGGCAGGCGGCATTTTGTGCATTCGAAGGTCATGGCGTGGGTCGCCTTGGACCGCGCGGTGCAGGACATCGAGCAGTATGGGCTGCCAGGACCGGTCGAACGTTGGCGCGAGGTCCGTGGCGCGATCCACGATGACGTCTGCGCCAAGGGCTTCAACGCCGGCAAGAACAGTTTCTCTCAGAGCTACGGCAGCGACGAATTGGATGCCAGTCTGTTGCTGATCCCGATCGTCGGCTTTCTGCCGCACGACGATGCGCGGGTGCGCGGCACGATTGCGGCAATCGAGCGTGAACTCGACGCAGGGGGTTTCATGCTGCGATACCGCACGCAGGCTGGCGCCGACGGACTGCCGCCGGGCGAAGGAGCGTTTCTGCCGTGCTCGTTCTGGCTCGCCGACAACTATGCGCAGCAGGGTCGCGATAACGAGGCCGAGGCGTTGTTCGAACGGCTGCTGGCGCTGCGAAACGATGTCGGGCTTCTGGCCGAGGAGTATGATCCAAGGGCCCGCCGTCAGGTCGGCAACTTTCCTCAGGCGTTTTCCCACCTGTCGTTGGTCAACACCGCGCTGAACCTGCACGATGGAAGCGCCACGGAACAGCGGAGCGAGGGTGCGCAGCCGGCAAACACCTAGCGCTAGAAGCATTGGGTGTCGGATTGATCAGGGACGGAGAGATCCGATAGCCGTCGCACAGACAGCATCTTTGATCGAGAGGTTCGCCACCCACGACTTGCGGTGCCAAACCAGGCCAAGGTCGTGGGTCACCGGGCCCAGCCCGGTGATGACACAGCGGCAGATGCGCCATCCCGTGTCTTCGATCTACTTCACCCGATTGCCCTATCGAAAGGTTCAACCGGTCTGTCCATCGTCAGCGCCGCATGGCACGCTGCCGACCATGCGCATCCATCTGCAGAACCCCGACAGCGAAACCCTGTTCGCCTTCTCCCACGCCATGTGGAAGGCCGCGGCGGCGCGCGCACCCGATATCGGCTCGGGCCATGCCGTCACCATTGGCACAACGGCGGCCGAATTTACTGAAGCGATGAAAGACGCCGAGGCATTGGTCACCGACACCGGCACCGTCCTGGCCCGCTTCCCGTGCGCCGCATCGCACCTGAGGCTGGTGTTCGTCACCAGCGCCGGGCTTGACAGGCTGGCGCCGTTCACCTGGCTGCCGCCGGGCGCCGTGCTGATGAACAATCGCGGCGCCCACGCGGTTAAGTCCGGCGAGTTTGGTATCATGGCACTGCTGATGCTGGCCAACCGCATCCCGCGCATGGTCAGCAACCAGCGCGCCGGCGTCTGGCGCGAAATTTGGGGCGGCGTGCTGGCCGGCCGCGCGGTTACCGTCGTCGGGCTCGGCACGCTCGGTGGCGCGGTTGCGGCGCAGGCCGCCCGGTTCGGTATGGTCGTGACCGGCATCCGCGCCAATCCCGCCCCGCGGCCGGATTGCCGCCAGGTGCTCGGCGTCGACGCGCTGGATGACGTGCTGGCGGAGACCGAATTCCTGGTGCTCGCGACACCGCTGACCGACGCTACGCGGAACCTGATGGACCGGCGGCGGCTGGGGCTGCTACCGGAGGGTGCGGGCCTGCTGAACGTCGGCCGCGGCGGACTGCTAGACCAGGACGCGCTGTGCGACCTGCTGGAGACCGGCCGGCTGTCCGGCGCCGTGCTGGACGTCTTTACGCCGGAGCCGATTCCATCAGGCCATCGGCTATGGACGACGCCGAACCTGATCATCAGCCCACATACCTCGGCCGATGACCCAGCGACGTACAACCCGCGTAGTCTGGACATCTTCCTGGATAACCTGCGGGCCTGGCGCGACGGCCGGCCACTGCCCAATCGCTTCGACATCGCGCGCGGGTATTAGAGCACGGTCGCCTGACGCCAATCAGAAGGCCTGAATCATGCGATTAGACAGAAAGCGAGTGTCCTGCCCCCGAAGTTCGTCATACCTTATGACGGACGGAGGGGATAAGCAGGCCACTCAAAACAAAGAGCTAGTGGCCGGGGTCGGGGGTTCGCCCACTATGGCGAACTTCTGACCCAGGAAATTAGACCATGATCGGACACCTGACGTGATACAACCTCCACCGATGATGGTCTGACCGCCGATGCTTCCCACCCTGGTCGCGCTGCTGGCCGCCGCCACAATCGCGGTGCCGCTTACCCGGCGCGCCGGGTTGGGCAGCGTGCTGGGTTATCTGCTGGCCGGCGGGATCATCGGGCCATCCGGTCTGCGACTGGTCACCGGCGTGGATCAGATCGCCGGCGTGGCCTCGCTTGGTGTCGTCATGCTGCTGTTCCTGATCGGGCTGGAGCTGCGGCCACGGCGGCTATGGGTGATGCGGCACGCGGTGTTCGGCCTGGGGACCGGCCAGTTGATCCTGTCCGCGGCGGCGCTGGCGGTGCTGGCTTATGCGACGGGCATCCCCTGGGCCGGGGCCGCCGTACTGGGTACCGGGCTGGCGATGTCCTCCACCGCCATCGTGCTGCCGCTGTTCGCCGAAGCGGAACTGCTGCAAAGCCGAGCGGGACGCGATGGGTTCGCGGTGCTGCTGTTTCAGGATATGGCGTTCATCCCGCTGGTGGCGCTGGTTCCGCTGCTGGCGCAACGGGTGCTGCCGGATCACGTGCCATGGCATGACGTGGCGCGGGCCGCGGTGGCGGTTGCGGTGATCCTGGTCGGCGGCCGCTTCGCCATCCCGCCGCTGATCCGCATCGTCGGCGGCGCCCGCACCACCGAGGTGTTCACCACCGTCGCGCTGCTGATCGTCGCGGGTTCGGCATACATCGCCAGTCTCGCCGGACTTTCGATGTCGCTGGGCGCGTTCATGGCGGGTGTGTTGCTGTCGCAGTCGGAATACCGGCACGAGCTGGAGGCGGACATCGCGCCGTTCGAGGGGTTGCTGCTGGGTTTCTTCTTCATCTCGGTCGGCATGTCGGCGGATCTGCGTCTGGCGGTGGCTCATCCCGGTCTGCTGGCGGTGACGACGCTGGGGCTGCTGCTGGTGAAGACGGGGATCTGTTTCGCCCTGGCGGTGGTGTCCCGGCAGCGCCTGACCGACGCGATCCGTTTCAGCCTGGCCTTGCCGCAGGCCAGCGAGTTCAGCTTCGTGCTGTTCGGTTCGGCCGTCGCGGCGGGGGCGCTGGCGACCGATAGCGCGGCGATGGCGACGCTGTCCGCCGCGGTCTCGATGGCGGCAACGCCGGTGCTGTTCGCGCTGTCCGAGCGGTTCGTCATCCCCCGGCTGGAGGTCGAACCGGAGCCGGATTACGACCTGATCGACCTGCCGTCCGAGCCGGTGATCATCTGCGGCTTCGGGCGTGTCGGCCAGATCGTCGCCCGCGTGCTGCGCATGCACGGGATAGGCTTCACCGCGCTGGAGCGTGATCCGGGCCAGGTCGATGTCCTGCGGCGCTTCGGCAGCAAGGTGTATTTTGGCGACCCCACCCGCGCCGACCTGCTGCGTGCCGCCGGGGCGGCCCAGGCAAAGCTGCTGATCGTCGCGCTGGACAACATGCAGGACGTGCTGCGCGTCGTCGAAGTGGCCAGGCGCAGTTTTCCCGGATTAAAGATCATGGCGCGGGCGCGCAACCGGCGCGCGGCCTACCTGCTGATGGACCGGGCGGTGGATTTCTTGGTGCGCGACACGTTCTATTCCAGCCTGAAGATGGCCGAGGAGTCGCTGACGGCCCTGGGGGTGGCGCCGGCGGAAGCCGCCCGTTCCATAACACTGTTCCGCGAACATGACGAGCGTAACCTGCGGGAGACGCATGCGATCTACCGCGACGAGAAACAATTGATCCAGAACGTGCAGCAGGCGACAGATGAACTGATGGCGGTGTTCGAGGCGGATCAGAAGGAGTAGCGGGCATTGCCATAGCGCGACCGCGGCGGAATGGGCGGTGCGCAGCGCCATGTTTCGGAAAGTCTCAAGCGCCATCGTTCGCTACAGGCTATGCGCGGGGAAACGGACACAGATTATACGGACTACGGGCACAAGATTACGGCGGCGATATCGCACGTTACGCAGGAAAAGTTCTACGTGACGTTTTTCCTCGCCATGATGGCGGTCCTAGAGTTGAACGGGCGTCACCGGCATAATTAAGACAGCAAATAATCTACATGAATTTTTACGTTATGTTGGCTTACTTTCGTGATAAGGCTCATCCAGCTCTTCCTCATAAGAACCGATTCCTAAAGGAATACTTCCGCTCATTGGCATCAGCACGCCTTGCATCCCAGGAGGGGCCTGCGGCTTTACTATGATCTCAAAGATAAATTTTCTCGTCATAAGCCGCGAATACCCATAGTCCGGATGCCCATACCGAATAAAAAGGTCTATTTTCCCCTTATAACGTTCTTTGTCAGGCAAAGCACCTTTTATGTATGGAGGAAGATTCTGCCCGGTTGTTGATCCTTTTGTTAATACCACCGGAATTTTGTATTCCATTTGAGTACTAGGAGTAACATTTTCAATTTCTACAAATGTTTTTATAGTGTCTACACGTATGGGCCAATCCAATACGTTCCTGAATTGAATGACAACTTGCCACTCGAAATTCGAAGTCACATCTCTGTTTAGGAATGCAGCGTCAACACGTAATCCCCAAGAGCAGTCAAGAGCAGGACGCCTTCCTATGGACTGGGCGCGATCTTTTAGCCAGAGAATGCCAATGCAGCACCATAAGGTCATCGTGAAGGCAGCTAACACAACCAGAAAGATCGAAATCCCTGCGCCAACCAAATAGGCCCAGAGGCCCGCAACTACACTGCTTAAAGCCGGAATTCCAGTTGCAATGGTAATTGCGTTCCCCAGATGAGACGACCATTTTGACCAGCCGAACGGATCCATCGCCATATTCGTAACCTATACGGATTCCAGATGTTCCGCCAATCGAGGGGCCGCGGGCCGACGTGGGGGCTTTACCGCCAACACCGCCAACCTACCCAGCCAGGAATGTGGCGATGGCATAGACCGGAACAATCTTTTCGTGACGAACGATACATTATCCATTCATATTGTAACAACAACTCGTTAGCTCCCAACGCTAAAGATTTTACCGGCTAAACCTGTGCAGCGTGGCCATGTGTCACTACTCACCCTTAAGGGCCCCCAATTGTCGTGAATAGCCGCTGTGCTAGGCTTTATGCAGCGCAGCGTAAACGGGAGTTGAACCACCATGAGCCTAGCCGAACGGATACCCGTGCTGGATATCGCAAATCTGGTCGCGGGCGCCGATGGCGCGCGGGAGGCGTTGGCTCCCGCATTTGCCCGGAGTTGCGCGGATACTGGCTTCGTGGTCATTGCCAACCACGGCATCAGCCGGTCGCTGATTGACGGTGCCTTTGCCGCGGCATCCGACTTCTTCGATCTGGAGGAGCAGCGCAAGCTTGCCTTGAAGGTAGGCGACCTGAACATCGGGTATCTGCCGCATGGCGCGCAGATCGTCCGGACATCCAAGGTCAACCACAACACCAAGCCGAACCTGAGCGAGAGTTTCTACATCGTTACCGACCGGTCACCGGACGATCCGCTGATCCGGTCAGGCGATCCACTGCATGGCTTGAACAGATGGCCGACCGAGATGCCGTTGTTCAGGGGGCATACGATGGCCTATTTCCACGTAATGCAGCCGCTGGCGCACAAGATGGTGTCGGTGATCGCGACCTCCCTCGGTCTGCCGCCGGATTATTTTGTTACCGACTTCCGCGAGCCAACGATCACGCTGCGGCTGATCCGCTATCCGTCGCATGATGCGGCGGAGGACAACCAGTTCGGCTTCGCGCCGCATATCGACACGAGTTTCTTGACGTTGCTGGCACAGTCGGCGCTGCCAGGGCTGGAGGTGCGGACGCGGGAGGGCGAGTGGATCCGGCCGCCGGCGATCCCCGGCACGTTCGTCATGAACACGGGCGAAATGCTGTCACGCTACTCGAACGACCGCTATATCCCAACGCCGCACCGGGTGATCAACGCGAACAACGCGCTGCGGCACGCGGTGCCGTTCTTCTACGGTCCGGGCCTGGATGCGGTAATCCGGCCAGTCTCGACCTGCGTCGGTCCGGACAACCCGGCGAAGTATGAGCCGCTGCTTTATGCGGATCATCGGCGGAAGCTGAATTTGACCAACTTCGATCACCGGCGGAAGGACGCGGACAAGGCGGCATGAGGAGGTTGGGGCTGAAGAAACCACACGGCACGCTGCGCGGACAGGATGCGGGCGCCGGGGCGTTTCAGGGAATCTCGACAGCATATTCGGCGAGGTCCGGTGTCATCGCCTCGATGACAAAATCCACGAAGGCGTCGGGCGCGTCGAGAAAGAACTCCTTGTCTGAATAGGCCCCTACGGTGGCCTGCATTCCCTGCGCCCTCGCCCAGGCCGCCAGATCTTCCAACGCCGCCCGCGGACTGTCACTCAGAAACGACACCTGCGAACGGCGCTTGTCCGGATCACGATGAGCGGTGTCACTACGGCTGAACTGCAAGTCCACGTTCGTTCCTGGCTGTCGCAGCCAGATGGACCGGTCGGTCCGGCGAAGCTCGACAAAGCCAAGCTTCGATCTGAGCATTGTGACAACAATCTCGAAGTACCGGGAATCGAGGCGGTTTGCGATATGATTCAGTTGCATGACGTTGTCTCCTACGAGCCGTGCCCCGCCGCCGATGGCGAATGTCGTGACACCGTTGCACGGCGCGATGAACCAATCGAGGGTGGGAGGACGCTTGATGCAGGGATGGCGAAGCCTTCCGGAGGCCGCCATGTGTCAATTTCACGCCGGCTTAAGCAATGACCGTTCATATCGACCAGTCTGCCTTGTCACACTCCGCTGCAATTCCGATCAAAGTGAGCTTCAGTATCCGGCATTTGGTCAAAGGCGGCTGCGACGTGGCGCATCCAGGGGTGAAGCACGGCCCCAAGGCGGCCTGTATTTAGGCCCGCTGCCCGGACCTGCGCAAATGTCAGCTTGCCCTGGTTTTGTCGTCGAAAGCTTGGCGTGCCTGCTCGACCCCATCGAGGTTCTCCACAGCCCATACCCACACGCCGCAAAAGGCCGCACCGAGGGTCAGGCCGAGCGTCGTAAGTTTATACTCGACCTTGGGCGGCACGACGGCATGCACGGTCCGCACCAGGAAACCGTCGCGTTCCATGTGGCGCACGGTTTGGGTGAGCATTTTCTGGCTAATGCCGGGCACCAGCTCGCTCAGGCGCGTGAAGCGCAGCTCGCCATGCTCGCCCAAGACTTCCAGAACCAGCATTGTCCACTTGTCGGCAACCCGCCCGATCAACTCGTGCACCAGCGCCTCGATCCGGGGGTCGATATCCTCGGGCGGCGTAGCAGCGGCATAAAGCTTCGCCATTGCGATCTGCTCCGCGGTGAATTGAGGCAATCCGGTCATCTGCACTCTCCTTTAGGTAAGTATAAAACTTTTTGGTGCCTTCTTCCAGTGAGAGAGTGTCAGCGCATAAATGCAGGTCGCAAGCACCGTCACCGGTGCGAGGAGCCCTGTATGAAGCTGGAACAGAGAACCATCCTGATCACCGGAGGCACGAGCGGCATCGGCCTCGAGCTGGCGAGGCAACTGCTCGGCCGCGGCAATACGGTCGCGGTGACCGGGCGCGATCAGGACAGACTCGCCGCGGCCGCGCAGGCCGTTCCCGGTATCCACACCTTCAGGAGCGATGTCAGCGACCAAAAAGCTATTGCGGCGCTGCATGCGGCTGTCCTGTCGCGCTTTCCAACTTTGGACACCCTCATCAACAACGCTGGCATCATGCGCAACCTCAAGCTCAATGAGGCGCGCGACCTAGAGGATGTGACGCGTGAAATCGAGGTCAATCTAAGCGGGCCAATCCGAATGGTTCAGCAGTTCCTGCCGCATCTGAAAACCCGGCCCGAGGCGCTGATCGTCAATGTCTCATCGGGACTGGCCTTCATTCCATTCCCTGTGGCGCCCGTCTATTGCGCCGCAAAGGCGGGAGTTCACTCTTTTACGCAATCCCTGCGCATTCAGCTCCAGGGCGCGGGCGTGACTGTGGTCGAATTGGCTCCCCCGGGTGTCGAGACGCCGCTGTTTCGCGGTGAGTTCGCCGAGGAGACGCGGGGGCAGAAGCCAATGAGCGTCCAGGTGCTCGCCAGACGAGCCATAGCCGGTATCGAGGCGGGCAAGCTCGAAATCCGGCCTGGCCTCGCCAACGTGCTGAAAGCAATGAGCCGGGTCGCGCCCCAATTCATGCTCAAGCAAATGGCAAGCATGGCGAAGCCAAAGTGAAGCTCGCCGGGACAATGGACATGAAGCGGACCGGGCGAGGCCAGCCGCGGGGATAGGTGTGAATGATGCGGCGCTTACCGGGCGGAACTTGCAAGTTACGCCCGGTGAGCGAGCCCTGGGCCAACACGACATCGGCGACCGGACGCCGAAGGTTAAAGCTGCTTGTTCGAAAGGCGGCATGTGTAAGCGCTTTGCAATAGATGCCGGCGCGTCCAACCCGTGCGTCGACCAGACGATTTCATCTTTCAGCGCATAGATCCCATGCCAGAAAGTCTGATTATTATCAGCCGAGATCAGCCCATTTGTGTCGCTGTCGAAGCCGGACATTCCGGCCGACGAGAGATGAAGAGTTCCCATGAAGACCATGATTCTGGCAGCCTTTGCTGCCCTAAGCCTGACAGCCGCGATTGCACCAGCGGCCAATGCCGCGACCTTTGGCGGTTTGCAAAGCACCCACCAGCAGGGTCCGTATGACAACACCGGCAATGGGCCGGGCGGCACTTGGCTTGAAGGCGGCGGCGGCTAGCCCGCTTCTCCAAGAACTGCATCAAGGCCGGGGCAGTCCCGGCCTTTTTGTTGTTGGTGGCCGGATGTTGCGGTTTTGCACGGCCCTTGGGACTTTGTGTGAGGGAGTCGTGGTCATCCTGGCGAGCTTCTCCTCGCCAAGGCAATTAAGCTGATCGTAATCCTTGTGCTCGGCGCAGGCCTGATCGCGGTGATGGTCTTCGAAGTCCTGCATCAGTCGATGGAGCGGTGGGAAACCGATAGAATTTCGGGTTTGATCTGGCCTGGTGAAACGTCTGTTCGGCACCTATCGTGCGCAACCCACCCTGGGGGCATAGGCGCATGACGCCCGGCCTGGACGACTGCGGCGATCCGCTTGAATCATGGCTGCACCGGATGCTGTTGCTATTACTGCGGCGGGCACCTTCGGTGATCGTGCAGCAGACGTATATCTTATGACACGCGCTCATTTGCCGCTGCGTCTCGGCTTGGCGCTCGCGCTGACAGCCGGCATCGGATGGGCGCTGACGCACCGGCATGATTTTGATGCAGGCACCATCGCGTCAGCCGTGAATGGCCTAGGCGTCTGGGCTCCCGCCGGATTTGTGGCGCTGTACGCGGCGGGCACCGTTGTATTTTTTTCCGGGGCGCTGCTCAGTCTAGCTGGCGGCGCCCTGTTCGGGCCGATATGGGGCACGCTGTGGAATCTGCTCGGCGCAACACTGGGTGCGACGCTTGCTTTCCTGATCGCGCGCGCTATCGGTGCCGACTGGATCGAGCAGCGCCTTGGCGGCCGCCTGCGGCGCATTGTTGATGGGGTGGAGACGGAAGGCTGGCGCTTCATTGCCCTGATGCGCCTGGTGCCGTTCGTTCCGTTCAATCTGCTCAATTACGCGCTCGGCCTGACGCGTATCTCGCTGCCTGCTTACATCCTTGCCTCGGCGGTCTGCATGCTTCCCGGCGCGGTCGCCTATACTTGGCTGGGCTATGCCGGACGGTCGGCGGCGGCCGGAGATACCTCGGCTTTGCGTTACGGCCTGCTCGGTCTCGGGGCACTGGCCATGATCGCGTTTCTGCCGCGCCTGTTCCGCCGGTTTCGTGTCACTGAGTCGCCTTGAACCAAAGGGGTCTAGGTTGAAGCGCCGCTATGCGGTCGGTGCCGACCCTAGTGCCGCCATTGCCAGCTTCACCCGCGAATTGATCAAGGCGAACGCTCTGTCAGCGTTGGCTTCTGGTTCTTGATCGGCTACGTCGCGGTCGTCGGTCCGGCGGCGTTTGCGGTGGCGCTGATGACCACCGACCTCGCGTCGCGCTTCAACGCGTGGCAAGATGCCGGCGGAAGCGGCGGCACAGCCGTCTCGACACCGCTGTTGGCGGCCAGGCGTCCCGCGAAAACGTCGGCGCCAAGGCGGAAGATCGCAGTTCCCTTGGGGATAGATCGGGCTGGATATGCGGGACCGTCAGAGGTCAAAGGTGTCGCGAATTATCCGCGCATTCTCCAGGGGCGTTGTGGCGGTAGTATTGATCCCCAGATCGTAGGTCATGTCGTGGTGAACACGATCGATTTGCCAGCGTGCCAAGCCGATCTCTCGATCTCCACGTTTGCGCTCCCTTGCCTCTAGCACGTCGAGTGGAGCAAACAGACCCACCCAACGCAAATCGAACGGTGATAGAAGCACACGGTACTCTGCTGCTTTCTCCTTTCCGATCATGACCTCGTCGACGACTAGGTTGTTGCCTTGTGCGGCCATGGCCGCGATGGCGTGACGCATGCCCCGCATAACGCGCTCGATGACGGGGCCGGTCTTGATCATGATCGACCGCTTGCCTTGCTCCTGGATCATCTCAAAGATCAAGCCGTCCGGATGGCCGAACAACCCCTTCGGAAGCATATCGATGAAGGTATCCATCGCTACATGCAGGAACGGCGTGGCGGTGAGTGTCTGAAGCGCTCGGGCGGTGGCGCTTTTGCCGACGCTGCCAGGGCCGTTGAGGATGATGATGTGCGGTCGCGGCACCAGATGTTCCCGTATCACGCTTGTCGCAGCGATCCATGATGGCGGAAAGCGGCTTGATCGCCAAGAACCGCCGCGGCTCGGGCACGCTGGTCGGCCCGCGTATTCCCGCCGTGACAAGTCACCCTTTCGCATGGCAGCGTTCAGAGCATGTTTCGGGATGCGTTCCAAACCCCGCGGTTGACCCTTCGGCTGATAACTTCAGCCGATGCGCGAGCTATCTTTGATGCTTATGCGCAGGATCCAGACGTTACCCGGTTCCTGACATGGCGGCCACACACCCGGATTGACCAGACCGAAGCTTACGTCAAGCACTGCATGGCGGCGGTGTCGTCCCGCACCTATGTCCTCGTAAATCGTGATCGCGCGCTGATCGTCGGCGCGTTCGATCTGCGGCGATCCTGTGCGTACCATCTTGGCTTCGGCTATGTGCTGGCGCGCTCTTCCTGGGGACAAGGGCTGATGACGGAAGCCCTGACCGAGGTGGCGTGCTGGGCGCTGAGCGAACCGGACATTTGGCGCATCGGCGCTGTCTGCGATGTCGATAACCTCGCATCGGCACGCGTCATGGAGAAGGCCGGGCTGACACGAGAAGGATTGCTGCGACGGTGGTTGCTGCATCCAAACATCAGCGATCAGCCGCGCGACTGCTTCAGCTTCGCCAAGGTCAGGTAGGCGCCGATAGCCGCCGACCACGCTCGATGCAAGCATCTTCCAGTCGCAGGAGTGGCCATGTCTCCAGCCACCGCTTAGACTGGATGCGATCCAGGAACACCGTCCGCTTCTCACCCGCGAACCGGGGCGTAGGCCGCAGAACCAGGGCGAACAGATCTTCCAGACCAAATGGCGCGGCGATCTCCCAGGCGGCCTGCCTGGTTCGTCTGGCCGCAACCGCGGTCGCTGTCTCGGGCCAGCCAAGCATAGCATCAACGGTTGAAGCGTAAGGCGGGTCGTTATTGCGCGTGTGCATCCTGGCCTGATTTTTCACCGACCAGCCGATCGGCGGCGCCTGGGTCCGCAGCGCGGCTTCCAGTCTTCGATCCTCCGACGGATCGGTCCGTTCAGGATCGAACCACAGGACATCGACGTCACCGGTGTAATGAGGAGCCAAGCTGCCATGCAGGTGATTCCATACGGCATTCCTGATGAAACCGGCGCCAATCCAGCAATCGGGCAGCGCAAGCGCTTGAACCAGCCCGAATATGTGCTGCCGTGGCTGGTCGCTGGAGAGAATTGCCTGAAGCGTCGATGTGTGGTCCACGGCGGACATCTTGGTTGGGCGGATTACCATGCCATCTCGATGTTGATCATAAATGCATCGTTTGCAGCAGCACTTTGCTTCCAACGTCATGGCGGCATCACGCGACCCGTGCCTGATATGCACCGGTCATTACTTAACAGGCGCTGTTCAGATCGCCAAGGGGCCGGCGTCGCTCGTCTGCCAGCGTTCCCGCCCGCCGCCGCATCAGGCAGCCTGGGGCAGCACCTTCTCGTCGTGCGAGGCGGTGTCTCCCGGCACCACGGACACAATCACCATCCGCTGCTTCTCAACTGCGACGGTCTTGCATTCCGCCCGAACGCAGCGGTGGATGACCACGATGCCGAGGACTGAGGGAAGCACCGCCAGGGGCGCGGGCACACCAGTCCAGGCAACGGCGGCCGCTACAAGACAGCCGAGGATGGCACCGCTATCCCATCCCGCCTCGGTGGACAGGTGGAACTGGTAGGCCGACCCGGATCGCTTGGCGCGATCGTAGACGACGCTCATGAGGATTGGGTAGTACAGCCCGCTGACGGCCGCGCCGACGGTATTCGCCGCGAACGCCACCCACGGCGCCCAACCGGACGCGACGCGCATCAGCACACCGATCAGCAGCGCGGCGGTGACACCATGGGACAGCAGATGGCGATGGCCACGATCGATCGCCACGCCGCAGCCCAGCCCCGCCAGCGCGCCGGCGCCCGCGGCGGCGGTGCTGGCCCAGCCGAGTGCATCGTAAGACGAGCCAAGGGTCGAGAACAGGATCAGCGCCCAGGCGATCCCGGTGCCGGCACTCATCCAGCCATCGCCGGCGAAGGCGCAGAGCCCGACCAGATCCGCGGCCGCCAGGGACTGGCAAAAGGTCGGGACGCGCCCGAGATCAATCTCTCGCATCCACCACAGCGGCGCCGCGGACAACAGGCAGAACGCCGTCGCGATGCCGAATTCAGCCGCCGGCCCGATTCGGGTCAGCAAGATGCCGCCCACGACCGGACCGACGACCGAGGCGGCGGTTCTCGCCATCTGCCGGTGCGCGAGCTGCCGGCCTCGCCGTCCGCCGCCGCCGCAGACCGCATTGGCGGCGTGACAGACCGGCCAGTACACGCACTCACCGGCTGCGACGATCAGGATCCAGACAGCCAGCCAGAGCGGTTGCTCCGCGCCGATCAGCGGCAGGAACTGCAAGGCGGCGATCCCGGCGCCCAGCAGGATCGCTCGGCGCATGCCGACACGACGGATGACCGGCAGCATCACCGCCCTGATCGCGAAGCGGACCAGAAGCAGGATTGCATAGATCACGATTGTCGTGGCGAGACTGAACCCTTGACGCAGCAAATAAGCGCCGACAAAGCCGCCAGCCATGGACATGGCGAGCGACCAAAGGACGCAGTGAACTGTCAACAGGCGGAACTGGCGCGCCTCGCGGTCAAAAGTCATCGGGTCGTTCCTAAACAGTCAAGTAATGATGTGACCGGTATGCGGGCGCGTACGGCCGTCTGGCTGCACCCAGCGCGGCAGGTTCGTGTCGTCGTTTCAGAAAGTTTTCGTTCGGCGGCGGCGTTCGTGAGGTTTACGACCGTTCGTGATGCGGACCGGCCCAAACGGATCTTGCGCCGGGTGTCCCGGGCGTGGCGCGGGCGGCAGGCTGCGGCATGGAGACCCCCGGTCGGAACGACGATGCGCAGCCGGGATAAAACAATCGTGATCCGCGGGTCAAGATTTTCCTGCGAAGCGCACGAATTTTACTTGTTTCTGTGGCAACCACATCATCGGCTGTTCATGCTGATCAGGGAATGTTGTAGCTGTGACTTCGGAAGGATGCCGGCTTCGGGAGATATCATGTTACGTTATATATACGATCATCATAATTACCGGATCCGCAAGCGGTCTGCTGTCAGCAGTCATCACTTGTCGTTTGTAAAGAAATCACGGCTGCTTGTTAGCGCGTGATCGCCTGAGGCTGACCGTTCGGAAGGCGTGAATTACGTGATCGAGTAAGCCGCCAGTGTCCTGCCCCCGAAGTTCGTCATATCTTGTGACGGACGGAGGGGATAGGCAGGCCTCTGAAAACAAAGAGCGAGTGGCCGGGATGTGGAGGTGGATCAATCTGCTGTCGCCTCCCCCATCTTCGCCGCCAGCCGCGGCAAGGCAAGCTGACGGTTCGGAAACAGCCAGTGCTGCAGCCGATCCAGGTACAGGTAGATCACCGGCGTGGTATACAGCGTCAGCATCTGGCTCAGCAGCAGGCCGCCGACCATCGCGAAGCCCAGCGGCTTGCGCAGTTCGGAGCCTGCTCCGTTCGCCAGCATCAGCGGCAAACCGCTGAGCAGCGCCGCCATGGTGGTCATCAGAATCGGCCGGAAGCGCAGCAGACAGGCCTGGCGGATGGCATGGTATGGGTTTAGCCCGTCGCGCCGCTCCGCCGAGATGGCGAAATCCACCATCATGATGCCGTTCTTCTTGACGATGCCAATCAGCAGGATGATCCCGATCAGCGCGATCACGGTCAACTGGTAGTGGAACAGCAGCAGCATCAGCAACGCCCCCACACCGGCGGACGGCAGCGTCGACAGGATGGTCAGCGGCAGCACGTAGCTTTCATACAGCACCCCCAGGATGATGTAGACTGCCACCAGCGCAGCGGCGATCAGATAAGGCTCAGTGCTGAGCGATGCCTGGAAGGCCTGAGCCGTACCCTGGAAGCTGCCTTGCACGCTTGCGGGCACCCCCATCGACGCTTCTACCTGCTCCACCTGCGTGACCGCAGAGCCCAGTGAGGCATTGCCCTCCAGGTTAAAGGAGATGGTAACCGATGGGAACTGGCTCTGATGATTGACCGCCAGCGGCTGCACCGGGGCCGTGGTCTGGCGCAACAGGGTCGACAGCGGCACCGATACGCCGCTGGACGATTTCACGTACAGCTTGTCCAGGGTCGAGAGACTGCCGTACTCGCTGGGCAAGGCCTCCAGGATCACGTAGTAGGCCTTGTTGCCGGTGAAGTATTGCGCGACCTCGTTCTGGCCAAACGCGTCATACAGGATGGCGTCGATCGCCGCCGGCTGGACGCCGAAGCGGGCGGCCTGATCCCGGTCATAAGTCAGGGTTTCCGTGGTGCCGGCGTTCTCCTGATCCGATGTGACATCCGTCAGCAGTGGGATCTGGCGCATCTTGGCCAGAATTTTGGGCGCCCACTTGTTCAGCTCATCCATGTTTGGATCTTGCAACGTATATTGATACAGGGTCCGGCCGAGGCGGGCGCCGACCCTGACATCCTGCGCCGGCTGCAGGAACAGGCGGATGCCGCTGACAGGCTGCATCTTCCGATCAAGCCGAGCGACGACCTGCATGACGTTGTCGGAACGCTGGTCCCATGGCTTCAGCGAAATATACATGCGGCCATTGTTGGCTGTCTGGCCGGCCGTGCCGGCGCCGACCGAGGCGACAACCGATGCAACCGCGGGATCGTGCAGCACCACCTTGTTCACCTGTTGCTGCAACACCGCCATCTGGTCGAACGACACATCCTGCGCGGCGTCCGTGATGCCGATAATGATGCCGGTGTCCTGGGTCGGGAAAAACCCCTTGGAGATGACGGTGTACAAGCCGACCGTCGTCAGCACGGTCGCGACGAACACCATCAGGGTAATGATGCGGAAGCGCAGCGCGATATCCAGCGTTCGCTCATAAAAGCGGAGTATGGCATCAAACATGCCCTCGATCAGCCTGTAGAAGCGTCCGTGATCATGCGCTTGCGGCGCCAGGAACCGGGCGCACATCATCGGGGTCAAGGTGAGTGATATCACCGCTGAAACGACAATGGTGATCGAGACGCAGATCGCGAACTCCCGGAACAGCCGGCCGACGATGCCGCCCATCAGCAGCAGGGGGATGAACACGGCGATCAGGGAAACACTGATGGAAACAATCGTGAAGCCGATCTCGCCGGCGCCGAGCAGGGCCGCATCCAGCGGACGCATGCCGTCCTCGATATGACGAAAGATGTTCTCCAGCATGACGATCGCGTCGTCGACGACGAAACCTACCGCGATGGTCAATGCCATCAATGACAGGTTGTCCAGGCTGAATCCGCAGACGTACATGACGCCCAGGGTGCCGACCAGGGCCACCGGGATGGTCACGCTGGGTATGATCGTTGCCCAGATGTTGCGCAGGAACAGGAAGATCACCATGACAACCAGGCCGATCGCCAGCATCAGCGTGAATTCCACATCGCTGACCGAGGCTCGGATCGTCAGCGTGCGGTCGGACACCACGTTCAACTGGATATCAGGCGGGATGTCGGCTCGCAGGGCTGGCAGCTTGGCCTTGACGCCGTCGGCGGTGGCAA
This sequence comes from Rhodopila sp., assembly GCF_965276935.1. Lineage (GTDB taxonomy): Bacteria > Pseudomonadota > Alphaproteobacteria > Acetobacterales > Acetobacteraceae > Rhodopila. The sequence continues at coordinate 442,864 of NZ_CBDIBS010000001.1, read as the reverse complement.
TGACGTTGGCGTTTGGCTGCTTGAACACCAGCAGCAGGACCGACCGCTTGCCGTTCGTCCAGGCCCGTAGCTCCCGGTTCTGTGGTCCTGCCACGGCCCTGCCGATATCGCGAATGCGGATCGGACCACCGTTGCGGTAGCCGATGATCACGTTGTTATAAGGTTCGGCCTGGGTAAGCTGGTCGTTGGCATAGATCGTGTACGATTGTTTCGACCCGTCGATGCTGCCCTTCGGGTTGTCGACCGTGACGGAGGTCAGGACATTATGCACGTCCTCCAGCGTCATGCCCATCGATGCCAGCCGCGCGGGATCGACCTGCACCCGGATCGCCGGCGTCTGCTGGCCGCCGACCAGCACCTGACCCACACCGGGAAGCTGGGAAAGCTGTTGCTCCACCAGGTTCTCCGCGTAGTTATCAACCGTGGTGATCGGCGCCTGATCCGATTGCATCGCCAGGATCATGATCGGACTGTCGGCTGGGTTGATCGCGCGGAAGGTCGCCGGCGTCGGCATCCCCTTCGGCAAGGAGCCCTGGGCGGCATTCATCGCCTCCAGCACCAGCGTTTCGGCATTGCCAAGATCGGTTCCGAGGCCGAACTGGAGCGTGATCTGGGTGGTACCGAGCACGCTGACCGAGGTCATCTGGGACAGGCCGGGCAGCATCTGACCGAACTCGGTTTCCAGTGGCGTTGCGACGGTGGACGCCATGGTCGCGGGACTTGCGCCGGGATACTGCGCCGACACGGTCAGCGTCGGGAACTGCACGTTCGGCAGCGGAGCCACCGGCAGCAGCGGATAGGCGACGAGCCCAGCCAGGAAGATCGCCGCGGTCAGCAGGGACGTGGCGATCGGCCGCCGGATGAAAGGCGCGGATATGCTCATCAGGTCTGGCGTCCTAGCTGGCAGCGGTGGCGGTGTTGGTGGCCTTGATGTGGGTCCCCGGCGCCAGCCGCGACTGCCCGGAGACAACGACGGTTTCGCTGCCCGACAACCCTTTTTTCACCACCGTCCGGCCGTCGTTCTGCTCGCTGACCTGCACATCAACCTGCGCAACGGTCTGGTCCGGCTTGACCAGATAGACGAACAGGCCATCCGGCCCGTGCTGGATCGCCAGAGTGGGAACGGTGACCGAACGCGGCAAGGTGCCAACCTGGATGCGGGTGTTGACGAACTGGCCTGGCCACAGATGGTCATCGGCATTGTCGAAATTCGCCTTCAGCGAGATCGTCCCAGAGGTCGTGTCAATGGTGTTGTCCGGCGTCAGCAATGTGCCGCTTGCCAGTTCCTTCTTGTCAGTATTGTTGAACACCGTGGCCGGCACTGGCCCTTTTGTCCGCGCCGCCTGGACCTGGATCAGGTCAGCCTCCGGCAGGGTGAACACCACGCTGATCGGCTTGTCCTGGGTGATCGACACAATACCGGTCTGGCTGGCGGTCTGGATCAGGTTGCCGACATCGACCAGATAGAAACCGATCCTTCCATCGATCGGCGCGCGGATGACGCAATAGCCGAGATTGATCTCGGCGGTTTCGACCTCCGCCGTATCGTACGCGACCGAGGCAGCCTCCTTGTCCACTGTGGCCTGCTGATCATCCACCTGCTGGACCGGGGCAAAGCTGCTCTTGGCCAGGTTTTGGTAACGCCGCAGATCGAGTTGGGCGCTTTTCAGCAGCGCCTGATCCTCGTCCCGCTGTGCCGTCGCCTGATCCAGCGCTGCCTTGTAAGGCCGTGGATCGATCTCGGCCACGATGTCGCCCTTGTGGACCTCCTGGCCTTGGCGCACCGGCAGTGCGATCAGCGTGCCATTCACCTGCGCCTTGATCTGGACCACATTCAACGGCTGCACGGTGCCGAGGCCGTTCAGGTAGATCGGCACATCCTGGATCTGGGCGACGCCGGTGGTGACCGGCACAGACGGCTCTGGTGCCGGATCGGCGGCATGGGCGGCATCCGGCCGCTCGATGAAGCGCCAGCCGGCGAGGCCGGCGGCTATGACAATCAGAACGACGAGCCAGGGGCCAAGCCTTTTCATGATCATCTCTCAATCCTTAGACGGCCATGAGCCGGCGGGAACCAGCGGCGGTCCGCAAACCATCAATCGACCAATTTATTATACCGCGCCTTACCGGGCAGGCGGTGGCGAGATGAACGACGTGTTAATACGCGCTATACCTACGAATAATCTGGCCGTGGCATGGGCTGGTTTCACCGGCATCGCCCAATCGTGTTGTATGTAATTAAACGCAACAAAATACCTGGCTGGCTTCGCCGCCGCTTGCTGCCGGTTGCGTTTCGTCCGCTTCCGGGCACACTTGGCCGAACACCTGCCGACAAGGGGAGAGCAACGATGGGCTTCAAGATCGCGATCATGGGAACCGGGGCGGTTGGCGCCTATGCCGGGGCGCACATGGCGCGGGCCGGCGAAGACGTGACGTTCATCGATGCGTGGCCGGCGAACGTGGAGACGATGCGGGCGCAGGGTCTCAAGGTCTCGCATATCCGCGACGTGCCGGAATGGTCGACGCCGGTGCGTGCGCTGCACCTGACGGACTTGCAGCAGGCGGCGAAGGAAAAGCCGTTCGACATCGCCTTCGTCTGCATGAAGTCATACGACACCGAATGGGCGACGGTGATGATCGCGCAGTATCTGGCGCCGGCTGGTTTCATCGTCTCGCTGCAGAACTGCATGAACGAGGCGACCATCGCCGGCGTGGTCGGCTGGGGGAAAGTGGTTGGCTGCATCGCCAGCTCGATCACTGTCGATCTGTGCGAGCCCGGCCATGTCCGCCGCGCCGCCGGGAAAAGCGGCGACAAGCACACGGTGTTCCGTACCGGAGAGGTGCATGGGCGGATCACCGAGCGGGTGCGGGAGATCGAGCGGCTGGTCGCGCTGACGGATTCCGCGCTGGTGACATCAAACCTATGGGGGGAGCGCTGGTCGAAGCTGGTAACCAATGCGATGGCAAACGGCATGTCGGCCTCCACCGGGCTGATCAGCAAGGATATCCTGCGCAACGACACGCTGCGCCGGTTCGGTGCCCGCCTCGGCAGCGAGGCGATCCGCGTCGGCCAGGCGCTCGGCTATGAGCTGGAGGAGGTCCACCACATCGATCCCGAGGTGATCGCCTGCGCCGGTGAAGGCGATCCGGCCGCGACCCGCGCGTACGACGAGCATCGGCTGGCGGAGGTGAACAAGGCCGGCGGCGGGGAACATCGTCCGTCGATGGGTCAGGACATGGTCAAGGGCCGGCGGACGGAGATCGATTTCCTGAATGGCTTCATCGTTCGCAAAGGAGATGAGATCGGGCTGCCGACGCCGGCGAACGCGGCACTGACGGATATCGTCAAGCGGGTTGAACGGGGCGAGCTGCCGGCCGACCCACGGCATCTGATCGATCTTCGACTGAATTAACTTATTTCCGGCTTTTCATAGCCGCCGCGGCAACCGGCGCGGTTGTTAATCGACCAGCCCATATGCGCCTTCCGCACGCCTGCCAAGCAGATCATCGACCGACAGAGGCCGAGGGTTGAGCCGCCAACCGATGTGAAAGCCAGCAACTCGTCCTCTCGATGATGTCGCCGAACCTTTTTGCGGTCCACCAGCGCCGTCAGCAGAACAGGTCCGCCCAGCGCGCGCCAGAGCTACGGTGGCCGTTCGGCGGCTTTCCCAAGCCTCACGCGACTCGATCTTGAACATCCGTCCTGTCAATCTCAACGCGCCCGCTTTTCGTGGCTGCCTTGCACCCATCGCCACCAAGGCGAAAGCCACTCGATTGCAATTCCTGCTACGTGGCCCTGGCGCTACATCCCCAGCGCGCGGCGGTAGACATCCAGCAGGGTCTCCGCCTCCTCGACCTCGGCGGGTTCCTGCTTGCGGATACGAATGAGCTGGCGCAGCACCTTGACGTCGTAACCGGCCGATTTGGCTTCGGCGAAGATGTCCTTGATGTCGGAGCCGAGCGCCGCGCGCTCTTCCTCGAGTCGTTCGATGCGCTCGACCAGGCTGCGCAGTCGGTCGGCGCCGACGCCGCCGCTCTTGATGTCTTCTTCGCTGACCGCCTTGGCCGCCATGGTGTCGAGTCTCCGCTGTAGCAGGGCGGGCGGCAATAGCTTCGGGGGCGGTGGCGGTCAATGCTGTTTCCAGAGGAACCAGTTCACCGCGCAAGGCCAGGTGGCCGCGTTTGAGGATGCCTTTCAGGTGGTAGCCGATAACGTCTGGTTCGGGCAGCAGAGCGAGAAACAGCGTAACACCCTGATCACCGGCGTGATTCAGAATTTCGAGATCAGTGCTCCGCGCTTGGTCTGGCTGTCATAACCGACGGGCCGGTGCCATTATGGGTGGGCACAGCGCTGGCGGATGATTTGTCGAAGTCCGATCTGCCCTGGAAAGTCGATGTGGTGGATTGGGCGACGACCAGCAGGCCGTTCCGCAAAACTATCGAACAGCATAAGGCGGTTACCGCCCGCTCAGCATGGCACGGGCTTGAGGCGAACGGCATCCGCACGAAAAACTATCAGGACAAGCCCGCCAATCCCCACGCTGACGCGTTATGCGTCCATACCGGTCGCCTAATGGTGGGTTTCCATCTTGGCGCGCGCCGCGTTCTGGTCCGCCGTTCCTTGAGCTTGATACTTCGCCTGCCATTCCTTATACGGCATGCCGTAGACAATTTCCCGCGCATCCGGATCGGGCAGTCCAAGCCCCTTCTCTTCCGCCGCTTCCCGGTACCACCGGCTTAGGCAGTTCCGACAGAAGCCAGCCAGGTTCATCAGGTCGATATTCTGCACATCGGTGCGTTCCCGCAGGTGCTCCACCAGCCGGCGGAACGCCGCGGCTTCCAGTTCAGTGCGAGTCGCCGTGTCGAAGTCGGGTGCGGACATGCCTACCTCCAGATCGTTCGCTCAGAGATGGCGTGGACATGCCCGCTTCGCCATACTCCGCATGCTGAAAAATGAGGAAATCGTCGATGCAGCAGGATCAACCCGGGCTCCGGGATCAGCCTTGGCCTCCGGATCAAGCCTGGACTGACGCGACCGCCCGCGCCGCCTTGCGCGCCCTGTTCGACACCGCCGTCGCCGCCGCCGACCCGCGCACGGTCCTGGCTCGGCATCTGCCGCCAAAGCCGCGGTCCGGCCGCTGCATCGTCGTGGGCGGTGGCAAATCGGCCGCCCTCATGGCCGCGGCGCTGGAGGATGCGTGGCCCGATGTCGCGCTGCGGGGCACCGTCGTCACCCCCTATGGCCACGCCGTGCCGACGCGCCGGATCGAGGTCATCGAAGCCTGCCATCCGGTTCCCGATGACAACAGCCACCGCGGCGCGCGGCGCCTGCTGGAACGCGTCCAGGGTCTGACCAAGGACGATCTGGTCATCGCGCTGATGTCCGGCGGCGCATCGTCGTTGCTCGCGGCCCCGACACCGGGCCTGACGCTGGCCGACAAGCAGGCGATCAACCGTGCGCTGCTGGCCTGTGGCGCCAACATCACCGAGATGAACGCGGTCCGCAAACACCTGTCGGCTATCAAGGGCGGCCGCCTGGCCGCCGCCGCCGCGCCCGCCCAGGTGGTGACCCTGGCGATCAGCGACGTTCCCGGCGACGACCCCGCCGTCATCGGCTCCGGCCCCACCGTGCCGGACGCCACCACCTTCGCCGACGCCCGCGCGCTGATCGCCCGCTACGGCATCATCCCCTCTCACGCCGTCGCCGGTCGGCTGGCACAGGACGAAGACGAGACGCCGAAACCCGGCAGCCTGACGAATGTGGACTTTCGCATGATCGCCACGCCGATGATGGCGCTGGACGCGATGGCCGCCACCGCCCGCCTGCTGGGATTGACGCCGCTGATCCTGGGCGATGCGCTGGAAGGCGAGGCCAGCCAGGTCGGCACCCTGATGGCCGGCATCGCCCGCTCGGTCCGCGCGCACGGTCAGCCAATGCGTCCACCCGCGGTCCTGCTGTCGGGCGGCGAGACCACCGTGACGCTGACCGGCGATCCCGCTGGTCAGGGCGGCCGCAACACCACCTTTCTGCTTGGTCTCGCCATTGCGCTGGACGGCGCCGCCGGCATCTGGGCCACCGCCGGCGATACCGACGGGATCGACGGCATGGACCAGATCGCCGGCGCTCTGTTGGCGCCCGACAGCCTGATGCGCGCCCGCGCGATGGGGCTGAACGCGCGCGACAGTCTGGCCGGCCATGACAGCCACGGCTTCTTTGGCGCCCTTGGCGACCTGATCGTGACCGGACCGACGCTGACGAACGTTAACGATATCAGAGCTATCCTGATTACCTAAAGGATCCCCGCATGGCTGTCCGCCCAAAACTCCGCCGACGCCGACGCACCAAGATCATCGCGACACTTGGTCCCTCCAGTTCCACCCCCGACGTCATGAGCCGGCTGTTCCAGGCCGGTGCCGATGTGTTCCGCCTGAACTTCTCGCACGGCGACCACGCCGACCACGCTGCCCGCTTCGCCATGATCCGCGATCTGGAGGCGAAATTCGACCGCCCGATCGGCATCCTGGCCGATGTGCAGGGGCCCAAGCTGCGGGTCGGGCGCTTCTCCGGCAGCCGGGTCCATCTGCAGGCCGGCCACGGGTTTCGCCTGGACCTGAACGCCACCCCTGGCAATGCCCAGCGGGTCAACCTGCCGCATCCGGAGATCATCGAGGCCGCCTCGATCGGCTGCTCGCTGCTGCTGGACGATGGCAAGCTGCGCCTGCGGGTGCTGCACAAGCGCGGCGACGCACTGGAAACCGAGGTTGTCGTCGGTGGCCCGCTGTCCGACCGCAAGGGCGTCAACGTTCCCGACGTGGTGCTGCCGATCCCCGCCCTGACGGTGAAGGACCGGGCCGACCTGGAGTTCGCCGTCAGCCACGGCGCCAACTACATCGGACTGTCGTTCGTGCAGCGGCCGGAGGACGTGGCGGAGGCGCAGGCGCTGGTGGCCGGCCGCGCCTGGATCATGGTGAAGCTGGAAAAGCCGCAGGCGCTGGACAACCTGGAGGCAATCCTGGCGCTGACCGACGCGGTGATGGTCGCGCGCGGCGACCTGGGTGTCGAACTGCCGCCCGAGGAGGTACCGCTGGCGCAGAAGCGCATCGTCCGCCTGTCACGCCAACTGGGCAAGCCGGTGGTGGTGGCGACGCAGATGCTGGAGAGCATGATCACCGCCCCTGCGCCGACCCGGGCCGAGGCATCGGACGTCGCCACCGCTGTGTTCGATGGCGCCGACGCCGTGATGCTGTCCGGCGAGACGGCGGCCGGGCAATACCCGTACGAGGCGGTGAACATGATGGACCGCATCGTCGCCCGGGTGGAGCAGGACGCCGAATGGCGGGCGCTGATCGATGCTTCCCGCCACGCGCCGGAAAAGCACGCGGCGGCGGCGATCGCCGCGGCCTCCGCGCAGGTCAGCGCGACCATTGGCGCCAAGGCGATCGTGGCCTTCACCACCTCCGGCAGCACGGCGCTGCGGGTGGCGCGTGAGCGACCGGCCGCACCGGTGATCGGGCTGACGCAGCAGCAGGATACGGCGCGCCGGATGGCCGTGGTCTGGGGGGTGCACGCCATGGTCACGCCCGAGGCGCATTCCATGACCGAGGCGGTGAACCGCGCCGCACGTGTCGCGCTGACCGAGGGCTTCGCGGCGCGCGGCGAGGAAATCGTCGTCACCGCCGGCGTGCCCTTTGGTCAGGTCGGCACCACCAACGCACTGCGGGTCACGACGGTGAAGTAGGGTTGTGCAGCGGGCACTGGTGGGCGCGGTGATTGGCCAGGCCTCGCAGCCCGCGGGGTTTTAAGAACCACCCCCGCATCGACGACCGGCTGAAGTTCGGCGGTGGTCTGTTTGCTGGCAAATTCGACAAGCAACGTTGGACGCAGGTCAGGCCCGAGGGGCTATAGCGGCATTAGGAGTTGAGGCATTCCTGACCGGACAGAAGCAGGGCGGGGCGTCGAAATGCCCCGCCCTCGTTCAGTCGCTTTAGTTCTCAGTCGTACGCACGCTGCCCAACTTCACGCCTGAACGATGCGTCGGGTAGGGTTTGCCCCCCATCGTGCCATCCCACAAAACCTGGTTCATCAGGTCGAACGGCACGCGATCCTCACCCGAGAAGTCGAAACCGCGCGTCGCCTTGGCCCAATATGCCGCATCGTGCCGCGGCAGGATATCTGGACCCTCCGCGAACTTGACGCCGGTGTCGGCCAGCGCAAGCGACGTCGTCCTTAGGATCGTCGAGGCGACGGCGTTGTACGTCCAGTTGCCGTTCGAGGTGACGTCGAACAGATCAGCCATCGGCGGCTGGTAGGCGGTGTTCAGGTTGATGTGCGGCGCGCCAAGAATGTCCTCGATCGTGCTCAGCACGCTCACCTGGTTGTAGCGTGTGTTGATCACCGCGTGCTTCTTCACATACGCACCAACCACATAGATCGGGGCGCGGTGTGAGTCGACGTGGTCGGGACCGTCCTGGGAGTCATCCTCGGTCACGATAATCAGGGTGTTATTGGCATACGGGCTATGTGCCACGGCCGCGACGAGACGCCCAACCGCGAGGTCATTGTCGGCTTGCTCGGTGTCGGGCGTGTTCACCCCGGCGAGCGCCGTGGTAAAGCTGCCCATATGATCATGACTTAACCGGACCGTTTCAAGGCTCGGCAGATTTTTGTTCGCAATATACTGCATGAACTCGCGGTTCCACTCATTGACGTCCCATTGGTCGGAGTAGGTCTGGTCAAAGCCGCGGAAGTAGACGTCGGTGAGGGGCACCAGCATCGAATTGACTTCGGCAGCCTGGACGACGCCGGCGTCGCCCGCATTCGTGATCGGATTGCCGTTGCTGGATGTGGTGGGACCGATGTTGTTCACCTGCCAGCCGTAGTTCCGTACCGTCAGGCCAGCGTTCAACACGGAGTCGAAGATATAGCCTTCCTGCGTGCCGAACGGCGCGTCGGTGCCCGCGACGTCGGCGGAGCCGGGAAGCAGGTTGGGGGCGCCTCCGGGCAGATTAGCCGCACCGCCGGTGAAAGCTCCCTTCGTCGCTGCGTCACGGGCGGCGGCCGTCGCCAGACCGACCGGCACGTTGCGGTTGGAGCCCTCGCCTTCGTACGACAGTCCGCGGTCGACGCCAGCATAGTTGATCTGCTGCGTGATTTCCTCCGTGGTCGTGACACGACCGCGCATCGTCCAGGACCAGCCGTCCATGCTGCCGTCGCTAGGGTCCATGAAATTGTCCAGTGTGACGAAGTCGGTCGCCAGACGATGGAAGTTCGGCGTGATGCGCCTGCCGAACTGCGTCAGCGACGGGTCGCCGTTCGCGCCGTTATTGAGATCCCCAAGAATCTGGTCGAATGTACGGTTCTCCTTCACGATGTAGATGATGTGCTGGATCTTCCCGTGCAGGAAGTTCATCACCGCCGCATCGCCGGTGTTGGCCGGGACACTATAGAGGTTGTTCTTGGCCACCTGTGTTGTCAGGTCCGACAGATCAGGGCTGCCCGGAACCTGGGCACTGACCAGCGTCGCGTGTTCCAACTGGAACTGGTACTGGTTCGACGCGCTTGCCGCGGCGGCCGCCGCGGCATTGCCGCCGGGATAGGTGATGTTGGTGATGAGAGCGGTGCTGCCCGTCAGATGGCCGGGATTTGGGCCAGTGTCGCTCTTGCCGTTGATGATGTACATCCACGTTCCGTCGGCGCTGAAGGTGATGTCCTTCGGTGCATAGGCGGTCGGGATCAGGCCGGTGACCGTGTTGGCGCCCGACCCGGTCAGCGGGATCACGGCGATGCAGTTCGAGCCGTCGTTGACCGCGTACAGCGTCTTCCCATCGGGGGAGATCGTCACGGCGAACGGTGACGCGCCGGTGTAATGCGGGCCGGTCAGCATTCCGGCCGGGGCGCGCGTATCAATCTCGCCGGCGACCTTGTTGCTCGTTGTGTCGATCACCGCGACCTCGTCGGCGTTGTCCTGCGCGACATACAGCGTCGTCTGCGCCGCGTTGAGTGTCATCCCGTTGGCGTTGCCGTCAAGCTTGATGCGGGTGATCAGGCGAGCGGCGGTCGGCGAGGAAATATCAACGGCCACAACCTCACGGTCGCGGTTGGATGAGACATAGGCGGTGGTGCCCTTGATGACGACCGCGAGCGGATATTCACCGCCGGCGACGCCGCTGGTGCCCTCGTTGCTGGCGGAATAAGGCCGCAGATCGTGCTCGTAGCGGACCGTGTTGGTCGCCGTGTCGATCACGCTGATCGAGTCGTTGAAGTTGTTGGCGACGACCAGCGTCTTGCCCTCGGCGGAGATGCCCAGGCCGCTGGCGTTGGGTTCAACGCCAAGGCCGACGCCGACGCCAGCGGTCAAGTTGGTAGCGGTCGCACCGCCTGGAATATGGCCCAGGGGGATCTTCGCCGACTGCGACCAGGTGCCGTTGGTCTTGGTATAGGCATAGACAGCATCATCATTGCCGCCCGTGCCATAAAGCGTGCTGCCATCCGGCGACCAGACGAGGCCGACATGAGCGTTCGTTTGCTTGATTACCTGCATCAGCGCAGGCGAGGTCTTGTTGCCGCCCGCGACGTCGTAGAGAAAAATGTACTGCGTCGAATTCGCCGTATCGAGCTTTCCCGTCGTGTCGTACAACGTGTTCTGGCCGGCGCAGATGATCGCCAGCGTGGTGCCGTCCGGGCTGAGCTGCGACCGCACCGCCTCGCCGGCGACGAATTTCGGGTAGGCCGGCAGGCCAGGGTTGAGGTCCTGCTGAACCGCATTGGTCAGCGGCGCCGTCGGGGTGACAAACTGGCCGGTTGGCAGCGGGAGCGTGCCGTTGTTGCCGTCGATAAGCGTATTGACCTCGGCACGCGCCAGTTGCGGCGCAACCAGCATGGTCGTGGCGAGCAGGCTAGCCTTCAGCATTCGTCGATCGTGGAGCGCTGTCATGATCCATTCCCTTTGCTTGCAAGATGACCACCGGACAGGCGACCGCTTCGTCCGAGCCTGATCTTACGGCGCGTCCATGACAGGCCAGGGCAGATCCATCTTTGTCAGAGAGAAGTCAGTTTGAAGAAATTGTAATCGTTCACCCAGCTTCTGCGCGTGAATGGCGGATCTGCTTGGCGCGGTAACAGGGACTTGATTCCAGTGTTGGCGTAAGCAGCAAGCGCTTCCAGCAGCTTGTCCCATGCAGCGATGGTCGCGGCATCGCACAGGCCAGATATCGTTCCGGGTCTGGCCTAGGCGGCAGGAAGCGTGACGGGAACACGCGGAGTGGCGCGTCGCCAGAGAACCAGCCCGACAAGGCCGACGATAATCTCGCGCACGCGCTTTATCAGCGACAGCGCGAGCGCAAGTTCGGGCGATAAGCCGACCGCGGCCGCGGCCAGCACGAACCCACCCTCCTGCACGCCAAGCGCCGCCGGAACCGCGAACCCGGCACTTCGGGCCGCCATGCCGAGGCTCTCGACCACCAACGCCTGCAGTGGCGTCACGGCAGCGCCTGCGGCCTGCAGCACAAGCCAGGTCTCCACGCTACCAAGCGACCAGGAAAAAGCGTGAATCAGTGCCGACCGCGGCAGCAGTCCGCGACGATTATAGAAGCTGATTGTAGCCGTGTGCAGACCCTCGATGGAAGTGCTCTGGAGGGCCGGGAAGCGTTTGGCCAGACCGCGAACCGCGGCTTCAATCACTGTAAGCACGCCGTGACGCTGCGCGAACATGAAGGCCGTGACAATCAATCCGGCCCCGGCGACGACCTCGAGCCAGAGCAACCAGCCGGTCCGTCCGGGTAGGCAGGCAAGAGCGGCAAGGCCGGCCAGCAGGAAAATAAGCTGGCCAATGAGCTCAAGAGTCAGATCGACGATGACGCTTGCCCCGGCGACGGCCGCCGGAATGCCGGTTGCCGCAAGCAACCGAGCACCGATCACTTCTCCGCCGATCTGCGCAACGGGGAGCAATGAGTCGATGCCCTCGCGGATCAGCCGCAGGCGGTAGAAGGTGGCAAGGCCGGGACGTGCCATCCAGGTGAACAGAATGCGCCACGCCATACTTGAGAACAGGAGCTGGACGAGGTGCAGCGCGACAAGGACAGGCAGTGTCCAGAGCGCGCGATCCGCCTGTCGAAGGGCTGCGGAAAAGCCGTTCCAGGTTGCCGACGCGACCCAGACAACCAGGGCCAGCCCAAGCAAGAGGACCGCCGAACGGACGATCAGCGAGCGGCGCGGACCGGCTTTCGGTCCGGTACCGCTCATGGATTTACGATTGCATCGATCAGGCCACGCTTTTCAAGTATGGTCACAAGAAAAAATGGCTTGCGATGATGGCTGACGACGCTGAATCGCGGCGACCAGGAGAAAGCGTCGTGGATGCGGCGCGACGTACGCGAGTCAATGTCGGCGGAAAAGAAGAAGTGGTCGGCGATAAGGCAGATGCCGCCCGGTGCGAGCAGGTCCGCGACACGACAGGCTAACATCTTGAGCAGCTCGTTCTTGAGCGGCGAAAGATAATAGAGCGTGTCGGCGATCACGACCAGATCGAAGCGTCCGTTCAGCTCGTGCGGCAGGTCCAGCACATCGCCTTGCGCGAACGTCAGCCGCCCGACGCCCTTGGCGTAAGCGCGGGCGAGTTTGATGGCGGCATCCGCGACATCAAGGCCGAGTGTCTCGTCGGCCCGCGCCGTCAAGCGTTGCGAAAGCAGGCCCAGGCCACAGCCGAGATCAAGCGCTTTGCGAAACTGGCGGGATGGCAGCAGCGCAACAATGTGGTCGTATTTGCGTCGCTGATATCCGTAGCGCAGCGAGGCCGAACCCCATGGATCGGATGTCGCGGAGTACGCGGCCTCGAACGCCGCACGCGCGCCGTGCTGACGGCGCATGCGGTTGATCGCTCTGTCCGTGCGTGCGCTCCGCAAGAAAAGTCCGACGTCGCGCGGCGACATGAAAAATGGCCTGGTCAGGCGTTCGGCGAAAAACGCGCGCACGCTGCGAGCGAGTTGCCCGCGTGCGGAGGTTTCCCCAGCCAGCTTGGTCGCATCTTCAACATAACTCACGTCAGAGCAATCCAGATGGCGTGCGCGCGTGTCCTGCTCGCCCGCAAGCTGGCTGTCGTCCCGCACTCCATGCGGTATGACAAAACCGAGTTCCACCAAGGCACGCGGGCGGCACGATAAAGTTCATGAGCGGCGTTTTCTCCCGGCGGGACTGCTTGAGCGGACGCTTCATTCGGCAACACCACCGTCTGCCCTGCCATTCGTTCCGCGTATTGCAAAGATTGTCACGTTCCGCAATGTGATAAATTGGCTTCATGGCGACCTGAAGGCAGACTTTTGAGAAGCGCCTGGAGGCGGACCCCGGGAGAGCCCGTCCTTGAGCTTCATGGCGATGGCTTGCGGGGTTGTACAGCAGCACCCGGTTCGGTGGACATGATCACCAACGCCTCGATCGTGGTTCTCGCGGCCTGCATGGCGCGACACTGGCATGGCCTTCGGCCGCGTGGGCTGCCTGCCAAGGGGAGAAGGAATGGGGCACGAAAGCCAGCCGCTTTCTTAAAGCCGAGTCAAAGCGGGCTGGAATCGGCTACAGGGAATTGGCGGAGCAATTGAACAAGCAGGGCATGGCGGAAACGGAAACATCCATCGCGGGCAAGCTGGCGCCCGGAACGTTCGCGGCGTGCTTCTTCGTGGCTACCTTGGCGGCGCTGGAGATGGAAGGGGTGCGGCTAGAGGACCTTTCATCAATAAGTAACATCTAATTAGGTCAATTACCTTATCCCGCGTTCTGATTGCGGACTTCATCATGCTTTTCAGCAATAATCCAATTAATCTCGCTAGTTGTAGGCCCGATATACTTTTCAGGATTTTTGGAGACTTCTTTTTTATACTTCTGTATGCACGCCGTTGCAAGATTTTAATGTAAAAAGCCGATATGAACCATACGCTTATAGCCCACCGTATACTCACAATTGCTTGTCGTTTATGATACCTAAGATCCAAGCTTTAACCGCAGAGGTCTTGCCATATTCTGACGATTCAATTGCAAAGTCATATGTCGGAACAACAAAATTTGTAACAAGAATGTTAAACGACCAGCTAGCGATTGCCAGCCCGATTAGAATGACAAGAGCCGAACCCGCCTTTCGGCCAAACCGCTCTCAAACGCTTCAATGATCCGAGCGAGGCTAAAGTCCATAACTCGGACTCTGCCTATCTACCCGCCCCCCCACAACCGGGACCATACATACGACACCGATAACCTGCTGATTTGACCGGTTGCGGATGCTACCTAATACCAAACTTACGCAAGTGAACTTGAGTCTGAATGGCCGCAGGCGGATGGACAATCATGCGACGGCTGAGTGGTGCGTGGCTACGTGACAGGAAGTAGTTTTCCGGTGGAACCGCTGCCTCGGCACTGTCCGATCTTCAAGCCGCATAGTCACTCGGTCATCGGGCTGCCAGTACGCATGCTGCCAGGGTTGCTTGCCTTATGAGGAGGTCAGGATGATCAGTTCGCCGCGTGCATCCACGCGCAAAACACTTATGTGGACCAGAAGGCCAGACAAGATCTCCCCTCAGGCCACCTGCAACTCCCCCAGATACGCCTCCCGGATCGCCGGATTCCGCCGCAAGTCCGCCGCCGACCCCGATAGCACCACCCTGCCCGTCTGCAGCACATAAGCCCGATGCGCGATGGACAACGCCATGTTGGCGTTCTGCTCGACCATGAAGATCGTCGTGCCCTGGCGGTTGATCGCCTGAATGATTTCGAACACCTGCTCCACGAACAGCGGCGACAATCCCATCGACGGCTCGTCCATGCAGATTAGCCGCGGCCGAGCCATCAGGGCGCGACCGATGGCGACCATCTGCTGCTCGCCACCGGACAGCGTGCCGGAGATCTGGTTCAGCCGCTCCTTCACCCTGGGAAACAGCGAATACACCCGCTCCAGGTCCTCATTGAATTCCGGACCGCGCTTGCGGGTATAAGCGCCCATCTCCAGATTTTCATAGACCGTCATGCGCGGGAACAGCCGCCGTGCCTCCAGCACCGGGGCGATGCCGCGCTTGACCCGGTCGGCGATAGACAGCCGCTCGATCGGCACGCCATCTAACAGGACGGACCCCGTGGTCGGCCGGACAATCCCCATGATCGTTTTCATCGTCGTCGATTTGCCGCAGGCGTTTCCACCCAGCAAGGAAACGATTTCCCCAGGGGCGATCGAATAGTTCACGTCCTTCAGCATATGCAGGTCGCCGTAGTAGGTATTGACGTCCTGGAACCGCAGCAGTGCCTGCTCAGACATGGACGGCCGCACTTTCAGCGAGCTTGCCGCGGCCAAGGTAGGCGCGTAGCACCTCCTCGTTCCGGCGCACCTCGTCTGGCGTTCCTTCGGCGATCTTCTCGCCGTGGTCGAGCACCACGACCTTGTCGGCCAGCCGCGTCACCACATCCAGCTTGTGCTCGATCAGCAGGATGGTCAGGCCAAGCCCATGCAGGCTTTTTATCTGTTCGGCGAGTTCCAGGGTTTCGGCGGGGTTCATCCCCGCGGTCGGCTCATCCAGCAGCAGGATCTTCGGACGCGACGCCAAGGCGCGGGCGATCTCCGCTCGTCGTCGATTGGCATAGGACAGATGCGCCACCGTCTGGGTCAGCCGCGGCAGCAGCCGATTGCCAAAGACGGAGATGATCTCCAGCGCCCATTCGCGTGCCGCCAGTTCCTCCCGTTTCGTCGATGGCGGACGCAGCACGGCGGCGAACGGGCCGGTCTTCAGCCGGGTGTGCTGGCCGATCAGGACGTTGTCCAGCACCGAAAGATTGGTGAACAGGCGGATGTTCTGGAAGGTGCGGGCGACGCCGCGGTGCAGGATCTGGTGCGGCGGCAGGCCCAGCAGCTCTTCACCGTCGAAGCGGATCGCGCCGCCGTTGGCCGGGGTCAACCCGGTAATCACGTTGAACAGCGTCGATTTGCCGGACCCGTTCGGGCCGATCACGGCGACCACGCTGCCGGCGGGCACCGACAGGTCGATCGCGTTCAGCGCCACCAGCCCGCCATAGCGCACGGTGACACCTTTTACCTCCAGCGCGCCCTGCGTAACATTGCCCAGCCCCTTCAGGGTGCTGAAGCCGCCGCGGCGGACCTCGGCGTGCTGCTGTTCATAGCTCAGCGCCGACTGCTTGCGGGTGGCCGGGATCAGCCCCTCGCGGCGGAACAACATCATGAAGACCAGGATCAGGCCGAAGATCAGCTCGATCGACTGGGTCAGGTCGATCTGCTGCATCCAGCTCACATTGATCGCGGCGCCAAGGTCATGGATCCAGCCGGACAGATCCTCCAGGAACCACGATTGCAGCAGTTGCAGCAGCACGGCGCCGACCACCACACCCCAGACGCTGCCCATGCCGCCGAGGACCACCATCACCAGGATCATGACGGAGACTGGAAAGCCGAACATCTCCGGTGTCGCGGTCTGCAGCTTGGCGACGTAGAAGGTGCCGGTGGCGCCGGCGAAGGCGGCGCCGGTGGCGAACGCCAGCAGTTTGGTGCGGGTGCGGTCGATCCCCATCGCCGCCGCCGCCGTCTCATCCTCGCGGATCGCCATCCAGGCTCGGCCGATGCGGCTGTCGCGCAGGCGGATGCTGACGAAGATCAGCAGCGCCACCAGGGCGATCGCGACGTAGTAGTAGGGCCACGCGTCGATGCCGAAACTGTGGCCGTAGATCATTGGCGCCTGGATGCCGTTCAGGCCGGCGGCACCGTTGGTGACGGAGGAGACGTTGCGGACGACGATTGGCACGATCTCGCCGAAGCCCAGGGTGACAATGGCCAGGTAGTCGCCGCGCAGCCGCAAGGTGGGCGCGCCGAACAGCACGCCGAAGCCGGCCGCGATCAGCGCCGAGACCGGCAGCATGACCCAAAACGACACGGAGAAATGCACCACGTCGCCGCCCGGCTGCGGCAGGCGCTGCACCAGCTCCAGCCAGGCGAACGGCTGCCAGAACGGCGACCAAGCCGGCATGATCTGGAACGAGGTCAGGATGCCGTAGGCGTAGGCGCCGATGGCGAAGAATGCCGCATAACCCAGGTCGAGCAGGCCGGCGAAGCCGACGACGATGTTCAGCCCAAGCGCCAGGGTGGCATAGGCCGCCGCGTTCGCCGCCGCGTCGACATCCGCGTCGTTGCTGTGCACCAGCGGAAAGGCGATCGCCGCAATGGCGACCAGCAGGGTCAGAAGCTGCTGGCGGCGCGCCAGCGAAAGTCCCGCGAACGGCTTGACCCAGATCGAGGTTGCTTCAGTGGCCATGGCTGCCTCAGGATTTGTTGGGGGCGACACGGCCCAGCAGGCCGGAGGGACGGAACACCAGGACCAGAACCAGGATCGAGAAGATGATCACGTCGGTCCAGGCGGTGGCGATGAACTGGCCGCCCATCGCCTCGATCAGGCCGATGATCACGCCGCCCAGCATCGCACCCGGCACATTGCCGATACCGCCCAGGACGGCTGCGGTAAACGCCCGCAGGCCGGCGGTAAAGCCGATGATAAAGCTGGTGAAATTGTAGTAAAGCCCGAAGATCAGGCCGCCGGCGCCGGCCAGGGCGGAGCCGAGGAAGAACGCGATGATGATGACCCGATCGACCTCCACCCCCATCATGCGGGCCGCTTCGGGGTCCTGCGCGGTGGCGCGCATCGCCCGTCCCATCTTCGAACGCTGCACGAAAAAATGCAGCCCAACCATCAGCAGCACGGCGATGACCCAGATCAGGATTTCGCGCAGCCGCAGCACGGCGCCGCCGATCGCGAACTGGATCGGCGGCAGCGGGTTCGGGTAGTTCTTTGAATCCGCGCCGACCGCCAGCAGCACGATATTGAACAGTATGTAGGACACGCCGATCGTGGTGATCATCGCCGCCGGCCCCTTCACGTCGCGCAAGGCCCGCAGCGACAGCCGCTCGATCAGCACGCCCAGGCCGCCCGACAGCAGCATGGTGACAACCAGCGCCACCAGCATCACCCCGATCAGCGGCAGCCCGGTCATGACCACCGCCTGGCCATCGATGCCCATGAGCTGCAACGTCCACATGCCGATGAAGCTGCCGACCATGAAGACATTGAAGTGGGCGAAGTTGATCAGCTCCAGGATGCCGTAGACCAGGGTAAAGCCCAGCGCCAGGAGCGAATACATCGCCCCCAGGCTCAGGCCGTTGATGGTCTGCTGCAGCAGCAGGTCGGTGGTGGTCATCCGGTTGCTATCAGGTCG
The DNA here is from genome assembly GCF_965276935.1 of Rhodopila sp. Taxonomy (GTDB): domain Bacteria; phylum Pseudomonadota; class Alphaproteobacteria; order Acetobacterales; family Acetobacteraceae; genus Rhodopila. Next base: position 424,620 of record NZ_CBDIBS010000001.1, on the reverse strand, counting down.
AGGGTGCTACGCCAATGTAATGAAACTGCCGCATGTCGGTGTTGGGGAAGCTGGTGTCGTGCTTGATCTGGAAGACGCTGATCGTCTTGTCCTCCAGGTCGCCGTTGGCGTCGAATGAAACAGGGCCTTGCAGAGTGGTGACTTTGACCGACTGGATGGCATCGCGCATGGCGGCGCGGGTCGGTGCCTTGCCGCCAGCGGTGGCCTGCCGCAGGGCGGCGGTGATAACCTCGGCCGCGTCGTAGGCGGTAACCGCGTAATCGTCGGGATCAACGTTGAACTTGGCTTTATAGGACTTCACCCAACCCGCCATCTTGGCATCGTCGGTGACGTGTGGGGATGCGATGGTCGCATACCAGCCTTCGTTGGCGGGATAACCGACGGCGGTCAGCATCTCCGGCCCCTGCACGCCATCGCCGCCGCCCTTGATCATCTTCGGCACTATGTCATAGGCCTGCTTGGCCAGCTTCACACCGGCCTGGAGCACGCCGCCGTAATAGATCGCATCCGGGTTGAGCGACTTGATCTTGGTCAGCACCGCGGTGTAGTCGGCCGCCTTCGGATCCAGCCGGTCGCGGCCAACAATCTTGATGCCCTTCTTTTCCGCCTGTGCCTGGAACGCGTCCGCTAGGCCAACCCCATAAGCCCCGCTGTCATCCAGGATATAGACCGTCTTCACGTGCAGCACATCGGCGTAATAATTCGCCATGTAGGGACCTTGATAGGCGTCAGTGGCAACAGTACGAAAGTAGATCGCCTTGCCGTCCGGGCGATACTGGGCGGCATATTTCGGATCAGTGATATCGGGATTGGTCGAGCTTGGCGTGATCGTGGCCAGATCGCCCTGACTCAGGATCGGCGCCATCGCCTTGCCGGCACCGCTCATTTGCGGACCGATCGAGGCCATGATCGCCTTGTCGGACACCATCTTGCGCGCATTGGTCGCCGCCTGAGCAGGGTCATACTGGCCCGCGGTCGCGGTGCCGTCGTCGTATGGCGTGACGACGATCTTGTAGCCGTTCACGCCGCCCTTGGCGTTGGCCTCATCAAACGCCATCATTGCACCGTTCTCGATCCGCTTCGCCCCTTCCGCATCGGCTCCGGTCAGCGACAGATCCAGCCCGACACCCACGGTTTTATCCGCCGCCCGGGCTGGCCTCAGAGCCAGTGGGTTCAGCCCCAAGGCGGCGGAAACCGCCACACCGGCGATAGCGCGGGCGGCTGTACGACGCATGATTCGACAATTGATCATGACCTGCTCCTGTTCTGCCTGCGCGACATGCAGCCAAAATCGCATAACTGCAATGCCATAAAGCAAGAGTCACGCCAGCTTCGTCGTGATCGCGGTCGATTTATCACGTATCAAGCAGCGACCGGGCTATTGATGGCCAATCGGACCGCCGCCGATCTTCCGCCGTCGGTTACTATGGCTCCGAAACGGGCAGGATGCTGAAGCTTGCGGCACGCGGGTTCAATAACGACTTCGCGTTGAGCCGCAACGGCACGGACAGCCAGCTAGATTGTTCGCCAACATGCTGACCAACCATCCGCGCTGTTGCGGATCGCGACGCTTGCCGCTATGAAGCTAGGGATGTGCCACGGTGCGTCCTTCGCAAGCCCGACCGTCGACGCCCCCGCGTCCGGTCCTGCGTGCCTGGCCAGCCTCCTCCTTCGACTTAGCCGCCCCTGAGCGTTGCGCCGGGTTGCTGAACGCCGGCTCGCTCAGGGGAACCCCTGAGGCTGGTCTTGCGTCACCCCATCCCGCCAAGGACACAATCCATGAGCATCACCCATCCCAGCTTCGGCACGCTGGACGACGACCGCATCATTATCTTCGATACCACCCTGCGCGACGGCGAGCAGTCGCCCGGCTTCTCGATGAACCTGCACGAGAAGATCCGCATGGCCGAGGCGCTGACCGAACTCGGCATCGATGTAATGGAGGCCGGATTCCCGATCGCCTCCCCTGGTGACTACGAAAGCGTCAAGGCGATCGCCGAAACGGTTGGCCAGCGCGACGACAGCCCGGTGATCTGCGGCCTGGCGCGGACCGGGCGGGAAGACATCCTGCGCGCCGCCGACGCGGTGAAGGCCGCCCCGCGCAAGCGCATCCATATCTTCCTGTCCACCAGCCCGCTGCACATGAAATACAAGCTGCGGATGGAGCCGGACGAGGTGCTGGAGCTGGCGGTCAGCTCGGTGACCCTGGCACGCAACTACGCCGATGACGTGGAGTGGTCGGCCGAGGACGGCACCCGCACCGAGCCCGATTTCCTCTGCCGTTGTGTCGAGGCCGCGATCAAGGCCGGTGCCACCACCATCAACATTCCCGACACCGTCGGCTACGCCTTGCCGGAAGACATCACCCGCATCTACACCATGCTGCGTGAACGCGTGCCCGGCGCCGACAAGGTCATCCTGTCCACGCACAACCACAACGACCTGGGCCTCGCCGTCGCCAACACCCTCGCCGCGATCCGGGCCGGTGTGCGGCAGGTGGAGGCGACCATCAACGGCATCGGCGAGCGCGCCGGCAACGCGTCCCTGGAGGAAGCGGTGATGGCGATCCGCACCCGCCAGGACGCAGTGCCATTCAAGAACAACATCAAGACGCCGAACATCCTGCGGGTGTCGAAGATGCTGGCGGCGATCACCGGGTTCGACGTGCAGCCGAACAAGGCGATCGTCGGCCGCAACGCCTTCGCGCATGAGGCCGGCATCCACCAGGATGGCGTGCTGAAGCATGCCGGCACCTACGAGATCATGCTGCCAGAGAGCGTCGGCTGGCAGAAATCCAGCCTGGTGATGGGCAAGCACTCAGGTCGAGCGGCATTCCGCGACAAGCTGAAGACGCTGGGATACGTGATCGGCGACAACAAGCTGAACGACGCGTTCCGCCGCTTCAAGGATCTGGCCGACCGCAAGAAGGTGGTGTTCGACGAGGACATCGTCGCCCTGGTCGACGACGAGGTGATGCGCGACCACGAGCGGATCAGGTTCGTCTCGCTCGACCTGCATGCCGGATCAAAGGGCCCGGCGCGGGCGGAGCTGGAACTGGAGGTGGACGGGCAGGTACATGCCGCCGCTTCAACCGGCAATGGGCCGGTGGACGCGACGTTCAACGCGATCCAGTCGATCTTTCCGCATGCCGCGAACCTTGTGCTGTTCTCGGTCGGCGCGGTGACGGAGGGCACCGATGCGCAGGCGAAGACAACGGTCCGGCTGGAGGAGAACGGCAAGATGGTCGATGGGCAGGGAGCGGACGCTGACACGATCGTCGCCTCGGCCCGCGCCTACGTCCACGCGCTGAACAAGCTGCTGGTCAAGCGGCTGCGGACCGAACCGGCGGCGATGTCGGCCTGAGGCCGACTGGTTGCGGCGTCGGACGGCGACGCCGCGACTCAATTATATCCCCAGAACCCGCTCGCGCCGGTCACCGGCCCTCGGCTCGGCCCATAGAAAGAGCCGGATGTCGGCACGCCGGGGGTGCCGGTGGTGTCCTCCAGGGTGGATGACGGCGGTGGTGTTGCGGCCTGTGTTCCCGGGCCGGTAATCCCCAGCGACCGGGGATCACCGGAGCAACTGGATAAGACGATCAGACACATGATGTAGAAAATCCGCATGGCGGGACTGTGGCCAAAGCTGCTCAGGCTGTCCACCGCCGTATGCGTCAGCAGTCCAGAACCCTTCTCTCGCTGCGAAACGCACTGCAGCCACGCATGACCGAGGCCGCTGTTGTTGGTTCTAGAGGCTGTTATGAACCTACCGCCAGTGAAGCGACGCGTTTGAGCATGAGGCATACAAATGCAATGAGGTGAAATCCTGCCAGAGTACTGGCATATCGTTCATAATCCCTGACCAGGCGCCGAAAGCGGGTCATCCAAGCGAACGACCGCTCGACCACCCAGCGACGCGGTAGCAAGACAAAACCCTTTTTGGCTTCCGGCAACTTGACCACAACCAGTTCGATACCGTTGGCTTCGGCGGCCGCGGCGGCGTTGGGACCATTGTAGCCCTGATCGGCGAACGCAACCTCGACGTTGTTGTCACTCACGGCCTGCACCGTCCGGGTCAGTCGGCCGACCTCAACCCGCTCGTCGACATCAGCCGCAGTGACGTGCAGTGCCAGCAGACTGCCCAGCGTATCGACCGCCAGATGCAGCTTCGAGCCCTTTTTGCGCTTGGCACCGTCATAGCCCGCACGCTGCCCGCTTTCCGGCGAGGACCGCAGGGTACGGCTGTCGAGAATGACGGCGCTTGGCTCTGCTGAGCGGCCCAAGGCGTGGCGGAGCACCGCCCGCAAATCGTCAACCAGCGCCTCGAAACAGCCCGCTGCCAACCACCGCTGCGCCTGCTGGTAGACCGCTGCCCAGGGCGGCAGGTCATTTGGCATCCAGCGCCATTGCGCGCCGGTCTTGATGATGTATCGCAGGCCGTTGAACACTTCCCGTAGCGGATGGGCCCGTTGTCCGGCATCCTCCGCCAGCAAGGTCAGGTACGGCGCAACCAAAACCCATTCTTCATCAGTTACATCAGACGGGTAGGGCTTGCGGACGGTGCTCATGCCTGCAAACTTGGTGATTACTCCGCCGCAGGTCCATAACAGGCTCTAGAGAGCGGTTTCCGATTACGTTGCACCAGTTTATCATGGTCGGGCTCATATAAGCCCGGCCATGACGGGTTCAAAATAGAGCGACCTGATCGGAAACAGCTCTAGCTATAATGCTGTCCAGCATCAGTTCCGGCACAACCGAGACGGCCGAAGCATGGATGAAGGTTAGGCCGCGGAACAGCGCGGCATCGCCGTCGGCGCCTTGGGTGTCGAACGTTAATTCGGCACATCGAAATGATGGCCTATACCATTGTTGGAAAAGCATTTGTGCCGACCTCTGCCGGCATGACGAACAAGTACCATCATTCGAGGCAGAGCTTTCGCCGGATAGTGTCAGCTCATTGTCGCCGTGGGGCGATCGGATCGGCAAATCAAGGTCCAAACCTCCTCCGGGTCCCATGCCGATTCAACGCCGCTATATCAAGCGATGGCGCTCAGCACACCCGGCTCGTACTTTCCGAAGCTCACTCCTGTCCGGATGGGTTGCCACCGTGGTGAACACATTCGGGTTCATGTGGCGAACAAGCGACGATCGTACAGTCGGCCAAAGCGGACGATGCCACTGGCATGACAGTGGTAAACGACGGCAATCAGCCAACCGCGACGTGCGCTTCGCGATGTTCCATATAGATGTTGACTGCGAACAATTAACTTGCAATAACGTGTCAAGTATAAACTTGCCATTGCGAGATTGGCCGGCAAAGGCCTGCGGATCGCAAAATCGTCCGGCAGCCGACAAGCATCCGCCTGCTGCATTGTAGATACTTCTGTCGCCGGTCGCGGCGATTGTCGGGCCGCCACTGAACCAGCGAGCCACATTGTTCGTATCGAAGACACAGCGCCCACAGGCAGGCGCGACGCCGGCAAGCGGATTTCCTTAAGGAGCGACAGGTGCGTTTTCCCCTGCTGATTGCCTGCGCGGCCGTCTTCCTGACAACCGGCTGCGACCGAAGCACCGTGCCGCCCAATCTTGGGGGGACCAGTTCCGCGTTTGATCCGCTCATTTTCTTCAACGGCCAGATTCGATCCTGGGGAGTCGTCGAATCGCGATCCGGCGCGCCGACTGGATGGGTGATGACCCAGTGCGCGGGACATGACGACGGACCCGACCGGCTGCATATGGTTCAGCATCTGTCATTTGAAAACAGCTCGCCGCAGGACCGGCGCTGGACGTTGTGGCGCACCGGCCCCAACCGGTTCGAGGCGACAGCCAATGACATGGTGGGTTCGGCAAAGGGAGAGTCGGTTGGGCGCGCATTCCATTGGCAGTGGGTTCTGGCGCGTTTCCCCGGCGAGCGACCCTTCGACGTCACCATGAACCAGTGGATGTACCAACTCGATGACGGCTCGGTCATGATCCGCACCACGATCAGCAAGCTCGGCATCATCCTGGCCGAGGTGTCGGAACAGTTCGCGCATACCGGCACGCCGCGGACGGCAGGACAGATAGCGCGTCCGGCGGACCCGCCGAGCTAGAGCGTGATCGCCTGAGGCTGACTCAGTCAGAAGGCGTGAATCACGCGATCAAACAATGCGTTAAAGCGCGATTCATGGGCCAACCTAAACCAATTGCGCTTTAACGGCGAAATATCAACAGCAACATCGCGTGGTCCTTATTCCGCTGCTTTGCGTTCGTTCAGGACCTCTGCCGTGTGCTCCCCCAGCCGCGGCGCCGCGCGCCTGACCGAGCCTGGGGTATCGGACAGCTTCACCGTCACGCCCATGGTACGAAAAGCGCCGGTGACGGGATGGTTGGTCTCCACCACCATGTCGCGGGCCAGGATCTGCGGGTCGGTGTAGACCTCATCGTAGTGCAGCACCGGGCCGGCGGGGATGCCCAGTGCCTCCAGCGCCGCCAGCCAGTGGGCGGAGGGTCGCGTGCGCAGTTTCTCCGCCAGGATTTCCACCAGTACGGTGTTGTGCGCCACCCGGTCGGCGTTGGTCGCGAAGCGTGGATCGGCGACAAGCTCCGGCGCGCCGACCAGTTCACAAAGCCCGACGAAGAATTTCTGCTGCGAGGCGCCCAGGGTGATGTAGCCATCCGCCGTCTGGAAGCACTGATAGGGCGAACTGCCACGATGCGCCTGGCCGATCCGCTCCGGCCGGGTGCCGGTGGCGAAGTAATGGGCGGATTCGTACACCGCCAGCGACGTGGCGGCTTCAAGCAAAGACGTTTCCACGCGCTGGCCCTCGCCGGTGCGATGCCGAGCCTCCACTGCCGCCAGGACGCCGAAGGCCAGGAACATGCCGGCGGTGACGTCGGAGATGGCAATTGGCAGGCGGAACGGGTCGCCGTCGGCCGGTCCGTTGGTGCTCATCAGGCCCGACATCGCTTGGGTAATCAGGTCGAAACCGCCGCGCGAACTATACGGTCCAGTCTGACCGAAGCCGGAGATCGAAGCCAGGATCAGCCGCTTGTTGCGCGCGTGCAGCACCGACCAGCCGAGACCCAGGCGATCCAGCACGCCCGGCCGGTAGTTCTCCACCAGAATATCCGCCCGGTCAGCCAGTTCCAGCAGCGCCGCCTGGTCGTCTGGCTGCTTCAGGTCCATTACGACGGAACGCTTGTTGCGGTTCCACGTCATAAACGGCGCGCTTTCGCCGTTGACGAACGGCGGCATGCCGCGGGCGGAGTCGCCCTTCGGCGGCTCGATCTTGATGACCTCGGCGCCGTGGTCCGCCAGCAGCATGGCGCAATAGGGGCCTGAAAGGTGGCTCGTCAGGTCCAGAACCAGGAGGTGATCGAGTGCGCCGGGCATGTCCGTTGCGTCCTTTGATGTCGTGGGAAAGATCCGAGGGGTGGTGGCCTCTGTCGGCATGGTGCCGGCTAGGCTGCCGCGATGCCCTCAATCTCGATAAGAAAGTCCGGGCCGTAAAGCCTGGAAACCTCGACCAGGGTTACGGCGGGCGCGGCTGGAGGCATGGCGGTCGCGAAGAAGCGGTTGCGTGCCTCCCGGTAGGTGGAGAGATCGTCCATGTTCCGAAGAAAGACGGTCAGCTTGACCAGATCACCCGCTGTGCAACTGGCAGCGCGGAGAGCGGCCTCCAGGTTCCGGAACACCTGCGCGACCTGCGCGGCGAAGTCATCCTTGCCGACCAATCTACCTTCCTGATCAATAGCGGTCTGTCCTGCAATGAAGACGATGCGAGCAGCCCGAACCTCGACGACCTGAGAGTAGCCTGGAGGAGAGCCAAGTTCAGCCGGATTGATGCGGCGGATAGAAGCAGTTGCTTCGCCTGTCATGGCAAGTTCCTCTGGGGGATCATGTCGCATTTTCGGAGGATCGCTGAATTCAACAAGGTTTATGAACGATCCGGAAAGCCTGCCGCCAAACGCGACGCGAACCGGCCAGAACGAGCGTCAGCATCAGGAAACCATCCATCTTTCTGACCATTCGTGACGACCAATTTGATCGGCATGGTCAGATATCAATTGCTGATGATTACTTACGGCGTTTGCGTTTGCGACCGGATGTGGGCGTCCAGGCGCGCGCAGCCTGTTTGACCGCCGTGGTCTGGTTTCGTTTTGCCTGTTGCATCCATAGACCGCGCGTTCTTCCCGCGGCGGCGTTCGCGCCGCTTAGGAACATGCTTAGGAACGGGTTCTTCTTCGTCCAGGGATTAGCCATTTGGTCTCCGATCTATGGCAAAAACTACGAACGATCGTAGCATTTATATAGCATGCATGCCGATCTGGCCGAGCGAAGGGATGGCGGGTCGCAGAGATGCCGTCGCCGATGCCTTGAAGTCTGCGAGACCCTGTTCCGCCTCAAACGCCATGGCTCGCCCATCAAGCCACGGCAGAGCTTCGCAGCAGATCGAACGCTGGCGCGCCGACGATGTCTCCCCCGGACTTGGACATTTTTGAAAATCCGGAGTTCGGAGCATAAAATGGTCCTTCAAACGATTGCTTCCAACCATTTTTCTTCCTCCTGGATCTTGATCAGCCATGGCGTGAACAATCCAGGTGGGTGATCAAGATGCCAGCCACGATTTAGATCCGCGCGCTGTTGTCCCAGGCAGCGTGAACCGCATCTTCCTATATCGCCCAGAGTTCGCGGATACGCACACCGCGCACTTGCGGTTACGAAACAACCAGGAGACCGCTTTGGACCAGATCAGCCGCCCGCTCGACTCGGCAAAGTTCCACGATCCGCGACTGACCGCGGCAGGCGAGGTGCGGGCGACCGTGGCGCTGCGGGCGTTGGAAACACTTTGGTTCAACACCGGCACGGTGTGCAACCTGACCTGCCGCAACTGCTACATTGAATCATCCCCGCGCAACGACCGCCTGAGCTATCTGACCCGGACAGAGGTCGGCGCCTATCTTGAGGAGATCGAACGCGACCGCCTGCCCACCAGCCTGATCGGCTTCACCGGCGGCGAGCCGTTCATGAACCCCGACATCATCGGCATGCTGGATGATGTGCTGTCACGTGGGCTGAAGGCGCTGGTGCTGACCAACGCCATGAAGCCCCTGCGCAAGCTGCGCGCGCCGCTGCTGGCCCTGAAAGACAAGTTCGGCGGCCTACTGACCCTGCGCGTCTCGCTCGACCACTACGACCCGGTGATCCATGAGGCGGAACGCGGCCGGCGCACCTGGAGGCCGGCTCTGGATGGCCTGATCTGGCTGGCCCGCAACGGCTTTCGCCTGGACGTCGCCGGCCGCCGCTTCACCGGCGAGACCGAATCATCGCTCCGCGACGGCTTCGCCCGGTTGTTTGCCGAACACGACATCCCGGTGGACGCGCATGACCGAGTACGCCTGATGCTGTTCCCGGAAATGGAGGCCGAGCGCGACGTGCCGGAGATCACCACGGCCTGCTGGGGCATCCTGCACAAGTCGCCGGACGATGTGATGTGCGCCGGCGCCCGAATGGTGGTGAAGCGCCGCGATGCCGCCGCACCGGTGGTGTTGGCCTGTACGCTGCTGGCCTATGATCCCCGCTTTGAGATGGGAACCACGCTGAGGGAGGCGTCGCGCGCCGTCTCGCTCAACCATCCGTTCTGCGCCTCGTTCTGCGTGCTGGGTGGCGCCGCCTGCAGCCGCTGAGACAACCGTGCGCTGAAGCGTTCGGCGCCGTCCGGGTTCAGGTGGCAGAACTCGTCGCCGAAGAAGCGGTTTGGCCAGTGCGGCATCAGGTCCGGGTCGACATGGAACAGCGGATAGCGGCGTTCATAGCCGGACAGGTAGGCGGCGAATGCCATGCGCATGGCGGGTTGGACGTTGCGCCATGTCGCCTCGTTCACCGGCATGGCAATGAACCGGGACTCGATCCCGCGCGCCGCCAGCAGCGCGAGCATCTTGTCGAAATAGCGGTCGAGGATCGGCAGCGGGCGGAACGTCGGCAGGTGCCCATCGAATGCCACGACGTCCGATCCGGGCTGCGTGCCAAAGGGATAGTGCCCCCGCGCGGCCAGCGCCGCCTTCAGCAGACGATGATTGTGCCACCACCGCAGCAGGCCGACGCCGTGCGCCAGGCTGGCGAAATAAAGCGGCGGAAAACGGCTTCGCTCCAGCAGGTCGCGCAGCGCCAACGGTAATCCGTCGTGTCCATGACCAGCATAGATGGACAGATCGCCAGTTTCCCGCGACAGGTCGCGCAAGGTGATCAGGTCCTGGCCGCTGACGAAGCCGAAGCGGACGCTGCGTTCCCAGAACAGGTCGGGGCGGGCGAAGTGGCCAGGGTCCAGGGAGATGATGACCAGCCGCGGCGCGTCTGGACAGGCCAGGGCGCGGGTCAGCGCGGCATACGCCTCGATCGCCTCCCCACCGCCGATGGCAAGGTTGGTGACCGTGATCGGCAGCCGCGCGGGGATGATGTCGGCGGCGGCACGCGAGTCGCCCAGGATGATGGCCTGACCGAGGTCGCAGCGGTCGAGCATGATGCTCTTGGCGCGAAACGACGCGTACTCCGGGTCCATGAACGCCATCGGCATGGTCGCGACCCACAGCCAGACCAGGGCGAAGCTGGCCACTGCCGTCGCCGCCATGATTCGCAGGTAGCGCATCAGAAGTGGAAATACACGAACTCGCCCGTTCCGCCGGAGGCGAGCAGGCCGAGCGTCGCCGCGCACCCCATGGCGACGGCCCATCCCGGCGTGGGGCGCCAGGACAACCGCGATGCGCCGCCCTGCATCCACTGCCGGGTGCTCGGCACAAGCCAGATGATGGCATAGAGCCCGATGATCCAGAGCGTATCGACGATGCCATGGAGATCGGCCGACAGCGGCGCTGCGCCGTGCAGTCCAGCCATGCCGGACAGCATCGCCGCCGCATCGGCCACTGAGTCGGCACGGAACAGCACCGCGCCAGTCAACACACTAAGGTAGGTCAGCGCCACGGCCAGCAGCGGTGCCAGCGATGGCGCCCGCCAGATGCGCCAGGCGTGGTTGATCAGCAGGAACACGACATGCAGCAGCCCGAACAGCAGGAAGGTCAGCGCCGGTCCGTGCCAGATCCCAGCCAGGATCATTGTCAGCAGGATTGGCACGGCGACCATGCCCAGGAAGCCGGCCGGCGTCTGCTGCGCCGCCTGGTTGATCGGCAGGCCGGCGGTTCGGCGCCGGCGCAGAATGGCCAGGGTCAGGGGCGCATGGATGTTCGCCATCAGGAAGCGGGTCAGTGACATGTGCCAGCGCTGCCAGTACTGGATGACGGACCGGGCGCAGTAGGGCTGCTCGAAATTGTCGGGAAAATGGATGCCGAACATCCGCGCTAGCCCGACCGCCATGTCCGAATAGCCGGAGAAGTCAAAGTAGAGTTGCATCGACCAGGCGATCGCCGCCTGCCACGCGGGGAGCAGCGACAGCGCGCCGGGAGCGGCGAAGCCGGCCGCGACCACGCCGGACAACGGATCGGCCAGCAAGGTCTTCTTCAGCAGGCCGATCAGAAAGAAGCCTGCGCCGGCCGCCAGGTTGTCGGCCGACAGCCGCCACCCCTCGGCGCGGTCGAATTGCGGCAGCATCTCGCGCGGGTTCAGGATAGGACCTGCCGTCAGTGCGGGAAAGAACAGGACGAACAGGGCATACGTGGCTGGACGCGGCGCTGGATCGGTCCCGCCTGCATGCGACAGCAGGCAGCCGATCTGGGTGAAGGTAAAGAAGCTAATACCCAGCGGCAGGACAGGATCCTGCCAGAGCACGGGTTGCGCGTATTTGAACCAGCCGAGCAGCACCAGGTTCAGCACGCAGCCCAGCGCCGCCAACCAGCCGCGTCGGTCGACCGCCGACATCGCCCGCAGCAGCAACAGGTTGCCGCTGACGGACAGCAGCAGCAGCGGCAGGAAGCCAAGTGCCGCGACGCCATAGAACAACAGGGAGACAGCGATCAGCCATACCTTTGCCCAGGGTGAGCCCAGGCGGCAAATGACCGCATAGCCGCCCACGGTAACCGGCAGAAAGCCTAGCAAGAACAGAAAGGAATTGAACGGCACAGATGATCAGGCCGAACCGAGCGCCCGTTTGTCGACAATCGCCTGCAGCAGATCGGCGGCGGTGTGCAGTGCCTCGATTTCCTCTGGCTCGAACAGCAGGCCGAAGCGGCACTCGGCTTCCACGACCACGGCGACCAGGTCCATGGAGTCCCATGCGGGCAGATCCTGGAACCTGGAATCAGCGACGAGTTCAACGTCGGCGTTGCGTAGGACGCCGCGCACGATGTCGGTCAGTTCGGCGAGATGTGCGGCCACGTCCGGCTCCTTCGGCGATGCGAAAGGCTGGATTAAGACGCCGGAAATGCTACCGCGGAGTTAACGGCGGCAGATTTTGCGCCTTCCGTGTCCCGTACCGTGGCTGGTGACGACATGGGCGGGCAATCGGCGCGCAGTCCGGCTACCGCTGGTGTCGGGCATAGATCGGCCACCGAGGCCTTGCGGTGTTGTCGAGCCTGCGCTCCGCCACGACAGGAGCCTATGCGTGACCCGCCACGTCGGAAAGCAAAAGCGGATCCACATGCAGTTTCGCCAAGGCCCGCCGCCATTTGGTGTCGTGGGCCGTGTCGAACAGCAACGTCTCGTCGGCCGAAACCGACAGCCAGCTATTGGCGTGAATTTCCTTGTCGAGCTGCCCAGGTCCCCACCCTGCATAGCCGAGTGCGAGGACGCATTCTCGGGGGCCGCCACCCTCGGCGATGACCTTTAATACATCCAGGCTGGCGGTCAGGGCCATGCTGTTGTCAACCTTCAGGCTGCCTTCCCCGGTCCAGTCATTAGTGTGCAGCACGAAGCCGCGGGCGTTGGCGACCGGACCGCCGGCACACAACTTGACCTGACGCACCGGCGGCAACGGCTCGACGTTCAACTGCTTCAGCAGGTCGTCGAAGGTCGGCTTGACGATCGGCCGGTTCAGTACCAGCCCCATGGCGCCTTCCGGGGTATGGGCACAGAGATAGATCAAGCTTTGGGCAAAGCGCGGATCCGCCATGGCCGGCATGGCGATCAGCAACTGGCCGGTCAGGAAACTGTCCGGCGACGCGATATCGGGGGATGGGGACGACTGAGGCATTGGCGAAATCTGGCGTCATCCCTGCCCCGGTGCAAGCGGCGTCATGATGAAGCCGTGGCGTTTGTGCGGGATCGGCGGCGTTGCTACGCTTGGTGCATACGATGGAAGGACCTGGCTTATGGCTAACGCGGCGACATCGCCTCTGGCGACCTATATCGCGCACCTGAAACGCGGCGAGCTCGGCTATCAGTACAGCGCGTCCGCCAATCAGGCGGTGTTCTATCCGCGCGTGATCGCCCCCCGCACCGGCGCCGACGATCTCGAGTGGCGGATCAGTCAGGGGTTGGGAACGGTGCATGCCACCACCGTGGTGCATCCGCGGGACGGCGAGCCGTATAATGTCTGCTTGGTGGACATCGACGAAGGCTTTCGCATGATGAGCCGGGTCGAGGACATCCCGCCCACCCAGGTCAGGATTGGGCTGCGCGTCCGCTTTCGGGTGCACACGCCCGGCGGCGACGAGGACCCCTACCCCGTCTTCATCCCGGCGGAGGGCACACCATGACTGACGTGACACGTGGCAGCGTCGCCATCGTTGGCGCGGCGGAATCGGACCTCGGCGCCGTCGCCGCATTGATGAGCCCGATCGACCTGATGGCCCAGGGCATCCATCGCGCGCTGGTGGATGCGGGACTGACCTTGGCGGACGTGGATGGGTTGTTCTGCGCGACGACGCAGGCGCGGACCTCGGCGCTATCGCTGGTCGAGTATCTCGGGCTGCCGAACGCCTATACCGACAGCACCATCGTCGGCGGCTCGTCGTTCGAGATCCATGTCGCGCATGCCCATGCGGCGCTGCAGGCCGGGCTTTGCTCGGTTGCCGTCGTTGCCTACGGCAGCACGCAGCGCACCGTCGGCAGGCGAGCCGCCAGTGCACGGGAATTCAATCCCTACGAGACGCCCTACAAGCCGTTCCTGCCGGCCAGCGCCTATGCGATGGCGGCGAACCGGCACATGCACGAGTTTGGCACCACGCGTGAGCAGATGGCGGAGGTCGCCGTGGCGGCGCGCGACTGGGCGCTGCTGAACCCGGCCGCCTGGGAGAAGCAACCGCTCTCGATCGCCGACGTGCTGAATGCCCGGCCGATCAGCGAGCCGTTCACGGTGCGCGACATCTGCCTGGTGACCGATGGCGGTGGAGCAATCGTGCTGGTGCGGGCGGACCGGGCCCGCGACATGAAACAGCAGCCGGTGTATGTGCTTGGCAGCGGGCAGTCGATCACGCATGCCTCGATCACGTCGATGCCGGACCTGACGCGGACCGGAGCGATCGAATCCGGGGCACGGGCCTACCACGCCGCGGGAGTAAAGCCCGGTGATATCGACGTGCTGGCGCTATATGACGCGTTCACCATTAACACCATCCTGTTCCTTGAGGATCTGGGTTTCTGCGGCAAGGGCGAGGGCGGCCCGTTTGTCCAGGGTGGTCGGATCGGACCAAAGGGCTCGCTGGCGGTCAACACCAACGGCGGCGGCCTGTCATACTGCCATCCCGGGATGTATGGATTGTTCCTGCTGATCGAGGCGGTGCGGCAGTTGCGCGGCCAATGTGGTCAGCGGCAGGTGCTGGATGCGGAACTGGCGCTGGTGCATGGCAACGGCGGCGTGCTGTCGGCGCAGGCGACGACGATCCTGGGCGGGTCGACGACGGTGTGATCCGACTGCTCCGGCTCAAGCCGCCTGGGTCGATCTCCGCCGAACATTGCCGCCGCCGCCGCTTGGATGCAGCGCTCGAACACCGACAGGTCGTGCCAACGGTCCTTGTCCTGCTGGATCAATGTTCCGCCGGAGCCGGTGATGCCGCCTTCGATCATCAGATTGTCGAACAGTCCGAACTGCTCGATCTGCAGACCGTCAGCGTCCGACCAGGAGCCGTCGGCAGCCTGACGCGCGGTGCCGCGCAGGGCAGCGATGGTGCGGTCCAACAATGAAGTGGTAACGGTGGCGTAGCCGAACAACCGCAGGCCGAGAGCGCGGGCAAAGCCGACCTCGTACACCGTTCCGACGTCGGCGCTGGGGCCGCGGAACGGCGTCAGGTTCGCGACGACGGCGTCGGCACTGCGGATATGAGCCTCGTTGCGCAGCGCGATGCGGTGCCAGTCCGGCAGGATAGTCCAGGATCGGGGTTCGTCCGGCAGATCGTCGAGTGGTGAAACTCCGTGCAATCCGAAGGCGGCGCAGATCGCCTTCTTGCGCTCGATCCAGGCGCCGGGGTCCGGCAGGAAGACATCTGGGCCGGCGAGGTAGACGCGAATCGGCATGTCATCTCCTCAATGATATGTATGGGATCTTAGCCCATGCGGCGCGGTGCCAGGAAAGCTCGTCTGCTGGCGGAAGGTCTTTGGCCATGGGAGCCGCTGAAACGCTTGCGACGTCGGGCGGCTTGTGTCGCTGCCGATCGACGGGCAGGCTGAGGCCGTTCCCGTTTGGGCCGACATGCTTCGCAATGAGAGGACGCGGCTTGCATGACGAGGTTCGATGACAGCCGACATGATTGGATGAGCGTTCAATGCTGAACCATTGTTGCTCGGTAAGGATTACTGAGCTCAGGGCGGTTTCCGATCAGGTCGCACCAACTCTTCATGGCTGGGCGATCAAGCACGCGAGGAAGAGTCGCCCCATGACGACTTGAAGGTGGAGCGACCTGATTTGAAACCGCTCTGGCGAAGCAACGTCCATTTAGCGTATGTACGCGAGAATATTAATGAGGGATTAGCATTGCCTCGACGACTTCACGACCGTTGTAGCCGAATTTCTGACGGTTGATTGACAGCTCAGATGAAGTTATAACTTCTGCTGGCTTCAAGTTGTATAATATCGAATTTCGCAACAGGCACCACGGCTCATTACTGATAATCAAGGTCACCAGCGCACTTCACACCAACCAATACAATGGGTTGACTGAGAAAGTATAACTTGAAGCTATCGAGTTTAACAGCGAGCAAAGCGATTTGCCAAGTCATTGGCATGGCGTGGTATTGCATCTGCCGCAGGCCGCGCTCTGCCATTGCGGAAGCTCTGGAATGCAGCCGACGCCAAACCAGAACATGCCCCCTCCGCCGAAGACGATCTCATCCAAGGCCGACACTCCGGCACCGGCTGTCATGACGAAGTTGCTCGGCGGCGTCAGTCTGCGTCTCCTGCTGTTCATTGCCTTCACTGTCGTCGCCGTCGTACCGGTCGGCGTCCTCGCCTTCTGGGAGAGCAAAACGTCCTTCCAGAACGAGATGGACTCGGTGCGGGCGCGGCATCTCCTGGTCGCCCATCCGTTCAAGGACTGGGCGGCGGCGTCGCCCGACACTTCCGGCGCGGCGGCGATAATGCGGGGCGAAACCGGCGTCGGCCAGATCCTTTCGCCGCCATTCAACAGCAACATGATCGCCGGCTGCGCCGTGGTGCCGGAAACCGGCCGGGCCGTCATGGTGCCGCAGCCGATCATCGAGCTTTGCCGCGGAGCCGATCAAGTGACCGCGAAGGCAATCATCGTCGCGGCCGGTTCGTTCGGCGCCGCCACGCTGCTGAGCTGGGTGTTCGCGCTTTATCTGGCCCGCCCGGTCCGCGTCGTGGCGGCCACCGCCGAGGCGGTTGTTGCCGGCAATGACGAAGTGTCGGTTCCAGTCTTCCACGGTCCGGTGCCGCGGGAGATCGGCCAGATGGGCGCCGCGGTCAACACCATGCTGAGCGACCTGCGCCGCAAAGCCGCCGACACCATCCAGGCGCTGCGGCAGGCGGAGACATCCAATCTCGGCAAGGGCCAGTTCCTGGCGAACATGAGCCACGAGATCCGCATCCCGCTCAACGGGATCGTCGGCATGGTGGAGCTGATGCGGCTCACGGATCTAACCGCCCCGCAACGGCGTTATCTCGAAACCGCCGCCCGGTCCAGCCAGGCGCTGCTGCGAATGATCGATGACATCCTGGACCTGTCAAAGATCGAGGTCGGCAAGCTGGAACTGGACCGCATCCCGTTCCACCTGCCGTCTTTGATGCTCGATGTCACGGTGTTGTTCGGCGATCAGGCGCGATCCAAGGGACTGACATTGTCGCTGCTGATGCCAGACCCGCTGAACCTCATGCTCGTCGGCGATTCGCACCGCCTGCTGCAGGTCCTGACAAACCTGGTTGGCAACGCACTGAAATTCACCGCCATGGGCAGCATCACCATCCATGCGGCAATGGAGCAGGAGATCGGCACCGGACTGCGCATACGCTTCGAAGTATCGGATACCGGCATCGGCATCCCAGCCGACAAGCAGGGCCTGATCTTCGAGGCCTTCACGCAGGCCGACAGTTCCACCACCCGGCGCTATGGCGGAACCGGGCTGGGCCTGTCGATCGCACGCCAGCTCTGCCACCTGATGGATGGTGACATCGGCGTGGAGAGCGTGGTCGGCGTCGGGTCCACCTTCTGGTTTACTGTGTTCCTGGAACGAGGGTTGGCCGCGCCGGCCGTTCTACCCGCCCCGGCTGCCCGTCCCGCTCCGCCAGTCACGCTGCCGCCAGCCGCACCGGCCGCTGACTTCGTCTCCGCCGCGAGCAAAGCGTTCCAGGCGACACTTGATCGCGGCGGCCGAAGCTCCATCTCGATCCTGCTGGTGGAGGACAACCCAGCCAACATGCGGATAACCCAGGCTTTGCTGGAAGCATTGGGTTGCCGCGTCACAGCCGCCCGAAACGGCCTGGAGGCAGTCGCCGCTTATCGAGAATACCAGTTTGACCTGGTGCTGATGGATTGCCAGATGCCGGAAATGGACGGCTACGAGGCGACCCGGGCAATTCGTCACATCGAGACGCTTCAGGGTCACTCCACCCCGATTGTCGCCTTGACCGCCCATAGCTTGCAGGGAAGTCGCGAGGCGAGCCTGGCCAGCGGGATGGACGATCAGCTTACCAAGCCGCTGACGACAACCGCATTGACCAGCAAGTTGCTGGAATGGCTTTGCCCCGAGGACAGTACCGCAATGAACTCCGGAGAGGTGTGATCAGCGGCGGTTGCCTGACCGGTCGGGCTATGGCATCCGCTATGCAACTCCCGGCGATGGCAATCGGCGCGTTGGCCTAAAGCCGAGCTTTTTGTTGGATTTTTTAGTGGAAGATGGTCTGGTCCCGTGACGTCTCTTGATTCTCCTCGGCTTGCCTTTGGCTTCTCGTTCGCCGACCTCGCGGTGCGTAACGGGCTTGTGCGGCTGGATCGCCAATTCCTGGGGACGCTGGCGCAACAGGACGCGGCGCTGCATCAACGTCTGCTGGCGGCCCGCGCGGCGCCTGACAGCCTGTCCTCGCGCGACGAATCCGACTTGGTCGTGGCGCTCGGCCCGCATCTGGACGGGTTCGTGGCGGCCTTGTTCGGCATCGAGCCGCAGACCGAGGCGCTGATGCGGACAACGCTCGCGCTGGACCCGATCCACGCCTGCAAGCGCCTGTTCGTGCAGCGCCAGGCGGTGAAGAAGTACGCCGACCCGTCCGCCTTCGACGGTCCGGCGCTGCGTGCGGCGCTGGAAGCCCGTATGGGTCAGGCATTGACCGAGCAGGCCTTCGCTACCTATGTTGCCATCTGGGAAACCGATGCGGAGGCGCTGGACATCGCCTTGCGCTATGCTGCCTGGGCGACATTGACCCCGGACGGCCAGGCGGCGCATCGCGGCGGCACCCTGTTCGGCGTGCCGCGTCGCATCGATCCGCAGCACCTTGTGCCGGTCGAGACGATCGAGCGCGATGGCGTAACCATGCTGCGCCTGCCGGAACATGACCGGCGGCACCGCGAGGGCTTCGCCCTGACCGACCACGGCATGAACACGCAGCAGGCGCTGGACCAGGTGAACTACTGCATCTGGTGTCATACTCAGGGCAAGGATTCCTGCTCGAAGGGGCTGAAGGACCGCAAGACCGGGCAGTTCCAGAAATCGGTGTTCGGCGTCACCCTGGCCGGCTGCCCGCTGGACGAGAAGATTTCCGAGATGCACACGCTGCGCGCCGCCGGCCATGTGCTGGGCGCGTTCGCCACAATCGCCATCGACAACCCGATGATGGCCGCGACCGGCCACCGTATCTGCAACGACTGCATGAAGGCGTGCATCTACCAGAAGCAGGAGCCGGTCGATATTCCTCAGGCGGAAACATCCGTGTTGAAGGACGTCCTGGCGCTGCCGTGGGGCTTCGAGATCTATGCGTTGCTGACCCGGTGGAACCCTCTGGACATCCGCCGCCCCCTGCCCCGGCCAGACAGCGGGCGCAAGGTGCTGATCGTCGGGCTGGGACCGGCCGGGTTCACCCTGGCGCATCACCTGATGAACGACGGCCATACCGTGGTCGCGGTTGACGGGTTGAAGATCGAGCCGCTGGGCTTTGACGTCTCCGCCCCGGTGCGCGACGTGGCGACGCTGTTCGAGAACCTGGATGACCGCGTGATGGCCGGGTTCGGCGGGGTGGCCGAGTACGGCATCACCGTCCGCTGGAACAAGAATTACCTGAAGCTGGTGCGGCTGCTGCTGGAGCGGCGGGTTGACCAGTTCGCGCATTTTGGTGGCGTGCGGTTCGGCGGCGGCGGCACGTTGTCGGTCGACGATGCCTGGACGATGGGTTTCGACCACATCGCCCTGTGCATGGGCGCCGGCCGGCCGACCGTGCTGGATATCCCGAACGGGCTGGCGCGTGGGGTGCGGCAGGCGTCCGACTTCCTGATGGCGCTGCAACTATCCGGGGCGGCGAAGGCGTCCTCGATCGCCAACCTGCAGCTTCGCCTGCCGGTGGTGGTGATCGGCGGCGGGCTGACGGCGATCGACACTGCCACCGAAAGCCTGGCCTACTACGTGCGTCAGGTGGAGAAGTTCGCCCTGCGCCACCGGGTGCTGGTGGCGGAGAACGGCGAGATGGCGGTGCGCCTGCGCTGGACGCAGGAGGAGGCGGAGACCGCTGGCGAATTCCTCGCCCATGCCGCCGCGATCCGCGCCGAACGCGAGGCGGCCGCGCGCGAAGGCCGAGCGGCCGATCTGGCGGGGTTGCTGGATGGCTGGGGCGGGGCGACGGTGGCGTATCGCCGCCGGCTGGTGGACAGCCCGTCCTACACGCTGAACCACGAGGAAGTCGCCAAGGCGATGGAGGAATCAGTCCACTTCGCCGAGGGCCTGACGCCCGCCGCGGTGGAGACCGACCGCTTCGGCCATGCCGCGGGGCTGCGCATGACCCGCGCGGATGGCTCCGAGGTGGTGCTGCCGGCGCGGGCGATCCTGGTGGCGGCCGGCACTCAGCCGAACACCGTGCTGGCGCGGGAGGATGACCGGATCAAGCTGGACGGCCGCTACTTCCAGGCGGTGGACGAGAACGGCGCGAAGGTGGAACCGGTGCGTGGTTTGGCGAAGCCGGACAAGGCCGAGGTGCTGATGCACCGGGCGGAGAATGGACGGTTCATCAGCTTCTTTGGCGACCTGCACCCGAGCTTCTTTGGCAACGTGGTGAAGGCGATGGGCGGGGCGAAGCGGGGTTATCCCGTGGTCTCCCGTGCCCTGGCTGCGATTCCGGCGACCTCGGTGCCGGGTGCCGCGCTGATCGCCGCAACACGGGATGCGCTGACGGCGCGGGTGCATGCGGTGCATCGGCTGACGCCGACGATCATCGAGGTGGTGATCCGCGCCCCGGCCGCTGCCCGCGCCTTCCGGCCCGGCCAATTCTACCGGTTGCAGAACTTCGAGGTGCTGGCCGCGCGCGATGACGAACCGGGTGTCGGCCGCACCTTGCTGAACATGGAGGGGCTGGCGATGACCGGCGCCTGGACCGATCCCTCGGCCGGGCTGGTCAGCGTCATCGCGCTGGAGATGGGCGGCAGTTCGGACCTGTGCGCCATGCTGGCGCCTGGGGAGCCGGTGGTGCTGATGGGGCCGACCGGCACGCCGACCGAGATCCATGCCGATAGCACGTTGGCGCTGGTGGGTGGCGGGTTGGGCAACGCGGTGCTGTTCTCGATCGGCGCGGCGACGCGGGCGACGGGGTCGAAGGTGGTGTACTTCGCCGGCTACAAGGCGCTGCGCGACCGCTACAAGGTCTCCGAGATCGAGCGGGCGGCCGACGTGATCATCTGGTGTTGCGATGAGGCGCCGGGCTTCACGGTGGGACCGCATCGGCCGCAGGATCGCAGCTTCGTCGGCAACATCGTGCAGGCGATGGCAGCCTACGCATCAGGCGCGCTCGGCGACCAGGCGGTGCCGCTGGCGGAGGCTGACCACATGATCGTCATCGGCTCCGACCGCATGATGCAGGCGGTGGGCGCCGCTCGGCATGGCGTGCTGGCGCCTTATCTGAAGGCCGGGCACAGCGCGATCGGATCGATCAACTCCCCCATGCAGTGCATGATGAAGGAGGTCTGCGCGCAGTGCCTGCAGCCGCAGATCAATCCGGCGACGGGGGAGCGGACGGTGGTGTTCTCCTGCTTCAATCAGGACCAGGCGCTGGACCGGGTGGATTTCCCGGCGCTGCATGAACGGCTGGGGCAGAACGGCGCGCAGGAGAAGCTGACGGCGCAGTGGGTCGACCGGGCGCTGCGGCGGGTGGGGATGCGGGCGGCGGTGGCGGCGGAGTAACGGGTAGGTGGCTATGCGTCCTGGTGACGGTGGTCGAAGTCCAGGATTTTGTGTTGCCTGTCGTTGCCAGTCAGCCAGTTCGGGAAGAAACGTTTTCAGTGCAGCAGTTTGGCCAGCACAGCCGCGGTAAGAGCAATGTTTGCACCCACCATCCAGGTTAACAGCGTCAGGCGGGCGTCCGTCGAAGCCAGTCGCGCCTCATAGGTTGCGACTTCCTCGGCCGCTTTGTTGGCAAGTTCCGGGGTTGTGCCGCCACTGATAAGCGCCTCACGCAGGCACCAAGCTGCCATGCCATCTCTGGCCTTTATGCTTATTCCGCTTGGTCGCCAAGCCGATCCATATCTGATAGCGACTATGCCGGACCGGCCGGTGCGGGTCCATTGCGTTGATAAGACCCGCGGGCCGGCGTGGGACAGAGCATCTCGTTTATCCGGTTCTGTCGCAGACGGGCGAGTTCCTCAAGATAAGGCGTGACAGCACGTTGGTTCTCTGCTATTATGTAATGTTATGAGGAACTGAACCTGTCCTCCTCGGCAACGTGAACCAGACCACAGTCGGAATCTATCCGAGCGGTCTGGCTGATGTTCGCTCATTAAGGAGATCGCGATGTTTCAGGTTCAGGCTCCCGTCGTCATCGTTCCGTCCACCGAAGCCCGCGCCGCGCTCGGAGTTCAGCTTCGCCCAGCCGCGTTGGCGGCCTGGCATGAAATCGCCCGGCGCGGCAGGGGTATTGAAATGGCGCACTTCCAGATCGTGCATACCGGCGTAACACTTGCGGTCTGCTCGCGCCTTCGCCAGGACGGCTTCATCGAGATCGAGTTTGGTCTCGGCGATCCAAGGCAGGCCGCGCGAGTCATTCCTGCGGCGGAACTGCTGCGGGCGGAAGCTCTGGCCCGCGGTCGTCAGGCGGCGCGGCGCTGACAAGGCGCGGGGACGGCGTCGCTGTCCCCGCTACATCTGTATGTGCATTGACCAGGACCCGTTTCAGCCATTCATGCTACGACTCCGCGATAACCCGACTGCGTCATGCGTTCCGTCAGGCATATGCCGTCGCCGGCCTTTGGCCGAGCAAGGCGCGGTTGCGTCTGTGCGAAGCCGCCGCAATGGCAGCCCGCGAATCTCTTCGCTTGCGTCCAGTTCCGACGCCCGTACAGCGTATTCCGACTTTATCGAACCTCTGGAGAAACTGCCATGAATGCCCCTTTTGAGTGGCGTCACGCCGCTGCGCAAAGCATTGGCAGAAACGGCGCCGCGATGGCACTGCGGTGTGCCCTAAACGTCCACGCCGCGGTTGATCGCCGCTCTCCGGAAGCTGTGGGATTGGCGAAGTGGCTTGCGGAGAGCGCGGCTGGGTTCGATCTGCCAGACAACGCAGTTCCGGGCGATGCCGACAGCTACGGATTTTGGCCGCGTCGCGGTGTGTCGGAGCAGGATTGGCGCAAGATCGACAGTGCGCTGACGCAAGGCGGGGCTGCTGTGTCAGGCATCCCGGATGCCCATGCTTGTCGCTGGGTCGAGGCAATGAGCCCGATCCTCGCGCTTGATGCGCTGGAAAGTCACATCCTCGCGCTTGTGCTTTACTACAAGGTCGACAAGCGGGTGGAGCGGCTGTTCGACACGATCAGCGTGTGCCGCGAAGGTCCGACCTACTTGCACCGGGACGCCACGTTGATCGCGCTGCTGCTGCAAGCATCCTCGGCGGAGGTCGAGACGCGGCTGACCGCAGGCGCAAAGCTGCTGGCTAGCGGGCTGCTTCACCTCGGGCGCAGCGGCGGGCTTGGCGCGCTGGAGCGGCTGAAGGCGCTGATCCGCCAGGGCGTGCCGCCAGCGGCCGACGTCTACGACCAGTTGCTCGGCGCGGCCGTCGCGGCACCGCTGCCGTGGGAGTCCTTCACGCATCTTGGTCAGGAAGCCGAAATCGCCGCTTCCGTGCTGCGGGCGGCACTGGGCGGGCGGGAAAACGGGATCAACCTGTTGCTCTACGGGGCGCCCGGCACCGGCAAGACGTCGTTCGCCGCGACGCTGGCCGAGCGGGTGGGCGCGCGGCTGCGGCCGGTCGCCGAGGCGGACGAAAGCGGCGGAGAGCCCTGTCGTGGGGAGCGTCTGGCCGGCCTGCGCCTGGCCCAGCGGCTCGTCGCGCCCGGCGATACGCTGCTGCTGTTCGACGAGGCGGAAGATTTGTTTGTTGAACGCAATGGATCTGATGACGAGCCCGCGACCAACTCCCGCGTGTTCATGCACCGGCTGTTGGAGCGCATGGCGGTGCCAGTGATCTGGACAGCGAACGACATCAGCATGCTGGGCCCCGCCGTGCTGCGGCGTATGACGATGTGCCTGGAGCTGAAGGTGCCGAACCTGGTGACCAGGACGCGGCTGTGGCGGCAGATGGGCGAGGCGGAAGGCATCGTTTTGCCGGAGGCCGATGCGGCGCGGCTGGCGCGCTTGGTGCCGGCGGCGCCGGCCGTCGCGTCAACGGCGCTGCGCGCGGCGCGGTTGGCCGGCGGGCAGGCCGAGACCGCCCGTGTCATCGTGGAAGGCGTCGCTCGGGCGGTGCATGGCGGTGCCCTGCCGGCGCCCGAGCGGGCGCACGACGGGCTGTATGATGCGGCCCTGGTGAACGCGGACTGCGACCTGGGCGCGCTGGTGGATCGGCTGGCGCGGCCGGATGCGGATCGGGCGGTGTCGTTCCTGCTGTCGGGGCCGCCGGGATCGGGCAAGAGCGCCTGGGTGCGGCATCTGGCTGACCGAATGGGGTTGCAGGTATTGCACAAGCGTGCCTCCGATATCCTGGATGCCTATGTCGGCGGAACCGAGCGCAACATCGCCGACGCCTTCGCCGAGGCGCGGGACAGCAATGCATTCCTGGTGTTCGATGAGGCCGACAGCCTGCTGCTGGATCGGGTGGACGCGGTGCGGAGCTGGGAAATCAGTCAGGTCAACGAGATGCTGACCTGGATGGAGGAGCACGCGCTGCCGTTCGCCTGCACGACCAACCTGCTGGGCCGGCTGGATCGCGCCAGCCTGCGCCGTTTCCTGGTGAAGGTGCGGTTTGATTGGCTGACCCAGGCGCAATCTCGGCTGGCGTTCCGGCGCTTCTTTGGGCTGGCCGCGCCACCGGTGCTGGATGGGCTGACTATGTTGACGCCAGCGGACTTCGCGCTGGTGCGCCGCCGGGCCGCGATGGTTGGCACGATGGAGCCGCTGGCATTGGTGCGGCTGCTGGCGGCCGAGTGTGAGGGTCGGGTTGGCGGTGCACGGGCGATGGGGTTCGCGGCGAGGATGGCGGGTGATTGTGATGGCGGCTAGAAGCTGTCAGTCTCGTTCCATGCGATACCTTCCGGCTATGCGCTTGATGCGCCTCGCCCATCATCTGGAATTCTGCGTGCGTATTCGATGGTTCGATAAGAAGTGCGTTGGAACCTATAAACTTAGGACAAGTGGCAACTGCGCAGAATAGAAAGGGAGCTGAATGCTAAACGGTATCCTGCGGGGCAAAAAGCGGGGAACCGGAATGGAGAGTGTCCGGCTGCTGGAAGAATTCAACGGATCGGAAGATACGCTAACTGCAACCGTATTGGAGCGGCTTTTTTACCTACCAGATGAAACAGTTAGCGCCATTCTCTTCTCGCAAGAGATCTGGGCCAGCGTAGCGATGATCCCGCCAACTCCGGTCGAAAATGTTTTATTCTGGCCCTGGCAGACCGAAGCCGGTGAGCAAGCCGTCGAACCAGATGTGATTGTCGAATTCACTGATCGAGTTTTGGTTGTTGAAGCCAAACGCAATGATTTTGTGCGTCAGCAGAAACCCGATCAACTGGCTCGCGAATACGCTCGGGCGAGTATGCAGTTTCCTGGCAAGCAGGTTTGGCTGTTAGCGGTAGGGGGTTTGCAGGACGGGCGATTAACGACACTGATCGCGCTCCGCAGCAAACTGCTAGCGGAACTAGAGCAAACGGCCCCGAGTCTTCTTGACCAAGATGTTCGCTTTGCGGCCGTGCATTGGCACAAGCTTTTCAGCGTTATTTGTGACGTCACCGCCGACAAGTATGTATACCGCCGTCTGATAAACGACATACGGGTCGGGTTAATATTGCATGGAATTAACGTTGAGCCACTGAGTTGGATGAAGGAACTAACTCTGCCGCGCTGGCGTGCCGTTGCCGGTGGGATTACATCACCTCCAGCCGCCTTTATTCCAAAGTGGGTCACTACGCTTGCTCGTTTGCAACCCATTACGTCCGCTGCCAGCGTCTTTCTCCCACAAGAACGCGAATGATCATGAGCCAGTCAACAACCGAACTTGCCGAAGCGCTGGCCGATGTGCGGCGGGCTTACCGCTTACTTTGGGCTTTTCAGAAGCGCATTCTCGATTATAACCGCATCATTCGTGAGCGGCTGGAATTTTCGCATTGGTCATCGGATTCGCCGTTCAAGATGAGTACATGGAATCCGGAAACCAGATCGGTCTGGGGCATGCTGCCTATGGTCAATATAAGTTTTAGAGCGTCTCGCCGCCGCGACGATACACAATACAAGAATGGGAAGTGGTCGGAGTATCCGCGCATGAACGATGCAGTTCTGTGCGTTTGGTCACGTTCAGACACCGGAATGCCGGCATTCGCCTCCACTGATCCTAACCCGTTGACATTTAGGAACGTGGAAGAGTGCCAGACGAAGCTTTGTCTCTACCTTGTACTGAACCGGCCGAACAGAGAGATTGCCGTTAGTTTGTGGGGCGCGAGTGAGCATTGCTTCAATATAGTCGCTGGTGCCGGAACGATGGTATCCCATCCCAAAATTGACGGTATCGATATTTTTGGAATGGATTTCGATCTTGCTGAATTACCTGACGAACACGCCCTTCTTAAAGGGATCGAAGCATTCAGCACTGCCGCCGGCAATGCTCTTGGCGTGCCGCTCGATCAGCTTCCAAGATTGTGACTTAACCTATTTGGACGATCTGGTTTCTGGGGCACAGGCTCACTTCACGCCAACTCAGCGCTCACCCCCACCGCAGTCGCACCCTCCGCAAGCCGCCTGTCCAACGTGCAGATCGTCGCCCCTCGCGCCGCCGCGACCGCGACATGCAACGCATCCCCCGCCCGCAAACCAATCCCATACTGCTCGGCGAACCGCCCCGCCGTCAGGAAGTGATCGCGGATGACCGGAACCACCGTCAGAGACTCCTCCTTCAGTCGAGTGAACAGCCCGGTCACCTTGGCGCGATCTTCAACCGTTAGCTGACCCATGCGGATCTTGATCGACAGCGCCGAGGCAATCTCCGTCACCACCCACTCGCTGATCAACAGCCCCGCCGGGTCCTGCTGACTCAACCAAAGCTGAACCCGCCCGGTGGCCGCTTCGTTGGTAAGCGCCGCGACCAGCAACGACGTGTCGAGATACAGCGTCAGTAGCGCGCCTCATCCCGCATCGTCCGCACTATATCGGTTCCCCGCGGCAACTTATCCGTCACCGCCCGCAGCACAGACAGGGCAATAGGCTGCCGAGGCCGCGCGAGGGTGCTAAGCTGCACCACTGGTTTCCCCCGGCGGCTGATCTGGATCAGATCGCCAGCCTCCGCCCGCGCCACTAATTCGCTTAGATGCGCCTTGGCATCCGCAAGGTTCACATCATCCATCCGCGCGCTCCTGACCAACATGTTAGTCAGATATAGGATGCGGTCGCGACGTTAGCAAAGGTTTTCGGCGACGGATAAATCCCAACGGAATACCCGTTCCCTCACCCCCTCACGCCCAACCCCCGCATGAACCCATCGCGTATCCGCGAGGGATCCCGCTCCGTCGTATCCACCGGCTTCTGGTTATCGATCCGGCAGCCGATCAGCCACGGCCCGGCCTCCCGCAACGACAGCCCGACCAGTTCAACAAACGCATCCTCATTCGCCGCCCAGGCGCTCTGCGCCAGCCCAGACGCCCGGGCGATCCCGACGATATCCGCCCCCTGCTCCGTCATCGTCTTCTGTCCGCCGGTGATCTGGTACGCCCCGTTGTCCATGATCACGATGCACAGGTTGCTCTGCCGCCGCGCCGCCACGGTGGACAGCGCGCCGAGCTGCATCAGCACCGACCCGTCCCCCTCCAGCGCGAAGACTTTCCGCCGCGGCTGGGCGATCGCCACCCCCAGCGCGATCGGCACCGCCAGCCCCATCGACCCCAGCATGTAGAAGTTCTGCCGCCGCCGGCCACCGCAGGCCGCCCACAGGTCGAAATTGGTATAGCCGATGCCGCCAACGACCGCCTCGTCCTGCCGCAACAGATCCAGCATGCGTTTGGTGATGTCGAACCGGTTCATCACCTTGGCCTGATCACGGGTCGCCGGGTGGTTCACCAAATCTGCCATATCCCCAGCTCCTACTTCGAGAAAACCTTGCCGCCGGTCAGCAGCGGCGACAGGATGAAGCAGACCGGCGCCATCGTGGCGAAGGCCTGCACCAGACTACGGTCCAGGATGAACTCGGCCTCGTCCAGGCGGGTCATGGTGTGGTGCTCGATCGCCAGCGCCTCCAGCACCGGGCGCATGGTCCGTGCCACCAGCGACTGGCCGATGTTGAATTCCCCCAAGGTGCCGCGTTCGGATACCATCATCAACACCGGGATCTGGAACGGCACCGCCAGCGACGCCAGCACGTTCGGCAAGGTGGCAAAGCCGGAGGTCTGCATCAGCAGCATCGACCGCACCCCGCCCATCCAGGCGCCGGTGTTGATGCCGACGGCCTCCTCCTCCCGCGTGCAGGCGAAGGCCTGGAAGAACGGGTCCGCCTCCACCGCCTCGATCAGCGGACGCAGCACGTTGTCCGGGACATAGGTCACCAGCTTGACATCGTGGCGTTTCAGCACCTCCCGCACGATCTCGTACCAGGCGCTCGCCGTCGCGGCTTCCACCATCCAGACCCCCTTCATTCCAGCCCACCCGCGCCATTCGCACGCCTTGCGCGATCCGGCAACCGTTCGTAGATGGAACCCATCCCAGGGGGAGCCGGATGCCGGATCGGACAAGAACCTATGACGTGCTGGTGGCGGGCGGCGGCAACGCGGCGCTGTGCGCGGCGATCACCGCGCGCCAGTCGGGCGCCAGCGTGCTGCTGCTGGAAAGCGCGCCCAAGGCCTTCCGCGGCGGCAACAGCCGCCACACCCGCAACCTGAGGGCGATGCACGACCAGCCGAACGATGTGCTGACCGATGCCTACCACGAAGACGAATACTGGGACGACCTGCTGCGCGTCACCGGCGGCAACACCGACGAAGCGCTCGCCCGGATGACTATCCGTGCGTCCTCCGGCGTGTTCGGCTGGATGAAGCAGGCCGGCGTGCGCTTCCAGCCGTCATTGACCGGCACGCTGAACCTGGGGCGCACCAATGCCTTCTTCCTCGGCGGCGGCAAGGCCCTGGTCAACGCCTACTACCTAACCGCCGAACGGCTCGGCGTGCATGTCCTGTATGACACCGAGGTGCTGTCGCTGAACATGGACGACGGCGCGGTCCGCTCCATTGACATCACCCACAAGGGATTTCCTGAGACCTTGAACGCCCGCTGCGTCGTCGCCTCGGCCGGCGGCTTCCAGGCAAACCTGGAGTGGATGCGCGAATACTGGGGCGACGCGGTCGACAACTTCGTCATCCGCGGCACGCCATACAACCGCGGGCGCGTGCTGAAAAACCTGCTGGACCAGGGCGTCGGCACGATCGGCGACCCCACACAATGCCACGCAGTCGCCCTCGACGCCCGCGCGCCAAAATTCGACGGCGGCATCACCACCCGCCTGGACAGCGTGCCCTACAGCGTCGTCATCAACCGCGACGGCGACCGCTTCTACGATGAAGGCGAGGACGTCTGGCCCAAGCGCTACGCCATCTGGGGCCGCCTGATCGCGCAGCAGCCGGGCCAGATCGCATACTCCATCTGTGACGCCAAGGCATTCCCGCTGTTCATGCCGTCGGTCTATCCCGCCATCAAGGCGGATACCCTGGAAGAACTTGCTACCAAGATGAAACTCGATCCGACGAAAGTCCGGCAAACCATCGACAGCTTCAACAAGGCGGTAAAACCCGGCCAGGTGTTCGACAACCTGAAACTGGACGGCAATGCCACGGACGGCCTGACGCCGAACAAGACGAATTGGGCGCGTCCCGTCGAGAAGCCGCCGTTCTACGGCTACCCGCTGCGCCCCGGCATCACCTTCACCTACCTCGGTGTTCGCGTGAACGAGAAAGCCCAGGTGCTGATGGATACCGGTCAGCCCGCCGGCAACCTGTTCGCGTCCGGCGAGATCATGGCCGGCAATATCCTCGGCAAGGGCTACCTGGCCGGGTTCGGGATGACCATCGGCACGGTCTTCGGCCGCATCGCCGGGCAGGAGGCCGCACGTCGTGCAAGAAACTGACGCCGTCATCACCGCTCGCCGGGACATGGAGGTCTGCAACGCCTGCCGCTATTGCGAGGGCTTCTGTGCCGTCTTCCCCGCCCTGGAACTGCGCCGTGAATTTTCCACCGGCGACCTGAGCTACCTGGCCAACCTCTGTCACAACTGCCGCGGCTGTTACTACGCCTGCCAATACGCCCCACCGCATGAATGGGGCATCAACGTGCCTCGTGCCCTGGCGGAGGTGCGGGCCGAAAGCTACGCCGAATATGCCTGGCCGAAGCCGCTGGCCACCGCTTTTAATCGCAACGGCACCCTGGTCTCGTTGATCGCCGCGCTGGCCATCGCCGTCGTGCTGATCCTGAGCATGTTGCTGAACACCCCAGGCAATTTCTTCGGCGCCCATCCGGTCGTCGCGGATTCGTTCTACCGGGTCATCCCGCTCTGGGCGATGAACGTCGTGGCCCTGGCGACGTTCGGCTTTTCCCTGTTCGCCCTATGGATGGGCGCGCGGAACTTCTGGCATGAGGCCGGGCCACAGGACAAGGTCAGCGCAACCGCGTTGGCGATCGCGCTATGGGATGTGCTGACCCTGAAGAACCTTGGCGGCGGCGGCAACGGCTGCAATGACGCGTCGGAAAGGTTCTCGATGCGCCGGCGCTATCTGCACCACGCGATGTTCTACGGCTTCCTGCTGTGCTTTGCCTCGACCAGTTCGGCGTTCATCTACCACGCCTTCCTCGGCTGGCCAGCGCCCTACCCGTTCATCAGCCTGCCGGTGCTGCTGGGCACCGTCGGCGGCGTGCTGCTGATGGTCGGCACGGTGGGGCTGTTCGCGATGAAGTTCGTCGATGACCCGATGCCCGCCGTGCGGCGCCTGCTGGGGGCGGACGTGGCGCTGCTGATGCTGCTGGCCATGATCGCGCTGACCGGCCTGATCCTGCTGGCGGTGCGCGCCACCGGGGCGATGGGCTTGGCGATGGCGGTGCACCTCGGCTTCATCCTGGCGCTGTTCCTGGTGCTGCCCTATTCCAAGATGGTGCATGGCGTCTATCGCTCCGCCGCCCTGCTGCGGCGGGCGGTGGAGCGCAACATGAAGCCCCTGGGTGGGGAGTGATAACCCGGCGAATGATCAGCCGGTCCAGGTGGTGACGAAGTCTTTCGCCTCCGGTCGCGGTATCGGCGACGATCCGCCGGACCGCGTGCCGACGTATAGAAAACCGATGATCGCGTCGGTCTCTGCCAGGCCGAGCGCGGTCTTGACGGCCGGATCGTAGGCCGGGGCACCGGTCTTCCAAACCGCGCCATAGCCCAGCGCCGGCGCCGCCAGCATGATCGTCTGCGCGGCGGCCGAGGCCGAGGCGATCTGCTCGACCTCCGGTATCTTGTGGCCTTTCTTTACCTTGGCCGCGACCACGACGATGGTCGGCGAGCGAAAAGCCTTGTCACGCTCCCGCTGCAAGTCGGCGTCGGATGCCGAAGGCACGCGCCGCAGCAGCGACTCCGCCATCACTGCGCCAAAGCGGGCGCGTTGATCCGGGCCAATGACGACGAACTGCCAGGGCCGCAGGCGGCCATGATCCGGCGCGCGAACCGCGCTCGCGAACATGCGGTCCAGGTCCTCGGCCGAGGGTCCCGGTTCTTCAAGCTTCAACGCCGATTCTCGGCTGAGCATCAGGTCAAGCGCATTCATTGCGATCCTCCATCGGCGAGCAAGATAGGCTGTAGCGGGCGTTTCGCCAACCGAGTCCGACCTTCGCGCGATCTTGGTCAGGATCGGGTCAGCCTGATATAGCCCAGTTCATCCACACGCCCGGTCCAGCCGGGCGGAACCACGGTCGTCGAGTCGAGCGCCTCGATGATGGCCGGACCAGCGATCGTCGCGCCGGCCGAAAGGCCATTCCGCCAGTGCACCTCCGCCAGCGCGAAGCCGGTCGCGGCGAACCAGACTTCACGCGTTCGGACACGGACCTTCAATGGATCGGAAGGCTGAGCCAGCTTCAGGTCCGCCAGCTTGCCCACCGCGGTCAGCCGCAGGTTCACAAGCTGCACGGCCTCACTCGGATTGGCATGGCCATAGGTCTGCTCGTGCTTCTCATGGAACGCCGCGGCGAGGTGGTCGAGGCTGTCTCGGGTCACGGGCCCGGCTTCAACCGGCAGCGTCAGTTCATAGGCTTGCCGCCGGTATCGCACATCGGCGAAGCGCGGCAGTGCCCGCCGGTCAACCGGAACGGCCGCCGCTTCCAGTATGGCGGCGCCGGCTGCCTCCATCGCGGCGAACGCATCCGCGACCTGTGCCGGTTCTACAGTTTCCAGGTCGGCATATAGCGTACGTGCATAATCCCGCTTGAGGTCCGTCGCGACCAGCCCCAGGGCCGAGAACGCGCCAGGTGCGGGTGGAATGATCACCTCGGGTATCTGTAGCTCCTCGGCTAGCGCCACGGCATGAACCGGCCCCGCGCCACCGAAGGCGATCAGGCTGAACTCGCGCGGATCATGCCCACGCTCGACCGAGACGATGCGCAGCGCCTGTGCCATGTTGCTGTTGACCACCTCGATGATCCGCGCGGCGGCCTCGCGCACGGACAGTCCGAACGGCGCCGCCACATCGGCGGCGATCGCCCGCTCCGCGGCATCCAGCGCGATCGGCAGTCCGCCGTCCAGCAGCGCCTCCCGGTCCAGCCAGCCCAGCACCACGTCGGCATCGGTCACCGTCGGGCGCATGCCCCCCGCGCCATATGCCGCCGGACCCGGATCGGCGCCGGCGCTGTGCGGACCGACCTTCAATGCGCCGCCAGGATCGACCCAGGCGATCGAGCCGCCGCCGGCGCTGACCTCCGCCAAATCGATCACCGGCACGCGGATCGGATGACCGGTGCCATGCATCCATCGCCGGGTATTGGCGCCGCCGCCGACCTCATACTCCGCCGTGACCGCGACTTCATGTCCAACGATCACGCTGGCCTTGGCGGTGGTGCCGCCCATGTCGAAGGAGATCAGGTTTGGCCGGCCGAGCTGGCGTCCCGCCAAGGCCGCCGCGATCACGCCGGCCGCCGGCCCAGACTCGACCGCCATGGCCGGCATCCGCAGCCCTTCCGCGATATCGAACACGCCGCCCGACGAGCCCATCACATACAGCTCCGGCAACCCAAGCGCCTTCGTCGCGCTGGACAGGCGAGCCAGATAACCCGCCAGCAGCGGCCCGACATAGGCACAGACCGCGGTGGTGCTGGCGCGTTCGAATTCGCGGATCTCGGGCAGTACCTCGCACGACAGGAACACGCCGACATCGGGCAGCGCCGCACGCAGCGCCGCGCCAACCTGGCGTTCATGGCTGTCATTCAGAAAGGAAAACAGGAACGACACCGCCACCGTCTGCAACCCGGCGGCGCGGATCGCCTCGATCAGCGCCGGTATCTCCGAGCTCGCCAGCGGCGTGACCACCTCGCCCTGGGCGTCAATTCGCTCCGTTATCTCATACCGATGCCGCCGTGGCACCAGCACGATCGGCCCATCCTGGAACAGATCATAGAGATCCGGGCGAGAGGACCGCCGCAACTCCAGCAGGTCGCGGAAGCCACGGGTGGCGACGAAGCCGCACTTGGCGCCCTTGTGCTCCAGCAGCGCATTCGTCACCACCGTGGTGGCGTGCGACAGCAGCGTCACGTCGGCGGGATCAATCGCATTCTCCGCCAGCCCCTTGCGGATGCCCGCGATCACGGCCTCACCATAATCATGCGGCGTTGTCATCACCTTGGCGATACCAATCTGGCCGCTAGCTTCCTCCACCAGCGCCACATCGGTGAAAGTGCCGCCTATATCGATGCCAATACGCCAGGCCATACGTTCTGTCCTCCGCCGCCGGGCACCCGCCAGCTCGCATCAGGTTGCCCAAGCCCAGGCTTGAGGGCAACCGACGCAGCCCGCACAATGGCCTATGGAGACCAATCAGTCGGTCAGCCGCGTCATGTGGTTCTTCGCCATCGTCTATGCGGTGGAGGGGGTCTGCCAGGCCAAATCCGGGGTTATCTGGCAGCCGCTGAGCTATTTCCTGAAGCAGACCCAAGGCTGGGACCCGGTCAAGATCAGCGTCTCGCTGGCGGTGCTGGACCTGCCCTGGATCATCAAGCCACTGTATGGCGCGGTATCTGATTTCGTGCCGTTGTTCGGCTACCGGCGCCGGTTCTACCTGCTCGCGGCAAACGCCGCCGCGGTATTGGCCTTTGCCCTGGTTGCATCCCTGAGCAGCACGCGGTCATTGATCCCGGCGCTGACGATCACCGCCTTCGCCATGGCGATCTCCAGCACCCTATGTGGCGCGCTGCTGGTGGAAACCGGCCAGAGGCATGACGCATCCGCGCGCTTCGTCAACCAGCAATGGCTGTGGTACAACATCGCGCAGATGGGCGCCGTGCTGCTGGCCGGTTACCTGATCGAAACGCTCTCGCCGTTGGGCGCGCTGCACACCGCGGCCTGGATCGCCGCGGTGGCGCCAGCGGCCATCATCGCCAGCATCTGGCTGATCCAGGAACATCGGGCCAGGCTCGATCTGCCTGCTTTGCGGGAACGCCTGGCCGCCCTGCTGACGGCATTCCGAACCCGCAACCTGTGGCTCGTCGCCGGCTTCCTGTTCCTGTACTACTTCAGTCCCGGCTTCGGCACGCCGCTGTATTTCCAAATGAGCGATCGGTTGAAGTTCTCCCAGGGCTTTATCGGCGTGCTGGCATCGGTCAGCGCCGGCGGCTGGATCCTGGGCGGCCTGCTGTATCGTTGGAAACTACGTGGCATCGGCAAGCCGGCCTTGCTGCGGCTGAGCATCGCGGGCGGGGTCGTCGCCACCCTGCTCTATCTGCTGCTGGTCGGCCCCGCGACCGCCGTCGTGATCTGGCTGATAAGCGGCATTGCCGCGATGATCGCCACGATCGCGACCCTGTCGCTGGCGGCCGATTCCTGCCCGGAAGGCGCCGAGGGTTTCGCGTTCGCCGGCCTGATGTCGATCATCAACCTGACCAGCCCGCTTTCGGACATGCTGGGTTCGGTGTTGTATCAGCATGTCTTCAACCAGCACCTCACGCCGCTGATCCTGGTTTCCGCGGCGGCAACGGCGCTGGTGTTCTTCCTGATCCCGTTGATGGTGTTCCGAACGCGACCAACCGGGGCGAGCAGAGCTTGATTGCGACTTGCGGATGCCAACCCGGCCTTGCTGTCCCGGTTGGGTTGGCCAGCGCCACAGCCCTGCACGGTCGCTACATGTCAGGCTGTGCCGTCCGTCACGGCAAGCAACGGCATTGTCGGGTTCATCCTGCCGCAACGGCCCGACTGCCCGATCAACACCGCTTCGCACGATGCCGTTGCAGCCGGCCGAAACAAATCGAGCCATGACAGCGGCGGTTTCAAACGGTAGCATCACTGCTGACTGACCAACATATTTCGTATCAACATATTGTGTTAGTTCGTAACTAAATTGTGATCACGGATGCGTGATTTTTCGATTGTCTATAGAAATGGAGTTGGCTATCACAGGAATGTTCAATGAAAGGACATCCTGATGACCTCCTCCAAGACCCGCTCAAGGTTGCCGATCAAGACCTCTACTGCCGAAATCCCCCGGACGGCCGTAACGAGCACGCCAGACTCCCTGCCGGCCGCGGCGGGTTCCAGTCTCCCGCCGGCCCCAGGTCATCTGCCGAAAATTATGGATAACGGACGGATTCGCTTTGGCGCCGGGTTCCGTCTTCGTTCGGCGAAATAGGCAAAGCCGAGATGTCCTGGCGCCTGGGCGCCAGGAGCTGAGATGGTCATGCCATAACCGGTTACACCTGAACATATCAACCTCCGGCTGCCTGTCATCCTGCTATAAGCGCCCGTCAGCATTATCATGGCCGTCCGGAGGCACGACTTTATCAGTCAGGACGCCTGCTTTACTTAGTGGTATAGTATAAGGCGAGAGTTACACCACTCATGACATTCGCGGCGCCAGTGTTACAGTTTCATCGGCTGATTGAGCAAGCGCGTGCGCCCGAGCGTGCCGATCGCGCAGCCGCGGGCACGCTTCCAACACGCGCCTATCGTTACTGCGATGCCGTCACCAGCGCAGCCGGCTACGGATGGTGGGTGTTCTCTCCGATCGATATGCAATTAATTTGGGATGGACACGATCTATACTGGCACTTTGATGGCGCTTCGGATTGGATGCCGCTATCGCCCGCCGCGCAATTTCCGGATTTTGCCGAGGCTTTCGATCGCATCGCGCCAAGGTCGCTGCAGGGTTGCGCACCGCCGTTCCTGACCGCGTTGCCGGAACCAGGGTTAGTCCAGATCTGGACCGGATTGATGGCCCGAACCGCCAAGGATTGGAGCCTGTTGATACGATCTCCGGCCAATCTTGCCGCCCCCGGCGGCTACAGTCTCTACGAGGGTATCGTTGAGACGGATGAGTGGTTTGGCCCGCTGTTCACCAACCTCCGCCTCACGCAGACCCACAAGCCAGTGCATCTAAAAGCTGATTTTCCGCTACTCCAGGTACAGCCACTACCGCGGGAGGCTTATGCCGAACGCACGCTCAGTGCCACCTCTATCGTGCAAAGCATGGCCAACATGACCGATGCCGACTGGAGCGCGTATCACAAAACAATCGTTGTTCCGAACCAGGATCAAGACCGTCCCTTCGGCACTTATGCGATAGCCGCTCGGCGACGCCGTCAAGGCGCATGTCCCGTCAGTGCTGCAAGGATAGCGGTTTAAGTCGGCGCCGGGATAGATTTCAGGACGTCATTCGCGATCGTTCTGGAACACCCGCCAACCGAAGTCCTTCGACATAACGTCTCAGGTCCTGTTGCTGCAACAGCGGTGAACGGGCGGCGGCTTCACGCAGCGAAAAAGCCGGTTCCAGCCGCAAAAGCTCGTCTCGCAATGGGGTCGCCTCCCGTGTGGCGTGAAGCTGTCCCAGAGCGGCAAGCAATCCCTTGTAGGTCGAGGAAAAACCGGGATGAACAGCACGCGCCCTTCTACCCAGCCGAGCCGCGGCTTCATATTCACCGGTCAGCAGGAACGGCATGACGAGCGCCATGTCAAAAAAGAAGCCGTGCGGATCCCGTGGCGATATTTGCTGCGCACGCTGAATGCGCTGAATGGCCTCGGTATGCTGACCCATGTAACTATGAGCCAAACCGGAGTAGCACCATGCCAACGCGAGGTTCGGGTTAAGTTGGATAGCCCGTTCATGCAGCCATAGCGCTGCTTGAGCTTCCTTGTGCAGAAACGCCCGGACATGCCCTGCCACGGCAAAGCCGCGGGCATCAGTGGGATCAAGCACGACCGCACGTTGTGCCAAATGGCCAGCCCGTTGGACTGCCTGTGTTGGGTCCGCTTCCCAGCCCTGGCCAACCATCAGAAGATGCCAATAGGCAAGCCATGAGTGACAGGCGGGGTTGGACGGATCCAACGTCAGCGCGCTTTCCAGCAAGGGGCCCGCCGCCCGGAACTGCGCTTGATCCAGTCGATAGATAGCTGGAATGGCACGCAGCATCAGATCATAGGCGGTCGGGTCGATTTTGGGGCGAGACGCCGCTTCTTGTCCCTCCCAAACCAGAAGCTCCGGCGCGACCTGCGCAGCGGTTTCGGAAGCAATCTGGTCCTGTAGGCTCAAAAGATCGGGCATCCGGCCGTCGAAACGACGTGCCCAGGCCATTTCGCCGGAACCTCGCATGTTGACCACGCGCGCCAGGACGCGAATTTCGTCCCCTTTCCTGCGCAGGCTGCCTTCGAGCAGAAAATCTAGATTGAACTGCTGCCAGCGTGATGTCTGTTCGAACGGAGCGTCGGCCAAGGCAGCGATGGATGCCGGCGCAACGCAGGTGATCCAGCGGAACGGAGAGAACGCCCGGGTGATTTCTTCGGCCAGGCCGAGCGCGAAGGCGCTGGCTTCCGATGATCCAATGGTTCTGAAAGCCATGACGCCCAGCCGGATGGCATTGCTGCGAACGGTCGCGACTTCCGGCTGCGGGTCGGCAGCCTTAATCCTCGCGGGCAATCCACGTCCGGCAGGATACGACTCAAGGAACCGCAACCGCGAGGTGGTGACACGGGCGTCCGCCAGGAGTTGCTCCGTCTCGGTGGAAAAAGTCTCCCTCTTGAGGATGCCTCCTACCACGCGCACGAGATCGGATGCCTGATACGGCTTCAGCAAAATCTCGAAGCATCGGCTGCTTGCGCGGGCTTTTTGATCGGCTACGTTGGCGGAGCCCGACGTGACCAACGGGTGGAGGCCTGGCCGCAGACGGCATGCCTCGGCTGCAAGATCAATGCCACTGACGCCGCCAGGAAGCTCGACCTCGGTGAGCAGCAGATAGATCGGCTCGTCTGAAACCAGATGTGCCAGGGCGCCGGAAGCGTTTGTCGTCGGAAGCGCATGATAGCCGGAATTGCTCAGGATTTCGCAGACTGTTGTCCGAAGATCCGGGTCTGGTTCGACCACAAGGATCGTTCGATTGTTTCCGGCGGGCACCGGATCATTCGTCGGCGACGGAGCATCCGGATCAACTCTCCGGGCACGCGGTAGAAACAGTGACACGGTTGTGCCAAATCCGACGGCACTTTTCAGTTCGACCCAGCCGCCGGACTGACTTACGAAGCCTTGCACCTGTGCAAGCCCTAGTCCGCTTCCCTTGCCGATCGGTTTGGTAGTGAAGAACGGCTCAAAAACCTTTTCCAGCAGATCGGCGGGAATGCCGTTTCCGGTGTCCTTCACATCGGTCTGGACATAGTCGCCGGCGGACCTTCCACGTGCCCGCGCCGTCTCGGCATTAACCAGCCGGTTACGGCAGGAAATCGAGATATCGCCACCCACTGGCATCTCATCGCGGGCATTTATCACCAGGTTTAAGATCGCCGACTCAAGCTGCCCTGGGTCAACCTGGCAGTTCCAAAGCTCTGGTTCTGAAACGAGAAGGATACGGGCCGTCTCGCCGGCCGCCTGGCCGAGCATTTCATGCACGGCGGAAATGGCCTGATAGACTGATATCGTCTCGGGCCGCAGCATCTGCTTGCGAGAGTAAGACAGCAATTGGTTGGCCAGCCGGGCGCCTCGTTCCGCGGCGCGTTCGATCATTTCCGCACGCCGCACCGCCTGCTGATCGTCGCGATTCTCGGCGTTCATTCGCAGGGCGGTGGCGTTGCCCAGCACAACGGTCAGCAAATTGTTGAAATCGTGAGCCACACCGCCGGTCAATCTGATCAGCGCCTCCGTCTTCTGCGCCTGGTACAGCGCCTCCCCAGGCTGATCGAAGACCTGGTAAAGCAACGCCGCCGGTTCGGCATCGGCTGTTTGGCTTGGCCTGAAAATGTGTCTCAGGGATAAAGCGAAATCATGAGGGACAATACGAGATGCGGTACGAAAAGCCTGACCAATAGCAGAAAGTTTTCGCACCTAGGGCCTTCTTAAGGTTGATGTCAGGTGCATGTTACAACTATCGGTGGCGTTGTTCCAGTTCAATGCATCATGAAATAGGTCTCTCGGCTTGAAGCCTTCCGTGAAGCGTCGCGGGATTGCCCGGCGGTCGAGTTACGAAACCGGCGCTGCCACGTTGACCAACTGACGCAGCCGCGCTGCTCCGGCGGGACCTTTGATCGCTTCTCGCCAACTTGCCTCGGCGACACGCTGATGCGCCGCAATCGCCTCATCGGCACCGGTGATCATGGCGACGCCAGTCTGGGCGCTGGGATGCGTGTCGGTGCGGAATGGATTGATCGCCAGGCTGACCCGGTCGCGCGCGCGGAGGATTTCGAACGATGTACTGGGTGGCGCTCCCGCGAGCAGGCCAAACTGCAGACCCATCGGCTCGGTCTCCATCAGGTTGGCGATGTTTTCCACCTCGGTGACCGCGACGTCACGGCAGATCCGCCGCACCCGGTCGGACACATGCATGCTGGACACGATGCCAACCTCGATCAGCCGCTGAACCGCCGGCAGCGAGACCATGGCGATAATCCCCGGCCGGCGCATCGCGTACATCCGCTTGCGCGCCGCCAGAATTCCAAGCACCTGCTCGGCCAGGCTGCGCATCGACATGCGGTCCGGCCCGACCTGATCGGCGGTTTCCTCAAACGCCTCGGCCAATGCCGAATCATAAGCATCCGACGTGGTCAGATAACACAGCGGTCCAGACAATTGCAGGATCTGGTCGGCGGTTTCCTCGACCTGGCGCGTCCGCTCATAGTAGCCGATCGGCCGGTTGTAGTACTCGACGCCAATGCCAAGCAGCGAGAGCGGCGAAATTTTCAGCAGTTCCGCGAGCCGCTTGATCGTGTCGAGCTTAATGACCTCGCCCTTCTCATACCGGTAGAGCGCGGCACGCGACACGCCAAGCCGAGCGGCGATCTCTTCGGCGCGCAGGCCGGACTCGAGACGATAGGCCCGAAGCTGCTGGCCAATCTCGGTAAAACGCATGGACATGGAGCGTGACCCTTGTGCAACCTGCGCGGGTTATACGCTGTGAACTGAATACTCAGCAAAAACAGCAGCCATTTAATCCGGGTTTTTTTGATAATCTTGAAACGGAACTGTCTCATATCCCGGATGGCACGCATAGTTTATGCACAAAACGCTGCTAATCTCAACCCCTTTTCATGACGTGCGACTCGTTGCGGGCCAGCGTTATTTACGCCTTCGCCGGTCGGATGGCGTGGTCGGCCAACCCTTCAATCACCGTGATCAGCGCGGAATGGTCCAGTTCACCGCCGCCATGCGCAATGCAGGAGGCGAACATCTGCTGCGCCACCGCGGTATTCGGCAGCGCCAGGTTGAGTATCTTGGCTGATGACAACGCCAGCGCGAGATCCTTCTGATGCAGCTTGATCTTGAATCCCGGGTTGAACGTCCCTTTGATCATCCGCTCCGCATGCAACTCCAGAATCCGGGAGGATGCGAATCCACCCATCAAGGCGGCCCTCACCTTGGCCGGATCGGCCCCGGCCTTGGAAGCGAAGACCAGCGCCTCCGACACCGCCTGGATGTTCAATGCCACCATGATCTGGTTTGCCACCTTGCAGGTCTGCCCGGTGCCGTTTTCAGGGCCGACATGGGTAATGTTCTTGCCCATCAGATCGAACAGCGGCTTGGCCCGGGCGAAGGCTGGATCCGGACCACCAACCATGATCGTCAGGCTTCCCTGCTGCGCCCCAACCTCGCCGCCTGACACTGGGGCATCCAGATAGTCACAACCCTTCTCGTTGACCCGCTGGGCGAAGACCTTGGTTTCAATCGGGCTTATCGAGGACATGTCGATCAGCAGGCCGCCCTTCTGCAAGCTCTGCGCCGCGCCATCAGCGCCGAACAGCACCGCTTCCACGTCCGGTGT
This sequence comes from Rhodopila sp., assembly GCF_965276935.1. Classification (GTDB taxonomy): domain Bacteria; phylum Pseudomonadota; class Alphaproteobacteria; order Acetobacterales; family Acetobacteraceae; genus Rhodopila. The sequence goes on along the minus strand of NZ_CBDIBS010000001.1, from coordinate 383,193 downwards.
GTCGGGCAGCATCAGGATGACAAGCTCCGACGCGGCGGCAACCGCCTGCGGCGTCGCAACGACTTTGGCGGCCGAACGCACCTCTTCGGTCAGGCTGGCGCGCTCAGGCACGATTAATTCATGGCCTGCGTTCTTCAGGTTCAGCGCCATCGGGCGCCCCATGATCCCCAGGCCGATAAATCCAATTTTCATGTGACGCTCTCCTCCATAAGCCGGCTCATCCGCCCAACGTTGGGTATTGACGCTGTGACGGTTGTCCATTGAACGCAGGGCTGGGGCGGGTTGGCCTCAACGCCGTCGGCATCAGACGCCGAACTGGTCGCGCCAGCCTAGTCCGGCGACAGTCTCCCCCGCCGGGCGATATTCGCAGCCGACCCAGCCTTGGTAGCCGAGTTGATCCATGCGGCGAAAGACGAAGGGCCAGCCGATCTCGCCAGTGCCTGGTTCGTTACGGGCGGGCACGTCGGCGATCTGCATGTGCGCGATCACCGGCATGAACTGCTCCATGCGCCGGGTGATGTCGCCCTCGGTGACCTGAACATGGTAGACATCGAACTGTAGGCCGACGCGATCGGCGCCGATCGCCTGGATGATCTCGGCACCCTGCGCCTGGGTATTGAGAAAATAGCCGGGCATGTCGTGATGATTGATTGGTTCGATCACCAGACGCACGCCGGCGGGCTTGGCCTGTTCGGCGGCCCAGGCGAGGTTGGCGGCATACACCGCGGTCGCCGTGGTCATCGATACACCGGCTGGCAGCAGACCTGCCATGCAGTGGACCTGGCGGCAATCCAGCGCGGCGGCGTAATCCAATGCCTTCTTGACCGACTCGTGAAACTCGGCCTGCCGGCCAGGAAGACTGGCCATGCCACGTTCGCCGTTTGCCCAATCGCCTGGTGGCATGTTGAACAGCACCTGTGTCAGCCCCTCGCCGGACAGGCGGCGGCGCAGTTCCCCGGCGGCGTATTCATAGGGGAACAGGAACTCGACGCCCTCGAAGCCGGCGGCGCGGGCCGCGGCGAAGCGCTCGAGGAACGGAACCTCATTGAACATCATCGACAGATTGGCGGCGAAACGCGGCACGGTTCATCCTCCCGGTTCTGATTTGGTGTTGGTTCGCGCCGGCAGGACCCTTGTCTGGCGGGTTCACCGGCGGCAGAAGCAGCCTTCGGCGGAAGACGCTATAGGTGACCGGATGGATTGGCTAGTATCGGCTGCGCGAAAGCCAACACGCTGACAGCGGATAACCAGTCGATCCGCCGACGGATGGTCGTCGCCCGGATTTGCCGCCGTATCGCGGCGGCTTGCAACCGCCGGTGTGCTGGCTGAACGGAGAGCTATGATCGCCGAACGAATTCTGATGGGCCTGCTGCTGGGCGGGGTGGCGATCGGCTGCGTGCTGGTGCTGTATCCGTTTTTCTCCGCCCTGCTCTGGGCGGGTATCCTGGTCTACACCACGTGGCCGGTCTTCGAGTGGCTGCGGCTGCACCTTCGCCTGAAACGCATCTGGGCAGCCGGGCTGATGGTGGCACTGACAGCCATCGTCCTGGTGCTGCCGCTTGGCGTCGCCGCACCCGGCGGCGCCGATGACGTCGGCCACCTCCGTCATATCGTGATGGACGCACTCCGCGCCGGGCTGCCGGATGCGCCACTGTGGGTGTTCGATATCCCGCTGGTCGGCAACACGGTGGGTGATCTCTGGAACCGCTGGGCCGCCGACATCAGCGGCATGCTAGAGGCGCTGCGTCCATACTTCGGCATTATCCTGGAAGGCGGCCTCAGCCTGCTGCTGGGCATCGCCAACGGGGTGCTGATGTTCCTGCTGGCGTTGTTCGTCGCCTTCTTCTTCTATGTCTATGGCGAGCCGGTGGCCGACAGGCTGCGGCTGATCCTGCACCGGATCGCTGGCGTGCAGGCCGACCGCCTTATTGTGGTGACCGGTGCGACCGTCCGCGGCGTGGTTTATGGCATCCTTGGGACGGCGGTGGTGCAGGGCATTCTGACAACATTCGGACTATGGATAACCGGCGTCCCGAGGCCGGTGCTGCTTGGCACGATTGCCGGGCTGTTGTCGGTACTGCCGATCGGCGCGCCCGTGGTGTGGATCCCGGCGGCGATCTGGCTGATGAGCAGCGGCCATCTCGGGCGGGGCATTTTCCTGATCGTGTATGGCGGCGGTGCGATTACCGGTGCCGACAGCCTGATCCGGCCGTGGTTCATCTCCCGCGGCGCACAGCTTCCCTTCCTGCTGACGGTGCTGGGCGTGCTGGGGGGCGCGCTGGCATTCGGGCTGCTGGGCATATTCCTGGGGCCGGTGCTGCTGGGGATCGGCTACACTCTGGTCAACGAATGGGCGCGGGGCGCCGATCCCAGGACGGCAGCGGTCGATCATTAGAAATTTGCCGGCGCTGTTGCTGGCGGCATAAGCGGCGTAGTCGGGCATGCCCAAGACGCCGTGGACCGATCCGACCAGGATCACCGAGGCGCCGCTTGTCAGGTAGGGTGCCGCAGCCTGCACCGTCAGAAACACGCCGGTGGCGTTGACGGTCATGATCCGCTCGAACTGTTCGGCCGTGGTCTGCCCGACCGCCGTCAGGCCGGAGATGCCGGCACCGGCCAGCACGATGTCCAGGTGGCCGAATGTCTCGCCTGCTGTACGGCTAGCCTGCTCGTTGGCGGCGGACGAAATGACGCATCGGCTTGCAAGTAAGCTGGGCTGTTTCCAGGCGCCTACGTCACGTGTCGTCAGCGACTAGGCCGCGCGCCTGATTGTTCCTGGCGTGATGCGAGCTGCCCCGTTTCAATCCGTCCCGGAACAGCGTCAGCCGTTGCGATGTTGATCGCGAGGCTGGCCCCAAGGCAAGAAAAAGATGCCGATCCTGCGACCAGCTCCTTCGGCCATCCGGCTGGCTGAGGTCAGCCTCCCAGAGCGTTGTTCTCGAAAGCGATGTTCTGGGGCTTTGGTATCGCAAAGCTGCGGTCGATATGCCCGGTGGCCATCCTGCTCTGCTGGGTAGCGGGCGTGTTCTTGAAGAACGCGCCGTCACTTGAGGCGTCGCTGGCAAAGGCTGAAGAGATGCCAATTGTAAGAACAGCGGCGGCAAGAATCATGGTCTTCATCGTTGGTTTCCTTGGTGACAATCAGGGCTTCCCGAATCTGATTGGGTCGGCCCGAACTATGTGTCAAAGATGAACCTCAGCTTAGGACTTTATAATCTGGCTTTCTGGCACAAGATTAATGCGAAAGTCGCAGTAATCAACCAAGATGCCTTTTCTCGACCTCACCCCTGACGCATCCACCGGAAATCGCTACGCTTCGCTGACAAGAACGTTCCTGAACGCATTCGACCATATAGTAGGACGAACCGATGTTCGCCGTCGTCTTCGAGGTCAACCCTCGCGCCGAGCGCTGGAGCGATTATTTGGGTCATGCGGCTATGCTGCGGCCCGAGCTGCTGAAGATCGACGGCTTTATCGCGAATGAGCGCTATGGCAGCCGCGGCCGTCCTGGATGGCTGGTATCGCTGTCGATCTGGCGTGACGAAAAGGCGCTGGTTCGCTGGCGGACGCATGCCCTGCATAGCAAGATCCAAGGCAAGGGTCGCTTGGAGATCTTTAGCGACTATCATCTGCGCGTGGGCGAGATCGTGATCGACACCCATCTGGAACCTGAAGCCCTGCTGGTGCAGCAGCGCTTCGATATCACGCAAGCCAGCGAAGCCAAGGTCGTCATCGCGACCGAGCAACCGCTCGAAGCTCTCAATCCGCGAGCCGCGCCAATGCCTGGCCTGCTGGGATCCGACACCTTCGACAGCCTCACGCGCCCAGGGGACGGGCTGAATCTGACCTCATGGCGTGATCTGGTCGCGGCCCAGGCCGGACTGGCCGCCATGCAGGGGCGGCACCGCGTCGTGCGGGTCATTCGCGACTACGGCATGTTTGTTCGTGAGGAAGCCCCGCAATACTATCCGCCGGTCGGTTCGAGGCAGACGCCATGACAGTCCCGGCGGCGCAGCGGGACGTCGCGCGGTTCCTGTCCACGCTGTCCGGATCCCCGGCATCGGAAACGCATATCTCGGCGGTGTTCGTCGGCGGCGACACGGTGTGGAAGCTGAAGAAGGCGGTCCGGCTGCCGTTCCTGGACTTCACCAGCATCGACGCGCGGCACCATTTCCTGATGCGGGAACTGGAACTCAACAAGCCCGCGGCACCCGGTATCTATCGTGACATTGTCGCCGTCGTTCGAACCCCCGACGGCACGCTGGCTATCAACGCCGAGGGCGCGGCGGGAGCGCCGGTAGACTGGGTGCTGCGCATGGCGCGTGTACCAGAGCCGGACTTCCTTGATGTCATCGCGGAGCGCGGCGCGCTGACACCAAAACTGCTCGACGCGCTCGGCGATTGCGTCGCCCTCTACCACGCTCGCCTGCCGCCGATATCGGATTGGGACAGCGCCGCCGCGTTGCTGCACACCACCCACGGCAACGCCGACGCCGCGCGGGCAGCGGAACTGCCAGCAGCCGAGGTCGAGGATTGGCAGCGTCGCATCGAGGCCGGCCTTCGCACACACGGTCCATGGTTGAACGAACGCGCCGCAACCGGCTTCGTCCGCCGCTGCCATGGCGACCTGCATCTGGGCAACCTATGTCTTTGGCAAAGCGAGCCTGTCGCCTTCGACGCGCTGGAATTCGACGAGGCGATGGCGACGACCGATGTCGGCTACGACCTGGCGTTCCTGCTGATGGACCTGGACCATCGGGTCGATCGTGCCGCGGCGAACCGGGTAATGAACCGTTATCTGGCCCGCACCGGCGATGTCTCGGCGATGCGGGGCCTGCCGCTGTTCCTGTCCGAGCGGGCGATGATCCGAGCCCACGTATCCGCGTCCTCGGATCGCAAGGATGCCATACGGCCGTATCTGACAGCGGCGCATCAGTATCTGTCCCCACCACCGGCCCTCGTGCTGGCGATCGGCGGCCTGCAGGGCAGCGGCAAATCCACATTGGCCCGCCTGCTGGCACCTGATCTCGGCGCCGCGCCAGGTGCGGTGGTGCTGCGCAGCGATGAAATCCGCAAGCGGTTGCACGAGGTGTCGCCAGAGGCGCGGTTGCCACCGAACGCCTATTCGGACAAGGCCAACGCGGCGGTCAACGCCATGCTGCTTGATCAGGCAAGGCAGGTGGCGGAAGCGGGCCATGTGGTCATCCTGGATGCCACGTTCATCGACCCCCAGATGCGACGCGCGGCCGCGGCCGCGGCACGCAACGCCTCGGCTCCGTTCGTCGGCGTGTGGCTGGACGTTTCGCTGCCCGAGTTGGAAAAGCGCGTCGCCGCGCGTCGTGATGATGCGTCGGATGCGACGCTCGCGGTGCTACGGCAGGCGGCGGCCACGCATGCCAAGCCGCGTGACTGGCTGAAACTGGATGGCAAAGACATGGCATTGGCGGTGACAGGAACACGCCAGGCCATCGCCGCACGGATTGCCCAGCCGGTTTGACACCAACCGGTGCCTGAGCGCTTACCCCAGACCAGGGTTCTGTGTACCCTCTTACCATAAAATGAGAGGTGTCCGCCTCAACCAGGTGTCGGTCGTCAGTTGGTCCACCACGAAGCGAGCAACATCGGCGCGTGCTATCTTGCCGCCGTGGACGCCTGCCAGATCGGCGACGGCCCTGACGTTCCCACGGGGTGGCTCATTGTTGAGCACGGCGGGCCGGACGATGACCCAATCGAGTGAGCTGGCGCGGATCGCGGCTTCCTGGCGGTCCTTGTCCTTGTAAACGTTGCGGAGCAGCAGCGGCAGGATCAGCCGGTCGTTAAGGAACCCGCCGTGACCACGACTGTCCCCAGCCCCCATGCCGGTGATGCAAACCAACCGTCGCGCGCCGCTTCGTATCATCGCGGCGACCAGGGCGCGTGTAGCGGTAGACAGCAGGGTGACCTCACGGAATGGGCTCAGGCCGGTGCCTAACGCGCTGATGACGGCATCGCAGCCATCCAGGGCCCTCGACAGGGCGGCTTCGTCACGAGCATCGCCCTCAATCACGTCTGCTGCTGGAAGGTCACGGGCGCGCGCTTTCGAGCGCACCAGGGCCACAACCGAGTCACCTTTCGCCAGCGCGTTCCGGACGATCAGCCGTCCGGTTCCGCCCGTTGCACCCAACACAAGAACCTTCATGTTTGACCTCGATCTTTCCTGGCACTTGCACCCCAGTTCACGAGCGCGAAGGGGGACCAGCGCGGTTCATCGTCCACCAGCCTCCGGCGTCGGGGGCGAGCCTGCAACCGCTGCTTCACTGGCTGTCGCAGAACCTGCACCGAGACCCCGATGTGGGTGAGATTGCCCAGCGGGCGGTCGTGTCGCCTCGCACCTTGAGCCGGCATTTCCGGCAGCAGGTTGGCGCCACGTTGCTGCAATGGCTGCTCGCCGCTCACGTACGACGCGCGCAGATTCTGCTGGAAACCACGGGCATGTCCGTTGAGCAGGTTGCGGCCCAGAGCGCCTTCGGGTCCGCCACGATGCTGCGGGAACGCTTCGCGAAATTGGTTGGCACGACGCCCATGGCCTATCGCCGCGCGTTCAGAGTGGGTGGCTCGTCCCGCGGCATCCCGGTGAACCTACCTGCTGCCAAATAAGGCTAACTGAGATCGTTAGTCTACCGGGGTAGGCTCCAATGAGGCAATGTCGAGCAGCGGCTTGCCGCCGGTCCTGCGTTCCTCCACATCGGCGTGTGCCAGTCCAACCTGTTCCATGGCGTAGCGCCTGCCCAGCGGCAGCGACAGCGTGCCATCGGCGAGCCCGGCGTAAAGCGCGGCCGCGCGCGCCTGTATGGAGTCCGCGTCGGACAGGTGGTCCTTCAACCGCGGGCGGGTCAGATAAAGTGACCCGGCTTCACCCAACTCGGCCGGGTTGAAGTCGTCCACGGCGCCGCCCGACGCCCCAAAGCTCACCACCAGCCCCTGCTTGCGCGTCACCTTGAAATCGTCGCGCAGCGTCGGCTTGCCGACGGAGTCGAACACCACGTCCACCCCGGCGCCACCGGTCTGCGCGAGCAACGGTGCGACGAAGCCGCCTTGGCCTGACAGGAACACATCCTGGGCGCCGCGTTCGCGCGCGATCCGCTTCTGGTCCTCGGCGCGGACCGTGCCGTAAACGGTGGCCCCTAGACGCGCCGCGAAGCCGACCAGGAGTTGCCCCACCCCTCCCGCCGCCGCGTGCACCAGGCAGGACCGTCCGGGCCCGAGGCGGCCGACGTCCGTTGCCAGGTAGTGGGCGGTAAATCCCTGGAATGTTGCGGCGGCGGCAAGCGCAAGCGGCACGGCTTGTGGCACGTGGACAAGCTGCCAGGCCGGCACGACGGCGAACTCGGCATGGCTGTTCCAGACGAGGCAGTAGGCGACCCGGTCGCCGGGGCGGAACCCGGTCACGCCGGCACCGACCCGCTCCACCGTTCCCGCCCCTTCCATGCCGATGGTGGTCGGCAGGCGGACGGAGTAGGTCTGCGAGTTCGCGAACACGCCCTTGCGCGTTCCCACGTCCATCACGTTGATCCCGGCATGGGCCATCCGCACCAGCACCTCGTCCGCGCCGGGATCGGGCACCGGGATGTCTTGCAGCCGGAGCACTTCCGGTCCGCCGTACTGCTCGATGCGGATGGCCTTCATGTCGTCATCCTTTCCCGCGCCGGACGCGTGTCCTCGGTTTCTTGGGCCGCGGCGGACTCCGAACGCTGCCAGGCTATATAGGTTGAGGTCGGGTCGCGTAATTCCAGCGGAGCCTCTCTTGCCTTCGACGAAGCCACAGCAGCAAACTCTGCTGATCGATTGCCCTACGGGGTCGTGTCAGCGCACCAGCCACCGCAATGAACGCCGAAGCGCTTCCGTGCCATTGGTCTCGAACCATCGTCCGTGGGCGAAGATAACCCGTTCCGGCCGAAGGTCGAGCAATCGTGACGCCGCGTGCGATGCGGACCGCCGCCGCAGCTTGATCAGCGCCCGCAGGTAGGGCGGCGGCATGCCATCAGGCGCCGTGCTGCCGAACAGCTCAACGATTGGACGCAACAGGACCGGAAGTTTCGCTGGTTCCAGATTCAAGACAAGGTCAGTGAGCACCAATGTGCGTGATGGCCGATGAAACAACGCGGCCTCATGGAATTTCATGCCGCCCGGCACCATCACCAGTGTGATCGCGTCGCCCCAGGCATACGGCGCGGTCTCGCCCAGGACAAAATCGATCTGTATGCCACTGTTTCGCACCTGCGACCGCTCTCGCAGGCCGGGCGCGGCCCAGGTGATGGCATTGGGATAGGCGCGCTGCCAATCACCCAGGAAGGTCCAGTGCGCCATGTTGGGCGCTACCAGATGGGTGACACGCCCTAAAGCCTGGAGTTCGCGCTTCAGGCCCTCGGTGAACCGGGTGGGAGAGTGCAGCAGCAGGTCGCCGCTTGCCAGCCGGATCACCGTCATGCGCGCCGGCAGGACCTTCCCCAGTAAGCCGCCCAAGGCACTTTCGACAATGAAGACGTCATGCGCCACCGGGCGAGGCGTGTCGAGCGGCGGGTACGTTGCCGGTTGGTCTCGACTAGGACCGCTTGCGACAGTCGTATCGCTTAGCGCGACCACCGCGAGTTCCGACAGACCCACGACGACCAGCAGCGCGCGTTCGGCTGTCGTCGCCCGCCGCATCATCAGGCCGATCGCAAGGAGTGCGGTGCCGCCGATCGCGTCGAGCGCCAGGTGCTGCGGCATCGTCAGCCACGGACGCAGCCCTGCTCCATAATCCGTTACCGCCGCATAGCTCGCATGGTATGCTCCGGCGGCCCCAAGCGTTGTGCGTACAGGCGGCGACAAGGAACCTGACGCCGAGGCGCTGCCCAAGGACGCGGCGACGCCCCAGTCGATCAGCCCATGCAGCCGGGAGGAAATCATGCTCTGCCGCCTATCTGATAGCGCCTCATGGCAACCGTCGGCCGCCGGAGTCGCCGCCATTGGCCAGCGCAACATGATCATCCCATTGCTTCACCATGGCACCAACTCCCGCGACACCGGTGTCGCTGGCCTGACAACGTCTTGGCTGCAGGTCTGTTGCAGGAACGGTGCCGCATCTCCACGTTTGTGAAACATGTGAAGCCACATGCCCGCCTTCCAAATTAATAATGCACGGGACTAGCCGGATCAGGACGAGCTGGCATGAACACCGCGGGACCGGGCCAGGTCTTCGAAGCGATCCCTGATGTCAAGGAGCGTGGGAAGTCCCAGCCGATTGAGCTCGGCGTGGACCTTCTTCGCCGGCCGCGATGTCAGGTCGCGCCTGAAGTTGACCAGCACCTCTTCGGCCGAACCATAAGCGCGGTAGCGCTCGATTTCCGCGCGTGTGGCCTGCTGCAAGTGTTCCAGAACGGGCCGATCCGCGTCTTCAAGTGTGTCCGGCCTCGCTTTCATGACCGGATCAAGAACCTCGTTGATGACGAACTCAGCCAGTGCGTGCTTGGCGTCTTTCGGCATGAGTTTCGATCTCCCTGAAATGACATCGTATCGGCACGGCCGCTGATACCGCTCGGTTCTACAGCGGTGACTGGTAGCGGAACGCGGCACTCCGATGGTGTCGCGCTGACGCCACTCAAACATCTCGGTACTGCCCGCCGGCCTCTTAACGATAACGCGGAGACGGAAACTCGGTTCAAGGCGACGGCGGCCTTGCGACTTCGCGATGCTTCACACGACGTCTATTGCCGCATAGAGTTGATGGCAGGTCCAGGAATTCGGACGTTGCTTGGGTTTATCGCCGCGGGAGGAAACGCCATGCCTGCCTCGCTTGCGCCTCAATCCCAGCCGTCGCCTCCCGCCTGGGATGGCGACATCACGCGCGTGCCCTACTGGGTTTATCGCGACAAGGATCTGCTGAGGACCGAACAGCAGCGGCTGTTCGAGGGCGCGGTCTGGAATTTCCTCTGCCTGGAGTCGGACATCGCCAGCGTCGGCGACTGGCGCACGACCCTGGTCGGACAGATGCCGGTCGTCGTGGTGCGCGATGCGGACGGCTTGATCGCGGCGTTCGAGAACCGCTGTTCCCATCGCGGCGCGTTGATCTGTCTGGATGATGCCGGCAGCGGTGCCAAGGATTTCCAGTGCGTCTACCATGCCTGGCGCTATGATCTGCGAGGTAATCTCGCATCCGTTGCGTTCCAGCGCGGCGTGAACGGCAAGGGCGGCATGCCGAGTGATTTCCGTCTGGACAACCACGGCCCACGCAAGCTCCGCACCACGACGCTGTGCGGACTGGTGTTCGGCACGTTGCATGATGAGACGCCTGACATCGAGACGTTCATCGGCGCCGATGTGCTGGCACAGTTCAAGCGGGTTGTCGCCGACCGGCGGATCGAGATCATTGGCCGGTTCGTCGAGGTGCTGCCGAACAACTGGAAGATGTACGCCGAGAACGTACGCGATTCTTATCACGCAAGCTTGCTGCATCTGTTCTTCGCCACCTTCAAGATCAATCGCCTGAGTCAGGGCGGCGGCCTGACCGTCAGCCCGAATGGCGGATGCAGTGTGTCCTCGACCATCGCGCCGAATGATGCGGATGATAAAGCCTATGCCGGCATGCGCTCTGTCTCCGACGATTATAAGCTGGAGGATGCCAGCCTGATCGATGTGGTGGACGAACACCCGGACCGCATCCGACAGCACATCGTCACGGTGTTTCCCAACTTCGTGGTGCAGAAGACGCAGAACGCCATGGCGTTTCGGTTCTTCACTCCAAACGGGGTCGACCGCACCAACCTGGAGTGGATCTATTTTGGCTACGCCGACGACACACCGGAGATGCGCAAGCGGCGGCTGCGGCATCTGAACCTCGGCGGCCCGGCCGGCTTTGTTTCGATGGAGGATGGCTGTGTCGGCGGCTTCGTCGAACGCGGCATCGCGACAGCGGACGACAACGCTTCGATCGTGGCGATGGGCGGCGCGGGGATCGAAAGTCAACCAACGAGGGCGACCGAGGCCGCTGTACGGGGTTTCTGGTCGCTGTGGCGGCGGATGGTGAACGTATGAACCTGCTGCGGGTCGCCGAACTGAACGCCGCCTACGCCGCGACCATCGATCACGATCGGCTGGAGGCATGGCCTGATTTCTTTGTCGAGGATTGCCTGTACAAGATCACCTCGGCCGGGAACCATCGGCGCGGCTATGCTGCCGGCGTCGTCTACGCCGATTCACGCGCCATGCTGCGCGACCGCGTCACAGCCCTGCGCACTGCCAATATATACGAGCGGCAGAGCTACCGGCACATCATCGGGCTGCCGATGATTGTTTCCGCGGCACCGGACGGTATCGTGGCCGAGACACCGTTCCTGGTCGCGCGCATCCTGCGCGATGCCCAGACCGATCTGTTCGCCACCGGCGTCTATCTGGACAAGCTGCACGATGAGGCCGGCCAACTACGCTTTGTCGAACGGATCGTGGTTTGCGACAGCGGACATTTCGACACATTGCTGGCAATTCCGCTGTAATACCAGCAGCCCGCAGGGCTGACTGGTATGCGCGCGGGGTTGGTGGGGCGGCCGCGCGCGGAATCAGTAAGCTACCGACGGCCGTTGACCGGCTATCGGTCAACATCAAGGGCCGTTGTTGGGGTGGACGGCCCCACGGCATCGCGTGCCAAAGTTGGGTTGTCATAGCTCCAACAAGAGGACCGTCCAGATGAAGCTTAAGCGCATTGCCATTGATACCTCCAAGCATGTTTTCACGCTGCACGGCGTCGATGAGCAGGAACATCCTGTTGTGCGCAGGAATCTCAGGCGCGCAGAAATGGAAACCTTCTTTGGCAAGCTTCCCAGCACCGAGGTGATCATGGAGGCGTGCGGCGGCGCGCATCATTGGGGGCGCTTGCTGGCCCGGCTGGGCCATACGGTGCGCCTGATACCGGCTCAGTACGTCAAGCCGTTCGTCAAGCGCGCCAAAAACGATCGCGCCGATGCCGAAGCGATCAATGACGCGGCGTCGCGCCCTGGCATGGCCTCGGTGCCGGTCAAGAGCGCCGAGCGGCAAGCCGCGCTGGTCATTCTGCGCCACCGTGAGATGCTGGTCGGCCAACGCACTCAATTAATAAACGCCCTGCGCGGGCATGCCACCGAGTTCGGCGTCATTGCCGGCAAAGGCACGGCGCATGTCCAACCGTTGCTGGACAGGCTGGGTGCCGAGACGGCGATCCCAGCGGCGGCACGGACGATGTTTGTGCGCATCGGCGAGCAGATCGCAGAGCTTGACCGCCAGATTGGCGAACTCGATGCCGAGTTGCTCGCCCAGCACAAGGCCAACCCGGTCAGCCGCATGCTGGCTGAGGTGCCCGGCATTGGCCCGGTCACCGCCATCACCCTGGCACTCGCCATTGATAGCCAGGACTTCGCCTCCGCGCGCCACTTCGCGGCCTGGCTTGGCCTCACGCCGAAGGAGCACTCGACGGGCGGCAAGCAGCGCATGGGCCGCATCAGCAAAGCCGGCAATGAACGGTTGCGCAGCTTGTTCGTGGTGGGCGCCACCGCGGTGATCCAGCATGTCAGGCCAGGCAGGCCAAACACCTCCACCTGGCTGCTGGCGTTGCTCGCGCGCAAGCCAAAGAAGCTGGCTGCGGTGGCGCTGGCCAACAAGACAGCCCGCATCGTGTGGGCGATGATGTCGCGCGGCGAGGCCTACCGGCATCAGCCGGCTACCGCCTAGCCGCAGCGGCTGCCGGGGTTCAAGGAGAGGTGGTCGGCTAAATTCGGACAGTCTGCTAAGTGGAACTTCTGCCTGAGAGCGGCGAGGATGCCGCGGATCAGGAGCGAATATGACGAAGCGAACACGCCGGACCCACGCTGCGGCCTTCAAGGCCAAGGTGGCGCTGGCCGCGATCAAGGGCGAGAAGACGCTGGCCGAGTTGGCGCAACAGTTTGAGGTGCATCCGAACCAGATCACTGCCTGGAAGGGACACCTGCTGGAGGCAGCCTCGGGCCTGTTTGGTTCGGGCGGCGGAGCATCCGAACCGGCACCTGTCATCGACGTCAAGACACTCCACGCCAAGATCGGAGAGCTGACGCTGGAGAACGATTTTTTGTCCGGTGCGCTCAGCAAGGCCGGCCTGCGGAGCGCAAAGCGATGATTGACCGGACGCACGAGTTGCCGCTGGGGCGGCAGGCGGCGTTGCTGCGATTGAGCCGCAGCAGCCTGTACTACGACCCGCAGCCGGTGCCCGAGGGCGAGCTTGTCATCATGCGGCGGATTGATGCGCTGCACCTGGACTACCCGTTCGCGGGCAGCCGGATGCTGCGCGATCTGCTACGCGGGGAGGGGGTGATCATTGGCCGCGAGATGGTGCGGACGATGATGCGCCGAATGTGTATTGAGGCGATCTACCGTCGGCCGAACACGTCAAAGCCGTGTCCAGGACACAAGATTTACCCATATCTTTTGCGCGGCCTGCCGGTTGACCGGCCCAACCAGGTGTGGTCGATGGACATCACCTACATTCCGATGGCGAAAGGCTTTGTCTATCTGGCGGCGGTGGTTGACTGGTTTAGCCGGCGGGTTCTGGCGTGGCGGGTGTCGGTCACCATGGAGGTTGATTTCTGCCTCGAGACCGTCGAGGAAGCGCTGGCGCGGCAGGGAAAACCGGACATTTTCAACACCGATCAAGGCAGCCAGTTCACCAGTGCCGCGTTCACCGGGCTGCTGCTGGAGAACGGGATCGCCATCAGCATGGACGGTCGTGGTGCGTGGCGAGACAACGTATTTGTCGAGCGGCTGTGGCGGTCGGTGAAGTACGAGGAGGTCTATCTGCGGGCCTATGAAACCGTCGCCGAAGCGCGGCGCCTGATCGGGGTATATCTGGATTTCTTCAACTGCAAACGACCGCACTCGAGCCTTGACGCCCGGACGCCGGACCAAGCCTACTTCACCCACCTGCCGCCACACGTGGCAGCCGCATGAATTTTGCCGCTGCTGTCGGGTCGCCTCTCCGATCAGGCTACGCCCTCCCTGCGAGGCGACCTGACAGCAGTACCTTACGTAACCAACAGGCAGGAGATCCACTTAACGGAGGCGAAATGCTGTAGCGACGAAGCCGACCATCTCTAAGGCCAACAGCAAGATGACCAACGGTCGCACCGACAAGCGAGAAATGCCGTTTATACCTGTGGCCGAACCAGGCCGCGCGGTTGTTTGGCACTCGCTTGCGGATCCCATCTGGGCCAGCGGTCATGCGACCGCGCCAACAGGCCGGACACATGACCGCATGCGACCCTCAGCTCATCCTGTGCATAGCCGTCTTGAACCCAAGGGGCCGTCCACACATGGTATAAGTCCAGTGCAGCCACACACTTTGGCGCGAAAGCTTGTTGCTGGAATAATGCGTCAGAGCATCCGTTAACTTTATGAATTGAGCGTCGGACGGTGTGGTGGCCCGCACTGATACCATCGATCGCCAACGTCAGCCGGGCGATGCGACGGATGCCGTAGCTGAGCTGGGTCAGCACGTTCCCATTATCTTTCCATCCGACATGACGCACGTCGGTGCGAAGTGCGGTGTCGCTCTTGGCTGTCGGATTATTGACAGGGCGCAAGATAAGTCGGTTCAACATTTATTCCTTTACCAACATTATGGCTCTGATTTATCTTTTTGGCGGAACACCGGCGACCTGATCTTTCGCCGGTTCTCCACGGGAGACGCCGATGTCCAATTTTTTCCGCACGGTCGTCATTTCGGCGGCCGACGCAGCGCGGCACCCGGACGCGGTGCGACGTCTGCGGCAGGAGGCCTTTGAAGGCATTATCCTGCGAGACATCTACGATCCCACCACCTGCGCGCGACTTTGCACCCGGCTGGAGGAAGCCAGGCACGGCCTCATGGAAAGCGCGCTTGCGGGATCATCTCAAGCGTATTGTCTTGGCATTGACGCGGCTCTGACCCCGCAAGGTCCGTCCGCCTACCGCCGGGCGGTGCCAGTACATCGCAACGGGCTGGCTGAGCTATCAGCCATCGGCATTGACCTGGAAACAAGGTTGAAGGCGTTGCTGTCGGCGCTGGACGACGGCCGCCGTTACGTTTCGGTGCCAGGGCCGCGAGGCGGCATCGAACACATGTTCACGACACTGCGGGCGCATCAGCAGGACGAACCCGCCCCATGCCATTTCGCCACCGGCCAAGCCTCCCGGCAAAGCGCCCGACTGGTCATGCCGAACATCGTTTCCGATGTGTATTGCTTTGTCCTGGCGTTTTCTCAGGTCGAGGCCGGCGGCGAACTGGAAATCTTCAGTCCGCACCAAGGCAGCCAGCACGATGATGCCGTGGACGAGACGCCAGGCGAGCCGCGGCTGAGCGTCGCGGGCATGGAAAGCGTCAAGCTCCGGCTGGCGCCTGGTGAAATGATGATCTTCAACTCCGACCGCTACCAGCACGGCATAGCGCCCGTGATCGGCACCACGACGGGCTGGACCGCCTGCAGCTTCATGGCGGAAAGCCGAACCGGCGAGATGCTATGCTGGGGCTGAGTGTCGCTCTGCGGCATCTCGCGGTCCGACCGATGAATCCCGCTGGCGCTTTCCGCCAGTCAGCGTTCCGGACCCTGCCGCGGCCGGACCATCCGGCTGGGCGGCAACCGACGGATCTGACCACATCTTCACACAAACAAGAACCTGCGCCTGCCGGACCGCGGAGACCGCCTGGTTCAGCCTTTAATGCGGCCCTTCAGGTCGACGACGCGCAGGCATTGGCGCCTGCCACGCGTCGGCTGATGTCTTGAACGCCAGTTAGTCAAACGACGGACGCCGACGCGCCGGATCTTCGAATGCCCGCTCGGCCACCGGCGGCACTTCAGTTGCCTGCCTGATCAATGGGACTTCGGGTTGCCGCTGCCCGAACAGACGATCAACGTCGTCTTCGTTGCGGGTCTCCGTGGCAAGGCCGATCACCATGCGATCGATCAGGAGCAACAGCTCATGGCCTTCCCGCGCAAGGCGGTCAACCGCTTCGACGTGTTCCGACAATAGGATTTGCATTCTTCGCACAACGGCGGCGACAGACGATCTGGCGCGCTGGGCGATCATCCGGCGCATCCGCTGCCGTAACGGCGGAAAGAACAGCGTGGCGATGATATTGCCGATCACAACCAGTATTGCAACCAGCTCAAGAACAGTAACGAACAGGCCGGCGGGCGCATAGTTTCCCTCGACGAAGTCGATGCCGACGCGACCGCAAGCGACAAGAAGAACCAGCGCGATCAGTGCCTCCATGGCATAGACGCTCGTCAACCCCGCCACGCGGCGGAGCGTCCGGCGGTTGGCCTGCGTCACGAGCTCCGCCCCGACATCGAGCGGCAACAGCGCGAGCTGGCGTTCAAGCTGCCCGGTTTCCGCGAGCCAGGCCGCGCCGATCGGGCCAAGCGCCAGGCGCGCCGCCGAGGCTTCACGAAGCAGTTGCGCCACGGCCTCCGACAGCATGGCAGCCGTCTTGCCGCCGAACCCATGGTCGGGCGTGGGATGATGATACGGATCACCTTCCAGGATGCGGTTACGTGGGGTCAGGCTGAGTCTGGGCAAACCCATCCGCAACGATGCTGCGGTCGAAGCGAGGCGATGCCGGGTTCTTGTCCACATGCCGAGCAGTCCAGGCGTGTCGGGCCAGGCGCTGTCTTCGAGATCAACCGACTCAAGGAGGGCCGCCTCGCCACTGACAGTATGCTGCACGGTGCTGCCTTGACGGGCGAGACGTTCGATCATCACCGGCAGAAGCGGATGGCTGGATAGCGGCCGGGGCACCACGGGTTCGATCGCGGCAGCCAGTCGTCCCCAAGCCGCGCGGAGGCGGCGCTGCCGGATCACGGTTGCCGTGGATTGGCGAATGCCTGCCTCCAGCCAGGCGCGCAGCGCCGGCATTTCGTTTTCGAAATCGGCTGAAGCCGGACCGTCTCCAGCCTCCGGTTCGGCTGAAACCTTGAAGATGAGCGGATCGGAAAATCCCTCGTGTGCGAGAACATTCCGGAAATCCTCCGCCACCTCCTGGCGACGACCGCTTTGCAGGCCAAGCGCCGCCCGATCCCACTTGTTCAACAGGAAGGCCATCGCGCGCTGCTGCCGCTGCTCGATAATCCAGCGGGCGGATCGCATGACCTTGTATTTCTCCGGCGAGGTGACAAACAGAACCAGATCGGCGGCGTGCACCAGACGCGCCGTCAACGCCTTGTGTTCCAGCCTGATGCTGTCGATATCCGGCGTGTCAACGAGAACCTTGTGCAGGAGTTCATCGCGACGATGGCGAACCAGCGTGGTCTCGTGCTGCTCGCTGCCGCCAAGCAGGTGGCTGTACTCGAACAGCCGCGCGGGATCGTCCTGTTCATGCACATACAGCACCGCCGCACGCGTTGTCGCACCGAGCCCAGGGCGCGAGATGTCAGCCCGCGCGAGTGCGTTGATCAGGCTTGATTTGCCCACCGCCGTCGGCCCGCAAAGCATCACGACCAAAAGCGGATCATCCTGACGGTCGAGACGTTCACCAAGCGATTCGGCCAGCGTCTCGTTCAACCGTTCCGCCGCGGCGTCATCCACCTGGCCACGTTGGCGCAGCTCTTCGGTCCATAGGCCTGCTCGCGCCAGGATCGCCGAGGGATCAGCTTCGGTCATGCACGCGCCCTGGTCGGCTGCTCGGCGATTTCCTGCAGACGCCGCAAGTTGGCGGGAATGCGGTCGAGCAGGTCCGACGCAATCCGCACCGCACCCACCTGCGTCATTACGGCGTCGCCGACGGCGTCGAGCGGCTTGGCATAGAGCACGATCGCCATCTCCCGCACCTCCGCGCGCAGCTTCTCGACGATTTGGCTCCGCCGCTGTGCGATGTAGCCTTCGACGGCGGAGGAGGCGGCAAAGCCTGTCGCGCCCAGCATCGCCGGCGCGACCACGATGTCTTTCACAAGGTCATGGACAATACTTCCGTGACCGGGAATGAGAAACCCGATCAGCAATCCGCCGATATCAGTCGAGACGCGTGCCGCGCGCAGAAGCCCCAGCACAGCGGGCCGCTGTTGCAGCGCCTGCAGGATGTCGCGAGCGGCCGTCCTTATCTCCTCGTTGCCGCGTGCCGCGTGGGCGGCGGTTGTCTGGCTGAAGTCATCCGCCAGCCGTATGGCCTGTGCCTCCCATTCAACCGCCAGCTTGTCCCAGAAAGAGTGATGGTGCGGAACGCGGCGCTCGGTGTCGATGCACTCCAGTAACGTATTGACAAGCGTCCGATGGGCATTTGTGTAGGCTTTCAGCTCGGGGGCCAGTTGATTGACGTCGCCAGCCTTGATGTTGCCCGCGATCAGGTCGACACCCCGACGCCAGGTTGCCTTGACCAGTTCGGTCGGGATGCGCTGCACCGCCCGAAGGCTGCGAATCACCGGACCCAGATGGGGAATGTCGGGGTTGAGCAATTCCAGTAATTCCACATTCAATTTCTTGAACGGCTCGATTGTCGATCCGCTGGCAAGGTATTCGTTTTCATAAATCGTGACGAATCCGGCGACCGCACGATTAACCGCGGCTTTCCAGGTATGCCGGACAGACAATTCCATCCGCGCGGGCTGCAAAACCCGCTCGACCCGCCGCTGTACGGATCGCAGCGCGGTTCGCGCCCCGTTCATCTCGTCGCTAGCGTCCAGGCTCGCCAGCGCGGCTTGTCTCAGCGCCGCGGCCTCGGGATGATCGGCCCCCCATAGATCGGTCTCGTCGCCGTCCGCCAGGTATCGCAGGGCGACGATGCGTGGTTCTGGCGCCGGCAAATCGAGTTGTCGCGAGGCCGCGGGAAACACGTCTTCCCTTTGCTTGCGCATGACAGGCAAACGATCCCGGTTCGGCGTCTTGTTCAGGCACTCCAGGATCGGGATGCCGGCATCGTGCAACTGAAATAGCCACTCCACGAGGTCGGCGACAGCATATTTCTCGACGCTGGTGACGTAGATGACCAGGTCGGCCAGTGCGACCACTTCGACGACAGCAGCCAGATAGCGCGATGATCCCACCGAGTCGCAATCAGGCGAATCCCACAGCACGATGTTGTCCGGCAGGCTTCCGGCGGCGATCAATCGTGTCGTGTAGTAATCATCCTGCCCAGCCGGCTGGTGGTCTGCCGCCACCGCGCTGAACCTGTTGAAGGCGTATGGGTTCCACTCGAGCAACGGCAAGGGTGCCATACTGAAGGCATGGGCGTGACGGGTGTATCCACCTTCGGGACTTGTGCCGGCGATCAAGTCGGCGGCGAGGATGTTGACGACCGTGCTCTTGCCGACGTTATTGCCTCCGAACACGACAATGTGGCGTGGGCCGCTCCGGTCGAAGACCAGGCGCGCGATGCGGTGACGGACCAGCGCGTCGACCAGCAGGACCTCTCGCCGGAAGCGCTCCACGGCTTCAGGGCCGCCGAGCAGGCTGCGGGCGACGGATCCGGGGCCGCCATCGGTCAACAGGCCAGCGCGCAGGTAGGCGTCACGTACGGCATCCAGATCCGCCACAACCGCTTTGAAAAGGGCTTCCACGCCTGCTTGCTCCTGCCGCTTTCCGTCGGCTATCAAACCTAAGGCGCCAGTACATATTTCTGCGCCAATATGAAATGCATTATCACCTTTAATGTAAGCCGTGGCTATCCAAGCTGCTTACGGTCGCGGCGCGATCCGTTGGTTGCTGCTAATAAAAGATGCCGGCGAACGACCGTTCAATGCGTGTTGATTGGCGACCGCAGGCAAACGCGGCGGCAGGTTGTTGCCTATATCAGGGGCTCGACCGTCATGCAGGGCAAGAGGGACCTGGGCATTAACGCCGAGTACGATGCCATTACCTGGGTCGTGGCGATGCAGGATGACGAACTGATTGACGCATTTTCAGCGGCTAGATCAATCTGTATCCGACAGCACACCGCACCGCCCGACGCGCCGTCCACCGTGATGCGGCTGCACCGGCGGTTTGCGGCGAGAGGGGACAACCAGAACGTGATCCGGGTGCCCCTGCGGGCGAGCGCGCGTGCCAGCCGCTTCACCGTCGTGTTCTGCTTACAAGTTCGCGATAACGCCGGTCTTCGGCGTTCCGCTTGACCACGATGATGGCCCAGATCGCAGCGGGTATCCAGCCGATCACCGTCAACTGTAGCCCAAGGCAAAACGCCGCCTGAAAGATGTGTCCATCAAGGAGTAAGGCAAGAAACGGCACCACTACGGCAATGACAATCATATCGGTGACTCTTCTGCGTCGGTCTGGCGAACAATCATGCCGATAAGCCCTGAGCAGCTCGGCGTGTTGCGGCCCCTGAGCCGGGCTAGGAAGTTCCCGACGTCGAGGCGGGCCGGCCAACTACCGGATGCGGCATTCGGTCCACGCGGAACCAGCACCATATATGACTGATTGTCCCAACTAGAAAACCATCGGTCTCCGCCAGCGCGCCAGTAAAGCTCTCTCTCGGCCTCTCGCATCAAACTCTCCTGGCAAATGGATGCGACGCTCAAGGATCGCCAACCCATTCGCGCCCGGTGCCGGACGGCCGGACCGCCAGCCCCGGAACGGGTCCCCGACCAGACCGTTCATGTCCCGGTGCGATCCATCATATCGCAGCTTCACCAAAGCCCGGGACGCCTTTGGCTTATCAGCGGCGGCAAAACGACCCGAACGCCCTAATGACAATTCATGGTGCCGGCGCACAGAATCGAACTGTGGACCTACTGATTACGAATCAGTTGCTCTACCCCTGAGCTACGCCGGCCTGTCAGGCGGCTCGCTATACAACCACGACGCAGGCCGGGCAACCGCGTATCCTCCGTCAATGGCAGAACCGGACCCCATGCAACAGGCCCTGACCGCGGCGCGTGCCGCCGCCGCCCACGGCGAAGTCCCGGTCGGCGCCGTGGTCGTCACCGCCGACAGCACCATCCTGGCTGTCGCCGGAAACCGCACGGAAGCAAACAACGACGCCTCCGCCCACGCCGAGATGCTGGCACTGAAGGCTGCGGCCGCCGTTCGTGGCACACCTCGCCTGCCCGACTGCGACCTGTTCGTCACCCTGGAACCATGCCCGATGTGCGCCCACGCCATCAGCTTGTTCCGCATCCGCCGGCTGATCTTCGGCGCCTACGACCCGAAGGGCGGCGGCGTGGAGCACGGCGCCCGCGTCTTCCAGGCCGCCTCCTGCCACCATCGCCCGGTCGTCATCGGCGGCGTGCGTGAGGCCGAGGCCGCCACCCTGCTGCGCGGCTTCTTCCAGCAACGCCGTCGGTAGGCCGGCATGCCGACCGTGCACAGCGCGCCCGACCTCCATCGCCTGCCGATCATCGTCAACCGCCGCGGCATCAGCCTGGCCGAGGGCGTCCGCGCCGGCCTGTCCGTCGCGGTAATGAGCGCCGCGGCCGAGTACCTCCAGTTTCCGCCGCTGCTCGAAGCCGCGCTGGCCGCCCTACTTACCTGCCTCTGCGACCCCGGCGGCCCGATCCGCCGGCGCGTGCCGGTGCTGCTCAGCTTTATCGTCATCGCTGTCGCCGTGAACGCCGGGTTGGGGCTGTTGCTCGGCCGCAGCCCGCCGGCCGCCGTCGTCATCGGCGTGTTTGGCCTGTTCTGCGCCTCCTTCGCCCGTATCTACGGGCCGGTGCCGCAACAGCTTGGCACGCTGCTGAGCGTCGTCCAGATCCTGGCGCTGGATCATGCCATTCCCGATCTGAAACACGCCGCCATGCGGTCGGCCGCCTTCATCGGCGGCGGGCTGTGGGCGACGCTGCTGACCATGGTGATCTGGCGGATCTATCCCTACCTGCCCGCCAGGCGCGCCGTGGCGGAGGCCTATCACCGGCTGTCGGACCTGATCAGCGACCTTCATGCGCTGGTCCAAACCCCGGCCGTCACCGATGCCGCCTGGGAAGCCCATGCGCGCATTCATCGGCGCGCGGTGCGGGAGGCGATCGAGGCCGCGCGAATCATAGTACTGGACACGCTTCGCGGCCGCGGCGGCGTCAGCAACCGGGCTGCGCAGAGCCTGATCCGGCTGGAAACCGCCGACCAGATCTTCGGCGCGCTGATTGCCTTCAGCGACCTGCTGGAACATGGCACGGGCAAGCAGCGCGCCGGCGTCGCGCCCATCCTGCGCAGGACGCGGCCGCTGCTGCTGATCCTTGGACGGGCGATCCTGACGGACGATCCGGATGTGCATCGCCGGATCGACCGGTCCATCGACGCGATCGTCGCCGCTGCCGCGAAGCTGCCGCCGGATGCGCCGCTGCGGGCGGTGGTCGGCCAGATCACCGAGCGTCTGCGGATCGCCCATACCCTCGCGGTGCCGGCCAACTTCAACCCTGGCGTCGATGCCGCCGGCCGGCCGATCCCGTTGTGGCAGCGCATCACACATCCCGTGCGTGACAACCTGAGCTGGCAGTCCCCTGCCCTGCGCCATGCTCTGCGCTGTGCCGTCACCGCCGCCATCCCGCTGGCGATCACCATGATCTGGTTCATGCCCTACGACCACTGGATGACCATCACCGTGGTGGTGACCATGCAGCCCTACTTCTCGCTGACCTACACGCGGGCGATCGAGCGCGTCGGAGGCACCGTCGCCGGTGGCCTGGTTGCCGCCGTCGTCGGTCTGGTCTGCACCACCCCATTGTCCATCGCCGCCGCGATGCTGCCGCTGGCGGTCGCCGCGCAGGCCATCCGCGCCGTCAGCTACGGTCTGTACATGATGGTCCTGACGCCATTGGTCGTGCTGCTGGTGGAAACCGGAGCACCGGGCGCCAATGAATGGAGGATTGCCTTCGCACGGGTCGCGTTGACCACGATCGGCGGCATCATCGCGGTTGCCGCCAACTTCCTGCTGTGGCCGCACCGCGAACCGGCCCTGGTGGCGGCGGAGGTCAGGCGGGCGATCGCGGCCCATGGTGTGTATGCGGAGGCGGCGTTTGCCGTCTTGTTGCAGCAGCCTCTGGCGGACAGGTCCGCGTCCCGGCGTGCCGCGGGCATCGCCAGCAATACGCTGGAGGCACTGATCACCCGCGCCCTGCTTCAGCCCGGCCGCGGCAAGCCGGACCGTCTGGAAGCGGCGATGGTGATCGACGCGGCCCTGCGCCGCTGTGCCGGCCGGCTGACGGCGCTTCAGCTCGACCCGGCGCTGGCGGATCAGTCAGCCCAGGCGCTGCGAGCCTGGCGCGACTGGATCATTGACGCCTTGCGCGGCCTGGCATCGGGACAGCATGCGCTGAAGCCTCGGCCAACCGGGTTGGAGGCGGATACTCTGCAGCGTATCGCCCGCCAGATCGAACTGATCGCGGGCGCCATGGAGCGGCTGGAAGATTGAGACCACCGAGCGGAAGATCGGCCCTTTTGCACCGCCTCTTCCGTTGCGGTAACCGATATAGATCAGGCTGTCAGACGCATTGCTACTCGCGCTCGGCTCCGCCGCCACGACCACGCTTGATCCGCGCTCGGTGGGCTTTCTCCTCCAGCCGGCGCAGCTTCGATCCAAAGCTGGGCTTCGTCGCCACCCGCCGCACCGGTGCGATCGCCGCCCGCTGGATCAGCCGGATCAGTGCTGCCATCGCCTCGGCGCGGTTGCGCTCCTGCGTACGATGCTGCTGGCTGGTGATCAGCACCTCCCCTTCCAGCGTCAGCCGCTTGCCGGCGAGTTTCTCCAACCGCGCGCGCACCGGCGGCGGAAGTCCGGCGCGATCAAGGTTGAGACGCAGCAGCACCGCCGTTTCAACCTTGTTGACATTCTGCCCACCCGGACCGGAGGCGCGAACGAACGTCTCCTCAAGCGCCCGCTCGTCGAGCATCAGCGTCTTTGTCACCTGGATCATGACAATTCACGATCCAGCGTCGGCAGCGAACCCAGGCCTTTCAGCACCGCTTCCGCCCAATCCCGTCGCCCGTTGTCGTTCGCCGATCGATAAACAACATCGTCCTTGTTCCGTATCACCGGCTGAGGAATACTCCCTGGCAACAAGATAAGACAGGCATGACGCCTGTTGGCCGAGCCGGCCGATACGGGAGCCAACGTCGATGAAAACACACATGACACGCCGTGGAGCGCTGCGTCTTGGTGCGGCCGCGTCCGCGTTGCCGCTGGTGCATATCCGGACCGCCGGCGCGGCCGGCCGGCTGAATGTCGCCTTGTGGGACCATTGGGTGCCAGCGGGCAACGCCGCGATGCGCAAGGTTGTCGCCGCCTGGGCGGTAAAGAACAAGGTCGACGTCGAGCTCGATTTCCTCACCGCCATCGGCAACAAGATCAACATCACCATGGCAGCCGAGGCGCAGGCGAAGACTGGTCACGACATTTACGCCTTCGACATGTGGTCGGTGCACGAGTATGCGGACCAGCTTGATCCGGTGGACGACATCATGAAGACGTTCATCGATCAGTACGGCAAGATCGGCCACGCCTATGAATATCTCGGCGTGTCCGAGGGTCACTGGCGTGCGGTCCCGGTTGCCTGGGGATCCGCGCCGCTGACGCCATGTGGGCGCATCAGCCTGCTGAAGCAGCACGCCGGCATTGACGTTCAATCCTGGTTCCCGGCGCATCCGGCGACCCCCGCCACCTCCGCCGACTGGACCTATGAAACCCAACTGAAGGCGGCGGAAGCATGCCAGAAAGCGGGATTTGCATTTGGCTTCGGCTGCGGCGGCACCACTGATTCGAACCAGACCTGGGGTGCCAC
This sequence comes from Rhodopila sp., assembly GCF_965276935.1. Taxonomy (GTDB): domain Bacteria; phylum Pseudomonadota; class Alphaproteobacteria; order Acetobacterales; family Acetobacteraceae; genus Rhodopila. The sequence goes on along the minus strand of NZ_CBDIBS010000001.1, from coordinate 358,501 downwards.
CTTCGGCGCGTTCGGCGCCAACCTGGTGGATGCCAAGGGCAACATCACGGTCGATTCCGACAACGTGAAGGCGGCGCTGGAGTATGCCAAGCGGATGGCGCCGTTCCTGCCACCCGACACCGTCAGCTACGACGATGCCTCGAACAACCGCGCGCTGATCTCCGGCAAGTCGGCGTTGATTTGGAATCCGCCCTCGGCGTGGGCGGTGGCCAAGCGCGATGCGCCCCAGATCGCGGCGGATTGCTGGACGTTTCCCAACCCACGTGGCCCGCATGGGCGGCTGGTGCCGATGCGCCCGTACTTCTTCGGCCTGTGGTCATTCGCCCAGAACAAAGGCGCGGCGCGGGACCTGCTGGCCTACCTCGGCGCCCGTGAGCAGATCGAGACGCTGACCACGGCGGTCGACGGCTACGACATCCCGCCCTATCAGTCGATGGCCGACTTCAAGATCTGGGAGGAGGTGGAGCCGCCGAAAGGCACCGTCTACAACTACCCGATCCGTCCCTGGCACGATGCGGAATACTATATCACCGGCTCCTCCGGTCCGCCGGAGATCGGCGTGCAGGCGTGGAATCGTGGCCTGATCCCGACAATGGTCTCCAAGCTGGTGTCCGGCCAGTCGATCCAGCAGGCGATCGACTGGGCGAAGGACGAGCTGGAAGGCTTCTCCCGGTAGCAGCATCGACACTCTGGCATGGGATGGCCGGAATCGGTTTAGGGCGATAAACGATCCGCCTGCCGCTGACCGGCCTGCCTGCTGGAAGCCGGCCTGCTTGTGAGAAGATCGTCGCATGACCATCGCCGCCGTCCTCCGCCACCTGGAATTCGCCGCCCTGCTGGTGCTGCTGTCGGCCGCGACAGTCCGCATGATGATCGCGGCGCGGGTGATGGACACGCCGGCGGCGCGCAAGGCACATCACCGCCCGACACCGAAAGGTGGCGGCGTTGGTGTCGTGCTGGCGTTCCTGGTCGGCATCGGCGTACTCTACCAGTTTGCTGCCTTCGCCCGCCTGGCCGACCCCTACTTTCGCGGCGTGATCGAGGCCTCCGTCGCGATCGCGGTCGTCGCCTTTCTTGACGACCTGTTCGACTGGCCATTCACCGTCAAGCTTGGCGCACAACTGCTGGCCGCACTGATCGCTGTCAGCAGCGGGCTGTACGTCATGAACCTCAACATTCCCTATCTGGGTGCCCTCCCCGTCGGCTGGCTTGGCATCGCGGCGACCTTGGCGTGGATCCTGTTCACCACGAACGCGATGAACTTCATCGATGGGCTGAATGGCCTGGCCAGCGGTGTGGCGCTCATTGCCTGCCTGTTCCTGGGGTTCATCGGTGAGCAGCACGGCGGCTGGTTCGCCTATGCCGCATCCGGTTTGCTCGCGGCGGGCCTGGCCGGATTCCTGCCGTTCAACTTTCCTCAGGCTCGCATCTTCCTGGGCGATGTCGGCAGCCAGTTCTGCGGCTTCATCCTGGCGGTGCTGGCGGTGGTTGCCAGCCGCTTTGATGGCGTGGAACTGTCCTTCCTGCTGATGCCGATGCTGCTGTCCGGCGTGCTGTTCGATGTTGCGTTCACCCTGGTCCGCCGCGCCCTGGACGGCGAGGCGGTCATCCGGCCGCACCGGGGACACCTGTATCAGGTCGCGCAGCGGTCCGGCCTGCCGGCGACCAAGATAACGCTGCTCCACTGGGGATTCGCCGGCTTTGGCGGCGTCTGCTGCCTGGTCTTCATCGCGGCACCGTCGGCGTGGAAGCCCATCGTGCCATTCGCGACACTGTTGCCGCAGGCAGCGTGGCTCTGGTTCGTGGTTCGGCGGGCCCGCGCGACAGGCCTGCGCCGCTGGGGTTAGAGCGTGATCGCCTGAGGCTGACCCAGTCAGAAGGCGTCAATCACGCGATCAAACAATGGGGTGCAGCGCGATTCGTGGATCAACCTAAACCAATCGCGCTTTAAAGCGTTTTCCGATCAAGTTGCATCAACTCGTCATGGCCGGCCTTGTGCCAGCCATCCGCCCCCAGCCGTTGGTGCGAGGATGGCCGGGACAACCCCCTTCTCGTGCTCGGGCGCCCAACCATGACGGGTTCAAGCCGCAGCGACTGGATCGAAAACCACTTGATACGAAACGGCAGGAAAGACGTTCTATACCAGGCTTCTGAACAGCCGCAAATAACCATCCGCGCACGCAGCATAGGTGAAGTCGCCGGCGCGCGCTTTGAGTGTGGTCGCTGGAAACCGCGCCTTCTCATCAAGGATACGCCCCAATCCCGCCGCCAACGCTGCCGGATCCTGCGGCGGCACCAGGATGCCATACATCCCGCTCGCGAGGATCTTGGCTGGCCCGTGCGGACAATCCGTCGACAGCACCGGAGTGCCGCATCCCAACGCCTCCACCAGCACGTTGCCGAAACCTTCGGAGCGGGAGGACAGGACAAACGCGTCCGCTTCCCGCATGTAAGGCAGCGGGTTCTGCACGAAGCCGACGAAATCCACATGCGCCGCGATGCCCAGGGAATGCGCAAGCGCTTCCAGTTCCGCTCGCATCGGCCCGGCTCCCAGCATCAAGAGGCGAGCGCGATCGCGACGGACATGCAGGGAGAAGGCATGCAGCAGGGTGCGGTGATCCTTCATTTCCACTAGGCGGCCGGCGCTAACAAACACCGGGCGGTCGCGGGCCTCCAGCCAGGGATGCGTCACCGGGGCATTCGCTCGGCTCTCGAAGTCATCGCCGATCACGGCATTGCTGATCGTGCTGACCTTGCGCGCCGGCAGGCCACCGTTGCGGATGAGTTCCCCGGCGATGCCATCCGAAACCGCCACCGCATGGTCGATCCAGGACGCCAGCATCCGATAGCAGAACGGCACCCAGCGATGCTTCCAGTTCACTGTCGCATGAAAGCCCGACGTCAGCGGGTTGTGCTGGCAAATCACCAGCTTGGTTCTGGACCCGGTCAACGCCTTGGCCAGCGACGCCGCAACGTTCTTATGGTCGACATTGGCCATGAAGATGCTCGGCTGGTCGTTCCGCAGATACCGCCGGAGCCGTTGGACATCCTGCAATGTGCGGCGGCTGTGCAGGTCGATGACCGGTACACCATCCGGCAGCAGCGGCAGCAGCTCACCGCGGACCTTGTGCAACACCAGTGTCACGTCCACGCCGCGCGCCCGCAGTTCGCGTGCAAGCACGAGGCATTGGCGCTCGACCCCGCCCGGCGAAAGGTCCTGGATGTAGATGGCCGCCGACAGGGGTTTGGCCGGCGGCACAATCGACATCGATGAGTTCATGCTGACTGCGGCCTCGGCACTTGACCAGGCAAGTAAATCATCGATTGCCACGCTGACCCCACTAAGATGCGTGCGTAAAACGTCGACGCTGACGGATTGATCTGACCTGGACGGGAGCAGAGGTTCGAAGACCTTTAAACGCGACGACCTTCAGACACCCGGCAAATTCGACTGCACAGAGGTGGATCGTTCGGTTCAAGAAGTCGATACCAGACGTCCGGATTGCCTGAGGTGGATGATCACAACCGCGTTCTGCCGAAAGCTGCGGGCCAGACGGATCGCCGGCCGCCAGTTTCCAAACAGCAGCAGGTGCGCCTCACACCAGCCTCGCCACGACCCTTTGGCGGCCAGCGCCGGCCAGCGGCGCGCGGTCTGCTCAAGCCGAGCCTGCATGCGCCGGTTCCAGCCCAGCGGCATCCGGCGGGAGAATGGGTTGAAGGCAGTGACGAACGTGCCGGTTCGGCTGCGATGCACGGACAACAGCCGGTCCATGGCGACCGAACGGCAGCCGATCCGCACAACCGCGCCGGCGGCTTCATATCGGCTCTGGCGGTAGGCCAGCGGAAAAATAGCGTGCACCTAAACCGCGTCGCGCATGGCAAACACCACGTCACGATGCACGTGGACCGACATCAACACGCCGAATCCGACCATAACCGTCAGCATCGCAGATCCCCCATGTGAAACCAGCGGCAGAGGCACGCCACCAACCGGAATCACGCCCATGACCATCGCGATGTTGACAAACACGTAAAGGAAAAAATTGCAAGAGATGCCCAGGGCCACCAGCCGGCCAAACTGATTGCGGCAGCGAATTGCAATCAGCATGCCGCCCAGGATTATAAGGCACAGCAGCCCCATGACGACCAGGCCGCCGACCAACCCGAATTCTTCGCCAATCATGGTAAAAATAAAGTCAGTCTGCTTTTCCGGCAGGAAATCCAGGTGGCCCTGGGTGCCCTGCAGGAAGCCCTTGCCCCATAGCCCGCCGGACCCCAGGGCGATCTTGGACTGAATGATGTTGTAGCCCGCTCCCAGCGGATCGCTTTCCGGATGTAAGAAGGTGTCGATCCGCGCCCGCTGGTAATCGTGCATATGCGCGTAGGCAAACTCCGCCAGAAACGGGATCGGCAGTGCGACCAGCAGGAACTTCCACCATCTTACGCCGGCGGCAAAGAAGACGGCGGCGCCCAGTATCGCGGTGATGGCCGCGGTGCCCAGATTAGGCTCCTTCAGGATCAGCCCGACCGGGATCAGCACGGCCAGCAGCGGCGGGATTAGGAACAACGGGTTGCCCATCCGCTCCCACGACGCGCGATGAAACCAGGCCGCGAGCGCCAGCACCAGCGCCAGTTTCATCAGTTCGGATGGCTGGAGTTGCAGACCGCCGAGTTCCAGCCAGCGCTCCGCCCCCTTACCGACATGCCCCATCCGCAGCACCAGCAGCAGCAGCACGGCGCAGCCCAGCCAGGCCGGCCAGGCGAGGCGGGCGATGAACCTGATATCCACCATCGCAATCGCAAGCATCAGCACCAGACCCAGGGCGAACCGCACCCCATGACGTGTCGCGAATGGCTCAGGACCGCCGCCGGCGCTGTACAACGCGGTGTAGCCGACGCCGGCAAGCAGGCAAAGCAGCAGGACGTACAGCCAGTTGATCCGCCGAAACTTGCCCACCGCGTCGAACGACACTCCGCGCCAGGGGCGGCGATCCGTCATGACCGCGCCTGATTCCCAGGCAACGGCGTCGCGTCGGCAACGGGCGGGTTCGTCTGGTTGACCGGATCGCGCCGCAGCACCTCGGTCATGATGTCCCGCGCCATTGGGGCCGCCGCCGCGGCACCGGCGTTGCCATGCTCGACCACCACCGACACCGCGTAGCGCGGATCGTCATAGGGGGCATAGGCGACGAACAAGGCGTGCGGACGATACTCCCAGGGCAGCTTCCCGCTGTCGAAGTGGCCGCTTTCGCGCAGCTCCCGCGATACCCGCCGGACCTGCGCGGAACCGGTCTTGCCGGCCAGTTGCACCGCCGGATCGGCCAGCCTAGCCAGCGGCGCGGTGCCACCCGGTTCATTGACCACCGCCCACATGCCCTGCCGCACCATATGCAGCAGCTTGTCAGCCACGGCGAGCGGCGGATGGTCTGCCGCCGTCGCCCCAGGCCGCAGCACGCCGCCCAGCTTGCGTGTCAGATGCGGCTGCACCGCCCGCGCGCTGGCGATGCGGGAGACGTAGGTCGCAAGCTGCAGCGGCGTCACCTGGATAAAGCCCTGGCCGATGCCGCTGACAATGGTATCGCCCAGGTTCCAGGCGTGGCCGTGGCTGACCCGCCATGCCCGCGTCGGGATCAGGCCAGGACGTTGGCCGGGCAGATCCAGCGCCAGTTCCACCCCCAGGCCGAACCGGTTGGCCATCGCCGCGATGGGGTCGATGCCAGTGCGACGGGCAACCTCATAGAAATAGACGTCGCAACTGTGCTTCAGGCCGCCCTGCAGGTCGAGCATCCCGTGGCCGCCCTTGCGCCAGCAGTGGAACCGCGTATTGCCGATATCGAGGTAGCCTGGACAGTGAATGCGGTCCGTCGGGCTGATCGCCCTGGATTCCAGCCCGGCCAGCGCCACCGCCATCTTGAAGGTTGATCCAGGCGCATAGAGACCGGACGTCGCCTTGTTGATCAGCGGCGTGCGGCGGTCCGCATTCCATTCCAGCCACTGCGCCTGCGAAACGCCGGCGTTGAACAGGATCGGGTCGAAGGACGGGTTGGTGGCCATCGCCAGCACCTCGCCGTTGCGGCAGTCCATCACCACGGCGCTGGCGCTTTCGTCGCCCAGCGTCCGCAGCACCGACTGCTGCAAGCCGGCATCGAGGGTCAGCCCGACTTCTTCTCCCTGCACGCCGTCCTGGCGGTCCAGTTCGCGGATCACCCGGCCGACCGCGTTCACCTCAAGCCGCACCGCCCCGGCGCGTCCGCGCAGCGCCAGGTCATGGTACTTCTCTATCCCGGCGCGGCCGATCCGCAGACCAGGCAGGCCCAGCAGCGGATCGTCGGCGACGTCCTGATCGTTCGGCGGCGCGACATATCCGACAACATGCGCGAGTTGCTCGCCGAACGGGTATTCGCGCGTGGTGCCCGCATCGACGACGATGCCGGGCAGGTTCGGGGCATTGACCTCGATCCTCGCCATGTCGTCCCAGGTGAGGAACTCGCGGATCAGCACCGGAATGAACTTGCGCCGGCGGTGCAGCTCCCGGTCGATCCGCGCCCGCTCATACTCATTGAGCGGCAGCAGCGCGGAAAACGCGTCCAGGGTCGCCGCCACGTCATTTGTCTGTTCGGCGATCAGCACGGCGCGCCAGTTGGTGCTGTTGCCGGCCACGACCACGCCGAACCGGTCCAGGATGCGGCCGCGCGGCGGGGCGATCATGCGGGCGCTGATGCGGTTCTCGTTCGCCAAGGTGGTAAAGCGGGCACCTTCCCGCACCTGCACCTGATACAGGCGGGATCCCAGCATACCTAGAATGGCAACCTGTCCGCCCATTAGCAGCAGCGCGCGCCGGGTAAAGACGCCGGTGCGTTTCACCGCCCGCTTCATATGCAACCGGGTATCTGTAACCTTGACGTCATGGCGGCCGCAGGGCCGCCATCCACGCCTTGCGGTGCTGGCCTCGGCGAAAGCGTGGACGCCGGGCCTGCCCCTCCCTCAAGTGCCCGGTCGCCCGCCATGACGGCACTGACCAACCGTGCCTGATCCACCGCGGTTCCTTGTCCACAAGCCCAATGCGCCATCAGGCCCGCTCCGCACTGGTAATCGAGCGCTGCGCCGCCGCCAGCGGCACCGCGATCACGGGATAGATCGCAACGCTCAAGATCGCCTGGAACACCACCGCCTCGGGGGACAGCAGGCGGAACGTCAGCAGCATGACCAGCAGCCAGATCAGCAGCGCGGCGCCCGCGGCAACCGGGATGAACGCCAGCCAGGCCAGCGCGAAGCCGCGTTGCGCGAGGACCTGGCGAAGCCGAAGTGCGACCCCGTGGCAGCATAGCAGGGTCAGCACGCCGGCACCCGGCGGCAGATAGCCCAGCAGGTCGAGCAGCAGGCCGATCACGAAGACGGCGGGTGGCGGCAGGTAGTCCGGCTGAACCAATGACCAGAACCAGACGCAGCCGATCGCCACGGCAGGCAGCAGAGGCGGCTGGGCAGCGATCCCGAGGGGTGCCGTGGTCAGCAGCATCAGCAGAAACGTGGCACAGGTGGGGAAGCTGATCCGCGCGGCGCTGTCCAGCCGGCGGCCCAGGCTTGCTCTGGGGCGGACACCTGGGTGCCGGTCGCTTCGCACCATCAATGCTCGCCAGGCGTGATCGGCGACGCCGGCTGTCCCTGCGGATGCGGCGGGGATCGCGCCGCTTCGGCAGACGCGATGTCATTCACGCCGTAGTCGAAGATCCGCACCAGTTCCAGCTTCTGGAGCATTGCGGCGGGCTCGACCTCTGGGGTGCCGCCGCCGGCATAGTGCACGGTGCCGACCGGCAGATTGGCCGGGAACGCATCTGCCTCGGCGCTGGTGACGATCCGCTCGCCTTCCTGTGGAACGGTGCCCTCGGGCCAATAGAGCAGCCGCGGCCGGCTTCCGTTGGTGCCGATCAGGATGGCGTGGGCGCGCGATGCTTCCAGCATGACCGGGATACGGCTGTTGAGGTCGGTGATCAGCAGGACGCGCGCGGTGCGGGCGCCCACGTCGGTGACGCGGCCGACCAGTCCGCGTTCATCGACCGCGATCTCGCCCCGGCGAATGCCGTGGTGGGGGCCGATCGACAGCAGCACCGCCTTGCCGTAGACGCCGCCGGCATCGGCGACGACCCGCGCGGTGACGAAAGACGCCGGGGGATTAGGGATCCAGCGCAGGCTGGCTTTCAGACGCTGGTTTTCGGCGTCCAGGGCCAGCGCGATCGACTGCCAGCGATGCAGCCGCTCATTCTCGTCGCGCAGGCGGGCATTCTCCGCCCGCATTGCCCACAGGTCGGCAAGTTCGGTCACGGCGGCCTGAACCCGCTCGGATGGTCCCGCCATAGCGGCATAGATCGGCACCAGCGCATCCGCCAGCGCCAGCCGCACACGCTCGGCCACCACCGAATCCGCCTTGCCCAGAAGCATCAAGGCGAACGAAGCCAGGATCAGCATCGGCAGGGTCATCCGCGCCAATGCCTGGCGGGCCTGGATCGAGAGGCGGATCATTGGCACCTTCACGGAGGAAGATCAGCGCGAACGGCCTTGCTGACATCCTCCACTGGCCCACCTGGACGCCCGCTCGGACGCCCTTCTGGCGTTGCCTGCCTCTAATACATGCTTGTCAGCACGTTACTCAAACGTTTTCTCTCCTCCAACGCCCGTCCGGTGCCAAGTGCGACGCATTGCAGCGGGTTTTCCGCTATGACGACGCCAAGCCCCGTCGTATCGCGCAGTACCTGATCCAACCGATGCAGCAGCGCACCGCCGCCGGTGAGCACGATGCCCCGGTCAACGATGTCGGCGGCCAGTTCGGGCGGCGTGTTTTCCAGCGCGACCTTCACCGCCTCGACAATGGCGGACACCGGTTCGGCCAGGCTTTCGGCGATCTGCCGCTGGCTGATCAGCACCTCCCGCGGAACGCCATTCATCAGATCGCGGCCGCGCACTTCCCGGAACGGGCCATCCTCGCCGGAACTCGGAGCGGCCGCGGCGCCCAACTCCATCTTCGTGCGTTCAGCCGAGGACTCGCCAATCAGCAGGTTATGGTTGCGGCGAATGTAGCTGATGATTGCCTCGTCCATCTTGTCGCCGCCGACGCGGACGCTGCGCGAATAGACGATGCCGCCCAGGGAGATCACCGCGACCTCGGTGGTGCCGCCGCCGATATCGACGATCAACGAACCCGACGGCTCGGTCACCGGCAGGCCGGCGCCGATCGCGGCGGCCATCGGTTCCTCGATCAACTGCACCTTCCGTGCCCCGGCACTTTCCGCGCTTTCCTGAATGGCTCGGCGTTCCACCGCAGTGGAACCGGAGGGGACGCAGATGATGATCACCGGTGAGGCGAAACGGCGGCGGTTGTGCACCTTGCGGATGAAGTGCTTGATCATTTCCTCCGCCACTTCGAAATCGGCGATGACGCCGTCGCGCAGCGGCCGGCTGGCAGTGATGTAGCCTGGGGTGCGGCCGAGCATCTGCTTGGCTTCCTCGCCGACCGCGACCACCTGTTTCTTGCCGCGGACATCGGCAATGGCGACGACGCTGGGTTCCGCCAGCACAATGCCTCGGCCTTTGACATACACCAGCGTGTTGGCCGTGCCGAGATCGATCGCCATGTCGGCTGACATGAAGCCGAGCAACCGGGTGAACATCCAGAGAACCTTTGGTCGGAATGCGAAGGATTGGCCCTCGTGTCCTGCCCCCCGAAGTTCGTCGCATCTTGTGACGGACGTACGGTTAAGTAGGCCACTGAAAACAAGGAACTAGTGGCCGGGGTCTGGGGTTCACCCATGATGGCGAACCTACGACTCAGGTCACTAGAGAATCACGACGTGAGGAGGCGTGCAAGCGGCACCAGACGGCTTAGCCTTCACGGTTGCAGATCACAAGGGGTTGCTTGACAAACCCTTGATGAGCTGCCGCAAAGTTGCCGCTTTTTTGTCGCGAATTGGCAAGTTTCTCGGTCAATCTGTCACCCGCGAGGACAGGAGTTTTGTTATGCGCATTGTTGAGGTGGTGATGTTGTCCGGGCTGATGTTGGGTCTGGCAGGGTGCGGCGGAGATCCGGCGACCCGGGCTGTCTCTGGCGGCTTGATCGGCGCGGGGGCCGGCGCTGGCGTTGCGGCGGTTGCCGGTGGCCGGCCCGCAACCGGCGCGCTCCTCGGTGGCGGGGTGGGTGCCGTCGGCGGGGCGGTGACGCACTGACGCTTGCGCCTGTCCATGCAGGTGAATGTATCTGTGCAAGGCAGCGGTTCAGCGCCTTTGGCGCCCGTCATCGCAAGATCTGTCTGAACCCTATATCAATAACTGTATCGTAACATAATGGCTTAGCTGCCTTGCCTCAGGCGAGGTCTGCGAATAGTCAGCCGCCATGCAGCTACATTCGCCTGTTTTGCAATAGCAGCCATGGCCTTTTACCGGTCAGGCGCATTGCCGTTCCGATGCCGTCCGACATGCCGCAGTCCGATAACATATAGTTGCATTGTCGGTATCAGGCTGTCAACCAATCCTGATTTTGTAGGCTTCCCAAGGCATCGGCCACGCATTCGCCAGCCTCGCTAGCCAGTATGATCGGTTCAAATGGATCAGATGGATCCAGAAGGTCGGGGTCCTGGTGGCAGCGATAAAGGTGCTCTTCGTCACAAGTGAGGTCGCCGGCCTCGCCAAGGCAGGCGGCCTTGGCGAAGTGTCGGCCGGCCTGCCACTCGCGCTGCGGCAACGTGGCATCGACGTCCGCATCGTCATGCCAGCCTACGCCGAGGTCATGGCGAAAATCCCCGCCGTGGCATGGACCGGTCACCTTCCCGGACGTGCCGCAGTTCCAGCCGCTCGGCTTGGCGAGGTGCGCCTGCCGGACGGCATGATCCTGTATCTGGTTGCAGCAGCCTGCTTGTTCGACCGGCGGGGCACGCCTTATTGCACGCCAGAGGGTGCCGACTGGCAGGACAATCACCTGCGCTTTGCCCGCCTCTCGCTGGCCGCGGCGGACATTGCCGCCGGGCGCGGCGGGCTGGACTGGACCCCCGACATCGTCCATGTGAACGACTGGCCAGGCGGCTTGACGCCAGCCTACATGCAGTGGGACGGCACGCGCATCCCCACTGTCCTGACCATCCACAACATTGCCTATCAAGGCAATTTCGACGCCACCCAGCGTCACGGGCTGGGCATCCCGGATGCGGCGTTCAATGTCAACGGGGTGGAATTCCACGGCCGCGTCTCCTTCCTGAAAGCCGGCAGCTTCTATGCCAGCCACGTCACCACGGTCAGCCCGACCTATGCCAAGGAAATCACCACCGAGTCGCTTGGCGCCGGCCTGCATGGCCTGATGCAGGGACGCGCGTCGCGGGGACAGCTTTCCGGCATCGTGAATGGCATTGACGAGAGCTGGGATCCCGGCAGCGATCCGCATCTGCCGCATCATTTCGAGCCCGATGACCTGGACGGCAAGCAGGCCAATGCGGACGTCATTCGCACCGGGCTGTGCCTGCGTCCATCCGACGGGCCCTTGTTCGGCATCGTCTCCCGCCTGGTGCATCAGAAAGGCCTGGACCTGGTGGCCGAAGCGGCGAACGACATCGTCGGCAACGGCGGCCAGATCGCCATCCTCGGCCTGGGCGATCCGGAGATCGAGCATATGCTCAGCCGGACCTCCCGCCGGCATCGCGATGATATCGGCGTGCTGATCGGCTTCAACGAGCCAATGGCGCGCCGCATCGTCGCCGCCAGCGACTTCACGCTGATGCCGTCTCGGTTCGAACCGTGCGGCCTGACCCAGATGCAGGCGCAGCGCTATGGCGCCCTGCCGATCGCCCATGCCACCGGCGGACTGGCGGACACCATCGATGACGGGACAACCGGCTTTCTGTTCTCCAACCTGTCCTCGGATGGTTTGATGTCCGCCTGCCACCGGGCCTTCGACGCCTATGACGATGAGGCGCTGCTGGCCGAGATGCGCCGCGCGGCGATGGCACGGAGTTTCGGCTGGTCCGGTGCGGCGGCCGAATATGATGCATTGTACCGCCGCCTGATCGGCCACCAGCCGGCGCCGGTGCGGCCGTCTCCAAGGTCTCGCGTCCAGCCCGCGCCGCCGGTCGTCAACGATGCGCTGGAAGTGGCGGCCTGACCGCACCACGCCGTCGGATCACCATCGGAAAGGTGCTTCTGGACACAGGTTTCACCGATGTTGTACGATTAACGCCTCGGCCTGAAAAAAGGAAGATACCGTGCGTGCCTGCAAGGGTTTGGCCGCCCTGATCAGCCAATCCATTCAGGCCGTCGCGGCGCCTCGAGCCCGACAAGCATGATCGGCAACAGCGCGCTGGATGAAATGGCGGACGGTGCCGGTGGCGTCAAACCGCACTGGCGGTCCCTGCTCTCCGCCATGTTCAGCCTGGGCAGCGAAACCCTGGCGCAGCGCGCGCACCTGCTCGACCAGTCGTTCGAGGAGGAGGGCATCACCGCCATCCTGCCGGGGGAACGCGCGGTCAACTGGCGCTGCGATCCGATCCCGCTGCCGCTGGCGGCGGCCGAGTTCGCCGCGCTGGAATTCGGCCTGGCGCAACGCGCCGATCTGCTGAACCTGATCCTGGCCGATCTGTATGGCCCGCGGACACTGCTGGCCGAGGGGCTGCTTCCGCCCGATCTGGTCTATGGCAATCCGGCGTTCCTGCGTCCGTGCCGCCGGGTCGATGGCCAGCACCGAAATCGCGTCCTGTCATTCTACGCCGCCGACCTGCTGCGCGGCTCCGACGGTGCCTGGCGGGTGCTTGCCGACCGCACCGACCAGGGCCAGGGCCTCGCCTATGCGCTGGAAAACCGCCGCATCCTTGGCCGCGTCGTGCCGGAGCTGTTCCAGTTCCAGAGGATCCGGCAGCTCCGCCCCTTCCTCGACATCATCAGCGAGACGTTGCAGGCGCTTGCTCCCGACGACGATGCGGCGGTCGCGCTTCTCAGCGGCGGCCACGCCGACCCGATGTGGTTCGAGCATGTGCTGCTGTCGCGGGAACTGTCGATCAACCTGGTGGAGAGCGGCGACCTCACACTGCGCAACGGCCAGGTCTTTCTCAAGACCCTGCGGGGACTGCGGCGGATCGGCGTGCTGCTGCGACGCAAGGACGGCGACCAGGTCGACTCGCTGGAACTGGCGTCCGGCGTCGGCGTGCCCGGACTGCTGGAAGCGATCCGCGCGGGTTCGCTGCGCATGGCGAACAATCCTGGTTCCGCCCTGGCCGAGGCCCCTGCCCTCGCCGCCTTCCTGCCCAGTCTGGCTCGCCGGCTGTTGTCCGAAGATCTGCGGGTGGCCAGCCAGGCCACGTTGTGGCTGGGTGAAGGGGCGGTGGTTCGCACCGTGCTGCGCGACCTGGAAGGCTGGGTTATCCGGCCGGCAACCGACGGCGATTCTATACCGGTGGTGCCGATGATGCTGTCCGCACGGGAACGCGCGGATCTGGCGGCCGGCATCGCGGCGATGCCAGCCGCCTATGCCGCTTCCATGGCGCCAACGCCCTCCGTGGCGCCCTGCGCCGGTCCGCACGGCCTGGAGGCGAGGCCGGTCGCGCTGCGCATGTTCCTGTGCTTCGATGGCACGCGCTGGCGGGCGTTCCCAGGTGGCCTCGCCCGCGCCCTGTCGGATGAAGACGCCCTGGCCGGCCGGCTGCCGCGCAATGCCTTGTCGAAGGACGTCTGGGTGCTGGCGGAGGAAAGCAGCGCCACCCAGGGTGTGCTCGGCGTGATCACGCCGATTCTGGCGATCCGCCGCACGGCGGGGGACCTGCCGTCCCGCGTGGCCGATAATTTCTACTGGCTGGGTCGCTATCTGGAACGGCTGGAGGAAGCCGCCCGCCTGCAGCGCGCCATGATCGCCCGCATCCTGCGTCCCTTGCCGTCGGCCCGCGAGCTTGCCGAGATGCAGGTGCTGATGGCCAGCCTGAGCAGCGCCGGCATGATCAATCCCGAGGAAAACACCGTGCTGGGCGTCGGCATGCTGGCCTCCACGGTGACACGCGCCTTCCGCGCCAACGGCCGGATGCGCCGGGTGCTGGGCCATGTGTCACGGCAGGTCGATCAGCTTCGCGACCGCCTGACCGGTGAGATGCACACCGTGCTGACCCGCTCGCTGCGCGACCTGGGGGAGGCGATGCGCAAGCTTCCGTTCGACTCCGATGCGTCGGCATTGGAATCGGCGTCCCACCTGACGACGGAGATCCTGGCCTTCGCCGCCACCGTCGCCGGACTGGTGGCCGAAAACATGGTACGCGGCGGCGGCCGGCTGTTCCTGGATTTCGGCCGCCGAACCGAGCGGGCCCAGGCCATCGTCACCGAACTGGCGGACGTGCTGGACCAGCCGGACGCAGCCAGCCAGCCGGGCCGGGTGGAAGCGGGACTGCGCCTGGCGCTGGAGCTGAGAGACTCGATGATCACCTACCGCGGCCGCTATCTGGCGGTATTGCAGCCGGCGCCGGCGCTCGACCTGATCCTGGCGGATGAAGGCAATCCGCGCGGCCTGGCATTCCAGTTGGCCACGCTGCGTGATCTGCTCCGCGAGATTGTGGAAGACGGCGACACTTTGGTGATGGCGATGGAGCCGCTGCTGCAGGAAGCCCAGGACATCGTGCAGGAGGTGATACGCTCGCCCGAGCAGATGTCCACCGCAGCCCGGCTTCCGCCGCGGCTGCGCGCGCTGTCCCGCGCCATCGGCGCAATGGCGGAACGGGTATCGCGGCGCTATTTCACGCTGCTGCCGATCGCGCGCAGCTTGGGCGTGGAAAACCGGCCGCGGCGCGGGGCAGCTTGAGGAAGGGCGCATGGGGTCGTGACATGCGTGGAGGTACCTGGTCGGCATCATCCGCGGTCTTAGCGCGTTAAACAATGATGTCGGACCACCGATGCCTCTCCCCAACGCTGACGCCGCCGAACGCTGGTCCAGTGCCTGCCAGGGATCGGTCAGCCAAGAACAAGCAGGACTCATCATCATGAGCGGAATGAAACTCGAGATCGCCTTTTGGAACTATGATCGAACGCGCGCTCTGGCCGACGGCACCGTCACGATCGAGGGCGTTGACGCGACCTTCCACAGCGCGCGCATTGTTACTGAAATCTTCGAGCGCATGATCCGGAAGCGCGCGTTCGATGTGTCGGAACTCGGCATGACGTATTTCCTGCGCACCATGGACTTTGACGATCCGCCATTCGTCGCAATTCCAGTATTCCCCAATCGCTGCTTCCGGCACTCAGCGATCTACATCAACAAGGCGAGTGGGATTGAGCGCCCGGAGGATCTTGCCGGTAAGACCATCGGTGAACTTGCGGTTTATGGCCATGACGCCGGTATCATGCCAAAGGGCATTTTGTCGGACGACTACGGCTTGAAACCGGAACAATGCCGCTGGATCGTTGGCGGCATTGACTTCCCAATGGAGCCGGTCGACTTCATTCCACAACCGCATCCCGCTGATGTCGAAGTGAAGTCGGCCGCGAAGGGCGCCGATTTGGGCAAAATGCTGGAAGCAGGCGAGATCGACGCCTTAATCTCGGCCGACGTTCCAAAGTGCGTGCTGGAGAAATCGCCCAAGGTCGGCCGGCTGTTCGACGACTATGAGGGGGCTGAGCGCTCCTACTTTCAGCGCACGGGCATTTTCCCAATCATGCACACGGTGGTGGTCCGCAGGGAACTTGCTGCCGGGCGGCCGGACATTGTCAAGGCTGTCTACAGGGGTTTCTGCGACGCGAAGCAGGCTGTGACGGAGCAATATGTGAAGGGCATGACCTTCAACAACATGGCCACCATGTTGCCGTGGTTTAGCAGGCTCATCGACGAGGACCGCAGCCTGCTGGGTGATGACTGGTGGCCCTATGGCATGGCAGCCAATCGTAAGGCAGTCGATGTCGTCTTGCGCTATCATTACGAACAAGGCCTCACGCAGCGGCGATTGACCTGCGAGGACATATTCGCGAAGGAACTGCTCGAGACCTGAGCGCGGGGCGGATACCGATTTCGGTCGCCGAGGTCTGCTTTGCGTTCAGGCTTTCCGAAAGCGGACTGTTCAGTCGCGGCCAGAATACGCCATTGAACATACCCTGATGACTGTCCGCTTCGCGCCCATGGCGGACAAACGGTCGCCGCTTGGCATGCGATCACTGACGCTGGATACACGTGGATGATATCGGCCACTGATCAGAAAGCTCGAGCTTGCATCAGTTACCCTACCCGGATCACACGCCACTCACATGACTGTCAACGCCGATGCACGTCCGCAAAGGATCTTCAGCTGGGAAGGACCGCAAGATCGTGCCGCGCAGCGGCTTGTCGGCTGCTCATTCGCTGGCCAGCCAAAGATGGCCGTGCCGTTTCTGATCTAAGGTTGTCTGACCAACGGATTGTGCACCTCCGCCCGTCATCGCCTTTTTTCCAGACCAACTCTCCGCGACCAGCCGCAGACAACCGTTTCAGACCCGGCTAGGATGCGTCATGCGTTACCGCGTCCGACACACCTCGCGCTATGGCTACGGCACTCCAGTCGAACTCGCCGCCCATATGGTTCATCTGCGCCCGCGTCCGCGCGCCTTCCAGACCATCATTTCCGAGCAGATCACCACACAGCCCGCCCCCGCTCGGCGGCGTGACGGAACAGATTATTTCGGCAATCTGGTGACCTGGCTGTTCCTGGATTTGCCGCACGCCGATTTCGAGGTCACCGCGGAATCGGTCGTCGAAGTCCTGTCTTCGTCTCATCCCGACCCAGCCGAAACGCCGCCTTGGGAAGCGGTGGTAACGGCCGCGCATGGCCTGGAAGGCTGGCAGGCAGCCGAATACAGCTTCGGCACCACCATGGCGCCGGTCGACGCCGCCACCACAGCCTTCGCCAGCACCTCCTTCACCCCAGGACGCCCGATCCTTCAGGCGGCGATGGATCTGAACAACCGTATTTACAGGGAGTTCCGCTTCCGCTCCGGCGTCACCACCATCTCCACGCCGGTCTCGCAGGTGATGCGGCGGCGCGAAGGCGTGTGCCAGGACTTCTCCCATGTGATGATCAGCGCGCTGCGCGGTCTTGGCCTGCCGGCGCGCTACACCTCGGGCTACATCCGCACCAGGCCGCCGCCAGGACAGCAGCGGCGCCAGGGTGCCGACCAGTCGCACGCCTGGGTCGGCTGCTGGCTGGGTCCCAGGGACGCTTGGGTGGAGCTCGATCCCACCAACGGCATCGTGGTGAAAGACGAGCACGTGCTGCTGGGCTGGGGCCGCGATTACAGCGACGTCAGCCCCGTGCGTGGCGTCATCCTTGGCGGCGGCGACCACACCCTGGCGGTCAGCGTCGATCTGGAGCCGCTGAACGAGACCGGCGACCTGGCATGACGACGCGCATCAAGATCTTGTCCACCCTGGCGGTGATGGGTGCGATGAAGGACCTGACGCATCTGCATCAGGCCAAGACCGGCATCGCGATCGACACCGCCTTTTCGCCTACCATGGCGCTGCTGGACCGGCTGCGTGGCGGCGAAGCGGCGGACATCGCCATCCTGACCGCCCAGGGGATTGACGATCTGACGCATCAGGGCATCGTCCGATCGGGAACCCGCATCGATATCGCGCTGTCCTTCATCGGCATGGCCGTGAAGGCAGGCGCGCCAAAGCCCGACATCGGCTCGGTCGATTCTTTCAAGGCCGCGCTGCTCGGCGCTGGCGCCGTCGCCTACTCCCGCATCGGCGCCAGCGGCCTGTATTTTGCCGAACTGATCCAGCGCCTGGGCATCGCCGCCGAGATCAACGCCCGCGCGGTGATCGTCCCCTCCGGCTTCACCGCCGAACGCCTGGTGAACGGCGAGGCGGCCCTGGCCGTGCAGCAGATCAGCGAGTTGCTGGTCGTGCCGGGGATCGAGGTCGTCGGACCGCTGCCGCGGGAAATCCAGACCGTGGCGACGTTCTCCGGCGGTCTGTTGACGGACAGCGGCGCGGCGGCCGAGCTGCTGGCGTTTCTGGCGTCACCCGTGGCAGAACCAATCCTGCGGCGCGCTGGACTGGAGCCTGCCTCGCGCGACTGACGCGGCGCAAATCATCGTGGGCCGACAATCCTTCGCCAAGCCGAATTGTTAGCCACCGGCCATCCATTCCAGAAAGGCCGCATATGCCCGTCCTGACCGTGGACCACCGCACCACCTATCGCTACGCCAACCCGGTTCGGTTTGGCGAGCACCGCATGATGATGCGTCCGCGCGACAGCCACGACCTGCGGCTGCTGGAGACCTCCCTGATCTTGCGCCCGGCCGGAGCGTCGGTCCGCTGGATCCATGACGTGTTCGGCAATTCGATCGCCATCGCCCGGTTCGCCACGCCGGCAAGCGAACTGCTCGTCGAATCGGTCTTTCGCGCCGAACATTTTCCGTTGCCCGAGAGCGCGGTGCAGGTCGAGGACTACGCGCGCCGATACCCGTTCAGCTATGATGCCTCCGAGGTTCCCGATATCGGACGAACCGCGGAGCGCCACTATCCTGATCCGACGCACCAGGTGGACCTCTGGGCGCGCCGTTTCGTGGCGGAAACCCCTGACCATGAAACACTGGGCATCCTGTCGGCGATGACCAAGGCAATCCAGAACGAGTTCACCTATAATCCACGTGAGGAGATGGGCACGCAGGACCCGGTGAAGACCCTGCGGACGCTGACCGGAACCTGCCGTGACTACGCGCTGCTGATGATGGAGGCCGCTCGCAGCCTGGGATTGGCCGCGCGCTTCGTCTCCGGCTACCTGTATGATGATAGCAAGCTTGGCGGTGGCCCGGACACGCTGATCGGTGGCGGCGTCACCCATGCCTGGTTGCAGATCTACCTGCCGGGCGCCGGATGGGTCACCTTCGACCCGACCAACGGTCTGATCAGCGACCGCAACCTGATCCGTGTGGCGGTGGTGCGCGACCCGAGTCAGGCCGTGCCGCTGAAGGGCACGTTCACGGGTCGGCCGGGCGATTTCCTGGGCATGGATGTTTCGGTGGAGATCCGGACGTGAGGCTTACGTGGCGTAGCACTAATCGCCATAAGGATTGATTCCTTCGGCACTGCCTTATCGTCGTCAGGCGCGGGATTGACGATAGAGGCGGCGCGGCATCTAGAATTGCTGCTCCTCTCGGCCACGGACAAGCTGGGACAAGGTAACCGCCAGAACCAGGGCGCCGCCGTAGAACATGTCCTGGACAAAGCTGCTGCCGCCCATGAACACCAGCCCGGTGATGCCCACCACCAGGAAATACACCGCGATCGCCGAACCCCAGGCGTTGAACCGCCCCGGCGTGATGCTGGTGGACCCCAGGAAAGCAGCGGCAAAGGCCGGCAACAGGTAGGACACGCCCGAGACCGGGTCCGCCGCGCCCTGGGTGCCCGCATACAACACACCGGCGAGCGCGCCCATGAAGCCGGAAACAATGAGGCAGCCGCGGCGGACGCGATCGGTGTTGATGCCGGACAACCGGGCCACTTCCCGTCCCCGGCCGACGAACAACATCTGCCGGCCAATCGCGGTGAATTCAAAGACGTACCAGACCAGGATGCACAGCAGCAGGGCATAATAGAACTCCAGCGGAATGCCGAGCAGCCGGTCGACGATAACCAGGTTCATTAGCCCATCGGAGATGCCGCTGATCGTCATCGAATCACTGACGTACAGCGTCACGCCATGCAGGAATGTGCCAATCCCCAGGGTTACAATCAGGGAGTGAATCCGAAACACGGTGATGAAGAACGCGTTGATCGCGCCAACCATGATCCCCATCGCCAGGGCGGCCAGCACAGCCAGCCCAATCGGCCAGCCATCCTGCCCATTCAGCAACGCGACCATCATCGCCGACAGCGTCATGACATAGGCGATCGAGACGTCGAAGTCGTTCGCCGTCAACGGCACGATCAGGCCAAGTGTCACCACGACAAGGACGGCCTGCGAGCCAAGAATGGTCGACAGGTTCGACCAGGTGAAGAACGTCTCCGGCCGCAGGACGCTGAACACGACGACCAGAATCGCAAGTGCCGCGATCAGCCCATAGCGTTCCGCCAGATCGATGAAACGCGGTTCGTGCCTCGGCCCCGCCTGATCCGGCGCGGCGGCCTTGGCGGCGGCGGTTCCCGGCGTCATGCGGCAAGCCCATAGCAGCACTCGGTGATCGCATGCTTCGACAGCGTCGGCGGCGTCAGCTCTGCGGCGATCCTGCCGCGACCCAGCACCACCACCCGATCGCAGATTTCAGCCAGTTGTTCGGCGTCCGAACTGGCACACAGCACACATGCGCCGGTGGCAGCGGCATCGCGGATCGCCTGATAGACGGTCTGCCGCGCACCGACATCCACCCCTTGGGTCGGTTCGTCCAGCAAAATCAGCTTGGGTGTCAGTTGCAGCCACTTCGCCAGGACGACCTTCTGCTGGTTGCCTCCGCTCAGCGACGCAAGCGGCAGCATCGGCCGGTTTGGAACAACGCCAAAATGCTCTCCCAATAAGCGGCTTGCCGTCACCATTGCACCGCGACGAAGCAAAAACGGCCGGAACCGGCTGACCAGCGCCGGCAGCGTCACATTATCCACGATCGGCAGGGCGCCCACGCCACCCGCGACCGGCCGGTCGCCTGGGATAAGCACGAGACCGGCCGCGATCGCCGCGGCTGGCGTCAGTGCCGTCAGATCGATCCGCTCCGCGCCCAGCGTGAGCGTGCCGGCCCGCGCCTGTAGCGCGCCGTAGACCAGATAAGGCACCTGCTCATACCCGGAACCCAGCAGGCCGGTCAGCCCGACGATCTCCCCGGCGCGCAGCGAAAGAGACATCTCCGCGACTTGGCCGCCGGACAGGTTCGCGATCGCGACAGCCGCGGGGCCGCTGCCGATCGCAACGGCTCTCGAAGGTCCCGCCTTTAGCTGGCGGCCGATGATCATGCCAACCAGCGTATCCCGCGTGGCGTCCGCCGTCGCCAGCACACCCGCCACCTGGCCATCGCGCAGCACCGTCGCGCGGTCGGTGATTTCCAGCACTTCCTCGATATCGTGCGACACGAAAATCACGCTGGCGCCGTTGGCGACCACCCGGCGTATCAGCGTGAACAGACGATCCACGTCGGCGCGCGGCAGGAACGGTGTAGGCTCGTCCAGCACCAGCACGCCGTGGCCACTTCGGGCGTGACCCGCGGCGGTTTCCTCCACCGCCCGGACGATGGCCACCAGCGCGCGCTCCACCGAGGACAGCCGCGACAGCGTCACCGCCGGGTCGATATCAAGTTCATAACGTTCGAACAGACGACGCGCCGCCGCCCGCTCCCGTGGCCAGTTGATCGCCCAGCGACGGCGAAGTCCGCCACGTCCGGAAAGCCGTGTCAGCAACAGGTTCTCCAGCACGGTGACCGGCGGGATCAAGCCGAGATGCTGGTGAACGAACGCCACGCCAAAGGCGCGCACACCACCCGGCGGCAGCGGCAGCGGCACGTCCTGACCCGCGATGCTCAGTGTCGCGCCAGGATCAGGTGCATGAAATCCGGCCAGTATCTTGATCAGGGTCGATTTGCCGGAACCGTTCTGGCCGAGCAGGCCGTGCACCTCACCGGGCGCGACGGCGAAATTCACGGATCGTAGTGCTTGCTGTCCGCCAAAGGTCTTCGACAGGCCGGAGAATGCCAGCGCCGGCGCGGTCACTTCAGTTTCCAGAGCTTTTCGTAGCCCTCGACATAGGCGGCGCCATACCCTTTTGACAATTGCGGCGGCTTGCCTGCGTCCTCCGCGTTATGGCTATCGAAGATATAGAACGGGATTTTCGGGTCGCGCACCTGCGGCAGTTTGCAGAGAATGCGCATCTCCGCGTCAAGCAGCGCGTCGCCGATCCAGTCAAGGTTTTCGCCAATATCCATCTGGATCTTGCCATCCTGCAGCAGACCGAGGACGAACGGCGTGCCGTTGAACGCGTCCATCTTCACGCGCTCGGTCGCGTTCGCCGCGATCACCGCGGGAACCACGAACTGCGACATGCTGTCATAAATGACAATGATGTAGTTCACCGTCGGATCGCTCAGCAGCGCTGACTGCACGTTGGGTGTTATGCGCGTGCCCCAGTCGACCACCGGAAAGTTCAAGACCTTGGTCTTGCAATGATCGCAATGTTTCAGCTCGGCATCTATACCGGCCACCATGCTGTCGGTGGATAGCGCACCGGAGGAGATCAGCACCAGGGCGTTCATGTCCCCCTTGGTGTGCACAACCGCCCAATCCACAAGCAGGGCACCCGCCTTGAAATAATCGATTGGAACGTCGGCGTCGGCGTACTTGTGTACGATGTCGGATTGCTCCTTGCCATTGTAGTGCGACGCCACGACAGGAATGCCGGCGGCACGCGCCGCGCGAACCTGCGGAACCAGCACCCGCGGATCGGTGCCGGCCAGCAGGTCGATCAGGCTCGCCTTCTCGTTCATGGCCGCGTTCATGCCCTGCACCCACTGCGAGCTCTGGCCCTGGTTTTCCCACACCGTGTACTTGAACCCGACCCGGCCGGCGGCGGCGGCCATCGCCTTCTCGATGTTGGCGGTGAAGGGATTGGCCGACGAGACAGGAATACTCAGGATCGACTTCCCGGCCATGCAAGCCTTTGCGTCGAACGCGGGCGCTGGTGCGACGAAGCTTGGTTTCTCGAAGTATGGCTTGAGCTGGGCTTCGAAATAATCCATCCCGTCAGCATGCGCCGGACCCGCGATCAGCGCCGCGACGGCGACTGCCAACGCTTTAAGCACCCAGGTTTTCATGTCACCGCCTCTTCCCGATCCTGAAATCAGTCAGCAAGCAGTATGCCAGCCGCGATTGAAAAGAGAGCCGGATGACCGATTGGTTCTATACGTGATAATGGCCACACGCCGTGCACGGGGTAATATCGTTCATTGTGCTGACTATGTCGTAACGTCGGCAACCAATCCGCCGTTGATGAGGACGGCCGCTCGGTCCCGCGGGCTTTGGGGCTGATGTGAGCCATTCTCAATCACTGGCGTGTTCCTCCCGATAGTCCGCTTGACCGCACTCAGACCGCCGGGCCGCGCCGGATTGCCTCCGGGATCTTGCGCGGAATGAAGGCGCCATCGGACAAGTTGCCGTTGAACTGGCCGCCTTCCACCATGATCTTCCCGCGCAGCATGGTCATGCTTGGCCAGACCGCAACCTCCCAGCCGTCCCACGGCGAGTAGTCGACCGAATGCAGCGCTGACCCATCGATGGTGTGGCCAAGCTTGGGGTCGAGCAACACGATGTCGGCGTCGGACCCGACCGCCAGCACGCCCTTGCGCGGATACAGACCCATGATCCTCGCCGCGTTGGTCGAAACCAGATCGACGAAGTGCTCGACGCTGAAGCCGCGCTTCGTGACCATCTCGGTGTACATCAGCGACACCCGTGGCTCGACCCCGCTGTTGCCGCCGGTCGTGTCATCGATACGCTTGCCGAGAAGCTTCACTTCCAGTGGACAGCAGACTTCGTCGGTGGCGACGCATTGTAACGCGCCGGACCGCATGCCGCTCCATAGCGCCTTCTGGTCCTCGGGATACTTCAGCGACGGATAGGTGTGGTAGATCTGCCCATTCGGCCGTTTGTAGTCCTCGGCATTGAACATGATATACTGATGCAACGTTTCGCCATAGATCGGGTAGCCAGCGGCGCGGGCGCGGGTAACAGCCTCGACGCCGGTGCGAGCGCTGGTATGGACCATGTACAGCGCGGCCCCTGGCACGTTCCGCGCCAGGCCGATGACCCGGTTGAACGACAGCTCCTCCGACATCACAGTGTGCGCTTCAGCGAGATGCTCGAAGCCGGCCTTGTCCTCGGCGATCAGCTTTTCGTACATGTGCATGACAAGGTCGTTGTCCTCGGCATGGATCAATGCCAGGCCGCCTTCGCGCGCGAGGACCTTCAGCACCTCCCAGATGTCGCCGAAGTTGGTCAGGTGCGCCATGCGGCCGGGTGTGATGTCGGTTGTGAACATCTTGACGGTCGGGTAGCCGGCCCGCACCAGTGCGGGGATTTCATCAAGAATCGAGGTGGGCAGCGGACTTTCGACGCCGATGTGCAGCGCATAGTCGCCGTAGCAGCGCTGATCAAACAGGCCGCGGCGCTGCTTCACCGCGTCATGCAGCGTTCCACTGTCATTCTGCCAGAAGACGAAGTCGCACATGGTGGTGGTGCCGCCGAACAGGCTCGCCTTGCTCACCACGCTGGGCATTTCGCTGTCAAAGCTGGCGCCCGCCGGGGCCGGCATCGTCAACCCGCAATGCACGTGTGGATCGATGCCACCCGGCATGACGATCTGGCCCGTCGCGTCAACGATCCGTTGCGCACCGCTGCCAGCGAACACACCGGCTCCGCCGATGGCGACGATCGTCTGGCCGGTCACCGCGATGTCCGCAAGCGCGGCGCCGCTGGGCAGAACCACCATCCCATTGGTGATCACGAGATCGAACATGGCAAAATCTCCTGTGCTATCAGATCGTGGCCGCCGTCCAAGGTACGGGCGCGAAGGCCGCGAAGCGTCGAAGGATGTCATCCGCGCCGATGTCTCGCGTGATGAAGACAAGCCGGCTGCGCGCGTCATCATCAGGCCAGCGCGCCAGCCATTCCGGACGATAGATCGTGTGCTGCACGGCATGGATGACCGCAACATGGTCCGGCCGATCGGCAAAGCAGAGCAGACCCTTGGCGCGCAACAGGTCCGCTCCGCGATCGGCGGCGAGGCCACCAAGCGCGCGGGCGAAGGCAAAGCGTGTCGGCGGTTCGGCCAGAACCAGCGAGACCGTATGGATCGCCGCGGTATGCGCCGCATCCGGTGCGACCGCCTGCGCAATGAAACGTCGCCGGTTGGCCACCGGGGGCGCCTTCGTGAACAGCATCTCCACCGGTTCGGACGGACCAGGAAGTTCGATCCGTTCGGCCCAACCGTTCAGCCCGTCCAGCATGGCCGCCAGATCGCCGGCCAGCGGCGACAGGTCGATCTTGGTGATCAGGATGCGGTCCGCCACCGCAACCTGGCTCACCGCCTCCGGATGACGCTGCAAGCTGGTGTACCCCGCCACGGCATCGACCAGCGTGACCACCGCGGTGAACGAAAGCACATGGCCCAGCGTCGGATCGACGGCGAGGGTATACAGGATGGGCGCCGGATCGGCGAGGCCGCTGGTCTCGATGACAATGCGGCTGAAGCCGCGGATCGCACCGCGGTCACGCCGCTCGATCAGCCCGCGGATCGTGGTGACGATATCGAGCCGACGGACGCAGCACAGACAGCCGCTCGGAAGTTCGAGCACCTGTTCCTCCACCGCTTCCAGCAGCAGATGATCAAGCCCCACCTCCCCCGCTTCGTTGATGATCACGGCAGTGTCGGCCATTTCGGGCGAGGCCAGCACAGTCCGCAGCAGCGTCGTCTTGCCGCTGCCGAGGAAGCCGGTCAGCACGGTGACCGGGATCTTCGCAAGGACACGGGGTTGATTGTTGCCCTGACTCATTTGAGATGTCATCGCCCGGCCCAGACAGCAGCCCGATCAGCCGGAGCCCGCCGATGAAACGCTAGCCGGCGAGGCCGCCTGAGCCAAGGGGGGTGAGCGTGCGGGATCAATCCTGTTCGTGCGATCACCGCGCTGCCTACAGCAGCGGGATACGTCACGCGCCGAGAAACTCCGCCGCTCGTTCAGCAATCATGATCGTCGGCGCATTGGTATTGCCTGAAACCATGATGGGAATCACACTCGCATCCGCGACCGTTAGGCCCTCCAGCCCGTGCACCCGCAGGCGCGGATCGACCACCGCCATCGGGTCCCTGCCCATGCGGCAGGTGCTGGTGGGATGATACAGCGTGGTGCAGTGCCCGCGGATAAACTGGCTGATCGCCTCATCGCTTTGCGCCTCGGCGCTCGGCGTGATCTCCGGGCCAAGCTGGTCGGCAAGCGGGGCGCAGGCGGCGATGCGGCGATTGAGCCTGACGCCCACGACAAGCGTTGCGAGATCCTGGCCGCTGTCATCCGAGCTGAAGTAGCGCGGGTCAAGCGCCGGATGCTCCAGCGGGTCGGCGGAGCGAAGCCTGAGTTCACCCCGGCTGCGCGGCCGCTGCAACGTCGCGTGCAACGTCATGCCAGGGCCGGCCGCGAGATAGCGCGCATGGTCGCGATGGCCGGAAACGACGCCATAGAGCTGCAAATCCGGTTCCCTTGCATCCGGACCGCTGCGGGCGAAGCCGCCGGCCGCCACCCAGCAGGACGTCAGCGGGCCGGCTTTCTCCTGGTGCCATTGGACCATGGCGGCATCGAGTTCGGCACCCGTCATGCCGCCGATCCCGACGCGTTCGCGCGTGGAGAAGGTAATTGGCGCGTTGATGTGGTCTTGCAGGTTTTTGCCAACACCCGGCAGATCGTGCAGCGGGGCGACATCGACAGCGCGCAGTTCATCGGCCGGCCCAATGCCGGACAGCAGCAGCAACTGCGCCGAGCCGATGCTGCCGGCACACAGCACGACCTCGGGCGCCAGGGCGGTCTCCGGCTGGCCGCGATCGAGAAAGGCAACGCCGCGGGCCCTGCCGTTTTCGATGATGATCCGCGTCGTCAGGATGCCGGTGCGGACCGTCAGGTTGGGACGATCCAGCGCCTGGCGCAGGAACGCCTTGCCGGTGCCGAAGCGCTCGCCATCCTTCACCGTAAGCTGGAACCAGCCCACACCTTCCTGCACCGGCCCGTTGAAGTCCTCGTTGGCGGGAATGCCGGCGGCCTGCGCGGCCTGATGCCAAAGCCGCTCGACCGGATCGACGTGCGCCACGTCGGAGACAGTCAGCTCGCCCCCGGCCGCATGCAGCGGCGTATTGCCAAGCCTGGGATTGTTCTCCGACCGCAGGAATGCCGGCAGGACATCGTGCCACGACCATCCGGTGCAGCCCGCTTCCGCCCAGCCGTCATAATCCGACGGCAGCCCTCGGATATAGATCATCGCGTTGAGCGCGCCGGAGCCGCCGATCATGCGGCCACGTGGCCAGTAGATGCGACGCCCACGGCACCCTGCCTGCGGCTCGGTGTGGTAGCCCCAGTCCACCCTGGTGTTGAGCATCATCGGCCAGTTGGCCGGGACATCGGAATCGAGCGGCGCCGCCCTGCCGGCTTCAAGCAGCAGGACACGGCGCGCCGGATCGGCCGACAGCCGGTTCGCCAGCACGCAACCGGCACTGCCGCCGCCGACGATGATGGTATCGTAGGTCAAGCGCCGATACCGCCAGATCGCGGCAGCAGACTGTCAGAGGTCACATTAAACGCACCGCGTTTCTCATCATCCCAGTAAGCCGCGACAATGCTCGCGGCGATGAACAGGGCAAGGGCGATGAAGTAGACAATCGAGCACGGCAACCCGAAGATCAGCGGGGCCGGACCGCCGGCGATCCAGTAGATGGGTGGAAACAAGCCCAGGATTGCGTCAAGCATGAACCAGATCGAAATGAAGGCGGAGCGGGGCCTGGTCGCTGGCAGCAAGGTGGTCATGCATGCGGCTCCTGTCGTGAAGGGGATGCCATGCTCAGGCGCGGCGCGATGATGGACTCAGCCGAGGCTGCAACGCCAGGGCGTCGACAGCGCCGGCGCTCGGAACGCGGCTGCCGGTCAGCGCGAACAGTCCCTCCACCCGATCCCGTTCACCAGCGCCGCTCGGCAGCAGCACCGCGCAGCCGACATAGATCGCCGCATTCACGGCCAGCGCGATGATGCCGGACGTAAGGCCCCAGGCCCAGGAGATGCTGGTGGGGTAGATGCTCTGCAGGATGATGGCGAGCCCGAAGCCCACCACGGTGCCGGCAATGGCGCCAGCCGCGTTGCCGCGTTTCCAGAAGATGCCGAGATACTGTGGCACCGCCAACTGGATGATCCCCTGGTAGGACAGGATGGCCAGCGTGAAAAGGTGCGGGATCGAGCGGGTCGCCAGCAACGCCGAGATCAGCGTCACCGCGATCATGGCGAGCTTGGCGATCACCACCGACTGCTTGTGATTGAGCGGCCGGTAGTTGCCGACGATATCATTGGCGACCTGCGCGCCCGTGGCCTGGATTCCGCCATCGACACTGCCCATGGTGCCGGCCAGGACCGCGACACCGCCAAGGCCGAGCAGCAGGGGCCCTCCCGCCATTCGGCAGACGGTGAACCACATCGTATCCGGCGCCTTCGCGACCTCCGGCAGGAAGCTGGCCAGCAGCCCGAGGATCACCAGCGCCATGGCATAGAAGAACGAGATCGGCGCACCCAGCGCGCCCGCGCGCTGCACGCTGCGGACGCTGTCGGCGGTGTAGATACGAATGAAGATGGACGGCCAGCACCAGCCGCCGATGGCGCCGCTGAAAATGATGGCGAACAGGTAGAGCGGGCCGACCGCCGAACCGAGGCCAGGCGCTTGCAGCATCGCCGTGTGCAGCGTGGTGACGCTGAACCCATGGCCCCAGATCAACCAGGCGATCAGGCCGAAAACGATGGCCGTGCCGCCGACATAGGCCACGATCCCCTGCAACATGTCGGATATCACCACCCCGCGCATGCCCATGCGGATGGTCCAGAACTGGCGGATGACCATCAGGACAACGCCAATCAGCACCGCCGAGGTCGCACCCATCGCGCCGAGAGACAGCGACTCGAAAAGATCGCCCAGCCCCTTGAAGCCAAGTACCAGCCAGGGTATGCCCGAAATGATACCAACCAGCGCACCAATCACCGCGAAGCCGCGTGAGTTGTAGCGCAGCGCGAAAAGGTCCGGCTGTGTCTTGAGGTCGAACAGTTTGCCCCACAGCCAGACCCGTTCGGCCATGACGTACATCAATACAACCGTCAGCAGGCTGTAGATCGGCATGTAGAAGCCGACCACGCCCCCGCTGGCAGCAAGCCCGGTCAATGCCAGGAAAATACTGCCGGGCCACCAGGTGTTGAGGAACGACATCATCTGGTACGCGGGACCGAACGACCGGTCGGCAACCGCATAGTCGGTGAACGACTTGTCGCTGACATGCGCGCGCTGCAGCACGACGATGACTGCGATGCAGAAGATGGCAACCAGGCCGAAGGTTATGATCATGGAAGCTGAATCCTTGATCCGATGAATGGCGTCCGGAGCCGGACAAGGCCGCCGTCGTTCATGCAACGGTCGCTCCCAGGCGTTCGATCTTGCATGCCTGGCCGGCGGGCAAATGGCGGAAGGTTTGGCACGCGCTGGCTTATGGAAAAGTGGAAAGAGCGTCGTCTTGTACCAAACGAAAAACGGTCAGCCCGCACCGAAACCCTCATGTGCCAGGAAGCCTTGCATGATCGATGCTTGCTGATTGCCATGCAGGCTGGTGACACCTGGGCCGGCTGGACACATCGGCTGCATGGGCAAGCGGACAATCGCCCCCGTCACCCGTGTTACCCTGAAGCCTCTGGCTGGCAGCAGCGATTATGCTCAAGGCAACTTTAGCCTCCGTCTACAAGCGTGGCCGCATGGACATCTGGATCGTCACGGTAACTCCGGCAGTATTGTTTGCAAGCGATTTTTTCCTGCCGTTTTATCAGGCATAAACCCTGGATTTAATCAGTCTCCGTTTGCGATCGGTGGTTTTATTCTTCGTTGGCACCGGAGTTTGACTGGCGTGCTGATACAGCGCTTCAAGATTCCCTGTCGCCGGCAGCGCACGCCGTGCATGGCGCTGGTGCAAGTTGACGCGGCCGAACGATCGGGCTGAAATGATGCGTCATGGCAGCGGCAACCGCGTTCAACATCCTCGACATGATGCCATGCCGGCGCGCGGATCGCACAGTGCGAACGTGTCCAACGTCTGGCCAGCCGGGCCCGGGCGCCGTGGCAGATCGCATGTCTTACCGGAGAGGCTGATGGGTCATTATCGAATCGATCCGGAACTCGACCGTCCGTTCGTCGAGGAGTTCCGAAGCAGACCCGTAGGCAAGCACAGTCCCGGCTTGATGCGCGTGCTGAACACGTTGCGCAATGATCCAAGTGGAAAACAGCTCGTGCTGTTCTGTCGCAAGCCCTTTGCCGAGTGGCAGATCGCGGAGATGCCCGCTGATCGCCGGCAGCCGATGATCTTCGAGGACAGCCCCATCTTCACCAACCGCGACGAGGCGGAGTGGGAAGTGTTCCGGCGGCGCTGGCATGCGGCGACTGGTGAAAGGATCAACCTGCCTCCACCAACCGCGACCGCTGGCGCGTGACCGGCCGCGAACCGTGTGCTCTTGCAGGAAAGGACGGCAATGCTGAAAATCCTGGGCTATCCTGACCGCTACAGCGTAGCGCCGGGCGAGCGGATCTCCTTTCAGGTTTCACTGGAAGAAGGTGATGAATACGAGGCACGCATCGTCCGCGTGGTGAACGGAGACTGTAATCCGGCCGGCCCCGGACTCGACCTTCCCCATCTGCCGAGCGTGGTGGATGGCCATTATACCGGCGTCCCACGGCGCGCTGATGCCGGTTCGTACTTCGTGGCGGCCGGATTTCCGGCCCTGGGATCACGTCAGGCATTCAGCTTCCGCATGCTGATCTGGCCGACTCTGCTCAATCGTCCGGCTCAGGTGCTGGCGGCCCAATGGGATGCCGCCACGCAGTGCGGCTTCAAGCTGATGACGAGTGACGGTCGACTGATGCTCATCCTGGGCGACGGGTCAGGCAACACCGCACGGGCCGAACTTGCTGCCAGGATGCTCGAGCGAAAGTGGTATGTCGTTACGCTGACGATCGATCCCGTGAAGCAGTACTTCCGCTTGACCCAGTCGGCACTGCAAGCCGATTTCGGCGTGTGGGACAGCGAAAGCCGCGACGGCAAGCTGCCTCTGGCGGTGGGTCACGTGGCGGGCCCGATATATCTGGCGGGTGCGCCGCAGCCGGATGGAATGGTCGGCGAGCACTTCAACGGCAAGATTGAAGCTCCGGTCTTTCTCGATGGTGAATGGGATCAGCCCACGCTCGCGGCGATGACAATCAGCCCGCTGCCGCCGGCGCTTTCGCCGCGCATCATTGCCGCCTGGAACTTCTCGGAAGGGATCAGGACCGAGCGGGTCACGGATGTCGGGCCATCCCGCCGGCACGGTCGGCTGGTCAACCTGCCCGCGCGCGGCATGAAGGGATCGGCCTGGACGGGGAAGCACCATAGCTGGCAGGCGGCGCCGGCCCAGTACGGCACGGTGCATTTCCACGAGGACGACCTGTACGACGCCGGCTGGCCGGCCGACATCGTCTGGACCGTGCCGGACGACGCCAAAAGCGGTGCCTACGCCTTGCACGTGCGTTGCGGCGAGACGGGACCGGAGGCAATGCGGGAAAGCTACATTCCCTTCTTCATCCGCCCGCCGCGTATCCCGACGGCACGGACAAAGCGGCCCAAGGTCGCCTTCCTGGCGCCGACGTGCTCCTACATCGCCTATGCCAACCACGCTGGTCACATGGCGACACCGGGCCCCGAAGCCCTGATGGGACGGCTGCTGCATTTCGGCCATCAGGACGTCTATCTCTACGATCATCCAGAGATCGGTTATTCGCTGTACGACAAGCACGCGGATGGCTCCGGCATCTGCTATTCCAGCCGTCTGCGTCCCGTCATCAACTGCGCGCCGCGCTACCACTCCTGGCTCGGCGGCGACGGATCAAGCCTCTATCAGTACAACGCCGATACGCACCTGTTCGGCTGGCTTGCGCATCACGACATCGAATACGACGTCGTAACGGACGAGGATCTGCATCGCGATGGCTATGCGCTGATTAAGGATTATCGCGTCATCCTGACCGGATCGCACCCGGAATATCATTCCACCGCGATGTGGGACGCAATGAAGGCCTGGCTCGATCGCGGCGGCCGGCTGATGTACATGGGCGGCAACGGCTGGTACTGGCGTATCGCCTTTCATGATGAACTGCCCGGCGTCATCGAGGTGCGGCGGGCGGAGGACGGCATCCGATCCTGGGAAGCCGAACCCGGCGAATACTACCATTCCTTCACCGGCGAATATGGCGGCCTCTGGCGCCGCTGCGGCCGACCGCCTAACCTGATGACGGGCATTGGCTTCGTGGCTCAGGGTTTCGATGTATCCTCCTACTACCGTCGCGCGCCGGATGCCGACAATCCACGTGCCAGCTTCATCTTCGACGGCGTGAAAGACGAGATCATCGGCGACTTCGGCCTGATCGGCGGCGGCGCGGCCGGCATCGAACTCGACTGCATCAACCCCCTTCTCGGCTCGCCGCCGAACATCCTGCGCCTCGCATCCTCGGAAGACCACAGCCCGTTGATGCTGCTGGTGAACGAGGAGTTCACATCCACCCTGCCCAATCTCGGCGGCGATCAGAACGAGCGCGTCCGCGCCGATCTTACGTTTACCGAGACCACGTCCGGCGGGGCGATCTTCTCCACCGGTTCGATCGCGTGGTGCGGCGCATTGCCCTGCAACGGCTATGAGAACAACATCGCCCGCATCACGCTCAACACGCTTCACCGCTTCATGGCTGACCAGCCCTTCGGCTGACAACGGACAAACAGGACCCACCGACATGACAACCTGCCATACGCAGCCGCAAGCCACGACCGCCTTTCCACATCCGCTCGATCCGCTCTCGGCGGCGGAACTGACCCGCGCGGCGCAACTCATTCGCGACCAATTCAGTTGGGGTGACGATCTGCGTGTCGAGACGATCGACCTGGACGAACCACCCAAGCACGTCGTGCGCGCCTATACCGACGGCACACCAATTCAGCGGATCGCCCGCTTCAACATCTACCGCCGTGGTGTCATGGGTGTCGTGTCCGGCAAGTTCGACCTGAGCAGCGGTGAGCTTCTGTGGCAGGTCTTCCGCGAGGATGCCCGTGCCATGGTCGCGATCGAGGAAGTCCTGCAGATTGAAAAGATCGTCAAGGCGAACCCGCGCTTCCAGGAAGCGCTGCGCCGGCGCGGCCTGCTGGATCACCTCGACCTGATGTGTGTTGATCCCTGGACCGTCGGCGACTTCGGCCATGTCATCGAGCAAGGCCGCAGGGTGCTCAACTGCTTTATCTGGATGCGTGGCTTCCCGCTCGACAATTACTACGCCCATCCCGTCGAGGGGCTGCATGCGCTGATCGACGTCAGCACGCTCGAAATCCTGAAGGTCGAGGATCATTTCGAGGCCAATGGCGACTACATCCCGGTACCGCGCACGCCGCTCAACTACGACGCCGATCTGCTCAAGTCATTTCGGCCGCCTTCCGCGCCGCTTGACGTGGTGCAGCCAGAAGGCCCGGGATTTCGTGTCGATGGGCACAAGGTCACCTGGGAAAACTGGGACTTCCGCGTCGGCTTCAACGGCCGCGAGGGACTGGTGCTGAACACCATCGGCTACACCCAGGACGGTCAGCGGCGGCCGATCCTCTATCGCGCCTCGATCGCCGAGATGGTGGTGCCATACGGCACGCCGGAGCGCAGCCACTACCGCAAGAACGTCTTCGACAGCGGTGAGATCGGCTTCGGCCGTCTGGCGAACGCCCTGACACTCGGCTGCGATTGCCTGGGCGCGATCCACTACTTTGATGCCGAAGTGCCAGACGTGTTCGGTTTCCCACGCACCATCAAGAACTGCATCTGCCTCCACGAGGAAGACGCCGGTCTTTCCTGGAAGCATACCGATGTTCGTACCCAACGCGTGGAGGTGCGACGCGCTCGACGTTTGGTGATTTCCTCGATCTCCACCATTGGAAACTACGAGTACGCATCCTATTGGTACCTGCATCAGGATGGTCGTATCGAATATGAGATGAAAGCGACCGGGATCATCAACACCTCGGCCTGCCATCCGGGACAGCCCGGCCGCTTCGGCACCGAGGTGGCGCCGGGTGTCGTCGGCCATATCCATCAGCACATCTTCTGCGCCCGCCTCGATATGGAGGTGGATGGACCGAACAACACCGTTGTGGAGTGCGACACGCGCGCCTTGCCACTCGGTAACGACAACCCTTATGGCAACGCCTTCCTCGTCGAGGAACGGCCGCTGCGCTCGGAACGCGAAGCGCAGCGGGATTTCGACTTCGGCAAGATGCGCTACTGGCGCATCATCAATCCGCAGGTGAAGAACTGGGTCGGCCGGCCGACGGGTTTCAAATTGGAAGCAGGGTCATCGGTGCAGCCCTTCACCCATCCCGACAGCCCCTCTGGCCGCCGCGGGCGCTTCATCCAGCATCAGCTTTGGGTGACGCCGTTTAACGCGGACGAGCGGTTTCCCGCTGGTGAATTTGTCAACCAGTCGAATGGTGAAGAAGGGCTGCCGAACTGGACGCGGACAGACCGGCCGGTTGACAACACCGATATCGTGGTTTGGCACAGCTTCGGTCTGCATCATCTGCCGCGACCGGAGGATCATCCGGTCCAGCCATGCGTCATCTGCGGCTTCAAGCTGATGCCATCAGGCTTCTTTGACCAGAACCCGGTCATCGACCTGCCGCCGGCCACCAATGCCCAAAGCTGCTGTGTTTAGCGTGCGGACATTGGACCTGTGTCTCGCTACAGCGCGTCGCGTCCCAGCCAGTCGATATGGCGTTGCACCGATCGCGTAAGAGCGGTCATGGCGTCCCGCGGGATGACCCCGTTCCAGAACGCGCCATAGATCGCGTCGAACGACCAGGGTTGTAGCCTCGCCGCGATGGCCCGCACCGCGGCGGCGCCAAGCGGTATGAAGTTCGGGTAGGACCGCATGAAGCCGAGATGCGCCCGGTCCGCGACCACCTGCAGGATGTCGCCGCTCAGCAAAGCGCCACGGCCTGCCGCGCCGGCGGCATGATGTAGAACCGTGCCACCCTCAAAATGACCACCGCAGCGAATGAGCGTCAGACCAGGGGCGAGCGTCTTGCTATCGCCCTCCCAGAACACGATCTCTGGGCCGTTGCGCATCACCCACGCACGATCGGCCGCATGAAGATGCACCGGCACGCCGCCGAACGCTCGGCTCCATTCCAGCATCGTCGTGTAGTAATGCGGATGCGAGATCGCGATTGCGGCCAGGCCGCCCAAACCCTTGATCAACGCAACGGCGGCCGGTTCCACCAGACTGATGCAATCCCAAAGGATGTTGCCATCGGGTGTTTGAACCAGCAACGCTCGCTGCCCGATGCCGAAGTTCGGACTGGTGCCGATCCCGATCAAGCCCGCCTCGTCGCGGACCGTCGTCATGTGGCTGCGCATGAGCTGTGGCAGTGTTGTCCAACTCTGGCCCAACGGACCCACATATTGCCTCTCGTCGGTGCACACTGAACAGGATTCCGGCGGCGCGTCAGTGGGCTCGAACTGCGTGCCGCATGTCGTGCAGATGAATGCCTTCAACGGTGAAATCCTTGCCCAGGGCGACGCATCAACGCACAGGTGCCAAGATTTCCCTGGGTCACCGCCACTGTCAATCCAGAATGAAAGTACTTGCTTGCGCTCTATCAGGCAACTTCGAGGCTTCAACTTCGGACCCGTGATGGACGACCGCCATGGCACGGTTCTTGAAGATACCCTGGTGCAATATGCAGGTAGCGAAGACCAAGTCGGCGCTACCTGCAACAGGAGCGTCCCATGGATCGACTGAAAGGCAAGAAGTGCGTCGTCACCGGAGGAGCACGTGGCATCGGTCGTGCCATTGCGCTGGCGTTTGCCCGGGAAGGCGCCGACATTGCAATACTGGACCGTAATGAAGAGCTCGCGGCCACAACCGCGCGCGACGCGGAAGCTATAGGTGTCTGTGCCTTCGCGATAACGGCCGACGTATCGGACGAAACATCCGCGACCGCGGCTTTGCAGCGGGCGGAGCAGGCGCTTGGCTCAGTAGACGTCTTGGTCAACAACGCGGGTATCGGCGGTAACGCGCTTCTGGTCGACCTGTCGGTTGAAGCCTGGGACCGTATGATCGCGGTCAACCTTCGCAGCGTGTTCCTGTGTACCCGTGTCGTGCTGCCCGGCATGATCAGCCGTCGCTGGGGCCGTATCATCAGCACCAGCTCGCAGCTTGCCCATAAGGGCGGCATCGAACTTGTGCACTATTGCGCCGCTAAGGCAGGCATCCTGGGATTTACCCGTGCTCTCGCCTATGAGGTCGCGCAACACGGCATCACCGTCAACGCGATTTGCCCCGGACCGATTGAGACAGACATGTCCACGACGCTGTCCGACGCGTGGCGCGCACGCAAGCTCGCCGAACTGCCGCTAGGCCGGTTCGGAACAGTCGAGGAAATCGCGCCGACGGCCGTCCTGCTGGCGTCCGACGAGGGGTCTTATTACACCGGCGCGTCCCTCAACCCGAACGGCGGCGATGTCATGATCTGAGCCAGACTGTCAGCCTCCAGCTCACGAACAAGACCAGCGCCCTTTGAACCACATCCAAGGCGGGACACATGCCAATCCGAGTTGATCGTCGAGACCTGCTTCGTGGAACGGCTGCCCTTGCGGCCGTTGGCGCGGCGTCTGCCAACCACGCGCGGGCGGCGGACAGCAGCAAGACGCTGGTGATCGCAAGCCCGGCGACACCGCAGGGGCTGGACGGTGATTATGACGTCAGCCTCGGAACAGTCGATTCAACCGGCGCGTTCTATGACAACCTGATCGCGTACAAGAAAATCCCCGATCCTGCCTCTCCCGATGTCATGCGAGAAGACATCGGCGTCCACCCGGAGTTGCCTTACGGCCTCGCGCTGGAAGGCAAATTGGCCGAAAAGTGGGAGCTGTCGCCCGACGGCAAACGCGTGACCTTCACGCTTCGGCAGGGCGTCAAAAGCGCCTGGGGCAATCCGCTGACCGCCGAGGATGTGCGTTATTCATGGGCGCGCCGCTTCAACAGCAAGGGCAACGGCACCTTCATGACGCGCATGTTAGGAGTCGAGGACCTTGCACAGATCAAGGTACAGTCGCCTCAGGTTGTTTCTTTCGATCTTCCCAAGCCGACGCCGCTGATCTTGAAACTGCACTGCAACCTGGGATCGCCGATCTACGATCAGGTCAAGATGAAGCAGGTGGCCACCACCGATGACCCCTGGGGCAACAACTTCCTGAAGAACAACAGCGCCGGCTTCGGTCCGTACCGCCTGGCACAGATCGTCCGCGGTCAGCAAGCGGTCTTCCAGGCGCGCAACGACTATTACGGTGGCAAACCCTATTTCGAGACGGTGGTGATGCGCGAGGTGCCGTCCTCGGCTAGCCGGCTTTCCCTGCTGCAAGGCGGTGCGGTCGACATCGCCCAGTTCCTCGCGCCACGTGAGTATCTGTCACTGAAATCGTCGCCCTTGGCGACATTTGATGCCGTACCGGCGTCTTACATGCTGTGGCTCGAACTCAATGCGAAAATTCCACCATTCGACAACAGGCTCGTCCGCCAGGCGATGAACTACCTGTTGCCGCGGGACGAAATCGTCAAGACCGTCTATTACGACCTCGCGACAAAACAGACCGCTTGCGTTCCGCAAGGTTATCCAATGGTTGACTACAGCTTCTTTGATTACGACGAGAACGTCGACAAGGCGAAAGACCTTCTCAAGCAGGCCGGCCTCGCAGCCGGCTTCAAGACCACGATCAGCTACGATGCGGGCAACCCGGTGCAGGAGCCGATCGCATTGATCTTCCAGACCTCCCTGCGCCGCGTCGGCATCGAGGCTGTTCTGGACAAGCTGCCGGCCGGGGTCTTCTACGAAAACGTCAGCCGGCGGCAGAAGCCGGTCATCTTCTACCTTGACTCACCTTGGACACCCGATCCGGGTTATTCCACCGCCCTCTACTTTTCGTCCAAAAGCTTCGTCGACTACAGCAACTATTCAAACCCTGATGTCGACAAGCTGATTCAGGAAGGCATGCAGACGCTGGATGATCCGCGCCGCAAGGTAATCTACACACAGGTCCAGAAGACCGTGATGAACGATGCTCCGTGGGGATTCGTGGTGTACCCCAAATATGCCCTGGGTCGAAAGAAGAACCTGAAAGGTTTCACCTATTACACGTCGAACAATCTGCGCTTCCAGGATTTCAGCCGGACCTGACCGACGCAACCACTGATGAAGGAGATTGGCATGGGCCGGCTACAGGGCAAGAAATGCGTCGTGACCGGTGGGGGCCGCGGCATCGGACGCGGGATCGCGCTCGCCTTCGCGCGGGAAGGCGCCGACGTCGCCGTGA
Organism: Rhodopila sp.; assembly: GCF_965276935.1. Lineage (GTDB taxonomy): Bacteria > Pseudomonadota > Alphaproteobacteria > Acetobacterales > Acetobacteraceae > Rhodopila. The sequence goes on along the minus strand of NZ_CBDIBS010000001.1, from coordinate 320,350 downwards.
TCGACCGCATGGGTGATAACGCCAGGCAGGTCGCTGCGGAATTGACCGGCCTGGGCGTAACGGCGATCGCCTTTAGCGCGGATGTTTCCGATGAAACCTCTATCACTCAGGCGCTGACCGAGGCCGAGCGGCAACTGGGGCGTGTCGATGTTCTGATGAACAATGCAGGCATCAATACCCATGTGTCGCTCATCGACATGACAGTTGCCACATGGGACGAGATGATCGCGGTGAACCTGCGGAGCGTGTTTCTGTGCACCCGCGTTGTACTGCCTGGAATGATCGAGCGCCGCTGGGGCCGCATCATCAGCACCAGTTCGCAGCTCGCCCACAAAGGCGGCCGCCAGCTCACCCATTACGCCGCCGCAAAGGCCGGCGTGCTCGGCTTTACCCGTTCACTCGCCTACGAGGTCGCGCAATACAACATCACCGTCAATGCGATCTGCCCGGGACCGATCAACACCGACATGTCATTGGTGGGTTCACCGGAGTGGAAAGCCCAAAAACTTTTGGAACTTCCCCTCGGCCGTTACGGGGAGGTGGCGGAGGTCGCGCCGACAGTGGTCCTGATCGCCTCGGATGAAGGCTCCTACTACACCGGCGCGTCGTTCAACATGAACGGCGGCGACGTGATGATCTGATGATGGCTTATCGATCAGGACGACTGACACCCCGAATGCGCCCGATGGCTGGCGATCGATGAGCCTGTCGTCCGCGAAACCCAGGTCCTCCTGGATCAGGACCATGCTGCGGATCGCCGGCGCCCGCCCAAGCTTCGCGGCTGGGTATGTCATCGTGGCTGTCGCTGTGTTGGCGGGTGCATTGGCACCGTTGATCGCACCTTACAACCCAATCGAGGCCGATCCGTCGCAGTTCCTTCAGCCGCCGAACCGACTACACTGGCTCGGAACGGATGCCGTGGGGATGGATATATTCTCGCGGGTTTTGTACAGCCCACGTATCGACATCACGATCGCGGTTCTCGGCACGCTGATCTCGGCGACAATAGGTTGCCTGCTAGGGGCATGGGTCGGTTACTACAGCCGGCCTGGGGATTTCCGATCGCGAATCGCTTTCCTGATCATGCGGCTTGCGGATGTGCTGCAGGCTTTTCCGGTCTTCGTCTTCGCCATCGCCCTGGTCGCCAGTCTGGGCCAGAGCATTCAGACCGTGGTCTTCGCGATCGCCTTCGTCAACATTCCGATCTACCTGCGTCTGATGCGGTCGCAGGTCATGACAATACGGGAAATGCGCTTCGTCGAGGCATCCCTGGTCGCCGGCATGTCGGCCATGCGGACGATCTTTCGCCACGTCCTGCCGAACGCGATGGGCCCGGCGCTGGCACAACTCTCGGTCAATGTCGGCTGGGCGATCCTGCTGACAGCAGGCCTGAGTTTCGTCGGCGCGGGCGTTCGAGCCCCCATCCCGGAGTGGGGCAGCATGATCGCGACCGGCTTTCAGAACGTCGTGACTGGTGAATGGTGGCCGTCGGTGTTTCCCGGCCTCGCGCTCGCCATCACCGTCTTCGGATTTTCCTTGGTCGGAAACAGTGTAGAGGTCTTCGGCGACCCGATGAAAGTCCGCCGCCTGATCCGCGACGTGACACTGCGCGAACGGGCGCGTGCTTCCAGGCGCCGAGCCTGATGCGAATCATTGGATTCCTTGGACACCGCTTGCTGTTCATCGTGCCACAGCTCTTTGGCATTCTGCTTGTCAGCTTCTTTCTCATAAAGTCGATTCCTGGTGATCCGGCTGTGCTGATGCTCGGCCCGATGGCATCCGCCGATGCGGTTGCCGGCTTGCGTACGAAGCTTGGCCTTGATCACGCCCTGCCGGTGCAGTTCTGGCATTTCCTTGTCGATTTGGTCCATGGTGACCTGGGTACCTCCTGGCAGACCACGCGACCGGTTCTCGAAGACCTGCTTCAGCGTTTTCCCGCGACACTCGAACTGGTCACGCTTGGGCTCCTCGGCGCCATCCTGATCGGCGTGCCGTTAGGAATCGCTTCGGCGTTCAACGAGAAAGGGGCGCTCGCCCGCGTGGCCGGGCTGTATGGCCTCACCGCCGGCTCGCTGCCGGACTTCTGGCTGGCGCTGGTGCTCATCTTTGTCTTCTACACAGTCCTTCAGGTCGTACCGGCGCCACTTGGTCGTCTGGACTTCGCCATCCTGCCGCCTCCGACAGTAACCGGCTTCCTGCTGCTCGACAGCATCATTGCGGGAGACTGGCAGGCTCTTGCTTCGGCGCTAGGCCACCTTTGCCTGCCCGTCCTGACCCTTAGTCTTATCAACGCCGGCCCGATCCTGAAGATGACGCAGTCGACCATGGACAGGATGCTGCAATCCGATTTCAGTCGTTACGAGGTGCTCTCCGGGTTGCCGCATGGGATGGTTGTCCGTCACGCCTTGCGAAACGCCCTGCCCGCCGTGGTGACCATCATCAGTGTCCTCTATGGCTATCTGCTTGGTGGCGCGGTCCTGGTGGAAATCGTCTTTAGTTGGGGGGGCGCTGGCCAGTACGCCGTGCAAGGCGTGCTCAACTCCGATATCTATCCGGTACTCGGCTTCGTCTTGTTCTCCGCGATATTTTCATTGGTCGTCTACTTGATCGTGGATATCGTCTACGCCGCGATCGATCCCAGGATTGGACGATGACATGCTGAAGCTCAGCGATCCGGTCCAGGAAAACGCCGCCGCGACTGTTGCCATGCCGACCTTCGACATACGCCGGCTGACCGTCGAGTTTCCAACCATAAGCGGCAACCCGGCTGTCGCCATCAGGAACCTTGATCTTCGCATCGAACGGGGGGAAATCTTCGGCCTCGTCGGTGAATCGGGCGCTGGCAAAACCACGTTGGCGCGCAGCCTGCTTCGCCTGCCGCCCGAGCCGGGCCGCATCTCGGCCGGAGAACTGGTCTTCGAAGGCCGAGACATCATGCCGCTGACCGAGGTCGCGCTGCAGCGGATGCGTGGCCGCGATATCTCCATGATCGTGCCGAACCCGCGCAACGAGCTGAACCCGCTGCTCACCGTGGGCGAGCAGATCGCCAACGTTGCCCGCGTCCATCTGCGCGTATCGCGGCGCGAGGCGTTCGGCATGGCGCTCGAGATCCTGCGCGCCGTGCAGATCCCCGACCCCGACCGCCGCATGACAGCCTTCCCGCATGAAATGAGCGGCGGCATGGCGCAACGGATCGTCATCGCGATCGCCCTGATCTGCTCGCCGAAGTTCATCGTGTCCGATGACGCGACCAGCGGTCTTGATGTCACCGTGCAGGCGCAGATCCTGGACCTGCTGCGCCGGCTGGCAAAGGATCGCGGCAGCGCCATGCTGTTCATAACCCGCGACATCGGCATCACGGCGCATTTCTGCGACAGGGTCGCCGTCATCTTTGATGGTGAGATCATGGAGCTCGCGGATCGTGAGGATTTCTTCTTCCGGCCCGCGCATCCCTACACGATCATGCTCATGGCCGCCTTCTCCTACAACCAGCGGCTCCGTCGGCTGTGGGCGCGTCCCGAGCCGCTGCCAGGTGCCGCGGTCGAGGCAACCGCGTGCCCCTATGTCCTGCGCTGCCCGCTCGCGCAAAAGCGGTGCCGCGTCGATCGTCCGGCGCTGCGTGAACTCGCGCGTGGCCACTATGCGCGGTGTCATTTTCCGGTGCTGCGGTAATGCCGCTTCTCGAGGTCGCCCACCTCGTCAAGCGATTCGCGATACCGGGATCACGCAGCGTCGTACAAGCCGTCAACGGAATCTCCTTCACGCTCGAGCCGGGTGAAACGCTGGGAATCGTCGGTGAAAGCGGTTCCGGCAAGACGACGGTCGGGCGGTGCATTCTCGGCCTGACCGATATCTCCGGTGGCGGCATCAAGTTCAACGGCAACGATCTGCTGATGACGCGGAAGCGAAACCCGGCTTCATTGCGCGGCCAGATACAGATCGTGTTCCAGGAACCGGCCGATGCACTCGATCCCAGAATGAGGATCGGAGCCTGCATCGCGGAGCCGCTGGTTGTGCTGGGCGTATCCCCCAACGAACGATCAAGGCGGGTCGCCGAGGCGCTCGATCTGGTCGGTCTCGCGCGCCGGACATTGCAGCTCTACCCCGCGGAACTCAGCGGCGGCCAGCAGCAGCGTGTCGGCATCGCGCGGGCCATGATCACCCGTCCTAGGTTGGTCATTCTCGATGAACCCACCTCGGCGCTCGATCCCACGGCCAGGGCGGAGATCATCGAGTTGCTCGTGGGCATCCAGAAGCAGCTTGGTACCGCCTATCTGTTCATCTCACACGATCTAAGCACGGTGCGGTTTGTCAGCCATCGTATCGCGGTCATGTATCTCGGCATGATTGTCGAACAAGGTGAAGCAGCAAGCTTGTTTGCCCAGCCACGTCATCCATACAGCGTCGGCCTTCTGTCCTCCGTCCTGTTGCCCAACCCGGCGCTGCGGCAGCCATTCGACGTGAGCCTGTCGGGCGAGATCCCAAGTCCGATCAACTTGCCCACGGGGTGCTTCCTGGCGTCGCGCTGCCCCTTCGTGGTCGATGCCTGCCGGACGCGCATTCCACCGTCGGTGGATCTGGGTGACACCCATCGGGTTCACTGCATTCGCCATGAAGACATCAAGGACATGCAGCGAACCACTGACCTGTTCGACCACTTTCAGGCGGAGTCGGAGCGGATTCTCAGCGTCGGCGCGCCTGTGTCATCATGATCGTGAAGACCGGCTCGACCGTCGGCGTCTATGTTCTGACCATGGTAGTCGCGGACGAAACGGCCCGGGCGAATTGGGAACACCTCAAGGCGACCAACGCGGCGGCGAACCGCAAGGCCATGTAACGAGCCATACTTAATGCCCTTTTTATCCAGCCGCTGATGAAAATCCGTGCCAGCAGGCGCGCCACTTTCCGATCTGGCGGCACGACAACATGACCCGCCGGTCGCTCTGACGCCTGTGCAGGCATGTGGTCGGGGTTTATAAGGGTTGCCAATGAAACCTCCCCACGGCAATCGTCCCGGCGGCTCGTCGCGCCCTCCGTCTGATCGCGGTCCCTACCGGGGACCGGGCGGCCCGCCCCAACGTCCGCCCGGCCAGGGCGGCGCCGGACCACGAAGCGAATCCCGCGCCGGCCATGGCGGCGGTCATCATGCTGATGCGGGACCGCGCAACCCCCAGAAGCCAAGGCCCCAAGGGGGAACGGGAACCGGATTCCAGCCCCGCCTCAACAGGGAAGCCTCCAACAGCGAACCATTCCGCTCGGCAACCGCCAAACCGCAAGGCTTTCAGCCGCGCCAGGGCGGCCCGTCGCCGCGCCCTCGGGAGCATGATGCGCCGCGCCATGCACCGGACGCGCCCAAGGGCACTGTCTGGTTGTATGGCCACCACGCGGTCGCCGCCGCACTGGCAAATCCGTCACGCCGTCTGCGCCGCCTGTTGTTGACCGAAGAAGCCGAAGCCGCGATCAGCCGGCATCTTCCGCCACCCTGGGCCTTGTCCGCCGAACACGTCGACCGCGCGCGCCTGGATCACCTCCTCGGCCGTGACATCGTGCATCAGGGCGCGGCGCTGCTGGCCGATCCGCTGGCACCCCCCAGCCTGCAGTCGGTGCTGGAAAAATCCGGCGTCATCGTCGTGCTGGACCAGGTGACGGACCCGCGCAACGTCGGCGCCATCCTGCGATCGGCCGCCGCGTTCGGCGCCGCCGCCGTCATCACCCAGGACCGCAACGCGCCGGAGGAAACCGGCGCCCTCGCCAAGGCCGCCTCCGGCGCCTTGGAGACAATGCCGCTGCTGCGCGCGGTCAACATCACCCGGACACTGATCGCGCTGAAGGCGGCCAATGTCTGGTGCATCGGCCTGGACGCCGCCGGCGCGCCACTGTCCGGCCCGGCCTTCGCCGACCGGCGAATGGCCCTGGTGCTCGGCGCCGAGGGTGAAGGGCTGCGTCGCCTGACCAGGGAGACCTGCGACGCGATTGCCGGCCTCACCATCAAGGGCGCGGTGGAAAGCCTGAATGTCTCCGCCGCGGCATCGGTGGCGCTTTACGAACTAAGCAGGCGGTGATGGCCTTCAATCCCGCACAAGCCGCGGCGGCGCTGCTGCGCGACCGGCAGAACCATATGGTCGTGTCGTCGCTGCCCCCCGGCATCGCGCCCACCACCGAAGCCGAGGGCGCCGCGGTGCAGCACGCGCTGGCGCGTCTGGTCAACGCCGATCCGCCCTTCGGTTTCAAGATCGGCGCCACCGGCCGGCGGATGCAAACCTATTTGGGTGTCGATGCGCCGATTGCCGGGTTCATGCAGGGCAAGGACGTCTATCTATCGCACGCCAATCTGCGCTTTGCCGATTACATCCGGCCTGGCGTCGAATGTGAGGTCGCGGTGCGCCTCGCCGCTGACCTGCCGCCCGGGCCATGCTCGCTGCAGCAGGCCCAGGCGGCGGTGGGCGATTTTGTCGCGGCTATTGAGATCGTCGAGAACCGCTACGGCGACCTGAAGGACCTGGGCACGCCCACCCTGGTAGCCGACCAGATGTATCACGCGGCCGCGGTGATCGGCGAACAGGGCAATACCGACTGGCGCACGTTGGACATCGGCGCGCTGCACGGCCGGATCAGCCTGGATGACGGGACCGGGGATCACGGCGTGACGACCGACCTGCTGGGGCATCCGCTGACTGGGCTGGCTTGGCTTGCGGGCTCCGCCGTCGCCGCCGCGTTCGGTGGCCTGAAGGCCGGTCAGATCGTGATGTTGGGCAGCGTCACGCCGCCGGTCTGGCTGTCCGGACCCGCCACGGTGACCGTCACCTTTCCGCCGCTGCCGCCAGTGACAGTGCGGTTGACCTGAGACAAGCCCGCTATTTGCGTGTGTCGCGCAGGCCGCGCAGCGCCAGGTAGTACCCCAGGACACCAAAGCCCGCGACCATGCCGAGGCTGACCTGAGCCGTGTCGGAAATCGGTCCCCGGCGCACCGGGTTGGAGATATGCACCTCGATCACCGGGAACGTCACCTGGCTGATCGCCGCCGTCAGTGCGGGATAGCCGCGGGAGTAGCCAGCCGGGTTCACCAACGCGCCGTCAAAACCTTGATCGTTCGCCGCATACAGCCGATTGATCACCTCGCCTTCAATGTTCGAATGAAAGATCTCCACCCCCACATCAAGCTCGGCTGCATAAGTTTGTATGTGCTTGTTGTATTCGTCCATTGTCATGCTACCAAAGATCTCGGTCTGCACCTTGCCGCGCATGTTCATGCCGGCGCCTTGGACGACCAGGAATTTCATGATGGTGCGTTCCTTCCGCGAGATCCACGCGACGCTAGGCGTCCCGCGGACCGCTGACAAGCGAGGCGATGGCCAATGTCATGATGCAATCAAAGCAGCGGGTGGTGCCGCCGGCCTGGGCCGCGCATCTTCACCGGCAAGCCGCGGAGCTTCGTGCAAAACGCCATGGTCCCGTACACGTGTGCGCCAGCATGAACGCGGCGTTCTACAGGATGCGGTAGACAATCAGCATGCTCTCAAACACGCGGCCCGGTGAACGCGATCTCCATCGTGCCGAGCACGACGCGCGGGTGCAGCGATGTCGGTTCGGTCACACCGCAAGGCGTTCAGGACCTTGTTGGTGTTGGATCGATCGCGTTAGCGCAAGCGTCGGTTGGCGCTGCCGCCACTTGTCCGGCAAGCGGCACGATCTTCAGCGCTGCTGAGCCCACTCGGCACGGCGCGGCGAAAAGTCCGCAGCCAGACAGCAGGATGCAGCATAGCCATAGCAGGCACACCCGCATGAGCAAGACTCGATTCATTCCGCGCTCCTACCTAACTCGCATATCGACCATACCTGAGCCACATCCGGGGCATGTCCGCTCGGCCCGCTAGCCGCAGCCTACGGGCTAACGCCGGTCTACCACTTCGCCATGGATGCACGCCAAGCTAGTGGTCCGATCCTAACGCTTGGTTCCCAAGCGTTAGGTGAATCGGCCCACCAAATCAAAGCCTAGTGGATAAATTCAACAGGCCTATCCGTTGGATTTTATCCACTAGTAACTCTGCACAGTGATTTTGAACGGTTAAGTGGTGTCGGGATAGGCGCGAGCCAGCTTGTCTCTCGCCTTCTGCGTCGTGAACTTCCATTGGATCCGTGCGCCTGACGCGTTGCGTTGGCTTTGCCATGCTTTGATTTCGGTGTTGAGAACGTCGCGCTCACCGATCCGGCGATCCAGGCACTGGCCGCGCAGCACGCCGATCTCAATCTCCACCATGTTCAGCCAACTGGCATGTTTGGGTGTGTAATGAAATTCCAGGCGCTGAAGAATACGGTGCGCTTCGGGTGCCGGGAAGGTCTCATATAGCGCCCCGGCGGTGTGGGTTGAAAGATTGTCCAGCACAACCCGGATCTGGTCGGCATCTGGATAGTGGGTATTGGCCAGATCACGCATGCAGACGGCGAAATCCTGCGCGGTTCGCTGGTCTGTCACCTTTACATGACGCCAGGGTCTGTGTGCGTCGAGAAACACGAACAGATTGGCGGTGCCGTTACGGCGGTATTCGCAATCATAGCGCTCCGGCTGACCCGGTTCGGCCGGGATCGGCTCACGTACCTCGCCGATCAACTGGGTCGGACTTTCGTCAAAGCACACCACCGGGCGCTTCGCATCAGCCGTCTCGGCGTAGAGATCGAGCACATCCTCCATCCGCGCGACATAGGCGCCATCAATTTGTGGAATGCACCACATCTCCCGCCGCCACGGCTTTAGATCGTCTTCTGCAAGGCGCCGGCGCACGGTCTCGCGCGACAGATCCTCATGCTCGGTCAGCCTCACCATCTCGCCGGCCAACAGATCGAGCGTCCAGCGCTTGCGCCCCACCGGCGGGGTGGTGCAGGCCGTTGCCACCAGCAGCGCGGTCTCCTTGCCGGACAGCTTGCGCGAAGTCCCTGGGCGGACCTCCTCGCTGAGCGCCAGATCCAGGTTGCCCTCGACGAAGCGTCGCTTGGTGCGGTAGACCGTCGAGGTGCCAACCGAGACGCTGTTGGCGATCACGTCGTCGCTGACACCAGCATCGGCGGCCAGCAGGATCTGAGCCCGCTTGATCTTGCGTGCTGCGTGTTTGCCGCCGTTCAGCAGCGTCGTGAGGTGTGCGCGCTCCGCCTCGCTCAGATCGACCCGATACCGTATGGTCATCGCCGTTCCTTTCCCTTCAAGGACAACGATGAGTCGAGCTGTCGATGCGCTGCGACCGCAATTTACCCCCAGACAGGGCCAGTTTTTGGCGTATATCGACGCTTATACTCTGGTGAACGGGCGCCCGCCGGCGGAGGCGGACATGATGCGGTTCTTCCGCCTCACGCCTCCAAGCGTCCATCAGATGGTGCTCACCCTCGAGCAGGCCGGGCTGATCTCACGCAAACCAGGCTTCGCACGGAGCATCGTCGTCCTGCTTGAGCGTTCCGCTTTGCCTGAACTACTTCCAGGACACGCTCAACCGGTCAAAACCTCTGTGCAAAGGTACTAGGTCTCTGCCATGCCCAGGGGCGTCAGGAACCGGGAGATGAGCAGTTTCAGCATTGCCCTGCTTGAGGCACCGTCGAGGTGAGGGTTCGATACCCGCAGGCTGCCCGCCCCCAGAACCACGTTCAAGACGATGGCCGCGGCGGCGTCTGGTTCAAGGCCGGGATCAACCTGGCCGAGTTCCTGCCCCTTGCGCAGAAAGCTGGCCAAAAGCTGCTGCAGCCGCCGGCTGCGATGCTGCAGAATCTTCGCGATCGCTGGATTCCGGCTGGCCTCGGCGAGCACCTCCAAGTGGAGCATTGATCCGGCCATGCCTTGTTTCAGCCTCAACGAATCGATTTCCGCGAGCAGCGCGGCGACCACGTCCGGCTTCTGCATCAAGCCGTCGAAGCGAGCGGCCGCCTTCTGCAAGCCAATCTCTGTCATGGCGGCAATGATGGCCTCCTTGGATTCGAAGTAGTGGTACAGGTGACCGGGGCTGATGCCCGCCTCGGCGCAGATGTCGGAGGTGCTTGCTCCGCGGAACCCACCACGGACGAAGCACCGCTCGGCAGCCTGCAGAATCTGCCGCCGTTTCTCATCATGCCTTTCGGGATCCACCTTGCGCACGCCACGCTCTCATGAAATTAGAGCGTTCCATCTAGCACAGCTTGACAGGCAAAGCGAACCCACATTATTAGACCGAACGATCTGACTATAAGGCATTGGCTTTTTCTTAAGACGTCATCCGCTGCAAACCTGTCGACCCGTGTGTTGGCACACCGTGCCGAGGGGCATCCGGATCATGGCTGATGAATGCCCAAATCGCCTTTGCCCCGATCGAATGAGCCCGTCCCGGTAGATCGAGCTCTGAACGTCGAACGACCTGAAGGAGAACATCATGCCCAGCCTTGGCCTAATCGATCCGGACTGCAAGTTTTCGCCGGGATACATGGCCCCGATCATTGATCCCACGCGTTGCAAAGCCGAAGCGGCGTGTGTTCCAATCTGCCCATACAGTGTCCTTGCGGAGAGTTCTAACCAAAGATAGCCAAGAACGTCTTGGCATAAGTGGCATAGTTTTCCGGATCTTGCAGGTGGTGGAGCAGGCGCAGTGACAGATCGACCATGGTGGGACACTTGGACACGACCTTGGTCTTGCGTCGAAAGCGAGCGAGATAATGCCTGACGTTGCTGTTGTCCTGCTCAATGGGGAAGGTCAAGTCCTTGCCGGTGAACAGTTGATCCTCCGGGATCAGCCGGTGGTAACCCTCCCAATCATCCGTGACGAAGGTCTTGCCGCTCAGGCCGACCTTGTCGAGCAGGCGGCGGCAGGTTGCATCATCACGCCCACCCAGAACCCAGGCCACAACGCGGCGTGTATCAACGTCATAGGCGCGCCAGACCCACAGCTTGGCAGACTTTTTTTGATGAAGTGCCACATCTCGTCCGCCTCGACCGTGATCACCTGCGCCGCTACCTCAGGCTCCGGCAAGGCGGAGGCTTCGGCTCGCACCCACTTCAGCACCGCCACGTCGCTGACACCCAGCAGGCGTCCGATCATGCTAAAGCTCATGTTGCCCATGCCATACAGCAGCATAGCCAGCGCCTTCATCGCAGGCGGCTTGCCCCGCAACGGGGTATCGGTGAAGTTGCAGCCACAGCGATGACACCGGTAGCGCTGGTGGCCGCGCACCGTGCCGCTCTTGACGTAGTCCAATCCTCCGCACTGCTTGCAGTTCAAACCATCCGCAGACATTACAGCCTCCAGCCCAAAAACCGTCAGTCTAGCAAAGCTGGCAGATATCTCAAGTTAGAACTCTCTCCTTGCGATCCGTACTGTCCCGAGCGACGAAAGGGCGATGCTTCCGTTGATTGGACGCCTCAAGCTTCTCGTCCACGGCGGTAAACAGGCGTTCGCCCTGAGTCCTGACGCCTGCCAAGGCTGTGGCCTCTGCGTGCTGGTCTGTCCGGAAAGTGCCATCAAGCTGCAAAGACGGCATGATCAACCAGCGACCAGCCACTTCGGCGTCGATTAGGAATATCGGTTCAGGCTTGCTCCGACGTTCGGCATTGACCGGGATGCTTTGCCAGACCCCGCGAAACCTGGCGCCAACCCAACGTTAACGATAAGGCGTACGGAGCGAACCTCGGTTCGAGCAGAGACGTCGGAGCCACCTTTCATGCAATGAGCGGACGGCTGTGCCTTGAAATCAGGCTTGTACTCAAGGGTTTAAGTAGCGATGTTGTCATGTCACAAGAGCCTGAGCCTGGAAGACCTGCTGTCGGACGACCTTGTCCAAACCATGATGCGGGCTGACCGCGTCGATCCTGCTTCACTCAGGGTGCTGATCAGAACAGTCACGCGGCAGCGCATGACTTTACCTAACCCGTCCGGAACCGTTCGCGGTCGGCTGTCGCGCGCATGGCACCTGCTGGAAGCCAAGGCCGGACTGTCCCACTGAACCGCGATGCATCCATCGCGATCCGAATCGCCATGACGACGCATGCCAATCATGCCGCGACGCGAGAAGCGCTCGGCGATATCACGTTGCGATCCTCAAGGAGCGGCTGGTCTGAGCATGGACCAGCCAGCCTACTTGCGGACGATGGCTGTCTTGATTTTGACGCCGCTCTTCACCAGCATCCACGGCAAGAGGTCGCGATGATTACGCATCACATCCTCCTCGAGTGAGCCGGTCGGGACTGTTCCTCGGCCGGCTCTTTTGTCTTGAATCAGGCGCCTGAAGAAACCGTTAACGTTGGCATTGTCTAAGGGTCCGCACTGGCCGAACCAGGGCATCGATGCATTAGGGATTGCCCCCTGGTCGAAGCCTGATTACTGGGCAGCCATGAGTGACCCAGGACCAACCCCATGGCCATGATCCGCGCGCTGCAGCTTCTCGCCGACCGTCAGGTCGAGCTAGTCGAACGCGAACCGCCCGCGCCCCCCGCGCCGGATCAGGTCCAGCTTCGCGTGCGCGCCGTTGGACTGAACCACATCGACGTCTGGGGCTTTCGCGGCATGGCATTCGCCAAGCGGCTGTACCCAATCAGCGTCGGCGCCGAGGCCGCCTGTGAGATCATCGCCGTCGGCGCCGCCGTGACCAACGTAAAACCGGGCGACCGTGTTGTCCCCTACTCCGCCCTGACCTGCGGCGTCTGCGCGTCCTGCCTGCGCGGTCGGGACAATCTCTGCGAGAACCCCAGCGGCGTGCGCGGCTTCCACATCAACGGCTTCGCCCAGGACATCACCAACCACCCCGCTCGTCTGGTAGTGAAGATCCCCGCCACGGTCAGCATGCATGACGCCGCCTGTGTCGCGGTCGCCTACAGCACCGTCGAGCATATGCTGTTCGACAACGCCCAGCTCGAACCGGCGGAGTGGGTGCTGGTCCATGCCGGCGGCTCCGGCATCGGCAGCATCGCCATCCGTATCGCCAAATCGATCGGCTGCACCGTCATCACCACCGTTGGCTCCGCCGACAAGGCCGCCAGGGCGACGGCGCTGGGCGCCGACCACGTCATCAACTACCGGGAAGACCGGTTCGAGGGCATCGTGCGCAAGCTGACCCGCAAGAAGGGCGTCGATGTGGTGTTCGAGCATACCGGCGCCGACACCTGGGCGGGCTCGTTGCTGTCGATGAAGCGCGGCGGCCGGTTGGTCACCTGCGGCGCCACCTCCGGTCCCACCGCCAGCCTGAACCTGATGCAGTTGTTCCAGCAGCAGTACCGGATTGTCGGCTCGTTCGGTGCACCGCTTTCGGCCCTGGCGCGCGGGCTGGACCGCATCGCCTCCGGTGTGAAGCCGGTGATCGACACTGTCTATCCGCTGGCCGACTTCCGCGCTGGCCTGGGCCGGCTGGAAAGCCGCGACGTGTTCGGCAAGATCCTCGTCGAACTCTGATCCGGTGCGACGAACGCTGGCTCTCTATGGCGATCGGATCCTTGGGCGCATCGTCAAGGGACTGATCCGGCTGCTGCGGCGGGCCGACCCGAACCGTGCCTCCGACCTGTGCGGCGCCATCGCCCGCCACGTCGGCCCGCTGTTGCCGGCGCATCGGATCGGCGAGGCCAACCTGCGCGCGGCGTTTCCGGACAAGGACCAGGCCTGGATTCGGCGGACCTTGCGGGAAGCCTGGGACAACCTTGGCCGCGTCGCCGGCGAGTATGTCCACATGGCGCGGATCTGGGATTTCGACCTCGATCACCCCAATGCCGGCCGCATCCAGGCCGAGAACCTGCCGCTGTTCATGGCGCTGAAGGACGACGACAAGCCGGCCCTGTGCTTCGCTGCCCACCTGGCCAACTGGGAATTGCCGGCGGTCGCCGCCGCCGCCCATGGCGTGCCATCCGCCGTGGTCTATCGGATGCCGAACAACAAGGCGGTCGCCAGGGAGATCATCCGCATCCGCGCGCCGCTGATGGGCCGCATGATCCGCACCCGCGCCCAGGCGCCGCTGGAAATGGCCGCCGCACTCCAGGCCGGCGAACATCTGGGCATGCTGGTCGACCAGCATTTTTCCCGCGGCGTGGACGTCACCTTCTTCGGCCGCCGCTGCAAGGCCAATCCGACGGTCGCCCGCCTCGCCCGCCGTTTCGACTGTCCGGTCGTTGGCATGCGCGTGGTGCGGCTGCCGGACCATGGCTTCCTGGTGACCGGAGAAGGTCCCTTCGTGCTCCCCAGGGACGCGGATGGGGAAATCGACGTCGCGGCGGCGACGCAGATGATCACCTCGGTCATCGAGGGATGGATCAGGGAACATCCGGGCCAGTGGCTATGGTTCCACCGCCGCTGGCGTTAGAACGCGATCACCCGGGGCTGAGCCGTCGAAAGACGTGAATCACGCGATCAGGCAGTGTGTTGGACCACGAGTTGCTCCTTTTACCGGATCTTAACGAATGTCTGGCATCTGTCAGGCGGTCGCGCGGGAAGCATCCATCCAATGAAGGTATCCTGATGTCAAAGCTGTTTCGGGGTCGCGACATGCGAGCCAAGCTTGCTGCCATCGATCGCTCGCAGGCCGTCATCGAATTCTCCATGGACGGCACCATTCTACATGCCAACCAGAATTTCCTCGACGTCGTCGGCTATGCCCTGAACGAGATCAAGGGAAAGCATCACAGCCTGTTCGTCCACCCGGATGACAGGGACAGTGCCGAATATCGCGAATTCTGGGCGCGGCTCCGGCGCGGCGAATACCAGTCCGCCGAATACCGCCGCGTCGGCAAAGGCGCCCGCGAAGTGTGGTTGCAGGCCACCTACAATCCGGTGCGCGGCCTGACCGGCAAACCTTTCAAGGTCGTCAAGTTCGCAGCCGACATCACCGAGGCAAAGCGGCAGAGCCTGGATTTCGCCGGCCAGGTTGCCGCCATCGGGCGTTCCCAAGCGGTGATCGAGTTCGATCTCGACGGCACCATCACCGCGGCCAACGAGAACTTCCTCTCCACCGTCGGCTACACCAAGGAAGACGTGCTCGGCAAACACCATCGCATGTTTGTCAGCAAGCAGGAGAGCACCGGCACGGAGTATGCCGCCTTCTGGGCCAGGTTGCGGCAGGGACATTTCACCGCTGGAGAATACAAAAGAATTGGCAAGGATGGCCGCGAGATCTGGCTGCAGGCCACCTACAACTCGATCCGTGGCATCGACGGCAAGCCCTTCAAGGTGGTGAAATTCGCGACCGACGTGACCGCCCTGAAACTGCGCAATGTGGACTTTGCCGGTCAGGTCGCCGCGATCAGCCGGTCACAGGCCGTGATCGAATTCGACCCTCAGGGAACCATCCTGGCTGCCAACAGGAATTTCCTTGATGCGCTGGGCTATACCCTCGACGAGATCAAGGGTCGGCACCACAGCATGTTTGTCCGCCCCGATGATCGTGAGAGCCCGGATTATAAGCGGTTCTGGGACGACCTGCACAAGGGACAGTTCAAGTCCGCGGAGTTCCTTCGTCTCGGCAAGAATGGCCGCGAAGTCTGGATCCAGGCAACCTACAACCCGATCCTCGACCCGAATGGAAAGCCTTTCAAGGTGATCAAGTTCGCCACCGTCATCACCGAGCAGGTGGAACAGCGGGTCAAGTTTGGCCTGCTGTCCCTCGTCGCCAACGAGACCGACAACGGTGTCGTTATCACCACCAAGGACGGCCTGATCGAATACGTCAACCCGGGCTTCTCGCGCATGTCCGGCTACACCGAAGCCGAAGCCAGGGGACGCAAGCCCGGCAGCCTGCTGCAGGGCCGGCACACCGATCCCGTCACCGTCGAGCGGATCAGGCGGAACCTGCACCAGAAAAAACCGTTCTACGAGGAGATCCTCAACTACACCAAGGACGGCGCGCCGTACTGGATCTCGCTATCGGTCAATCCGGTCTTCGACAAGGATGGCGCACTCGAACATTTCGTCTCGGTTCAGGCCAACATCACCGAGACCAAGACCCGGGCACTCGACTTCGACCTGCGCATCAAGGCGATTGAACAATCCAACATCGTTCTGGAGTGGGATGACAAGGGCGAGCTGATGCGGCTGAACGATGGCGCGCTGACCCTGCTGGGCGCGCACAGCGTCGTGGACGCCAGGTGCCTGCCATCCCTGGCCTATGACACGCTGTTCAGCGTTGATGAACGCGGCACGCTTGCCGCCGGCACGTCGGTGACCCGGGACTTCGTCCTAGGCGGCTGCGCCAGCGGCGAAGTCGTCCTGTCGGGACCGGCGCAACCGCTGCGCGACGTCGAAGGCCGGCTCCGGCGCACGGTGATCTATGCCATGGATGTCTCCGCCCGCCGCAAGGCGATCCGAGAAAGCGAGCAGGTCATGACAGGCGTGCTAGAACGCATCAGCCAGGTTGCCGGAGGCATCACCAGCATATCCGGTCAGACCAACCTGCTGGCGCTGAACGCGACCATCGAAGCCGCCCGCGCCGGCGACGCCGGCAAGGGCTTCGCCGTGGTCGCCTCGGAAGTCAAATCCCTCGCCGGACGCTCATCGCAATCCTCCGGCGAGATCACCAAGCTGATCGACGAGACCAGGCGACAGATCGAAATGCTCGTTGCGGGTTAGCGCGTGGTATGCGAACGGCCCTGAGAAGTGACCCTTTGCCAGTCGGGAAAGCCAACGGATTCAACGCTTCATGTCGGCCCAGCAACGGTCGATCATTACCGCGGTTGGTCTGCTTCCGTTCAACCTGTCGTGACCTGAGGATGCCTTGATTTCGTCACACCGGCTCCGTAACCACTTGGCGACGTAACCAATTTGTCCCGGAGATCAGCGTCGATGCGCCCGATGATCCTGTCCGTGCCTCTGCTTGTCGCGCTGTCAGCCGCAGCGCTGTCTCAGCCCATCCCCAATGGTGCACGTCCCGGCAACAACGGCGCCGCCGGCATGCCCATGCCGAGGGGCAGCAGCGCCAGCAACCTGACGCCCGAGGACACGCACTCCATCACGGCCCCTGACCTGCCGGCGCCGGATCTGCCGGACAGCCATCGGCCATCCGACCTGCTCCGCGCGGCGGAAGGCGCCTTGGCCGCCGGCCGCACCGGACAGACGCAGGAGTCGCTGGAAATGGCGCAGACGCGGTTGCTCGATCGCTCTGTTCCGCTAGGCCGAACGCACACCGTCAGCGACAACCCGACGGTCGGGCAGATTTCCCAGGCGCTGCAGGCGCTGGCCAGCCACGACCGCGGCACCTGCATGCAGTTTATCCAGGCAGCCCTTGGTTCCGCCGCCGCCCAAGGGTTATGAGGCGTTTATGACGCCTGCAGCTCCGGAAAATCCTCCTCGCGAAACTCGGCATCCCCACGCAGACCGCTGGCGGCGCGCGCCGCTTCCTCCCGCCGCAGTTCGACGCGTCGGATCTTGCCGGAGATGGTCTTTGGCAACTCATGGAATTCCAGCCGGCGCACACGCTTGAACGGGGCCAGGCGGGTGCGCAGGTGCTGGAAGATCGACAATGCCGTGGCACGGTCGGGTGTCGCGCCGCCGACCAGCGCCAGATAGGCCTTCGGCACCGCCATGCGCACCGGGTCCGGCGCCGGCACCACGGCCGCCTCCGCCACCGCCGGATGCTCGATCAGCACGCTTTCCAGTTCAAACGGGCTGATTCGGTAATCGGACGCTTTGAACACGTCGTCTGCCCTGCCGACATAGGTCAGGTAACCCTCCGCGTCACGCGATGCCACATCGCCGGTGCGGTAGGCCGTTCCGGTCAGCTTGGCGATGCCGCCGTTGTCCTGCTGGTAGCCGCGCATCAGGCCGGCCGGCGGCGGGTCGAGCGCGATCGACACCTGGCCTTCCGACACATCCTGCTCCTCGTCGTCCAGCAGCCGGATGCGGAACCCCGGCAGCGGGCGCCCCATGGAACCGGCCTTGATCGGCTGGCCAGGCGTGTTGCCGACCTGCGCGGTGGTTTCGGTCTGCCCGTAGAAGTCCCGGACAACCAGGCCCCAGGCGGCCTTGACCTGATCAATCACCTCCGGGTTCAGCGGCTCTCCGGCGGCGAGGACTTCACGCAGGCTGTGCCTGACAGTCTTCAGATCTTCCTGGATCAGCATCCGCCACACCGTGGGCGGCGCGCACAGCGTGGTGACCTTGTTCGCCGCCACGGCGTCGAGCAGCGCCCGCGCGTTGAACCGGCCGAGGTTGGCGATGAACACCGCGGCGCCGGCGTTCCACGGCGCGAATACACAGCTCCAGGCGTGTTTTGCCCATCCCGGTGAAGAAACGTTCAGGTGAATGTCCCCCGGCAGCAGACCGAGGCCATACAGCGTTGAAAGATGTCCGACCGGATACGACCGATGCGAATGCAGCACGAGCTTCGGCTTCGCCGTCGTGCCGGAGGTAAAATAAAGCAGCAGCGGATCGTCGGCGAAGGTCTCGCCATCCGGCGTGAATTCCGCCGATGCCGCCAGCAGCATGTCGTAGCGGGACCATCCGGACACCGGATCGCCCACCGCGATCAGCGTCAGGGTCGGATCAAAACCACCGAACTTGACCGCCTCGGCGCTCGCCGCCACGACATGCCGCGTTCGGCCTCGGTCGAAACGATCGGCCAGGTCGCCAGCGGTCAGCAAGGTGGTCGCGGGAATCACCACCGCCCCCAGCTTCATCGCCGCCAGCATGACTTCCCATAACGCAACGACATTGCCCAGCATCAGCAGGATTCGGTCACC
Source organism: Rhodopila sp. (assembly GCF_965276935.1). GTDB lineage: Bacteria > Pseudomonadota > Alphaproteobacteria > Acetobacterales > Acetobacteraceae > Rhodopila. The sequence goes on along the minus strand of NZ_CBDIBS010000001.1, from coordinate 301,695 downwards.
GCGTCTGACCCCCAGTGCCCGCAAGCCATTGGCAACCCGGTTGGATCGTTCCGACAGCTCGGCGAACGTCAGCCTGGCGGCGGCTTCGCCGGTGATGATCAGCGCCGGCTGGTGCGCCGTCTCGCCGCGCGCCAGTTCGGCATCGAACCAATCCAGCGCCCAATTGAAACGATCGAGTTCCGGCCAGCGGAAGTCACGATACGCGGTGGCGTAGTCGGTCCGGTTCGCCAGCAGGAAATCGCGGGCCGCCTTGAATGCCTGCACTGTCATGGCATGTCCCTATTCCCGGCTCTGCCCAGCCAGCCAGCGAAATACCACGGAGAAGTCGCGGGCGCCGTCGCCGGCTTCGACCACCTGCTGATAGAACGACAGCGCCTTCGCGGCCAGCGGCGTCGGGGCACCTGTCGCCGCCGCCGCCGCCTGCGACAGCTTGACGTCCTTGACCATCAGCGCCGCCATGAAGCCGGGCGCGTAATCGCGATTGGAAGGCGCCGCGGGCACCGGTCCCGGCGCCGGACAGTAGTTCGACAGCGCCCAGGAGTTCGACGTCGCCGTGGCGCAGATCGCGTGCAGCTTGTCCCAGTCCAGGCCGAGCTTCTGGGCCAGGATGAAGCCTTCGGACACGCCGACCATGTTGATCGCCAGCATCATGTTGTTGCAGATCTTCACTGCCTGCCCGGCCCCAGGTCCGCCGGCGTGGAAGATGTTCTTGCCCATCGCCTCCAGGATCGGCCTGCCAAGCGCGAAGGCGTTGTCCGAACCGCCGACCATGAAGGTCAGCGTGCCGTTCTGCGCCCCCACCGTGCCGCCGGAGACGGGCGCGTCCAGCATCGCCAGACCCGCCGCCTCGGCTGCCGCGGTCACCGTGCGGGCGCTGTCGACGTCGATGGTGGAGCAGTCGATCAGCAACGGGCCGTCGCCCTTCACCACGTCGATCAAGCCACCCTGATTGAGAAAAACCTCCCGCACATGCTCCCCGGCCGGCAGCATGGTGATGACGACGTCGGCGCCATTCGCCGCCGCGGCTGAACTGCCGGCGATCCGACCACCGGCCTCGGCGAGCAGGTCGAGCGCCTTGGTGTTGATGTCAAAGCCGCTGACAGCATGGCCGGCCTTGACCAGATTGGCGGCCATCGGGCCGCCCATGTTGCCCAGGCCGATGAATCCGATTTTTGCCATGGCTACAGGACCTCGAAGATTTCGTAGACCGGACCTTCCGGAGGGCGGCTGCCGGTGCCGATGCCAAAGATGCGATTCAGCCAGTCGTATTTCGGCGACGCGGTCTCGAAGGTGGCCACGGTGCGAAAGTAATACTCCGCCGGATCGACAAGGACACCGCTGTTGACCTTGTCCATCACCGCCGGCGGGCCGTGCCGCATCCCGCGATAGGTCAGTCCGATCGTCGCCTTGTCGTCGGTTTCCAGCACGATGCGGACGTCCAGCGTGGTGGCGCCGTCGGGACGGCCGATGATCCAGTCCGCGCCGCCGGGCAGCACGATGCCGCGCAGCCTGGGGCCGTCGAAGGTGCCACCTGCCACAAGGCCGACGCGGCGGTTGCCGGAGGGGCTCTGCCCGATCGACTGCATGCCGTTCACCGCCAGTTTCAGCGTCAGCAATGGTACTGTGCGTATCTCGGCCATCTCGGCTCCTCCATGGCGTTGCCCGGATCAGACCCGATCCCTGATAGCGAGACAAGAGCGTGCGTGTCCGGATGGAGCTTCCATCATGCAATCGGCTTGAAGCCGAGGTCCGCTTTCGGCATTTTGCGCCCAATGCAGCGGATTGTCGTCATGGGGCCGCCGGGTAGTGGTAAGTCCACCCTGGCGCGGCATTTGGGTACGCACCGCGGCTTGCCGGTCTTCCATCTGGACCAGGCCTACTGGCAGCCAAACTGGATGAGAACGCCGGAGGACATCTTTAGTGCCGAAGTGGAACGCATCGCGGCGCTGCCGGCTTGGGTCATCGACGGCAACTACCTCGGCACGATCAACCCCCGCCTCCGCGCGGCGGACACCCTGATCTACATTGACGCATCAATTCCGTTGTGCATGCTTCGCATTATCCGCCGCATCGTGTTCGGCTATGGGCGGATCCGCTCCGACGCAGCGCCCGGCTGCCCCGAACGGCTCGATCTGGCCTTCCTGCGCTTCGCCTGGAACTGGAACCGGAGGAGACGGGCCACGCACCTGGCGCTTGTCCAAGGCTTCGGCGGCCGGAAGCTTGTTTTTCAAGGTGGACGCGCGCTGCGACGGTTTTTGGAAAGCGATGTAAGGTCATCAAGCTAAGTCAGAATGCACGTTGCCAAGCTTCATAAGCGTTGCGACTGTTCGGGCCGGTTTTGCCGGCGCGGGATAGGGCTCCGGCGGGATATGGCTCCGCACAATACCGCCGGTTACTCGTTGCGGCAGTGCAGCGGCTTGGCGGGGTTCGGTAGGGCCGACCAGCCCCATGCCGCACCCCCTGTAGCTGCAACCTTCCAGCAACTGGTCTTGGTAAGCGAACTCGCCCGCCTTCAGTTTGCCTTAGCCGCCACCGCCCGCTAGGCCGCTCGCGAAGCGCGGCACTGAGAATATCTTATTGTCGCAGCCAGTTCCGGATCCGTTGATCGATATCTTTATGTAGTAGCCCGAAGCAGTGCCTGTGACGACCGCCGTTCTGTCCTCCCCGCCGACCTCCTGGCCGTTCATTTTGAACGCGCCATTCTTGGCGATGGTCCCATTCAGTCTGGCCATGTGCTTCATCTGGTCCCAGGCCGCGAAGCCCGACAATGAACCATTCGGCTGCAGCAGGATGTGCCAATCCAGGCTGGGGCAGGTGCCACTTGCCGGTGTGTGCAGAACGTAAAGCCCACTGTTCTGCTGCGCCATGGCTGGAGTCGCTGATACGACCGGCGCAAGAGCGACCAAGGTTGCTCCCAAAAGTGCCAATTTGGTTTTCACTAACGTGTTCCTCCCGCCTGAACAGCGCATCTGCTGCACATACCTTTTCTTCTTCGTCATCAAGCAAAACAGACAACGCTAAGCAAGAATGAAACCTGTCACGTCTGTGCGAGCCGGCGCGTCGCTTGAGCATCACTCGGCCAAGCATCCCTGACCAGAAACGCCGCCGGTCTGGACATCACCACGGTTCAGTCCAGACTGCCGCAATGGGCGGAACCGAGGTGACATGATGCGGCAAATGGTTATGGTAGGCTTCCTGCAGGCACAGAACTGCACCACGCTGGCCAGCGCGTGGCGCCATCCGGACGCGCGCAGCGACTTCACCTCCGCCGCCTACTACCAGAAGATCGGCCAGGTGCTGGAGGATGGCAAGTTTCACCTCGCCTTCTTCGACGACCGCTTGGCGATGCCCGACATCTACGGCGGCAATCCGGCCGAGGTGGTCGCCAACGGCATCCGTGTGGTGAAGATCGACCCGGTGGCGACCATGATGGCGATGGGCTTCGGCACGAAGCATCTGGGAGTCGGCTCGACCGCCTCCACCACCTATTACGAGCCGTTCGATGTCGCCCGCCGCTTCCAGACGGTGGACCACATGCTGGCCGGACGCGCGGCGTGGAACGTGGTGACTTCGGTGAACGACGGGGAGGCCCACAACATGGGCCGCGAGGTCCACATGGACCACGACCTGCGTTACGACCGCGCCGACGAATTCATGGAAATCGTCCTGAGCTGCTGGGACGGCTGGGAAGACGGCGCCATCGTCTGCGACAAGCAAAGCGGCCTGTTCGCCCACCCGGAGAAAGTGCACCGGCTGGAATACAAGGGAAAATTCCTCAACTCGTCGGGCACGTTCACCGTGCCCCGGTCGCCGCAGGGCCACCCGGTGGTGATCCAGGCCGGCGCCAGCGCGCGCGGCAAGACGTTCTCCGCGCGCTGGGCGGAAACCGTCTTCGTCGGCTACGCCAGCCTGGAAGAAGGCAAGCGGCAATACGCCGACCTGAAGACCGAGGTCGCCCGCCTCGGCCGCGACCCCGACCTGATGACCGTCAACACCATCGCCTATCCGGTCGTGGCCGAAACCCGGACCGAGGCCGAGGACAAGATGGCGCTGATCGATCATCTGTATAAGGAGGTCGACGGACTGGCGCTGCTGTCCGAGGCGATGAACTTCGACTTCAAGACCAAGGCGATGGATGAGGCGTTCACCACCGCGGAGCTGGAAGGCATGTCCGGCATGCAGGCGATGCGCGACCGGGTGGTGCGGCTGACCGGCCGCAACCCCACGGTGCGCGACTTCCTCGAGGTCACCCGCCGCGGCCGCCCGCGCGAGGCGATCGTCGGCAGCGGCCGCGACATCGCCGACCGGTTGGAGCTCTGGTTCACCGAACGCGCCTGCGACGGCTACGTCATCGCCGGCACCCATATGCCCGGCAGCTTCGAGGATTTCGTGCGCTTCGTTGTGCCGGAGCTGCAGCGGCGCGGCCTGTATCGGACAGAATACACCGGCGCGACGCTGCGGGAGAACCTGGGGCTGCCGATACCGCGGTTGGGCGGTGGCGCATCGCCAGCTAGCCGGCACCGGCCTGTCGAACATGTGCTGAAAGGCAATGGAGCGCCCAGGTCCGCGCTTGACAAGCCCGCCGCCCAAGGGACACCGCCGGGGGAAACCTGACAAGAGCGCCCATGGTGCAGCCGACCGGGCTGCCTTGCCGGCGATCTGGTTCGGCTCCTTTCAGGGCGCGACCGGCTTGAAGAACGTGTAGGTTGCGCTGTACGGAACGCGGATTTCGGCGCCCTGATGGCTGCCATCACAGCCGGTGGCGGGCGCGACGCCACCGACAGTACGGGTTCGCGCGATGTAGGCGACACTGGCGAAAAGACCGGCGCCATCATGCGCGGTCGCGCGCAGCACGAGCCAGGTAATTGCGCCGGGATCGGGGGAAGCACTGGCTATCAGCGGTGTGCCCACCACCTTGCTGCCGTCCGACGCCTGCCAGGTGGGACCGGCGAAATGACGTCCGACGACGTGGCCCGATGCATCAAGCAACGTTGCCTCGGGGGCCTTCAGCTTCCAGGCCGCGCCGCCCGAGGTGGCGGCGCCCAAGGTAACGGCGCAAGTGTAGATCTGCTCGCCCTTGCCAAGAAATTCCACCGCCGACCCCGCCGGCGAACCCGATGTCCCAGAGCCCGGGGTTCGAGAGCCGGGTGGTTCGGCGGCGTTGGCATCAAGCGGAAGCAAAACGGCGGCGAGGAGCAGTAGCCTGAGATGCCTGTTCATGAGTTCCCGTGGTCGGTTTGGCTCGATACGGCGCTGTACCAAGCGGCATGTATGTTGACCGGTCGGCGAGACGGCCTCAACCGTCATGCCGGCCGACCGGGCACGCGAGGCAGCGGCAGGTCCGCCATCCGCGCCTTTGCATCCGTTGAGAAGAACCGTGGATGCCGAACGCCACCCGCCACGACGGCAGACAACCGGCGGCCGGAACCTACGCCAGTTGGTGTCATCGGTCGACACGGCATCGATCAGAACCGGCAAGCCGCTTGGCGATCCACAAAGAATCTCGGCGTATTGCTTCGCGTCCATGATAGTAGGCATCGGACCGTATCGAGTCGGGTGCAATCGCATGAGCCACCGAGCCGCCCACGAAGTCCTTGCGTCTTGCCGCTGCTTCCCTGGACTGCGCCTGCTCGCCTGCCTCGTGCTGCTCTGCGCCGTCACGGCGTGCGGCAGCCACACTGCGCGGCAGGCCGCCCACTATAACCCGTCCCGCTACTATCCGCCGCCCGGTTCGGCGAGCGACCCCTGGGGTCCCTATATCCATGAAGCGTCGGGCCGGTTTGGCGTGCCGGAACTCTGGATCCGCCGGGTGATGCGGCAGGAATCCGGCGGCCAGGAGGATGTGATCTCCTGGGCCGGCGCCATGGGCCTGATGCAGGTGATGCCGGACACCTACAGCGGCCTGCGCGGGCGCTACAGCCTGGGCGACGACCCGTTCGATCCGCACAACAACATCCTCGCCGGCACCGCCTATCTGCGGGAGATGTACGACCACTACGGTGCGCCGGGGTTCCTGGCCGCCTACAACGCCGGACCCAATCGTCTGGACCGCTACCTGAACGATGGGATCCCCCTGCCCGAGGAGACAGTGAACTACGTCGCTTCGATCGCGCCCTTGCTCGGATCGGGTACGCCCATGTCGGGTCCGCTGGCGGTCTATGGCGCGCCGAACGGCAGCCTGCCGCTGCTGGCCGCGCGCCGCTCTCGCGGCGGCTGCGACCCCGACGCCGCGTATAATCCCGACGGGCCCTGCACGCCGGCGCAGCCCAGGATCCAGACGGCGGCCGCCATCGTCACCCCAACGCCGGCGGGGTGCGATCAGGATGCCGCCTATGATCCCACCCGCCCCTGCCAGCCGATCCAGTCCGTCCCCGCGCCCCCCCTTGCGGTGGCTGTCACGCCATCCCTCGCGCCGCCTGCTGACTGCGATCCGGATGCCGCGTACGACCCGACACGGCCGTGCCGGCCTGCCGCCATTGTCGCCCAACCTGTCATCGCCCCGCCTGTCGTCGCCCCGCCTGTCGTCGCCCCGCCTGTCGTCGCCCCACCTGTCGTCGCCCCACCTGTCGTCGCGGAAACCTTGCCGCCGCCGCTCCGCTCGCGGCTCGCGGACGGGCGCCGCGTGGACCGCGCCAGGCGTCCAATACAAGAAGCCAGCGCGCCTTTGCTCCGGTTCAGCCCTAGCACCCCGGTTGGCGTCTGGGCGATCCAGGTCGGCGCTTTCGCCAATCTGGCCACCGCGCAGGCCGCCGCCGAAAGAGCCAGGAAGGCTGTGCCAGACCTGCTGCGGATGGCCAAGACGGAATTGCCCGCCACCCGGCCCTTTGGCAGCCAGATCGCCTTCCGCGCCCGCCTCGCCGGCCTGACCCCGGCAATGGCCACGGACGCCTGCGCGCGCCTCAGCGGCCGGGGCATGCCCTGCATGACGGTCCCACCGGTGCGGACATCCTGATCGCCCACCGCCCGGCGCTGAACCGGATCAACCGCCGCGCCCCGGCGGCGTGTTGTCAACACGCCGGGCGGCATTCGATGGGTCGGTGAACTTCGAATCTGCCCCGCGTGGCCCGGCGATCTCGGGATCGCCCAGCATTTCCCCAACATAGATTTCGCGCGTCGTGACCAGCGCCACGACCGCGATCGGCGTCCCAAGGATCACGCCCAGCGGACCGAACAGGGCGCCGAGGATGGTCATCGCCAGGACGGTCAATGCCGGCGGCATATTAACCGTCCGACGCTGCACGATCGGCGCCAGGATGTAGCCCTCGATCACGTGGCAGCAGAGAAAAACAACGAGCGTCCAAAGCGCCGTCTGCCAGCTTACGGTCATCGCAACCAGCGCCGCCGGAATCGACGCGGCGATCGCGCCCAGGTAAGGAATGAACGTGAGCAGCCCGGCCAACGCCCCTAATGCAATCGGCAGCGGCACGCCGAGCAGGCTGAGCCCGACCGAGGAGAGCACGCCGACCACTGCCATATCAATGAGTTGTCCCAGCGACCACCATTGCAGCGTGCGCCCAAGATCAATCAATACCCGGTTGGCCTGGTCGCGATGCCGCAGCGGAAACAGCCTCACGGCACCGTTGACGTAGAGCGCGGGGGAAACCGCAAGATAAAGCGCGGTCACAATCACCACGAACGCCCGCGCCAGGCCACTGAATGTCGTCGCAGCGACGTCGGTCGCATAGCCGGCAACATGGTTGCCAACGCTGCTGATGCCCTGCTGGAGATGATCGAGGACCAGATGGCCCCATCGCGTGCCATCATAGGAATGGCGCAGATCCGCGATGATTTGCGACAACTGTCCCCACAGATCCTGCACCTGATCCACCACGCGCGGAGCAAGATAGAAAAGGAACGCCAGCAGCAGCACGACGAACAGAAGACTTACGGCCGCCAACATCAGCAGAGGCGGGGCGCCGGTGCGGCGTGCCACCCCATCGCTGACCCCGCGTAGCATCACCGCCAGCATCACCGCCGTGAAAATCGTGAGCAGGAGACCAGCCAGCGCCCAGGTCGCCAACACGATGAACGCCGCAATGGCGATGGCGCGGAGTGTCCGGACAAGCCGGTCCGCGGCATACTCAGGCTGAGAGATCATCTGTCGCATTGCCTTTTAGACCGATAACATCGCCCGGATGAGTTGGTTCGATGGATCGATCTGCTCGACCCGCCGGTCTGCGTCAGCCGAGTCGCGACGATGGCGTTCAGCAGCGGCCGGAGCGATGTAGAAGCACGGGTGGCGCGACGCGGGCATAGCCGGCAGCGGCCGCCGCCTTCGCGTTCGGCCGGCACTTGCAGCGCGACCGATTGTCGAAGCCAGAACGGCTGATCGCCTCGATCAGCCGCTTGTTCGTTGGCTCGCTCAAGCGAGCGAATGAATGGTCGAGGAACCGGGCATGACCATCATGCCAGTGCCGTCGTACGGCTTATCCGCCGCGCCGCCGTATGCGGCGCGGAACATGCTCAGGCCGCATCGTCGGACGCCACATCAGCTCCGAGACCACGCATTCCGCGCCTGGCGGGACGGCTCCGAGCCGATGACCATCCCGGCATTCGGGACACAGGAGATGGTCATCGCGGGTCGACGCGCGGAACTAGCTGCGGTAGTCCGGCTTGCCGTCCTCGATCAGCCGCAGCGCGGCGTCCCACACCATGCTGTAGTGGGTGTCGTTCTCGTGCTTGGCGAACTGCTCCGCCGTGTGCACCCGCACCGCTTCCGGCGGCAGGATCAGCTCGCGTCCGCCGGACAGCGCATCCACCTGCGCGGCGCAGGCCCGCTCCAGCATGTAGATGTTGAGGAACGCCTCGGCGATCGAGGTGCCACCCACCAGCAGCCCGTGGTTGCGCAGGATCATCGCCTTGTGCTGCCCGAGGTCGGCGACCAGCCGCTCCCGCTCATCCAGGTCCAGGGCAATGCCTTCATAGCCGTGATAGGCGATGCGGCCGTAGAACTTCATCGCATGCTGGGAAAGCGGCAGCAGCCCGTCCTTCTGCGCCGACACCGCGATCCCGGCTGGCGTATGGGTGTGGGCGACGCAGATCAGGTCCTCCCGCGCCATGTGGATGGCGGAGTGGATGGTGAAGCCGGCGGCATTGACCTGGCGGCTGCTGACATCGCCCGCCTCGACCACGTTGCCATCCAGGTCGATTTTTACCAGGTCGGAGGCACGCATGTGCTGGAAATGCACGCCGTACTTGTTGATCAGGAAGTGGTGCTGCGGTCCCGGCACGCGGGCGCTGATGTGGGTGTAGATGAAATCGGTCCAGCGATGATGCGCGATCAGCCGGTACAGCGCGGCCAGGTCGCAGCGGATCTGCCATTCGGCGTCGGATACGCCGGCGAGCGAAGCGGGCGAGGTGGCGATGTTCATGCTCAGGGTTCCCATGGAGGAGATGCCGCAGGGTTCACTTTGATGCGTCTGCCGTCAAGGCTTGAGGTAGGGAGTGCAATCCTTACTCACAGGCGAGTCGTATGAAGTCCGGCCACGCCGGGATGTCGAGAAGGTGGCGGTCGCTCAGGCCCTGTTACCTTCAATGGTGCTGGGGACCGCCGTCTCAAAAGACTGGTGGACAGCTTGGACTGACGCGACCACATTCGACAACACGGAAACGACGAGTTCGCCTGTCTATACATGAAGGTCTCTGGGGCCTCGTACGATGACTGACTGTGGACGGACTTTCTGCATTGGGACGTGTGCCGATACCCCGCCAATCTTACTTGGACGCGTGCCAGTCCCTCGGGTTTGTTTACGGCCGCAGGCGATGGCGCAGCCACGACGGCCAACGCCTTTATGAGTGGGATGATCTGCATGGGGAAATTGAAGTCTATAATCGACGAGGTAAGCACCTCGGGGTTCTCGACCCGGTCGGCAACATGATCTCGGATGCAGTTCCGGGGAGGACCATAGATGTCTAATTCACTGAAACAGCCAACCTTTATGGACCTGTATAGTGGCGGCTACTTGATGGCGGATGAAATCGACGATTTTATTGACCGTTGGCACGAGGAGGCCAAAGTCGTCGAAACCGATTCCATACCGATAAACGAATTCCTTGGAATGACTCGAGACGAATACGAGGCTTGGGTTCACGATGCGTCTGTTCTACCGCATATCGTGCGGGCGCGAATGAGCCATGCGTCCTTGGATGCGGTAATGCACGAACACGTCGACAACATGCTGCTGGCAGCACGCGCGGACAACCAAACGGCCATTAAGGCACTGGGGAAATGGCTAGAGCGGCGCAGAACAGCCTGACGCACCCGCCCGAAGTCAATCTTGCACGCCGCGTTCTCGTGAGGTTTGAGCTGACGGCGCCCGTAGACGTAATCACACTAGCCCGGAACTACGCCGAGGTCTCGATCGAACGCCTTCCTATCGACGCTGACGGCGTCTGCTATGATTTAAAAAAATCGGGCGTTCGGCCAAAAATCGTCCTGAACAAGCTGCGTCCACCAACGAGGCTCCGCTTCACCGCTGCCCACGAACTTGGGCACGTGCTCATCCCGTGGCATACTGGGATCATGGTGGATGACACCTCAACGCAAAGCCCAGGTTTAATACCACATTACCAGATGGAGGAGGAGGCCAACCGGTTCGCATCGGAGCTTCTACTCCCGAGCGACTGGCTGTCGAGCGAAGTCAAACGTTGGGGCAATCCAATCGAACTGGTCGCGCACGCTGCTTCCCTCGCAATAGTGTCGCCTGCGGCCACGGTGATGAAGCTAGTGACGCTGCTTGATCCCGGACACCTATACGCGCAGGTTGATAAGGACGGCATCATTGTCGTCTCCGGGCGCTCCCCCGGCACAGTTGCTTCGGGTCTGCACTGGGGTATGCCGGTGGACGCCGAGGCCCAGTTTACTGTCTGCGAGGAACGCTGGATGGGGCAAATCGGCGGAGCAAATTACTGCTGGTGGAAGCTGCCAAGCAGATCCGCTGTTCCTGCGCCTCAAGGAACCGCTGTTCCTGCACCTCGAGACAGCCGTGAATGGCGCGCAATCCTTAACGAAATCTTACTCGATGTCGCGGACGACGGTCTGGCGCGCCAGCACGCCAAACAATCGATCAACGGTGTCATCGGCGCGATGAATGGTCGCTCGTCATCTCAGTCCATCGAGCAACTTTACGCCGCGCTTCTCCAGCGGTTCGAGGTGAGACGGCAAGAAAACGTGCTCTATGAACGCGTTTTCCTGCATCCCAAATTCGCGGACTTCCTCTCGCAGCGGGTCATAGCACTGAAGTCGTGACTCGCGTCCATGTCCGCTCACCAGCCGAGCAGTCTGTCCGAAACGACTGATTCTGCTCTCGGAAGCGGGCTGTGGTGGTGCCAAGAAGCCAGCAAGGCTTGTCTGGCAACTCGTCAAAATCACCGTGCCGAACCTAGGGCGGGATCGCGCCGCCAAGCTCGCTCAGGATCGGCAACAGATAATCCGCGAAAAGCCGCGGATTTTCCGCAAACGGAAAATGTCCGATCCCCGCCATCGCCTGGAACCGCGCGCCGGGGATCTTCGCCGCCGTCGCCTGCGACGCTTCCACCGTGCATGAATAGTCATACTCCCCCGTCAGCATGAACAGCCGGCAGCGGCTGGTATCGATCTTTCCCACCTTGTCGCGTGCATCCCAGTCGCCCGAATAGAACGCAATATCGCCGAAGAACACGCCCGGCCCACCTTGGCCATAGTGCCAGGCAATCGCTTCCTGGTATTCCGCCGGGCTTTGCGGGGCGCTCAGCGCACGGATCCATTCCGGCACGAACAGCGACGGGTTGACCGCCGGATGCGCCGCCCAGGAAGTCTGCCGGCGCTCGATCTTCTCGCACGCCTCGCACGCGATGATGCCGCCGAACGCGTCGGGATGACGGTAGGCGAGCTCCAGGCAGATCTCGCCCGACATCGAGGCGCCCAATGCGATCGGCCGCTCCAGTCCGGCGGCGGCGACAAACCCCATGATCAGGTCGACATACAGATCGGTATTCAACCGCCACGATCCTGGAATCGCACCTTCGGGCGGCGGCGACTTGCCATGCCAGGGCAGGTCGAACGCCACCAGCCGATGACCCTGCGTGATCCGTGGATCAGCCATCAACCCATGAAACTGGCGTCCGTCCGCACCGGCGGTGTGCATGCACAGGATATCCCGTCCGGCACCGGCGACCTCGTAATAGATCTGATAGGTGTCGCCGCGCACGGTGACCGGCACGTAGCGACCTTCAATCCGCGGCATCGCCCGCGCGCCCCCGCGCGGCGCCAGGCTCACCGGCACCGGCGCCCGGTTGCCCAGCGCCAGCCATTTGCCGACTTCCAGCACCCGTCGCGCGACATGCGCGTGCTGCATGAAGACAAGCTGATCGCCCCGGATGGAGAACTCCGGCACCCGGTAGTGCATGGCGAAAAGACCATGATGGTGGCGTGGCGGAATTGGCTGCAGGAATTTGCGCCAGACCATATCGGGCGCGGCCAGGGTGAAAGCCGGCGAGCCGCCCTCCGGCTGGATCTTGCCATCGATCAGGTTGAACACAGTGGTATCCGCACCGTGGGCGACGGCGAAGCTGACGGACCACGGGCCGGTCCAGGCGGCCAACGTGGCATCACCGGCACAGGCCGCGCGCCAGGATGCGGCCTCCGGAAAGCCGCTCATTGCGGGTCGATCACCTTCAGCACCACGGGATGGTACTGATCGCCGAACCCGGCCGCCTCCGCCTGCTTCAGGCGCGCCATGGTCAGCTTCGCCGCCGCCATGTCCAGGCCGGATGCCGCGGCCATCTCCAGCGCATAGGACAGGTCCTTCATCGCGTAGCGGGTGGAGAACGCCCGCTCGGGGAAAACCTCCGGCAGCATCGCCTTCATGCCGTGGTTGCGCAGCACGAAGCTGTCGCCGGACCCCATAGCCATGGTCGGCAGCAGCACGTCGGCGGCCACGCCGTTGCGCCGGCCGATCGCGATCGCCTCGGCCAGCGCGCCGCAATGCTGGAACACCAGCATGTTGTTGAGGATCTTGACCACCTGGCCGCAGCCCACCGGCCCGCAATGGGTGACATCCGTGCCCATCGTCTCCAGGATCGGCCGGAGCCGGACGAACGTGTCCTCGGTCGCGCCGACCATGATGCTGAGTTCGCCCCGCGCGGCGGCATCCCGCGTCCGCGCCACCGGCGCATCGGCATACGCGATGCCCTTCGCCGCCAGCCGAACTCCGATCTGCCGGGTGAGCTCGACCGAGGACGTGCTGGTGTCCACGATGCCTTGGCCGGGGCGCAGCTCCGGCTCAAGCTGCGTCACCACGGCGTCGACGGCTTTGCCATCCGGCAGCGAAAGCAGAATCACATCACAGCGCTCGGCGATCTGCTGCACGGACGCGGCCTGCACGCCATGTTCGGCCAGCCGCCGCACCGGTTCGTCGCGCAGGTCATGCGCCAGGACGGTCAGACCGGACCGGCGTGCCAGGTGGCCGCACATCGGCTCACCCATCACGCCGAGACCAATGAAGCCAATGCTGGCGATTGCCCGTGCTGTCGCAGGCGAAGCGGTCATGCTGTATCCTTTCCCGATGGCGGTTGATCCGACGTGCCGCCGCCGCCGCGCACAATGGCGCCGTCGCGCAGGCTGGTAAACCAAGCCCGCGATTGGTGACCACATACCACGCCGAGGAAAATTCCAGCGTGGCAAGCTTCCCGGCCTCGACCGCCACCAATGGAGTTATGCTTGATCACGAGCGTGCAAGCCGGGTATCCATCCCCTGCCACCGCGGATCAAGATCATGGACGGAACCGCACCGGTCATAACCAGATCGGCCTCGGTGGCGGTGTCACCAATGCCCGGGGGTTTGATGGATGACCTGAGTGATCGCGATCTGGCAAATTCCTTTGAGAGCCTGGGCGGCAGCGGCCACGGCGACGAATTCGGGCTTCTGCAGAAACATCTGGGCCATGACGCGCAAGGATTGTTGCGCGACGCCGACCTCGATCATGATCTGCTGATCAAGGCACTGGAAAGCCGTTTCGACGGCGTCGGGTCGGTGGAAAACACCATCATCTTCCAACCCGGGCATAGCGACGAATGGTGGACCAAGGACAGACGTTACTGGATGGCCATGAGGTCGTTTGTCAAGGCGGCCGATACCAGCCTGGACGACGTGACCGATCAGCTCCTCGATCGAATTCGGTCGCTTCGTCATAAACTCATCGAGGACCTCGAAGCCGGCGAGAAGATCTTCGTCTTCAAGACCAATTTCCGCAACCTTGCCGACGCCGATCTGTTTCGGCTGCACACCGCCATCCAAGGATATGGCAACTCGACATTGTTGTATGTCAGACATGCCGACGAAGCCCATCCGGCCGGCATGGTCGAGGTCAGGCAGCCGGGTCTTCTGGTCGGCTATATCGCGCATTTCTCATTCTCGACAAATGACGATCTGCTCGGCCCGGTCAACGCGGCCCCGGTCAACGCGGCGTGGTCGGCGCTTTGCCGGCGGGCGCACGACCTGCGCGGCAACCCATCGCTCCGGTCGCGGTTACCATCCGCCAGCCCGGCGGCCAGCCAAGGCCACACCGGCAAGACCCGGCGACGCATCGTGCTGATCGGCAACTGCCAGATCGATGCCATGGCAAAGCTGTACCGGCAATTCGTCGCCGCCCGCACCGGCGACACGCTGGAGGTCATTCCATCCTATCAGGACCTGACGCCCGCCGGGCAGCTTGCCATCGAACAGGCCGACGTCGTCGTCGAGCAACTGCTCGACCTGCGGCCGCGCGCTGACACCACGGACCTGGGCGGTGGCAGGCCGCGCCTGCTCGTTCCCATGGTCACCGCGGCATTCCTGTGGCCGTTTGCCGGCCAGCAGCACCCCAGGAACACGCCGCCGTCGTTCATGACGACCGGACCATATGGCGGGGAAGCCGGCGATTCCTACCTGAATCGCATGATCGCCGCCAACGTTCCAGCCGAACAGGCGGTCGAGACCTACGCCAGCCTGGACGTCAGGACCCGCGTCAATCTGGACCGCCTGTACGAGTTGGTCATGGACAGGCAGCGTTCCCGCGATGAGACCACCGGCTACCAGATCGCCGGCGTCATCGAACGGTATTTTCGTCAGGAACAAACCTTTCTCAGTCCGTATCATCCGAATGTCCGCATAGCCGTGACGCTGGCGGCACAATTCTTCGAGCAACTGGGCGCGGAACGTGACGACATCGAGCGGATGCGGATCGGCACGCGTGCGACCCCATTCCCGAAAGACGAATTGCCCATACATCCCGGCGTCGGCCGACATTTCGGCCTGAGCTTCGCCAGCGCGGACCAGAAATATCGTTTCATGAACGAAGGATCTTTCACGTTCCGCGAGTACGCGCTGCGCTACATGCGTTACGAGTGGAACGATGCGCTGGAAGAGGGCCTGAGCCTGCTCCGCGCCGGACGCCACGAACAGGCTCGCCCATGTCTCGACGCCGCGCTGCTGCGCAGCCCACGGTCAGCCGCCGCGCATGATGCGCTGAGCCATGTCTTGAGCCAGCAGGGCGCGCATGACCAGGCTTTCGCGGCGGTGCGACGTGCCATTGAACTTAAACCGGATTTCGCCCCCTACCATGCCCATCTGGGCAACCTGCTGCGCAATGCCGGGCACCTGCGGGAGGCGGAGGCGGCGTTGCGCTCCGCCGTCGCCGCCGACCCGACGGAACCCCACTTCCATATCCTTCTGGCGCATCTGATCCGGCAACTTGGCCAGGTCGACGAAGCCTGCGAGGTAATCCGTCAGGCAATCCGTCAGGAGCCTTTTTCCGCGCGGTTGCAGGCGCAACTGGCCGACGGCCTGGAAGCGAAAGGCGACCTGCCCGGAGCCATCACGGCGCTTCAGGCGGCGGCCACGCTCGATCCGGACACCGCCGCCACATATCACAGGCTGACCCAGATACTGGGCAGGCTGAACCGTTTCCAGGAAGCCGTGGACGCGGCTCGTCAAGCCATGGCGCTGGACCTCGATGCGGCTCGGTTCCACATCACGCTCAGTGACTTCCTGCTGCGGCAGGACAGGCCACGGCAGGCGTTGACGGAAGCCTATGCGGCCACGGCCAGCGGACCCCCCAACGCCCGCGCCTACGGACATCTGGGCCATGTTCTTCGGCAAGCCGGAGACCCCGCGGCCGCCGAACTTGCCTTCCGGCACGCAGCCGACCTTGAACCCGATAGTGCGCACATCCAACACGAGTTCAGCGTCCTGTTCAACCAGCAGCAGCGCTTCGCGGACGCCATCGCGGCGGCCCGAAAAGCCACGCAACTGGAGCCGCGCAATCCACATCGTTTCGTCCATCTGGCCAGCTTGCTCATGCATCGCAATGATCTTGCAGGTGCCGAGGCCGAGCAGCGCCGAGCAGTCGGCTTGTCGCCTGAAACCGAGGGGTTTCGGATTTTCCTGGGCGACCTCGTCGCCCGGCAGGGCCGATTGCAGGAGGCCCTCGCCGATGCCCGAGCCGTCGTGAAAGACCATCCAGACAGTGCCCCGGCACTGGGTCACCTCGCGCATCTGACGCATTTGACTGGCGACCCTGGGCAGTCCGAACTTCTGGTCCGGCGCGCAATTGAAATGAAACCGGACGACAAAAGCCTGCACCGTCAACTTGCATCCCCTGCAAGCGCCTGAACGCGTCAATCTCCTCGACGGCTGAAAAGTCCCTGCTCAACATGTCCGGCTGAATCCCGTGCAATGTGAGGGAAAGAAAGGCTTTATAATGCCCCAGAAACCCAACCGGACCACGCGGATCGAGGCAAGAATAGCCCCGGAAGCATTGTCCATTATCAAACGCGCCGCCCAGTTACAAGGTCGCAGCGTCAGTGATTTCGTTGTGGCTGCCGCCCAGGACGCGGCGCAAGGAGCGATCGAGGAGATGCATATCATCCGCCTTGCGGCGGACGACCAGCGCCGCTTTGTTGATTTGCTCCTCAATCCGCCGTCATTGGCCCCTGCGATGGAACGCGCCCGCGAAGCCCATGCGCGGTTGATCCGGGACTAACCGTGCCGAAACTGCATCATGGCAACTTTCTATACGTCACTCAACTCCATACGGCAGGTTCTGACATCAGGCTCGCCCCCCACATCAATATGTGGATACATGGCGGCATGACAGACAAAGCCTCCATGCCACCCGAACAGGTGGTGATTACACACGCTGGATTGGCGGACGGCTCGCTTCTGGCGGACATCCGCACCCGCCTGCCTCCCGGCATGGTGGTCCGCAGCGACGCGGAGATCGCTGCGTCCCTGCAACAGACCCTCGCTGCGCATGATCCGGCCGCGGACGTCTGGGTGTTCGGCTATGGCTCGCTGATGTGGAATCCCGCGTTCGCCTATGCCGAGCGTCGGGTTGGCGTCATCCGTGGCTGGCATCGCCGCTTTTGCTTGTGGCTCGAGATGGGAAGGGGCAGCCCGACCAATCCCGGCCTGATGCTGGCGCTTGATCGTGGCGGAACCTGCCGGGGCGTCGCATTCCGCATTCCGGCGCGGGAGGTCCGATCGGAGTTGCTAATCATATGGCGGCGCGAGATGTTCGGGACCGCCTATCTAGCGCGCTGGGTCAACGTTCATACCGCCCACGCAAGCTTTCAGGCAATCACATTCGTGGTCAACCGCTCTCATGCGCGCTACGCGGGTAGACTAAGCGACGCCGAAGCCGCAATACGCATTGCCTCCGCCGCCGGCACGCTCGGCACCTGCGCATCCTACCTTCAGAACACCCTGGATCACCTGGCGTCGCTCGGCATCCGCGATGCCGGGTTGCAGCGCATCGTGGCCGAGGCCGCGAAAGTTTGATGGTTTCACCGGGTTTAGCGCGGTTTTCAATCACGTTGCACCAATTCGTCATGGCCGGGCGACCGAGCACGCGAGGGGAGCGTTGTCGGGGTCCGGGGAGCAACGAACGGATAACCTACGCAAGGACCGAGATCGCTCCCGCGGCCGAGTTTGGTGGTTAAGAGACGATCCGCTTTCGGCGGCTCACCAGCGTAAGCGGACCTTCGCTCATTCAGCGCCGGTCGGCTGCTCAGCGCCCCTTCTCAGCCACCGCGCCGCCGCATCGGCGGAGTCGTTTGGGGAGGTGTTGAACGCGATCGGCGTCTTCGGCGCGCCGCGGTGGACGGCATTGATGACCCGTTCGAATAACGCCAGGGCCCGTGATGGGACGCGGATGCCGCCGCCGATAACGATGCAGTCCCAGTGCTCGGCAAGCGACGCAGCGATCGTCGCCTCGGCACTGTCGTCGGTCAGGATCGAGCAGAAGGCTGCCTCCCAGCCGCGCGCCTTCATATCCGACAGGGTCGCGTCGATCCCAGCCGCGATCTTCTCCGACGTGGTTCCCGGCGGCAAATCAGGATCGGAGAAGTCAACTGCCTCGGGCTTGATGCCGATCAGAAGGACGCGCGTCATGCTGTTCGCTCCTCTATGCCGTCGTGACGGCTTGGTTCCTACCCGCCGTGACAACAGGCGGAATTGTGACACGTGATGACCGCATAAGCCTCAAGGCGGACATGAGCAATCCTGACCGGAAATCTCCGCTTGGGTTTATGAACGAGCCGGCCCTTGCATGGCTTTTGCGTTCCATCGCGCTCCAGGCCCCTTGTCCCGGCCATCCGCCCCCCCTTAAGTGCAAATCAAGGCAATGCGAGTGAATGCCACGCCCAGGCGCCGGTCATCCTGCCCTCCGGCAACCAGAACCGGACTGGCCGCGTAGGGATGATCCAGGATGATCGCGACCTCTGTCCGGCCGGCGATCAGGTGCCCTGGCACCAGACATCCCACCTCGCCACGCGCCAGCGGATCGAAGCTGTGCACCAATGTCCCGCCGATCACGACATCCAGACGCTGCCGAGGCAGCAGCGGGGGACTGACGAAGGGCATGACATCCATCTCCAGCCAATACGTGTCCGCATCGGCAGGGTTCTCGATGGTCAGCAGGCTGCGTTCGCCGATCGACCACGTATAACCCGCTTCCGGTCCGGACCAGCCATAGCCAAGATGGCATGCGGCGTTGCCCTCCTGCCCGAACGTCAGTTCCGTCCGCGCAAGCTGTCCGGCGGCGAAATCGCCTAGTGCCACGCCGCCCGCCTGGGCACGCCGCCACAGGCCATGGGCGTTGCGCAACATCGCCAACCATGACTCCATGTCGAGGTCCGGCACATCGTCCCGGTCAGCCAGGCGGCGAACGTAACCAACCAGCAGCCGCTCGTCCGCAACGTCAACCGTTCCAGGAGGATGCCCCGGCCGCGCCTCCTGCACCCATAGAAGAACACTGGGGCCATAGACCGACAACGCGATCCGTAGATCGACCAGATCAGCGGCCGACAGCGGCTCGTTCTGCCGGAACACCAGGATCTTCGACGGCGCTTCCAGGTCGCCCACCAACTTGCCGGCCAGGAAGCCGATGGTACGGCATTGCTGACGGTGCAGCGCCACCGGTTCCATGGCGCCGATTTGCACGTGCGTGTGGTGGGTAAAGTCATACTTGGTCAGCTTGACCATGTACTCACCGTTTTCCGGCTGCAAGCGGACGTGGTGAGGTTCGGCAATGCCGGCGAACCGGGCGTGCAAAGCCCGCAGCAGATGACGCAGCGGCGCGCCGGCGAAACGCAGCAGCCCCAAAGGTTCCACACCCACCCGGCGCTGCACCAGACCGAGTTCGCAATTGTCGCCGATACTCTCGAACTGGAGCAGGAGTTCACCATCGTCCAGCGCGTGATCGAGGCTCGGTTGAAGGTCCATTCGGCGGATGTTTCCCTGTGCGGGTTCAGCGGACAGGGGTCGTATAGGTCGCTGGCGCGGCACCGCTCAACCAAAAAGCGGACACCTGATCAGCGGGTGCTTCCGCCTACCTGAACAGCACCCCGGCCGCCGCCTGCGCCGCGGCAACGACCGGGGCGGGAAACAGCAGGAAGAACGCGGTGAACACGCCGGTGACCGCGACCACGAACGACAGCGACGGCGGCCGCTGGTCGAAGCGTTCGGCGGCGGCGTCGAAATACATCACCTTGATGACACGGATATAGTAGTAGGCGCCCACGACGCTGGTCAGCACACCGATGATCGCCAGGGCCCACAAGCCGCCCTGCACCGCCGCCAGGAAGATATACAGCTTGGCGACGAAGCCCGACATTGGCGGAATGCCCGCCAGGCTGAACATGAACACCGCCAGCGCCAGCGCCAGCGCCGGATCATTCGACGCCAACCCCGCCAGGTCCGAAATCTGCTCCACCGCGCGTCCCTTCCGTCGCATCGCCAGGATGCAGCCGAAGGTGCCCGCGATCATGAACACGTAGATCACCATGTAGACCAGCGTGCCGCGCGCGCCGGCGGCTGATCCCACCGCCAGGCCGATCAGCGCATAGCCCATATGGCCGATCGAGGAATACGCCATCAGCCGCTTGATGTTGGTCTGCCCGATCGCCGCCAGGGCGCCCAACACCATGGACGCGATCGCGACGATCACCACCAGCAATTGCCACGCGCCCACCAGCGATGCGAACGACGTCCCCATCACCCGCAGCAGCAGCGACATCGCCGCGACCTTGGGCGCGGTGGCGAAGAACACGGTCACCGAGGTCGGCGCGCCCTCGTACACATCGGGCGTCCACATATGGAACGGCACGGCGGAAACCTTGAACGCCAGACCAACCAGCACGAAGACGATGCCGACCACCAGGCCGGCCGAAACCGTCGCTGGCGCCGCCAGCAGCGTATGCAGCGACATCAGGTCCATGGTGCCGGAGAACCCATAGACCAGCGATATGCCGTACAGCAGCAGCCCGGACGCCAGGCCGCTGAGCACGAAATACTTCAGGCCAGCCTCGGACGACCGCAGCTCGTCCCGGGCAAACGCCGCCAGTACATACAAAGCCAGCGACTGCAGCTCCAGCCCCAGATACAGCGTCATCAGGTTGCCGGCCCCGGCCATGAGCATCATGCCGATGGTCGAGAACAGCATCAGCACCGGAAACTCGAACCGCGCGATGTTCTGCGCCCGGTTCCAGCCAAGCGCCAGGATGGTCGACATCGCCGCGCCGGCGAGAATGAGGATCTGATTGAAGGCGCTGAACGGGTCGGCCACCAACTGGCCGTGAAAGCCGAAGCCGGTGGTGCGGGTCATCACCAGAAGCCCGGCGATCAGGAAGCCGCCGATGGTGAACATGGTGCACACAGCGTCGCGTCCGCCTGCCTGCGCAAGACGCCAAACACCAATGTCGCCATGCCGATGGCCGCCAGCACGATCTCCGGGAGAGCGATGGTCCAGTTCATCAATGCGCGATCCCGGCCAGCTTGGTGGTGACGGCCAGCGCCGCCGTATGCTGCTGCACCATGGCGCCCACCGAGGCATCGAAAAAGCTGGTGAAGCTGGATGGATAGATGCCCATCCACAAGGTCAGGCCGATCAGCGGCGCGAACAACGCCCACTCACGCGGACTGAGGTCCAGGATGTTCCGCAGGTCGTCGCGGGTGATGCGGCCGAAGATCACCCGGCGATACAGGTACAGCATGTAGGCCGCGCCCAGGATCATCCCCATGCCGCCTAGCAGCGACAGCCAGAAATTCACCTGCAGCGAGCCGATGATCACCAGGAACTCGCCGATGAAGCCGGAGGTGCCGGGCAGCCCGATCGTCGCCATCATGAACAGCATGAACACCAGCGCGTAGCCCGGCATGCGATCCGCCAGCCCGCCGTAGCGGGCAATGTCGCGCGTATGGATGCGGTCATAGACGACGCCGACCACCAGGAACAACGCGCCGGAGACGATCCCATGCGATAGCATCTGGAACAGTGCGCCGGTAATGCCCTGGACATTGAAGGTG
Organism: Rhodopila sp.; assembly: GCF_965276935.1. Lineage (GTDB taxonomy): Bacteria > Pseudomonadota > Alphaproteobacteria > Acetobacterales > Acetobacteraceae > Rhodopila. The sequence continues at coordinate 279,871 of NZ_CBDIBS010000001.1, read as the reverse complement.
AAGATGCCGATCGTCACCACGCCCATGTGCGCCACCGAGGAATAGGCGATCAGCTTCTTCATGTCGGTCTGCGCCAGCGCGACCAGCGACGTGTAGATCACCGCCATCACCGACAAGGCGAACATCAGGGGCGCGAAGGCCGCCGACGCCTGCGGCAGCATCGGCACCGAAAAGCGCAGGAACCCGTATGCTCCCATCTTCAGCAGCACGCCGGCCAGAATGACCGATCCGGCGGTTGGTGCCTCGACATGCGCGTCCGGCAGCCAGGTGTGCACCGGCCACATCGGCACCTTCACCGCGAAGGAGGCCAACAGCGCCAGGAACAGCCAGGTCTGCATGTGGGTCGGGAAGATCGTGTGCATCAGCGTGGTGATGTCGGTGGTGCCGGCCTGCAGCCACATGGCGACCAGCGCCAGCAGCATCAGCACCGAACCGGTCAAGGTGAACAGGAAGAACTTCACCGCCGCATAGACCCGGCGCGGGCCGCCCCAGACGCCGATGATCAGGTACATCGGGATCAGCACACCCTCGAAGAACATGTAGAACAGCACGAAGTCGGTGGCGCAGAACATGCCGACCATCATGGTTTCCAGGATCAGAAAGCTCAGCATGAACTCCCGCACCCTGGTGTGGATGGCGTCCCAGGCCGACAGGATGCAGATCGGCGTCAGCAGGGTGGACAGCAGCACGAACAGCACCGAGATGCCGTCCACGCCCATGCGGTAGCCGACCTTGAACTCGGGCAGCCAGGCGATGCTTTCGTTGAACTGGAAGCCGGGTTCGGCCGGATCGAATCGGACCCACAGCACCAGCGACAGCACCAGCACCAGCAGGCTGGTCCACAACGCGGTCCAGCGTGCGTTCGATGCGACGGTGGCCTCGTCGCCGCGCACCATCATGATCACCAGGCAACCCGCCAGCGGCAGCCAGGTGATCAAGGACAGGATCGGAAAGCCGGCGGCGTTGGTCACGGCGGTCATCCCATCACCAGCCCGATCATGAACACGGCGACCAGCACGACAACGCCGATCAGCATGACGAAGGCATAGACCGCCAGCGAGCCGGTCTGGATCTTCACCACCTCACGCGAGCCTTCGCCGGCCAGGGCAGCAAGACCATTCGGCACGCCGTCGATGATCTGCACGTCGCCGACCTGCCACAATCCGCGGGCCAGCCGCAACGTCGGCTGCACCAGGATCGCGTTGTACAGCTCGTCGAAATACCACTTGTTGAGCAGGAACCGGTAGACCGGCCCGAACGCACCGGCCAGGCGCACCGGCAGCAGCGGATTGACGACATACATCAGGAAGGCCAGCGCGAACCCGGCCAGCGCGAAGGCCAGGGGCGACAGATCGACCCAGGTCGGCACCTGCTCCAGGCTGGCGATGACCTGATTGTGCGGGTTGTTGACGATCGCGCCGTTCCAGAACGCGTGCCAGCCAGAGCCGATGAACCAGCCGTTCAGCGCCCAGCCGGCGCCGATCGCGCCGACCGAGAGCACCATCAATGGCACCAGCATCACCCAGGGGCTTTCATGCGCATGCTCCAGCGCGTGGTGATCGGCGTGCGACCGACCATGGAAGGTCATGAACAGCAGCCGCCCAGAGTAGAAGGCAGTCAGCAACGCCGCCAGCACGGTGCAGACAAAGGCGTACAGGCCGATTCCGGTGCCGGAGGCGTAGGTCGCGGCGATGATCGCATCCTTCGAATACGACCCGGCCAGCGGCGGGATCCCGGCCAGCGCCAGGCTGCCGATCCACATCGCCGCGCAGGTCATCGGAATGGTCCGCGCCAGCCCGCCCATCCGGCGCATATCCTGCTCATCTGACATCGCATGGATCACCGAGCCCGCGCACAGGAACAGCAGCGCCTTGAAGAAGGCGTGCGTGATCAGGTGGAACACCGACGCCTGATAAGCACCCACTCCGGCGGCGGCGAACATGTAGCCAAGCTGCGAACACGTCGAGTAGGCGATCACCCGCTTGATGTCGTTCTGCACGCAGCCGATGGTCGCGGCGAACAGCGCGGTCGATGCGCCGATGAACGTCACGAAGCCCAGCGCGGCCGGAGCATAGTCCATCAGCGGCGACATGCGGGCCATCAGGAAGACACCGGCGGTGACCATGGTCGCGGCATGGATCAGCGCGGAAACCGGGGTCGGCCCCTCCATCGCGTCCGGCAGCCAGACATGCAGGCCAAGCTGCGCCGACTTGCCCATGGCACCGATGAACAACAGGAAGCCGATCACCTCGAACGCCGGGAAGCTGGTGCCGAACAGCGCGTAGGTGTCCGCGCCGTGCTGCGCGACGGCGGGAAAGATCACCGGGAATTCCAGCGAGCCGAACTTGAAGAAGATCAGCGCCAGTCCGACGGCGAACGGCAGGTCGGCGATGCGGTTGACGACGAACGCCTTGATCGCGGCGGCGCAGGCGGACGGACGGTCATACCAGTAGCCGATCAGCAGGTAGGAACACAGGCCGACGCCTTCCCAGCCGAAGAACAACTGCGCCAGGTTGTCGGCGGTGACCAGCATCAGCATGGCGAAGGTGAACAGCGACAGGTAGGCGAAGAACCGGTAGCGCGGTCGCGTCTCGTGCCCCATGTAGCCGATCGAGTAGACGTGGATCAGCATCGACACGAACGACACCATCGCCACCATCACCGCCGACAGCGTGTCGAAGCGCAGCGCCCAATCAACGTGGAAGCGCCCGGCCTCGATCCAGGTGCCGAGGTCCAGCGCGCCGGCATCGGCGGTCCCACCGGTCAACTGGAAGAACGCCAGCGGCCCGCAGACCGCGGCGATCAGCATCCCGAGGATCGACGCCCCCGTCGCCGCACGGTCGCCGATCGCTCGGCCCAGCAGGCCGGAGATCAGCGCGCCGGCCAGCGGCGCGAAGACGGCGAGCGCGAACAGCATGATCAGCCCTTCATCAGGTTGACGTCTTCAACCTGGATCGACCCGCGGTTGCGGAAGTAGATCGTCAGGATGGCCAGGCCGATCGCCGCCTCGGCCGCCGCGACCGTCAGCACCAGCATCGCCAGCACCTGCCCCGCCAGGTCGTTCAACGCCGCCGAGAACGCCACCAGATTAAGGCTGACGGCGAGCAGGATCAGCTCGATCGCCATGAAGATGATGATGACGTTCTTGCGGTTCAGGAAGATCCCGAAGATGCCAAGAACGAGCAGGATCGCGGAGACCGTGAGGTAATGGCCGGTGCCGATGGTGCTCATGCGTGGCGTTCCTGTCGGCCGATGGCCGGGCGGATTGAAGCTGGAGCGACCTGATCGGAACCCGCTCCAAACGGCCAAGCTAGTTGCCTCATCAGCGTGTCATCGCCGACGGCCCGATGCTTCCGCCTAATGCCCATGGTCATGCTCCCCCGCCGCCGAATGGTCGACCAGCCGTTCCGGCTCGCCCACCTTGGGCCGCAGGAAACCACCGGATTGTGTCGTGCTGGCACCAAGCGACAAGGTCACCATGTCCAGCGTCTCGGCCACGGTGCGCGCGGTCTGGCGGGTGATGTCCTGCTGACGCGCGGTCTTGCGATCCCGCAGGGTCAGCACGATGGCGCCAATCATCGCCACCAGCAGGATCAGCCCGGCGGTCTGGAACAGCAGGATGTAGTCGGTGTAGATCACCTGCCCCAGCGCCTGGGTGTTGCTGACGCCGGTGGGCATCGGCGACATGTGGAACCGCACCGCGCCGGAGGTCAGCGTCCAGCCGCCAAGCACCAGCGCAAGTTCCACGAACAGCACCGCGCCAACCGTGGCGCCGACCGGCAGATAGCGCTGGAACCCGCTGCGAAGCTCGTCGAAATCCACGTCCAGCATCATCACCACGAACAGGAACAGCACCGCCACCGCGCCGACGTAGACAATGACCAGGATCATCGCCAGGAACTCGGCGCCGGCGATCAGGAACAGGGCGGCGGCGTTGAAGAAGGCCAGGATCAGGAACAGCACCGAGTGCACCGGGTTGCGGGCGCTGACCACCATTGCCGCCGACGTCAGAAGCACGGCGGCGAACAGATAGAACAGAAGCGTGGTGATCATCGGTAAGGCGCGTCCAGTTCCAGCCGGCGCGCGATCTCCGGCTCCCACCGATCGCCGTTGGCGAGCAGCTTTTCCTTGTTGTAGTACAGTTCCTCGCGCGTTTCGGTCGAGAACTCGAAGTTCGGGCCTTCGACGATGGCATCCACCGGACAGGATTCCTCGCACAGCCCGCAATAGATGCATTTGGTCATGTCGATGTCGTAGCGCGTGGTGCGGCGGGAACCGTCGGCGCGCGGTTCGGCCTCGATGGTGATGGCCAGCGCCGGACAGACCGCCTCGCACAGCTTGCAGGCGATGCAACGTTCTTCCCCATTCGGGTAGCGGCGCAGCGCATGTTCGCCCCGGAAGCGCGGGCTGAGCACGCCCTTCTCGTTGGGATAGTTGATCGTCACCTTGCGCTTGAAGAAGTAGCGCAAGGTCAGGCCCAAACCGGCGATCAGTTCGCTCATCACCAGGCTCCGCGCGGTGCGGTCGATGAATGACATGTCAGAACTCCGTCAGCGCGCAAACGCGCGCTCGGCTTACGTATTGGGCAGCCACCCAAACGCCGTCAATACGCCGGCGGTGAGCACCAGCCATAAAAGCGAGATCGGCAGGAACACCTTCCAGCCAAGCCGCATGAGCTGATCGTAGCGGAAACGCGGCATCGTCGCGCGCACCCACAGGAAGACGAACAGGCAGGCGCAGACCTTCAGCACGAACCAGATCACGCCGGGAACCCAGGTGAAGGGCACGACGCCAAACGGCGCCAGCCAGCCGCCCAGGAACAGGATGGTGGTCATCGCGCTCATCAGGATCATGTTGGCGTATTCGCCCAGGAAGAACAGCGCGAAGCTCATCGCCGAGTATTCAGCGAAGAAGCCGGCGACGATCTCCGATTCGCCCTCCGCGATATCGAACGGCGAGCGGTTGCATTCCGCCAAGGTCGAAATAAAGAAGATGATGAACATCGGAAACAGCGGCACGCAGTACCAGACGGTCCGTTGTGAGAGCACGATCTGCGTCAGGTTCAGGCTGCCGGCGCACAGCAGTACCGTGACCAGGACAAAGCCCATGGAGACCTCATAGCTGACCATCTGCGCCGCCGCGCGCAGCGCGCCCAGGAACGGGTACTTCGAGTTCGACGCCCAGCCCGCGATGATGATGCCATAGACGCCAAGCGAGGAAATCGCGAACAGATACAGGATGCCGACGTTGATATCGGCGATCGCCCAGCCGTTGTTGACCGGGATGACCGCCCAGGCGACCATCGCCAGCGAAAAGGTCAGCATCGGCGCCAGCAGGAACAGGAAACGGTTCGAGCCCGACGGGATGATGGTTTCCTTCATCAGCATCTTCAGCGCGTCGGCGAACGGCTGCCACAGCCCGAACGGGCCGACGATATTCGGACCCTTGCGCAACTGCATCGCGGCCAGGACCTTGCGTTCGGCGTAGGTCAGGTAGGCGACGCTGATCAGCAGCGGCACCAGCAGTGCCAGCGACTCCGCGAATGTCAGGATCACGATGCCAGTATTGGTATCGTGAAAAAACGCATACATCGCGTTACTCCGCGGCCATGACGGGGATTGGCGGCGCGGTTTCGGACTGTGCCTCCGTGCAGGCCGCCATGGTCGGGCTGCATCGGCTGATCGGATCGGTCATGTAGTAATTCTCCACGGTGGACGCCAGCGGCGCATCACCGAGGGCCGCCGGATCTCCGGCCGGACCCGTGGTATCGGAGCAGCCGAAGCGCGGCAGGTGGTTCAATCGGCCGAAGGACAGATTGACCTCGGTCAACCGGTTGCGCACCGCTTCGATCGTGTCGTACGGCAGGGTCTTGCCGATAACGGCGCTGAAGGCGCGCAGGATCTTCCAGTCCTCGCGCGCCTCGCCGGGCGGATACACCGCCATGAAGCCGCGCTGCACCCGGCCTTCGGTATTGACGTAGGTGCCGGCCTTCTCGGTATAGGCGGCCCCTGGCAGGATCACGTCCGCCCGCTTGGCGCCGGCATCGCCGTGATGGCCTTGATAGACCACGAAGGTGCCGGCGCCGATGCGCGCCGGATCAAACTCGTCCGCGCCCAGCAGCCAGAGGAAATCCACGCCATCGTCCAGCATCGCCTCGAACCCCTTGCCTTTTGGTCCCGGCAGGAAGGCAAGGTCCAGGGCCGCCATCCGGGAGGCCGCAGTGTGCAGCACATTGAAGCCATGCCAGTCGGATGTCAGCGCGCCGACCCGCGAGGCCAGCCGCCAGGCCGCGGCCAGGATGGCGCCACCGTCCGGCCGAACCAGCGCGCCCTGCCCGACGATGATCATCGGCCTTTTGGCGTCGCCCAAAACCTTGGCGAAGTCGTTAATCTTGGCGCAGTCGGGCGAGCCGTCATGCAGCGCGGTCAGCACCGACGGCGTCGAACCCAGCACGGTGATGGGATAGGTCAGGTCGGTGTTGGTGCCGATGACGCCAATCGGGATCGCGTTCGCCACCCAGGCCTTGCGGATGCGCGCATTCAGCACCGGCGCCTCGCGGCGTGGGTTGGAGCCGATGATCAGGATCGCGTCGGCGTCCTCGATCCCAGTAATGGACGTGTTGAAGGAATAGAAATCGCGCCGCCCGGCATCCAGCTTGGCGCCGTCCTGGCGGCAATCGAGGTTGGCCGAACCGAGATTGTGGATCAGATCCTTCAGCGCCACCATGCTTTCGGCATCGCACAGATCGCCGGCGATGGCGCCGATGCGCTCCCCTGGCAGCGTCTTCAGCTTCGCCGCGATGGCGGTGAACGCCTCGGCCCAGGTCGCCGCGCGCAGCTTGCCGTTTTCCCGCACCCAGGGACGGTCGAGCCGGCGGCGCTTCAAGCCGTCCAGCGCGAAGCGAGCCTTGTCGCCCAGCCACTCCTCGTTCACGTCGTCGTTGACACGCGGCAGGATGCGCAGCACTTCCGGGCCGCGCGCGTCGACGCGGATATTCGTGCCGATGGCGTCCAACACATCGATGCTGTCGACTTTCGTCAGTTCCCACGGCCGAGCGACATAGGCATAGGGCTTGGAGGTCAACGCGCCGACCGGGCACAGATCGATGATGTTGGCCGACAGTTCGGACCCCAGCGCCTTCTCGACATAGGTGGTGACTTCCATGGCCTCACCGCGGCGGGTGGCGCCAAGATCGGGCACGCCGGCAATTTCGGTAACAAAGCGAATGCACCGCGTGCAGTGAATGCAGCGGTTCATGTTGGTCTTCACCAGCGGCCCCAGGTTCTTGTCCGGCACGGCGCGCTTGTTCTCGGCGTAGCGGGAATGATCCATGCCGTAGCCCATGGCCTGGTCCTGCAGGTCGCATTCACCGCCCTGATCGCAGATCGGGCAATCCAGCGGGTGGTTGATCAGCAGGAACTCCATCACGCCGCGCCGAGCGTTGCGCACCATCTTGCTGTCGGTGTGAACCACCATGCCTTCGGCCGCGGGATAGCCGCAGGAGGCGATCGGCTTGGGCGGTGCCTTCTCCACCTCCACCAGGCACATGCGGCAGTTGCCGGCGATCGACAGCCGTTCATGATAGCAGAAGCGGGGAATTTCTACCCCCGCCTGCTCCGCCGCCTGCAGGATGGTCGAGCCGTTGGCGACCTCGACCGGAATGCCATCGATGGTAAGTTTGGGCATTACGCACTCTTCCGAAAAGCGGCGAGCAGATCGCTCACCAGGATACCGTCGATCCGCATCCGGTCCAGCTTGCAGCCGCTGATCTGCATGCCCCTGAGATCGGCGCCGCGAATTGTCGTACCCGCGAGGTTGACATCGTCGAACATCGCACCTGACAGGTTGACTGCGGTGAACCGCACGCCCGGCAACATGCCCTCGGTGAAGCTTGCGCGAGACAGGTTCATCTCGCGAATTGCTGCATCTGACAGGTTGATGTTCTGAATATCCGCTGAAGGCATCGCCACGTCTGCAAACCGCGCATCTTTAAGCATGCAGCGGGTAAAGGTCGAGCCGGACAGGTCGCTGTCCTTCGCGATGATCGGCTCGAACTTGTCAGTGACCTCCATGACCTACTCCGCCGCCATGCGCGGCGCACTGCGGCTTTTGTACGCGGCCATGCGTTCTTCCATCAGCGGGCGGAAATGCCGGATCAGCCCCTGGATCGGCCAGGCCGCCGCATCGCCCAGCGCGCAGATCGTGTGGCCTTCCACCTGCCGCGTCACCTGATCCAGAATATCGATTTCGGACGGGTCGGCGCGCCCCTCCACCATCCGGCTCATGACGCGCCACATCCAGCCGGTGCCCTCCCGGCACGGCGTGCACTGGCCGCAACTTTCGTGCATGTAGAACTTCGACAGTCGGGTGATCGCCTTGATCAGGTCGGTGGACTTGTCCATCACGATCACCGCCGCCGTCCCCAGCCCGCTGCGCACCGCGCGCAGGCTGTCGAAGTCCATCAGCACCTCATCGCAGACCGACTTCGGGATCAGCGGCACGGAGGCGCCGCCCGGTATCACCGCCAGCAGATTGTCCCAGCCGCCGCGCACGCCGCCGGCATATTTCTCGATCAGTTCGCGCATCGGAATGCCGAGTTCCTCCTCGACATTGCAGGGCCTGTTGACGTGGCCGGAGATGCAGAACACCTTCTCCCCCGCGTTGTTCGGCCGGCCGAGGCTGCTGAACCAGGCGGCGCCGCGGCGCAGGATGGTGGGCGCCACCGCAATCGACTCGACATTGTTCACCGTCGACGGACAGCCATACAGGCCGACACCCGCCGGAAACGGCGGCTTCATGCGCGGCATGCCCTTCTTGCCTTCCAGGCTTTCGAGCAGGGCGGTCTCCTCGCCGCAGATATAGGCCCCTGCCCCACGATGCAGGAACACGTCGTAGGCGTAGCCCGAGCCGCAGGCGTTCTTGCCGATCAGGCCAGCTTCGTAGGCCTCGTCGATCGCCGCCTGAAGCACCAGCGACTCGTTGTAGAACTCGCCACGGATGTAGATGTAGGCGGCGCTGGCGCCCATGGCGAAACCCGCGACCAGGCAGCCTTCGACCAGCTTGTGCGGGTCATGGCGAATGATGTCGCGGTCCTTGCAGGTGCCCGGCTCGGATTCGTCGGCGTTGACCACCAGATAGCACGGCCGGTCGGACTGCTTCGGCATGAACGACCACTTCAGGCCGGTCGGAAACCCTGCCCCGCCACGACCGCGCAGACCCGAATCCTTCATTTCCTGGATGATCACGTCGCGGCCACGCGCCAGGATCGCCGCGGTGTCGTCCCAGTCGCCACGCGCCCGCGCGCCTTTCAGCAGCGGATCGAACTGGCCATACAGGTTGGTGAAGATACGATCCTTGTCGTCAAGCATCCTGACGCTCCGGTCTGAAATTCAACGTCTTCAAGGTGGTCGCACCTCCCTCCGGCGCGGACGTCTGCCGCCCCGTCATCGAGCCCGGCGGCGGCCGTTCGCCCCGGCGCAGCGCCGCCAGCAACGCAGTAACTGTCTCCGCATCCAGGTCTTCATAGAAGTCGTCGTCCACCGCCAGGACCGGTGCGTTGACGCAGGCGCCGAGACATTCCACCTCGGTCATCGAGAACACACCATCGGCACTGGTCTCACCCCAGCCCTGGATGCCGGTGGCATCGCGGCAGGCCTGCGTCACCGCATCGGAGCCGCGCAGCCAACAAGGCGTGGTGGTGCAGACCTGCAAGTGATACGTGCCGATCGGTTCGGTGTTGAACATCAGGTAGAACGTGGCGACCTCGTAGACCCGGATGGCCGGCATCCCCAGCCTGTCGGCGACGGAATCCATCGCCTTGACAGGCACCCAGGCACTGCCGGTCTGCCGTTTCATCTGCCGCTGCGCGATATACAGCGCCGGCAGCACGGCGCTGGCCTGCTTGCCGGGCGGATACTTGGTGATCACCCGCGCGATCTCGGCTTCGCTTTCGGCATCGAGGGCGAAGTGGGCCGGCTGGTCGTCGGCCGCTTCCGTGCCTGCCGCTCTGTTCTCGCTTGCCATGGCCTACCTGTCGATCTCGCCGAACACGACATCGAGCGACCCGACGATCGCGCTGACATCGGCCAGCATGTGGCGCTTCACCAGCACATCGGTCGCCTGCAGGAAGGCAAAGCCGGTCGACCTGATCTTGCAGCGATACGGCCGGTTGGTGCCGTCGGCGACAAGATAGACGCCGAACTCGCCTTTCGGACTTTCCACCGTGGTATAGGTGGCACCCGGGGGAACGTGATAGCCCTCGGTGAACAGCTTGAAATGATGGATCAGCGCTTCCATCGACCGCTTCATCTCGGTCCGCGCCGGCGGCGAGAACTTCCGGTCCTGCACCTTGACCGGCCCCGGCGGCAGCTTCGCCAGTGCCTGCTGGATGATCCGCACGCTCTCCCGCATCTCGGCGACGCGCACCAGATAGCGGTCGTAGCAGTCGCCGTTGCGGCCGACCGGGATCTGGAATTCCACCTCGGCGTACTTGTCATAGGGCTGCGACCGGCGCAGGTCCCACGGCACGCCGGAGGCACGCAGCGGCGGCCCGCTGAATCCCCAGGCCAGCGCGTCCTCGGCGGTGATGACGCCGATATCGACCGTGCGCTGCTTCCAGATGCGGTTCTTGGTCAGCAGATGCTCCAGGTCGTCGATGAACCTCGGGAAGGTCTCGGCCCAGGCGGCGATCTGATCGGTCAGCCCAGCGGGCAGGTCCTTCGCCACCCCACCCGGCCGGAAGTAGTTCGCATGCAAACGAGCACCGGAGGCCGCTTCATAAAACTCCATCAGCTTCTCACGCTCCTCGAACCCCCACAGGCTCGGCGTGATGGCGCCAACATCCAGCGCATACGTCGTCACGTTCAGCAGATGGTTCAGCACGCGGGTGATCTCGGCGAACAGCACGCGGATCCATTGCCCGCGGTCCGGCACGGTGATGCCGAGAAGCTTCTCGACGGCCAGCGCGAAGGCGTGCTCCTCACACATCGGCGACACGTAGTCGAGCCGGTCGAAATACGGCACCGCCTGCATGTAGGTCTTGTATTCGATCAGCTTCTCGGTGCCGCGATGCAGCAGGCCGATGTGCGGATCGGCGCGTTCGACAACCTCGCCGTCCAGTTCCAGGATCAGCCGCAGCACGCCATGCGCGGCGGGATGCTGCGGACCAAAGTTGATCGAGTGGCTGTCGATCTCGACCAGCTTGGCCGACGGCTTGACGTCGATCGAGACGGGTTCAGTCATGATGGCTCAGCCTTTCGCCTGTTCGGCGCGTTCGGTGAAGACCTTCTCGTCACCCGGCAGCGTGGTCACGGCTTCCCAGGGGGACAGGAAGTCGAAGCTGCGGAAATCCTGCGTCAGCTTGACGGGTTCATAGATCACCGCCTTGCGGTCCTCGTCGTAGCGGACCTCGACATAGCCGGTCAGCGGAAAATCCTTGCGCAACGGATGCCCTTCAAAGCCGTAGTCGGTCAGGATGCGCCGCAGGTCGGGCTGGCCGGAAAACACGATGCCGAACAGATCCCAGGCCTCGCGCTCCCACCAAGTGGCGACCGGCCAGACGGTGTGGACCGAGGGAACCGGCTTGTCCGCGCTGGTCACGGCAATCACCCGCAAACGGTGGTTCAGCGAGACCGACAGCAAATTGTATACCACGTCGAAGCGCTCTGCCCGATCCGGCCAATCCACACCGCAAAGGTCCATCATCTGCTCAAAGGCGAACCGGGGGTCGTCGCGCAAGGTGATCATCACCTCCAGCAACGATTCCCGTTCGACATGCACCACCAGCTCGCCGCCCTCGATCCGGTAGCCGACGATGCCGGGGATCGGAGTCACGGTCTGGCCAAGCACTTCCAGGGCGGACGGCGGAGCCGCCTCGGACGGGGTTTCATCAGCCACGGAGAATGGTTCCTGTCCGGCGGATCTTCTTCTGCAACTGCATGATGCCGTACACCAGCCCTTCGGCCGAGGGCGGACAGCCTGGCACGTAAACGTCCACCGGCACCACGCGATCGCACCCGCGCACCACCGAATAGGAATAGTGATAATAGCCGCCGCCGTTGGCACAACTTCCCATGCTGATGACCCAGCGCGGCTCCGGCATTTGGTCGTAGACCTTGCGCAGGGCCGGCGCCATCTTGTTGGTCAGCGTGCCAGCGACGATCATCACGTCGCTCTGCCGCGGTGACGCGCGCGGGATGACGCCAAGCCGATCCAGATCGTAGCGCGGCATGTAGGCATGAATCATCTCCACCGCACAGCAGGCCAGCCCGAAGGTCATCGGCCACAGGCTGCCGGTGCGCGCCCAGTTGACCACCTTGTCCAGGTTGGCGACCAGGAAGCCCTTGTCGGCTATCTCGCCCGTGATGCCCTGGATGACGGCATCCTGCTCCGGCCCTGGCGGCAGATGATCCCGGTTCCAGGCCAGCACCGTCGGGTCGCTGACGGTCGGGTCACTCAAGGTTGCATCACTCATATCCCGCTACTCCCAATCAAGCGCGCCTTTGGACCATTCATATATGAAGCCCACGGTCAGCACGCCAAGGAACCCCATCATCGACAAGAAGCCGAATGCGCCTATGTGCTTGAGCGAAATTGCCCAGGGGAACAGGAACGCAACCTCGAGGTCGAAAATGATGAACAGGATGGCAACGAGGTAGTAGCGCACGTCAAACCGGCGGCGGGCGTCGTCAAACGGCTCGAACCCGCACTCATAGGCGGACAGTTTTTCCGCATACGGCTTCTGATGCGCGACAAGCAACGAACCGCCCACCATCGCGGTGGCAATGACCCCAGCAATCACCAGGAACACCAGGATCGGCAGATAGCCAAACAGGATTGGCTGCATGACAGCTCCCAACAAGGTCTCATGACACTGATCGCCCTATGGCGCCGACTGGGCGCCATCGGCGCCAGCCCATCCAATACCGCGGTGCAGCAAGCCCGGACAATAGACCCATCCGACCATGCCCGCCATATAGGGGGACGGCCAGGAATTTGCCTATGCGCAAGGCGAAGAAAACATGAATAAATGGAAGGGCTGCCGCTGGCGCGAGTGACGGGGCTCGAACCCGCGACCTCCGGCGTGACAGGCCGGCGCTCTAACCAACTGAGCTACACCCGCAGCGACAGGGCGCAGCGTTTAGGCCGCGTGGCTGGAGGCGTCAAGGGTGTTGAGCGGCGGGTACTGGATCAGTTTGAGCGCGCGAGTTGATAGGCATAGCCAGGTCCGTGGGCACAGTGCATCTCATACATAGCAGCGCATACGCTTGCCCGGCAGGATATCGTAGGGCGCGGCCCAGCTCGGCAGCGCTCGAATGCGGCCCAGCCACGCACCGATAGCGGGATGACTAGCGTCCAAATCGTACCCGCTCTCGTGCTTCGGAAATGCCAGATATCCTGTCATCGACAAGTCGGCGACCGTTGGTTTGTCGCCCACGATGAAGCGCTGTTCTTTCAGGCTGCTTTCCAGGATGTTCAGGAAATCGTCGGTTCGCGCCTTCATGAAATCCAACACATGCCTGTCCGGGTTTTCCGTGAACGCACGGCGGTAGCGGTAAGCCGCCATGAAGCCACTCAGTTTCTGATTGTCCCAGAAAAGCCAACGCAGGATTTCGAACCTTTCCGTCTCATCAGTGCCCTGGAAGCGGCCGAACTTGTCGGCCAACCGCAGGAGTATCGGTGCGGTCTGTGTCAAGCTCACGCCGTCCTCGACGAGAACCGGTATTTCACCCATGGGATTGACGCTGCGACGCCACCCCTCTGTCCAGGTTATCCCACTGCCGAAGTCAGTCCAGACAGGCTCAAACGCCTGCCCGCAGAGGGTTAGCATAAGCGCCAGTTTGTAACTGTTACCCGACTCCGGGAAATAGTGAAGCTTATAGTCTGACATCCTGCCCGCTCCATGAACCCGATCCAAGTTCGACCTCCCGCTTTGCATATGTCCCAGATTTGCTGGGCCCAAGCGGAAGGGCAGACCGGTGGGCGGTGACGGATTCGAACCGCCGGCCCTCTCGGTGTAAACGAGACGCTCTACCGCTGAGCTAACCGCCCCCCAATGGATCATACCTCACGGCCCGTTCCGGGACCGCTCTGGCAGCCACGCCACCAGGCGGCAAACCTAATCCGGCGAACCCTCTCAGCCAGCTTCCATCAGCCAGCTCTCATCAGCTAGCCAATGTGATTGTCGCGCCCGGGCGACCAGTTCAGCTAGACCGCGCCGACAGAATCCTTCAGCCCCTTGCCGGGCTTGAAGCGGACCGTCGTCGATTCCGGGATTTCCATCTCTTCCCCGGTCCGCGGATTACGGCCGGTGCTGGCCTTGCGGATCGCCGCCGCGAACGTGCCAAAGCCTACAAGCCGAACCTCCTCCTTCTTCTTCAGCGCGTCGGCGATCGCGTTGAACACGGCATCGACGACTTCACCGGTCTTGATCCGTGAAAGCTCGGTTCCGTCGGCAACGGCCGCGATGAGATCCATCTTGTTCACAGCGTTTCCCTCTCATGTCCATGGTCACGACTCGAAGCTGAGGGCTGGCAGCCCGTCAAAGCGGGCGGACACTACTGGCGGCGTTTCCGCGCCGTCAATGCTTTGCGCTCCGGATAACCAAGGAAAACGGCCCGCCAGCGTCAGCCGGCGGGCCGCTACAGCAATCATCAGGCTTGCCAGACGCCGTCAGTGTGGCAGCGACGCCGGCGCCTGGTGAGGGGCCGGAGCAGGCACCGGCGGCTCCGGCGGCTCCTCCCACTCGATCGCCTCCGGCCGACGCGCCAGCGCCTGGGCGATGACCTCATCGACATCGGCAACCGGAATCAGCTTCAGCAGCTTCTTGACGTTGTCCGGGATCTCCGCCAGGTCCTTCTCGTTCTCCTTGGGAATGAACACCGTCGTGATCCCGGCCCGCAGGGCCGCCAGCAGCTTCTCCTTCAGGCCGCCGATCGGTAGCACCCGGCCGCGCAGGGTGATCTCACCCGTCATCGCCACGTCCCGCCGCACCGGGATGCCGGTCAGCACCGACACGATGGAGGTTGCCATCGCCACGCCCGCCGAGGGGCCATCCTTCGGGGTCGCCCCCTCCGGCACGTGCACATGGATATCGCGCCGTTCAAACAGCGTCGGCTTGATGCCGAACTTGGTCGAGCGGCTGCGCACGTAGCTCAGCGCGGCGGAAACGCTTTCCTGCATCACGTCGCCCAGCTTGCCGGTGTGCTTGATGGTGCCCTTGCCGGGCAGCATCACCGACTCGATGGTCAGGATCTCGCCGCCGACCTCGGTCCAGGCCAGGCCGGTCACCACGCCGACCATATCCTCGGCCTCGGTCTCGCCGTAGCGATGCTTCTTGATGCCGGCGTACTTCTCCAGGTTCTTGCGGGTGATCGCCACCTTCGCGGTCTTCTTGGTGACGATCTCCTTGACCGTCTTGCGGGCCAGGTTGGCGATCTCCCGCTCCAGGTTCCGCACCCCGGCTTCACGCGTGTAATAGCGGATCAGGTCGCGCAAGGCGTCTTCCGACAGGCTCCACTCCTCTTTCTTCAGGCCGTGCGCCTCGGATTGCTTGGAAAGCAGGTGCCGCTTGGCGATCTCGACCTTCTCATCCTCGGTGTAGCCGGGGATGCGGATGATCTCCATTCGGTCGAGCAGCGGCTGCGGCATGCGCAGGCTGTTGGCCGTGGTGACGAACATCACGTCCGACAGGTCGTAGTCCACTTCCAGGTAGTGGTCGGCGAAGGTGGAATTCTGCTCGGGGTCCAGCACCTCAAGCAAGGCCGAGGACGGATCGCCGCGCCAGTCGGAGCCCAGCTTGTCCACCTCATCCAGCAGGAACAGCGGATTGGAGGTCTTCGCCTTCTTCATGCCCTGGATGACCTTGCCGGGCATCGAGCCGATATAGGTCCGCCGGTGGCCGCGGACCTCGGCTTCATCCCGGACGCCGCCCAGCGACATCCGCACGAAGTTGCGCCCCGTTGCCTTGGCGATGGACTTGCCCAACGACGTCTTGCCCACGCCGGGTGGTCCGACCAGGCACAGAATCGGGCCGCGCACCTTCGGGCTGCGCGCCTGCACCGCCAGGTACTCGATGATCCGTTCCTTGACCTTCTCCAGCCCGTAGTGATCGGATTCCAGGACCTTCTCGGCTTCCACCACGTCGTTGCGGATCTTGCTGCGCTTCTTCCAGGGGATCGACAGCATCCAGTCGAGGTAGTTGCGCACCACCGTCGCCTCGGCGCTCATCGGACTCATGGTGCGCAGCTTCTTCAGTTCAGCGACCGACTTTTCCCGAGCTTCCTTGCTGAACTTGGTCTTCTTGATGCGCGCTTCCAGCTCGGCGTTCTCGTCCTTGCCGTCCTCGCCTTCGCCCAGTTCCTTCTGGATCGCCTTCAGTTGCTCGTTCAGGTAGTATTCGCGCTGGGTCTTCTCCATCTGCCGCTTGACCCGGTTGCGGATGCGCTTTTCCACCTGAAGCACGCCGATTTCCGACTCCATGTGGCCGAACACGCGTTCCAGCCGTTCATTGATGCGGGCGATCTCCAGCAGGTCCTGCTTTTCCGGGATCTTCAGGTTCAGGTGGCTGGCGACGGTATCGGCCAGCTTCGACGGCTCCTCGATCTGGTTCAGCGAAACCAGCACCTCGGGCGCGATCTTCTTGTTCAGCTTGATGTACTGCTCGAACTGCGACACCACGGTGCGGCCTAGCGCTTCCAGATCCTTCTTGTCGCCGCCCACGTCGGGCATCGGCGTGGTCACCGCCTCGAAGAATGCCTCGGTCTCCCTGAAACTGGCGATCCTGGCACGGCGTCCACCCTCGACCAGCACCTTCACCGTGCCATCGGGCAGCTTCAGCAATTGCAGGATCGTCGAGACGGTCCCGACGCGGTAGATGTCCTCCACCGAGGGATCGTCCTGCGAGGCGTTCTTCTGAGCGACCAGCAGGATCTGCTTGTCGTCCTTCATCACCGCTTCCAGCGCACGTACCGACTTCTCCCGGCCGACGAACAGCGGGACGATCATATGCGGGAAGACCACGATGTCGCGTAGCGGCAGCACCGCCATCAGGTCACCTTGCGGCTGCGTCTGCGGCTTGTCGGAGCCAGCGGACCGCTCGCCCGCCGGCTTGTTCTGTTCAGGAGCCGGCTTGTTCTGTTCAGGCGCCGGCTTGTTCTGTTCCGTCATGTTTGACCTCCTCAAGGACAGTCAGCATCCTCCACCCGGCAACGGCACGGAGGATACTTTCATCGGCTCCGTCAGAGACATCGGCTCTGTCAGAGACCGTTCCGTGGGATATAGCCGCCGAACGAGTTGCCGCAAGTCCTTGAAATTCGTGATCACGCCGCCGCGAGACCTGTCCATCTCCCGACGTGGCGCGTCAGGCGCTGCTCTCGGCTCGTTCCTTGCCATACAAATACAATGGGTTAGAGCGTGATTCGGCGACTTCCCGGTTGATCACCACTTCCTCCACCCCGTCCAGACCGGGCAGGTCGAACATGGTGGACAACAAAATCTGTTCCATGATCGAACGCAGGCCGCGCGCGCCGGTCTTGCGGGCGATGGCACGCGTGGCAACGGATTTCAGCGCGTCGTCGGTAAACGAGAGCTTCACGCCTTCCATCTCGAACAGCCGGCCATACTGCTTCACCAGCGCGTTCTTCGGCTTGGTGAGAATCTCCATCAATGCGTCTTCGTCCAGATCCTCCAGGGTCGCCACCACCGGCAGGCGTCCGATGAACTCCGGGATCAGGCCGAACTTGAGCAGATCCTCCGGCTCGACCTCGCGCAGGATGGCACCCATCCGGCGTTCGTCCTGCGACCGTACCTCGGCGCCGTAGCCAATGCCCGACCCCTTGCCGCGCGCGCCGATGATGCGCTCGAGGCCGGAAAACGCGCCGCCACAGATGAACAGGATGTTGGTCGTGTCGACCTGCAGGAATTCCTGCTGCGGATGCTTGCGCCCGCCCTGTGGCGGGACCGAGGCAACCGTGCCTTCCATGATCTTCAGCAGCGCCTGCTGTACGCCTTCCCCCGACACGTCGCGGGTGATCGACGGATTGTCCGACTTGCGCGAGATCTTGTCGACCTCGTCAATATAGACAATGCCGCGCTGCGCCCGCTCAACATTGTAGTCAGCCGATTGCAGCAGCTTGAGAATGATGTTCTCGACATCCTCACCGACATAGCCGGCCTCGGTCAATGTCGTGGCGTCGGCCATGGTGAACGGCACATCCAGGATGCGCGCCAGCGTCTGCGCCAGCAGCGTCTTGCCCGATCCCGTGGGACCAACCAGCAGGATGTTGGATTTGGCGATCTCGACGTCGTTGTTCTTCTGGCCATGCGCCAGCCGCTTATAGTGATTGTGCACCGCCACCGACAGCACCCGCTTGGCATGGCTCTGGCCGATCACGTAGTCATCCAGCACCTTGCAGATCTCCCGCGGGGTCGGCACACCATCGCGAGACTTCACCAGGTGGGTCTTGTGCTCCTCACGGATGATATCCATGCAGAGTTCGACGCATTCGTCGCAGATGAAGACCGTCGGGCCGGCGATGAGCTTGCGGACCTCGTGCTGCGACTTGCCGCAGAACGAGCAATAGAGGGTATTTTTCGAATCGCCGGACTTGCTCATGCGTACTCCTCCCCCGGACATAGGGGCACAATAGGGGAGCATAACCCCCGCCACGCGGCCAGGACAAGAACCGTCGACTGACGGCGCCTGAAAGTGACCGCGACTATACGGTGAATGCTGGCCATCAGACCATACAAAATACCAGATGACGGGTGCTGGCACGGCATGACGGCCGCACCGAACCAGTCAGACCGTCACCCGCCGGTTATTCAGGATTTGCTGGTGTCGTCGCTTGCCGCCATCGGGCGACTTTCCACCACCTCGTCAACCAGGCCGAAGTCGCGGCTTTCCTCCGCCGACATGTAGCTGTCGCGTTCCAGCTTGCGCTCGATCGCCTCGATCGGCTGGCCGGTGTGGCGCACGTAGATTTCGTTCAGCCGCTTGCGCAGCGTCAGAATTTCCCGGGCCTGGATTTCGATGTCGGTCGCCTGGCCCTGGGCGCCGCCGGACGGCTGGTGCACCATCACGCGCGCGTTCGGCAACGCATACCGCTTGCCCTTGGCGCCGGCGGTCAGCAAAAGACTGCCCATCGAGGCCGCCTGGCCGATGCACACCGTGCTGATCGGGCTGCGGACATATTGCATGGTGTCGTAGATTGCCAGACCAGCCGAAACGACGCCGCCTGGACTGTTGATATAAAAGGAAATATCCTTGTTCGGGTTTTCCGACTCAAGGAACAGAAGCTGGGCGCAAATCAGCGCGCTGACCTGGTCATAGACCGCGCCGGTCAGGAAGATGATCCGCTCCTTGAGCAGGCGGGAGTAGATATCGAACGCCCGCTCGCCCCTGGCGGTCTGTTCAACCACCATCGGCACCAGGGCATTGGCATAGACTTCGACAGGGCTGCGGTCCGGCATTATGATCACCTGAACTAACAAGAGTAGGAAAAGAACAACCTATAGCTAGATGCGCCGGCACGAAAGTCCAGCCACCCGGCCAAGCGGCCGGTCGCCCGCTTGTTCAGGTCCCAGAGTCTGAAACCCCAGAATCTGAAGGTCCGGGGTCTGAAGTCCCAGGGCCGGAAACCAAGGCGTCTGGAGCCAACGGCGCCGGCGTGCCGGTATCCTCCTCGGCCAGTTGCTCCGGGGTGACAAGCTGATCCGTCACGCTGGCAAGTTCAAGCACGAAATCAACCACCTTGTCTTCCATGATGGGTGCGCGGATGCTGCTCGTGAGCTGCGGGTATTTCCGGTAGAGTTCAAGCATCTGCATTTCCTGCCCCTGGAACTGCATCGCCTGGGCATAGATCGCGCGGTTGAGTTCCTGCTCGGAAACCGTGATGGCGTTCACCGCGGCGATCTCGCCCAGCAGCAGACCCAGCCGCACGCGGCGTTCGGCAATGGCCCGGTATTCCGACTTCAGCGTGTCGTCGTCCTTGCTCTTGTCCGCCTCGTCCTGCGTGCCGTCCTCGCGGGCCTTCTCGAACTGCTGCCAGATCTGGGCGGACTCCTCGTCCACCATGGAAGCCGGCACCGGGAAATCCGCCAGGCCGGTCAGCGCATCCAGCAGCACCTTCTTCAGCCGCAGGCGAGACATCTGATCAAGGTCCTGCTGCTGGCGGGTGACCACGAGCTCACGCAGGGCGGCCAGGCTGTCGGTGCCGAGCTGCTTGGCCAGTTCGTCATCCAGCGCTGGGATCACCTGGCGGCTGATCTGCTTGACGGTGATCTCGAACGACGCCAGCTTGCCCGCGAGTTCAGCCTTGCCGTAATCGGCGGGAAAGGTGACGGCGATGGTCTTGACCTCGTCCGGCCTGGCGCCGGCAAGCTGTTCGGCGAAACCCGGTATGAACCCCTCGCCACCGATTTCCACCTCGGTATCGGTTCCGCTGCCGCCCTCGAACGGTACGTCATCGATCTTGCCCAGGTAGTCGATCGTCACGACGTCCCCGATCGCCGCCCCGTCGCCGCGCGCCTGTAGCTCCTCGGCGGTGATCGGCGCCAGGCTCCGGTTGCTCTTGGCGACCCTTTCAAGCGTGCGATCGACCATCTCCGACGTCACCTCAGCCTTGAACCGCGTCAGAGCGAGCGTGCTGAAGTCCGGCATGACGATGGTCGGCAGCAATTCCATCTCGACGCTAAATTCCAGGCTGGTGCCCGGCGCGGTCGGATTCTCGGTCACCAGCGCCACTTTCGGCTGCCGCGCCGGGCGCAGGCCGCGTTCGGCCAGAACCGTCTGCATCGCGTCATTGACGGATTGATCGACGACTTCGGCGGAGACGGCGGTGCCGTAGCGTTGCTTGACAATCGTCAGCGGCACCTTGCCGGGTCGGAACCCCGGCAAATTCAGCGTCTTGCCAAGGTCCACCAGCCGAGCATTCCGGCGGGAGTCCAGGTTTTCCGCGGGAAGCACTACGGTGTAGCCACGCTTCAGCCCGTCGGAGAGCGTCTCGGTCACCTGCATTGTCCGGCCAATCCTATCAAATCAGTCTGCACAAGCCGCCTGGGCGGCGCTAAATCCAACCGCCGCGCGCGGCGGTTCCTCGCCCCCTACGGGGCGACCGACCCCGGCTTCCCGCGGCAGGGTGGTGCGGGCGGAGGGACTTGAACCCCCACGGCTTTCGCCACCAGAACCTAAATCTGGCGTGTCTACCAATTTCACCACGCCCGCGATGAACCATCCGGGTCCGCCCGGCAAGGCACGCCAGGCCGAGCCCATCGCCGGTCGGCACGAAGCGGGCGCTTTACCGCAGGCTTCGCGGGACGACAAGCAACAAGCCGTCGCCATCCACCGCTGGCGGGGAGAACGGCTGCAAGGCCCGCCGCAACGCAGACATCCCCACCGGGCGCATTCCCCGACCGGCGCATTCCCCGACGGGCGCATTCCCCGACCGGCGCATCCACTATCGAGAACCGAACGATTTGAGGGAACGTCTGAAGAACCGCAAGCCGCAAACGATCATACCTCCAGCGAAACTGCTTTGAATTCAGCCACTGCCTGCCTCATTGCATGGCACCCATGCAAAATCGGCTTTGACGGGAGCTTAAGGGAATGCAAATCTACTCATCAGTAATGTTGATGCGCATTGATCGTGGTTTAAAGCATCAGTTCGAGGTTAGCCGGCGATCCGCCATATTTGAGGAAAGGTCTACACGATGGGGACAGCCAAGAATGGTAACGGGGCATCTCAGCCGAAATCGAAGGCGAGCCCGGACCTGTCTGGTGCGTTTCCAGAGACCAGTTCGAAAGACTATAATATAGCCGCTGTCGACCGTACGCTTGATCTGCTGGAAGCGCTGGCGCGCCTCGGCCCCGCATCGCTGGCCGCGCTGGCTGAGTCGGCGGGGTGCACCCGCACCGCGGCGTTCCGTCTGCTACGGACCTTGCAGTCACGCGGTTTCGCCATTCAGGACGAAGCCCGCGGCCTGTGGCGCCTTGGGGCGCGATGGAGCGTGCTAGGACGCGCCGCAACCGAGCAAGGCGCGCTGGCGGCGACCGCCATGCCGTTTCTCGCCTCACTGGGCAAAGCCACCGGAGAGAACGTTTATCTTCGGGTGCGCGACGGGATGGAAAGCGAGACGGTGGCGATCTACCAGACTGATCCCGCCATCCGGATGTACTCGGAGGTTGGCAAGCGCGGCCCGCTGCACGCCGGCAGCAGCCGCGTGCTGCTCGCCTTCGCGCCGGAGGCGGTTCAGACGCAATTGCTCGCCCAGCGCCTGAACCGCATTACCCCGGCGACGCGCATCGATCCGACGTGGATTGCCGCGGACTTGCAACGCATCCGCGCACGTGGCTACCTGATTACCTCGGATGAGGTCGTCCCAGGGTCCGTGAGCATCGCCTGTCCCATCCGTGACGCGGCCGGTGCGGTCGTCGCGGTGCTGGATATCGACTCGCCCTCGATGCGTATGCGCCCGCCCCGCCCGCGGGCGCTTCTGCCGCAGGTGATGGAGGCGGCGGTCAGGCTTTCGGAAGCCTTGGGTGCGGTTGGCAAACCCGTTCAGGATGGTCTGATCCACGACGAAACCACGTCCAGCGGCTGGCACATGGCGGGCAGCATGATCAACCTCGCTCGACCGCACTCGATCTTTCGCTAAGCGTTGTCGGACATGCACCGACCGGTGCGGCTGTGCGTCATCGCGGCAAGCATCCGCGACGGCCGCATCCGGCGATGGTGTCAATGCGGTTGCCGCGCGGCTCGGTCCCGTGAACGTTTCGCCGGAGCCAATTGGTAAGGAAGCTGATATAGCAAGCGTCAACGATTCCATGTCCGGCGCCTGATCAATGCTTCGTCGCTTTTTTGCCTACTATCGGCCGCACCGCCGGCTGTTCGCGGTCGACTTCGGCTGCGCTGTCCTCTCGGGCCTGCTCGAGCTTGCCTTTCCCCTCGCCGTCAGCATCTTCGTCGATCGGCTGCTGCCCGGTCGCGATTGGGGGCTGATCGCCGCCGCGGCTAGCGGCCTCGCCGCGCTTTATCTGCTCAATACCGGGCTTATCGCCATCGTCACCTACTGGGGCCACGTACTCGGCATCGGCATCGAGACGGAGATGCGCCGCAAGGCCTTCGATCACCTCCAGCGGTTGTCGTTTGCCTTCTACGACGAGCAGAAGACCGGCCACCTGATCGCCCGCGTCACCAAGGACCTCGAGGACGTGGGAGAGGTCGCCCACCACGGGCCGGAGGATCTGTTCATCGCCCTGATGACGTTCGCCGGTGCCTTTGGCCTGATGTACGCCATCAACGCCAGGCTGGCCCTGCTGACCACCCTTGTCGTCCCGGTCATCATGTTCCTGGCGACCCGCTTCGGCAGCCGCATGACGCAGAACTTCCGCGCCATCTTCGCCGGCATCGGCGCCTTCAACGCCCGCGTGGAGGAGAACATCGGCGGCATGCGCGTTGTCCAGGCTTTCGCCAACGAGGCGCACGAGCGGGCGCTGTTCGCCCGCGACAACGAGGACTACCGGCGGGTCAAGCTGCAGGGCTACCGGATCATGGCCCAGAGCACGGCGCTGAGCTACCTGTCGATGCGCGCGACACAGATGATCGTCATGATCGCGGGGACCTGGTTCGTGCTGCACGGCGCGCTGTCGCCCGGCGGCTTCGTCGGCTTCCTGCTGCTGGTCGGCGTGTTCTTCCGGCCGGTCGAGAAGATCAACGCCGTCCTCGAAACCTATCCGAAGGGGATGGCGGGCTTTCGCCGTTACTGCGAACTGATCGATACCGCGCCAACGCTGGTCGATGCACCGGATGCCGTCGCGGCGCCACCGCTGCGCGGCGACATCGCCTATGAGGATGTCACCTTCGGCTACTCGCCGGCGCATCGGGTGCTGCGTGATGTCCGCCTGCGGATCGCGGCGGGTGAGACAGTTGCCTTCGTCGGACCGTCCGGCGCCGGAAAGACGACGCTGTGCGCCATGCTGCCGCGCTTTTACGATGTCGATGCCGGGCGGATCACCATCGACGGGATCGATGTCCGGTCGATGACGCTGCATTCGCTGCGGCGGCAGATCGGCGTCGTGCAGCAGGACGTCTTCCTGTTCGGCGGCACGGTGCGGGACAACATCGCCTATGGCCGCCTCGGTGCCACCGAGGCCGAAATCCACCAGGCGGCACGCCGTGCTCGGCTTGAGGCGACAATCGCCCGCATGCCGGACGGGTTCGGCACGCTGATCGGCGAGCGCGGCGTGAAGCTGTCCGGCGGGCAGAAGCAGCGTCTGGCAATCGCCCGCATGTTCCTGAAGAACCCGCCGATCCTGATCCTGGACGAGGCGACCAGCGCGCTGGATACGGAAACCGAGCGGGCGATCCAGCAGTCGCTGGCCGAATTGGCTGTCGGCCGCACCACCTTGGTGATCGCGCACCGCCTGGCCACCATTCGCGACGCCGACAGGATCGTGGTGGTCGACGAGCGCGGTGTCGTCGAGCAGGGCCGTCATGGCGACCTGCTCGCCGCCGGAGGAACCTACCGCCGGCTGCACGACGCGCAGTTTGGAAGGTAAGAGTTGTAGAAACAATCAGCTATCTCCGGTCGATGTGTTGTTGACTCATACTTTCTTCCAGAAGAAAAGCGTGTCCTGCGCGTTGCCCTCGGCGTCGAGCGCGAAACCGGGAATGCGGCCGGCTTCATGCCAGCTCGCCGCACGGTAAAGCGCTTCGCCGGCGCTCCCTGCCCATGTGTCTAACGTCAAGAGGGTTCGTCCGGCGGCGCGGGCGTGCATTTCGACCTGGTGCATCATCTCGCGGCCGAGGCCCGACCTGCGAGCCACGGGATGCACCAGCAGTTTCTGCACCTCCGCCCGGTGCGGCTGATTTTCCGGCGTGTCGAGATCGAGCGCGACCGTGCCCACCAGCACGCCGCGACGCCATCCTGCCAGCAGCAAGCGTTGCCCGATGGCCACCTGCGTGCTGACACGCCTGTAGAACGCCCGCGCCTTGCCGGGATCGAGCGGCGGCAGGAAGGAAACCGAGGCGCCGTCCGCCACGCAGGCAATCAGGATGTCGGACAAGCGCCGTTCGGCGGATGTGGCCGAGGCCGCATCCAGCGCCTCGATCCCGTCGACCGGCTTCGCGTAGCCGAATTCCAGCGACGCGGACAGGTCGTGCAGCACCCGAATTCCGCCGTGACGGATATAGGACCGCTTTTCGTAAAAGGCATGCGCCCGCTGGAAACGGGTATCGGTCCATAGCACGAAACGCCGAGCGCCGTGGCGGAGAGCATGGCCTTCGGCGGTGTCCAGGAGTTCATGGGCAAGGCGGCTGCCATGCAGCGTAGGATCGACATAGACGCGGCAGGTTTCCCAAACGTCCTCGCCAAGCGGGCGGGTGGCGATCATGCCGACAACACGGTGCCCGCGTTGCGCAACCCATAGGGCGCCTTGGTAATAGGCTGCAAGCGCATGAAGTTCCGGCATTTCCCGGTCCACGTCCATCCGCAGGCCCGGATATACGGCCCAGCACGCCGCGATCAGCGCGATCAGCGCCGGACCGTCGCTGTCCCGTCCGAGGCGGATTGACCAGGTGGACTCTTGATCGTCGCCTGCCACGTTCATGTTAAAACATGAAGTTCAGGGCGTTGGCGCATCCGGTGCTCCCCCGGTCTCAGGACGGCCGCATGGATCCGATTTACCTCGCGCGCGGCAGTAGCGATGTGCCTCATTCTGGCGTTGGAGCGGTTTACGATCAGGCCGCTCCCAGTCGTCATGGTCCGAACCACCTTTGCGCCAACGGCTGGGGGCAGATGGCCGGGACACGCCCGGCCTTGACGAATTTGAGCGGCCTCGGCGGATGGCAGAGATACGCTCGGCCTTGACGAATTTGAGCGACCTCGGCGGGTGGCCGGAACCTGCCCGGCGATGACGACCTGGAGCGACCTGATCGGAAGCCACTCTGACGGCCTGGACCGCGCTCTACCGCAGGCCTGCGCAGAAAGTTTGGATGCGCTGGAGGCCTTCCCGCAGGTCATCGTCGGCGGTGGCGGTGCTGATCCGAAGATAGGGGCTCATGTGGTAGGCCGCACCATGCACGGTGGCGACGTAATGCTCTTCCAGCAGCGCCAGGCAGACATCCTCGTCGCTGTTCAACATGCGCCCGCCGGTGGTGGTCTTGCCCAGGCAGCCGGCGACGTTGGGAAAGACGTAGAACGCGCCCTCCGGCTTGTGGCAGGTGATGCCTTTCGTGTCGTTCAGCATCGCCACTGCCAGGTCGCGGCGGCGCTGGTAGGCCTTGATCTGCACGTCCACGCCATCTTGCGGGCCATCCAGGGCCGCCGCCGCCGCTGCCTGCCCAACGGTTGAGGTGCCGGCCGTGGCCTGACCCTGCATCACCGTCATCGCCTTGATCAGCGGCTTCGGGCCGCCAGCGAAGCCGATCCGCCAGCCGGTCATGGCGTAGGTCTTCGAGACCCCCGACAACGTCAGCGTCCGCGCCTTCAGGTCGGGCGCGACCTCGGCGAAGGTGGCGTGATGGAAACCATCGAACACCAGATGCTCATACATGTCGTCCGACATCACCCAGACATGCGGATGCCTCCGCATGACGGCGGCAATCGCCTGTATTTCCTCCGCCGAACAGCAGGCACCGGTCGGATTGTTGGGATTGTTCAGAATCAGCCATTTGGTGCGCGGTGTGATGGCGGCGTCGATATCCTCGGCACGCGGCTTGAAGCCGTTGTTCTGAGGACAGCTTACCAGCACCGGCACACCCTCGCACAACTGGGTCATCTGGGCGTAGGCGATCCAGGACGGGACCGGGATGACAACCTCATCGCCAGCGTTAACAGTGGCCATGATCGCATTGAAAATACACTGCTTTCCGCCGTTGGAGACGGCGATTTCATCCAGCGCGTAGTGCAGCCCCGAATCGCGTTTGAACTTGCGCTGGATAGCCTCCTTCAGCGCCCGTGTGCCATCCTGTGGCGGATACTTGGTATCGCCACGTAATGTGGCCTGATGCGCCGCCTCGATCGCATGCGGCGGGCTGTCGAAGTTCGGCTCCCCGGTCGTCAGCGTGACAACCGGCTTGCCGGCGGCCTTGAGTTCCCGCGCCTTGATCGACATCTGCACGCTGGCGGCAAGCTGGACCCGGCCGAACCGCTGGGAGAATCCAGGCGCGGCGGCCGTTTGCTGGGACATCAGTGCAGACCTTCGCAGAAGCGCCGGATGCGGCTGCAGGCCTCCTGCAACTCCTCGGTCGCGTTGGCGTAGCTGATGCGGACGTAGCCGGGATAACAGAAGGCGGCGCCGTGGACGGTGGCGACGCCTGCCTCATCCAGCAGGGCCAGTGCGAATGCCTCATCGTCCTTGATCAGCTTGCCGCCGGCGCTTGTCTTGCCGATGCAGCCGTGGATCGACGGATAGACGTAGAAGGCTCCATCCGGATTGGTGCAGTTCATCCCCGGCGCCTGGTTCAGCAGCCCGACGACCAGGTCACGCCGCTGCTCGAACACCCGGCGCATCGTCTCCACCGTCTCCTGCTGGCCGGTCAGCGCCTCGATCGCGGCGGCCTGGGCGATGGAGTTGGGGTTGGAGGTGGACTGGCTCTGCAGCTTGTCCATCGCCTTGATCAGCGCGACAGGGCCGCCGGCGAAGCCGATGCGCCAGCCGGTCATCGCGTAGGCCTTGGAAACGCCGTGCACCGTCAGGGTGCGGTCCTGCAGCTTCGGCTCCACCGCGACGATGGTGCTCGGCTTGAACCCGGCATAGGCCAGGCTGTCATAGATGTCGTCGGTCAGCACCCAGACATGCGGGTGACGCAGCAGCACATCGCAGATCGGCCGCAGGTCGTCGGCGCTGTAGCCCGCGCCGGTCGGGTTGCAGGGGTTGTTGAGCATGAACCAGCGGGTGTTCGGGGTGATCGCCGCTTCCAGATCCTCCGCCCGCAGCTTGAAGCCGTTGTTCTGGCCGCAGGGGACCAGCACCGGCTTGCCATCGGCCAGGGTGACGATGTCGGGATAGCTGACCCAGCAGGGACTGGGGATGATGACCTCATCGCCGGCGTTCAGGGTGGCGAGCATGGCGTTGAACAGCACCTGCTTGGCGCCGGTAGAGATGATGATCTCCTCCGGCTTGTATTCGATGCCGCTGTCGCGGGCGAATTTTTGGGCGACGGCGCGGCGCAGCGCCGGGGTGCCGGACACGTCGGTGTATTTCGTCTCGCCGTTCTCCAGCGCGCGGATCGCGGCGTCCTTGACGTTGCGCGGCGTATCGAAGTCCGGCTCGCCCTGCGACAGACTGATGACGTTCTTGCCCTCGGCGATCATGCGGCGCGCCACGGTGGAGATCGCGATGGTCAGGCTGGGCTGGATGCGGTCGAGACGTTCGGCGGTAAGCGACATGACAGGTTCCCAACGGGACTTGAAGGCGGATGGAAAGCGCGGAAAGCTATCGAAGCCGGGACCGTGCGGCAACCTGGGGATTTCCGCCGCGATGCGGGGCTGCCCCGCCACGGATGCATCGGCCGCCCGGCTTGCCCGTTGGCGTCGCTCGCCGCAGACTGTTCCGGCATCACCAGGGAGAGAAACACGATGCTTTACGAATTACGGATTTATGAGGCCGTGCCAGGTCGCCTGCCCGACCTGAACAAGCGGTTTTCCACCATCACGCTGAAGATCTGGGAAAAGCACGGCATCAAGCAGGCCGGCTTCTGGACCACGGTGATCGGCGAATCGAACATGACGCTGTACTACATGCTCGCCTGGGAATCGCTGGCTGACCGCGAGACCAAGTGGAACGCCTTCCAGGTGGACCCCGACTGGACGGCGGCCCGCGCCAAGACCGAGGAGAATGGTCCGCTCGTGGCGAACGTAAAGAATTTCATCCTTGGCCCGACGCCCTACTCGGCCGTGCAGTAATCGAACGGTAGTCCACTAAAACCGGTTCCCGGCCCGCCGACGGCCTGCACCTGGATCGGACCTGGGTCAGATCGAGCGGACCAGCGTACCGATCCGTGTTCGGGGCCTTACCTTATCGGATCGGATGGCGGTGCAGCGAACCTCGGCGACGGCGTGGGTGTGCCTGACAGCAACACGTTGGCGCTGCTGCTGAGCGCCGCGGCCTGCACCACGGCCTCCGCACGCTGGTGCGGCGACAGATCATCGAGTTCGGCGGTGAATTCCGCCGCCACCTCCGCCATCGCCGTAGCGAAGACGGCGCGGTAACGCTCCTCCGCGGTCATGGCGGGGATCGGCGCGGGGGACGGGATCGGGGTCAGCATCGTAGCAGGGATCGGCGCGGGTGTCGGTTGGGCAACTGGGGTGGACGGCGGTGCCGGATGCCGCTCGGCCACCGGCACCGGCGGCGCGCCCGGGATGGCTTGTGCGGCCTGGTCTGAAGCCGCCTGGCGGGCCTTGGCTTCGGCGACGCGCTGCTGGGTCTGTGCCAGATCGGCCAGCACCTGCGCCTCGTAGCGCGCCTGATCGGCGTCCGGCGGCAGGTCGCCCCAGGCCGCGGCGGTTGGCTGGCTCCCTTGGCAATGCCCCATGCCGGCACAGTCCATGGCGGCCAAGCGGCTGGTTTGCAGAGCGCGGCGGTTTTGTTCGGCGGAGCGGTTCAGCGCGTTGGCGTTGCAGCGCCAGCGCAGCATCATCAGCGGCGGCGTGTCATCGGCCATGGACAGGGCGAGCGAGCCCAGCGCGGCGAGGCCGAAGCCGATGATCCGCGCGATGGTGAGCAGTTCCATCGGGTCGCGCGCGCTATAGCTGTTCACCGTCTCCAGCGCCGCCATGCGGGCGAAGGTGAGGTCGCCGCCGCTGTCGATCAGGAACATCGGCGTCAGCAGGGTGACGACGAGGTTCAGCAGGATGTCCATCGGGCGAACCGGCGGTGTGGTTCCGGTCGCGGGTTGGGTGCGGGTGGTGGTCTCGGTCATGGCGGCTGGTTCCGGATGGGTCCTGTGGGTTCTACCTCAGGTTGTGGGGGTGATCAAGAAATATTTCCCAATCCGACATCAGACGAAGCATGTTCCTTATCATAAGGTTAACACATCAGGTTAGCTGAATGCTGTTTCAGGATTGTTATCCAATTGTTTAAGAACATCGCCCTAACCAACCTGAGCTTTCACAACGGCACCCATGTAGCGGCCTCATGTGAGCGCCCACTGCTGGCCGAACGGGCATGACTATCTTTATGGTGGACGCTCTGGCGCCATCGAAACGCAGGCAGCGAGGCCTTGCCCTGTTACCTTCAACTATCGCAGAGGATCTTCCCCAGGGTTGGCACGATGCCATCCTTCGGTGCTCGTTGGGGGGTGCCTCGAGTAGCCAACATACAAATGGACATTTCGACCTATTGCCGTCGTCCCTTTTGTACGTTTGCGATCAGATACATCGTTGAGCGGCTATCGGCTGCGTCGCTCCAATCCCTTTTAGGGGTTTCGGCGATTACAGTCCGCGTCGTGCCAGCTCTGCCGCAACTCGACGAAGCCTCTGGCGTCGGACCCTGTCGCTGCTTGATACGCTTGTTCGTGGCGGCGATACCGAACCCGGCGCCGCTGACCTGGCGTAGATTGATCCAAGGCGTTGCGCGCATTAGATGGATGAGCAGGCACTCGATCACCTTATAGCTGTTCACCCAACCCAAGCATTCGCGGCCCTCGGGTCAGGCCACGCCGCAATGCCCGCGAGGGCAATTCCACCAGCACCTCGTCGTCGGCATCGACGAGATCGGGATTGAATGCCATGTCAGTGGCCGAGCAGGCGCCACAGGACGCCTGCCGTCAGCGCAAGGTTGACACTAAGCATGGCTTGCACGAGTCGTACGCTGGATGTCAGCTCGACCAGCTTTACGTCAGCGCCGGCAAAGCGGTCCTTGAACTCCGCCAGTTCTTCCGCGGCCTTGTCGGCCTTGTCCGCAGGCACGTTAGCCGCGAGGAAGGCGTCCCGCACAGCACCCAATTGTAACGCCATAGTCTGAACTTCCACAGTAAGACCTAGGTAATATAACCTAGTAGTCGAACTCTCGTGAAAACAGTCCGCTCATCAGCATTCTTGCTAATCTAGATAGCAGAACGCCAGAGGAGGAACAAGCTGTGCCGGAAAATGCCAATTCATAACGATCAAGATAAATCGGCTCTTGCTAACTTCATGTTCGTGCCATTGCTCTCTGTTCCGCTCATGACGTGTAATCAGGAACATCGACCCGCGAGACCGGAACTTTGCCAACAAGGCCAGCGCGTGCCCAATCCGGAAGGCCGCATTATCTATCGGCGGCGCGACCCCCTCAGGGTCATCGGCAAGGCCAGCCTCCGGCACCTATGGACGCGCTCTGAACGACATGCTGCACTGCAATGAATGACAGGGAGCATCGCCATGCCCGCGATCGACGGCGCCCGCCTTCTCCGCGACCTCTATGCGATGCGTAAGATCGGCGAGTACAAGACCGGCGTGCACCGCCCGACGTTCTCGCCGCGGGATGTCGAATCCCGGCACTGGCTCGCCGCGCGCCTGAGCGAAGCTGGACTGGACACGTCGATCGACGGCATTGGCAACGTCCATGGCCGCGATCCGACGCCAGGCCGCAAGCTGCTGCTGGGCAGCCATGTCGAGACGCAGAATCATGCCGGCTGGCTGGACGGCGCGCTGGGCGTGATTTATGGGCTGGAGGCCGCGCGCACCCTGGGCCGGGGCATTGATGTCGCCGCCTGGGCCGATGAGGAAGGGCATTTTGGCTCGTTCATCGGCAGCCGGTCGTTCTGCGGCCTGCTGACCGAGGCGGAGATCGACGCCTGCGCCAACCGCGAAACCGGCATCGCGCTGCGCGATGCGCTGCGTCAGGCCGGTTTTTCCGACCGGCCGCGGCAGACGATGGACCGGGGCCGCTACCGCGGCTACCTGGAAGCCCATATCGAGCAAGGCAACGAACTGGAAGGCCGCCACCTGCGCCTGGGCATCGTCACCGCGATCGTCGGCAGCCGGCGCTACCGGATTGCCTTCAAGGGCGTGCAGAACCATGCCGGCACCACGCGGATGTCGGTGCGCAAGGACGCCGGCGTCGCGCTGGTGAAACTCGTCGCCGGCATCGAGCAGCGGTTTCCGGCGGTTGCCGGCCCGCGCACGGTCTGGACCACCGGAGACATCAAGCTGCACCCAGGCGCGCCCAGCATCGTGCCGGGCGACGCGGAACTGGTGTTCCAGTTCCGCGACACCGACCCGGCGATCCTGGACACGCTGGAGGCAAGCTTGAACGAGCTGCTGGCTGAAGCCGCGCGCGGCCCGTGCGAGGTGAGCGTCATGCAGCGCGGCACGACCGATCCCAGCGCGATGGACCCGGCATTTCAATCCGCGCTGACCGCCGCCGCGCAGCATCACGCGCCAAACCTGCACCAGCCAATGCCCTCCGGCGCCGGGCATGACGCGCAGATCCTGGCTCGCCGTTTGCCCTCGGCGATGCTGTTCGTTCCCAGCATCGGCGGCATCAGTCACCACTACGCCGAGAACACCGACGACGCGGACATCGTGCTTGGCTGCCAGGTGTTCGCCGACGCGGCCGCGTCGATTCTGGCGGCGGAATGACCTTGGGGTTGCGGCGGCCGCGACGTCCAACCACGCCCTCACGGTCTCTTGCACGGCTGGGGGCGACAATGTTAGTGCGCGGGCTTTCTCAGGGACTGACGCATGGCATCGACCTACGAAACCGTGGCGGGGATCATCTCCGACACCTGCGACATCGAGCGCGACAAGATCACGCCGGACAGCCATGCCATCAACGACCTCGGGATCGACAGCCTGGACTTCCTTGACGTCGCCTTCGCCATCGACAAGGCCTTCGGCATCAAGATGCCGCTGGAGCAGTGGATGCAGGAAGTGAACGACGGCAAGGTCTCCACCGACGAGTACTTCGTTCTGAAGAACCTGTGCGGCAACATCGACAAGCTCGTCGCGGCGAAGCCCGCTTGATCTATCGCGGCGAAGCCCGCTTGATAGATCGCGGCGAAGCCCGCCTGGGACGCATGGCATCGCACGCCGACGCGGCGGCCTGATGCGGCTGGAATACTTCCAGATGGTCGATCGGATCACCCGCCTGGACCTGGAGTCCCGGCTGATCGCCGCGTCCTGCCAGGTGCC
This sequence comes from Rhodopila sp., assembly GCF_965276935.1. Lineage (GTDB taxonomy): Bacteria > Pseudomonadota > Alphaproteobacteria > Acetobacterales > Acetobacteraceae > Rhodopila. The sequence goes on along the minus strand of NZ_CBDIBS010000001.1, from coordinate 246,757 downwards.
CGACCAGTCGCCGGTGTTCGAGGGTCATTTTCCCGGCCATCCGATCCTGCCCGGCACGCTGATGATCGAGACGATGGCGCAGACCGGCGGCTGGCTGATCCTGGCGATGCTGCGGTTCACCCGGATGCCGTTCCTGATGCAGGTGGAAAAGGCCAAGATGCGGTGCTTCGTGCCGCCCGGCCAGTTGCTGACGTCGGAGGTCAGCCTGCTGCATGATGGCTCCGGCTACGCCGTGGTGAAGGGCTCGATCAGCACGCGGGACGGCGCCCTTGGGGACCGGAAAGTGGCCGACGCCGAGGTTCGCTACGGCGTCGTGCCGTTCCCGAACGACAGAATGCGGGACGTCATGCTGCAAGCCGCCCGCCGCGTCGGCGTGCCGGAGAGCCTGCTTGATGCCGCATGATCGCGATGCCCTGATCACCGGCATCGGGCTGGTATCCTGCCTCGGCACCGGCGTGCAGGCGCACTGGGATGCGCTGGACGATCCGGCCGGGTTCAGGCCCGTGGTGGATACGCGGACGTTCGCGCCGTTCATGGTGCACCCGATGGCGCCGCTCGACCTCGACGCGCAGATCCCCAAGCGCGGCGACCAGCGGCAGATGGAGGCCTGGCAGCGCATCGGCGTGTTCGCCGCCGGCCTAGCGCTGCAGTCCGCCGGCATCAAGGGCGACGCCGGCTTGCTGCGGCGGATGGACATGATCGTCGCGGCCGGCGGCGGCGAGCGCGATTACGCAGTGGACGAGGCGATGCTGTCGGGCCAGCCGAAGGCCGCCGACCCAGGCGCCTACCTGAACGAGCATCTGCTGAGTGACCTGCGGCCGACGCTGTTCCTGGCGCAACTGTCCAACCTGCTGGCCGGCAACGTTTCCATCGTGCATGGCGTGACCGGCTCATCGCGCACCTTCATGGGCGAGGAAGCCGCCGGCGCGGACGCGGTTCGCATCGCCTGCGCGCGCATCGCCGCGGGGCAAGGCGACGTCACGCTGGTGGGGGGTTCCTATAACGCGCAGCGGCCCGACATGATGCTGCTTTATGAACTAGGCGGGGTGCAGTCCCGGCCGCCGTTCGCCGGCGTCTGGGCGCGTCAGGCAACCGGCGGCGGGATGGTGCTGGGCTCGATCGGCTGTTTCCTGGTGCTGGAAAGCCGAACCCATGCGGCGCAGCGTGGGGCGGCGGCGATCGCGCATGTCGCGGCGATCCAGACCGGCCGGTGCCGGCGTGGACCGGGAGAGGCCACCGCCAACGCCAGGCGTCAACTCGCGGGCATGGCGGCGGATCACCATCCGGCCGGCTGCGCGGTGATCTCCGGCGCCAGTGGCGTGGCCGGACCGACCGTGGAAGAAAACGCCTTCCTGACCAGCCTCGGCCTGCCGGTACGGGGCACCGCGACGGCGCTGGGACATGGCCCGGAGCCTTCGTTTCCCGCCAGCCTGGCGCTGGCGGCGCTGGCGGTGCAACGGGGCAGGCTGTTCACGCCGCTGGAAGCGGCGGAGCGGGCGATGCCGGGGCCGCTGAAGCAGGCGCTGGTGACATCCTGGGGCCATTGGCGCGGCGAGGCGCTGGCGCTGGTCACCCCGGCATGAAGCGTTCGCCGTAGCTTCGTCCAAAGGTTCATCATGACACAGGATACCGATCATCTCGGCCGCCCGATCGTTGCCATTACCGGCATGGGCATCGTCACGTCCCTCGGGCAGGGCCAGTCGGACAACTGGGGCGCGCTGACCCGTGGTGTGTCGGGCATCCGCCGCATTTCCCGCTTCCCGACCGCCGGCCTGCGCACCGCCATCGCCGGCACGGTGGACTTCATTCCCGTCGCGGCGATGTCGGCCCCGGCCCTGGCGGAGCGGCTGGCCGAACTGGTGATCGAGGAAGCCATAGCGGAAGCCGCGATCGGCCGCATCGGCGATTTTCCCGGGCCACTGCTGCTGGCGCTGCCGCCGATCGAAATCGAATGGACCCAGCGCCTGGCGATCGCCGCCGCGTCGGGAGCGAACGAGGCGGTGACGTATGCCGATCTGCTTCGCACCGCCGGCAGCGGCGGGTTCGAGCCGTACTATCGGCGGTTCCTGTTCGGCTCGGTCGCCGAGAACCTGGCCGATCGGTTCGGCACCAGGGGATCGCCGGTGGCGACCTCGACCGCCTGCGCCTCGGGCGGAACCGCGATCCAGCTTGGCGTCGAAGCGATCCGCCGGCGGGAGACGGAGGCCGCGCTGGTGGTGGGCACCGATGCCTCGGTCAATCCCGAAAGCCTGATCCGGTTTTCCCTGCTGTCGGCGCTGTCCACGCGGAATGATCCGCCGGCGGCCGCATCCCGCCCGTTCAGCAAGGACCGGGAAGGCTTCGTGATGGCCGAGGGCGCCGGGGCGCTGGTGCTGGAAAGCCTGTCCGGCGCGCGGGCCCGAGGTGCCGCGGTGCTGGCGGTGCTGGAGGGCTGCGGCGAGGTCGCGGACGGGTTCCACCGCACCCGGTCCTCACCGGACGGCAAGCCGATCATCGCCTGCATGCGCAATGCCCTGATTGACGCGGGCCTGCCACCCGAGGCGATCGGCTACGTCAACGCGCATGGCACCGGCACGCCGGAGAATGACAAGATGGAGTGGGTCGGGCTGTCGGCGGTGTTCGGGGCGCGGGCTGGCGCGATCCCGATCTCGTCGAACAAGTCGATGATCGGGCACAGCCTGACGGCGGCCGGCGCGGTGGAGGCGATCTTCACCGTGCTGTCGATCCGTGACGGGCTGCTGCCGCCGACGATCAACTATGAAACGCCCGATCCGGCGCTGCCGGTGGATTGCGTGCCGAACGTGGCGCGTGCGGCCAGCGTGCGGCATGCGATCTCGAACTCGTTCGGGTTTGGCGGGCAGAATGTGTGCCTGGTGATCGGGGCGGCGGGATGAGATTGTTTACAATTCTGCAATGGTGACTTTCGTTTATCCTGACGTGGGAAAACGCATAGTGTCACTCGAACCATTATCGCAATGTATTAAAGGATTAGCAAACGTATGCGTCGACGTGACGGATTGCCATTCTGGATTAACGAACCCAAGCAACACACCAAGGCGCTTCGACGGGTCGATCTAGAGTCGAGCACCGCTCCAGGCGTCTACGATGAGGCTTGGCTGCAAGGTCTTCTACACCGCCATCCGGAGGTGCTACCGATTGAGCAAATCGAGCCAGGATTTGGCGATCTTATTCCCTTGTGCCGCGAGCTGCCGCTTAGTTTCGGTGGCGGCAGGTCTGGAGCACTAGACAACCTGTTTGTCACCCGGGATGGTGGCCTTGTCTTCATCGAAGCAAAACTTTGGCGAAATCCGGAAGCACGTCGAGCCGTTGTTGCTCAGGCAATGGAATACGCCGCTGCTGTATTCGGAATGAACTACAGCGAGCTGCAGCGCGCGGTTATCAAGGCACGCTGCGTGGACAAAGCGACCGAAACTTCCCTATTCGGAATTGTAAATGCTCATGCCGGAGAACTTGACGAAGCCGAATTCATCGATGCGATATCACGAAATTTGCGGCGAGGACGTGCAATCATTGCAGTCGTTGGAGACGGTATCCGCGAGGACATCCTCCCGCTCGTCAACCTGTTGCAAAGCCACGCTGGACATCGGTTTACGTTCGCACTGGTGGAGTTGGCGATCTATGAGACCCCGGAGCAAGGCGTGCGCCTCGTGGTGCCGTCAATCTTGGCCCAGACCGCACTGATCGAGCGAGGCGTCATACGGATTGAAGGTGATGGTCTACACGGTGTTCGAGTTGAGGTTGCAGCGCCTCCTGACTCATCGTCCGTGGTTATTGGTCAGAGGATGACCATCGGCGAGGACGAGTTCTTCGAGAAACTTGGGCAGACAGACCTTCGGCTACCGGAACTTCTAAAGGCTTTTTTGGCTAAGGCCGAAGCACTGAATGTCTACACTGAGTTTCAGAGTGCGCTAAGTCTAAAGCATGCTTCACCAGAGGGAAAGCCACTCAACATGGGCACCATTCGCAAGGATGGATTTGTCGATACATCGCCCGTGACGTGGTGGGGACGTACGAAGTTCGGGGCTATCTATAACAACGCTCTGGCTGCTCAGATCGGCGGAAAAGTCAATTCGGCCAAGCAAGGACAAGAGTCCGCCGTGCGCACTGCGGCTGCTAAAACACCAAAACTGTCAGATTTTCTGCCTCAGCATGAGCAGGCATGGCTTGATGCTATTGAACAATATATTCGATCTACTCTTAATGAAGCCCCTGACGAGTCCCAGGTACGCAACATTGCTGATGAGCAGGTGCGAAGCAGCTTACCAGAAGAATGTTGAACAGCTATCGCCGGCAGGTACGAGTCAAAGCAGACAAATAGTCATGGCTGTCGTCAAAATGCCGGTTTTGGCGACCACGCGGAGGCGGCTGGCAAACGATTCCTGCTGAAGTGAATACATTCATTTGGCATCCCGCTGCTCTCGCGCCAAAGTAGCGCCGGGAGGAACCTAGAATGCCAACAGAACGCAAGACCGCCATCGTCACCGGTGCCGCCAGCGGCATCGGGCGTGCCATGGCGCTGGGTCTGTCCGAAGCCGGGGTCGACGTGGTCGCGGTGGATCGCAACGCAGCGGGGCTGGATACCCTGCCCGCGCCGATCCTGCCGCTGGCGGCTGATCTGGCACAACCGGCCTCGTTCGACACCATCGTCGCCGAGACCCTGCGCGCATTCGGCCGCATCGACATCCTGGTCAACAACGCCGGGATCGGCCAGGCGGCGGTGCGCGCCAATCAGCGCAGCAACCCGATCCGCTTCTGGCAAGCGACGGGCGAGCAATGGCAGCAGTTCCTGACGGTCAACGCCACCGCACCGATCATGCTGACCCACGCCGTGCTGCCGCACATGCTGAAAGCCGACCGGGGCCGCGTCATCACCGTCACCACCAGCCTGGGCACGATGGTGCGCGACGGGTACCTGCTCTACGGCGCCAGCAAGGCGGCGCTGGAGTCGGCGATGGCGGTGCTGGCGGCCGACCTGACCGGCACCGGTGTCACCGCCAACGTGCTGGTGCCCGGCGGCGTCACCGATACGCCGCTGGTCGGCGACCACGGCGACCGCACCAAGATGCTGCGGCCGGAAATCATGGTCCCGCCGCTCCTGTGGCTGATCTCGGACGAGGCCGCCAAGATCAGCGGCCGGCGGTTCATCGCGGCGGACTGGGATACCTCGCTGCCGTCGGCCCAGGCGGCGGAGGGCGCCGGCGCACCGGTTGCGTGGCTGGGCATCGCGCGGATGCCGATCGAGCCGCAATGAACCAGGGTCTGCAGGTTCCCGCGACCGCTGCGTAGTCACCGAGTCTGGCACCCCAAGCCGCGGCCAGCCTGGTGTCCTGGATCAGACGTGCGCCATGGTGGGCGAACCCCTGACCCCGGCCACCAGCTATGTGTTTTCAGTGGCCTGCTGATCGCCTGCGTCCGTCACAGGATGCGATCAACTTCGGGGGCAGGACAGCAGATAAGGCCTTGCCCTGCGATCAATCGCTGCACGCGGTCTGCTGGGCCGGGTCGGTATCGTCCTCGCAGGCAAGCGGGTCGGCGTCGGGTGCTGACTGAGCCGGCGTCGGGTGCAAGACCGCGTCGCAGCGCGCCGGATACTTGTCAGGCCCCATCAACGCGGCACGGGTGCAGGCGGCGCGCATCGTATCGTCATAAGCCCGCTGCGCGCCCACGGTGTCGGTCCTGGGCTGGTGATTCCGCCTTGCCGCGCGGGCTGCGGCGAGTTGCTGATGGAACCAGTCCGGCGGGTGAACGCGTGCCGCGGGACGCGGCGGCTTGGGCGGCGGTTGTTCGGCGCAGCCGGCGGCCAGCATGATGAAGCCGCCGATCGCGACCATGAGCAGCCCTTGCATCGGCCTCATCGCAACTGTCTTCAGACCCATGAAGTTAACTCGATGCTCCGGTGGTCCGACCATACAAACGGGGTGGGTCATCTGTCGAGCTTGATCGGCGACGGCGGCGGTCTGAAGCGGTCTGCCGAGCAGCAAAAAACGCCGGAAATGACCCGGCATCCGCTCCGCCGTCAAGCGCCGGCTCGTTTACGGACCTATGGTCAAATGGCCGATGGCAAGCTCGATTAGCCGCCGGTTGACGACATCCGGCTCCGTTGGGCGGTCAATCACATACGGTTGCGCCCGCCGCCGTGGACCGGCGCGCTGGGCTGGCTGACCTGTGGAGCGCGTCCTGACGCCACTGGCGCTTTTGCCGAGGCAAATCCTGGCCGTGCGCCACCGCCGCCAGCGGGGCGACCGCTTGGGATCGGCCGGTCGATCCCGCCAGGCGGCGCTGGCGGCCGAATGAAGCCGGCTGGAGGCCTGACCTGGCGACCGACGGAGCGATCAGCGCCGCCGGTCGCGGTCGGCGGACGCAAACCATTGCCAGGCGTGATAACGTTTGGAAGGCTGGATCCGCCGGACGGACCGCCGCTGAATGAGCCGATCGGACGCGGCGGCCGGAACCCACCGATCGGCCGGTTGTTCACCGTGGCCGGACGCCAGTCCGGATCGCGGACAGGCGGACGGTTAACGTTGATGCCGTTGAAGCGGTTGACGTTAACGGATATCTTGCGGTCACGCCAGTTCGGCCGAACCCAGCCCCACAGGCCGCCGACGATCACCACGCCCACGCCGAACGCCAGCCCAGTGGCCAGTCCGGGACCGAACCCGTAGCCAGGCGGCGGCGGCAGATCGACCGGCGGATAGGACGGATAGGGCCATGCACCATACACCTGCGCCGGCGCATAGTTCGGCACGTAGACCATCGCCGGCTGTGCCGGCTCGATGACAATGACCTGTGCCTCATCGCGGACCACCTGCTGATCGGTGGAGTGCAGCGCGCCGGTGATCGCCGCCTGCCGCCGCAGCCGCTGAACCGCAGCCATCACCGCACCCTGCCGTTCGGCCACCGCATAGCCAAGCTGCTGCAGCCACGGGAGCTGACCGTTCATCATCGCCAGCACCTGCGGAAACGGCACCAGCGACTTTACTGAGGGATCCCAGTCCTGCTGCGCCAGCGCCTGCGTCAACGCATCACCCCGCAGCGCGCGATTGGCGGGATCGTCAATCCAGCGGGCCGCCTGCACGACCTCGAGCGGATAGGCGGACGCCATCAGGACCTGGGTCAGCAGTTGGTCGGGATACAGCGCGATCGGTGCCAGGATCGCATCAAGCTGTTCGGGCGGATAATCCGGTGTTGCCACGGTCGCGGCAGGTGGTGGCGGCTGTGCCGGTGACGGTGCGGGTGTCGAACCGATCAGCCACACGGCGGACAGCACGATGGCGATCAGCCGGCGCGGCACGGTCCGCTGGTGCGGTCGATGACAAGGCATGGCGGCCGGCTTCCTTTGGGTCACTTCGCGTCTTCTCCCGCGCCGCGGACGACGGCGATCTTCGGTTGCGGCTGTCTGCGGATTGGATAAAAGGACGCGAAACACGCGTCGCCGCGTTGGCATTAGGCATTGGCTTGCTGACACCGTGGCGGCACATGCGGCCGTGCGGATCGCAACGATCATGGCGACTGCAAAACCGTGGACGGATATCATGCTCGACGACCTGAAAGCCAACAACCGAGGTTGGGCGGCGCGCAAGACCGCCAGCGATCCTGGCTTTTTCTCGCGCCTGACGGGACAACAGGCGCCGGAGTACCTATGGATCGGCTGTTCCGACAGCCGTGTCCCGGCCAACGAGATCGTCGGGCTCGACCCCGGCGAACTTTTCGTGCATCGCAACGTAGCCAACCTGGCACCGCCGCAGGACGCCAACTACCTGTCGGTGCTGCAGTTCGCCGTCGACGTCCTGAAGGTCCGGCACATCCTGGTCGTCGGCCACTACGGCTGTGGTGGCGTCGCGGCGGCGGTGGACGGACGGCGGCGCGGACTGGTCGACCATTGGCTGCACCCGATCCGCGAGATCCACCGCGCGCACCGCCACGAACTCGACGCCATCGCGGACCAACGCGCACGCCTGAATCGCCTATGCGAGCTCAATGTCGTCGGCCAGGTCAAGAACGTCACGTCCGACGTCTTCGTCCAGGACGCCTGGGAGCGCGGACAGAAGATCAGCGTGCATGGCTGGGTTTACTCGATCGCCGATGGGCTGGTCAGGGACCTGAATGTCACGGTCGAGCGGCCGGAGGACATCCCGGCGCTGGGATGATATCCGCCGGTCGGCGCCCGGTGTGCCAACGTGTGTGAGGCCCATCCAGGCAGCGGACCGGATTGCCAACCCCCGCCGCAACCCCATGTCCGGTGCATGGCGAAGGTCACGGTCTGGTTCGATGGGTCCTGCCCCCTGTGTTCGAGGGAGATCGCCCTCATGCGCCGGCTGGACCGCCGCGACGCGATCTTGTTCGTCGACGCTGCCGCCGAGGGCAGCGTCTGTCCGATCGGGCGTCAGGCGTTGCTGGAGCGTTTCCGCGCCCGCGAAGCAGATGGACCGCTGCTGTCCGGCGCTGCCGCCTTCGCCGCCCTCTGGCGTGCCATCCCCCTGCTCCGTCCACTCGGCCTGGCAGCGCGAAACAAGCTGGTGCTGAAGGTGCTGGAGCGATTGTATCTGGGGTTCCTGCGCCTACGGCCGGCTTCGCCTGCGCTTGCCGCCAGCCGACGCCTCTGCTGAACCGATGCGCCCGCCGATTCCGCGCGCCGTGCTGGCCTATGGCCTGCTTGGCGTGATCCCGTTCCTCGCGCCGCCCGCCGCCGGGGTGTTGTTCCCGGACATCAGGCCGCTGTCGGCGGTGGTGCTGTCGCTCTACGGCGGATTGATCCTGTCGTTCCTCGGTGGCGCGCGGTGGGGTGCGGAAATCAGGCAGCCGGCGCCGCGGCCCTGGATCATCACCCTCGCCATGCTGCCGACCCTGGTGGCGCTGGCCCTGCTGCTGCTGCCATCGGCGCAGCGTCGGGGGCAGTTGCTGGGTCTTGCCGTGGCGCTTGGGGTGCATTGGCTATGGGACCTGCGGGGTGCCGACCTGCCGACCTGGTATACAAGACTGCGCACGCCGCTGACCCTGGGCGCGGCAGCCGGCCTGATCGCCGGCGCGATCGTGCTGACGGCCTGAGATGAGCCGCCTGTCGCCCGCCATAGCCTGCGTCGTTGGCGCCTCGGGCGGGATCGGCCGTGCCATCGCCGAACGTCTGGCAGTCGATCCCGCCTATGCGCGCGTCATCGCCATGTCGCGTCGCCGGCCGGCGGACTGGCGGAGCGACGACCGGCGTGGCTGGATCGGCGCCGACATCCTGGATGAGGCCAGCCTAGCGGCCGCGGCCGAGCGGATCGCGGCGGACCGGATCACGCAGGCTGGGCGGCTGACACGCATCGTCGTCGCGACGGGGCGGTTGCATGGGCCAGGACTTGTTCCGGAGAAGTCGATGCGGGCGTTGTCGCTCGAGGGCCTGAGCGGGCTGTTCGCGGTGAACGCCGCGGGTCCCGCACTGGTCGCCAAGCATCTGCTGCCGCTGACGCCAAGGGCCGAACCCAGCCTGTTCGCCGCCTTGTCGGCGCGGGTGGGCAGCATCGGCGACAACCAGCTTGGCGGCTGGTACGGCTACCGCGCGTCGAAGGCGGCGCTGAACATGCTGATCCGCAGCCTGGCGATCGAGCACCGCCGCACGCGGCCGCTTTGTGTCTGCGTCGCGCTGCATCCCGGCACGGTCGATACGGCGCTGAGTGCACCGTTCCAGGCCGGTGTCGCGCCAGCGCGGCTGTTCAGTCCCGCACAGGCGGCGGCGGCTCTGCTGGCGGTGATGGACGGGTTGGGCCCGACGGCGAACGGCGGCTTCTTTGCCTGGGACGGTGCCCCGATCCCATGGTAGGCAGCGGCACCACCGTTTCGACGCCTGCGTCACGCCGTCCCGCACGACCTTCAGGAAGCCAACATCGCCGAACAAGATCGTCTGCCTGGGTTATTCTGCCGCAGGTCCTGCGGGGAGCCGATGGAACCAGGCGGAAGCAGTACAATCAGCTTTCCGTGAACGGCCAATCCGGCTAATCTGACTGCCATCAGCGGCGCAGCTCAGGCGTCGCGACTGGCGGGATAGCCGCAGGCTGACCCGTCAGAAGGCGTGCATCACGCGATCAAGCAAGGTGCTAGACCATGATCGGACACCGGCATAATGCAACCTCGGACGATCATGGCGGCAGGGCCGGATCGCCGAGGACAGAGGACAAGCGTGTCCGGGCTACGCCACGAACCCGATCGGGACGGGTTCGGCGCGTTCCGGGAGCAGGCAATGCAAACGGCGGCGGCTGACTTTGATGAAGCGGCCTATCTGGCCGCCAATCCGGATGTTGCCGCGGCGGTCGACGCCGGGACCATCGCATCGGGCCTGACGCACTATACCCGTCACGGCATGAACGAAAATCGCTCGTTGCGGCCGGGCGTGCGTGCGCTTCCCTTGAAGTTTCCCTTTCGGCCTGACCTGGTGCCGCAGCGGCGGGACCGAATACTGGCCAATCTGGATCTTCCGGCATTGGAGGGCATGGAGATCGGCGCCCTGACCACGCCATTGGTGACCCCCGCGGAAGGCGACATCCGCTATGTCGACCATGCCGATACCGCTTCCCTGCGAGACATCTACCGCACGCATGATGGCGTCGACATCAGCAAGATCGTGACCGTCGATCATGTCTGGGGTGAACGAACGCTGCAGGAATGCATCGGGTCCGATCGCAAGGTCGACTACGTCGTCGCCTCGCACGTCATCGAGCATGTCCCTGACCTTGTCGCCTGGTTCGCCGAGGTCCGCACCGTTCTACGGCCGCATGGCAGCCTGCGGCTTGCCGTTCCCGATCGCCGCTTCACCTTTGATTATCTGCGGTGCGAGAGCCGGATCCACGATGTGCTTGACGCCTATCTGCGACAGGCGCGGACGCCGCTGCCGCGCGCGGTCATCGAGCACCACAGTCTGCTGCGATACGTCGAGGTCGCGGCGGCCTGGAACGGTCCGCTCGATGCCGCCGGTCTGCAGCCCTATGCCTCCACGCGTATCGGTCTGGATCTGGCGCGGGACGCGATCGCGAACGGAACCTACCACGACGTTCACTGCTGGGTCTTCACGCCGACGTCGTTCGCGGCCCTGTGTCTTGAGTTGGCTGAACTTGATCTGCTTGCGCTGGCGTGCGATTACTTCATTGATACTGCCCCCAACGAAGCCGAGTTCTACGTCAGCATGGCGCCCGCTGACCGCAGGGAGGACATCGTTGCAAGCTGGCTAGGAATGCATAAGTCGCTACAGGAATCCGGCGCCGACCAGAGGCCATGGAGCGTGATCGCCTGAGGCTGATCCATCGACAGGCAACGGTCAGGGGTCCGCGGCGCAATGGGCCGCAAAATTCATGAAACCGGGTCTGGTTGCGGGCCGGCCGAGGGCACAAGAGGTTCTCGACATGCGACCGCCGAATGCGACTCGCAACGAAGATTGATCAACTGATGCCAGGCCGGATCAGCCGTTCCGCTCAGCCCGCCGGGGTAACGCCGAACCGCCGCAGCCACGCCATGGCGCGCTTCCATGCATCCTCGGCATCCGCCTGCCGATAACTTGGACGATAGTCGGCATGGAACCCATGCCCGGCGTCCGGGTAGATGACAATATCGACCAGCTTATGGGCGGCCTTTGCCTTCGCCTCTGCCTGCCGCACCAGATCGACCGGGATGCTGGGGTCCTGGCCACCATACAGGCCCAGCAGCGGACACTTGATCTGGTCGGCCAGATCCAGCACCGTCCGGGGCTGGATCGGCGAGGGCGTGCCCCCGATCGGCCCATAGAACGCCACCGCCGCCTTCAGGTGCGGGCTGTGCGCGGCATATAGCCAGGTCTGCCGGCCGCCGCGGCAAAAGCCGATCACACCCACCCGCGTGGAACTGCCGCGATGCTGTACCGCCCAGGCCGTGGTCGAATCGAGATCCGCCATATACTGCGCGTCGGGCGCCTTGGAGATGACATCCTTCACGATCTGGCTGGCGTCGGTCATCTTCGAAAGGTCAGCGATCCGCGCATAGTATTCCGTCGCGACGGCAAGGTAGCCCTGCTTGGCCAGCCGGCGGCAAATGTCCTTGATGTACTCGTGGACGCCGAAAATCTCCTCATTCACCAGCACCACCGGAAATTCACCGTGCTTCGCCGGATGGGCGAAATAGGCTGGCAGGCGGCCCTTGTCGGTGGGGATCTCGGTCTCGCCAACCTCCAGCCCTTCGCTGTCAGTATGGATTGCCTGCGCCTCGGCGCGCTGCGTAGCGAGCGTGAAGCCGCTGATCAAGCCGGTCATCATCATGCCGCGGCGCGCCAGCGGGTAATTGCGCAAGCCGGCGATTTCGGTCGTGTCATCCATGTCCGTGTTTGTCTCCTGGAAGCGTGCGGCATGCGCCTGTCGTGACCGGATGGGCAGGCGTCCGCCGTTCGTGACCGGCTTTGCCTCAGCTCTTCACAGGCGGTTGCGGGTCAGCACCGGTTGGAACCACGACGAACCCAGCCACTTGCGGCACATGACCGGTGTTCGGCCTTGGGGGAGCAAGACCGCTACTTCATCGCCTTTTGCAGGTTATCGTCCAGTTTCGCCAGGAATGCCTGGGTGTTCAGCCAAGGCTGCTCCGGGCTGATCAGGGTCGCCAGGTCGCGGGTCATGGCGCCGGACTCGACTGTTTCGATGCACACCTTCTCCAGCGTCTCCGCGAAGCCGGTCACATCGGGCGTGCCATCGAACTGGCCGCGATGGATCAGGCCGCGGGTCCAGGCGAAGATCGAGGCGATCGGGTTGGTCGAGGTCTCCTTGCCCTGCTGGTGCTGGCGGTAGTGGCGGGTCACTGTGCCATGCGCGGCTTCCGCTTCCACCTTGGTGCCGTCGGGGCTGAGCAGCACCGAGGTCATCAGCCCGAGCGAGCCGAAACCCTGCGCCACGGTGTCGGACTGGACGTCGCCGTCGTAGTTCTTGCAGGCCCAGACATAGGCGCCGTTCCACTTCAGCGCGCAGGCGACCATGTCGTCGATCAGCCGGTGTTCGTAGGTCAAGCCGCGCTTGTCGAATTCGGCCTTGAACTCGTTCTGGTAGATTGTCGCGAAGATATCCATGAAGAAGCCGTCATAGGTCTTCAGGATGGTGTTCTTGGTGGAGAAGTACAGCGGCCAGCCGCGCATCAGCGCGTAGTTAAAGCTGGCGCGGGCGAAGCCCTCGATCGAGACGCGGGTGTTGTGCATGCCCATGGCGACGCCGCCGCCTTCGCCGAACGCCTGGACTTCCAGCGTCTGTGCCGGTCCGCCATCGGCCGGCTGGTAGGTCATGCTGACCTTGCCGGGCCCGGGGACCTTCATCTCCACGGCGCGGTAGACATCGCCGTAGGCGTGGCGGCCGATGACGATCGGCTGGGTCCAGTGCGGCACCAGGCGGGGGACGTTGTCGCAGATGATCGGCTCGCGGAAGATCGTGCCGTCCAGGATGTTGCGCAGCGTGCCGTTCGGGCTGCGATACATGCGCTTCAGGCCGAACTCCTTCACCCGCGCCTCATCGGGGGTGATGGTGGCGCATTTGACGCCGACGCCATACCGGGCGATGGCGTGGGCGGCGTCGACGGTGACCTGATCGTCGGTCTGGTCGCGGTACTCCATCCCGAGGTCGTAGTATTTCAGGTCGATATCCAGATACGGCAGGATCAGCTTGTCCTTGATGAAACCCCAGATGATGCGGGTCATCTCATCCCCGTCGAGTTCGACGACCGGGGTCTTCACCTTGATTTTCGCCATTCTGTCCTCTTGGGCATCCGACTGCCGAAGCCGGATCGCCGGTTGTTTTGATGCGCCGGACCATCGCACCGGGCGGCGGTCAGGGCAAGCGGCTGTCTCGGGCCGTTCGTCCAGCATCTTGCTACATAAGTTTTGAAAGGGTTGCCAAAGCGGTTTCTCTGGCTTCCCGCCTTTATCGTTGCCTGACGTGATCAATGACCGACGTCCGGAAGGAGTCAGGCCGGTTCGTACCGTCTGGTCTGCGTGGAGAGCTGCCTGTCCGCAGCTTGTCCTAGCCAGGTTAACTGTGCCGCCTTGATGACTCGGCCGTGGTCGAGGGCACGCTGACCGGAGTGACGTGACATCTGATCGGGTTACGACCCGGCGGCCGCGCGACAAGATCGCTGGTCAGGCCGCCACGCGCTTGACGATACCTTCCGCCAGCAGGCTCCGCGCCGTGTCGATGATCGCGTCGTCGTTGCTCCGCGGCGCCCACCCGAGTTCGCGCTTCGCCTTTTCGGCGGAGACCGGCCGTTCCTTATCGATCTCGAACAGCCGGCCACGCACGGCCGGGTCGAACATCGCCGACATCCGCACGAGCCAACTCGGCAACCGGCGGGCGGGCACCTTGCCCGCCATCTCGGGCACGCGTTCGCGCAGCACCCGCGCGATGTCCTCCATCCAGTAGAATGGTCCAGCTCCGATGAAGCGCTGCCCGGCGGCATCCGGTGCGCGTAGCGCCCGGACATGCAAGTCGGCGATGTCGCGCACATCGGTGAGCGGCCAGCCGAAGGCTGGCAGGCCGGGTAACGAACCGTCCATCAGCTTCTTGACGATGTCGAGCGAGGCCGAGAAGTCGCCGCCGAGCACCGGACCGATCACCGCGCCGGGGCAGACGGTGACGAGTTCCAGCGCCCCGCCCTCGCGGGAGTGCCAGTCCCAGGCAGCGCGCTCCGCGATCATCTTGGACCGCTCATAGGCGGAGCTGTCGGTGCGGTTGCTCGGGTCGGACCAGTCCGCCTCGGTAAACGGCTGTGATCGTCCGCCATGGCCGTAGGTCACCGCAGCCGTCGATGAGGTCATCACCACCCGCCGCACGCCGGCGTCGCGGGCCGCCTTGAGCACCCGCAGTGTGCCGTCGCGGGCCGGCCGCACCAGTTCCTCGTCATTCCTCGGATTGCGCGCCGGGAAGGGTGATGCGACGTGCAGCACGCCCGAGCAGTCGGAACAGGCCTCCCGCCAGCCGGCATCAGCGTTGAGATCGGCGACCACGATCTTAAGTCTTTCGTCAGTCCTTGCGACCTTACGGATCGCGGCGCGGACCGCCGCCTCACGTGTGAGGCTGCGGACGGTCGTGCTAACGTGTGAACCTTCCTGAAGAAGCTGGGCAATGCAGAAGCTTGCGATGTACCCCGATCCACCCGTCACCAGCACACGTTCAGACTCGACCATGACGCTCTCCTCGCCTGCATGCAGATTTAGACATATTATACATTGAATGTCTAGTCCGTCTAATCCTGGCTTGAGACGTGTTTTTGCCGCGGCGCTGACGCTGTTTGGCCGTCACGGCTTCCAGCGGACAAGCATGGCCGACATCGCGCGCGAGGCTGGGATTGCGCGGGCGACGCTTTATCTCCGCTTTCCTGACAAGCCCGCGCTGTTCGAGGCACTGGCGTCGTCGTTGGTTGATGAAGCGCTCGCCCGCGCGGAGGCGGCCTGGGTTCCTGATGCGTCACTGTCGGAGAACATTGCCGCGACCCTGCTCGCCAAGGATCTCGGCTTCTTTCACATCCTCAATGCGACGCCGCACGGCGCGGAGTTGCTGGAACTCGAGGCCGAGCGGACGGCCGCCCATGTGGCCCGGCTCGATGCGCGGTTCGCCGCGCTGCTCGCCAAACGCGGTCGTGAGGCGGCGCAGCAGGGCGCGGACCTGACGGCCTTCGGCGGTGCGGACGGCTTCGCGGCGTTCCTGGCGACCGCCGGTTCAAGCCTCAAGCACGAGACGCGCACCGAGCAGGCATTCCGTTCAATCGTTGATCGCCTGGCGCGCGTCGCAGCGCGCGCGGCGGGTCAGACCTGAACCTTGGGCCCGAGAGCAAGAGGTGACCCAGGAGAAGCTGGCGCGATCTAATGGCTGGAAACGCCCGACCGGCTGATGTGTAGCGGCCCGCACCGCAGCGAGCGTTGCGGAATTTGAACCGGTCCACCGTGGCGAAGGCAAACATGTCCGCTTTGAGGGAGCCTCGAAGTCGCCTGGAACGACCGACATAGGCGCGAAGGCGGCCATCTGGGCCGTGGAGCTATGATCGCTTCCGGAGTCGGCGACTCACCGCTTATACGATCGACTTGGGTTGAAAACGGCCAGGGGCGCCGGTGCCCATTGAGTCCCTGGTTGAAGAAGCGGGACCATGGCTGCCAAACCGGACGCGGTTTAATTGCTGTCAGATACCGGATCGACCGGCGGCAGCAGCCGGCCGGCAAGTGCGGCGGCCTCGGCGATGTCATGCGCACAGGCCGCACTGCCCTCCGCCATGGCAGGCGGTCCATAGCCCCACGCGGCGAAAATGCACGCCATGCCGGCGCCCCTCGCGGCCTGCACATCATTGCGATGGTCGCCCAGCATGATCGCACGGTCCGGGCTGCCGCCGACGCGTGCGAGCGTCGCCAGAAGATGCGCCGGATCGGGTTTGCGCACCGCGCAGCTATCACCGCCGGCGACGGCGCGCAGCAGCGGCAGCAGACCCATTGCCGCCAAAAGCGCCTGCGCCGCGCTCTCCGGCTTGTTGGTGCAGACCGCGAGCGCCCAGTCGTCCCGCGCCAGCGCCCGCAACACCGGCTCGACATTCGGGTAGAGCCGGCTTTCCACCGCCACATGAGTGCCGTAGTCGGCGGCGAAATCCGCCAGCGCCGTCGCATCCTGGGGTTGTCCATGCGCGGCGAAAGCGCGCGCGACCAATGCCGCCACGCCGTCGCCGACCATGCCGGCGACCTGCGCTGGCGTGAACGCCGGCAGCGCCCGCGTCCGCATCAGCCGGTTCAGCGCGGCCGCGATATCCGGAACGGTATCCACCAGGGTGCCATCCAGATCCAGCAGCAGGGTTCGCGCCACTCCATCGCACTCCGAAACGTGATTGAACCAGTAGCATAACGGAAAGCTTTGACATAGGTTCAGCCGGACCGCTAGGCCGTCCGCCGAGCGAAGCAGGAACAAGGCATGCACGCAACCGCCATCATCTTGGCAGCCGGTTTGGGTACACGGATGAAGTCGTCTCGGCCGAAGACCCTGCACCGGCTGGCCGGGCGATCGATGCTGCGCCATCTGCTGGCGAGCTGCGAAACCGTGTTCGACCGCATCGTTGTCGTGCTCGGCCCGGAGATGGATGCGGTCCGGCAAGAAGCCGCGCCACATACCTGCGTGGTGCAGGACGCTCGACTGGGCACCGCCCATGCGGCGATGCAGGCGCTGGATCATTTCGGCAGCGGCCAGGTGGCCGTACTGTACGCCGATAATCCGCTGATCCGTTCCGCCACGCTGCGGCATCTGCTGGACAGCCGCGCCGGCGCTGGACTGTCGCTGCTGGCGTTCCGCCCTGCCGACCCTGGGCGCTACGGACGGGTGCTGACCGGTGCGGATGGCCTGGTCGAGCGCATCGTCGAATACGCCGACGCCAGCGCGGCCGAACGCGCGGCCGGCCTGTGCAACGCCGGCGTGTTGTGCGCCGCCGCGGTTGACATGCGATGCTGGCTGCGGGCGGTTCGCAACGACAATGCGAAGGCGGAATATTACCTGACGGACGTCGTGGCGCTCGCCCGCGCCGACGGTGTTCCGGTCATCGCGGTCGAAGCCGCGGCGGACGAACTGGCTGGCGTCAACTGCCGCGCCGAACTGGCGCAGGCGGAAGCCGTGCTGCAGTCATGGCTGCGCCAGGCGGCAATGGACGCCGGGGTGACGATGACCGACCCGTCCTCGGTGTTCCTGTGTGCCGACACGCGTCTGTCACCGGACGTGACGATCGAGCCGAACGTGGTGTTCGGCCCCGGCGTGAGCGTCGCCTCCGACGTGCTGATCCGTGCCTTCAGCCATCTGGAAGGTGCCACGATCGGCCGCGGCAGCATCATCGGCCCGTTCGCTCGGCTGCGGCCCGGCGCCAGCCTTGAAAACAACGTGCATGTCGGCAACTTCGTGGAGATCAAGGCCGCCACCCTGGCCGCCGGGGTGAAGGCCAGTCACTTGAGCTATATCGGCGATGCCGCCGTCGGTGCTGGTACTAACATCGGCGCTGGCACGATCACCTGCAACTACGATGGCGCCTACAAGCATCGCACCACGATCGGTGCGGATGTCTTCGTTGGCTCCGACACCACACTGGTGGCGCCGGTCACGGTCGGCGATGGCGCGTTCATCGCCGCCGGCAGTGTGATCACGGAGACGGTCGAGCCCGACGCGCTGGCCCTGGGGCGCGGACGGCAGGTGCAGAAGCCGGGGCGCGCCAGGATCATGCGGGCAGCCGCGAAGAAGGAACAGCACTGATGTGTGGCATTGTCGGCGTCATCGGCGCCCGTCCCGCGGCCCCGATCCTGTTGGACGCGTTGTGCCGGCTGGAATACCGCGGCTACGACAGCGCCGGCATCGCCACGCTGGTGAACGGGCATATCGAGCGCCGGCGGGCGGAGGGAAAGCTGGTCAACCTGGCCTCCATCCTGGAGCGCACCGCCCTGCCCGGCTTTATCGGCATCGGTCACACCCGCTGGGCGACGCATGGCGCGCCGACCGAGAGCAACGCCCACCCGCACGGCACCGCGCGCGTGTCGCTGGTGCATAACGGCATCATCGAGAATCACGCCGAACTGCGTTCCGAACTGGAATCACAGGGTCAGGAATTTAGCACCGAAACCGATACCGAGACGGTGGCGCAGCTTGTGGACCTCAATCTGAAGCACGGCATGGCACCGGTTGAGGCGGCCGGGGCGGCATTGCGCCGGCTGGAAGGCGCCTATGCGCTGGCGATGATCTTCGCCGGCCACCCCGAGTTGATCATCGGCGCGCAGCACGGCGCGCCGCTGGCGGTGGGCTTCGGCGAGGACGAGATGTTCGTCGGATCGGACGCGTCGGCGCTGGCGCCGCTGACCCGCCGCATCGCCTATCTGCGCGATGGCGACTGGACGGTGGTCGATCGCCAGGGCGCGCGGTTCTTCGACATGGACGGCCATCCGGTCGAGCGGGAGGTGAAACTCACCCGCATGACCGGCGCCGCGATCGGCAAGGGCAACTTCCGGCATTTTATGGAAAAGGAGCTGCACGAGCATCCGGCGGTGATCGGCGACACGCTGCATCGCATGGTCAGTCCGGGCAGCCGCGCGGTCGCGCTGCCCGATCTGGGGATTGATTTCGCCACATTGCCTCGGATCACCATGAGCGCGTGCGGCAGTGCGTTCTACGCCGGCCTGGTCGGCCGCTGGTGGTTCGAAGCGATCGCCCGCATTCCGACCGAGGGTGATGTCGCCAGCGAATTCCGTTACCGCACGCCGCCGTTGCCGAAGGGTGGGCTGGGGCTGCTGGTTTCCCAATCGGGCGAGACGGCGGATACGCTGGCAGCGTTGCGCTACATGCGCGAACAGGGGCAGCAGGTGCTGTCGATCCTGAACGTCGCCGAAAGCAGCATGGCGCGTGAGAGCGACGCGGTGCTGGAAACCGTTGCCGGACCGGAGATTGGGGTTGCCAGCACCAAGGCGTTCACCGCGCAGCTTTCCGTGCTGGCCTGCCTGGCGCTCGCGGCCGGACGCGCCAGAGGGGCGATCTCGGCGGAGCACGAAGCGGCGATGACGGCGGCGTTGTTGGAGGTGCCAAGCCGAGCGGCGGAGGTGCTGGAGAATGATGCGGCGATCCAGGCGCTGGCGCATCGGGTGGCGCAGGCGCGGGACGTGCTGTTCCTGGGCCGCGGCAACTGCTTTCCGATCGCGCTGGAAGGTGCGCTGAAGCTGAAGGAAATCAGCTACATTCACGCCGAGGGCTACGCCGCCGGAGAGATGAAGCATGGCCCGATCGCGCTGATCGATCCGGCGGTGCCGGTGATCGCCATCGCGCCATCCGGGCCGCTGTTCGAGAAGACGGCATCAAACCTGCAGGAAGCGGCGGCGCGCGGCGGCCAAGTGATCGTGTTCAGCGATGCTGCCGGCGCGGCGAAGCTGAAGGGGATTGCCGCCGAAACCGTCGTGCTGCCGGCGGTCGATCCGTTCGTGGCGCCGATCCTGTATGCGATCCCTGTGCAGATGCTGGCGTACCATGTCGCGGTGCTTAAAGGCACGGATGTGGATCAGCCGCGGAACCTGGCGAAGTCGGTGACGGTCGAGTAGCAGGCTGATTGATCGCGGTAAGCGGCGATTTCAGGTGACGCCTGCGCCGTAACATGGCTCTGCCTGCGGCGCTCCTTTTCAGGCCAATTAACCACTGCTTCACGGCTACAAGCCAACATCACCGATCAGCTTGGATGAGGCATGAAAAATGAGCGGATTATTTCAGGTTCTTGACGTGGATGCCAAGGTGGACCATCGGTTGACCAACGTTGGTCAAGGAACGGCCATGAACACCATTAATCTCTACGAAGCCAAGACTCATCTGTCGGAACTGGTCGAACGCGCGGCCCAGGGTGAGGAGATCATCATCGCCAAGGCCGGTCGCGCCCTCGCGCGGCTGGTGCCCCTGGCCAAGCGGACCTCGCCGCGTCCGCTCGGCCTTCTGGCGGGGCAGGTCACCATTGGCCCTGATTTCGATGACCCGCTGCCTGAGGAGATCCTGCAGGCGTTCAAGTAAACAGCATCTTGAACCTGCTGCTCAACACGCATGTCTTTTTATGGATGGTCGCGGAGCCATCCCGGATTGATCGACGGATTCTAGCGGCACTGGCGTCGCCCGACAACGAGGTGATCGTCAGTGCCGCCACGCCATGGGAAATCGCGATCAAACAGGCCTGCGGGCGGCTGACATTTCCGCTGGAGCGCTTTGACGAGATCATGCAGCGCATGGGCTGCGACATGCTGCCGATCCTGCCGGCCCATGGCATCGCCGCCGGCAGCCTGCCGCGCCACCATGCCGATCCGTTCGACCGGATGCTGATTGCCCAGGCGCGGATCGAGACCCTGACATTGGTCACCCACGACGACGCGATCCGGCGCTATGATGTTGCCGTGCTTGAGGTGTCCCGGTTCTGATCCTTGGGGCGCCGCCGCTAGAGCGTCGTCCGTTCGCCTTGGCTCACGGACCCTGCTCCAGCCGTTAGATTGATCGCGTGATTCACCGTTTCGGTGATACCACCTGCTCGAACCACTCTTTACAACTCCAAGGTCCCTCGGGTCACCGGGACACAGCTTCCTGCCACCGTCGCCAGCACCGGCCCCTCACCCGTTTTGCGGGCGGAGGCGATGATGTGGCTGGGCCGTCCCATCTCCATGCCCTGTTCGATGTCGTAGTGCAGATCGACATTCTCCCCCGGTGCCAATGAGGTCAGCAGGGCCGCCAGTGCGGCGTTGGCGGCACCGGTGGCCGGGTCCTCCATGACGCCGAGCAGAGGGGCGAACATGCGGGTGCGCAGGTGGAGGAAATCCTCGCCAAGTCGGGTATATAGATGAACGGCGAAGTGCTCCGGCAGGGCTGCAAGCCGCGCCGCACCGTCGCGGAACGCCGCCAGATCGGGCTGGGCCCGAGCCAGCGCCTCCAGCGACGCGACCTCGGCGATCACGAACGATGCGCCGACCGAGGCGACGATCGGGTAATGCACCCCGGTGCCGATATCGTCCTCATTCAGTCCGGCGCAGGCGGCGACCAGATCGATCGGCACGGCAATGTCCAGCGACAGCGCACGGGGCGCCGAGATGCGGGCGCCGGAGATCGCGCCACCGGCGTCGCGCAGGATATGCACGCGGACCAGGCCGGCGGCTTCCTCGAAGGTGTAGTGTTCGGGCGGATCGCCAGCCATGCAGGCGAGAACATAGCCGGTGCCGACATTGGGATGGCCGGCGAACGGCAACTCCGCCCTTGGGGTAAAGATGCGCACGTGGGCGTGGTTGCGGGGATCGGCCGGTGGCAGGATGAAGGTGGTCTCCGACAGATTGAACTCCGCGGCGATCGATTGCATCTGCCGGTCGGTCAATCCGGCCGCGTCGGGAAAGACCGCCAAGGGATTGCCGCCGAAACGCTGGTCGGTGAAGACATCGACCGTGACGAAGTCATATTTGGGCATTGGACACCTCCTGAGCGAACCGCACCATGCCGCAGGGGCTGCCGCCGCGCGAGGGAATATCAGCAACCTGAAGCGCTGACCGAACTGCGCGCGGGCGCGTCGGAGCGGTCGCGCGCGAAGGCAACATGATAGCGGTCACTTAAAAATTGTTGAAGAAGTCATGTCCTTGGGCGCCAATTCGTCATGCCAGGGCTTGTCCCTACCCGATGCACACATCCTATGAACGACCTTGCTAGGCCCCGTGCGGTATGGGCTTGTCATCTGCCTCAAATCGAGAAGTGCATTGCGGAGCATGGCATGACAGCCAACCCCTCGCTGTTCAGTGATCGTCGTTTGGAAGCGGCTTGGCTGGACATGCAACAGCGGCTGTGTGGGATGGGCCAAAAGCGGGTGCAGGTGCGCGCGCTGGGCGGCGACCGGGCCGGCGAGATGAGGATAAGGCGGTTCCTGCACAACCCCCGCGTGACCCCCGATGAGATGATCGAGGCTGCGCGGACGCACACCGCCGCCTTGGTGGGCGGCCGGCACGTGCTGGCGATCCAGGACACCACCAGCCTGCGCGACGATGGCAAGGACAGCGGCCACTACCTGCATCCGACGATTGCCGTGGACGCCGACGACGGCACCTTGCTGGGCGTCGTCGCGGCCAGCTTCCTGCTGCGCCGGGGCAAGCAGGCGGCGCATTGCAACAAACGAGCGTTCGGCGACAAGGAAAGCGCTCGTTGGCTGGAGGCGACGCAAGAGGCGGCGCGGCTGTCGGCGGCTGGCGCGGCCTGCGTCACCACGGTGGCCGATCGCGAATGCGACCTCTACGAGGCCTTCGCGCTGCGCCCGCCGACGACGGAGTTGCTGATCCGCTGCCACCACAACCGCGTGCTGGCCGACGCGACGCGGCTGTATGCCGCCCCCACCGCGCTGGGCGAACTGGGCGGCAGCGTGGTGCACGTGCCAGCCGCCCCCGGCCGCGCCGAACGCCAGGCCAAGGTGGTGCTGTCTGCCTGCCCGGTCACGCTGCGCCGGCCAAAGCGCAACCGCGCGGCGGAAGCCGCCCGGCTGCCGGCGAAACTGAGCCTGACCTACGTCGAGGCGCGGGAAGTCAATGCACCGCCGCGAGTGAAGCCGCTGCACTGGCGCCTGCTGACAACGCACCCGGTGCAAACCCTGCCAGAGGCGCAACGCATCATCGACTTCTATCGCCGCCGCTGGAGCATCGAGCAGGTGTTCCGGGTCATGAAAACCCAGGGCTTCGACATTGAGGCCGTCGAAATGCAGGACGAAGCGGCCTTCGAGAACCTTGTCGCCACCACCCTGATCGCCGCCGTCAAGGTCATGCAGATGGTGCATGACCGGGACGGAACCGCCGCTCGGCCGCTGACCGACGCTTTCGACCCCGACGATCAACCCGTGTTGCAGGCCGTTTGCACCACCCTCGAAGGCAACACCGCCAAGCAGAAAAACCCGCACCCCCCCGGCTCGCTGGCCTACGCCACCTGGGTATGCGCACGCCTCGGCGGCTGGACCGGCTACTACGGCAAGCCGGGACCCATTGTCATTCATGCCGGCCTCGCCCGCTTTAACGCAATGCTCATGGGATACCACATCGCAAGGCATCAGCCGGGCCATGCTTGACGCAGCAGCCGCCAGATCGTTTCCATGTTGTGTGAATCCGGTAGGGCTTGTCCCGGCCATCCGCCCCCAGCCGTTGGTGCGAAGATGGCCGGAACAAGCCCGGCCATGACGGGGTCAAAACGGAGCAACCTGATCGGAAACTGTTCTAGCAATGCACCGCACGTGGCCCCATTGGAACCGGTCGCCGTCAGACCGCCGCTGGCAGTCCCGGCAAATCCGACCACGCATTTGCCAGCCCCGGCGCACAGGCGACAATCGGATTGCCCGCCGTCGCGCCGTCGCCGCGCAGAAAGTCACTGACCCGCGCCCCGGCCTCTCGCAGGATGACCAGCGCGGCGGCCACGTCCCACAGGTTGATGTGCAGTTCCGCGTAGCCATCCAGCCGTCCGGCGGCGACGTCGACCAGTCCGAGGCTACCGGACCCGCCATGCCGCAGGCTGGCGCCATCCCGCAGCACGCGCTCGCACACTTCAAGATAGGCGGTGTTTGGCCGGCGGCGGGACCAGCCGACTTCCATGATCGCCTGGTCCACGGCCTTCGTATCGGCGGCATGGAGCGGCCGACCGTTGAGCCAGGCCCCGGCGTCCCGCCGCGCGGTGATCGTCTCATGCAGCGCCGGCGCGACGACGACGCCGAGCAGCGGCGTGGTTCCTTCCAGGCAGCCTACCGAGACGCAGAAGCGCGCCGCGCCGCGGGCGAAGTTGGCGGTGCCGTCGATCGGATCGACCACCCAGCGCAGGCGGCCGCCGCGCGAGACGCCCGCCTCCTCGCCCTGGAACCCGTCCGACGGGAAGGCGGCGGCGAACTGCTCGGACAAAAACCGCTCGATGGCGGTGTCCGCCTCGGTCACCCAGTCCTGTGGCGCTTTCAGCTTGCCGCGTACCGCCCCAGGCGGCGGCCGCATCGCCATGGCCATCTTGCCGGCCTGTTCGGCGAGCCGGATCGCGCTGTCGAGCCGCGCGCCGACCGCATCAGGCATCCGGTTCGTCGGGCGGCTCGATCATCGGGGTCGGATCGAGCGGCGCGGGCGGCGTTCCGGCCGGCGGCCCCGGAGGATCCGGGTCGGGAAAGGCCGGGTCGGAGGGATCAAGCTCGCCGGCTCCCTCCGCCATGGGCGGTGGTGGTGGCGCCGACGACGTGCCGCCGCCCATCCAGGAGGCAACCTGCTCCGCCCGACCCAAGGCCGAGTCCAGCGCCGACATGGTGCCGGACAGGTCGTCCGTCTCGTCCTTCTCCCAGGTGCGCAGGCACCACAGCCACACCGCCGCGAGACCTTGCGCCTGCAGGTCGCCGCGCGGCCCGGTGGCGTCGATGCCGGCGGCCTGGAGCATCCAGCGCATGCTGTCGCGCGTCGCGACGGCCAGCAGCAAGGTGGTCGCGGGGTCAGTCGGCAGGGCGCGCAGCAGCGCCTTGATCCCGTCACGATGGGTTTGCAGGGCATCGAATCGCCGCATCAGCAGATCGAACAGACGATCCCGCACCGGCCCCTCGGAGGGGGCGTCGGTCAGCGCCGCCTGATCGGCAAGCCGCCCGAAGCGCAGCAGAATGGTGGACCGGCCGGGAAAGCGGGCCCGCGCTTCCGATAACGGCAAACCAGCCGCTCGGCAGGCGGCGGGAACGGTCACGTGCCGCCAGCCATCCTCGGCGGCCAGACGGAAGGCCGCGGCAATCAGCGCGGTGTCGAATTCAGTATCGCTCATGATGCACACATGGGACGTGTGCCGCTTCGCTCAACCGGCAAGTTCTTGCGAGCGCCGGGTTGCCGCGGCAATCGCGCGGGACAGCGCGGCGGGCCAGGCGTCCGGCGCCATCAGCACCGACAACGCCGCGGCTGTAGTGCCAGCGGGACTGGTGACCGCCTTGCGCAAATCCGCCGCGTCCTCGGCGCTGGCCGCCAACAAGGCACCGGAGCCGGACACGGTGTGGCGCGCCAGCAGACGGGCGAGGTCGGGCGGGATGCCCTGCTCGATCGCCGCCTGCTGCATGAGTTCCGCCAGCAGGAAGACATAGGCGGGTCCGCTGCCCGAGACGGCGGTGACGGGATCGAGCAGCGCCTCCTGCTCCGCCCAGGCGACGGTGCCGATCGCGCGCAGCAGCCGGTCGCACAGCGTGCGTTGCGCGGTGCTGACGCCTTCGCCGGCGCAGGCGACAGCAATTCCCTGGCGTACCGCGGCGGGGGTGTTCGGCATGGCGCGGACGATCGCCGCCGTGGGCCCCAGCAACGCGCCAATCCCGGCGATTGTACGCCCCGCCATGATGGACAGGAATACTGTTCGGCCGGCGAAGCGTGCATAGGCCGGCAGGATGGCGGCGGCGTTCTGCGGCTTTACCGCCAGCACGACGGCGGCCGGAACGAAGCGGTCCGGAAGTGCCGCGGCGTCCGGCACCACGGTCATGTCGGGACCGGCGGACGTCGTGGCCGATGCGGCGGGATCGACGGCGCAGGATGGCGCCAGACCTTGCTCCCGCCAACCCGCCAGCATCGCGCTGCCCATGCGGCCACAGCCGACCAGCAGGATCGGCGGGATGGAGCCGGCTGGGCTCAGCATGGTAGCCAGTTGGCGGAGCGACAAGAAGACAGCCGGATCGGACCGTGCGTCACGACCGGCAGCGGCCTGGCCGCCGACGCCTTGCGGTGCCGTACCCGGCACGGGCGTGGCTGGGCGGCCTCCGCCGGCCATGACGTGGGGCATGAACGCCGCTTCCAGGCAGCAGTGACTTGCCTGCGAGGACCTGGCGGGCCGGTCCTGCTGGTCCCACCGCCGCTGGCTGATTTCCTCATGCCTCCCCCACGCAATCCAGCATGGCGGCGGCCAGGGCATCCGCCGGGGATTTGCCGCCCCACAGCACGAACTGGAAGGCGGGAAAGAATCGCTCGCATTCGGTCAAAGCGATGTCGATCATATCCTCCAGGCTTTCGGCGGACGCGCCTGGCGCGCCGCGCAGCAGCACGGCATGACGGAACACCGGCATCCCGTCGTCCGACTCCAGGCCGAAATGGCCCAGCCACAGCTTCTCGTTCGCCAGGGCGAGCAGCTCGTACAGCGCGGCGCGCTGCTTTTCCGGCACCTTCAGGTCGAAGGCGCAGGTGAAGTGCATCACGCTGATCTCGTGCGACCAGTTGAAAAACAGGCCGTAGTCGCACCAGCGCCCCGGTGCCTCCGCCGCCATTTCGGAATCGCTGCGGCGGTCGAACACCCATTCATTCGCGGCGACGATCTGCTCCATTACATCGAGGGGGTTGGCTGCGGTGTCACTGGACGTGGTCAGCGCTGCTGACATGCGGGGTCTCCCATCAAAAGGAAGGCCGAGCGTGGCCTTCACCCCCAGGATTGGTATGAATCTGCAATGCGATTCGCCCGGAGTTGGCCACATGATGAAGCCTATTCATGTGTCCGCATCGCCCGCAAGGGCTATCGCTAACTTTTCACCAAAAGCTTAGGTGTCTTTGCCTCCACAATACAGGTGGATTAAGCGCGATTGTTTTAGGTTGACCCACGGATCGCGCCTTAATCATTGTTTGATCGCGTGATTCACGCCTTCTGACCGGGTCAGCCTCAGGCGATCAGGCTCTAAAGCTCATCCGGCACGACGGCATCCGCATCCGGCGCTTCCAGCACGGCTACCCTCGCCTCCAGCGCGGCAAGCCGGGTTTCCAGCGTCGTCACCGTGGCCTCGGCCGCTTCCTGTCCGGCGCGGGCGTTGGCGGCGAGTT
Source organism: Rhodopila sp. (assembly GCF_965276935.1). GTDB lineage: Bacteria > Pseudomonadota > Alphaproteobacteria > Acetobacterales > Acetobacteraceae > Rhodopila. The sequence goes on along the minus strand of NZ_CBDIBS010000001.1, from coordinate 219,456 downwards.
CCTGCACCGCCTCCAGCTCGTCGCGCCGGACCAGGTCGAGGCGCTGGATCATGTCATCGAGCCGCGCGCGGAGCATCGCCTCCGCCTCCTCCCGCAGTCCCGCCATGGCGGAGATCGCACCGCCGGCAACACCGGCGAGGTCGTCGAAAAACTTTGGCCGATCGGTCATTGCTGCTTGCTCCTGTGATACGGCTTCCTCAGCCGGATCATGCCACGTATATAGCGGCGCCATGATCCTTGTTACCGGCGGCGCTGGCTTCATCGGCTCTTATCTTCATGCGGCGCTGACGCGACGCGGGTGCGAAACCGTCGTGGTGGATAGCCTGGGCAGCGGGAACAAGTGGCGCAATCTTGCCAAGCATCCGCCATCCCGCATCGTGGCGCCGGCCGAGCTGGACGCCTTCCTGGCAAGCCGTCCATCCTTCGAGATGGTGTTCCATCTTGGCGCGGTCAGCGAAACCACCGCGACCGATGGCGATCACACCTGGGCGACCAATGTCGAATTAAGCCGCCGCATCTGGGAGTGGTGTTCGGCGCGCGGCGTGCGCATGATCTACGCCTCGTCCGCCGCGACCTATGGCGACGGGGCGCGGGGCTTTGACGACGACGGGTCGATCCCGGCGCTGGAGCAGCTACGCCCGCTGAACCTGTATGGCTGGACCAAGCACGCGTTCGACATGCAGGTCGCCAAGCACCTGACCAGCCGCCATGAGCATCCGCCGCAGTGGGCCGGCCTGAAGTTCTTCAATGTCTATGGCCCGAACGAATACCACAAGGGTGGCATGGTCTCGGTCGTGAAGGTCAAATATGATGAGGTCGCGGCTGGCGGACCGGCACGCCTGTTCAAGTCCGATCAGCCGGGATTGGCCGATGGTGCACAGGCGCGGGATTTCATCTGGGTTGGTGACGTGGTCGACGTGATGCTGTGGCTGATGGACACGCCCGCGGTCAGCGGACTGTTCAACCTGGGCACCGGCCAGGCGCGCACCTACCTGGATTTGGCGCACGCGGTGTCCGACGCGGTGGGCAGGCCGCGTGCGGTCGACTTTATCGACATGCCAGCCAGCCTTCGCGGACAATACCAGTCCTTCACCCAGGCGCCGATGAAACGGCTGCGAGCCGCTGGCTATCCTGGCCAGTTCACCTCACTGGAGGAAGGTATCCGGCGTTACGTGCAGGAACATCTGGCAACGCCTGACCGGTACGTGTGATCCCGGTCGTGCCATGATCCCCGCCCTGCTGTTTCCGCAGTTCGACCCGGTCATTGTCCAGGTCGGACCGTTCGCCATCCGCTGGTATGCCCTTGCCTACATCGCCAGCCTGCTGGTCGGCTGGCGGCTGGTGCGCCGACTGGCGCGGCTGCCGCCGGCTGTCGCCACAGCGTTGCAGGTTGACGACTTCCTGACCTGGGCGGTGCTGGGCGTCGTGCTGGGCGGACGGCTTGGCTACGTGCTGTTCTATCAGCCATCGGTCTATCTGGCGCATCCGCTGCAGATCCTCGCGGTCTGGCAAGGCGGCATGAGCTTCCACGGCGGCATGCTGGGGGTGGCCACGGCGATCATCGTGTTCTGCCGCCGCAACGGCATCCCGCTGCTGGGCTTCGCCGACCGGATCGCTGTCGTCACACCGATCGGCCTGGGCCTTGGCCGCGTGGCGAATTTCATCAACGGCGAGTTGTGGGGACGCCCCGCGCCGGACTGGCTGCCCTGGGCGATGAAGTTCCCCAGGGCACCCGACTGCCCCAGCTTTCCCGACATCTGTGTGGCGCGGCATCCGAGCCAGATCTACGAGGCGTTGCTGGAAGGCTTGCTGCTGTTCCTGGTCATGTTCCTGCTCTCGCGCCGGGAACGCCTGCGCTCGCGTTTCGGCATGCTGACCGGGTTTTTCCTGTGCGGCTATGCCATCGCGCGGATCACCGGCGAGTTGTTTCGCGAGCCTGATGCGTTCCTGGGCTTCCTGCCGTTCGGCACGACGATGGGACAGGTCCTGTCGGTGCCGATGTTCCTGGTCGGGCTGTGGCTGATTCTGCGGACTCGCCGGATCGCATGACAGCAGAGCGGCTGGACCACTTCATGGCGCGGGCCAACGCCATCTACTATTCGACGCACGACCCGTTCGCCGACTTCACCACGTCGCCTGAGATCAGCCAGGTCTTCGGCGAACTGATTGGCGCGTGGGCGGCGTACAACTGGCAGCATCTGGGCCGCCCGGACCCGGTACTGCTGGTCGAGGCCGGGCCGGGCCGCGGCACGTTGATGGCGGATGTCCTGCGCGCGGCGCGCAGCGTGATGCCGGCGTTCGCCACCGCGCTGCGGGTGCATCTGATCGAGACCTCGGCGCGCCTGCGCGCGGCCCAGGCGGCGCGGGTGCCGATGGCGACCTGGCACGACTCGCTCGATTCGGTGCCGACGGGGCCGATGATCCTGCTGGCGAACGAGTTCCTGGACGCGCTGCCGATCAGGCAGTTCGTCCGCCGGGCTGGCGGATGGACGGAACGGTTCGTGCTGGACGGGGCCTGGCTGGAACGTCCGGCCGACCGAACCGCGGTGCCGGCGGAGCGGCGAGCGGCCGTCGGACAGGTCGTCGAGGTGAACGAGGCGGCGCGGGCGTTCGTCGGGGCGGTGGCCGAGCGGGTGCGGCGGGACAGGGGGGTGGGGTTGTTGGTGGATTACGGGCCCGAACGCAGCGCCGCCGGGGTCAGCCTGCAGGCGATCGCGCAAGCGCGGCCGGTTGATCCGCTGTCACCGCCGGGCACCGCGGATCTGACCGCGCATGTGGATTTCGCCGATCTGGCCTTGGTCGCGCGGGCGGCGGGGGCCTCGGTGCAGGGGCCGGTGACGCAGGGGGCGTTTCTGGCCGAACTCGGGCTGTTCAAGCGGACGGAAGTACTGGCTCGTGAACGCCCGGTAAAACAGGCGGCGGCGCTGCGGGATGGCGCGCTGCGGCTAGCCGAACCGCGGGCCATGGGAGAGCTGTTCAACGTGATGGTCGTTGCTTTCGCAGGGTGCCCGGCGTTGCCGGGTATGCCGGGGGTGCCAGATGGAATTTCTTGAGTTGAAGATCGTCTGAATTTACCATCGGTGCAGCACCTGGGGGATTGGACTGGCGAAAACCGTCGCCACATAAATCAAGTGCCCCCGTATCCTTGACTTTTGCCCTTGTTATTCCGATACCCCGCCCGTCAGGCGAGTGGATGCCGGAGATCTCGCAGGCGGGATGCAGATGTCCCTCGCGCGGCTGCCGATGCATTGATCGCAGCCATGTCATCGACTGGACCCGAATTGACCGAATCAACGACCGCCTCACGGCCACAGACCGACGCGGAACCGACCGCCCCGGAAACGACTGCTCCGGAAACGACTGCTCCGGCGGCGGAGAGCGCGTTCGCGGAAACCGTCGTGCCGACCGTCGAAGCCTCGACCGAGGCGGTTGCCCCGCAGAGCGAGGCGGACCCGGCTGCCATGGATGAAGCACCGGCGGAACCGCTCGCGGACGACGGTTCGGCAAGACCGATCCCGGATCAAGCCGAGCCGGCAGACTCCGCCGCTGACGCTGATGCGGCAATTGAACCGGACACGCTTCAGGCGGACAGCAGCGGTTTGGCCGCGAACTCGCCGCCGCTGTTTGATCTTGATGCGCAACAAGAACCCATCGCCGGCGGCGCTGTCATCCCGATCGCGGCGGGCGCGCCGCCCGAACCGGTGCTTGCCACCTTCGCCGATCTGGGTCTTTCGGCGGACGTGCTGCGCAGCATCAACGAACTTGGCTACCGCCGTCCCACGCCGATCCAGCAACAGGCCATCCCCTATGTTCTGATGGGCCGCGACGTGATGGGCATCGCGCAGACCGGCACCGGCAAGACCGCCGGCTTTACCTTGCCGATGCTGGATATCCTGACCGGGCGGCGGGCCCGCGCCCGCATGCCGCGCAGCCTGATCCTGGAGCCTACCCGCGAGCTTGCCCTGCAGGTCGCCGAGAACTTCGTGCAATACGGCAAATACCTGAAGCTGACCCACGCGCTGATCATCGGCGGCGAGAGCATGTCCGACCAGAAGGACGTCCTCAACCGCGGCGTGGACGTGCTGATCGCGACGCCCGGCCGGCTGCTCGACATGTTCGAGCGCGGCTCCATCCTGCTGTCCGACACGGGTATCCTGGTCATCGACGAAGCCGATCGCATGCTGGACATGGGTTTTATTCCGGATGTGGAGCGTATCGTCTCGATGCTGCCGGCGACCCGGCAGACGCTGTTCTTCTCCGCCACCATGGGACCGGAGATCAAACGCCTGGCCGATGCCTTCCTGCGCAATCCGAAGGAAATCACCGTCTCGCGGTCCGCATCGGTGGCGGTCACCATCACCGAGGGTCTTGCCCTGGTGGCCGAACACGACAAGCGCGAGGCGCTGCGCCGGATGATCCGGAATGAGAACGTGCAGAACGCGCTGATCTTCTGCAACCGCAAGGTCGATGTCGATATCCTTTACAAGTCGCTGTCGAAACATCATTTCAGCGCCGGCGCGCTGCACGGCGACCTGTCGCAGACCGTGCGCTTCGCCACGCTGGAGAAGTTCAAGGCCGGCGAGCTGAAGTTGCTAGTGTGCAGCGATGTCGCGGCGCGCGGCCTGGATATTGGCGGCCTGTCGCATGTGTTCAACTTCGACGTGCCGATCCATGCGGAAGACTATGTCCACCGCATCGGCCGCACCGGGCGGGCCGGACTGATCGGTCATGCCTTCACCATCGCCGCGCCCGATGACCGCTATGCCGTGCAGCAGATCGAGAAGCTGATCGCCCATCCAATTCCGCCCATGCTGGTCGAAGGCCTGGATCCGGTAGACTGGGCCGAGGGCGACGGCCGCAAGCGACGCGGACGCCGGCGCGCCGAACCGAGGAAGCCCGAGGCCCGCACGCCGTCGGAGAAGGACAAGACGCGGGAGCCAAGGGCAAGACGCGACGGCGCACGGCCAGAGCGGGCGCGTCCGGCCCGTCCGCCAAACCCGGAGCAGGCGGTGCCGGAGCATGCGAGCCTTGACATACCGACGATGGCGCGCGCGCCGGAGCGTCCGTCCAGGCGGGATGAGCCGCGGCGCGATGAGCCGCGCAGAGACGATCCCCGCCGGGACGAGTTACGTCGGGACGAATTCCGTCGCGACGAGCCGCGGCGTGAGCGTTATCGCCGTGATGAGGACCTGGGTCCCGATGTCGTCGGCTTTGGCGATGACGTGCCAGCCTTCATGATGCTGCGGCCCCGCCGTCCCCATAGCCCCGAGAGCATGGCGCCAGACAGCAGGGAGACCGATGCATGAACGACGCTCCTTCCCATCCCGTCAGTCATTTCACGCCGTTCGCGTGGGATGATGCGCTCCGCCTGGAGGGCGCGCTCAATGAGGACGAACGGGCGATCCGCGATGCCGCGCACGATTTCTGCCAGGAGAAGCTGTTTCCGCGCGTCCTGCTGGCCAACCGTCGCGAGCACTTCGACCGCGAGATCATGAACGAGTTCGGCGAGATGGGCTTCCTGGGCGCCACCCTGGACGGCTACGGCTGCGCCGGCGTGAACTATGTCAGCTACGGCCTGATCTCGCGGGAGGTCGAACGGGTCGATTCCGGCTACCGGTCGGCGTTCTCCGTGCAGTCGTCGCTGGTGATGTATCCGATCCATGCCTTCGGCTCGGAGGAGCAGCGGCGGAAGTACCTGCCGAAGCTGCGCACCGGCGCGTTTGTCGGCTGTTTTGGCCTGACCGAGCCGGATGCCGGGTCCGATCCGGCGTCGATGCGGACCCGTGCGAAAGCAGTCGATGGCGGCTTCATCCTGAACGGCTCGAAGACCTGGATCACCAACGCGCCGATCGCCGACGTGCTGGTGGTCTGGGCGAAGGACGATGCCGGCGACATCCGCGGCTTCATCCTGGAACGCGGCATGGATGGCCTGACGCAGCCGAAGATTGAAGGAAAATTCTCGCTGCGCGCCTCGGTTACCGGCATGATCATGATGCAGGACGTGTTCGTGCCGGCCGAGAACCAGTTGCCCGGCGTGAAAGGCTTGCGCGGTCCGTTTTCTTGCCTGAACAACGCGCGCTACGGGATTGCCTGGGGCGCGATGGGCGCCGCCGAGTTCTGCTGGCACGCCGCGCGTGAGTACACCCTGCAGCGCATGATGTTCGGCCGCCCGCTGGCCGCGACGCAACTGGTGCAGAAGAAGCTCGCCGACATGCAGACCGAGATCACGCTTGGGCTGCACGCCGTCCTGCGCCTGGGCCGGCTGATGGACGAGCACCAGGCCGCGCCGGAGATGATCAGCCTGCTGAAGCGCAACAACTGCGGCAAGGCACTGGACATCGCCCGCGTTGCCCGCGACATGCATGGCGGCAACGGCATTGTCGATGAGTATCACGTCATCCGTCATGTGATGAACCTGGAGACGGTGAACACGTATGAGGGCACGCACGACGTGCACGCACTGATCCTGGGGCGGGCACAGACCGGACTGTCCGCTTTCGGCGGGTAGCGCGGTCGCCACTCGCTTGCAAGTTCGGCGGTTCTACTTGCCGACCAGCAGCGCCCGTAAAGCCTCCAGTTCCCGCACCGCCTCCGCCAGCAGCGCACGCAGGTGTTCGGCTTGCGGATCCGCGCCCGAACCTTGCGTCGCGCGGCCGGTGAGGGGCAACGGCGGCACCATGAGCGGGAGACCGGGGATCAGCCGTTCATGGGTGGGATGGTTTTCCCCCTCCGCCGCGGCGCGTTCGTCGGCGGTTGGTGGCGGAATGTCGTCGGACAGCAGGCCGCCGCCTTCGCGCAGCAGGCGTTGGACGCCCTTGATCGTGTAACCCTGGGTGTAGAGAAGATCCGCGATGCGGCGCAGCAGGATGATGTCATCAGGCCGATAATAGCGCCGGCCACCGCCACGCTTGAGCGGCTTTACCTGCTGGAACTTGGTTTCCCAGAAGCGCAGAACATGTTGTGGAATATGAAGATCGTCCGCTACCTCACTGATTGTGCGGTAGGCATTGGGGGCCTTCTTGAGGCGAGCGCGCTGGCCCGGATCGTTATCGCTGCCTCGCGGGTCGTCTGTCACGACAAGGTCCATGGCCCGCGGTCCGGATCAATGTCCAGGAGAATCCGGTCATTCATCGTCTTCCGGACCGGGCGTGGTGCCGTTGACATGCGCCTTCAGCACATGGCTGGGGCGGAACACCAGCACCCGCCGCGGCAAGATGGGCACTTCTTCGCCCGTCTTTGGATTGCGGCCAATACGGCGTCCCTTCTGGCGCACTGAAAAGGTGCCGAAGCCACTGATTTTAACGGCCTCTCCATTCTCGAGACGGATTGCAATGCGATCGAGAACGTCCTCCAGCAGGTCAGCGGACTCGTTGCGAGACAGCCCGACCTGGGTATAGATCATTTCGGCAATGTGCGCACGCGTGATCGTCAGCATAACCGTACGCTAGGCAGAACGTATCGGCGCGTCAAGTTTATCGGTAACGAGAATCACTCAGGATCAGCACTTTGCAGCCGATTGTGTCGTTTGAGGCTGAGACGGCCAGGAAGGCGAGGGCTCCGCCCCTCGACCCCGCCAAAGGCTGACGCCCTTGGAACCCATTTAGGGGTTTGGCGGAGAGGGGGGCGACCGAGGCGGTTGCAACGGACTGAGTGGCCCCCTCTCCGCCAAACCCCTGGACAGGGATCAAAGGGGCATCCGCCCCTTTGCGGGTCCAGGGCGGAGCCCTGGCCTGCCTTACATCCGCACCAGCGCCGAACCCCAGGTCAGGCCGCCGCCCAGCGCTTCCAGCAGCACCAGTTGACCGGGGCGAATGCGGCCGTCCCGGCAAGCTTCGGCCAGCGCCAGCGGGACCGACGCGGCGGAGGTGTTGGCGTGCCGGTCCACCGTCACCACCACCCGCTCCGGCGGCAGGCCCAGCTTGCGTCCCATGGCGTCGATGATACGGCGGTTGGCCTGATGCGGAACCAGCCAATCAATGTCGGCATGGGACAGGTTGTTGGCGGCCAATGCTTCGTCCACCGCTTCGGCCAGCCGGGTGACGGCATGGCGAAAGACCTCGCGGCCGTTCATCACCAGATGGCCGGACTTGTCCGGCTGGCCGACGGCGCCATCGACATAGAGAATATCGCCGAGTGTGCCCTGCGCGTGGATGTGGGTCGACAATATGCCGCGCCTGTCATGGTGGCGCGGTTGCTCGGCGCGGAGCAGGACCGCACCGGCGCCATCGCCGAACAGCACGCAGGTGCCACGGTCCTGCCAGTTCAGGATGCGGGAATAGACCTCGCTGCCGATCACCAGGACGCCACGCACCTGACCAGCGCGGATCATGCCGTCGGCGACGGACAACCCATAGATGAAGCCGGCGCAGGCCGCCGACAGATCAAAGCCGAACCCACGGGTGATCCCAAGTTCCGCCTGCACCCGCAGCGCCGTGGCGGGAAATGCCTGGTCGGGCGTGCTGGTCGCCAGGATGATGGCATCGACGTCCGCCGCGGTCGCGCCAGCATCGGCCAGCGCCGCACGTGCCGCGGCTGTCGCCATGAAAGCCGCGGTTTCATGCCGCGCGGCGAAATGGCGCTGCCGGATACCGGTGCGCTCCCGGATCCAGTCATCGGAGGTATCGATCGTGCGCGACAGTTCGTCGTTCGTCACGACCCGCTCAGGCAGATAGCCACCGCAGCCGGCGAGGATGGAACAGGGCGGCATCTTCGATTCCACTCAGGCGGTGGCGAGGTGGTTGTCGTCCGTCGAACCCGCGTTCGGTCCAAGACTGACATCCGTGGTTTGCTTGACCGGCGGCGTCGCCGAACTCTTCTCCGCCGAGTGACGCCTGAGCAGTCCCAGACGCGCGAGATCCTCCCGGATCCGATCGTTGAAGCGATGCACCACCATGTCCATCGCGACATCGACCGCGTGGGCGAAACCCTGGGCATCGGTGCCGCCGTGCGACTTCACCACCACCCCGTTCAGCCCCACCATGACGGCGCCATTATAGCGCACCGGATCCAGCCACTCGCGCAACCGGTCGAGGCCGGGCCGCACCAGCAGATAGGCGATCTTTGCCATGATGCCGCTGGTGAAGACCTGCTTGAGGAACTCGCCGATCAGCTTCAGCGCGCCCTCCCCGGTCTTCAGCGCGACGTTGCCGGTGAAGCCGTCGGTCACCACCACGTCGACGGTGCCGGCGGCGATATCATGGCCTTCAATAAAACCATGGAACTGTGGCCCGACATGGCTGGCACGCAGGATCTCGGCCGCCTCGCGCACGATATCGTCGCCCTTCATCTCCTCCGAGCCGACGTTCAGCAGGCCGATGGATGGTGCCGTGAGGCCCAGCACGGTGCGGGCGAAGACGTCACCCATGACGGCGAACTCGACCAGGTTGCGGACGTCGTAATGCACGTTGGCGCCGAGGTCGAGCATGACCACGTCGCCGCGCGCCGACGGTCCGATCCCGGCCATGGCCGGCCGATCGATGCCGGGCAGCGTCTTGATGACGATCTTGGCCAACGCCAGCAGTGCGCCGGTATTGCCGGCGGAGACCACGCCCGAGGCTTCCCCGCTCGCCACGGCGTCGATCGCGAGCCGCATCGACGACTGGCGCATCCGCAGCGCAGCGGTCGGCTTGATATCGTTGCCGACAACATCGGGCGCGTGCCGCACCGTACAGGCCGCGCGGGCGCGCCTGGAACGGCTGAGCAAGGTGTTCAGCACCGGCTCGTCGCCGATCAGCAGGAAGCGCGCGCCTGGATGCCGTTCGGCGGCGAGTTCCAGACCCTGCACGACCATGTCGGGCGCCTTGTCGCCGCCCATGGCGTCGATCGCCAGGGTGAACGACGCCAAAGCAAGCGGTGCGTGTATGGAAGGAGCCGTCACCGGAGGAGCCGTATGCCGCGATCCGGGCTCAGGCGCGAACAGCGCCTCGCAGCGGCTTGCCGGCTGCGACGACTTCGCGTCCATCATAGTGCCCGCAGTGGCTGCACACGTGGTGTGGACGCTTCAGCTCGCCGCAGTTGGAACACTCGGCGTGCGCTTCGTGCGGCAACGCCTGGTGGCTCCGCCGCATGCCGCGACGGGAAGGCGATGTTTTTCTCTTTGGTACGGCCATGGACCAGGCTCTTTCTCGAACACCGTATGCCCCGCGACCCGATGGATCGGAGAGGCGGACACGTTTGAACCGACAGACAAGCCGCGCCCTCTAGCAGAGCGGCCGGCGCGTCGCAATGACCGTTCGGCGGAAAATCAGGCTGGGTCACCGTGGCCTGGGTCGCTGGGGCCTGGGTCGCTGGGGCCTGGGTCACCGTGGCCTGGGTCACCGGGGCCTGGACAGTACCTGAGCGTTGGCACGGATCGCCAACATGCGGCGGATCTTCTGCGAAGCCGTCAGCAAGCCGTTTTCGACGGTGAACGGCGCGACCACCGCGTGCTTGCGAATGCGCTCGGTCGCGGATAGGCGCATGTTGGTCCGGTGCACCGCCAGCGCAACGGCGACGTCGTCCAGACCCTCGGCCGGGACGACCAGCGCGCTTAGGCCGCTGCGGCCGTCGCCGGCGACGACCGCCTGGGCGATCTCGGCTTCCGCCATCAGCATGCCCTCGATCCTGGCTGGCGAGACGTTCTCCCCGCCTGACAGAACGATCATGTCCTTCTTCCGGTCGGTGATACGCAGATAGCCGCGGTCGAGCTCACCAATGTCGCCGGTGTGCAGCCAGCCATCGACGATGGTGGCGGCGGTGTCGGCCGGGCGGTTCCAGTAGCCGTCCATCACCAGGCTGCCGCGGACCAGGATTTCACCGTCGTCGGCCAGGCGCAGATCGACGCCGCCCAGCACGGTGCCGACGGTGTCGATGCGGATCGCGTCGGGCGGGTTGGCGCTGATGACGGGACCGGCCTCGGTCTGGCCGTAGCCCTGCATGATCTTCAGGCCGAGGGCGAGGAAGAACCGTCCCACCTCGGGTTCCAGGCGGGCGCCGCCGGACATCGCCGCGACCAGCCGGCCGCCGAAGCGCGCGCGCACCTTGGCGCGGACCAGCCGATCCAGCAGCGGGTCCAGCAGATGCTCCAGCGGAGTGAGCGGTTGGCGATCGATGCGTTTGTGGCCGATCGCCAAGGCTGTCTGGAACAGACGCCGCCGCCAGGGCTTTTCTCGCGCGAGCTGTGCCAGCACGCGGGCGCGGATCACCTCCAGCACCCGCGGCACGACAGTCAGGATGGTTGGGCGGACCGCCAGCATGTCCGCCGCCAGGTGCTCGACGCCGCGGGCATAGACGATCTCGGTGCCCAGGCTGAGCAGGAAGAACTGGCCGACCGTGTGTTCATAGCTGTGCGCCAGCGGCAGATAGGACAGGTAGACCTCATTCTTCAGGCGCAGCGGGCGGACCAGTTCGACGGCGCCGGCGCAATTGGACAGGATGCAGCGGTGCGGCAGCATCACCCCCTTCGGCACGCCGCCGGTGCCGGAGGTGTAGATCAGGCAAGCCATTGTCGTGGCGGGAATCTGGTCGGCTTCCAACGCGATGTCGTCCGGCTGCCGGGCGTCCTGGACCAGCGACGCCCAAGGCACGATGTCGGGCAGGCTTTCCGGCGGCGTGTCCATCATCACGACAAGATCGAGTTTCGTCGCCTTGGCCGCCGCCTGCCGTAGCCTCTCGGCCAGCGGGGCCGAGGATACGATCGCCACGCGTGCGCCTGAATCACGCAGCAGATGCGCGTGGTCCGCGGCCGTGTTGATGGTATAGGCCGGAACCGGTATGGCGCGGATCGCCATCAGGGCGGTTTCGGCGATGGGATATTCCGGCCGGTTCTCCATGCAGAGCAGCACGCGGTCGCCGGCCGACACGCCCGCGGCGCGCAGGGCGCGGGCGCAGGACGCGGCCTGGCGCGCGAATGCGCCCCAGGTAACCGTGTGCCAGGCGCCATCCTGGTAAGCGCGCAACATCGGCTTCTCCGGCCAGGCGCCGGCCAGGGTGAACATCATCGCGGCCAGGTTCGGCCAGTTTGAATTGGTCTGCACGCATCCTCCGGCGCGGGATGCCGGGCAGGTTGATTCCGCTGGCCAGCACGCCCTTTGACGTGGGACACTCCTAGCCTACATATCTTACTTACGCAGCAGGTCCAATCCTGCTTTCGCCGCAGGTTCAGGATGTTGAAACCATAATGAATACCACCAGCCCCGCACAGACGAGCACACTGCCCACGTGGGACCTGTCCGATCTATACACTGCGCCTGACGATCCCATGGTGGCGGCTGACTTCGCGCGGGCGCAGGCGATGGCGAAATCGTTCGCCGCCACCTACGCCGGCAAGTTGGCAACGCTGTCCGGTGCCGCGATCGCCACCGCGATCGCTGATTACGAGCGTATCCAGGAAAGCCTCGGCCGCCTGTCATCATACGCCCAGCTTCTGTTCGCAGGCGATTCGACCGACCCGGCGATCGGCCAGTTCTACCAGACGGTGCGCGAGCAGGTGACCGGGATCAGCAGCGACCTGATCTTCTTTTCGTTGGAGCTGAACCGGCTGAGCGACACGGCGCTGGAGGCGAAGCTGGTTGACCCGGCCCTGGCGCATTACGGCCCCTGGCTGCGCGACCTGCGGGTCTACCGGCCGCACCAGTTGGCGGACGACCTGGAGAAGCTGACGCATGAGCGGGACCTGACCGCCAACGGCGCCTGGGTGCGGCTGTTCGACGAGACGATCGCCGCCCTGCGGATCCCTCTGGAAGGCGCCTCATTGACGGTCAGCGATACGCTGAACAAGCTGTCGGACCGCGACCGATTGGTACGCGAGGCCGCCGGCCGCGCGATCGGCGCCGTGTTCGGGGACAATCTGCGGCTGTTCTCGCTGATTACCAACACGCTGGCCAAGGACAAGGAGATCGAGGACACCTGGCGCCACCATGCCCGCCCCGGCAGCGCGCGGAACCGCGCCAACATGGTGGAGGACGAGGTCGTCGATGCGCTGGCGACGGCGGTGCGGGACTCCTATCCCCGGCTGTCGCATCGGTACTACCAGATGAAGGCGCGGTGGCTGGGACTGCCAAAGCTGCAGCACTGGGATCGGAATGCGCCACTGCCGAGCGACGATGACCGGTTGATCGAGTGGGGGGAAGCGCGGGAGCAGGTGCTGACGGCCTATGGCGCGTTCAGCCCGGAGCTGGCGTCGGTGGGCCAGCGGTTCTTCGACCGGCCATGGATCGATGCGCGGTTGAAGCCGGGCAAGTCAGGCGGTGCCTTTGCCCATCCGACGGTGCCAAGCGTTCATCCGTACCTGCTGTTGAACTACCATGGCAAGACGCGGGACGTGATGACCCTGGCGCATGAACTCGGTCATGGCGTGCACCAGGTCGTCGCGGCTCGACAGGGCTACCTGATGTCGGGGACGCCGCTGACCCTGGCGGAGACGGCGAGCGTGTTCGGCGAAATGCTGACGTTCCGCTCCCTGCTGGATGCGGCGACCCTGGCGCAGCGGCGGATCATGCTGGCGGCGAAGACCGAGGACATGCTGAACACGGTGGTCCGCCAGGTCGCGTTCTACCAGTTCGAGACACTGCTGCATGATGAGCGGCGCAAGGGCGAGCTGCTGCCGGAGCGGATCGGCGAGCTGTGGATGCAGGTGCAGACCGAGAGCCTGGGGCCGGCGTTCGAGTTCACGCCGGACTACAGCGTGTTCTGGGCCTATGTGCCGCATTTCATTCATTCGCCGTTCTACGTGTATGCCTATGCATTCGGGGATTGCCTGGTGAACGCGCTGTATTCGGTGTTCCAAGGCGGCCATCCCGGGTTCCAGGCGAAGTATCTGGACATGCTGCGGGCGGGCGGCACCAAGCGGCACAAGGAACTGCTGGCGCCGTTCGGGCTGGATGCGTCCGACCCGGGGTTCTGGAACAAGGGGCTGGACGTGATCTCGGGGTTTATCGATGAGCTGGAGGCGGGCTGATCCAAAGGACGTGAAGGTCATGTCGCTTCGCTGTCGGGGCTAATGGGCCTGGCGGAGAACTTCCTGAACGTGGCGTAAAGCTGCGCCACCTCCGCCAACCAATCGGAGTGACCTGTCAGTTCCGTCCGGGATAGGCGCTGCCGTCCGCCGCGGTTTGCGGCTGGTTGACGTAACGTCCATCCTTGGGCACGGCGACGCGATCAAAGTCCGTTGCCAGTCGGTTTAGGGCCGTCCGCATCGCCTCTCCGTGCATGGCCCTGCCGTGTCCGGTCACCACTACCTCGGGCGCCAGTTTCGCCAGGCGCTGGACCGAGTCCCTGGCAGCCTGCCAGTCGTGGGTGAAATACATCGGCGGTCCATGCAGTTCGGGCTCCTGCACCGTCACCGCATAGGCGGATTCCTGCGCGGTGGTGATGAAGGCGTCACCGGCGATCAGGCAGCGATCCGACTCGCGCCAGAATGAGACGTGGCCGACCGAGTGGCCAGGCGTATGGATCCAGCGCCAACCCGGCATGTGCGGCACCGTGCCGTCCTGCGGATACGCCCGCAGCCACAGGCTGACACTGAGCGGCCCACGCGGATACAGCGGCGCGAGCATGGACATGATGCCGCCACCGACATGCGCGTCCGGCTTTGGATAGGCGGTCGTGCCGTCGAGATACGGGTGCTCCAGCGGATGCGCGTAGATCGGCACGCCCCAGCGTTCGGCCAGGGTCGTCAGGGCGCCGACATGGTCGAAATGACCGTGCGTCAGCAGGATTGCGGCGGGCGGTCCGTCGGTGGCGAAGCGGGCTTCGGCGGTGCGGGCGATGATGCCGGCGGTGCCGGGCAGGCCGGCGTCGATCAGCACCCATTCGGGTTGGTGTGGCTGGCCGAACAGCATGATGTTGACCAGAGCCAGGCGCCGGTAGGCCAAGTCGGGAGCAATTTCGAAGACACCTTCCTCCGGAATTTCAATGCCGGTCTCGGTGGACTCATTGATCGGAATCTGCTGCGCCATGGGTGATGCCCTCCAATCCGCCAACTGATGACGACGGGCGGCGGTTGAGCCTGGCGGGCTTCACGAAGTGGTTAGGTCGGCAGCGCGTGAACGGTGCGCCCGACGTTCGTCATGGTTTTGTCGCCACGCAAGCTAATCCGAACGCGGTCAATGCCGTTGTGGGCGTGGATGACCTTCCCGTGCAGCCCATCGACAAAACCGCCACCGCGTCCAGGGGTTGGCGCCTTGGCCGGTCCTCGCCAGTTCCCGCTTGACACGCAGCCGCCAATGACCAGATTATTGGTCATGGAAAAAAGCATTACTCTTGCCGAAGCCAAGGCGCACCTGTCCGCCCTCATCACCGAGGCTGAGGCTGGTGCCGAAATCACCGTTACCCGCCATGGCCACCCGGTGGCGCGGATCATTGGCGCACCACGGACGGTTACCCGCACCCTGGGCGACTGGGGCTGGAACGGCACCTACAACAAATCCCTGTTTGCTCCGATGGCCGACGACGAAGCCCGCGAGGAAGGCTGGCCTGTGTGACGTTCCTCGCCGACGCCTGCGCGATCATTGTCTTTCACGGCTACGGCGGACAGACCATGAGCCACGCGGGCAAGATGGCGATGAGCACGGGTGACGTCTTCGTCGCTTCCATCACAGTCTGGGAGATCGCCCGCAAGGTTGCCCTTGGCAAACTGGAACGACCCGCGCCGCCCGGCTTCAACGGCACTTTGTCCGAGTGGCTTCGACAGGTTGGCTATCGTGCGCTGCCGCTGACCTGGGATGTTGCCGAACGAGCGAATGGGCTGCCGATGCACCACAAGGACCCGATGGACCGAATGCTGATCGCTGCCGCGCTCGAACGGTCGCTGACCGTGATCACCGACGACACGGTGTTTCGCGAGTACAAGGTCGCGACGATCTGGTGATTTTTAGTCAGCGGCTGGCCTTGCCGGAGAAGCAGAGCGGCTGACGGGCATGACCTGCCGGCCAATAATGAAGAGGTGGAGACAGGGCCTCCGTCCACGCAGGAAGGGCGCCGCGTGGTTGGAGACGACATCGCTGATCCCCGGATACGGGCTCAATCGTCGCTGCCGACAACCGATCCCGCCGTTGTGCCGCCATCGATCACGATTGTCTGTCCCGTGGTGAAGCTTCCAGCGGCCGAGGCCAGGAACACCGCCGCGCCGGCGATCTCATCCGGCTCGCCGATCCGCTGCAGCGGCGTGTCCTTGGTCCGCTTGCGGTACAGCTCCGGATTCTCCCATAGCGCCCGTGCGAAATCCGTTCGCACCAGGCCCGGCGCGATGGCGTTGGCGCGGATGTTCCTGGGCCCCCATTCCACCGCGATGTTGCGCGCCAATTGCATGTCGGCGGCCTTGGAGATCGCGTAGGCGCCGAGCTGCGCTGATCCGCGCAGGCCGCCAATCGAGGAAATAATGATCAGCGCCCCGCCGCCGCGTTGCACCATGTGCGGGATCGCCATGTTCGCCAGCCAGACGTTGCTGCGGACATTCGATCCCATGACCCGATCGAAGGCCTCATCCGGCATGCCGGCGGCCGGCCCCAGGTAGGGGTTCACCGCCGCGTTCTCCACCAGGATGTCGATCCCGCCGCACTGCGCCAGCGTCTGGTCCACCAGCGCCTGAAGCTCCGGCTTGCGGCCAATGTGGCAGGGAATGACGACGGCGTTTCCGCCGGCGGCCCGGATGCCGGCCGCCGCCGCCTCGCACGCATCCGGCTTGCGGCTTGAGATCACCACCATCGCGCCGTGCTCCGCCATCCGCGTGGCGATCGCCAGGCCGATGCCCTTGGTTGATCCGGTGACGATGGCGACCTTCCCGGTCAGATCAAACAACGATGACATCTGGTTCCCCCGATTGTTCGCGCGCCACCCGGCGTGACGCTTGCCGCGCGGTTACCGGCGAGTATGCTGGCCGCCGAAGGAACGTCAATCAGGCCAAAGTCAATGCAATACCGGCGCACCGGAGTCTACAGTCGCGATCAGCTCATTCGCCTACTGCATCCGCAAAGCATCGCCGTCATCGGCGCCTCCACCCGCGCCGGGGCGTTCGGCAAGCAGGTGCTCGCCAACATGGCGCACTACGCCGGCCGGTCCTATCCGGTCAACGCGCGCTATCCGACCATCAACGAACAGACCTGCTACGCCAATGTCCGGGACCTGCCGGAAACCCCGGACTGCGCGGTGATCTGCGCGGCACGCGACGCGGTGGAGGAGATCATCCTCGACTGCGTCAAGGCCGGCGTCGGTGGCGCCATCATCTTCGCCTCCGGCTATGCGGAAACCGGCAAGGAAGACCGCATTACGCAGCAGGAACGGCTGGCGGCGATCGCGCGGGAGACGGGGTTGCGCATCGTCGGGCCGAACTGCATCGGCGTGGTGAACGCCATGCTGGACAGCCGCGTGACATTCATGGACATCACGCCGATCCCCCAGCCAGAGCCGCACGCTGTCGGCATCATCAGCCAGTCCGGCGCGCTCGGCATGGCGCTGGCGCAGGGCGTGGTGCGCGGGCTGTCGGTCAGCCATGTGCTGACCTCCGGCAATTGCTGCGACGTCGATATGGCGGATTACGTCAACTATCTGGTTGACGATCCCGCCTGCGCGTCCATCGCCTGCGTGTTCGAGGGCATGGCGACGCCCGACCGCCTGCTGCTGGCGGCCGAGAACGCCTGGGCGGCGGACAAGCCGCTGGTGATGTTCAAGATGGCGACCGGCGCGCACGGCGCCGCCGCGGCAATGTCGCACACCGGGTCGCTGGCCGGTTCGCACGACTCCTACCGCGCGCTGTTCCGCCATGCCGGCGCGGTTGTGGTGGATGATTTCGAGGCGTTGATGGAAACCGCCGCCTTCTTCGCCAAGGCACCGCCGCCGAAGGCCGCGGGCGCTGCGGTCATCGCCGCCTCGGGTGGGGCGGCGATCATGGCGGCGGATCGGGCGGAGCAACATGGCGTGCCGATGCCGCAGCCGACGCCGGACGTCCGTGCCATACTGGAATCCCGCATTCCGGAATTCGGCTCCTCACGCAATCCTTGCGACGTCACCGCCCAGGTGCTGAGCGATCCGGAATCCCTCGGCGCCTGCGCCACGGCGCTGCTCGGCGATCCGCAATATGGCGTGCTGGTTTCGCCGCTGACCTATGGCTACGCGCCATCGGCGAAACGACCGCGGCTCTACAGCGCGATGGCCAGGGAAGCCGGCAAGATGGCCTGCGTCGTCTGGCAGACGGAATGGCAGGACGGGCCGGGTGTGGTCGAGGCGAACCAGTGCGACCGGGTCGCGCTGTTCCGCTCCATGAGTGCCTGTTTCGCGGCGCTGGCGGCCTGGCAATGGCGGGCCGACAAGCGGGCGGCAGGCGCGCAGGTGGTCGCGGCCACACCGGACGGGGTGGCGGCGGAGGCGCGTGCGCTGATCAAGGCGGCCACCGGCGAGACGCTGACGGAGCGGGAGGTCAAGGCGGTGCTGGCGCTGTATGGGGTGCCGGTGGTGGGGGAGCGTCTGACCGCCTCCGCCGACGATGCCGCCGACGCCGCCGGCGCGCTGGGCTATCCCGTCGTGCTGAAGGTCGAGTCGGCCGATCTGCCGCACAAGACCGAGGCCGGCGTCATCCGCCTGAACCTGCGGGACGCGGATGAGGTGCGCGCGGCCTGGCACGCCGTGATGGCGAACGCCGACAAGGTGTCGCCGCCGCCGCGGATCAATGGCGTGCTGGTGCAGCCGATGGTGCCGGCCGGGATCGAACTTGTGGTCGGGGCCCGCAATGATCCGCTGTTCGGGCCGCTGATCGTGGTGGGTCTGGGCGGCATCCTGGTGGAGGTGCTGAAGGATACCGCGATCTCCCCTGCCCCGGTCACGCCGGCCGAGGCCGTGGGGCTGCTGCGCCGCCTGAAGGGGGTCGCGCTGCTGGACGGGTTCCGCGGCATGGCCGGGGTGGATATCGGCCGGCTGGCGCAGGTGATCAGCGATGTGTCGCGCTTTGTCGCGGATCACCGCGACACGGTGGCGGAGCTGGACATCAATCCGCTGATCTGTGCGGGGTCGGGTATCACGGCGGTGGACGGGCTGATCGTGCCGATCCGGTGATCCGGGATGGCGGGATCAACTCGCTGCTGATTAACAAATACACTGTTTGCGGTAGCGCACCACAGTCACAACGTCATGGCGCGCCTGCGTCGAATACGAAGCAACACCTTTCGGTCCGGACCCGTTTCCGGATGGGCTCCGGCCGGCTACCCGCAGCTCGCGGTGCGGGACGTAGCATCGCCCTGGCAGGCCGTCTTCCTGCGATGACCCGAGGGTGTAAAGGCTGCCTCCAAAACTGTATTCTAACGTCCAAGGGCCTGAGTGACTCACAACGGCAGATGGCGCGCTTCTGCGGCGCTACTTGGCAGGCAAGACAATAAGGAGGTCGGCATGCGTGTTTTCGTGACGAGCATCCGTCGCAAGGCGAACGGCGAAGCCGTGCGGGAGATTGCGCAGGGCTACAACGCCCACAACAGCACAATTTCTACGCTGGCCGCGTGATGGAGGATTCTCGGCCGATCATCGACACGAGAGAGTCGATCAACGCGGTAGGGAATATGCTGGCGGCCGTCCTGAAATCAGGCCCGCAATATCCGAACCATCTTGCGGACACCTACACCGATATCTCAAGGTCGATTCCCTCAATCATACCGAGCAGCCAAGACGCTACAGCGAGCTACCAACGGGTATGTAAAGCTTTTCTTGACAATGTAATTCGCGTTCGAGGTATGCCGATCAAAGAAATATCAGGCAGCGATGAACAGCAATCACAAAACGTCAGTTCCAGCGGGAGCCACGTAGCCAAAATATTTGATACGCTCCGCCCATCAATCACCGAGCAGTTTGAGTGGTGTGTTGAGAACTATCGTTCTCAGTCGAACACTTATTTAAATGGCCAGATTGGCCAATTTCAGGCGATGTTGAAAGAGTTTCTTGACCAAGTCCCAAGTGGAGGAACAAAAGACAAGGCGATCAAGGGCAGCATTGCGGAAATCAAGAAAGAGCTTCGCTCTTTGGCAACGTGGGATCGGCTGTTTTACACATACAAGGCGAGAAGCTTTCCCGCCGAAATCGAACATATCTTTGTGTTCGCAGGCAATCCTCTTGCCGCAATCTGGCGCTATAGCGATCTGGACGCGCAGGGCGAATACCAGAAGACTTACAACCATCAACAGCGTGACGGCCGCGTGTATGCCGTTCGCGGCTGTTGGGCTTTCGAAAAGGGTCTTATGAAAGTTGGCCCCGCTGGCTATCTGGATGCGATCAGCAGACCGAGCCAAGAACTTGGTTGCATGTGTTCCCTTCAATGGGTCACGGGCGTTCGCAGATTGCCGGGCGACATGATAACGGACAAAGGCCGCTCGGAACTTGACCGTGTAACGGCAGTTATTCCGGTAGAGAGGAAACCGGAGAATAAACCCCAATCTGCTGCAGCCGACGCCGGGCCGAGGGTACCGAAAAGCAGGGTTATGCGTTGGTTTGGATTTGGCGGAGATTAGTCGCATGAAAGACGGTGCTTGGCAGATGGCCTTGGACGGCGCGCGAGCCCACCAGCGGAAGCGCCCGGTTCATGCCGAGACAGACGCCTTTGTTGGCCAGGTTACCGAGCGGTTCCTTCGCCTGATCGAAACGGTGCCGCGGTCCGAAAGCTCTACAGAGGTCGTCTTGGCCCCAGCCACCTTGACCGCCGAGGAGCGGGATTAACGGTGAGTGCCCCTTATGTCGCAACGTCCAATGAACGAGTCCTCCATCAACGAATGAGTGACCTCACGTTGAAAGTTGCCCGGCCTTTGGTTCGGTATAATGATCGAGAGGCTTGGCCTAAACCTTTGTCCGGAGGCAGTTGCTTCATATTGCGTTTTGAGCGTGGGCTAATTGGGGTTACCGCCGACCATGTTATTTCGGCTTTTGAAGAGGACAAGCGGAAGGATGTAGGCATGAGGTGCCTACTTAGGACGGTTCCATTTGATCTTCTCGGCGCGGTTCTCGCTCGTAACGCCGATCTTGACATCGCAACATTTGCCGTCACCGAAGATGACTTAACGGGAAGTGAGGCCGTAGCGTTGGATTGCCGTTCCACGAGTTGGCCGCCGCCAGCACCCAACCAAGGCGACCCGGTTAGCTTCGGCGGTTTCCCTGGGGAAATCGCAAAACAAACTTTGCACTTCAATGCAGTATTTCGTGCTTTTATGACACTCACTTTCATCCAAGATGTAACTCAGCGCGACATCATCGTGACCTATGAACCTACGCGAGACAGTCGAGTTGTGGCAGGGACAGGGCCGGAGCTAGGGGCTAACCTAAGCGGGTGCAGTGGCGGGCCTGTGCTGATGCATTCCGAATGCGCCGGACTTCATCGCTGGTTCCCGGTAGGGATGATGGTTGCGGGGCCGCGAGAGCAGGGCACCGGCATTTCAGCCGAGTTCGATATCCTCCGCCTTCGCCGTATTCATTTCATTCAGCCCGACGGGACCATCGAGCATTCGGATACGGCCTGTGCGGCTGAGGGGAACGAGGCCAGCGCAGGCCTTCGCCACTTACCATAAAAGCGATTAGGCGATAAAAGGCCCAATAGAGGCATTTTCCTCCGACGGGCTCGGCTTACGTAATGGTGGGGCACCTCCTGGTCGAGCAGGGGCATGGCGTCGTGCTCCATGCAAGGAGCGAGGCCCGGGCCGATGGCACGCGGGTCGCGCTGGCGCAAGCCAGGGCGGTGCTGGTCGGTGATCTTCGCCATCGCCTTCAACAAACGTTAGTGATGCCGCCCTGCACCGTCAGCATGCTGGCGATGACGAAAACTCGTTATTTCAAGGATGCCGAACCCTCCTGCCGCTCCACCCGCATCCCGTCCCGCGCGGCCACCATGCAGGTCTGCACGTTCGCCTGGCCGTCCACCATCGCGAGGCAATCAAAGCAGGCGCCCATCATGCAAAACGGTCCGCGCGGCGCGCCGGAGATCGGCGTCGTGCGGGTGGCGGCGATGCCGGCGGCCAGCAACGCCACCGCGACGCTGTCGCCGCTTCGGGCGGGGATCGCCTGGCCGGCGAACCAGATCATCAGGTCCGTCGGCGTCCGCCGCGTCAACATCAGTCAACGGCGCCTTTCGGCAGCTTTTTCTCGGTAATTCCGGCGTACAGGGCGACGCCGTAGGGGATCGCGGCATCATTGAAGTCATACAAATGGTTATGCAGCGCGGCGGTGTCGCCGCTGCCGAGGTTGATGTGCGCGCCGGGCACCTGCTCCATCATGAAGCTGAAATCCTCCGATCCCATGCCGGGCGGTCCGTCGCGGCGCACCGCCGCTTCGCCCACCAGCGCCGCGGCGGCATCGCCGTAGGCGATCGCCTCGGCCTCGTTGTTCACCATCGGCGCGAAGATGACCCGAAAATCGAGTTCAGCCGTCGCCCCGAAGCCGGTCGCGAGGCTGGTGGACAGGCGCCGCATGTTGGTCTCGATCGTCTGCATGATCTCGCGCTTCATCGTCCGCACCGTGCCGGCGAGCACCGCATGCTGCGGGATCACGTTGTAGGCGTCGCCGGACTGGATCCGCGTGATGCTCAAGACCGCGGTATCCTGCGCCGAGATGTTGCGCGACACGATGGACTGCAGGGCGGTGCCGAGGTGGCAGGCGATCACCACCGGGTCGATGCTCTGCTGCGGATGCGCACCATGGGCGCCCTTGCCGGTGATGGTGATGTCGAAGAACGCGCCACCCGCAGCGCGCGCGTTGGGTCCGGTGATGAAACGGCCGACCGGCAGCCCCGGCCGGTTGTGCATGCCGTAGACGAAATTGCAGGGGAAACGCTCGAACAGCTTGTCCTTGAGCATTTCCAGCGCGCCGCCGACGCCTTCCTCGGCCGGCTGGAAGATGAAGTTGACAGTGCCGTTGAAGTTGCGGGTTTCCGCCAGGTATTTGGCCGCGCCGAGCAGCATGGTGGTGTGGCCGTCATGGCCGCAGGCGTGCATCCGGCCGGGATTCTGGCTGGCATACGGCAGGTTGGTCGCCTCCTGGATCGGCAGCGCGTCCATGTCGGCGCGCAGCCCGACCGCGGCCTCGCCATTGCCGTTGCGCAGCACGCCGACGACGCCGGTCTTGCCGACGCCGCGATGCACCTCGATCCCCCATTCCTCCAGCTTGCGGGCGACTAGGTCGGCGGTGCGATACTCCTCCAGCCCCAGTTCCGGATGGGCATGAATGTCGCGGCGGATGGCGGTCAGCTCCGCCTGATAGGATTGGGCACGATCGAGCGCGGAGTTGGTTTCAAGCGCGAACTGGGACATCGGCGGGTTCCTCGGCTGGTGCGACAGCGCCAACCATAAGCAGGCGGCATCTGGCTGACCAGGGTCGGTCGGCTGCCACACGCCGCCGCGTGTCCGGCACCGAAGAAGCGTCGCTGGCTTGACAGCCTGGCACCGCACCGCAGAGCCCTGACACGACTCCTCCAACGCTCCGGCTTTTGCACGAAACGCGTTCGCATGAAGCGCGATTGAGCAACTTTGGCGGGCCGTCCAGATGCGACCGCCCTGCTGTTCCGACCGCACTGCTGTTGCCGGAAACACACGGGCGGGAACTGCCGTCCCAGGCCGACCTGACCCGGCGCGCCGCGGCCTGAAAATCCGCCGACTAAAGCAGGGACAGCCGGCTGGCTTGCAGCAGCCGGCTTCCTTGGCGGCCGATCTAGACGGTCACCACGATCTTGCCGATCTGCTCGTTGCCTTCCAGGTAGCGATATGCCTCGACGATCTGGTCCAGCGTGAACGTCTTGGCGATTTTCGGCGTCAACGCGCCGGACTTCAGGCCATCGAGCACGTAGTCCACGCCGCTTGCGCGCCGCGCCGGATCGGCGATGATCTCCATCAGCGAGTAGGCCCGCATCGACAGCCTGTTGGCAAAGCTCGCCATGGTCGGGAATGGCGTCTCCTCGCCGCTCAGGCCGCCGTACTGAAACAGGATGCCCGACTGCGCCATCCCCGCCGCCAGTTTCAGCACCATGCGGCCGCCAACCGGGTCGAACACGACCCGCGCGCCCTTGCCGTCAGTCGCGGCCATGATCGCCGCCGGCACATCGTCCTCTTCGGTCGCGATCACCGTTGCCGCGCCGGCTTCCAGCAATGCGGCACGCTTGGCCCCGGTCCGCGTGGTGGCGATCGGCGTGGCGCCCACATGACGGGCGATCTGGATTGCCGCCAATCCGACGCTGGAAGACGACGCAGCTATCACGACCGCATCACCCCTGCCGAGATGCGCGATGTCGATCAGCGCGCCGTAGGCTGTCATGTACTGCATCCAGATTGAGGCTGCCTGCTCGAACGACAGTGCCTCCGGCTTGGCCACCAGCACATCGGCGGGAACCAGGGCCACCTCCGCACACGCGCCATACTTGCCTTGCGAGTAGCCGGGAATGGTGCTGACCGCGTCACCGGGCTTGAACGACGTCACGTCCGGTCCAACTGCGCGGACGACACCGGATATCTCGTAGCCGATCCGCGATGGAAGGCTCGGCTGCTCCAGGTAGATGCCACGCCGGAACATGGCCTCGGCGCGATTGAGGCCGATGGCGCGGACCTCGACCTGAGCCT
The DNA here is from genome assembly GCF_965276935.1 of Rhodopila sp. Taxonomy (GTDB): domain Bacteria; phylum Pseudomonadota; class Alphaproteobacteria; order Acetobacterales; family Acetobacteraceae; genus Rhodopila. Next base: position 194,914 of record NZ_CBDIBS010000001.1, on the reverse strand, counting down.
CGCCTGACCCCGGCTGCCGCGGCGACTCATCCTCGAGCTTCAGAACCTCGGGGCCACCCAACTCGTGAAACCGCACGACCTTGCTCATTGATCAATCTCCTGCCTATGCCGAAATTCAACTGGCACCACGTTGCCGCGGGAGCAATCCCGGATGAATGACGGGGCCGCGCGGGCACATGCGGCGGCTCCCTGGTCACGGCCGAGCCACCCATGCACTGGCGAGCGGAGGTTTGAGGCACTTGCCATGCAGGGCCAGGCAGGCTGTTGTGGCATTATCGCAGCGGTCTGCCGGCCCGATCTGCTTGCATCGAGGTGTCCGACGCCATGTATCTCAACATTTTCGCCAATGGGCAGCAGCCGCTGGACATGACCGACACGGACGAGTTCCGCAGCCTGCTGGACAGCGCGGCCGACCTGGGCATTCCGCATGCGCGGGATATTGCCTATCGGTCCTGCAACGTCGTGCTGCGCCAGATGAGGTTCCATTTCCTCGACTGGGGCGCGGCGGACGCGCCGCCGATCGTGCTGCTGCACGGCGGCCACCAGTCGGCGCATTCGTGGGACCTGGTCAGCCTGCACCTGGCGCAGCGTTACCGCGTATTGGCGCTGGATCAACGCGGCCATGGCGACAGCGAGTGGGCGCGCGATGTTGCCTATTCCAACCACGAGATGTCGCTGGACGCCGAGGCCTTCATCGACACGATGGGGCTGCGGCGGCCGGTCCTGATCGGTCATTCCATGGGCGGACGCAACGCCATGCTGCTGACGCGGCGCGATCCGTCGCGGCTGGGCGCGCTGGTGATCGTCGATGTGGGGCCGGAACTATCCGACAAGGGGCGAGCGGCGATCGCCGGGTTCGTGCAGGTGAACCAGGAATTCGATGATCTGGAGCACTTCATCCGCAACGTGCGTCAATACGATCCGTATCGCCCGCGCGAGCATATCGAGCGGACGGTGAAGTACAACATGCTGGAACGGGCGGACGGGAAGTACGTCAGCAAATGCGATTCCAATCCGCGCCGGCTGAACATCGTGCGCGGCAGCGGTCTGTTGGAGAATGTCTCTCTTGATGACGCGACACGTTTCGACTTGCCGGTGCTGCTGGTGCGGGGCGCGAAGTCAAATATTCTCGCGCCCGAGGCAGCGGAGCGGTTCGCCGACGCGCTACCGCGCGGCACGCTGGTGACGGTGCCGGACTGCGGCCATAATGTGCACGGGCAGAACACCAAGGGTTTCATTAGTGCGCTGAATGGGTTTCTCGAGACGCAGGCCGGAGCATCCGCCGCTTGAAGACAAGCCGGTGGTCGGACAACCTGTTTCATATCGCGATTTTTTTGCCGTTGCCGATCTGCCAGCCGTTCTGACGGCGGCCATGTTGTCTCGGCTGGCCGGCCGCATGCTGTTGCTGGCTCTCGTGCTGTATGTGCTGGGACGCTTCGCCTCACCCGCGCTTGCCGGGTGGGTGACATGTGCCGCCGTGGCACCAGGCTTGATGATCAGCCCGCTCGCTGGCGCATTTCTTGACCGTATCGGATCGGCCTCGGCAGTCACGGTCGACATGATCGCGAGCACGGTGCTGATCGCGCTGCTGGTCGCGGCGGATCAGCTTGGCTGGGTAAATCCCGTCGTCCTGTTGATACTGGTTGGACTGTTCTCTCTGACAAGCCCCCTCAGCACCGCGGGCATCCGTGTTCTGCTGCCTCGGCTGGTACCAGTCGAGGCGCTTGACCGCGCCAATGCACTCGACACTGCGATCCATGCCGCTGCCGACGTGCTCGGACCAGCGCTCACGGGGCTGATCGTTGCCTTCGCCGGACCAGCGCCAGCACTGACGCTGATCGCCCTGACGTTCGGCATGGCGGCCGTCTGCATTGCTCGCGTGCGTCTCGTCCCGAATGTGGCGCCTTCATCGGGCTCGCTCCTGCATCACACGTTGGAGGGCGTCCGCGTCGTCATGCGCCACCCGACGCTGCGCGGGCTGGCGGTTTCATACATCCTGTATCAGGTGGCCTGGGGTATTCTTGTTATCGCCGTGCCCGTGTTCATGGTCCGCACGTTCGCCAATGGCGCAGGCGAGACGATGACGGGTTTCCTGTGGGCGGCGACCGGCATCGCCGGCGGCCTGGGCGCCCTGCTGGCCGGCCAGCTTCGCACCGCGGGACGAGAACGGCCGATCATGGCGGCCGGCATGCTGGCAACCGCCCTGGCCGCCTGGTCAATCGCAGCGGAACTTGGATCCCCGGGATTAGTCCTGGGTCTTCTGATGGCCGGTTTCGCCGAAGGGCCAATCGATGTCGGCCTGCTCACGCTGCGACAGCGGCGCACTGATCCCGCGCTGCTCGGCCGCGTCCTCTCCGTCTCGATCAGCCTGAACACCGCCGGCTTCCCGCTTGGTTCCGCGTTCGCCGGCATGCTGATTACGCGTTCGCTATCCGTGACGTTTCTGGTTGCCGGCGTGATTGCTGCCCTGGCCGCCCTCGCCGTGCGGTTAGTCCCCACCGAAACCCACGAAGGGCCCTGCAGAACTTAACGACACGCGGGCTGCCGCCTTTGTCGTTGCGCCCAAGCACAGGATACGTGAACAAGGAACGACTGCAAGTCAGACACGTTTACCCAGTTCCGTCATGGCGCGCCTCGGCCCGTTATTCACGGCTTGCAGTGCTGGTCTCGACAACGGCGTGGATGGCGGGCGTACGCCCGCCATGACGTTGAGCGCAGGGCACGTTGCGACAAATGAAGCGCTTATTGATAAGCAAAGACCCAGGGCCGCAACAGCCTGCACAGCGGACAGCGTTGATCAGTCCCATAAAACGCGGCTGGTTTAGAGCATGATCGTTTTAGGTTGACCCGTAGCCGGAGTTGACGAGGTAATTGGCGCATTCTTCGACGGTATACTCGTCGAGGAGCTTGGCGATCGCTTCGATCACTGCGTCGATGGTGCGGGCGTTGGCCTTGCGCAGCAGGGTTTTGAGTTTGGCGAACACCTGCTCGATCGGGTTGAGGTCGGGACTATAGGGTGGCAGGAAAATCAGCTTTGCACCCGCTGTCCGGATTGCCTTGCGGATGACAGGGCCCTTGTGACTGCTCAGATTATCCATGATCACAACGTCGCCCGGTCGTAACGTCGGCACCAGGAACTGCTCGACATAGGCGCGAAAACTGATCGCGTTCATCGGCTGATCGAGCAGGCATGGCGCATGAATGCCGTCGCATCGCAGGGCGGCAACGAAGGTTTGCGTCTGGCGATGACCATGCGGCACCTTGGCGAGCAGACGCTGGCCGACCGGGCACCGCCCCCGGATCGGGGTCATGTTCGTCTTCGTCCAGGTTTCGTCTACAAAAACAAGCCGTCTGGGATCAACTTTATCCTGCCGCTTTTGCCATTGCAGGCGCCGACGGGCAACATTGGGACGATCCTGCTCGCTGGCGTGCAGGCTTTTTTTTAAAGCTGAGACCAGCGCGGTCAACGATGTTCCAGACAGCAAAATAGCTCACCGTGATGCCACGGTCTTGCAACTCAGCGAGCAGTGCGCGCAACGGCAGATCCGGCTGTTGCGCAATCCGTTCGATAATCCTGTCGCGTTCGTTGGCCAGTGCGAAGGGCCGATGACCACCCAGCCCCTGCGCCGCCACGCTGCCCTTCTGTCGATCCAGCCGCGACCACCGCTGCACAGACGACTCACTGACCTGGAAGAGGGTCGCCGTCTCAAGCCGGCTCCTGCCTGAGCGGAATGCCGCGACAGCGCGTTCTCGCAAATCCAACGTGTAAGGAGCACCCATCCATGCTGGCCTCCGACCCAGCCCACAGCTTGGATCAGATTTTAGGCCGCGCCGGAACCCCTACTCACGCAGGAGTCAACTTAAAACGATCATGCTCTAGGTTGACTCAGGAGTCGCGCTTTACCTCATTGTTTGATCGCGTAGCTCAGCCTTCTGACCGTGCCAGCCCCAGGCGATCACGCTTTAAACCATGGTCGCGTCGAGCGGCACGTTCAAAGCGCGTTAATCATGCAATCGAACCAGCGGCTCGACCAACCGTCAGCCGGCGTTGCGCAACCGACGAACAGCGCCGGCCCATGCGGACCGGCGCCGTTGACCCGCCTTCGGCAAGGCCGGTCAGGCCGGAGCGAAGAACGGCAAGGGCGGTCCGCCCTCGGACGGCACGAACGTCACCTTGACGTCCTGGCCAATCTTCAAGGCATCAAGATCGCAGTCGACGATGTTGGTCAGCATCGACGGCCCTTCGGCCAAGGTGACATAGGCGATGGCATAGGGTGCCTCACCCCGCTTCATGACGCTGAGGGAATAGATCTTCCCCTTGCCCGAGGCTTCCTCCCAGGCGCAGTCGCCGAAGCAGAACGGGCATAGGGCACGTGGATACCAGTGCGCCTTGGTGCACCTGGTGCAGCGGCGAACCATGAACTTTCCCGCCGCGGCGGCATCGAAGAACGGCTTTGTTTCTGGATTGGTGTCAGCGGTTCCGACGAACGGGATCTTTCTCTGTACGTAGGCCATGATGATTACTCCCGCTCCAGGATGACGGTGCTGCCGCAGTGACGCGTGCCGAGCGACCCGCCGGTGCCGTGGGCGATCGCCAGGTCGCAGTTGGCAACCTGTACCGAAGGGTGCGCCTCACCGCGCAACTGGCGCACGGCTTCAATGATCTTGGTAATGCCGCCGCGGTTGGCCGGATGATTGTTGCACAACCCGCCGCCATCGGTGTTGAACGGCAGCTTGCCGACGCCGGAGATCAGGTTGCCATCGGACACGAAGGCGCCGCCCCTGCCTTTCTCCGCGAAGCCTAGATCCTCGAGCTGCATCAGCACGGTGATGGTGAAACTGTCGTAGATCGAGGCGTACTTGATGTCGGACGGCCTGATGCCGGCCATCTCCCAGGCTGGGGGGCCGGACCAGCGGGCGGCGGTGTAGGTCAGGTCGACCTCGCCGCCCATCTGGTGCTTCGGCGATTCGCCGACGCCGATCACCTTGACCTTCGGCCGCTTCAGGCTTTTGGCGATCTCCGGCTTGGTCACGATCAATGCTCCGCCGCCGTCGCTGATCACGCAGCAATCCAGACGGTGCAGCGGGCTGGCGACGATCGGCGACTTCACCACGTCCTCGACCGTCACGACATCCCGCAGCATGGCGTTCGGGTTGTACTGCGCATGGGTTGAGGCGGCGACCTTGATCCAGGCAAGCTGTTCACTGGTGGTGCCATACTCGTACATGTGGCGCGCGGCGCACATCGCGTACTGGTTCACTACCGTTGGTCCGTACGGGTATTCGAACTGCATCTCCGGCGCCGTGGGACTGCCGGCCCGCGGTGCGGTGCCGGTCGCCATGCCTTCGCTGCGCGGCCGCCCGGCCAGCGTGATCAGCGCGACATTGCACCGCCCGGCGGCAATGGATTCCAGCGCGTGACCAACCGCCACCTGATAGGACGAACCGCCGACATCGGTGCTGTCCACATGCCGGCACTTCAGGTTCATGTAGTCCACCATGGACAACGGTCCCAACGACCCCGGCGCGTCACCGGCGCAAAAGTAGCCGTCCACATCGTCCTTGGTCAGGCCCGCGTCTTCCAGCGCGCCCTTGGCGCACTCCGCGTGGAGCATGGCGATCGACTTGTCGGTCGCCTTGCGCGTGGGATGTTCCCACGCCCCCACGATATATGCCGCACCTTTCAAACTCATGCTTCACTCCCCCATGCGTCCGCGAATGGTCTGGCCCCATGCGTCGGACCGTCTCAACCAGGGGGATTATACTGATCGGTATGCCCAGGGCTACCCCACCACGAACGAACCACCTTTGGCCCAGACGGCACCCAATGTGACGGAAAATATCAATTTGTTTCCATGTTCAGGTTGACCTTGTTATTGAACATGCTAAAGTGCCAATGTCCGCCCACGAAAAGGTGAGGTATGGACGCAGCATCGCATGTCGCCATTGTCGAGGACGATCCTGACATCAGTCGCACGATGGTCAGTTGCCTGACCGAGCATGGATTCAAGGTGACGCCTGCCCGAAGCGGGCGAGATCTTGATCGTGTGATGTCCGACAGCAAGGTCGATCTTGTCATCCTGGATGTTGGCCTGCCCGGCGAGGACGGGCTGAGCATCTGCCGCCGGCTGCGCGGCAAATCGACTATTCCCATCATCATGGTCACGGCACACGGCACGGACACTGACCGGATCGTCGGTCTGGAACTGGGGGCGGACGACTACCTGCCCAAGCCGTTCAATTCGCGGGAACTGGTGGCCAGGGTCAGGGCGGTGATGCGCCGCAGTGCCGCATCCGAGCCGGCCGCGGTCGAAGCGTCTCAAACCCTGGTGTTCGAAGGTTGGCGGCTGGACATGGCGCGCCGACAACTGTTTGATCCGACCGGCGCAACCCGATCCCTAACTAGCGGTGAATTCAACATCCTGACGATCTTCTGCCAGAATTCCCGCAAGGTGATGTCGCGCGACGACTTGCTGGACATGCTGCACGGTCGCGCCGCGGCTGTATTCGACCGCAGTATCGATGTGCAGATCAGCCGGCTGCGGCGGAAGATCGAGACCAGCCTGAAAGATCCGTCCTTTATCAAAACCGTTCGGTATGGCGGTTATGTCTTCACGCCTCAGGTCATCGCGACAGCGGAGGCGTCGCTGCAACCGCCATAGCGTGTTACCGACCAAGGCTGACCAATTAGAAGGCGTGAATCAAGAGTTCGCGTGCGAGCGAGACTGTCGCAGGTCATGCTTATCGACGGACGAGCCGCCCTATTCTGGTCACGCTATCCATCGCGCCGGCTGCGCGAAGGAAGGCGACGCCTAGACCCTGGTCGTCCTGCAGCTCCTTTTGAATATGGGCCATCAACGCGGCGACGCGGGAAGAGCGGCCTCGGTTCGGCGCATAGGCAATCGAGAGAGTGACGTCGGCGGGACGCCATGGTTCGCACACCCTCCGCAGCGCCCCCTGCGCGAGCTGCGCGTGCATGCACCACAACGGCAGCACGGCGTAGCCGACGCCCTGCAGCACCGCCGTGAGCGCGGCATATAGATTGTCGGTGGTGAACATGACCCGTTGCCGGAGCTGGAACGTCACACCGCTGCCATCAGTCAGCTCGACCACTCCCGGCACGAACGTGGAGAGGCGCACGGCCGGCGTCGGCTGCAACTCACGCGGATGCGAAACTTCAGGACGCCCTGCCGCCGTCACGATCGCGCGCTCGACCCGGTAGATGTGCCGCACCACGAGGTCGTCGCGATGGACCTCGCCGACGCGGATCCACAAGTCGTAACCTTCCGCGGTCACGTCGACCAGATCGTCGCGCAGGTGCCACTCGATCGCGATGGCGGGATGCGCCCGCAGGAAGCGCGCGGCGATCACGGCCAGAAACCCTTGGCCGACGGCGACGGGCACGGCAATGCGGATTGTGCCCGAGCGGGTGCATGTGTCCCCCTTCACGACATCGATGGCCTCGTACCAGTCGTCGACCAAACGCCGCGCCGGCGCGAGAAAGTCCCGGCCTGCCTGGGTCAGGCTTAGCCCTTGCGGCGAGCGGTCGACGAGTTTCGTTCCCACCTGATCCTCGAGCCGCTTCAGAAAACGGCTGGCGGTCGGCTGCGACAGGCCGAGCGCATGGGCAGCCTGCGAGATCTGCCCGGTCTCGGCGACACGGAGGAACAGCCTGATCAGATCAAGCCGGTCCGTCGCGATCAAGGTCATGCTGTATTCACCTGGGGCATAGTCTTCATTCACGGCCGGGATTGAACCAATCTTCCACACCTAACGTTTGCGGCGTGCTGCCGATTGCGGGCCGATGTTATTTCGTCAAAAGGAGTGCTTCGATGGCTGATCGGACCGAATTCGGCACGTTCGGGCGATTTCGCGAGACGCCCGTCGCGGACATGCCGCCCGACATGAAGGATGCCTATGATTTCACCAAGGGACTGCGCGGGCTTGTTCCTGGGCCGCATCGCATCTGGCTCGCCAATCCCACGCTGTCGAAAACGATCGTTCCTACGGGAGAATATTATCAGAAGCGGTCGACGCTGACGAAGGCCGAGATCGAGATCGTCACCAACCTTGTCACCGCGCGCTGGCTTTCCGCCTACGCCAGCTACGAGCACGAGAAGATCGGCGAGGCGCAAGGGCATCTCGATCCCGAGACGGTGCAACGGCTAATCGCCGGTCTTCCGGTTTCGTTCGAAGACCCGCGCGAGGAGGTCGTCTACCAGGTCGCCTATGCCCTGGTGCAGCCGCGGCCGGTCTCGCTTGGCCTTTACCGCAAGGCCAAGTCGCGGATCGGCGACGCCGGGCTGATTGATGTCGCGGTGCTGATCGGCTGGTTCACGATGGTCAGCATGACGCTCGCCGCCTTCGACGTGCCGGCGGACGCGGACGCAACCGGCCTCGACCAGTAGCCGCTCAAGAATTTCCGGAGTCGACGATGCCCGATCCCGATGCCTGGCTCGGCGGCCGCCTGCCGCTCTTGGACGCAATCAGCTTGTCCCCGGCGCAGAAGACGTTGTGGGACAGGATGGACGCGACCATGGGACGCTGGGCCGGCAAGACCGGCTTTGACAGCAAAACCTTCGATAATTGCTTCATCGGGCCATTCAATCCCATGCTGCGAAGTCCGGACATCGCGCTGACCTTCGTGCAGCTCCAGATGGACGAGAGCAAGCACACCAGCCTGTCCGACCGCGTCCGCCAAGTCGTCATTCTCAGCGTGGGGTCGGTGTGGAAAGCGCACTATGAACTCTCCGCGCATGCGGCGGCCGCCTGTCACGCAGGCTTCTCCGACACATGCGTCGAGGCGCTCGTGGCCGGGCATATCACACCCGAGTTCGCGGCCGATGAGGCGATTGCCCAGCGCCTTGCGCTGGTGCTCACCGCCGGACATGCCGTCGACGATGAGCTCTTTACGGAGGCGCTGCGGCATTTCGGCGAGACGGGGCTCGTCGATTTCGCGGTTCTCGCCGGCTGCTATCACCTCGTCTGCGGTCTGCTCAACCTGTTCGCCGTTCCTGCCCCAAGGCCGGCATAGCCATTCCTCCGAGAGGTCCGATCTCATGCCCAGCGCACCCCAGGCCAAGCTTACCGTCGTGGCCGAATTCCCCGAGCATTTCTTCCTGGAGAACCTGGCGGTTCGCGCCGACGGGTCGATGCTGATCACCGTGACGAACCGCAAGGAGCTGTGGTTCGTGCCCGCGCCTGGCAGTACACTGCCGGTCAAGCCGCTTCTCCTGTTCACCTTCGAGTTCAACACCACCTTCGTCGTGGAATGGAAATCCGAGCGCTTTCTGCTCGGCGTCGCCGACGTCTACGACACGCATGAGGCGAAGCTCTACGAGCTCGATCTGACGGGCTGGACGCCCGGCGGTTCAGTCGCGCCGCGCCTCGTGCTCGGGTTTCCGAGGCCATGGGTCGGGCTCAACGGCGGCTGCATGGTCGCGCCGAAAGTGCTGCTTGCGGCTGGCATGGCAGGGCTTATCTGGCGGGTCGAGCTGGACGACGACGCAAGCGCGTCGGCACGCATCTGGCTTCAGCACGACAGCATGAAGAACCGGCCCGGGGAAATGAAGCCCGAGCAGCCGGGCACCAACGGCGTCCAGTTCGACCGCAAGACCGGCTATGTCTACTACACCACGACATCACAGCAGATGATGCTGCGCGTGAAGCTCGATCCCACCACGCAGGACCCGGTCGGGCTTCCCGAGTTCATCGCTGGCGGTCGCGAATGGGACGATTTCCTGATCGACGAGGACGGGGGCGTCGCCTACGCGACGACGCACCGCGAGAACACCATCGACCGCGTGCGCCTGGCCCATGACGGCAACCGCGAGGGCAGGAGCGTGATCGCCGGCGACCCGTTCACCGAAACGCTGGTTGGCCCTTCGGCGGGCGCCTGGGGACGCACGCCCAGCGACAAGGGCCGCATCGCCTACTTCTCCAGCGATGGCGGCACCGCACAGCCACCGGACGGCCAGTACCGCACCGGCAAGGTGCTTCGCGTCGAGCTGCCGCCGGTCGCCTGACTCGCGATCGCGAAGAGGAGAAGCATTTTGGCAAACCGTCCACGCCGGCTCGAAACCGTCAGCGCCGATGCCGCCAAGATCGTGACCTGTGTCGATGGGGAAGGGCAAACGCTCATCATGCTGCCCTCCTACGGCCGCGACGGGTTCAATGATTTTGATGACGTCACCGACCGCGTCGCCGCGACGGGCTGGCGCGTGCTGCGCCCGCAGCCGCGCGGCATCGCGGGCTCGGCCGGGCCGATGCAGGGCATCGACCTGAAAGATCTCGCCGCCGACGTCGCTGGCGTCATCCGGCAGCTTGGCGGTGCGCCCGCCGTCGTGCTCGGCCACGCGTTCGGCAACTTCGTCGCGCGCGTGGTCGCGGTCGAACATCCCGAGTTGGTACGCGGCATCATCCTCGCCGCCGCCACGTCCTCGCCGGCAAAGGTGGCGCCCGAGGTCAACAAGGCTCCCTTCGTCGCCGGCGACCCCACCCGGCCGGAGGAGGAGCGTTTGGCCGCGCTGCGCCTCGCCTTCTTTGCTCCAGGGCACGATCCCCGCCCGTGGCTCGACGGCTGGTATCCCGAGACGCTTGCCATGCAGCGCGGCGCCGTCGAGGCCACCAACCTCAATCCTTATTGGGATGCCGGCACCGCGCCGATACTCGACATCATCCCACGCCACGACCCGTTCAATCCACCGGCCCAGTGGTCGGCGTTGCACGACAAGGTGGGCGATCGTGTGACGACGGTGATCATCGAGGACGCTTCGCACGCGCTATTCCCCGAGCAGCCTGATCGTGTTGCCGACGCGGTGCGGCAGTGGAGTGCGAGGCTTTAGCAACTTAACACGCCGGCTTCGCTGATCTCCGGCGTGCATACGGTGACGGCATGGCGTGTCGCGGCCATGCAAGATATTGCGGTGCAAGTCGTTAGGCTTGCGATGAAGCCTCGGGTGCGAAGTGGACCTAGGCCCGCGGACGTCCGAAGTCGGCTATCCGTCCGTTGCGGAAATTCGCACCGAGACAGGACCCAATGGATAGTACCAGGACGGAATCGCCAGCACCGGCGCAAGCCCGATCGGCGGGAGCAGCCCCGCCTCGCCAAGCGATCTGAGTCTACTGCGGCGGATGCGTCATTCGACCCGTTCAAAGATCGCCGCGATGCCCTGGCCGCCGCCGATGCACATTGTCACCAGCGCGTAGCGGCCGCCAATGCGTGCCAGTTCATACAGTGCCTTGATGGTCAGGATCGCGCCGGTCGCACCCACCGGGTGGCCGAGCGAAATGCCGGAGCCGTTGGGGTTGGTCTTTGCCGGATCGAAGCCGAGATCGCGGGCGACGGCGCAGGCCTGAGCGGCGAATGCCTCGTTCGATTCGATGACGTCCATCTGCTCCAGCGCGAGGCCGGCGCGCTTCAGCGCGGCGCGGGTCGCGGGGACCGGTCCGATGCCCATGATCTTCGGGTCGACGCCGGCATGGGCGTAGGCGACCAGCCGGCCGAGCGGGCGGGCGTTGCGCTTGGCGACGGTGTCGCCGTCCATCAGGACGACCGCCCCGGCCCCATCGTTGATGCCGGAGGCATTGCCGGCGGTCACCGTGCCATCCTTGCGGAACACCGGACGAAGCTTCGCCATGTCTTCGGGCTTGATGCCGGGACGGACGTGTTCGTCGGTGTCGAAGGTGGTCTCGCCCTTGCGGGTCTTCTGCACGACCGGCAGGATCTGGGTCTTGAAGCGCCCCTGCGCGATCGCGAGGGCCGCGCGCTGGTGCGACTGAATCGCCAGTTCATCCTGCTGGCCGCGGGTGACCTGATGACTTTCGGCCAGGTTCTCCGCTGTCTCGCCCATGTGGATGTTGTGGAACGGGTCGTGCAGCGCAGCGTTCATCATGTCGGTCATCGCGCTGTCCCCCATCCGCGCGCCCCACCGCATCCCCGCCGCCAGATATCCGGCTCGGCTCATGCTCTCTGCCCCGCCGGCGACCGCGATGTCGGCATCCCCGAGCGTGACCGCCTGGGCGGCGGAGACGATGGCCTGCAGACCGGAGCCGCACAGGCGGTTCAAGGTCAGCGCCGGCGCATCCTGGGTGATGCCGGCGTTCAGCGCGGCGACACGGGCCAGGTACATGTCCTTGGCCTCGGTGTGGATGACGTTGCCGAAGACGACGTGCTGCACCTCGTCACCGGCGACATCGGCGCGCGACAGGGCCTCCCGCGCCACGCGGGCGCCGAGGTCGGTGGGCGGGATGTCCTTCAGGCTGCCGCCGAAATCGCCGATGGCGGTGCGGACGCCGGAAACGATGTAAACCTCGCGCTGCATGGACGGGCCCTTTGTGCTGGGTGCTTGCCTTGGGTGGATCGCACGGGGTGGGGGCAGATGCAAGCGGCGCATTGGCCTGATGGTCACGCGCGGCCAGGCAGACCAGCGATGGGTGCCGCGCCGCGGATGCCCCGTGCGGTGGTCCCTGACACGGCGTCGGCTGACCGCTGGTAAGGCCCGCCTACCGAGGAGTAGGCTGATCAGAAAGCAGCACGGCGGACCATCCAAGGGAGAAAGCCAATGAACGAGATACAAATCAATACCCCGAATCTCTGGCGTCTGGAGACGCCGGGACACGCCGGTTGGACTCGCTCCGCCCGGGTCGGCGATCCGCGGAAATACTTCATGGTCTCCACCGACAGCCACGCCAACGAACCGCCCGATCTGTGGGAGAAACGGATCGATGCAAAGTACCGGGAGCGCGTGCCCCGCATCATCACAGACGAGCAAGGCGTGCAGTGGCGCTACTGCGAAGGCTACCGGCCGGACCGGGTGCGGGTGATGAGCTTCGAGGGCGAGGACTGGGTACGCTCCCGCGCCGGAGCGGACGTGCCGGAGCGCATCCGCGACAACCGCGCCGACGGCGTCGATGTCGAGGTCATCTTTCCCAACAAGGGCCTGGCAATGTGGGCGACGCCCGACCCGGTGTTCGCCAACGCGCAGTGCCGGGTGTGGAACGACTGGGCGTGGGAGCAGTATGGGCCGCATCCCGATGCCATGCTGCCGGTGGCCCCGATCGCGACCGGCGATCTGCCAGGTGCGATGGCCGAGATCGAGCGGGTTGCCAGGATCGGCTTCCGCGCCTTGTCGCTGCCGTGCAAGCCGATCTGGGGTGGGCATGACGTGGATCACGTCAACTACAACCTGCCGCACTTCGACCCGATGTGGCGGCTGATCGAGGAAGCCGATCTGCCGATCACCTTCCATGTCTCAACCGGCCGTGACCCACGGGCGGCCCGCGGCAATGGCGGAGCGGTGGTGAACTATGTCACGCATTCGCTGGCGCCGACGATCGAACCGGTGGCGAACCTGTGTGCCTCCGGCGTGCTGGAGCGGTTCAAGCGGCTGCGCTTCGCGACCATCGAGGCCGGCATCGGCTGGGTTGCCTGGCTGCTGACGGCGATGGACGAGGCCTATCGCAAGCACCACATGTGGGTGCGTCCAAAGCTGCAAGGGCTGCCCAGCGACTACTTTAAGGCGCATGGCATGGCGACGTTCCAGGAAGACCCGGTGGGGTTGTATCTGGCGGAGCGCTTCGGGTTGGTCGACAACTTCGCCTGGGCGAACGACTATCCGCATCACGAGGGCACCTGGCCGCATTCGGCCGAGGCGATCGAACGGACGATGCCGGATCTGACGGATGTTCAGCGGGCGAAGATCCTGGGGCTGAACGCGGCGCGGTTCTTCAAGCTGGCGGTTCCGGCGCATCAGCAAATGGCGGGTTAAAGGACCTACCGCCGACAGCGGCTCTCGCCTTTTGCTGCCGGTGCCCCCGGCAGCAAGGGCAGCGCCACGGGGTGTTGGGAACGACCACCTTGATGAAGGTCAGCCGATCGTGAGTGCCTCCCTGTGAGCAGGCCAGCGCAGGCTTCTCGGTTCGTAGCGCCGGATCGTGCGTCAGGCGGCGAATTGCTCGCGTAATTCGTTGGCAAGCTCGGCAATCAGGTCCCGACCGCGCTGCACGGCGCCGGCCATCCAGAAGAAGCCGTGAATCATCCCCTGATAGTGGGATGATTTGACGACCACACCGGCCTCTCGCAGCCGCTGCGCATAGGCCAGGCCTTCATCGCGCAGAGGATCGAATTCCGCCGTTATGACCATGGCAGGCGGCAACCCGCGCAGGTCGGCGGCGTGCAGCGGCGCGGCGTAGGGGTTCCTGCCATCGTCCGCGGACGCCAGGTAATGCTCCCAGAACCACATCATGGTGCCCCGGGTCAGCAGGTAGCCTTCCGCGTTATCCTGATAGGATGCGAACGTCGAGCCCTGGGCGGGCGCCGTCACCGGATAGATCAGCAACTGGCAGGACAGCACCGGGCCGCCACGATCCCGAGCCATCAGCGCCATGACAGCCGCCAGGTTGCCGCCGGCGCTGTCGCCCGAAACCGCCACGGACCGGCCCTCTGCTCCGATGTCCGCGGCGTGTTCAGCCAACCAGCACATCGCGGCGTAGCAGTCGTCCACCGGCCCAGGGAATTTCGTTTCTGGACTGAGTCGGTAGTTCACCGAAGCGACGACGCATTGTGACGCATTCGCCAATGCTCGGCAGGGTCTATCGGCGATCTCGATATCGCCGATGACCCAGCCGCCGCCATGGAAATACACCACCAGAGGCAATGATTTTCCCGGCGCCGGATGATATGTGCGCACCGGCAGTCGGCCCATGGGACCAGGAACGAGAATGTCCCGGACCTCGCCAACGTCCTGGGGTTCGCCCTGCAGGTCCCGGAAGCCGCCGGCGACAAGACGGGCCTGGGTGACGCTCATTTGGTCAAAGGGCGGCACACCCTGTCGACGAAATTCATCCAGGAGCGCCTGGACCTGCGGATCAACTGGCATTCGCGGATTCCATAAGATGCGGGTTGAGGAAAGCCTGCCGGCCGAACCAATATCCAGGCGTGGCTCCCGTCTTGCCGGAAGCAAAAACAGGCGGTCTTGCCTTGGCGCTCGCGTCGAACCTACCAGGATGTCGTAATCAAGGGACGCCGAATTCGCCGCTTATTCTGGATAAAGCCGATCATGCAATTCGATCAACGTCAAGGGTCGCCTGGCCTGGATGCTTCGCGTCGGCATGCAGCAGCGCAACGGGCAGGCAGGCTGATGTCGCGGTCGTCCCGGAGGATCCGGCGTGCATCCTCTCCTTCGATTTTTGCATTGACGCCAGCTCAATGACAGGGCCGGTCCGCTCGTCTTCGCCGTTGGGCAAAGCGCTGGCCCATACGTATCCTGATCATCTTGACGCCTGTGCGGGAAACACCCGCTTGACGACCTCCCTGAGCATATCGAAGACGCCCTCGACACCAAATCCCGCAAGGAACGAGACACCTGACGCGGTCAGACTGAGCGATGCGACAAGGTCGGTGATCGTCTTGTCGGGTGCGGGCGTAACGGAACTGAACGCAAGGCCGATGCAGGTGCCGACGACCAGGCCGAGAACCAGACGGATCGCGCCTAGGGCCCGATCGTGCGGCGTCAGCGTGCTCGCCTGCATTTTCGTGTAAAACTCAAGAACCACATGGGCCGCGGCGCCAAGAAACGCGAAGAGCACCGGAAGTATGAAATTGCCATGAACCAGCAATCGAGGTGCTAACTTGATCTCGGTATCACCTTCCTGCTCGTCGTCATTATCCTTGCCGGTCACACCGACGGCGGCGAGAAATGGTTTCGCCATCGCCTCGAAGGGGTTGCCGACAAGCGAGGGCCAGGACCTTACATATCCTGCCATCTCCGCGGTTGATATACGAAATTGATCGCGCAGGATCAGATCCCAGTCGCAGATTTCCTGCTGTTGGGGGGTCTCATAAACACGGAGATCCTCGGCGGTCTTCGGCGGATTTTCATTGGGTGCGTCCTGGGTTCGCTGCTCTTGGACGCCCGTCGGCCACTTTATGCCGGTAACGGTCTCGAACTGCAGCCGCACGGTCTGCGCGAGTATCCTGGGCCGCTCGCAGAAATCGAAGCTGAGGTGGGGTGCCTTGTCCTTGAACCAGGAAACATCGCCCAACTGAAGGGCGGGAAGCGCCCAGTCGCTGGCGGCCAGGGCACTGGTCTCGGCTCGCAACTTCTCGGTAGCGATGGCGGCCTGCCTGACGCGCAGGTCCAGGCGGGCCTGCAGGATCGACTTTCCCAAGGCCACGGACGCGGATTCCCAAAGGGCAATCAACGCGGCAACAAGAACGATCGCGAGCAAGGCAGTATTTGTTATCCGATGACGCCAGGCGGGCTTCACCAGCTCTGGATGCGCAAGGGCCTCATAATCGCCGGGCCGCGCCCGCCGCTGTCCCCTGATGTAGAGATTTGTATAGGCAATTGTCGTGGCACTAGCCGGTTTCGACTTGGCGTTCAGCGCATTTTTCACCAGTTGCAGCAGGGCGGCGTCATCCGCGTCCAGTACCGGAGCCGGCGCGGCTTTCGTCGAATTGGTGTATCGATCCTCGATCTTGCGCAGTTCGGTCAGCAGTTCCGAGGCTTCTCTCGGACGTGCCTGTTGGCCGGCGAGCGAGCGACTCCACTTGACCTGAAGATCGTCGATCGTCTCGTCCGGCTTGCCCGCTATGAAGTCGAGCATCATGAAGATTTCGGCCAGATCCTTGGGAAGCGGCGTGAAGCCGGTTGGACTGTCGCCCATGATCCCCTCCGACGCCGGCATGTTCCAACGAGCCAGCTTGCGCTCGATGTTGAGCGGGTCCGAAAGAGATATCAATATCGGATGTAATCATATTGCCAGTAACCGGCGGCATATGACATGGGTGATGCCAGAACCAGTTCCGGATGACGACAGCGGATAATACCGGCGCCAACCGCGAGCAGCGCGCTGCACAATATCCGGCGCTACTGGCCGCGCGGCCGCCGACCCTCCGTCCGCAACTGCCCACAGGCCGCCAGGATATCCTGGCCGCGCGGCGTCCGCACCGGCGCGGCAAACCCTGCCGCGTTCACGATCCCGGAGAACCGTTCCAGCGCCGCCTTCCCGCTCGGTTCATACCTGGAGTCAGGCCAGGGATTGAACGGGATCAGGTTCACCTTCGCCGGCATGCCGGCGATCAGCCGCACCAGCTCGCGCGCCTCGGCTTCCGAGTCGTTCATCCCCTTCAGCATGATGTACTCAAAGGTGATCCGGCGCGCGTTGGAAGCGCCGGGGTAGCGGCGGCAGGCCGCCATCAGGTCGGCGATGGGGTACTTGCGGTTCAGCGGCACCAGTTCATCCCGCAGCGCATCGGTCACCGCGTGCAGGGACACCGCCAGGTTCACCCCCAGCTCCGCCCCTGCCCGGTCCATTATCGGCACCACGCCGGAGGTGGACAGCGTGATCCGGCGGCGCGACAGCCCGATGCCCTCGTTGTCCATCACGATCGTCATTGCCTTGGCGACGTTGGCGTAGTTGTACAGCGGCTCGCCCATCCCCATCAGCACGATGGTGGACAGCAGCCGCGGCGTCTCGCCCTTCGGCGACGGCCACTCCCCATAGGCGTCCCGCGCCGCCATGAACTGCCCGACGATCTCGGCGGCACCTAGGTTGCGCACCAGGGTCTGCGTTCCGGTGTGGCAGAAGCGGCACGACAAGGTGCAGCCGACCTGGGAGGACACGCAGACCGCGCCGCGATCCTCGACGGGATCGGGGATGTAGACCGTCTCCGCCTGCTGCCCATCACGGAAGCGGAACAGCCACTTGCGCGTGGCGTCGGAACTGGTCTGCTCCACCGCGGCCTCTGGGCGGCCGATGACGAAGCGTTCCGCCAGCTTCCGCTGCAACGGCCGAGCTATGGAGGACATGCGGCTGAAGTCGGTCACGCCCTGGTGGTAGATCCAGTGCCACAACTGCTTGACGCGGAAGGCAGCCTCGTCGATCGAGGCCATCTCGGCCGCCAGTTCGGCGCGCGACAGCCCTACCAGATCGCGCCGCCCGTCCGCCAAGCCGGCCGGCGGCGGGTCGAACAGCGCCGACTTCGCCAGGATGCGCGTGCGCTCCGCGGCCGTCAGGTCGACGATGTCGCTCATGCCAGCGGGCTCATTTTGGGGGGCTCATTTCGGGGGGCACGCCTTGACGATCGCCGCGTAGGCGGCGCTGAACCCCTTCAGGCTGAAGCTATCCGTCACCGATGCATCCTTCGGGCCGGGCGACCGCGCGATGGCGCGCGCGCCCTTGTCCAGCGCCGCCACCGCGGCCTTGCCGTCGCGCGCAAAGGCGTTGGTCTGGTAGGTATAGAATTCCAGCCCGGTCTGATCGACCTGCACGGTAACCGTGGCGTTGGCGGGATAGGTGAAGCCGGCGGCGAGCGCTACGGTGTCACGGCCGGAAGCGCGCTCGGTCACCGTCAGGATCACCTGACCCCGGCCGGGCAGCGCGGGGTTGGAACTTTGCGCGCGGGTGAACGCGTAGCAGACAAGCTGACCGGATTCTGGATGCGTCGCCGCAGTCCAGTCGTCGAACTTGCCGATCTGCTTCGGGCTGGAAGCGGTCGAGGCGGAATGCGGCGACGATGCCGGCTTGCGGACCTGCGCCGCCGCAGGAAGCACGCACAGCAGCGGCAAAACGAACAACAGACGTGTGATCATGGCGGGAGGAATAGGACGCCCGGACCCGCCGGACAAGCATTGCGCGCTCATGGCTTGTTCGCGTCGGTGTCAGGATCATCCCCGATTGGCTGCCGATCGGGGATGATCCGGCGAAATCGTGGCGCACCATGGCCGGTGGCCGCGACCGCGGGCACCGCGGCGCCCATGCTGCCCACTGATGCCGCCCACGGGCCGGGCGGCGGACAATCCGGCCCGCTCCGGCCCAGCACGTAGGCGGCGTTCAAGGGGTGGCGGAATGACGGCGTCTTCCAGCGACCCGATCCCGAGCAGCGCGCAGCCGCCCCAGGTCCGCCAGCGCCGGGAAGTGCCACAGCGGCCCATGCAAGGGGTGTATTCGCGGTATCGACGGTGCGGGCGGCGCGTCGATCCCAGCCGGGGCCGACGGTGAAGCAGAACGCCGCGCCGAAAGCGTGGCCGGCACGCAGCAGGGCGTCGATGTTGGCGGATTTCGAGGCACCTTCCACGCCAATGCCGGAATAGCCGCGTCGCGTGGCACAGCCCGCTTGCCGCCCCCCCCATCGCCGTCCCCTGGCTTCAACCATCGCGGCGGTCTATGCCCGATGCATGAGCAATACAGCCGACGATCAACTCGCCGACCAGTACGAGGCCTATCCCTACCCACGCCGCGATCCGCGCGACGAGGCCAGGCGGCTGATCGTCGGCAGTCCGAGCCATATCCGGGAGATCGATCACTGGGTGTTCGGTGCCACCAGGCCGGCGACACGGCCGTTGCGCGCGCTGATCGCCGGCGGCGGCACCGGCGACGCCACGGTCATGCTGGCGCAGCAGATGGCGCGCCTGGGCCGGACCGGGTCGGTGACCTGGCTGGACCGCTCCTCGACCGCGCTGGCGATCGCGCGCGGGCGAACGGAGCAGCGAGGCCTGACCAATGTTGTCTGGGAACAGCGGTCGCTGCTGGATCTGCCGGGCTCTGGATTGGGACCGTTCGACTATATCGACTGCTGCGGCGTGCTGCACCATCTGCCCGACCCGGCCGAAGGGCTGCGCGCCCTGCTTTCGGTCCTCGCGCCGGAGGGCGGGATGGGACTGATGGTCTATGCGCCGCATGGCCGCACCGGCGTCTACATGATGCAGGACGCGCTGCGGATGCTGGCGCCGGCGGATCAGCCGCCGCGGCAGCGGCTGGATGTCGCGCGCCGGGTGATGCGGCATCTGCCGGACACGCAATGGCTCCGCCACAACCGCGGCTTCGACGACCACATCAATGGCGGCGATGCTGGATTGTACGACCTGCTGCTGAACCCGCGCGACCGTGCCTTCACCGTCACCGCCTTTGAAGCCATGCTCGCCGAGGCCGGCCTGCGTGTCGCCTGCTGGGTGGAGCCGCTGCGCTACGACCCGGCGCCGCTGTTGCCCGACCCCAGGCTGCGCGCCCAGATGGACGGCATGAGCCTGACGCAGCGGGCGGCCCTGGCCGAAGCACTGGCCGGCAACATGGCCGGGCACATCGTCTATTGCACCCGTGCCGCCGATCCTCGCTGTGATCCCCTGGCGCGCGCCGATCCGTTCGCCGCCGCGGCCGTGCCGGTTTGCCGGGAGATCAGCGGCGCGGAGCTGGTCCGCGGCATCGGTTCCGACGGCATCCTGTCCGTAATACTGGACGGCCTGCGCATCCCGGTGGCGCTGCCCCCGCTGGCCTCGGCAATCCTGCCGTTGATCGACGGTCAGCGCGACGTCGGCCAGATCAGCGCGATCCTGGCGGGGCGCGGGATGAAAGCCGAGGTATTCGGCAAGGCATGGCGGCAGACCTTCACCGCACTGGAGCGGATCAATCGCGTGCTGCTGGCGGCGCCTGGCGGCTAGCGGCTTCTGAAGAAACCCCAGCTTTGGCTCGGGAACGACCGCCGAGTGTGGACGCTGGTCCTTACAGCGCGGAGGGCATGCGCGATCTATCGTCGCGGACAAGGCGGTGCGCGGCCTGTTGATGATCGGCGAGGCCGTCGACGTCGCCGGATGGCGCGTGGCTAAAACTCAAGATGGGCGTAGGCAAGCGATGCGCGGGACAGGCAGTCTGAGCGCGGCGGCCTCTCGCCTGCCGACTTTCCTGCCGATAACAACGCAGCCCGGTCAGGCCGGTGCGGGCCAGTAGGCCGCGCGCAACGCCTGCTTATACAGCTTTCCCGTCGGCAAACGGGGAAGCTGCTCGACGAAATCGACGGATTTCGGCACCTTGTAATGCGCCAGCCGCCCCCGCATCCAGGCAATGAGTTCGTCTGCCAGCACGTCCGACGGATGCACGCCGTCCATCGGTTCGATCACCGCCTTGACCTGCTCGCCCATCTCCGTGTCGGGGATGCCGAACACGGCGACATCGCGGACCACGGGATGCGAGACCAGCAGATCCTCGATCTCGCGCGGATAGATGTTCACGCCGCCAGAGATAATCATGAACGCCTTGCGGTCGGTCAAGAACAGATATCCGTCCGCATCGACAGCGCCGATATCGCCGACGGTCGACCAGTTGACATGCATCGGGTGCTGCGCCGACCGCGTGCGTGCCGGATCCTTATGGTAAGCAAACGACACGGTATCCCGTTCGAAATAGACCAACCCGGCTTCGCCCGCGGGCAGTTCGTTGCCATCTTCATCGCAGATGTGCAGCACGCCGATCACGGCACGTCCGACCGAGCCCGGGTGCGCCAGCCACTCGGCGGCATTGATCCGGGTCATGCCGTTGCCTTCGGTGGCGCCGTAGTATTCATGAATGATCTTGCCCCACCATTCGATCATCGCGCGCTTGACCTGCGTCGGGCACGGCGCCGCAGCGTGGATCGCCATCCGATGACTGGACAGGTCATGACGCCGGCGCTCGGCTTCGGGAAGCTTCAACATGCGCACGAACATGGTCGGCACCCATTGGCTGTGGGTGATCCTGTATCGCTCGATGCAGGCAAGCGCTTCCACCGGGTCGAAGCGCGGCATCATCACGACGGTTCCGCCGGCATGATGAACGCCAAGCGAAAACGCCAGCGGTGCCGCATGATACATTGGCGCGGGAGACAGATAGACCGTTTTTTGATCAAATCCATAACCGCCGACGAAAGCCTTGACGATCTCATCCTCCCCCACCGCGACATCGCGCAGCGGGCGGCGCACGCCCTTGGGACGGCCGGTCGTGCCAGAGCTGTAGAGCATCAACTCGCCGATCCACTGTTCGGCGAGCGGCGTGACGGGAAATGGTGCGATTGTGTCCTCATAAGATAACCAGCCATCGATCGTGCCATCGGTCATCAGAAACCCGCGGCACCGCGGCAGACGCGGCGGCAACGTGACGGCGATGTCCTGCCGCGCTTTCGAGGCGACCACCACGACCGCATCGGAATCGTTGATGATGTAGGCAGCCTCATCCGCGGTCAGGTATCGGTTGACCGCGGTAAGATACAGGCCAGATCGCCGGGTGGCCCAAACAACCTCCATGAAGCGCATGTTGTTTTCCATGAACAGCGCCACGGTGTCGCCGCGCCTGACCCCAAACGCGGCAAGGTATTGGGCAAAGCTGTTGGATCGCTCATCCAGTTCTCGGTAGGTCATCATCTCGCCGGTGGCGCTGTCGATCACCGCCGGCCGGTTGGGCGCCTGCGCCGCATGCGTACCGATGAACATGGTTTCCTCGCATTTTTCCGGAATATGCCGCAAAACCAACTGGGACGCCATCCTGACCGGGGGGAGCTGGTCGCTTCGACGGAGCCGGATGTGCGCCGATGCAGGGCGTACTCCCTAGGCTGCAACCGGGAGAAAGTGACACATCGGAGGCGGTGCCTTGTCATGCCGAAGCGGGTCGGCATTCACGTCTTTTCTCAGCACCTACAAGGCGTGGATGGCGGGCCTGCGCGCGCCATGACGATTGCGGCCGTCTCGCCGACCGGTCGAGGTCGTCTGTCGGTGCCGCGGGTGTGGCTGGTCCGGACTTTAGCCCTGACGGGAAGAAGTCACAAGTCAGGCCGTCGCGGCGACCCAATGGTTCGCGCTTGCTGGAACATAGGTCTCCGGCGCCTGACATCGCTGCGCATCGCGCCGCAGGACCGCCGCGGTGTGCGGGTCGGCGGGCAGGAACGCCTCGATCGCCAACTCGGACAGGGTTATGTCCATTGGCGTGCTGAACCGCGTCGTGGTGTTGAAGAACGACAAGGTGCCGTCGATGGTGACAAGTTGGAACGGCATGGCAACCGTGTGGGGGGCGGCGGCGGCCCGCGCCGGCTGTCCCCCCGGTGGGCTGGGATAGTCACGGATTTCCTCCAGCAGATCGACCAGGCCGGCGTCCCCGGTGGTGTCGATCTCACGGCGCAGGCGGGCAGTGATGTGGGCCCGCCATTCCACCAGGTTGACGATGCGGCAGGCCAGGCCGGCAGGGTGCAGGCATAGCCGCAGCAGGTTGACAGGGGGACGCAACAGCATGGGTTCGGCGCCGGTGACCAGGTTGGCCACGGCCTTGTTGGCCGAGATCATCATCCAGTGCCGATCGACCGCCATGGCCGGAAAGGGATCGTGACCCGCCAGGACCAGTTCCACGTTGCGGCGGGCGACGGCCATGTCAGGCACCAGGAAGTTACGTTGCTGGTAGGCCGGCGCATAGCCAGCGGCGACCAGCATCGTGTTGCGCACACGCAGTGGCACATCAAGACACTCGGCAAGATGCAGCACCATTGATCGGGCCGGCCGTGAGCGTCCGCTTTCAAGCAAACTGAGATGCTTCTTGCCCACATCGGCATCACATGACAGGTCGAGCTGGCTCATGCGGCGCCTACGACGCCAGTCGCGCAGGACATTGCCGAATGAGTCTTGTGCGGCCAGGCTGCCCGATGTTCGCATACGGTTCCATTCGTCGTTCATAACCGCCGGCGATCCGGGTTCGGATCAGATCACGGCGAAGCAATTCCTCACATGTTGCATGTAAGCACTGAATTATCAAGCGGCAGTCAGTAGATCGTTAAACAGCCGTAGCAAACCGTGAATTCGCATCGAGGCAATCAACTGGCATCATCACGGCTTCGAGAGAAGCATGCGGCCCTCTTGCCATGGGTCAGCCTGGGTTTCTGATAAACGTCCGTTGACGGGTGAAGACAGAGAGCAGACTGGAACATCATGGTCCAATCAGCCGACACCGAGGCACGTTTCGCATCCTTCGTCGCCACGCTGGGGCGCGGCCCAGGTCGTTCGCGCGCGCTGACGCGGGAGGAAGCCCGCGACGCCTTCGGCATGGTCCTGCGCGGCGAGGCCGATCCGCATCAGATCGGCGCCTTCCTCATGCTGCTGCGGTTCCGCGGAGAAGACGCGGAGGAGATCACCGGCCTGGTGCAGGCCGCCCGCACCCACGCCAGACTGGGTCAGGCTTCGCCGAACGTGGAGCTGGATTGGCCGTCGTATGGCGCGGGACGCACGCGGGGGGCGCCCTGGTTCCTGCTTGCGGCGCTGGCGCTTGCCAATTCGGGCACGACGATTCTGATGCATGGCTCGAACGACTTCTCCTCGGGGATCAGCGTGGCGGACGGGTTGCATGCGCTGGGTCTGCGGCCGGCCGCGGCGATGGCGACGGCGGCTGATGACCTGCGACGGGATCGGTTTGCCTATCTGCCGCTGCATGCCATGGCGCCGGCAATGGACCGTCTGCTGGAGATGCGCCGGCTGTTCGGCCTGCGCTCCCCGGTCAACACCGTGGCGCGACTGCTGAACCCGGCGAATGCCCCGTTTGGGGTCGATGGCGTGTTCCATCCGCCGTACATCGACGTGCATCTGGGGGTGGCCGAGCGGATGGGCCGATCGCGGCTGCTGGTGCTGAAGGGCGGTGGCGGCGAGGCGGAACGGGTGCCGCTGAAAGCCGCGACCGCCGCGCTCTGGGACCGACGGCTGGGCCGCGAGGATGTGGCACTTCCCGCCGTGGCGGGGCTGCCAGCGCACCCGACGGGTGAGGATACGCCGACTTTGCTGGCCGCCGTATGGCGTGGCGAGGCGACGCCCCAGACGCCGCTGGCGACGATCCAGGCGACGATCGCGCTGGCGCTTCTGGCGATGGGACGTGCCGCCGATCCGGCCGAAGCGATGGCGCAGGCGGGCGCGATCTGGACGGCGCGGCGGCGCGTTTTCACGTCTGAAGCGGCGCGACCCGTCGATCGGACAGCCTGACGGTTGGCTAAACCACGTCCAGTTCGGATAGGCGCGGTTTTAGACAAGCCGTGTCGCGCATCCCTGCTACAACTGTCGAAAGCTTCGAATTCAGGGCTCACCCCAAGGCACGACCGTGCTTTCGAGAGAATGTGCCGGCGCTGTGCGGGAAGGCCGCGGCAATCTTTCCAAGCCGGCGAAGCCTGGCATCGGTGCGGTCTCCGATCTTGATGCAACCGCCGGGGGCACTGCCCATCGGGTTGCCAGGTTGATGGCGCGCATCCACCACATGTCGAACCGGGCGAGCGGCAGGGCGATGGCAAGGGTCGCGCAGACCGTCACGGCGCAGCCGCCCAACGCCGGCCAGGGCGACGGCATGGCGCCGGACAATCCGAGAAACGTTGCCGATCCGGCCGAACAGATCACCAGCACATGCACAAGATAAACCGGAAAGGATAACCGCCCCAAGGCGGCCGCCCAGACGCCCGAGAGCGCGCGCCGCACGCTTGTCGAACCCTCAACGGCGAGAATCAGGGCAACAGATCCCACGATATGCACATCCGAGGGTAGCCACTGGGTGCCCGACAGCATGGCAATCCAGTGGTAATCGCCGCGGCCATCGAAATAGCCAAGGCAGTAGATCCCAACGACGCCCATCATGCCAGCCAACGGCAGCGGCAGCCGCGGCGATCGCCTGGTCAGCAGCGCCGCCAGAAGGACCCCGGAGACGAAGGTCAGATAGGCACGGTCGATCCGCGCGACGACCAGCACCACGACGACAGCAAGAAAACCAGAAACCAGCGGCCGGGCGGGGCGCAAATGGATGAAAACCAACGCGAGCGCGAACGCCAGCAAACTGCCGCGAAATTCGATGACCATGGTCCAGAGACTGGTGTCCCAGGAACAGTCTCCGTAGAAGAACACGCGATACACGCTTTGTGTCAGCGCGCCGATCAGGCCCTGGTCGGCGGGACCTGGGTTGGCGAAGGCGAAACTCGAGAGCCAGGGGGAGTGTGTCAGGCGGCCGGCGTCGACGAACGTGGTGTAGGCCCCGAGCCGCGACAGCGCGTAAGATAGCAGGATGGTCACGACCACAGGTCCGGCGAGCCGGGGCCAGCGTTTTACGATGCCGCGCACCAGTGGGACAGCGTCGCCGGTGGCCAGGGCGCGACGGGTCAGCACGAATCCCGACAGCACGAAGAAGAAATCCACGGCCGCGGGCCCGTTCAGCACGCCGAACCAGAAGTGGCCATTCGCCGCCTGGGCCGGATTGAAGCCCTTGAAGATACCGGTCCGTCCGGGAAAGAAGCCGCACATCAGGTGCCAAGCCACGACGGTCAACGCGGCCAGTCCCCGTAATGCCTCCAGCGGAACGTCCTTGCCCTGCGACGGGTGTGTCATGATGCGGACGCGCCGAAAGGATCAGGGTGTCAGGCAGGATGCCATCCATCGCCATACGGTTCCGTAACGGGTCGCCGCCTTGCGTGCAAGCAACAACTGTCCGATGCAGCCAGCCCATGCCATCGACATCGCCCGCCAGTACCCAGTGCAGCCGACCCAAGTTCGGCTGCGGCGGCCCACTCAAGGTCAGTATGTCCCAAAAGTCCGTGGCCCAGGGCGTTCGCTGTCACGCGAATGGCGCACGGACCGGCACGCCATTCCAACGCGCCGTCTGGGCCGCTCTCACCACGATCGCTCCGGACGACACCTTCAGCTATGGCGTCCTGGCGGCGAAGCTTGGATGTCGCAGATCCGTTCGAGCCGTCGGCCTAGCCAACGGAGCCAACCCGATCAGCGTCGTGGTGCCCTGTCATCGCGTGATCGGCACCGATGGCTTGCTGACCGGCTACGGCGGCGGTATCGAACGCAAACGATGGTTACTCAACCACGAGGCCGCGGCTTACCGCGACAGGCCGGCTCGTGCGACCTAGCACGAGACAGACCGGGTTCGTCACGACCTGATAGACGATGACCTATTCGCTAAAACGTCGCGATGAGCTTTGACGGCACGATCATCCAAAGAGCGATCTTTATCGCTTCGGACATAACGCCGTAACGCCGCTGCTTGGCGAAGACTGATTGGGCCTTCTTGATAACCGAGGCGTCCCGTTAGAGCGGCTGACACGTTGGGGCGGTAACAGATGCGGAGAATGCTCCGGCCGCCTGGCGATCGATTTATTGACCAGCCAGGCGACGCTATCTGGATCAGGCAGTTGCTTGTGGACACCGCGCCGGGTGGCGACGGGCGACGACGCCCAAACCAATGATGCCGACGCCGAACAGGGCGATGGACATCGGCTCCGGTGTGTCGACGACCTGCACGGCAACCTGTCCTGTCAGCGACGTGCCAGTGCCGGAGAGGGTGGTATCATATAGCTTGACCATGCCGGTGGTACCGTCAGCGAACCTGACGTTCTGCGCGACGTAATTTCCGTAGCTGTCCGATCGGCTGGGAACGCCCCAGTTGATATCGCCTGTACTTGTGTTTCCGTTGTTCGTTTGATCGACTGTGCCGTTGAACTGGGCGAATTGCAGCACGCCAGTGCTGGGCTCCGTCCAGGACAGCGTGAGGTAAACCTGGTCGGTTTGGGAGCCTTGCGTGGTATCAGTGGTCGTCAAGGACACAATGGCAGGCGTGTAGACGCCGCCGGTGGTGACAAATGGCTCCGCCCGTGTGGTAAATGTCAGTGCAGTGTTGCCGGTGGAATAGTCTGTGAGCGTGGCGGTGGCACTGAACACGGTGGCGTTGGCGGTGGCGACACCGGTGACCGAGACGGCGGCAAGAGCCATGGCTCCAAGCAGCGTGAGACGGAATGAACGATTTGCCAGAACCATAATGTCGCTTCCTGTCATGATCAGCCGAAATGCTCGGTCTGTAGTGCAGAATAAGCAACGACCGTGCCAACAGTCTAAACATACATCTGCAGTGATAATACTACATATGTATATCATTATCGGACAAAATACATGCTGTTGTGTGCTATTTTAAGAAAATAGAGGCGCAAAATACTTTACACATGCAGGCGTATAGTAGAGGCTAGAAGCAGCATTCAGTCGTATATCCTCTACCCTCCAGCCAGACGCGGCTAGCGTTTCACCGCGGCGCGCGCCGACGCGACCCCGCCGGCGGCGACCAGGGCACGATGGGTCAGCACGAAGTCCGAAAGTAGGAAGAAGGAATCCATCGTGGCGGCCCTGTTCAACAGTCCGAACCAGAAGTGGTCGTTCGCCGCCTCCACCGGATCAAAGTCAATGAAAATGACCGGTTGTCCCAGGAAAAACCGCACATCAGGTGCCAGGCCACGACGGTCAACACCGCAAGTCCCCGCAATGCCTCCAGCGGGATATCCTCGCCCTGCAATGAATGTGTCATGAGTCCATGATGTCGACAGGCCGGAACAAGCGGCACGTTACGCCGGTTGCAATCCATCACCACACCGTGCCGTAAGAGATAGCCGCCGAGCATGCTAGTATCGCGCATCAGAGAAGCGCGATACGTCGCTATTGGCCTGAAGTATCTGATTCATGCGCCGAAACGTGGCCGCTACGCGTCTCACGCTTCTCTGCGATCAGATACTAGCGACATCCGCCGACACAACGTGAGCGATGCGGCGACGCCAAAAGGCGGAACGAGACCGGTGGATGCTACATAAAGCAGCTACGCGCCGCGCACAGCGTCTTCATTCTTGAAGCGGAGCGGCTCGGGTTGACGGATACGCAATGGCGACGGCAGTTGGAACGTCAAATCAACTAAGATGATCGCTATCAGCACATGGCGGTAAACCATATTGTTACAATGTCAACGCCGCCCTAACCAGAGGTGGGAAGGCAGTCTTGCAGTCCGCTGAGGGTGGATTGTCGACCATGCGTTCTGACACGCCGATGTTCAGAGAGCAGATATGCGAAGACGCAATCATGTCCTGACAAGAAAGCAATGAAGGCGTCGCTTTGACTAAGCCGAAACGGGGTCCGCCGATTGCTCGACGAACCGCAACTCACGCAAGTAGGTCTCATACCAGGGGTCTGAACGGCCGGTTGATTGCGCGCGGGGTGGTGGGTTGGCCGCGCGCGAAATCAGCAAGATACCGACGGTCCGTTGACCGGCTATGGGTCAACGCCAAGGGCCGTGGGGATCAGTCCGCGGGCGCAGTCGTACGTCGGCGGGCTGCGAGGCCGGTGCCGACGATCATCAAAGCCTAGGTTGCGGGCTTGGGCACTGCATTCACGTTGATGTTTTCGTAAAAGACCCCGCCGGTCGCGTCGAGATCAACCGATGTGATATTAGCGAACTGCGTCCCCAGGTTAGTCCTTTGCGGGCTAGACGTTGCGACGCCGTTAAGATTGTCGATTGATATCGCAGTAGCAACGCTCTGACCAGAGGAACCGTAACCTGGCAGCAGACCGATATCCACCGAGATGAGGCTGAATGTGCCGCCGTCAGCGACGGTAAGGAAAACGTCGCCACCATGACTGAAATTGCCAGTTGCGGTGATGACATGGACCTTATTGACGACAGCGATGGTCGGAGCGGCCGAATCTTCGTTCCGTAGCGTGAGCACAACATTGCCAGCAGTGAGTGGCTGAGTGAAGGCGTCGAGTGGGAGACCGCTGAGGTCGATCACACCGGCATTTGCAGCGGTAGACAAAAGCGCGGTCGCAGCTAAGGCCAGCGCAGTTATGATTTTCGATCGAGTAGTTGAAAACATATGTCGAGGTTTGTTTGCGCCCGCAGCGCATCCTGTTGGTGCCGGCGTGCCATCGGCACACGCCCACGGTCACTCCCGATGGCACCATGCCACCAGCCGTTTATTCAGCTCAAATCGGAAGACAAAGACATCTCACCAAAGTTCCGGTGCGGCTCAAACTATGTGCCTCGGCGAAAAATAGCCAAACATTCCGGAAGCCGTTCGGCTCGAGATAGAGTTTGCAGAGGATGCCGCCTTCGTCGCCCATGGAGTGCACAAGCGATCGTGGCAGTCGCCGGGATGGCCGCGTGCGACCTCGTCGCCGGCGACCAAGGCACGACGCGTCAGCACAAAGCCCGACAGTAGGAAGAAGAACTCCTCCGCGGGAAGCGGACGTCTAACAAAGCGGCGGCCCAGCACGCTGCTCCAGGGCACTTTCCGTAGCCTTCGCCTGGGCTTTTCGGGCTCCTTTCAGCCCTTGAACCAGCGGCAACCCCCTACCCGCTCAGCCGCCCAATGACCGCGCCGACTGGCCGAACAGGATCTTGTTCGCCGCTTCCGTGTGCGGACCCGTCCGTCGCATCGGCTTCCCAAGATCGACGCCTCGCCGCACCGCCGGCCGCGACTTGATGGTGTCGCGCCAGCGGGAGACGTGGGGAAATGCCTCCAGCGACTGGCCCAGCGGCTTGGCGATCAGCACCCAGGGCCAGGAAATCATGTCGGCGATCGAGTAGTCATCCAGGATGAAATCCCGCCCGCGCAGACGCTGTTCCAGCACGCCCAGGCAGCGGTTGTACTCCCCGGCATAGCGCTTGTGGGCGTAGTCATGGTCACCCGCCTGCACGCTTTTCGCGTAGTTCACGAAGTGACTGAGCTGCCCGGCCATCGGCCCCAGGTTGCCGACCTGCCAGAACAGCCACTCCAGGCACTGCTTGCGCCCGACGCGACTGGTGGGGATGAAGCGCCCTGCCTTCTCCGCCAGATGGATCAGGATGGCGCCTGATTCGAAGATCGGCAGCGGGCCGTCCGGGGTGTCGTTATCCACAATCGCTGGCATGCGCGCGTTTGGGCTGATCGCCAGATAATCCGGCTTGAACTGGTCGCCGGCGCCGATGTCGACCGGCTTGAGCGCATAGGGCAGCCCGGTCTCCTCCAGCATGATGGAGACCTTCCAACCGTTCGGCGTGGGCCAGTAATAGAAGTCGATCATGCGGCGTCCTCCCGGAGTGTCAGCGCCTGGATATCGCTGGCCGAATAGCCGATCTCGGCCAGCACCGAGGCGGTATGTTCGCCCAATGCCGGGCCGCCCTGGCGGATGCCGGCGGGTGTCGCGGAGAAGCGCGCGGCGGGGCGGGCCTGACGCAGCAGCCCTGCCTGTGGATGCTCGGCTTCCACGACAATGCCGTTGGCGACGACCTGCGGGTCGGACAGCATCGCTGTGCGGGTCAGCACCGGCGCGCAGGGCACGCCCGCCTCGGTCAGCCGATCCAGCCATTCCTCGGCTGGGCGGGTGCGCAGCACGTCCTGGATCAGGCTAAGGCGTTCGTTGATGTGACGCTGGCGCAGCGCGGGCGTGCTGAAGCGGGGGTCCTGCAGCCATTCCGGCTTGTCCAGCGCGCGGGTCAGCGCCAGCCATTCGCGGTTGGTCTGCACCGCGGCGCTGATCGCGGTGGTGGCGGTTTCGTAGATCAGGTCGATGAAGCTGGCGGCCTCCTGCTGCGGGATTTCCTCGCCCACGAAGGTCTGGCTGCCCATGTCGGAGGCCCAGAGGAAGGCGACCACGGCATCCAGCATCGACAGCCGGACATGCTGGCCCTGCCCGTGGCCCTCCCCTGGGCGCTCGCGCGCCAGCAGGGCGGCGGTGATGGCCTGCGCCGCGCTGACGGCGGTCAGCTTGTCGGGCACGATGGTGCGGACCAGCCTTGGCCGTTCGGTGTCCGACCCCGCCTGGATGCTGGCGAGGCCGGAGACCGACTGGATCAGCGGGTCGTAGACCGGCTTTTGCGCGTATGGGCCGGTTTCGCCGAAGCCGCTGATCGAGACATAGACGATGCGCGGTGCGACGGCGCGCACCGCGGCCTCACCCAGGCCCATGCGGTCGGCCACGCCGGGGCGGAAGTTCTGCACGAACACGTCCGCTGTGGCGGCCAGCCGCAGCAGGGCCTGCTTCGCTGCCGGGTGCTTCAGGTCCAGCGCGACCGAACGCTTGTTGCGGTTGTTATTCAGGAACGATGCCGAGAACCCTGCCCTGCGGTTGTTCGCCGCGCGGGTGTGGTCGCCGCCATCGGGATTTTCCACCTTGATCACGTCGGCGCCCTGGTCGGCCAGAATCATGGTGGCCAGCGGTCCCGAGATCATCGAGGTCAGGTCTATGATCCGATAGCCGTCCAAGGGTCCGGGCATGGCGGTTTCCTTTGATGATCGTCTGGTCAGGATACGGTGGTGTCAAGATACCGGCATATCCGGCCGCGGGCCAACCGCTTCCTCCGGCCCGACCTCGCCGGTGGCCACCGCGCGTGTCTGCAACTGCAGGAAGCGGCGCGCCAGCGCCCCGTACAGCGGCCGGCGGCAGACCAAACGGGACACTGCGAACGACAGGAACGCGGTCGCCATCAGCGGGATGGTCACGCTCTGGTCGGCCGTCATCTCCATGACGATCACCGTCGAGGTGATCGGCGCCTGCACCACGCCGGAGAAATATGCCGTCATGCCGAGCAGGATCATCGAGCCGACCGGTGCGGAGGGCACCAGCGGCGCCAGCACCGACCCCATACCGGCGCCGATCGACAGCGACGGCGCGAAGATGCCGCCCGGGATGCCGCTGACGTAGGACACCACCGTCGCCGCCAGCTTGAGCACGGCGTAGGCGGCGGGTAGTGTCGAGTGGCCTTCCACCAAGCTGCGCGCCTGCTCGTAACCGGTGCCGTAGGTCTGGCCGTTGGAGGCCCAGCCGAGGATCGCCAAGGTCAGCCCGCAGAGCGCGGCGAATCCCGCCGGATAACGCATCATCAACCGTCCGGCGAGGCCTGGCACGCCCTTGGCGGCGATCACCAGCGCCTGGCTGAATATGCCGCCCGCGAGGCCGCCGGTGACACTGCACAGGATCACCGCGCCCCAGGCGGCGTGGTTGCTTAACTGGATCGAGGTGCTGCCGAAATAGGTGTAGTTGCCGACCATGCCCAAGGTCGTGGCGCCGGCGACGATCACCGCGGTGAACACGGTGCCGGAGGTGCGCGCCTCGAACGAATGGCTGAGCTCCTCGATGGCGAAGACGATCCCGGCGAGCGGCGTGTTGAAGGCTGCCGCGATGCCGGCCGCACCCCCGGCCAGCACCAGGCCGCGCCGCATCTCGATCCGCGGCAGGCCACGGCCCAGCGCGTGCATGATGGAGGCGCCGACCTGGACGGTGGGGCCCTCGCGTCCGATCGAGGCGCCGGAGGCGAGGCCCAGCAGGGTGAGCAGGACCTTGCCGACGGCGATGCGCAGGGAGAGGACGCGGCCGACCATGACGTCGTCGTGCATGTGCAGGGCGGCGATGGTCTGCGGGATGCCGCTGCCCTGGGCGCCGGGAAACACCCGTTGGGTCAGCAGGAAGGAGATCGTCAGGCCGGCCGGGGCGAGGATGAAGGCCGGCCAGGTCCTGCCGCCTTGCATCAGCAGAAAGAGGTGACCGGCGTAGTCCGCCGCCTGGGCGAAGACGACAGCGACCACCGAGAGCAGCACCGCGCCGACCCAGAAGACCAGCCGTCGCCGCCACAGCCGCGGCGAAACGAGCGGCATCCGCCGTATCCGTTCCAACCGGCTTTTTCGCCCGACAGCGTCCATCTTCCGTACATTCCCCTCATGTTTGGCAAACCAGCTTGGCACGAAGGATTCCGCTGCGCGACGGCGGATCGGATCACATCAGAGGAAGTCTTGAGCAATGGCGGGTTCGGCCGCCTGGCGATACCGCGTCCGCGCCTGCGCCTAGCGATCAGCGAACCGGTTGTCGACCACGGCATGGTGCGCTCTCAATCCGGTTTTCTCAAGCAGCATTCGGCTTCTTCCGTGCCTTCGCGAACTTCAGAACTCCGGGACAGGGAAGCACCGGGAGCACGTCGATGAATTCAGCCAAGGGGAACATCGGGAGCGGATCAAGTTCCTCATGAAGCGCCTCGTGCGGATCGCTGTCGGGACTGAAGATCACGCTGTTGCCGTCGGCGCGACGCCACAACCCGATCAGCCGCCCCGCCTGTTGCGCCGACATTGCCGGTTCGACTTCCGCCGCCCCGACCTGCATCACGGTCTCTCCGGCGGCGACAAGCGCCTGACGGCCCACGTGAAAGGTTATGCGATACAGCAAGGCTGCTTCATCCTCTCGGGCGACTTCCGGGCCTTGCTGATCAGGCTCGCCGCCTGCGCGCTATCTTCAGCCCGGGAGGTGGAGCACGGCCTTGCCGGTGAAGGCACGTTCAACGAGCTGACGCGCGACCGTGGCGATTTCGGTCCATGGAGCCTCGATGCCAATGCTCGGTTTCACTCTGCCGTGTTCGACGAGACGAAGCAGGAGCGCCAACCCGTCCGCGGCTGGCTCGGTTGCCGCGATGTCATCACCGAGGACGATCGAGTGCAAGGATGCGCCTGAAGTCCGGAGGAACACCGCGCTGTCGAACGTGACAGGTGCGCCCTCGGTTACTCCAACCGTGACGCAGACGCCATTTCGCCTTAGCATCGTCAACGCGGCTGACAGCGCCGAACCCCCGACCGAGTCGAGAATAAAGTCGAAAGGTCCAGACCCGCGCGCTGCCTCGAGGGTTTCTCCCACAACGACGCCGCCTGTGCTTGATGCCTCCACAAGGTCGCGCTGCGCTTGCCGGCGGATGTGCGAATAGACCTGGGCCCCGGAGGCGGCGGCGAGTTGGATCGCGATTTGCCCTACGCCGCCTGTAGCGCCATCCACCAGGACCTTGCGTCCGAGCAGAAGGCCGTCCTTGCGCAGGGCATGCAGCGCCGTCAGGCCGGCGACCGGAAGGCTGGCAGCCTGCGCGTCCGTCACACCCTCCGGAATGACTGCGATCGCGTTCAGCGGTGCGTGTACGCGTTCCGCCCACGCGCCGACTGGCAGGATTCCGACGACGCGTGTTCCGACTTTGGGGGCGCCCGGCGTTCCGCTGGTTTGTTCAACGACGCCAGCAAAATCCCAGCCGGGCGTGGTTCCGGTTTCGGTGATCGTGAGGGCGCGCCTGACCTCGCCGCGGTTGAGCGAGATGGCGCTGACACGGACGGTGATCTCACCGAGTGCCGCCGGTGCGAGGCTGACCCGGCGAACGGCAAGTCGATCAGCATCGTCCTGGTCGACGGTGATCGCGGTGATCTGATTGGAGGGCATGACCGAGATCCTCGGATTAAACAATGATGCGTTTGTCGGCGGTGGTACCGGTTCGGCGCATTTCAGCGTGCGTGTCTTATGGTCGAAGCACGGTCCGCTTGAATGGACCGCTCCCGGCGGCGGCTTGGTCAACGGCCTCGTTGGCGTCGTCCAGGTCAAATTCCGTGACCTCCCAGTTGCGCAGATCCAGCAACCCGGCACGGACCAGCTTTATGAGGCGAATGCTGGCCTCAGGCGGATACATCCATTGGCCGATGATGGTGATGCAGTTGCGCATGATCCACGGATAGGGCAGCGCGAGATCATCGCCGCCCAACATGCCGACACCGCCCATCAAGACGACTCTGCCATATTCCCGCACGGCCATGACGGCGGCGCGCACCGCCTTGGCAGGGGCCGAGGGCGGTAGAAGGTCCAGGACGCAATCGATCGGGCCGGGCGCGGCCTGCTTCATCCGCTGCCGATCTTCCGCCTCGTCGCCGGTCAGCGTGAGCGTGCGAACACGAGAGTCGAACCGGCGCCTGAGCTCTTCCAGCATTGCCTCGTTACGTCCTGGACAGACGACGCATCCGGCGCCCATTGCCAGGGCGACCGCCACTCCGGCGCTGCCGAAGTTTCCGGTCGCGCCGCTTATGACCAGCGTCTCTCCCGCCTTGAGATTAGCTGCCAGGAGGCCGCCGTAGGGTACCAGCAGCAGGTTAAGCGTGCACCACCGGCCGGCTTCCTCAGGGTCGATGGGTCCGAGCGAGAAGACATTCTCCGTCGGAACCAGCATCTGTTCGGCGAATGAACCGTGATGGAAGTGCTTCTGCAAGCGTAGGCCGCCTTCGCCGCGGGCGCTCAAACCCTGCAGCGTGATGTCGGGCGTCAGCGCATCGTCTCGCGCCCGCACTGTCGGATCGCAGGTTACCCAATCGCCCACCGCCAGCCGTGTCGAGTCCGGCCCGAGTGCGCGGACCCGCCCGATGGCGCCCGCGCCTGGCGCAACGGGTAGCGTGAGCAGGTAATTCCGCTCGCCACTGAAGACTTCTTTCGCATAGGGCAGAACACCGGCCGCCACGACATCGACGACGATCTCGCCCGTTCCCAGGACCGGGTCGGGCAAGCTCTCCACAACAAGGGGTGATCCAAACGCCTTCAGGATGGCGGCCTTCATGGTCGGTTACTCCATCGGATATGACCATTCTCGCAGAGCTGGAATCGCTCATGCAGGCCTGGAATTATCCTAGCATTCGCCAACACCTGCTTGCCGCGAAACGGACCCAATGGCCAGCCCCTGGCTGGATAGATGAACGACCAACAGGACATTGAGTGGTTTCGTGGTGGCAAGTTTGACGCCTGGAGACGGTCGCAACCCGCCAGAACACCCGGCGGCGATGCGATGACGACCCATTAAAATTGGTGTTCCTCTCGCAGCCGCTGCGATGCCCGCTCGCCGACGATCACGCACGGCGCCATGGTGTTTCCTGACGTCACGCGAGGAAAAATCGACGCGTCGGCGATGCGAAGCCGGTCGATGCCGTAGACCTTCAAGGTGGAATCCACGACCGACATCCCGTCGCGGCCCATTTTGGCGGTGCAGCTCTGGTGCCAGTAGGTTGCGGCGGCATCGCCGAGATCGCCGGGCATGATGATGAAGGCGGCGCGGCAGGATCGATCTTTTCCCCGCCTGGTATTATGTCCAGTCCGCCGAAACATCGAGACATGCCCGGTCACGGGCGCGATGATGGTTCAGGAGGAGGACGCGCAAGTGGCGGAAACAGCCGATGTCGTGATTATCGGCGGAGCGGTGATCGGCAGCGCCGTCGCCTATGCCCTGTCCGTGAACCCCGATTTCCAAGGCCGCGTGATCGTGCTGGAGAAGGACCGCTCGTACGAGCGGGCTGCCTCCTCGCTGTCAACCAGCGGCATCCGGCAACAGTTTTCAAGCGCCGTGAACGTCAAGCTGTCCCAGTACACGGTGGAGTTCCTGAAACAGGCGGACGTGCATCTCGGGACGGACGGATCGTCTTCAGGAATTGTGTTTCACGAAAACGGCTACCTCTTGCTTGGCGGGCCTGACGCGGTCGGGGCGTTCGAGGACAACAATCGCCTGCAACGCTCCCTCGGCGTCGACGTGCGCCTGCTCGGCAGATCAGAGCTTGGCCGCCGGTTTCCCTGGCTGACGCTCGATGACATCGAGGTCGGATCATTCACCGGGCCGGGTGAAGGATGGATCGACGGCTACGTCCTGATGGGCGCGTTCAAGCGGCGTGCCCGCGCGAACGGCGTCGAGTATCGGTACGTGGAAGCGACCGGCATTGTCCGCGACGGCGACCGCATCACCGGCGCGCGCTGTTCCGGTGGGGTCGAGATCGCGGCGGCGCACGTGGTGAACGCGTCCGGCTTCAACGGCCGGGCCATCGCCGGCATGGCCGGGGTTGATCTGCCGCTGCGGAACGTGAAACAGGTCGTGTTCGCGTTCGCCAGTCCGCACCGCGCCCAGGGGATGCCCTTCGTATTCACGCCGGATCGGCTGTTCTTCAGACCGGAGAGCGACGACTACATCGCCGGTCTTGGGATCAAGACGCTTGAGCAGCTCAGCGACTTCGATGTCGATTACGCGGTGTTCGAGGATGAGGTGTGGCCAAGGCTGGCGCATCGCGTGGCAGGCTTCGAGAATGCCCGCCTGCGCAGTGCCTGGGCGGGTCACTACGACATGAGCCTGCTGGACCACAACGCGTTCATTGGCGCCGTGCCGGGCCTGCACGGTTTCTATCTCGCGAATGGGTTCAGCGGTCATGGCCTGATGCATTCTCCCGGCATCGGCCGAGCCTTGTCGGAGTTGATTATTTATGGCGGTTACCGGACCTTGGACCTGTCCGAGCTGTCGGTACGGCGAATAGCGGCGAACGCGCCGATGCGGGAGAGTATTCAGTATTAGCTAGCGGGATGGGTTGCGATGTCTTGATGCTGCCATGGACTGGCTCAAGTCGTGAGCAAGAGCTCAAGCCCTAACAGGGCCTAGAACCGTTGGCCAAGCCAGCTTCTCAACGGTTACCTAGTTTTTGAAGTGCGTTACCATATATTGCTGGCAAGCTTCGAGCGCCGCCGCGAGTCGGGGCTCTGCTGGAATGTTGATGCCCTGGGTTATTTGGGCGTCATCCGCGACAACATCGACACGAACATCGTTATAAACAATTTGGTTTATTGCGTTGTGTGCAACCTGAATGGACGTCTTTTCGACGGGCACAAGTTCTAGAACATGGAAAGGACCGGAGGTGAAGGCCCTTGATACCTTCGAAAACATGTATGTTGTATTTATCTTTACTGTAGCACTGCTTCCAGCCGCAATATTTGCAATCGGCTGCTGCGATGCAGCCGTTATAGTAAACTTATTGTTGCTGAAGAGTGCAATCGAGACACCCAGCACTGGAAGGCCTGATGTAATTGCAATCACACAGCCCGTTGGATGTCCAGCGCCACCGACATCAAAGTAAGCCACGGTTGCGCCCGGTTCCCCCGTGGGGAAGTCCCGCTGCTCGTTAGCAGATGCTGGCGACATTGCGGTCAATATAATCGCAAGCGAAACCGGTAGGAGAAGTTTTTTCATTACAGACCTTTTGGTTCGAAGGCGCTAATTTTTAGAACGATGAAATCAGGGTATCGTCTTGCATCGCTAATTATAGCGCAATTTGAGTGGGTATCAATTTAATACATCTCTCTATAAGCGACAAAGCCACTTGAGTTCAGCTTACGCCCTATGAAATTCTTGTTTGATATTGCTATTGTTAGGAAAATTGGCGCTCGCTGTAGTTCACGGGGAGATGGCTTATCAAACACTTCCTCACGTGGCATAGCGACCCTTTGCACCGGCGCTTCT
The DNA here is from genome assembly GCF_965276935.1 of Rhodopila sp. Lineage (GTDB taxonomy): Bacteria > Pseudomonadota > Alphaproteobacteria > Acetobacterales > Acetobacteraceae > Rhodopila. The sequence continues at coordinate 156,262 of NZ_CBDIBS010000001.1, read as the reverse complement.
ATAGCGATGGGGCAAAATGACCGACTTCGCCAACAGTATCCTCTACTACCGGACGTCGCCCTTCAACGCTGCGAACGCGCCATTGAGCGCTAAACCAGCGGAGCCTTGGCCACGGCGCGGGCGGTCACGCCGCCCGTGGCATCTCGTTGCGACTACGCATCAGCGGCTGGATGCGGGTGCCGAATTGCTCCATGCCGATCAGGAAGTCGTCGAAGGTCAGCATGACGCCCTGCACGCCGGGCACCTCGGACACTTCGTCCAGCATCCTGGCGACATTCGCGTAGGAGCCGACCAGCACGCCACCCTGCGTCGGCATGGTCTGCATGCCGAAGGTCTTGCGCTTGTTCGGGCCGGCGAGCGGGTCGCGGGTCGGGTCATCCTCGGCCTGGGCATCGCGCCAGCCGATCGCCTCCTGGTCGGTGCCGGCCTTGTAGTGCTCCCACTTGGCCATCGCCGCGGCATCGGTTTCGTCGGCGATCACCATGGTGGAGACCAGCGCGCCGCAGGACCGGCCGATCTCCGCCGTGGCCTTAACCAGGCGGGCGACACTGTCCTTGACGGCGGCTGGGGTGTTGACGCCAAAGCTGGAGCAGAAATTGTAGTCGGCGTGCTGAGCGGCGTAGCGAGTGCCGGCGTCGCTCTGGCCGGCGCTGATGATGGGGATCCTGGCGATCGGCGTCGGCAGGCAGCGGCAGTCGTCCATCTGGAAGAAGTCGCCCTTGTGGTCGGACCGCCCGGTCTCCCACAGTTGCTTCATGATGCTGACGTATTCGCCGCAGTAGTCGTAGCGACGACGGTAGTGTTCGGCGCCCGGCCAGATGCCCATCTGAGCGTATTCCCGGCGTTGCCAGCCGGAGATGATGTTTACGCCGAACCGGCCGTGCGAAATGCTGTCGATGGTCACCGCCATGCGCGCCGTGACCGGCGGGGGCATGGTGAGCACGGCGCACGTCGCGAAGAGTTGGATCCGGCTGGTGACAGCGGCGAGGCCGGCCATCAGGGTAAAGGATTCCAGGTTGTAGTCCCAGAACCCGGACGGGCCGCCGAAGCCGTGCAGCTTGATCATCGACAGGGCGAAGTCAAAGCCATAGGTTTCGGCCTTTCGCACGACAGCGTTGTTCAGGTCGAAGCTGGGCTTGTACTGCGGCGAGGTGGTCGAGATCAGCCAGCCATTGTTGCCGATGGGAATGAAAACGCCGAGCTGCATGGGGGTCTCCGACGGTCAGGAGGTGATGAATTCGTTCCAGCGGCGCGTCAGGTAGCGATCTTCGTCCATCACCGTGTTCCAGACAGCGATGTTGCTCATTCGCGTCTCGAAGCTGCCGCCGTCGCGTGAGCGTCCGGCTTTTTCCATCAGTTTGCCGTAGGGATCGACGATGTCGGCCGCCGCCGGCTTGCCCTCGTACCAGTAATCCCACTCGGTCGGCGTGAGAAACTTGCGGGCGGTCGCCGGGGTGGCCGAGTAGTAACCCTCCCGCGCGATGAACGCCCCCTGGAAGCCGGAAGCGTACCAGTTCATGTATTCCCAGAAGCAGTCGAGCTTGAGGCCGCTGACATGCCGCATCACCCCAAGAGTATAACCCCAGCCGCGATAGCCTTCCTTCAGCGGCTGAAAGGTGCAGGGAATGCCGCGGGTGCGCACTGCGGTGACCGCCGGTGACCACATCGACTGGATCACCACCTCGCCCGAGGCCATCAGGTTCACCGACTGGTCGAACGAGGTCCAGAACGAGCGGAACTGGCCGGCTTCCTTGATCTTGATCATCGTGTTGATGGTCTTGTCGATTTCCGCCTTGGTCATGTTGCCTTTGTCGCCATACTTCATTTGGCCGCTCGACTCGAGCGCCATGGCGACGTCGATGACACCGATGCCGGCCTGATCCTGCAGCGCCGCTTTGCCCTTGAAATCCGGGCTGATCAGGTCCGCCCAACTGGTGATCGGCCGGCCTGTCAGGTCGGGCCGGATGCCAAGCGTATCGCCGTTGGTAATGCTGGGAATGCCATTCAGCCACTCGGTCGGCGCCTTGGAGAATTTCCGACCGGTCGCGTCAGTGGCATAGATCACCGTCCACGGCGCGGTCCCCTGCTCTACCGCGCGGCGCCCGTCCGGGTATACGCCCCTGGTCAGCAGCGGCATCATCTGGTCCCAGTATCTGCTTTTACTCACCGGGATCGTTTGCAGGATGTCGCGGCCGACAAGGTATTTCAGGTCGGTAATGCCGACATCGCCGCAGTCCATCGCATTGGACTGCGACAACATGCGGTTGAGCAGGTCGGCGTCCTCCGTGGCCTGCATGTTGACGGTGAAGCCGAGATCCTTGGTGGCTTGTTCAGCAACCTGCGGGATGGCGGACACCGGCGGACCGGCGTGACGCAAGGTCACGTCCTTGATGTTCTGCGCCCAGATCGTCGGGAAACCACCGGCGGCACCACTGCCGATCGCGGCCCCGGCAGCCGCGGCGGCGGACTTGAGGATCGATCGGCGGGAGGCAGATTGTCGCGTGGTCTTTTGGCTGGTCATCCGATGAAACCTCCCTGATAGCCGATCACGGGCTGGCAGACGTCATGCGGTCGAGATGACATCTGCCAGCCGCGGCGCTATGCCGGCAAGAGCAGCGCCGGTGCGGATACTTACCGAAGCCTTCAGCTATTTTTTTAGGACGTGATGAATTCATTCCAGCGCCGGACCAGATAGCGGTCCTGGTCCATCACCGCGTTCCACACCGCGATGTTGCCCATGCGCTTCTCAAAGCTGCCGCCGTCGCGCGGCGGCCCGCCGGCCTTTTCCATCACCTTGCCGTAGGGATCGAGAATGTTGGTCGCCGCCGGCTTGCCGCCGTACCAGTAATCCCACTCGGCTGGCGTCAGGAACTTCTTGGCGGTCTCCGGCTGGGTCGAATAATAGCCTTCGCGCGCCACGAACGCTCCCTGGAAGCCGGAGGCGTACCAGTTCATGTATTCCCAGAAGCAATCAAGCTTCAGGCCGCTGACATGCTTCATCACGCCGAGGGTGTAGCCCCAGCCGCGATAGCCTTCCTTCAGCGGCTGGAAAATGCAGGGAATGCCGCGGGTGCGCACTGCGGTGACGGCGGGCGACCACATCGACTGGATCACCACCTCACCCGAGGCCATCAGGTTCACCGACTGGTCGAACGAGGTCCAGAACGAGCGGAACTGGCCGCCGTTCTTGATCTCGATCATCGTGCTGATGGTCTTGTCGATCTCGGCCTTGGTCATGTTGCCCTTGTCGCCGTATTTCATCCGCCCGCTGGCCTCGAGCGCCATGGCGACATCGATCACGCCGATCGCGGCCTGGTCCTGCAACGCCGCCTTGCCCTTGAAATCCGGGCTGATCAGGTCGGCCCAGCTTGTCACCGGACGGCCGACCAGGTCCGGCCGGATGCCCAGGGTGTCGCCGTTGGTGATCGTTGGCGTCCCGGTCAGCCAGTCGGTTGGCGTCTTGGAGAACTTCTGGCCGGTGGCGTCGGTGGCATACAACACGGTCCATGGCGCGGTGCCCTGCTCCGCCGCGTGCCGCCCGTCGGAATATTCGCCCTTGGTGAACAGCGGGATGGTCTGATCCCAGTACTTGAATTTCGCCACCGGGATCGGCTGCAGCGTGTTCCGCCCGACCAAATACTTCAGGTAATACAGGCTGACGTCAGCGCAATCGATCGCGTCCGACGCGGAGAGGAAGCGGTTCAGCAGGTCGGCGCCTTCCGAGGCCTGCATGTGAACAGTGAAGCCCAGGTCCTTTGTCGCCTGTTCGGCGACCGCCGGGATCGCCATCACCGGCGTGCCAGCGTGCCGCAGCGTGATGTCCTTGATGTTCTGCGCCCAAATCGTCGGAAAGCCGGTGATCGCGCCGCTGCCGATCGCCGAACCGGCGACGGCGGCGGCGGATTTCAGGATCGCGCGGCGCGACGGTGACCGAGGGGCAGTTGGTTGCGTCATCGTTTGGAACTCCAGGAGTAATCGGAACAACGGCCGGCGGTTTAGGGGTTGGATCGTCGCAGGTCTCAGCAAGACCGGTGCCATCCGCGCGAATTTTCCGCCGTTTCGGCCGAAGCGACGGCAAACGAGGTGAACCCTGCGGGGCGTTTGTCTGGATTGTCGCAGGGCCGGCGGCCGCCGGGATCACTGCTGCATGATTTCGATGCAGCGACAGGCGGCCGTGCCGGGAAAACAGGCTTCTGGCGCGGTTCGGCAGGATGGCGGCGGCTGCGCTGCCGGCGATGGCAGTGTCGCCAACGTCGCTGGCGCGCGAGACAGCGTGGCACGGGGTGTAACCGTGCGAGACGGCAACGTTATTGGCGCAGCTTGTTGATCCGCCGCGTATCCTTCTGGCATGGCGATGTACACCTTGACCGAACGCTGCTTCCGCTGACTGCTTGCAACCCCGTGCTACTTCCAACAGGTCAAGTCTTTATTCGTAAAGTCGACGCGATTTGAAAATAAAACGTCCTGCTATTCGGGAGCAGCCGAACCAGATGCTTCGCGGACAACTCAAACTGGACCGTCAGAGATGCTTTTGTGTCCACAGATGCATGGCGGTGCTCCATCGTCGTCATCTTGATACCATTGCGATAGGTTTCCACACGCGGCGGCGTGGATCGGCTGACCTGGGATCGGACGCCGATCGACGAGATACGTCGCTCTGACGTGTGTCCTGCATTTGCCGGTTACCGTTTCCCTGCCGGCCATAACCAAAGTCAAACGCAAAGTTACAAGAATGGACATGGACCGCGCGGATCGTCAGCTTCCGCGTCAGCGATCTCGCCGCTGGAAACACCGGCTCGGCTACAACCGGAGAGCAGGCCGGTTGACGGCAAACTTGCTCGAGCAGCTTCTTGAACCGGCCTTCAAGAACCCGCGGCAGCGGTTACCGCCGACAATCCTGCCCGCGCCCGCATGACGGACAGCACAACGTCGACCAGCGCCTGTACGTCCGCATAGCGGTTGTACAGGGGTGCGAAGCCGAAGCGCAGGACGTCGGGCGGGCGGAAGTCGCCAATCAACCCCTGGGCGGTGATGGCTTGCATGATGGCGGAACCGTCGGGATGGCGGAAGGCGACGTGGCTGCCGCGCCGGCTGCCGTCGCGTTCGCAGCAGAGGGTGAACCCCCACGACACGAGTGTCTCGTCGAACAGCGTGACGAAGGCGTCGGTCATTCTTCGGCTTTTGTCCCGGACAGCCGCGAGGGACACCGTCTCGAACACATCCAGCGCCGCGTCCAGCGCGGTCAAGGACAGGATGGATGGCGTGCCGCAGAGGAAGCGGGACATGCCGAGCGCGGGATCGAACCTGGCATCGAAGGCGAATGGCGCGCTGTGCCCGAGCCAGCCGGTGAGCGGTTGTGTCGCCCGCGTCTGATGGCGGGACGCGACGAACACGAACGCCGGGGCGCCGGGTCCGCCATTGAGGTATTTGTAGCCGCAGCCAATCGCGAAATCGGCGTTGGCCCCATTCAGGTCGCACGGCATCGCGCCGGTGGTGTGGGCGAGATCCCAGATCGTCAGGCCACCACGGGCGTGCACCGCGGCGGTGATCTGTTGCATATCATGGATCATCGCCGTCCTGTAGTTGACGTGGGTCAACGCCACCACGGCGACCTGGTCGTCGATCGCCTCGATGACCTCATTCGGCCGCACCCGGCGAACGGTGAGGCCCAGTTGTTCGGCGATGCTGTCGATGATGTAGAGGTCGGTCGGGAAGTTGTCGGCCTCCGTCACGATCACCGGCCGATCGGGTCGCAATCTGACGGCGGCGACGAGGGTCTTGTAGAGGTTGATCGAGGTCGAGTCGGCGGCAATGACCTCGTGCGGCGCGGCGCCGATCAGGCGAGCGATCTTGCCGCCGACACGGATCGGCAGGTTCAACCAGTCGGCGCCGGTCCAGGAGCGGATCAGGCCTTCGCCCCACTCCTCGGCGCACGCCTGGGCAACGCGGTGCTTCGCCGTAAGCGGCAGGCAGCCGAGGGAGTTGCCGTCGAGGTAGACGATGCCGGCAGGCAGGTGAAATCGGCTGCGATACGGCGCGAGCGGATCGGCGGCATCCCAGGCGGCGAGGATTTCGGGCGTGATGGGGTGTGACATCGCGGCAGGCTACCATGCCTGAACGAATTGACCACAGCCGGTGAAGGATGAAGCCGGGATCGGGCCGGCAAGACGTTCGGGTTGATCTCGATTGGGCAGAGAGTCGTGCCGTGGACGGGCGAAAGCGATATTTGTAGGTACATAGAAACAATTATCTGTTCTTTCACGCATCACGACAAACCAGCAAGGGCTGGGCCCGGGTCTGTTCATCACGTTGGAGATCGCGCGGGCGCATGGCGGAACGCTTGACGTCACGTCCGCGGCGGAAACGTGCTTCAGCTTCCAGATGCCGTTGCTTCGCCGGTCATTGTTGTAGCGCGCGGTGGTGCAGGATCGATCACACCTCATGCCGCCGCCGATCCCTGCACGGGAAGGCCAAGGCTGCGGCGCTGGCAGTGGCGGTCCGTGGACAATGCATGACAAGACGATGTCGGCTTGCGTCGTTCGTTGGCCCTCAGACCCCTCTATTCAAAAAGATACCACCGGCCTGCATGGCAAACAGGAAGTGGTGGCAATGCCGCGATGGCACTTGGCCGCCACGGACCGAAAAATCACGTTTATTCCGCCACCATCGGCATTCGCGCCCAGCGGCTGACCGGCTTCGGCAGGCCAAGGTTTTCCCGCAGTGTCTTTCCCTCATACTCGGTGCGGAACAGTCCGCGCCGTTGCAGCTCCGGTATCACCATGTCGACGAAATCGTCGAGCGATCCTGGCAGGAAGGCGGGCATCACGTTGAACCCGTCGGCCGCGCCGTTGCGAAACCAGTGCTCCATTACGTCGGCGATCTGACTGGGCGTGCCGATGCTCAGCAGATGGCCACGCGGGCCGGCGTTCAGGAGGCACAGTTCCCACAAGGTCAGCTTGTCCCGGCGCGCCGCTTCCAGCAGCAGGCGCTGGCGCGACAGCGGGCCGTTGGTGTCGGCCAGATCCGGCACCGGACCATGCAGCGGGTACTGCGACAGGTTCGCCACGCCGATGGTATGCTCCAGCACCGCCAGACCGACGCTGGGATGGATCAGCGATTGCAGGAATTCGAACTTTTCCCGCGCTTCCGCCTCGGTGCGGCCGACCACGGGGTACAGTCCAGGCAGGATCTTCATTTCTTGTCGCGAGCGGCCATGGCGCGGCAGGCGCGCGACGACATCGCCGTAGAATTCGCGCGCCTGTTCGAAGGTGGTCTGCGCGGTGAACACCAGCTCCGCCAGGCGCGCCGCCAGATCGCGGCCGGTGTCGGAGGCGCCAGCCTGCACCAGCACCGGCCGGGCCTGCGGCGAGCGCGCCACGTTCAGCGGACCTCGCACCGAGAAATGTCTGCCCTGGTGGTTCAGCACATGCAGTTTTTCGGTGTCGTAATAAACGCCCGACTCCTTGTCGCGGATGAAGGCGTCCTCGTCCCAACTGTCCCACAGGCCGGTGACCACCTCGGCGAATTCCGCCGCGCGGTCGTAGCGGTCGGCATGCGCGGCGTGCTTGTCGCGGCCGTGGTTGAACGCCTCGGCCTCGTTGTTGGAGGTGACCAGATTCCAGCCGGCCCGCCCGCCGCTGATCTGGTCCAGCGAGGCGAACTGGCGGGCCAGCGTGTAGGGCTCGTTGTAGGTCGAGGTGCAGGTGGCGACCAGGCCGAGACGCGTGGTGACCGCGGCCAGCGCCGACAGCACGGTGATCGGCTCGAACTTCACCACCTTGCCCATCCGTCCGCGTGATTCGGCTGAACCGTGCGTGCTGATCGCGGCGCTGTCGGCGAGGAACAACAGGTCGAACTTGCCACGCTCCGCCGTTCTGGCGACATCCAGCGCCTGGGCGAACACGGTGCCGGATTCGGCGTAGGCGTCCGGGTGGCGCCAGGCGGCGACGTGCTGGCCGGTTTCGTGGACGAAAGCGCCGAGGTTCATCATTCGGCGGTTGTGGTGCGTCGTCATCGTAGTCTCCTCCGGCAGCCGCGGCCGTGTGCCGGTCCGGTCGGTCCACGTGCCTGCGGTGGCCAGCTTAGCAAAAACAAGGCCATCCGTCTGGTGTCGTCGGGATCACGTTCCATCGCTTTATCGGCCAAGCAAGCCGGCCTATAGGAGTTCACATGCGTTACCCCATCGCGATCGAAATCGGCACTGAAACCACGGCCCTTGGTGTCGTGGTTCCCGATCTGCCCGGCTGTTTCTCGGCTGGGGACACCTTGGATGAGGCCGTGGCAGGCGCCGAGGAAGCCGCCGCCGCCTGGATCGATGCGGCCCTGGACGCTGGTCATGCCATCCCCGCGCCATCCAGTCTGGACGCCATCCGCCAGAACCCCGATCATGCGGGATGGGCGTTTGGGGTCATAACCCTGGACGCCGCGCTGCTGGATGACACCGTCGAGCGCGTGAACATTACGCTGCCGCGTCGCGTGCTAAAGCGCCTCGATGCCCTGGAATGGATGGCTGGAGAGAGCCGTTCCGGCTATATCGCGCATCTGACCTTGGAAGAGCGGCGGCGCGACGAATAGGCGTACCGGGCGCCATTGTGCCCGATGGGCTGGTATGACAATGCAACAGCCAGACCTGCCATCTTGCAACGAAATGATGGCGGGTTTTTGCCCGGTTGATCCTGTAGCCATGCGGGCCGACCGGCGTGTCGCACAGCATCGCACGCCGGGATATCTAACGCGCAGCCACTCCATCCCATAACCGGGGCAGCGGCCCATCACTTCCCGCCACCGGATCGCCCGCCGGCAGCGGCACCTCGGCGATCGCCCGCACCACATCCCCGTGCTCCGCCGTTCGGCCGCGCCGCAGGTCGGGACGCGGCGCGTTGTCCGGATAGGCGCCGACAATCAGCAGATCGTCCGACTGGCCCTGGTTGCAGTGCCCGACGCCGGCCGGCACCACCACGACGTCGCCCGCCCGCACCGTCAGCACCTGCCCGCCCGGACCACCGAACAGCACCGACGCCTCGCCGCGGGCGACACCCAGCGCCTCATGCGCATTGCTGTGGAAGTGGTGGAACGGATGCACCCCATCGCGCCAGGCCGGCGGCCAGCGGTTGGCGGCGAACAGACGCTCGATCGCCGCCGGATCGGCTGGTACCGCGTCGCGATAAACCAGTAGATTCAGCGCGGAATTTGGAATTGCCCCATCGTCGGCGAATGAGAATGTCAACGGGTCGGTCATGTCAGGCTGCCTCCATCGGTTCGGTTTCTTCCTCGTCGCCATACCCCAGCAGCCGCAGTGCTCGGCCGCGGATGCCGCGTTGCGCGGCGGCATGGATCAGGGCTTCCTCTCGCCCATGCGTCACCCATACCTCCGGCGCGGCGACCTCGTCCAAGGTGGCGTTCAACTCGTTCCAGTCGGCATGATCGGAGATCACCAGCGGCAGTTCCACCCCCCGCGACCTGGCCCGCTGGCGCACCCGCATCCAGCCGGAGGCGAGCGCCACCACCGGGTCCTCCAGCCGGCGCGCCCAGCGGTCGGCGATGGCGCCGGGCGGGGCCAGCACGATGGCGCCGACCAGCGCCGCCTTCGCCGCCACCGTCGCCGGCCGCAGATCGCCGAGTTCAACACCGCACTGGCGGTAGACCTCGCACATGCTGGCCAGCGCGCCATGCAGCCAGATCGGCTTGTCCCAGCCGGCCTGGCGCAGCAGCGCGATCAGCCGTTGCGCCTTGCCCAGCGCGTAGCAGCCGACAACGTGCGTCCGTTGCGGAAACAGCGCGACACTGTCCAGCAGGCGGCCGATCTCCTGGTCCGGCGGCGGATGGACGAAGACCGGCAGGGCGAAGGTGGCCTCGGTGACGAAGACGTCGCACGGCACCGGCTCGAACCCGGCGCAGGTCGGGTCGGCCACCCGCTTGTAGTCGCCGCTGACCACGGCGCGAGCACCCTGATATTCCATCGCCACCTGTGCGCTGCCCAGCACATGGCCGGCGGGGCTGAGCCAGACCCGGACGTCGCCCAGCCTGATCGGTTCGTGCCAGCCGAGCGCCTGCTGGGCGTCGCCGGCGCGGTCGGCTCCCATACGGGCCCGCATCACCGCCAGCGTCTCGGCGGTGGCCAGCACGGCGCGATGGCCGGGGCGGGCGTGGTCGGAATGGCCATGCGTGATGATCGCCCGGTCCACCGGCCGCAACGGGTCGATGAAGAACCCGCCTGGCTCGCAGAACAGACCGGAGGGAAGCACTTTCAGCCAGGTCTCGGGATGCGGCATGTCGGTCCGGGTTGGTGCGCTCGGTCATGATCAGATGGTCCGAGCAAGCCGCATGTCCATCCCGTTCATCTTCATCCGGGCTTTGGCTGGTGGGCTTAACCGATGCCCAGCGTAGCGTAGCCGGTGGCGGCAAATTCCGGGTTCTGCTACAACCGGGCTATCCTCGGCGGAACTGTCTCACAGCAGTGACTTCGCATGCTGCAGCACCATGTCGCAGACCTTCTGGGTCGCCTGCGCCTTGATCCCGCTGCCGCCAAGGCTGTAGCTTTGGCCATTGCCGGTTTGCAGGATGCCCTTGTCGCCCGCGTTGAAGCCGCTGTCGCCGCTGCTGCCGCCAGAGCTGCCAATCTTGTTCATGAGCGAATTCTTGACCGACGACGCGGCATTGCCGCTCATGTAATTGTTACGGACGCAATATTGCAAAACGCCGGCGCTGTTGCCCGCGCCTGCCTGGCCAACCGATGGCAATGCCCCGCCGCCGAGACCTCCCATCATGCCACCACCGCCACCTTGTCCCGCTCCGGCCGCACCCTTCAACTGGTTCAGCAACTGTGCCTGCGCGGGCACGGCCGAAAGCTGCAAGCCGGCGAGAAGAACAACGACGGCGATGCCGGCGGTGTATCCCCTACCCGCGAAGCGTCTCGTCTGGCGCTGATGCGAATGCATGGCCTTCATCCTTTTGACAAACCTATTCTGGACCTTAACCACCGTGGGACGGTTTCCGAACCGGCACCGGCAGCACTATCTCCTTATTCCGGGTTCGTGGCATCAGGCAAGCCGCCGGCAGGGCGATCGGGTGAGGTAGATCGAAGACACGGAATGGCGCATCTGCCGTTGTGTCATCACCGGGCTCGGCCCGGTGACCCACAACTTTGGCTTGGTTTGGCACCGCGAGTCGTGGGTGGCCAGGCCAAAGCTCGGCCATGACACAAGGCAATGCAGCGCGGCCAAGATGCCCGTCGGGTGCTCATGGCGCGGAACTCTTCGCGTCACCCGGTTCACCCGATTGCCCTCAAGCCGTCGGCCGATGCATCCGCTACCGCACGACCGCCAGCACGATCTCCACCACGATCAGCACCAGGATGATGATCTCCAGCAGCTCCGACCGGCTGCTATGTGCCTCGTCGTACAGCGCGGTATAGGTATCGCGGATGATCGACAGCTTGCGGTCCACCGCGGCGCTGACCGTCGGCACGCGGAACAAATCGAGTGCCGCCGCGTAGATGCGCGCCAGATAGACGTCCTCGGTCACCTGCAGGGCGTTGTCCACCTTCTCGGTCAGTTCCGTTACTTCAGCAACGATCGTGTAAAGCCGGCGTGCCAGGTCGGCGAACCGCCGTGCGCCCGGCAGCGGCCAGCGCCGCCGCGTCGCCTCCACCAGATCGTACATCCGCGGCAGCTCGGCATCGAGCAGCTCGTCGTAATAGCGCATCTCCAGCAACTGGGCGTTGGCCACTTCCAGCACGTCGATGACGTCGGCATCGCCACGCGGCTCGTAGATGAACGCCCGGTCCCAGGTCAGCACCACCAGATCGTCGGTGTAGTACGAATACCGATGCCGCAGCAGGTCCCGGCGAGCGGCATCGGACAGCGGGCGTTGCTCGCCGGACAGCAGGGGGATCAAATCGAGGCGCGCCGGCAAGGCCTCCGCGAGCAGGGGCTCGCTGAAGGCGTTGGCGACGCCGATCAGATAGTCCTCCTCCAGCGTGGACGGCATGGGGCGGATCAGCGCGTCGCCGACGCCCTGGCGCACGCGGTCCAGCAGCGGCGTCCACAGATCCGTGGCCCGGGGGAGGCTGACGGCTCGATCCACCGCGTTCAGCCGCTGGGTGAAGACGCCCCAGGACAGCCCGGCGACCGGCACCCGCAGCGCGATACTGACGACACCGAAGTCGTACAGCCGAGCGGTCGCGGTGGCGGATAGCGGGCCGTCGGGCAGGGACAGCGTGATTGGGCCCAGCGCCAGGGCGACCGGCGGCACGCCGAACGCTACCGCCTTTTCCGGCGTGGTGGTCAGCCGCCCGCGAGTGCTTCCGGTGCGCACGATGCGTGCCCAGCTCGCTTCGGCTCGACCCAGATCGATGGCGTAGGCGACGTCGAACAACCGGTAGGCGAGGATCGCGCCGGCGGTAACTGCCAAAGCGGATTCGGCCAAGGCGGCTACCTCCGCCCCGGCCTTGTCCGAGGTGGCGAGGCGCGCGGCCGGGATCGCTTCCGTCACGACACGGCGTGGGATGGCATGACGATCATCCCACCCCCTGCCCCTGCAGAAACCGCCGTGCCGCCACGGGATCGATCAGCGCGTGCACATCGAAGCGCGCCGGGATGATGTCGGCCCAGGCGTTCAGGTGGGCGTGCAACGCCTCGTTCGATGCAACGTCGAACAGCACCGCGGCGCCGCGTCCGACCTTGGCGTGAACCGAGCGGACCTCGCCGGCATCGATCAGCGGCTGGATCCATGTCCAGTAGCGCTGCCGAGCCGCCGTCACGCTGGAGGGCGGCTCGGGGCGCGGCTCGCTGATGACCAGGAACAGCATGGGACGTCTCCTATGTTTGCGTGGCCGGTGTCTGCATCGCCGGCGGCCGGCGCAGCGCCCAGAAGGCGACACTGCCGGCGACATAGAACAGGATCGACAGCCAGAAGGCGACCCGGTAGCTGCCGGTGGTGTCGAAGACGAAGCCGGCCAGCCAGGAGCCGGCCGCGGCGCCGATCCCGGTGCCGATGGTGATCACCCCCAGGATCGTCCCCAGGTTCGGGCCGGGAAACAGATCCGCCGTCTTGGCGGTGATCGCCGGCCCACGCGCGCCCCAGGTCAGGCCGAAGAAGCAGGAATGCAGCCACAGCAGCAGATGCTGGTCCGGGCTGGTGATCAGCAGCGCGCAGATTACCCCGATGATCGACGTGCCGTAGGTGATAATCGCCGCCAACTCCCGCCCGATGTAATCGGACAGCGTGCCGGTGATGATCACCCCCGGCAGCGACAGGAAGGCGCCAAGGCCGAGCACCTCGGCGGCATAGAGCTTGTCGAAGCCGATATCGATGGCGAACGCCAACTGGTGCAGCGCCACCAGGAAGCTGCCCAGGCCGGTGCACAGGTAGACCACGAACAGCAGCCAGAAGTGCGGCGTCCGCATCGCCTGGCGCAACGTCCAGCCGTGCGCGTCGGTGGTCCGGCGTGCGGCCGGCCGCCCCGCGCCGCGGAACAGCGCCGCCAGCGGGATCACCACCGCGGCCATGAACACGCCCTGCCACAGGTAGGCCCCGCGCCAGCCAAGCCCGGAGATCATCAGCGTGGTCACCGGAGCGGAGAAGGCCCGCGCGAACCCGTTGGCCGACTGCACCACGGAAACCGCCATGCCGCGGTTGCGCACGAACAGGCGCGACAGAAACGGCACGAACACCACCAGTCCCAGGCAGTTGGCGCCCAGCGTCATCACCACGCCATACACCAGGATCACCTGCCACAGCGCATCGACCCGGCTGCTGAGCAGCAGCCCGACCGCCAGCACCGTGCCGCCGATCAGGATCAACCGCCGAGCGCCGAGACGATCAACCAGCAAACCGACCAGCGGTGAGCTGGCACCATTGACCAACTGCGCCACCGCATAAGCCACCGAGACCTCCGCTCGGCTCCAGCCGAACACGTCGATGAAGGTGACCAGGAACACGGTGTAGGCCTGCATGAAGCCCGCGCCGATGGAGAAGGTGGCGAAGGCGGCACCGAGCAGGAGCCAGACCCGGGCGGGTGTCGCGGGCCTGTGGGGCGCGGTGGGATCGGACGTGGCGGGGTCGGGCGTGGCGGGGTCGGGCACCGCGGTATCGGGCGCGAGGGTGGTTGGCGCGGATGTAGCGGGCACGGGGGTATCGGACATCGCCAAAGGTTCTGCCTTCTGGCGGGACAGTTGAACAGAGGCGCGGCGACCCGCGACTGAACAGAGGCGCGGCGACCCGCGACTGAACAGAGGCGCGGCGACCCGCGACTGAACAGAGGCGCGGCGACCCGCGACTGAACAGGGGCGCGGCGACCCGCGACCATCCGTTGCAGCCATGTCCCCAGTGTAACAAAAGACGGCTTACCGTAACTTGGACGCTGATTAACTTGCCGGAGCCGAGTCCGATCCCTTATCGGCATGTGCTATAGGTCCGCCGGCTAGGCTTCACGAAGGACATCATCCCGCATGGACGACCACGTCGCTCCGCCTCAGGTCCGAACGGACCCAGCCCCGCGGTCGCGTACGACACCTGTCAGGCGCCGTTTCCGGGTCGGCCGCCTGATCCTGCCGCTGCTGATCATCGCGGCGGGCGGCGGTGGCTGGTATTGGTGGACCCACCATGCGACGCAAGGTCCGGCGGCCACGCGGACCGTTGCACCGACGCGCGGAGCCAACCAGGGGCAGAGTCTGGCGCAACCGGTTGGCGCGGCGACGATCGACAAGGGCGACATCCGGGTCATTCTGAACCAGCTTGGCACCGTCACATCCCTGGATACCGTCACGGTGGTGACGCAGATCAGCGGCCAGCTCATGCAGTACGGCTTCACCGAGGGCCAGATGGTCAAGAAAGGCGATTTCCTGGCGCAGATCGATCCCCGCCCCTATCAAGCCGCACTGGATTCGGCGCAGGGCACGCTGGCACGCGACACCGGCCTGCTGGAGCAGGCGAAATCCGACATGAAGCGCTACACTACGTTGGGCCGCCAGGACTCGATCGCGATGCAGCAGCTCGAGGACCAGAAATTCCTGGTGCAGCAAGATACCGGGACGGTGGCGACCGACCAGGCGGCGGTGGATACCGCGAAACTCAATCTGTATTATTGCCACATCATCTCGCCGGTGAACGGGCAGGTTGGCCTGCGCCAGATCGACCAGGGCAACTACGTGTCGACCACCAGCGCCAGCGCGCTGGTGGTGGTCACCCAGATGCAGCCGATCTCCGTCATCTTCTCAATACCGGAGGACAACCTGCCGGAGGTGGTCGAGCGGCTGCGCGCCGGAGCGACGCTGTCGGTGGAAGCCTATGACCGCTCCAACAACCGCCTGCTGGAGACGGGGCAGCTTTCCAGCCTGGACAACCAGATCAACACCACCACCGGAACGTTGAACATCCGCTCGATCTTCCAGAACCCGGAGGACAAGCTTTACCCGAACCAGTTCGTCAACGCCCGCCTGCTGGTGGACACGATGCACGACACTGTCCGCGTGCCGGTGCCGGCGGTGCAGCGTGGCGAGCCCGGGACATTCGTCTACGTCATTAACGCGAACAACACGGTGTCCGTCCGTCCGATCAAGGTCGGTCCGACGGATGGCAACTTCGAGGCCGTGCTGTCCGGCCTGCAGCCTGGGGAGCGGGTGGTGACCGACGGCACCGACCGGCTGCGCGATGGCGCCGCCGTGACCGTGCCCACGGCGCAAGCAGACGCGGGCCAGGGTCAGGCGCAGGATGGTGGTAAGGCGCCGGCGGGTCAGGCGCAGACGGGCCAGGCGCAGACGGGCCAGGCGCAGACGGGCCAGGCGCACACGAGTCAGGCGTCGGCGGATCAGGCGCAGGAGACGGCGCAGGGGCAGGCGCCAACTGGCTCTGGCCAACCAGACGTCCAGCAGCAGCGACACCGAAGCACGTCGCAGGCGCAATGAGGCCGTTGTGACATGGCCGGGTTTGGCCCGATGCGAGCTGACCTCATCAACCCAATGAGGCCGCTTATGAACGTGCCATGGCCGGCCATGGCAGCAAGGGCCTGTGGCCGGGTAACCGCTGCGTATCAGTCACAGTCGGCCAGTTCCGGCATGGCGGACGAAGGTCAGCCATGCACGCCTGGCGGTGCTGGTCGCGACAAAGGCATGGATGGCGGGCCTTTGCCCACCATGACGTCGAGAGTGTGCCCCGCTGCCGCAAGCAACGCGTTCGCTGGCGCAAGCAATGTGTTCCCCGCTGCAAGCGACGCGTTCCCTTCCAGCCGGGCTTTCCCCGCCGCAAGCGGCGGGTTCGTTGATCAGCCGATCCTGACAGCGTGGCGCTGCCTCGGGAACATTCGGTTGCCGCCACCTCGATCCGCCCCGACAGCCGGGGCATGACTCCCTCCGCGCCTTTCATCCTGCGCCCGGTGGCGACCACGCTGCTGATGGCCGCGATCATCATCGTCGGCGTCGTCGCCTACCGCTTCCTGCCGATCTCCGCCCTGCCGGAGGTCGATTATCCGACCATCCAGGTGCAGACCTTCTATCCGGGTGCCAGCCCGGAGGTGATGACCTCCTCGGTCACCTCGCCGCTGGAGGTGCAGTTTGGCCAGATGCCCAGCCTGAACCAGATGTTCTCGACCAGTTCGGCCGGGGCATCGATGATCACGCTGCAGTTCTCGCTCGATGTCAGCCTGGATGTCGCGGAGCAGGAGGTGCAGGCGGCGATCAACGCGGCCGGCAACCTGCTGCCATCCGATCTGCCGGCGCCGCCGATCTACGCCAAGGTCAATCCGGCGGACGCGCCGATCCTGACGCTGGCGCTGACGTCCAAGTCGCTGCCGCTGACGCAGGTGGAGGATGTGGCCAACACACGGCTGGCGCAGAAGATGTCGCAGCAGCCCGGCGTTGGGCTGGTCAGCATCAGCGGCGGTCAGCGGCCGGCGGTGCGGGTGCAGATCAATCCCCGGGCGATGGCGGCCAACGGGATCAACATCGACGACCTGCGCACCACGCTGGGCAACGCCAACGTCAACACGCCGAAGGGCAACTTCGACGGCCCGGCGCAGGCCACCACGATCAACGCCAACGACCAGATCACCGATCCCGCGCAGTACCTGGACCTAGTGATCGCCTACCGCAACGGCGCGCCGGTGCGGCTGAAGGATGTGGCGAAGGTGGTCAACGGCGCCGAGAACACCAAGCTGGGCGCCTGGGCCAACCGGACGCCGGCGGTAATCCTGAACGTGCAGCGCCAGCCGGGCGCCAACGTCATCCAGGTGGTCAACAACATCAAGGCGCTGCTGCCGCAGTTGACCGCTACCCTGCCGGCCGCCGTCGACGTGGCGGTGCTGACCGACCGGACCGCGACGATCCGCGCCTCGGTCGCCGACGTGGAGTTCGAGCTCGGGCTGTCCGTCGTGCTGGTGGTGCTGGTGATCTTCCTGTTCCTGCGCAACATCCCGGCGACCATCATCCCCAGCCTGTCGGTGCCGCTGTCGCTGGTCGGCACCCTGGCGGTGATGTACCTGCTGGGCTTCAGCCTGGACAACCTGTCGCTGATGGCGCTGACCATCTCCACCGGCTTCGTGGTGGACGATGCGATCGTGATGATCGAGAACATCGCCCGCTATGTCGAGGCCGGCGAGGCGCCGCTGGCCGCCGCGCTGAAGGGCGCCGGGCAGATCGGCTTCACCATCATATCCCTGACCGTGTCGCTGATCGCGGTGCTGATCCCGCTGCTGTTCATGGGCGACGTGGTCGGGCGGCTGTTCCATGAATTCGCCATCACCCTGTCGGTCACCATCGTCATCTCCGCCGTGGTCTCGCTGACCCTGGTGCCGATGATGTGCGCCCGGCTGCTGCGCCACCGGCCCGTCTCGGCGCGCAGCCGGTTCGACCTGCAGGCGGAGCGCGGCTTCGACTGGGTGATCGGCCGCTACGACCGGGCGCTGACGGTGGTGCTGGCACACCAGCCGCTGACGCTGCTGGTCGCCGTGCTGACCCTGGCGGTCACCGTGGCGCTGTATGTGGTGGTGCCGAAGGGCTTCTTCCCGGTGCAGGATACCGGCGTGCTGCAAGGCATCTCGGTCGCCGCGCAGACCTCGTCCTATGGCGCCATGGCGGCGCATCAGCAGGCGCTGGCGGATGCCATCCTGAAGGACCCCGACGTGGTCAGCCTGAGTTCCTTCATCGGCGTCGACGGCAGCAACGCGACGCTGAACAGCGGGCGCTTCCTGATCAACCTGCGGCCGAAGGACGATCGCAGCCTCAATGCGACGCAGATCGCTCGCCGGTTGCAGCAGGAGACCGCCGATGTCGCCGGCGTATCGCTGTATCTGCAGCCGGTGCAGGACCTGTCGGTGGATGCCGCGGTCAGCCGCACGCAGTACCAGTTCGTGCTGGAGAACCCGAACCAGTCCGAACTCAACGCCTGGGTGCCGAAACTGGTGCAGAAGCTGGACCAGGCGCCCGACCTGATGAACGTTGCCAGCGACCTGGCGCAGCAGGGGCTGACCCTGAATGTGGTGATCGACCGCTCGACGGCGGGGCGCTTCGGCATCACGCCGGCGACGGTGGACAACGCGCTGTACGACCTGTTCGGCCAGCGCATCATCTCGACGATCTACACGCAGTCCAACCAGTACCGCGTCATCATGGAGGCGGACCCGGACCTGCAGACCTCGATCAGCGCGCTGTCGGCCATCTACCTGCCGTCCGCCGCCTCCACCACCGGGCAGGTGCCGCTGAGCGCCTTCGTGTCGATCGAGCAGAAGCCAGGGCCGCTGCAGATCAGCCACCTGGGGCAGTTCCCGGCGACGACGATCTCGTTCGATACCCGGCCGGGATCGTCGCTGGGCGACGCCGTGACCGAGATCCGCCAGGCGGAAACCGAGGTGGCGCTTCCGGCCAGCTTCATCACCGCGTTCCAGGGTGCTGCGGCGGCGCTGGAGACCTCGTTGTCGAACGAGCTGCTGCTGGTGCTGGCGGCGATCGTCACCGTCTACATCGTGCTGGGCGTGCTGTATGAGAGCTTTATCCATCCCATCACCATCCTGTCGACGCTGCCGTCGGCCGGCGCCGGCGCGCTGGTGGCGCTGTGGATCGCCGGCGACGACATCGACGTGATCGCCGTCATCGGCATCATCCTGCTGATCGGCATCGTCAAGAAGAACGCCATCATGATGATCGATTTCGCGCTGGCGGCGGAGCGCGAGGAAGGCAAGTCGGCGCGGGAGGCGATCCAGCAGGCCTGCCTGCTGCGCTTCCGCCCGATCATGATGACGACGATGGCGGCCTTGCTGGGCGCGCTGCCGCTGATGCTGGGCAACGGCACCGGCTCGGAGTTGCGCCGCCCGCTGGGTGTCGCGATCGTCGGCGGACTGATCGTCAGCCAGGTGCTGACGTTGTTCACCACGCCGGTGATCTACCTGATGTTCGACCGCCTGGCCTGGCGGCTGACCGGGAAGGGTCCCGAGAAGGGCCTGGCGGGCGAGAGTGCGCCATTGTGACCAATGTTGGGTATGCAGTCGGACAGTGGGTTGGGCGGGTGGTCAGGCGGGATCGCCAGCGGCGCTACAACGCCGCCATGGCGGGCGCAGGCCTCTTGCGCGTTGAAATAGTGGTCAACATGTGTCGGGTAGAGCGGTTTCCGATCGGGTCGCTCCACGTTCAATCCGTCATCGGCAGGCGACTGAGCACGCGAGTAAGGCTTGTCCCAGCCATTGGCGCGAAGATGGCTGGGACAAGCCCAGCCATGACGAGTGGGTGCGACGTCATCGGAAACCGCTCCAGGCCCAGCAATTCCACGTCATGAACCTGTCCGCGCCGTTCATCGCACGTCCCGTGGCGACGACGCTGCTGACCATCGGGATCACGCTGGCCGGCATCTTCGCCTTCTTCAGGCTGCCGGTCGCGCCGCTGCCGCAGGTCGACTTTCCGACCATCTCGGTGCAGGCGCAGTTGCCGGGCGCCAGCCCGGACACGGTGGCGACCTCGGTCGCCGAACCGCTGGAACGGCATCTCGGCCAGATCGCCGATGTCACCGAGATGACCTCCACCAGCTCGGTCGGGCAGTGCCGGATCGTGCTGCAGTTCGGACTGAACCGCGACATCAACGGCGCCGCGCGCGATGTGGAGGCGGCGATCAACGCCGCGCGCGCCGACCTGCCGAGCAGCCTGCGCAGCAACCCGACCTACCGCAAGCTCAATCCGGCGGATGCGCCGATCCTGATCCTGTCGCTGACCTCCAAGACGCTGACGCGCGGCCAGATCTATGATGCGGCGACCAATGTCTTCTCGCAAAGCCTGTCGCAGCTTCCCGGCATCGGCCAGGTGATCATCGGCGGTTCGGCGCTGCCGGCGGTGCGGGTGGAGCTGAACCCGACCGCGCTGAACAAGTACGGCATCGGGCTGGAGGACGTGCGCGCGGCGCTTGCCTCGGCCAACGCCGACAGCCCGAAAGGCGCCATCGAGGCGGATGGCCGGCACTACCAGCTTTATACCAACGACCAGGCCACGCATGCGGCCGACTACAAGCCGCTGGTGGTCGCCTACCGCAATGGCGCCGCGGTGCGCCTGTCGGATGTCGGCGAGGTGGCGGATTCGGTGGAAAACATCCGCAACCTCGGCCTGTCGCAGGGCCAGCCGGCGGTGCTGGTCATCCTGTTCCGCCAGCCGGGTGCCAACATCATCTCCACGG
This sequence comes from Rhodopila sp., assembly GCF_965276935.1. Taxonomy (GTDB): domain Bacteria; phylum Pseudomonadota; class Alphaproteobacteria; order Acetobacterales; family Acetobacteraceae; genus Rhodopila. The sequence continues at coordinate 135,616 of NZ_CBDIBS010000001.1, read as the reverse complement.
TGGACGCGGTGAAGGCGGCCATTCCGCAACTGATGGCGGCGATGCCGGCCGACGTGAACCTGCTGATCGCCAACGACCGCACCACGACGATCCGCGCCAGCCTGTCCGATACCGAATTCACCCTGCTGATCGCCATCGGGCTGGTCACCCTGGTGGTGTTCCTGTTCCTGCGCAGCGCCCGGGCGACCCTGATCCCGGCGGTCGTCGTGCCAGTTTCCATCGTCGGCACCTTCGGCACGATGTATCTTATGGGCTACAGCCTGGACAATCTGTCGCTGATGGCGCTGACCATCGCCACCGGCTTCGTCGTCGACGACGCGATCGTCGTGCTGGAGAACATCTCCCGCCACATCGACGACGGCATGCCGCGCGTCCAGGCGGCGCTGCTGGGGGCCAGGGAGGTCGGCTTCACCGTTGTCTCGATCAGCCTGTCGCTGATCGCGGTGTTCCTGCCGATCCTGCTGATGGGCGGCATCGTCGGCCGGCTGTTCCGCGAATTCGCCATCACGCTCTCCCTGGCCATCCTGGTGTCGCTGGTGATTTCCTTGACCACCACGCCGATGATGTGCGCGATCTTCCTCCGGCCGGCCGCCTACAAGGCGTCGCACGGGCTGTCCCTCGCGGGGCTTGGGAAGCAGACCCTTTTCGACCGGGCGCAGAGACTGTATGGCCGGACGCTGACGACGGCGCTGCGCCATCCGGCATTGGTGATGCTGGTGCTGCTGCTGACCATCGGGCTGAACGTCGCGCTGTTCGTGATGATCCCGAAGGGCTTTTTCCCGGCGCAGGACACCGGCCGGATGGTGGGTGGCCTGCAGGCCGATCAAAGCATCTCGTTCCAGGCGATGCAGCAGAAGCTGATCCAGCTTTCCAGCATCGTGCAACACGATCCGGCGGTGCGCAGTGTGGTTGGCTTCACCGGCCAGGGCAGCGGGGGGGCCGGTGGGACGACCAACACCGGCCGCGTCTTCGTCGCCCTGAAACCGTTGTCGCAGCGCGCCGGCATCGATGTCGTCATGAGCCGGCTTCGCAAGGCGCTCGCCGTCGTACCGGGCGCTCGGCTGTTCCTGATACCGATCCAGGATATCAGCGTCGGCGGCCGGATGAGCAATGCCGCCTACCAATATACCCTGCAGGCCGACAGCACGGCCCAGCTCTATGAATGGGCGCCGAAACTGACCGCAGCGCTGGAGCACGATCCGGTCCTGCGCGACGTCAACTCCGACCAGCAGCAGAAGGGCCTGGAGACCGACATTACCATCGACCGCGCCACCGCCAGCCGGCTGGGCATCAATCCCAGCCAGATCGACAATACCTTGTACGACGCCTTCGGCCAGCGTCAGGTTTCCACCATCTACAGCGCGCAGAACCAGTATCATGTCGTCATGGAGGTGGCGCCGCGGTATTGGCAGCGGCCGCAGACGCTGCACGACATCTATGTCAGCACCGCGGGCGGCACGGCCGCTGGCACACAGACGACAAATGCGGTGGTCGGCACCGTCAGCGTCGCGACGACGGCCAAATCCGGCACGTCGGGCACCAGTTCAACAAGCAGCACCGGTTCGCCGAGCAGCGTGGCGAAAAGCACCAGCGCGGCGAGCAGCAAAAGCGTGGCGAGCAGCAAGAGCGTGTCGAGCGCCAGCAGTGCGCCGACGGCGGCCTCCATCGCCTCCAGTTCGTCGCGCAACGCGGCTACCAACGCGTTGGCGACCACCGGCAAGGGCGGCGCGTCCTCGGCCGCCGCGGTCAGCACCAGCCAGGAGACGATGGTGCCGCTGGCGGCGTTCACCAAATACGGCCCGGGCAACACGCCGCTGGCGGTAAACCATCAGGGGCCGTTCGTCGCGGCGACGATTTCCTTCAACCTCGCCCCCGGCAAGGTGCTGGGCGATGCCACCGCGGCGGTGGTGCGGGCGGAAGCGCGGATCCGCCTGCCGGCGAGCATCCATGGCAGTTTCCAGGGCACCGCGCGGACCTTCCAGCAGTCCCTGGACAGCGAGCCGATGCTGATCGCCACCGCGCTGATCGCCGTCTACATCGTGCTGGGCATCCTGTACGAGAGTTACATCCATCCGATCACCATCCTGTCCACGCTGCCCTCGGCCGGCGTCGGCGCGGTGCTGGCGCTGCTGCTGTTCCACATCGAGTTCAGCATCATCGCGCTGATCGGCGTGTTCCTGCTGATCGGCATCGTCAAGAAGAACGCCATCATGATGATCGACTTCGCGCTACAGGCCGAACGCGCGCACGACATGGACCCGCGCGACGCCATTTTCGAAGCCTGCCTGATCCGCTTCCGGCCGATCATCATGACCACCAGCGCCGCGATGCTGGGTGCCCTGCCGCTGGCGGTGAGCTTTGGCAACGGCGGCGAGCTGCGCCGGCCGCTGGGCATCTCCATTGTCGGCGGCCTGATGGTGAGCCAGGTGCTTACGCTGTACACCACGCCGGTGGTATATTTGTACCTGGATCGCTTCCGACTGGCGGCAAAACGGCAGTGGCATCGCGCCTTCCCCGACGTGGCGGCGCCGGAAGCCGCGGAATGAGGCGGCCGGTCCGTGACGCGGCCTTAACATGAACCTGTCCGCCGCGTTCATCGCGCGTCCCGTGGCGACGACGCTGCTGTCGATCGGGATCACCCTGGCGGGCCTGTTTGCCTTCTTCCGGCTGCCGGTCTCGCCGCTGCCGGACATTGATTTCCCTGTCATCCTGGTGCAGGCGCAGTTGCCGGGCGCCAGCCCGGACACGGTGGCGACCTCGGTCGCCGAACCGCTGGAGCGGCATCTGGGCCAGATCGCCGATGTCACCGAGATGACCTCCACCAGCTCGGTCGGGCAGTGCCGGATCGTGCTGCAGTTCGGACTGAACCGCGACATCAACGGCGCCGCGCGCGATGTGGAGGCGGCGATCAACGCCGCGCGCGCCGACCTGCCGAGCAGCCTGCGCAGCAACCCGACCTATCGCAAGCTCAATCCAGCCTCGTTCCCGGTGCTGATCCTGGCGCTGACCTCGCACACGCTGACCCGTGGCCAGATCTACGACGCCGCGAGCAACGTGCTGTCGCAGAAGCTGTCGCAAATTCCGGGCATGGGCCAGGTGGTCATCGGCGGCGCCGCACCGCCGGCGGTGCGGGTGGAGCTGAACCCGACCGCGCTGAACAAGTATGGCATCGGGCTGGAGGACGTGCGCGCGGCGCTTGCCTCGGCCAACGCCGACAGCCCGAAAGGCGCCATCGAGGCGGATGGCCGGCACTACCAGCTTTATACCAACGACCAGGCCACGCATGCGGCCGACTACAAGCCGCTGGTGGTCGCCTACCGCAATGGCGCCGCGGTGCGCCTGTCGGATGTCGGCGAGGTGGCGGATTCGGTGGAAAACATCCGCAACCTCGGCCTGTCGCAGGGCCAGCCGGCGGTGCTGGTCATCCTGTTCCGCCAGCCGGGTGCCAACATCATCTCCACGGTGGACGCGGTGAAGGCGGCCATTCCGCAACTGATGGCGGCGATGCCGCGCGACATGGACGTGCAGATCGCCAACGACCGCAGCTTCACCATTCGTGCCAGCCTGCGCGACACGGAACTGACGCTGCTGATCGCGGTCGGCATGGTGATCCTGGTAATATTCCTGTTCCTTGGCAGCGTCCGGGCGACCCTGATCCCGGCGGTCGTCGTGCCGATTTCCATCGTGGGCACCTTCGGCACGATGTACCTGCTGGGCTACGGCCTGGACATTTTCTCCCTGATGGCGCTGGCGGTGTCATCTGGCTTCGTCGTCGACGACGCCATTGTCGTGCTGGAGAACATCACACGTCATCTGGAGGATGGCATGCCGCGGGTCCAGGCGGCGCTGCTGGGGGCCAGGGAGGTCGGCTTCACCGTTGTCTCGATCAGCCTGTCGCTGATCGCGGTGTTCCTGCCGATCCTGCTGATGGGCGGCATTGCCGGCCGGCTGTTCCGCGACTTCGCGGTGACCTTGTCGCTAGCCATCGTGGTGTCGCTGGTGATTTCGTTGACCACCACGCCGATGATGTGCGCGCTGCTGCTGCGTCCGTCGGTCCCGGCCGACGGGCCGAAGCGACGTTCGCTGCTCGATCGGGCACAGGGGCTGTATGGGATCACACTGGCCTGGTCGCTGCGCCACCCAATGCTGATCATGCTGGTGCTGATGATCACGATCGGGTTGAATTTTGAACTGTATGCCGCTGTACCTAAAGGATTTTTTCCGGAACAGGATACCGGCCAACTGATGGGCAGCCTGCAAGCCGACCAAAGCGTCTCCTTCCAGTCGATGCAGCGAAAGCTGACGCAGCTTTCGGCGATTGTGCAGCGCGATCCGGCCGTCGAAAGCGTGGTTGGCTTCACCGGTCAGAGCGGCGGCGGCCCAGCCTCCCAGACCAATACCGGGCAGGTCTTCGTCACGCTAAAGCCGCTGTCGCAAAGACCGGGCATCGAGCACGTCATCAGCGGTCTGCGGCGAAAGCTGGGCGTGGTACCCGGCGCCCAACTGTTCCTGCAGCCAGTGGAGGACCTGCGAGCCGGTGGCCGGCAGAGCAACGCCGCCTACCAGTACACCTTGCAAGCCGACGACCTGGCACTGCTGTACGACTGGGCGCCAAAGCTGCAGCGCGCGCTGCAGCGCGATCCTGTGCTGCGCGACGTCAGCACCGACGAGCAGCAGACGGGGCTGGAAACCGATGTGACGATCGATCGCGCCACTGCCAGCCGCCTCGGCCTCAGTGCCAACGAGATCGACAACACGTTGTACGATGCGTTCGGGCAACGCCAGGTATCGACCATCTACAGCGCGCAGAACCAGTACCACGTCATCATGGAGGTGGCGTCGAAGTACTGGCAAAACCCGGAGACGCTGAAGGACATCTACATCAGTACCACTGGCGGCCCCGCCTCGGGCACACAGACGACGAACGCCGTACTGGGCACGTTCGCCGCCGCGACAAAGCTTGGCTCCGGGACAAGCGGCGCAAGCGGGGGTGCGACACGCAGCGCGGCCAGCGGCGTGACACGCGGCGCGGGCGGCGGCGTGACAGGCGGCGCGGGCGGTGGCACGGCCACGCCAACGGCCGCTTCCATCGCCGCCAGTTCGGCCCGCAATGCGTCGATCAATGCACTGGCGGCGACCGCCAGTGGCGGTGCTCCCTCGGCCGCCGCCGTCAGCACCAGTCAGGAGACGATGGTGCCGCTGTCCACGGTTGCCACCTACGGGCACGGGAAAACGCCGCTGGCGGTCAACCATCAGGGGCCGTTCGTCGCCGCGACGATTTCCTTCAATCTGGCACCCGGCAAGACGCTCAACGATGCCGCGGCGGCGGTGGATCGGACAATGCGCCAGATCGGCATGCCGGCTTCGATCCATGGATCGTTCGAGGGCACGGCGAAGATCGTCCAGCAGGCCCTCGACAGCGAGCTGAGTTTGATTGTCGCCGCTATCGCAACGCTCTATATCGTTCTCGGCGTGTTGTATGAGAGCTACGTCCACCCGATTACCATCCTGTCCACGCTGCCCTCGGCCGGCATCGGCGCGGTGCTGACGCTGATGCTGTTCCACATCCAATTCAGCGTCATCGCCCTGATCGGTGTCTTCCTGCTGATCGGCATCGTGAAGAAGAACGCCATCATGATGATCGACTTCGCATTGGCGGCCGAACGCGCGCACGGCCTGCAGCCGCGCGACGCCATCTTCCAGGCCTGCGTCATGCGTTTTCGCCCGATCATGATGACCACCGGCGCGGCGCTGCTGGCCGCCCTGCCCCTCGCCCTCAGTTTCGGCGACGGCGGCGAGTTCCGTCGACCGCTTGGCATTTCCATCGTCGGCGGCCTGATGGTGAGCCAGGTGCTGACGCTGTACACCACGCCGGTGGTGTATCTGTACCTGGATCGCCTGCGGCTGGCGGCGAAACGGCAGTGGCGTCGTGCCTTTCCCGGCCTGGCCGCGCCGGAGGCCGCCGAATAATGCGGTTCGTCTGGGCTTGCGCCCTCTGCCTGGCGGCGGCGGGCTGCATGGTTGGACCGGACTACAAGCGCCCGGCCGCATCGACCCCGGCGGTGTTCAAGGAACTCGGCGACTGGAAGCCGAGTCATCCGGCCGATGCCATGGATCGGGGCGCCTGGTGGTCGGTGTATCACGACGCGGACCTCGACCGGCTGGAGCGGATGGTCGCGGTCTCCAACCAGACGGTGAAATCGTTCGAGGCGCAGTATCGCAGCGCGGTCGCCCTGGTGGCCGAAGCGCGCGCGAGCCTGTTCCCGGTCGTCCAGGCCGGTCCCGGCGTCACCCGCAGCGGCCGCGGGCTGAGCGGGCCGGCCACGCAGTACACCGTCAGCGGAACCGTCTCCTGGGTGCCCGACATCTGGGGCCGTATGCGGCGGCAGGTTGAAAGTTCGGTTGCCAACACGCAGCTCAACGCGGCGGATCTGGCCGGTGCGACGCTGTCGGCGCAGGCGACGCTGGCCGCCGACTACTTCGACCTGCGGGCGGAGGATGCGCTCATGCAACTTCTGAGCGAGACGGTGCGGGCCTACCAGCAGTCGTTGTCGATCACGCAGAACCAGTATCGTGCCGGCACCTCATCCAGCGCCGCGTACGTGACGGCGCTGGCACAGTTGCAATCGACCCAGGCGGAGCTGGTCGGGGTTGGCGTGCAGCGGCAGCAATACGAACATGCGATCGCCGTGCTCACCGGGCATCCGCCGGCGGAGCTGACGCTCGCACCTGGGCGGCTGGCCTCCGAGGTGCCGGTGCTGCCACCCGGCCTGCCGTCAGCGTTGCTGGAGCGGCGGCCCGATGTCGCCTCCGCCGAACGCGCGATGCAGCAGGAGAATGCGCTGATCGGGGTGCAGATCGCGGCGTATTATCCGAATATCACGTTGTCCACCCTGGGCGAGTTCGCTGGCACCCCGCTGTCGCAACTGTTCACCGTCGGCAGCGAGATCTGGCAGGTGGCGGCGTCGGGCAGCGAAACCTTGTTCAACGGCGGATTCCGCACCGCGGCCGTGGCGGAGGCGCGCGCAGTCTACGACTCGTCAGTGGCGAGCTACCGGGGCACGGTTCTGACCGCGTTCCAGCAGGTAGAGGACGACCTGTCGTCGCTGCGCATCCTGGAGGCGCAGGCCAAGGCCGAAGCCATTGCCGTATCGTCCACTCGACGGGCCGTGGACGTGACGCTCAATGAATACAGGGCGGGCACGGTTGCGTATACCAGCGTGATCACTGAGCAGACGCTGCTGCTGTCGGACCAGCAGAGCGCGCTGTCGATCCAGCAAAACCGGCTGCTGGCAAGCGTGTCGCTGATCGAGGCGCTGGGTGGCGGCTGGACCACCGCCGACCTGCCCACGCGGGGCGACATCGTCGACACGTTTACGCCGCTGGCGCCTTGAGCGACCGAGACGGCCCGGCGCGCTTGCCGTGGCGAAACCGGCGGTGGCACGCTATTGGCCGAACAATACGGGAGCGTCAGACATGCCCAACCTGATCCACAGCCACAGCCAGTGGGGGCCGACCGACCAGGTCGGCGCCGGCAACCTGCTGACGGTGGAAAAGCGCATTGCCGCCCTGACCTCTGTCCGGCAGGGCCGTATCTATGATGTCAGCCATGAGATCTTCATGGGCGCGCCATACATGGCGCCGAATCAGACGCCGTTCCTGATGTCGATCTTCGGTTCCTGGCGCGACACCATCAAGCGCCGCCGCAAGCTGGGGGCAACGAACGATGCCGGCACCAACCTGGAACGCATCGAAATGACCACGCATGTCGGCACCCACATCGACGCGCTGGGTCATTTTTCCAACGGCGACAGGCTCTACAACAACAATGCCGCGGCGGACGTGGTGACCGACTGGGGGCTCGACCGGCTGGGGATCGAGCATGTGCCGCCGATGATCACCCGCGGCCTGCTGTTTGATGTCGCGGGTGCCGCGGGCAGCGCCCATCTGTCAGCCGGCCAGACGGTGACGCCGGACCACCTGAAGCGCGCCGCGGACGCGGGCGGCTTCGCGGTGGAACCGGGCGACATCGCGCTGATCCGCACCGGCTGGGGCCGCTATTATGGCACCGACAACGCCCGCTATCTGGAAGGCGAGCCGGGCCTGGATGTGCCGGCGGCAAAGTGGCTGATCGACCAGGGCATCGCGGCAATCGGCGCCGACACCATGGCGGTGGAAGTACTGCCCAACCCCGACCGCGGCCTGATGATGCCGGTGCACCGGTTCGCCCTGGCCGAATGCGGCGTCTACCTGATCGAGAACCTGGCGCTGGAGGAACTCGCCGCCGGCCGCGTCCATGCCGGCTGCTTCATTCTGCTGGCGACAAAATTCCGAGGCGCTACCGGTGCGCCGGTGCGGCCTGTCGTGATGGTGTAACACAGGCCCCCGCGCGCCCAGGCGCCGCACTGCGAGGACTAGGCAACGCACCGTATCAAGAGGCTTTATTCGCGGACCTGTCCCGGCTAGCTTGCCGCCGTTCGGCACGAGCCGGGACACAAACGAAACCGGCGTGCATGGCCGGACGCAGGGAAGGACGATTTGATGCCGATAAGGTTTAGCAAAGGCTGGTTACCGGTTCTTGCCGCTGGTCTTCTGATGACCACCTCGATCGCCAACGCGGCCAGTCCGGTGCGTGGCGTGACTGATACCGAAATCGTCATCGGCTCCGTCACCGACCTGTCTGGCGTCACGGCGGTGCAGGGCGTGAACAACAGCGATGCGGTGCGGATGGCCTTCGACGAGGCGAACGAAAAGGGCGGCGTCAACGGCCGCAAGATAAAGTTCGTGCTCGAGGACAGCCAATACATGATTCCGCGCGCGGTTCAGGCGATGAACAAGCTGCTGAACAATGACGACATCTTCCTTGCCATCGATGATGGCGGCACGCCGATGAACGATGCCAACATGCCGGCGCAGTTCGCCAAGAACGTGCCCAACATGTTCCCGCTGACCGCGGCACGATCGATGTATGAGCCGTACAACCGGCTGAAGTTCGGACAGTTCGCCTCCTACTACGATGAGATGCGCGCGGCAGTGAAATACTTCGCCGAGAAGAAAGGCCGCAAAGCCTTCTGCGTCAGCTACCAGGATTCCGACTTCGGCAAGGATGTGCTGGCCGGCGTGACGGCCGAGACCCAGGCGCTGGGCCTGAAGGTCGTCGCGACCACCGCGCACCGCCCGACCGACACCGACTTCAACGCCAACGTCAGCAAACTGCACGATGCCGGCTGCGACATCGTCATGATGGGCACCATCGTCCGCGACACCAACATCATTATTCAGACCGCGCGAAAGATGAATTGGAACGTCGATATGGTCGGCCAGTTCGCGTCCTATGACACGGCGGTGGCAAGCTTGCCGGGCGGCGCCACCGAAGGCTTCTACTGCATGGCACCGGCGCTGTATGCCTATCCGGACGATCCGCGGCCCGAGGTGCAGGACTTCGCCAAGAAGTTCAAGGCCCGCTTTGGCCGCGATCCCAACTTTCATGGCGAGGTCGGCTATACCGCCGCGCACCTCGTGCTACTGGGCTTGCAGCGTGCCGGACGCGACCTGACGGTGGACAGCTTCATCAAGGGCATGGAAAGCATTCACGACTATAAGGACAGCTTCGGCTCCGAACTGTCCTTTGGGCCGGAGCAGCACCATGCCTCGACCCGTTCGTTCCTGACGGTTGTCAGGGATGGCCGCTGGGTGCCGGTCGAACAGGAAGCACTGGCTTATTAGAGAATTTGTCGATCGAGCGGCACCGATCCGTACCAGATAAGGTGCGGGCCGATGCCGGGTCAGCGTGAGCGAACAATGCTCTAGTACCTTAACCTAGAAGTTTTAACGGCTTGAGAGGCAAAACCTCTCGATCAAGATGCGCTGCCAGTCAGACTAACGTCCTGTATGGGACAGCCGCCTTCTTTTCGGGCATTCGCCACGATGGGCAATTTGTGGACACGAGCGTCGATGTGCGCATAGCGGGCGACATGTGGCAGTTATCGCGTAAAGCAGAGAATCAATCGATAAAAAATTACATGTGACAAAGAACATTACCAAATGTAAAAATGGTCTATGGGGTAAACGCCTATAGCGGCTCTAGCTCGGCCAGATATCCTTGCATCTGATCTGCAATCTCGTTGTAAACCAGAATGAAAAGATCGAGGCAGGTTGCAAGTATCTCAATAGCGCTTTGCGGCTTTACCTCGTTCCTGCTCCAGCCACGGGCGAAGTTCATGACAAAGCTGGGCCTGTCGATCTCCGCAAAGAGCCCTACGACCCCACTATAATTCGGGTGCGCGACCTCGCTAAAAGTGTCGTAGTTGTTCCTGAATAGCGGAATGGTTTTGTTCAAATCGTCAATTAGGGTTAAGATATTGATGCTCTTTGCAAATTCTGGGCCGTTCTTTGATCCCGCAAACATTGAGAGTGCTTCCGCCTGAACTTCTTCCGTCTTCCGCTGCGCGCGGGTCACCAAGAGTTTCCGTAGCCGCCAAATGCAGGCTGTGCTTTCCATTACCGCGCGGGTAAGCAACATCCCAGACGCCACATCACCCTTTTCAATTGCGTCGCATGCAGTGCGACTAAATTCTTCCGTCCGCCATGCCAAAGCCTCGCGGACGCAAAGAATATGAAACGGCGTTTTAGACCTCACGCCAAGTGTCGCTAAGCTGACAGACGTCGGCAGAAATTGGCGCAGGTTTTCTAGACGTTTTCGGGCGTCGGCAAGCCGGTAAATCGGAAGATCGTCGTCTTCCTGAGGCGGTCGGTAATTCATGTTAACGCTGCGTTCGTCGAAATGCCGAGTGTAACCGTAGAACCTACCGTCAATATGCATAACAAGTCAATCAGAAAAAGCCTCATAAATGCAATGATTTTGGAACGATAAGAATAATGTGGGTTATGCGCCGACTCCGGTGCGCTAGTTTGGCGCCACGCTGTATTTCGAGCCATGGCGGACTAATCGCGAAGCGTCCGTAAGATCGTCCATTTGCGTGGCTACCGGCTCAACCAAAAAATCTTGTCCGCCTTCTCGCATGGTAACATCATCGCCGTTTGGTTCCTTCATGCGATAGCGGCCCATAGAGTGCTGAATGTATCTCTCCGGCTTTTTGCCCAGGAGGTCTAAGTTCGACTTTGGCCATTTGGTTGAGTGGATAGGCATCGGCCGAGGTTGGGTGGCGGAGCGGATGGAGGCATAGAATGAGGCATCCCTGCCGGGAGATGCCGTCATGCTTTGCCTGCCACCCCGCTTCGCCGCCATCATTTTAGCATTTGCCTCGGTGTTTGTGCAGCAGCGCACCTGGCGGCACGCCCGATTGCTGTTGTTGGGCGCGCTGCTGGCGCCGGGCCAGCGCACAGTGAGCAGCATCCTGCGGATCATCGGGTTGCGGCGGGAGCGGCACTTCGTCAATTACCATCGCGTGCTCAACCGTGCGATCTGGCGCAGCCGGCATGCGGCGCGTCTGCTGCTGGACCTGCTGATCAACCGCTTCGTTTCAACCGATCCGATCGTGCTGGGTGTGGATGACACGATTGAACGCCGACGTGGCAAGCGGATCAGCGCCAAGGGCATCTACCGTGAGCCGGTCCGCTCATCGAAGTCGTTCTTCGTCAAGACCAGCGGCTTGCGCTGGCTCAGCCTGATGGTGCTGGCGCCTGTGCCCTGGGCACAGCGGGTTTGGGGTTTGCCATTCCTGACCGTGCTGGCGCCCTCGGAACGCTTTTGCCGCACGCACAACCAACGGCATAAGAAACTAACAGACTGGACCCGTCAGGTGGCCTTGCAGGCGCGGCGCTGGCTGCCAAAACGGTTGGTTGTGCTGGTCGGCGACAGCAGTTTTGCCGCGCTTGACCTGCTGGCAGCGCTGATGCGCCAGGGTCTGATCTGTATCACCCGCCTGCGCCTGGATGCGGCTTTGTATAAGCCAGCCGCACCGCGCGAGCCGGGCGCCAAAGGGCGACCCCGCAAGAAGGGTGCGCGGCTGCCAACGCTGATCCAGAGACTGCAAGATCCCAGCACCGAGTGGCAATCGATCTCTGTTTCAGGCTGGTATGGCAACACCGAGCGTCGTCTGCAGATCTGCTCGGATCGCGCCGTGTGGTATCATGCCGGATTGCCGGTGTTGCCGATCCGGTGGGTGCTGCTGCGCGATCCCAACGGCGCGTTCGCGCCACAGGCGCTGCTGTGCACCGATCCAGCTCACGATGCGCACGACATCATCGGCTGGTTTGTGCGGCGTTGGGCGCTGGAGGTGACGTTCCGCGAGACACGTGATCACCTCGGCATTGAGACCCAGCGCCAGTGGTCCGATCAAGCGATCGCCCGCACCACACCATGCCTGCTGGCGCTGTTCTCCATCGTCACATTGCTGGGCACCCGCCTGACCCACCGGGCCCGCCTGGCCGTCTCGACCGCCGCCTGGTACCACAAGCAGCGGCCCACTTTCGCCGATACACTTGCCGCCGTGCGTCGCGAAATCTGGGCCGCACAAGGTTTTTCAATGTCACGGTCCAGGGTAGACAGCAAAAAACCCTCCAAGGCGCTACGCGAAGGCATGACCTACGCCCTCTGCAACGCCGCATGAGCGCCGCCAAATGGCCAAAGTCGAACTAAGATCATCGTCGTGTTGAGCATCATCATGCACCTTTCGTATTAGCGCATCTACGCTGAAACGCAGGCAGATTTTATACTGCTGGCCGTTAACTGAGGCATACATCGTAGATGTGAGGTGCCATAAGTGCCACCTTAACTCGTTGGCATGATCTGATATTAGCCGTTTTGGGGACGCCCAATCATCGGATCATCCAGGTATCAGAATGTCCTTAGTTCACCCATAGCAGATGGTGCGAAGGTCCTAACGCCCCTGGACATCAGGCAATGGTGAGGTTGGAAGCCAGCTAAACTGCATTGGCAACCCGCCAAAACCTCTGTGCCGGCGTACTAGCCGGCGATTCGCGGCGAACCTTGGGCAGGTCTGAACCACCTCCACACCACGGTCATCAGAGCTGTATGAACCGTCGCCACGTCGCCCGAGGCGTCCAGCAGGACACAGCGCGCCGGTTCGGCCGTTGCGATGGCGCGGAAGCCCTCCCGCACCCGGGCGTGGAACGCTTCATCCAGCCGCTCATACCGATCGGCGGGATTGCCGCGCCGGCGCATCCGCTCCGCCGCGACGGTTTCGGAAACGTCGAGCACGATTGTCAGGTCCGGTGCCAATCCCAGCAGCCGGGTCAGCCCAGTGATGAAGCCTCGGTCGGCGCCCTGGCCGTAGCCCTGGTAGGCCATCGTGGAATCGAAGAACCGGTCGCAGATCACCCAGGTATCGGCATCCAGCGCTGGTCGGATCGTTTTCGCCACATGCTCTACTCGCGCGGCGAAATGCAGCAGGGTCTCGGCCGGCGCCGCCCAGTCCACACCGCCATCCAGCAGGATGCCACGCAGCAGTTCCGCACCAGGAGAGCCACCGGGTTCGCGCGTGCGCAGCACCGGCAAGTCCCGCTCGATCAGTGCCTGGGTCAACAGCGCCGACTGTGTCGTCTTGCCAGCACCTTCCCCTCCTTCCAGCGTGATGAAGCGTCCGGTGGAACCCGCCATGGAACCCCTGGCCGAACCTGTTAGGCTCACGTTCCGGTCACATACTTCGACAGCACCGCCATGGCACGTCCCGGCAAGCCCAGCCGCCCGACATCCTCGGCGGCGAGCAGCGGCACGTCCATCTGGGGGACGCCTTCTCCCGTCACCGTCAGCTTGCCGACCGTGGCGCCCTTTGTCACGGGGGCGCGCAGCGGGGCGTCATAGCTGACCTTGATCGAGGCCTTCTGCCGCCAGTTGCGCGGCATCGTCACGATCAGGTCGCGACCGGCCACCAGCGGCACCGTCCGCTCGGTGCCCAGCCACACCGGCACGCTGTCCACCACATCGCCGGCGGTGAACAGGGTGACGTCCTCGAAGTTGAAGAACAGCCAGTCCATCAACCGTTCCGACTCCTCGGCGCGTTCATGCATGGAGTTCATGCCGTTCAGCACCAGGATCACGCGGCGGTCGTTGCGCCTGGAGCTGACCACCAGGCCGTAGCCACCGGCCTCGGTGTGTCCGGTCTTCAAGCCGTCCGCCGTGCCACGCTGCACCATCGGATTGCGGTTGCCTTGGTCGATGCCGTTGTAGCGGAATGATTTTTCCGCGTCGTAGTGGTAATATTCCGGGAAGTCGTGAATGATCCGGCCGGCCAGGACGGCGATGTCCCGGGCGCTCATGTGCTGGTCTGGGTCGGGCCAGCCGGTGCAGTTCTTGAAATAGGAATGGGTCAGGCCAAGTTCAGCCGCCTTCTTGTTCATCAGGTCGACGAAGCCTTCCTCGGAACCGCCGAGTGCCTCGGCCAATACGATCGCCGCGTCGTTGCCGGACTGCACGATCACGCCGCGGATCAGGTCCTCCACCTTCACCGAGCCGCCGATCGGCACGAACATCTTTGACCCCTGCATCCGCCAGGCCTTTTCGGTGACCGGCAGTTCATCGTCCAGCTTCAGGCGGCCCTGCTTCAGGCGTTCGTACACCAGATATACCGTCATCAGCTTGGTCATCGAGGACGGCGGCATCTCCTCGTCCGCCTGCTTTTCCAGCAAGGTGGCGCCGGTTGTGAAATCCATTCCATAGGCCCAGCGGGCGGTGGTATCGACCGGGCCGAGCGGGGTATCCGCCGGGGAGCCGGTTGGTGCCGGCTCCTTGAACTTCCTGCTTCCGGCACCCGAATGCGCCCCCGCCGACGGATGTCTTTGCGCGAACGCCGGCATGGCGCCGGTGGGAAGCAACGTGGTCAACACGGACGCCAGCAAGCCACTACGACGGGTCAGCATCGCGACGGAACCTTCTGTTAATCGATGACGATGCGGGCATCAGGTATCCCGTATTCAAGCGCCTGGAGCAAGACAGCATCGGCGCGGGCGACATCCTGGAGCGGTCCGATCTGCACGCGGAACTGGCGGGTCCGCCCTTCCTGGAAAGCAACGATCCGGGCGCCGGCGCCGCTCATTTTCGCCTGCTGCACGGCTGCATTATGTAACGCGTCGAAGGTATCCAGCCGCACCATCAGGCGGTTCGGCTGGGGGATTGTCCGCACCACGGCCTCCGGCAGGCGCAGCGGTGGTGTAACGATCGTTTCGTCTATCGGCTTGATGACGGCAGCGTCCGCCAGCGGGCGTCCCCTGCCCTGGCGCACACCGGATGGCGGCGCAAGCTGCACGACCTCCACCGGCCCGCGCGGCGCCGGGCTGATCGCCAGTTTTGGCGCGCCCGGCACAGCCTCCACCGCTGCTCGGCTTTCCACCGGCAGGACCTGAAGCCGGACGCGGCCGATGCCGGTTTGCGACATCCCGAGCAACGTCGCGGTACGACGGGTAACCTGCACCAGCCGCCGCGGATCCGGATTGCCACGGTCGTTCAGCCGGACCATCACCTGCAGACCGTTTTCCAGGTTGGTAAGCCGCGCGATGGCGGGAAGCTGGAGCGTGGGATGCGCGGCGGCCAGCGCGGTCTGATCAAATACCTCCCCGTCCGTGGTCAGCGGCGGGTGCGCCCCTGTCAGGACAGCGGCCAAGCCAGTTTCATCCAGATCGTCGGAGTCGCGTGGATAGAACCAGACGCCGCCGGACTGGTAGGGCGGGCCGAGCACGTAATGCGGATCGGGTTTTGGCGGCTGGGTGCAGGCGTGGAGCAGCAGGGCAGCAAGGGTGACCGGAAGGAAAAACCGCCTAGTCATCGCGGGCGGGCGGCGCGGCGCCTGATCCTTGGGCCGTGGCTGGACGATCCCGTCCGCATGCCGCGAAACCGCATCACGCCAGCACCTGGTCGCCGATCAGGCCGACCGCGATCGCGTAGAAATCCGACGGGTTGTATCGCCGGATCGCAGTGAAATTGCCGAAGACGGCAAAGGTCTCACCGCCCGTCCCGTCCGGCGCCACGATCCCGGCCGGCGTATCGGGCGAGGCCGCCCAGCTTCCGCCGATTGGACGCACGCCAGCGCGCGCCCATTCGCTCAGCGGGCGCCTGGCATCGCGCCCGTCCGCCGCGAAACCCGACGGAACCGAGACCGTCTGTCCCCAGGTCTGCCCGTCTTGCCAGCCGGACTGCGCCAGGTAGTTGGCGATGGAGCCCAGCACATCCGCATTGCTGGTCCAGATGTCGCGGCGCCCGTGGCCGTCGAAATCGATGGCGTAGCGCAGGTAGCTGGTTGGCATGAACTGCGGCTGCCCCATGGCGCCGGCGTAGGAGCCGGTCATGCCGGCGGGTGCGATGTCGCCGTGATCCAGGATCTTCAGCGCGGCCAGCAGTTCGCCGCGAAAGAAGGCCGCACGACGGCCTTCCCAGGCCAGGGTGGCAAGAGCTTCCACCACCGGAAAGTCGCCGGTGCCGGTGCCGAAGCTGGACTCCAACCCCCAGATGCCGGCGATGACCCCAGGCGCGACGCCGAAGCGCTCCTGGACCCGACGAAACAAGGCACGGTTCGCCGCCACCGCCTGACGGCCATCGACGATGCGCTTGTCGGTGATCACCAGTGTTCGATAGCGCGCCCAGGTCATGCTGAATTCAGGCTGGTGGCGGTCGCGCTCCAGCACCTTCTGGTTCGGCGTAACGCCGGCAAAGGCCCGATCCAGCGTCGCGGAGGCGATGCCAGCCCGCTTCGCCTGCGTGCGGACTTCAGTCAGGAAGTCGTGGAAACTGTTGCCCGCCGGGGCGGCCTGCGCCGGCTGCACGCGGGCGTATGCTGCAAGGACCGCGGGAACAGCGCAAGCCAGCAATGTGCGGCGGGTCGACATGGCGGTTTCTTGCCATATCGACTCGTCCACGGGCAATCGGATTCAGCGAATGCGCGGAAGTTCCAGGTAGGTATGGTGCGCGGGCGGCGAGGTCTGGGTCCATTCCAGGGTCGTGGCACCCTCTCCCCAATAGTTGTCGGCGACATGCGCCTGTGAGGTGAACGTCCTGAACAGGACATAGACGAACACCAACATTGACACGCCGCTGAGGTAGGCACCGAGCGATGAGATCAGGTTCCAGCCGGCGAAGGCGTCCGGATAGTCCGGATAGCGGCGCGGCATGCCGGACAGGCCGAGGAAGTGCTGCGGAAAGAAGGTCAGGTTGACGCCGGCGAAGAACAGCCAGAAATGCACCTTGCCCCAGAACTCCGGATATTGGTGGCCGGACATCTTGCCGATCCAGTAGTAGAAGCCGGCGAAGATGCCGAACACGGCGCCCAGCGACAGCACGTAATGGAAGTGCGCCACGACGTAATAGGTGTTGTGCACGATCTCGTCGATGCCGGCATTGGCCAGCACCACGCCGGTGACGCCGCCGATGGTGAAGACGAAGATGAACCCGATCGCCCACAGCATCGGCGTCTTGAACTCGATCGAGCCGCCCCACATCGTGGCGATCCAGGAGAAGATCTTGATGCCGGTCGGCACCGCGATCACCAAGGTCGCAGCCATGAAGTAGGCGCGTGTGTCCACGTCGATGCCGGAGATGAACATGTGGTGCGCCCACACGACGAAGCCGACCACTCCGATGGCGATCATCGCGTAGACCATGCCGAGGTAGCCGAAGATCGGCTTGTGGCTGAAGGTCGAAACCACGTGGCTGACGATCCCGAAGGCCGGCAGGATCATGATGTAGACCTCGGGGTGGCCGAAGAACCAGAACAGGTGCTGGAACAGTACCGGATCGCCGCCGCCGGTCGGGTCAAAGAAGGCGGTGCCGAAATTGCGGTCGCAGATCAGCATGGTGATGGCGCCGGCCAGCACGGGGACCGCCAGCAGCAGCAGGAACGCGGTGACCAGCTCCGCCCAAATGAACAGCGGCATCTTGTGCAGGGTCATGCCGGGGGCGCGCATGTTGAAAATGGTGACGATGAAGTTCATCGATCCGAGCAGCGACGAGATGCCCGCCAGATGCAGCGCGAACAGCGTGCAATCCATGCCGATGCCGCTTTCGTAGGTGGACAGCGACAGCGGCGGATACAGCGTCCAGCCGGTGCCGGACTCGCCCAGGTACAGGCCGGTCATGATCAGCACGAACGCCGGCGGCAGCAGCCAGAAGCTGATATTGTTCAGCCGCGGGAACGCCATGTCGGGCGCGCCAATCATCAGCGGGATGAACCAGTTGCCGAAGCCGCCGATCAGCGCCGGCATGACCGTGAAGAAGATCATGATCAGGCCGTGCGAGGTGATGATCGTGTTCCACTCCTGCCCAGTGGAGACGATGGTGCCGTGCGGGTGTTGCAACTGCGCCCGCATAATCATCGACAGCGCACCGCCGACCGTCCCGGCCAGCCCGGCGAACAGCAGATACAGCGTGCCGATGTCCTTGTGGTTGGTGCTGAACAGCCAGCGCGCCACAAATCCGGGGGTGTGGCCGTGGTGGTCATGTTCGTGGTCGTGTGTAGTGACTGACACGCGTCGTTCTCCGGCTTGGCGCAGATCCCGCTTGGGTTACTCGGAGTGGCATTAAGGCGAACATCCGCCGTCAGCAAGTCCCGATCAAGGATTGCCTCGATGATTCATCATGCAATGCGGCGTTGACCGGCGTCCGGCGCGTCCGGCAGGCTGTGTTCAGGCCGAGCGATCACAGCCGGCAGCAAGGGAGGGTAACATGGCCGAACCCGGCGCGCTGGAGGCCGCGACACTGCGGCGGGTAAGCCTCCGTCTGCTGCCGTTCCTGATGCTGGCTTATCTGATCTGCTACATCGACCGCACCAATGCCGGTTTCGCGGCGCTGCAGATGAACAAGGACATCGGCCTCAGCGGCACCGTGTTCGGCCTGGGCGGCGGTATCTTCTTTGTCGGCTACTTCCTGTTCGAGGTGCCAAGCAACCTGGCGCTGGAGAAGTACGGCGCGCGGACGTGGATCTGCCGGATCATGATAAGCTGGGGCCTGGTGTCCGCCGGCATGGCGGCCGTCGCCGGTCCCGCGTCCTTTGTCATCGTCCGCTTTATCCTGGGGGCGGCGGAGGCCGGCTTCTTTCCGGGTGTGATCCTGTATCTGACCTACTGGTTCCCGGCGGCGCAGCGGGCGCGGATCGTCGGCATCTTCATGGTCGCCATCCCCGTCGCCGGCTTCATCGGCTCCCCCATTTCCGCGACCCTGCTCGGCTTCGACGGATTGCTCGGCCTGCGCGGCTGGCAATGGGTGTTCATCCTGGAGGCCGTGCCCGCAATACTGCTGGGCTTCGTCTGCCTGATCTGGCTGACCGACAGGCCCGAGCACGCGAACTGGTTGACCGCGGAACAGCGGGCCTGGCTGACCGAGCGGCTGGACAGCGAACGGCGGCAGGCGAGGCGTGTCGCCCAGGGGTCGGCCTGGCGGGTGGTGCGCAACCCGACCGTGCTGGCGCTGGCGATTGTCTACGCCGGCGGCGCGACGGCCAGCTCGGGCCTGGCGTTGTGGCAGCCGCAATTCATCAAGTCCTTCGGGCTGAGCAATTCGCAGGTGGGCTGGTTGAACGCCCTGCCCTACGTGTTCTCGGCCGCGGCGATGATTTGGTGGGGTCAGCGGTCGGACCGCAAGAACGAGCGGCTGTGGCACACCGCGATACCGTTGGGGCTGAGTGGCGTGGCGTTGGCGCTGTGTGTGCCGTTCACCGGGTTGATGCCGACAATCGGGTTGCTGTGCGTGTGCGTGGTCTGCACGTCAATTACGCGAGGGCCATTCTGGGCGTTGACCTCGGACTACCTGGCCGCTCCGAGCGCAGCCGCGGGTATTGCGATGGTCAATGCGATGGGGACGGGATGCGGGTTCATCTGCAACACGCTGATGGGCTGGATCTTTGATGCGACGCACAGCTATCCGCTGGCGATGCTGCCGATCGTGGCGTTCGCGTTGCTGGGAACCGCTATGCTGTTGATGCTGGGAAAGCCGGAACAGGTTGTGGTGGCGGGGGAAGCAGTGCCGTGACGATCAGGGCTCACGACGACGAAGGCTGCGGGGGGGCTGAAGCTAACCTTTTATCCCCGTTACGGCGATCCCGCGGACGAAGAAGCGTTGCAGGAACAGGAACAGCAGAATCAGTGGCAGCGTCGCGATCATCGCGCCGGCGAATGTCTCGCCCCAGTTCGGCAGTTGCCCAGGCGCCACGGATTGTGCGATGGCGAGTTGTATCACCTGGTTCTCCGGCGATTGCAGGATCACCAGCGGCCACAGGAAGCTGTTCCAGGAGAACAGGAACGTCACCAGGGCGAGGGTCGCCAACGCGGTGCGCACGTTGGGCAGGATGATGCTCCAGAAGATGCGGAAGTGGCCGGCGCCGTCTATGGTCGCGGCGTCGTCGAGTTCGCGCGGCAGTTCCTCGAACGCCTGGCGCAGCAGGAACAGGCCGAACGGACTGGCGATCCACGGAATGAACGCGGCGATCAAGGTGTCCTGCAGGCCGATATCGGCGACCACCTGATAGAGTGGCACTATCAGCGATTCGATAGGTAGCAGGAATGTCATCAGGATCAGCACGAACACGATGTTGCTGCCGCGGAAGCGGATGCGCGTCAGCCCGTAGGCGGCCAGCGTGCACAGGATCAGCGTGCCAACCACCTGACAGGCGGAGATGACGGCGGAATTCAGCAAGGCACGCCCGACGCCGCGCTGGGTGAACAGGTGGATGACGTTGTCCAGGGTCGGGTTGGTCGGGACGAAGCTGCGCCAGCTTACCGGATTAAGGTCGCGGAAGATGGTTGCCTGCGGCTTGAACGAGGAGGCGACGATCCAGGCATAGGGCAACAGGAACACCACGACGATGATCGCCAGGATGGCGGCGGCGGCCGCACCGCGCAGCATGGCGCGTGGCACGCTAGTAGTTCCACTTCGTGCGCAGCAGGCCCATCTGCACCAGGCTGATCCCAAGCACGATGAACATGAACACCGTGGAGATCGCCGATGCCATGCCGGGCTGCTGCAAGCTGAAGGCGGTCTGGTAGATGTTGTAGACGACGAAGTTGGTGGTGCCTTCAGGCCCGCCGCCGGTCATGATCAGCGGCGGTGCGAAGGATTGCAGCGCGAACACCGTCATGATCACCACCACGAACAGCGTGGTGCGCCCCAGCAGCGGCAGGACCACGTGGCGCAGGCGCTGCAATCCGGAGGCGCCGTCGACCCGCGCGGCGTCCTCCAGTTCGGCGGGAATGCCCTGCAAGCCCGACAGGAACAGGATTGTTGCAAAGCCAAGCTGCTGCCAGACGGTGACCAGCACGACAGAGGGCAGTGCCTGCGCCTTGCTGGTCAGGAACGCCAGCCGCGGCAGATCCAGCCCCGCCAGCGCGCCGTTGATCAGCCCGTTGGCCGGATCGAGCAGGAAGGTCCACATGGTGGCGATGACCACCGCCGAGGTCACCACGGGCAGGAACACCACGGTGCGCACCACCGCGCGCATCGGCAGCCTGCCGTTCAGGTAGACCGCCAGCAGGAAGGACAGCGGGATCACCACGACGATGGTGCCGGCGGCAAATCCGAACGTCACGCTGAAGGACCGCAGCGTGTCTGGATCGGTGAACAGCTCGACATAGTTTTCCAGCCCGACGAAAAGTCGCTCGTCCGGGTTGAGAAGCTGGTAGCTGTACAGGCTGTCGCGCATCATTCTGGCCACTGGCAGATACTGGAACACCGCCAGCAGCAACAGGAACGGGCCGATGAAGGCGGCAATGGTGGCGCCGTGCCGCAGGCGCCGCCGTGCGTGGGAGGCGCGCGGCCGGCGGCGGGCGCCGGTCACCGGGCGGGTCAGCGGCTCAGGATCGGCTGCAAGGTGCGCGCCGCCGCATCAAGCCGGGTTTTCGGATCGGCGCCGTAGGCGATGTCGCGCAGCGCGTCGGACACGATCTTGTCGTATTGCGCGAAGTGCGGCGAAGGCGGCCGTGGCTGGCCCCACTGCACCAGCTCCTGATAGAAGATGGACAGCGGGTATTCGTTCAATTCCGGCATCTTGTCGCGCACCGATTTCAGCACCGGCAGGATGCGGGCACGGTGGGCGTATTCCACGGCCGGCAAACCTGTGCTGACGTCGATCACGAACTTCGCGGCCTGCGCCGGGTACTTCGTCTTGCGGCTGACGCCGAGGGTGACGCTGCCGGTGTGCACGATCGGCGTCTTGATGTAGGGCAGCGGCGTCACGCCCCATTTGAAGCCAGGATCATTCTTGATCAGCCCGGCCATGAAATACGAGGTGTCGAGTGTGAAGCACGCCTTGCCGTCCTGGAACGCGGTTGGGATGCCGGCCTTTGGCGTCACCTTGGCGACGTTGAACAGGTCGCGGTAGAAGGTGGCGCCGGCAACGGCTTGTGGCGTGTTCAGCCACCCCTCCGCGGTCTTGCCGTCCGGCGAAATGGCGAAATAGGTCTTGTAGGCGCTGCTGTCCTTTGGCGCCTTGGGATCGCCGGCGCTGCGCTCGAACAGCAGGTCGCGATACACGAAGCCAGGTTGGCCGGTGCCGAAGTGGCTGGGTGCCAGGCCCCAGACGGCGACGTCGTCGCCCCTCCCCTGCTGGCACTTCTGCATTGCCTCCAGCGCCTGCGCCCAGGTCCAGCCGGAGTTCAGATCAGTCGGCGGATGGATATCGAGCTTGTCGAGCAGCGTTGCATTGTAAAACATCGCCAGGGTGGTCTGCTGCGTGCCCGGCGAATAGAGTTTGCCGAGGTAGCTGTGCTCGGTCAGCGACGCCCGCGTGACATCGTCCTTGAACCCGGCGGGCAGGTAGGCATCCAGCGGCAGCAGCATTCCGGCGGCGGCGTAGCTGGCGGTGTTCGGCCCGTCATAGCCGAAGATGTCGGGCGGATTGCCCGATGCGGCGAGCACGCTGATCTTGTCGGCGAGCTGACCGAATGGCACCTCGTTTACCTCGATCGTCACGCAGGGATTGGCGGCTTCCCAGGTGCCGACCACATCCGGCTGTGGTGGATTGTTGATGGAACGCAGCAGGCGCAGGGTCAGCACGCCTTGCGGACACGCTGGTGTGGGAGACCCGCGCTCGCCTGCCAATGCGCCTCCGGCAGCGAGCGTCAGCAGGCTGGCGAGCAGCAGGATGGATTTCATGTTGCGCGCATCCTTGCGGCTGGGGAGCGGGATCAGGCAGCGACGCGGGCGAAGGTCTCACGCAGGATAGCAACGAATTTGCGGCGGTCGGCATGGAACGCGAAATGGCAGTTGGGTGCCTGCTCGCCACGGGCATTGGTGTCCACGACAGTCCGGCCGACGGTCAGCGCGCCCTGGGTTTCCACTGCCACGTGCAGGTGGGTCGTGGTGATGACCGTCGGGTCCACCAGATAGGCCACGCAGAGCGCATCGTGCACCGGGGCGGCGTTGCGCTCCGCCATTGGTTGGTTCGAATCATAGGCCCTGATGCGGCGGCCAATGAAGCGCGCCGCGGCGATGCCGGCGGGCGTGCCCAGCGCCGCCATATCGTCACATGCCTGCATCGACACCAGCGCCTGGTGCGTGGCGTCCAGCGGCACCATTACCAGCTTGCGGAAGCCGGCGGCGAGCACCGATGCGGCCGCGTCGGCGTCGGCCCAGATGTTGAACTCCGCGGCCGGTGTCACGTTGCCGTGGTGGTGCGCGCCGCCCATGATGACGATCTCCGGCACACGCTCGACGAATTTCGGGTCCAGCGCGATGGCCGCGGCAATGTTGGTCAGCGGGCCGGTCGGCACCAGGGTGATCGCCTCGGTGGCGGCACGGTAGGTCTCGATCAGGAAGTCAACCGCGCGCTGATGCTGCCTGGTGCTGGTGGCGGCCGGGATGTCCAGGGTCTGGCCGTGCACGCCGGTGGATTTCTTGCTGGCGCGGGGGATCGGGAAATCCGGCCGCACCAGCGGACGGGCGATGCCCTCGAACACCGGAATGTCGGAGCGGCCGATAAAATCCAGTGTGCGCAGGCTGTTGTCGGTGCAGTAGCGCACCTCGACATTGCCGTTCACCGTGGTCACGCCGATCAGGTCCAGTTCCGGATGCAAGGCGGCGAGCATGATCGCCACCGCGTCATCGGTTCCGGTGTCGACATCGAGAATAAGCTTGCGGGACATGAGAGATGGGTCTCCGACTTCAGGACGTCCAGGCCGCAGGTATTCGCTGCGGCGCAACAATAGACGTCAGGCGACCGTGGGCAAGTCGGCTGCCGGGATGCAACACCGGGCAATCGGGTGAAGTAGATCGAAGATACGGGATGGCGCATCCGCCACTGTGTCATCACCGGGCTTGGCCCGGTGACCCACGACCTTGGCTTGGTGTGGCACCGCAAGTCGTGGATAGCCGAGCCAAGCCAGGGCCATGACACAAGGCAGCGCGGCCAGGACGCCCGTCGGGTGCCCGTGGCGCGGAACTTTTCGCGTCATCCGGTTCACCCGATTGCCTTGGGCTGCAATACCAATGCAGTGGACATTGATGTGCTGATATGGCGGTATTCATGGCAACCACCTTCGGCTTGCCGGCCCGACCGATATCGCGCAGGGTGTGTGGCACATTTAAAGATAGTGCGGGCCGCCTGGCCGGCTTGCGGTGGCGATGCCCCTAGTGCGCCCAGGAGTTCACCATGCTGGAACCGGTTGATGTCGTGATCATAGGCGCCGGCGCCTCGGGCGGTGCCGTGGCCTGGAGCCTGGCCGAGACAAGAATGCGGATCGTGTGCCTGGAGCAAGGCGATTGGGTGAAACCCACCGACTACCCCAGCAATGGCCGGGACTCGGAGGCGCGGCAAATGGGATCGTTCAGCCCCAGCCCCAACCGCCGCGCCGGGGTGATGGATTATCCCATCAACGAGGACAACTCGCCGATCAAGGTTGTCAACTTCAATGGCGTCGGCGGCGGAACGATCTTGTATGCCGGGCATTTCCCGCGGTTTCATCCATCGGACTTCCGGGTACGCTCGCTGGACGGGGTGGCTGACGACTGGCCGATCGATTACCGCACGCTGGAGCCCTATTACGCGGAAAATGACCGCATGACAGGGGTATCCGGCCTGGCGGGCGATCCGGCCTATCCGCCCAAGCAGCCGATGATGTCGCCGCTGCCGCTGGGCAAGTCGGGCGCGACCTTGGCAGGCGGGCTGAACAAGCTTGGCTGGCACTGGTGGCCATCGGACAGCGCGATCGCCTCCTCGGACTACGAGGGGCGCGCCGGGTGCATCAACCTTGGCAACTGCGTCGGCGGCTGCGCGCAGGGGGCGAAAGCCAGCACGGATATCACCTATTGGCCGCACGCGATCCGCGCCGGGGTCGAATTGCGGACGCGGTGCCGGGTGAGGGAAATCACCACCAACGAGAAGCGCATGGCGTCCGGCGTGGTCTACTACGACGCGGACGGGGTCGAGCAATTCCAGCCGGCGGAGGTCGTGATCATGGCCTGCAACGGGATCGGCACGCCGCGGATCCTGCTGAACTCGGCCTCGTCGCGATTTCCGAACGGACTGGCAAACTCCAGCGGCCTGGTCGGCAGGAACCTGATGTTCCATCCCTATGCCCAGATCTACGGCTATTTCGACAAGGCGCAGGATGGCTATCGCGGTCCGGGAAATTGCATCTGGAGCCAGGAGTTTTACGAAACCGACCCGTCACGGGATTTCCTGCGCGGCTATACCTTCGAATTCAATCGCGGCCAGGGTCCAGTGCGAACGGCGATCGCCGGAATGGCGACGGGGCGCGTGCCGTGGGGCGAGGGGCATCACGACGCCTATCGCAAGTTGTTCTGCCATCGCACTGGAATGATGGCGATCTGCGAGGATCTGCCGGAGGCGCATAATACCGTCACGCTCGATCCGGTGCTGAAGGACAGCAGCGGCATCCCCGCGCCCAGGATCGATTACACCTTCAGCCGGAACAGCCGCCGCATGCTGGATCATGCGGTGGCGCGAGGAACCGAGATCCTGCTGGCGGCGGGGGCGCACGATGTGGGGGTCGAATTGCCGGTGACCAACGGCGGCTGGCACCTGATGGGAACGGCCCGTATGGGCACGGATGCGGAGCGTTCCGTGGTCAACGAATGGGGCCGCAGCCACGACGTGAAGAACCTGTTCGTGGTCGATGGCAGTGTTTTCGTAACCTCCGCGGGCGTGAACCCGACCTGCACGATCCAGGCGCTGGCGTTGTACATCGCGGACAGCATCAAGCAGCGCCTGGCAACACTGTTCGATTGAGGCAGCCATGCGAAACCAGGACCCGCCCCTGACGGCGAACGAGACACGGTCGCTGCGGTGCGTCGCGGGAATGATGATCCCCGCGAGCGCCGCGCATGGCGTACCAGGCGCGGACGATGACACGATCTTCACCGATATCCTGGGCAGTATCGGGCTGGATGCGGCGCTGGTGAAACAGGCGCTGCAGCGACTGGATGCGTTGGCTGGCGGCGTCTTCTGCAACCTTGACCCGGTTCGGCGCGAAGCCGCCGCGGCGGCGTTGCGGGAAGCCGGCGGCGCACCGCTGACGGCGCTGACCGGGGTCATCGTGCAATGCTATTACCGCGACGAGCGGGTCATGCGGTCACTCGGCATGGAGGTCAGGCCGCCGTTTCCGAAGGGGTTCGAGGTGGAACAGGGCGATTGGTCGCTGCTCGATCCGGTACGTCGGCGGGCGGCGTTCTATCGCTCTACGTGCTGAACGGCCTGGTCCGTGACGTGGGGCGATTTCCGATCAGGTCGCCTGACCTTCACCCCGTCAGGTTCGGTTCGTCCACACGATCCTTGGACCGCCGGCGGATGGCCGGGACAACCGTTCCTAACGGGCTCGGTCACCCGGCCATGACGCATTAGATGGCTTGAGGCTGCCGTCGGCGTAGGTCCGCCGTCACGCGGCTTGTTCAATGGTCGCAACGTCGCCACCCAGCGTGGTGCGCCGCACGTCACGGACCTCGTTGCGATCGAACCGCCGAGCGCGGTGCATCGTGGTGCGGTTGTCCCATATGACGAGGTCATTCACCCGCCAGGCATGCGCATGGACAAAGCGCTGCTGCGTCGCGAACTCCGTCAGGTCGCGCAAGAACATGCGGGCCTCCGGGATGGTCCAACCCAGGATGGTGCCGGCATGCGAGGACAGGAACAATGACTTCCGTCCCGTCACCGGATGGGTGCGCACCAGCCGCTGGCGGACCGGACGGAACGCGGTCCGCTCTTCTGGCGTCAGGTCGGTGAAGCCGATCGCTTCGCGTGAAAACCTTAACGAGTGCTCACAGACCAGATCCTCGACCTCTCGCCGCGTGCGGTCGTCCAATGCGTCATAGGCGGCACGCATATCGGCGAATTCCGTGTTGGCGCCCCAGGAGGGGAGGACGCGTCCGGACAGCAGCGAATACTTCGCCGGTATCGGACGAAACGAACTGTCGGAGTGCCAGAGCCGATCGCCGAGCTTGAAGAACCACACGCGATCCTGGTCCGACATGATGTTGCCCGACTTGTCGAGGTTGGAAAAATCCGCAAGTTCGGGAGCGAGCCGTGAGTCTTCTTTCTTGCGGATATGGCCGCCGGTTTGGTAGCCCTCGAGTTCCCCGAAGTGCCGGGTGAAGTCGATCTGCTGCTGGTCGGTGAGCGGCTGGTCCGGGAATATCAGCACCGCGTGGTGGTCCATACCTGCCTCAATCGCCGCGACATCTCCGGACGACAGCGGCTTGCTGCAATCGATACCGGTGACTTCGCCGACGAAGACCGGATGAATTTGGCGAATTGATACCGTCACGTTACACACTCCCCTGTTTTCACTGGCTCGGAAGCCCCAACAAAGGCAGAATCGTCACATGCTGGCAAGCGGCTTGGATAGCTCCGCCGCGTGTTGGGGCGGCACCGGTTGGCGGCGATATCGGTCGTTCGGTCATGAGTTGCGGTGGCGCGGCGGATGCGCCTGCCACGTCGCCTGAAATTCTGTAGTTGAGGCAAGCGGATACCGAGAAGCTGGCTTGGCAGATGGCGCTTTCGCTGTAGGCGAACGCGGCGAAGCTTCATGGCCGCCAGCCGGTCATGCGGCAAGATTACGGTGATGCCTTCCGCTTGAGTGCCGCCGAAAGGGCATCGCCGAGGCCGCAAGAAGGCGCTATCTGACATAAGCAGCGTTCTGTCACCCTGAAACACTTGGGAGCAGGTCTTTCCATGGCGTCTTTCTCGATCTCACGACAAGACATCTCCCGCCGATCCGTGCTTGTAGCGGGTGCCACGAGCGCGTTGATCAGCATTGACCCCAGGCAGGCCTGCGCCGCGCAGCCGCTGGAGATGCAGCTCGGATGGCTTGGCGGCGGCAACCAGTTGGGCGAGGTAGCAGCCCTGCGGCTTGGCTATTTCGCCGAAGAGGGTCTCGATCTGAAAATCTTGCCGGGCGGTCCGAACAATGACGGTGTGGCAGCGGTGGCGTCGGGGCACAGCGCGGTTGGACAGGTTTCCTCCAGCCCGTCGCTGATGCTTGCGGTGTCGCAGGATTTGCCGGTCCGGTGTTTCGCGGTATCGGCGCAGAAGCACCCCTATGCGTTCTTTTCCTTGGCGAAGAATCCGGTGCATACGCCGGCTGACCTGAAGGGCAAGAAGGTGGGTATCCAGGCAACAGGGGTCGTCCTGCTGCGCGCCCTGCTGGCGAAGAATGGAATGGATCTGAAGGATGTAAAAGTTGTCACGATCGGCTCGGACATGATGCCGATCATGACCGGCCAA
The DNA here is from genome assembly GCF_965276935.1 of Rhodopila sp. Classification (GTDB taxonomy): domain Bacteria; phylum Pseudomonadota; class Alphaproteobacteria; order Acetobacterales; family Acetobacteraceae; genus Rhodopila. Next base: position 106,982 of record NZ_CBDIBS010000001.1, on the reverse strand, counting down.
GTGGATGTGGTGACCGGGTGGCTGACCAATACCACGGCGTTGAAGGTTCTGGGACCGGATCGGGTGACGTTGCGACTGTGGGACGCCGGGGTGCAACTTTATGCCGACCCATATTACGCGACGCCTGACACAATCGCCAATCAGGGCGACGTGCTAGCCCGCTTCCTGCGTGCCAGTGCCCGCGGATGGGGTTTCGCGCATACCAATCGCGACAAGGCGGTCGAGCTGCTGGTGAAACAATATCCCAACCTGGTTCCCGCCGACGAACGGGCCGCGGCGGACGTGATGCTGGACTACTGTTTCGACGAGCACACCAGAGCCGGCGGCTACGGCACGATGGATCCGGCGGTATGGCACGATCAGATCGCGCTTTACGCGAGCCTGAACCAGTTCACCAAGCGCACTCCGAAGCTGGATGAGGTCATGACGCTGGACATCCTGAAGGCCACCGCCGCGGCCCGGCCCAGGATCGGCTGAATGCAGCCGGCGGCGACCCTGACGGCGCCCGCCATCGAACTGAACGGCGTGTCCGTGCGGTTCATGAGCGAGCGGCGCGAAGTGACCGCGCTGGAGGACATCAGCTTCAGTCTAGACACAGGTACGTTCCTCACGCTGCTCGGCCCGTCTGGCTGCGGCAAATCCACGCTGCTGCGCGTTGTCGCGGACATCATCGCACCGACCAGCGGCCGCGTGCGCGTGCTGGGCCAGGCGCCGCGGGACGCACGCCGCAGGCGTGAGATCGGCTTCGTCTTTCAGGACTCGACCCTGCTGCCCTGGCGCAGCGCGATCGACAACGTCCGCCTGCCGCTGCAGGTGGGCGGCGGCAGTCCGATGCGCGGCAGCCGTGGTGCCGAGGAATTGCTGGCGCTGGTCGGGCTGGCCGGCTGGGAAAAGGCGCTGCCGCGCGAACTGTCCGGCGGCATGCGGCAGCGGGTGTCAATCGCCCGCGCCTTGCTGGGCGACCCGAAAATCCTGCTGATGGACGAGCCATTTGGCGCGCTGGACGAGATCACCCGCGACCGCCTGAATGACGAACTGCTGCATATCTGGCGGGAAACCGGCACGACGATCCTGTTCGTGACCCACAGCATCCATGAGGCGGCGTATCTCGGCCAACAGGTGCTGATGCTCGCCGCCGCACCCGGCCGGGTGCGGCGGATGGTGACGATCGATTTGCCAGAGCCGCGCCATCTGGCGATCCGCGACACCGCCGAGTTCGGCGCGCTAGCCGGCCGCCTGCGCGCCGTGCTGGAGACCTGCTGATGGCATCGGATGTCGGCATCGATCATCCGACGGTCAGCCTGCCCGCGCGCACCCTGGACGACGCTGATCGTGCCCGCGCGGCGTGGTTGGCTGCGCAGCGCTGGGCACGCTGGAAGCGCCGGCTGCTGCCGCTGGCGGGCGCTGCGTCATTGCTGTTCGCCTGGTGGGCGCTGGTGGCGTTCTTCCAGGTCAAGCCATTCATCGCGCCGGCGCCTCAGGTGGTCGCCGTCACGCTGTGGCAGAAATCCGACATGCTGCTAACCAATCTCTGGCCGACCGCGATCGAGGCGATCAGCGGCTTCCTGCTCGGCAATGTCGTCGCCATCGCCATCGCCACGCTGTTCGTGCATCGCAAGGCGATCGAGATAGCGTTCTTCCCGATCGTGGTGCTGATCAACTCCATTCCAGTGGTGGCCAAGGCGCCGATCCTGGTGCTGCTGCTGGGCAACGGCATGGCGCCGAAGATCACCATCGCCGCGATTGTCTGCTTCTTTCCCACGCTGGTGAACATGGTGCGCGGCCTGGAGGCGGTCAGCCCGGAGGCGCTGGAGCTGATGCACGTGCTGTCAGCCCGCAAGTGGGAGGTCTTCACCCGGCTGCGCCTGCCGACCTCGATTCCGTACCTGTTCTCGGCGCTGAAGATCGCCGCCAGCACGGCGGTCGTGGGGGCGATTGTTGGCGAGTGGATCGGCTCCCAGGTGGGGATCGGCGCGCTGATCATCCAGGCGACCTACAACTTCGACAGCGCCCTGCTCTATGCCACCGTGATCTGCGGTTCGGCCTTCTCGGTCGCCTTCTTTCTGTTCATCCGCATGCTCGAGCGCATCTGCGTGCGCTGGGCGCCGCACGCCCAAGGCTGAGGACACACGTCATGTTGCACAGCACCTATACCGAGCCGGAACGCACCCTGCGTGTTGCCGCCCGTGCCGATGTCGTGGTGGTTGGCGGCGGACCGGCCGGGTTCAGCGCCGCCGTTGCCGCGGCGCGACAGGGCGCCTCGGTGTGCCTGGTGGAGCGCTATCCGTATCTGGGCGGCCTTGCGTCCGGCGGCATGGTGCTGGTGCTGGACGACATGTGCGCGGGTGCGGAGATCACCGTGCGCGGCCTCTGCGGTGAACTGGTGGACCGGATGAAGGCACACGGCCTGGCGGTCTACCCGCCGGAACACGAGCGCGGCCACGATCCGGCGATGTTCCGCAAATGGTCCAGATGGGGGCTGTTTGATTTCAATACCCGCACCCGTCCGCATCCGATCTGCTGCGCGGTGGCCTTTGATCCGGATGGCTGGAAGCGTGCCAGCGACGACATGGTGCGGGAGGCCGGCATCGAGCTTCGCCTGCATTCCTTGTTCGCCGGCAGCATCGTGCGCGACGGCCGCGTCGCCGGCGTGGTGGTCGAAAGCAAGGCGGGGCGACAGGCGATCATCGGGGAGGTGGTCATTGACGCGACGGGCGATTTGGATGTCGCCGCCTCCGCCGGCGCGAGATTTTCCGAGGGCGCCTACATGGTCACCACCGTGTTCCGGCTGGGTGGGGTCGATACCGATGAGGCCGAGCGGTTCCAGTTCGAGGAGCCGGAGCGGTATGCCGTGCTGGATCTGGAGGCCCGGCGGGTGATCGGCGGCTCATGGGATTACTGGTGGCTGAAGACGCCGCTGCCCGGCATCGTCTGGTGCAACTGCCCGCACATGACGGGGCTAGACGGCATGAAGGTGGAAGACCTGACGCGGGCGGAGTTTGAAGGCCGCAAGCGTATTCATGCGATGGTTGACCATGTGCGCGCCAAGCTGCCGGGGTTCGCCAACTGCTACGTGGTCGATGTGGCGCCGCAGACCGGCGTGCGGCAGACGCGGATGCTGCAAGGCGAATATGTGGTGACGAAGGACGATGTGACCCAGCGCGTCCATTTCCCCGACAGCATCGCGCGCGGGCGGGACTACTACACACCCTACCGCGCCCTGCTGCCGCGCGGCATCGAGCAGATCCTGGTGGCGGGCCGGCACTACTCCGCCACGCCGCAGGCACAGAAGATATCCCGTGAAATTCCACCGTGCATGGCGATGGGCGAGGCCGCCGGCGTCGCCGCGGCGATGGCGCTGTCCGCCGGCACCACGGTCCGCGCGATCGATGTCGCCGGGCTGCAGCGCCGGCTGCGGGTGCAGGGCGCCGATCCCGGTGACCAGCCCTCGGCAAGCGCCTGCCGTGAGCAGCAGTTGGCATGAATCCAGCGGCATCCCATGGCCAGGGCAGCAGTCACCCCGTTGCTCGCCTGAGTTGGATTGGAAGCGGGCGGGCGGGCGCTTCATGAAAACCGCCTACCAATCTGGCTTATGCGGTAGCGGACTGAAGGCATGCATGCCGTCAGAACCCCTGGCGAACCCGGCTAAGCCGCGATGACCCCGATCCTGATCGACGACGCCATGATCTGCACCGATGCCGCGGCGCGTACCGGCAGCGTGCTGGTCGAGAGCGGTCGGATCGAGGCGGTGGCCTTCATGCCCGAGGAGCGGACCGCACTGCGCGCCCGCGCTGGTGAGGTGGTGAACGGCACCGGGCACTGGCTAATGCCCGGCATGGTTGATGCTCATGCGCACGCCTACGGCACATTGTTGCGCGGCACCGAGAACTCGCTGCCATTGGAGCTCTGGGCGCTGCACACCACGCTGTACGGCCGCGCATTTGACGCGCCGGCCCTGCGCGCCGCCACGTTGCTGGGCGCCGCCGAACGTATTCGCGCGGGCATCACCAGCATGGTCGACCACGCGGTGATGATGCCTTTGGCCGAGGCCTCGCTGGCGGCGCATGAATCTTCCGGCCTGCGCGTCGCCTATGCGCCGTTCCTGCATGACGTGTCCGACTACGATCTGCTCGATCTTTCCCTGCCGGACGTACTGCGGCCGCTGGTTGGCGGTCCGCCGCCGCTGGATGCCGTGACCTATACAGGCAGATTTGCCGCCATCGTGCAGGCGGCCCGGGCCGGTTCGGGCCGAGTCAGCATCCAGCTCGGACCCAACGCGCCGCAACGCTGCTCGCCAGCGGCCTGGGTGCTTTGGCGCACGCTGCGGGATCGGCATGGCGTCGCGGTGCACACGCATCTGCTTGAAACCCGAGCACAGGCCTCGCTGAATGCGCGATGGCCTGGCGGATTGGTGGCGGAGATGGAGCGTCAGGGCCTGCTGGACGGCAGCCTTACATGCGCCCACGGCGTCTGGCTCAGTGAGGCGGAGATGGAAACCCTCGCCCGCCACGATGTGACGGTCAGCCATAACCCGGCCAGCAACCTAATGTTGGGCAGCGGTGTCATGCGCTTCCGTGCCTGCGCCGCCTGCGGCCTGCGGCTGGCGCTGGGCAACGATTCCGCCAATACCGCCGGACGCGCCGACCATTTCGCCGGAATGCGCCTGGCGATGAGCTTACCGCGACAAGACGGCGGGGACTTCGCACTCTGGCCGAAGGCGTCCGAGATTTTCTCCGCCGCTACCGAGGCCGGGGCGGCTGCTCTGGATTTGAAAGGTCAGCTTGGCCGGGTTGCTCCGGGGCAAATCGCCGATCTCGTGCTGGTGCGCGCCAAGGATGCGGGAACACTCGCCGCACGTCCGACGCTCGACGTGATGGTGCAGCATGCCGGCGTCGAACATGTCGACAATGTTATGGTCGACGGTCAATGGGTGATGCGCGATGGTCGCATCCTGGCTTTCGATGAGGCCGCGATGCTTGTTGACGCACAAGAGCAGTCCGTTGCTTTGCAACAACGTGTTGCTATGAACCTGCCGGTGTTGCTTGCGGCAATGCCCGGAATGGCAACACGATTTCGGCAAAGCTGCACGTGATGTGAATTGAGAGTCCTGTTGGTCCTACTCATGGGCTGACAGGCTGACCGCCTGGGCAACGGCCTCAACCATCATGGCGGAGGAAGGGCCGTTGCCCAAGGCTTTTCATGTGCATGGGAAAAGCTTGGATGCCGACCTGCGTCGGCATGATGAGGTGGCGCCACCAAGAGTTCATTTCTTTATCATATCTAGATTCTGCTTCAACAAGTTTCTTTTGATGGGCAGGAGAAACAACTCAAATGCGCCAGCCTTCCAACCAGAAGGGATAGAGATCCTCAGGCTGGGCGTCGCCGGCCCGTCGGTAAAAAGTCAGCGGGCAGCCCGTCATGGCCACCCGCCTGCCGTCACTTCCTCAGCGTGAACGGCCCGACGAAGCGTCCCGTGTTGGCCTTGGTGATGAGAATGCAGTTAAAGAGCTGCTTTTCAGTCGCCGCTCCGGTCTTGCCGGTCTTGACGAACGAGTCCGCCTCTTCCACTGCCTTGGCGGTGAAGGTGGCGACTGGCTGAAGGACGGTATAGGCCATCTCCCCCGACTTTACCGCCGCCACCGCGTCCGGAGACCCGTCGAAGCCACCGACCTTGATGCTCGACAGTTTTCCCGCCTCCTTCAGCGCCGCGATCGCGCCAAGTGCCATCTCATCATTGCCGCTGATTACGCCAATAATGTTTGGGTTGGCCTGCAGCAGGTTCTGCATCTTGTCATGGCCCTGGGTCCGGTCCCAATTGGCGACCTGCGAGCCGACCTTCCTGAGGCCGGGATACTGGCTGAGCACGGTGTTGTATCCATTGGATCGGGTGGCGGCATTGTTGTCGGAGGGCGAGCCTAGCAGCTCGACATAGTTGCCCTTCTGCCCGACATCCTTCACCCACTGCTGGGCACCGAGGGCTGCGCCTTGCGCGTTGTTGGACACGAGCTGCGCTTTCGCCAGGCCTTCCTGGTTGATCTCGGCGTTGACGAGGATGACGGGGATTTTGGCGGCGATCGCCTTTTTCACCGCGCCCACGGAACCGCTGGCGTTCGCCGGATCGAGGATGATCGCGACCGAGCGATTGGTGATGGCCGTGTCAATCAGGTTGCTTTCGGTGTTGGTGTCGCCCTTGGTCGCGCCGACATTGGCCGTGTAGCCGAGCTTTTCCGCCTCCGTCTTGGCTACGTTGCCTTCGGTTTGCCAGTATGGGTTAGAAGGATCATTGACGATGATCGTCATCAGGCCGCCGGCGGCCGTTGCGGGTGCCGTGCTGTAGCCCAGTGCCGGCACGGCCAGCGCAATGGCGGCGATTGTGGACAACAGTGTTCTGCGTGACATGGTTTCTCCCTTCGATAAGTGTTGTTTTCGGAGTCTTCGGGGCCGCTCCGAAGTTGGTTTGGTCTGTCGCTCCTAGCCCGCCTTCGCGAGCGTCGGATGACCCGGCGTGGGCGTCGCGGGTTTTGGGCTGCGGCGACGGTACTGCACGGCGTTGAGAAGCACCGCCAGCACGATCACGGCGCCAGTGAACACCGTTTGCCAGTAGGAAGAGATGCCAATGATCACGAGTCCGTCGGACAGGAAGCCGATGACAAACGCGCCGAGCATGGTGCCGCGCACGGTGCCGCGGCCGCCGGTGAGTGCCGCGCCGCCGATAACTACCGCGGCGATGGCCGTCAGTTCGTAGCTCACGCCCGCGGTCGGCCCGGCGGAGGTGAGCTGCGACGACAGGATGAGGCCCGCAATGGCGGCGCAGACTCCGGACAGGACATAGACAGTAATCTGCACCGGCTTGACCGGAACGCCGGACAGTTCCGCCGCGCGCTCGTTCCCGCCGGACGCGTAAAGCCAGCGGCCGAACGCGGTGCGGGTCAGCACCAGGTTGCCGATGAGCGCGACCACGACCAGCACGACCACGCCGATCGGGACGTCAAGCAGGCGGTTGAAGCCGAGCCAGTTGAAGCCGGTGTTGCCCAAAGCGGTGCGGCCACCGAGGTTGTTGTAGGTCAGGCCGTTGGTGATGAGCAGCGCCACGCCGCGGGCGACATACATCACGCCGAGGGTGGCGACGAAGGCGGGGACCTTGAAGCGCGCGACGAGCACGCCGTTGACCAGGCCGACGAAGCCGCCGAGGGCGCAGGTGAGGATCACGACCACCCAGACCGGCGGATAGAACGTGTAGCCGAGCGTCGGGATCGACACGCCCTGCATCAGGAAGCCGGCGATCACGCCGCACAGGCCGAGCGTGGAACCGACCGACAGGTCGATGCCGCCGTTCAGGATGACCAGCAGCATGCCAATGGCGAGGATGCCAAAGATGGCGACGTGGGAGGCCATCGTCAGGAAGTTGGCGAGCGAGAAATAGTAAGGCGACAGCAGCGAGAAAACGATGATGATCGCGATTAGCGCGAAGAAGGCACGGCCTTCCAGCAGCACCCTGGCGATGTCGAATTCGCCGGTGAACGAGCCCAGCGGGGAACGTTTTGCAGACAGGGTTGTTTCGGTCATCGTCAGGTGTTCCGCTGTTGGTTCAACTGACCACGGCTTCGCCGGAGGCGGCCATGATGTCTTCCTTGGTCGCACCGGGTCCGAACTCGGTCGAGATTCTGCCCTTGCTCATGACGACGATCCGGTGCGCGATGCTGAGGCATTCCTGAACCTCCGACGTCGAGTAGATGACCGCGAGACCCTGGGCCGCGCGATCGGCGAGCAGGCGGAACACCTCGGCCTTGGCGCCGATGTCGATGCCGCGGCTGGGCTCGTCGAGCAGAATCGCCTTCGGGTGCGTCGCCAGCATCTTGCCGATGACGACCTTCTGCTGGTTGCCGCCGGACAGCGAGCCGATAGGCGCGGCGCCGCCCGCGGTCTTGATGGTCACATTACGGATGGACGCGTCGACGAGCGCACGCTCGGCGGGTCGTGAAGTCAGCATGCGCTTGACGAACGCGCTGATGCTGGCGAGCGAGAGGTTCTCGCCCACGGACATCGTCTGCACCAAGCCGTCACGCTGTCGGTCCTCGGGCACGAGCACCAGGCCACGGGCGATGCGCCCGGCAATATTGAGACCCGCGACGGGTTTCCCTTGGAGCAGCACTCGGCCGGCCACCATGGACACGCGCCCGGCGATAGCCTCCAGCAGCTCGGTCCGGCCGGCGCCCATCAGGCCGTAGATGCACACGATTTCGCCTGCTCGAACGTCCAACGACAGGTGGTCGACGACAAGGCCGCCCGACCGCGTGGTGTCGGCAACGCAAATATCACTGGCCGACAGCACCACATCGCCAAACGCGTAGCCGACGGGCGGGGAGCCGCGGTCGTAGTGGCTGCCCACCATGTGTTGGACGATCCATTGCAGGTCGATGTCCTTGGCCTCGGCCGTCGCCGTAATCGCGCCGTCACGCAGCACCACCGCATAATCGGTGATCTGGAGCGCCTCTTCGAGGTGGTGGGAAATATAGACGATCGAGACGCCGCGGCTCGTGAGGTCCCGGATGACCTTGAACAGCACCTCGACCTCGGCCGCGCTCAGCGCGGAGGTCGGTTCGTCCATGATCAGGATGCGCGCGTCGACCGACAGGGCGCGGGCGATCTCGACGATTTGCTGCTGGCCAAGGCGCAGCTCCTCGACCGGGGTCAGCGGATCGATCTCCTCCTCGAGATCTTCCATCAGGATCTTGGTCTGGCGAGCTTCCTCGTTGAAATCGATGCCGGACGGGCGGCGCAGCTCTCGGCCGAGAAAGATGTTGTCGCGCACGCTCAGGTTGGGTGCGAGACTCAGCTCCTGGTGAATGATGGAGATGCCGTTGTCTCGTGCCTCGACAGTGGACGCGAAGCTGACCCTGCGGCCATCGAGCTCGATCTCGCCCGCCGTCGGTGTCACCACGCCGGACAGGATCTTCATCAGCGTTGACTTGCCGGCGCCGTTCTCGCCGAACAGCGTGGTCACCTTGCCGCGGTGAATGTCAAAATTCACGCCGCGCAGCGCGTGGGTGTTGCCGTACGTCTTGGTCACGTTGCGCGCGGACAGCAATGCTTCGCCTATGGCGGGAGCAGGCTGGGACGCCGCGGCCGCCTGGGCCACACTCATTGCACGGTCAGCTTCACGGGAGTGATGACCCATTCGGCCGGGTCGGACGGCTCGAAGGCGCCGATCACGGAGAGGGTCTTGCCGGTCAAATCGGAGACGTCGATCTTGGACAGCACCACTTTCTTCATCTCGTTGTTCAGTGCGGAGCCGGCGTTCTGGTAGTCGATCTGGTTGTTGAAGTCCCCGAACTTGATGAGGCCGGTCGCGTCGCGCAGGTCGGTGCCGTTGATGGCGGGACCGGTCTGCACGCTGAGGTGGATGTTATCCGGCATTCCAGGGACCGCAACGTCGTAGACGCCAGAGTCCGCTTTGCCGACCTTGCCCGTGAACTTGACCGAAAACTCCGGGCCGGCCGGCGTGGGCACGCCATACTTCGCCTCGGCCGCCGTCTGATCCTTGGCCAAGGCCGCCGCCAGCATCGTGGCCTCGACCGCGCGGCCCTCGATCGCGGACTGCACCTTTGGGAACTGGGCAGGGCCATATTTTGCGGCGGAGAATTCCCCGGCCGGCACATCCTCGGCGGACCCCATCTTCACGGCCTTGGTGTCGAGGGCCATCGCGGCGAGCAAGACCAGGATCGCGCCCGAGCCGACAGCGAGTCTCGCGTCCAGTTTGCCCCGCCTGGTCATTGTCATTCCTCCGCTCCTCGGATGCCGCCACCGGTTCTTATTCTGGAACCAGCACGACCTTGATGGAGCCGTCGCCCTTCTTCATCTTGTCGAAACCGGTTTTCCATTCCGACAACGGCAAGATATCCGTCACCACGCCTTCGGTCGGCAAGCGTCCGTCGTTGATGGCGGCGATGGTGAGCGGGTAGCAGTACGGGCCGAGATGCGCGCCGTACAGGTCGAGTTGCTTGCGGTCACTGATGATGCTCCAGTCGGCGGTGACTTCCTCGCCAAACACGCTGAACTCGACGAAGCGGCCAAGCTTGCGGATCATGTTGAGGCCTTGGGCCACGCTGGACGGGTGACCGGTCGCCTCGATGTAGACATCGCAGCCGTAGCCATCCGTCATGTCCTTGACCGCCTGAACCACGTTCTCCTTGAGCGGGTTCATGATCACGTCGGCGCCGAAGCGCTTGGCCAACTCGAGCCGGTCGGGCTTGGTGTCAAGCACAACCAGCTTGGACGGGTTCTTCAGCCGGGCCGCGCCCACCATGCCAAGGCCCAACGGCCCGGCGCCGGCGATCACGGCCACATCGTCCAGCCCGATCAGGCCGCGGTTCACGGCGTGGACAGAACATGCGTAAGGCTCGACCAGGACCGCGCGCTCCATCCGCAGGTCGGACGGGATCTTGTAGGTGCGTGACTCCTTCGGGAAGCGCATGTATTTGGCCATGCCGCCGTTGACGTTGTTCTGGAAGCCGTAAACGTCATGCCGCTCGCACATCCAGTATTCACCGCGTTTGCAGTAGCGGCAGTGCTCGCACGGCACGATTTGCTCGGAGATCAGCCGGTCGCCGATCTTGTACTGCCCCGAGCGCGCGACGTTCTCGCCGATCTCGACGGCGTGGCCGATGAACTCGTGGCCGGGGATCATGGGCGCCTTGACGTAACGAGGCTGGCCCTTGTCGTCGCCCCAGAAGGACGGTGCGCCCTGAAAGGTCTTGATGTCGCTGGCGCAGATTCCACAGGCTTCCACGGCGATGATGATGTCGTCCGGCCCGGCGCGCGGCACGTCAACGGTTTCCAGCCGGTAGTCGCCTGGTGCATAGGCGACAACGGCCGTCATGGTCTTTGGCAACTCGTTGGGGCGGGACACCGCCGCGGTGTCGCTCATTGCGATGCTCCTTGCTGGTCGTGCAACAGTTGGGTCAGCCCGTCCGCCAGCGTCGCCAGCAGCAGGTTGCAGGAGGCGGCGCCGGCGTCGAGCGTGCCGCGGGATCGCTCGCCCAGGCGGCTCGCGCGCCCGATCCGGGCGACCATGTCGCGGGTGGAGGCGAGACCCGAGGCGGCGGCCTGCTTCATCGACGCGAGAGATCCGGCGAACGGTTCACCCCGTGCGTGCGCCGCCTCGAACGCCGTCACGGCGGGTTCGAGCACGTCCACCAGCGTCTTATCGCCGGGCCTGGCGCCGCCAAGATCGATCACCGCGGCATAGCCCGCGCGCAGGGTGGCCGCGAACCGGGCGGCGTCAATCTCACCGGCGCCTTCCAGCGCACCCGCCATCTCGGTGAAGCACGTGCCGTAGAGCGGCCCCATGGAGCCGCCGATGTCGCCCAGCAGCGTGTCGCCCAGCGTTTGCAGCCCATGCGCCAGGCCGAACGGGCCGCCCGCGCGCAGCCGCTCGGCCGCCAGGCGGAAGCCTTTACTCATGTTGATGCCGTGATCGCCGTCGCCGATCTTGCCGTCGATCTCGCTGAGGAAGGCCTGCTCGCGGACAATGACGGCAGCCATCTCCAGCACGAGCGGTCCGGCATCCTGTTCGCTGATGCTATCCACGTTCAGTGCCCTCCGACCGTAAGGCCGATGGAGCGGGCGGGCGCGGCGAGCAGCCGGTCCAGCTCCGCGTCCAGCCGCGTGAGGGTGAGGGATACGCCCATCATATCAAGCGACGTAAAGTAGTTGCCGACGAAGCGGTGGCGCGGGGTGATGCCGCGGGCACGCAGCATCTCGTCCACGTGGCCGTAGAGCAGGTACAGCTCCATCAGCGGGGTGGCGCCCAGGCCGGACACGAGGACCGACACATCGTCGCCGCGGCCGAACGGCAGGTCGGTGACGATGCGCTCCACCATGTCCGCGGCCATGTCCTTCGCGGATGCGGTCGGCAGGACGACGATGCCGGGCTCGCCGTGGTGGCCGATGCCGACCTCCATCTCGCCGTTCTTGATGGTGAAGTTGGGCTTGCCCGCGGCTGGAATGGTGCAGGCGGACAGGCCAATGCCGACCGATCTGGTCTGGTCGATCGCCTTCTGGGCGGCGGCGATCACCTCGGAAAGATCCGCACCTTCGGCCGCCCGCGCGCCGCCGGTTTTCCACATGATAATCTCACCGGCCACGCCGCGGCGTTTGTCGCGCTCGTGCGGGCCGGCGGAGGCGACGTCGTCGTTGGCGACCACGGTCCGCACGGTGACGCCGTCCTTGGCTGCGAGCTTGACAGCCATTTTGACGTTCATGTTGTCGCCGGCGTAGTTGCCATAGAGGCAAGCGACCCCGGCGCCGGTATCGGCTGCCTGGAACGCGGCATGGAAGCTTTTGGCGGTGGGTGACGCGAACACCTCGCCGATTGCCACCGCATCCAGCAGGCCCGGTCCGACATAACCCAGGAACGCGGGCTCGTGCCCGGAGCCGCCACCCGTGACCACGCCGACGTGGCCAGGCACCGCTGGATCAGCACGGCGCAACACGCGCGGGTGCGGCGTTGCCTGCAACAGGCCGGGGCACGCCGCGAGATAGCCGCGCAGGCTGTCCTCGACCACCTCATCCGGGTTGTTGATGACCCGGTTCATGCGGTTTGTGGTGTCCGTGGTTGAAGCAAGCCGTCCTCCCATTTTTTTCAATGCTTCTCCAAGACTGAACCGATGTCAAGCATCTGCACAAGCGTGCAGCGAATAATCCCGCATTGAAGCGTCATAGCTTGTTTTCGACTTGCGGTGGGTCTTGCTTTCACCGATTCGCAGGCGTAGATGCACGCTCTTGCCGCTGATGGAAAGTTCGGCGCTTGCACGCTTGTGCAGTGCACCCGCCGCACTTCGGAAAGGAAAGTTCATGGCGATCGCGATCGGCTGTGATGAGGCGGCCTTCGAGCTGAAGCAGATCCTCAAGCAGGTGCTCATCGACCGCGGTCTGGAGGTCGAGGATTTCGGCACCCACGACACTCTGCCGGTGCTCTACCCGGACATCGCGTTCGCCGCCGCACAGTCGATTGTGGACGGTCGAAACGACCGGGCCGTGCTGCTGTGCGGCACCGGCATCGGCATGGCCATCAGCGCCAACAAGGTGCCGGGCATCCGCGCCGCCCAGTGCCACGATACCTATTCGGCCGAGCGCGCGCGCAAAAGCAACGACGCCCAGGTTCTCACCATGGGCGCGCGCGTGGTCGGCCCCGAATTGGCCAAGACGATCCTGCACGCCTGGCTTGCCTCGGAGTTCGAGCCAGCTCGTTCCGGACCTAAGATCGCCCGCATCCGGGAATTTGAGGAAGCTGTAAAAAAAGCGTAGCTGTAACCCGCAAGTCGGGTTTCCTGATCGTGAGCGCATTTTCAAAGGACGTCCGACGACCGATTGATTGGGGCGACACCTCGGCAGACACGCTGGTTGAGATCGCCAGCCTTTACTACTACCAGGACATCACGCAGGAGGAGCTGTCCCGCCGCTTCTCACTGTCCCGAGCGAAGATCAGCCGTCTGCTCAAACGAGCCCGAGAGGACGGCATCGTCGAGATCCGCGTGCATCAGCATCCCGGCGTCAGCGATGAACTGGAGCAGGAGTTCATCGCCCGGTTCGGCATTGAGCGGCTGCTCGTGTCGGTCGACCAGCGAGATCCGGAAGCGCAGCGCCTTGCGGTCGCGGGCCTGGTGGCAAGCCACCTTTCCCGCACGCTGACCGAGGGTATGACGGTCGCGGTCGGCATGGGCCGCAATGTCGCCGCTGTGGCGGACTGCGTCGTATCAACGCGACGTTCGGTGACGTTCATTTGCGCCATTGGCGGCTCGGTGCGGGCGGGGGAGCACATGAACCCGGACCACATCTGCCGCCGGCTGGCCGTGCGCTTCGGCGGCGAGAGCGAAACGTTGTATGCGCCGGCCCTGGTGGCCAATGCCAGCCTGCGCGACGAGCTTTACCGCAACGATACCGTCAAGCTGGTGCTCGACCGCGCGCGCCGGGCGGATGTGGCGCTGGTCGGGATCGGCGACCTCAGCGAGGACAGCAACATGGTCCGGATGGGTTGGTTCTCCCCGCAGGAGGTGGCAGAGGCCAGGCTTTCAGGGACGATCGGCGACATCATGGGCTACGACTTTATCGACATCCATGGCCGCGCCTCCAGCGCCAACATGCAGGGCCGGGTCATTGGACTGACCACCCGCGACCTAATCCGCATCCCCAACGTGATCGCGGTTGCAAGCGAGAACACCAAGGCCGCCGCGATTTTGGGCGCCCTGCGCACCGGCGTTATCAACACGTTGGCGACGAGTTCCACGAATGCCCGCACGGTGCTGCGTCTACACGAGGCGACCTTGAAGCCATAAATGTATGGCCGGCGATACCTAACGATCCCGCTCGATCTCTTTCCCGATCCTGCCTGGTCCTGACCTAGGTTTGGGGATCCCCAAATTGACTCGGATGAGTCGATGCCTCTTGTATTGGATCAATCGCGTGATGCACGCCTTCTGACGGCTCAGCCTCAGGCGATCATGCTCTACCCCAGCGAGCGTCCTCGTGTCTCCGGCATGAAGCAAAACACGATCCCGGTCAGCAGTCCGATTGCCATGACGTACCACGTCACCGCCAACGGTTCGCCTCGGTGAATGAACCAGGCCGCGACCAGCGGCGCGGTGCCGCTGAATATCGCCGAGCAGACTTGATAGGGGATGCCGATGCCGGAGGTACGGACACGGGTGGGAAACAGCTCGCAGAACAGCGCCGGCATCACACCATCGACCATTGCCAGGAGCAGGCAACCGACGATATCGGCCAACAGGAAGGAGGCGAAATCGCCATTGCCCAGCAGGAAGAACAGCGGCCGCGCCAGCACCAGAAAGCCGACGGCACTGCCGATCAGCAGCGGTTTCCGGCCGACCCTGTCGGACAGAGCCGCCATCACTGGCACTGCGACGGTAAATGCCGCGAGGGAGATCGTGCCGCCCAGCAGTCCCTGGCTTAATGGCAGCTTGCCCACCAGGTTGGCATAGGTCGGCAGGAACACCGTCCACAGATAGAACATGACCGTTCCGATCTGAACGCAGAATACATAGAGCGTCGAGGCGGGATATTCCCGCAGTGCCTCGAAGATAGGACGATGCGCCTTATCCTGCCGTTGCTCTATCGCGACAAAGAACGGCGTCTCCGGCAGGCGCAACCGCATCCACATGCCGTAGAGCGACAGCAACGCGCCGAACAGGAACGGGATACGCCACGCCCAGGTCTCCAGCGCCGGTTGCGGAACAAACGTCGTGGTCAATGTCGCAACACCGGTGGCGACCAGGACGGCGAAGCCGATGCTCGCGAGCTGACTTGATCCGACGAAGGCTCGGCGTTCAGCGGGCGCATGCTCCACAAGATAGACCGTCGAGCTCTGGAATTCCGCGCCCGTGGAAAATCCTTGCAGAAGCCGCGCCACCAGCACGATCAGCGGTGAGGCAATCCCGATCGAGGCGTAGGGCGGCACCACCGCAATCAGAAGGCTGCCGAAGCCCATCAACAGAATGGTCAACGACAGGATTTGCCGCCGTCCATAGCGGTCCGCCAGCGGGGACAACACGATCGAGCCCACCGGGCGCATCAAAAATCCGACCGCGAAGGTCAGCAACGCGCTGATCACTGAACTGGTCGGATTCTGGGCGGGAAAGATGGCGTGCGAAAATACGCCCGCCAGCAGGCCGTAGACGGTCCAATCATACCATTCAACCATGTTGCCGATCACGCCCGCAATGATCGTGCGGGGCATGTAGTCCTCGGTGACGGGCTGGTTGGCGATCGCCTCGCTCATTCCGCCGCCTCCTGTCGCGCCGGGTTTAGTTGGACGGCAAGTTCGGACAGGATACCGCGGATGGACGGCGCCTCGTAGGGGCCGGGGCCGGTTTCGTGCAGGCGCCGATAAGCGTGCGCCTGGGCATGGCGCCGCACGCCGGCGGGCAGCAGTGGAAGCCAATCGGCGATCAGGCCGGCCGCGACGCCATGAACACGCTCCCATTCCGTGCGGCCTGGCCCAAAGTCATAGTTTGCCGGCGCAATCCGATGCGCCGCCAGTTCCTCACGCAGGCCGGCTGTCGCGGCTGCGTCCACGGCGCCGTCGTGCAGCACCACGCCATAGGTCCCGCGTGCCCGCTGGGGAGAAACCAGACCCTGGGCGACATCGCGCGCGACAAGTTCCGGTTCGCGAGTAAGCGGGTCGCCATAGCCACCGCCGCCGCCGCTCCAGAGCTTGATCACCTCGCCCAGTTCGGGACGATAGACGGTCCGCTTGCCAATGTCGGCGACCGCATCGCCACGCTGGCCGACATTGCCGCAGACGCTGCCGCCGCCGCCGCCGAACGCACCCCAGCTTGCGAAGCGGAAGCGATCCTTGCCGCGCATTACCACGACGGCGCTCGGGTGCCGGATTTCCACGTGGTAGGCCACGCCGAAGCCACCTCGGTGCTGTCCGGCGCCTTCGGAATCCGGTACCAGGGCGTAGCGATGCACCAGCACCGGGGCTTCGGATTCAAGCACCTCCACCGGCACATTGCGCAGAAACGCCACGGAGAAGTCGGTGCCGGAGATACCATCACGATCCGGTCCGCCGGCGGAGCCGCCGGGTACTGGATTTGCCACCACCACGCGGCCGGTCTCGCCCAGTTCAGAGGTGGAGATATAGGATACCACCAGGGTGTTGCCGCCACCGGCCGGCACCTGATTTGGCAAGGCCTTGGTCAGTGCGCCCACCACCAAATCATGCACCCGCATCGCGGTGGTGAAGCGCATTCCACAGGCCGCCGGGAACCCCGCGTTCACCACCGAGGCGTCCGGCAACACCAGATCGATGCAGCGCTGGATGCCGGCGTTGATGTGGATTGCCTCGGCTTTCGTCACCACGAAGTTGGTAAGGCCGAGCGAAAGGAACGGATGATGCTTCATTGATCCGGTCGGCAGGTTCAACGCTGCGCGCACCTGCGGGTCGGAGCCGGTGTAGTCTAGGGTGACGCGGCCATCGCCGTGGGAAACCAGGCGCAGCGCGAGGCGCACCGGCAGATCGCTGATGTAGTCGTCCTCGAAGAACTCGACGAAACGATATTCGCCGGCGGGGATGCCCGCCAGTACCTCGCGGGCGATGCGTTCGGTGCGATCCAAGGTGCCGCCGATCGAGGCTGTCACCGCGTCGCGGCCATAGCGCTGGGCCAATCGCCGCATCCGCTGGTCGGCCTTGTTCAAGGCGGCAACGCAGGCGGTGATGTCGCCCCAGTTCAATGACGGGATGCGGCAGTTGTCGGCGAAGATGTTCCACAGCTCGGTGTTCAGTTCGCCACCGCGAAACAGCCGCACCGGCCGCAGGCGCAAGCCTTCCTGGAACACCTCACTGTTCTGCATGTCGATGCTGCCGGGTGCGTAGCCGCCGACATCGGTGCAGTGAATGAAGGTCCAGGCGAAGCACAGCAAGCTGCCGTCGACGAAGATTGGCTGGAACAGGTAGATGTCGTTCAGGTGCATGACCATGCCGCCGGTGCTGTACGGGTCATTGGTCATCAGCACGTCACCCGGCACCCAATCGGTCACTGCCTGGGTGCCGGCGTGCATCGGCACGCCCATGATCGGCGTCGCGCCGGCGCCATAGGGGTAGGCGAAGGTCTCGCCTTCCGGTGTCACCAGCGCAACGGCGAAATCCTGTGTTTCCTTCACGAATGTCGTGTGAGAGGAGCGCAGCAGGATCCACGCCATCTCATCGACGACGGCCTTGAACAGGTTTGCGAAGATCTCGACGCTGATGGCATCCTGGCTCATTGTGCCGCCTTCGTT
Organism: Rhodopila sp.; assembly: GCF_965276935.1. Lineage (GTDB taxonomy): Bacteria > Pseudomonadota > Alphaproteobacteria > Acetobacterales > Acetobacteraceae > Rhodopila. The sequence goes on along the minus strand of NZ_CBDIBS010000001.1, from coordinate 89,183 downwards.
TCGGTATGACGCAGGATCATGGCGCCGGATGGGGCGAGGCTGGCTTGCCAACCCGGCGGGATCAGCGTGGTAGTATCCATCTGGTTCAGGATCGTCGGGCCTTGCACCGTGCCGTTCGCGCCAAGCGCCGATCGGCTGACGACCGCTGCTTCCACTGTCTGGCCGAACAGACGGATCGGACGTTTCGAATCAGGTTCGAGGTCTTCGTTGCGCACGGCGCGCAGGCGCGGCCGGGGTATCGCGCCGGACAGATGCACCCGCAGCTCCTTCAGCCAGACCTCATTGGCTTCCGTGGCGTGGCCGTAGACCGAGCGATGTGCCGCATGGAAGGCGGCGGCGATGCTGTCGCGATCGTCATTCGCCAGCCAGTCCGGCTCAAGCGCCACCGGAACGTCGTAGCCCTGGCCCTCATAGCGCATTTCCGCCGCATAGCTGATGCGGAACGGGTGCATGTCGACGCCGGAGGATTGGTCGTCGATCCAGGTTTCGGCGGCGTTCCGCAGAGCCTGGTAGGCCGCCGCGAGCGCGGCCGAGGACAGCTTGTGCAGGCGCGTGTAGATTGGATGCACGAGGTCGCCAGCGATATCCGCGCGCGCCGCGCCCAACGCGCTCAAGGCGCCTGGGAACGGTGGGATCAGGATGGTGTCGATGGCGATCTCCTCGGCGATCAACGCGGCCATCAACGGTCCGGCGCCGCCGAACGCCACCATGCGGAAGCGTGGCGCATCGACCCCGCGGCGCGCCAGCACACGTGTTGCTTCCGCGGCCATCATTGCCGTGGCAACCCGGATCGCGCCGTCCGCCACCTGCTCCTCGGTCAAGTGCAGGCGCTGCCCGACGGTCGCCAAAGCACGCCGAGCCGGGTCCAGTCGCAGCGCCAGCTTGCCGCCAAGGCGCTGGCCGGGGGTCAGCAGACCGGCGACCAGGAACGCGTCGGTCAAGGCCGGCGTGGTTGACCCGCTGCCGTAGCAGGCCGGCCCTGGATCAGCGCCGACACTTCTTGGCCCGACCTTCAATGATCCGGCGCTATCCACCCAAATGATGGAGCCACCGCCGGCACCGATGCTGGAAACCGCAACGGTGGGAATGAGAACGGGAAAATCGCCGACCAGCTCTTCACTGCTGAGCACCGGCTGGCCATCGCGTATCACACCGATATCCGCGCTGGTGCCGCCAACGTCCAACGTCATCAGGTCGGCCGCCGCCCACCCGGCGTCTTCCGCGGCGTCGGCGGCGCCCGCGACACCGGCGGCCGGACCGGACAGCAGGGCCACCACCGGCCGGTCGCGCATGGTGCGTGCCAGTTCGGCGCCACCGTTGGACCGGGCGATACGTGCCGGTATCGCAAGCCCGCGTGCATCGAGGCCATCCGTCAGCCGCCGCACATAGGCTTCGACAATCGGCCGTACGCTGGCGTTGATCGTGGTCAGCACCGCACGTTCATACTCGCGCGCCTGTGGCCAGATATCGGCGGAGAGTTCCAAGCGAAGATCAATGCCATGCTGGACAACCAACTCGCGGGCCAGGCGCTCATGCGCCGGGTTATGATAGCTGTGAATGAACGTCACCACGGCGATTTCCACGCCTGACGCGACCAGCGCTCTGGCTGCCTCGATCAACTCCTGCTGATCCAGCGGCTCGATTTCGCTGCCGTCGGGACCAATGCGGCCATGGACCTCGTGCACCAGGTCGCGTGGCACCAGGGGTGTTGGGCGGCGCGAGTCGAAGCGCATCGGATGCGGGATCGCCAAGCGTTGCAGTTCGAACAGGTCACGAAACCCAAATGTCGTGATCAGGCCGACACGCGCGCCGCGGCGCTCGATCAGGGCATTGGTGGCGACGGTGCTGCTGTGGGTATGATGCGCTTCGCGCCAGGCGTCCGCGGGCGGTCGAAGTGCCTGGTGGATTTCGTCAACGCCGGTCAGGATGCTTTCGCCCGGCATCGTCGGCGTGCTTGGGATCTTGAAGCAGTGCACGTCGCCGGACGAGTCGCAGAACACAAGGTCGGTGAAGGTGCCCCCGACATCCGTGCCGATAGAGTAGCGGAGATCCGGCAAAATCATGCTCCTTCCGATCTATACAGGAAGGTTGACATCGGCCGGATCACCTGTCCACCGTCCAGGCCGGACCTGCGTGACCGGCTGTCCTGCTCGCTCCTTTTTGTTAATCTTCCAGGCGACCGGCAACGACGGGTTCTGGCTCGCGGTACCGGCGTGCGAAATCTCGCGTTGGCACGCTTACACGAGATCACGCGGAATGCTGTAATCCCAGCTGCGGCAACATACCTCGACGTCCGCCTCCCACGCCTGCATCGTTGCCCGCAGCACGAACGTATCCCGTGTGCACGACAAGCGCGTCGATGTCTCGATCCGCGTCCGCCATGCCTCACGCGCGATCGTCTGAACCTGGCGCATTTCGGCAACGGCGCTGAGTGGATCGTCCGCCTCGATGTGAAACTTGAAGCTGCCCTCCCCGCCGAGTTCGAGACCGATCCGGTCGATGCGTGTAACGCCCGGACGCAGCAGAGTGGTCGGTTCGGCGGGCGCCGTCTCCGGCTCTGGCAGCGGCGGCAGCAGATTATCCACGACGTCCGGCGGCCGCACCGGCAAATCGAGCATGCCGCCGTGCACCGTGACGGTCGCGGCCTCCGGACTTGGCCAGATGATCGGCCAGTAGGTGGTGGACAGCGCCACCCGGATCCGGTGGCCGGCCGGCAGCACCGCGGCCGCGTCATTAAGCTGAATGCGCACCCGGTAGCGGTGCCGCGGCAGCAGGGGCGCCGGCCTTTCGTGGCCGTCGCGGTGCGCAAGATTGAGTATCGCGTAGCTGATCCGCAACGACGCCCCGTCGGGATGCACGTCGCACAGCCGCACGGCCAGGTTGGCAAGCGGCTTGTCAGAGGCGACATCAAGCGTGACGACCGCCGCTCCCAGGATCTCCACAGGCGCGTCGAGCGGCGTGGTCTCGAACACCAGTGAATGGGAATCATCGGTCCGCTGATCGCCGGCCTGGTCACCGGTGCGGCCGAACGGGCACCAGCTTCCGGCGTCCTTTCCGACCGTCTGCGGCGAGCAGACCGCGCGGGGCGTCAGGCTCATATCATTTGCTTGCAGGCCGGTGTCGGTGAGGAACAGGCGGCGTGCCCCGATCCCTGGCGGAGGCCATGATGGCGCACTGATCCATCGTCCGGGCAGGTCCTCGTGATATCGCGCCGGCCGGACGCTGTCCGGCAGCCACGCGCGCAGCATGGGTTCGTCCATCACGCCGTTGTCGACACCCTTGAGCCAGTGATCCCACCACCTCAGCGCATCCTGCAGGAAGCCGATCCGCGGGCCAGGCCGCGCAAGATGCGGATAGTTATGCGCCCACGGGCCGATCAGGCCCTTGCGCGGTGCCGTGAGGTGCGCGAGCAGGCGGGAGATTGTGTTCGTATAGCCATCGGTCCAGCCGCCGACGGCATAGACCGGGCACTGGATCGCGCTGTAATCCTCACACACCGAGCCGTGCTTCCAATACAGGTCGCGCCACTGGTGGCGTAACCAGGGCTCCAGGAACAGCGGCAGGTTTTCCAGGCGCTGCAACCACATGGCCCGCCAGCGGTCGCCGACCAGCGCGGGATCGGGCGGGCGGCACATGGCGCCAAAGAAGAACGAGGCCCAGCCGAACGTCGCGGTTAGCAGCGCGCCGCCCATGAAGTGCACGTCGTCGCGATAACGGTCATCCGTCGAGCAGATCGTGATGATCGCCTTCAGCGCCGGTGGACGGCGCGCCGCCACCTGCAGGCCGTTGAAGCCGCCCCAGGAGATGCCCATCATGCCAACCGCACCGCTGCACCAGGGTTGCGCCGCCAGCCACGCGATCACCTCCAGCGCGTCGTCCTGCTCCTGCTGGGCATATTCATCGAACAGCAGCCCGTCCGACTCGCCACTGCCGCGGATGTCGACGCGGACACAGGCGTAGCCATGGCCGGCGAGATACGGATGCGTCAACGCGTCGCGCTCATAGGTGCCGTCGCGCTTGCGATACGGCAGATATTCCAGGATGGCCGGAACGGGATTGTGGTCCGCGTCATCCGGCAACCAGGTACGGGCCGCCAAGTTCGTGCCATCGTGCAGCGGGATCAGGGTGTGGTCGATTTCGCGTAACGCATAGGGGAAGTCGGTGACGATCAAGAGCGTGATCCATTTTCATGGGGAAGTGGTTGACGCTTGAAGGTTTAGGCGTGGAGCCGATTTTGACCGCTTTCGAGACTCGATTAGCGGAATGCCGATCCGCCACCAGCCGGACAGCAGGTTAGGAATCGAGCAGATTCTCCCGCAGCGTCCGGTAGCGGTAGGCCGTGCGGAACGCGCCGCGACGCTGCAGCTCCGGCACCAGCAGATCGACGATTGCCACCAGGTCGGCGGGCAGCGAGACGATGTGGCCGAACATGAATCCGCCGCGGCTGCCAGTGGCTTCGAACTTCCGCTGCAGCAGATCCGCCATCTGCGTGGTCGAGCCCGCGATCGTGGTATCGTAGCTGGTGGCCTCGCGCACGCCATGCTCGAAGAACTCGTTCCGCGTAATGGTCGTCTCGGCGCCCAGCTTCTGCGACAGGACATGCACGAAACCCACTGGCGACGCATGCGATGCCACGATCTCCGCCTGCAGCTCGGCGAGCGAAAAGCGTTCTGGCAAGCTGGAGAAATCGTAACCGGCATTGTACGACAGGTAGACACCGACCGCCTCCGCCGGCACCGCTGTCAGCAACCTTTCCTTCTGAGCCAGCGCCTCCCGCTCGGTCTCACGCACCACGATCGGTGTCTGCCACAAGATCCCGACCGAGGCGGGATCGCGTCCGAGATCGGTCAGCGCCTGATCCAGCGCGTGGCGCTGCTTCACCTGCGATGGCAGCGCCATGTCCGCGCCGAACACATGGTCCGCGACGTAGGCCGAGGCCCGGATGCCGCGCGGCGATCCGCCGGCCTGGATCAGCACCGGCCGGCCCTGCGGCGAGGGCGGCGTGTTCAGCGGCCCCTCGACCTTGAAAAACCGTCCGTGGTGGCTCATGCCGCGCACCTTCGCGGGATCGCCGACGCGGCCTGTCGCATGATCCCACAGCATGGCGTCAGCCTCCGTTGCATCCCAAAGCTTGCGGCACACGTCGGTAAATTCCTCCATCCGATCGTAGCGCGCGCCATGCTCCATCAGCGCGTCGAAGCCAAAATTCGCGGCGTCGGAGCGGCGGGTGGAGGTGACCAGGTTCATCGCGATACGACCGCCGGTCACGTGATCGAGCGAGTTCATCAGCCGAGCGGTGTAGTAAGGATGCATGAAGGTGGACGAATAGGTCAGCCCATAGCCTACATGTTTCGTTACGCGCGACATGGCGACCATGATCGGGTTGAGGTCCTGCCGCGGCCAGTTCATGCCCCATTCGATGGCGGCATCGCGTGAGCCGCGCCAGGTATCCGGCACGCCGGTGCCATCGCCGGAAAACAGCATGTCCAGCAGGCCGCGTTCGGCGATGCGGGCGACATCCTCATACATCGCGACATCGGGAAACGTGCGCCCCGGCCACGCGCCGGGGAGGCGCCAGCGGCCGCCCATGTGCGTATACGAGAAATCGAAGGCCAAATGCATCCTCGGTTTCGCCATCTCGCGATCATCTCCATTTCCGCGGTGGTCTTCATGTCCCAACTGCCGGTCACGATAGCGTACAGGTGATCATCAACATACGGTCCTGCCGACACGATCGTCATCATTCCGCCTATACACGTATCTGTATAGCAGCCGACCAGATGTGATCGATGCGTCGGGCCGCGCCGCCAGGCAATCTAGATTGGTTCGCCTCGTCGACGGTTATTCTCGTGGTCAACACGACGATGCCTTTTGGTCGGATATCTACGCCTCGGTAGCAGGCTCCGGATCAGGTCCAGTACAACAGGCGCGCCTTGGGTAGGTGGCGGACGAGCGACGCCTCCAGCGTCAAACGCATCTCGGTCATCTGCGCCTTTGGAAACACCCATTTCACCGAGCCGAACTTGGTCATCTTCCGCGCCCGCCGCGCCTCATCCATCTCAAGCGGACTGCCAGGATACCAGGTAGCGAGCACTGCCTTGGACTTTGGCGTAAAGCGATGCGTGATGAGTTCGGCTGTCAGATCGAGGTCTGCCAGCCCGTCGAGTGCGATGGCGACGTCAGCGAACAGGCGGTCATACGCCTCGGCCCAATCCGGCAGACGCAAGATTGGCGCGACCGTAAGGCCGACCGGATAGCCCGCCGCGGCAACGGCCCGAAGCGCGGCAAGCCGCGCCTTCGTGCGAGGCGCACCGCCTTCATGCCGTTCAGCCGCTGCCGCATTAATGGAAAAGCGAATGCGGGTCCGCCCCTGATGGACCAGGGCGAGCAGTGGTTCAACGGTGTCGAACTTGGTGGTGAAACGGAGTTGCGCCGGCGCGTGCCAGGCGCCGAAATGCGCGATACACGCGGCAAGGTGGCCGGTCAGGTGCTCGATCGACAATGGATCGGTGTAGCAGGAGCATTCGAATGTCGTTCCCTCTCCGGCGCGATCCGCCGAAGTGGATGTCACGCGGCCCTGGCCGACAGCGGCGGGCAGCTCGGCCAGGATTTCCGGCAGGTTGGCATAGGCGCGGATGATCGGCGGACCTGCCAGCGAGCCGGCGAGGTAGCAATATGTGCAATGGGCCGGGCAACCCTCGGCGAGATCAAAGCGCCAATCAGCGCTGGGCGGGATCGGCTGCAGACGGCGCCGGCTTGGGCTTGCGGTGACGATCGCCAGGGTGGTTTTCGCGTCGCGGTAGGCATCAGGCAGGCCGGTCAGGCGATCCGTGTTGAGACGCACGATGTCTGAGCCCAGCGCCGCGGCGCGCTCGATCATGGCAGCGCCGCTTGGCCAAGCAAGGGCGGACGGCGTGACGAGCACCGGTCGAGGTATCCAGAGGCGCGACATGATCGGCATGTCGGGCGGATGCGCCAAAATGCCAGCCCGTGCGGTATTTGCCGGTGCTAAGACGAAGGTGCAGAAGAAGCGGCCGGGCATGGCATTGTCGCGGGCGTCACCGAGCGATGCGATCAACGAACACCGATGTTGCGATCGCCGGCACCAATCATCGTCAGGCAGAGAAACCGCGCCGCGGAAGACGATGTCCAGCCATTCAGCGGCGATGCTGCCGATCGTTGCATTCTTGGTGCTAAGGGTAGGCGTCAGCCCCGATTGCGCTGATAGCGGGTCATCCCTGCTGAAATAGCTACGAACGGAGCGGCGGCTCCACCGCCAGAATATTGCTGTCTTGCGCCGCCGCCGGCGGCTGTGTAGAACGCATCGCGATTGATAGTTATTCGCAGTTGGATTTGGGGGAGCACCACATGCTCGTCAGCATGATCATCGTTTTCCGTGAGGCGTTGGAAGCCGGGCTGATCGTCGGCATCATCCTGGCGGCGACCGAGGGGATCGCTGGTCGGCGCCGCTGGATCGCGGGCGGCATCGCAGCAGGGATCGCCGGAGCCATCCTGGTCGCGGTGTTCGCCGCCGCCCTGTCCGATGCGTTCCAAAGCACCGGCCAGGAAGTGTTCACCGCGTCCATTTTGGGCTTCGCGGTCGTCATGCTGAGCTGGCATATCCTGTGGATGTCGCACCACGCCCGCACCATGGCTGCCGAACTGCGGCAGGTCGGCCAGGCCGTGCGGCTTGGCCAGCGGTCACTCGCGGCCCTTGCCGCCGTCGTCGCCGTCGCCGTGATGCGTGAGGGCGCGGAGGTCGTGCTGTTCCTGTTCGGCGTGGCCGCCGCGACGCATGTGGGCGCGCTGGCGCTGCTCGGCGGCGGCGTGCTGGGGCTGGCGCTCGCCGGCGGCGTTTGTTGGCTGCTGTATCTTGGGCTGGTCGCCATTCCGCTGCGCCGCCTGTTCAGCGTCACCAATGGACTGATTGCGTTGCTCGCCGCCGGCATGGCTGGCCAGGCGGCGGCGGTGCTGCATTCCGCCGATCTGCTGCCCGGCTGGGGCGAACATCTGTGGGACACCAGCGGGATTCTCGCGGATGACAGCCTTGCCGGACGCGGCTTGCACGCGCTGGTCGGCTACGCCGCGCGGCCCGCGGGCATCCAGCTTGCCGCCTGGCTCGCCACGCTGCTGGTCCTGGCGTTGGCGTCGCGCGCCATCAGCCGCCCGCGCCACCGCCCGGTCGCCGTCGCGGCACTGTTGACGGCATTGCTGGCGTCAGGCCCGCCGGCGCGTGCCGACGACCTGCCGACCTTGGTGTTCCGCCAGCACCGCTTCGTGCCGGACCGCATCGTGGTGCCGGCACATGTCAAGTTCCGCCTGCGTGTGCAGAACACCGATGACAGTGCCGACGAGTTCGAGAGCTCGGACCTCAACCGCGAGAAGCTGGTACCGGCCGGCAAGGACATCACTGTGTTTCTCGGCCCGCTCGATCCTGGCGAATACAAGTTCTTTGGCGACTTTCACCAAGACACCGCGCGGGGCGTGCTGGTCGCGCAATGACCTGCCTGCTGCGCGCCTTTGCCGCCGCGCTGACGCTGCTGGCGGCGTTTCCGGCGCGCGCCGACTACCACATCGTCTATCCAAACGAGATCGATCTGGGTGAACTGGAGATCGAGCACAACGGCGATGCCCAGTTTGATCGCCGCACGGCCAATTCCGGCGCGACGAGCTACACGATCGAATTCGGCACCGGCCTGACCACGTGGTGGCACAGCGAGATCGAATTTGGCTTCGACCGCGCGCCGGGTGGACAGGAGCCGTCCCTGCTGTCGCAACTGGTCACGGAAAACACCTTCGAGCTGACCGAGCCGGGGGAGGCTTTCTTCGATTCCGGCTTCTATTTTGAATACGGCCAGACCGTCGCGCGCGGCAGGAACGCGGCCGCCAACGAGATCACCTTCGGTCCCCTGGTCAGCAAGGACATCGGCCGCACCACCCATACGCTGAACCTGTTCTTCACCCGGCAACTTGGGCCGGATCAGACCAGTCAAGGTTTGGATATCAGCTACGCCTGGCAAAGTCGGTGGAACCTGTGGGCGCCACTGTCGCCGGCGATCGAGATTTATGGCGACGCCGGCACACTCGGCGGCATGCCGCGCTTCTCGCGCCAGCAACTGCTCACCGGGCCGGTCGCGATTGGCTCACTCAATCTCAACGCACTCGGCCTTGGCCGCGCAGGCCGGTTGAAATACGAGCTCGGCTGGCTGTTTGGCGCCACCCAGGCCACCGCCACGGGCACGCTGCGCTGGCGTGCGGAGGTGGAAATTCCGTTTTGAGTCTCGGTCCATGAGCGCGTGGTGAACCGGGTAAGCGCAGCTTAGCCACTGCCAACCCGCTGAGTTCGCCGTCCCGGGGAACAGCTTGATCGCCGGACATTCAGCAAAACCTGATTAAAGGCTTCTGTTGACATGCTCCTTTCCTCCATTATATTGGAAATATGGAAAAGACGGACGCTATAGCCGCTCTCGCGGCGCTCGCTCAAGATACGCGGCTAGATATATTCCGGCTGCTGGTGCGGACTGGGGCAGAAGGATTACCGGCCGGGCAGATCGGTGAACGGCTAGACCTGCCTTCGGCAACGCTGTCGTTCCACCTAAACCAGCTTCGACATGCGGGCCTCGTCACCTTCCGGCGGGAAGGGCGATCGCTGATCTACGCAGCCGAATATACCGCGATGAATGGCCTGCTGAGCTATCTGACAGAAAACTGTTGCCAGGGCGATACCTCGGGCTGCGGCGTCGGCATCTGCGATACCTCCACCCTCGTCAACGTCAAGAAAGGAACTCGCCAATGAAGCGCATGCATATCCATGTCGGAGTTGACAACATCGAAGAGAGTGTTCGTTTCTACAATGCCTTGTTCGGTTCTCAACCGGCCAAGCTCAAGCCCGACTATGCAAAATGGATGCTGGAAGACCCGCGCCTGAACTTTGCAATCTCGACCCGGGCGGAAAAAACCGGCGTCGATCATATGGGCCTGCAAGTCGACGATGCGGGCGAACTGACCGCGCTGCGCCAACAGATGTCAGCCGCGAATCTATCGACTCATGGCGATGGGGAAACGACCTGTTGCTATGCGAAATCGGAGAAATCCTGGGTGGAAGATCCAAACGGCATCGCGTGGGAAGCTTACCATTCAATGGAAGACGCACAGATTTTCTCAATCAATGATGTGGCCAACGACGGTGGCGCCTGCTGCGCCTCAAAGCCGGAGCTAGCCGGTGGCACCTCTTGCTGCGAGGTGGCTGCATGATGCGTCGGTGGTGGATGGAGGCGGAAGCCACATCGGGAGGACCGCGTCGTGAGTGAAGCTGCAGTCGTTGCGCCAGGAAAAGCCCCGTCCATGGGGACGTTCGAGCGCTACCTGACGCTTTGGGTCGCGCTCTGCATCATCGTCGGCATCGCCCTTGGGCAGATCGTGCCAAGCGTGTTCCATGCGATCGGCGCGGCGACGGTGGCGCAGGTCAACCTGCCGGTCGCCGTGCTGGTCTGGCTGATGATTATTCCCATGCTGCTGAAGATCGACCTCGCTGCTCTTGGGCAGGTGAAGGAACATTGGCGCGGCATTGCGGCGACGGTCGGCGTCAACTGGCTGGTCAAGCCGTTCTCGATGGCGCTCCTTGGCTGGGTGTTCATCGCACATCTGTTCCGGCCCTATCTGCCGGCCAGCCAGATCGACGGCTATATCGCCGGGCTGATCCTGCTGGCGGCGGCGCCTTGCACGGCCATGGTGTTCGTGTGGTCGAACCTGGTGGATGGCGAGCCGCATTTCACGCTGTCGCAAGTGGCGCTGAACGACACGATCATGGTCTTTGCCTTCGCGCCGCTTGTCGCGCTGTTGCTCGGCCTGTCCTCGATCACGGTGCCATGGGACACACTGATCTTGTCAGTTGTCCTCTACATCGTCGTGCCGGTGATCGTGGCGCAGCTTTGGCGGCGCGTGCTGCTGGCGAAGGGTGGACAAGCGGCACTCGGGCGGAGGCTGCGCACGCTTGCGCCGCTGTCTCTGTCGGCGCTGCTGCTGACGCTCGTGCTGCTGTTCGGCCTGCAGGGTCAGCAGATTATGCGCCAGCCCGTCGTCATCGCGCTGCTGGCGGTGCCGATCCTGATCCAGGTCTATTTCAACGCGGGCCTCGCCTACTGGGTGAACCGGCGGCTCGGCGTCGAATGGTGCGTGGCCGGGCCGTCGGCGCTGATCGGGGCCAGCAACTTCTTCGAGCTGGCGGTGGCGACGGCCATAGCCTTGTTTGGCTTTCAATCTGGCGCAGCGCTCTCAACCGTCGTCGGTGTGCTGGTGGAAGTGCCGGTGATGCTGTCCGTGGTGCAGATCGTCCGCCGCTCGCGCGGTTGGTATGAGCGGGGGCAAGTGGCATGAGGCGGATAGTTGCGCGTGAACCGCAGCGGCATCGGCAGGTGCAGCTTGAACCGTGCCGCTGACAGGGCGTCGCCCCTGGACGAGTTCCTCGACATGAACCTGCTATGGTCCAAGGCCGCATGACCACATGGCCATTCCGTGCGACATCAAGCCGGGCATTTTTGCAGCACAACGACGATGCGATCCGCGAGATCACCGACCGCTCGGCTCATCGCGGCTACGAGACTATCAGTTCCCGCCGAGGCGGCATCGGCGTTGATCGCCTCCGACTGGGTGGCCACCACGGTCTTGTGCCGATTGAGCAATGTCCAATCGACCCGCAGTGCCACATGCCCCGCGGCGTCGCCGACGAACCGCTGGATATTGATGTCAATTCCAGCCGAACCACCCGGTGGCGGCGCATCGCCCGGCATCAGCACACGATCGGCTGGCAGGCGGTTTCGCAAATCCTCCGCCAGCACGTGCTGGATCATGCCGTCCAGCGGTGCGGCCCAGCGATCCTGGTTGGAGATGTCGAGACGCTCGGTTCCATCGGCCCTAACCACCGACTGTCTATCCAGCGTTTCCGGTAGCAGCACATGGTTCACCGCAACGGGTCCGGTGGGGCAACTGGCCAGCGGGACGCCAGCCGTGGCCGCCGGCGCGACGGGTGCCAGCGTGTAGAAGCGTGTGGGCGGCCCGCCGCAGCCTGACACCAGCAAGATCAGCAGCAGCGTTCCGCAGGCTTTCACTACCGGCTCCCGGTCAGCAGGGCGGACGGGTGCTGGTCGAGCAGATCAACCAGGCTGCGCAACGACCGGGCGGTTAGGCTGATCTCGTACAGGGTTTCGGGCAGTCCTTTGGTCCCCGGTTCGCTCCCAGCGGTCCCCTGCGACGAAAGCAGGTCCCGTGCGGAGGCAAGCGATGCCTGCGCCTGCGCCACCGTCCGGCGCAGATCGGCCAGGGTCGGCGGCAACTGCTGACGCATCTCGCTGCTGATGCGCTGCAGGTTGGCGGTCGACCGATCGACGTGGCTGAGGATACCGGCCAGTGCCGGGGAACTGGTGAGTTGCGCCAGATGATGCGAGATGTCCCGCAGATTGTCGGCGATGCGCGGCAGCGGCATCTGGTTGACTTTCGTCATGACGTCATTCGCGCTTGCCATGATGCCGGCTACGCCCCCGCCAGCATCCACTGTCGGGATCTCCGGCTCCGGACCTTGGCCCAGGCTGCCGGGCTGGCCGCCAGACAGCGCCAGCGTGACCTGCTGTCCACCGATGACCGGCGGCGACGCCGCCAGCTCCGCGTGCAGTCCGTCGGCGATCAGATGGCGCAGCATGTCGTCCATCTGCGGCCGCGGGTTACTCCAGGCCGCGCCATGGGGCAGCGCGATACGGTTCGGCTCCAGCACGATTGTCGCGAGCACGTTCATGCGACCCTGGTCCGGATCGTATTGCAACGTCGCCGCGGTCACCGAACCGACGCGCTTGCCCATCAGCTTGACCGAAGCCCCGTTGTCCGGAACGCCGCTGACATTGTGGAACACCAGCCGATACGCCACGCTGTTGGGGTCCGGGACATTTTCCGCCGCGTCCTCGCTGTCGTAGAGGGTGAAGTCGTGACCGTGGCCGGCAACCGCGCCTGGCGAGACGCCGGCCGGCGTTGCGAACGCGATGGCGCCCTCGACCAAAGCAGGCAGGGACTGGAACTGCAGACTTGGCCCATCCGCGCCGGTGGACAGGTGCAGCGGCCCGGCTCGCCAGAACCGGCTGCCGTCATGCACCAGTTGGTCATAGGGGGTGTTGATGAACGCCGTGACGTCGAAGCCGCGCCCGTTTGTCATGCTGTAGGCTTCGACCTGCCCGACCTTCTCGCCAAGATAATAGATCGGCGTCGCTTGCTGGATCGAACCCAGGCTTGATGCATGCAGCTTGAAGGACGTCCCGGTGGCGCCGAAGCCGAGCACTGGGGCGTTTGCAAGTCCTTGATAAGTGTCTTGCGAATGCCCTGGGCTTGGGCTGATGCCAATCGACGCGCCGGTGATGATCGACTTCAGGTCAGAGATGTGCGCAAGGCTGACTTGCTTGCCGATGATCCAGAACCGTGTGTCCGCCCCCAGGTGGCCGCGCAGGTCCGGGTGCAGGCTCAGCGTGACCCGGATGTGCCTGAGGTCGGGCTCCAGCCTGGAGTTCTCGACCTCACCGACATCCATTCCCTCGAACTGCACCTTTGTGTCACCGGGCTTGAGGTTGGCGATTTCCGGGAACACCACCTGTATCTGCGGGCCGGTCTCGGTCCAGCTTCGCACCGCCAGCCAGATTACCAGGCCAACCGCCGCGATCGGGATCGACCAGATCCATCCCGGCCACCAGCCATGCCGCTCCTCGGCGCGGCGTGGGATCTTGTCGTTCATGTCGCTGCTACCGGTTCGGCCGAGAATACATCCGCCGAATTCGCCTCCGCCACATCCCAGAGCAGCCGAGGATCGAAGCAGCGGGAGGCCAGCATCGTCAGCACCACCACGGCGAGCAGCGCCGGCAGGCCGGCGCCGATCCGCACCGTGGCAAGCTGGCCGAATTGGATGAGCGGCATGTAGACCGCCACTGTAAAGATATCCATTGTCGACCAGCGGCCGAGTTCGTCTATCGTCCGATAGAAGCGTGTCTTGAAAACCAGGTGGCGGGTCGAGCGGCGGCGCACTGAGAGATAGAACCACAGCATGCCGATCAGCTTGATGAACGGAATGGCGATGCTGGTGGTGAACACGCAGCCGGCCAGGAACCACAGATTGGCGCCGATCAGCCGCTCAACAGCCGAGAACAAGGTGTGCGGCGAGGTGCCCGCGGCCCAGTCCAGCACGCTGAGCGGAAACAGGTTGGCGACCGGATAGAGCAGCAGCCCCGCCAGCGTGAAGGCCATCGCAAAGGGCATTGCATTGCGCCGCCGCCGCCACAAGGTCTGGCCGCAGCGCGGACAGGATTCGCCTTCGCTGTGCGCCGGCACCACCATGTCGCAGGCATTACAGGAAAACGGGTGATCGCCGGTCACCGCGGCTGGCGTCATGATCCGCCGCCAGACGCGGCGGCGCTGCAACGTGGCCCGGGTCAGCATCGCCATCAAGGCCGCGCCGACGAAGCACCATCCCCCCGCGCCGATGGTCACCCCCGCGAACGGCGCGAGGCGGCTGTAGCCGATGGCGCAGCCAATCAGGAATACGTCCGGCATGGCCCACAGATCCAGCGCCTCCGCCCTGCGGAAGGTCGGGCCGACCCAGGCGGCGGAGTGTCCGACCAACACCGCGCCGAGCGAGGCGGCGAGCAGGCCGAAGCGCAGGAACGGCAGGGCCACGGCCTCCAGCGCGACCACTACCGCGACGATGGGCCATTCCTGGTGCCAGATCGTCGCGATGCCGGAAGCCAGATGCATCTGCGCCGACAGACCTTGCTTCGAGACGCTCATGAGCAGCATCAGGTTGGCTGGCACGAGGAGAATGAGTGTTGTCAGCGCGCAGGCGAATGCGGTGCCCGGCGCGCGTCCGGTCGCACGTTCAAGCGGACAGTGGCATCGCCAGCACAGCAGGCGGCCGGAGCTGATCGGCGGCATCTCCTGGATCGCCCCGCAGTCCGGACAGCCGATCAGGTTGGGCATTGCGAGGTCTTGGGATTGGCCTGGGAAGGCGACCAGAACAAGGACTGGATGTGATGCAACTGATGATGGTCCCGTGCTTGCGCTCATGACCGCAACGGTCTGGCAAAGTCGCGGTTTCAGGCCGCTCGCGGTTCAAGATGAACGCAAAGGTCGCCATCGCGTTGATCGATGTCGCGGATCAGTGTTCGGCTTATGAGGCGGGGCGGCAATCGCCGCCAGGCACCGCGCACATGCCGTCGCGATGGTTGCGGCCAAGGACATGCATGTTCACCCGGCGCAACCGACGAGAGCCTAATAACCCCTCGCCCAATCCACCACGTTCCGCAACGGCTGCTTGTCCAGGTAGGCTCGCAGATTGTCGCAGAACACGTCGATCCCGCCATGCCGGTCCTGGTCGCTTGCGGCCGAGACGTGCGGCGTGATCAGCACCTTGGGATCGGCCCATAGCCTAGGGTCCGGCGGACGCTCGAACTCGCCGACGTAGACGTCCAGTGCAACGCCGCGCAGGTGGTCGCGCGCCAGCGCATCGGCCAGCGCATCCTCGTCGACGATCTCGCCGCGGGCGACGTTCACCAGCACGCCGCCCGGTTTCATCGCGGCGAAACGGGCGTGGTTGAAAAGACGGTTGGTCTCCGGCGTCCACTGGCAGCAGATGGCCACGACATCGCTTTCCGGCAGAAACCGATCCAGGTCCCCGGCGCCGCCAATCTCGGCGAAACCCGGTGGCAAGGGCCGCTCGGAGGGCGCGTGGCGGCGGGTGCCGATGACGCGAAGGCCGAGGGCGGCGCAGAGACGACCAACTTCCAGACCGATGCCGCCGGCGCCGACGACGCAGGCGGTCTTGCCCTCCAGCAGCCAGGGCCGATAGGTGCGTGGCGTGAACGCCCCTGCCCGCTGATCGGCCACCGCGCAATGCAGGCCCTTGGCGAAGTGCAGGATGCCGGCCACCGCGAACTCCGCGATCGCCAGGCCGTTGGCCGACCCGCGGGAGGTGGTGACAACCACGTCGCTGCCCCACAGATCGCCGCGCAGCAGATTGCTGGCCCCCGCCGGCCGCTGATGAAACCACCTCAGGCGCGGCGCCCTGGCGCGCAGATCGAGCGGAAACGGGAAGCCGCCCAGGACAATGTCCGCCTCCGCCAGCAGCTTGTCGCGGTCGCTGCGGGAACCACGGCCCATGGCGTCGGGTGCCAGATAGCGGGTGGCGCTGAAGGCGGGCCAGGTCTCGCGATATTCGCCGTCGAACCAACCGCCGGCATCGGTCAGCCGGACCGCCGGATCGACAGCTTCAATCCGGGCGTGATCGGCAGGGGTGATGCGTTGCAGGCTGAGGATGTTCAAGGTTTGCAAGGGCAGGTTCCGATACGGCGAGTGGCGCTGCACAGTGTCAGGGGCTGGCTCATGACGCCAGATCGCACTGGCGCCGCGCAGCGGCATGTGAAAGTCTGGAGGTGTCAAGGATCTTGAACCTTGATCGCGCGAGCTTACCCGCTGGCGTTGCCCTGCGCGCACGAACGGATCCGCGTACGCAACCGGAATTTCCCATGCTCCCTCGCCGTGTGACGCTGTTCGGGATGACCCTGTTGCTGGCGCCTCGCGCCTGGGCACCCCCCGCCTGGGCACAGCCGCCGCGGTGGTTGATCTTGCCGCCGACGCCTTCATTACCGAAGGCCGACCGAAGCGGTCATGCGGCGGTGAACGGCATCGAGCTGTGGTACGCGGTATTCGGGCACGGCCAACCGGTGGTCTTCCTGCACGGCGGATTGGCGAATGCGAACTATTGGGGCCTGCAGGTACCGGCGGTGGCGCGGGACTACCAGGTAATCGTGATGGACAGCCGCGGCCACGGCCGCAGCACCCGCGACGACCGGCCATACGGCTATGACCTGATGGCCGACGACGTGGTGGGCTTGCTCGACAGCCTGAAAATCCGGCAAGCTGCCGTGGTCGGCTGGAGCGATGGCGGCATCCTCGGCCTTGATCTCGCGATGCGCTATCCCGACCGGGTGTCCAAGGTATTTGCCTTCGCCGCCAACACCGACCCTTCGGGCGTGGTGGACGGGGTGGAGAAGAACCCCACCTTCGCCGCCTTCATCGCGCGTGCCGGCCAGGAGTATCGGACCTTGTCGGCCTCACCGGGGAAATACGACGCCTTCGTCGATGCCATCAGCAAGATGTGGGCGACGCAGCCGAACTGGACGGCGGCGCAGCTTCACGCCATCAAGCCGAGGATTCAGGTGGTGGACGGCGACCACGATGAAGCAATCAAGCGGCCGCACACCGAGCGGATCGCCGCCGACATTCCCGGTGCCGGCCTGCTCATTCTGCCGAATACCAGCCACTTCTCGTTCCTGCAGGACCCGGACCAGTTCACCTGGCACATCCTGCATTTCCTGGCGCGATAGAGCGGGCGGCGCGTGTTGCGGCATCACGGATATTTTATCACGCTGTTGATGGAGTGGTTTTGAACGCCGCCCCATAATGCGGGGATGTCATCACATGCAAGCTCAACCGGCCCGCAGCCCACGCGGCGGGACCTGATCTCTCTTGTCGCACTGTCCGGCGCGGCGATCGGCACCGCCGCGATCATCTGGCCGCTGATCGATTCGATGAACCCGTCGGCTGACGTGCTCGCCGCCGGAGCGCCGATCGACATCGACATGTCGAAAATCGCTGCCGGGCAGCAGATCGTCGTGCTGTGGCGCGGCGCCCCGATGCTGATCGTAAACCGCACGCCGGCGGCGCTGAAGACATTGCAGACCCCCAGCCTGGTGTCCAACCTGTCGGACCCGAACTCGACGGTGCGTCAGCAGCCGCAGTATGCGGAGAACTGGCACCGCTCGGTGAAGCCGGAGTACGCCGTGCTGGTCGGGATCTGCACGCATCTGGGATGCTTGCCTGGCTACCAGCCGAACCCCAACCCGACCACTCCGGCGCCGAACTGGCCGGGCGGCTATTTCTGCCCGTGCCACGGATCAAAATACGACCTCGCCGGCCGGGTGTATAAAGGCGTGCCCGCGCCATACAACCTGCCGGTGCCGCCTTACCGGTTCGTCGACGACAAGACGTTGCGCATCGGCGAAAACCCGACCGGTACGGCGTTTGAACTGAGCACCGTCGTGCAGATGTAGCGCCGCCTGAAGCATTAAAGCGCGATTGGTTTAGGTTGACCCACGGATCGCGCTTTAATTCATTGTTTGATCGCGTGATTCACGCCTTGTGACTCGGTCAGCGTCAGGCGATCGCGCTCTAGCTTGCACAACCGAGTGTCGGGTGCGGCGCGGCCGTGCCCGCGATTATCGTCCCAGCCGCAGCAGCGGGGATATGCCATGCGCGCAAACCTGGTTGGATATGGCAGACGCGTTGTAGATGTGTCGCGGACGAGAAGGCCGGCCACGACATAAGCAGGTCCGTGTGCAGTCGTTCGGCGCCTCCGGGGTCTGTCGCCGTTGTGACTATCCGTTCAAATAAGTCGGTCACGTGCCGATGCCTTGGGGGGCGCCCTGAAGCGTGGTGCGGGTTTCATTGAACACCTCGTGCGATTGCAAGGCCACAACGCAGCCGCTCAATGAAGCGGCTGTCCGCCAACCGAGCTTGCCGTCAGATAGAGCGGATCAACCCGCGGCCTAAGCCGCGAATCGATCCGCCCATCAGTCGTCGAGACGGCGTCAAGCGGGCGCCCTTCAGCATCCGGCATGGCGCGGATCATCATCCATTTTTCAGTCAGTGGCGCCCGCTCGCTAGTTCAAGAGCGCCGCTGTTAAGCGGATTGACGAAGACGCCAAGCAAGTGTAATGGGTAGTTTACACCGTTGAGTGTCAACTTTGCTTTACACATGTGGTGGGAACAACAGGGAGCCAACAGCAAAAGGCGCTAACGCCGAGAGACCAGCACCGCCCCGTCTTCAAGACAGACCCCTCAATCGAAGCTACGGCGCCGTGCGAGTTCCGACACGAAAAGCCAGACGATTCCTGCTGCCAGGCGAGGCTTCGTGAAGCCTTCGCGATGAAACCCACGTGCGGGTTTAGCACGACATTGGCCGCTAGCCTTGGAACGAGGAATTCCCATGGACGAAGATCTCAACAGAGTCTGGCCGACAGGCCTGACGATCGCGGAGTCAGAGGAGCTGCACAAGCACGTCATCGACGGTGCGCGCGTGTTCTTCGTTATCGCGTTATTCGCGCATTTCCTGGCGTTCATCTGGTCGCCGTGGCTCCACTAGGGAGAAAATTGACATGAATCAGGGTAGAATTTGGTGTGTGGTCCACCCCACCGTAGGTTTGCCGCTGTTGTTGGGCAGCGTCGCGTTGACGTCGCTGGCTGTCCATACGGCGGTCATGACCCACACCACCTGGATGAGTAACTATTGGCAAGGGTCCGCGAAACCAAGACTAGCGATACAGAATGCCACGCCAAAGGTCGCCGCGACGGATTCAAAAGCCCCAGCCGCATTCTCGATGACGGTAACCCCTGTTCCAGCAACGGCCGCTAACGCCCAGGCATCCTTTGTGATCACGGTAGCTCCGAATGTAAATGCAACAGTCGATACCAAAGCCGCTGTTGATAACATCGCAAATAACCCATCCGGCACCATCCCGATCCGCTCGGCCAGCGCCAACTAATCGAGTTGATGCCCGCATGATTCATCAGAGGCCGGTATTATCGAATACTGACCTCTGAGGGCGTGCATCAAGGTCGGAAACAGTAAGCAGCGCTTTTTTGCCGAGGCTTTTTTGTCTATGGCCACGGCCCGCGTAAGCCAGACCAATCCGTTGATTGGAGTTTTCGCATATCTCTGCCTCTCATCTGATGGAATTCCCAGGACGATGAATCGCGTCAGCCAACACGTGATGAGGGCATGGATCGGCCTCGGCTCTCGCTTCCTGCCGTTTGCCGATGCGGCGACACCCGACCTGCCGCTCCCCAGGCTGCTGCGTTTGTCACTGTTCCAGGTTTCTGTTGGAATGGCACTGGTCTTGCTCGTGGGGACGCTTAATCGGGTGATGATCGTCGAACTCAACGTGCCCGCATCACTTGTCGGGGTCATGATATCGCTGCCGCTGATTTTCGCACCATTTCGTGCGCTGATCGGCTTCCGCTCCGACACCCATCGGTCCGAGCTTGGCTGGAAGCGGGTCCCCTTCATATTCAGGGGCGCCATGGTACAGTTCGGTGGCCTCGCGATCATGCCGTTCGCGTTGCTGGTCCTGTCCGGCGGCGGCAATGCGAGCCATGCTCCGGCATGGATCGGCTACCTGTCGGCGGGGTTGGCTTTTTTGCTGGTTGGCGCCGGGTTGCACACGACGCAAACCGTCGGCCTCGCCTTGGCCACCGATCTCGCACCAAAGGAATCGCAGCCCAACGTGGTCGGCCTGATGTACGTGATGCTCCTGTTCGGCATGATCGGCAGTGCGCTCTTGTTTGGCGCATTTCTCGCGAATTTCACGCCAGGGCGCCTGATCCAGGTCATCCAGGGATCAGCCGTGATGACAATTGTTCTCAACACCTGCGCCCTGTGGAAACAGGAGGGCCGCAATCGTTCGCGGATGGCGCAGGCGCACCGGACGCAGCCCAATTTTCAGCAATCGTGGCAGCGATTCATTCACGGCGGGCAAGCCATGCGCCGCCTTATTGCCGTCGGTTGTGGGACGATGGCGTTCAGCATGGAAGACGTTCTGCTTGAACCGTACGGCGGTCAGGTTCTGCACCTGACTGTCGGTGATACGACCAAGCTGACAGCAACCCTGGCTGTCGGTGGGCTTCTGGGCTTTGGTCTTGCTTCGCGTGTCCTCAGTCGCGGCGCTGATCCCTTTCGCATGGCTGGTTATGGCGTCCTGGCTGGAATTCCTGGCTTTATCGCGGTGATGATGGCTGCGCCGCTGGCCTCCGCCTCCGTCTTTGGTTCAGGGACATTGCTGATCGGATTCGGCGCCGGCCTGTTTGGTCACGGCACCTTGACTGCAACAATGAATCTGGCGCCGCCAAACCAGGCTGGGCTGGCGCTTGGGGCTTGGGGTGCCGTGCAAGCCTCGGCAGCCGGAGTCGCGATTGCGCTTGGCGGCATACTTCGCGATCTCGTGAACGGACTGGCACCGCACTATCTGCTTGCGGCGGCAACGGGGTACGATTTTGTCTACTGTGTTGAAGTCATGTTGCTGTTCGCGACACTTCTGACGATGGTCCCGCTCATTCGCCGGGTCGAAGCCCATACCTGAGCCGGCGCGCTGGATGCCGTGAGCCCGATCAAACCGGCGCATAAACTGGAAAGGCGACATCATGCTTGTCTCACGCATGTTTACCACGAACGAGGACGCGATGGGTGCGGTCGCCAACCTGGAGCAGGTTGGCTTCAGACAAGCATCAATCCGGGTGATCGACAAAACCAAAGCCGATGTCAGCGAGACAGGCATCATGCAGCAAGGCCTGTCGGAGGCTCACGCCAAGGATTACGCCGAGGGCATCCGCCAGGGCGGAACACTGGTCATCGCTGAGGCGCCATTGGGTGCCTCCGGAAGAGCGGCGGAAATCCTGGAACGCGTTCGCCCGAACGATCAGGACACGCCCCACGCGGCGTATGAAGACGTGACCCGGCCCAAAGCTGAACCTTCCACGTCAGGCTCCATGGGTGTTGGGGGAACGCCATTGTCTACCGCCCTCAACTGGCCTGTTCTGTTGGACAACCCGGCACCGCTGTCGTCGTATTTGAATCGACGGACACTCTCGAAGGAGCAGACCCCAAGGGCCTCGCTCTTGCACAACCCGACGCCGTTGTCATCGCGGCTTGGCATGAAGGTACTTTCGGACAAGGCCACGCCATTGTCGTCCTTGCTTGGCCGGAAGGTACTCCTGGATAACCCGACGCCGCTTTCCAGCCGGCTTAACAGGGAAGTACTCCTGGACAACCCGACGCCGCTTTCCAGCCGGCTTAACATGAAGGTACTCCTGGACAACCCGACGCCGCTGTCTTCGTGGCTTGGACTAAAAGTTCTGGCAAACACCTCCGCGTTATTTTTTCTAAAGCGCACTAATCCGAAGTCCGCGGACGATGGAGCCAACCGGCCATGAGCGCCATGTCCGTTGCGCTTTGAAGGCGTTTGTGTTGACAGCGGATCCGTGGATGGGCCGCGATGGCGTCAAAGCAATCACTGGCCGCACCAAGGCGGTAATCACGAAGGGCGGCTTTATCTGAAGGTCGGCATCGTCGGCGCCCGCCTCGACCAGCCGGCGCTTTTCATGCCACGATATCCTTCAGCCTTGGAAGGATCAGCGCATGACGAACGGCCCCCTCGCCCGCTTCAAGGTCATCGACCTGTCCCGTGTGCGCGCCGGCCCCACCGCGGTGCGGCAATTGGCCGACTGGGGTGCCGATGTCATCAAGATCGAGGCGCCGGAAGGTGACGCCGGCCTGGGCGGCGAGCGGCACGGCCCCGACTTCCAGAACCTGCACCGCAACAAGCGCAGCCTGACGCTGAACCTGAAGGCGCCTGACGGGCCGGCGGTGCTGAAGCGGCTGGTCGCGCAGGCCGATGTGGTGGTGGAGAACTACCGCCCGGACGTGAAGTTCCGCCTCGGTGTGGATTACGAGAGCCTGAAGGCGATCAACAAGCGGATCGTCTATGCCAGCATCTCCGGCTTTGGACAGGACGGGCCGTATCGCGACCGGCCTGGCTTCGACCAGATCGCCCAGGGCATGGGCGGGCTGATGTCGATCACTGGTGAACCCGGCCGCGGCCCCATGCGGGTCGGCATTCCTGTCGCCGACCTGACCGCCGGCATCTTCGCTGCCATGGGCATCCTGATCGCGCTACTGGAACGCGAGCAGTCAGGCGAGGGCCAGTGGGTGAAAAGCTCCCTGCTTGGCGCGCAGATCTCCATGCTGGATTTCCAGGCGGCGCGCTGGACCATCGGCAAGGAGGTGCCGGGGCAAGCCGGCAACAACCATCCGACCAGCATCCCGACCGGAGTCTTCGCCACGGCTGACGGCTATATCAACATCGCCGCCGCCGGGGACGACATCTACCGGCGGATGTGCAAGGCGATGGAGGCCGAACACCTCGCCGCCGACCCGCTGTTCGCTACCGGCCGAGCGCGTCTGGAGAACCGTGACGCGTTGAACGAGACGATCGCGGCGATCACACGGACGAAATCTTCCGCGGACTGGATTGAGGCGCTGAACCGGCAAGGGGTGCCTGCCGGCCCTATCTACACAATGGATCAGGTGTTTGCCGATCCGCAGGTGAAGCATCTGGCGATGACCCGGACCGTGCCGCACACGGTGCTGGGCGAGGTGGAGGTGGTCGGCCAGCCGATCGAACTCAGCCGCACGCCCTGGAGCATCCGCAGTGCCACGCCGGAAGCGGGCGAGCATACCGATGCCGTGCTGGCGGAGCTTGGCTACAGCGCGGAGGAGATCGCCGCGCTGCATGTTGCGAAAGTGGTTTGAGCAACACAAACTGCCCGCATCCTGATGGACGACCACTTGTTGGTCATCCGCGCACCGACGGCATCGGGCGGATGGCCGGCACAAGGCCGGCCATGACGAGCGGGACGAAAGGGGCGGACTGCTGGCAAGGCCAAGCGTGACGAGCAGGGCAAAATGGGGCGAACGCCTGGCACGGGGCTGGCGCGGGGCGAAAGGGGTGGGTCGCCGGCACAAGGCCGGCCATGACGAGCGGGGGCAAAAGGAGCGAACGGCTGGCACAAGGCCAGCCGTGGCGAGCGGGCAAAAAGGAGGAAATCAAGATGGACTTTACAGGGAAGGTGGCGCTGATCACCGGCGGCGGTGGCGGCATTGGGCGGGCGACCGCTCTCGGCTTCGCGCTGCGAGGGGCGAAGGTCATGGTCGTGGACGCGGATGCGGACGCCGGCCAGGCGAGCGTGGACATCATCACCCAGCGCGGGGCGACATCGGCCTTCCTGCAGGCGGACGTGACGCAGGCGAGATCGGTGAAGGACTACGTGGAGAAAACCCTCGCGGCGTATGGCCGCATTGATTGTTTCTTCAACAACGCGGGCATCGAGGGTGTCGTGCGGCCGACCCAGGACTATGACGAGGATATCTTCGACAAGGTCATCGCGGTCAACCTGAAGGGTGTCTTCCTCGGGCTGCGCCACGTGCTGCCGGTGATGCTGCGGCAGGGCTCGGGGGCGATCGTGAATACCGCCTCGGTCGCTGGCCTGTTCGGCTCGCCGGGCATGCCGGCCTATGTGGCGTCCAAGCACGGCGTGCTGGGGCTGACCAAGGTCGCGTCCACCGATGTCGCGGCGCTGGGGGTGCGGGTGAACGCGGTCTGTCCGGGTCCGGTCGAGACCCGCATGATGCGGTCGCTGGAATCGCAGCGCGATTCAAACAACCCTGAGGGCGTGCACGCCGCGTTAGCCGCCGGCATTCCTACCGGCCGGTACGCGCAACCGGAGGAGGTCGCGGGCGCGGTGCTGTATCTGTGCTCCGAGCTGTCGGGGGATGTGACCGGGACGCACATTGTCATCGACGGCGGCCGCTCCGGCTCGGGCGGCGTTGCGCCGGCAAAACGAGCATAACAGGAGATCGCAACCATGCCGGACTTTTTCGAGATCATCGGAACCACGCGCTCGATGCGCCGGCTGAAGCCTGACCCGGTGCCGGATGCGCTGATCAAGCAGATCCTGGAGGCCGGGACCGCGGCCGCCAACGGCGGCAACACGCAGACTTGGCGCTTTCTCGTGGTCAAGGACCCGGCGATCAAGCAGGCCGTGCAGGTCTGGTACAAGAAGGCGTTCGATGAGGTCGTCGGGCCGCGCTACGCCACCAGCGCCGCGCCGCCTGGCGTGACGGCGGAACGCTTCACCCGCCAGCACGGCGCGGTCGAATACCTGACGGAGCATTTCCATGAGGCGCCAGTCTGGATCGTGGCCTGCCTGAAGGATGGTCCGAATCCGAGCCGGGGCGCCGGTGCCTCGATCTATCCGGCGGTGCAGAACATGCTGCTGACGATCCGCGCGCTGGGGTTGGGCTCGACGCTGACCACCCGGCATCTGCTGTATGAGAAGGAGGCCGAGGCCGCGCTGGGCCTGCCGCCGGGGGTGCATTCCTATGCGATCCTGCCGGTCGGCTACCCGATGGGCAAGTTCGGGCCGGTCGGACGCGGCAAGCTGGCGGACTTCGTGTATCTGGACAAGTGGGAGCAGCCGTATCCGGCGGTGGCGGAAGGCTGAGGCGGGCCATTTGCTACAGTCGATTGCTACGACCCTCGCGGGTCCAGTGCATCCCGCAGGCCATCCCCCACCAGGTTGAACGACAGCACGCACAGGAAGATCGCCATCCCCGGAAACACCGCCAGCCATGGCGCCTGGGTCAGGAACCGCTGCGCCGCGTTCAGCATCGATCCCCAGGACGGCGACGGCGGCTGCTGGCCCAGTCCCAGAAACGACAACGACGCCTCGGCGATGATCGCCGCCGCCAGCGACAAGGTCGCCTGCACCAGCACCGGCGGCACGATATTCGGCGCCACGTGCCGCACCGCCACCCGCCAGGCCGGCGCGCCGATCGACCAAGCCGCCTGCACGTAGTCGGCACTGCCGACCTCCAGCGTCGCCGCCCGCGCCACGCGCATGAACCGCGGCGCGGTGGACACGCCGATCGCGATCATCGCATTCGTCAGGTTCGGCCCAAGGAACGCCGTCAGCGCGATCGCCAGGATCAGGAACGGGCACGCCAGCATCGCGTCGACCAGCCGCGACAGCACGGCGTCGATCCAGCCCCCGGCGAACCCCGCCAGCAGCCCGGCCGGCACACCGATCGCCGCCGCGATCAGCACGGAGACCACCCCCGCCAGCAGGCTCGCCCTGGCACCGAACACAACGCGCGACAGCACATCCCGCCCAATCTCGTCGGTGCCCATCCAGTGCGCGGCCGACGGCGCCTTGCGGATCGCGGTCCAGGAGGTCGCGACCGGATCGAACGGCGCGACCAGCGGTGCCAGCACCGCCCCGATAACGAACAGCATGATCACCCCCAATGCCGCCACCGCGGCGGGGCGGCGCAGGAACCGTCCCAAGGCCAGACGGCCGGGCGTGAGGCGTCGCGGATTAACACGTCCCGGGGGCCGCCCAGCGGTTTGCATCGAAGCGGTGTGCGTCCGCGTGCGCATCAGGCGCGGCGCAACCGCGGATTGATCAGCACGTACAGGATATCCGCCAGCAGGTTCAGCAGCACGAACACGAATGCCGTCACCAGCACGACGCCCTGTACCACCGGATAGTCCCGGTTGAACACCGCATCGACGATCATCTTGCCGAAGCCGGGGATGGAGAACACCTGCTCGGTCAGCACCGCCCCGGACAGCAGCGTGCCGAGTTCCAGCGCCCCCAGGGTCACCACCGGGATCAGCGCGTTGCGCAGCGCGTGGCGCAGGATGACCCGGCGCTCATTCAGCCCCTTGGCGCGCGCGGTGCGAACGTAGTCCTGGCTGAGTGTGGAGAGCATCGCGCTGCGGGTGTGCCGCATCAGCACCGCGGCGATGGCGTAGCCCAGCACGAAGGCCGGCATGATCGTCGTCGCCAGCGACCGCCAAAGGTCCTGCGTCAACGGCACGTAGCCGGACGGCGGCAGCCACTCCAGATCGACCGAGACCAGCAGGATCAGCATGATCCCCAGCCAGAAGGTCGGCATCGACAAGCCCGCCAGCCCGATCGCATTGGCGAGGTAGTCCCACACCCGGTTCCGCTGCACCGCCGCCACCACGCCCGCCGGCACGCCGATCGCCACGGCGATGGCGAAGGCCATGACACCAAGCTGTGCCGTGACCGGCAGCTTCTGTTCGATCAACTGCGTCACCGGCTGGCGGGTGCGCCAGGAATAGCCGAGGTTGCCGCGCAGCACGTTGCCGACCCAATGCAGATATTGTACCGGCACCGGCCGATCCAGCCAAAGCTGCGCCCGGATCTGCGCCAGCACGCGCGGGTCGCCCCGCTCCTCGCCGGCCAGCGCCAGCGCCGGATCGCCGGGCATCAACTGCTGCAGGCCGAACACCAGGATGCTGACCAGGATCAGCGTCGGAACGATCTGGGCGATCCGGCCGCTCAGTTTCACTTCGCCACCGACAGACCCTGCAGCCGGATCATCCCGTCCGGCACCGGCCGAAAGCCGGTCAGCTTCGCCGACAGACCGACGATATTGACCGGATGATACAGGTAGATGATCGGCAGATCTTTCCGCTCCTGCTCCAGCACCGTCTTGTATTGCCCCAGTCGAGCCGCCGGGTCGGTCGAGGCGCGGGCGGCGTCGAGCGCCTGATCGACGATCGGGTTCGAGTAATGGGCATCATTCAGCCCCTGCCCTGTTTTCAAGAACCCATACAGGTTGCCGTCGGCATCGGTGCGGCCCGACCAGCCAATCAGATAGGTCTCGAAGTTGCCCTCGGCCGCCGCGGACAAGGATGATGCGAACTCGACCACATTGAGCTTCAGGTCGAACCCGGCGTCGCTGACCATCGACTGGATCACCTCCGCCATCTGGCTCTCATCCGGGGTATTGGGCACCATCATGGTCACTGCGATCGGCGTCGGAACGCCGGACTGCTTGACCAGGGCCTTGGCCTTGTCGAGGTCGCGCGGCGGGGCCTCGACGCCGGGCACATACATCGGGGAGGACGGCGGAACCGCCTGTACCGTGGGCTGGAACATGCCGTTGTACACGACGTCGATGAGGGCCTTGCGGTCGATTGCCGCGTCGAACGCCTGGCGCAGCAAGGCGCTCTGGCCGATCGGCGCCTTGGACTGTGGTCCATTCGCCAGGTTGACGGTAATGCCCTCATAGCCGAGCGCGGGCGAGGTCACGATGCGCAGCTTCGGGTCGCGCTTGACCTCCGCCACGTCGCTCGGCAGCACTCGCTCCGCCAGATCGATGTTGCCGGTGTGCAGGTTCGCCACGACTACGGAGGTGTCGGGCATGGTCTGGTAGATCACCCGATCGAAGTGGATCTTGTCGGCATCCCAGTAGCCGGGATAGCGGTCCAGCACGATACGATCCTGTGCCACCCGCTGAGCGAACTTGAACGGGCCGGTGCAGACCGGATGCAGGCCGAAATCCTTGCCCTCCGCCTCGGCCGCCTTTGGCGCCACGATCATGCCGGCGCGGTCCGTCAACACCGCCAGCAGCGGCGCCGAGGGCGATTTCAGCGCCAGCCGGACGGTCAGCGGATCGACCACTTCAATATGGTCAATGACGCTAAGCTCGCCGCGGCGGAAGCTGCCGGGCATGGTCAGATGCCGTTCCAGACCATATTTCACCGCCGGCGCGTCGAACGGTTCGCCGTCCTGAAACGTCACGTTGGGGCGCAGGTGGATCAGCAGCGTGCGCGGATCGGCCCACTCATAGCCGGTTGCGAGCTGCGGCACGATTTGCAGTTTCTCGTTGATGTCGAACAGCTTGTCGCACAGGCCGGCAAAGACAATGCGCCCGACATAGGTGCGCGCCAGCGTCGGGTCCAGGATGTCGGGGTCTTCCCGCAGGGCGACGCGCAGGGTCTGAGCGGGTGCCGCGATCGGAAACAGAACGGCCAGGCCGAACAGGGCAGTCATCAGACGACGCATGAATTTCGGATCCTGACAAACAAGGGACTGGATTGTGCGGGCGCTCTGGTACGCCCGCAAGCGGCCACATCAGCAATCACGCCAAAAAGAGCCAACTTTCCCGCTGCTCGGCTGTCCACCGTCTGGCCAGACCAAGCCGATGCCGAACGTGCGAAACGGCGGGTAGACCGTCACGATCCGGCTTAAGTCAGCCGAAGCAGCAGGCGCACAGATTGAGACGGTTGATGCGATAGCGTCATCTCCTATCGCTAAAATAGTTGAAAGCGTCACGCATGTTGCGGATTGATGATAATACATTAACCCCTATTAAAATCAAAATACCTTGTTCTTTACTTGGAGAAGCTGAGCAGCCCAAAGCGATTCAACCGCTTCGTCGTGAAGGCCGCCGCCAGCCAAGGAACTTAGCGGCGCTCAGAACGTTAACCTTCTGCGACCGCAAGTGTCGCGAACAGACGTCAGGAGAGTCCGATGGATAAGGATCGTGTTGAAGGCGCCATGGACCAGGCCAAGGGCAGTGTTAAGGAAGCTGCCGGCAAGGTAACGGGCGACAAGAAGACCGAGGCATCCGGTGCGGCCCAGAAGGCCGGCGGAAAGGTGCAGAATGCCGCCGGCGGCGCGAAGGATTCCGTGCGGGATGCGGTCAAGGAATAGATCCCGCTGACACGGTTCGCGCATTGGCAGGCGCCTGAAACACGGCGCGGCGGCGCGAACCGGTCCCCCGGCTCACGACCAGTGCCAACCATTCGGGACTGATGGGTCCTCGATGGAAGGGTTTCAGTAGCCCGTTCGCACTCGGTCATCAGACCGATGAAAGATGCGATGGGTCTAGGTTGTGCTCATGAAGCGGGCAATCGCAGGATCTCGCTTCAGCGCCGCCAGATCGTCGTCGGTGGGCAAGCGAGGACGGTCGCGCTGGCTGTTAACCATGCACAGAAAGCCGAGGGCTTCCGTCGGCGCCGCGCGAAACTGGTGCCAGGTCCAGGCAGGAATAGTAATGAGGTCGAATGGCTTAACGGCCTGCACGGTCCTGTCGACCAGGCACGCGCCACGGCCGCGCAGTATCATCACGGCATGCGTGTGCTCATGTTGTTCCAGTGTCGAATATCCGGCCGGGTCCATTTCGAAATAGCGCAATTCGCAGGCCAGGTTGTCCTGCTGGAACAGCACCTGGCGGGAGATGTCCTTAAACGGCGCGCTGCCGTCCTGCTTGTATGGCTGATGCGCCACCGCATCCCAGCGAAACCCCTGCATGGCGGGGCGAAACAGCGGCAGGGCGTCGTCATCCATAGTCAGCCTCGGGTAAAGCGATGGTCAGCGACGGCGCGGGCAAAAGCGGCGGCTTCGTCGGTGATGCGGTCCTGCGCCAGCAGAAGATTGCCGCCGATCAACAACATCGTGTCCGGACCGTAAAAGTCAAGGATTTCCGAGGTCCGCGCAACGGTCATGCCGCCGGCCGGGACAGGCAGGGCGGGGCGCAGGCCGTCCCCGACCTCACGGGCGCGGCTGGCCAAGGATCGGCACGTCGCCTGGCTATAGCCGAACCGCCCGCCATGGCTCGGGAAGATCACAGCATCAGCGCCGATCAGGCGAAACAGCTTGCCGATCAGCAGGTCGGGGCAGATGCGCAGGCCGCCCAGGCTGGGATGGGCGATGAACGCGATGTCGGGAAACCCCCGCACCAGCGCCTGCACCGCAGGAAAACCAGCAATCATCGGCGCCACCATGACGCAGTCCAGCCCTTCCTCGCGCGCCAGCGCGGCATGCGTCCGTAACTGATCAAGATTACCGGTCAGGCTCGGGACGTAGCGGGTCGGATGCCCGGTGGCGCGCGCGGCGCGGGCGACCCCGGCCGCGCAAGCCCGTATTCGATCGGCGAAGGGGCTATAGTGTTGATCAGCCAGGCCGTGATCGTCCTTGATGATATCCAGCCCGCCGCGCGCGAATTGCTCCGCCAGCCGGCCGAGGCGGTCGACCGGCAAGCCCTGCGGCTTCAGCGCCGACCCGGTAAAGGCCCGCCCGTGCAGCGCCAGCCGGTGGCGCAAACCCGCGATGCCATGCCGCGGGCCGCCAAAAGCGAGGCGCAACGGCGCTGGGATGTCCACATCGACAAGCACGACATCCTCGTGCAGGGACGTGTTGCCAAACAGCATGTTGAGGAGCTGACCGGCATCGGTGCCAACCGTGGCGACGGCAAGGCCGATTCGCACGGCGAAGGTGTTGGCGCCCAGATCATGGATGGCCTCGACCTGGCCGACAATGTCTTCCAGCACCGACGGGTCATCGATGGCGGCGAGCGGCATCTCCACGCTCTGTTCCACCGCGATGGCCTGAGCCCGAGCCTCGATCGAGGCGGCGTCCGCGCGGACGCGGTAGGTCACCGAGAATCGCATCACCGTGCAGCCAGGCACTGTCGTGGCGGCCTGTCGTTTGTCATAGTGTCGTCCGTCATAGGCGCGGCACCACCAGCGCATCCACGGCGACCGCGCCTTCCCGCCCCAGCATCACCGGGTTAATGTCGATCGCATGCAGCCGGTCGCCGAGCGCCAGCGCCGCCTCCTGCAGCGCCATCAGCAGATCGACGAAGGCCTCCGCCGACCCGGGATGCTTCCAGCGCGGGCTGGCCATCACGCGGCCGAGGCTGCCCGCCGCCAGACCGGCCTCGATCGCGGGCCGGCCGGAGGGAATGGGGAACGTCGCGACATCGTGCAGCGCCTCGGCGAAGATGCCACCCAGGCCAGCGATCAGCACCAAGCCGACGCCCTCGGCGCGGGTGACGCCGGCGATCGCCTCCAGGCCGCCGGTGATCATCGCCTGCACGATGACATGTGGGCAGGCGACGGCGGTGCAGGCTCGCAAGACCTGATCGGGATCGCGCAGCCCGACATGCACCAGCCCCAGGTCGCTCTTGTGAGCGACACCCTCGGCGACGCCCTTCAGCACCACCGGATAACCCAGGCGCGTGGCCGCCGCCACCGCATCGGCATGTGAATCGCATTCGATTGTGGCCACCGTCCGGACGCCGAACCTGGCGAGCAGGCGCAGGCTCTCTGGTTCGCTCATTGGCCGCGTCGGCAGCATGGTTGCGTTGATCGCAGCGGCCTCGGGCTGTGGCTGCGGCGGCGGGAACAGCAGTGCGCCGATCCCTTCCAGCAGGATGTCGGTCTCGGTGAAGACGTCGATGCCACGGGCGACGTAGGTTTGGCGCTCCGCTTCCGGCATGCCGCCCGGGCTGACCAGCAGCAGCGGCTTGCCGGAGGTCTCCCGCGCCTTGCCCATGGCGGCGCGGTAGGGATCGCCCTGCCACGGATTCATCGAGTGCACCAGCGCCAGGCCAACCGAGACCCCGGGATCGTTCAGCAGCCGTGTCGGAACATCGGCTGAGCGGCGCATGCCGCCAAAGATGCCCATATCCAGTGGATTGCCGATGCGGGAGAACATCTTCTGGGCGTCGATCGCCGCATGCGTCTCCGGCGTCAGGGTGGCGAGCGGCACGCCCAGCGCCGCGCAGCGGTCGGCGATCAGCGACGCGCCGGCGCCGGAGGTGGACAGCGCGCCGAGCGTGCCTGGGCACGGGCCGTACTTGTCCAGCAGAGCGGCGGCGGTCATCAGCCCCTCCAGCGTCGCCACGGTGGCCACGCCGCTGGCCGCGAACAGCGCGCGATATGAAGCATCGTCGCCGGCCAGCCGGGAGGAATGCGCCACGGCGGCCGCGGCGCCCGCCGCCGACCCGCCAATCTTCAGCGCCACGACCGGCTTGCCCGCCGCGTGTGCGGCCAGCGCCAGGCGACGAAAGCGCGGCCCATCGTCCAGGCTGTCGATCAGCAACGCGATGACCCTGGTCGGCGCATGGGTCAGCGCGTATTCCATGGTATCGAGCACCGACATGTCGGCCTCATTGCCGACCGAGGCGAACAGCGACAGCCCGGCCCCCAGCATGGACAGCCGTCCCGCCATGGCGTCGAACAGGGCGCCGCTGTGGGAGAAGATGGAAATCCCGCCGGGTGCGAGGCGCTTGGCATGCGCGGTATTGAAGCCGATGGAAAGCGGATGGTGCGCGTTGTAGATACCGTTGCAGTTGGGACCGACGATGCGGATGCCTTCCTCCCGCGCGATGCGCCGCAGGTCTTGCTGCCGCGCCGCACCACCGGCGTCCAGACTTTCGGCGTAGCCGGCGGAGCCGACGATCACCGCCTTCAGGCCGGCGCGGGCGCAGTCGCGCACCGCCTGCACCGCGGCTTCGGCCGGGATGGCGAGGAATGCCGTGTCCACCGCTTCGGGCACAGCCTTCAAGTCGGGGAAGCAGGCAATACCATCGACGGCCTTCAACCGGCGGCTGATGCCGTAGACGCCGCCCGCATAGCCGCTGCCGCGGACGTTGGTCAGCACGATGTAGCCATGCTTGGTGGTATCGTCGGACGCGCCAATCACCGCGACGGCGCGCGGGTGGAACAGCGCGTGCAACGCATCCTGGGTGGTGATCCTGGCTGACATCGGGCGTCGGCTCCCTGGCAAGACATCCAGCACATAGTGTCGGCGCGCCGGCGGCGTGTCCATGTCACGCAGTCTCGGTTAGTCTCGATCGTCCAGAGAGGGAGACGATGATGGCGGACGCTGAGCCAATTCTGTTGTCGGAGACGCGCGGCCATATCCGGCTGCTGACCATCAACCGCCCAGAGCGAATGAATTCGCTGTCACCCGAACTGTCGGATGAACTGATCAAGGCGTTCGTCGATGCCGGTGCCGACCCTGACGTGCGGGCGATCGTGCTGACCGCGGTTGGCGACCGGGCATTCTGTGCCGGCGCGGATCTGAAGGCGCGGGCGCAGGAGGACACCGAGGGCAAGCCGTTCCAGCCGCTGCTGTCTCGCGTGCAACGTTATGTCTTCGAAGTTGTCTACGAGACGGTGAAGCCGACGATCGCCGCGCTGAACGGGTCCGCCGTCGCCGGCGGGATGGAACTGGCGCTGGCGTGCGACATGCGCGTGGCGGCGGAGCACGCGTTGATGGGACTGCCGGAAGCCAAGCGCGGCAAGGGCGCGCACTTCGCTAACGTCATGCTGCCGCGGATGATCCCGTCCGGCATCGCCTTCGAGATGCTCTACCTCGGCGAATACATCAACATGGACGATGCGCGCCACTGGGGCCTGGTCAATCGCGTGGTGCCGCGCGGCGAGGCGTTGAACGAAGCCATGCGGATGGCCGAGATGCTGTGTGAGAACGCCCCGGTCTCGCTGCGGCGGATGAAGGAGACGGCGGTGCGGGCGAACGGCCTGCCGGTGCCGGTCGCGCTGCGGCTGAACGAGGGGATCAGCCCGTACAGCAGCGAAGACCGGGTAGAGGGCGTGCGGGCCTATGTGGAGAAGCGCAAACCGGTCTGGCGGGGTCGGTAGTTTCAGGGTCGCGAACGGAAGGCGCGGATCGGCTTTTGCATGGCTTCATCCAGGGGTCAGCTTCCGACCAGACTCAGGGCAGCCACTCCCCGGTCACCTGATCCTGGGTATAGCTGACGGCATCGAGTTCGATCAGGGCTTGCTCACCATGGTCTGCCAGCGCCGCGTGCACCCGCTTCCTGGCGCCGGCAAGTTTTTCACCGATGACGCCAGGAATGGTCTGGCGAAGACTGGGGGCATCCTTCAGCAAGGTTTCAATCTCGTCCCGCTGCTCCCGGATCGTCTCGAGCCAGCCAATGCGCGGCGCGACCGCCGGCGACGCCTGCAATTTCATCAGATGGATGAGTATCGTGGAGATCCTGCTGGCAAGTTCCCGCGCAACGCTCTTGCCCAACGATTCAATCTCCTCGGCGATGTTCAGCCAATCCAGTTCGACATCATTGACCGGCTCGCCGGCCCCGCGGCGACGCAGCATCTCGGCTTGGCGTGTGGACCAGACCAGGATATCAGTGTCGTACGCACTCATGCTGCCCTCCGTCATGGCTCGCTGTTATATATGGACGTGCAACTTCTTCCAGTTCTGCAGTATTAATGCATATACCAAATAGATACCACTGACGATCAGGCGTAGGCGGTGATAACGGTCACGCCACGATGTTGACGGACTTGCCGGAGTTGCCGTGCTGATCCGTGGATGACGACAGAAAGTTCAACGCCTTCTGGATAACGCCCGCTCCCATGGTTGGGCTGCTGGCATACTGCGCAAGAACTGTGCTGTAACAGGCCCCTTCAAGGTTCCCATGGCGCGGGAGATCGCGATGGCATCCGCCAGCGGGTTTGTTTTTATATTGCCGTTCGGTCCTGCTTGCGTTTGCCAGTTGCTACCGTAGACCGCCGACAACATTGCCTTGTCACCACTGGTAAGCGTTGTATCGAGGTCGATCGCCGTTCCCGTTTTCAGGCTGGGGTAGAGGTTTGTCACGGGACTTGGAAACAAACTTGGCTGAATCTGCACAATCTACCTTCCCGAAAATCACCTCAGTAATTGCAAGAATTACGCCAAGAACTATCGTTTAGTTCAACTCGTTGGTGCTGTTCATCCGATAGGCGCTAGGCAATAGTTGCGTACTGCAAACGAGGTTGCCGGTCCTGCCCGGGCTGGCAATCCTTGCAACGCCCGGCTAACAGCCTCGTCGGCCTGTGCTCCCACGCCGCCTTGTCTGCCTCGGGCACCGCTTATCGGCGATCATACACTCATCGCCGATCCTAAGGTAATTCCAGCCGCACCGCCACGGCCGCCGCCGCGATCACTGCATTGTCGCCGCGCTCCCGGTCGATCACGTCCAGACCTCCCTTCACCGCCCTGACGGTGACGACACCATGGGGAAGGGACGCCCTGACCGCCTCGGTGTCCACCTTGTCCGGCTGCTGCACACCGATCGTGACCTCGACGAACATCTGCGTCTCCGCATCGATGCCGAGCGAACGGAGCATCGAGAGGGAGGAGTGGTGCAGGGCGTCCTGCACGGCGCGCAGCGCGGCCTTGGTGTAGTCGCCGCCGTGCAGGTCGTTGCCGGCGCCAAGCTCCAGGATGACTCGCTTGCGGGACATGGTCATTCTCCTTGCGTCATTCTCCGTGGTCACGCGACATCTAGCCAGACGACGGCGGCGGCGTTGGCGATCAGGGTGGAACCGGTGTTCTCGTCGTTGACGATCTCCAGGCCGCCATCGACCACCGTCACCGTGCCGGTGCCGTGCGGCAGGATCGCCAACACCTCTTGCTTGTTTACCTTCTCCGGGTGCGGCACGCCGATGGTGACCTCCACCTGCATGGCATCGGTGTCCAGCCCCAGCGCTTTGGCGATGTTGAGCGAGTTGTGCCACAGAGCATCGCGCAGGGCGCGCACCGCGGCCTTGGTCGGGTCGGCACCCCGAATATCGCTTCCCATGCCGATTTCCAGCACCATGCGTTTCAACGCCATCGCCGCTTCCTTGGTTGTCTCGGACAGCTTAGGCCCAGCCCATCCCGGCGGCAAAGTTGCGAACCGCCCGCTGTCGTGAAAGCATGGCAACCACCAACGGACAGGAGGACGCAATGGACGTCGGTTTGCAGATGGTGTTCGCCAGCTACGGCTGGAGCGGCGTTTCCGATGCGCAGGTGTGGGATGAGGAGATCCGGCTGGCGCGAGTGGCTGCTGATTCGGGTTTCGATGCGCTGTGGTCGGTGGAGCACCATTTCAACGACTACTCGTTCTGTCCCGACAACCTGCAGTTGATGGCTTATCTGGCAGCGGTCTGTCCGAACGTCGATCTCGGGACGGCCGCCGTGATCCTGCCGTGGAACGATCCGCTGCGGGTCGCCGAACGAGCGATCGTCGTAGACTTGCTCAGCAAGGGGCGCCTGCGCCTTGGCATGGGCCGAGGCCTGGCGCGCCGCGAATTTCACGCCTTCCGCGGCACGATGGATGAATCACGTGAACGGTTTGATGAAGCGGCGGCGATGATTGTCAACGCCTTGCGCACCGGCTTCATCGAGGGCGACGGAACATACTATAAGCAGCCGCGGACGGAGTTGCGGCCCCGGCCGGTGAAGCCGATCGACGGGCGGATCTACGCCGTGGCGTCATCCGATGACTCTGTCGTTTCTGCGGCGAAGCTGAACGCCCGCATGGTTATGTTCGCCGACCGCCCTTGGCCGATGCGCATGCCGGCAATCCGGAAGCACCGCGAGCTGACCCGGCAGATGCACGGCGGGACGGAACTTCCCCCCTTGCTGGCGGATTTCTGCATCTGCACACCGACGATGGACGGCGCCGAGGACAAGGCTCGGCAATACATGGGAAAATTCGTCGAGAGCAATTTCTATCATTACGAGTTACTTGGTGAACATTTCAGTACGGTGAAAGGCTATGATGCCTATGCGCAGAAGATCGCACTGGCCAAGGAGATCGGCATGGACGGAATCGTCTCGGCATTCATGCAGGCGGCGGTCTGGGGCACGCCGGATCACATCCTGAAGATGTTTGAGGAGCGTCGGGCGATCGTGGGCGAGTTCGAACTGGCAACATCGTTCCGGTTCGGTGGAACACCGTTTGATCTGGCCGAGGATGGGCTAAAGCTTTACGCAAAGGAGGTGCTTCCGGTGTTGAAGGCGTGGTCGCGGCCGGTCGCGGCGCAGGCGGCGGCGTAGCGAACGACGTCATACGCCGGCCCTGCCGTCTCGTTGATCCGGGCCGGCGACTGTGGCGCAACCACCACCCATATCGCTGTGCGGGCGTCCTGTGCAGAACACGCCCGATAATGCCTTCGCGTCAGCCGGGCTGGTCACCGATTTCGCATGACCCTGACGTGGTCCCTGGCCGGCGCCGGCTTAATCGGACGTGTGGTTCCTCAGGACCCGCGTTGCGAATGCCACGCCATGAAGCGGTTGGCGTTGTCGATCGCCTCCCGCTCCACCGCCGCGCTGTCGCGGGCGTAACGTTCGGCAAACCCGTCGATGCCCCATCGCTGATATTGCATCAAATGCGTCAGCTCGTGCGCCCACAGTTGCAGGTCGGACTGCGCCAGCCGCTCGGACTTGAACAGCACGACTTCGCCCAGTGTCAGAGCAATGGCGTCGCCGTAGGAAAAAGCCAGTGCCGGCAAGGTCAACGCCTCGGCTTTCCCGCTGGCGAACCGAGTCTTCCGCAGCAGCGCTGGAGGAAAATAGCCCAATAGGGAGCGGTAGACGGCGGACGGGATCGGCCGAACGCCATCAGCAATGGCTTGCTGGCGAGCGACCTCGATCAGGCGGGCGAGCACTATGGCGATGTAGTCTATTAGCGCAGGCGGCAGTGGTCTGGGCTGCGCTTGTTCCGGCGGCGATTGAGCGCGTGCCGGCATGACCCACGTCACCAGTGCCGCTAGCACGAGGCGCCGCCGCGTACGAAGGGTTGGGACATCATCATGCACGGATCATTGCACAGCATAATGCCGAAACAATGCTGAAAATGTGGCGAAAACGCAGCCA
Source organism: Rhodopila sp. (assembly GCF_965276935.1). Taxonomy (GTDB): domain Bacteria; phylum Pseudomonadota; class Alphaproteobacteria; order Acetobacterales; family Acetobacteraceae; genus Rhodopila. Next base: position 51,209 of record NZ_CBDIBS010000001.1, on the reverse strand, counting down.
TGACGGGCGGAAGCCACGATAACCGCACGCGGCGGCAGTGGCGACCGGCTGCGCGGCTCTACAGCCGCTCGCTAAGCGCGATCGCGGTGCGGCAGCCGGCCTTGATCACGCCGGACAGCAGGCGATAGCCCAGCGCCTGTTCGGCGCCATGCGCCAAGCCGATCTCGCGGTGCTCAAGTTCCTCGGAACGAAACTTCTCCAGTGTCTCGCGCAGATCAGGTGCGGTGGAATCCACGGACTCTATCTGCGCGCCGTAATGGGCGTCGATCGCCTCCTCCACCGCGACGGTGCAGGCCATGGCGGCTTTCTCACCCAGCGCGGCGGTGACGGCACCAAGGGCAAAGCCGGCGAGGCGCCAGAATGGCAGCAGGGCGGTCGGGCGCACGCGGCGGTCGGCGATCAGGGTGTTGAAGGTGGCCAGGTGATGCTGTTCCTGCGCCTGCATGTGCCGCAGCAGGCCGCCCTTGTCACCGCGGCCGAGTACGGCGAGTTGGCCGGCGTAGATTTGCACGGCGCCATATTCGCCGGCGTGGTCGACGCGGATCATGCGTTCCGTCCGCTGGCGGTCAGTCAGGTCGCCAGGTCGCTGCCCGGGGCCATCCAAATTGTCGCTTGTCATTGTCCGCTTGTCATCGTCTTGGGAACCTCGCTTGCAGCGACATGGCCACGATCGTGGAGAATGCCAGGGCATACAGCAGGTTCATCGCCGCCATTGATACCGGCAGCCCAGGGATCAGGAAGGTCGGATCGTCGCAAGGCTTGGATGGTCGCGCCGGCATCGAGGCCAGGCGCTGGGCGACCGACCCGCTCGCCAGCCGTGGTGCCGCACACTCCGGCAGCGGGCTTGGCCACCATTGGAACTCCACCCCGACATGCACCGCGGCGATCGCCGCATCCGCCAGCAGGCACAGCACGGCGGCAGTCAACAGCAGGCGGGCGACGCCGCGACGGGCGATCGCCGCCAGCAGACCGAGGACAATGACGATGCGGTAAGGCCACCGCTCCAGCAGGCACAGCGCGCAGGGGACTAGGCCACCCCAGACTTCCGTCGCGTGCGCGATGCCGAGGGCGGCGATCCCTGCAAGAGCCGTCAGGACACTCAAGGTGCGGGGTGGCGGCTGTTGTCGCATGAATGCCGTTTGCCCTGGTTGGTGGAATGAAGCAAGTTGCCGGGCAGTGGCAGCGGGTTTAGCCTTATACCGTCCTCGCTCGGAAGTCGTCCTTGCAGCCATTCATCGCCCTTGACCTGCAATGTTTCAATCTGCGTGTGCGGGTCGGCTGCTTCCGGACCGCGAATCGCCGCCGCTTCGGTTGCATGCCGCTCAGCGGCGATCGAGCCGGCGGCGACCTCGGCCTGCTGGTGGACGCTCCGCGCGGGGCAATCCTGTGCGAGCTTGGCGGGGACGCGGTGCCGACGGCGCTGTCGAGACACCTGGATGCCGTTCTCCAACAGGTTAACAATGAAGATTGCGACGACAGTAGGGATTGATAGCATGAATGAAAGCGCACAGCGGATCGTCTGGGGCCGCGCCTCATCGAGCAACGTCATGAAGGTGCTGTGGGGCCTGACCGAGATGGACCTGCCGTTCCAGCGGATCGATGTCGGGGGCGCCTTCGGCGGGACAGACACCCCCGAATACCGTGCGATGAACCCGACCGGCCTGGTGCCCACGTTGCAGGAGGGCGACTTCACGCTGTGGGAGAGCAACGCCATCCTGCGCTACCTCGCGCAGGGTCATGCTGCGGGCGCTGCCTTGTGGCCGGCCGACCGGCATGTCCGTGCCACGGTCGATCACTGGATGGACGCGCAGCAGACGCTGCTGAACCGGCCCATGGGCGGCGTGTTCTGGGGCCTGGTTCGCACGCCGCCAGACAAACGAGATTTGGGCGCGGTGGCCACCTCAATCGAGGAAACCGCCAGGATCTGGGGCATGATTGAGCCGGCGCTGAACCGGCACGGATACATCGCGGGCGCCGATTTCAGCCTGTGCGACATTCCCTGGGGTGTCCATGTGCATCGGTGGTTCGGCATGAACTATCTTGGGCTGACGCGGCCGGAACTGCCTGGCCTTCGCGCCTGGTATGACCGGCTGTGCGAGCGGCCGGCATTCCAGCAGCATGTGGTGGGCTGTCCGATCGCGTAGCGGCTGGACGAACATCATGCCCGCACACTCGGCAATCGGCGTGTTGCCAGACACCGCCGCACGAACAGGGCATCGGCAATTGGCAGGATAACACTCGACCACTGTCTGATCCCAGGTCAACGTCGCGAACCAGAGGGATGACGCGCGCGTTGGCGTGGAAGTGCCACTGAATACGGCACCGTCTCGTAAGGATGCTGATCGCCTGCCGAGACTGCGCGACCATCCAGCACATGCCGCCGACGCCCACGCGGGGACGGCTGGCGTGCTGGCGATGCGGACGTGTGCTGGAAAATGCCACCGGGCGTAGCCTGGATGCCGCGCTGGCCTGCACGATCGCGACATTGCTGCTGCTGCTGCCGGCCAACCTGATGCCGGTAATGACGATGCATATCGCCGGGATCAGCCGCTCGACCTACCTTGTCTCCGGGCTGGGCACCGCCTGGGGCCAGGGCTGGCCGATGGTCACGATTGTCCTTGGACTGCAGGCGCTTGTCCTGCCCACCCTGCGGTTCGGGTTGCTGTCGGTCACGTTGGGTGCCCTTCGGCTGGGCAGGCGCGGCGGCTGGATCGGCCGGGCGTTCCGGTATTGCGAGGTGCTCGATGTCTGGACCATGGCGGATGTCCTGCTGGTGGGCGCCGGCATCGGCTATGGGCGGATCGCATCGCAGATCCCGGTGCGGATCGATGTCAGTGGCTGGTGTTTCGTCGGTGCGGCGGTGATGACAATGGTCACCCGGGCAAGCCTTGAGCGGCGAGCGGTGTGGCGGCGGCTGGAGATGCCGCCGCAAGAGGTCGGCGCGGATGCGGTCGCCTGCCGAAGCTGCGATCTCGTGCTGCCGGGGGAGACCGAGGGGCAGCGCTGCCCACGCTGCTTCGCCCGGGTCCATCGCCGCCGTCCTTACGCGGTGATGCAGCGCACCGCGCTGCTGTCCGCGACCTTCGCCCTGACACCATTCGCCTATGATTTGCCGATGGGCGAATACTGGCTTGCCGGAATGCAAAGTCCGTGTTCGATCATCGACGGGATCGAGATGCTGTTCCAGAGCAAGTTCTGGTACTTCGGGATCGTGATCTCGTTCGTCTCGGTGGTTTTTCCGCTGGCCAAGCTGATCAGCCTGACATGGTTCCTGTTGTCGGTGCGACGGCGATCGCCATGCTGCCTGCGTCGCAAGACGCAACTCTACCGATTCATTGATAACGTCGGACGCTGGTCCACCGTTGATCCCTTCGCCGTCATCATCTTCGCGCCGCTGGTGCAGTTTGGTGAGCTGGCGCATATCGATGTCATGCAGGGATCGCCGATCTTCCTGGCGACCGTGGTGCTGTCAATGATCGCGGCACGGGCATTCGACCCGCGCCTGATGTGGGACGTGCCGGGAGCGGAACCGTGTCTGGTGGTCGCACCGGTAACGGCGGTGGGTGCATAAAGTCTGTACGGCGTGGACAGGCAAGACAGCGAGGTCAACCAGGGACATTGTCGGATGGGCCGCCGGACAGGATACCGCGGCAGTGCGGCTTCGCGCTGTTGCCGGCAACTGAGTGTTGGTGGGCGTGTCTCAGGCCGATGACAAGTTGGAACCTGGAACATTCTCCGCTGGCTGGATGTCCACGATCAGTTCATGGCCAAGTCTTTCCAGACTGGCCCGCACCGCCTCCACCGCCCTCGGGTTCGGCGCGCGCAGCAAGGCTGTTGCCCGAAACAGCGTCCCGCCGCTGAACGAGCCGCTGGCCACGTTGGTCGTCAGCTCCTCGATGTTCACCGCGTTGTCCGCCAGAATCCGGGCGATGTCGCGGACGATGCCGGGGCGGTCGTTGCCGACCACCTCCAGCGCCAGCCGCTCGCCGGCACCGTCTTGGTTGACCGGTCCAACACCCGCGGCATTCTGCGCGACGATCTGCAGCCCTTCGGACTCCAGCGCACGCAGATCGGCCAGCAGCGCCTGTGGCGCCTCGACCAGCACAATGCCGGCGAACTGGCCGGCGAGGCGCGCCATCCGGCTTTCCAGCCAGCTTCCGCCATGCGCGGCAACCGCGTGTGCCAGCGAGCGCACCAGCCCAGGGCGGTCTGGACCGATGACGGTCAGGATCAGCGAAGCCATGATCTGCCAATCCTGCGTTGGCTGCGCCACCTTGCGTTCGCTTGCATTGCTTCCGTCCAGCTTGCTTTCGTCTAGCCATACTTGCTCCGCCGTCGCCATGCCAGTGCCGAACGCCGGCGGCCGCGCGCCTGCCATGCCGTCAACATCGTTGCAATCTTCCGGCCGTCGTGGTTCCTGCGCTGCCTGTTGAAGGATGCACGCCGAATGACCCCGTTCGTGTCCGGCCGCCATTTCCTGCAAACCCCGGGACCGACCAACCTGCCCGACCGGGTGCTGCGGGCGATGGATCGCAACGCCATTAATCACCGTGGTCCCGCGTTCGGCGCACTGGGGCTGGCGGTCGTGGCGAAGCTGCGCCAAGTCTTTCGGACCGGCGGAACCGTCGGCATCTTTCCCGCCTCCGGCACCGGCGCCTGGGAATCCGCGCTGGTCAACACGCTGGTCCCTGGTGACCGTATCCTGCTCAGCCGCACCGGTCAGTTCGCCTGGCTGTGGGAACAGATGGCGCTGCGCTTCGGCCTGGACGTGGCGACACTGGAAACCGACTGGCGCCACGGCGCTGATCCGGCCGCCATCGCGCGGGTGCTGGATCACGACCGCGAGCACCGTATCAAGGCGGTCTGCGCCGTGCACAGCGAGACCTCGACAAGCTGCATGACCGATATCGCGGCGGTACGCCAGGCGATGGAAAGCCACCCGGCGCTGCTGATGGTCGACGCGATCTCATCGCTTGGATGCATTGACTATCAGCACGACGGCTGGGGCGTGGACGTGACCATCGCTGGTTCGCAGAAAGGCTTGATGGTGCCGCCGGGCCTGGCCTTCACGGCGATCAGCGGCAAGGCGCTGGCCGCCGCGCGCGCCGGCGGGTCGCGCCGCAGCTACTGGGACTGGGAGCCGCTGGTCGCCGCCAACCAGACCGGCTTCTTTCCCTACACCCCGGCGATGAACCTGCTGTTCGCGCTGGACGAAGCCCTGACGATGCTGACCGAGGAAGGTTTTCCCCGTGTCTTTGCCCGTCATGCCCGCTATGCGCAGGCGACTCGCCTGGCCGCCGCGGTCTGGGGCCTGGACTTGCAATGCGCCGATCCGGCGGCTTATGCGCCCGGCGTGACCGCGATCCGCACGCCGGAAGGCCACAGCGCCGATAATCTACGCGCGGTGATTCTGGAACGCTTCAACATGAGCCTTGGCAACGGCCTCGGCCGTCTGGAGGACCGGGTCTTCCGCATCGGCCACATGGGCGAGATAGGCGTGCTGTCCTTCACCGGCGCCCTGACCGGCGTGGAGATGGGCCTGCGCGCGGCCGGCATTCCGCATCAGGCCGGCGGGGTGCAGGCGGCGATGAACTTCCTGGCATCGGCGGGCTAGAGCGGCTTCACCAAGCGCGGAACCGCTCTAGCTGTATTTCACGAGCAATTTCATCAGCCTGAGATCGCCTCGCCATTCCAGTCAGGCTGATATTGCTCTAACGGCGCTCACCGCGACGCGTCAGGGTTCGATGCGCTGACGTAGCCTTGAGGTTTCGCTTATGTCTCCTCGAACATGTCCCAGCCGGCGCGCGCGTTCAGGCAGTTTGCGGCGCAAGTGGCGCTGATTTCCTTTCCAACGCTGCCGACTTGAGAAGGCCGATGGACGGCCGATGCTTGAACCCCAGCGCTTGAACCCCGGCAAACTCATCGGTGTGTTGCCCGAGGAAGGCGCACGGCCTTGTCGCCTCGCGGGTTGTTCGCCGCACGGTTCCAGATCAGCTCGCGCGTCTCCTCGCTGGGTGCGGGACGGCCGAGCAGAAAGCCTTGCACCCAGCGGCACTGCAGAAGGCAGAGGAGCGTAAGCTGTTCGGGCGTTTCCACGCCTTCGCCGATGACGTCGAGCCCGAGGGCGCCGGCCATCGCCAGCATCGCCTCCACCAGCGCGCGGGCCTGCCGGTCACTGTTCAGCGCGCGCAGGAAGCTGCGATCGATCTTCACGGCATCGAACGGAAAACCGCGCAGGTAGCTCAGGTTGGCGTGTGCGGTGCCAAAATCATCCAGCACCATGCGGACGCCCACGCTCCGCAGCGCCTGCATTGTCTTGACGATGTCCGCCACATCCTCCAGCAGCAGCCCCTCCGTCACTTCAAGGTCCAGACGGGTGGGCGCCAAGCCGGTCCGCGACAGCACGTCGCGAATGAACGACAGCAGGTCTTGGTCGCGGAACTGCGCCGGCGACAGGTTGATGGCGATCCGCAGCGGCAGCGCCCAGGCAGCGGCCTCGGCGCAGGCAACCTCGATGACCCAACGCCCCAACGAGATTATCAATCCCGTCTGCTCGGCTATAGGAATAAAGTCTGATGGTGGAACGGCGCCCCGTTTGGGGTGGTTCCAGCGCAACAGCGCTTCGAACGCCACCGGTTCGCTGGTGGCGGCATCGCAGATCGGCTGGTAGGCCAAGCTGAATTGCGCCAATTCGACGGCGGTACGGAAGTCCTGCTCCAACTGAACGCGATGTTGCTCCCGCTGGCCGTCCTCGGTGGCATAGGCACAGAAGGTGTTTCGTCCCGCCGCCTTGGCCTTGTATAGCGCGGTGTCGGCATTGCGCAGCAACTGTTCGGCGGTTCCACCATCGGTCGGATAGATGGCGATGCCGATGGACACGCCGATCCGCGCTCGTTCCGTACCAAGAATGTAAGGCATGCGGATCGACTCGAGCAGCCGCCGCGACACCTGTTCCGCGCCGGCCAGGTTGGTGGCAGGAAGAATAATGGCGAATTCATCGCCGCCCAGACGGCCGATGATGTCCGTGACTCGCGCGATCTCACGCATCCGCTGCGCCGCCAGGACAAGCAACTGGTCACCGGCATCGTGGCCAAGCGTATCGTTGACCGCCTTGAACCGGTCCAGGTCGAGACACAGCACCGCCACCTCGGGATTGCCGCGTCGAGCCGCCGCCAGTGTGGCATCCAATCGGGTGTTGAAGCCGTTGCGGTTGGCGAGGCCGGTAAGCTGGTCGTGCGAGGCAGCAAGCCCAAGCATCGCCTCGGCCGCGGCGCGGGCGGTGATGTCGGTGAAGGTGCGAACCAGCCCGCCATCCGGCAGCGGCGCGGTGCGCACCTCCAGCACGGTGCCGTTGGGCCGCCGGCGCTCGTAACAAGCCTGATTGTCGAGCACCAAGCCCATGTCCAGCGGCGGTTCCGAACAGGCTAAAACGTCGTCTCGCTGCCTTACGTACTCGATGACGTCAGCGGCGCGCGGGTAGGCCGCCATCATGTCGACCGGCAGGTCGAGCAGCTCAATCGCACGTTTGTTGCAAATTAGCATCATACCCGTGGCATCGATCATGATAAGGCCCTGGTTCATGTGCTCGAGCGTCGTCGCCAGCAGCGTCTCGCTCGCCTGCAATGCCTTGACCTGCCGGCTGATCTGGTCCTGCGATGCCTCGCTGATGGCGACCTGGCGGGTCAACGCGCGCAGCAACAGCGCCAGACTGATCGAGGCCGAAAGCACGCCTGCCGCGATCGCAATCGCCTGTCGAAACCAGCGCGCCAGCGCCGCCGCCTGAGTCCGAACGACATCGACGACAACCGGATAATGCTTGAGCGGATGGACGGACACGAAAGTCGGGCCGAGATCAGCAAACGTATTTGCCAGGCGATAATGGCCGCCGCCGGAAGCGACCAGGTCATACCAGCTCAGCTTGGTGGGGATGCGCGTGCCAGGCCGCAGATCGGATCCGGGAAAATGCACCAGGATCAGGCCATCGCGGCGGACGATCGAGACTCCGGTGCCGTCACTGAAACCAGTCTTGGCGAAAAATGTATCGAAGTAGTCCAGGCGGATCGGGGCGACGAGAACGCCCAGGAAAGTCCCATTTAGTCCAGTAATCCGGCGCACGAGAAAGATCGCCTTCTCGCCGGAAGTACGGGCGATCGCCGGCTCCGAGATGTACGGATTGGGGTCTGCCGTGGCGGCGAAGTATTGGAAATATGCCCGGTCCGCGACCGAATAATCCGGCACGGGCCATTTTCTGGAAAGGTTCACCAGATGTCCGGAAGAGTCGACAATGGTGAACCCAATCACTTGCGGCAGGTCGACAAGGCGCCGAGCAAGTGCCTGATGAACGTCAAGGCCGCCGAATATCTTGTGCAATACGTTCAGGTCATCAACACCACTGTCGATGATCTTGTCGGACATCTCCCGCAGGACAAAATCGACGGCTTGAAGCGTCCGCGTAGTTTGCTCCGCGAGCACGACACCAAGCCGGTGGTTGTCGTCCTCGGTGTCGGCAACGGCACCCTGGCGGAGCTGCCAGATCGCGATCCCCGCGGCGAGAACCAGGCTGAGCATCAGTGCCATCGCGACCCATGCAAGGCCGCGGCTGCGCGACGCCGATCTGAAACCTGCGGGCAAGACCTGTCTCCGTGACGGGCAACCAGAACCGAATGAGATCCGCAGGTCAACCCGACCCGTGGCGCCGCGGCGCGCAGTGGCTGCGACGCGCGGTGGCTGCAACGTAGGCGGGATTAATTAATGAAAGCCTTACGCGATCGGTCCGCAGCGTCTTGTCACGAAGATGCTGGGACTGTCGCTGGTGTCGATAAGCACGTCCCGCGTCATGCGTGAGCATGTCCCGCGCCGACGCGATCCGCCTCAGCGATGAGGCTTGCGCCGGGTGGTTTTAATGCTTCAGGCGAACGCCCGCGGCGTCTTCGCCGGTCCGGTGTTGCCGCACCAGTTCAGCGGCTTCCGGCGTGTTGCTTGAAACCGGGGGTTGCGGCTGGTCCTGCGGATCGGCGTTCGCCTCTGGCATAGCGGCGATTCGTCGCCGAGGCTGTGTCATCCGCCGCCACATCTGCTTGAGGAACCCGCCTGCCCCGGCCGGCAGCAGGAACATTACCGCGATCAGCAGCACGCCATACACCGCGCCTGGCGCTGCCTTGGAGACCTGGTCGGACAGGTTGGGAATGAACTCGATGAACGCCGCCCCGATCAGGGTGCCGCCGATCGATGAAACACCGCCCACTACCAGTCCGACGAACAGAAATATTGAAACGAACACGCCGAAGCTGTCGGGCGCCACGAACTGTATCGCAATGGCACCCAAGGAGCCCGCGAGGCCGGTATACATCGCGCTGACGGCAAACGTGCGGGTCTTCAGCATGGCGAGGTTGATCCCCATCGCCTCGGCCGCCAGAGCATGATCCCGGATCGCCATCATCGCCCGCCCGATCCGCCCGCGCACCAGGTTCCAGGCGATCACATACAGGATCACCGCAACGGCCAGCGTGAACAGGTACAGCCACTGGTCCTGCGACAGCGCCAAGCCGAAGGGTGCATCCGGCTTGTCGATCACCAGCCCCTGGACGCCGCCGGTCCAGTCTTCCACCAGCTTGTATTTCAGCAACTGCGGTACCGCGACCGCAAGCGCGAAAGTGGTCAGCGCCAGGTACAGGCCGCCCAGCCGAAGCGCCGGCAGCCCGAGCAGGAAGCCGATCACCGCACAGACGATGGCCGAGGCGGGCAAGGTCAGCCAGTACGGCACGTTCCAGGTTGTCATCAGGATGGCGGTGGTGTAGGCGCCGATGGCGTAGAAGGCCCCATGACCGAGGGAGATCTGCCCGTTGAACCCGGTCAGCAGCGCCAGGCCCAGGATGGCGATGCCATAAACCACCACCATCGTCAGCTGGAACAGGTGATAGCCGCTGAGGCCGATCACTGGCACCACGGCAGCAAGCACGACAAGAACGGCGATCAGCCAGACGCTTCCTCGCATTGCGCTATACCCGGCTATAGACTCTGCGGCCCATCAGGCCGGAAGGCTTAACGGTCAGCACCGCGACGATGATCACCAGCGCCAGGGTCAGTTTCAGTTCGGTCCCGACGATATAGGCGCCACCGAGGTTCTCGATCACGCCGACCATGAAGCCACCCAGCACGGCACCCAGCGGGCTGTCGATGCCGCCCAGCAAGGCGCCGGCGAAGGCATACAGCAGAATGCCCGCCATCATGTTGGGATCGAGGAACACGACCGGCGCCACCATGCATCCGGCGACCGCACCGATCGCCGCCGCCAGGCCCCAGCCCAGCGCCAGCATCCAGCCGACGCGCACGCCGACCAGCCGCGACGATGTCGGATTGAACGCCGCCGCCCGCATCGCCAGCCCCAATCGGGTGAATCGGAAGAACAGCCAGACACAGATCAACACGATCAGCGTGACGGCCGTCGAGCCGAGTTCATGGCCGGACAAGTAGCCGCCCAGCATCGGCCGGTCGGGAAACGGCGTCGGGAACTGCTTGATGGTGTAGTCGAAGAACCAGCCGCTCAAGCTGTTGATGACCAGCAGCAGTCCGACGAACACACCGACCGAAGCCAGCACCGGCGCATTCGCCAGCGGCCGCATCAGGATCCGCTCGATCGCGACGCCGATGATGAAGGAGAACACCACCGCGCCGAAGAAGGCGACCCAGTAGGGCAGACCCCAATTGATCATTGTCAGCGCGATGTAGGTGGAGAAGGTCGCCATCTCCCCCTGCGCGAAATTCACATGATGCGTGGCCTGATAGATCATCACCAGGGCCAGCGCCACGCTGGCGTAGATGCCGCCGGTGGCGATGCCCGACATGATCTGATGAAGAACGCCCTGCATCGTGCCCCCTAGTACCCAAGATACGAGCGACGGACGCCCTCGTCCTTGCTGATGTCCGCCGCCGGCCCGGACATCACGATGCGTCCGGTTTCCAGCAGATAGGCGTCCTCGGCGAACTCCAGCGCCAGGGCGGCGTTTTGCTCCACCAGCAGAATACCGACGCCGGCGTCGTCGCGAATGCGCCGCAGGATCCGGAAGATCTCCTGCACGATCAATGGCGCAAGCCCGAACGAGGGTTCGTCCAGCAGCAGCAGCCGCGGGCGCAGCAGCAGGGCACGTACGATGGCCAGCATCTGCTGCTCGCCGCCGGACAAGGTGCCGGCCTGCTGCTTGAAGCGCTCCTTCAGGCGGGGAAAATAGTCGAACATGTGATCGAAGTCGGCATGCGCCTGGTTCGCCGGGCGGGTGTAGGCGCCGAGTTTCATGTTCTCCTCGACCGTCAGTTCCATGAAGGTGCCGCGGCCGTCCGGGACGTGGGCAACGCCGAGACGGACGATGTCCTCGGTGGCGAGGCCGCCGATCGAAGTGCCATTCAAGTTGAGCTCGCCCTGGGTGCGGACCAGTCCGCAGATGGCCCGCAGCGTAGTGGTCTTGCCGGCGCCGTTCGCCCCCAGCAGCGCGGTGACGCCGCCCTGGCGCACGGCAAAGTCGATGCCGTGCAGGACCCTGGTTTCACCATAGGCGGCATGCAGGCCCTTGGCCTCGAGCAGGTTGGTCACGCGCGGATCCCACGCGTCGTGCCGATACAGCCGTAGCCTGCCATACGCCTCCGTATCCTTCGTTTTTGACTTTTCCCAGACGACTGGAAACTGACGAAGCGAACCGGCCGAGTCAATCCGGGAGGGAAGCGGGCGCGCGCGACATAAGCGCATCGGCATATGCCTCGGTTATACCTGTCCCGCTGACCAGAGCACCGGCAACGTGGCGATGCCACACCAGGCCCTGGAGGCTACGATCGGCGTACCGACGAGAATGGAAGCATGTTTCTTTCACCCCGCGCCGCGTTTCTCTTGACCGACGGACGGCCTCAAGGCCCCTTGAGCCCATGCACATTCTCCTGCAACTCGGATGGTTCGGCGGCTGGGTCCTGGGCATCATTGGCTTCTTCAGCGCGCTGTGCGCCCACGCGGAACTACGGCACCTGCGCATCGAGCTTGCCCGACAAGTGACCCAGCCGTTGGCGATTAACCCCGCCCCAGTCGCGTCCAAAGCCGCGATCGCCCCTGCCACCAAACCCCCACCCGCAAACCCTCCGTTGCCGCTTCGGGACCTTGAAGCCCTTCTCACGACAAGCTGGAGCGTCTGGCTCGGCTCCACGGCGCTGCTGTTCGCCGGTATTTTCCTGGTCCGCTACGCCGTCGAGCAGGCGCTCCTTGGCCCCGCCGCCCGCTGCTCCCTCGCCATGCTGCTGGGCCTTGTCCTGCTAACCGCCGCCGAGTTCCTGCACCGTCACGAGGCTCCGCCGCTGGCCGGCGCCTTCCGCATCGACCAGGCTCCGAGCGGGCTGGCCGCGGGCGGCACGGCCGTGCTGTTCGGCTCGGCATACGGTGCAGGACCTTTGCTCGGCCTGTTGCCGCCGCTGATTGCGTTCGCGGCGATGGCAGCCGCCTCCTTGATCGCCCTGACAGCGGCGCTATGCTACGGACCTCTGACCGCCGCGACCGGCATTGTGGGGGCCTTCGCGACACCGGCCCTGGTTGCCACCCAGACTCCATCATTGCCCGGCCTGTTCGCCTACCTGCTTGTTGTCTCCGCCGCCGCGCTGCTGGTGGTCCGCCGCGCCGGCTGGATCTGGCTCGCCTGGGCGACGACGATCGCCAGCGCGCTTTGGATCTGCTTTGCCGGTCTCTCAGCCGAACCGAACCGCTGGGCAGCGGCCGCATTCATACCCGCCGCAGTGGCATTCAACCTGCTGCTGCTGCCTGAGGCGGCGCTCGAACAGCCGGCCGGCCGGCGCCTGGCCTGGGTACCGTTCGCCGCGATGGGCACCGCTGGCCTGGTGCTGGAAACCTTCGCCCCTGGCATGGCCTCGCGCGCGGCGCTGTTTCTGCTGTCTCCCATAGCAGTCTGCAAAGGCGTCGTCGAACCGCGCCTCGACCGTCTGCCCTGGATCGCCGCGCTGTTCGGCCTGCTGACGCTGCTGCTCTGGACGCTGTCGCCTTGGATGCCGCTGGAGGAGGCAATCCATGTCCAGGGCCTTGTCCAGGCACTGCCGCCCGCCGCTCAGGTGGCCCCGCCGGTGATCGCCGCCGCCGGCCTGCTGGCCGCGTTCCACGCCGCCGCCGGTCTGTGGCAGCAGCGGCGCGCGGCAAACCCATTGCACTGGGCCGCGCTGGTCGCGGCGGTTCCGGTCCTCAGCCTTGCAGCCGCCTACGCCCGGATCACGGGCTTTCAGACGGACATCACGTGGGCGGCCGCCGCGCTCGCGCTGACGGTCGGGCTCACGGCCCTTGCCGCGGCCGCCGCGCATTCAAATAAGCGCCCGCGCGCCGGCGTCCATGCCGCCGGCGCCGTCGCCGCCCTGGCCTTGGGCTGCGCCATGCTGCTGCACGACAACTGGCTCACACTCGCCGTCGCGTTGTTCCTGCCACCTTTGGCCTGGATCGAGGCGCGCGCGGACCTTCCGGCGCTGCGCCTGGTCGCGTTGGCGGTGGCCGCCCTGATCATTGTCCGGCTGGTGCTGAACCCGTATGTGCTGGACTACGCCTTTGGGACAATGCCGCTGGTCAACGGGCTGCTCCCGGGCTACGCGGTCCCCACCAGCGCCTTCGCCTCCGCCGCCGCCATGTTCCGCCGCCGAACCGATGACCGGCTGGTCGCCACGCTGGAGGCAGGCGCGATCATCTTTCTCGCGCTGTTCGTCGCGCTGGAGATCCGCCACACGCACGGTGGCGGCTACCTGGCACGTCCCGCTCGCTTTACCGAGGTGGCGCTGCACCTGCTGGCGATCGCCATTCAGGCGAACGCCTATCTTTATCTCGCCCAGCACGGGATAGCCCAAGGTGCCGAGCGCAGGGTTCTGAGTTGGGCCTGGCGGATTCTTGGTGGGATGGCACTTGCCGACGCGGTCGCGATTCTTCCGCTGAACCCGATGGTCACCGGCGTCTCGGCGGGGGTGTTTACGCTGTCCGCCGCTTATCTCGCGCCAGCTTGCCTTGCCGCGCTGGCGCGCCGGCGCGTGGCGGACGACAAGCTGCGCACCGGCCTCGGCGCCTATGCCGTGGTTGCCGGCTTCGTCTGGATCACGTTGCAAATCCGGCAGTATTTCCATCCCGGCGGAATGGGCTGGGGCAGTGCACCGATTGAGGCGCCGGAACTCGGGGTTGGTCCGGCGGGTGGCTGGCTTACGGGACCGGGCTGATGGTTCTGGCCATCCGCTCGGGCCAGCGTCGGCTCCGCCTGACCGCGCTTGGCGTGATCGGTGCGGTCAGTGCGAAGGTGTTCGTAATCGACATGTCGGGGCTGACTGGGCTTTGGCGCGTGATGTCCTTCCTGGGGCTGGGGCTGACGCTGATCGGGGTTGGAATAGTCTATCGCCGGTTCGTGCTTCCGGTAACTCAGGACCGGGCGAGCTGAGCAGCGTGCGGCATCTGGCGCGGTGATCTGGCTTCAGGCTCTCTTCCTGGCGAACGTCAACGGTAAAAGCTGGCGCATATGTTGCGAATGTGCTATTAATTTATGACCATCAAACGATCTTTGTCTTGCCGCAATACGGCCACGCCGTATCTTCACTATCGAATATGTTAAGTTCAAGGAGTTTAGATCATGTGGCGCGTTAGGTCCCTGTTCATTGCGGCTCCCGTCGCGGCGGGGCTGCTGTTTGCGCCTGCGGCCCATGCCGAGTGGCACGGGGGCGGAGACCATCATGGCGGCTGGCACGGCGGACACGACCACGATCATGGCGGCTGGCACGGCGGATACGACCGCGGTTATCGTGGCGGCCCAGGCTTTGGCCTGGGGGGCGCGTTGCTGGGCCTAGGTGCCGCGGCCGTGGTTGGCGGCGTGATCGCGTCGCAAGCTTATGCGCCGCCTCCACCTGTGGTCTACGCGCCGCCGCCGGGATACTATCCGCCCCCGCCGGGCTATTATCCGCCTCCTGCCTATTATCCGCCTCCTGCGTATTATCCGCCGCCAGGGTACTAAGGCCGACCCTCGCCGTCGGGTGCGCTACAGCAGCTTATTGTTCGGGAGAGGGCGGAGCAGCCTGACCGGGTTCCGCCAGGATCGGTTAGGCTATGACTCAGACCCTTTGCTGCGGTAGCCACACCAAAGGAGACGCACCAGGACGTAGCTGATCAGGGAATAATTGTGAAAGTGGGCGGCCACAACATAACAGTGTTGGCGTTTCGCGCGCGCCACTGAACAACCTGTTCGCGCCATGAGGGACCGTGCGCCATACCCTGATTGATCGAGCGATATGTTCCAATTCCCACGATCAGAAGCCAAGTAACGAGCACCATAGTCACCGTCCGGCGCACTCCTGTGCCTGTACTTGCTATGCTGAGCAGCGTAAGCTCGAGCAGAACCTGTGGCGCAAAATAGTAGCGCGCGCCGAAATAGATCTCGAGCAGGTGCGCCTGTCCGCCAAGCGCCCCAAAATAGGACAGAATCATCATTGTGAAAGCCGCGGCACAGAGCCATCGGACCTCCCGCGCGCGGGCCGTCGCGGCGGCCAGGGTTAGGCCGGTAATCGCCATTGTCGAAACGAGGATCGGTATAAGCGGGTATCGTTCCAGCAGTCCCGCCCGGTCCAGACGATTTGTTACCGAAAATGCCAGGCGAGGCCCAAGGAAAGGAATAACAAGATGCTTAATATAGATGACGTGGAGCAGGAGCGCAGGGTTGATCCCGAGGTGTCGTCCCGGTTCCGGATGCGCGCAGACCATCGTGATCTCAATTAGTGCGCCGGTGGATAGAACGGCTGCCTGAATTGCGCGCCGCCGCGAACGGTCGAGGCAAGCGCGCGCGATAAACAGCGGCGCCACGAGGGCCGGTCCTGGACCGGTCAAGCCGGCAATCCCCAGCAACAAAAGCTGCAACATGCCGATTGCCCCTCGCCGAACCTCGAACGCGAGGATAAGGCCGGCGCATAGCATCAAGTGGTATTGGCTGGTGACGGGACTGAGCCAGATTTCCTCGGCTACCGGCGGCGTCAGGACGAGCAGTACGGCGATCAGACGCACCCGGCGCTGCCGTAACCATTCGCATCGAGTGGTGACGAGCAGGACAACGGGGCAAATCTGAACGATCAGCGCAATCGCAACGCTTACCAGCGCGACATGATCGAGATCCGTAACACGCGTGGCGATCAGCATCGCACCGCTGGCAACCACGTCTATATAGCCGGTATGCGGGGTAGTGAGGGCCTGCCACCACGGCAGGTGCAAAGCGTCAAGGAGAAAAAGGCCGTCCTCTGCCCAAAGGCGCCCCTGCAGTATGTCTGGAATCTTCCAGAGGATGAACAGCACGGCAAAAGCGACAAGTGTGGCGGGGGCGGGCGGAGCCGCAGCGGATATGACGACTGGAGCTTGGGCTGGACGTTGTGCGATTAGAAGCGGCATGAGACTGTCTTGCCCGGCCGAAGCAGGGCGGGATAGCCGCGGGCAATCAAATATTTGGGTGTGTGCCGCGGCGAGAGCACCTTGAACGGCCTGGCCGCGCGTTTATCGACACGCGGGCCAGCCTTTTTCGCTCTTTAAGAAGAGAGCGCGTCAATCAAGGCGAAGTAGCTCTACGCGACGCGTCAGGCATAGAATATCGGATTCCTGAAGCCGATCAGCAGCGGCGCGCCGGCACCTATGATGTCGGCCGCCATATCCCCGCGTGGCGCTCTCGGCCCACGGTTCAAATCTATCGCATAGCATTGAGAACGTTTCGACATTAATCTTTACGCACAATATGTTGAACTCGTGCAGCAACAGTAACGTTGCCGATCACCCGTGCCAAAGCTTTTTACAATGGATCGTGTCCCCAATTCATCAGCGACTTCCGCCACCTTGTATCGGTGATGTCACCTTTCGGCCGCTGCGCGGAATGGCGGTGGATGTAGCCAATCACCTTGCGCATGTCCGCATAATCGTCATCCGATAGATCAGCTTGCTTCCTGCCGCGAATTTCCAGAATGCGCTCGCCCATGTGATGGCCGACAGACTCATGCTGATTGCTGCCGGTAACCCGATCGCCGTCTGGCGTCATGCCGACGCCGCGACTTTCCTCGTTGGCCAGCCACTTGCGCAACTGAGCGGCCGTCATGTTGACCAGCGTGGAGAACGCCTCATGGGTCGCCTTCTTCTCGTCTGCGGTCAAACCATGCGCCGGCATCAGGCGAGCGCCTTTACCAGCTCGTCCTTGCGCATGCGGGACCGGCCAGGGATCTGGGCATGGGCCGCGCGAGCGAGCAGGTCGGAGCGTTTCAACGCGGCAAGGTCGGCGTCCGAGCGTCCTGTGCCACGATCCGCGGCGGTCTTCCTGGCGATGGCCGCGGGCTGCCGGGAAAACTGCTTGCCATGCTGGGTGTCCTGGCGCTTTTTTGCCGTCGTTTCGGCGTATTCCTTATCGCTGAGGTGCGCTCGGGCGCGTTTCGGCAGATAACGTTCGCCTGTCTCGCCGGACTGCTTGCCGGATTTGGTGCCCCACTCCTCCTCGGTCCATTGCCGGAGGTGATTGTTCTTGGACTTCTGGCCCTGGTAGCCGCCGCCCTGCTTCTTGTAGTCCTGAACGGCGAGCTGGGCCTTGCGCGCGGACCATTGACCGGGTTTGCCGCCCCGGTCGCTGTCCGTGACCGCCTGCTTCACCTTCTCCCACAAAGCCAGATTGGTCTTTTCCGCCGTCGCTGCCATCGCTGCTGCTCCCGCTGGTTACGATCCGGGTGCAACGCGGACGGCTATCACGTGTTCCGCGGGGCCGAGGCAGGTGGTTGCAAGATCCGGCTATACCGCGATCAAAAACCCGTATGGACTGCCATAGGTCTCGTTGAAGCGGGCGATGCGCATGTCGTATGTGAGAAGCGGGCAGTCAACTTCGATTGCGGTTGTGATCCTTGTCCATATTCCGCTTGAACGGGATTCCTTGCCGATGGCGCGGGCGCGGGCGACCGCCGGGCGTGCGTCCATCGCGGCGAACCAGCAGGCGAGGTCGGGAAATTCCGCCAGACGCTCTTCACCAAGAATGGCGCTGGCCCGGTCGATCCAGCCCAGGCGGCGATATCGACGATTGTGCAGGCGTCGTCGACGATACGTGCGCCCCGTGAGACGCTTTATCACGCAGCTTCGAACAGTCGCTTGCTTCCCTCCGTCGTCAGAAACGCCACTCGCCCCCCGACAATCGTTGTCACCGCCCGCGACGTCTCCGGATCGACTACCACCAGATCGCCTCGCCTGCCCGCCTCGATCGCCCCGCGATCCGCCAGTCCCGCCGCCGCCGCTGGATTGGAGGAGATCAGCGCCCAGGCCCGCGGCAGATCCAGCACCCCCCGCTCCGCCAGCACGAACGCCGCCCGCAGCATCGCCGGATAGAAGTAATCCGAGGTCAGCACCGTGCAGACCCCCGCCTCCGCCAGACGCGCGGCCGAGGCCCAGCCAAGGTGGGACCCGCCGCGCACGACATTCGGGCAGCCCATCGCAACGAAATCCCCCGCCTCGACCGCCGCCCGTCCGACCGCCTCCGCCATCGGAAACTCGCAGATCCTCGCACCCCGCGCGCGAAACCCGTCCCGCGCCGCGATGCTGTCATCGTCATGGCTGGCCATCGGCAGGCCAGCCGCCCGCGCCGCCGCCGCGATCCGGTCCAGCCCGGCCGGAACCGCATCGGCGTGCGACGCGATCCGGTCCGCCATCGCCTGGAACGCCGCCAGCTTCATCCCCGCTCGGCCGCTGTACTTGGCGCCCTCCACCGGGTCCCGCAGCTTGGCCAGGATCGACGGCGTGTGGTCGTTGAACGCCAGCAGATGCACCCGCCCGGCCGCGATATCGGCAACCGCGATGTCCAGCGCATCCAGATTGTAGGCCTCCCACCGCAGATGCACGCGCATGTCGCAGGTCCATGGTCGGGCGGCCAAGGCGTCCAGCATGGCGCGCCACGCGCTCAGGCTGCGCAGCCCGGGCTCCCACGACAGCGTCACGCCGTGAAACGCCGTGGTGATGCCATTCGCCAGCAACTGCGATTCCGTATCCCGCAGCGCCAGGTCAGCGGGGAAATCCACCCCCGGCCGAGGCTGCAACTGCCGCTCGAACGCATCGCCGTGCAGATCGACGATGCCGGGCAGCACCAGCAATCCGGACGCATCCAGATAAGACCCGCCGCTGCCGCCACCGATCCGGTCGATCAGCCCGTCCTTCAGCACCAGATCGGCCGATTGCAGCCGGTCGGCGGCCAGCAGGACCGTGCCGCCGACAATACGCAGATCACGCATGAACAAGGCCCCTCAAGGTTCGAAAACGATTTGCACGCGCGGCGTGGGATAACAGCCGGTGGCGAATTCCACGATCGTGCCGGCGTGGTCCACGTTGATGTTCTCCGTCACCAGCACCGGCCGGTTGCGCGCCATGCGCAGCCGATCAGCCTCCACCTGGGTCGGCAGCCGTGCCGTAACCCGCGTCTGCTGACGCAGGTAGTCGTCCACGCCGACCGTACGCAGCGCCTCCGTGATGCGGGGCGATGCCCGCAGCGCCTCCAGGATGCCGTTCAACCGAAGCGCCGGGAAATAGTGGCGGGTGAGGCCGACAGGCCGGTCATCGGCGAAACCAAGACGTTCCAGTAGCACGACGCGGCTGCCGGCACTGACGTTCAGGCTAGCGGCGAGGCGCGGCTCCGCCGCAATCTCCCGCAGTTGCAGAACCTGGCCGGAGGGTTCCTTGTTGTGCTTGCGGATCCATTCGGAGAACCGGGTCCGCGCCTCCACGGCGTAATCCAGCACATCCTCGGCCACGAAGCTGCCGCGCCCCTGCTCCACCCGCACCAGCCCATCGCGCGAGAGCTCCTCCAACGCGCGCCGCACGGTGTGGCGGTTGACACCGAAGCCGGCCGACAATTCCGCCTCGGTGGGAAGCTGCTCGCCGGGCTTCCTGGCACCGGAGGCGATGTCCTGCTGCACCCGGTTGGCGATCTGCCGCCACAGCGCGATGCCGTCCTGGCGCAGCACCGGATGGGTCAGACTGTCATCCGCCACATTCATCGATGTTTCATCCAATGCCATTCGTCATGCCGCGAAAAGGTAGTTGACGATAGACTTGTGCGGCTCTACCTGTCTAGATGTCTAAACAACTTGCGGTTCGCATGAATCATCGCGTCGAACACCCCTACCCTGGCCGCCGCCGCTGGATGTCCGTTCTGGCGAGGGCGCCGGCCGAGCGGATCGATGCCTTGCTGGCTGGCTGCGCCGCATTGCCGGACCATGCCATCTTGCGGGGTCCAGAAGCTGGCCTGGTGATGGTGCGCGGTCGGGCCGGCGGTGGCGGGGCGGCGTTCAACTTGGGGGAGATGACAGTGACGCGCTGCACGGTCCGCACTGCCACCGGCCGGATCGGCCACGCCTATGTTGCCGGCCGGGACATGCGGCAGGCGGAACTGGCTGCCCTGGTGGATGCGCTGATGCTGGATGCCGAATGGACCGAGGACCTGGAGGCGCGCGTGATCCTGCCGCTGGAACAGGCCCAGACCGCGGCGCGGGCGGACCGCACCGGCAAGGCCGCCGCCACCCGCGTGCAGTTCTTCGCCATGCAGACAACCCGCGCATGAGCGATAACCTATCCGCCGGCTTTGCCGAACCGGTCGCCGACGCACAGGCCTGCTTCCGCGCGGTGCTGGATGCGATGGCGCGCCCTGGGCAGGTGCACCCGATGCCAGGCGTCGCCGCCCCTGCGCCGCTGGATGACGCCGCCGCCGCCATGCTGCTGACCTTGGTGGATCAGGAGACGCCGCTCTGGCTCGATCCGAACGCTCATGCGGCGTGTGGCTGGATCGCGTTCCATACCGGTGCACCGATCACGCGGACGCTTGCGCGGGCGCTGTTCGTGCTGACGCTGGCATTACCGGATCTGGCCGGCCTGTCGGCTGGAACGGATGAGGCGCCGGAAACCGCGGCCACGGTCATCCTTCAGGTCGCCTCGCTGTCGGCCGGCGCACAACTGCGGTTGTCCGGCCCCGGCCTACGGGAGCCGGCGGTGCTGACGGTCGACGGGCTGCCGCACGACTTCGCGGCGATCTGGGCAGCCAACCAGGCGCTGTTCCCGCGCGGTATCGACCTGATCCTGTGCGCCGGCCGTCAACTCGCTGCCCTGCCGCGCAGCGTTACCGTGAAGGACGCCTGAAATGGCCTATGTCGCGGTCAAGGGCGGCGAGAAAGCGATCGACGCCGCCCACGCCTGGCTGGCCGAGGCGCGGCGTGGCGATCCGGCCACCCTGGCGTTGTCAATCGCGCAGATCGAGAACCAGTTGGGTCGCGCCGTGGACCGGGTGATGGCGGAGGGATCGCTGTACGACCGCGAACTGGCGGCGCTGGCGATCAAGCAGGCGCAGGGCGACCTGATTGAGGCCGCCTTCCTGCTGCGCGCCTACCGCACCACCCTGCCCCGCTTCGCCCACGCCACTCCGGTGGAAACCGCCGCGATGCACATCGAGCGGCGCATATCAGCCATCTACAAGGACCTTCCCGGCGGTCAGGTGCTCGGCCCGACCTACGACTACACCCACAGGCTGCTGGATTTTTCGCTTATGGAGTCGGAAGCGTGCATGCCGGAAGCGGCGCGCGGACCATGCCTCGCGCCTCACGCCGTGACGGGCGAAGGCATCTCATCCAGGCCTCATACCCCTGTTACGGTAGCCGACGACATCTCTTCCAAGCCTCACACCCCCGTCATGGCGGGCGAAGGCCCGCCATCCACGCCTGACGGCGGTGATACAGTCAAAATCGTGGATGGCGGCCTTTCGCTAACCGTGCCGATTGAACCCGCCTGGGTCCCCACCCCCCGCGTCCCCGACATCCTCGGCAACGAAGGCCTGCTGGAACCGGATCAGACCACCGACCGCGAACCCGGCGACCTGACCCGCGACCCGCTAAGCTTTCCGGCCGCCCGCGATATCCGCCTGCAAGCCCTCGCGCGCGGCGACGAAGGTTTTCTGCTCGGCCTTGGCTACTCCACCCAGCGCGGCTACGGCGGCGCCCATCCTTTCGCCGGCGAAATCCGCATGGGAACGGTCTCGGTGGAAATCGAACCCGCCGAACTCGGCTTCGGCATCGACATCGGCGATCTGGTGCTGACCGAGTGCCAGATGGTCAACCAGTTCAAGGGCTCCAAAGCCGTGCCGCCGCAGTTCACCCGCGGCTACGGCCTGGTGTTCGGCTTTGGTGAGCGCCGCGCCATGGCGATGGCGCTGGTAGACCGCGCGCTGCGCGCCGAGGAACTCGGCGAAGACGTCACCGCTCCCGCGCAGGACATCGAATTCGTGCTGTACCACTCGGACAACATCGAGGCGACCGGCTTCGTCGAGCACCTGAAGCTGCCGCACTATGTCGATTTCCAGAGCGAACTGCAGAACGTCCGCCGCATGCGGGCGGCAGCCGAGGCGGAGGCAGCCGAATGAAAGGCTACAATTTCGCTTATCTGGATGAACAAACAAAACGCATGATCCGCCGCGGCCTGCTGAAGGCGGTCGCGATCCCCGGCCACCAGGTACCGTTCGGCTCGCGCGAGATGCCGCTGCCGTACGGCTGGGGCACCGGCGGCATCCAGGTGACGGCCTCGATCCTGGGCGCCGACGATGTGCTGAAGGTGATCGACCAAGGTGCCGACGACACCACCAATGCGGTATCCATCCGCCGTTTCTTCGCCCGCACCGCCGGCGTGCGCACGACCACCGCGACGGCCGAGGCGACGGTGATCCAGACCCGCCACCGCATCCCCGAAAAGCCGCTTCGCGAAGACCAGATCATTGTCTACCAAGTGCCGCAGCCGGAGCCGCTGTCCAAGCTGGAACCTAGCCGGCAGGAAACACGGCGGATGCACGGGCTGGCGGACTATGGGCTAATGCACGTCAAGCTGTACGAGGACATCGCCCGTTACGGCCAGATATCCATCAGCTACGACTACCCGGTGATGGTGAACCAGCGCTATCTGATGTCGCCTAGTCCGATCCCGGCCTTCGACAATCCCAAGCTCGACATGATGCCGGCACTGCAACTGTTCGGCGCCGGACGGGAAAAGCGCATCTACGCTATTCCGCCCTGGACACGGGTTAAATCTCTGGAGTTCGAGGACCATCCGTTCCGCGCCATCAACGCCCGGCATCCGTGCGGGCTGTGCGGAGCGACGGATTCGTATCTGGACGAGATTGTTACCAACGACCGCGGCGGACGAATGTTCGTCTGCTCCGACACCGACCACTGCGCGGAGCGGCGGGCGAGCGGACACATCGGCACGGACGGGCTGCGGGAGGCGGCGGAGTGACCGAGTGGAACAGGGCGACGATGCAGCCAGCCTCGATGACCGATCCAACCCTCCTGTCCGGCCGCGGGCTGAACTTGTCCTTCGGCGGCATTACCGCGCTGGCCGATGTGGCGGTCGACCTGTGGCCCGGCGAGATGCTGGCGATCGTCGGCGAGTCGGGCTCCGGCAAGACCACGCTGCTGAACGTCCTGTCCGGCCGCCTTCCGCCCGACCGAGGCGTCGTCTGGTATCGCGACCCGGTCGATCACCTGCACGATGTGCACGCCATGCCGGCGCCGGCACTGCGGACGCTGCATCGCTCCGACTGGGGTTTCGTGCACCAGGACCCGCGACAGAACCTGCGCATGGGCGTCAGCGCCGGCGGCAACGTGGGGGAACGCCTGATGGCGCAGGGAGCGCGGAACTACGGGGCCATTCGCAGCACCGCGCTGGACTGGCTGGCGCAGGTGGAGATCGACGCCGACCGTATCGATCACCTGCCGCGCACGTTCTCCGGCGGCATGCTGCAACGGCTGCAGATCGCCCGCACCCTGGTCACCCATCCACGCCTGGTGTTCATGGACGAACCCACCGGCGGCCTGGACGTTTCTGTCCAGGCACGATTGCTCGACCTGATCCGGTCTCTTGTCACCCGGCTGAACATCGCCGTGGTGCTGGTCACCCACGACATCGCCGTCGCCCGCCTGCTGGCGCACCGTATCGCGGTGATGCAGCGGGGGCGGATCGTCGAGACCGGCCTGACTGACCAGGTGTTGGACGATCCGCGCCACCCCTACACGCAGTTGCTGGTCAGTTCGGTATTGAATGCATAGGTATTCAGTTCATGACCCTCATGCTGCGCACCCGTGCGCTGACCAAGACCTTCACCCTGCACCTACGCGGGGGTATCCGGATGCCGGTGCTGTCCGGCGTCGATCTGGATGTCCACGCCGGCGAGTGCGTCGTGCTGTCCGGCCCGTCCGGTGCCGGCAAATCCACCCTGCTGCGCAGCCTGTACGCCAACTATCGCGCCGAAAGCGGCATCATCGAGGTCCGCCACCACGGCCAGATGATCAACATCGCCGCCGCCGATCCGCGCGCCGTCCTGGCCGTCCGTCACGAAACCCTGGGCTATGTCAGCCAATTCCTGCGGGTCGTTCCGCGCGTGTCGGCGCTCGACGTGGTGGCCGAGGTCCTGCTGGCGCGCGGCATCCACCCGCCAACCGCACGCGACCAGGCAAGACACATGCTGCTGCGCCTGAACATCGCTACTCGCCTGCACGCGATCCCACCGGCCACCTTCTCCGGCGGTGAGCAGCAGCGGGTCAATCTGGCGCGCGGCTTCATCGCCGGTCATCCGATCCTGCTGCTGGACGAACCAACCGCTTCCCTGGACGCCGAAAACAGTGCGGTGGTGGTCGATATGGTGCGGCAGGCAAAAGCCCGCGGGACAGCCATCGTCGCGATCTGCCATGATGCGGACGTCCGGGACGCGATCGCCGACCGGCTGTTCACGATGACACCTTACCAGGACGCCGCATGATCCCGGACACGCTTCTGACCAATGCCATCCTGGTCCTGCCGGACCAGACCTTCCTCGGCTCCATTGTCCTGCGCGGCACCGCCATCGCCGACATCCAGGCTGGGTCGTCGGATGCGCCGGGCGCAATCGACCTCGGCGGCGACTATCTGATCCCCGGCGTGGTCGACCTGCACACCGACAACCTGGAGCGGCAGGTGCAGCCGCGCACCTTGGCGCGCTGGCCGTCCCGCTCCGCCATGGTGGCGCACGACGCGCAATGCGCCGCGGCCGGTGTTACCACGGTGCTGGATGCACTGTGTCTCGGCGACCTTGGCTTTGACAAGGAACGCATCAAGACCTTCCAGGATGGCGTCGTCGATCTGGACGCGCTGACCGAGGCCAGGTTGCTGAAATCCGACCACTTTCTGCACCTGCGCTGCGAGGTGCCAGCGGCCGACACGCTGGATTTGTTCGATCCGGTGGCGAGCCATTCGCTGATCCGCATGCTCAGCCTGATGGATCACAGCCCTGGTGTCGGCCAGTATGCCAACATCGACTTCTACCGCGAAATGCGCCGCCGCGGCGGCATGGATGGGGACGCTGTCGATCGCCGCATCGTCGAACTGCGGGACCAGCGGCAGCGGCTGCGCGGCCCTAACCGGCGCGCCCTGCTGGACCGGGTGCGCGGCACGACCATTGCACTTGCCAGCCACGACGACCGGACGGTCGACGAGGTCGCCGAGAACGCCGCCGACGGCATTCGCATCAGCGAGTTTCCGGTGACCATGGAAGCCGCCCTCGCCGCCAAGGCCGCGGGGATGCAGGTCATCGCCGGCGCGCCCAACATCGTTCGCGGCGGCTCGCACTCTGGCAACGTGTCGGCGCTTGACCTGGTGCGGGCGGGGGCGGTGGACGCCTTTGCCTCCGACTACGTACCCGGCAGCCTGGTGGAAGCGGCGTTCCTGTGCGCGCGGGCGGGAGGGATCAGCCTGCCGGCCGCCATCGCCATGGTGACCGAACATCCCGCGCGAATGGCCGGCTTGCCCGATCGCGGCCGGCTGGAGCCTGGCCTGCGCGCCGATCTGGTGCGCATCCGGCTGTTCGAGAGCCTGCCGATCGTCCGCCAGGTCTGGTGCGCCGGGGATCGTGTGATCTGATGCGGTCGCCGCCTTTCGGCGACGCGCGGATCGCGATCTACTATGCGCCCTTGCGCGACGATCCGCTGACCGCGTTGGCGACCACCTGGCTCGGTCGTGATCCTGTCACCGGCGCGCCGGTCCCACAGCCGGGACTGCCTGGCATCAAGGAAATCACCGCCGAACCCCGCCGCTACGGATTTCATGCCACGCTGAAGCCGCCCATGCGACTAGCGCCAAACCGGACCTGGAGCGAGTTGATGACGGCGGTTCGCGCCGTCGCGGCGAGTCTGGCACCGTTCGACCTGCCCCGGCTGGCGGTGAACGATCTGCACGGGTTCCTGGCCTTGCGCGAGACCATCCCCTGCCCCGAATTGCAGGTATTGGCCGATGTATGCGTAAAACAGCTCGACGGGTTCCGTGCACCGCCGTCAGAGGCGGAAGTGGCCCACCGCCGGACCGCCAGGTTGTCGGCCGAGCAGGACGCGATGCTGCTGCGCTGGGGCTATCCTTACGTATTTGGCACGTGGTTCTTTCACCTGACTCTGACGCGCCGCCTGTCGGAGCAGGAGAAGACGGTGTTGCTGCCCGCGGCGGAAGCCTGGTTCGCGCCGGCGCTGGATGTGCGGCGGCGGGTGACGGACCTGTGCGTTTTCACCCAGGTCGGGCCGGACGCGCCGTTCCAGATCGCGGAGCGGGTAAGGCTGTGGGGGTAAGTTCCGCTCGCAACAGAACTGGCCATTCGATTCAGACCGCGCATGACGGCAAATCCGGGCGCCCCGAAACCTCGCTCGATATGATGCGGACGTCCACCGGCCGATGAAGTCAAGGTGCCGAGCAAAAATGCGGCCCTTGATGCCTGTGCAAACCCAGGCCAAGCGCCTACCAACCTAATCATTGACCCAAGCCAGCCCAAAGCGCCGCGATGAACCGATCCCCACCCGCCTCCGGTGTCGCATCGTTCACCACCGTATCGACAGGGACATGACTTGGAAGCGGAACGGAACGCGCTAACCGGCGTGCTATTTCAGCTGCCGTCTCCCGCCCACGCGCCATCAGGCGCTTGGCAAGCACGTCGGGCGGCGCGGTCACCTCGATCACCCGCACCGGAAAGCGTGACGCGGCATCGGCGATCACCCCACGGGAGACATTTGCGACCACCACGACACCACGCGCCAGATCTGCGTCGATATTGGCGGGAATACCATAATCAAGCCCGTGCGCATGCCAATGCAATGCGAACTCCCGGCCGGCGAATGCCGCTTCCGAGACGGCTTCATGGTCCTCCCCACCCGCATCGGCCGGGCGCGTGATCACCCGGCGCACGAAGCGGAAGCTCGGATTATCGCCTAGCGCTTGCTTCGCCAGCCCCAGCAGCGTGTCCTTCCCCGCTCCGCTTGGGCCAACCACCAGTACCAGCACCAAATCGCGCCTCCCAGGCTTCCGCCGCCTAAAGCCTCCGCCAAAGCCATTGACCGGCCGCACGCCGAGGGTAGCCTGCCGTCGATAAAGCCCCGTTCGGCAACCCATCAGGAGCCCACCGCCATGTTCACCACACGGCCCGAGATCGCCGGCACATTCGGCGTCGTCGCCAGCACGCACTGGCTGGCCAGCCAGGTCGGTATGGCGGTCCTGGAACGCGGCGGCAATGCCTTCGATGCCGCCGTCGCCGCGGCTTTCATGTTACATGTCGCTGAACCGCACCTGAACGGTCCCGGCGGCGACGCGCCGATCATCCTGCACAGCGCCGCCAGCCGCCGTCAGCATGTAATCTGCGGCCAGGGAGTCTCGCCCGAAGCCGCGACGATCGCAAAGTTCGAGGATCTCGATCTCGGCCTGATCCCCGGCACTGGGCTGCTGCCGGCGGTGGTGCCGGGCGCCTTCGATGCGTGGTGCCTGCTGCTGCGCGACTGGGGCACCTGGGCGCTGCCCGACGTGCTGGCCTTCGCCATCGGCTACGCCCGCAATGGCATCCACATCGTCCCTCGCATCAGCGCGGCGATCGCCACCATGCAGCCAATGTTCGAGACCGCCTGGCCAAGCTCCGCCGCAGTCTTCCTGCCCAACGGCAAGGTGCCGGCACCCGGCAGCCTGTTCGCTCGCCCGGCCTTGGCGGACACCTATGAACGCGTCCTCCGCGAATCGATCGGTCCCACGCGGGAAGCTCGCATAGACGCCGCACGCAACGCCTGGTATCGCGGCTTTATCGCCGAAGCGGTTGGTCGTTTCTTCCAAGCGACAGATATACTGGACACCAGCGGCCGTTGCCATCGCGGCTTGCTCACGGCCGATGATCTTTCCCGATGGTCGGCGACGATCGAGGACCCGATCACCTACGACTATCACGGCCACAGCGTGCTGAAATGCGGCGCCTGGAGCCAGGGACCGGTGTTCCTGCAGCAGCTCGCACTGCTGAAGGACATGGATATCGCTGGGCTGGACCTTACCGGGGCGGCTTTCGTGCATCAGGTGACCGAGGCGGCGAAACTCGCCTATGCCGACCGGGAAGCCTACTACGGTGATCCGGATTTCGTCACTGTACCGCTGCAGGGGCTGTTGTCGGACGACTACAATATCGCCCGCCGTGCCCTGATCGACGACACCGCGTCGGTGCAGCTTCGACCCGGCACGATCCCCGGCTATACGCCGATCGTCGACCATGGCGCCTCCGCCCGGGTGGCTCTGCTGGCCAGCAATATGGCCGGAACCGGCGAGCCGACCGTCGCCGGCCTGGGCGCCACCGGCGGCGATACCTGTCACATCGATGTAATCGACCGTTTCGGCAACATGGTCAGCGCCACGCCCTCGGGCGGCTGGCTGCAATCCTCTCCGGTGATCCCGGCGCTCGGCTTCCCGATGGGCACGCGCGGCCAGATGTTCTGGCTAAAGCCCAACCTGCCGAACAGCCTTCAGCCGAACAAGCGCCCACGCACCACGCTGTCCCCGAGCTTTGCCCTGCGCGAGGGCAAACCCTGGATGGCGTTCGGCACGCCGGGCGGCGAGCAGCAGGACCAATGGTCGCTGATCTTCTTCCTGCGCATGGTGCACCACGGCATGGGCATCCAGCAGGCCATCGACGCGCCGTCCTTCCATTCAGAGCACTGGCCGTCCAGCTTCTGGCCGCGCCTCGCGCGGCCCGGCAAGCTGGTGCTGGAAGGTCGTTTCGACAACGCCGTTCTAAGCGACCTGCGAATGCGCGGCCACGACGCCAGCAAGGGCGAGGATTGGTCCGAAGGCCGCCTGTCGGGCGCTCGGCTGGAAGCGGACGGGCAGATGTACGCCGGCGCCAACCCGCGCGGCATGCAAGGCTATGCGGTAGGACGCTGATGCGCCAATTGATGCAGCCAGGCCCGGTCCATCCGAAGCGGATCGACAGCATCCCGGGCAAGCCGCACAGGCTGCATTTCGCCCTGACGCCGGGCGCCACCTTGAACGCGGCGCTGACCGCGCCGCTGGTCGCCGCGGGCTTCCAGTCCGCCACGGTCACGTTCCAGGCGGCCGATCTGGATCCGTTCCACTATGTGGTGCCCAGTCCGGCCAATGATGCCTTTCATGTCGCCTGGTTCAGCGCGCCGCGCGCGCCGATTGGGACCTGTCGAATCGAGAGGGCCAATGCCACGTTCGGCTGGGTCAATGGAAAGCCCTTCGTGCACTGCCACGCCGTCTGGAGCGAACCGGACGGGCGGCGTCGCGGCGGCCACATCCTGCCGCACGAGACGATCCTGGCGGCAACCGCCGAGGCCACAGGCTGGGGCTTTATGAACGTTCGTATTGAGGCCGCGGCGGATGCGGAGACCAATTTCCCGTTGTTCCAGCCGTCCGGCATTCCCCTCCGCGACGCGAGCGGCATTGTCGCGCGGATCAAGCCGAACCAGGACATCCTGACCGCCATCGAAACGATCGCCAGTACCTACCGCGTCGCCGACGCCGTGGTGCGCGGCAGCCTGGGCAGCCTGATCGGCGCCCGGTTCGCCGGCGGCGGTCAGGTGGACGACCACGCGACCGAGGTTCTGGTCCGCGAAGGTTGCATATGCAACGGCCAAGCGGCGCTGGACATGCTGGTCGTGGATATGAGGGGCATGGTGCATGAGGGTTGGCTGCAGCACGGGCAGAACCCAGTGTGCATTACGTTCGAGGTCGTGCTGGAGGCGGTTGCGCCACCCGCTGGGTAACCTCCCCTGATCTCGACAGGCGCGATAGCAGGAGGCAGCCTTCCATGAAATGGTCTGCTCAGCCCGCCCGCCGGTTTCGTGTCAGCGCCGGGCAGCCGGCCCCAGAGGCCTGTCCGTGCCGATTTCGCAGCGTCAAAGTAACGATCTGTTTGAGGGAGAACGCCAATGACCGCTGATCTACCGCACCAGTTACGCGCACTGTCCGCTATGACGCCCGAACTTCCCGATGCAGTACGGGACGCATTGCAGGCGATCCTGTCGACCGCGCCGGCCGACGCGACTCCAGAGCAGGTGCTGGCTGATACATTCGCGAGACTGGGTTACCTGCCGGAGGAGGCCGAGCAGGCCACGCGAAAGATATTGGCTATGACACCATCAGTCCCGGATACGTAGACTTGCACCAGAGGAAGCGATGGTATGCGATCCGGGAGAGTGCGTCCTTAGCGGCGCTGTTCAGCCGTACGTCGCTATATCACATCGGCCTGGTTTGAAGCTGACGCGGCGACCAGCAGCCATCGAGCCTAGTCTGGTTGACCCGCCCTCTAGGTTATGTGAGCGTTGATTGAAACCACATCAGGGGCGATCGCATGACCCATGGCATTCCCATCATTGATGTCGCCGACACCATCTCCGGTCGTCCGGGTGCGCTGCGGCAAACCTCGCGCGCCATACACGATGCCCTAACGAATGTAGGGTTCTTCGTAATGACGGGACATAACGTGCTGGCGGCATTGATCAGGCAGACATTCGATGAAGCCGAGCGTCTGCATGATCTGCCAATGGGCCGGAAGATTGGGCTCAAGATGAACGCACACAACAATGGCTACATGGCAATGGGGCGCTATGCGGTCTGGACCTCTGACGTCAACGACAACGACAAGCCGGACCTGAACGAGGCATTCTTTATCAAGCGTGAACGTGATCCTGATAGCGCACTACGCCGCTCCGGCCGTCGCTTCGCCGGCGCCAATGTGTGGCCGCATGAGGCCGATTTGCCGGGCTTTCGCGAACACATCTTGAACTACCAGACCGCGATGGAGGATTTTACCAACCGGCTGCTGCCCGCGATTGCGATGTCGTTGGATCTACCGCCGGATTACTTTCCGCCGCACTTCGTGGACGGTCAGTTCACGCTGCGTCTGTCGCATTATCCGCCAGTGAAAGCGGATGCCAATCAGTTCGGCATCGCACCGCACACCGACGCGAACTTCATGACCTTCCTGGCACAGTCTGATGTTCCAGGTCTGCAAGTACGGACACCATCCGGCGACTGGCTCGATGTGCCGTCCATTCCTGGGTCGTTCGCGGTGAATTCAGGCGACATGATGCGGCGCTGGACGAATGGACGCTTCCTGTCCACGCCGCACCGGGCGTTACCACCGTTGGGACAACATCGCTATGCCATCCCGTTCTTCCTGGCGCCGCACCTGGATACCGTCATCGAATGTCTGCCGACCTGCACCGGACCGGACAACCCACAGCGGTGGAAGCCGATCACCTACGAGAGCTGGGTTACTGCCTGGACTGATGCGAACTACGATCCGAAGCGTCAGCACGATGTGGCGGCGTAGCACGCGCGAACGGTAGCTTGGACTGGGATCTGTGATGACGCCGAGGGCTGGGCTGTGCCTCGTCAAGCTGCGGGTGCCCTGATCAAGATACCATCGAAACCGTTCCCATGGCCGCCGGGTGATTCGGGGCAAGGTGCCGAAGTTCGGCCTGTCGCCGCAGGACTTGCCGCGGCCGAGGCCTATGTCAGTGCGATGAGGATCAACACTACCCCTATCAAAGCAATAACGAACGCAAGGGTGCGTACAACCGGAATGCCGGCGGCGTAGAGTGGCACGTAGATCAGCCGCGCCCAGAAGTAGAGCTGCGCGCCGGTGATCGTCAGCCAACTGTGCCGGCCGGCCACGTGCGCCATCAGCACAGCCGCGGCAAAGAAGGGGAACGTCTGCATGTAGTTGGCGAAGGCGCGCTGCACCCGCGCACCGACGCCGGTCAGCGGCTTTTGCTCGTCGCGCGGGCTGACGCCGTAGCGCAAGCCGTGCTGCAGCGTGGTGAACTGACCCGTGGCCACGGCATGCACTAGGCCGAACTTTGCTGTGTTTTTGAGCCATCCGGTTGATTACCAAGGAAACGTGCCACGAACGTAGTCAAGCATTTGGCGAATTTCTCCTTGACACAGGCCGAACCGGTTTGATTCCATGCCTCATGCACATCGCCAAGGTCCCAAACCGTAACGCCAAACCGTCCTTCCTCCTGCGCCAAACCTATCGCGAGGACGGCAAGGTCAAGAACCGCACGCTGGCCAACCTCTCCAAGCTGCCGGTCGAGCGCATCGAGACTCTGCGTGCTGCCCTGCGTGGCGACCCGCTCGCCCCGGTTGGTGACAACGGCTTCGAGATCCGCCGCTCGCTGCCGCATGGCCACGTGCTTGCGGCGCTGAGCGTGGCACGGCGCATCGGCCTCGACGATCTGCTGCCGCGCCGCGCCCCGCCGCGCCGCCGTGACCTGGCGCTGGCGCTGATCGTCGCCAGACTGCTCGACCCGGCGGCGAAGCTGGCGACAGCGCGCATGCTCGACAGCGCCACCGCCAGCCACTCGCTGGGTGAAAGCCTCGGCCTTGGCTGCGTTACCGCCGGCGAAATCTACACCACCCTCGACTGGCTCGGCAGCGAGCAGGCCTTCATCGAAAACCAACTCGCCCGCCGCCATCTGAAGAACGGCGCGCTGGTGCTCTACGACGTCACCTCCACCTACCTCGAGGGCCGCTGCTGTCCGCTGGCCCACCACGGTTACAGCCGCGACAGCCGTGGCGATCGGCCGCAACTGGTGATCGGCCTGCTGTGTGCCGCGGATGGTTGCCCCGTGGCGGTCGAGGTGTTCGAGGGAAACACCGCCGACCCGGCCACCGTCGCGGCGCAGATCAGCAAGCTGAAGCAGCGCTTGCGGCTGCGCCACGTGGTGATGGTCGGCGACCGCGGCATGCTCACCGCCGCACGGATCGAACAAGCCCTCCGCCCCGCCGGCCTAGACTGGATCACCGCGCTGCGTGCCCCGGCGATCCGGCAACTGGCGGAAGGCGGACAGCTGCAATTCTCCCTGTTCGACACCCGCGATATGGCTGAGATCAGCAGCCCGGATTATCCCGACGAACGGCTGGTGGTGTGCCAGAACCCGCTGCTGGCGGCGGAACGCCAACGCAAGCGTGACGCGTTACTGGCGCTGACCGAGGCCGACCTGAGCAAGATCCAGGCCCGGGTGACGCGCGCGAAGAACCCTCTGCGCGGGGCTGGGGACATCGGCCGCGCGGTCGGCGCTCTCCTGGGCAAACGCAAGATGGCCAAGCATTTCGCGTTGACCATCACCGACGCCGCATTTGACTTCACGCGCAAGGCCGAAGCGATCGCCGATGAAGCCAGGTTCGATGGCTTTTACGTGCTGCGCACCAACCTCCCCGCCAAGCAGATCGATACCGCCGGGACCGTGCGGGCCTACAAAGCCTTGGCCCAGGTAGAGCGCGCGTTCCGCTGCCTCAAGAGCGTCGATCTGGACCTGCGGCCGGTGTTCCATTGGACCGCGCCGCGGGTACGCGCGCATGTCCTGCTGTGCATGCTGGCGTATTACCTGGAGTGGCATATGCGCCAGCCGCTGGCGCCGATGTTGTTCGACGATCATGACCGCGCGTCGGCCGAAGCAGAGCGGACGTCGCCAGTGGCCAAGGCCAAGGTCTCCAAGGCGGCTTATCGCAAGGCCTCGACGCAGCGCGTGGTGGACGCTAGCGGCGAGCTCCAGCCGGTGCACAGCTTCCGCACCCTGCTGGGCGATCTGGCAACATTGGCCCGAAACACCGTCTGCTTCGCAGGGCAGAAGATGCTTACCGTTCAGACCACCGCAACGCCGATACAGCGCCGCGCACTCAGTCTGTTGGGGGTCGAATTGACGGCAGCGTAGACAGCAAGCAGGTGGGGTCCGGAGTCGGATCAATGACTTACGTCGAAAAGACGGTAAAGTTCAGACTAGGCCAAGCACGACCGCCCAGGCGAGCAGATCAAGTTCAGTCGTCATCATCTTCCTCTTGTTTTCGCTGCGGAAACGCTCATTGAGTGGCGCTGGTTCCTGCGAGAACATCGGCGGGACACCGGTGACGGCGATCAGCGCATTAAATCCGGACCCAGATGCGGTGATGATGGGCAGACGCCGGTGTGTCCTTGGGGGAGCCTCGGATCGGCCGGCTTTGCGACACCCTATCGGTTCATATCACCCGCCGAATGCCCCCGCCTGACGCCACGTTCCGAGTTCCCGCTCCGACAGCCCCAGCCAGTCCCCCATTACAGCGGCGGTGTCCGCGCCCAACCGAGGTGCCGCACTGGCCGCCACACCGCCACCCCACGCCAGCTTGAACGGCGTGCCGACCAGATCGGTCTCCAGACCATCCACGTCGTGCGCCCGCACCCGCATGGCATTGGCGACCACCTGCGGATGGCGCATCACCTGGTCGACCATCTGCACCGGCGCGCAGGCGACGCTGCGCGCCTCGAACCGCTCCAGCCAATGCGCCACGGTCCCGAGTGCGAAGCGGCGCTCCAGCAGCGGGATCAGGATTTCGCGGCTGGCCACGCGGGCAAGATTGCCGTGGAACCTTGGATCGGCCGCCAGCTCCGCACATCCCAGCGCGTCACAAAAACGGAACCAAGCTCCGTCGTTCGGTGCGCCGGCCAGGACGATGCCATCTTGGCAGCGGAACGCCTGGTACGGCACCAGCAGTGAACTCCCGGATCCTTGCGGTTCCGGCAACACACCGGCCTGCATCCAGGCGACGGCGGTATGTCCCAGCAACGCCACCGCGGTTTCCAGCAGCGATCCATGCACCCAGGTTCCCTGGCCCGTCGCGGTTCGCGCCAGCAGCGCCGTTACAATGCCGCCGTACAGCGACAGCCCGGTAGACATGTCGATGAACGACAGGCCGCAGCGCAGAGGCGGACCGCCGGGCAGGCCGGTGGTCGACATCACGCCGGCGAAGGCCTGCACCATCAGGTCGTAGCCGCGCTTCTCCGCCAGTGGACCCTTGGCGCCGTAGCCGGAGATGGTGGCGACCACCAGCCTGGGGTTGTCGGCGCGCAGCCGCTCCTGGCTGATGCCCAGGCGGGCGGCGGTATCCGGCAGGAAGCTGTGCAGCAGCACGTCGGCCTCGCCCGCCAGCCGCAGCAGGATGTCGCGGGCCGCCGGCGTCTTCAGGTCCAGCACCAGGCTGCGCTTGCCTCGGTTGACCGAGGCGAAGTTGGCGCTGTCTCCGCCGGGGCCGAGCGGCGGCCAGGCCCGGTTCTCGTCGCCGCCGGGGCCCTCGACCTTGATGACGTCGGCGCCGAAATCGGCCAGAAGCTGCGCACAATACGGGCCGGCGAGGACACGGCTTAGATCGACGACGCGGACGCCATCCAGGACTTTGCCATCCGCTGTTTTCATGGACTGGTTCTCCGGCGATGATCAGCCGACCTTGCCGCAAACGCGGCGACAGGAGAAGTCAGAGTGAGCGAATCCCTCGAACGGGCACACGAGACCATTCACGAGCACGCCAACCACGGCGACGGCTGGGCACGCGGCGTCGCGGTGCTGGTCTCCGTGCTGGCCGCTGTGCTGGCGCTGACCGAGATTGGCCAGAAGACCTCGCAGAACGCCTACCTCACCGAACACATCGCCCTGTCCAACGACTGGGCGTTCTACCAGGCCAAGAACCAGCGCTCGGTGATCCGAATAACGGAGGCCGAGGTGCTGGCAAGCCTGCCGAATGCTTCGGACCCGGCGATCCAGGCCCGCATCGAGCAGGCACGCGACTATGCGGCGCGGATGCGCGACGATCCGGCGGCTGACGGCATGAAGCAGTTGGCGGACCAGGCCCACGCGCGAGAGGCCGAACGGGACGAATACGCCCATCGCTATCACGGCTATGAATACGCGGTGGGCGCGCTGGAGCTGGCGATCGTGCTCGCATCCGTTTCGGTGGTGACGCGGATTCGTGTAATGTCGATCGGCGCCGGCATCGTTGGCGTGGCGGCAGCGGCCGCATCGGTGGGAATCGCTCTGCATCTGTTATGATTTGCTTGACGTCGCGGCGCCGGATATGGCCTAAGATCACGCTTCCGTGAAGGTCGATGGTGTATGCGAAGGGTGTTCGCTCCGCTTGACGATGTGCTGATCGACCGACTGTTCCAGCCGCTGTCCAACGTGTTCGTCAACCGGTGTGGTCTCGATCGTCCGCGGGCGGCTTGCTGTTGCCTCGACCTGGCGTCGGTGAGCTGGATCCTGGCGCGGGCCCACGGCTTGTCGGTTGCGGTAATCGCCTGGGATGCCGGCATGTCGGTCCTGCGCGTGGCCATGCTGATGGTTGGCCTGCTGGCGCTGCTCGGTCTGCGCATGGTCTTCCGGCGCTTTGGCGGCAAATCGAGTGGCAATCCGCTGCGGCTGTCGATGCGGCCACACCGCGCGATCATCCTGCTGATGCTGGCCTTGCGGCTGGCGCAATTCGGTTCGGGCGATCCGAGTGATGCCGCGGATGCCGGCATGCTGCTGTTCGCCACGCTGGGGCTGTATCTGGGCGCCTGCACGGAACCGCCGCCGTTCCGGCGGATTTTCCGCGACATGGTCAGCGTGAGCGCTGGCTAGGGCTTGTTGCTTGAACCTGACGGGGCTTTTGCGTACTGGCCGTGCTGGTCTCTGGCCGACGTCACGCCTAGGTCACCCTGGCTCATGGTACAATCGGGTCACCGCCCTCTGTCGACGGTTGGCACGACCTGTTGCATCGTGGCAAATTGCCCGCATGACGCGTTGCGTGCCCACGAACAGAGTCTGCCCGCGCCATCGGTTTCCCGCATCACCGCGGGATGCCGGACGCCGCCGGCAGTGTTTGACCGGAGACGCACCTAGGTGATCTGGCAAGCGGCCCCGCGCTTCCTCACCGGCGGCGGCTTAGTGGGGGCACGCATACGTGCGCACGATTGGTCAGCCACCCCACTTGGTCCGCCCGCGATCTGGCCGGCCTCGCTGCGCACCCTTGTTGAAGTCATGCTGGGTGCCACGCAACCCATGTTCATTGCCTGGGGCCCGGCTGGGACCCTGGTTTATAATGAAGCCTATGCCGCCATCCTCGGGGACAAGCATCCGCATGCCCTTGGACAGCCGTTCCTGGACGTGTGGTCGGAAATCCGCGACGACCTTTTACCGATTGTCGCGCAGGCTTACGCCGGGATTCCGGTCCACATGGACGACATCACGCTTGTCATCGAGCGCCATGGATATCCAGAGGAAACCCATTTCAACTTCTCTTACACGCCGATCCGCGACACTGAAACGGACACGGTAGCCGGCTTCTTCTGTCCTTGCGCGGAAACCACCGCGCAGGTCATCGCCGAGCGGCGGCTGCGGGAGAGCGAGGCTGAAGCGCGCGGTGTGCTCGAAGGCATGCGTGAAGGGTTCATCCTGCTCGACCGCAACTTCCACATCCAGCGCGTCAACGCCGAAGCCCTGCGCATGGACAGGCGGGGCCATGCGGCTATCGCGGGTCGCCATCTGCTGGACGTCTGGCCGGAATTAAAGAGCGTGCAGACCTGGCCCTGGCTGCAGCGACTGATGGCGGAGCGGGCGGCCGGTCAGCTTGTGTATCGGCATGTTTCCAGCACCCACGACGTCTGGCTGGAGGTGCGCGCCTACCCCTTGGGTGATGGGTTAGCCGCATTCTACCGGGACGTCACCAATGACCGCCGCGCCGAGGAGGCCTTGCGCGAAAGCGAGGCGCAGTTCCGCGCCCTGGCCCAGGCCGTGCCAAACCACGCCTGGATCGCTCGGCCGGATGGCGAGCTCGACTGGTTTAACCAGCAGGTCTACGCCTATAGCGGCCTGGACTACCACGCTTTAGCCGGTCAGAGCTGGGCGAGCATTGTACATCCCGATGACTTGGCGCCTACCATGCAACTCTGGGCGCACTCGCTTTCCACTGGAAACCCTTACGAGACCGAGTTCCGCATCCGGCGCGCCGACGGCGCCTATCGCTGGCATCTCGTCCGGGCGCAACCGATTCGCGCCGAGGATGGGGCGGTCGTCCTATGGGTGGGCACCAACACCGATATCGAGGAGCGGAGGGAGGCGATCGATGCCCTGGCTGCCCTGAACGCCGACCTGGAGCGGCGGGTGGCGGAGCGCACGGCGGAGCGCGATCGCGTCTGGCGCAATTCGCGCGACCTGCTCGTCATCATCGGAACCGACGGTGTCTTCCGGGCCGCCAACCCGGCCTGGACGGCGATCCTCGGCCACAAACCGGAGGAGGTTGTCGGCCACAGCTTCCTGGATTTTATCTGGCCGGACGATGCCGACCTGACGCAAGGTGGCCTGGACACCGCGGCGTCGAAGGTCAACTTGACGAACTTCGAGAACCGCTATCGCCACAAGGATGGCACGCCGCGCTGGATCTCATGGCACAGCACCGCCGAGGGCGACCTTATCTATGCCTATGGCCGCGACATCACGGTTGCGAAGGAGCAGGCGGAGGCCCTGCGGCGGAGCGAGGACGCGCTCCGGCAGTCGCAGAAGATGGAGGCGGTTGGCCAGCTTACCGGTGGATTGGCGCATGACTTCAACAACCTGCTGACCGGGATCACCGGCAGCCTGGATCTGCTTCGAACACGCGTGGCGCAGGGACGCATGGCCGACGTGGAGCGCTACGTTCGCGCCGCCCAGGGCGCCGCGGCGCGCGCCGCGGCGTTGACGCATCGGCTGCTGGCGTTTTCGCGGCAACAGACGCTTGATCCCAAACCGACCGCCGTCAACCGCCTGGTCGCCGGCATGGAAGACCTGATCCGCCGCACCGTTGGGCCGGCAATTACCGTCGAAGTGGTGGGCGCGGTCGGCCTTTGGGCGACGCTGGTCGATCCTAACCAGCTTGAGAACGCGTTGCTCAATCTGTGCATCAACGCACGCGACGCCATGCCGGATGGCGGCCGGCTAACCATCGAAACCGGCAACAAGTGGCTGGATGTGCGCGCGGCGCGAGAGCGCGAGCTGCCGCCGGGACAATACGTCTCGCTGTGCGTGTGCGATACCGGAACCGGCATGACGCCGGAGGTGATCCGGCGCGCCTTCGACCCGTTCTACACGACCAAGCCGATCGGCGTAGGCACTGGTCTTGGCCTGTCCATGATCTACGGCTTCGTCCGGCAATCGGGCGGCCAGGCGCGGATTTACTCCGAGTTGGGCCAGGGCACGATGGTGTGCCTCTATCTGCCCCGGCATCATGGCGATGCAACCGCTGCCGACCAGCCGGCGGAATCGACCGACACGCCACGTGCCGAACAGGGCGAGACGGTGCTGGTCGTTGATGACGAGCCGACGGTGCGGATGCTGGTGACCGAGGTGCTGGAGGAGGCGGGCTATACGTGGCTGGAGGCCGCCGATGGGCCGGCCGGGCTGCGGCTGCTCCGTTCGGACCGGCGCATCGACCTGCTGATCACCGATGTCGGCTTGCCGGGCGGCTTGAATGGACGCCAATTGGCCGACGCGGCACGCACAAGCCGGCCAATGCTGAAGGTGCTTTTCATCACCGGCTATGCGGAGAATGCCGTTGTTGCCAACGGCTATCTGGAACCCGGGATGCATGTTCTGACAAAGCCGTTCGCGATGCGCGATCTGGCGGGTCGGATCAAGGATATCATGGGGGGACCATAACCGGCGGCCGCCACGCGCCTAACTCGCCGTAACGAGGCATTCCTGCCACTTCCTCCGCCGGTTGATATTAATCATTCATCGGGCAGCCTTCAGCATGGAAAACGCGCAGAACACGCTGCGGCAGGGGACGAGGCCGATGCTGGCGACACGCATCGACCTTGTCACCCGCACTACGGCCCATAAATCGGTGCAGGTGCCAGGATGCGATTATCCTGGTTGGGCACGCACGCGAAGCTGGCCGGATCGCCAGGATTGCCAGAGCCGCGATAAGCCGCGTGGCTCGGGTACTCACAGAGCGGTCGCTGGGAAGCGATGCCCTGCGCGGGCACGTCATCCACATATTTCGTGGCGATGATCTGGGTGGGCGCAACACCGTTCTCCACCCAGTTCACCAGCGCCGCCAGCGCGTCGTCGCTCGGATCGCCTGGCTTCGGGGGAACCACCTGGTCCTGTCCGCCGAACGCATTTGGGCCGGGACCGCCGCTGCAGTGCCACATGCCCGGTGCCATGAACAGGCGGGTGTAGTCCGCCAGCCGGGCACCCTCGGCACGCTGCAGCGCCCGCCAGTAATCGACCGCCGCATAACCTGGGATCAGCGGGTCGGCCCAGCCTTGATACAGAATGAGCTTGCTACCGTTGTAGAAGAACTGGCTCAGGTCGGCGCTGGTCGCGTTCAACGCCTGGGCAAAGGTTATGCCGCCCACCTGTGTGGTATCGATGGTCTGGATTTCGCGGGACAGCATGGCGTCGGGGTCGGCGGGGTTGGCGAAGAAATCCTGCCACGTCCAGTCTGGCCCCAGCGCCCAGAAGATCAGTCCGTCAAACTGCGGTTCCGTTCCCGACTGGCCCCACACGAGTCCCAGGTTGCCGAAGGGATTGGCCGCGGTCAGCGGCACCGGAGTCTCGCTGCTGCGCAGGAAGCCGGGCTGCAGCCGACGCCCGTGGTCGTCCACCGGTCCGTGCCAGATCGCGTCCATTGCCGCGGACTGCTCGGGGGCAAGGCAAGTACACGAGGCCGCGGCCGGATCGGTGCAAGGCACGTCGGTCTTGGCGCCGGTGCATTGCAGCACCTCGGCACTGAAACGGCAGGCGGCGGGCTGGGTCAGGAAGCCCTCACCCGCAAGGCCGCCGTCTTGACCGCCGCATTTCGCCAGGACGGCCTTGTTGATCAGCGATAGCGCCGGCACCGTCAGCACGCTGGATGTCGAGGCATGGGTCCAGGCGTAGGGCCACGAGCCAGACATGTGCAGATGCGTCCGGTCATAGGCCGGCGCGCCCGCCAGAATGCCTTCATAGTCGTCGGGGAAGCGCTGCGCCTCCATCAGCGACTGTTGGCCACCTGTCGAGCAACCGGCGAAATAAGCATGGTGCTGTGGCCGGCCGTAGTAGGCGGCAACCACCTGCTTGGCCGCCACCGTCATGAGGTGGGTGGCGCGGTAGCCGAAATCCTTGATCGAGTCCGGGTGCCCGTACAACCCGGCCGGCGGTCCGCCAAGTCCGGTGCGCCCGCCGCAATACAGCCCGTTGCACTTGTACAGCACACCGGTGCCCATGTCCGTGTTGGCGACCGCGTAGCCTTGCAGCAGGCCACCGGCGAGTGCGGTGGCGCTGATGGTGCCGGCGAAGCCGCCGTTGCCGGTGCCGAGGTAACGGCCGTTCCAGCCGGCTTCCGGCAGCCAGACCTCGACCAGAATCTGCGACTGGGTAAGATGCCCGTTGGCGGATATATCCAGCGCCACGCGGCAAAATGGCGGCAGGCCCGTGATCGGCGTGGTAGACCCCGCCGGTGTGTAGCTGCCCGAGGTAATATCTTGCACCGTCGTTTCGGGTCCGACCAGGACGGCGCCGTCATCAAGCTGCACGGAGAGCGAACTGGCGAGATCGGAACATGGGCTTGCCTGCGCCGGCGACCCGCCTGACCCGAATAATAGCAGACAACCGACCGCCGCGATCACCGCGGACCACCGCAGTCGATATGGGATCGATACACGCAGGCCTCGCCCCTGAGCTTTATCGCTCATGTTGATCGCTCCTCCCTAACCTTTCGGGCACCTTACACACACTTAATATTGAGTTGTCGAGTTCCCCTCAATCACACTCCTGTGCAGGAACGCTTCCGGCATCAAAACTGGCGGACAAAAGGACGGCACTGCATTTAAGGACGGCACTGCATTTGAAGTGCCCGGCCGTCACCGCCAGGGGCGGAGCTGAACAGATCGATGCAGGGCGGCCGACGCCGTCGCGCTTGTCGGTTTAATCCTAGCGCCGCTTCATGCCCTGGTGCCGAACCTTGCGATGATACACCGGCAGAACCTCTACGCCGCCAGTAGACGTGCCCCCATCGAATAGCCCCGCCGCCGAGACGGCGGCACGGGATGGCGCCCGGTGACCTGCGCCAGCAGCATGCGCACGTCCGCGTCAGCTCCGGCCTTCAGCGCGGCATCGAGAAACACCTGCTCCAATACGTCCTGCTGGGCGTGGCTGCCGCCCATGCGGTGCATCTCAGGCAGGATCGGCCGCATCAGAGCGACGGCCTCGGCGTGCCGCCCCTGCGCGTTGGCCAGGACCGCCTCGGTCACCGGCAGGGCGACCCGCCGCACCAGACTTGGGATCGGATCAGGCGATCTGGCGAAGTCCCGCATCGCGGACAGCATCGCGCGGGCCGCGGCCTCCCGCCCGGTGGCGGCCAGCGCCATCATCCAGTGCGGCAAGGTGAACGCCGATAGGCAGTCGCCAATCCGTGCTTCCGCCTTGTCGGCCAGTTCCACCCAACGATCGCCGACATCAACGCCGTGCCGACCAAGCCGGAACAGCATCGAGGCGGCGTTCTGCACATCGATATACAGGTCCGGCGCCGCATCGGTCAGCGGCGCGGCCAGGTCGCGGAACCCCGCTTCGTACAGCGACAGCACCTTGGCCATCTCGCCCTGCTCCAGATGGTACATCGCCTGATGCCACCACAGATGGTGTTTCAGGTTGTTGCCGTCATCCCAGCGGGACTGCAGAGTTTCCACCCAGGTGATGCCCTCAGCGGGCCGGCCGGTCATTTCCAGCACATGCGCCACGCCGTGCGCCGCCCAGAGATCGGTGGGATCAAGATTGATCGCCTGGCGCCCCGCCTGTTCCGCTTCACTGTAAAAACCAGCTTCCTCATGCGCGAAGCAGCGGCAGCCGAGGACCGCGGTGTAGCCGGGTAGCGCGGGACTCCAATGCCGGTCGACGGCCAGCACCGCGGCCAGCATCGCCTTTGGCCGGCCGAGCCAGAAGTCAAGGAAATGGGCGAGGCGGAGGGCAAGGATGTCGTGCGGATGATCGCGCAGGATCATCGTCCAGACCGCGACCGCCTGTTCGGGATGCCCTGCCGTCCAGGCGTCCAGCGCACCGGCATGGGCTTTCTCGCGCGGCGTTCCATCGGCCATTCCATGCCGGGCATCGATGGAAGCCTTTCGCGCCGCCGGCAGCAGATCGGCGCGGAAGGCCATCATCAGCAGATAGCCTTTCAGGCAATGCGCCATGCCGAACTCGGGATCGAGCGCCAGCAGTGCGTCCAGTCGAGCGGCCGTATCGGCTCGATAGGCGAGGTAGCCGTCGATGGCATGATCGAACGCGGTGACGGTCCGCGCCGAACACGTGGTCAGCTCCAGTCCGCGGCAGTCCTTCAGCATGATCCAGTCCTCCTGGCGGTGTGGATAGAGCATGTCGCGAGGCAATTCACGCGTTTCGAAGTTTCAGCCCCGCGTGATCAAAAGGCGTATTATACCAACCGACAAATGAGCTGACTCGTACGTGATTTCCGCCGGCTCGGGGCGTCGTGGTGGTTTGGTCCAGCTTGATGACGGGTGGAACAGCCATGACGATACAGATCACGCGACGGGAGCACGATGCCGGCGCACTGCGCTGGCAGGCTGGCCGCACAACCGAGGCGCCGGTGGCGCGGCGACTTCTGGCGCTGGCGCTGGTGCTGGAAGGTCATAACCGGACGGATGCCGCGAACACCTGCGGGATGGACCGGCAGACGCTGCGCGACTGGGTAATCCGCTATAACGAGCACGGCATTGCGGGTCTATCAGACCGTCCGCATGGCGGCGGGGCGGCGGCGAAACTG
The DNA here is from genome assembly GCF_965276935.1 of Rhodopila sp. Classification (GTDB taxonomy): domain Bacteria; phylum Pseudomonadota; class Alphaproteobacteria; order Acetobacterales; family Acetobacteraceae; genus Rhodopila. Next base: position 7,267 of record NZ_CBDIBS010000001.1, on the reverse strand, counting down.
TCTGTCGAGGAGACGGCGCAACTGGCGATCTGGGTTGGCAAAAAGCCGACTGTTGCTGAAGATGGCGTCGTGCGTTGGCGGTTGTGCGACCTGCGGGAGCGGATCCTGGCGCGCTTCTTTGTCCTGATGGATGAGCGCAGCGTCGGGCGGATTCTGTCGGCATTGGGGTTCAGCCACATCTCGGTTCGGCCGCGTCATCCCAAGGCGGATGCCGAAGCGCAGCAGGCGCATAAAAAAACTTTGCCGAACTGGTCGCGGCTGCCATTCCGCCGGCCGCGCACGGCAAGCCGATCGAGCTTTGGTGGCAGGACGAAGCCCGCGTTGGTCAACAAGGCAGCCTGACCCGCATCTGGGCGGAACGCGGCAGCCGCCCCACAGCACCGCGGGATCAGCGTTACCACTGGGCCTACCTGTTCGGCGCGGTCTGCCCGGCGCGGGGCGTCGGGGCTGGGCTCGTGCTGCCGCACGCCAACGTCCACGCGATGAACCTGCACCTGCAGGAAATCAGCACCCAGGTCGCCGAAGGTGCGTTCGCCGTGCTGACGCTGGACGGCGCCGGATGGCACCAGACGGGCGACCGCTTGGAGGTGCCCGAGAATATCGGGCTGTTGCACCTGCCGCCCTACTCGCCGGAGTTGAACCCCGTCGAGAACGTCTGGGAATTCCTGCGACAGAACGACCTCAGCAACCGCGTCTACGCAACCTCTGAAGCGATCATCGACGCATGCTGCGTGGCTTGGAACAAACTCATCGCCGCACCAGAGCGTATCCGATCAATCGCCACACGGGACTGGGCAAAAACGGTCACCTCATGAGTCGTTTGGTATTACTCAGGCGGGGGCGAGGGTGACCTCGGCGATGCCGAGCCGGATCATGCCAAGTTGCTTGGCGGCGGCGACCGAAAGATCGACGATGCGGCACGTCGAATACAGACGGTCGGTGATGGTGACGATCACTGACCGTCCGGTTTCGCCCAGCGTGACCCTGACCTTGGTGCCGAACGGCAACCACGGATGCGCGGCTGTCAGCAGCCGCTGATCAAAGCGGACGCCACTGGCGGATCGGCGGCCATTCTGCGCAGGACCATAATAGGAAGCAGTCCCTCGCTCTTCGGTCCAGCCAGTGGCATTGCTTGCAGGTGGCGGCTCGATGGCCGGGGGTGGACTGTCGACGCCGCTTGCGTAGGCCAGTCCATGGTGGCAGGACAAAATCTCGAAAAGCAAAACGCATACGGGAAAGAAACATATTTTCATCACACCTCAATTTTTTTAAGATGCACATCTGATCGCCGATGAGCAAGTGTTCCGCATCCGGTGGGAAATGCAATAGATCAACCGCAACATTATCGAAACAATCGGCGTTGTTCTGGAGGATGCTCCCGGCACCGTGTCAACGTGGCGCTTAATTCGGCCGCAGGAGGTTGTTCCTCGATCCATGACGGACCGATTACTTCCTTTCGAATAATGTGACAACGGATGAGTGCAGTTTATCACGATGTCCCGCAAGGCCTGCTTGATGCGCTGACGCAGGCCCTCGCGGACATTAGTGAAGGTTACATTTTGAGCGGCAGGCGTTCATCTGACGCCTCCGAATGGCCAGGTTGACCCCTGCAAGCCGGTGGAGTCTGTGCAGCAGCCCTACCCAACGCTCGGCTTCGTCGGGAATCATTCCCGCGAACCCGGCACGGTTGCCCGGTTGCCCGCCCCGTCGTCCAACCCAGCCAGGAAATCCGCCGCTTGTGCCCGGATCGCGGTGCGTCGGTCTGCTGCCATCTTCGTCCAGCTTCGCACCGGCATCGCCATCCGCGGGTTCGCTTCCAGCCGATCCGCATGGCGGGCGATGAAATCCCAGTACAGCGCGTTGAATGGACAGGCTGCAGCGCCGGTCGTCTGCTTCACATCATAGCTGCAGGCGCCGCAATAGTCGCTCATGCGGTTGATGTAGGCGCCGGAGGCGGCGTAAGGCTTGGATCCGACAATACCGCCGTCGGCGAACAGGGCCATGCCACGGGTGTTCGGCATTTCCACCCACTGGTAGGCGTCGGCATAGACCGCCAGATACCACTCATCCACCGCGTCCGGGTGCAGTCCGGCCAGCAGGGCGAAATTGCCGGTCACCATCAGCCGCTGGATATGATGCGCGTAGGCGTCGCGCCGCGTCTGCATCACCACCTGGCGGATGCATTCCATCCGGGTCTCGCCGCTCCAGTAAAAGTCCGGCAGAGGGCGCGTCGCGGCCAGCGCGTTCAGCGTCGCGTACTCCGGCATGCGCAGCCAGTAGATGCCGCGCATGTATTCCCGCCAGCCGATGATCTGGCGGATAAAGCCCTCGGCCGCGTTCAGCGCGACCCGGCCGCTTCGCCAAGCTGCCTCCACCGCCTGACAGACCGCCAGCGGATCGAGCAGCCCGATGTTCAGGGCCGGCGAGATCACCGCGTGGAACAAGCTTGGCGCGGCACGCCTCATCGCATCCTGCCAGTCGCCGAACCCGGGCAGCCGGTGGGCGATGAAATCCGCCAGCGCCGCCTCGGCGTCCACGGCGGTGACCGGGAAGTGAAACCCGTCGAGCGCGCCAAAGCCGTCGGGAAAGCGCCATTGCACCAGTTCGATCACCTGCCGCGTCACCTCATCGGGCGCGAATTCAGGCGGCGGCGGACTTTGCAACGAGGCCGGCAGCCGCCTGCGGTTTTCTGCGTCGAAATTCCACCGGCCGCCCTCGGGCTGGGCATCCTCCGTCATCAGCAGTCCGGTGTGCCGTCGCATCTGCCGATAGAAGAACTCCATGCGCAGCCCGGTGCGTCCGGCGACCCAGTGGCGAAAGTCGGCAATCGAGCAGACGAAGCGCGTATCGGAGCGGATCTCGATTCCGTCCACCCAGCCGCGCATGCTGTCCAGGACCCGCCACGCTCCAGGCTCGGTCACCACCACATGACCTGGTTCCAGGTCGGCGACTGCTCGGCGCACCTCGCCCGCCAGGGTCTGGATATTCTCGGGATCATCCAGCCGGACATAGCGCACCCGCACACCGCGCGCGGTCAGGGCGCGGGCGAAATGCCGCATCGCCGACAGTACCAGCACCAGTTTCTTGCGATGGTAAGGGGCGACGGCGCACTCGCCAATCACCTCCGCCATCAGCACCACGTCGCGCGCCGGGTCGAGGTCGGACAGCGCCGCGATCGACCGGCTGAGTTGATCGCCCAGCACCACCCGCAATGTCTCGGTCGGCATGGATTCTCCCTCATGCGGCACTTCGCCCGCGTGCCCTGATGCGATTTGGTCCGCGCACTCCGCGCCAATCAGGCCGGGCATCGCGAGACCCAGCCCGCGCGCATTGCGAGACATGGGGTGCTCGTAGCCGGGGAGAATGGCTGCCTGATCGAGCATGTCCATGCCGAAACTTCGCCTGGCGGGGAGGACAAGCCGTCCGGTTCATGGCAGGATGCTACTATCATGCGTCAGCTTCTGATCCTGCGGCACGCGAAGTCCTCCTGGGACGATACCGCCAGCCCCGACCGGGACCGCCCGCTGAACCCGCGCGGCCGGCGCAGTGTTGCGATCATGCGGCAGGCCATGCAGGACCTTGGGCTCACCCCCGACATGGTGCTGGTTTCCACCGCCCGCCGGACGATGCAGACGCTGGAAGCGCTGGAACCCTGGGACGACATGCCGCTGGTCGACCCGATGGACAGCCTCTACCTCGCCAGCCTGGACGACCTGATGGCCGCGCTGCATGGCGTGGCGGAGACAGTGCGCAGCGTGCTGCTGATTGGCCACAATCCCGGCCTGCACGACCTGGCGCTGACCCTGGCCGGCCGTCGCGCCCTGGCCAGCGGCGAACACGAACGGGCGCTGGTGGCCGGCTTCCCAACCGCCGCGCTGGCGGAGTTCGTGATCGCGGGCTCCTGGTGGGAACTGCGGGAAGGCGGCGGCCGTCTGGTCCGATTCCTGACTCCCCGCATGCTGGACGCCGCTGGCTAATTCGGATGGAGCTGGAACTTCAGGCCGATCCAGACACCGTCGCCGGCATGTCCAGGCTGAAGGCGCTGGCCCGCGAGGGACGCCCGCGCAGCCAGGTCTTCAAGGTCGTCTGGCACGACAGTCCGGACCAGACGCTGCTAAGCCAGGGGTTGATACTGGCCGAACAGCGCGGCCGCTGGCGCCTGGAGCGTGTTTTGCCCGCGGCGGAAACCTGGCTGCCAGGGCAGCCTCCGCCGGTGCTGCAGGAAAGCCAGGAGCCAACAGCCTTGACCGCCGGCCTGCCAGTTCGGCTCGCACCGGTCGCGGCGTTCCAGGGGCGACGCACCGTCAGCGAGCATCGGATCGAGGAGGCACCGGTCACCCTGTTGATCGAATGCGGCGTGCTGCGGTCGGTGACGGCGGAACAGGCGGTTGCCCGGATCCAGCTCAGCGGTGCGGACCACGCCGTCCACGCGGCGGCGCTGGTGATCGCGAATGCGGCGGCCGTCTGGGTGCCGCGGGCCAGCCTGGCCGCGCGGGCTATCGCCCTGGCCAGCGGCGGGGTCCCGGTCCCGCGGCGGCTAGGGCCGCCCGTGCTGCCCGGTGTGGGGATGACCGTGGCCGCCGCCTTGACACACATCCTGGGGCACCTGACGGACGTCATCCTGCATCATGCGCCGGTCGCGGCGCAGTCGGATGCCAAGGATGTGCCGGATGCCAACCGTGTGGAGGCCGTGCATCAGATGCGGGTGGCGGTACGTCGAGCGCTGTCGGCCATTTCGGTTTTTCGTGGCGCGCTGCCGGATGGCGCGCTTGACCGGGTGCACGACGGGCTGAAGACACTCGGCGCCACGTTGGGTTTCACGCGCGACTGGGATGTGTTCGTCGGCGAGACGGCGCCGATGATCGCAAAGGCGCTGCCGCCGGACAAGAAGCTCGATCGGCTGATCGCCGCGGCGGTGCGGCGGCGGCACGACCATCGCGCGGCACTCGCGCACCACCTCCAAAGTCCGGCGTTCCGGGTTCTGGGGATCGAGTTGGCTTGGTTCGCCTTGCACTTTTGGCCGGCGAGTGCCGATGTTTCGCCAGATGGCCCTGATCAAGATCGGCTGGATCAAGTGCCCGCCGAACGGTCGCTCGTCGCGGATTTCGCGCCAGGCGTCCTGCAGCACCGCTGGAAGAAGCTGACCTCGGTCGGCAAGCAGATCGAGACGCTGGACATTCCTGCGCTGCACGAACTACGGCTGCGTGCCAAGCGGGCACGCTACGCGGCCGAGATGTTCGCCGGCCTGGACAACGGCAGAGCCGCACATCGCTTCATCCGCCGCCTGAGTGTGCTGCAGCAGCGCCTTGGCCTGCTGAATGACGCGGCTGTGGCGGCGCAGCTTCTGGATGAACTGGGCGGTTCTGCCGGCCGCCATGGCTATGCGGTGGGTATTGTCGTAGGGTTTACCGCGTCCCGCGCGGGAAAGCTGCGACCCCAGATCATCCGCGCCTTCGAGAAATTCCGCCGCCAGCCGATCTATTGGACTTGACCGCCGTCGCCGTGCTGCGGCAAGCCAGGATTTCATCCAGGCTTGGCCGACGGCTAATTAATACATTATTGTAATATTTTAATTATGTATGAAAGCAGCAGGCAGGTGGAGTGGCGCGGATGTCCTTGAACCACAGGCGGCGAATTTTCCGCGCGGATACTGGTGCATTGCTGCGCGGCCGCAGCTTTCCCGCGCCAAACGTTCTGCTGGTTACCTTGGGTGGCGTGGCGGCTCTGCTAGCGGTTGCCACGTTGTTCGGCCGGTCTTCTGACGCGCCGGCCCGTGTCCCCGCCAACCAGCAACTCTCCGCCCCAGCCGACAAGTTGGCGGTGATCGACGGGGAGACGTTACGGGTTGGCGACCATGTGGTGCGACTGGACGGCATCTTGGCCCCTGCGCGTGGGTCATTGTGCCATGGCGCGACCGCTGCGGCGCTGGACTGCGGCGTTGCCGCCGCCAACAAGTTGGCATCGCTGGTGAGCGAACGTCAGGTTGCCTGCACCATCCATGGCAGCGATAGGATGGGGCGCCCCGTCGCCGCCTGCCTGTCCGCTGGCGTGCCATTGGGTGAAGCACTGGTCCGGAGTGGATGGGCGCGGGCGCTGACGGCCGATCTGCAACCAGCCGAAGCCGCCGCTCGGGCCGATGGTCTTGGGATCTGGCGGACCGTCAGCGGATCCTGAAGCGCAGCCTTAACCACGGTTGCGCTGCCCTCAGGGCGATCGCTTGAGTGGTTGAGGGATTCCCGTGCGGGCTAGAATCGGATTCATAGGAAGCCTCTCATCAGGAGGTCTCTATGTCCATGCCAAGCCAGCCCTGCTTCTTGTCCCACTTCGCGGCCCTCCGGGACCCGCGCCAAGCGACGAAGGTGCTATATCCTCTACCGGAAATCCTGTTGCTGATGCTCTGCGGGACCATCGCCGGTGCGGACGACTTTGTCGAAATCAGCCTGTGGGGCAGCGAACGCCAGGGCTTCCTCCGCCGTTTTCTGCCGTTCAAGCACGGCATCCCGAGCCACGACACATTGTGCGACGTGATCGCGGCGATTGATCCTGAGCTGTTCAAGACATGTTTCCTGACCTGGGTAGACGGGTTGCGGACTGACACGCCCGAGATTATCGCGATCGATGGCAAGACCTCGCGTCGCAGCCATGCCCGCGGCAAAGGGCGTCTGCCGCTGCATACGGTGTCCGCCTGGGCGACGCGTCAGCGATTGGTCCTTGGACAAGAGGCGGTGTCGGCGAAATCCAATGAGATCACCGCCATTCCTGTGCTGCTGCGTCGTCTGGAACTGGCCGGCGCGTTGGTGACCATCGATGCCATGGGCACGCAGAAGGAGATTGCCCAGACGATCATCGAGGGTGGTGGCGATTACGTGCTGGCCTTGAAGGAGAACTGGCCAGCGACCTATGCCGAAGTGGAAACCGTCTTTGCCGATCCACCACCAACGCTGACGCTGCAAAGCTTCGAGACCGTCGATGGCGACCATGGCCGGATCGAAACCCGCCGCCATACGATCTGCCACGACATCAACTGGCTGTTCGCCGAGCGGCGTCATCCGGGCGAATTTGCATTCCCTGGCCTGACCGCCATCGGCATGATCGAAAGCGAAACCGAGCGGGGCGGCGTTATCCAGACAGAAACCCGATACTACCTGTGCTCAACCAAACTCAGTGCCGAGACCCTCGCCAGGGTCGTGCGGAGCCACTGGGGCATTGAGAACCGGCTGCACTGGGTGCTGGATGTGGTATTCCACGACGATTTGGCGCGCCTGCG